>CAVRLF010000001.1:0-27433 GCA_963721975.1 uncultured Alphaproteobacteria bacterium
TCGGCGGCTATTACGGCTATTATTGGTGGACCGAAGGCCGGTTCACTGTTTCGACCGACGACGCCTATGTAAAGGCGGATCTTTCGGTGATCTCCGCGAAAATCTCCGGCATCGTCGCCGCCGTTCCGGTCAGGGACAACATGGCCGTTCGCGCGGGCGACATCCTCGCCCTGATCGACGACCGCGACTACGCAATCGCCGTCGATTCGGCGCGGAATAAGTTCGCGACCCAGGGCGCAACCATCGAGCGGCTGAAACAGCAGGCGATCGCGCAAGAGGCCGTGATCGCGCAAGCTAATGCGCAAGTGGCCTCCATGAAGGCGAGCCTCGTCAGGGCGTCGGCCGATTTCGAACGCGCCCAGACGCTGGCGCAGCAGGAATATGGCAGTAAGCAGAGGCTCGACCAGGCCCGCGCCGACCGCGACCAGGGACAGGCCGCCGTCATGGCGGCTGAGGCGGCGGAGATTTTAGCCAAGGCCAACCTCACGGTGCTGAGCGCGCAGGTGAAGGAGGCGGAAGGCGTGCGCGCCGAGTTGCAGTCGAGCCTCGACAAGGCCCTGCTCGACTTGAGCTATACGACGGTCAAGGCGCCGTTCGACGGCGTGATCGGCAACAAGGTCGTGCAGACAGGCCAATATGTGCAGCCCGGAACGCGGCTTCTGTCGCTGGTGCCGCTCGACACGGCCTATATCGAAGCGAACTACAAGGAAACGCAGCTCGACCGCATCCGGCCCGGCCAGCCCGCGGACGTCGCCGTCGACGCCGCAGACGGGCGCATCTACCACGGCGTGGTGGAGAGCATCGCGCCGGCGTCGGGTTCGCAATATTCCCTGCTTCCGCCCGAAAACGCGACCGGCAACTTCACCAAGATCGTGCAGCGCGTGCCGGTGCGCATCCGCGTCAATGGCGAAGCGATCCGCGAAGGCGTTTTGCGGCCCGGCCTCTCGGTCGTGACCTCCGTGAACACCAAGGTTGGGGCGGAGCCGGGCGGCGCAGTCGCCGCAAAAGCCGATTAAGTCCATCAAGCCCCCTCACCCCAACCCTCTCCCGCGAGGGGAGAGGGAGCAGGTCGCGCCGGTTGTAACGGCGTTCCTTCTCCCCTTGCGGGAGAAGGACAGGATGAGGGGTGGAGCACTCGAACATGTCCGCATCCGCTCAAACCATTCCCGCCCCTACCGGAGCCATCTCTCTCGCGGCCGCCGAGCCGCAGGTCACCACACGCCGGGTCGTGACCTTCATCATGATGGTCTTCGGCATGTTCATGGCGATCCTCGACATCCAGATCGTGTCGGCGTCGCTGTCGGAAATCCAGGCAGGCATTTCGGCCAGCGCGGATGAAATCCCCTGGGTGCAGACGAGCTACCTGATCGCCGAAGTGATCATGATCCCGCTTTCGGGATTTCTGTCGCGAGCGCTCTCCACCCGCTATCTTTTCGTGATCTCGTCGGCGGGCTTTACGCTGATGAGCATCATGTGCGCGACCGCGACCTCGATCGAGGAGATGATCGTGTGGCGGGCGCTCCAAGGCTTCATCGGCGGCGGCATGATCCCGACCGTGTTCGCGTCCGCCTTTACGATCTTCCCGAAATCGAAGCAGCCCGCCGTCCAGCCCGTCATCGGGCTCGTGGCGACGCTCGCACCCACCATCGGCCCGACCATCGGCGGCTATCTCACCGACCTCTACTCCTGGCACTGGCTGTTTCTCGTGAATGTGCTGCCAGGGATCATGGTGACAGTGGTCTCCTGGTTCCTGATCGATTTCGACCGCCCCAATTTCAAGCTTCTGCGCCAGTTCGACTGGATCGGCTGCCTGACCATGGCGGGCTTTCTCGGCGCGCTCGAATACATCCTGGAGGAAGGGCCGACCGACAACTGGTTCGACAGCGATCACATCACCATGGGCGTCGCCTTCTCCGCCGCATGCGCCGTCCTCTTCTTCTGGCGCGTGCTGACGGCGGAACACCCGGTTGTCGATCTTTCGGCTTTCAAGGATCGCAATTTCGCGACGGGCTCGCTGTTGTCCTTCGTGCTCGGCATCGGCCTCTACGGGCTGACCTACCTCTATCCCGTTTATCTCGCCCGCATACGCGGCTATTCCGCCTTGCAGATCGGCGAAACCATGTTCGTCACCGGCATCTGCATGTTCTTCATGGCGCCGATGTCGGGCAAGTTGATGCAGCGCGGCGCCGACCCTCGCCTCATGATCGCGCTCGGCTTCATCGGGCTTGGCGCCGGGACCTATCAGACCTCGCTCATGACCGTGGAATGGGATTTCTATGAGCTTCTGGTTCCGCAGATCCTGCGCGGCGTTTCGCTCATGCTCATCATGATCCCGGTCACGACCACGGCGCTCGGCACGACGCCGCCCTGGAAGCTCAAGAACGCGTCGGGCCTCTTCAATCTGACGCGCAACCTCGGCGGCGCGGTCGGGCTCGCGTTGATCAACACGCTTCTGAACAAGCGCCTCGACCTGCATCTGGCGCGCCTGCACGAACAGGTCGCGTGGGGGCGCGCCGCCGCGGAGGAAGCGCTTGCGAAGCTCACCCAACAGATGGCGCACTTCGGCTCCGACGCTTCGCTCGCCGCCACGAAGAAGCTCGGCCAACTCGTCCGCAAGCAAGCGACCGTCATGGCCATCGGCGACGTTTTCTGGGCGCTGACCTTGCTTTTCCTCCTGATCGCGCTGCTCGCGCCGATCGTCCGGCGGCCCAACCCGCAAGGGGGCGGCGGCGGCCACTGATGGCGCCCGTGGGGCGCCATCTTGTCCGAGGCGGCTAAGCAGGCGAGCGCCGCTCCTTCACCGAGCAGGCGATATCGTTCATGTCTATTTCTGAACAGGCTCGATCGGCGCGAAGCGGCTGGTGATCGTTCTGCGAAAATTGAAACGTTCGGGATACTGGAGCGCTTCAATAATCTCGATGATGTGCAGCCCAAGCTCGGCGGACAGACGATGCGGCTCTCCGGTTCGCAGGGCGTCGACCATATCCTGAACGCCGCGAAGAAAGCTGACCGGCTTGCCTTTGGCTGCGACGGCGTAGGGGCCGAGATCCACCAGAGGATACTTCTCATAGAGGGCGTGCTGCGCCAATGGCAAATGAAAGCGCCGGATGGCGGTCCCGAGTTTCGCGCGGAATCTGAGCTGCAGTCTGTCGAAGGCGCGGCGCCCTTCTCGGCGTCGCGCTTCACCCAGACGCCGAGTTTGTCGTCGCGCATGTGCGGCACGTAGAGCACGCCATGATCGCCGACGATGGTCAGGGACTTATCCTCCGGCGCGGCGAGCCCGCAAGTCACTCGCGCGACGACGCCGTTGTCGTACTCGATGCATCCGACGGAGAAATCCGGCGCCATGCCCTCGACGCCGATGCCTTTGTCTCGAATCAGGCATGCCGCATAGGCGGTGACGGATATGGCCGGGCCGAACATAGCCGCAAGCCATGTCAGGAAATATCCGGCGTGCTCATACGTGCATCCCACCTCGAATTCGTCCTTCGCAGGCCAAGGGGCCTGTGAGGCGGATCGCCATTGCCACGGCTTCTTCTTCGGCGCGATCATGCCATCATCGTAATTGGCGTAAATCACCCTGATCTGACCGATAACGTTATCGCGCAGTGCGCGAAGGACGGTTTGCGCGGTATCGTTTAGCACGCTGCACGGGGCGCAGCCGATGCGTAAACCCTTGGCCGTCGCCATGTCTATCAATTGCCTGGCTTCGTCACAGGTCCAGGCCAAAGGTTTTTCCGTATAGACATGTTTGCCAGCCCGAAGAATGGCCGCGCTGACGGCGAAATGTTCCCGCGGATTCGTCAGATTCAAGACCAATTCGACATCCGCAAGCGCCAGCAGCTCCTCAAAACTGTTGCATTTGGGTACGCTATAATAGCGGCAGAATGCATCCAGCCGCGCGGCGTCGCGGTCATAAACGCCCGCCACGGACAGGTCAGGATGCGCAGCAAGACTCCGGAAATAAAAATCAGCAACATAGCCGCAACCGACTACTGCAATTTTCATAAGCGTGAACTCGCGGTTGTGTGGAAGCAAATAGGCTTTAAATCAACCATTCTAAAATTCAAGGACTTTGATAAAGTTCCGCTCCAGAGTGGAACACAGGGGCAACCGTCATGATTGCAGGCGAAAAGGTCGACGCCACGCCCGTAGGGTGGGGCGTTTTGGGATGCGGCGTCATCGCCGAAGCTTTCGCGCAGGCCATGGGTAAAGTCAACGGAGTCAAGAAAGCCGCTATTTTTTCGCGGAATGGCGCCAAGGTCAAAGGTTTCGCCTCGCGACATGGCTTCCAGCGCTCCTACACGACTGCCGAAGATTTGTTGGCCGACCCGGAAGTCGCCATTGTCTATGTCGCCACGCCGACGCATACCCATGCCGAGATGAGCCTTGCGGCCTTGTCATCGGGCAAGGCGGTCTTGTGCGAAAAGCCCTTCGCCAGCAGCGAGGCTGAAGCGGCTGAAATCGTTGCCTCCGCGCGGGCGCGAAACCTGTTTTGCATGGAAGCGATGTGGATGCGCTTCAACCCCATTATCCGAAACTGTCGCACGCTGGTTCGCGCCGGCAAGCTGGGAAAGATTTGCGCAGCCAGCGCCGACCTTGGCTACTGGAAAGACATCGCAACGCTTGGCGGCCCGCAACAGGGCCGCGGCGCGGCGTTGACCTTTGGTTGCTACAGCGCCAGCCTTGCCCTCTATCTCTTCGGCGCGCCGGAAGCCGTTTCGGCGCTGGCCGCGAAATCGCCCGAAGGTCTGGACGTCACGACGGCCCTCACTCTGCGTTACCCTGGCCATACGTTTCAGGCGCAAGCTTCGGTCGGCGCGACTTTGTCGAACGAGGCGCGGATTTACGGCGACGTTGCCGACCTCAAGGTCGCCGCGCCGTTCATTGACGCCCATCGGATGCGTCTCAGCCCGCGCGGGGAGGGCCTCATAACCCGCGTCGGAACTGTGGTCAAAGACGTGGCCGAGCCTGCTTACCACGTTTTCGCCCGGCGCCTGGCCACGCGCGGAGCCGGGTTGATCGGGGAAATCGAAGAGGCGATGACGTGCCTCAGGCAAAAGCGAACCGAAAGCGATGTCATGCCGCTCGATGAAACCCTCGCCGTTCACCGGATTTTGGAACAGGCCTCCTGAGCCATGACTGCGTCGCTCGGCGCGGGAAGCCTTCTTCGCCTGATCTTGCGCTCACGCTCACCGCGGCGGCCTTGACGCGCGCCGTTTGCAGGTCGCGCCTCGCCGCTCTGGTCTGTGCGGACGGCGCTCGATCGCGGGGAGGAGCGAGGCTTCATCGCCGCGAGCGAAGCGTTTGCCATGCCGCCCCGGTTTGAACTATCAAGTCAGAAGCATATTTCACGGCGGTCGTTTTCATGGCGCGGATTTTCATCAGCTATCGCAGGCAGGACTCGAGGTATCAGGCGCGCTCCATCTATTCTGCGTTTGTGCGCGAGGTCGGCCCGGAGAATGTCTTCATGGATGTCGACTCCATTCCGCCGGGCGTGAACTTCCGCAAGATTCTGAAAGACTGGGTTGATCAGTGCGAGGTTCTGCTGGCGCTGATCGGGCCGGACTGGATCGAGGCGCGCGACCCGCAAACGGGGCAGCGCCGGCTCGATAACCCGAGCGATTTCGTGCGCATCGAGATCGGCGAGGCGCTCCGGCGCGATATTCCTGTGGCGCCCGTGCTTCTGGATGGAGCGGCGTTGCCTCAAGCGCATCAGCTTCCTGACGATTTGAAGGAGCTGTGCGACAGGCAGGCCGCGTTCGTCGAATACCGCACTTTCGACGCCGACGTGGAGCGACTTATCAAGAAGCTGCGCCTCAGCGGGCGGCCATCCGCTCCCGGCCCGGCCGCCGATGATGGCCGCGTCAAGATCGACGCCGCGATTTTCCATGGCGCGCCGGACGGACGCATGCTGCCGGGCAATGGCCAAAGCGAGTGGTTCAAGGATCACAGCCTTGCGCCCGAGATGGCGATCATTCCGAAGGGGCGTTTCGTCATGGGCTCGCCAGCAGGCGAGGAAGAGCGACGCGAAGCCGAAGGCCCGCAGCATCAGGTTGCGATCAAGGCCCCGTTCGCGCTCGGCCGCTTCGCCGTGACGCTCGCGGAGTTCGGCGCCTTCGTCGAGGCGACGGGCCACGCCATAGACGATACTTACAAAAATCCGGGCTTTGCGCAGACGCCTCGCCATCCGGTTGTCGGCGTGAGTTGGGACGATGCGACGGCCTATTGCCAATGGCTGTCGAAGACGACCGGCAAAACCTATCGTCTGCCGAGCGAAGCCGAATGGGAGTATGCGTGCCGCGCTGGCGGGTCCACGCCGTTCTGGTGGGGTTCTTCGATCTCGACGGACGACGCCAACTATGACGGCAATTATACCTATGGGAGTGGCAAAAAGGGGCAATACCGCAAGGCGACCGCGCCGGTGGAAAGCTTCAAGCCGAATCCCTGGGGTCTTTATCAGATGCCCGGCAACGTATGGGAGTGGTGCGCCGACCCTTGGCATGAGAACTACCGCGGCGCCCCGGAAGACGGTTCGGTTTGGGAAGTCGGCGACGCGCGTCGCGTTCTTCGCGGCGGTTCCTGGAGCGACGTTCCACAGGATCTCCGCGCGGCGCGGCGTTACGGCAGCCAGCCGGTCTACCGAGACTACCTTGTCGGCTTCCGTTTGGCGAGGACCCTTTTTACCTCCTAGATCTTTGCCTCTTTACCTCTTCAAGCCACGCCGCCTGCCACGCGCGCCGCCGAAGAGTCCGCCGAAGGCGGGCCGCGTCTCTTGCCCTCCATTCGTCGTCCCGGCCCTGCGAAGCGCGAGCCGGGACCGCAAAAGCGGCGCGGTTTTAGATTGTTACGATCCCGGATAAGGCTTCCGTCTCCGAGATGACGCCCGCGGCGAAGCGCCTTTTTTTTCGGGCGATGTGGCTGTGCGCCGCCAAATTCGCGTTAACCAAGCGCTAACGAACTCACCCAAATTTAACCATCAAATTGTTACTTTACTTCAATGAGAAGCAAAGATCAGTAATTTTTGCAAACAACAGAAGGCGGCGCCGCAAACAGGCGTGCGAGATAGATGCTTATATTGTTACTTGGGGCTGTTTTACGAAACAATCCCAATCTTCACCCGATGTTAAGCACGGTTCCCGCCAAAAGGGCGCTTGCTTACGGAGGTGCGCTCGTATGAGCGCTTGCGGCAGTCTGGGCGCAACTTGCCCCAAAAGGCGAGACGGGGCGACACGGCGCGGCGTAAGTCGGGAAACCTCGCCTGGGGCGCCAGAGCGTTTCTATAGCGTCCGAAGACGTTACCCTTTATAGGCGAGCTGATGAATTGGGATCGATTGGATGTCCGCCGGCTTACAAACGCGGCGGCCTTGGCGTTCAGGCTGACGGCGGCGGCGTTGTTCGCCCTTTGGCTCGCGCACCGTCTCAAGGTCGCCTTGCCGCTTTGGTCCGTGCTGACGGCGCTGATCGTCACGCAAATCAGCCTCGGCCGCTCGCTCAAGGCGACGCTCGACTATTTCGTAGGCACCATCGGCGGCGTGTTGTGGGGCGCGTGCGTCGCCATCCTGATTCCGCATGCGAGCGAGGGCGCGCTGCTCCTCGTGCTCCTCATTGCGCTGGCGCCGCTCGCCTTCGCCGCGGCCCTCTTTTCCAGGCTGGGCGTCGGGCCGATTACGGCCGCCATCGTGGTCCTGCTCCCGCAGATGATGCACACTTCGCCGCTCGATTCCGCCACGGAACGGCTCAGCGAGGTGCTGCTTGGCGGATTGGCGGGGCTGTTCGTTTCGTTTGTGCTGGTGCCGTGGAGCGCCTTCCAGCATACCCGCGAACTGGCCGCGCAAGCGCTCGCCCGCATGGCGAAGGCTGTTCCGGGACTGACCGCAGGCTTTGAGCGCGGCCTCGGCGAAGCGGAGGCCCATCGCCTCCAGGACGGCATCGGCCGCCAGCTCAGCGAGCTGTCGTCGGTCGCGGCCGAAGCGGAGCGCGAGCGGCCTTTGCGCATGGCCGCCGATCCGCTCACAGGACCGCTGTTCCGCACCTTGCTGAGATTGCGCCACGATCTGGTGATCCTCGGAAGAGCCGCGCGCTCGCCGCTGCCCGCCTCGTTGAAAGCGTCGCTGCAAGCGCCGCTGATCGCGGTGGGGGAGGAGATGGGAGGCCATCTGCAAGCCTGCGCCGATGCGCTCATGTCCAAGAGGAGAGCGCCTTCGCGAGAGGGGCTTGATGCGGCCCTCGCCCACTACGCAGCCGCAATCGAGACGCTGAGGCAAGCGGGCCGTTTGCGAAAGCTGTCGACCGACGAGGTCGAGCAGCTGTACGCCACCCGTTTTGCACTGGAGCAGACGCGGCTCAATCTGGCGGACCTCGACCGTTGCATGGATGAGTGGGCGAGCCGGGAATGAGGGACGCGCGGCCGTTTATTGGCGGCGCCCGGCGGGGAACGGCTGTTATTGGAAAGCTTTCTGCAAGCGATGCTCTTTCGATGCGAGGTCCAGCGTGAGTTTCTCCAAGGCGTTCAGACGGGCGCTTCTGCTCGCCGTTCTTGCCGTCAAGCCTGCCTTGGCCGACCCGATGCTTGCGGATTTCGTGTATCCGTTCGAGGTGAAGCGCTTCGAGTTTGCGTCGCAAAAGCTGCCGCTCAGCATGGCTTATCTCGACGTCGCTCCGGAAGGCGCGGGCAATGGCGAAACGGTCGTGCTCCTCCATGGCAAGAATTTCTGCGCGGCGACCTGGGAGAAGACCATCAAGGTTCTGAGCGCGGCCGGCTATCGCGTCGTCGCCCCGGATCAGGTCGGCTTTTGCAAATCGTCGAAGCCCGAGCATTATCAGTTCAGCTTCCAGCAACTGGCGTCGAACACGCGGGCGCTCTTGCAAAAGATCGGCGTCGAGCATCCGATCATCATGGGCCATTCGACGGGGGGCATGCTCGCCTTTCGCTATGCCTTGATGTATCCGCAGGAGACGAAGGCGCTGGTTGCGGTCAACCCCATCGGGCTTGAGGACTGGAAAGCGAAGGGCGCGCCGCTCAAGACCATCGATCAGCTTTATCAAGGGGAGCTGAAGACGACGGCGGACAGCATTCGCGAGTATGAGAAGAAGACCTATTACGTCGGCGAATGGAAACCCGAATACGACAAATGGGTCAACATGCTCGCCAGCATGTACCAAGGCAAAGACGGCGAACTGTTCGCCTGGGACCAGGCCTGCACCACCGACATGATCATGTCTCAGCCCGTGGTTTACGAGTTTGGCGATATCCGCGTTCCGAGCCTCTTGCTGATCGGCGCGAAAGACAACACCGCCATCGGGAAGGCCTGGTCTCCGCCAGACGTGGTCGCGCGCATCGGGCATTACGCCGATCTTGGCCCTGAAACGGCCAGAGCCATCAAGGGCTCAATTCTTGCCACGTTCCCAGAGTTGGGACATGCGCCCCAAATCCAGGACCCTGAGCGCTTTCACGAGGCGCTTCTGAAGAACCTGGAGACGCTGCGAAAGGCGGCGACGCCGTGAAGCCAGCCATTCAGGCAACTTAGCATCGATGTTACGATCGCGTGCTAAGACTGCGCGTTATGCAATTCAACATGGGATCACGGATGACGACGGCGAGCGAGCCTATTTCCACACGGCGGGGACTATCCGCCCCTGTTTCCGGCGGCGTCGGCGCAATGGCGCTGTCGGCTCTGGGCGTCGTTTTCGGCGACATAGGCACAAGCCCGCTCTACACGCTGAAAACGGTCCTTGGCGTGAACGGAGCCGAGGCGGTTGATCGCGCTATGGCGCTTGGCAGCCTTTCGCTCATTTTCTGGACCTTGATCATCATCACTTCGATCAAATACGTGGCGGTCGCCATGCGCGTCGACAATGACGGCGAAGGCGGCATCATGGCGCTGATGGCGCTGCTCGCCGGCCGGGACAACAAACGCGCCGCGATTATCGCCTTTGGCCTGTTCGGCGCGGCCTTGATCTATGGCGACGGCGCGATCACGCCCGCCATTTCGGTGCTGTCGGCGCTGGAGGGCCTTTCGATCCTGACGAACTGGTTCGATCCCTACATCGTCCCTATGACGGTCGGCGTTCTCGTCCTTCTGTTTCTCGTCCAGCCGCGAGGCACCGAGAAGATCGGGAAGATGTTCGGACCCATCATGGCGGTGTGGTTCGCCTCGATCGGCCTGCTCGGATTATGGGGCATCGCCCAGAACCCGTCCGTGTTGGCCGGGCTCAATCCCGCTTATGGCCTTCGCTATCTCTTCTCGGGCGGCCTTACCTCTTTTCTCGTGCTCGGCGCGGTTTTTCTCTGTGTCACAGGAGCCGAAGCGCTCTACGCGGACATGGGCCATTTCGGCCGCCGCCCCATCCAGCTCGCCTGGTCTTTTGTGGTTCTGCCCTGCCTTGTTCTCAACTATGCCGGGCAGACGGCGCTCGTGCTGAACGGCCAGCCAATCAGCGGGAACATTTTCTACGCGCTTTGCCCTCAGATCCTGCTCGCGCCCTTTGTCATTCTCGCCACCGTCGCAACCGTCATCGCGAGCCAATCCATCATCACCGGCGCTTTCTCCATGACGCGGCAGGCGATGCAACTCGGCTGGCTGCCGCGCCTTCGCATCACCCAGACCTCCGCGCTCGGCTATGGCCAGATCTATGTCGGGACCGTCAACTGGCTCCTGATGATCGTGACGATCAGCCTGACGCTCGTTTTTCGGAAATCCGATAATCTGGCGGCCGCATACGGCATCGCGGTCTCGGCGACCATGCTCATGACCACGGTGCTTCTGTATATGGCGATGCGCGAGTATCTTCGGTGGAGTTTGCCGCTTAGCGCCGCCGTGGCCGGAAGCTTCCTCATCGTGGACAGCGCTTTCTTCCTCTCGAACGCAGCCAAGATCGCCGAGGGAGGGTATATTCCCTTGGGCCTTGCCACGCTGATCTATGGCGTCATGTGGCTTTGGCATTCCGGACGGGCGGCGGTTACGCAGGCGATCACCGAACACTACATCCCGGTGGAAAGCTTCATGGCGGACCTTGAGAAGAAGGGCGTGCCCCGCGTGCCGGGAACGGCGGTCTTTCTGACGCGCTCATTGGCGGGCGTGCCGCCGGTGATGGCTTGGCACGTCCAGCACAATCGCGCGTTGCATGAGCGCGTCATGGTCCTCAACGTCTCGATCGAGCCGGTTCCGTGGGTGCGCAATGAGGACCGGCTGCGCTTCGAAGAGGAGGCCCCGAACTTCTGGCGCGCGACGGCGTCTTTCGGTTTCATGGAGCGGCAGGACATTCCCGCCGTCCTTCGCGAGGCGAAAGAGAAGGGCTGCGCCATCATCTTGAACGATGTGACCTATTATATCGGGCACGAAACGGTGATGCCCCGGGAAGACGATGGGGGTCTGGCTGCGTGGCGGGTTAGCGTTTTCTCCGTCATGGACCGCAACGAGGCAAAGGTCACCGACTTCTTCAAGCTTCCTCGCAACGACGTGGTCGAGATCGGCCGCGAGGTCGCCATTTAGGCGGAGGTTTCCGAGCGCGTCGGCGACTTGCTTGGGGCGTCGTCCCGGAAAGGCGAAGCCTTATCCGGGGTCGTTATAAACTGAGACGCCTGCCTTTTTGCGATCCCGGCTCGCGCTTCGCTTGGCCGGGAGGACGAAGCGCTGAAGTCGGGGCGCGCGCGCCCGCGCTGCTCGTCTACCGTAAAGCGGCGCGACGGTCGCCGACGATTTCAAGCCGCACGATGGCGTCGCCCGTCGACGCGATGCGGACGCGCAATCCGTTGCCGATGACGGGACCGCCCTGAAGCGGGCTGTTCGTGAAACTCACCGGCACGGTTTCGGGCGTGTATTGAAAGCATCGGCTGTTTACGCAAAAACGTTCCTTGCTGAAGCCGCCGCCCGGATGAAAATTGCGGACAGTCCCCTCGACGATTTTCAAGTCGCCGCGGCTCTCAGCGTCAACGAGCGAAGAGTAGGCCGGATACGTTGTGCTGACGACGACCCCCATCCAGAGCACGAACAAGCTCGCGCAGGCAGTGTAAAACAGCCGGAGTTCGCTCCGTGGCTTGGCGAGGAGGGCTGCAAGCCCCATCAGCGCGCCGACGAGCACTCCGGCTGCAAGGCATTCCCATGGGTAGCCCGTGTCTTTGAGGTCGAAAATGAGCTGGTTTTGCATGTCGCACTTCCGCTTCAGGTGAATTCCGAAAGACAGCGTCTCTCGAAGAATGCTGGCTGCGGCATATAAATTCGAGAGGGCGCGCGCCTCGAACGAATAGGAAAGGCGTGTGGTTGTGAGCCCAACCCTAAGATGCATCGAGCGCGCCGCGCCGCCACAAAGCGGTCGCAATCATCGCAGAAAGAACAAAACTATTATGCATTGAAGAATGCGATATTGGAGAATGGCATGATTATTAGCCGGAGAAATTTTTTGACGGGGGCTTTGGCCTTCGCAGCAACAGGCGCATGGGCTGACGACGACCAGGAAGAATACATAGACTATCCGCTCGATGAGTTCGCGCGCCCTTCGCATCATACAAGAGGCTTAACTCCAAGCACGCCGCCAGATAAACGCATCGCCGAGCGGATAGCGACGTCGATGCCCACCGATAGTCATTTCGCCGTCATGGAGCGCCTGTCTCAAATTACGGAGACGGGATCAACAGGCGAGGTCTTCAACAGCCGGTGGAAGAGAGTGGCGAACCCGCTGATCGTTCAGTTTTTCCAGGAGACCGGTTGCAGGGAGATACGGCCGGGGGGAGATTGTACGCCGTGGTGCGGCGCCACGGTTGCATGGTGTTTGAAGCGAGCAGGGCTGCCGATTCCCTCAAGCCCGGCCTCATCACAGAGCTACCTGCACTATGGCAAGCGGGTTGCTGATCCAAGGCCTGGCGATTTGTGCGTTTTTACTGGCGTCCACGATTCCTCCGCAGGGCATGTGGGACTTTTTGTTTCCCGCGATGGGGACAGGCTTCGCGTTCTCGGCGGAAACCAGGCCGGCCATATGGCGACCGAGTGTCCAGCCGGGTACCGCAAGAGCAAAATAAGCGTCTCCGAGTTCTCCATTAACGGAAACCAGAACCATTCTGCTGAGTCCCTTCGGCTCGCCGCTTTTGTTCGTCCGGCGTGAGGACAGCAAAGGGGACGAGACGCGAAGCGAACCGAACGTCACCCCGAGCGATTGACGCTCACCGAAAGGTCGGGGCGCTTATTGAGCGTCTGGTAGACGACGCAATAGCGCTCGGTCAGCTTGATGAGTTGCGCCACCGCCTCCTCGCTTGCATCGGTCTCAAGATCGAACGCAAGCCGGATGGACTTGAACCCGACCGCAGCCTCCCTGTCGATGCCCAGGGTTCCCCGGAAGTCGAGATCGCCCTCGGCGCGCACGACGCCCTTTTTCAGCCCAATGCCGAGCGCGGTCGCGACCGCCTTCAAAGTTACCCCCGCGCAGGCGACAAGCGCCTCCAGCAGCATGTCTCCCGAACAAAGTTCGAGGCCGCTTCCGCCTGTCGCCGGATGAAGGCCTGCGACGGCGAGCGCGCGTCCGGTTTCGACCTTGCAGGCGATGGCCTGGTCATCGATCGCGCCTTGAGCCTAGCGCGGCGCCGGGCGTCTCACGATAGCGCTCCTTGATCGGCGCCTGCAAAGCGCGCAAAGCATCCTTGTCCATGCCATCCTCCCTTCAAGCCTCTGAGCCTTCGAGCGGCCCGCCCCTTGAGGCAAGGTGAAATCATGCGCGCGATCTTTCAACCGCCATTTCCACGGACGAGCAGGCGCCGCCTGCGCTGCTGCGTTGGTCAGGCTCAAGACATCTTGAAGCCTAAGTGTCCGCATGGAGCGGGTATGATGGACGCAGCGTTCCGTCAAGCAGCCAGAAACCGAAGGATCTCCCAATTGAAGCGCATCGCTTTTTTGCTCACTGTCAGCCTTTTCTTTTCCGCTGACGCCGCCCTCGCCGCGCTGAAGCCGGGCGACAAAGCGCCCGATTTCACCGTGCAAGCGGCGCAGGGCGGGAAGGACTTCACCTTCTCGCTCGCCGACGCCCTGAAGAAAGGGCCAGTGGTGCTCTACTTCTATCCCCAATCGTTCACGAGCACCTGCACGGTCGAGGCCCACGAATTCGCCGAGAATATGGAGAACTTCAAGGCGGCCGGGGCGTCGGTGATCGGGCTTTCGAGCGATCCGATCGACGTGCAGCGCGAGTTCTCGTCGAAGGAATGCCGGGACAAATTTCCGGTCGGGGCCGACCCCAAACTTTCGGTTATCGACGCCTACGACGCCGCCTACATGATACCGGGCTACGCCAGCCGCATTTCTTACGTCATTTCGCCTGAGGGAAAGATTCTCCACGCTTACGCCGATCCGAACGCGGAGGAGCACATCGAGAACGCCTTGGCGGTCGTCAGAAAATGGCATGACGCTCATCCACGCTGAGACGACGAGGTCCAAGTTTCTCGTCAACCCGAACGGGGTCTGGCAAAATGCTGAAAAGTTGTCGATCAACTCATTCTGAGAGACGCGCGCTATTCTGCGCCTCCGCCGCTTGGCCCGGCAGGCGCGAACTATTCGACGCATTGGCAATGATATGTTCTCACCGCTACACTTGGTCCTAACAATGACGATCTGGAGGAAGCATCTTGGCCGACCAACCGTTTGAGATACCGCATGACTTGCGCGTAGTGTTGGACCAGAACGTGCAGCACGCACACGCCGCCTATGAGCAGATTACTGACCTCGTGAGCAACACCATCCGCGCCTGGATGACTGCCGTTCCCGCAAATCCGATGCTGACGGGTTTTCAGGATATCCAAAACTGCGCCATGGATTACGCAAAGGAAAACGCAGAGTCCGTTTTTTCGCTCGCCGGCAAGATCAGCAACGCGAAAAATCCGCAGGAAGTTCTGGCGCTTCAAACGCAGTTCACTCAGGACATCATGCGCTCGCTCGTCAATCAGACGCGCGAGCTTTACCTGTTGACTGGCGAAATAGTGCAGAAGACGCAGCGCAGCTGAGCGCCAGAGCGCATAACATCGAGACGCCTTGGGCAAGGCGTCTTCGCTGTGCCTTGCACCGCTTTCCGTGCGTGCAAAAGGGGCTCGCCGCGCAACTGAAGGTAACGGGTCATCCTGTCCAGACCCTTGCATGGGGCGCTTTATCGGGTGGAAAGGCCCCGCTGGCGCGGTCTTAATTCCACGCCGCGACACGCTCGATCGCCACAGAAGGCGCGCAGGTCTCCATAAATCGGGCCGAACCGTAGACTTGCAGAGAATTAATCAGCATTCCTTATACCCCCGCCAGTTTACCCTCGCCTGCATCAGGGCGGCCGCCGCAGGATTGGCTGTCTCGGTCAGAGCGCCTTTCACTCTGAAACAGGCGGCCTCTCTGACCTCGGAAACGAAAGGATCGAACCCGAGTGGAGGAGAATCTGGCCGCAACAAAAACGGGTTCTTCGCTTCCGGGCCGAGCCTCCCCGCGCGTCGAGGCTGCCGAAATTCCATTCGGCCTTGACGAAATATTCTTCTCCAGGACCGACAAGAAAGGAAAAATACTCTTTGGAAATTCCGTTTTCCGGAGGGTGAGCGGCTACTCCTGGGAGGAGCTTCATCAGAAGCCGCACAATATCATTCGTCACCCTGACATGCCGCGCGGCCTGTTCTGGCTGATGTGGGATGCGATCAAAAAGGGCGAGCCCTTTGGCTCCTATATCAAAAACAGGGCGAAAGACGGCTGCTTTTACTGGGTCTACGCTATCATTACGCCCGTCGAGGACGGCTTTCTTTCCGTGCGGATAAAGCCGAGCGCCCCCCCTTTAGACCTTATCCAGAAGGAATATGCGGCGCTTCTGACGTTTGAAAAAGACCCGAATCTAAAGGCCGCCGAGAGCGCGCAGTTCCTTGTCTATAGGCTCTGGGAACTCGGTCACCAAAGCTATACGGCGTTTGCGGCGACCGCGCTTGTCGAGGAGATCAAAGCTCGCGACACGCAGTTGGGACGCGCCTCTACTTCGGCCGCCCTGCAATTTGCAGCGGTGGCTGACGCGGCTGGAAGTCTTGTGCGTCACGCCAATGCGACGTTGGCTGATTATCGCGCTCAGCGGCTTGTCCCCCTCAATCTCAGACTGCAGGCCGCCCAGCTCGGCTCAAGCGGTTCGACGATCGCGTCTGTCTCGACGACCTATAGCGCGCTTTCGAGCGAGATCGGCGCGGTTATCGGAGATTTCCTCAACGCCGCGGAGCATCTCTTGGCGACAGTCAACGCGGGACTTTTTCAATTCTGCGTGGCTCAACTCCAAAAGGAAATGAGCAACAAGTTTCTGCAGGAATTGAGAAGCGTGCCTGCGCCTGCAGAAGAGATCGCGGCTCTGGATCGACAGCGCGACGACTATGAAACGAAGGCCTTGGAAGGGCTTCGCGCCATCGCGGCTGAGGCCATCCGCTTTCATCGGGTGTGCGCCAACCTCAAAAGAGCCGCCTCCGGCCTGGAGACAGCGCGTCTTCTTGGAACCATGGAGAGCGCGCGCATCCGATCCGGAACATCTGGCCTGGACAGCCTTCTCAGCAATCTCAAGCGCACTCAAGTATCTTTGGTGCAGAAGCTTCAGGACATGCTGGCTCTCAGCCAGAGCATTGAGTCCAGCGCTCTTGCGCTGCTGGTCCGCGTGGCCGAGTAACGCGCCTCGTTTCGCCGAGGGCGCCATAGCGCTCCTTTGGCTGCAAGTTCGTCGCTTACAAGTTCGTCGCTTTTGTGCAAGGTCATCGTTCCCAAACGGAAGCGGCGTCCGTCTCGCGCGTTCGGTGCATTCCGCCGCGAGCCGACGTCTCAGGCGGCGCGGCGCTTCTCGATCTGAGCGATGGCGTCCTCCACCGCGTCGAAGACGAGGAGCGTGGAGGCGTGGCGGGCCTTGTAGTCGCGCACGATTTCGAGGATGGCGAGGTCGCTCCAGCGGCCCGAGGGCGGTTGCCCGGCTTCCTTCAACATGCGCCGCATCTCAGCGCCCACGCCGCGCAGTTCATCCGCCGTCGAGCCCACGATATTCGCGCCCATGACGGCCGCCGATGTCTGCCCAAGGAGGCAGGCGCGGACATCCTGAGCGTAGTCAGTGACCGTGTCGCCTTCCATCTTGAGGCCGACCGTGATGCGGGAGCCGCAAAGCTTCGAATGAGCGGTCGCCGTGGCGTCCGCGTCCGCGAGGCGCCCTGCTCGCGGCATGTTCGCGGAAAGTTGAAGCACCCTATCCGAATAAATGTCTTCTATATCAACCATTGCTCCGCTTCCGCTCGGCCGCGCCGCCCTTGCCCCACGATTCCGATCTCTTATATGCTGTTAAGTCTTGGCCCTTGCAATTGTTCGGCTGTCCGTCTTGCAGGGACAAAAAGCACCGCCGCCCTTAAGTCGGGCACTTAGGTTAAGCCGGCGCGAGGGGGCTTCCGTAATCTCTAGAAGGCGTAGCGACAGCCACGCGGCTCAAAATCTTAGCGCCTGCCGAAAGGGTATGTTCCCATGGATACACTTGCTTCAGTCCCGAGGCCGCTGACGCGCGAGCGCCAGAACGGGCACGGCCCGGCCGAGCTGGCGAGACGGCCTACGCGCGAGGAAGCCGAGAAGGCGGTGCGCACACTGATCGCCTGGGCGGGCGACGATCCCGCGCGCGAGGGCCTGCTCGATACGCCGAGCCGGGTCGTGGAGGCCTACGGAGAGTTCTTTGCAGGCTATGACGGCGATCCCTACGAGGCGCTCGACCGGACCTTCGAAGACATCGAGGGCTACGACGACATCGTGATGGTGCGCGACATCCGCCTCGAGTCGCATTGCGAGCATCATATGCTGCCCATTATCGGTGTCGCGCACGTGGCTTACCTGCCTAGCGGGAGCGTGGTGGGCATCTCGAAGCTCGCCCGCGTCGTCGATCTCTACGCCAAGCGGCTGCAGACGCAGGAGACCATGACGGCGCAGATCGCCAATGCCATCGAAGAGGTTTTGAAGCCGCGCGGCGTCGCGATCATGATCGACGCCATCCACGAATGCATGACGACAAGAGGCGTGCGCAAGCCCGGCACGACGACGATCACGACGCGGTTCACGGGCGTTTTCAAGGACGACCAGAGCTATCGCGAGCGTTTCATGCAGCTTGTGAACGGCGTCCGGCCCATCGGGATGAAGTGATCGTGGAAGGGCCGTCCCAGCCCTCTTCGAAAAAATCCGAGCTTGAAGAGGGGGCGACGTTCACCCCGCGCTTCGACGAGGCGGGGTTGATCCCCGCCATCGCCGCCGATGCGCAGGGCGGGCGCTCAGGCGGAAGGGGGAGGCGAACGGCAATCGCCGCCTCGTTTAGGAGACCACGATGTCATCCGGGCCAAGGCCAAGATCTCAGGCTAGGCCGCATGCCATGCGAGTAGGCCCACCAGCTTCTACCGGCGCATTCGCAAAGAAGGGAATGCGGCGATTCTTGAAATATTTGTGAAGGAAGAGCGCTCATAAGCGGCGGGTTTTGATAAAAGTCTGGTTGCCGCCGCATGGTAGACTCAGATTTCTTTGCTTCGTATTTGCGTTTTTCCTGACTGTTTTTCACCCGGTACGATCCTGAATATGACGAAGGCCCTCATCGGATTGGCATTAGGCGGCGGCGCAGCGCGCGGACTCGCTCATATCGGCGTCATCGAGGCGCTGATGGAAGCCGGCCTCGAGCCCGATATCATCGCCGGGACCTCGATCGGCGCTATTGCCGGCGGGTTCTATGCGTGCGGGAGGCTTCCCATCCTGCACGCTTTTGCGCGCGATCTGACCATGCGAAAGTTGTTGCGCTATCTCGACGTCAATCTCGCCGGATCGAGCCTCGTGTCGGGCAAGCGCCTGGAGAAAACGCTCGCCTCGCATATCGGCGACATCCATATCGAGGATCTATCGAAGAAGTTTGTCGCCATTGCCACCGAGATGGGGACCGGACAGGAGGTGTGGCTCACCAGCGGGTCGCTGACGGCTGCGCTGCGCGCCTCTTACGCATTGCCGGGGATCTTCAAGCCTGTGCGCATTGGCGGGCGATGGCTGATGGACGGGGCGCTCGTCAACCCCGTACCGGTCAGCGCCGCGCGCGCGCTCGGGGCGAATTTCGTCATCGGGGTGACGCTTCACACCGGCCATTATGTCCGCAACACGCTCTTCCCGATCGAAGCCGAAGCTGCGCCCGATCCCAAACCGGAGCGCTTGTTTGACGTGGAGCGCGAAAAGAGGAGCCGGTTTGCTCTTGTGAAGCGGCAGATGTTCGGCGGGCGCAGGCGCGACGGGACGCCTGGAATCCCGCGGGTTGTGCTTGAAGCCTTTAACATCACTCAGAACCGGATCGCGCGCTCAAGGCTCGCCGGCGATCCGCCCGACGCGACAATTCAGGTTCATCTCGACGGCGTGGGTCTGTTCGACTTTCACAAGGCCGACTATGCGATCGAGCAAGGGCGCATGGCCATGCGCCGCTTCATCCACTCAATGCGCCGTGATGGCGTCGCCCTTCCAACGGCCGATCTGGACGCCAGGAGATAGGGCGGGGGCGCGGTGCGGCTTAGCCAGCCGAAAAATATTGCCGCATCTGCGCCGCTTCAAACTCCGCCAGCGCAAGCTTCAGCTTCACAACGTCGCCGATCGAGACGATCCCGGCAAGGCGGCCATCCTCGGTGATCGGGATATGACGGAAACGATGGTTCGTCATCTCGTTCATGACCCAATCGATGCTGTGGTGCTCCGAGCAGGTTGAAACCGGATGCGTCATATGCTGGCTTACAGGCTCGCTCATCGCGTCGACGCCGCGCGTCGCCATGATCCGCACGATGTCGCGTTCAGAGAGGATGCCGAGCACCCGATGCTGCTCATCGACAATCACGACTGCGCCGATGCGGTTCTTCTCAAGAAGACCGATGGCTTCGTTGACAGGCGTGCCGGACATCGCGCTCACCACATGCCGCCCTTTGTCCTTTAGGATCCATGCAACGGTCATTTCTTCCTCCCAAGCGAAACTTTCACGATCCCACTCTCCAAGGTCTGCGCCCGCTGCGGTGGATCGTTCAACGGCCTTTTAACAATGATGCGCGTAAAGGGGCTTTTGCGCAACTGCGACCAGAAACATGAATGTAAATTTCGCCTTGTGCGGAACCCGAAACGCAGACAGCGGTTCTTATAAACGAACGCTGTGGCGCGGCCTCCCTTGCCCCCCATGTCCCGTCCCGCCGGGCCACAGCGAGGGGCCGGCGCCACAAGCGTCGGCCTTTTTTGTTTACGAGGCGTAGATCAGGAGATGGTCCTTTGGGATGTCGGGAGAGACGCAGCAAATATTCCGACCGGACGTCTCAAGCAATGGCGGTTTTTCGTTGGAAGAGCAGCTTATTATAGATCAACCCCGAATGCGACTTCATCAAACATAAGTTGAGGCTGCTGTCAGCAGCTCTAAATACGGATCAAGTATTTTTTGGGAAAACAAGGTTAAGCGAGCGCCCGATCGCTGCTATCCATCAACTCAGTGCTCGATCAGCATCGGCGCTCGCTTGTCCTTGCTGGACGAATGTTAGGTTACGCCCATGGTTGATAATGAAAATCGGACAGAATGTCGCACCCTCTTGTGCAGCCAATTCTTTGCTATCGACGAGGTTTCATGGTGGAGCCGGCGCGAAAGCTATCTTCAAGGGGGCCTGCCGCGCAGGCGCTCGGGGGATATCCAAATCCGCTGGCGGCGTTTTGAGATTTCCCACGGATGGAGCGTACGAGCAGCTTATTTTTGGAGTTTTTCGGAGGCGAGTTCCGCTAGAGAACTAAAAGGGACGAATTTGCCTCCGGCGGGAGTAGCTAAACGTCGCTTTCCGAGAGCTGTGTGAGAAAGCGGCGCCCCGTCTGAACATAGTGGTGTGCTGAGGCTCGAAAGCCTGCGATTTCGTCCGGCGAAACGGTGCGGATGATCTTGCCGGGGGAGCCCATTACCACCGACCCGGACGGAATGTTCTTTCCTTCCGTGACCAGCGTGTGAGCCCCGACCAGGCAATTGTCGCCGATCACGGCGTTGTTCATAATGGTCGCGCCGATGCCGATCAGGCAGTTGTCGCCGATGCGACACCCATGCAGAAGCGCACGATGCCCGACCGTGCAGCCGCGCCCAACCTTGAAGGGAACGCCCGCATCGGTGTGGAAGACGCAGTGCTCCTGCACATTGGTGTCGTCGCCGACTTCGAGCAACTCGTTGTCTCCGCGAAGCACCGAACCGTACCAAACGGAGACGCCCCGACCAAGCGAGACCTTGCCGATTACATACGCGCTTGGTGCAATAAAGAAATCGCCAATCGGGGGAAGCGTTGGCGAAACGCCATCGAGAGCCAGAATTGGCATGTCGGAACACCCTTCATACTGCCTATGGCCTCAGGATGAGCCTGCAAAACCGCGACAAGCTCACCATGAAGTTCAAGCTGTTGAAATCGCCCGACCTCATCCTGAGTTTGTCGAAGGATGGGGCCGGAGCTCACACATTTTCACCAACCTGTCAGTCGTTCAGATCATCGGCCAGGATGGCCATCTGGAATTGGTAGGACACTTCGTTATCTTCGTCGTCCTTGTAGATGACGCCGATGAATTCGTCCTTGACGAAAACTTCCACGGAGTCCTGCTTCTTGGCTCTCTTCTTGACCTCAATAGCCTGAAGGTCGAATGTCTTTCTCAAGTATTTTTCAAGATTTTTGATTTCTGCGGGGGTCATGATTTGCCTGTCGGTTCGCGTGTTTCCGATCTGCCAAGTTCCATACCCTTCAGGAGTTGGTCCATGACTCGGGACGGCTGGCTGCAACCAGCTTCGCCTACCACTCGGGCAGGCACGCCTGCAACTGTTGTTCGCGGTGGTATGTCCTTCAGCACCACGCTGCCTGCAGCGATGCGCGCGCAATCGCCGACGACGATGTTGCCAAGTATCTTGGAGCCGGCCCCGATCATGACGCCGCGTCCCACCTTCGGGTGGCGGTCGCCTGTTTCCTTGCCGCTTCCGCCCAGCGTCACGTTATGGAGGAGCGAGGTGTTGTCGCCGACCTCGGCCGTCTCCCCGATCACGATTCCGTTGCCGTGGTCCAACATGATCCCGCGCCCGATCTTCGCAGCCGGATGAATGTCGATGCTGAACACGCGCGAGGACTGGCTCTGAAGGTAGAGCGCAAAATCCCGGCGGCCGGCATGCCAGAGCACATGGCTGAAGCGCTGGGTTTCGAGCGCGTGAAAGCCTTTGAAATACAGAAGCGGATCGATCAGCCGATTGCAGGCGGGATCGCGTTCGTAGACGGCGGCCAAGTCCACCCGGAAGATCGTCCCGAACTCCGGATGCTTGTCGAGGATGCTCAAGAAAGTCTGCCGGATAAGGTCGGCGTCGACGTCGTCATGGCCAAGCCGCTGGGCCAGCCGATGGCATACGGCATGCTCAAGTTGACTGTGATTGAGGATGTTCGCGAAGATGAAGGCCGTCAACTCGGGCTCGCGATGAGTGACATCCTCCGCCTCGGCGCGGATCTGATCCCACACCGGATCATAGGCTGAGATCTTTGCGGATTTGCCACCGCGCTTGGGGTTCAACATGAAACGAATGATCTCCGGAATGAGCGACGAGGGAGCTTACCTTAAGGAACGGTCATGCGCAAAGATTTGGCGTCCATGGCCTGCGTTCAAGAAAGGAGAGAACGCCTTCCTTGAAAATACGGTCGCCAACCGCCTTCATATGGTCGCGACCCGGAATATCTAGTGCTTGAGCTCCCGGTATGGCGTCGGCGAGCGGCTTCGCTGGACCCGCGAGTGCATCCTCTGTGCCCACCGCGACAAGAACCGGACGCTTGAACTTGGCGACCTCGTGGCCCGGAATGCGGTCGCGGGCGGCCATGATACAGGCGGCCAGCGCCCGGCGGTCGCTTTTCGTCTGGTCGGCGAATACGCGAAAAGCCCGCGCATTCTTATCGGCGACAAGCGACGCGTCTTCGGCCAGGAGCGCATCCGCAATAGGCTTCGGGTCGCCGATGCCATGAACCATATTGGCGCCGAGCCCTGCGAAGATGGCGCTGCGCACGTGCGAAGCATGCCGAAGCCCAAGAAAGGCGGCGACGCGCGCGCCCATGGAATAGCCGAGCACGTCCGCCTGTTCGACGCCGAGATGATCGAGGAGCCGCCGCGCGTCTTCCGCCATGACCGGGCCGGTATAGGCTTCCGGATCGTAGAGCTTTTCGCTCGCGCCGTGGCCGCGATTGTCGAAGGCGATCACCCGGAAGCCGTTTGCCGCGAGCAGCTTGATCCAGCCCGTGCCGCCCCAGTTCGTTTGCATGTTTGAGGCGAAGCCATGGATGAGCAGGATCGGTTTGCCCTCGCCCTCGCCCTCGATCGCATAGGCGATCTTCACGCCATCGGAAGAGAAAGACGCCATGTTCTTTTCCAGTTTTGGGGGCCGCCTCGCCAAAGTAAAGCACAGGGCAGGTGCATTCGGTTCTTCAAAATGAATTTTTAAAATGAAAAATGATTGATCGTCCTGCCGCGCGGGCCAGCGGCGGCGCGCGCTTCGGCGTCACCCTTCGCCCACATCGGGTCGCGCCGCGAAGGCTCAACCGCCGGTGCCGGACCGATCATCGGATGTCGTCGAAATAAGAACCGCGCTGACGTCATGCCGTAAGCTTTTCTGATTTCAAGAACCGCGCCGATCGGGGATCGGAGCCGCCAGACCAGCCCGCTCGACGCGTATTCGAGGTTGACGATTGCGTTAAGGCTCATCTCCGCCATTTGCGTAATCACGGTGGAGCCGAAGCCGTTGTGGGCCGGCGCCTTGACAATCGGACCACCGCTCTCGCGCCAGCTCATCAGGAAGGCGGGCCTGGCCTGTTCATGCTCGACGCCCCAGGTGATCTCGACGCGCCCGGCAAGATTGGAAAGCGCGCCGTACTTCCCGGCATTGGTGGCAAGCTCATGCAAGGCCATGCCGAGGGTCTGCGCGGCGGACGCGGAAATCAGCAAGGGTGGTCCGCTAATCCTAATGCGCGTGCCGATCAAGTCACTGAAATGGGCGAGCTGAGACCGAGCAAGCTTATCAAGATGAACGCCCTTCCACTTGTTTCTGACAAGCAGGTCCTGGCCCACCGAAAGCGCCAGGATGCGTTCCTGAAAGCGGTCGATAAAGTCAAAGGGGGTCGTCGCGACGGTCTGCCGAGCAATCGCGAGCACAAGGGCAAGAAGGTTCTTCGAACGATGGTTCACCTCGCCCACGAGCAGTTTGATCTGCCCTTCCTGGCGCTTCTGTTCGGTTATGTCGATCGCAAGGACAATAAGGCTTGTCGGCTTGCCGGAGGCGTCGCGAAGCAGAGAGACGTATTTGCGCACCCACAGGGGCTTGCCGCGCTTGTCAACGTAACGGTTCGTGACTTCGATTGATGGTGCGACTTGCGCGAGCAGCCTTTCAATCTCCGCCTGATTCCTCTCCCGATCATCCGGATGGAGGAGGTCGGGGAAGCGAGCGTTCGAAATTCATCCTCGGTGTAGCCCAACATCGCGGAATAGGCCGGATCGCAGGAAGAAAACGGCCGTCTAGCGCCAAAATGGCGATGCCGGCGCCGGCATGCTCAAAAATGCCGCGGAATCGTCCTCGCTCTCCCGAAGCCGCTCCTCCGCCTGCTTCCTGTCGGTGATGTCCTGCATGGCGCCGAAACCGCCAACAATCTTGCCGGTCGCGTCGAATTCCAGTCGGGCCTGCTCCTCGAATCCATTTCGTTTCGTTGTGAACAATGATGCGGTGCTCAATGTCGTAGGGAGCGCCTGCGACAGCAGCCTTCCAGCTTCGATCGACGTACTCCTTGTCCTCGGGATGGACAGCGGCAAGGAAGCTTTCATAGGTCAGTGGCGTCTCCGGAGAGATCCCGAACATGCGGAAGGTCTCGGCCGACCAGATGAGCGCATTGCGGTTCACATCGAGCCGCCAGCTACAGGTGCGGGCCACGGCCTGCGCGCGGTTCAAATCCTCCCGGCTTTCCCGCAGCGCCCGCTCCATCTCGACACGGGCGGTAACGTCCTCGCTGAAAATCAGGATTCCGCCGATGGTCCCATCTGCGCCGCGCCAGGGCTGCATCTCCCATCGGCGCCACTGCAAGCGCCCGTCGGCGCGCGGAAACGGGTCCGCTCCTCCCGGATGGTCTCGCCGGAAAGCGCGCGCTGATGCGCCTCCTTCCAGCTTTTCGGGAGGTCTGGAACGACCTCATAATGCGAGCGGCCAACGCCCCAAAACCCCAAAACCCCAAAACCCCAAAACCCCAGATTATATATAATTCTGATAATGCTTAAAATAAAGCAAATATTATAATCGTAATTTGTAAATAACTGATAATACTATGAGTGCCCAAACTGAGATGTTTAAAAAAGTGACACCTCACAACCATCATTTGAAATCAAATGGAATTATGCAGTTAGAGAATATGCAAAAAGCAAACATTACTCTTCCGGATCTAGAAATTCCAAATACAAATCTTAGTAAAAATTTTCTAGAAAAATCATTTGTTAAGAAGGAGGAAGCGAATAAGCACCAAGCAAAGCAGAAAAAAAAAAGACAGTTTTCGTTTGTACCTAATAAAATATCCCTAAAAGAAAATGATAGTAATTCTTTGGATTACAGTTTAATTTTACCAACTCCTGTTAAAGAAGGTGGAGTAAGAATGGCAGGGAGATGGAAAGAAAAATCAATTAGTGGACTAACTATAGGGCCAGGCTATTATGAATGTGGATATACAGCGCATCATACTCAAGGAGTTGTTTTTGGATCTGAAGAAAAGGGATCACACATTCCGGGAAAGGGGATTTCTTACGTTGATAAATTCACTCCAAATGAAGTACATAAAACAATTGCTTATTCTTTTACAAAAGATAAAAGAGATCTTAGCTTAAATATCGAGAAAACAGTAGCTATTCCTGGGCCAGGACACTACACAATTAGTGATAATGTAATTCGACCAAAAGCCTCTAGTTTGCTAATAATACCAGACCTCAAGGGTTCCTTTACAAAAAATTCTGATCAAACTAATCTAAGTTTTATTGATCCAAAACCAAGCTTGAAGACTAATAGTAATTTCCAAAAATTTTCAAAGGTTTCGCGGTTTCTTAATGAAAATTTCCGTTATAGGAGTTATTACTAAGAGAAAGAATAGCTCGACAAGCAATTTTGAATAAAAATATTAAGCTTATCAATACAAATACAAAGAGGAATAAATATAAAAAGCTCAGAATCAACAAAAAGAAATTAGAATCAAAAATTGTTTCAGTGCAAATCGCCAAAAGAAAGTAAGTGCATTCCTTATTAATAAAATATTTAGCAATTGATCAAGAATATTTTGAGAAATTAATTGAGAAAAACAAGGAAACTGACAGAAGGAAGCTATTCATAAAAGAAAAATTGAAAGCTTGGATCTTTATTAGATCATGGCTGGAATTAAACACGACATTTTCATGGCTGGAATTTTAAGTTCTAAATATAATTTAAAGAAAAGCGTGCAAAAACAAACAACAAAAATGCTAAGAATAATAATATTTGTCTCCTTTTTGTCAATAGGCAAATTTGTTAGATTGCATAAAAAAATTAGAGAAGAAAACGTGCTTTAATGGCTATTTGGAGATTTATGGGGAAGTATTTAAGTATGTGGCGATTACGGAGAAAACGAAGATCTAATCTAAATATATCCAAATTGTTAACTCAATTGAAGGAAGTGCTATTTTGTTGATTTTCGTTAAACATGTAATGAATAAAATTTGTATGATACAAAAATGGTACAGAAATATTTCTTGTGAAGCAAAATATATTGCTTGGACTTATGAATATTCAATGGTCTGCCATTGAATATACATTACTTAAAATTAGGTCTACAGATAAAAGAAATGATTTAAATGATGAAATTACTACATGCATTAAAAAAAGACTTTTAAGTGATGCAGTGCCAATACCAATAAGGATCTACTACATAAAAAATAAATTAAATGTAAGAGTATGACAGCATAACAAAAAATAGCTTTTGAACGAATCTTATAAAAAAGAACTCAAGACATATTTGGAAATATACGAAACCGAAAGAGAAAAAGCCTATAATTTATATCAAATTGCATGTGTTGAAAATGAACTTAAGAGGAATGCCAAGCTCCCTTTCTCTTTCAAGCCTTCAATGCATGCACCTTTATGTAGAGTTTTTATTAGTATCACTTATGAATTAATAATAAGTAGAAAGTAGTGAAATGACTCAAATCATTAAAAAGATTAATTGCAAGGCTACAATGGGATAAATTAGTAGCAACAAAAATAAAATAAATACAGGTCTAGAATTTAATCCTATGTTAAAAAATAATGTCAATAATTATTAGATTAGTTATTAAATAATTTTGGGGTTTTGGGGTTTTGGGGTTTTGGGGTTTTGGGGGAACAAGACGCAACTGAACCAAGCAAACAAAAACAT
>CAVRLF010000002.1:0-303952 GCA_963721975.1 uncultured Alphaproteobacteria bacterium
CTCCCTCGCGGGGGAATGCAGGGTCCGGCGTTGGCTGACGCCGGTTGAGAGGTTCGAACTGTTGGCCAATTCAGCAAACATTGCTTTCGTACGGCCCCCGGGAAGTCCTGCCCATTTGCGGCGGCTGACGGGAATTTCCCCCCTCACCCTGTCCCCTCTCCCGCGCAAGCTCGCTTTGGCGAGCTTGCTACTCTGGCGTGTCCGCATCCGCGAGCTGATGCGAGAGGGGACGCCTGCGAACCCGTCTCCCGAAGAAGAGGGGATGCGAGGTATTGCCCTCATCTTTGCGGGAGAGGACAGCCTCGAGCTTTGCCCAGCACCAGACAAGGGGGGCGAACCGTTGGCCAACCAAAAAACGTTGTCCAGTCCAGTTGGGATGTCTCGAACGCTACCACAATCAGTCAGGCAAGGCTCTCAAGTCAAAGCCGCTATGCTAAAGTAGAAAAATATGATGCTCCTTCGCCTTGCCGCTGTCACGCGAACTCCAGCGGCGCGATTTCGCACATCGCGGGGCCAAACGCGATCACGTTAAATTAACCGGACATTACCGAGGCTAGGCAGGTAGCCTTGGAACCGCAGTCATGGCTGCGAATTAACTTTTCGGAATGTCGGTAGTCTGATTGAGGCGATTCAACCGGCGGGTGCTAACGGATCCAGGTTGAGCGGGCCGGGTAAGTCGAGTGCATTTGCGTCTCAATTCAATACCGCAATTTGTAAGTTGGAGTTGTCCCTTGCCTTCGCATCCCTTTACGCATCATGAGATCATAACTCTTGTCGGCCCCTTCACGCGCCAAGGGCGCCATCCCGACCTGACGGCGACTGATCGCCTAGAGCGCAGACTTGTCTTCAAGCCGGTGGAGCGCGCATTCGAAATGGCGAGTGCGGGAGAGCTCCGCGAAAGTCTTCAGCTTGAAAACCGAGACGGCGGCCAATTTAAACTCACGCGCATCCTCACCTGTGTGACCCCTTCTGATGAAAAGCTGGAGGCGAAGCTCGAAATAGACGGCGTCGACCTGGCCGATCTCCTTGCATGCGTGGAGTCAGTGGAGCCGGAACGGCAATTCCGCTTTGGGCCGGGATTCAAGATCGCAAAGAGCTATCGCCTGATCAGGGGCAGTGGATTAACGAGCGATGGCCGCCCCGTCACCCAGTCGGTGCTGACGAAGATGTCGGCGCATGTCGCCGACCTCGTCGTCACCGCCACGGCGCCGTCTGTGAAGGCCGATCCCGAGGCTATTATCGAAATCCAGCCGACGGCAGGCGAGTACAAAGCCGTTCCCGACGACCTTCTCGCAGTCCTTGGCTGGGACTGGGGCCTGATCCAGCGCAGGAAAGACGCCTGGAAGAGCAGCCTCCGCCTCAGGGGCCGCGAGCCTGAGCGCAGCCAGCGGGCCGAAAGCAAATTGGATCGGATGGTTGAGCATCTCGTCCAGACCTTCACCGAGGCTCCGGCCAGATTTCACGAGCGGCTTATAGGCGCGCGCTGGGGCGTTGCTTTCCGACGGGCTCTTCCCTTGCTTATCAGTCTGGGGCTGATTGGCGCGGCTGCGATGACGGGCCGGCTGCCTCTGGCTCCAGACTCGCCCGTCCGCATGATGATGATGAATTTGCCCGGTTTTTTGATGGTGTTCGTATTCTGCATGCGCAAGATGCCCGTAATCGAAGTGCCGCCCTTGCCGCGGCCTTCGACTGAGCCGGCCTGGCGGGACGAAGCTCCTTTGGCGGGGGCGATCCCCTAGAAGGCGCAAACAGCGCCGAACACGAAATAAACACTTCAACGAATGGTGACGAATGTCCGGTAATCCGATGAACATCCCTCCTGTGTCGATCGCAACGGCGAAGGCCGCGCTGATCGAGCAGTTCTCTAACCCGGTTCTGCGTCGGCGGGCGTCGATGCTGTGGGGGACGCGAGGGGTAGGGAAATCATCCATCGTCCGGCAGGTCGCCATGCATCACGGCGTCCCTCTCATCGACCTGCGTCTGACCACAATAGAGCCGGTTGATATCCGCGGCGCCATCTACGCCAACGAGAAGCTTGCGAAAACCGTCTGGTTTCCGCCGGAGTTCCTGCCGTCGCCCGACGACGCCGAGGGCATCCTCTTTCTCGATGAGTTGACGGCCGCAGATCAAAGGCTCCAGGTTTCGGCCTACTCTCTCATTCTCGACCGCCGTGTCGGCCATTATCAGCTCCCCGACGGGTGGCAGGTGGTCGCCGCGGGTAACGCCAGCTTCCACGGCGCGGTCTGCCACGACATGGGGACAGCGCTCGCCGACCGGATGTTTCATTTCCATGTGCAGACGGTCATCGACGCCTTCCTGGAGCATGCGATCGCGAACAATTTCGCGCCGGAGGTCATGGCGTATTTGAAGGTGCGTCCCGACAAGCTCGACGACACCCAGGTGCAGCTCGCAAACGACCATCTCATTGGGGCGAGCCCGCGCGGCTGGGAGGATATTTCCAACGTCTTGAAGTCCGAGATGTCCGAGCATGCCAAGCGTATCTTCGTCCAGGGGCGCATCGGCGCCGCCAATGCCGCGGAATTCTTCGGCGTTCTGCGCGAGCTGCAGGCGAGCGTCGATGTCATAAGGCTGCTGGCTGCACGGCCCGGCAAGGACACAGTCGCTTTGCTGCCGAAGTCGCTCGACGGGCTTTACGGCATGACCTACGGTCTTCTGGCCGCGTGCGTCGACGACGCCGCCGTCGCCCGCGCCCTCGAAATCGTCGAGCAATTGCCCGACATCCGAAGCGAAGCCCGTCTTCCGTTGCGCGAGGTTCAGACGCTCGCCATGGAGCTTCTGATGCAAAAGGCGCTGACGCACGGGCTTGAAGGCGCGATCCTCGAAAGCCCATCCTATCGCCGGTACGCCGATCAACGGCACAGGGAAGAGCAATATGCCTGACGGGGGGATGCCGAACGAGCATCGCGGCACGCGGGCCATCCAGCGTATGGTTGAATTCGCCCCATCGACGGGCGGCCTCGCCCTTTGGGTGAAGCATTACGATCATCCGCCGACCTCGGATGCGCCTCCCGTCACGACAGACGGCGCAACACTCTTTTATGGGCCGGGTTTCGAGGCGATTCCGCTCGCCGAGCAGATCGGCCTCGTCGCGCACGAAGTGCTGCACATCGCCCTGCGCCATCCGCAGCGCTATCTCGAACTAAAGCAATTGCTCGGCGACGTCGACCTCAAGCTTTACAACATCTGCGCGGACGCCATCGTCAACAGCTCGCTGTCTCACTTGAGCTGGCTTCGCCTGCCGCGCGGCTCCGTCCTTCTCGAAGAGCTTCTTTGGACGACGCTCGGCACGAAGATGGATGCCCAGACGGCCCTGCTCGAATGGGACGTGGAGCGGCTTTACCGGACGATGGATGACCGGGACGGCGCTCAACAAAGCGGGAAGAAGGATCAGAAGCGCCAGCAAAGCGGCGGCTCCGAGGACAGCAAAAGCGGCGACGATAAGAACGAGGCGGCCTCGGCGTCGAACCAGACGGAAGATCGCAGGGACGGCCCGAAGGCATCGAGCGCCAAGCAGATGGGCGCCAACATTCTGATGGATTTTGTGCCGACCCCCGATCCGAACGCGCCGCCCGAAGCCGAAGCCCAGAACGCGCTCCTCTGGAGCGACCGCGTGCAACGCAGCCATGCAGGCGACGGGCTTCACTCCATGCTGCGCACTCTGCTCGCCGACCTGCCCAAGGTTCGCACGCCTTGGGAGCAGATTCTTCGCACGCAACTGGCGCGCAGCCTGTCGAAGAAGGTGGACATCTCCTGGTCCCGGCCGGCGCGCTCCTACATCGCGAACCAGGGCCGTTGCGGCGACAGCCGGATGCCGTTTGAGCCAGGCTTCAGCATGGCGAAGCCGACGCCCCGCCTCGTCGTGATCGTGGATGTTTCAGGTTCGGTCGATAACGCTCTCCTGGAGCGGTTTGCGCTTCAGATCGAGGCGATTACGCGCCGTCAGGAAGCTGGGCTCACTCTAATTATAGGCGACGAGCGCGTCCGCAAGGTGACGCTCTATGAGCCAGGGGTCTCCGACCTTCGCACCATCGAATTTGAAGGCCGCGGCGGCACTGACTTCACGCCGCTTCTAATGGAAGCCGAAAAACACCGGCCCGACATCACGGTCGTGCTGACCGACCTCGACGGGCCGGCCAAGTTCCGTCCGCGCTGGCCCGTCATCTGGGCGGTGCCTGAAGCCTACAAGTCCGCAGAGCCCCCATTCGGACGCAAAGTCGTCTTGAGTTAAGGCGCGCGCCGCTCCTGTCAACGTCGTTGGGAAGCGCATCGGGCAAAGCGGCGATCATGACGGCAGTCTCGCTGATTTGCGCCGCAGTTTCAGCCAGAATTGCTGACTTTGCGCGGCAAGTTATTGCGTCGCCGTGGGCCGCTGAACCCGCCGTGCATGGACCCGGGTCCACTCCAGCCCCTCAAGAAGGGCGGACAACTGCGCCGGCGACAGACGCATTACACCGTCCTCGATCGTGGGCAAGCGGAACTTGCCATCCTCCAGGCGCTTGATCAAAAGACAGATGCCGGTCCCGTCCCAGAACAGCAGCTTGATCCTGTCAGCCCGCTTCGAGCGGAACACGTAGATCACGCCTGAAAACGGATCCGCCTTGAACTCCGCTTCCACGATCGCCGCCAGCCCCATGACCCCTTTGCGGAAATCGCGCGGTCCGGTGGCCCAACGCGATGGCGCCCAAGGGGGCGATCTCAAGTCCGGTCTCTTCGCGCGTTTCGCGCCCGACATCCATCCAGCCGCCAGGCAGGCACCACTGGCCGTTCGGCAGTTGCAGCAGCAGGATTTCCCCGTTGTGATTGGGGATGGCGATGTCTACGCCAACCTTGGGCGTGATTGAGCCATATTCCTTAAGGAAGTCGCGGAAAGGAAGTCGCGGATTGTTTCAGCATCAAGGCCCGTTATCGCAGCGTATTCCTCGCTGGCCATGTCGAGCAATTTTTTATGAGGCGCGCGGTCGTACTCATTCCCAGTGTAGGAAAGCCCCTCCTGGGCAGTAGCCCGTAAAGCATCAAGCATCATTTCCAGGCTAAGCCTTGCATTTGCGGCAGATTTTTGAGCATCCATATCGGACATCTCCTCAGTCAACACGCTGTGATTCGATCCCGGCGCCAGCTTTGATGCCCCTGGCATCCTGCGGCTTGGGGCGCCCAGACCAACCGGCAGCAACCTTTGGAGCGCACGGCGAACGCTTCCCGCTATCTCCTTTCGAAGTCTTCGATAAGGCGGGGTAGTTCGCGCATATCCGAAAAAACAAACTCGGCCCCGGCGGACATAAGGCGAGCTCCGTGGCCCTGATCGCAATGGCTTCCGCCAACAAACCCCAGCACGCGCATGCCGGCGGCGCGCCCAGCTTGCACGCCAGGAACGCCGTCTTCTATCACTAGGCAGGTCTCAGGAGCATGTCCCAGCTCTTTTGCGGCATGCAGGAAAAGGTCGGGAAAGGGCTTTCCTCTCAGAGTCCGTCCAAAAAGTTTATGATGCTTTACAGAGCTTTCTCAACATAAGCCGGATGGACGCGAGCCGAACGAAGGCCAGCGCGATCCTGGTTAGGTTCTCGAAGTCTTTGGCAAGTCTTCGGCAGCGGCCAAGCCAGGCGAAGGTTCGCTCAACCACCCATCGCTTTGGCAGGATCTCAAATCCGTTGGCTTGATCTGAGCGCTTGACGATCTCAACTTGAAGTTCAGGCAGGAGTTTAGCGATGGCCTGCTTGAATTTTGGTCCCTGATAGCCCCCATCAGCGAACAGTTTTCTGAGGAAAGGGAACTGTCCGAACAGCGTAGAAAGCAACAAGACGCCTCCATCGCGGTCTTGAATATCAGCCGGATGAACGACGACGTGAAGCAATAAACCCAGCGTGTCTACAAGAATATGCCGCTTCTTGCCCTTGATCTTCTTTCCTGCATCGTAGCCGATCGCATCGATTTGAGCCCCCCTTTTTCTGCGCTCTTTGCGCTTTGGCTATCGGCGATTGCTGCTGTTGGACTTGCTTCGCGTCCTGCTTTCTCGCGGCATTTCACGTAAAGCGCGTAATGAATGCGCTCCAGCGTCCCGTCGTAGGCCCACAAATCAAGGTAATGCCACACCGTGCTTCTCGGCGGAAAATCCTTCGGCAGCGCTCGCCACTGGCAGCCGGTGGAGAGCACGTACATGATGGCGTTCACGATGTCGCGCTCGTCAACTTCGCGTTTGCGTCCGCCGCGCTTGGCCGGCGCAATTTCAGGCTTGATCAGCTCCCATTCCTCATCCGTCACATCGCTTGGGTAACGCAGATCACTGCGGTCATAAAGCTTGCGGTTTTCCGGCGTCCACATCGGCGGCCCCTCCAAATCATGGCCGCTCCCCTTGAATCATAACAGATTCAGACAATTCAAGAAGTTTTTGGACGGACACTCAGGACCATTTCGGAGGAGTAGATGTGGGGAGCAAACTCTTCGTAAAGCCCCGCGATCCCGAGCAAATAATAGAGCAAATCGGCGCCAGTCCCGGAGGCGAGGCAACGGGGCTTGGCGCCAATCCTCTTCAAAGCTTCCCGGATTCCAGCGACCGGTTTGAGCCGCTCTGAAAAAACTTCCTTCTTTCGCTGCTCGATCTGGATGGCGATATCGGGCGGAATGGCGCGTCCGGATTCTTGCGAGAGTATGCGATGGACCTCGGCGTCGCCCACGCCCGAAAAACGCAGCGCGAGTTCTTTCGGCGTTACGCTGATGCCAACAGAACGAAAGGCTTCGGATTCAACCTCCGTATGCAAATGCATGGAGTTCGACGACTACGCCGTCGCAATCAAAAATCAGCAGCATGCTCACGCTCGATGAAGGGGGACGAGACGCCGATTCCGGCAGGAGGCGGCGACGTGGGAACTCCGGTGATGCCGGTCATGGAGGGCGGACCGTACCCGGATTGTTTCCTGCCGTCGAGGACCAGCGCGCAGCCGCTCACCCGAAAGGCGCGCTTGCGCCCGCTCATTCCTCGGTTGAGGTTACGGCATGACCGTCCTGACAGCAGTTCTCAGTGGCCCGTTGGCGCTGCTCGCCCTTATGGCTTTCTCGATGCTGAACCGGCCGGAGTTGACGCTGCTGTGGCAAATATCGGTTGTCGCTAAGGAATATGGCCATTACGCCGCCATCCTTACCGTAGTGGTCGTCGCCGCGCTTCTTTTAACGGCGCCGCCCTTTTGGTGGGCGCGCGCTCTGGTTCTCATCCTTGGGATCCTGTTGACCGGCGCGTTTGCCTGGCCTCTGTCGTCGGCCCTTCGGCTGCAGCGTGAGATTCACGCTCGTGCGAACGGTGATTTCCCGGCCGATCTCGCCATAAGCGTTCGCACGCTTTTTACCGGAATGGACCTCAAGGCCGTCCCCTATCAGCGCCTCGAATATTGCAGTGCGGGCGAGCAGGCTCTAAGCCTCAATTACTACCCGGCTCAGGGCGCTGGCGCCGCGCCTTGGGTTCTCCTTATCCACGGCGGAGGCTGGGAGAGCGGCGATTCCAGCCAGCTTGCCGAGTTGAATTCGCTGCTCGCGCGCTGGGGGCTCGCGGTATTCGCCATAAACTACCGCCTGGCTCCCCGAAACAAATGGCCTGCTCCTTTGGACGACGCGCGAGCCGCCGTCGAATTCATACGAACCCGCACGTCCGAGTTTGGGATTGTCCCCGAAAGATGGGCCGTTCTCGGCCGTTCGGCTGGCGGGCAGATCGCAGGCGTGTTGGCTTACACAATGACGGAAAACGCGCCAAAAGGGTTGGTCTCCCTTTATGCGCCGAGCGACTTGTTTCTGGCTTGGAAGTCCTCGAAGCCCGGCGCCATCCTCGAGCCGCTGACGCTTCTGAAAAACTATCTTGGCGGCAGCCCGCAGGAGGTTCCCCACCAGTATCAGACCGGCTCGCCGCTTCTTCTCGCCACTGCCGCATCTTGCCCGACACTCCTCGTCCACGGACAGGAAGACAAGCTCGTCTGGCGCCGGCAGAGCGAACGCCTCGAAGCCCGATTGCGAGACCTGAAGGTTCCGGCCACCTTCTTGAGCCTTCCCTGGGCCACGCACGGGTTTGACTTCAACCTCGCCGGGCCCGGCGGCCAGCTCTTCACTCAGACCCTTCGGCATTTCCTCACGCAGGTTCTCAAACAATGACCTGAGCGCCGTCGTGGCAGCGCGACACAGGTCTGCCAGGGTCGTTCAAAGGGCCCAGGCGAGTGCCCATGCGTTACAGTGCAATTTCTCTGGCCACCTCAGAACGCGCCCATAGCGAGTCCCGCGGCCAGTGTGGTGCCCAGCGTACGACACTTTTCGAGATCGTTCGCGGCGATGACCTTCGGCGCGAGAATGGCATAGGGCGTCTGGGCATGCGTGCAGACGATAAGGGGCTCTGCCACGGCCCGCAAACGCCAACCGGTCGCGATGCGCATCGCCTGCCGGGCCGCATTCGCGCCGTCGCTGCCAGCGCAAATCATGAGGCCGTAGGGCCGTCCGTTGATCCGCCCAAGAACCGGATAATAGCAGCGGTCGAAGAAATCCTTCATGAGGCCCGAAAGCGCGGCAAGATTCTCCGGGGCAGCGAAGACATAGCCGTCGGCTGCGAGCACGTCGTCAGGCCCCGCCGTAATGGCTTCGCGCAGGCGTACCTCGACGCCGGGCTCCGCCGCAGCCGCTTTTGCCGCCGCCTCCGCCATCTGGCGCGTTCCGCCCGTCGAAGAATGATAGACGATCAAAAGCGTTTTCATCTCTAACTCTCGCAGCATGCGAGGACACGCTACGCTGAGGCTCGTTTCACCGCGAAGCCTTCGTGGTCAGCGCATGCGACGACCGCTTATGTGATGCCCAAGCGCTTCGTTCGCCATGGCGGCATGTGTTACAACACAACCCCAAAAGGGAGAGAAGCTTATGCCTGGCGGGACGATGCTGGAAATCGTAGATGACAGCGACGCCGTCATCGGCGTCCGAAGCCGTGAAGAGATCCATACGCTCGGTCTTCGTCACCGCGAGGTCCATGTCTGGCTCGTCACGCCTGCCAATGACTTCATCTTTCAGCGGCGGAGCCCCACCAAGGACACGTTTCCGGGCCAGCTGGACGCTTCCGTCGGCGGGCATGTGGAGGTGGGGCAAAGCTACGAGCAAGCTGCGGTGATGGAGGTCGAAGAAGAAGCAGGACTTGTCATTACGCCAAGCCAGCTTCAGCCTCTCGTCAAACTCAAGACCCAGGCGGTTGATGAGCGTCTCGACAAACGAAACCTAACCTTCCGGTAGACCTACTGGCTCCGCTATGATGGGAAGCTGGATGATTTGCGCGTTGAAGTCGGGGACGGCGCCGGGTTTGTTTCTCTGCCTGCAGCCGAAGTCTTTGCGTTCACGCCGGAAAATGCAGCCGACTGTATCGCCGGACTTTTCCATGAGGATTATCAGCCCTGCTGGCGGGCTCTTCGTGTTGCCCTTGGTCTATGATTTTGGATTTGAGCGACATGGAGCAGCATTCCTTTGACATCGCCCAGCGGTAAACGAACCGGCTTAAGAAGGACTTGCGTGTGCACTATGCCTCTTCCCTAAATCGCGCCGCCGTCGACGCGGCAAGCGGTTCGTCGAGCGGCATGCCCGAATGCACGATGCGATCGTGGTAGCGGTCCGCGACGCCCCAATTTTAAAGCTTCCTTGAGCACCTTGGTCTTTCAGCGGAAGTTCGGTCCACATTCCTCGACTTGAATCCTCTGCGAGTGCCCCCTGACGATCCCCGAATGAAACATTGAATGCACTATCGACGTACAATCCGGTAAACCTTCTCCTCCAGCCAAGTTAGCCCCCGACGAACTAAACCGGAAACGGCTCTTCTGTTCCGCTGGGTCGGTCAGGGCGACGAAAGACGGCTCCCGCGTGTTGCAGCGCTCGCAGCGGTGCTCGCTCACGTCCGCACTGACGAAGCCTCAAAGGTCGCCATGTCGCTCGGTCCGCAAGGAGGCGACGATGCATCGGCATTGCTCAGCTCTCTTCGATTGCGGCGACTTCTCACCACGGAAGGCCACGACGCCATCCTCACAGCCTTTCGCCGTGTGATCGCGTTGAAAGGCGGCACGGCGAACGTCGCCAATCTCGCCACCCTCATCCTCAACTGGGACAACGAGAGAACACGGATGAAGTTTGCTTTCGATTACTGGCAGGCCGGTCAAGCAGCTCCAGCAGAAGGCTCCGTAACAAACGCGGGCGAATAACCCCCCAAATGCATTTCCAAAGGATACGATCATGACAAAATTCATACAGCTTCACGCGCTCACCGTTTACGCTCCCTCGAACCTCAACCGCGATGACACAGGCCGGCCCAAGACCGCGAAATTTGGCGGCGCGGAACGCCTTCGCATTTCAAGCCAGGCGCTGAAGCGCGCAATCCGTACCTCCGTCAATTTCCGCGAGCGGCTTGCAGGCAATCTCGGCGAGCGCACCCAACGCCTCGGCGATCTTATCAGCGCGCACCTGAAAAAGAGCGGAGTTGAGGATACAAAGGCGCTGGAAATCACACGACTTGTGGCGGGTGTGTTCGGCAAGATCGAGGACGCAAAAGACAAACCTCAGACCTACATCAAACAACTCGCTTTCATCTCGCCGGAAGAGAAAGTCGCTGCGCTCGATCTCGCGGACAAGCTGGTTTCGGAGGGCGCGGACAGCTTGAAGAAGGATGGACTTGCCGGCAAGCTCCTGCGCCGGGCGGACACCGCCGCCGACATCGCGATGTTTGGGCGAATGCTGGCCGATAACCCAGATTATAATCGAGAGGCGGCCGTCCAGGTCGCGCATGCGATCACCACACACAAAGTCGTGGTTGAGGATGACTTCTACACCGCGGTTGACGACTTGAAAAAGCCGGCCGAAGACGCTGGCGCTGGCTTCATCGGGGAACTCGGATTCGGTTCTGGCGTCTTCTACCTCTATGCCTGCATCGACTGTGAACTGCTTGTGAAGAATTTAAGCGGGGGCAGCGTGCTTGCCCGGAAGGCCATCGAGGCATTCATCGAGGGCTTTGCAACGGCAAGGCCGAACGGCAAGCAGAACAGCTTCGCGGCTCACGCCCGAGCAAGCTACCTTCGCGTCGAGAAAGGCAGCCAGCAGCCTCGCAGCCTAGCCGCCGCGTTCTTCAAACCCGTCACAGGAGAAGACCTGTTGAATGGGTCTGTCGCCGTGATCGAAGGCAAGAACGGACTGATCGAACAGATGAACGCGGTCTACGACGCATGCTATGACGAGGCATACGAGATGCGCTGCCTCCCGGGTAAGCCGTACGAAGGCACCCTCGCACATGCCATTAAATTCGCCAGCGAGTAAGCCTCATGCGCGATTATCTCATTTTCACCATTGCCGCGCCGATGGCCTCCTTCGGCATGAAGTACGATCCGGGGGAATGGCGCAACTCCGCGAACCGGCCATCGAAGTCAGGTGTGCTGGGCCTTGTGGCGGCGGCGCTTGGTATCAGGCGCGAGGAGCAATCCCGCTTTGACGCCCTTCGCGATAGCCTCGGCTTTGCGGTTCGCGCCGATGACCCGGGCCAGCCGGCTTACGACTACCATACGAGCCAGGTGCCCCCTCAAAAGCGGAACCGCCATTTCGCCACGCGAGCAGATGAACTTGCCGTACCGAAGACGGAACTCAAGACCATACTCTCCACGCGCGAGTTCAGGGTTAACATGTTCGCCACGCCAGCGCTTTGGCTAAGAGGCGCTAGCGCGGAACCGGCCATCATCACGCTTGACGCTATCGCAGACGCGCTAAAAGGCCCGCATTTCACTCTTTACGCAGGGCGGAAATCGCATCCGCTGATGCTGCCCTGCGCGCCGGAAATCGTGCCGGCAGAAAATGTCCTCGCTGCTTTCGACGCATATGGCGAGGAAAAGGCGAAGATCGCACAGTTCAGGCAAAGATACCTTTCGCGTGAGCCGTGGCATTCTGCGCCTTCGCAGCCGACAGTATATTGCGAGAGTGATGATCCCGCGGCAGCTTTGGCCGACCGCATCGAGCAACGCCGCGACGTGCCCGAAAGCCGCACGAAATGGCGCTTCGGCGTGCGGCAGGAGATCGTGCTCTCGGATGGCGGAAGAAAATCATGAGCGAGCTTCTTTATCTATCGCGAGCGAGGCTCAAAGCCGGGCGCGGTGAAGCGCTGGCTCCTCTCGCCCGCGCGTTGCTCGAAGGGTGCAAAGGCGAAACGGCGGCACAGGCGCACCGTATTGTCTGGATGCTGTTTAATGATGGAGAACAGCGGCTGATCGTTGACGCTGCTGGAAAAAACCGGCTCTTTCTCTGGCGGGAGAAATCTCCCGGCGAATACTACATCCTTTCGCGAACGCCCCCCCAGAATGGTCATGACCTATTCTCGCTGGAAACGCAGGAGTTCAACCCCAGCCTGAGTTCTGGTGATGTGCTGCGCTTTTCGCTTCGGGCCAATCCTGTCGTGACGCGAAAGAACGCACGCGCCGAAAGCTCTCCGAAGCGCGACGGCAAAGGGCGCAAGCGGGGGAGCCGATGTGACATTGTTATGGACGCATTGACGGAGTACAGCGGGGCAAAAGGACGTCGGGATGCAGAAGGCAGGACTATCCGCGCGCAAATGCGCCCCGAAGCCACCGAAAAGGCAGCGCGTTTCTGGATCGAGGAACAGGGGCGCAAGGCAGGGTTCGCACTGGTGAACAAGCCCGGCGACGACGGGGTTTTCCTGAGCGCTTCAAACTACGAGACGGTCCGCATCCCGCGCATCCGGGGACAGAGTTATGCGCCGTCGGCAACCTTTGGCGTTCTTGACTTCGAGGGACTGATCAATGTGACGGACCCGGCTCTATTCCTCGACCGGCTGCCCTGCGGGTTCGGCAAGGCAAAAGCCTTTGGGTGTGGGCTCATGCTCATCCGGCGGCCCTGACATGGCTGAGGCCGCGCCCTTCGTCCCGCTGCGCCCGATCCCGATGCGGGACCGAGCCAGTATTGTCTTCCTGCAATATGGCGAGCTCGACGTGCTCGATAGCGCCTTTGTGCTCGTCGATCAAAATGGCGTTCGCGTGCAAATTCCTGTTGGCGGGCTTGCCTGCTTGATGCTCGAACCGGGGACACGGGTGAGCCACGCCGCAGTTGTTCTAGCAGCGCGCGTCGGCTGCCTTCTTGTCTGGGTCGGGGAGGCGGGTGTGCGCCTCTACGCTTCGGGACAGCCAGGAGGCGCGCGGGCCGACAAACTGCTGTACCAGGCAAAGAACGCGCTTGATGAAACAGCACGGCTCAACGTCGTTCGCAAGATGTATGAGATCCGGTTCGGCGAAGCGCCTCCAGAACGGCGCTCAATCGACCAGCTTCGGGGAATTGAAGGCGTTCGCGTGCGGGAGTTGTGCAAACAGATCGCACGCATGCACGGCATCGAGTGGAAGGCCCGCTCGTATGACGTGAAAGATTGGGACAAAGGCGATCTGGCCAATCAATGCCTTTCAGCGGCGACGGCCTGTCTTTATGGTCTGTCGGAGGCGGCAATCCTCGCGGCTGGCTACGCTCCTGCGATCGGCTTTCTTCATCGCGGGAAGCCGCAAAGCTTTGTCTACGACATTGCGGACATCTACAAGTTCGAACGGTAGTGCCGACCGCGTTTGAAATCGCGGCGAAAATCAAAAAAGGGAAAGGCGACGGTGCGCCCGCTGAGCGGCAGGTGCGGGTTGCTTGCCGCGACAGCTTTCGCCGCGCGAAGCTCCTCGATCGCATCATTCCCCTAATCGAGGATGTGTTGGCGGCGGGCGGTCTTGAGCGGCCCGAGGAAGCGCCCTAAGCCGTGGATGCGGCGATCCCTCGCCAGGAGGCGTCCGGCGATGATGGTCATCGTAACTGAGAACGCCCCGCCAAGGCTTCGCGGGCGGCTTTCCCTGTGGCTGCTTGAGGTTCGCGCGGGCGTTTACGTCGGCAATTACAACCGGCGAACACGCGAACGCATCTGGGGCGAGGTGTGCGGAATGATTGGCGACGGCAATGCCGTGATCGCATGGACTGCCGTAAACGAGGCCGGATTCGACTTTGCGACTGTTGGCTCCAATCGGCGCGAACAGGCCGATTTCGACGGTTTTTTGCTCGTGAAATTCAAGCCAGCACCGCCCGCGCCGGATGATGCTTTGAAACCGCCATTTTAGCTGCCTGCGCCATCCCGAACGAAGCGGGAACGCTGGTGGCGTTCTTTGACATCGTGATTCACCTGCGCTATCAGGGCGTTACGAGGAAGAGTGTTCCCCGCCCACGCGGGGATGAACCGATCAGAAATACCTCGAAGGCTCGCTTGACGATGTGTTCCCCGCCCACGCGGGGATGAACCGCTCTGCGACCGCATCGAGGGCGCCATGAAGACGTGTTCCCCGCCCACGCGGGGATGAACCGGTCGGAAGGAATCATGCCAAGTGCTGATGCGTGTGTTCCCCGCCCACGCGGGGATGAACCGCCGCCGCAAGAATGACGCTGCCGATCGCGAACGTGTTCCCCGCCCACGCGGGGATGAACCGTCTCGGCCCATTTCTGGCATTCGGAGCCATCGGTGTTCCCCGCCCACGCGGGGATGAACCGGTGACCGAGGGCCTGAAAAAATTCGCCGAGCAGTGTTCCCCGCCCACGCGGGGATGAACCGTCTCCCATCGATGGCTACGCTAATGATGACGGGTGTTCCCCGCCCACGCGGGGATGAACCGCCTGCTCTATGTATTCTGTATCCGCTCGATTAGTGTTCCCCGCCCACGCGGGGATGAACCGTGAAAAATGACGATATGCGGCGTGGGCGGAGTGTGTTCCCCGCCCACGCGGGGATGAACCGAAGACCGCGCGCCGGCCGGATCAGGAGCCGGAGTGTTCCCCGCCCACGCGGGGATGAACCGGCGTAACCAGCCGCTTCTGCCTCGCGAAGAACGTGTTCCCCGCCCACGCGGGGATGAACCGCCGTACATAAAGGAGCATTTCCGTTCGATAGAGTGTTCCCCGCCCACGCGGGGATGAACCGCTCGTCTACTGAAGCGCTGATGGCCGCCTACAGTGTTCGCCGCCCACGCGGGTGCCATTGTGCGGCCGTCAGGGAATCATCAAGAACTGTCCGGAATGCCATCACACGACTTAAAGTGCCTGAAGCATAGAGTCCAGGTTCTCCAGCCATCGGCGAGGGCCTTGATGTCCGCATGCCGATAACGGTCGGCTTCCCCGCGACTGCCGCTGTGGCCCTGGATGGCGTCGGCGAGGCTGTCTTGGATGCCGGCCTTCATGCAGGCCGACTTGAAAAAGTGGCGGAAGGCATGGTTAGGAGCTTGAGGAAGCCATCAGTCGAGCCGCAAGCACCCACTTGGAGAGCGGGATCTTGGAACGCTCCATGACGGTGTTGACGGTCACAGAGAATGGCTTGCGGCAGTCCTTGCACTTGTAGACGCCCGGGCGAGTTGCTGGAAAGGCATTTTGGCTTAATCTTCGGCTGGAGGCCGTAAGCTGAAATATGGGGGATCGATCGAAATTTCTCATGTGGGGAGTAAAGCGGGAGTGGGATGAACAACCTCCCGCCGAATTGTTCTGCAGCTTGTCCCATCAACGGGGTTCTTCGGTCTGGGCAAGAAGCGGAGCTCATTTTTTCCACAACCAAAACAGGAATCCCGGGCCCCTTGCGCTTGATTTCAACTCTGCAGTCTCTTAGTTAGTCACTTGGTTTTAGTGGGTTGTGAAGATGCAAACCTGATATGATTGTTGGGCTAAAGTCTTTCATAATAGTAGTTATTTTGTTCACCGGGAGCGATTTATGAATGGGCATACAATAAGATATTTATTGTCAGGAATCTATGTGGTTGACGGATGGTTGGATCTCACAACCGCCCATATAATGGCAATGCTCTCTGAACAGCAAACGCATTTGGGGCTTAGCGGTGATCTGGCGGAAATAGGCATCCATCACGGAAAAAGCTTCTTTGCTTTTGCGAATGCCGCCGTTCCGGGCGAGAAACTTTTTGCCGTCGATGTTTTTGAGGACCAACACAAAAACGTCGATCGATCAGGAAATGGATCGCGACAAACATTTCTTAGCAATTTAGCGGCTTACGCTCCCGATGCGACCGTCGAAATTATTCAAGAGTCAAGTCTTGACCTGTTTTCGCTCGGCTGGCCTCTCTCACATAGAGAGAGCATCAGGTTCTTTTCAATTGACGGCTCACACACTCGTAAGGCCACCCTTAACGATCTAAAGATCGCCGATCTTACAACGAAGCCAGGCGCCATCGTGGCCGTAGATGACATTCTCTCTATGTCTTGGCTTGGTGTCATTTCCGGTGTCTTCGATTATCTGTGCTCCGAAGGCAATCTTTTCCCTTTTGCCCTTGTCCATAACAAGCTGTTGTTTGTGAAAGGAAAAGAGCATATGGACTTATACCTTGAATATCTGTCATCTTACTATAAACCTCTAAAAAAAGGTGTCCAATTATTGGATCATCCTATCGATGTTTTTGAGAAAAATCCAGAGTTGACCCGGAAATTGATCCCCACATTTGGATACGAAGAGCTCGTCGGCAGCTTCCGTTACGAAGCAGAGGCGTTTCACTTCCCGCAAACGGAGACGTGGAGCACCAACGGTTCCAGCATTATTGGAGCAGCGTGCCGGGACGGGTGCGTGATTTGGGGACCCTACATGCCACTGCCGCGCGGCAAATTTAAACTTTGCCACTCTCTGCAAGTCGAGACGGGGTTAGACTCCAAAGGAACGTTGATAATTGATGTTTGTAAGAACAACGGAGGCAATATTCTCGCTTCACGAGAAATGTCCATCGAACATGGCCGTCCGATAAAGGAACTCGATCTCGATTTTTTTTCCGAGGGAGGCGACGAAGTCTTCGAGTTCCGTATACACAAGGAAGGTCGGTTCCAACTCATTCACGGGGGCGCGACAATCCTACGTGAGGGCTGAAAATAGGTTGTTCTGAACGGGGGTGCTCTATGGCCCTCCGTGAGATTAGACCGCGGTCATGGTCACATCTCCGGCCAGGGTCGAGGCCGCTGCGATTAGGCTACGGCGGTCTGCGGATTTTTCAGATTAGGAGCGATTTATGTCCAGAGTGCATTCTAATATCGGTACCCTTGAGTAAGAAGACGGAAGGCAATTCGTCAGAACTCATAAGTCGGACACGGGCTGGGTTCTCTAGGGCCCATATCAGTCCCTCGGACAGGGCCGATACTCGGTGAAATTCGATATCAGACCCGACGAGGATGCCGAACCCGGTGTGGTTTGCTGTAAAATCGATGTCGTGACAAACCTAGGGAGGGCGAAGCTTCTTGAGCGGGCGCTTTCCGTTCGCGAACTTCGGGACACCGACAGTGAGATTGAGGTCGAGTTCAAAGTATTGGATGCAGGACCTTTCGAATACCGCGTCTTCGCCACCGGAACCACAGGACTGCGTGTCGCGTGCGATCGTAAGGCGAACGTGATTCTGGATCCCACATCCGACTTATCGTTTCTGGCTCTGGCAGATAATGTCAGCGAGAACCAATTATTCCGCGACAATTATGGTGCTATTTCACGATTTTGTTCTCAAGGCGTCGAATTTGAGGTGACAAAATCAAGTATAATCGCAACAGCAAATGGGGTAAAGTTTCACATTGATAGTCCTGAGAATCTTCAGCTGCTGCAGGAGATTTTTTATGTTAACGAATATAATTTTGTTCCTCCAAGATGTTGCATCGCAATTGATATTGGTATGAACGTTGGAATGACATCGCTAGCATTGGCCAGCAACCCCAAAGTTGAGAAGATATACGCGTTCGAGCCGTTCAAAGCGCCATTCACACGCGCGATGCAAAATTTTAAGCTAAACCCCGTGCTTTTTCGGAAGATTGAGGCCTATAACTTTGGGCTCAGTGATAAATGCGAAGACCTGGAAGTCCTGAGCCAAGAATTCAATACCATCGGCATATCAGTGCGGGGAAACGAGTCTGGTACGCCTGAAAAGAATTCATGTGCGTGACGCCGGGTCTGAGTTGAAAAAGCTGATCGTGGACGCAAATAGCCGTGGACTTGGGGTAGTGTTCAAAGTTGATTGCGAGGGCTCGGAGTTTTCCATTTTCGAAGCCCTTGAACGCGCCGACTTGTTCAAGGGGATCGACGCCCTAACATCCAAGGAGGTCCCCCGGCTCTGCCGGGGAGGCAGTAGCAGTTTGACGTTTCCTGGAGTGTGGCGGCGGCGTCGAAATCGTGGGTTTACGCGAGTGGAGCTTCGCACGCCGCCTCCCTTCGAGGAGCTTCGCAGACCGCTCGGCAATTGCGCCAGTGTCCAAGGCATTTTTCAGTTTTGGAGCTTCTGAGTAGGCAGTATGAACGTCAGAGTGGTCCATAGAAACTTCTTCCAGCCGCTTTGAGCGGCTCCATTTCTAAAGCCCCCGGCTTTGCCGGGGGATATTTACTGATCGAATGGCACAAATGGTGGTCAAAGGAGAAGACGCAGCACGACCTCATCCGGCCTTTGACTAAGGCTGGTTTTTTTGTATTCGATCGGACGGATCCTTCTAATCCCTTTGCCGGACTTCTGTTAGCAGTGAAAGCCATGCACGCTGCGGAATCTCTCGCCCCCGCTGTAGATGTTGGCGGCGTTCACTGACACGGTTACAATAAACGCGCTTGCGCCGCTGACGGCGGTTGGCGAAGCGTAAGCAGGTCAGGCGCTACGCGCAATGGGCAAACTCACCGTTTATAGCGTGCCACCTAAATCGCACATCCGCGTGGCAAGGGCTCTTGTCGGGAGATTCCGCTGCTGAACATAGAGCGGCTGCGTCGCAAAATCGGGCCAGAGTCAGGTTTCGACCCACAGTACGCATGCGTGTTAGCTGGAGCCGACAGCAAACGCGGAAGCATTCATTGTGAACCCAAGAATGCCTGCTTAGGACGGATCAAAAAACACCGATAAGCTCCCAAGGGCCGCAAAGCTTGCGCGCGAACATCGGCGCTGTGGCTGGGTGTTGTAAGATCGCGCGCGGCTAGGCTCTCGTTCGTCACTATTTTTCCCAGCAGCTTTGGAGCGGAGATTTCCCGGCTTCCCCGAAACGACTTCGCGATGAGCGGGGCCGCTCAACAGGGTACGCCGTGGCACCCCATGCGGTCCCATACCGCCCCGGTACCGGCCTGTCCGGGCAGGGTCCAGAAGTCCAAAATCCCCTGAAAACGGGCAGTCAAGCCCCTCCGAGACCGTTTTCCGCAGCCCATCCTGCCCCCAAAACATGCCCTGGCATACCACCCCTCGCACGTCGCGTCGTGCTGCCGTCAGCCATGTCGCGCGACAATCACCGTGAGAAGGCAACGTCAATCAGGATGAGAATGCCGCTGGCGACGTGACGGAGGGAGGGCGTAGCCCGACCGAAGGCGCGGCGTTAGCGGCGGCGCTCGTTTCACTAGGGTGGAACGGCATCTGGCGGTCACGAGCAGGCTGGACAAGCATATGATTCTTCAGAGCAAAGAGGAATCGACGCTTGCCCGGCCTCCACATCAACGACCACCAGATGAGGCTGTTTATGAGTTTTCGCCAGACACACACCACGGCTGTGGCCGCCGCCAAGGCCGGTTTCAGCACCGCGACCGGCTATCGGATCGCGTGCGATCCACGGCTGCCATCGCAGAAGAAGGCGCCCCGAGGGCGCCGTCGGCCCGATCCGCTTGAGGGCGTTTGGGAGCAAGAGACCGTGCCGATGATCGAGGCCGCGCCGGATTTGCGCGCGATCGCCGTCTACGAAGAGATCCGGCGTCGCCACCCGGAGATCGCCCCTGGCGTGCGCCGAACCCTGGAGCGGCGTGTCCGCAATTGGCGGGCGCAGCACGGTCCGGAGCGGGATGTGGTCTTTCCACAGACGCATACGCCGGGCCGACTTGGGCTTTCAGATTTCACCGATCTGTCCGGCCTTGGCGTCTTGATCGCTGGCGTGCCGCTCAACCATCGGCTCTATCATTTCCGCCTGGCCTGCTCCGGTTTCGAACATGCCCACGTCATTCTTGGTGGCGAGAGCTTTGTCGCGCTTGCCGAGGGGCTGCAAAATGCGCTTTGGGCGCTCGGCGGCGCGCCTCATTACCACCGCACCGATAGTCTCTCCGCTGCCTTTCGCAATCTTTCCCGCGACGAACAGGAGGACCTGACGCGCCGCTATGATGAGCTGGTTGCGCATTACGGTATGGAGCCGACGCGCAACAATCCGGGCGTCGCCCATGAGAATGGCTCCATCGAAAGCGCCCATGGGCATTTGAAGAAGGCGATCGAGGACGCGCTGCTTTTGCGCGGCTCCCGCGACTTCCCCGATCTGGTGGCGTACCGCGGCTTCATCGACGAGGTTACCGGCCGCCGCAATGCGCGCAATCGCAAGCTTATCGAAGCGGAACGGGCCGCCTTGAAAAAGCTGCCAGAGCGGCGGAGCACCGATTACGAGGAAGCCTCCGTGGTGGTCACGTCAAGCGGCGGCTTCGTGTTGCGGCGCGTCTTCTATACGGTTCCCTCGCGCCTCATCGGGCATCGTCTGCGCGTCAGGATTTACGATGAGCGCCTGGAATGCTTCCTTGGCGGCGCGCCCATTCTAAGCTTACGCCGGGGCCAGCCGCCGCAGGCGAGCAATAAGCGCGCCCATGTCGTCGACTACCGCCACGTCATTCATGCTTTGCGCAAGAAACCGATGGCGCTTCTCAATCTCGTTTATCGTGAACGGCTCTTCCCACGCAGGGCTTACGCCCGCGCCTTTGAGGCGTTGCTGGCCAAGGAGGGCGAGAAGCACGCATGCCGCGCCACCGTCGAACTCCTGGCGCTGGCGCATGAGCGAGCTTGCGAGGCTGAACTCGCGGAAGCGATCGAGGCCGCTTTAAATGCTGGAGAACTGCCCGATCCCGCCCAGTTGTGGGACCGCTTCAAGCCTGATGCGGCGGTCATCCCGGAGGTTACCGTCGAACTGGCGCCGCTCTCGGCCTATGACGAGTTGGCCGTTGTCGCTCAACCGTGCGTTTTGGAGGCAGCGGCATGACGAAGACCTCCGCCATCGACTCCGCACGCGTCGAGCTTCTCCTGACCGAACTACGCTTGCCCGCCATCAAGCAGATGTGGTCCAAGCTCGCGGAAGAAGCGGACAAGGAAGGCTGGCCCGCAGCCCGCTTCCTGGCCGCGCTCACTGAACTGGAGATAGCCGATCGCGGACGGCGGCGTATCGAACGCCATCTTGCCGAGGCACGCTTGCCTGCTGGCAAGACGCTCGACGCTTTCGACTTCACCGCCGTGCCCATGATCAGTAAGGCTCAGATCATGGCGCTTGGCTCCGGCGATGGCTGGATCCAGCAAGGCGCCAACATCCTCCTGTTCGGCCCGCCCGGCGTCGGCAAAAGCCATCTGGCTGCGGCCATAGGCCTGGCGCTCATCGAAAACGGCTGGCGCGTGCTGTACCTGCGCACCACCGATCTCGTTCAGCGGCTCCAGGTGGCGCGCCGCGAACTTGCGCTGGAAAGCGCCATCGCCAAGCTCGACAAGTATCATCTGCTGATCCTCGATGACATCGCCTATGTCAGCAAGGACCAGGCCGAGACCAGCGTGTTGTTCGAGTTGATCGGCTCGCGCTACGAGCGCCGCTCCATGCTGATCACGGCCAATCAGCCGTTCGGCGAATGGGGCAAGGTCTTCCCCGACCAGGCCATGACGATCGCGGCCGTCGATCGCCTCGTCCACCACGCGACCATCCTCGAGATGAACGTCAGAAGCTACCGGCACAACGAAGCGCTCGAGCGCAAACGCGGCAAGGGCCGTCCGGCTGGCCGCGCGACAATCAAAACAACGGCGGAGTGACGCTCCACGTCACTCCGCAAAGCAAAAAGCCTTGCGAGTCACAGCGCCAGCGGCGATCATCGAGACGCTCGGCGATCCGCTCATCCTCACCTTGATTGCCGCTCTCCTCATCCAGATTGGCGCGCGATACAGCCATATCAAACGGCGCAGGAGGGCCACAGAGAGTCACACAGCCACGAAACCAGGAGCCAGCGCCATCACAGGGGAGAGAGTTTCGCGACTCACAGCGGCCCCAGCGCCGCCTGCACGCGCCACGGTGAGGCCATTACACCGTCAAACGGTTTGACGGCAGGGCTGACATCATCAAGAAGATGCTCGACGACCTGGGGGAGATGCCCTCAAATTTGAGGGCTCCTACTTTGCGGAATACAGGCTGAGGGGGTTCGGAGCGCTGGGGGAAGACCAGCTCAAATTTGAGCGCGTCTATACAGCCGGTAACAACGAGGCCCCAAATTTGGGGCTCCTATGTGGGCGCTCTAAGCCCCGATTTCCTTCGCGGTGACGACACAGTGACGATTTTCTGAGGGTGACGATTTATCCAGCAGCACGTTTGCGCTGCTAACTCCTTGATTTTAGTGGCGCCGCTTGGGTGACTCGAACACCCGACCCCATCATTACGAAGCATGTAAATGTGGCGCAAGCCTTTGTTCTGCAAAGGGACGTGTTTTACATGTCAATCGTGAATTGTCCTTATAAATCAGTAGGCCGCTTTTGGGTATGTAAAACATGGAGGAACCTCCTTCGGCTGAAATTTTTGGCACGCTGTAGCCCAAAGGGAATTTTAGGAAGTTCCCTTAACAGTTTCTTTTTGTCTGCCTCACCTCGGCATCAATCCTGTTTTTTGCTGCTGCACTCCAGATAGCCGAAGCCGGAGTGCCTCACGGGGAAATGGGGAAGAGGACCATAAGCGACCTATTCTGGATTCGCGGAAACGCACACGAGATCTTCCGGGTCGAGTTCGAAGAACGAACACGCTACGCATGAGTTTGCTGCGGCCGTTGTTGCGCCCATGAGCAAGCGCAGTAACCATCTCTAAATTTTCAATAACTTCAATCGGCATCCTGTTCTGAGGATTGGCGGGTCAATCAACCTCCACTCAGACAGGAGCCTCATCATGAGCCCTAAGCCCGGCGCCGCGTTGCGTCAACGGCCGCCGGAAGACATGAGCCCGCTCGACTCTGCACCCGTGTTCCCTCCCCGGACGTTTTCGAACGCCGGCCCCAGCAGATGTCGCTGCCCTCGTGAGGGCCGGCATCCGAAAACGTTCACGGGAGCCGCCATGCAGGTTTTCTTGCGATCCCATCCAACGCCAGGCGGCCTCGGGATCTCAAACCGGCCTTCCCCGCGGAGACCGAAACAACCTCGGCGCTAACCCCTGCCTGAACTTGTGCCGGCCCGACCCGGCGTTGGAAGCTGCCGCCTCAGAAGAAGTCGTAGGCTTGGAGAGTGGGGCTGGCGACCGTCACAGCTGTGACTTTGCAGGCACAAGTAAATATACTTTTTCGGAATAGCACATTGAATTCTTTACGCCTACGGCGCTCGCCTTTAGGTGGTGGCAAAGCTTTTATGCAGCCATAGGGTGGTAACCCATGAGCGACACAACTCGGCCGACGCTATTAAGCCTCACCCAGACCAGCTCATCTCTCACCAATGCCGCGGTCGCGACCTATATCGCGACATTCTCGGAGGCGGTCACCGGCGTCAACGCCCGTCAGTTTTCCCTGATGGCACATGGCCTGACCGGCGCCAGCATCACGGGCGTCACGCCCGCGTCCGGCAGCAACGGCGCGCAATACGCAATTTCGGGCGATGCCGGCACAGGCAATGAAACGCTCTCGCTGTCGCGCACGAGGTCGACCATGCGCCGTTTATATGTGGTTCTTATTTCGTTCGTTTTCGCTCTTGGTTTGACCCTTGCAGCGTTGGCGCCTGCCGCCGCGCAAACAAAGCTTGCCCTGATCGTCGCCAACGGCGCCTACACGAGCGCCCCGGTCGTGAAGACCGCCGGCGCCGACGCCGGCATCGTCGCCGAGACCTTGCGCGCCGCCGGCTATGAGGTCACCGAACTCGCCGACGTCCGCAAGGCGAACATTGGCGGCGCGCTGCGCGATTTCCTCGACGCGGTGATCGACGCCGGACCGGGATCGTCGGTCTTCGTCTATTATAGCGGCCACGCGGTGCAAGCCGGCGGCGACAATTTCCTCGTTCCCGTCGACGCCCAGATCAAAACGGAGGCGGACATTCTCAACGAAGCCTTCCGCCTCAACGATTTCCTGAGCGAGCTGGCGCAGACGCCGGCCGCAGCACGGGTGATCGTGCTGGATGCCTCGCGAAACTTCGCCACCGGCGCCGCTCCCTCGCCGGTCCCGAGCGGGCTCGCCATCAATCCGGTGGCCACCGGCATGATCGTTGCTTTCGCGGCCGCGCCGGGAGCGACGGCGGTCGATGCCGATGGCGCCAACAGTCTGTTCGCGGTGAGCGTGGTCACCCAGATGCGCCAGCCGGGGCTGGAGATCGAGCAGATCTTCACCAACGCCCGCCTTGCCGTCAGCCGGGCCACCCAAGGCGCGCAAGTGCCGTGGTTCGTCGATCAACTCACCCCCGAGCTTTACCTGTTCCCGGCGCCAACTCCGCCAACCGCCGGCGCCCCCGATACGCCGCCCCCGGCGGCCGAGACCGCCACGTCCGCCACCTCCATGCCTGTCACCGCCGCAGCCCTGCCGCGGGCGAGTTCGCGCGAGGCGCTGGGGGCGATGGGCCAGGACGATGCCTACACTGCCGTGCTCGCGGCCGATCGGCTTGAGCAGTACCAGTGGTTCGTCGAGCTCTACCCCGACTCCCCGTATGCCGCGCAGGTCTGGGAGATCATCGATACCCGGCGCGAGCAGGTGCTGTGGAGGCGCACCCTCACCCAGGGCACCCGCAACGCCTATTGGAACTATTTGAAACGCTACCCCGAAGGCGCCTATGCCGCGGAGTCCGGGCGCCGGCTCGATGCGCTGTCCGAGCCCACGCGTCCGCCAACCAGCTATGTTCCCGAGCCCGAGCCGCTGCCGCCGGCCTGGACCGATGAGGCCGTCGGCATCGCCGACATCGCGCCGGAAGGTATTGAGCCGCCGCCGCCGGTGTTCGGGTTCATGGACACGCTGTTCCTGCGGCGCCCACCGCCGTGGCGGCGCGACCGCCGGGCGTTCTTCGCGCCACCACCGCCGCCACTGCCACCGCACAATTTCGGCCACTTCAATGGCATCCGGCCGGACGGCGGCGGACTCCGGTCCATCCACGGCATCCATGCTGACCCTATCGGCGCGTTCAACAAGCTCGGCTCGCATCCCAATGGCGGTCTGCGCCCGGACGGCGGCCCGCATCCCGTTGACGGACATGTCGGGCATGGCCTGACCTTGCCCAACTCCACACGCCACCCCGTCAGCGGTTCGCGGCCGGATGGCGGACGTGTCGGCAACGGCCTAACCATGCCGGACTCCAACCGCCATCCCAACGGTAGGCCGCAGCCGGTTGGGCAAGGACTCGGGATCGTGTCGCAGGGCCAGACCGTCGGGTCGCAGCATCCGGTCGGGCCTTCGGGCCTGCACCCGGCGCCGCAGGGCCAGACCGGTGGGCCGCAGCATCCGGTCGGGCCTTCGGGCCTGCACCCGGCGCCGCAGGGCCAGACCGGTGGGCCGCAGCATCTGGTCGGGCCTTCGGGCCTGCACCCGGCGCCGCAGGGCCAGACCGGTGGGCCGCAGCATCTGGTCGGGCCTTCGGGCCTGCACCCGGCGCCGCAGGGCCAGACCGGTGGGCCGCAGCATCCGCTCGAGCCTTCGGGCCTGCACCCGGCGCCGCAAGGCCAGATCGCCGGGCCGCAGCATCCGGTCGGGCCTTCGGGCCTGCACCCGGCGCCGCAGGGCCAGATCGCCGGGCCGCAGCATCCGGTCGGGCCTGCACCCACCTCAACGCAGCGGCCCACACAAGGCCAACGGCCCACGCACCAAGTCCAGCGGCCCGTTCGCACCCAGCCGACCGCTCAGCATGTGCAGCGGCCGGTCCAGGCGCCGCGGCCCACCCAAGTGCATCGGCCGACACAAGCCCAACGTCCGGCGCCGGTCCAGCGGTCGGTGCAGGTCAAGCATTCTGCGCCAGTTCAGCGGCCTGTGCAGGCGCCGCGCCCCGCACCGCCCCCGCAGCGTGGGCCCGCCTGCCCAGCGGGAACGCATATGGCGAACGGCCGCTGTGTCCGGTGAGGCAATCAGGACCCGGACGCTGTGCTGCGCCCGGGTCTCCGCTGAGAGATCCAAAAGCGGACGCAGAACTCTACCAAGCTTTTCAAGGCCAGCTTAGTCCGATTCCGGCCTCTGCGCTGGTTTCGGGGCGCCTGAGGCCGGCGCCGCCCATCTCGCCAATTAGATAGTCGTCCAGCGAGAGGCGCCGGCACAGCTTTCGTCGGCGGCGCTTTGCGCCAATCATACGTTAAGAAGCGTTGGTTAACGGCGGCGCGTAAGAGACTTATTTCCGACCGAAAACGAACCCAAACGAACCCAACCCTGCAATTTCGGCGCGAAAATCGCCTCTTTGTTTTCCGGAAGTGGTCGCGCTAAAGTCCGTTAATTATGTTTTCGCGGCCGGAATTAGTTATGTTCGCCCTTTGCGAGGGCGCCGCGCAGGCCCATGGCGGCCGTCTGTGGCGGCTCAAACTGCTTACATACTCAGTTAATGCGATTTTGCCAAACGAACCCATTGTTCACCGGGTGTTAAGGAAGGGCGGATCGGCTTGCAGAGGACGCTCGTGGGCCCATGGCTCGTTATCGCCTATGAAAGCGCGCGGCGAAGGCGGCAGGCAATTGCAGGGCCATACGAGGCATTCCTGCCGCGTCCCCGACAGGATAATAGGCTGGAGCCTCGCGTTCGTGTAAGTTGTGGCTGAAACGGCAAAGACAGACTCAATGGATCAGATCAACTTTCCGACCCCGCCCTATTTCGACCCGACCGCCCTTCGTGAGGAGTTTGCTTCCTACTGGCGGCAGGGGAACGAAACCCCATCGAAAATCAGAGCGCGCGTGATCAAGCGGCTCAAGGAGCTGAAGCAGACCGCCAGGGCCGAGGCGCAGGCATTGCTGCTCAGGACCGGCGATGGATGCGCCTGCGCCAAAGCTCTCTCCGCCTTTCAAGACGAACTCATCAAGCTGATCTACGATTATTCCACGACCTATCTCTATCGCGCCGAAAACCCATCGGCGGCGGAGCATATGGCGATCGTGGCGACGGGCGGCTATGGCCGCGGCATGCTGGCCCCGTCCTCGGATATCGATCTGCTTTTCCTCTTGCCGTACAAGCAGACGGCGTGGGGCGAAAGCATCGTCGAGTCCGTGCTCTATTTCCTCTGGGACCTCGGCTTCAAGGTTGGCCACGCCACCCGCACGGTGGACCAGACCTTGCGGGCCGCAAAGGAGGACATGACGATCAGGACCGCGCTTATCGACGCCCGGCTCCTCTATGGCGAAGCCGCGTTGTTTCGCGAGTTGTGGGCGCGCTTCATCGCCAACATCGTGCAAGGCTCGCAGCGCGACTTCATCGCGGCGAAACTTGACGAGCGCGAAGAGCGGCTGAAGCGGGCGGGCGGGTCGCGCTACAGGGTCGAGCCGAACATCAAGGAAGGCAAGGGGGGCTTGCGCGACCTCAACATGCTCCATTGGCTCGCAGCCTATCTCAATCCCGGCAGAAACGGGCAGGCCGAGTACAAGGTCTTCACGCCGAGCGAGGTTTCGACCTTTCATCGCTGCGAAGCCTTCCTCTGGAAGATACGCTGCCACCTTCATTTTCTGACGGGCAAGCCCGAGGAGCGGATCTCCTTCGACGTGCAGCCCGAGATGGCGCGGCGCCTGCACTACTACGACCGCAAGGGCCTTCTGGGCGTCGAGCGGTTCATGAAGCACTACTTCCTGATCGCAAAGGATGTCGGCGATCTCACGCGGACGGTCTGCTCCAGTCTCGAACTAAGACAGCTCAAGACGGTGCCGACTTTGAGCGATCTTTATGGGGTGCTGCCGTGGAGCTCGCGGGCGAAGCTCGCCGCCACAACCGCCTTCCGCTTCGATAACGGCCGCTTGAATGTGAAGCAGGCGGACGCCTTTCGAAAAGACCCGGTGAATCTCATCCGGTTCTTCGTGGAAGCGGAGCGCAGCAACCTGCTTTTGCACCCGGAAGCGCTTCGCCTCATCCGGTCGTCGCTGAAGTTGATCGACAACTCCTTCAGGGCCAGACCGGAGGCCAATCAGCTTTTCGTCGATCTTCTCACCTCGCGACACGCGTCCGAGACCTCTCTCAGATACATGAACGAGGCTGGCGTTCTCGGCCGCTTCATTCCCGACTTCGGCCGGGTCGTGGCGATGATGCAGTTCAACATGTATCATCACTACACCATCGACGAGCACACGATCAGGGCCATCGGAATCCTCTCCGCAATCGAGAAGGGGGCGCTGCAAGAGGAACTTCCGCTCTCGACGGAGATTATCGGCGACATTCAAAATCGGCGCGCGCTTTATCTCTCGCTCCTGATGCATGACGTCGCCAAAGCGTGCGAAGGCGACCACAGCATTGTCGGCGCCGCCATGACGCGCGCGCTCGCCCTGAGGCTCGAGTTCTCGCCCGCCGAAGCGGAGACCGCGGCGTGGCTCGTTCAGCACCATCTGGTGATGAGCCAGACCGCGCAGCATCGCGACATTTCCGATCCGCAGACCATCAAGAATTTCGCCGACATCGTGCAAAGCCCGGAAAGGCTGAAGCTTCTTCTTCTTTTGACGGTGGCGGACATTCGCGCGGTCGGCCCTTACACGTGGAACGGGTGGAAAGGCCAGCTCTTGCGGTCGCTCTACTACGACACCGAGCCGCTTCTGGCGGGCGGCCATACGAAAGCGCCGCGGCAGGCTCGCATCACGGACGCGAAAATCCGCTTGCGCGAAGCCCTTCGGGATTGGCCTGCGCAAGAGGTGGAGCACTTTATCGAGCGTCACGAGCCCGATTACTGGCTCAGGACCGAGACCGACCGGCAAGTCCAGCACGCTCATCTTATCCGCCGTTTCGAGGCGGAGGGCCAGTCGCTCGCCTTCAGCGTCAGATGCTGCGACATTACTCATCCGATCCCCGAACTCACCTTCGTGACGCATGATCATGCAAGGCTCTTGATGCAGTGTACGGGCGCATGCGCGGCTGCGGGGGCGAACATCGCCTCGGCTCAGATCTCGACCACGCGCGACGGGCTGGCGCTCGACACGCTTCTCTTCAACCGCAGCTATTCTCAAGATAATGAAGAGGTTGTGCAGACGCAAAAAATCGCGCGCGTCATAAATGACGTCGTTTCGGGCGCGCGCTCTGTTGATGGGCACAAGGTTCGTACGAGCCGTCCCAAACCGCGCCTCGGAGCCTTCACTGTGCCGCCCGACGTGGTGATCGACAATACGGGTTCGCAGGGGTCAACGGTGGTGGAGGTGCAGGCCCTCGACAGACCGGGCCTCCTGTTCGACCTGTCGCGCGTCATGAGCGATCTCGGCCTCGACATATCCTCAGCCCATATCGCAACTTTCGGCGAGAAGGCCGTTGACGTGTTCTACGTCACGGACTCGGCCAAGAAAAAGCTCACCAGCGAGGAAAACAAGCGCCGCATCCGCGACGGCCTGCTCGAAATGCTCAGCGCCGAATAGTACGCGTGCAGGCGCCTGAGCGGACCGCGTGCGCCTGCCGCTGACGCGCGAGTTCCAGGTGGCATTGCGGCCGCCTTTTCGCGTCTCGGACAATGCGGTGGAGATGATTGCGAGGCTCGACCCCGACAAACGCCGCCACTCGTCCTCCGGCAAGAAAAAGCCCCGGGCGCAGGCTGCATCCGGGGCTTCTTTCACGTGAGCTTCAAGCTAGCAGCCGCAGCCGCCGCCGCCGTAGCCCCAGCCCGGACTGCCCCAACCGGCGTAGCCCCAGCCGGGATATCCTCCCCATCCGTAGTCTGCGGCCGCCAGGCCGACGCCCAGGCCGACGAGGGGCCAACCCCAACCGCCGCCGCCCCAACCACCATAGCCGCCCCAGCCGCCACGCCAGCCACGGCCAGCCCAGCCACCGCGCCAGCCGCCACCCCAGCCGCGCCCGACGCCGTATCCGACTCCGATGCCTCTGCCTACGCCCCAGCCACGGCCGCCCCAGCCGCCGCCGCGCCAACCGCCGCCCCAGCCCGCGCCGCGCCAGCCGCCGCCCATGCCTCTGCCAAAGCCGGCGCCGGCGAAGTGGCCGCCGCCAAATCCACCTCCATGAAAGCCGCCGCCATGAAAGCCGCCGCCGCCAAAACGAACGAGCGTCGCGTCAGTCTTGCCGCTGGCCGCCAGGTGATGAGAGCCGAAAGCCGTAACAGCGCCGGCGTTAGCGTCAGCTGACAATCCGAAAAAAGTGAACCCCAGCGCAGCGACCGCCGGGATCAAGAAACGCTTTGCTTGCATGCCAAATTCCTCTCGAGACATGGGTTGAACGACAGCGCAGCCCAAATTGGGCGACGCCGGCAGCCCTTTCGTGCGTCAATAGCAACACCGATCCCGTCAACGAGGTCCGTCAACGAGGTCTAAGGATTGCTTATTGATCCGGTCCTTTGAAGTCTCTATGCGGATACTTAATCGTCGCTGCGCGTTGCCGAAAACGCCAATCAAGAGTTCATAGGACGGGTCTATAAGCTTATCGGGACCAATGGATTTCTCATGGAACAGTGGTCAATTATTATTTACTTTCGAACAATTTGAATAGCAGCACAACATCAACGCAAGTTGAGTTGTGCGAATTCCCCTCCAGAACGTGAAATGGTTGTGTCGGTTCTCCTAGATTATCGACCACAAGAGCTGCGCCAGAGAAATCCTGGCCAGTCGTATAGGGGTTGACGGTCACGATCGTCTTCAGCCCGGCGCCAAGCGAGGAGCGCAAGCCTAGCTCCGAATCCTCAAAGGCGAGGCACTGGCCGGGATCGAGCCGCAACTCGCGCAGCACGTAGCGGTAAATATCCGGCGCGGGCTTCTTTGCCGGAACCATGTCGCCCGCTCCGATGACGTCGAACCAATTGATCCTCCCCGGCAGCACGCTTTCGAGGAGCGCTGTGATGTTCTCCGGGCTGGTCGTTGTCGCAATGGCAAGTCTCAGCCCCGCGTCGCGCGCCTCGGTCAGAAGTCGCTCAACGCCGGGCCGAAGAGGAATGCCGCGTTCGGCGACAATCGCGAGGTAATGCTTCGTTTTCGCCGCGTGCAGATCCGCCACGAAGTCTGCGACCGGCTTCGGCGGATGAAAGTCCGGCCGATAGCGCTCAAGATAACAAGTGAGCCGCTCCTTGCCCCCGGTGACGGAAAGAAGGTCGCGGTATAGCTCACGGCCCCAGCTCCAATCCAGCCCCGCATCGGCGAACGCCCGGTTGAAGGCGGCGCGGTGCCCCTCCTCCGTGTCGGACAGAGTTCCATCCACGTCAAAAATCAGTGCTTGTAATGTGTTCATTGCGGTGCCTCCTCCACTGCCATGTCCGCACTTGATGTGGCCATCCAGGGGAAACAAGCCGCAGCGTCTGCAATTCTAGCTGGCCAGGTCAAGCCCCGCTAAGACACTTTATAGGGGCCTTGCTCATCGCCGCTCCTGGGGTTGCGTTAGGCTTCCACTTACCCGAACTTCGCCAACCTGAACAACAGCCGGCGGACACCATTCGGCGCACCTCGTCATCCCGCCCAAGCGAAGCACGAGCCGGGATCGCAAAAGAACGTGCGCTTTGATGTGTTACGATCCCGGGTAGGGCTGGACGCCCTTCCGGGAAGACGGCAGGCCAGATCCTTGGACGTGTCCGAGACGTTGCTCAACACTCGTCGAGCGTCGACCACAAGGGCGCGACGGAGCTGCGTTTTACTTCGCGGCGATGTTCCCCGTTTGATCGGGTCGCTTCCCCTGCGCTTCCGGGGTAACTGATTCGGCGGTTAGCAGGGGCACGGAAACGCAAGCCGCCTGAACGAGCGTGGTTGTGTTGGAGAAGTTATTCCGGTCATTGTGTAACTGCAGGGCGCCGCTCAACGTAGTCGAGTTGAGAGAGACGATTTCGTCAACCGCCCCGCATCCCGTTGCAGCCACGGTCATGGCGCGGAAGGCCAGCACGGTTGTCTTTCCGTTGGAAACAGCAGTCCCGACGAGCGGCCAATGGGTCAATCCGGCGCATGACGATAAAGCGCCAAAGGTCACTCCAGAAACATTGATAATTCCTGGCGTTTTGAAGCTGTTTGCCGGCTCGGCAAATTGATAATGGACACTGCCCCCAAATGCAGTGAAGCAGGTACCTGCGGCGGTTGCCGAAGATGCGGCGAGCATCATTGCGCATAAGCCGGTTGTAATCGCCAATTTCCATTGATGATTGTGTTTCATGGTCTATTTCAATTCTCCCGCGGTTCAGAGTCACGACGGGCGCCAGAGCTGCGATTCTATTTCATCGCTTCTCTCCCCCACATCTGCGATACAGGAACGGCGTAGCTCCAATGTCAATTTATAATTAGAAATTTAGAACAGGAAAAATCGCCCGACTTTGTGTATTCGGCGGTCGCCGCTTCCAAGTCTGCGGCTGGATGCAATGCGTCGCGTTCGCCGCCGTTTTCGACTTTTCCGTCGCGCTTGCCTGCCGTCGAATGGTCGGACAGTCGCGGTCCGCCGCTTCCTTGATGGCCCAGACCCAGCGTCCGTCGGAGAGCTGAGTTCGGCACATCGTGGAGCTTGGCGCTGCTTCGTCAGGGCGCTTTTCCCCTACGCCGCGGAGGCAAGCTTGCCATGGGCTGCACTTGGCGGCTCCGTCAGCGGCTATCTGATGATGGACGGCAAGATGAGACCTTGCCGGATGGCTTTCACTGTCGCCAAGGTGCGCTCGTTTGCATTGAGTTTCCTGAAAATATTACCCATGTGAAAGCGGATGGTCGCGTGCGAAACGCCGAGGATTTCAGCGATGACTGAATCGCTTTTGCCTTCCGCTGTCCACAAAAGAATTTCCTTCTCGCGGTTGGTGAGATGAACCCCGCCCGGCCGCTGGCGCCTTCTTTCCAATTCCGTAAAAGTGAGATGAAACTGCAAGACCAGAACATAGAGCTTGTTCAGAACGACTGCGTCAGGCCGAATCCCGCCGCTGCTGCTTGCCATTCCAACGCCGGCCAGTTCGCCATTTTGGCCGCAGATTGGAACGGCGATGCCGTCGAGAAGTCCCGCCTCTTCGGCCTCGTTCATGACTTTTTTCTCGTCAGCTTTCAAACCCGGGCTCTTTTTGACGAAGTCCCAGGTGAATGGACGCCACGTGTCGAAAGCGTGCCGCGGAACCGGGTCTTTTCTTTCATAAGAATTGGCTCTGTAATGCGACATCCAATCTTCGGGATAATTCGTCACGACGCCATGCGCGGCATGCAAGCCGAGAGAGGGGTGGTCTGTCACCAGGCTGTAACAAAATTGATCATATCCATACTCTTTAAGGATATTCGCGAAAAGCCGGGTTATCTCCTCTGTCGACTTGGCTCTATTGGCCGCCTCGATGAAGCCGTCAATTGTGGTTATTCCCATTGCCGCTTGCACACATAGTCATCGGTCCTGCCAGCCAAGCACCTATTTTCTGTCCTCATTAAGATGACACAAGCGTCAGGCGGCGGCAAATCGCGTCAACGGAGCGCATAAATAATATAGCCGATAAGTAGAAGAAGCTCGCCTTGCGTTGCAGTAGACAGGCGGCAGGCCTGCGCTTACATTCCGGCGACTCAAAAATAGGATGACGTCATGAGCTATAATGTCGCCGTCGTCGGCGCCACGGGCAATGTGGGCCGCGAAATGCTGAACATCCTCGACGAGCGCGAATTCCCGGTGAACGAGATTTTCGCCATTGCGTCGCGCCGCTCGACCGGCGTGGAAGTTTCGTTTGGCGACAAAACGCTGAAATGCCAGGATCTTGCGACGTTCGACTTCTCGAAGTGCGATTTCGCGCTGATGTCGGCGGGCGGCGACCTGGCGAAGGAATGGGCGCCGAAGATCGGCAGAACCGGCTGCGTCGTCATCGATAATTCGAGCGCATGGCGCATGGATATGGATGTGCCGCTGGTCGTGCCCGAGGTGAACGCGGACGCCGTCGTGGGCTTCAAGAAAAAGAACATCATCGCAAATCCGAATTGCTCGACGGCCCAGCTTGTGGTCGCGCTGAAGCCCCTGCACGACGCGGCCACAATCAAGCGTGTCGTGGTCGCGACCTACCAGTCCGTCTCCGGCGCGGGCAAGGAGGCGATGGACGAGCTCTGGAACCAGACCAAAGGCATTTTCGTCACCGACATGCCGACGCCCGAGCAGTTCACCAAGCAGATCGCGTTCAATGTGATCCCGCATATCGACAGCTTCATGGAGGACGGCTCGACCCGCGAAGAATGGAAGATGGTGGCCGAGACCAAGAAGATCCTCGATCCGAAGATCAAGCTTACGGCCACCTGCGTGCGCGTGCCGGTCTTCGTCGGCCATTCCGAGGCGATCAATATCGAGTTCGAGAAGCCGATCTCCGCGAAAGAGGCGCGCGACATCCTGCGTGAGGCGCCGGGCCTGCTTGTCGTCGATAAGCCCGAGGATGGCGGCTACATCACGCCGGTCGAATGCGTCGGCGACTTCGCCACTTATGTGAGCCGCATCCGCGAAGATCCGACCGTCGAGAACGGCCTGAACATTTGGGTGGTCTCCGACAATCTGCGCAAGGGCGCCGCGCTCAATACGGTGCAGATCGCCGAGACGCTCATCAACCGCGGGCTGATCCGGAAGCGGGAGGGCTAAGCCGCCCTCTCTCCCAGCGACGCCGCTTTTCACCTTGTCAGTTGCGACGGCTCTTCCTCGGCTGAACTCAGCGGCCGTTTGCAGTGAACGCTTCCCTGCAATACCAACCGCCCGAGCATCCGACTCCCGCCGCCGATTGGAGCTTTTTCAGGCGGCGCGTCGTCCTGAGATTCTATACGGGCAGGTAACTGAGATTGGGTTCGTTTCGTAAAAACAGGTATAAGCAAATATATAAGCAATTTAAATAAAGGCCTAAAATGGGCAAGGGCTTATGATTTGGTTAATTTTAGAGGGAATTCGTTAGCGCGAGGTTAACGGAATTTTGGCGGCGCAGCCTTACTCCCCACAGCAAAATCTTCCGGCCTCCCCAACGCTTCAATGCTTCATCCCGGACTTGTATGGCCGCGGCGCGTTTAACATGAATGTGCGCAACAGGCCGAAAGCAGCCCATTCGGGCGGTTTGCCAGAACTTCTCATTGCTAGGGCCAAGCGGCCTTGATGGGCCGCCAGCAGCTGGGAGCGGTGATCGCCGCTGCACATGCGTCACCGTGCTGTAGCCGCCGCGCAACGCCTTCACGGTCATCGACTTGGCAAGCTTGCGTGAAGCTTTCGGCGCGCAGGCTTCGAATATATAGGCGAGTAAGTTTTTATGTGCGTCGGCGTTCCCGCAAAGACATTGATGAAGGGTATTCCATGAATTCCACACTAGGGGCCGCGGCGCTGCGGCCGCGGCGACTGCTGATCGGTTCGCTGGCCGGGCTGGCGCTGCTCTTCGGCGCAACCGGCTTCGCTCCCGCGCAAGCGACCGAAGCGACGATCTACACTTTCAAAGGCGCAACATCGGACGGCGCCTGGCCTGTGGGCGCACTGGTCGCAGACGCCAAGGGGGCGCTTTACGGCACGACGTCGAGCGGAGGGACATTCTCAAACTACGGGACGGTGTTCAAACTGACGCCGCCACCGACCAGCGGCGGGCAGTGGACCGAGACCGTGCTTTATCAGTTCTCCGGCGGCCCGGATGGCGCGACTCCCCGGGGCAGCCTCATCTTCGACAAACAAGGCGCTCTTTACGGCACAACTTCTTCTGGAGGGGCGCCTTCAAAAGCCGGCACGGTGTTCAAGCTGACGCCGCCATCATCTGGCAAAGGCTCTTGGACCCAGAGCGTGCTGTACCGCTTCAGCGGAGCCGCAGATGGCGCGGTTCCGAAGGATCTGATCTTCGATAGTCAAGGGGCGCTCTACGGCGCGACTCTGAGCGGGGGGACTTCGAAGGCAGGCACGATTTTCAAGCTGACGCCGCCGTCATCCGGCAAAGGTCCGTGGACCGAGACCGTGCTGCACAATTTCAGCAACAACGGGACAGATGCTGCTTTTCCGATTGGTGGCCTGATCTTCGATAAACAAGGGGCGCTCTATGGCGCGACTTCGGGCGGGGGTACTTCGTACGCAGGCTCGGTTTTCAAGCTGACGCCGCCGTCATCCGGCAAAGGTCCGTGGACCGAGACCGTGCTGCACAATTTCAGCTTCATCAGCGGGGCAAATGGATACGCACCATCCGGGGGCCTGATCTTTGACACACAAGGAGCGCTTTATGGCGCGACGCAATTCGGGGAGAGCTCTTTAGCAGGCACGGTTTTCAAGCTGACGCCGCCGTCATCCGGCCAGGGCCCCTGGACTGAAACCCTGCTGACCGCTTTCGCAGGCGCTTCTTCTAAGCCGGTAGGACAGCTGCTATTCGACGCCAAAGGAGACCTTTATGGGGTGACCAGCACTGGGTCAGGCGCCGGTGCCGCTGGCGGCTCCGTATTCAAGCTGACGCCTCCGGCATCTGGAAAAACAGGGACATGGACGCTAACCATCTTGCATGAGTTCAGCACCAAGGCCGGGCAGGGCGGGAACACTCCCCGGGCGGCCCTGATCGTCGGCCATGACGGCGCGTTCTACGGGACGCTATCCGAGGGCGGAAGCATCGCCAGCGGCCAGGGCGCGGCGTACAGGCTGCAACCGTAGGCCGCCATCGTAAAATACGGGCTGAGTCCGGTTTCAAAGGCACAGCTGTCCACATTCGCCTGAAACCGGCATGCCCGCTCACGACCCAAAACGACAGCATTGAGCTTGCGAGGCTATCAAGCGCGTTCCCTTGGCTCGCTGGGCGTGGCGTGGGGCCGCAGACGGTTCGTCGCCGCGTGAACTGCTGCGGCTCAGGCGGCGGCTTCCTTCAGGAGCGCCCACAGGGCCTCGACATGGGCGCGCTCCGTGGCCTCGGCGCCGATGCTGACCCGAAGCATCTGCCTGCCCTTGAGCATGGACGGCGTGAGATAGGCCCGGCCTCCTTCGTTAATGCGGCGGGCAACCTCTAGATTGTGGACCTTGAGCGCATCCTCATCCTTGGCGAGACGCGCGGGAATATGGCGAATGCAGACGGTCTGGAAGGGCGCCGGCGCCAGCCGTTCCCAGTCTTCGGCCGCGTCCACGCGCTCCTTCAACCACTGGGCGTTGGCGAGGTCGCGGCGCAGGCGCGCCTGAAGGCCCTCCACGCCCACATCCATGAGATAAAACCAGAGCTTGAGCGAGCGGAAGCGCCGGCCGAGCTGAATGTGCCAATCCCGGTAATTCTTGACCGCGCCATCCTGCTTCGTCTGGAGATAGCTTGGATTTGTGCTCATCACGCGGATGAGGTGCTCGGGATCGCGCACGTAATAGGCGCTGAAGTCGAAGCCCACGCCCATCCATTTGTGCGGGTTGAAAACGAGGCTGTCGGCGCGCTCGACGCCTTCGAAATGCGCGCGGCATTCGGGCAGGACCATCGCGGTCCCGGCCATGGCGGAATCCACATGGAGCCACATCTCGTGGCGCGCGGCGATGTCCGCCATGCGGACAAGCGGATCAACGGCCGTCGTGCCGGTGGTGCCGATGCAGGCTACGAGCGCACAGGGGCGGCGCCCGGCTTTCACGTCTTCGCCGATGGCTTCCTCCAGGAGATCCAGGCGAAGCGCGTGGTTTTCGTCGGTGGCGAGAAGCCGGAGATGCGCCTTGCCGAAGCCCGCCAAGAGCGCCGCCTTTTCGATGCTGCTGTGGCTCTGGTCCGAGGCGTAGACGACGAGCGGGGCCTCGCCGGATTGCAGCCCCTTGCCGTTCTGGCTGAAACCGGATGCGCGCTCGCGGGCGCAAAGAAGCGCGGTGAAGGTCGCGGTGCTGGCGGTGTCGTGGATGACGCCCGTCCACGCGTCGCTCAGGCCCGTCATCTGGCGGAGCCAGTCCATGACGACCTCCTCGACCTCGGTCGCGGCCGGGCTCGTCTGCCAGCTCATGCCCTGCACTCCAAGCCCCGACGCGACGATATCGGCGAGGATGGAGGCGTAGCTCGTGTTGCTCGGGAAATAGGCGAAGAAGCTGGGGTGGTTCCAATGTGTGATGCCGGGCGCCACGTCCCGGTCGAGCGCGGCGAGCGCCTCGCCCAATCGGCCGCCCTGTTGAGGGGGATGCGCGGGAAAGGCCGCCCGAAATCTCTCCGGGTTGCGCCTGGCTCATGACGGGCAGACGGGCTAGTCCCTCGCGGTAGTCCGCGACCCAATCGATGAGCTGGTAGCCGAGCCGGCGAAATTCCTTGGCGTCCATGGAGTTCTCCAGACTGAAGCCTGAGGCGGTAACGAAATCCGGTTCGGAGTTAACGTGGAGATCTGCGGAAAAACCAGGGCGGCCGCTGCGTCAAAGCAGCGCCGCCGCTGACCCGCGTTCGCTTCGCACCCGGATAAGTCGATGCCGGCTGTTCCGGTCTTGTGCTTTAATCGCGCCACTTATCTTTGAAGAAAAATTCTCGTGAGAAAGGGCAGGGGAATGATCCCCTTCATCCTCAAACTTCAGGGCTCCTGTACGATTGCTAGAATTTGGCGAATTTTTCGACCGAACTCCCATATATTCGCGATAGAATGATTATCCACAAGTCCCAGAATATTTTGGCTTGGCTTGGCGTGCTTCAGGCGTTATCCTGAGATAAGGTGCTTTTTATCTCGATAAAAACTTCCAGTTTTCCTCGAGACGCCAGCCAGCCTCAGGTCAAACGCGCCTCGCCACCCCATCTAAGTTGAGCAGAACCGCTGAAAGAAAGCGAGATCATGTGCTGCTGCTATCCGAGGACATTCTTAAAGAGTTAGCCAGCGTCGATGGGCGCTATATCGAGTGGGAGTGGGACCCGCGCACTTTGATGGATGATTACGTCGCCATGCGTGAGGCTGACGGCTTGCAGGTCAACATCCACAGTAACCACGGGCAGATGCATTACCTCAAGGTGCCGTTGCGGGTCCTGGAGGAACTCATCGAAGATGCGCTTGTTTCTGAGGATCAATCCAAAAGAACGACAGGTTTCCGGCTTTTTCGCCTCAATGCAGAAGGGCGCAAACGCGGCGGCCCAATGTTGACATAGCTGGACGGCGATCCAGCCTTCGGATTTCTCGCATTTCGATCTTTTAACAGGCATCGTCTAACAGGCATAGTCACGCTTGGACGGCTGCCAAACAAAAGGCGCTCAGCATGCATGCCCCGATCCAGATCACTTTCGAAGGCGTCCTGCGCTCCGATGCGATCGAAGAGTGCATCCGCCAGGAATGGGAAGACTTGAGCAGCGTCGGCGCCTCGGTAACGTCTTCGCGGGTTGTTGTCACGCAACCACGCGCCAAGCATTTTTCCGGAGATCCGTGCCGGCTGCGGGTGCACATTACCGTCGAAGGCAGCCCCGATATCAATATCAATCACGATCCCGGCCCGGGAAAACGTCACGACGCCATGCGTCTAGCAGTCCGCGACGCCTTCCGCATTGTGCGGAGACGTTTGGAGGATTTGCTGCGCAAAAGGGAGACGCTCTTGGAGCCTCAACATCATTAGCGGGCTGATTAAACACGCAGCAGCCCCTGGCCTCATGGTGAGCTTGCCGAACCACGACAGGCTCCTCATGAGGCTCAAGCCTTGAAATCACTCCCCCTCATCCTGAGTTTCTCGAAGGATGAAGCTGAGACCATGGCCTTTTTCAGCATCCTGTTAGCCGAGGAGCGATCATGCGTATTCACGTTGGCTGTGAGTTGACGTTCGACTTTCCCCAGTCGACGCCGATGATTGCTTGCCTCAATGTGCATTTCTCGCGCTTTTCGGATCTGGAACGCCCCGACTGCCTCACGACAAACCCCGCCGTCCCCACCGAGGGCTATCGGGACGCCTTCGGGAATTGGTGCAGCCGGCTTGTCGCCCCGGCCGGCCGTTTCACTTTGGGAACCGACGCCATCATCCGGGATAATGGCGCATCCGATCCCGTGGACGTGAACGCCTTGCAGCATCAAGTCCAGCATCTGCCTGCGGAAACACTCCAGTTTCTGCTTGGCAGCCGCTATTGCGACACTGACGTGCTGTCAGATGAAGCCTGGCGTCTCTTCAAGGACACGCCGCTCGGCTGGGCGCGCGTTCAGGCCGTTTGCGACTTTGTTCATAACCACCTCACTTTCGGATACGAACATGCCCGCCCCACAAGGACGGCGGGGGAAGCCTACGCCGAGCGGCGCGGCGTTTGCCGGGATTTCGCCCACCTCGCCATCACGTTCTGCCGCTGCCTCAATATTCCGGCGCGTTACTGCACCGGCTATATAAGCGATATCGGACTTCCTCCTCCTTATGCGCCGATGGACTTCGCAGCTTGGATGGAGGTTTTTCTCGGCGAGCGCTGGTATGTTTTCGATCCACGCAACAATAGCGTCCGGTTCGGACGCATTCTGATCGCGCAAGGCAGAGACGCCGCCGACGTGCCCCTGACCCAGATTTTCGGCCCCGGCGCCCTTTCGGGCTTTCGCGTTTGGACCGAAGAAGTCGCATGAGTTCGGTGATTGCATGCGGCGGCTCAAAGCCACGGTATTTTCCGATTATCGCCTTGTTATCGACACGGGGCGGGACTATATAATCTTATCGAATTTGGCCAGAAAACTAGGCTGTTGGACCTTGGCGTAGCCGGGCGCACTCTGAACTCTTCCCAAAAATCGAAAAAGCGAGTGTTGGCGGCGCTTTGCGCCGCTATGCTCAAAAGCACCCAAGTTACACAAAGGAATGTCCATGACGACGGGCACAGTGAAATTCTACAACGGTCAAAAAGGCTTCGGTTTCATTCAGCCTGATGACGGCGGGAAAGACGTGTTTGTGCATGCGACCGCGCTTGAGCGCGCAGGCATACGCAATCTCGTGGAAGGTCAGAAGGTTTCGTTCGATACCGAATCAGACCGCCGCACCGGCAAAGTCGCGGCGAGCAACCTGCGCGCCGACTGATAAGAACCCGCTGACCAATAAGCAGCTCACACAAGTCAAAAACCCCGCTTTTCAGCGGGGTTTTTTATTGGGTCGCCCAAGGTAGAAAAGGAGGCGCGTCTTTCGCTTACATGAATTTATAGACGCCGATGACAATCAGCGAGATCGCCAAAGTCACGGCTATGACGATCGACAACGCGACAAACGGGGACCTTTTCAGAGCGCTCACTTTAGGCAGCATTTCGGCGCTGATCGGCGACGGCAGAAGGTCTAACAATCGATCGGATACCATGCTGGCGTTCAGATATGTCGACGGGCGCCCGGCGTCGCTGCGATACATTCCACAAGCCTTTTCGCCGCCGCGGCGCGCGGCAATCGCGCGAGTTTGGCGGCTTCCTCCCACGGGTCGACATCGAGCCGGGCCAGCACCGAAAGGACGCTGAGCGGCGGCGTATCGGTCCCCTCGTCGATACGCGCGAATAAAAAATCGTCGAACTGGCGCGTGAGAAAAGGAACGGAGGCGGAAGTTGTCATTGCAATCACTTGATTTGCCCGTCATGGCCGTCATGGCCAAAAGGCTTAAGACATCTTAACATGGCGCACACACTTCCACAGAGTAATGTTTGAAGGACGTCGTCGGAGGCGTCGGTTCGATCGGATTTCCACAGCTTGGAGGCTTGGCCGCGCCTTTTCCTTGGCGCCATGTCTGGAGGAGAACGAGTTGTCGCTTGGCCGGTTGTGAAAGCGCGCCCTGGCCTGCTCGGGCGCGCCAATCATCATCTGTACGAATGCTCGGTTTCGATGAAGGCTTGCTGTTACGCTCGCTGGATTTCCTGTCCGCCGCTCCGAAGGGGCGGCGCATTAAGGCAAATACTCTTCCGCAAATATGGTTTGGCCCCAGCGAGGCGACAAGGCGCGCCAAAGCCGCTGTCGGACGTGCTCAGCAGTTCTGTTGTCGGCAGGCAAGGCGCTCGTAGGTTTCCGCGATCATGAGAAGCACCTTTTTTGCGCGTTCATTTGTGGTGCGGGCCGCAAGTTCACGCGTGCTTGTCGCTCTTTCGCGCCACGCTTGGAACGGCGTCGCCCACCCTGACGGCTCCACAAAGAGGCGATTCTCCGGGGCCCTGCGGACCATGTCAGTCATTCTCATTACTCACTCGCCATATTAAGAAGGCGTCCTCAGGCTGAGGACGCCCGCTCTTGTTTCCACCCTAGCCTGAGGTTCTGTTTCCACCCTAGCCTGAGGCTATTCTTTAGTTCAATAATAAGTGAAGACAAACTTTTGTTCCTCCCCACTGGGAGAAAATTTTTAAATAAAAACGGGTATATAGATACTTCTCGGTATGGGCTCGGCCGCGGATAAACCCTAGTACAGCCCGAGGCAAGGCGGCGCCCATCTCGCCAACAAACTTGCCTCGGATAAGAGTTAAGCTTCGCCCGCAGCGATGGGTCGGGACTTTCCGCGGGCTAGGGACATCCGCAAAAATAACCGCTACGATTTTCCGGTTCGCGGGTTTATTGCATCGTTCCATGCGGGATGGAGCGCGTGGCGGCGCTGTTGAGGGCGTCCGCCCGTTCATGCGTTGGTCGAGCTGCGAAGGCCTGCTTCAAGATTTCATAGACTCTTGAAGCCTTTATTAACCATGGACCTCCGGGGCCTGTTAACCAAGTGCGCGTCGCAATTTTATATTTTTCCTTTTTACTTCAATGTCTTAGCCGAACAACTCTCTGTTGGCGGGGAGGCTTTCGGCGCCTTCGGGCCAAGCATGCGAACGTCGAGGCCGCCCGCCCGCCAATCGCCATAGTCCCATAGAATTTCCGCCTGCCGAAGGCGAGCCACCCCCTGTTTTACGAAACAATCCCAATCTCAGCTCTTTTTTAACCCTGGCAGGGCGCTGACCGCTGTCGCATCGCTCGCCCATCAACATGAGCGCGCGGGACGCCGCGCAAACCCGCCGTCGCGAATCCAACACGCCTCAGCCTCAACGCCGCGGCGCCGATAAGGGCGAACCGATTTCTCTTGTTTTGCCCCTGTTCCTAACGTCTTGCTGGAGCGGCGATCGGACGCGATTCGCCTAAACGAGCGTGCAGCCGGCGAGCTTGAGCCCGTCCTTGAGGTCATCGATCCACGACCTGTCCAGGAACGGCAGCCAGTTCAGCTTCTCTATCGAGAACTCGACAGTCTCTCTGTTTTCGGCCGGCTTTATAATGCGGCCGCTCCTGGCGAGGCTCGCGATGCGGATCGCATTCGCGTACCAGTAGCCCGGACGAACGTGAAGGGCGCGCTCCGCAAATTCGATGGCCTTCGTCCAATCGCCCTGCCTGTGAAAGGCGACAGCCAACTCTCCAAGAAAGACGAAGCGGAACGGGTCATAGGGATTGAGGCGGATCGACAGCAGAAGTGGCTCGACGCCCTTCTCTTCCTGTCCTGCGAAGATGTAGCTGGTGCCGAGGCAGGCATGAGCCGCGGCGAGGCTGGGGTTCAAGGCGATGGCGTTGTGATAGTGCGCCCTGGCCTGCTCGGGCTGGCCCATCATCATCTGGGCGAGTCCGACAAGAAAATGAGCTCTCGCATCGCGCTCATCGATCAGCAACGCTTCGCGCGCGAGCGTTTCGGTCACGCGCAAGGCGGCTTTATCACGTTGCCTTGTCCAGACATCCCAGAAATGCCACCAGGCAAGCTGTATGCGGACTCCGCCCGAGCCTCTGTCGCGGGCGAGCGCTTCCTCGAAAAGCCCCCGCGCGATGGCCGCGTCCTCCTTGGTGAACCGATAGGTGTGCCAGACGCCGCGGCGAACAAGCTCCCACAAATCAAGGTCTTTGACTTCGCGTGTCCGCAGCCGCGTTTGTTCCGCCCGTTCGACCTCCGAATCGAGAATGCTGACGATGCGGGCGATGATTTCGTCTTGCGTGTCGAGAAAATCGCTGAAGCCGATCTGATATTTCTGGCTCCAAAGGTTCATCCCGGCGCCAGCCTCGATCAAGTTCACGGTTAGCCGAAAATCACGGGCGATCGGACGCACGCTGCCCGTGACGAGGTAATGAGCGCCCAAGGCGCGGCCAATCAAAGCTGTCTCGATGGCCTGGTTTTTGAAGACAAAGCTCGAGCATCGAGAAATGACGGGAAACCAGCGCAGAATTCGAAAGACCGTTGACGAGATCTTCCGCGAAGCCCTCGCCGAAATACGCGCTGTCGCTTCCGCCTCCGAGGGTGTCGAACGGCAGAACGGCGAGCGCTGGCTTGCCCTGAAAGCCAGGCACGGGCTTCGTGACGTCGACGCCGGATGAGAGATGCTGCGGCGCGCTTGAACCGGAGGCGGCGATGATGTCTGCGGTGTATGCTGAGATGTCTGCGGAGATGTTCTTCAGCCGCTGGACGCCAAGCGCGCTAAAGCGAAGTTCGACCTTGCCGAGAACGTGCCGGAACACATCTTCCGAAATGACGAGATGGCCGGGGCGGCAGAGCTGCTGCAAGCGGGCCGCAATGTTCACCTCATCGCCGAAAAGAGTGCTGTCATCAGCGATGACGTCGCCCATGTGAATGCCGATGCGAAAGCGAATGCGCTTTTCTCCCGGCAACTCGGCGTTGTGGGCCTCGATGGCGCGCTGACAGGCGACCGCACAGCGAACAGACTCGACCGGGCTTTCGAACTCGGCCATCCAGGAGTCCCCGGCGACGCCGAACATGCGACCGCTCCCGGCTTCGATAATGTCCGCAAGAATTCTGCGATAGGCCAGAAGTTGCGCGAGCGTCGCCTCGTCATCGGCTCCCATCAGCCGACAAAACTCCGCCACGTCGCCGGCGACAATTGTCGCCAGGCGGCGCTTGAAAGGACCCGCGGGCGGTCTGACGTCGTTCATGCGCGTTACCAAACTTCTCCGGTCATGAGAACCGGGGTCTCAGTCGGTCAAGCAACAATGAGGGAAAGATCCAAGCAGCAAAATTAGAAAAAGGGCGCCATTTGCATGCAATGGTTGGCGCTTGAGTATATACAAACTGCTTGGCTAAAAATTCTACGATTTCATAAAATCTTGTCCAGGCAAAATTGCTTATGCAAGGCCGCCTCAATTCTTACGGCCGCCTACCCGTTTCGAGCGCCACGCGAAACCAAAGCAGATCAAACGCCGCGCGCAATGCCTCGACGTCGTCCCGTGCGCGGCGCAGCGCGAAGCGGTGCACCGCAGACACGGGACCGTAAAACACGCTGACCTGCGTTTCGACACGATCCCGGCTCGCGCGCTCCGCAGGGCCTGGATGACGATCCGTTGGCCAGTTTGGCGGAGGCTGCTTTAGACAGTGGCGGCTAATGCATGCGGCTGATGCTGAAGTCGATCGCGTCGAGGAGAGCCGTGCGCGCCTCGCTCACCGGAAAAATGTGCAGCGCCTCGCGCGCCTCTTTTCCATAAAGGCAGGCCCGCTCGATCGTCTCCTCAATCGCGTTATGACGCCGCATCAGCGCAATCGCTTCGTCGAGGTCCGCGTCCTCGATGGCGCCATCCTGCAAGGTGCGCCGCCAGAAGGCGCGTTCTTCCGCATTGCCCCGGCGATAAGACAACACGACGGGCAGCGTGATCTTGCCTTCTCGGAAATCGTCGCCAACGCGCTTGCCAAGCATCGCCGCTTCGCCGGAGTAGTCGAGAGCGTCGTCGATAAGCTGGAAGGCGAGGCCGATATTCGTTCCATAAAGGCGAAGCGCGGCCTGCTCGCTTTCGCTGCGGGCGGTGATCACCGCGCCGATTTCGGCGGCGGCCGAGAAAAGCGCAGCCGTCTTCGCCTGGATCACGGCGAGATAATCTTCCTCCGTCGTCGCCATATTTTTCGACGCCGCGAGTTGCATGACCTCGCCTTCGGCGATGATCGCCGAGGCTTCCGACAGAATTTTCAACGCGCCGAGCGAGCCCACGTCGACCATCATGCGGAAGGCTTGGCCCAGGAGAAAATCGCCCACGAGCACGCTCGCCTGGTTGCCCCACAACATCCGGGCGCTTTTCTTGCCGCGCCGCATGTCGCTTTCGTCCACGACATCGTCATGGAGAAGCGTCGCCGTGTGCATGAACTCCACCGCCGCCGCGAGCTTAATATGCCCGTCGTCGCGATAGCCGCACAACTTCGCCGCGCCGATCGTCAGCATAGGGCGCAGCCGTTTGCCGCCGGAGTTGATGAGATGCTGGGCGAGTTCGGGAATGAGAGCGACGTCGGAACGGGCCTGCGAGAGGATGATCTTGTTCACTTCCGCCATTTCATCGCGCACAAGCCGCATCAAGGGCTCAAGCGCCGCAGCCGGATCGCCGCGCTCCTGAACTTGAGCGGCCAAGTTCATGATATCCTCCGAATTTGGTGATTGGGCAAAATAACGGACTGGGAGCGCGTCCGTGGACTCCCAGTGAAACACTGCTTTGATATTTTAGCCACGTGGCTTAATGTCCCTGATGCCGGCCCTGTTCAAAAAGGCGTGTTCGATGAAAGAGTTGCTTCGCACAACTGATATTGTGCTCTTGACTTACGTCAACTCTTTGCTGAACGATGCATGTGTCCCCGTGCTCATCGCCGACGCTCATGTCAGCTCGGTTGAAGGATCAATCGGCGCTTTCCCCCAGCGCGTCCTTGTCGCCGCCGAGGATTGGGACGAAAGCATATCCGTCCTAAAAGCAGCGGGTCTCAGCGATCATTTGATCGACCAAGAGCCAAGCCGCAGCCGACTGTCACTTTAATATCCCGGCCTCGGCATGGCCAGTCATTTCAACTTTACATGTGACGCTTTTTTAGATGGAAGGGTACGTCTGCGCCAGCCGGGGGCGGGTTTCCGATCGGGTCTGGACGCCGTGTTCCTTGCCGCGGCGTGCCCGGCGCAAGCGGGCGACCATGTGCTTGAGGCCGGTTGCGGAGCAGGGGCGGCCTCGCTTTGCCTTCTGGCCCGCGTCCCGGACGCGAAGCTGACGGGCGTCGAGATCGACCCCGAGCTTGCGGCTCTTGCGCGCGAAAACGCGGCGACCAATGGGCGCGTGGAAACCTTCGAAAGCATCGCCGCCGATGTCGCCGCTCCGTGGCCTGAGCTGAAGGCGGCCGGGCTTCGGCCCGACGCTTACGACCACGTCATCGCCAACCCGCCCTTTTTCTCTGAGAGCCGTTCAAGGCCGGCCAAGGATCAGGCCAACGCAAGGGCGCGAGCGATGCCCGAAGGCGGTCTCGAAGCCTGGCTTCGCTTCCTCGCCGCCACAGCCAAGCCGTCCGGAACCTGCACCGTGATTCACACGGCGGACGCACTGCCCGAATTGCTGTCCGCGTTCGCAAGACGTTTCGGGAACCTGCAGATCACGCCGCTCTACCCAAAGGCCGACGCGCCCGCAATCCGCGTTATCATCCGCGGAATAAAGGGAAGCCGCGCGCCCGTCGCCATAACGCCCGGCGTCGTCCTGCACGAACAAGATGGAACGCCCACCCCTGCGGCCCGAGCGATACTCAGGGACGGTTGTGCGCTTTTCAACACAACTCACAGGAAATGAACAAGATGAGCATGCCTTGTTAACGGCGGAGCCGTACACACATGTCCCAGGAAAGTTGCGGGCCTGACCTTATCGGCCCTTAACCTATCTTGCGAGTTTTTCATGCAAGTCGATAGCGAGCGTCTTCCAGACATTGGCCCAACTTCGTTTTGGAGCAAGTTCAGCCCTGGCAGGCTGTTTTCACGACGTGACGTCATTCCTGTTCTTCGTTTGTTCGGAACAATCGGCGCCGCCGCGCCACTCAGGCAGGGGCTGACGATCGCAGGCTGCGCAACAGCCCTCGAGCGCGCGTTCAGCATCAAGAACGCGCCCGCCGTCGTCCTTCAGATCAATTCGCCGGGCGGATCGCCGGTGCAGTCGCGCCTCATTTACGAGCGCGTCCGCCAGCTGGCGCGGCAGAAGAAGAAAAAAGTCTACGCCTTCGCAGAGGATGTCGCGGCTTCAGGGGGCTACATGCTCGCCTGCGCGGCCGATGAAATCTACGCCGATGGGTCTTCGCTGGTTGGATCAATCGGCGTCATATCGTCCGGTTTCGGCTTCGTGCATCTTATCCACAAGTTGGGTGTGGACCGGCGCGTCTATACCGCGGGCGAGAACAAGTTTCAGCTCGACCCGTTTCGGCCAGAAAAACCAGAAGAGGTGAAAAGACTTAAGCGGATCCAGGAAATCGTCCACCAGGATTTCATCAACCTTGTGAAGGATAGCCGTGGTGACAGAATTACCGCAGCTGGAGACGCTTTGTTTACCGGCGAGTTCTGGTCAGGCCGGCAAGCCCTTGAGCTTGGGCTGATTGATGGCATTATGGATATGAGAACGAAGATGCGTGCAGATTATGGGGACGATGTCAGGCTTAAGCTCATCTCCATGGACCGCGGCTTCTTCCGCCGGAGAGCCGGGCTTGGCAGCTCGATGTCCGGCGCGGAGTATGGCGTCAGCTTCGCGAAAGGCTTTGCTGATGATCTGATCTCCGCTCTCGAAGAGCGCGCCATCTGGGCGCGTTTCGGGCTGTAGAGCAAGGGTACTGCGTTGAGTGTCGTGTCAACAGTACGAGGTTGTTAGTCATGTCGCATATCATCGCCATCGCTGCTGGCGCCATGTTCCTGTTTTACGCGTATCGCTGGGTTTGCCGGGATGCAGACCGGGTTGAGGCCGCTCTGCGCAGGACTGGCCGTCGGATCCGCAGATATCCACATGACGTCACGCCCTTGGCTTTCGACGCAGCATCTGGAGTGTATCGCCCCCTCGAATAGGCGGCTTAGCCAGCGGGCATGCGTTGCGGGCGTGCGTTGCGGGCGTGCGTCTCTGACGTCCGCATCGCCTTTAAATGAGTGAAACACGGCGCTCGGCTTCATAACTCGATGAGCGATTTCCACCAGCCGCAACGACGGAACTCGCCACAACGGAAGCGCGGAAATCCCTGATAGGCGGCTGAGACCGCGCGAAGCTTCCTTAAGGCAGCGTTTAGTTAACCGTTTTTCGATTTTGTCCCGGGCGCTTGGTCAGCCGCTTCATGGCGGCTCTAAGCTCGTCTTCATGGGCGTCCGCAACGGCAAAGTCCCCTGGCGCCGGTCATTCCGGCAAGCGCCCGCTTACTGGCTTGCGGCGCTGTGGCGCAGCCTGCAACAATCTCTGCCACAACATGGCGGCGCGCCTCGCCGGCGGCGAGTGAAACAAGACCACGTCCGCAAAGCGCGGTTAGAAGCGACTTTCGCAGTGGTTGTTTCGCGGGTCACGGCGATCCATGAAAATCGTGAAAGATTTATCGCACACCGGACCGGCGCGCCAGCTGTCCAACTGCCTTCCCCGAAAACCCGACCCGGCGCGTGTTCGCCCAACTCGCCAAGCTCGGCGACTATGCAGTTGAAACCACGTCGAGGGAACAGGAACCCTCAGAGTGCGAAAAAAGCCGCCAGTCAGGCAGCTGAGCGGGCTAAGCTATACGCAACTCGCTTCAATAGCTGCGGAGGATAGATGCCGGTCGCCGAACACGCCCCTTGATTGGCGGCCGACTCCGTTGGGGCGCAGCCATCGATTTCCAGGCAATTCATTAAAGGTCATGCTCTATAACTCGTAACTGATAATCGAATATCTGTCGATGGTATGCTTACAGAAACTAAATGCTTGCAGTTGCAGGAATGCCGTAGTTAACTGAACTGTTCTGGCGGCGTTCATGAAGGCTAGCGCGGCGTCGGTCGTACGAATTATATTTCTGTCATGGGGTGCGCCTTGGTCTCCTTTAGCCCTGTCATTGCTGCAAGCGTTACGGTCTGCAGTTTGCTGGAGGATGCTGTCAAGAAGTGGCCGGAGCGGTGCGCTCTTAGCAGTTCATGTCGCTCTCTCACTTTTGAACAATTTGACGCTCAGTTAAACCAATTGTCGCGTGTTTTGTCAAAGCGTGGCGTACAGCCGTGCGATCGCGTGGCCGTCATAGCGAACCGCTCGATTGAAACCGTCGTGGCGCTGGCGGCGATCCTCAAGGCAGGGGCGGCTTATCTGCCGCTCGATCCGAGCCTTGCCGGCGATGCGCGGCGTTTCATGCTTCGCGACGCCGACCCCGCGCTGGCGCTGGTCGGGGCTGCGACTGACGCAATCGAAGGCTTTCCCTGTCTCAAGCTGGACGAAGCGTTTGCCGCAGCCGCCACGGAATCCTCGCACCCAGCTGGCGTTTCAGCTGCACCCTCGGACCCGGCCTATATCATGTACACTTCGGGTTCGACTGGTCAGCCAAAAGGCGTCATCGTGCCGCATCGCGCGGTGGTGCGACTGGTTCACGGCGCTGACTACATGACGCTATCGACAGATACAGTGATGCTGCATGCGGCGCCGCTCGCCTTCGACGCCAGCACGCTGGAGATCTGGGGGCCGCTCGTCAATGGCGGCCAGGCAGCGATCCTGTCCGACCCCGTGCCCTCGATCGACTCCATCGCCGCAGCCATCCGCGACTTCGGCGTCAATACGGCCTGGCTCACTGCCGGATTGTTCCATCTGATGGTCGATCAGCGGCCGGACGCGCTGCGCCCGCTGAGCCAGCTTCTAGCTGGCGGCGACGTGCTGTCGCCGTCCCATATTCGCAAGGCGCTAGCGCTCTTGCCTCACTGTCGGCTTATCAACGGCTACGGTCCAACTGAGAACGCCACCTTCACCTGCTGCTATCCGATCCCGCATCAGTGGTCGGGCGAGGCCGCGCCCATCGGCTACGCCATCGCTGGAACCGCCGTTCACATCTTGTCGGAGGATTTGTCGCCGGTCGCCGACGGCGAGGAAGGCCAGCTGTGCGCGGGCGGCGCCGGCGTCGCGCTCGGTTATCTGAATCAGCCGGAACTGAGCGCGGAGAAGTTTATCCCGGACCCGTTTTCGACGGAGCCCGGCGCGAAGCTTTACCTCACCGGCGATTATGCCCGCCGCCGCCCAGACGGCGCGCTCGAGTTTCTTGGGCGCCGCGATCGCCAGATCAAGATCAACGGCGTCCGGGTCGAACTCGACGGCGTCGAGCGGGCTTTGCGCGAGGACGTGCGTCTCGCCGACGCCGCTGTCGCTCTCGCGAGCGACCAGGGGCCGGTCAAGAGAATCGTGGCGTTCCTCAAGCCCGCGGCGTCGCAGAACCTTCAGGCGGAAGCGCTTGCCGACGCGGTGCTGGCGGATCTCAAGCTGCGCTTTCCGCCGCAGATGACTCCTTCAACCGCCGTCGTGGCCGCCGAGTTGCCGCTGAACGCCAACGGCAAGATCGACCGCGCCAGGCTGGTGGCGGAGCACGCAGCCGCCTCCCAACACGGCGGCGGCGCCGCCGAGAGCAAAGCCAGCGGCTCGCTGGTGGCCGACATCTGGCGCGAGATCCTTGATGGTCCCATCAACCCGGGCGCCAACCTGTTCGACCTCGGCGCCACCTCGCTGCAGATGATCTCCGCCCATGAGCGCATCCAGGCCGCGACCGGCCAGCGCTTTGCGGTGACCGAGTTGTTCGCCCATCCGAGCGTCGCCGCGTTCGAGGCGTTTCTCGCGGGGGCGCAAAACCAAGCAGAGGCGCTTGACCGGGACGGCCATCAGCGCGCTGATCCCCCTCACCCGGCGCCCGGCAAAGCCGGCAGCCGACCTCTCCCGCGAGGGGAGAGGGCTGGCGCAAGCGTCCCTTCTCTCCTTGCGGGAGAAGGACAGGAGGGGGAAGCCGGGAGAACAGTCGAAGCATCCGACAGGGGCGCCGGTGCGCCCGCCGAAGAACTTTCAGGTTTCGCCGTCGTCGGCCTGTCGGGCCGCTTTCCAGGCGCTCGGACCGTCGATCAGTTCTGGGACAATCTCATGGCCGGGCGCGCCTCCATCAAGCGCTTTTCGCGCGCCGAACTGGAGGACGCCTTCGACGAGGCGACGCGCGCCGACCCCGATTACGTCCCGGCGCGCCCCATTATCGACGATGTCGAGCTGTTCGACGCGGATTATTTCGGCATGAGCCCTCGCGAGGCGGCGCTGACCGACCCCCAGCAGCGGCTCTTCCTGGAAATCTGCGTCGAGGCGCTGGAGGACGCGGGCTATGATCCGCAGCGCTACGAGGGGCTGATCGGCGTGTTCGCCGGCAGTTCGATGAACACCTATTTCCTGCGTCACGTCTGCCCTGACGGGGCGGCCATCGACCGCTTCACCTCTGATCTCCAGGTCGGCTCCTATTCGGAGCTGCTCGGCGCGCTGCACGATTTTCTCGCCACGCGGGTCGCCTACAAGCTCAATCTGCGCGGACCGGCGGTGTCGCTGCAAAGCGCTTGCTCGACCTCGCTGCTCGCCGTGGCGCAGGCCTGCCAAAGCCTGGCGACGGAGCAATGCGACATGGCGCTGGCCGGCGGGGTCTCGATCACCTTGCCCCAGAAGCGCGGCTATCTGTACCAGGATGGCGGCATGGCTTCGCCGGACGGCGGCTGCCGCCCGTTCGACGCGCGGGCCGCCGGCACCGTGTTTGGGTCTGGCGCCGGCGTGGTGCTGATCAAGCGATTGGCTGACGCCGTCGCCGACGGCGACGCTATCTATGCCGTGATCAAGGGCTACGGCGTCAACAATGACGGCGCGGGCAAAGTCGGCTTTACCGCGCCCAGCGTCGGCGGTCAGGCCGCGTGCATCAGCTCCGCCTTGGCGATGGCCGAATTCGCGCCTGAGAGCGTTGGTTATGTCGAATGCCACGGCACCGCAACGCCACTGGGCGATCCCATCGAGATCGAAGCCCTGACGAAAGGGTTCTTGGCGTTGGCGGGCGGCGACCTCGCCACCCGGCCGCTGCCCTGCGCGCTCGGCTCGGTAAAGGCCAATGTCGGCCACCTCGACGCCGCCGCCGGCGTCACCGGCCTGATCAAGACCGCGCTGATCCTCGATCGCGGCGTCATACCGCCCCAGATCAATTTCGATAAGCCGAACCCGCGGCTCGATTTGCACCGCGGCGGCTTCACCGTATCGGCCGCCGGCGGCGTCTGGAGGGCAGGGGACTTGCGGCGTCGCGCCGGCGTCAGCGCGTTCGGCGTCGGCGGCACGAACGTCCACCTTAGCTTGGAGGAGGCGCCGTCGCGCCTTGCGTCTCAGCAACGTTTGCCGGGTTGGTCGACGGTTCGAACCCCTCACCCGGCGTCCAGCAAAGCCGGACGCCACCCTCTCCCGCAAGGGGAGAGGGTAATTTCGTGCGTTCCCTCTCCCCTCGCGGGAGAGGGACAGGGTGAGGGGGAAAGCCGGAAAAGCCTGCCGCTCGTGATCAGGCTGTCGGCGCATTCCGAGGAAGCGCTGGCGGCGATGCCCAGCCGGCTCGCGGACGCGCTGGAAACCGCCGTAACGGCGCCATCGCTCGCCGATGTCGCCCACACGCTGAGCATCGGCCGTCGCGAGCTTCAGCGCCGCGCCGCCATAACAGCCGCGAGCATCGACGAGGCTGTCGCCAAGCTCCGCAAGCTGCGGCTCGACCGCCGCAGCCGTCCCGCGGCCACAGCCCCGCGCGCCGTGTTCATGTTCCCTGGCCAGGGCGCGCAGTATCCCGGAATGGGGCGCATGCTCTATGACGCCGACCCCGCCTTCCGCGCCGACGTGGACGCCGGCGCCGCGGCAGTCGAGGCCCATCTCGGCCAGGACATTCGCCCTGTGCTGTTCGACGATAAGGAACTCGGCGAGGATGACGGCCATCCCATCCGATCGACGACGCTGGCCCAGCCGGCGCTGTTTCTGATCGAATATGCGCTCGCGCAACGGCTAATGCGGTTCGGGATCAAGCCGGCGGCCATGATCGGCCACAGCCTGGGCGAGTTCGTTGCGGCGACGCTGGCAGGTGTGATGTCATACGAGGATGCGTTGCGGCTGGTTGCGCATCGCGGCCGCATCATGCAAGCCCAGCCGGCCGGCGCCATGCTGAGCGTACGCATGCCCGCCGCCGAGCTTCGTTCGCTTCTGCCCGCCGGCGTGGAGATCGCTTCCGAAAACGCGCCGCTCCTGTCGGCGGCCTCCGGTCCCTTCGACGCCATCTCCGAGCTGGAAGAGCAACTGGCGGCGGCCGGCATCGGCTGCCGGCGATTACACACCTCCCATGCTTTCCATTCGGCGATGATGGAGCCGGTGGTCGATGAGCTTGAGCGGATTGTCGCTTCGATCAGCCTTCACGCACCGCGCCGCCGGCTGATCTCGACCGTCACGGGCCGCTGGATGACCGACGCCGAGGCGACATCGCCGTCCTATTGGGCGCAGCAGTGTCGCGAGATGGTGGCGTTCCGCGCCGGGCTCGGCGCTCTCCTGCGCGAGGTCGGCGAGGATTGCGTGCTGGTCGAGGTTGGCCCCGGCCGGACGCTCTCGACATTCGCGGAGGCCAACGAGGCGCGCGACAAGGCGCGGGAAGTCATTCCGACCGCTCCCGACTTCGCCGGCCGCGCCGAGGAGGCGCATGCCTTCGCTGAAGCGCTTGGCGCGCTGTGGCGCGCACGGCTTCGCGATAAAGGATGACGCTGCCGCCGACGCCCGGCGGGTGCGCCTGCCGACCTATCCCTTCCAGCGCGCCCGACACTGGATCGAGCGGCCGGCGGCCGCGCCAGCGGGCGAGGCGGCGCCCACGGCGATAGCGCAACCAATTTCCGACAACGGGCAAACCGTCACACAAAAAAAGAATATAAGGGAGGCGGCCGTGTCCGAGGCCATTCTGGCGTCGCTGAAAACCATCCTGTCAGAGATTTCAGGGCGAACGCTCACGGAAGCCGATGAGGCCGCCTCATTCCTGTCGCTGGGCTTCGATTCGCTGCTGCTCGGCCAAGTCGCGCAGCGGGTGAACAAGACCTTCAGCGTCAAGATCACATTCCGCCAGCTGATGCGCGACCTCAACACCGTTGAAGCGCTGGCGGCGATTGTTGCGGCCTCTGCTCCCGCCGACAAGCTGCCGGCGGTCGCCGCAACGAAGGCTGCGCTGCAGCCGGCAGCGAGAGCAGCAGCTCCGGCAGAGTCGCACTCGCTGGCGACGCCGGTCGCCGCGCCGCTTGCCACGGCGGCGCCCGCCGCCGGAACAGCGCTACAAGATATCGTGCGCGAACAGCTGCAGACGATGGAGCGCGTGTTCGCCGCGCAGATCGCCGCCTGTAGCGCCGCCGCCGTCGCTCCAGTCGTCGCCGCGGTCAGCGCTTCGGCTCCCGCGTCTCCGGCCGTCACTGCGGTCAGCGCTCTGACTCCCCCGGCTCCAGCCGTCGTCACACCGGCCGGGTCCAGTTCGACGGACGAGATCCTGATGCCCGACATCGGCGCGGACGCGCCCTCCCGGTTCCGCGCGTACAAGCCGGGCGGCGCCGGCGACGACATGACGATGTCCTCCCGCCAGCGCCGTTATGTCGAAGACCTGATCCGCCGCTACACGGCCAAAACCGCCGGCTCCAAGGCGCGCACGCAAGCCTCCCGCCGCGCGCTTGCCGACCCGCGAACGGCGAGCGGCTTCAACGCAGCCTGGAAAGAGATCGTCTATCCGCTGGTCTGCGCCCGCTCAAAGGGCGCTTTGATCTGGGACGTCGACGGCAACGAATATATCGACCTCGTCAACGGCTATGGCCAGACCATGTTCGGCCACGCCCCCGACTTCGTGCTCGACGCGCTGCGCGCCCAGCTCGACCAGGGCTTCGCCATCGGCCCGCAAACGGCGCTGGCAGGCGAAGTCGCGGCCCGCATCAGCGCGCTGACCGGCAATGAGCGGGTCGCGTTCTGCAACACCGGCTCCGAGGCGGTGATGGCGGCGATGCGCCTCGCCCGCGCCGTCACCGGCCGCGACAAGGTGGTGATTTTCGAAGGCGCCTATCACGGCCAGTTCGACGAAGTGCTGGTTAAGGCCCGCCGCGCCGGCATGCCGGCAGGAGCGCTGCCGATCGCGCCCGGCATTCCCGGCGACAATGTCGGCCAGATGATCGTGCTGCCCAACGGCCATCCGCAAAGCCTCGACATCGTGCGCCGCATGGCGGACGACCTCGCCGCGGTGATCGTGGAGCCGGTGCAAAGCCGCCACCCGGACGTGCAGCCGCGCGAGTTCCTGGCCGAGTTGCGCGCCATCACGGCGAAAAGCGGCGCCGCGCTTGTGTTCGACGAGGTGGTGACCGGCTTCAGGGCGCACCCCGGAGGCATGCAGCACGTGTTCGGCATCCGCGCCGACCTCGCCACTTACGGCAAGGTTCTGGGCGGCGGCATGCCCATCGGCGTGGTCGCCGGCTGCGCCCGGTTCATGGACGCGCTCGACGGCGGCTTCTGGCAGTATGGCGACGACAGCGAGCCGGACGTGGCGCCGACCTTCTTCGCCGGCACATTCGTGCGACATCCGCTGGCGCTGGCTGCGGCGCGCGCGGTGCTTCAACATATCGAGGCCAACCAGGACGCGATTTACGCGCCGCTTAGCGCCCGCACTGGGGAACTCGCAGCGCGCATCAACGCGGACCTCTCCCGCCGCGGTCTTTCGACCAAGGCCGAGCACTTCGCGAGTTGGCTCCATCTGGACACATCGCATCACGGCCCGCTCGCAAGCCTCCTCTATGCCGAGCTTCGCCTGGCCGGCGTCTACGTGCAGGAAGGCTTCCCCTGTTTCCTGACCACAGCGCATGACGCGGCGCACTGTCAGGCCATCGGCGACGCTTTCGAGCGCGCTTTCGACGCGATGGCCGACGCCGACATCATCAGGGGCGCTGCGGGCATGGCGCCGACGCCGGCGCGCGCGGCTCGCGCAGTGACCGCCGTGCCCCTTACCGAGCCGCAGATGGAGATTTTCCTCGCCGCGCAGATGGGCGACGCCGCCTCCATGGCTTTCAACGAGTCGCTCGCCGTCCGGTTCGAGGGATCGTTCGACGCCAAGGCGATGGCGGGCGCGGTCAAGGCGCTGGTCCGACGCCACGAAGCGCTGCGTGGCCGCATCGGCGACGAGGGCGACGCCCTGGAGATCCTTACCGATCTCACGATCGACGTTCCGATGATCGACGCCAGCGGCGACGACGCCGAGGGCCGCCGCGCGGCGCTGATGGCCGAAGAGGCCCGCACACCCTTCGACCTGTTCCGCGGGCCCCTGGTGCGCGCCTGCATCGTCAAGCTTGCGCCCGAGACCCACGTGCTGCTCTTCACCGCCCATCATATCGTCTGCGACGGCTGGTCGATGAACATCCTGTTGCAGGAACTGGCCGCGCTCTACAATGCGGCGCGGGGCGGTCGCAGCGCCGACCTTCCGCCGGCTCCGAGTTTTGGCGCGTACGCCAAGAGGCGACACGGCCAGCCGCCAGCCGACGTGGCGGCGTTCTGGAAGGGGCTGTTCGCCGAACTACCAGAGCGAGCCGAGTTGCCGCTCGATCGGCCGCGGCCGGCGGTGAAAACTTTCGCCGGCGCTTCGCGGCGCGAGAGCCTCGGCGAGGCGCTGTGCGAAGACGTGCGGGCGCTGGCGCGGCGCCAGGGCGTCAGCCTGTTCACAGTGCTGTTCGCGGCGGTTCAGGCGGCATTCGCCCGCCTCAGCCGCAACGACAATGTAGTGCTCACCGTGCCGATGGCGGGGCAGGCGCTGCTCGACGATCCGGACCTCGTCGGCCATTGCGTCAATTTCCTGCCCGTGCCGGCGCCATTGTCGTTCGCCAAATCCTTCGGCGACCACGTCAAGGCGGTCGAGGCTCGTCTCAATGCGGTGCTGGACCATCAGGACTATACGCTGGGCTCGCTGGTGCGCGACCTCGCGGTGCCGCGTTCGCCCGACCGCACCCCGCTGTCGGACATCCAGTTCAACCTGGAGCGGGTGGGCTCGCGGCTTGTCTTCGAGGGCCTCGCCAACGACGTGCGCGCCAACCCAAAAGCGTTTGTCAATTTCGACCTGTTCCTCAATCTGATCGAGGGCGAGCGCGACATCGCCGTCGAGGTCGATTTCGCGACCGACCTGTTCGACGAAGCGACGATCTCGCGCTGGATCGGTCACCTCCGCGCCGTGCTGAAAGCGGCGGCGAAGGACCCCGCCATCGCCATAGCCAATCTGCCGCTGACCGACCGCGCGGCGTCGCGCGAACTGATTGAGGCCGCAACTGGCGCCGCAAGGCCCCACGACCATATGCTGCCCGAGCTGTTCGAGCGCTGCTGCGACGCTGCTCCCGACGCAGCAGCCGTGGAGTTTGCTGGGGAAACCTTGAGCTATCGCGAGGTCGAGGAGCGGTCCAATCGCCTCGCCGCCTGCCTCGCCGAGTTGGCGCCTGCTCCCGGCGCGCGGATCGCAGTGGCGGTCGAGCGTTCCCTCGACCTTCCAGCGGCGCTGCTCGCCGTCGCCAAGGCCGGGCACGCCTTCGTGCCCATCGACCCGGCTCTGCCTGTCGAACGCATACGGCAGATGACAGAGACGGCCAGTATAGCAGCGTTCCTCACCTCAGGTCCGCTCAAAGCCGCGGCTGAATCCGGGCTGCCGACCATCGATTTGAGCCGCGACGCTTCGCAAATCGCCGCCGCCTCGCCCGTCCGCTCCCCGCGCCTTATGGCCGACGCCGATCCGACCGCCTACGTTCTCTTCACCTCGGGCTCGACGGGGACGCCGAAGGGCGTCGAGGTCGGCCACGCCGCGCTCGCCAATTTTCTTGGCTCGATGGCGGACCGTCCAGGCTTCACGGCTGATGATTGCATCGTCGCGGTGACCACGGCGTCGTTCGACATTGCGCTCTTGGAGTTGTTGCTGCCGCTCTGCTGCGGCGGCCGCACGGTGATCGCCAGCCGCGACGCGCTCGTCGCACCGCCCGAGCTTGTGCGCCTCATCGGATCGAGTGGCGCGACCGTGTTGCAGGCCACGCCCACGCTTTGGCGCGTGCTGCTGGAGGCCGGATTCCAGCCGCCGCCTCGGTTGAAGACGTTGTGCGGGGGCGAGCCGATGCCGCGCGACCTGGCCGCCAAACTGATCGCCGCTGACGTCGAGCTGTGGAACATGTACGGGCCGACCGAGACCACGATATGGTCGGCTTGCGGCCGCATCACGGACGCAAAGGCGCCCATCGCCATCGGCGCGCCGATGGCCAACACGGAACTGCATGTGCTCGACGACGCTGGGACCCCAGCGCCGATCGGCGTGAGCGGCGAGCTTTATATCGGCGGCCTCGGTCTGGCGAAAGGTTATATCGGCCAGCCCAACCTTACCCAGCGCTCATTTCCGGTGATGAGCCTCGGCGGCGCCCCGCGGCGCCTATACCGCACGGGCGACCTCGCGGTCCGCACCGCGGACGGAGGCATCCAGGTGCTCGGCCGCCGCGATCAGCAGGTTAAGGTGCGCGGCTTCCGCATTGAGCTGGAAGAGATCGAGGCGGTGCTCAGAAGTTGTCCCGGCATCCGCGACGCTGCGGTAGCCGTAGAGCGCGCCGGCGCCCCGGATGCAACGCTGACGGCGGCCTTCGTCGCCGCCCCCGGCGTCGAAGTGGCGCCGGACGCGCTGCGCCAAGTCCTTGCAGCGCGGCTGCCCTCTTATATGATTCCGGGGCGTTTCGTCAGCTTGGCCGAGCTGCCGCAGACGGCAAACGGCAAGCTCGACCGCAAGGCGCTGCCGAACGCAATCGCCAAAGCGGCTCAGTCGGAACCGACCGCCGCCGCGCCGCCCGCCCCACCGATCGAAGACGCCAAGCTCGGTAAGATCGTGGCCGTTATAGAGGCGGTGCTGGACCGGAAGGGCGTCCAACCAAGCGACCGCATCTTCGCGCTCGGCGCCACCAGTTTGCACGTCTTCCGCATGGCGGCGCGCTTCAGCGAGGCCGAAGTGCCGCTCAAGGCTCAACACCTCATGACCAACCCGAGCATCGAGGAACTGGCGCGCCGCGCCGCGAGCCTCGCCTCTGGCCCGCCGAAGAACAAAGCGCCGGCCTTGATCGACTTCAAGCGCAAGCTGTCGGAACGGAGCAGCCTTTATGAGCCCGTGTAGCTCCCATGGCCGCCGCCCGTATGCTTTCCCTCGTGTTGAATGCCATCCTCGAAGATCATAAGCCATGCCAACCAGCTCGACCGTAAAGACAGTCGCCGGCCACATCGAAGCCGCCGCCGACGAAAAAGAGCTCGAAGCGGAATTCGTCGCGCCCTGCACGGCGATCCAGCAGCGTTTCCTCGATCTCCAAGGGCGCGATCCCGACAGCTCGCTCGCCAATATCGCCATGCGCTGGCATCTGATCGGAACGGTGCGCGACAGGTCGGTCGAGGCGGCGTTGCAGCTGCTTTCCGACCGCCACGAGAGCCTGCGAACGCGGTTCGAGCGCGCAAAGGACGGCTTTCGGCAAGTGGTTGGGCGACGCCAAATCAAGCTGTCGCTGATCGATTTATCTCAGCTGCCCCAGAAACTCTACGAGACCGAAACCGACCGCATCGCCAGGATTGAAGCCCAATTGGCGTTCGATCCCGCCATCGCGCCGCTGTGGCGCGCCGTGCTGCTGCGGCAGTCGCCGGGCAAAGCCATCCTGCTCGTGACCTTTCATCATGCCATCGTCGACGGCTGGTCGATCGGGGTGTTCGCCCGTGAGTTCGCCGCCGCCCTCGACGCGCTGGAAGAGGGCCGCACGCCGGAGCTGCCGGAGCTCGAATTGCAGTATGGCGACTATGCGCGCTGGCAAGAAGCGCTGCTTGCGAGCGAGGCCGTCGCCGATGAGCGCCTCTACTGGCGCCGACAGATGGCGGGCGTCTTGCCGCTGGACGTGGCGGCGACCCGCGAGCGGCCGTTGAAGGGCCGGCGCGAGGGAGAGATCCGCAGCGTGGTGCTGCCGCGCGAGCTGATCGACGGCATGCAGGCGGTCGGCCGCCAGCAAGGGCATACCATGTTCTCGCTCGGCGCCGCCTGCCTTGCCGCCGCGCTCAGCCGGGCCTGGGGCCGCCGGGAGCTTACGATCGGAACCCAGGTCGGCGGCCGTGACGATTCCCTGCTGCTCGATGTGATCGGCCCTGTCGTCAACACCGTGATGCTGCGCTTGGACGCCAGTTTGGCGACCGACATTTGGGCGTTCGCGAGCCACGTCCGCGCCGTGGGGGCCGAAGCGCTGGCCAACAAGGCGCTGCCGTTCGACGAAATCGTCGCGGGCGCGCGGCTTTCCTCCGAGCCCGATCTGCCGCTCGGCTACGCCGTCAACTTCACGGCTCAGGCGGCCAATATCGACACCGACGACATTGGCTCCATCCGAAGCGGCGAGATCGAGTTGATATCGATCCCCTCGGTCAGCGCGGGGTGCCTGTACGATCTCAGCTTCTTCATGGTTGGGCGGGACGAAGGCTGGCGCATCTCGTGCGAGTTCAACAGCGACCGCCACAGGGCGGCCGCCGTCGACGCGTTGATCGCAGCCTGGCGCCGCGAAATCGAGGGGCTGATCGCCGCGCCGGCGCCCAAGCCCGCCCCACAGGAGGCGCAGGCCGACGACCCTCCGGCGGAACCGCGGTTCGGGCCGCAACCGCTCCTGCGCCAGCCATCCCGCAGATATTTCCAGCCCTGCGACCTTTACAGCGAGGGCAAGCTGCCGCCGGTGTTTGCGATAAGTCAATACTCGCTCTACTACCCGATCGCGCGGCGAGTTGCCGATGACCGCCCCTTCGTCGACCTGCAATGGTCTGCAAACACGGACCAACTTCCGCTTGGCCCCGAAGCCATCGAAGACATCGCCGCCGACGCTGCGCGCCAAATCCGCGCCTTCGATCCGGTTGGCCCCTATTACTTGATCAGCTATTGTGTGATGGGCAACGTCGCATTCGAAACCGCCCGGCAGTTGCGCGCCGCCGGCTCGAACGTGCCCATGCTGTTTCTGATCGACACCGTCGCGGCCGGTTATGTCGAAGGCATGAGCCGAGTGGACAGGGTGTTGCGCCGCCTCCAATGCACCGACCTCTCGGCCAGTCTCTTGCAAAACCTGCACGTTACGCAGCCGCCGGCGAAGGGCGACTCCATCCGCATCATGGATTACCTGCTTGAAGCGAAGAAGCGCTATCGCCCTCAGCCCTATTCTGGCGACGTGGTGTTCTTCCGCGCCTCAGACGCCAGGGTCGGCCGATTGTACGCACGGAGCTTTGGCTGGAGTGAGATTGTCAAGGGCGATCTGCGCGTTTACGATATTCCCGGCCGACACAGCGAAGCGCTGCGCGAAACCTCGGCAGGGGTCATCGCCGAGCATATGATGTGGATGATGGACAGGGCGGAGAGGCGGTGGCGGACCCCGCCCGCAAAGGCCTGAACGACGCCAGCACGTCCAGCGGGAAATTCGGCGAAGTGGGCGCCAACTTGCCTCGGGCTGCACTAAATGCCTCACGGGCGCGCTGCGGTCAGAAAGACGGGTCAGGGCTAAACGAGGCGGAAAACGATGCGAAGTACCGGCGTGATCGTCCTGGCGGCGCTCGCCATTACGGTTGGACTGCTGGCGAGCGCCGACGTGTTGTTGTCGGGCGATATGACCCAGCGCAAGCCTGACCGGCCTACTGGCCCGCTGGACGTTGCGGCGCATGAGCTGTCTTTGCCAGACCCCCGAGGCGGGGAACGCCCGCCCATCGCGGCGAGGGTTTGGGCGCCGCAGGCCGCCAAGACCGACCGCGCCTATCCGCTGATCGTTTACGTGCCGGGCTGGGGCAGCGTCCGAGGCGAGAGCGATGTGCTCCTGTCGGATGTCGCCAGCGCCGGCTTCGTGGTGGCGGCGATGGACGACGTTAGCCGCGATCCGTCGAATCCCGCCATTGGTCCCGCCGACGAGGCGGCGCGCACTGCTCCCCTTCCGACTTTCTCCGCTGAAGACTTTGCTGCGTTTCCGGAAATGAGCGAGCGCAGGACACGGCTTGCCTGCGACAAGCTCGCCAGGCTGCTTAAGGCGTTGACGCGGCTGTCGCCCCAAGCCCTTCCCGCCGTCATCGACGTCTCGCATATCGGCGTGGTCGGCTTCTCGTTCGGCGGCGCGGTGGCGGCGCGGGCGCTGGTTCGCGATCCCCGCGTGGCGGCCGCGGTGAATTTCGACGGCTGGGTTATCTCCACCCCCGCCGCGGCCGGGGTATCGCGTCCCTTTCTCGCCCTTTACCGCAAGTCCGACTTACGTCCGCTGTGGGCCTGGGCATCGGCGCGGCGCTTTCACGAGACCGAGTTTCTGCGCGATGATTTGCGCACGCTGCTTTCGTTGTCACGATCGTCAGCCACCGAGGTTCATCTGATCGACGGCGTCGAGCACGCCGACTTCACAGACGGTCTGTATGCAGCCGATCGCTGGCGGCGATGGCGACCGTGGCGACGAGAGGAAATTCAGCCGGATCGCATGCGCTCAATCATGGAAGCCTATTTGATGCCGTTCCTGCTGCGGCATGTCGGCGGCCGCCGGGCCGCCGCGGCAAATCCGCCAGCCTTTTCGGAGGTGACGCCGATCGAGACTATAGAAGGCGATTTGCGGTGACGAGTACGCCCCGCGAGAAAGGCTGCCCCATTTGCAGCAAGCTCGTCCGCGATTTCCACTTGCTCAGCGAACGATTGAGTTTGGCGCAGCTTATCCGAGGAGCGTTCGCTTGAGCGCGCGCAGTAGTTGGGGGGGCGACCTTGGCTCGGGCTGTGCGAGCGGCCTGAGCGATCGGCATAGCGCCGTGGAGATTTGGCGGGTCGATTTACGCTGTGGCGATCCACCGGACTGGGCCTTGCTCGATGCGCGCGAGCGAGCGGTCGCCGACGCCTTCGTTCACCCTGAGGATCGCGAACGCTACGGACGCGCCCACTGCGCCTTGCGCAGGCTGCTAGCGAATATCCTTGGCGTCGCGCCCGCGGAAGCGCCGATCATGGTTGGGCCGTCTGGCAAGCCGTTCCTGGCCGATGCTGCGAAACGCGTGACGTTCAACCTTTCGCACACCCGCAACACAGCGCTGATCGCGATCGGGTGCGGAGCCGCGATCGGGGTCGACGTCGAAGACGACGATGGTCGCGCCGATTTCGACGAGATGATCGACACGGTGTTCGAGGCAGCGACGGCCGAACGGCTGCGCCGCGAGGAGCCGGGGCGGCGGCGGCTGTTGTTTTTGCAAGGTTGGACGCGCAAGGAAGCCTTGGCGAAGGCGCTGGGCTCCGGCTTTCTGATCGATCCCAGGCGCTTTGCGGCGCCGCTTGACGGCGGCGGTCCCTGGACCGTTCGCCTGGAGGGCGGCTCCGACTTCGGTCTTGTCGACCTGAGCGACGGCGCCGCTATCGCCGCGCTGGCGGTGGAGAATTTCATGCCCCGCCTGCTCCTTCGCGGCTATCCCCCACGATAGTGGAAGCTCTCGGGGCCATAACAGCTTGAAGCCCCGGCTTTCGTCGGGGCGGGGAAGGGCTCAACTTCCCAGCGTCGCGCCTATTCCGGCTTGGGCGACCTGCGTCATGATCCGGTAGCCGGCCGGCGTCGGATGCAACCCGTCCTCCGAGAGGCTCGGCTTCACGACCCCCTCGCCGTCGCTCATGGCGCTGAAATAATCCAGAAAACCGAAAGCATGGGAAACAGCGTAGTCTCTCAGCCAGCGGTTCATTTCATGGACTTTCTCAGGAGGATGTTTGAAGAGGCTGTATCGGGATGATGGCGTTTCATCGTGCGCCAGCGGAAGGAGAGAAGACAACATCACCCGGATCGCGTTGGCCTCGGCGATCTCCGCCATGGACGCAAGGTTCGCCTTGATGTCCTCAAGCAGCATCGGTCCGCTATTGCCGCCGATGTCGTTGGTTCCAGCGAGGATGACGACGGCTCTGGGCTTCAGCGCGACGACGTCCTGGCGGAAACGGAGCAGCATCTGCGGCGTGGTCTGTGCGCTGATCCCACGATTGATGTAGGGTTTGTTGGGAAAATGCTTCGCAAGCTCCCATCCTTCCGTGATGGAATCGCCGAAAAAGACGACGCGATCCACGTTCGGGGCGGCGGATTTGAGCCTTGCATTGGCGTCGCGGTAGCGCGACAGCATGCCGTAATCGTCGATCAAGGATTTCAGCCACGACCTTCGCCAGGCCTCGAACTCCACATCAAGGCTCGCATAGGTCAATTCGTCGTGTTGCATGGTCTTTTTGGGCTGTCTTCTTAATGAGGCGGCTCTGCAAAAGCTCGCAATTCGGAGCAGACGCATCATCCCTATCCTAACGGCTCGTTTGCAGCAATCAAAGGCCGAGCTTGTACGCTGCAGCCCGTTGTTCGGCAACAAACCCGTAATTTGCGAGGATTGTGCGTGGATTTGCGCCTCTCTCCCTGATCTTGCCAAATCGCCGCTGCAAAGCGAAACAAAGCGCGCATACAACCTCGACTTAGAACGGAGCAGCCATGCCACAGGTTTTGACGCCGGATCTTTGTGTGATTGGCGGCGGCTCGGGCGGGCTGTCCGCCGCCGCGATCGCCGCCGCCTTCGGGGTTTCCGTCGTTCTCGTCGAGCGGGGAAAGATGGGGGGCGAATGCCTGAATACCGGCTGCGTGCCATCCAAAGCGCTCCTCGCCGCCGCCAAACGCGCCTACGACATCCGGGATTTGGCCAAGTTTGGGATCCGCGTGGGCGACATGAGCATCGACCACAAAGCGGTCGCTGCGCATGTGCAGGGCGTTATCGACGCGATCGCGCCAAATGATTCTGTCGAGCGTTTTAACGGGCTCGGCGTCGATGTCATCAAGGCGTCCGGCCGCTTCCTCGACAAGACGACGGTCGAGGCCGGCGACTGTCACATCAAAGCCCGCCGCTTCATCATCGCGACAGGCTCCACGCCCCTCATTCCGCCCATCCCGGGGCTCGACCGCATTCCCTACTTCACGAACGAGACGATTTTCGCCAACAAGCACCGCATCACGCACCTCATTGTCATCGGCGGCGGCGCCGTCGGTCTCGAATTGGCGCAGGCTCACCGGCGGCTTGGCAGCGAGGTCACCGTCCTCGAAGCAGGCCGCGCTTTGTCCAAGGACGATCCGGAACTCAAGGACTATCTCCTGAAGCGCCTGCGGGAAGAAGGCGTGCGCGTGCTCGAAAATGTGCGCGTCGAGAGGATCGAGCTCTTCGGCTCCAACCTTCAGGTCATCTTTGCAACGCTTGGAAAATCGTTCTCGATAGAAGGGTCCGACCTGCTGCTCGCCGCCGGCCGCGCCCCGACAGTCGCTGGCCTCAATCTCGAAGCCGCTGGCGTCGATTATGGCGACCGCGGCGTCAAGGTGACGAAGGGCCTCCTCACATCCAACAGAAAAGTCTACGCCATCGGCGACGTCACCGGCGAGGTTTGCCTGACGCACGCCGCGAACCATCATGCCACTGTCGTCATCAAGAATGCGCTCTTCCGGCTGCCAGCGCGGGCCGACCATGCAACCATGCCGTGGGTGACGTTCACCGATCCGGAAGTCGCCCATGTCGGATTGACCGAAGAGAAGGCGCGCGAACGTTACGGGAAACTCGCCATTCTGCGCTGGCCCTATCATGAAAATGACCGGGCGCAGGCCGAACGCCTGGCGGGAGGATTCCTGAAGGTTATTGCGTCGCGGCGAGGCAAAATCCTGGGAGCTGGCGTCGTCGGCGCGCAAGCGGGCGAGATCATACAAATGTGGAGCCTCGCCATGCAAAAGGGTATATCTCTCGACGCAATGCGTAGCATCGTTTCACCATATCCAACGCTTTCTGAAATGAATAAGCGGGCTGCGGTGAGCTATTTTGCTCCGCGTGCGCAACATCATCTGGTGCGGCGAATTATTACTTTGCTTGCGAAACTTGGATGAACGACGCTATTTAAGGAGAGAGTTTAACAGCCGAACTCTATGTGGCAATTGGACAGCAAGCCCTCACAGAACCCGGACCATCCGGGTCAATTGCTCCCCGAGCGAACGCGCCTCCCCAGGCAGCCGTATGGCGGGATGTGGGGCGTCGCCACGAGTTTGCCTGCCAAATTGCTCTTTCTCACCATCGCCTTTGTCATGCTGGCCGAGGTGCTCATCTTTGTGCCGTCCATCGCAAATTTCCGCCGGAACTGGCTCATGGAGCGCATCATGGCGGCGAAAATCGCCTCTCTGGCTCTGGAGGCCTCGGCTGGCGCGGAGGTTCCATTACGTTTGCGGCAGGAGCTTTTGAGAAACGCCGGCGTTCACGCTGTCTCCGTGAAGCGCCCGGAAATGCGGCGTCTTGTTCTTGGCATGACGGATGAAGCCGCAATCGCGGATGTCTATGACCTGCGCACGGAAGACTTCACCGAACTCATACCGGATGCTCTCCAGGCGCTCGCGGCCAGGCCTAACCGGCTCATTCGCGTCGTCGCGGCGCCCGATGCGACGACGCCTAACGAGGTGTTCGATGTCGCCGTCGACGAGACGCCGCTCCGCGCCGCCATGTGGCGTTACGCGCGAAACATTTTTGGGCTTTCGCTCGTCATTTCCATCATCACCGCGGCCCTCGTCTATTTGGCCCTGACCGGGCTTCTGGTGCGGCCCATGATGCGCATTACGCGCAACATTGTGGCCTATCGGGAAAATCCGGAAGATACGTCGCGGATCATCACGCCATCCGGGCGGCATGACGAGGTTGGCGTCGCCGAAAAGGAGCTGGCGACGCTGCAAATGCAGCTTTCCGGACTTCTCAGGGAGAAGGCGCGTCTTGCGAATGTCGGGCTCGCTGTCTCGAAGATCAATCACGACCTCAGAAACATCCTTTCAAGCGCCCAACTGGTGTCGGACCGGCTGGCGACCGTAGCCGACCCGACCGTTCAGCGCTTCGTGCCGCGCCTCATTCGTGCGCTCGACCGCGCCATCCTCCTCTGTGCAAACACGATCAAATATGGCCGGAGTGAAGAGGCCCCTCCAAAGCGGGCGCGCGTGCCGCTTCGGGAGCTTCTCGCTGAGGTCAATGAAAGCCTCGGCGTCGAGGAATTAAGCGGCGTGCGCGTGACGGTTTCCGTCGCGCAGACGATCAATCTTTACGCCGACCGCGATCAGATATTCCGCGTGCTCGCAAATCTGATCCGGAACGCCTTGGAGGCGCTGCGTGAGGCCGATCCTCCCGTCGCTGAGCCGGCGATCGACGTTACGGCGCGTCAGGAAGGCGAAAACGCAATCATCAAGGTGAGCGATAATGGCCCAGGGGTGCCGGCCAATCTGAGGGAGACACTCTTCAAGGCGTTCCAGACCTCGTCCAAGAGCGATGGGAACGGCCTCGGCCTCGTGATCGCCGCCGAACTGGTTCGCGCTCATGGCGGCGATATCCGCCTCGACGACACAGCTCCTGGGGCGGCTTTTATCGTCAAGCTTCCGGCGTCCGTTTTTGCCGGCGCACCGTCAAAGCCGCCCTTTGCGCCACCGATGCTGACATCATAGCGCGAAATCCGCTGAGATCCCGCCTGTCGCCTGAAAATCGGCCAAAGCGCGAGATGTGCTGGCCGGGCGGCGCCGGACAGCGCGGCGAGAGCGACACAGCGCTCGCCAACCGCCTTATCCGGATCGCCGACGGTTCTAAAATTGGATGTTCACAGAGATCCAAAGTCGCTCGCCGGCCTTCAGTTTAGGGCTTTTGGCGGCGTGAAAAATAAGATGCGCGCCGCGGGCGCAACAACCTTTCCATGATCGCGCAAGCCCGCAGTCAGCTGAATTACGATACGCTCAGTTGCGCGACGTTTGCCAAGTTGGCGAAGTCCGCGCAGCGCCGGCAGCACCATTACTTAATCGGAGTTATCAAGAATCGCCGGAACCTGACTTCGGTGAGAAATACTTCTCAAGCTTGCCGGTCATCTTCTCGTACTCGGCGGCGTCTTCGGCGTGGGGCTTCTTGACTGTAATATTCGGCCACTGCTCCGCGTATTGGCGGTTAAGCTCCAGCCACTTCTCAAGGCCCGGTTCGGTATCCGGCTTGATGGCGTCGGCGGGGCATTCCGGCTCGCAAACGCCGCAATCGATGCATTCGTCGGGATTGATGACGAGCATGTTCTCGCCCTCGTAGAAGCAATCCACGGGGCAAACTTCCACACAATCGGTGTATTTGCACTTGATGCAACCATCCAGCACGACGTAGGTCATATTCTATCTCCGAAGCCGAAGCAGCGGCTCACTTTCTTGGCGGTGAGTAGCGCAATCTGAGAGGGTTCACAAGCGGGCGGGAGCTTGATTTCGATGGCAGATTGCCACGGAAAAGGCGCCCGCCCGATTGAGTTAGCGTGAATAGAACTCGACGACGAGATTCGGCTCCATCACAACGGGATAGGGCACGTCGGAAAGCTGCGGCACGCGGGAAATCCTGGCCGTCATCTTGTTGTGATCGACCTCAAGATAATCGGGAACATCGCGCTCGGCGCTTTGGATGGCTTCAAGAACAAAAGCGAGCGCCCTTGACTTCTCCCGGATCTCGACGACGTCGCCGGGGCGGCAGCGGTAGCTCGGAATGTTGACCCTGCGGCCGTTCACTGCGATATGACCATGGCTCACGAACTGGCGCGCGGCGAACGGCGTCGCCACGAACTTCGCGCGATACACAACGGCGTCCAGCCGCCGCTCCAACAAGCCGATAAGGTTTTCGGAGGTGTCGCCCCTCAGCCGCGTCGCCTCGGCATAGATAAGCCGGAACTGGCGCTCGGTGATGTTGGCGTAGTAGCCCTTTAGCTTCTGTTTCGCCTTCAGCTGCGTTCCGAAGTCCGAGGTCTTGCCCCGGCGGCGTTGCCCATGCTGACCGGGCCCGTATTCGCGCTTGTTCAGCGGGCTCTTGGGCCTGCCCCAGAGATTTTCCCCAAGGCGGCGATCAATTTTATGTTTGGCGCTGAGGCGCTTTGTCATGTCTGTGCTCCGAAAAGAGAGGTGGTGGAGCAGGCCCTCCTCCTGCGGGTTTCCCCGCCGACAGACGGCCGAAGCCGTCACGGGCATGCAAAAAAGGCGGCTAAAGCCGCGCGCCGCAAGGAATAACGGTTCGTCGCCGCCGAAGCAAGCCCTATTGCAGTGGTTAGCGGGAGCGGCGCCGGGATTTGCGAGCGGATTTTGGCGTTCAGAACCGGGGCGGGAAGTCAAGTGACTAAATAAATTGTGAAGCCCAACTCAAGGAAACTTTATCCGTCCACTGCCGTTGACATAGGTCAAATTGTCGGCAGAGTCAGAGCATGAAAACTGGAAATTTCGACGTCATCATCGCTGGCGGTGGTCTCGCAGCCACGCTCACAGCCTATCGCCTCCGGCAGCTAAGGCCCGATCTCCGGCTATGCGTGCTGGAAGCGGGCGAGCGGCTGGGAGGGAACCACACCTGGTCTTTTCACGACCAGGACATTAGCACAGACGCCTGGCGCTGGATCGCGCCATTCGTCGCACATTCCTGGGATGAACAGCAGGTGCGCTTCCCGAAGCATTCGCGTATGCTAATGTCCGGGTATAATTCGATCTTTTCGGAAACACTGCATGAGGCGGCCTATCCCGCGCTCAAGGATTGCGTGCGGTTCGATGCGCGCGTGATCAGCGTCGGGCCGCACCATGCGGAGCTTTCCGCAGGCGAGGTGTTGCGCGCGCCTTGCGTGATCGATGCAAGGGGAATTGGGCGGGTGGACGGTCTGACGATCGGCTATCAGAAGTTCTTAGGGCTCGTGGTTCGCTTCGAGCGGCCGCACGGCCAGCCTTACCCCATCATCATGGACGCTACCGTAAAGCAGCGCGACGGGTATCGCTTCGTTTATACCTTGCCCTTCACCCATGACAGCATGCTCATCGAGGATACCTATTACAGCGACACGGCAAGCATCGACGGGCCGACGCTCCGTGAGCTTTGCCTGGATTACGCCAGGGAGCGAGGCTGGGAGGTCGCAGAAATCGTCCGCGAGGAGCGGGGCGTCCTTCCGATCGTGCTCGGCGGCGACGTCGACGCCATCCTTGATAGAAATGCGTCCGGCGTGCCTGCGCTTGGCCTTCGCGGCGGCTTCTTCCATCACACCACGAGCTATTCTTTCCCCTTCGCGGTGAAGTGCGCGGACGCCATCGCGACCATGGATCATCTTACAAGCGAAACCCTCCATCATCTGACCCAGAAATGGGCCAGGAAGCACTGGAAGCAGCAGAGCTTCTTTCGGCTTCTGAACCGGATGCTTTTCTGGGCCGCCCGGACGCCCACACAACGCTACCGTGTTCTTGAGCGTTTCTACATGCTCGGCGACCCTCTTATAGAGCGCTTTTATAGCTCAAGCCTGACACTTGCGGACCAGGCCCGTCTTCTTGTAGGGTGGCCTCCTGTTCCTATCAGCAGAGCGCTGCGCGTTATGGGAGAAACAACTGTCAATCCCATACCGCAGCCGGTTTCCTCACCGAGCTAGTTGTATGGACCCCATCATTTCTTTAAGTCACGAACTCATCAAAAATGGTTCCAAGAGCTTCGCCATGGCGGCGAAGCTCTTGCCCCGCGATGTGCGCTACGACGCGATGATGCTCTACGCGTGGTGCCGCCACTGCGACGACGTTATCGACGATCAAATCCTCGGATTTGCGAGGGAGACGGCAAGCACGGAGACGCCGGAGGAGCGGCTTGAGCAGTTGCGCGAGAAGACGAAGCGCGCGCTCGAAGGCCGCGCCGACGAGCCGGTGTTCATCGCGCTCGGACGCGTCACGCGCAAGCATGGCATCCCTGAGCGCCATCCGATGGAGCTTCTGAACGGCTTCGAGATGGACGTGAATGGCCGCGTCTACGAAACGCTCGATGATACGCTCGACTATTGCTACCACGTAGCGGGCGTTGTCGGCGTGATGATGGCCATGATCATGGGCGTCCGCGAGAGGCCGACGCTCAACCGGGCCTCCGACCTCGGCATCGCCTTCCAGCTCACGAACATTTCGCGCGACGTGATCGAGGACGCGAGGGGCGGCCGCTGCTATCTGCCGCGTGAGTGGCTGCGCAAAGCCGGACTTGAGGGCGCCGATTTAAGCGACCCTCAGCATCGAAAGGCCGTTTTCCAGGTTACGCACAAGCTGCTGCGCGAGGCGGACGAGTACTACCGATCGGCGCTGTTCGGCATGCAGCAACTGCCGCTTGGGGCTGCCGTCGGCATCGGCTGCGCAAGACGCGTCTATCGCGACATCGGGCGGATTGTCGCCAATCGCGGTGAAAGCGCCTGGGACGGCCGCGCCATTGTGGGCAAAAGCCGCAAGGCTGCGGCGGCGATCTCGGGCGCCATAGCCGCTGTCCGCGCTCACACGACGCTCCGAATCGGATACGCCCCAAACCGTACGGGGCTTTGGACCGTGCCCAATCTTGGCAAAGCAACCCCCAGGAACCGCCCCTTCGCTTTCCTTATCAACCTGGAGACGAGGCGGTTGCTCAGGCGTCACTCAGCGGACGCCTTCCACTTGAACTAGGCGAGGCTTGCTGGTTTCCGTAACCCGTGCGCCTCGCCGGGAACTGCCGACGTCGGTGCGGTTTACGCGGAATTTCGACTATTCAGTCCGGGCAACGGAACTCGCCAGTCCCCGCCCTGGACTCCAAATTGGGAGGGACATTTCGCCACGCCGGCGGCGGTGGCCCTAGCACCCTTGAGAGAAATCTGCGAATGCAACTCACATTCGTCAGTCACTATGGCCCGAAGCCCGCGCCCTTCGCGGAAAAGATTTGCCTGCTTCAGTCCGTGATTGCGGAGCAGCTCGGCGACTGCTTCAAGCCCTACACCGTCGATCAGGTTCACGGCACTATTATCGGACTCGAGGGCGTGCGGGTTGGAACTCGCATCCGCAATGAAAACTTCAGCCGCTTACGCGGCGAGGAGCGGTTCATCGACTTTGAGGGATTGCTGGATTTCTTACGCACGCGGCCGAAATGCGATATGGAGGTGCGCGTCGGTGGTTACGACTTGGCCTGTGATTATGGCTTCACCAGTTCAGGGCGGCATCCCTTTCTGCGATCCTTTTCCGTCCCCGGGGAGATCGCGGTGGCGATGGGCTGGCCGTACCGCTCAGGCGCCGTCGTCCCTTCGCTTGATGGGCTGCGGCGGGCGTTTCAGCAGTTCGGCGCCTTGCACAAGCGGCATCAACGCGAATCGGATGTGGACAATGACTTCTTCTTTGTCCTTGGGCGTGTTGCGCAGAATGCTGAGCTGGCGCAGCGCGATGCGGCGCAGCAAATTATCCGCGAACATCTGGCCGCCGCGCCTTTGCTGCTGTCGGTAAATGACGCCACGCTCTCTTTTGTCGCCTACCACGTTTCACTACTGCCGCCAGATACTTCGCAAACGTTCCGCCTGAACGATCGCCAAGTGACGCCGACTCTGCTGGCAAGTCTCTATGACGACGATGCGTCAGATGCGGTCAGCGCCCTGCCAGGGTTAAAGAAGGGCTGACATTGGGTTCGTTTTGTAAAACAGGGAGGCTCGCCTTCGGTAGACGGGTTCCAAGTAACCCTTTGATATTAAACGGTTTTTATGAGACGCGTGGCGATTGGCGGCCGGTCGGCCTCAGCGTTCGCATGCTTGGCTCGGAGGCGCCGAGAGCCTCCCCGCCAGAGAGTCGTCTGGCTAAGGCATTGAAGTAAAAAGGGAAAAAGATAAACAGTGCGGCGCGCACGCCTGGTTAACAGGCCCCTGGCAGTCCAGGGTTAATAAAGGCTTCAAGAGTCATGAAGTCTTGAAGCAGTCCTTCCCGGCTCGACCAACGCGCGGATGTGGAGATGAGGCTTCATTTTTTGGTGGACGCCTTCGACAGCGCCGCCACGCGCTCCATCCCGAATGGACCTATACAGAAAACCCGCGAACCGGAAAATCGCAGCGGCTATCTTTGCGGCTGTCCTTGGTTCGACACCGACGTCGCAGCGCCCATCGGGAATCAGAATTTGCTCATACGCCCGATCTGCGGGAAGTTCTATCAGCGCCTGCCGCAAATGGGCAGCACTTCCTGCGGGGCGAGCACGAGCATCCAAACGGAAGCCGCTCCAGCCGCGTTCAGTGCAGTGTGCGCTTGGCGTCGATCTTGCTGTGTTGCTGGTCCCTAAGCGGGGCGTATTCCAGAAGCTTCCGCTTGAGGTGATCGGGCGAGCGGGCGAAGACGAAGCCAAAAGACACGCAGCCGGCCTTTCCCTCGACGGCGTGATGAAGCCGATGCGCCTGATAAAGCCGGCGAAGATAGCCCTTCTTGGGATTGAGCCCGATATTCACGCGGTGATGAACGAGAACATCGTGGGCGAGGAAGTAGACGAAGCCATAGGCTGTGATGCCGAGGCCCACGACGAGCGCCCAAGTAGGGCCGCCGAGCTGAACGCTCCACTCGAAGAGCGCCATCGAAAGAAGAATGAAGAATATCCCGAAGGCGTCGTTCAGCTCCCAGACGCCTTTGCGGGGTTCGTGATGGCTCTTGTGTAGGACCCAGAGGAAGCCGTGCATAACATACTTATGCAGAAACCAAGCCACGCCTTCCATTGTGAAAAATACGGCAAGAAACAGTCCGAAGTACAGGAGCCAATCGCTCATCGAAACCTGCTATCCGCTGGCCGCGAGCTCCGCTTGAAACTCCGGCATCAAATCCGAAAAAGCCGCCGCAAGTCTCGCGGCGAACGCCGTAAACATCCGGCCGTCTCCACCGGAAGCCGTCGCCGCCATGCAAGCCGCGGTAACGCCGCCTTCAATTTTGGCGCGCGCAAGAGCCGCGGCGCCTTTAACGCCGAGCAAGCTCGCAAACGTCGTGCGTCCGCAATCCTGATCGACATCCTTGCCCGCGCGGTCGCAGCTGCAACGCGCATCGAGGACGTCATCTAACATCTGGAATCCGACGCCAAGATCAAGGCCAAAACGCCGCATGGCGGGGCGCGCGGATGAATTTTTTGCGACGATGGCGCCGCATTCGGCTGCCGCGGCGAAAAGCGCGCCCGTCTTGCGGGCATACATGCGCTCCAGCTCGGCATGCGTCATCGTATCGCGAGCGTCGGCGAGGTCGTCCTGCTGGCCGCGCACGAGGCCGTCAAGGCCGATCGACCATTGCAAGACGTCGACGGCGTCGACGCGTTGTTGGAGGTCGAGCGCCTGCGAGGCCGCCGCAACGCCATAGGCGTGATTCATCAGGCCAATGGCCGCGAGAATAGCCGTCGCTTCGCCGTAGACGCGATGGTTCGCGGGCAGGCCTCGGCGCGTTTCCGCGTCGTCCATCGCCGGCAGATCATCGAGAATAAGCGATGCGGCGTGCAGCATCTCAAGGGAACAGGCGAGGTCGAGGGCGTGCTCTTCCTTTCCGCCAAGCTCGCGCGCGGCGATCATCATCAGAACCGCGCGGACGCGTTTTGCGGGAGCAAGCAGGCTGTGCCGCATCGACCCTTGCAAAGCGTCTCCCGAAGCGCCCGAGGGCACAAGCTCCGCAAGCCGTGCTTCTACGCGAGCACGCATCTTCATGAAATACTCTAACTGGCTGCCCATTTGACGATCCTGCAGTCCATGCCTCGATAATGGCTAATCATATTCTCCAAATTTTGAGCGAATGGTCGATACGCCCCTTGAAAGGCTGTGGAAAACAGCATAGCCATCGAAACCGTATGACCCATAAGCTGCAATTTGTAAACTAGAGTTTACATGTTGTAGGATGGCATTGTCTATTCTGGTTGACGGAAAAGCCTCATGCCGAAAGGATACTGGATCGCTCGCATCGATGTAAGCGATCCCGAGACGTATAAGACCTACATTTCGGGCGCCGCTGCGGCATTCGAGCGCTACGGCGCGAAGCATCTTGTTCGTGGCGGCGCTTTTACGCCGGCGCAGGGGCAGGCGCGCACCCGGAACGTCGTCATCGAGTTTCCATCCTATCAAGCGGCGCTCGATTGCCACCACTCGAAAGAGTACCAGGAAGCCCGAGCCTATCGCGTGGCGGCCGCCGCCGCTGAAATCGTCATTGTCGAAGGCGTCGAGCCTTAACAAGAAAAAGGGTAAGTCATGGATCAGATCGTCGCTCAGACAAGCGCTCGCGTCTCGACCGGAAAGAAAAACAGAGCCGTTGTGGTGGGCGCAGGCTTCGGCGGCATAGCGTCCGCGCTGAGACTCGCCGCAAAAGGCTACCGCGTCACTCTGATCGACCGCGCGCGCATGCTCGGCGGACGCGCGCAGGTGTTCGAGAAAGACGGCTTCAAGCACGACGCCGGCCCGACCGTCATCACTGCGCCGTTCCTAATCGAGGAGCTTTTCGAACTCTTCGGGAAAAAGAGCGCTGATTATTTCACGCTGAAGTCGCTCTCGCCCTGGTACCGCTTTTATTTCGACGAGGACGGCTCGACCTTCGATTACGGCGGCACGCTTGAAGAGACGCTCGCCGCATTGCGGCGGATCGACCCACTCGACGGGGACGGTTATCTCAGGATGCTTGAGCATTCGAAGGCGCTTTTCGACGCAGGCTTCACGAACCTCGCCGATCAGCCCTTCCACAACCCGCTGACCATGGTAGGGCAGATTCCGCGCCTCGTTCAGCTCGGCAGCTATCGCAGCGTCTGGGATTTTGTGACGAAATACTTCCATAGCCCGAAAATCAGGCAGGCGCTTTCCATCCAGCCGCTTCTCGTCGGCGGCAGCCCCTTCGACACCACGAGCATTTACGGCCTGATCCACTATCTCGAACGCAAGTGGGGCGTCTTCTACGCGGACGGCGGAACGGGCGCCATCGTGGCGGCGCTCGGCAAGCTGATGGAGGAGGAGGGCGTCGATATTCGCCTGAAAACGACGGTCGAAACGATCGTGGTGGAAGGCGGGGTTGCAACCGGGGTCCGTCTCAAGGATGGGGCGCTCGTTCCGGCGGACATTGTGGTTTCCGACGCCGATCCGATGCATCTGTTCGGCGATATGATCCCCGCTCGCGACCAGGGTATAACCGCGCGTCTGAAGCGCAAAACGGCAAGGCTTTCGATGGGCTTGTTCGTTCTTTATTTCGGAACGGCGCGGCAATATCCCGACCTCGCGCGCCACACCATCTGGCTTGGCAAGCGCTATAAGGGGCTCCTGGACGACATCTTCCACCGCAAGCTTCTGGCGGAGGATTTCTCCCTTTATATTCACCGCCCTACCGCAAACGATCCGAGCTTCGCGCCCCAGGGCTGCGACGCCTTTTACGCGCTCTGCCCCGTGCCCAACCTCAAGGCCGATATCGATTGGAAAAAAGAGGCGCCTCTCCTCAGAGATCGCATCGTCGCCGGCTTGGAGCGTACGATTATGCCGGGCCTCAGCGAAACCATCAGGGCCGAAATCACGGTTACCCCCGAATACTTCAAAAGCGCCTATCTGAGCCATGCAGGCGCCGGTTTCTCGATCGCCCCGCACTTCACCCAGTCGGCCTTTTTCCGGTTCCATAACAAGGCCGAAGGGATCAAGAACCTGTATCTAGCGGGCGCAGGCACGCACCCCGGCGCCGGCATTCCTGGCGTCATCTGCTCTGCGAAAGTCGTCGACCGGCTCATTCCAGTTGCGGCTTGATCGTCTGGCTTCATAGAAATGAGAAAGCAAACAGACAAGCATTGATACAAGCAGTTACAATTGAAACTGCAAAAGGCGCTCACTATTTCTAGGTTGAACTGCCGCTCCAGGAACAAAGCCTTGGCGGCAGGTTTCGCGTGGATATCGGTGTGGCCGCGATGCCATCGATCCTCTTTTGGCCGAGGAAGGGTCGTGAACCGAGTGAGGAGACGTTATCAATGTCTATCAGGAAAATTACAGCCGTCGCAGTAGCGGCGATTGGGCTGTCCCTTGGCGCATATTCCGCCGTCTCAGCCAGCCCTGTAGCTCCGGGGGCTTCTCTCCCGCCGGTCAAGGCTCCTAGCACCTTCACGCTCATTAGAGGAGGTGGTGGCGGCGGCGGCCACGGGGGCGGGGGCGGCTTTGGCGGCGGGGGGGGCCACTTTGGCGGCGGCGGCATGGCTCACGGCTTTGCGGGCGGCGGCATGGCGCATGGTTTTGCGGGCGGCGGCATGGGGCCCGGCGGACATGGCATGGGCATGATGCATGGCGGCATGATACACGGTGGCGTTATGCACGGCGGTATGATGCACGGTGGCATGATGCATGGTCCGGGGATCAACGGCCGCGCCTTCTACCGGCCTGGGGTTGTGGGTCGTGGCGCCTATGGCGGCCGCTCCGCTTACTATAATGGTCACCGCGGCTATTGGCGTCATGGCCGCTTCTATCCGTTCTACGGCGTCGGCGTGGGCCTTTGGGGCTGGGATTATGGCTATGGCGGGGGCAGCTGCTACTCGAACTGCCTCGCCGCCGGCTACGGTCCAGGCTATTGCAGCACGTACTCGTACAACTTCTGCTACTGATAGAACCCCCGAAATAGCGTTTTAAGGGCCGCGGGAGCGGCCCTTTTTTATCGCCTTCTCCCTTGTTCAGTTCTTCTTAAGGAAAATTTTAGGAAAGTTCGTTTAAATGGTCGAAAGCATATTCGGCGGCGGTTTCAGGCACGCAATCGCAGCAGTTTTTGCTTGAGCGTAATCGTCGGCGGCCTCGACCCCCGGAGCTGCCGGATTTAGTCAACGAGTAAGGAGGGGGTGTCTATGTCTATGACGCGAATCATGGTCGCGGCTCTGGCTGCGATCGGATTATCCATGACAGCCGACGGAGCTTCGGCGGCGGAAAACGCGCCTGACGCGCCCCCCGTGAAACCGGCCGTCGAGATGAACCCTCAGAGCACCTTTGCGCTCGTGAAGCACAGCGCTGAGGTTGGGCTTCCCCGCACAAAAGGCTCCGTGGCAGGCGAGCAGGTGATTGTTGGCTCGATCCACGGCGCGGTCCGCGTGGCGGGCCACGCCCACCGGCGCCCCGCAATGTCCGGCCCTTACGGCGGACCTCGGATGAGCGGACCTTATGGCGGGCCGGGCGTCCGTGGCCCTTACGGCGGTTCTCGTATGGCGGGCCCATATGGCGGACCCGGCATGCGCGGCCCTTACGGCGATTCTCGGATGACCAGGCCTTACGGCGGCCCCGGCATGCGCGGTTCTTACGGCGGATCTCGGATGGCGGGTCCCTATGGCGGCGCCGGAATGCGCGGCCCTTACGGCGGACCTCGGATGACCGGGCCTTACGGCGGCGCCGGCATGCGCGGTTCTTACGGCGGATCTCGGATGGCGGGTCCTTACGGCGGCGGCGCCATGCGCGGTCCTTACGGCGGATCTCGCATGGCGGGTCCTTATGGCGGCGCGGGCATGCGCGGTCCTTACGGCGGATCTCGTATGGCTGGGCCTTATGGCGGTCGCGGCATGCGCGGCCCTTACGGTGGATCTCGGATGGCTGGTCCTGGCGGGCAAGAGATGGGCGAAGCCGGTTATCTCCCTCCCCGGCGTGGCCCCGCTTATGAGGAGCCCCGCATGGCTGGCCCGGGTTATGGCCGAGCGCGAGAGCAATTCTACGGCGGCCCACGCATGAGCGGACCGATTTATGGCGGTCGGCGCATGGCCAGACCGGCCTATGACGAGCCTTATGACGGCCGTTACGGTCCCTCGCCAATGGACGGCCCGCGCCATAGGCATGGTCCTTATGGTCCCGGAATGGGCGGCCCGGGCGGTCCAGGCGAGGCCGGCCCCGGTCCCTACGACGGTCCCGGCGGCGGACCTTACGGCGGTCCAGGTCGCGGGGGCCCCAGCTATGAAGGTCCCGGCCCATACGGCGGCGACGGCCCTGGTGGACCCGGCGACGGCCCTGGCGGTCCCGGTCCCTATGCCCGTCACGCAGGCCCAGGCTATCGTGGCCCCGGTCCTCAGGACGGCGGCCCCGGCCCCTATGGCGAGGACGGTCCCGGCGATCGCGGCCCCGGGCCTTACGCTGGGGACGGCGGCCCCGGCGAACGCGGTCCCGGTCCCTATGGAGAGGGCGGCGGCCTCTATTAGCCGCGGGGATGTTCCTTCCAAGAGGGCCGCAGCAGCGGCCCTTTTGCTTTTCAGCCCGCTTGCTCCGGATCGGGCTTTTGCATCCAGCGTATCAGGAGCGCCGAAAAGAAAACCCAGATCAATGTCGTGATGAGATAGAAAAGAAGCTGTACGCCCATGGGTGTGCCAGGCAGCCTCGCGATTGCGATGGTGATCGCCACAAAGAAATAAAGGGTCGATGCGGCGACGAAGATCGCCGTACCGACCAGCTTTCTTTGACGAATGTTCATGACGGTAATCTTTCCATTCTGAGGCGGGGCGCCGCTCCCGCCTTCGCCCAAACCATGGCTGCCGGCCATCATTTCGCAATCACACAAGCCGGCCTCCGCGTCAAATCCTTTGAAGTATTTATAAATCTTATTAGACTATAAGGCGTTAGCAGCCTGGCGATCGTTCGTGCGTTATCAAGGGAGAACATGAAGACGCTCATTTTTGCGGCGGCCGCGCTTTTGGCCGCGCTCTTCGTATCAGGGGGCGCATTCGCCATTCCTGGCGGCGCTGTGACAACGCTGGAAGCGCCTGTGGCCACGATCAAGGCAAGCGCCTGTCATCGCCACGTGCGCCCCCGCCGCCATAGCTGTCATCGGCAATGCTGTGACTATTACCGGTGCTGCGGCTATTACAGCCTTTACACCTACACGATGCCTTGCTGCGCAAGCGGTGGCTGCGCTTATACAGGTTGCGGCGGTTTTTTCGGCGGCCGTTTTGGCTGGTAAACCAAGTTCTCAGAGTAGACTGGACATCGCAAATGCATTGAAATAATTCAGGCCGAGCGCAACGTTTTCTTAGCTTCGATCGCTCATGTTGGAAAACGGCTCAAAAGAACTTCCAGCCAGGGACTCATTCGCATGAAAGCGCTTTCTTGTCTTTGCGCGGCCGGCGTCGCCATGATCGTATCCGTCAGTGGCGCTTCGGCGGCAACCGCGCCCAAGTCGCAGGTTTCACATCATCGTGTTCATCATCGGCATGGCGATCTCTTCAGCAATTGGTGCGCCTATAATTGCTATCGCGTCAGCCGCTACGCACGCCCTCCGCTGGGGCGATACGGCTATAGTCAAATTCCCTACGACCAGGATCTTCCGTTCCCCTATCGCTTGGACTTCGACGACGCCAGCATCGTCGACAACGCGCTTGCGCTGCCCCAATACTACGTCGGCGGGCCACTGCTGCGTGCGGGCGAGCGACGCTGGTAGGACGAAAGGCCTCGGGTCTTTAAGTCTGTTCGACGAGAACCTACGTCCGGACATATGCCCGACGTAGGTTTTTTGTGTCATGATGTCGCTCGCGAATTCCGCTGAAGCCGATCTCGCTCAACACGTAAGCGTTAGTCCCAGGCTGAGATCTGTACGACTCTGGCTGTTCGTCATTGCTGGGCTTGTTTTCACGATGGTGGTCGTGGGCGGGGCGACCCGGCTGACAGGGTCCGGCCTTTCTATCACGGAATGGCGGCCCATCCTCGGCGTCCTGCCGCCGATGAGCGAAACGGCTTGGCGGGAAGCCTTCGAGAAATACCGCCATATCCCTGAGTACAGTCAGATCAATCCCGGCATGACCCTGGATGGGTTTAAAGCCATCTACTGGTGGGAGTGGACGCACCGGCTGCTTGGACGGCTGATCGGGGTCGTATTTTTCATCCCCTTCGCCATTTTTCTAGCCCGCGGCTCCATACCGCGGGCGGCGATTCCAAAGATCGCGGCGCTTTTCGTCCTCGGAGGAGCGCAGGGCGCGCTCGGCTGGTTCATGGTCAGAAGCGGGCTCGCCGATCGCGTTGATGTCAGCCAATACCGGCTCGCGGCCCATTTGGCGCTTGCTATCGCGATTGGGGGCTATGCTTTCTGGCTCGCTCTTTCCCTTGAGGGGCCGGAAGAGACGGAAAGAACAAGGCCTGCCCAATCGCCCTCTCTTCCGGCCAAATTAGGGGCAGGTCTTCTCGTCGGTCTGGTCTATCTGCAAATTGTCGCTGGCGCCTTCGTGGCCGGCCTCAAGGCCGGGCATGCCTCGAACACCTGGCCGCTGATGGCCGGCGAGATCATACCGCCCGGCCTTGACGTGTATTCGCCCTGGTATGTCAACCTGTTTGAGAATCCGCTGACCGCCCAGTTCGTGCATCGCGCCTTGGCCTATGGCATTGCGCTTTTTGCAGTCGGCTTTCTTGTCTTCTTGTGGAACGGCCGACAGGCGCGCGCGCTGCGGCTGCCGATGCTTGCGACAACCGCAGCGGTCTTTCTGCAAATCGCCCTTGGCGTCGCCACCATCGTTTACGGCGTCCCCCTGATGATCGCCCTGGCTCATCAAGCAAACGCGATCCTTGTTTTCGCCCTTGCGCTCTGGACATACCACAGGGCTTGCGCGCCCTGCGGGAAGTCCTGACCAACACGCTGGTGTCGTCGATGAAACTTCCCAGAGATAAGGCGTACGAGCAACTATTTGATTCTAAGCAAACATTATGGGGTTCATCAACGAATCGCTCCGTGTTTTGTGGTCGCTCCCTGCAAACACGCATGCGACCCATGGGGTGAAACGCCGGCAATTACCCCGCATCAAGGTGTCATACCCAATCTGGTTGAACGGTTCGGGAATTTTCATCGCGGAAACGCCGAAGGCGTTATCCGAGATCTCCGATCCCGTGTCTGCGCAGCAGCATTTCATGCTGCAGCGCGCACGGGATTGACGCCCACGGATCGGGCGATCCGCTTGAAATTCGACTTCACCGCTTGCGACCGCGTCGCGGCGACGCGCGGTTTTGCCATCGCGTTCCCTCTCGGCGCGATTCGCGATGCGGCGTCCACCGTTGGCCCCGAGGGCCGAAGAACCCCGGCGCTTTGCGGGCAGGAGCAAGAACGGGATCGTGTCGCTCGGTGTGGCCGCGGGGAGGTTGAGCCTGGCCAGGTTGTCGAGGAGGGGCGCGGTCGAATTGGGATGGCCGCACCTTGGCGGGAATGAAGCGCCCTCCCTCTCCGATCTTTCCATCGACGACGACGCGATCTCCGGCACGAATATTCTGGGCTCTGGCCTCCCCGATGTTGACCTCGCCAATGAACCGCCCATCCCCCTTACGATCGCGAACAAACCCTTCGATCGAGAGATAGGAGACGCGGCCGGCGAACGGAGCCTTGGGCAACCTTATTATTTTCGCAGGCATGAATGTTCCCGCCGAGTACGCGCCAAGCACCGCCGCCTCCTCGCCCACGACAGGACGCGACGCGCCTTCGGCTGCGATGCGAAGGCCATTGAGAGTGAAGCCGCTGCTGTCAGCGCTTTCAACTCGACCGCGCAGCCAGGCTCGGCCTTCCGGCGCGGCCTTTTCGATACGCGACGCGACGATGACCGCGTCCGATCGCCTGAGGCCGCTCACATCGACCCTATCGCCCACGGCGAGATCGCTAAGCGAACCGGCCCGCGAGCGCGGCGTCGCCACAAGGCTTTGTGCGGCGGCGACGGTCTGGCCGAGAACGCGGATTTGACCGGACGCGCGGTCTATCGTCTCGATCGGACCTCTAACCTCATAGCGCACTGCAATCTTTCGGGCGTGCAGGCGCTTTCCTTCTCCATAGGCTTCGACCTCTACAACCTGGCCGAGGCCGATGGCTTTGGCGTCCAGCGGTTCGTCGATGTCGGATTCGGTCTTAGTCTCGGGCGAGTAATCGATCTCGAAGCCGTTGACGAAAATGCTGCCGAAACCCGTTACTGTGCCCACAACGCCTGTCGCCCGCGCGTTTCTGCCCTGAGGCCCGCCTGTGCCGCCAATGCCGTTGCCTTCCCCCGGCAAATGGCCCGTGCCGCCGATGCCCGATCCCTCGGTGCGCGGACTTTCCGCTCCAGCGGCGACGCTCAGAATGAAGAGGGCGGCAAGGGCGACCGCCAAAAGACCGCTCCCCGCAAGACGCCGCCGCCGTACGAATGACCACGTATGCCGCCAAGCCATGATCTATTCTCCGGTTTTCTGGGAGGCGTCTGAGGCTGAAAAAAAGTACACTCCGAACGACATGCGATGCGATGCGGATGGGTTGGCCGCGTCGCGTTGGGCCAACTCGAAGGCCTTCTGGTTGACAGCGACGAGCGCTTTCGATCCGATCTCCCGGCTGAGAGCGGCGAGTTCTTCGGCAGACTGAGGCGCAAGGCGATCATAGTAGACCGCGCGCTCAAGCATGGGCGGCTTTTCGCCGAGCAAGTTGTGTCCGCTCGCCGCGATATGATCGCGGAGATTTCGTCCGAAGTAATAGGCGACGTCGGCGAAGTCCTCGCGCGGTACGAATGCCGCGTTGTTAAGATGAAGGAGCCCTTCGCTGTCGACGCGGACCAATCCCAGCCGCAGCCATTCATCGAGAACCACGCGGGCTCGAATATCGGTGCTGACGGAGTGACCGAGGCTTTCGAACGATGGCGCCTCGCCTGTCCTTGGCAGGGGGCGCGGCTGGCCAGAAACATCGAGATAATCCGGAGAACCCGCCCAGAGGGCGATCATCTGCGCATTCCGCGACAAGGCGGCCGAGGGGAGGGCGGGAGCGCCGGCGCGCCCCCGCAAGGCGCGGATATCTTTGCGGTGAACCCCGGTCAGGAGACTGATCCGACTGTCCGTTTGCGGCCGTCCCTCCAGCGGAAACTCCGAGTTTGCGACCTCTACATAAAGCTCCTTCAAGAGACGGGATAGAATTGGAAGCGTGACGCCATGCGCGATGAACACGCGCAGCAACGGACGCAGCAGGCGCTTGATCGCCTGTACGAGCGCCTCCGGCGGTTCGCCAGGCTCCGCTGTTTCTGTCACCTCTTCCATACCCCCCAGATGCAACTTCACGCTCGTGGGAGACTTTCCCACAAGCCCGCGCTTGTCAAACGCAAACTTTGCTTGACGTGGGAAAATTTCCCACGTATTTGGTTGGCCGAGGGCACAACGCAATCGGGGTTAGACATGCGATCAAATTCCTTCATTCCAGTTCTGGCGATTTCTTTTCTCATGGTGGGAACGGCAGACAAAGCTCATGCTGGACTTTTCGTTTCGGTAAGCGTTGCACCGCCTCCCCTTCCGGTTTACGCACAGCCGCCCATCCCAGGCCCCGGTTACATTTGGACGCCGGGATACTGGGCTTGGAACTCCACCGCGGCCGACTATTATTGGGTGCCGGGCGCATGGGTGTCGGCTCCCGGGGCCGGGCTTTTGTGGACTCCCGGTTATTGGGGTTGGGCCAATGGCGCTTATTGCTGGAACGCGGGCTATTGGGGGCCGCACGTGGGCTTCTACGGGGGGGTCTCGTACGGGTTCGGCTACACCGGCATTGGATTTTTCGGCGGCGCCTGGTCTGGCGGCATGTTCACCTATAACAGCGCCGTGACCAATATCGGGACCTCAGTGAGCGTCACGAACGTCTACAACAAGACAATCATAAACAACAACACGACGCATGTGAGCTATAACGGCGGCGCCGGCGGCATAAAGGCTCAGCCCGAAGCTCGTGAACTCGTGGCCGCCCATGAACACCACATTGGGCCGACAAACCAGCAACTGGAACATCAGCAATTGGCCAGCAAAAATCCGGACCTGAAATTCGCCAACAATCACGGCAGGCCAACGGTCGCCGCCACCGCCAAAGCGGGAGACTTCAGCAAGGGGCACACTGTCGGCGCCGAAGCGTCGGGCGGCGCTATCAAATCCGCTTCGCTAAAAACACAAGGCGCGCCTGTTGACGGCCATCATCCTGGAAACCATGCGCCAAATTCTCCGGTGGCGCACCAGATGCATTCGGATGGCCAGAACAAAAGCGCGGCGGCGCCAAGCTGGGTACGACGCGCCAGCATGCCCAACGCACACCCCGCCATGCGCCACCCGGTGACGTTCCGCCCGGCAAAGCCGCACGCGGCCGCGAACGCGCATCGCTAACATATAAGTCCGGACGCTAGGGCGCGCGACCAAACAGAGAGCAGAGATAGGAGCAGCTTTCGCTTCTTCTATCTCAGGTTTTAGAAATTAAACCCTAAGTTGAGTAAAATGGTGTTTTTTGCGAAACGAACCCAATAGGGTTAATCGACCGTATCCGTTCGCCGCCGGCGTCGAGCTTGCAGCCCACTATCTCCCAGCGATATCGAATAGCGTTTTCGTCGATCAAGAAACCGATGTGCGCGTACTCCGGGATCCCGGCGGATTGAGCCACACCGACGCGCGCCAACGGATAGCGTAAGTTCGCCCTAAACACCTACGGGGTGACCTTGCTTCGACGCCGGTCACCCCGCGATGGAACTCGGCTTCCGCCGCCACGCCACAAACGACGGGTTGAGGAACTTCGCCTCCTTCTTCCCGTAAAGGAACGGCTTGCCGTCGCCTGTCAGAAGGCAGCCGCCGGCCGCATCGAGAACGGCGTGGGCGGCGGCGGTGTCCCACTCGCAGGTTCGCCCAAACCGGGGATAGACATCCGCCTCGCCTCTTGCGATCACGCAGAATTTAAGCGAGGAGCCCATAAAGGTCCTCTGCGGGTCGCCGAGCTCTTTGAGGAAGCTTTCGGTCTCCGGCGTCAGGTGGGAGCGGCTCACGACCGCCGTCATGGGCCTTTGCTCAGTCGCCTCGCCCGTCAGTTTCTGAAAATCGAACCGTTGATCGGAGGAGGGGTTGGGGTCGGGAAGGAGACGGAAGCGGGCGGCGTGATTGCGCCCAAGGGTGACGTAGCAATCGGCCTTATCCGGCGCATAGACGAGCCCGAAAACCGGTTTCCTCGCATCGATAAGAGCAATGTTGACAGTGAACTCGCCGTTCTTTTTTAAGAACTCCTTCGTGCCGTCCAGCGGATCGACGAGGAAGTAGCATGTCTGAACATCCGGAATGCGGCCGGCGGCGAGGCTTTCTTCGGCGATGACCGGGATATCGGGAAAAAGCTTCGAAAGGGACTCGAGAATGATGTCTTCGGCGGCGTGGTCGGCGTCTGTTACGGGAGATTTATCTGCTTTATAGCGGGTATTCGGGTCGGCGCGGTAAATGTCGAGGATGGCGGCGCCGGCGCGCTGCGCGACGGGTATGATCGATTCTGCCAGCTTTTCGGGAGAAAGTTCTTCGCCGGTCATGATTTCCTAAGATCCTTTATGGTTACCTAATGAGCTTTTTCCAGGCTGAGCCGGGAAGATGTAACTTTTGTGCTCGCATACCTAATTTTTTTACGAGCAGCGGTTGAAGTGCAAGGCCAAATCATGGTGCCTGAGCGTTGATACACTGGAGTTCGGGCGCTTGCACGGGTCCAATCGCATGCCTGAGCAGGAGGACATATCGTGACAAGCAATGCAATCCTCGAAGACACCGCGCTCGCCTCGCTCATATCAAGCAAAATTTGTCATGATCTGGCTGGGCAGATTGGCGCCATCAACAATGGCCTCGAACTTCTTGAAGAAGAAAACGACGAAGACACCCGTTTTTACGCGCTGGAGTTGATACAGAACAGCGCCAAAGCCGCCTGGGCTCAGCTGGACTTCAACCGCCTCGCCTTCGGCGTCGCATCGAGTCTCGGCGCAGTCGTGCCGCTCGGCCATGTCGAGCAGGTGGCGCGCCGCTATATCGAAAACGGTAAGCGCAGGATACATTGGCAGGCCAATGTCCAGGACGTCGATAAAGAACATGCCAAGCTTCTGCTGGCGCTGCTCGCCGTATCGCTCACGGCGCTGCCGGCTGGCGGCGATTTCTACGTCGGGCTCTCGGTGACAAAGCCGAAAGAGCGCTCGAAGTCCAGGCTCAAATTGATCATCCTGTGCCGGGGACGATCGGCGCGCGTTCCGGAAGGGGTCGCGGACATTTTCGCAGGAAATGACGCCAGGACCATCGATGGAAGGCTGGTGGTTGCTTATTATGCCGCGCGCATCGCAGCGGACGCTTCGCTCAAGCTCTCGGCCGTGAAAGAAGGCGAGGACGTCATGTTCACGCTGGAGCCTCTGTAAGTCAACGAGGCCGCGCATCTTCCGACAGATGAGAACGACAGGCTGCTCATAAAGCTTGAGATTTGGGCTTCATCCTTCGACAAGCTCAGGATCGCGTGTCTTCAGCGAGTTGATCCTCATGGAGAGCTTGTCCAGCCATGAGATTGTCGCTGTTTGACGGGTTCGCCGTGAGGCCACGGGCGGCTCTTGTCAGCGGCCGGCGAACTCAACAGCCTCCTTCCTTCTCCAGACCGCGATACAAACCTAAATCCGGCAGTTGAGCTTATGCCGAGCCGGAAACTTGAGCTGGAACAGCGTTCGTATGGGGTTTATGGCTGTGCCCTCCAGGTGAGTCGCACGCGTTGTCATGGCCGGGCTTTGACAGGGCCATCCATGAAGCAGCCGCATCATTTCTGCATGGCCGGTCAAGCACGGTCATGACAATGGCGGGCGTTTCGCCGACGCAGCCGCCGGGCTTAGGATAAAAAAACCCCACCGAAGCGGCGGGGTTTGTTAGTCGAGGCAGGCCCGTAGGCCTGCCTTTCGGTTTCGGAGCCTCTACTTCAGAGGCGTATAGGCAACTGGCATGTGGTAGTTGATGCCGGCCCTGACGGTGTTGAAAGTATTGTCAAAGGGCATGTGGTCCACATGGCCGTCGGACGCCGTCGTGCCAACTGAACAGTTGCTGAGATCGATATATTGATATTCTACTTTCGCAGACCAGTTCGGGGCGAACAGATATTCGAGGCCGCCGCCGACAACCCAGCCGGTTTCCAGCTGATTCGAGTTCATCGAATTGGTGATCGATCCGTTGCCCACGTTGAGGCTGACCTTCGTGTCAACGTTCGCATAGGCGAAACCACCGGTCGCATAAATCATGGCGCTACCGAAGCCATAGCCGAGGCGGCCGCGGACGGTGCCAAAATAGTCGATATTCTGGCTCGCATTGAAATCTGCGGCCCTACCGCCGTACTGTAGGTCGTTCCTGTTGAAGCTGCTGCCGATGCTGGAGCCCTGGATATCGGTTTCGATGCCGAAAACGACCTGGTTGCCCCCGAAACCGGACCAATTGTAACCGATCTGGCCGCCGCCAAAGCCGCCATCCCGATAGAACTGACCGATATCGGCCTCTGTCCCGCGGAGACCGGTTATGCGAAGGTTTTCGCTATCGCCAAATGATCCGCCGCCGTTGACGCCGGCATAAAATCCGGTCCAAACCGCAGGAGGAGCGACGATAGGAGCGTCTTTAAGCCCCCCGCCCGATGCCCGATACATGTCGGCCGCGCTTGCCGACCCGATGCCAAGCGCGATAACGCTCGCGCAAGACACACCTAATAATTTCGCAGAAAAGCTCATGCTGAAGCTCCCACCGTGCTTTGTCTTAAGGATAATGGCTTCACGCACTACATCTTCGTCTACGCACAACATAAACTGCAGGCGCCCATGCCTGCCTAACTGTAGAATCGTGCTAAACCTACACGGCCGCAAGCTCAAGGACAAGGCATGTCGCTATAATTGGCTGTGCGCGGAAAGATACCTAGCTTTCGTAGAGGCGCAAAAGACACAAATTAAGCGCTGGGAGAGCGCATCGCGGAGCGCAACAGCCCAATTTTAGGGTTGCTTGTGGTGATGGAGATTGCTTGAAGGCATCGATCAAGCGTTCGCGCAAGAGGGCTGAAAGGTGATTCGTCTCTTGGAGAGCAAACTTGGTGTAAGTAATTAGAAGCTCAAAATCTATAAAGCCGGCGAGGCAAAAAAAATGCCTAAAGCAAAATGCATAGGCAAATGAAAACCGTAGAACAAGCCGCCACACGAAGACGGCTATTGTTCGTTCGACTGGAATGTTCTGAATCGCCTCTCAGGCGGCCGCCTGTTCTTCTTTCGGGTCACGCAACACATAGCCGCGGCCCCAGACTGTCTCGATGTAATGCTGGCCGGTGTTGGCCGTTGCGAGCTTCTTGCGCAGCTTGCAAATGAACACATCGATGATCTTCAGCTCAGGCTCGTCAATGCCGCCATATAGGTGGTTGAGGAACATTTCTTTTGTGAGCGTCGTCCCTTTGCGGAGAGAAAGAAGCTCAAGCATCTGATATTCTTTGCTGGTCAGATGAACCCGCGTGCCGTCCACTTCCACGGTCTTGGTGTCGAGGTTGACAACGAGGCTTCCCGTCTGAATGATGGACTGCGCGTGCCCCTTGGACCGACGCACGATAGCGTGAATGCGAGCGACGAGTTCATCTTTGTGAAATGGCTTGACGAGATAATCATCGGCGCCAAACCCGAGGCCGCGAACCTTGTCGTCCACGCCGCCGGAGCCCGACAGGATAAGGATCGGCGTCTTGATCTTGCTGACGCGCAGCGCGCGTAGAACTTCGTACCCGCTGATGTCGGGAAGCCCCAGGTCGAGCAAAATTATATCATAGTCGTAAATCTTGCCGAGATCGACGCCCTCTTCGCCAAGATCAGTTTGAAAAACGTTAAAGCCTTCCGACAGAAGCATGAGCTCTATGCTTTGAGCCGTCGCGCTGTCGTCTTCAATGAGAAGCACCCGCATAGGAATCCCTCGCTAGCAACACGTCTGTACCGCCAAGACGCGAGGCCCGAAGCCCGACCGCGCCGTGAAGCTTAACTTCAAAAAGACATTAACGCAGGAAAGGTTAAGAAAACTTAAGCTTACTTCGTTAGGGCCCATCTCGCGCACTATTCGTTGCGCAAGAGTCACTAGTTTACTGATTCCGTGCTGAGCCCAAGCCTTGAAGCAGAGACGCTGCTTGCCAACTAAAGAGCCGTACATTCGCTACAACCGGGACGCATGTGCGAATCGACGACGCGGGTAATGTGACGCAATTCGTGTGACGGTCCAATACCGATTTCCCTTATAATGCATTAAGGTCGGTTCTGTTGCAAAGGGGCTACTCTTTACGTGACATTAATGATTTTTTGCGAAACTCCTTTGCACATTTCCCCGTCGAGAGTGGTAACCGGAGTAGGGGCCTCAACGATCATGATCGAAACAGTAAACTCCCAGCAAAATCAGCGTTTTGAGTATGACGAGAAGAGGCAGCAGGTTAGCGACCTCGAGATGATGATCGCGGACTTTCGCCGGATGGCGAACGATCTCGATCAGCAGATAAAAATCGAGCAGCAAACCTCCGGCGTCAGCGACGTCAATCACTACGCTTACCCGACTTTCGCGCGCGCCGCGATTACGAGAAGAGACAACCTCAGGTCGTCGGTCGGCGAACTGGAAAAGCGGCTGGAGCGCGCTCGCCAGGAGGCTCTCGACGCCTTCGAGCAGCTGAAACTCTCCGAGACCGCAGGCGATCTCGAAGCGCAGCGGCAGGTTCGTCCAGGCGCGCGGCGCAAACTGGCAAGACCGTTCGGCGGCTCTGAAAACTTGGGGTCCGATTGATAAATCTTTGCGTCCCGCCGAAGCGCCGCCCGCGTTAGCCTCAGTTTTGCCATGAACGAACCCAATGGCGTTGAGACAAGGCTACCCAGGGGGCGCGCTTGTGGCTTCGCATTGCATTCTTTCTTTTGCTATCCGTCATACCGCAGGCATGCGCTCGACGGGATCCTGCTATTGAAAGCCTGGTTGGCTCGGAACCGCAGCGCCTTTCCTTCGGCCCTCCGCCCGATGTCGAGCATGCGTTCGTCGAAAAGATGAAGCTTTGCTGGTTTAGCGGCGCCAGGGCTCCTCTCGCGGGGTATCGCTTCGAAGCGGGCGAGCGCGAGGATAGCGATTCCGGCGAAGGCTATCGCGATGTGAGACTTTTTGACGCGGCAGAAGAAGCGCCCGCCTTCGAAATCCAGTTTCACAAATACAACGAAAATACCCTGATCGTGACGCGGAACGTCTCCTTGTCGGACTCGCTCCTCACCAAGATCAAGCGTGACATTCAACTCTGGGTGTTGGCCGGGCCGGATTGTTCGAGCTGAGCGGCGGCGACCGCGCGAAAGGTCAGCGGCGATTTTCATTGTCGTGTGATTTTTTTCGGGCGGTGGGATGTCCGTTGCGCTAGCCCGACCCGAAAGGCGACCGCGTGAAAACCACCATGTCGGGGAAGTGCCTCCTTACAAATATTACGATTGAGCTGTCGATAAAGCGCGCCTCTTGCGTCAGGAGCGCCGAAAGCTTAGCCAAGAGTTGGAGGCTGCTGAAAAACGATGCGGCTCATCGCCTCACGGCGAGCCTGTCGAAGGATGGGATTTGACGCGTCGCTTTCAGCATCCTGCCAGGCGAGATCTCGGCTCGGAGGTGAGACATGGTGGCGCGCGGGCTTCGCTGGGGACTGGCGGCCCAGGTGATCGGCATGGCGATCTTAGCGGTCCTTCTGGTCCGGTTTGGCGCGTTGAGTCCGGCCGTGGCTGCGGCGTGCAGCGTTGCGGCGCTGCTTGGCGTCTATCTTTTCCTTACGCTGGCGACTTTTGCGATCTGCTGGCCGCAACTCCGCGAGGACAATGACGGGCAGAGAATCGGCATTCTGGCGGCATGCCGGATGATGGCGACGGAATGGCTCGCATTCTTTGCGCTCTTCGGCGTCATCCAGCCCTTCACAGACTCTGTTTTCTCCGTCAAAGGAAAGCCTCGGCGGGCGCAGAACCCGCTCGTTCTGCTGGTGCACGGCTATAAATGCAATTCCGGGCTGTGGTGGTGGATGATCGCAAGGTTAAGGGCTGCGGGCTTTGCAGTCGAAGCCGTCGATCTTGAGCCGGCGCTTTCGAGCATCGATGTCTTCGCCGAACAACTGCACCGCCAGATCGAAGCCTATCTTCAGGAGACCGGCGGCACAAAGCTCAGGCTCGTGACGCACAGCATGGGCGGCCTCGTGGCGCGGGCCTATCTGCAGCGGTATGGGAGCGCCCGCGTCGACAAGCTCCTCACGCTTGCCTGCGGCCACCACGGGACCCGCATCGCGCTGCTTGGGCGGGGCAAGAATGCGCGTCAGATGGAGCCCGGTTCGGCCTGGCTTGCCGCCCTCCGGGAACCCGCTCCTGTGACGACAGTGACGGTATGGGCGGCGCAGGACAACTTCATCGCGCCTCAGACCAGTAGCCGTCTTTCCGGCGCTCGCGAAATCATCCTGGCCGGGATGGGACACCTCACGTTCATGTTCTCCCCGCGCGTTCTCGCCGTCCTCATTGACGAGCTGCGCTAGCCCGAACTTCCGGGCCAGCGAAAGCGTAAGCCAATGATCCATCTAGGGACGATGGATGAACGGCTTATCGGCTCTGCCTACGCGCAGCAAAACGGCCGGCGGGGGCTTGCTGAAAAATTGCGTCGGAAGTTCAGTCTAAGCCGCGAAAAGCGTGGAAATTCCGGCCGCCGTCTTGCAACGGCTAACCGATACCCTTTGCTTCGCCGCCTGAAATATATAAAGTCGAGCTTAGTTGATCAAGCCACGAGGTAGGCGCCAACTCGCGTCCGACTGAATAGTTCTCTTTTTGAGGCCCCTGTGTTGGGCCGAACGAGCGCACGTCGCTCTCAAGCGTTGCTCCAGCAAAGGCAGCGCCGCCGCCCGTTTTTACATTTTGGCTCGCCTGACGCGCGGGAAGGCTTCGCCAGCGTGAGTGGGCTTCATAGGCGCAAGCGTCAGGCTCGATGGCAGCGCAGCGTCGTAACCGAGGATCCGCTCGACAGCGCCTGAGAGGCCGCTCAGCGGGAGCCTCAGCCAAAGCAACAAAAGATGCTCGCGCCCTGCCGCCGGCCCGCGCACGGCGCCTTGCATTGGGATCTGCTCATCCACGACGCGGCGGTAAACCGAGCGCCAGTATTCCTTCTTATGGTGAAATCCAATCTCGAAGACGGCGCGCCCGGTGATGTCGGCGCCGTAGATTTCGCCGACCCTGGTTCCCGCAAGGCGATACCGGAGGGAATCCAGATCGGGCCTTGCATCGATAAGGCTCAGTCCCGAAAGAAGGTGTGGAATGGCGACAGGATCGATGTCGAAACGAGAGGGGATTGGCCGAGATTGTGCACAAGCTCGCCAATAGTCATAAAGCTCCCTTTGCTCGCGCAATATCACTTGCGCGCGGAAAGCGTGTTCCGAAGTCATCCACCCCTCCGATGTTCGTCTGCCGATCCGCATTCGGCATACCGATCACCATGACTTCAAAACTATCGGTGATTTGCATGTTGCAGTGCAAGCCATTCCGCCCGACCCGCCGGGACGATCGCAAAAAGCGCCTCATCTTTTGCATAAATAGCACAACAGAATTTGCGATGGCGCAAAAGCAAAGCCGAAGCTGGTTAACGCCCTTTGCGCTGCCCGAGCCCCATCTTCTTCGCAAGAGAGGAGCGAGCTTCGGCGTACTTTGGAGCCACCATCGGATAATTCGGTTCCAAGCCCCACTTTTCACGATATTCCTCGGGCGACATGTTGTAGTGAGTGCGCAGATGGCGCTTCAGAGACTTGAATTTTTTTCCATCTTCGAGACAAATGATGTAATCCGGCGTCAGCGATTTTTTCACCGCCACTGCCGGCTTCAGCTCTTCCCTTGGCGCCTGGATCAGATTTGACGACGCGCGCGTCAGCGCCGAGTGAACGTCCCCAATCAAGCTCGACAAGTCCCCAGCCACAACTGAATTATTGCTAACGTAGGCGGAAACGATCTGCGTCGTGAATTCGACAAGCTCGTTATTTTCGAATTTTTCCTCAATCATTTGCGGGCTCCTGGAACGGCCTTGAGCTGAACTATCCAATGTTTTGTAGGAATTGCCTTGGATCTCTGTTTTGTCAAGCCAGCGCGGTTCCGACTTACGCTTCGAGCCGAGATCCTTGACCTTATTTGCTTGTTTCACAATCGTCCGCCTTTCGCACTTTCGGAGAATACATCTTATATACCACAAAGATGACGCTTCTCAAGAATTCTATTGACGAAAACTTATGTTACTTTAGTTCGAAGCATAAAGCTGTCTCAGAGAAAAACATGCTCTCTTTTTTGTGTTGGTAAATTTTGCTTCGTTTGTGCAAAATGCCGCAGCTTGCGGAGGTGCGAAATCATACGCAACCCCGATGCACTTGCCCCGGAACAGAACCGCGCCTCGTATGGCCCCCGCGCTACATGCCAGAGGTCCCATAAGGCCAAGCTATATCTAGGTCTTTGCTTCATCGATACGCAATCGGTAACTCCATTAACATGCTTTGATTGCGTGCAACTGCGGCTCACCGTCGAGACCAAGAAGAGATGGCCTCCTTCAAAAAAAGTGGCTGCCCGGCTGTTGATGCCTGCTGAGCCCGCTTCACACCTATCCCAAACGTTACTTTTAGTGGTAAAGCTTATCTCGGGCTTTCCACACATTGTGAAGACGCCTTACCCCGCCACTTTTTCCGCGGTCCTTCGGCTGGGCCTTTTGGCTCCCTATTTTCTTAAGGAGCAAACGTCAAGCAAGATTTGCAAATGCGGTTACGTCCGACTTTTTCCGATTGCGCCGAAAGCGGCCTCCTTGTCGACTTCGGGCAGCGCTATGATCGGCGGCTAAGCCTGTCGATCCTTCAAGTTTGCAAACGTCTTCACGCGGCGATGCCGCCGGGGCTCAAGGAAAGCATTCCCGCATTGACGTCGCTTACGATTCTTTACAATCCGCTGGAGCTTTCCAGAGACAGGATCATCCATGAGATCCGTCACATCTGCGATGGCGCCGAGGAAAAGCTGGACCCTGCGCGGACTTGGGAAGTTCCTGTCGTTTACGGCGGCGAAGGCGGCCCGGACCTCGAAGAAATCGCCCGGCGCGCTGGCATGACTGAAGAGGAGGCCATCGCGCTTCATTCGGAGCGCGACTACTACGTCTACATGCTCGGCTTCCTTCCGGGCTTCGCCTATCTCGGCGACCTTCCGAAGGAGCTGACGGCGCCAAGGCGCGCCACGCCGCGCGCCCACGTGCCGGCCGGATCGGTGGCGATCGCCGCGGGGCTAACTGCGATCTACCCGTTGGCAAGCCCTGGCGGCTGGCATGTCATCGGCCATACGCCTGTCCCACCCTGGGACATGAAAAGGCGAGCGGAGCCCCTCTTCCAGGCCGGAGACCAGGTTCGTTTCAAGCCGGTGGGAAGAGAAGAAGCAGACGACCTAAAGCGGCTCGTGGCGGAAGGCTGGAGCCCGGCTTCGAGAGAAACGACGTGAAGGCCGCGCTTCGGGTCATCGACCCTGGAGTTGCCGCGACGCTTCAGGATCTGGGGCGCGAAGGCTATCAACGCTTCGGCGTTCCGGTTTCCGGCGCGCTCGATGCCGTCAGCCTCGCCCTCGCCAACACGCTGGTGGGAAACGCGCCTCACGACGCTGGGCTGGAGGCGCTGGCGGCGGGCCTGACGCTCGCGGTTTGCGCGGACAGCGTCACGCTCGCGGTCGCAGGACCAGCCAGCGCCTTCACTGTGGAAACAGGGCAGGCCGTTCTTAGCATTCCCCCGTTTCAAAGCGTCATTGCGAAACGCGGAGACATAGCGCGATTTCCCCCTCCGCGGAGAGGCGCTGTTTTTTATATTGCGGTCGCTGGCGGTTTCGACGTTCCTTCCGTTTTCGGCAGCCGGTCCACTTACTGGCGCGCCGCGCTCGGCGGCTTCGACGGGCGGGCGCTGCAGGCCGGCGACCAGTTGCCGCTTCGCCTCTCCGCCGCGCCCGCTCGCCATACCGTCTCCCTCGATGTGAGCCTTGCTGCGCCGGATGTGTTACGGATCATGCGCGGACCGAATGCGGACTATTTCACGCCGCGCGCCTTTGAAACGCTGCTGACCTCCTCCTATACAATCGCGCCGGCGTCCGACCGCATGGGCCTTCGCATGCAGGGCGCCCCTCTGGAGCGCGCAGTTGAAGGCGAACTGCCGTCGCAGGGAACGACCGCAGGCGGGCTGCAGGTTCCCTCGGACGGGCAGCCGATTCTGCTTCTCGCCGACAGGCAGACGACGGGCGGCTATCCCCGCATCGCAACCGTGATCGGGGCGGACATTGCGGCTGCGGGCCGGCTCTCGGCTGGGATGAGCATTCGCTTTGAGGAGGCGAGCCGCGAGGAGGCCGTGCAACTTTTGAAGAGGCAGCGGGAATGGCTCGCGTCCCTTCCCTCACGTCTCAGGCGAGCCTCCGCCGCGCCGCTTTCGTCCGAGCATCTCCTCAGCGCTAATCTCGTGGGGGGCGTGACCGCCGGCGCCGCCGAAGAGTGACCCCCGTCATTTCGATGAACGGAAGGCCCGGCGCGCGAAAAGAGCGGCGCGCTTCGGCCGTCAGCCGGAGCGGCATGGAGCCGTTTCCTCGCTTATTGAAAGTTGGGGATATGGACGCGGCATGTCTTGCTTCGACGCAACCGGTCGCGATCATTTCTGAAGGGCTGCGAAGCAATTCGCGAAGGCGCCCCCGAATGGAGCTCTGAGCATGACTGGCGCGCAGGATATTGTCCGCATCAAAATCTCGCTCGATAACATGAAGCCTGCGGTCATGCGGCGCATAGAGGTGCCGGTCAGCGTGAAGCTTCATGTCTTGCATGAGATTATCCAGGCGATCATGCCCTGGGATGACTATCACCTCTATGAGTTCCGGGTGCGCGAAAAACGTTGGGGCGTGCCGATGCCGGAAGACGACTACTTCGACCCTCCGATCGACTCCCGGAAAACGACGCTCGCGCAGGCGCTGAGCGAGCCCGACTTCAAGACGCTGCGCTACACCTACGATTTCGGCGACGATTGGCGGCACACCATCAAGGTCGAGCGCCGCTTTTCGGCCGAGCTTTGGGACGAGTTTCCGCGTCTTGTGGCCGTCAAGGGCCGCTGTCCGCCCGAAAATGTCGGCGGGCCGTGGGGCTACGACGAGTATCTGGAGGTCATGTCCGATCCCCATCACCCACGGCGCTCTGAGTTCGAAGAATGGGACGAATACCGCGATCCGAACGAGATTGATGTTGCGGCGATCGAGGCGGCGCTTTCGCGATTCGTAAAAAAGCCCAGCGCGCGAAAAAGCCGGGCGCCAAGAACGCGGCATAAGGCGCGCGGTTAGCCCCGCCTAGAAACAGCGCACCTCGGCTTCGGCTTGGGCGCGGCGCAAGTCGTTGACCGCCGCCTTCGCCGGCTCGGCGGATCGGAACTGAGCGCCAAAACGTCCCGACGCCTGGGAGAGGCTCAAGACGGTCTCGGCCTCGACGTAGCGCTCATAGGGCAGAAGCTCAGCGATCACGTCGATGGAGCAGGAGCATTGGTCCAACGCGGTGCGCGTGTCGCCATTGGCCTTCATGCAAGCAAAGACATAGTCGGCCCGCGCGTTCGTCGGATAGTCGTTGATGAGACCGGCGGCTCCAGCGTCAGCCGCAGTCGCCACGGAGATGGCGGCCGTCGCCACGAGCGCAACGAACCGCCGCATCGACGGCGACCCATCAGAAAATCGGATTTTCATTACGACTTCTCCCAAAGCAGTCTGACAAAACCTTGTGCGCTTGATGCCAAACGCTGGATTTGATGACCTATACCGCCAAAGCATCCTGCACATTATCGATCGAAGCTTTTGCAGGCGCGTCATCCTGTGGGAGTTTACGATCGGCTAACGAAGATTGGGTTCGTTTTGCAAAAAAGGGGTATAAGTAGGCATGTAAGTAATTTTTACGGTGCCGGCGTCGTCGCACTAAACCTGGCCGATGCGGCGGTAGACGAAGGGCGGCGGCTCGGCCGCGGAGGCGGCGTCGGCGACCTCGGCCATAAGGTGATGATGCGGCGACAGGCTGCACGCAGGATCGGTCGCCGCTGCGTCGCCCGTCAGCGCGAAGGCTTGGCATCGGCAGCCGCCGAAGTCGATTTCCTTGCGCGGGCAGGAGTTGCAAGGCTCCTTCATCCACTCGTAGCCACGAAAGCGGTTGAACGCCTCGCTGTCGTACCAGATGGCGGAGAGCGGCTTCTCCTTAACATTGTCGAACGGCAGCGGAAGGCTTTCCGCGGCGTGGCACGGCAGAACCTTGCCCTCCGGCTTGATGGTGATGACATCCTTCGCCCACCCGCCCATGCAGGGCTTCGGAAACTGGGCGTAGTAGTCCGGGGTGACGTAGTCGATATTCAGTACGCCTTTCAGTCGGTCTTTCGCTTCGCCGACTATAGCTGCTTCCTCAAGCACACGCTCATAAGCCGGCAAGAGCGCCGCTCTGTTCCGCGCCGCCCAGCCATAATATTGGACGTGGGCGATCTCCAGCCTGTCCGCGCCAAGTTCCAGCGCCAGTTCGATCAGGGCGGGCGCCTGCCCGATATTGTGGCGATGGGTGGGCGCGTTGATCGTCAGCGGCAGGCCCGCTTCCCTGACCCAGCGCGCGACATTTAGCTTTTTGTCGAGGCTTTGCTTGTAGTTCCCGATCTTGTCCGACGTTTCAGGATCAAGGGCTTGGATGCTGAGCTGGATGTGATCGAGGCCGCAATCCGCCAATTGCCTGATGCGCTCCGGCGTGAGCGTGACGCCAGCGGTGATAAGGTTTGTGTAGACCCCGCGCGACGCCAGCGCTTTCACGAGGGCTTCAAGATCCTGCCTGAGCGTTGGCTCGCCGCCGGACAGATGAACCTGGAGCACGCCCAAGTCGGCCGCCTGCTCGAACGCCGACAGCCATGTCGCCGTGTCGAGTTCGTCCGCCGCCTTGAGCAGCTGGATCGGGTTCGAACAATACGGGCATTGCAACGGGCAGCGATGCGTCAGTTCCGCGAGCAAGCCAAGCGGGGCGCCTGCGCGAACGGCGGGGCTCACCCGTTCGATAGTCTCAACAGCCGCAGATCCGTCCATGATTGTATAAACTCCAGCACATCGGCCTGGATGGTTTCAACCGGCGCCGCGTAGTCTTGCGCCAAGCGCTCCGCGATTGATGAGATCGAGCGCTCGCCATCGCAAAGCTTAAGGATCTCAACCGCGGTTTCGTCCGGCCAATAGACGCGCTCAGGGGCCAATACCGCGAAACGATCGCGTACGCCATCGAACTGAAGGCGCACGTGTTTCGGGAGATGGGGTTTGCTCTCCGCCCCCGCCAGCCGCCGCTCGCAGATCACGGCCGAAATGCTCCGGGCGGGATAAGGCCCGGTTCGACATAAGCGAAGTGCAAGGCGTCAAGCTGCGCCCAAAGCACCTGCGTCTTGAAGATGAGCGCGTCGACGACTGCCTGCTGGGCTTCCTGCGTCCGCGCCTTCGTCTTGACGTAGGTCAGCGCGAACTTCACATCGCGCGGCGCTTGGGCAAGCCGGCGCTGGAAATAGCCCATCATGGACTCGTCGATGAAGCTGTAGTTGGCGAGCATTCCTGAGATGCGCTCGGAATGAATGCTCGGCGCGAACAACTCCGTGAGCGATGAGGCGATGCCTTCGAGCAGGCTGTGGTCGCGCACAAAGTTGAGATAGGCGTCGCAGGCGAAACGGGTTCCGGGCAGGATGCCTTTGGTCGTCTCCACATACTCCCTCGACAAGCCGAGAGCGTCTGTCAGGCGAAGCCAGCGTTCAATGCCGCCCTCGTCCTCGCCGATGCCGTCATGATCGAAATAGCGATTGCGCCATTCGATGCGGAGCGCCCGGTCCGGCATCTTCGACATCAGCGCCGTATCTTTGCGCGGGATGGTGGCTTGATAGTAGTAGCGGTTAAGCGCCCAGGCCTGCACCTGCGGCTTCGAGAGTTTGCCGCCGTGCAGGAGCTTATGAAACGGATGCAGATTGTGATAGCGCCGCGCGCCAATCTCGCGAAGGAGAGCCTCCAGCTGGTCCGGCTTCAGCCCTTGCTCGGGCACCGTTGTGTCGATATCTCGCGCCTTTTCCATTGTCATTTCCTGCCCCTTGTCATTTTTTATTGTTCGCGAATCTTATTGTCGCAAATTGTTTTTATTTAGTTAGACATCGATTGTCATGCCATCGAAAGACACTTCCCAGCCCGCCTCGTTCACGATGGCTTCCTCGCGCGAACCGCGTTCGAGAATGGGGTTCGTCGTGTTGATATGGATATAGATCCTTCGCTTGATCGCGGCGCCGTCAAAAGCATGAAGCGAGCCGTCGTCGCCGGCGATGGAGACATGGCCCATCCGCTGGCCTGTTTTCTCGATCACGCCGAGGTCGAGGAGTTCGGTGTCGTTGAAAACGGTCCCGTCGAATAGCAGGCTCCCTGCGCCATGCGCCCGGCGCAAAATGTCCTCGTTCACGTTGGCGCAGCCCGGGATATAAAAGGCCGCTTCGGAACCGGCCGTTTCGATTTTCAGCCCGACCGTATCGCCGACCTCGGTGCCGAAATTGGCGCCCTTGGAAGCGTCTTCGAGGTAAAGCGCTATTTTCCCAGGCACGGGAAATGCTTCCACGACCACGCCGGTCTCCGCGATCTCCACAGGCCAATTCAAGGGAAGCTCGACGCGCTCCACCACATCGCTCGCCAGAACCTGGAAAACGCTGTTCGCCCTTAGAACAGACAGAACGCGTTCCGTCGCATAAATGCGGAAGGGCTGCCTTTCTCTCAACGTGAGAAGGCCGGCTATGTGGTCGATATCCCCGTTTGTCAGCACGACGGCCTTGATCGGAGAATTGCGCTTTGGCCCGTCGCGATCAGGTTGCAGCTCCGGGATCGATTGGATCTGCTGGCGCAGATCGGGGGACGCGTTGACGATGACCCATTGGCGGGAGTTGGCCGAGACGGCGATGCTCGATTGGGTGCGCCGACTTCACGTGGGTGTCGCCATCCCACGCCATGCGGGATAGCCGGGTATTGCAGTTCCATTGCGGGAACCCGCCCCCGGCTCCCGAACCGAGAACCTTGATGATCAAAGCACGATCACGTGATGTTGAAGATGAAAGCGGTTATTTGCACGCGCGCCCGGCGACTGCGTTAAGCGTCGATGGCAGATAGCGCGTCACTTCAAAGCCGGCGTCGACGGTCGAAGCTGCAGGTTTGGTCCACACTTTCATGGATCGTGATCCTCCCGGGTGTTAGGCCCAAGCCCGTCAAGACTATGACTCGGGCCGATTTTACATTGGTCGAGGCCTTCCTGCGCGCAAGGGCCACGCTCTTTGCGCATACGTTCAAGCCTGACGCCAGCAACCGTATCATGCAGTTATGATGATCTCTACACTGAAAGGCGCGCTGATGCTTCACGGTTATTTCAACAGGCGCGTCAGTTCGTGGCCTGCCTTGCCCTTGGCCTCTTTGCAGTCGATCTTGCCGTCGGCGCTGGAATCGGCGGCCTTAAAGCGAGCGTCCACGATCGCCAGATACTCGTCCTTGCTCAGTGTGCCATCCTTATCCGGATCGCCGGCGGCCAGCTCCTTTTTGGACAGGCGACCCTGCAATTCCTTCGCGGTCAGCGTGCCGTCCTTGTCCGTATCGCGGGCATCGAACAGCTTGGAAGCCGCAGCCTTTGCTTCGTTCAGATCAAGCGCCCCGTCAGCGTTCGGGTCGATAGCCCTGAAGGCGGGGCAACTTGTTGCTGCGTCCTTTGCAAAAACGGCGGCGTCGCCGCCAGCAACGATAAGGCCGGCGAGAAGACCAGCCGAACAAATCCCATAGCGCAATGTCATGGTTGTTCCCTTTCATCCGATGACAGACTGCCTACACTTTTGAGCTGCGATTACAATATCAAGCGCCGTGACATAAAAAACTCCCGCCCCTGTCGAGGCGGGAGCTCTCCTGATATTTTCTCTGCTTCGGACCGGCGCAGGCGGAATGGGGCCTGCTCTACCGGCCGCGCCGGGTTCCTGAGCCGTGCTCTTCTTCATCCTCGTAACGGGACCGGCCGCGGGACGAAATCCCCCGGCTGCGGCCCTCGTTCTCATCATCACCCTCGTAGCGGGAACGGCCCTGGGACGACGAACTGCGTCCGCGGCTTTCGTACTCATCCTCGTCGTAGCGGCTTGACCCGCCATTGCCGCTCATGGAGACGCCGCGCTCGCGGTTCTGCCTGAGCCGGCCATCATGCTCGGGATCGCGCACGCGACCGCGACCGTCGGCGCTTTCCTGACGCAACTCGTATTGGCGTTCGGTCTCCTGGCCCCGCAGGCGATGGTCATGTTCGGGGTCTCTCACCCGGCCGCGCCCGTCGTCGCCACGATGGCGTGACTCATAGAGCCGCTCGGACTCGTGGCCGCGCAAGCGGTGGTCGTGCTCAGGATCGGTCACGCGCCCCCGGCCATCGTCGCCGCGGCGGCGCGATTCATGGAGCCGCTCGAACTCGTGACCGCGCAGGCGATGATCATCCTCGGGATCGGTCACCCGGCCGCGCCCGTCATAGCCGCGCTCCATGTGGCGGGACTCATACAGGCGATCTGTCTCATGTCCGCGCAGGCGATGGTCGTGCTCGGGGTCCGTCACGCGGCCGCGTCCATCATAGCCGCGCTCCATGTGACGGGATTCACGCAAGCGATCCGTCTCGTGGCCGCGTAAGCGATGATCGTCCTCGGGATCGGTCACTCGGCCGCGCCCATCATAGCCATGCTCCATGTGCCGCGACTGGTAAAGGCGATCGCTTTCGTGGCCGCGCAGACGATGATCGTCCTCGGGGTCGGTCACCCGGCCGCGTCCGTCATAGCCGTGCTCCATGTGACGGGATTCGTAGAGGCGATCCGTCTCGTGGCCGCGCAGACGATGGTCGTCCTCGGGATCGGTCACCCGGCCGCGCCCGTCATAGCCTCGCTCCATGTGGCGGGATTCGTAGAGGCGATCCGTCTCCTGCCCGCGCAGGCGATGGTCGTGCTCCGGATCCCTCACGCGACCGCTTGGACCGGAATGATCCTCTTCGCGATAACGCCGCGACGAGCCCGAACTTCCTTCGCGCTGCGAACTTGATCGGCGCGGCTCTCTATAGTCTTCAGACCGGCTGGCCATTTCTTCCTCCTCCTCATCTTCTTCTGACGCAAATTCCAGCGCCGCGCCCAAATCGCGAATTCTCCCCGCGTTGCGATCCTCAACTCTTTCCGAGATCTTGATGGTTGCATCTGCAAGGCGCGAAAGGATTGTGCGAATGCGATCGCCGTCGGGTTCGTCTTGATCAAGCTGCCGCTTGAGCGCGCCGAGGTCTCGTAAAATTGCGCGTGCGCCGGGAATTTCAATTTCTTGAAGCGCTTCTTCCCAACCCTCGATTTTCTTGATGGCGGCATCCGCCGACATCTTCGTCACGCCCTTTTTGAGAGCGTTTGTCGTTCCTGAAAAATATGCTGGCACAAACTCCTCCACATACTCTCGGCATCCCTCCGAAAAAAACGAAGGGAAGACAGAAGGTTCCATCCGTAGGCGATTTTTCAGGATGAGGAAGAGATGTGCGCCGCCGAAACGAAGATTATTCCATCGGCTTTAAGATCGAGATGATGTCAGGAAAGAAACGCCAAGCTTCCGGCTGGCCAGATAATCCGCACGCTGCATGAACTAAACTTAGAAAGACCACTCTCTCGCTTTTGAAATAAGAAAATCACGAAAAACATTGACCCGCTTAGTGTCCTTCAAATCTGCCGGATAAACAAAATAAGTGTCGAATACGGGCATGTCCACCTCTTCGAGGATAGGAACGAGGTTCGGATTATCTTTCGCCAGATAATCCGGAAGCACCGCTATCCCGAGATTCTGCAAGACCGCCTCGCGCAGGCCCATCAAGCTGTTGATCCGAATCGCCGGCTCGCGCGGGCCCTTGGTGTCGCGGCCCATGGTCTCAAGCCAGTTCATCTCCTTGAATGGGCTCGGAGAAACGCCGCCATAGGTCATAATGTTGTGGCGGTCGAGATCTTCAACGCCTTTCGGTTTTCCATAGCGCTTCACAAAGTCCGTCGAAGCATACACATGGTAGTGTACTGTAAAAAGCTTGCGCCGGATCAGATCTTGCTGCGTCGGCGGTCCGAACCATATGGCGACATCCGCCTCGCGCATGGTCAGGTTCAGCGCCTCGTCATGCAGGACAAGCTGCAAGCGGACATCCGGGTAAAGTTTCATAAAGTCTTTAAGCCGCGGGGTAAGCCATCCGGTTCCGAGCGCTCGGGTCGTGGTGACCTTAAGCTCTCCGCTCGGCTTTCCGCGCGAGTCCGCCAGCAGGATCTGCGTCGTCGCCAGCTTAGAGAACACTTCCTGCGCCGTTCGGTAAAGGAGTTCGCCCTGCTCGGTCAGGACGAGCCCGCGCGCATGGCGATGAAAAAGCGGGACGCTCAGGTCGCGTTCGAGTGAGCTGATGTGGCGGCTCACCGCCGACTGGCTGATGCTCAGCGCCTCGCCCGCATGCGTGAAACTTCCCGCTTCCGCAGCAGCGTGGAATATTCGAAGCTTATCTAAATCCATTGGCAGATTGCCGCCCCTTCTGCCTATTCCGCCGCTTGCGCTATGGTCTCAAGATTTGCCAGATAACGCTCGGCGTCGAGCGCAGCCATGCAGCCCATGCCCGCGGCCGTAACGGCCTGGCGGTAGATGTCGTCTGTGACATCGCCTGCCGCGAAGACGCCGGCGATATTGCTCACTGTCGACTTCGCCGCCGTGACAATATATCCACTGGGCGTCATCGCCACCTGACCCTTGAACAGGGCTGTCGCCGGCTCGTGACCGATGGCGATAAAGACGCCCTCCACCTGAACTTCTGTTATTTCTCCGGTCACCATATCGCGAAGCTTGGCCCCTGTCACCGCTTTGGGGCTCTCCGTGCCGACAACCTCGTCCAAAGTTGCATTCCAGATCACTTTTATCTTTGGATTAGCAAAGAGCCTGTTCTGCAGGATTTTTTCCGCGCGGAACAAATCGCGGCGATGCGCAACGGTCACAGAGCGGGCGAATTTGGTCAGAAAGAGCGCCTCCTCCACGGCGGTATTTCCGCCGCCAACCACGAGGACGTCCTTCCCCCTGAAGAAAAAGCCGTCGCATGTCGCGCAGGCCGACACGCCATGGCCGCGATATTTCTGTTCGCTCTGAACGCCGAGCCAGCGAGCCTGCGCTCCGGTGCAGATGATGACGGCGTCCGCATTGTAGACCGCGCCGCTGTCGCCGCTGAGCACAAGCGGCGAACGGGCAAAATCGACCGCGCTGATATAGTCCTGCACAATCTCGGCCCCGACATGAAGGGCCTGGGCGCGCATCTGCTCCATGAGCCACGGCCCCTGGATGATTTCGGCGAAGCCCGGATAGTTCTCCACCTCCGTCGTGGTGGTGAGTTGGCCGCCGGGCTGGATGCCTTCGATGAGAACCGGGCGCAGCATGGCCCGCGCCGCATAAATCGCGGCCGTATAACCGGCCGGACCGGATCCGATGATCACGAGCCTGTCGTGGCGTGGCGCCATTTGGGGTTTCCTTTCGAGTTTATGCCCTTATGCGATGCTATTAAACTTTTGGATAATCCTTGCCAGGACATATATGTCAAGTTGACGCTCTAGGCTTGCTCTTCAGGCTTGAGCGTTTCGCCGCAGCCTGCACATTCAGGTTCTTTTATTATTGCAATGCAGCATATCCTCCACCAACTATTTCGGGAAATGGGATTAACCAATGCGAAAAGGAAATCCCCATGGCGTCGCTACGTACATTGGACGAGTCCACCGCGCCTGCGAAACTTGACGCGACAGACTGGCGGATTCTTGCCGAGCTTCAGAAAGACGGCCGCATCACCAATGTCGAGTTGGCCGCGCGCGTCGGTCTGTCGGCACCCCCCTGCCTCCGGCGGGTTCGCGAGCTGGAGCGCTCCGGCGTCATAGCGGGCTACCACGCCGTTTTCAATCTTCCTCGCCTTGGCTTTCATCTAACGGCCTTCGCCTTCGTCAGGCTTGAGAGCCAGGCTGAAACCGACCTTCTCGCGTTCGAGGCGCGCGCCCGCCAGTGGGATATCGTCCGGGAGGCTTATATGCTCTCCGGCGACACGGATTTCCTCCTGAAGTGCGTCGCCCCGGATCTGGTGACGTTCCAGAACTTCATCATCCGGGAACTGACCGCAGCGCCGAACGTCAGTTCCGTTAAGACGGCCTTCACCATAAAGGCCGCAAAAAACGAGCCGGGCGCCGCCATAGAATAAATGACTTTCGCGATAAGCAGCCAGCGATAAAAAAGTCCAGGCAGAGAGCGAACTTCGCCGATACGGATTTTCCGGTTCAGGAACCGGAAGCGTAAATCCATCTTTATTTCCGCACGCATCTCTTAGCACGGCTTTTTCCGTGTATTGTAGCGCCTCATATCAAGGGCAGCCCGCTAGCGCCTTCCGAAAAGCTCAACAGATCATCTCACTGTTCCATCCGGAACAGCGGCTTCGCCATGCCTTCGATCATGATCTCGAAAGCGAACAGACGTGCGCGACTCCAAAGCAAAACTGAAAGGGAACCCATGCACGGGACGTTGAAAAATGGTCATCTCGATCACGGCGAAGGCCAACGCCTCGCTGATGCGCTCGACCATACGCTTGCCGCCGCCGCCGATCTTGAGACGCGCATTCTCGCCATCGAAGAAGCCATCCCAGGGCGGATCGTTTTCTCGACAAGCCTCGGATTGGAGGATCAGGTTCTCCTGCATGCGATCGTGAGCGCGAACGCCAAAATCGAGGCCATCACCCTCGATACGGGGCGGCATTTTCCCGAGACTTACGACACGATTGCGCGCACGGAAAGGCTGCTTCAGAACTCGCATCCGCGTTGTGATGCCCGACGCCGAAGACGTCGAAGAACTTGTCGCGCGCGATGGGATTTTCGGCTTTCGATACGCTGTCGAGAAACGGAAGGGATGCTGCCACGTCCGCAAGGTGATCCCGCTGAGGCGCGCTCTGTCGGGCGCGGCGGGATGGGTGACAGGCGTCAGGCGCGAGCAGTCCTCGGCGCGCGACGACACGGCGTTTGCAGAATTCGACGCGAGTTTCAATCTCGTCAAGGTTAATCCGCTCGCGGACTGGACGCTCGATCGCGTGGAAGCCTATCTGGCCGAGCGTCAGCTGCCCGTAAATCCGCTCCACGCTCAGGGCTTTCCCTCAATCGGCTGCCAGCCCTGCACGCGGGCGATCGAGCCCGGCGAACCGATCCGCGCCGGACGCTGGTGGTGGGAAGACGAGAGCCGCAAGGAATGCGGATTACATAACCGTCCAGGTCTCACGAGGTAAAGCATCCAAGCCGCGCTTCATCTCGCGAAGCCGCGTCCGCAAAAACGTTTTCCTCCTGCGCCTCACGCGCAAGCATTCTGGCCGCAGGATGCTTCAGGCGCCGCCGCCAATCTGGCCATGGCTGCCGTGGAGGGCGCTTGCGGCGCGCCCCACGGTGATGCGTTCGTTCTGCCCGCGCTTCAGTCCAAATCTGGTTAGCAAGGCGCCGGATTTGTTTTCCCCCCGCCGGAATTTTCTCCCTTAGCGGAGGCGCGCTCAACTCCGTTTAAAGATATTTAATGAATAATTGTAATCATAACAGATGAGCAACCTTAATGCGTTGTTGATCCAGAGAAAGCAACAAGCCGCAGCTTGCACAGTGTGTTTGTTTGAGGGAGTAAGTAATGTCTCGCGGACTTTTTTTTGCTGCGGCCGCCGCTTTGACCGTGGCGTCAAGTTTGACGGCAGCCAGCGCTGTGCCCGCTGCCATAGGCGCTTCCCTGCAACCCAGCGACGCTGCGATTACGAAGGTCCAGTACTACGGCGGCGACGTTTATAGCAGCCCGCTGGAGTTGCCCGGAGCTGTGATCGGAGGCGCGCTCAGTTTTTTGGCCGGTGGTCCCAGCAACGGATACTATGCCCCAAGCAGCGGATACGATGCGCAGCCCTACGGCCAGTATGGCGGGGCACCGTACGGTGGAGCCCCGTACGGCGGCGGCTCGTTGGACGACCGCATGGACGCGTGCGCAGCCAGATACTACTCGTTCGATCCGACGAGTGGAACCTACACAACCTATGAGGGCTACCAGGTTCTTTGCCCCTACCTTCGTTGATGGTCTCCTACCCGACGCTTCCAGGCGCGCGGGCTGCGCCTGGGATGCGCCAAACCCAAGGTTTTGCGTCGCTCGGCGGAATCGCGCTCACTCTTGCCGCTCTAGCTTTTGGCGCGAAGCTGGGGTCCTGCTTCGCGAACGAATAAGCGTGTTGGGTCGAAACCTGAAATACTCACGTTGAGTACGTTCAGGAAGCTAAACCTCCGGAACCGGACTCATCATCGAGGGCAGAGTGCTCATTGAGATAGGCAAGGGCCGTTGGGGCAGTTAGGTAGGTGCGAAGCACCCTGATCCTTTTCGGAGGTCCATTCACCTTCGGCTGACAGGCCGGACCACCGGATGATCTTTTGTCAGCCGAATTTCTTCACGTTCGTGGCGAATTACGAGGGAATCGCCCTGGCGCAAGGTGTACTCCACCTGCTCCATTCCGATCTCGACCTCCAGCATTTGGCCCCGATAGGTGAGCGGAAATCGGAGGATTGCGTTGTCCTCGGGAGCGCGGCGCGGCCAGAATGACAAGGTTCCATTGTCATCCCGCATGCCACCGAAGCCGTAGGTCAGCATCATCCAGGCGCCGCCCATCGCCGCGATATGGCAGCCGTTTTTCACGTTGCCGCCGACGTCGGCCAGATCCATGAGCAGCGCCGCCATCCCATAATGAGTCGCTTTCTTCATATCTCCGATCTGCGCTGCGATGATCGCCTCTACACAGGTCGACAAGGACGAGTCGCCGGTGGTCAAGCGGTCGTAGAATTTAAAGTTCTGTTTCTTTTCTTCCAGAGAGAACGCGTCGCCCAGAAGGAACATAGCCAGCACCACATCCGCCTGTTTGATTACCTGCTTTCGATAGATGTCGAGCGGATGGTAAAAGAGCAGCAGCGGGTAATGGCTTCGGGGTGTGTTCTCAAAATCCCAGGGTTCCCGGTCAAGAAAACTGTCATCCTGCGGAATGATCTTCAGTTTTTCATCATAGGGAACATACATCCTGGCCGCCGCCCGCATCCATGCTTCCGGCTCAGATGGCTCAAGTGACGTTTTCCTCGCGAGCGCGAGGTAAGCCTCGGGTTGTTTCGTCTTCAAGGACTCTACCGTTTGCGCCGCGTAGCGCAGGTTTTCCCGAGCCATGAGGTTAGTATAGGCATTGTTATTCACGACCGTGTTGTATTCATCGGGCCCGGTCACTGAGTTGATACAGAACATCCCCTCTTTTGCATCTGAGAAAAAGCCCAGTTCCAACCAGAGGCGTGCAGTTTCGACCAGCATTTCGGCGCCAAAATCTCGTAGAAACACCTCGTCTCCCGTCGCCTGCACGTACTTGCGCAGGGCATACATGATGTCCGCATTGATGTGATACTGCGCGGTCCCGGCGGCATAGTATGCTGATGCCTCTTCCCCATTGATCGTGCGCCACGGGAACAAGGCTCCGCGGTGGCCCAATTCTCTGGCCCGCGCCCGCGCCTGATCGAGCATGCCGTAGCGAAAGGCCAGCAGGTTTCTTGCGATCGTCGGCGAGGTGTATGTGAGAAATGGCATCAAGTAGATCTCAGTGTCCCAGAAGTAATGTCCCTCATAGGCTTGGCCCGTGAGACCTTTCGCTGGTACGCCAGAGTTCTCCGCACGCGCTGAAGCTTGCAGAATATGAAACAGATTGAAGCGGATCGCTTGTTGCACCTCCACTGTATTACGCCTTGCGCGGGCTTCCCTGATGTTCCTGACCCGGACATCGCTGCGGCGCCAGAAGTCATCCATATACTTCTCTTGGGACGCGAGGAGCTTCGGAAACCCCTCGGCTGTCACGCGATCCAAGGTCCATTCAGCCCGGCCACAGAGTTCTTCGGGAGAAGCCGCACCCGACGTGTGATAAACCATGTATTTGGTGAGTTCGACTGGGCAGTTTGGCTGAGCCTCGACTGTGAAGGCGACCTGGCCGAAGTCCTCACCTTGAAAGACCTTGTGAGCGTGAGTACACGCAGTCTCAATCACATGATCGATGGCGCATGTGAGGCGGAGGCCGCTTTTTTCCGCGCCATGGCACAGCACAACCCGCCTGTCTCTTGCATAGCCCATTCGGGGATGAAGAGTGCGGCCTTCAAAAACCCTCGCCTGCCGGGGATCACGTCCACGGGCGTCTGCGCGCGGCCTGTGCACTGCCATCTCAGAAGAAATCACAACGGGCGCCGCCGCATTCAGGAGGGTGACGCGGTACGAAATGGCGGCCACGTGCTTATTGGTAAACGACACCAAGCGCCGCGACGTGATGAGTACCTGTTTTCCTGCAGGCGTTTGCCAAATAACTTCCCGGTCGAGCGTTCCTGACTTCATGTTGAGCCGCCGGTCGTACTTCAATAGATGAGCATGGGGCAGCCAAAACGGCTCGTCGTCGACGAAGAGCTTGATGATCTTGCTGTCGGTCACGCTGAGAATGGTCTGCCCGGTCTTTGCGAAGCCGTAGGCGTCCTCTGCATGGACAATGGGCCAAGTTTCATAGAATCCATTGATCAGCGTGCTGTTTTCAGCGTTCGGGCCGCCCTCCTCCGAGCAGCCGCGCATGCCGATATAGCCATTGCCAAGGGCCAGCACCGTTTCGAATTGGGCGAGGAAATCGGGACGAAACTCTTTTTCGATGACGTTCCATTCGTCGGCAGGATAATCACCACCGGGCGGACTAAGGCGTTTATGGCGGATCATGGGGCGGAGCCTCGTAGAAGGACCATTGCTAAAGCAGAGCGTCTAGGAACAAATTCGCGCCGTTGCGCTGGAGTTCCTCGCCCCCGGGAGTGCTGCTTCACGATGAGGCGCCATCGAGAAGCTGCAACTTTGGCTTTACAAGCAATACAGGGAAGGACCGCGCATATGGCCTACCAGGACAAAGACCTGTTTTCAGAGTCGCGGGCATGGCTGCTTATGGCCCGAGACGCTTATCAGAAAAGTGGATGTGGAAAAGAGAAGTGAGCGTTTCGAGTGGTTTGCCGGGCAGGAACGGCGGCTCATCCCCCAGCAGCGGGCGCTTTCCGAAATCAGCCCGATGTCTGCAACCTGCCTCAAGCAGGTGTTCTGGCCCTTATAATTCGAGTGGCCGCCGGGGTCATCGACAGCGGGGATACGGCTGGCGCCTCTGTCGCCTCCACTGTAGGCGCGCCACGCCTTGCGGCGCGCCGAGATGACCGTTGCGCAGGCGAAGTCTGGCGCAGCGGTCATTCGCAAGCTATTCGGCAAGACCCTCCATCTCTGCGTACCGATCCGGCGGAATGAGCGGATCGGACGATTTGTGATCCTCGAACAGAAAACCGCCCGACTGCCGAGCCCACAGGCTCGCATAAAGTCCGCCGCGGCGCAGGAGCGCGTCGTGGCTGCCGTCCTCGACGACCGCGCCCTTCTCCATGATGATGAGCCGGTCCATCGCCGCGATCGTGGAAAGCCGGTGAGCGATCGCGATCACGGTTTTGTTCGCCATCAGATTGTAAAGCTGTTCCTGGATCGCGGCCTCGACTTCGGAATCGAGCGCCGAGGTCGCCTCGTCGAGGATCAGGATTGGCGCGTCTTTCAGAAGCACGCGGGCGATGGCGACGCGCTGGCGCTGTCCGCCCGAAAGCTTGACGCCGCGCTCGCCGACCTGGGCCTCGTAGCCGCGCCGACCCTTGTAGTCCTCAAGGTCGAGGATGAACTCATGGGCATGAGCCCTCTTCGCAGCGGCGATCACCTCCTCTTCGCGAGCGTCGGGCCTTCCGTAACGAATGTTGTCGACGATGGACCGATGCAGAAGGGATGTATCCTGCGTCACGAGCCCGATTTGCGCGCGCAAGCTGTCCTGCTCGACGGCCGCGATGTCCTGCCCGTCGATTAGAATGCGCCCGGACTCCAGATCGTGGAAGCGCAGGAGGATGTTGACCAGCGTGGATTTGCCCGCGCCCGACGGCCCGACAAGGCCGACCTTCTCGCCCGGTCTGATCGTGAGCGACAGGTTCTCGATCAGCCCGCTGTCGCGCCCATAGTGGAAGCGCACGCTGTCATAGCGGATTGCTCCCTTCGAGACGCGTAAGGGCTTCGCGGCGGGGGCGTCCACGACGGTCCAGGGCTTCGAAATCGCCTCCATGCCTTCCTGCACCGTGCCGAGATTCTCGAAAATCCCGGTGACGACCCACATGATCCAGCCGGCCATGTTGTTGATGCGGATTACAAGCCCGGTGATCACGGCGATCGCGCCGAGCGTAATGGCTTCCTGCGTCCACAGCCAAAGCGCAAGCCCGGTGGTGCCGGTGATCAGCATGCCCGTCAGCACCCACTGGCTCATCTCCATTCCGGTGATCCAGCGCAGCTGCTTTTTCAGCTTGTTCAGATGGTCCGAGATCGCCTCTTTCGCGTAGCCGTCCTCACCCTCAGTGTGAGCGAACAGCTTCACGGTCAGGATGTTGGTGTAGCTGTCGACGATGCGTCCGGTCAGCATGGATCGCGCGTCCGAAACGATGGTCGCCATGCGGATGAGCCGCGGCACGAAGAACCACATCGTGCCGAGAAAGGTCGCCATCCACAGAACGAGCGGGATGACGAGCCGCCAATCGAGATCGAAGAAGATCACGGCCGCGCTCGTCCAGTAGATCGCGACGAACCAGAGCGCGTCCACGACCTCGACGACGGTTTGCCGAAGCGCCCCGCCGGTCTGCATGATCTTGTTGGCGAGGCGGCCCGCGAAATCGTTCTGGAAAAACGAAAGGCTCTGACGCAGCATGTAGCGGTGCTGCCGCCAGCGCACCATGGTCATGACGTTGGCGTTCGCCGTCTGGTTGATGAGCAGCGCGTGCATCCCGAAGGCGACGGGCCTCGCCACGAGCGCCACAAACGCCATCCACATCAGCGTCGTCCCGTGCTCGTCGAAGAACGTGGCGCGATCTTTCGCGGATTTGGCCAGATCGACGATCGTTCCGACGAAAGCGAAAAGTGAGACTTCGATCAGCGCGCCCAGAAGGCCGAAAAGCATGATGAGCGCATACAGCCACCAGACATTGCGCAAGTAATGCCAGTAAAAAGCGCCAAGCTTGCTTGGCGGCTGCTGGACGGGAGAGTCTTTGAAAGGATCAACAAGTTTTTCGAACCAGGAAAGCATGGCTTCGCTCGCGTGAATTGGATTGTAAAAGGAGGCGCGGCGAAGCGAAGCTGATGACCTCGCGATAAAGTGCTCGCGCTCGATTAGCGGATAATGGCTACCGTCATCATCAAAAAACCTCCCTGCTATTGAGGGTCTGGAAAGGGACAGGTCTTGTACCACGAGAGCCGCCCCTGTGGAAGACTCATCTCAAAAAAGCGGCAAAAGCAACCATTTCTGCGTCTTTTGGCGAGGGACGGTTTGTAGCCATTTTCTCGCCTTGATCTGACCTTAACCGCTTTTCCTCCCTGATCGCGACGCATCGGGTGCGGATCGAGGGGCAGACAAACCTCTGATTGAAAAACAGATTATCGGCTGTTTACATCACTGAGAGGGTTACCGCTTTTTTTACGCTTTCGCTAAAAGCGAAGCCTCGGCTATACAAATCGTGGTAAGGTAACAAATCCTCGAGCAGGAGATTACCCTGTGGCTTTGGTTAAAGACTTACGGTATCTTGATTGTTTATTCTACAATCTGTTGCTCAAAAAACGCAGATTGTTAAGCACACCCATGCTAACCTTGGAATCAGTCATATATAGTATCTAAACCGCCTTGAAGCAAAGACGAAAGTCTCATGCGAACCGCAACCGTTCTTCCGCTCGAGCAAACTCCAGTCCTCCGTGTGCCTAATGTGGGCTGCACCGTTGAACTGAGACGCTCCCCTCGCGCCAAGCGATTTTCCCTCAAGGTCAGCCACACCGAGCGCGCCGCCATCCTGACATTGCCGAACAGGAGCCGCGTCGAGGATGCGAACGCCTTTTTGAGTCGCCACGCAGACTGGCTCAGAAAGCAGCTGGAGCGCCTGCCTGAGCCGGTGCCCTTCGTGGACGGCGCGATCGTTCCGCTGAGAGGCGAGCTTCATCGTATCCGGTTTGCAGGTCCGCAGCGCTACAATCGCGTCGTCTGGCAGGAACGCGAGACGCAGGCTGCTGCTTCCCTCTTAAAGAATTCGGCTCCCGATTGGCGAAATCTCAGTCCGCAGCGTTTCGACGCGCCCATACCGAGCCTTCACGTGAGCGGCGACACGGAGCACGCGCCGCGCCGTCTCCATGACTGGCTGCGCATTGAGGTTCGCAAAGACATCGCGGCCTGCGTCGAAAAATACGCCAAGATGCTCGACTGCGGCTGTAAGCGCATCGCGATCCGTGACCAAGCGACGCGCTGGGGTTCCTGCTCCACAACCGGAACTCTCTCTTTCTCATGGCGGCTCATCTTTGCGCCGCCATTTGTTTTGGACTACGTGGCCGCGCACGAGGTCGCTCACCTTCGTGAAATGAACCATGGTCCCAAATTCTGGCGATTGATGCGCGACGCCGTTCCTGGCATGGAAAGAGCGCGTATCTGGCTAAAAACGTACGGCGCTGAGTTGCATCGTTTTGGAAGCGACATTTAGCAATTGTGCAACGCACGTTTGCTCTCTGGCGTAAAGCCGAGTTTTTCGGCACAATGACCGGGATTTGTTAACAATCCCTGGGTTGCTGTGGATCAGAAGCGACGTTTCCCCGAGTTTTATGTAACTGCGCCGCAGCCGTGCCCCTATTTGCCTGGCCGGTTCGAGCGCAAGATCTTTACCCACTTATCAGCCGACAGGCCTGTTGCGCTGGTCGATAATCTGCTGAAGGGCGGTTTCCGCCGCAGCCAGAATATCGCCTACATGCCCTATTGCGACCATTGCGCGGCATGTGTGCCCGTTCGCATCGTCGTGAATGAGTTCGAGCCCCGTCGCACACTCGCAAAAACCTGGAAAATGAACGGAGACATCGAGGCGCGCCGCGTGTCGGGGCGGCCGACGATCGAGCAGTTCGCCCTTTTCCGGGCTTATATCGAGGCTCGCCATGCCGAAGGCGGGATGGCGGACATGTCGCTCCTCGACTATTCGATGATGATCCAGGACAGCGCCGTCGAAACCTTCCTGACCGAGTACCGGATCAACCGCCCGGGCAGGGCGGGAGCGAACGAAAAGGCCCTTGTGGCGGCGGTGCTGTGCGATCGTCTTAGCGATGGCGTCTCACTTGTCTACAGCTTTTACGAACCCGATCTCGCCAGGCGCAGCCTTGGCAACTACGTCATCATGGAGCAGGTCGCTTTCGCCAAGTCTCGCGGTCTGCCCTACGTTTACCTCGGCTACTGGATCGGCGGATCGCGCAAGATGGCCTACAAGACGCGGTTCACCCCCCAGGAGCACCTCACCCCGATGGGCTGGGTTCGCCGCGCGCCCGACGACCCCGCCCCACGCCTGAAAGCGCCCTAGGCCCCCGAGTCCACGAAACAAAGACGCCCGCCCTCCGGCGCGTGGCGACCTCCCCCACACGCGCCGCCCAGGAACTGACCTCGTAAACCTGCGTTTCGTCTGCACGATCGCGTTTTGAGGTGAGAGTGCGAGTATGGCTTTTTCCATCTTTTGTAGGGCAGGCGCCGCAATCATCGTGTCGGTGTGTCTGGCGGCTTTGAATAATTTCGCCTTTGCCCAGGCGAATCCCGATCTTGTGAGCAAGGGAAAGTATCTCACAACCGCGGGCGGGTGCGTTTCCTGTCACAGTAATCCAGGCGGCGAAGCCTTCGCCGGCAATCGGGCGATCCCGACGCCGTTCGGCACGATCTATTCGTCAAACATCACCCCGGATAAGGATACGGGGATCGGCTGCCTACACCGATGATCAATTCTACAAAGCTTTGCACGACGGCATAAAGGCGAATGGCGAGTATCTCTACCCCGCCATGCCCTTCACCTCGTTCACGAACGTGAACCGAAACGATGTGCTTGCGATCAAGGCCTATTTGTTTTCGCTGAAGCCAATTCACTCCGATCAAAAGCCCAATAAGCTCGCCTTTCCATTCAATATCCGTGAAGGCATGGCGGCATGGCGCGCGCTCTACTTCAAGCCTGGGGGATTTCAACCCGATCCCGGCAAATCAGCTCAAATCAATCGCGGCGCTTACCTCGTGGAGGGGCTTGCGCATTGCGGACAGTGTCACACCCCGCGCAATCTCGCTCAGGCAAATGAAAACAGTAAGGCTCTGGAAGGAGCCGCCATCCAGGGCTGGTATGCTCCCAACATTACGTCAGACTGGGCTCAGGGGATCGGAAGCTGGACCAACGAGGATTTGATATCCTATTTCAAGAAAGGCGTCGCCGAGGGACACGGGGTTGCGATCGGGCCGATGTCTGAGATGGTCCACGACGATTTGAAGAACCTCAGCGACGACGATCTGCACGCCATCGCAGCCTATCTCAAATCGACGCCCCCGAAGGAAGAACAGGCCACGTCGTCCTTGGGCGTAAGCGATGCGGCGGCCGGCCTTTACGTCAGCAACTGCGCATCTTGCCATCAACTCGACGGACAAGGGATCAAAGGCAAAATCCCAGCGCTCGCCGACAACGGATCGGTAAAGGCGGAAGGGCCGCAAAACGTCATCAAGGTCATTCTCGGCGGACTTCCGGCTACCGATACGTACGGCCCAATGCCATCCTTCGCAGCTTTGGACGACGCGCAAATCGCGGCCATCGCAAACTATGTCCGCACAAGATGGGGAAACAATGCGCCGACGAATGCAGACGGATTTCTCGTCGCCGATCTCCGCGCCAGAACGCCGTTGATGTTTGCGCTCGGACAGGGACCATCGGAGTGCCCGGTCACGTTGTCAGGCGGCGCGCAGACGGTTCTCGATAAGGCGAATGCGACGGCCGGATCAATTCTGCAGTCCCTCACGGACGCCAACGTGGTTCCGAGCATGGAAAAGTTGGTTCCTGAGGTCAAGGCGGCTGTGCCAAATGCATCGCCCGCGGATCTCGTCAACGGCCTGACCGCGGCCTATTGTCATGAGATGGCGGGAAATAAGACGCTGAGCGTCGCCCAAAAGCGCAGTCGGCTGACTATCTTCAGCCAGCTCGCCTATACCGAAGCCGTGGCGGGCGTGATTGCGCCTCCGCCCTCAGGCAGGAAGGCTTCGCTGCGATAAGCGCTGCGCCCCTCCCTCTCCCCTCGCGGGAGAGGGAGGGGTGAGGGGGTGCTACGGTTGGTATAATTCGTATGCAAGCTGGGATGCGAGCATCACCGCTCGCGTTGTGCATGCTCCCGGACGCCGCCAAGCGGCACGCCATCGCGGACGGGCTCGATCGAGATCGCAAGCCCGGTGGCGAGGTCGACCTCGATCAGCGCGCCGCAGATCGTGGCTGGCCCAAGCGCCGGAGTGAAGCGGCTGGACGGGATGCGCGTCGTGAACCTGCGCAGAGGTTCGGCTCTCTCCATGCCGATGATGGAGTTGTAGTCGCCGCACATTCCGGCGTCCGTCATAAAGGCCGTGCCGCCGGGCAGCACGTGCGCGTCGGCGGTCGGGACATGGGTGTGCGTGCCGATCACGGCCGTCACGCGGCCATCGAAAGCGGCTGCGAGCGCCTGCTTCTCCGATGTGGCTTCGGCGTGCATGTCGACGAAAATGACATCCGCGCCAAGCTTCAAGGGACACGCCGACGCTTCGCGCTCGATAGCTTGAAACGGGTCGTCGAGCGGCTCCATGAAAACGCGCCCCTGCACGTTCAAGACCAGCACGTCGGCGCCGTTGGCGGCCCTGAACAGCCCGGCGCCGCCGCCCGGCGCGCCGGCAGGAAAGTTGAGCGGCCTGAGAAGGCGTTTCTGACGGGAAATGAAGACGAGCGCATCCCGCTGATCCCAGACGTGGTTCCCGCTTGTGACCACGTCGGCGCCAGCGTCGAGCAGATCCTGGAAGATCGGCTCGGTGATGCCGAAGCCGCCGGCCGCGTTCTCCCCATTCACGATGACGAAATCGGCGGCGAGACGCTTCCTGAGCGCGGGTAGCATATCGCAGACAGCGTTGCGGCCCGACCGGCCCAGCACGTCGCCGAGGAATAGGATGCGCATGCTCAAGCCCCGCAGGCGATCACGCGCGTGGGCGTGAGAATCATGTCGAGGGGCTCATCCTGCGGCTCGCGGGGAATGTGTGGAAATTCCTGCTCGTCGAAAGCGATTCCGATAGCAAGAATCTTTCGTCGAGCCCTCATATTGCGTAAGGCGGCGTCGTAATAGCCTGCGCCGTAGCCGAGACGCGCGCCCTCAGCGTCGAAAGCGACGAGAGGCGCGAAGACGATGGTTGGCTCGACTGCGGAATTATGCGCGGGCGGTTCCTCTACGCCAAATTTCCGGCGCAGCAGGGCTGAGCCGGGCGTCCATTCCCTGAACGTGAGAGATACGCTATCGCCGCCCATGCAGGGCAACACCAAGCTGAAGCCGCGCTCGTGAAGGGCTGCGAGGAGAGGCATCGGATCGAGTTCGGCGCGAATCGCGTGATAGCCGGCCACGACGCCTGCAGATCGCGAAGAATGCACGAGCTGAACGCCCCTGTCTGCGACGGCGCGCGCCGCCGCCATGCGGGCTTCCAGCGCAATCTCTTTCCGACGGGCGATGGCTTCAACTCGCAGCGTCGCCTTCTCTTCGGATTTTCTATGCCGATAAAGGATGGATTTAACCCGCACTATTCCGGTCGATGTCAAAGGAGCCGCGAAGGCCGTCGGGACAATCGATCCCCTGGGTCCCTGGCAAGCAGGTGGGCGCCAAATAACCAAGGCCACAGCCTCAGCAGGGTCAGCTCCCTTAAGGATCGTATAGGGCCCGGGTATTCATGGAGCCCCTAACGCGCCCCGCAGCCACTTTGATATAAAGCATGCGGACGAAAATGCTAGCCCCGCAATCAATCCACCGGTACAAAACTAGCAGGCTGCTCAAAAAGCATGAACTCCAGCCTCGTCCTTCGGCAAGCTCGGAATGAGGCCGAGAAAATCAACGGCTTGGGCCTGATGGCGGGCTTGTCGCGGTTCTGCGGGCTCATCGTGGGGCCATAGGGTTCATCGTTTTTCAGCAGCCCTGGTGCGCGAGGGCAACATTGCGTTTCCGCCGCCGCGCTTGTTTATGAGGAACAAGGGAAGGATGTTACGATGACGACAGGCGTAAGTTATATGGCGGCTCTCGGCCGAATCATGATGGCCGCGATCTTTCTGGTCAGCGGTTTCATGCACGTCCTGCACCTGTCGTCGCCAGCCGACGTTCGCGCGCCGATCCATGTGATTACAGACCCGGAGTGGGCTTTCTATATTGCGACCGGGATCGAACTCGCCGGCGGCCTCTTCCTTGCGCTTGGGCTCGGAACACGCTATGTCGCTCTTCTTCTTGCTGTTTTCATGCTCGCGATGTCCATCGGCTCCGATTTCGGCCAATATGATCACTTCCTGAAGAACATCGCGATCGCTGGCGGATTGATCCAGGTCTGGTCATTCGGCTCGGGCGGCATCGCGATTACGCACAGCGCCCAAAAAGCAATCTAGCATCCCCCGCGGGAAGTTCTGTCTCATATGCTGGGACGCAGGCAGAAACTCCTGCGGATCAGCTGGGACCAGCCTGCGGCGACTTCGTTTTGCCTTGCGCTGGTCGGGGGATAACGGCGGATGCGCTTCGGCGCAAGCTGGAGCGTGAACCGCCCGTCGGGAATGGTATCTAACGACATAAGCAACTCAGTATAAGCGAAACTCCTGTCCCAACGTTTCATCGGTAATTAGCGCTAGCGCTCTGAATTAGCGAACAGATTGGCGTATTCAGGCTGGTCTCGAATTTCGAAAAATCGCTATCCTTGCGCCCCTTGGTTTCAGCTTCCGGTGACATCTTCAGCCAATTGTCAGCGCTCCAACGCGCGTCGAAGCCATCGCGAGAAGATCAAGGCTGGCTGGCCACGACAGCCCCTGCCGGCTGCGCAAGCAGTTGCCCGAACCGGTGTTCGCGCAGATCAAGCAAGCGCGCGGGTTCTGTCGTCAAGCCTGCACACCGCTCGCTTCGGAGCGCCACGGCATAAAGTGGACAGGCTCCCCAGCAGACATGATGAACAGATACTTACTCCGCTCTTCAGGTCTTGTTCATGGTTCTTGTGCTATTTAAGTAACATTAAGATGTTTTTTGCAAAATTTGAGCAAAATGAAAAGGGTGGTTGCCTAGAAGCAACAGCGATGAGGCGGCCGCCATGACCGTTGCGGAACGAGAACAACGAAACAGCGCGTTGCATGCCATGATGATCAATCCCCAAAAAAGAAATTTTATCGCCCCGCTCCTTTGCGGGACGAGCACTCAAAGCGGAGGCGCAATCGTCCGCCAAGGCGCCGGACTATTTGAAGTTATGAGCGATCCGAACGAGTGGAGGTCGGCCGTCAAAATTGCGCTTATTATCTTCGTTGGCTTTCTCATTTTGGAGCCAGCGCTGGCGCCGGACAGGAAGGAGCTTGCTGCAAAGATCAATCATGAGACCCTTAAAGCTGCAGCAGCCATCAAAGGCTCGACAAGGTAGCCTTGCCGGCTGAAGGAACAGGACGGCATCGGCGCCAAACGCGAAAAAGCGAGCAAGGACGACGCCTCCGGCTGCCAGAGCCCTATGGCTGTCTCAAGGTAAACTTGAAATTCAGGAGATGAGATTATTTATAGGATGAGGGAACGCACCGCGCATCGGAGCGTTTTCGCCACGAAGGCCAAGTTGCTGTTAGCTTTCGGTGATGCGTATGACAATGAACTCTGCCGCGGGATTTCTGCTGTTTCTGTTTACAGCGTTGTTCGCAATGAGTTTTACGTCGGGGTTGGTCCAGCATCGAGGGGACGCCCTTCGGCCAAGCACATTCATTTCCTTCCAACAGGATGTCCGGCTCCTGAACGCTGAACAAATCAATCGGCGCACCCTTGCGCTTGCGGCTGAAATCAACGCGTCCGGGAAATAGAAGCGGTTCTGCATCGCCTTGCCGCGCCGCGATCCGCCGGGGCGTAGGGCCCTATATAAAATTTATCGCATGAAGTCGCTGCGAGCCTACGCCACCCGCGAAAAGCTCTTCGGAAGCGCCGCAGAGACGACCCTCTGAAAATTCTTTCACCGCATCGGGTAAGATCGCCGATAAAGCGCTATCACGAAGGGCGGACTCGCCGCCCTTCGAGCGATTGGAGATCAGCTGCGCGACTTCTGCATCATATCCCCGATCAGCTTATGCAACTCCTGGGTCTGGCGGGTATAGGACTGCATCTGCTCTTGTGCGAAACGGGTCTGAAGCGTCAAAATCTCCTGGAAATTCTGCGCCTTGGTCATCTTCTCGACCACAACGAAAGCCGAGTTCGGCATTCTGCTTCGCTATGGCTACGGCGCGCTCCTGCACATCCTTGAAACCGCTGGCCACAGGGTTGGCGGGCATCGCGCCCACCCAGGCGCCCATGGCTTTGGTCATGAAATCTGTAAGCTGATCATAAGCGGCGTGCGCCTGCTTCATGTTTTGCTCGGCCATGTCGCGCATGGTCTGCGGTATTTCAAACGGATTGTCGGCCATGGTTTCCTCCTCGCGGGCTTCAATAAGAGAAAGATGGGTGTGCGATACGCAACAACAAACGTGACATTATGAGCCACGGCCAACGTCCCTTGCCTCTTCAGGCATTGTCGGACGCAAGCGCCGATGGCCCGGGCGCCAGCAGGCGTTCGACGCACTCCTCGACCCCTTTTCGCCAAGCCGGGAGCTTCACGCCGAAGACGCGTTCCAACTTGGAGCAATCGAGCCGGGAATTTGGCGAGCGCCATGTACGCGTTGTATATTCCGCAGATGATATTGCATCAAGCCTGAACGACAGACCCGTGAGTTGCTCGGCTTTGACAAGAACCTCCCGAGCGACGTCGTACCAGGTCGCCGTTCCTGAACCGGCCGCGTGATAAACGCCCCAAGGGATCTCATCCGATGGCCTCGATGTCAAAAAGGCGGCTGCTTCGAGAATGGCGTCGACAAGGTGAGGGGCGTAGGTCGGGTTGCCGAATTGATCGTCGACGACTTTGAGCGGCATCCCGAGCTGTGCGCGCTGCAGAATATTGCTCACGAAACAGCGGGCAAAAGGGCTGTGCAGCCATTCCGTCCGAAGAATGATGTGCTTCGGATTGGCCTTTTGCACCTCGGCTTCGCCGGAAAGCTTCGATTTTCCGTAGGTTGTCGTGGGATCGGTCCGGTCCGTCTCGACATAGGCGGACGCTTTCTTCCCGTCGAACACATAACTCGTCGAAATATGGATGATGGGAACGCCGCGCCGGGCAGCGGCCTCGGCGAGGAGCCGGCCGCCCGTGGAATTAAGCGCGAACGCCAGCTCCGGCTCGCTCTCGGCGCCGTCCACGTCGGTGTAGCCTGCCAGATTGATCAGAACGTCGGGCCGGATGTCCCCCAGCGCTCGCTCGACGCTGCGGGGTTCGCAAATATCGAGCCCCGGCCTGCCGATGGCGAAAGCCGAGACATCCTTGCGCTGAGGCGCGATTTGCATGAAGGCGCTTGCGATCTGTCCATGCCAGCCGGCGGCAAGTATGCGCATGACGTCTCCCAAGGCATTGGAAAGGCTGCGGGCCTGTTACAAGATGGCAGCGCCCTGTGTCAATGAACAGAGCCTTCGTAATGCGCGTTGTGAAAAGGGGTCGCTTGAGTCCTTGGGTCAGCTTGCAACCGATCCGATTTTTCCGGTTTGCGGGTTTATTGTATCGTTCCATTCGCGATGGAGCGTGTGGCGGCGCTGTCGAAGGCTTCCGCCAAACAATGAAGTTTCATCGCCCCATCCGCGCGTTGGTCGAGCCGCGAAGACCTGCTTCAAGATTTCATGACTCTTGAAGCCTTTATTAACCATAGACCGCCGGGGCCTGTTAACTAGGCGTGCGCACCGCAATGTTATATTTTTATCTTTTTACTTCAATGCCTTAGCCGAACGGCCCTCTGTGGGCGGGGAGGCTTTCGGGCCTCCAGACCAAGCATACGAAAGCCGAGGCCAACCGCCCGCCAATCGCCATAGTCCCGTAGATCCGCCTGCCGAAGGCGAGACCCCCTGTTTTACCAAACGAAACCAATCTCAGCCCTTTTTTAACCCTGGCAAGGCGCTGACCGCTGTCGCATCACTTGCCCGTCAATCATGAGCGCGCGGACGCCGCGCAAACCCGCCGTCGCGGATCCAACACGCCTCAGCCACAACGCCGCCGCGCCGACAGGGCGAACCGATCCTCTTGTTTTTGCGCCTGTGCTTAGTTCGCCAGCATTATCGAGGCGCCTGCAATGTTTCCGCGGCGCCATTTCTCTCAGCTGCGCTGTTTGCGGCCAGGAAACGCATTCGCGCAACCCCTCCCGCCATGATATGGCATCGATCGCTTGATCGCACGCGGGGCGTCCGTTCGAGCTTTGCCCCGAACGCCCTCGCGCTATGGAGATCGATCATGTTTTCAGGTTCTGTGTCTCGGCGCCGAAGCTTGCTCGGGTTGCTTGCCGGAGCCGCCGCAGCCCCTTTCGCAATCCCCGCCCATGGAGCGTCCACTTCAAATTGCGGGCTCGTGGTCCTGACCGTTGGCGGCCTTGTCGGCGTGCCGAATTGTCCGCCTCTCGATGAGAAGCGAGACCGCTTCTTCCATCACAATAACCTCAGTTTTGAGAAGGCGCGGGCCTACACATTCGGCGACCTCCTGGCCTTGCCCCAGGAGGCGGCGCCTGTCGTGGTGGAAGGCGGCGAGATCGTGTTCAAGGGGCCGCTTCTCCGCGACGTTCTGGCCGCCGCGAAACCTCTTGCGGCAGCGAAAACAGCGCGGCTTTCCGCGCTCGACGGCTATGGCGCGGAGATCCCTCTTGCTGCGGTCGACCGGGAAGGCTGGATTGTGGCCGTCGAGGCGGGCGGCCACGCGTTCGGGATCGGCGGCGTCGGTCCTCTTTACGCGGTGCGTCCTTTGGGGCCTGGCCAAAAAAGGACCGACGAGGAGGACGCCAAGTGGGTTTTCTCCCTCTACTACATCGAGCTAATGCCTTGACATTTGAGGCCGGGCTTTGAGAGATGCCGCAAACCAACGAGGGCTAAGCGCGGCTGGAGAAGATCATGGTGCAAGCAGTTCTTGGAATTATCGGCGGATCGGGTCTCTACGATTTGCCGGGACTTGAAAACAAGCGGGAAGTAGCGGTGACTTCGCCCTGGGGCGAGCCCTCCTGTCCCGTGCATATGGGCGAGATCGCCGGGCTTCCGGTGGCGTTTATTCCGCGCCACGGGCCGGGGCACAAGCAATCGCCGAGTTCGATCAACTACCGCGCGAATATCGATGCGCTGAAGCGCGTCGGCGTCACCGACCTGATTTCGGTCTCGGCCTGCGGATCGTTCCGCGAAGAGCTGCCGCCCGGCACATTCGTCCTTGTCGATCAGTTCATCGACCGCACCTTCGCTCGCGAAAAATCGTTCTTCGGCGCGGGGTGCGTGGCGCACGTTCCCATGGCCGATCCCGTCAGCCCCGGCCTTGTCGACAAGATCGAGGCCGCGGCCAAGGCCGAAGACATCCCCTATGCGCGCGGCGGCACGTACCTCGTGATGGAGGGACCGCAATTCTCGACCCGCGCCGAGTCCTACCTCTACAAATCGTGGGGTTGCAGCGTGATCGGCATGACGAACATGCCCGAGGCCAAGCTCGCGCGCGAAGCCGAGCTTTGCTACGCGACCGTCGCCATGGTGACCGACTTCGACTGCTGGCACGAAGAGCACGCCGACGTCGATATCACAGCGATCCTGAAGGTGCTCAAATCAAACGGCGAAAAGGCGGGGCGGCTGGTTGCGGCCCTGGCGAAAAGCTTCCCGAAGGAGCACGAACCTTGCCCCATCGGCTCGGATCGCGCTCTCGACCACGCCCTCATCACAGCGCGTGAAGCGCGCGACCCGGCGTTGCTTGCGAAGCTTGACGCGGTGGCGGGCAGGGTTCTTCGCAGATAAGCGCTCGCTAAGGAGGGTTCGCAACGCGTCGCCGCGGCGTCCCGCGTGCGGCGGAGCGCGAAGCGATGCGCTGCAGACAGGGGATCGTAGACCATGCTGACCTGAGTTTGGAACGATCCCGGCTCGCGCTTGGCAAGGCCTGGATGTCGACCAGCTGATCAAGTGCGCGTCTCGAAAGCGCGCTCTCTGTTTTCGATGCTGGACACAAAATAAAAAACCCCGCCGGATCGGCGGGGTTTTTTATAGGTCTTTGAACGACGGGTGGTTTACGCCGCCAAGTGCGTTTGCACCGCCGCTGCGAGGGTGCGCGGATTGAATGGTTTTGCGATGACGAGGTCATTGTCGCGGTCGCGCGTGGCCGCCACCTCATCGGGATGGGAGGTGACATAAATGACGTTCGTGTTCATCTGCTCACGAATGGCCTTCACAACTTCCACGCCCGTATCGTCTCTCAGCCTATAGTCGGCGAGAATCAACTTCGGCTTGGTCAGCCCCGCGATGCGCAACGCCTCGGCGCGGTTCTTGGCGATGCCGGCAACCGAGAAACCGAGGTTGCGAACAATTTGCTGAAGGTCGAGGGCGATAAAGACCTCGTCCTCGATGATGAGGACGGCGGCCGGCTTATCCCGCAAGGTCATCAACGCCTCGCAGTAAATGCGGCGGACCGCCTTTTCAGGCATGTCCATGATCGAAGCGATGTCGGCATAGGGAAGGCCCACGACAGCGTGCAGCGCCGCAACCTGGCGCTGCTCCCTCGAAAGACGCTGGAATTGAGCGAAGAAGCCGCTCGCCGCGACGGCGCTCACATTGCCAGGCGTAGCAACTGCTGCGTCATTGATCTTGCGGTAAAGATCGAGACGGGAAATCGCGCGCCCATGCACGGAAACGACATCCGAAACGATGCTATTAAGAGCGGCCTCAACGGCAATATCGCTCAGGCGCCGGTTGCCGAGAATGCAATACGCATATCGCCGTAGATTTCTCAGCTCTGCTAAAGCGAGAGTTTCATTCATAATTAGCGGCCACCTTAAATCCGTTTGCGGAGGCAAAACCGACACGCGGCGCGTTACGGGCGCATCTTCTCGTGAATGAGCATACAGCTAAGAGCGGGGATCGAAAAGCGGAAAGGCTAAGAGTTTTCTCTTTATAAGTTGTAAATTGTTGTGACGAAATAAAAAAGAGCCGGCGCTTCAGGGCAAGGGAGATCCCCCTGAAGAGGCCGGCGGAGGAGTTCGCGTTCCAACTTGGGTCACGTCGCGCAGCTCTCTGGCAGCAGCACAGCGCACGCCCAATAAAGCAAATTTAATGCCAATCGTCGGCGATAAGCGGAAACCGCATGGCCATCGCCTATAAGTTATTTGTCTCAGCCAAGCTGTTTTGCCATTAATTTCTCCATGGACGATCTTCTCAACAGGATAGCGCGCGATCGCGATCCGCAGGCTTTCCGAGACCTTTTCCGGCTGTACGGGCCGCGCATCAAGTCCCTCATGATCAGGCAGGGAGCAGACAGCGCAGCTGCGGAAGACATAGCGCAAGAAGCGCTTTTCACGGTCTGGCGCAAAGCGCACCTCTACGCCGCGCAAAAGGGAGGCGCCGCAACCTGGATCTACACCATCGCACGCAATTTGCGCATCGATCGGGCGAGGCGGCAGGCGCCCTATCAGGATCTCCCGGAAGAGGCGACAGAAGTCGCAGGCGACGATGACTTGCCAGATGAGGCATTGATCCGAAACCAGCAACGCGAACGTATCCGGAAGGTTCTTGAGAATTTACCGCCGGAGCAATATGAAGTCGTCCGTCTCTCTTATATTGAAGGGCTCTCCCATAACGAGATCGCTGGCGTGCTCGGCGCTCCCATCGGAACGGTGAAATCGCGCATGCGACTCGCCTATGAAAAGATTCGGGACTCGGTCGGGGAGGAAATATGACGGCGCTGAGCCACCATGCCCAGGGTGAAACGCTGATGAGTCAGGCTGCGGGCTCGCTCGACCCTGCGCTGGCCTGCGTCTTGGCATGTCATCTTCAGTTTTGCGCAAGATGCCGGGCGGATTTGCGCCTCTTGGATGATGTCGGCGGCGCTCTTCTCGACGGCTTTAAAGCGGCCGATGACGAAGATTTTTTCGAGCGTACGATGCGCCGCTTTGCCGGGGAAGTTGCGCAAAGTCCGGGCAGTGTGCTGCCTCCTCAGGCACCCGATCCGGGAACCGACGTGCTCATGCCTGCTCCCCTTGCACGGGCCACGGGCCTTAGGCGCGAGACCATCCCATGGAAGAAAATGCCCCACGGAATGAGTCGGTACGATCTGCCGAAATTCGGAAGGGGCGCGGTCGTCTCGCACATCGTTCACATCGAACCCGGCGCCATCCTTCACTCCGAAAGACATGGCGGGCAGCTGATCGTCGTCCTATGGGGCGCTTACGAATACGACGGGGCGCGCTTTGAACGCGGCGACCTCCACGATATCAGCGAGAGCGGTTTTAAAACCTTTGAAGGCGCAAGCCCGGAGGGCGTGACTTTCTTCACAGCCATAACCCCCGTCCCTCAGCCTGTGATCTTCCGGACCGGGCATTAGCCTGAGCAGACGATCACGGGCTCGCCGGCGAATGGGCGCCATGGCCGCGCCCTCGAGATTCTTCCCGGCTGTCGGGCCGTTCTTTCGGAGTTCTGGTTTTATGTCACGTCCCCCGCTGGTTAGGACGGCCGGGCGAAGGCGATATTATCGTCAATGACGGCGTTCGGACCGATAGGGACCCTGCGTGGGGTTGGCAGGTTCAAGTTGTGGAACGTTATTTTCTCGCGCCAAACCTTGCGCAGGAAGTCCTCGAAGACCTGGATGGTGAGCTGCTCGCCGGGACAGCGGCGATAACCGAAGCCGAACGGCGCGAACCCCGCATAGTCGCAGACCGGCAACGGCTTACCGTCGACCACGCCGAACACCGTGCCGAATGCGCTGTTGGCCATGACTGCGTTACGGCCGTCGTCGACCTTCATCGTCGTAAGGTCGAACGGGCATTTGGCGAAGCCGACCTGCTTACTCCTCGCCTCGTCCACCTGAGCGCTGGTCGGCACATCACGGTAGCGACCCGGATCAAACTGCTGCGGGTTGGCCCAATGCCGGGGGTCGAAGCTGGTCGAGGTGTGCGGCGAGATGATGTAGCCGTTGTGTTCATAGGGCGACCCGAGCGTGACAAAGGGGGATACGCTGTCCCCGTAATTGTCGCTTGCTTCGGACCGCCGCGTGTTCGAAATTGCGGAGATGCTCCCGCCATTCGGCGAAATCGTGCGGAACAGCTCCATCACGAACATTTCGAGCGGCGCGTAGGGGGCGCGGTTGGCGGCGTCGGGGCTCGCCGACATTGTCTTCTCGAACGCGGCGCGGACATTGGGGTCGCCGCCGTCCTGGCTGAGGCGCGACATGACGCCGAAGATCGTGTTGCCCCATTGGCTGAACGCGACGAAGTTGTGGAAGCACTCGAAGACGACGTCCTTCTTGCTGAAATGCTTGCCGTCGCCCGCATTTTTGAGCCAATACCAGGCGATCGTTTTCTCCGGATTGGCGATGCGCGCATTCGCGATATCGTCTAGCCGCTCATCGATCCAGGTCTTGAGGAATTCAAGAAGCGCCCGGACCGTCATGTAATTGTCGTACACGATCGGCTGCCTCGGGTCGCGGAAGGCAAGAACCGTATTGAAAGCCTCGCCGATCGTGCGGACCTGCGGAGGGATCGCCTCGCCCTTCACGCCTAGATGCAGGTCCCAGTAAATGTCCCAGTAGTAATCAAGATAGTGCCGCATGAATGGCCTGCCTGCGAACTTCGGGTCCAGCAGCCCGTCGAAGAAGGCGACCACCTTGGCGCCGTACATTGGGCGGTACAGGTCGGGCGTGACCGCAGACATATAGATCCGCTTACGAAGGTTGTTGTCGCCCCGCTTCTCCAGGCCCTGCAGGAACACGGTCACGCCTTCCTCCGGCGTGGGTTTCCAGTCCTGGTAGATCAGCCCCCAAAGATCGTGGGGCAGGGCGTTCTCCTTGCTGAGCGCCACATCGATCATCGGCAACGCGGGTCGCTCGCCCTCATAGATGCTCGTTAGGAAGAACGGGACCACGGCGTTCTCCACGTACGTCCTGTCGAAATGCGCGGGGATCGAGGCGCGGAATCTTTCCAGCGCCGCGGCAATGTCCGGCGACGCGGCGCGGGCAGCCGAGGCGCCATCGGCGACAGAAGCGCCGGAGAATAGGCCCACCGCGCTTGCGGCGGCGCCCTGAAGAACCATCCGTCGTTGCATTTGAAAACTCATCTGTACGCAAAAATTTTCTAGTTGCCTTGGATTGGCGCCCTCGCTTAGCTTGACAGGACCCGATCTGCGACTTGAACCTCAAAATGGTTATATTGTTCCCAAATTAAGTATTTATCGGCAGTCGCTCTCCGACCCTCGGCGACATTACATTCGCTTGGCCCCGAAGGATCCGATCCCGGCCCGGCATAAGTCGACGTGGAAGGCGAAAGGCAAAGGCCGCATCGAAGAACGACGGCGCACCCCGGCAGCAGGCTTTTCCCGCAATTGACCAGACTTCGGCGCCCGGCCTGTTGCGCGCGTTCAAGTCACGCTTATACCAGCCGCCGGAAGCGTTGACCGGTAGCGCCCCCTCACCCCGCCCTCTCCCAACCGCATCGGCTTGCCGATGCGGTCTCATGGAGGAGCAATCTCGCCAGGGCGAGATTGCGCGGGAGAGGGAGAAGGCGCCAGCCGTCGCCATATCGTTCCTTCTCCCCAGCCGCATCCGCTCGCGGATGCGGCTGCTCCAAGTTGTAAGCTCGCCGAGGCGAGCTTACCGGGAGAAGGACAGGATGAGGGGGCCTTGGGGCAGAACATAGTGGGGTCGGTATTATTCGGCCGCTGCGAAAGAACGGCGCGCCGCGGGCGCAGACAGGACTGCCCGCGGATAAGGCGTACTAGCAATTATTTGATTCCACCGCAGTTTATCTGTGGCAAGTTCGCTTGAGAGCGTGCGGCGAAGCGCACGCCAACTTGCCTCGGGCTGCGCCAGGCTGCGTGGAGCAGGCTGGCGCGCTTACACTTCATGCCAATGGCCGTCGGGGCCTCGGCAAGCCCTGCCGGACATCGTCGCAGGCTTGCCGTCGACGTACGCGGTTTGCGTGAATTCACGGCACTGCATGTCGTTGTAGGAATAGATCGGTCTCGGCTCGATGTAACCATAGTGGCCGTTGGGGCTGCGCCATTCTGCACGACTGCCGTTCTCGAATGCGGCGTATTGCGCTTCCGACGCGCGCCGGCGGTCTTCCTCATCCATGGAAGCGCCGATGCGGTTGCCGATGAAGCCGCCTACGACCGCGCCGGCGACTGTCGACGCAACGCGTCCTCCGCCCCTGCCGAACTGACTGCCGATCAGGGCGCCAGTCCCCGCTCCGACAAGCGTTCCCGCATCCTCGTGCGTGGCGCATCCAATAGACAGAACCGAGAACGCAAGCGAAATGAAAAGAAGTCCTGGCTTTTTCATGTCCCCTCGAAGCGGGCGAATCGCCCGCCGCTCCTAGCGTATTTTCACAAAACCCTAGGGAGCTTTTTCGGGCGATTTTGCGTCATCATGCGGCGGGGAGCGTGAGACAGGCTCTTAAACCGCCGGTTGTGGCCTCTTCGAGACGAAGCGAGCCGCGGTAGAGGTGCGACAGGTCGGCGACGATGGAAAGGCCGAGGCCCGAGCCGGGCACGCTTTCGTCGAGACGGCGGCCTCGTTTGACGGCGGAGCGGCGGAAGTCTTCCGGCAAGCCCGGTCCATCGTCTTCAATAATGAGTTCAAAAGTTCGGGCGGCGTGAGGGGCGACCGCAGCCGGGGCTTGAACCGTGACCGAGACGGTCGACTTCGCCCATTTGCAGGCGTTGTCCATAAGGTTGCCCGCCATCTCCTCGAAATCCTGCTTTTCGCCGAAGAAGCGCACGCCGCCCGGACACTCAATTTGCAAGCGCAAGCCCCTGGCTTCGTAGATTTTCTGCAAGGCGCGGGAAAGGGCGGTGAGTTGGACGCCCACGTCGGCAGCCCCGCCCACCGGCCGTATCTGCGCGGCGATGCGCGCCCGGTCGAGGTGATGCGAGATCTGCTGCCTCATGAGCGCGGCCTGTTGCGCGACCTTTTCCGCGAAGTCCGTGTTGTGCGATGCGGCCTCGTTGATGATGACGCTCAGAGGGGTCTTGAGCGCGTGCGCAAGATTGCCGACATGGGTGCGGGCGCGCTCCACTACGCTATTGTTCGCCTCGATCAGGGCGTTCAACTCCTCTTGCAGCGGCAGAATCTCATCGGGCGGAGCGCCCTCCAGCCTTACGTCTTCGCCGGAGCGGATCGCGGCGATCTTCCTGCCGATGTCCTGGAGGGGACTGAGCCCGAAGCGAACCTGAAAGAACGTCGCAAGCAACAGCCCAACGCCGAGGAGCGCCAGCGTCAGCACAATGGTGTTCGTCAAATAGCGCGCTTCATTGTCGATTCCTTCGGTGTCGAAGGCGACGGATATGGAGAAAACCCGACTCTCGTTCTCCTGCCCGAAGTCGATGTCCCGCTCCAAGACCCGGAGGAACTGGCCTTCCGGGCCGTCGATATAGCCTTGGCGCATATGCTTCGCGTCGGGCTTGATGCCGATTTCGCTCGGGGTCTTGTATGTTTCGCCAGCGAGCGAGTCGGATTTGAACATCGGCTCGCTTCCCGGGTCGAGCGGCCGTATCTGCCAGTAAGCGCCGGACAGCGGCTTGAAAAAGAGCGGCTCGCCGACATCGTCCGGCTTTCTGATGTCCAGCGTGCCCTGCGGGGCGGCTTTTGCGATGATGTTCTCAAGATACTGATTGAGCTTTTGATCGAAGTTGTCTTCGAGAAAGTCGCGGCAAAGCGAGATCAGGATAGCCGCCGTGACCGACAGGATCATGAGCGTCCAGGCCGCCGACGAAATGACAAGGCGAAGGGCTAGCGAGTTGGCCCTCATGAGCCCCTCTTCGCGCTCCCCTCGGCGTGCTCGGATGGGGAGAGGCAATAGCCGAGCCCGCGCACCGTATGGATGATGTCCGCCGGGATTTTGCGCCGGAGCCGTCCGATGAAAACCTCGATAGTGTTCGAGTCGCGGTCGAAATCCTGCTGGTAGAGGTGATCGACGAGTTCGGACCGTGAGACGACCCTGGACTGGTGATGCATCAGATAAGACAACAGTCTGAATTCGAGTCCGGTCAGCTTGATGGCCGCGCCGTTGAAGGTGACCCGCGCAGACCTCGTATCGAGCCTCAAAAGCCCGCATTCCAGCTCGGGCTTGGCCAAGCCGGCGCTCCGGCGCAAGAGCGCGCGAATCCTGGCGATGACCTCCTCCATCTGGAAGGGCTTGGCGACATAATCGTCGGCTCCAGCGTTGATCCCGGCGACCTTCTCGCTCCAGCGATCGCGCGCAGTTAGGATGAGCACCGGCGTTTTGATGTCCGCTCTGCGCCAGCGCTCCAGGACGGTGAGGCCGTCGATTTTGGGTAAGCCCAGGTCCAGGATGATCGCGTCGTAGGGTTCGCTCTCCCCAAGATATCCGCCTTCCTCGCCGTCAAATGCGGCGTCGGCCGCATAGCCGGCGTCGGTCAGCGCTGAGACGAGCTGACGGCTCAAGTCCAAGTCGTCTTCGACAACCAGAACGCGCATAACCAGCCTCCGACACTAGAGCGTACCGCTCTAGCTCTTTGTTTTGTCGTGCGTCTTATCGGACAACCGCTTCATACTTTTCCGGACGCACTTTAGCGGGCGGCAAGTCGAAGAATGCGAACCTTGCCGGATGGATCAAGAACAGTCACTTGAAAATAATGATCGTTAGCGTTGCCGCAAAGCGAGAACCGTAAGATTTTGCCGTTCCCGAGCCGCCCCTGAAGTTCGTCCTGGACCTGCTTGAAGCTCTTGTAGTCGCCCTTGTCCCACGTGTGCGCGCATGTGTCCTTGCCGAAAACGGCGCCGCTATGGCACACAGCCAGGGCCAATATGAAGCCTGCGCAAAAATATCTCATGGCTCTTTTTGCATCGAAGGCCGCAAAGAGAGCGCATCTTTCCTAAATCCGAGATGAACGGCCCCGTCAGAAACGCCCCGACCTTAAAAAAGTCTTAGCAAAGAGCATGCCTGCCGCCGCGGTGGGGGCGCAGCGGCCTCCACCGGTTTCGCAGCGTCAAAAAAAGAGGGCTTGCCCGCAAGCTGCAGGCTGAGATCGAACAAGTCGCGTTGATCGACTTTTCCGAGCCGCGTCACCAGAAAAAGCGCGCGCACGGAACCGGCGGCCGGGATCGTAATTTTCCACTCGAGCGCGAGCTGGTTCGCAATGCAATCTGCGAGCGCGCGCCGGATGCGTGGGCCTCGGATGCTGCACCGCCCGGCGACCCTTGTCGCCAGCACATGGAGGATGATCGGTTTCAATTCGGGATCTTCGCGATGAAGAAAAAGGTCCCGGATAGCCACGCTCAAGGCGAGGGAGGGCTCACGAATGACGCCGACGGCGGAAAACAGTCCTGCGCAGGAAAAGTCCGCCGCCAAAATAAGGTCGCTGGCGAGTCGTGTCGTCATGCCATGATCCCTCGCGGTCTAGAAGCGATCTGCCATACTACGCGCGCATTTCGTTCACCGATCCGAGCCTCTGCCCCCCGAAAATGATGACCGAATATACCGCAGGCATATCCCTTTTTAATAAAAACTTCGTTTAACCATGATGGCGACACGATACGATTTATCCTTCCCCGGCTTTGACGGACCGCACGGTCCGCTGTGCCCGAGTTCAGGATTAAACCGCTGTTCCTGAAAGAAAGGTTTCCTCTGGCTTCAAGATGCTCAGAGCTTTTGAGACAAGACGCCATACAAAGAACAATCCCCGAACACAAGCGCTCGGGAAGAGATTATCGCACAGCATTTCGCCAGCCTTGTGACCGATTGGACAGGCTAACTTCTTTTCTGCTCGATCCATCCGACAATGTGAGCCGGAAATCGATGCTCGGGAACTTTCTTCTCGCTGATGGCTAATCCACAAATCGATATGCCGGCCTCGAAAACCGTCTCGCTCGTTCCCGAGACAAGCGGATGCCACCACCGAAGCTCTTCCCCCTCGTCGAGGAGGCGATAGGCGCACGTCTCGGGAAGCCACCCGATACGGCTCACATCGGCGGGCGTGAGTTTCACGCAATCTGAAACATGCGCCTGCCGGTTTCCGTAGTCCGAGCATTGGCACGATCCAAGATCGAGCAGTTTGCAAGCGAGCCGCGTGACGGCGATTTCGCCTGTATCTTCATCTTCGAGCTTGAGCAGGCAACACTGCCCGCAGCCGTCGCAAAGCGATTCCCACTCCTCGGCGGACATGTCTCCGAGAGCTTTGCTTTTCCAGAACGGCTCGTTTCCGTCCTTTAGCCCAGACATATTTTTGGGAGGAGCATGGCTGGCGCCCCCTTTTTGTTGTTTTGCGGACTTATTTCTTGGCATAGTACCGGCGGCTAAGAACAATGGAAGCGGCGAACAAAGGTGCGGGACTGGATTTTCAAACCGAACCGACGCAACCGTTATATCTTTAATTGGCTTGCGCTCGAACTCGTGGATCAATTCCACCCTTTACGGTTTGTACGCCAGATTTAAAGACTGGTGGGCAAACTACAACAATTTCTTCGCCCGCTTTCGGGTAAGCGGGTTCCGGCGCTTCGCGACCGAGATCGTGTCCGATGTCCTGACGCTTGGAACAGGTGCCGCCGTTGTGGTGCTCATGTTCGAGTTGCCGGCCATTGAGCTCACGAAGAACCCGAACTGGCGCACTGGCAGCGAATTCAGCGTGACGTTTCTCGACCGTTACGGAAATGAGATCGGAAAGCGTGGCATCCAGTTCTCGGACGCCGTGCCGCTTGAGGAGGTGCCCGACAATCTCATCAAGGCGACGATGGCGACGGAAGACCGCCGCTTCTTTGAGCATTTTGGCATCGATATGTATGGCACCTTCCGCGCGCTCGTCCAGAATGCCCGCGCGGAAACCGTGGTCCAGGGCGGCAGCTCACTGACGCAGCAGCTTGCTAAAAATCTATTCCTTTCGTCGGAGCGCTCGATTCAGCGCAAGATCCGCGAGGTCTATCTCGCCCTTTGGCTCGAGGCCCATCTTACGAAGAAGGAGATTCTCAAGCTTTATCTCGACCGCGCCTATCTGGGCGGCGGCACTTTCGGGGTAGAAGCGGCTTCGCAATTCTATTTCGGCAAATCCGTCCGGGACATCAACCTCGCCGAAGCGGCGGTTCTGGCCGGCCTGTTCAAGGCCCCCACAAAGTATGCCCCGCATTCCAACCCGGCGGAATCGCATGCGCGCACGAACCAGGTTTTGACCAATCTCATCGAGGCGGGGTTCATGACCGAGGGGCAGGTGCACAGCGCCCGGCTTAATTCGGCGAAGATTGTCGACCGACAGGAGGTTTATGTCCCGAATTACTTCCTGGACTGGGCTTTCGAGGAAGTGCAGCGCCTTATGAAGGGGAAGGGCGAGTTCGTCCTGACCGCGCGCACAACCGTCGACGTGCCGCTTCAGAAACTTGCCGAGCAGGTCATCGAGAACACATTCGAACGGGAGGGGCGCAGCGCACACGCGAGCCAGGCGGCGCTCGTTTCAATGGATAACGACGGAGCCGTTCGCGTCATCGTGGGCGGCCGCGATTACGGCGACAGCCAGTTCAATCGCGCGACGCATGGAGAGAGGCAGCCCGGCTCCTCCTTCAAGCCTTATGTCTACCTCACCGCGATTGAGAACGGCGTAAAGCCGACAAAGGTTATGTCGGACGTCGCGCCGACTTGCGGAAACTGGTCTCCACATAATTATGGAGGCGGCATCAGCGGGCGCTCCATGACGCTCTTCGAGGCGCTGGAGAAGTCGGTGAACACCATCGCGGTCAAGTTGTCCCTTGATGTCGGCCGCGACAAGGTGCTTGAGACGGCTCATAAACTTGGACTGAACAGCGTTCGCAAGACCTGCTCGATGGCGCTCGGCGATACGGGCGTCGCTCCGCTCGACCACACCGCCGGGTTCGCTGTATTTGCGAACGGCGGCAAGGCCGTCAAATCTTATGCGATCACCGAGCTGCGCAACACGCGCGATGAAGTCGTCTATTCGCGTGAGCGCGACGAACCGCCGCCGGCCCAGATTTTCAAGCGACAGGACATAGAGACGCTGAACACCATGCTTGAAAAAGTGGTGAGCGAAGGGACTGGGATGGCCGCCAAGCTTGACTTCACGACAGCGGCGGGCAAGACCGGAACAAGTTCAGGCCCGCGCGATGTCTGGTTCATGGGGTTCACCGGCCAATATGTCACGGGCGTCTGGTTCGGCAATGACGACTTCAGCGAAATGGCGAGCGGCGCCACAGGCGGTCACCTGTCCGCTCCCGTGTGGCATGAATACATGGCGGCGGCGCACACCAGCATGGATATTCCCCAGATTCCCGGTCTTCCCCTTCATCCGCGGCAGATCGAGGAGCGTCAGCGCCTGTCCGAGATGAGGCGCGAGGACCCGGGCTCCGCCGGAAGCGGCGCCCAGGATGCGGCGAAGCGCATGCCCGCCAAGACGCGGAAGATGCTGATCTCGCTGTCAAAGCTCTTGAAGGAAGCGCCGAAGGTCGACGCCTCGTCCGTTCAGGAGAAGGGCGCAAGCCTGGACAAACCGCCCGTGAGGACGCAATAACCCCTCTTCGAAAGCGTGCGCTTTGACCGGCTGCACGAAGAAGACAATGACGAAAGCATAGGTTAGGAAGATCGATGCCGTTCCTCACCCGATTCTTGCTGTTCGTGGGGATCGCCCTGGTTCTGGGCCTCGGGACGGCTTGGCGGACGGTCAGCCACGGCTTCTTTGCGAGCACGATTCGCTTCGGGCCGTGGGCGTATTGGTTCCGGCAGGGCACGGCCGACGCCGACCCTTACACGCTTGCCCACATCGCCCGCGAAGGAACGCTTCCAATCACGACGGCGGCCGCCATGACCTTTACGGCGACGCGCGACAACTCGGGCGCCCGTCTTTCCGGAGACTGCACCTACGAAGTACGCGGTTCTTCCGTCCCGGCTCTTTGGTGGAGCATTGCGGCGTTCCGGACGGACGGACAGCTCATGCCGAACAAAACCGGCCGGTCGAGCTTCTCCAGCGCCAACATCTCTGCCGCCCCCGACGGCTCGTTCCTGGTGCGCCTGTCGCCGGAAGTGCAGCCCGGCAATTGGCTTCCCGCCGAACGCGGACGACGGGTGGTGCTTCGGTTGGAGATCCTTCGGCCGCTTTCGCCCGATGGCCTCCTTAAATCGGGAGAAGACGTTCTGCCCGCCATCACGCTCTTGGAGTGTTTGTGATGGGAAGCTACCCTTGGGTCATTGGCGGCTTGGTCGCCGGCGGCGTCATTCACATCCTCTGTGTGCTCGGCATTCCAGCGCTTGCGGAGCGCGATGCATGGTCTCGATTGTCCGCCGCCATGAAGCCGAACACGCTTTTCGTGTCGGAGGGGGAGAACGCAGCCGAACTGCCGTTCACCTCGCCGGAGGTGATCACCGCGTACTGTCTTTACGATATCTCGGAGCACAACGTCATTGTCAGGTCTCCGCTGAGCGACAGACCATGGTCCCTTGCCGTTTCGACGCCGTCAGGAGAAAATTTCTATCTCGTCACCGGCGCCAATTCCAGGAAATCGGAGGCGCGCCTGCTTCTCATTCGGCGCGACCGGCTTGCCGAGGAAACCGCGACCGAAAATACGGAGGAAGGCGACGACCAGAATATCGTCGTCTCGCCAAGCGAAACGGGCTTCATCGTCATCCGCGCTCCTCTCCAGGGGGAGAGCTACCGGGCGCAGGCCTTGAGCGAGCTCAAAAAAGCACGCTGCGACCTCCAACCCTCAGAGCCTGTCGTCGCTGCGGTCGCTGAGCCGCCCGCAGCCGATGTCAAAAGCAATAACGTCCCCGAAATTCAGGGGCGAGGCCGGCGGCGCAGAACGCGCTGAGCACGCCTCGCCAAGCTTACGGCGGCTATCATCCTTGGACAGGCGGAGCGCTGGCTGGAATCTCAAAAGCCCTTTCTCTTCAAATGTGTTAAGATTCAAGATGCCGCGATGATGCTTTTCGGGAACTTGATTAGACCGATGCTTCCTTCTCGATAAGAGGTCCTGAAAACCTCGGCGGTTTCGCTCTGCTGTCATGGCCTGCCATCCAGCTCCAATCTGATATGCTCGTTCTTTGTTGATGGCCGCCTCAGAGGGCGGTCATGACGATAAAATTGGCGGAAACACCTGTGTGACCAAGTTCGAGAATGACGCCAGCAGCGATCGTTGCGGCCTGACAAACTTGAACCACGCCCTCGCGTGAACTGCGACTTCAGGAGAGAGGTCTAGCGGTTTCTCCCAAAAGATGGCGTCCCTGGGTAGCCTCCACCTCCAAAATCCAGATATCCGGATCGCGGCCGGCCTGGCGGGCAAGATAGGCGTCGGCCTCCGCTTCTCCGGCGGGGGGTGAATACACCGGCTGCCAAGCCCGTCCTTCTTCCACGATGAGCGCGTCGCTCGGCGTCATCTCGGCAAGCTCCGCCGAAAGCGGCGCGAAAACCTGGGCTTTGCCGTCAGTCTCCGCAACCTTGATATAGATCGCGCCGGCGTCGGCGTCCCCGCGCCGCACAAGGGCGGCATGGACGAAGGCGGCATTGACCCGTCGCAAGTAGGCGCTCACCCAGATATGTGATTTAACGCGCATGTTTCCCCTCTTGTAATCGAGGCAAAAGCGTAACGCCCGCCAGCGCTTGGCCTTCGCCAGGTCCTGGTGACCCCTGTTATCCGGCGACGGCGCTGCATGCCGCCGCCAGCAAAAAGCCTGGAAGATCATTTTACCGAAAATCGCGGCTTTTTAAGGTATTCGTCCAATTCGAGTTAGCTTTTGATGCTCGTGCATCTCCGCCCGATGCATGAGCAACTTCATCGCCGCGCCCGAACTGTAACCCAAATAAGTTTGCTTCAGGCTGAAGGCGCTGAAGCGCTAGGGTCCAGTCGGCAAGGCGGCGGCTGACGATATGGATTACATTACTCTCTTTTTGCAAGACGCCCTCGCATAGAATCACTTTCGCTCCAAAAACGGCTCTGCGATAGGCTTCCGCCACTTTTGGCCAAACGATCAGATTAGCGGCGCCTGTCTCGTCCTCCATCGTTATAAAGATCGTGCCTTTTGCGGTTCCCGGTCGCTGACGGAACAGCACAAGCCCTGCAATTTTAACGAATGTTCCGTTGACCAGCTCTTTCAGGTCCGCCGCCGTAACCATGTTCTTGGCGCTGAACTCCTCGCGCATGAACGCCATCGGATGGTTCTTGAGCGAAAGGCCGAACACCGCGTAATCTTCCGCAACCTCTTCTTCCGACTTCAAGAGTGGGAGCGCGACGCCATCGTCCTTCCGGCGGTTTTGCCTGTGTCCGGGATCGCTACAAAGGCGAGGCTTGGCGTTCTCAAGAATCCGGGATAACGCCTGCGGCGTCTCGGGGATGACGCCTATGTCCGTTATGGCCTCGCTTGCTGCGCCCATCCCATGGGCTTGCCCGGCAGGCGTTTGAAGGTCCGGGTCATGCCCGGCTATGACATTCAATGGCGGCTCGTCTGCTTCAAGACCGGTCACCTCCCATAGGGTTTCCCGGCGGTTTAGGGTGAGCGATCCAAAGGCGTCGGCGCGGGCGAGTGTGAGCATTATCGCGGGCTTGAGCTTTGCGCGCCGCATAAGGTCTCTCGGGCTTTTGAAAGGCCCACACAAAGCTCTGGCGGTCATGATTTTCTCCGCATCGTCTTTGCTGAGCCCCGCGATCAAGCGAAGACCGAGCCGAAGCGCATGCTTGTGTTTTGGCGGGCTTTCCCCCTCATCCTGTCCTTCTCCCGGCGAACTCGACTTGGCGAGTTCGCAACTCAAAATGACCGAATCCGCAAGCCGATGCGGTGGGGGAGCAGGAACGCTGCTGCGGAAGGTGCGGCCAGCTCCTCTCTCCCCTTGCGGGAGAGGGGGTAGGGGTGAGGGGGTAAGAGGCTCAAGCGTATGATCCCAATCGCTCGCGTTTACATCGGCGGGACGCACCTCGACGCCGTGCTCGCGCGCATCCCGCACAAGCTGCGCCGGTGCATAGAACCCCATGGGCTGGCTGTTCAGGATCGCGGCGACGAACACGTCGGGGTAATGGCGTTTCATCCAGGCCGAGCAGTAGACGAGCAGCGCGAAAGAAGCCGCATGGCTCTCGGGAAAGCCATAGGTTCCGAACCCCTGGATTTGGCTGAAGCAGCGCTCGGCGAACGCGCGCTCATACCCCTTCGCGAGCATGCCGTTGATGAACTCGTCCTTGAACTGGCCGATGGTTCCGACCTTTTTGAACGTCGCCATGGCGCGGCGCAGTTCGTCTGCCCGGCTTGGCGCGAAGCCCGCCGCCACGATGGCGATTTTCATGCACTGTTCCTGGAAGAGCGGCACGCCGAGCGTTTTTGCGAGAATGTCTTTCAGTTCCTCACTGGGAAAGTCCGGCTCCTCCAGCCCTTGGCGGCGGCGCAGATAGGGATGCACCATATCGCCCTGGATCGGGCCAGGCCGCACGATGGCGACCTCGATGACGAGATCGTAAAAGCATTGCGGCTTGAGCCGCGGCAGCATGGTCTGCTGGGCGCGGCTTTCGACCTGGAACACGCCGATGGAATCGGCGCGCGACAGCATCTCATACACAGGCCTGTCCTCAGACGGGAGCGTCGCGGGTGTTAAATCCACCCCGTAATGCTTGCGCAACAGGTTGAAGCCTTTGGCGAGGCAGGTGAGCATGCCGAGCGCCAGCACATCCACCTTCAGCATGCCGAGCGCTTCGATGTCGTCTTTGTCCCATGACACGATGGTGCGTTCTTTCATCGAGGCGTTCTCGATGGGGGCGAGTTCATCCAGCCGTCCACGCGCGATGAGAAAACCGCCGGGATGCTGCGAAAGGTGCCGGGGAAAGCCAATGAGCTGGCGGGACAAGTCGAGGCAAAGCGCGAGCCTTTTGTCCGAGGCGTCAAGGCCGAGGCCAGCAAGCTCCTGCGGATCGACGCCGTCTTCGCTCCAGCCCCAGATCGAGCCTGCAAGCGCCGCCGTGACATCGGGCGAAAGGCCGAGCGCCTTGCCCACTTCGCGGACCGCGCCGCGCGTCCGGTAACAGATCACGGTGGCGCATAATCCGGCGCGATGCCTCCCGAAGCGGTTATACACATATTGGATGACGTCTTCGCGCCGCTCGTGCTCGAAATCGACGTCGATGTCCGGCGGCTCATGGCGCGCATCCGAAATGAAGCGCTCGAAAAGAAGGTTTGAGCGGGTGGGATCGACTTCGGTAATGCCGAGCGCATAGCAGACGGCGGAATTGGCGGCCGAACCGCGCCCCTGATGCAGGATTCCTTTATCGCGGGCGTAGCGGACAATGTCCTCTACGGTGAGAAAGAAAGGCGCATAGCTGTGGCGGGCGATGAGCACGAACTCGTGCTTGATCTGCTCTACGACAGCGGTCGGCGGACCGTCAGGCGCCGGGTATCGCCGCTTGAGCCCCTCCCAGGTCAGCCGTTCGAGCCGCTCCTGCGGATCTTCGCCGTCGGGCGCGATCTCCTCGGGATATTCGTAAGTCAGTTCCTTGAGGCTGAACGTGCAGCGGCTCGCGAGTTCAGCCGTGTTTGCGATCGCTTGCGGGCAGGCTGCGAACAGCCGCGCCATTTCCTCGGGACTTTTCAGATGGCGCTCGGCATTGCGATTGAGCCGGAAGCCTGCCTCATCGATAGAGCAGGTCTCGCGGATGCAGGTGAGAATATCCTGCAGGCGGCGGCGCGACGCGTCATGATAAAGCACGTCGTTGGTCGCGATGAGAGGAATGCGCGCCTCTTCGGCCAGCGCGGCAAGACGATGAAGCCTTCTGGCGTCGTCGCCCTGAAAGCGATGGGACGCGGCGAGATAGACGCGGCTTTCGAGTTGGCGCGCCAAATCCTGCACATGCCGCCGAAAGCTTTCGGTTTTGGTCGGTGTATGAAACGCATCGTCCGGCGGCGCCACAGCCACGATCTGCCCTTCCGAAAAAGCCAGGAAATCTTCAAGCCAGAGGTGGCATTCGCCTTTGGGAATTTCGGTTTTCTGGTCGCCATCTCCTTGTTTGTCATGGCCGGGCTTGACCCGGCCATCCAGTTTTAGAAACCCAAGCTGCTGAGTTTTCCTGCTGGATGGCCGCCTCAAGGGCGGCCATGACGCTGAAGCGCCATGGGTTCCTTTCTGCTTAAAAACCCGATCCGATTTCCCAACCGTCAGAAGCCTGCAAAGCCGTCCGTAAGCCGCGCGGTCCTTGGGGTAGCAGAGAAGATCCGGCGAGCCGTCCATGAAAGTCAGGCGGCAGCCGACGATCAGCTTTACGTCGAGTTCGCGGGCGGCGAGGTGAGCGCGCACGATCCCGGCGAGCGAATTGCGGTCTGTGATGGCGATGGCGGGAAGGCCGAGTTCGGCGGCGCGGACGACGAGTTCGTGGGGATGTGAGGCTCCTTCCAGAAAAGAGAAGTTCGTCGTTGCCTGCAGTTCGGCGTAACGCATGGGGCTAAGCATGGACTTTGCCCCCTGCTGCTAAATGACATGCAGCCAATGTCATCATCCAGAAGACGCCGCAGGCGTTATCATCCAGAAGACGCCGCAGGCGTTATCCGGGATCGCCCCAAATACAAGCGCCTGCGTTTGGAACGATCCCGGACACGGCGCAAGCGCCGTTCTGGGATGATGATGGCGCGGGCTCATGCAAAGACCCCTTGAAGATACCAGCGGGGGGGCTGCTCGCCGCCATAAATCCCTTCGCGGAAAACCCAGAAGCGCATGCCGTGCGCGTTTTCCACGCGGTAATAATCGCGGATCTGATCGTCGCCTTCTGCGTTGCCCGTCCCGCGCCACCATTCGGGAGAAATGCGCTCTGGCCCCTCGGCGCGAACGACGCGGTGCACCACTTTCCGCCAACGAAAAAGCATCGGCGGCGCATCCGGGATCGCAGCGGTCACGTCGATGGGATGAGGGCGCAGGAAGAGGCGAATGGGCCGCTCCGCCGTGTTTTGCCAAAGGTTGGCGTCATGGCCGCCCTTGAGGCGGCCATCCAATGTCCCACTCCTTGAACCTTTGCTTTTTGCTCTGGATGGCCGGGTCGAGCCCGGCCATGACGGTGGCTCCAAGGGGCCTTCCCGTTTCACGGCGCGTTCGGGGATGTAGCTTTCCCGCACTGAAAGCCGGCAGACTCGGCCTTTGCCGAGCTTGTTCTGTAGGGCGTCGATGAGAACCGCCAACTCCTCGGCGCAGGCCGTGCTTTTCACCTCGCGGAGAATGTTGGATTGTTGTGCTTCCAACGGTTCCACATGCGTTGCAGCAAGGGCTGCTGCATCGATCCCGAAACCGGGGTCGATCAGTTCGAGCTTTTCCCTGAAAAGGCGGAAGACGCGGACGGCGTCGCGGACAGGGAGCACGGTCGAAACAGCTTGCATTTGCACGCTGCCGTCGCATCTGAAAAAACTGACCTCGAAACGCTGGCCGCCCTGTCGCTCGGCTTGAAGGCGTGCGCAGAGCATGTTCAGCAGGCTGAGCGTGACCCGTTCCAAATCTTCGGGCGTTGATATGGGTTCGGCGAAGCGCAAGCGCTCAATCCAGGGCGAAGGCGGGCATAGGAATTCGATTGGCTCTGCGGTTTGGCCCAGCGCTTTGTCGAGTTGGGGCAGAAGATCGGGGAAGCGGCGCGCAAGGCCGGCCCGCGGCAGTTTTTGTACGTCGCCGATGGTGAAAAGGCCGAGTTTGCGCAGAACGGTCGCCGTCTCTTCGCTGATGCGCAGCCGCTCCACGGGCAGCGGCGCGAGAAGGGTAGATAAAGCACCCCTCATCCTGTCCTTCTCCCGCCCTGCATCCGATGGCGGATGCAGGCATTCCGGGTCGCAAGCGCGCCAAGGCGCGTTTGCTGGGAGAAGGGACGCTGTTGCAACTGCCGCGACTTGGCCCTCCCCACCGCATCTGCTTGCGGATGCGGTCTCGTTGGATTGCGAACTCGCCAAGGTGAGTTGGATCGGGAGAGAGGGTGCTATCACATAATGCTTGGCATGATGCGCAAGCGCGTAGGCCGCCCCGAAGGTGGGCGCTATGGCGGCGCGCGCCGGAAAGCCCCGCGCTTCGATCGCCGCGATCAGGTCTTCAGCAAGCCCGTCTTCGCCGCCCCAGAGATGGGCGCATCCCGTAATATCGAGCCAAAGGCCGCATGGCGGGGCAGGAGCCGTGGCGGGACTGTAACGCTGCGCCCAGGCTGCGAGCGCGGTCAACGCCTCTGACGCCGCCTCCGGTTCGGCTTCGGCAGAGGCAAGCTTGGGGCACACGGCAAGCGCATCCGCCAAAGGCTGATGCAGGTGAAGGCCAGCCCGGACAGCGGGTTCGTCGAGGGCTGCGATGCGGCGGATGTTACCGTGCTTTTTAAGAAGCGCGAGCGGTTCGCGCGGACGGGCGAGCCGGGGACGTTTCATCCTTGCGAGCCTCATCGCGAAGTTCGGCAACCACACGAACATGGCCCGCTTGGAGTCCTTCGCCGTCTGAGCCATCCAATGCCTCCACAATCCACGATGCCGGTCTGCCGTTGCGGCAATATTCGAGGTCGAGCCGCCAGCAGGGGGGGCCGAGGCTGATTTCAGTCATCCCGGAACCGGCCTGCCGGCATCCGGGCCCGTCAAGAACGCCATGATGTTGATTGTGAAGATTTCGGGGTGCGTCGTTGGCGTTTCCGGAAGGGAAGGAAGGGACAGCGCTAACGCGCCAGCGCGTAGCCGCAGCGCCGCTTGGGCGACAACCCGCTTTAGAAGATTTGAACAACGGCCTCCGAATGAGAAGCGCGGTGACGCCCGATTGCCGAGCAGCCGCATCCAGCCGTCGTCCCGTCTTCAAGGTCAGCGCGCCAGCCTCGCCCATAACTGCGGCGAGCGCGCGCGAACGCAGAGCCACCTCCATGACGCTTAAAACCTCGTCGTCCTTCCGGCAATCGACCCAGACGATGCGCGAAACATCGAGACCGAAGCGGATGAGGCCGGGCGGATAGCAATCGGCGAGGCTCGAAGCCCAAATGGCGCACCCTTCTTTAGTCCGCAAAATTCTGGCCGCCATCGTCGCCGCAAACGCCGTCACCGCAGGCGCAAGTTCAGCCTCTAGCCCATCCGAGCGGAACTCGTGAAGGGCGCCAAGCTGCAAGCCGCCGTAAGGAAGCGGCGCATTCAACCAGCCATCCTCAAAAGGCAAGGTTTGATCGTCTGGGCGCGTTTCCAAGTAACGCCCCTCAAGGGCTTGGATCTGCATCCGTAAGGCTTCAAGCTTGCTCATGGCCCCGTTTGATCCCTATTTGTTCTCTTTTTGGACCATAAGTTGATCGGGGTCAACCAAAAAAGCAGCCTTTTCTTTTGGAGTTTTGATCAACCTTTGAGGGGAGGGATGGCATCCGCTCCAGCCCCCTCAAAACAGGCGCTTCTTTCCGAGCATCGCTTTCTCATCGATCATCTCGAAGCGGATGTCGCGGTCCTGGACCAACCTGCGTTCCTCCTCAGCTTTGAGCTTTCCAGTCGCGATTTTCTGGCCCACCCAGAAATCGTCGTACACGAAGGCTTTCCCAGCCCAGTAGCAGACGATCATGGCGCTGCAGGAGACGGCCCCGGGAATAGACCTTATGCGCGCGACCTCCGCTTCCATCGCGGCTTCTTTGAGCCGCACTTCTTGCCGGAAGGCCGAACTCGCCAGGACCAGATAGGGTTCGAGATCCTGCCCAAGCAGCAAACGCAAAACGAGGACGCCAAGCATCGCGGCCTGCACTTTCGCCGCCGAAAACCGCTTCGCGATTGGCGTGTCGCCGATGCGCTCGAAGGCCAAAGCCATGCCAACGCCGGCGGCAAACAGCACTTCGAAATGAGAGTTGATCGAAAGCCCCGCCCCCATCGACTGCACAAGGTCAGAGATGAGCGAAGCGCCCATCAACAACGCCGTAAATTGGGCTGCCTGACTCCTGCGGTTTGTCCAGGCATAGTAGGCCCAAATCGCCATGGCTGGGGCGATATACTGGATCTTGCCTGCATTCTTCGCGATATGGCTAAAGGTGATTTCTCGCGGCATCAGCATTTGCTGAAAGAAATTTGGCCCGTATATGGATAGGCACAGCAAAAGGCCGATAGCGCTGAGAACAGAGCTGAGAAGAAGAGCGCGCAAGCCGGCACGCCAATCCTTCAAGAGAAGCCAGAGCACCGCTGACACGGGAATGGCGATGAGACTATGTTTGATGAAACCAGCCAAGACCATGCAGGCTATGGGCAGGCCCGTGGACCCTCCCTTCCAGAACCTGGACAGAAACAGCGCCAAAGCGAGGCCCATCGCGGCTAGTCCCAACAGGTTTGGATCATTTACGCCGACATATCTTGGGAAAAAATAGGCTGCTGTCGCCAGGAACCACAAACTTCCGAAAGCCGCCGTTGAGCGTAGCCCCCCAAGCGCACGAATACACAAGGCGATCGCCGCCGCCGCGGCGCCCGTGGAGGTCAGCGAAACGAGCCGGCCGGCGTAGATCGCATCTCCTGTCAGCTCTGAAACAAGGCCCACGATGTAAAAAGAAAGGGGCGGGTAATTGTTAACGACAAACTCATCCGGCCCGGGGTAGAGCCCTGCGCCGCGCATAACCGCGTCGATGAACCAAGCGTTCCACGGCTCGTTTCGATTCAACTCCAGCGGAGTTGATAAGCGGTAGATCGGCCACGCGAGGAACAACGCGGAAAGGAGCGCAAAAATAAAGACGGCCGCCTTGGTCAACCGACTTGCCCCGGCGGACCGGGCGGACGGTCGGGAGACCGCGACAATCTGTGAAGGCATAAATCAACCTCGAAACAAAATTCAGAGGCGGAAAGATAGCGCCCAGCCAACTGGACGTGTCAAATCGCCGACCGCTGAAAGCTGTTGAGCAATCGCCAGCGCCAAATGCCTCAGGTCGTTGCAAGGCGTCGTCTCCGCGAGCGATTGCCTGGAATACAAGATTATGGACGCGGTGGAGATCGCCAAAGACGATTTGCGCGTTTGAGTGTTATTAAAGAGCATGGACAGCCTCCTGGCCAAGACCTTGCAGTCGAGCTGAAGACGCTACGATGAAGTCACAAGACGAGCAGATCAATCTCGACCTTGCCGAGAATGCCTTTTCCGGCCCGTCATTCGAGATCGCGCGTGAACTTGCCCGCGATTGCCGAGCCTGTCATCTCTGGGAACGAGCGACGCAGACCGTATTTGGCGAGGGGCCAGCGCCCGCGCCGGCGCTTCTGATCGGCGAGCAGCCCGGCGACAAGGAGGATCTCGCGGGACGTCCGTTCGTCGGCCCTGCCGGCCTGAAACTGAACGAGGCGCTCGAAGAAGCTGGCGTCGAAAGGGCGAAGGTCTACATCACAAACGCGGTCAAGCATTTCAAATATGTGCCGCGCGGCAAGATTCGCCTGCACCAGAAGCCGGTTACGGTCGAGATCAAGGCGTGCCGTCAATGGCTTGAGCGCGAACTTGATTTCGTGCAGCCCAAAGTTGCGGTGGCGCTCGGCGCGACGGCGGCGCAATCGCTCTTCGGCAAGGCGATGACGATCAACAAGAACCGCGGGCGTCTGATCGATCTCGGCGCTTGCCAGGGGCTGATCACCATCCATCCGTCCTATCTCCTGCGCATTCAGGAGGAAGCCGAGGCGCGGGCGGAATACGCGCGGTTCGTAGGCGATTTGAAGCTGCTTCTGCCATTCCTGCCTTGATTTTGCTCTGGAACTTCCCGCCCGGCGTCGCTTTAGCGAAACAAAGAGGACGACAGTGGGCTGCAAGCTCGACGAACGCTGGCGGCGAACGGATATGGTCGATTAACCCTATTGGGTTCGTTTCGCAAAAAACGCTGTTTTGTGCTATCTAAGGTTGTGCAATCTGAAACCTAAGATAGAAACTGGAGCTGCTCCTATCGCCGCTTTGGGGAAAGGCGTCCATCATCCTGAAAGGAACTAAAACCACTCAAGCCAAGCCCACTCGTAAAATCGTAGCGGTTATTGTTCGGAGCATCCTTACTATAGGCGACGCAAAGGCGGCGTTTCCAACTCGCCGAGCCTTTTGAGCGTGACCCGTGATCTTTGGGTTTATTTGGTAAAATGGGGGCAGGTAACTATATAAGCAACTATTAATGAACCTGAAAACAGCATTTGCGGCGGCGAAGCGCCTGCCATTGTCATGGCCGGGCCTGACCCTGCCATCCATAACACATTGAAAAAACGTGTTTTTCTCTCCGCATGGATGGCCGGGTCAAAGCCCGGCCATGACAGCGTGTATGGCTCCCTGTCGGAGCCCATGCGTCTCCCAAGACAGGGACCAAGGCGGTATCGGACGCAAACCACTTGCCCCGACCATGATCATCATGAACAGCCCTGGACGAACCATGCTCTCCCGCAAGGACCGTGATCCTTGCAGCTCTGGCGGCAGTCGTACTGGCCACGCGGAAACCGACACCATTGTTTCGGTTCTCTGTGTTGTTCCTGTTGCGCCTCGCTGCGCGGAGATTCTCTGGATTGTTGTTCCAGGACCCGCCGCGCCAAACGCGACAAGGGGCCGTTCAGGGAGCGTGACTTCTCGTCAAGGCTCACGTGGAATCTTAACCGATTCTTTCCAGTGCTATATGTTATGACGGTTTGGATTCACAAAAAAACGGCCCGCCTTCGGCGGGACATCCACGCCGAGTGCTTCACCACTGTCATGCCCAAGAAGTAAGGAGGTTAAGAGTTAAGAGTTAAGAGTTAAGAGTTAAGAGTTAAGAGTTAAGAGTTAAGAGTTAAGAGGTAAAAAGGGTCCTGGCCACGCGGAAGCCGACATTGATGCTACGGTTCGTCGCGTCGTTCCCGCCGCGCCTCGCCGAGCGGCAGTACAGTGGATCGTTGTACCAGGAGCCGCCGCGCAAAACGCGACGCTCGTCTCCCCCCTTCCACACGGAACCGTCTTCCGGCGCGCCACGGTAGTTCTCATGCCAAGTGTCGGCGCACCACTGCCAAACATTGCCATGCATGTCATAAAGACCGAAGGCGTTCGGCTTCTTCTCGCCCACTGGGTGTGTCTTGCCGTCTGAATTTGCAGTGAACCACGCACAGTCCACGAGCTTCGCCTCGTCATCGCCAAAGAACCAGTGGGTCTGCCTTCCTGCCCGCGCCGCATATTCCCATTCAGCTTCGCTGAGAAGACGGTAAGTTTGTCCTGTCATGTCGGAGAGCCATGCCACATAGTCCTGAGCGTCGCGCCAATTCACATCGATGACCGGCCTGCGCCCTCGGCCCCATTCGTGATCGAAGGCGGCATGCTTGCAGCGGCCAGCCGCCACACAGGCGTCATATTGGTCGAAGGTGACATCATGCATCGCCACCGCGAAGGGCGCTTTGAAGGCGACCTTGTGCCGAGGTCCTTCATCCTCTTGTCGGTCCTTTTCGCTTTCAGGGGAGCCCATCATGAACTCGCCCGCCGGGACCGCCACCATGGCGGGGCAATGCTCAGAATAATCGGCCGAAGTTTTGACGCAGTCCCAGAACGGCTGCCCCTTTGGCAATTTCCTCGCTTCTTCAGCTGAAACCGGACGAGCATGCATGTATCGGAACACGAGCCTATTCAGGTCCTGCTCGTAGATGCGCGCCAGGAGCAGCGCGATCACCCCGCTCATCAGCGCGAAGATCGAGACGAGCGCGAAACCTGCGCGGCGCCGCCCCGCTCTTTCGGCTTTCCGGCCAGCGGCAAGATAGGCGCCTGCCGGCTCCAGCGCGGAAGCAAAATTTGGGTTCGCCGCGAGGTCCTGCGCCGCTTCAAGCCGGGCGCCGCGCCGCACGAAGTCGGCGTGCTTGCCGCCGTCCTCCCACTCCTTCGCTTCGCGCAGCAGGTCGTCGCGAAGTTTCAGAGCCTCTTTCTCTTCGGCGAGCCAGCCGTCTATAGGCCTGCGCCGCAGCAGAGCCTCATGCGCCACCTCGAGGGTGACGGCGCCCTTGCCACCATTTTGCGCGCTCCGCGTCAAGAGGCGCTGGGCGACCATGGCCTCCGCCAGAGGCTTCAAGGCGGCCCTCGATCCGACGAACACACTGCTGACGTTGGCGACAAGGCGCTTGGCCGCATTCGCGTCTGGGTCCCACGTCGCAAGGCCCGGCACGATCAGGCGACGGAGGTTTTCCTCGCCGCCTGCTTCGCCAGCCTGCCGCTGAGCATCCGCAAGCGCCCGGTCGATGGAGCCGCCGATGCGGCCCAAGGACTCGAGAACGGGCGAGCGTCAGGTTGCCGTCTGCGCCGAATTTCTCGAACAGTTTCTCCAGCGTGAACGCCAGCAGAGGCAGCGCATCGCCGCCCTTGGAGTCAAGGGCAAGCTCGCCCGTAAGCGCCGGCTCGACAACGAGGCGGCGGACGCGCTGGGTATAAACCGAGGCGGGTTTGGAAATCACGTCGCGATAGGCGGTCGGCGAAAGCGGGGGCAGCGCCTGCATCTCGGGCGCCGCCAGTCCGAGCGTCGGCCAGCGTTGCAGGAGCGGTTCGAGGCTGTCGGCGCGAATGGTGAGAAGCAGATAGGGGTCCACGTCTTCCGGTAGATCGTTCAAGACCGCCGCGACGAGGTCCAGGAAGCGGTCGCTTTCAGCTCTGTCCTCCGAGGCGAACAGCTCCTCGCCTTGGTCGACGGCGAGCAAAGGCGCCGGCGGGCGGGCGTCGATGACGCCTGCGCGGCGCACGGCCGTGGCCAGCGCCGTCGCCTCGGCAAGAAGGTCGGCAAGCGAGGCGATCGCTGCGGCGCGGTCTGTTTGCTGCAAGCCCGCCTCGATGTCGCCCGGCGCCTTCCTTTTGCGATGACGCTCGAACCACGGCGCGATCCGGGCGCCGAAACCGTCCGGGCCGGAGAGCACGCCTTGCGCCGGCCTAAGGATCGCGAGCGGCGCAAAGTCCGCGTCGCGTTTGAGCCTCGGCCAAAGCCCTGCCTTGAGGAAACTCGATTTGCCCGCGCCGGACGCCGCCTGGATGACGAGCAGGCGCGGGCTTCGCCTCTTGCGCATCAGCTTGAGCTTGGCGAGCCCCGCGACGATATCGGCCTCGCGCCCGAAAAAGATCCCGGCGTCCTCCTCGCCAAAGGCGGCGAGGCCGGGGTAAGGACCTTTTCCCTTAACTTTTGGCTCCCATGGGAAGCTGTCCGGCGAAATTCCAAGGTCGTCGAGCCGGGCCTTGATCGCGGCGAGCGCGGCTGTGCTGAAACTGATTTCGTGCACTTGGCCCTTGTATTCGACAGCGGGCATGCGCTCGGTCGGACTCGCGCGCAGATCGACGATCTGTATTTCCTTGTTTTTGTAGCGGGCAAGGCGGGGATCGTCGAGCATGAGATCGCGGATGACGACCGGAATGATCTCCTTTTCCAGAATGTCGGCGAGTTTCAGCTCCTCCTGGCATTCGCGGCTGTCGAGCGACTCGGGCGAGGCGAGAAACAGAACAGCTTCGCACGCCGTATTCGCCTTTCGAAGCTCGGCGCGCCAGCGGGCGCCGGCCCTCAGGTCGCTCAGATCAATGAAAACGTCGCTCTCGGCCCATCCGTTGTCGACAAGCCACCGGCGGAAAGCCAGCGCAACCGGATTGTCCAGACTCGAATGACTGATAAATAAGCGCGGCACAATATCCCCCTTCGCGCGCCGAAATTCGATGAAGGCGCAGCGACGCCGCAGCGCTACCGCAACTGAGGCGTTGCTTCAAGATTTACAAACGTGGTTTTTCAAGATGCGGCTTTGAAAGTTCGGGACCCTCTGCCGTCTCACAGGCCCTGAAGAGGATCCTCCCGCCCTGAGAGCCGCCGCGCCGCGAGATGGGCGAAGCGCAAGGTGAGCGCCTTGCGTCGGCCGCCTGGGAGAAGAACCGTTTCCGGCTCCCGGACCAGCACGGCTTCGTATTCGTCGGCGATGAGAAGGCCGGCGTCCTCTGGCAGGATGTGGGTCGGAAAAGCGGGGCCGACGGCGAAGAAGAAGCGGTCGCACCATTCAAGATAGTCCTGCCACTTGTGGTCAGAGCGGAAATCGGGAACGCCCGACTTCACCTCGACGATCCAGATTTCCCCTTTGCCGCCGAGAGAGAGAATATCGGCTCGCCTCCCGCTTTTGAGCGGAAATTCCGTCAGCGTCCCATGGCCCATCGCTTCAAGGAGCCGCACCGCGCCCCGGAGCGGCTTCGGCGCGCAGCGACCTTGGCCTTCGCATTGTAACGCAGATGTGCCCCTGCTGTCGTCAAAAGTTACCAAGATGGACCTAGTTTCCGATTAGCTTGTTGCTCACTTCTCCAGGCGATCAGATTAAAATTCCATGATGCACAGAAAAAGGGCCAAAACGCTTATGCCGCTCGACGACCGACCTTCCTTGAGCGCCGAGCAGGATCGGCAGCTTAAACTTTCTTCCAGCCTTTTCGCAACACGGCGCCTCTCGCTCGATATCGCCGCGCCGCTTTCGGCGGAGGATCAGGTCGTTCAGGCAAACGACGACGCAAGTCCCGCCAAATGGCATCTGGGCCACACGACATGGTTTTTCGAAGAGCTGGTGCTGAAGCGCTTTCTGCCCGGCTATGAGCATTTCGACGAGCGCTTTTCCTACTGTTTCAATTCCTATTACGAGAGCCTTGGGCCGCGGCACCCGCGGCCCAAGCGCGGGCTCTTGACGCGGCCTTCGGCCGAAGAAGTGCGCGCCTATCGCGATCACGTCGATGAGAATTTGCGGCGGCTCATGACGCAAGCGCTGCCGCAGGAAGCCCTTTCGCTGATCGAGACAGGCATCAACCACGAGCAGCAGCATCAGGAATTGATGTTGACGGATATCTTGGCGCTGTTCACCGCAAATCCGCTGCGTCCGGCTTATTGCGATGCGCAGCCGGCGACGGTCGACGATTCCGCCCCGACCGGGCGTTGGCGGAAAATACGTGGCGGCGTTTACGAGATCGGCCATCGCGGTGCGGGTTTCGCCTACGACAATGAGGGACCGCCGCATCAGGTTCTTCTCCGCGATTTCCGCATCTCCAGCCGCGAGGTCACAAATGACGAGTGGCTCGCCTTCATGGAGGGCGGCGGCTACCGGAAGCCGTCGCTGTGGCTGTCCGACGGTTGGGCTACTGTTCAGCGCGAAGGGTGGGAAGCGCCGGGCTATTGGGAGAAACGCGACGGCGCCTGGCGTCAGATGACGCTGCATGGCTTGCGCGAGATCGAGGAAAGCCGCCCCGTCAGTCATGTCAGCTTCTATGAAGCCGATGCGTTCGCCCGCTGGTTGGGCATGCGGCTTCCGACCGAGTTCGAGTGGGAAATCGCGTCCCGCGGACAGCCCGGCCCGGCGCCGCTCGATCTGTCGAACCTCCTGCCGAAACCGGCGTCAGACGATGGCGTCTCATCGTTCTTCGGCAGCGTCTGGGAATGGACGCAAAGCGCCTATCTGCCCTATCCCGGCTACAAGCCCGCCGCCGGCGCGCTCGGCGAGTACAACGGCAAATTCATGTGCAGCCAGATGGTCTTGCGCGGCGGTTCGCTCGCCACCCCCGACGGTCATATCCGCCCAACCTACCGGAACTTTTTCTATCCTTATCAGCGCTGGCAGTTCATGGGCCTCAAACTCGCGAGTGACGTATAATGGGACAAATCGTTCAGTTTCCCGAAGCTCGCGTCAACGCGGGAAAAGATTTCCGCGATGCGGTGCTTGCCGGTTTGTCTCTGAAGCAAAAGAGCATTCCGAGCCGCTTCTTCTACGACCATCATGGCTCCGAGTTGTTCGAGCGCATCACGGAACTTCCCGAATATTACCCGACCCGCACTGAAATCGGCCTCCTGAAATCCTGCGGCCCGGAGATCGCCAAGCTGCTTCCGCAGGACGCCGTCGTCGTCGAGTTCGGGTCCGGTTCCAGTCGCAAGACCGAACTCTTGCTCGGCGCGCTCGACCGGCCTTCCGCCTATATACCGATCGAAATTTCGGCGACGGCTCTTTATCCTGCGGCAAGGCGCATCGCCCGCAGCTTTCCAGGCCTTGGCGTGCATCCCATTCTCGGCGGATTTCACGACCTCGACAGCATGAAACTGCCCCTGGAGGATCACTTTTGCGTCGGCTTTTTCCCAGGGTCGACCATCGGCAATTTCACGCGAACGGAGGCTGTGCTCTTTCTGCGCTCGGTGCGCCGCCTTCTCGGCAAGAAAGCCGCATTTCTCATCGGGGTCGACCTGCAAAAGTCGCTCGACATCCTGCTTCCCGCCTATAATGATGAGGAAGGGGTCACGGCGGCGTTTAATCTCAATCTGCTTCATCGCATCAACCGGGAGCTTTCCGGGACGTTCAATATCGACGCCTTCGAGCATTCGGCGATTTATAATTGGCGCAAAGAGCGCATCGAGATGCATTTGCAGTCCATCTCGGATCAGTCCGCGTCGGTCGCCGGAAGCTCTTTCTCGTTCAAGGCCGGCGAGACGATCCACACCGAAAACTCGCACAAATATTCGCTGCCCGGCTTTCGCTGGATCGCAGCCCGCGGTGGATGGCAGACGCTAAAAAGCTGGGCGGACGAAGACCGCCTTTTTTCTTTGCATCTTCTCACGTAAGAGAGTCGAAGCCCATCCGCGGGCTTCATACGGGGAGGCGGTGCTTCATGGCGATCAGCAGCGATGTTCTCGAAGGGCCGAAATGCGAAACGGGGCGCGCGGCTTCGCCCGCCTCGCTCGTCTCCGTCGGCGTCCTGAGCTTCGGCGCGCGCGAAACGATAAAGCGGGCGCTCGTCGCCCATCGCGAGAGCCGGCTTATCGATTGCGCGGGCGAGTTCTTCGTCCACTTCAACGCGATCACCGCCGAGGATCGGACAATCGCCGAAGAGGCAGGTATCGGCTATTCGGGCACGGCGGAAAACCGCGGCATCTATGGCGGCTTTCGCGCCATCGCCGAGCGGGCCAGAAACCCCTATGTCCTTATCCTGGAGAACGACATTGCGCCGCTTCCGGGCGCGAATGTGTGCGAATGTCTTCGGTCCTGCGTTTCGGACATGGTGGAATACGGCGTAAAGAGCTTCAGTCTGCGGTCGCGCCGCGAGCCAGGAGAAGGGGCGCCTTACGCAAAATACATCAAGACGTTCGGCCTGGTTGAGCCGGTTGCGCCCAATCTCGCCGCGAAGAAAGCCGCGCCTTTCGCTCAGCTCAGAACGTTCCTGGAGCACGGAAGCATCGATAAATTCAGAGCGTCTTCGCTTTTTTGTGAACGGCGCCCGGAGACCGTGCAGAAGAGCGCCGTCCGCAAACTTCCAAGCGGCAATTACCTGACAAATTCCCGCTATCGCAACTGGAGCAACCAGGCCGTCCTCGTCGAGCGGCAGTATTTCTTCGACGTCGTTTGCCGCCGTGTCGACGAGCGCCCCGACCCTAGGCTTGTGAACGGACATCAGGACATAGAACGCGCCTTGAACCGACGGTGGTGGCGCATACGGCGCGATCCTATGGGCCAGGCGGCCGACGGCGTCTTCACCCATCGCCGCCTCGATCGCTGAGCCCTGCGGTCGACAAGGTTAACCCCCGCCTACGACTTCACTATTTATTCATCCACCTTAGGTAGGCTTGCTTGTGTGGGAGGCTGCGTCCGCGGCGGGGGTCGCTGGTTGCAGTTTCGCAAGGGACGTGCGTGTCCAAAGCCCGAATGCGGCGAGTCGGGGCTTACTGGACGTGTTGTAATCAGGGAGGGCTGAGCCATGGCCCAAGTTACAGTCGTTGTGAGTGGGCGCAGTTTCAGGATGGGGTGCCGGGACGGTGAAGAAACCCGGGTTCAAGAACTTGCCGCAGAAATCGACTCCCATGTGCAGCGCATCAAAGGCGGGGGCGGCGCCAAGGTTCAGGATGACAGGCTCTTCCTTATGGCGGCAATCATGTTGGCCGATGAGCTCTGGGACGCGCGGGAGGAACTCCAGAAGCTGCGTCAGAACCCCAAATCCCGCCCCTATCACGTGATCGAAGGGGGCGCGCAGGCCATGCAGCGCGATCTCTCGCGTGCGCTGGAGGCGCCGGGGCGGGTCGAAACGAAGCACCAGCGCGCAAACGGATAGACCGCGGAGCAATTGGACGCGCCTCTCGATGAGCTTCGCCCCGGCATGCGCTTCGGCGTCCGGGGCCGCTACGGTATTCGTTCCCAATTGTGCCCGCTCTTTTATATACCCGACCGCCCTATGTTCTGAACCAAGGCCCCCTCATCCTGTCCTTCTCCCGCGAGGGGAGAAGGAACGATATTGCAACGGCTGTCGCCTTCTCCCTCTCCCCTTGCGGGAGAGGGCGGGGTGAGGGGCGCCACCGGTCAACACTTCCGGCGGTTGTTATCATACAGCGAGCGGCTGACCGAGGTCCGTGTCGAGCCGTAGAAGCGCTCGCAGCAAACGGGCGCTGAGTTTCCCCGGGGAAGCGACATCGTAATTGACAAGTGAGAGCAGCTTTCGGCCCTCTGCGCCCGAATTTCTGCTCAGCCGATATGCACCACGCCGGGCAGCGTCTTCAACGCGGAGAGCTGGCGAGCCGATATGGAGAAGTTGTTGCCGAGGAGGAATTCCACGGCCTTGCTCGCCTCGCGCAGCTCGACGACGAGCTTGAGCTCGATGGAGCCGTCGCGGCTCAGATGCTTCAGGAGGTCGCCGACCTGCAGTTTTTCGGTCGCGGTAATAAACATTCGCCGCGTTCCCTTGCCGAACACCTCGTCGAGGGTCTGCACGGTCTGGACGCGAACCTTCATCGCCTCCCCGTCGGCCTCGCCCTCAACCTGGATCAGCACGTTCTTGCCGGCTTCGAGCTTATCTCCGGCGGACGCCAGCGTGTCGGCGAAAATCACAGCCTCGAACTGCCCCGTGGGATCTGAGAAGCCTGCGAAAGCGAAGCGGTTTCCCGATTTCGCCTTGCGGTCCTGCTTGTAGGTTACGGTCGCGGCAAGACGCGCTTCGGCGCGCCCGTGGGCATGGGCGCGGGCTGCGAAATCGCTCCAGCGCATCACGTTGAGGCGCGCGAGCTGATCGGCGAATTCGTCGAGCGGGTGCCCCGATAGATAGAAGCCCGCCGCCGCCAACTCGTTGTCCAGCATCTCCAGGAGGCCCCAGGCCGGGGCGTCCGACAGAACGAGCGGATGAGCGGCGGATTGCTCCGGCGAGGCGGCTCCGAACATGTCCACCTGACCCGCCGCCCGGTCCTGTGCGATGCGCGCACCGAACTCGACGAGGCGCTCCAGGTTCTTCGCGACCGTCGCTCTGTTCTTTTCCAGATCCTCAAACGCGCCCGCCGCGTTCAGCGTTTCGAGGGCGCGCTTGTTCACCGTCTTCGGATGGACGCGCGACATGAAGTCGGCAAGCCCCGCAAACGGCTTGTCGCCTCGCTCCTCGACGATGTGGGCGGCGGCGGCCTGTCCCATGTTTTTCAGCGCGGCGAGCGCATATCGGATATCGCCGCCCTCCGGCTCGAACTCGACCGCCGACTTGTTCACCGAGGGCGGCAGGATTGCGATGCCACGGTGTTTGGCCTCGCTCGTGAAGCTGTAGAGCTTGTCCGTGTTCGCCATGTCGAGCGTCATGGAGGCGGCGAGAAACTCCTGGCAGTGGTTCGCCTTGAGGTAGGCGGTCTGATAAGCGATCAGCGCGTAGGCGGCGGCGTGGCTCTTGTTGAAGCCATAGCCCGCGAACTTCGCGATCAGTTCGAAGATGTAGCGGGCGCGGGCGTCCTCGATGCCTTTCTCCGTCGCGCCCTTCACGAAGCGCGCGCCTTGCGCATCCATCTCGGCCTTGATCTTCTTGCCCATGGCGCGGCGCAACAGGTCGGCTTCGCCGAGGCTGTAGCCCGACAAAACCTGGGCGAGCTGCATCACCTGCTCCTGGTAGATGATGACGCCGTAGGTCTCTTCCAAAATCGTCTTGGCGAGCGGATGCAGGTAGTCGGGCTCCTCGATCCCGTGCTTGCGGTTGACGTAGGTTTCGATGTTGTCCATCGGGCCGGGGCGGTAGAGCGCGACCATGGCGATGATGTCGCCGAAGCGGTCGGGCTTCAGCTTGCGCAAGGCCTCGCGCATGCCCGTGCTTTCGAGCTGGAACACGCCGCCGGTGTCGCCCTTCGCAATCAGCTCGTAAGTAGCGGGCGTCATCGAGCGGCAGATGGCCGAGGTCGATATCCTTCCCCGCCTTCTTCAGAAGCGCACACGCCTTTTGCAGCACGGTCAGCGTCTTGAGGCCGAGGAAGTCGAACTTCACCAGCCCCGCCTGCTCGACCCATTTCATGTTGAACTGGGTCACGAGCATGTCGGAGCGCGGATCGCGGTAGAGCGGCACCAGTTCGACCAGCGGCCGGTCGCCGATGACGACACCCGCGGCGTGGGTGGAGGCGTGGCGATACAGCCCTTCCAGCTTCTGCGCCGTATCGAGAAGCTGCTTCACGATCGGCTCGCGGTCGCGGGCCTCCTGGAGCTGGGGCTCGCCTTCGATGGCCTGGGCGAGCGTCACCGGGTTCGCCGGATTGTTCGGCACCATCTTGCAGAGCCGGTCCACCTGCCCGTAAGGCATTTGCAGAACGCGGCCCACGTCGCGCAAGACGGCGCGCGCTTGCAGCTTTCCGTAGGTGATGATCTGCGCGACCCGGTCCGCGCCGTATTTCTGGCGGACATAGGCGATGACCTCGTCGCGCCGGTCCTGGCAGAAATCGATGTCGAAGTCCGGCATCGACACGCGCTCGGGGTTCAGGAAGCGCTCGAAGAGAAGGCCGAAGCGGATCGGATCGAGGTCGGTGATGGTCAGCGACCACGCCACGACCGAGCCTGCGCCGGAGCCGCGGCCGGGGCCGACGGGGATGCCTTGCGCCTTCGTCCACTTGATGAAGTCGGACACAATCAGGAAGTAGCCCGGAAACTTCATCCGGGTGATGACGTCGAGTTCGAAGGCGAGGCGCTTTTTGTAATCCTCTTCGCTAGCGGCGCGCAGATGTTCCGGGATGGCGGCGAGGCGGCGGACGAGCCCCGTTTCGGCCTGCGCTTTCAACTCGGCGGCTTCAGCCGCAGCCGTGTCCTCCGCGCCTGGAACGAAGCTCGGCAGGATCGGCTTGCGCGGACGCGGCCGGAAAGAGCAGCGCTTGGCGATCTCGACCGTGTTCTCAATCGCCTCCGGCAGATCGGCGAACAGCGTCGCCATTTCGCTTTGCGACTTGAGGTAATGATCGGGCGAGAGGCGACGCCGGTCGTCTTCGGCGACGTAGCGCCCTTCCGCGATGCACAAAAGCGCGTCGTGCGCGTCGAAAACATCGCGGTTCGGGAAGTAGGCTTCGTTTGTGGCGACGAGGGGCGCGCCATTGTCGTAGGCCCAGCGCAGGAGCTGGGGCTCGACCGCGCGCTCTCGCGGCAGGCCGTGCCGCTGGATCTCGACATAAAAGCGCTCGCCGAAGATCGACGCGAGCGCGGACAGGCGCTCACCGGCGAGAGGCGCATTTCCGGCGGCGAACGCTTTGTCCGCCGGGCCGTCGGGGCCGCCCGAAAGCGCGATCAGCCCCTCGGCGCATTCCTCAAGCTGCGCCAGCGCCACATGCGGCGCGCCTTCCGCCGCGTGGTCGAGGAATGCCCGGCTCGAAAGCCGCATCAAGTTCGAGTATCCCGCCGCGTCCTTCGCCAGCAGTACGACCGAGCCGTGGTGGGCCGCGCGCGCCCCCGGACGCGGCGCCTCATCGGCGGCGTGCGGGAAAGCGACCGTCAGCGTGCATCCGATGATCGGCTGCACCCCTTCAGCCGCGAGCGCTTCCGAAAATTCGAGCGCGCCGAAGAGGTTGTTGCGGTCGGTGATGGCGAGCGCGGGCTGACCATCGGCGGCGGCCCGTTTCGCCAGCCCCTTGACCGGCAACGCGCCTTCCAGCAGCGAATAGGCGGAATGGAGGTGAAGATGGATAAAGGCAGGCTTCGTCATCAGCTCCCGCAGGATCGTTTGAGCCGAGGCCGAGCATAGCGCGCCCGCCTTCGATTCGCAGGGGCGGCGGCCGAGTTATCCCAATCGCTTTGCCCGCTCCGCTGACCGTCGCCTCTCTTCGTTTGGGGGGATGCTTGCCGATACGACGCCAAGGCGCTGGCGGTGATGGTTATCTGTCTCAGGAGTTTGGAAGACCTGTTTGCCGGACGCGCTTCCGGCGCGATGTTTGCTGTGTATCCTTCAAGGTTATCAATTCTGCGCCGGAGGTGTGTGCGTTCGGAAGCCGAGCATTGTCCCGCTCGTGATAATCTTCAGGCTTCAGGCCCGCTAAGGTGATGAGGCGTGCGAAGGCCATGTCGATGTGCGGATGCAGCCTCGTCCAAACCATCGTCAGCAGCTCTCCTTTATCGCAGATCGAATAGCCGATGACCAACCCAAGGACGAGACCGGAGAAGAACTGACCGATGATCGAAGTCACGACAAGCGCGAAGAAGACGCCCGCGAGGGCGTAAAGTCCCTTGTTCATGGATCATACTCCCGATCGCAGCTCCTTACGCCACACCGGCGCGCCCCGTGTGAAGACCTGACCCATTTGCTGCAAGCGCAGACAGGACTTCCCGCGCATATGGCGCGCCAGCAACTTAGTACAGCCAATTCGACGCGCATTCGCCTGAGAGTTGCGGCGAAGCGGGCGCCAACTTGCCTCCAGCTGGTGCTAGGTGATCACATCCGGCTTCACGCGTCCGGTGCGCTGGCGCAGTTCCGCGAGATCGCCCGCGGTTTCGATCAGGTCTGCGAGAGCCGCCTGCGTATCCTGCGCGAGGCCTGCTGGATCCGCCTCGTAGCGCTCGATATAGACGCGCAGCGTGGAGCCGGTCGTGCCCGTGCCGGACAGCCGGTAGACGATGCGCGAGCCGTCATCGAAGATGATGCGAAGGCCCTGGTTCTTCGAGACGCTACCATCCACGGGATCGGCGTAGCTGAAATCGTCGGCCTTGGCGACGAGGCGGCCCTTCAGCCGGTTGCCTGCGAGGCTCGGGAGCTTGTCGCCGACAGCCTTCATCAGCGCCTGCGCGGCGGGCGTGTCCAGGTCTTCGTAGTCGTGGCGCGTGTAGTAGTTTCGGCCGTAGGCGGTCCAGTGCTCCCGCGCGATCTCCTGCACGCTTTCCTTGCGCGCAACGACGACGCTCAGCCACAACAGCACGGCCCAGACGCCGTCCTTCTCGCGCACATGGTTGCTGCCGGTGCCCGCGCTTTCCTCGCCGCAGATGGTGATGCGCCCGGCGTCGAGCAGGTTGCCGAAGAATTTCCACCCCGTGGGCGTCTCGAAGCACGGAATGCCGAGCTTGGCGGCGACGCGGTCGAGCGCGCCGCTGGTTGGCATAGAGCGCGCAACGCCGGCGAGACCGCCGCGATAGGCGGGCGCCAGGGTCGCGTTCGCCGCGAGCATCGCCACGGAGTCGGACGGCGAAATGAAAATGCCGCGTCCAATGATGAGGTTGCGGTCGCCGTCGCCGTCCGAGGCCGCGCCGAGGTCTGGCGCATCGGGGCCCATCATCCGGTCGAGCAGCTCCTTGGCGTGAACGAGGTTCGGGTCCGGGTGATGGCCGCCGAAGTCGGGCAAGGGCGTCCCGTTGCGCACCGTGCCGGCGGGCGCGCCGAGGTCGCGCTCAAAAATGGCGTGCGCGTAGGGGCCGGTGACCGCGTGCATGGCGTCGAACGAGAGCCGCAGGCCCGACGCGAACGCCGCCTTCAGCGCCGGGAAATCGAAGAGCTCGCGCATGAGCTCGACGTAATCGGCCACGGAATCGATGATCTCGACCTGCATGTCGCCGACGCGATGGCTCGCAATGCGGCCGAGGTCGACATCGGGACTGTCGAGGCTCAGGATCTCGTTGATTTTCAGCGTCTCGGCGTAGATGGCGTCCGTGATCTTTTCCGGCGCCGGGCCGCCATTGGCGGCGTTGAACTTGATGCCGAAATCGCCGTCCGGGCCGCCGGGGTTGTGGCTGGCCGACAAGACGATGCCGCCGAACGCCTTGTGCTTGCGGATGACGCACGAAGCGGCGGGCGTCGAGAGAATGCCGTCCTGGCCCACCAGGAGACGGCTGACGCCGTTGGCAGCGGCGATGCGGATGACGGTCTGGATCGCCTCTCTATTATAGTAACGGCCGTCTCCGCCGACCACCAGCGTCACGCCGCTGAAGCCCTCGGGAGGCCGCACGGCGTTGAACACCGACTGGACGAAATTCGCAAGGTAATGACCTTGCATGAACTCCGTAACCTTCTTGCGCAGGCCGCTGGTGCCCGGTTTCATTCCCGCAATCGGGGTGGTCGAGATATGCTGTATTGTCATGGAAACTCCGGCGCCGAATTTCTAATGCATAACCTGAGCGGCCGGGACTGCCAAGAAACCTTTCGTCTCTGGCGGTCTTTTGGCGGCGCCCTTGGAAATTGGCGGAAATCGCCCGGCGCCAAATGCAATAGGTGCGGGCCGAGGCGCATATCCGCGGCGAGCGCCTGGTAAACGAGGCGCCCCGGGTCCAACGAGAAATCGGGCTCGTCGGCGCCATAGACGGTCAGCGCCCTGTCAGGGTTAAAGAAGGGCTGAGATTGGGTTTGTTTTGTAAAACAGGGGGTGGCTCGCCTTCGGCAGGCGGGATCCCAATAAATCCTATGATATTCGCGGACGGCAGGCCTCAGCGTTCGCATTACTGGCCTAGAGGCGGCGAAAGCCTCTCCGCCTAGAGAGGCCTCCGGCTAAGACATTGAAATAAAAAGGAAAAAGATAAGAAAAGCGGCGCGCGCGCCTGGTTAACAGGCCCCGGCGGTCCAGGGTTAACAAAGGCTTCAAGAGTTCATGAAATTTCAGCTCACGCGGCGCAAGGCGGCGGCGAGGCCGTCGACGATCTGATGGATCTGCCCTTCCTCGATAATCAGCGGCGGCGACAGCGCGATGATGTCGGCCGCCTGGCGGACGAGAACGCCGTTCTCGAAGCAATCCAGGAGAACCTCGTAGGCCCGCTTGCCGGGCTCGTTCGGCCTCGGCGCCAGTTCGATGCCCGCCACTAGGCCGAGATTGCGGATGTCGATGACATGGGGGCTGTTGCGCAGCGTGTGGACGGCCTCCTCCCAGGCGGGTGCGAGCGACGCGGCGCGCTCGAACAGCCCTTCGCGCTCGTAAATGTCGAGCGTCGCCAGCCCCGCCGCGCAAGCTACGGGATGGCCGGAATAGGTGTACCCATGGAAAAGCTCGATGAGGTGCTCGGGGCCGGTCATCAGCGCGTCGTGAATGCCGCGCTTCGCGATGACGGCGCCCATCGGGATCGCGCCATTGGTGAGGCCCTTCGCGACGGTCATCATGTCGGGCGTCACGCCGAAAAACTGCGCTCCGAACGGCGCGCCCAAGCGGCCGAACCCGGTGATCACCTCGTCGAAAATGAGAAGGAGCCCATGCCGGTCGCAGATCGCGCGAAGCCTTTCGAGGTAGCCCTTGGGAGGCAGGAGAACGCCCGCCGATCCTGACATTGGCTCGACGATCACGGCGGCGATCGTGTCGGCGCCGTGCAGCCCGATCAGGCGTTCCAGATGGTCGGCAAGCTCGGCGCCGTGGTCCGGCAGTCCCTTGCTGAAGGCGTTCCGCGCGATATCGACCGTATGCGGCAGGTGATCGACGCCCGGCAGCATAGCCCCGAAGGCTCGGCGGTTGTTCACAAGCCCGCCGACCGACATGCCGCCGAAGCCCGCGCCGTGATAGGCGCGCTCGCGTCCGATGAAGCGCGTGCGCTGGCCTTCGCCCCGCGCGCGATGAAAGGCGAGGGCAATTTTCAGCGCCGTGTCGACAGCCTCCGAGCCGGAGTTGACGAAAAACACCCGGTCGAGGTCCTTCGGCGCGAGCCGCGCGAGCCGCGCCGCCAGCTCGAACGCGCCCGGATGGCCCATCTGGAACGCGGTGGCGTAATCGAGGGTTTGAAGCTGCCGCTCCACGGCCTGCGCGATGTCCTTGCGCCCATGCCCGGCGTTCACGCACCAGAGCCCGGCTGCGCCGTCGAGGATCTTGCGGCCGTCCGCGCTCGTATAGTGCATCCCCTCGGCGGAGACGAAAATCCGCGGGTTCGCCTTGAATTGCCGGTTGGCCGTGAACGGCATCCAAAAGGCGGACAGGTCAAGCTCGTTCGGAAGCGCGGTCCTGCTCTGGCTCATGCGGCAAACTCTCCGGGAAAGGGGTTTGAACGTCGGTCGGGTCCATCACACCACGATTGCACAGAAAGGAAAGTTGGCATGAAGGCGGACGACGCCAAGGTCGCCATCATGACGGCGCGAAACAAGTGATCGGTCAGTGGCAAGCCGTACGAGGACGCCTGCGGAAGGCCCAGCACAGACGCCCCTTTGATCCGCCGGCTTCGCTTGAGCGCAGCCGCGAGGGATCGCGGCGATGACAGGCCGGTCGGCAAGAGCCTCGGCGACGCATCGATATGATCGGCTGCGGTCTTTGCGCAAGGCGCTCGCCTCGCCCGGCTCTGGGCAGGTATTCCTGAGCCGACCAACGGGCGCGGAGCCGCAGGCTAACCGCCCGCAGGCAGGCTTTCCGCACATCGCGCGAATAGCTGCCTCGAAGTCCTTGAAGGCGTTTTGAGGTCCGGCCCTGCGGTATGACCCACCTGCCGTCTCACAAGCAGCGCCTCCACACTCCGTTCTTAAGTGCCGGACCGGCAAGGCCGCCACTTGCCTCCGCGTTGGCGGCGCCGTCCTGGAGTTATTGGCCCTTGCTTATGATTGCATCGAACACACCATCTTTGCAGGCCACCATGAAGTCGTCGAAGGTGATCTTGCCTTGCTTGCCAGATCCACGATGTTTGGCGTCCTTCATGATCGCGATCAGGTGGCGCGTAACCTCGGTGGACGACAAATCCCCGTCAACGTCTTTGTCGGCCTTTGTCCATTCAGCATTGCACTGCTCTTGCGTGGCGGCAAAGGTCGCGGTTGACGCTGCCGTTGAAATCAAAACTGCCCCGATGAGCGCTAAACGTTGCACTTCTGTCTCCCTCATAGTCATAATTGCTCGCATATTATCAAAAAGCTTAATCGTGAGAAAGACTGGAGCTTGGCATTTTTGTTTGGCTGTGCCGGATAACACACCTGAGGGCTCGGCGGTTACCCGGGTATATTCAGGGTTCAGAAAGACCCCGGCGAACACAGCTCTAGAGCGTCAGCGTTTGAGTATTTCCTCAACGGGAGCTTTCCAGATGGCCTTAACTGTCCAGCCATTCGACGCTCTCGTCAGACCAACTCCAATGCCGAGATTCAAAACATGACCGCAAACGGCCTCTTGCGTTGGTTCTGGAGTGCCTTATTCGGGTAAAAAATATCTACTTCGTTTCGCCCGCAGGGGCTCCGGTCATGGGGTAGGTTTTATCAAGTGGCCGCTCAGCCCCCGGCTGTGGAAATTCTTCTTACCACGCCGAAAATGGTGCTCAGGGAAAGGGGCCCTCGTTGGCTTGAATGTCGGCGACGGTGAGTGTCGCCCCCGGCCTGGTAAAAGCCCGGGTCTTGTTTTGCCCTCTGAAACATAGAGTTTTACGCGGAATCGGCTACAAGTGACCAAAGGACCAGGATAGGTGGAGCGATCATCCTTTGTCCCACGACATCGCTGTGCACGCTGGTAAGTCAATCGTCCGGCTGACCCGCGCCGAGGAGAAGATGTCTAGAAGCATTTTTGCATCATGCAGAACCGACAGTGAAGACCTGCGTCTTTGCGCCGCCGCCATCGCTACAACTGCGTTCTTCATAGTCACGCCCAGGCTCGCCTTAGCCGCCGACCAAGTCCACGACGAGATACAAGTCTACAATGCCGATATCGCGGAGGTTGGACAATGGGTCTACGAGCAGCAGCTGAACTATGCGTTTGTGGGCCAGACGAAGCCCGAGTTCCCGGGCGCATTCGTCTCGAAATCATAGCCTGCAGGGCACTCCCGAGTTTGCTTATGGCCTGACTAAGTGGTGGGAGGCCGGCTTCTATCTGCCGTTCGCCGTCAACGCCGATGGCGACCTTCTTTCCGAGGGGGCCAAGGTCCGCAGCTTGTTCGTCATCCCAGATGCCGCCAAACGCAGCTTCTTCTACGGCGTCAATTTCGAGCTCGGTTATGAAATGCCCCAGTTCTCGTTGACGCGGTGGGAGCTAGAGATACGGCCTATCATTGGAGTCCGCAACACGGAGTGGGAACTCATCGCCAATCCGATTGTGGACCTGAGCTTCGGCGAGGCCGGCGAGGCGGATTTCGCCCCGGCGCTCCGGCTTGCCCGCAAGCTCGGCGAGGACCGCTTCATCGGCCTCGAATATTACGCCGACTTCGGCAAGATCGGCGATTTTCTGCCGCTGCGGGAGCAAAGTCACCAATTGTACGCCGTTGCGGATTTCAAGCTGGACAAGGTCGACGTGGAACTCGGCATTGGCCACGGCTTCACCCCGGGATCGGACGGGCTCGTGGTCAAGGCCATCGTCGGCTACGCATTCCCGGTTCCAGGCAAGAGTGACGAAGCCGAGAGTTCCCCAGACACACCTTTGACCATGAGGACATCCTCGCGGCCCTCGCAGTACCGTCTAAACCAAAGCCCTTAACCTCGAACCGCAGCGCCGCCGGCATTTTTTTGCTCCGCTGCATATGCATTCTGCCAAGAAGAAGAGGCGTGAATGTCCAATAGCTTCGATGGTGGGCTGCGCAGGGCGGGAACGGCAGTTCATCCTCCAGCAGCGGGCGCTCTCCTAAATCGGCCCGATGACCGGAATCGGCCTATTTGTCCATTCGTTGGTCATATTGCGCACGTTTGCTTAGGCGGAACGCCTTGTCGATGCGGCCCTTGGCGACGCGTCCGCCGCGGGAGGATGGCGTGATCGTCACCCGCGCCGGGCGGCTTCGATCTTGGCGACGTCGATCTTTTTCATGGTCATCATGGCGTCGAACGCGCGCTTTGCATCATCACCGCCAGCCGACAGCGCCTCCATCAGCGCGCGCGGCGTGATCTGCCAGGAGACGCCCCACTTGTCCTTGCACCAACCGCACGCGCTCTCCTGGCCGCCATGCCCCACGATGGCGTTCCAGTAGCGGTCCGTTTCTTGCTGATTGTCGGTCACGATCTGGAACGAAAAGGCTTCGCTGTGCTTGAATGCGGAACCTCCGTTGAGGCCGAGACAGGGGATGCCCGCGACAGTAAATTCCACTGTCAGAACATCGCCCGCCTTGCCGGATGGGTAGTCGCCAGGGGCGCGGCTGATGGCGCCAACCGAACTATCTGGGAAGGTTTGGGCGTAGAAGCGGGCGGCGGATTCTGCGTCCTTGTCGTACCACAGGCAAACGGTGTTCTTGGCCATGATTTACCCCTTGGCTCTGAAGCGCAGCTTTAAATCCGGCTGCCCCGCCTCGACGGGCCGACGCCAAGCGCGCCGGCCGTAACCTGCCGCAAATACGCCAAAGCGTTTGCGTCTTCAACTCCTGCGCTTCGAGCATCCGTGGATGACTGAAACTCCGGTCGCTCTCTTGCGACGCCATCGTGCAGATGCACATCTAACGAGGGCCGGGCGGAGTGGTTCCCTGCATGGCTGCGGACGCGCGCCCTTGCGGCAGGGCCTTATTGGAGCTTGAAGATTTCTTGTGTGTCGTGAGGCGCTTGACAGGAAAGGTGACGCCATGATTGCACGGAAAGGAAAGTTGGCATGAGTCCAAACGACGCCAAGGTCGCCATCATCACGGGGGCGGGACACGGCATCGGCCGGGCATGCGCGCAAGAGCTTTCGGCGCAAGGATGGGCTTGCGTTTGCGCGGATGTGGATGCGGCGCGGGCGCAGGAAACGGCGTCGTCGGCCGGGGCGCGCGCCATTGCCTGCGATGTCGCGAAAGAGGCGGACATTGAGCGCTTGATTGGCGAGACCGCCAGGGTGCTCGGGAAAATCGACGCCATCGTCTCGAACGCCGGGATCATGCATCGAAAGCCGCTCTCCGAAACGACGCTGGAAGACTGGAACGCGGTCATCGCCACGAACCTGACGGCGGCCTTCCTTCTCGCGAAGTTCGGCGAGGAGCATCTTCGCCGCAGCAAAGGCGCAATGGCGCTGATCGCGTCGACGCGCGCGCACATGTCCGAGCCCGACACCTTCGCCTACTCGGCGAGCAAAGGCGGGCTCGTCGCGCTTGCCCATTCGCTCGCGATGACGCTCGGCCCGGACGTGCGGGTGAACTGCATCTCGCCGGGCTGGATCAACGTGGACGAGAACGCGAAACTCTCGGCGGAGGATCATGCGCAGCATCCGGCCGGGCGCGTGGGAACGCCTTCGGACATCGCCGCCGCCGTCGCCTTTCTCCTGTCGGACGCCGCAGGCTTCATGACAGGCGCGGAGCTTATTATCGACGGCGGCATGACCCGGAAAATGATCTACGCAGACTAAGCAGCTTCGCCGCCGTCATCCCGGAAAGGCGAAGCCTTACCCGGGATCGTAACGGAAACTTCTGCCTTTTTGCGATCCCGGCTCGCGCTTCGCAAGGCCTGGATGACAACGACAAACTGTTCGCTGGATGAGCGAAGTCTGCTTTAGGAGGAGGCGGTATGCGGATCGATCTCAATGCGGATATGGGCGAGGGCTACGGCGCTTATCGCATCGGGCGCGACGAAGAACTGCTTCATATCGTGACCTCGGCCAATGTCGCCTGCGGCTTCCATGGCGGCGACGCGACGATCATGCACAAACTTGCGGCCTTGGCGAAGGAGCGCGGCGTCGGCCTTGGCGCGCATCCGGGCTTCGATGATGTGTGGGGCTTCGGGCGCCGGGTCATCCACATGAACGCGCGCGACCTGGAATATATGGTCGCCTACCAGATCGGGGCGCTGCAGGCGTTGGCGGCGTATGCGCGCGCGCCGCTCCGCCATGTGAAGCCGCATGGCGCGCTTTATAATATGGCCGCGAAGGACGAAGGCTACGCCCGCGCCATCGCCCGCGCCGCGAAAACCCTCGATGCAAAGCTCATCTATGTGGGCCTGCCCGGCTCCGAAATGCAGAAGGCTGCGGACAAGGAAGGCCTCGTCTTCGCCCGCGAGGGGTTCTGCGACCGCCTTTACCGCGACGACGGGTCGCTGACGCCGCGCTCCGAAAAAGGCGCCGTGATCGATGATCCCGTGGCGGCGGCGGAGCAAGCGCTGCGCATGGCGAGCGCGGGCGAGGTCGTGACGGGAACAGGCGCGACGATCCGGGTCGAGGTGGATACGCTTTGCATTCACGGCGATGAGCCTGGAGCCGTCGCTGTCGCCGCCGCGGTCCGCCGCGCGCTTGAGCGCGCCGGGGTCGCGCTCAGTCCGCTCTCGGCTTGAGGCCGTCGCAACGACCCCTCACCCGGCCGCTTCGCAGCCGCGCTCTCCCGCAAGGTGCATCGTTCCCTCTCCCCCACCGCATCCGCTTGCGGGCATGTTGAGTTGCGAACTCGCCGAGGCGAGTTCGCTGGGAGAGGGACAGGGCGAGGGGCGAACCGTTGGCCACAAATCACGGAACTGATTGTATAACGCGTTGATTTTGAAGAGGTCGCCTCAGAGATGGGGGGAAGTTCCGTTGGAAAGAGCGGGGACGTCGTCGAAGATCAGCGGGTGTTTGCGTCCGCGCATAGCCTGAGAGTCCGTCCAAAAAGTTTATGATGCTTTACAAAGCTTTCTCAGCATAAGCCGGATGGATGCGAGTCGAACGAAGGCCAGCGCGATCCTGGTCAGGTTTTCGAAGTCTTTGGCAAGTCTTCGGCAGCGGCCAAGCCAGGCGAAGGTTCGCTCAACCACCCATCGCTTTGGCAGGATCTCAAATCCGTTGGCTTGATCTGAGCGCTTGACGATCTCAACTTGAAGTTCAGGCAGGAGTTTAGCGATGGCCTGTTTGAATTTTGGTCCCTGATAGCCCCCATCAGCGAAGAGTTTTTTGAGGAAAGGGAACTGTCCGAACAACGTAGAGAGCAACAAGACGCCACCATCGCGGTCTTGAATATCAGCCGGATGAACGACGACGTGAAGCAATAAACCCAGCATGTCTACAAGAATATGCCGCTTCTTGCCCTTGATCTTCTTTCCTGCATCGTAGCCGATCGCATCGATTTGAGCCCCCCTTTTTCTGCGCTCTTTGCGCTTTGGCTATCGGCGATTGCTGCTGTTGGACTTGCTTCGCGTCCTGCTTTCTCGCGGCATTTCACGTAAAGCGCGTAATGAATGCGCTCCAGCGTCCCGTCGTAGGCCCACAAATCAAGGTAATGCCACACCGTGCTTCTCGGCGGGAAATCCTTCGGCAGCGCTCGCCACTGGCAGCCGGTGGAGAGCACGTACATGATGGCGTTCACGATGTCGCGCTCGTCAACTTCGCGTTTGCGCCCGCCGCGCTTGGCCGGCGCAATTTCAGGCTTGATCAGCTCCCATTCCTCATCCGTCACATCGCTTGGGTAACGCAGATCACTGCGGTCATAAAGCTTGCGGTTTTCCGGCGTCCACATCGGCGGCCCCTCCGAATCATGGCCGCTCCCCTTGAATCATAACAGATTCATACGATTCAAGAAGTTTTTGGACGGACACTTAGAGTGTAACGAACCGTGCGCAGTCGCCCGCAGCTTTCGCGCAATGGGTTCTGAACTTTCACCGCTTAGAGTGATGTCGAGCACCGCGCCGAGCGCTTTAATCGAACAGACTCGACACGCTCTCCTCGCCCGAGGTGCGCAGGATCGCCTCGCCGATCAGCCCGGCGAGCGAGACCACCTCGATGTTGCTCGCCACCCGCACGGCTTCCGTGGGCACGATCGTATCGGTGATGACAAGCGTATCAATCTTCGAGGCCATGATCTTGGCGACCGCGCCGCCGGAGAAAACGCCATGCGTGATGTAGGCGGCGACCGAGCGGGCGCCCTTCCCGATAAGCGCCTCCGCCGCGTTCACCAGCGTGCCGCCGGAATCGATGATGTCGTCGATCAGAATGCAATGCTGGCCGGACACATTGCCGATCACGTTCATCACTTCCGATTCGCCGGGGCGGTCTCGCCGCTTGTCGATGATGGCCAGAGGGGCATCGATGCGGCTTGCCAGGCTCCGCGCGCGCACGACGCCGCCCACGTCCGGCGAGACGACCGTGACGTTGCCGTCCGTGAAGCGCTTGCGAATATCGCGCACCATGACGGGCGCCGCATAGAGATTATCGGTCGGAATGTCGAAAAAGCCCTGGATCTGGCCCGCATGCAGATCGACGGTCAGGACGCGATCGGCGCCCGCATGCGTGATCATGTTCGCCACGAGCTTGGAGGAAATCGGCGTGCGCGGGAGCGTCTTGCGGTCCTGGCGCGCATAGCCGAAATAGGGGATCACCGCCGTGATGCGCCGGGCCGAGGCCCGCCGGAGCGCATCAATGATAATGAGCAACTCCATAAGGTTGTCATTGGCGGGATAGGACGTGGACTGGATGATGAAGACATCTTCTCCGCGGACATTTTCCCGGATCTCGACGAAAATCTCCATGTCCGCAAAGCGGCGCACATGGCATTGCGTCAACGGGGTCTTGAGATAGGCCGCGATGGCGTGAGCCAAGGGGCGATTGCTATTGCCAGCGACCAGCTTCATGAGGGGCAGTCCATTGTCACAAAAGGTTCATAAAACGGCGACGAGCGCGCTTCGTCAGCGCGCTCGCTATGTGTAAACCTGAGAGGGTGCGATTGCCACCCGCACGTTGAAGCAGGCTACGTTCGTATTAGCCCGACGACCCCGATCCGGCCTGAGCCTGACCAGGAGCCTTGCTCAGAAGCTTGGAGACTTCGGAAGCCGCCGCGCCGGCCGCCTGCTCCGCCACTTCGCCCCATGCGCCGTCAAGGCTGCCGGCGTTGATTCTGTTGTTCTGCACAACGGTCTTTTCCATCTGCTTGCCGGACGGATCAACCACGACCCAGCGAATGGTGATGGGCTGCTGGCCATTCGAGACGGCGCCCAGCTCCACTTGGCCTTGGATCTTGTATGCGCCAGGTCCGCCTGCCGATGAGAGCTTGACGCCCTGTCGGCCGAGGGCCTTCTTCATGGCCTCAGAAAGAGAAGTCTTGCCGTCGCCGGGCGCGCCGCTCACGACCGGCACCACCGCGACGACTTCCTGAGGCGTAGCCGCGGCCGCCTGGACAGGATGCACGGGCGCAGAGGCGTCAACCGCAGACGCAAGCGATGCCGTTTCGGTCGGAGCGGGCTTGATGCGTGGGGCCTTCGGCGTCTTTGCCGCCGTTGTCTTGACTGGAGCGGAGGCCGAACTATCGGCAGCCGTCTTCACAGCGGCGGGCTCAGCCGGCTTCGCATCCGCGACCATAGGAGCGGGAGGCGGAGCATTCGGATTCTCGATGAAGGCATTCACGTCCGTCGCCGACTTCATGGCGACTTTCTGAACGGCTTCCTCGCTGACGTGACGCCAGGCATCGCCGCCGCGCTTCTGAGAAACGATCTCCTCGCCCGCAATGGAGCGAACCTTGTTGCCGGCCTTATCCATAACGTCGATCGAGTAAGCCACTTTCGTGCCATGCCGACCCTCCGCCTTCGCAAGATAGGTCGGCTTGACGACGTAAGAAGCATCCTTGGCGTCGACGACCTGGACGCCGTTGGCCTTGATCAGAGTGGCGAACTGCTCATCCACTTTGCCAGCGTATTTTTGTGGAACGCCTTGCGCAGGCGCCAGGGCGACTGCGGGCTTGGCCTTCACACCTGAATTGGCCGATTCGCCCTTCAAAAAGAGATCACCGCTGCAGCCTGTCAGGCCAGCCAGCAAAAGCGCCCCCGTAAAGAGCGACGCGGCACGACGAGCTGCGCTGTGCGCAACCGGTTTGTTCTCGCGCGTCACTTTTCCACTCCTCAATTATCATGGCTTTGGGACGGCGGTACTTAAACTATACCGGCACTTATTATTCCGCCGAATCTTTTTAACGGCTGGAATTTACTCGTCGCGGCAAACGTCGTCTAGGCAGGGAAGACACAGTTGGGACGCATCGAGCAAAAACCCGATGAAATCCCTGGTTGTCTGCCTAGTTATCCACATCATCGGAACGAGATTGCGGAAATTTGGCGTCCGTAATCGGGCTCCAGCCGGTGACAGGAGCGCCTGTAACTAAATAGAAGTGATTCGTTTTTGTATGTGCACATGCCGATGTCGGTGATGCGTTCGACGCCTAGAATCTCAAGCTTGTCCTTGACATATCCGGGCAGGTCAAAATGGACCCGGCCGGTCGGCGCTTCAGAAAAGTATTTTTCGTTAGCGTCATGCCCGGCAATGAAAGCCGCCTTGAACTCCGGTCCGACCTCGTAAGCCGCCTGGGAGATCGCGGGTCCGATGGCGGCCGCAATGCGCGACACCCGCGCGCCGAGGCTCTCCATCGCCTCAATTGCGTTTTCGATGACGCCTGCTTTTGTGCCTTTCCAGCCGGCGTGGACGGCGGCGACGACGCCCTTGGCCGCGTCGGCCATGAGAATCGGCGCGCAATCGGCGGTGAGAACGCTCAATCCTAGATTGGGGACGTTCGTCACAAGGGCGTCGGCGTGCGGAGCGTCTGAAGCCTCCCAGGGCGCATGGACGATGACGGCCTTCGGAGAATGAACCTGATGCGGTCCGATCAGCGCGGCGGCAGGAATTCCGAGCGCATCCGCAACCCGGCGTCGATTTTCCTCCACGCGTTCGCCATCATCGCGCGAGCCTCTCCCACAATTAAGAGAGGCGTAAATTCCGTCTGAAACGCCGCCCGAGCGCAAAAAGAACCCGTGCGCGACGTTGCAGCCTTCAAGGTTTGGCGCCGTTACAGGGCTTGGCGCGTTTCTGACATCCGCCTCTTCACTGCCGCCTGGGTTGGTTCCGTTCGCCATGTGTCTTCATAGTCCTCCTTGACGCCCGCTTCTTTGGGTGGCTCGGCCCCCGGAGCACAGATTACAGGCGAACTGGCTTTTTGTAAGCTCATGCCCTGCTGCCCGGGCTAACGAGCATTCGCGCGATGTCGCCTTCGGAACTGCCTTCGGCTTGTCCGGCTTAGGACAGACGGCGTCCGTGGGCTCGATCTAAGAAGCGTCCGCCATGAGCATGCGATAGAAGGCGAGTTCGCGTTCGAGGCAGGCTGCGATCGTCTCAGCCCTCCTGAAGCCGTGTCCTTCGCCTTCAAACTCGTAATATTCGACGGGCAAGCCCTTGCGCCGCAGGGCCTCGGCGATGCTGATCGATTGCTCCTTCGGCACAACCTGATCCTCGGCCCCCTGGAACAGGATCAGCGGCGTCTTTATCGTCTCGATGTGATGGATGGCCGAACGCGCCCGGTAGAGCGCCTCATGATCGTCGAGCGATCCGCCTAGCAGCGTGGATTGATAGCCCTGCTCGAATTTATGCGTGGTCCGCTGAAGCGCCACGAGATCGCAAATCCCGTAATGGCTGGCCGCGCCCCGGAAGACATCGGCGGCGGTGGCGATCGCCATCAGCACGGTATAGCCCCCCGCGCTTCCCCCGGTGACGAAGATCGCCCGCGCGTCGGCAAGACCTTCCGAAGCCGCGAACCGGGCCGCGCTGACGGCGTCTTCGACATCGGCCACGCCCCAATTGCCCTTCAGCCGGTCGCGATAGGCCCGTCCGTAGCCGGTGCTTCCCGAATAATCGAGGTCGAGCCACGAGAAGCCGCGCGAGGTGAAAAATAGCGTTCGCGGCTTCAGCCCGCGCGCCGCAGCGCCCGTCGGGCCGCCATGGAGGTTGATGATGAGCGGGGGCTTCTCGTTCTGCGGTCCCTGAGAGTCCGGATTTGCGGGCGGATAGAGAAGGCCGTAAACCTCGCCGCGTTCGCTCGGGATCGCGATGCCGGTCGGGCGCGAGACAAAAAGGGGATCGATATCGAGAGTCCCGCTGCGGCGAATGATCTGCGGCGCGCTCGCTCCGCTGGCGGAAACGTCGTCGCGAAAGACGCAAAGCGGCTCGCCGTCCGCCAGCCCGACAATCGCCACGCTCGCAGCATCTGCCGACAAGGCGGTCGTCGCCGTAAGGCCATTTTCGTGAGGCGCAAGCGCGCCGGTCCCAAGATCAATGATTGCGGAGCGCGTTTCGCCCCGGTCCACGAAACTCAGATAGGCCTTGCCGCCCGCCAGGAGCGCGTAGCTCGCCGCATTGAAGCTCCAGAGCGGCATCGAAAGATCGCCCTCAAGGCGCGTGATCTGAACCGGTCGCCTGCCCTCGCTCCAGCGATAGAGATTGCCGAGGCCCGCCGCGTCCCAGACGAAATAAAGCGCTCCGTCCCCATCCCACTCCGGCTGGAAGCAGGCGCCGCCATCACCGCCCGCGATCAGAACGGGCTCGGCGAACGAGCCGTCTTCGGCGATGTCCGCCACGAAAAGCCGGGCCGCGTCCCAGGGCATGTCCGGCAAATCCCACGCCAGAAAGGCGAGCCGTTTGCCGTCGTGGCTGATGCGCGGACTTGCATAGAAGTCGCGGCCTTGAAGGGCGATAGCGGGCGCTTTCCGAGCGTCTCCGACAGGAATGGACCAGAGCGCGTTCTGTGGCGGGGCCGCAGGTCCGTGGGTTTCGCCAACGGCGATGAGCCGGCCCCCGGCGGCGTCCCACGCCATGTCCGCGAAACGGGTCTTTGCGATTGCAGTGATCCGGTTCGGAGGGGCGTCGCCGGGGAGGTCGACCGCATAAATGTCCTGATCGGCGTCGTTCACAAAATAGAGGACGCCGCCCGCAACGAGAAACTCCCCGCCGCCATATTCGTGGACGCGCGAGCGCGCGGAATAGGGCGGGGGCAGAAGCTCCACCGCGCCATCCTCGGGCGTCCAGCGCATGACGGGCGCGCGGCCTTTTTCGGACGGCCGCCCTTCGCTCCAATAGATGGCGCCGCCCTCGGCTTGAACGCGCCCGAAGCGAAGAGCGCTTCCGGCCACCAGCGAGGCTGAGATCGGCGAGGGCCAGGTTCCGAAGGCGTAGACATCTTTCACCATAGGGCGCGCCTCTGCTTGCAATGTTCCGATTTTCGCCGCCGTTCGCATGACGGCATCCGATAGTGGGATCTCACATGGCGACTTTGCAAGATTTTACGCCGCTGAAACCGGACATTATTGGGCGCATCAGCAAGCAAGCGCGTTAGGCCGCTCGCGGGCCACGTTGAAGATGGGGCTGCGGTCGGTCGCAACCCGTGTCGTTTCGTCGCCGGCAAGGCGGAGGCGATGATATCGAAGTTCTCAAAAAGGCGGCGGGGCGGCTGAAAAGCCGCGAGATAAAAGAAGAACCTTGAACAGCGCGCCCATCTGCGCCGGATCGACAAGCCTGGCCACGCGGCTTTTCAACTCGTCGGCTTCCTCTTCCGAAGCGCGGCTCAAAAGCTGGCGCACCCGCGCCTCAAGACCAAGCCGCAACAACCATTCGCCCATGGGCATGGGGCCGAAGGCGTTCATGTTCGCGTCCGCCGCCGCCTGCTTCAGGTGGGCGAAGTCAACATGGGCGGTGATGTCGCTTTCGCCGGGCGCGTCGAAAAGGCCGGCGAAGCGATGTCCTTTGACGGTCTGTGCGGTGTCGCCAAGAGAGGACCGAGAATAGCCGTAATCGACGATCAGAGCCGCAAACGGCGAACGCGTTGCAAATGCATCGATAAGGCTGGCGATGGCGGGGCGATGTTCGAAGATTGCGCCATCCTCGATGTCATGCGCGAGCGCGGAGACGAGGCCCGGCGGGGTCTCCACGACAGGCCCGGCCGCAAGTTGGAAAGCGCCGTCCTTCAGTTCGATCATGCGTTCGCGCCAGCCGGCGGCGGCGGCGTCGAACACGAACTGGCGCACGGGCAGGCAATCGAAGAATTCGTTGGCGATCACGATGGCCGGGCCTTCGGGCGCGCGGTTCAAATCCTCATGCCAGGAAATCCGCGCCGGCGCCTGGGCAAGGGCCGCCCGCTGGGCTTCCTGCAACGCCTTCGAGGTCTCGACAAGATGGATCGACGCGCCGGCGAGGAACCCGGGCAGTACCTTGAGAGCGCGAAGCGCGTCGGCGATGAGCGTTCCTCGCCCCGGCCCAAGTTCGATGACCTTCAGCGCCGCGGGCTCGCCCATCTGGCGCCAGACTTCGCCCGCCCATAAACCGATGAGTTCCCCGAAAACCTGCGATATCTCGGGAGCGGTGATGAAGTCGCCGCCCTGGCCGATGGCGGCCTTGGTCCGATAATAACCGTATTCGGGATCGTAGAGGCACGCGCCCATGTAATCGTGGACGGAAACGGGGCCTTCGCTGGCGAGCCGCGCGGCGAATTTTCGGGCCAGTGGCGTGGCGTTGGCGTCGCTGAGCGGGGAAGGCGGAGTCATCGGGCGCATCTTGATGGCTTGCTGCGAGGCCTAGGCTTTAGCTGCGCCGGGGCGGCCGACAATACAAAAAGACCCTCGCTCTGCCAGAGCAGAGCCAGGGTCAGTCAATCCAGCCTGTCAGGGCGTGTTGTGTTCATCTGCAAACAGACTTCCGCGCCGCGCCCAACGCTTCCCCACCGCAGTCGCCGATTCCGCCGTTCATACCGTTGAGGCGGTTTCCGGCGCTCCGTACTGCGGCGGGGCCGACGTCAAAGGGAGGGAGCTTCTTACTTCAACAGCCCATCATGCTTCGCCATATGCGTGATCAGATCGACGACGCGTGTGCTGTAGCCCCATTCGTTGTCGTACCAGCTCACGACCTTGAAGAAGTTCGCATTCAGCTCGATGCCGGCGCCGGCGTCGAAGATGCTGCTGCGCGCGTCGTGAATGAAATCGCTGCTGACGACTTCCTCGTCCGTGTAGCCGAGAATGCCCTTCATCGAGCCTTCGCTCGCTTCCTTCATCTTGGCGCAGATTTCTTTGTAGCTCGTGGCCTTTGCGGTTCTGAACGTGAGATCGACGACAGAGACGTCCGTTGTCGGAACGCGGAACGCCATGCCGGTCAGCTTGCCTTTCAGCTCGGGCAGAACCAAACCCACAGCCTTGGCGGCGCCAGTGCTGGAGGGGATGATGTTCTGATACCCGTTTCGACCGCCGCGCCAGTCCTTCCGGCTCGGACCGTCCTGCGTCGGCTGCGTCGCGGTCACCGCGTGGATGGTCGCCATCAGCCCTTCGGTCAGGCCGAAATTGTCGTTGATGACTTTTGCGACCGGCGCCAGGCAGTTTGTCGTGCAACTCGCGTTGGAAACGACCTTGTCCCCAGCCGGGTCAAACTTGGTGTGGTTCACGCCCATGAGAAGCGTCTTGACCTTCTCCGGGTCTTTGGTCGGCGCCGATATAACCACGCGCTTCGCGCCTGCCTTGAGATGCGCTTCCGCGCCAGCGTAATCGGTAAACAGGCCGGTCGATTCGATTACATAATCCGCGCCGTTCTTTCCCCAAGGAAGCTCGGCCGGGTTCCTGACCGAGTAACACGGCACGTGCTTGCCGTTCACGACGAGGCCATCTTCTTTCGCCTCGACCGTGCCGGCAAACTTGCCGTGGGTGGTGTCATACTTCAAGAGATAGCCGAGATTGTCGGAGGGCACGAGGTCGTTTATGCCGACAATCTCGATGTGTGGATTGTGCGCCGCTGCGCGAAACACCAACCGACCGATGCGGCCAAAACCGTTAATGCCAATTTTCAATGCCATGTGACAACTCCTTGTGCCTGGCTCAAGTTTCTTCCCTCGCAAAAGTGGTCACGGGGGGTGGATGATGTCAAGCAGACAGGACAGACCGCCACACGCTGCCTGCGCGTTAAGGGACGCCAAGCTCTGCTGTCCTCGGCGCTGCAAAATAGGATAGCAAGCTGTCAGCAGCTCAAACGTCGCCTTTTACGCGCTCTTGTCGCCTGTCTAATGCCGTGAGCGGGAGCATTTTCGCGCGCAGAGCCTCGATTTGTGCTCGGGCCTCAGCCTTGATGGCTTCCAGGTCGCCCGCGTCGCGGCCAGCGGTAGGAATGGGTGCGCCCACAGCCACAAGCGCGCGCGTAAAGCCGAACTTCCAGGAATGCTTGGGGAGCGCCCTGCGTGTGCCGCACACGGCGATGGGGACGATTTGCGCGCCGCTGTCGAGGGCCAACCGGAAGGCCCCATCCTTGAACCGCCCCATACTGCCGTCAGGCGAGCGCGTTCCCTCGGGGAAGATGATCACCGGCACGCCGCGATCGAGCCATCGCCTGCACTGCTCCATGGCTTCCCTGGTCGAGCCCACGTCGCCGCGATGGATCGGGATATCGCCCGCGAGCCACATGCTCCAGCCCGCGATCGGAATGCGGAAGAGCGAGGCCTTCCCCAGCCATTTCATCTCCCACGGCAGGAACGAGATGAGAAAGGGATCGGCCTGGGACTCGTGGTTGGAGACGAACACCGTGCGCCCCTCAATTCGGCGCGGGATTTCGCCGTGCACGCCGAAGCGCCAGAAGGGGTTGAGGCGGGACGCTACAACTCCGGCCAGCCGGAAGCAGCGCCCCGTGATCAGGCGGCGGCGGTCGAAGGGCAGGGTGAAAGGCGCAAGGACGAGCTGCGCAAGGAAACCCATGATCGCGCAAAGCGCAATCTCGAACCACGTCCAGAATGAAAGCAGCGCCCGTCTCATTGCCGCGCACCTCTCCGTGCAAAACGCAAGCTCTATTGCGCATGTCGGCGATCGTCAACGCGCCTTTCCGACGCCGCCTTTGGATGGGCGGCGATTTTTGCTTGCGAGAGTTGCGGGAGCATTCTAACGAGGGAGCCGAGACAGAATGGGCGGGTTGCGCCAATCGAAACCGCCGATCAACCTCCAGTTAGAGCTTATTGCGCATTATGGGTTCAGATCAATTTGCTATTGCGGATCAGCCGGCCAGTTTCGACGAAAACAAGCTCAAAGAACAAAAGGAAAACGCGCGCCGCTTTCGCAAGCGTTTGCAAGCGCGGGAGGCCTTTATACTTCCTGAGATCTGGGACGTGGTCTCGGCGCGCGTCATTGCGGACGCAGGCTTCGACTTGATTGGACTTTCGCCCAACTCGATAGCCTGGGCGCAAGGCCTGCCGCCTGATGGGCGGCTTTCGCTGAACGCGCTCGTCGCCGCTGCGGAAAAGATCAGCCGCAATTTCACCGTGCCGGTCAACGCCGATCTCGAGGGCGTGATCGGGCGTTCGCTTGAGGACATCGAGGCGGCCGTCGGAGCCGTGGTCCGCGCGGGCTGCGTCGGCGTCGTCATCGGCGATGGCGGGCGAAGCGGGTCGCACGGCATGGCGTCGATACAGGAAATGACGACGGTGATAAGGACCGCAAAAGCGGCGGCGCTGGAAATGAGGGCGCCCGCGGTCATCACCGCAAGAACGGAGGCGTTTCTTCTCGATCCGCCGCAGCACTCGCCTTTCGAGACGGCCGTCGAGCGCGCGGAAGCCTACTTCGCGGCGGGCGCCGATTGCATATCGGTGCCCGGCGCTCAGCACTTGCAGATTATCGAGCGTCTTTCGGCGCATATCGATGGCCCGTTGTGCATCACCATCGATTTTACGCCGGCGCCGGATGTAAAAACCTTCTCCAGAGCGGGCGCCTCTTGTATCGCGCTTGGATCTGCGCTCATGCGGTCCTTGCTGGGGATGCTCCGGCTCAAGGCCGAGGAGATTCTCGCCTTCGGCCAATTTAATAATCTTGAGAAGGCCATCCCTGTCAATTCATTGAATGGTTTGCTGCGTTAGCGGGCCGCCAAAAAAACCTGCAATTTTGGCGTCATCCCTCGGCAGGCCCAAGGATGAGGCCAAGCCGCGTCAACGGCTTGCCCCTGATCTTGTCGAATCATGGCCTCCCATCGTCTTTCAGCAGAGCAGCCTGTCAGCCGCGGGCTTGGGCGCCAGAGATCGCTTATCCCTTGGCGTCCCGGTCTTTGGGAATGACAAAGGCGAACACGGCGCCATGAGGCTTGACGTTTTCCGCCCAAATCGCGCCGCCATGCGCCTTGATGATATGATCGCAGATGGCGAGGCCGAGCCCGGTGCCGCCCTTGCCCGTTTTAGTTTTAGTGCTTTGAACGAACTTATCGAAAACCGCCTTCAGTTCTTCCTCGGGAATGCCGGGTCCCTGGTCGATAACCGCGCATCGAACGCCAGCCTCGCCGCTTGTCAGACGATCTTCAGAAACCTCGATGCCGATGCCGCTTCCGGCGCTGGAGAATTTGATGGCGTTGGAGAGAAGATTGATGAGCACCTGGAGAACGTGAGTTTTATCGCAGCGAGCGCTCGCGCTCCCTGTCAGATCGACGCGCATATCAAGGCGCTTCGCCCGGATGAGCGGATCGAGCTCCATCAATGCGTGTTCGACGACATCCTTCAGATCGGCGCGCTCAAATTTATACTCCATCCTTCCGGCGTCCATTTTGGACAGATCCAGGAGATTGTTCAGGAGACCGAGGAGTCGCCCGCCCGCGGTTGCTATGTTCTTCAAATATCTTTCAAGATCCTCGCTTTCGCCTTCCCGGATGGCGTTCGTGCAAATTTCGGAGTAACCGAGAATGGCGTGCATCGGCGTTCTAAGCTCGTGGGACATGTTGGAGAGGAACTCCGACTTGGCTTTGGCCGCCCTTTCAACCTCCTCTTTTTGGTTCACCCTCTCGGTTATGTCTTGAAGCAATCCGCCAATGACCTGCTTGCCGGAAATGGACCGGCGCTCGCCTCGCGCCTCCAACCAAACGATCGAGCCGTCAGCAAATAGCCTTCGGAACTCGATTTTATACGGCTCACCCGTTTCAGCGGCGCGCTTCAGGGATTTGATGACCGCCGCTCGGTCATCCGGATGCGCACGGTCGACGACCTCTTCGTAAGTGGGCAGCGCACCGGCGGAGAAATCGAAAAAGGACAGCGCTCGATCCGATGCCGAGAATATTCTGTCGTCAAGGTGCAGTTCCCAGCTTCCAACGTGGGCGGCCTCGAGCGCAAATGTGAGGCGGTCCTCGCTATCGCGCAAAGCCTGCGACACGTGCGCCCTTTCGACGGCCTCCCAGGTGCGTTCGGCGACCTCTCGCGCCAGCGCAATCTCCTCTGCCGTCCAGGTGTGAGGCGCGCGTTTGTGCACAGCCAGGCCGCCCGCAAGTCTGCCATTCTTGACGAAAGGCACAGTGATGAACGCCGCTATCGAGCCAAGCTCGAAAAGCGCCAGCGCCTCAGGTTGACACGAGCGCGGATCGGTGCGCACGTCGCTGACAGCGACCGTTTGGTTATCTTTGAGATTGGCGACCAAAGATGCGGCGAAATCATCAAGCATCTCGATCGCAAAGGCGCCGGAAGTTGCGCCGTCGTTCCATTCCTGCATGATGCTCGCACGCCCCGTTGCGCCGGCCTTGGCGTACACGACCTGAGAGGCGTTGAGCTTTTGCCCGAGCATTTTGCTCGCAATGGCTATCGCTTCCAACGGATCGTCTACGGCGCGTAAATCATCGTTCAGGGCGAGCAGGAAGGATTGCCGCTCCTCGCTCTCGCGCAGGGCCTGTGCGGCCAGCGCCCGTTCAAACAAGTCCCAGGTGCGGTGGGCGACATCTTGCGCCAGCGAAACCTCATCTTTCTTCCAGGAATAGGGTTCGCGATTATGCACGCCAAGGACGCCCACCACTCTGCGGTCCTTCACCAAAGGCACAGTGATGAACGCCGCCACCGACCCCTTCTCGAGGAACGCACGCGTTTCAGGCTTGGAGCAACGTGGATCGCAGCGCACGTCGCCGACAACAACGGCTTGACCATTTGCGAAGGCTTCGAGAAGGGACGGATCTATATCGTCCATCCTACCGGGCGCGAACGCATCGTGACCATCTTCGTCGCACCAACTGTGCGTAACGGCCACATGTCCCGCCTCGAACTTCGAGTAAACAATCCGACTGGCGTTGAGCTTTTGCCCAAGCATTTTGGCGGCGATCGCTATCGCTTCAGCCGGTTCATCGGTGGAGCGAAAAGCATCGTTCAGGAAGAGCAGGAAGGAATGACGCTCCTCGCTCTCGCGCAAGGCCTGTGAAACATGCGCCCTTTCGACGGCCTCCCATGTGCGCTCGGCGACATCTTGGGCAAGGGCGACCTCATTCTTCGTCCAGGCATGAGGAACGCCTTTTTGGATCCCGAGCAGCGCCGCCAGCCTGCCTTCTTTCACGAGCGGCACGGCGGTAAACGCTGCGATCGAACTCCGCTTGAACATCGCCAGGGCCGCGGGCGACCATGTGCGCGCCTCTGCGCGTATGTCAGCAACAGAAATGGCGCGCCCGCTTCTGAGGACTTTGAAAAAAGAGGCGTTGAATTTGTCAAGCTCGTAAACTGGGAAGGCGCCAGGAACCGTGCCGTCGTTCCAATCGCGCGAGATGTTTGCGCGCGCCTCCACGTTGTCAATTTCGGCGTAGAAGACTTGAGCGGCGCCGAGCTTTTGTCCGAGCATTCTGCTCGCGATCGCCATCGTCTCATCCGGTTTGCTTGCAGCGCGAAGAGCATCATTCAACGAGAGCAGGAAGGATTGCCGCTCCTCGCTCTCGCGCAGCGCCTGTGCGGTCAGCGCCCGTTCAACCAGGTCCCAGGTGCGTTGGGCGACGTCTTGCGCCAGCGAAACCTCGTCCTCCTTCCACTGATATGGATCGCGCTTATGCACCCCTAGGACGCCTGCTATCCTGCGATCCTTTGCGAAAGGCACAACGATAAACGCTCCGACCGAGCCGCGCTCGTAAAGCGCCAGCGCCTCCGGCTTGCACGAACGTGGGTCCGAGCGCACATCGTCGACGACAACGGTCCGGCCGGTTTCGAGGTCTGCGAGAAATGACGGGTTGAAATCCTCGATCCTGTCAGGCTCAAAGGCGCCGGACGCTGAGCCGTCGTTCCAGACATGCGCGACGCCGGTGCGATCTCCCGAGGCCGCGGTCTTGCAGTAAACGACCTGACTGGCGTTCAGTTTTTGCCCGAGCATGCTCGCGGCTATAGCGATCGCCTCCGCCGGTTCGTCTGTGGCGCGAAGAGCATCGTTCACCGAGAGCAGGAACGTCTGCCTGTCCTTGCTCTCGCGCAGAGCCGCTTCCATGAGCTTCTGCTCGGTGATTTCGATGACAACGCCGAAAATTCGATCCCAGGTTCCGTTTTCGTCGGCAAATGGGCCTCCCCGAGAGAGAAACCAGCGCTCCGGTTGTCCTTCCGGGACGATGATGCGCCATTGAAACTCCGCCTCCACACCGAGCGATATCGCTTCCCTGACCGATGTCGAGACGCGCTCTCGATCTTCGGGATGGACCAATGAAAACCACGCTTCAAGTGTGGGCGTGGGGGCCTCTATGCCGAACATGGTCCATAGCGAGTCAGACCATTGAAAGGAGCCGTCCGAGAGTCGCAACTCCCACGCGCCGACTTTGGCCACCTGCTGCGCGAGCCGCATCCTGATCTCGCTCGCGCGCAGCGCATTCTCCGCGAGCTTTTGCTCGGTTATGTCGAGGACAACCCCGAAATAGCGCTCCGGTTTTCCATCCGCGCCGACGAGCGGGCTGCCGCGCGTTATGAACCAGCGCTCCGGTTCGCCCTCCGGCACGGCTAGGCGCCACTGAAGCGCGTAGGGCTGGCCGAGCGTCGCCGCTTGCGCGACTGCGGCAGTGACGCGGTCGCGGTCCCCGGGATGAATGATCGCGGCCCACGCATCGAGCGAGGGCCGCCATCCTTGAGGCCTCTGTAAGCCGTACAAACTCCACAGGGAATCGGACACATGCAGGGAATTGTCCGCGAGGCCCCACTCCCAGGCGCCCGCTTTAGCCGCCTCCTGGGCCAGGCGCATGCGCATCTCGCTCTCGCGCAGAGCCCTCTCGGTGCGCTTCTGCTCGGTGATGTCGATGACAACGCCGAAGTAGCGATCCGGGCTTCCGTCAGCAGTCGCGAGCGGCTTGCCTCGCGTGAGAAACCAGCGCTCCGGTTCGCCTTCCTGCGCGTTGAAGCGCCATTCGACCTCGTAGTCGTGAGCGAGCGACATCGCTTCCATGACCGCAGCCCTAACGCGCTGGCGATCCGCGGGATGAATGATCGACGCCCACCCATCGATAGGGCAGTTCCGCCCTTCGGGCTTCTGCAAGCCGTACAAGCTCCACAAGGACTCAGACAGGCGCCGGGAGTTGTCTGTGAGCCTCCACTCCCAGGCGCCCACTCTCGCCGCCTCTTGGGCCAGGCGCATCCGCATTTCGCTCTCGCGCAGAGCCTCTTCCATAAGCTTCTGCTCGGTGATGTCGATGACGACGCCGAAATAGCGATCCACGAGGCCGTTTGCGTTCGGAATGGGACGGCCTCGACAAAGAAGCCAGCGCTCGGGTTCGCCTTCCGGGAGATTCAAGCGCCACTGAAACTCGATATCGCGGCCGATCGCTACCGCCCCTGCAACCGCCGCCGTCGCCCATTCGCGGTCTGCCGGATGGACGATTGACGCCCATCCTTCCAGAGTGGGCTCCCATGGCTCGGGCCTTTGCAGCCCAAACTCGCTCCAAAGGTAATCAGGCCACACAAGGCGATTTTCGGCGAAGCTCAGCTCCCACTCGCCGGCCTTCGCCGCCTCCTGCGCCAGGCGCATGCGCATTTCGCTTTTGCGCGAGGCTTGCACGGCCAGCACCCTGTCCGTCACGTCCTCGGTCATGATCGTGATGCCGCCGATGGCGCCGTCGCTCGTAAGCCACGGGCGAACCTCCCAGCGAAACCATTGCTTGCAGCCGTTCGGATGCGCGAACTCTTCTTCGTCCGCGCTTACGGTTTCGCCGGCGAGGCCCCTGCGGTGAGCCTCTCTCCAGTGTTCGGGGACTTGCGGGAAGAGGTCGTAATGGTAGCGGCCGATGCCCGCATCGGTCCCGTGAAGTTCGACCCAACGGCGGCTGCAAGCCAGGTGGACCATGGTGCGATCGAGCACGAGCATGGCGACGGGCGCGTTATCCACGAATTGCCGCCAGCGCAACGCTTCACACGTTTTTGGCTGCGCGATGCATCGGACGATCTTCGCTGCGCCGATGATCTTCCCATTCTGGTCCCAAAGGGGCGAGACCGTTAAGCAAACATCGATGGGACGCTGTTCTTTATCGAGACGGACAGTTACACGAGAGTTGACCCGCTCCCCGGCCGTGATCCGCGCCAGAATGCGGTCTTCTTCACCCTGCCGATCGCTGGGAATGAGGTGGCGAACCGACTGGCCGATCATCTCTTCAGGATGGTAGCCGAACAGGGCCGTGGCCGCCGGGTTCCAACTGGTGATCGTTCCGTCGAGCATTTCGCTGATGATCGCGTCGAAGGACGAGTTGACGATGGCGGCCGAAAGCTCCGCGCCTTCGACGCTTCCTCGCGCCGCGCCGACTGCGGAACCGTCAAATATCGCAAGAGTTCATGGCGTTGGCGCCTCACGCAGCTGACAATGGGGCGCCGCGACGAAAAAGGCGCTCGCATGGGTTGGAAACGGGTCGTCGCTCGCCTTGCCACGCGTCGACATGCCGTAAACGCCTTGCATTAAAAACGAGCCTGGACGCATCGATGATTGGTGAGCGTATTGGCGATAAGACGCTGCGAGGATGAAGCTTCTCCATCGATCGAACGACCTCGATAGTCAACGGCGGCCAAGACTTGGAAGAACTTAAACTTTGGTTAGCGCGCGCATAGGTGGTCCTTTGCGGTTTGTTGCAAGACCATTTTAAACGAGACAAGTGTGCGTTTTCTCAAGCCGGCGTCTGCTTTTTCCTCGTGGCCGGGAACCCCGCCTTAACACCTTCGAGGCGCTGCGCGTGCAAGCTTGACCACACGGGTCGCTCACTTATCCGACGATCCTCGGGCGCGCTGACGCATGCGGCAGTTGCACGCAGGCCGAAATCTACTGAAGAGCGCGAGGAAGCGTGCGGCTTCTTCGCCTAAGAACTGCTTAAGATCTGTATAGCTGGCTTGTTACGGGCGACTGGGCGCGCTTTCCGACGCAAAGGCCAGGGTTCCAGCGTGCAGTTGAGGGATTGAGGCCAGGAGGCGGGTCGAGATGGCTGGCTCCATCCGCTGAGCCGGAAAACTGGGGGCCAGGGGCTCCCAAGCAGAACTCTCCCGGGGCGGGCGTCCATAAAAGTCGGGCTCCGATTTAACGTCTTTGACTGCTGCGCCTATCCGCTCTTCGCTCAAATCGACGCATGGATATTTTCACGTGTAATATTATGATTGTGCAATTTTTAATTGAGATCCGATACAACTCTATCCTCAGCCAAAAAGGGGTGTTTCCGATGATTGTTAATCAGTACAAAGCTATTGTAGAAAGGCGACGCCACGTTCAGCCAAGCCTGCTTCCAGTGTTCGATGAGATCGCGCAAAACTGCCTCAAACTGATGCGCGGCGGGCAAGGGGGCGTCGCCCCATTGCAAAGCTATCTTGACGGCAAGATCAACACTCATGGCGTCGCCTGCTCGCGCCGGAGCGTGCTCTTGGCGATCCATGATATGGTTCAGGATACTGAGGCTCCGCTGGCGCTTCAGCGCAAGGCCCTGTCTCAACTGATCATGTTGCGGATGAAGCAAATTCCGAAGCTGGCGCTTTATCGCGAAATCGCGACGTCAATCCTCAGGATGGAAATCGTCCTGCGCGAGGCTGCTGTGCAGGTATCAAAGGAGCCGAAGCCTGAGCCGATCCTTGCTCCTGAGGCCATGGCTCATTTGGAGGATTTGCGGCAGTGGGTCTATTCTTCGGTGGATGCGGTGTTTGTCGGGCTCGCCGCATTCCGCGCCGCTCTGCCTCAACTTCATGCGGCAAGGCTGTCGCTGGCGGCGCTCAGCGGGTTGCGTTTTCAACGGACTGCAAGCCTAGGACAGGCCATAAGCACATAAGCATGCTCGATGACCTCGCCGTCTTGGCCTTGCATGGTCATCGTTCGGCTCGCTGCAGGCATAACTCATCCCGTCCCGGAAACGCCTGGCGCGTCATCCGGGACCGGCGCCACGGCCGGACGTTGGCGTCTTCGACTGCCTCGATAAAAGCTGAAGCGCGTTCATAGCCTCGACCGCATGCGCGACCTCTTTGCGCCCACGATATTCGCGTTCAAGACCGCGGCTAGAGGCTGCGCCTTGCCTCGTCAAGCTTGGGGACAGTTACAGCCTTTTTAAAGTGCCAATTACTTCATATGTTTTTATAGGCATGGGGAATATTCAATGCGCAATCTCATTCTCGGTTTTGCGGTCTTGGCGGCATCGACCTCGGCGCCAGCTGCGGATTATGCCCCCATCGACTGCCGCAAGGCCAGCGAACCGGCGCAGTATGCGATTTGCAACAATTCTGGTCTCGGCCAAGCCGAGGCGCGCATGGCTGCTTTGTACGGCGTCGCAGCTTCGCTTGTGGCCATGGGGCAGCGAGGAGACCTCATTGATACGCAACGCGATTGGATCTCCGAGCGGGACCGATGCGGCGACGACGCCGACTGCTTGCGCGACGTGTATGCTCGCCGCATCAAGCGCCTTAACGAGATTCTCGATGATATCGCATCCCGCGGCCCCTATTGAGGTTTTTCGGGCGTATTTTCCTTCATACACGCTATGAGCTACGGGGGTGAGCACACTCCTCATTGGCGCAGTTGTCATGATGGCGCCGACAGCGCAAAATTGCCGGCTTCAGCCTTTGAAGGCGGTTTCCAGAAGATGCATCAGCGCCGCCAAACCGGAAGTCTCGCGCGTTGAGCCGCCAAACCGGAAGTCTCGCGCGTTGACGAGCGTTCGCGTGAAGCATCGGAGTTCTTCTCAAGTTCCAAGCGATCAGCCGCATCATCAGCAAGGAAAGTTCGCGCTGCAGACCGGAATGCGTGGAAATCCATGATCTTTTCCCTCTATGACCAAGGTTGGCGTCACCTTCGCAGGTGGGGCCTGCCGCCTCGGACCGCAACCGGGCAGGCTTCGCAGGCTATGCCGCAAGCGCTGGTTTTGCCCGAACCTGTTACAAAGTCATGGTCCATTGGACGCGGCCTCAGTCTGCTGATCGCTTAGCAGCCGCTAGCATGTGCCTGGAGCAAGACGCTTGGCGGATGCCCTCGACGAAAGTCCCGCGACGCTGGAGCTGTGTGTTATTATTATACAGTGCAGCGCCGAAACAGGGGACCTTATGAAGATCGCGATTCCTACCAAGGACTGGCAAACCGTGAGCGGCCACGCAGGCAAGGCGCGATGCTGGCTCGTTTACGATCTGCAGCCCGGCAAAGCCGGCGCGCCATTGCCGCCACCTGCGCGCATCGAGCTTACGCATGACCAGATTCTTCATCACTTCCGAGACGACAGTCCGCATCCCCTGGACGGCGCGGAAATCGTGATTGCGGGCAGCGCCGGCGACGGTTTCGTACGCCACATGAAAAAGCGAGGCGCCGACGTGCTTCTGACTGGCGAAACCGATCCCTCCGCGGCGCTGATGCGACTTCTTGCCGGAGACCCCCTGCCCGAGCAACGTTTCGACATCACCACGACATTGTGCAAGTTGCGCGATCTGTTCTCACAGCATTGACGATCGCTTGCGACGCCTTCCTGCAGACGGCTCGCACGCCTAACCAACGATGGTTCCACCAAGATGGATGACGCCCCCCGGACGCCCTGGAAATGCCTGGACAGCAAAGTTCTGCTGGACCACCCGCGGATGACGGTCATGGAAGACACAGTGCAGTTGCCGAGCGGGCATATGACGTCATATGTGCGGCTGTCGCACGCAAGCGACGCCGTGACGATCATTTGCCTGCGAGAGGGCCAGCTCCTGCTGCAGTGGGAATATTCCTATCCTCCCGGCGAGCGCCTACTGCAGTTTCCAGGCGGAAAGATCGAAACGAACGAAACGCCGGAACAGGCCGCCGCCCGCGAACTGAAAGAAGAATCCGGGTTTACCTTTTCCACCTGCGAACATCTCGGCTGGTACTACAACAACAACCGCCGTGCGAAGTCCAAAATGTTCGTCGTTTTTGCGACGGAGGTTACGCCGGCGGAAAAGTCGGGCGGCGATGCGGAAGAGGACATCGAGTCGTTCTGGCTTCCGGTCGGCAATCTCAAAAAGATGATTTCCGGTGGTGAAGTAAACAACGGCACGGTGCTTGCCGCGTGGGCGCTCTTGCAAAAAGCGTTGATACGCTGAGCAACCAGCTGTCTTTCTGTCGCGAACACGGCAAATGACGGCACGTTCTGGCAAGAGATCGCGGTCGCGCTCTTCCGTCGGATCCCTGCTGAACTCGCTTCGGCGGCCTGCCAATGCGCCAAGCTGTCTGAAACAGCCGCCAACCAGGGCCAGCCCCAAAGTTCTTCGAACCTGCCTTGAAGGCGGAGCGATATGGGGCTTTTGGTGGGCGCGGTAGGACTCGAACCTACAACCAGACGGTTATGAGCCGTCGGCTCTGACCATTGAGCTACACGCCCCTCTACCAAACGTTAACGCGAAAGCCGCCATTGTGACGACGCGCTTCACGACGCTTTAGAGATTGCAATACTTAGCGAGAAACTGACAATGAGAAAAGACATCCTTGCGGGGGCTTTGGCCTTTCTCCTTATTTTATCCAACGAAGCATGCGCGCAAATGCCAAATCACACCATCCCCGATCTGAAAGTTTCGACCATCCAGGTTGTCGGGACGGGAAGCGTCCAGGCCAAGCCTAATTCGGCTTCGATTAGCATCGGCGTCAGCACGGAGGATGGAAATGCACAAAACGCCGTCTCGCGCAACAATGCGGCGACGGCGAAGGTGATCGCGGAACTGGAGGCCGCCGCGATTGAAAAGAAGGACCTGAAAACCTCGAATTTCTCGGTTTATCCCCAATACCGGACAGAGGGAGCGGACAAGCATCAGGCCGTGACGTACCGGGCATCCAACACAGTGACCGTCACTGTGCGCAATCTCGACAAGGTGGGAGACATTCTGACCAAGGCCGTGGCCGCCGGTTCAAATCAGATCAGCGGCCCCAACTTCTCCGTATCCGAGCCTGAGAGGTATCTCGCCGAGGCGCGGAAAAAGGCGGTGGAGAACGCGCTTGCGAAAGCCAGCGTCTATGCAAACGCAGCCGGGCTGAAGCTTGGCGCGATCCTCTCCATGGTCGAGGAGGGCGCCGCCCTTCCGGTTTACGCGCCGCGCTCCGCCGCGTTTTCGGCCGCCGCGGCGCCGACGCCCATCGAGGCGGGCGAAGAAAGCCTTCAGGCGCGCATCCTTGTCATCGTCGAGCTGAAATCCTAAGCTTCTATTCCCCGCCGAACATGAGCCGCCAAAGCGCCGGGACCAGAATCGAGGTCGCAAGCGCATTCAGCCCCATGCCTAGCCCTGCGAAAGCGCCCGCGATTTCGCTGACCTGAAGCGCGCGGGCCGTGCCGATGCCGTGCGAGGCGACGCCCATGGCGAGGCCCCTCGCCGCCCAGTCCTTGATGCCGAGCCGGTTCAGGAGCGGCGGCCCGAGCATGGCGCCGAGGATGCCCGTGAGGATGACAAGGACCGCCGTGAGGGACGGCAATCCCCCAAGCTGCTCGGCGATGCCCATGGCGACAGGCGCGGTGACCGACTTGGGCGCGATCGAGACGATGGAGTCCCGGCCCCCGCCGAGAAGCCATACGATGCCGATCGCGCTGAGCGCCGCCGTGAGCGAGCCCGCCAGCAGGCTCAAAAGGATGGCGAGGCCGGATCGCCTGACTCTTTCGACTTGCCGATAGAGGGGCGCCGCGAGTGCGACCGTCGCCGGGCCGAGCAGGAAATGGACGAACTGCGCGCCCTGGAAATAGGTTTGGTAGCTCGTCCCCGTCGCAAGAAGAATCGAGACGACAATGGCGATGGCGATGAGAACCGGATTGAAGAGCGGATTGAACCGCAGCCGCCGATAAAAGAGAAAGCCGACGCGATAAGCGACGAGCGTGAGCGCCAGATTAAGGAGCGGGCTCGCCGCCAGATAGACCCACACATCGTGGAGATTAGTCACGACCCGGCTCCTTCAGGGAGGGCGCCGGCCTTCTCGAAAGGCGCGCCATCAGCCAGGCGGTGACCGCAATGGTCAGGAGCGTGCTCAGTATGAGGGCCGCGCCGAGCGGGAGCCAATTGCCCGCCAAAAGCTTGAAATGCAGCATGATGCCCGCACCCGCGGGCACGGACAGGAGCGACGTAAGCACGGTTTTTCACAGGTCTTCAAAAGGAAAATCCGCGCGACGCCACAACCTGCGCTTAAAAAGCCGTTATCGCCGCCAAAAGGGTGTGTGTTCGAACGACGCTGGCGACGCTAGAGCAGCCCGCGCCGAAATGAGATCTAAAGGAACTTAGGCCGCATGAACGGTCAGGAAACGCGAGCGCTCCATGAGATGGGGCGCGATGCCTGGAACGATTGGGCTTCGCAGATTTTGAAGTCCAAGACCAATTTCCAGGAGTCAGGCGCATTCGCCCTGAACTGGTACGGCGAAGCCGACACCGATCAAACCCGGCTTTGGCTGAAGGTGGCGAACGCCGATTTCTCGAACGAGCATTTCGAGGATGAAATCGATTTCGAGGGTTTCATCTTTCCAGGCCTTGTCAATCTTTCCGGCGCGGTGTTCTTCCGCCCGGTTTCCTTCGCTGGAGCACAATTCCAGCTTCCCGCAAATTTCGCCCGCGCGCACTTTCATGCGGACGCTGATTTCAAGGCGGCGAAGTTCTCGGGCCAGGCGGTTTTCGACGACGCCGTTTTCGACGGCGTCGCGGATTTCGAGCGCTCGGAGTTCCTCAAGGAGAAGAATGGCCCGCTCACCCATAGCGTGCGGTTCCAGCGGGCGCGTTTTCTCGGCAAGGCGGATTTTCGCACCTGCGTGATGATCGGAAGCGCCGATTTTTCCAAGGCCCAATTCGCAGGAACGGCCCGCTTCGATGAGACCCGCTTCACGGCGGACGCCGTTTTTGAAGGCGCGGTCTTCTCCGCGCCCGCCGGCTTCAACGCCTGCCAGTTCTTCGGCGCAGCAGCTTTCAAGGAGACCCAATTCACGGGCGAAGCCCGCTTCTCCGAGGCGGCCTTCAAAGGCAAGTGTCATTTCGAGCGCAGCCAGTTTTGGAACGACGCCTCTTTCAGGGATGTGCGCTTCGATGACAACGCGCTTTTTACCGATATGCGGGTGGAGGGCGCATCGCGCTTCAATGGCGCGAGATTCGCCATGGAGGCGAATTGCCTCGACGCGCGCTTTGCCGGGCGCGCAGATTTCTCTGCTGCGGATTTCGGCGGCGTCTCGATTTTCCGCTCGGCCCATTTCAATCAGGGCGCCTCCTTTGATGGCTGCCGCTTTTTGAACGGCGCCGATTTTTCGGGCCTTGCCTTGGGCAAAGCCACGAGCTTCAAGGACAGTCAGTTTGAGGGCGACGCCATCTTCCGGGATGCTGAGAGCAACGCTCCAGTCTCCTTCGCAGGCGCTCGCTTCAAGGCGGAGGCCGATTTCTCCGCCTTCCAAGGCAAGGCTGTCGTTGTGCTCGCCGATGCGGGCTTCGAGGCGGTTCCGAACTTTCTTGAAGCGAGCTTTCTGCAGCCTCCCAGGCTCGATGACATGAGCGTGGTCGATCCGGTTAAGCGCTTGCCCGGGTTGAAAGAGGCGGGCGTTTACGCTTCGGGACGTTTCTTGAAAGTCATGAAGGTCTGTGCAGACGCGGACGCGACGCTGAAATATCGCCGTCTCAAAAAGCTCGCCCTCGAGGCGCAGGATCTTGGGAGGGAGCAGGAGTTCTTCGCACAAGAGATCCGCTGCCGGCGCTTTTGGCTCGACAAGCCGTTTGGCCCGGGCGCCGCGCGTTTCTGGTTCGGGTGGATCTATGGTGGCGTTTCGGATTTCGGGCGATCGCTGGTTCGGCCGTTCCTCGCTTGGCTTTTATCGATTGTCCTTTTCGCAATCTACTTCTTTAGCCAAGGCGCAGGCCCGGGCTGGACGAAATGCGCGAGCGGCTCGTCGGACCCCTTATCCGAGGGCCTTTATCTTGCTTTCCGGAACGCCTTCCTGAAAGTTGACTGGAACGACGCGGTCACTGCAAGGCGGACGCTTGGCTGCCTTTATGGCGTGGAGTTCGGCGGGGCGCCGGTTCTGCCGCCCAGCGTATCGGCTATGTCGCTGGTTCAGGCGTCGCTGAGCGTCGGCCTTATCCTGCTCTTTCTGCTTGCGCTACGCAATCTGCTCCGGCTTCGGTAGCGCAGCATCGCGCCCGCGTTCAGTCCTGCAAGCATCCCCACCTTCCGCTCCGCTTCCTTGCCGGGCATCATAGCCGAAGGTTTCCAGTCTCCAGTTGAGACTTTGTGAAATCGCTTTCTTCGTCACTGGAAAAACTGAACCTCCGAGGAAATCAGGATGTCAGGACGTGTGGACTTACGCGTCGAGGATGGCGTGGCCATCGCATCGATTACAAACGCGCCCGTGAACGCGCTCAGTACCGAGATCCGCCGCGGACTGATGGCGGCGCTCGAAAAGACGAGAACGGACCCCGCTATCCAGGGTGTGATCCTGACGTCGGAGGGAAAGATTTTCAGCGGCGGAGTTGACATCACTGAGTTCGATCGCCCCCCTGAGGCTCCGATCCTCGCAGATGTCATTGCGGCCGTCTCCACTTTGGGCAAGCCCGTTGTCGTCGCCATCCAGGGATTAGCGCTCGGAGGCGCCGTTGAACTGGCGCTCGCGTGTTCAGCCCGCATCGTAAGTCCCGACGCCAGGCTCGGGCTGCCCGAGATCAAACTGGGCCTCATCCCCGGCGCCGGCGGCGCCCAGCGCCTCCCGCGCGCGATTGGCGCGGCGCCGGCCTTCGACATGATGCTAAAAGGCGATCCGGTTTCCGCCAGCCGCGCTTTAGAGTTGGGCCTCATTGAGGGGATCGCCGACGGAGATTTGATTGCCGCCGCGAAAACCCAAGCGCTCGAACTTTCATCCCGGCCAGCGTTCGCCACTGGCGCGGGCAAGCTGGCTCGCGATGGCGAGCGCGCCGAATTCGAGAAAGCCGCCGCGCGCGCCGCGAAGGAGAACCCGGGAAAGCCTAACGTCATCGCCTTGATTGAGGCGGTTCGCACAGCCTTCGACAAACCACTCCCCGAGGGCTTGGCCTTCGATCGTCAGCTTTTCCTCAAACTGAGGGACGATGACCGGTCGAAGGCGCTTCGTTACGCCTTCTTCGCGGAGCGAAAAGCAGGAAAGGTCAAGGCATTTCCGCCCGAAACGATGACACGGCCGGTTGCGCGCGCCGCTGTCATCGGGGCCGGCGTCATGGGAACGGGCATCGCGATTTGCTTCTTGAATGCCGGCATTCCGGTCACGGTGATCGAAGACGACCAGGATGCTCTATCGAGAGGCCTCGATCGGATCGGAGCAACGCTTGAGGATGGGGTGCGGCGTGGGAAATCGTGCCCCGAGGCGCGTGACAAACAACTCGCGCTTTTGAACGCGAGCCTGAATCTTGGCTGACGCTGCCGAAGCCGATCTCGTCGTTGAGGCGGTCTTCGAGGACATGCCGGTCAAAAAGGAGATTTTTGCGCGGCTCGACAGGATAGCAAAGCCGGGGGCGATCCTCGCAACAAACACCTCCTACCTCAATATCGATGAGATTGCTTCCGCGACGTCCCGGCCGCAAGGTGTGCTCGGCATGCATTTCTTCAGCCCGGCAAACATCATGCGCCTCCTTGAGGTCGTTCGGGCGGAGAAAACGGCGCCGCACGTTCTGAAAACGGTCGTCGAACTTGCGCTGAAGCTCGGCAAAATTCCCGTTGCGGTTGGCGTCTGCCATGGCTTTGCCGGCAACAGAATGCTCGCGCGGCGGCATCAGCAAGCGGAACGTCTTTTGATCGAGGGCGCGCTGCCGCAGGACATCGACGCGGCCATGGTCGATTTCGGCTTTCGCATGGGGCCGTTCGCTGTTGTCGATCTCGCCGGCCTCGACATAGGCTGGCGCATGCGCAAGGCAACCGGCGCCAGGGCGGCCATCGCGGATGCGCTTTGCGAGCGCGGGCGGCTCGGTCAGAAAGCGGGCAAAGGCTACTACATCTATCCCGAAGGCGCGCGCGCGGGCGTTTTAGATCCGGAAGTTGAACGCTTGATCGAAGAAGTTTCCGCGAAACTTGGCGTTCAGCGCCGCCCCATTTCCCCCGGCGAAATCACCGAGCGTCTTGTCTTCCCCATGGTGAATGAAGGCGCGCGGATCCTCGACGAAGGCATTGCGGCGCGAGCAAGCGACATCGACGTGATCTGGATGAATGGTTACGGATGGCCGGCATGGCGGGGCGGTCCGATGTATTACGCCGATCACGCAGGCCTCCCTTACGTGGTCTCGCGGCTTGAGGCATTTGCGTCAGCAGCCGGCGACGAAAGCCTGTTGCCCTCGCCGGTTTTGCGGGACCTTGCAGAGTCCGGCCGCAAATTCACCGAGGCTTATCCCTGATATCCAATGAAGCGCTGACCGCTGAAGCCGGTAAAAGCTTGGCTTGGCCGGATCAATAAATTAACAATTAACGGCGGATCAAAAAATAGAAGCCAATCCCGCCGTTGGAAACTCAAGGAAGGCCTATGACAGAGGGAATTAAAGCCCGCCGCTGGGTTATGACCGCGGTTGGGGCGCCCCTGAAAAACGAGCCGTTCGTGGCGCGGGCTGGCGCTGGCGAAGTGGTGATCGCGGTTGCGGGATGCGGCGTTTGCCACACCGACCTCGGCTTTCTTTTCGACGGCGTGCGCACGAACCATGCGCTGCCGCTCACGCTCGGGCACGAAATCTCGGGACGCGTCGCCGCCGCGGGCCAAGGCGCGGAAGACTGGCTTGGAAAAGCCGTCATCGTTCCGGCGGTGCTGCCTTGCGGGGACTGCGATCTGTGCCAGCGCGGCCTGCCGAACATCTGCCGCCGCCAGAAGATGCCGGGAAACGATATCCATGGCGGCTTCGCCTCTCATGTCGTGGTCCCGGCGCGCGGGCTGTGCGTTGTCGATGAGGGCCGCCTCGAAAAAGCCGGCCTCAGCCTTGCGGACGTCTCGGTGGTCGCCGATGCGGTCACAACGCCTTATCAGGCGGTGCTTCGCGCGGGCGTGCGTCCCGGAGCCCTCGCCATCGTCGTCGGCGTCGGGGGCGTAGGCGGCTTTGCGGCGCAGATCGCCAAGGCAGCTGGCGCGACCGTTGTCGCCATCGACGTCGACCCCAAGAAGCTGGAGATCATGGGGCGTGGAACGGCGGCCCTCACGCTGAACGCCCGCGAGCACGATCAAAAGGCGCTGAAAGCCCGCATCACCGACTTCTGCAAGGCGCAAGGGCCTGCCGTTGACCGAATGGTTCATCTTCGAGTGCTCCGGGACGGCGGCGGGGCAACTGACGGCCTTCGGCCTGCTCACATTTGGCGCGACGCTGAGCGTCGTGGGCTTCACCATGGATCGCATCGAGGTCCGGCTTTCCAACCTCATGGCCTTCGACGCCCGCGCCATCGGCAACTGGGGCTGTCCCCCGGATCTATACCCGGCGGCTCTCGGTTTGGTGCTCGACCGGCGCATCGAGCTTGCGCCTTACGTCGAACAGCATCCGCTGGCCGAAATCGAGCGCGTGATCGCTGACGCCCATGCACACCGGCTCTCGCGCCGGGCCATCCTCGTTCCCTGACCCGATCATTGTTTGGAGCCATTTCATGCCGACGACGCATCTCAAGGATCACGAAATCGTCCCCTTCGAGGCCGTTCCAAATGTCCGCTACGAGAAGCGGCAGGCCCGGCTGCCGGATGGCAAGATCGCCGAAGGTCTCTTCAACGCCTGGATCTGGCTCGACAATCCAAGCCAGTACAATTCCTACACCACCGGAATGGTGAAAGGCGTGATCCGCGCATTGCGCGCCGCGTCGAACGCGCGCGACGTGGTCGCCGTGGTGCTCACCGGCGTCGGCGACAAGGCGTTCTGCACCGGCGGCAACACCAAGGAGTACGCCGAGTATTACGCGGGCAATCCGCAAGAGTACCGGCAGTACATGCGGCTCTTCAACGACATGGTCTCGGCGATCCTCGGCTGCGACAAGCCCGTCATTGCGCGCGTCAACGGCATGCGCATCGGCGGCGGCCAGGAGATCGGCATGGCTTGCGATTTTTCGATCGCGCAGGATCTTGCCCGCTTCGGCCAGGCGGGACCGAAGCACGGCTCCGCCGCCATCGGAGGCGCCACCGATTTCTTGCCGCTGATGATTGGCGCCGAGCGCGCCCTGGAGTCGGGGACGCTTTGCGAGCCGTGGTCGGCGCATAAAGCCTATCGCCTCGGCGTCATCATCGACATTGCCCCAGCGCTGAAAGTCGATGGCGCCTTCGTAGCCAACCCGCTTGTCGAGACGGAACGCTATCTCGACGAGTATGGCCGCATCATTCACGGTGAGCCGAAGACCGGCGCAGCCCTCGAAAAGGGCAAGGCGCTGATGGCGCGCGGCGTCGTCGATCTCTCGCTCCTCGACGAGAAGGTCGAGGCGCTGTGCTCGAAGCTTCTTTTGACCTTCCCCGAATGCCTGACCAAGAGCCTGGAGGAGTTGCGCAAGCCTAAGCTCCAGGCATGGAATGCCAACAAGGAGGACAGCCGCGCCTGGCTCGCGCTGAACATGATGGCGGAGGCGCGCACCGGCTTCCGCGCCTTCAACGAGGGGCCGAAAAACAATCGCGAGATCGATTTTGTGGAGCTTCGCCGGACCTTGGCGCGTGGAGAGCCTTGGACCGAGGCGCTTATCGAGCGGCTCATCCCCAAGGCGTGAGGGCGACCGATGGGCGATCCGGTGAAAGTCTGGTTTGAGCGCGAAGAGCGCCTCCTGCGCCTGCGGCTCGACCGCCCCAAGGCGAACATCCTCGATGCCGCGCTTATAGGCGCGCTCGACGCCGCGCTCGCAGCGCATGGCGAGCGGCCGCGGCCTCCTTGGCATCCTGATCGACGCCTCGGGGCCGCATTTCTCCTTCGGCGCGAGCGTGGAGGAGCATTTGCCCGGCCAGTGCGCCGCGATGCTTGCCGGGTTTCATCGCCTGGTCTTGCGCGTGCTTGCCTCGCCGGTCCCGGTGATGGTGGCGGTGCGCGGACAATGTCTTGGCGGCGGACTCGAACTCGTTTCAGCTGCACATCTCATTTTCGCAAGCCCCGATGCGCGGCTTGGCCAGCCCGAGATCGAACTCGGCGTCTTTGCGCCCGCCGCGTCCTGCCTTCTTCCCGAGCGGATCGGACGCGCGGCGGCGGAGGACCTGTTGATCTCGGGGCGGTCTATCACGGCGGAGGAGGCGCTTCGGGCTGGCCTCATTACCGCGGTCGCGTCTGATCCCGAGGCTGCCGCGCTCGACTATTTCGACAGGCACCTTGCTCCCAAAAGCCCAAGCTCGCTCCGCTTTGCCGTCCGGGCCGCGCGCAGCGCCTTCGTTGATCGCGTGACCGCCGAGCTTGCGCGCGCCGAGCGGCTCTATCTGGACGACTTGATGGCGACGCGGGACGCCGTCGAAGGTCTTGAGGCCTTCCTTGCAAAAAGGCCCGCTCAATGGAGCGGCAACTGACATGTTGGATGTCACACCGTCGCGCACACTGAATGCAAGCCCGTCAGGCACATCCGAAATCGCCGCGTACTGCGAAGCGATTTTCTCGGACCTCGATTTTGGCGCCGCTCGCCGTTGGAAAAGCGAAAAAGCGGGCCGCAAAGTCATCGGCTACATGCCCTTTTATGTGCCGCGCGAACTGATCCACGCCGCCGGCGCGCTTCCGCTCGGCATCATGGGCGGAGGCGACCAGCTCGAAGTCATCCACGGCGACGCCTACTACCAGAGCTATATTTGCCGTATCCCGCGCTCGACGATTGAACTCGGCGTCTCGAAGCGCCTCGATTTCGTCGATGGCATGCTCTTCCCCTCGATCTGCGACGTGATCCGCAATCTGTCGGGCATGTGGAAGCTTATGTTTCCGGACCAGTCGGCGCGCTATGTCGATCTGCCTCAAAACTTCGACGACGATGTCGGCGGCGCGTTCTATCGCTCCCACCTCGAAGAGCTGCGTCATTGGCTTGCAGAGATCACGGGGCAGAACCCGACCGATGAGGCGCTCCGCGCGTCTATCGGGCTTTTCAACGAGAACCGCGCGCTGATCCGCGAGCTTTACGCCTTGCGCGCGGCCACGCCCTGGAAAGCGCCATCGACGGAGGTCTATCTTTTGTTGCGTGCTGGCCTGACGCTTCCCGTCGAGGAGCACAACGCGCTGGTCCGGTCGTATATCGATGCCGCGCGCAGCCAGGAGCGTCCGATGAAGGACAATTCGCGCGTGGTCATCAACGGCGTGTTTTGCGAGCAGCCGCCGCTCAACCTCATCAAGGCGATCGAACTCTCGGGCTGCTACATCGTGGATGACGATTTCATGCTCGTCACCCGCTGGGAGAAATCCGATGTCGCGCTCACCGGCGATCCGATTGCGGCGCTTGCGAGCGCCTATCTCCACAACTCGCTGTCGACGTCGGCGAAGTACGAGCCCGACATTGCCAAAAAGGGCGCCTACCTCGTCGAAAGCGTGCGGGCCAACCGCGCCGAGGGCGTGATCTTCGCGATGCCGAGCTTCTGCGATCCCGCGCTCCTTGAGCGGCCCATGCTCCAGAACGCGCTGAAGGCCGCCAGCATCCCATACATCGCTTTCAAATACGCCGAGAACTCCGGGCAGATGCAGCCCATCCGCGAGCAAGCCGGAACGTTTGCCGACTCGATCAAACTGTGGAGCGGGGAGTAGGGCTGAAGTTGCCAGTAAATATGCGCTGTATCCCCTCACCCTGTCCCTCTCCACGCAATCTCGCCTTGGCGAGATTGCAGATCCAGAGCGTCCGCATCCGCATGCGGATGCGGACAGGAGAGGGAACGCCGCTGCAACGGCTGCGACCAAACTCCCTCTCCCAGGGGGAGAGGGCTGGGGTGAGGGGATACAACCTATGACGCACTCAAGGACGCATTGATGAGCGCAATCATTACACATCCGAAGGCGGCGAAAGCCGAGGTGGCCAAAGACGCCTCGATGCTCAAGCAAAAGGAGATGATGAACCGGCACTACGACCGGCTCGCCGACGCGCCCGAGAGCGGCGAGAAGGTGGCCGCGACCTTCGTTCCGGGCAATCTCAACGAGCTTTTGATGTGCTTCGGCTTCGTCAACAACCTGCCGGAGGTCAACGCCATTCAGAACGGGCTCAGGAAGACCAGCGGCGCGCTTCGTGATGGAGGCCGAGAAGATGGGCCACTCCGAGGACGTCTGCACCTATGTGAAGTCCGACATTGGCATGATGGCGAAGGGCAACATCGGCCCCAACGGGCGTAAGCTGCCCGACCCGGATGTGCTGCTCCTCTCCTATACCGGCTGCTTCACCTTCATGAAGTGGTTCGAGCTCTTACGCGAGCAATACAAATGCGAAACGATCATGCTCCACACGCCCTATCTGGCCGATGGAAAGATTACGCCGGACATGATCAAGTATATGGTCAGGCAGCTTGAGACTGATGTCATCCCAAAGCTTGAGAAAGTCTCCGGCGTCAAGTTCGACATCGATCGCTTGCGCGAGTATCTCGCAAAGTCGGCGAAGGCCGAAGACGATCTCGTCTGGGTGCTGCAATCGGCCAAAGCCAAACCCTCGCCCATCGACGCTTATTTCGGCGGCATCTATTACATCGGCCCAATCTTCGGCGCCTTCCGCGGCACTGACGATGCCATCGACTACTACCGCTTTCTGCGCGCGGAGATCGAGGGGCGCCTCGCGGAAGGCAAGGGGCCGGTAACACCCGATGGCGACATGGGCGAGGAGCGCTTCCGGCTCGTCGTGGAAGGGCCGCCGAATTACACGAATTTCCGGCAGTTCTGGAAGATGTTCTACGCGGAAGGCGCGGTCGTCGTCGCATCGAGCTACACCAAGGTCGGTGGCACCTACGATTTCGGCTTCCGCCACGATCCTTCCCGGCCGCTGGAGTCACTCGCCGAATACTGCCTCAACGTCTACACCAACCGGAACCTGCCGATGCGAGTGGACATGCTCGAAAACTACGTCCGCGAGTATGAGGCCGACGGGCTTCTCATCAACTCCATCAAGAGCTGCAACAGCTTCTCCGCTGGCCAACTCCTGATGATGCGCGAGGTGGAGAAGAGGACCGGCAAGCCCGCCGCCTTCATCGAGACCGATCTCGTCGATCCGCGCTACTTCTCGGCGGCCAACGTGAAGAACCGGCTCGAAAGCTATTTCCAGATGATCGAGCAGAAGCGCGCGGGGGCCCGTGCGGTTGCGTGATGAATCGGCTGCGCCCTCATCCGCGCGGCGTTCAGGAGAAGCGTTGCATGAAGACTTTCATCGGCATCGATCTTGGCTCGACCACGACCAAAGCCGTGCTCATCGACGAGAGCCAGACCGTCATCGGGCGCGGCATCACCAACTCGCGCTCGAACTACGCAACCGCCGCCCGCGTCGCAAGCGACGAGGCGCGGGTCGATGCGCGCTTCACGCTTCTGCGCCGCTCGCTTGAAGCGGGCGAGGCGCAGGCGGACGCCGCCGCGTTCCTGGCCGCGCTTGAGCGGGCTTTCCGCCTCGAACAATTCCTCGAGCAACTCGCCGATCTGGAGGCGACCTGCCTCAATCAGCTCAAGACCGAGCGGTTTGCCCGCCTCGCTGAGCCCACGGGTGAGGCGATCAAGGTTGTGTTCGACAGGCTGCGCGAAGAGGCACCGGAGCTTTATGCGCCGGGCGCCAGACGCAAGTCGGACTTCTTCCGCGATAACGCCGGCTCGCGGTTTCACGCGCATGCCGAGGCCGCCGCGAAGGACGCTCGCGTGCCGCTCGACGTCCTGTTCAATGCCTATGACAAATCCATCATCGAGGTGGAGAACCGCCCGCCAGCCGGCAGCCTGTCTGAGAATTTCAAACGCGCCATGGCCCGCGTGCTCTCAAGCTGGGAAGGCGCTGCGCCTGTGCCGCAGGAGCGCATCGAGCATGCGCTCGGCATCGAGCTGGAAGAGACCTGGCTCGTGGGCACAGGATATGGGCGCGTCACGCTGCCGTTCTCGAAGGAGCATATCCGCTCCGAGATCCTGTGCCATGGCCTTGGCGCACACATGATGTATCCGGGAACCCGCACCGTGCTCGACATCGGCGGCCAGGACACGAAGGGCATTCAGGTCGACGCCTGCGGCATCGTCGAAAAATTCCAGATGAACGACCGCTGCGCGGCGGGCTGCGGGCGCTATCTCGGCTATATCGCCGACGAGATGAACATGGGCGTACACGAGCTGGGACCTATGGCGATGAAGTCCGGCCGCCCCGCGCGGATCAACTCGACCTGCACCGTCTTCGCCGGAGCCGAGTTGCGCGACAGGCTCTCACTCGGCGAGAAGCGCGAAGACATCCTGGCGGGCCTGCACCGCGCGATCATTCTGCGCGCCATCTCCATCATCGCGCGCTCGGGCGGGGTGACGAACGAGTTCACCTTCACCGGAGGCGTCGCCAAGAATGAGGCGGCCGTGCGCGAGTTACGCAAGATCGTCAAGGAAAACTACGGCGACGTCACCATCAACATCAATCCTGAATCCATCTACACAGGCGCGCTCGGAGCGGCGGAGTTCGCCCGGCGCGCCGCGCAAGCTTGAGGAGCGGCCGCTATGCCCCTGACTGCTGGAATCGACGTTGGCACAGGCGCCATCAAGGTTGCGATCTTCGACGCCGCTGGGAGCTCGGCGGCGTGGCTGGCGAAGGGGGCCGAGCGCGTCCGGCAGCGCGATCCGCTCGTGCTCGCCGCCCAGCTCTACGACAGCCTTCTCGCCGCGAATGGTCTTCAGCGCGCGGATATCGCCTATTGCGCCACGACAGGCGATGGCGAATTGCTTCCTTTCCACACCGGCCACTTCTATTCGATGACGACCCATGCTCGCGGCGCTCTCTACCTGCGCCCGGATGCCCGCGCCGTTCTCGATGTCGGGGCGCTGCACGGCCGCGCGATCCGGACGGACGCGCGCGGCAAGGTGCTCGCCTACAAGATGACGAGCCAATGCGCTTCCGGCTCCGGTCAGTTCCTCGAAAATATCGCGCGCTATCTCGGCATCGCGCAGGACGAGATCGGCAGTCTTTCGAGGCAGGCCGACAATCCGGAGAAGGTGTCGAGCATCTGCGCCGTGCTTGCGGAGACCGATGTCATCAACATGGTCTCGCGCGGCATCACCGCCCCCAACATCCTCAAAGGCATCCACGACTCCATGGCCCACCGGCTCGCCAAGCTCTTGAAGACCCTCGGCAGCCTCGACGGCGCGATCCAGATGACAGGGGGCCTCGCGCTCGACGATGGGCTCGTCAATGCCATGAAGGAGGCCCTTGCGCGCGAGAAAATCGCGGCGCCGATCGAAACGCACCCGGATGCGATCTATGCGGGCGCCATCGGGGCGGCGCTCTGGGGCGCCTTCCGCTGGGAGAAGCTGCAAAGCATGGGCGAAAAGGCGAACGCAGCGTGAAAATTTCCCGAGGGTCGCCCTGGGTGCGCGAGCGGTTCGATTGCGGCCTTCGCCTACTATCGCGCACCGTCTGGATAACATTCCGGCGTTGCGTCGCCTTGAGCGTCTAGGCGCCGTCTTCACGAGCTTCGGCGGCTTCGTAACGAGGATCGCCCCTCCCGCTCGGGTTTCGGATGCGACGGAAACGCCATGGGGACTTGCGCCGAGATTATGACCCAAGGGGCCTCGGCTGCGGCTTTGCCAGCCAAGAGCTCATCCCGGGACCTTGTTCGCGTTACTGTGCGCGACGCTGAAACTCATCCGCCTCGGACGCCGCCCCTCGCAGCACGAGCAAACGCCGTAAAATAACGTTATTGCGCCCTTGAGTTTTTCAGAGAAACGCGGTTTACTGCGGGTCGCGTTCGCCGCTGTAGCTCAGTTGGTTAGAGCACCAGATTGTGGATCTGGGGGTCCCCCGTTCGAGCCGGGGCAGCGGTACCAGCAAAATCAAGGGTTTAGCTGAAATCCTCATTCATAAAACGCTGCCGGGGTAACATCTGGGGTAACAGCAGCGCGAGGTTCGGCGCGTGGCTGAGCGCTCAGGTTTGCGGCGATGTGTCCTTCATGGACTTCAACCCCGGCGCTCTGGAGCGCTTTTCTCCTTTCGCGTCCCGCACGTCACCCACCCCAGCCGCTGCTCGTCCCTCCAACCCCCCCAAAAAAACATAGCCGCCTACTGAGCTGCCGCCCTGGCGCGATAACAGGCTGGCAACGCGGTGGCCAGCTAATCTGCGTCAGCATTGCCCTCCACCTCCGCATGCCAAATTGGACCGTCCCAGCCGCGCACACGACGCGCGACAAGCGCCTCTTTGACGTAGTCTGCCAACGCGTACCGCACCGGGCGCGTTTTCAGTTTTGCTCCGGGTTCCAGGTCGAATTCTTGTTGCAGGGCACTGAGAATGCTGGGTGGTAAATCGTCCCGAAGTCTTGCCGTTACGCGCACGCGCCTGCTCCACTCCTCGTCAGCTTCGCCGCCGGTATACAACTCATCTCCCAGCAGTTCTGCCCCGGCGACGCGTTCCGGAATGATATCAATGTATTTGCCGGGCCGGCCATCATGCGTGTCAGCGAAGCCGCGGAAATGCAACCTGAAGGCGGTTCTCACAAGTGCATGCGGGCTGAATGTGAACGAGGAGCGCGTTGTTTTAGAGAAGTAATCGAGATTTCACGGGCTGCTTGCGCAGAAGGGCCGCGAAAAGCGAGCGGAAGGGATCAGCCTCCAGAGAATCGTAATCCTGTTGCCAAAGGTCAGACACTATTCCGACATCCTCGACCGAGACGCCGAAGAGCGGGGGACCGATGTCGAAGTCGGATTTGATGTAATCGGCGCGCGCAAGGGCCGCTATCGCAGAGGGAGTAGTTGGGCAAAACTTAAGCGCCGCTCCCCGTGAAAGACGAGTTTTTTTTGTCCGTTTGTCATATCGCAGCACCCCCGGAAAGCGCGCTTGATAAGCGGCGATCACGTCCCGCTGGATGCTTTCCCGGCTTCGATTGAGACAGCGAGCAAGCTCCTCGGCTGTCGTGCCATCTCCGAAAACCGCCAGGAACTCGTACAAAAAGCTAGGAAGCTCATCTCGGTTTTTTCTCATGTGATTTTTTCTCACATGTTTGCCCGTTGATATTATTTGGACTCGTTTTTATAAGGTGCTCCATCATTCAAAGCGATGGAAAAAACGCAATGCTGAGGATCGTTCTGTTTCTTGAGGGACGCGCCATTCGCTACCGCTATTTGGATTCCGTTCACGCCGCCTTGGTGAACGGCTTCAAGGCCTCCGGGCTAGCGCCGGAACTCGTAATCGGCTCAGCGGCCCGCCCATGGACCTTTGCAACAAAAGGCTATGCTCAGAAGGGGGGGCGTCTTTTCTTGAAAGGCCTAACGATCTCAACAAGCGACCCTGAAATGTCGGAAGCGATGCTGAAGCTCAGTCCTTCAGAAATTCGCCATACGTCGATGAACAAAGACGAGATCGACATGAGCGGCGCCTATACCAAGATCGTTCCCGATCCGATTTGCGACGGCCAGGAGACGCTTTCTATCTGCTTCGCGAGCCCTTTTCTTCTATCGCGCGCCAGAGCTTCAGTAAATCCGGAAAAGTCGTACGCGGACAGTCTTGTCGGGATAGACTTGTCGGCTGCTTTCTCGCGCGGCTTAGCACGCCGGTTGGAGCGCAGGGTCGAAATTGATGTGCGAGCCGATCCGCTGAGCCTAGCGGTCGGCGGCAAGCCGCGAAATCGTATCTTTGCGGCAGGCGTCCAGTAGGCGCGTTACGGTGCCGGCATTCTCAACCATGCTGACGCTCAGAGGTAAAACTGAAGATCTCCGTGCCGCTTATTTTGCCGGGCTTGGCGAGAAGACCCGCTATGGGTTCGGTTGCGCGGCGACGCTGAATTGAGGTCGCGATGACGTTCATGCCAACCATCCCATACGCGTCGAGCAGCGCCGAACGCGTCTTCAAATCGTTCCTTCGCGTCGTAGTCGCTCAAGGCGTCTTTTCGGAGGGCGAACGCAGTCGCCAGGCAGGTATCCTTAAAGAAACCGAGAAGAGCGAAATCGAAGCGGGCCAGCGGATCGACGTCCGTACGCCTTACCTCGCGGCAATTTCCGGCAAAGGCGGTTGGGTCGCCGATGAGGAAAAGGCTAAACGCTATGCGCGATTTACGAACGTTTCGCTTCTCGATCATCTTTGCAGCGTCGTTCGCGGCGCCTTAGTCTTTGCGGAGCTGGATCTCAAAGCATTCGGCGTCGACGAACTCAGTCTCGACCGGAGGCTTGCCGTCATTGCCGCCGTCGCCTTTCTTCATGACGCTGACAAAATGCTCGGCCTTTCCAGATCGGAGGAACTGACGCCAGATCATGTCAGTCGCCTCGTCGAGCGCTACGGCGTGCGCGTCTTTCTTGAAAGTTTTGGAGAGCGGATCGAGCCTACAATTCTGCTCGCTTGTATCGAGGAGGTGGAGGTTACGCGCATTGGGCGGATGCGCCCGGACACGCCAATTTCGTCTCGCGACCTTCGAAGGGACTGCGCGTATGTGAGGCTGGCAGACCGGCTCGACGGCAAATTCCTCGACACCGATCCAGAGGCGGGAGGAATTGAAGCTGTCTTGAAGGAGTTGGCGGGGTTTGCGGGGTTGCGCACCGGGGCAATCGAGAAAAACATGCGCGCCATCCGCATCGAAGATCCTCACTGCCCCTTTCTGCTGGATGAACTGCAGCAAGGACTATCCGATGCTTGCTTCAATCGCCATCGCGTCAGGCCGCTTGTTGAGGTCCATCACGATGGGCGTCTGCTTTGCGTGCTGCCAGAAGATGGTTTTGACGATGTCGTCAGGGATGCACTTCGGTTTGCAACAGCTCCGCTTAACGGAAGCACTCGCATCGACATCAACGCCCGAGGGGCTGTACGTCTGCTGGACTCGCCTGCGCGCTTGCCCGAACTGATGGAGATCATTGACGCGGCGCCACTTAAAACGCGTGAAGACCTGCTTCGGGTGACGAAAGCCTTCGCCCTGGAAAATCGCGCGCGGCTCGACGAGTTGTTTTCTGGCACGGAGCGTCTTCCAAAGTGGCCTGACAGACTGGAGGCGTTTGGGGGCCAACTCGCCCCGTTGTTTCGAATTTCTCCCCCTGCCGATGAGGGCCTGAATGGTTTTCTGGTGGACGCTCAAACCGTCGGATGTACTCTTTCCTGCACGGCCGCAAGCCGAGACATTCCGAATGAGAGTGCACGCGAAGAGGAGCTTCGCGACCTATTAAGGCAAAGTAAGGGCTTCGAACCGCCGTCCTGGTTGCTGGAGGCCGATAAAATTAGCAGACGGTCTACCTTGGCTGCGTTAGCTGCGGCGTTTGCCCAGGGAGATTTTGATTTAAGGGAAAAACTGGTCGGGCCGAGTGGTCTTGCCGCTTCGTGGCTTGAAGGGCGAGATGGCCGGAAAGGATTGAACGCCGGCATCGAGGCTTCCGGCGCTCGCCTTGCCGCAGCCGTAAAAAAACATTTTGACGCTCTGATCCATCGCAAGCTCATCCTCGCGGACGATGAGGCTGCAGAAGGGCGTTGCCACTTCACAAATCAGCCCGTCCGGGCCGACGCCGCGATCAGCACCAGCACGGGCCTGTATGCGATAAACGTCTCGGCCTTTTCCGGCCGCGACCGCCGTCCTGAGACATTCAGAAGCCCGGTTGCGGAAACGCTCGTGTCGACGATAGCGGAAGCTGAGCACCGCTTGAGGCAGATCCGTTTTGGCAGGCCGTCTGAAAGGCGCAGCGTCGCAGTGAGAAGTCTCGTCTCCGACAACGGCCGGGCTTTTTCCCGCGCTCGCGTTTGACCGCTCATCATCCGAGCATTTCGCTTTGACGAAGGAACTTTCGTTCTCGGATATCCTGAGACGCAAACTCGATGGAAACAGGCTGACATTCAGCGATCTCGATGGCCAAGAGCGCCGACTTCGTGTTGCCCGCTACGAGGAACTACCCGCCCGCAGCACCGGATCGGGAAACGAACCTGGGCAGATCGCTTTCTTTCGAATGGTATTTGCGGCGGCGCAGCGAACGGGGCGGCCTGTGCATCTTTTCCGGGGGTTGCCCCGTCCAAACCCAGCTTTCGTAAGTTTCGACGCTCTTCCGCCAGCCATCGAATTGATGCTCGGCGGTCGCGATTTTCGTCTGGAGCAGATCAGCGAGAAGATCGTCCTTCTTCGTCATATCGAGACGATTGCCGAGACGACGGGGCTCGGTCTCGAACTGGCGCTCGCGATTGGCGATCCCCAAACGCGGTTCGGGGCGGCTTGCGACGGCCTCGCGCGCTGCGAGCGGAAGGATGAAAAAGAGGCGTCTCTTCAATCCATTCGAGCCTTTCTGGTCAACTTCATTGAAAGCAGTGAGATCCTTATGACCAATCAAGACCGCGCTTTAGTCGCCTTCGGCGAGGCAATGGCTAAGGTTCAACGCGCTCGGAATGCCTCCGATGGCGGCGGCGTCTCGGAAACAGGCCTTCGGGCCGCTCTCGATGCCGCGGAGAGTTCCGTCTCCATGCGGCAAACCTCCGCAGAGGCGATCTGTGCGGCGGTGGGTGGTCATCTCGAAGACACGTTAGAGCGGCGCAGCCTTTACGCCCGTAAAGAAGTCCGGGGCGATGAAAGACTTGACGATGCCCTCGCCGGTGCAGTCGAGATTTTCGTGCGCGACGTTTGGTTTGGCGCCTTCGGCGGAAAATCCCCCGCCCTGAAAAAACGGCGCGTCGCCATAGCGACTTATCGCTGGGCTTTCGAGCGAGCCGCCAAAAAGAACCGCGCTCCCGCCATCGCAGCAGACGCGATATAGCGCTCTATTTAACTACACATATAAAGGAACACGATATGTCATTTCACGAGGCGCTCGCCCCATATTTCAACACAATCGATGCGCTGGTTCATACAGCGAGGGGAGACAAGGACAAATCCTATGTGCAGCCAGCACTTAAGAGCCTCGGTTCCGTGGCAGTGCCGATACTGCGCGAGGTTATTGCTCCGGCATGCTTCCGAAACGCCGATCCAGAAATTACTGAAATCGCCATCTCCGACGTTCGTCACGTTAGAGCCGTAGCAAACAAGTTTAAATATGGCGAGCGCTCGCGCGGGCTGCAGGTATTGCGGCTTTTTGCTGCTGGCGGAGCAATGCCTCAAAATAGAACCTATTTTGATAAGAAGGACCCTGCCTCGAAAGGTTACGACCTTAATACGGTAGTTTTCGGCGACAGCGCCAATAAGGACAAATACGTCTTACCCGTGAAAGCCGCCGCTCAATATTCCGACGCGGTGAGCCTTGCCCCATATCAAGAGTGCGTAGACGCAACGTTTCACAATCGGGCGGCCGAGGATGGCGGGCTTTTCGACGCCGAGAATAAGCAAAATTCGGTCAACCTGTTCGAGCGTCACTTCATCTTGCCGGGAGCGCTGCTGCTGCAAGTCATTACCTTCAATGGCAAAACCGCGCCGCTTAAAGCACTGGATCATTTACTGCTGAGCGTTGGTCTGGCGGGCGCATATGGCGGTCAAACGTCGATCTATGGCGTGAACGTCAGAAATCATGTTATCGGCATTTACGCCGGGCGCTTCGAGCAACCCGTTGCAAGTCCCTATTTTGCAATCCAGGCTCTTAGCGAGCCGCGAAAAGGTAGCGTTCAGGATGCGCTGACTGCGCTTCATACACTTTATTCTAGCGCATATCCGGTCAACATCACCGCCGAAGAAGTGTCCGCCTATCAACAGGCTTTAATCGGCAAAGTGGAAAACAACGACGCAGAGCTAGCTAACGACTACCGCGCCGCGCAGGCGAAAATTGCGGCATTCTTCGATGCATGGTTCGATGGGAAGGCAAAGGCATGACCGCAATTTCCGTGATCGGCGTGAGGGCGCGCGTCCTGTCGCCGTTCTATTATCACAGCCTCGCCGTTCCTTCCGGCACCGCGAGCCTTCCTACCTTTCTCACGGATCGATCCATCAGTTTTGCGATCGCCGCGGCGCTCGGAGCTTTATGCGCTTCGCCAGCGTTGCCGCCGAGAGACTACGCGACGCACCTTCGAGAGCTGCCGGTCCTCGCCTCGGTTTTCGAAACCAAAGCGCCGCGTTTGTTGCCCCCTCTCAACAAGCGGCTTAATCTCGATGGGGAGGGCGGATTGCAGAAATCGGTACAAGATGCAACCTATAGTGGCAATCTTAAAACTCACTTTTACATACAAGAGATCGCCCTCGACGCCGAATATGAAGGAGGGGTCTTCGGCGCTGACCCGTTCGAGTTGGCCTCGCGCGCGGAAGGACGCCCCGTGAACAGGCTCGTGGTGCGCACGGGCCGACATCTTACAGGGATGCTTCTCCTGGAACGCCGCCGAGTTGAGAAAGTCCGGCTTAACGCTCATACCGCGTTGACCTTCGGCATGAACCTACCCGAGGAAAAACCCGACTACGGCGTCGATATTTACGCCCTTCACGACCTCCAACTGACGCGTCCGCTGGACCTTGCAGAGGCAGAGTCCATCGTTAGGCGCTGGCGCACATTTTCGCACTGAGCAAGAGGCTTCGAATGCAGCCGCTTTTCTCCTTCGTCATCCCCCGCCATTGCGTGGCGGCGGGCGAAAACGGCCTGTCTCCCCTTCAGGAGGCGCTAATTACCCATCCCGCACGTATTAGGATAGCTTCGGCGCCGACCGGCGCCGGCAAGAGCTACGCGTTTCAGCGCGCAGTTCGAAACGGAAAGCGCGTCCTTTTCATCGTGCCGACGAGACGGCTGGCGCAGAACCTCGTGGCTTCCCTTTTAGAAAGCGACGCATCTTCGCAAGTGGCGCTTTGGACGTCCGACGAGCGCGAACGTCAGAAGGCCGAGGCCCCCGAATTGAACGTTGGGCGGCTGCGCGTCCGGCAACTCCGCGGACTTGAAGCGCGACAAGATGGTGACATCATCATTGCAACCCCGGAGTTGGTGGCATGGCTCTTGCTGCGGCCTAGCAAGCCCGGCGTCGGCGAAGCTTGGGCCGGCTTGCCCGATCCCATTCGAGAATTGGATCACATTGTTTTCGATGAATTCCACAGCATCGACGCCCGCGGATTCGGCCTTGCCGCCGCTCTCTGCAGGGTTGCGGGATCTATTGCTGGCGATCATGGCGCTCGCATCACGTTCCTAAGTGCAACGCCGACCGAGATAACGCGCCCGCTGGTTGCTTTAGGCGCGCCCGAAAGCGCCATTGCCTGTTTGGAGGAGACAGTTTTGAGCGGCGCGGCGGCCCAGACGGGCGCGGGGCGGGCGCTGCATGGCGATGTCGCAGTCTCCTTCTGTGACGCGCCCGACATGGCGGCGCTCGCTGAAGCGCATGAGTCGGAGATACGAGCGTGTCTCGCAAGAAAACGTCAAGCGATCTTCGTTTTCGACGCGCTCCGCGATCTTTTTCCTGCCAAGGAGCGCCTCGCCGCTTTCTTTGATCGTCTCGGCGTGCCGAAAGAAGAGCGTCTTTCCATCAACTCCGCAGACGACAGCTCCAGGGGAGGCATCCCGCGAGACTTCTGCGCGGGACGCGACGCCGATCCCCTAGCCGCGAAAGTGCTCGTAGCGACAAGCTCGATAGAAATGGGCGTCACTTTCCGGGCCGGTCTGATGTTCATGGAGCCGGGATTCGATACATTGTCGTTCGTGCAGCGGCTTGGCCGCGTAGCGAGAGGCGACGAGACAGGCGCGGCCATCATCCGCTGCGCGGAGCAGGATCGCAGAGATTGGTTGCGTCGCCTCATGTTGAACTTGAAGAAAGAAAGCGAGGTCGAGAAGGTCGTTCCCGTTCATCGCTTCGCAGTGCTGGCCATGGCCTCTATGGCTGACCGTTTTGCGAACCAAGCCGGCGATCTTGCTGCACAGACGCCGCCGGCGACGTTTCGATCCATGCCGATGCGGGCGGTATGGTGCTCGGCGTTGTTCTGGGCGGCGTTGGAACGCGATAAAAAACTTACGACGGGCATGCGTCGCACGCTTGAGAGCTTTCGGCCTCCGCAGGCGGGCCTCGTGCTCAGCCTCCTTAAGAGCCTCAGTGAGAGCTCCCTTCATTCTGCGCGAGTGTGGGCGTCGGCGTTCGAGGCGGAGGCGCTGCGGCTTCGCTCAATACCGCAGCGAGTTCTTATTAAAGAGCCAGACGGACGAGAACTCCGTCTGAGTTCTGCGATCTTCGAAGCCTATCATGAGCTTGTGGCCGCGCCTTCCTTTTTGGGCGCCAATGATGACCTTGTGGTTTTGGTTGACCGGCCGCTGGAAGACATTCTGCGAGACAGCGATCGCCGGAGAGTCGACCAGCGCGTGGAGGCGCTCTTTCCTCATAAGGGGAGTGCCGAATATGTCGATGCGCGCGATCCTTCAAGAGAATGGCTCGCCAACGCGAGACGCTTTCGCGACGAGGCACGAGGCCGGCGTCCGGACAGTTGCCACGCGCTCGAAGCCGCAATCGATCTTGTGCGCCTTTCCGGCATCGTCCCTGAAAGGGGGGGCAGCGCGACCGCAGCCGAAAACCTCATCGTATGAACGTACAGATGGAAAAAGGCGCCCCGAAAAGCAGGCTATGGCGCGCGAATTTGCCGACATCGTGGAGCGCGAGGAGCTGCACGGCCTCGCTTTTCAGCATCTCGCGCTTTGCGATAGGCGAGCGTGGCTCCATCTGCATCGCATCGATTACGCGCATATGGACGAACGCATGGCGCGCGGAACGGCCCTCCACGATGTTCATCGCCCCCGCGATCATTCGGTGGAAGGGCTGATGGGATTGTCGCCAGACCGCATCGACTGGAGCAACCGCACGGTCTTCGAGGCGAAGAGCGGCGCTGGCGCGGCTGCAGCCGTCTCTCAACAGACGGCGTTCTACGCGCTAATCCTTTGGGCGTCGGATGGAAAACCTTGGTCCGCGGTCACAAACATCCTTGGAGCAAGGCGCATGCGCCGGGTCGAAATCGATGCCTCCCTTATCTCTGCGATGCTTGAGAATGCAAAACGCTTGGCTGAACTGAGACGGCGCGAAAGGCCGCCGCAGGCGGAACGCAAGGGAATTTGTCCCGCTTGCTCTTATCGATTTCTATGCGGTTATTGCTGATGGAAACACTCTATATCGCCAAAGACGCAAAGCTGAGTCGCCAGGGTTCGACGCTGATCGTGCGTCAGGATGGTCATCCGAAGCGCCGTTTTCCCGTGAACAGCCTCAAGCATATTGTCATCGCGGGCGAGGCTGGCCTCACAACCTCACTTCTTGGCTTGCTCGGACGCAGCGACGTTCGCATCACTGTCCTCGATTGGCACGGCAATGTCTCCGGCACATTCGAGCCTTTCGGAGCGCCCTCCGCCGGCGCGGTCCGCACAGCGCAATCGAACCATGTGCTCGATAGCAAAAAACGGCTAACCCTCGCCAAAGGAATCATTTCCGGCGCGATTTACAACATCCGGGCCAACCTTCGCTACAGAGCCTATCGCGGCGTCGCTGGACTGGAGAGGGTACTTCTTAGTATCGATAAGCTGGAGCAGTCGGCTCAGGACGCTGCCTCGATAGAGGCGCTCATGGGAGCTGAAGGCAATGTCCGTGCGAGCTATTATGAAGCTTGGGCGCTCATCGACGAACGTCTCCGTTTCGGACCGCGCAGGCGGCGACCGCCCAACAATTCCGTCAACTGCCTGATCTCGTGGTTCAACGGTCTTCTCTATGCCGCCGTACGTCATGAGATCGCGAAAACGCATCTGGACGACTGTGTGTCCTTTCTCCATGCCGCCACGGAGTCTCGCCATTCCCTCGCCCTCGATCTTTCAGAGCCGTTCAAGCCGGCGATCGTGGATACGCTGATTTTCGAACTTGTGCTTCGGGATTGCGTGAACGGCGCATGGTTTCATGAAGAGGCTGGCGTATGCAGGCTTTCAGAAGCCGGACGCAGGGCGACGCTTGAGGCATGGATCGGAAAGTTGGAAACCGGCGCCGGAGACCAACCTTCATTCAAAACGCTGTTACGTAATGAAGCCTTCGCGATTGAGCGGCATATTCTGGGCCTTGCAAGCTACCGCCCCTACCGGCGCAAAGTTTAGCGGTTTAGCGGAAGGGAAGGCCACGATGTATGTGCTCATCTGCTACGACGTTCCCGTCGGGCGCACGGAAAAATACCGCAAAGTGCTGACCCGGTACCTAGTTCACGAGCAGAATTCAGTCTTCGCCGGTGATCTGCCCGAGTCGAAGCTTTTGAAGTTGCGCAGCGAGTTGGGCGCAATAGCAATTCCAGAGGATCGCGTCATAGAGATCACAGCTGCGAACAGACATAACGTCTCAGTGTCATTGCTACAAAAAACGGACGGCAACGGCGCTTTCGTAACGGTGAACCATGATCATCACAAACGCGAATCGGCCATTTTTTGAACCGCTACGCGCTCCGGTCATGCAGAGTGGCCATGTGCGCGGAGCGTTTTTGACTTTGGCTTTGTTTTCGGTCGCACGTTTAGCCACTGAAGAGGAAAGGGAAGCGACGGAAAAATAAAGGGTGATCATTCCCCATGAGGGGTCAGGAGTTATGGTAATGCTGTGATAATATTCGCCCTATTGGCAGTGATCATTCCCCATGAGGGGTCAGGAGACGCACGACACGCTTCGGGAACTACGCGCCCTTCTTGTGATCATTCCCCATGAGGGGTCAGGAGTGCTGCGGCGCCGGCGCAGTCGAGATGCAGCCCTCTGGTGATCATTCCCCATGAGGGGTCAGGAGCATCATGGTGTGGGACATTTACATCGGGGGGAAATGGCTCGTGATCATTCCCCATGAGGGGTCAGGAGAGGCAAAGAATCACCTCGTGATTTCTTTAATCCACTGGTGATCATTCCCCATGAGGGGTCAGGAGACCTTCTTGATGTTGCGCGGGCGGTCGTCCGCGCGGGTGATCATTCCCCATGAGGGGTCAGGAGAATTACGAGGGTTCCCATTCTTCGGGAGATATCCACCGGTGATCATTCCCCATGAGGGGTCAGGAGGCCAAAGCGGAACGATGGACCAGATTGTAGGGAGCCGTGATCATTCCCCATGAGGGGTCAGGAGGCTCTCGACAGTTGTCGGCTCCCTTGGCGGCAAGTCAGGTGATCATTCCCCATGAGGGGTCAGGAGTTCTGCGCCGAAGTACGTCGTTAGCAGCCGTTCCACGTGATCATTCCCCATGAGGGGTCAGGAGACAGTCAGGAGTGTTGGACCGTCGAAGGGCTGACACGTGATCATTCCCCATGAGGGGTCAGGAGTATGGGGCCTTGGTTAATTTGCTCTTAGCGATGCCCGGTGATCATTCCCCATGAGGGGTCAGGAGAACAATGGGTTTATAGTTCAACCATTGAAGCGAACGGCAGTGATCATCCCCCATGAGGGGTCAGGAGCGCCTTCGTGGGCTTGAGCGCAAATTCCCGCGCCACGGGTGATCTTCCCCATGACAAGAGGGAAATTGCCGCAGTTGTGCGTATAGCGATCTGGATGTCGGGGTCGGGTTGGGGTCGTGAACGGACCTGCCGGCTTCCTCTCTATCCCTTGCGCTTAAGGTCGGCTTCCAGATCCTGAAGCGGCCTTCTCCGAGAGGCCAACACAATCCCGCACCTGTGACCCAAAGCGACTCTCGGTAGTAAACGCTAACGCTCGTCTGCCTAACAGCGGCCCCTTGGCCGACCCGCTTCGGTTCGCACTGATTTACTGTTCATGCCCCGAACTCGACGCTACTTCCTGGAGCGGAGACAAGATGTAATCAAGGGCGCGTCGTTTTCCGGTCAGAACCTCGACGGTAACCGTCATGCCGGGGGAAAGCGGGATGTCCTTGCCGTCCACATTGATGGCAGTCTTGCCAAGGGCAATAGTGGCGGGAAAGACGAGGTTCTGGCTCGGGGCAAAGTCCCCGGATGTGGATTGTAGCTTGGCGCTCGTTTTCGGGTCACTCAAGGCGCTTGCCTCACGATCATCGACGGCATCACGGCTCACCCTGACAACATTGCCCTGGATGGCGCCGTAGCGGGTGAAGGGGAAGGACTCGACCTTGACCACAGCTTTCTGACCGGCTTTCACAAAGCCGATATCCCTATTCTGGATCAAAGCCTCAATCTCGATAGGCGCGCCGAGCGGTACGATGGTCATGAGGGGCTGGCCAGGGCTTACTACCTGACCAACAGTGGTGACCGATAGCTGTTGGACCGTGCCGGAAATCGGAGCGGTTAGTCTTTTTCGTTCGTGCTTGGCTGCCGCTTTGACAAGTTCGCCTTTCTGGTGATCGGCCTTCCGTTCGATGTCGGCCAGTTTTTGGGTTTGATCGGCGATAAATTGGGTGGTTGTTTCATCAAGCTTCCGATCAAGGGTGGCGATCGCGCCTTCGTTCTCAAGAAGCTGACCTTTCTCCCCAGCCTGCGCCGTGAGTTGCGTATCGTATTGCTGCAGCGTCTCGATCACCTGAGCGCGCGAGGCGGCCTTCGTCTGATTGAGGCTCTCTCGCATTTCTACGTGCTCCTTATTGATCGCGATGAGCCTTTCTCGGGCCGCGATGCTGGCCTTGAGGCGATGGCGCGTGGCAAGGCGCTCGGCTTTCTGGGCAAGAAGGCTCGCCCAATTCGATGAAAGCTGGGTGAGTTCGGCGGCAAGGACAGAATTCTCTCGATCGATGATGTCGCTGCTGGTTCCCTCCGGATAAGCCACTTTCAGCGAGAGCTTTTTTTGGTTCACACGAGCCGCCGCAATGGCGAAACGCCGGCGCTCGGCTTCTGCCTGCGACAATTCCAGATCGCGCTTTTGCTCTTCGCGATCGGCGCCGGTCTCCTGCGAGTCGAGTTCGATAAGAAGGTCCCCGGCCTTGACGCGGCTGCCGTTCTCGACCGCGATCCCAATCACGCGCCCAGCCTCCATCGGTTGGACGACCTTGGAACGTCCGCTAGGCTGAATGCGGCCCTGGGCGACAGCGTAAATCTCAAGCTGGCCGAAATAGGACCACGTCAGGGCCGTCACAAAGAAGATTCCTATCGCCCAGATCGCAGCGACCCTTGCAGGCGAAGGCGGCGTCTCGAGAAGCTCAAGCGCAGCAGGCAAAAACTCGCGATCCGCCGCGTCCATGCGAAAGGCTAGCTTTGTGGATTCTCTGAAGGAAAAGCGCTTGATCCATGCCATGACGTTCACTCGGTATTTTCCGACTGCATGCGCCAGAGCCTGGCGTAAAGTCCATCACGCGTGCTTATGAGCTCACGATGAGCGCCGTCCTCGACGATAGAGCCGCCGTCCAGTGAGATGATGCGGTCGCAATCCTTCACGGCGACGAGCCGGTGGGCGATGATGATCACGGTGCGCCCCTTGCAGATGGCGCGCATGTTAGCCTGGATGATGCGTTCGCTTTCGTAATCGAGCGCGCTTGTGGCTTCATCGAAAATAAGGATTTGGGGACGTGTGGCGAGGGCGCGCGCGATTGCTATTCTCTGGCGCTGCCCTCCTGAAAGATTTGCGCCCCGCTCCTCGATCATGGTGTCGTAGCCGAGCGGCATCCGTGCGATGAACTCGTCGGCGCCGGAGAGGCGCGCGACGGCATGCACAAGCGAGCGGGGCATGGCGGGATCGGCAAGTGCGATGTTCTCATGGATGGTGCGGTTAAAGAGCATGTTCTCCTGCAGCACGACGCCGATCTGAGGCCGAAGCCAGGCGGTGTCGCATTGGGCGAGGTCTATGCCATCAATGAAAATCTGTCCCCGGTCAGGGCGATAAAGTCGTTGCATGAGTTTTGTCAGCGTCGATTTTCCTGAGCCCGACGGCCCCACGATGCCGAGCACCTGTCCTTCCGGGATCTCAAGCGAGATCCCCTTGAGAACTTCGGGCTGATCAGCTCGGTAGCGGAAATCGACATTCGAGATTTTTATGGCGCCTTTTGCAGGAGGAAGCGCAGCATAGGCCAGTTGACGCGTTTCAGGAGGAGCATTCAAGATATCGCCTAGTCGTTCAACGGAAATTTGAACCTGCTGAAAGTCCTGCCAAAGCTGGGAAAGGCGCAAAATGGGAGCCGTGGCCAAGCCCATGATCATATTGAAGGCGATAAGAGCCCCGACTGTCAGCTCGCCATTGATAACGGCGAGAGCCCCGAAATAGAGGACGGAAGCCGTCGTCGCCTTGCTGACATATTGCATCGCATTTTGGCCGAGCGTCGCCAGCATCACTGCGTCGAAAGATGTCTTGACGTAAGATGCGAGCCGTTCCTCCCATTGATTCCTAAGCATGGGCTCCACGGCGGCCGCCTTAAGCGTGTGGATGCCGACAACCGTTTCCACCAGAAATTGTTGACTTAAGGCGCCGCGATTGAAGCGATCATTGACCTTCTTCCGCAGCGCTGGCTTGATCAGAAATGTGATCAGCAGATAACAGGGAATGGAAAGCAGCACGATCAGGGTTAACGTATTTGAGTAGATAAACATCACACCGACGGCGATGACAGCGAAAGCAAGATCGATCGCAGCTGACAGCCCTTGCCCGGTCAAGAAAGCTCGGATTGTTTCAAGCTCGCGCACGCGCGCCACGGTCTGGCCGGCCGCTCGGGTCTCGAAATAGGACAAGGGCAGGCGGAGAAGATGTTCGAAGAGCCTGGCCCCGAGTTCCACATCGATGCGACTCGTTGTGTGATTGAGGACGTAAGATCGAAGATACTGCAGAGTCACATCAAAAAAACCTATCAGTACCAGACCCAAAACGATGACTATGAGCGTCGAACCGGCTTTATGCACCAGCACCTTGTCGACCACGACCTGAAAGAAAAGAGGCGTGACAAGCGCGAAGAGTTGAACGAACAGCGAGGCGAAGAGGAAATGACCGATTGACTCACGGTAGCGCCAGATAGAGGGCAGGAACCAGTTAAAGTCGAAAAGAACGGGATCAGCGCCGGGTCCGCCAAAACGCCTCGTGACCAGCACCAGGTCTCCGGACCACTTTTGGGTCAGTTCTTCCAATGTCTCGAAAGATTGCGCCCGCGTCACGGTTCGAACGATCCGGAACCTTCCATTATCGAAGCGGTGGGTTAGGATTGAGAAACTTCCATCCCTCATCTGCAAAAGAGCTGGCAACGGCGCTGTTCGAAGGCGCTTCGCAGTTTGCTGCGTCAGCACTCGCGCCTTCAACCCGAGGCGGCGTGCGGCCCGGATGATATCTTCGGCGTTCGCAGGTCGTTGGCCCAGGCCTAAGTCGTGCGCCATCTGCGCAGGATCGCATGCAATTCGGTAATGTCCAGCAATCATAGCCAGCGAGAGGAGGCCGCCATCAGTCGCGGGAAGACAATCTGCCGCCTGCAGGGCCTCGCGACCCGCAGCTTCTACAGTGGCTGACGATGGCGCCATTGTTACGCTCCGCGAAAGTATTGGCTCAGACAACCAGCATTCATCTGCAATCTTAGGTTGCTTTCTGTTGCTTAACGAATTGCTCGCAAGTATCGAAACACAGTGATCGAAAAAAATTTCTTATTCGCTAAGAGCTAAAACTTACGATTGTTCGCCGCTCTCAAACCGCTCTTCTGCCTTGGCTCTGGCAGCACTCTTGGCGCCTCTGATTGTGGGAGACTGTTGCATTCTCGCTCAGATTGAAGCGCATTGCCGGGTCCAGGGCCTTGATGATTGAATTTATTGATATTTTGTTAAGTTCTTGCTTGCAAAGCGCCTCAGTTGGGTGCATTTTGAATTTTAATAAACCTCATGCTGAGTGAGCTTGGCCTTGGCGTCGTTTTTATAAGGTTAAGTGCTGTGTTTTGTGGAAGACTGTTCCGATGCGTTGGGCGAGCGACTGGCGAGAAGCCAGCAGCCTATGAGCCGCTCTCTGAAAGCGAAAAGGAAGCGGCGACGGTTGGATTCGCCTGGAGATGTCGCTTAGCATCCCCAATACCCCGCCAGCTTGCACGTCGCAGCGACTTTGGACGGCTCGTTATTCCATCCCTCCATGCCTGCGCGGCTTCGATGGCGGAGCAACGCATTCGACCCGATAGCCCGCACGTGTTCCGGCGAAAAGGCGGGACCAAGATTCATTCGGCATAGGATCTTTTTAGAGAAAGGGCTCAAAAATGACAGTCACTATACAAATCCCGCCCCCGATCCCCAACCAGAGCACGGTAACCCTCACCGGCACGGACTCTACAACTCTCGATCCCATCACTATCGAAAACGTATTGACGAACCCGGTAACGGTACTGGGATCGACAAAATCAGATGGCCTCGGCAACTGGAGCGCAACCTTCACCATCCCCGCAGGCGTGGGCACATATGACCTGGAGGCGGTAGGGACCGGCGGCGGCGCCTCAAATAACGTCTGGGTGCTTGCCAATGGCGCGTCGAGGTCGTTCGACGCGGCCCCGACCTCACAAGCTACCGTTGTGTTTGTCGGCTCGGGCAACGGCTCATTCGACCAAGCAGCCTTCGGCGCTAATAACGTAGGCTCCTTGGATTATGTGAGCGGGTCCAACGGCACCATCGTTCTTAATGCGAGCGGCAACCAGGTCTCCGTCCTGGGCGGTGGCGATTTCATTTATTTCTTATCTTCAAATGACGTCGCCAACCTTTCCACGACCGGCACAAATTGGGATTCGGTGAACGGTTCGAATGGCGCCATCAATTTGATCAACGCCAAAACCTCGGTTGACGGCGGGAATGATATCATCAACTTTGCGAGCGGCGCAGGCAATGAAGCCAGCCTGTACGGCACAGGCGGCGTCAACTGGGATTCTGTTGCTGGGTCGAACGGCGTCGTTAATCTCTACAATGCGCAAGCCACGGTCACTGGCGGCAATAACTACATCAGCTTTCAGGGTGGCTCCGGCGCTGACAATGTCGTCGCCCTCTACGGTACCAGCAACAACTGGGATTGGGTGGATGGTTCGAACGGCTACGTCTTATTAAACAACGCGCAAACCTCGATTCAGGGCGGCGGTAATTTCATTACCGATTATGGCAGCAATTACAACTCTGTCAGCCTTTACAACACGGCCGACACTTGGGATTGGGGGGATTTAAGTAACGACACCATTTTTTTGAATAGTGCACAGACCTCGGTCCAGGGGGGGGGCGATAACGTCGACTTCGCGAGCGGCACCAATAATGTCGTCAGCCTTTACAACACAGGCGCTTGGGATACTGTCAGCGGCTCGAACGGCGGCGTCTTGTTGACGAATGCGCAAAGCTCGGTGGTAGGTGGCGGCAATTGGATTGGGTTTGAGCCCGGCTCGCCGACGGGTCAGGCGGATGCAGTCAGTCTTTACAGTACCGGGTCAAACGCGGATTGGGTCGACGGGTCTAACGCTAAAGGAACGGTTATCCTTAATAATGCGCAAACCGGGTTGATTGGCGATAACAATACTGTTGATTTCCATCTCAGCAACACGGCGAACGTCTCTGGAAACAATGAAACCTTCGCCTTTCAGCCGTTGAATGGCAGCGATATCATAAGAGGCTGGAACACAACGGACACGATGCAATTTAGCGGGTCAGACTTTGCGAACTTGTCCGCACTCTTCGCCCACACTGCGCAAGTGGGTTCGGATACCGTCGTCACGCTCAATTCATCGGACACGGTCACGCTGAAAGGCGTGTCGCTCAACACGTTCGTGCAGGGCCACTTCACCTTTGTATAAGAGAAGTCGTTTGGGACGGCGCTTTTCCGGGAGGTCCGTGACCCGGGCTTTTGGATGAGCGCCGTCTCATGAAGCTTCTTTCGCGATCCCAGTTCCATTGGAGGGGAGCGGCAAAGCTAACAAGCATCCCAGTATTTTCTATCTAAAGTTGCAGTATAGCTAGTTACACACGAAAAGTTTGTCATCCGCAGAATGGGATCGATTTGATGCTCTTCTTCGTTTGAGAACGGAATAGTTACGCTTGGGCTTTAATAGATTGGCATTTGGTCGCAGAACGATGCGCCGAGCGCACTTTTTACCGGCTTCGGAAGAATTAGTTACAAAAAATTAACCCTTTGTTGATTATGTCGTTCGGCGATCTCATACGCAGAGAGGCCGAAATGCATAAGACGGGCTTAAGCGTCGGCATTGTTACGCGGACAAAAAACCGCGCTGTTCTTTTGCGCCGAGCACTCGAAAGCGTAAAGCGCCAAACCTATGAGAATTGGCGTCTGATCATCGTCAATGACGGGGGAGAACCGGCCCCGGTTGATGAACTCGTTAGAAACATATTTGGGCCTGAAGAAAATCGCGTGCACGTTGCGCACAATTCAACGTCTCTCGGTATGGAGGCGGCCAGCAACGTCGGCATCCGCAACCTGGAAACCGATCTGGGTGTTATCCACGATGATGACGATAGCTGGGCTCCCGATTACCTGTCCGTGGCGACACAGGTTTTCGCTCAACAGCGAGCCAACATTCCATCTCTGAGAGGCGTCGTCGTCCGAGTAAATGCGGTCTTTGAGACTGTTACCGGCAATCACATCCGCATTGATAAAGTTGACCCGTGGCAAGCGTGGTGGACTGATGCGCCAGACGAGGGGATTATCAGCCTTCAGAAAATGATGGTGAGGAATCAGTTTCCACCCATTGCGTTTCTTTTTGATATGGCGGTCTGCAAAGAGTTGGGCATGTATGATGAGTCCTTGCCTGTACTGGGAGACTGGGAATATAATATTCGGTTTATGCTGAAATACGATGTCTGGCTTCATCCCGAATACCTAGCCTTTTACCACCACCGCACTTCGGCCCAGGGAGCGCTCGGTAATTCTATTTTTGCTGGAAGATTAACACACCGGCATTACCAGCAGCTATTGCAGAACAATTGGATCCGCAAGTCTCTCGCCGAGAGTCCAGGCGATCGGCCCTTGTACGAAGCGATTTTTGAAACGCGAAGCCAAGTTATGGATGGTTTCAATAACATATATAATCGTCTCAACGAACTTGAGCATAGAACTACGGCGCAATTTGATGAACCCGTAAAAACTAAGGCTGGCGTACAAGTATCTAAATTCCTAAAGTCTTTTGAGACCTTCTTCCGGAGGAAAGTATACTATGGCTAAGGCAGCAGATATTTTTGCCCTGGATCTAGGACTGCGACGCTCATCAACAGAGCCTTACATCCGCTCTGGCCTTTTAACGAGATTTTTTTCGTCACAGCGAGCCAATTTCTCCGCGCGCCGCGATGTATCCATAATCACCTTCGACATTTTTGACACTTTGTTGCATCGGAGATTAAGGGCGCCAGTTGATCTTTTCGAACTCGTAAGATTGAAAGCCTTCGAATCAACCCATGCGCTGTACGCTCATGACATCTTGGATAACTACTTTTTCTTTCGTATCAGGGCGGAACGAGAAAGTCGAGAGCGCCGGGTCAAAGAACATGGCGGCGAGGGCGAGGTCACCCTTGCGGAAATTTATGCCGAGTTTCAAAATATTACGTATTGCACAGATGCCCTGCGCGGTTATCTCATGGCCGCAGAACTCGCTTTAGAGGAGGCGCACTTATTTGCAAGCCCGGAGGGCTTAAAGCGCTATTTCGCCGCTCGTCGCAGCGGCGCCAAAGTGGCGTTGATCAGCGATATGTATCTTCCTTCTGACTGGATCGCGACGAGGCTTAGCAAAGCTGGTTTTGCGGGCGTTTACGAGTTGCCGATCTACGTTTCTGGTGAGCATAGAGCCAGTAAACATACGGGCGCCCTCTATGATTTGGTCGCTGACGATCTGAGATTAAAGGATAGGGCAAACTGGCTCCATATTGGCGACAATCGATATTCAGATGTAGAAAAGGCAGAGGAAAAAGGGCTTAAAGCCTCACATGCAGATTGGTCAAAGGTTGTTAATTGCTTTGAACCGGTGCACGGCTTTAATGATTCTCACGCAATAAGGAGCCTTATTGCTTTTTTGGATACACCCCAAGCCGGCCAGTTCATCCCAAAAGACCCTTTTGAGAAATTGGGTTACACTATTTGGGGGCCGATGCTGCTCGGCTTTACATTTTGGCTATTCAAGGAATGCAGGAGGCAAAACAAAGATCACGTGCTATTTATCGCGCGTGATGGGTGGCTTCCACAACAACTATTCGAAGGGCTTAAGAAGAAAGCTGGCCTTGCCCATGTTACAACAGAATATTTCTATATGTCGCGCAAGACTGCTTATATGACTGGATTAAGGGATTGGGACACGCATTTCAACTGGCACATCACAAGTGGTAAAAGTCCTAAGAGCCTGGAACGCTGTCTAGGAAATATCGGTATTTCCGCATGTGATTATTCTGCACAAGCAGTCCACCATGGAGTACCAGATGTTGGATCAGGAATTGGCTTGAACGAACGACATAAAATCAAGAATACAATCGACACATTATACTCTAAAATTCTAGAAGTAAATAGAGATAACCGCGAGATATTTCGAGATTATTTCGCAGCTGTACTTGACAAAAACAGACAGGTTGCCATTGTTGATATTGGCTGGGGTGGTAATATCCAGCGCAATCTCATTAGCTCGATTGACGACCTCAGTGCGAGATCTCGTATTGTTGGCCTTTATCTTGGAACGTTAGGATTTAGCAAAACCAATGCTGAGCGGGGCTGCAAGTTCCATGGATGGGTTTGTGATGGCGGAACGCCTCATTCTTGGGAGGAATTGTTTAGTAACGGTGGCGTTGAATTAATGGAATTTGTTCTCACGGCGAACCACGGTTCAACCTTAGCCTTACGCCACGATGACCAAGGAAAGGTCGTTCCCGTACTTGAAGCGGCGCATGCCGAAGAAGAGGATTACCGTTCCAAAGCTATGCGAGCGCAGGTCGGCGTTCGACGTTTCGTCGATGACTACAAGTATCTTCTCGACTACTTTGACCCAGAAAGTCTTTCTTCGCCGGCCTGGGCGATGGCGTTCGAAAGACTCGTGAGGAACCCGACAAAAGAAGAGGCCGAACTACTCGGCGATTTAACGCATTCAGAAGCCCCTGGCAGCACTAGAGACCGGCTCCCCCTCGCGCAGAGGCTTCCCTGGAAACATAGGATTCACAAAGGGCGAGTTAAGCGCGCGCGCAATGCGTCATTTTGGAAGGCGGGCTTCGACAGACTTAATTCCTGAATACTCGGTGACTTCCCACCCGGGGGATCGGCTGTGATTGCGGCAAGCAATCGCTCCACCAGAGTAAGCCAAGGACGAGGCATGCTAAAAACGGGGATGCTTTTCCAGCCACGCCTGGACCCATACCTTGTGGGCTCGGTAATTTCGTAAACCAGTTAGATATCGAGATGCTGCCACTGCTTTCGCTTCCTGATCAGAAACGGTCTTCGCAGGAGTTACCGACTTACCAGCAATGCATCCTTCTGGCCCACTTTCACCTTCTGAGGCTCACTCTATGAAAGTCCGCAAAGCGATCAGAAAGCGGGCGTACCGATCTAACAAAGTTTTTAGTGCCACTTAGTCCGCACCCGGCCTCGCGCCGCCTTCTCACTCGGCCCATATCAGTGGGGCGTTAGCAAAGCCACAAGATCACGTCCTTATCTTTTACGCTTCGAAAACCCGCTCTTCCCGCCTTTTGCGCGCGTCGTCACGCTGTTCCGCCAAGAAAGCGCGAAGCACGCCGAGCTTAAGGTCAGGCGCCTCTCCGCGGCCCATGCGCCGGATCTGCTGGTAATACCAAGCCAAGGTCGCAAAGCCGTTGAGCGCCTTCAGCGCTCTGACCGGCGAGTTGGGCCCAAACAAGCCTGGCCCAAGGCGCAGCGTGTCTTCGGTCCGCGGCAGGGTCCGGGCCGCACCGCGCAAAAGCGCGAGCACAGCATCCGGGTCTGTGCAGAGGGGACGCCCCAGGCCAATCAGATCGACGCCGCTTTGCAAGGCTTCGTCCATGGCATCGGCCGATCGGAAGCCTCCCGTCACCATCAGCGGCGGGACCGGAGCCTTCATCATCTGCTTGGCGAAGTCGAGAAAGTAGGCCTCGCGCAGGCGGGTCGTTGCGGCCTTCGGCTCCAACGGCTTCTCCACTCCCTCGATCGCCATCATTCTGGGCTGCTCGTAGGAGCCCCCTGAAATCTCGAGAAGATCGACACCGGCCTCCTTAAGCCAGCCTGCTACCGTGAGGCTGTCCTCAAAATCAAAACCGCCCTTCTGAAAATCTGCCGAGTTGATTTTCACCGCCAGGGTGAAGTCCTGTCCTGTTGCCTTTCGCACCGTGCGGACAACATCCAACAGGAGGCGTGCGCGGTGCTCAAGCGATCCGCCGAAGCCATCGTTGCGGCGGTTCGTTTTCGGACTCAAGAACTCAGAAATGAGATAGCCATGCGCGGCGTGCACCTGCACCCCGTCAAAGCCGCTCTCGCGCGCAGCCGCGGCGGCGACGCCAAATCGATCGATAATGGCGTGGATTTCGTCTTCGGTCAGCGCAACTGGGTCACCAAACTGCCGCCCGGGAAGGTTAACGCGAAGCGCCGAGGGTGCCTTCGGGTGCTTGTTGACTCGTACAGGTGTTTGGCGGCCGGCATGGCTCAATTGCATGATCACCTTGCCGCCAGACAATTTCGCCGCCTCGGTCCATCGTCTGAGCCGGGCGCGCATATCGGGATCGGGCATGCGATCGATGACCACATTGCCGGGCCGCTCGAGATGGTCGCGGTCAATCATGACGTTGCCGGTGATGAGCAGTCCAACGCCAGACGCCGCCCAGCGCCGGTAGACGGTCTCGGTCTCATGGCTGGGCCGCCCATTCTCGGCAAGCCCCTCCGTCATCGCCGTCTTAGCGAGACGGTTGGGTAGCACCAGACCGGACGCAAGCGTCAAACTATCCGAAATTAGAGGCATCGTGAGGGACCCTTCGAGCGCTTGGATCGTGTCAGCTCCCAAGCTTAGGGACGTTACCTTGCGTTTCTGAGACACCCAACTTAAAGAGCCTGCGAGACGCGTTTGGAACCATTGGCTCGCAGACCTCCTTAACCTTTGCGGTGCACCTCCGCCGGCATTACGCCAGCGTGTGCACGATCACGGCCCCCGCTGCAGCTGTGACCGGCTCGCTTAGGAGTTCTTTCAAATTCTCTTTGAGCCAAGGGAGCAGACGATTGTTCGATTCAACTGCTCCTGCGTAATCGTCGAAAATGCTGATCGCTGTCACGGTGTCGTCGGGCGCATAGATGACATAATGGGCTCGGAAGCCGGGGACAGCGCTGATGATAAGGAGGGCTTCCTCTTTGAGCCTGCGTGCAAGTTCATCCGCCGTGCCGGCCTTCGCTTTGCTTTGACGAATTGAAGCATACATCGCCTTCCCCTCACGATTTTGGCTAAGGCAAGCCTGCCTCAGCGTTCGAGAAAGGATATCTTAAACCTTAAACTTCTCAAGCGGACAGGCTCAAGAGCAAGAAATCCGCGCTTGATCGCCCGCCATTTGCCAACTCAGCCCACTGGCGAGGGACGTTCTCATCGGATGGACCGTACCGTCCCCCGTAGCCCCGGCAGAGGCCACGCGTCATTTTGGATGGCAGCCTACCACCGGCTCTGCCGTTCCTGTTGCGCATTCGGAGTGATGGCCGCAAGGCGACCGTCACCGCATGATCGTGGCTTGTTCAGGCTCTTCAGGGTCGAAACCGGCTGTGGCGTTTTCCGGCGATCGTGGTTTTTGGCGCGACAGCAATGGGATCCTGAAGCAGAAACTTCCCCGCTCCCTTGGCCGAGCGTGCAGTTGACCCGATTCGGAACACGAGGCCTTCGGGAGCCTGCGAGCTGTATGAGCGGTAAAGCGGACAAGGAAACTGAGTTTGAGCTGTCGCGACAATCTCAAGCTCCGCCTTTGGGTGTGCTGCGGCAGGAAAGGGAATCTGCTGAAGGTCCGAACTCCGCCGCCGCTATCATCTTAAAGCGCCAAAGCAGTTGTGCTTTGTAGCAAATCAGTGTCTAAGCAAGTGGTGTCAACTTGAGGTTGCGCGCCGCTCAAGCTGTTTCGACGCCGCTGATTTAGAATCGCGATAGGATTTTCTCTGACGCGTAGAGCACGGAACCTCATGAAAGTATTAGTGCTCTATACACTCCCCTCCATGCAACCTGGATCACCCCGGAGCCTCACAGAATTCGACCTTCAACGCGGTGCTTACGGTGTGGCCAATGTTTTGCCAAAAGCCGTTGTCGCCGGCGTTCGTGGGGAAGTCTTCGAAATCTTGGCCGCTCTCGAGAAACACTCGCCGGACGTGGTTTTCAATCTATGTGAGGCGCCCTCGGGACGGTCCGATCTCGAACCTCACGCCGCCTCGCTGTTTGAGTGGCTTGGAGTGCGTTTCACCGGCTCCGGCAGCGATACTCTCGCGCTCTGCTGACGTAAAGATCGCGCCAATGCCGTGCTTGCCGATAGAGGTGTTCCCGTTCCGCGTAAGAATGTCTTCCCCTGCATTGTGAAGCCGGCAGATGAAGACGGCTCCTTCGGGATCGACGCCGATTCGATATGCCACGATGAGGCTACAATGGAAAGGGTGCGGGCGCGGCTCTCGGGACGCGCTATTGTCGAGGAGTTCATTCCCGGCAGGGAGTTCGCTGTTTCGTTGTGGGGACGTGATGCCCCGTCTAACTTCTCCATAGGCGAAACGCGCTTTCTGAATGGCCAACGATCCATCACCTATGCGTCCAAGTGGCTTGAAGAGTCTCAAGAGTTTTCCAACACGCCGGTCGTGTATGATTTCGAGTTGAACGAACCGCTTCGTCAGACGATTGTCGCGACGGCGCGAGCGGCATGGACGGCGGTCGAAGCGTGGGGGTATCTGCGCGTCGATGTGCGCCTCGATTTCGAGGGCGCGCCTCGCGTCCTGGACGTCAATCCAAATCCCGACATGACTCCAGGCGCCGGCATCTATCGCGCCGTTCAAGAGAATGGCTGGAGTTGGGAGCGCTTCGTGGGAAAGCAAGTGGAATGGGCGTGAAAGTTCGGAATATTGTCTCCGCCGATCGCGATGCCGTTCGCACAATGCTTGTCGACTGCGGCGCGTTCTCCGACGTTGAAATCGCGGTGGCGCTTGAGGTGGTCGATCAGGGTTTGCTTGGAGAGTACGTCTTGCTCGCTGCTGAGGTCAACGGAGAGACGATGGCATTCGCCGCCATTGGACCGGCCAGCATGACGGTGAGCGCGTGGTATCTCTATTGGATATGCGTACATCCGAAAGTCCAGCGCTCCAGCGTGGGCCGAGTTCTCCAAGCTAGCATAGAAACATTGGTGGCTAAATCGGGAGGGAATCGTCTCGTTCTCGAAACCAGTGGGCGGCCTGATTACGACAGATCCAGGCGGTTCTATGAAAATGCGGGCTTTGTCGAAGTCGGACGGATCCCCGATTTTTATAGGTTGGGAGACGATTGTGTCGTCTATTGCAAGACGATCAATCTCGATGGTTAACGAGGCAAGCAGGCGTTCGCGAAGCAATAGGCTCACAGGAACGCGCGGCTTAGCAATTTTAGGCCCTCGATCGAATCTAAAGACTGTCTGTGATTGGATCGTTTGTGGGCGCTCACTCCATCACTTCAAACCAGATGGGCTCTTCGAAGTGATTGTAAAGAATCGTGATTTCTTCTCCGGCGCTGATCCCGCGGCAGGCGATTATGTGGAGTGCGCGCTGGTCCATTCTTCTCACGAAACGGCTGTTCGGTCGGCTCGAATGATTATAGAGAGAGCCGTATCCGAGCGCCAGCGCCGCTTCTTGCAGTGAGGCGCCCCAAGCAAAAAAGTAATCATCGAGTACCGGATCGTCGCTCTTGGACTGTTCCTCTGGAATGACGATGACAGGCGCCCGTTCGACGGTCTCTCCTGGCCGAAAAGCTCTTAGCGCGAAGACGCCCCTGCCCTTGCCGATGATATCACGCACTTCAATCGCAGGGTCGTGGCCTATGGACATTTCGCCATTAGAGATTCTTTCGAACCAGTGACGTCCATCTGGCTCAACCCGTTGGATCAGTCGTCCATCAATTCGGCCACGGCATGCAGGCGCCCCGCAGCGACAATCAAACGTCCAGTCTGGATGCCAGAACCGGGACATGGGGTCATCTCGATCGAATTCACCCGTGGCGACGATGTCATAAGCGATCGTGATTTCCTCGCCCGCGCGCACAGGACGCGTGGTGACAATCGTAGGATTCGCGTAGGCTGCGGCTATTATCTTCGAGTTAGGCGAGCAAGAATGGTTTACGTAACGCGCAGGTAAGTCCAGGACCATCCACTTTTCGCCGCCGAGCCATTGAAGATGGCGGAGATTTCTCCACGCAACATCGGCTAGCGAACAGATCGACCCCGCCACGCCCATCGCAACTACTCCCTCAGCCAGGTCGCGAACCGCGAACACTCCCAATCCCGCCGCGCTCTCCGCTACGCGCACTGCATCGTGCATATGAAATCTCCGAATTCCCTCGACCTACGAAAACGGTCTCTCGATGAGCGGTGGAATGAATTCAAGCCGGTCGGAAGGCCTAACGTGACGGTTATTCGGTCTAGACACTAGATCGGTGTGGCTTTTGCGCCAGAGTGCTGCATAGACGCTATTTTTTTCGAGTAGCGGCTTGTGTTGCCCCTCTCCAACAAGTTTTCCCCGGTCCAATACGTAGATTCGATCGTAGTCAACGATGTCATTAAGCCGATGAGTGATCGAGATGACCGTTCGGCCGACTGTAACGCGCTCGATCAGGCTATTGATCGCGGCGGCGGCTGGAGGATCAAGAGAAGAAACCGCCTCGTCGAAGACCAAGATTGAGGGTTCACGAATCAATGCTCGCGCAATGGCGACCCGCTGCCGCTGACCGCCAGAAAGACGGTCGCCGCGCTCGCCAACGATCGTGTCGAGCCCAGCCGGTCCGAAGCTTGTTTCGTCGAGTTCTGCGGCGCGCGCAGCTCGCTCGACCCTAGCATTGGAAGCATCAAGAGCGCCCAGACGAATGTTCTCCCGAATGCTCGCGTTGAACAGGAAACTCTCTTGCAAAACTACCCCGACCTGGCGATAGAGCGTAGCGAGTTGAGCAAGACGCAAGTCAATCCCGTCGAACACCACGCGTCCGTCACGCGGGTCATAAAATCGCAAAAGCAAGTTGAGGATCGTGCTCTTTCCGCTGCCGCTTCGGCCGACAATAGCGACTTTCCACCCGCTGGGGATTTCGAGGGTGATGTCGCACAGATTACGATCACTTTGCGTGTAGCCGAAACTAAGGTTCTCGAAAACGATGGCTTGAGAGAGCCTTGGCAAGGGCCGCGCCGAGGAGCAATCGACGATCGCCGGGCGCTCATTGAGCAGCTCGTTGATACGCTGCATGCCGCCCGCTCCTTGCAGCAAGGCGGGCGCCGATGCGGTCAGCGCTTCGACGTAGTTGCTGATCGTCAGAAACAAAGCGTTGAACGAGACCAATGCGCCGATCGAGATGGCGGCGTTGAAAACCATAGCGCCGCCCACTGCAGAGATCAGGACAACAAACCCGTACATGACAATATTTGGGCTGCGTCCCACCAAATTGCTGAGGAAACTGAAACGGCTTTGAAAAGTCGCGACGCGGCGGGATCGGCTACCGATGCCGAAGTCGACGAAATCTTCGAGCATGAAGCATCGGACAACTCGCTGAGCGCTTATTCGCTCCTCGACGGCGCTGACCAGCGCCGCTTGCTCGACACGAAAAGCATACCCCGCGTTGATCGCGGAGCCGCTGAGGAGCCGCGGGCCCACCCAACACAGCGTAAATCCGAAGAAAACGAAAATCGTAAGGCGCCATTCCAGCTCGACCAGCACCAACACTCCGAAGAGAATATGCAGCAGGGCATAAAGCGAACATGGGATGCCAGAAATCACGGCTGTTTCAACCGCTCCAAGGTCGGTTGAAAATCTAGCCACCAAGTCCCCCACTCGGGAGCGCGCAAAGTAGCCGGGAGACAGAAGGCTGAGCCGTCCCAATAACTCATGCCGCAGATCATCCAGCACCCGCGCCCCGAGCCAAGCGTAAATGTAGTCTCGCGCAATTTGAGCCCCGGAACTCAAAAGAAAGCCGGCAGCAAGGCTGATGATGATAATTCTTAGAGCGACCCTGCTCTTCGGCTCGATCGCAAAATCGATCAAGACCTGCAAGCTGAGCGAGAGCGTCATGTTGAACGCCACATCCACAATCATCAGCAACAGTATGAATATCGCCGCGTAGGGATACTTGAACACCCGGGCGAGGATCTGTTTCAACGCCGCCCCGATGCCGAGGGCAACTGGACCTTGCTTGATATCATTCATAGTCACTCGCCTACCGCGCCAGTGCGCCTCTCTGCGACTTCCTAAATCGGGTCAATTCGACGTGCTCGCGGCGTTGCGCCCAACGCATTTGGACCAGTCCGTTCAGTGGAGTGGCGGATGATTTCGCCAATCAAGTTTTTGTATGACATGCCGATTTTTCTACACAGAATGGGGACATCGCTGCGCACGGGGTCGAGCCCTGGCAGGGCGTTTATCTCGATCAAGCAGGGTTGACCAGCTCCATCGAGGCGCAGATCAATTCGAGCGATGTCGCGACAACCAAGCGCCCCGTACGCGCGCAGGGCTGTTTCCTCGATCGCTGCCCGAGTGTCAGCGGTCAATCTCGGAGGCACATGGTAATCAACTTCGGACAGATAATTGCGCTTGACTTCGAGACCATAGACGAAGTCTTGCGTGTCGCCTTGGCGAGGGGCGATCTCCATCGCTCCGATTACTTGGGCGCCGGCGCCATTTCCCGTGACGGCCACCGTCACTTCCACTCCGGGCAGAAATGACTCGATGAGAACGGGCTGTCGATAGTCCCGCAAGAGCGAGCGCACCCGATCAAACAGCGTGTCTGGCTCCAAACAAACACACTCACGACCAATCCCCATCGAGGAGCCTTCGCCATTTGGCTTGGCGATCACCGGAAAGGGTGGAAGGGCCATGCCGGCCACGAGACCCAGGTGTTCGATTAGGCAGCATGGGGCTGTTGGAACGCCGTAGGAGGCGAGCAAACGCTTCGTCAACTGTTTGTCTAGCGTTAGCGCCAGGGTTAATGGATCGCTGTGCGTGCACGGGACTCCAACGATCTCGCAAACTGCAGGAACATGCGCCTCCCGGCAGCGCCCTCCGCACCCCTCCGCCAAATTGAAGATGAGGTCCGGCTTCGTCGCTGGGTTCTGGGACAGCAATCGCTGCAGGAACAGTCGACCGCCGCCAAGATTGATCGTCTCGTGCCCGAGGCCACGCAGCGCGCCAGCGATCGCTTCGACCGTTTCCAGGCTGTCATACTCTTCCAAAATATCGTCGGGTTGCGGTCCTTCATGGACAAAATCTTGCTTAAGATCGTAGGCGATGCCAATTCGCATGGTTTCAGCCTGTGGTTTGTGAGAGGCGCCTGGTTGCGGAGGAAAAGTTGGGGCCGCCCGCGCAGGTCGGGCACGGTGCCGAGCGCGCTGGACCAACTTCAGGATGGCCTTGTGTCGGGTGCAAGCATAGCGAATTCCCCGGAAGCAAAGGAAAACTCTGGGCACGATGTTGCTCCGATACGCTCTGCGGCGGGGTCATGATATTGAAAGAGCCGACCCTGAAAATTGCGAAGCTTCGCGACGCCGTCCTGATAGGACAGCAAATAGTCGGGTTGGATCGGTATCTTGCCGCCGCCGCCGGGAGCGTCGACGACGAAAGTCGGCACTGCGAGCCCACTCGTGTGCCCCCGAAGACCTTCGATGATTTCTAATCCTTTGGAAATAGGCGCGCGAAAGTGGCTGGCCCCTCGAACCGGATCACAGGCATAGAGATAATAAGGCCGGACTTTGATCCGCATGAGGGCATGGACAAGATCCCTCATCGTCAAAAGGTCATCGTTCACGCCGCTCAACAGCACAGACTGATTATTGAGCGGATTCCGCTCCGCAAAAGTCTTTCGCAAGCAAGACCCGCCTCGCTTGTGACCTCACGGGGGTGATTGAAATGCACATTGATCCAGATTGGCCCGAACCGTTCTAGTGTATCACATAGGTCGGTGTCGATCCGCTGCGGCAGGTGAGGTGGCCCCGGTTGTTCGGACAGAATTTCCGCTTCGATAAGTGGAACGTCTGCCGGGGTTAGGCCGCCACGCGGATTGGCGGCAAGCCGTGTGCTCCGTAATAGGCTTGATCGGGCGTCATGCCGTCAAGGCTCGAGTGCGGGCGCCGGCGATTGTAAAGATGCAGATACCGCCCGATCGAGGCCCGCGCCTCCGGCACGCTGTCGTAGGCGTGCAGATAGACCTCCTCGTACTTCACGCTGCGCCAGAGCCGTTCAACGAACACATTGTCCCGCCAGGCGCCTTTGCCGTCCATGCTGATCGCGACGCCATTCTTTATGAGCACGCCTGTGAAATCCGCACCCGTGAATTGAGAGCCTTGATCGGTGTTAAAGATTTCCGGCCTTCCATGCCTTTCGAGCGCTTCCTCCAAGGCCTCGACGCAGAACGAGGCCTCCATGGTGATGGAGACGCGCCACGACAGCACGCGCCGCGAGAACCAGTCGAGGACTGCGGCGAGATAGACGAAGCCTTTCGCCATCGGGATATAGGTGATGTCCATGGCCCACACCTGGTTCGGCCGCACGACATCCAGGCCGCGCAGAAGATACGGGTGTGTTTCGGCGTGCAATAAGGACCCCGTTAGCGGGGTAATCGGCGTCCAAACGGGACCCCACTGACGATTGGGTCCACAAAGCCCCTGGTGGAAGCAGGGGGCTGCGTTTGGGATGCTGGTTGTGGAGACGATTGCGAAGATCCGGCGTGCGTTTTTCATCGAGAAGAAGCCGATCAAGGCGATCAGCCGCGAGCTGAGGTTGTCGCGAAGGACGGTGCGCAAGGCGATCCGCTCGGAGGCGACGGAGCACCGCTACGAGCGCAGCGTGCAACCGATGCCGAAGCTTGGCGCCTGGCGGAAGCAGCTCGACGATCTTTTGGCTGCGAACGAGGCGAAGCCTACGCGGGAACGGCTGACGGCGGTGCGGTTGTTCGAGACGCTGCGCGATGTTGGGTTTGATGGCGGCTACGATGCGGTTCGGCGCTACGCCAAGAGCTGGCGCAAGGCGCGCGGGGCGGCCTCGGCGCAAGCCTATATCCCGCTGATTTTCGCGCCCGGCGAAGCCTACCAGTTCGACTGGAGCCACGAGACCGTTGTGATGAACGGCGTCACGATGGTGGTGAAAGCGGCCCATATGCGGCTCTGCCATAGCCGGATGCCGTTTGTGAGGGTGTATCCGCGCGAAAGCCAGGAGATGGTGTTCGACGCCCATTCCAGCGCCTTCGCGTTCTTCAAGGGCGCCTGCACGCGCGGCATTTACGACAACATGAAGACGGCGGTGGAGACGGTGTTTGTTGGCAAGGAGCGCCAGTTCAACCGGCGCTTCATGCAGATGTGCAGCCATTATCTGGTGGAGCCGACCGCCTGCACGCCGGCGTCCGGCTGGGAGAAGGGGCAGGTCGAGAACCAGGTTGGCCTGATCCGCGAGCGCTTCTTCACGCCAAGAGTGCGGGTGAAGAGCTTCGACGAACTGAACGCCTGGCTCCTCGACCGCTGCGTCGCCTACGCCAAGGCGAACAAGCATCCTGAGTTCAAGGACCAGACCATCTGGCAGGTCTTCGAGGCGGAGCGGGCGAGCCTGATCGCCGTACCTGGCCGCTTCGACGGTTTTCACGCGGTCATGGCCTCGGTGTCGAAGACCTGCCTCGTCTCCTTCGACAGGAACAAATACTCGGTCTCCTCCCAAGCTGTGGGACGCCCGGTCGAGGTACAGGCTTACGCCGATCGCATCGTCATCCGGCAGGACGGCGCTGTCGTTGGCGAACATGCCCGCTGTTTCGGGCGCGGCCAGACGATCTATGACCCTTGGCATTATGTGCCGGTGCTGAGCAGAAAGCCGGGCGGCTTAAGGAACGGCGCGCCGTTCAAGAACTGGGTTCTGCCGTCATCGCTGGAAGCTGTGCGGCGCAGGCTGCACGGCTTCGATGACGGCGACCGGCAAATGGTGGCGATCCTGGCCGCCGCGCTGAGCGATGGGCTCCCGGCGGTTGAAGCGGCCTGCGCCGAAGCCCTGAGCCAGGGCGTCCATTCGTCGAGCGTGATCCTGAACATCCTGGCGCGCAAGAAAGACTTAAGCCCCGCCGCGAGCATCGCCACGCCCGACGCGCTGCGCCTGAAGCACGCGCCCGCCGCCGATTGCGCCCGCTATGACAGCTTGAGGAGGGCTAGCCCATGGAACGGACCGACATCCTCGCCCTGATGGGCGAGTTGAAGCTCTTCGGTATGCGGGCCGCCTATGATGAGATCATAGCGGCCGGCATCAAACGCCAGCTCTCGCCGCAATGCATTATCGGCGATCTTTTGAAGGCCGAGATCGCCGAGAAGCAGGCGCGATCGATCAAATACCAGATGACCATCGCCAAACTGCCGCTGGCCAAGGACCTTGACGGCTTTGAGTTCGCCGGCACGCCCATCAACGAGGCGCTGGCGCGCGAGCTGTCGAACGGCGGCTTTTTGGCCGAACAGCGTAACGCCGTCCTGGTCGGCGGAACCGGGACCGGCAAGAGCCATCTCGCCATCGCGATCGCCAGGGCTTGCATCCGCGGCGGCGCCAGAGGACGCTTCTACAACGTGATCGATCTCGTCAACCGGCTGGAAAGCGAAGCCCGCGCCGGCCGCCAGGGGCGGATGGCCGATTATCTGTCCCGCCTCGACTTCGTGACCCTCGATGAGCTCGGCTATCTGCCGTTTGCGCAAGCAGGCGGCCAGTTGCTCTTCCATCTGATCAGCCGTCTTTATGAGCGCACCTCCATCATCGTCACCACCAATCTCGCTTTCGCCGAATGGCCAAACGTCTTCGGCGACGCCAAGATGACCACCGCGCTCCTCGACCGGCTGACCCACCACTGCGAGATCATCGAGACCGGCAACGAAAGCTGGCGCTTCAAACACCGCGCCTGACGTCCAGCACGCCGCCCGGCGCTCTCATCATGCCGTCGTGCTCACGGCCCTCAAGAACAAGCCCTGCGGGCGGCCGCCAAAAGCGGCCGTTCTTGACCGCCGTTGCGCGCGCCGGCTCAGCAGTCGCATGGGCCGGGACGGAAGGATGGCGCTGCTGAACCGAACAAAAGGATGGTCCCTGGGGTCCTTTTTGCACGCCGATCCGGGGTCCCTTTTGCGAGCCGATTGACAGATACGGGTGGATCTTGTGCCCCGGCTCCGGCTTGGTCGTGCGCGGACGGCGGTAGAGCGGCTCGATCCGCATCCGCTGCATCAGCATTTTGACATGCCGACGGCCGACCCTGCTCCCCCTGGCGGCCAAAAGACCGCGCAACATCCGCGCCCCTGCGAAGGGAAACTCCAGATGCAGTTCGTCCAGCTGGCGCATGAGGGCGAGATCGGCGGGCGACGCCGGGCGCGGCAGGTAATACACCGTGCTGCGCGCGATGCCTGCGGCTTCGGCCTGTTTCGTGACGCTTAACGCATGACCGCGGTCGATCATCGCTTTGCGCTCAGCAATCCCGCCTTGGTGAGCGCCCTTTCTAAAAAATCGTTTTCCAGCGTCAGTTCACCGATCTTGGCGTGCAGCGCCTTAATGTCGGTGGCGGGAGCCGCCTGGGTCACGCCGCCGCCCGCACCGAAAACGTTCGCCGCGCCGCCTTCGAGCTGCGCCTTCCAGGCCGTGATCTGGTTCGGGTGAACCTCGAACTGTTCCGCCAATTGGGCAAGCGTCCGATCCCCCTTGATCGCCGCAAACGCCACCTTCGCCTTGAAGGCCGCTGAGTGGTTCCGCCGTGGTCTTCTGCTCATTGTCGCTCCTGATTCGCGGGTACAAGCGTGCCCGCTGTCAGGCAGAAATTCCACTTACCGCACCGTCCGAAATTGTGGAGCCACCTCTAGGGTCACAGGAACGCGAGAGCCCAAGCGAATGATCTGCAGATGAGAGATCGCACGTAAGCGGCCGAGAAGATGCTCAAGACGCCGCGAGGACCATGTCAAGGGATCGCCTCCAGAGACGACGACGTCCCTGATCACCGGCGTTCTCGCAATATAATCGATCATCGTGTCGATGTTGCTCGGAGACGGCGGCGCTTCTCCGTTCTCCATAATCCGTTTTCTTGTGCAATATCGACAATAAAGAGCACAACAATTGGTGGCGATCAGTAGGCACCGGTCAGGGTAGCGATGCACAATGCCCGGTACCGGCGAAAAAGCTGCTTCTGCGAGCGGATCGGCGTCGTCCTCTTCTCCTGAAACAAGTTCATCCGCAGTTGGTATCGCCATCAAACGCAGAGGATCCGCAGGGTCGTTTGGATCGATGAGCGATAGATAAAAAGGCGTGACGCCCATGCGGAAATCGGTCAGCACTCGTTCAAGCGCATGACGTTCAACGGCGATAGACGGAAAGAAGCGCTCGAGATCGGAGAACGTCGTAAGACGATTACGGAATTGCCAGCGCCAATCCTGCCAATCGTGGTCGGCCACTTCTGGAAAATAGTATTTGCGCCAGTTGCCGCCGGAACCGTGAGGCGCATCTCTCATTCGAAGGGCCGAAGACGCCTCGACCGTCGCAATGCGAAGATTGGACTTAAAATCAGGGCTCATAGCGTCACCAGCATCAGCGCGCTTGTTGAGGCATTCCTCCAACCGACCATAAAATAGGCTTCCTCCCAACTACCTTTATCAATCTCAGGTTGTAGTTATTCAATTCGCCGGTATGGTCAAGAACGCTCGCTCAGGAAGGAAGCGATGTTACCTATTGCGGTTCTGGTTTGCTTGAATCTCTCGCTAGAGCTCATCTCCTCTTGATGTCTCAAAAGCGCGCTCCAGCTCATTGTTTTTCCGTGCGTCTTATCGAAAAACCGCTTCACACTTTTCCGGCGCACTCTAAGGCGCAACTAGAATATTGTGCTTTGCTTGGCGTCCGCTGGAGTGGCGATATTAGTAGCCTCGGCCTGGGCTTTGCGCAGTTGTAACCTTAAAGCCGATGCAAGCAGTATGGTAGCGCCGCCTTTCAGTGCGAGCGGCCGACGTTCCTCAGGTTCGTTAGCGCTTACGCTCTTCGCTCACGTGAGCGAACTGTTCGTTTCCAGCTTAACGGCGAGGGCGATTTCTGTCTCGAGGGCTTTCGCGGCTGGCTGCTGTGATTGCTTTGGATTAAGGCAGAATAGCTCCCAACCTTCTCCCTTGTAGTTCCTTTGGCGGACGTACCAGGTTCCGTCGCGGTCCTTGTCTAAAGGAAAGAGGGCACATTTCACTGGCTTGTATCGGTAAAAATCATCATCTTCCGTCCCAATTTTGTGCAAAACGCAGCCGTCTTTAAAGAAGACGCACCAGCCGTCGACAACCCGCATCATATTGTGAGCCTGCTTACGGCGGTTGCTGAGGTAGCCCTCGTCCTGGATCAGCTTTTTCGCTTTCGGGCGAAGCAGCGGCAGAGCACGCATCAGGATTTCATCGATTCGCATAGCTTCTTTTGGGCTCACACTCGGGCGTCCATTCTGACAGCATATCCCTTCACATCCCCGGCCAAAAACGCATTCAAACGTAGCAGTTTCCAAGTTGAGCACCTGTAAGGACAGTTTCATTAGGGCTCCACTCCCAAAAGGATACATGTTGAGTGGGCGATGTAAGCCGCCACCAGGCGGGTTTTTGGCCCCTCTCTTACCAACATAAGCGAACTTGTTGTGGCATTCCACCGAATGAACACGGTAATGCTCTCCCTTAGTTTGCTTTCTTGCAACCAAAAGTTGCGAACGTGTTTTGAATTCGGCTGGTACGTCGAGTAGACTTTTGCTTTAGGAAGGACGGTAAATATCTCTGTTGTGGTGGTTCAGTAGATATCGTGACTTTCCGCCCGACGCATTGGGAATGGTTTTTCGAAAGTCAATCCCAAACTATTGAGTAGTTGCTCTGCTTCGGTTTCACTTCAGCATTTCGATAACGAACAGACATGGGTAGAGGGGACACGACAGGAACTGCAACGCCTCCTTTTGGCCCAGAGTCTCCGTTGTAGACGCTCCACCGAACCCGCCGCTGTTTGATCACAAAGCGGGCCTTGCCATTTGAACATTATTCGAGCTCCGGGATGTCTCTTAACGGCCTTGAGCGTCGGTTCTAACCTCCTTTAAGCGGGCAGACTTTGAGGAGCCCCCCTTATTGACCGACCTCGGTCTTGTTCTTATTCTGTTCCTATGCCAACGCCGGCCGCCGTCGAGCCGCCAATGCCCGAAAATGTCCATCTCTACCGAGCCGCTGTGCTCGCATGGCGCAAGGCGGAAACCAAGGAGGTGCTTCGCCACGATGGGAATCACAAGCTCGTAAACCCGGATGTTGCAGACCACGCCGCAGCGCTCGCTGTGAAAGCGCTGGCGCCGGGAATGACCCATGAGCAGGCTTTCGAACGCGCTCGGCAAGCGACGAATTGGTGCGCTCAAGCTCACAACAAATGGTTTTGGAGCGTGATCCCCGGCTCCCCGTATTGAGGGCTTGGCGCCCAAACAAAAAGGCCGCGGAATACGCGGCCTTCAGGGGGAGGAAGCAAGAGGTGTAGGGCAATATTAGCAGCAGCCGTGTTCCCAGCCTCCGCAGCCGCCTTCCCAACCGCCAGAGCCGCAGCCGTCGTGGCCACCTTCCCAGCCGCCGCAGCCGTGTCCACCGTCGCTGTAGCCACCATGGCCGCCATCGTGTCCGCCATCATATCCGCCACGGCCGCCGTCATATCCGCCGTGCCCGCCATCGTAGCCACCGCGTCCGCCATCGTATCCGCCATGCTCGCCGTGTCCGCCATCGCGCCCATACCCGCCGCTGTAGTTATCGCCGTGCGAGCCGTGATCGCTGGAGCCGTGCCCTGAATTGTAGTCGGAGCCGCCGTGTCCAGAACCGTAGTCGCTGGAGCCGTGTCCGGAGTTGTGGTCGCTGGAACCGTGGCTGCTTGAGCCGTAGTCGCTGGAGCCGTGATTGCTGGAGCCGTGATCGTTGTGGGATTGGTTCGACATTGGGGAGGTTTCCTTGGGTGTAAGTGAATTGCTCTTGATGTCCCCAACATCTCACGCGCCGGCCGCCGCCGCTGTTCCGTAAGGAACAAGCATTTCAAATCATGGGCCTTTTGGGATTTCCATCGTGTCAGAGCGCCCGAGCAGCCAATCCACGCTCGCCTCAAGACGGCCCGCGATCTGCGCCAGCCGGTAAATGTCCAAAGCCTTGATCCCCGCGGCGGCGAGGTCGACACGGCGCCGGCCGCCAAGGTCGATGCAGATCGCCAGGAGCGGCTATCGCTGCCGCAGATGCGCCGCCGTGCTGTGGCAGCCGCGCAACGCTTCCACAGCCATCCGTTGGCCAAGCTTGCGCGAAGCTTTTGGCGCGCGGGCTTCGGATGTACGGGCAAGTAAGTTTTTTGTGTGCTCGCGTTCCTGCGAAAATATTGATGAGGGTTATTCCATGAATTCCACACCAGAGGTCGCGTGGCTACAGCCGCGGCGACTGCTGATCGGTTCGCTGGCCGGTCTGGCGCTGCTCTTCGGCGCAGCCAGCTTCGCGCCCACGCAAGCGAGCGAAGCGCTCATATACGCCTTCAAAGGCGGATCGGACGGCGTCCGGCCTATCCGCGCGCTGGTTGCAGACGCGAAGGGAGCGCTATACGGCACAACATTCGAAGGAGGATTGAACAATGGGACGGCGTTCAAACTGACGCCGCCAACGTTGCGCGGCGGGCAGTGGACCGAAACCGTGCTGTATCGGTTCAAAGGCGGCTCGGATGGCTCGCAGCCCGCGAGCAACCTCATCTTCGACACACAAGGCGCTCTTTACGGCACAACCTACCATGGGGGGAAGCCAGGCAACGGCATCGTGTTCAAACTGACGCCGCCAGCGGTGAGCGGCGGGCAGTGGACAGAGACCGTGCTTTACAGCTTCAAGGGGGCGCCATCAGATGGAGCCAGTCCATCGGCAGGCTTGGTCCTCGACGCGAAGGGCGTGCTCTACGGCGCGACGGAGGGAGGAGGGTCTTTTAATAGTGGAACGGCATTCAAGCTGACGCCGCCATCATCTGGCAAAGGCCCGTGGACCGAGACCGTGCTCTACAACTTCGATAGAGGCAAAGATGCAATGAGCCCATCATCGCCCCTGATCTTTGATAAGGAAGGAGCGCTTTACGGCACGACGCAGTTCGGGAAGAGCTTTTTACCCGGCACTGTATTTAAGCTGACGCCGCAGTCATCCGGCAAGGGTCCGTGGACCATGACCGTGCTGCATGCCTTCAACGGGGGCGCAGATGGCGCAACGCCGCTTTCGGCCCTGACTTTTGATAAACAAGGAGCGCTTTACGGCACGACGACGTCCGGAGGGGCTTCCTCAAACGGCACGGTTTTCAAGCTGACGCCGCCAGCATTGGGCAAAGGCCCGTGGACCGAAACCATACTGACCGACTTCGCAGGCGCCTCTGTAGGCGGCCCATACAGTACGCCGTTGTTTGACGCCAAAGGAAGCCTCTACGGGACGACTGCTGGCGTCTATGGGTCGTCAACCGTCGGCGGCTCCGTCTTTAAGTTGACGCCTCCGGCATCAGGAAAAGCGGGGAAATGGACGTTGACCGTATTGCAGAGGTTCGGCACAACCGACAACGACAAGGGCGGCAGCTTTCCCTACGCGGGCGTCATTTTCGGCCGCGACGGAGCGCTCTACGGCACGCTAAGCGAGGGGGCGGCAGGCGAATACAGCAGCGTGGGCGGGGTGTACAGGTTGCAACCGTAAGCGAGCCGATCCTCGCGCGTTGCTTGAATTGAGCGGCGGCGAGCGTCGCCGCTCTTTCTTTGTGACGGCTCCGTCTTCAAGCGGACGCCTCCAGCATCCGGAAAAACAGGGAAATGGACGCCGACAGTCTTGCATGGTTTCAGTTATCTCCCCGGCACGGGCGGGGAATATCCTATGGCTGCCCTCATCCTCGGCCACGACGGCGCATTCTACGGGACGCTGGTCGAGGGAGGAAGCACCGCCAGCGCGAGCGGCCAGGGCGCGGTGTACAGGCTGCAACCGTAAGCGGGCCATCTTAAAATAACGGGCGAGTCCGGTTCCGAAGATGCAGTTGTCTACATTCGCCCAGAATAGGACTTTTGGGTTTCGGCCCGTTGCGGAAAAAGGCATTAGGCGTGCTGCGGGGGCCGGTGCTGGCGGCGTCACAGGCGCGATCGGCCTCAATGAAGCGCGTCAGACAATATCCTACCGGCCGCCACGGGTTCATCCTCTATCTGGCTTCCAGCGCGGCCTTTTTTGATCGCAAAACCGGTTTTTGCGCTTCGTTGTGGGTTGTGCGGGTTCTTCCCCATCCTGTATGCCCAGAAGGGGCAATTGATCGTTGCGCATCGGCGCCGGGCAACGGCATCGCCCGCACATGCGTTGCAGTATTCAGGAAGGTCGCTATAGCCGGTAACCCGGCCGAGGGCTTCCATCGGGTCGCCAACCTCATTGCTGGCGTGCTGATTGCTGGGATTGCCAAGCGCCCGCACAAGGTCGCGCGTCGAGCGGTTCGGATGCCCTGCCTTTCTTAGCGTGTCGAGCGGCAACTTCAAAGGGTCAATGCCGGCGAGGCGGGCGCTGCCGTCTGCGCGCTTTCCAAGGCGCTTGTCCGGGAAGGTGAGAAGCGCCGTCCAGGCTTCGTTTTCCGGTTCGTAGCCCCTGGGCGTCATCCGGCCCTTCAGGCGAACGGGGGCGGCCGGGGCAGGCTCTTGGCGTGGCTGCCTCGATGGCGCGACGCTTGACTTTAACTGCATCATGCAAAAAACTCGTCTGGGTGCGCACAGCGTAGCGTGGAACCGTTAAGATGCTGCCTGCCGGGCGCGCCTACACGGCGGCGCCAGGTCCCTCGGGTCGCGCAGCAACATCACATCACCCACCAAGTCGAGATAGTGGAGCCGGGCGCAGGCCTCTGCATCGGCGCGCACCTCCGATGGATTCCAACCGTACATCATGCCAAGCTCGGAGAACGAATAGCCCAGAGGGCGGCCTGATGCGTCGGCGGCGAGGATGCTAAGTTCGAGGAGAAGCAGATGCTGAGGCCCGGTCAGGCGCTCGTCCTGCGCGGCGGCGTTGAAGTAGTAGCTGATGAAGGCGCTGTGCGCGGTAGGCGGCTCGATCTTGCTCCGCATGCTTTGCAGCCGCGGCCCGGTGCGGCGGCGAGGTCGGAAGGGTAGGACGTTATTCAATTCGGCGCACCCCTTGGAACGGGGAGCGCACTGTGCGGCCAACATTCTTCCAGCCGCCGCTGTGTCACTTCAGCATATATCTCAGCCGCCAAGCGGGACTCGCCGGCATTGCACAAAGCGGCCCACTCCTCAGACGTTAAGCCAAGCTCATCGAGCAGCAGGCGTTGGAGCGCAGCCGCTATGTCCGCTTGGCCGGTCTCTCGCTCCACATGCCGGGCAGCGCTGTAAGCCGACACGACGCGAGAAATGGCGGCACGCAGGGAATTGGCAGTCATGTGGCCGGCTCCGGAAGCGGGATCAAGTCGCCGGCGTCGATGGGCTGGCGTGCGCCTTTGTTCAAAAGATAGGCGAGCAGCCGAGCCAACTCGCGGTCGCTGAGCTGGGGCTGGTTCGAAATGAGGTCTTTTCCGCCGGGTCCACTGACTTCGCTGCGCTGTATATCACTGTAACGGGCAGGGTCCTCTTTTTGACAAAGCCAGCGAAGGGAATCCAGGGCCACCTTTGCGGCGGCTGGCTCTGCACGGCCGCTGAGAACCTGATCAATAACGTCCTCAATCTTTGCAATTCTTGCCTGCGCGCGCATGACCATGGCGCGGCTATAGTCTTGAGCGAAAGCCGAATCCGTAGCAACTTTCCGATGAAACAGGGTCTTGCCCGGCCTTTCTCCGCCCCACGACTTCGAAAGTGGAACGCCTTCGGCTAGGTCCTTTAGGATAGATTGGTAGTCCTCTTCCGTGAACTTGGTAAGTTTGCCCGTCACGCTTGCATCTCCGTATTCTGAACACGCCCTCTCCGCATGCTTCCGGGCTGCGGCGGGAAATGGCGGTTGATTTTTTTTGGCGAGTTTGGCGCAGCTGGCCGGTTTGTGCCGTGTGCATATTATAACATAAATTCTTTTTTCGGAGCAAGAACTTAGGCTCTTACACTTCAGGGAGTTCTAGAATGCCTGCGGCGGGCCGATGATTTGCACGCGGCGTCCGTTGGGGGGCGACGCCTTCAGCTGAGAAGCGCGCGAGCGGCAAGCGCGCAGGCGCGGCGCGGGAGCGTTAGGCGCGAGCCGTGCCCGGCCTGCATGAAGCGATGGCATGATGAAGGACGAGGCGGAAGGCGATTGCATCCTTGGGCCGCGCCGCGAACTGGTATCGCTTCGCGCTGTGGCTGGACTATGCGACGGCCCGCCGATGCCGGCGAGCGCGCCGGTTGTGTATGCTTATGCTGCGTCGCTGGTAGCTTGGCGGGCCACCGATGCGCGCCCGCTGCTTTTCGCCTTCAGCAGCGCTTCCCCGCGCTCGGTGAACTCGCCTTGCGGCGTCACGTGAGCGTAGAGCGTTGTGCGTGACACACCCAATTCCTCACAGAGCGTGGTGACGTTCGTGTCGCGGCTCTTCATGGCTGACTGTGCTCGCAACAGCTTCGACGGCGTGAGGACTGGTTTACGCCCACCTTGGCGTCCGCGAGCACGCGCGGCTGCCAAGCCTGCCATGGTGCGCTCGCGGATGACGTCGCGCTCGAACTCGGCGAGCGCGGCGAAGATGCCGAACATCAGCTTGCCCTGGCTGGTTGTCGTGTCGATCGGCGCGCCAGTAATGACCTTGAAGCTGATGCCGCGTTTGCCGAGCTTTTCCACCGTCTCGACCAAATGCTTTAGGTTCCTGCCAAGCCTATCCAAGCGCCAGATGACCAAAACATCATCCGTGCGCAGCGCCTTCAGGCATGCAGCCAAGCCGGGCCTGTCGTCTTTCTTGCCGCTGGCCTTATCATCGTAGATGTCCCCTGGCTCGACGCCTGCCTGAATCAGCGCGTCGCGCTGCATGTCGAGCACCTGTGAGCCGTCAGCCTTGCTGACGCGCATATAACCGACCAATTTCATCTTCGCCCCTCTGTTCATCAAACGACCGTTTTCTTGATGGTCACGATCCGTGTACAGAATGACCGAAAATTTGTCAATAAACCCATTCTATAATCTATGTCACGCAAACCGTGACGCTCATTTGTTTGATGAACACCTCCGCTACCCCGCCGTTATGTGCTGGCCTCCTGTGCGGTCGCGGACCGCCATGTGCCGCCGCTGCTTCGAGACCATGAGCGCGAGACTTCGCTCTGCCGCCGCTTCTGTGCTTCCGTCCTTGGCGGCGTCTTCCCCCCGTGAAGGTAGCATCGACGCTTCCCCGGCTCCGGTCTAACCGGGCACGGTCGGCCGGTCTGTTTGCAGCGTGCGCCGCAGGTGTGCTCGCCGTCGGCGCGCTTGATGGCTGCCATCCAGTTGGGCTCCTGGCCGCTATGGAGAAGCTCCCGTGCCCGGCGTTGGATTGAATGTCTGAGGTCTTTACGCATTGATCATTTCCTCATGTTGCGTGCATAGGCAGGCGACCCGGTCATACCTCAACCCGGCTGGCCGAGCTGGCGTGGATACTCCACAAGTCGAAGGCAGATGTGGCCGTCGATGAAACCGGGAAGGCGACGAAAACTGGGCTGTTACTCACATGAGTTTCCTTTTCTCGTTGAGGGTTGAAGGGGTGGCGCGGAAGGAGATCAAACGCCGGGCCGGTTGAGCAGGACGCAAGCCCGCTCGAATTGGTAGCGCCGCTCAGACGCGGCTGCGTTGATGAAGGATGCTACCGAAATGCTTGCGCGCGGGGCACACGGCGATCGGCGGCGAGCTGCTCGGCCGGGCGCACCTGGTTGTGTCGATGGATGGCCACAGCGCGGACTGTTCCCACAGTTCCCAGTCCTGCTTGCCGAGTGGGAACACAAAAAGTGCAATGAAAACAATGCTGTTCCCACTGTTCCCGGTGTTCCCACTTAAAACCAGTAGGTTGAAGAAATAAGCCGGAAGAAGAATTAACAAGCATTAACAATTTTCCTCTCTCGCGTATCTCTTATTTTCTAGTGGGAACACTGGGAACAGTGGGAACAAGCCTGCGGCTGTAGGCGAAAAGTGTTCCCACTCGCACTGTGGCCACTGGGAACACCGGGAACAACTAACCATCTATTTCAGCCTATTCATCTTCCGCATCCAGCAGGACGTTGGCTTTGACTGCGTAGAACCTCTGAGAGCCCTTTGTCCCCTCAAGCCTCGCTTTTTTTGTGTACCGGCCAGCTTCATGGTCGAGTGCTCCCACCGCTCGCAGAGCTTGAAGCACCTGCTTGTAGTCGAACCCCTTGCACACCTCTTTTTTGAACGTCTCCAGTGAGAAGTAAAAAAGGTTCGCGTCGCTTCCGTCGACATACCCCAGCCGGTTGTTTACGTAGCCGCCTGCCGGCGTTTTCAGGTCGCCACACACCTGAAAGCGCGTCGCACCATGAAGCTCGATTACAGAACGAATGTGAGACAGCGCGTTCATTGTCTCCAATGGTCCCGCGCTGCCACGCCCGGCAAGCCAAGCTTGCAGGCATTTCTTCGCCCCCGACGCTGACTCCCCTTTTGGCCATGGCAGGACGCCATAATCGGCCGCGAGTTGTCCGGCCGCTGCGATCAAGGCGAACCGGCGCAAAACTCGCCGCACTTGACCATCGGCGCCAGCCGGACGGTTCTCATCCTCGAAGGCGCGGATGTGATTTTCGACGCGCTGGCGGGCGTCTTCGGGATCGGCCGTAAGGCGCTCAAGAAAGGCGCGCGCAGCGTGCCCGTAGTTCTTAATGCCCTTGAACGCATCGGCCATCTCTGCCGAGTTTTCAAAGCCGTGCAGCTCTTCGAAAACGCCCATGCCAGCGCCCGCATCTGCGGGGATGTCCAGCACGCGCACGGCTTGCCCCGCCATGGGCCTGCCGCCGTTCTCGGCGATCTTGTCACCGATTGGCATCTCTCCCGTGGATAGGAAGAAAACACGCCACTCATAGGACCGCTTGAGCACAGCATTCGCGGACATACGGGCCTTGCCCTGGCCGTTGGAGAGCATGTACGCGGCTTGGTAGGCGACCTCTGGCTTGACTTGACCTATTTCATCCAGGGTCATCAGCGTGTCGTTATGCGCCCATGCCTTGCCTTCAGTACCATTGTCCGTGCCGCGCCATGATCCGACGCCGTGGTTGATGCCGCCGCCGGTCCAAATGCTGGCCCCGGCCTTAAGCAGCCTCGTTTTCCCTCGGCTGGATAAGCCGTAGAAATGGATTCCGCCGCCTTCCTCGTTCTCGAGATATAGCAGCGGGCCAGCGAATCCGGCCGCCAGGGCAAACGCAAGCCTGGAGTTTCCGACCGCGTATCGGGCCACTTCGTTCTGCCAACCCTCAAGCGTGCCTTTCAGGCGATACAAGGGGCGCTCGTTCCATTGCGGCTGATAAACGATCTCTTCGCCTGCTGGAGCGCCAAAGGTCTGATCGGGCAGCGCGAAAAAGGCACTGCCGTCAGCCAATTCGTGCCAGCCGACATGGGGCACGCAGCACATGCGCTTGGCTGTGATGCGGGTGGCAGAAACAACAAGGTCCAGAAACTCGCTCTTATTCCCCGGCGGGATAACCAGTCCGTGGTCATAGAGCGCCGCGAAAAACCCCTTGTAGTCCACAGTCATCGCCTGCGTGACGATCAGACTATTCCATTTTTCATCCTGTGTTCTGATGCGTAGAGCCAGACCCCAGTCTTTGCCCTCCGGGCTGCGCGTCACGGCGCGAAATTCGACTGCGGAGCAGAAGAAGACCCAGACTATCTTCTCATTTCCGTCCTTGTCCTTGACCTTGACCATCTTCTCGATGTTGCCGCCGCTGTACCGATAGCCGAAAGGTAGCTTTGGCGTATCCGTCCACTTCGACCGCGCCCGCTTGATCTCCGCATCAAGATCACCGCGCTCGCTGAACTTGCGAGCGAACGCCGCGCCGGTGGCGACGATCAGGACCTCATCATCGGTCAGGCCCGCATCGAACAAAGCCATCATCACAGCGAAGCAGTGTAGGGAACGGTCTCGGCCTTCTTCATTGATGTCGTCGACCACAGTAAAGGGGAGCCGCTTCAGGATCGCGTCCCGATCCTTCGAGCCGCCGCTGCTCCAATCCTTGGTGCCACTGCCGTTAGGCTTTGCCTCAGCTCGCAGATCGGGCATCGCTTGCAGCGCCGCTCGCAACGCCTCAGCACTCACAGGCTCGCCCGTACCGCCGTCAATCAGCTCCACCATCTGTGGCGTTTCCGGCCGGCCGCGCTCGATCTTCTGCCAATTTGGGAAGTTCAGCGTTTCGGGGACGCGCCACACATGCGTGATATCCTTACCGCCGTGATCGCCGCCGCACTTCCGAGAGGCCAGCGCGGCCAGTTCCTTCGCCGCGTCAGGGGGCAGGGGCTTGTCAAAGACGAAATGGAAATGCCGGTTGAGCGTCGGTTTGCTGCTCGACATCACCACGAACGATGGGGCCACGCCTGCGGGCAGCGTCACGAGCTTGCCTGTGTCCGCGTCTTCCTCGATGACGACGGCTGGAACCGCCACAATGTCCTTCTCTTCGCCGCGAGAACCGCGAGGCAAATCTTTCCGCATCAGGGCGGGACTGAAGTAGACATTGCTGTGCTGCCCGCGCGCCTTCGCCTCAGCTGCCATTGCCGTCACATCGCCGATGCGGAACCGCTGGGGCGACACCGTCGAGGCCGCGCCCTTCGTTTTCGCTGGCGTGATGCAGGTCAGCACGAACACAGCGTCTTTCACACCCGCTGCGGTTTCGTGGTAGAGGCTGAGCAACCTTTCGGCATCGGACGTGGCTTCTTCCCAGTCCTCTTCCCAACAGCAGCGGTCAGCGTCGCTGAACACCAGCACCGAATGCCGGTTGATTCTCCTAAAGCTCTCCGGACTGTCGAAGGGGGGCGCTCCAAATGTGCTCATGCGTGCCCCCGCGCCAGCAGCCGCGCCAGGCCGGGCTCGCACTCGTGGGGCTTAACTTCCCGCCGCATTGCCTCTTCAAGCTCGGCAAGGCGCAGGATTTCCTTCGCAGCGGCGTCGCTGTCGATTTCCCAGCGCCACATCACTTTGGCCGCCTCGGCGGCCACCTGCTTGGCTGCTTCGACATGCTCATTGCGGCACGCGCACCAGCCGCGAAGCGGGTCCAGGTACAGCCACCGGTCTAGCGTGCGGGCGAATCTGAAATCATCGGCGTGGCGCAGCGCGAAGAAAGACCCGAGCTGCTTGTAGATGTTAAAATCATCAGCGCTAAATCCAGACGCGCTCCCAGGAAGTGGTTTGTTAACGCTGATGTAGTGTTCGCTATTGCGACACTTTTTTATTTGGGATAAGTTCACGGTTACGCACTTTCTGAAGGCGCTACTCGTCATCCCGCCTTCGGTTTATCTGCAAATCCTTCCTTCCTTCGCCGGATTGCAGTTGTTGATACCTGAGCCCGAACGCTGCCCCTCAGCTCCGGGCTTTCTTTATGCGGCCGTCGAGAACCTGCCGACGAACTGCGCCTCGAAAGCCCTCAGCTCCCGCAATGACCAGTAGAGTCTGCGCCCGCGCTTCACCGGCTGCGGAAAGCCCGGCTCTTTTTTTCGCCGCTTGAGAGTGCGCATGCTGCACGCGTGCCTCTCCGCAACCTTCTCAGACGGCAACCAGATGTCCTTCGCTGACATTCATTTCTCCTTTCGTGGATGGCGAGGTGGCCTCGGCCCGTATTATACAATGGCACCGCTCTTGCATGCACGCTGAAGCTGTGACCTTGCTTACGAAAAGGTAAAGGTTTCGCTGCGTTTAAGACGGAAGAAATGCTTTTAAATTCAAAGGGTAAGATCCGCCGACAAGGCAACTCCAAACGCCATTTTGGCCTATTTTCTACTACTTAGAGTTGTGTTATCTGGGCGGTTTTGCTCCGCTCAGGCAGCTTTGCGATGCGCATTGCCTGCTTCTGCTGGTGCTCTAAGAAGCCCGCTTCGCGGGCGGCTTCGATGCGCCCAAATTCGGGAGGGTGCTTTCCCGAATTTGGGAGGTATCGCCCGGCTGCAGAATCAATCTCCTTGCAGTTCCCCGCCCGGCGAGCCCGCCTGGATGCGGCCCTTTCCGCCGCCCCCGCCTGGATCGTGAGAACACCCTGTCGATTATGCGCCCTCTACTAGGTAGGGCGAGCGTCTTGCTGGCTGTCTTCCCAGGCCTTCAAATCAGTGGCCCGGATGTAGCGCAGACGACGGATGTAAAGCGGTTTCGGGAAGCCTACGCGAGGGTCGTCAATCCAGCGCTCGATTGTCCTGACGTGCCTGCCATACCTCGCAGCTACAGCCGCGAGTGGAATGCGTGCGTCGTTACCAATGTCTCTCATAGTGGTGCCCCATGTTGATTCAAGATGGCAACATCTTGCGCTTGGGCATGCTTGTATTCAAGCTTCCGATGTAAAGACTTGACGTGATGGTTTCTTTATGCTTACGACAGCAATTCTCATCAATCTGAATATAATATATTAGTACATTTTACACGAAATAGACTTGTGTTCCCATCGTCAACACTCGGCGCCAGTGGCGTCACTTGGCAATCAACTTCTCTGCAAACTGCGCCCACTTCTCAAGCGCGTCCCGCTTTTCATCAAGAAAAGCGTAGCGCTGGTAGACGCCCACAACGCCGGAGAAGGTGCCGGAGACGTGATTCAAGATTTTCTCACACACCGCCAGTTCAATGCCGAGGCGCGGCATCTTGCTATTGCCGGTACGCCGGAGATCATGAAAGCGCCAGGGCGCGATGGGCTCACCACGCTCAGCCTCGATCAGGGCGTCAAGCTGCTTTTTGACTTTCGAAAAGCCCGATACGGGCGAGCGGCCAGTCGTTGTGAAGACAAACTCGGATCCCGCAATCCCAGTTTCCCTCAGCGTCTCCAAGATCTGCAGCGCCGAAGAGGACAAGGGGATGACGTGCTCATTGCCATTCTTTGTTCGCGACGCCGGCAGCACCCAGAGTTTCTGCTCCCAATCGACCTCGGTCCAGCGCATGCCAGCTACCTCATTGCGCCGCTGCAAGGTGAGCGCCAGCATTTGAAGGTAGGGGCCGAAGGGTTCTTCCAGTTCCTTGGCGGTGCGCAGGACAAGCCCAAGCTCCTCATCCGAGAGCACGCGATCACGGGACTTTTCCTGGCTCGGCGCCTTAACCTGAGCGCAGGGTGAGGCTTCCAGGAGGTCGCGCTCGATCGCCCAGTTGAACATGCGACGCAGGGCGGCGAGCACCCGATTTGCATGCACGGCATGCTCGCTTGCGATCTCATCCAGAAGAGCAATGACATCTCGGCGCTTAATAGCGTCGATCCTTCGGCCCCTCCATTTCTTCAGGACATCGCCGCCGCTTTTTGTTTGGCGTAGCTTGTCGGCATCGTCAGGGTCAAACTCAAGGCCAAGGATCCGCGCGGTCTCCTGCCAAGTTCGTAGCTTGCAATTCTTCTTCGCGTACAACTGCACAAACTGCACAGCGAGTTCGTCGATGGTTTGTGGGAGGTCGCTCGCCCGGCGCGCCGCCTTGTCTTCGGCAGGGTCTTCGCCCGCGGCGATCGCTTCCATGGCAGCGCGGGCAAGTTTCCGGGCCTCAATCAGGCCAAGCGCGGGATAGGAGCCGAGGGTATGCTTTCGCGTCCTGCTTCCAATGCGATAGCGAATGCCCCAGCTTTTCGCGCCAGATGGCTGTACGATGAGTCTGAGGGGACCGCCGGCGTCCGAAAGCTCGTAGCGGGTTTCCTTTGCGAGCGCCTTCTCGATGCTCAAAACAGTCAAATTCTTCGCCATAATCATTGCCCCAAAAGACCGACCCAATCAGAGCACACTTGACTTCTGGCGTGCTCCGCCTGGATTTTCCTAGCACATGTCGGGGTAACAGCGGGGTAACAAAAATATCGTGTTCTGACGCGTCTCGGCTTGTCGACACACTACCGCGACAATGCAGGACAAGGCATTGTTAGAACATGAAAAAATGGCACTATGGAGTTTGCGTTTGTCGGGGTTTGTCGTGCTTATTCACCAGATTGTGGATCTGGGGGTCCCCCGTTCGAGCCGGGGCAGCGGTACCAGCAAAGTCAGGGGGTTAGACGCTGGAGTTTGTAAAACGGCGGCGGAATTTTACAATACGCGGACGATTTTCTCTCGTAAAAATCGCGTCTTGCGATGAAGACCACCAGACTTTTACGACAAAGTGGTCAACAGAAACTACTGGTTTAATAAAGTTCATCGGCATCTGGCAGTGGCCCAAGGAAGGGCCATGCCTGTGTGCCGGCGCAGCATCAAAAAGAGGTGCCCTATATGACGATCCGACCAAAGGAAGCGTTTGCCGCCTTCCGGGCTAAGGACCGTGCCGACCGATCCACATGCTCAATCTCGTTCGTTTCCGCGAAAAGGCCGCTTACCCGGACGGGCGGGACGCAACCGGCGCCGAGGCGTATGCCGTCTATGGACGCGACAGCCTTTCCATTATCTGCCGGCTCGGCGGCCGCATCATTTGGCGCGCTAGCTTCGAGCTGATGCTCATCGCAGAGTACCCCTCCGTTGGCGCGTTCGTTGAGATGATTAGGGATCCCATCTATTGAGAAGCCGTCAAACATCGCCAGACGCGGTGTCAACGGCGGAGTAATTTCAGGCCACCGTGGCGGAGAGATTTCCGGCCACCTTTGCTGACGTTGAAAGCATAAAGCCCCATCGCGATGGGGCTTTATGCTTTTCGGCATTCTTTTTATCGGGAAGTAACTTCGCCCGTGCTTGGATCGACGCTTTCAGTTTCGGAGGCGTCTGTATTGAGCGATCGCTCGGCTCGGCGGCGCCGACCTTTCGACTGCTTGAGCCGGTAGCTATCGCCATTCATCTCAAGAATGTGGACGTGGTGGGTGAGCCTGTCGAGCAGCGCACCGGTGAGCCGCTCGGAGCCGAAGATAGACGTCCAGTCTTCAAAGGGAAGATTGGACGTCACGATGATCGAGCCCCGCTCGTAGCGCTGGCTGAAGACCTCGAACAGAAGTTCGGCGCCGGTCGGCGACAGGGGCACGTATCCGAGTTCGTCAATGATCAGGAGCTTGTAGGCGGCGAGTTGAGCTTGCAGGCGCAGAAGCCGCTTCTCGTCGCGCGCCTCCATGAGCTGATGGACAAGCCCGGCGGCGGTCGCAAATCCGACGGCCATGCCGCGCTGGCAGGCGGCAAGACCGAGAGCCAAGGCGATGTGGCTCTTGCCCGTGCCGCTGTTGCCAAGCGCGATGACGTTCTCGCGCCTCAGGATGTATTCGCCTCGCGAAAGCTCCAGGACCAACATCTTGTTGAGCGAGGGGATGGCGTTGAAATCGAAGCTGTCGAGCCCCTTTACGGCCGGGAAGCGAGCGGCCCGAACGCGGCGCTCCACCATACGCCGCTCGCGCTCAATCAGTTCAAGTTCGCTAAGCCTGAGCAGATAGCGCACATGATCAACGCCACTGCGTGCGGATTCCTGCGCGACCTTCTCGTACTCGGCGAGAATGGTGGGCAGCTTGAGCTGCTTGAGATGATGCCGGAGCAGCAGCTGCGGTTTATCGGCGGCCTCTGTCATGCGGCCTCCTGATCAAGCAACGCCGTATAGTCGGCGGCGCGCGTCGCCTGAACGGCGGCCTTGGGCAGATAGGGATAGGCGGCGAGATCAAGCCGGGGCGGTCGCTTCTCGATCCGGCACAAGATCAGCTGCTTGACGGCGTCAAAGCTTGGTGCGCCGAGTTTAAGGGCGTCTTTGACCGCATCGGCGACCATGTTCTGATCGAACGTCTCCATAAGCCGCAAGACCTGGATGAACTCGCGCTTGCCGCGGTTGCCCATCCTGGCTTCGAGCAGACGCCGCAACTGCGGAAACTGCTCCGGCAACGCCCACTCCTGCAAGGGCCGCGCCTGGTCGAGCGCTCCGGGCTTCTGCTCAATCAGCGCCAGATAATGCAGGGGATCACAAACAAAGTCGCCGCGCTCATAGGATCGCTTATGGCGGGCGATCTCTTCCCCGGCGCAGACGATGATCACCTCATCCACGAAGCCTTTTACGGTGACGTCGCGAAAGCCGTACGCCGTGGGAACGGAGTAGTCGGCCGTGCGGTAGCGAACGAGCGCCGTCGACGACACGCGCGCAGTCCGTTGATCGCAGGGCTCAAAAACGCCAGGCGGCAGTGGCCGAAAGGCGGCCAGGTCCGCTTGAAGCCTAGCGCCGATCGTCTCTGGATGGGAGCCCGCCCTGCGATCGAGTTCCGAAAGGCAACCCGCTTCAAGCTTGGCGTTCAATGCCTCGAAGCTTGCAGCGATGGGGACCGGCGTCAGGAGCCGCCGACGGCCGTTCTTGACAAGTCCCTCGACCTTACCCTTGTCATTGCCCTTGCCGGGCCGCCCAAACCGGTCGCGAAACAGATAATGACTGATAAGTCTGGTGAAGGCCCCCGTCCGTTCGCGCTTGCCGTCGCCGCAAATCTTGGCGACCGCGAGCTTGGTGTTGTCGTAAAGGATTGATTGCGGAACGCCGCCGAAGAAGGCGAAGGCCGAAACATGGCCGTCGAGAAAGGCTTCCGTCGTCTCCGCCGGATAGGCCTTCATGAACGGCGCGTCCGAATGCGGCAGGTCCATGAAGAACACATGCATCTTCTGCCGGACGCCGCCGATTACGCCGATCGCCTCGCCAAAATCGACTTGGGCGTGCCCAGGCGGATGCGCCAGCGGCACAAAGGTCTCGCGGGCCCGAGACCTCGCAAGCCGCACATACTCCTTCACGGCCGAGTAGCCGCCATCGAAGCCGTGTTCGGCGCGAAGCCGGTCGTAAATCCGCTTGGCCGTATGCCGCTGCTTCGGCGGCGCCGTGATATCCGCCGCCAAAATCGCATCGATGATGGAAACGAATGGCCCTAACTTCGGTCTCGCCGGAGGCTTCTTGCGAACATACCCCGGCGGCGCCGAGAACTGGCACATCTTCGATATCGTGTCCCGGCTTAAGCCGAAAACACGGGCGGCCTCACGACGGCTCTTACCCTCGACAAAAACGAAACGTCGGACCGCGGCATAGTTGTCCACGGCATACATCCCCTGTCGCCCCTCTCCCGTACAGAAAGGGACAACCTAACCAGTGGCCGGTTATTACTCCGCCACGCAGCAGCACAAGCGCCGCCGCTCCACTGGCCGACTTTCTCACCGCCTCTCACACGCGGTATTGACGGGCGGCTGATCCGGCTTGCGCCAGCAGAAGTGGGCACTGGCTTCGGGCGCAAAACGTGAACTCTCCCGCTGAAGCGCTACCTTTTCGCTTACGCAAAACTTTCTGTTATGAATGGTTCAGCGGCCGCTGTTGGCGGCCGGCGTCTACCAGCGCGATTGATCCAAACAGGACTCTACCAAGCCGCCAGAAAGTCCAGCGCTCACCAAATCGGGACAAAGGGCTCTGACCCACTACTTGCCTAAGTAGTCGCAGGAACACTTCTTCTTCCGCTTTCAGGCGGCGGCAAGCTCGTCTAGGCCACAAGGCGCCTTCATCAACAAGGAACCCGGTTCTATCAACCGGGGCATGAGCCTCTCCCAAGTCGGGTTAAGGGGCCTTCCCATAACTTTCATCTAATTTGATAATTGTCAGTGACGATCCTTTGACCAAGGCGTGTATGGTGGCTGTTGGTATGTGAGTTTCGGAGGCTATTATGGCCGCTTTTAGTTGGTGTTGTACGGTCAAAGGCGCTGTTGCTCAGGAGGGTGGCGTCACCAGCGGAAAAGGAAAGGGCGGCCGGTCACAAATCTTCCCGACCTGGAGGCTTTGGCTTATCGCGTGCCTCCTGGCTGCGCTGTTCACCCCTTCAGCTGCGCTCGCGGATTGGACTCTGAACCCCAAGATTGCAACTCATGAAACCTGGATCTACAGGCCCAACAGCATGCTGAATGGCAGCGATAAGCGTGGGCTAATGGTGGTGCTGCACGGATGCATCCAAACCCATGACCAGTTGAAACAGGCCGGCAATCTGGAACAGGCCGCCGAGGACCATGGCCTAGTGATGGCCGTCCCATATGTAAAACCCGATACTTACCTCGCCAATTGTTGGGATTACAATGGAAGTGCCGACAATCCTGAGCATCAGAATGTGGCGGAAATTATCCAACTTGCCAATGAATTGAAACCACGCGGCGATCTGAAGATCGATCCGAGCCGCGTTTATGTGGTAGGCCTATCCTCTGGTGCCGCTCTCGCTTTGAAATTGGGCTGTAACGCGCCGGACGTGTTCGCCGGCATAGGTGCGATCGCTGGTCCGTCGGTCGGCAGTGATCAAATGCACGCGATCGACGATCAAGTTCCGGCCACGAATGTTCCTGATGCCATCAAAGCATGTAAATCGCTCGCCAGCGGCAAGGAGTCCTTTTTCGCCAACCAGATCGCTAATATCGCGTACGGCAATATGGATCTGAATGGCGTCAAAGCTTTATTCCCAAAGTCCCTTGAGTGCGAGTTAAATCAGAACAATCCTGGCAAGAATTGTGTCGCCAGCATTCAATGGAGCAAAGATAATATCGACATTCTCAAAAATATCTACAATACGGGTGATCTTGGCGCTGAAACCAATATTCAGAGTGGCAAGGGCGTCGAACAGAGTGCAACGGCCGCCGGTAAAGACTCGGCTGAGCCTGCTGGTCATTGATAACGTGGGACATGCTTGGCCCGCCGGCAAGGGAGAACCCAATGACCCTAGTAACCAGTACGTCGCCCAGCAAGGACTCAATTATCCTCAATATATCGCAGCCTGGCTTATCAAAAACAGCAACCCTCCGGATGGCTCCCCTGTCGTCACCTGTGTCGATCCGACGGTTTCAGATAACAGCGTCACACTCAAATGTAATGCAAGCGGCGCACACACGATAAAAAGCTATCACATAGTTGTCTCAGGACCGTCGCCTCAGGATGAAACGCTATCGAGCGGCCCGAACTTCAGCAAGCAGTACACCAACCTGGCAAACGGCCAGTACCAGGCCACAGTTACGGCCACAGATGACCAAGGCGTTGTATCCGCGCCTGACAGCAGGCGTTTCTCCCTGCCCGCAGAAATTTGTGTTACCAAGGATAATGCCACTCATGTCGCCCAAGGGCGCGCCCATGCATGCTACTGGTGGTGGTTCTGTGCCAACGGATCAAACAACATACTCGGCTTCTATGAAGGAACAATAACAAGCATCAAACAAACAGAGGCGAACTACTGGGTCACGGTTGACAAGTGTGGTGGGAATTAGGGGCGCATTTTTTCGTGGCGGTCCTTGCCGAAGGATGAGCTAATCCCGCCGATGAAGCAACGATCAGTATGGGACAACTCCTGCTCCTGCTCCTGCGCTATCAGAGCTTTTTTCGCAAATGTCCCGCCGCCGAGGGAGCGTTTGACGGTCAAGGCACTGCCGGTAGGTCAGGTGCGGAAGCTGACGTCTCTTAGTTGGGCCGCGTCGGCGCGGAGACACTGACTTTAATGCGCCCGTTCAGCGTCAGCGTGCTCTTCGGCCCTTCGATGCCAAACGTCAGCGGCTGGCCATAGTGTTCTCCCACGTCCGCCCCAGTTTCTGGTGTTCGCGACGCGCTGCCTGCCACAAATGCGGCATCTGTATCACTTGTCCGTCGACGGCTGCATAGAATGCGGCGGCGAGCGCTATATTCTTAATGTTGCCTCCCGCCAGCTTAATCTCGCGCGCCAACAGGTCGAAATTCACCTCGTCGGCCAGCGGCGCTTCGTACGGGAACACCACCTGCCAGATCCGGCGGCGATGTTCCTGGTCGGGAAAAGGAAAATCAATAATGAAATGCATGCGCCGCAGAAACGCTTCGTCAACATTCTGGCCGAGATTGGTCGCCAGAATGGCGACCCCTTCGTACTCCTCCATCTTTTGCAGCAAATATCCGACTTCGATGTTGGCGTAGCGGTCATGCGCGTCCTTCACGGCCGAACGCTTGCCGAATAGGGCGTCGGCCTCGTCGAAGAACAGGATGGCGCTTGCGACCTGTGCTTCCTGGAAAATCTGATGAAGATTTTTCTCGGTCTCGCCAATGTATTTGCTGACCACCTGCGAAAGGTCGATGCGATACAAATCGAGTTGCAGCGCATTGGCGATCACCTCGACGGCCATCGTCTTTCCCGTTCCGGGGGGGCCTGAAAAGAGCGCGTTCAGGCCCTTTCCGAGGGAAAGCTTGCGATCAAAGCCCCATTCCCCGTAGACACGGTGCCGGTATAGCGCCTGATCGCACAGTTCTTTGAGCTGCGCCAGGTTGTCCTCCGGCAGCACAATCTCGCTCCATGTGTATTTTGGCTCGATCTTTTGCGCGAGCACGCCAAGCTTGGGACTCGATTGCACACGGCAGGCAGCAAACACATCGGAAGCCGTGATTCGCCAGTTAACAGGCGAGCGCCAACGCGCCAGATTTTCGGCAGCGCAGAGGGCACGTTGAATTTGATTTAGTCCAAACCGGAACTTCCCGGCGAGCACCGAACTGTCACAATCGTCGGCGACACCCTCACACTCGGCAAGGCTTCGTTCCCAGAGGCGCTTGGAAGAGTCAAGGTCCGGCCGGGATACGGCAATCGACAAGAATACGGACTCGCGACCCAAGTTCCGGGGCTGCCAGTGCCGACTCCCGGATATGAAAGTAAGACGCGAAAACGTCGTTGCTGCCTCGATCAGTGATTTCAATTCCAGCGCGTACTTATCCGGCTCAACGAGAAGACAATCGGCGTGTTCCAGCAAGAGCGCAGCAGATTGCAGAGCGGTTTCCCGGCCTATCAACCAAGCTGCCTCCTCGAAGGGTAACGGCCCCACCTTCATGGCTTCCAGATCCGCGACCAGCAATGGGAGTGAAAAGCTAAGGCAAAGGGCCTCGACGATCAGCCGCTTATCGAGACTTTCGGGGCCATGCAGATACAGCACCATGTTGCGGTCTCTGCAGTGCGGATCCGCGAAATGGACTTGGAGGAAGCTCATCGCCTGCCGATAGAGTTCATTCTCGGCAATCCTCTCCTGGGCGTCGTCCCCGGGTAGAATGATGCGGGCAAAGCGCTGCAGGCGGCCGTCCATCTGGCTCTGGTCCAGGAGAAAATTCGCGATCCGGTCATCCAATTTAAGCGGCCGGGAGAGCAAGGGCGTCTGGCCTTCTGTCCCGGCATCGGTCATTTGCACGAGATTGAACTTGAGCAGAGGGGCGGACGGATTGAATGCGGCGCGCGCGGACAGCTTTTCGGCCTTCTCAGCGCACAGCAGGTCCAGCACAAGATCGACGCTGGGCTTCTTGCATGTGACGTCATCCTGGAGATAGGCATAAAGCTTGTTATATTTGCGGTGCACCTCCGGGGCCATGCAGATAACCAGGCACTGCTCTTCTAACGGGGTGAGGCTAAACAATTCCGTTAGCCGCGGCAAGGATAGATGCACGCCCGAAGCCCGGCTGGCCGCGAGCCGCGCCTGCATTTCCCTCTGAAGTTCGGCCAGTGCCTGTTCGAGCTTGCGTCGCTCGGTAGCAGGTTCGCCCGCGGCATTGTCAGAGGGCGCTAGCAGATCAGAAATTTCCGCATCCGTGATGATTAGCCCCGCAAAGGAAGACAACGAGTCCGGAGGCGGCGTGCGAGGTTGCTTCAGAACTTGTTTGCGAAGGCGCAGATCGAGGCAGCGCAATTCATCCGAGATACGCTCCCGGCTGCTCGCGTAAGAGGCTAAATCTGCAGTGAGCATTTGCCCAGCAGCGCTCGGCATGTCTATCCTTTAAGAATATTGCCCCGACGAGCGCGCCCTTGAGGAGGTGTGGCGAGCCGCGGGACAGTGGTCATAGTTTGCCTTTGATATCTCTCCAGAACTTCCCTGCGTGAAAATCTTCGCGTGTCCAGAACGGCCCATCCGACGTTGGAAAAACCCGATGAGGGATAGTATATCTGGAAAATTCCAGACCGTCGTATGACGCACACCCCCCTAAGAGGCTCTCCCTTTTGCACCTTGGCCGGACTGGTGTGATTGTTGTGGTCACGCTCGCTCCTGTCCGCATGAAGTGCGCCGCGAAGTCTTGCCCCCAAGCCTCAGAAGTCACACCCGATGGAACGAACCCTGGCGTTGCGCGTAAACCAACCACGACGAGGAAACATGCCGGAGTGCGCCAAAGCGAAGTTGTGGACAAGGGCCTCCATTTTACTAGGCGTGAACAACGAATGTGGCGTTCTCACGCCCCCAAACATTGTGCGGTCTTGCACGTGACCAAAAATCACCATGTCGGCAACCGGAGTTCCTGCCGTATCCGGCGCTTTTCATTATATCAACTTCTACATCAGTACTGTATTTGCTGCCCGGATAAAACAACCGGGCAAGATCAGCGTCCCTCCATTCGTCTGCTTGGTCGAATAGATGGATGCGTAGGGCAGGCCCTGTCGTAGCCGTCAGGTTCGAGATATCGAACGTGTCCCCAACCCGCACATAGAGGTCGTAACGTTCATTGAAGTTGCTGGGCCGTTTTCCCGCAGACGCACGCATGCTCAGTGGCTTGATGCATTTCCAATCGTTGAAATGTGCTCCGGCTTCTTCTGCAAGCCCTCCTAGGATGTCACTCTTTTTGTCAGAGGTCGCGATGTCACCCGTAATCTTCCAGCGCTGAACAAGTCCCTGCACATCTCTCGCTTCAATCGGCCTCAATACAGTTGGATTTGGCTCGCGAACAACCTGCTCCGCAACCTCCTCAGCTTCATGTTCAGCGCTATCTTGTGCGCCTACGAGAGCGATATATTCGCTTGAGAGAAAAACAGGGCTCTTGACCGCCACACCAGTCGAATGTGAAGCCAAAGTGTTTCTTTCCGTCTTGACGGTGGCTTCTCGCTGAATTGCCGCAGTTCCTGCGCCTATAAGAGGGGCTCTATCCCACCCCTCGCCAAGCAGAAGATCGCGAACAGCATAGACATCCTCAAAGCCTTGTTTGGTGATCCCGTGGATTAGCATCTGCGCAAGCGGAACAACCGGGAGCAGCCACCACCACTTGCTCGCAAGAAGCAAGCCATGGAGATCAATGTGCGCCTGTACCTTCGTATCCCGCCAATCTTCAAAATGCTTGAAATGAAGTGCACCCGAGGCTTTCATTTCCCGGGACGACCATTCCTTCATCAACTCCTCAGGACTCGTAAAATCGCTCCGCTCCCGCAGAACATCTTTGAGTCCTCGAATATCGGAGGTGAGAAAGTGAAGGCGGCCGAGTTCGCTACCGTCCTCCTTGCCTACATAGCTCCAAAGGCCAAGGCCTTTGAGCTTCACGTACAAGTTGAGAGCTGTAAGGTGTATTTCGTCACCGTTCAGATCAAACCAATTCGCATTGTATCCTTTAGCCGCGAGATCCGTCTGGGCATAATTCGGCAGTTGAGACCAAGTAGGCACGGGCAACGATCTACCATTGGCCTTCTTTTGAACTAGACCTGGACTTGACAAAGCTGATCGGTTCGAGGGCGTTCGCTTCAAGTGCGATTGCGAAAGCACAAACTGTTCAGCAGGATGGCTGGGCACTTGTTTAGTCTGCTTCTGCTGAGCAGCGCTTCCTTGTTGTACAACGTGCGCAAGCTCATGTGCAATCAGCCTTTTTCCTTGTACTGTCGCAGGTGCATATTGCCCTTCCCCAAAAACGACATCGCGTCCAACGGTATAGGCTAGCGCATTCAAGGCCCCTGCCGACCCCGACGCTTTTGAATCTGTATGCACTCGCACCTGGCTGAAGTCATATCCGAAACGCGGTTCGAAGAAGGCGCGAGCAGAGTCGCTTAGGGGTTGTCCTCCGCCTCGGAGGGCGTTGATCTGTGCCTTCAATGCTGGAGTAACGAGGGGTGTGGAGGCATGATTAGCTTTGGCCTGGAGAGGCTCTTCTTCCTCTTCTTTCTCCTCCGGGTGTGCCTGCCTCTGAACCAGGGGCGTAATGCGTTCGGCAAGCGGCTTGGTCTGGACTTCTTCTTTCTCTTCTTCGCTCTCGGGTTGACGCTGCATCCTGGGCTCCGGCATCCGCATCACCTCATCGGCGACACGGTCGGCCTCTTGTTCAAGCGGATCGTTGGCGGCCCCGACAGTCAGCTTCGGCTGTATCGTGCATGGCAGCTCCGGCGCTTCGCTCTGTCTTGCCGTTGCGTTCGCGGAGCCGGGCAAAAGGTGATCCCGGACGCCGGCATCCGTCTCCAGCAACCTCTGAACAGCCCGATTTCCGATCGTACGCTGCAGATGTAGAATGGCGTGCAGTTGGCGAGGCTGTCCGGAAAGCGCGGCATTGGCCTTCGCTGTTTGGGCCGGCTTGGATTGCTGATTTGCTTTTCTTTCTCGCGGGAAAGTGCGCATGCTCAATCTCCACTCTTTCGACACCTGTGAGCGATCAGAGCCTCATCATGCATGGATCCTCGCGGGGCTGGCGCGTCACTTTCGCGCTTCCGAGCGTTCAATCTTCAAAAGTTACTACTAACTGTTGCGTTTGAGAAGTGCGGGGTTTACAATAAAAAAAGTCAAAGAATGCTAAATTCGTGAATATAGTCGAGCGCGCGAGCTGTGCCCAAAGTGTTGGTGGCTTTATGTGCGCTCTGAGGATGTCTAGCTATGACATCAGTTCAGTCAGCACCGCCATATTTCTAGCAGCTGCAGCACAACAATTTACACGCTAACGCGGTTATAAGTTGTAGCGGCGAAGTCTTGTCTTTCAGATCAGTGGGTCCGTTGAGCACTCGACTTCACGTGCTAGGTCAAGCGTGTTCTCACTGAGATCGCAATAGCCTGGTAGGCAAGCCGTGATTCATGACAGCGCGGTTATGCTTGGCCAGTGCTCGCCCAAAACTCCTAGCCGGATTTCTCCCGGGAGCTGTTGCTTGCGTCATGATCCGAGATTTGAGCACCACCTTGCAAGCGATCCTGAGTGACCCGACCCTGGCCGATCAGTTTCCAGAGTTGTCTCGGGCGCTTATTGCGTTTGACCGGCCAGACGACGGGTTTAAGCCGGGGCAAGCAACCGTCAACCTGTTCTTGTTCGACGTCCGGGAAAACCTAGAGCTGCGAAGCAACGAGGCCATTATCGAGCGGCTGAACGGGCAGGCCGTGATCCATCGGGCTCCCATGCGTGTGGCCTGTACCTATTTGGTAACAGCGTGGCCGGCCGGTGGAACGGATCTGGTGCTGCAGGAGCAGCGACTACTTGCGCAGGTCCTGCAGGTACTTTCAAAGTATCCGACGATCCCGGCAGATTTGTTGAAGGGCAAGTTGGTAGGTCAGCAACCGCCACTGCCAATGATGGCGACGCATCCCGAGGAGTTGAAGAATCCGGCTGAGTTCTGGACGGCCATTGGCAACAAGATGCGAGCGTCCCTCACCGTGACCGCCACCATTAGCATGGACATCTTTGAACCGGCGAGCGTGGCCGTAACCAAGACGGTGGAGGTTCGTCTGGGCGAGCGCACTGCGCCCGATGAGGAGGCCCTCATCCCCGCCACCAAAATAGAATTCTTCCGGATCGGCGGCAAGGTGACCCGCGGCGGAACGCCCGTCGCCGGCGCGACGGTGGCCGTGGAGGGCGCCGGGCTGGCAGCGCGGACGGATGGCGCGGGGGACTACATCTTGGGCGCCATCGCCGCAGGCCAATACACACTGAATGTGCAGGCGGACGCGGCGCCGAAGCCGTTCCCCATCACGGTCCCCGCGCCCAACAAGGATAGCAACTATGATGTGCAGCTATAGCGAGCGGAATTGCACAGGGAGATGAGCATGGCACAGTATCTATCGCCGGGCGTCTATGTCGAGGAAGTGCCTTCCGCTATCAAACCCATCGCAGGAGTGAGCACGAGCACAGCCGGTTTCATCGGCATCATCGCAGCTGATAAAGATGGCATGATAGACCAGCCCCTAGGTAAACTAAAGGATGCTAGCATCGGCGCCGGTGACGACCAAACCAAGGCTTTTAAGCTTCCGCTATATCCCATCAAGATAGACAAAACAGCGATTAAGGTCGATGGTTCGGCAGTTAAGGTCGATGGTTCGGCGAGCGCCGACGCCACCCTTGCGAACGACGATGCCAATAAGAATTCGACCGTAACCTTCGGGTCAGCGCCCAAAAAGGGCCAAAAGATCACTGCCGACCTCATGCCCGGCTTCTCGCTCGTCACTGCCGCGGGGACACCGAAGCTCTGCACGACGTTCAGCGACTTCAAGAAGTTCTTTGGTGATTTCAGCGGCGGTCCCGCGCACGACATCCTAGCGCAAGCCGTATACGGCTTCTTCAACAATGGCGGCAGCCGCTGCTACGTAATGCGGGTCGAAGCGGAAGCGGACATCCCAGCGGCTCTGGTCAAATTCGAAGCGATCGACGAAATCGCCATCATGGCGGCGCCCGGCTTGGCGCAGCCTGATCCCGCCGACCCGAACAAGGATGCTGTCGGCAAGACCACCCGGACCGAAATCATCGCCCATTGCCAGATCCACACGCAGAACCGGTTCGCTCTCTTCGACAGCCCCAAAGAGCTGAAGGACGCCAGCGGCGCGTCGCTGGACGCAACGAACGCCAAAAACTTCCTGCCGCCCTTCACGGACTTTGCCGCCTTCTACTTCCCATGGATACAAGTCTTCGATCCGATATCCAATGGACCGGTCTTCGTCCCGCCAAGCGGCCACATCGCGGGAATTTACGCGCGTGTCGACAACAATCGCGGCGTGCACAAAGCGCCGGCCAATGAGCCGGTGATCGGGGCGCTGGATCTCAAATACGCAATCAGCAAGTCACAGCAGGACGGCCTGAATCCGCAAGGCGTCAACTGCATCCGCAACCTCAACGGCAATATCACGGTGTGGGGCGCACGCACCGTGGGCGGAGACGCCAACGCCGACTTAAAGTACATCAACGTTCGGCGCACCCTGCTCTTCATTCGCAAATCGATCGAGGAAGGGACACAGTGGGTGGTTTTTGAGCCCAACGAACCTGGCCTATGGCAGAAGATCACGCGCAACATCACGGCCTTCCTCACCAATGTTTGGCGCTCGGGCGCACTATTTGGCACCACAACCAAAGAAGCGTTTTACGTGAAGTGCGATGCCGAAACCAATCCACCGGAGTTGCGTGATCTTGGCCAAGTCGTGACAGAGATTGGCGTCGCGATCGTTCGCCCGGCCGAATTTGTCATCTTCCGCATCAGCCAGTTCACGGCGCCAAGCGCGTAGCGAATGCAATGGCACAAAACCTAGCACACCCGGGGGTCTACAAACAGGAGGCACTCCTCAAGGTGCCTCCGATCCTGCAGACCGGTGTGCCCGGTTTTGTGGGTTTTGCTAGCCCTGTGCCTAGCCCTGTGCAAGGTGCGAAGGCCGAATTCAAAGCGCCTGTATTTTTGCGTCGCAAGAATGAATTCAGCGCCTTGTTCGACAGCGTGAGCGGAAGTTTCCTCGCCGACGCGGTCAACGGGTTCTTCGACAATGGCGGCGCCCATTGCTATGTCGTCGCCGCCGATCCTACTGGGGACCGTGTCCGCAGTCTTATGGAGGCGATTGAAGCGCTGGCGCCGCTGGAGGACATGGACCTGGTCGCCGTTCCAGACGCTTCAGCCGTGTCGCCTGACAGTTCCTCCGTAATTCACGTCCAGGCGGAAGCGCTGAGGCATTGCGCCCAGCAAGGTAACCGCTTCGCTATTCTGGATTTGCTGCGTGGTGCCAGCGTGGATGAGGTTATGGACCAGTGTAAGCAACTCGTACTTGGGCAGCAAGAACCGGTGGATGGCGCGCTTTATTATCCCTGGCTGCTTACTTCAAGCTGCCCGAATGCCGTGCCCCCTTCCGGTCACGTGGCTGGCATTTATGGGCGTAGCGATAGCAAAGTGGGCGTATTCAAGGCACCAGCTAATGAAGAACTTTTAGGCGTGCTGGACCTCGAAATCCAAATTGACAACAGCATTCAGGACAGGCTGAACCCGGCACGGGTGAATTGCCTGAGGGCGTTTCCCGGCCGGGGGATCCGCGTATGGGGCGCTCGGACTATAGGCGTCAAAGCCCCCGATCTCGACGAGTGGCTGTATGTTAGTGTCCGGCGGCTGTTTCTGACCGTGCGTCGCTGGATCGACCTGAACATGGGGTGGGCTGCTTTCGAACCGAACGATGTCCGCCTCTGGGTTCGCATACATCGCGAGTTGACGAATTTCTTAAGCAAACTGCAGCGCGACGGTGCACTGCAAGGAACCGCACCCGCCGAGGCATTCTATGTGAAGTGCGACGCACAGAACAACCCGCCGGAGTTCCGGGAGCAAGGCCAGGTGGTCATCGAAATTGGCTTGGCTCCCCTTTCGCCCGCAGAGTTTATCGTGATCAACTTTATTCAGCGCGCGAGCGGCGATTTGAACAACTGACCCACTCGATTCCGTGAAGGAGGATTTTATGCCAACTGGTGCCCGGGTCGATCCCTATCGCGGGTTCAATTTCCTAGTTGAATTAGACGGCATTACGCAAGCCGGCTTTCAGGAGGTTAGCGGCCTGGATGCGAGCACGCCGTCGGTCGACTACCGTGAGGGAACTGACCCCAACCACGTGCGCAAGCTGCCAGGGCTGAACACGTTCTCCGCTATTACGCTTAAACGAGGCATTACCGACTCGGACGAGCTTTGGAAATGGCGGCAGACGGTGATCGATGGGAAACCTGAGCGAAAAAACGGCTCGATTGTGCTGCGCGATGAAGCAGGGACGGAGAAAATCCGATGGAACTTCTCTGCAGCCTGGCCGAGTAAATGGACGGGGCCCGCGCTTAACGCCAACTCGGCCACGATCGCGGTGGAGAGCCTGGAAATTACGCACGAGGAACTGAAGAGAGCATAGCCGTCTATGGGACTGCCACGATGCTGCGGACTGAATTTCCTTTTACTCTGCCCCGAGGCTATGTGGATGCTGAGGGCGCCCTCCACATCGAAGGGGTCATGCGCCTTGCGACCGCGTTTGACGAGATCGCACCGCTTAAGGACCCTCGAGTGCTCAGCAATCCAGGATACCTTCTCGTCATATTGTTGGCGCGCGTGATCACACGCTTGGGAACGCTTGATCATATCAATCCGAAGGTCATTGAAGGCCTTTACGCAGCCGATCTGGCCTACCTGCAGGACCTCTATATCCGCATCAATGGCTCGGGCAACACCCGTGTGCGGGCCCGGTGTCCTCACTGCGAGCAGCAATTCGAAGTTGAGTTGAATCTCTCGGGGGAACTTGGCGCTACTCCTTAGAGCGGCTCTATGAGGAGGTAGCGTATATTGCGTATCATTTTCATTGGCCGCACGAGGAGATCCTGGGGCTGGAGCATTCGGAGCGACAGCGTTGGGTTACTGAAATTGCAAAGATCAACAGGCGTTTCAACGAGGGTGGGTCTCGGTCTGGCGCGTAACGCAGCTGCCGCCCTAAGAAAGCCCTTAAGAAATCATCGTGGAGAAACAAAATGCCCTCGGTGTCCATAGTTCTAAATGTTCCTATTGAAGCGCCGCTCAATCTTTTGGGAACTCGTTCAGATCCCTACCAGTCATTCAACTTCCTCGTGGAAATTGAAGGCATTTTGACTGGAGGATTCTCAGAATGCACAGGCGTACAAGTAGAAACGGAGACTTTTGAATATCGTGAAGGAGGCAGAAACGATTTCGTGCATCATTTTGTAGGACCAACCAAGTATCCGTTGCTGATGCTGAAGCACGGAATCACTCAAATAGGTGGTTTGTGGAACTGGCACCAGGACGTGACCCAGGGGATCATTAATCGCAAGAACGGCGCCATTTATCTGCTCGACAGATTACGCATACCAGTCATGTGCTGGAATTTCAGGGAAGCGTTTCCGGTCAAGTATAAGGGTCCGGATTTCCGCGCCGACTCGGCCACGGTCGCCTTCGAGAGTGTAGAACTCGTGCATCGCGGATTAAGCAGGCCGATTTTTAGCGGGGTTTCGGGAGCTGCGGAATTGGCCGTCGCGGTAATTGCGGGCTCAATCAGCGGATTCTGACGGCATGACGAACTTGGAGCGTCAAGACCCGCCTTGGGGCGCTTTTTCGGAAAGTGATCTGATGCGCCGTTTGCTGCGCCGGGCCACCGATCCTATTGGCATGATTAATGTGCATCATTCCGCCCGCCTCCACTTACGTTCCAGTTTCGCGCGGAATCCAAGTTTAGAACTGCTTGAACATTTCAAACATCGGTACGGGTTGGGCGGAGCCAGGGCGGGTACTTCTTCCTCAGCCGACATGTCTCTTACTGTGCCTCTCCAACGCTTAGCCACCTCCAATCAGCCTGATTTGGCTTCGGCATCGTCATTGAGCGGTGTCATAGGGATGTCAGAACCCATGGCGGCCACGATGCAAACGTTACCGACGGCAAATTCCGAGCCCCAGTTTCGCGTGATCCGACCTTACTGCCACCAGGAGCGTAGCTCTTCCAGATCGGTCTTGTCGGGACCGTTTACCAGCGGGTCGCGTCTCGCAAACGAAACACATTCCAACGAAAATCCCACTTCGGAGACGCAGTGGCAGCGCAACATCGATGAAACGGTATCGCGGATTGTCAGCCAGCCGACTTAGTCTGTCGCGCCCTTGGTAGAAGCACTATCCGATACTTGCGGCTACCCGGACAACAGGCCTGCACCGAGGTGCGACGACTTCCCCAGTTCCGAATCTCTCCGGCATGTGAATGAACTGCCACGCCTCTCCATGGTCGAGCCGGTCCATGTCCAGCGCAAACCCGACGGAATGGTCGGCCCCGAGGGCTCATCCCTTGCCGTATCTCTGCCACGTGTCGCGGAAACACCGTGCAGTTCCATGGTCGAGCCGCTTCATCTGCAGCGCAGTCTGGACGGATTGGCTGCCACTGAAGGTTCTTGCCTTGCAGAATTTGCGCTGCGTGTGGTGGAGACACCGCACATTTCCATGCTCAAGCCACTGAATTTGCGCCGCATTTCGGGCGGAATGGCGCCCATTGACGAGCCTGGCGCCATTGCAACGCGCCATGAGTTCGAGCCGCCGTCAGCGCAGGGGAAACTTCCTAATTATGCCGGGCTCCCACTAGACGATCCGCAGCTAAGGCGCGAGTTCGATCCTCTGCCAATGTTCGCGTCGAACCAAGTGGCTCACAAAATAGAAACGGATGCAGCACCGTCTGCCCCCAACACGAGCGCACAATCTGGCAGCGTGGTCACCAAGGAAATTAGCGCTGCGGCCTTGCTTCCCGACTCCAAGCGCATGGTGTGGCGCAAACCGAATAGCGATGAGGAAAGCAGTTCCCCCTCCAGCCCAACCGAAGAGCCTGGCACCGACTTCACTTCCCAACGGCTTTCGGAGTCCGGTTCTGATAACGAGGTGTCGCCGGTCACAACGGCGACTTCAAGAACCAACGGAGTTGACGTTACCGGCATCGCTGAACGGGTCACTCGCATGATCGCGCGCCAACTCCTACTCGAACGCGAGCGTCGAGGCATACCGAGATGAGTAAATTTGAGAAATTGACGATTACGCCCGAGTCTCAGTCGCTCCTCGACCCGATTGAGGTTTTGTTCAATCCGAACACCTACTCGATCACGAAGTCCGTTTCATGGAACCCAGTCGTCAGCAAGAGCGCGCCTTCCGGTCAAACGCAGCGCGGGCACAATGCGCCCGCGCTGCAATTCAATGGGGGACAGAGCCGGACGCTTTCCCTGGAGCTATTCTTCGACACGACAGAAGAGGCAGACCCCGCAAAACAGGACGTTCGCAACCTGACCAACAAGATTGTTAAGCTGACCCGCATCGTGCGCGACCTTGATCCACAACGGCCGCCGATCTGTGTGGTATCTTGGGGGCAGATAACACCGCCCGGGTCTGACTTCCCTTTCACAGGGGTCATCACCCAACTTACCCAACGCTTCAACCTCTTCCTGACGGATGGCACACCGGTGCGCGCAACGCAGACAGTGGCGTTCATGGAATATCTCGATCCAACAAAAGACGAACTGGAAAATGATCCAGAATTTACGACGCGGCTCGTAAAGCGCGGAGATAGTCTGAGCAGTATCGCAGGGGAGGCGTATCACGATCCGACCATGTGGCGCATTATTGCCGAGGCCAACCAGTTGGAGGATCCGCGCCATTTTTTTAAGCCGGGATTGCGGCTCAAAATTCCAAAGAGCGGTTAGGACTACTATGCAGGCGCCTAAATTCGACGTTCTGATCAATGGCACGCCCGTATCCGCAGCGGTGCTGAGATATGTGGGTGACGTCGTGGTAGACGACAGCTCGGAATGGCCAAGCATGTTCAGCTTCCTCATGCTCAGCTCCGACGTACAGGATCAGGACTTGCCGTGGGTTGACGATAAGGACTTGTTCTCCATCGGGAACGTGGTCGAGATCAAGATGGCTGCGGCGGACGCGGGCAAATTAACGAGTTTTATCGTCGGCGAAATCACTGCCCTGGAGCCCGAATTCGTGACGAGCGGCATTCCAGTCATGAGGGTGCACGGTTACGACCGCCGTCACCGCCTGCAGCGGGGACGTAAGACGCGCACGTTCCTGAAGAAGAAAGACAGCGACATTGCTTCAGAAATCGGCCGTGAAGCCGGTTTGAGCGTGAAGGCGACGGACAGCAGCATCAGACTGGACTACATTCTGCAAGCCAACCAGACAGATTGGGAGTTCCTGTGCGAGCGGGCTCGTCTCATTCGCTACGAGGTGGCCGTAAGCGACAAAACCTTATTCTTTCGGCCGGTGCAAAACAATCAAAGTGAAATCCTGTCTCTGGATTGGAAAAGCGGGCTTTCCGAATTCTATCCTCGGCTTTCGCTAGCAGGACTAGCAACCGAAGTAAAGGTACGGAGCTGGAGCGTCAAAGACAAGAAAGCCCTGCTGGGTTACTCAAAAGTGGGCGACGAGACCTCCACGATGGGAGGCCAATCAAGCGGAGCGGCCATTGCCAAGAGCGCCTTTGGGGATGCGATCGATGTCGTGAGCAACCGGCCCGTGGCAGCTCAGGCCGAGGCCGACCAACTGGCCAAAGCCCGTTTCAATGATGTGGTCATGGAACTGATTACGGGAGAGGGCGTGTGTCAGGGCAACCCCGATATTCGTGCAGGAAAGGTGATCAAGATCGGTAGCATAGGCCAGCGCTTTAGCGGTTCATACTACGTCACCTCAGCGATCCATCGCCTGTCGCCCCACAGCGGCTATTGGACGGATTTCACGGTGCGAAGGAGTGCCACATGAATTTATTCGATGCTCTCGTAGATCCGGTCCAAGAGTTGGCGCAAACCGGGCGCATCCACGGCGTTGTGGTCGGCGTCGTCACCAACAATCGGGACCCGGATGGCATGGGGCGGGTCAAGGTAACATTTCCGTGGCTCAGCGAGCTTAACGAGAGCGCATGGGCCCGCATCGCTGCGCCGATGGCCGGCAATCAGCGCGGCACCTACTTCTTGCCGGAAGTCCACGACGAGGTGCTGGTCGCTTTCGAACATGGAGACGTGCGCTTTCCCTATGTGCTTGGCGCCCTGTGGAACGGCCAAGATGCCCCACCCGCCACAAATGACGACGGCAACAACAACGTGCGCATGATCATGTCGCGCAGCGGCCACGTCATAAAGCTCAGTGACGAAGCCGGCAAAGAAACCATAGAGATCACTGACAAAAGCCAGAAGAACAGCATCGTCATTGACACATCAAAAAACACTATAAGCGTGACGACTGACAACGACATCACCTTGTCTGCCTGTCAGGGAACCATCAAGCTGGCCGCGAAGAAGGTGGAGATCACGTCTTCTGACGCGACCACGCTGAAGTCAGGAAGCACCATGAACGTTGAAGCGAGCGGAACCATGACCGTCAAGGGAGCGACGGTGAATATCAACTGACGCCAACTGGTACCAAATAATGTAGGAAAGCAACGAAATGGGACAGCCGGCAGCGAAAAAGGGCGATCAGATTACGGCAATCGACACACACTTCGTGGAGGCGCCTTCCTCGCTGCCCCAACCCATGCCTCTTCCATTTACCGGGATCATCAACGGCGGACTGAGCGGTAACGTAAACATCATGGGAATGCCAGCTGCGACGGCAAGCAGCACCGCCGACAACACCCCGCCTCACGTGGCTCCGCCTGGAACATCGTTTCAATCGCAGCCGTCCAACAAGGCGACCATCATGATCGGCAGTTCCACAGTAAAGATCAATGGCAGGATGGCTGCACGCAATGGCGACACGGCGGAAACCTGTAATGACCCCGCGGACTTACCGGTGGGCACAGTCGTGGCGGCGGGTACAGTTCTGATCGGTTGAAAAAGGGAGGCTGTCCAATGGAAAAAGCCGCCTTTCTCGGGGTTGGTTGCGCCTTTCCATTTGATGATAAGTCTGGAGAGATCGCTACCGCTGAATATGAAGACAGCGTCCACCAGGCGATCTGGATCATTCTTGGGACAGCGAAGGGCGAACGCGTTATGCGGCCGGATTTTGGCTGCAGCATTTACGACCTGGTGTTCGAGCTTCCTTCTCCCTCCACCTCCGGGAAAATCGTGCAGGCGGTCAGGGACGCGTTGCTCGTCCAGGAGCCCCGGATCGACGTCGCCGACGTGTATGTGGAGGCGCAGGACAATGGCAAAACCCTTCTCATCCATATCGAATACCAGGTGAGGGCCACCAACAACGTTTTCAATCTGGTTTATCCTTTCTACTTGGAAAGGAGCGCAAATTGAGGCCCAGCTCCACGCCCAAGATCGACTGCCGCAGCGTCGCCGATGTCACTCAACAACTGCAGGAGTTGCTCAAACTTTACGTCCCGCATTGGACGGGGTCACCCCAAGGCATAAGCGCAGCGCTGATCGGAGTTTCCGCGCGTTTTGCGGAAATCCTTATCCAGCGGCTCAACCAGGCGCCGCAGAAGAACCTTCTGTCGTTCCTTGATATGCTTGGCGCCTCTTTATTGCCTCCCTTGCCGGCCAGAGCGCCGGTAACGTTTCTGTTGGCCAAGGGCAGCCTTGTGGATGCGGTGATTCCCGCAGGAACCCAGGTCGCGGCACCGCCCGGCCCGGGAGAGACAGACCCTGTCATTTACGAGACAGAAAACGAACTGGTGGCTACGAGCGTGCAACTCCAGCACGCCATGGCGCGCGATCCCGAAAAGGACGCATACGCCAACCACAGCGGCGACATTATCGCCAGGGGGAGCTCTGGAATTCCTGTATTTCAAGGCAATCGCCCGATAAGGCATGCATTCTATTTGGGGTACAGCAACTTTCTGGGCTCGCCCTCCATCGCCAAACTCGACCTGGCCGTCGATGTGACTTCGCCAGCGGGCGACGACATCGAGCTCAAATGGGAGATCTGGGGCGGTGAAGCTATCCTGCCGAGCGGAGATGGCGCCAACCCATTCAAGACTAAGGGTCCGAACACGATTGCGTTTGGGAAGATACCCGCAACTCAAATTACGTCGGTCGCTGACGTTTCCAAAAGGTGGATCTGCTGCAGCCTGCTGACGCCCCTTACAAGGTCCACCACCCCACGGAACGGCATGGTTCGTGCAGAGCAGTTACCGGAAATCGGCAGCGTCAAAATCGCCCTGCTTGAGAGCGATGCGTTGCTCATCGACGAAGCGTACTCGACCGCCGCCGGCCTCATTGACTTGAGCAGGGATTTTTATCCTTTCGGTGAAAAACCGAAACTCAATGACACATTGTGGATGGCGATGGAAGACGCTTTCTGCAATGCCGACGTCACCGTTGACCTCGAAATCACCGTGACCAATCAACCGGGCTCGGGCGTGCAATTCCCTCCGGTCGCCGATCCCTCGGGCGATCTCAAGCTGCAGTGGGAAGCCTGGAACGGAGCGTGGTACGTATTGGGGACCACTGACAAGAATGGGGTCGGCGCGGTCAACGAAGGTAATTTCTGGGACACTACCAAAGCTTTTTTAGAGAAAGGGAGCGTTGGATTTATTCTGCCGCCAAGCGTAGCAAAATGCAGCGTGAACGGGAAGGAACGGTTTTGGGTTCGCGTCAGAATTGTTTCCGGGAACTACGGCGAGGAAGCGCACTTCGATAAGACAACGTCTTTCATTGCGTCAACGTTGCAGCCTCCCTCGATAAGCTCGTTGCAGGCGAAGTACACAATCGACAAGCCGCAAATCCCAGAGACAGTTCTTGTTGAGAATGATTTCCATCATAACTGATGAAACGACGATCAACCGCTCGGGGTACCAATCGTTTTTTCCTTTTCAACCAGCGACGGACGTACGGCCGACGTTCTATCTGGGCTTCGTCATGCCACCCGGCCGAACGACATTCCCAAACAATACAATCACGATGTTTTTCAATGCTGCGGACCTGAAGCTCGCGCAAGAGACCGCTCCAACTACTAAGGAGCACTCCGGTCGCGGCGCAGCCTGTCCCGGCAGCAGTTTCAGCCGCGACCTCGCGGCCACGAATCCTGTCTCCAGTGGGAGCGCCGACCTGCAACTTACCTGGGAGTATTGGAGCGGACAGAATTGGACAACGCTGCTTGTGCGGGATCAGACCAGCAACCTCAGCATGACTGGAACGGTAGAATTTCTTGCACCGCCAGACCTTGCCGCCCATGAGGAATTCGGTATGAGCGCCTGGTGGCTGCGCGTGCGGTGGGATGATGGCAATTACGATACAGTTCCGTGCATTGGCCGCATCTTGCTGAATACCACCACGGCGGCCCAGACAGTCACCGTTCGTGATGAGATTCTAGGCTCCAGTAACGGCGCTGCGAACCAAGCCTTCCAGTCGACGAGTGCCCCGATACTCGCTGGGCAGCGCCTGGCGGTGCGGGAACCGGAGATGCCCTCCGGGGAGGAGTTGGAGGCCATCCTGGAAGACGAGGGTGCGGACGCCGTTTTGCCAGATGGCGCGGACGCGCCCTCAGATACCTGGGTCACCTGGCATGAAGTGCTCGATTTCTATGCTTCGGGTGCCCGCTCTCGCCATTATGTTCTTGATCACGTCACCGGCGTGGTTACTTTTGGAGACGGTCTTTCCAGCATGATCCCGCCGGCGGGGCGGGCTAACGTTCGCCTTTCGCTCTATCAGACTGGCGGAGGAGCCCGGGGGAACAGGCCCGCAGGCAGCATCATCCAGCTCAAGACCACAATCCCTTATATCGACGCTGTTACGAACCACATCGAGGCAACAGGCGGGGCTGACGCGGAGTCCGTGGATTTTCTGATTTCCCGTGCGCCGACAGAACTCCGTCATCGGGGCCGGGCTGTTACTGCGGAAGATTACGAAGACTTGGTCGGTTACTCTTCTCAGGACATTGCCCGCGTCCGGTGCGTCCCCAATCGCGATCTCATGGCCGAAAACATGCCGACCGCACCCGGCTGCGTCAGCCTGATCATAGTACCTGATACAGAGGATCCCAAGCCGCAACCGAGCGTCGAATTAGCTCGTCGGGTTGAGAGGTTCATTTCGGCCTCTTGTCCTGTAACCGCCACTGTGCGTGTGGTTGGGCCTCACTATGTGCGCGTCGATGTTCAGGCCGAGATCGGAGTGGCGTCTCTGGCCGGCGCCGGGACGGTTGCGTCCAAGGTGCAGGATGCGTTAGCTCGCTTCCTCCATCCCCTGACAGGAGGCCCTGACGGGAAAGGTTGGCAGTTTGGCCGCGAACCGCATCGTTCAGACATCTACAGTGTGATCGAAGACATCCCAGACGTTGACCATGTTCGAGCATTGACTGTTTTGACTATCGAAGATTTCGTCGGAAACCACGAGACTGGCCAGTTCCTAACGTATTCGGGCAGACATAATATCACGATAGTATCTAAGCCATAGGGTATTGGGATCATGCCGTTGCAGTTACCGAATCTCGACGACCGTGGCTACAAGGACTTGGTCACCGAAGCACTGGCCCGGATCCCTACTCTCGCCCCGAAGCAGTGGACAAACTACAATCCATCCGATCCAGGCATAACGCTGATCGAGTTATTTGCCTACCTCACGGACATGTTGTTGTATCGCGCGAACCGCGTCACCGACAATAACAGGCGCAAGTTCCTCAAGCTACTCAACGGCCCAGATTGGAGCGAGCCCCCCCAAAATGCCGACCTGCGCGATGAGATACGGAAGGCGGTTCTTGGTATTCGCGAGCGCTATCGCGCAGTCACCAGCGAAGATTACGAATTTCTTTCATCGGAAGCCTTCAATAACTCCGAGGCCCCATCACCTATGCCCAGGGTGGCGCGGGCTCACTGCGTCCCGCAAAGGAACCTCGGGGCCGGGACGGAGGCGGGCCGGCAAAAACCCGTGCCTGGACATGTCAGTGTTTTGATTATTCCTGAAGACTCTGCCACTTCCACCCCTCAACCGAGCGCGGACCAAATCGACGCCTTGCTGTGCTATCTCGACAAGCGCCGGTTGGTCACCACCAGGCTGCACGTGACAGGGCCGTTTTACGTCCATGTCGCTCCCAAGCTGGTGATCGCGCGAAAGAGCGAGGCGGTGGAAGTGGATCTCCGGGGCCACATAGCGGACAAGCTATCTGAATTGCTCGATCCATTGGCGTGGCCCTTCGGCCGTGATGTCTTTGTCTCCGCTGTCTATAAAGCTCTGAAGGATGTCTCGGGTATCGACTTTGTCAGCGACGTGATGCTCGAAAGCCGGCCCTGCCAAGGCGATAACAACTGCGTGGAGGCCGACCCTATTTGGCATGAGGAGGGCGACTTCATCGGTTTGAGCATCGAAGAACACCATCTTCCGATTTATCGAGGCTCAGACGAAGACATCGTGATTGCGGTAAATTCCAACTTCATTACACTGAACATTGACGTGTCAGCGAAGGTAAATGCGGATGCTGATCTGCGTTCTCTGAAGCGCCAGATCAAATCCACGGTGAAGAACTCCTTTTACCCCAGTAAGAAAACAACGGGTCCGACTGACATCTCTTTGGCCGAAGTAAAGGTTCTTGTCCGGGACATCCCAGGAGTTAAGGAGGCCGAAGTGGCAGTAAAGAACTGTAGTCCTGCCAGCGCCCTTCAGAACGATAAAGTCCATGTCGGAAAGGGGGAAGTTATTGATTGCCGTGTCTTCCTTCAGCTGAATTAGGGCGAGGACATGGCTGCCGGTATAGAAAAGCTCGATCCTCGACAAGGCCAAGTCAGCCGATTGTTGGAGTATCTTCCAGCGATCTTCCAGGAGTTGCCCCCGGGAGAGACCGATCAGTCTCCCCTGGCGCGCTTCCTGATGGCCTTCGAAAGCATTCTGCTGGGCTTGCCCAAGACCCTCCAGCAGGAGTGGAGCGACTTGGAATACCAGCCGGGTTTTGAGGAAATCCTCGGCGGTGCTTTAGGGCAAGGCACGTCAGAGGTGCTGTTGGATGGAATCGAGCGCTATTTCGACCCCGGACCTTCTGGACACGACTATCCAACTGATCCGCGGAAAATTGCGGACTATAACCGGGCGCCGTCCGAGTTTCTTTCCTGGCTGGCCGGCTGGGTCGCCCTGACGCTGCGCGACGACTGGGAGTATGAACACAGCCGCAAATTCATCGCCAATGCGGTTCAACTCTATCGCCTGCGAGGCACGAAAGCCGGCATCGTACAATTTGTCCAGGCCTATACGGGGCACCTGCCGGTCGAGATTTTCGACGAGCCTAAACCCGAATTCCAGTTGGGCCTGCACTCCCGCATCGGTATCGACACGGTCATCGGAGGCGGTGCGCCGTTCTTCTTCCGGGTGACTCTGACAACCTCGACTTTCGACCCGACGGTCATCAGGAAGCTAGAGGACATCGTGAACGCACTCATCGAGTTGCAAAAGCCGGCACACACTGATTTCAAGCTTTACGTCAAGACCCTCAAACTACAAATCGGCGTCACTTCTCGCATCGGAGTGGACACATTACTAGGAACCTGACGTCGCGTAAACAAGAAGAGTAGCGCCCTTAGCCAGGGCCGAACGGAGGCAACTATGCCAGATCCAATCAAACGTCTGCATTACTTCGATCATCAGTTTTTGCAGCTCAAAGATTTCAGTGATGAGCAGGATTATCACGTGGACATGCGGTGCCGACACAACCAAGAAACGCTCACTTGGGGTATTCTGCGGGGATTGGAAGTCACCTTGGCGAGCGGCACCGCGATCATCGTCAGTAAGGGCTTTGCGATCGACAGAGGCGGACGGGAGATCGTCCTACTTTCAGATACCAATTTGGAACTCGGTGGAATAGCTGCTCAGTCCATCTACGTAACGATCGCGTACAGTGAGCAGCAAACCGATCTTGCGACAGACGGCGACGTAATTGACAATACCCGAACGACCGAAGAGCCTGCGCTCAGTTTGCTGACCTCCAAGCCGGACGATCCGTGCATGACGCTGATCCTGGCAAAGGTGCCCCGCACCGCCACCGGGTTGGGCACCGTGGACGTTTCGGATCGACAGCAAGCTGGGGCTAAGCTCGGTACAGGCGCGCGCGCCGAAAGTCTGGGCATTGGCGTGGATGCGAGCAAGGCCAAGCTAGAAGTGCACGGCATGGTTGACCAGACCGTTGCGATATTTGGTGAGTTTGGTATCTCGCTGAAGGCAAACTGGCCAGGTGTTGGTTTCAACTGCTACTACAACGGCGGTTGGAAGGCTATTTCGGATGGCTGGCCCGGCTTCATCGAAATCCGCCAGACCGGTGAGCCCCTCGGGAGTATGAATTTCTGGTTGGGCGACCAGATGGTCAATGCCGATCAACCGTTGCTGCCTCACTACCGAAGCCGGTTATCTATCCTCCCGAAATTGGACAGTATGGTTTGGGGTAACACGGTTGCGGTGTTCGGCGAGGCGGGCATTTCGCTGATGGAAGCTTGGCCAGGCATTGGTTTCAACTGCTATTATGACAACCGCAGTAGCGACCCCGGATCAGGCGCCGTCTCTTGGAAGACCATCTCGGGGAACGCCTGGCCCGGCTTTATTGAAGTCGATCAACGCAATGGACATATGGATTTCTGGTTGAGCAATTGCAAGCAGCCAGTCAGTAACGCCAATGATCCAGTACCAATTCCGGAACACCCTCAGTTGTCCATCTATCCCGATGACACCACCCATGCTCGCAAATTGGGCATTGGCGCAGCGACTGCGCCTGGAGTTTATGCACCCGGCGTAACCGTCGAGTACGACGACGGCGGCACGGGGACGTTGAGGTTTACGGGCTACCGATACGGACAGGTGGTTTCGTGGGGACACCATGGCCCGCAACCTGGCCCAGACAATAATTACTGGGTTCCCGCGATGGAACTTTACCACGCCGTCGACGACACCGGGAACAAACGTATTGGCAAGCTGGCCGTCATGGACCTTCAGCCCGGTTCGAGTAATACTGACCAACCAGCCTATTATAACACTGCTAATGGAGAGTTCTCCTGGCGTACATCGTCCGCACGATATAAGGAGGAGATCCAGCTCCTGACTGAGGATTTTGTGCAAATCCTTCGGGCCGAGCCAAGGAGTTTTCGCTATAAGGCGAGTGGCGAGCACGGGATTGGCTACATCGCAGAAGAGATCGACGCGGCCGGGCTAAAGAACCTCGTCATCTACGACAAGGATGGCGCCCCCGATGGGGTCAGGTACGAAATGGTGCCGCTGTATCTCGTGGAAGTGGTCAAGGCGCAGGAGCGCCGCATTGCTTCCCTCGAGGAACGGCTCGCGCGATTGGAAGTCGAACTTGCTCGAACTCGGTCGTAGCCGTGCACGAGGAAGAAGCGGGACGCGTCTTGGCTCGTCTCTGTGGCTGTTTCTCGGGCTGGAGGCTACGGCCCTGGTCGTTGCGGCCTCCCTCGGCGCAACACCGGCGCGCAGCTGCCTGGCGTTGGCTCTCGCGAGCGCACTTAAAGCGGATGCTAGGCAGCGTCAGCCAGGACGAGGACAAAGTCGGGCCAACCATTGCTTCGATGCCGAATTCCGCCTCGTCGGGCCGCTTTTTGATCACAATCAAGCCCGAGCCACATCACCGACCTTCATGCGAGTTCATTATCACTGGATCATAGCGGTTCGGCAAGTTGCCCGGACCGCCACTCTTCGTATGTGCAATAATTGCTTCGGCGACAGACGTAAAAGCGGCGTATTCTGTTTTACAAACCGTCACGACGCATGATGAATTCTCACGACAATTTACCAAACGCTTGTAAAACAATTACTCCTTTAAAACAGGGACTTAGGCTAATCCAAACAAATTGTGGATCTGGGGGTCCCCCGTTCGAGCCGGGGCAGCGGTAGCAGCAAAATCAAACACTTAGCCAGTTCGCTTTAAGTCCATCCTTCTAAAAAATAGGCACTGTATAGGCACCGTGAAAAGATTCGAGGGCCTAGCCGAGCGCTTGGACTGCCGCCCGGAAATGCGCCGGGAGTATCGCCACGCTGCCTTCACCTTTTCTTAATGCCCTTAAGTGTTGTTACCGGCGTTATGAACGCGCGCAAATCCGGCGGAGTTGCTGGGCGCAAGAGAGAAGCGGCCTGACGCGACCGCTGGGCTTGAGCTCTTTTGAATTATGAAAATCGGCGGCGTAATCCGGGCGAGGCGGCGAGCTGGCGCAATTGACTTTGGGCGGCCAATTGTTGCTGGACGCTATGCCCTTGTAAAGGCGGGCCTTTGGCCCCCGCCTACGGCGGCTTCGGCCTTGACAAGAGCATAACGTCCAGCTTCGCTGCTCGCCATGAAATCAATGGGCAGGCTTGGCCAAGCTTTCAGGATCACTCACTGGTTTCAATAGAGGCGGCATGACGGTTTTCAGAATACGGGATCGTCATCCGAGGCGCTGTCTTTCTCGGGGATACGGGTTCCTTGCTGTTCGCGATAGAGATCGGCGAGCTGCAGCTGGTAATGCGCCAGGATGCGCTCGCGCAGATCGTCGAGGATTTCGATGACGGCCAGCGCCTGCTCTGGCGTCCAATAGGCTGGGATCGCGAACGGGATGGCGAGAGGGAGGCCTGGGGCTGGCGATGTCATGACTTTCCTCCGCGGCGCCTGGGCTCCTTTTGGGCGGCGCGTTCGTTGGCTTCCTTGAGGCGGTAGGACTCGCCGTCGATGGCGAAGACTTCGGCGTGATGGACGAGGCGGTCGATGAGGGAGGCCACGCAGGCGGCGGTCGGGAACACCTCGTTCCATTGAGCGAAGCATCGGTTGGTGGTGATCATTGTGCTCTTCTGCTCGTAGCGGCGGCTGACGAGTTCGAACAAGAGATCGGCATGGCGATTGGAATAGGAGAGATAGCCGATTTCATCGATGACGAGGAGTTGGGGGGCCGCATAATGGCGCAGCCTGCGCCGCAAAGCGGAATCGCTGTCGAGGGTGGCGAGATCGCCGAGCATCTGCCCGGCGCTTGTGAACATGACGGAGTGGCCCTGGATCACCGCCTGATGGGCGATATTCTGCGCCAAGGTTGATTTGCCGACGCCGTTTGGGCCGCTGAGCACGACATTGACGGCGTCCTTGAGGAAGCGGAGCTGCATCAGCGCCTCGACGCCGGCGCGGTCGCAGCTTTTAGGCCAGTCCCAGTTGAAGTCGCATAAGGGTGTAGACGGCGGCTGAAACGCGCGTAAATCCGGCGGCGTTGTTTGAGATTTCCAGGCGACCGTCAGCGCAATAACGGGTCAGCGCCTCCCATCGCGAGCGCGCATAGCGGATAGCTTTGGCGAGATCGCTTTTGCCGGAGATGAGCTTCAGCTGCTCGTCGAACCAGTCGGCGAGCGCATCGAGTTTGGGTTTGGCTTTCGCCACGCGCACGGCCTTGCGCTGCCCAGGCGGCTTGCCGGCGATGGCGCGCTCAATGTCGAACAAGGCGCCGATTTTATCGAGCGCTTCCTTGGCGATGGGCGAGCCATTGGATTTGTGGATGTCAAAGAATTTGCGGCGCACGTGGGCCCAGCACGCCACTTCGGCGACGCAGGCAGGCCTGGCGTCCTTATCCCGATAGAGCTCGGCAAAGCCGCTATAGCCGTCGGCGTGCAAATGACCGGCAAAGGAGGCGAGATGGTCGCGGCAATGCTCGCCTTTGCGGTCCGGGGTATAGCGGTAGAGCACGGCGGGCGGCGCGGCGCCCGCATGGGGCCGCTCATCGCGCAAGTAGACCCAGAAGCGGCCAGTCTTGGTCTTGCCTCTACCGGGGGCGAGCACCGGCACGGGCGTATCGTCGGCATGCAAGACGCCGCCAGCCATGATGTGAGCGCCAATTCGTTCGGCTAACGGCTGCACAAGCCAGGCGGCCTTGCCAACCCAATCGGCGAGCGTGGCGCGATCGAGGTCGACGCCGTCGCGGGCGTAGATCTCGGCCTGCCGATAAAGCGGCAGGTGGTCACAGAACTTCGCGATTAACACATGCGCGAGGAGGCCGGGCCCAGCCTGCCCGTGCGGGATCGGCAGCGCGGGCATCGGCATTTGCGTCATGGCTTCGCACTTCCGGCAGGAATAGGCGGGCCGCACATGCCGGATCACCTCGAAGCGGCCGGGGATATAGTCGAGGATTTCGGTGACGTCCTCGCCCACTTTACGCAAGGCCCCGCCGCACACGCTGCATGTGCAGTCCGGTTCGTGTACGATCTCCCGGCGCGGCAGCGCCTCGGGCAGTTTGCGGCGCCGCTTCTTTGCCGGAGCCTGTTCCGGCGCCGGCTCCTCCGCCATGGCCGGAGCCGTCTCGGCGGCTGCCTCCGCTTCGGCCTCCGCCGTCTCCAGCTCTTCGAGTTTGAGCTCGAGTTGCTCCAACTCCCGGCGGATACGCTCCGACGAAGCGCCGAAGCTCATGCGCTTCAGACGAGCGATCTGGATTTTCAGCTTCTCGATCTCAAGCGTTTTCGTGAGGAGGCCCGCCTTGGCCGCCGCGAGTTCAGCGCCGGTTCTTTCGATATCGGCGGCCTGAGCCAGCACGAGCTTTTTGAGCGCGGCGATATCATTGGGCAAAGCGGCGGCGGCGAGAGGCATGCGCGCCTCTCTATCTGCTTCGCGGCTTTGGCGCCATCACCCGGCGGTCTTGGGAACCCAAGATTTTTGTGGCGCCCGCCACTCAAGCCCTTCGAGCAGCATGGACAACTGCGCCGGCGAAAGCGTCACAGCCCCCGCCTGTGTGGCCGGCCAGGTGAACCGGCCTTTCTCAAGCTGCTTGGCGAACAGGCAAAAGCCCTGGCCATCCCAATACAGGATTTTGACGAGATCGCCTCGGCGCCCCCGAAAAGCGAAAAGATGACCTGCAAACGGGTTCTGCTTCAGGACTTCCTGCGCCAGCATCGCCAGGCTATCGAACCCCTTTCTCATGTCCGTGACGCCGCAGGCCAGATAAATGCGCGCCCCGGCTGGAACCGTGATCACCGCTTGCCTCCGTCGAGGGCGCCGGCGAGCCTTGCCAAAACGGCGGGATCAATATCTTCATAGACCTTCATGCTGCGGCCATTGCCAAGGGCGATCTCGACAACACTGGCGCGGCGGCGCGCAGCGGGCGCTGTGGGAAGAGCAGGAAGCGAGGGGGCAGCGGTCTGGGGCTCTTCCACTTTAACTGGCGCAAAAACAGCGCAGGCCGCAGAAGCCATGGATATTCCGGGCAGCTCGCCCACCCGCGCTTTCCGGAGCCACCCATAAACCTGGCTGCGGGAAACGCAATGCCGATCCGCGACGCTCGCCACCGTTGCGCCCGGCGCCAGCGCCTCCTCCATGATCTGCGCCTTCGCCTCCGCCGACCACTTCCGCCGCCGCTCCACGACCTGAATGATATCAAGCTGAGTTTTGTCCATTAGCGTCCTTACGCACGTGAGTAGGAACGCTAAGCCACACGATCAGCGACGTCAGCACAAGGCAGCCACGAGGGGACGCTTACGCTCTAAACGGAAAAACAAAGGATGTCGCGCGACAATCACCGTGAGAAGGCAACGTCAATCAGGATGAGAATGCCGCTGGCGACGTGACGGAGGGAGGGCGTAGCCCGACCGAAGGCGCGGCGTTAGCGGCGGCGCTCGTTTCACTAGGGTGGAACGGCATCTGGCGGTCACGAGCAGGCTGGACAAGCATATGATTCTTCAGAGCAAAGAGGAATCGACGCTTGCCCGGCCTCCACATCAACGACCACCAGATGAGGCTGTTTATGAGTTTTCGCCAGACACACACCACGGCTGTGGCCGCCGCCAAGGCCGGTTTCAGCACCGCGACCGGCTATCGGATCGCGTGCGATCCACGGCTGCCATCGCAGAAGAAGGCGCCCCGAGGGCGCCGTCGGCCCGATCCGCTTGAGGGCGTTTGGGAGCAAGAGACCGTGCCGATGATCGAGGCCGCGCCGGATTTGCGCGCGATCGCCGTCTACGAAGAGATCCGGCGTCGCCACCCGGAGATCGCCCCTGGCGTGCGCCGAACCCTGGAGCGGCGTGTCCGCAATTGGCGGGCGCAGCACGGTCCGGAGCGGGATGTGGTCTTTCCACAGACGCATACGCCGGGCCGACTTGGGCTTTCAGATTTCACCGATCTGTCCGGCCTTGGCGTCTTGATCGCTGGCGTGCCGCTCAACCATCGGCTCTATCATTTCCGCCTGGCCTGCTCCGGTTTCGAACATGCCCACGTCATTCTTGGTGGCGAGAGCTTTGTCGCGCTTGCCGAGGGGCTGCAAAATGCGCTTTGGGCGCTCGGCGGCGCGCCTCATTACCACCGCACCGATAGTCTCTCCGCTGCCTTTCGCAATCTTTCCCGCGACGAACAGGAGGACCTGACGCGCCGCTATGATGAGCTGGTTGCGCATTACGGTATGGAGCCGACGCGCAACAATCCGGGCGTCGCCCATGAGAATGGCTCCATCGAAAGCGCCCATGGGCATTTGAAGAAGGCGATCGAGGACGCGCTGCTTTTGCGCGGCTCCCGCGACTTCCCCGATCTGGTGGCGTACCGCGGCTTCATCGACGAGGTTACCGGCCGCCGCAATGCGCGCAATCGCAAGCTTATCGAAGCGGAACGGGCCGCCTTGAAAAAGCTGCCAGAGCGGCGGAGCACCGATTACGAGGAAGCCTCCGTGGTGGTCACGTCAAGCGGCGGCTTCGTGTTGCGGCGCGTCTTCTATACGGTTCCCTCGCGCCTCATCGGGCATCGTCTGCGCGTCAGGATTTACGATGAGCGCCTGGAATGCTTCCTTGGCGGCGCGCCCATTCTAAGCTTACGCCGGGGCCAGCCGCCGCAGGCGAGCAATAAGCGCGCCCATGTCGTCGACTACCGCCACGTCATTCATGCTTTGCGCAAGAAACCGATGGCGCTTCTCAATCTCGTTTATCGTGAACGGCTCTTCCCACGCAGGGCTTACGCCCGCGCCTTTGAGGCGTTGCTGGCCAAGGAGGGCGAGAAGCACGCATGCCGCGCCACCGTCGAACTCCTGGCGCTGGCGCATGAGCGAGCTTGCGAGGCTGAACTCGCGGAAGCGATCGAGGCCGCTTTAAATGCTGGAGAACTGCCCGATCCCGCCCAGTTGTGGGACCGCTTCAAGCCTGATGCGGCGGTCATCCCGGAGGTTACCGTCGAACTGGCGCCGCTCTCGGCCTATGACGAGTTGGCCGTTGTCGCTCAACCGTGCGTTTTGGAGGCAGCGGCATGACGAAGACCTCCGCCATCGACTCCGCACGCGTCGAGCTTCTCCTGACCGAACTACGCTTGCCCGCCATCAAGCAGATGTGGTCCAAGCTCGCGGAAGAAGCGGACAAGGAAGGCTGGCCCGCAGCCCGCTTCCTGGCCGCGCTCACTGAACTGGAGATAGCCGATCGCGGACGGCGGCGTATCGAACGCCATCTTGCCGAGGCACGCTTGCCTGCTGGCAAGACGCTCGACGCTTTCGACTTCACCGCCGTGCCCATGATCAGTAAGGCTCAGATCATGGCGCTTGGCTCCGGCGATGGCTGGATCCAGCAAGGCGCCAACATCCTCCTGTTCGGCCCGCCCGGCGTCGGCAAAAGCCATCTGGCTGCGGCCATAGGCCTGGCGCTCATCGAAAACGGCTGGCGCGTGCTGTACCTGCGCACCACCGATCTCGTTCAGCGGCTCCAGGTGGCGCGCCGCGAACTTGCGCTGGAAAGCGCCATCGCCAAGCTCGACAAGTATCATCTGCTGATCCTCGATGACATCGCCTATGTCAGCAAGGACCAGGCCGAGACCAGCGTGTTGTTCGAGTTGATCGGCTCGCGCTACGAGCGCCGCTCCATGCTGATCACGGCCAATCAGCCGTTCGGCGAATGGGGCAAGGTCTTCCCCGACCAGGCCATGACGATCGCGGCCGTCGATCGCCTCGTCCACCACGCGACCATCCTCGAGATGAACGTCAGAAGCTACCGGCACAACGAAGCGCTCGAGCGCAAACGCGGCAAGGGCCGTCCGGCTGGCCGCGCGACAATCAAAACAACGGCGGAGTGACGCTCCACGTCACTCCGCAAAGCAAAAAGCCTTGCGAGTCACAGCGCCAGCGGCGATCATCGAGACGCTCGGCGATCCGCTCATCCTCACCTTGATTGCCGCTCTCCTCATCCAGATTGGCGCGCGATAAAAGGATCTCCGCGAAAACGCCGTTAGGCAGGCAGCGGAAACGCGGGCGCGGATCAAGCCGCTTGAGAGGCAGGACACCTTCCAGGCGAAGACGGAATCCGCCCCTATCAAGTCGCCCTTTGCCGGTTATGAAAGGCTTGTGACGTTCCTCCTGCTGGCGTTCTCGCAAGGTTGCTGGTTTATGGCCCTTGATGCGGAACCGGCAGAGGCCGCGAGCGCGGAAAACGGAGCGGCGCGGAAACCGGAACAGGTGGAACTTTCCAGCAAAAACGATGCGCCTGTGCCTCCACAAAGAGCGCGGAAAACTGCCGGAAATGGTAGCCGGAACGAAGCCCGGAAATGAGGAAAGCGCGCAAATCCTTCCGTTTCGGAAAAAGCCTACAAGAGAGGAAATTTCCGATCTCAGGGGAAGCGGAAAATCGATCAAGGAAATTGCGGCGGACTTCCGCTATTCGGAGCGGCAGATCAGGAACATCTTGAACGGAAATTCAGGCTCGGAAAAACGTCACGCGGCGGCATGATTTCTGAACTCGGAAGTTCCAGGGACTTCCCAACCGGAAATCGAGCCGTGCCCTGTTTCCGGTCTGTATATGCAGGCGGTCATATTGACGACGCGCCCCGCTAGTTCTTATTCTGTTCTCATGTCAACGCCGTCCGCCGTTGAACCGCCAACGCCTAAGAATGCGCACCTATACCGCGCCGCCGCTCTCGCAAGGCATGGCGAGACGAGCTGCAGCGCCATGATGGCAACCATAAGCTTGCGAATCCGCATGCGCCCCTTCATGCCGCTGCGGTCGCGGTTCAGCAGCTCGCGCCCGAGATGTCATTCGACCAGGCGAAGGCCTTTGCGCAAAAGGCGTGCGCATGGACGGCGCAAGCTCATAACGCCTGGTTCTGGTCTTGAAGGTATCTTAATACTTTTCGGCTCCCCTAAGGTTGTGGTTAGCGCGCCTCAAGTACTTTGAGCCGGTCTTGAAGCTTTTCGCGAATCTTGCGCACGGCGGCGCAAGCTCCTTGAGGTGGCGGGCGGAGCCATAGCGCCATTCAAAATCCCTCAAGTCTTTCTCAGCGGCTTCAAGGCGTCTTCTCTCCATGTACTCAGAGGTGAACACCTCCATTACGCGATAGGGCGGTGGGCCATATGGTGCCGGTTCAGATTCAAGCCTGAGTAGGTCTGGCATTACGCACGTGCCGAGAACCTTGAAGGGCGAAGCCTGTTTCCCTTTTTCCGTCATGTGATCCTCTCAAAAGGCGATGGCGCAACGCACAGGTTGCCCAATTCGCATGGGTGCGGTGAGAGGATCGCGGCTCACTTTGCTGGCTCTAACCTCGGGGCGCTCGCCTGTGGCGCGGGCCGCTGGGTATTGGCGCTTCGGCGTGAGAAGCCGCTCGCGTGATCCGTTTGTTATCTAGTTTGCGGTTCAGCCAAAGTCAAGCACAAGCTGGCTCAGCGTGCGCCATGCCCAGAAAATGAGCTTGTTGATGTTGAATAATTCTCCTGAGGTCGTGAGCGTTTATGATGGCGAACGATACATATATATCGTCTTTTCGTCAAAGAAGCTTAACAAAATCAAAGAAAAATTTGACAAGCTTCAGCTTATAGAAGCTCTCAGGGAGAACAACAAAGCGTTATTAGAAAAACTGTCACATTCTAGCGAAATACTGTCTTTTAGAATTGAACAGCGGCACGCGTATGATATAGTTTGCATCGACAAAAAAGACGGCCTGCTTGAGGTTCGTGTTGACAAGCTTCACGGTTGCTTGCGAATTCACAGGCCAATGCGAGACCAGCAGGGACCGCGCCTGAGCGTAGATGAAAGCCCGAGCAAGGCCTGACAATGCTTCGGCGTTTTTTCGCATCACCAGCCGCGGTGTTGCAGGCGGAGAGGATGACAAGATCGGCATCAAGCTTTAGGCCCGCGACGTCGGAGGCCGAGAGGTAACCGTCATCCTCTTCGCTTGCCTCCTTTGGCGGAGACAGGATCAACCCCGGTTCGTTTGTCCCGCTCAGTTGCCCGGCTAATGCGCCGTGTGTAGCAAAATGAATGATTCTGTAATTCGAAAGGCGGCCATCGCCTTTTTCTTCGCTCAACCTAGTTACCTCCCGTTTGGAGGCGCGAGCACCCAGGTGTATCTCGCTCAGGTCCGCCCCCAGGCTGCGCGCCACCTTACATAGTTCTTGCGCCGTTTCTGGAAGCGGCGCCTGTTTGCGAACATGGGAGACATCGGCAAGTCCACCGCGCGAGGTGACCGCCATCACGCCCTCCCGCAGGCCCAAAAACGAAGCCACCTGCTCAAGGGGCGTCTCGGAGCACTGCTGGCTCTTTCGGGCGAGTTCTGCCTGTTCTGCATAGCGCTCATCCGGGCCATCGAGTAATGGATTGCCGAACTCAATTATCGGTCTCGTGGCCTGGCTTGGCCTGCCTACTCGCCGCAAGGCTTTGAGCGAGGAGACTGCAGGCAACACGGTAAGTGCGTGATCGCGGATGAACCACGCCGCCTGATGATAGGCCTCCGCTCCTGACAGGCTCAGATCGGGTGCCTTGGCAATCAGCACTTGAAATGGCAGTTGCGTCAAAGGCCCCGACAGTACAAGAAGCAGCTGTTTGTCTTTAATAAGGTCTTCGACCTGACCAAACAGAGCCGCGTAAAGCTTGAAAGAGCGTTCGCGATCCAAGGGCAGGTTGCTTGCCTCAGCTTTTGAGATGCCCGTGAGATCGATGCAGCGCTGACGGCGAACAGCTTGAGTGACTTTTCTGTGTTTGGACTCTTCCGAGGCCGGTGTTGTCCCGCCGAATGTTGAAAATGAGAGGCAGGCGTTGCTCGCCTTGAGCCTGTGGGCTCGGGGTGTCGAATCCGCGAAAGGAAAGCAACGCCATGAAGAAACCTACCACATTGACCACCGTAGCGCCTGCGGCGAACATCGAAGAGGCTTGGCAGGAGGTTGGCGACAGCTTCGAGCGCTTCTGCCTTGCGGGGCTGGCGACGTTGTCGAGCATGCTGGAAGAAGACGCTGTGCGGCTCTGCGGCCCCCGCTATGGGCGACAGGACGGCAAGGCCGGACATCGCTGGGGAAAGACCAAAGGGACATTGGGCTTCCATGGCGGCAAGGTCGAGTTTGAGCGGCCCCGGATACGCGCTCGCAACGGGAAAGAGATGCCTCTGCCGAGTTGGGAGGAGGCTGTGTCCAATGACTTGCTGGGCCAATGGGCGATGAACCTGATGCTGATCAACGTCTCGACGCGCAAGTTTGGCCGCGCGGTCCGCCTGCCGGAAGGCGACATCGGCGCGCCCAACGGTTCGGGCGTGTCCAAATCGGCGGCATCCCGCCGCTTTGTGGCGCTGTCGAGCGCGCGCATGAAGGAATGGATGGCGGCGGATTTGTCCAAGCTCGACCTTTTAGTCATCCAGATCGACGGCATTCACATCAAGGACGACTTGATGCTGCTCGCCGCTGTTGGCGTTGACGGCGAGGGCGGCAAGCATCCCCTCGGCGTGATCGAGGGGGCGGCGGAGAACGCCGCCGTGGCGCAGGCCCTGCTGGACAATCTGATCGAGCGCGGCCTTGGGCCTTGATCCGAAGGTTTGAAGGCTGTTCGTCATCGACGGCGCCAAGGCGCTTTCCAAAGCGATCCGCAAGACCTTCGGACGCCACACGCCGATCCAGCGCTGCCAGGTCCACAAGGCCCGCAATATTATGGAGCGCCTGCCCAAATCTCTGCAAGCCGGCGTGTGCAAAGCCTTGCGGCAGGCGTGGGAGCTGGACGATGCGGCGAAAGCCGAGAAGCTTCTGCGCAATCTTGCCCGCCGCCTGGACCACGACGCCCCTGGCGTTTCCGGCAGCATTCTGGAAGGTCTGGATGAAATCCTCACCGTCAGCCGCCTGGGCTTGCCCGCCGAACTGCGCCGTTCTCTTTGTTGCACAAACATCATCGAGAACATGAACGGCACGATCCGCCGCGTCTGCCGCAACGTCAAGCGCTGGAAAGATGCCTCCATGGCGTTGCGTTGGAGGGGCCGCCATGATGGAGGCGGCAAAAGGCTTCCGACGGCTGAAAGCTTGCAAACATCTGCCAGCCCTGCGGGCCGCCCTCACGGCTCATCAGCTCAAGCACACGATGAACAGCACTATTGAAGACCAAGCACTGGCAGCATAGGCTGCTTAACATGTGACGTCTGCCAAGGATATTTCAACATGGACCGGGACAACTCCCGAACAAACCGAGCAGGTTCAGGATCGCCCGTTCCGCTCCGCCGTCCTGCCCCAGCTTCTCGAATTGCGCGAGGTAGCCGCGCATCACCTTGGCCGCGCGCTTGGCGGGGATGATGGTCTTGTCCGCCAGCTCAATCTCTTCCGGCGACAGGACGACATGGGCGAAGTCGAACTGATCCTTGTGGCGGATATCGCCGCCGCAGACCTCAGCGAGATAAGTGCCAAGCAACGTCACCGACAGCGCGTGGCCTTGCAACTCGTGCACCGCCGCTTCCAGCTCTCGCTGGCGTCCGCGCACGCCCAGGTCGACCAGCAGATCCGCGCCCGCGCGGTCCGACAACTGATCCAGCTCGTGATTGATCGTCACCACCCCGAAGCCCTGCAGCTCGGGAACTTCCTGCCGCGTGGTCAGCACCACAAGCCCCGGATTGCGCCCTGCGAGCAACTTCACCAGCTCGGCGAGGCCCTTGTCTTTGAACTTGCCCTTGTTGACGTTCGGCGTGTCCTGCAGCGGCTCCAGCCCGTCAAGAAGAAGCAGCACACGCTCCTTCTGGATGAGCTTCGCCAGCTCGCGCCCGCGCTCGACCGGGTCTTTCGGCAGATCGCCCTGCCGGCCGAAATCGCCGAGCGCCTTGGAAATGAAGGTGTCGGCGTCGGCGCGCGTCTGCACACCTGAGCCCTGACTAAAGGCCGACCAGCCATAGATGCGGGTCGCGCCGCCGCCGGCCGCCGCAAGCAGCTCGTTCGCGAAAGTGCGGAGTAGCGCCGATTTCCCCGCCCCGCCGAGCGCATAGAAGACAACCGCGTTGACTTTCTTCGGCGGTTTGCTCTCCCATGCGTTGCGCAGCATAGCAAGTTCGTCGTCGCGGCCGATGAGCTTGTTCGGCGCGCTGGGGATGTCGCCAAAATCCGCAGGGCAACCAATGTTGTCAGAGACTGCCGCTCCTGGCTCGCGCCTGCCGCTTGGGCCGCCAGTCAGGCGTCCCAATGTGGCAAGGATTTTCTGGATCTGCGCCCGGCGCTTCGTCTGGTCGGCCCAGGCGTCGAACGGATGAATATTCGTGTCTTTGAAATACGCAGGAACGACCGACTTGACCTCGATGGGCGCAGAGAGAAGCTTATGGTTCCCGAAGGCATGAGCGGCTTCGGCCTTAACATACTCGGAGGCCGCTGCCTTAGCCGACCACAAGCAGATGACGAGCTTGCAGCGATTGATTTCGTCGCGCAGCTCGCCCTCCCAGTCGTCATTGTTGAGCTTCGCGTCCCAGAAAACCTCGTAGCCGGCCGACTCCAGAGCCAGCACGAGGACCTCGCGCGCATAATCGTGCTCGCGTTTGTAACTATCCCAGATGCTAAGCCTCCGCCTATGGCGGAGGAACCTTGAGTTTTACATTTAAAGAAGATCTCCCGAAAGTGTTTCGACCGCTCGACGCACGATCAGGAGACCAACATGACGCAAGTCAGAGATCATCTAAATCACAGCACATGGGAATGCAAATATCATGTGGTGTTCCACGCCAAAATACAGAAAGAAGGCTCTTCTTGGTCCCACCCGCAAAGAGCTTAAAGATGTGTTTCATCGCCTTGCCGCCCAAAAGAACTGCAAGATCGAGGAAGGGGATCTGATGCCGGATCACGTTCACATGCTTATCTCGATCCCCCCGAAGCTTGCGGTGGCAAGCGTTGTGGGGTTCTTGAAAGGCAAGAGCTCGATCTCGGTGGCACAGAACATAGCCGGCAAGAAGCAAAATTTCGTTGGCCACAAGTGCTGGGCCAGAGGCTACTTTGTTTCAACCGTAGGTGTAGACGAGAAAGTGATCCGCGCCTATATCCGCAATCAGGAAAGTGAAGACAAACGGCTAGACGAGCTCAGCCTGTTTGACAGGTCCAAGTAACCCAAACCGCTTCGAGCGGTTCCTATTCAAACCTCCAGCTGTGCTGGAGGTTATTGGCTAATGTACACGTCGTAGGTTTTCGCTCGATAGTCATTGCTGCCGAAGTAGCTGCTCATGACGTAATCTCTATATTTACTCGTCGTTCCAAATCAATCAGCACTCCATCACGAAGGTGATAGCCGGTATCCGCAATCAACGCTTTGGCTTTAGCAGTTTGCGCCTGAGACTCGGCGCGGGCAGCTTCTGGGCTGGCGTAGGCTGATGAGACTTCGAGGGCAAGACGGGCTCGTTCCAACGCGAGGTCAGTGAGATAGAGACGCATTTCTTCGCCTGGATAACACGGACCTTCGCCTGCGACGTCTTCCACTTCAGCGAGGTCGGCGCGGATGCCGTCAATGAAACCCATCTCGCCGGCCGCGGCCCGCCGACGTTGATGCGCGGCGCGAGCAAGAAGTGCAAGCGGAAGACGATGTGTCATACCGGCCTTACGAAACCCTAGCACCGCTGCATCAAACTCGGATGCTGCCGGTAATCCGAGCCTCTCTCCAACGATGGCTATCGTAAGCCTTGAAAAAGCAAGATCGGCAAGCCGCGGCGAAGAGCTGGGCTGCTGGGCCCGCTCAGAGAAGGAGTAGAGTCTTGAGGTGTCGGTTGTCCCGCTAAGTTCGGCCAGAGTGAGCTCTATCTGCAATTTGTTTCCTCAGCTCTGGTTCAACACTTAAAAGCGCACGGGTTGCTTTTCGAGCAGCACTCGGCGAGAGTTCTGCGACTGTTACTGATCGACGCGTCAAACGCAGATCGCCTTTACGGGCTTGCCCAAGTGGAGTCGTAACCGCAACAGGCAGACCGGAACCATCTAAAGCTGGGCCTTCCCCATCCTTTAGTTTGAAATCACGATAAGCTGAATGCAACACGTCCAATCGGCGAAGTTCTGTTTGAGGCGCAGTTCAAGCCAATGTGGCATTAGACCAAGCCTAAACCAGGGAAGTCTTGCTATGCGAGCAAATAGAGCGGGCGAAAAGGCAGCGCGCATCTGGCCGTTGCCATCATCGATAAGCGGCTTGTGACCTAGTGGCCCGAGTTCAATCAAACCGAGGATAGAGGCGCTTGAGCTTGATGCGGGCGTCGGCGGTTGTGAAGCGCCAATTGGCCTTGGTCTGATGTTTGTTGCGATCGGCTTGCCATGCGGCGACTTCCCGGCTTAGCGTTTCTTTGTCCGGGATGCGGCGATCCAGGCATTGCGAGGAAAGAACGCCCAACTCGGACTCCGCCATGTTGAGCCAACTGCCATGCTTTGGCGTGTAATGCCATTCGAAGCGCTCAACGAGCCGCTTGGCCTCGGCGGGCGGAAAGGCTTCGTAAAGGGAGGCTTTGACGTGCGTGTTGAGATTGTCCTGCACCAGAGCGATTTTCTTGGCGTGCGGGAAGAGAACGTCCGATAAGTATTTGAGGATCTTGGCGTAGTCGATGGCGGTTCGATGATCGGTGACCTCGACATGCCGAAAGCCCTCCAGCGGCGCGAACAGCATGAACAGGTTGGCGGTCCCGTTGCGCTCGTACTCGTAATCGACCCGCTCCGGCTGCCCCGGCTTCATCGGAACCGGGGTTCGCGTCTCAGAAACAAGTTGCTTGGAGGCCTCATCCAGGCAAACCAGCGGCATGTCCGGATCGTGCGGCCGCGTATAGACATCCAGCGCCTCCTCCATCGCCGCTACGAAAGCGCCGCTCGCCGCCGGCGGAATGACCCACTGCTCTTTGCGGTGGGGCTTAAGTATGTTTTTTTTAGAACGCGCCCGATCGTGTTGTCGCTGGCGCGCTCGACGATGCCCAACTCCACCACCTTGTCCTCCAGGAGCCGCAGCGTCCAGCGGGCGCGGCCTTCGGGGGGGCGTCGAGCAGGCCAGGGCCACCAGCCGGGCCTCCTTCTCGCCGTCGAAAATGGGCGTGATCGCCGGCGCCGCGCGCTCCTTGCGGCTCAGCACCGCCTCAAGGCCCTCCTCCACCAGTTGCTGGCGAACGCGCGTCACCATCGACTTGTTCGTATCCAAGGCCTCGATGATCTGGCCATCGCTCCAGCCTTCGCCCTGCGCGCCAACATCGGCCTTGAGCAGAATCCGAGCCTTCAAAAGCCGCTTGGCGGGGCTTTTTCCCTTGTTGATCAGGGCTTGCAGATGATCGCGTTCTGCTTCGCTCAGTCTGACGACCCACTAGGGCCAGGGTCAGCTCCGGTCGTAGCTCAGGATAGAGAGAGCACGCCGCCAACCAAACCAAACCATTCGGACCAAGATAAAAACTGATATCAGCATAGGCGGCATCGCCGGTTTCGCTGTTGATACCTTCACTTAGATAAACCCAAACCGGCCACGATGACATCCACGCTGGTGCCGTAATTACATTCGTTTCGGGGGCCATGAGCGTACCGGGCGTTCTTACAGCTACCGGGAGTGCGCACAAACCCAATGGATCCGCGAGCACAACGGAGAAGCCAGCTTCTTTTGCGAGAACGGCTTCACGGTAATGCCATTCCCAAAAAGACCTTGGTGTAACCAGACAGCGCTGAGGCCATAAGGAAAATGCCGTCAATAGACGCTCTGAGATGAGCATCCCCTCTTGTGTGAGAAACTCGCCGCCATCGCTAAAAATAACGAGCCGGGCAGTTGGGTGCGCATCTCTCAAGCCCGGGAGAGTTGTAAACCGACGCCCCGAACTGCCGGTCCTGTCGAGATCGTAACAGGCAGAAAGATCGCCATCATAGAAGTAGACGGCGGGTTGGGTACCTAGATCATAGAGTGACGATATCATCGCTTTGCATCGCTCAGCTTCATGATCTCGAGGGCTAAGCCGCTTGATGATGAAAACGTAATCGGTACTGAAACGCCGCTGGCGATACACCGGGGTGAAAAAACCTCCTTCTTCAATGGTCCGATTGATGGTTTTGTTCACGTCCAACGCTTTTGATGGGCGGGTTTGCCATCCCAACAATGTTTCGCGCGGAGTAATACCGCCGAGCCTAGGGATTGACCTTTGGGATCCAGGGATAGGAGCATAGCGACTTTATGCGCCCGGCCTCGGCCAGGAGCCTGTTCCAGGCGGCGCAGGCGGCTTCAACGATGGCGCCGTAATCGTTGAGCAGCCGCAGCGAGAGGAATCGTTCCTTGAGGTAGAGCCAGACGCGCTCGACCGGGTTCAGTTCGGGCGAGTAGGGCGGCAGCGGAACCAAGGTGAGTTGGCCGGAACGGCAAGGTCGTTAGAGCCATGCCAACCCGCTTGATCGAGGATCATCACCGCATGTTCGTCCTCAGCGATGGTTTCGGAGAAGCGGTCCAGGAAGGCCTGCATCGCCACCGTATCGGCGTAGGGCATCACCAGCGCAAAAGCGTTGTCCGTGCCCGGCTCCACGGCGGCGAAAATATAGGCGAAGGTGAAGCGCCTGTCGCAAAGTCCCGGCGGCCGTTGCCCTCGCTTCCACCAGATATGGCAGACGCGGCCCTTCTGGCCGATGCGCGCTTCGTCCTGGAAGAACAGGCGCAGGCGCTTGCTTTTATAACGTATACGGAGTGCTCGCAGCAGCGCTGGGGCTCTTTTTAAAGGCCTCTTCTTGGGCCGGGTCTTTTTGGGGGTGGCTTGGCCTCGCCTTTTGCCGCGAGAAATCGAGACGCTTTAAGAGCCGCCCAACCGAGGCCGGATGGAAGGTCTTGCCAAAGCGGGCCTCGCAGATGCGCGCCAGATCTTCGCGTGTGAAGGCCGACACGCCGCTGTCCGCGTCGGGGCCTGCGAGCACGATGCGGGTCAGTTCGGCCTGCTCCTCAGGCTCAAGCCTTGGCGGCCGCCCATCGCCCCAGCAATCGTACAGGCCATCGAGGCCGTGCGCATTATAGCGGATCACCCAGTCTCTCAAGGTCTGGCGGTCCATGCCGGCGGCTTCCGCAGCCTCTTTGCGGCTCATGCCCGAAAGCGCATTGGCGATCGCAAGCAGGCGGCGCGCCACGCGCGTCGTGGCTTCGGCCTTGGCCAGTTTGCGTAAGACCACAGGCGTGCGATCCCTTCTGATGATAAGCGCCGTCATGATGACCTCCGGATCATGACCATAGGGAATCATGATCTGGCCCACCACGGAATCGCAGCAGAGCAACAGGAGTCATTCTTTTCGCACAGCGGTATAACTCCCCAGGTCAGGCTGTTTTGATTTTGGCGGAGGGCATCGGGGCTTTGCTGAAGGGTTTCGATGAGGCTCCAGCCTTGTTTTCTGGCGGTGGAGAGCACGGTGCGCAGGGTGGCGAAGTTCTCGGCGCCGGTCGCGGTGCGGAAGCAGCCTGAGATTTTCTGCCTGACCTTCATCATGCGCAGATCGCGTTCAGCCAGATTATTGGTGAAGGGCGCGCTTGGATCGACCAGAATTGCGCGCCGCACTTTGCGCAGGCGCACACATGCGCGCGATGCTCCGTCACGGTCAGCGCCTGCGGTTCGGGCAAGTCCATGACCTGCCGTTTGCTGTGGCGCGCGCTCGCCAACACCGGCGTCCCGCCGCATTGCGGGCAACGCACGGGATAATGGTCAATCACCCTATCGGGCGTCTCGATTTGCCGCAGCGTCTCGCCTTTGTGGCCTCGTTGTCCGCCGGACTTCTTGCCCGTTTTCTCCCGCAGGCTTCTTGCGCGCGGCTCTTTTTTCAGGCCGTCGCTCGACGGCGGTTTGCCGCTGTTGGAGCTGTTCAGGCCAAGCCGACGCTCAAGCTCAGCCACGCGCGCCGTGAGCGCTGCAATCTGCTCCCGCTGTTTTTCGATGATCGCCAGCAGCGTCTCGATCGTTTGAGATTGCGATGGCTGATTCGCCTGCTCCATAGGACGCTTGAATCACGACAATAGGCGTCGCTACAGCTCGAAATGACTTATCCTCCTCAAATCCCCAGCCGCCGCGCCATTCCTTACTCACTGCCGCGTCCTTACTCTCCTGGGGAGTTACCGCGCGGATATGGAAATGCCGCTGATGTTGAATCTCCCACTCGGTAGCGAAGAGCTGCGACAGAAGCATGAAGACTTTCGACGAACTGCATTTGAAGCGTTTCAACTCGCCCCAAATCAGTGACATCTGCTTGGCGGCGGCTTTGCAGCCATTCGCTAAGTTGCGCGCGTAATGATGGGAAGTATCCCCCTTGCACTGGCTCAGATGGAGTTCTCGGTGTTACCACCTCCTTGGGCGCAAGTATTTGGGCAGGTGCTTTTGGAGGTTGCTGCGCCCTTGCTTCTGGCTTAGAACTTATTTGACCCGGTACCGGTGGATATGTTTGCCGGCCACATGCAGGAAGCACTGGGCCACAAGTGACTTTTGCGTCACATCCATTGCTGAGAATGCAATTTTCAGACATACTATTTCCTCTCTACTCGCAGCAAGCAGAGAGGGAGATAGCTCAAGAAGCCGATTGACACACGCCTCCGGTTCCGGGTTGCGCCCATTACTTCTCTCAAACGCCTCCAGGCCAACGGCGTATGCTAGGTGCAATAGGCTAGCAAAATCCTCTGGTCCAAACCTACTTAGTTGGCCTCTGGGTTGTAACGTGGCTTCGGCCAGGCGAATATTGGGCCCGATACTTCGTCTAAATTCCCTTTCCTGGAGTAGGCGGCTAGTCATTGGTGATCCGAGCTTCTCCGAACCGCCAAAAATCGTTTCCACTCTCACGTTCAAGTATTTCCTGACCCGCGCGGGACTTAACCAGCGTCTTGGTAACAGGGGCAACAGTCCGGGCCTTCAGGCCGCTGCAAGTTGGCGGACGAGGTCGGCGAGGCTTGCGACGACTGGCGCTTCGGGCGCGCCGAGGCGGTCGCCGAGATAATCCCAGAAGCTGATGGCCAGCTTGGCGCAGGTTTTCATGAGGCCAAGGAAGGCGTCAAGCGCGTCGCGGCCTTCATCCGAACGCGTTCCGGCGGAAATCTTTCGCCGAGTGACTTGGCAGCGGATGTCGTTTTCCGAACCGTTCGTGTGAAGCGGGATCTCGGGGCGCTTCAGGACCATCAGCAGTTCGGTTTTCTGTGCGCGAAGCCGCGCCAAAAGCCTGTCGAGTGTGGCGAAGCCTGTCTCGGTGGAGAAGATGGCGTCAAAGCGGCGCTCAAGTTGGAGGGCGCGGCGCCGAGTTGGCGCGTGGCGGTACGCCTTGAGGTCCTTGTAAAGCCGCCAGATGCGGGCGCGGATGCGCTCCTTCGCCTGGACGTGCGCCTCGCAGAACGTATCGAGCTTGTGGATGAGGCGCTCCGCATGGACCCAGCAGAGCGCGTGCTCGGCGATCTTGAACTGGCCGGCGCCGTCCGGCAGGCTGTCCGGCTTCAGGATGCGGGTCTCGTTGATGGCGCCCCGCCGGGCGCCGCGACGCCCCTTGCGCCTGCCGGCTTTCGCGCCGGCTGTCTCCGCCGCCTGCTCCATGCCGCTAGGCTTGAGCTTCGGGCGTCCCTTCAAGCCCTTGAGCCGCGCGATCTCCTCGCGCAGCGCGGCGTTCTCCGCCTTCAGCCGGGCGTTCCCCTCCAGAGCCTGCGTCAGCAGCGCCTTCAGTTCTTCGAGGCCAAGCCCGGAAATGTCGCCGGTTGATTCGATCATGCCCCAACGGAATCAACAAATCAGTTCGCTGTAAGTCCTGCCCAACGCCCGCGCCCGGAGTTTTGCCCCTATTACTCTGAGCTGTGGGATATGTTTGAGGAAGTCTTGACTAGATCAGTTGACGCTCGAGCGCAGCAAGACATTCACCCATCTTTTAGCCACGTCATCTCATTGTTAAGTCGAGATGAGGCCTGGATTTTGTATCGGTTGCGGAGCGAGACTTTTACCGTCGTGGATTATCTCGACTACGATAGGGCGGAAAACAAATTCCAAAATCGAATCATCGAGAAGAGTGAATTGCCAAAAGATGAGCTATTCTTGCCGGATCGCATTGAGCTCTCATATTCGCATCTTGAAGCATTGAATTTGGCAACTTGGCCACTTGGCCGGTCGAACGGCAAGATCCAGTATATGCTGTCCCGGGCGGACCGCAAACGGGGCTGCGACGTCATAGCAAGATGATGCTCACGGAGTTTGGAAAATTATTCGTCGCAGCATGTATTCCGGCGGAAGGATTTGAGAAGCATAGGATCAATTAACCGCTTACTTAATTTTATGACAGACTTTGCTAGGACCCTAAGACTCTTAACGTCTGGAGCTGAGTGGGAGCTGCCTAATACCTCTTAGAGGGGGGACAAGCTTCCCAGGTTCGTCTGATAAGTTTCAGAAAGGCTTCGGCCTGAAGGCTAGGTGGAAGCCCCGCGCGCTAGTGTCGATGATGCGCAAGGTTCAGTTTCCGGCCATTCTAATTTCCCTCTGGGTAAGACCACTGGGAAACATCATGTGGATAACGGATGAGGATGAGTTCGTCTCGAACGACAGTAGGCATGATGATGCCCTGCTTGCCTCTGCTCGCATGTCATCATTCTACGCCAATCGCCCGATGGGCGTCTTTCGAATGGTCACCACAGCACAGGATCCGGAGTTTAAAGACTACGAGGACTTCTGCGCAATACCTGACCTCGCCGCCGGCATGTTGTCGGAAGTTTCGACTCGGCTTTCAAAAGATGCAGACTGGAAGGACGAATTCAGGAGAGTGCTCGACAACCGCCTGCTGCCGAAGGCCGACATTATCGCGGATTGGTTTTGGGACGAAACGACCGTACTTCGGAAGACTTTCATTAGCATCAATCTTGAGGGCAATAGTTACCGCGTCCGGAAAATCTCGATGGAGTACGACGATGAGTTGAGGCCGGGAGCTGTCGTCCAAGATGAACAAACAGACGGGCGCGACTGATGGCGTAGCGGAGTAACACTCATACGTCCGGAGCTGGAGGTTGAGCTGCCGGGCTCTTGTCGCGAAGGTGAGCCCGCTTGCGACCCGCAGGAGAAGTGCGCCCGCGCCGGCATGACGCCATCCATCGGCGAGCACGGGAGAGTCTGCTCAACGCCAGCACGGATGGGTTTATTTCAAAGGCTGCCCACGACCAAGCGTTGAGACGGGTTGCGGCGATGCTTTTTTACCCGATATAAACGCTTCTAAACACAATCCTAAGCTCAAGCCTTAAAATAATACCAACGGCCCTAAGTGCTGACCTGCGCCCAGTCGCGGGTGGCGATTGAGCGGACGATTTCTGGCGCGCGCATCAAGGCGTTCCATGCGCTGCAGCATGCATCGACGATGTCCTCGTAAGTTTCCCAGACTTGATGGCTCAGCGCGTTGCCTCGAAGGTATTCCCAGATGTTTTCGGCCGGGTTCAGTTCCGGCGCATAAGGGGGCAATTTCAGCAGAACGATATTCTCTGGAACGACCAACTTGGGCGAGCGATGCCACCCGGCCCCGTCCACAACGAGCAAGGCGATCGCTCCGGCGCTGACGCATTTGCTGATTTCAGCGAGATGCATGGTCATGGCTTCGATATTGACGGTCGGCAACGCCAAGGCGGCGCCGACGCCCCGGGCCGGGCAGACCGCGCCGAATAGATACGCCCAGGTGAAGCGCCGGTCGCGCGGCGCGCGCGGGCGGCTTCCGAGTCTGGCCCAGATGCGGGTCAGCGCGCCTTGCCGCCCGACCCTTGCTTCGTCCTGGAACCAGAGTTCGACCGGCTTGCCAGCGCGCTCGCCGAGCGCTTCCTTGGCGAGGCTTGCGAAGTTTTTTTAAAAGCCTCCTGGGCCGCGGGATCGGATTTTGGGCGCCGACGGACGCACGGAAAGACGGCGAAAGTTGAGCCTCCGCAGCAGCTTGCCCACGCTGCGCTCATGCAGGCTGACGCCAAACTCGGCGGCAATGCGGTCGCGCAAATCGACGCGTCGGAACCGCACCACGCCATCGCGGGCGAGATCGGCGCCCTCCTCGACCCAGGATGAAAACTTGCCCAGTTCGACCCAGCTCAGGTTCGCGGGCCGGCCGCTCCGCGCCCGGTCGGCAAGCCCATCCACACCTTCCTGATTATAGCGGTGAACCCAGTCGCGTAAGCTCTGCCGGTCCATTCCACAAAGGCGAGCCGCCTCCTCGCGGCTAAAGCCATCGAGCACCATGGCGATGGCCAGAATGCGCGACGCCTGCCTGGCGTTTGCAGACAGCCTTGCCGCCGCACGCAAATCCGCGGCGCTCATATCCGTTCGAGTAATCGCAATCCCAGCCATCTCGCCCCCGCGAATTGATTTGACGCCATCGATTTACAGAATGAGCCCGAAGGGAATCCCCCTCGTAGAGTCAGTATTTTTAGCCG
>CAVRLF010000003.1:0-538135 GCA_963721975.1 uncultured Alphaproteobacteria bacterium
ACGTCCCCCGCAGAAAGGGCCACGGGGCGCGGATGATGTCAAGCAGACAAGACGACTGGCCGGCACGCCGGGGACGCTGAGATTTGTTGCGCCAAGGATCTATGCTCAGTTTGAGACCTGCCTGTTGTGACCCAACGCGGGAGAGCGCGACGACTGATACGAACCGCCATAAGTCACGACGCCTTTGCCGATGGCCGTCCAAGCGGTTTCAAATGTGCTCTCTCAACGTCCGTCCGCAACGAGATCCCTGTTCAGCGGCGGAAGATGAAAGAAGCAGGATCGGCGCGCTTCTGCCAATTCGCCCGTTCCAACTCCGGCGTGTCCGCGACCTCCATCGGATAGCCCACGCAAAAATAACCAATGAACTGCCAATGCAGTGGCACTTCGAGATCGCCTGCGATGGGAGCCGGATCGAGAATGGAAACCCAGCCCACGCCGATCCCCTCGGCCCGCGCCGCCAGCCAGAAGGTGTGAATAGCCGTCACAACGGAATAAGCGACGGTCTCCGGCATTGTCCGGCGTCCAACCTTCGCGCCCTGCTCAGGGTCTGGCTCTGCAAACACAGCCAGTTGCACGGGCGCGTCATCCAGCCCTTCAAGCTTGAGAGCCGCGTAACGTGTCGCCCGGTCTCCGCTGTAAGATGCGAGAGCCTCTGCGTTCGCCGCTTTGAAATTCTCGCGCATGTGCTGGCGTTTTGCCGGGTCATCCACAAGCACGAAGCGCCAGGGCTCGCTCAACCCGACGGAAGGAGCAAGACACGCAAGCCGGAGCAGCCGATCCACACTTCCCGGCGGAAGTGGATCGGGGCGGAACTTCCGGACATCCCGCCGCCAAAGCACAAGGTCCGCCAGCTTTGCGCGAAAGCCCGCATCGAAGTCTGGAATGGTGTTCGCCGCCGCCGTACCGCCGCTCATGACCGGGTCACCGTACCAGACGCGGCAATAGTGGCTTGAGGTCGTAACCAGCCATGGCCGCCGACTCCATGATGTCTTCCACCGGAAGCGTCCCGGCCTGGCTCAGCGCCCAGAGCGCGGCGGAACGCATTCCGGACCGGCAATAGACGAGCACGGGCTTGGGAAGCTCGTCGAGCAGCTTGCCAAAAGTTTCTGCATCCGTGTCGCTGATCGCAGCCGGCACGACAGGCTGGTAGACGATCTTGATCCCATTCGCCGCCGCGGCCTTTTCCATCTCCGCAAAGGCGGGTTGATCGGGCGCCTCTCCATCCGGCCGATTGCAAATGATGGCGCGGATTCCTTGAGCAGCCAACCCCGGTATATCGCTCGGGTTGACCTGTCCGGCTACGGCTAACTCGTTGGTCAGTCTACGCAGTTCCATTGTCTTGATCCTTTTTCGCTCGACCCGGCAGTCATGCGGCGGCCGCAGACTGAATTGGCAGAGGGTCGCTGCCAGTGAGGCGCGCTTTTGGCGTCAGCCGCGCAGGTTAACGGCATTGCCGCTTAGAGGAAAGTCTGAATTTGTCCAACCCGGCCGCGACTGGACAGGGCAAACCTCTAGCCACATTTTACAGATCGAGACGGGGGTGCTAAACCCCAGCAAGAATTCCAAACAAATCGACGCGGCTTGGCGCGCAAAGGGTTTGAAATGGCCATTATCCGGCAAAAGACGGGGCTTACCTTCGACGATGTGCTGTTGCAGCCGAGCCTGTCCGACGTATTGCCCTCTGAAGTTGACGTTACGACCAGCCTGACGCAAAGCATAAAGCTCAACATTCCGATCGTCGCGGCGGCCATGGACACGGTCACCGAAGGTCCGCTCGCCATCGCGATGGCTCAGGCCGGCGGAATCGGCGTCATCCATCGCAACTTGAAGCCTGAAGAACAGGCCCAGCATATCCGGCAGGTGAAGAAGTTCGAATCCGGCATGGTGGTCAATCCGGTCACCATCTCGCCTCATGCGACCTTGAAAGACGCACTGAGCTTGATGAAAAGCTTTCGGATCTCGGGCATCCCCGTTGTCGAGGGCGCCAATGGCAACGGGCAGGGCAAGCTCGTCGGCGTTCTCACCAACCGCGATGTGCGCTTCGCCACGAACCCCGCGCAGCCTGTCCACGAGCTGATGACCAAAAGCAATCTCATCACGGTGAAGGACAATATTGGACGGGATGACGCCAAGCGGCTCTTACACAGGCATCGCATCGAGAAGCTGATCGTCGTTGACGATGACTACCAATGCATCGGCCTGATCACCGTGAAGGATATCGAGAAGGCCGAGCAGCATCCCTTTGCCTGCAAGGACGAGCAGGGGCGGCTTCGCGTCGCCGCGGCGACCTCTGTTGGCGATGATGGTTTCCAGCGCAGCGAACATCTCATGGATGCAGGCGCAGACCTGATCGTCGTCGATACCGCGCATGGCCATTCGCAGCGCGTCCTCGACGCGGTAAAGCGCATCAAGCGGGCGTCCAATGCTGTCCAGGTGATCGCGGGCAACGTTGCCACAGCCGAGGGGACGTTGGCCCTCATCGATGCGGGCGCGGACGCCGTGAAGATAGGCATAGGCCCAGGCTCCATCTGCACAACGCGCATCGTCGCCGGCGTTGGCGTTCCTCAGCTGACCGCCGTCATGGAAGCAGCAGAGGCTGCCGCGCGGCACGGCGTGCCCGTCATCGCCGATGGCGGCATCAAATATTCGGGCGACATCGCGAAGGCGCTGGCGAGCGGCGCGGGTTGCGTGATGATCGGCTCGCTGCTGGCCGGCACCGACGAGAGCCCCGGCGAGGTTTATCTGTATCAAGGCCGCTCCTATAAATCCTATCGAGGCATGGGCTCGCTCGGCGCGATGGCGCGCGGATCGGCGGACCGCTACTTCCAGAGCGAGGTTGCGGACGCCCTGAAGCTGGTGCCAGAGGGCATTGAAGGGCAGGTTCCCTACAAGGGGCCGGTGTCAAGCGTGCTGCACCAGCTTGTGGGCGGCTTGCGCGCGGCCATGGGCTACACAGGCTCGCGCTCCATTACCGAACTGCATGAGAAAGCGGAATTTGTCAGGATCACCAACGCGGGTCTTCGGGAAAGCCACACGCACGACGTTACGGTTACGCGAGAATTGCCGAACTATCCAATCGGCAACGCTTAAGCCGCATCGATGCAACCCGGCGCAAGACTACAGGCAGCAATCGAGGTTTTGACCGAGATCATGGGGCGGGGGCGGGCCGCTTCGGTGGTGCTCGCCGATTGGGGCAGAGCGCACCGCTTCGCGGGCTCCGGGGACCGCACCTGGATCGGCAATCTTGTCTTCGACAGCCTGCGGCGAAAACAATCCTTATCGTATGTGATGCGCTCGGAAACGGCCCGTGCCATAGCGCTTGCCGCGCTTCGCCGCGAATGGAATGTTTCCCTTCAGGATATCGCCAGCTTTTGCAGCGGTGAAGGGTATTGCCCAGCGCGCCTCACGCCCGAGGAGGAGAGCGGCCTCGACCATGGCGATCTGTCGGGTGCTCCCCCTTGGATACAAGGTGACTACCCCGAATGGCTCCATCCCTCATTCTCTGAGGTTTTCGGAGATCGCGCCGTTGCGGAGGGGCAGGCTTTGGCCGCACGCGCTCCCTTAGATTTGCGCGTCAACACACTGAGGGCGACGCGCGAAAAGGTTCTCAAGGCCTTCGCCCGCAATGACGCCGCCGCCACGCCCTATTCCCCCATAGGGGTGCGGTTGCCGCCCCGTGAAGGCGGCGCCCGCAGCCCGAATGTTGAGGCTGACCCGGCTCATGGCCGCGGCTGGTTCGAGGTTCAGGACGAAGGAAGCCAGATCGCAGCGCTTCTGGCGGGCGCGGGCGCGCGCATGCAGGTTGCGGATATATGCGCTGGCTCTGGCGGAAAGACCCTCGCTTTGGCCGCTCAGATGCAGAACACGGGGCAGATTTACGCCTACGACTCCGATGCGGTCCGGTTTCGCCCGATCTTCGATCGATTGAAGCGCGCAGGCGCACGAAACGTGCAAACGCTGCAACCCGGCGAGGACGCCGCCCTCGATGCTTTGGAGGGGCATATGGACCTTGTCCTGATCGACGCTCCTTGCAGTGGAACGGGCGTTTGGCGGCGGCGGCCCGATGCGAAATGGCGGCTGACGAGCACCCAACTTGGCGAGCGCATTGCAACGCAGGCTGAGCTTTTGAGGCGTGCGGACCGGTTGTTAAAGCCGGGTGGAACGCTTGCTTACATCACCTGCTCGATCCTGCCCGACGAAAACGACAAGCAAATCAAAGCTTTTCTCGAGCGCAATCCAAGTTTCTCCGCAATCGACGAGGGACAACATGCTGCAAAAGTCCTCTCCCATTCTGTAACCTGCAGCGCGAATCACAATAAGCTGGGGCTTCTTCTAACGCCTGCTCGTCATGGTACGGACGGCTTTTACATGGCCCTTTTACGCAAAAGCGCCGCATAATGTCTCAACATAGCGGGCCAAGTTCCCGCTGCCCCAAAATGGACAAAATTCCTGCATTGCTGCGTCTCAGGTCCGGTCAAGAACCTGTTACAACTTGGATCTAAAGGTGCCTGGGGATGCTCATTCGGCAACCCACCCGTCAAAGACCAACCATCAAGAAAAGCGAGTTCCGCTATGGGTTTCATCAAGGCCATCTTCTACCTTATCATTATCGCCTTCCTGGCTATCGCCGGTTACTGGCTCTATGGCGCTTTCAGCACGTCTGGCGACGCTCCGTATTGGACTGAAATCAACAAGAGACTGCCGGACCAGGCCAGGAACTTCGCCTGCGAGCAGATCAAGAAACACGCGACTGGTCACGTCGACAGCTGCGACTAGAGCCTATCCGCTTTTGATGGACTCGAAAGCGGGCTCTAAGTTTTTATTTTGCCGTGCGTCTTGCCGGAAGGCCGCTTCGCACTTTTCCGGACGCGCTCTAGAGTTGAGCGCGGAAAGGGCTCCGCGCTGGACGCTTTAAAAAATCCGTCTATCTTAGGAATGGGTCCGCAATCGCGGACCCATTCTTTTATGACTAGAGTAGCGCGCGTACATCTGGACGCGGACAGGCTGCTTTAGCACTGTAGAATCGATCAACTTTTGTGCCTTCAGATTAATGGCGGGTTGATCCAGCGAGAGAGGAGCGCCCCTTGCACGGTCTCCCCATAAATGATGTCGTTCTCATTGTTGATTTTGGCGGCCAGTTCACGCAGCTCATCGCGCGGCGCGTGCGCGAAGCCAATGTTTACTCCGAGATCGTGCCCTTCAACGCAGCGGAAAAGGCCATCGCGGAGCTGAAGCCGAAGGCGATCATCCTTTCCGGCGGCCCGGCAAGCGTTTTCGATCCGGGCGCTCCGCAAGTGCCGGATGCGATATTCGAGGCGGGCGTGCCGGTGCTTGGCATCTGCTATGGGCAGCAGGGCATGGTGGCGCGGCTTGGCGGCAAGGTCGAGCCGTCGAGCGAGCGCGAATATGGCTCCGCGCTGATCGACATCAAGGCCGTGTCGCCACTCTTCGAGGGCGTGGCCGCGGTTGGTGAGAAGGCTCCGGTCTGGATGAGCCACGGCGACCGGGTTGCTTCGCTACCTGACGGCTTCGCCTCGATTGCCACAACACGCAATGCCCCCTATGCCGCCATCGCCGACGATCGGCGCCGGTACTATGGCGTGCAATTTCATCCCGAGGTGGTCCACACGCCAGGCGGCGCGGCGATGCTGCGAAACTTCGTGCACAAAATCGCGGGGTGCGGCACGTCCTGGACGATGGCGGCGTTCCGCGACGCCGAAATCGCCCGCGTCCGCGCGCAGGTAGGCGGCGCGAAGGTGATTTGCGGACTTTCGGGCGGGGTGGATTCCGCCGTCACAGCTGTGTTGCTCCACGAGGCGCTCGGCGATGCGCTGACCTGCATTTTCGTCGATCATGGCCTTTTGCGCGAAGGCGAAGCTGAGGAAGTCGAGGGCCTGTTCCGCGGCGCCTACAACATTCCGCTGATCCATGTGAAGGCCGCGCCTCGCTTCCTTTCCGAGCTGAGCGGCGTCACCGATCCTGAGCAGAAGCGCAAGACGATCGGCCGCTTGTTCATCGAGATCTTCGACGAAGCGGCCCATCAAGTCGGCGGCGCGGAATTTCTGGCGCAAGGCACGCTTTATCCGGACGTCATCGAAAGCGTCTCGTTTCACGGCGGGCCATCCGTCACCATCAAGTCGCATCACAATGTCGGCGGCTTGCCGGAGCGCATGAAGCTGAAGCTTGTCGAGCCCCTGCGCGAGCTGTTCAAGGATGAGGTTCGCGCGCTTGGGCGCGAGCTTGGGTTGCCGGATGCGTTCCTGAAGCGGCACCCGTTCCCGGGGCCGGGGCTCGCCATCCGCATTCCCGGCGCGATCATCGGAGGAGAAGCTGCGCGTTTTGCGCAAGGCCGACGCGATTTATCTGGAGGAGCTGAGAGCGGCCGGGATCTACGACGATATCTGGCAGGCTTTCGCGGTGTTGCTGCCTGTGCAAACCGTTGGCGTGATGGGAGACGCGCGGACCTACGACCACGTGCTGGCGCTGCGGGCCGTCACCTCGGTCGACGGCATGACGGCGGACTTTTTCCGGTTTCCCCTGGACGTCCTCGGCCATATCGCGACGCGCATCGTGAACGAGGTGAAGGGCGTCAACCGCGTGGTTTATGATGTGACCTCGAAGCCGCCGGGGACGATCGAGTGGGAGTGATGCCGGCTGTTTATTCGTTCGGCAGCGTGCTTGCAGGTCGGCTGGCGTTCTATGAGATTTTACGGCTTAACTGAATTGGGTTCGTTTGGTAAAAGCGGCTACAAGTAAGCATTAAAGTAACTTAACTAGGAATACCCTCGTCAGAGCGTAATTTTTATGACGTAGGCTTTGTTGATTTACCATGCCCCACCGTTAAAACGTTCCTGTAACGCCACGGACTGCGATGGGCAAAGCTGATCGAGATCGCCTGCAAAGGCAACATGCGGCAGACGCAGCTTTCCGATACCCGCTGGGTATGGGCGAACAAGGAAGAGGCGGACCGCAACGATCCAACCATCCCCAAAGAGCGTTAAGCGTAAAGCTGACGCAACCAAGGAGCCGCGATGAGCAAGTTAGAAGCGTTGATTTTTGACGTGGACGGCACGCTGGCCGACACCGAGCGCGACGGTCATCGCGTCGCTTTCAACCGTGCATTTGCCGACGCGGGACTGGATTGGGATTGGACTGTCGAGCTTTACGGCGACCTTCTTTCTGTTACCGGAGGCAAGGAGCGACTTGCGTATTATCTTGAGCGATATTGCCCCGGCTTTCAGCCGCCACGGCCGATTGAAGAGTTCGTGGCCGATCTGCACGCCGCGAAAACCAGGCATTATCTCCAAATCCTCGCTGAGCGCGGCATCCCGCTTCGCCCTGGCGTGGAGCGCTTGCTGACCGAAGCGCGGGAGGCTGGGCTCCGGCTTGCAATCGCGACCACGACGACCCCGGCCAACGTCACCGCGCTCCTGGAAAGCGTCCTGCCGGGGAGAACTCTCCTGGTTCGAAGTCATCGGAGCGGGCGACGTGGTCCCGGCAAAAAAGCCCGCGCCGGATATTTACAATTATGTGCTGAACGAACTGCGGCTCGCCCCCGATCAGTGCCTCGCCTTCGAGGATTCGGAACTGGGGTTGCGCTCCTCGCTTGGGGCTGGCCTCAAGACTATCATCACTGTCAATCCCTACACGACTGGCCAGGATTTCTCCGGCGCCGCTCTAGTTATCGATAAGCTTGGAGAGCCTACACAACCCATTGATATTATTGCGGGTAACGGCAACGGGTCGACTTACATTGATTTGGACCTATTGTACAAATTGATTGAGATTAAGTAATAATTCATTGACCATTTACTAATTGGAACCTCTTTGTGTCCCGATAAGCTTAAGGAGTTATTACCTTTCATTAACTGAATCGGTGATGCAATGAGAGGCATGAAACGGCGGTGGCATCGCGCAATGAGGGCTGCCGCAGCTTAAACACTGCCTTAAGGGGAATTCACGATGCAAATAAAGACGTTCTTGATCTCGGCTGTGGCCACGCTGGGATTAGCATTGTTCGGCTTGCCTGCTGCGGCTAATGCTGCCGCAGCCATGGCGTCAGGCTCTCATGATCTGGCCCTTGGGAAGAGTAACGCGACGCTCGTCCGTTGGGGCGGCGGCGGCTTTCGCGGCGGCGGATGGCACGGCGGTGGCTGGGGCGGCCGCGGTATAGGCTTCGGCAGGGGCATTGGCTGGGGTGGCCGTGGTTGGGGCATCGGCAGAGGCATCGGCTGGGGTGGCCGAGGTTGGGGCTGGGGCGGCCGCGGCTGGGGCTGGCGTCGAGGCTTGTATGGCACAGGCTTGGGCTATGGCCTTGGCTATGGCTTGGGCTATGGCGGCTGGGGCGGCGGCTGGGGTTGGGGCTGGCCGGTTGGCTTAGGAGTTGGCGTCGGATACCCAGCTTACGGCGGCTGCGGCTGCGGCGGCTGGTAACCTGCTTACCTGAATCTGAGCCTCGGGATGCGCTCGCACCCGAGGCTTTTTTGCTGGCTGGCTAGCCAGCGAGGAGCACAGCGGTCTGCCGCTCTATTTGTTCGAAAGCAGTCCTGATCCATTAGTTTTGATCGCCCGCCTCCACCGCCCCCGGATCGAAGGTATCCACTCGTTGTTATCGCGCACAAGCAGCCCTGGCATGGCAAGGGTCACTGTGCCGCGGCAAAACAACGACTTCAAAGGAGTTCTTCATGCAGGCAAGGCAGTTATTGATCGCCGCCGTGGCGGCGCTTGGATTGGCGTTATGGGGATTGCCGGGTTCCGCCTACGCCGCGGCGGCGCTGGCGTTCGGCTCTCATGATCTGGCCGCTCAAGGGACGAGTAGCGTGACGGCCGTGCGCTACCACGGCGGAGCCGTCGGACTCTCGGGGAGCCACGCGCGCTTTTCACGTCCGGGCCGCGGTTATGGCTTCGGCAGAGGCATTGGCTGGGGCGGTCGTGGATGGGGCTGGGGATCGCCGGTTGGCTTGGGCCTGGGCTGGGGCGGCTGGGGCTGGGGTTCGCCGGTTGGCGTCGGCTACGGACTCGGATACCGAAGTTACGGTTACGGCGGCTGCGGCGGCGGCTGGGGCTGGTAACCTGAAGCTTACCTGACTATGAGCCTCGGGATGCGCTCGCGCCCGGGGCTTTTTCTTGTCGCGATACCCTTAAGCGGCCATCGCGCCATCGACGGATGACGCCGCGACGCCGCCGAGGATCATGTCTGCCGCCTTCTCGGCGATCATAATGGTGGGCGCGTTCGTATTGCCGCTGATAAGCCTCGGCATGATGGAAGCATCCACGACCCGCAAACCATCGAGCCCATTCACGCGCAAGGTCTCATCCACGACCGCCATCTCGTCCTGGCCCATACCGCAGGCGCCAACGGGGTGATAGAGCGACTCGCCCGATGAACGGTGATAAGCGTCGATCTCCGCGTCGGTCTGCACCGCCGGACCCGGCATGAATTCCTCTCCGCCATAGGGCTCGAACGCCTTCTGCCGAAAAACCTCGCGCAGCATATTAAAGCCATCGCGAAGTGTGCGAAGGTCCGTCTCGTTCTGCAGATAGTTCGGCTGGATGGCCGGGTGAGCCAAAGGATCGGCCGATTTGAGCGTGATCTCGCCCCGCGCCTCCGGCCTTTGCATGTTGTAATAGCCCATCCAGCCGTGCCGGTAGATCATGATGCGGCCGTGATCGGCATAAAGCACCGGCACGAAATGATATTGCAGGTCAGGTGCAACGGCTTCCGGGCGGGTTTTCAAGAAAGCCAGCGTCTCGATCGCCATTTCGGACGCGGGGCCCTTGCCGGTCAACAAGTAATAGGGGACGTGGCGCGCGAGAGCTGAGGGCTTCAGCACCGAGTAAAGCGAAACAGGTGCGCTGCAATAATGCTTCACGGCGCCATGGAGGTGGTCCTGCAGGTTCTTGCCGACACCGTGAAGGTCGTGAACAGGCCTGATGCCATGCCGGCTGATTTCGTGTGCCGGGCCAATCCCTGACAGGAGAAGGAGCTGCGGAGTATTGATCGCGCCGCTGGACAAAATGACTTCACGGCTTGCCAGAATTTCATGCCGTTGCTTCTTCTGGGCATACTCAACGCCAACCGCGCGCCCCCGCTGCACAAGGATCCGCGTGGCCTGCGCCCGCGTGATCACAGTGAGGTTCGGACGCTTCATCGCCGGCCGCAAATAGCAGACCGCGGCGCTGACGCGGCGGCCATGCGCAATCGTGCAGTCGAGCGGCCCAAAACCTTCCTGCTGGGCCCCATTGAAATCGGGTGTGTAGGGATATCCAGCCTCTCGGCCCGCCTCGATCCATGCCGCATTAAGCGGATGAGCAACGCCGGGCCTCGTCACTTTGAGCGGGCCGTCTCCGCCGTGATAGTTGTCTGCGCCCTGCCAGTAGCTTTCGGCTTTCTTGAAATAGGGCAGGACATCGTCCCAGGCCCAACCCCGGTTCCCTAGCTGTGCCCAGGTGTCGTAATCGCTCGGAACGCCGCGGATATAAATCATGGCGTTGACCGAGCTCGACCCGCCGAGAACCTTCCCGCGAGGCCAATACAGCCGCCGCCCGCCCATTCCTGCTTGCGGCTCGGTGTGATAGCCCCAGTCGACCCAACCGGTTTTCATGAGCGCCGCATAGCCCATCGGCATATGAATGAGGAAATTCTTATCGCCGGGTCCGGCCTCGAGGAGCGCTACGTTGACGGAGGGCTCGGCTGAAAGGCGGTTTGCGAGGACACAGCCAGCTGAGCCGCCGCCTACAATGACGTAATCGTAAGTCATGAGACCTCCTCCCCCCCGTCCGCTATCTATCTTATTTGGGTAAAGCGTGAGCTGGGAGAAGGGCATGCCTTTACCGCTTGAAACAGTTGGGCCCAGAGAAACATCTAACCTTCCTAAAGAGAAATGTAATTGCGGGCAGAAGGATAATTTTATATTCATCGAATAGAATTGCACTTGCATGCCAAGGGCACGCGTTGCTTAATTATGGTATAAGATTTTAGAATATGATGCACGCTTGGAAAATAGGCCGTCATCCCATGACGCTTCGGTCAAGAGGCCTGGGCATGAGTAAGAGATGATTGATGGCTGGGTCATAATAACCTGTTCCCTCCTGTATATCGGTGCGCTTTTTGGCATTGCCTATCTTGCCGATCGCGCCGGCAGGAAAGGCCCCGCGCCTGTTGGACGCCCGTATGTCTATGCTCTTGCTTTGGGGGTCTACTGCACATCCTGGACGTTCTTCGGAAGCGTGGGCTCCGCCGCCGAAAAGGGGTTCGATTTCATCGCGGTCTATTTGGGGCCCATCATCGCCTTTACGCTCGCCCTGCCCGTGCTGCGTCGAATAAGACGGCTCACGAAAGATCAGAATATTACGTCGATTGCTGATTTTATTGCGGCCCGCTATGGCAAAAACCCGGCCGTGGCGGCCATCGTAACCATTGTGGCGGTGGTCGGGGTGTTGCCTTATATCGCCCTTCAGCTCAAAGCCATCTCACAAGCCATTGCTGTTGTCCTGGGGCATCCGGCGCAAGATGCCAACGCTGTCACGCTGCCGATCGGCAATATGGATCTGTTCATAGCCATCGTCCTCGCGACGTTTACGATCCTCTTCGGCGCGCGGCATAGCGATGCAACGGAACATCAGCGCGGGCTCATGCTTGCGGTCGCCGTCGAGTCGATCGTCAAGCTTTGCGCCTTTCTTCTGGTCGGCATCTACGTCGTCTACGGCATGAACGAAGGCCCGAGTGATCTGATCGCAACGGCCATGACACAGGCGGACGCCTATGTCTTCAACACCGGAATCCACGGCGGCGCCCTTCTGACCGTCTCCTTCCTCAGTTTCGTCTGTATCATCCTGCTCCCCCGGCAGTTTCACGTAACCTTTGTCGAGAATGTTTCCGAGGAAGAACTCCGCAAAGCCTCATGGCTTTTCCCCCTCTATCTGATCGCAATCAATATCTTTGTCGTGCCTGTGGCGATGGCCGGGAGCCTCATGCTTGGGAATACATACCCGCACGACATGTATCTTCTTGCGCTCCCGCTCTATGCACAAAGCCACGTCTTCACATTCATTGCCTTTCTGGGGGGGCTGTCCGCCGCAACGGCGATGGTGGTGGTCGAGACGGTCGCCCTGTCCGTCATGCTCTGCAACGACCTTCTGATACCCTTTATTCTGAAGCGGCCCGGCATGGCCGCGGCGGGGCGGCCGCTGGACCTGTCCCGCTTTCTCTTGAACGTACGTCGCGCGGTGATGCTTTCCATCATCCTGGCCGCCTATGCCTTTTACGATAAAATCGGGAATGCTTCGCTCTCCGAAATCGGGCTTCTCTCCTTCGCAGCCATCGCCCAATTCGCTCCCGCGTTTTTCATCGGTCTCTTCTGGCGCAGAGCCACGGCAAGGGGCGCAGCGGCTGGCATTCTCGCCGGTTTTGCCGTCTGGGCCTACACGCTGCTTCTTCCGAAACTGATAGCGGATACCGCAGCAGGCGCAGCGTTCTTGCACGATGGCCCATTTGGCATCGCTTTTCTGCGCCCGGAAATGCTTTTCTACCTGAACTTCGACCACCTCACCCATGGCGTGGTTTGGAGCATCACGTTGAATGTTGTAGCGTTTCTCTCCGTATCCCTGCTTCGTCCTCTTGAACCGATCGAGCGGCTCCAGACCAATCTCTTCATCGAGGATGCCAACCCGCTTCTGTCGCCGGCCTTCAAACCCTGGCGCACCAGCGTTCCATTCAGTGACCTGATGTCGACCGTCGCGCGCTATCTCGGTGAGGAAAGAACCAGGCGGTCGTTTGCAGACTATATGTCGAGCCGCGGGATCGAACCGTCCTCGCCTGGGCAAGCCGACCCGCATGCGGTCAAGTTCACGGAAAACCTGTTGGCCAGCGCAATTGGCGCGCCATCCTCCCGGCTTGTCATGTCGCTCATGCTGAGGCGTCTCAATGTGGGCCGCGAGTCGGCCCTGAGGCTGCTCGACGAGGCTTCGGAGGCGGTTCAGTACAATCGCGATCTACTACAGTGCGCTCTTGACCACGTTGGCCAAGGCATCGCTGTCTTTGACAAGAAGATGCAGCTCATCTGCTGGAATCGTCAGTACCGCGAGATCCTGATGCTGCCTCCCCAGTACGCGCGAGTAGGCACCCCCCTCGACGAGATTATCCGCTTCAAGGCGAAGCGAGTACACAAAGATCCCGCCGCCGTCGAAGAGTTCGTCACCGACCGGATCGTGAAATACCAGCTCACGACGCGGGGCTTCCACGAGTGCACCATGGATAACCGCGTGATCGAAGTGCGGGTCAACGCCATGCCGCAGGGCGGCGTCGTTGTGACCTATACAGACATCACCGAGCGCCAAACCGCCGCCGAGGCTCTCGCCCGGGCCAACGAAAACCTTGAACGGCGCGTGGAGGCCCGCACGTTGGAGCTTGCCATCGCCAAGGCGAAAGCCGATGAAGCCAACATCAGCAAGACCCGCTTTCTGGCGGCAGCGAGCCATGACGTTCTGCAGCCGTTGAACGCGGCCCGTCTCTACGCGTCGAGCCTGTTGGAACGCTCGCCTCCCGCGGAGCTCGGCCGCCTCGCCCGCAATATCGATGCCTCGCTCGATGGCGTCGAGGAAATCCTGAATGCTCTTCTCGACATCTCCCGGCTCGACAGCGGCGCGATGAAGCCGGAATTCGGCGTCTTCCCGGTTAAGGACTTGCTCGAGCAGATAACCATCGACTTCGAACCGATCGCCAAGGCACGCGGGATCTCTTTCACCATCGTGCCATCGTCTGCCCTGATCCGGTCCGACCGGAAGCTTCTGCGGCGCATTCTTCAGAACCTTGTCTCGAACGCGCTCAAATACAACAGGGACAAAGGCCGCGTCGTTCTCGGTTGCCGGCGGCGCGCGCGTAATTTAATCATAGAAGTTCACGACAGCGGACCGGGAATAGCCGACGACCAGCGTGAAGTGATCTTCAAGGAGTTTCAGCGCCTCGATCATCACAGCCAGGCGCCGGGCCTGGGGCTTGGCCTTTCCATCGTCGAGCGCATGTGCCGTGTTCTCGATCATCGCCTGTCTCTGCAGTCGAAGCTCGGAACAGGATCATTGTTCTCGGTGTCGGTGCCTTTGGCCCGCTGGTCGGAAATGGAGCAGCCTCGGCCGTTCGTGACACGGCCTGTATCCTACGGCGATCTGCGCGGAGCGATCGTGCTTTGCGTCGATAACGACCGCACCATTCTCGACGGGATGAAGACATTGCTGTCCAGCTGGCAGTGCCCGGTTATCGCTGCGATGGATAGCGCCGGAGCTATTGAGCAGCTCAAGGCGGCGCGGGTCACGCCGGACATCATCATCTCCGATTACCATCTGGATCGGGAAGACGGCTGCGAAGCCATTCGCGCGATAGCGGCCGCTTGCAACGCCGACATCCCCGGCATCATCGCCACCGCTGACAACTCGCAAGAGGTGCGGACGAAGGTCCTTGATGGGGGATCCGCGTTCTTGCAGAAGCCGATCAAGCCGGCAGCACTGAGAGCGCTTATTTCGTCGTTGATCATTCAGCGTCAGGCGGCGGAATAACCACAGCGCAGCCGCCGCAAGGGGGGCTCGTTCTGCGGCCGGTTCCCCGCTCGATCTGCTCGCGACAGCTGAATCCGTTCGCAAGGATGAGGCAGACGCCGAAGCTGCACGAAATGGGTATTACGGACCAGCCGCCATCGCGGCATCATGTTCCTCCCCCGATCAGCTTGTGAGGGGGTCTACGCGGTTCGGGAATTTAACGGCTATGACCTTCAAGAAGGCGTTGGCGACTGTTTTGAAACCTGCCGGATAGGGATGCAGTTCGTTCGCCCAGTCCCCCGGTTGGAGAAGGCCTTGGGTGTGGACAAGGACAAAGTTGTTTGCGGCATTGGCGGCGAGCCGGGTCACCATCTCGTTGAACGCGACGAGCGCCTCCTTGACAATGGCTGTCCCTTCCTGCACCGACCAATTGCAATACTGCAAGGACGGCAAAAGCCAAGGGCCGGCACAGGGCGGATGCGCCCCGTTCGGGATTGGAAAATCGTAAGCGTGGCCAATAATCGGCACACCGCTCGCATAGCGGTCTCTAAGAACGAAGAGATCGAGATACGAAGCCTCGACCATCCCGAGCGCTTTCTCGAACCTGTCTCTGTTGAGGCCATCAACCCCTGGGGCGGCATAATTCAGAAAAATGCAAAACTGGTTGCCCGCGATATCGTCGCCGCCGCCCGAGAAAAGAATAGCGTCCGGCTTTCGGGCGCCGAGCCAGTTGTCAGGATCTTGCAGCGCTTCGATCATGCGCTCCTGCTTCGGCAACGCCAATTCGTCGGTCGTGGCGTCACCGTGATGCGAGATGTTAAAGATGACCGGCGGATTACCTCCCATAGTCTGGAACTGGGCGACGATATCGGTCGTTCCAATCGTCACCGAGTTTCCATTAAGCGGATAATCGAACCACGAGTCCCCCAACGCGAGCATCACGAGCGGAGTTTAAGCGGAATCTCCGCCCGGAAAGTGCGAGCGTGAGCCTCTGCTGCTCTCAGTCTCGCGATCGTCGCCTGATGTTGCTTCTTCCGCTGGGCGATGTCATCGGCGATGCTGGTCCTGACTTGTGCAGAAATGAGTTCGTCGGGCATGGAATACACTCACATTATTAGTTTTATATATCCATGCTAGTTTGATATGGATCGAACATCCCAGGCAAGATCTCTCCAATATTAACACAAGTTTTTTACTGAGCGTAATAGGAAATTACCACAGTTTAGAATCACATTGGGCGGCTTAGGCTGTCAACCTTAAGTAAAGCGTTAAGGCGTACCCTTCTTCCCGTCGAGTTCACGCATTCGTTTCTGGATGAAATCTCTTGGCGACGGCTGCTTTTCTCGGTCTGCAGCCCCTGAAGAATCGCTCTCCGCTCGATCATTCTTCTTATCGGGATCCAGAATGCGATCGATTTCTTCGTGCAACGCCTTGGCGCGTGCTTTGCCCTCTTGGGTGGGATCGTCTGCCATGGGGTTTACCTCCGCGCAGGCACTCGCGATTGAGCATCCGAGCATAGCAGAAAGCAAATCCTGGAGCGAGCCCGTCCCTGGACGGGTTGAAACTGTAAGCAGAGTTCCCAAAAGTGGCCTTTCCGGTTTTGGGGAAAACTCTATGAAAACAAACGATTCTAAGCAGGCATTCGTTGGCTGGCCAAGGAATATCTGTTTAGTCCTGCCGAACGGAGGGGGCGGAACGTCGTTTGGCGCTCGCGCGATCAGAGACCTTTTTCCTGGAGCCGCGCAGGATCTCATCGATCTCCTCACGCAAGGATGAGGCATTGGACTCAGCAGACTTGCAGACGGCGCTTACAAGGATGCCCGCGGCCTGCGCTGCCTGCCGTCCGCGCCGAATGGCCTTTAGCGTGTTTTCCGAAGTCAAGCGGTCGATCGCCGCCCGCAAATTGCCAGCGGCCTTCTGATCGATCGGGCCAAGCTTCCGAAATGTAGGCTCGGGGGTGTCGAACCAGACTTGTTGCCACCAGTCTCCGGAAACGGGGTCTTCCCAGGACAGATATCCCCCCTTCAGGACCTGTCTCGGCTCCGTGATGGCGCCGGTGTAGGAATATCTCACGCCTGGAGCTTTGACCGGATCAAAGTATTGCGGGGTATAGAAATCCGATACGAGAATGCCATTTGCGCTATAAGCGTAATCGGAGGCCTCGGATGGATCGCAGACCTCTACGAGAAAGCTGACGCGTCCCTGGTCGGTATTGGGGGAGTCTCCAGCAACGAGGCGATTGCCGAAGGGATCAACGAGCATCTCCAATGCTTCATGGCTTGCAGTCAGCGACCATGCGTCAATGCTGGATGACGCCTGCACCAGCGAGAAAGGCTGGCCGTTCTTATCCTCGTGAACGCCAGCTGCACCGGGCGTGTTGATATCGTCCCTTACAATGATCGGCCAATATCCAGTTGGCACGTCTTCGAGTTTATCGAAGGAGTCAACCGTCGCGGAGATATCCCAAATAGGCGCAAGGTCGCGCGAAGCTTGCTTTTGTAGGGCAGCCGAAACCTTCTGCGCATCTCCTTTAGGGACCTGACTGGATTCTGAAACAAGTGCGAGCTGACGAAGCAAGACGGCCATAGGGAGACTCCTTTGAATGCAATCGCCATTGGTGTCAGGCGGGTGCCCAACGGGATCAAAGGTGCTTAACCGGGTTTGTTCTCAGTCTTTGCTGCCGCTAGCAAGATATATGCGTGCAAACAGCTGAATGTATTTCGTTATCTGTTTTTAAAAGCATGTATATAGGATTTTTCCGAAAAAATTATCAAATCCGGGTGATTTTTCTGGGGTAGCGGACCTGATTTGAATCGTCGCGACGCGGCCCTCCTTGGATGGCGCAAGGAGCTAATCGCAGTAGCTCTGACGGCGCAACTGACATTCTAGAAAGAAACTGGCAGCGAGTTCACGCGGCCAGAGGCTTGATCTCGACGTCATAGCCGAGGCTTTGGAATTTGGCGGCGAGGCGTTTGATCCGGTTTGGCTTGGCGCGTCGATCGAAGTGATCGGGGCCGAGGTCTTGATAGAATACGCCGTTGGCGATCATGTGGTAGGCGGCTGTGAGGATGGAGGCGGCGACGGCTCCGACAGCCTTTTTTGCCCCGCGCCGGGCGCGCAGACGGTGGAACTGAGCCTCGAGATAGCTGCCCTTTTTGCGGGCGCCGGCCCACGCGCACTGAATGAGGACCGTCTTCAACCATGGCGCGCCCTTGCGCATGCGGGTTGACCGTCGCTTGCCGGCGCTTTCGTCGTTCTTGGGGCACAGCCCCGCCCAGGAGACGAGATGGCCGGCCGTCGGAAAGCGGCTCATGTCAGTCCCGATCTCAGCGAGCAAAACGCGGGCCGCCAGGTCTCCGATTCCGGGAATGCTGGTCAGGACCGGGATCAAGGCGCGAAAGGGGGCGAGGTTGGCCTCGACCTCCTTGTCGACTTCGGCGATGGCCCGGTCCAGCGCATCGATCTGCTGAAGATGGAGGCGTAACAGGAACCGGTGATGCCGCGTCACCCGGCCCCGCAAGGCCTCTGCGAGCGCTGCGGGCGAGGCTTTGATCCGGCTGCTTGCGAGGCTTGCCAGCCGTAAGGGATTGGTCTCGCCCGCAATCAGCGCTTCGATCATGGCGCGCCCGCTTGCGCCGATGACATCGGAGATGACCGAGTCGAGCTTGATATTGGCTTCTTCCAACGTCTTCTGCAGGCGCTGGATGTGGCTCGTCCGTTCGCGCGTCAACTGCTTGCGCGTGCGCAGCAACCCGCGCTGCTCCTGCGTTTGGGTATCCGGCACGAAGCTCGCGCGGATAAGCCCGTGGGCGAGCAGATCAGCCAGCCATGTGGCGTCGTTCACGTCCGTCTTTCGGCCCGGGACGTTTTTGACATGGGCCGCGTTGGCCAAAATCAACTCGAAATCGCCATCGCTCAGGATGTTCCAGACCGGCTTCCAGTAGACGCCGGTCGCCTCCATTACGATGTGGGTTGCGCCGATCGATCCGAGCCACTCCGACAGGGCCAGAAGCTCGCCCGTCGTCGTCTTGAAGGTGCGAACCTCGCGCATGACTTTGCCATCGATCATGCGGCGGCTGCAGGCGAAAACGGTATCCTTGTGAATATCAAGGCCCGCGCAATTGGCATAAAGTACATCCATGACATCCTCCGGGTGCGCCGCCGGCATGGAACTTCCGTCAAAGGAACTCTAGAAAACATGCTCCTGGGCCGCTCTCGGCCCTTGGCAAACTCAGCGGTGCTCGGAAGTCCCCGATCCAACTAAGCAAAGGGCTCTGACGCACCAAGAAAACACCGATCTCTCCGCCAGCAGCGCTGGCGGATGCTTTATCACAATCGCTGAACCGTTTCATGCCCAGCGGGTCGACAGCGCCGGTGTTGAACTAAGCAAAGTTACCAAAAATGGCCTTTCCGGGAAAACTCTGCGAAAACAAAGATCTAAGCAGGCGTCCTCGGTCAGCCAACGAGTGTCTGCTTTTGTGGTCCGGCCCACCTTAAGGCCGAAGCCCCGCAAAATGCCCCGGAGGCTCATCTCGATATCGTAAAGCTTTCCCCGAACAAGCTTGCGTGCGGTCAGAATCGCTCGCGTCTCTTGCGCCGGTACGGATTTGCAATGCACCGGCCGAAACCAGCCCAGCCGCATCAGCTGGGCGATGCCGCGTGCATCGTTCCGGTCCGTCTTCACCGGCATCGCCTTGAAGGCGTCGCGGACGTGCCGCGTCTCCAACAGCTCTACGGCGAACCCTGCTTCCTTCAGGCCCGCATAGAGCCATTGCGACAAAGGCCCGGCCTCAAGGCCGATCCGCGCCAGCGCAATGGGCAGCATCTTGAACCAGTTGACCAAAGCTTCCGGCTCGCTCGAAAGCTTTCGCCTCCTTAACGATCTTGCCGGAGGCGTCAACAACACAGACGCTCGAAGCTTCCAAAGACACGTCGATCCCAGCATAATAATCCATGGTCATCCCTCACGATGCTTGGAGCTGCCAGCGCAGGCTCCGCTCAACACCATCAGTTTGAGGGATGACCGCCAAAACATTTATGGCCTTGGCCGCGGCCCGTTACACCATCTTAGGACGAGTTTAGCTTAATCCAGCCGTACCGCCAGCCCCGCCGCCGCCATATGCCGCTTCGCCTCGCCGATGGTGTGATCGCCGAAGTGGAAGATCGACGCCGCGAGCACCGCCGTTGCGCCCCCATCGCGGATGCCTTCGACCAGATGGTCGAGCGTGCCGACGCCGCCCGAGGCGATCACGGGCACGGGCACAGCGTCGGAAATCGCGCGTGTGAGCGGAATGTCGAAACCGGCGCGCGTGCCGTCCCTGTCCATCGACGTTAAGAGGATTTCCCCCGATCCGAGACTGACAACCTCTTTCGCATACTCTATGGCGTCGATGCCGGTCCGGTTGCGCCCGCCGTGGGTGAAGATCTCCCATCGAGGCTGACTTTCGCCGCCGTTTGCGACCTGCTTCGCGTCGATTGCCACGACGATGCACTGGTTGCCGAACTTCTCCGCCGCGCGCGCGACAAAAGACCGGTCCGAGACTGCCGCGGTGTTGATCGAAACCTTGTCGGCGCCGGCTCGAAGAAGCACGCGGACATCGTCCAGAGTGCGCACGCCGCCGCCGACGGTCAACGGCATGAAGCAGCGTTCCGCGGTGCGGGCGACGACATCGAGGATAGTGCCCCGCTTCTCGTGGCTGGCGGTGATGTCGAGAAAACACAGCTCATCGGCTCCGGCCTCATCGTAGGCCGCAGCAGCCTCGACCGGATCTCCGGCGTCGCGAAGATCGACAAAATTCACGCCCTTCACCACGCGCCCGTCTTTCACATCGAGGCAGGGAATGATGCGCATTTTCAACATCGGGGCGTCTCTGAATTGTTGCCGGTTTGTGGGGAATTCACTCGCTACGCCTGCTCCCTGCTCGCGTCAATGTGCGAAGCCATGGTCCGTTGTCATCACGAAGCGCGAGGATCAGGAATCCGAGGAGGCCGCCATCGAAAAGAAAAGGCGCAACGGCCAGCCCGGCCATGTTCCAGACCAGGGCGGCCCCGGCTATTCCCATCGCGCCGAAAATGATGTAGCCGGCAGCGAAGGCTGGCCGAATTCCCGATCCCAATCGCCACCAGATCGAAGCGCCAACGGCCAGGAGAATGACCGTCTTGATGATCGCCATTCCTTTCAAGAGTTTGGCAAGATCAGGATCTGCGCTCTGGATGCCGCCCGTACCGGCATACAAAGTGGCGGCGACGGCAGCTAAGGCGCAAGCTCCCAGAAAGCCAAGGCGCAGACGATGAGCGGTTTTGAGGTGATCCCGATTAAGGCCTTTGGCCCGGCAACCGGCCGGGCGCTTTCGAAGCTTGGCGTTTTGCCGTATTGCCGCTCGGATAAAGACATTGAGGTCACCTCCTCGCGGAACTTTAGCATAGGAGAGCCAATTGCAAAACGTTGACTGTTTGCGTGGCGGGGAGCCGGCTTTGGGCGGGAAGGCCCGCTGTTTTTAACGGTTTTGTAGTTTTTTAGCGCTTCTGCGTGGATTTTGGACGCAACTTTCCTGTGGCTTGCCGTGGTTGAGGGCGAGGCGAACTGCCGGAGCGCCGTTCAGGCAACCAGCCGCATCAACTGCTCGATGGTCAATGCGAGGATGCCAAACATGAGATGGCAGAAGACCTTGGCGTGACTTCACACCCGCACAGTCCGTCCGCCATAGCTGTCCTTGAGCGCGCCGTTGACGCGCTCCGCTGCGGTTCGCTCGTTGTAACGGATGGCTTCGGCGGGTTCGTAACCGGCGCGCCGTCTGGCCAGTTCCTCCGCCGCGGCTTGGGCCTTGCAGCCGCGGCGCGGTTTGGCATCGATGATGGGCGCATGCCCAAGCGCGCGGCTTTTATCCCAGATTTCCGGCGCGTCGTAAGCGCTGTCCATGAGATCATAGAGGTTGGTGACGCGGCCAGCAGTTATCGACGCCAAGGGGATGGCGGCTTGGCTGTCGTGAACGGATGCCGAAGTCAAAAGGCAAGAGATGGGGATATCGCCATCGGCGGTATCGATATGCAGCTTGTAGCCGATCCAGCTGACGTTATGGCCTTTTGCATTGCGCTTAATGCCGGTGCTGCACGCCGTTGGCAGATCGGCCAGCATTGCGGCCAACGTCATGCCAGTTTGCCGCTCCAGCCGGCGTGGCGTCTTCTTGGCGGTCGCCTCGCCTTTTTGGGGCCGCCCGCGCTTGCGCGGCGCGGTTGCCGGGGCTGGCTTCCTTGAGCGCTTGACCGGCTTCTCACGCGCTTCGATCGCCGTGGCGTCGCGCGAAATGTGTCCAACCAAGCGGTCCTTATGGGTTTTCCGAATGAGCGCTTCGTGCACCGCGCTGGCAGGCTGCTTGCTGCGAACTCCGCGAAAGCGCGCGAGAACGTGCTCTCGCTTGGCAATCCGCGCCTGCTTTCCCAGCCGCACAAACGCCGGAGCACGGCATCGGCGGCAAGCCGCTCGATGAGCGCCAAGGTTGTGGGCAGGTTGAGCACGGCCTTCGCCACAAACGCGCGCGCCAGGGCATGGCGGTCTGCCGGCGGCCGCCCTGGCAACCCAGGCCACATCTGCACAAAGGCCTCGATGCGCGCCACGTCGAGCACGACTACGAGCCGTTCGTGCTGCGGAGTAAGCGGTCCAACTTCTTCCCGCAGCATCGGGAAAAGAAAACCTTGAATGTGAGCCCACGCGCTGGTTAGCGTCTCCCGCATGTCCGCGTTCCAATTCGGATGGTGATTTATTGCAAAAGCACCATGCCCAACTCGGGATGCGGGCGCCTCACCCCGTCAAAACGGGAAATCCAGCGCGCCGCTGCTGTTTTGCAATTGGCTCAGGAAAGTCTCTTTAAAAAATGTCTGCGTCGGAAGCCAATGAGAGGTGACTCAACTTTTACCGCAGAAGCGTTTGGCCGTTGCGTTATCGGGCGGCGCAATGGGCTACTCCTCCGCCGGCGTGCAGGATTTTTCTTGGAGCGGGTTCAAGCTGGAGAACGGGTCGCTGTCGAGGCCGTGTACGAGGCGGGGAAGGCAATCCGCGTGGCAATCGGGGCATTTGTGTGCAAAAAGCCGAGACAGTGACGAGGACAATCTTCGTGTCTTCGCCAAAACCGAGGACTGGCGCAGCGCTCCTGTCCCGGGCGCATGATGAGGACCCACCGCGGGAAGCAATCGACTTGGAGCAGACGAGTAACGAGGATTTGATGCTGAAGGTCGCTGAAGGCGACGAATCCGCTTTCCGATGCCTCGCGGGCCGCCACGCCGCGAAAACCTTCTCGCTTACGAGGCGGATGCTTGGAAATGATGCGGATGCTGAAGAGATTGTGCAGGAGGCCATGATCCGAGTTTGGGTCAACGCGCGGCGCTGGCGCCCCGATGCGGCTTTCAAGACCTGGCTTTATCGCGTGACCTTCAATCTTTGCCTCAACCGGCGCCGTCAGAAGGTTTTCGCCCCGCTTGACGAGGCCTGTGAGCCCCTCGATCCGTCTCCAGCCGCTGCCGAACAGTTTGAGAGGCGCAAACGGACGAGCTAGCTAGTTCGCGTCCATAAATGGCTGTTTCCGTTTTCATATCAGACGCTTATTGTTGCGCGATGTGTGCTCTTTCATGGATCGGAGGCGGCGGATCAGGTGCAAATCGTTCAGATGACCGCCCGCCGACGCTTCCGGACAACAGGAAGCGCCGGCTACTGCCGGTGACCTGGCTGCGCGATCGCTGGCGCCTCAAGCGGCTGCCGGGCGAGCGAAAAGGGCGAGGTTATAGGCCACAACCGAGGACCAGACGTAAGCTGAAGTGCTCGAGTCCGCGCCAAGTGCAGCGGGCCAGCCCGTAGGCGCATTTCCGACAGGATATACCCGCCTCGATGCCGGCGCGGAAGTTGCGGAGCTTGCGGTAACCCAGCGGCTCCTCACCATATCTTCGATGCGGAGGCCGCACTTTTTGTGGAAGGCCATGTCGTTGACGCCACGGGCCTTAGCCTTATCGAGATTGGCGTGGCTCGCATAGCCGCCGTCAGCAGCTGCCTGCCGCGGCGCCTGTCCGTAAAAGGCGATGTGCCGCTCCAGCATTGGCAGCAGCCGGTCGCTATCGGCTGGATTGCCGGCCTCGATCGCAACGTGGAGGACTAATACCGATCCAAAGATGAACTGACTCGGGGGGGATTCCCCTGGGCGAATTTGCGTAATTCATAAATAGCCAGCCGATTTTCAATTCGGAGGGCATGATGGGGCGCAAAACAGAGGTTCGCAGCGATCTTTACACCAAGGAAGCGCTGCTTCGGCTTGCTCGAACGCAGAAGAACAATCGGGCGAGCCGTCGCCTGCTTGGTATTGCGCATGCGCTTGGAGGCATGACGATTAGCGCGGCGGCGCAGGCGGCGGGCATGGAGCGGCAGGCGCTTGGCGACGCCATCAAGCGCTATAACGCGGAAGGGCTTGAGGGATTGTTCGACCGGGCGAAGCCAGGCCGCCCGCGCAAGCTCGATGCGGCGCAAGAGAAGGAGTTGAGCGAGCTTTTGATCCAAGGCCCCGATCCCGATAAGGACGGCGTTTCGGCCTACACGCTCGACGACCTCGTCGAGATTGCCGGAGCCGGTGGCAGGTTAAATATCACCCTTGGTCCATGTCCGTCGCCATCAAGCGGCTTGGCTTTTCCCGGCAGAAGGCGCGGCCCCATCATTATCGGTTAGCTAGTGTCCATCCATAAATGGGTGTTTCCGCTTGTGAATGGGGCGTTTTTTGTCGCGCGATGCGCGCCTTTTCATACATCGGAGGCGGCTGAGCGGGCGCCAATCGTTCAAAATGAGCGGAATGCCCCCGGCGGCGGACGCCTCCGGCAAAATCTGAGCCTCCCGGCTGATGCCGGTTAGGGTGGACTTGTTGGCGGCGCTAGGGCTTTAAGCGGCTGCGAGGCGGGCGAACAGGGCGAGGTTATAGGCCACGACCGAGGACCACACGTAAGCCTTGAAGTGCTCAAGCCCGCGCCATGTGCAGCGGTCAAGCCCATAGGCGCGCTTCAGGCAGGATATGCCCGCCTCGATGCCGGCGCGGAAATTGCGGAGCTTGTGGTAAACCCGACGGCTGCTCGCCATGTCTTCGACGCGAAGGCCGCACTTTTTATGAAAGGCCATGTCGCTGACGCCGCGGGCCTTGGCCTCATCGAGATTGGCGCGGCTCGCATAGCCGCCATCGGCGGCCGCCTGTCGCGGCGCCTGTCCGTAAAAGGCGATATGGCGCTCCAGCATGGGCAGCAGCCGCTCGCTATCGGCCGGATTGCCCGCCTCGATCACAATGTCGAGGACCAAGCCGCTCCGGCCTGTGACAAGGTTGAGCTTACGGCCGTAACTGACATCGCGGCCGCCTTTGACGATGATGTCGGCGTGCGGCTCGAACAGGCTGACGAGTTTTTCGCCGGCCGGAACCTTTTCGCCCTTCAACACGCGGCGCCTGCTCTGGGCGATGATCCGCTCGGCAAGCGGCCGGTAATGGCTGGCCTTGGCCCGCCAAAGCACGCTTTGCGGGTCCTCCCGCTTTTCCAGCCGCGCCTCAGCCTGGCGGAGATCGGCGAGCGTCGCGCGCGCGATTGCGATCAACGCGCGATAGAGCGGAACCCGTTTGGGCTGGCCGCGCGTAAACTGGATGGCGCGGGCGCGTTTCTTGGCTGCGCGGCGGCGGTTGCGCCAGGAAAAAGCGGCGCCGCCAAGCAGGCTATCTGCCTGCTTCAAGAGCCGGACCATCACCCGCACGGCGTCCCAAAGCAGGCTGCTGTCGCTTGGCTCGTGCATGAGCGCCGCTGTAACCGTGCTGTCCTGCCGCACAACGCCGCCGTCTTCCACCTTTTGCCGACGGGCGCCGCCAAGCAGCGTCTGGTTGATCGCCTCCCAGGTTTCGGCCCGGATGGCGCTGATGGTTTGTTGCAGCACGGACTTTTTCGGAGTCCACGTCATGGGCAGACGCGCAAAGGTCCGAAACGACGTCGAATCCTCCAGATGGAACGCCAGTTCCTCGTAACTCAACTGACGATGCTGCTTGAGAAGCCCGCCGCGTAGCGCCAATTCCGTCGACAAGCCATGCCGGCCGACATCTTTCACCCCGCCCCAGCACAGATCTTTCGCCACCAAATCGAGCAGCTCAATATGGCCATCCAACCACTCTGACATCGCCTTCAGCTCCCGGCCGATCTCGTGATTGGCGAAACCATCAAAGAGGCTTGCTTGCAAAAGGCGTTTTTGGCGCATTTGTGAGGTCCCCCGGCAAACGCTTTTATTGAGAATCAATGACTTACCGTCAGAGGGTACACAAATCCGCTCGGACGAGCCTCCAGAAAAGGCCAAAATGCACAAGTAAATCCAATGGTTTATGCGTTTATGGACGCACACTAGCTAGTAAGCGCTGACTTCATGGGGTCGGACTACTGCTGGGACAAAGAAGTAAAGCGTAAGCTCCTGCGATCGGGCAATTGGCGCTCAAACGGCAGCGAGAAGTCAAGCGTGGGATGAAAAGAGATGCCGTCTTCCGCAACGTCCATGCAAAAAGGCGCCCGGACGCCCGCATCCGGTCATGCCTACGATGCTTTAAGCGCAGCGAGCACGCCGAGCGCTTGTTTCTTGGCGTCGGCGGACGCGTCGAGAATCTGGTCCATTCGCATGAAATCCAGCGTCGCAAAATGTCCGACCTCCGGTCTGAGAAGGCAATCGGGCTCGTGCAACTTCAGTTTGGCGTTGATGATGGAGCGGAGCGCAATCTGCTGAGCGCCCAGCAGCGTTTCGATCGGGCGAGGCAACTCGTCCTTGAGGTCCACGGCTTCCCCGCTCACGTCGACCGCGATCACGAAGCCGGCGCCGGCCACGAGGTCCATGGGAAGCGGGTTCACAAACCCGCCATCGATGAGAATACGCCTATCGAGCTTTACCGGCGTGAAGAGCGCGGGGAGCGCAGCGCTTGCGGCAAGCGCGGGCAGAAGCGGCCCCGCCCGGCTCACATGTTCGCTCTGCTTGAAAAAGTCGGTGGCGACCGACATGAACGGGATTTGGAGCCCTTCGAATGTCTTCGGCAATCCGGGCGGCAGCACAAGCTCCATCATGCGCTCGGACTCGAACAGCGCCGGCGCCCAGGGCCGCCAAATCTCCCAGATGCGCCCCCTCCAGCGAGAAAAGACATGCCGGATAATGGCGCTTCGCTTGCCGAAAGCGGCTTCGCAATAACGCCGGATCTCAAGCGCCGTCATTCCAGACGCGTAGGCCGCGCCGATCAGCGCGCCGATGCTTGTGCCCGCAATCGCTGCGGGCCTCACGCCCGCCTCGTCGAAGGCTTCGAGAATTGCGATGTGGGCGAGCCCGCGGGCGCCCCCGCCGCCGAGCGCGAGCCCGATTTTTGCGCTCACGAGCCGCCTGAGCCTCGCGCGTCCCTAAGGCCGATGTCGCCACGGCAGAAGCCTTGGGGCCAATCGATTTTGCCGACCGCCGCATAGGCGCGAGCCCTTGCTTCCGCCGCGTCGCGCCCAAGCGCCGAAACATTGAGAACGCGGCCTCCATGCGCAAGCACGACGCCGTTCGCGCCCGCCTTCGTCCCTGCATGAAAGACGGTCACGCCCTCGATCGCCGCAGCCTCATCCAGCCCCTTGATCACGCTGCCCTTCTCGTAGTCGCCCGGGTAACCCTTGGCCGCCATCACCACCGTAACAGCCGTCTCTTCGCTCCAGGCCACATCGACGCCGGACAAATCGCCCTCAGCAGCGGCAAGCAGCAAAGGCAGGAGATCGGACCGAAGCCGCAGCATGAGAACTTGGCACTCAGGGTCGCCGAAGCGCACATTGTATTCGATCAGCTTCGGGCCTTCCGCCGCAATCATGAGCCCGGCGTAGAGCACGCCTTGGAAGGGCGCCCCCTTCTCGCGCATCGCGTTCAGCGTTGGATTAACGATCTCGCTCATGATGCGCGCCGACAGCGCTTCGGTCATCATCGGCGCCGGCGAGATGCAACCCATGCCGCCCGTGTTGGGACCGAGGCCGCCATCAAAGGCGCGCTTGTAGTCCGAGGCGCTTGCTAGGGGAACAGCGCGCGCGCCATCGCAAAGGGCGAAGAAACTCGCTTCCTCGCCGAGCAGCTTTTCCTCGATGACGACGGAGGAGCCGGCCGCGCCGAACGCGCCCGAGAAACAGGCGTCGATCGCCTCCTCCGCATCGGGCAACGTCTCGCAGATCACGACGCCCTTGCCGGCGGCCAGGCCGTCCGCCTTGATGACGAGCGGCGCGCCATGCGCGTATGCATAGGCGAGCGCTTCTTCGACGTCGGTGAAGTGACCATACCGCGCGGTCGGGATGCTGTATTCGGCGCAGATCGCCTTTGTGAACGACTTCGAAGCTTCCAGTTGCGCTGCGGCCGCCGAGGGGCCAAAGACCGCGAAACCCGCATTTCTCAAGCTGTCCGCGAGGCCGTCCACCAAGGGCGCCTCGGGGCCTATGACGACGAGGCCGATCTTCGCCTCACGGCAGAACGCGGCGACCGCCGCATGATCGCCGACATCAGCGGGGCCTGGCTTGGCAAGGGCGAGGATGCCGGCATTGCCGGGAGAACAATAGAGGGTTTCAAGCCTGGGGCTTTGCTTGAGCTTCCAGGCTAACGCATGTTCGCGGCCGCCGCCGCCGATCAGAAGCACGTTCATACGTACTTCTTAGCACGAAAGGACGGAAATGGGACCGGAACTTTGCCGGAAGGCGTCCCCACTGGTTAAGCTGAAGACTTAATGAAATGCTATGAAATCAGATCCAGTGAAACAGATAAGCCAAGATGATAAGCGGAAGCGGAACGCCAACCGCCCAAAGCAGGATGCCTCTCATATGAGCGTTCAAAGTGCGTGATTACTATCGCGTGAACGCAAGGTTTTCGGCGGTACTCCGCACGGAACCTTCAGGGGAGCGATGCGTTTGCACAGAACTCGTTCATCTGAACTCGGAGGAACCGACGATGAAATCTCTTACGGCGGCGGCCATAGCCGTGTTGCTGTCAACTTCTGCGTATGCGCAGCAAGCTCCTGGAACCGACGCCAACCATCCGATGCCTCAAAGCCGGCCGGCTGGAAACGAGGGGCAATTCCCCCCGGCCATGCACAACACAGCCGACTCGGAACATAACGCTACGAGCCCTGTCGCGAACGGCAACAATCTTCGCTTTCAGACGGTTGAGGGCCAGGGCCAGTGGCTTGTTGGCAATCTCTGGGACAAGAGCGTGTACAACGCATCCGGAAAATCCATCGGCGAGTTGAAAGACGTGCTGATCGATAAAGACGGCAAAGTGACCGCCCTGGTCATCGGCGTCGGCGGGTTCCTCGGCCTCGGCGAAAAGAACGTGGCCGTTGACTACGACTATCTTCAGCACAACGGCGGCATTACGCCGTCCCGCATCACGCTTGGCATGAGCGAACAGGACCTCAGGAACGCTCCTGGGTTCCAGCGCAGCAACAGCTCAAGCAATCATTAGCAAGCCGCAGGAAAGCATCAACTCCTGGCCCTCATCATGCGACAAGCTCAGGATGAGGGGGAGCAGTAGCTTGATGATCTCATAGTGTGTCGCGGTTCGGCCTCCTCACAGTGTGGGAGCCTCATATTAGTGTTTTTGCTTTGGAGGGCGGCGTAGAGCCGCCCTTCTTTTGTGCCCCAGCTGCGCGGAACAATTTGGCAAAGAATACCTTAGGAAAGAAAACGCTTTCACGGAGGACAGAAGCCAATGGCGTCAGCGCGCACGCTTCAAGAACTTTTTCTATCCACTCTTCAGGACATCTATCACGGCGAAAAGCAGATCCTGAAAGCTCTCCCGAAAATGGCCAAGAACGCGACGACTCCAGAGCTGAAGCAGGCCTTCCAGCATCACCTTCAGCAGACCGAGGGGCAGGTTGAGCGTCTTCAGCGCGTCTTCGAATTGATGGACAAGAGCGCCCGGGGTCGCACCTGCGAGGCCATAGAAGGCCTTGTCGAGGAAGGCAAGGAAGTGATGAGCGAGGCCGCGTCCGGTGAAGTTATGGATGCCGGGCTGATCGCAGCCGCCCAGGCCGTCGAACACTATGAAATCGCTCGCTACGGCACGCTCTGCGCCTGGGCCGAGGAACTTGGCCTGAAAGAGGCCGCGAAACTTCTCGACCAGACGCTTCAGGAGGAGAAGCAAACCGACGAACTCCTCAACAAGATCGCGATGGAGAGAGTGAACCGTCAGGCTGCGTAAAGCCGTCCATTCAAGCGCCGAAGGCTGGTCGCGCCCCGATCAGCCTTCGGCTTTTTTATGGGAGGCGAGCATGAGCGAGAATCCAGGCGAAGAAGCATCCAAGCAGGGAAAGTCATAAGCGCTCGGGCCCTTAACAGCGCCGCCAGCGCTCCATCCCGAAATGGGACGACGCAATAAGCCCCGCGAGCCGGAAAACCGTAGCGGTTGTTTGTGGGCATCTCCCTAATTCGCGGCGGGAAAACCAGGAAAACCGGGCGCGCCGATCTCAGGCAGCCCTTGCGTCCCGAAGGGCTGCGCTGCCGCCCTTCTTGACGGATGCGGGTTCCGATCCGTCCTCGGGCGCAGGGAGCAGCAGCGGCGTATCCGGCCCTGCCAGAGCGAGTTGTTTGAAGATGCGCACCTTGTGCAAGCGCCGCGGGCCGGCTTCCATGATCTCGAAGGTCACGCCGGAGGGATGCGGAACGATTTGTCCGCGCTTCGGGACGCTTCCGACCGTCGCCATGATCAGTCCGCCCAAAGTCTCAACGTCCTCCGGGATGCCGTTTGCGGTCAGGCTCAGGCCGAGAACCTCTTCGACATCTTCGATGGGCGTGCGCGCACTCGCAATGAACGCCTCGTTTTCGACGCCGATGGCGAGCGCTTTGCTGTCGTCATGCTCGTCGGCGATGTCGCCGATGATCTCTTCAACCACATCCTGGAAGGTGGCGAGGCCATCGGTGCCACCGAATTCGTCCACGACAATGGCGAGGTGGATCTGCTTCTGCTTCATCTTCGCCAGCAACGCCAGGGCCCTCATGGATGACGGCACGAAGAGAGCTTCCCGCACAAGCTTAGCCGAGGCGATGGTGGTCTTGAGGGCGGAGCGGCTTAAATCGAAGCTTTGAACAGCCTTCTCCAGGGCGGCCTCATCTTGCAAGCTCAGCTTCGCGCCGCGCGTCACCCAGGCGATGGCGTCCTTGATGTGCACCATGCCGACCGGATTATCGAGACTGTCCCGGAAGACGGGCACCCGCGAATGCCCAATGCGGGCGAAGAGATTCAGAAGCTCGGCGACAGTCTGGTTTTCTTCGATGGCGACGATGTCGGCGCGCGGGATCATCACCTCCGAAACCTTGGTTTGGCCAAATTCGAGGACGTTGAGCAGCATGAGGCGTTCCTGCGGCGACAGCGACTGGTCGTCCTCCGCGCCCATCTCCTGGATCGCACTGTCCAGCGTCTCGCGTAACGTCACGCCGCTTGTGAACCCAAGATTGGCCGCCATGCGCTGAAGCCAGCTTGGCGAAGCCTTCATTTTCCCCGTTTCGCGCCCGAGTTGTGTAGACATAGCTTTTTGTTTTTTACCGTTCTGCGTTCAAAGGGCGTTTGCGAGGGAAAGAGCGTCGTCCCGGTAGGGATCGGGAATGCCGAAGCGGGCAAGAAGCGCGGCCTCGGCAAATTCCATGCGCTCGGCGTCGGCGTCGCCGTCATGGTCGAAGCCTGCGAGATGCAGGACGCCATGCACGACAAGATGCGCCGCATGCTGAAGCACCGTTTTGTCCTGTGCGCCGGCCTCGTTCACGACCGTCTCATAGGCCAAGGCCACGTCGCCTAAGAAAAGCGGCTCGCCTTTGTGCTCGCCCGCAGGCGTCGCCGCCGAAGGAAAGGACAGCACGTTCGTCGGGGCGTCCTTGCCTCGGAAGGTTTTGTTCAGCCCGCGCACTTCGGCGTCCGAAAGGAGCGCAATGCTGACGCTATCGCCCTCAGGGGAAAGACCCGCCGCCCGAAGAGCCTCGGCCACAAGTTTGGGGATAAGGTCTTCGAGACTCGGCACAGAGGCCCAACGCTCGTCTTCAATCACAATATCCGTACACGTTCGAGAAGGCTCGCCCTCGGCGGCGGCGTCCTCCTTCCCTGAAGATTCGGGAGATCCAATGGAAGCGTTCATATCTGGCTGCTCATAATGCTTTAACTTAGCGTTTTGTTTCATAGGCCTCAATAATGCGGCCTACAAGCGGATGGCGAATGACATCCGCGCGAGTAAAGGCGATATGGGCGATCCCCTCGACATCGGCGAGGATGGAAAGCGCATCGACAAGGCCCGACGATTGGCCCATCGGCAAGTCCACCTGCGAAGGGTCGCCGGTGATGATCATCTTGCTGCCTTCTCCAAGGCGAGTCAGAAACATCTTCATCTGCATCGCGGTGCAATTTTGCGCTTCGTCGAGAATGACGATCGAATGAGCGAGAGTCCGACCGCGCATGAACGCGAGCGGCGCGATTTCGATCATTTTGGTCTCAAGTCCGCGCTCCACCCTTTCCGGGGGGAGAACATCATACAAGGCGTCATAGAGCGGACGCAAATAGGGATCGACTTTTTCCTTCATATCCCCAGGGAGAAAACCAAGGCGTTCGCCCGCCTCGACCGCAGGCCGGGACAGGACGAGCCGGTCGACCTCGCCTCGCTCAAGGCAGCCCGCCGCATAAGCGACCGCAAGGTAGGTCTTGCCCGTGCCGGCGGGGCCGGTCCCGAAAACCATTTCGCAGCTTTGCAGCGCCCTTATATAAGCCGACTGCGCAGGCGTGCGCGCGAGCACCGACCGCTTGCGCGTTTTCAACTCGCCGACCATGGCGATGGGTGGCGGCGCAGCGCCCGCAGCGGATTCGCTTGCGCTGTTCGAAAGATGGCGAATGGCGCCTTCCACGTCGCCCTGGGTCAAGGCGGCGCCGCTTTTCGCCCGCTGATAAAGCGCCTCCAGCACGTCCTTGGCCTGCGAGCAGCTATCCTTGTCGCCATCAAGCACGACGACATTGCCGTGAACCACAGCTTTCAGGCTGAGCTTGTTTTCGATGAGAGCGAGGTTCGCATCGAACTCGCCCAGCACATCGGCAAGCTTTCGATTATCATCGAAGGCGATTTCAATCCGATAAAGGGATTGGGATGATTGCGGCTTGGAACCCGCTCGCCAAGCCTGATTACGCGAGCCTGCGTTCATCGTGATCCAGAGGGGCGGCGATTCAGCGCCCGGCAAAACCTATCTTTCCGCATCCTGTCGCCGTGTAAAAACTCCTGTTATTGTCTGCCTATGTAGCAACCTCGTCCACATTTTTTATGACGGCGCTGAGACTATTTTGGCTTGCGCCGAGAATTTCGACAGACATGATGCTTCCGATCAGGCGCGCCTCTCCCTCGGCGTGCACCGCTTGCAGATAGGGCGATCGGCCCACGATCTGCCCCGCCCTCTTGCCGGGCGTCTCCCACAGCACGCTCAAAGTGCGGCCTGCCATTCTCTCATTGAACGCCTTTTGCTGGGCGTTGAGCAGGGATTGGAGCCGCGCGAGACGGTCGGCCTTGACGTCGTCGGCGATCTGGCTGCTGCGCCCGGCGGCTGGCGTTCCGGGCCGCGCGCTGTATTTGAACGAATAGGCCTGGGCGAACTCGACCGTCTCGACAACTCGCATCGTTTCCTGGAAATCCGCGTCGCTTTCGCCCGGGAAGCCGACGATGATGTCTGTTGAAAGCGCTAGATCCGGCCGCGCCGCCCTGAGCTTGTCCACGATGCGGAGATAGTCGGCCATCGTGTGCTTGCGGTTCATCGCCTTGAGGATGCGGTCGGAGCCCGCCTGAAAGGGCAGATGCAGATAGGGCATCAGCTTCGGAAGGTCGCGATGGGCGGCGATGAGCGCGTCTGTCATTTCGTTGGGATGGCTCGTCGTGAAGCGAAGCCGTTCGACGCCGTCAATCTCCGACAGCGCGCCCAGAAGATGCGCCAAATCCCATGTTTTCCCCGAAGGCGCCTCGCCATGATAGGCGTTCACGTTCTGCCCGAGCAGCGTGATCTCCTTCACGCCGCGCTCCGCTAGACGTGTCGCCTCAGCGAGAATTTGCGCGGCGGGGCGGGAGTATTCCGAGCCGCGCGTGTAGGGCACCACGCAGAAGGTGCAGAACTTGTCGCAGCCTTCCTGCACCGTGAGGAAGGCGGAAGCGGGCGCGCGGGGCTTCGGCGCAGGCAGCGCCTCGAACTTCTCCGCGGCTGGAAATTCCGTTTCGATGATGGCGGTGCGGCTTGTCTCTCGCCGCTTCAGGAGGTCCGGCAGCCTGTGATAGCTTTGCGGCCCGACCACAATGTCGACGGCAGGCGCGCGGCGCACCAGCTCCTCGCCTTCGGCCTGGGCGACGCAGCCCGCAACCGCGATGACGCAGTCGGCTCCATCCTTACGGCGCGCTTCACGCACAAGGCGAATGCGCCCGAGTTCAGAATAAACCTTCTCGGCGGCTTTCTCGCGGATGTGGCAGGTATTGAGGATGACGAGGTCGGCGTCTTCGAGGATGCTGGTTTCGGAAAACCCGGCAGGGGCAAGCGCATCGGCCATTCGCTCGGAATCGTAGACGTTCATCTGGCATCCGAACGTCTTGATGTAGACTTTTCTGGCTGGTAGAGGCGACGCCTCTTCCGGGCTTTCCACGGAGGCGTCCGCAAATCCCAAAGGCCCGTCAGTCATGGCGTTATCGTCTGTCAATCCGCCGATGTCCTACGCTGCGCGATCCCGCGCCGTGACCTGCTCGATATAATATTGCCGGACTTGCGCTTCGGAGAAGGCTGCAAGCTCCTTGCGGTCGCGCAGAGAGGCAAGCCGAACGGGCTCGCCAAGCCGGATGGTAACATCGAGAGGGCCGCTTTTCAGCACATTCCACGCATGGCTCAGCATGTCCATATCGCCATACCACGCGACAAGGGGACGCTCATGCCGGAGGATCGGCAGGCCGTGAAGGTGGGTATAGGTAATCGCCATCGTTTGAACCACGGCTTCCGGGCCGTTGTCGTTTGCCGCTTTGGGCGTCATGGAAGCGGCGGAGAACAAGGAGCTGCGGAAGGGCAAGATCCGGTTCCCGTCGCTACTCGTGCCTTCGGCGAAGAGAACGATGTTGTCTCCCTGAGCCAGGCGCTCGGCGATTTCTCCCGCTTTGTCCTTGACGAGGGTGCGCCGCGACCTGTCGATGAAAACGCTCCGCTGCAATTTCGCAAGCCAGCTTACGAAGGGCCAGGTTCCCACCTCCGACTTCGCCACGAAGCTCAAGGGGGCGACGGTGCTCAACGCTGGAATGTCGAGCCAGGACACATGGTTGGAGACCAGAAGAACAGGCCCGCCGCAAGCGAGCGCTCCGCTGATGCGGACGCGGATGCCGAGCAGGCGACACACAAACTTGTGATAGCCGTGAGGAAGGGTTTTCGCCTGCCTGAGACCGAGTTTCAGCAACCCATACTGAACGAGCATCAGCGGAAAGGTTACGGCAATAAATGCGGCGAGAAGCGCAGAAGCCCGTAAGCTTCCGAGAAGCCTCATGATTCTCCCATGAAATACGAGACCGTCCATCCCCGACCCGAATCGAATCTTATTGTCTGATAATCTCATTAAGTGCAGCTTTTCTCTAGGTCAACGCTTGCGGGGAGTTTCGCGTCTCGCCTCATGACGAGGGCCGGTTCGGGCGCGGAACCTGAAGAGTGATAGTAATTCTCGCGACGCCCGACCACGAGAAAGCCGAACTTCTCGTAAAGCTTGCGCGCAGGGGCATTACTTTCCGCCACTTCCAGATAAATGCAAGAGGCGAATCGGTTTTCACAAGCCCTTATGCCCGCGTCAAGCAAAGATGTCGCATGGCCAAGCCTGCGCTGCTCCTTTGTCACTGCAATCGCAAGGATTTCGGACTCGTCCGCGGCGAATTGCAGGATGACGAACCCGCGCAATCGCGCCCCCTCCGCGGCCTTCAAGACGATCCGGTTTGCGTCGGCGCAGGCTGCGGCCAACTCATGAGCGGGCCAGCCTGGGGGGAGGGCCTCGTCATAGAGCGCTGCAAGCGCTTCGGCGTCAGCCGCCGTCGCTTGTGTAATGCGGAGCGCCGCGCTCTCAGTCGGTTGCAAGGGCGATGACATGCTTCGTTTGCGGCCGCGCATCGGCTTCGCGGACATAATAAGGCGTGGGCGCATCGCGGTTGGGATCGAGGGTTGGGGCGATCGCGGCTAGCGTTACGGCGTCGGGGCGGAGGTCAGGGGCTGCGACAGGGAGGCTGACGAACCCGCCCTCCGAAAGAGCGGCGGCGGCAGGGCCGGCCAAGACCTCGGCTTTGCTTTCGAGAAAGAAAGCTGCGCATTCGGATTGAGGCAAGGCCAGAATATCGGTGACGGGCGTTCCGCCGCGCGCCAGGGTCTGACAATAGACCGCGTTCATGCCGGCCGGGGCGGCGATCCCGTATGTGTCGGGCGCGCCTCCCATCGCCTCGAACGCCGCCGCCATGATCCTGAAGCTCGTCGCGCCGACAACGGGAAGGCGCGCCGCAAGCCCGATGCCGCGCCCCGCTGCGACCCCCGTTCGGATGCCGGAAAAGCCGCCGGGTCCGATGCAGACGGCGATGCGGTTCAAAGAGGCGAAAGGCAGGCCCGCCTCCTCCATCAAGGCGCCGATCAGCGGAATAAGCTCTTCGGCCTGGCCGCGCCCGGACTCGATTCGCTTGACAACCGCGCCTTCGCCCGGGCGCGCAAGCGCAACCGATGTCCGCCCCATGCTTGTCTCGATCGCGAGAATGTTCACAGCTTGTCCAAGTGTCGTCCAAGCCCAACCCCCCTCACCCTGCCCCTCTCCCGAAAGGGGAGAGGGTGGCGTCCGGCTTTGCCGGGCGCCGGGTGAGGGGTTTCGAACCGTTGTTCAAACTAGAAAACTTTGCCTATATGATCTTGGCGATCTCTTCGAACGAAAAGCGCGGGGAGCGCGGGAAAAGACCGGACGGGTCGCCGTAACCGAGACTGCACAGGAAGTTCGATTTCACGCTCGTCCCGGCGAAGAACTCCCGGTCCACGCCCGCATTGTCGAAGCCCGACATGGGGCCTGCATCAAGCCCCAGCGCACGCGCCGCGATGATGAAATACGCGCCTTGCAAAGTCCCGTTCCGGAACGCCGACGTTTCGATGTGCTGCTCCTGCTTTCCCTCGAACCAGCTCTTGGCGTTGGTATGAGGGAAAAGCTTCGGCAGATGATCGTAGAATTTCATATCGTAGCCGATGATGGTGCAAACGGGCGCGGCCATCGTCTTCGCGCGGTTGCCTTCCGACAGATGCGGAGCAAGCCGCTCCTTCGCCTCCGCCGATTTCACGAACACGAGGCGTGCGGGCGATTGGTTTGCGCTTGTCGGCCCCATTTTCATAATGTCGACGAGCTGCCGGAGCAGTTCGTCGGAAACCGGCTTGTCCTGCCACTTATTGTGGGTGCGAGCTTCGAGAAGATCTGATCCAGGCACTCCGCAGCGATGCGCTCGGCCATTGATACCCCGAAATATGTGTTTCAGCTTGGCATCGGATATAGGCCGGCGCGCGAGGAACCGCTAGACGGACTGCACCTCCTCGACCTCGGGGACGAAGTGCTTCAACAGGTTTTCGATCCCATGGCGAAGCGTCGCCGTGGACGACGGGCAGCCGGAGCAAGCGCCCTGCATTTTCAGATAGACGATCCCTGAGCGGTACCCCCGGAAGATGATGTCGCCGCCGTCATTGGCGACCGCAGGACGCACGCGCGTCTCGATCAGCTCCTTGATGGTGGCCACAACCTCGGCATCCTTCGGATCGAAGTCGTCGCCGGCATGGCCAGCCCCGTGTCCGTCGGTGACCACGGGCTCGCCGGAAAGGAAGTGCTCCATGATGGCGCCGAGCACGGCGGGCTTCAGGAGCGGCCACTCGCGGGCGTCCTTGGTGACGGAAATGAAGTCTGAGCCGAGAAACACGCCCGTCACGCCATCCACGGCGAAGAGCCGCGCGGCGAGCGGCGAGACCGGCTCCGCCTCCGAAGCGTCGCGAAACTCCCGCGTCCCCTCATCGAGGACGACCTTGCCCGGAAGAAACTTCAGCGTCGCCGGGTTCGGGGTCGCTTCGGTCTGAATGAACATGCCTAATTCCTTTTCCACCCATGCCAATGCTTCTTAATAAGGCAGCCTTCCGCGCCGGTTTCAAGTGAAAATCCGAGCCCTGGGGTCGGGCTAAGAAGGCTTTCTCGGAGGCGGCGCTCGATCCCGTCGTCGTCCCGGAAAGGCGAAGCCTAATCCGGGACCGTAACATAAAGGAACGCCTCGCTTTTCGCGATCCCCGCTCGCGCTTCGCAAGGCCTGGAGACGACCTGGGTTAGCGCGTCGCGTGCGCCTGCACGAATCCGACAATATTGCGGACATGGCGAAGCGTCTCGTCGGCGATAACTCGCGCGCGTTCGGCGCCCTCCGAAAGCACGCTGTCGATATAGGCCGTATCGGCCGAGATGCGCTTCATCTCGTCGCCGATGGGTCCGAGCTTCTCGACCGCAAGCTCGGCCAGCGCGTTCTTGAACTGCGAAAACTGCGATCCGCCGAACTCGCCCAGCACCGTCTCCATGCTCTGCCCGCTGAGCGCCACGTAAATCCCCGCGAGGTTCTCCGCTTCGGGGCGGCCCTCGAAGCCCTTCGGATCGGTCGGCAGCGGCTCGGGATCGGTCTTCGCCTTCCTGATCTTCTTGGCGATCGTGTCGGCGTCGTCCGCGACGTTGATGCGGGACAGGTCGGAGGGGTCGGACTTCGACATCTTTTTCGTGCCGTCGCGCAGCGACATGACGCGCGTCGCCGGGCCGGAGATCAGCGGCTCGGGCTGCGGGAAGAAGCCATCGTTAAAGCCTTCGGCGGCGATGGTCTCGGCGAAATCGACGTTGAATTTCTGCGCAATGTCGCGCGCAAGCTCCAGATGCTGCTTCTGGTCGTCGCCAACCGGCACATGCGTCGCGCGGTACGCCAGAATGTCCGCCGCCATCAGCACCGGATACACGTAGAGCCCGACGCTCGCGTTCTCGCGGTCTTTGCCCGCCTTCTCCTTGAACTGCGTCATGCGGTTCAGCCAGCCGATGCGGCCCACGCAGTTCAAAATCCAGGCGAGTTCCGCGTGCGCGTAGACCTGCGACTGGTTGAAAATGATGTGCTTTTTCGGGTCCACGCCCGCGGCGATGAAGGCCGCCGTGACCTCGCGCGTGGAGCGACGCAGATCGGCCGGGTCTTGCTTGACCGTGATCGCGTGCATGTCGACGACGCAATAAACGCAGTCGTAATGATCTTGCAGCGCAACGAATTTCGTGATCGCGCCGAGATAGTTGCCGAGATGCAGATTGCCGGTCGGTTGGACGCCGGAGAAAACAAGCTGTTTCATGGTTTTGGAAGCCCTGAGTGAACAAGGCGCTGTTATGGACCGCGTTCGCGCGGGAATGCAAGCCTGGGTGACGCTGCATCCCACCGCTTTCTGCAGCCTGATGAGGATCCGCTTCCTTGGCTGTTCGAGGCAGACTGGCCGCCGCGAGCAAACGGAATGCTCCGACTTGCATCAGGGTCAGCGGTGATACCCCCAGAACAAGAAGAGCGCGTAGCCCCCGGCGAAGGCCAGACCTTCGATCACGCCGGTCCAGAAGAACTTCACCCGATATTCTGCCTTGGGGGCAAACAGTAGCGCGACGAGATCAACCGCTCCACAAGCCAGCGACCCGACAAGTCGCACGCCGACGGCCAGCAGTCCCAGCAGCACCCATATCTGCTTGCTCATAGCCGCATCCCGGGCCCACCACAGGAACGGAACGGACGCGATCAGCGCCGCCACGGCCGTAGCCGCCGCAAACCTGGAAACCTTGACGCCAGCTTCCCACGCGCGGTGATGCGGCCGCAGAAACCAGATAGCCAGCGCTGTTGGCATCATGGCCAGGACGCCGAACACCCACAGGAAGTACAACATAACCCCGAACGCGGCCATGCCACCGCCGGCGTTGGCCGGGTCAGCCGCCGATATTTTGGCGTCGAAGGCATCAGCCATGGAGACAGCGATCATCCACGCGGCGGCATAGCCCAGAAGGACGAATGCGATTTTTTGGTAGCTCTTCATGTGGGGCGTGCTTCTCTTGCGCAGCCGATCGCCAAGCTGCAGGCTCTCGTCATAAGTTCGCCCGGATAATATACCTGTATGATTAGCATATTTTCCAAGCTGGAACCTCGACCGCATGACTTTCGCAGCAGACGATTTTCGAGCCAAAAACTACGATGTATTCATCAGCTACAAACACTTAGACGCTGCGATCCGCGACGCGCTGGTTGAAGCCCTACAAGAAGCCAAGCTCTCTTACTGGTGGGACGCGAAGCTCGTGAGCGGCGCGTGGCGACCGCAGCTTGCCGACCGGATCAACTATTGCAAGCTCGTTGTAGCGCTTTGGTCGGAGAACGTAGCGGCGGCGCCTGATGAAGTGCGCGATGAGATGAGCCAGGCGCGAGGGCTGAATCGTCTGATGGCGCTTAGAACAGATAAAGCCGAGATTCCGAAGATTTTCCGTGAGCAAAACTTCATGCCCTTCAATGGCTGGGCGGACCCTGCGAAGGGGAAGGCGCAGCTCGAAGCCATCATTGCAGAGATCCGCCGCCGTGTGGACGCGCCAACCTATGAGGTCGTCGAGACCGGGAAGGCGATGGTCGTAACGACGCTCACTGCGTCGCCAGAGTTCGGTGATATCCCAGGCGCGCCGGACAAGCTGATCGGCCGCGACGCCGAACTCACCGTGCTGCGCAACGCCTGGGCGAGCCGCACACCGAACAAGGTCAACGCGGTCGTCTTCCACGCGCTCGGTGGCGCGGGCAAAACGGCGCTTCTCCGCACTTTCGCGAACGATCTGCTCGCGGCGGGCGGCGGCGGGGCAAGCCGCCTCTATGGCTGGTCGGCCTACAGCCAGGGCTCGGGCGAGCAGAAACGCGCCGACGCCGACAGCTTCATCTCCAAGGCGCTCGGAGATTTCGGCTGGCAGGGCGATCTGCCGAAGGACCCGGTCGAGCGCGGGCGCGCGCTGGCGAAGCTAATTCAGAGGGAGTGCGTGCTGCTTCTCCTCGACGGGCTGGAGCCGCTGCAGGACGCGCCGAACGTCAACAGGGGCCGGTTCAAGGACAAGGGCCTCGCCGGGCTGGTGAAACTGCTGGCGGGGCATAACCCTGGGCTTGTGGTGCTAACGACGCGGCAGGAAGTTCCGGAGCTGCAAGGCTTCGGGCCGGTGGTGATAAATCACGAGATGGACACTGGCTGGTTGTTTCTGGAGAGTTGGACCGCGCCGCTACGGCGTTCGCGGAAGCAGAACATATTCAGTTTCAAAACGCACAGGACAACTGGAAGCGAGAGCTGCCTCTGTACTCCTTTCAGGGGTACCTATACGGCGATCTGCTACTGTCTCGTAATGACGCAGACAGAGCTTTCCGACTCGGCAACTATCAGCTTGTTATTGCCGAAATTGGCTTCGGCAAGGGGCTCGGGCTTGGCAACACAGGCTACGCGCACCTGTTGATTGGACGTTCACAGGATGCGCTTGGAAATGCTGAGGCAGGCACCCTTCTCGATGCCGCCGTCCACGCTGACGCGGCCGCCTCACTTGATGCCGCCGTCGTCGACTTGCGCAAGGGCGGCGTGACGTCACATTTCCCCCTCGCTCTATTAGCGCGCGCAGCTCACCGGCGGCGCCGCGCTGCGGCTGGCGACACGAACCTGATCGAGGGCATCCACGCCGACCTTGCCGAGGTGGAGGACATCGCAGGCGACGAGATGCGGCTCTACCTCACAGACTTCGCGCTGGAGCGCGCCCGCCTCGCCCTCGACGTTCCCGCCGCCTTCGCCGGCTCCGAAGCCGCCCTCATCGCCGACACCGGCTATCACCGTCGCGACGGCGAACTCGCCGAGTTGCAAGCCCGCCTCGCCGTCCCCGAGGCGGCTCACTGACGCCAGCCGGGCGCCGCCTTCAATCCTTCACCTAAATCTATGACGGCAAAATCTACACCGCTTGTCCCGCGCACCAGCCGCTGGACCAGGCCCATTGGAAATTGTATCCGCCGAGCCAACCGGTGACATCGACGGCTTCTCCGATGGCGTAAAGGCCGCCCACAGCGCGAGCCTCCATCGTCTTCGACGACAAATCCCGCGTATCGACGCCGCCGACGGTAACCTCGGCTTTGGCGAAGCCTTCCGTCTCGTGCGGCGTAAACCGCCAGCCGTTCAGGTGTTCCGCCAGCCCCGTCAGCATCCGGTCCGGGATGTTGGCCATCTCGCCCGATGGAAGGTGAGCCGCGGCCAAGACTTGCGCAAGGCGCGCCGGCAGGACCTCCGCAAGCACGGTTTGCGGGAGAGCCTTGGGGCGCGTCCGTTTGCGCTCCTTCAGAAACCAGGCGGCATTCAGACCCGGCAGAAGATCGATGGCGATTGAAACGCCAGGATGCCAATACGACGATATTTGCAGAATCGCGGGTCCGGACAGTCCGCGGTGGGTGAAAAGGATGTTTTCGCGGAACGTGCGCGCCCCGCAGGACACGGCCGCCTCCAGGGAAACGCCTGCGAGAGAAGGGTCGAAGCCGGGCGCGTCAGGCTTCGCCCTGAACGGCGCAAGCCCCGGATGCGTTGCGGTCACGCGAAGGCCAAAGCGCCGCGCCAGATCATGACTGAAGCCGGTGGCGCCCATTTTAGGAATGGAAAGCCCGCCTGTGGCCAGAACCAGGGCAGGCGCCGTGAAAACGCCGGAGGTCGTTTCAACCCGGAAACCGTCCGGCTTGGAAATATCGGTGACGGTCTGTCCCAATCTCAGGTCCACCTCGCCGCCCGCGCATTCCTGCAGCAGCATGGCGAGGATGGCGCGCGCGGAGCCATCGCAAAACAACTGGCCCAACGTCTTCTCGTGGTAAGAGATCCGATGCCGCTCGACGAGGTTGATGAAGTCCCATTGCGTATAGCGCCGCAGGGCGGAGACGCAAAAATGCGGGTTCTCCGACAAGAAGCGTTCGGGCGCTGCTCCGAGATTGGTGAAGTTGCAGCGACCGCCGCCCGATATCAGGATTTTGGCGCCCGCTTTATCGGTGTGTTCAAGCAGCAAAACCTTGCGGCCACGCTGGCCGGCGGTCAGCGCACACATCAGCCCGGCCGCGCCAGCGCCAAGAATGATGGCGTCGAAAACTTCAGAGGCTGCCGTCACGCGCCCTTCCCATGAACTGGCTCGCGCTCCAGCCCGCGGTCCCGCTTCGGACCCGGATCATCCATCTCGGCGCGCCATCTTTCATAGGCGGAGACGGGGCGGGCTGCAATCGCTCGACGCGCGCCGTCGCCGGGGTTGCGGCTGCTTCGGCCACGGAGAAGCCGCGACGAGGCAAAGCATCGATCACAAGCGCATTGCCGACGACCGTTGCGCAGTCCACGGCTGTTTTTCCGGTTATTCTCGTCCGCGATCATAATACAAGGCGCCGCCGCGCTCAATCCAACTCGCCGCGCTGCGTTAGAACGCCAGCGCAAACAGAAAGGAATCCCGACCTGGATAGAGACGCTGTCTCTTGCTGCGACGCCCGCACCCGATCAATCGCACGAAGTTCTATGCGGCGCTGATCAGGTCGAGCCATTCGTCCTCGGAGAGGACCTTCACGCCAAGCTCCTCGGCTTTCTTCAGCTTCGATCCGGCGCCCGGCCCCGCGACAAGATAGAGCGTGTTCTTGGACACCGACCCGGCAACCTTTGCGCCGAGCCGTTCGGCCTGCGCCTTGGCTTCGTCGCGCGTGAAGCGTTCGAGCTTGCCGGTGAAAACGACCGTGGCGCCCGCAAGCTTCGACGACACGACGTCGGGCTTGTAGTCCTCGACGGTCAGCTCGCGCGTGAGGGCGGCGACGACCTCCTGGTTATGCGGCTCCTGGAAGAAGTCGACGAGGGATTGAGCCACCACGTCGCCGATGCCGTCGATCTCGTTCAGCTTTTCGAGCGCCTGCGCGTCGGCCATGGCCTCACGCAAGGCGCCGAGCGACCCGAAACTTTTCGCCAAAAGCTTGGCCGTCGTCTCGCCCACATGCCGGATGCCGAGCGCGAAGATGAAGCGCTCCAGCGAAATGGCGCGCCGCGCTTCGATGGCCGCGAACAGATTGGCAGCGGATTGCGCGCCCCAGCCCTCCTTTTCGGCCAGCTTCGGCAGCGAAACGCCATCGCGCGCCGCAAGCGTGAAGATGTCGGCGGGCGCGCGGATGCGGCCTTCCTCGAAAAACGCCTGGATGTGCTTTTCGCCAAGCCCCTCGATGTCGAAGGCGAGCCGCGACACGAAATGGCGAAGCCGCTCCACCATCTGCGCGGGGCAGATGAGGCCGCCGGTGCAGCGCCGCACCACGTCGAGCTTGCCGGTCTTGGGGTTCGCCTCGCGCACGGCGTGGCTCTTGCAGACCGGGCATATGTCGGGAAAGACAAACGGAGCGGCGCCCGCCGGCCGCTTCTCAAGCACCGCGCCCAGGATTTGCGGGATGACGTCGCCCGCGCGCTGCACGATAACCGTGTCGCCGACGCGGACATCCTTTCGCTCGATCTCGTCCTCGTTGTGAAGCGTGGCGTTCTGCACCACGACGCCGCCCACCGTAACCGGCGCGAGCTTCGCCACCGGCGTCAGCGCGCCCGTGCGGCCGACCTGCACGTCGATGTCCTGCAACACGGTCATCGCCTTCTCGGCGGAGAATTTGTGCGCCGTGGCCCAGCGCGGCGTTCGCGACACGAAGCCCAGCCGCTCCTGCAAATCGAGCCGGTCCACCTTGTAGACCACGCCGTCGATGTCGTAGCCGAGCGCGGCGCGGTTCAGCTCGATGGCGCGATAGGCGTCCAGCATCTCCTCGACCGTCTTGCACACCCGCAGAGGCGGCATGCGAAAACCCCAGCTCGCGATGGCTTCAAGAACGCCGTGGTTCGTATCGGCGGGCAGTTCGCTCGCCTCGCCCCAGCCCCAGGAGAAAAACCGCAAGGGGCGCGACGCCGTGATCGTGGGATCGAGCTGGCGCAAGGAGCCCGCCGCCGCGTTGCGCGGGTTCGCAAAGATCTTCGCGCCCGCCTTGAGCTGCCGCTGGTTAAGTTCGGAAAAATCGGCGTGGGACAGGTAGATTTCGCCGCGCACCTCGAAAACGGCGGGCGCGCTCCGGCCCTTCAGCGCGTTCGGGATTTCGGCGATGGTGCGCACATTCTGGGTCACATCCTCGCCCTCGGAGCCGTCGCCGCGCGTGGCCGCCACGACAAGCTCGCCGCGCTCATAGCGGAGCGATACCGAAAGCCCGTCGATCTTGTTCTCGGCGGTGAAGTCGAGCGGCGCGTCCGCTCCGAGCTTCAGGAAGCGCCGGACCCGCGTAACGAATTCCTCGACATCCTCGTCGCTGAACACGTTCCCGAGAGACAGCATGCGAACAGAATGCCGAACCTTCGCGAACTTCTCGGAGGGCGCGGCGCCCACCTTCTGCGTAGGGCTTTCCGCACTTATGAGCGACGGAAACCGCGCTTCCAATGCCTCGGCGCGGAGCCGGAGCTTGTCGTAATCCGCGTCGGAAACTTCGGGCTGATCGTCCTGATAATAGAGGCGGTCGTGCCGTTTGATCTCGCGGACGAGAAAATCATGCTCGTCCTTCGCCTCGTCCAGCGTCAGGCTCTCGGCCGGACGCACGTCCGCATCGGCGGCTTCCGGCTCAGGCTGCCTCATGCCTAGCTCCGATGAGGCTCGCGGCGGCGGCCCTCGCCTCCTCCGTCACCTCTTTGCCTGCGAGCATGCGGGCGATCTCCTCGCGGCGGCCGCCAAGGTCGAGCGCATCGGCGCGGGTTTCGACGGAGAGCGCTTCGCCATCGCCCCGCGCGGTCTTATAGAGCCGAAAATGCGCGTCGGCATGAGCCGCCACCTGGGGCGAATGCGTGACCGCCAGGACCTGGGCGCGAGCCCCAAGCCGCAGAAGACGATCCCCAATCGCCGAAGCCGTCGCCCCACCGACGCCCGTGTCGATTTCGTCGAAGACGAGAACGGGGGCGGTGATCTTTTCCGCAAGCACCACCTTGAGGGCGAGAAGGAAACGCGCGAGCTCGCCGCCCGAAGCGACCTTCATCAGCGGGCCAGGATTCGACCCAGGGTTGGTCTGAACATGGAACATAACCGATTCAAGCCCGAAAGGCCCGCCAGCGAGGCCGCTTTTATCCTCGGGCAGCCTTTGAGTTTGGGTCATGAAGCGCGCCTTTTCAAGCCGCAGCGGGGCCAGCTCGTTTTGGACCGCGGCGTCGAGGAGAGCGGCGGCGGCAAGCCTTTTCCCGCTCAGCGCTTCGGCCGCACGCGTGTAGATGGCCCCAGCTGCGCCGGCCGCCTTTCGCGCGGCTTCAAGGTTTTCCGCACCCATTTCGAGCTTCGCAATCTCATCGAGGAAGCGCTGATGAACGTGAGGAAGTTCGCTGACCGGCACGCGGTGTTTGCGTGCAGTCGCCCGGAGCTTGAAAAGACGCTCCTCGATTGCTTCGACATTGTCTTGGGCTTCGTTGCGAAGCTGCGCCGCAACAAGCGAACGCGCCTCCTCCGCCTCGATCAGAACGCGCTCCAGGGCCGATTTAACGGGTTGAAGACGCTCCGACAGGTGGGCCTGGCGTTCGAGCCGCCGCAGTACGGCGTTCAGCTTGGCGTCGGGAAAAACCGGGCCGGACAGGGCATCGGCGGCGCTTTCGAGATCGTCCCGGAGCTTCGCCGAGGACATGATGGCCGCCCGCTTTGCCGCGAGCGTTTCTTCCTCGCCGGGCTCGGGCGCCAGCGCATTCAGCTCGTCGCAGGCGGCGGTGAGGTAGTCCGCTTCGCGCTGGGCGAGATCGAGCGCCTTCTCAAGCTCGGCTGCGCTTTTGCTCGCCTCGCGCCATGCCTCCCAAAACCTGGAAATCTGCTGCACCTCGGGGACGAGGCCGCCGAACTGATCGAGGAGATGGCGATGCGTCGCGGGGTCGAGGAGCGCGCGATCGTCATGCTGCCCGTGAATCTCGACCAGGGTCTTGCCGAGCTGCCGCAAGAGCGCGGTCGAGACCGGCCTGTCATTGACGAAAGCCTTCGTGCGTCCGTCCCCGTATTGGATGCGCCTGAGGATGAGCAGGTCCTCGCCGTCGATGCCCTGTTCCTTGAGGAGGCCGCCGGCAGGATGGGAGGGATGAAGCTCGAAGGACGCCGTCACTGTGGCGGATTGCGCGCCTTTGCGCACCAGCCTGCCATCGCCGCGCGCGCCCAACGCAAGGCTGAGACTGTCGAGCACGATGGATTTTCCCGCCCCGGTTTCGCCGGTGAAAACCGTCATTCCCCGGGCGAAGGAAAGATCGAGATTATCGATCAGAACGATGTCGCGGATCGAAACAGCTGCTAGCATGGCGTCTGCCTACGCGATTCGCGTCCCCAGAGCAGCGCGCGTTAACCAGTTAGCGGCATCTGCCGAACAAGCCAACGGATCTCCACTGCCGTCTTCCCGGAAAGGCGAAGCCTTATCCGGGGGGGCAACACATACGAGCGCCTGGATTTTTGCGATCCAGGCTCGCGCTCCGCTTGGCCGGGATGACGATCCGTTGGAACAAGGCGCAGGCGTTTGCATCAGCGTCCACCGTTGCCCGATTTCCCGGCATTGCAACCCCTCACCCTGTCCCTCTCCCGATGGGAGAGGGAACGCCGTTGCAACGGCTGCCACGAGCCCCCTTCCAGGGGGGAGAGGGCGGGTGTGAGGCGGTGCGCTGTTGCTCGATGCATCAACCCGCCACGCTGGAAACGGTTTTCTTCCAGCTCTGGCTGATCCAGGAGCCGGAATCCTCGTGCGGCGCCGCGCCGCCGGATTGAAGCAGGGCATACGCGTCCTTGTACCACTGGCTATCCGGGTAGTTCGTTCCGAGAACCGCCGCCGCCGTCTGCGCCTCGTTGACGATGCCAAGCGCCATATAGCATTCGGTCAGCCGCATCAGCGCTTCCTCCACATGCGTCGTCTGCTGGTAATCGGTGACGACGGTCTTGAAGCGGTTGACGGCCGCGAGATAGTTGCCCTTCTTTTGCCAGTAGCGCCCGACATTCATCTCGGCCGCCGCAAGCGTGTCGCGCGCGAGCTTGAGCCGGCGCTGCGCTTCCGCCGAATATTCGCTGTTGGGATAGCGGCGGACAAGCGTTTCCAGCTCGGCGATCGCTTTTTTGGTCTCGCCTTGATCGCGGCTGGGCGAATTGACGCGCTCGAAATAGGAGGCGGCGATGATTTGCTGGGCCTGCGCCGCTTCCTTCGTGCCGGGATGCAGCTGCAGATAGCGCCGCGCCGCGCCCACGGCCTCGGGGCCCTTTCCGGCTTTCTGATACGCGAGGGCGGCCATCAGAGTGGCCTTCTTGGATTCCTCGGAATAAGGATAGAGCTGGTCGACCCTCTCGAAGATCTCGGCGGCCTTGACGCTGCTGCCATTCGCGAGCTTCTCCTCGGCGTCCTTGTACATCACGTCCGGCGGGCGGGAATCGAGCTTGCCCGCGTCCTCGTTGCCGAACAGGGATCCCATCGAGCTGCAGCCGGCGAGCCAGCTCGCCAAAAGCATCGCAACCGCAGCTTGCCCGACAAATCGCAATCTCATCTCACTTTGCTCCAAAGCCCCGTCTCGAGCGCGCAGACTCAAGTCCCGCCAACGTCAGCTTTCTACGGAAGAAAGCAACAAAATGATGGTCAATTGGGGAAATTTTGGGCCGAAAGGCGTTTTCGGGCATGGTTTGGCGGCTTCGCCCGGTCGGAGCGACAATAAGCGGCCTGGATTTTCGCCATTCCGAGGGCTTCGCTCCTCGCTCTGTGATCGTCCGCGCCCCGGAACCATCTTGCCGCCAGCAGCCAACCTAAGCTACGCTTGGTTCAGCTCGAACGCTGGCGCAGCGCCGCCGGCTTCTAAGGCTGACATCGCAAAACGGGGGCGGCCCAAAACGCGGAACTCAACAAGAGTGCGCGGGGGAGGACTTGGGCAATGGGCGTAGGCGGGGCTATTTCACAGGACACGCCACGTCCATGGGAAGGGGCAGGCTTAGATGGAGCTGGCATGTCTCAAGACTTAGACGTTTCGTTCATGTCGCTGCTCGCATCCGCCGACCTCCATCGAAAGGCGCTGCAGGCGCTTCCCGCCCATACGACTGTCTTGGATGGCGCCGGGACCATTATTCTCGTTAATGAGGCTTGGACCGCTTTTGCGCGTAGGAACGGCGCGGCGAATGATCCCAAGGTTAGCGTCGGAGCCAATTATCTCGAAGTCTGCCGCAAAGTCGCCAACGCCGACCGCGCCGCCGCTGAGACCCTGGCGGGCATCAACGGGGTGCTCGACGGCAGTCTTCCTTTTTTTGAAATGGAATATCCCTGTTTCAGCCCTGACGAGCAACGCTGGTTCTTGATGGCGGTCGCTCCTTTTTCCTATGAGAAGGGAAAGGGGGCTATCGTAACCCACACCGACATTACGGCGCGAAAAAGGGCTGAGCATGCGCAGCGCTTGAGCGACGACCGCTTTCGCGCCACGTTCGAATTTGCGGCCGTCGGCATCGGCCACATCGCCCCAGATGGCAAATGGCTCAGGGTGAACCAGCGTCTTGGTCAAATCATCGGACTCAAGTGCGAGGAGGCGCCGGCGAAGCCGCTTCTCGACGTCGTTCATCCCGCCGACGCCGATATTTTCAACGCACACATGGAAACGTTGCGGACAGGTGGAAGTCAATCCTGCAGGATGGAACTGCGCCTGCTGCGCGAGAACGGGACCGTCGTCTGGGTCGTGGCTACCCTGGGTTGCGTTTATACTCAAACCGGCGAGATCGACTATCTTGTCGCCGGCATCGAGGACGTTTCGGAACAGAAACAGGTCGAGCAGCGCCAGCAGACCCTGTTGCATGAACTGTCGCATCGCGGCAAAAACCTCCTGACCATTATCCTCTCCATTGTTGGACGCAGCTTGACCGGCGACCGGGCTCTTTCCGAGGAACGTGAGTTGTTGATAGGACGGCTCCATGCGCTGTCGAGGAGTTATGAGATACTCACGCATCAGGCTTTCGAGGGTGTGCTGCTGGAGGTCGTTTTAAGGAACGCGCTCGATTCTTTTGGCGCGCGCGTTCAAATGAGCGGGCCTTCAATTGTGCTGACTGACAAGGCGACGCAGACAATCGCGCTGATTGCGCACGAACTCGCCACCAACGCCATCAAGCATGGCGCCTTGTCCGTCCCTGCTGGCCAATTGGCGGTGACGTGGGATCTGACAGGCGATGAAAGGTCACCCAAACTTCGCTTTGATTGGCGCGAGAGCGGCGGGCCGCCCTGTGCAGCGCCGACCCGACGCGGCTTCGGCTCAACCTTGATTTCTCAAGCAGCCGCCATCGAATTCGACTGCAGCCCTGAACTCAATTATGACGAGGCAGGCTTTCACTACCGTCTGGAAGCGCTGTTGGATCGGCTGGGCGCTGCGCCAATCGACTCGCCCATTCGTCGCAGGCTGAAAAACGCAATCGTGTGTTCGCTTTTCGACAACTGGTTCCGTCAAAGTCCTGCCGTCGGTTTGCCGAAACTGGCGGAATTCGACTGGAGTCGGTTTGCTGCGACCGGCGCTCTTACCATCGCTCACGTCAAAAACGATGGAGGCGTTCATTTCACGCAAGTGGGCCAAGCGCTGACCGGGCGGCTCGGCGGCTCCCTCCATAAAGTGCAGGAGTGGGCCGCGGAGGATTCCAATAAGATGGCGGAGATTTATCGTCGCTGTGCGCGAACGGGAACGCCGTGCCATGAACATATGCACATCGATTTCGGCGATGACGATCCCTTCACCTTTGAGCGCTTGCTTCTGCCGTTTTCAGCGACAGGGGCGCCAACGCCGACTCACGTTGTGGGAATTGTCGTGTACGAGGGGCGCACGAGGCCGGACGTTGCCGCCGTCTGATTTCTCAGGTTCTTCCTTCGGCGTCTTCTATGACGAGGATGCATCCGGTCTTCTCGGCCGCTCCGGGAGAACGGACAAATCCGATTTCGAGGCAAAACCCATTCGCCCGCGCATAGCTGAGCAAAGTGCGCACGCTCGGGCTTTGCACGCCGCTTTCAAGCCGGGCGATGGCCGCCTGCGTTGTCGCCATCCGCTGAGCCACTTCCTTTTGTGTTAGTTTCGAGTATGAACGCATCTGCACAAGTGTATCCGCAAGTCTCTCACAGCTCTTGTCGTTCTTTGAGGATACGGTAGACATGCGATCTCCACTTGCCGATTTTAACGCCATGCATATTGCATTTTGGGTATATTTTTAATAATCGTTATCTGCGCTAAGGTCTCTATCATACTTCGCCAAGCTGAAAAGGTTGTCATGAAGACCCTGCCGAATTTCCAAACTCCAAAGCTTGCGGAGGCTGTCGAGGCGCTCTCGACGGAGGAACTCGACGCTCTGCCGTTCGGCGTGACGTGTATTGACGCACAAGGCGTCGTGCGCGTGTACAATAGGACAAGAGCAGAACAGGGTGGTCGCGGGGCGATGCCAACGGTGGGTCTATCCTATTTTTCCGATGTCGCTCCTTGTATGGACAACGGTTATTTCAAGGGCCGCATCGATAAGGCGCGCGCCGCAGGCGCCCTTGATATTTCTTTCAGTTTTATCGGCGATTTCAACGACCGCAATCGTGAGCTTGCCGTTCGAGTTCAGCAGGGCAAGGACGGTTCGACCTGGATTTTCACTCAGGCCCTTGAGGCTTAGGTGAGGTGGAGCACACGTCGCCATCAAAACTGCTGCGCCGGTCCATGCGCTGGCGGCAATTTTTGAAAAGCAAAAAACTTGACCGCGCTGCCTCTCCCCGGGTTTGATTGAGGGGCCGATTGAGTTCAGATCGCCAAAAGTATCCCTGATGTGACATCCCCATCGAACAGATCTCAATCACTATCGTCATGGCGGCAGGGACCGCAGTTCTCGCGTTACGTCGCGGACCTTATGGTCGATGTCATCGGCAGCCTGAGGCCCGGGGCGGCAAGCGCCTTAAAGGTTGCCGGCGCTGAGGCGTCGTTTGGCCCTGAGGGATTGGACCTCGACTTGTTGGAGCGGTTCACGCTCGCCACCGCCGTCGCCGAGGCTCTTCAGCTCTCGCGGATCGATCGCCTGCACGAAATGGATCGGCTGGCTGACTGGGTCGTGGAAGCGCAACGGCGCCTGCGCCCGGGCGCCGATGTCGGCTTTCGAACCTCGGGAAGCACCGGCAGGCCCAAGGTCGTCATCCAGGAGTTCGAGGCTCTCGCGCAGGAAATCGTCAGCCTTGGGGCGCTTTTCGGCGACCGCAAGCGCATCATCTCGCTTGTGCCTGCACATCATATTTATGGGTTTCTGTTCACGGTCTTGCTGCCGATGCATCTTGACGCCGAGGTTGTGGATGCCCGGCCCCTTGCGCCGCCAACCGTGCGCGCCCTTGCCGGGCCCGGCGACCTTGTCGTCGCGACGCCCAGCTACTGGCGGCTGTTCCACGGCGGCAGGTGGCCGGACTTGGTCGATGGCGTCACCTCAGGCGCCGCTTGTCCTCAGGACGTCGCGAAGGACCTTTGCGTGAACGGTCTGCGAAGGCTGGTCGAGGTTTACGGCTCGACAGAGACCGGCGGCATTGGCTGGCGCGACGCGCCTACCCTGCCGTTCCGGCTCTTTCCCCACCTCGCGCGCGACGATGAGCAAAATCTCTTGAAAACTGTTGGCGGCGCCGTTCATCGCATCGCCTTGCCTGATCACGTGACCTGGCATGGGCTTGATCTCTTGACGCCTAGAGCGCGTCGCGATGGCGCCGTTCAGGTTGGCGGCGTCAACGTGTACCCGCACGTCACTCGATCGGTCCTCCTCGCCCATCCAGGCGTGGCCGACGCCGATGTGCGCCTGATGCGCGAGGATGAGGGCGAGCGCCTCAAGGCCTTTGTCGTCGCAAAAGACGCAGCCGCTCCTCTTGAGCCATTGCGGCTGGACTTGGAAGCCTGGCTGAGCGAACGGCTTCAGCCTCTTGAGCGGCCGCGCGCCTTCACGTTCGGCCCCGCCATACCGGCCAACGCAATGGGAAAAAAGATCGATTGGTAGATCAAGGGCGTTCGCTGGCGCAAAAGGCGGGAGTGATGACGCTTTTCAAGGTTCGATTATTGGCAGACTGTCTTAGTTCTCAAAGCGTTCATCGAAATCAAGGTGGCGCCTCTCGGCCGTCCAACCCACGTACGCTTTGAAAGCCAGCAAGTGAATTCTCGGGTTGTCGCCATCGTCTTTGTCTTGAATAGGCAGCCCTTTTTCTAGCAGGCAGACCCCACTTACCGCCCTGTCCCCATTCTTAAACCAGCTTCTGGTTGCGGACGAGCGCGGTTTCAAAAAATCTTCAGCTGAATACCTGCTTTCGAATCTTGTCGTGGGCAATCGCGAGAGCGCCAGCTTTGGGCAAGGCCGCTCGCAAATTCATATTGCAGGCATGAGCGTCGGCTCGGCCAGGTTGAGCACAATGGACGGCATAGCGAATTTTGCGAAGCCCTCAGCGATGACGGCGATAGCAAGAGCGATTGGCTGGAGTAACTTATGGTAATTTTAGCAGCAGATTTTGTTGATTATGAGAAGGCTGTCTCCAACCCGGAATACGTGGACCAGATAGGCGTCAACGAGGCCGCCGGACGATGCACGTCGTGTCTTATACCCTCTACCGTCAAGAATATCCCTTTCAATGGCGGGACGTGTTCGCTTTGCGCGGCTTGTTCGGATGGGGAGGCTGCGAAAAAGGCTCAGGCGATGGAAGATGGGCTAGAGGATCTCATCGAGGGCATCCGCGTTCGTGGCAGGGGGGCGCAGTATGATTGTCTGCTGGGGTTAAGCGGTGGACGGGACAGCACCTATCTGGCGCATCTGTTGGTGCGAAAACATCGATTGCGTGTGCTTGCCGCATACTATCGGACGCCGTTCACGCCTGATGTGACGGACCAGAACGTGCGGCGGACGGTTCAGGCGCTGGGGATTACGCTGATCAACCTGGACATCGACCCGAAGCGGCACGCGGACATTGCCCGGAAGTTCTTTCTGATGTGGCTGAAGCGGCCGCTGCCGGAACTGGCGAATCTCACCTGCGCCGAATGCAAGCTGGTCAACCGCGAGTTGGCGAGGCTGGCGAAACTGCACAATGTGCGGACGACTGTGAGCGGAGGCAATCGGCTGGAGAAGGTGCAATTCCTTCCGGCGGCCAGGAAGGAAGGCGAACATGCCGAGGCGTTGTGGGTCAATATGCGCAGGATGTTCCGGATCGCGAAGCGCGGAGCGGGCGTCGTCAGGCAGTGCCCGTCGGTTCTGGCGCTTCTGCCCACATGCGTGAAGGCGTCGGTGATGTATATCAACACACACACGCCGTACATGAAGCTGCGGTACCCGGAGATGGGGAAGATCGACGTATTTCAACCACGCCAAGTGGACCGAGACCGAGTGCCTGGAGACGATCCGGAGGGAGTTCGACTGGCAGACGCCGCCGGGATGCCTGGGGACGTGGAAGAGCGACTGCGCATACGGCGATCTGAAGAACTGGATGTTCCATCGGATGTTCGGCGCAACGTACCAGGACTGCATGCTAAGCAACATGATCCGGGACGGGCAGTTGACGCGGCAGGAAGCCATCGACCGCATCGCGGGCAAACCGATCGGATCGCCCCCGCGAATTGCGGAATTGCTGCGGATCATGGGGTTGCCGCTGGACGTCCTCAAGCAGGTGAATTTGCCCTCATTTCCTTTAGCATCCGCCCGCGATGACGAGGCTTCCCTCCAAAACAGGCAGAGGGAGCTTGAGTTGATATGAGAATTGCAAGGAAAATGAATTGATCTACGTTAAACGCTCTGCGAACTCCTGATCTTGCGATATATCGGCAAGCAAAAACACTCGCCGTGCATTTTTTTGGGAGGCGGCCTTCACACTGAGGCCGACGCAACTTAGGGCACGCCGAACAATAACTGGATCGCTATCCGTCGGCGCGCGTCCGTGTGACTCAACCCACCGGGATTCCAGAGGTACGCGCACATCGGTTTCATGATCGACGAATACGCTATTCGATATCGCTGGGAGACAGTGGGCTGCAAGCTCGACGAACGCTGGCGGCGAACGGATACGGTCGATTAACCCTATTGGGTTCGTTTCGCAAAAAACGCTGTTTTGCGCTATCTAAGGTTGCGCCCTCTGAAACCTAAGATAGAAATTGGAACTGTTCCTATCTCTGCTCCCTATTTGGTATACTTTATTCCACAAGGGGCCGCTTTGGGAAAAGGCGTCCATCATCCTGAATGGAACGAAACCATCAAGCCAAGCCCACCCGTAAAATCGTAGCGGTTATTGTTCGGAGCATCCTAAGCTGACTGAGCGGCCACACTCGGCGAAACACTTTCAGCCCCCAGTGGCAAAAAGTGCTTCCCGTTGCGTGTCACGATGACTAAATCGTGCGTTTTCGCGATGCCGGCTATGGCGGCGTCGGCCATCCCCGGATCGTGTCCTGCCGAGATCGCCTTGGCCTCCAGCCGCCCCGCAAGCGCCGCGAGTTCATCGAGGAGATAGCCGACCAATGCGGCGAGCGCTCCTACTGTGGCGAGTTCCGCCGATGAACATTGCGCCCGCTACGACATTTTCCGCGGGCGGTTCAATATCCCAATCAGAATGAGGATCAATAACGATATGACAATGATCTGAAAGATTTTGCCCCACTCAACCACGCAGGCAATTTTACGAACATTTATATCACAGCAGAGAACTGACCGAAGCCGTCAAGTCTCAATCAGTCGCGGGCGCGAAGTTGGGCATGGCGAAGGCGATGCCAAACTCTGGGCTCGGCGCGACGTGCCGGGCGCGCGGCTTCTCGGCTGTCTCGACGATGGTCCAGGCGTTCTTGTCGTCGTAAAGAGCGTGGAGCACCTTGGAATTGAGGCGATGACCGCCGCGGGAAGACCGGTAGAGCCCGAGAATCGGCGCGCCGGCAAGCGCGAGATCGCCGACCGCGTCCATCGCCTTGTGGCGGACGAACTCGTCGCTGTAGCGCAGCCCTTCAATGTTGATGATGCGGTCGTCGCCGATCGCCACGGTGTTCTCAAGCGAAGCGCCGAGCGCACGGCCTGCCGCCCAAAGCTGCTTCACGTCCTTCATGAAGCCGAAGGTGCGGGCGCGGCAGAGCTTCTTTTTGAAAGACCACGGCGTGACATCGACATCGAGGCGCTGCCTGCCGATGAAAGGCGAGTTGAAGTCGATTTCGACATCGAGGCGGAAACCGTTATAGGGAAACAGCTCGCCAATAGCGTCGCCGTCCTTCACCTGCACGGGGCGCAGCACCTTGATATAGCGGCGCGGCTCGTCCAGTTCACGAAGGCCCGCTTCTTCGACGGCGTCGACGAAAGGCTCCGCGCTGCCGTCCATAATCGGAACTTCGGCGCCGTCGACTTCGATGTCGACATTATCGACTTCGAGGCCGCGAAGAGCCGCGAGCAGGTGCTCCACGGTGGCCACCGACACACCGTGCAGGCCGCTCAGCACGGTGCAAAGCGTGAGATTGCTGACCGCCCGGAAATCGCCAGGCACGCAGCCTACGCGACCGCCGCCCTGGACATAGAAATTATAACCGCTGTTCGCCTCGGCAGGATGCAGGATCAACGAAACCTCGGCGCCGCTGTGAACGCCTGTGCCTTTCATGACGATATCGCGATCGACCGTCGACTGCCTGTTCGAATAGCTTCGAAAGCTCATAGTTTGCGCCGTTCTTGTGTGCCATGGCGAGCTTCCTTTGCCGAAGGAAGACGCCCCCCCAACGCGAGTGATGCCAGCGGCCTCAGCCGGACGACATCGATACGCTCACGCTTAGTCCTGGAACTTAGTCTGGCTCGTTACGGGACCCCGAAGAACTCATTGTATTCGGTGCGGTGACCCTAGCCGCGGCGATGACGACGCTTCAAATCACGCTTTCTAACACTCTGTTACGAAAGACCCGCTGGTTCGATCAATCGGACGCAAAACCGCGCGCCGCATGGGCGGCATGCGGGCGAGGGCCGGGAACGGCGGAGCGCGTTCTAGGTGTTGGACTTCTTGAAAAACTTCGTATTTTCAATGCCTTCGTCGGCATTTTGGCGCGACGAGGCCGCGTCGCCGCCGTGGCCATCGCGCTCGCCTCTTGCGGGCGCCGATGACGAACCGTTGCGATGCCCTTGTTCCGAAACCGATTTTTCAGCATGCGCCCGTTGCTGATATGCAACGGATTTCGCTGGGGACGAAGGCTTCGAACTGCGGTCTTTGCCAGCCATCCAGTCGAAAAATCCGCGGGTCTTTGCGGACACTCGATTCGCAGGCGCGCCGTTTGCGGGCGCATTCTCCTGGCTGAGTTCAGGGAAATCTTGAAAGGTCAGGGGCCTGCGCGGCGGGCGCGCCGGTTTTACCGGAGGAAGCGGCTCGAAACGCTGGCCTTGATCGGCGACGACTGGAAGGCCTGCCCCCTCAAACTCGGGGCTGCGCCTGACTTTCGGCTCCAGCACCACGCGGCGGTCGGTCTGCTGCTTCTGGGCGTTCGCGGGCTCGCGCAGGGGCATGAAGCCGCGCCTTGGCGCGGCAGGCGCGATCCGGTCGGCGAGACTTGGTTCTCTTTGCGAGAAAGCGTGCGGCATCGACGGCATATGCTCGCCGGGCGTGATGCCGGTCGCCACCACCGACACGCGAATCCGGTTTTGCAGCGAGGGGTCGAACGTGGCGCCGACGATGATGTTCACTTCCGGATTTTCGTCCGCGTCCACTTCGCGGCGGATGCGCGACGCCGCCTCTTCAACCTCGTAGAGCGTCATGTTGAAGCTGCCGGTAATGCTGACGAGAAGCCCCTTGGCGCCGCGCATGGAGACCTCGCCCAGGAGCGGGTTCAAAATGGCGGCCTCCGCGGCTTGCAGCGCGCGCTTCTCGCCCTCCGCCTCGCCCGTCCCCATCAACGCCGTTCCCATGTTCTGCATGACGGTTCTGACGTCGGCGAAATCGAGATTGATGAGCCCTTCCTTGACCATCAGGTCGGTGATGCAGGAGACGCCCGATTTCAGCACCTCGTCCGCGCGCGCGAAGGCGTCGGCGAAGGTTGTTTTCTCGCTCGCGACGAGGAAGAGGTTCTGGTTCGGAATGACGATCAGCGTGTCGACATGCTTGGCGAGGTTGGCGATGCCCGCTTCCGCGGTGCGCATGCGCCGCTGGCCCTCGAATTCGAAGGGCTTCGTGACCACCGCGACCGTGAGCACGCCGAGTTCCTTCGCCGTCCGTGCAATGACGGGCGCGGCGCCCGTGCCTGTCCCGCCGCCCATGCCGGCGGTGATGAAGAGGAGATGAACGCCTTCCAGGTTGGATCGGATTTCGTCTATCGTCTCCTCGGCGGCGGCGGCCCCGATCTCGGGCCTTGAGCCCGCGCCGAGGCCTTCGGTGATGCCGACGCCCATTTGAATAACGGTGCCGGCGCTCGATGTGGCGAGAGCCTGCGCGTCAGTATTCGCGGCGATGAAGTCCACGCCTTCGAGGCCGCTTTCGATCATGTTGTTGACAGCGTTGCCGCCCGCGCCGCCGACGCCGACAACCGTGATGCGCGGCCGCAACTCCGTCAAACCTGGAAGTTGCAGGTTTATTCCCATGGCAGGCCTCGTCGGCTCCCTTCTCGAGCGTTGGGCTCGCTTTTGCCTGAAGCCGATTGCGCGGAGCCGACCTTAAAGGAAGCTCGTCCGCAGCCATTGGCTGATTCGCGACGCGTAACTACTATCTTGGGACGCAAGTTCTGGCGCGTATGGCATTTCTCCCGCGGACTGGTGCCGGCTTGCATAAAGACATCCCCCAACAAGCGCACTGAGCGCGGCTCCGGCCCCAAGGCCGTTCAGGTTTACGGGCTTCGCCGTTCTGACCTCCGCGCCAAGGAGATGCGAAGCAAGCTCACGAACCCCCGGAAGCAGACTTCCGCCGCCGGTCAACACGACCCCGCCAGATGGAATAGAATATCCGGCGCCATTTAACCGTTCATTAACGGCCTGAAGGAGCGTCGATGTCTTCGATCGAATAATATGATTGAGAGAAAATTTAGACACAGGCTCATGATTGTCGCCGCTTTTTACGGGAAGATCGACATCGGCCTGCAAGCTGTCGAGAACGCCGCCATAGCGAACCTTCAGGCGTTCGGCCTCAAACTTGCGAAGACTGAAAACTCTGCGCGATCTCCTCCGAAACATGTTGCCCGCCCAAGTCCAGGCAATCGGCGAAGACGGGCACGCCGTGCAAGAAAAGCACGGAGCCCGTGGACTGGGCGCCCATATCGACCACAAGCACTCCCGCCGTTCGCTCCAGGACCGTGGTCACCGCGAGCGCAGCCGCGATCGGGCCGGCGATGTATCCACGCGCGGTGAGGAGGCTCTTGCCGAGGCAGGCCGCGATCCGGCGCGCGCCTTGAAGCGGAATGGAAATCGCCACCACATCGGTTTCGCCTGCGCTGGCGGCGGCGGCTTCCTCGGCCGTCTCCATTTCGGCCTCATCCAACTCGCCTGCGGTCATGAAAAGATGGAGAAGCTTCCGCTGCGCCTTCAGGCAATAATCGCCGGCCGCGCTCGAAATCGCGTCGACATCCTCCTTCGCGAGCGCGCCTTGCGCCCCGAGCCTCGCGGCGAAGGTCTCGGCCCTGAGGCCGGGAAACTGGCCGGTCACAAGCACGTCGTCCACGGTCATGCCGGCTTCGGTTTCCGCCTGCGCTACGGCCCGCCTGATGCTGGTCTCCGCCGCCACCGAATTCGTGATGCCCCCGCCTGCGAAGCCGGAGGACCTGACAACCGCGCTGCCGAGCACCCGAATGCTCTTCGCGCCCGTGTCGAAGCCAAAGCGCGGCGCGGACAAGGAAACGATCGCGCAGGCGAGCTTCTGCGTGCCCATGTCCACGATGGTTATGATCTCGTCTCGCGCTCTGAACGGCCATAGCCGCGACGGACCGCGAGAGGTCTGCCGCCGCTCCTCCGTCATAAGGCCCTGCCTCTTCTCGCCGGCATGACGGGCTGCGCGGGGGCCGACGCGATGGCGGCGACGGCTCGGTCGCGATTGGCCAAGGTCGGCTCGCGCAGTTGCAGAATTGTTCGGTTGGTCAGACGAAAATCCATCGTATCCAACCCCATGTCAGCGATCTTGCTGCTGGCCAGAAGCGTTTCAACCTTGGCCAAGACTAGCTCATTAACCTTAAGGGGAAGTTTCAAAGAGAGGCCATTGTCGAGCTTGATCTGCCAGAAGCGCTCGGCGACGAGGTCGAGGCGCACGACGCGCCGCTTGATGGCGTCGTGACCGGAAAGGGCGTCGGCAAGCTCTGCCGCCTCGGTCGGAGCGCCATCGCCGCTAAAGAGGAGCAAGCTCTCGAAGCGCCCATTCGCAGGCCCAAGAATGAGCCCGCCGCGGTCGATGGCCTGCACGATGTTTTCAGCATCGGTCCATCGCGCGAAGGGTTCGCGCTCGGTGACGAGCACCTCAAGCCGCGACGGCAGAACCCGGCGCACCTCCGCCGAGGCGATCCAGCCGAGTTTCATGAGCCGATCCTGAGCTTCGGCCGTGTCGTAGGTGAGGGAAGACTGCGGATAAGGCAAGCCGAGCGCCTTGAGCAGCGTCTCGCGCGGCGTATTCCTGGCTCCGGTGAAGTCAAGGTTTTCGACTCGGAAGCCCGCGTCATAGGCGGCCCGGTTCGTCATCAGGGCCGCTTCCTCGAAGATCGCCGTGGCGGCGCCCGATAGGTAGAGCGCATAAAACCCGGCCGCGACGAGAAAAACGAAGCTGACGACGAAGCCGGCGCGCGCCGCTTCGTCTGCATGCGCCTGAGCTACTGAAAACCAGGAAGGCTGGGCGGCGCCTTTATCGACTGACTGCGCCCCGCCGACCCCGAGGCTCGGAGATCGAACCTTGTCTTGGTTTACCGGCTGCAAGAAGCATCCTCCACAATCCACCGAACAAGTTCACCGAACGACAATCCAACATGGGCGGCGAGTTCGGGAACGAGCGATGTCTCCGTCATGCCTGGCTGAGTATTAACCTCAAGGCAGACAAGTTCGCCTGTTCCCCCCGGCCGATCGTCGAAACGAAAATCGGCGCGGCTGATGCCCCGGCAGCCCAATGCATGGTGTGCATCGACCGCCAATTTTTGGATAAACTCGTAAATGTCCGGTGAAATTTGTGCCGGCAGAATGTGGCGTGAGCCTCCTTTTGCGTATTTTGCTTCGTAATCGTAGAATGCGAGCCCTTCGGCGGGCGTGATTTCGATGATGCCGAGCGCGCGGTCGCCCATCACGGCGCAGGTCAGCTCGCGGCCGCCGACATAGCGCTCGATAAGAACGTCGCCGAACGCCCAATCCGGCCTATTCAGCTCCTGGGGCGGATGGTCATAGTCCTCCCGCACGAGGAAGACGCCGACGCTCGATCCTTCCGCGACGGGCTTGACGACATAGGGCGGCGGCATGAGGTGACCGCGCGCAGCCTCCTCGCGGCTCGCCACGATCCCGTCCGCGACCGGCACGCCCGCCGCCTTGAAGGCGACCTTGGCGCGCGCCTTGTCCATCGCCAGCGCAGACGCGAGCACGCCCGAATGCGTGTAGGGAATTTCAAGCGTTTCGAGCACGCCCTGGATGCAGCCGTCCTCGCCCCATTTGCCGTGAAGCGCGTTGAAGCAGGCGTCGGGCTTGAGCGCGGCGAGACGGTCGGCAATGTCGCGGTTCACGTCGATGGGCGTCGCGTGATAGCCGACGCTTTCCAGCGCGCCCGCGCAGGCCGCGCCGGACCTCAGCGAAACGTCCCGCTCCGAAGACCAGCCGCCCATCAAGACCGCGATATGGTGGAATCTTTCCCGTCGTGCTAGACATCGAACGCGCCCCCTATGCCCGTTTGCTCGCGCCTGAGCCTCGCTAGGCGGCGCACGCATAATCGCCAGCGCAATCAGCACGAAGATTTTGGCGGCTCTGTGCTCAAACATGGAGTGCGCCAACAACGCGTCCGCATTTTGCTCCTATGAGTCGATAAGAGAAAGTCTGGAAGGAGCATATGGAGGCGGCTGCCCCCCTGGAACCGGACTAAGCTCATAAGGCGCAGTTTAGTCTTGCGGGTAAGGCATTTTCTCCTTACATTTGGTTCATGAGCACACTTACCATCACTGCAAAGGGGCAGATCACGCTCCGCAAAGATTTATTAAAGCATCTCGGCGTCGAAACGGGCGGCAAGCTCGCTGTCGAAAAACTCCCCGATGGCCGGATCGGGATCAGGGCGGAACGGCCCGCCGGAAAGATCTCGGATGTTTTTAATGCCCTGAAGCAGTCTGGCAGGTCTCGCATCTCCATAGAGGAGATGAATGAGATCGCTGCGAGAGGCTGGGCGGGAGAGCTGTGAAGATTACGGCCGACACGAATGTGCTTGTCCGCGCAATCGTGGGAGACGATAAGCTGCAAAGCGCCGCCGCCCAAGAGGCGCTGGCGAGCGCGGAGGCAATCGCGCTGACTGTCCCGGCTCTGTGCGAACTGGTTTGGGTTTTATCGCGAGGCTATAAGATCCCCGGGCCGGAAATCGCCCAAACGATCCGCTCGTTGCTGAATGCGGCTAATATCGAAGTCAATCGCCCCGCCGCCGAGGCCGGATTGGAAAGTCTTGAGGCCGGCGGAGACTTCGCCGATGGCGTCATCGCTTTCGAAGGCGAGTGGCTCGGCGCGGATGTCTTCGTCTCCTTCGATAAGAAGGCCGTGGCTCTTTTGGATAAGCAGGGAATGTCCGCGCGATTGCTGTGAGGCGATGCGACGAGACTCACTGACGATATCCAACCCAATAAGTTATGTAATCCATTTGTCACGGATATTTTGACCGGCTTCCCACTAAAGCCGCATGTGGGCTATGGGTCGAATGCGGTCATGGGCCCGACTTCAGTGCAGAGCTGCTCGCCCCTCAATAGCGGAATAGTGGGGACATGCGAGCCGGGCCAGTCGGCGGCGAGGGTGAATTCTTACCGAAAGAGGTAAGTTTTTTGCATGCGGTAGGGATTGCTAGACCGTAGGACAGCGTGTTTCAGATGCGCGCGCAGCGTGGAGCAGAAGTGAATGCTAACGTTTCGCGTATTGCACATTAGGCTGTAGCAGATCTTTCACAGTTTTGCCATCGCCGTCGTGCCGCCCATCATTCGGAACGATGCATGAACTATCCAGTTTCATGCCTATGAAAAGACCCTTGCCGGAATTGCTGCCGCTCGAACCTGAGGTTCCGCTAATGTCTAACTCTACTGGGAACGGAGTTCTTTTCTGTTCATCTGATGCGATATTGTCATGTAAATTTTCGGTAGACAAAACGTCCGCTTGCAACTCGGAATAGGGCTGGACAACACATTTCTTTTTAGAAACAAGATCTACAACGGCATCAAGACATTTTCCGTTGAGGTATTCATTTTGAAAATCGAGCATTGTCTCATACGATAGGTTAAGAACTTGAGTATTCTGAATTCTTACCGTGCTATGCTCGCTGGCGTGTCCTCTAAAGCCAAAGCCGTCGCGTACGCTGGAGGTGACTAGGAACTTCCTGTTCAACTGTTTTTCGATGTCCCAGCTGCCTGACTTTTCCCATTTAGGAGAAATCTTCGCCGGGTCCATTGCGCACACCTCCCGCACCATCACGTATTTCCCGGACTGCTTCTCGACCACCAAAAGCGTTCCTGGCCCCATAAGCGTCGTGGCAGGCAGAACTTCCAGAAAACCGTATTTAAAAACTGCGTCCGCTAGTTCATCAGTCTCTTCGAGCTGATAAAAGAGCAACATCGTGGCGGTAACAATTCCAACAGGTACGGCCAAAACGTATAGGCTTCTCATTTTAGCAAACCGTCGAAAATCGCTAGCGACAACAGAGAACCCCACCTGCCCCGCATGGGTGGTAGCCGGGAGGACATCCGAGAGAGACTTGAACGTTGAGAAGCGTAACCACAGCAACAATTAGATATCGCATTGCCTTTGTCTCCCTTCGTAATTATAAGTTATATTTTATATTACAATACCGTGAGATGTGTTAGTTATAAATATTTATTTAACAGTGGCTGAGATAATATTAATTCGCATTTACTTAGAAGCGAGAACTTATCTTGAGGCCGTTGCGTAACTCTCTTTGCTAGGCGCGCCCCTTTCGGGGGCGTTTTTTTGCAGCCTGCGAACGGGCTGCCTGAGCGCTTTTCATCGCCTTTTAGCTCATCGATCCTTCCTTTTGGCGGAATCCGGGCGCAGTTCGCCCTCAGGCCGCGCGCAGCGTCGCCATCCTGGCGAGGTTCATGGCCGCGCAGAGCAGACAGAAATCCGCAAGCGTTGCGGGCGAGGCCGAAATAGCGCGCGCGGGTGAAACCGTGGCCGACCTTCATGCGGGCGAAAATGCGCTCGACGCCCGCGCGGATGGGCGCGACCGTCTTGTTGAACCAAACCTGCCAGTTTTTCAGAGGCTTGCCGCGAGCGGCCTTGTGCATGACGCGGTCTTTTATGCCTTTCTCGGCAAGAAAGGCCCGGTGTTCTTCGCTCGGATAGGCCTTATCCGCGTAAACGGCCTCCTCGTCGCCCGCGACAAGCTTCTTGAACGCCAAGCTGTCATGCACGTCTGCGCTGGTGAAAGCCGCGGTCCGGATCAGGTCCGTGCCTTCGTCCACGCCGATATGGCCCTTGTAACCATAAGTGCTGACGTCGTTTTTCTTGGTCCAGCCCGCCTCCGGGTCCACGTCGGAGAGAGCGCCGTCATCGCCTTTGGGCGTCTTGGCCGCGGCCTTGACGATGGTGGCGTCGATCAGCGTCCCCTTTTTGAGGAACAGGCCCCGCGCCTCGATCTGCCGGTTGATCTCCTCGAAGAGCGGCTCATAGAGGCCAAGCTTCGCCAATTCCTGGCGAAAGGCCCAGATGCGGGTATGATCCGGGACCTTTTCTTCAAGCGGAATGCCTGCGAAACGGCGAAAAGAGAGGCTGTCCTCCACGCTCAGTTCCGCATCGCGGTCCGATAAATCGTACCATTGTTGTAAAAGGAGGATACGGACGTAGCATAAGAGGGGAAAGCTGGCGGCGCCTTCGAGGCTGGCGTAGATTCCGTCAAGCAGATGGCGGCCCAATCGAGACATTCGGAAATAGCATCCAGATGCTCGCAGCGCTTCGGGCGAATATTGTAGAACTGGTCGACTAAACTCATCTGCCGAAAGTTGCGCCGCGCCATCACCAGCCTCCGAATCAATTTATCAAATTGAATCAGATAGTTAGGAGTTGCGCAACAGCCTCATCTTTTTCAAATTGGTTCCACACCAGGCGGCGGGGCTGACCCCCAAGGCTGAAATGGTTGTGCAGCCACCCGTTGCACGTTACCTTGAAGAAGCAAGTTCCGCCCAAGAAAACGCGCAGCCCTCCGCTCAGGCGATACGTGCGAGGGACGGATAACCGTGAGCCCGCTTCTGGCCGCTTACACCTCAATAAGAGGCGTACCGGCTAAAATGTCGAACTAAAATGTCGAAGGTCCGGAATCGGCTTGAAGCGCGCGTTCAAGTCGCAGTTATTCGGCAGGCTGGCGAAAGCATGGCAAGCGCATCGAAGTGTTGGGAAGCCGGAAAATGTCGCTTGGCGCCACTTAATCCGAGGTGAGTTCGCGTGAACGGCTGCGTCTCTATTGGGGCGCGAACTTGCCTCGGGCTGTACGAGCTTTTGGTTCAAATCTGCTGGAGGGAATATTACAAGCCCTCGTTCAACAGCGCGCCTTGCGTTCGCCGACCCGCTGGAGGGTTGGGGACCGGCGTGCATCCGATCCGTTTTCCTGCTGAAGTTTGCGGAACAACGAAATATCGCCGATCAATCGACGCTCGCGACTGCGCTTTCGGCTGTCGGGGCCTGCGAAAACGAAGTGGCCGCCGCGCATGGCGGCCACGATCTTTCGGTTATGCGCCCCAGGAGAAACCAAAGGAAACACCGTTGGGCGCCGAGATTTTCGCCGTGAACGGCGCAGCGGCGCTATTGCCGAAAGGGCCGCGCTTCGGCGCTGACGGCATCCACATGCTCTGCCAGAAATTCATGCCATCCGTGAAAGCTCCCCATGGATTGACCGCCCAGGGGCTGAAACCTTGCGTCAGGAGCGGAGAGAACGACATCGGGTTCATTGCCTGACCGGGCAGGGGAAATCCGAAGGGACCCTGGCGCGCTTTCTGCGAACCGAAACCGAATAAGCTTCCGTCAAAAAGGCTGGCCGTGCTGCGCATGGACCTATCCAGCGCCAGCGTAGCCGCGAGTTGGGCGAAGAGCGCATTCGCCTGATTTCCAAGAGCGGTCAGCGATGCGGAGAACGCCGCCATCGTCTGCTGCAGGAGACTGAGCGCAAACTCCCCGAAATCCCCAGCGCTTCCGCCCGCGTTGGCGCTTCTCTTCGCGCTGCCCGACGCTGGCAGGAGGGGCAGTGTTTTAGCTTCAGAGGAACTTCGGCCATTCGAAGATGGCTGGCTCCCCGTATAAAATGGAAAGAAGAAGAAGAACATGGACGCCCCTTGGATCGGCTTTATGCCTTGGATCAACATAATGCAAATTATGCTGCACTGCAACATAACATCGCGAGATTATTACGCGCCGCAAAAAATCTCAATTCGTTCGCCACAGGTTCGCTGGGTCGACCGTGGCGGCGCTGTTGAGGCGTCCGCCAAATAATGAAGCTTCGTCTCCCCATCCGCGTGTTGGTCGAGCCTCGAGACCTGCTTCAAGATCGCATGACTCTTGAAGCCTTTGTTAACCTTGGACCGCCAGGGCCAGCTAACCAAGCGTGCGGGTCGCAAATTTATGTTTTTCCTTTTTACTTCAATGCCTTAGCTGGACAGCTTGTAACAGGGGCAAAACTCCGGGCCTTCAGGCCGCTGCAAGTTGGCGGACGAGGTCGGCGAGGCTTGCGACGACTGGCGCTTCGGGCGCGCCGAGGCGGTCGCCGAGATAATCCCAGAAGCTGATGGCCAGCTTGGCGCAGGTTTTCATGAGGCCAAGGAAGGCGTCAAGCGCGTCGCGGCCTTCATCCGAACGCGTTCCGGCGGAAATCTTTCGCCGAGTGACTTGGCAGCGGATGTCGTTTTCCGAACCGTTCGTGTGAAGCGGGATCTCGGGGCGCTTCAGGACCATCAGCAGTTCGGTTTTCTGTGCGCGAAGCCGCGCCAAAAGCCTGTCGAGTGTGGCGAAGCCTGTCTCGGTGGAGAAGATGGCGTCAAAGCGGCGCTCAAGTTGGAGGGCGCGGCGCCGAGTTGGCGCGTGGCGGTACGCCTTGAGGTCCTTGTAAAGCCGCCAGATGCGGGCGCGGATGCGCTCCTTCGCCTGGACGTGCGCCTCGCAGAACGTATCGAGCTTGTGGATGAGGCGCTCGGCGTGCACCCAGCAGAGCGCGTGCTCGGCGATCTTGAACTGGCCGGCGCCGTCGGAGACGATGACGACGCCGTCCAGGAGCCCCTGTTCCACAATCGAGCCCCATAGCGCAGCTTCGGTTGCGATCTGGACGGGATCGGGCTGGACCTTAAGGTCCATGAGGCCGAGTGTTTGCAGATGGGCCATGAAGGCTTTGCGGTCGGCAAAGCGCTGCTCCGCGTTCCCGAAATGGGCGATGGTCGCCAAGGGCAGCTTGTGCTCGCGCATGTAAGCGAGGGCGGCGTCGTTGATGACGTATTCGTCCTTCCCGGCTCTTAGCAGTTCAAGGAAATTCAGCCGGCTCTTTGAGCCGGTGGTTGCGAAGAACGCGAAGCAGTCATTGCCAATATGCGTGCAAAAGCCGTTCCGGGCCTTATGGCGAGCGCCCGTATCGTCAACGGTAAGCCAGGACGCCGAAGAAAGCCCTGCACGCAGCACTTCCAGGCTTTCTTTGACGAAGGCGCCTTGCTTGCTGGTCAAAATCCGCACGATCTGCCGCTTGGAAATCTCGACGCCCAAACCGGCCAGCTGCGCAGTCAGGCGCGGGATCGTGACCTGCCCTTGATGGTATTGGCTCAAGACGAAGCGCTTGAGGTTCGCCCCGAAATGGCCGGCGACGCCTTTGGGCAGCGCGGCGAGCACAGTCTCGCCCGAGGCAAGCAGCCAGCGCTCGCGCCGGTAGCGGACCGTCCACGGCATGATGACGATGTCCTGGACGATGAAGTCCTCGTAGCCCTTGAAGCGCGCGCCGTCCGGCAGGCTGTCCGGCTTCAGGATGCGGGTCTCGTTGATGGCGCCCCGCCGGGCGCCGCGACGCCCCTTGCGCCTGCCGGCTTTCGCGCCGGCTGTCTCCGCCGCCTGCTCCATGCCGCTAGGCTTGAGCTTCGGGCGTCCCTTCAAGCCCTTGAGCCGCGCGATCTCCTCGCGCAGCGCGGCGTTCTCCGCCTTCAGCCGGGCGTTCCCCTCCAGAGCCTGCGTCAGCAGCGCCTTCAGCTCTTCGAGGCCAAGCCCGGAAATGTCGCGGGGCGATTCGGCCATGCCCCAAGGGAATCAACAAATGAGTCCGCTGTGAGTCCCGCCCAACGCCCGCGCACGGAGTTTTGCCCCTATTACGACAGCTTTCTGTGCGCGAGGAGGCTTTCGGCGCCTCCAGGCCAGGCATGCGAACGCCGAGGCCAAGCGCCCGCCAGTCGCCATAGTCCCATAGAATCCCGCCTGCCGAAGGCGAGACCCCCTGTTTTACGAAACAATCCCAATCTCAGCCCTTTTTTAACCCTGGCAGGGCGCTGACCGCTGTCGTATCGCTTGTCCGCCAATCATGGCGCGAAGGCCGCGCAAAGCCGCCGTCGCAAATGCAACACGCCTCAGCCACAACGCTGATAAGGGCAAACCGATGCGCCTGTCCGCTAATCGAGCACGCAAGCGGAATTCCCGCGTTCGTTCAAGGCGCGCATGCGAAGCCGATGAGCGAATGCGAGCATGCGCGGGCTCGGATTTCCCGCATCGCGCAGGATCGGGTTCGGCAGCGCGGCGGCGAGTTGCGCCGCTTCCTGTGGCGTGAGTTCGCTTGCGGATTTGCCAAAATGATGCTGCGCTGCGGCCTCGGCGCCGAAAACGCCAGGCCCCCATTCCACGATATTGAGATAGATCTCCATCATGCGGCTCTTGCCGAGCGCAAAATCCATGAACGTAGCGAGCGGAATTTCGAAGGGCTTGCGCAACGCCGCAGGCTCGCTCCAGAGGAACAGGTTTTTCGCCGTCTGCATGGCGACGGTGCTGGCGCCGCCCTTCGCCTTTCCGCCAATCACCGCGAAGGCGGCTCTGTCGATCGCCCACCAGTCGACGCCATGATGGCTGCAGAAGCGGCCATCCTCGGCGGCTATGATTTGAGTGACGAGGTTCGGCGAAATCCGGTCGAGATCGCGCCATTCGTAAGTGACGCGCTCTCCCGCGAGAGCCTGACGCAACATCAGGGCCGAGAACGGCGGCTCGACAAAGATATACAGCAGCGTCAGAAGATAGGGCGCCGCAAATAAGACGGCGCATGCGCCAAGGGCCGCGCGAAAGATTCGTTTGCGCAGCAGGCTTTGTGCTTCCGGTTCGCCGTCGGCGAGGGCGGGCGGCTCCATGATTTGCGGTGCGATATCCGTCATGACGCAGGCTTACAAAACACGCTTGAGCATGGCGTTCATATGGTCCATGGTGCCGAGGCTCATCGCCGGCCAATGAGAAGATGGTGTTGCGCCATGACTTTTATAGATCGCCTCGAAGCCCATGCAAGCCGTGTTGAACGCCATCTTGATGATTGGCTAACGCGAGAGAGGCTGGGATCGGTTCCATCGCGGCTTCTGGAGGCGATGCGCTATGGTTCGCTCGGGGGCGGAAAGCGGTTCCGGCCCTTCCTCGTGATCGAGAGCGCGGCGCTCTTCGGCGTCAACGCGAACGCCGCGTTGAACGCGGCCTGTGCGCTTGAATGCGTGCATTGCTATTCCCTCATCCACGACGATCTGCCCGCGATGGACGACGACGATCTGCGGCGCGGCCGTCCCACGGTTCACAAGGCGTTCGACGAGGCGACCGCGATCCTTGCCGGCGATACGCTGCTGACGCTGGCTTTCGAGATCGTGGCCGACGCGAGCACGCATCCCAATCCGGCCGTGCGCGCGGAGCTTGGCCTTCAGCTTGCGCGTGCGAGCGGCGGCGCAGGCATGGCCGGCGGGCAGGTGCTCGACCTTGAAGCGCCCGGCAAGACGCTGACCGAAGCCGACATCCGTAAGCTGCAAGCCATGAAGACAGGCGCGCTCATCACGTTTGGCTGCGTCGCGGGCGGCATTCTCGGCGAAACCTCGGAGAAGAATATCGCGGCTTTGAAGAGCTTCGGCGATGCGCTTGGCGCGGCGTTCCAGCTTGCGGACGATCTGCTCGACGCCGAGGGCGACGCCGCTGTCGTTGGCAAGGCCACGGGCAAGGATCAGGAGGCGGGGAAGGGGACGCTCGTCTCGCTTCTCGGCATCGAGGCGGCGCGCGCGAAGCTTGAGCAGATCAAGGCCGAGGCGCTGGCGGCGCTGGCGCCGTTCCGGCCACACGAAGCCATGCTGGCGGGAGCCGCCGAGTTCGTCGTCGCCCGGAAGTTCTAAGACAAAAAAAACGCAACAAAGATGCCAAAACCGCTTCGGCGCGGACATTGTCATCCGGGGTCGTAGGCCGGTGGGAAACTAAGACGAAACTGGCAGCCGGAGGACGAAGTCTCCCAACCGTTTCAACCATGGGGGTCAGCCGGGTCGGGTGGTGTGGAACTAGAAGGGGCGAGATCCGTCATCCTGGAGCGACGCTTGCGCCGTATCCGGGATCGTAAAAGAGGCTTCGGTTTGCAACGGCCTCGGATATGCGCCAAGGCGCGTTCCGGGACGACGATCCTCGGGCGCGGCGGTCCCGTTTCTCGATCAAAAGCCGATGGCGCGCGGGAGCACGATATGAAAGTTAAAGGCGTTCATTACCGGACGATCTGGGCGAGTGCGGATGGTTCTGTCGGCATCATCGACCAAACGCGCCTTCCTCACGCCTTCGAAACGCTGACGCTGAACACGCTCGCTGACGCCGCTCACGCCATCAAAGTCATGCAGGTGCGCGGAGCGCCGCTGATCGGCGTCACGGCCGCCTATGGCGTCGCTCTCGCGTTGAAGGCGGACGCCTCCGACGCCGGCTTGGAACACGCTTGCGTGACGCTGGCTGCGACGAGACCAACCGCTGTCAATCTCAACTGGGCGCTGCGCGAGATGCAAAAGGCGCTGGCGCGCGTTCCGTCTTCGGAGCGCGTGGCGGCCGCCTATGCGAAAGCCGCGCACATGGCCGAAGAGGATGTCGAGACCTGCCGCCTGATCGGCCATCATGGGCAGGCCGTGATCGCAGACATCGCCGCCCGGAAAAACGGCCGGGTCAACGTGCTGACGCATTGCAATGCGGGTTGGCTCGCAACCGTCGATTGGGGAACGGCGCTGTCGCCGATCTATCACGCCCATAACGCCGGCATCGAGGTCCATGTCTGGGTCGACGAGACCCGGCCGCGCAACCAGGGCGCCGCGCTGACCGCGTTCGAGCTTGGCGCGCACGGCGTGCCCCACACCATCATCGCAGACAATGCCGGCGGCCATCTCATGCAGCATGGCGCCGTCGATCTCTGCATCGTCGGATGCGACCGGCTGACGGCGACTGGCGACGCCGCGAACAAGATCGGGACCTATCTGAAGGCGCTGGCCGCGAAGGATAATGGCGTGCCGTTCTACGTGGCGCTGCCGCAGTCGACCATCGATTGGACGCTGTCGGATGGCGTTCGCGAGATCCCGATCGAGGAGCGCGACGAACGGGAAGTCACGCATATGAGCGGCAGCACCGGGGATGGAGACATCGTCACCGTGCAGGTGACCGCGCCCGGCAGCAAGGCCGCCAATCCCGCTTTTGACGTTACGCCCGCGCGTCTCGTCACCGGCCTCATGACGGAGCGCGGCGTGGCGCCCGCTTCTCGCGAAGGGTTGGCGCAACTGTACCCCGATCGGATTTCAGAAGCCGCAGCTTAATTAACAAGCTGGCGGCGCGGGCGCATTCGGACACGGATCGCAGGCGTTGTCGTCCCGCAAAGGCGCAACACTTTCCGGGACCTGATTACGCGGCTGTTTCCACTAATTCCATAGTCATGGCCGCCCTTGAGGCGGCCAGAAAAATATGAAACGTTTCAGTTTAGAGACTGGATGGCCGGGTCAAGCTCGGCCATGACCTTGGAGCGAATTTCGCCAAAGTTTTCAAAGCTTCTTCTCCCAGCGGAAACCGTGGGGAAGTCAAGTCCCTGATCGCTCTCCCAGCAAGGTCGCCTCGGCGTGCTTGCCTTCAAAAGATGCCTGCCTGCAAGCGGGTATGGTTGGAGAGGGGGTAATACCGACCGCCTATGCTCTGGCCCAAGGCCCCCTCATCCTGTCCTTCTCCCGGTAAGCTCGCCTCGGCGAGCTTACAACTTGGAGCAGCCGCATCCGCGAGCGGATGCGGCTTTGGCGAGATTGCTCCTCCATGAGACCGCATCGGCAAGCCGATGCGGTTCGGAGAGGGCGGGGTGAGGGGGCGCTACCGGTCAACACTTCCGGCGGTTGGTATCAGACACGCGTCTAAACCGTGACTTTCCCCATATGCGCCAGGATCGCGGCTTGACTCAAGATTCCGTTCTTCAGGCACTTCAGCTCGAACTTCTCGTTCGGGCTGTGGATGCGGTCGTCGGACAGGCCGAAGCCGACAAGGATCGAGTCGAGGCCAAGCTGCTTTTGCAGATGCCCTGCAACCGGGATCGAGCCTCCGCAGCCGACCATCGCCGCCGGCTTCTTGAAGATGTCCTTGAGGCCGGCCCGTGCCGCCTGCATGAACGGGCCATCGGCGGGAACGAGGATGCCTTCGGAGCCGCCGAACTGTTCCACCCGCCATGTGCAGTCGGGAGGCGTCCTCGCGTCGAGAAATTGCTTGAGGCCTTTCATGATCTTGGCGGGCTTCTGATTGGGCACGGTTCGGAAGCTCAGTTTCGCGGAGGCGCAGCTCGCGATTACGGTTTTCGAGCCTGGCCCCGTATAGCCGCCCCAGATGCCATGCAGATCGCAAGTCGGCCGCGCCCATAGGCGCTCCAGGAGCGAGTAATGCGCTTCGCCGATCGATTGCGTGAGGCCTGCTTCCCCGAGGAATCCGGCTTCGTCGAAATTCAGCGCCGCCCAGGTCCGCCGTTCGCCAGCGGAGAGGTCTTCGACATCGTCGTAGAAGCCTGGGATCTGCACGCGGCCATCGCGGCCGTGAAGCTGGCCCAGGATTTCGGTCAAGACATTCAGCGGATTGACGACGGCGCCGCCGTATAGGCCCGAATGCAGATCGCGCGAAGGGCCGCTGAGCGTGACTTCGACGTAGACGTTCCCGCGCAGCCGGTAGGTGATTGCGGGCGTGTCGATGTCCCAGGCGTTGGTGTCGGTGATAATGGCGGCGGAGGCTTCTCGCAGCGCGCCGGCGTGTTCGGCCAGAAAGCCCGGAAGCGACTCGCTTCCGCTTTCCTCTTCGCCTTCGAGAAGAACGGTGACGGCGGCGGGCAGGGCGCCGTGAACGGCCTTCCAGGCGCGAAACGCTTCGAGGAACGTCATCACCTGCCCTTTGTCATCGACGGCGCCGCGGGCGACGACGCGCTTGCCGTGAGGCCCGTCCACAATGGCGGGCTCGAAGGGAGGGCTCTCCCACAATTCGAGCGGCTCGGGCGGTTGAACGTCGTAGTGGCCATAATAGAGGAGATGGGGCGCGGCCCGAGATACCCCGTCGTGATGCGCAAGGAGAATGGGATGGCCCGGCGTTTCGCAGAGTTCCACATCGAATCCAAGTGAGCGAAACTCGTCCTCAAGCCATCTGCCGGCGCGCCGCACCTCGTCTTTGTAAGCAGGGTCGGTCGATATCGAGGGGATGCGCAAAAACGCCAGATATCGAGCGACGGCATTCTCGAAGTCGTTTTCGGCGTATTCAAGAACAGGGTCTAGTCTGGCCATCGCCTTCTCCTTGTCGTTCTTCCGCCGCACCTTCGCTCGTACGCCCCGCGGATGATGTGTACGAGCAACGTCGCACCCTGGATAGGAGGCAAGTTTGCCGAATGCCATGCGACGAATGGGACGCGCCGAACTTGCCCCCGGCGGGACTTGACCCTTCCGAAACACGTAAATCGCGAAATCGGGGACCGTTAAATCCAGCTAAATTGCACAAGCTGAGATTTAGCTATACCTTGTGACGCTCTGCAGCTCGGTTATCCAGAGGTTGTTATGTGGATATTTCTCAAACTTGAATTTTGGCTCTTTGCCGTAGCAGCCCTTATTATTGGAGCCGCAATGGTTGCGGTTGTGCATGAATTGCCATTTGCGGCGCAAGTTTTTCTTTTTCTCTCGATCGCGTGGGTCATCCTTGCGATTTTATGGATGTTCAAACAGATCGTGCGCAGCGTCCGTGAGTGATTTCCATAAATAAAATGGCCGCCTCAAGGGCGGCCATTAAAGTCATGAGCAGAAAAGATCAGGTCGATGGCTGCGGCTCCATGCCACCAAGATCGGGATCCTTGCGGGGCGCCCGGCCGCCTGTCGACGGAACAGCGGAGCGACGCTTCGGCTGATCCTCTTTCATCGTGAATTCACGCACGGGCGGCTTGCCCTGGAGGAGATCCTTGACCTCCTGGCCGGACAAGGTCTCGAATTCGAGCAAGCCCTTTGCGAGCGTATGCAAGTCGTGAATATTATCGGTGAGGAACTTGCGCGCTCTTTGCTCGCCCTCGTCCACCAAACGCCGGATCTCGGAGTCGATGAGCTGGGCCGTCTCCGCAGACATATTCTGCGAACGGGTCACGGAGTGGCCGAGGAACACTTCCTCCTGGTTGTCGCGATACCGAATGCGGCCAAGCTTATCGCTCATGCCATACTCGGTGACCATCGAGCGAGCCATATTGGTGGCTTGCTTGATGTCATTGGCTGCGCCGGTCGTGACGTTATCAGGCCCGAACACAAGTTCTTCCGCAACCCGCCCGCCGAAGACCATCGCGAGGTAAGCTTCCATCTCGAGCTTCCTCATGCTGTACCGGTCGCGCTCGGGTAGATTGTAGGTTACGCCAAGGGCGCGGCCGCGAGGGATGATCGTCACCTTATGGAGCGGATCGTTCCCGGGGATAAACAGGCTGACAAGAGCGTGGCCTGCTTCGTGATAGGCGGTGAGCCGCTTCTCGTCCTCCGACATCGCCATCGAGCGGCGCTCAGCGCCCATCATCACGCGATCCTTGGCGTCCTCGAACTCGTGCTGTGTGACCACGCGCTTGGACCGGCGTGCGGCAAGCAGCGCCGCTTCGTTGACGAGGTTGGCGAGATCCGCTCCCGAGAACCCTGGCGTTCCGCGAGCGATAACCTTGAGATCGACATCCGGAGCCAGAGGCACCTTGCGGACGTGAACCTTCAGAACCTTCTCGCGTCCAATGATATCGGGAGCAGGAACGACAACCTGCCTGTCGAAGCGGCCCGGACGCAGAAGCGCCGGATCGAGCACATCGGGGCGGTTCGTCGCGGCGATCAGGATGATGCCCTCGTTCGCTTCGAAGCCGTCCATCTCGACAAGAAGTTGGTTCAGAGTTTGCTCACGCTCATCGTTGCCGCCGCCGAGGCCCGCGCCACGATGGCGACCGACCGCGTCGATTTCGTCGATGAAGATGATGCAAGGCGCATTCTTCTTTGCTTGGTCGAACATGTCGCGGACACGGCTTGCGCCGACGCCGACGAACATCTCAACGAAGTCCGAACCCGAGATGGTGAAGAACGGCACGTTTGCTTCGCCGGCGATGGCGCGGGCAAGCAGCGTCTTGCCTGTGCCGGGAGGGCCAACAAGAAGCGCGCCGCGCGGAATGCGACCGCCGAGCCGCTGGAACTTCTGCGGGTCGCGCAGGAACTCAACGATCTCCTGGAGATCCTCCTTCGCCTCGTCCACGCCGGCCACGTCATCGAATGTAACGCGCCCCTGCTTCTCGGTCAGAAGTTTCGCCTTGGACTTGCCGAAGCCGAGCGCCCGCCCGCCTCCGGACTGCATTTGCCGCATGAAGAAGACCCACACTGCAATCAGGAGCAGCATTGGGAACCAATTCACAAGCACGCCGAGAAGCGACGGAACATCTTCCGACGCAGGCTTCACCGTGATGCCGGCGCCCTTCGAGTAAAGCCGCTCGATGAGCTGCGGATCGTTGGGCGCGATCGTCTGGAACGTCTGCCCGTTGTTGAGAGAACCGCTGATCTGATTGCCAGCGAGCGTCACCGTGCGAACGTTCCTGCTCTCGACTTCGTTCAGGAACTGCGAATAATTCATCTCATTCGCGCGGGAGCTGCGAGGATTGTTCTGAACCAGGTTGAACAACGCTACAAGGAGAAGAGCGATGATGATCCAGATCGCTAGATTACGGAAGTTCGAGTTCATAGGGGCGTCTGTTTTCCCTGGTGCGCCGAAGAAGCATGAAGGCAAGTTTAAGCGGCCGCAACATTCCCGCTTAAAAGATATGTGCCAATTAAATCAAACATAGGATACGGGTGTGTCTTTGCCAAGCGCGCTTGCTGACTCGCTTGGCGTCGAGGTTAAAAAGCGTGCAAGAGCCGGGACCAGCGCCGCCGTAACAGGTCGAACGGCAGCGTCTCCCGGTGGATCCGATAAGTTCAACAAAGGCGCGCATAGAAGGCGATTTCCTTTCCAAAGCGCAGGCGTGGTAAGAGCGGCAAGCCGGTTCGCTGTGAGAGGTAAACCCTTTTCTTTTATCGCTTTTTTGTAAGAAAGCCAACCGTCCGCGCCGAGAGGCCTCACCGTCATCGTGGAATCTTCCACGGGCGCAAACCCCAAAGCGAAACGCCCGTCCCAGACGCGCTCTGCGCCTGCCTCTACTGTCAACGGCTTCGCTCTCTGACGTCCAGGTTCGCGATAAAAATTAAGTGTTCCGGAAGCTTCGATCATAATGCACCCACCGAGGGTTGTCTCTCCTTTTCTCAGATATAGGTTTGAAAAGAGTTTCTCGAGCTTCAAAAGTCGTGGCGGCTCTTCCGCGCCCGCAATAAGGGTCAGGATGCGGGCAAGAGCGCGCAGCGCAATGTCGTCGGGGACCGCCTCGATAGCCTCTCGGCTGATTTTGCCCTGGCCCAGAATCGTGACGTGGAAATGCCGATCGAGAAAGTCTTCCGTGACGCTATGGAGGGCGTCCCGACTTCGGCCAAGTCGCGCGGCGGTCATGGCGAGGGAGGAGCGCGTGATCCCGACCGACGCCAGCGTATTGGCTGCATGCCGCAACCGTACGCGTTCGAAAGCGGCGTTGTCGTTGCTGGGATCGCGGATAAAGGGAGTAGAGGCGGCCCTGAGGCAGGCTGTGAGCCGCCCTTTGGAGAAGCCGAGAAGGGGGCGCACGAGGGTTGCGCCGTTTCGTTCGGAAACAAGCGCCATCGCTGCGAGCCCATCGACCCCGCTTCCGCGCCGCAGACGCATGAGCAGCGTTTCAGCCTGATCGTCTTCGGTGTGGGCCGTGACGATGCAGGCGGCGCCGCATGACAGCGCGTGGGAGGCCAGCAGTTCGTAGCGTGCGCGGCGCGCAGCCGCCTGGATGCCGGTCTTGGGCTTCTCCCCTGTCCACGCAAGGGTAGCGTGCGAGAACCCCAGATCGCTTGCATGTTTGGCGACAAACGCCGCTTCGTCCTTGCTCTCGGGTCTCAGCCCGTGATCCACCGTGGCAACGGCGATGTCCGACGGGCTGCGGCTTTTAAGGGTCAGCCAGCGCCGGGCGAGGCGCATCAAGGCCATGCTGTCCGGTCCGCCCGACACAGCAAGAAGGGCGGTCGGGAATGGGTCCAGACAGGAAAATGCGCGCAAGAGCGCTGCATCGCCGATGATGTTTGGCACGGCGCACGACCACCTCGGCGAACTTACGAGCAGTTCGCCCTTTTCTTCTCAACCTCGGCGCGCTGGAGAATCCCCTTGGGTCCCTGCGGGTAGCGACGCTGCAATTCAGCGAAGGAATCGCAGGCGGCCGAACTCTCGCCAAGCCGCCTCAGAGAAATCGCCAGCTTCAAAAGCGCTTCCGGCGCACGTTCGCTATTCGGGTAAGTCGTAAAGGTTTTCAGAAAGCGGTCCGCCGCCTTGCGGTACTCGCCAGTGGAGAAAGCGGTCTCTCCAAGCCAATATTGTGCGCTTCCCGCCATGGCGTCTTTCGGATGCTCGTCGATGAACTGCTGAAAATAGGTTTCGGCGGCGGAATATTCGTGCCGGCTATACGAGCCGTAAGCCTGCTCGAAAAGAGACTTCGCCGATGGAGCGGCTGGCGCGGCGGCCGGCATGGGTCTGGGCGCAGCAGGCGCAGACGAGTAGGAATCGGCGCCGCCGGAGGGGGGATGACCCCATTGGCCGGCGCTCGCCGTCTGTTGAGGCGGGGCGTCGTAGGCGGGCCGGGAAGCGAGACGGCTGGGCTCCTCTTGCGGTTCGTTCAACGGTGGGAGTTGTTCCTTGTCCTCAAAGCCGCTCGCGGGCGGCGTGGCGTTGAAGCCCGTCTGCTCGCGGGGCTGTTCTGCGCTGGGACTTACGTTCGATCCCGACCGCCCCTCAAGTCTTTGCAGGCGCCGGTTCAATTCGGCGACCTGTTCGGACAACTGCCGGATCTGTTCGGAACTCGCCCCGCCGCCTGCCGCCGCGTATCCGCTTCCGCCGCTATTCTTGGCGAGCGTTTCCACCGCGGCCACGACGCTTTGCAAATTGGCCACCTGCTCTTCGACGCGCTCGATGCGTGCGCTCGATGCGGAATTGTCGGCGCCGCCGCGCTGGCTCTGCGCAAAGGCAGGCGCGAGCGCGGCGCTGATGGCGAGAAAAATCACGGGTGCGGCAATGCGTTTCATGGGTGCGCCCTGTCTGAAGACTTAGCAAGCTTTCCCGGCTTCTCCCTCATCCTGTCTCTCTCCCACGAGGGGCGAAAGGACGCCCGCCCCCGCCATCTCCCCTTGTGGGAAACGGCAGCGACCGGCTCTGCCGGGCGGCGGGCGAGGGGTTGAGGCGAAACCAACAAACGTTGCTCCGAGCTTGCCTCCGGTGTACTAGCCCCCTTCTCCGACGGTCATGCTTTGCTGTCAACCGGTTTGGCCTTCGCGCTGCACAGCTCCTTTAATAGGAGGACGCGCGTCCTTTAATAGGATGAAGCGACAGCGCCGCCCCCATCGATCACCGTGACGGTGCGCCTGTTCTGCGACCAGCAGGTGATGTTGTCGCAAACGGCGACGGGGCGCTCTTTGCCATAGGAGATTGTGCGGATGCGGCCCGCGTTGATGCCCTGCGCGAGGAGGAAGCTCTTTGTCGTCTCTGCTCTGCGGGCGCCGAGCGCGATGTTATACTCACGCGTGCCGCGCTCGTCGGCGTGGCCCTCCACAGTGATCGGATAGCTTGAATACTGCCTGAGCCAGATCGCCTGGGCGTTCAGAATGTTGCGGCCCTCGGCTGTCAGTTCGGAACTGTCCACCTCGAAGCGGACCGTGTCGCCTATGCGACCGTTGAACTCCTGCTTGCTGCCGGGAGGGAAATTCCCTGCGCCCGCGCTGCTGAGGCCAAGATTTGCGGCCGGCGCATTCTTATCGCAGCCGCCAAGACCGGACAGGACCGCAACAAAAACGGCAGCGAGCAGGAAGAGACCATAACGTCGCATTCGAATTTTCCTCCTATCGCGCACAACTTCCACGCGAACATTGACCAGGAAAACGTAAGGGAATGCTTACCACAAGTCCGCCACTCGGGCCGATTTGTGGCTTTTGCTCACATCCAATAAGCCCGGACGGCGCATAGAACTCATTCATGGACGCCTGATGCGGAAAAGCCACTTCATAGGGGCTCCCCGCGCTGCGAGGGCTTTGGCGTCACCCCGCCGATGCGTTCGGCGAGCGGCGGCACCACGGACATAAGCGCCAGCGCGGCGGCGATCCCGGCCCCAATTGCGCTCAACACTTCCAGCCAGCTGTCAGGCCGCGCCACCCCGCAATACACAATGACCGTGAAGAGCGGCACATCGAGGAAATGGGCGAGCCTGCCGATAAAGGTTCGCGCCCGGCCGCGTATCTCATCCGTCAGGGGCTCGTTCTCGGCCAAGGACCGCGAAATTTTAAGCGTTCGCCTGAATTGCACGCGCGTCAGCGTATTGCCTTCGATGAATTCGAACAGAAACAGGCCCCACATCCCTGTCAGCCAGGGCGTGTCGAAATAGGTGTAGCCGAGCGTCCAGATCAGAAGCGGTCCCGTTATCACCTGCGTCAGCGCTCCTGGCACGACGACATAGTCGTAGAGGATAGCCGTGTAGAAGGCCGCCTCGGAGAAGGCCGCCGTCCGCGTGGCGCTGTAGCCGCGCCACTCCGAAATGAACACCGCAGCCAAGCCGCCGCCGACCAGGATGTAGCCTATGTGGTGGAGGAACCGAAGCAGCAAATACAGATCCATAGCTGTTCTCCTAAAACTGGTAAAACTGGCTCTTGCGTAAGCCCGGCAGGGCGACGCCGATCCCGATTGCGGCAAGCGTCAGGGCGATGTTGACCGCCCCGAACATGTGCTCGCGGCTGGCCGCGTCTGCGAAAGCCGCCGGCGTCATTGTCCCGGCGCTTACGGCGTTCACCGCGTCTTGAAGCTTCTCCGCCCCCGGGATCAAGACGATGGCGGCGACCGCCGCGATCAGGGCGGCGGCTGCGATGTGCATCGCGAGCCGCTGGCGCTTCAGGTATCCGGCGCTTGCGGCCATTAAGGCACCGCTTACGATGGCCAGGACAAGCCCGGGAATGGTGACATACCAGTTCGCAAGAGTGATGGCCTCGCGCGCGGCAAGCATCACGGTTGGATTATCGGCGGCGCCGGGAATCATGCCCGCCGTCACGTGCGCCAAAACGCTGCCAAAGAACATCGCCACGCCGGCGACATGCACGAACCTGTAAAACTCAAAGCGCAGTCCCATAATATGACCTCTTACTGTCTTAATGACAATATATAGTCCACATAATTGACATCGCGTTGTCAATGTGTTTTTGTGTTACCATCATGACCGACACTCGACACACGCCCGGCGGGGAGGCGGCGACAGAGCTCATTCTTGAGACGTTTCGCTGCAACGGCCGGCTGCTTGCGGCCGGCGACAGGCTGGTCGCCAAACTTGGGCTAACGAGCGCGCGCTGGCAGGTTCTCGGCGCCATCGCCTATTCTCCGGCGGCTGAGCCGGTCGCGCGGCTCGCCCGGAACATGGGGCTTCACCGGCAAGGGGTGCAGCGCATCGTCAATGAGCTTGAGAAGGAGGGGCTGGTGGCGTTCCAGCCAAATCCGCACCACAGGCGGGCCAGCCTTGTCGTCCTGACCGCGCGCGGGCGTGAAATCTATGAGGAGGCCGCCAGGCTTCAGGCGCCATGGGTCAACGCGCTTTCAGAAGGCGTCGCGGCTGGCGACATCGCGCTCGCAACGCAAGTCATTCGGAGCCTTCGCAAGCGCCTCGAAGAGCAGAGCAAGGCGGAGCCGGAAAAAGAGGATTGACGCCGAAGAACCATGTCGCCCCTGGCCGGCGGCAAGCGCATCATGAGGTCATGAAAGAAACTCGCTACCGGTTGAGCAACGTTGCAACCCCTCACCCCAGCCCTCTCCCCCGCAATCTCGCCTTGGCGAGATTGCTGCTCTTGCGTGTCCGCATCCGCGAGCGGATGCGGATGGAGAGGGAGTTCCGCCGCACCCGTTGAGACCGCGTTCCCTCTCCCCGAGGGAGAGGGACAGGGTGAGGGGTCGCGACGTTTGGAAAGCAAGTACCTGCGCCTTGTTTCATTCCCTGCGGGTCGGCCCAAGGCTGGTGGCGAACTAAGCCGTTGGAAAGGCCCAGCGTCATCCTGAGCCTGTCGAAGGATGGGGCACGGCGCCCCGCCGGAAAGAGCGCTATTTCAGAAGCGGCGACCAGGCTGGGTCCGAGGCGAAAGACGGCGTCGCCAGCTGGCGTTCATTATATCCGGTCAGGTCGATGCTGTGGAGCTTTGGCCCCCCGTTGGCGCCCTGGCTGTCGCGGAAGAACAGGATGACGCGACCGTTGGGCGACCATGTCGGCCCTTCATTGTGGTAGCCCTCGGTCAACAGCCGCTCGCCGGAGCCGTCCGGCTTGATGACGCCGATGGCGAACCCGCCATGCACCTGCTTTGTGAAGGCGATAAGGTCGCCGCGGGGCGACCAGACCGGCGTCGAATAGCTGCCATCGCCAAAGGTGACGCGCCGCTGGCCGGAGCCGTCTGCATTCATGATGAAGAGTTGCTGCTTGCTCTGGCGGTCGGACTCGAAAACGATGGAACGGCCGTCGGGCGAATAGCATGGCGCTGTGTCGATCGCCGAAGACTGCGTCAGCCGGACAGGCTGGCGGCTTCGCAAGTCCATCTGGAAAATGCTGGAATTGCCGCCTTCCTGGAGGCTCATCACGATGCGGTCGCCTTGCGGCGAGAAACGCGGGGCGAACGACATGTTGGGAAAGTCGCCCAGCACCTGCTCATGGCCGGACGCGAGATCGCGCAACAACACGCGCGGTTCGCCATCGCGATAGGCCATATAGGCGATCTCCTGCGAAAGCGGATGGAAGCGCGGCGTGAGTACTAGCTCGTTGCCTTGCGTCAACAGCCGCAAATTCGCGCCGTCCTGGTCCATGATGGCGAGGCGCTTGACGCGCTCGTTCTTCGGGCCAGTCTCGTCGACAAAGACGACGCGGCTGTCGAAATAGCCTTTCTCGCCGGTGAGGCGCTCGTATACAGCGTCCGCGATGATGTGCGCGAGCCGCCGCGATGTGTTCGCCGGAATGTAGAATTGTTCACCGGAGATCTGGCGGGCGGAGAACACATCCCAAAGCCGGTACTCGCCTTTGAGCCGTCCGTCGCCCGTGTCCGAGATGCGGCCCACCACAAGCGCCTGAACATTCAGGGGCCGCCAATTCTGAAACTGGGGGGCGGCGTCCACGCTTGCGCGTTCAAGAAACGCGGAGGGGTTGACGGTCTTGAAGAGGCCCGAGCGGTCCAGATCCGCCGCAATGATCTGCGTGATCTCGCCCGCAGAGGCGCCGCCGGAGAACTCGGCGATGGCGATCGGGATCGCGCGCACCTGTCCGCGCCGAATCTCCACCTCAACCTGCGCCGCAGCGCGTTGCGGAGCCATGGCGACCGCTAAGCTCGCCGCCGTAGAAAGAATGAAGTCGCGCCGCCTCATGCCGCCCCCCTGTCGTCATGGCTCCACGCTCTCTTGTCGTGGCCGCAAGCGCTCTTGTAATGGCCGGGCTTGACCCGGCCATCCAGCCTCGCAATGAGAGCGTCGATTGTTTTCCTGGATGGCCGCCTCAAGGGCGGCCATGACGGTGGAAGAGGGTTCATGTCAGCCGCCATACATATCGCGTGGATTGAAACGGAGAACCATGTCCCGGCAGCGTTCATATTGCTGCGGTGGGATAGGATAAGGCTGGCCACGCTCGGCCGCGCGGATCGCGGCTGACGCCATGGCTTGCTGGGTCGGGGTCACTGAAGCATCCATTACTGTTGGCGGCCTGAGCAGAGTGCCATCGCGGTTGAGTTCGATCCGAAGGCGCACAATAGTGGTTTCGCCGGACTGCATGCCTGGCGGCAAGTCCCAATTCTGCTCGATGCGGCTCTGAACCACGTCCGCGCACGTGCCGGCATTCATCGCGCCCTGCGCCTGCGGCAGACCCATGGCCTGATCCTGAAGCGAACTGGCTGGATGCCAGGGGCGGCCCGGCTCAAACTCGCCGGACGGCGCGCCAGCGTTCGGATCGCGGTTCAATATGGCGGTCTGGCGATCCGAATAGACTTTCGAGGGCGGCGTTTCCATTGTCGATTGCGATGTGTGCGGACGCGGATCGTGCGGCGCGTCGTTTTTATTCAAGAGCGACTCAATGCGATTCGGGTCGAAGGTCCGGTTCGGCGTGGGCTTCGCCGCTGCGACCTTCGGTTTTGGCGCGGGTTTTAGCGCCGGCTCTTTCTTCACGACAGGTTTCGGCTTTTCGACGGCGGGCTCGACCTTGGCCTGCTCGACAGGTTTCGGCGCGGGCGCCGGCGGCGCCTCGGCGGCCTTGGGCGCGGGCGGCGGAAGCGCTTCTTTCTCTGTCGGTTTTGGAGATGGCTTCTGCTCCACTTCTTTCTTCGCGCTCGCCGTTTCGTCCGGCGCTTTCACCTCTGCAGGCGGAACCGGCTTGTCAGCCTTGCCGTCGGTCTTGCCCGCCTGCCGCTCGCTGTAATCCTTGGGCGACATGATTTCCACCGAGACAGGCACAGGCGGCGGCGCGTCGTCCTTCCCGCCCCTGATGAAGCTGGAGACGATAATTCCGAGAATAAGAACGTGAAGCAGGATCGAGCCTATGAGGCCGTATCGCACGGGTTGCTTCCCCTCTCAGTTCGCCACCGGCCTGGAGGCCGATCCGCAAGGAATGAAACAGGTTGCAGGCATTTGTTGCTTTTCCAACGACGTACCCCTCACCCTAGCCCTCTCCCCCTGGGAGAGGGGACGCAGCCTTCGCAACTGGCGTCCCTTCTCCCACAGGGAGAAGGACAGGATGAGGGGGCGCGAATTGGTCAAACGTAGCGAGTTTCTTCCTAGTGCTGCTCATCCATTTTTGACACTAACGACATGCGTTTGAATCCTGAGGATGCGATCCGTCCCATGACCCGCATCAACTCATCGTAGTTCGTGGTCTTGTCCCCTTTGACGAAAATGGTCTCTTCCAGACCTTTGCGGGCCTGCGTGATCGCCTGCAATTTGGATTGAAGCTGATCAAAAGGTATTTCGGCGTCCTGGATGTAGATTTTGCCTTGGCCGTCGACCGTGAGCGTCAGGGGCTCGCTCTCGGCCTGAATGGCTTCCCCTTCGCTTTTGGGGAGATCGACATCGATGCCAGCCGTCATAAGCGGCGCCGCCACCATGAAAATGATGAGCAGCACCAGCATCACGTCGACGAGCGGCGTGACGTTGATTTCGGCCATCGGCCGGTTGCGCTTGCGCTTCCTGCGCCTGCTTCCGCCCCCGCTCGCCGCGCCAATTTGGATCGATGCGCCCATATCTTTCGCCTCCGCCCCCGCTTTAAGTTTTCAGATCAAGCTGGCGTGAAACTATCGCCGAAAATTCGTCGGCGAACGTCTCCAGGCGTTGAGAAAGCCGCCCGGCCGATTGGCTGAACATGTTGTAGAAAATCACAGCTGGGATGGCGGCAAAAAGGCCGAGCGCGGTGGCCAGCAGCGCCTCCGCGATGCCCGGCGCCACCACGGCGAGGCTCGTGTTCTTGCTGGAGGCGATGCCCTGGAACGAGGTCATGATGCCCCACACCGTGCCGAAGAGGCCGACGAAAGGCGCCACCGCGCCGACTGTGGCGAGGAAGAGGAGCCTGCTTTCGAGCCGTTCGACCTCGCGCGAGATGGCGACATCCATGACGCGCTCGATTCGCATTTGCACGCCGGCGAGCGGCTTCTTCGCCGCGCCGTCGATGGAGCGCCGCCACTCCTGCATCGCCGCGATGAACAGCGCCTCCATAGCGCTTGCGGGCTTCTTCGACACGGCCTGGTAAAGCTCCTCCAAAGATTGGCCCGACCAGAAGATGCGCTCGAATTCATCGGATTGCCTGCGCACGCGCGCGAAAGCGAACGTCTTCTCCAGCACGATCGACCAGCACCAGATCGAGGCCAGGATCAGACCGATCATGACGGATTTCACAACCAGATCGGCGTGTTCGATCAAACTGAAGGGGGACATGATTTAGGAAACCCGGATGCCGAACGAGGGAAAGTCGCGAACCATCTCGCCGCGCGGAAATCTGCCATTTCGATTTAAAACAAAATGTCTCATTTTGAACCCGAACCTTGAGGCGGGGTCTCGTGCGCGAATCAAGCACGCCCCTCAGATGTGCGCTTTGTCGCAAAGGGTTTACGCGCAAGAATGTCCAAAGTGAGGATTTCCAGACACAAACACGGATTCGGTTAGGTCCGCGCAAGGTCCGCAGCAGGAGCGCGCATCTTTTGCCGGAGGCTGTTCTTTCGGGGGCGCGATGACGAAATTAGTTATTTATATATATGCTGGGCCCCGTTTTACGAAACAAAACCAATTTCAACCCTTTGTTAGCCGCGTTTCTCGACGGTCTTGCGCCTGTGGCCCAGACGATTCCCGACCAAAGGCGGCGCCCGCCTGGTACGCCACGAACCAACCAACCGCGAGACTGAAACGCGCCCAAGCTTACTTTATTCCTTTTGCGTTCAGATACGGGCCATACTTCTTGTCGCTGCCCTGGATGTGGATCACCAACCATTTCCTCAGGAAATTCATGACTTCGAGCGGCAAGGCTGGGCTCCCTCCTTCGTGATATCTCTTCTTCATTTCCAGGACCTGCGTGGTCAACTCGTCGTGCTCTTTTTTATGCTCCGCCGCAGCGGCATAGCCGGTTTGGGCGAAAAGGGTTTCCTCATGCTTGAAATGCGAGGCCGTGTAGTCGATCAGCCCGTCAAGCACGTGTCCCAGGGCCTCTTTGCTGTGCTTGGCCTGGATGCCGTCATAGAGTTCGTTGAGCATCGACAGGAGTTTCTTGTGTTCCGCATCGATTTCGGCCACTCCGACTGACAGCTTTTCATTCCATTCCATAAGCGTCATCGTAACCTCCAAGGTTAGGCGCCTCTATGTTTGGATTAGTTTGTACGGACGCGTTCTTGAATAATAAATTTAGGCGCTTTATCAGGATCGGATGAAATCCTAGCGGGCGCGACGCTGCTGCACAATGGCGGCCGCCGCCGTCGCCAAAAAGGATAAGGGAGAAGCAGGCGAGCGCGACGAAATCCGGGGTCTGCGCGGCAAGTCGCGCCTTTTTTCATCGCAAATTGATGATTGGGGATAGTCCGCACGGGGCGGGGGCGCGCAAGGCCATCACAGGCTCGCCGTCGCCTCGTTCAACCACGTCACATCATCGCCCGTCAGAAGCGGCGAAAGCGTCTGGCGAACGCGCGCGTGGTAGTCGCTGAGCCAGGAGCGTTCGGCCGCGCTCAACAGCTCAGCCACGATGAGGCGGCGGTCAAAGGGCGCAAGCGTCAGCGTCTCGAAGCCCAGCATCGGGGTTTCCCCGCCCTCGACAGGAGCGGGCTCGGCGACCGCGACCAGGTTTTCCAGCCTGATCCCGTAGCAGCCTTCGCGATAATAGCCGGGCTCATTCGAGAGGATCATACCCGGCTCAAGCTCCGCCATGCCGTTGCGCGAGATCGACTGCGGGCCTTCATGCACCGAAAGGAAGCTGCCGACGCCGTGCCCGGTGCCGTGGCCGTAATCGAGCCCCGCATCCCAGAGCGCGCGTCGCGCGAAGGCGTCTATATCGACGCCGCGCGTAGCCGCAGGGAAGCGCGCCGCGGCGATAGCGATATGGCCTTTCAGCACGAGCGTGTAATGCCGCCGCATCTCTTCCGACGGCGCGCCGATGGCGACCGTGCGGGTGATGTCCGTCGTGCCATCGCGATATTGTCCCCCGGAATTGATCAGATACAGCGTTCCCTGCTCCAGCGTCTTGTTCGTCTCGGGCGTGGCGCGATAATGCACGATCGCGCCGTTCGAGCCCGCGCCGGAAATCGTGTCGAAGCTCAGGTCTTCGAGCTGACCCGTCTCGCGGCGGAAGGCCTCCAGGCGATCTGAGGCTGCGATTTCGGTGAGCGCGCCGGATGCGGCGTTCGCATCGAGCCAGGCCAGGAACCGACACATGGCCGCGCCATCGCGGATGTGCGCCTCGCGCGCGCCCTTCAGTTCAACCGCGTTCTTACGAGCCTTGAATAGTTTGCAAGGGTCGTCCGTCTCGATCAGCGTCGCGCCGCTCTTTTTCAGGGCGTCGGCGACATGGAGCGTGGTCTGCGCCGGATCGACGATGATCTTCGCGCCTTTTACCGCCAAGCCGGGAAGCGCATCGGCAAGCGCGGCGAGATCATGGATATCGGCGAGCGCCGCGATCGCGCCTTCGTTTTCCGGGGCGATGTGGCCGGGAAAGGTGAAGAGGGCCGGCTTGCCTTGAACGGGGACATAGGCCCATACAAGCGGCACGGGCGTATGCGCCACATCCCGGCCGCGGATGTTGAACAGCCAGGCCGCGGCATCGGGCGCGCTGATGAAGAGGCCGGCGGCCTTCTTCTCCAGAATCGCCTTTTGCACGCGGGCGATTTTCGACGGCGCGCTTTCCCCGACGTACTCCTCGCCGTGCAGCCCAATCGGAAAATGCTGGGCGGCGGGCCGGCCCTCCCAAAGCGCGTCGATGGGATTGGGCGTGAGCGGCTTCAGCTCGAAGCCTGACTTGTCCGCCTCCTCCTTCAGGGCCTTGAAACCCGCCATGGTATGGAGCGTCGGGTCGTAGCCAATGCCTGCGCCCTTCGGCGCATTGGCCGCGAGGCATGAGCCGACCTTCGTCTTTGGGAAAAGCTCCACGGCGTAAAGCGAGCCGTCGACCTGCGCCTTCGCCTGAAGCGTGTAGCGGCTATCGACAAGGAGTATGGCTTTATCTTCCAGGACCACTGCGCAACCCGCCGAGCCTGTGAAGCCGGTGAGCCATTCGAGCCGATCCCAGCGCGGAGGAACGGCTTCGTTCTGAAACGCGTCCGCCTTCGGGACGATGAACCCAGCGACGCCGAGAGACCGGATCGAGGCTCGCAAGGCGGCGAGGCGGCTTGTTTCGGCTTCGGCGCGTTCCTGCATGATCGGGGTTCCTGTCGTGAGCAGATGAGATATCGCAGGGTTCACCTTAAGGGGCAACACCGCTATTCGCGGCTTGGCCGACGAAGGAAAGTTGAGACATAGCCGCTTCACTTTCGGCTGGAGAAGGCCGAAAGCTGCCCTCTGGCTTGGTGGCCGCCACGTCTCTTCCTTGGGGTCAAGCTGGAGTTGTAGGCTCGAGGCTAAGCTAGACAAGTCTAGGGCTTAGACGATCGCGTCATTCTTCTGCCTGGGACTAGAAATCGGCACGAGGCGGGTGATTTCAATGACGAGGCTTGAGAGCGGCCCTATGATGGACCGGCCAATCACGTACCCCAACAGCGCGATCGCAATCAGTGCAAGAGCCAATAATCCGGCTTCCATGGCGAGCCGTTGCGCGAAGATGGCGTTGGCATCGTCGAGGTAAACCCCAACGCCAACCAAGCCTCCAATCTCGGGAACGTTCTGCACAAGTGATAGCTTGGGTTTTATAGGACCGCCGGTTCCTTTTTCACACTCGTAAGCCATAAAGCCCGTTCCCGACAGCCCCCTTGCAGTTTTGATGAGCTCTTGGATAATCTTGACGCCATGCGGATTGGTAAATTCGAGGCGGTTCTGGCCAATTTTAGTTGGATCATTCGAGACTATGGCAACACCGCTATAGTCATAGGCAAAAATATATGGCCCCTGCTTTTCATTTACGATGTGAGCTGAGAGGAGGGTTGAAACGAAGGCCTTCCGGCCCGTCTCGCTTGTCGGTCCCCCGGCGGCTATCATGCTGGCGCGGGCGATCGAGAGGGCTAAATTCAGAAGATTGCGAAGCTCAAGCCGCTGATCATCCAGGACTTGCGAGCGCACCGTCCAAAGCCCGATGCCGGAAGAGATGAGCATTCCGACCGCGGCCAGGCTAAGAATGAAATAGATGCGTACCGTGATCCTGAGCCGGGAGAGCACACGAACATCCTCTACTCAAGGCTGTGGTTGGTTTGTGTTGTAAAGGTAGATAGGTAAACTTACCGTTAGGGTGTCAGGCTGCTTTTTGCCGCGGCGTGTTGATGGCGAAGCATTTTGAGAGATTGTGGCGTCGACGGAAACTTTGCGCCATTCTCGCAAAGGCCCCACACTGGATCCATTGGCGCCCTGATCGCCAGGCTGACCGCACGACGCGAGACGGCGGCAGGTGTGGAGGTACAAGCGGAATTTTGTTCAACTATCTGGACGTCGGGTCACGACCCACTGTGCGCATGCGTGTCGGCCGGAAGGGACTGCAACAACACAGACACATTCGTTGACGAAAGCAAGACCGCGGGCAGGATTTCCCGCGGGGGTGCTGATTACTCATCAAGCGCCCAATGAGAGGCGAAAAACGCGGCCTCGGCGCAGGCCAGCCCGATGGCAAGACTGCGGCGGCTGAGAAAGTAAGCGGCGACGCCGGTTGCGAAGGCGATGAGACGAACGCCGCCGGCGATGGTTGCGAGCGAGCCGATGGGCTGCAGTAGCAGTCGGGCGATGAGCGCCGCCACCAGCGCCGTCGAAACATCCTTCACCCAAAGCATGATCGGGCTCTGCGGGTCCACGCCGCGAGACAACCAGACGCCGGACAGGCGCCAGATTTCGTTTGCCGCCGTTCCCGCCACCGCCAGCGTCAGCCAAAGCGCCTCCGGGCTATTCTGCATCGCGATAGCCAGGAGAGGTTGCGGCGTTGCGGGGCCTTCCTGTTGCGCGCGCCTTTTTGAAGACGAAGAAAGACGCCGTCCCCGCCACGAGCCCGGTCAGCACGAGATCGAAGCTTGGAGCGATCTTCGCCGCAAGGGGCTCGAAGCAAAGGCCAAGCAAGACAGGCGCGTAATCCGCGGCTCGGCGGCAGGCGCCGAGGAGACCGAGAAAGAAGTAGGCAGGGGTCAGGAAAACGAGCGAGGCGGCGGTGGTGCGCGGGATGCGGTCGGCGATCAGGTATCCGGCGACTGTGCCCGTGAGGCTCACGCCGACAAGGATGACGGCAAGCCCGAAGAAATATGGCAGCCGCATGCGGCGGGGAAGGAAGGGAACGCGGCGCATGCTTTCAATCCACATCGTGACGGCGACGAAATGCGCCGCGAGATAATCGATCCAGCCCAGGCGGCGTCCCGCCCGCAGATGAGGGATGAGCGAAACCGTCATCGGCAGCAGCCGGACGCCTGTAAACGCCACCGCAAGCGCCGCCGTCCACAACGGGACGCCGCGCGCGATCTGGTCGACGAGGACCACCTGCGCCGGAAGCGCGAAGATGAAGACCGTCGTGTAGAGCGAGGGCGCAAGGCCGATATGCGCCCCATGGCAAAGCACGCCGAAGCCGATGAACGAGAAGCAAAGGACGGCGGCCGGCGCGAGAGGCGGATGGCGGATGGCCTTGATGAAGCCGGCGGCGCGCCGGGAGGGCCGTGTTGACCTGAAGCAACTGAGCATCGTTTGTTGTCGAAAGAGAAGGCTGTCCGAACCTTGATCACATTGATGGCAGGAGGCGGGCGGGCGCCGACCTTATGAATGCGGTTCCGGCATGAGCTAGTCTAGCGGCTGCTGAAAATACGTTGCCGCCCGTGGCCTCACGGTGAGCCCCCGAACCGCGACAAGCAAACCATGAGTTCAACCGCTTACCCTCATCCTGAGCCCCCGTCGAAGGATGAAGCCAAGAAATCAGCCTTCTTAGGCGAGTCCGCGGGAAGAAAGCCGATCCGGAACTGGTCGGTCCCGACCGTCACGTCCTGGAGGTGCATCCCGTCAAAGCGAGATCGGGCGCGCGCACTCCCGACATGGCTAAGCGTCCGCCCTCTGTGACCTCCGGCTTGAACGGAAACAAGTCATGTTTCAACGAAGAGATTTTATGAGTCAGCCTGAGCAGGTTTTGCTGGAGTTCGTACAAAAGCTTCTGATTGTAAGCATAACTTGGAAGTTCCCTCGACCCTGCTTTCTCCATTTTATAGTGTGCCGGAACGAGCCAATAAGTGTACGTAGTTGGAAACTCTACTACTGACTTTGAAGTCAAAGCCTGTGCCCCTGCATAGAATTCTTTGGGTCGAACAACTCCATGAGCGACGTCATTTCGTCGGCATGAAAATCCGATTAGTTCTTCACACAGTTGATCAAGCTGAGCTTCTCGGTCTTGATCACGAAAACATTGATGGGCAGGCTCTAGCAGAATCCTAACTCTGGCTCGGAACGCCGCTTTGTCGCCATAATCATACATGGCATCGGCCTGATGTGGTTTGCCAACAAGACAGGAATAAAGGTGACTTAAAGAGATTTCTAAGTCCTCCCATTGGCATGAAACCCGTCCAATGCCCGCATATATTCTTTCGGGATCAATATCGCCTTCTTGTGCTAAAAATGGCATATCCCATGGATTCGGCATTCTCTTGCCTCCTCTATCTTAGCATTATGCTTCAATTTTTTGAACGCAACATGCAGCTAGGTTGTCCACACCAAGGACTTTATCGTTACGCTGTTTTCCTCGACAACGCATCGACTCAGGCGATACCTTTTTTAGCTACCTAGCTTAATACAAATGAAAAGGCAAAATGATGCTCAGATTGGTTATAATTGTTTTTCTATTCCTTACAGAAGGCTGCTTAGCGCATGATGCTTTTGGACCTTTTGAGAGTAGCTGTGCCGCCTTTTTAAAAACGCGAACGGATCCGGCTTTCAATCTAGCGTACAATGGCTGGCTAACAGGTTTCGTAACCAGCTATAATGTTTATACTAAAGTCTATAATCGAGGTACTATCGCTACTTTCCCGGACAGTCAGGCAATAATCGGGTGGGTTGAAAAATTCTGCGCAGATCACCCTATTTCTCCATTACTAGAAGCGGCAATCAAAGTCGTTGTGGCAGGGCGCGCGCAGTAAACAGCTTAGAGACTCCCGTAAGGGACGTTACCAACTAACCAAAGACACCCGCTCTCAGAGGTTTCAAACGGGTTCACGACCCGAGGCAGCTTGGCCACCACTGCGGTCAGCTCCCACGCCGTCCGGTGCTCTAGGAGGCCGCTCGCCCCTGCTGTATCTTCTCCGGGTGCGTATTCCAATCCCACGGCGATGGTGTGAAGGATGAGATGAGAGTGTAGTAGAAGCATTCTGCGGGTTATTTGTCGAAGCAGATTAACGGGCTTCCGCGGCGGCTCTTGCAAGGCTTTCAAGACCTCGCTGCAACGTTTCGGCCGCCTCGTAAAGTTGGGTTGGGAGAGCATGCCTTTCAGCGAGCCAAACGGGATCGTTGTAGGAAATCCAGGTCTGGCCTTTGACATCCTCCCAAACCAAAGCCCTCAACGGCAGGTCTATCCCTATCGTTTGATTGGCCTGCATAAGCGGCGTTCCGCCCTTGGCGTTTCCGAAGATCAATACAGTTGTCGGCCGCAAGGCGAGCCCGGCTTCTTCAGCGCCTTTCGCGTGGTCGATCGCCGCAAAAAGGGTCAAGCCCCGCGATGTAACCTCCCCCTTCAACCGGGCGAGGGTTTCTTGAAAGCCGGATTTGCTGGCAATGTTGACGAGACCTTCGGCCGCCATGGGTGTCTCCACAGAACTGCGAGGGTATAATGGATGGGCGGCTTGTTGGGTCCCGCCCCGTTCCTAAAGCAATCTTTCCTTGTTCCCCCAACGCCCCCTCACCCTGTCCCTCTCCCGCGAGAGGAGAGGGAACGCCCGCTCAAACCCTCCCCTTGCAGGAGAGTGTAGCTGTGTAGCGGCCGCGTGAGGGGTTCGAAGCGTTGGGGGAAACCAGGAAGGCTTGCATAGGAAAATGGCCGGGAAAGCCCGGCCACAACCGCTTTCTTTGCTGCACGAGCCTCAGCGATTGAGAGGCACCTTTGGGATGAGCGCGGTTGGCGTGCGGTCTCCGCCTTCGCTATCGTTGGAGATGTCGGTATCCTCAACCTTGACCAAAGGCTTGCTTTCGATGACCTCGAAGGAGAGCGCCTTCTTGCCGTCACGCTCTTCCACCACCACGCGCACCGTTCCGCCGCCTTCCAGCTTGCCGAACAGAAGTTCTTCCGCCAGGGGCTTCTTGATGTGCTCCTGGATGACGCGGGCGAGCGGCCGGGCGCCATAAAGCTCATCGTAGCCGTGGTCGGCGACCCACTCCATGGCCTCGGGCGACAGCTCGATCATGACATTGCGGTCTGCGAGCTGCGCTTCGAGCTGGAAGATGAACTTCTCGACCACGCGGCTGATCATCTCGCGCGACAGGCGGGAGAATGCGATCACGGCGTCGAGCCTGTTGCGGAACTCGGGCGAGAACATGCGCTTGATCGCTTCCTCGTCCTCGCCGACGCGCTGCGTGCTGCCGAAGCCGATGCCCGCCTTCGCCATCTCGGCCGCGCCCGCATTCGTGGTCATGATCAGGATCACGTTGCGGAAGTCGACCTGCTTGCCGTTGTGGTCGGTGAGCTTGCCGTGGTCCATGACCTGCAAGAGCACGTTGAAGAGATCGGGGTGCGCCTTTTCGATCTCGTCGAGCAAAAGGACGCAATGCGGGTTCTGGTCCACGCCGTCGGTCAACAGGCCGCCCTGGTCGAAGCCGACATAGCCGGGAGGCGCGCCGATCAGGCGAGAAATGGTGTGCCGCTCCATATACTCCGACATGTCGAAGCGCAGGATCTGGACGCCGAGCAGGCTCGCAAGTTGCCGCGCCACCTCGGTCTTGCCGACGCCGGTCGGGCCGGAGAAGAGGTAGCAGCCGATGGGCTTCTCGGCATCACGCAAGCCAGCGCGGGCCAGCTTGATCGCCGCCGAAAGGGCATGAATAGCCGGTTCCTGGCCGAACACCACGCGCTTCAGGTCGGTTTCGAGATTGCGCAAGAGCTCCGTATCCGACTTGGACACCGTCTTGGGCGGAATGCGAGCCATGGTCGCAACCGTCGCCTCGACTTCCTTCACGCCGATGGTGCGCTTGCGCTTCGACGGCGCGAGAAGCATTTGCGACGCGCCCGTCTCGTCGATCACGTCGATGGCCTTATCGGGCAGCTTCCGGTCATGAATGTACTTCGCGGACAGCTCGACCGCGGCCTTGATCGCCTGGTTCGTATATTTGATGTTGTGGAAGTCCTCGAAGTAAGGCTTGAGGCCCTTCATGATCTCGACCGCATCCTCGACCGTCGGCTCGGCCACGTCGATTTTCTGGAAGCGGCGGACAAGCGCCCGATCCTTTTCGAAGTGCTGCCGGTACTCCTTGTAGGTCGTCGAGCCGATGCAGCGCAGCACGCCGGACTGGAGCGCAGGCTTCAGGAGGTTGGACGCGTCCATGGCGCCGCCGGAGGTCGCCCCGGCGCCGATCACAGTGTGGATTTCATCGATGAACAGGATCGCGCCCGGATAAGCCTCGATCTCCTTCATCACAGCCTTCAACCGCTCTTCGAAGTCGCCGCGATAGCGCGTTCCAGCAAGCAGCGTGCCCATGTCCAGCGAGAACACGGTCGCGTTCGCCAGCACCTGCGGCACCTCGCCGCGCACGATCTTGCGCGCCAAGCCCTCCGCGATGGCCGTCTTGCCGACGCCGGGATCGCCGACATAAAGCGGATTGTTCTTCGACCTACGGCAAAGCACCTGGATGGTGCGCTCGATCTCCTTGTCGCGGCCGATGAGCGGATCGATGCGGCCGTCTTTGGCCTTCTGGTTCAGATTGACGCAGTACGCTTCAAGCGCATCGGTCGAGCGTTTCTTGTCGTCGGAGCCTTCCACGGTCGCAGCGTCCTCATCAACGCCGCGCACGCCACGGGGCTCGGACATCCCCGCGCGTTTGGAGATGCCGTGCGAAATGAAATTGACCGCGTCGAAGCGGGTCATATCCTGCTCTTGCAGGAAATAGGCGGCGTTGCTCTCACGCTCCGCGAAGACGGCGACGAGAACGTTCGCGCCGGTGACCTCCTCCCGGCCGGAGGACTGCACATGCACGACGGCGCGATGGATGACGCGCTGGAAGCTCGCCGTCGGCTGCGCCTCGCTGTCATGATCGAGGATGAGGTTTGTCAGTTCCTTGTCGAGGAAATCCGTCAGCTTGGCCCGCAGGCGCTCGATGTCGACGTTGCAGGCGCGCATAACGGACGCCGCGTCGCGATCATCGACAAGAGAGAGAAGCAGGTGTTCGAGGGTTGCGTATTCGTGGTGACGCTCGTTGGCGTATTCGATTGCGCGATGAAGCAACTCTTCCAGGCTGCTTGAGAATGATGGCACTGCCGCACCTACTCCTTTTCCATCGTACACTGCAAGGGATGCTGATGCTGACGCGAAAAGTTCATCACCTGGGTGACTTTCGTCTCAGCAACTTCGTAGGTATAAACGCCGCAGACACCGACGCCCTTTTGATGCACATGAAGCATTATGCGCGTCGCCTCCTCTCTCGGCTTGTTGAAGAACCGTTCAAGCACGTAAACGACAAACTCCATCGGGGTATAATCGTCGTTCAAAAGGAGGACTTTGTACAGGCTCGGACGCTTCGTCTTCGGACGCGTTTTTGTGACCACGCCCGTCTTCAGGTCATTGTCGTTCTTGAAGCCGTTATTGCCTGCCATCGCCGCAACCATAGAAAGCCAGTTAAAAGCCTTTAAAAGCCTTAGCATTTCGGGCGTTTCTCACTCACAGCCGGGACCCCGCCTAAGGAAATCTCACCCTACCATACTCCCGTTTACCGGTTCCCTCTGTCAAGGCCCGCAAGTGTAAATGCTTGGCCGAATATATGGTTCGCTTTGCGGCTTGAAAGAGGTCGGGAGGCTCCGGGCGACCGAAACTTCAGAAAGTCTGGAAGCCTTTGCGGGCTGAGCGGCCTTACGGCGCGGTACAGGTAAGAAGGCATTAAGGCACGCCAAGGTATACCACTCTTATCGAACAACCTTGCGTCGAGGTTTTCACGGCGGCAAGCGCCGCATGCCTCGTTCGCGACAAAGTTTTGGGGTTCTCACGCGGCGTAGGTTTTGGTGAAGTCGATGTCAGTACCGAAGTGGGAGCAGCGTTCGGCTCCGAGAGTTCAAGTCTTCCTCTTTTGCGTGCTGACCGCGTTCCTTGCGTTGACGCCGAACGCTGAAGCGCGCCGCCATTATGCGCATTATGTGCGGCATTACGCGTCGGCGCCCCCGTCCGCCATGGCGATAGATCTTTACACGGGGCGCATCCTCTACGCGAAAAATCCCGACATATCGCGCTATCCGGCCTCGATCACGAAGGTGATGACGCTCTACCTGCTGTTCGACGCGCTTCGCGACGGGAGGCTGACGATGCGGACGCAGCTTCGCGTGTCTGAGCATGCCGCCGACCAGTCCCCGACCAAGCTTGGCCTCACGCCGGGCGATACGATTTCTGTCGCCGACGCCATCGGCGCCATCGTCACGAAATCTGCGAACGACATGGCCGTGACGGTCGCCGAGGCTCTCGCCGGTTCCGAAGAGGAATTCGCGCGCCGCATGACGCAGAAGGCCCGCACCATCGGCATGTTGAACACGACCTTCCGCAACGCATCGGGCCTTCCCAACCCCGAGCAGAGAACCACGGCCCAGGACCTGATCATCCTCGGGAAGAACATCCTCGCCGATCACCCGGAGCGAAGCAGGGTCTTCGCGACCAGGTACTTCCAATACCGGGGCGAAACATTTCGAAACCACAATACCATGCTTTTCTCATATGAAGGCATGGAGGGCATGAAGACCGGCTTCACCTCCGCCGCAGGATTCAATCTCCTGGCTTCAGCCCATCGCGGCGACAAGCGCGTCCTGGCGGTCGTGCTGGGAGGAGAGTCCTCGGGGGCGAGAAACGCCGCCATGCGGAACATCCTCAACTCGTCCTGGAGCAGGGCCATGACGCAAATGTCGGCGCGGAAATCCGGGATACAAGTCGCCAGCCTGAGGCAGCCCGTCGAAGTGACGATCGAACATCCGCGAGGCTTCCAGCGCGCGCACGACGAGAAGCCGGACAGGAAGGCCGTCAATCCGGACGGAAATGCCGCCGCGCATGAACTCGCGGTCTCCCAACCCATGCCGCAACTGAGGCGGAAGCCGGATGGCGTGTCCGTCGGCGTGCTCGTCGCTTCGATAGAAAACGGAATGATCGTGAAGCAACCGAGGCAGCCCATGGGTCGCCCGGAGTACGCTGCGGCCCCTTCCGACATGACGACGGATGAGCCCGAAGAGAAGGCCGAAGCCGAGGTTGCTGAGGGCGACACTTACGCGTCTCCCGCGCCGCAGGAGATTGCGCGGAACGAAATGCTGGCGGTCCAGACGCCGCCCGCGCACATGCCGAATATGTCGATCCACTACAAAACTGTCCGCGTGGCGGAGGTGCAGCCGCTGGACGCCGTGTCGCTGGACGCTGCGCCGGTCGACCCTCAAGTCATGAAAGCGCAAGCCGCGAGCGCAAGCAGGGGGCAGGGCGCTGGCGCGATAAAGTTACAGACCGTAAGCGCAACAGAACGGGAAAATGTCCGGCCTCAGAAACTGGCTGCCGTGGCCGTTCCCCCGGAAATCATCGACCAGCCCGGACCCTATTACGTTCAGGTTGGCTCCTTCGCGGATGAGGTTCAGGCGGCGCAACGGCTGGCAATCGTCAAACAGACGCTCGGCCCGGGTCTCGTGAAAGCGCATCCCGAGTTCGTCGTGTCGGCGGTTTTGCCGAGCGGCGTCACTATGTATCGGGCCAGACTGGCGCGGTTCGCGGACGAGGCGCAGGCGAAAGTCGCGTGCAAAAAACTGAGGACCAGCGGAATCGAGTGCTGGGAAATGCGGGCGCGATAAAATCGGCCCGCTTTACGCCCCCACAAAACGCTTGAAAATCGTGATCGCCGACCCGGCTTGGCGGAGGCGCGAACCCAACGCGAACCTTCGGGCTGGATGGCGAACGAGGCGCAGGCGAAAGTCGCGTGCAAAAAACCGAGGGTCAGCGAAGTCGAGAGCCGGGAAATGCGGGCGCGATAAAATCGGCCCGCTTTACGCTCCCACGAAACGCTTGAAAATCGTGGTCAGCAACCCGGCTTGGCGGACGCGCGAACCCAACGCGAACCTTCGGGCTGGATGGCGACGTGCTCGCGATAGTAAGCGATGTATGGCCGCTGGAAGTGAGAGTAATTCTTGTACGGCCGAAGAAGAACGCGCCGCTCTACGTAGCCTACTGACCCTGGCGTCCTCTCGGCCCAGCGATGTCCGCGCTTGACCAGGATGCGCTTCTCGACCGTGACATAAGTCGACGGCACGTGGACGCGACAAACGCCAGCCTGTCCGCCTACGCACTGCTGGCGCCAGACAGAATGGCCGGGCCTGCGAACGCGCACCTGCACCGTGCGATAAATGGACGGCTCTCCGTGCCAGATCACTGCCCCTGGCTCCGCCACGGCCTGATGCGTCCAACCGTAAGCCCCGGGGCTGCGACTGACGTCATAGACCCCCGGCTCGACCACGTCGCGCCGGATGTAGGTGCGATGCACGGGAGAAAGCGGCGCCTGCACATAGCACTCCGCTCGCGCAAGCTCGGCTGCGCCCCCCAAACTCAATGCCCCAATAATGGCAACGCTGAACGCTTGCGCCGTCTTTTTCATATCTGCTCCGCTGCATTTTGCGCGAATTTAGCCCCCAGGCTGCTAAAATTTTATAACCTGTGTTCGGTTTTGCGGCTATGCGCGGCAAAGAAAACTCAGATGCTATTGCAGACATGCAACAGCTGCTTCCGATATTCAATGCCGGTTGCGTTCTGGCCACGCCGTATTGCTCCGCCTTGGGCCGCTTATCGACGGCGCTTGTGAACCTGTGACATGGTGAGGGAGGCCGCTCTCGTCCGGCGTGAGGTGGTCCGGGAGGTCGGTTGACGTTTTCAATTTCATATTATCGCCGAACGCATAGGCCTTGAGGACATTCGATCTTAAACCAAGCTTCTCCCCAGGGGGCGGAAATCATCGCGAAACTCCAGGTTCAGTTAAGTTTCTGGGCATTGCAATGCCTCATGCGCACGGGCGCCGTTGAGAAGGCGGGCAAGCTTGCTTATGAAGTGCGCTTCGCAATCAGACCTGCGCAACAAGGGAGACAATGGCATGGCGTTATCGGCGGAAACCTTTGGCGTCAGCAAATTGTCGGCGCTCATCCAATCCCTTTCGCGCCAAACCGGGGACGGTCTCGCCCAGCGCTTCGCCAAGAACCTCTTCAATGAAGTCGACGCCGCTGAATTCGAAGCTTACGGAATAAACGATCTCGCAGCTGTCGCCAGCGACGCTTTCGAGAGCTTTCGCCAGCGAAAACCGGGCGAGGCGAAGATCGCTCTCAGGCATCGCCTCGCGGGGGGGACGGAGTTCACCGCGATCGACATCGCCAACGACGACATGCCGTTTCTCCTCAATTCGGTGCTTTGCGCGCTGCGTGACCTTGGCCTTACGCCTGAGCTTGTCGCTCATCCGATTTTCGAAGTGCAGCGCAACGCCGACGGCCTCCTTGCTGCGCTCCAGGCCGCCAGTCCCTTGCAGAGCGGCGCCCCGCGCGAAAGTTTCATCCATCTGCAAATCAGAAAGCTCGGCCCGCAACCGCCCGCAGCCGAAATAGAAACGGCGCTCTCGGGCGTTCTTCGCGATGTAAGAACGGTCGTCTCCGACTTTCCCGCGATGTCGGCCAGGCTCGATCGCGCCATCGAAGAGTTCGAACGCGTTCCCCCGCCGGCGACCGCCGAGACCAATTCCGAATCGGCTGCATTCCTTCGCTGGCTCGCGGCCGGCAATTTTATTTTTCTTGGCGTTCGTGAATTCGGCTATGCGGGCGACCAGGAGCACGGCGAACTTTTCCCAAGGCCGGAGCTCAACCTTGGGCTTCTCAAGGATGATGCCGTCTCGGTTTTGCGCCAAGGCCCGGACGACCATCGCCTGACGCCGCACGGACGCGCTTTTTTCCTCAATTCGGCCCCGATCATTGTTCTCAAGGCGAACAGCAAGTCCACCGTACACCGCCGCATCCACATGGACACGATCGGCGTCAAGCTTCATGGCGCGGGCGGCAATATAACAGGCGGTCTCCTCATCGCAGGGCTTTTTACCGCGACCGCTAATAATCTTCCCGCAAGGGAGGCGCCCCTTCTCCGTCAGAAGGTCGCGAAAGTGCTGCGCAGCTCGGGCTTCCCGCCTGAAAGCCATTCCGGTCGCGCGCTGCTCAACGTTTTGGAGGGCTTCCCGCGCGACGAGATTTTCCAGATCTCGCCAGACCAGCTTGCACGCATCTCCGAGGAAGTTCTCAAGCTCCATCTCACGCCAAGGCCACGGGTTTTCATCCGCCGCGACGAGTTCAGGCGCTTCGTCTCCGTCTTGGTCTACGCTCCTCGCGAGCACTACAACACGCAAGTGCGCCTCGCCTTCGAGACAATGCTCGAAGAGGCCTTCGACGGGCGGCTCGAATTCGGCGACGCCCTTCTTCCCGGAAGGTCCGATGGTCCGCGTCCACTTCGTGCTCTGGCGCAAGGATGGCGAGCTTCGCAATCCGACGGAAGCCAATCTCGAACGGCGCGTAGACAAGATCATGACGACCTGGGCCGACGAGTTCCGCAAGCACATTCTCGCTCGCTATGGCGGCGCGGGATGCGAACTCGTCAGCAAATATCTTCCCGCCTTCCCGGAAGGTTATCGGGAAGCCAACCGGCCGGAACGAGCCTTGGAGGACATCTTGCGCCTCGAAAAGCTCGGTCCCGATCACGCCACGGACATCGACCTTTACCGGGATGAGCTGGCGGCCCCTCTCAGGGTGCGGGCGACCTTGCAGCAGCTCGACGAGCCCCTGCCGCTTTCGAAGCGCGTCCCGATTCTTGAGAATTTCGGCTTCGACGTCATCTCAGAGCGCACATTTCAGCTCACGCCGACGATGAACGGCGCAGCGCGCGTCGTTTACCTGCACGACAGCGATCTGCGCCTGACCGATGGCGACGAGGACGCGCTTCTTGGCCGCCGCGCGCATCTCGAAGACGGCTTCCTTGCGGTCTGGAGCGACGCCGCGCCCAACGACCGCTTCAACGGCCTGATCCTGACGGCGGGCCTCGACTGGCGACAAGCCGCCGTTCTGCGCGCCTACGCCTCTTACTATCGACAGTCCGGCGCGCCTTACAGCGGCGCCTATGTCGCCCAGACGCTCAACAAATATGCGGCTGTCGCCGCCGATTTGTTCGCGGTTTTCGACGCCCAGTTTAATCCGGCGAACGGTTTGAGCACAGAGGAACGCGAGGCTGAGAGGGCGAGGATCGCCGCGCGCATCGCCTCGGAACTCGACGCCATTCCGCTCATCGACGACGACCGAATCCTGCGCGAGCTTCTCGCGCTCATCACCGCGACGCTTCGCACGAACTTCTACCAAGGCCGCGAAAACAAAGCCGGGCCGGAAACCATCGCCTTCAAACTGAGAAGTCGGGACATCGCGTGGCTGCCTGCGCCGAGGCCCTTCGCCGAGATCTTCGTCCACTCGCCCCGCTTCGAGGGCGCTCACTTGCGCGCCGGACCGATCGCGCGAGGAGGCCTGCGCTGGTCGGACCGGCAGCAGGATTTCCGAACCGAGATCCTGGGCCTCCTAAAAGCGCAGCAGGTCAAGAACGTCGTGATCGTTCCGCAAGGCGCGAAAGGCGGCTTTGCGCCAAGAAAGCTCCCGCTCCAGAACCGCGAAGCGATTCAGGCTGAAGGCGTAGCCTGCTACAAGTCTTTTGTCTCAAGCCTGCTTTCGATCACGGACAACCTCGTCAACGGCGAGATCGCGCCGCCCGCCGATACGATCCGCCGCGACGGCGACGACCCCTATCTTGTCGTCGCCGCCGACAAGGGCACCGCCACCTTCTCCGACATCGCGAACGAGATTTCCATAAGCCGCAATTTCTGGCTCGGCGACGCCTTCGCAAGCGGCGGCTCGGCGGGCTATGATCATAAGAAGATGGGCATCACCGCGCGCGGCGCGTGGGAGGCCGTGAAGCGCCACTTCCGCGAGATGAACGTCGACATCCAGGCGACGCCATTTACTGTGGCGGGCGTCGGCGACATGTCGGGCGACGTGTTCGGCAACGGAATGCTGTTGTCGAAGGCGATCAAGCTCGTCGCCGCGTTCGACCACCGCGATATCTTCATCGATCCGAACCCCGACGCGTCGCTATCCTTCGAAGAGCGAAAGCGCCTTTTCGAGCTGCCGCGGTCCAGCTGGCAGGATTACGACAGGTCGAAGCTTTCCGCGGGCGGCGGCGTCTATAGCCGCGGCGAGAAGGCCATAAAGCTTTCGGCCGAGGCCCAGAGCCTTCTTGGCTTGACGTCCGTAGCGACGCCAAACGAGCTTATGACCGCGATCCTGAAGGCGACGGTCGATCTTCTTTGGTTCGGCGGCATCGGCACCTATGTCCGCGGCAGCGTCGAAACAGACCTTCAAGTGGGCGACAAGGCGAACGACGCCATAAGGGTCGCCGCGAGGGATGTGAAGGCGAAAGTGATCGGGGAAGGCGCTAATCTTGGCGTCACGCAGCGCGGCCGCATCGAGTTCGCGCTTCTTGGCGGCAGGGTCAACACCGACGCCATCGACAATTCCGCTGGCGTGAACACCTCGGACATGGAGGTGAACATGAAAATCGCGCTCGGCGCAGCCATTGCGCAGGGCAAGATCGATACGGACGCGCGAAATGAACTCCTTGCCGCGATGACCGACGAAGTCGCAAGCGCGGTGCTTCACAACAATGACTTGCAGCCGTTGGCGATCAGCCTTGCCGAGTTGGATGGCTTTTCCGACCTCGGCTTCCAGCAGCGCCTGATGGAACGGTTGGAAAGGCAAGGACGCCTCGACCGCATCGTGGAGACTCTTCCGTCCGACGCGGCGCTGACGGAGCGGCAAACCGCACGGCATCCCCTGACGAGGCCCGAACTCGCCGTTCTTCTCGCCTATGCGAAAATCGATCTCGAAAATGAACTCATTGAGACGGCGGTTCCTGCCGATCCCTATCTCGGGCGAGCGCTCTTTGCGTATTTTCCGCCGATGATGCGAGAGCGGTTCGCGGCCGAAATCGAGCGTCACCCGCTCCGGCGCGAAATCATTATCACAAGCCTCGCCAATGACATCGTGAACAGAGGCGGCCCCACCTTCGCCGTCCGCATGATCGAGGAAACCGGACGCAGCCCTGCCGATATCGCCTGCGCCTTCGCGGCCGTCATGGCCGTTTACCGGTTGCCGGCCCTTTATGCCGGCATCGGCGCGCTAGATGGCCGGATCGACGGACAGGCCCAGCTCTGCCTCTATCGCAGGGTGCAGGATTTGCTGCGGCGGCAGACAGCTTGGTTCCTCAGGCACAACCAATTCCACGAAGGCCTGGAACCCGAAATCGAGCGCTATCGCGAAGGCGTCGACGCCCTCGTTGAAAACATCCTCTCTTTCCTGGGGGAGCCGACTAAACTGGCGCTGGCGGAGGAGGAAGCAAGGCTCAGGGCCGATGGGCTTCCCGACGACATAGCAAAACAAATCGCCGCGCTTAAACCTCTCTCGCAGGCGCTCGACATCGTCCGTGTTGCGATTGAGGCGAAGGCTCCTATAGCCGTCGCAGCCAGTATCGTTTTTGCGCTTCGAAGCGAGTTTCGCCTGGATGAGCTTGCCCAGGCGAGCGAAGCGCTTGCGGCGGGCGACTACTTCAACCGGCTCGCCGTCAACTCAAGCCTCGCAGCAATCGCCTCCGCACAGCGAGCGCTTGCGAAACGGATCATTGCGCGTTCGCCTCAAGAGGCCGATTTCGAGGCTTGGAAAAATAACAACGCCGCGGACGTTGCGCGCATTGCCCGAAGTTTATCCGATATGCTCGCCGGACGGGCAATGACGCTCGCCAGGCTCACGGTCGGCGTGTCCCTCCTCAGGGATCTCGCGGCGGCATGATGGCGTTTTCCGCCGGCAAAATTGTAACAAGGACTGTCACATCGTTCTTCTTGTTGAGGGTCGTAGCTTTCCTGCACTCGTTTGTGATCCGGACGCGCGTTAAAGTGCTGGCGTGAATCAAAGTTAATTGGCTTAAATTTTGCGTGCAAGGGCAACGAAAGCATTCAAGTCGCGTTAGGCTTGGATTGTTGCGGTGGGACTTCCCGTGAACCTCGTGAGCGCATCGGCAAGATTTCTTGGAGGCAGGCAGGCGTTGCGCGACGCCGGCTCGAACTCGGACAGCCATGTGAGGGAGCGCGCGGAAGCTTTGCGGCCGAAGCAGCCGCTGATTGCGCCGAAGCCCCATTACGATCACCGGATCGACTTCTTTCGCGGGTTGTCGCTGATCTTCATTTTCATCAATCACATCCCGGATAATGTGTTCAGCTGGTTCACCTCGCGGACTTACACGCTTTTCGATTCCGCTGAAGTGTTCATGTTTCTGGCCGGATACTCAGCCGCGCTCGCCTATTACAGCCTCGTTCCGCAAGGGATCCAGGCGTTTTCGCTGAAGGCGCTGCGCCGGACGCGCTCAATATGGACCTATCACCTTCTGCTTGTCGCGGGCATCATGGCGGCGGCTTATGCGCTCGGGGAAGCGGGCGTAAAGACCGATTACGAAATCTATCTCGACAAAATCCAGAGCAATCCGGCGCAGGTGCTTTTCGGGGCCCCGCTGCTCGCTTTCCAGGCGCCGCTTCTCGATATTCTGCCGATGTACGTGATGGTGATGCTTCTCGCGCCGTTCCTTATCTGGCTCAGGGTGCGAGGGGAACTGGCGCTTCTGTCTGTGTCCGGGCTCGCATGGATGTTCGCCGCGCGCTTTTTCCCGAACGTGCCCACCATGACCTACGATGTGGCCTGGAATTTCAATCCATTCTGCTGGCAGTTTCTGTTCGCCATCGGTCTCGCGTTCGGCTGGAGGACGCGGACGAACATGCCGCCCGTCGCCTCAGGCAAGTCCCGGCGCATCCTCGACATTTGCTGCGTCCTGTTCGTGGCGTTCAGCGCCTGCGTGCTGATGACGATCGCGTTTGAGACCATTGACGACGCCGCCGCCAACCGCCTCCGCGCCATGTATTTCAGCCTCAACAAGCGCACCCTGGATCTCTGGCGCGTCGTGGGCCTCTTGGCTTCGGCCTATCTCGTGGCGCGCCTTGTGGCCAAAGATACGGCGTGGCTCAAGGTCGGTGTGGTCCGGTGGGTCTGCGCGGCGGGAGCGGCTTCTCTCCCAATCTTCGCTCTTACAGTCGTGCTGTCCTTCGCTGGTAAATTCATGGTTATGGCTTTCGATCACTCTATCCTGGGCGACGCCATCGTGACGGGCGCAGGAATCGCCATCATTCTCGCGGTCGCGCTCGGCTTGAAGGCGGGTCGGTTCCAAGCGGTGTTCGATTGGTTTTTCGGCGGAGTGGGCAAACCGGAAGCCGCACCTGCACGTCGTTAGTACGCACGTCGCGCTCTGTATTTGTTCGACCTCATAGCGGAAAAGCGAGAAAGAAACTTGCAACCCCTCATCCCAGCCCACTCCCCCTGGGAGAGGAAGTCCGCGCGCGCACGGTTCAACGGCGTTCCCTCTCCCAGAGGGAGAGGGACAGGGTGAGGGGTTGTTGGCCGGCCGCGAATAAGAGTGGCAATCGCAAAACGCCACGCGAGCGCCGCCCGGTTCGTCACTAAGGCTATGGGCGAAATGGCCTATGACATTTACGATATTGCCGTGATCGGCGGCGGCATCAATGGCGCGGGCGTGGCGCGGGATGCGGCCGGGCGCGGCCTTTCGGTGGTGCTTGCAGAACAGCACGATCTCGCGTCGCATACCTCGTCGGCCAGCACGAAGCTCATTCACGGCGGCTTGCGCTATCTCGAACATTACGACTTCCGGCTCGTTCGCTCTTCACTCGTCGAACGCGAGCGCCTTCTCGAGAGCGCTCCGCATATTATTAAGCCGCTCCGTTTTGTGCTGCCGCACAACCCGGCGATCAGGCCCGCATGGCTGATACGGCTCGGCCTGATGTTTTACGATCGGCTCGCGCCTCGTCATGGATTGCCTCGCTCCAAGGCGATTTCGCTCAAGCAAGACGCCATCGGGCGCGACCTGAAAAGCGGTTACGCGAAAGCCTTCGCCTACTCGGATTGCTGGGTGGACGACAGCAGGCTTGTGGTTCTCGCCGCGCTCGACGCCGCGGAGCGCGGGGCCACGATCTTGACGCGAACGAAGGCGGCGGCGGCTGCGCGAAAACATGACGTTTGGGAATTGACGCTTCGCTCCGAAAGCTCCGGCGCCGCCACGCGAGTAAGCGCGAAAGCCATCGTCAACGCTGCGGGACCATGGGCGGCCGATGTGCTGCATGGCATCCTCGGTTCCAAGACGCGGAGAAAACTGCGCCTCGTGAAGGGAAGCCACATTGTCACGCCCGCTCTTTATGCGGGGAACCACGCCTTCATTTTCCAGATCGAGGATGGACGCATTGTCTTCGCCATTCCTTATGAGGGGCGCTTCACCTTGATCGGCACGACGGATGTGCCCTTTGAAGGCGATGCCAGCGAGGTGAGGGCGAGCCGGGCCGAAATCGACTATCTCTGCGATTGCGTCAGCCGCTATTTCCGCAAACCCGTTTCCCCAGCCGGTGTGGTTTGGAGCTACGCTGGCGTTCGCCCTCTTCTGGACGATGGCGCGAGCGATCCATCCGCGGTGACCCGGGATTATGTCCTCGATCTCGACGCGCCGCCGGGCCAGCCCCCGGCGCTTTCCATCTTCGGAGGCAAGATCACAACCTTCCGCCGCCTCGCCGAACAAGCCATCGAGGGGCTTCGGCCGTTCTTTCCGCAGATGGGATCGGCCTGGACGGCAAGCGCAAAATTGCCCGGCGGCGCCTTCGAAGAGGGAGACTTTCCCGCCTTTGTTGCGAGCGTGGGCAAGCGTTGGCCGTTTCTTGCGGAGGGGACCGCGCTGCGCCTTGCCCGCGCCTATGGGACGCGCGTCGAGCGTATTCTCGGCTCCGCCCGGCGCCCGGCCGACCTTGGCCGCGATTTCGGCAGCGGCCTGACCGAAGCCGAACTCGATTATCTGGCGCGCAGCGAGTGGGCGCGAACAGCCGATGATGCGCTCTGGCGGCGCTCCAAGCTCGGCCTGCATTTGTCGAGAGCCGAGGCCGAAGCGGTCGCGATGCATTATGCTTCGTCATGTGTGGATGGCGGGGCGGCGGCGTGATAGCAAGGTTTCCTGGCTTCCCCAACGCTCGCTTGGCCCTACTCGGCAGGCCGGAACGCGCCCTTCAACTCTCCGGTTGAGGCGTCTCTTCCTTGGGGGGAAGTGAGCGCCAGTTTGCCGCGAGCGCATGGGAACCTGCCACGGTAAGCTCTTTCGCCTTGTCGGGTAGATTTGCTTAAGATCCGGTGAAAATTGGTTTCGTTTGGTAAAACAGGCCTATAAATAAGTATACAAGTATATCGGTGGAAGTCCTGATTTTCCGTTAGCCCGGCGTCAACGCGATTTTGGGGGGCGCGGAACGCGCGCCGCAGGCCGTTAGCGAACGAGGCGAGCCTCAAAATTCGCTTAATACCTTAGAGGGACCTCGAAGCCGAAATTGGTGTCATCAATGGCTCCCTGCGTAACAACGATAGCACATAGACAGTACAGCGCTTGCGCGCTTATCACTGAGCTTCCAATGCCCAATGCCGGAAGATTAAGTGCGCATCAGAAAGGCTTTTTCTTGCCGCCTGCATTCGGGGCGGACTTCGCCTTTGTCAGACTTGACGCAAAAGTCGCCGCTACTGGTTCTTTGGGCTTAACGGCTTTAGGCTTCTTGGGCTCACGGTTGCCTCGTTTTTGGCCTTTTGACATGACGTTTCCTAGCCTCTGAGATTAATTCGCAACCGGCCTTATGATCAAACCGCCAACGCCGGGAGATGGCGCCATGATCAGATGTTCGTATCGTCAGGCGAAGTCCGCAGCCTTACGAGGCATCAACTCGCTTTCGGTAACGATGCGATCGTGCCGTTCCGCCGCGTTCTTTATGCGGTAACGCGGCTCATCCTGATAGTCGGACGTAGGCATGAGGTGGCAAATCAGGTAATTACCTGCAATAGCGTCACGGCCACGACTTGGGGCGAAATGGACTGTTTGACCGACGGCGAATTTGTAAGACAAATCTACCTACCTAGGTTAGTAGTTATAAAGGCGCCCTTTCCAACGTATGCAATCGTTAGAAAGTTTGATTTTCATTAGAAGATGGTATGTTCTAATCTTGTCAAATATTGGGAGAGCGTCCCGATTAGGCAAGCGTAGATCGGAAAACTATTTTCAGGCCAATCAAGAATCAAAGTAAAACTCAGCACGTGTGGGCCGCTGAAATCTCGGAATTGTTAAAATAACTCGACTAAGAGGGATGATCGAGCCGAGCGGAAACATGTGCGTCAACCGATGCAAATCGGAGAAGACCGCATTAGGATCCCGAAGCCCGACTTGGCGCGCATGGGATCGCGGGAATGCCGGCGCGATCGCGGTAGAGACGAGGATTACTCCTCGCCCCCCGCACAGATCCGAACGGGCCCAATTAAGGCATTCGGCTCCTACCTCGGGTGTTTGGCGGCGAAGCGCGCAGCAGGCCAGGGATGAAGGATTTTCGGTTTCGGAAGGAAGTCCTCGGCAAGCTTCTCTATCCGCGTCCAGGGTGTATCGTCCGTCTGGCTTCGCCGCCTGAGCGTTCGCAGCCAGATGTAGACGACTTGATGCCTGAACTTGCCGAGCGCCGCAAAATTGGTGGGCACGGCGTGGTAGTTAAAGAAGCCTCTGATTACTTGCGCCAGCCATTTCCCTTGTTCGGGGATCGGCCAATGCATTTGCCGCCACAGCTCCTCTTTGATTTCCTTGAGCTTTGCCCGCACGCGGTCCCGCCGGGATTTCCGCTTGAGCAGAAATGTGCCCCGGCGGCTGCGGCCGCAGATATGGGTGAACCCCAGGAAATTGAAGGTTTCCGGTTTGCCAAGCCCGCGCCTTTCGCGCCCTGCCGCAGCGAAGCGGCCGAACTCGATCAGGCGGGTCTTGTCCGGGTGGAGCTGTAGAGCGAACTCCTCGAACCGCGCTCGCATCGCATCGAGAAAACGGCGAGCGTCGTTCTCGTGCTGGAAGCCCAGCACCACATCGTCGGCGTAACGCACGACGATCATGTCGCCGGCAGCCTCGCGCCGTCGCCAGCGTTCGGCCCAGAGGTCGAAAACGTAATGCAGGTAGATATTGGCAAGCAGCGGCGATATTACCGAACCCTGCCCGGTTCCTCTGTCACTGACCGTCACGACCCCGTCTTCCAGGATACCCGCCTTAAGCCATTTCTGGATCAGACGGACGATGCGCTTGTCGCCAACCCGATGTTCCACAAATCTGACCAGCCATTCCCAGCTGACAGACCCGAAAAATGATCGGATGTCGGCGTCGAGTATATAGTTCACCTTCCGTTTGCCAATGCCTACCGCCAGAGCATCCAGCGCATCGTGCGCTCCCCTTCTGGGACGGAACCCATAGGAGAACCCAAGGAAATCTTCCTCGTAGATCGCATTCAGCACCAGTACGGTAGCCCCTTGGACGATCTTGTCCTCCAGGGCGGCAATTGCGAGTGGCCGTTGCTGTCCGTCCGTCTTCGGAATATAGGTCCGGCGCGACGGTTGAGGCCGGTAGGCCCCGCGGTGAATGCGGCCATGCAGATCGATGAGCCTGCGCTCAAGGTCTGCCTCGTACTCCTGCCATGTCACGCCGTCGACGCCAGGGGCGGCCTTACGCTTGAGAGCGTAGAAAGCGACCTCCAAGGTCTCGACGCTAATGTGGTGGAGCAGCGCGGTGAACTTCTCCTTCTTCCTTTGCCTTGCGGCTTTCCGCACACGCTCCAGCGCCTGGGACACGCTTTCCCGGATCTGAGTCCGGCGCGTGCGTTGCTGATCCGTGTTCCCCTTGGTCCCCGCCTTTCGCTCCACCGCCTCCGCTGCCGGTTGCCCGGCTTTGTTCGGCAGCTTCGTTGCTACAATGGCGGAGTTCTGACTTCTCATGCCCGTGCATCACCGGCTTCGGCTCCTCGCCTTCCCGGTGCGGACCAGGAGCGGCGCGCCGCCCAGGCCAGACATGAGATCTCCCGGTTCCCGCACAAGGAGCGTCTGCACATGCCAGGGTCTACGACCGCGCTGAGCCGGACGGGCGCTCGCAATAACGCGCCCACCCGTGTTGCCTTCCGTCAGCGGTACGGCGTCGGCGCCCAGAATGACGTCGATTTCGCGGCTCAATGGCTGGCCTATGCGATCCCCTGCCGACGCTTCGCCGATGTCCTCGCGGACGCCTGCGCACGGCTCGGGGCCGATGTGGTTTGCTATTCCTTCATCGTGGCGGACTCTCACCACCTACTCCTTGCCGGTCTCCCGGCGCACACCGCTCGCGACCCAAAGGAGATGAATGAGCCTTGACCGTTCAGCCATCCCCTGGCCAAGTTATAGCTGCCTTATTATCCCGCAAAAATACATAGATTTGATACGATCCAAAAATGCCTGTTGTCGCCCAGATGCGTTTGCTACGTAAATCCGGATTTTTGAGAGGATGACATGCGCGGGTTCGTTGGCGCGATCGATCAGGGGACGACCTCCACGCGCTTTCTCATTTTCGACCGGAAAGGCGTCATCGTCGGCGCGGCGCAAAAAGAGCACGAGCAGATTTATCCGAAGCCGGGCTGGGTGGAGCACAACGCCGCCGAGATCTGGCGCAACACAATCTCCACCATGGCGGATGCGCTCGCCTCGGCTGGGCTTTCCGCTGCCGATCTCGCCAGCGTCGGCGTCACCAACCAGCGCGAGTCGACGCTTCTGTGGGATCGCGCCACCGGAGAGCCGCTCGGCAACGCCATCGTCTGGCAGGATACGCGCACGGACCGGTACGTCGCCGAGCTTTCGAGGGAAGGCGGCCAGGACCGGCTGCGCGGCAAGACCGGCCTCCCGCTCGCGACGTACTTCTCCGGCCTGAAACTGCGCTGGCTCCTGGAGAACATCCCCGGCGCGCGCGCGAAGGCGGCTTCGGGCGACGCGCTGTTCGGGACCATCGACTCCTGGCTCGTCTGGAACATGACCGGCGGGCCTCGCGGCGGCCTTCACATCACCGATGTGACGAACGCCAGCCGCACGCAGATGATGAACCTCGAAACGCTCGATTGGGACGGGGAACTGCTTGCGCTGTTCGATGTGCCGATGGCCTGCCTGCCGAAGATTCTGCCCTCCTCGCAGATCTACGGAGAGGCTGCAGCGGCGCTCCCCGGCGTTCCCATCGGCGGCATTCTCGGCGATCAGCACGCGGCGCTGTTCGGGCAGGCGTGCCTGAAACCCGGCGAGGCGAAAAACACCTATGGAACCGGCTGCTTCATGCTCATGAACACCGGCGAGCGCATGTTTCCGTCGACCTGCGGGCTTCTGACCACGCTCGGCTATCAGCTCGAAGGACAAAGGCCCGTCTATGCGCTCGAAGGCTCCATCGCCATCACGGGCGCGCTCGTGCAATGGCTGCGCGACAATCTCGGCCTCATCCAGCAGTCTTCCGAGATCGAGACCTTGGCCCGCAGCGTGGACGACAATGGCGGCGTCTATTTCGTGCCCGCCTTCTCGGGGCTCTATGCGCCGCATTGGAAGGAGCATGCGCGCGGCGTGATCTGCGGGCTGACGCGCTTTGTGAACAAGGGGCACATCGCGCGCGCGGCGCTCGAAGCGACGGCCTTCCAAACGCGCGAAGTGCTCGACGCCATGGTGAAGGATTCGGGCGTCGCCATCAGCGAGCTTCGCGTGGATGGCGGCATGGTGGTGAACGAGACGCTGATGCAGTTCCAGGCCGATATCCTGAACGTGCCGGCAGTGCGGCCCCAGGTGATCGAGACGACTGCGCTTGGCGCGGCCTACGCAGCCGGGCTCGCCGCGGGCTATTGGCGCTCGCTCGACGACATTGTCGAGAACTGGAGCGCAAGCAAGCGCTGGCATCCCGCCATGGACCGCGAGAAAAGCGACAGCCTCCACCGCTTCTGGCAAAAAGCCGTGACGCGCTCGCTCGACTGGGCAGAATGAGCGTCATCCCGGCCGCGAGAGCGTTCTTGGCGCCAGCGCGGCTGGAGATGGGGCTCCGGGTCGTCACTTTTGCTTGAAATAGAAATCTTCGTCTGGCAGGCGGCCATACACAAACGGCTCCTGCTGCGGATTGGTGGAACTCAGCACCGTGCTCGTCACTCTTCTGAAGAAGCGCCCAAGCTCCACCCCGTCTTCGCTCATGTGCTTTAGAAGAGCGGCGGTAAACGGACTATGCTCTCCGGCGCCGTCAGAGGCTACACTGCCATCGCGAGCCGCATAAAAGACCACCTCGCCATTCTCGGGTTCGACGCGCGCGAGGCCCCGCTCGACCGATCTGGTTCTTCCACCCGTCATCACCATTCGCGACAAAAACGGATTATTTCGACAGGCGTCCAGAAACACCATCCGAAGTTTTTTCGCGGCGCGCACGCGCTCCAGAATTCGATCCAGGGGCACGGCTTCATCCGCCGCATCGCTTGACCTTGCGAGCACGGCATCGGTGGGAATTAGCCAATTCTGGCCCGCAAGCTCCATGCCATGGCCAGCATAATAGACGAGCGCCCAATCCGCGCCCGTCGCTTTATCCTCAAATTCCCCCAAAGCACGGCGCATTCCGGCCACGCCAAGATCGTGCTTTTCAATCACTTCGAAGCCAAGTCGCTTGAGTTCCGCCGACACTGCAGTCGCATCGTTCTTCGGATTCGGCAAAGCTGAAACGGAGTTATAGGCGCTATTGCCGATGACAAGCGCGACGCGCCGCTCGGCGACCAGCAGATTTCGAGGCGGCAGGGCCGCGTCCGTTGGCGCCTTTTCTTTGATTTTCGCGAGGGCGATTTCTCGAAATCTGGCGGCGTCGGCGAGATCGGGTTTCAGACGCAGGGCCTGATTGTAATCTGCGACGGCAAGGTCGTAATCGCCCTTATTGTAATGAGCATCGCCGCGATGGGAGAAGCCGTCCGGGTCTTCCGGGTTGAGGCGGATGTATTGATCGTAATCGGAGACGGCGTGGTCGTAATCGCCTTTGCCGTCATAGGCGATGCCTCGATTGTAATAAATGTTGATGCTTTTCGGATCGAGGCGGACGACCCGATCGTAATCGGAGACGGCGCGGTCATAATCGCGTTTCGCGCTGTAGGCGAGGCCGCGATAATGATAGGCGAAGGCGTAGTCCGGCTTGAGACGGACGGCCTGATCATAATCGGAAATGGCGCGGTCATAATCGCCCTTGTTGTAATAAGCATTGCCGCGATGGTAGTAACCATCCGGGTCTTCCGGGCTGAGGCGGATGTATTGATCGTAATCGGCGACGGCGCGGCCGTAATCGCCTTTGCTGTCATAGGCGAAGCCTCGATTATAATAAACGTTGATGCTTTTCGGATCGAGGCGGATGACTTGGTCGTAATCCGAGACGGCGCGGTCATAATCGCGTTTCCCGCTGTAGGCGAGGCCGCGGTAATGATAGGCGAGGGATGTGTTGCCTGCCACTTGCCCTTCTATGATGAGCGTACAACCACGGATCGAAGCATCCTGATCCTGGTTCGAAAAGCAGTCGCTTCTGGCATCCGCAAAAGCTTCGCCACAAAGGGCCAACGCGAAGCAGATAACCAACGAAAGTGCATACATGGAATTTACGCCCCTAGCCAAAGTCCCTGCAAAAGCGATCGGTTCGTTATGCGCTGAAACAAGCTCCTCGCCAATGGATAGACAGGCGTGGCCTCACGATGAACGCCTAGTTCAACACCGGCGCTGCCGACCCGCAGCAGCCTGCTCAGCCGGTCTACCCCTGGCGAGAAACATTGCGGGCGCTAACTAACCTGACGGCCTACCCCGGAAAAAAAGTTGTGCAATGGAATGGCGCCGGGCCTCGCTCGACTGAGCGGAATAGCGCTTTCCCGCCGGCGCGGCCTCGTGTATCGCTGCGGCCTCGGATCTGATTTTTGGAGAACACGATGACACGCCGCGCAATTATCGATGCGCCTGGACTTGGAAAAACGCTTGGCCCCTACTCACGGGCGGTCTGGGCCGGGGATACACTTTTTCTTGCGGGCCAGCTCGGGATCGACCCGGCTGCGAACAAGCTCGTCGAGGGCGGCGCAGGCCCCGAGACCGGGCAGATCTTCGAAGGCATCTCCGCCGTGCTGGGCGTCGCCGGTCTCAGCCTCGCCAACGTCGTGAAGGCGACCGTTTATCTCACGGACATGAACGACTTCGCCGCCATGAACAAGGTTTATGAGACGTTCTTCGAGGCGCCTTTCCCCGCCCGCACCACCATCGGGATTGCTGCGCTGCCGGGCGGCGCTCATGTCGAGATCGAGGTCATCGCAACGGCCGGCTAGCGCCGTTGGCGCGAAGGCGAACGCTGTCGATTATCCGCCTCATGCGAATCCCATCCCGGAACCCTTTAATCACGCCGATGTTGATCTGTTCAGCATCGGCGTGACGGGCAGGGATGGAGAACAATATGACGTATGTTGATATCGAAACGGCCTCATCTCTACCGCTTGTCGACGCGAGGCCCAAAATTCGCAAGACCGCCCGGCAGCAGAGACTGGAGCGCCTTGCCGAAATTCTTGAAGCACATGACAGCACAATTCCGCTTCTGACCCGCATGGAATACGCGCCCTGGCACGAGCGTCCCTACCTTCGCGAAGACCGCTCTCCCTTGTCGCTCGCCTTCCAGGATGAAGGCTTCAGGCGCCAGGGACTGGGAGGCGACCGTCTGGGCGACATCATGGACTTTTTCGAGCTTACCGAACGCGAAGCTCATCACCTCTTGTGCTATTGCCATTATGCATCGTCGGTCACCTCGGTGATGGTGGCGGAGCGCGCGCGAGAGTTGGCGAGCAAGCGGACGCTTCGTCAGATGTTCGACGGGCTTCGGCTTCGGATGTTCGGCGGCGTCGCGTAAAAGAGGCTGGCTCACGGCCAAGGGCGGCGGAACGCTCCTATTGAGAGGGCGCCGCAGCCGCTGCCCTTGCGAGCCTGCTTCGTGAAGCCACGGCGCAAGCCATTCGCCAAAAACGCTGGCGCGTCAGGTTTAGGTAGATAGGCCTGTTCTACGAAACGAACCCAATCTTGACCTATTATTAACCGGCTCGCGCCGAAACGCTAACCACCATCACGTCGCCCCGCACGAAGCGCACACGAACGTAATCTCGGTCACGCCCGCATCAAATCACTTAAGGCCGACGCGCCTGCAAAAGCGCCGGTCGGCGATGCGAGATGCAGGCTGTGACGGTTGGCGTTAGACGGTCTCGGATGCTTCTTCTCTCTGAGAGGGCTCGGAGCCGTTCCTGTCTCCGAGAAAGGCGATTTGGAGGGCGGGCACGACAACGAGAAGCATGATCGGCCCTATGAACATGCCGCCCACAACGACAATAGCGAGTGGGCGCTGCACCTGGCTGCCGATGCCCGTTGACAGCGCGGCCGGGAGGAGGCCGATGCAGGCCGAAAGCGCCGTCATCAACATCGGGCGCATCCTTTGCGTGGCGGCCTGGAACATGGCGTCCAGATTGCCGACGCCGGAGCGCCTCAGCTCATTGAAATAGGTCATGACCAAAATCCCGTTCATGACCGAAACGCCAAAGAGCGAGACAAAGCCGATCGCCGCTGAAATTCCGAACGCCTCGCCGGAGGCGGCGAGCGCGATGATGCCGCCCGCGACCGCAAACGGGATGCCCGTCAGGACGAGCAGGCTGTCGCGGAATGAATTGAACAGCGCGTAGAGAAGGCCAAGGATCAACAAGAGGCTCAACGGCACGATGAATTCCAGCCGTCGCTGAGCCTGTTCGAGTTCCTCAAACTCACCCGCCCATTCCAGGCGATAGCCGTTAGGCAGCGAGATCGCCTTGGCGATCCTATCCTTCCCTTCGGTCACGGCGCTGCCAAGATCGCGGCCCCTCACGCTGAACTTGATCGGGATGAACCTCGAGTTCTTCTCGTGGAAGATATACGACGCCCCCGTCTCGATGGAGATGTCGGCGACTTCGGTCAGCGGGATGTAGGCGTTGCCGTTCGGCGTCGTCACGTTGATCTTGGCGTTCCGAATGGCGTCAATGGTTTCGCGGAATTGCGGCGCGGCCCTCACATTGACGCCGAACAGGCGATCGAACTCGTAGAGGATGGTCGCGGTATTGCCGCCGAACGCCGTCGAGACAAACGTGTTGATGTCGCCGGAGTTCAGGCCGTAGCGCGCCGCCTTTTCGCGATCGACCTGGATGTTGAGGTTCGGCTGCCCCAGAACGCGGAAAATCCCGAGGTCGGCGACGCCCTGGACATCGCTCATAACCCTTTTGATCTGATTTGCGAGGTCTTCGAGCTTCGTGAGATCCGGACCGATGATTTTGATGGAGTTCGCGCCTTTGACCCCCGACAGACCTTCCTCGATGTTGTCCTGGATGTATTGCGAGAAGTTCATGTCGATGCCCGTGAACTCGGCCTCGAACTCTTTTTGCAGGTCCTTGACCAGATCGTCCTTTGTGCGGCCGGCCTCCCATTTATCGAATGGCTTCAGGGGCACAAAGAACTCGGCGTTGAAAAAGCCCGTCGCGTCGCTGCCGTTATCGGGACGGCCGTGCTGGGAAACGACCGTGATGACTTCGGGATGGCTCTTCAGGATGGCGCGCATCCGGTTCACGATCGGCATTCCGGCTTCCAGCGAGATCGTCGGCGGCATCGACGCGCGAATCCAAAGATTGCCTTCCTCAAGCGCCGGCAGAAACTCGGTTCCAAGGTTGGTGGCCAGGAAAACCGTGAAGCCTAAAAAAACGAGGCCGAGCAGGATGACGAATTTGCGCGCCCTGAGCGCGAACCGCAAAGTGGGCGTATACACGGCTCGGATCGCCCGCACGACGATGGTTTCGGTCTCCTGCACGTGCTCGGGTATCAGGAAAGACACCAGCACCGGCGTGATCGTAAAGGTTGCCAGGAGCGCGCCGCAGAGCGCATATCCGTAGGTTCGGGCCATCGGGTTGAAATCTGGCCCTCAACGCCTTGCATAGTGAACAGCGGAATGAAGGCCGCCAGCGTGACGGCGGTCGAGAACAGGACGGCGGCGTCGACCTGCGTCACGCTGATGTAGATGAGCCGGATACGGTTCAAGAGGCTGGACCCCGGGGCCAAAGCGCCCTCCCCCGGCTCCGGATTGGGGTGCGCCTTCTTAGAAGTTCTTCTCGCTCCTGAGCCTGAAAAACGCGGAAGATATTTTCGACGACGATCACCGCCGAGTCCACGATGATCCCGAAATCGACCGCGCCAAGCGAAAGGAGGTTTGCGTCCTCGCCTCGCAACACGAGGATGATGATGCTGAAGAAAAGCGCAAACGGGATGTTGACTCCGACAATGATCGCGCTTCGCAGGTCTCCAAGAAAAATCCACTGGATCATGAAGACGAGGAGGCAGCCGAACACGAGGTTATGAAGCACCGTGCTCGTCGTGACATTCACGAGACTGGATCGGTCGTAATAGGGGACGAGCCTCACGCCTGGCGGCAAGGTCCCGTCGGAGTTGATCTTCTCGACCTCGGCCCTGATGCGGGGGATGACGTCGTTCGTGTGAAGCGTGCGGTTCATGACGAGGATCGCCGCGACGATGTCGTCGTCATCGTCCCGCCCGGCCTTGCCGAGCCGCGGCACATAGCCGACAGACACCTTCGCCACGTCCTTGATCTGAACCGGCACGCCGTTGAACTGGCCAAGCGTGACATTTTCGATGTCGGCAGCCTTGCGTCCGAGGATCAAGTCGATGTCGCCGCCATCGTTTATCAGTCCCACGCCTCTGATGGTGACCGATTGCTTGCCGATATTGATGGTGCGCGCGCCGACATTCACATTCGCGTTGCCGATGGCGCTCACGAGTTGCGCCATGGTCAGATTATAGCCTTCGAGCTTGTTGAGGTCGGCCTCCACCTCGAATTCTTTGGTTGTCCCGCCCCAGGTGTTCACCTGCACGACGCCCGGCACCGTCAGGAAGCGACGTTGCAAGACCCAGTCCTGGATGGTGCGCAGGTTCGTGATGCCGAAGTGCTTCGGCCCGGTCACCTGATATCGGTAGATTTCGCCGACAAGACTCGACGCCTGGATCTGCGGCTGCACGTTGTTGGGAAGGCTGACATATTGCAGAAGGCTGATCTGCGTCTGCTGCAGCGCGAAGTAGAAATCGACCCCATAGTCGAAGGTGACCCTTACAAAGGAGAGGCCATAGAAGGAGGTCGAGCGGATGGTGTTCACGCCGGGCGTCGGCGCGAGGCCAACCTCGATCGGGATCGTATAAAGCCGCTCCATCTCCTCTGCCGAGAGGCCGGCGGATTGCGCCGTGATTTCAAGAATGACGGGCGCCGGGTTCGGATAGGCCTCGATGTTGAGCCTCGTAAAGGCGACCGCGCCCCCTACGATGAAGGCGGCGAGGAACAACAAGATGATAGGCCGGCGTGTCAGGCCAAAGGCGACGAGACCATTGAGCACAGCTCACCTCACGAGTATTCTATCGGGCCGGCGAGCATCAGAGCAGGCTGCTCAAAAGGCATGGAATTGTGGCTTCATCCTTCGTCAGGCTCAGGATGAGCTCGAGTGTTTTCAGAGCGTTCGTGTCATGGTGAGCCTGTCGAACCATGGGCAGCTTCCGTTAGTTGCCGGCATTGGCGTATTGATTGGCGATGAAGATGGAGCCGCCCGTGGCGACGCGCTCGCCGGCGCTCAGCCCATCGAGAACTTCCGTAAACCCATCATTTTGCAAACCGGTCTTGATCACGCGCTGAAAAAACGTGTGGCCGTCCTTCGTGGTCCAGACGGTCATGCTCCCATCGCCCTCGCGGATGACGGCGTCCTGGGGCACGGCAAGCGCCTTTTTCGGCGGCGCGAACGTGATCACGAAAGTTGCGAACATGCCGGCGCGGAGTTCGTAATCCGGGTCGGCGATCTCGGAGCGGACAAACATGCGACGCGTGTTCGAATCGATGTTCGGCCCCACGGTCACAATTTTCCCTTTGTACGAGTGGCCCGGATAGGTCGAGACCCGCGCGGTGACCTCCTGCCCCACTTTCAGCTCCGAGGCTTCCCTCTCCGGCACATTGGCGACCATCCACATAACGGAGGTGTCGGCGACGATATAGACCGGCGGAGGATTTCCAGGCTGCACGAAAAGACCGGGCGCGGCGTTCCGGGCTGTGACGAGGCCCGTGATCGGAGACGACACGGTCAGCGCAGCGTCGACCTTGCGGTCTTTCACGATCCGGTCCATTTCGGCGTCGGTCTTGCCGAACACCATGACGGCTCCGCGAGCCGCCCTGTATGCGCCTTCCGCAGCCTGCTGATCAGAAATGGACTGTTCATAGTCTTTCTGAGCCGCCGCGTTCTGCTTGAAAAGGTTTTTCTGCCGCTCAAGGGTCTTGGTGTTGAGTTCCAAAACGCCTGCCGCCGAAATCAGGGTCGATTCCGCCTGCAGAAGATCCGTGCTGTCTATCGTAAAAAGAGGCTGATCCCTCTTTACGGTGTCCCCAACCTTGGCGAATGCTTTGATGATGCGGCCCTGATATTGGGTGAAAACCTGGGTCAGCAGATCCTGGTTGAAGTCGATATTGCCAACCGCTTGCATCTCCTGGGGAAAGGCATGCTGGCCAACCGGTTCAACCTTGATCGAGGCAAGCTGCGTGTCCACAAGCGCAACGCTCGGCTCGGCGGCAGCGCTCGCGCCAGGCAACGTCGGGGCAGCCGCCGGCCACGCCTGTCCAGCGGCGAGCAACGCCAATCCAAGTAAAAAAACCGCTCTTCTATATGAGTGAACATGAAGTCGCATCATGTTACGGCTCCAAACACTTCTCTTTAGACGGACCCAACGGGCAGCGCGTCTGCGCAACGGTGGCGCCGGGATACTCCCGCGCAACCGGCTCAGGCTGCGGTCCCGCCACGCTTGCCAACCAAGCCTGAGGCTCAGGAGTAGGTGGCGGCAACTTCCTGTTCCACCAGCCTCCGCCTAAAGCCTGGAACAGGCCGACCGTATCTGAGTAGCGGTTTGCCTGTGCTTGTATGACGATGAGCGATGCTTGTAAATTTGTCGTTTGTGCGCCGAGCACTGTTTGAATGGCGACCTGCCCCTGACCCAACTGCGTGCGCGTCAACTGCAGCGTCTTTGCAGTCGCTTCTTCCGCGAGGAGGGCCTTTTGCAGGGATTCCGTATCGTAGCGGATCGCATAGAGCGTGTCCGCAACATTTTGAAATCCCGTCAAAACTGCAAGCCGGTAATTCGCTCCAGCCTGATCCACGCCCGCTTCCGCCGCGCGTTGTCTCTGTTGTAGGGTAAAGCCATCAAATATCACCTGGGTTGTTGAAGCCAGGCCGTTATAAAAGAAAAATGCCGGGTTATTATTGAAAAGCTGGTTAATCGCAGTTCCGCTTCGTCCAATATTTCCGGTGAGAGCCACTTGCGGCAGCCGGTTTGCGATGGCGACGCCGACAAGCGCGCAGGCCGCATGGAAATTTTCCTCCGCGGCTCGAACGTCGGGGCGCTGCGAAACAAGGTCCGAGGGCAACGAGATCGGCAGCTTGCGAGGCAGCTTTAGATTCGTGAATTCGAAGCGCTCCGGCAAGCTTTCCCCGGGGAGATGGCCCGATAGGATGACAAGCTGGTCGCGCTGCTGGGCCAGCGTTTTCCGAAGCGGCGGCAGTGTCGCTTCCGTCTGGGCGACAAGAGCCTCTTGCGCCGCGACGTCCAGGCCGGAGACCTGTCCAGCCTCGTACTGCAAGCGGATTTTCCCGAGGATGTCCTTGGATATGGTGACGAGGCGTTCGGTCGTGCTGATCTGCGCGCGGAGCGACGCTTCCTGGATGGCGCCGGCGGCGATATTCGAGGTGAGCGTGAGGAACGTCGCTTCATTCATGAAGCGCTGGTTCTCTTTTACGGCTTCGAGGTTTTCGATCTGGCGGCGGACGCCGCCCCAGATGTCAGGAGTGAAGCCGACGATGAACTGCGCCGTATGAAGCTGGTAATAGGAGGGATTGCTGCTCCCTGGGCCTACAACCGGCGCGGCGACGCCGCCGCCCGCGCCGCCGGGCGTCGTCGCGACCTTTCCGCCCTCGCTTGTCTCGTTGCCCGTCACCTGAGGAAAAAGCTGGCCGACTTCCGCATAGACATTAGCCTGAGCGACGCGCAACGCCGCTCGCGCTGCTTCGATGTTCGGATTGTCGTGCAGCGCGCGATTGATGAGGCTGTTGAGCGCAGGCGAGTGGAACATCTCCCACCACTCGGCGGGAAGTTCGCGACTGATGTCGAGATGCTGCGTCTTGCCCTGCGCCGTGTATTTCGCAGGCTGGCGATCGGGTGTGAAACTGCCGACATCCGGTGACTCGGGGGGCGTGAAATCCGGCCCCACGCACGCGTTCAGGCTCAGCGCCGCGCACAGCGCCGTCGCGAGACGGAACTTTGGCGCGAACTTCGCCGGCTGGACCGCGCGCTTTTCCCGTTGAGCCATCAAGCCTAGCCTAGCCCGCAACGCCCCTCACAGAGCAGGAGCCCTTTGCAATGGTTTCAAGAACAACGCTTAGTACGAAGCAGCTTCAGGCCCCTCCTACAATGATTCATCTATATTTCAAAATTTAGAAATTGTAACGAATGGTTTTATCCAGTCTTCCAAGACATAGCCATGAGACAACGCCGTTACTTCAGAACTGCGATTTACCATTCAGCAAAAACATGGTTTTCTAAATGAGGGGGCGTAATTAAAGAAAGCGGGGCGCCAGATGCGGCGGAGCGAGACGGGAGCGAGATTGCGCATCTTCCTTGGGGAGGATGACAAATACAAGGGCCGGCCGATGTACGAGGAGATCGTGGTGCAGGCGCAAGCCGCCCGCCTCTCCGGCGCAACCGTCTACAAGGGCTACATGGGTTACGGCGCAGGCGGCCTTCACGCTGCGAAGATCCTGCGGGCGTCTCACGACCTGCCCATCGTCGTCGAAATTCTCGACTCCGAAGACAAGGTGAACGCCTTTCTGGACGTTCTCGACACGCTCATGACCGGGGGCGTCGCCACCGTTGAGAAGGTTCAACTCCATCGCTACAGCCGGGACAAGAAGAAAACGCCGTGAAACCAAGGCGTTATCCTGTGAGCGTTTCACCATCGCTAACGAAAGTTGAGTTCGTTTTGCGTGCGCCGGGAGACCGGCAGGAGTAGACGGCGCCAGTCCGTCGCGATGAAGTCGTAGCAAACCACTTCGACCCCGAGCCGTGCGGAGGCGCCCGCGAGGATGCCTGCGAAGCGTCGGCGCGGGGTTTACCCAAAGCGTGCGCCGAGCGCCGTAGAGGAAGATGTCCTGCGCATCGCCGCGGGCGCAACCTAAGATTGCATTTTTGCAACGCGCTTCTCTTAAACTTCATTAACGCAGACACACGCATTTGCATTTATACACAAATTTTTGCATCTGGGTTGCATCGGCGTGTTAAGTTGAAGCCGTTATCACGAACGGGGAAGAGAGTGCTTCATTCAACATTACAAGACGCGAGAAGATGGGAAACGTCCGCCTCCTCGCGAGCGCCATTCTTGGGGGCCGCCGCGGCTCTCCTTCTCGCAACCTCAGCGCATGCCGGCGATCCTGGAAATACTGGATTGAAAGACCCGATTCCGGACAATTTGAGCTGGAATGGCGTCACGGTCTATGGGACCGTCGACGTGGGATACGCTTACCAGACGCACGGCGCGCCGTTGGGCGGGGCTTTCTATCCGGGGCTTGAATACAATCTCAACGGATCGAAGAATGCGAACAGGCCGATCTCGACGCTCGCGGAAAACGCGCTTGAGCAGTCCAAGATCGGCGTGAAGGTCGCGGAGCCCGTCGGATATGGCTTCCTCGCGATCGGCAAGCTTGAAACCGCGTTCAATCCGGTCTCAGGCGAAATCGCCGACGCCTGCGCGAGCATGATCCGGAATAATGGCAGGCTCTACCAAAATCAGAACGCCAATAGCGACGGCAGCCGCTGCGGACAGGCCTTCAACGGCCAAGCCTATGGCGGCCTCAGCAGCCCCATCTATGGAACGCTGACCGTGGGTCGTCAGCAGTCGCTGGAGTTGGACGCCGTCAGCGGCTACGATCCGATGGGGCAAGCCCCCGGCATCGATCTTCTCGGTTATTCCGGCGGCACATCAGGCGGCATCGGGTCGACGGAAACCGCGCGCTGGGATGACTCGGTCAAATATGTCTTCGCCTATGGCCCGGCCCATGCCGCAGCCATGTACACGGCGGGCGGACAAGACACAGCCATCTTCAACGGCGCCTATGGGTTCAACGCCGGCGCGATCTGGAAGGGTTTTGCGGTCGACGCGATCTACACGAAGGAGCAAGGCACGGTCGTTTCAACGTCCATTCCGAATACGACCTACGCAAGCTCCGGCATACGCTGCTCGCCCGGCGAGTGCCCGAACGGTCTGCTCGGGACCATCTCGGACAACGAAGCGTGGTCGGTGATGGGCAAATATGCCTTCGAGTTTGGAGGAGGCTTGAAAGACGAGGAGCCCTCCTCGAAGCTGACGGCTTTCGCAGGCTACGTCCATATCGACATGGGCAATCCGGAAGACACGAACATCCCGGCCGGCTCGACGACGATCGGAGGCTACGAACTCGTCGGCGTCACCACCAACGCCTATACGACGGACAAGATTTTGCAAACCTTCTGGACGGGCCTGAGATACGAACTGCCTTCCGGCTGGAGTTTCACAGGCGCCTACTACCGCTATACCCAGGATGAATACATCAACAGCAAAGGGAAGAATTGCGCCCACGCGGCAAAGGCGCTTGTCGGCAACCCCACGCCGTCGAACTGCGCGGGCTACTTGAACCAAGGATCTTTCCTCGTGGACTACGCCTTCAACAAGCACTGGGACGCGTATGCCGGCGTCAGCTTTATGGAAAACGGCGGGGGCCTTGACTCTGCTTATCTGAATGACACGATGACGACGTTCGTGACGGGGGTAAGGCTGAAGTTCTGAGCAATGTTTGCTGGTTTTGCCAAAGGTTCAGAGCCCTCACCCGGCCGCTTCGCGGCCACCCTCTCCCGCAAAGGAGCGGGCTGACGCCACCGTTCTTACTCATCGCCGTCAATTCAATTTTTGGGGCCGCTCTTTGAGCCGGCGCCAGTGGCGAAATATACAAAGTCGAGCTTAGCTTAGTCCTTCACCTTCTCCAACCTGATCAGCACATCGATCCGAGCGATCCGCGTGCCTTCCGGCAGCTTCGGCACGGACACCATGACCTCATGGCCCGGCTCAAGGTCCACGAGCCGGCCGTCGTCCTCATAAAAGAAGTGCTGGTGGTCGGAAATTTTCGTGTCGAAGTAAGCCTTTGAGCCCTCGATGGCGACCTCGCGCAAGAGGCCGCATTCGGTGAACTGCTTCAGCGTGTTGTAGACGGTGGCAAGCGAGACGGAGATGTTGTTGGCGACGGCCTCGCCGTGCAGCGCCTCGGCGGTGACGTGCCGGTCGCCCTCGCGGAACAGGAGCCGCGCCAGATCAAGGCGCTGCCGGGTCGGGCGCAGCCCCGCTTCGCGCAGCTTGGCTTCGATGCGGGAGGCGGCGTCCGCCCCGCTCGTCAGATAAAAACCTTCAACACGAAAAGCCATCGCCTGCCCTCATCTTCATGGGAACGCCGCGCTCAACCTGTTTTCCGCGCTGCTGTCCGCAAATACGAAGCCCGAGACCTCTCGTGCTTTTTCTACTATACCGGGCAAAACTTCAAGGACCCGTGCGACATCCTCGCTGGTGTTCTCGTGCGAAAAAGAGAAGCGGATCGCGCCAAGCGCCGAGGTGTAGGGCACTTTCATGGCGCGCAGCACATGCGACGGCTCCGTCGATCCCGATGCGCAGGCCGAGCCGGAGGAGGCGGCGATCCCAGCCCGGTTGAGGCCCAGGAGGAGCGCTTCTCCCTCCGCCAATTCGAAAACGATGTTCGACGTGTTCGGCAGCCTCCTGTCGGGGTCGCCCGCGACATAACAATGGCTTATGCGGCCCTGGACTTCCGCCTCGAACCAGTCGCGCAAGTTTCGCACGCGCTGGCCTGCATTCGACGCGAGGCGCTGGCGGGCCAATTCTGCGGCCTGGCCGAAGCCGACGATGCCGGGCACGTTTTCGGTGCCCGCGCGTCGCCCGCGCTCCTGTTTTCCGCCCCGAACCAGCGGGTCGAAGCGAACGCCCTTCCTGACATAGAGCGCGCCGATCCCTTTGGGTCCGTTGAACTTGTGGGCCGAAACCGACAGCATGTCGATCTCGGTCGTCTTGAGGTCGATCGGGATGCGGCCGGCCGCCTGCACGGCGTCGGTGTGGAAAAGCGCGCCCGCTTCGTGCGCAAGCTCGGCAAGCTCCGCGACCGGGAAGATCGTCCCCGTCTCGTTGTTCGCCCACATGATGGAAGCGACGGCCGTCTTGTAGCCGAGCGCCCCCTTGTAGGCCTCGATATCGAGGCGGCCGCGCCCATCGACGGGTATGACGTGCACGGTGATGGCGAAATCCCTTTGCAGGTGCAGCGCAAAGGCGAGTATCGCCGGGTGCTCGACCGCGGAGACGATCAGCTCCCTGCGGCCGGGATGCGCCTCAAGGGCCGAAAGGATCGCCGCATTGTCGGACTCTGTGCCGCCAGACGTGAACACAATCTCGTGGCTGTGCGCCGCGCCGATGAGCGCCTGGACCTGCTCGCGCGCGGTCTTCACCGCCGCGCTCGATTCCGCGCCGAAGCTGTGCGACGACGAGGCGTTGCCGAAATGATCGGTGAAATAAGGCAGCATGGCCGCGAGCGCCTCGGGGGCCATGCGCGTCGTCGCATTATTGTCGAGATAAACCGGCCGCATAACGACCTCCGATACTACAAGTCTAAAGGCCCCCGAAACCCAGCACGGGAGCGACACGAAGCTGCATGCCAAGCTTGGCGTTAAGCTTGGTCTGGATTCCATGAATGGTGACCGAGGCGAGCTGGCAGCCGATGCACGCCCCTTTCATCTTGACCCGCACCACGTTTCCTTCCACGCCGACGAGCTGGCAATCGCCGCCATCGCGTTGAAGATACGGGCGAATTTCTTCGAGCGCCGCGCAGATTTTCGCAACCTTCGCGTCTTCTTCGGTCACGACGAGCGGCTCGGACAGGGCTTCCTCAATGTGTTCCTGAACTTCCAGCATGGCCTAAACTCCTGTTTCAGCCGAACGATTTGCCGCAACTGCATTTCGACTTCGCCTGCGGATTGTCGAAGGTGAAGCCGGAGGTCTGCAGTCCGGCGACGAAATCGACTGTCGTGCCGTCGAGATGCATCACGCTGTCCGGATCGACGAAAACCTTCACCCCATCGCGCTCGACAACGATGTCGTCCGGATCAGCCTTGCCCACGAGCCCCATCATGTACTTGAAGCCCGAGCAGCCCCCGGCGTCGACCGCAAGCCGTAAGCCTTCGATGGGGGCGTTTGCGCGAGACATGGCGGTGCGAACAGCGGCGACGGCGTTTTCAGTGAGATGAATCATGCAAAACGGTCTTTCTGGTCTGGCGTTTGAGTATTCTTAAGCAACGGGTGTGCCATCGTCCTAAGGCGCTGCTTTGAAATAAGAAAACGCACCAAAACCACGAGCTTCATATCTTTGTCGGGTTTGCGACACGTGTGCTTTCCGACGCGCGCATGGATGTAGCAAGCCGACGAAGCAAGCTTTCCCGGCTTCTCCAAACGTTTCCCCCCTCACCCTGCCCCGCGGAGGGAGAGAGGACGCTTGCACGGACCCTCTCCCATCGTGGGAGAGGGCGGCGTCCTGCTTTGCCGGGCATTGGGTGAGGGGGCCGGAACCGTTAGTTCCTCAGCAAACGTTGCTTGAAGCTATTGATTCGAGGCAGCATATCCGGAACAGGTTCGCTTAAGCACGCGCTGCTATCGAAGCGCCGTCTTGTCTCCGACTGCACTCGTAGTGTATCCCTCATCCATACCGGCAGGCTGAGGCTTGCGTCATGATGACACACAAAGATCACTTCTTCGCCACAAAGAACCTGCGTAAGTTGCAAACGCGATGCGGTAAACGCCGACGAACGGAGGACGCCATGTCAGGCATGGGATGCAGCTTTGCAGAGCAATCATAGGGGTTCAAAGAGAAAAGCCAGACAAACATCTAGTCTGTTGAATATTTTGCAACGCAACAAAATGCAACCGCACCTGCGAGCATTTGCTTTGCCTTTACTTGCCGTTAAAAAGCATTTAACTCTTCATTGATCTAGGTCAAGGTGGAGTTTTTTAAGTCTTAGTAGGGTGTGTGGACGAGCAAATTGGGAAAGACAAAGAGGATTGGCTCACCAGATCGCCAGTTCCTGCAAGTAGGCTGTTTTTCCTCTGATCAATGACGGCGACGTGAGTGCATATGCTTGCGAGATGCCGGCAATCATTACAGGCGCGGACATGAAGTTGAGCTACTACCCCGGCTGCACCATGAAGAACCACGCCGGCAACTTCGAAGAGTCCCTCCTCTATTCGCTTAAGCATCTCGGCGTCGAGGTTAAAGAACTCGACCGTTGGAATTGCTGCGGAACCGTACTATCGCTAGCTGAAGACGATACGATGCGCCAGATTGCGCCGGTTCGCAACATGCTGCGTGTCAAGGAGGCCGACGCCACGCGCGTCATGACGGCCTGCTCGATGTGCTACAACACCTTGAAGCGCGCCAACGACCGCGTCAAAGCCGATCCGGTTCTCTTGAGCCGCATGAACAACTTCATGACCGACGAGACGACCGTCTACGAAGGCGACGTCGATGTCGTGCACACGCTCGAAATTCTCCAGGAGTTCAAGGCCAACTCCAAGGCGGTGTCCGCCAAGGTCGTAAAGCCGCTGAACGGTTTGAAGGTCGCCTCCTATTATGGCTGCCTCCTTGTCCGCCCGCGCTCCGTTGCTTTCGACAATGTCGAAAACCCGGTGCTTCTCGATGAGCTTGTCAGGACGCTTGGCGGACGGTCGGTCGATTTTTCGCACAAGACCGAATGCTGCGGCGCCTATCAGACGGTCGATAAGCCGAAAATCGTCGCCGACCGCACCTATCAGATCTTGTCCGACGCGAGGGAGCAAGGCGCAGACGTTATGGCGGTCAGCTGCCCGCTCTGCGCCTTTAACTTGGACCACCGCCAGGAAGTCACCCGCCGCATGTATCCCGATTTCGAGGGGATCCCGGTCGTCTATTTCACCCAACTTATGGCGATCGCCTTTGGCTGCGAAGAACGCGTGCTGAAGCTCAATCTCCACTATAATTCTCCTCGCCGCATTCTGGCGGAGAGAGGGCTTCTCTAGGGGTCGCGATGTCATTCGGAAAACTCAAGAAAGCTTACGGCAGGGTCACCATCAACCCGAACTGGTGCAAGGGATGCGGCTTTTGCGTCGAGTTCTGCCCGACCAACGCGTTGGAAATGTCCAAGACCTACAACGCGAAGGGCTACCACCCGCCGATGGTCAAGAGCGCCGAAGACTGCCGGGACTGCAAATTTTGCGAAAAGGTTTGCCCTGAGTTCGCGATTTTCGTGAAGACCGATCAAAGATGAAGGATAGACGCGTGGCCGAATCTCCAAAAACGGTTTCAGCAGATCCAAAGGGCGTTCTGACAGGCCGCCATTTCATGGACGGCGACCATGCGCTCGCGGAAGGCGCGCTCGCCGCAGGCTGCCGCTTTTTCGCCGGCTATCCGATCACGCCTTCGACCGAGACGGCGGAGCGCTTCGCTGAGCGCTGTCCCGAAGTTGGCGGCCTCTTCATCCAGATGGAAGACGAAATCGCCTCCATCACCGCGAATGTCGGCGCCGTATGGGGCGGACAGAAGGTGATGACGGTCACCTCTGGCCCCGGCTTTTCGCTCATGATGGAGACCTTCGGGCTTGCCTGCATGATGGAGACGCCGATGGTCGTCGCCGACGTGCAGCGCGGCGGACCCTCCACCGGCCTGCCGACGCTCACTGCGCAGCAGGACATGATGCAGGTGCGCTGGGGCAGCCATGGCGACTATCGCATCATCGCGCTGGTGCCGGATTCGCCGCAGGAATGCTTCGATCTCGCCATCGAGGCCTTCAACCTTTCCGAAACCTACCGCGTCCCGGTCTTCATTATGACGGACGAGACGGTCGGCCATATGCACGAGAAGGTGGTCATCCCGCCCGCCGAGGAAATCCGCGTCGTCGAGCGCAATTGGTATATCGGGCCGAAGGAGGACTATCGGCCTTATCGCTTCGACGGCAAGAGCGGCGCGCCAATGGTCAAGGCCGGCGACGGCTATCGCTTCCACACCACCGGCCTCACCCATGACGAGCGCGGCTACCCGACGCTGACGCCCGAAATGAACAAGAAGCTCGTCACCCACCTGATCGAGAAGATCGAGTCCAACGCGGACCAGATCATTCGCGTCGAGGAGGATGGCTTGCACGGCGCGGACGTCGTGGTGGTGTCCTACGGCATCACCTCGCGCATCGCCATCCGCGCCGTCCAGGAAGCCCGCAAGGCCGGCATCAAGGTCGGCTTCCTGCGGCTCATTACGGTGTGGCCGTTCTGCGAGGAGAAGATCCGCAACATCGCGCGCAAGGCAAAAGCCATCGTGGTTCCTGAACTCAACTACGGGCAGATGGTCCTTGAGGTCGAGCGTAGCGCGGCGGGGCAGTGCAAAGTGATCAGCGTCAATTCCTGCGGCGGCGCTGTCCACGATCCCGAGGAAATCCTCGCCGCCATCAAGGAGGGCGCGAAGATATGAGTGGCGCAGATCAGGCTCCAGAATACACGACCGACGACGAGAAGTTCCGCAAGGAAAACCCCATGGCGGATTTCCTCCGCATGGACCGGATGCCGCATATCTGGTGTCCGGGCTGCGGCATCGGCACGGTCGTCACTTGCTTCGCTGAAGCCATCAAGGCGGGCGGGTTCGACATGGACAAGATCGCCGTGGTCTCGGGCATCGGCTGCTCGGGCCGCGTCGCGGGCTACGTGAAGTTCGACTCGTTCCACACCACGCATGGCCGCGCCATTCCCTTCGCCACGGGCCTGAAACTCGCCAATCCCGAGCTCAAGGTGGTGGTCATCAGCGGCGACGGCGACCTCACCAGCATCGGCGGCAATCACCTCATTCACGCCGCGCGGCGCAACATGGACCTCATGGTCATTTGCATCAACAATTTCACCTATGGCATGACGGGTGGACAGGTCACGCCGACGACGCCGACCGACGCCAACGCCTCGACGACGCCGAGCGGCAATTACGAAACGCCGTTCAGCCTGCCGTTCCTGGTGGACGCCGCCGGCGCGACCTTCGTCGCCCGCTGGACGGCGCTTCACGCCCACAACATCACGCAGACATTCAGCAAGGCGCTGAACCACAAGGGTTTCTCCTTCATCGAGGTGATCGCCCCCTGCACGACGCTGTACCAGCGCCGCAACAAGCTCGGCGATGGCCTCGACGCCATGGAGTATTACAAGGAAGGCGCCGACATCCAGCACGGCGTGGACACGCGCGCCGTCGATATCAGCTTCCAGGGCAGCATCGCCATGGGCAAGTTCGTCGAACGGCAGAAGCCGACCTTCCTCGACTCGGTGAACAGCCATTACCGGAAGGTCATCGGCGACAGCTATCAGCTTTACGGCAAGACGCCGCTTGAAAAAGAGGCGGAGGAAAAGGCGCGGCTCACCGCGACCAAGGAAGCTGATATCCGTGAATGCGGGGCGAGCGATTAGACATGTGGGAAATCAAGTTCTCAGGTTTCGGCGGACAGGGCATCGTCAGGTGCGCTTTGATTACCGGCGCGGCGGTCTCGCTGCACGACGACAAGTTCGGAACCATGACGCAGAGCTTCGGGCCGGAGGCGCGCGGCGGCGCCTGCCAGTCGCAGCTCATCATCTCCGACAGCCGGGTTCTCTACCCCTATTGCACGACGGCGGGCGTGCTCGTCGCGCTTTCACAGGAAGCCTACGACAAGTATGAGCCCGGCCTCGCCGACGGCGGCATCCTCATCATCGAAGAGGAACTGGTGAAGCCGAAAGGCGACCCAAAACGCGTCAAGCTCTTTACCGTCCCGGCGACCCGCTTCGCCGAGGAACTCGGCAACCGCCTGTTCGCCAATCTTGTCGTGCTCGGCTTTTTCACGGCCGTCACGGGCGCGGTGACGCCTGAAGCCATGAAGAAGGCGCTGCCGGGACTTGTCCCCGACCGTTTCCTCTCCGCCAATATCAAGGCGTTCGATAAAGGCTATGAATACGGCCTGGAAGCCGCCGCTAAGAAAAAGGGAGCGGTCCATTGACACGGCGCGCCGGAGTTTTCGTTTGCCATTGCGGGACCAACATCGCGGCCACCGTGGATGTCAAGCACGTCGCCTCCGAACTCTCGCATGACAACGGCGTGGTCTTCTCCAAAGACTACGTCTATATGTGCTCGGACCCCGGCCAGCAATCCGTCATCAACGCCATCAAGGAGCACAGCCTCGACAGCGTCGTCATCTCCTGCTGCTCGCCGAACCTGCATGAAAAGACCTTCCGCGAAGCCTCTGCGCTCGGCGGCCTGAACCCGTTCCAGCTCGAAATCGCCAACATCCGCGAGCAATGCGCCTGGGTGCACAAGGACCGGGACGAGGCGACAGCCAAGGCCATCAAGATCACGCGGTCGAGCGTGGAGCGCGCGCGCCGCAACGAGCCGCTGACGCCCATCGGCCTGCCGGTCACCCGAAAGGTGCTGGTCATCGGCGGCGGCATCGCCGGCATCCAGAGCGCGCTCGATCTCGCCAACGCCGGCTTTGAAGTGGTGCTCGTCGAGAAGCAGCCGAGCATCGGCGGCCACATGATCCAGTTGTCGGAAACCTTCCCGACGCTCGACTGCTCGCAGTGCATCCTCTCGCCGAAAATGGTGGAGGTCTCCAAGCACAAGAACATCACGCTGATGACGTCGAGCGAGGTCGAGTTGGTTTCGGGGTTCGTCGGCAATTTCAAGGTGAAGGTGCGCACCAAGGCCCAGTACGTCGATCCAGAGAAGTGCAAAATCTGCGACGACTGCACGCCGGTCTGCCCCGTCGTCGTCCCGAACGAATATGACGTAAACTTGAACGATCGCCGCGCCATTTTCATTCCGTTCGCGCAGGCCATCCCGGCCACCTACTATCTCGACCCGGAGGCCTGTCTCGGCCTCAACCCCGTCGTATGTGGCAAATGCGCGACCGTCTGCGAGGCGGAGGCCATCAACTACGACGCCAAGCCGAAAACGACCGACATCGAAGTGGGCGCCATCGTGGTCGCCACCGGCTTCGATCTCTACGGCAAGGAAGAGATGGCCGAATATGGCCGCGGCAAGTACCCGGACGTGCTGGACGGCATCCAGTTCGAGCGCATGTGCTCGGCGTCGGGGCCAACCGCGGGCGAGGTGCTGAGGCCGTCCGACCATAAGTCGCCGAAGACAATCGTTTTCGTCCAGTGCTCCGGTTCGCGCGATCCAGCGCAGCATTGCGTGTACTGCTCCAAGATCTGCTGCATGTACACGGCCAAGCACGCCACGCTGTACAAGCATAAAGTTCCCGATGGCACGGCGTACATCTTCTACATCGACATCCGCTCCGGCGGAAAAGGCTATGAAGAGTTCGTTCAGCGCGCGATGGAGCGCGACGGCGTGGTCTACCTGCGCGGTCGCGTGTCCAAGATCTACCAGTCGAAGGGCAAGCTGAAAGTTCTCGGCGTCGATACGCTTTCCGGCAAGAACGTCGAGGTCGACGCCGACATGGTGGTGCTCGCCCAGGCGATGGTCCCCTCCAAGGGCACGGCCGATGTCGCCAAGACGCTCAAGATCGGGCGCGACAAGGACGGCTTCCTGGCCGAAGCGCATCCGAAGCTTCGCCCCGTGGAAAGCGTGACCGGCGGCATCTTTCTCACCGGCGCGGCGCAATCGCCGAAGGACATCCCGGAAACCGTCTGCCAGGCCAGCGCCGCGGCGTCCAAGGTTATCGGGCTTTTGTCGAAGCCCGAGCTGGAGCACAGCCCTGTCGTGGCGAAGGTGCGCGAGACGCATTGCACCGGCTGCGAAATGTGCGTCGATGTCTGCCCGTTCGAGGCCATCACCCTGATAGAAGGCAAGGCGCGCGTGAATGAGGTGCTGTGCGAGGGCTGCGGCACTTGCGTCGGCACCTGCGTGCGCGCGGCCATCGACGTGAAAAACGTAACGCAGCTGCAGGTCTTCGAGATGATCGAAGCCTGCATGGGAGGATGACGGTGGCGGAGCCGGCTGTTGCAAGACGTGAAGGACAAGAGTTCGAGCCGAAGGTCGTCGCCTTCCTGTGCAAGTGGTGCTCGTCCGCGGGCAGCGACCTTGCGGGCGTGTCGCGGCTGAAATATCCCGCAAATGCGGTGCCGATCCAGGTGATGTGCTCAGGTTCGGTGTCGCCGATCTACATCCTGTCCGCCTTTAACAAAGGCGCCGATGGCGTGCTCGTCTCCGGATGTCACCCCGGCGATTGTCACTACCTCAAGGGCAATTATTATGCGCGGCGGCGCATCTTCCTGGTGCAGAAGCTCCTGCATTTCGTCGGGATCGAACCCGACCGCTTCCGCATGTCGTGGGTGTCGGCGGCGGAAGGCGTGAAATACGCCGAGGTCATCACCGATTTCGTGAAAGATCTCAAAGCGCTCGGCCCGCAAACCAAGCTGAAGGCGAAACTCTGATGATCGCAGTCGAAGACATCAAGGCGCGCGCCAGGGAGTTGCTGGAAAGCGGAAAAGTGCGCGCCGTTCTTGGCTATCGCCGCAGCTCGGCTGGGTTACTGGCGGAACCCGCCTTCATGACCACGCCCGAGGAGATGGCGGCGCTCGTTTTCGATGCAACCTGCGTGGAAAATCTCGCACTCTACCTCGTCAATGAAAAGAAGCGAATGAAGCATGCGCGGCAGTCCGACAAGCGGCCGCTCGCCATCGTCGCCAAGGGCTGCGACAGCCGCGCGATCACGGTGCTGCTTCAGGAAAATCACATCAAGCGCGATGATGTGATCGTGCTCGGCGTCTCGTGCGAGACCGGCGGCATGATCGATGCGCGCAAGCTCAACAAGGCGCTGCGCGGCAAGACGGCAACCTCGGCGGCCTTCGACGGTGCAAGCGAGGTGAAGGTCTCCTACGTCGGCGGCGGCGCGACGCTGCCCGCAAAAGACGTGCTGGCCGACCGCTGCCTCGAATGCGCCAAGGCCTATCCGCTCGACGCGGACTTCTTCTTCGGCGAAAAGGTCGACGAGCGCAGCTACGGCCCGCGCTTCGCGGTCGTCTCGGCCTTTGCGGAAAAGAGCAGCGAGGAGCGTTCGGCTTTCTGGCAAGGCCATTTCGAGCGCTGCATCCGCTGCTACGCCTGCCGGGCCGTATGCCCGATGTGCTATTGCGACGAATGCGTGGTCGACAGCACGAATTTCATCGTCAACCCGACGACGACCGCCGACGAAAAGGCCAACCGAGTCCGCTGGATCAGCCGTTCGACGACGCCGTCGGAAAACGCGATGTATCACATGGTGCGCGCCATGCATCTCGCCGGGCGCTGCACCGACTGCGGCGAATGTGAGCGCGTCTGTCCGGTGAACATCCCGCTCCGCCTCCTCAACACCATGCTCGAACACGAGGCTCTGGACATGTTCCAATATGCGCCGGGGCTCGATGCCGGGCAGCCCTCGCTCATTGCGTCCTTCCGCGACGGCGATCCCAACGATTTCGTGAGGTAGGCCCGATGGAAGCGACACTGAAAAAGGACAAACTCGGCCAATGGATAGCGACGCTCCAAGATCGCGCAGAAGTCTACGCCCCCGACTTCGTCGAAGATGCCTGGGCATTCACAAAGTTAGAACCCGGCGCCTCGGTGGACTTGGATTACGGCAACACCGTCCGGCCGGCAAAAGGGTTTGTGTTCCCGCAGAGGGAAATTCTCTACCGCTTCCGGATTGAGAACGGCAAGGCGCCGGTGCTCACCGACAGCGAGCCGAAGGTCGAACCGACCGTCGTGTTCGGCGTGCGCCCCTGCGACGGACGCGCGCTTGTGCGCAACGACAGGGTCTTCACCTGCGGCACGTTGGATCCGTACTATCAGGCGAGGCGCGACAAGGCGGTGTTCGTTGGGCTCGCCTGCAACACACCGCCTTCGCCGAACTGCTTCTGCGTCTCCGTCGGCGGCTCTCCGCATTCCGAGGACGGCCTCGACATTCTTATGACGGAGATCGACGGTCGTTTTCACGTCAAGACGCTGACCGAAAAAGGCAAGGACATCGTCGACGCCGCCCGCGACCTATTCCAGGTTGCATCGGCCGGCGACACGAAAGATGTCCGCAGCGCCCACGCGATTGCGCTTGAGCATCCGCAGCGCTCCATCTCCTCGATGGAGGCCGTCGCCGGCGCGCTGAAGCAAAACTTCGGCTCGCCGCTCTGGGACAAGCTCGCCCAAGCCTGCATCGGCTGCGGCGCCTGCACCTATCTGTGCCCGAGCTGCCATTGCTTCGACATCAACGACGAAGTGACCGGCAAATCGCCGCTGACCGGCGCGCGCGTGCGAACCTGGGACAACTGCCAGTTCCCCGACTTCACGATGCACTCGTCGGGACACAATCCGCGCGAGGATACGGGCGCGCGGCTCAGGCAGCGCATTTGCCATAAGCTTCTGTATTTCGTCGAGAACCACAAAATGCAGCAATGTACCGGCTGCGGGCGATGCATCACGCATTGTCCGGTCGGCATCGATATCGTCAAAATAGCCAATGTCATGGAAGAGGGCGTCTGGCAATGAGCGAGAATGCCTATCTGCCACAGCTCGCGCGCATCGTGCACGTCAAGGAAGAGGTGCCCGGCGCACGCGCGATTAAGACGTTCCGCGTCGAATTCATGAATGGCGGCGGCTTCGATCACGAGCCCGGCCAATGCGCTATGATCTCCGTGTTCGGCAAGGGCGAGTCGATGATCTCGATCGCCTCCGCCCCGGTGATCAAGGAGTACAAGCAGTTCTCCATCATGCGCTCGGGCCGCGTCACCACCGCCATCCACGACATGAGGGTCGGCGACGTGATCGGCGTGCGCGGGCCTTACGGAAACAAGTTCCCGGTCGGCGACTGGAAGGGACGCAATCTCGTCTTTATCGGCGGCGGTTGCGGACTGGCGCCGATCTGGCCCGTGATCCAGACCGCGGTCACGAACCGCAACGACTTCGGAACGATCACCGTCTTTTACGGCGGGCGCACCTCGCGCGACATCATGTACGCCGCGGAGCTGGAAAAGTTGCGGGGCGCGGCGGACGTGCACCTCTCCATCGACTCGCCCGAGGAAGGCTGGGAAGGCTATTGCGGCTTCGTACCCGCCAACGTGATGAGCAAGCCGCAAAACCCGGGCAACACCATCGCCATCACCTGCGGCCCGCCGATCATGATCAAGTTCGTGATCAAGAACCTGCGCGACATGGGGTTCGAGGAAGAGCAAATCTACACAACCATCGAGAACAAGATGAAGTGCGGCATCGGCAAATGCGGACGCTGCAACGTCGGGAAAGATTATGTCTGCGTGAAGGGGCCGGTTTACTCTTGGGCGCAGCTGAAGACCTTGCCGCAAGAATATTAATAATAAGGGCATTTGGAGGAAAGACTATGAACCTTGCTGGCATGCTTTATGGAGCTCAGCTCCTGAAGATGGTCGAATTTCCGACCTCCGAAGTGCTTGGGCCTGAGGCGAGCGACGCCGAAATCAAAGCGCTGATCGCCAAATGCCATGAGATTTTCATCAAACCCAATTTCCGCGGCGGCGTCGGCAAAAAGGGCAAAGCCGGCCTCGTCGGCCGCGCCAAGGATCTCAGGACGGCTCTGAAAGAAAAAGAGCGCCTCTATTTCGTCGAGCACGCCCATGGCAACGCGGTCGCGAAAGCCCACGGCGTGACATTCGAGGGCGCCGTGCCGGCCCATCACGAGGTTTATGTCTCCATCGCCAATTCCACCCGTTACCGCGCGCCGACGCTCACCATCACCCATCGCGGCGGCGTGGATATCGAGGACCTGACAAAGGACCAGATCGCGGAGGTCCCGTTCGATCCGCTGACCGGGCTCAAGTCCTTTGTGGTCACCAACGCGCTCACGGACATCGGAGCGCCGAAAGAAATCATCTCCCCCCTCGCGCAGAACCTGCCGAAGCTGTGGGACCTCTTTCACTACAACGGCATGACCACGCTTGAACTGAACCCGATCCGCATGATGCCGACCGGCAAGGGCGGCCTGACGCCCGTGGCTTGCGACTTCAAATGCGGGTTCGACCGGGACGACCCGCGCGTGAAGCGGCTCAATCTGCCGAAGCAGCTGTTTATCGAGGACTACACCGACTTCGAATACGAGATCAACCAGCTGCGCACCTACCAGGGCCAGTCGGACGTGTCGGTCATCAATCCGAAAGGCACCATCCTCGCTCCCACTTTTGGCGGCGGCGCCAACTCGCTGGTGACGGAATTCCTTGGCGACGACGCCATTATTTCATCGGACTTCGGCGGCAACCCGCCCTACGAGAAGATGCGCGATGTGATGCGCATCTGCCTCAAGCATTGGTTGAAACAGTCGAATGTTCTTTTTGTCATCGGCGGCAAGGCCAACAATACGGACATTTTCGTCACCTTCCGCGCCATGGCCGACGCGCTGCGCGAGTATTTCGCCGAGCATGGGCCGACGCCCGTCTATGTCGTCATCGGCCGGGGTGGTCCCAATCTGGCGCGCGGCATGCTGGCCTTCAAGGATGTCTGCGATCTGCTTGGTTTGCCCTACCGCATCTTTGGCTTTGATTCAGCTATGACCGACGTCGTGCGCTACGCGCAATCCGTAGACAACTGGATGAAGAATGGGGGACGCGAAATGCTCGCCCAAAAACTCGGCGTCGCCCCGTGAACGGCGCAGCCAGGCCCACTATTCGTTTGAAACGCTTGCGACACGGAGTTTTTGGGGATCCCAAATAAATCAGAGCCAAGGTATTGAGAGGTTCCAGTATTTCGTGGGCATAAGATCGCTGGCCGACATCGCCACGCGCGAGGATCGGGTCTGCGTCTTGAACATTCTCGGCAACAAGTCGCGCGCCGTTGCGCCGATCAGCCATGCCTACTCTCGCGGCAATATCGTATTCGGCACGTCGCCAGGACGGCGCGGCGAGGTTCTTGAAACGCCCATCGGCCCCATTCCCGTCTACAATAACGTCCGCGACGGGCTCGACGACGGGCACAACTTCAATGTGGGCGTGATCCATCTGCCGCCTGCGGCTGTGCGCGACGGCGCCCACGAGCTGATGCGCGTCAACAAGCACGTTCAGAAGATCATCATCCTGACGGAGAAAGTCCCCGTTCACGATTCCCGCGAGATCCGGGCGATGGCTCAGCAGCGCCACGTCGATCTCTTCGGCCCCAACTGCCTTGGCGTGGCCGACGCCTGGAACCATGTGCGCATCGGCGGCCCGCTCGGCGGAGAACGGCCCGAGGAGTTTTTGCGCAAAGGCTCCGTCGCCATCTATTCGAACTCCGGCAACTTCACCACGACCATCGCCACCTACCTCGCGTCGAGCGGCTGGGGAACGACGACCAGCATCTCCAGCGGGAAGGACGTCTATATCGGCTTTGCGCCTGCGGAATTCGCCTGCGCCTTCGACTACAACTCGCGCAGCAAGGTCGCCGTCATGTATATCGAGCCGGGCGGCTACTATGAGCAGGATCTTGAGTTTTCAAAGCCGGTCATCGCCTGTGTGACTGGCCGCTGGAAAGCGAAGCTGACCCGCGCGGTCGGCCATGCCGGCGCCATGGCCGGCGCGGGCGACAGCGCGGAAGCCAAGGAAGGGTGGTTCCAGCAGATCCTCGGAGTCGACGGTATATACACTCCCGAACGCCCAATTGTCTCAAAGGCCGGCGCCGTGGTGACGAACATCGCGCACATCCCGATGGCGCTGACCGCGGTGATGAAGCTCCAAGGCGTTCGCCCCGATTTCGCCCCGGAGGGCGACCTCACCCTCAAGCCGTGGTTCGGCAACAATCAAGGCCTGATTGTGCCGCGGGAGCTCGACATCCCGCTCGTCGAGCCCCTCCAGCCGTACAACAATCAAATCTTGGAACTCTCCAAGCAGGTTGGCACCATCTTCCCGCGCGAATCCATGAAAGACCGCTCGGCGAGTTCGGTCATGGATCCCAAGACTCAAGTCACCCGCGTCAGCGGCGTGTCCATCCTCGACACAGCGAAATATCCGCTCGAATCCAACTATTGCCTTGCGCTCACCCGCGAGCACAACGACGCCAACGATAACGCGCTATTCAACACGGCCATCGCAGCCGAGGTCAACCTCAACGAGGCCGCCGCGATCGTGACCCAGGCGGCTCGCGAGGCAGGAAGCGCTCCAAACACGGTCCTGGCTTCGGTTTGCGCGCTCGTCGGGCCGAAGAGCGTCGCCGCCGCCCGCAAGGCGGCGGATGTGCTGATCGACCTTTTCGGCCTCTCGGGCCTGACGGCGGGCGACCAGGAAGGCTTCAATTTCTCGGGCGTCAAAGCGAATGCAGAACAGCTCGCGGCGCTCGTGAGCAGGGAGCCCGACGCCAAGGCCGCAGCGATGCTAGCCGGGCTCAAGGCGCGGGGCGCGAAGTCCGTCTTCGTGGATTATCTGCTGTCGCTCGATGGCCATCCCACCGCCAACTCCATGCTGGCCGCCATCACGACGACGATCTCGTGGAGCGCGCTGATGAAGAAGAAAGTCACGCGCAACACGGTCAGAAACTTCCCGTGGTTTCTCCGTATGTTCGCCGCGATCATCGGAGGCTCGGTCGAGGGCGGCAAGCACAAGGATAACTCCTTCTGCGGCGTCCCGGTCAGCGAGCTGATCAACAGCTGGTCCGCGACCGAAATGGCTTACTTGGCGCTGATCGGCGAAACGCCGACGCCGGAGAAGCTCTTCCCGTTCCAGGTGCTCCTGGGCCTCATTATCTCTAACGGCCCCGGCACGATCTCTGCGCAGGGGTGCAAGGGCGCCGTGTCGGCCGATGGTCCGGAAACGCCGGATCGCGTGCAGATCAACAAGGCGATGATCGGCTTCCTCACGCACACGGGCTTCTCTCACGGCGGCAATGGCTTCGAAGGCATGCGCTTCCTGATCAGCCAGTTCGGCGGCACAAATCTCAAGGATGCGGGCGACCCCAACCATGGGCTCGACCTCGCCGCCATGGCGGGACGCTTCGCCGACGAATTCGCCGCGCAGAAGAAGGCCAAGAAGGGTGTCGGCGGCGACGTGCAAGCCATTCCCGGCATTCACCACCCGATCTTCAGGAACCACACCGTCAACAAAGACCCGCGTGAGGTCTTCCTCTCGCAGCTATTCAAGGAACGCGGCGACTCCAACGTCTTCCACGACTTCTACAGCGCGATCGTCCAGGCGCTTTACGAGCACGGCGTCACCCCGAACGTCTTCTGCGTGAACATCGACGCGGTGATCGCATGCCTGCTCCTGAAGACGCTTTGGCAGCGTTACCGTTCGGGCGCCTTCTCCGAGGAAGCGCTTGAGAGCGCCGCCTTTACGGCCTTCCTGTTCGGACGCGCGGTCGGTTGCGCAGGCGAGATCGACGACCACATCAACCGCGGGCGCAACATGGACACCCGCACGGCGGCATCGCAATGCTCCTATGTCGTGTAACAGCACGACATAGAGCCAGCACGCTAACGGACACAGTTTTTTGAGGTTGAATTAGAATGCCGAAAGACGAACCAAAGATCTTCTGGACAAAGGTCGATGAAGCTCCTGCGCTCGCGACGTATTCCCTCCTTCCGATCGTTCAGGCGTTTACGCGGGTAGCCGGCATCGATGTCGAGACGAGGGACATCTCCCTTGCGGGACGCATCCTTGCGAATTTCCCCGAAAATTTGACAGAAGCTCAGCGGCAATCCGACGATCTCGGCTTCCTCGGAGAACTCGCGAAGACGCCGGAAGCCAACATCATCAAGCTGCCGAACATCAGCGCCTCCATTCCGCAATTGAAGGCCGCGATCAAGGAGTTGCAAGGCAAGGGCTACAACATCCCGGATTATCCCGAGGAGGCGAAGACCGACGCCGAGAAGGACATCAAGGGTCGCTACGCGAAGATCCTCGGCAGCGCGGTCAACCCCGTGCTTCGCGAGGGCAACTCGGACCGCCGCGCCGCCCCTTCCGTCAAGCAATACGCGCGCATGCATCCGCATAAGATGGGCGCGTGGACTGCAGAGTTCGAAAACGCACGTGTCGCACATGAGCGGCGGCGATTTCTACGGCAGCGAAAAGTCGGTAACTGTCCCCGAAGCAGGCAGTTTCAGGATCGAGTTATTGGGCGATGACGGCCATGCGACCGTGCTCAAGGAAAAAACGGCGTTCAAGGCCGGCGAGGTGATCGACGCCGCCGTGATGCGCAAACGCGCCTTGCGCGAATTCTTCGACGCGGAGATCGAGGACGCGAAGAAAAAGGGCGTGCTCTTGTCGCTGCACCTCAAGGGCACAATGATGAAGGTCTCCGATCCCATCATGTTCGGCCATGCGGTCGCGGTCTACTTCAAGGATGTGCTCGAAAAACACGCCGAAGCGCTGCAAAAGATCGGCTTCAATCCTAATAATGGTCTCGGCGACCTCTATGCAAAGTTGCCGAAGCTGCCGGAAGCCGAGCGCGCCGCCGTTGAAGCCGATATCAAGGCCGCGTACGAGGCGCGACCGGAACTCGCGATGGTGAACTCGGACAAGGGCATCACCAATCTGCATGTTCCGAGCGATGTGATCGTGGACGCCTCCATGCCGGCCATGATCCGCGAGTTCGGCAAGATGTGGGGCAAGGACGGGAAGCTGCACGACACCAAGGCGCTTATTCCCGACCGTTGTTATGCAAAGGTCTATCAGGCCGTCATCGAGGACTGCAAAAAGCACGGCGCCTTCGACCCGAAGACCATGGGCACCGTGCCGAATGTCGGTCTGATGGCGCAGAAGGCCGAAGAATACGGCTCGCACGACAAGACCTTCGAAATCGCCGCCAAGGGCAAGGTCCGGGCCGTCGATCAGACGGGGCAAATCTTGCTCGAACAGGACGTCGAGCCGGGCGACATTTTCCGCATGTGCCAGGTGAGGGACGCGCCGATTCAGGATTGGGTGAAGCTCGCGGTCAAGCGCAGCCGTCTCAGCAACACCCCCGTTGTTTTCTGGCTGGACAAGAACCGCGCCCATGACGCGGAAATCATCAAGAAGGTTGAGCGCTACCTGCAGGACCACGACACGAGCGGCCTCGACATCCGCATCATGGCGCCGCAGGACGCGCTGAGGTTCTCGATCGAGCGCATCCGGGCGGGCAAGGACACGATTTCGGCCACGGGCAATGTGCTGCGCGATTACCTGACCGACCTGTTCCCGATCCTCGAACTTGGAACGAGCGCGAAAATGCTCTCCATCGTTCCGTTGATGGACGGCGGCGGACTGTTCGAGACGGGCGCTGGCGGCTCAGCGCCAAAGCACGTGCAGCAGTTCCAGGAGGAAGGCTATCTGCGCTGGGATTCGCTTGGCGAGTTTCTCGCGCTCGGCGTGGCGCTCGAACATCTCAGCCAAATCTTCCAGAACAAGAAGGCGGAAGTGCTGGCGGAGACGCTCGATCAGGCCAACGCCAAGATCCTCGAACATAACCGCTCGCCCGCCCGCAAGGTCGGCGAACTCGATAACCGCGGCTCGCATTTCTACCTTGCGCTTTACTGGGCGCAGGCGCTCGCCGAGCAGACGAAAGACAAGGACTTCCAGGCGCGGTTCAAGCCGCTCGCCGAGACGCTCGCCAAGAACGAGGCGAAGATCCTTGCCGAGTTGACGGGCGCACAGGGCAAGCCGCAGGACACTGGCGGATATTATCGTCCGGATTTGGAAAAGACATCGAAGGCCATGCGGCCAAGCGCGACGCTCAACGCTGCGCTGGCGTCACTGGCTTAAAAAGATAAAAGGGATTGGGGAACGCCATGCTCGAAGCCTATCGCGCCCATGTCGCCGAACGCGCCGCTCTCGGCATCCTGCCTCTGCCGCTGTCGAAGCAGCAGACGAGCGAGCTTGTCGGCCTCCTGAAAAATCCGCCGAAGGGCGAGGAGGCGTTCCTTCTCGACCTCATTACCAACCGCGTGCCTGCGGGCGTGGACGACGCCGCGAAGGTGAAGGCGGAGTATCTGGCGAAGGTCGCGAAGGGCGAAGAGGCCTCCCCGCTCATTTCCAAGGTCCGGGCGACGGAGCTTCTCGGCACGATGCTGGGCGGCTTCAATATCAAGCCGCTGATTGATCTTCTCGCGGATGCGGAATGCGGCGCCGCGGCGGCTCAAGCGTTGAAGAACACACTGTTGATGTTCGACTTCTTCAACGAGGTGAAGGCGCTCGCGGCCTCCGATAAGCCGGGCAGCGCCAACGCCAAGGCGGTGATGCAATCCTGGGCGGACGCGGAGTGGTTCACGTCCCGCGCAGGCGTGCCGGAAAGCCTCACCGTGACGATCTTCAAGGTGCCGGGCGAGACCAACACGGACGACCTTTCGCCCGCGCCCGACGCCTGGACCCGCCCCGACATTCCGCTGCATGCGCTCGCCATGCTGAAGAACCCGCGCGCCGGCATCGAGCCGGACCAGCCGGGCAAGGTCGGGCCGATCAAGCTCCTGCACGCGCTGAAGGAGAAAGGCCATCTCGTCGCTTATGCCGGCGATGTGGTCGGCACCGGCTCGTCGCGCAAATCCGCCGTGAACTCGGTGTTGTGGTGGACCGGCGAAGACATCCCCTATGTTCCGAACAAGCGCTTTGGCGGCGTCTGCCTCGGCAACAAGATCGCGCCGATTTTCTTCAACACGATGGAAGATGCGGGCGCTCTGCCGATCGAACTCGACGTCTCGAAAATGGAGACAGGCGATGTGATCGAGCTTCGCCCGCTCGAAGGCAAGGCGCTGAAGAACGGGCAGGTCATCGCCGAATACAAGATCAAGTCCGACGTGATCCTCGATGAGGTTCAAGCGGGCGGGCGCATCCCGCTCATCGTGGGCCGCGACCTGACCTCGAAAGCGCGCGCGGCGCTCGGCTTGGCGCCGTCGACACTCTTCCGCCTCCCCGCACAGCCCGCCGACACCGGCAAAGGTTATACGCTCGCGCAGAAGATCGTCGGACGCGCCTGCGGCCTGCCCGAGGGCAAGGGCGTGCGTCCCGGCGCATATTGCGAGCCTAAAATGACGACGGTCGGCTCGCAGGACACCACAGGGCCGATGACCCGAGACGAAATGAAAGACCTCGCCTGCATGGGCTTCTCGGCCGGGCTTGTCATTCAGTCCTTCTGCCATACCGCCGCCTATCCGAAGCCCGTGGACGTGAAGACCCACGCCACGCTGCCGGGCTTCATCTCGAAGCGCGCGGGCGTCTCGCTGCGCCCAGGCGATGGCGTGATCCATACGTGGCTGAACCGCATGATCTTGCCCGATACGGTCGGCACCGGCGGCGACTCCCACACGCGCTTCCCGCTCGGCATTTCGTTCCCGGCAGGCTCGGGGCTCGTCGCCTTCGCGGCGGCGACCGGCATGATGCCGCTCGACATGCCGGAATTGGTTTTGGTGCGCTTCAAGGGCAAGTTGCAGCCGGGGATCACGCTGCGCGACCTCGTCAACGCCATCCCCTATGTCGCCATCCAGAAGGGCCTCCTGACGGTCGAGAAGAAAGGCAAGAAGAACGTCTTCTCCGGGACCATCCTGGAAATCGAGGGCCTGGAAGACCTGAAGGTCGAGCAGGCGTTCGAACTGGCCAACGCATCCGCCGAGCGCTCGGCCGCGGCCTCCACGGTGCGCCTCGCGAAAGAGCCGGTCATCGAATATGTCCGCTCGAACGCCGCGCTTCTCAAATGGCTGGTCGCCAACGGCTATGAGGACCGGGCCACGCTCGAACGCCGCATCGGCGAAATGGAAGCCTGGCTCGCCAATCCGAAACTGCTCGAACCCGATGCGGATGCGGAATACGCCGCCGTCGTCGAGATCGACATGAACGAGATCAAGGAGCCCATCCTCGCCTGCCCGAACGATCCGGACGACGTGAAACTCCTATCGCAGGTTGCTGGCGAAAAGATCGACGAGGTCTTCATCGGCAGCTGCATGACCAATATCGGCCATTTCCGGGCCGCGGGCAAAGTGCTGGCCGGCAAGTCGGACATCGCGGCGCGGTTGTGGATCGCTCCGCCGACGAAGATGGACGCGGCCATCCTGACGCAAGAAGGCTATTACAGCACCTTCGGGACCTCGGGCGCCCGCACCGAGATGCCGGGCTGCTCGCTGTGCATGGGAAATCAGGCGCAGGTCAAAAAGGGTTCGACCGCGATGTCGACCTCGACGCGCAACTTCCCGAACCGGCTTGGCATCGACACGCGCGTCTATCTCAGCTCGGCCGAACTCGCCGCGGTCTGCGCGCTTATCGGACGCATCCCGACGGTCGCCGAGTACATGCAGCATATCGAGGCGGTCAACAAGAACGCAGCCGATGTCTATCGCTATATGAACTTCGACCAGATTGACGAATATCAGAGCGCAACGAAAACAGCGGCCTGACGCAAGAGCTGGCGCTTGTGAAGCCCTGACGAGGAGTGGAAATGCAAAAGGAAATCGAGCCACACGAAGAAGGGGGCAAGCGCGAGCACGTTGGCGCGCACATGGTGAATGTGTACATCAACGGCAAGCGCCACGTGGTGCCCGAACACGCCACCATCATGCGCGCCATCGAGTATGCGGGGCACCAGATCATACGCGGCGCGGGCTGCCGGGAGGGCTTCTGCGGCGCCTGCGGCACGATCTACCGCCTGCCGGGCGACTACAAGCTGCATACGGGCCTCGCCTGCACGACCCTCGTCAAGGAAGGGATGTCGCTCACGCAGATCCCGTCGGTGCCGATGGAGAAGGCGGTCTACGATCTGGAAAAGCTGACGCCCGACGTCAACGCAATCCTCCAGGTCTATCCTGTCACCTTCCGCTGCGTCGCCTGCGGCACCTGCACCAAGGCTTGCCCGCAGGGGCTGCCGGTCATGGACTACGTTCAGGCGGCCATGCGGGGAGACGTTGCGGCGGTCGCGGACATGGCGTTCGACTGCGTGGCCTGCGGGCTGTGCGCGCTTCGCTGTCCCGCCGAGATCATCCAGCACGAGGTCGGCATTCTTTCCAAGCGCCTTACGGGGCGGTACCTGCGCAAAGAGAGCAAGGAACTCGACCAGAGGATCGCGGAGGTCCGCGCCCACAAATATGACGCCGAATACAATAGGCTGATGTCCATGGATAAGGGCACCTTGAGCAAATTGTATTACGCGCGCGATGTCGAGCCGTGAGCGAGCCGCAAATGACCTGCGCCATGGATTTCCTGATGACAACGACGGCGATTGAGATCGGCCGCTTCTAGGAGTGAGAGATGTATCCTGACTATCTCGCCGGCTATGTGAAAAAGGTCGAGCAAACGCGCGCCAAGCGGCTGGATTTGACGATGACGGGCGAGCCGGTTTTCCCGCCCATGAACGCGGAAGAGCGCGAAGACGTCTTGTCGAAATACCATCCCGATTACTCCAAGGGCGCGACGCGCACGGTGCGGGTTGGTCCGAACAAGGGCGAGGACATGACCACAGAGGTGGCCGTGCTCCTTGAATCGCACTCCATGATCCGGCCGAAGCTTCTGGAGCTTGCTCTTCGCGAGCCGGATTACGAGACCGATCTCCTCATCATCGGCGGAGGCGGGGCCGGCTGCTGGGCCGCCATCACGGCCGCGCGCAAGGGCATGAAGTCGCTCATCGCCACCAAGCTTCGCATGGGCGACGCCAACACCATGATGTCCGAAGGCGGCATGCAGGCGGCGGTCTCGCCGACCGACAAGCCGACTCGGCATTATCTCGACGCCATGGGCGGCGGCCATTTCGATAACGATCCGGCGCTTGTCCGCGTGCTCACCGAGGACGCCCCCGAAATCGTGCGGGAACTCGAAAACCTCGGCGTCATCTGGGACAAGGAGGCCGACGGCAGCATGCAAGTGCTGCATGGCGGCGGCACCTCGCGCAAGCGCATGGTTTCCTGCCGCGACTATATCGGCGCGATCATCATGCGCACGCTTATGGACGAGGTGCGCAACCATCCGGACTTGATCTCCATCCGCGAGTTCGAGCCTGCCGTGGAACTGATTCTCGATGAGAATGGCCACTGCGCCGGCGCGGTGCTCTACAGCCTCGACACCGAGCAATTCCTGATCGTGCGGGCAAAGTCCACGATTATCGCGACAGGTGGTTTCGGGCGGCTCCACATCCGCGGCTTCGCCACGACCAACCATTACGGCGCGACCGGCGACGGCCTCGTGATCGCCTATCGCGCGGGCGCCAAGCTCAAGTTCATGGACTCCGTGCAATACCATCCGACCGGCGCTGTGTTCCCCGAGCAGATCGCGGGCTTTCTCATCACCGAGAAGATACGCGGCGCGGGCGGGCAGCCCCTCAACAAGTTCGGCGAGTTGTTCGTCTTCCCGCGCGAGCCGCGCGACGTGGAAAGCGCGGCGATCATTCGCGAGTGCAGCAATGACCGCAACAACGGCGTCGACACTTATGTGGGCCGCACGGGCGTCTGGCTCGACTCGCCCATCATCGACATGATCCACGGCGAAGGCTACATACGCCGCCAGTTCCCAGGAATGTGCCGCGCTTTCAACCGCTTCGGCATCGATATCGTCAAGGAGCCGATGCTGATCTACCCCTCGCTGCACTATCAAAACGGCGGCGTCGCGATCAACGAGCGCTGCGAAACCAGCATTCGCGGCCTCTATGTCGCCGGCGAAGCCTCCGGCGGCGTGCATGGACGCAACCGATTGATGGGCAACTCTGTGCTCGACTACAACGTGTTCGGACGCCGCGCGGGACAGCACGCCACCGAATATGCGAGCACGGCGAAGCTTGGGAAGCTCAGCCTGGAGCATGTCGCCGCTCATGCGCGGGAACTCAAGCAAGAAGGCATTCACACAGACATGGTGTCGCCGCTGATCCTGCCGTCCTATACGCCTGAGGACGTGAAGATCCAGCAGTTGGCGCGCCTTGGCAGCATCCCCGCGCTGCATTCTATGCTGCGCAGCAGGTTCACGCCTGAAGAGCGCAGAACGCGCCCATGATCAGGGCAGGAGCAAATTTATTATGAGCGTGAAGATCAACGGCGACGGCGCCGCGGCTAATGCTTTCATCGAGAAGATCGAAAGCCTCAGCAACCAGGATCTTCTGGCTTGCTATCAGTGCGGCAAATGCTCGGCCGGATGCCCCATGGCGAAATACATGGACATCCTGCCCCACCAGATCATCCGCTTCGCGCAGCTCGGCCTCAAGGAGGAGCTTCTCGCCTCAGAAGCGATCTGGATGTGCGTCTCCTGCCTCACCTGCAACACGCGCTGCCCGAAAGGCGTCCGGATCGCTGAGGTGATCGAGGCGGTCCGCCAGGTCCGGCTGCGCAACAGGCGCAACGATCATTTGATCGTGCGCGATCTGCCGGCAAGCACGCTGGCCAAGCTGCCGCCGATCGCCATCATCGGCAGCATGCGGAAGGGCACGTCCTAAAGCCCCGAGGAAAACAGCACAAAATGCAAACGGCTCGCTTTTGCGAGCCGTTTGCACGACCTCGGGGGCGCTTCCGCCGATCCCTCGTCAGGCCGCCCTCCGAGGCGGCCATCCAGACAGCAAGACTGGATGGCCGGGCAAGCCCGGCCATGACTACAGAGGGACCGAAAAGTTGATCGTAAAAATGCGAGGGCAGCTTAGATCTTGATGCCGGAATGCATGGCGGCGATGCCGCCCGAGAGATTGCGATACTGCACGCGCGAAAACCCCGCCTTCTCCATCATGCCGGCGAAGCGGCGCTGCTCGGGAAACCTTCGGATGCTGTCGACGAGATAGCGGTAGGGCTCGGCGTCTCCGGCGACGAAGCGGCCAAGAGTGGGGATTACGGCGTCCGAATACGTGTTGTAGATCGAATCGAGGAAGGGAACCTCGACCCGCGAAAATTCGAGGCAGAGGAAGCGGCCGCCCGGCTTCAGGACGCGGAAGGCCTCATTCAGCGCAGACTGAATGCCCGGCACATTCCGGATGCCGAATGAGATGGTGTAGAAGTCTGAGGTGTTTTCCTTGAAGGGAAGCTGTTCGGCGTTGGCTTGCACGAAACGGACGTGCCCGAGGGCCTGCTCATCGGCGAGGCGGCGCGCGCCTTCCTCCATCATCTCGCCGCTGATGTCGGTGATGATCGACTTTGAGCCGGGACCGGCCGCGCGCAGGAAACGGCGGGTTATGTCGCCGGTGCCTCCGGCGACGTCGATCAAGAGCGACGCCGTGGAGCGGGAAGGCGCGAGCCAATTGATTGCCGCGTCCTTCCAGAGCCGGTGCACGCCGCCCGACATCAGGTCGTTCATGAGATCGTAGCGGGTGGCGACGCGGCCGAACACCGTGTTGACGAAGCCCTGAAAGCCGAGGTTCTCAATTTTATGATCGTAGGATGACATTCCGTTCGCTCCGGGCTGCAAATAACGCAAGTTGTGGCGTAGCTGGCCTCGATTGTAAACGCGGCATTGTGTTTATGAATTAAGTAAACTGAAATGCAAAGTGGCGTGGTCAAAAATGCCATCGCTAATGGTCTTCAGCTTATACTTTAGTGCCTACAGGATGCTGAAAAAGCGATCCCGCCCAAGGCGTCTCGGCGAGCCCTTGGAGCCGCGACAAACTTACCATGGGGTTCAAGCTGTTGGAATCTACCGACCTTATCCTGAGCTTGTCGAAGGATGGGGACAGGAGTTCATGCTTTTTCTGCAACCGCTCATTGCTGGGCGGATGTTGCAGTGCGGCAAGAATCAGCTTGCTGAGGCTTCCAAGGAATGGAAAAGCTTCCATCTTGGAACAAACGCTTTTCGCAGATGCGAGGGCGGCGAACCGCTTAATCCGCCGAACAGGAATATAAAGACCGCGCAGCACGTTCGTTCTTGCAGCGCTCAATTCAACACACCGAAGCGACAATGCTTTTACGATCCCATGCTAGAACGCAGTTGTTAGCAATGTTACCTGGGTCGATCATGAGTTTCCGGAGCGCCGCCGTCGCCACCGCCGTCCCGCAAGCCGCCCCGGTTACACCTAAGGGGCATGCCGGCGCCCTGGCTCTAGCGGCGCTCGGCGTTGTTTATGGCGATATTGGAACGAGCCCGCTCTACACCCTGAAAGTCGTGCTGGGCGCCACCGGTGCCGAGGTTGCCGATCGCGCCACTGTGCTGGGATCGCTTTCCCTTATTTTTTGGACGCTCATCATCGTCGCTGCGGTCAAATATGTCGGCGTCGCGATGCGGGTCGACAATCACGGCGAAGGCGGCATCATGGCCCTTATGGCGCTCGTCGGGGGCCGAAAGGGCCTTCGCGTCCGCAACCGGAAGCGCTCGGTCATCGTGACCGCCGGTTTGTTCGGAGCGGCCCTCATCTACGGAGACGGAGTCATCACGCCGGCGATTTCCGTGTTATCCGCCCTTGAGGGGCTTTCCATCGTAACGACCACCCTCGAACACTATGTCGTGCCGGCGACGGTTGGCGTTCTTGTCCTCCTGTTCCTCGTCCAGCCCCACGGGACCGCCGCCATTGGCAGGATGTTCGGGCCTGTCATGGCCGTCTGGTTCGCAGCGCTGGGCGCTCTCGGTCTGTGGGGGATCGCTCAAAATCCATCTGTTCTCGAAGCGGCGAACCCGGCCTACGGGCTTTCCTATCTCTTCTCGGGAGGGTTGACCTCCTTCCTGGTTCTCGGCGCGGTGTTCCTATGCGTCACCGGCGCGGAGGCGCTCTACGCGGATATGGGCCATTTCGGCCGCACACCCATCCAACTCGCATGGACGTTTGTTGTGTTTCCATGCCTTGTCCTGAACTATGCGGGACAATCTGCGCTCGTGTTGAATGGCGCGCCCATCGCGGACAATACGTTCTACGCCCTTTGCCCGAAGACCTTGCTGATCCCGTTTGTGATTCTGGCCACGGCCGCAACGATCATCGCGAGCCAGGCGATCATCACAGGCGCCTTTTCGATGACCCGGCAGGCCATCCAGCTCGGCTGGCTGCCGCGCCTTCGCATCACGCAAACCTCCGCGCTCGGCTATGGGCAAATCTATATCGGCGTGGTGAACTGGGTCATGATGGCCATAACCATCGCGCTCACCGTTGTCTTCCGCAAGTCTGACGATCTGGCGGCGGCCTATGGCATCGCCGTCTCGGCGACGATGCTCATGACTTCAGTGCTGCTTTTCATGGCGATGACCGAAAAGCTCAAATGGGGCCTGCCTTTCAGCCTCGCCGTCGCCGGAAGTTTCATGCTCGTCAACTCCGCGTTCCTCATCGCCAACATGGCCAAGATCGGAGAGGGCGGCTATATCCCGATCGCTCTTGCGATCGTGGTCTTTGGCCTGATGTGGATTTGGCATTCGGGGCGGGACGCCATCCTGCAGGTTCTCAAGTCGAAGTACATCAAAACGGATGCCTTTCTAAAGGAGCTTGCCGAGAAGGGCGTGCCGCGGGTGCCCGGCACAGCGGTGTTCCTGACGCGCTCGAAGGAAGGCGTGCCGCCAGTCATGTCGTGGCACTTGAGGCACAACCGCTCGCTGCACGAGCGCGTCATCGTGATCAACGTCTCCATTGAGCCGGTGCCGTTCGTTCGCGAAGAGGACAGGCTGCGCTTCTTCCCGGAAGGGGAGCATTTCTGGCGCGCGACCGTGAACTATGGCTTCATGGAGCGGCCCGAGATCCCGCCGGTCCTCGTGGAAGCAAAGGCGAAAGGCTGCGACATCAACCTCGATGACGTGACCTACTATGTCGGCCGCGAAACCGTTGTCTCCCGATCGGACGGCAGTGGCCTTCCAAAGTGGGAGGAGCTTATTTTCGCGGCGATGGAGCGCAATGCGGCCCAGGTCACGGACTTCTTCCGACTGCCGGTGGATCAGGTGGTGGAGATCGGTCGTCAGGTGGCGATTTAAATGCTTTTATATTGCATTGCGCTGCTCTGGTCGGGATAGGTAAACTACGTGCTTGTTGCGCTGCAGCGTCGCCGATACGGGGAAGCTGCAGACCGCCACATTCGTTGAGCAAAAGAGTGTTCATTCGTTGATCGAGAGTTGCCATGTCGCGTGCCCCCCAGCCCTACGATCTCGTGATTGTCGGCGCCAGCTTCGCCGGATTGGCCGCCGCTAAAACCGCCGCCATGCGCGGCCTCAAAGTCGCCGTCCTTGAAGCGAAGCCGGCCGCAGGACATGGCGTCAAGACAGCAGGAATTCTTTTTAACGAGGCCGCGGAGGAGGTCGACATCCCCCATGCGCTGACGCGGAGGGTCTATGGCGTCCGCCTTTACGCGCCCAATTTGCAGCATGTCGACCTGTTCGCGCCGGGCAGCTTCTTCGTGACGACGGAGACGGGACGGCTCCTCAATTGGCTCGCCCAGGAGGCGATGCGCGCAGGCGCACACATCTTATGGCGGACCGCGTTTGAAGGCGCAGAGAGACAGGGCGACGTTTTCGTCTTTTCAGGCGTCAATATCTCGGCAAGGCATATTCTTGGCGCCGACGGAGCGCAATCCGCGGTTGCGCGGTGCTTCGGGCTCGGTCGCAACCGGCATTTCCTGGCCGGAATCGAAGTCGAATATGACGGCCTGCAAAAAGCCGATCCCCGCTTCCTTCATTGCTTTCTCAATTCCAGGTTCGCGCCGGGCTATCTCGCCTGGGTGGCGCCGGGGCCATCGGTCTTCCATGCAGGCGTCGCGGCGGGCCGGGGTCGCCGGCCGCATTTGCGCGCCTTCCTGCGTAAGACCGAAACAATCTTCGGCTTTGAGGGCGCGCGCGTCGTCTCCCGGCGGATGGGACGCATTCCTTGCGGCGGCCTCGTCGAGCCCTGGACCTTGAACGGCGTAACGCTGATCGGCGACGCCGCCGGGATGGTTTCGCCGGCGACAGGGGGCGGCATCGGAACCGCATTCCATTTCGGGCGGCGCGCGGCGCAAATTCTCGCCGACCATCTTCTGCATTTGGGGCCGCCGCCCGAGATCGCCCTCGCCAAGGAGCTGCCGCGGTTCGGGCTCCAGCATGCGACGCAATTCGTCCTAGACCTCGCCCCTCCGAACGCTTTGCTTTCAGCCGTGCTCAGCACGCCGCCGATGCGCTGGTTCGCCCAGCATGTCTATTTCCGTGAGCGCGGTGGAAAAGGCTTGAGCTTCGCCGATTTTCAGGCCCGCCTTAACGGATTGGAAAGGGCGCCTGCGCCATTGAACGGCGGCGCGCCTGGCAATCTTCCTTAGCCCCGTAGGTTGCATCTTTCCATTGCCGGTAGGTCGTATTGCGGCATGGATCGCTCTCCCCTACGTGATATGCTCGAATCAAACCCTTCCCCGAGACTGAGATGGAGGACTTCATGCCGATGCATCGCTTCTTAGAGTGGCATGCCAGTCAATTCATGACAAAGAATGTTAAGACTGTGCCGTCCACCATGACCCTGCGCGAGCTTGGCGCTTTGTTCGACAAGAATGATTATAATTCCTTTCCTGTCGTCGATAACGGGGAGCTGGTGGGGCTTGTCACGAAGCTCGACTTCCTGAAGGCGTTCCTCTTCGATACCGGCCATCTGGTCCCGCACTATAACGAGGTGATGAGGCTGACCGTTGCGAAGGTCATGACCAAGGACGTGGTTCATGCCGAGCCCGAAACGCCCTTGACCCGGGTGCTGGAGCTGATGGTCAAGCTGAGAACGCGGGGCGTGCCGGTTCTGGACCAGGGCAAGCTTGTCGGCGTCGTGTCGCGGACCGATCTGATGCATGCGCTCGCGACCGCCACCAAGAACGGCGAGGTGTCCTGATCAAGGGATGAGCACGCCTGCGCCGGTCAGCCTGCCATCGCGCAAAGCGGCGAGCGCTTGATTGGCCTCGGTCAAGGGGAAGAGGTGGACCGTGGTCTTCACAGACGCTTGCGGCGCGAGAGCAAGGAATTCGACCGCATCCTGCCGCGTGAGATTGGCGACAGAACGCACCGTGCGCTCGCCCCACAAGATCTCATATGGGAAAGACGGAATATCCGACATGTGGATCCCGCCGCAAACGACGACGCCGCCCTTTCTGACGGCGCGAAGCGCGGCAGGAACGAGTGAGCCTACGGGAGCGAAGATGATGGCGGCGTCGAGATCCTCCGCCGGCCGCTCGTTCGAGCCTCCCGCCCAACAGCAGCCGAGCGACTTCGCAAATGCTTGCGCCGTCGGATCGCCGGGCCGCGTGAAGGCGTAGACGCTGCGTCCCTCCCAGAGCGCGACCTGCGCGACAATGTGCGCCGCCGCCCCGAAGCCGTAGATCCCGAGCCTCATGCCTCTTCCGGCCATTTTCAGCGACCGGTAGCCGATAAGACCCGCGCACAAGAGCGGCGCCGCCTCCGCATCGCCATAAAGTCGGGGATGGGGAATGAAAAGGCCGCATCGGCCACGACGAAATCAGCAAAGCCGCCGTCCCGTTGGTAACCCGTAAATTCAGCGAAGTCGCAGAGATTCTCCTCCCCATGCGTGCAAAAGGCGCAATGCCCGCAGGTGCGGCCGAGCCAGCCGACGCCCGCGCGCTGCCCTATCTTGAAGCCCGCGACGCCTTCGCCAAGCGCGATGACCTCGCCGATAATCTCATGGCCGGGAACGATGCTCGCGCGTTGGGGCGGCAGATCGCCATCGATGACATGCAGGTCTGTGCGGCACACGGCGCAAGCGCGCACTTTCAGGAGAAGCTCGCCCGGTTTGGGCTGTGGAATGGCGCGGCTCTCCAACTCCAAAGGCTGCCCCGGCGCTCTCAATGCCATCGCTCTCATGGGAATGTCCTCCGCAAAGTCGTCGCACAGCATATTCGCATGCAGGGTGTTGACTTCAATCAACGCATTCTTCCCGCCGATCACCAATTTAGGCATGGGCCTCAACGCGAAGGAGCCGAGCCGTGACCATAGAACCGCAAACCGGGTATTCCGATTATCCCGTCACCCAGGAGGCCCGTTTCCATCTCATCGGCAGCGGGATCGCCTCGCTCGCGGCTGCGGTCTTTCTCATCCGCGACGGCAAGATCGCCGGCCGGAACATCACCATATTCGGAGATCAGCCGAAGCCGGGCGGCAGCCTGGAAGGGGCCGGTTCGCCTGAGATTGGCTATGTCGCGCGCGGCGGGCGGGTGCTCGAAGCGCATTACGTATGCACCTACGATCTGTTTTCCTCGATCCCGGCTCTGGATGGATCGAGATCGGTCACGCAAGAGATCTTCGCTTGCAACGAGGCGCTGAAGACCTATTCCCACGCCAGGCTCGTTCGCGACGGGCGCAAGCTCGATTCGCCGGAGTTCGGGCTTACCGAAGGGCATCGCCTCCACCTCATCGGCGTCGCGCTCAGCCCCGAAAGCGTGCTCGGATCGAGCGCCATCGAGGATCATTTCGACAAGGCTTTCTTCAAGACGGATTTCTGGGCGATGTGGGCGACCACCTTCGCCTTCCAGCCCTGGCACAGCGCTGTCGAGATGAAGCGCTACCTGATGCGCTTTGTGCATATGATGCAGGGCTTCAATCGCCTCCAGGGCATCATGCGAACAACCTATAACCAGTATGATTCGATGGTGCGGCCGCTGGCGAAATGGCTGGACGAAAGGGGCGTCAACTTCGCGCCCGGCACGGTGGTGTCCGACATTCGCTTCGAGCGCATCAAGGAGGCGCAGCGCCCGTCCGCTCTCATCCTGGAACGCGAAGGCCGCGCCGAAGAGGTGAAACTTACGGCCGACGACTATGTGATCATGACGCTCGGCTCCATCGCGGATTCGGCGACGCTCGGCGGAATGGACGAGCCCGCGCCGTACAAGCCGGAGCAGAAGGGCGCCGGCTGGCGTCTTTGGGAGAGGATCGCGGAGGGGCGGCCCGAGTTCGGAAAGCCGGGCGTGTTCGACAGCCGTCCCGATCAGTCGAAATGGGTGTCGTTCACCGGCACGCTTCGCGATCCGGCCTTCCTCCAGATCGTCAAGAATTTTACCGGCAACGTTCCCGGCGAAGGCGGCCTTGTCACATTCGCAGATTCTGGCTGGCTTTTTTCGATCTGGGTGCCGCAGCAGCCCCACTTTATCGGCCAGCCCGAAGACATCGACATCTTCTGGGGGTTCGGCCTGTCTACCGACAACCCTGGCGACTTCGTGAAAAAGCCGATGTGGGCCTGCACCGGCCGCGAGATCATGACCGAGGTTCTGGGTCACCTAGGCGCGCTGGACAGGGCGGCGGGCGTGCTCGACAACACGATCGTTCTTCCGCGCGTGATGCCCTATGTGATGAGCGAGTTTCTGACGCGCTCGCCCGGAGACCGTCCGCATGTGATCCCGAAGGGCTTTTGGAACCTCGCTTTCGCCGGCCAATTCTGCGAGCTTGCGGACGACACAGTGTTCACGGTCGAATATTCCGTCCGGTCGGCTCAGGCGGCGGTCTATTCTCTCCTCCAGCTCGACCGCGCCCCGCATGCGGTTTACAAGGGACACCATAACCCGATCGTGCTTTACCGGGCCTTCATGTCGCTGCAGAGCTAACGCCAACCCGCGTGGCGGCGCTATTGAGGGCGTCCGCCCGTCCGCGCGTTGGTCGAGCCGAAGGACCTGCTTCAAGATCTCGATGACTCTTGAAGCCTTTATTAACCCTGGACCGCCGAGGCCTGTTAACCAAGCGTGCACGCCGCTTTTCTTGTCTTTTTTCCTTTTTATTTCAATATCTTAGCTGGACAGCTCTCTGTGGGCGGGGAGGCTTTCAGAGCCTCCAGGCCAAGCATGCGAACGCTGACGCCAAGCGCCCGCCAATCGCCATAATCCCATAAAATCCCGCCTGCCGAAGGCGAGACCCCCTGTTTTACGAAACAATCCCAATCTCAGCCCTTTTTTAACCCTGACAGGGACGCCCCACTCATCATTGCAGCGGCGCTCAAAGCCGGCGCCATCATCCTCCACACTGCGGATTTACAGAACGGCCGGCACATCGGATGGTTGCGGATCGTGAACCCATTCGTTACCTAGAGCGGCATGCACGCACCGCAAAAAAAGGCCTCCGGCGCCGAAATCGAAGAGCTGATCCAGCTGCTCAGCAAACTGCCCGGTCTTGGGCCGAGGTCCGCGCGTCGCGCTGCGCTGCATCTCATCAAGAAGCGCGAGCAGCTTCTCCTGCCGCTCGCCCGCGCGATGAGCGAAGCCGCCGGAAAAATCGCGATCTGCACCGAATGCGGCAACATCGACACCGCCCAACCCTGCGCAATCTGCGCGGACGCAACGCGCGACGCGTCGCTGATCTGCGTGGTGGAGGAGGTGGCCGACCTGTGGGCGCTGGAGCGCGCGCGGATCGTGCGCTCGCGCTACCATGTGCTGGGCGGGACGATCTCCCCGCTCGACGGGCGCGGGCCGGACGATCTCACCATCGCAAAGCTGATCGAGCGTGCACACGCGCCGGGCGTCTGCGAAATCATCCTCGCGCTCAACGCGACGGTGGAAGGCCAATCGACCGCGCATTATATCGCGGCGGAGCTTGAGGGCGCGGGCGTCAAGATCACGAGGCTCGCGCGCGGCGTGCCCATCGGCGGCGAGCTCGACTATCTCGACGAGGGCACGCTCGCAGCCGCGATCAAGCTCAGGCAACCCGTCTAACCAAACCGCGAAACAATCGTAGGAAGCCGCATTTCGTAATGGTATCGTTCTTTCATGATGGCGCATAAACACAAGTCCAGGAACGGTTTGACGAAAAAGTCCTCGCCTGAGGAACGTCTGATCAACGCCAAGGTGCGCGCCGCAAAACGCGCGATAATTTTCGAAACGCTATGGCCGCGCGTGTGGCTGCCGGCGGCGGTCTGCGGGGTCTTCGTTTTACTCTCGGCTTTCAATGTGTGGCAGGCATTGCCGCCGCGCGTCCATCTGAGCCTTCTCATTTTGTTCTGCCTGGCGTTCGTGCTTTCGTTTTTGCCGCTTGTGGCGTGGGTGTGGCCGACGCGCGAAAAATCAATAGCGCGCATTGAAGAAGCATCCGCCCTCAAGCACCGTCCGCTCACGGCCTACATCGACACGCTCTCTGAGGGCGGCGTGTCCGCCGAGACCTCGGCCTTGTGGCAGGCTCATCGCGCCGAAGCCGCGAAATCGCTCGCGAATTTGAAAGTGGGTCCGGCGCGCCCGCGCGTAGACCGCTACGATCCATTTGCGCTGCGGGCGCTTCTCGTGCTCATGCTGGTTGCTGTAGCGGCATGGGCTTCGACCGAGTTGCCAGGCCGGGTGGAAGCCGCCTTCACGGCGCCGGACATCCCGACGGCTGCGTCGGGTTTCCGCATCGATGCGTGGATCTCTCCGCCGCCATACACGAGGAAAGAGCAATTCGTTCTTCCCGACGCATCGACCGAGGCCATTGCCGTTCCGCAAGGATCGCTCCTGACCGTCAAGATCAATGGAGAGGGCGCGAAGGATTATCGGGTTTTTTTGACATCCCCTGAACAGTCGCAAAAGCTGGAGCCTGCTGGCCAGACCGGCGCGACCTACGCCGAGTTTACTCATACGCTCAATCAAAGCGCTTCTCTCGTCATTGGCGGGCTTTTGGAGACGGCGAAATCGTGGCCGCTCACGGTGGTTCCGGATCAGGCGCCCACAGTCGCTTTTACGGGGCCGATCGAGGTTTCAACTCGCGCCGTCATGCTTTTCAAGTACAAGGTCGATGACGACTACGGCGTTGTGAGCGCCGAGGCCCGCATCGACCGGCTTGCCGCCGGCGAGCAGGACGGACAGGCTTCCAAGCCAGCGTTTCAGATCGGCAAGCCAGCCGTGTTCCCGCTTTCGCTGCCGCGAGCGCCCATCAAGGCGGCCGACGGCAAGACCTACAAGGATTTGACCGCGCATCCCTGGGCGGGCCTTCCCGTTGTGGTGACGCTTGCCGCCAAGGATGAAGCCGGCCACGTGGGGTATAGCGCGCCTCGCGGCCTCATCCTGCCCGAGCGCAAGTTTACGAAGCCGCTTGCGAAGGCCGTCGTAGCTCAGAGGCGCTCGCTCGTCGAAAATCCTGCCGATACCCCTCTCGTTTCGAGCAACCTCAATGCGCTGAGCGTCGGCGCCGAGGAGGAAGGAACCGCGCCAACGATCTATCTCGGCCTGCGTTCCGCCTATTGGCGGCTGAAACACGCGCCTTCGATCGAGGACGTGGAAAGCATCGTCGATCAGCTCTGGGACGTCGCCATCCGCATCGAGGATGGGAACCTGTCGAGCGCCGAGAGAGAAGTGCGGGCCTCGGAGGAGCGCCTGAAGGACGCTCTCGAAAGGGGAGCGTCCCGGGAAGAGATCCAAAAGCTCATGTCCGAGCTTCGCCAAGCGCTCAACGCCTATATGCAGGCGCTCAGGCAGCAGCAGGGGAACAACAGCAGGGCGGCGCAGTCGCCGAATTCACACTCGATCTCGCCCCAGGATTTGCAGCAACTCCTCGACAAGATCGAGCAACTCGCGAAATCGGGGTCGACCGAAGCCGCCGCGCAAATGCTGAATGAGTTGCGTGACATCATGGAGTCGATCCAGACCGCGAAAGGCGGCTCTGAAGAGGAAGATAAGGAAAACATGCAGCGCCTCGACCGCATGACGGACATCCTGCGGCAGCAGCAGCAGCTTATGGACGATACCTTCCGCGCACAGCAACAGGGCGCCGAGGGCGACCACGGCAAGGATTCCGAGGAGCAGCGCGGACAACGCGGTCAGGGTCAGCGGAACGGGAACGAGCGCGAACAGAACCAGCAGCGCAAGGGCGCTTCTTCGGACTTGAAAAAGCGCCAGGACGGCCTCCAGCGCCAACTTCAGGATCTTCTTTCCGAAATGGGCCCCAATGGCAAGGATCAGGCCACCAAGAAGCTCCGGGACGCCGAAGACGCAATGGGCGACGCCGGCCAGTCGCTGCAGCAGAACCAACTCGGGGACGCCGGCGATCAGGAAGGACGCGCGGTCGACAATTTACGGCAGGGCGCTCGCAACATGGCCGAGCAAATGATGCGTTCGGGAGGCCAGCGCGGGGCGGGCCACGCGAACCGGGATCCATTCGGCCGGAAACAGGGCGACCGGCTCGACGACGGCGACAGCGTCAAGGTCCCCGACGAAATCACGGTCCAGCGGGCGCGCGCCATTCTGGATGAGCTTCGCAAGCGACTTGGTCAGCCCTCGCGGCCGCCTGTCGAGCTCGATTACCTCGAACGCCTCGTGAAGCCGTATTAGCGGGACGGGCTTGCGCCGCCACGTGGCTGGCTCGATATTTGCAGTAATGCTCGCAAGGGTGGACGACGAACGGAAAGGCTAAGGGAGCGGCATGCAGATTGACGAGCTCGTCGACAATTTCAGTTTTCTCGACGACTGGGAGGACCGGTATCGCTATCTGATCGAACTCGGCCGCGGCCTTGACCCTCTGGACGATTCCGAACGCACCCCGGACACCAAGGTGAGGGGGTGCGCAAGTCAGGTCTGGCTGATTTCGCGCGCAAGCGGGCAAGGGCCGGACGCGGTCCTCAGCTTCCGCGGCGACAGCGACGCCCATATCGTGCGCGGGCTCATCGCTGTTCTATTCGCCTTATATTCGGGAAAAACCGCGCGAGAGATCCTTGCGACCGACGAGAAGGCCGTCCTCGCCAGCCTGGGCCTGAACGATCATCTCACGCCGCAGCGCTCGAACGGTCTTGCGTCCATGGTGGCTCGGATCAAGAGCCACGCGCACGCCGCATCCGGCGCCGAAACCACGGCGGCCCTCCGGTAGAGCGTCGCGCCTCCTGAAAAGCCTGTATAGGATCAGGTCAAGAGGATGCCGCCGCTGCGCTAGCCAAAGGCGCCTATCGCTTGCGCCTTCGAGAATCGCGCCGACCGCCGCAACGAACTCCGCTTCCACCACCCGCGTGATGAAAAAATCCGCGTTCGTCGCCTCGTCCGCCGCAGTCGGCCGGCACCCCCTCGCGCGGCCTTAGCGGCGAGCCTCCTACCTGGAAAGGTAGGTCTTCACCATCCGAAAAGGCGCTCTTCAGTCCACGGTATTCCTGACTGCGAAATTGCCGTTCTGAAAGGGTGCAAAATTTCGCATATTCGGAAACCCAGGCGGCTTATGCGGCAAAATGCGCACCCACTTGCTCATAGGAAATAAAGAAATCCATTTTATCGTTGTTACCCGGCATCATAGCGGCGTCGCCCCAAAATTCGCCGCTTTCACCTTTTAGTCAGCCGCCGGCAGGAGAAAAACTTTCCTTTCCCCCAATCAGAGATAGCAACCCATCCTTCACTCTCGCAGCGCAATCAGTGCTCGACTTTAGTTTTAAGCCGAGCTAAGGTTGGCCCCTTCAAGATATTCCAAAGCCAGAGGTTTTCGCCATCGTGATCGTGGAAGAAACCGAAGCGCCCATAGTTTGTGCGCCTCAATGCGCGCATTTACCGGCGCGCGGCCTTTGCGGCAGGCTTTCACGCCTGTCGGAGAACGAGATTCGCCCCGAAAAGTCCGACCGCGCTCTAGAGCGCGGTTGCGTTTTGAATTCATCGAGAACGCTGACCTTGCGGCAGCCCTTAACTGGCGCAGGCCTGAGACCGTATCGCGGGGGATGGCGATTGTCTTCGCCCGCGCAGACATGAACACGGTGTATTCGGCGCTTTATTGGATGCAAGTCTTGCGCCAGTTATAGCGCGTCTGCAGCATGTATGGCAAGTTCGCGACCCCAAGGTGCTACTACTTAGGGGTAACTACAGTTCCATACAGAGTGAAGAAATGCTTGCGATTCCAAAGTAATCGTGGAAAGACTTATTGTCGCAAATGGCGTTTCCTCCTCGAAGTAGCGTGGAACTGTCGTATAATCACTAAATTGTGATCTTGGGTGTTAAGGTCATGGCAGGCGTTGCGGAAGGAAGTAGGCTGATGAGGAATTTGCACCAATCGCCCGTTTCTTCATCATTTGTCCACTCGGGTCCGTTTGCGAAAGGTCCGCTCGCTTCCGGGAAAAAACCGGCGGTGCAAGACGCCTCGGAGCGGCGGCGGCGCCTCGCGGCCGTCATCGCGCAGGAGATCATTCCGCAGCTTCTCAGGCTCCATCATGAAGTTGTGTCGCCGAGCGGCGCCGAGCCGCATGGGCTGACGTCGCGCGAAATCCAGGAACTGGCCAAGCTTGTGCTGGGCCCCGACGTGCAGGCCGCCACAGCTTTCGTCTCGCGGCTGAAACAGCGCGGCGTACCGCTTGACGTTCTGTTCGTCGAGCTTTTGGAGCCGGCCGCACGCCATCTCGGCAAGATGTGGGAGAGCGACCGCTGCGATTTTCTGGACGTGACGCTCGGCGTCGCCCGCTTGCAGAAAATGCTGGCCGTTTTCGACGACGCGAACAAACGCCCGGCCTTCGGCGACGTGCGCCGGGCGATCACGGCGACGATCGCGGGCGAGCAGCACCGCTTCGGTCTTGCAATTGTTGAGAAGTTCCTGCGCGGGGCAGGCTGGGATGTTCACTCCGAAGCAGGCTCAACGCCTGAGGCGATCGCCAACGCTGTGCAGAACGAGTGGTTCGCCGTCGCCGGCATTACGCTCAGCTGCGAAGCGCGGCTTGATGCGCTCGCCGACACGATCAAGATGATCCGTGAAAGCTCCTGCAACAAGTCGATCGGCATTATGGTCGGCGGCGCGGTGTTCGCCAAGCAGCCCGAGCTTGCGATGCGCGTTGGCGCGGACGCCGCCGCGATGAACGCGCCCGCGGCCGTCATCCTTGCGCAAAAGCTGTTCGACCTCGGCGTCGGCAGCCGGGTCCGGGCCTCGACCGTCGCTTGACGTAAGCTTTCCCGGCTCCCGTTCTCCCAACAGGGGAGAGTGGCCCCCGGAGCAACCCCTTCCGCGACTGGAGAGGATGAAAACCCTCTTCTCCTTGCTGGCGAGAGCAGCCGCGAAGCGGCCGGATGAGGGGTCAGCCCACTGGCCAAACCGCGAAAGATCAGTTAAGTGGGATCTGCTCATTAGATCCGCGGGCGTCATCTCGACGAAGCCTTCTCCGACGCATTGAAGCGATACCCTTTTCACGATTTCCCTCGCGCATCGCTACCGTCGGCCGCAGCCTCTGCGCCGGCGTCAAGCCGAAGTAAAAAACCGCTTTTTCAAGCCGCCTTCACACCGAAAATTTACGGCGTCCATGCCCTAATCCACTCGACGCTTCCGTATGGGATGAGCCGTTATGCGTACGCTTTGTCTTCTGGCCTTCGGCTGTTTCGTGGGTCTCTTCGCCTACACCTACACTCTCAAGCTCAAAACACGCGGCCTTGAAGCCGAAGCGCGCGAACTCGTCAGCCAGCTTCAGGACGAAGGCGACTTCCTGGCGCTGATGCGCGCCGAGGTGAGCCACCTTTCGAGGCCGGAGCGCGTTGAGGATATGGCGCGCAAAAACCTGAAGATGGAGCCCATCGCATCCGCGCAGCTCGTTCCCTGGAGCGCGGTCGCGCCCGGGCAGGCTGCCGCTTCGGGGGCACAGGCGTCGAGCGCGCCCGCAGCCAGCAAAGACGGCATCGCGGCGCTCATCGCAAAAGCATCCGCCCAGTCTGCTTCCTCCGGCGTGCGTTGAAGCCCATGGCCACCCTGGCGAGCCTTTGCCACAGGTTAGGCGGCTCGGACGCCGCCAAGCGGGCTGGAAGGAACGCCCGCCGCGCGCAAACCCTGCTTGTTTTTTTCTTTCTTGGCGCCTTCGCCATCGTCTCGGGGCGGGTCATCCATTACGGCGCGTCGGCGAACGATATGCCCGTGCTCGCCGCTGCGACGACCCCGATCGTCCTCGCAAAAAGCCGCCCCGACATCCTCGACCGTCGCGGCCGGCTGCTGGCGACGGACATCCGCTTCTACTGGCTGTCCGCAGACCCGCAGAAGATCGTGGACGCGGACGAGGCGGCCCAGAAAATCGCGGCGCTGTTTCCTGATGTCAACCAGGCCCAGCTCGCCAAGAAATTGCACGACAAGACGAACCGCTTCGAGTGGGTCAAGCGCGGCCTGACGCCGAAGGAGGCGGAGGCCGTGCATGCGCTCGGCGTCCCTGCGCTCACGCTCACGCCCACAAACCAGCGCGTCTACCCGGACGGATATGAGGCCGCGCATATCCTCGGCATCACCAATGTCGACAATGAAGGCTTGAGCGGCGTCGAACGGCATATCGACCTGAAACTCGCCTCCAAGCTTGCGCCGGCCTCGCTGACAGAGCGACCAGCCGTCAAGCTCTCGCTCGATCTCTCCGTCCAGCATGTGCTTCGCGAGGAACTCTCGCATGCGATGGCGCTCTACGGCGCAAAAGCCGTGCTGGGCCTCGTGCTCGACGTGAGAAACGGCGAGGTTCTGGCGTCCGCCTCGCTCCCGGATTTCGACCCGAACCGGCGCGGAGAGGCAGGCGAGCAGAACGGGCGGAACCGCGTCGTCACCGACGTTTACGAACTCGGCTCCGTTTTCAAGTCTCTGACAATCGCCATGGCGCTCGATCAGGGCATCGCGAACCGCGCTGAGCTGTTCGACGCGAGCCCGCTGGAAATCGGCAACTTCCTTCTGCGCGATCCGCACGCTGCGCGGCAAATGATGAGCGTGGAGGACATATTCATCCATTCCTCGAATACGGGTGCGGCCCGCATCGCCATGGCGGTCGGCGCGGCGCGTCAGCAGGCCTTCCTCAAGTCGCTCGGCCTGTTCGAGAAAATCGAAACCGAGGCTGGAACGTCGCCAACGCCGGTCTTTCCCAGGATATGGAGGCCGTCCAACGCCATCACCATCGCCTATGGCCACGGCATCGCGGTTCCGCCGCTCCTTTTCGCTAGCGCGATGGCCACGCTTGTCAACGGCGGTGAGCGCATCAAGCCGACATTCCTCCTTTCGGAGAAAGGCGCTGACGAACAAGGCGAGCGCCTTGTCCAGCCGCAAACGAGCGCGGTCATGCGCGATCTCATGCGGCTTGTGGTCGAGCGGGGCACGGGGCGGCGCGCGGCGGTCCCCGGCATCGGCGTTGGCGGCAAGACCGGAACGGCCTGGAAGGTAAAGGAAGGCCGCTATTCTCACGACGTGATGAACAGCTTCGTCGCGGCTTTCCCGATCGAGGCGCCGAAATACCTCGTGATGGTCACGCTCGACGAGCCGAAGCCCGAACAGCCGGGCAAGATCAACGAAGCCTCGCAAAATGCGGCTCCGACCGCCGGCGCGATCATCAAGCGAATTGCGCCTATGCTCGACATTTTGCCCACACCTCGGTTTGACGAACCCGCTGCAACCCCCTATGAACAGGCGGCTCCCAGAGAGCGGCAACGCTTCGACCGAGGGAACCCCCATGAGATTAGCGGATTTAATCGAGGATATTCCGCTTACGGTCAGTACCAGTACTCGCCTGGATACGAGAATTACTGGCGTTACGGCCGATAGCCGACTGGTTGCGCCTGGCATGCTGTTCGTCGCGCTTTCGGGAACGAAGGCGGACGGTATGGCTTTTGTGGGCGAAGCCCTGACGCGCGGCGCCGTTGCGGTTCTGGCCGCCGACAGCGCCAAGGCGGACGCAGCGAGCGTCCCGCTCCTCCGCTCGGCCGACCCGAGACAGGCGCTCGCCTACCTTGCCGCCCGCTTCTACGCCGTGCAACCCGAGACCGTCGCCGCCGTCACCGGCACGAACGGCAAGACCTCGGTCGCAGCCTTTCTGCGCCAGATTTGGGCCGCGTCGGGCTTCGAGGCCGCGAGTTCTCGGCACGGTCGGCATCGTGACGCGGAAAAAGGAGACGACGCTCGCGCACACGACGCCCGATCCCGTCACGCTTCACAAATACCTTGCGGCGCTCGCGGCCGAGGGCGTGACGCACCTCGCCATCGAAGCCTCAAGCCACGGTCTCGATCAGCGCCGTCTCGACGGCGTGCGCTTCTCGGCCGGCGCTTTCACGAACATCACCCGCGATCATCTCGATTATCATCCGACCTTCGAGGATTATTTCCAGGCGAAGCTGCGCTTGTTCCGGGAACTTTTGCCGCCCGGCGCGCCTGCCGTGATCGATGCGGACAGCCCCGGCGCGGATCAGGCCATCGAGGCCGCGAAAACCCGCAAGCTCAACGTCTTCACCGTAGGGCAAGGCGGTAAGGCGATCGCGCTCAACAGCATCGCGCGCGAAGGATTCAAGCAGCGCCTTTGCGTGACCTTCGAGGAACGGACTCATTGCATCGCGCTGCCTCTCGCCGGCGCCTTCCAGGTTTCGAACGCGCTCGTCGCGGCCGGACTTGCTCTTGGGCTCGGCGCTTCGGCGGAAACGGTTTTCTACGCGCTTCAGAAGATCCGGGGCGCCAAAGGCCGCCTGGAATATATCGGCGAGACACCGCAGGGGGCGCCCGTCTTCGTGGACTACGCCCATACGCCCGACGCGCTCATAAAGGCGCTGCAAGCCTTGCGGCCTTATGCGAGCGGCCGGCTCCAGGTTGTTTTCGGCTGCGGCGGCGACAGGGACAGGGGAAAGCGTCCCGAGATGGGCCGCGCGGCGGTTGCGTATGCGAACGACGTCACCGTCACCGACGACAATCCGCGAAGCGAGGAGCCTGCCGAGATCCGCCGCGCCATCATGGCGGCGGCGCCCGGCGCCATCGAGATCGCGGGCCGCGCAGACGCGATTGCGGCGGCCATCGGCAACCTCAAGAAGGGCGACGTTCTGCTCGTCGCGGGCAAGGGGCACGAGACGGGCCAGATCATCGGCAAAACCGTGATCCCCTACTCCGATCACGAGGCCGTCGCCTCGGCGCTCGCAGCTGTGGCGCGGAGGGCGAGCAATGCCTGAGCCCCTCTGGACCGTCCAGGAAATCGCCGACGCGCTGGAAACCGGGCCAACGCAACACCCCTCACCCCAACCCTCTCCCCCCGGGAGAGGGTGTCCCGTCGCAGCCGTTGCAACGGCGTCCCCTCTCCCTGAGGGAGAGGGACAGGGTGAGGGGTTGCGATGCTCTGGCATAGAAGAACCGCCGCTCGGGCCCCGGTGAATGGCGTCTCCATCGACAGCCGCACGCTGGAAAGCGGCGATCTCTTCTTTGCGATCAGGGGCGAGCGCATGGATGGGCATCGCTTCGTCGGCGCGGCGATCGACAAGGGCGCCGCCGCCGCCGTCGTGGATGAGGCTTTCGAGGCTGCTTCGACCTCGCCGCTTTTCCGTGTGCCCGATACGCTGGAGGCTCTGAACGCGCTCGCGCGGGCGTCGCGCAAAAGGTCCAAGGCGGCTGTCATCGCCGTGACCGGGAGCGTCGGCAAGACGAGCACGAAAGAGATGCTGCGCACGATGCTTTCCGCCTCGGACGCAACTCACGCCTCGGAAAAATCCTACAACAACATTTGGGGCGTGCCGCTCTCGCTTGCGGGGATGCCGAGAGGCGCGGCCTACGGCGTGTTTGAAATCGGCATGAATCATGCGGGCGAGATTACGCCCTTGACGCGGCTCGTCCGGCCGAACATCGCGGTCGTCACCTGGGTGGCTCCGGTCCATATCGAGTTCTTCGAGTCGACTGCAGAGATCGCGGATGCGAAAGCCGAGGTCTTCGAAGGTTTCGAACAAGGCGGATTTGCTGTTCTTCCTGCGGAGAATGAGCATTTTGCCAGGCTCGCAGCCCATGTGCGCGCAAAAGATGCTCGCTTCGTGACCTTCGGCGAGAGGCCCGGCGTCGATGCGCGGCTGCTCGGCTATGAGGCTGTCGAGGATGGGGCGGTGGTCACGGCCGATATTTTTGGCATCCAGCTGACGTTCCCCATCCGCGCTCGCGGCCGCCATCTCGCTTCAAACGCCATCGCAGCGCTTGCTGCGGTGGCACTCGCGGGCGCGGATGTTCATGCGGCCGCCGAATCACTCGCCCGGTTCGAGGCGCCGGAAGGCCGCGGGCGCAGCGTCGCCTTCGAGACGCCCGAGGGCGCTGTCCTCATCACTGACGAATCCCACAACGCCAATCCCGCCTCGATGCGCGCGGCGCTCGAAGTCCTCGGCTCGACCTCGCGAACAAAATTTGCCCGTCGCGTCGCAGTTCTCGGGGATATGTTGGAGCTTGGCCACGATGGGCCACAATTTCACGCCGATCTGGCAAGCGCGGTTGACTCGAACGGCGTCGATCTCGTTTTCTGCGCCGGACCATTGATGGCCAGTCTTTACGATAGGCTGCCGCTTGAAAAGCGTGGCGGCTGGGCTCAGAAATCGGAGGATTTGCGCGCTGCTCTGCTGGATGGGGTGCGGGGGAGCGATGCGGTCATGATCAAGGGGTCGCTCGGAAGCCGGATGGGTCAGCTTGCGGAGGCTCTGCGCTTGCGCTTCTCAGAATCCAGCGGCCGCAGGACAGGGCCGCGGCGCGGCATAAATTTGGACCATTGCATGCTTTATCTTCTCGGCGAACTGAGCAGCCAATCGCAAATCTTCAACCTGTTCCGCTACATCACGTTCCGGACGGGCGGGGCGGTCGTGACGGCGATGCTCGTCGTGTTCGTGCTCGGCCCCTGGCTCATCAACTCGCTGCGCCTGCGACAAGGCAAAGGCCAGCCGATCCGCGAGGACGGCCCGAAGACGCACCTGCTCACGAAGAAGGGCACGCCCACCATGGGCGGCCTCATGATTCTGCTCGGGCTTTGCGTGGCGACCGTGCTCTGGGCCAACCCGTTCAGCCCCTATGTCTGGATCGTCCTGGCCGTGACGCTCTCATTCGGCCTCATCGGTTTCTACGACGACTATCTAAAGGTGACAAAGCGCACAGCGTCGGGTTTTTCCGGGCGCTTCCGGCTTTTCCTGGAACTGCTCGTCGCGGGGCTGGCCACCTACGCCATGGTCGCCGCGGGCGGCTGGAAGCCCTTCTCAACGGCGCTCACCGTGCCCTTTTTCAAGGACTTCGTGATCTATCTCGGCCCGGCGCTGTTCGTCTGTCTCGGAATTTTCGTCATCGTGGGCGCGGGCAACGCGGTGAATCTGACCGACGGCCTCGACGGGCTCGCCATTGTGCCGGTGATGATTGCGGCTTCGGCGTTTGGGATCATCGCCTATCTCGTCGGCAACAGAATTTTCGCCGAATACCTGCAAATCCACTTCGTGCCGGGCGCCGGCGAACTGGCCGTAGTCTGCGGGGCGCTATTCGGCGCCGGGCTCGGATTCTTATGGTTCAACGCGCCGCCAGCCATGATCTTCATGGGCGACACGGGCTCGCTGGCGCTTGGCGGCGCGCTCGGCTCCATCGCCGTCGCCGTCAAGCACGAGATCGTTCTCGCCATCGTGGGCGGCTTGTTCGTGCTTGAGACCGTCTCGGTGATTGTTCAGGTCCTGTCTTTCAAGCTGACGGGCAAGCGCGTCTTTCGAATGGCGCCCTTGCACCATCATTTCGAGCAGAAGGGCTGGGCGGAGCCCACGGTTGTTGTGCGTTTCTGGATTATCGCCGTGATTCTCGCTCTGATCGGGCTGACCACGCTGAAGCTGAGGTAACATGATCGAGGCGCACTCCTTTGCGGGCAAGGCCGTCGCCGTTTTCGGTATGGGCATGTCCGGCCTTGCGACGGGGCGCTCGCTGCTTGCGGGCGGCGCGCGGGTCTTGGCCTGGGACGATGGTACGAAGGGACGCGAGGCGGCGAAGGCGGCGGGACTGCCGCTTGCCAATCTGGAACATGCGGATTGGAGTGCGATTGATGCGCTTGTGCTTGCTCCCGGCGTGCCGCTCACCCATCCCGAGCCGCACTGGAGCGTGAAGCTCGCGCAGGCGCATGGCGTCGAGATCATCGGCGACACCGAAATTTTCATGCGCGAACGCTGTCGCGCCGGAACGGCCTCGCCCGTCATCGCAATCACGGGCACGAACGGAAAATCCACGACAACCGCGCTCACCCATCATCTCCTCGAAGCGGCCGGGCTCGATGCGGTGCGCGGCGGCAATATCGGCACAGCCGTTCTCGACCTCCCGCCTTTCGCCGATGGCCGTCATTACGTGCTGGAGCTGTCGAGCTATCAGATCGACCTGACCCCAAGCCTCGATCCCGAGGCGGCCATCCTTCTGAACGTCACGCCCGATCATCTCGACCGGCATGGCTCGCTCGAAAATTATGCCGCGGTGAAGGAGAAAATCTTCGCGAAGGCGGGGGCGGCGGTGATCGGCGCGGATGACGACTTCTGCGACGCCATCGCAGAGCGGGCGCAGATGCGCGAGCTGCATACGCTGCGGATTTCAGCGCGCCACCCGGTTCAAACCGGCGTCTACGCACAAGGCCCCGAGTTGTTCGAAATGGCGGACGGCGCTGTAACGAACCGCGCCGACCTGACCGGCATCGGTTCGCTCAGGGGCGCGCACAACGCCCAGAACGCCAGCGCGGCTCTCGCAGCCGCCCGCAGCCTCGGGCTTCCCTGGGATACGCTCGCGCAAGGGCTGCGAACATTCCCCGGCCTCGCGCACCGCATGGAGGAGGTCCGGCGCATCCGGCATGTCCTTTTCGTGAACAACTCGAAGGCCACGAACGCCGACGCGGCCGAACGGGCGCTGACAAGTTTCTCTAACATCTATTGGATCGCGGGCGGCAAGCCGAAAGCGGGCGGCATCGCCAGCCTCGCGCCTTATCTGCCGCGCATCAGGAAGGCCTATCTGATCGGAGAGGCCGCCGACGCCTTCGCAAAAACGCTCGACGACGCTCTACCCTATGCGATGTCGCAGACGTTGGAGCGGGCCGTGGCCGACGCCTCGGCGGAAGCGCTTTCGGCCGGCGGCGCCGAAGCTGTGGTGCTGCTTTCGCCAGCCTGCGCCTCCTTCGATCAATTCCCGAACTTCGAAGTACGCGGCGACGCTTTTCGCGCGCTTGTGGAGGCGCTGCCCGAAGCGCCCGTCAAGGATCGCGCCGCATGAGCTTTTCGCGGGCGGAACGAGCGGTCGTGACCGACTGGTGGCTCGCCGTCGACCGCACGCTCTTTGCGCTTATCGTCGTGCTCGCGCTTGCCGGGCTCGCGGCCTCGGTTGCCGCAAGCCCGCAAACCGCGATCCATTTCAAGCTTGAGCCGTTCTATTTTGTGAAGCGCCATGCGCTCGGCCTTATCGCCGCGCTCGCCATCACATTCGGCGTCTCCCTCTTCAATCCCGCCCAGATCAAGCGCTTCGCCCTGTTTCTGTTTTGCGCCGGCATCCTCGTGATGGCCCTCACCTTCCTGCAAGGGATCGAGCGCAATGGCGCGGCCCGCTGGCTGATTGTCGAAGGGGTGTTCCTGCAGCCGTCCGAATTCGTCAAGCCGGGCTTCGTCGTGCTGTCCGCCTGGCTTTTTTCGGAAAGCGTGAAGAGGCAGGACATGCCCGCGCTGGAACTTGCACTCCTGATGCTGCTTCTTTTCGTGGCGCTGCTCGTGCTTGAGCCGGATATGGGCCAGACGATCATCGTGACCTGCGTCTGGTGTGGCCTGTTTTTCCTGTCCGGCTATTCGCTGCGCATCGCGCCCGTATTCCTGGCGGCGTCGCTCGCGGGGCTTACCGCGGCCTATTTCACCATGCCGCATTTCATGGGCCGCATTAAAAGCTTCACGGGGGGAACCAAGGAGTTTTTGCAGATTTCGGTCGCCGTCAACGTCTTCCGCGATGCGGGTTGGTTCGGGCATGGGTTCGGCGAGGGGTTTACGAAGGCGCGGCTTCCTGACGCGCATAACGATTTCGTGTTCGCAGCCGTGGCCGAGGAGATGGGCATTGTCGCCTGTCTCTTCCTGATCCTTATTTATGGCTCAATTGTCTGGAGAGCCTTAAGAGGCGCGTTCCGCGAAGATGAATCTTTTGTCCGTCTCGCGGCAGCGGGCCTTGTCATGATTTTCGGATTGCAGGCCTTGATCAATATGGCGGTGAACCTCAATCTGCTTCCCGCGAAGGGCGTTACGCTGCCTTTCGTATCTTATGGCCGGTCCTCGATTCTTGCGACCGCCATCACTCTTGGCATGATCCTCGCCTTGACAAAGAGGTCCGCATCCAAGTACGCCGCACAGGCTTTCTCGGGGGTCGAAGGGTTGGCTATCACGCCACGCAAGGAGACGCTGTCATGAGCCGGGGTTCGATCGTGCTGACGGCGGGTGGAACCGGGGGGCACCTTTTTCCGGCCCAGGCGCTTTGCGAGGAGCTTATTCGGCGAAACTACGAAATCGACCTCATCACCGATACGCGCGGCAACGCCTTCGGCGCCGATTTTCCGGCGCGCAAAGTTTATAAGATCGCCGCCGCCACCTTTAAGGGCCGCTCCCCCATCGAGGCGACGAAGACGCTTGGGCTTCTCGGAAACGGCTTCCAGGCTTCCTATCGCATCCTTGGAGAGGCGCAGCCCAAGGCGCTGATCGGCTTCGGCGGCTATCCGACGCTTGCGCCCGTGCTCGCCGCCGTGGGGCGCGGCATCCCTTCGGCGATCCACGAACAGAACTCGGTGATGGGCCAGGCCAACCGCTTCCTCGCGCCAATTGTCAAGGCCATCGCCTGCTCGTTCGAGAACACCAAGTATCTGGACGGCAGGCTTCTCCAGAAAGTTCGAGTGACGGGGACTCCTCTTCGCAAGGCGGTCCTCGATCTGCAAGGCGTCCCCTATCGTCCGCCGGGAAGTCAGGCTCAGCTCAATCTGCTTGTGTTCGGCGGCAGCCAGGGCGCGCGGTTTTTCTCGGAAATCGTGCCGCAGGCGTTGCAATTGATGCCGCAGCAAATCAAGGACCGGCTCTTCGTCATGCAACAATGCCGCGCCGAGGATATCGACCGGGTCTTCGACACCTACGAGGCGGCGGGCGTGGCGGCCGAGCTTGCAACGTTCTTCGAGGATCTGCCCTACAGAATGTCGAATTCGCACCTCATCATTGCGCGAAGCGGCGCCACCACGGTCGCCGAACTCTGCGCACTCGGGCGGCCCGGCATCCTTGTGCCCCTCCCGCACGCCAAGGACAACGACCAACTCGAAAACGCGACCCGGATGGAGCACGCGGGCGCGGGCTACTGCTATCCGCAAGGCTCGCTGACCGCGGAGGGGCTTGCGGGCGCCGTGCGACGTCTCTTCGAAGATCCGGTGGCGCTGGTCAGGGCCGCAACGGCCGCACATTCGCTTGCCAACTATAGGGCGGTTGAAAATCTTGCGAATCTGCTTGAAGAGTTAGCTGAAAAGCAAGATTCGGCCGTGGGCGCAGCAGTCACGGCTTAAAGACTTTGATTCTATATTCGGGCGAGCCGTTGCTTCGGGCAGGCGGCAGAAGCGAGAGGACATGGCGATGAAAAATCCGCTTTCCGGTGGTCGCGTGCATATTATCGGCATTGGCGGCATCGGCATGAGCGCCATCGCCGAGATCATGGCTGCGCGTGGCCTTGAGGTTCAAGGCAGCGACCAGAAAGACGGCGCCAATCTTCGCCGGCTTGCGGAGAAGGGCGTCAAGGTCTTTGTCGGCCAGCGCCCCGAAAATCTGGAAGGCGCGGCGAGCGTCGTGATTTCGACCGCCGTCAAGGACGGCAACCCGGAACTTGCGGCCGCGCGCGAAAAAGGCCTGCCGGTGTTCAGTCGGGCCGACGCGCTCGCCGCCCTGATGGAGGGCTACCGCACGATTTCGATCACCGGCTCCCACGGCAAAACCACGACCACGGCCATGATCGGCTGGATGATGGTCGAAGCCGGCCTCGATCCGACCGTGCTTGTCGGCGGCGTGATCCGCGCCTGGGGATCGAACGCGCGCATCGGGTCGAGCCGATGGATGGTGGTTGAGGCGGACGAGTCCGATGGCACCTTCATTCGGCTGCCGACCGAGATCGGCGTCGTGACCAATATCGACCCGGAACATCTCGATTATTACGGGACCGAGGACGCCCTTCACGAGGCTTTCCTGACCTTCTTCCGCCAGATCCCGAAAGATGGCGTTGCCGTGCCGGGCATCGACCATCCTGTGGTGCGTAGCCTCCTCAGCCGCCTCGATGCGGAGGGAAGCTTGCCGCCGATCGCCGCCTATGGGCGCGCGCTCGACGCTCAATCGCGCATCGACGCCATCGCCACGAATGGAGGTTCGGTGACCTTCGACGCGATCCTCGCCGCTGGCGCCGGCGTTCCTCCGGTCCGCAAGAACAAATTCAAGCTTGGGGCTCCGGGCGCACACAACGCGCTGAACGCCGCGGCGGCGATCACGGTCGGCCGCCATATCGGCCTTGAACCCGACCGGATTTTTAAAGCTCTTTCAACCTTCGAAGGCGTCGACCGCAGGTTCACACCGACCGGAGAATGGAATGGCGTCTCGATCTTCGACGACTACGCCCATCACCCCACCGAGATCGCGGCTGCATTGAGCGCGGCGCGCGGCGCTTCGAAGGGCCATGTGATCGCCGTCATGCAGCCCCACCGCTATTCGAGGCTGCAATCGCTGTTCGACCAGTTCTGCGAATGCTTCAAGGAAGCGGACATGGTGCTCATCGCACCGGTCTACGCCGCGGGCGAAGCGCCGAACGGCTTCGATCGCGACAGGCTCGTCGAGGGCATCCGGCATACAGGGCACGCGCGCGTCTACGCAATCGACGGCGAGGATACGCTCACGCGCACGATTGCCGCGCTCGCCCGGCCGGGCGATCTCGTCATCGGGCTTGGCGCAGGCACCATCAGCGAATGGACGCACGCCCTTCCGGCACGCCTCAGCCTTTACACCGCGTTCGCCGGCGCCGCGGAGTAATCGTGTTCCCGGACCTTGTTCCCAGTCTTTCAGCGGCTGCGCCTGACCTTCGCGGCAGGCTTCTGCCGAATATTACGCTCCGCGACCTGACATGGCTGCGCGTCGGCGGCCCAGCGCAAGCGCTGTTCACGCCCGCCGACGAGGACGACCTCGCCTATTTCCTGTCGTGCTGTCCGCTCGATGTTCCGGTGACGGTGATAGGCGTCTGTTCCAACCTGCTCGTTCGGGACGGCGGCGTTCCGGGCGTCGTCATCCGTCTTGCGCGGAGCTTCAACGAAGCCGTTCCCATCGGTGCAACCCGGATTCGAGCGGGCGCGGGCGTGCCCGATGTCCGGCTGTCTCAGGTCGCAGCGTCGGCAGGCATCGCGGGGCTTGCGTTTTATCGCGGCATTCCCGGAACCGTCGGCGGCGCGCTTCGCATGAACGCGGGCGCGCATGGCGGCGAAACGAAAGATGTGCTGGTTGAGGCGCGCGCGGTCGACCGGGCCGGCAAGGTTCATGTCTTCGATAACGCCGGAATGGGCTTCACCTACCGCCATTGCGGCGTTCCCGACGACTGCATTTTCACGCATGCGATTTTCCAAGGCCGCGAGGGCGACCCCGCCGAAATTGAGCGCGAGATGAAGAGCGTCGCTGAATACCGCGAAACGCATCAGCCCATAAAAAGCCGCACAGGGGGGTCAACCTTCAAAAATCCCCCGGGCCACAGCGCCTGGAAGCTTATCGACGCGGCGGGCTGCCGTGGCCTTCGCGTTGGCGGCGCGCACATGTCCGAGATGCACTGCAATTTTCTCATCAACGATCAGGGCGCCACGGCTGCCGATGTCGAGCAACTCGGCGAGCTTGTCCGCGAGCGGGTCTTCACAAACAGCGGGATCATGCTCGAATGGGAGATCAAGCGCATCGGCGTTCAGGCCGCGCAATAGGAAGTTGCTGCCCTGGGTGAGCGCCGGCAGGTTGCTTAACATGCGGTGAAGATTGGGTTCGTTTTGTAAAACGGCCTGTAATATATGACATCGCTTGGCCCGCAATCTTCATTCGCCGTAAACTTTACCGGATGACGCGCCTGCAAAACCTTGAGGGATGCAAGCTCAGATGGTTGTTATAAGGGGAGCGAACGGAGCGCGTGCGCTGTGAGCAAGCGGGCGCGCCTTCAGGACCGCCCTTCCACCCTGCGGAGGATTAAGCGAGATGGCGAAGGCCTTGGAGGGAGTGAAAATCCTCGACTTCACGCATGTGCAATCGGGGCCAACCTGCACGCAGCTTCTCGCGTGGCTTGGCGCAGACGTGATCAAGATCGAGCGGCCGGGCGGCGGCGACATCACGCGGGGGCAGCTTCGCGACGTTCCCGATGCAGACAGCCTCTACTTCACCATGCTGAACCACAACAAGCGCTCGATTGCGCTCGACGCCAAGAACCCGGCGGGACTCCACGCCCTCATCGCTCTGATCAAAGCTTGCGACGTTCTCGTCGAGAATTTCGCGCCCGGGGCGCTCGACCGCATGGGGCTCGGCTGGTCCCGCATCCAGGAGTTGAACCCGCGCATGATCCTGGCGTCGGTGAAGGGCTTCGGGCCTGGGCCGTACGAGGATTACAAAATCTATGAGAACGCCGCCCAATGCGTTGGCGGCTCCGCATCGACCACCGGCTTTCGCGATGGGCCGCCGCTTGTGACGTCCGCCCAGATCGGCGACGCCGGAGCGGGGATCTATCCTCGCGCTCGGCATCGTCGCGGCCCTTTACCAGCGGGAGGCCACCGGACGCGGGCAACGGGTTTCCTGCGCCATGCAGGACAGCGTCTTGAACCTCTGCCGCGTGAAGATGCGCGATCAGCAGCGCCTCCAACGCGGCCCTCTCCCGGAATACAGCCAGTTCGGCGAGGGCGTGCCGTTCGGCGACGCCGTGCCGCGCGCCGGAAACGACTCGGGCGGGGGCCAGCCTGGCCGCGCCCTCAAATGCAAGGGCTGGGAGACAGACCCGAACGCCTACATTTATGTCATCACCCAGGCGGCGGTCTGGGATCAGGTTTGCGATGTGATCGGTGAGCCTGAATGGAAGACCCATCCCGATTACGCCACGCTGAAGGCGAGGCTGCCGCGCCTCAACCAAATCTTCGCGCGCATCGAGCAGTGGACCATGGAGAGGACGAAGTTCGAGGCCATGGACATCCTGCAACGGCGCGAGATCCCCTGCGGCCCGATTCTGTCCATGAAAGAGCTTGCGGAAGATCCGGCGCTGCGCGCGTCGGGCGCGGTGGTCGAGGTCGATCACCCGGGGCGGGGAAAGCATCTCACTGTTGGCAATCCCGTCAAGCTTTCAGACAGCCCCTGCGAGGTGACGCGCGCGCCCCTCCTCGGCGAGCATACACGCGAAATATTGCGCGAAGTCGCCGGCATCTCAGACGATCGGATCGCGGCTTTGGAAGCGATGGGCGCCTTCGGCGAAGGCATCCCGAGCGATTAGGCTTCCCGACCGCTCGGCGATGCCAATAAAATCAGAATGGCCAACCGCCGCTAAACCAGCCCCCGCCGGAGCCACGCCGCTGCTGCTGTCGCGACCGCGCCCGCGATCGGTCGCTGCTGAACCAGCCCGATCCCCACCCATCGTCCTCGGCGTAACTCCGGTCGCGTCTGGCCTCTTCGTGATGGTGCTCCCGGATTGCGATGCCGCCCTGCGGCTCGCCGCTCATAAAGACCACAAAATCGGTGTCCTTGCCGGTTTCGATGCTCGGGCCTTCGTCCGAGATGATCAGCGAAGAGCCCGACAACACCGCTCGCGATATGTAGTCGGTCACTTCCGGCGAAACGGTCAGGCGGCTGAGAGCCGCCTCGGCCCCCGCGACGTCGGCCGGCTCCGGCTGGCGTCCCTTTGCAGAGCCCCGCTTCGCCTTTGAGAAGGGCTCGACGTTGGCGGCGTTCTTGTACAGGGACACGACATTCCATCTCATGCCTTCCGATCCGCCGCCCGAACTCCAGGGCCGTAAAAACAAACGATCCGATGGGCTTGCCTGGATCGCGGATCATGACAGGGGCTTCATAGACCGGAAGATTGGCTTTGCGGACATAAAGGCGCATCGTCTTGCGGCTCACAAAGACCGACACGGGCATGAGGTCGAGCCGCGCCTCCTCCGAAGCATCGAGAGCTATTGCAAGCGCGGCCTCGGCCGCTTTGGCGTCGGCCTCGGCCTGCGCAGCGGCGTCGGCCTTGGACTTCGCCTGAGCCTTCGCCGCATCGCGTTGCGCCTGAGCGGCCTTGAGCGCTTGAACCGTCGTCTCCGTAAGTTGCGCCGCCTTGTCGGGATCGGCCTTTTCAAGCGCCTGCTCGATGGCCTTCACATCGTCTTCCGCCTTGGCGACGCCGCTCTCCGCAGCTTGCACCGAGCGGGCGGCGGATTGAGCTTCGGACGCGCTTTTCGCAGCGGCCAGCCTCGCATCCTTCGCTCTTCTCGCGGCGTTCTGCGCTTCGGCGCTTTTTTTAGCCAGCGCCATTCTGAGCGGCGACATAGCCTCGTCGTTGGCTGACGGCGAATAGCGTGTCGGGGAGACGCCGTCGCGAAGAGAGCGCTCGGCCCGGGGCGTTTTCGAGCCGGCGCCAAACAGGAAAGGCTGTGAGACTTCGACCGGCGCGATATCCTCGCGCGCGACAACCACCCGCATTCCGACATTGGTCAAATCATAGAGGCGTTCCGCGAAATCGTGAGGCAGGCGGACGCAACCGTGCGACGCGGGGTAGCCCGGCAGCACGCCCGCGTGAAGCGCCATGCCGGTCCAGGTTATGCGCTCCATGAAAGGCATCGACGCGTCGTCATAGAGGTTGGAGTGATGGTCCTCCTCTTTCTGGACGATGCTGTAAATCCCGGCAGGGGTCTCGTATCCGGTCTGGCCGCTTGAGACCGGGGATTCCAGGATTTTGCCCTTCGCGTCGTAAATGGAGATCCGTTGCTCCGCGAGGCCCACCACCGCAAGAAGTGGCGTGCCTGGCGTGTGATTTGGGACGAAACGGTCGTCTTGCGTGCGCGCGTGCGCTTGAGGCGTTCCGCCGAAAACGAAGCCGGCGACGACGAGAGCGGCAGCGCAAGACAGGAGAGGTTTATTGGTCATTCGCGGAAGCCTCGAATTCATCCATCTTCCCATCATCACATGGCCCTCGCCACGCGAAAACCAAAGTTGTTGAGGCGAATGTCGGGCGGCGTCGCATAGCGGTATGCGGACCGCAAGAGCTTGGGATAGTAGTTCCAGGCGCCGCCGCGAAGAACATGCAGATCGCACGGCGCAGCGCTCACCGCCGAGCCGTCCGAAGGCGCGCCGTCGTAGGATGGCCTGTAGCAATCCTGAACCCATTCCCAGACATTGCCGTGCATGTCGTAAAGGCCGAACGGGTTGCGGGGAAAGGACCCGACATCGGTCGTCTTCTGGCGGTAAGCGCCTTGCTGGCCCGAGCCGTAGGTGAAATTCGCGTCGTAGTTCGCCTGCCTGTAGCTGATCGTCTGCCCCGTCGAGAATGGCGTGCTCGCCTCGGACGTTTTGATCTGGCCCCGCGCGGCGTATTCCCATTCCGCCTCCGACAAGAGCCTGTACTCTTTCCCCGTCTTCTTCGTAAGCCAGGCCGTATAGCGCTGAACGTCATTCCAGGACACATTGATCACCGGATGTCTGCCGCGCCCCCAACCTTCGTCGCCGGGATTGTACGCGCAGCCGCCATCCGCAACGCATGCGTCCCACTCGCTGAATGTGACCTCGTACTTGCCCACGGCGAATGGCTTGGCGATGGCTACCGCATGTTGCGGCCCCTCGTCCTTGCCGCGCCCTCTTTCGCTTTCCGGAGACCCCATAAGAAACTCGCCTGGGGGCAAAACGACCATTTCGGGGCAGTTGGGGCAATCCCGCAAACTTTGCGTCGTGGCCTCGGGAGCGCGGGGGGCCTCATGGCGCCGTCGATGCGCAGCGTCTGCGCTTGCGGGCAAAAGTGTAAGTAAGAATGCAAAAAGAACAGCATAAATCATCGGGTTAGTCCGCTTATTAGTCTCGCTTACGCTACGTCGTTAAAGGCTTTACTGATGCTGTGGAGAATGTAGAAAGATTCAACGGGTTTCTCCTGTTGCAGTTAATCTTCATTTTGCATTCTTCATCCAACTTTGCACCTCGCGCCAGCCGAACAAAAGGCCAACCCGCCCGCGGCGCGCTTGGCGCTATCTTGGAAGCAGTTCAAAAAGATGCGAGATTGGCTGGCAATCCGGCGCCGTTCTCGCTGGGCATGAGCGCGCTGGCTTCTGCTGTTGGGAACGGCCGACGGCAAGCTCGCGAGCATGGACAGGAAAATCATTGATGTCCTCCAGGAAGAAACAGGCTTCAAGAGAAATAGAGGTCGGCCGTCCTCAGGCTGAATCGCTTTGAACAGGATAACGTTCAAAACACGCGCGAAAATTGCGAGACTTTCAAATTTTTTCGGCGGTGAGCGGCTGCATCACACCTTAGTGCAAAAGGGCCTTCCAGAGCGGCTGAAGGCTTGTGCGGTACAACCCGGGGCGTTAACGTCGCAATGAATAAGCTCGCAAGGGCGGGCTCACGTAAAAATCCTACTCAGAACATCAAGAAGAGAAGCGATGTCCCCCTTCAAACCCGCCTCAAAGGGGAGGCTCAAGACTGTGTCCGAAGCGCTTCCTTCAGCGCCGCGCGAAGCGCCCGTGAGCCCGCAACGCAAGTTCACGAGGCAGGAGGCGCTGCAATTCCACTCCGAGGGCAAGCCCGGTAAGCTCGAAATCGTGCCGACGAAGCCAATGGCGACGCAGCGCGATCTCAGCCTCGCCTACTCGCCGGGCGTCGCCGTTCCCGTCGAGGCCATCGCCGAGAACCCAAGGCTCGTTTACGACTACACGGCGAAGGGCAATCTCGTCGCGGTCATCTCCAACGGCACCGCCATTCTAGGCCTTGGCAATCTCGGCGCGCTCGCATCAAAACCGGTGATGGAAGGCAAGGCCGTTCTCTTCAAGCGCTTCGCCGATGTCGATTCCATCGATATCGAGGTTGACACGCAGGACGTGGACGCCTTCGTGAACGCCGTGCGCTATCTCGGGCCGTCCTGGGGCGGCATCAATCTGGAAGACATCAAAGCCCCGGACTGCTTCATCATCGAAAGCCGCCTGCGCGAGCTGATGGATATTCCTGTGTTCCATGACGACCAGCACGGCACGGCCATCATCGCAACTGCGGGCCTGATCAATGCCGTACATCTGACAGACCGCGAGATGGGAGATGTCAGGGTTGTCTGCAACGGCGCTGGCGCCGCGGGCATCGCCTGCCTCGAACTGATGAAAGCGATGGGCGTGCGTCACGAAAATGTGACGCTCTGCGATACGTCCGGCGTCATCTATCGGGGCCGTGAAAAGGGCATGAACCAGTGGAAGTCTGCGCACGCCGTCGATACGAAGGCGCGAACGCTCGCCCAGGCGGTTGCAGGCGCGGATGTTTTCTTCGGGGTCTCCGCCGCCGGAGCGCTCACGAAGGAGATGGTCGCCAGCATGGCCGCCAAGCCCATCATCTTCGCCATGGCGAATCCAGACCCGGAAATCACGCCGGAGGAGGTCGCCCAGGTTCGCGACGACGCCATCGTCGCCACCGGCCGCTCCGACTACCCGAACCAGGTCAATAACGTTCTCGGCTTCCCCTACATTTTCCGCGGCGCGCTCGACGTTCAGGCGCGCACCATCAACGAGCCGATGAAAATCGCAGCCGCCGAGGCGATCGCGGAACTCGCACGCGCGGATGTGCCGGACGCGGTCGCCAGAGGTCTATGGCCGGCGCTTGCGCTACGGTCCGGATTACATCATCCCGGCGCCGTTCGATCCGCGCCTCATCTGCGAGATCCCGTCTGCGGTGGCGAAAGCGGCGATGGATTCGGGCGTCGCGCGCAGGCCGATCATCGACATGGAGGGCTACAAGGTCAGGCTTTCCGCGAGGCTCGATCCGGCGGCCGGCTTCATCAACACCATTTTCAACGCGCTGCGCCTCAATCAGAAGCGCGTGGTCTTCGCCGAGGGCGAGGAGGAGCTTGTCGTCCGCGCCGCCAGTTCCTTCGCGGCCCAGAAGCTGGGGCTCCCGATCCTGATCGGCCGCGACGCGCAGATCCGGCAGGCTCTGTTCATGACCGGGGTGAACCAGGAGGACTTGGAGGTCCATAACGCGCTCCACTCCGAGCACAACGCAACCTATGCCGAGTTCCTGTACCAGCGGCTTCAGCGGAATGGTTTCCTCTATCGCGATTGCCAAAGGCTCGTGAACAACGACCGCAACGTCTTTGCCGCCTGCATGATTGCGCACGGGCATGCGGACGCCATGGTCACGGGCGTCACCCGGAACTGGTCCACCGCGCTGAACGATGTGCGGCGCGTCCTCGATCCGAAGCCGCGTCGCCGCGTGATCGGCATCTCCGTCATTATCAGCCGCGGCAAGGTGGTGCTTGTGGCCGACACCTCCATCAACGAGATGCCCGACTCGGAAGATTTGGCCGACATCGCCGTCGAGGCCGCGGGCGTCGCGTCCCGCTTCGGCATGACGCCGCGCGTGGCGCTGCTCGCGTTTTCGACCTTCGGCAATCCGCCGAGCGAGCGGGCGGAGCGGGTGCGCGAGGCGGTGCGGATTCTTGAGAGCCGCGAGGTGGAGTTCGAATTCGACGGAGACCTGGGCGCCGATGTCGCGCTGAACAGACGCGCCTTGGCCCTCTATCCCTTCTGCCGCCTGACCGACACCGCGAACGTGCTCATTATGCCCGCCTTCCACGCCGCGAGCATCTCCACCAAAATGCTGCAGGAGCTTGGCGGCGGCACGGTGATCGGGCCGATCCTTGTGGGGCTTTCGAAGCCGGTGCAGATCGCCTCGCTCGGGACGACCGACAACGACCTTGTGAACATGGCCGCGCTTGCCGCGTTCGACGTGACGGGGTGAAACCAGCCCCCGAGGCATAATTGCTGCGCGATATCTTCCACATGTTGATAAGCGGCGACCAAGAAAAATCGTGCGCCGTTCCTGCGCAGCCGGTACGACGTTGCATGGCGCAATCGAACCGGAAAGGGACATCGCTTGAGACACAGAGAGGGATTTAGGGCGCGGCTTCTGCTGGCCCCAGCGCTCGCAGCGGTTTTGTCTATGGCCGCCCCGGCGACCAGCTTCGCAGACGCCGATCCGGCGCGCCTTGCCGCCGCCAAAGAGCTATTGGTTGTTGTGGGGGCAGCCAAGCAGTTCGAGGTCATCGTGCCGCTGATGGCGCAGCAGCTTGAGGGCGCTTTCGTGAATCTCAGGCCGGATCACGTGGCCGAAATCAAGGATGTTTTCAGGGCTCTTCCGGAGAAGTTCGCGCAGAGAAAAGAAGAGCTTCTGGATCAGAACGCCGCGCTTTACGCCGACAAACTGACCATGGACGAGATGACTGAGATCATCAAGTTCTACAAAACTCCCGCTGGCTCCAGGTTTATACAATTACAGCCGGAACTCATGAAGCAGAGCATGCAGTTCGGTCAGGCTTGGAGCCGGAAGATCGGTCAGGAGATGGACCAGGAAGTCCGCAAGCAGCTGAAAGATCGCGGCGTTCCTCTCTGAGGCGCCGGCGCCTGAGGTGGCAGCCAGAACTTGACCCGGCCATCCAAGCTTGGCTTTGCTGCGCGCTGCAGCGTTCACTCTCCCATCCGCCTTCGCTCGCGGACGCGGGTGGGAAAGGCGGCAAGCTCGCCAAGGCGAGCCTGCCTCGGTGAAGGACAGGGCGAGGGGAAGCCTCGCCGCCTTACTTGGCGATGCCTATGCGGTGGAGGCCGCCCATATAGGGCGATAGCGCGTCGGGCACGCGGATGCCGCCGTCCTCCTCTTGATAGTTCTCGATGACGGCGATCAGCGTGCGGCCAACGGCGAGGCCGGAGCCGTTCAGCGTGTGCACGAACTGCAAGTCTTTCGAGTCCTTCGGGCGGAAGCGCGCCTGCATGCGCCGCGCCTGGAAGTCGCCGCAATTGGAGCAGCTCGAAATCTCGCGATAAGCATTCTGGCCGGGCAGCCACACTTCGATGTCGTGCGTTTTTTGCGAGGCGAAGCCGGTGTCGCCGGAGCAGAGCACGACGACGCGGTAGGGCAGGCCGAGCCGCTTCAGGATCTCCTCGGCGCAGTTCGTCATGCGCTCATGCTCGGTCGACGACTGGTCGGGCCGCGTGATGGAGACCATCTCGACTTTGTAGAACTGGTGCTGGCGGATCATGCCGCGCGTGTCTTTGCCTGCCGCGCCCGCTTCGGAGCGAAAGCAGGGCGTGAGCGCGGTGAAGCGATAGGGCAGATCGGCCTCGGCGAGAATGCTCTCTCGCACTAAATTCGTGAGCGGCACTTCAGCTGTCGGCAACAGACCGAGGCGCCCATCCCGGATCCGCGCCGCCAGCTTGTCAGCCGTGGCGACCTCATGCGCCTCCTTGGCAAGCAGTTCGCCGGAGACCGCCCAAAACTGATCTTCCTCGAACTTGGGAAGTTGGGCGGTGCCAAACATGGCATGGTCGCGAACGAGAAGCGGGGGGCTGACCTCCGTATAGCCGTGCTCGCCGGTCTGCACGTCGAGCATGAACTGGCCGAGCGCGCGTTCGAGCCGCGCAAGCCCGCCCTTCAGCACCGTAAACCGCGCGCCGGAAATCTTCGCCGCCGCCTCGAAATCCATCAGGCCCAGCGCTTCGCCAATCTCGAAATGCTGCTTCGGCTCGAAGCCTTCCTTCGCAAAGTCGCGCAGGAGCCCCCAGCGGCGCAGCTCCACGTTCTCGGTCTCGTCCTTGCCGTCGGGCGTCTCGGGCGACAGCATGTTCGGGATGCCGGCCAAAAGCGTCTTGATCCGCTCGTCGAGGCCTCGCTCGCGCTGCTCGCCCGCCGCGATCTCCTCCTTCAGCCCGGCGACTTCGGCCATCAGCGTCTCCGCCTTCGCGGGATCGCCGCCCTTGCCCTTCGCCTTGCCGATTTCCTTGGACGCCGCGTTGCGCCGCGCCTGCATCTCCTGCAGCGCCGTCGTGTTCGCGCGCCGCTCCTCGTCGAGCTTCAGCACGTCAGCCGACAGCGGCGGCAGGTTGCGCCGTTTCAGCCCGGCGTCGAAATCTTTCGGGTTTTCCCGGATCCATTTGAGATCGAGCATTCTCGTCTCCAAAGCATAAAAACTGGTTTGCGCCAGCTATAGAAGGCTCGCGGATGCGCGTCCAGCGTGAGCGCTGCTTCTGAGGCATGCATCTGTTGACGGAGTTACCCTCATCCGCGGCGACCGTTGCGGTCTGCTCTATCTCCTCACAACATCCGCTAGCAGATGTGGTGATCTTTAGTTTGAACTCTACGACCGGGGCGGCAGTCGGGGGCACGCCTTCGGACCGGAAACCGAGGTGCTCTGTCAAGGTGGGGAACACAGGCGTGCACGCAAAAATCTGTGAGGTTTGGTTGTTAAGTTGTGCCTAGGCAACCAAAAGTAGGAATTGAAGTTGTCTCGTTAACCTCGTTGAAAGAACTCGGGACTAAACCAACTTCATTCCCTTCCCCAAAAGAGCCTTGCACACGCTTAAAGGGCGAATCGCGTCCCTGCGTAGGGCTGATCCTGCCCCTTGAGCGGCCGCTGGCGCATGGCAACGTCTTATCACGTGGCCCGCCCAGACTTTGGAAAAGGGGGTACTGACATGGAAACGCTAGCGTTTTTCGCACTGCCAGGAGTGGCTCTGATTGCCTTTGCACTGCTATTGGGCAACAAACTAACGGTGAAGGCTCGCACAAAGGATGGGTCAGAGGTGACAGTCGAGATTTCCCGGCAGCAGCCCTCTCCTCTGCCCTCGTCAGCCCCGGACAGTCATTAATCTGCGCCTTAACGGAACCAACTAAAACTGCGCAAGGCTGGCTTGAACGAAGGTCCGGCGCCGCGAATAAGATCTACCTGATTAGCATAAATTAAAAGGCGTCCCCCAAAGGGACGTCTTCGCGCCTAAACCGGGTCCGAGCCGCCAACATTCGCAGCGGGCAGGTTAGCGTCGGCGCAATCGGCGAGCAGCACGATGGAGCCGGTCGTGGCGCGGCTTTCCAGGTCGCGATGCGCCTGCGCCGCGTCCGCCATCGGGTAGGTCTTGCTGACATCGATTTTCACGCGACCGAGGCTCACCATGTCGATGAGGTCGTTCGCGGTCTCCATAAGCCCCTCGCGCGTGGCGATATGCGTGAAGAGCGTCGGCCGCGTGGCGTAGAGCGAGCCTTTCTGCGCGAGAATGCCCATCTCGAAAGGCGGGACCGGCCCCGAGGCATTGCCGAAGCTCACCCAAAGGCCGAGCGGCTTGATGCAGTCGAGCGAGCCGGGAAACGTGTCCTTGCCGACGGAATCGTAGGCGACATCGACGCCGCGGCCGTCCGTCAGCTCCTTCACGCGGGCCGGGAAATCTTCTGTCCGGTAGTTGATCACGTGCGTGCAGCCGTTCGCTTTGGCGAGGCGCGCCTTCTCGTCCGAGCCGACCGTGCCGATGATGGTAGCGCCAAGCGCAGAGACCCATTGGCAGGCGATCAGCCCGACGCCGCCAGCCGCCGCGTGCCAGAGCACAACGCTGTCCTTCGTGACCGGATAGGTCTTCTTGATGAGATAACGCACCGTCATGCCTTGCAGCATCATCGCCGCCGCCGTCTCATAGGGGATGGCGTCCGGTATCTTGACGAGTCGGTCCGCCGCAATGAGCCGCTCTTCGGCATAGCCGCCAATCGGCCCGGCATAGGCGACGCGGTCGCCCACTGCCACTTCGGCTACGCCCGGTCCGACCGCGATCACCTGGCCCGCGCCCTCGCAACCCGGCGTGAAGGGAAAGGACGGCTGCGGATAAAGACCGGTGCGGTGGTACACGTCGATGTAGTTGATGCCCGCCGCGTATTGCTTGATCTTGGCTTGCTCTGGCCCCGGCTCGCCGACGTCGACCTCTTCCCATGTCATGACTTCCGGACCGCCATAGGCGTGAATGCGGATCGCGTGGGGCATTGTGAACCTCTTCTTCGCGCGGCAGGGGCCGCGGACTTTTGCAGGCAATTTGCCACAAACGCGCAAATTGTCGATAGGTTCGCGGCGCATGCCCGGAGCCTTAATCCCGATGCGGCTTTTGCGATCCCGAAGGCTCCGCAGGCCGCTTTGCCAGGAGCGCGCCGCTTCGCTCTATGGCGTACGGCGCCTGCCGGACCTTTGGCCGATATGAAGGGCGGAATGCCATAGCCTTCCGGGAAGGATGCCTGATGTTTCCACTCGCCGCGTCCCCACAACTCACCGGCCCCGGCACACGGCACTGATGGTCGCCCTGCTCATGCCCGCCCATCGGTCCGTGCTCAAAGCCGCGGCGATAGTCTGATCCGTCAATCCGAAACACAATCTAGCTTTTTGCCTGCGCGCACCAAAGCTATCCGAGCTTCTATTGTGCGCCTCTAACCGCTAGTAGTATTCCCTGCGCGACGCCTGGCCGAGTTTGATCGAAAACGGCAAAACCAGCTCTCACCAAAGGCCGGATGAGATCCTGCTGCGTCTTCTCTGCAGACCACCATTTGTGCCATTCGATCATGAATACATCAATGTTGCCAAAAAGGTTCTCCCGCTCCAGAGCTTCAAAAATGGGAAACTCCGATCCCTCGCAATCCACCTTTATGACGACCCCAAGGCTGCGCTCCTTCGCCTCGGTAATTGCAGCCTTCAATTCCCGGCCCGCATCGCGAAGCTCAATCGTTTCCTTATTGCCTAATTGACGCCCCTTGACCGTATTTCCTCCCGTAAAATCATCCTGACTGACAACTTCCATTATCATATCGCGGTCACTCAAGCCCAGACGCTGTGGTGTTACCTTGCGGCTTTGTTCGGGATTAAGCTCAAGATTTCTGAGTGCTCTACCATAAGCCGTCTTGAAGGGTTCGTAGGAATATACGTGCTCGATCATGGGATGATTGGCTAGTAGAAGAGACGCCATTCCGACGTTCATCCCAATATCGAATGCGATGCTCTTTCTTGGAAGCGCGACCGTGTAAATGTTATCAAAAAATATCTCACTGAAGATCGACAAATTCTCAGTTGATTTCAATATGAAATTTTATGTTGTTTACAGTTGCGATGATATCACGGCTCGTGATCGAGAACTTTGCTCCAGCGCCCTCTAAGAAAGATATGCGTCCGTAGTTAGCGCGGAACACTAGGTTTTCTCCGGCTCCATCGGCATGAGACGAATTGAACTCATGATCAAAGATTGCGAGCGCCCTGCGTTCATAGGCTACACGGAACCCCGTCGCTCCGAGAGCAAACACCCTGTATTCTACAAGGGACGGCTTCCGCAACTCGAATGCGGCCTCTATTTCGCTCCCGCAGTCACGCAGTTCCCCCACAGACAAAGTGCGTTCCATTAATTTTAACACGCCATAGTCGCCGACAATATCAATGCGACAACAAACGAGGTCGCGTGCGGCGTTCGCATCCGGGGATACGCAAAATTTCACCGAATACTTACCCTTTCCGAGTTTTTCATAGGGGCCATAAACAGCTATGCCGGTATCAGTATTTTTTACTGTTACGAACTGGCCTTCATTTTCTGTTTTGAGTGTACCTACAGATGACCAAATCTTACTCATCTTTTCTGGCTCCCTTTCTATAGCACCTTGCTCTGCCGTGACTTTAAGCTGCGGCGGCGACTTCACTTTTGCAGCGCGTCTCCAGACGCTTCTCAGGTTTCAATACGACTAGCCACTCTTGCTCTCCATCGGCGGCTCAGCTCCCTCAAGAGCAGAGCGCGGAGATCGTCGCTCCGGACTGAAGACCGATAGCGAGGGCGACGTCCAGCTGCAGCGCCGCCAGCCCGGAAAAGGTCCGTCGCATACGGGAGCGCCATCCATAATTTATTAAACTTTGACTATTCCCCTTATCGTCGCCAGACGTGCTTTGCAAGATTACTTTTGCACTCTCCCCATATTGCGCAAAAGCATAGCGAGCGGCCGATGCCTGCAATGCTTCGGCTTGCCATTAACACCTGCACCATGTAGGTCAGGCCTCGCGGCGGGGCGCACTATTGTGACTCAGCAAGACTGGTGATTATTTCATCTGCTTCGAAGCATCACGGGGAACTCTCATCGTCCACTTTTGCACAAGTCCGTGGAATCTAGCTTGGCGTTGGGACGGCAACGCCATGCAGTTAAGATTACTCCTGTATTCGGTTGCACCTCACCGCATTGCAATTTTAAATGGATATACGCTTGGACCTGGCGTCCCGGGCGCCCTTCGAAAGAGGCTGTGAGCCTCCGCGCATAGGGTTCACGGCTTCCATACTCACATCCATTTTGACAATTACGGGAGCGGGAGCCGGCGAAGGTGCCGAGCCCCTCGTTCGCTCCGACAACCGCACGGCCGTCATGCTCCAGATCAAGAGGCCGCTCAACCGCCGTTCGCCTTCGCGGCCTTGTTCGCGGTCAGGAGAAACACGGCCTGCTGCCCGATGAGGTTATGCAGGAAGGATGGGACCTTGGTGCCGAGCGGGTGGCCGTAAGGCGAAAGCGCGAACGAGCGCTCGACCTTCGCGCCGACCACGTCGCACAGTTCGCGGAAATCCCGGATCGTGCAGAAATGGATGTTCGGCGTTTCGTACCAGACCTCGGGCAGGTTCCAGGTGATCGGCATGCGGCCGTGGCTGAGGATTTGCCAGCGAATGCGCCAATGGCCGAAATTCGGGAACGACACGATCACGTGGCGCGCGATGCGCAACAGTTCCTCTAGCACATCCTTCGGGCGCCGGGTGGCTTGCAGCGTCTGGCTCAGGATCGCGTAGTCGAAGGCCTGGTCGGGATAGTTCACGAGATCGTGATCGGCGTCGCCCTGGATCACGGAGAGCCCCTTGGCCACGCAGAAGTTGACGCCGGACTGGCTCAGCTCGATGCCGCGGCCATCGACCTCGTTTTGTTCTTCCAGGAGCTTCAGAAGCTCGCCTGTCCCGCAGCCGACATCGAGCACGCGCGCGCCTCGCTCGACCATGCCGGCGATCAGAAGCAGGTCGATGCGAGGCTGCGGGACTTGCGCCGCCTGCGCCGCGCGGTCCTCGAACGTCGCCGCCGTCATCGCCGGCCCCGAGCCTTTCGCACGGACGGAAGCCCGCGCTTCTCCTTCGCCGCCTCAAGGAAGCCGCGCACCGCGTCGAACAACTCCGGCTCATGCAGAAGAAAGGCGTCGTGGCCCTTGTCGGTCTCGATTTCGACGAAACTGACATTCGCCGCCACCGCGTTCAGCGCCTGCACGACGGCCCGGCTTTCGCGCGTCGGATAGAGCCAGTCGCTTGTAAATGACGCGAGGAAGAAGCGCGTCTTCGTGTTCTTGAAGGCTTTCGCCAGCACCCCGCCGTAATCGGCGGCGAGGTCGAAATAGTCCATCGCGCGCGTAATGTAGAGGTAGCTGTTGGCGTCGAAGCGGTCGACGAAGCTGATGCCCTGGTAACGCAGATAACTTTCGACCTGGAAATCGGCGTCGAACCCGAAGGTTATCTTGTCGCGGTTCTGCAGATTGCGCCCGAATTTCCGGTGCAGCGCCTCGTCGGAAAGATAGGTGATGTGCGCGGCCATGCGCGCCACCGCGAGCCCTTTGGCGGGGTTCGTGCCTTCCTCGAGATAGCGACCGCCGCGCCATTCGGGATCCGCCATGACAGCCTGGCGGCCAACTTCGTGGAAGGCGATGTTCTGCGAGGAGTGCCGCGGCGCGGTGGCGATCGGCGCCGCCGAGAAAACGCGATCGCCGAAGCTGGCGCACCATTCCAGCACCTGCATGCCGCCCATCGAGCCGCCGATCACGCAGAAGAGGTCGGGAATGCCGAGATGATCGATGAGGCAGGCTTGCGCGCGCACCATGTCGGCGATGGTGATGACGGGGAAGTCGAGGCCGTAAGGCTTGCCGGTGGCGGGATCGACCGAGGCGGGGCCGGTCGAGCCCATGCAGCCGCCGATGACATTCGAGCAGATGACGAAATACTGGTCCGTATCGACCGGCTTGCCGGGTCCGATAATCGTTTCCCACCACCCCGACTTGCCCGTCATTGGATGCAGGTTCGCGACATGCTGGTCGCCCGTCAGCGCATGGCAGACGAGCACGGCGTTGGATTTGTCGGCGTTGAGCGCGCCGTAGGTCTGGTATGCGATCTCGAAAGGCGCGAGAATGCGCCCGCAGTCGAGCGGCAAACCTTCTTCGCTTCGAAAGACCATACTTTCGTCGGAAACGGCCCGTAGTTCTCGGGCGGAGACAAGAATTCTATTCATGAAGCTGCGGCCAGCCTCCCTCCAGGACATTCGTCCAAGCCGACCGATGAGGCCGGGGCTGCCGCGCCACGGCCTTTTAGCAATTTTTTTAACGTGGCTGCAAGCCGGCCGGCCAAATTACCACGATTGCGCAAGTATTAGGGAGAAAGGGCGGCTTCCGTCAAGCATTGAGCGCGAACGGACTGCGAACGGACCGATTTCCAAGCTGCGAAAGGTTCAGCCGTGCGCCTGCCTGTCTTCATGCCGAAAATTTTCGAGACATCATATGTTAGCGCAATAGACGGCACGAGATGTTCCGCGGCGTGGCGGGAGACATAGGGGGAAACGGCTTCCGACCGTTGCCGCAACCGCTTCACGTGCTATATGAAATTCACGATCATCGATCGAAGCCCAGCCGCTTCGGCAAGCCGCGACACGGCCGTTTGTCGAGGCGAGGCGGGCTGGTTTATGCTCTATCCTTCCGCGACCAATCGGCCCAAAGGCAAGGAATGCCAAGTCAAACTCGATTTTTGAAGGCCTGTTTCATCGGGCTGGCGGCGCTAGCGCTCGCTTCCTGTGGCGACAAACGAGTGGCGCAAGCGCCGGGCGCTCCGCCGCCGCCGTCGGTGTCGATCGCGAACCCGGTCGAGAAGAAGGTCATGGAGTGGGACGAATATACGGGCCGCTTCGACGCCCAGGACATGGTTGAGGTTCGGGCGCGGATATCCGGCGTTCTGACCGAAGTCAATTTCACGGACGGCGCCGTCGTCAAGAAGGGCGACCTCCTCTTCGTGATCGATCCGCGCCCGTTTCAGCGGGTGCTCGATCGCGACCGCGCCGCGCTGCAAGGCGCGAAAGTGAAGCTCGACTTCGCTCAAAGAGACCTTGAGCGCGCGCGCCCTCTTATGTCGAACAACACGATTTCTCAGCAGGTCTTCGATCAGCGAAATCAGGTCGTCAAGACGGCCGAAGCCGAGGTTCTTTCCGCCGAAGCCAGCGTCAAGTCGGCCGAGCTGGACGTGGAGTTCACCCGAATTCATGCGCCGATCGGCGGTCGCATCAGCCGGAAGCTCATCAGCGAAGGAAACTATGTCACGGGCGGATCCGGCAGCGGGTCGCTGCTGACCACCATCGTCTCGACCGATCCGATCTATTTCTATTTCGACATCAGCGAGGCCGACTTCCTGAAATACAAGCGGCTGTACGAGCAAGGCATGCGGCCGAGTTCGCGGGAGACTCCCAATCCGCTTGAGGTGGGGCTCCAGGGCGATACCGGCTTCCCCTACAAGGGGCAGATGAACTTCGTCGACAACCGCATCGACGCGAACACGGGCTCTCTGAGAGAGCGCGCCACCTTCTCAAATCCGAACGGGATGCTGCTGCCGGGGCTTTTCGCGCGGGCGCGCGTCATCGGCAGCGGCGAGTACAACGCGATTTTGCTGCCCGACGAGGCCATCGCCACCGATCAATCGAACCGCCTCGTCTTTGTCGTCGCCGATGACGGCACGGTTGGCGCGAAGCCTGTCTCGCTTGGCCCGATGATCGACGGCCTGCGCGTGATCCGCACCGGCGTCAGCCCAAGCGACTGGGTCATCGTGAACGGCGTCCAGCGCGCCCGCAAAGGAATCAAGGTCAAGGCCGAGAAGACGGTCATCGAACAGGCGCAGAAAGCGGCGTCGCTGCCATGAAATTCAGCCACATCTTCATCCGGCGGCCGATTTTCGCCGCCGTGATCGCGATTTTCATCGTCATCGTGGGCGGCCTCGCCTACATCCGGCTGCCCGTCGCACAGTTCCCCGAAGTCGCGCCGCCGACCGTCACGGTGACGGCCTCCTATCCCGGCGCAAACGCCCAGATCGCATCCGACACCGTGGCGACGCCCATCGAGCAGGAGATCAACGGCGTCGAGAACATGATCTACATGTCCTCGCAGGCGACGGCCGACGGCTCCGTCACGATCACCGTCACCTTCGAACTCGGCACAAACCTCGATATGGCGCAGGTTCTCGTCCAGAACCGCGTCGCCGTCGCGGAGCCTCGCCTCCCGGCCGAGGTGCGCCAGACCGGCGTGGTCGTGAAGAAGAACACGCCCGACATTCTTATGGTCGTACACATGCTGTCGCCGGACAACAGCTACGACCAGCTCTACATCTCGAATTACGCGCTCCTTCAGGTGCGCGACGTAGTGGCGCGCGTGAAGGGCGTCGGCAACGTGCTGCTCTACGGCGTGCGCGAATATTCCATGCGCGCCTGGCTCGATCCCGACAAGATCTCATCGCTCGGCTTGACCGCCGATGAGATCGTGGGCGCTCTCCAGCAGCAGAATATCCAGGTTGCGGGCGGCGCGCTTGGGCAGCCGCCGATGCCAAACGATCAGGCCTTCCAGACGAGCCTTCAGCTTAAAGGCCGGCTCGTGAAACCCGAGGAGTTCGGCGATATCGTGGTCAAGACAGGCGTGGACGGCCGGATTACGCGGCTGCGCGACGTCGCCCGGATGGAGCTTGGCGGCCTCGACTACACGACGAACGGCTTCCTCGACGGCAAGCCCGCGGTGGTGCTGCTCGTTTCGCAGACGCCCGGCGCCAATGCGCTCTCCGTCGCCAACGCCGTCAAGGAGACGATGGCGGACCTCTCGAAGGGCTTCCCCAAAGGGATCGAGTACCGCATCGTCTATAATCCGACGGAGTTCATCCAGCGGTCTGTCGATGAGCTGATCACGACGATCTTCGAAGCGGTGCTCCTCGTCGTCATCGTCGTCCTTGTGTTCCTGCAAACGTGGCGGGCGACCCTCATTCCGCTCGTCGCGATCCCGGTTTCGTTGATCGGCACCTTCTTCGTGATGGCGGCGCTTGGCTTCTCCATCAACAACCTCACGCTGTTCGGTCTTGTGCTCGCGGTCGGCATCGTGGTCGACGACGCCATCGTGGTGGTGGAGAACGTCGAGCGCAAAATCGAACACGGCTTCAGTCCGCGCGAGGCAGCTTTCTCCACCATGGACGAGGTCGGCGTGGCGCTCATCTCCATCGCGCTCGTGCTCTGCGCGGTGTTCATCCCAACCGCGTTTTTGCAGGGGATCGTAGGGCAGTTTTACCGGCAGTTCGCGCTCACCATCGCGGTGGCGACCGTCATCTCGGCCTTCAACTCGCTCACGCTCAGCCCTGCGCTGTGCGCCATCGCGCTTCGTTCGCGCGAAGAGAAGGAGCGGAAGCATCGCTTCGACATCTCCTTCCTGACGAACTGGTTCTTCAACGGCTTCGACCGCCTCTTTCGCGCGTTGGAGCACGGCTATTCCTGGTTTGTCGGCGTCATCATCCGGGTGACGCCCCTGATGCTCGTGATTTACGCCGGGTTGATCGCGACGGCCGCCTATCTCTTCGTGACCGTGCCGAAAGGCTTCATTCCGCAGCAGGATCAAGGCTATCTCGTCGTATCCTTCAACCTGCCATCAGGCTCCTCGCTTTCGCGAACGAGCGACGTGATTATGAGCGCAACCAAGGAACTCCTCTCAACGCCGGGCGTCGCGCATTCGCCGGCCTTCGCCGGCTTTTCGGGCGCGACGCGGACCAATGCGCCAGACACGGGCGCGATCTTCGCGGTCCTTGCTCCGTTCGAGGAACGCGCCAGACAAGGGCTGACGTCGCAGAAACTTGTAAACGATCTGCGCGCGAAGCTTGGAAAGATCAAGGAAGCCAATGTGTTCGTGATCGCGCCGCCTGCAATCCGCGGCATCGGAACGGGCGGCGGCTTTTCGATGTACATCCAGGATCGCCGCGGGCGCGGGCTGCAAACGCTGACGGACGCCGCCTACGAGTTGATGGCGAACGCGAACAAGACCTCCGGGCTGCAAGCGGTGTTCACGACATTCACGGCGAATACGCCGCAGATGTACGTCGATGTTGACCGCGTGCGCGCGCAAATGCTCGACGTTCCCCTCCAGAACGTCTTCGATACGCTCAGGATCTATCTCGGCTCCGCTTATGTGAACGATTTCAACGCTTTTGGACGCACCTACCGGGTGACGGCGCAGGCGGATGCGCCCTACCGCATCGATAAGGCGCACATTGCGCAGCTGAAGGTCCGAAGCGCAAAGGGCGCAATGGTCCCGCTTGGCTCGCTCGCCACTTTCCGGGAAATTGCAGGCCCTCAGCGCTTTCCCCGCTACAACCTTTATCCCGCCATCGAAATGCAAGGCGCAACGGCGCCCGGCGTCAGCTCGGGTGAAGGCATCGACATCATGGGCGACCTCGCGTCGCGGATTTTGCCGGATGGCGTCAGCTATGAGTGGACGGACCTTTCCTATCAGGAGACGCATCAGGGAACGCCCGCCATCATCATTTTCGCGCTTGCGGTTCTGTTCGTCTACCTTGCGCTGGCGGCGCAATATGAAAGCTGGAGCCTGCCGCTCGCCATCATCCTGATTGTGCCGATGTGTCTTCTATCGGCGATCCTGGGCGTGAAGTTTCACGGTTCGGATGTCAACATCCTGACCCAGATCGGCTTTGTGGTGCTGGTGGGCCTTGCGGCCAAGAACGCGATCCTGATTGTGGAGTTTGCAGCCCAGCTTGAAGCGCAAGGGCGGGACCGCTTCCAGGCGGCTGTCGAGGCGAGCCGGCTGCGCTTGCGCCCGATTTTAATGACCTCGTTCGCCTTCACGCTCGGCGTCGTGCCGCTCTATATCGCGACGGGGGCGGGCTCGGAGATGCGGGTCGCGCTCGGAACGGCCGTCTTCTACGGGATGCTCGGGGTGACCTTTTTCGGCCTGATTTTCACGCCCGTGTTCTACGTCGTGATCCGAAAGCTGTTCGGAGGTGTTCTCCACGGTCACGACGCAGCCCAAGGCGCTGTCGCTCCGGCGGAATAATGCTTTTTGACGGCATTCAGGCGGCGGGCGACGCCGCCGCAAATATCGAAGCCCGATGACGACGCATTTGCTTGAACGACCCGCGGTTCTTAGCGGCTTTGCCGGCGCCTACCGGGAGAACGTCATTCCCGATCTCGCCTCATGGATGAGGCAGGGCGAACGCTGCGCCCTTGTCACGCTTGTGGGCATCGACGGAAACGCGCCGCGCGCCGAGGGCGCCCAAATGGCGGTCGCCGAAAGCGGGCGCTGGGCGGGCTATCTCTCGGGCGGATGCCTCGAACAGGCCATTGCGCTTGAGGCGGCGGAGGCGATCAAAAAAGATAAGGCGAGGCTCCTCCGTTACGGCAAGGGATCGCCCTATTTCGACATACGCCTGCCCTGCGGCAGCGGGCTCGACGTCTTCGTCCAGCCGATGCGGAACGCGGCGCTCATCGAAGAGATGAAAAGGCGCCAGGATCGGCGGCAACCTTTCATGCTTTGCATCGATCTCGATACGGGCGAAGGTCGGCTCCACGCGCCCGAAGGCGCCCGCTCCCCATCTCATCGGGAAGGGCCAAGCTTCCTGCGGGCTTACGAGCCGCAGCTGCGTTGCCTCGTCATCGGCTCAAGCCCGATCGCGGTCGCGCTTTCCGAGATGGCGCCCTGCGCGGGCTTCGAGGCCGAGTTCTACGCTCCAGACCCAGACATCCTGCCCAAGCTGCCGCCTTCCGTCGCTGTTCGCCCCCTGACGCCGCGGCCACCGTTTGCGGCGGACTCATGGACCGCGGCGGTGCTCGCCTTCCACGATCACGAGCAGGAGCTTCCGGTTCTCTCGGAGTTGCTCCCTTCGCCTTCTTTCTTCATCGGGGCGATCGGCAGCAAAGACGTTCGGCGCATCCGGCAGGCCGCGTTGCAAAAGGCAGGCTTCCCGGAGGCTCAGATCGCGCGGATCAAAAGCCCCGCTGGCCTTCTCACGGGGCTCAAAAGCGCGCCCCACATCGCCTTGTCGGTGCTAACCCAGATTGTTGCAGCCGCCCGCGAGCAGGGGATGGCATGCTAAAGCACGCTCCCAGGTTGGCGCTCATTGTGCTGGCGGCGGGCCTTTCGCGGCGCATGGGCGGCCCTAACAAGCTCTTGCAGCCCTATCGGGGTAAACGCCTTCTGGCGCATGCGCTCAAGATCGCCGGGGCGTTCGACTTTATCGATCGCATCGCCGTCACGGGACGCGATGCAGCCGAGGTTCAAGCCCTTGCCGGCGCGTACGACTTCCGGTGCGTTCACAATCCCCACTTTGCCGAGGGCCTCGGCGGCTCCATCGCGGCCGCCGCGCGCGCCTTAAATCCGGAAGCTGGCGGCGTCTTCATCGCCTTGGGCGACATGCCGGACATCGGCGGCGAGGTCTATCGCGCGCTCGCGGAAAACTTCGCGCACAGGGCGATCCTCGCGCCGCTGCACAAAGGGCTGCGGGGCCATCCGGTCCTGTTCTGTGCATCTTATATCACGGAACTGTCAGCCTTATCGGGCGACGAAGGAGCGCGTTCGCTTCTGCGCCGCCACGCCCTTCGCCTCACCGAGGTGGAAACCGCAAATCCGGGCGTGCTTCGCGATTTGGACACACAGGAAGACTTTGACCGCAGTTTAACCGCGACCTGATCCTTTCGGTTGCTTTTCGTCACTCGCATTAGCATATTGTTAAGCTTGTCAATTCAGGTTTCATCTTCAATACTTGATGGCAAGCCGTCCGTAAAATAGCTTCACGGCGCACGCCGTTTTCACTTCGACATGGCCAGGAGATCGCCAATGCAGAACACACCAAATTTCGCAGAACTTCCCGATTCCATTCGCAGCATCATGAAGTCCAGCATCGAGCAGGCTCGCAAGGCGTTCGACACCTTCGTCTCCTCAAGCGAGAAAATGCTCCAAAGCGTCGATACGTCGTCGATCCCGGCTGCCGACGGGCTCAAGCAGCTCAATGAGAAGATCGCCGCGTTCACCCGGCAGAATGCGGAGTCCAATTTCAACCTCGCCTTGCAACTCACCGACGCAAAGCACCTGAGCGAGATCGTCGAGCTTCAGAATACGCATCTGCGGAACCAGATGGAAACCTTCAGCCGCCAGCTGGAAGAACTTCGCGAGCTGACGGTCAAGGCGGTCAAAGACGGAACGAAGGCGGCGAGCTCCGCGGTGCAAAACGCGGCCAGTTCCCTGCCGTCAAATCCGTTCATGGGTAACTGATTTTTAGCCTTGCTTGGCAAATAAATAGGGCAAACGCCCAATCTTTAGGCAAAGGGCGCTCTCGTGATGAGGGAGCGCCTTTTTTAATTGCTCGCACATGCTTTTGACGCGGAATCGGCACAATGCTTGCTTAATCTAGCTTCAGGGCCGCGCGGCTTCGGCTGAACGGCCTCGGTGATCGGGTTAGAGGAGGCACGGCTTATGACAAAGAAAAAAGGTCGGGAACCGGCGATTATTCGCGCTTGGGCCGAGGAGGAAGACAAGAAGATCACCATCCAGATCGAAGACAGCGACGGCGAAACGCTCGCTTTCATCCAACTCACCCCCGACAAGGCTTCGGAGTTCTCCGATTGCCTCGCCATCTACGCCGCGCGATTGAAAATGGCGTCGCGCGAAAAGAGCGCGCCCCGCAACACGTCGATGCGTCCCGCGCTTCTCTGCTAAAGAAAGGAGCTTCAGCTTCTGAATAAACCGTCTTCATGGCTTGCGCACGGCGCCGTGGCCGGTATATACAGGGTTCTCACGGCGTCGGAGTGTAGCGCAGCCTGGTAGCGCACCTCGTTCGGGACGAGGGGGTCGAGTGTTCGAATCACTCCACTCCGACCAATCTGTTTTTATGGCTCCCTTTCCATTAGCAATGGATGAGGGCATGCCGGAAAAGCCCCCCAAAGTCCGATCCTTAACGTTCTGGCAGCGTTGGGATTTTGTCCTCTTATTTAAAGGCCCAAAACGCTCGGGACCGGGAAATTGGGACTACGACCACTTGCCCAACTTCCTCCGGCGATCGGCATCGTCCAAATCTACAGCGGAAGCCGAAGGCCGTCGATCTTCGAGCAGGAAACATTAAAATAACCGCTGTTCGGCGGGCAGCCGATGTGTCGGTTACAATACTCTACACGGCACAGGATGTTCGGGTCGCACGGCCAGGGCGCCGTGTTGTAGATAAAGCGCACGGGCTTTTCGATGAAGAAAGAGGGCTCTTCCAACTTGCAACTTTTGTTTGCGCTCAAGGCGGCGATCAACGGCGCATGTGGCAAGAAATGGCTCGACGTTTCCGTTATCCTGCCGAGTTGAAAATCAAGAGGCTCCCGCGCCTGAGAGCGAAACTGTTCGCTCAGGGCGAATCCGCACACGGCGACAGGAGCAATCGTCAGCACAGCCAACGGCTTAAGCGCTCCGGAAAAAACCGGCAGGCTTCCCCAGGCGGCTGCGCCGCTTATCAGCAGAAGAGCATGCGGTATTACGTAATACCGCAGCGACGTTCCCCCGACAAAAACGGGCAGGAGAACAAAGCTCAGGACTGTTGCGAGAATAAGAAATTGGAGCGCTGCATCCTTTTGGAGGGATCGCCGCCAAGCCGCCACCATACCGCCTGCCAAGAGGGCTGTCAGGCCAATCCCAGTCCGATGATGATAATCTTCGTCGCCATGTTTGGATCGACGGCCGCCATGCGTTGGGCCGGCCCCAAGCCCGACGCGGCCATCGCAAATGCCCATCCATGAAACATGACGAAAGGAGCGAGCAGCAACGCAGTCGCTAAGCGGATCTTTGTTTCCGCGCGCGAACCGCGTTCGGGCGAAGCCCGCGTTTCCTCGCAGAAGCGTTGGACGATGGCCGCGCCCGCGCCGCGCAGGAGCGCATACAAGAGACCGAAGATGGCAGGTGGGACGATCAGCAGGAGCAACGATGTTTGCCATGCCGGCAGAACCTGTACGATGCTCATTTTTCGGGTGAAAATAAGCGGCGTCATCGACAAGGCGCACATCATCAAGACCGCAAGTTCCGCTCGCCTTCGACAGGGGTGAAGCATCGCCACGCCAACAGCGGCGCCTGCGAATGCAATCACCACAACCATGAAAATGACGTGGTTGAGGGCGCCGATCCAACATAGGCTTAGGATGGCGATGTCCGTCAGCAACGGACGCGCGGCGGTCGTGGCGCGCGACCTAAAACCGTGCAGAATATTGGCCAGCAGGAGCGAGAGCAGTGGAAGAGTGAACGCCGTCACTTCCCAAGCGATCCGGCTCTCCCAGATCCAGTAGAGAGAGGCTCCGACGAGGCAGAGATAAAGCCAAGCGCTTGCGAACCCGAAATTTCGCGCGAGGGTGACCGCCAGGACGAAAACCGCCGTGGCATTCAACGCCGCCCCAGGCGCCCGCAGTTCGAAAACGCCGTCCCCGATAACTGAAAAGACCCCCGCCACAGCAAGAGGATAGAGATTGCCCGTATACCAAGTCATGCCGGAAAAACTGGGGACACCCTTTAAGACCATGTCCTGGGCCGCCAGGCCGAACCATGCTTCGTCGCCGTGCAAGCCGGGAAATTGTCCCAGCCTGCAGAACATCACAGCGGCCAGGCCAAGACAGGCAAGGGCGATCAGGACGGCATGCATTGTCTGGATTGCGCGCGCCTCCTCCCGTCCACACTCTGCGAATGAGCCCTTGCGGGCATCTTCAAAAATAGGTTGCAGCATTAATGAGCGCCAATATTAGATTGCAGACAAGCTTCTGCAAATTTCGGAAGTCCATGCAATCTGAAAAGATTGGGAACGGTGATGAGTGTGGCGAGGCGCAATGCGATCGCCGCGCGTTCGATCAGACTTCCGAGCGTGAGCGCCGCCGGGCCAAACCAAAGCTGCAGAGAATGCCGCCCATGGCCTCACGGAGCGCGCCGAGCCGCGACAAGCTCACCCTAAGGTCGAAGCCATTGTAATCGCTCGACCCTCCTTGTCGGATGAAGCCGCATCTCAGGCTTTCTCACCAGCCTCCGAGCAGCCGCATGACTCGCAGGCGGTTTTTCTCTAGATTAGAAGACGCAGCTTGATCCAGACATAGGCGGCGGAGAACGGTGACCACTCGATTGAAGCCGTGGAAACGGCAAAGCTCGCGGCATGTGCTCCGCGACCGCTGGATCTCTGCGCGCGCCGATGATTGCATCACCGCGGAAGGCGTCGAAGTCTCTCCGTTCTACGTGCTCGAATATCCGGATTGGGTCTTGTGTCACGAGCGTTGCCGGTCCAATCGGCATCGCGCAACTGTATGAGAGATGAAGGGAGGTCCTTCGGGTTCGGCAATCAGGTGCTGATCTCAAGCCACCGCAAGCTGCTGCGGTCAAAAGCCGTGGTAGTGAGCGTTGCGGAAACGTCGGGACAATGATCCTGGCAGGCACGGTTGGGAGAGGCGAGCGCAAGCGAACCGCTGCAGAAGCGTCGAAATCGGATTAAGCGATGTCAAAACCGGGGGCTGACCCGTCCTCCGGGATCAGTTTGGGGGATATCCTGATACTGCCCGAACGGCATCCGGCGTGTAGGCGGCGCGAAGCCCAACCAGGCTCTGATACGGAACGTGAGAACCTTGCCGGCGATGCCAAGGGAAAAGGCGCAAGCGGCGAAAATCGCGAGGCCGAAAGTACCGATGCGCCGGAGAGGGGCGGACTGCCTCGTAGTAGCGATGAAGGCCCTGTAATTGGGCTGGAGCGAAGGGGGCGGGCCATCGCCGCTGAGCTGGGCCAACCGGTTCTACCGGGAGGAGCCCAAATTTCAGCGGAAGGCGGCAGCCTTCATGCGATGGCACGAGCCGGATGACGCGAGAGTGTCAAGTCCGGATCTGTGAGGGGCTCGGGGTGAAATTCCCTGGGCCCACTCGGCAACATCGTCGCCTTGGATGAGGACGATCATGTGCTGCTGGTCCGCCAGTACCGGCACGGGCTTGGGCGCATTTCGCTTGAGCTGCCATGCGGCGGGGTCGATCCGGGAGAATCCGTGCTTGAAGCGGCCCGCCGTGAGCTTCTTGAGGAGACCGGCTACGGCGACGCCCGCAGCATGACGCTTGTCGCCAGCATTTCGCCCAACACAGCCACTCACAGCAATCTCGATCACACCGTGGTCGCCGAGCAGGTCTTGGCGATCGGCAAGCCGGTCTTGGATGCGACAGAAGTTCTGGAGTTGCAGCGCGTTCCTTACAGGGAAGCCCTGAACCTCGCCTTGCAAGGAGCGATCATGCAGGCGACACACGTCGCATCGCTGATTTTGGGGCTCGGCGCGTTGGGAAAAATCAGATTGTAATGTCTTACGTTATCCGCGGGAACTCTTGTCGACATCGGCGGCCATGTGGGTAAGAACGTCCCGTCGGGCGGGCGCTGGGCAATCTGGTGACGGCGTCAATTATTTAATGTAGCATCGCTTCGAAGCCGGCGCGCCGGCCTTTGTTGAAACCAGCGGCGGCGGGGCGCATGGCGTCTGTCCTGATCGTAGAAGACCATCCGATGTTTTGCGAGGCGGTCCGAGCCGCGGTGCAACTCGCATTGCCGGGAGCTGTGGTCCGCGAGGCGAGCGCGATCAGGGAACTCACGAAGACCACGCCCGACGGCGAAAGCTTCGACCTCATTTTGCTCGATCTCATGCTTCCCGGCGTTTCCGGCTTCGACGGCCTGCTTCTCATCCGGTCGAGGTACCCTCAATCGCCAATTCTCATCTTCTCGGCTCTCAACGACCCGAAAATCGCCGCGGAGGCCATCCGAATGGGGGCCGCAGGCTTCGTGCCGAAATCGGCGAGCAAGACGATCTTGTCGGAAGCCGTGAGAGAAATCTACGCCGGCAACATCTATATTCCCAAGGATATGGACCGCGAAGTCAGGGCGCTGCTTGTCGAGAAAAAGGAAACAAGAGACATCGCAAGTCGCGTTTCAGAACTCACCCCCGCCCAGATCAGAGTTTTACAGCTTATAAGGCAGGGACTACTTAATAAGCAGATTGCCTACGAGCTTGGCGTGGGTGAGACGACTGTCAAGGCGCATGTCAGCGAGATCCTCCGCAAGCTCAATGTCGCCAGCCGGACCCAGGCCGTGATCGAGACCTCGCATCTCAACTTCGATACATATCTGGGGCAGCAGCCGTCGAAGAGCTGATCGGAGCAGTCGACGCTGGAAAACGCGATGCCTTTTGCTAAGCGCGCGTTATAGTCTTACTGCGTCACGAGAGGCAGACTACAGCTGCGCCTGTTCAACCGTGTGCAACAGGGGCAGCGGCGCAAGGTTCGGGCGATTGCGTTTCATACCGACCGCCCTCTATTTTGACCCAAGGCCCCCTCATCCTGTCCTTCTCCCGCGAGGGGAGAAGGAACGATGTTGCAACGGCTGTCACCTTCTCTCCCTCGCGGGGTGAGGGGGCGCTACCGGTCAACGGCTGGTGTCAGAGCTGCTCGGCGGCGGCTCTTTCCCGCTGCAACTTGTGGTATTTCCGGATGAGCAGGTTGCGCCTCAGCCGCGAGAGGTGGTCGATGAACAACACGCCCTCAAGATGGTCGATCTCGTGCTGGACGACAGTCGCCTGCAGGTCGGCAAAATCACGCTCCTGCTGCTTGCCTTCGACATCCACGTAGCGGACGCGCACGACTGCGGGGCGCTGGACCTCGGCATACATCCGGGGGATGGAGAGGCACCCTTCCTCGTGAACGCGCGGCGTATCGCCGAAGGACAGGATTTCCGGATTGATGAGCACAAACGGCTCTCTCGGCACGTTTTCGCCCTTGGCCGTATCGAGGACAAGGAGGCGGCGAAGCACGCCAGCCTGCACCGCCGCCAGCCCTATGCCGGGCGCGGCGTACATGGTTTCAAGCAGGTTGGCCGCGAGGCTGCGCACCTCGTCGTCGACGGTTTCCACCGGCGCTGACTTCTTGCGCAGGACCGGATCTGGCAGTGTAATGATCGGCAATATCGACATGGGCGGCACATTAGCGAGTGGGACGGTCTGGTCAACGCTTTCTTGGGGCGATTCACGAGGTTGCGAAGGCGCATCCGGAGCAGCGCTGAACTTCAATTGTAACATGGCTAAGCCTTGGCAGCGACGCCAACTTCACCTTATAACTTTCCAGGCGCTTGGGCTCGTGCGTGACGAGCGAAATCACGGCGGCGTAATGACCCGGCCCCACCCGCCACAGGTGCAGGTCGGAGATGGCGTCGCCTTCTTCTTCGAGCGCGCATCGAATTCGCTGCGCCAGCGCTTGGTCGGGGACGGCGTCGATGAGAACGGCGCCCGACTGGCGAAGAAGCCCATAGGACCAGCTCAGAATGACGCTCGTGCCGACGAGGCCGACGACAGGGTCCATGAACGTCCAGCCCGCAAGCTTCGCCGAGACGAGGCCCGCAATCGCCAGCACCGACGTCAAGGCGTCGGCAAGGACGTGAACGTAGGCCGCGCGAAGATTGAGGTCGCGGTCGTGATCGTGCGCGCCATGGGCGTGATGGTCCTCGTGATCTGCGTGCTCATCACGCGCATGGTGATGGTGATGATGATCGTGGCCGTGATCGTCGCGCAAAAGCCAGGCGCTTGCGAGATTGACGAGAAGGCCAAGCGCGGCGATGGCGATGGCTTCGTCGTACCAGATGGCGACCGGGTTCATGAGACGCTCGACGCTCTCATAGCCGATGAGAAGCGCGATCATGCCGAGAACGATGGCGCTCGCGAAGCTGGCGAGATCGCCGAGCTTGCCGGTTCCGAACGCGAAGCGGCCGTCGTGGACGTGACGCCGCGCGTAAAAATAGGCCAGCGCCGATATCGTCAGGGCTGCGGCATGCGTGGACATATGCCAGCCGTCCGCAACGAGCGCCAAGGACCCGAACGCCGCGCCGCCGACGATTTCGCCAACCATCATGACGGCAGTCAGGCCCACGACCGTCCAGACGCGCTGCGCGTTATGGTCGTGGCGCGCGCCGAGGAAGACATGATCGTGCTGATATGGAGCGAGCGAGTGGTTGTGCATCTGGCCTTTAGCGTTTGTTTGCGTCACCCATAAGGTAATGCATCCGCCCAAAGATCGTAATCGTCCGAGTCGATGATCACAGCGCGGATGCGGTCGCCGGGTTTCAGCTCGGTCGCTTCTTCGAGGAACACAGAGCCGTCAATGTCCGGCGCATCCCAGACGCTGCGTCCCGCAGCGCCATCGTCATCCACCTCGTCGATCAGGACTTCGACCGTCTTGCCGACCTTCGACGCGAGAACCTCCTCGCTCACCTCGCGCTGCGCCGCCATGAAGCGCTCGAAGCGTTCTGCCTTCACCTCCTCGGGCACGTGGCCGTCGAGATCGCGGCTGGCGGCGCCGTCCACGTTCTCATACTTGAAGCAGCCGACGCGCATCAGCCGCGCCTCGCGAAGCCAGTCGAGGAGGAAGGCGAAGTCCTCTTCCGTCTCGCCTGGAAAGCCGACGATGAACGTCGAGCGGAGCCCCAGATCGGGGCAGACGGCGCGCCAGCTCTGAATGCGGTCCAGGGTTTTCTCCTGGTTCGCGGGGCGGCGCATCGCTTTCAGCACCTGCGGCGAGGCGTGCTGGAAGGGGATGTCGAGATAGGGCAGGATCTTGCCGTCGGCCATCAGCGGCAGAAGTTCGTCGACATGGGGATAAGGGTAGACGTAGTGCAGCCGCACCCAGGCGCCAAGCGTGGACAGCGCTTCGCAAAGCTCCGTCAGCCGGGCTTTTACGGGGCCGCCGCGCCATTCGCTTTCCGCATATTTCAGGTCGAGGCCGTAGGCGCTCGTGTCCTGGCTGATGACGAGAAGCTCTTGCGCGCCGCCCGAGACAAGCGCTTCCGCCTCGGCGAGAACATCGGCCGCGTGTCGGCTCACGAGCGGGCCGCGCAGGGCCGGGATGATGCAGAACGAGCAGCGGTTGTTGCAGCCCTCGGAGATCTTCAAATAGGCGTAATGCGGCGGCGTCAGTCGCAATCCCCCGCTCGGTACGACATCGAGGAACGGCGCGTGCGGCGGCGGCGTCGCGGCGTGGATCGCGTCCATCACGGCGTCGTATTGATGCGGGCCGGTGACGGCGAGCACGCCGGGGAAGGCGTCGCGGATGCGTTTGTCCTCCACGCCGAAGCAGCCGGTGACGATGACGCGCCCGTTCTCCGCCATCGCCTCGCCGATCGCGTCGAGACTTTCGGCCTTGGCGCTGTCGAGAAAGCCGCAGGTGTTCACCACCACGACATCGGCGCCATCGTAGCTCGGCGAGATCGCATAGCCTTCGCTTTTGAGCCTCGTGAGGATGCGCTCGGAATCCACCAGCGCCTTGGCGCAGCCGAGGCTGACGAAACCGACCTTCGGCGCGGATGCGCGATCTTGTGTTATGTTCGGCATGTCGAAATCTTACAGAGAAATAAAAAGAGCGCCCGATGGCGCTCCGTTGGTGTAAGACTTTGCCGCCCGGTTATAAAGCGAATAATGGCTCGCCGTGTTGAGACGCCGCCTTGGCCCGCCGATCTTCGCCCGAGACCTGAAATGGGGCGATATCGCCAAACGCTCGCCCCAAAATAGCCCGCTCCCGCCCATTGGATGACGCCGAGCCATGTGTTTCAAATCGTTCGTGATCGAATGTGGGAACCCTGTATAATACAGTCATGTCATGTTAGGGTTTGTTCAATGCTGGTATGTTCATAAAAACCCAAGGTTACGCTCTAATGCCAATAGACAATAAAAAAATCACTTTTATTGCGTTCTCCATTCCATTTAGCGCGCTACTCTGGTTTTATACATTCGGCGCGGGGTTCGCAGCTCCTGCACAGGCCCAATCAACTGAGAGCCGCTCGCAAGGTGGGCCGAGTCGCGCAGCCCCAGGCGCTCTCGTATATTTCATCGATTTGAAATCCGGCGACACGATCCAGACTAAAACAATCATACATTTCGGGCTCAGAAACATGAGCGTGAGCCCTGCCGGCGTAGACCGGCAAAACTCGGGTCATCATCATCTACTCATTGATACCGACTTGCCGCCTCTTGATGAACCCATACCGAACGATGAAAATCACTTGCATTTCGGCTCCGGGGAAACAGAGGCGGAAATCACTCTGACGCCGGGCGTCCATACCTTGCAGCTGTTGATGGGCGACAAAGATCACATCCCTCACAATCCGCCTGTCATGTCCGAGAAGATTCGCGTCAAAGTCGTCGATACCGATAATAAAAAGAAAGTTCAGGCATTCGGTCCAACGCCGTCTCCCCCGAACGCCAAGCTTTACATAGCCTCTCCCAGCCAAGGAGCCTGCGTCTCTTCACATACAGTGGTTCGGTTCGGCTTGATCGGGATGGGAATAGCGCCCGCCGGCGTGGAGAAAGCGAATACGGGGCATCATCATCTTCTCATTGACTCTGAGCTTCCGCCATTCGATCAGCCTATCCCGAATGATGAAAATCACCTGCACTTCGGCTCAGGAGAAACCGAGGCGGAAGTCACGCTCTCGCCGGGGCGGCACAAGCTGCAGCTTCTGTTCGCGGATAATCAGCATATACCCCATAATCCGCCGGTCTACTCCAAGCCCATCGAAGTGTTTGTCGGGTGCAAACCCTTGCGGCGAAAACATCACGCCAAGTAGCCGCCATGGCGCCACCCTCCAGGTAAGTCACACGGTTGTCATGGCCGGGCTTTGACCAGGCCATCCATGCAGAAAAAAACACATGCTTTATCAACGTGTTGCTATATGGCCGGGTCAAGCCCGCCATGACAATGGCGGGCGTTTCGCCGCAGCAACCGCTGTTTTTAGGTTTATAGGTTTAGGGCAGTTCTCTCAAAACGCGGAAACCGTCGCCCAGATAGCGGACGTCGCTTTGATATCTGAAGCGCGCGGCCGGTCTTATCGACTGGGACTTGCTTCCGAAGTATCCTCCCCGCAGGACCCTCAGGCGACAATTTCCGGAAAGCCAGGCTGAGCCGTCAGCGGGAGCGCCTTTGTAATTCTCGTTCCAGCAATCCTGCACCCACTCCGCCACGTTTCCGGCCGTATCGTAGAGGCCGAAGGCGTTGGGCTTATAAAGGCCTATGGCCGCGTGCTTGCCGTTCGTCCCGGAGCCGCAATCGGCGCAGTTGGCTTCGCCTGAGCCGACCTCGTTGCCCCACCAGAATCGCTTGGTCGAGCCCGCGCGGGCCACATATTCCCATTCCGCCTCGCTGGGCAAGCGATAAACCTGCCCTGTCTTCTCCGAGAGCCATTTCAGGTAGGCGTTGGCGTCATCCCAACTCAGATTGCCGATCGCATCGTTCGGTGAACCTGGATGGTCCGGCCGGTAGCTGCAGCCCCCCGCTTCGACGCAATTGTTCCATTCAGCGTAAGTTATTTCGTATTGGCCGATGGCGAACGGACGGGGAATCCTGACTCTGTGCGCGGGCTTCTCGTCGGGCTGCTCATTCGAGCCCATCACGAACTCGCCCTGAGGCGCCACAACAAGCTCAGGGCAGCCAGCGCAATCCCTGAATTGGAATCCCGCCGGGGACTTGGCGGATGCCTCCTGCGACGCCTGCGGCGCCGGCTCCGTCGGGACTGCTTGCGCGCGAAGATCGCCTGGCGCCGGCTTTCCGACGGCCGGGGGAGCCGAGGACATTGAGCCGGCGCCAGGCTCATACGTCTGCAATTGCTCGGCAGGGGCTCGCCGCGTCCGCTCCGGCGGAGGCGGTGCAGCTTCGCCCGACGCAACGGCCGGTTGACGCGCAGCGGAGGGTTCTTCCGTCGCCGGCGGCGTCTCCCGGAGAGTTTCCCTTGCTGGCGCGGCGCTCCGCGGTGGGCTTTTCGCAGGAGCCTCAGCCGGCTTCAGGTCGCCCCCTTGCGGCGGCGTCGCCGAGGGCTCGTTATCCGGTTCTGCGGGGGCCTTGGAAACAGGAGTTTGCTCCGGCGAGCGCGCTCTATCGGAGCTTGGGGGCTGTTCGTTCGAGGGGCGGCTTTCCGGTTCGACGGTCCGGCTTGCGGCGTCTTTTCCGGCGTCAAGGCGAGCAGATTGTTCGGGCTTCTTGCTGAACTGCCCTTCGAGCATCCACACGCCGGCCGAAATGAAAACCGTCAGCGCCAACCCGACAATGATAAACCTTCCAAGTCCCAGACCGCGCCAGCCGCTGCCGAAATCGTGGAAGTCCTCATCCTCGTCGTCGTCTTCGTCGCCGGACCTGCCGCCCGGCGGAGACGCGGCGCCCTTCGCGGCGGGCTTGGCGGCAGCGGGAAAGGGCGGGGGGGATGCTGCGCTGTCCGCCCTCGGCGGCGACGCCTGGGGCTTGGGAGCTTCGGCGACATTAGCCGCCTGAAGAGCCGGTTCTTTGCTTTCGGAAGCTTTCCTTTCTCTGGCGCCGAGCAGCATCTCGCCAAAAGCTTTCACGGTGCGCGGCCGACGTTCAGGCTCGAGTTCCAGGCCCCTGCTGATCGCTTCCAGGAATTCGGGGCGAAACTTCTGGGGGGCGATCGCGGCGACGGGCGGCATGGCGTCACCGAGACCCCGGGCGATGACATTGACCGGATGCCGGCCAGAGACGAGGTAATACAGAACCGCGGCCAGCGAAAAAATATCGCTATGCGGGCCGTGCGCTTTTACATCGGAGAAATGAAGCTCCGGCGCGGAGTAGCCCGGCGTCACGGCAAGATTGGTCTTGCCCATGCGAGCCGCCAGGAAACTTCGGGCGGCGCCAAAGCGAACAAGGAGCGGAACCGGGCGCAAGAAAACGGTGTCGGGGTTAATATTGGCGTGGATCAGATTTCTGGAATGCAGATGCTCGATCGCCGAAACCAACTGTTTCGCATACTCATCGACCTCTTCTTGCGGCGGAGGTTGTTTGGAGAACTTGACGAAGTTCGTCATCGATTGCCCCTCTTCGACGGCATGCAGGGCGAGAGCCGTGCCGTGATCGGATAGGACGCCGTCAAAGCGCAGAAGGTTGGGGCAGCGAAGCGCGGCCAGCGTCCTCGCTTCGGCCACGAAGCGTTCCCGCCCGGTATTGAAAAGATCGTTGAGTTCGGGCGAACGGACTAGAACGTCTCCGTTTGCGGCCCTCACAGCCAGCTCGGCCGGGAAATATTCGGTTATGCCAACCTTGACGCCGTCCGGCGTCTCTGCTGAATAGATAGCATAAAAAGCATCTTGAAAGACAAGCTCTAGTATTTTTGTTCCGCCTGCAATCAGTGTTCCTGGACCAAGCGACGGCGCGTTTTGCATGATGTCCTCTTACTTGGCGTTCTTTTATCCTTGGCCATCGTTCGCGGCCATTGGAACAGGTCGTTTTACTTCAGTATAAGTTCGCGAAAGCCAAACCGCGACGCGACCCTCGGAGAACGCATCAACTCTTCCTGCGTTCGGGCGCCAACCCCTTTTGTCATAGGCTCCGCTGGAGAATACCCCACGCTTCAGGCTGCGATTTTTTTCATCCGCACAAGCCCGCCGGCCGGCGCCCCCTGATAAATTCGTCCAGCAATTATCAACCCACTGCGCGACATTCCCAGGCGTGTCGTGAAGGCCAACCCCATGAAATTTTCAACCCGACCGCAGCGATGCAAGTTGCGTTCCCGGTTCCCGTGATCTTGTCCAGCCAAAGAGGGCAGGGTTGGCGTCGTCGAGAGACTGCTGTCCGGCTGGTCGACGCCGTTAGGCGCCGGCGGCGACACAGCGATCCCACTCGCCTAAAGTAACGTCGCAGAGGCTTGAGGAGAAGGAACAACTCCGTGTGCTGCGCTCGGTTGTGCGCCGGCGCCCGCTCACGCATTGTCGCTCTTGGAGCTGTCGGGGAAGGTCGATATACGACCCTTCGCGCCGTTAAGAGATCAGGGTGGAATGATTGTGTCTTGTTCACGGGTCGATGGCGGGATAAGGGGAAAGCGCTTCCTTCCAAGGGCGTGAATTGATGCAAACGATTGCCGCGAAACTGGCCGGAATATTGCAAAAGGTGGAGCGTCCCGGCGACTTTTATGCCGCTGGAACCGCTGCGATTTTTCCTCCGCAGCTGGAGGTGGAGGGAGTAGGCGTCATCGCACTCCCCCTTCTCGACGTGCAAGCTGAGCAGCTGATCGCCGCCGCGGAGCGGGCGCCCTATGGCCGAGGCGTCGAGACCGTACACGACGAGAAAGTCAGGCGGACTTGGCAAATCGACGCCAGCCGCGTCCGCATCGGCGGCCGCCATTGGCAGGAAAGTCTGAACGCAATTGTTGCTGAAGCCGCCGCGGGCCTTGGCGTCGTGGAACCCGTCGCCGCGGATTTCTACAAGCTTCTCGTTTATGGCGAGGGCGATTTTTTTGTACGCCACCGGGATACGGAAAAGCGCCCCCGCATGTTCGCCACCCTCGTCATCGTGCTGCCGTCGATCTATACCGGCGGCGAACTTGTGGTGCGGCACCAAGGGCGGGAAGCGACGCTCGATATGCGCTGCGAGGACCCGAGCGAGGCGGCCTTCGCCGCTTTCTACGCCGACTGCGTGCACGAGGTCCTGCCGATCGCTTCGGGCCGCCGTCTTACGCTCATCTATAATTTGCGGCGCGCGGTGGGCGGTCCCTTGCCGGAAGCGCCCGATTATCGCGGCGAACAAGATGATCTGGCGCAACTCCTGCGGCAGTGGGCGGCCGGCGATGGCGCCGCGGACGACCCCGCCGAAAAGCTGATCTATCCCCTGCAGCATGCTTACACGCCGGCCGAATTATCCTTCGACGCACTGAAAGGCGCCGATGCCGCCGCAGCTGCGGTGCTCAAGGGCGCCGCGGGCCGTTCGGGCTGCGAATTGCATCTTGCGCTTATTTCCATCGAGGAAAGCGGCACAGCCGAACATACCGGCTATTATGGTTCGCGCTGGGGGCGGAGTTCAGACCACGAGGAAGAGTTCGAGGCCGTCGAAGTTTACGACCGGAGCGCCACGCTGTCCCATTGGCTGCGAGCCGATGGCGCCCCCACGCCGCTCAAGCAAATTCCTTTCGACGAAAGCGAAGTGTGTCCTCCTGGAAGCCTCGACGATATGGAGCCGGACGAGGAAGAATTCCACGAAGCGACCGGCAACGAGGGCGCCTCGTTCGAACGCACATACAGCCGCGCGGCGCTGGCCATTTGGCCTGAAACGCGAAAGCTGGCCATCCTTACTCAGGCCGGGCTCGACGTCACCTTGCCCTATCTCGAAGATCTCGCCGCCCGATGGGAAGCAAGCGGCGCGCCTGTCGGCGAGGGGCCATGGCGCGAGGCTGACGAACTTTGCGGCTTTATGCTGGACAGCTGGCCAGTCCATCGCGGGCATCCCGGGAGTGACGATGCATCCAGCAAGGAAAGCCGCATGCTCCTCTTGCTGGTTCGGCTAAAAAACCGTCCGCGCGTCGAAGGATTCCTGGGGAGCGTCGCGGCGGCAGGAGCTTTTGCCCGCGCCGACGCCGAGGCCGCCGTTCAGGCTCTTTGTCTTCTAACGGACGCGAAAGCGGGCGAGTTGATAGAGCGGATCATTGCGGGCAACGCAGAACGCGCATTGAGCGCTTGCGGCCGTTTGCTTGCTTGCAGCGTGGGCCGCGTGGCTTCGCTGAGCGGCGCCGCCGCGTCGCTTGTCGCCGCGCTCCCCCCAGGCGCCGCAAAAACGCCGCCGCCGGTATGGGGCGAGCGGCGTCGCCCCGTGGAGCCGGGCTTCGCCGCCGATCTGATTGCGGCCTTGGACCGGATTGATCCAGCCTTCGCGGAGCGCGCGGCAAGCCACATGCTCGCATGGCCAAAAACCTTCGGCTTCGACGCCGTGCTTGTGCCAGCGGCCATCGAAATTCGGGATCGTTCCGAAGGGGAGGAGAGCGAAGCCGCCACGCGCCTGCGAAAGGCTTGCCTCGATCATTTGCAAGCGCGGATCGGACTTGTCTTGGAGCCGCCTTCAGATTGGAGGCGCGGCGGCGTGGTTTCCTGTAGCTGCCAATACTGCCAGGAGCTCAACGTCTTCCTTGCCGATCCCGGCCTCAAAGCCTGGACGTTCAAAGCGGCGGAGGCCAAACGCCGCCATTTACAGGAAACAATCCGGAAAGACCGCTGCGATCTCGATTTGGCGACCGAGAAACGCGGGAGTCCGCATGGACTTGTCTGCACAAAAAATCAGGCTGGTTATGAAAGGCGGGCGCGGCAACGGAAAGCCGATCTTGAAAACTTTGATCGGTTGAAATCCCGCAAAGCCGAACGTACACGCTAAGCGGCCCTCCTCGCGGGAGGCGAAAGGCGGCAGGGGGAAGGGCGGGCATGACGCGGGACGAGACGGTTGCGCTGTTTTGGGAGCGCCAGGCGATGCGGGCTCAGGCGCGCCCAAATTGAGGCGCCCCTGCCGATGCGCGGCGATGGAACGCTCACATGCAATCGAGCGCAAACAGCACCTTCGCAACGCCTTCCGCCTGATTTTCGAAGTCCGCGATCTCAAGATCGCAATGATTTTTCTCGTCAAGCGCGCTCTCGGCTTTGCCGGCTTTCGCCCGCAAGAAAGAACTCTTCAGATCGATGCGGGTTCCGACGCCGACGGAGTAGGCCTTTCCGTCCAGCGATATGTAGATGGCTCTGTTTCCGAAAGGATGCGGCCAAACCCTCACAAACTCCAGAGGTATATGCTCCTCGGTGAGATCGGCGGCCTCGCCGGCATTCAGCGTGAAAACGCCGAAAAGGTAATGACGCGGCGCCCCTCCAGCCTGCGCTTCCGAAAGAAGCCCACCCACCAACGCCACTGCGAAAGCCAAAACAACAGCCAAGGACTTCATGATCTTGCCCCTTCATGAGCGCGGAAGACATCTCCCGCGCCATTATGCTTGCCCTTCCTTCCGCCCGAAAACTGGCCGGTAACTGGGTAAGTTACCATCCCACCGTTTAAGTTGTATTGAGGGACTTTAGCGAAATATTTGCAGCTGTAGATTGTGTCCTCGACACGCAGAACCGGAACGTCGGCTTTGGGCGAAACGGCTTAAGCGACGGCGCGCGCCTATCCGCGCGTGATCGCCCGCGAGCCGGACGCAGCGCACAAGGCGCTCGACCGGCGGCAAGGGTGAACCGCAATTCAGCGCTTTCGCGAAGCTCGCAATGCCGGTTGGAGGTTTTGCAGGCGCGTCGCGGCCATGCGATTTTTATGCACCGTTAACTGGAATTGGGTTCGTTTCGCAAAAATGGGGTATGTGCAGATATAAGTAATATATGCAAATAGAATTTGTTGTTGATAGCAGCTTAAAAGCGTACTCCAGCATCAAAAAGAAATTAACTTTCAAAATGAGCGGGCGCATTACTTCGACCGCCGCCGCGTTTACTGTTTTGTATACAAAGAACCGCGCATTCGTGTACAAAATAACTGAAAGGGAAGCGCCTGACCCGCGCCCATTTGCAATGCGTCACCGGTCGCTCCGGCGCCGCCACACGGCGGGTTCGGGGCGCGGTTCGCTCCTTAACTTTTCGAAGCACTCTTCTACCTCGTCGAGTGTAAATCCCGGGTGAGGATCGTCCATCGCGGCTCGCAGCGTCCGCCGCAAAATCTCTTCTCTGAGATCAGCATGCGGCTCCAAGTCCTGGTGCTCGCCGAGAATCACGAAAGCGGCTTCGCCCGGATCGGTGAACACGCCTCTCTCCACGAAGTCGAGCACCCATTCGGCAAGACTGGATGGCAGATAGACTTCAAAACGAAGGCCGCCTTTGCGCGCTTGTTCGCGCAGGCTCCTGGCTTGCGCCATGTCGCTCTCCCTCTCCGCCGCAGTCCGCCAGTCTTGTTCCGCTTCTTCGGTCATGCAACCTCCTGCGTTAGCGCCTCGCGCTGAGCGGCGCTTAATCTCGCAGCGCGCGTTTGAGATCGCGCTTACCGTGGACAACGCCATGACGGGCGAAGAGCGCCGCGCCGCCGCGATGGCAGATCCCGATGCGGTCCCAATGACCGATGAGGAGTGGGCGGGAGCGCCCAACACTTCCATTTTCAAGTCGCCAGCCGCTTAACCACTTCCGCCAGAGGCAGATACAGGGTCATCGGCGCGTTCAGGAAAGCTTCGAAGCCATGATGACGATAAAACCTCACGGCGCTCTCGTCCTTGGCATCCACAACCATGGCGAAGGCTACGATCTCTGAGCGGAGCGACCGTTCAATGGCATCGATCAAAAGCGCCGCCCCTAAGCCCTTGCCTTGATGCTCCGTGGCAATCGCAAGCCGGCCGAGCCGGACGCAGGGGACAACCGGATAACGCGGCAGCCTTTTTGCCAGTTTGGGCGAAATCTCGTCGAGCGGCAGGCTCGCTGCGGCGATGGTGTAAAAGCCCGCGATCTGGCCTGTGGCCGCGTCCAGCGCGACATAACACCCAGCGATGCGCCGCCGCTGATCCTGCATGGCCTGCGCGGCCAGATAGCGGTCGAGTGCTTCGACGCCGCAGGTGAAGGAGGCGCGGTCGTGATGGTTCGCTAGCGCTTCGACTGTCAGAGGCGCTGTCACGTTTCGCGGCGAACGAGGCGGCGATGGCGGGAAATTGCCCGCTCCATTGCAGGCGTCAGCGGCGCGGGCGCGATGAGCGCTTCGGCAAAGCGCTCCTGATCCTCGGCTGAGAGCTTGATGACCGCACTTTCCTCGATGGTCTTGCGCGCGGCTTCCTGAGCGGCGGAGACGACAAAGTCCGTCAGCGAACGCCCTTCGATCTCGGCGGCGCGCTTCAACAGCGCATGCACGTCGGCGGGCAAGCGGGCTTCAAGGCGGGCTGTGGTTGCGGTTTTGGGCATAGGGGGAATGTACGGCAAATTGCCGTAGGATGCTATCAATTTATCGCTGCATCCGGGCAGCAATCATCTCTTCGAGCGTGACAGAGCCGAACGCAAGTCTTGCGGCATGGCGCAAGACCGCCTTCAGCGTTGCGGATGCCATGACGGTCGGGCAGCGGCGCGCCGCCGCGACGGCCGATCCCGATGACCAATGAGGAGTGGGCCGAAGCGCCGCGCAAGTGAAAACGATCTGGCGCGCGCTCAAGCTTTCGCAAGAGGAATTCGCGGCTTCGTTCCATATTCCAATCGGGACGCTCAGGGATTGGGAGCAAGGGCGCAAGGAACCGGACGCGGCCGCCCGCGTCTATCTGCGCATTATTGTCCGCGAGCCGGACGTGGTGCGCAAGGCGCTCGACCGGCAGACGTGAACCGCGCCTTTACTTGCCCAGACGATCGCACAAAATCTCTTCAAATGGCCGTGCGGACATCTCGCCGGATAAGAAGCTTCGCGCGTCGAGGGGATTCCATCACGAAACTCCGCTTGGTCCCGTTCTTTCTTATTCTGCAAGCTCAGCAGCAGAGTTTCTCAGAGGCACCCCGCTCCTTGGTGGGCCGCGCCAGCGCCCGACACATCAATTTCGTTTGCGAAGGCAGGAAATAGCATTACACATGTCATCAAATACGTTCTCCCCTCGGAGCAGTTGATTCAAATACGTATTAAGTTTGTCATTAAAATCTTCGTTGTTGATTGGAGCATACTGCGGAGCGATGATAAAATTGTATGGCGTTAAGTAACGCACCCTCAATTCAGTTCGAGCATTAACATCCACTGGCTCGCCATCTATAATGGTCGCACCATCATCATATTCTGCACGAGTAACAGGAATTTTCTTATCAAGGAGCCCATACTCCTCACTCGCGTACCCGTAATCCTCGATTAGGAGATCCACATAACGGGCCGAATCTGGATAAAGCCCGGTCGGCTCATCGGCATCGGTTTCTACGTAAACAAACTTTTGATAGTAATCGCCGGGATTGACGGCTGCGACACGCCGGACGTTGAGTTCATGGGCGTCCATAAGGAAATGGGAGTCCTGAACGTATTCAAATTTACGAATATACATGTCTTTACCACCCCGCCACCACCAGAAGAGTTCTTGGTTCGCAAATCGAAGTGGAGGCTTCAACAACACTGCCAGACGCTTTGCGATTGTAGTGATATCATCAAACCACGCAATCCCCCGCACTCCCGGAAATGCAAGCGAAAACCGATCCGAGAACTCGACAATGGTCGAAGTAGGGTGATGATATTCATCAATTACTTGCGTCGGTATTCCCGGCACGGTGGCCACAAGGCGCTCACCAACGTCCTCGAGGGATTTAGTTCCCCAATCGCTATCGCAATCCACGTTGCTTATCGGCACAAGGTTCTTCGTCGTCCCATTGTTTGACTCGAATGTCTTCGTGTTATGATCAGGTGTAATTGCAGAAAGAGCGTCGAACCTTCTCTGAAGACCTTCCCTGAGCTCTTTCATGTTATGAAAGAAGATAATCGGGTAGTCTTTGGTGTCGAAATGTAACGGAGTTCCGCGCCTTGCTATATAAATTGGAGTCTTACCACGACCTTCGGCATACCCTGCCTCAAAGAAAACATTGGGTCTTTCATTCGAGAGGTCTGCGATAACAAAATCAGCGGAATTGATAGATCTCAGCATACGGTCTGTAATGCGCTCATTGGACTCGGTATCATCAACCCTTTCGGCCACGATACCAAATCTTTGGGCTGCATGCTTTATTGTTTCGAGGACATCAACGAGCCGATGATCGTCTTTGTCCATTGGCATCGCGATGAAAGCAAAGGAAGGCTTGGTTCCTACTTTGTCCGCTTTGCTCATTGGAAACCTCTGACTTCTTTGCTTGATCTGAGCATTCAAACCGCCTCAACAAAGCTCGCGACCACCTTCTTCTGGCCGGCCTTCTCGAACTCCACCGTTAGCTTGTTGCCATCAATCTCGCTGATGGCGCCATAGCCGAACTTCTGGTGGAACACGCGCTGGCCCAGCGCAAAAGCTGCGTTCGGCATGGCCGTGCTGGCGGCCACAAGCTCGCCCTCGATCTCCGACGGGATGGGCCGCTTCCGGTTCCGCACCGCGCCCTCCGAGCGCCAGTTCGTCTGCGCGCGCCGCCAGCCGGGCGTCTCGCGCTGCTCGTAGTCGAACGGCGAGGCGGCCTCGTCGAAGCGGCTAGCGCCATAGCCGCCATTCGCCGCGCCATAGCGGCCATAGCCGTAGCCACCGCTCTCCATCACCACCTCGGCGTGCTCCTCGTCCAGCTCATCGAGGAAGCGCGAGGGGTTGGCCGATTGCCAAGAGCCATGCACGCGCCGGTTCTGCGCGAAACTGATGGTCAGCCGCCGCCTGGCGCGCGTGATGCCCACATAGGCGAGGCGGCGCTCCTCCTCCAGCCCGGCTTCACCGCTCTCGTCCAGCGCGCGCTTATGCGGAAACAGCCCCTCCTCCCAGCCGGGCAGGAACACGACGTCGAACTCCAACCCTTTCGCGCCGTGCAGCGTCATCAGGCTGACGCGGTCGCCATCGGCAGACTGGTCCGCGTCCATCACAAGCGAGACGTGCTCCAGGAAGGCGCCGAGGCTGTCGAACTGGCCCATGAAGCGGATCAGCTCTTTCAGGTTTTCGAGGCGCGACTGCGCTTGGGGCGACTTATCCTTCTGCCACATCTCGGTGTAGCCGGATTCGTCGAGGATCAGCTTCAGCAAGCTCGGTGTGAGGCATGGCGCCGGTGAGCGAATGCCAGCGCCCGAAATTGTCAGCGAGCGCGCGAAGCGACCTGCGCGGCGCGGGCTTCAGTTCCTCGGTCTCGGTGATCTGGTGCGCGGCGCGGAACAGGCTGATCCCCTCGGCGCGGGCGTGCTGAAAGATGGTTTGCAGCGTCTGGTCGCCCAGCCCGCGCTTCGGCACATTGATGATGCGCTCGAATTTGAGGTCGGCGGCGGGGTTCTGCATCACCTCCAGGTAGGCGATAGCGTCCTTGATCTCCTGCCGCTCGTAGAAGCGCGGGCCGCCGATCACGCGATACGGCATGCCCATGGTGACGAAGCGGTCTTCGAAGGCGCGCATCTGGAAGGACGCGCGAACGAGGATCGCCATGCCGTTCAGCGGCACGCCTTCGCGCCGGAGCCGGTCGATCTCCTCGGCAGCGAGGCGCGCTTCCTCCTCATCGTCCCAGACGCCGCGCACGGTGAGCTTGCCGCCATCGCCGGCGGTTGTGTGCAAGGTCTTGCCGAGCCGTCCGAGATTGTTGGCGATCAGCTTCGAGGCCGCGCCAAGAATGTGGCCCGTGGAGCGGTAATTCTCCTCCAGCCGGATCACATGCGCGCCGGGGAAATCCTTCTCGAAGCGCAGGATGTTGTCCAGCTCCGCGCCGCGCCAGCCATAGATGGACTGGTCGTCGTCGCCGACGCAGCAGACATTGTGATTGCCCTGCGCGAGCAGCCGCAGCCAGAGATATTGCGCGACGTTCGTGTCCTGGTATTCGTCCACCAGGATGTAGGTGAACCAGCGGTGATACTGCTTGAGAACGTCCGGGTTCTCCATAAAGAGCCGGATATTTTCGAGAAGCAGGTCGCCGAAATCGACGGCGTTCAGCTCCTTGAGCCGCTTCTGATAGGCCGCATAGAGCGCGATGCCGCGCCCATTCGCGAAACTGCGCGCCGCGCTCGCGGGCAATTTTTCCGGGATCAGCCCCTTGTTCTTCCAGCCGTCGATCAGCCCGGCTAGCTGGCGCGCGGGCCAACGCTTTTCGTCCAAGCGCTCCGCCTGGATGAGTTGCTTGACGAGCCGGATCTGGTCGTCCGTGTCCAGGATCGTGAAGTTGGGCGAGAGGCCGACAAGCTCGGCATGGCGGCGCAAAATGCGCATGCCGATGGAGTGGAAGGTGCCGAGCCAGGGCATGCCCTCGACCGCGCCGCCGACGAGTTGGCCGATGCGCTCTTTCATTTCGCGCGCGGCCTTGTTGGTGAAGGTCACGGCGAGAATTTCGTTCGGGCGCGCGCGATGCGTCCACAGGATGTGCGCGATGCGCGTGGTCAGCACCCGCGTCTTGCCGGTGCCGGCGCCAGCCAGAACGAGAACCGGCCCGTCCAGCCGCTCGACAGCCTCGCGCTGCTCGGCGTTCAGGCCTTTGAGATAAGGGGCTTCCGGCGCAAGGGCTTGCGACGCGGCGACCTTTGCTGCGATAGTGAGGTGACTCGTTGCCATGGACCAGATATAGCACGGCGCGCCGCCCGGCAAAGAAACGCCAGCGCCCTTTTCACAGCCAAAGCTTGCGCCCGCCAACGCTCATGGCGCGGCTTTTGGCAATTTTTAGATCTGAATTGTGGGAGTTTACTTAATCATTTTACCCGCATATCGGAGCGGAAGCACGGCTTTTGCTTTATATATCCTAAGCCTAGCTTGTTGAAGATAATGGAAGGTCGAACATGAGGTTCAAACATTTCACGATAGCGCTTGCGGCCGGCGTGTTGGCCGCCGTGCTCGGTTTGCCCGAAGCCGCAGATGCTCGCGGCTTTGGCGGCGGCGGGGGCGGCCATTTCGGGGGCGGCGGTCATTTCGGCGGCATGGGCCACTTCGGGGGGATGGGCCACATGGGCGGCGCGCACTTCGGTGGCGCGCACTTCGGCGGCGGCCACTTTGGCGGCGGCCACTTCGGCGGGATGGGTCGCCATTTCGGCGGAACGGGTCATTTTGGCGGGGGCCATCATTTCAGCCATTTCGGCGGCGGCGGTCGCCATTTCGGCGGCGGGCACGGCCTCCATGCAAGCCATAGTCATTTCGCGAACCACGCCTTCCACAGAGGCGGTTTAAGCGGCCACGCCGGCCATGTCGCAGCCGGAGCCGCCGGCGCAGCGGCCGGCGCGCATTTCGGCGGAGCCCACTTCGGCGGCGCTCATGGCGGCGGCGCAGGCGGCCATGCCGCCGGGTCCCATGCCACCGCTGCAAGGGATCAAAAGCTCAACGGGAACAGGTCGGTGCGCGCCGCGGCGCTGCATAGGCCGAACGCCTTCTTCAATCACAGGTTTGGCGGCAGAGGCTTCCACGGCGGCTGGCGCGATCACGCCGGGCATTGGTACGGCTATCGCTGGGGCGGCGGCGTGTTCTGGCCCTATGCGTTCGGCGACTACTTCTCCTACGCCTTCTGGCCCGACGACTACTACGACACCTTCTGGGGTTATGGCCCCGACGCCATGATGTGGGGCGCGTTCTGGCCTTATGGCGAATATACTTATGATACCGTCGCCGTCGATGACGGCATCGATAACGGCGAAATCTTCAACAAGCACGCGTCAGCCACAGCCCCACAAGCGCTGGAGGCGGGGCCGGCGGAGGACGCGGCCGCGACATGCTCGGGCTTCGCTCCGGGCGTGAAGGAGCTTCCCGTCGCGCAGCTTGAGAAGATCATCGAAGGCGACGAGGAGCAGACCGCAGCCTTGAACGAACTGAAGGCCGCCATCATCAAGGCGTCGGACATCATGAAGGAGGCTTGCCCGTCCGAGAAGCCGCTGACCCCTGTCGCAAGGCTCGACGCCATGCAGCGCCGCCTGCTGGCGATGGCGGATGCGAACGAGGTCGTCAAAGGCCCGATTGAGCGCCTGTACGGGCTTCTCTCGGACGCCCAAAAGCAGCGTCTTAAGGCGTTTGCGCGCCCCCTCGAATCGCGCGACCAGGCCGACCGCGGCAAGAACGTCGGCGAGATGTGCGCGAGCCAGGCAGGCTTCACGAATGTGCCCGCCGAAGAGATCTCAAGCTCGATCCAACTCACCGAGGCGCAGAACGAGGAACTTGAGAAAATGAAGGCGGCTTCGGTGAAGGCGTCGAAAACTGTCAGCGCTTCGTGCCCGACCGCTGTTGCAAGCACTCTCGACGGTCGGCTCGATGCGGCGCAAAAGCGCGTAACGGCGCTGATTAGCGCGATCGATACGGTCCGCCCGGCCGTGCGCGACTTCTATGCGTCCCTGGACGATGAGCAGAAGGCCAAGCTGAACGTCCAGCCCGGCGAAAAGGAGATCGCGAAAAACCAAAGCAACGGCTGACCTCTTACAGCCGGAGGCAAGTTCGCTCTTCCTTTGTTGCATGCGTATAGCGAACTTGCCTCCGATAAGCTGTTCTGGAGCCGCTCGGTACGCCTTAGCCCCGCGGGAAGCGCTGTCAGCACCGGCAGCATATCTACCCGCGGGTCGAATGCTGGCGGCGGCGATGACCGGCGCCGCCGCCAGCCGCCCTCCGAGTTCGTCGCGCCTTCCCCAACGCGCGCCCTCATCCTGTCCTTCTCCCGCGCAAGATCGCCGCTTTGAGCATCGGCTCGCGGATGCGGACGCACAGAAACGCCCTATCCCCTTGCGAAAGAGAGCGGCGGCCGGCTTGCCGGGTGAGGGCGCCGATCGTAACCCGATCATGGAATTGTCGGAATTATCTGCTTGCCAGGACCCTGCATAAGAGGGGGTCGTCCATGGTGCGTTTCGGGTTGCCGCTCGCCGCCTTGCTTTTCCAGATGGCGCTCGCATTGCCGGTCGACGCGGCCAAGCGCGTTGCGCTCGTGATCGGCAATGCGGCCTATTCTGTTGCGGGCGCGCTCGATAACCCGGCCAACGACGCGACCGACATGGGCAATGCGCTGAAGATGTTCGGCTTCGACGTCATCCTCGGCCTCGATCTCGACCGGCGCGCCTTCGACGAAAAGCTGCGCGCCTTCTCCAACGCCCTCGAAGACGCCGACGCGGCCGTGCTCTTCTATGCGGGCCACGGCCTTCAGGTCGCGGGACACAACTACCTCGTTCCCGTCGACGCGAGCCTCCGCACCGAGCGCGACCTCGATTTCGAAACCATCAATCTCGACTTCGTGCTGAGGCAGATGGAGGTCGGCCGCGAAGGCAAGACCAACATCGTGTTCCTCGACGCCTGCCGGGACAATCCGCTCTCGCGCAACCTCGCGCGCTCGATGGGCACGCGCTCGGCGGCCGTCGGACAAGGCCTCGCCGAGGTGCAGACCGGCGTCGGCACCTTCATCGCCTACTCGACGCAGCCCGGCAACGTGGCGCTGGACGGCGCGGGCCGCAACTCCCCCTTCACCGCCGCGCTTTCCGCCCGCGTGCAGGAGCCGGGCCGCAACCTCACCGCGCTCATGATCGAGGTGCGCAAGGATGTGCTGAAGGCGACAGGCGGCCGTCAGGTGCCGTGGGACCATTCCGCGCTCACGAGCGACTTCTCTTTCCACGAGGCCGCCGCGCAATCCCAGCCCATCGCCGCGACCGCCGAGCCGGTAAGCCAGCTGCGCCGCCGCCCCTCCGACGAGAACCCGATGGCTGCTCTCGACGCGCTGGCCGCGGGTGAAAGCTGGGGCGAACTCCACGATCATCTGAGCGACGTCAGCCCCACGAAACGCGACGCCCATTGGGAGGGTCTGGTCGAAAAAGCGGCGATCGCCGAACTCACGGCCTTGGACGCGCCGGGCGGCTCGGCGGAGGAACGGCTGGCCGCCATCGCCCGCTATTATCCGAAATTCTCTTCGCTTCGCCGTTCGAAGGACTTTCTTTCGCTGCGCGCGAAGGTCGGGCTTGAGGCCTTTTCCCTCTGCTTCGATGCGCGCGGGGATTGCCGAGACGAGCTGGAGCGGTTCGTCCATGCGGGGCCGATCACCGCCGACCTTGCGCAGGGCGCGGCCCATGTTATCGGCGTCGGCGTCAACCGCCAGATTTCGTCGATTTATTACGCGCTTGGCCTCGATTCGCCCGGCGGGGAGACGATCTGCGCCGACAAGGAACTGCAATACGACATCATCGTCGGCCTCGAACTCCCGCCCCATTATCGCGAAGCGAAGGCGGCGCTCGCCGTCGCGGATCGGTGCTGGGACGCAGTGAAGGGCGTCGTCACGGGCAATGCCGCCAAGGAGACGCCGACGAGCTATTTCATGGGCAACGCCTGCCCCATCCTGATCCGCCGCGATGCGCTGGCCGGCTTGCCGCCCGGCGCCTGCCAGACCGCCGCCCGCGCCGCGAAGTAAGGCTTGCGCGCGCTAAGAACAGGCGCAAAACAAGAGGATCGCTCTGCCTTCATCGACGCCGCGGCGTTGTGGCTGAGAGGTGTTGGATTGCCTCTGTCCGCTCCCTGTCAGGGTTAAATAAGGGCGTAAATTGGTTTCGTTTGGTAAATCAGGCCCCTCGCCTTCGGGAGGCGGAATCTCCATAAGCATTTGATATAGAACGGTTTTTTATCACGTTCGCATGCCTGGCCCGGAGGCGCCAAAAGCCTCCCGTCCAGAGAGTGACGCAGTAAGGCATTGAAATAACAAGGGAAAAAGATAACAAACACGGCGCGCCATCCTGGTTAACAGGCCCGGCGGCGCAGGGTTAATAAGCGCTTCACGGTTCGATCCGCAGCGTGGGCGGCGTTTTCGATAACTAATTTCTTAAGTTTGTCATAAAATAGCGCCGGCTCGTCTGCGATTGCGGAGGCCATTCAGCTCCGCGAGCGCCAACGATGCATCCAACCGATTTTAAATACCGCGCCTTTCTCTCATACAGCCACGCCGATACGGTTTTGGCGAAATGGCTGCATTCGGGCCTTGAGCGCTTCCCTTTGCGCGGGCTTGCCGGCCGCGCGACCCCGCTCGGCCCGGTCTCGAAGCAACTCCGCCCCATCTTCCGCGACCGCAACGACTTCAACGCAGGCGGCTCGCTGACAGAAGAGACCATCGCCGCCCTCGACGCCTCCGCCGCGCTGATCGTGCTGTGCTCGCCCGCCGCGGCGAAAAGCCATTACGTGAACGAGGAAATCCGCCTCTTCAAACATCGATGCCCCGGCCGACCGGTTGTGCCGGTCATCCTGGCGGGCAAGCCCGATGGCGGCGAACAGGAATGCTTTCCGCCCGCGCTTAGGTTCGAACTCGACGCCGACGGGCAGGTCACGGACCAGCCCGCGAACGTGCCGATCGCGCCGGACATACCGGAAGAAGGCCGAGAGCTGGTGCTTGCGAAAGTTGTCGCCTCGCTGATCGGCGTCACTTCCGACGAGGTTTTCCAGCGTGCCGAACGCGAGCGCCGCCGCTGGACGCGCATCCGCAACGGCGTCATCGCCGCTCTCGCCGTTCTGGCGCTCTTCTCCACCGCCAGCGCAGTTTACGCCTGGCGCCAGCTCAAAACCAACGAAGCCTTTCTCGACGCCACGCTGGAACGCTTCACACATCTCGTAAATCGGGCGGTGGGGCTCAGCCAAAGCTACTCAGTGCCGGTTTCCGTCTCGCTTGGCTTTCTGGAGGAGGCGGAGGGCATGTTGCAGGTCATGTCGGAGTACGGCAGCCCGACGCCCAAGCTGAAATACCGGCGCGCCATCATGCTCCGCGCCTTCGCCGACGATTACAGGGATCTGGGCCGCACCTCGGAGTGGGAGCGCCGTTCGCTCGAAGCGAAGGCGATCATGACAGAGCTGGCGGCCCTCGATCCCGGCAATGACGAATGGGCGTCAGAACTTGCGGCTGCGCATCAGCGGTATGGCGATCTCCTCGCCGCCAAAGGTCAGCTTCCTAACGCACTCTCGGAATATTCGGCTCTTGTTCAACGGATGAAGCTCCTTGTCGAGAGAGATCCGGCTGCTGACTGGAGGCAGCGCGATCTCTCGGTCTCCTATAACAAGGTGGGCGATGTGCTTGTGGCGCAGGGCTCGCTGCCCGAGGCGCTGAAAGCCTATCGCGACAGCCTCGCCATCGCCGAGCGCCTCGCCAAGTCCGATCCCGGCAATGCGGGATGGCAGCGCGATCTCTCAGTCGCCTATGAGAAGGTGGGCAATGTGCTTGTGGCGCAGGGAACCCTACCCGAGGCGCTGAAGGCCTATCGCGACAGCCTCGCCATCCGCGAGCGCCTCGCCAAGTCCGATCCCGGCAATGCGGGCTGGCAGCGCGATCTCTCGGTCTCCTACAACAAGGTGGGCGATGTGCTTGTGGACCAGGGCTCCCTGCCCGAGGCGCTGAAATCCTATCGTGACAGCCTCGACATCAGAGAGCGCCTCGCCAAGGCTGATCCCGGAAATGCGCAATGGCAGCGCGATCTCTCGGTCGCCTATGACAGGGTGGGCAATGTACTTGTGGCGCAGGGCGATCTGGCGCAAGCGCTGAAAGCCTATCGCGATGGGCTCGCCATCCGCGAGCGCCTCGCCAAGGCTGATCCCGGCAATGCGCAATGGCAGCACGATCTCTCAGTCGCCTATGACAGGGTGGGCAATGTACTTGTGGCGCAGGGCGATCTGGCGCAATCGCTGAAAGCCTATCGCGATGGGCTCGCCATCCGCGAGCGCCTCGCCAAGTCTGATCCCGGCAATGCGGGATGGCGGCGCAATCTCTCGGTCTCCTATGAGAAGGTGGGCGATGTGCTTGTGGCGCAGGGCTCCCTGCCCGAGGCGTTGAAAGCCTATCGCGACAGCCTCGACATCTTCGAGCGCCTCGCCAAGGCCGATCCCGGCAATGCGGGATGGCGGCGCGATCTCTCGGTCGCCTATGAGAAGGTGGGCGATGTGCTGAAGGCGCAGGGCGACCTAGCGCAAGCGCTGAAAGCCTATCGCGACGACCTCGCCATCGCCGAGCGCCTCGCCAAGGCCGATCCCGGAAATGCGCAATGGCAGTACGACCTTGGCATCAGTAATGAACGGATCGGCAACGTGCAAATGGCGCAGGGCGATTTCGCCGCAGCCCTGAAGTCCTACGAAGCCAGGCGAGACATCATTTCCCGCCTCGCCAAGGCCGATCCCGGCAATGCGGGATGGCAGCGCGATCTCTCGGTCTCATATGAGAAGGTGGGCAATGTGCTGGTGGACCAGGGCAATCTGCCCGAGGCGCTGAAAGCCTATCGCGATGGGCTCGCCATCAGAGAGCGCCTCGCCAAGGCCGATCCCGGCAATGCGGGATGGCAGCGCGATCTCTCGGTCTCATATGAGAAGGTGGGCAATGTGCTTGTGGCCCAGGGCGCCCTGCCCGAGGCGCTGAAAGCCTATCGCGACAGCCTCGCCATCCGCGAGCGCCTCGCCAAGTCCGATCCCGGCAATGCGGGATGGCAGCGCGATCTCTCAGTCGCCTATGAGAAGGTGGGCAATGTGCTTGTGGCGCAGGGAACCCTACCCGAGGCGCTGCAATCCTATCGCGACGGCCTCGCCATCCGCGAGCGCCTCGCCCAGTCCGATCCCGGCAATGCGGGCTGGCGGCGCGATCTCTCGGTCTCATATGAGAAGGTGGGCGATGTGCTTGTGGCCCAGGGCTCCCTGCCCGAGGCGCTGAAAGCCTATCGCGACGACCTCGCCATCGCCGAGCGCCTCGCCAAGTCCGATCCCGGTAACGCCCAGTGGCAAGTCGATGTCGCGTTTACTTATTGGCGGCTCGCTGTTAATGGCGATAACCCCGCGGAGAGTTGGCAAAAGGTCATCGACGTTCTGCAACGGCTGAACGGCGAGGGACGGCTTGCGCCGGTTCATAAGAAGTGGATCGATCAGGCCAAAGTTCAGCTTGCAGCGCTGGAGGCGGCGGCGGCAATCAAGGCGGCGTTCGAGGCCAGCGACTTCGCGAAAGCGGCCGCGTTGCAGGCCGAGCAGGCGGGCGCAATCGAGAAAGCCGAGGTGGAGAAGGACGGCAAAGCGGGGCCGCTCACAGCCCAGCAACAAGGGCTTGTTTCCTGGTATCGGCTTTTCACGCGCGAGTTCGGCGAGGCGCTGAAGGCGTCGGAGCGCGGCCTCGCCCTTGCGCCGGGCGAGCTTTGGATCGCGACCAACAGGGCGCATGCGCTGATGTTCCTTGGGCGGGCGGAGGAGGCGCGCGCGGCCTATCTCGAACACAAGGGGAAGGAGGTCGCGGGCCAGGGCGTTTGGGACGAGGGTGTGCTGAAGGACTTCGCCGATTTCCAAAAGCGCGGGCTCACGCATCCGCAGATGGCGGAAATCCGGCGGCTGCTTGCGCCCGCAGCGCCCCAGCAATAGGTCAGTGTACAATTATCCATAACGGGAGTGCAATCGGCGCGGCGACAGCAAGTTTTAACGTGACGGCGAAGGTCCGTCATAAAAGCGTGCTATTTCGTCTGCGATGGCGGGACCCTTCAGCTCCGCGAACGCCAATGACCGAATCCTCCGACTTCAAATACCGAGCCTTTCTCTCCTACAGCGATGCCGATGCGCCGGCAGCGAAATGGCTGCATTCGAGCCTTGAGCGCTTTCCCTTGGGGGAGTTCGCGGGCCAGGAGACTGCGCTCGGGCCGATCCCCAAGCACCTTCGCCCCATCTTCCGCGACCGCGAAGACTTCAGCGCGGGCGCTTCGCTGAACGAGCACTCCATCGCCGCGCTCGACGCGTCCGCCGCGCTGGTCGTGCTCTGCTCGCCCAATTCTGCGAAAAGCCATTACGTGAACGAGCAAATTCGCGTCTTCAAACATCGCTGCCCGGAGCGGCCCGTTGCAGCCGTAATCCTGTCGGGCCAGCCCGAGGGCGGCGAAGAGGAATGCTTTCCGCCGGCGCTAAGGTTCGAACTCGACGCCGACGGGCGGGTCTCGGACCGCGTGGCGCCCGCGCCCCTGGCGGCGGACCTGCGCGAGGGGCGCGACGGCCGCGATCTGGCGCTGGCGAAGGTGGTCGCCTCCCTCATCGGGGTCGCTTCGGACGAGGCTTATCGCCGCGCCGAACGCGAGCGCAAATGGCAGCGCGATCTCTCCGTCTCCTATGAGAAGGCAGGCGATGCGCTGAAGGCCCAGGGCGACCTGCCCGAGGCGCTCAAAGCTTATCGCGAAAGCCTCTCCATCCGCGAGCGTTTCGCCAATGCCGATCCTGACGATGCGGGCTGGCGGCGCGATCTCTGCGTTTCCTACAATAAGGCAGGCGGCGTGCTGAAGGCGCAGGGCGATCTGCCCGAGGCGCTGAAAGCCTATCGCGAAAGCCTCTCCATCCGCGAGGAACTCGCCAGGGCCGATCCGGGCGATAGGGGCCGGCGGCGCGACCTTTCCGTTTCCTATGAGAAGGCAGGCGATGTGCTGAAGGCCCAGGGCGACCTGCCCGAGGCGGCGAAAGCCTATAGCGACGGCCTCGCCATCCGCGAAGCGCTCGCCCGGACCGATCCCGGCAATGCGCAATGGCAGCGCGATCTGGCCATCAGCAGCGAGCGCCTGGGCGATCTGCTTGCGCGGGATGGAAGGCTGGCCGAGGCCTCGGCGGCCTTCGAGCGCGCTTTGGGGGTCTTCGAAATCCTGCTCAGTCGCTTTGGCGACCCACAGGCGCGGGCGAAGTCGGTTGCGCCTTTGTTGAAGTTGGGCGTCTTGAAAGGGAAAGACGGAAAACAACACCTGCGCGGCGCCCTTGACATCCTGATCGAGTTGCGCGACGCGAACCGCCTCGATGCTCGCCGGATCAAGTGGATCCCCCGGATCGAGGCGCAGATCGCGGCGCCGGAGGAGCCTTCGCATTATGATGACGCGAATGCGGCAATCGAGGCGGCGTTCGAGGCCGGCGACTTCGCAAAAGCGGCCGCGTTGCAGACCGAGTTGGCGCTCGCAATCAGGAAAGGCGAAACCAAGAAGAACGGCAAAGCAGGGCTGTTCACGGCCCAGCAACAGGGGCTGATCGCCTGGCGCCGGCTTTTCACGCGGGAGTTCGTCGAGGCGCTGAACGCGTCCGAGCGCGGCCTCGCCCTTGCGCCGGATGAGCTTTGGATCGCGGCGAACAAGGCGCATGCCCTGATGTTCCTCGGATGGCCGCAGCAGGCGCGCACAACCTACCTCCAAAATAAGGGGAAGGTCGTCGCCGGCCAGGGCCCCTGGGAAGAGGTTGTGCTGAAGGATTTCGCCGAGTTCGAAAAGCGCGGGCTCAGGCATCCGCAGATGGGGGAAATCTGGCGGATGCTTGCGCCCGCCGACCTGCAACAATGGGGCGCCGCCCGAGAGTGACGCTTGCAGAATTATGCACATGAGCCGGATATGCGCACGACCTGTTGGAAAGGAGGAACCGAAGCTTGCGCTTTCTCGACGCTTCGATAAAAGCGCCTCATGATCGGCAGGGTCTTCTCGAAGTGGAGCGCTTTGGCGGCGGTTGTCCTTTTGGTCGCCGTGCAGGCGGCGGCCGTCAACTATCTTGGCCGCAACAACTACCTGCCCGAAGGCTCCGAGCACTGGACCGAAGACTGGCTTATCCATTACTTCTCGAAGCGCGTCGCCGAGCCTTATAAAAATATCGCGCTCATCATGGTCGATGCGGAGAGCCTGGAAAAGGCGGGCCTTCCGGCGACGGTTCCGGTGGACCGGGGCTGGATGGCGAGGCTGATCACGGCGGTCGCGGAGCAGGGGCCGACGGCGATCGGCCTTGATTTCTACTTCGCCTCGGCCATCGATCCGGCGAAGGACGAGCAACTCACGGCCGCAATCCGGGACGCGAAGAGCCCGATCGTTCTTGCAGCCGTCAACAACGAATTTCTGCGCACCGAAGGCCAGCGCAACTATCAGCGCGCGTTCCTGCAGAAGGTGCGCCGCCCAGCCGGCCACATCTATCTTCAGCGCTCGAAGGAGATTTTCACGCTCGGCGACAGGGCGACGCGGAACGTCGATCACGGCCTCGCCGGAGGCCGCTACGCCTCGTTCGCCAGCACTCTCGCGGGCCTGCCCGAGGTGGAGGCGGCAATCGGCGCGCATCCGATACCCGATGGCGCGCAGCGGATCGACTGGCTGCTAGCGCCCGAAGGCGGGGAGGCGTTCACGCGCCTGTCCGCGCACGAAATCCTCTCCCCCGGCGATGCAAGTCCCGCTTCACTCAAAGGAAAAATCGTGCTCATCGGGCCGGATTTCGCCGGCCTCGATCAGCATAGCGTCCCCTTTTCGCTCGGAAGCGAGCAAAACCTTTACCCCGGCATCTCCGTTCACGCCCAGGCTCTCGCCCAAATTCTCGACGGGCGATTTTTCCTCAACTGGACGACGGGGCAGCAGTTCTTTCTGCTTTTTGTATTCGGGCTTCTGGGCGCCGGCGCCGGTTGGACCTTTCACAATACGCGCGCCGATCTTGTCATCGGGGTCGCCGGCTCTCTTCTCATCATCGCCTTGAGCATACCCTTTTTTGTTGCTCATGCTCCTCTTCCGACCGCGTTGGCGATCATGTCCTGGGCGCTCTCCATCTCGATTGCACAACGCGTTCGCTCATGGCGAGAGGCCTCGCATTCGCACGTGAACACGCTATCAGGGAGCAGGGCGGCATGAAATTTCCAGCCATTGTTTTTCTCAGCTTGTCAGCCGCCGCCTTGAGCGCTGGCGCTTGCCTGGCGCAGCAAACTGCTCCGCAGCCTGCCGATAAACTCGCGCCTCCCGCCGCGGTCCCCGCCCCAGCGGCGCCAGCGCCAGCGCATCACACAAGATCGCTGAAGAAGGCTCCTCTCCTCGATGCTCCGGCTCCCGCGCCAGCCTCGAAACCCGAATCCGGCGCCCCTGACGTGGTTGTCGGCGGCCTGCCCGGCGCGAAAGCCGAACGGGAGCCGTAGGTCTAGCCACGCCTCAGCTTCCCCGCCGCGACCTTTTTCTTGCGTAAATACGTCGCGTGCGCCCTTAAGCCGCGCCGCGTCGCATCCAGAAAATTCGGCCGCATCGCCGCTTCTTTCGCAAATACGCGCAGTTAACCATTGCCGCGCGCCATCCCTTGATGACATAAAGAGCGCGGGGATGAGACGCACAAAGGATAAAAATGCCGAAGCTTAACATCAACGGCAAGGTCGTGGAGGTCGAGGAAGGCATTACGCTTCTACAAGCGTGCGAACAGGCTGGCGCAGAGATTCCGCGCTTCTGTTACCACGAGCGCCTGTCCATCGCCGGAAACTGCCGCATGTGCCTCGTTGAGATCGGCGGCATGCCAAAGCCGATGGCCTCTTGCGCCATGAGTGTCAACGATTTGAGGCCGAACCGTGACGGCTCGCCCCCGGTCATCAACACCGACACGCCGGTGGTTAAGAAGGCGCGCGAAGGCGTGATGGAGTTTCTGCTCATCAACCACCCGCTGGATTGCCCGATTTGCGACCAGGGGGGTGAGTGCGATCTGCAGGACCAGTCCATGTATTACGGCTTCGATGGAAGCCGCTACAAGGAGAACAAGCGCGCCGTCGAAGAGAAATATCTCGGCCCGCTGATCAAGACTTTCATGACGCGCTGCATCCAATGCACGCGCTGCGTCCGCTTCATGACCGAAGTCGCCGGCGTTCGCGAGCTTGGCGCCATCGGCCGCGGCGAAGACATGGAGATCAGCACCTATCTCGAGCAGGGCCTGCAATCGGAAATGTCGGGCAATATCGTTGACCTTTGCCCGGTCGGCGCGCTGACTTCCAAGCCCTACTCATTCGTCGCGCGCCCGTGGGAGCTGCGCAAAACCGAGTCCATCGACGTCATGGACGGCCTCGGCTCGAACATTCGCGTGGATAGCCGCGGTCGTGAGGTTTTGCGGATTTTGCCGCGCAACAACGACGGCGTGAACGAAGAGTGGATCTCCGACAAGACGCGCGCCGTGGTCGATGCCTTGAAGAAAAAGCGGCTGGATCGACCCTATATGCGGCGCGACGGCAAGCTCGAAGAGGTCTCGTGGCATGAGGCGTTCAACGAGATTGCGGCGCGAGTCAAGACGGGCGGCGGCCGGAAAGTCGGCGCGATCGCGGGCGATCTTTGCGCGGTCGAAGAGATGTTCGCGCTTAAGGCGCTTCTCGACGAGTTGGGCTCGCCACATCGCGATTGCCGTCAGCTTGGAGCGAAGCTGCATCCGAAATATGGCCGCGGCAGCTATATCTTCAATTCGACCATTGCGGGCGTCGATCACGCCGACGCTGTGCTTCTGATCGGGGTCAATCCCAGAAAAGAGGCGGCGGTCCTCAACACGCGGCTGAGGAAAGCGTGGCTGCACAATCGCGCCAAGTTCGCTTTGATCGGACCTGATGCCGACTTGACCTATCCCTACGAGCAGCTTGGAAATTCGCTGAAGGCGATCGACGACGTCGCCCGCGACGGCAGCCCGTTCCTGAAAGTCTTGAGCGAAGCCTCGCGCCCGCTGATCATCGTGGGGCAAGCGGCGCTTAATCATGCGGCGGGCGAGACAGTGCTGTTCAAGGCCGCCGAAATCGCGGCCAAGGCCATGAAGGGGAAAGAGAGCGCGGGCTGGAACCCGCTCAGCATCCTTCATTCCAGCGCGGCTCTCGTCGGAGGCCTGGATATCGGTTTCGTTCCCGGCGAAGGCGGACTGGATGTCGCCGGCATGCTCGATGGAGCGGCGGGCGGCGAGATCGAAGTGCTCTATCTCCTTGGCGCGGACGAGTTCGATGTCAGCCGCACCGGCGACGCCTTTGTGATTTACCAGGGGTCGCATGGCGACAGCGGGGCGCGCCTCGCCGACGTCGTTCTGCCCGGAGCGGCCTATACAGAAAAGAACGGGACTTACGTCAACACCGAGGGCCGCGTTCAGCTTGGCGAGCGCGCGATCTTTCCGCCAGGCGACGCCCGCGAAGATTGGACCATCATCCGGGCGCTCTCCGAGCATCTCGGCGCGAGGCTGCCCTTCGACAGTTTGAGAGACCTCAGAACAGCGATGTACAAGGCTTATCCGCATCTGGCCGCGGCGGACGTGTTTGAGCCGGGCGAATTTACGGCAAGCCCGCCGAACAGTCTGCCGCCGCTTCCTGACGAGCCAATCCCGGAGCTTGTGGACGATTATTACCAAACGAATCCAATTGCGCGGGCCTCATCCGTACTAGCCGAGCTTTCGGCGATCAGTCAGGCAACAGAGCACGGGGCGGCAGGCGCGCATGGGTAGCTTGGACATATTCTGGAGCAAGTACGGCTTCCCGACGGCGCTGATCCTGGGCCAGAGCCTGCTGATGCTTGTGTCGCTCCTGCTGTTTATCGCTTACCTTCTGCTCGCCGACCGCAAAATCTGGGCGGCGGTGATGCTGAGGCGCGGTCCAAACGTCGTCGGCGCCTTCGGTCTCCTCCAATCCTTCGCGGACTTCATCAAGTTTGTGCTGAAGGAACCCATCATTCCGGCAGGGTCTGACAAGACCATATTCTTGATCGCACCCGTGGTCACCTCGGTGCTTGCTTTGTCGGCCTGGGCCGTCATTCCCGTGGCGGATGGCTGGGTCGTTTCCGACCTGAACGTCGGCATTCTCTACATTTTCGCCATTTCGTCGCTCGGCGTGTACGGCATCATCATGGGCGGCTGGGCGTCGAACTCGAAATATCCGTTCCTTGGCGCGCTGCGCTCGGCGGCGCAAATGGTGTCTTATGAAGTCTCGATCGGCTTCGTGATGATCACCGTGCTTCTATGCGCGGGCTCTCTCAACCTGACCGACATCGTGAATGCGCAGCGCGGGCCGTATGGGCTTTTCAACTGGTATTGGTTGCCGCTTTTCCCGATGTTCATCATATTCTTCATATCGGCGCTTGCGGAAACCAACAGGCCGCCTTTCGATCTGCCTGAGGCGGAGTCGGAGATCGTCGCGGGCTTCATGGTCGAATATTCGTCCACGCCCTACCTGCTGTTCATGCTGGGCGAGTACGTCGCGATCACCGTGATGTGCGCGCTTACGACCATTCTCTTCCTCGGCGGGTGGCTGCCTCCGGCGAACGTCGCGCCCTTTACGTGGGCGCCGGGCATCTTCTGGTTCGTTCTCAAGTTCTGCTTCGTCTTCTTCATGTTCGCCATGGTGAAGACGATCGTGCCGCGCTACCGCTACGATCAGCTGATGCGACTGGGTTGGAAGATTTTCCTGCCGGCTTCGCTCGCGATGGTGGTGGCGGTCGCGGCGGTGCTGCAATTCGGAGGCCTGCGCTAGCAGGGCCTAAGGAGCATTTTCATGGGCTTCGCGAAGTCGCTTAGTTACGCGGTGTTGGCTGAATTCGTAGCCGCGTTTTGGCTTGCGATGAAGTATTTCTTCAAGCCGAAAGCGACCATCAACTATCCCTACGAGAAAAACCCCGTCAGTCCGCGTTTCCGCGGCGAGCATGCGCTGCGCCGCTACCCCAACGGTATGGAGCGCTGCATCGCCTGCAAGCTTTGCGAAGCGATCTGCCCGGCTCAGGCCATCACCATCGAGGCCGGCCCGCGCCGCAACGACGGGACGCGGCGCACGACGCGCTACGACATCGATATGGTAAAATGCATCTATTGCGGCTATTGCCAGGAGGCTTGCCCTGTGGATGCCATCGTCGAAGGGCCGAATTTCGAATTCGCGACCGAGACGCGGGAGGAGCTGCTTTACAATAAGGAGAAACTGCTGGCGAACGGCGACAGATGGGAGCGCATTCTCGCAAAGAATATCGAACTCGATGCGCCCTACCGCTAACCGTTCAACCAGCTCGTACGACACGTCCATTTGAAGAACATTCGCCCCTGATATCGCCGTCGGCGATGCTGGAGAGGCGGACGTGAACTTGAAGCTCTACGCTGACGAGGGGCAGGGTGGGGCGGCGGTTGAATTTGGTCCGCGCAAAAATTCCCTTCGCCGAAATGTTGATCCGAAAGGGACATGGGAATCCGGCAATTCCTCCCCTTGAAGAAAGTCCGCATGAGGGGTTCCGCTTACGAGACACACGGCTTACGCCGCAAATACGAGATCGGCCGCGCATGACAATCGCTGGGTTCTTCTTCTATCTTTTCTCAATCGTGCTCCTTGGTTCGGGCGCGATGGTGATCACCGCGCGCAATCCGGTTCACTCCGTCCTTTTCCTGATCCTCGCCTTCTTCAACGCGGCCGGGCTTTTCGTTCTGTTGGGTGCGGAGTTTTTGGCGATGATCCTTGTCATCGTCTATGTCGGCGCGGTCGCGGTGCTTTTCCTGTTCGTGGTGATGACGCTCGACATCGATTTTTCGCAGTTGCGCGCCGGGACCGGAAGCTATCTGGCCGTCGGCTTGGGGATCGGGCTCATTCTGCTCGCGGAGTTGGTGCTCATGGTGGGCGGCTTCGCTGTAGCGCCCGGCGCCATTCAGCCGATCCCCGCGGAGCAGGTGACGAACGCGGCGGCCATCGGGCGCGTCCTCTACACGAAATATGTCTATTTCTTCGAGCTGTCCGGCGCGGTTCTTCTTGTCGCAATGATCGGAACGATTGTGCTGACGCTTCGCCATCGCGTCGGCGCCAAGCGGCAGAACGTTGCGGAACAGGTGGGCCGGCGTCGCCAGGATGCTATTGAAGTGGTTAAAGTCCAAACAGGGAAGGGGATTTCCTGACCGCCATGCCAATAACGATCTCTCCTATCGAGGCGGCGACCGGGATCGCGCTTCAGCAATATCTGACGGTGGCGGCGATCCTGTTCACGCTTGGCGCGTTCGGAATTTTCCTCAACCGCAAGAATGTCATCATCATCCTGATGTCGATCGAGTTGATGCTGCTGGCCGTGAATATCAACCTCGTGGCCTTCTCGGCGTACCTGAATGACATCACAGGGCAGATTTACGCGCTGATCGTGCTGAACGTCGCAGCCGCCGAAGCCGCTATCGGGCTCGCCATCATCGTGGTCTACTTCCGAAACCGCGGCTCCATCGCCGTTGACGACATCAACTCGATGAGAGGGTGAGGCGCGCGAATGTTTCCATTGATTGTATTTCTGCCTCTGGTCGGCGCAATCCTCGCAGGTTTTTTTGGACGCTCCCTTGGCGACAAGCCGTCGGGTTTTCTTACGAGCCTGTGCCTCGTCATCGCGGCGTGCCTATCCTGGATCGCCTTCTACAATGTCGGCTTTCACGGCGAAGAGGCTCGCGTCCCGCTCTTTCCATTCATCGGCGTCGGTGATTTGCAGACCGCATGGTCGCTGCGCATCGACACGCTCACGGCCGTGATGCTGGTGGTGGTGACAACCGTCTCGGCTCTCGTCCATATCTATTCCATCGGCTACATGTCCGAGGACGACCGGCAGCCGCTTTTCTTTGCGGAGCTGTCGCTTTTCACCTTCGCCATGTTGTCGCTCGTCACGGCGGACAATTTAATCCAGCTCTTCTTCGGCTGGGAAGGCGTGGGGCTGGCATCCTATCTCTTGATCGGGTTCTGGTATCATCGCCCGTCCGCGAACCAGGCCGCGATCAAAGCCTTCGTTGTGAACCGCGTCGGCGATTTCGGCTTCGCTCTCGGCATATTCGCCATCTACTACATTTTCCGCGACGTCAACTTCGACGCCATCTTCGCCGCCGCTCGTGAGAAGCAGTCGGTGATGATGCCCGTTTTCGGGTATCAGGTCGATGCGCTGACGGTCATCTGCTTGCTGCTTTTCATGGGCGCCATGGGCAAGTCCGCCCAGTTCCTGCTGCACACTTGGTTGCCCGACGCCATGGAAGGCCCGACGCCTGTTTCCGCCCTTATCCATGCGGCGACCATGGTGACGGCCGGCGTTTTCATGGTCGCGCGGCTGTCTCCGCTGTTCGAGCTTTCTCCCGTGGCGCTGACGGTCGTCACCGTGATCGGCGCGACCACCGCATTCTTCGCGGCCACAGTCGGCGTCGCCCAGAATGACATCAAACGGGTTATCGCCTATTCCACCTGCTCGCAGCTTGGCTACATGTTCGTGGCGATCGGCCTCGGCGCCTATGCCGCCGGCATTTTCCATCTGTTCACGCATGCTTTCTTCAAAGCGCTGCTCTTCCTTGGCGCAGGCTCGGTGATTCATGCGCTGCATGGCGAGCAGGACTTGCGGAACATGGGCGGCTTGCGCGGGCCGATCCCCTTCACCTTCGCGATGATGGTTGTGGGCACGCTTTCGCTGACCGGCTTTCCTTTCACGGCGGGTTTCTTCTCCAAGGACGCGATTATCGACGTCGCCTGGGCTTCCTCGGCGCCAGCCGCGCCTTATGCCTATTGGCTGATCGTGATTGCGGCTTTCCTGACGTCATTCTACTCCTGGCGGCTCATCTTCATGGCCTTCTTCGGGAAGCCTAGAGATGAGCATGCCTTTGAGCACGCCCATGAATCTCCTTCGGTGATGACGGGACCGCTGCTCGTCCTCGCCATCGGGGCGCTCGGCGCAGGCGTTGTTTTTGCGGACTACTTCATTGAAAGCGGTTATGCCGAGTTCTGGCGCAGCGCCCTTTTCACCTTGCCCGGAAACAAAATCCTCGAAGCAAGCGAGCATGTGGAAACGCCCGTCATAAAATGGTTGCCGACAATCATGATGGCAGGCGGGTTCCTCGTGGCCTACGTGGCTTACATGAAAGAAACCTGGCTTCCAGCCTGGACGGTGCAGAATTTCAAGCCCATCCATGCCTTCCTTTACAACAAGTGGTATTTCGATGAGCTATACCACTGGACGCTCGTGCGGCCCACCGCTTGGCTCGCCCGCATGCTTTGGATTTACGGCGACGGCGCCATCATAGATGGGCTCGGCCCTGACGGTGTTTCAGGCAGGGTAATCGCCATTGCGAAACGGGCCGTCCGGTTTCAGACGGGCTATGTCTACCAATACGCCTTCGTCATGCTCGTCGGCGTGGCGGCCATCGTCACCTATTTCGCCTATCTTTTCCGCGGGGCTTTGTTCAAGATATGAAAGATTGGCCCATTCTCACCACGATCATTTTCCTGCCGATCGTTGGCGCCGCATTTCTCGCCATTCTGAAGGGCGGCGACGAGGCCGCGGATAGGAACGCGCGCTGGATAGCCCTTTGGACGACGGTGGTCACCTTCGCCGTCTCGGTGGTCCTTCTCGTCCAATTCGATTCCACGAACAGCGGCTTTCAATTCGTGGAGCATCACCCCTGGCTCAGCAATAAGATCACCTATTACGTGGGCGTCGACGGGCTTTCCCTGCCCTTCGTACTCCTCACGACCTTCCTCTTGCCCGTCTCGATCCTCGCGAGTTGGACCTCCATCACCGAGCGGGTGAAAGAGTACATGATCGCGTTTCTCCTGCTCGAAACGCTTATGATCGGCGTGTTCGTCTCGCTCGACCTTGTGCTCTTCTATCTTTTCTTCGAGGGCGGCTTGATCCCGATGTTCCTCATCATCGGCGTTTGGGGCGGTCCGCGGCGCGTTTACGCGAGCTTCAAGTTCTTCCTCTACACGCTGCTCGGCTCTCTCCTGATGCTGCTGGCGATTCTCGCCATGTTTGGACAGGCGGGCACGACCGAGATCCCGACGCTCCTCAAGTTTCATTTTGACCCAAGCCTGCAGACCTGGCTTTGGTTCGCCTTCCTTGCGTCCTTCGCGGTCAAGCTTCCGATGTGGCCTGTTCACACCTGGCTGCCCGACGCGCACGTTGAGGCGCCGACAGCGGGATCTGTTATCCTGGCCGCGATCCTCTTGAAGATGGGCGGCTACGGGTTCTTGCGGTTCTCGCTACCCATGTTTCCGGACGCGTCCCTGGCCTACGCGCCGCTCATGTTCACGCTCGGCGTGGCCGCCATCCTCTATACCTCGCTCGTGGCGTTCGCGCAGAAGGACATGAAGAAGCTGATCGCTTATTCATCGGTCGCGCATATGGGCTTCGTTACGCTGGGCGTTTTCTCCGGAACATTCCAGGGCGCCCAGGGCGCGGTCTTCCAAATGATCAGCCACGGCATCGTGTCGGGCGCGCTCTTCCTTTCAGTCGGCGTCGTCTACGACCGCATGCACACGCGCGAAATCGCGGCCTATGGCGGGCTTGCCGATCGGATGCCGATTTATGCATTTGTGTTCATGGTCTTCACCATGGCGAATGTCGGCCTTCCCGGCACAAGCGGCTTCGTCGGCGAGTTTCTGTCGCTTCTCGGGACCTTCCGCGCGAACAGCGTCGTCGCCTTCTTCGCGACCTTCGGGATCATCCTATCGGCGCTTTACGCGCTGACGCTTTATCGTCGCATCATGTTCGGGAAGCTGGAGAAGCCTGCGCTCGCCAACATCGCGGATATGAACCCGCGTGAAATCGCGATCATGGCGCCGCTCGTCATTGCGACGATCCTGCTGGGCTTTTACCCGAAGCCGGTCCTCGACATGACATCCGGGGCCGTGAAAGCGATGATCGCACCCTACGAGAAGCTCATGGTCGTGCAAAGCGATGAGAGCGGAACGCGCCTCGCAAAGCTTGAGAAATAGGCGGTATCGATGCTCCTCGACACGACTTCCAAGGCTATGACGATGCTCTCCACCTACGCGCCGATCTTTCCAGAACTGTTCATCGTCCTGGCTTCCTTCGTTCTCTTGATGTGGGGCGTCTATCACCGCCGTGAGACCGGTTTCACGATTAGCGCCGTCTCGATCCTCGTCCTCCTTGGCTCGGCGATTCTGATCGCTCGTCACCCCCCTGTGTCGCAAGAGCTTTTCAACGGCGCGTTCGTGGATGACCGCTTCGCGCGTTTCATGAAAATCCTGACGCTCGCGGGCTCGGCCTTCACCCTCATCCTGTCGTTCGATTATATGAGTTCGCGAGCGAATCCTGCGGTTCGAGTATCCGATCCTTATCCTGCTCTCGACCGCAGGCATGATGCTGACCATTTCGGCGAACGACCTGATCTCGCTTTATCTTGCAATAGAATTCCAGAGCCTCGCGCTGTACGTGGTCGCCTCCTTCAATCGCGATCACTTGCGCTCCACCGAGGCCGGGCTGAAATATTTCGTGCTCGGCGTGTTGTCGTCGGGGCTCCTACTTTACGGCTCGTCTCTCGTCTACGGTTATACGGGCGCCACCGCTTTCGCCCGCATCGCTGAATCCGTGCACTCGCATGGCGCGTCCATCGGCTTCATCTTCGGGCTTGTCTTCATCCTGGCCGGGCTGGCCTTCAAGATCGCCGCGGTTCCCTTCCACATGTGGACGCCGGACGTTTACGAGGGCGCTCCCACGCCCGTCACTGTCTACTTCGCGTCCGCCGCGAAAATGTCGGCGATGGCCATAGTCATTCGCGTGATCCTTGGCGCTTTCCCCGACGCGACGGCGCAATGGCAGCAGATCGTGATTGCGATTTCCATCGCCTCCATGGCGCTCGCCTCTTTCGCGGCGATCGGCCAGACGAACATCAAGCGCCTGCTTGCCTACTCATCGATTGGCCATGTGGGGTACGCCCTGATCGGCGTCGCCGCCGTGGCCGCCGCGCCTGCAGAAGCCAAGGCGGAGTGTATTTCAAGCGTCCTCATCTATCTCACAATTTATCTTGCTATGACGGTCGGAAGCTTCGCCTGCGTTCTCGCCATGCGTCAGGGCCGCGTCATGAGCGAGGCGATCCAGGACCTCGCAGGGATTTCGAAGGAGCAGCCGCTTTACGCCTTCCTGTTCGCCATGCTTCTGTTTTCACTGGCGGGCATCCCGCCGCTCGCGGGATTTTTCGCGAAATTCTATGTCTTCAACGCCGCGATACAGGCTCACCTTTACTGGCTGGCCGTGGTGGGTGTGGTTCTGTCCGTCATCGGAGCTTACTATTATCTACGGATCGTGAAGATCATGTACTTCGACGAGGCCGGAGCAACGTTCGACCCGATGCCCTCGACGGTCAAGCTTACTCTAGCGGTCACGGCGGGGTTTGCGATCCTGTTTTTCGTATACCCAAGCCCGCTCAAGACCGCCGCCGACGCAGCATCCCGGTCATTGTTCTGAGCCGTGACCGACGCCGCCAACATCCCCGTTCTGCGCTTTAAAAGCCTAAACTCGACCAACGAAGAAGCGCTGCGCAGGCTGGCGGCGCGCGAAAGCCTGCCGCTCTGGATCGTCGCGGACGAACAGACGCGTGGGCGAGGTCGCAGCGGCCGACAGTGGCAATCGCCTGCTGGCAACCTTTACGCCTCGCTTATTATCGAGACAGGCGTGAGCGCCTCCGTCGCCACACAACTCTCCTTGGTCGCAGGAACTCGCTGTTCACGACGCCGTCGCACGTCATCTGCCGGCCGATCACCTTCAGCGCTTACGGCTGAAATGGCCAAACGACGTCATGCTTGGCGGCGCAAAGCTCGCCGGCATCCTGCTCGAAAGCCTCAACTCACCGAAAGGGAAGGGGCTGGCCGTCATTCTCGGCATCGGCGTCAACGTCGCGCATGCGCCGTCGGAGATGGAGCGGCCCGTAGCGAGCCTCGGCCTGGAACGCTCCGCCGCGCCCGAGGTTTTCGCCTCGTTGGCGGCGGCGCTCCAAAGCTGGCTCTCGCGTTGGAATGAGGGCCGCGGCTTCGCCCACATCCGCGAGGCGTGGCGCGAGCGCGCCCTCGCGCTGAACGAGCCTATTACTGTGAATTTGAACGGGGCCACAATTCGAGGTAAATTTCGAGGCATTGATGCCGCGGGCGCGCTTCAGCTTGAAACGGAGCCGGGGGTTGTCATAACAGTGACCGCGGGCGACATTTATCCAGACGCGCTCGTCTGAGCAACAATTGAGGACGTCGCGCCTCATAAGGACACCACAAAAAGTATGGCACCGACAGGAACGCCTGCCACCTCCGAACTTGTATTTTTGCCCCTTGGCGGCATCGGCGAGATCGGTCTCAACGTCTACCTTTACGGGATCGGCCCGGCCGCGGATCGCAGCTGGCTGATGATCGATTGCGGGATCACCTTCCCCGACGCCAACGAACCGGGCGTGGATGTCGTGCTGCCGGATCTTCGCTTCATCGAAGAGGAAAGAAAGAGCCTCGCCGGCATTCTCATCACGCATGCGCATGAAGACCATATCGGCGCCGTGGCCGAAATGTGGCCCCGCCTGCGCGCGCCGGTTTACGCAACGAAATTCGCGGCGAGACTTCTCAAGGGCAAGCTCCAGGAATACGCGCACGGCCCCGAAGTGCCCATCGTCGAGATGGCGCAGGGCTCGCGCTTCAACATCGGGCCTTTCGATGTTGACCTCGTGACGATGGCCCACTCCATCCCCGAATGCAACGCCGTCTACCTGCGGACGCCCGCCGGCAACGTGCTTCACACCGCCGACTGGAAATTCGACGACAAGCCAGCCTATGGCGATCCAAGCGATGAGGCGAAACTCGCCCGCTGCGGCGAGGAAGGCGTGCGCGCTCTTGTCTGCGACAGCACCAACGCGCTCGTCGAGGGCGTCAGCCACACCGAGCAAGCTGTCGCCGATAACTTGAAGACGATCATCGGCCGCCTCAAGGGCCGCATCGCGATCACCACCTTCGCTTCAAACCTCGGCCGCCTAATCGCTATCGCAGAAGCCGCCCGCGCCGCGAACCGCGAACTGGTTCTGGTAGGCCGCGCCATGCACAAGGTCGTGGAGGCCGCCCGCGACACAGGACTCTGGCCCGAGCATCTGACCTACTCGGATCAGGACACGTTCCCTTCGACCCCCCGCGATCGGGTCGTCGCCCTCGTCACCGGCAGCCAGGGCGAACCGCAAGCCGCGCTCGCCCGCATCGCGAAGGGCGAGCATCCCTTCGTGAAATTTGACATGGGCAACTCCATCATCTTCTCCTCCCGCACCATACCGGGCAACGAGGATGGGGTGATCCGCATTCAAAACCAGCTCGCCGAACGGGGCATCTCGATCATTACGGAAGCGCCTGAGGGTCCCATTCATGCCTCGGGCCATCCGCGCCGTGGAGAGCTGACTCGGATGTACCGTTTGACGCGTCCGGTTTACGTGGTCCCCATGCACGGCGAACCCCGGCACTTGGAATCGCACGCAGCTTTTGCCGAGACGCATGGCATCATGGCGGTCAGGCGCGTTCGTGACGGGCGCATGTTCCATCTTGGGCCGAACGACCCGCATGTGATCGACGAAGACGTGCCTGTCGGACGGCTTTATCGCGACGGCAATATCATCTTACAGCCCGGCGATTTCGCCATCGTAGAACGCAGGCGCCTTTCCTGGAACGGGCATGTCGCCGTGTCCGTGGTGATGCACCGAAACGGCGAGATGGCCGCCGAACCAGAGGTCGGCGTCACCGGCCTGCCTTCCCGCGACGCCAAGGGAGGCGACATGGCGGAGCGTGCGCTCGGCGCCGTCTACAATGCCGTCGAAAGCATTCCCAGGCCGAAGCGCAAGGACCGCGAACTCGTCCGCGACGCCGTGGCCCGGTCCGTCCGCGCTGAAATGAAACAAATCTGGGGCAAGAAGCCGGTATGCTCGGTTCTTGTTTCCGTCATCTAAACCCGCTGAGGAGGTTGCCATGATCGGCCGTCTGAACCACGTTGCGATCGCCGTCAAGGATATGCAGGCTGCAGCCGCGGTTTATCGTGACACGTTGGGCGCCACTGTTTCGGAAGCGGTCCCGCAGCCCGAGCACGGGGTTTCGACGATCTTCATCACGCTGCCGAATACGAAGATCGAGTTGCTTGAGCCGCTTGGCGCGAATTCCCCAATCGCAAAGTTCCTGGAACGAAACGCGGAAGGCGGCGTTCACCACATCTGCTATGAGGTCGACGACATCGAGGCCGCCCGCGACCAGCTCCTCCAGAAGGGCGCGCGCGTCCTGGGAGACGGCAAACCGAAAATCGGGGCGCACGGCAAGCCGGTCCTTTTCCTTCACCCCAAGGACTTCTGCGGAACGCTGGTCGAACTCGAACAGAGGTAGCATTCCATGAGCATCACACTGGCAATCGCGCTTTACGCGATATGCTGGTGGATTGTTCTGTTCGCCATACTGCCGCTGAAGCTGGGGGCGAAACCTCCGCCCCCTGGAAGCGATCCTTTCGCCGAAGCCGTGGGCGCTCCGAGCGATCCAAAACTAAAACTCAAGTTTTCGTTAACAACGCTTATTTCGGCGGTGATTGTTGGTGCGTTCTATGCCGCTGCGGCTTATAAGCTCATCGGGATCGACAGCCTGATTTCAAGCCTGCAAAAATAAAAAACAGCAAGACGACGCTTGCTGTCAGTTTTGTAGATGATAATTTTTTATTTAGGAAGCCTGCGCAACGTGCGCAGGCTCATTTTTCCTCCCTAGACCTGGGCGCCGCGTCCGTTTTGTTGCTCGACCATTCTCAACCCATGCCAAATTGGTATGGCAGAGTAACGGAAAAAGCAGAGCATGTCATCAGGTCTTAACACTTGACACGCCAAAAAATGCACAGAGCGCTCAAATCTTGCTCGCGCCCAACAAATTGACAAAAGTCAATTTTTCAGCTCTCTGCCGGCCATGATAATAGAGGCTTTTGTCTTGGAGCAGAACTCGATGCGCCCCTCGGAACTCGCATTGAGCCCTGTTCGCACGGCCCACGAAGTGAGCGGGTTGGCGCCTGACTAGCGAACGCTTGTACCCCCGGTGCGAATTCACCCTTTTTGCTGCAAAGCGCGGGATTTTCTCTCGCATCGGGCGTACAAGCAAATCATTGACTCTCGTACAGCTTATCAAAGGCAAGGTCGCTTGAGCGCGCGCGCTATCGAGGCGCCGCCTTGCCTCGGGCTTTACTAATGCAGTCTATCAGCAGACAACTTCTTCTTTTCAGTGAGCGCCGTCGCCATGTCCAGAAGTTCGAGCAGGGTTTCTAAGATAAAGTCCCGAAGTTCCTCGTCAGATGCATCCTTAAGGGATTCCCCCATGTCCAAATACATGCTCATTTCGACACCTCACGCTGAATACCCGAAACACAAGACCTACTCGAATAGGCTCTGTGCTTAATCGGGATATGTTTTTTCGCCGCGCGCGGGCAAGGGAATTATTACCAGACCTTTAACAAGTCAAAGGTTGACACTCCGCGAGAGCAGCTTCGCGGATGCGCCGTCAGACGAGAGGGCAGCCTCGTTTGCTGTCGCCTGAGACGAAAAACCCCCGCCGGCAACCTTGCCCAGAGCTTATACTTATTCGTGACTTACGGGCGCGGCGGCTTGCCTGAGCTACGCGGCCTTTTTGAGCCGGGGCCGGGCGCTAAACGTACGATACTCGATATAATCGAGGAGTTGCCCCGCGATGTCCGCGCCGGTCGTCCTTTCGACGCCTTCGAGCCCAGGCGAGGAGTTCACCTCCAAAAGGAGCGGACCTTTCGACGAACGCAGAATATCGACGCCGGCGAATTTCAAGCCGAGTTTGTTGGCTGCCTTGACAGCGATCTTGCGCTCCTCCGACGAAAGCTTGGCCGAAAAAGCGACGCCGCCTTTGTGGAGGTTGGCCCTGAAATCATCTCCAGTCGCGCGCCGCACCATGGCAGCGATGACCTTCCCGTCGAGAACGAGGCAGCGAAGATCCTGGCCCGCCGACTCGGAAACATATTGCTGGACAAGGAAACTCGCCTCCGCATTGCGCAAGGCGTCGATGACGGAGGCCGCCGATTTACGGTTCTCGGCCAAAACGACGCCCTTGCCCTGAGTGCTCTGCAACAGCTTGATGATCAACGGCGTGCCGCCAACCATCTTGATAAGGTCGTCGGTGTCGTGATGCGAACTGGCGAAGGCCGTGTCCGGCATCGGCAGCTTATGCATCGCCATGAGCTGATGCGCAAAAAGCTTATCCCGGCTTTGCACGATAGCCTGCGCCGAATTCAACACCTGCGCGCCCGTCATCTCGAATTGCCGCACAACCGCCGTGCCGTAGGCCGTGATCGTTGCGCCGATCCTTGGGATCACAAAGTCGAAATCGGGCAGCGTATTGCCCTCATAGTGGACCGCGCTCGCGATGGACTTAATGTTCATGTAGCAGCGAAGCGTGTTGATCGGCTCGATGACGTGGTCTCGCTTCTCCGCTTCTTCGATGAGGCGCCTGTTCGAGAAGTTCCCAGGCTCCATGGTGAGAAGCGCAATCCTGAGCGAGCGCTTGACAGGGGCGGTGCGTTCACGGTCGTCGTAAACGTCGTAGCTCAGTTTTTCCTGCCGATACTCCGACCAGGGGAGAATGCTGGCGGACTGGGCTTCGAGCGCCGTGCGTCCCAGCAGCATGCGATGCGCCATCGTATAGCGATTGGATAGGGATATTTCGACAGGCCATTCCCGGTCGCCGATGCGAATGGGCGTGTGGATGATATAGCGATGCTCGGATTGGCCGTTGGAGCTTCGGACCGGACGCCGGTCGACGATTTTCGCCGTACACCACACCTCGATTTCGTTGTGGTAATCGACGGGGTGAACGCCGAAGCGAACGCGCGGCGCATCGATGGGTCCGAAGGTCTCGATCGAGAACGCATGCAGCGCGGAAGTCCTCGCGCCGGTATCGATTTTCGCCTTCAGCGCAGGCAAGCCAAGCTGCGGAAGCTGAACCCACTCGCGCCACCCCAAAACAAATGGCTCCATGAAGCCTCCCCCGGTTTTCTCAAATCCGTTACGAACGATGCTTGTTTTTAGCCGTTGGCTTGACTGCGGGGTCTTGTAAACCGCTGTTTCAATGCGCTCAAATCAACGCAACGCCGGAAGCACTTGTTCCGCTCTTGAATTTACAGCAAACGCTAAATGGAAAACGATTCGATTTTATGACGGTGTTTCAAACTCATTTGACCAACGCGGCGTTACTCCGAATAAGCAACTATAGATGCATCTTCGCTTTGCAAAGGCAATGCTCGTTTAGGAAACTTTCGACAGGATTTTAGCGCGTTCCCAGCCCTTCTTTATTGGTCAGGAATTGGAGGCCGCCTCGCTCGCCCGCTCCTCTCGCCGCCGCTATCTCATTCGCCTTTATGAACGTGACAACAACGGAACACACGCCGATCTTGGAATCGACGAAAAGTTCAGCAATTGCAGGAAGACGAAAAGGCGGCACCCCTTGTTGACATGAAAGAGCGTCGCACATTGCGGTGAGACAGCCCCTCGCCACAGCTTTTTACATATTTAATGCTGCGTTGTCAGGCGGCCGCTATAAACATGGACCCGAGGAGAGGCCATGGATCCCACGCTTCATATTCTTGTCGTCGACGATCATAAAGACATTCGCGATCTGCTTGCCAAATTTCTCGTGAAACACGGCATGCGGGTGACGGCGGCGGCGGACGCTGCAGAGGCCCGACGGCATATCAAGGCGGCGGCTTTCGATCTCGTCGTTCTCGACATCATGATGCCCGGCGAGGACGGGCTCTCGCTTTGCCGCTTCTTGCGGGAAGGCGCGTCGCCGCCGATCATCTTTCTGACGGCGGTGGCGGAGGATACGGACCGCATCATCGGCCTTGAGCTGGGCGCCGACGACTACGTCACCAAGCCATTCAATCCAAGAGAGCTTCTGGCGCGCATTCGCGCCGTCATACGCCGCGCTCAAAGCATACCGCAAAGCCGCGATGCTCCTCTGGGCGAAAGGCTGAAATTCGGAAAGTTCATTTTCGATGCGGATCGCCGCGAGCTGATCAACGATCAGGACGTCGCCACGCCGCTCTCCTACGGCGAATATCTCCTCCTCTTGGCGTTCCTCCAGCGCCCCAATATCGTGCTGAACCGCGATCAACTCCTCGACATCACCAGGGGGCGCGCGGCGAACCTGTTCGACCGCAGCATCGACAACCAAGTGAGCAGGCTTCGCCGAAAAATCGAGGACGATCCGAAAGACCCGAAAATCATTCAGACGATCTGGGGCGGCGGCTACAAGTTTGTCGGCGTGGTCGAGCGCCTATGATGCGCATCCTCCCACGAAGCCTGAAGGGCCAGCTTATCCTGCTCATCCTTGTCGGGCTCCTGGCGTCGCAAGCGGCGGGCTTCATGTTCATTTTGAACGATCAAAAGTCCAAGATTGCAAGCGAGTGGATGCATAACGTTTTCACCCGCGTAGCGACCGTGAAAGATGTCATCGAGACGACGCCCGAGGAAATTCACGACAAGATTTTGAAGACGTCCAGCACCTGGGCGCTTAAGTTTGCGATAGAGTCCGCGCCTCTGTCGCACGCCAAAGAAGAGGCGCTGCCGAACGTCGTCGAACAGGAACTCACAAGGGTTTTCGGCGATCGCTCTGGCGAGGTCGATATCAGCCTCTTGCATTCCTCGACTGACGAGCCCTTCCTGGGGGAGATTTTCGAGGGCGTATGGCGAGACATCAGGCACACAGTGTCGCCCGACCGATCTCACCATTCGTCGCCTCCAGCGAGACCGGTCTACGCCGACCTCTCCCTCCCGTTGAAGGGCGGCTCATGGCTGAATGTAACCGTCTCCCAGCGCGGCGGAGCTGCTCCCCACGCCTCGCCACTTCTCGTCCAATTCGCGACCATGGCGGTGATCTCGGCGATTGGCATCGTGCTGGTTCTGGGCCGCCTCACCCAGCCGCTGAAGGAGCTGGCGCAAGCCGCGGCGGCATTGGGCCGGGGAGAGTCAGCGGCCAAGCTCGAAGAAAAAGGACCACGTGAGGTGCTCGACACCATTCGCGCCTTCAACGACATGCAGGAAAGGCTGTCGAGGTTCGTGCTGGACCGCACGAAGATGCTGGCCGCGCTTGGACACGATCTGCGCACCCCGATAACGACGCTCAGGCTGCGCGCCGAGTTCATCGACGACGACGAAATCAGGCAAAAAATACAGCAGACGCTCGATGAAATGTTCGAGATGGCTGAGGCGACGCTTTCCTTCGCTCGCGAAGAGGCGGCGCAAGAGAAGACCCGCCTTGTCGATGTCGGCGCCCTGATTTCCACGGTGTGCGAAGATCTTGCCGATACCGGCTTTCCAGTCGAATGCGACGACGCCGGAAGCTTTACGATCCGCTGCCGGCCCTCCGGCCTCAAGCGCGCTTTTCGGAACATCGTCGAGAATGCAGTGGCCTACGGCCGCCGGGCGCGCGTCTTCGTCGAACATAAGCAGCGCGGAGATGTCGCCATTATGATCGACGACGATGGCCCAGGCATCCCCGCTGGCGACATGGAAAGAGTTTTCAGCCCGTTCGTGCGGCTCGAAAACTCGCGTAACATGGACACTGGCGGCGTCGGCCTCGGGCTTGCGATCGCCCGTTCCATCGTTCGCAACCATGGCGGCGATATCGCCCTTAAAAATCGCGCCGAGGGCGGGCTGAGAGTGACGATCACCCTTCCTGGCGTCACTGTCGTCGCGACGCCTGCTCAAATTCCGTCAAAGGATTTGGCTTCGATCTGAAGGCGGGTCGGTCGCCTTAGCCAGTTCGCCTCCCCGGAAGCTTCTTCTTCGCGCAGCCATTCGGCGGCTCACGCTTGGCATAAGCGTCACATGCGATAAGCGCCCAACGCCAACGGTGAAGATCGGAGAGAAGTCATGTATCAGTTCGACTATTCGGAGATCTGCGAAGAATTGCCGTCAGAAAACGTGCCGAAAACGTGCAGGCTCTCCGACGCCATCGAACTGATCGAAGCAGCGCAGGCTACGCCTACTCCCTCCCATGAATGGCTCGGCGTTCTTTCTGACTTCCGCAAGCTGTGGCTTGCGATTGTGGAGGATTTTCCCTCGGGCGCCCAGGATGGGGCCAGCGCCCAGCCGCAAATCCGGCGCCTCGCCGATAATGTTTTGCAGGAGATCGAACGTTGCCGCTTCCACAAGCCTGAACTGCTCGCATGCGCTTGGAGGGGGATGTGGCCCCAGTAACATCGCGGGACGCCTTTGCGGCCGAAAGCATCATGAGCGCGACGCCGCTCGCCGAAATCGAGCGGACGCTGGGCGCAGGCCTGAAGGATCTGGCTTCTGAGCTAAGGCTGATCGAAGCGACCGATTTCGCAGCCTTCATTCGTATCGGGCATATGGCGAATTTGAAAAGCCTTGTGCAGTCCTCTGCGGAGCTTCACTTCAAGCCCGGAACGCTCGAACTCGCTGAACTCGGTGAAATTGAGCTTGGATGGTTCAAGCCGCCGCTTATCACCCTGCCGATGAAGTTTCGCCACAACGGCGTTCGCGTCTACTTCCGCTTGCGTCTGGCGGCTCTCTCGGCCGCCGTCGAAGTCGAATCGATCACGGCCGAAAACGGGGCCGGGAACGAGGACTTGAACCTGAAGCTCAGGGAGGCGCTTCGGAGCGCTAGCGTGGAAAGGCCAGCGCAGTGCGCGGGATGAAAGTCCCCCGCACTGATGCCCATGTCCGATAGGTTCGATATGATGTTTCGCCGCGTCTGATCGGCTGGATTTTGACGCCGAGCCAGTCAGGCGGCTTCAATCCAACTCTCTGAGCACCCTCAACTACAAATCGTCCACCACTGCTTTTCCGGCATCGGCTACACGGACTCCGTCCGCGAAGGGCAATGATACCAACCGCCGGAAGTGTTGACCGGTAGCGCCCCCTAACCCCGCCCTCTCCCGCGAGGGGAGAGGGAGTCCGCTCGCGCTTGAAACAGCGTTCCTTCTCCCCTCGCGGGAGAAGGACAGGATGAGGGGGCCTTGGGTCAGATATAGGGCGGTCGGTATAAGCGCACGCGCATCCTGACTGGCCCATTGGCCGAGGCCAGGAACCGGACCTCTGCGCGTGTTGTTCCTTCAGAGAAGAGCGCGTTAGCTGCGCAGGGCTTATGCCAACCAGCAGAGCATGCCGCTCATAATCGATGCTTTTGCTGACGCGTCATCCTGCGACAGTTTACGATCGGCTAACGAAGATTGGGTTCGTTTTGTAAAAAAGGGTATAAGTAGATACATGGGTACTTCGGGAACGTCGAGGACCGCCGTCGGCAAAAGCTCCGTGATCTATGACGGTCGGAATAGCCTCAGTTGGTCCAAGCTCCGCGAGTAGCAGGCCGCCCTGCCCGATTCGAATGGCCATCTATCCAGATCAAAGCTGCATCCAGTTAAGTGTGGGCCGCCTTTCAGCTCGGCTGGTTCTCGGTAAGGTTGTAGTGATACACGGCGATCAGTATTGCTGAGCGACCCGCTACTTCGACCGCTGGTCGTGTTTTATGCGGGAGCCAAACGACACTTTCAGCGAACCTGATCAGCTATTCAGAACGATCACTGAAAAATACAGACATTTCAGATTGACTGGTCAAACAGTAACTGATATTTAATCAAGTCATGTCAGTCTCTTAGTGCAGCGCAGAAAAGCCTGCCCTCGCTTTAAGCGCTGCAAAGTCTACCTTCCGGGACGGTCCCCCCCGGCGCCGCCCCGGAAGGTTGCATTAGCTGTCTCGTCAGTCAGCTGACCGCATTCTTGAGAATGACGCTCTCCGCTATATCCCTCTCCATCGCCAGCTCAGCTTTCAGGCTTTCGACATCGCGATAGATCGAGGCGACAGCAAGCGTCTTTCCGCCGCGCTTATAGCGAACAGCGCAGTCCTTGCCGGCAACGTCGCCATCGATGGCCAGATCATCCCATTTCTCGGCATGGCCGACATAGTTGATCGGCACATCGTAATGCTGGCTCCAGAAGAACGGCACGGCGTCGAACTTCTCGTGCGCGCCAAGCATGTTCAGCGCCGCTGTTTGCCCCTGCCGCTCGGCGACGACCCAGTGCTCGACGCGGATGTTTTCGCCGCTATGCGGATCGGGCCAGCGCGCGATGTCGCCCGCGGCGAAAATGCCGGGCGCGCTCGTTTCCAGATAGGCGTTCACGGCGACGCCGCGGTCGATGGCGAGCCCTGCCTTCTCCGCCAACGCAGTTCTTGGGCGAACGCCGACGCCTGCGACGATGAGGTCCCCCTCAAGCGCGCCGCCGCTCTTGAGCTTCACCTTTCGGCCAGCGATTGCGGCGACCGTTTCGCCAAGGTGGAAAATCACGCCGTGCTCTTCGTGCAAAGCGCGGACGAAGTCGCCCATCTGGGCTCCGAGGATGCGCTCCATCGGCCGCGTCTCCGGCGCGACCACATGCACCTCGAGCCCGCGCTTCCGTAACGACGCGGCCACTTCGAGCCCGATGAAGCTCGCCCCGATGACGACAGCCCGGCTTGCGGTCTTGGCGCGTCCGATAATGGCTTCGCAATCGGCGAGCGAACGCAGCGTGTAGACATGCGGTTCGTTGAAGCCAGGAATTGGCAAACGGATCGGCTCGGCGCCTGTCGCGAGCAGAAGGCGGTCGTAGGGAACGGTCTCCCCGCCGCCAAGCGCGATTTCGCGCGAGCGCACGTCCAGGCCGGTCACGGTCTCATTGAGCCTCAAATCGATGCCATGGTCGGAGTAAAAGCTGTCGGGGCGAAGCGGAACCCACTCCTCGGGCGCCGTGCCCGCGAGATAATCCTTCGAGAGGTTCGGGCGGTCGACGGGCGCCGCCGCTTCGCCGCTTATCATCATGATGCCGCCCTGATAGGCGCGCCGTCTCAGCATCTCGGCGGCTGCGAAACCGGCCGCGCCCCCGCCGACGATCACGATCCGGTCCGGCGCATTGCCTGCCGCCACGCTCAGCGCTTCCGGTTTCGGCGCCGCTTTCTTCTCTTTCACGAAAACTTTGCCGTCGCGTTCTTCCACCTGCCAGCACGGAATCGGACTCAACGCCGGGGCGCGCACGGCTTCCCCGGTGCGCAAATCGAGCGCCGCGTGATGCCAGGGACAGCGCACGGCGCCGTTCGCCACAATGCCTTCGGCGAGCGGGCCGTGATAATGCGAGCAATGGGCGCCGACCGCGAAAATCTCGTCTCCGCTGCGGACGAGCAAGACCTCCTCGCCGCTGCAATGCCCAAGGAGGGCGCCGCCGTCCGCAAGCTCGGCGAGCGAAATCCCTTGCGCCAAATCGGGACCTTTAAGGTTATGTTCCTGCGACATCGATACTCTCCCTTGCAACCGACTTTTGGGGCGTAGCAAAGTTAGATGGCTACCCGTTCCCAGGAACGCCAGCGTCGCGGTTTAAGCCGCGGGGGCGAGCGCGGGGAGTTTATCCGCGTGTGATTGCGCTCTGCGCGGGTCGCGGGAGAAGACGCCGCCTCGAAGAGCGATGACATGAAAAGCTTTGCAAGTCCGTCATTCTTCCGTGTGTTCGACATGCTCGTGAACGCGACGAATCGTAATCTTGCCTTGTCGCAATGGCCAATCGACGAGGTGGACCGCGAACGCGACCGTCACAGCTTCACGAGTCCAAAATACGGGCTCACAGTTGAGGTTTTCACCTTGACGAAGCCTGGAAAGCGCGGCTGGAGCCTGATCGTGGTGAAGGAGTATTGGTGGGCGGACGCGGGCGTCCTAAGCAGGCATTCCTGAGCTGACCAACGAATGCCCTCGTGTTTTGGGGGCAGAGGCTACCCGCATGTGGGCTATGGGTCGTTACCCGACGTGGGTGAAGTTTCCGCCAACAACCGTTTGACCTTCAGCTTCGGAAACCACTTACATTATCCAGCGCGATCACGTTAAAGCTGGTTTGGTCTGTGTTCGCGATGAGGTTGCCCCGGGCAACGTTGCTCCGCCCCCGACGCCGTTGCTAATTGTTGTTAAGGTGGAGTTTGAACGTCTTTTCAGAATTAGAGAGACAATTCAAATGTTCCGAGTTGGAGGTTATGATGAACAGAGAAGAAACTATTGCACTCTGGTCCAGATGTGAGCAAGCCAGACGGGCTGCGCTGGATGACGGAGCAAAAGAATTCGAAGCACATGAGGCAGCGAAGCAAATCTGGAATTCCTGGGCTAGGCAGTTACTTATCGAGCGGGAACAATTGGCTCAAAAAGGTATTTGGCTGTCAAAGTTTGGACGTCTCGATGATAAACCCTATTTTGATAGGGAAATCGGAGAAAATCAGCCTACAAAAGATTGGATTGAGAGAGCAACCGCCGATTTTCGAAACGTACATTTTAAATCAGAAAATTTCCAAGATAGGGATATCGATAACAAAGTTCCTTTTCGTGATACTTTATCAATTTATAAGGTAACCTATGCTGGCATTGAGATTGATTTTTCCGGATTCATATTTCCTGGAGTTACAGACCTCTATGCGTCTATATGGAAGGTTCATGTTAATTTTTCTAACTGTACCTTCTATGATACGCTGAGTTGTAGAAGAGCTATCTTCTGTGAGAGTGTATCATATTTTTTATCTAATTTTAAAAGAGCCGGCTGGTTTTCAAGAACAATTTTTGAAAGGCATGTTGACTTTCGTCAGTCAGACTTTGGAGATATTGGACGCTTTTCTGGTGTCCAATTTATGGATGATGCTCGCTTCGAAGATGCGTGCTTTATGAGGGCATGGTTTATTAGCTCTATATTTCATACTTGGGGATCCTTTTCGGGTTCTGTATTCCAGCAAGAGGCTAATTTTAGCGGTGTTCAAGCGAAATATAAATTCGATCTTGATCAAGCGCAGTTCTTGCATGAGGTTCCAGATTTTACCCAGGCTAATTTCGTTCAAGCCCCTTCATTTGATGATGTAAAACTTCCTAGGGCCAATTTCTGGACCCGCGGCAACTCCGCGCTGGTATCGAAATATCGAGCTCTAAGAAGATTAGCAGTGCTTGGGCACGATTACGAACGTGAGCAAGTGGCATTTAAGGGTGAGTTACGTTCTCGCCGTTGGGTTATTGACAAGTGGCATGGTCCAAGCGTTTGGCTGGGGATCGCCTATGACATTTTTTCCGATTGTGGGCGCTCTATCTGGCGTCCTTTTGTAACCTGGACGCTGCTAACCTTAGTCTTTTCGTCCTTTTATCTGGCACAATCTGGCGATGGCGATCCAAGACGATGTGGGGGGAGCCTCATGTCGCAGGCGCTATATTTGTCTGGGAAAAATGCCCTCGTCTTCTTTAGCGGCACACGAGACGCCCGTATCAACCAGTCATATCTCTGCCTTTATGGCGGAGATGTAGCTCAACCAAGCATCCCTACAAGTGTCACTTTGTTGGAGTCCTTTGTACAGATGCCTATCAGTGCAATACTTATCTTCTTGTTTTTGCTGGGGGTCCGAAATCAATTCAAGATAAAGTAGATTGATGTTGCAAAGCCGACGATACAGCGAAGCACAAATACGCCTGACAGCCCTGAAGTGATTGCACCGTCCTCAGCGCCTTGCATAAGCCTTCGCATCAATTGTCCCAGAAAGAGGCCCATTGCTATGGAATGGGCGTGAGCATCAAGCGAGACCGTTGATATTCCACCGCGATCAAAGATCAGTGCATCAGTAAGGGATGTTTCCTCAGAGACTCAGCTGGCAATTGGCGTCCGGTATGTCCTCAATTTCGTTCTATGGTTCGGCAAATTCGAACGTCCGCTCCCGGCCTATTTCTCCATTCGTTGGTCCATATAGCGCACGTTTTCTTAGCTCCTCACGGCGTCTCTCGCCCTGTGGCCCTGGTCCCTTCGTTGTCAGGACTTGAGGTTTTTTGCAATCGCCGACACGGTGTGCCGCGCCTTTTCGCGCCAGACCACCCAATGACTACGCACCCAATTGAGCTGGACCACGCGCCGCTCTCCCTGGAACGGCTTGTGGCCGTGCCAAGCGTTATGAGCGTTCAGGAACGCCAGAAGCGTGCCGCGGGCCGGGGGCACCTCCATCGCAACATCGTCGAGATTGTCCGGCGAATGCAGGAGCCTGAGCCGCCCGCCATCCCCTTCCCATTTCCCATTCATGTAAACGAGGACAGTGACAAGCTTGCTTCTGCTGTCGAGATGAATGCGTCCATCGGTTCTTCGCGCGTGGCCGCGCACGGTGATCGTCACGGGACGCTTTTCGAGGTTGACGCCAAGCTTATGTCCCATGATGCTGCGAAAGACAGGTTGCCGCAGCTCATGCATGAACGTCGAAAACCTGGGGCCGGAACGCAGGATCTCCAAGGGAAAGCTGCCAGGCTTGGCGATCGACGGATAGTCCTTTTCAATCTCGTCCAAATGCCGCTCGTTGACAAAATTAGGAACGACAACAAACGGAAAAGGCTTGGCATGAACCTTTGCTTGCTCAAGAGCCGCCAAGTTTAGCATCGAGTCTCCCCACAGAATGCCCGTGATCGCGCTTCCCCACGATCTTTTTAGCAGGGCGCTCTCATAACCCGGCCTTAGCGAAGCCGTCACATCAAAAAATTGGGAGCCCGTCTGGGCAAACGGGCTTTATCCGTTTCAGTTCAGCGGCGATAACTGAGAATGCATAAGGAAATTGAACCCGAGTTTCACGGTCTGCATTGTCACCTTGTCGTCAAATTGTCGCGCTGAACTGAAGCAGCAATTGTTGTTGTCCAGATTGAAATAGAGATACTCGGCTTTTATGGACCATCGGGGATTGATCATGTATTCCATACCGGCGCCAACCGTCCACCCCGTGAACATGCCGCTGTTCTGGTAGATTCCATCGGCCAGATCGGACACATTGACGCCGCCGGTCAAGAAGGCGAAGCCGCCCTTCGCATAAAACAAGGCGTCGCCGTAAGCAACGCCGCCGCGCGCTGTGATGTCGCCATACCATCCTCCGCTGCTGGAGACCGTTATCGAATGCGCAGGATGGGGAAGGGTGAATGTGCCTTTGCCGCCGGTATCCATCCATCCAATATCGGACTCGATGCCGAGAAGATAATTTCCCGTCATGACGTTGTACCCGAGCTGAGCCCCGCCAAACACGCCGGAAGGATTCACGCTTTGATTGGACTGGACGGTCATGCTTGGCTGGACAACAAACACGACGTTGTCGGCCGCGGCGATTTGCGACCAGAGGCCGCCGACATTGCCGCCAACGTAAAAGCCCTGCCAACTCGGGGCATACGAGACTGGGGGAGGCGGCGCCGGATCTTTGTATCCACCGTAATAATAGGGGTCGGCGGCGTAGGCTGCCTTGCCGAGGAGAAACACGCCGAGGATAGCGGCGGCGGTACGTACGCACTTTGCGACTGACATAATTACCCGCTTACGTTGCACAACCAACAAACTTACGCGAAACACGGGAAAGACATGCCACTCGGCGTTTTTCAACGCAAGGGTGTGTAAACCATAAAAGCTCGCAAAACGTGTGAGACGGTGTCGGCGACAGGGGCGCCAATATTGCTAGGACCTTGTTTTATTTGATCAATCCTCAACTGTGATACAAAAACCACAGGGCGCGAGTTTGTTAAGGATTTCCCCGAATCCAGCGCGCCGAACCACGACATCAGCCGGCGATGCGCCTGCGAAGCTCCAACCCGATCGCGAGGGAGGCTGTGAGGCCGGGGGACTCGATGCCGAACAGGTTCCACAGGCCGTCAACGCCATGATCGCTCGGTCCCTGGATCATGAAGTCGGCGGAAGGCGCGCCAGGCGCCGCAATTTTCGGGCGAACGCCGCAATAGGACGGGACAAGCGCGTTCTCGGGCAGACCCGGCCAATAGCGGCGGATTGCCTCCTCAAAGAGCGGCGCGCGTTTTTCATCGACAGCATAATCGATGGTTTCGATCCACTCGACGTCCGGCCCGAACCGAACGGCGCCGCCAAGGTCGAGCGTCGCGTGGATGCCGATGCCCGCCAATTCCGGCATCGGATAGACGAGGCGCCTGAACGGACTGCGCCCCTTCAAGGCGAAGTAGTTGCCCTTGGCGAAGTAGGCTCTTGGAATGAAGCGCTTCGGCATGCCGTCGATGGATTGCGCCAAGTCCGGCGCGTGGAGCCCGCAGGCGTTGACGACAAGCTTCGCTTTCACCTCCGCGTCTTGCGTGCGGAGCACGACGCCGTCGCTTTCAACGCTTCCACCTGCAACCGCGCTTCTGAGCGCGATGACGCCGCCTGCGTTCTCGATATCAGCCTGCAGCGAGAGCATGAAGGCGTGACTGTCCAGGATGCCCGTGCTGGGTGAAAGCATGGCGGCGACGCAACTGACTTCCGGTTCAAAAGCGCGCGCTTCGCCGGATGAAAGCCAGCTGAGATCGCGCACGCCATTCTTTTCCGCGTTTTCCTTGATGGCCGCGAGCTTTAGCGCTTGCGCTTCGTTGGCGGCCACCAGCAGCTTGCCGATCGGCAGAGCGCTCACTCCGCGCGCGGCACAATAGGCATAGAGCCGCGCTTTTCCGTCGACGCACAGACGCGCCTTGAGCGAGCCGGGAGCATAGTAAAGGCCCGCGTGAATGACCTCCGAGTTCCGGGACGATGTTCCGGTCCCGATCGCGCCGGCGGCTTCGAGCAGCACGACCTCGCGCCCGGCAAGCGCCAGCTCGCGAGCGACTGCGAGCCCTATGACGCCGGCGCCGATGACAATGCAATCAAGCTTTTCCATAACTGCCTCGATACCATACAAAGCCTCATCCAGGGCCGGTCGGCCAAAGGCCGGTGAGGAACTATAAAGAAACTCCCCACCAGTTCAACCAGCGTCGTAACCCCTCACCCTGTCCCTCTCCCAGCAAGCACGCCTTGGCGTGCTTGCCTTCAAATGATGCCGTACCCACAAGCGGGTGCGGCTGGAGAGGGGACGCGGTTGGAGCGACTGCGGCCGGACTCCCTCTCCCAGGGGGAGAGGGCTGGGATGAGCATCTGTGATGGAAGTCAAGCATGAAGAGGCTCGGCATTGGGCTTTTCGGGCGACCAGAGGCGATCCTCTTTGATGAGTTCATTTGCAAGGACGATCAGCTTTCTCATAACGGCAGTCAGGGCGAGTTTTTTGACCTTTCCTGCGGCAACGAGGCGCTCATAGAAGCGCTTGAGATGCGGGTTGAAGCGCACCGCCGAAAGGGCCGCCATATAGACGCCGTTGCGCACGGCTTGGCGGCCGCCCCGGATACGGCGCTGGCCGTTGCGCTTACCGCTGTCGCAGGCGAGGGGGGCGAGCCCCGCAAGCAGGCCGGCCTGCTTGGCGTTAAGGCTGCCAAGCTCTGGCATGTTGGCAATCAGTGTACAAGCTGTCACGGCTCCCACGCCTGGAATAGAGACGAGGATGGCGAACCGGCGTGCGAGAGCAAATCGGCTTCGATGGCTTGAACGGCCAGAGCTTCGAGCGCGCCGGCCGCGGCTTTGGCGCTCCTGATCTGATGTTCGATCTGGCGCTCGACGCCTGGGACGGCGGCGGTCGCGAGCTGGTTTCCAAGAGCGGTCGCCGCCGCTATGGCCGCCTCGCGGTTTCGCACGATTTCAGACAGATTTTCAATGGCTTCGGGCAGCGGCGGCGTTGCCGCGAGTTGGGCCATCAGGCCGAATGCGGCGAGCATCCGCGCATCGACCGCATCGGTTTTCGCCAGCGCGCCAAGCAACTCGGCGAAGAGCCTGGCGCGCAGCGGGTTAACGACAGCGACAGAAAGCCCGCCATCGTGCAGGAACCGGTGGACGCCGCGATGATATTTGCCCGTCGCCTCGACAACCGCGATCCGCACCCCGAGCGGCTTCAGGGCGGACAGGAGTTGCTTGTGACCTTTCTTGGTGTTGGAAAAACGCAAAACGGAGCCGGCCGGGAGGATGTGGATATCGAGCCACTCTTTACAAACGTCAATTCCTACGCCTACGTCATGAGACGCGCTGTGTTCGGACATGACCTTGCCTTGCATCCGGGACTTGCTCCCAATCATCTGTTCAGGACGAGCGCGAAGGAGCGGCGGACCAAGCTCACCCACGGTTCGCGCCATGGGGATTGCGGTCCCGCCGATCCGTCCCTCCGGACCCCGGCCGGGGTCCGGAGGGACGCTCAAATCATTGCCCAATTCGAGCAAAATCATCATGCAAGGGGACACAACGCCGGGATACAAACGTCTCAACCTGTTTCATGCCCAGTGGGTCGGCCGCGAGGCCGCGACTTGACCCACGAATGGGCGGCTGAAGTGAGCCTCTTCATTTTCTGCGGGAATAGGCCACGCGGCCGATCTGGCTCTTCGCTGGGCCTTCTGCTGCTAAGGGAGGAGCGGCATCTACGAAAAAACAGACCCACCTCCGGCGGGTCTGTTTCGCACGGCGACCAAAGCAAGCATTCCGCTCCATAACCGGCGGAGCCGCCTTACGCTTGGCGGCGCCTCCCGCGCCGCCCGCTAAAGGCTTCTCCGCCTCACCTGCCTGCTGTGCTCACAGAACTCGGGCGCACCGGAAGCCGAACCTGTTGTCCCGGTAGTCGCGAGCGACCGCGCCGCGGTCGGCAGCGCGCACGTAGCGCGCACCGCTGAGCCAAGAGCCGCCGCGGAGCGCGCGCTGGGCGCTGTCCAGCGAGCCTACGGGATCGGCGACAGGATCGCTGCTGCCGTAGCTTCGACGATCGTCCTCGCACCACTCCCACACATTGCCATGAACTTGATAAAGGCCCCAGGGGTTCGGATCGAAGGATTTCACCGGCAGCGTCTTCCCCCGGTATTCGCCTTTTTCGCCGCCAGCGTAAGGAAAATTGCCATTGTAGTTCGCCTGCTCGGGCGTGATGGTCTCGCCCCACCAGAACGGCGTCGTCGTACCCGCGCGGCAGGAATACTCCCACTCCGCTTCCGAGGGCAGCCGGTAGTCCTTGCCCGTCTTATGGCTGAGCCATTTCGTATAAGCTTTGGCATCGTTCCAACTGACATCGACGACCGGCCTGTCCACCCGGCCCCGGCCTTGATGTTTGGGCTTTCTGGGCGCCAAGCCCGTGACGGACTGCCAGTCCTTGTCCGCCTGCGCCATGTCCCACTCCTCGAAGGTGACGGCAAAGCGCCCGATGGCGAAGGGCTTAGTGATCGTCACCTCATGCCGCGGACCTTCATTGTCAACTCGCTCCGGTTCGTCCGGCGGCGAGCCCATCAGGAAGCGGCCCGCCGGCACAACGACCATCTCCGGCGCGAACGGCGCATCCTGAAACGGTTCGAAAAGCGGCAGCGACCTCTCCGCGTTGAGCGCCGACTTCTGCGGCCGTGTCCAGCGACGCGCATGGGCCTTCCAATCGCGTGCGGCTTTCAGATTGGCGCCGCGTATTTCGGCTTGGTCGAATCGCGCGCCGTCAATCCGCGCGCCCGTAAAATCGCAGTCATGGAGCCGGGCGCCGGTGAAATCGCAGCCCCTGAGATCGCAATCGCGGAAGCTGATGCCGGACCAGTCGGCAAAGCGCAAATGGCGCGCCGGGTCGAGCTTGCCGATGCTGAGCAATTCGCGAAAGTCGTCCGTCGCCGCTTTATGCACTTCGCTGGCGCAAGTCGCCCAATCCGTCGCGTCTCCGGAGGCGCCCGCAACTATGCCGCCGCTTGGTCCAAGAATTGGCGCGATAGGCCTGCCGGCCGCCAACGCTTGCACTTGCGAAAGAAGGTACCGCCGCATGGGGGCGCTCGTTTTGTAATGGGGGTTAGGTTCCTTGTAGCATTCAAGTTTATCTAAATCCTTTGGCTTCAATTTGTAGTCACGGATAGCGAGCGTCCGGCATATCGACTCATATTTCGCGACAGATTTCTGGCATTTCCAGCAAAGGGGTACTTCGAAGATCGGGTGAATCCGAACAGTCGGCTGCGAACATTCGGCGCATGGCCTTTTGGGCTTCTTTGCGAATGTCATCGACTTCGTCCCGCCAATGGAGTGGAAGCCGCCTCGCGCGGAGCGGCAGCGTTCAAATCCAACATGCTCGGGGCGGCCTTGAAAGCGATGTCATGGCTGCACAATACCGTTTCGCCGTCCTCGCCGCCCGGCAGCCCCATCTGCATGATCCGGTCGAGCACACGCTTCTTGCTGCGCGTGAGTGGCTTACCGTCTTCCTGGCAGATGTAATTCTGGGTGCAGTAGTCTTTCACGAACACGGAAAACCTCGCGGACAGGCGATCCCCGGACGCCAACTCCGTGACAACGCAGTAATGGTCGCCTGTGATAACGTCGTCGAGGGCGCCGCTTCCCGCCACGACGAACCATAGCGGCGCCTTTTCCGTACCCGCCCCGGCGCGGATGGTTACGTCTGCATCGGGCAACTTATGTTCCTGGCGAAAATTCCATTGCTCCCGTTCCGCTCTTGCTTCGCCGCAACTGAGCAAAATGTAGCCGCGTTTGACGGCCCGGCCGTCAGCCGCGCGGCAGATCAGGTCGAAACCGATCCACCAATTCTCGCCGGAATTGCTCAGCTTGGTGGTCATTTTCAATGACGCGAGCCGGTGTGCGCCGGTGCGCTGTTCGCCTGGCTCGGCAGTAAGCGGAACATTCGTCCGGCGTTCCTGCTGCGCCGTGTTCTTATGACTCTGCCGGTGGCGGACTTCGAACTCGGACTTTGCGCCCGTCCGCCATTCGCGCCACTCCGGATCGAAGCCGTGAGCGTCCGCCAGGGCGCGCTCGAAATCTGCATTCAACCGGTTCGTTTGGTAGCCCGCCCGCACCGTGGAACGATGCTTGCCAAGCAAGGCACTCTCAGACGTTCCAAGCTCTTTCGCGAGCCATTTAATCTTGGCCTCCAATTCATTGACGGGATGAGTATTCCTTGTCATTCGCCAAACTTAAGCTGGTAGCAATCAATTCGACAATCGCAGCCAAATATCATCGCCGGTCAATACCAATTAGCCGCCAATCAACCGTCAAAATCCAATCATGAGCGCACCACCCCTTGCCCAGGAAGCGGCCACAAGTGGCAAAAGTCCGGGCAGTCAGCAAACTCGCTCTCGTCATGGCCCGACTTGATCGGGCCATCCAGGAGAAAAAAACACATATCTTTCAATAAGATCTAGATGGCCGGGTCAAGCCCGGCCATGACATGATGCGTTTTCCCGAAAGAACTTGCCCGGACTTTTGCCCCTTTTACAGGAAGCGACCACAAGTGGTTTGAAAATGGTAAGACAGCCAGCCCTGGCGTTCCGTGAACTGCTCTCCATCGGCAAACGAAACAATGGAGACGGTTTCATGAACTGGATCGTATGGACGGAATTCGCTTTCACGCTCGGCTTGGCGGTCTGCCAGCTGTTGAGGGCAATGGGCTTCGGATACTGAGAAGGCGGTTTGGAAGGCGCGGCCAGCAATTTGCCTGCGCCTTCCATCGGGATGGCCCTCAGATCATGTGGGCTGTAGGCGCTGTTTATCTCGCCAAAACACAGATGCATTCGTTGGCGACCCTGAGAATGTTTGCTTATACCAACCGCCGGAAGCGTTGACTGGTAGCGCCCCCTCACCCCGCCCTCTCCCGCGCAATCTCGCCTCGGCGAGCTTACCGGGAGAAGGACAGGATGAGGGGGCCTTGGGTCAGAATAGAGGGCGGTCGGTATTAGACCATAGAGTCGCCAGTAAGCCTTATCTGCGGCGAGCCCTTTCAGAGCCCGCAGGGTAATGGGTTCGGACTTTCCCCGCAGGACGTGGCTTGCACGGATCGCGTTACAAGGATTACACTTTCCGCCATGACTTTCCTTCCCCTTTCCCTTCTCGACGATCTTTTGGCCGAAGACGTCCCGAACGGCGACCTGACGACGCTTGCGCTCGGCATCGGCGGTCTGCCGGGGCTGATGGAATTTCGCGCGCGCGGCGACATGGTCGTGGCGGGCGCGGAGACTGCAGCGGAGATGATCCGGCGGGCCGGCGCCGACGCGACGACGCTGACTCCGTCGGGTTCGAAGGCGAAGGCGGGGACGCTGCTTGTGACGGCGAAGGGACCGGCGGCGGCGCTGCACGCGTCCTGGAAGGCTGCGCAAACGTTGACCGAAATCCTTTCAGGCATCGCAACCGCGGCGCGGGCCGTCGTCGACGCTGTGGAGGCCGTGGACGTAAATATCCACGTGGCGTGCACCCGCAAAACCGTGCCCGGAGCCCGGCGGCTTTCCATGATCGCCATCAAGGCGGGCGGCGCGATCCCTCACAGGCTCGGCCTTTCCGAAACGATCCTCGTTTTCGCGGAGCATCGCGTGTTTTTGCCCGGCGTCAGCTTGAAGGACATGGCGGCGCGGCTGCGCAGGGAAGCGCCCGAGAAAAAGCTCGCCATCGAGGTTGCGAGCGTGGCCGAAGCGGGCGAGGCGATCGAGGCCGGGTTTGAAATCATCCAGCTTGAGAAGATGACGCCAGGCGACGTGGCGTCAGTTAAGGAGCGAGCCGGCGCCGACGTTCTCATCGCGGCGGCCGGCGGCGTCACGCCCGCAAATGCTGCGGACTATGTGAGGGCCGGGGCTGGGTTGATCGTATCGTCCTGGCCCTATACGGCGAAACCCTCCGACGTCGCGGTGACCATCAAAAGGGCGGAGTAGCCGCCCCGTGAGAGCCTGCCGCAAACGGACGGGTTAGGAAATCGCGAGCGCCGCACGCGCAGGGAAACGCGCTCAATTGCTCCCGGACTCGATTTGCCATCGCCGCATGGCCTCCATTAAAGCCACGTTTTGCTTGATGTTCTCGATCCGCTCCCGGCGAATGCGCTCCCTGTCGTCTGGGCACTCGTCCACGATGAACTTACGCCAGAACTTTCTCAATATGCTTTTGGGGCGAGCGGCCCCTCTTACTCTGTTCATCGACTACACCCGAACTAAACCTGAAATGCCAACGGAGATCGCCGGAAATGTAGAAGCAGCGTTTGCGCTCCCTGTTCCTTCCAGAATAGGAGAAAAACGCTTTCCATCTCCTCAACGCGGCAGGCGGAAAAAGCAAAAAATGCAAATCATGGCCTGTCCCGGTAGCGCCTGAAAGGGCGGGAAGGCGCGCGCCAAAAAAATGACGCCAGAACGGCGCGCCGAGATCGCCAAGAAGGCTGCGGAATCCCGCTGGAAACGTTAACCCTTTTGTTTCGAGTTCCGTATCTTTGGTTTTGCTCTTTTTTCAGAGGCGATAACCCTAGCTTGAGAAAGTAAATCCGTTACGGCGCGCTCGCCTACCGCCTCTTTCTCAAGGCGCATCCGTTCCTTGTAGATGGCGATTTCAAGTGCGGCTTTTTCCTTGGCCAATTTCATTGAAATCTTGCCAAGATGGCCAGATGGGATGAGCGGCCTGCCGTCGAGCTTAATAAACTCCCGCATCTTTTCAAGAAACTGTGAAAGCGTTGTTGGACGCCTTTGCTCTGCCTGGCTTTCAAAAAACTCAAGAGTAGCGCTAGTTAGGATGTTTAACGCAGAAATCTCCTTTTCAGCGTAATAGTTCTTGGCAACCTTGGCTTCTTCGGAAGTCGGCATTTCGTCAGAAAAGATCATGACTCCGGCATTGTTTTTAGATGCATTCGCCCGATGATAAATCACCTCTGCGGCGGTTTCCTGTGTTACAGCCCAGTGCATGGCGTTCTGAATGGTTGCGCAGAAATGCTCCTTATATTCGGCGCTGCAATCATGAAAATCAGTGCAGAAGCTTCCAAGTTCCAGAACGCGCGTCCACATGCGTTTTTCTGAGCTTCTAATGTCTCTAATACGATCAAGTAGTTCGTCGAAAAAGTCATGGCGACCGTCTGGATTCTTCAGTCGATCGTCGTCCATGACAAAGCCCTTGGTCAAGAACTGAAAGAGTTTGTCCGTGGCCCATATTCGGAAAAAGGTCCCGTGTTTAAATTCCACACGATAACCAACTGATATTATTGCATTTAAGTCATACACCTTTGTTTGGTACACCTTGCCATCCGCAGCAGCTATTTCCTTTAAGGAAACAACTGAACCCTCATCCAACTCACCTTCCGCAAAAATGCGGGATAGATGCTTACTTATGGCCGGAACTCTGACATCGAACATTTCCGCTAGCTGCTTTTGGGTCGCCCACATCGTGTTGTCAGCATACCGAAGGTCAACCTTCACGCCTTTTGGATTTCGGTAGATGACGAAGTGATCATCGGTTCTTACATCCGGCCCATCTTCGGCCCAGCGCGCTTTGGCGGCTTCGCTGGCGATTTCCGATCTTCTTTCTGGTGATAGCGTCTCAGCCCGCGCGCGGGCTGCTCGCGCCCTTCCTTCGTCCTTCTCGTCCATATCGATCCCTTATGCTTGCATTATTGCTTACGCATGCTTGCATGCTATGCTTGCATATCGGTTCGCGCGAGAGGTCCTTGCGGGACGACGCCAGAGCATAAACATATTTCGTAGCTGGCGAGAGTAACGAGTAATCTATCTGCCTAATTTACGCAAAATTTCTCAAATTTCAAAAGTACCCACTGCCCCCATCCCGCAGCCTAATCTGGCCTGCGGGATGGGGTAATGTGCGCCTCGATGACATCGCCCCGGCGCAGCACGCGAAGGGCGGCTTCTCGCCCGATTGCGTTCCTGTCGAGGATGCGATGAATGGCGTCGACCGAGGGCGCATCCTTTCCGTCTACGGACAGGATGACGTCGCCCGCCCGGAGCCCCGCCTGTTGCGCAGGTCCGCCCGGAACGATCTGGACGATCTGCACTCCGGCCGGAACGGACAGCCCGTATCGTGCAGCCGCCGCCCTCGGAAACGGCACGGTCTGTCCCGCGAGCCCCAAATAGCCGCGCACGACGCGGCCTTCGCGCATGAGGTCCGGAATGATCCGCGTCGCCGTGTTGATCGGCACGGCGAAGCCCGTGGCGTTGGCGCCCGCGATGATCGCCGTGTTCACGCCGATGACGCGACCCCGGCTGTCCAGGAGCGCGCCGCCGGAATTGCCTGGATTGAGCGCGGCGTCGGTCTGGATGATGTCTTCGATGAGACGGCCCGTCGTGGCGCGGAGCGTGCGGCGAAGCGCGCTGACGACGCCTGTGGTGACCGTGGCCTGGAGGCCGAACGGGTTGCCCATCGCGACGACAAGCTGGCCGACGCGAAGAGCGTCGGAATCGCCGAGCTGAACCGGAGCAAGCCTCGCGGCATGCGCGCGAACGAGCGCGATGTCCGTATCGGGATCGCCGCCGACCACCTCCGCCGGCGCAACGCCGCCGTCGGCGAACAGCACCTCGATGGCGCGGGCGCCCTGAATGACGTGATTGTTCGTCAGGATGTACCCGTCCGGCGTGATGATGAAGCCGGAACCCGCGCCGCCCTGCATGCGCGGATCGCCTTCCGGCGCGCCCGGCTTCGCCTTGCGCTGTATGCCGACCATGGCCGCGGCCACGGTTTCGACGACGCCCGTCACGATCTCCGAATAGACATCCAAGGCTTCCCGTTCGCGGCGCGCGTCGCCTTCGCCGGCAACGGCGTTCGTGTTCAAACCGAAACTGAGTGGAATGATTGTCATTGCAAGTCCTTGGGACGGCAAAACGGGCCGCCCCTTCACTTGCGACACATGGTTAACGGCAATCCCTTTTTCAATTTCCGGGCCTGCCCGGCGCCGCAACGCAGAGTTGCTCGATTGCAATACTTGTACATCCAGTTTCGGTTGCTACCAGAAATCGTCCTGTTGAAGTTGACAATCACCCCGACTGGGTACATCGAGCCACAGGCTTGCGTCTTGGCGTAATTTGCGACGTGAACCTGATCATCGTGTGGCATCTCCTTGTTAATCATCGTCAAGATGCGATTTCTTGAACAGCCTGATAGGCGATCATCCTTTCGGATGCTTTAGAGGGAGGCTCACGGTGTCGGGTTATATAATAAAGATTGCCTTGGTGAGCGGGTTGGCTGCCGCTACGACGCTCGGGGCAGTAAAGCTCGTCATTAACCAAGCCGCGACGCTATCGGAAGTCTCGCAGAACGATACGGCCGGTTCACGTCAGACGGAGAAGCAATTCCCATCCCTGAAAGAACCCCCCCCGAACGCGATCGAACAAAGACCCATTACTCCTGTCGCATCCCAGGCTAGGGATACTTCGCCCGATCGATGGAAAACAGCCAGCGAACTCAAACTCCCTGCAACGATGTCTTTGTTGTCATCCGAGCCGCCTTCCAAAATACCTCTCCGAAGTTCAGAGCGAAACGACTACGCATTCCCGGAAACGAAAGACGTCGCGCATAATATCAGCTCTTCAAGAGCGCAAATTATCGATAACCTGTCTTCTCCTCGCGTGAGGATAACGAAGGAGTCGATTAATACGATTTTCAATACAGGTATAAAGGTTTCGTTTTCTAATCCGGATGGCAAACGATTTCATTTTGAGGCCTTGTCAGGGAATTTGAAGGTTCAGCGTCGGAACGCAGTTGCACAGCCAAAATCTGCGGGCAGAACCGTGAACCTTTACAAGATCGGCGCGGCGCTAGGGGGGGAAGCTTATCTTTGCATCGCCGCCGCGAAGGCTGCATGTGTTAAAGCTGGCCAGACAGACAGGGCGTGTGAGCATCCTCAGAAGGCTGTGCTCCAAAACTGCGTCGATAAGGCGATGGGATCAGCTGACGCACTCGTGTCCGATCAACTGAAAGCAGACGCAGGTTAATCGAATTCGACGCCTGATCCTAAAAACAGCGGTTGCGTCGGCGAAACGCCCGCCATCGTCATGGCCGGGCTTGACCCGGCCATCCAGCAAACACGTTGACAACTCGCCGTTTTCTTCATGCATGGATGGCCGGGTCAAAGCCCGGCCATGATAACGCGTGCGGCTCACCTGGCGGGTGGCGCGGTAACCCTCATGCAGACGCTGTCCAGCTCAGCTTTTCCGGTTCGGCATAAGCTCAACTGCCGGATTTAGGAACGGGCCGCGTCCACGCATAGCCCGGCCATGACAATGGCGGGCGTTTCGCCACAGCAACCGCTGTTTTTAGGATGATGGCTGCCTTTCGCGATCCGGCGAACACAGCGCGGCCTCGATCTCATCGATGAAGGGCGAATGGCCGGACCGCGTCAGAACGAGTTCATCTTCTGCACGCGTCATCGCCACGTACATCAAGCCGCGTTCGAGCTTCCATTGCTCAGGATCATTCGAGAACGGAAGCAAGTCCGCCCAAAGGATCAGAACAGCGCGCCATTGCAGCCCCTTGCAGGCGTGCATGGTGCAAAGAGTTATGGCGCCTCGCGGATCGCCAACCTTTCCTTTTCGCCAATAGACCGGGGCGAGACTTTTCAGCTTGTTGATGAACGAGAGGAAATCGGATCGATTTTCTTGCGGGAGGGCGCGATACAAAACGGCGATCTCATCCGGCTTGAGCCCCGCGTCGAGCCAGGCGCGGATTTGTTCGATGGCGCTGTCGCATTCCGCCGCCCTGGTTGAGCACGCCAGCACCGCCGGAACAGACCCCGAGCGAACCGCCGTGGCGGCGTCAGGCTTCATGCCCGAAAAGCTTCGCTCCGGGTCTCCTTCGCCGGCGCCGCCCGCGAAACAGGACGCGACTTCAATGATCTCTCGCGTGTTGCGGTAGTTCACATGCAGATCGAAGTCTTTGGAGATGGTGCGGCCCTGGGCGGAGATGCCCGCGTCTTTCCAACTGAACGGCCTCCTCGCAAAAACCGCCTGACTTCCATCGCCCACGATCAGGAGATCGCCGTCGTCGGGCTCCTTCAACGCCAGCTTCACGCAGTGAAACCAGCTCTTGGCGAAGTCCTGGGCTTCGTCGATGAGCACAGCGTCGAAACGGTTCGCGTCTCCCTCGCCGCGTTCCAGTCGATCGAGAAGGCGCTCGCCATAGCTGTCTTCATCCTCTTCCTTATCGAAGGAAACTCCGTGCCGCGATCCCCAGATATGGAAGTTGCAGCAGACGACATTTTTCTGCTTGGCGAATAGACTTTGGATATGTTCAGCGAGCGGCCTGTTGTAGCATAGAATAAGAACTTGTTTCTCTGCATCTGCGGCCAGCAGGCGGGCGCGCGCAATCAGAAGCACCGTCTTTCCGGACCCGGCAACTCCGTACAAAACCCGGTGGCCTTCGCCAATCTTCCTTTCGAGACGTTCCTGGCGAAGGTCCAAGGTTTTCAACGTGTCGCGGCCTTGCTCGCGTCCCCCCGTCCCCTTCGAAAGGACGATCTCCGGATGGATGATGGCGCGCAGGAGGCAGATCTGGGCTTCAGTCAATACGGGAAAGTCCCACCAGGGATCGAAGAATTGCTCAAGCGACGCGATCAGCGCTTCCGGCTCGTAGCCAGCCAGTTGGTCGAACTCATCCCTTGTCATGACCTTGGAAGCCGGGAAGAGTTTGGTCAGGCCAAGGCTATCCAGTTGTTCTCTTCTGATGTTGTTGAGCACGACAAGGTGTCCGAAAGGAAACACGAACTGGCCTGAATGATCGCCGCTCGTCTGCAGCAAGGCGGCGGCTTTGCTGAAAGCCTTCGCGGCATCCATCAATCCGAACATGTAGTCGCGCGCCTGCCGGATCGGATGCTTCTGCGTTTCGGTCTTACCCCTATTGCTGATCCTCACCTGATGAAGATCCCCGCTTTCTATATGAGCGGGATACCAGCCCTTGGCCTCGATGATAAGCAGACCGACCTCGGGCATGATGACAACGAAGTCCGGGTATCTGTTTCCGACAACTGGCTCGTAATAAACGATGCAGTGATCCGGCAGCCGTTGCAGCGCCTCGAAAATGCGCTTCTCGCCCGCGCTCGCCCCGCTCGGAAGGCGATCCGGTATCATCTCAGCCATCGGCTTTTCGCCCTTTACTCAAACAAACGAGACCTGCAAACACATGCCTGAATCGCTTTCTGCGGCAACTCTGCTTTTCTATTCGAGAAAGCATGGAATTTGAATAAGTTTGTACCGCGAGGACTAACAAGTCGCTCCCTTCGACATGCGGGTCGGCCACAAAAGGCCCGGAGCGAAAACTACCGGGTTGAAGGGCAGCCTCAACACGGTCTCGTCTGGCTATGCCGCTCATTGTCATGGCCGCCCTTGAGGCGGCCATCCAGGAAAACAATCGACGCTCTCATTGCGAGGCTGGATGGCCGGGTCAAGCCCGGCCATGACCCATTACGGCGAAAAACTGGGGCGGGCTCACCATGAGGCCATGGTCTACTACGCCGCGCGAGGTTCAAGCCGCGGACTGCGTCGGCTCGGCCGCGCTTTGCGTATAGCGAAGCCAGATGGCTTTCGGGCCGAGAGACGCGACGAAGGCTTCATGCGCCGCCTGTTCCTCGGCCGTGATGCGCGACGGCAGCGGCTTCAACCGGATTTGCACAGGCGCCTCGCCTTCCGCTTGCGCCGCCGCCTCCTCGCGCGAGGTCAGGTTCAGGCCCGCCTGCTCGGCGCCGATGAGGCGCAGATACACATCGGCCAGAAGCTCGCTGTCGAGCAGCGCGCCGTGCTTCGTGCGCGTGGAGTTATCGATCCCATAGCGCCGACAAAGCGCATCGAGATTGTTCGGGCTGCCGGGGTGCTTGCGGCGCGCCAGCGCCAGCGTATCGGTTACCCGCTCCATGTTGATCGGCGCGGAAAGCCCCAGCCGGCCAAACTCATGATTGAGGAAGCCGACGTCGAAGGCGGCGTTGTGGATGATCAGGCTCGCATCGCTGAGTACGGCGAGAATTTCGTCCGCGACCGATCCAAACAAGGGCTTGTCGGCAAGGAAGGCTTCGGTGAGGCCATGAATCTCGGTGGCGGCGCGAGGCACGTCGCGCTCCGGATTGAAATACCAATGCCAGGAAACGCCGGTGGGGATGTAATTGACCAGTTCGACACACGCCAGCTCTATGACGCGGTGATTGTCCTTCGGGTCGAGTCCGGTCGTCTCGGTGTCGAGGACAAGTTCGCGCATTAAGCCCTATCGATGTGGTCAGTTTTCGTGGAGAGCGGCCCAGCGCTGGTATGCCAGCGGCGGCCGTTTCAAAATCTCCCGCAAAACTGCATCGATTTGGCGGTAGGTGTCTTCCAGCGGGGCGCCGGTATCCACAACGAAGTCGGCTCTTGCGCGCTTATCTTTGTCGGGCAGTTGCCGCGCGACGATAGCGTCGAGTTTTTCCGCGGTCATGCCCGGCCGCGCCATGAGGCGCGCGCGCTGCATTTCGGCCGGGGCGCTCACCACGATGATGGCGTCGAAAAGATCGTGCGACGCCGTCTCGAAGAGAAGCGGTATTTCGAGGATGGCCAGATCGGCGCCGTTGTCGTGCTCGTCGAGAAGAAAGCCCCACTCGGCGGCGCGAACGCGCGGGTGGATGATGGCCTCAAGCTTCTTCAGCTCCATCGGCGCGCCGAGAACCTTTGCGGCCAGGGCCGCGCGATCCACCACGCCGTCTCTCGTCGCGCCGGGGAACGCCGCCTCAATCAGCGGCGCGGCTTCGCCCGCATAAAGGTCGTGGACGATTTTGTCGGCGTCCAAAACAGGAACGTCCTGATCGCGCAGATAGGCCGCAACCGTGCTCTTGCCCATTCCTATGGAGCCGGTGAGCCCTGCGACGATCATGGCTGCGCCTTCTCGCGAGCTTCGATTGCGGCGAGCACGGCCCTGCGCAAATTCGCCGTCACCTCCGGCCGCACGCCGAACCAGATTTCAAAGCCCGGGACGGCCTGATGCAGCAGCATGCCGAGCCCATCGACGGCTTTCAAGCCGCGGCGGCGCGCCTTGGCCAAAAGCTCCGTTTCGAGCGGCGCATAAACAATGTCGCAAACCGTGGCCTCCTCGGCCGCGCTGGAAAGATCCACGACAAGCGGCGGCGCGCCCTTCATGCCGAGCGTCGAGGCGTTCACGATGAGCCCTGCGCCCTCAAGAGCGTGGTCCAGATCTTCAAAGCCATAAGCAGATGCGGGCGGGAAGGCCGCCGCAAGCTCGCTGGCGCGCGTTTTCGTCCGGTTGACGATGCGGATATCCTCAAACCCGCGTTGGAGAAGCGCCCAAACGATCGCGCGCGCCGCGCCGCCGGCGCCGATTACGACGGCGGGACCGCTGCGATCCCATCCGGCCGCCTCGCTGTCGAGGTTCGCGAGAAAGCCGAACGCGTCGGTGTTCGAGCCGGCCAATCTTTCGCCGTCGAGCCAGACCGTGTTGACGGCGCCGATGGCTTCAGCGGCGGCGTCGCGCCGATCGCAAAGCCGGTGCGCCTCGATCTTGTGGGGCACGGTGATGTTGCCGCCGCAAAAACCGTGGGCGGCAAGATTGGTGAGGAAGCCCGCAAAATCCTTCGGCTCGACGGCCTCTTTTCTATATTCGCCGTCCGCTCCGTATGTTTTCAACCAATAGCCGTGGATCGCAGGCGACAAGGAATGGGATATGGGCCAGCCGACCACGAAAGCGCGCTTCATGCCGGCGCTTCCTATGTCATGAAAACCGAGAGCCGGCGCAACTCCTCCAGCACGGGAAGGATCGGCAAACCGAGGATGGTGAAATAATCGCCCTTCACCTCCGAGAAGAGATGAATGCCGAGGTCTTCAATGTGATAGGCGCCGACGGAGGTGAGGACGCCTTCGCCCGCCGAATCGAGATACCAGTCCAGAAACTCATCCGAAAAATTGCGGACCGTCATGGTCGCGGTGTCGGAGAAGGTCGCCGCATGGTCCTTGTAAAGCAGGACGCCAGCGGAATGGAGCTGATGCTTGCGTCCGCGCAGCTTCAGAAGCTGCTCCCGCGCCTCCTCCCGGCTCCGTGGCTTCCGGAAAATCTCATTGCCGATGGCGAGAACCTGATCCGCCCCGATGACAATGGCTCCGGGCTCCGCCTCCAGGACGAAGTCGGCCTTGAGCCGCGCCAGCGCCATGGCGGCCTCCATAGGCGTGGTGCTCGCGGCGAAATGCCTGTGCTCCTCCGCTTCGTCGACCATGGAAGGACGCTGGTGAAACCTTACGCTCGCATGAGCAAGGATGGCTCCCCGCGCAGGAACTCGCGGACGCAAGGATGATCTCTGGGTAATCGGTTTGCATCGCGCGTGGCGTGACCTTTAGCTTGATACGATATACAGCTTGGCTAACGACGGCTTCTTTCGTAAAGGGCAATTATGGCCGCAGCCGTCTCCTCGATGGATTTTCTCGTGACGTCGAGGACCTGCCAGCCGTTCTGCGCGCACAATCTCTTTGTAAACGCTATTTCGTTCTTGATGGCGTCGGCATCAACATATTCATCGAATTTGTCGCTATTGAGAGCGAGCAGCCGGTTTCGCCTGATCTCGGCAAGCCGCTCGGGGCTGGCGACCAGGCCGATCACAAAGGGCGTCTTGAGGCCTTGCAGCGTCGGCGGCAGCGGAATGCTCGGAACGAGCGGCACGTTCGCGGTCTTGAAGCCCCTGTTGGCAAGATAAATGCTCGTCGGGGTTTTCGATGTGCGGCTGGCGCCGACCAGAACAATATCGGCCTTCTCCAAATCCTCGGTGGATTGGCTGTCGTCGTGGATCAGCGTGAAGTTCATGGCCTCGATGCGCCGGAAGTAGTCGGCGTCGAGCGTGTGCTGGCCCGCAACGACCGCGCGCGACGGCATTTTTAGATAAGCTTCGAACGCTTTTAGAACAGGCTTCAACACGGCGACGCAGGGCACGCCCAGCTCCCCACACCGCTCTTCCAGAAGTCCGGCGAGTTCGGGATTCATGAGCGTGTAAAGCACGATGCCCGGCGCCGACTCGATGTTCTGCAAGACGATTGCGAGCTGCTTCGGATTGCGCACCAGAGGATGCATATGCCGGTTGGGCTTGGCGCCCGGGAGCTGCACCACCGCCGCCTTCGCCATTGTGGTCAAGGTCTCGCCCGAGGCATCCGAAACGAGATGGAGATGAAAGTGCTTGGGGCTGGGGATTGATGTTAATTCAGTGGATGAAACCCCCTCCCTGGCGCTTTGGGCCGCCTTGCCGCCGTCGTCCGGCATTGAGTCCTCCACACTAATTAAAAATGAGCGCACAAGTCGTGGCGCTATGGAAAAAAAGGCCTTGGTCGCCCCGGCCCTTTCGCCTGCGCTAAGTCTTCACAGCTTGTTTCTCTAGTTATTCATTGCTGAAAGAGGCAAAGCAAGGCTAAACAGCAAGGGACGAACCCGATGCAATCGCGAGTTTTCAACAAAAGCTCAGCCGTTCGCATACGCGGCCGACCCTCACCTGGAACCAGGGGACGAATGCGGCACAACAGGAAGTTTGCACGCACTGCCCCCCCCAGTAAGAACAACAGAAGATCCTAAGTGGAATTTTATTGATGAAGACCTCCTCCTCCGACGCTGCGGCCCAGCAGGGCAATCCGAAGTTCCTGGAAGCTCTGGCAGGCAAGGCTCACAAAGCCCCTCCCATGTGGCTGATGCGGCAGGCGGGGCGATATCTCGCCGAATATCGCGAGGTCAGAGCGCAGGCGGGCTCCTTCCTCAACCTGTGCTATAACCCTGCGCTTGCAGCGGAAGTGACCATCCAACCCATCCGCCGCTTCGGGTTCGACGCCGCCATCATCTTTTCGGACATCCTTGTCGTTCCCCACGCTCTAGGCCAGCACGTGGAGTTTCGCGAAGGCGAGGGGCCGCACCTGGAGCCGATCAAGAGCCTCTCGGAGCTTTCAAAGCTTTCGGTTTCCAAAGCGCAGTCGACATTCGAGATCGTCTACGAAGCGATCCATAAGGCGATTGCCGGGCTCGAAGGCAGAGCGCCCTTGATCGGATTTTGCGGCGCCCCTTGGACCGTGGCGAGCTACATGGTGGAAGGCCAAGGCTCCAAGGACTACCGCGAAGCGAAGCTGCTGGCCTACCGCGAACCGAAAACCTTCGGGGCCATCCTGGACCTGCTTGTGGACGCTTCGGCCGCCTACCTGATCGGGCAGGTAAACGCCGGGGCGCGGGCGTTGCAAATCTTCGACAGCTGGGCCGGCGCTCTCGCGGACAACGATTTCGAAGCCTTTGTGATCGAGCCGACCGCGAAAATCGTGAAGCAGGTCAAGGCGGTTCACCCTCACGTTCCGATCATCGGCTTTCCGCGCGGAAGTTCGCCCCAGTATGACGAATATGTGGCGAAGACCGGCGTGGACGCGCTCGGCTGCGATACGGCGGCGCCCTTGAAAACGATGGCTCGCGTGCAAAGCCGCCTGCCCGTCCAGGGCAATCTCGATCCGCTGTTGCTGCTCGCGGGTGGGGATGCTATGGAGCGTCGGGTGAAGGCGATTCTCGAGTCTCTTGCGTCGAAGCCTTACGTTTTCAATCTTGGCCACGGCATTCTTCCCGACACGCCAGTCGAGAATGTCGAGCGTCTTATTCGCCTCGTTCGCGCGGAAGGTTAAGCGCGCACACTTGAGAGCGCCCGCCATGACAAGCTTCATGACCTTCATGAGCAACTTGTATTTGTACTTGAAGGCCGCGCACTTGATTGCGGCCTTCGCCTGGATGGCGGGCCTGTTCTATTTGCCGCAACTCTTCGCCTACCATGCGGAGGCAGGGGTCGGAACGCCCCAGGCCGAAACATTCAAGGCGATGGAGCGCCGGCTTCTCAACGCGGTTATGACTCCGGCGATGGTCGCAACCATCGGTTTTGGCGTCTGGATGGTCGCGTACAAATCGGAGGCTCCCGAATGGTGGACGTCCTCGGTTTGGCTGCACGTGAAGATCGTGCTCGTCGTTTTCTTGCTGGCCATCCATGGTTTTCTCGCCAAATGGCGGAAAGATTTCGAGGCCGATCGCGTTCCCCACCAGCCCCGTTTCTTTCGTGTGCTCAATGAAGCGCCCGCATTTCTGCTTGCCGGAATCGTGATCCTGGTCATCGTTCAGCCATTTTGATCTTATTACAGGTGGAAAACGTGTTCAAAGCACGTTCCTATCTTTCCGAAAGCGTAGAAGGCTGCTATATTCGCAAGGTCGTAAATTTCCGGCAGTCACCATTATAGCGGGACCAGACGCGCCGGCGCTCGATTCTGAGTGAAGAAGCCGTAATCTACCCTCCAGAGCAAGCGGCTCGACGACAGTCCTCATTTCATCCGACCAGCAGGTTTTCCCGGCGCCAAGTTTCTCACCTCCCGGAAATCATCCTCATCATGCAAGAAATGAAACTTCAAGATCTTAAAGTGAAGTCTCCGACGGAGCTTCTTACTGTCGCCGAAGAGTTTGCTGTCGAGAATGCGAGCGCGCTCCGCAAACAGGAGTTGATGTTCGCCATCCTGAAGCAACTCGCCGCTCGGGAAATTGAAATCACAGGAAACGGCGTCGTCGAAGTTCTCCAGGACGGCTTTGGCTTTCTGCGCTCCCCGGACTCGAACTACCTTCCAGGACCGGACGACATTTATGTGAGCCCGAGCCAGATCCGCCGGTTTGCGCTTCGAACCGGCGATACGGTCGAGGGGCAAATCCGTGGGCCGAAAGACGGCGAGCGCTATTTCGCGCTTCTGAAGGTCAACAAGATCAATTTCGACGACCCCGAAAAAATCCGCCACAAGATCCACTTCGACAATCTGACGCCGCTCTACCCGAATTCCTGGCTGAAAATGGAGACCGATCAGCCGAGTTCGAAGGATTTGAGCCCGCGCGTCATCGACATCGTCGCGCCATTGGGCAAGGGCCAGCGCGGACTGATCGTCGCGCCGCCCCGCACCGGCAAGACCGTTCTTCTCCAGAATATAGCCCACTCCATCACCGCCAATCACCCCGAGTGCTATCTCATCGTGCTGCTTATCGATGAGCGTCCCGAAGAGGTGACGGACATGCAGCGCTCCGTGCGCGGCGAGGTCATCAGCTCGACCTTCGACGAGCCTGCCTCCCGGCATGTGCAGGTCGCCGAAATGGTCATCGAAAAGGCGAAGCGGCTTGTGGAGCACAAGCTCGATGTCGTGATCCTGCTCGAACTCGATCACGCGTCTGGGCCGGGCCTACAACACCGTTGTGCCGTCTTCCGGCAAGGTGCTCACCGGCGGCGTGGACGCCAACGCTCTGCAACGTCCGAAGCGCTTCTTCGGCGCGGCCCGGAACATCGAGGAAGGCGGATCGCTCACCATCATCGCGACCGCGCTCGTGGAAACCGGCAGCCGCATGGACGAGGTGATTTTCGAAGAGTTCAAGGGCACGGGCAACTCGGAATTGGTGCTCGATCGCAAGGTGGCCGACAAGCGCGTGTTCCCCGCGATGGACATCGCCAAGTCCGGCACCCGCAAGGAAGAGCTGCTCGTTCCGCAGGCTCAGCTTCGCAAGATGTATGTCCTTCGCCGCATCCTCAACCCGATGGGTCCGATGGATGGCATCGAGTTCCTGCTCGATAAGCTCCGCCAGACAAAGACGAACAACGACTTCTTCGATTCCATGAACACGTAATCTGGGTTCGCCAACGCGTTACCCATCCCGTCATGGCCGGGCTTGACCGGCCATCCAGTAATTATTGGCGCTGCGGCCTGTTTCCCTGGATGGCCGCCTCAAGGGCGGCCATGACGATGCGGCTATGCTTCAGCAGCCTGCCGACTTGAGCGGATGCAGCCGCGACCCTTCCGTCCTTGCCGGGCTCGACCCGGCCATCCAGTAAATGTGGGCCGGTTTGCTTGATGTCAGCCTTCGTCGTTTTTTCGAAACGGGGCCGGCAGCATTCGACAAGCCGCAGCAAGTCCGCCTGCCGCGATGTGTTGGTCTTCTGAAAGATCTTGCGCAGGTGGCTCTTAACCGTGGAATGCGCTATGTTCAGCCGGGCGGCGACTTCGGTCGGATCTTGCGTTTCGGCAAGAGCTTTCAAGGTGCGCGTTTCCGCCTTGCTCAGTCCAAAAGCCTCTGCCAGCCCGTCGACGCCATGATGGTTGGCTTCGGCGGCTTCCGTTATAAAGATCGCGACTGCCGATTTCTGCGCCATCCCAGGTCAGCCGGCGCAAAGTCGCAAGCACAGCGGGCCGCTCAGCCGAGGCTTGCGCGAGGCAAACCTCAAAGTGACAGGGCGCCGCGCTTTCCGGGCATGAACTTGCAAGCTCTATCGCCTGCTTAAGAGCAGCCCCCGCCGAGCGGTCTCCATGTAGGCAGCCGTCCAGGAGGCGGACAGGCCAACCCGCTTCGAGCATCGCGTTTGCTTTGCGATTGGCGAAAAGTATCTGTCCGCCGGCCGAAAGGATGATGACCGCCAGGCTCAGTTGATCGAACACCGCGCGCAGGGCTTCAAACGCAGGCTCAGACATGCTCCGCCTCTACGCCGCGAAAAGGCATGCGCCTTCCCGAAAGCGCCAGACTTTCCATCTACTCGAATAGTGAACGTGACGAGCGACAGGCGCGCTGTCGTTGCGAAAGCGCACAGCATTGGAACTATATTTTTAGGAAAATAGCTGGAGATCTGTCTATCAAAACATCTTGAGGCGACTGCAGCCGTGGGCTGGCCTGGACTCCCTCTCCAGCCTTACCCGCTTGCGGGTACGGCATCATTTGAAGGCAAGCACGCCAAGGCGTGCTTGCTGGGAGAGGGTTGGGGTGAGGCGAAGCCTTGCTTGGTTCCCCACCGGCCTAGCGGCCGACCCGCTGGGCATGAAACAGGTTGAGACGTTTGTATCCCGTCGTAATCCCCTTGCATGATGATTTTGCTCGAATCGGGCAATGATTTGAGCGTCCCTCCGGACCCCGGCCGGGGTCCGGAGGGACGGATCGGCGGGACCGCAATCCCCATGGCGCGAACCGTGGGTGAGCTTGGTCCGCCGCTCCTTCGCGCTCGTCCTGAACAGATGATTGGGAGCAAGTCCCGGATGCAAGGCAAGGTCATGTCCGAACACAGCGCGTCTCATGACGTAGGCGTAGGAATCGACGTTTGTAAAGAGTGGCTCGATATCCACATCCTCCCGGCCGGCTCCGTTTTGCGTTTTTCCAACACCAAGAAAGGTCACAAGCAACTCCTGTCCGCCCTGAAGCCGCTCGGGGTGCGGATCGCGGTTGTCGAGGCGACGGGCAAATATCATCGCGGCGTCCACCGGTTCCTGCACGATGGCGGGCTTTCTGTCGCTGTCGTTAACCCGCTGCGCGCCAGGCTCTTCGCCGAGTCGCTTGGCGCGCTGGCGAAAACCGATGCGGTCGATGCGCGGATGCTCGCCGCATTCGGCCTGATGGCCCAACTCGCGGCAACGCCGCCGCTGCCCGAAGCCATTGAAAATCTGTCTGAAATCGTGCGAAACCGCGAGGCGGCCATAGCGGCGGCGACCGCTCTTGGAAACCAGCTCGCGACCGCCGCCGTCCCAGGCGTCGAGCGCCAGATCGAACATCAGATCAGGAGCGCCAAAGCCGCGGCCGGCGCGCTCGAAGCTCTGGCCGTTCAAGCCATCGAAGCCGATTCTGCTCTCGCACGCCGGTTCGCCATCCTCGTCTCTATTCCAGGCGTGGGAGCCGTGACAGCTTGTACACTGATTGCCAACATGCCAGAGCTTGGCAGCCTTAACGCCAAGCAGGCCGGCCTGCTTGCGGGGCTCGCCCCCCTCGCCTGCGACAGCGGTAAGCGCAACGGCCAGCGCCGTATCCGGGGCGGCCGCCAAGCCGTGCGCAACGGCGTCTATATGGCGGCCCTTTCGGCGGTGCGCTTCAACCCGCATCTCAAGCGCTTCTATGAGCGCCTCGTTGCCGCAGGAAAGGTCAAAAAACTCGCCCTGACTGCCGTTATGAGAAAGCTGATCGTCCTTGCAAATGAACTCATCAAAGAGGATCGCCTCTGGTCGCCCGAAAAGCCCAATGCCGAGCCTCTTCATGCTTGACTTCCATCACAGATGCTCATCCCAGCCCTCTCCCCCTGGGAGAGGGAGTTCCGGCGCGGCCGTTGCAACGTCGTTCCCTCTCCCTGAGGGGGAGGGACAGGGTGAGGGGTTCCGTCGGGGAAGCCGCGAAACCTTGCTCAGATCGGAGCGGCCGCAACCTGTACGGAGACGTGGCGCTCTTCCTTGAGCTTTTCCTTCACGAGTTCCGGGTCGACAAGCGGCGGCGAGCAGCGCGGCCCGATGCAAACATAGGCGGTGATTTTTCCGTCGACCTTGCCCTTACCCGCTGCGGGCGAAGTCGGCGGGATGCTCCGCCCGTCGCCGACCCATTGGACCACCGCGCCCGGCATGGAAACTTCGGACAAAGCCTTGCGCCAGGCGGGGGCGTCCGGCTCGTTTCGGTCCCCTGCGATAATGATGTGCTGCGGCGCTATCAGCGTGAGCGCGCCGCACAACAGGCCGGTATAGGCCAGCGCCATCGACTGCGCCGCGCCCTGGAATGCGCCCAGAAGCGCGTCCGCCCGCTTCAGATAGGCGGCCTCGCCCGTGAAGGTGTAGAGGTCCGCGAGGTTTTGCAGCATGGTTGCGTTCGGGTTTGGCGTGGCGTCGTCGCTTGCCGAAAGTGGCCGCAGGATGAGGTCGCTGGTGTCGTCGGCGGCGAGGTAGTAGCCGCCATTGTCCGCGTCGTAATGACGGTTCATGATCGCCGTCCAGGCGATGGCGTCATCGAGATAACACTTTTCGTTCGTGACCTGGTAAAGCGTCAAGGCCGCGGAGATCATGTTGGCGTAGTCGGTCGATGTGGCGGGGCCTTTCAGCTTTTCATGACGATAGGAGTGGTAAAGACGGCCGCCGGAGATCATCCGCCCGCCAACGAAGGCGTAGGCGCCTTCCGCAAGTTCGATCCATTCCGGCTCCTCGAAGGCGTCTCCGGCCCGGGCTAGCGCCCTGATGGCGAGGCCGTTCCAGTCGGCGAGAACCTTGTCGTCCCAGCCCGGTTTCGTTCGCCTCTCGCGCACGGGAAAGAGCCTCAAGCGGCACGCGTCGAGGACCTGCTCGTCGTCGTGGCTGAGAAGGGCCAGCGCGTTGAGGCGGTTGAGAATGGTTTTGCCTTCCCAGTTGCCGCCCTCGGTTACGTCGAAAACCTGCGCGAACAGCGCCGCTTCCTCGCCGCGGCCAAGGACATTCGTAATCTCCGCGGCCGTCCACGCATAGAACTTGCCTTCGACGCCTTCGGAGTCCGCATCGTAGGATGCGGCGAAGCCGCCGCCTGGGACGAGCATATCGCGGGACAGCCAGCCGATCGTCTCGTTCACGCGCGCGCGCAGCCGGTCGGACTGGGTCTCCTTCCAAACCTCGGTCATCAACTCGATCAGAAGCGCGTTGTCGTAAAGCATCTTCTCGAAATGCGGCACGAGCCAGCGTTCATCGGTCGAATAGCGCGAGAACCCGCCCCCGATGTGATCGTAGACGCCGCCCTGGCAGATATGCACGAGCGTGTTCTTCACCTCCTCAAGGCAGGTCTTTAGGCCGTAGCGCAGACCGGCCCGCCAAAGGAACGTGAAGATGTTCGTGTTCGGGAATTTCGGCGCGCCGCGAAGGCCGCCATTGGTTGGATCGATCGCGCCGATGAACTTGCTGGCGATGGCGGCGAGCTGCTCCTCCGAAAATTCGGGCGCGGCGCCGTAGTTCAGCCGCGGGATGAGGCGCGCTTTCAAATAGGTCGTGTTCTGCGCAATCGTCTCCTTCTCGTTCGCATACACGCGCGCCACGCTCACGAGCACGTCCCTGAAGCTCGGCCTGCCATAGCGGGGCGCGTCGGGAAAGTAGGTGCCGCCGAAGAAGGGCATCCCGTCCGGGGTCAAGAACATGGTGAGCGGCCAGCCGCCCTGCTCGCCGAGTTCCTGCAAAGCCGTCATATAAAGCGTATCGACATCGGGGCGCTCTTCGCGGTCCACCTTGATGTTCACGAACAGCTCGTTCATGAGCGCGGCGATGTCTTCCTTCTCGAAGCTCTCATGGGCCATCACGTGGCACCAGTGGCAGGCGGCATAGCCGACCGACAGCAGCACGGGTTTGTCGAGCCGCTGCGCTTCCTCGAAAGCCTCCTGGCTCCAAGGCTGCCAATGAACAGGATTATGTTTGTGCTGCTGGAGGTAAGGGCTCGTTTCTTCGCTCAGACGATTCACAGCCATGAGGCAACCTTGTTCACCGCTTTTCTCTTTGGGAGTGGCCAGAAACACGACAACCCGTCACTATGACTATACGCTTTTTTCGCGTATGCATCCTGGAATATATGGACGCGAGCATTTCCAGCCGGGAACCAGCCGCCATGACAATTTACGCCCTTTCCACCGCGCCTGGGCGCGCGGGCATCGCCGTTATCCGGATTTCCGGGAGGCTCGCCAGGAATGCGCTTCATGAGCTGTGCCACGGCCGCTTCCCGGCGCAGCGTGTCGCCAGCTTCCGGCGATTGCGCCATCCACACACGGGCGAGGTTCTCGATGAGTCCGTCGTGCTCTGGCTTCCTGGACCCGCGAGCTTTACGGGCGAAGACGTCGCCGAGCTTCATGTTCATGGCGGACGCGCGGTCGTGGCCGGCGTCCTGGACGCGCTCGCTTCGTTCGGGCTGAGGCTCGCCGAGCCCGGCGAATTCACGATGCGAGCCTTCGGCAACGGCAAGATCGACCTGACCGAGGCTGAAGGTCTTGCCGATCTCATCAACGCCGAGACGGCTTATCAGCGCAGGCAGGCGATCGCCCAGCATTGCGGCGCCTTGCGCGGCCACTATGAGCTTTGGCGCACGACGCTGCTCAGCGCCATGGCGTACGTAGAGGCGAGCCTCGATTTCTCCGATGAGGGCGATGTTGGACCGAACCCGTTCGACGAGGCGGCGCCGATTGTCCAGGGCCTCGCCGACGAGCTGGCGCAGGCTTTGGCCGATGGCCGCCGGGGGGAGATCGTCCGGGAAGGCATCCAGGTCGCCATCCTGGGAGCGCCCAATGTCGGCAAGTCGAGCCTCTTGAATGCGCTGGCGGGTCGCGAAGCGGCGATTGTTTTTCATGAGCCGGGAACGACGCGCGATGTCATCGAAGTCACTCTCGATCTCGACGGCTTCCCTTTCGTGTTGCGCGATACGGCTGGACTTCGCGAGACGGAAAGCCCGGTGGAGCAGGAGGGCATTCGCCGCGCGCTGGCCAGCGCCAGAGAGGCCGACATCGTTTTGCACATGCATGACGTCGCCGCGGCGAGTGCGGGCGTCCCGGCTGTTTCAGGGGCGGAGATCTGGAGTGAGGGAGGCCATGCGGAAGCGAGCAGGACGATCGCTGTCATAAACAAAATCGACCTCGCCCAACCCGACCTTTCACGCTGGCCTCAAGGAACGCTCCCTATCTCGGTGAAGACAGGCCAGGGGCTTGATGTTCTCAGAGCAGCGCTTGTCCAGTTTGCGGAAGAAGGCTTCGGCGGCAGAGAGACGCCGCTCATCACCCGCGCCCGGCACCGCCAGGAAATCGAGCGTGCGCGCGCTGCGCTTCATCAGTTTCTTGCAAGCGCTGAGGCGAATGAACATCCGGAAATCTGCGCCGAACATTTACGCGCGGCGGGCGATGCGCTCGGACGCCTTACCGGCCGGCTCGATGTCGAGGATGTGCTCAGCCAGATCTTCTCGGAGTTCTGCATCGGAAAATAGGGGCGTCGCCATCTTCCGTTTCACATGAAACACCAGCTAAGAGGCGTTCGTTCAGTCGGACGCGGCGCGCCGATGACTGGCGGCCTCGCTGCGCCCACAAGGAGGAACAAGGATGTTGAGCGGCGCCGCCAATTTGCTCAGCTCTGTTTTCTCGAAGTTCTGCTTCGCGAATAAGCAGCGGCCGCGTCTTTGTTTCACATGAAACCGTTCCGCTTGGTCGCAATCCGGCTTTCCCATCATTGGTCTGTCGATCATGATTGCAGCGACAGGAAAAGCGGAGGTCAAAATGCGCTGTCTGGGGCTTCTCGGAGGCATGAGCTGGGAAAGCACGGCGATCTACTATCGCTTGCTCAATGAAGGCGTGAGGGCTCGACTGGGCGGCTTGCATTCGGCGCCCCTTCTGCTTTGGTCGACCGACTTCGCGCCGATCGCGGAGCTGCAGGCGAAAAATGAGTGGGAGTTTATGAGCCGGCAGTTGAGCGAGGCCGGCCGTCGACTGGTTTCAGCTGGCGCCGAAGCCTTGCTGATCTGCACCAATACCATGCATCGGCTTTATGCGGACATCGAGCGTGCTTCCGGCGCCCCCGTCATCCATATCGCCGACGCAACCGCTGAAGCCCTGCGTAAAGCGGGCTGCGAGCGCCCCGCGCTTCTTGCCACACGCTTCACCATGGAAGGCGATTTCTACATCGGACGCCTCAGGGACGCTTTCGGGATCGAGGCTATGATCCCCGACGAGGCGGCCAGGGCGCAAATTCATCGGATCATCTACGACGAACTGTGTCGCGGCGTGGCGCGCGAGGAGAGCCGCATCGTTTACCGGAATGCGATCGATACGATGCGGCGCGCAGGCGCCGACAGCGTCATCCTTGGCTGCACGGAGATCGGCATGCTCATAGGGGCGGGCGACAGCGCGCTGTCCCTCTTCGATACGACCGCCATCCATGCCGAGGCCGGCGTGACATGGATCGTCGGCGGCGAGTGAGGCGGTCTGGCTCGTACGCCCAACGTGAAGTTCCGATCCATTTGCTGCGGGGGGCAGACAGGGCTTTCCGCGGCTAAGCGTACGAGCGTTATTGAACCCGGCGCCGTTTATCCGAGAGCTAAACTAATGCTTGGCGTCCCGGACGAAATGAATGGTGTCCTGGTCGATCTTCGACATGGGGATCGCAGCTTCCATGAAGATGGCCAGCGACAACGCCGGGGCGAGCGCGCTTTTGGCCATCTCCATATATGTCGCCGCGACCGTCGCCAGCGCGACCGGCCAGAAGCGAGGCGGCAGAAGCTTGAAGCCCGCAACCGGCGAGACCGGTTCACGTGTGAACGCGGTCAGGGTTGCGGGCCAGAAGATCTCTATCGCCTGTCGCGCCGAGATGGCCGGGGTATGACCTGCCGGGCCGTGGAAGGCGCCGAACTCGGGGGCGCCTATGGCGCCAACGGCGCGCTCCACAATCGCCAAACAATCGGGGAGGTCTGACCTGGCGACGCCGAGCCGCAGCGCCTGTCCGCCGAGAACCGAATACGCCGACATGCTTTCGAGCCGGTCGGGCATGAGGAGCCTGTTGATCCGATCGGAGAAGTAATACCGCTCGCCGTTCTGCGCCTGCGCGATCACGACGCCGTCGGGATGCGCGGCAGGGTCAATCGGCGAGCCCGGCGCTTGCGCCGCCAGCGCCGCATGCGCATCGATGCCGCCAGCATCGGCCATTTCCTGACGCACGGCATATTGCGCGGCGAATCCTGCAAGCGCTCCGGTGATGGAGAACAAGCTCTCCAGCTGAACCTTGCCGTCGCGGGAGATCGTCGTTGCATAGAAAGGAGCAAGGGAGGAGATGGCCAGCCCCGCAGCGACGATGCCGTCGGCCCCGAATGGCCCACCTGCCGAGATAGGTTCGGCGGGTGCAGTGATGGGAGACGTCGATGTGTTTGCTTTCCGAAATATCATGACCCTACCTGTGCTATGCCATGCCGGATTTTCGCTTCGCAGGACTGAAGCAAGTATTGACGCCGGGCCGCTTCCCGATCCCAGAGTAAACAGGTCGCTGCCAAGAAGGATCGAAGTTGGCCGAGCCGCCCCGCAGAGCGGCGCAGCCCGCGTGATCCCGACGGGCGGCCCCAGCCGTCAACGAGACCTCGTCATGATAAGCTGACGCGATCCGACGCCGAATCCCAGGTGCGCCGGAAGGGATCGCCGAACGAAGAACATTCGTTGGCGAACCCGAGAAGGGTTGCTTTCCAGCTTATCTGAGGCGCGCGTTCGCATGAGAGTGTGCGGCGAAGGGGGCGCCAACTTGCCTCAGGGCGCACTAAGCAGGCATTCTTGAGCTGACCAACGAATGCCCTCGTGTAGAGGCTACCCGCATGCGACTGATGGGTCGATAGTCGAAATACTCACCTTTAGCAAATCTAGGCGGCTGAACCTCCAGAACCGGACTCATCATCAAGGGCGCAAATCTCGCCGAGACAGGCAAGCGCCGTCCTGTAAACTTTTCTGTCTGATTGATAACCATCAATAGTCGGCAGGCAGACCGTCCGTACTGTGAAGCTAACGTCGGGGCAAGCCCTTCAGTTTGTGCAGAGATAAGCCCTCAAAAATCATCGAAGTACGGATGAGGTGTGTTGATGTTTAAATCCAAGTTGCAATTCGCCATTTCTATGATTGCGGTTTTCGCGGCTGGCGGTGTGACGCTGGCGCAAAACAATATCCGGGGCGCAACCACGGGTCCAACAACGGCAGCAGGGTTTAGTCATCCTGATCAGTATGTCACTGTCCAGCCCGTCAAGCCCGCCGACAACATGTATCCGGTTATCCGCCATCCCGAGCAGGACAAGGAAGCTGCGGCAAAGCTTGCGGCGTTCACGCAAAGAGCCGGGAAGAAGCCGAACCTGATTTTCTTTCTCATGGACGATGTCGGCTGGGGCGACCCTGGCTTCAATGGTGGCGGAGTCGCTGTTGGCAACGATACGCCCACCATGGACAAGCTGGCCGCCGAAGGGCTAATTCTGACCTCGGCCTATTCGACCCCTTCATGCTCACCCTCGCGGGCCAGTATTCATACCGGCCAGAACCCCCTGCATCACGGCGTATTGCGGCCGCCGATGTATGGCGAACCAGGAGGGCTTGCGGGCGCGATCACTTTGCCGGCGGTCCTGAAAAAGCTTGGCTATGTGACCCAGGGCGTTGGCAAGTGGCACATGGGCGAGAACAAAGGCTCGCTCCCGCAAAATACGGGATATGATGACTTCCACGGTTTTCTTGGCGTCTCGGACATGTATACCGAATGGCGGGACGTCTACTTCAACCCGGAAATCGCTCTCAGCCCCGAGCGGTTCAAGATGCTGGAAAACGATCCCTTCAGCCACTATGACGTTCACTGTTCGGCTGCGGACACCGAGAAATGCGAGAATCTTCGCCTCATCGACCTTCAGTCGATCAAGACCCTGGATGAGGAGTGGCTCAAGACAAGCCTCGCCTTCATCGAGAAGATGAAAGGACGGCGGGAGCCCTTCTTCCTGTACCATGCAACGCGCGGCTGTCACTTCGACAACTACCCCGCCGATGAGTGGGCGGGCCGGTCGCGGGCGCGCACCTCCTATGGCGACTGTATGGTGGAGATGGACGACGTCCTGCGGCGGCTTGTGGCCAAGCTCGCCGAAACCGGAGAGCTTGAGAACACTCTCATCATTCTGTCTTCGGACAACGGACCGGAGTGCGAAATCCCGCCGCACGGCAGAAGCCCGTTCCGCGGCTGCAAGGGATCGACCTGGGAAGGCGGCGTGCGCGTGCCGACGTTCGCTTACTGGAAGGGCATGATCAAGCCCAGGAAGTCCGAAGGGCTGTTCGATCAGGCTGATATCTTCAACACCTTCATTTCGCTCGCGGGCGCCCCAGGAGCAAAGCTCGCCGATTACGTGCCGAAAGACCGCTATATCGATGGCGTCGACCAGGCCCCGTTCCTCATCGCGGACAATGGCCAGTCGGCCCGGCGCGAGCACATCTACACCCTGAACCAGTATGCGTCCGCCATCCGGATCGACGAGTTCAAATACATCATCACGGCTGAAATCGAGGATGGCTTTTTCAAGCGCGGTCATAATGGAGGCTTCAGCGGCCCGATCGCCACAGAGACGGGCGGCAGCGTGATGGTCAACCTGTATACGAACCCGCAAGAGGACGAGAACACCGGCATCCGCCATATTCCGATGACCGTGCCGATAGGGGCTGCTTTGGGAAGCTATCTGCTGGAACTCGCGAAATATCCGCCGAATTTCCAGATCGGCTTCATCTCCAACAATCCGCCACTTTACGACATGGGCCCCCTGCAGCGGCTCTACTCAGCGGGACCGCCTCTCAATCAAACCGCTGCGCCCCCCAAGCAGCAATCCGCGCCAAAGGAAGACGGTCGCTGACGGCGATAACTTCAGGGTCCTCGCGTTCGAAACGCAGATAGGTTTCGGCCGCTTCGCCGCGCAGGGTCACAGCCAGTCCGGCCCGGCGCGGCTTCATCTCTTGTTTCACATGAAACGCGCCGCTTGGCCAAGAGGGTTGCAGGACCGCGTCGACGGGCGGTTCGCCCTGATCGCCGGGCCTTGCGGCGGGCGATTGGGCGCGCCGCTTTCCGCCCGCGATCGCTCATCTGGCGCGCGTTTCAGCGCACAGGGATGACATCCAACAGCAGCTTCATCGCAGGAACGCCAGAGGAAGCCGCAACTGAATCCAGCGTATCGTTGCTGGATGCGATCTTGTAGCCGCGTTGCTGGAGGGCGGCCTGCAGGGCGTCCGGGCTTGTCTTCAACACCGGGGCCAAATCCTTCAGCGGCGTTTTGATCATGAGCTGAACAGCCTTGAACGGCGATCCTCTTTCCGCCTGGGTCAGGGATGGAATGGCGAAGGCCGCCGCTGCGATAAGCGTCGCGGCGAGGGGAATGAGCAACGCGCGTCGGCGCACATATCCCATCATGGCGCCCCAGTTCTTCCAGAGATGGAACGCGAACGGCGCCAGCAGAACCATGCTCAGCCACTCATGCATGCCGTGGAAGACGCCTTGGCTCACGTGAAAGAAGAGCGCGATGCCGGAAATCCCCGAAACAGCGAACAGACCCAGCGTCAGCGGGGTGGCGTATCGGTTCAAAAACGATTTCATAGCGCCCTCCCGCTAACAAAAACGAAGCGCATTGTGTCATGACGGGCGGGGGCTTCCCGCTTAAGTCTTTCCATTTTAAATTCTCCATATCTTGAAGAGGACGAGCGTCCCGGCGTTCTGCGCCACGATTTCCATGGAACAGCCGAGCCTTGGTCTTCTCACGCCTTAAACGCAGTCGACCGCGCAATCCTGCGCTCGCCTCCGGCAGTTTGTGGCGCAAGACGCCGCGATATCCGGCTGTCAGGGCGCATTTGTGGGTCCCGGCAAAATCATCCGAGTGACATGCGCCGTGAAGTGGGGCATGCCTGACAGGCGGCAAGGCTTGCCCAATTTCGCATCACCCTCCGGAAACGGAAACTGAAGGAGCTTCACATGGCGGCTTTTGATGAGGTGGCTCCGTTATTCGCAGGGGCGATCGAAAATCAGGGATATACGACGCTCACCGAGGTGCAGCGCGCCATCCTCGCGCCGGAGATCGGCGAGGCCGACCTCCTCGTTTCCGCCCAGACCGGATCGGGCAAAACGGTTGCGTTTGGTCTCGCCATGGCTTCCACCCTGCTGGACGGGAGAGACCGCCTGCCTCTAGGCGGCGACCCGCTGGCCGTCGTGGTGGCGCCCACGCGCGAACTGGCCGTCCAGGTGCGCCTTGAGCTCGAATGGCTCTACGCGCCGGCCGGAGCGAAAATGGCCGCGTGCGTCGGCGGCATGGATATGCGGCAGGAACGCCGCGCGCTGGCTGGTGGCGCCCATATCGTCGTTGGAACGCCGGGGCGTCTTCGCGATCATATCACGCGCGGTTCGCTCGTCATGTCGTCGGTGCGCGTTTTGATCCTCGACGAAGCCGACGAAATGCTCGACCTGGGCTTCCGGGAGGACCTCGAATTCATTCTCAAAGCCGCCCCGCCGGAGCGCCGGACCCTTATGTTCTCCGCCACGGTGCCAAAGCCCATCGCAGTTCTGGCCAAGCGCTTTCAAAAAGACGCCATCAGGATTTCCGCCAATCAGGGCGCAAGACAACATGCCGACATCGATTATCGCGTGATCTCCGTGGCATCGGCCGAACGGGAAAACGCCGTCATCAATGTTCTGCGTTATTTCGAGGCGCCGAGCGCGCTTGTTTTCTGCAGCACGCGGGAAGGCGTGAAGCATTTGGCGAGCCGTCTTGGCAACCGCGGATTTGGGGTCGTCGCGCTGTCCGGCGAGTTGAGCCAGAGCGAACGGACGCGGGCGCTACAGTCGATGCGAGACGGCCGGGCGCGGGTTTGCGTTGCGACCGATGTGGCCTCGCGCGGCATTGATTTGCCCCACCTTGACCTGGTCATTCACGCGGACTTGCCGAGGGACAGCGAGGCGCTGCTCCATCGAAGCGGGCGAACGGGGCGCGCGGGACGGAGCGGCGTCAGCGTCGTCATCACGCCGCACAGTAAACGCCGGAGCATCGAAAGGCTTCTGACCCTCGCTGGAATCAAAGCGAGTTGGATGCCGGCTCCAAGCGCCGAGACCATTCTCCAGCGCGACCGGGAACGGCTTCTGAACGATCCATCGCTGACTGGACCGCTGAGCGATGAGGAGCTCGCCTTCGCCAAAGACCTGCTGGCCATGAAAACCCCTGAGGAAATCGCGGCCGCATTCTATCGCCAAAACAAGACCAGCCGGCCGACGCCTGAAGAGTGCGTGGACGCAGGCGGAGACGCCAACGGAGCTGAAACGCTGCGCGGCGATTTCGACGGCGGCGTCTGGTTCAAACTCTCGGTCGGGCGGAAGCAGAGGGCGGAGCCGCGATGGATCCTGCCGCTGGTTTGCAAGGCGGGCGGAGTCACGAGCCGTGACATCGGCGCTATCAGGATCTTCGACGCGGAAAGCCTTTTCGAAGTCAGCGCCGGCGCCGCCGAAGGCTTTGGCCACAGTCTTGCCGGATCGGGACGGGGCGAGGAATCGATCACGATTACGCGCATAAACGGTCAACCCGAGCGGCCTGCTGGCCGCGCCGAGGCGCCGCGAGCCCGCGCCGCCAAAGGAAGCCGGAAACCGCTCGGGGACTATCGCAAGAAGAAGCCGAAGTTTGCGGCGGGGGCGGCGAAAGGAAATTAGCGCATCGCGCGTTTAATCGGCGCGCGTCCGCATATTCGCCGCCCCGGCAGGCGCTTTCGAGCATATCCGGGGTCGTAATACCAACCGCCCTATGTTCTGACCCAAGGCCCCCTCATCCTGTCCTTCTCCCGCGAGGGGAGAAGGAACGATACGCCTTCTCCCTCTCCCCTCGCGGGAGAGGGCGGGGTGAGGGGGCGCTACCGGTCAACGCTTCCGGCGGTTGGTATTACAAGTCGAAGCGCTTTTTGTGATCCCGGATACGACGTAGGCGCCGTTCCGAGATGACAAGGTTTTGCCTGTGCAGCCGGTTTCAATTTTCCGCACGTCACTCCTGGCCGCGTTCCGGAATGCGCCGCTAGGCGCTGAACCCGTCGCGTTTAAGCCGGGTCACCGCCAGATCGAGCGCCGACAGGAAACTTGCCCGGTCGCGCTGCTGGAACGGCTTCGGGCCGCCAGTGATCTGCCCCGCCGACCGCAAGTCCGCCATCAGATCGCGCGTCGCCAGCGCCATGCCTATGGACTCTTCCGTAAAAGCGCGTCCGGTGGGCGCGATGACATCCGCGCCCGCCTTAATGCACCGATGCGCGAGCGGCACATCGGCCGTGACGACAATGGCGCCGCGTGAGACCCGTTCCGCGATCCAATCGTCCGCGGCGTCGGGATCGCCGCCGACGAGGACGCGTTCGATCGATGGCGTTCTCGGAACCGCAATGGCGCTATTGCTGACGACGTAGACTTTGAGCGCATACCGCTCAGCCACGCGATAGGTTTCAGCCTTTACGGGGCAAGCGTCTGCGTCGACGTACACTGTTATGGCCTTGGCGGGATCGGTCAATGCGTTGCTCCAGATTGGGTGGACGGCCGGTCGTGTGAGGCCAACCGGGCCGTTTGGGGAAGCCGGCAAAGCAAGGTTTGTTGGCTTGGCCGACGGATCCAACCCCTCACCCGGCGCCCGGCAGAGCCGGCCGCCCCCCTCTCCTGCAAGGGGAGAGGGTTTGCGCGGGCGTCCCTCTCCCTGAGGGAGAGGGACAGGGGTGAGGGGTCACGTTGGGAAAGCCGGGAAACCTTGCTCAGGTCGTCTGCACGCCGCCCCAGTGCAGGAACAGGCCGATGTCGCCGATATAGCCGCCGGGGAAACTCATCACCTTGGCGATCAGGTGGAAGCCGCGCGGCTTGAGATCGCGCTCGAAACGCAAATAGGTTTCGGCCGCTTCGCCGCGCAAGGTCGACGGCCAGTCGGGCTCGGCGACGTTGATCGCCCTGCCGCCGTCGCTGCAAAGCTCATGTGGGAATTGCAGGACCAGGATCTCCTTCTCGCCATGCTCGGCCGCGGCTCGCGCTTGATGCAACACGTCGCGCCAATGTTCGTCGCTGAGATGATGGTCGATGAGTTCTTTCATCCTCGCCTTGCGCTGCTCCTGCGCCGCATGACGCTGATCCTCCTCCTGATGTGCTTTCTGGCTGGCGGCGTCGCCGACGAGATGGCGTAAATCGGATGCGTTCAGCTCACCCTCTTCAGCGGGCGCCTTGCTCTTCACAGGCTTGGCGGGCGTCTTGGCCTCTTTCGCGAAGGGGTCGAAGCGGAGGGTCCACGCGAACATGCCCTCTTCCTGATGCGGTTCGGCTTGCTGGTTCGCAACAACGCGAACGAGGTCGGCCCTGGCCACGATGCCCGTGATGCGGCCTTCGCGCGTCACGGGGACGCGTTTGATTTGCAGCGTGGTGAAAAGCTTCCCGATTTCGGCGATGTCCGTGTCTTCGCTCACCGTCACGACAGGGGCGGACATGATTTCCCGGGCGGTCCGATGGTTGTTGCGGATCGTTGAGAGGAAATCCTTGGCGAGGCCTTCGCCCTCAGCCAGCAGGTTGAGCCACCACTCCCGGCGCTTTTCGCGCTCGGGAGCGTTCGACGTCAACAGGTCGCCTTCGGTCACCATGCCGACAACCGCGCCAGTCTCGTCCACCACCGGCACGCCGCTGATGCGCTTTTCGAGAAGAAGCTGGGCGATCTTGCCGATTGGCGTTTCGGGCGTCACCGTTACGACGGCCTTTGTCATGACGTCGCGCGCTTGCATATGTGCCTCCTTCTTGTCGGGGTCTTGATTTCGCAGGATTCTCCAGGGCGGCTTCTTCGCCGATTTTCCCGCTACTCGATGCGACGATCAATTTATCATCTAGTATGCGCTCTCCCAAATATTCGGCTTGAGCGGCGCCGCCAAGTCCGGCTTTCTAAAATCGGTCTCCGCTCCAGAGGGATCTCAAGAGGGCGCAGCCCACCGCTCGATTTAGCCATTCTCATGGCGTTCACCAAGCCGTCATCTCATCATCCGGCGTTTTGGCGTAGCGATAGCCGCAGCAGCGATAAGGGTATGGCGGGAGATTTGCGGCAAAGCGTCGAACGCAAAACTTCCTTTGCGCCTGCCAGTCGACTATCTCTGGGCCAGCAAGAAGAGTTAAGGCATGAGCGCACAGGTTTTCGACGTCATTATTGTGGGAGGCGGGCACGCCGGTTGCGAGGCGGCCGCGGCGGCCGCCCGCATGGGAGCGGGCGCCGCGCTTGTCACGCATAAGGTCCAGACCATCGGCGAGATGTCCTGCAATCCCGCCATCGGAGGCCTCGGCAAAGGCCATCTCGTCCGCGAGATCGATGCGCTCGACGGGCTGATGGGGCGCGTGATCGACCGGGCGGGCATCCAGTTCCGCATGCTCAACCGCTCCAAGGGTCCGGCCGTGCAGGGGCCGCGCGCGCAGGCGGACCGCAAGCTCTATCGCCGCCATATGCAGGAAGCGCTTGCCTCGCAGGCGGGTCTTGAGGTGATAGAGGAGCCGGTCGAGGACCTGATTGTGGAGGATGGCGCTGTTGCGGGCGTCATCACGGCGAGCGGGCGGGAACTTCGCTGCGGGGCGGTGGTGATCACGACGGGCACCTTCCTGAAGGGCCTGATCCATATGGGCGAGACCCGCGTTCCGGCGGGCCGCGTCGGCGAGGCTCCGGCCATCCGGCTGAGCGACCGGCTCTACTCTCTTGGCCTCCGCATGGGGCGCCTGAAGACGGGAACGCCTGCCCGCCTCGATGGCCGCACCATAGATTATTCCAGACTGGACGCGCAGGCCGGCGACGAACCGCCCGCGCCCTTTTCCTTCCTCACGAAGAAGATCACGACGCCTCAAGTCGCCTGCCACATCACGGCCACGACGCCGGAGACGCACGCCATCATCGCGGCGAACATCCACCGGGCGCCGATGTACTCCGGGCAGATCGCAAGCACCGGCCCGCGCTATTGTCCCTCCATCGAGGACAAGGTCGTCCGCTTCGAGGATCGCGGGAGCCATCAGATCTTTCTGGAGCCCGAGGGGCTGGACGATCCCACCGTCTATCCGAACGGTATATCCACATCGTTGCCGGAAGACGTTCAGCGCGCCTTCCTGAAGACGATCCCCGGCTTGGAGAACGCCGCCGTGATCAGGCCCGGCTACGCGATCGAATATGACTATGTCGATCCGCGCGAACTGAACGCGACCCTGGAAGCGAAGCGGCTGCCGGGGTTATTTCTGGCCGGCCAGATCAATGGCACCACAGGCTATGAAGAGGCGGCGGGGCAGGGTCTCGTCGCGGGCGTCAATGCGGCGCTGAAGGCGGGCGGGGCGCCGGCCGGTTTCACCGTCTCGCGGACGGACGCCTATATCGGCGTGATGATCGACGATCTCGTGACGCGCGGCGTGTCGGAGCCGTATCGCATGTTCACGAGCCGGGCGGAGTATCGCCTGCGCTTGCGCGCCGACAATGCCGACGAGCGTCTGACGCCGTTGGGCGCGCAGGTGGGCTGCGTCGGCGGCGAGCGGCTCCGGGCTTTCGCGGCGAAGGCGGAGGCCATCGAGGGCGCGCGGCGTCTTCTGGAGAGCCTGTCGCTGACGCCGGACCAGGCGGCGGGACACGGCATCGCACTCAATCGCGACGGCCGCCGCCGCTCGGCCTTCGATCTCCTGTCGCTGCCGGGCGTCTCGGTCGCAACGCTTTCAGCCGTTTGGCCGGAGCTGTCGGCGATCCCGGCCGCGACGGCGGAGCGGCTCCAGGTCGACGCCCGCTACGCGGTTTATCTCGACCGGCAGGAGGCGAGCATCCTCGCCTTCAAGAAGGACGAAGCCGCCGCGATCCCGGCCGCCATCGACTTCGCCGCCATCCCCGGCCTGTCGAACGAAGTCCGCCAGAAGCTCGAACGCAGCCGCCCCGCGACGCTGGCGCAGGCCGCCCGCATCGACGGCATAACGCCCGCCGCGCTGATGCTGCTCCTCGCTCACATCCGCAAGGCCGCCCGCGCCGCTTGAGCAAGGCTTGCATCAGCGTCTTTGGGCGGAGGCTTCCAACGTTTTGCCCGATTCCCTGACGTGGCGCCCCCTCACCCCAGCCGCCCTCTCCCCCCGGGAGAGGGAGTCCGGCCGCAGCCGTTGCAACGGCGTTCCCTCTCACAGAGGGACAGGGTGAGGGGGTGCGACCGGCGGAAAGTTTTTTTAGGAGTTGTAAGGCTCCGGAAAGAGCGACGCCGCTTCGACGATGAGACCGGGGGGATCAAGCCGCAACTCGCCGGTGCTCACAATGCGCGTCAGCAGCACGTCGCCTTCGCTCCGCGCGTGGTGGATAATGGAACGGTCGTCTGGATCCAGGATGAGATAGTGCTGAATGCTTGGAAGCTCGAAATAGCGGCGGACCTTGAGGCGCATGTCGACCGCTCGCGTAGAGGGCGACAAAATCTCGACGACGACAACAGGGTTAGGAGCTTCAAGCGTGTCAGGCTTCAAGCGGTCGCCGCAGTTCACGAGCAGATCCGGCTGAAACGTTGTTCGCTGGTCCACCCGAATGGCCAGACAATCTATGTAGGCCTCGCAGCGGATTCCGGCCTTCTTGAGAGCCGCTTTGAAAGCTGCGCCGGCGGCGAATTTTGTTTCCCCGTGAACCGCGCGTTCCGGCGACATCGCAACGGGAACGCCATTTTGCAGCTCCCAGCGCCCTTCCTGTCCTTCGGTCCAGGCCAGGAATTCGTCGACCGTCATTTTCTGTTTGGCTAGCGCGTTCATAAATTAAGAATAGGCTTGGGACAGGGAGGCGGCAAGAGTGGCCTACATCGAGCCGCCGGAGAATTTGGGAACCCAGGCCACGCTTCTGGGCGGAGCGTTCAACGTGCATTTCACGGCGGCGCAGGCGCCTCGGCGGCGGGCGCAGAACCATCGTCATTTGTCGCATCGTCGCGCGTGAGGATGAGGGCTGCAGGGCAAGGCGCATTTCGCGCTCGCGCGGCGCCTCTTCTCCTTGTTCCACATGAAACATGGGCAAGGCCTTGCGTGGATGTGTGCGGGGCGTCTTCTCATCTGCTGGATTTGCCCCTCGCCGCAAGCACCGGCACTGAGGGCGAGCTTGGGCGCATCGGCCAAGGCTGCAAAAGCGCTCTCAACAAAAAAATCGCAGCGCCGAAAAGGACGCGAAGAATGCCCGTCGGCACGGTGGCAAAATACTTAAATCGTATTTTAATAAAGAGCCGCGAATGCCGCTGTTTTGGTTTCACATGAAACGCCCTTGTGCATTGTCATGATTGCCGCTTGCGGGGTCGAAGAGCAATCTGATGCATAGGATTGCTCACTTCGAAACAACATGCGGTTTCGTCTGGCTGCGGGAGGGTGAATGACAATCAACAACGCGGAGGACTTTGCGCGAGCCTTTTCCGTTTCACATGAAACAGTGGAAAAGCTGAAACTCTACGAGAGTTTGCTCTTGCAGTGGCAAAAGGCGGTGAACCTCGTTGCGCCGAAAACTCTTCCCGAGATTTGGCGAAGACACTTCGCAAACTCCGCTCAGCTTTGTGCTCTTGCGCCACAGGCAAAAACTTGGTCAGATCTTGGGTCCGGGGGGGGATTCCCAGGACTTGCAATTGCTATTATGATCGCGAATCAGAAAGAGTGCAGCGTGAGCCTCATCGAGAGCAACGGCCGCAAATGCGCGTTCCTCTCCGAGGTTGCGCGGCGGACAGGGGCTCCCGCCCGCGTGCATAACATGCGCATCGCCGACGCCGCGTCTTCCGGCGCGGTTCCTGTCGCAGACGTGGTGACGGCGAGAGCGCTGGCGCCGCTTGACGCTCTGTTGGAGCTAGCCCTGCCGTTTTTCGGTAATGCGTCAGCCGGGTTGTTTTTAAAAGGCCGCGAGGCCGGAGTAGAAATCGCTGACGCTCGGAAACGCTGGACCTTCGATCTGAGAGTTCACCCAAGCCTAAGCGATGCGCAAGGTCAGATCCTAGAGATCAGGAAGCCGATGCTCAGACAGGGTGGCGAACAGTGACAAATAAAAATCGTGTTTCAAGCCTTCGGGTGTTCGCGGTCGCCAATCAAAAAGGCGGCGTGGGCAAGACGACGACAGCAATCAACCTTGGCACGGCTTTGGCCGCGACCGGCGAGCGCGTCCTTGTGATCGACCTCGACCCGCAGGGCAACGCCAGCACCGGCCTCGGCGTCCCCGAAGAGGCGAGGCACGTCTCCACTTACGACGTTCTGGCGGGCGCGGCGGCGCTCGAACAGGCGATGGTGGCGACGGCCGTGCCGGGGCTGTTCGTCGCTCCCGCGACGCGCGACCTCGCCGGTCTTGAGCCCGAAATCGCCTCCGCCCCGAACCGCGCCTATCTGCTTCGCGACGCCTGCGCCTCGCTGCGCGCTTCGGAGCAGGATCGGCCTGAGGCCAACCAGCTCGGCTATGTGCTCATCGATTGCCCGCCCTCGCTCAGCATCCTCACCTTGAACGCGATGGCGGCGTCTGACGCGGTGCTCGTGCCGGTGCAATGCGAATTCTTCGCGCTGGAAGGGATCACGCAATTGAAGGAGACGATCGACTTCGTGCGGTCGAGCCTCAACCCGTCGCTGGAAATTCACGGCGTGGTTCTCACCATGCACGATAGCCGGACCAAGCTTGCCGACGAAGTCGCCACCGAGGTTCGGAGCTTCTTCGGGCACAAGGTTTACAACACGATCATTCCGCGCAACGTCCGCATCGCCGAGGCGCCGTCGCACGGCAAACCGCTCCTGCTGTACGATCACAAGAGCGCCGGCAGCCGCGCCTATATGGATCTCGCAGCCGAGATGATCAATCGCGAGCGGGCGGCGGCTGCGAAAGCCGCGTAGAACAGGCGGCTCGCCAGCCGGGCCGCGTCGCATGACTCTGCGTATCCGAGTATGTCGAGGGCAACCGCCCCAAAGGCGGTACGACATCATCTAAATCTCTTCAACTGGAGATCGACATGCAGACAAGATCGGGGGCATTAGCGGCGGGACCAGCGCCCGTTCAGAAGAGCCGCCTTGGCCGCGGACTCGCGTCTCTCATCGGGGGCGACAACGTGGCGATCAATGGCCGCGTGCTTCCAGCGTTTGGCGAAAGCCGTCAAGTTCCCATCGACCGCGTGCGGCCGAGCCCCTGAACCCGCGCAAAAACTTCAAGGAGGCCGAGCTGGATGAGCTTGCGTCTTCGATCCGGGAAAAGGGCCTTGTGCAGCCGCTCGTCGTGCGGCCCATCGATCCGTCCGGGACGACCTATGAGATCGTGGCGGGCGAGCGGCGGTGGCGCGCCTCCCAGAAAGCGGGTCTGCATCTCGTTCCCGTCATCGTGCGCTCGCTGTCGGATCAGGAAGCGCTCGAACTCGCCATCATCGAAAACGTTCAGCGCTCCGACCTCAACGCCATCGAGGAGGCGGCCGGCTATCGCGATCTTGTCGAGCGTTTCGGCTACACCCAGGAAGAGCTGGCGGGCATCATCGGCAAGAGCCGCAGCCATCTCGCCAACACGATGCGGCTGTTGAAGCTGCCGGAAAGCGTGCAGGCGCTTGTCTGCGACGGATCGCTCAGCGCCGGCCACGCGCGCGCGCTGATCGGACGCGAGGATGCGGAAACCGTCGCCCAGGACATCGTGAAGAAGGGGCTGAACGTCCGCGATGTCGAAGCCATCGTGATGGGCCGCAAGCAAGGCGAGACGAGTTCGGCTGCAAAGCGGGGCGCCGCGGCGGTCGAGAAGGACGCCGATACGCGCGCGGCGGAAAAGGAGCTGACCAATTCAATGGGGCTCACCGTGATCATCAACCCCGGCAAGGGCGAGACCGGCGAAGTCGTCATCCGCTACAAGACGTTCGATCAGTACGACGTCATCCATCGAGCCTTGCTGGCGCAACGGAAAGAATAGGCGGGGCCGCGCCGCTTCCGGAAAGAACGCGCTACGGGTTTCGACCAACGTAGCGCCCCCTCACCCGGGACTGCCGTCGTAACGGGCGCGCCGGGACTCCCTCTCCTACGCAAACGTGCATGGCTTCGTCAACGCTTGAACATTTTCTGCAACGGGTCGCAAGCGACAAGGCTCAGGTTGAGCATATATGGCGGCTGAACCTCCAAAACCGGGCTCATCTATTTTGGGCGGCGCTCCACGCTAATGCCAAGCGCGCCGTTGTTCGACGCGCTTAAGATCGTTAGCTTTTGGACAGTCTTATTTGTAGTAGCCGACGCCGCAGCCAAGATCACCGACACGCGTGATGAAGCTTGCTTTCGCAACTGGCGTATTGTCAGCGCCCGGCCTTGGATACATGTAGCCGACTTCGGTGATTTCACCCTCTGGCTTCTGTGCGGCGGTATAGGCTACAGCGCCCCACGGCTTGCCGGTTACGTCTTTTTGGGTCCTCACATCCTGCCCAAAATTTTTCCCATTCGGATTGGCGTAGGGGCTGATCGTTCCGTCGGTAATGTTGAAGCAAAATGGATACAGGTCACGATCCTTGAAGCCGCCGTCTCCCTTTGCAAACATATCGAGCGCTTTTGCCTTATCCGCTTTCACAGCAACAACCGCCTTCCCGAGCAGGGCCTTAGCCTCCGCAGCGGTGCCGAACTGGCTCTGTTGAGCGAATGAATTTTGGGTTGCGAGAACAAGGGCTGCGGCCGATACCGCACCGATTATTAGTGTACGAAGCATTGGCTTTCTCCTTGGTTGGTTCTTAGGTTCCGCGCCGTAAAGGCGCGGTTGAGGCGCCGCGCTCAACCGCCGTCTGAGCTGCACCAGGACATAACGGGAACGAAATGAAGGCAGGAATTATCCCAGTTCCGCGTGTTTCTTTGGCTATCCGCATCGTAATACTGGGACTCGCTTTGAGTTCGGACCTTCCCGGTTGGGCTGCGGTCTCGCATCCGACGCGGTCACACAGGATAGAGCCAGAAAAACACCGCCCACTACTGTTACAAAGGTCTTCATATTTATCCTCCTCCAGGCGATGCACGCCAGAGTTAGAGACCAAGAGTGCTCGTGTTTGTCACGCCGTCCTTACTTGAACACTATCGCGAAGGATGCACTTTTGGTGCGCCGTGTTCCGATTAAAAAACCGCGCCTTACAAACGATAAAGGCGCGGTTGAGTGCGGCGCTTATCCGCCGTTTGAGCTGCACGCATACTGATCGGGAAGACCGGTAGAACGACTGAAGCAGGAACTGTCCCGGCCACGCTCCTGACCGTAGTAGGAGGGCTCGCCTTGAGCAGGAGCCCAGCGGTTGGCATGCGACCTAGCATCCGACGCTGTCACACAAGATAGTGCTAGCAAAATGCCGCCCGATATTGTTAAGAAGGTCTTCATGTTTATTCTCCTATTTTGTTAAAGGAGAAGCCAACAAATTCCATCTACCGCTCTGGACTACTACTCGCACGTCCCGTCTCTAGGAACTCAGTTCCAGATAAAATCAATGGAACGTCTTGGAAACTCTCCGTGAGTTTTGCTTTGGGATTTTTCCTGCTGATACATGGCCTTCGATATATTGCGCATGCGAGCAGAAAAAATCAAAACCAACGAGCCCTGTACTGTGATCTCAAATGAATAATAATGCACCATATTTCAGATCACTTCTATGTGTGACGGTTTGATGACAATTATTAAATTATTAGCGTGAGCTTATCTTGAGGTAAATCTTGATAACTGGAGTGCTAGCAACATTCGCGACTGTTACGTGCGTGCGTGCCAGATCGCGGGTTCGGTCGTGGAGGTCGTGCCGGAAGGCATTTTCTCCATGCATCAGCGGCGAACTCGGCTAGGTAATTTCCGACTCTATGAGTTCTCGATCTCCATCGGCTAAGATGCAGCTCCAATACTCATATGAGCTTTTCATGCTTAAAACTTTTCGTCGGCACGAACGTGGAGATGGAGTGGGAGAGGTTGGCGTGAGCAAAATGCCAGACCAGCGACAAACCTCGCTCAGCGCCAGAGTCCTCACAGAGATCCCACGTCTGCGGGCCTATGCGCGGTTGATGACGAATGACGTTTCAAGCGCCGACGAGAGCGTCGCAGATACGCTGAAGCACGCTCTCTTCGATATTGAGCGGCTTCGCACGTGCAAAGACTTGCGAATCCACCTTTTCACAATCCTCAGGGCTATTCTCGTTAGCGGCGAGGCTGCGTTGAAAGGGTCTTTCCAGATCGCGAATGGACATCTTGAGAGGCCAATCAGCCTCGCAGCCGCACTTCTATGCCTCACCTTTGAGGACCGGGAGGCTGTCGTCTTACGGACCGGTCTGAGACTCCCTCGGGAGGACGCGATGACAATCATCGGCTGCGAGCCGCGCATATACAACGCAAGAGTTTGCAGAGGTCTCACGCGCCTTGCGGAAGTCCTGCCACGAGAAGCGCTTGCGAAGGCGCTTGGTGATGCCATGGCCTGACGCGCGCTCTGGAGTCGCGCCTCAACGCTCTCGCCCGTTTTCTGATCAGCCTTTAGTGTCCTGTGTCTGCTTAGCGAAGGCCCGCATGCGGTTTTGAACGAACCGTGTCTGAAGCGTCAAAATCTCCTGTGGGGTCTTTGCGTTGCTGATTTTGCCTGCGACCGCGCAAGCTGATTTGGCATTTCCAGCGCGAAGCTCACTGCGCAGTATTTAAGATCTTTGAAGCCCATTGATGGCATCGCCTCCATCGCGACGCTTTCGTTGACGAAATCAGTGAGTTGTTTGTACGCGGCATTCGCCTGCTTCACGTTCTGCTCGGCGCAATCGCTCATAGTCTGCGGAATTTCGAGTGGGTCGCCTCGCTTCCGCTTGGCTCAGTTCCAATCCTGGAAGGGATTCCACGGCTGCTGCCTCTGAGGCTGACGCCGCGGGTCGCTCCTGGGCTGATCGGGGTAAACCCAGCCCTGGTAAGGCCCATAAGGCTGCTGAGGCGGGCCACTACGCTGATAGGGATCGTATTGTTGAGAGGGGTCGTAGCGCTGCGCCTGCCGGCGATCCGGGTTGTTGTCGGCAGTGACCACGGGATCCGAAGAGAACTGGATCGCTCGCCCTTTGAGCGCGCTCGCGATGCGGCTGTCGATCCTGTACACGTCGGGGAAGTAACGTACCTGCCCCTGGTCGTCGACCTCGGCGGTGAAGTAGGCGATATGAACCGGAATGGCGCTGTTAAGCTTGATCTCGTTCGTGGCGCCGGCCTGGACCATCTCCCGGATTTGGCCGGCCGAAAAGCCCTTGTCATGGCCGAGGATTACTTCCGCCAAATGCAAAGGATTTTCCGTGCGCATGCAGCCGTGGCTGAAGGCGCGGGGCGTCTGGTTGAACAGATGGCGGTCCGGCGTGTCGTGCATGTAGACGTCATGCTTGTTGGGGAAGCGGAATTTCACCACGCCCAGCACGTTGCGTTCGCCCGGCCCCTGAATGAACTGGAAGCGCCGGATATCGACGCTCGACCAATCGACGGAATCCGGATCGATCTGGCGGCCATTATAGTTGACGCGAAGACCGCCCAGCCGCTGCAGAACTTGGCTGCTCCCCCCTCCGCCGCCGCCATAGCCGCCGTAATAATCGCCGCCGCCGCCGCTTCGTTGCAGCTTGGGCGCGATTTCGTTGACCTTGATTCCTTCGGGCACGGCCCATTCCGGATTGAAGGTGACGAATTGCATATTGGCGCTAAACGTCGGCGTCGGCGTCGTAGGCCGCCCGACGACGATCCGCTCCGTCAGCACGACCCGGCCTCGATCGAAAACCCGGGTGAGTTGTTCCGGGATGCTGTCCCAGACATAAAAGGCGCCGAGGTCGTCCGGCATCCAGCGCCAGCGCTCCATATTGACAAGAATGCGCAGCTTTCTTTCTTCGGAGGCGCCTCCCGACGCACGCCCGCCAGCAGCTTCATTAAGCGAAGCGCGCAAGGCTTGGTCGATGACGCCCGTGACGCGAAGGCCGTGCTCTCTTTGATACCGGTTGACCGCCTGGAGGAGCGCGGTGTCGTAAACGGCGTCCCGCCTGCCGTCGACGCCTGCGCCGAGCCGCCTTCTAATCAGGGCGATCTGCGGATCGTTATCGCCCGGCCTGAAGTTCGGGCCGGCAGGAACGCGCGGCGCGGTCCCGCCTCCGCCCTTGTTCATCGACAAAAGCGCCTGCCGCAAGCGCTTGAACGACTCATGCTTCGGGTGAAGGCTGCGCAAATAAGCGTCGGCGTATTCCGCCGCGGCGACCGCTCTCAGCACCGACTTGGGATCGTAAATATGAGGGCGCCGATCGATGATGTCGCTGAGAGAAGGCGGGTCGAGGCGCCCGCCGCGCGCATGCCGCGCATATTTCAGCACCGCTGCGCTCAGCTTGAGCTCGGCGTCGGCCAGCGTCTCAGGTCTTGCGCCCGCGGCTGGATTGCCGGGGAGCGAGAAAGCCGAAGCATCCAATCCCCAATCGTCGGCGCTGCGAATTTCCTTGATGGTCTTCAATGCGTTAGGAGTGAAGCCATCCCTTGAGATCCATATGGGCCGGCCTTTCTGCGCGTGATAATAGGCGGCGAGTTCCGGCCAAATCCTCGCGAGCCTCGCCTTTGCCCACGTTCGGAAGATGAGCCAGGATCTGAGCGGCGATGGGATCCTGTTCCGGGACCGGAGGCTGCGCAGCTTCGGCTGGCTCGCCGGGGGCGGCTGGCGGGGGGCCGTCCTGCTCGGCAGGGGCCAACGGATCCGGCGCGGCGTCTTTCGGCGGGTCGGCATCGAGCTTCATACTCGCGGGCGGCTCATGTTTTGCCGCCTCTTCGGCCATCGCCAACGCAGAAAAGCCGGTTATGCAGGCTGCGAGCGCTACGCGAGACGTTATCCTTAAAATCATAACATGCCTCTACTGCCCCATTAGAGGTCGCTTCAGTACGCCGCCGCGTCGCAAATCTTTCCCCCGCCTGACGAAAAACCAGCCTAGCATCCGGCAAGCCGTTTCACATTGACGCGTTAGAATTAAGGCGGCATGTGACGCCGGCAGCGAGAAGCCATGGCGCTTTCGCCGATGGCGATTCTCGGCGCTCCAAAAGTGCTTGTATAGTTACTTGCGCCCCATTTTTTGCAAAACGAACTCAATTTTCGTTAGCCGATCGCAAACTCTCCAAAGATGGCGCCGCCAACGCCAAAACCATCATAATGGATGGCGAGGCGCGACGCCAGCGAACCGCCCCGGCATGTGCAAAGGGCTTGCAGAAGCCGGCGGATAGACCCGAAGCCTCTTGCAACCGATCCAGGTTTGGCCTATTTTCGCGTCAGCTCAAGATCATCTCTGATTAAAGAGTGGGCCTCGCGGTCCGCTCTTTTTCTTTATCTGGCGCTTGAAGCGCTGGAAGCACCGGAGCGCATGGAAAAGGAAACGTCATCGGCGGAAATGGACAGCGCGGTCCCTGCGGCGCCAACCGAGCGATTTCATTCGCGAGACAGGTCCCGCCATCGAGATTGCCGCGCTCATCGAGCCGGTCCTGGAGGACATGGGCTTCCGTTTGGTGCGCGTCTTGATGTCCAGGCGCGACGGCGGGACGATCCAGATCATAGCGGACAAGGCCGGCGGCGCGATTAACGTGGACGATTGCGCCAGCATCAGCCGCCGCATATCGCCGCTGCTCGATGCTCACGATCCGATCGACGGCCGCTATTATCTTGAGGTCTCTTCGCCCGGTATCGACCGCATCCTGGTCCGGCCTTCGGATTTCGAGGATTGGGCCGGGTTCGAGACCAAAGTTGAGCTGACGGAGCTTATCGACGGCCGCCGCCGCTTTCGCGGCATATTGGAGGGCTATGAGAACGGCGAAATGCTGTTGCAAATCCGGCTCGACGAAAACAGCGAGCCGCAAACGATCGGGCTTCCGGTCGAATTCATTCATGACGCGAAGCTCGTGCTGACCGACGAACTCATCAGAGCCTCGCTCACAAAGGCGAAGGCCGCCGGCAAATGGGCCGAGGGCGGCGAAATTGAAGACCAAGACCTAAAAGACCAAGATTTAGAAGATTCGGAGTTGAACGATGGCGCAGATCGGAATTAGCGCGAACCGCCTGGAGTTGCTGCAAATCGCGGAAGCGGTCGCGCGCGAAAAGTCGATCGATCGCACGCTCGTGCTTTCCGCGATGGAAGACGCGATCCAGAAAGCCGCCAAATCCCGCTACGGCAGCGAAAACGAGATTCGCGCCGAGATCGATTTGCGCACAGGCGAAATCAAGTTGTCTCGCCTTCTGGAAGTTGTGGAGAAAGTGACGCTCGACGCAACAGAGATCAGCCTCGAAGGATGCGAAAAAGCGTAATCCGGAAGCCGAGGTGGGTGATTTCATCGCAGAGCCGCTGCCGCCTCTCGACTTTGGCCGTGTTGCGGCGCAAAACGCCAAGCAAGTCATCGTGCAGAAGGTTCGCGAGGCCGAGCGGGAGCGCCAGCACGAAGAGTATAAGGATCGCGTGGGCGAGATTGTGAGCGGTATCGTGAAACGCGCCGAGTACGGAAACATCATGATCGACTTGGGCCGCGCCGAGGCGATCATCCGCCGCGATGAGACGTTGCCGCGGGAGAACCACAAGCTTGGCGACCGCGTCCGCGCTTATGTCTACGACGTGCGGCGCGAAAATCGCGGCCCACAAATTTTTCTATCGCGCACGCGGCCTGAATTCATGGCGAAGTTGTTCGCGCAAGAGGTGCCTGAAATTTACGACGGAATTGTCGAGATCAAGTCAGTCGCGCGAGATCCGGGAAGCCGGGCCAAGATCGCCGTCGTGTCGAAGGACACCTCCGTCGATCCGGTCGGCGCCTGCGTGGGCATGCGCGGCAGCCGCGTGCAGGCCGTCGTGAACGAATTGCAAGGCGAAAAGATCGACATCATCCAGTGGTCGGGCGACGCTGCGACCTTTATCGTGAACGCGCTCGCTCCTGCTGAAGTGGCCAAGGTGGTGCTCGACGAGGAGTTGGAGCGCATCGAGGTGGTGGTGCCGGACGAGCAGTTGAGCCTCGCCATCGGCCGCAAAGGCCAAAATGTTCGACTGGCGTCGCAACTGACAGGCTGGGACATCGACATTCTGACCGAAGCCGAGGAGTTGGAGCGTCGCCAGAAAGAGTTCGCAGAGCGCACGAACGCCTTCGTCGGCGCGCTCGACGTCGACGAGATGATCGCGCAACTTCTTGTTTCGGAAGGGTTCACGACCGTCGAAGAACTCGCTTATGTGGACGAGCAGGAAGTGGCCGGCATCGAGGGTTTCGACGAGAACACGGCGCACGAAATTCAGGAACGCGCCCGCGAATTTCTTGAGCGGCAAGAAGCGGAACTGACGGAGAAACGTCGGGCGCTAGGCGTTCAAGATGAGTTGACTGAGATCGAGGGCGTTACAACGGCGATGCTCGTCACGCTCGGTGAAAACGGGATCAAGACGCTGGAGGATCTGGCCGATTGCGCAACCGATGAACTGGCCGGCTGGCAGGAGCGCGCGCACGGGCAAACGAAACAGCATCCCGGCATACTGCAGAGCTACGATCTCGGTAAATCGGATATCGAGCAGATTATCCTGAATGCCCGGATTAAAGCGGGTTGGATCGAGCCGCCGGCAGTCGAGGAGCCGTTGGCGGAAACGCTTGATCCCTCCGAAGGGGGCGAGGATGCAGACAGCGAAGAAAAAGCGCTCTGAGGCCGAGCCGATACTGGATTTTTTGGAAGAGACCTCACATGTAGAGGAGGACGATCAAGGCGGCAATCCTATCAGAACCTGCATCGTGGAACGCGAGAGAAAGGAAAAGCCTTTCCTTCTCCGATTTGCGCTTTCGCCGCAGGAAGAGGTGGCGCCAGATATCAAAGGAAATTTGCCGGGGCGTGGCGTCTGGGTTACCGCCAGGAGGCAGGTCGTCGCCGATGCGGTGAAGCGCCGCGCATTCCAAAGGGCATTTCGAAAAACGGTTACCGTCAGCGATAACCTTCCTTTAGAAGTGGAACGGCTTTTTAAGCGATCTGCACTAGAACGGTTATCTTTCTGCAATAAAGCAGGGCTGATGGTCGTAGGGTTCGCCAAAGTTGAAGAAGCGCTGAAGCGGCGCGAAATCGTAGCTCTTCTTCATGCGGATACCGCTGCAACCGATGGCAAGGCCAAGCTTGATAGGAAGCTCGAAGCCTTAGTTGCAGGGAAAGATTATATCGCGCCGAAAAATTGCTTCTCATCCGCTGAAATTAGCTTGGCGGCGGGAAGCGCAGGTGTAATACATGCGGGACTTAGAGAAGGCGGGGCCACCCGTGCATTCTTGCAAGCTCTCGATCGTTTAAGCGCCTATTGCGCAGGGGAAGCGGAGGTCGCTTTGCTGCGCCAGGATAGAGAATGAGCGAAACGAAAGAAACGGACCATAAGACAGCGGGCGGCCGCAAGACGATGTCGCTGAACGTGAAGCGGACGGTGGAACAGGGCCACATCCGTCAGAACTTCAGCCATGGACGCTCGAAATCCGTTCTTGTCGAGACCAAGCGCAAGCGTTCGGTTTCCCCGGGCACGGTCAACGAAGAGCCGCAACAGCAAAAGCCCGCGCCTCAGAAGCCAGAACCTCGAGCCTTCCAGAAACCAGCTCCGGATCAGGCTGGGGAGACAAGCGCCCTCAGAAAGTGCTTCGCCAGCTTTCGGCCGGTGAAGTGGATGCCCGCGCCCGCGCTCTCCTTGAGGCGCGAAAGCGCGAAGACGTTGAGAAGCGCGAGCGGGTAATCGAAGAAGCCCGCCTTCGCGAAGAGGCGGAACAGCGCGCCATTGAAGATCAACAGCGCCGCGTCGAAGAAGAGGCCGCCCGCAAGGTTGAGGAAGAGGCTGAAAGGCTTCGCGCCGCGGAGGACGCCAAAGTGAGCGAGGCCGCTAAAGTAAACCAGGTCAAAGAGGAAGTGATTGCGGCTGTGGCTGCGCCAACGCCGACTTCGACGCCCAGGCCTACGCCTGCGCCTGTTCGCGTTTCAGAGCGCCGGCCCGAGGCTCCGCGCCGCGTGGGTCCGGATGTGCGGATCGTGCGTCCTCAACCCGAAGAGCGTCGTACGACTACGGCTGCTCGCCCGGACGCTAACGGCCAACGAGTCCCCGCAAAGGAAGCGGCGCGCGACGGAAGTCGTGCGCCGGCACGCGAGGGAGCAAGAGCCGATGGGTCGCGTTCGACGACATCTCGTCCGGCCGGCGGCAGGGCTCCAGCGGGCGGCGGTCCCAGGTCTGCTACTGCTCCTGCGGGGGTTTTGGAGATCGGCGGCCGGCCCGAGCGGGCTCGTGAAGGCGAATTGGCGATCAAGGCCCGCGCGACCGACGCCGAGGAAGAAGATCGTCGCGTGAAGCGCAGCGGCGTGCCCGGCAAGGCGCCGGAGCGTGCTGCGCCCGTGAAGAAAGCCCCAGTGGATCGTCTTGGCCGTCAGCGTCTGACGCTTTCAAATGCGCTCGATGAGCAGCAGCGCGAGCGTAGCCTTGCTTCTCTTAGACGCCAGCGGGAACGCCAGAAACTCCAGGCTCTCGGTGGAGCGCGCCAGGAGCGCGTGAAAATACAGCGCATCGTGCAATTGCCGGAAGCGATTACGATCCAGGAACTCGCAAACCGCATGGCGGAGCGCGCCGTTGACATCATCAAGTTCCTCATGAAGCAGGGGCAGATGTTGAAAATCAACGACGTGATCGACGCCGATACGGCGGAGCTTGTCGTGGCCGAATTCGGGCACACGGTAAAGCGTGTATCAGAAGAGGATGTGGAGGAAGGCTTCATCGGCGAGCTCGACGACCCGGATACCCTTCAGCCGCGCGCCCCCGTCGTCACGATCATGGGCCACGTCGACCACGGCAAGACATCGCTGCTCGACGCCATCCGGCAAGCCAACGTGGTCGCCGGCGAAGCTGGCGGCATTACGCAGCACATCGGCGCCTATCAGGTCACGACCCCCGAAGGCGATCCTATTACCTTTATCGATACGCCTGGCCACGCAGCCTTCACGGCCATGCGAGCTCGGGGCGCGAAGGTGACCGACATTGTCGTGCTTGTGGTCGCTGCCGATGACGGCGTCATGCCGCAGACGGTAGAGGCGATCAATCACGCCAAGGCAGCCGGCGTCCCGATCATCGTCGCGATCAATAAGATCGATAAGCCGGACGCCGATCCCTTGCGCGTTCGGACCGATTTGCTCTCTCACGAAATCGTCGTGGAAAGCATGGGCGGCGACACGCTTGAAGTGGAAGTGTCGGCAAAGCAGCGCCTCAATCTCGATCGACTTTTGTCTGCAATCAACCTGCAGGCCGAAGTACTCGAACTCACGGCGAATCCTGACAGGCCAGCCGAAGGCATTGTTATCGAGGCGAAGCTCGAGCGCGGACGTGGCCCGGTGGGCACGGTGCTCGTTCAACGCGGCTCGCTGAAGGTCGGCCAGCTCATTGTGGCGGGCCGCGCCTGGGGTCGTGTCCGCGCCTTGATCGACGACAAAGGCGAGAATGTAGCCATCGCGGGGCCATCCACGCCTGTGGAGGTTCTTGGGCTTGACAGTGCGCCGGATGCCGGCGATCAGCTCGCCGTGGTGGAAAGCGAGGCTCGCGCCCGCGACCTCACCGAACACCGCGTTCGCAAGCTCCGCGACGTGAGGGCTGTCGGCGCAGGCGCGCGCAGCTCGCTCGAACAGATGATGAAGCAGGCGGCGAGGGGCGGCAAGAAGGAGTTCCTTCTCATCATCAAGGGCGACGTGCAGGGCTCGGTGGAGGCGATCAACTCCGCGCTCGAAAAGCTCGGCAACGACGAGGTCGAGGCCCGCATCATCCATTGGGCCGTCGGCGGCATCACATCGTCCGACGTGGCGCTGGCCGAGGCTTCGGGCGCCGTTATCATCGCGTTCAACGTCCGCGCCGACGCGCAGGCCAAGCAGCAGGCGGAACGGGACGGCATCGAGATCCGCTATTACAACATCATCTACGACCTTGTGGACGATGTGAAGAAAGCCATGTCCGGTCTTCTGGCGCCGGTCACCCGCGAAGAATTCCTCGGCAACGCGGAAATCCTCGAAGTGTTCAACATCTCGAAGGTCGGCAAGGTGGCAGGCTGCCGCGTTACCGACGGCAAGGTTGAACGCGGCGCGCATGTGCGCTTGATCCGTGATCACGTGGTGATCCACGAGGGCAAGCTTTCCACCCTCAAACGCTTCAAGGACGAGGTTCGCGAAGTGGTGGTCGGGCAGGAATGCGGAATGGCCTTCGAGAATTACCAGGACCTCAAACAGGGCGACACCATCGAGTGCTTCCGCACTCACATCGAGACGCGCAGCCTCTAGGGCGAGGCTGGCGCTTCGGCGCCAGTGGGCGCGTCTCGCGCCTCCCATGCAAGCTCCATCGTTGACATCGACGCGCTGCGCGCCATTTCTTTCGAGGGGCGGGTAAAGTCGCTTCTTAAAGTCAGCGAGGGGCCGGATCTTGCACGACAATAGCGCCGCCTGGAGCGTGAGCGTCCTCAAGGGCGTGCGCGACATTCGAGAAGGCGACTGGGACCGCTGCGCCAACCCACCGGGCTTGCCATACAATCCATTTCTCGCCCACGCCTTTTGGCTGGCGCTTGAGGAAAGCGGATCGGCTTCGCCGCGGAAAGGGTGGGCCGCCTGTCACCTCGTTTTGAGAGACGGCGGCGGCGCGGTTGCTGGCATCATGCCGTGCTACCTGAAATCTCATTCTTACGGCGAATATGTTTTCGACCGCTCCTGGGCTGTCGCCTATGAGCGAGCCGGCGGCCAGTATTATCCGAAGCTGCAGACCGCTGTTCCCTTCACGCCGGTTTCGGGGCGGCGCATTCTCATCAGGCCCGGCGTACCGGAAGACGAGGCGCGGTCGCTGCTTGCCGCCGCCGCGGTCAAGGTCGCCAAACAAAATCGCGCCTCATCCTGGCATATGACGTTTGCGACAAAAGAGGAATGGGAGGCGCTCGGCGCCCTCAACCTTTTGCAGCGCACCGACACGCAATATCATTGGCATAATCGCGGCTATGATAGCTTCGACGATTTCCTGGCCACGCTCGCGTCACGGAAGCGCAAGACGGTCCGCAAGGAGCGCGAGCAGGCGCGGGCTTCCGGCGTAACTCTCGAATGGCTCACGGGCTCGGACATCAAGGAAGCGCATTGGGACGCTTTCTTTCGCTTCTACATGGACACAGGCAACCGCAAATGGGGCGCCCCTATCTGACGCGCGCCTTTTTCAGCCTCGTCGGCCAGCGCATGGCCGATCGCATGCTGCTGATCATGGGAAAACGCAATGGCGCTTACGTCGCCGGAGCGCTCAATTTCATCGGCGGGGATGCGCTTTATGGCCGGTATTGGGGCTGCCTCGAAAATCACAGCTTCCTGCATTTCGAGGCGTGCTACTATCAGGCGATCGATTACGCCATCGCAAACAAGCTTCTGCATGTGGAAGCCGGCGCGCAAGGCGAGCATAAGCTCGCCCGCGGCTATGCGCCCGAGACAACCTACAGCCTGCATTATTTCGCCGATCGGGGGCTTGCGTCGGCGGTTGCAAGTTACCTCCGGCAGGAACGGCAGGTTGTTGAAAGAGAGAAGGAAATCTTGACTGAGGCGTTGCCTTACAAAAAATGTGGGGCGTGATGACTGTCGCTCCGGCAGGAGCGGCATTTCCGCGAGCGCAAGGGTTACCCCCCTTCCACGACAGGATTTATGATTGCGCGCCCTGGCTAACGCGGGAATGATATTGATGGGGAACTGGCAGAAGCGAGGGCTCGTTGAGTGACACATTCTGGCGGCGCCAGCGACGGCGATCAGGCGGCTGTGATCGCCTTTCTTTCGAACCCCGCCAGCTATCCGAAGGCTGACGCCGTCAAGCTCATCGGGACGCACGCCGCAATCGTCTTTCTCGCGGGCGATCGCGCCTATAAGCTTAAACGTGCGGTCAAGCTTCCCTATCTCGATTTCTCCACCCTCGAAAAGCGCCGGGCCGTCATCGAGCGCGAGCTCGAAATCAATTCCAGGGCCTCGCCCGAGCTTTATCTGTCCATCGCGCCCGTCACGCTTGGCGCCGATGGACAAAGCCTTGAACTTGGAGGGGCCGGCAAAGCCGTCGACTGGCTCCTCGTGATGCGCCGGTTCGATCAGAGCGCGCTTTTGCACAAGATGGCCTGCGAAGGCCGCTTGACCCGCGAGGTGGTTGTGGAGCTGGCGGAAGCGGTGGAGCACTATCATCGCCACGCGCTTGTCAGCGAAAAGAGCGGGTTCGCGCGGTCTCTAGAGCAGGTGGCCCGCGATTTGGAGAGCGTCTTGTGCGGCGCGATCGCGCAAGCAAAGGGGCTGAACCTCCGCGCCTATATCGAGCACCTCCGCCAGGCGCTCAGCGCCAAATTCGCGCTCATCGAGGAGCGGGAGCGCGAGGGGTTCGTCCGCCGCTGTCATGGCGACCTGCATCTCAGAAACATCGTGTATTGGGAAGGAAAGCCCCGGCTTTTCGACGCCATCGAATTCGACGAGCGGCTCGCGACCATCGACGTGTTTTACGATCTCGCATTCCTTCTCATGGACCTTTGGCATCGCGGCCTGAAACAGGAAGCGAACCTTATCCTCAATCATTACCTCCAATGCGCATCGATAAGGGAGATAGAAGGCCTCGCCTTGCTGCCGCTTTTTCTGTCGTTTCGATCGGCGATCCGGGCGATGACGGGCATCCATGCCCTTTCCGTGTGCGGACGGGCGGAGAGCGAGAGCGTTGCGCAGGAAATCAAAGGCTATGCAGCTTGTGCGGCGTACATGCTTTCGCCGGGGCAGCCGCAACTTGTCGCCATCGGCGGCCTTTCTGGCGTCGGAAAAAGCTCGGTGGCGCGCGAATTCGCGGCCGTGGTCGGCTCTCCCCCTGGTGCCTTCCACCTTCGAACCGACGTCGAGCGCAAGATCATGCATGGCGTCGCCCTCACCCACAAGCTGCCGCCCGAAGCCTATACGCCCGAAAGCCGCGATGAAGTCTACCGGCGGGTTTTCAGAAAGGCCGAGGTGGCGCTCGACAGCGGATGCTCGGTGATCGTCGACGCCGTGTTTCCGGAGCCCGGGCAAAGAACGCAGCTTCGCGCCCTCGCCTCCAGAACTCACGCCCGTTTCAAAGGACTTTGGCTCTATGCAGACGAAAACCTGCTTCGTGAGCGCCTCACGAAAAGGGGGGCGGATGCCTCCGACGCCGATGTCGCCATCATCGACAAGCAGCTGAAAACGATCGAGCCTCCCGAGGATTGGGTCAGCATTGACGCGTCGGCCGGGAAGGACGCCACCGCCGCCGCCATCGCGAAGACGCTTGCAGAGCATTGAGGTCGCTTTGTTCCCGCCAGCCTTGCGGCCGACCCGGAGGGGAATGAAACAACGCGCCGGCGTTTGCATTGACGGCGCAACCCTCCGCAAGGGGAGAGTGTTTGCGCAAGCCGTGAAAGCTTGCTTTAAGTGCGCCAATGCGAGCGCAAGCGCGCCGTCTATCTTGACGCTGGCGCTTTCGCTTCCCTACTCTTGATGGATTGGAATCAGCGGCTCAGCGCCGCGCAACAAAAGAGGCCCTTATGGCGACAGCAGCCGTATCTGACACAACTTTCGAAAACGAAGTCAAAAAGGCTGAGTTGCCTGTGCTCGTCGATTTTTGGGCCGACTGGTGCGGACCTTGCCGTCAGGTGGCGCCCATCCTCGAAGAGTTGGCCGAGGAGTTTGCGGGTAAAGTGAAGATCGTAAAGCTTGATGTCGACAGCAATCCTTCCGTCGCTCAGGCCTATAATATTCGCGGTATTCCGGCGCTCCTTCTGTTCAAGAATGGAGAAGTCGCCGGCCAACAGATCGGCGCGTTGCCGAAACAAAAGCTCAAGGCGTGGCTGCTGGAGGCGGTCGCCTCCTCATAAAAATCCAGGCGCGCAAGAAGAGACGCGTGGAAAAATGCCGCTCCAAGGGGGCGGCATTTTCGTTGGCGCTCCCGGCATCGGCTCTCTCCTGCGGGCGTAGGCAACGCCGTAAGCTGGTCAGCAAATGAAGGGAAGCGCAACTGCCTGTATGCGAGCGCGTGTCCCTGTCCTTCTCCCGCGAGGGGAGAAGGAACGCTGTTTCTCCCCTCTCCCAGCCGCATCCGCCTGCGGATGCGGCCTCGTTGGGTTGCGAACTCGCCAAGGCGAGTTCGTCCTGGAGTGGGGCGGGGGTGAGGGGGCCTTGGGTCAACACTTCCGGCAGTTGGTAGGTATATTATTGTTTTGCCCCGAAGGCCCTACGACAAGCTTCGGGGCCGACCTGCCGCGGGCTGTGCTATGAGGGAGCGCCGAGGTCGAGCAACTTGCTCAGGGCGGCCAGCACGTCCTCTTCCCGGTAGGGTTTGGTGAGGGTGGGACGCTCCGCGAAGCGTTCCGGCATGACGATGCCCATTGAAAAGCCGGTTGTAAAAACAAAAGGAACGCCGCGATCGGAAAGCGCGTCGGCTGCGGGCCAGCATCGCTCGCCGTGCAGATCGACATCGAGCAGCGCCGCGTCGAGCTTTTCGCTTTCGGCCTTGCTCACGGCCCGGTCGAGTCGGCCCACCGGGCCGACGATCGTCGCGCCGGCTTGTTCGAGGTAATCCTGCAGCTCCATCGCCACCAGCGATTGATCCTCGACGATCAGGATCCGCAGGCCTTGAAGCAATGTTACGCCTTGGCTCTGCTTGGCTCCCAGCGGCATTGGCTAGACTTTCTTTTCGATAACATGGCCGAAGGGGATCTCGGCCGTGCAAACAAGGCCTTCGGGGCGGAAATCGAGGCTGACGTCACCATCAAGATCATAAGCGAGACTGCGCTCCAGGAGCAACCGTCCAAACCCCATTCGGGACGGGGGCGCGACAGCTGGTCCTCCTTTTTCCTCCCAGCGAAAAGCAAAGCGCCGGTCGCCATGGCGCTGTTTTATGGCCCAACTTACGGCGACCTGCCCAGACGGCGCGGAAAGCGCGCCATACTTCGCCGCATTCGTCGTCAGCTCGTGCAGCGCCAGCGCAATGCTGAGAGCAGCCTTCGGCCGGAGCATGACCGGCGCGCCCTCAACGATGACGCGCTCGGCGAACGGCGCGGTCTGCTCTGCGATGACGGCGTGCGCTTCCACGCCTTCCCAGCGATTGTTGGTGAGAAGGCTATGGGTTTGCGCCATGGCGTGGACGCGGTCTTGAATGCTCCGCGTGAAGTCCTCAAGGTTGCCGGAGCTGCCGGCGGAATATTTCACGAGAGCCTGGATGGTGGCCAAGGCGTTCTTGACCCGATGGTCCAGTTCCGCCATCAGGAAATCCTGCTTGATCCGGACCTGCTCACGCTCGCGCATGATCTTGTCCTGATGCCTGAGCACGACATCCATGATGGAGAGGCGAAGCATCTGCGCAACCTCGCCGGCGAGCTCGCCCCAGGGCTGAGAATGTTCTCGCACAACTTCCTTCCACGCTGCGAAGGATTTCCTTGGGCTGATGCGATTGCTTCCGTTGTCGAGGGTAACTGGCTTCGCGGGATTTCCGGCCCAGGTGACGGTGCGCGACGCTTCCGGCCGGAACCACAGCAAATAGTCCTTAGGCGTGCGCGAAACCGAAAGCGCCAAAAGGCCGCTTGCGATGCCGGCGTAGTCTCTCGCTGGGGCGAAATGCGCGGCGAGACAGTCCGTGATAAAGACGCCTTCCGCCCTCGAAGCATTCAGCCAGCTCACAAGGGGGCCGAGTTGCTCGTCGCTGGGGGTCACGCCAAGGCGCGTCACCCTGCCTTCCCACCATACGGCGACACCCTCGGCCGGAATGTAATCGAGCAGGCTGGGACGGGTTCGGATCAAGGCTTCTCCGAGATTGTCCTGTCCGACCATGGCGTTGACGAGTTCGGCGTGAACCCTTCTGATGCGAAGGCGTTCGGTGTGCGCCTCGTTGGCGAGCTTCTCGCTCAATTGCAGGGAGATCAGTTGCGCGAACAGCTCGCATGACGAGCGCACGGACTGAGACAGGTGGCGGGGCTCCCTGTGATGACACGCGATCAGGCCCCAGAGGTCGCCGCCAATCACGAGGGAGAACGACATAGAGGCCGCGACGCCCATATTGGCGAGATATTCAAGGTGCAAAGGGGATACGGCGCGCAGAACGCTGAAGGACAGATCGAGAGGACGGCCGGTGAGCGGATTGAGAGCGGGCGTCAGGGGCGCCGGCGTGTAGCGCGCGTCCGGGATGATCCGCGTCCTGTTGCACAGGTAAAGCTCCCTCGCCTGCTTCGGAATATCGGAAGCGGGATAGCGCAGCCCGACAAAAGACGAGAGGTCCTCGGTCTTTGCCTCGGCGAGAACAGCGCCGCTCTGGTCAGGCTGGAACTGATAAACCATCACGCGGTCAAAGCCGGTCGCGGCGCGGACCTCCTCGGTGATTTTTTGCAAAAAGCCCGGCAGATCCGGCGCTTTTTGCACGCCGGTGATCATGCCCTGGACGAGAGCCAGCGGGCTCAAGGGCGGGTTGATCGAGCGGCGTTCCAGTTCGATCACCAGAGCGCCGTCGCTTTGATGCACGATGGCGTCCAGCTTTTCGCCGCAGTGCTCCACTCCCATTTCGAAGGCGAAGGTGCTGCGGGGTATTGTGGCGTCTTGCGCCGCGAGCGTTCTCAAGCCTTCGAGTTCGGCTTGCGTGACAAGCGTTTCCACCCCCTGGCCAAGAACCTTATCGGGATCGAGGCCCAAGAGATGCGTGGCGTCGCCGGCGACCTGGATGACCTTGAGCGTAGCTGGATCGATTGTGAGAAGAACGCCGTGGGGCTGTATTGAGCCTGGACTATGGATCGGTTCCCGATCGCAATTGGAGAGATCGACGGTCTCACTTTCTGAAGCCAGTTCCCTCATTCCCTCTCCAAAAATCTTTGGGGACGCTCACACTTCTTCACGCTTGACGTGTCAGCCCCTGTCTGGCTTCGGCATTGACAATACTCAATTTTCTGCGCAGTTGCAAAGAACTCAGCCTTGAGCGATTCGTCTTTTCAGCACGAAAGTGGAGATATGAAAGAGAATGCTCAAGCTCAAGCTAGTATAACAATAGGCCATGGCTTCCTCCCCCACCCAACCTGAAACAACGATCGGCAGCCCCAGCATACAACCTCAAGCGCGCAACTAACCTATCGCCGCTGAACCGGCCAATTGAAGCTTGTATTCCAACCTCAGGCCAGAAATAAACGGAAAAACCACATGAGCACCGGTGATATTTTTCTCGCTGTCTTTCTCGGCGGCAAATCGAGCCCGCGCATGGCGGCATGGAACGCCCTTCCCGAGGAAGAGCGGCGGGCCAAGACCAAGGAGGGTATGGCGGCCTGGAAAGCGTGGGCCGAAGAGCGCCGCGCTTCGATCGTCGAGATGGGACCCCTCGGCAAAACCAAGAGGATCGCTCAGGGGGGCGTCGAAGACGCAGCCAACGACATGGGGGCGTTCATGCTTGTCCGGGCCGCATCGCATGAGGAGGCCGCGAGGCTGTTCGAACGCCATCCGCACTTTACGATCTTTCCGGGCGACTCTGTCGAGGTGATGCCGGTTCTGCCCGTTCCGGAGGGTTGACCTGCCCTCGCTCTGCTTCCGGATCGGAGGCGCATTCACCGGCGGCCGAAAGCTCTCAAATGAACTTGCCTCCAAAAAGCTGCACGGGAATCAAACAGGTCCGCTAATATCCCTGAACTGCGGGAACTCCTGAGGGCGCTTGCGGCAAACGGGGCGCCAGTTTCCGCGGGGGACGCCGGAGCGCCGAATATGCTGGGATAGAAAAAGGTCGGGCTGCCTCATGGACGGTCGGGGAAATTCAGGCGTGGTCGGTCTCTTAATTTCCCTCGGTCTGGTCGTCCTGACTTTCGCAGGGGGCGCGAAAGCCGCAGATAAAGGCGTGGGGCGCTACAACGCAGATGGCCCGTACGCCGTCGCAACGGCCGTGCTGACTGTGCCGTCGCCGATCGGAGCCTTTGCGACCACGGCGTACATCCCAAAAGATTTGCGGCTTCACCCGGTTGTCATCTTCTCGTCGGGGTTCATGCAAAGCGGCGGCGCTTACGCGCCTTATGCCAGGCGTCTCGCCAGTTGGGGCATCATCGCGTTCGTGCAGGACGATCCGCTCGTCGCCTATGCTCCGAGGCCGGTTTTCTCCGAGGAGGCGAGCCCGAACGACAATCCGGCGACGGCGGAGATGGTGGTCAAGGCCGTGTCCTACCAAGCCTCGGCGTGGCTGGCGAAGATCGACGCCGATGGGACAAGCCCACTCCGCGGCATGATCGACGCCTCACGGGTGGGGCTCGCTGGCCATTCCCGCGGCGCGCAGATCGCTTTGCTGGCCGCAGAGGCCTCGCCGGGCCAAGTCAAAGGGGTGTTCGGGCTCGATCCTGTCGACATGTCGTTCGGCGCCCCCAAGGCGGGCGCGCAGCTCGCCAGCATCGGCATCCCCGTCGCGTTTATCGGGGAGACGGTCGACAAGTTTTCCTGTGCTCCCGCCTGGTTCAACTACCAGGCGCTTTACGACGCGGCGGCTTCTCCGGCAGTAGCGATCACGGCGCGCGACGCCGACCACACCATGTTTCAAGACCCCGCCATCTGTCACTTCTGCGAGTTGTGCGCGAAGGGAACCGCAAACCCATCCGTCGTCCTTGGCTACTCGGTGCGCTACCTCACGGCCTTCTTCGCCCGCGAGCTTCTTGGCGACGCAAGCGTCGGACCCGCTTTCGAGGGCGCCGGAGCCGCGGCCGACGCCCAAGCAGGAACTCATCCAAATCGCTGCGAAGTAGATCGCTGCAGACCCTGATGGGCGCGCGCGGGCGCGTTATACCAACCGCCCTCTATTCTGACCCAAGGCCCTCATCCTGTCCTTCTCCCGGTAAGCTCGCCTCGGCGAGCTTACAACTTGGAGCGGCCGCATCCGCGAGCGGATGCGGCTGGGGAGAAGGAACGATATTGCAACGGCTGGCGCCTTCTCCCTCTCCCGCGCAATCTCGCCTTGGCGAGATTGCTCCTCCATGAGACCGCATCGGCTTGCCGATGCGGTTGGGAGAGGGCGGGGTGAGGGGGCGCTACCGGTCAACACGTCCGGCGGTTGATATTATTCTCCGAGCACCGTGACGACCACGGTCCTTTCGCGGGGCCGAACATCGCATTCGATGTGGAAGATCTGCTGCCACGAGCCGAGCACCGGCCTGGCGTCGCTCACCGGCACAGTCAGGCTCGGGCCGAGCAGCGTCGCTTGCAGGTGGGAATGGCCGTTGCCATCATGCCAGGTTTGCTCATGAGCATAGTCTTCACCGGGCGGAATCAGGCGACGCAAGAGCGCAGGCAGATCCTGCTCCAAGCCGGGCTCGAACTCGATGGCGCCGATCGCGCCTGTGCTGCCCACGTTGAAGATTTGCACGATGCCGGTTTGCACGCCCAACTCGTTCACAATCCGGGCGACTGCATCAGTCAGATCGTGCATCTCGCCGGAGCTGCGCGTGCGCAGCGTCAGTTTCTTTTGAAAGACCATGGGATCATTATAATACGACTGCTGTTTCGCGAGAACCGTCAGAACTGCAGAGGGCTTCAAAATGCGCGGTTGGACGGAGCCATCAGTCTCCCCTTTAAGACCTTTTTAGCCAAAAACTCAAGTTCGTCAGAGGCTTATGGAATGCGGGATTGAGTCGTGACGGTGACTTGTCCTATAAATCCTTATAGTCGCAGAAAGCTTGCCGCTGACCCCAAGTAACGGTTCAATACGCGGATATCAAATCTAGCACGGCGCTGCGCTTTTTTCATACAAACATCGGTCATGTCTTGCGAGGCCTTATGGGCGTCGATGTCGAAGTCTTGCCGGCGCGCAGGCGCCGTTCCCGCTACAAGCCCGCCTATTGCAATCGCGTTCTCGGTTTCGCCGAGAAGGGCTATTGCAAGGCCGAAATCGCCGCCGCCCTCCATGTGAGCGTCAAGACGCTGAACGCCTGGATAAAGGCTTACGACGATTTCAGCGAAGCGATGAGCCAGGCAAAGGAACTGGAATATGCGTGGTGGCTGACGACGGGACGCACCGGCCAGTTCACGCAAGGCTGGAATTCAGGCGCCTGGGCGCTGCAGATGCGCAATCGTTTCCGCAAACGCTTCGGCGACCGCGTTCCGGCGCAGGACGAGACATCGGAGGAGAGCGTGAATGCCGAGCACCTGCGCGCGGAAATGGAGCGCAAGCTATCTCGCATCGCTGACGTCGAAGCAGAGGACGTTGTTTCTTGCGGAGCTGACGCCGCAGGAACTGAAGAGCCTGCAGTATGACTGGAACTTCTGGGCGCGGCCCGAACAGCTCGCGCCGACGGGAAACTGGCACACATGGCTGATCCTCGCCGGACGCGGCGCGGGCAAGACGCGAAGCGGCGCCGAATGGGTGCGGGCCTGCGTCTGTGGGCCGACGCCTCTCGCCGGCGGCGGCTACCGCAGAATTGCGCTCGTGGCCGAAACGGCGGCGGATGCGCGCGACGTCATAGTCGAAGGCCCAAGCGGGCTTCTCGCCATTCATCCGCCGGCGTTCCGACCGAAATATGAGCCATCGAAACGCCGGCTGACGTGGCGAAACGGCGCAATCGCTACATTATACAATGCAACTGAGCCGGATCAGCTGCGTGGGCCTCAGCACGACGCGGCGTGGTGCGACGAACTCGCCAAATGGCGCTACGCGCGCGAAACCTGGGACATGCTGCAGTTCGGCTTACGGCTTGGCGAAAACCCGCGGCAGATCATCACGACAACTCCGCGCCCGATACAACTGGTGCGCGATCTCCTTGCGTGCAAAAGCGTCACAGTCACGCGCGGCACAACCTTTGATAATCGCGCCAATCTCGCCAGTAACTATTTGGAAACCATAGTCAAACAATATGCGGGCACCAAAATCGGAAGGCAGGAAATCAATGCAGAACTCATCGACGATATTGCTGGGGCTCTTTGAACTCGCCGGCTACTCGACTTATGCCGCCTCTCAGACGACCAGCGGCTCCCTCAAATGCAACGGATCGTCATCGCCATCGATCCAGCTGCCAAAGCTAGCAATGAAGACAGTCGAACTTCAGAAACAGGAACTCATCGTTGCCGGATTGGGTAGTGATGGGCGGGGATATGTCCTTGATGATCTATCGTGCCGTCTGTCGCCCGGGGGCTGGGCGAGCAAGGCGATAGCAGCGTATGACCAGTACGAGGCGGACGCTCTGGTGGTCGAAATCAACCAGGGCGGCGCCATGGTGGAAGCAGTTCTGCGTGCGGAGCGCAGCGGCCTGCCCTTGCGGCAGGTGCGCGCGAGCCGCGGAAAGACGACGCGCGCCGAGCCCATCGCCGCGCTCTACGAGCAGGGTCGGGTGAGCCACGCGCGCGCGTTCCCGACGCTTGAGGAGCAAATGGCGCGGTTCACGCCCTTCGGCATCGACGGCGGCGGCTTGGCCGACCGGGTGGATGCGCTGGTGTGGGCGCTGTGGGATCTGTTCCCGCGCATGGTGAGGCCGCAACCCCACGTGGATTGGGGCGACGATGCGGGCGGCGGCGGCTCAGGGAGCTGGTTGCTATAAGTCCGCAGCATATAGTTGGGCCGCGCGAATATCTTCCTCAATCAGATGGAATAATCGCGCCGGATGTGCTCGACCAAATCGCTCGCAGCAAGGCAACGCAAGATGCGCTCAACCGTGATAGTGTCCCTGCAACGATGGGCTTGCCCATGATAACCTTCGGATCAAGCTTAATGCGTGGATGCTGCATCTTTTTGACCCAAATCAGTCGCCCGCATCGTCCGTGGCTGCAATAACCGAACTGTCTTTCCTGGGCTCGATGATCAGTCGGTCGCCTTCTTTGCGTATGGTGACTTCTTCGTAGGGAAAATCGAATTCAAACGGGATGCAGACAAACTGACCCTCGCTATCCCTTTGCAGTTTAACCCGGCGTTCCACTGAGCGTAAATTCCATGTTGGCGCAGCGCTTATAGTGAGCCAAAAGCCACGCGCATTCAAGGCTCGCTCGACAAGTTAGTTCTGTGTGCAATAGCGCGCCGACGCGCAATAGAGGTTCCCTTGCCCAAAATTGACATCGTTCAAGAGGCGCAAGAGCGCCTTGAAGCCGCGTGGGCGTCCGACCGCGAGAACCGCGAGGACGCCTTCACCGACCTGAAGTTCCTCGCGGGCGACCAGTGGCCAAACGCCATCCGCCTGCAGCGCGAGGCGCAGAACCGGCCATGCCTCACCATCAACCGGCTGCCGCAATTCGTGAACCAGGTGGCGAACACGGTGCGGATGAACCCGCCAGCCATCAAGGCGATCCCGGCCGGCGGCGAGGCGACGCAAGAACTGGCCGAGATTTACTCGGGGCTGTTCCGGCAGATCCAGTATCGCTCCAACGCGACGCATGTTTTCGCCAACGCGGTCTATTACGCGGTGGCGTGCGGCATCGGCCATTTCCGCCTCGTCACGCAGTATGTGGACGACGACGCGTTCGACCAGGAAATCATCATCAAGCGCATCCAGCACCCGCTCTCGGTCTTCTGGGCGCCGGGCGCGGTCGAGCCGGACCGCTCGGACGCCGAATATTGCCTCGTCTCCGAGCTGATCGGGCGGAAAGAGTTTCAGAAGCGCTTTCCCGACGCGGCCATGACCGATTTCGCAGCGCCCGCTGATTTCAATGCCGAGACCGGCCTGTTCTGGTCCAATCGCGACGCGGTGCGTGTCTGCGAATATTGGGTGAAGCGCCCGCACGAGCGCACCATCGCGCGGCTTAAAACCGGGGAAACCATCGATATAACCGAGGCAGATCTGTCAGCGCCGCTCTCCGCCGTCATGGCCGGGCTTGACCCGGCCATCCAGCAAGGAGCTGCATCCCTGGATGGCCGGGTCAAGCCCGGCCATGACAACACACTGGGTTCCCAAATCATCGCAACGCGCAAAGTGAGGTCGCACAAGGTCGAGCATTATCTGCTCAGCGGCGAAGAGGTGCTGGAGGGGCCGAACCAATGGCCAAGTCGCTATATCCCAATCTTCCCCGTCATCGGCGCCGAGACGGCGCTTGAAACCAAAGTCGTTCGCTCAGGCCTGATCCGCTTCAGTCGCGATCCCCAGCAGCTCTACAATTTCTGGCGCTCCGCCGCCGCCGAAGCCATCGCGCTGGCGCCGCGCGCGCCTTTCCTCGCGACGCCCGCGATGATCGCGAAGTTCAAGGGGCAGTGGGACACGCAGAACACGGTGACGCGGCCTTATCTCCTCTACGAGCCCGACCCGGATGCGCCGGGCGGACGCCCGATGCGCGAGCCGCCGCCCGACATTCCGGCGGCGCTCGTGCAGGAAAGCGCGCAGGCTTCCGACGAGATGAAAGCGACGACCGGCATTTACGACGCGGCGCTCGGCGCCCGCTCGAACGAGATTTCAGGCGTGGCGATCCGCGCGCGCGAAAGCCAGGGCGGCGTCTCCGCGCTGCATTACCAGGACAATTTGATGGCGACGCTGAACCACCTCGGAAAGGCGCTCATCGATCTGGTCCCGAAGATTTACGACAGCGAGCGCACTGTGCGCATCATGCGCGAGGACGAAAGCCATGAGCCAGTGCGCATCAACGTGCCCGTGATGGGCGTGGACGGCAAGCCGATGCTGCTCAACGATTTGAGCCAGGGGGCTTACGACGTGCGTGTGAAGATCGGCCCGTCCTACGCCACGCGGCGTTCCGAGGCCGCCGATAGCATGTTGCAGTTCATTCAGGCCGTTCCGCAAGCCGCGAGTGTGGCGGGCGACCTGGTGGCGCGCAACATGGATTGGCCCGGCGCGGACGAGATTGCCGAGCGCCTCCGGCGCATGCTCCCGCCCCAGGTCACCGGCGAAGCGCCGCCCCTCGATGTGCAGATCTCGCAAGCGCGTCAGCAGGCTTATCAGGAGGCGTTGGCGCAGGCGCATTTGAACCGGGTCCAGGGCCTCGCCGTCAAGTCGGAGGCCGACGCGGTAAAAGCGCATGCGCAGGCGCAGGACGCCGCCTCGCGCGCGGCCTCGAACGCCGCCGACATTCTTTTCAGCTCGCCGCTGACGCCTGAGGGCCAGCTCAAAACCGCGCTCCAGGAAGCCGACTTGCGCGAGCGGCAGGCAAGCGCCGCAAGGGCCGAAGCCGACCTGCAGGGCAAGGTTTTCGACAACGCGGCGAAGCGCGCCCGCTTCGCCGACCCCTCGCCCTACAAACTCTAACAGTCGTCCCGTGCGCGCTGCGGCGTGAAATGCCGCTGCGCTAACGGGGGACCTTCAAGCGGCCGCCAAGCAGGCTTCGCCAACGCTTGGATGACGTCCATGGCGGGTCGAAGGGAGACACTCTCTCCGCGTGATGGTGCATCTTTAGCTGGATTAGCTCTCGCCTGCGACGCCACCCTCCCGCCTGTGTTGCTCAACATAGGCGAGGTACGGGGTAAGCTGCAGACTGCGGCTTCATAAATCGAGGCCGTCCTTACGGATTTCGTGCATCAAAGGCGACGAGGGATCGCGCCAGCTTCCCGCCGCGTAGGGCATAGCATGCACGGTCACGCCCATTTCATCCAAGATGGCGAGTTCGATGTCGGCGATGCGCCGCACCTCGCCCCAGCGGCTTGAGGTAAGCCCCTTGAGAAATACCGCCACATCGTAATCGCTATCGGGCTTGGCGTCGCCGCGGGCGCGCGATCCATAAAGCACGACGCGCTCGATACGCTCGCCGTAAAGCTCGCCAACCGCGGCGCGAAAACGGGCAAGGACCGGATCGGCTGTGCTCAAGGGAACCTCCGGGGGCATACTAGCATGATGAGGCCGCCTCCAGAATAGCGTTGCAGCACAAACTCCCGGTTACTGCTCCACCCCCGAAAGAGGGAGACCGGTTCTGCGGCGTTTCGGGGACGATAATCTAAACAGCCACAGGATAAAACATGACAGAGCACGACGAGATTTCGTCCGTGGACGACGACGCCTTGGCGTCCGCCGGGCAAGCCGAGCCGACCGGCGGCGAAGGCGGCTCGGGCGCCGCGGCGACCCCCGAGCTGCACCAAGGCGGCGCCGGCCGCATCCAGCAACTGATCCGCGACAAGCGGACGGCTGAGGCGGTTGCGGCGAACAGCGCGGCTGAGGCCGCCGCCCTTCGCGAGCGCATGCAGGCTGCGGGCCGGCCTCAGGATTATCGCGCGCCCGAAGACTATACCCGCGCCGTCGCCGATCAGGCCGTGCGCGAGGTTGGAGCCGAGATCCTGGCGCGGCAGGCCAGCCAGGCCCACGAGATCGCGGCGCGCGCCGCCCAGGATGCCTGGACGGAGGCCGCCGCCGGGTTTCGCCAGAAGGTTCCGGACTTCGACGCCGTCGCGCACAACCCGAACCTGACCGTGACGCCGGTCATGGCCGACGCCATTCGCGAGTCGAGCCGCGGCGCCGAGATCGCCTACTACCTCGGCAGGAACCCGGCTGAGGCCGCCCGCATCGCCAGCCTTGCGCCTGTTTCCCAGGCCACCGCCATCGCTCGCCTGGAAACGCGCGTGTGCGCCGCGCCGCAGCCCTCCGTCAGCCGCGCCCCGGAGCCCGTCGGCACGCTGTCCGGCCGCTCAAGCGCCGCCGCCAAGCCGCTCGAAGACATGAGTTTTGAAGAGTATCGCCGCGCCCGCGGTTTCTAAGCAAGCGCCCCGGCTTCCAACGGAGCCCCCTCACCCTGTCCGCACGGAATAACCCTTTCCCCTTTGCGGGTGGCGTCCCGCCCTGCCGGGCGCTGGGTGCGGGGACGGACCGTTGGCCAAACCAGCAAACGTCGCTTAGCGGCCAGGCTCACCCCCCTCACCCCAGCCCCCTCCTCAGGGAGAGGGAGTCTCGTCGCAGGCGCTGAAACGACGCGCACATCCGCATCCGCTCGCGGATGCGGTTTCCTTGAGCAGCAACCTCGCCAAGGCGAGTTGCCTGGGAGACGGACTGGATGAGGGGCGCTTCCCTATCTAACAAGGAGAACTGCATCCAATGGCCTCATCCCTGCTCACGCCCAGCATCATCGCCAAGGAAGGCCTGATGCAGCTCGAAAACAACCTCGTCGCGGCGAAAATGGCTTATCGAGCCTATGAACCGGAGTTCGGCGAGACGAAGATCGGCGATACGCTCACCATACGCAGGCCGGTCAAATACGCCATTCGCTCAGGCGCCGTCGCCCAGATGCAGGACGCGCAGGAAGGCAAGGTGCAGATCCAGATCAACACACAGCGCGGCGTGGATTTGCGGTTCCCCACCAAGGACCTGACGCTGACCATCGACCGCTTCGCCGAGCGTTACCTGAAGCATCCCATGATCGCGCTGGCAAACCAGGTCGATCTCGACATCCTGTCGATGCATAAATATGTGTGGAACTGGGTGGGTACGCCGGGGCAGACGCTTTCGGGCTACAAGTCGTTCATCAAAGGCCCGCAGCGGCTTGATGAAATGGCCGTGCCTGCGCCGCGCGCCGCCTGCCTTTCGCCCGCCGACTTCTACGGCATGGCTTCGAGCTTCACAGGCCTCTTTATGCCGGAGGTCGCCAAGACCGCGCTTGAGAAATCGAAGCTGCCCATGGTCGGCAACACCGACTGCTACGCATCCCAGAACGTCATCAACTACACGGTCGGCGCCTTCGCTGGAACGCCCGTCATTTCAGCCACGGCTGCAGCGAATGGCGTCACCAATACAGGCGTGACGACCTATCTGGCGTCGATGAACACGAACCAGACAGCGATCCTGGTCGATGGACTGACCGCAGGCTCGACGCTGAACCAGGGCGATGTCTTCACGATCGCGGGCGTCTACGCCGTTAATCCTGTCACGAAGCAGTCGCTGCCCTACCTGCAGCAGTTCGTCGTCGGCGCGCCTGTCACCGCAACCGGCGCAGCAGACGCCGTTACGATCGCGCCAGCCATCATCATCTCCGGCCAGTATCAGACCGTGAGCGCGGCGCCGGCCCAGAACGGGGCGCTGACTTTCATGGGAACCGCCGGCACATCCTATCCGCAAAACCTCGTGTTCCATGAGAACGCCTTTGCGCTCTGCATGGCGCCGATGGAACTGCCCGAGGGCGCAGCCAAGAAGGCGAGGCAGAGCTACAAGGGCCTCTCGATCCGCGTCATCTGCGACTACGACATCGTCAACGACATCAACATGTGGCGTCTCGATATCCTCTATGGCGTGAAGCCCATCTACCCCGACCTCGCCACGCGAGTGTCCGGCTCGTAGCGCCACGAAATCATTGATCCGTGAAACGTCAAAACCCCTCACCCGGCCGCTTCGCGGCCACCCTCTCCCGCAAGGGGAGAGGGGGCGCCGTTGCAAGCGCGAGCGGACTCCCTCTCCCCTCGCGGGAGAGGGCTGGGGTGAGGGGGAGTTCCAGACGCCACACATCGACCTATCAGTTCCCCCATTTCTGGAGTACTCCCATGCCTGTAAGACAGCTTTCCGACGGCAATCCCGACGGCGCCGTGCTTGGCCAGAGCGCTACCGATCTCATCTCCTTCTATAACGCGACCCCGGTTGCGCAGCGGTCAGGCGCAGTGCAAGCCGCGGTCCCCGCGACCGCCCCGACGAACTCAAGCCCCTATGGCTTCAGTCAGGTGCAGGCGACGGCGATCATTACGCTTTTGAACGAGGTCCGGGCGACGCTCGTAGGCCTCGGCCTCATGAAAGGCCAGTAATGAGCCGCGACACGCGCCTGTGGATGTACCGCAAGGGCGAGGCTCGCCTTTTCGGGCATCCCGATCACGTGCCGGAGGGAGAGGACTGGCGGCGTTTTCCGGTGATCGCAGAGGCTGCGGACATCCCGGCCTCTCCGACCGAAGCACAGGATTCGGAGATCGTACAGGACGAGGAGCTTGATGGCATGTCCTACCGTCGTCTCATGCGGACCGCCGCCGATCGCGGTGTCAGCTTTGACGCCAGTTGGTCCAAAGCGCAGCTCCGACAAGCCATCAGGGAGGTCTTGCATGGCGAGCGCGCGTGACATCATAACAGGCGCGTACCACCGGCTGGGCCTGTTGCCGCTTGGGTCAAATCTCGATCCCGGCCGCGCCGAGGCTGGGCTTGCGGCGTATAACGACATGCTGAACGCCTGGGCGGCCGACGGAATTTTTCCGGGCGGCCCTAACCCGCCCAGCCAGGATCTCGACGACGTCTTTTTCACCAGCGACTCCAACGACGACGTCATATCGGGCGCGGCTGGCGCCTATCCGCCCTACGGCCCGAGCGACGCCGCGACGCCGCCGGCTGCGGCAGCCCAGTCTTTCGGCCTCAACGACGCCTTTCCACTGCCTTCTCAATTCGTGGAGGGGGCGAAGGCCATCCTCGCCGTGGAACTCGCGTCCGCGAGCGGAATCGAAGCGCTGGCCTCGACGCAGAAGCGCGCGCAGAAGGCCTATGCGGCGCTCTTGGCCTATTACGTCGTGGCTCCGCGCGCGGGCCAGGACATCGGCCTGACCTGGATGCCGAGCCTTCGGCGCTATGGGTTTCGATAAGACATTAGATGGTCATGGCCGGGTCGAGCCCGGCCATGTCGAACACGGCAGGTCAAATCATGGTTGCAGTTGAGTTCGGACATACGTCGAACCCCGACAAGAGCGGGTTCGCGAGCGCGCAGCGTTTGTTGAACGGCTACGCAGAAGCTCTAGGTCAGGCGGCGAAGTCGCCGCTTCCGATCTATGGCGTGCCGGGCGCTTCGCGCTTCGATACGGCGACGACCGGCCTCAACGGCCCATGCCGCGGCATGTTTTATGTTCATGGCAAGGGGCTTTATGTCGTCGCCGGAACGGCCGCCGCGCTGTTTGACGATCAGGGCAAGGCGACGCCGGTTGCGGGAACGATCGCGGGCGGCTCCGTGGTCATCATGGCCGCCAATCAGCGAACGGCGCCGCAGATCGGTATCGTCGCTGACAACATCTACTATGTCCTCGACACGACCACGAACACGCTCTCGCGACCCAATCTTGCGAACCTGCCCGCTCCCAACAGCGTGACTTTTCTCGATGGATATCTCGTGTTCTCGATCCCCGACGGGCGGATCTTCCACACGGCGCTGAACGATGCGCTGACCGTCAACGCGCTGTCTTACGCAACGGCGTCGAGCCGCTCCGACGGGCTGCGGCGGATCGTGACGCATCGTGGCGCGCTGATTGCGCTTGGCGAGTTGAGCCTTGAAATCTGGGAGGACGCCGGCACGACGCCTTTCGCGTTCGCCCGCATCCGCGCCGATGTCGATATCGGCTGCATCGCGGAGCACACCGTCGCAACGGTCGCCGATGCGCTCATCTGGGTCGATCATAACGGCGTGGTGCGCCAACTCCAGGCCTCCGAGCCGATCCGTATTTCAACCCACGCGCTTGAGCGCGCGATCGCGGATCTGACATGGGACGAGCGACGGTCGCTGCGCGCCGTCTACACCCATTTCAACGGCCACGACTTTTACGCCGTGACGAGCCCCACCTGGACATGGGAGTTCGACCTCGCGACGGGGCTCTGGCACGAGCGCCAGAGCAGCGGCCTGACGAATTGGTTCGCGCAAGGCTTCGAGTCGTTCAACGGGCAGGTTGTGATTGGATCGAGCCAGGATGCAAGCCTCCACGTTCTCGACGACGGCTCGGAGACCGAAAGCGGCAATCCTTATCTTTTTCTGGCGCAGTCGGCGCCCGTGCATGCCTTTCCGAAAGGCCTGATCATCGACCAGCTCGATGTAGACATCATCCCGGGCGTCGGAATAACGGGCGGCGCCGCCGACGCAGCAAACCCGAAATTGATGCTCGACTGGTCGGACGACGGGGGAAAGACCTGGACAGGGGGGCGCATCGCGTCTCTCGGACAGGTCGGAGAGCGGTTTGCGGTCGCAAGTTTCCACCAGCTCGGCGCCACGCTCAGGGCAGGGCGGACCTTCCGGCTTTCGTCTTCCTCGCCGGTGATGCGGGGCATCCTCAATGCAGACGCGCGGGTAAGGCCGATCCTCGCATGACAGGGCAATCCAATCTCTTCAGCCGCTTCGGGTTCCGGGTCGGCTCCGACGGCAAGATCGACAATTACACCCGCGCCTTCTTCTCGAAGTTCAAAGGCCGCGTCGGCCCCGCCATTCCCGATCTCGCGGCGGACGCATCCTGGGCGGAAGTCGCGGCGACAACGAACGCGCTCATCAAAGAGTTTGTGGCGCAAGGCTGGACCCAGAAGGGCTTCGACGCGGATGAAACCGCTTTCGCCAATGCGATTCAAGCCGTCGCCATGATTCCGGCGGCGACCGAATGGGGCTATGCGCCTTACGAGGTGCTGCGCGACCAGATCACGACGGGGGTCGAGTTCATCGCGACGGAAAACGCCTATAGCGTGTACGACAGCTCGCAATGGCTGATCCAATACAGCCAGGCTGCAAGCCAGGGCCGTATCGGCGGCGCGGCCTGCGACTGGGCCACATCGCTCAACAGCTTGCAAAATCAACTGAGCAACTGCAAACTCGTCAACCTCTACGTCGCCTGGTACGGAAACGATCTGCGCGCAGGATCCTGCACGCTGACGCCGGGGGTTGCGCGGCGGAACTTCGGCGAAATGCCCCATGAGTGGGGATGCAACGGCCTGCAGAGGAATTCGGCGCATCTCGTTTCGAGCGTGAACGGCAGCGCAGCCTTTGGCGGCACGCCGGATGATCAATCTGTCGTGGCGGCGATCAAAGATCTCAAGGCGAGAGGACTGCAAGTTTGCCTCACGCCCTTCATTCTCATGGATATTCCGGCCGGGAACGCCTTGCCGGACCCTTATTCGGGCGACGCAGGGCAGCCGGTCTATCCCTGGCGCGGGCGCATTACGAAGCAATATGCGACCGCCGACAAGTCGCCGGAGGTCGCCGCCGAAGCAGCGGCCTTTGCGGCGCAATACCGGACCTTCGTTCTGCATTACGCGGGTCTCTGCGCAAGCGCGGGCGGAGTGGATGCGTTTCTGCTCGGCACGGAGCTTCGCGGCCTGACCTGGCTGCGCGACGCGGAAGGGAGCTATCCATTTGTTGCGGCGCTTGTGCAGTTAGCCTCCGATGTGAAAGCGATTCTGCCGGGCGCGCAGTTGACCTATGCGGCGGACTGGTCGGAATGGTTCGGACATCAACCGCCGGATGGTTCCGGCGACGTGTTCTTTCATCTCGATCCGCTCTGGTCGGACGCCAACATCGCCGCCATCGCTTTCGACAATTACTGGCCGCTGTCCGACTGGCGTGATACGGCCCCGAACATTGACGAGGTTGTGAAAGCCGATGGATCGCTGACGGCGATCACTGATTACGCCTATTTGATGGGGAACGTACGCGGCGGCGAAGGCTACGACTGGTATTACGCGAGCCAGGCGGACAGGACCTCGCAGACGCGCTCGCCGATTGCCGACGGCGCGTATAACAAGCCCTGGGTCTATCGCTACAAAGACATCTGGAACTGGTGGACGAACCAGCACTTTAACAGACCGGGCGGCGCAGAGAGCGCCTCGCCAACAAGCTGGGTTCCGCAATCGAAGCCCATCTGGTTCACCGAGCTTGGATGCCCCTCGGTCGACAAGGGCTCAAACCAGCCGAACGTCTTCTACGATCCAAAATCATCGGAGAGCGCTCTTCCCTATTTCTCGGACGGAACGTGTGGCTACCTCATTCAGAGGCGCTATCTCGAACTCGATGCTGCGCTTCTTCAACCCGAGCGATCCCGAATTCACCGAGGACCGCAATCCGCAAAGCACGGTCTATTCCGGGCGCATGGTCGATCTCACGCGCGCGATGATCTACACGTGGGACGCAAGGCCCTATCCCTGTTTTCCGCTGTACACATCGGTCTGGAGCGACGGTCCCAACTGGATCTTCGGCCAGTGGATCAGCGGGAAGCTTTCCACCTACGCTCTACCTCAGGAGCTCGACAACATGGCCGTCGCCACCACCTACGCGCCTCTGAGCCCGTACATTGTCGATCCCGCCACCGGCAAGCTCGACAAGCAATATCGCGACTTTTTCGAGGGCATCGAATTCATCCAGGGCGACGCGATCGCCAGCGTTTCCCTCGCTCCAACACAGACGGAAGCAGCGAATGCGATCAATTCCCTCCTTGCAGTGCTCCGTTCGCAAAACCGGATTTCGACATGAAGAGGTCCCCGCTTGTGAGGCGCGCCGCCCAGGATGACGTCGCACGCATTGTTGAACTGGGCCTGCGCTTTTACGACGAGGAGGGAGGGCGCAAGGCCTGCCCGCATACTCTGGCTCGCTTCGTCCTCTCCCATGTCAGCGATCAAGCCCACGTCTGCCTCGCAGCGGGCGACCCAATCGCGGCGTGCCTCTGCGGGATGATCGCGCCACACTACCTCACCGGCGAGCCGACCGCGTTCAAGACCGCGTGGTACGCGATCCCTGGCGCGAGGGGATACGGCGCCCATCTTCTTCGAGCCTTCGAAGCGTGGGCGAAGGAAAAGGGCGCTCGCCGCATTTTTGTGGCCGGGCGGCTCCCCCGCACGCTCGCGCTTCTTGAACGGCTTCATTACCAGCCCCTTGAAACCGTCTATTCAAAGGATCTCCCATGGCAGAAGCAGCCCTTCCCGTCCTCCTAGGCGGAGCGGCGTCCGCGCTCGGCAATTACTTGGGGGCGCAGACCGCCGCCAACGCCGCGAAGCAGTCGGCGGAACTTCAGCAACAGCGTTTCAATCAGGCCGTCGGCTACGAGCAGCCGTTCATGCAAAGCGGCCAGAACTCTTTGAACGTCTACAATAATGCAACAGGCGCAAACGGATCGGCGGCGCAGCAAGCCTATTACAATAATTTTCAGAACGACCCCGGCTTCCAAACCAGCGTGAATTACGGCTTGCAGCAGATCCAGGCGCAAAACGCGGCGCAAGGGATGGGTATGTCGGGCAATACGCTCGCCGCGCTCCAGAGCTACTCCCAGAACGCGCTTTCCCAGCAATATCAGACGAGGCTGCAGGATCTCTTCCAGGGCGCGCAGCTCGGCGCGAACTCGGCCAACGCCCTGACCTCGGCAAGCACGGCCAGCGCATCCAACCAGGGCAACTACAACAACCTCGCCGGCCAATATCAGGGGACCGGTCTTTCCAACACCGGAAACGCGCTCTCCAGCGCCGCGAGCAACTACGCCAACTACTATTACGGCTCACAGCAGAAAGGTTCCTAGCATGACGCTCGCCATCGATATTTCGAATGTCTCGCCTCGTCAGCGTTTGCAGTCGCAGAACGCTCTTCTTCCCATGGCTCCGGCGCAGCGCGCTCCGGCCGCACTTCCGCCAGACGTCCAGGATCAACTGCTAAGAGGCGTCATTGGCCACGCCGCCGTCCTGTCGGACACGCCGCAGAAGTGGGCGGCCACGATGGATCTCCTCAAGCAGCACGGCGTGGATCCCGCCGGCTATGAGGACTTCGAAAAGGGCCGCCCTTCCGCGATTGCGGCGTCCGGCGTCGCCCCTCTCTCATATGAACAGCACGACGATCCGGAAAATGCGTAACAGGTCTATCGCCTCTGCGTTTGCGACGCGAGGCCAGGATCTCACCCGAGCAGGCCAGGGATCTTCGAGACAAAAATGAGGAGCAGGACGAAACCGGCAAGTCCCAAGCCAGCGTGCGCCGCGAGCATGATCTCTCCATTCTGGCGCCGCGTCGACTGCGCAAGCAGAGGAGCCGTGAACCCGGCGAAGATCGAGAACGCGAAGAGACCTCCAGCCGCCTTGACGAGGGATTCCGAGGCCATGGCCCCGCTCGGGGCGCCGTGAATGAGAAGCGCCACTTGCTCAACTCCGCCCAAGCCCATCAGGATGTGGGCGCCGAGCAGAAGGCGCTTGGGACGCACGCCCCGCAAATAATAAATGCCCAAGTAAATGCCGAGCAAAACAGCTCCTGTCACGAGAAGCAAAGACGGAAGCGCAATCATTCATGTGCCTGTCAGTGTGTGTTGTCCCGGAACGGCGTCGCGCAGAGCGCGACGGGCGGCTTGGGCGTGTCTTTGGTTATTGAACGGGGCGGCGGCGGCCCCGTCAATCGGAATTAGGGCGGCGGCATCCGTCTTCGTCTTTCGTTCTTGCCGCCGATCCAGGCGTGACATGACGCGGCTCTTCCGTCAGGGTGTCGCCTGGGGAGCTTGATCGCCCGTGATTTCCGCCTTTGACGTGAGTACAGGATGACACTCGAAACCCAGGATCTTCTTTTTGACATAAGCGATGGCGTCGCCCGCATCACCATCAACCGGCCCGGCGCACGCAACGCCTGCACCTTCGAGATGTATGAGAAGCTGGCGCAGGCTTGCGAGACCGTGAATGCAGACGATAGGGTCAAGGTTCTGATCGTGACCGGCGCAGGCGAGAAGGCGTTCTCGGCGGGCACCGACATCGCGCTGTTCAAGGACTTCAAGACGCCGGAAGATGCGCTCGGTTACGAGACCTTCATGGACCGCGTTCTTGGCGGCCTGGATAATATACGGGTTCCGACCATCGCCGCAATCGCGGGCGCATGCACGGGAGGCGGCGGCGCCATGGCGTCATGCTGCGATCTGCGCATCGGCACGGAGGATACGAAATTCGGCTTCCCCATCGCGCGCACGCTCGGCAATTGCCTGTCGATCAAGAATTTGGCGCGGCTTGCGGCCTTGGTCGGCCCGTCGCGGGTGAAGGACATGATCTTCACGGCCCGGCTGATCGAGGCGCAGGAAGCGCTGCAAATGGGGCTTCTGACGGAGGTTGTTAAAGATCGGGCCGCGCTCGATGCCCGGGTTGCTGATTTGGCCCGGCAGATCGCGAGCTTCGCTCCGCTGACGCTTCGCAGCACGAAAGAGGCGTTCCGCCGGATGCAAACTCCGGAGACGCCGAAGCCGGATCAGGACCTCATCCTCATGTGCTACATGAGCGACGATTTCCGCGAGGGCATGGCGGCCTTCCTCGAAAAGCGCGCCCCTCAATGGCAAGGGCGGTGAGCCGGAGCAAAGTCTCCCGGTTCGACCAATGGCGTAGCCCCTCACCCCAGCCCTCTCCCCATGGGAGAGGGAGTCCGGCCGCAGCCGCTGCAACATCGTCCCCTCTCCCAGAGGGAGAGGGACAGGGTGAGGGGCTACGCCCTTCGCCTTACTGTGATGACTGGCGTTTGCATGCCGTTTCACTATAAAAGGAGGCGGATCAACGAAGGACAGCATGATGGCTGAGGCTCAAAGGCCGGCGCGCGACGCGACGTGGGATATTGCAAGGGGCATCGGGATGATGCTCGTGATCTATGGCCATCTGCTTGAGCCGATTTATCCGGCCAATCCGGCGCTCGGGCGGCCGATCATGGAATTGGCCGCTGTCCAGTGGCAGACCATCTACACCTTCCACATGATGCTGTTTTTCCTCGTCTCAGGCGCGGTGAACCTGAAGCTGCCCAAAAAGGCGTGGCCGGACGCCCTTCGCGGGTCGCTGCGGCTGTTGGCGCTGGCCTGGGTGGTGCACATTATTGGCGCGGTCTTCGCCATGTCGGCCGGCTATGCGCCCGAAGCGACGCGCTCGGTTTGGGACGCCGTCAACTATGTCGTCGACCCAATCCTTGAAGGCTATTGCTGGTCGGTTGGCGTGCTCTGGTTTCTCACCTCGCTCTGTATTGTGCAACTGCTCGCCTACTTCCTGCTTAAGCGCGTTCCCGCGCTCGTCGTCGCCTTGGGCGCGATGGCGGCGACGGCGCCCGTGGTCTATTTCGACGCACCGAACTACTTCCTGTTCAGGACATGGATGCCGGGCCTTTCCTTCTTTGCGCTCGGCTTCCTGTTCTCTCAGTGGAAGGTGCGCTGGCCGGTTTGGCTGTTCATTCCGCTTTTCGCCGCCGTCATCGTGCTGGCGCCCTTGAACAGCGGCTGTTCTTTCTCGTTCAGCGGGCCATGTCAAATCTACGGCACGCTACCCTTCGGCATCAGGATGTTTGGCGGAAGCTACGGGTTCCTGCCGCTCTTTTTCCTTACCGCGCTTATTGGCTCCATCGCCACCGTATGCCTGAGCGCCGGACTGGCTCGGTTCAAGGCCTCGGAACTCTTCGCCTACACGGGAAGAAGCAGCCTGAACCTCTTTATCATCAATGGTTTCGTGGCGACGTTTCTTCCGCCCTACATCCAGCAGATACGCTGGCCCGACTTCACCCCGCTCGTCTCTATCGCGCTGGGGGTAGCGGTCATTGCGGCGCATCTCGCGGTTCTCCTGATCCTTAATCCTGTGCTCGCTTGGATCGACAAGGCAGCCGTTACTATCGCCAATGCGCTTACGCGGCTTATCGCCAAGGGAACGCAAACCGCCGAGCCGAAAGCCGCTTGAACACGACCTGTCATCCCGGCCAAGCAAAGCGCGAGCCGGGATCGCAAAAAAGGGAGACGCTGCAACTTGTTATGATCCCGGATAGGCTCCGCCCTTCCCGGGCGACGTTTGCGCTGCCACGATACTTATACCAACCGCCGGAAGTGTTGAGCGGTGGCGCCCCTCACCCCCGCCCCTCCCCGGACGAACTCGCCTTGGCGAGTTCGCAACCCAACGAGGCCGCATCCGCAGGCGGATGCGGCTGGGGGAGGGGAGAAACAGCGTTCCTTCTCCCCTTGCGGGAGAAGGACAGGCTGAGGGGGCCTTGGATCAGAACATAGGGCGGTCGGTTAGCTTAACGGCAGGGTTGGGTGGGCTTGTCCTCCAGCAACGAGATCACGCAGTTGCGTTCCGCCAGATTATGATTCGAATAAACTTGCGCATCGAGAAACGCCTGGAGCGGCGGAGACAGCCACCAGCTCAAGGAAACGCTCTTGTACTGCAGTTCTTCCTGCGCCTTTTTCCGGATATGAGCGACCCGCCACTCCTCTTTTGCGGCTTCATCGGTAGCGGTGTATCGCTCTATTTCCTTCAGGAAGAAGCTTTCCTTCGGCTGCGGGCAGATGTTGACTTGCGCCGCAGATCGTACGCCGCCGTTGAGCTGCCTCACCCGGTCTGGAAGCTCGACAATTGTCTCATAGTCTCTGGCGATCCGGGTGGCGTTGATGGTCAAAACGTCGGTGAGCGTTCCAAGAGGGCGGAAATCGGCCTGATCCGGGACCTTCGGCCTCTCGGCGGATGTCCCTTCAAAGCCGCAGGTTTTGCTGTCCTTGAACCAGTCCGGTTCGCTTGAAACCTGCAGGATGAATGGCTTCAATCTCGCGTCCACAGACTTCAAGCCCTGGGCGATTTCCAGCGCGGTCACGACGCCGGAATTGTCAAAGTAACCGCCATCGACAACGCTGTCGGCGATCTGCGCGCGTCTGTCCCGGACATTTCCATGCGGTGACACAAGGGGCGATCTTGAGCTTGCTCCCGCCGCGGTGCTGAGGCGAACGTCAATGGATATTGGCTTTTTGTTATCGCACTTGGCGCTCGCCACCGGGCTGAAGCGGTAGGGAAGCAAGCGCGCAATCCGGTCCAGGGCGGTGAGTTCGGGGAAAGCATTAGTTTTTGGATCCCGATAGGGGGAGCACAAGAGTTCGTGAAGGTCGTAGGCGTCGACGAACAGAGGGTTCCCTGAACTGGTCGGCTCTGTCATTTTGACTGGCGTGACGATGATGCGGCGGCCCGTTTCATTTGACGTCGCATTGAGAAAGACAAGCGGCGTCCAGCCTCCAGGCGCCGGCGCAATCGACTGTAACGGCGCAGAGAGCGGGGAAGTCTCCCTTGTCGTCCCGTAAATGTCATTGAAAGCGTCTTCCCAGGACGTTTCGAGAATGCCGGCGCGATCGGAGACAAATGGCAAGCGCGACAAAGCCAAGACATCGCGGGCGAGATAGGCGATCGCTACGGGCGAAAGGAAGTCGTTCGACAAAGCCGCCTGCAGCGTATCCTTGTAGGTCACGTAATCGGTCAGGAACTCCCGTGTGATGGTCTGGCCGGCCGATGCATTCTCATTTGCCCGTTCGGGATTGGCGCTCGCCACGTTCGGAAACCAAAGCCGCTGTCGGAACATGGCTTTTTTCAAATCTTCTGTGGTTGTGTTGGGTTTGGCTTTCAGAGCGCCGATGTAGAAAGCCGCGCCGACCGAACTTCCGGAAACGCTTGAAATCGCGAAAAGCTGCTCGTGAAAGAGACGCGCGGAAGGGTGCTTCGATTTGTCGAGGCTGTCGTCCTCAAGAGAGCCGAGCACGCTCGCGAGAAGGAAGGCCGCGCGGCTTCCTCCGCCCTCGCCGGCGACGATGATCGGGCGCGGACAATTTGCGAGAGCATTGGCGTTCGGCGCGAGCCATTCGCACCCCTTTGCATCCCATCCGCTGGCGAGCTTCCATTCCTTCACGGCGTGGGAAAACCCGATGGGTCTTAAGGCGGGCTGCTGGTCGCCGGGGATCGTGGCGATGCGGATGTCATGACCGTCGCCGACAAACAAGGACAGGCCAACCACGAAAACGACGATCGTTGCGATGATGGGAAACTGATAGCGGTTCGAAAGCAGGGCGAGAATGGTGACGAAAGGAATCCAGGAGCCGAAAACGATGAACAGGAACGTGGCGCGCTTCAGCGAAAACGTATCCGACAGGACGTCGGCGACGTGGGAATTGAAGAAATCGCCCGCAGGCGAAATCAAACGCTGGACGGTGTCGGAATAGGACAGAAAATGGATCGCCACGAGAAAGAGTAGGACCCAGGTCAGGCGAACCAGATAGCGCCACATGAACCCTTTGACGCGCTGGGCGGCGACCCAGGTCTCCTTGCTGAGAAACGCGGGCTTCAACGCCGTCAAATGCAGATCGAGTTCATCAAGCTTGCAGTCATGCTTTCTTGAGAGCCTCTCGATTTGGAGCAAGGATTTCCTGAAGCCTTTCGGATCTTCATCCTCAAGACGCTGCATTGAGCGGTCATAGCCTCGAAGGAACATGCCCCGGACGAGAACGAGGACAAGGACAGCGGCCGTCGCGATGAGGAGCGCAATCAGATGCGCTTCCACGAGGCTCCTGATAGGAGCTTCGTATTTGTTTCCGCCATTCTGCAATGGCACAGGCACCGGAAGATTGTCCGCAGCGGCGGTGATCCCGATAAAAACCGCTACAAATGCGAGGACGACGAAAAAGCTGGGAAACCGGAAAATATAGAACTTGAACCGCTCTTCCGTGTCGATCCCGATTACGTCGAAATTCTGAAGCAGGAGCAGACGCGCCGAGAAGACTAGGGGCAAGGCCCATATGAAAATGCCGATCGCGTAGAAGCCTGCCCAATAGATCGCTTCCTGAATCCAGTAGGGTCGCGCATCGAACAGCAAGTCTTGCACCTGCGGAAGCCCATAGAAGGCGTAAATCGCCATGCAAACGCTGAGGATGCTGAAAAAGGAGACGCCAAGAGCGCGGATGAAAAGCCGGATTGCCGATACTCGATTGTGGGCCGCGGGGTTGGACGAAGCCTGGGTATCGGTGACAGGGGCCTGAGTATCTGACATGGAGGCCGCGCTCCCTCGCTCGGCTGGGAAAGGCGCGAGCGTTGGGCCAAGGCCGTGTCCCAGTCAAGGCGACGGCGCGCCTTTTGCAACAAATTCAACCGGACTGCACCATATTCTTCGCAGACGGCCGAGGCTGCTGAAAACGATGCCGCCCATGGTATGACTGGCTTCACCATGAGGATCAAGAAAACGCTGGGCCTCATCCTGAGCTTGGCGAAGGATGAAGCCAAAATTTCAGGCTTTTCAGCAGCCCGCTAGAGATGCGGCCGGATCGGAAGCGCTGCGAGTCCGAAGAGCGCGGCGTCCTGCTTTTCGACGAGCGCGACCGGAATCCGCTTCATCCACTCGCGCATAGGTCCCTTGTCTTCGAAGGATTTGCGGAATCGGGCATGGTCGACAACGCGCGCAAATCCTTTCGCGACGCTGCCGAGAAGGAATACCCCGTCCCAGGCGGCGGCGGAAAGAGCAAGATTGCCAAGGACATTGCCGGCGATTTGCGTGAACAGGCCAAGCGTGGCTGCGCACTTTGGGTCCGTCGGCGCGCGAGCGCAAATCTCAGCGGCTTCGAGTTCGGTCGGTTGTTTACTAAGAGTGCTATGCAGGTTTTTAAGCCCGCGACCGGACAGGACATTCTCGACCGTTCTGAAGTGGGACCGCAAGCTTGCTTCATGCCCTTCCGGCAGACGCAGCGACATATGCCCCGCTTCGCTTGGAGAGGCGAACCAACCGCCGGGCGTCTTGACAAGCGTCGCCGCTCCAAAGCCCGTGCCGATATTTGCGGCGAGGAGCCTGTGTGCGGTCTCAAGCTTAGGCGCCGCGCCGTCGATCAGAAAAAACTCGTGGCTCGATAGCGACGGCAGGCAATAAGCCGCCGCCTCGACATCGTTCACAAGCATGCACGGCGCGCCGATCTCGGCCGCGACCTCGTGTTCGCGAATGTCCCAGGCGATATTCGTAAGATGCGCCGATCCCATGGCGACCGGCCCAGCCGCGCCGATCGCCGCGCCTAAGCATCCGGATAAGCCCCCATGCGTTTCGTCCGCGTAGAAGCGAAGCGCATCCAGGAAATTTTCAAACTGGGAAACGGTGTACGAACTACGGTCGACGATATTATCTTCGTCGATGACACGTGCGAATCGGACGTTTGTGCCGCCGACATCGGCGATAAGTCGCCACCTCATGAGACGGCCTCGGAAACGCGAGAGTTCAGAACGTCAAGGAAACTTTTGCGCCAGGAGGCGACGTCGTGCGTCTTAATGCGGCGCAAGAGCGCGGCGTGTCGTTCCTTGCGCTCCTCGATGGGCATGCGCAGCGCAATCTGCATGGCTTTCGCCATATCGTCGATGTTGTAAGGGTTCACGATCAGCGCCTCTTCGAGTTGTTCCGCAGCGCCTGCAAATTTGGACAGGATCAGGACGCCTGGGTCTTCCTCATTCTGAGCAGCAATATACTCTTTGGCCACAAGGTTCATGCCGTCGCGAAGCGGCGTGACGAGGCCGACTTCGCTTCCTCTGAAGAGCGCGGCGAGCGTGTCCCGTGGCATGGCGCGGTGAACATAGCGGACGGGCGTCCAGTCGAAGTCGCCGAACTCGCCATTGATGGCGCCGGACAGTTGCTCAAGCTCGGTGCGGATGTTGATATAAGCCTCAACCTCGATCCGCGTCGGGGGGGCGATTTGCATCAGCGTGACCGTTTTCGAATGCTCGGGATGGAGTTCCAGGAGTTTCCGGAACGCTTTGAAGCGCTCGGGCAAGCCTTTCGTGTAGTCCAGGCGATCGACGCCGATGATGTGGGAGCGCACGACAGTCCGGCGATTAAGCCTCTCAATTTGCGATCCGGCCTCCGCCGTCCGCGCGGCCGCCGCGAAGTCGTCGACATCGATGCCAATCGGGAAAGAGCGGGCGATGATGGTGCGGCCATATGCCGTCATCCGCCCATCGTCGAAAGCCTTGCCGCCGACATGCTCGGTGACGAAACGCCGGAAATTGCCGAGATCGATCGTCGTCTGAAATCCGATGACATCATACTGAAAGAGCGCCTCGACCAGCCAAATGTGGGCGGGCGCGGCTTGAAGCAGCTCCGGCGGCGGGAACGGTATGTGCAGGAAAAAGCCAAGACGCTGGCGGGCTCCCAGGGCGCGAAGCTCCGCTCCTAGCGACATGAGATGATAATCGTGGACCCAAATGAGATCGTCTGGCCGCAAGAGAGGCGCAAGAGCCGTCGCAAAGCCCTTGTTGACACGCTTGTAACCCTCAAGGTACGCGGGCTCGAACTGAACCAAGTCAAGCCTATAATGACAGACAGGCCATAGGACTTTGTTGGCGAAGCCCAGATAATATTCTTCGTAATCCCGCTCGGTCATGGAAATGGTGGCGACTGTCACGTCGTTCTGCACGGTCCTTCGGACCTCGATCGGCGTTCCTTCCTCGATGATGGCGCCGTCCCATCCGAACCAAATCCCGCCGATCGATCGAAGCGCATCCCCGAGGGCGACAGCCAATCCCCCCGATTGAACCTGATTATCGAGGTCCGCGACCCGGTTCGATACGATGACGAGACGGCTCAAACGAATGCCTCCCAAGGCTTAGACAAGCGAGTTGCCCCGTTTATTATACCCACCATTGAGTAGGTTTGGGGAAAGTTCCCCCAAGCCGCGCCGCTCACAGGATCGGTGTCTTCCGACATAAGCCCTAAATGATTGCGGGCGTTCAGAAGGGACTGAAAAATTTCTCTCGCCTGCTCTTTCTTTCCGGCGCGGGCCAAGGCGTCCAGGCGCCAGAAGGCGCAGATATTAAACGCGGTTTCAGGGACGCCGAAGTCGTCGGCGGCCTCGTAGCGCATCATGAACGGCCCTCGCCCGAGGACATCCTCCATTTGCGTGACTGTGGAAATGAAGCGGGGGTCCTGTCCATCTACAAAGCCGAGTTCGCCCATCAACAGCACGCTGGCGTCGAGATGCTTGCCATCGAAGCTTTCGACGAAGGCTTTGCGTTCATCCGACCAGGCGTACTTCAAGATCTTCTCCCGTATGAGCTCAGCCCTGTGGCGCCAAAAAGTCACCCTATCATGCTCTCCGACATAGGACGCGATTTTGGCGAGGCGGTCGCATGCAGCCCAGCATATGACGCTCGATGAGGTGTGAACCCTCGCCCTCGACCTTAGCTCCCAGATGCCTGCGTCGGGTTGATCATGGAGCTTGAAGGCCTGTTCGCCCACGGCTTCCAGCTTGTGGAAGTCATCAATGCCCGCTCTGATCGAAAGCCTCTTGTCGATGAAAGCTTGCGCTGAGCCTAGAATAAGATTGCCGTATGTATCGTGCTGGAAGTGCTCGTAGGCTTGGTTGCCGATCCGCACGGGAGCGTTGCTGACCGGCCCCAAGCTCTGGAAGCCAGGGAGATGGTCCGCCGTCCGTTCCACCAGCGCTTCCTCAAGCGCTATCCCGTAGACTGGCTGGATATGGCCGTTCGTGGCGGCGACGACATTCATGATCCAGCGGTAGTAATTTTCAAGGGTGCGGCCGGCGGCGAGACTCGTCAAGGCGCGGATGACGAAATAGGCGTCGCGTACCCAGCAGAAGCGATAATCCCAGTTTCTGCCTGTGCCGGGAGCCTCTGGAATGCTCGTGGTCATCGCGGCGACGATGGCGCCCGTCGGCTCGTAGGAACAGAGCTTGAGCGTGATCGCCGCCCTGATCACGGCGTCCTGCCACTCCGGTTGCAGCGCGAGCCGATGGCTCCAATTGACCCAATAAAGGTGAGTTTGCTCTTGGAACTCGCGGGCGATGCCGAGCGGGCTGTTGGTTAAGGTCTCGTCTGGTCCTATGACAAAGTTGATCGGATCGCTCAGATTGAAGACCGATTCTTTGAGGATGTAGTCGATAGGGGCGTCGGTTGTCAGACGCAGGGTCATGTCCGGTCCGCAGTAACGGATATGGTTTGAACCGGACGTCACCAACGGCTCCACCTCGCCATATTTAAAACGAGGCCTCATCTTGATACGGATTCGTGGCCTTCCGTCGGCAACCCGGACACGCCGGATAAGGGTCTGGGGACGGAAGGGCCGGTTCCGTGTGTAAAACCGGGGGATGAAGTCTGCGACCTCGATCGACCCGCTTTCGCCGTGGAGAACGGTTTTCAGGATCGCCGTGTTGGGAAGGTAAGTCTGCTCGGAGGCTTTGAAGCCTATAAGCTCGATCGAAAACGCCCCATCGGCGGGGTCGCGGCTCGAACTACCAAGGAGTTGATGAAAGACGGGATCGCCATCGAATCTTGGAAGGCAGCACCAGACGATGCGCGCCTTTTTGTCGACGAGAGCGCTGATGCTGCAATTACCAATAAGGCCAAGATCGAGATTATTTCCCATGCTTATCCAAGTTCCTTCGTACGCTGAGCCGTCGCCTGGAGCCAGGTGAGAAACTCGTCGACGCTGGCTACGCGAGCCTGCGCCACCGTCTCACCGGGGCCAACCTTGACCGAAATTCCACCGAGCGCATTCACCGCCTCGAACGCGTCTTCATCGGTAACGTCATCGCCTGCAAAAAAGGGAAGGCGGCCCTTAAAAGGCTTTTCCTGAAGGAAATCGTTGATCGCCGTCCCTTTTGTGGCGGCATGCAGCCGCATCTCGACGACCATTTTTCCGCGCGTGAGAACAACGTCCATGAACCGGTCCGCGAGTTCTTCGGTGAGAGACAGGCAGAAAGACTCAAGTTCTGGACGCAGGCGATAGTGCAAGGCGAGTGCGCCGCGTTTCTTCTCCAGGAGAAGGCCGGAATTATGATCGACAAAGGCCGTAAGGACCTTGGTGACGGCGCGCGTCGCGCTCTCTTCTGCGGCGGTCGCCGAAACCGTCCTCTCACCGTTTCGGCGCTCGTAACCATGGACGCCAGCTACGGGGAGCTTCAATGGAGCAAGGATTTTGTCGATGGAGTCGATTTCCCTGCCGGTTACGATGGCGACCGCGCCTCGACCGTCTTCGAAGAGGGTTTGCAACGCTTCCCGCGCGCGCTCCTGGACGATAACAGCCTCAGGCGTCTCGGCGATCTCGGCCAGAGTGCCATCGAAATCGAAAAAGAAACTGTAAGCGCTTGCCGCGCGCAAAATAGGCAAAACAGTCATGGTCAATTTTTTTTTGGAAGGTTTTTGAACGTTCGAGTCATCAACTAAGAGCGTGCGCGAGAGGCTGTCAATACAATAGGCCGGCATTTTTGGCTGGCTCCAAAACTCACATCCGCTTTGCGCATTCGTTTGCCATTCGCCTAAATATTACGCTCTTGAAGATGCTTTTCTGATAAGCTCATGCTACTTCGAGTTGGCCATATTTCGGGCGTGGAATTGAGTATCCTACCCCGCCGATGGAGAAGGATGGGTCGTGTGAGCGCGGGTAACGCTCGAATACGCCTGAGCGCAAAAACGGATCTCTTTATGGCTAGAATAGGGTGGGTTTTTGTTGCGTTCCTTGCATGGCAAATTGCCGCTGCTCAAGCCGGGGAAATACGAACGGAGTCGGTTTCCTCCAAGGCGCTTGGACGCGACATGCCTTATGAGGTTTATCTGCCGGATGGTTACGGAAACGGACGGCTCCATTACCCCGTGCTGTACCTCCTGCACGGCGCGGGCGGTGACGAGCGCTCGTGGGTCGAGCGCGGACATATCCGGGAGAAGGCGGACGGGCTTATAGCAAGCGGCGCCATTCCTCCTGCGATCATCATAATGCCGGGCTGTCCTCAATGCTGGTGGGTTGACGGCGCAAAAGACAAGGCTGAAACGGCCTTTTGGTCGGACCTCGTCCCCGCCATGGACTTGAGGTATCGCACCATCGAGACGAGGGGCGGACGCCTCGTGGCCGGGCTTTCAGCGGGCGGCTATGGAGCCGTTCGCTACGCGCTTCGTTACCCGAACCGCATCGCGGCGGCGGCCGCGTTAAGCCCTGCGGTTTACACAGATTCCGTGCCGCAGTTATCGGCGGCGCGAGCGCAACCGCCTTTCCTCGCGCAAAATGGCCAATTTGATCAGGCAGCCTGGGATTCCCATAATTATCCGGCTCTTATGGACAGGTATTTCGCCCAATCCTTCCGGGTGCCGTTTTACCTCGTCTCTGGAGACGGCGATAAATTCGGCGTCGCTTTCGAGACAGCGCTTTTGTTCAAGCGCATGTTCGAGCGTCAACCCGATCAGGTCGAACTGCGCGTCGTCGATGGCGATCACAGCTGGAAGGTGTGGGAGGCGACAATCGAAGACGCCATGCGGTACGTCTTTCAATTCGCCGACAAGCCAAAACCCGCCCCTCGCACTGCGGCGGCGACGAAGGGGTTACCCTCTAGCCAGCCAGCGTCGGCGCATCCTTAGCAGGGAGCGGGCCTCTCAGCCTTCACTCCTGGGAGCGCAGAACAAGCCAGCTTTTGCAGACGGGCTTAAAACCAAGTTTCGCGTAGCAACGATTGGAAGCCGGATTGCGGAGGTCGGTATACAACCCGACGGCGTGTCGGCCTTCGCCAAAAATATCGCGAACGACGATAGCCGTGATCGCGGCGCCAAAGCCTTGGTTCCGGTGCTCGGGAGGCGTGTAGACCGAATTGATGAAGGCGGCTGATTTCGTTCGCCGGACGATGGCGGCCATTGATACAGGCTTGTCTCCCAAAATCCAGAACCAGTGACGGGGAGAGCGCAAGTCCTTCATCAAGGCTTCGTCGGAGGGTATTGGATCGGAAGGGATCGCCTCTTTGATGAAGGCGTGGATCCAGGCTCGAAACAACCGAAAGTCCCTGGGCGAAGGCTGGCGCGGAAATCCGGGCGCGCTCGGCACTTGGCGCGGCGCCCACACAGCTTGGATTTCCTGGGGGACCTTTTCGACGAACGCGACGCCGTGGCGGCTCGCTTCCTCGGCAAACCAAAGCGCAGCATCGTCCGGGCCGACAACGCCGGGATATGCCGCTTTGCTCATCGTCTTCGCAAAGGCGCAGCACTCCGACCGTGACAAATTTCCAAGAACGAGCGGATATCCCGGCGTTTGCGCCGCGCAGGCTCCTGGGCCTCCGAGCGTCCAGGTCTTGATCTCGCTTTGATGCGAGCGAGTTCGCAAACGCCCGATGATGCTTAAGAGAATGCTGTGCTTGATTTCATCGGCTTCGAGCGCGGCCTCGTGGAAAGCCGCAAAATCCATTGGCTCCATACGCAAAAACTTTCCGTCACAAGTAGCGACCGCGCCGGGAGTCAGGAGCGCTCGCTAGAGGTCCTACCCCATAAGTTTAGCAAGGAAGGACAACATGACAATCAAGGACGACAAGGTAACGTCGGCGTAAGGTTTTTTTGATCGCCGCAAGGCTTTACGCACCCGACCTGCGCCGCGATGGCGTCCCGCAGACCTTGCAGGGGCCGCTCTGACAGTGGGACTGATCATCGGTCGCAATGCTGACGCTGAGCACGCAAAGCTAACAGCTCCTATCTCTTCCATTGAAATCTTTTGACAAGGGAGCCGCAACCTTGCGCTCTCGAAGTTTGTCGATTAGCAGCGCTACTCAAGACAAGTGAGGCAGGCATGAATACTCGCCTTCGCTACCCAAAAGGCTACCAGTTCTTTGACAACAATGGCAGCCTGCTCGCTCTCGGAAATCTATACTATTTCATTGCGGGCACAACCACGCCCCAAGACACTTACTCCGACAGCGCCGGCGCCATTCCGAACACGAATCCCATCGTGCTTGACGGTTCGGGACGCCTCCAGGCAGATGTTTATCTCGGCTCCGCCGCCAATTACAAAGAAGTCTTGATGGCTTCCGGCGTGACGGTGTCGCCCTGGCCGGATGATAACATCGCGCCGGTGGCGGCAAATGCCGTTTTCACGGGCGACACAGGTTCAGGCGGAACGTCCGGCCTTGTCCCAGCTCCAGCGGCGGGAGATGCGCTCGCAGACAAGTTCCTCAAAGCTGACGGAACGTGGGCTTCAACGCCGGCCGGTTCCAGCGGCGGGTCGGGAGCGACCAACCTGTCAGTGACGGAAACGGCGGCAACGGTTTCGATCGCCTCATCGACTGGCTCAGGCGCGCTGATTCCAACAGCCACTTCCTCAAGCGCAGGGGTTCTCGATAGCGCCCGGGCAGCCAAGATCGACGGCCTTGCCGCTGTCGCAACCTCGGGCTCGTATACGGACCTGGCGAATGCGCCCACGATTCCAGCTGTGTCCACTACGATGCCCGCCATGGACGGCGCCGCGGCGATCGGTTCGTCCGCTGCTTATGCGCGCGCCGATCACGCCCATCCATCCGACGCGTCGCGGGCGGCGTTAGCCTCGCCAGCGTTTACGGGGACTCCAACCGCGCCGACACAAACCGCAGGGAGCAATTCGACAAGCCTCGCCACAACCGCCTACATCGACCGGCAATTGGGAGCAAACAACGGCATCGCCACGCTTGACGGCGCTGGCAGGCTCTCAGCCGCTCAAATTCCGTCCTCGCTTGTCGGCGCAGTGGTTTATCAGGGCGTCTGGAACGCGGCTACGAACACGCCCGCATTGGCCGGCGGCGTTGGAACGAAAGGCGCCTATTATAAGGTCAGCGTGGCTGGAACGATCTCCATCGATGGCAATGCTCAATGGAACGTCGGCGACACGATCATCTTTGATGGCACAGCGTGGGATAAGATCGACGGCAACGCGAACGAAGTGATTTCCGTCGCCGGGCTGTATGGCGTCATTACGGCTTCCGGACTTAAACTCGCCCTTTCGCTCGCTACTTCAGATATAGCTGGTCTTGCAGCGGTCGCAACGTCTGGCGCTTACTCCAGTCTATCGGGAACTCCGACGCTCGGTTCGCTCGCCTCGCTTTCGAGCGTGAACAACGCCAACTGGTCGGGCGCAGCGCTCGCGATCAGCAACGGCGGCACCGGGCAGACGACGGCGAACGCAGCCTTCAACGCGCTCTCGCCAATGACAGGCCAGGGCGACCTCATCATAGGCGGCGCATCCGGCTCGGCGCAACGTCTCGCCATTGGTTCCAGCGGCTACGTGCTGACCGTCAACGGCGGCGCGCCCGCTTGGCAAGCCCTTTCGTTTTCCGGCGTCAATCTGGATAGTGTGGCGCGGATCGGCATCGGCACGACCGACGCTGGGAACAAGCTTTCCGTCTCGGGAGCGAGTTCGCTCTTCTCGAACAGCGGCGATTGCCGCCTTACCATATCCAAGGGGGCGGCGGCGAATACGGCGGCCGTTAATTTTCAGGACAACTATTCTACGCGCGTCCAGTTCGGGTTGCTCGGAAACGACAATTTTACGATTTCCACCTCGCCGGATGGCGCCGCCTTCAACAATGCGATTGTCGCCACGCCGAGCGGCGTGTGTTCGTTCCCGAACACGCCGATTGTTCTTAGCAATGCAGCGACCAATCTCACGGCAGGCTATTCCGACACGATTTATGCCGGCATCGGCGTCGTCGCCAGCGGAGCCGTCACGCCGTCCGTCGCAAACGGCAATGAGCAGGCTTACACAAACAATGGCGCTCACACGCTCGCTCCGCCGTCCGTATCGTCCGGTCAGCGCGTTCGCTTGTGCATCACGATTACAAACGGGACTTCGGCAGGAGCCATAACCGTCTCCGGTTTCACGAAGTCGAGCGTGGCGGCTTACAACACAACCGGCGGAAATATCTTCGACTTCTACATCCTGGCCGAGAACGGGTTCTCATCCCTTACCGTGGTGGCTCGCCAATGACGCTGGTAACGCCAAGATGCGGCTTCGAGCAGTGGACGAAGTCCACTGGCGGCCTTCCCGTCACCGCCAACCTGATTGCGTGGTATGATCCCTCCGATTGGGCTAACCGCACGCTTTCGAATGGCTATCTTGCGGGACTTACCGACAAGAGCGGAAACGGGTATCACCTTGCCCAGTTAAGCGCAGGCAATCAACCCTCACTGGCTTCCGCCGCGCAAAACGGCCTTGACGCCGCCAATTTCGGCGCCGCCTCCGCTTGTTATTTCAATATAGCTTCAACGATTACTATAAATACATATACCTGTTTCCTGGTTATCAACAAAACTTCCGGGCAGATAGCGAACGGCTTCTGCAAAGGCAACGGAGCTCCATCATTCACTCCAGCGTGGGGCGGAGCAGTCGGAAATCCAATATACACAGCAAACACGAGTGGGTTGATTTACACGAGCGCAGCCCAAATACTCAATGGCTACAATGTTATAACAACGCAAATCACAACAGGACTAGCGGGCGCAATATGGACAAACGGTACCAGTTTAAGCTTAAGTTCAGCCGCAGACGTAAAGACTATGGGATGGAACAACTTTGGGTATTGGGGGCAAACAAACCAATATACAAATTGTTATTTTGGAGAGATTATCCTCTACAACTCCGTTTTGAGCGGAGCTGACGTCGCCTCAATTCAAAGCTACTTGAAGGCGAAATGGGGGACGCCATGACATGGGCTATCCTGACGTCTTGAGTAATTCACAAAGTAACGGCCAACGTCCGAAATCGGCGAACCTTTAGGCGGTGCTCTTCTAGCGCCTGGGCCTGCGCAATAAACAAGAAAACCATCGATATCATTCAGCTTCCAGAAGGTGAGTAACCTCTGGAAGGTGCGAGGGCCGTTTTGCGGCGCTCAAACCCTCTCCGGCGAACGGAATCCGTCCGGATAATAGTCGCAGCTAACGTGAGGTAAACATGAGTACTCTCTTAAGTTATCCAAAAGGCCACAAATTCGTCGCTCCGAATGGCAATCCACTGGCTTTCGGAAACCTGTACTACTATGTCGCCGGGACGAACACCCCACGGGATACTTTTTCCGACAGCGCGGGCACAATTCCGAACACCAATCCCATTGTGCTTGACGGTTCCGGAAGCCTGGAAGTGGACGTCTATGTCCCCACTAACACGAATTACAAAGAGATTTTGATGGCTTCGCCAAGCGCGGATAACAACTGTTCCGGCTCGGCGCTACCCATCAACCGCGGGGGCACCGGGCAAACAACCGCATCCGCCGCATTTCATGCCCTGTCCCCGATGACGAACGCCGGCGATATGGCTTACTATTCCGGCGGAGGCGCGAAGCGTCTTGGCATCGGATCGAAGGGAGAGGTTCTGACCGTGAGCAGCGCAGGCGCGCCCGCGTGGGCCGCCCCATCCGTCGCCTCTGGCTCGCCTGGCGGCTCAAATGGGCAGTTGCAGTTTAATAACTCGGGCGCATTTGACGGCAGCGGCACAACCACGTCCGAGAATGGCGAACTAATTTTTGCGGGCTCGAATAAGTATCTCCAGTTCCAGCCCTGGACGCCATCGAGCGGCCCGATCCCCGCTCCTGGCTACATCGGCTTCGTCGATTATGGCTACTATGGCACCCCGGGAACTCTCACGGGCGTCACAGCATCGACGACGGCTGGAAACTACAACATCACCGTAAACACGACGACGGGACTCGCTGTCGGCAAGTACATCGCGATCGCAGGGGTTCCCTACCAGTTCATCATCAACTCGATTTCTGGAACGACGGTCAACCTATCGTCGGCGCCGACGGCGACCGTTACGAATGCGGCCGTCTCCTATGTTTATATCGACAACCCGGCGATGGCTTATGGCTACAACATCGGTCACATCAATCCCAATGAGCCGGAGTGGGCCAAGAGACATGAAGCCGATTATCTTGATGTCGATGGATACCGCAAGTGCGAGACTTACGATGAATACAAGCCGGTCGGCGTCACTGGCGCCGGACTTCGCCCTTACTTTGCCCAAGTAAACCGCGATATTGGCAATATCGAGTTCGTGGAGATTTGGGGCGGTCGGAACGGCGTCATTTTCTATGGCTCCGATGGATACTCAACAACCCAGGTCAATACCGGTGAACTGTTTTATAAGGGAGGAACGACATACTTCATAGTCGGACCAAGCAAGCTACTGCCTGGTCCCTATCAAACGAATATGCGCAATTCAACCGTAACGGGAACCACCGCCGTCAACTCGGCGATGGTATCAAACGCCGGCAGTCTGCTTCATCTCGGCGTCAAAGATAACTCCGGCAGTCCGTTCGCTGAGATCTACTCTCAGAACATTATCAGCGGCACGACGCCTATTCCTCTTTATCTCCAATGGGGTGGTGGAAACATCATCTTCTCGAAGACGGCTGGAGCCGTAGAGGGGCAGGCGTCAAGTCTTGGCACACCTGCGCTCGCCAATACGCAGAAGTTCGCCCTTGGCGGTTACGGCAGCGTCGGCAATCAGATCGGATGGTGCATAAATTCAGGCTTCACCGGTGACGCCGCTCAGATCAGGGGCGACGCCGATAATTATGGGACGGACAGCCGGGGCAGGCTTGTCGTCAGCTGCAACGCAGGATCGGATAGCAGCACGATTACCGAAGTCGCGCGATTCACAGGGCAGAAAAATCTGGGCATCGGCATGACAGCCTTCGGCAGTGGGGCTGGCGTGGTCGCCATCGCAAATGGTACAGCGCCGACATCGAATCCCACCGGCGGCGGCTATCTTTATGTCTCCAACGGCGCTCTGAAGTATCGGGGATCGAATGGAACGGTCACGAATATAGCGAATGCTTGACGCATCGCTGCATCGCTAACGGCAGCACGAAAGCGCACACCCTGAGGTGTGCGCCGACGCGTCCCGGCCAGCACCCAGTTGCGGCCGGCGGGAAACGCCAAAGCAGGCGGTTCGCATCTCATTTGTGACTTCAGCCAAAATCCCCTTGGTGTCTTAGGAGCAGGTCGCGTCCACAACACCTCTATCCAAAGGAATCCAATAAATGAAAATCGACTTCCAAATCGCCCTCCTCGATTTTAACGGCGAGATTTTGCGGGATGGCGATAAGCCGCTTGTCCTTGGCGTGGTCGCCGTCAATGCCTTGATGGGCGTCTACCCTGATGAGCAAACCCTCGATGGAGCAGAGAAAGTCCGCAGATACCGGCTCGCGACGAGCATCTACGGCGCCGACGGCCCTCTCGACGTTCCCGCCGAGGACATCGCCATGTGCCAAAAATTGATCGGCAAAGGGTTCTCGACCCTGGTCGCAGGGCAGGCAATCCCGATGCTCGAAATGAGCGCGAGAGGCTGAGGGCGCTTCCCGTAAGTTTCAATTTTGGCCCACTGTTTTTCAAAGTTACGGCTTCATCCAAGGCGCCGTGAACGTGTTCGCTGGCTATCATCTCGGCGCGCACTAGTGCGTGGGAATCCTGCCCCGCTGCAGGCGTCGACAGGACTTCCCGCGGAAAGGCTGTACGAGCAACCATTTGATCTCGTACAGCCTATCCGAGGCAAGTTCGCTTGAGGGCTTGCAGCGAAGTGGGCGCTAACTTGCCTCGGGCTGCACGAGCGCTCACCGCTTCCCGTCTTCTCGCTGCGCTTATCGGCGACCCATCACATCCACATCGTCCAGAAGGTTATCTGAACACACAAGAGAGGAGCCGATGGCTTCTAACAACTTCGAGCGCTGCCTCGCCATTACATTGAAATGGGAAGGCGGCTATTCCCATCATCCCGATGATCCCGGTGGCCCAACGATGCGAGGGATCATTCAGCGGGAGTATGACGCCTGGCGCGAGAGGCGCGGCAAGCGGTTGCGCCCCGTCCGCCAAATCGAGGACGACGAGTTGCAGACTATCTACCGCCAGGAATACTGGGATGCGATGGGCTGCGAAGAACTGCCTGCTGGGTTTGACCTTTGCGCCTTTGACGCTGCGGTCAATTCGGGCGTCGGCCGCGCCGCGCAGTGGATTCAAGTGAACCCCGGCGACGACATCGCCGCGTACTGCGATCTCCGCCTGAAATACCTGCAACGCCTTGGCAGACTATGGCGTGTCTTCGGCGCTGGCTGGCGTCGGCGCGTGATTTCAATACGCGCCGATGCGCACGCCATGGCGGGGCAGTTCGAGGCCCAGCCCCCAGACGATGGTTGCCTGCACGGGGGAACGAGAGGCGCGGCGGTCTACACTCTTCAGGAAAGGCTTCGCGCCCTCGGCTATCCGGTCGGCGCCATCGACGGAATTTTCGGCGAGCAGACTCAGCGGGCCGTCGTTCTCTTCCAGCACGACCACGATCTTGGCGGAGATCCTGGGATTTGGCTGCCATCCTATAACAGCGTGCTGGCCGAGGCCGCGCCAATGCTGCCCCGCCGCCGGCATGCGACGCGTCGCGATCTTGAAGAAGCCGGCGACAGGCCAATCCAGCGGATGAACTTCCTCCAGCGAATTTTTGCCTGGCTCTTCGGCGGAACCGCCGCAGCTCAGATTTTCGAAAGCGATAGCGTGCTCGATAGCATCAACGGCGTTCGCATTATTCTGGAGCCGTTGCAGGACCTTTGGCATTGGATGTCGGCCAACCACTGGCTCCTGCTGTGCGCCGTTTTCATCGGCGTTATCGCTCTCATCCGGCTTTTGCGCGAAGAGCACGTCAAGGCCTATCAGAATTTCGATTATCAGGGTCCTGCGGAAGGGCGGATCGATCCTCCAAAAATGGAGACCGTATCATGAGCGTAGTTTTGGCTCTCGTTGAACTGTTGGGAGGGCGGTTGGCGGCGTTGGCGGCCAAATTCGGGCTCTCCGCTGCGACATTGGCTCTGCTGGGACCGCTCGCTCCGGTGGTCACCGGCATAGCTCAGTTCTTAGGCGCAGCTATCATGGCTGTCGGCGAAATTCTCGCTTCGCTGTCGAAAAGCGCCGAAGGCCGCGTTGCGCTCGCCCTGGCGGCGTCGCTGGCCGGCTTTATGTACCTGCGCTTTCACTACATAGAAGAAGGAAAAGCCATGGCTAGAGCGGAAGTCGCCGCGGCGCACAAACATTGCCCTGCAAAAACCGAAAGGCGCGGCCGATGACATCGATAGCGCCGAAGACAAGACCTTCGCATCATCCCGATGGCGGCTCACATGGCGGGTACGAGATCTCGCTGACGCGCATCTACCTGCCCTTCGCCATGGTCGTCGCCTTTGGCGTATTCCTCACCGTGGCGGGCTACATAGCCGGTGAGAATATATCTGGAATCGCCCGAGACAAGACCGAAACAAAAAAGCGGCTAACCGCCATCGAACAAGAAGTAACCGCAATCAAAAACATTCTCACTGAGCGCGCAGAACTTCCCAGGGGATGCTTGCCGCGTTCAAAATGACCTCGGGACCGCGAAGCGTCAGGAACAGGAGGCCAAACTGGCCTCCTCAGATCGCCTCGCTCAAATCTTTGGCGGCGCGGAAAGCCACCTTCTTGCTGGCCTTAATCTCAATCGCTTCGCCGGTCGCAGGATTACGGCCCATGCGTGCAGCCCGCTTGCGGACTTCCAGAGTTCCAAGCCCGGCGATACGGATCCGTGCGCCTTTTTTCAAATGTTTGCCGATGCTTGTGATTGCTTCAGCAAGCACTTCATTCGCCTGCTTCTGAGAAATTCCATGTGTTTCGGCAACCTCCGTCGCCACGTTGCGAAGGGTGACGATCTCGGCCTTTACCGGTTTCGCAGCTGGTTTTTCAGCCGGTTTCGTTGCCGGTTTCGCCGCTGCTTTGGCAGCTGGTTTGGCAGTCGCTTTGTGCGCCGCCGCCGCTTGCGTTTTCGTCATCTCAGTTCCTCTTGATCCATGCCTTCAATTAAGAAGCAATCCGGGGCTCTTCGCACGAGGTGTCCACAATCCATCCTGCTAACTCATGCCGGATGTTATACTTTCAGTCCATCGGGTCAAGAGCGCTACCTGGGTTTAGGCCAACAGAATCAGCGAAATCCAGCCTCCCTGACAGCAAGAACCTTCGAGCCGTGCAGCATGGCGCGTCAATAACCTTTCGCGTGAAGAAGCGCGGAAAGACAGAAAATCGGCTGGATTTGTGACACGGTGTGTTTTTTCGATCCCGAATACGATAAGGAACGAGAAACGCGCTTTTTGCACTCGTGAAGGCGAGGTTTGCCGCGTCGCTTGACAGGAGGCGACGCCTCTCCTAGAACATAATGCGAACAGTGAGCCCGGTTCGCGTGTGGAAAACGCACGCGAGAGGCTTATGTAAGCCGTCTGTTGATGTAAAGTCAGAGGCGAGCAGCGGTTTAGAAAGGAGCTCTCATGGCGGGCTCGGTGAATAAAGTTATCCTTATCGGCAATCTCGGCGCGGACCCGGAAGTTCGTCATACTCAGGATGGACGGTCCATCTGTAATTTGCGGCTTGCGACCACCGACACTTGGCGCGACAAGCAATCCGGCGAACGACGCGAGAAAACAGAGTGGCATAGCGTTGTCATTTTCAATGAGCAGCTTGGCAAGGTTGCCCAGCAATATTTAAAAAAGGGCGCAAAGGTCTATATCGAGGGCCAGCTTCAAACCCGCAAATGGCAGGACAACGCCGGCAACGATCGCTATACGACGGAAGTCGTCCTGCAAAACTACAGCGGGCAGCTGACAATGCTTGATGGCCGCGGCGGGGCTGCCGGCTTCAATGATGGCGGGCAATCCGATTTCAATGCCGGGTCCGGCGACAATGCCCGCGGCGGCGTCAGGCCCTCAAGCGCCGGCGCTAACCGGGATAGCGCGGCTCCCAAATCCTTTGAAAAGGGTCTCGACGACGAAATCCCGTTTTGATGTTTTCTTCGGGGGGTGAGACGGCGGCGCTCCACTTGTGCTTCGCCATTTCTTATATATAAGGCTCGCTAGTTCATAAAGGCTTCGGGAACTCCCCCATTCTAAGAAGCCAAGGGTTAGATTTTGGCAGGCAACTCCGAAGGCGATAAAGGCGATCATGGGGTAGGCGAGATCCGTCCGATCCTGATCACCGACGAAATGAAGCGTTCTTACCTCGATTACGCTATGAGCGTGATCGTGTCGCGTGCGCTACCCGATGTGCGGGACGGTCTGAAGCCCGTTCACCGGCGCATTCTTTATTCGATGCACGAGAACGGCTTCCACTGGAACAAACCCTACCGGAAGTCCGCGCGCGTCGTCGGCGACGTCATCGGTAAATACCATCCCCACGGCGATCAGTCGGTTTACGACGCACTTGTCCGCATGGTGCAAGATTTCTCCATGCGCGTCCCCCTGATCGATGGCCAAGGCAATTTCGGCTCGGTCGACGGCGACCCGCCCGCCGCAATGCGGTACACCGAGGTTCGCCTTGAGAAGATTTCGGACACGCTTCTCCAGGATCTGGAAAACGACACGGTCGATTTTCAGGAAAACTACGATAATTCGGAGCGTGAGCCGACCGTTCTTCCCGCTCGCTTCCCCAATTTGCTGGTGAACGGCGCCGGCGGCATCGCCGTTGGCATGGCCACGAATATCCCTCCGCATAATCTGGGCGAGGTCATCAACGCCTGTCTGGCGTATCTTGAGACCCCCGAACTCACCGTCGAACAGCTCATGGAGCATGTGCCCGGCCCGGATTTTCCGACGGGCGGCATCATCATGGGACGCGCGGGCATCCGAGCCGCCTACCTCAGGGGCCGCGGCTCGATTATGGTTCGCGGCAAGATCCACGTCGAGACGATCCGAAAGGATCGCGACGCGCTGATCGTGACGGAAATTCCCTATCAAGTGAACAAGGCGGTGCTGCAAGAGCGCATCGCGGAACTCGTGCGCGAAAAGCGCGTCGAGGGCATTTCTGACGTACGCGACGAGTCCGACCGCGACGGCTACCGCGTGGTCATCGAGCTCAAGCGCGACGCGATGCCAGATGTCGTGCTCAACCAGCTCTATCGCTTCACCGCGCTACAATCTCCTTTCGCGGCCAATATGGTCGCGCTCAACAGCGGCCGCCCTGAGCAACATACTCTGCTCGATTTCATCCAGGCTTTTACGCAGTTTCGCGAGACGGTCGTCACGCGCCGCACAAAGTTCCTGCTGGCGAAGGCGCGGGACAGGGCGCACGTTCTTGTCGGACTTGCGACGGCGGTCGCCAATATCGATGAAGTCATCAAGGCGATCCGTACCGCCCCTGATCCGGCCACCGCGCGCGAGCGATTGATGACAAGGGATTGGCCCGCGGAAGACATCGCGCCGCTGCTCGCCCTCATTGACGACCCGCGCTCCAAAATCCTCGACGGCAACGTCTATCGGCTTTCAGTCGATCAAGCCAAAGCTATCCTTGACCTGCGCCTGCAACGCCTGACAGCGCTCGGCCGGGACGAGATCGGCGACGAGCTTAAAGGGCTAGCCGATAAGATCCGCGACTATCTCGACATTTTAAGTTCGAGGGCGCGCGTGATCGGCATTGTGCGCGACGAATTGATCGCCATCCAGGAAGAATTCGCGACCCCGCGCCGCACCGAGATTCTCGACATAGAGGGCGAAGTCGAGGACGAAGACCTTATCCAAAAGGAGGATATGGTTGTTACCGTCAGCCATCGCGGCTATATCAAGCGCGTTCCGCTCTCGACCTATCGGGCACAGCGTCGCGGAGGCAAAGGGCGCGCCGGAATGACGACGCGGGACGAAGATTTCGTCACCCGGCTCTTCGTGGCCAATACGCATACGCCCGTGCTTTTCCTGTCCTCGCGCGGCATGGCCTACAAGATGAAGGTGTGGCGTCTCCCGCTTTCCGCCCCGCAGGCGCGAGGAAAGGCGCTCATCAACCTTCTCCCGCTCCAGCAGGACGAAACCATCACTTCCATTTTGCCCTTGCCGGAAGAAGAGCGCGGCGAAAGCGGCGTTTTCATCCTTTTTGCAACCCGCTCGGGAAATGTCCGGCGGAACGAACTCGCGGATTTCGCGGAAGTTCGTCAGAATGGCAAGATCGCCATGAAGCTTGATCCGGGCGACGAGATCGCGGGCGCGCAACTCTGTCGCGAAACGGACGATATCTTGTTGACGACGGCCGATGGTCAAGCAATCCGGTTCCCGGTCACGGATATACGCATCTTCAAGGGCCGCGAATCCACCGGCGTGCGGGGAATCAAGCTCGAAGACAAAGATTTGGTCATTTCGCTGGCGATCCTTCGGCATATGGAAGCAACGCCAGCCGAGCGCGCGGCCTATCTCAAGCAGGCGAACGCAATGCGCCGAGCGGCATCGGGCGAGCGCGTCTCCCTCGACGCTGGCGATGCAGCCGATGTCGGGAATGGCGGCATAGAAGCGGGCGGGCTTGATGACAGCGAACAGATCGAGGGCGGCGATATCGCAGATTCTGACGCCTGCTCGTTACGCTGAAATGGGCGGCGCCGAACAATATGTGCTGACGGTCTCGGAACGCGGCTTTGGGAAGCGAACCTCGTCCTATGAATACCGCACGTCCGGGCGCGGCGGCAAAGGCATCATCGCCATGGCCGTGAACGAGCGCAACGGCCGGCTCATCGCATCCTTCCCAATTGAAGACACCGATCAGATCATGCTCGTGACCAATGGCGGCAAGCTGATCCGATGCCCGGTCGAGGGCATCTCGATCACAGGGCGCTCGGCTCAAGGCGTTACGATCTTCAGGACGGACCAGGACGAGCGCGTCGTGTCCGCGGAACTCGTCAACGACGATGGCAACGGCAACGGCGGTTCAAACGGCGGCGATCCTGGCGAGGCCGGAGATGCCGACGGCGGCGACGAGACGTCTGAATAAACCCAAGGAGCGAAGCGGGATGCGTTGCGGTTTTTATCCGGGCAGCTTCGATCCGCCTACGCTTGGCCATTTCGACATCATGAGCCGGGGCTTGACGCTTTGCGACCGGCTTGTCGTTGGCGTCGGCGCGCACCCTTCGAAAACGCCGATGTTCACCGACGCCGAGCGCGTGTCCATGCTGAGGGCGGAACTCGAAAGGCTTGGAGCCGGCGATCGCAGCGAGGTCGTCCTTTTCGCGGGGCTGACGGTTGACGCCGCGCGCCAGAATGGCGCTCAGTTCATTTTAAGGGGCGTACGGGATGCGGCCGATCTCGGCTACGAGGCGCAGCTCTTCGGCATGAACAGAACCATGGCGCCGGATCTCGAAACCGTGTTTCTCGCAGCGTCTCCCGGCGCCGCACACATTACAGCGACGCTGGTCCGTCAGATTGCGAAGTCTTGGCGGCGACGTTTCCGCCTTCGTCTCGCCCGCCGTTTTGGAGAGAGTGAAGGATAAGGTTCGTCACCGATGAACGTGGCCTAAATCCCGCCCCGATGCCCGGTTACGCGCTCCATCGGCAAAAACAATCAATAAAGAGGAGGGCACTCATGGTTCGTTCCATTTTTCTCGCCGGGCTGTTTATAATGGCTGGACTCTTTCTGGCGGTCCCAGGGGCTCGCGCCGCCAGCCCGGACAATACGCTCTATATGGACCTTAAGGATGGCCGCGTGGTCATCGAGCTGCGCCCCGACTTGGCTCCGAAGCACGTGCAACGCATCAAGAAACTCGTCAAGGAAGGGTTCTACGACGGCCTTACCTTCCATCGCGTGATCACAGGTTTCATGGCGCAGACAGGCGATCCGAAAGGCGATGGGACCGGCGGCTCGAAATATCCCGATCTGCCGGCCGAGTTCTCTCCGACGCCTTTCAAGCGCGGAACGGTTGGCGCGGCTCGCTCCGGCAGTCCCAATTCGGCCAACAGCCAATTCTTTATCTGCCTGGAGGACGCAACTCATCTGAACGGAAGCTATACCGTTTGGGGGCAGGTCACCGAAGGCATGGAGCTTGTTGATCGCATCAAGAAAGGTTCTGGCGCAAACGGCCAAGTTTTCAATCCAGATAAGATCATCAAAATGCAGCTTGCATCGGACGCCCGTTAAGCACCACATTGATGATCAGATTAGCATCAAGACGCCTTATTTTGGGTAGAAATTACCTGTCTAGACGGCGCCAAGGAACTGTTACACATGGCATCTCCAAGTAAAGAGAATACACTGGTCCTGGAAACAACCCAGGGCCGCGTTGTGATCGAGCTTCGGCCTGATCTTGCGCCAAACCATGTCGCTCGCATCAAAGAGCTAGCGAGCCAGAAATTCTACGATGGCGTAGTCTTCCATCGCGTGATCGAAGGTTTCATGGCCCAGACGGGCGATCCGACCGGCACGGGCCGCGGCGGATCGGGCAAGAACCTAAAGGCGGAGTTCAGCAGCGAGCCACATGTGCGCGGCGTTGTCTCCATGGCTCGCGCGAATCATCCCGATAGCGCGGACAGCCAATTCTTCATTTGCTTCGATGACGCGACATTCCTTGATGGCAAGTACACCGTGTGGGGTAAGGTCATCGAGGGGATGGAAAACATCGACAAGGTCAAGCGCGGCGAGCCGGTCAAAAATCCTGATAAGATCGTTACGGTGCGGGTCGGAGACGCCGCCTAGCATAGTCGGCGGCAAGTTCGCCCCGATGCCGCCGATGGCCTCAGCGCGAGCCCGCCGAACCGCGACAAGCTCCCCATGAGGCTCAAGCTATTGGAATTGCTTGACCTCATCCTGAGCTTGTCGGAGGATGAGGACGGGAGTTTATGCTTTTTCAGCAGCCTGCTCGTGTGGCTTATGTTTCCCAATTGCCTATGGGAGCCCGCATGGAACGGGGCAGGCGAGTGGGAGGCTTTCCACGACAGCGTTGGCGCATCAGAAATTCCGGGCGGCCGACTTGACCTTGCTCTTAAGAGACTTTGATTTTGAGCTGCCCAAATCGTCGATAGCGCTCAGGCCTGCGTCGCCGCGGGATTCGGCAAGGTTTCTTCTCGTCAATCCCGCTTCCAAACCTCCCCTTGCGGACGCGCGGGTGCGGGACCTCCCTTCTTATTTGCGGCCTGGCGACGTGATGGTGTTCAACGACACCAAGGTGCTCGCCGCCGAGCTTCGCGGGCATCGCCCGTCCCGAGGCGCCGATACCCCCGCTGTCGAAATCTCCCTCACCCTCATCGAACGGCTCGCCGACGGCGCTTGGAAAGCGTTCGCGCGCCCGGCCCGACGGTTGCGCCCGCAGGACACGATCGTCGTCTCCCGGAATGGGGAGCAGGCGCGCCTCACCGTCCTCTCGAAGGACGATGACGGAGCGCTCGTTGTGGCGGCCTGCGGCGGCGACACGATCGAAGCGATTATGGCGACCCACGGCGCCATGCCGATCCCTCCCTACATCGCCAACACGCGCGCCGCCGACGAGCGCGACCACACCGACTATCAAACCGTCTACGCCAAAACCGAAGGCGCCGTCGCGGCGCCGACTGCCGGTCTTCACTTCACGCCTGAACTTCTCGCCAGCCTGGCGGCGAAGGGCGTTCGCAGCGCTTTCGTCACGCTGCATGTCGGGGCGGGGACCTTCCTGCCGGTCAAGACCGAAAACATCGCCGACCATGCGTTGCATGCCGAGTGGTACGAAATCTCCGAGGAGGCTGCGCACGTCATCAACGCGCGTCGAACCGAAGGAGGACGGCTCGTCGCGGTAGGGACAACCTCGCTGCGCGTCCTCGAAAGCGCCGCGCGCGAAGATGGCTTGATCGAAGCGCGTCAGGGCTTTACGACGATCTTCATCAAACCGGGCCACACCTTTCGCAGCGCGGATTTGCTTATGACGAATTTCCACCTGCCGAAATCGACGCTTTTCATGCTGGTCTGCGCCTTTTCTGGCGCGGCCCTCATGAAAAAGGCCTACGCTCACGCCGTCGCCGAGGGCTTCCGCTTTTATTCCTACGGCGACGCGTGCCTGCTTCACCGCGCCAGCGGGGCCGACTTGTGACCACGCCCTTTGCCTTCAAGCTCCTGGCGAGTGATGGGTGCGCGCGTCTCGGCGAGATTACAACGCCGCGCGGCATTGTCCGCACGCCCGCCTTCATGCCGGTCGGCACCGCCGCGACGGTAAAAGCCGTGTTCGTCGACAACGTCAAAGCCACGGGCGCGGATGTCATTCTCGGCAACACGTATCACCTCATGCTGCGCCCCGGCGCCGAGCGTATTGCGCGCCTGGGCGGCCTGCATCGCTTCATGCGCTGGGATAGCCCGATCCTGACCGATTCCGGCGGGTATCAGGTCATGTCGCTGAGCCAGCTTCGCACCGTTTCGGAACGCGGCGTGAGCTTCCGCTCCCATATCGACGGCTCTCTCCACGAGTTGACGCCCGAGCGATCCATCGAGGTGCAAAACCTCCTCGGCGCGGATATTCAGATGCAGTTCGACGAATGCACGCCTTATCCGGCGACGCGGGATCAGGCGGAACGGTCGATGCAGCTTTCGCTGCGATGGGCGGAACGCTCGCTCGCGGCTTTTCATACGCACGGCGAACCGGGACGCGCCCTGTTCGGCATCGTGCAAGGCGGCGTGTATCCGGAGCTTCGCGCGCAGTCCGCCGAGGCCCTTACCTCAATGAGCTTTCACGGCTACTCGGTCGGCGGCCTCGCTGTCGGCGAAGGCCAGAAGCTCATGTTCGAGACGCTTTCCTCGACAACGCCGCTCCTCCCCCCCAACAAACCCCGCTACCTTATGGGCGTCGGCACGCCGGCCGACATCGTCGGCGCGGTGGAACGCGGCATAGACATGTTCGACTGCGTGATGCCGACACGTTCCGGCCGCCACGGCCAGGCTTTTACCTGGGCCGGCAAGCTCAACATGCGCAATGCAGCGCACATCGAGGACTCGCGCCCGCTCGACGAGGCGAGTTCCTGCCCCGCGGCGCGCGACTATTCCCGCGCCTACATTCACCACCTGATCCGCGCTGGCGAATATCTCGCGCCCATGATCCTGAGCTGGGCGAATATCGCTTTCTACCAGGACCTGATGGCGGCCATCCGCCAAGCCATTCGCTACGGCGATTTTGCGAGTTTAGCCGCCCGTGTTCGCGAAGCCTACCCCACTGCGACCGTCACCGAGGAAGCGGCGGCGGACCGCTATGAGGAGCCTTCTCGGAAGAGCTGATGAATCCAAAACTCGACAGGCAGGATGCGCGAAGATTTTAGTTCTTGAGCGGGGCAGCGGAATGCTTTGATTTCAACGCGCTGTTAAGAGAGGAGAGAAGCGCCATTCTAAGATCCGTACCGGTGAAAGGCTTCTGAAGCACGGGCCTGCCAGACCATCGCGGATCAACGCCTTTCGCGCCGTACCCGCTCGCGAAGACGAAGGGAATGCCGCGTTGATAAAGCGCGTCCACGAAATGCGAAACATTCTCCCCGGCCACATTGACATCAAGCACCGCAGCGTCGATGTCGAAGGTCTGAAGCCCTTTGAACGCCTTCGCCAAACGGCTGGCTGAGAGCGCGACCTCGCACCCCATCTCAATGAGGAATTCCTCGATCAACATGGCGACGAGCGTCTCGTCCTCTACAACAAGGACGCGCAAACCGCGGAGAGGATCAGTATCGGCGTCCATGGCTCCCTATCCCGTTGAGACCATATACATCCAGCGCATCCTTCTTTAATCGCGCCCGGAAGGAAACGTTCCAGCCTAGTTTTGTTGGATCATTGGAAAAACGGATATTCTTCAAGATTAGCTTTCGGATCGAAATCGCAGCGACTGTGTTTGAGAGGGATTGGCGCGAGCGTTCCAGGGGTTCCGATGAAGCTTTTCGAATGCCAGAATTGTGGGCAACTCATCTATTTCGAAAACACGCAGTGCGAGCGGTGCGGCTTTTCTCTAGGCTTCCTTCCGGATGACGCGGAGTTGACCGCATTGCGGAGCAAAGGCTCGGGCGGGTTCACGCCGATCGAGGAGCCTTCGCGCCCCGTTTCCTATTGCACGAATTTCGAGCACACTGCCTGCAATTGGCTTGTCGATTCCGGCTCGGGGCCGCTTTGCCCGGCCTGCAAGCTCAATCGCACAATCCCCGATCTCGCCCAGCCTGAGAACTTGCGCCGCTGGCAGCGCATCGAAGTGGCCAAGCATCGCCTCGTTTACAGTCTCTTGCGTCTTGGGCTTCCGGTCGCCAGCAAACTCGATGAGCCCGAAACCGGGATCGCCTTCGACTTTTTGGCGCCCGCGCCCGGAGAAGATGGGCAAGGCAAAATCCTCACTGGCCACGACCATGGCGAGATCACGCTCAACGTGGCCGAGGCTGACGATGTCGTTCGCGCCGAGATTCGGGAGAAGATGCACGAGCCATACCGGACGCTTCTCGGCCATTTCCGGCACGAAATCGCGCATTATTACTTCGAGCGGATCGTCCTGGACAAACCGGTCTACGATCTATTCCGCAAAACCTTCGGGGACGAGACGGTGGATTATAATCAGGCGCTGCAGGCTCATTATGCAAACGGCGCGCCGGCCGATTGGCAGTTGCACCACATCAGCGCCTATGCCAGCTCGCATCCACATGAGGATTGGGCCGAGACTTTCGCCCATTATCTGCACATGGTCGATACGCTGGAGACAGCTTATGCGTTCGGCTTGAGGATCAAGCCGCGCGCCGGCCAGGATGATAATTTGAAGGCCAGCATCAACTTCGATCCTTATAAGCAGGCCGATTTCGATACGATCCTGGAAGCCTGGATTCCGATGACCTTCGCCGTGAACAGCATGAACCGCAGCATGGGGCTGGACGATCTTTATCCGTTCGTCATCTCGCCCGAAGTCGAGGAGAAGCTTAAGGTCGTCCACGATATCGTCAAAAGCAATCGCAAAGACGACCGCACTCTCGTCCAGCGCGTCATCGGCATGATTGCGTCGTGAGCGACCTCAGATTTCTATAAAGGTGCCAACTTCCACCACCTGCTCGGAGGGAATGCAGAAAAAGTTGGAGGCCGTGGTCGCATTCTTTGTGAGGAAAATGAAAATGCGCTCCCGCCACGCCGCCATATCCGGCTTGGTCGACGGCACCGGAATTGCGCGTCCTACAAAGTAGGAGACAACATCACAGTCCATTTCGCAGCCCAGGTCGACGTTGCGTTCGCGGGCGCGCCGAAGCGAGCGCGGCACATTGGGCGATTCCGCGAAGCCATAGCGCAACGTCAGGCGCACAAAGCCGTGTTCGAGAAGCTCAGCCAGAACCCGACGATGCCTTGCGACGCGCGGAACGCGCTCAGTTACAACCGTCAAGAGGATCACGGTTTCGTGCAGGCACTTGTTGTGCTTCACATTCAGCTTCAGCGACGATGGCACGCGGTCGGCCCGGCTCGTGAGATAGATGGCGACGCCAGGCACGCGAGGCATGTTCGCACAATGCATTTCCTCCCAGAACTCTTCATAGCGCGGGTTGTCGCTCGCAATCCTGTCGAACAGGATCATGCGGCCTTTGCGCCAGGTCGTCATCGCGGCGAAGATTGCGGCGCCGACGAGCAGAGGGATATAGCCGCCTTCGAAAATCTTGATTAGATTCGCGCTGAAAAAAGCCACGTCAACGATAAAGAAGAAAGTTATAATCGTCCCCGTCAGAAGCAGGCTCCAGCCCCAGCTATATCGTATCACTACGGCGACCAGGATCGTGGTGGCGAGCATCGTCGTGGACACGGCCACGCCATAAGCTCCGGCCAGCGAGTCCGATGTCTTGAATGCGAGGACGAGACCTATGACAGCCGCCGCCAGGAGCCCGGTGATTTGCGGGATGTAAATCTGGCTGGCCTCGGTTTGCGATGTGTACCGGATCTCCATCCGAGGCAAAAAGCCAAGAAGGATGGCCTGCTGCGTCATGGTGAACGCGCCGCTGATGACAGCTTGGCTTGCGATAATCGTCGCCGCTGTCGCCAGCGCCACTGCTGGGTATAAGGCCCAATCCGGGAACATGAGATAAAATGGGTTCGCGACGGCGTCAGGGTTTTGGAGCACGAGCGCGCCCTGCCCGAAGTAGTTCAAAAGCAGGCCCGGAAGCACGATCGAAAACCAATCGATGCGGATGACATCGCCGAGGAAATGGCCCTCGTCCGCGTAAAGCGCTTCGGCTCCAGTCAGAACAAGAAACACCGAGCCCAGGACGTGAAAGCCGGTCCAGCCGTGCTCGGTTATGAGTTCGAGGCCGTGAACCGGGTTTAGCGCTTCAAGGACTTCGAGATTCTTGAAAATATGAGGCAGACCGGCCAGTCCGATCACGGCGAACCAGACGATCATGATCGGGCCGAACAGCTTGCCGATGCGCGCCGTGCCCCGGCTCTGCAAAATAAAAAGGCCGGCGAGGATGCCGGCGGCGAGGGGGACGATATAGGTCTTGAAGACCGGCGTCGCGATCTCAAGCCCCTCGACAGCGCTCAAGACCGAGATTGCGGGCGTGATGATGCAGTCGCCGTAAAAAAGCGCGGCGCCAATAAGGCCGACCAGGATCGCCGCCTCGCGCCATCGCTTTCCGTCGAGCGGCGTCACTGCAAGCGCCGTCAGCGCCATGATGCCGCCTTCGCCGTCGTTTGTGGCGCGCATCACGACAAGCACGTATTTGACCGAAACGACGATGATGAGCGACCAGAACACCAGCGACATGCAACCGAAGACGATCGGACGCAGCGCCTCGATGTTCCCTGCGGAATGCAGCGCTTCCTTGTAGGCGTAAAGAGGACTCGTACCGATGTCGCCAAAGACGACGCCCAGCGCGCCAACGAGCGCCGCCTGCCGCATCGTCGGTTGCTGCTCGGTCCCCGTTATCGACGCGGTTGTGCTCATGAAGCCGCCGGATGTGTACTCATTTACCTACCAATGTGCGAGTTTATGAAACACAACGTGAGCCGCTATCGATCCGCGTGGGCGCCCTCAAGAAAAACTCGCCGGGCGCCGAGAGAGCCGCGCTCGTTATCCCGGCATCGCATTCAGGCGCCGCCCTTTTTTGCGATCCCCGCTCGCTCCGTCTGGTCGGGGAGATAACCCGTCAACCAGATAGGCGCCGCGCCAAGCATGTCGCTGCCGCTTCCGCTTCATTCACTCAAACTGTATATTAACTTTTTTCTTAGCTTGGCGATATGAGGCTTTGAGCCGCTTCGCCCTCGCGTCATTCGACGGGGCGGAATTGAGCCAGAAGCTTTCCCGGATTGAGGATGCCGCGCGGGTCGAAGACGGCCTTGATCGCTCGCATCGCCGCGAGTTCGAATGATGTTTTTACGGTTTCGAGCGTCGCTGCTTTCATCCGCCCAATGCCGTGTTCCGCGCTGATGGAGCCGCCGTACCGCAGTACGATGCCGTGAACGAGGGCGGCTGCCTCGTCCCATCTGGCGAGGAATGCGGCTTTATCCGCGCGCTCAGGCTGCGAAATGTTGAAGTGTATATTGCCGTCGCCGTAATGGCCGAACGGCACCGGGCGGACGCCGGGAATGAGCGCGGCCACGGCTGCGCTCGCCTCCTCGATGAAGCGCGGAATTTCAGAAATCGGCACGGAAACGTCGTGTTTGATGCTGCCGCCTTCGTATTTCTGCACTTCGGACGCCGCCTCCCGAAGTCCCCAGAATGCGTCCGACTGCGCCTGTGAAGCCGCAACGGCGGCGTCCGCGACGACGCATTTCCCGGCGGCGCCCTCTAAGATCGACAGGGCTGCGCTTTCAGCGAGCCCGTCCCCCAATGGCGAGGAAATCTCGAAAAGGGCATACCAGGGATAGCGTCCGGCGAGCGGATCGCGATGCTGGGGCTGATGCGCGAGCAGGAAATCGAGCAGGATGCGCGGGAGGAGTTCGAAAGCTGTCAGAAGCGGACCGGCCTTCCGCGATGCGGTGGAAAACAGGGACGCCGCGGCCTGAAGGCTTGGCAGGCCTGCGAAAACGGTCGCCGCTTCGGCTGGCCGCGGAAAGAGTTTCAGCGTCGCGGCGGTGATGACGCCAAGCGTGCCCTCCGAGCCGATCAGCAGGCTTTTCAGGTCATAGCCTGTATTGTCCTTCCGAAGCGTCTTGAGGCCGTTCCATACTTCGCCGCCGGGGAAAACCGCCTCAAGGCCCAGCACGAGATCGCGCGTGTTCCCGTAGCGCAGCACGTGAACGCCGCCCGCGTTCGTTGCGATGTTGCCGCCGATTTCGCACGTGCCCTCGGAGGCGAGGCTAAGCGGAAAAAGCCGGTCCTCGGCCGCCGCCGCCTCCTGGATGGATTGCAGAGTGGCCCCCGCCTCGGCAGTGAGCGTGTTTCCGGTTCGGTCGACGGCGCGGATCGCCTTCATGCGGTTCAGGCTCAGCACGATTTCGCCGCCTGTCTCGAAGGGGATCTGAGCGCCGACAAGCCCGGTATTGCCGCCCTGCGGCACGATCGCGATGCGTTCCTCGTGGGCGAGCTTGAGGATCGCGCTGACCTCCTCCACCGTCTGTGGCCGGAGCACCAGCGCGGTTTGGCCGTGATAGAGGCCGCGCCATTCGTGCAGATAGGCTTCGGTATCTTCGGGCGCCGCGAGCGCGCCTTTCTCGCCCACGATGGCCTCAAAGCGCGACAGCAGTTCCGGCGTCGGCGCTCTCAGGTCAGGGCGCATAAACGGCTGCCTTTCGGCCTTTGGGCCTCAAGCGTTTCAAAGCGCTTAAGAAACGCAGCTTGCGCGGTCGAACTCTCCATCGGCTCAAGCTGCACGACGCTCTTCGGAAACGCAACCGGCAACGCGCCGGGGTCGCCGAAACAGGCTTTCGCATCCGTCACCGAAAAGCCGGCGAGCTGGGTCGCTTCATAGTAGGCGGCTATTTTGTCGGCGTTCTTGATGGCCTGCGCGATGCGGGGCGGCAGAACGGGCGGCAGCCTGAAGCGGATGTGGACCGCCTGCTGGATGCGGTCCTCGAAGGACTTATAGCCGGCGTTTATGATCGCTTTGAAGGGGCTGATCAGATCGCCAACGACATATTCAGGCGCGTCGTGCAGAAGCGCCGCGAGACGAAATCTCACGCGAATCGTCGGTTTCAATGCGGAGACTATGTCTTCTACCAGAATACAATGCTGCGCAACAGTGAACGCATGCAGACCCTTCGTCTGTCCATTCCAGCGCGCCAGCCGCGCCAAACCGTGCGCAATATCGCCGATTTCGATATCGAACGGAGATGGATCGAGAAGATCCAGGCGGCGGCCGGAAAGCATGCGTTGCCAAGCTGGCGCCCCAATCGCCGCGTTCATGGTCGCTCCATCGACTATTGTATACATTACTTATATCAGAAGTTGAGGGCAAGCTAAAGCCTTGCACACATCATGGCGATGGCAGGCGATGAGGTGATCGTTGACGAGGCCGCAAGCCTGCATGAGGGCGTACGTCGTGGTCGGGCCGCAGAAGCGAAAGCCGTGCGCCTTAAGTTCCTTGGCGATCGTGCGGCTTAGCGGCGTTTCCGGCGGGACATCGGCGATGCTCGCGAAGCGGTTCTGGACGGCTTCGCCGTCCATGAAACGCCAGAAGAAGTCCGCCAGCGTCTGGCTTTTCGCGAGATCAAGATAGGCGCGCGCATTGGCGATGGCCGCTTCGATCTTGCCGCGATGGCGCACGATGCCCGCATTGGCCAGCAGTTCCGCCACCTGCGCCTCATTGTATCGGGCGATTTTCTCGGGATTGAAATTGTCGAAAGCTTTCCGGAACGCATCACGCTTGCGAAGGATGGAGAGCCACGATAGGCCAGACTGGAACCCTTCCAGGATCAGCTTCTCGAAAAACTCTCTATCGCTCGTTTTAGGTACGCCCCACTCTTCGTCGTGATAGCGGATGTAGAGCGCATCGCCGCGCGCCCAGGGACAGCGGCACAGGCCATCGCTTTCGCCGGCTGTCAATGCGCGGGCTCGGGATCGAGCGAATAGTTTGCCCATGCGGGCGCGGCCAGCTTCACCGCTATGCCGCCCACCATGAAGGTCCGGCCCTTCGCCAACGCTTCCTTCACGCGATCCACTCTCGCCAGCGCCACGCCGCGCTGACCAGCGACAGAACCAAGCCTTCCCACCGCGACGCTATCCGCCACGATGTCCGCGCCGCCTTGCGGCAACGGTTGCTCGGCCGACACGGCCAATACCCGCGTTCGCGCGGTCCCGCGATGCTGCATCCGCGACACAACTTCCTGCCCCACAAAGCAGCCCTTCTTGAAGTCGACGCCATGAAGGAGATCGAAGCAGGCTTCGTGCGGGAAGGCGTCGCCGTATAGGTAATCCGCGCCGCCTTCGGGGACCGCGAGCATGACGCGCATCAATTCGTACTCGTCGAAGCTTGCCGAAAACGGCGATTGATCGGCTTCGCAAACGAGAAACCGAAGTCCTAGCGCCGGCAATCGAGGGTCAGGATAGGCCAGCGCCGTGTTTATTTTCACCCAGTCGGCGGCGCCCTCGCCCCACGCCGCGCCTGCCCGCCAACAAGAGCCAGTCTCCGAGATCGTCACCTTCGCTCGCAGCCGGTAAAGCGAAAGGCGCTTCTCAAGGTCCGCTGCAGTTTCGCGCGGACAATCCAGCAAGAAGGCCTCGTCATGAGGCGCGATGAAGAAATCGAAAAGAGTCTTGCCTTGCGGCGACAACAGGGCCGCGAAGCACGCCTTACCCTTGCTCAGGCTTGCAACGTCATTCGTAACAAGTCCCTGAAGAAAGCTGACGCGGTCTTCGCCCGCGACTTCCAGGATGCTTCGCTGCGGAAGAAGTGCGGCGTTCACGTTTGGAGTCTCCGATCAGGATAAAACCTTGTAGGTCTTGAACCAGGCTTCCATTCTTCGCCACGCATCCTCCGCCGCTTCCTTCCGGTAGCTCGGCCGATAATCGGCATGGAAAGCGTGGGGAGCGCCGGGATAGATTTTGAATTCTGCGGTCTTGCCAGCCTTCGTCAAAGCCTCTTTCATCTCCTCGACTTGCGCAACCGGGATGCCTTGATCCGCCTCGCCGTAAAGGCCAAGCACAGGCGCTTTCACCTCGGGCGCAAGTTGAAGCGGGCTTTTCGGCCAAACCGGGTTTTGAGGATCGACAAGAGAACCGTAAAAGGCCACGCCCGCATTAAGCGCGTTGCTGTGGGCGGCGTAAATCCACACCGTTCGACCGCCTCGGCAGAAACCGACAATCCCGAGCCTTGAAGCATCGCCGCCCTGAGACTTCGCCCAGGCGACAGTTGCGTCGAGATCTGCGACAAGCTCGGCGTCGGGCTTGGCGTTCACAACAGGCATCAGGTCCTTAAAATCATTGATTTTTGTCAGATCGACGCCCGTGCGGAAGTAATAATCGGGCGCAACCGCCAACGCGCCAAGCTTGGCGAGCCGCCGCGCGACATCCTTGATGTATTCGTGAAGGCCGAACACCTCCATCGCCACCAGAATGACGGGGGGATTGGCGACGCCCTCAGGTCGTGCGTAATAAGCAGGCATCTCCCCGCCGGAGACCGCGATTCTGGCGTCGCCAACCCTGAGGCTGCCGGCATCCGTCTTGATCGCATCCGCCCGCACAGGCCCTGCTGCAAGCGTGTAGCCCGCCGCTGTAGCCGCTGCCGCCGTCACGAACTCCCTGCGTGACAGCGGGGCGGCTTTCGTCATGCCTTCGATGTCTGACGTCACGATCTCAGCCTCGGGAATTTGGGGCATCAAATATGCCCCGACCCTATCCCCGATGGCTTACCGATGCCAGAACGCCTGAAACAAATTTTGGAGAGGAGTGGGCTTCGCCTCGGCGGTGACCTTTTCGGGTTGCGTGGTTTGAGTGCGCCACCCCTCACCGTTCTTGTGATATCTGTGAACGAGCTTAACAGGTAACCTGTGTTTCAGCTTCTCCGCGGGAGCTTGCTCCGGTTTCGCAGAAGCTGTCTGCGGATTGGCCGGCGTTTTTGCGTCCTGGACCGGCGCCTTCGCATCCGGGCTCGCCAGAGCGGCCTGCTCCGCCTTCACAGCAGTCTGCCCATCCGCATTTGCGAGAACCGCCTCTCCAGTCTTCGCGTCCGGCTTCTCCTCGATCTTGGCGATGGCGCCGCTTGCCGGCACGACATGGACGACGTGGTAGCCCCTCTTCTTCAGCTCACGCAGGATGACGGGCAGCGCCGAAGCCGTCCGCTCGTGGATGTCATGAAGAAGCAGGATTCCTTTCTTCTTTTCCTCAAGGCGGGACAAGGCAAGCGCTGTCACCTTTTCGGCGTTGATGCGCGTCCAGTCGCTCGCGTGGAAATCGATGCTGAAGATGGCCAGCCCTAATTTCTCCGCAAGCGCTTCGCTCGAACCTGTGAGATCGAGATAGGGAAACCGAAAGAAAGGCGCGACCGCGTTCTTGTCGCCAAGCGCCTGCGCAGCCGAAGCCAACCCGTCGGAGATTTCCTTTTGGGCCTTCTCCGGCGACATGTGATCAAGGTGAGCGTGATGCTCGGTATGCGTTCCGATCGTGTGCCCTTCGCGGTAAGCTCGCTGGAGGAGGGCGGGATGGGCCCTCGCCATTTCACCGACGACAAAGAACGTTGCTTTGACGCACTCAGCCGCGAGCGTATCCAGCACTTTATCGGTGTGCGGCGGGATCGGTCCATCGTCGAAGGTGAGAACCACCTCGTGGTCTTCGAGAGGCAAGGTGTGCTTGTATTGGACCGTGCCAATGCGCTTCATCTCGGCAGGATCGACCGTAATCACGCGGCTCGTGCCGAGAGCATCAGGGTTGCCGGCGCATTCGCCAGCCAAGGCTGCGCCAGAAAAGGATAAGAAGGCCAAAACGCTTGCGGCCACAAACCGGCAATGCATCAACAATCCCCCACCTTAATTTCGATGAAAAGCGTTCGAATCGACTATCCCCGCCTCTATATCAAAATGCGCCGACAGCCGACCCAGATTATTAACCCTCCCAGCCTCGAATTGGCGGGCGCAGAGTCAAAAAAGGCACAAACACGTCAGTTCCCGCAAGCGCGGCCTAATCATACCATATTTCGGCGCTCTTGCTGATCCTCACATTGAAACGCTTAACTAATTCCGGTGGAACATTATGCCTCCCTTACGGACACTACACCAAGGAGTTCTTACTGGCAGGTTGCTCAATTGCGCTTTTCGGAGCGGGATGCTCAGCGACGGCGCCCGGCCTCAGCGACACCATCGAGGGATCGTTCATCCGAGCGGCCCAGACCTGGGACCTTAATCACGACGGCAAGATCACATGCGACGAGTGGCGGGCCTACGCGGCCTCGCTCTTCAAGGAAGTCGACACCAATCACGATGGAAAGTTGACACGCGACGAGTTCGCCAAGCTTGCGAAAATCGACAGACTCTTCGAAGTTGCCAACTTCGACTATTACGACGTAAACAAGCAGGGCTTTGTGACTGAGGCCGACTTAGTGGAACGGGCAAATCCGGCTTTCACGACGCTCGACAAGGACAAGACCTGCGTCCTGAACTCCTATCAGCTTCGCGCCGCCACCGTCGGGGAAGAGTCAAAGAAAAAGAGAACCCCGGCATCCCGGGGTCACGATAGCTCAGAGGGCGGCGGCGAGAGTCACGGCCATTTGACGACAGGCGGCATTGAGGACAGGATCGAGTTCGACGTTACCGCCTGTCTTCAGCCCGAACACGGTGCCGCGGTCGTGGAGAAGGTTGAATTCGACATAGCGGCCGCGCCGAACCAGCTGTTCTTCGCGATCCGCTTCGGTCCAAGGCGTGTTCATATTCCGGCGTACAAGCCTCGCGTAAATGTCGAGGAAGGCGCGCCCGATATCCTGGGTGAAGGCGAAGTCCGCGTTCCAGTCGCCGGAATTGTGATAGTCATAAAAAATGCCGCCCATGCCCCTCGGCTCCTGGCGGTGCGGAAGATAGAAGTACTCATCGCACCAGGTCCTGTACTTGCCATAGTCGGCGACGGGGTGTTTCTCGCAGGCGCTTTTGAACTGCGTATGAAAGTCGAGCGTGTCCTGGTCGTCCTCGCTTCGCCTGCGCTCCAGCACCGGCGTCAGGTCGGAGCCGCCGCCGAACCACCATTTTGTCGTTGCGATGAACCGGGTGTTTAGATGAACGGCGGGCACATTCGGATTGAGCGGGTGAGCGATGAGCGAGATCCCGGAAGCCCAGAAGCCTGCATTTTCTTCCGCGCCCGGGATTTGCGACCGGAACTCCGGGGCGAATTCTCCATAGACCGTCGAGACGTGGACGCCGACCTTCTCGAACACGCGCCCGTGCAGGATCGCCATCATGCCGCCGCCGCCGTCGGCTCCGGTGTGATCTGTGCGCGTCCAGGGCTTTCGGACGAAACGGCCGGCCGGCAGCGAGCATGCTGGCCCGGTTTTCAACTCGTCCTCGATCCGCTCGAACTCGGCGCAAATGTCGTTGCGAAGCGACGAGAACCAGACCCGCGTTTTCGATTTCTCTAGATTAAAGGGTTCTGATTGCTCGGTCTGGTGGGCTGCTATGCGCGCAGCGCTGGATGTCGACATGGTCACTCCGCCGCCTGGGCTAGGTGAAATGGGAAAAACCCCCTGTTTGACGAAGGGCTTCTCCTAGCACCATGGCAAGCGATGCGGCAACATTCAAGGAGCGTAGATCGGGACGCATCGGGATCCGGATTCTGAGGTCGGCCAAAGCGTGCACCTCTTTGGGAACGCCCGCGCTTTCGCGTCCGGCAAGTATAACGTCGTTATTTTTAAACACGATATTGTGATAGGAGGCCTCGGCGCGGGTCGTCAGCACTATCAGCCTTGCTCCAGTTCTTTCCAGTTCACTCTGGAAATCTGAAAAAGCGCCGTGGCGCGTAAGGTCGACCTTGTCGAAGTAATCGAGAGCGGCGCGTCTCAGCGCCCGCGAGGACATATCGAAACCGGCCGGCTCGATGATGTCGACTGCGACGTTAAGACATGCAGCAAGCCGCAGAATGGCGCCTGCATTTTGAGGAATATCAGGCTGATATAGAGCGACCCGCATCTTTAAGGCCTTCGACAAAGGGATGAGCGTTAAATTGCGCCATAGACACGCCAAATGATCGGATCCATAAGAACACGATTTGTTCGCACCTGCAAAAAACGTCCCACAAGGTTAAGCTCGCATGGCCACAACATACGACAGTGATCAAGGCGATGTATCGCGCCGCGATTTCATCTACATCGCCACGACGGCGTTTGCCGCAATCGGAGCGGCGGCCGCCCTCTGGCCGGCGATCGATCAGATGAACCCGGACGCGTCGGCGCTGTCGCTCGCCTCCACCGAAGTGGATCTGGCGCCCGTCGCCATCGGACAAGCCATTACTGTACTCTGGCGCGGCAAGCCGATCTTCATCCGCCACCGCACGCCGCAAGAGATCAAAATGGCGCAGGATGTCCAGGTGGCGGACTTGAAAGACCCATATGCCGAGGTTATGGGCGGTCCCTCGGATCTGCCAGCCACCGACGCGAACCGGACGAAGCCGGGCAAGGAGAACTGGCTTATAGCGATCGGCATCTGTACGCATCTTGGCTGCATCCCCAAAGGTCAGGCTCCCGGCGACGATCGGGGTCTTTATGGCGGCTGGTTCTGCCCTTGCCACGGTTCCATGTACGACACGGCCGGACGCATCCGGCAGGGGCCAGCGCCGCGTAACCTGGACATCCCGCCGTACGAGTTCACTGCGGACACCAAGATCAAGATCGGCTAAGCCCCCGGCATTCTGAGAAGGTTGCTCTATGTCTCATGCTTCGACTTACGAACCGAAAACGGCGTTCACGCGCTGGCTCGATTCCCGACTGCCAATCATCCGCTGGACTTCGGGCTTCATGGCGTTTCCGACGCCGCGAAACCTGAACTACATCTGGACTTTTGGCGCGATCCTGACCTTCTTTCTGGTTGTTCAGCTCATAACCGGCGTCATCGTCGCTATGCACTATACGCCAAATATAGGGCTCGCCTTCGACTCAATCGAGAAGTTGATGCGCGACGTGAACTATGGCTGGCTGATGCGTTACACGCACATGGTCGGCGCGTCGCTGTTCTTCCTCGCAGTTTACATCCATATCTTCCGCGGGCTTTATTACGGCTCCTACAAGGCTCCGCGCGAAGTGCTTTGGATTATCGGCGTGGCCATCCTTATCGTGATGATCGCGACGGCGTTCATGGGCTACTCGCTCGTGTGGGGACAGATGAGCTTCTGGGCCGTGACGGTTATCACCAACCTCTTCTCCTCGTTCGACTCGGTCGTTCCCGGTCTGGGCACGACGTTGGTGCAGTGGATATGGGGCGGCTTCTCGGTCGACAACGCGACGCTCAACCGACTCTACAGCCTCCATTACCTGCTGCCCTTCGTACTCGTGGGGCTGGTTGGCCTTCACGTCTGGGCGCTCCATGTGCCGGGCAGCAATAACCCCGTCGGCGTCGAAGTCCGCAACACCGAGAAAGAGACGCTTCCCTTCCATCCGTACTTCACGACGAAGGACATGCTGGGCTTGGTCATATTCGCCATGCTCTTCGCCTACATCGTGTTCTACGTACCGAACTACCTTGGCGACGCAGTGAACTATGTGCCGGCTAATCCCCTGCTGACGCCTCCGCATATCGTGCCGGAATGGTATTTCCTGCCCTTCTACGCGATCCTGCGGGCGATCCCGTCCAAGCTCGGCGGCGTCCTTCTGATGTTCGGGTCGCTGGTCGTGCTCTTCTTCGTCCCTTGGCTCGATACCTCCCGCGTGCGGTCCACAACCTACCGTCCGATATACCGCTGGTTCTTCCTGGCCCTCGTGATCGATGTGCTCGCTTTGGGCTACATCGGCGCAATACCGCCCGAAGGCAGCGCGATTGTCGCGGCGAAGGTCGCCACACTGTACTACTTCGCGCACTTCCTTCTCGTGATGCCCATCGTGGGCTTGACAGAGACGCCAAGGCCGATGCCTTCCACCATATCTGAAACCTTCACCCATAAAGCTGAGGGTTCCGGCCACGACATGCGCGCAGTGGCGGCCGAGTAGGAGAGCACAATGACCACGATAAAGACCACTCTCGCCCGGCGAACCTTCAGGGTTCTTGCGGCTGGAACCATGCTCTCACTGGCGGCGATCGCAACAGTGGCGGCAGCCGAGCAACCAGCGGCGACGCCGAAGCCGGGGGCCGCTCCGGCTCCGGCTGCGGCTCAAGAGCCGGCTGCGGCGCCTGCTCACGCGGAACATTATCAAGTCCCGCGCCAGGAATGGACATTCGGGGGCCTCTTTGGATATTTCGACGAGCAGCAATTAAGGCGCGGCTATAAGATCTATAAGAACGTCTGTTCGAACTGCCATAACATGCGCTTTTTGGCTTATCGCAATCTCGGCGATGCGGGCGGACCGAACCTCTCCAAGGAGGAGGTCGCCGCGCTGGCTTCCGAGATCCAGGTCCAGAACGGGTACAACGATCAGGGTGAGGCTGTTATGCGCCCTGGCAAGCCGTCGGATTATTTCCAATGGCGGTTCAAGAATGAGAAAGAGGCTGCCGCCACGTTCAACGGCGCGGTGCCGCCAGACTTGTCCGTCATGGCGAAGGCTCGCACCGTCGAGCGCGAAATTTCCTGGTACTCGTTCCCCTTCCTCATGCTTAAGGATCTGTTTACGCAATACCAGGAACAGGGGCCAGACTATATTTATGGGGTTCTGACGGGTTATGTCGACGCGCCCGCCGACTTCAAACTCAATCCGGGCTCCAACTACAACCGGGTCTTCCCTGGACACCAAATCGCCATGCCGCAACCCTTGACCGATGGCGTGGTGGACTATGAGGATGGAACCCCGAATACCTTGGATCAGGAAGCCAAGGATGTGGTTTCCTTCCTTGCATGGTCGGCTGAGCCCCATCTGGTTGAGCGCAAGAAGCTCGGTCTTCTGGTTCTGTCGTACCTCGCAGTTCTTGCGGGCCTGCTTTTCGTCGCGAAGAAAACTTTATGGCGTAACGTCGAGCACTGACGCCAAGTCTTTATCCAACCTTTGCAAATGGCCGGGCATCGCCCGGCCATTTTTTTGAGCAAATGCAGGCGTTTCCGGGGAGCCGACAAGCTCATCCACGAGACCCTCACAGGCCGCCGTTGAGACGTTGCGCCGCCGTCCCAATAGCTGTCTTCGAAAATAGCGCCTGTAGTTCGTGCTCATGAGAGCGGGGTCGTGCAGGGGGATCCGGAGTTATATTATTACAAACCGCGACCTTTCCCTGCCGCCAATCGCCGTCAATCCGGCCGACTGATCGCACGCCGACCGGCAAAGCGCCAGCCGGGATCAAGAAAGAAAGTAAGCGTGATGCTTGGGATGCAGCTTTGCCGGCTTGACAGCGTTCGGGTTAGGCAGCGACGCTGAGCGTCGCTGGCGGGAAGATGTTCCAGGGCAACAGGGCGTCGATCGCATTGATGGGATGCTCGCCGATGCGGGTCAGGACTTCGCGCAGGTAAGCCTCGGGTTCGACGCCGTTCATCTTTGCCGTTCGGATCAGGGTGTAGAAAACGGCGGCCCGCTCGCCACCGGCGTCGCTGCCTGCGAACAGCCAATTCTTTCTGCCAAGGGCCAGGGGCCTGATCGCGTTTTCGGCGGCGTTGTTTGAGATTTCCAGGCGACCGTCAGCGCAATAACAGGTCAGCGCCTCCCATCGCGAGCGCGCATAGCGGATAGCTTTGGCGAGATCGCTTTTGCCGGAGATGAGCTTCAGCTGCTCGTCGAACCAGTCGGCGAGCGCATCGAGTTTGGGTTTGGCTTTCGCCACGCGCACGGCCTTGCGCTGCCCAGGCGGCTTGCCGGCGATGGCGCGCTCAATGTCGAACAAGGCGCCGATTTTATCGAGCGCTTCCTTGGCGATGGGCGAGCCATTGGATTTGTGGATGTCAAAGAATTTGCGGCGCACGTGGGCCCAGCACGCCACTTCGGCGACGCAGGCAGGCCTGGCGTCCTTATCCCGATAGAGCTCGGCAAAGCCGCTATAGCCGTCGGCGTGCAAATGACCGGCAAAGGAGGCGAGATGGTCGCGGCAATGCTCGCCTTTGCGGTCCGGGGTATAGCGGTAGAGCACGGCGGGCGGCGCGGCGCCCGCATGGGGCCGCTCATCGCGCAAGTAGACCCAGAAGCGGCCAGTCTTGGTCTTGCCTCTACCGGGGGCGAGCACCGGCACGGGCGTATCGTCGGCATGCAAGACGCCGCCAGCCATGATGTGAGCGCCGATTCGTTCGGCTAACGGCTGCACAAGCCAGGCGGCCTTGCCAACCCAATCGGCGAGCGTGGCGCGATCGAGGTCGACGCCGTCGCGGGCGTAGATCTCGGCCTGCCGATAAAGCGGCAGGTGGTCACAGAACTTCGCGATTAACACATGCGCGAGGAGGCCGGGCCCAGCCTGCCCGTGCGGGATCGGCAGCGCGGGCATCGGCATTTGCGTCATGGCTTCGCACTTCCGGCAGGAATAGGCGGGCCGCACATGCCGGATCACCTCGAAGCGGCCGGGGATATAGTCGAGGATTTCGGTGACGTCCTCGCCCACTTTACGCAAGGCCCCGCCGCACACGCTGCATGTGCAGTCCGGTTCGTGTACGATCTCCCGGCGCGGCAGCGCCTCGGGCAGTTTGCGGCGCCGCTTCTTTGCCGGAGCCTGTTCCGGCGCCGGCTCCTCCGCCATGGCCGGAGCCGTCTCGGCGGCTGCCTCCGCTTCGGCCTCCGCCGTCTCCAGCTCTTCGAGTTTGAGCTCGAGTTGCTCCAACTCCCGGCGGATACGCTCCGACGAAGCGCCGAAGCTCATGCGCTTCAGACGAGCGATCTGGATTTTCAGCTTCTCGATCTCAAGCGTTTTCGTGAGGAGGCCCGCCTTGGCCGCCGCGAGTTCAGCGCCGGTTCTTTCGATATCGGCGGCCTGAGCCAGCACGAGCTTTTTGAGCGCGGCGATATCATTGGGCAAAGCGGCGGCGGCGAGAGGCATGCGCGCCTCTCTATCTGCTTCGCGGCTTTGGCGCCATCACCCGGCGGTCTTGGGAACCCAAGATTTTTGTGGCGCCCGCCACTCAAGCCCTTCGAGCAGCATGGACAACTGCGCCGGCGAAAGCGTCACAGCCCCCGCCTGTGTGGCCGGCCAGGTGAACCGGCCTTTCTCAAGCTGCTTGGCGAACAGGCAAAAGCCCTGGCCATCCCAATACAGGATTTTGACGAGATCGCCTCGGCGCCCCCGAAAAGCGAAAAGATGACCTGCAAACGGGTTCTGCTTCAGGACTTCCTGCGCCAGCATCGCTAGGCTATCGAACCCCTTTCTCATGTCCGTGACGCCGCAGGCCAGATAAATGCGCGCCCCGGCTGGAACCGTGATCACCGCTTGCCTCCGTCGAGGGCGCCGGCGAGCCTTGCCAAAACGGCGGGATCAATATCTTCATAGACCTTCATGCTGCGGCCATTGCCAAGGGCGATCTCGACAACACTGGCGCGGCGGCGCGCAGCGGGCGCTGTGGGAAGAGCAGGAAGCGAGGGGGCAGCGGTCTGGGGCTCTTCCACTTTAACTGGCGCAAAAACAGCGCAGGCCGCAGAAGCCATGGATATTCCGGGCAGCTCGCCCACCCGCGCTTTCCGGAGCCACCCATAAACCTGGCTGCGGGAAACGCAATGCCGATCCGCGACGCTCGCCACCGTTGCGCCCGGCGCCAGCGCCTCCTCCATGATCTGCGCCTTCGCCTCCGCCGACCACTTCCGCCGCCGCTCCACGACCTGAATGATATCAAGCTGAGTTTTGTCCATTAGCGTCCTTACGCACGTGAGTAGGAACGCTAAGCCACACGATCAGCGACGTCAGCACAAGGCAGCCACGAGGGGACGCTTACGAAAGAAAAGCGCTTCGATTCGCACCACACCAGACAACGCCTGCCACGTTGCGGGAATGGCGACGGCGGCGAAGTCACTCAGGCAGCGTCGGCCGCTCGTTTTTGCCTACGCCTTGCCGCTGAAGATGGAATGCGAAGGGCCTCGCGGTACTTAGCCACCGTGCGGCGCGCAATTTCGATGCCGTCCGCCTTGAGCAACGTTACGATCCGGTCGTCGGACAAAATCTCCGCAGGCGATTTATTCAAGATAAACTCCTTGATACGATCCCGAACGGCCTCGGAGGAGTGAGCGTCAACGGAAGAACACGACGCCGGAATTGCGGACGTAAAAAAGTACTTCATCTCGAAAATGCCGCGCGGCGTCGAGATCGCCTTGTTCGACGTGACACGGCTTACCGTCGACTTATGCATCCCGATCTTTGCTGCGATCTGCCGCAAATTCAATGGCTTCAGGTGGCGGACGCCATGATCGAAAAAGGCGGACTGCTCCTCGACCACGGCCGTCGCCACTTTCAGGATCGTCGTCAGGCGCTGTTCTAGGCTTTTCACGAGCCAATTCGCGGAACTGAGCCGGTCGCCGAGATAGGTGCGGTCGGCGTCCGAGCGGCAACGCGCTTTCAGGCTCGCATAATAGGCGCGATCCACCGCGAGCGACGGCGCGGCGCCAGGATTGAGCTCCGCGCGCCATTCTCCATCCGATCGCCGCTTTACGATTACGTCGGGGACCAGCGTCTCGATCTCCACATGATCGAACGCCCTGCCCGGCCTCGGGTTGAGCTGGCGCAGTTCGGCCAGCATGTCCCGCAGATCTTCTCCATCGACGCCGCACACCTTTTTCAAGCGCTGAAAATCACAGGCGGCGATCAGTTCGAGGTTTTCAAGCAGGCGTTCCATGAAGGGATCGAAGCGGTTTTTCTCCTTGAGCTGTAACGCCAGGCACTCGGCCAAGTCCTGGGCGCAAATTCCTGGCGGGTCGAATGTCTGGAGCGTGGCGAGAATGCGCTCAATCTCTTCCAGGCTCGTGGACAAGGAAGCGGCGACATCGTCGAGCGGGCTGCGAATATAGCCGTCCACATCGACAAGATCGATCAGGTAGCGTGCGATCAGGCGGTCGTGAGCGGAAGTAAGCGCAAGCTGCGCCTGTTCGTTCAGGTGATCCGCAAGGGACTTCGTGCTCGCGACTGTGGCGAAAGGATCGTAATCCTCGCCCGAGACCACGTTCGCGCTACCGGTCGATGTCCACTCCGACATGGCAGGAGCAGAAACCGGTTCGCCCTCATAAACGCGGTCGCCCGGCGCTTCCGGCTCCCAATCCGTGGTGATCTCAATTTTTCCGCCGTCACGGGCATCGAAGGCCGGGATGTCCGCCGTTTCTCCGTTCGCGACCGCCGCGATTTCGGGCGACACGTCCGGAACGCTTTCGTCGCCGCCGCGTTCTTCGACAGATAGGAGAGGATTCTCGCGAATTTCGTTCTCGATATACGACTGAAGCTCGATCGCGGAAAGTTGCAGAAGCTTGATAGCCTGCCGCAATTGCGGCGTTATCACGATCTTCTGTGTTTGCCGTGTCTCAAGCCTTAGTTGGAGCACATCGGACCACCGCGGTTGCGTACACCTCGAACGCGGCCGTCAGCGTGAGAACATGTCGCCCAGGTAGACGCGCTTCACCTCCTCATTCGCGACGACCTCGGCTGGAGTGCCCTCGATCAACACACGGCCATCATAGATGATATATGCCCGGTCGATTAAGTCCAGAGTTTCGCGCACATTGTGATCGGTGATCAGAACACCAATTCCCCGATCGGTTAAATGCCGCACTAAAGTTCTAATATCATTGATAGCAAGAGGATCAATGCCGGCGAAAGGTTCGTCGAGAAGCATGTAGGCCGGGTTGCTCGCCAGTGCGCGCGCAATCTCGCAGCGCCGGCGCTCGCCACCGGACAGCGCAATGGAGGGCTGCGTGCGCAGGCGTGCGATCTTGAACTCCTCCAGAAGCTCGTCGAGGCGACGCTTGCGCTCTTTCTTGCTCGGCTCGGTGACCTGGAGGACGGCCATGATATTGTCCTCGACCGAAAGGCCGCGAAAAATTGACGCTTCCTGCGGCAGGTAGCCGATACCAAGCCTTGCGCGTCGATACATGGACAGTGAGGTGACATCGTAGCCGTCGATGAAGACCGCGCCCTCGTCCGGTTTGATAAGGCCGGTTATCATGTAGAAAACGGTCGTCTTGCCCGCCCCGTTCGGACCAAGCAAACCCACAGACTTACCCCGTTTCAAGTTGATGCTGACGCCTTTGACGACCGTCCGCTTCTTGAAGGTCTTTTTGACCTGGTCGACGATGAGGCGCTCTTCTTCACCGAACGCGCGCCGCGGATTGGAAGGCGCCTCGGGAATAGGCTGAATGCGGGAGCGTTGGTCGGGGCGGCGCGGCTGCGGGCCGGGTTGACGTTTATCGAGTAGAACCATGACCCTCTAACCAGCCCGTTCCTAAAGACCTCAATGATTTGCGTCTGCCAGTTGGCCCCCGAGGGCGGCTTGAGCGCCTCCGCAGCCGGATGAGAGTTCTTCTTCTTGGCGCCGGTCAACGGGTTGCCGGACGTCGCGCCTTTGACATCATCCTGCGCCAGAATAGCCTGGACGCGCCCATGTTGCGGAATAACGGTAGCCCGGCCGGTGGCAAGGTCGATATCCATCTCTTTGCCTTTCACCACATTTTTCTTTTGAGTCAGGATCACGTCCTTCCCCGTCATGGTGATTTTTTGTCCCTTCACATCGTATATAATGTCGTCGCCGGTTGCTTCCTGTTCATCAACCTTGCTCACGACGACGACCTTTCCCCCGGTCGCGTGAACGAATTTGATCTGGCTGCTCGATAGGGGATCTGTCGACGCATCGGCGCTTGCGTTTACTGGTTTTGCAACCTTCACAGTTTTCGGCGTCTGTGCGCCGCCCTGCTCCTGCGCCCCCGCTTCCGCAGCCTTGTCGTATGTGACTTCGAGACGCGGCGCACGCAGGGTGTAGTCCCCCTGAACCGCCGTGACATTGCCCGTGAAGATGGCCACGTGTGTCTTGTCGTCGACTTCGAGCCGGTCGGACTCAATGTCGATGGGCTTCTTGGAATTGGCGCCGCCGACGCTGGTGAACCCGGTTAGGGGAGTTTGAGCAGGAAGCGGCTCAGGCGCGGCCAGAAGCGCAACGCTTACAAGAAAGGCCGCCGCGAGCATCGCCTGCCGCTTCACCTTGCCGCCTGCCAAACATGGCGCCATTCCAACAGTGCTCCACGATCTATCGCGCCGGGGCCGATCCCACCGCCCAGGCTCCCGTTGAAGAAGGCTGCGTTTCAGAACGCTCGGGACCCGCATCCTCTGGCTTTCGCTCCACATGCGTTCTGACATTGCCTTCGAAAATTGCTCTTTGCTCGCCCCAGAATAGGGTCATACTCTCTGCATGAATTGTGCTCTCATGAAGGCGGACGATAACGGGCGCTTTTGAGATGACAGTTTGCTGCTTCATGAACGCGGTCGCCGTTTGAAACTCGCCCGACAGATCGGGTTCGCGCCTGACGATGACGCCGTTGTTGAACGTCAGCTTATCAATTTTTGTGTTATGCACGCCGTTCGGCGCCGTCAGCGTTGTGATCCTGCCATCCTGTCCGGTCATGCGGCCGCGCACATTGTCGAGATACATTTCGTCGGCGCCCTTTGACGCCTGCGTCGCCGAATCCGCCCAGAAATCATAAGGCTCGTTTCTTTCGTTCACGCCCTTGACGTGCGGGTCGAGCATCTTCAAGGACCCCGCTTCTAATGTCACCGTCCGAACGGACGCCGTGCCCCGGCCCTTATCGATCGTGACTTTGAAGAAGGAGGGAAGCAAATAAAGGCTCAAAATCCCCGCCGCTATCATAGGCAGGGCAGCCTTGAGCGCGCGGACGCGCGCACTGTGGCGCTTCGCAATCCGGAACTCGCGGGCACGGCGATCGTCTTCTGCGCGCGCCTGTCGTGACGACCGATTGAGCGGCGCGGCGCTTTGTCTCATGGACGTTGTCGCAAATGCCATGTCGTTTCGCTTTCCGCGCCCCGCGCGTGCTCAACCGCCTTTCATCAGAATTCGACGCCGCGCCCAAATGAACGCGGGCCGCTTCAGTGGTTGAAGACGTCCGCGTCGTCATACCACCCTTTGAGATCGAGTTCAGCCCGATATGGAAGGAAGGAAAAGCAGGCATCGGCGAGTTCTTCACGCCCTTCGCGCTTAAGAAGGGCGTCGAGTTTGTACTTCAAAGCATGAAGATGAAGGACATCGGAGGCGGCATAGTTCAGCTGCTCCGGCGTCAGGACGGCCTGACCCCAATCCGAAGTCTGCTGTTGCTTCGATAATTCTACGCCAAGGAGTTCCCGGCACAAATCCTTCAAGCCATGGCGATCCGTAAAAGTGCGGACAAGCTTGGCGGCGATTTTGGTGCAGTAAACCGGACGGGTCGTCACACCGAGATAATGAAGGAGAACGGCGACATCGAAGCGCCCGAAGTGGAAAATCTTAACAACCCGCGGATTGGTCAGAAGCTCTCGCAAATTTGGAGCATTGTACGGACCTTTCTCGAACTGCACGAGATGCGCGTTTCCATCGCCTGATGAAAGTTGCACAACGCAAAGCCGGTCCCGATGGGGCTTCAATCCAAGGGTTTCGGTATCGATGGCGACAGCGCCACCGAAATCAAGGCCCGGCGGCAGGTCGTTTTTATAGACAGTTACGGTCATTTTCGCTGCGGTTCATGTCCATTCGTGGAAATCCAGGTTGAGGGAGCACAAAGGCAGGGCTCGCGCAACTCCTAGATTTTTCTGATCGCAACTTTCACAAGAAGACGCCAAGCGGCGATCGAACTCTTCGGACTTGCCGCACACAAAACCTCGCCCGAGCCTCCAGTGAAACGCCACCTGCGGAATTGCCGCCGTTACTGGCTCGAAGAGAAGGCCTTCTTTCTAGCAAATTGCGGGTGAACTGCATATTTGTTAGCGACATCAGGCGCATTTGACGCCAGCTTCTCTTTCTTTGGAGATTATTCCGGCCATGCTCCAACAGGTTCTTTTCAGGCTTGCACTTGCGACAGCGGTTGTCTGCCCGCTTGGTCTTAACGCCGAGGAAGCGCAATCGCTTTTCAAGGGCGGGTATACAATCGCGTTTCCCGAGAAGCCGGACGAGAAAGAGGTCGTTCCTTCAGCCGGCTCCAAAACGACCGTCTATTCGGTCAACCATGGCGACGCGTCGTTCTTGAGCGGCTACACCGAGTACGCAAAAAATGTCGATTTAGCGGTCGAGCTTCAGGCCGACATCGAAGCCTTTGTGAAGTCGATTGGGGCTGAAGTGACCGGACAAAAAAGGACCGACCTTATCGCGGCGTCGAACGGGCGCATGCCGCGTGTCGATTTTACGTTCGAAAACGGCAATCTCGCCGGCCGGGGCCTCGCCATCGTGACGACGCCCCAGTCAGTAATCATGGTTTCCGCCTTTTCGGCAAAGCCGAATGGCTTGCAGCACGTGGATCGGTTTGTGGACTCGTTCCAGATCGTGCAGTGAGCCGCTTTTCTTTATGCGCGCACACGGCAAGCGCTTGCGAGCGCCGTCCTCAGCGCTTGCCCCCGAACATTTGCCGGATGCTGTTGATAGCGACCGGGATGAGGAGAAGGGCGACCACGACTTCGAAGACGATCCAGAAATATCTTGCGTTCGGGAGGTCTATCGTTACAACCGACCAGCCGATGACGAATAATGCCACCACAACGAGCAGCACCTTTAGAAGCGGCATGATTATGCCTCCGCCTTGTTGCTGAATGGTCTTTTGAGCATCGCTCATGATCGCCTCCAGTGAACGCGATTTGCTAGGATGGTGGACGCCCAGCGCCTGTTGCTGATGCTCGATAAACCGCCATCAATGCGTTTTACGTTACTGATAGGCTGCCTTGGCTCACCGATGCAAGCACGCTTCGAAAGAGAGGCGTAATGTCGCTTCGCGCCGTCAGACATAAATCTTCGCCCCGGCCAGATCGCAGGGAAGGGGATGCGCCACCCGACCGCCTCATCAGCATGGCCGACAGCCATCGTGAAGCGCTTTGTCAAGACCCGCGAAGCGCATCCTCAAGGCCTTGCCGAAAGGATGGACATTGAGGGGGATATCGTCGGCCTTGATCCGGGCTTCATGTCGCATTACTAGATGCTTGCATCCTCTGAATTAAATGCTGGCGAAAGAGATTGCGATTTCGGCGTAAGTTTTTGTTTTTCCAAGGCCGAAGGCGGAATTAGTTTCTTCCTCCTCTGGGCGCCAGGACGAAGTTGTGATAATTTGGCTTTATCTAAAAAAAACATGTTTCCTTTTGGGAACAAATTAAGGATAGTCGCTGCAGGGTTGCAGCGTAAAGGCATTAAACGCAGGATTTTGCCAATGCTATTTCATCCCAATCTACAGCTGGCAATTCCCCAGATGGATAAACTTTTCCCGAAATCAAATCAGACAGCGCCTCCAAAGGCAAAGCCGAAGAAGCTTTGCAGTCGCATTTGATTACAGGCTTTGAGGAAGCCCTTAACCTTGGCATGCCTCCCTTGGAGGCCTTAGGCGTCGTTTTGTGTTGGGTCGCGGCTGAGATGGCCCGAATCAAAACCGAGCAAGAGGGGCGAGGCGGCTCTCCAGACCAACCACCCGAAGCTGGATAGTTTGTTAGAAGACCTGCGGACATTTAGTTGCTGACCAAGGATTTGGCTAAGAGTGATTCTCGGCTGTGGAATAGGGTTTTCCTTGGCTTCGAATTCGAATGCTGTCTCCGGGGCTTTGCTTGTGGAGAAGCCTTCGAGTTGAGTGGCTCGTGAAAGTGGCGCAATCGCCGTATACCCCCGAGTTCACCGAGGCAAGTTTGCCAACTTGCCTCGGGCTGACAGTCAGGTCCTAGTAAGCGTTCTTATGGAACAAAACGAAGGGAAGGGTCACGAGTACGATCTTGAGGTCGAGCCAAATAGACCAATTGTCTATGTATTCCAGATCGTACCGCACTCGGTCGGCCATCTTCTCGGGGGTTTCCGTTTCACCGCGAAAGCCATGGATCTGCGCCCACCCCGTGATGCCGGGCTTCACTCTGTGACGGTTGGCGTAATTCTCAACGAGGTCTTCATAATATGAATTGTGCGCGAGAGCATGAGGCCTCGGCCCCACAATCGACATATCGCCGCGAAGAACGTTGATCAATTGCGGAAGCTCATCCATGCTCGTACGCCGCAAAAACTTGCCGACGCGCGTCGCACGTTTATCGCCTTTCTTGGCCTGAGCAACGGCGTCTCCATCCTCAAGAACCGTCATTGTTCTGAACTTCAAAACTTCAAAGACGCAGTTATTGTAACCATGCCGTCTCTGACGGAAGATGACGGGCCCCTTACTGTCGAGCTTGATGGCCAACGCAATAAGCAGCATGGCCGGCAGCGTCAGCGCCAGTCCGATCAATGCGATTGTGAAGTCTTCCACTCTTTTGTAGAAAAATCCCCAACCCTCGATCGGTCTTGAGACGGTCGTGATGAAGGCGAACGCCCCGGCGCGATGGAGACGCGTGAGGGGAATTCTCGTGTCGCCCAGATCGGGAAGGATGTGAATGTCTGCTGCGATCGTTTGAGTTTGCCGCACAATTGCATCGAGCAAAGGCGCTCTTGAAGACGGCAGCGCGATGAGCACGTCGGCTACGGCGTTTGCTCGAACGCGCTCAACGAAATTCTGAATGTTGCCTTGTTCCTGATCTAAACTCTCGTCCGGCAACTCCATCACATCAGTGAGGCGGAAATGCTCCTTGTCGCTTAGGAGCTGCTCTTTGACTCTCACAAAATGCGGCCCGTCTCCGATCAACGCTATAGGCCGACGCAGGGCGCCCGCGCGAGCAAGCCTGCGAACCTGTCTCGCAAACAGAACGCGACCTAAGCTGGCGGACGTCAGGAAAATCGCCGCCCAATAGATGAACCATGCCCGGGAATAAAAATCAGAACTCCTTCATAAAGAAGAGCATGATGAACGTCATCGCGAATGTCGCAGCGCAAGCGGAGCTCAACGCGTACAGTTGCGACAGAAAATCCTCCACTTTGTCGGGGTCATAGAGATGGTTCTGACGCGCAACAAACTGAAAGAAGACAGCAGCCACGAAAATGAGACTTGCGTATTCGAAGATAGGCGTCGCGCCGGTCTTATAGGCAACCAGGTGAATGTAGCGGGCCACCCATCCGCTGACCACGATCGCCACGAAGTCATGCGCCGCCAGCATATCGCAAAGCATGTGCCGAGAAACTAGAAACGGCTTTTTCCTGAAACTGGGGGAGCTAATCGGCGCTAGTGAAGAAGCCTCGTTTACGGGAATACTCATTACGCCCACTTTAATGAAATTTAACCCAAGCTACGTGCGTACAATTAACCCTTGGCTAAAATGCAGTCAACAGAATATGCGCGCTTTCGACGCACTTGATGGAAGTCAACAACTAAATTTGATGTCAGTCAACAACTAAAGCGGTGGCCAGGTAGTTAATTACAACTCAAGTCATTCTTCAGTTGTGCAATCTCAAGCTGCACAGTAGCTATAACGTAAGCCCAGTTGAAATCGGTCGACTTTTGTGCGACAAAAACGCCAGCTTGCTGTTCTCTTGTATGCAACATCAATTTTCGAGCGTTTCCTCAAATGAGCTTTTCCAATGAACCGCCGCGTCGCTACCTGATCATCTCTCCTTGCCGGGACGAAGCCAAGTACCTCAGGCGCACGCTTGACAGCGTCTCCGCGCAGTCAGTAAAGCCTGCGCTTTGGTTAGTCGTGGACGACGGCTCGACAGACGAGACGCCGGCCATACTTGAGGAGTATGCTGCCCGGTTGCCTTACCTGCGTATCGTGCGGCGCAGCGACCGCGGCCAGCGGCGGGTCGGGCCAGGCGTCATCGAGGCGTTCTACGCCGGTCTTGAGACGGTGCGCATCGATGACTTCGACTACATTTGCAAGCTGGACATGGATTTGGATTTGCCAGACCGGTACTTCGAGCTTCTGATGCAGCGGATGGAGAGCAATCCGCGCATCGGCACCACCTCCGGCAAGCCTTGGTTCGTCCATCCACGGAGCGGAGCCTTGGTCCCCGAGGTCTGTGGCGACGAGATGTCGGTTGGCATGACCAAGTTCTACCGCGTGTCGTGTTTCAAGGAAATTGGCGGCTTCGTCCGCCAGGTGATGTGGGACGGGATCGACTGCCATCGCGCCCGCATGCTCGGCTGGATCGCCGAAAGCGTCGATGACGAGCCCATCCGCTTCGTCCACCTGCGCCCACAGGGCGCGAGCCAGAAGGGCATTTGGACGGGACGGCTGCGGAAGGGATTTGGCCAATACTTCATGGGCACATCGCCAATCTACTACATGGCGGTTGTCGCTTATCATTTGCCAGCCTACCCGGCGCTGATCGGAAGCGCAGCGATGCTATGGGGCTATTTCGGAAGCTGGCTCAAAGGCTTGCAGCGCTATGACGATGCAGAGTTCAGGCGCTTCCTTCGCTCCTATCAGCACAGATGTCTGCGCGTGGGCAAACGAGCAGCTACGGCGCAGGTCGACGCTGAACAGGCCCAACTCTGGTATGCCAGAACTACGTAATGAAGCCGTTATGAAGCGCGGTGGACAGATAGAGGGTCGCAGGACCCAAGCCGTCTTTCGCCGCGCCGTCAAAGCACGGCACCGATCGCGCGCATCCGGAGCCAAAACATATGAGTGACCTTCCCTTCCGCTCCCAGGTCATTCCATCGCTGGATGGTCTCCGGGCGATTTCGGTGTTGATTGTGGTCTTGGGACACTCCGGTCTCCAAGCGATCGTGCCGGGTGGTCTCGGCGTCACCATATTCTTCTTCCTGAGCGGGTATTTGATCTCAACCCTCATGCTGGAGGAGCATGATCGCACGGGCGGAATAAACATTCTTCACTTCTACGCCCGCCGTGTGTTCAGACTGATGCCCCCCCTAATTGTCACCCTGGCTGTCGCTTACGCGCTCACCTATTATGGTTTGCTTGCTGGAGGCATAACCGGCAAGGGACTGGCGGCTCAACTTCTCTATTTCGCCAATTACTATGGATTGTTTTTCGATCGAGGCAACACAGTTCCAGACGGGACAGGCATCCTTTGGTCGCTTGCCGTCGAGGAGCATTTCTACATCTTCTATCCGCTTTTGATGACCCTGTTGCTCGGCGTCGCTGTGAGACTACGCATGATCGCAGTGCTGCTCGGCGGGCTTTGCATTGCCATCCTCGCTTGGCGCTTTTATCTGGCGCATACTCCGGATTTCTTTTCAGACCGAACCTATTACTCGTCCGATACGCGCATCAACTCGATCGTCTACGGATGTATTCTTGCGCTCGTCATGAATCCGGCACGGCGACAGAATCAGCCCCGCCCCATGTCCCTGGCCGAGTGGGCCTTGCTGGCAGCCGCCGGAGGCGTGCTCCTCCTAACTTTGCTCTATCGTGATCCCGTCTTTCACGAAACAGCGCGCTACAGCCTCCAGGGGCTCGCTTTGATGCCAATCTTTTATTTCGCGATTCGCTTTTCCGACAATCAGCCCTTCCGTTTTCTCAATACTCGATGGGCGATCACTCTCGGCGTCTATTCGTATACGATCTATTTGATCCACTATGTGATTATCCGAGCGATTGACAAAGATATACCTTTCATCGGCGCAAGGCCCTACATCCTTTTTCCGGTCGCCCTGCTGATCTCGATTGCTTATTCTGCGGCTGTGGGGCGTACTGTTGAACCCTATTTCAAACGGCTCAGGCACAAGTTCAGGCCGGGCCTGCAAAAAAGCAAACCATCGACGCCCAGCTATAACTTACGGCCTGACGCAGTACCCCGCCCAGTAGCCGTGCCCCTTCCTGTTGCAGACACCCTTGATTTTGTAAATTCCGTGCAGCCCGCTTCAAAGCCGGTCGGAGACGGCTACTGACAAGAAGCTTTTGCTGATGTGAAGCATAGAGACGGACTACATCGGGCCAAACTCGAAGCGCCATAAAGCGCTATATGCCGACATGATAGACTTAAGTATCGAGAAGTTACATGAAGTGGAGCGATTTTAAGACTTTTAATTCAATTTACGGCGCAGAGCAATAATCAAAATAATCGCGTAATGTTCTGTTAGTTCTTGGTTCGTCATCTGCCTTGCGGCCGATCCGCTGGCGATGAAACAAGCTAGACCCGACAGTTCCTGGCTCGGCAATGGCGCCGCAGCCCGTCGATTGATATAGTTGTCAACGCGCTTTGGACCCCACATACATCAGGTAAAAGATCTGGGGGCATTCGACCAGATAGCGCGACGCAAGCCGCCGCGGATCAGACATGAGACGATACAACCACTCCAAGCCCGCCTTTTGCATCCAGACTGGCGCGCGCTGCTGTTTCCCCGTAAGAAAGTCGATCGAAGCGCCTATACATAATCCGATCCCTCGAGCCTCCGGGTGATCAGCAATGCGGTTGGCGAGAATCTCTTGCGCCGGCATTCCCACAGCAAGAAAGACCAGCGGCGCTTGTGTCTCGACGACAAACTCCACACACCGTCTCGTTTCATCCTCGGATTGGATGAACCCCATAGGCGGCGTGTAAACCGCGAAATCCAGGCTCGGGTATTTCGTTTTCAACGCCGTACAAGTCGCAGCCGAGGGGCCGATGATTGCGATCGGAAGGCGTTGCTCCGCGGCGCGCGCGATGAGACAAGCCGTCAGATCGCTCCCCGTAATAACGGGCAACGTCCGGCCATTAAATCGGGCGAGACGGCTCAGCACGCGGCTGTCGCAAAACACGCGCCATGCCCGTTCGTAGAGGGGTTGCATGGTTGCAGGATCATTGTGCATTTTAACTATGTGATGCACGTTCGGCGTCACAACATATTTGAAAGCTCCTTGCGTCTCGTCGAGGATGCCGCAAACAGCTTCTTCAATGGATCCAGCATGAAAATGGCAACCTAAGAAAGATACGCCTTCTGCTGATGACATAGGTGCCCCACACAAACCATCACAAAGAGTTGATTACACACGACGCATTCTACATCGTTATCCGCAGTTGCTCGCTTCCCCGGAATAGTAGCTTCTAATGGTGCAAAGTAAAGATGGAAAATTTGATAGGCTGGCAGCCATTCGGGACTCGAGAGTTATTGCGCAATTGTATGAAAAGTCTCAACTTTTAAGAATATGGAGATAATACTCAGTCCAAGGCGACTATTGAGAGTATTGCGCTACCTAAGTCGGATAGCCTGCTGAGGTTGATAAGGATAGGCCCTCTCCGCACAGGTTTCGCTTGGCTGCTTCTACCGGCGCATTCCCATTGCACACGCCGAAGCGGGTTGCGCGCGAGCAACCTAGGTAGCCATGCCACAGGAGTGTGGGGCATTACTGATGACAGAACGACGACGTCAGGAAACACCGTCTTCGACCTCCTGCGAGGCCGCTCGTTGGTCCGCGCCGCCAAAAACCCCTATGGAGACGGTCAAGGAGCCGCAAATCCATCAAGCCCTGATCGATAATACCGCAGGTAGCGGGCGCGTTCCCAAAAGTCATAACGCCGCCAGCCTCTAGGATCCGGCAAGCGCCGCTTTCACGAGCTGAGGCCCAGAAATCTTCCGGTAGAAATCTTCCAGCGCCCGAGCCGCTCCGCTCCAGGCATATCGCTCCGCCGCCAGCTGTCTTGCTGACTGGCCGATGCGCGCCGCCAGATCGGGATCAGCCAGCAGGCGGTTGACCGCCTCCGCGAATGCCTCAGGCTGGTCCTCTATGAGTAGGTCGCGGCCAGGAAGGGCGTCGATCCCCTCGGCGCCAAGCGTGGTCGAGACAATAGCTTTCCCCATGGCCATCGCCTCAACGATCTTGAGGCGCGTTCCCCCGCCTAACCGCAGCGGCACGACCACGGCTGCCGCCTCCGCGAGATGAGGCCGCAGATCCGGCACGAAGCCGGTCAATTCCACCCGCGGTCCAGCAAGTTCCTGGAGCGATGGCGGCGGTCCGCCGCCGATGATTTTGCAGCGAGCATCGGGGTTCGCCTCAGCGATCCGCGGCCAGATGTCTTTTGCAAAGTGTATTACGCCGTCGATATTGGGGATGTAGGAAAGGGTTCCAAAGAAGACCACAGTGCGGCCGTCTGGCTCGGGGTCGGTGGGGCGCGGCCGGTAGTATTCGACATCCGCCGCATTGGGAATCACCGCCGTGCGAATGCCGGGAACCTCGTCGTGCAGCCGTTTTTCGTCCGCCGCGCTGCACAGGCAGACCCCGTCCGCATCGCGGTAAGTCCCCAGTTCCTCCCGTCGCAGTTTGCGCCAGTTGGCGGCGGCGTAGACGCGGCGCACCCAACCGCCGCCGGCGCGGGCGTACTGCCTCGCCAAATCGTAATCGATGTTGTGCGAGTCCACGACCAGAGACGGCAACCTCTCGCCGGGCGGGGCCTGACGCAGGTCGCAGTGGCCAAGAAATGAGAATTCCAGGTTCACGACATCGAATCGCTTGACGCGCAGAACCCTGTCCAGGGCCTCTTGGAACGCAGGCGCCATCACCCGCAGCCGCTCGAAACTATGCGTCGAAGCCAGGGACCGCAGCTGCAGCAGCCGCTTTACGCGATCTTCCCGATCATATGGGTTGGGAACCAGCACGACCTCGCGGCAATAGGCCTCCATGGCCTGACGACACTCTTCGATGTCGAAATCACCGTTGACCAGCATCGCCGCCGTCAGGTCATGACGTTGAGCGAGTTCTGTCATCAGCCCATGGATCCGCGCCTGCGCCCCAAAGCGGGGGGGGCTGGCTGGCAGCTGGGACACGCAGAGGATGTTGAGGCGTTGTTGGTTCATTGATCGGGCTCTGGACGACGTAGGCGGCGTGGCGGACGCATCTGGCGCGTCCGGAACTATCGTTTGACTATCGGATTTGCGAGTCCGGATCAATGCGAAGAGATCAGAGGCCCGCCTTCTTCTGGGGTCGGTCAGGCTGACAGGTCCGCCAATGCAGAGCGTCAGGCTGAGAAGTAAAACAGCGACGGCGACCAACGGGCGGCGACCGCCGTTGACGTCTAAGCTACGGCTTAAGGCGCCGGCTGCTTTGGCGCTTCGAAAAATCGCTTCAACTTAAGGAAGCGCTTCTCGAACAGTTCGTAACTCAGGTAGGCGACGATCAGGGAGGCGGCCATGCCGGCTGTGGCTTGAACCGCCACCGCGAGCCCGTGCGAGCCAAGCCAGCCAGCGAGCGTCAAATCTGTGCGGTTGGTATACATGTAATAGAAAATGAGGTGATGGTAGACGTATAGCCCGTAACTGTATGTGCCCAGGAAAACCATCGTCCTGCTGCAGAAGAAATGCTGGGTTAGCGACCTCTCCGGCGCCATGAGCGCCCATAACAGGATGCAAGCCAACAGCAACTGGATCGCCGCTGACCGAATCGGCGCCGTCACCGGCATTCCCTGGCTCCAAATCGGGCCGGGGAAAATCTGCGTGACCACAATCAGCGCGCCGGCCGCCGCCAGCACGTAGGGTAGCGCCCGCGCCAGACGCTTCAGCCCCAAAGGCTGACGAGCCGCTACGGCGAGGAAGGCCCCCAGCGCCAGACCATCCAGGCGGAAGGGAGTAAGGACGTAGGTCGTCCACCAGCTCAACCCCGCGAGAAGTCCGATCATGCGGGCCAGCACGGCGCACAGCGCGAGCGTCAGGCTCAAGGACATAAGCGTCCGCGGTCGGCCCGCCACGAGAAACACCAGCAGCGGCCAGAAGAGGTAGAAGTGCTCCTCGACGGCGAGCGACCAGAAATGTTCGAGGTAAGAGAATGACCAGTCGCCTTGGATGGCGATGTAAACGTTAACACCGTAGAGCCAGGCCCATGCCTGTCGATCTAGGAGATAGTCGAGCGTCGGTCCCCGTAGCGGCGGGATCATTGGCGCCACAATGAAGAAGAGGCACAGCACGCCGTAATAAAGAGGAAAAATACGCAGCGTTCGCCGCGCATAAAAGTTGCGGAAATAGTGTGGCTTATGGCAAAATTCATAAAGGATGCCGGTTATGAGGAAACCGGACAGAACGAAGAACAACTCCACGCCAAACGAGCCGTACTTGGTCACGCTTACGATGGCCCGCTCAACGCCGCCGACCGGCGGCACGCAACCGACGAAGTGGAACACGAGAACCATAAGCACAGCGAGGCCCCGGATCCCGTCGAGCGCCGGAACATGACCGCTAAGCTTGAGCCGCGGGGCAAAGATGGCCATCGTAGATTCCCAATGAGCGAGCGATGCAGAATGAACACTGAGCGGCGGCCATGGGCAGGCCGGCCGCAAGGCCGGTGGGGACTGGAAAGAAATTCGCTACCTGGAGATGCGATGCAACTCCTTGCAGCTTGTTTCATCCCCAGTTGGTCTGCGGCAAGGCCGGTGGGGAGCCAAGAAGCGGATCATTATCACAAGTATGCGATGTAGGATTTTGGGAGCCCAAAAAAGAACTCAATGCTGACCCGGGCATTCGGGAACAACTCAGCCATCCTGCCATGCGAAAGCACTCGGGTTGTCGATATGTACTCCGTCCACCACGCCGGAAGCTTCTTCTGTGATCTCCGCAACAGCAAGTCTCGAAGCTGTCTAGGATAGAACCAGTAGAAAGGCAATCCTGTGTGCGCTTCGATTGGAAACCAGGCAGATGGCGTCTGCACCCAGTACGACTTGCCAAGGCGGATGACTTCACGAGCGAAGGCTTCCTGTTTATCCGAGGCGCCAACGTGTTCAATGACGCTGTTGCTGAACACAAGGTCAAAGGATCCATCGGGAAATTGCTCGACGTTGCACGCATCGCCCTCGACGAAATGAAAGGTATGGATGCTAGAATTGTTAAGAGCATCCAGTTCGAAGGATGGAACTCCACCCGGAAGGTTTAAGATCGTGATATCCAGGGGCACCGACACACTCTCCCAGATGGAAGGGCAGCCGCCCAGGTCCAGCACGCGCATCCCTTGCTTGATGTTCAGCCGCTTCGTAAAGTCTTCCATGCGACGCCGACGAGCATAATTCTGAACGTATGGGAGCACCCGATAGTAGGCCTTGATCCGGATGTTGTTTTCTGGAGCATCACGACCTCGGTACACATTTTCGCTGCCGTTCTGTTCAAGCGGCTTATCCTCTTTCTCGATCACGGTCATCCGCCTCTCCCTAATCAACTTAATCACCGTTTACATTCCATAATTTTCGCCGGTAGGAAGGCCGCAGGCTGTCCAGCCGGAAAGGGGTTAGCAGCACCGCGTAGGCGGCGATCGCCATGGCCCGTCGCCTAGTCTGTCAGCTGTAACTGGAGTTGAGATCAAGGTCACGTATACCTCTTCTCGAAACGGCCAAGCCGACGAGAGGCTGGCGCCCGCGCAACGCTCGGGGCGCGCGCGCCTAGCGAGGAACTCCGGCGCACCGGTTGAAGCGCGCCGCCAAGCTGCCAGTATCGCCCGGTGTCGGCGGCGATGATCAAAAACATCAACCAAAGCATCTCGATACCGCGCATCCACCCCGTTTCAACGAAATTGGTGAGAATCAGAAAAAGGGCGATCGTCATCAGACGCCATCCCTGCGCGGGATGGCGATCCGCCACGCGGCCAATGGCGTGCACCGTTGTAAAGATGAAGGTTATGAGAAAGACAAGGCCGACATAGCCCATGTCCACTATAGTGTCCAGATAGCCGTTGTGGGCGGAAGGCATGTTCTTGACCCAACCAGGAGCGTCAACGACGCTCGGCGCGTCAGGTCCTATGAGCCAAAAGGACTGGTAGCCCCATCCCAGAAGCGGGCGACGCGCCACCTCCGTGTTCACGAAATCCCATATTATCGTCCGTCCTGTTAAGTTGTAATTGCCGTAGAGATGCCAGGAGATGCGACTGGCAAGGCCGCCGAGCAACACGGACAAGATGGTATAAATAATTGGTATGGGCGCCAGCACGAGCGCAGGAGAAATGCGCAATTTCTTTGCAAGATATAAAACAACTATGGCCAGCGCTGGAGCGACGATGGCGAAAGACAGCGCTCCCTTGGAATCGCTTTGAAAGACAATATAGACAGCTGTGCTGATAGCGATAAGACCGAGCACGCGCCGCCGGCCGGGAAAAAGTATTTCATAAAGCGCCAGCATGAATGTGAAAGCTGCACATTCTCCCAAAATGCCCTTCCAGGTAAAATACCCTATGTAAGCTTTTCTCCCATTCTCGAAAGTCATGGGATCTTGGTTGAGTACAAAGGACAAGTTCAGGATCAAAGCAGATGTGAAGACCAGGAATACCCAGCGCATAATATCCACTGACCGAGCCGTCAACAGAATGGGAAAAACAATGGAGATAACGAGCATGAGTTGCTGCATGTATCGCGTGGATGAGGCGTCGGGTTTGTACGCCCACAAAACGCTCGCTCCAGCCAACGCTAAATACGCGAAGAGGCTGATAATGTGCGGCGGAAAAGTAAGTCTGGACCAATTCCGCATTGCCAAAATGACCGAAATGGCAGTGATTGGCGGCCAAAAAATCCTATGCGCGAGGTTAGGCGCGTTGTGAAGTTTTATTTGAGCGTCGGTCCATGTCGATCCTGGTCCCGCGGGAGCCCCTGAATTGGTGTAAAGCAACAATGGGAGTATTATTTCTCCGTAAACGAGCGCCAAAATCGGGATTATTACTACAAATTTGCTGAACCTCGCAGAGGAGGATCGAGCCCGATCTCGTTCGGAGGAATATGTTGCGGCTTTCGACATCCTAGCGCTCTGTCAGCGTCGTAGCGAATATGGCCATCACCCAATCCATCATAGTCCTGTCAGCAGGCGCAGACCCGCTTCGCCCCGAAACGCAGGAGTTGCAAGTTGAGGCTGCCGCCCCATCGGATTGCCGCATAGTCGCGAGATCACAGAATTGTTCCGCATTTTAACCATATAGTGTACATTCCGGGTCACTCTGCCAATCCAATCGCGTTTTAACGGATGCCACTTTCAGCCTTTCGGTCGGTCCGGCATTGAAAAGAAAGTCGTGAAGATACAGATCAACCGTCGTCGACGCAATCGTCCACATCGCTTCTGCTGGTTCAAGAACCAAAGACCAAAAATGCTGCACGAGAAACTGTACCAAAAACAAGCGCTTTCATCATAGCTTTCATTCGCCTTCAGAGCTATTGCTGGTGCGCGAGGAAAGAGTTAACGTAACCATGAGCCTTTGTGAGTGTGGACCTTCACATGACGTTAGGTGTAACATTACTGCAAGGCTTACGCTAGATTTTATCGTTGTGCATATTTACTTTTTGTTGCATCTAATTTGAACCGACTGATCTTGGGGCTGATTACGCAATCGCCTGACGCTTTGAGGAGTCAACACCTTGCCAGCTAACGATTACGATCCCGCGCTGGAACCGGCGCAGAGTAATACTTCGCCGGGAAGTCCCGCTTTCACAGTTTCAGACATGCTCCTGACTTTGCGTCGAGGGTGGCGTCTTCCGCTGTTGGGCTTTTTGATCGGGCTGTCGGCCGCGACGGCGTACGTCCTCACGGCGCAGCCGCTCTATAAGAGCCAGGCGCAAATACTAATCGATAAGAGCGTCACCCGCTTCTTTCAGTCGAGCAAAATCCTCGATGAACCGCTCTTCGATGAACTCGGAGACCGGGGGACAGGTTTACGTGCTGTTGTCGGAGAGCATCATTCTGCCGGTTATACGATCGTTGGATTTGGCGCACGATCCGGAATTTGTCGGTGATGCTGACAAGGCGAAACACTCGTTGGGCATCGGCAAATTTCTGAAGAAGTTGGTCGGCATGGATACTGAGCCTGCACTTGATCCGGAGGCGTCTCTTGAGCGTATGGCTGTGACGCTTTTTCTCAAGCGCTTCACCGTCACGCGCGAGGACGTCGCCAGCGTCATCAGTGTCAGTTTCTCATCGGAAGATCCAAAAAAGGCGGCGCGCATCGTCAATGCGATCGTGGACTTTTATATCGCAGCCACCTCGGATGTGAAATCACAGTCGAACAAAATGGCCACTGAAGTGCTTCAGGGCCGGCTGTCGGAGTTGAAGCAGTCGGTCCTCGCCGCCAACAAGGCGGTGGAAGAATTTAAAGCCGCCAACAACTTAATTAATAAGGGGTCTAGCGAGCAATTAACGGAGTTGACCCGCCGCCTTGCTGACGCCAGAGCGCAACTCGTTCAAGCCAAGTCGCGGGCGGACCGCATCCAGCAGCAGACCTCCAGCGAAGGAACGGCAGGCGCGATATACCCTGATAACCCTGAAAACCAGATTCTTTCGGGGCTTCGTACGAAATATTTGGACTTGTCCACTCAAGCGACTGAGTTGGCGGGGCGCGTGGGTTCGAACCACTCCGCAGTGCTCAAGCTTCGCAAGGAAATGGAAGATACGCGCTCTGCAATGCGAGAGGAGGAAAAAAGAGTGGCTGGGTTCTATGTCGCCGCGTACCAGGCCGCGCGGACCCAAAGCACCGAACTCGCGGCGATGATGCAACAATTATCGGAAGACGCAAGGACGGAAAGCCAACCTCAAACGACTTTGCGCCAACTCGAAAGCGCCGCGAACACCCTCCGTGATTCCTACAACAGCTCACTGGAGAAATTCAATTCACTGAATGTGCAGCCCGTCAATCCGATCCAGGATGCGCGCATCATCACCAGGGCGTCGCCGCAGTTGGGTAAGAGCTTAAACAAATCCCTTGCTGTGCTGGGGGGAGGGATTGGAGCCGGGCTCCTTTTGGGAGTCGGAGGCGCCATCGGGAGAGAATACTTGGCCGGCGTGTTTCGGACACGTGAACAAGTCAAGCAGGCGACAGGCCTCTATTGTGTGAATCTCCCGCTCATTGAGGCGAATGGAAAGCAGGTAGCCTCATCCAAAGCGAATTCGATGCTTCTGGAAGATTATGTTCTTGATGCGCCGCACTCACGATTTGCGGAGGGGTTAAGAAAAATCAAAGTGTTGATCGACGGCGCTAAACGCGATCATGGCGAGAAGGTCATCGGCGTGGCGTCTGCGGTTTCGAATACTGGCAAGTCGACCGTTTTGACAAACCTGGCGGCGTTGACGGCTGCGTCCGGCCGCACGCTCGTTATCGATTGCGATCTCCATCTGCGGCGCTTGACGTCCATGTTGGAGCCCGACGCTCGCCACGGATTGATGGAAGCGCTGGAGGATCCGTCGCGGCTTGCTGCGCTCGTCCGTAAAAGGCCGCGCTCCGGGGTGGATTTTCTGCCGTGCGTCCTGTCGAAGCGCCTTCCTAATGCTGCTGAGTTGCTCGGGTCGTCGAAGATGGAGCGGCTACTGGCTGCGGCTCGAGAAGATTACGACTTTATCATCATTGGGTGCCCGCCCATTATGCCGGTCGTGGACGTCAAGATGATGGAGCGTTTCATCGACAGGTTTGTCTTCGTTATTGAGTGGGGGCAGACCCCACGCCGCGCCGTTCAAGAGGCGCTCGACGATGTCGACATTACGCGCGAGCGAACGCTATGCTGCGTCCTGAATAAGGTAGATCCTGCCGAATTGCAGAGGGTTGATGCATACAAGGACTCTCAGCAAGCATCCTACTATGAAGCTTAAGGCTTTTTCGAGAGTTGCGCCGCGGCGAAGGACCTGATATCGCCGAGGAATGCCAGCGGGAGCTCGTTCGATCTCCCCCCTGTTGGGGCAGGGCTATTGCATATAAGCAAAGAGATCGAACAAGAACTCTTTTTTCCAAGCAGCAAGTTTCATTTTTCTGGCGGGGGAGCGTTTATCGGGATGAGTACTGAGCATATCCAGCGCCATCCTACGGATGAATGACAGATTTTGCGGTGCATGGTTTTTGCGGGTTCGCGCATCGTCTTCATGAAAGACTACATCGAGCTCCCAATGCAGATTGTTCTCTACGCTCCAATGCGTCCTGACGATATCCAGCACCCGACGCACCGGCATACGCTTAGAAAGGGCGACATAATGAACGGCGGTTTCGCTCTTGCCGCTGGTCTTTTTCCGCTCGCTTTCAATTCGCGCCAGCATGGTCAAGCCCGGAAGGCGCGGAGCGTCTTTGGGCGCCGGGATCACGGTGGTGCGGCGGCGTTCAATGCGATCATGCCCCTTTTCGCTGCTTTCGTAAGAAGCTCCCTTGCCCGCTCTATCCGCTTTTTCGAAAGCTTCGGCGGCGCAAGCGTAAAGCGGCCCGTTATTGCCCTTGAGCTTGAGCGCATAATGCGCCCCCGCCGCCAGCACCGCTTCCGCCATCGCCGGGTGGCAATGCAAGGCGTCGGCGGTAACGATGCAGCCCTTCAAGTCCAGGTTTTTCAGCACTTCGAGCGTTGCCTTGACCTCGTTGCCGTCGCCGCTGGCCTTCGCGGCAAGCGACAAGCGGGTCTCCGCATCCCAGACGCTGATCATCAAAGGCGGCATGAAAGCCTTGCAGCGCTCGTAACCGCGGCGCATCCGCTTGCCGTCGATGGCCACCACGCCTTTGGCGGCGGGAAGCCCCAGCCCTTCGCGCAGCGCTTTGGCGAAACGCGTCAAAACACGAGCCATTTCTTCTGGGTCCAGCAGGCGGAACAGCCGGGAAAAACAATCGTGGCTCGGCGCCCCATGCGGAAGTTTTGCTATCTTGGAAAGTTCTTCCACATGGGCGGCGGCGAAATCAGCGATGTCCACGCAGGTCTTTGCTCCGCAAAGCGTCGCAATCAACGCAATGAAAAGTAGGGACGCACATGGATGACGGGCGTTAATATCGCGCGGATCGCGAACTTCGTAGAAAATGGCAAGCAATGCCTGCATGGAAGCCCTCCAGATTAGGAAGACTTCTTAAGAATCCTGTTCGCAAAGCCGCGCAACAGCCTTGTCAATACTTATATGCGATTCCCCTGCCTGTTGGGGGGGGGGGATGTTCGAGCTCCTTTATCATAAGATAAGCTTAAGCCACGCAAGCTAATCATCGGACAACCTCGCTAAATCCGTTATTAATGGCCTGCTTGCGCCGAGCCCTTGAATTTGTTGAAACCTGGCGGTAATCCTGGCAATAAGTTGTTTATCAGGCTGGGGTCTCTCATAACGTTGTTTTTTGCATCACGACGCATCGACAGGCAAATTAACAGTCAGCGTTGCCATGTTGTCTTTAAGGCGAGAGTTAATGAGTTTGCATAGACGCCATTCGCGAGAGGCGGCGCTTGGGATTATGCGGCCAGAATTCGTTCCTTCGATGTTACAAAACATTGAAATCCGTGTTGTTGAAGGCTTTGACGGATTGACAGGCGGCGAGCGGCTCGCGTGGAAGGTTCTCTTCGAGAGGCAGCCTAATCCGACGCCCTTTCAGTCTTTAAGTTGGAATGAAGCCTGGTGGAAGGTTTTTGGGCGGTCATCGGGTTGGATGACCAAGGACGCCATCATTCTGGTGATGAGCCTCAAAGGCGAAATCATTGCTTTTTTTCCGATGTTTCGAGCAACCCTGTCTTTTCTTGGGATCCCGCTTCTGCGCTACATCAAGCCGATGGGCAGCGACGCCAACCTGACGGAAGTCAGAACAGGGGTCGTGGTTGAGGGGCGCGAACGGGACGCATTTGCCGCGTTTCTAGACTATTTCACGAACATTGATCAGCAATGGGAACTCGTGAACACGCCAGCCCTGCCGGTCGGAATGGCGAACGTTCGCGACTTGCTGTCCGTCGAGCATCTTACCGCGCCCGTGGACGAGGGATTTATCATTGCGTTGGGCCTCGACTGGAGTGCTTTTCACCGCGGCCTCAAGCGCAACACGAAGGAGGCCATCCGGAAGTGTTACAACAGCCTCAAGCGCGATGGCATTGAGCCGGTTTTCATCTGTTTTAGCGACTCCGCCGCCATCCAAAATATGCTTCCAGAGTTCTATCGGCTTCACTGCGCACGCGCGCAGAAATCGGACGGCGTCCACCATCCGGATCACTTCGCGTCGAAAAAAAGCCGTGCGTTCATGGGCTTGATGGCAAGCGATCCGGAAAACTCAGGGCTCCGGCTGTTCGTATTGAAGGACGGCGATCGGTTGATCGCTGCGCGTCTGGCGTTCGAAACTCCTGGCGGAACCTACCTGTATTACTCAGGATATGACCCTGAATACGGAAGATACAGCATTATGACCCGATTGTTGGTCGAGGTCCTGAAACGAAGCATCGCTTGCGGACAACGGTATGTCCACCTGTCGTTCGGCTGCGACCTCTCGAAGACACGGTGGTCCCCCCGGCAAGTCTCCTATAAGCATGATTTGATTATCCGAGATACCCTGCGCGGCCGACTGTTCGGGGCGCTTTACCGAGCGATCCAGAAACGACGCAAGAAGGGCAGCGATTCAACTGCCCAGTGGTTCCAGTTGAACAGCAGCTGATCGGGGCTTTTTTCGACGAGCGCCGCCGCTGTGCCAAACAGCTTGGCTGGCGAAGCATTCGAGCGGCGCCGGCTCATTTTATTCCAGAAGGCGAACGCTCTGCCGCCAAGACTGCGCTATGTGGCGCGCCTGAGCGTGAGGGTCGCCCAGCCCTCAAGATCGCGCCGCTTGATCAGGTGGAAGCCGGTCGAACGGTAACGCGCCAGGATCTCTCTCGCCTGTCCCGAAAGAAGACCCGACAGGGTGAGAACCCCGCCGACCCGAGTAAGCTCTCGCAAACGCGGGGCAAGCTTGAGGAGCGGCTTCGCCAGGATGTTCGCCATCACGGCGTCGAAGGGCGCGCGCTCGTAGGCGTCACGCGGCTTCTTCCCATCGCCGACGAAAAGCCGAACGCTTGCGGCGCCATTCATGCGGCAGTTTTCGCGGGCGACCTCGATAGCGATGCGATCGATGTCCACAGCGGTGACTGACGCCCCATGCGAGAAAGCCTTGGCCGCGGCGATGGCGAGGACGCCGGACCCGGTTCCGAGATCGAGCACCCTCGAAGGCTTCACTGGCGCGCGAAGCTCATCCAGCACAAGAAGACATCCCCTTGTCGTGCCGTGATGAGCGGTGCCGAACGCGCGGCCCGCTTCGATTTCGATGGCCCATTGCGAGACGATCCGCGCCCGGTCGTGGCTGCCGTGAATTGTGAAACGCCCGGCCGCTACCGGCGGCAGCGCCTTTTGCGTCTCGCTCACCCAGTCGGCGTCGGGTATGGCTTCGATTTCGATCGAGCCGATGCGTAGGCCCGCGGCCGCAAACAACTCCTCGGGGGCGCCTTCCGCCAAGGCGCCGTCATCGTAACATTCAAGAAACCAACGGTCCCCATCGTCGCGAAGAACCAGCGTATAGTCTTCAAAGCCAGGCGTCTCACCGACGATCGCGGCCGCCTGAGCGGTGTCTTCCTCGGATCGGAATCCGAGCACTGTCTTTCGTGAAAGGGTCATTTTCTAAGCCATAGTGTGGCGTCTCGCAGTTCCCTACTACATTCGCGGCAGGCTTTCATAGGCAATTGCAAGACAGAAGCCACGCTAGAGTCCTGTTTTTTTGCTAAGCAACGTTGCCGGTTTGGCTGATGGTTCGAATCCCTCACTCGGCCGCTCTGCGGCTGCGCTCTCCGCAAGGAAGAAGATGAGGGGGCCGTTGGGAAAGCCGCGCTCGCAGCAAGTGGGTCAGGACTTCCCGCGGGGCGCATCATGCCATGCGCGATGAAGGTGTTCGCGGGCGTCTTCAAGATGGCGGATGCGGAGAGAGCGGGCATTGTCCGCCACCAGAAGTCCGAGCTTCCTCAGATGCACGCAGCCATCCTCGATATCGAAATCGCATCGGACGCCGAACTCCTCGTGCAGAAACTTTTCCGCCTCGTATTTCACCTCGTCGAGGCCCTTGTGGCCATAGCGCAAGAGAAGGGCATAGGTGATGGCGGCTTCCTTGATGTCTTCCTCCTCCGCGTCGTCGGTGAGGAGCGTCAGCACGCTCTGATTGCTCGCAATGTTGTGGAAGTAGAGGCTTTTTGCGAGCTTCGCCATGTAGCGTGTGCGGGTGTTAAAGAAGTTCGTGATACTGCGGATGATGGCGCCGATCGCGCCCGCGATCGTGAAGAAAACGAAGAATATGCTGATCGCGACAGCAGCCACGAATTTCAGGACCGCCATCACGATGGCGAAGATGGTGCTGCCCCCAGAGCCGACCCAGAGCCAAATGCGGTCGAACGGCGAGAAGCGGATCTTCGCGTTGGGAAAGAGGATTTCCAACTCGGATCGCGCGATGCGGCGGAAGATCTTTAGATGCAAGGTATGCTCGGACACGCCCTCCAGCATCTGCTGACTTCGGGCGCGCCGCACGATCTTCTCGGCCTTCTTGCGAGTCATGCCGTCGCACTTCATGAGATCAGCTACGCGCTGCGCGAACGGCTTCAGCTTCAGCCCGATGAAGAGCCTGCGATAGGCGGGCGCCTGGACTTCAAGCCGGCGCAGCCAAAGGGATTTCCACGCCCGCACGACGATCTTGTCCTGGATGTCGCCGCGGTAAAAGAGAAGGTGGAAATCGTATTCGTCGAGGTCCACTTCCGCCGAGAAGCCCGAGTATTTTTCGTCCTCAAGGATCTTTCGCAGCTCCGCCTGGCCGATCTCCACATAGTTCGCGCTCTCAACCAGATCCACGACCATCGTTTTCAGCTTTTCGAGCTGGAGGCGGCGTTCGTGGCCGGCGATTACGCGGTCGTTGACGGTCTCATCATCCGGATTGAAGGCGTCGTAAGCCTCGACGAGCGAATCGAGCAGCCTCGCCAATTCCACCTGCCGAAGCGCGCACATATAGCGCAGCACCTCCTCGGCAAGCTCCTTCTGGTCAGGCTCGAAACACTTGTCGAGCACCCGCTCCACGATTGCGGTCCGGTCCACGGGTATGAATTTCTCCGGATTGGTTGATGCGATGGGCTGCGCTACGACGTCGACGCCGGTCTCCGTCTCCTCCTGGGCGGGAAAAGCCAGAGCCGCAACGCGATTGATCGCGAACCGCCCTTTCATACGCTCTCTCCAACTCATAACCATACGCGGATTTAGCCCTTTTGATGGACCAGGGCGACCCTGCGCGGCCACCCGAGCTTCAAACACATCCCCTCGCCGGCGTCGCCGCCGTTCGCCCCTCTCACCATAGCAAATCGCCTTTGTCGGCGCGCGGGCCACGGCTCAATCTAGATTTAGCCAAATCGAGTCTTTTTGAGGCTGCCTAGGTCAAGATTTACACTTCTTATCGCCACGACGACAGCCGTTCTTGCGCCCTTCTGTCAACACTCAAGGTTAGCGCGTAACCGGCGCGGCGGGAAGCGGTTCCCCAGGGCGTGCATGAGGCAGGCTCCGGGGTCGCCAACGAAGGGGCGGCATGGCGCCGTCTGGCATGCCGAGCGCACATGCTCCGGCCTAGGTTGCGAAGAAACAGGACTGAAATTGTCAACGCCCCCAATGTGCGGACATCAAGCTTTCGCTCGATAGCCGCGCCTTGATGCTTGCTCTTTAGTTGGATCGCCCCGCCGCTGAATTTCACCGCATCCTCGATGCTTTCAACAGTTTTCTTGATCGGTTGCGCGACTGGCGCTTGCGCAACTGTATGCGGGCAGCCTTAGGCTTCGCGGGACATAGGGCTAACTTCAATTAATTTCAGGAAGCGGGACATGGGCGGTTCGGCTCTGCGTTTATTTGCGTTGTTGATCCTGGGCGTCGTCGCCTTTGCGAATGCCGCGCAAGCGACCATCGTCACCGCGACGATTACCGGAACCGTCTACGGTGGCTCCGATCAGGGCACTGGTGGGCAGGGCGTGTTTGGTCCGGCCGGAAGCCTGACCGGCAAGAGCTTCACCTTGGTCTTTACTTTTGATGAGTCTAAAGGCCAGCAAAGCAGCACGAGCAGCGGCGGCGTGCCATACTATTCGCAGATACAAGGCGGCGGCGCTGCAACGCTGACGATTGAGGGAACGACCGTCTCGTTTCCTCTGGCTGGAGATTCAAACCCCTCTTCATCCGCGTCGCGTAACGTCGCCAGTGGTGCGAACCAGGTAACTTTCATCGCAAGCGATTCGACTGCGGGCAACATGAACTCTGTTCAAGCCGCGTTGGGGCCTGGATCAGGCCCAGTAATGACGACCAACTACGACTGGCGCGAACCATTCAGTTATCAATTCTCGGCAGGCAGCTCGAATACGAATAACAGCTTCCATTATACTCAATACTTGCCAAATAATGTCTCCCAATCCGCCTCCGGTACGCTGCAGGCATCAAGCATTGTCGTCAGCGGCGTGGACCGCACTTTCAAGGATTTGGGCGCCTGTGGCTGCACTCCCTCGAGTCCGGGAACCGCGGAAGGCGATCCGATCGACGCCGGAACCGGCAACAAGTTTCAGGCCGAGACGGATTTTACTGGCGGACCGAGCACGGGGTTGTCGCTGGTTCGCTATTACAACAGCGCCGATCCCAAGAGTTCGGCCTTCGGAGCCAAGTGGCGGAGCGCCTGGCAGCGCAGCCTGAACGTGCAGTCCAGCACCGCCGCCGTTGTCGCTACGCGCGCCGACGGGCGGCAATACGCTTTCTGGAAGAACGCGGGTGGCGTCTACACGAGCGACGCCGATGTCACCACGACGCTGCAACTGACGGCGAATGGCTGGCTCCTGACTGCGCCGGACGATTCCGTCGAGACGTACAATTCCTCCGGCAAGCTGCTCTCCGTCAAAACGCGGGCCGGTCAGACCACAACGCTCGGCTACAACACAAGCGCCCAACTCACCCGCGTCACCGGCCCGTTCGGCCATGCCTTGAGTTTTTTCTACAACGCAGCGAGCCGCGTCAGCCAGATGACGGCGCCCGACGGCGGCGTTTACGCGTATGCTTACGACGCGAAGGGCAATCTCGCTTCGGTGACGCACCCCGACGGCAAGGTGCGGACCTATGTATACGAGAACGCAAGCTTTCCCAACGCTCTGACCGGCATTGTCGATGAAAACGGCGCCCGCTTTGCGACATGGGCCTACAACACGCGCGGCCAAGCCACGTCTTCGACGCTTGCGGGCGGCGTCAACGCCACCTCGCTCGCCTTCAATTCCAGCGGCACAACCGATGTGACCGACGCGCGCGGCAACACGCACACCTATGCTTTCGGGATCTTTTTCGACGTGACGAAGCCGCTCTACCTGACGGGCGCGCCGGTGCAGACGAGCGGCGGGAGCCGGTTCAGCTACGACATCAACGGCTTTATCGCCAGCCGCACGGACTGGGACAACAATGTCACCACCTATGTGCATGACGTGCGTGGAAACGAGACGTCCCGCACCGAGGCTTCCGGAACGGGGATCGCCCGGACCATAACGACGAGCTGGCACGCGACGTTTCATCTGCCGACGAAGATCGTGGAGCCGAACCGCACGACGCAGTTCAGCTACGACGGCAACGGCAATCTTTTGACGAAGACCGTCACGTCGGGCGCGCTGACACGCAGTTGGGCTTATACCTATAACAGCTATGGGCAGGCGCTGACGGCCAATGACCCGAACGGCAACGTCACGAAATACAGCTACGGTTCAAATGGCGGCCTCGCGACCGTCACGGACGCCCTCGGCCATGTGACGAAATACGCGAGCTACGACGCCAACGGCCGCTTGCTCTCGATGACCGATCCGAACGGGCTTGTCACGGTCTTGACCTATGACAAGATCGGCCGGCTCACGTCAAAAACCGCCGGAACGGAAAAAACCGGCTACGCTTATGATGCGGTCGGCAATCTGACACAGCTCACGCGGCCTGATGGCTCCTATCTCGCCTTCACATATGACGCCGCGCACCGCCTAACCGGCATCCGGGACGCGGCTGGCGACAGCATCGTTTATACGCTCGACGCCGCAGGCAACCGCACTAAGGTTCAGGTTTACGATCCGAATAAAACGCTGCGGCGCACGCGCTCCTTCGCCTATGACGCAGTGAACCATCTCGCCAGCGAGACGGGCGCGCAAAATCAGGTGACGGCCTACGCCTATGACCAGCAAGGCAATCTGAAAACCATCACCGATCCCCTGGGCGACATAACGTATAGGGCCTACGACTACCTGAACCGGCTCAGCAGCGCCACCGCCTGGAACAACAGCACCACATACTACGCCTACAATGCCCACGACCGTGTGACGAGCGTGACCGACCCGCGCAACCTTGTGACGAAATACGCCTATGACGGCCTCGATGATCAAACGAGCCTCGTCAGCCCCGATGCCGGCGCGACCTCTAACACCTTCGACGCCGCCGGCAATGTAGCGAGCGCCACCGATGCGCGCAGCCTGAAAACGACCTATAGCTACGACGCGCTCAACCGCCGAACCAAGGCGGCGTACGCCAACGGAGCTAGCACGACCTGGACCTATGATGGCGGGACTTATGGCGTCGGCCACCTCACTTCGATGACGGACACGACCGGAACCACGAGCTATGCTTACGATCAGCATGGCCAAATCCTGACCAAGTCCCAGATCACCAATTCCCGCCTCTTCAAGGTCAGTTACAGCTACGACGCCTATGGGCGACTGTCGTCGGTTCTCTACCCGTCAGGCAAACTCATCAGCTACGTCTATGACGCGGCGGGACGGGTGAGCAAGATCACATCCGGCGTCGCCTTGCTCTCGAACGCGAGCTATTTCCCCTTCGGTGGCGCGACCGGCTGGACCCAAGGCAACGGCGCGGCCTACAGCCGGACGCTTAATGCCGACGCGCAGGTCACGGCCATCGGCATCGGCGGCGCGTCGCCCGTGAACCTCGCCCTCACCTACGATGCGGCCAGCCGGATCACGGCCCTCACCGAAACGGGGCTCGCGAACAAGGCTTTCGGCTATGACGGGCTCAACCGGTTGACGAGTTTCACGAACGGCACAGAGGCGAGTAGCTATCACTACGACGCCGATGGCAATCGCACGCAGCTCGTAACATCGGTGGGGACGACGACCTACAATTATCCCTCGAACAGCAATCAACTCTCGGGCAGCAGCGGGCAGGTGATCGAAACCGACAGCTATAACGCGTCGGGCGACGAGACGAGCGCTGGCGTGCGCAGCTTCGCCTACGATGCGCGCGGGCGCATGGCGAGCGTGGGGCGTTCGGGCGTGTTCACCAAATACGGCGTCAACGGCTTGGGCCAGCGGGTGCTGAAGTCGGGGCTGGCCGCGCCAACGGGCGCGAACACGTTCGTGTATGACGAGCGCGGCCATCTTCTCGGCGAATATGGCGCGACCGGCGCTGTGATCGAGGAAACGGTGTGGCTTGGCGATGATCCGGCCGTGGTCATGACCGGCACGGGCGCAACCGCCGCAATCGCTTATGTCGCCCCCGACCAGCTCGGCGCGCCGCATGTCATCACCGACAAGACCGGCAAGAAGCTCTGGTTCTGGGATCACCTCGCCTTTGGCGACCACGCGCCAAACCAGAACCCGTCCGGGCTCGGCGCCTTTGCATACAATCTGCGCTTCCCCGGCCAATACGCCGACGCCGAGAGCGGGCTCAATTACAATTACTATCGCGACTACAACCCCGCCACAGGTCGCTACATCCAAAGCGATCCCATTGGACTGAAGGGCGGTGCTAATACTTATGCTTACGTAAAATCGAACCCTCTCACAAGGTACGATCGTAGAGGAACCGATGACGCAGATTATTTTGATATGCCATTTATCAACCCCGAATGTAATTCGGCAACTGCGTCCTGTGTGACAATCAACCAATCAGTCCCAGATATCTCGCAAGTTGTAACGAATGCAGCGCCAAATGAAATTGATTGGATCCGATTTCTCAACAACCTGTCAGCTGATAGTGCATTAGCGTCCGGTCTTTCTGTAGAGCTTCCGCCAGCTGCTTTGGGCTTTGCTACAATGTCTGTGTGTTCCAAAGCCGCTTCTTATTTATTGAAGCCAACACCATTGCAAACATATGCCGATACTGGCGTTGACGCAGCTACAAGCCTATTGCCCGGATACTGGGGTCCTGTGGTAGGCACATTTGGCGAGGCGTGGATGGACCCGCATCTCGAACAGTACAATCAGTAAGTGTAGCAAACGCGCGAAAAGCAGAAAGTTGCGCGTAGAGAAGCGCTATGCTCACTGCACCTGAACGTCAGAAGGTGGGCTGAATTCCGCTGGAGCGCGTGAGAACTCTCCAAAGGGCGTCGTCGTGCGGCGCATGCATGGCTCATCCCTGTTCGCCGGGGATCGCCGTCGGCTCGTGGAGAACATCGCGGACGTACAGCTTCTTTATCAGAACGAAGAGCACGACCGTCATCGGGGCTGCGAAGATGATGGCGACCGGGCCGAAAATGAAACCGATGGCGGCGATGCCGAGGATCATCACCGCCGGCGGGATATAAACCATCCGTCTCTGAATGAGCGGGGCGATGAAATTGCCCTCGGCCATGTGGAGCGCAAGATAGGCGACGAGCGTCCAGACGATCTGGTCTGTCCCTTTCGTCGCCGCGACCAGGACGGCTGGAACGGCGGCGATGATCGGCCCGACATAGGGTATGAATTCCGTGATCCCGGCGATGAGGCCGAGCGCGAGTGGCGACGGCAAGCCGATCGTCCAGGTCGCAAACGCCGAAAGAAGCCCGACAAGAGCCATGGACATGAACTGCCCCTGAAGCCAAAGATAGAGTGCATTGCCGACATCCTTGGTCGTTTCTTCGGCCTCTGACCGCCGTTCCGGGGGAAACAGCGTCAAAAAGCCGTTCAGGTACATGGATGGGTTGGCGGCGAAGTATGCGCCTGCGATGACCGATACCACGACGCCCGTAATCACGCTCGTGCTGATGGCGAAAATCCTGGTGATGATCTGGGTCACCGAAATGCCGTTGTCGCCCAGATGCGAAAGCACGAGGCTTCCAAGCGGAGATTTGCCAAGATCGGTTCTTATCGCCTTTTGCGCGGATTCCATGCGCGCAAGCACATCCTGTATGTCAAACGCCAGTCTGGTTCCAAACAGGTATGCCGCCGTCCCGACACAGGCGAGGAGCAACAATCCGGCGAGAGTAAGCGCCGCCCAGTGACGGAACTTGAGCCTTTTTCTTAAAGGACGAGCCAGTAAAGTGAGCAGCACGGCAACAAGCACCGCACTGAATGTGAAGACAAAAATCTCGAAGAACAGGTAAAAGAAAGCGAATATCGTAATAATGATGAAAAACGCCCACGTTCTTCCGGGCAAACTTTGCGTGGGCTCTTCCGAGAGGCGCTTTTCAGAGATCGTGTCCATCCAAGGGTGACCGTTACGCTGCCTTTGGCGACGCTATTGCGTCCAATTGGCGATCCGCGATTGGCGCCAGCGTATTAATGCGGCTGTCGTCGGGTTTGCTCCAAGCGCCTCGCTCCTCGTGCAGCCGAGGCAGGTTCGCCTCCCCATCAACCGCGAACGCTCAAGCGAACGCGCCTCAGTTAGCCGTGCGAGAATTAATAGGGCGGTAGGTACGCCCTGGCGCGAGCGACCGATGCTCTCGCGCCCCGGTTGCAACGTGCAGACCGCCAGCGGTATTGGATAGCTCACCTAAAGCTAATTTTTCTCGTTCTTGCCTTACTACACACACAACCCGAAGTAGAGTTGGCGTGGTTAAAGAAAAGCGTTAGCTTCGCTATAAGCTAAACATTCCTGTTTAAACTTAAACCTTATCGTTTGAAGTACACAGGCAAATCGACTGCTAACTGTAATTATAAGCTGCAGTTCTGCCTTGCCGTAGTTAGGACATGAAACTGTCGCTTCCAAGTAAATATCATTTTAATATTAAAGAGGAGGATGCGTCATGTTAAATAGGGTAATCGCAACTGGCGTTGCATTTGCGTTTCTTTCTACGGGCGCCTGGTCACAACAAAATTCCGACTACCCGCAGCAACAATGCAGCATTCCTGCCGCTGTTGTTGCGAATATTCAGGGACAGCTACAGGCGGTCATTCAGAGTGGAAATGGCGGCATCTTCAAGCCCAACAATATGTGGTCAGCGATAGTCGACCGCAAAGGCGTTCTCTGCTCGGTCACCAACACGGGGGAGAACGCCACGCAAGACCCGTGGCCGGGAAGCCGTTCGATCGCGATTGCCAAGGCGAGCACGGCCAATGACTTCAGTAATGAGCACCTCGCCCTGTCTACAGCCAACCTTTATGGGGTGACGCAGCCAGGCGGTTCTCTTTATGGATTGAACAACTCCAACCCCTTCAATCCCCGGTTCCAGCCTCAGGGCACAGGCATCGGCTTCGTGCCGGGCGGCATCATCACCTTTGGCGGCGGCGTTGCGCTTTATGATTCAAACAAACACGTGATCGGCGGGCTGGGCGTCAGCGGCGACACTGCTTGCGCCGATCACGCCATCGCCTACAAAATGCGCCGCAAAGCTGGGCTTGATAAAATACCAAGCGGCGTAGGGCTCAACGGCACCGACAATATTCTGTACGCCGCATGCAGCGCCCAACCCATGACGCCCCAGTGCCTAGCCTCCATGTCGAATACCTTCGAGCATCCGCATTGTGTGCCGACCGACATTACTCCATAAAGATCGATTGTCATGGCCGGGCTTGACCAGCCATCCCCTTGCTTGCGAGTCTGGATGGCCGCATCAAGGGGCCTCAAGGGCGGCCATGACAATAAGGAACGTCTCAGCTAGCCATCGCCGCCGCGGCCCGCTCCATGCGCTTGCGCTCGTTCGAAGTCGAGATAGCGCTTGCGCAGCCGGATGGACTTCGGCGTCACCTCCACAAGCTCGTCATCCTGGATGTAGGCGAGCGCCTTCTCGAGCGGCAATCTCATGGGCGGGGTGAGGCGCACCGCTTCGTCCTTGCTCGTCGTGCGGATATTGGTGAGCTGCTTGCCTTTGATCACATTCACTTCGAGGTCGTTCTCGCGCGTGTGCTCGCCGACAATCATGCCGGGATAGACCCGTGTCTGCGGGTCGATCATCATCGGGCCTCGATCTTCGAGGTTCCACAGCGCGTAGGCGACGGCTTCGCCGGTGCTGTTCGAGATCAGGACGCCGGCGCGGCGGCCCTGGATCTCTCCCTTGTAGGGCGCGTAATTGTGGAAGAGGCGGTTCATGATCGCGGTGCCGCGCGTGTCGGTGAGAAGTTCGCCCTGATACCCGATCATTCCACGCGTCGGGACATAAAAAATCAGCCGCTGCCGACCGCCGCCGGAGGGACGCATCTCGACGAGATCGCCCCTGCGCTCCGAGAGCTTGGAAACAACCGCTCCGGCGTGTTCCTCGTCCACGTCGATGATGACTTCCTCGATGGGCTCAAGCCGCTGATCGGTATTCGGGTCGAAGTCGAACACCACCCGCGGACGCGACACGGTCAGCTCGAAGCCCTCGCGCCGCATGGTCTCGATCAGGATGCCGAGCTGCAATTCACCGCGACCTGACACCTCGAAGGCGTCGCTATCCTGCGTCTCAGTGATGCGAAGAGCGACGTTGCCCTCCGCTTCACGGAACAGTCGGTCGCGGATAACGCGGCTTTGCACCTTGTCGCCCTCTTGGCCAGCAAAAGGGCCGTCGTTGATGCGGAATGTCATGGTCAGCGTCGGCGGATCGATGGGCTGCGCGGGCAGCGCGTTGGACACCTGGAGATCGCAAATCGTATCGGCGACGGTGGCCTTGGTCAGTCCGGCGATGGCGATGATGTCGCCCGCCCTGCCGTCTTCGATAGCCAGGCGCTCAAGGCCCCGGAAGCCGAGCACCTTCGACACGCGGCCGTGGTCGATCTGCTTGCCATCGCGGCTCAGCGCCTTCACAGGCATGTTCGGCTTCACCACGCCGTTCGAGACGCGTCCTGTCAGGATGCGGCCGAGGAAGGGGTCCGCCTCGATGGTGGTGGCCAGCATGCGGAAGTGCCCCCCGCCAACTCGTGGCGGCGCCACGTGCTTCAGCACGAGATCGAACAGCGGGGACATGTCGTCTTTCGGCCCATTCGGATCGAGCGCCATCCAGCCCTGCTTGGCGGAACCGTACAGGATCGGGAAATCGAGCTGCTCCTCGGTGGCGTCGAGATTGGCGAACAGGTCGAAAATCTCGTTCAAAACCTCGACATGACGCTCATCCGGCTTGTCGATCTTGTTGATGGCGACGATGGGGCGAAGCCCGATCTTCAGCGCCTTCGACACCACGAATTTCGTCTGCGGCATCGGCCCTTCGGAGGCGTCCACCAGCACGATGGCGCCGTCCACCATATTGAGGATGCGCTCCACCTCGCCGCCGAAATCGGCGTGGCCCGGCGTATCCACGATGTTGATGCGGTGATCCTTCCACTGGATCGACGTCACCTTGGCGAGAATGGTGATGCCGCGTTCGCGTTCGAGGTCGTTCGAATCCATCGCGCGCTCGGCCACGCGCTGGTTCTCGCGAAACGAGCCGGATTGTTTGAGAAGCACGTCGATGAGCGTCGTCTTGCCATGGTCGACGTGGGCAATAATGGCGATGTTGCGCAAGTCCATGTCGAGCCGCGCCTTTCTGAATGGTCTGTTGCGATGCGGGGATTTGCGCTAGATGTGAGGCAAAGGCAGGCCCGCGTCAATGGCGATCGCCAATTCTACGCAGGTTCAGCCACGGAAAGCCCTTCGCCCGCCGCAGCTTTTGGCTATGCGCGTCGTCCCATCGGACCGGGCAGAGGCGTCTGTGAACCGCCTTCAGCCACAGACAGCGTCACCGGCAAGGAGGCGCAATTTTTTCGAAGCTGTCGTGTTTTGCAATCAGGCTCAAATTCTTTTCCTTCCAGGCATCAACGTAGGCGTCTCGCAGCCGTTGTTCATCATCAATCGTCGTCGCCGGATTGCTAGGATCGGTGTTGTACCCAGCATTGATGATCGTCAGCGGAACAGGGGCGCCGGTGGGACATCTGTCGCGCAAGAGTTTTCTAAGCGCGGCCAGGAGCGCCGGATATCCCGAATACTTGTTGTCCAGCGATTTCTTCACCTGAGGTATCTCCGCCGGGATATCGGCGTAGGTCAGCCCTTTGACATCGGGGACGCCCACGATGCCTCCTCCATCCGTCAAATCCACACGATGACCTGCGTCGCGCAGATTGTCGGTGAACTTCTGCACCTCTTCGAGCGTTTGCGCCTTGTCGGCGTCTTTCACGACCTGCACCGTAAACCCCTTGTCGCGGAGCGCGCCGCCTACGAGGTCGATGTCATTGTGCGGGATCTTAAGTATGTTTAAGGCGTGATAGCCCTGGTTGCCGATCAGAAGCGCAAGCTTTGTCCGGACCGGAGGGTTGGGCTGCGCCAAGGCTGGCGACCCCCCAAAACTAAAAACAAGCGCACATAGCGCGAATATGAAATAGCCCCGCCACATGCAGCGCAATCTCCCTTTTTTCTGAAATGTGCGGCGAAACCTAAACTTCTAAAAAAATCCAGGCAAGACGGCGTGATATGGCTTTCCCGCCTTTTCGCAACTATGCGGCGATATGTTTCAAGCTTCTGAAAGTCTAATCGCAGCCTGAAGCAGATGTGTGGCCGCCGCCCCTGGCTACGGCTCGACCGAACGCGCTGTTTCGCGCGCACTGTTTTGAAACTTCCGTTTCAGAGGGATTGCGGCGAGCGCAAGAAGCGCCAGCCCGCCAGCGCGGCCAAGACGAGAGCGGAAGCATCGGGGCAATCGTTTTCGGCCCGGCCATGACGCAAAAAACGGCGCGCCCGTATGGGGCGCGCCGCAATTTTCGTCGTGTCAACTCGCCGACGCAGGCAAAGGTTGCAAATCAGTAGAGTTGCGTTATGAACGTGCCCCAATTGGTTATTTGGCCAGGCCGCGTTGTGTAGCCGATATACTCGTTTGCCGTGTAGAAGCGGCCGGTTGCAGCGTCCACCGTCGCGGCGCCGTAGCCACCCCACAGGCCGGTCTGACCGGCTCCGGCGCTCTGGCATCCGGTAAAGCCGTCATCGGAGGCTGTGCCATGGCCGGAGACCACGATTGCGCCGCTTAATTTGCCGCCGTTAACCTGGACGTATGCCGTACTTGGATAGCCGCCCTGAACGGCAGCGCTTTGGTTGGTGATGGTCATGCCAAGCACGCCGTTGCCGCTCTTGTTCACACCAATGGCTGGGTAGGAGACGCTGTAACCGGCTCCCGGCACGACGGCTTTATGATCAGAAAGCGTGGCGCTGACCTGCCCACTGCTATTAACCAATGGCTTCACGACGAACCACGAGATGATATCGCGAGGCAGATTACCGCTCGTTGCCCCCGTTGGGACTGCCCCGAACAACTGGCCGCCGGCCATCTGGATGGTGGACTGAAAAGCATTAAAGCCGGCATCCAGCTTCGGCGCCGACGTTACGTGTCGGGATTTGCAATAGGCGCCCACCTGGTTTGGCTGCGTCGAGGGAACCGTCCAGCCGATGGGTTCAGACACGGTAAGCTCCTTATACTTGACGACGAGGCTCGGTTTGGTGGTGTTCAACGAAGCGGTATTGGAAAGCGCCCACACGCGGATCTTGTGTAGGTATTGCGGCCTCTCCTTTTCGTCCCATTGGCGCGCTTCCATAAACAGTTCTGTGCCCTTGGCCGAGGTGACGAATGGCTCCCCTGGCGCAGGCACGCTAGGCTGCACGATAAAGGCGTCGGGGAAAAGGACGCGTGTGGCCTTCGGCGTCGCAGCGCCATTCTTGAGGTCGTTCTTGGACAAGGCAAAGATCGCGGCTTCGACATAGGTCCAGTGCGACGTATTTTTGATGTTCCAGAAATTGACGCTGATGTAAAAGCCGTTGGCGTCATATCCCGCCTTCGGGTAATCGGGGAGGCAATAGTTGCCTGCGCATCCGGTCAGGTCGCTGCTGTTTGCTTTGATATGATACCGCTTATAAAGGCCGAGCGGGTCGCTCGTTGTGCTGACGGCGACATCGAGCCCATGATTTGTCTTCATATCTGTGCTGAGCTGGGTGAAGATCCAACGGCCGTTTGGGCCGATGGTAGGATCGAAAAAGACCTGCACGTTGCCATAGCTGTGGGCGTCGCCGAAGAAAGTATTGGCCGACACGGGTGTTTTTTTGAGCTTCCCCGTGGAGCCATCGAAAAATGCAACCACCTGATTATTGGCTTCTGCAACCGTATTGTTGTAGACGGCAAGCCCCTGATCCGGCGGTTCCAACTCACCGGTCCCGTATGTGATATTATCGGTGGAGTGAATGCCGAGAAACCCTTTCACATGCGCATACGCGGCGGGCGCGGCCTCGCCTACCGTTGTGTTCTCTGGATAATCGAGCAATGTGTCGACATTAACTGGGGCCGAGGTGGCGCTGCCGCCTGGCCTGAGGTGACTCAGCAATTCACGTTGAGGCGCGATCGCCGGTTTTGGCGATGCTTGGTCCTGCCGCACCAAATCATCATAGGAAACGGCGCCGATCAGTTCCACCTCAACCGGAAGGTTCGTGACCGTGTCACTCACGGCGGCGGCGTCCGGTTCCGACTGGGCAATGCCGCTCAGCGGCAGCATCGCCGCCGCAAGCAGCCCGAGACCAGCTGCAATGTAAAGTTGTTTAGGCTGTCTATTCATTTATTTCCCCGCAATAACTTCATGCACGAGCTATAGCCCAGCGCTCGGCTTGTAGACGGGGGGTTGGCGGCACAGCAATAACTATCTTGTTTCCGAATTGACCAGATGTGCAAGCCTCTGCAGCCAGAGATAGAGGGGACTTTATTGAGTTTTCCCTTTCCTTGATTAAGCAGTATTCGCCAAGCGAGTTAAACAACTAGAGATTGCAACCGTTTCCTTGAATATTAACGTCTTCATGCGATAAACCTGTGGAAAACTTATTAATAAAGCGGGATTTCGAAGGGGAAAGGGCGCGCCTCAGATCGCGCTAGGCTACTGATTCGTTTGGAAATATTGCGATGAACCCCGATGAGCGCGCCGGAGTTTCCAATTTGGGGGTAGCTGCTCAGGGTTCGAACGAACAACGCGCCGTCCCGGTCGCGTTGTGATCGAACTTCCGCTTCAACGGAATTACGGCGAGCGCAAGAAGCGCCGGTCCGCCAAGCGCCACCAGAATTAGCGAGACCAGAATTTCCGGCGTGAAGATTGATCGAGCGTGATGCTGCGCCACTGGTCTAGGCTCCCCTACGCGCACCTGACATCTCTGGCAGCGATCATTCAGCGTCCGGGCGAAAACGGTGCTCGCGTTCGCGCACGGCGCCTGTCACGATCTCATTTGGATGAGCAGCCACAGCGGATGGGGCCAACTCTGGCCGACGTCTTCTCTCCAGCCCGGCGTCCGGCCTCACGGGCGACGGGTAAGGGTCTTCGCCGTTGGCGACGATGTCAGGGTTCGACCGAATGCGCTGCCCCGCGCGCATTGTTTTGAAACTTCCGTTTCAAAGGGATTGCGGCGAGCGCAAGAAGCGCCAGGCCGCCGAGCGCCGCCAGAATTTTCGGCGTTATGATCGAATTGAGAGTAATGCAACTCCCCTGATCCAACATGTCTCCGAGTCCCGCGCCGGAGAGCGAAAACACGATCGTGGCGGGGATGATACCGAAAAAGGTCGTGATCGCAAACGTGCTGAGCCTGACGCCCGCGAAGGCCGGGATGACGTTGACGAGGAAGAACGGAAACAGCGGCAAAAGGCGGAGCACGAGCAGATAGGACCAGGCGTTCGCCTTGATGGCGCAGGCGAGTCTCACCCCGGTTTTTCCGAAGTGCGCCATCGCGTTTTCGCCCATCATCGTGCGGGCGAAGATAAAGAGCAGGGTTGCGCCGAAGGTTGCGCCGATGACCGTGAAAACCGTCCCGGCGGCGGCGCCGAACAGAAAGCCGCCTGTCAGCGTCAAGAGCGCCGCAGACGGAAGCGAGAGCGCCACCACGAGCACATACGCGGCGATGAAGCCCACCGCCGAGAGCGCGTAGTTCTCGCTGACGAAGCTCACGATATCCTGACGATTAGCCCGGAGCGTCTCGAAAGAGAGAGAGCCGGGAAGCCCTGATGCGTGAATGGCCACGATAACGCCGATCGCCAAGGCTGCGAGCCAAAAGCGACGGTCTTTCAAGAAGCGAGGCGCCGTCAGTTCCGCCTCCAAAGTTTCATTACCAGCCAAAGTTTCATCACGCATGGCGCGCCGATCCGCACGAACCGCCTCCCAGCACGCAGAACGCGGCGCAATAGGGATGGACAAGCGGCACGGTCCGGCTCGCCTCGGCCAAGGTGGCGCCAAGTTCGAAGCGCGAGTCGTAGGGAAGAAGCGTGCAGGCGGCGACGGCGGGCGAGGCCGCGTCCTTTTTCTTCACCACCATGCGCGCGCGGGAGCACATCACATCGTCGGGAGACTTCTTGAGTATGCCCCAGCAGGCTTCGGTTATTTCAGGCGGGGTTGCGCCCGGCCTCATTTCGGGGAGGAGCACGAGCGCCTGCCTGTCCTCGCAATCGACGCCGATGCCGCGCTTGGCGAAAAGGGCGCCGAAGCCTCGCCGCAAATCGTCTTCCGCATCGTCGCTCAGGAACCGGCCCGCGACTTCAAGAGCGACGCCTCCGCGCCAAAGCCAAGTCATTCCGTCAAGCGCGCTCGCGAAAGAGCCCCGCCCGCGTTCAGCATCATGCACCGATGCGCGAAAATCATCGAGCGAAACGCGGATACGCATGCGCCGGCCATAAAGCCGCGCCAGCCGCGCAATATCCGACTTGCGATGGTCCATCGGCTTCAGCGCGTTCGTCAGCGTCAGCGTCTCGAAACCGCGTCGGAGCGTTTCCTCGAGAATGGCGATGAATTCGGGGTTCATGAAGGGCTCGCCGCCCGTGAAGCCGATCAGGGAAACCGGCTGCGGCAGTTCGGCGATCTCATCCAGGAAGGCGCCAACGTCGCCGAGCGTGAGATAGGACAGGCGATCGTTTCCGGGCGAGCTTTCGATGTAGCAATTCTCGCAAGTGATGTTGCAAAGCGTCCCGGTGTTGAACCACAGGGTTTCGAGGCGCTTCAAAGGAACGGCGGCGCGCCTTTCTCCGCGGGCCGTCCGGGTCGGGTCTGCGAACGGCTTCGGGAGGCGGCAAGCGCCTTCTAACTCTGGCTGCATGGATTGTTCCGGTCGGGCAAATCGCTGATGTAACCATTGCACATTGCGTGTCCGGGGGTACAGCAAAGCCTTTCTCAAACTGTCGTTACTGCGCCAGAGCGCCAGCTGCCAAATTCTTGAACTTGGCCATGTAGCGCCGGTCGAGCCAGTTTTTCCATTGCCATACCCAGGGGCCTTCGAAGGTCAGGCCGTTGCGCGATCCGATGGCGTAACGCTCGCCGGTTGAAATAAGCGCGAGGATTTGGCTTTGCGGCGTGTAGGATTTGAGCGGGGCGCCTGACGCTGTGTTGCGAAGGTTCTTGAACAGGGTTGGGCCTTGCCGCACGGCATGGACGCCTGCCTTGGGCAACGAGAAACCCTTGAGCGAAGCGATGTCGCCGGCGGCGAAAACGCCGGGGTGCGACGTGCTTTGCAGCGTTGGCTCGACTTCGATGAAGCCATGCGCGTCGAGCTTCAGCCCTGTGTCGGCGAGCCAGGGGGCTGGCGACGCCTCCGTCGCCCAGAAGACCTCGTCGAAGGCCAGCGTTTCGCCGTTCGCCAACTGAACGACGCCGTTTTCGACGCCGGTCGCGGCTGTGCCCGTAATCACCGTGATCCCGCGATCGGACAGGATTTCGTGGAAGCGCCTGCGCATGCGGGGCGGAAAAGTAATCAGGATGTCCGGGTCCGCGGATAGCAGGGTGAAGCGGAGCGCTTCGGCGTCGCAGCCTGCCTCCTTCGTATCTCTCCTCAAGCGCCGTTCAATCGCGAGCAGCATCTCAACGCCGGCTGCGCCTGCGCCAACGACGCAGATGCTGGCTTGGCCCTGCTTCGACAGGATGCGTCGCCTCGTGGTTTCGAACCGGACCAGAAAACCGTCCATGGGCTTGACGGCGGTTGCATTCGCGGGCGCCCCTTGCGCGTTGCGCCTGTTCGGCATCGACCCGATATCTAGGGATAAGATGTCGAACGGAATAAACGGGCCGCCGCCGCAGACAACTCGTTTTCGGCCAAGGTCGACGCCGACGGCTTCGTCAAGGACGAGACGCGCCCCCGCAAAAGTGCAAAGGGGCCGCACATCGATGTTCGTCTCCTCGAAGTCGTAAAAGCCCGCAACGACCCCGGGCAGCATGCCGGAGTATGGCGTCCAGGCTCGCCTCGTCAGCACGGTGACACGGCAACCGGGAGGCGGGTTCTTCCCGAAGGCGAGCAAAGTCAGCGCGTGAGCATGCCCCGCGCCGACCAACACAATATCTTTCAGGGGCGGCCCCATACTCTTGACTCCGGCAGTGAAAGCACGCGCCGAGGCGCGATAACCGACGCCGCCGCGCTAAGCAAACTTGCTTGACCGCCATCCCTGCGGCGTTCCCCTGCCCTGTCTTTGCTCTCCTCTTGCGGGAGATGCAGCACCCGGCTTCGCCGCTGCGAACCAGCAAACGTCGCCTAGCTAACGCGCCTCGCTTCGGGCTTCATCATGCGCACCAGCACGTTCGTCTTCGCGACGTAGTGCTGCATCAACGCGCCGCCGAAATGGACGATAATGGCGAGAATAATAAGCGGCTTGGCGTAGGCATGCACTTCCCCGATGGTCGCATAGCCCAGGAACCAAGCCATGGCGCCGGTAATGGGCATAACGAAAAGGATGAGGTAGAGGAACACTTGGGTCAGCACCGCGATCCACACCTTGGGGCCGCTCTGACCGGCGGGCGCATCGGGAACGCCGCGCGCCATACGGATGATGACACGAAGCACGGCAAGCGCGAGGATCGTGAAGCCGACAATAGTGTGCATGTTGGCGCTGAAGAGATCGTACGAACTCAGCTCTTTGCCTTTCACCGAGGCTTCAAAGGCCTGATGCATCCCGTCTCCAAAGACGAGCTGCAAAATGATGAGCAGGGCGATAACCCAATGCAAAAGGATTTGGGCGCCGCTGTAACCGGCTGGACTTTTCGAGGCCATAGCATTCTCCAAACTTGCGATTTTATCCCTCTGCATACACCGCCTTTTTTGGCGGAAAATTGATCTGCGACAAACGCGACCTGGGCAGAAGTACGCAGTATTGTAAACTCTGGCAATCTCCAACTAAGCGACGCGTGTCATGACAAGCGCCTATAATCAAGATCTGGATCGGACGCCCGCCAATTTCCAGCAACTGACGCCACTTGGCTTCCTCGCCCGCGCCGCGCGCGTATTCCCCGATCATCCGGCCATCGTGCATGGGGACAAGACATACCCTTATTCAGAATTTTATGCGCGCTCGCGCCGCCTCGGATCGGCGCTGACCGAGCTTGGGATCTGCAAGAGCGACACCGTTTCCGTCATGCTGGCCAATACGCCGGCCATGCTTGAGGCGAAGTTCGGCGTGCCGATGACGCAAGCGGTCCTGCATTCGATCAACACGCGGCTCGACGCGGCCAATATCGCCTTCATGCTCGATCATGCCGAGACCAAGGTGCTCATCACCGACACCGAGTTTTCGAAGATCATCGAGGAAGCGCTTACGATCGCAAAGGTGCGGCCCACGATTATCGACTATGCAGACCCGGCCTTCCCAGGTCTTGGCTCACGGCTTTCCGAAATTGAGTACGAGGACTTCATCGCGAAAGGCGACCCGGAATTCGACTGGTACACGCCGGACGACGAGTGGGACGCGATCAGCCTCAACTACACCTCGGGCACGACCGGCAATCCGAAAGGCGTCGTTTATCATCATCGCGGCGCCTACCTCGTGTGCATGGGCAACATCATCGCTTCGGCCATGGCCAAGCATGACCGCTATTTGTGGACGCTGCCCATGTTCCACTGCGATGGCTGGTGTTTCGGATGGACGCTCCCGGCAATCGTCGGCACGCAAGTCTGTCTGCGCTACGTGCGGCCGGACGCGATCTGGAACGCGCTTGCCGATCAGAAGATCACCCATCTTTGCGGCGCGCCCATCGTCATGGCCACGATCCTCAATGCGCCCGACGACATAAAGCGCGAGTTGTCACAGACAGTGCAGTTCATGACGGCGGCGGCCCCGCCGCCGGAAGCTGTACTCGCGGCCATGCGGGCGGCCGGCTTCAATGTCACCCATCTTTATGGGTTGACGGAGACCTATGGCCCCGCGGTCGTGAACGAATGGAAAGCGGCGTGGAACGAACTCGACAACGCGGGGCAGGCGCAGAAGAAAGCGCGGCAAGGCGTGCGCTACGTGTCGCTCGAAGACCTCAACGTGATCGACCCGTCGACGATGATTCCGGTTCCGCCCGACGGCGAAACGCTGGGCGAGGTCATGTTCCGCGGCAACCTCGTCATGAAGGGCTACCTCAAGAACAAGAAGGCCACCGATGACGCGCTGGCCGGGGGCTGGTTTCACTCCGGCGACCTTGGCGTGATGCACCCCGACGGGTACATCCAGTTAAAGGATCGCTCCAAAGACATCATCATCTCGGGCGGCGAGAACATCTCCTCCATTGAGCTGGAAGATGTGCTGTACAAGCATCCCGCCGTGGCGGCGGCTTCCGTCGTCGCCAAACCCGACGATAAATGGGGCGAGACGCCTTGCGCCTTCATCGAGCTGAAGCCGGGCAAGACGGCGACGGCGGAGGAGATCATCGCCTATTGCCGTGAGCATGTGGCTCATTACAAAGCCCCGCGCCACGTCATCTTCGAGGACTTGCCGAAGACCTCGACCGGCAAGGTGCAGAAATACATCCTGCGCCAGATGGCGAAGAAGGTTGCTCCATAGGCCTTGCGCTATGGTGGCCGCCGCGCAGTTCAAGTTGATAAGCTGTGCGTCACGTTAATAGGTAGCTAGTATATTTTATCCGGCCTGTTAAAAGCGCATGCAACGTCTCAGGCGGGATGGCGGGCGTCAAGCATCGCCAACGGCTTGAGGCAGGCTGCTCCCATGGTCGCCTTACCGGCGAGTTCTATACAAAAAAGAAGTTTTTGATTTAAGCGAGGTATTCATGCATCTCGTGTTCAGCGCTGTGCTCGGCGCAGCGATCTTCTGTGGAGGCTTTCTCACCCCCGCCATGGCTGGCGGCCCTCCCGAACCGGGTTTGTGGTCTGTCGGCGTGACAGGTGGAACGCTGGGGGTTGGCGCCGAGGTCGCTTTCCGGGTTTACGAGCCCTTCGTGGTTCGGGTCAGCGGCTCTTATCTGGGTGTCAACTCCAGCTGGGTGGTCCCTTCCTCCCAGGCGAACAGTTACAACTTCACCGCGACGGGCGTATTCGTCGGCCCCATCCTGGATTATCACCCGTTCGGCAACGGATGGCGCGCATCGGTCGGCCTTCGCTACGTCGACATCGAGATCAAAGGTGTGACGTCGAGTGCAGTGAAGTTCAACGGAGTTGAGTACGGCGCCGCCGAAATTGGGCGCGCAACCGCGACGGTTCGGAATAGCAACAACGCCGCTCCCTATTTAGGGTTCGGGTATGACGCGTTGGTTTATTCGGGCGCCGGTTGGGGATGCAACCTCGGTTTTGATATTGGCGCCCTGTATATCGGCGAGCCCGATGTCACGATCACAACGTCAATTCCAGTAACATCTCCAACCCTCGCAGCGGACATTGCATCGGCAACCGCCTCCATCAAGAACAGTGTTCGAGATTATTCCTTTTACCCGGTCGCGATGGCTTCGGCGCGCTTCAGCTTTTGATGATCGCGTGGCCGACGGCGTTTATTGAGCAGGCAGAAGCGCGGGGGTGGGATCGGGCTCCGCATCGTCTGCGGTGAGCGCGCCTTCCTCGGCTATTTCGGCGAGTTTGCGGCGCGCTTCCTCCGCCTCGCGCTGGCGCGTCCAAAGCCCGGCGTAAAGACCGCCCTGCGCCAACAGCCCGGCATGCGCGCCGCGCTCGACAATCTTGCCCTTGTCCATGACAAGGATCGTGTCGGCGTGGATCACGGTCGAGAGGCGGTGCGCGATCACGAGCGTGGTGCGGTTTTTCGCGACCTGATCGAGCGCGGTCTGGATTTCCTTCTCGGTGAAGCTGTCGAGCGCGGAGGTGGCCTCGTCCAGCATCAGGATCGGCGGCCCTTTCAGGATGGTCCGCGCAATCGCCACGCGCTGCTTCTCGCCGCCGGACAGCTTGAGGCCGCGCTCGCCGACCATCGACTTATATCCAAGCGGCAATTGCTGGATGAAGCCGTCGATCTGGGCCATCCGCGCGGCTTCCCTCACCTCGTCGTCGGTCGCGGCCACGCGGCCATAGCGGATGTTGTATTGAATGGTGTCGTTGAAGAGCACCGTGTCCTGGGGCACGATGCCGATGGCGGCGCGCAGCAACTCCTGCGTCACGTCGCGGATGTCCTGCCCGTCGATGAGGATGCGACCCGCCTTCACGTCGTAGAAGCGGTAAAGCAGCCGCGACACGGTCGATTTGCCCGCGCCCGATGGCCCGACCAGGGCAACCATGTGGCCCGGCGGCACCTCGAAGTCGACCCCGCGCAGGATCGGGCGCGCATCGTCGTAGGAGAAAAAGACGTTCTCGAACCGGATGGCGCCCTTGCTCACGATGAGGGGCTTGGCTGCCGGCTTGTCCTTCACCTCGGGCTTCTGGCCGAGCAGCGTGAACATGGCCTCGATATCGACGAGCGCCTGTTTGATCTCGCGATAGATCATGCCCATGACGTTGAGCGGCTGATAGAGCTGGATGAAAACCGCGTTCACCATCACGAAATCGCCGACGGACGCAGTCCCCTGGGCGACGCCGCGCGCGGAAAGGATCATGGCCATCGCCATCCCCGCCGTGAAAATAACGGTCTGGCCGAAGTTCAGGATCGCAAGCGAGCTGTAGGTGCGGATGCTCGCGCTTTCGAAACGCTCCATGGAGCGGTCGAAGCGGCTGGATTCCCAGCGCTCATTGCCGAAATATTTGACGGTCTCGTAATTCAGAAGGCTGTCGATGGCCCTCGTGCTGGCATCCATGTCCGCTGCGATATATTCGCGGCGGATTGCGATGCGTCTCTCGCTGAAAAAGAAACTGAACCAAGCGTAGAACACAATCATGACCAGCACGATCGCGACCATTTCCCATCCGAAATAATAGCCGAACAGGAGGCAGACGAAGAGAATCTCCAGAATGGTCGGAAACAGGTTCAACGCGCCCATGCGGATGATAAGGTCGACCGAAAGCTTGCCGCGATCGAGAATGCGGGACAGGCCGCCGGTCTTGCGTTCGAGATGAAAGCGCAGCGACAGCTCGTGGACATGCCGGAAGGTTTCAGTCGCCAGCACGCGCGTGGCGTGCTGGCCGATATGCGTGAAGAGCACGTCGCGCAGCTGCACGAAGCCGATCATGCCAATGCGCGCAACGCTGTAAGCGACAATCAGCGTTAAAGGTACGGCCGCCACTTGGACCGCGCCGCCCGGCGCGCCTGACTGAGGAAGAGCGGCGAGCGCGTCCACCGCCGCCTTGTAGGCCAGCGGCATCGCGATTGTGACCGTCTTCGCCGCGATCAACGCCACAGCCGCCAGCACCAGCCGCACCTTCAGGTCGGGGCGCCCTTTCGGCCACACAAACGGCAGCAAGTATTTGAGGATGGCGACGTGTTGCTCTCCCGGGGCCTCGGGAGCGGCGGCATGTTGGGAAACGGCGCGATGACGCAAAAAATGCCTCTTTGGTTGATCAAATCCCAGAAAGCGCTTCAGGGGAAGGATGGCAAGCGAAAACCCTATCTCCATATAAGCGAGCTTTCGTCATAAGCGAGTGCTACTTGCTTAAGCGAGACGCAAGCCGATATCGGTTAAGCTCTTGACCAAGCTCATTTTGAATGTGATGACGGCCTCATGAAACAAAAGAAAACGAAACGTCTTTGTGTATATTGCGGCTCCGGCGCAGGGAAGGATCCGCGCTTCAAGGCCGCGGCGAGCGCGCTGGGCCGGGCGATGGCCGAGGCTCAGATCGGCCTCGTCTACGGAGGCGGAGGAAATGGCTTGATGGGCGCCGTCGCCCAGACCGTCCGCGATTTCGGCGGCCATGTCACGGGGATCATACCGGCGTCGCTGCTCGAAATCGAGAACGCCCTCGAAAGCATCAATGAGCGCTACGTCACGAACGGATTCCACGAGCGCAAAATGCTTATGTTCAACATGTCCGATGGATTTGTCGCCCTGCCGGGCGGCGTCGGCACTTTGGAGGAGCTTGTCGAGCAGTTGACCTGGACGCAGCTCGGCCATCACGACAAGCCGGTTTTCATCGTGAACACCGCTGGCTACTGGGACCTGCTCTTGCAACTCTTCGACCAGATGCGAGAGCAACTGTTCATCCGGCCAGACCTTGATACGCCCTATATCGTAGTCGATGACGTGGAGCGGGTCGTGCCGGAATTCCTGAAACGCCGCCCTCCCAAGCGAACCACCGCGCCGCATCTCATCCGCGCTTAACCGAGAGCAGCTCGCGTTCGTTTGACGGCGGATGAGCTGCTGCAGCAGGCTGCCCGCCCTTTGAATCGAATCCGCGGGAAGTCCTGCCCCACATGTTGCGGGTGCTGACAGGGCTTTCCACAGACGAGGCGCATCGGCGAGGAGACATTCCCGTGTGAGATCTGTGATGGCATGGATTGCTCGTCGAGCGTCGTTACGTTCCCTTAGCCGCTGATCGCGACCAAGCGCCCGGATCTATGGCGCCGGTGCGGCCGAGAGGTTGATCGGTGGTCTGCCTCCCGACAACGACTGTCTGCGGAAGGCGACAAACCAAGATTGGGAAGGGAAACGCGCTACATTGCATCCGCTATTTGTAATCAGCTGCGATGAGGCCTTTTTTCACAGCTATTATAAAACAAAGCAATTGCGCCAACTGAAAATTTCCTACAAACTGAACATAACTTTATATCATGGGACATAAGAGCCAGGAGCGCCGCACGTCTGAATCTGGCTAAAATTTGCATGTGGGATTAGGTTTGTTGGTGGAGGGGGGAGTTGCTAATCAACTTTTTAGTTGTCGGCATTACCGGCGTCTTTTTGGGTTGTTTCTTTAGATTAAGAGCCATTATAGTCAGCTCTCTTCTGCTTCTGGGGTATGCGGCTTACATCGTGCACGACTGGAGCGCCGCAAGAGCAATCGCAGTAACCTTTGCGCTGCTGGCCTCGATGCAGGGAGGCTACATTTTGGGGCTGGCCATTAGCAGCTTGGCGCATAAGGTCTTTGTTAGACTGCGAAAAATTAGACTTGATCGGCTCCATCGAGCGCGAGATCCTCAGAAAGGATCGCCTGAACAACCATTATTGTAATCTAACTGCGCCCAAGTGCGTTTTGGGCGGAAATCGGCGCGTCCGGACAGCGCCCGCATTTCGGCCTCTTGCTAATAAGTGGCGGAGCTTGGACTTGATGAGAGTTATACCATCAGGGAGCGCCGGCTTTCTTGGCCGATAAGGTCTTCATGGCAGACTTTAATCAATAGGATCGTTGCTCACCCTTCGCGCGGGAGACTGTTCGCTCGCTGAAGGTCAATCACGGTTTGACTGGCGCTCTCTGCGCCGCCGTGACGAATATCGCCAGAATGGCGCCGCTACAAGCGGCAAAGCTACATTTGGGGGCCATCCTCAAAAGAGGACACACCATAGAGGCAGCCTGTGCAACTGCTTCACGTTTTTTGCTCGACTAGATAGACAGAATTGTTTACAATTGTATGCAGCAGTTATGCTGTTTGGGGTAGGGTAGTCATGCCATGAGAATTCTCAGAAGCTTGCTCCATACTGAAAGAAAAACCGATAAGAGACAAACAAATAAAAGAGATAGGTCTTCAAGCAAAAATCTGCACTCGTCATTGCTCCGCCGGCGTTACGGCGTCTTAGGTTGCGCGTTTAGGCCGGTTGGGGGACGCGTTAAGCGATTTGTAGACATCGTTATGTCAAGCTTGTTGCTCATCCTGCTATCTCCCACACTTATTCTTGTATCATGCTTGATATACTTGAGCATGGGACGGCCGATTTTGTCCTCTCAAGGAAGGATCGGCTTCATGGGAGCCGAGTTCACCTGGTACAAATTTCGGACCACGGTGGATGATGCGGCCGACCAACGGCCCGCGCCAAGCTTAATGGAGAACCGGCACGCGGAGGAGGAATGGGAACGCCGCCATAAGCTGAAAGCCAAGCCGCGCATCACGGCCTTCGGCGCGCTTTTGAGAAAGTCGAACCTGGATGAGCTGCCTCAGTTGATTAATATCCTGATGGGAGACATGACCTGCGTCGGTCCTCGGCCAGTAACGGCGGACGAGCTTGTTCGTTACAGAAGCTCAGCAAGGTACTACATAAAAACGCGGCCAGGTCTAATAGGGCTATGGCAGGCGCAACAGTATGATGGCGCACAACCTTACCGCATTGCCCTTGATCGCATCTATGTTGCTCGGTGGACGATGCTGTTGGACGTTAAGATTCTTATTGATCGCTTCTCTAGTGCAATTCGCTTTCATGAGCCGGTTTCATAATATAGCAAGCGCGTGGGCTGCCCAAAGTAGGTTTGAAGCCAACATGATCGTTTTCTGCGGATAATTGGCCTCAGGCGCCTCAGCGGAGGAAAAGCCGCGGTCCGATAAGCTCGACGTGAGCGTGGACTGGCCGCTTCGGGCGCTCCGACGCGAGGAAAATCCCCTCTTTGACGCCAATCCGCCATTAATCGCTACTGCCTGTTCCGCAAGGAACAGCGGCGGCGGCCAGCGCATGAGATGGTGACGACATCAACAGCAGCACACATCCAACGAGAGGCTCCTCACATGTCAAATCAGCAGCAGCAGCACAGCGACCACGGCTCCAGCGACTACGGTTCCGGCCACAGCGAAGGCTCAGGACGTTCCGATTACGGCTCGGGGCATGGCGGTCACGGCGGCTGGGACGGAGGCGACAAGGGATCGCATGATCAGGGCTCGCACGGCGATCAATACGGGCATGGCGGATATGATGGGCGCTCGGGGCATGATGGCGGCCATGGCGACGGCGGGTATGGCCATGGCAGCGGCGACGGCGGGTACGGCCACGGCGGCGGCGACGGTGGGTACGGCCATGGCGGCGGCGACGGTGGGTACGGCCACGGCGGCGACGGCGGGTATGGCCACGGCGGATACGGCGACGGCTGCGGAAGCCACGATAGCGGGTGCTGCGATCACGGCGGCTGGGACTACTGCGGCTAAAGCTAACCGACTAACGTTTCCTTTCCCCCGGCCGCAGGTTCGATCCCTGCGGTCTTTTTGTTTGTGAGCCAACGGAGAGCCAGGGATGGCGCTTTCGCCGCGGGAAGTTGGGAAGTGGCCCCCACGAACGTCGCAAGCGGCGCTTTCAGCGCCTTTTGGCGCCTTTAGAGGCAAAGGATGCTGTAATACTCTGTAAGCCTCGCCACGGCGAACGCCACAATCTGGGCGTCAAGGTTTCCTACAAAACCGCCGGATATGGGCGTTCGCCGAAGGGGAGAGATTATGTCTGTTCGTTATGGCGTTTTGCGGGGCAAGCCGGGGCAGATTCTGCATCACAGGCCGGACGATCCCGCTCCTCATCTCGAAGTTCTGATCGAAACGCCGGCGGGTCCGTGGCGGCTCGCCGTTAACGTCCGCTCCGACGATCAGACGAACCTTTGCTTTCACACAGAAGAAAACTTCAAGCATCCCATCTTGGCCAATTTGCCGGGGCTTCCTCAGGGGCTCACCCGGCCTGCGCGAGAAGACCGCCTTTTGCGCCTGGATTATGTGCGCGGCGACCTCTTCGACAGTAGCGCCATGCGCACTGCGGACGCGGGCTCCATCGGCGATCCCGATGCGCTCGATACTCTGCTGAGCAAGGCTTTGGCGAGCGTGCGCGACACAGAGGGCGCCGACCTTTTCGCCTTCGGCAATCCTTGGGGACCGGAGCCCGACAAACCGGACAAATATTTCGGTTTTCTGCCCGGCCGCGGCATTCACGACATCCACATGAACCAGGGCAGCCCGGCGCCTCACGACTACGACGATGGCGTTTGGCAGGATGGCGGCCTGATCCTCCGTTTCCCGACCGGCGTCGCGACGGCCTTTTTCTTCGCCTTCCAGAGCCAGAGCTGGAAAACCGACGACATCGCCGGGAGGCCTTTGAAGCCGTAAGGGCTCAAGGCCAATTGACAGTCCCGGTTGCTTGAGAAGACGCGCGCGCAAGCCATATCTCGGAAAGTTACGGGTATGGAGTTCCGATGGCGTATCTGGACGAGGAGCAGCACCGGCGCGCGCGCGTCAGGAATATCGCGCAGTCTTTCGTGCTTGTTGGCGGGATCGGCCTTATAACCGCGCTTTCCACCTATACGCTATTTGGCGAGGGGGGCGTCGTTTGGGCGCTCGTCTTCGTGGGCGTGTTTTCGCTGATCGGTCCAAGGGTTGCGCCCGACGCCATCATGCGGATGTTCAAAGCGAGGCCCATCGATCCCATGCGCGGCGCGGACGTTGTGCGCCTCGTGCGGGCGCTTTCCGAGCGCGCGGGCCTGAAAACGACGCCGCGGCTTTATGTGATCCCGAGTCGGACGATGAACGCCTTCGCGGTCGGCACGCCGTCGCGCTATTCACTCGGCGTGACGGAAGGCCTTCTCAGCCGCCTCGAATTTCGCGAGCTGGCGGGCGTGCTCGCGCATGAAATCACCCATGTGCGCAACAACGATATCTGGGTGATGAGCCTAGCCGACATTCTGAGCCGGTTTACGCGCAGCATGGCTCTTGTCGCCATGGTGCTCTTTGTCCTGAGCGTGCCCGCGACGGTTTTCGCGGGCGCGGCTGTGCCGTGGCTCGCCATCGCGCTCCTCTATTTTGCGCCTACGCTGTCGAGCCTGTTGCAACTCGCGCTGTCGCGGTCGCGCGAGTTCGACGCCGATCTCGGCGGCGCCTCGCTCACCGGCGATCCCGAAGGCCTCGCGCTCGCGCTCACAAGGCTCGAACGCTATCAGGGCAGCCTGTGGGAAGACATTTTCATGCGCGGCCGCCGCATTCCCTTACCCTCGGTCTTGCGAACGCATCCGCAGACATCGGAGCGCATCTCGCGGCTCATGGCGCTGAAGAAACGGGAGACGGCTCCGCTCTTATTCCCGACCACTTGGGGGCATGTCGCGGGATTTGCTCCCTTCACGTCCCGGCCTCGCTACCATTGGACCGGCTTCTGGTTCTGAGGTTGGGACTTGGTCGAGCAGGTTTCCAGGTTCGCCTGATGTTTCCGCCGATTATTTCATCATGGCCGCCCTTGGAGGCGGCCATCCAGAAAGTGAGAGGCGTTTCAGATTTCGACTGGATGGCCGGGTCAAGCCCGGCCACGACCTTGGGGAAAGAGCACCGCCGCCGACGAACTCCGTTAAGCCGTGCGCAGAATGCTCCGGCCGGCGAAAACCGCGACATCGCCCAGCTCTTCCTCGATGCGGATGAGCTGATTGTACTTCGCGATGCGGTCGGACCTTGAGAGCGAGCCCGTCTTGATCTGGCCGGCGTTCGTCGCCACCGCGATGTCGGCGATGGTCGAATCCTCGGTCTCGCCCGAGCGGTGCGAAATGACCGCCTTCCAGCCGGCGCGATGGGCCATGTCGACCGCGTCGAGCGTCTCGCTCAGCGTGCCGATCTGGTTCACCTTGATCAGGATCGCGTTGCCGCAGCCCTTCTTGATGCCTTCCGCCAGGATCTTCGGATTGGTGACGAAGATGTCGTCGCCGACGAGGTTGATCTTCGAGCCGAGCTTGTCCGTCAACAGCTTCCAGCCGTCCCAATCCTGCTCGGCCATGCCGTCCTCGATGGAGATGATCGGAAAGCGGCTCACGAGATCGACATAGACCTGCACCATTTCCTCGGACGAGAGGCTCTTGCCTTCGCCCTTCAGCTCATAGCGGCCGTTCTTGTAGAACTCGCTCGACGCTGGGTCGAGGGTGATGGCGATTTCCTCGCCCGGCTTGTAGCCCGCCTTCTCGATGGCGCGAACCACATAGGTCAAAGCCTCATCGGCGGACTTCAGGTTCGGCGCGAAGCCGCCCTCGTCTCCAACGTTGGTGTTATGCCCGCCTTCCTTGAGGATCTTCTTCAGCGTGTGGAAGACTTCCGCGCCCCAGCGCACGGCTTCCGCAATCGTCGGCGCGCCGAGCGGGGAGATCATGAATTCCTGGAAGTCGATCGGGTTGTCGGCATGCGCGCCGCCGTTGATGATGTTCATCATCGGCACGGGCAGCACGCGAGCGCTCACGCCGCCGATATAGCTATAAATCGGAAGGTCCGCCGCCTGGCTCGCCGCCTTCGCGACCGCCATCGAGACGCCAAGGATCGCGTTTGCGCCAAGACGGTTCTTGTTCTCGGTTCCATCAAGCGCAATCATCGTGTTGTCGATGCGGCGCTGGTCTTCGGCCTCCATGCCCTGGAGGGCGTCGAAAATTTCGCCGTTGACGGCGTCGACCGCCTGTTGCACGCCTTTGCCCAGGTAGCGTGCGCCGCCATCGCGTTTTTCGATGGCCTCACGCGTGCCGGTCGAAGCGCCGGACGGCACTGCGGCGCGGCCAACCGATCCGTCTTCGAGCACAACGTCGACTTCGACGGTCGGATTGCCGCGGCTATCGAGGATTTCGCGGCCTGTGATGTCAGAAATGGCTGTCATGGGAAACTCCGAAGGGCAAGGTAAGGTATGGTAACCAAAGAACGTCCCATTGTCTTAAAGGACTCGCCGACCTGCTGAAAGAGGTTTAATCGGTAAGAATGATCGGCATGCCAGAATCCCACAAAAAAATGCCTCGTCCTGCTCTCCGGCGGCCAGGATTCCGCTGTCTGCTTGGCATGGGCTTTGACGAACTATGACGCGGTCGAGACGCTTGGTTTCGCTTACGGCCAGCGGCACAGCATCGAACTCGACTGCCGTCCGAAGATCAGGGAAGCGATTTCGGCCGCTCTTCCGGCCGGGTCGAGCCGCCTCGGCGCCGACCATGTGCTCGATCTTTCCGTTTTGGGCGGGATCAGCGACACAGCGCTGACAAGCGACGCCGAGATCGCGTTCGGGGCGAATGGCCTGCCGAACACATTCGTGCCCGGCCGCAATCTCCTGTTTTTCACGCTCGCCGCGGCGCTCGGCTTCAGGCGAGGCGTTCGCGATCTTATCGGCGGCATGTGCCAGACCGATTACTCGGGCTATCCCGACTGCCGCAACGAAACGCTGTCGGCGCTGAACCATGCGATCAATCTTGGCACGGACGAACTGTTCCGCATCGTCACGCCGCTGATGTGGCGGACGAAAGCTGAGACATGGGCGCTCACCCACGCCTTGGGCGGCCAAAGTCTAGTGGATATCGTTGTCGAACACACGCATACTTGCTACATGGGAGACCGCGGGAGCCGCCACGAGTGGGGGTACGGGTGCGCGGAATGTCCCGCCTGCAATCTTCGCGAAAAGGGCTATCGCGCGTGGCGTTCCGGCGCCGAGGCGTCAGCGTAGATCAATGTATACGGTCAAGGAAATCTTTCCCACACTGCAGGGTGAGGGCGCGCAGGTTGGACGCGCGGCCGTCTTCTTGCGCTTTTCTGGCTGCAATCTTTGGACCGGGCAGACGCGGGACAAACCGCGCGCCTTTTGCCGCTTCTGCGACACGGACTTCGTGGGGTTTGACGGCCCCGGCGGCGGCAAATTCGAGAGCCCTGACACGCTTGCCGATACGGTCGAGCAGGTCTGGCGAGCGGCTGTCGAAGCTCAAAGCGCCAAGCCGTATGTCGTCTGCACCGGCGGCGAGCCGACGTTGCAGCTCGACGCGCCGCTGATCGAAGCGCTGCGCGCGCGCGGCTTCATGGTGGCGCTTGAAACCAACGGAACGCGCCCAGCGCCGCGCGGCATCGATTGGATTTGCGTGAGCCCCAAGGCGGCCGTTCCTCTCGCCCAGCGCGAAGGCAACGAGCTGAAACTCGTGTTTCCGCAAATCGGGGCGCTGCCGGCTCAGTTCGAGCGGCTGAACTTCCAGCACTTCTTCCTGCAGCCCATGGATAACGCCAACCACCGCGAGAACCTGGAGGCTGCGGCGCGTTATTGCCTTGCTCACCCGCCCTGGCGGCTTTCGCTGCAAACGCACAAATTAATCGGCATTCGCTGAATAAGCGCTAGTGGCGCAGTTTTGCGTGAGCGGAGCTTGAATGAACAACCCTGATTATGCCCGCGGCCTGAAACAGCTCGGGCGGCCTTCGTCATTGCCCCAGTCCCCGGACGAGGCGCAGCTTGAAGCCGTGCCCAACCCGCATCCGGGCACGTTGTATGTCGTGCGGTTTACGGCGCCGGAGTTCACCGCCCTTTGCCCGGTGACGGGCCAGCCCGATTTCGCCCATCTTGTGATCGACTATGTGCCGCGCGATCTCCTCCTGGAGTCGAAATCGCTGAAGCTTTATCTCAGCTCGTTTCGCAATCATGCCGGCTTCCACGAGGATTGCACCGTCGCCATCGGCAAGAGGCTCAACGAGACGCTCGCCCCGCATTGGCTTCGCATCGGCGGCTACTGGTATCCGCGCGGCGGCATCCCCATCGACGTTTTTTACGCCGTGGGCGAGCTTCCCGCCGGCGTGTGGGCGCCGGATCAGGGCGTTGCGCCCTATCGCGGGCGCGGCTGATTGATCGCCGTAGGTCGCTGCGGAACTAAAGAAACTCGCACCTTCGACCAGCGGCGCGTAGAGGCCGCCGCGCCTCACGTCCCGGCAAGCAGCGCCTTGATCTCTGCGATCATCGCATGCGTCAACCCGCGCTTCTCGAACTCCCGGAAGTCGTCGAGGACCACGCCATCCCAAAGCTTGCCGGCCTTATCGACAGGCTGACCCTTGTAACGCCGATATAGCGCGCGCGCCTCTTCAGCCCGGCCCAGAAACATGAGCGCATGCGCCTTGTTCGTCGCATAAATTGGCGCGTCCGGCTGCAAGGCGATGGCGCGATCCGAGGCGGCGAGCGCGCCTTCATAGTCATGCGCGAAAAGCCGATGCCAGGACAGCGCAAGCAAGGCGTCGGCGGTCTCCTCGCCCGGATTGCCCGACGCTTCGCGCTCGGCCTTCTCCACCCTATCGGCAAGCTCCGCCTGCAGCGCCGCCGCCTTGGCGAAGTCGCCCGCCTTCTCGGCGTCATCAACTGCAGCCTTCGCCTGCCGGTAAGGCAGCGCCGCAATTTCATTATCAAAACTTTGAAGATAGCCCATCCAAAGCTTGTGACCGGATTTTTTCGTCCGTGTAACTTGATGTCTGGAAATTTTCCTCCGATGCCGTCAGGGCGAGGAGGATGTGGACGCTTCAGTTCCCCACGCGTGGGGAACTGAAGCGAATCGCGCATCGGTGTTCCAACCGCCAAGAAGGAACCACCGGTGACCAGCAAAGATACGACGATGGCCGCAGTCCTGGAACAGCTTACGGCGGAAGGTCCACAAGCCATGGCGCAGGTCATGACCACGCTCATGAACCTCGCCATGCGGCTCGAACGTGAGCAATACCTCGGCGCGAGCCATTATGAGCGCAGTTCCGGCCGGCGCGGCTACGCCAACGGCGTAAAGCCCAAGAAGGTCGATACGGCGGCGGGCACGCTGACCCTGGATGTGCCCAAGACGGCGGGCGTCCCCGAACCGTTCTTCCCGCAAAGCCTCGAACGCGGGCGCCGCTCCTGCCGCGCGGTGATGCTCGCCGCCGCCGAAATGTATGTGAAGGGCGTCTCGACGCGAGCCGTCGAAAAGGTGTTAGCCGAGTTCGGCATCGAGGGCCTGTCCTCGACCCAGGTCAGCCGGGCCGCGGCCATGCTCGACGAAGAACTCGAAGCCTGGCGGAGCCGTCCTCTCGGCCGCTTCCGCTATCTCTTTCTCGATGCGCGCTATGAGAAGACCCGCGAACAGGGCGTCGCGGACGATTGCGCCGTGCTCACCGCCATCGGCATCGAACCCTCTGGCAAGCGCCGTATCCTGGGCGTCTACGTCGCCTTCTCCGAGGCCGAAGCGCACTGGCGAGCCTTCCTTGAAAACCTCGTGGCGCGCGGCCTGCAAGGCGTCGAATTCATTACCTCGGACGACCACCCCGGCCTCAAGGCGGCTCGCCAGGCCGTGCTGCCCGGCGCACGCTGGCGGCGTTGCCAGTTCCACCTCGCCCAGAACGCCATCCACCACGCCCCCAATCAGACTATCCGCAAGGTCATCGGCGAGGAACTGCGCGCCGTCTGGGACGCTCCAAATCTAGGAAGCGCTCAGGAGGAGCTTAAGCGCCTCGTGGCCAAATACCGAAGCCCCGCCTCCAAGCTCGCGGAATGGCTCGAAAATAACGTCCCCGAAGGCTTCGCCGTCTTCAAACTGCCGAGAGACCAGCGGCGGCGCATGCGAACGTCCAACCCCATCGAGCGCTCGATCCAACAGGAGCTAAAACGCAGGACCAGAAAAATACGCGTCTTCCCAAACGAGGCTTCTCTCCTCCGCTTGGTCTCCGCCATCTTGGTCGAGATCGACGAGCAATGGGCCGCCTCGCAAACACCCTATGTCAACTTCAACAACAACACCAATGCCGATTGACCGTCCACAGACAAATGTCCAGACATCAGGTTGCGTTATCAACATAAACGCTTCCCCATACAATCCTAAACGTAAACACAATCCTAAAAGTAATGCTTAAGAAAAGGTAAATTCGTCGATATTTGGCGCATAGGCCACTTTTACGAAACAATCCCAATTTTGGTGAATTATTAACCGGTTCACGCCCCCTCCGGCTGACGCCGAAGCGCATGCCGCAACCGCACTGTCGCGACGAACGTTGCCGAAGCCGGGGAACTCTGGTTAGACATGGCGTGATGAAGGACCGGCTGATCATCACGAACGGGGACGAAGCAGCCCAGCGCATGCGCGAGGCAGGCATCCGCGGGGAGATCCTGCCCTGGCGGGATATTCTGCACGAAGGCCCGGTTCCGCCGTCGCTTGCGCTGGAGGAGTTGTCCGCCGTCAGGGCTGAGTTCCTTGCGCAAAGAGGATGGCTGCCGCAAGAGGAACTGCACGCCGCGTTCCGTTCGCGCGACGCTACGATCCGCCGCCACAGCGAGTTCGAGGCCGTCATTCTTTGGTTCGAGCACGATCTTTACGACCAACTGCAACTGATCCAGCTCCTCGACTTTTTTGCGGGAGAGCGCCGCGACGGCGTGCATCTCATCCAAGCCGGAAAATATCTCGGCCACGAGAAGCCCAAGGCGTTGAAGGGACATTTTCACCTCATTGAGCCGGTCACGGACGCGCATTTTGCGCTGGCGCAGCGCGCATGGGCGGATTTCAGGGCTCCAACGCCAGAGCCGTGGGCAGAGCTTTTGCAACGCGGCGCTGCGGCTCTTCCCTTCTTGCGGCTGGCGGTGATGCGGCTTCTCGAAGAGCTGCCGCACCCGGTATCGGGGCTATCCCGCACGGATTGGACCATCCTGAGCCTCATATCTGAAGGCGTCAGACGGCCGTTCGAACTGTACGACGCCTTCACCAAGTCCGAGGAGGCGTTCTTCATGGGCGATTTGAGCTTCTATCATGCGCTCGATGCGCTCGGGGAAAGCGGATCGCCCCTTATCGCCGGCTTCAGGGGGCCGGCTTTCTCTCCTTCGATGCCGGAAGAAGCGCGGGATGCGTACCTCACTGCCGAGTTGTCCTGCACGCATTCGGGCGTCATGGTCCTGTCAGGCAGGGCGGACGCCTTGCAGCACAGGCGTATCGACCGTCACATCGGGGGCTATCGGTTAACCTCGCTTGCGCCATGGCGCTTTGACCCGTCGACCCGCCGGCTGTTCGCGCCGCCGGCTTAACGGGCGGGCTGCCCACAATTCCGCGCCGGTCCCGGTTTTCGCAAGTCGGCGGAAAACAAACGCCTTTCCCGAGTTCGAGGCTCTGGATGGCCGGGTCGGAGCCCCGCCATGACAAGGCTTGGCTTACGCCCCGCGACCCGGATACGCCGAATAACGCTGACATTCAGATTTAAATAAAATGCCTCGTAAAATAAATAATTCGTTAGTCAAAGATTGATGACAGCCGCACCATTCTAAGAAAATTCGTCCCAAAAGCGTGAACATGAATTAGGCTTTATGCCTAAAGACTGGCATGTCCACACTATAAGGGAGAAGCACCTTATGAAGTTGACGACTGTAGTTTCAGCTGCCGCGTTTATGCTTGCCGCGTCAGCCTTCAACGTCACGGCCGCAACGCCTGCGGCCGCTTATGGATGGAACGATCGTGTTTCGGATCAGGCCGCGGCGGGCGATCAGCTGCAGGAGCTTCTCGCGAACCGCATGCGGAGCCGGGAAGATCTGCGCGATCTCATCATGGACCGGCTGCAGGAACGCGAAGCTCTCCGCGATCTACTTGCTGATCGCTTTCGCGGCCGGGAAGATCAACGCGATCTCTTCGCCGACCGCGCCGGCGGCTATGGCGATCCGCGCGATCGTTTGGCGGATCGCAGCCATTTCCGCGATCTTATTCTCGACCGGCTGCAAGGCCGCGGCGACCTTCGAGACCTCTTTGAAGATCGTCTTCGGAGCCGGAATGACCTCCGGGATCTGCTGATGGACCGCCTCGAAAGGCGGGCGCTCCTGCGTGAGCTTCTGGCCGAGCACATGCAAAATCAAGGCGCCGGCGGCGGCCCCATCTCCAACCGCTTTGAAGGCGGAGAGGAGAACACAGGCGGCGGCGCGACCGGGATAAGTCGCAGCGATTTGCGCGACCTCATTCTCAATCGCATCCGCGACAACGGGCAGGTCGATCAGCTCCTGGAGCAGATCCACGACCGCATCCAGGGCGAAGATTAGGCCCGCGCATTCCAAGGACGAGTACCGCCCCACAACAACAAAGGGAGACGTTCCAATGAATAAGGTTGCTTTTCTTGCAGCGGCGCTTTTGTTTACGCCGCTGCCGGCGATGAGCCAGCAGGCGCAGACCTCTGAGGCTCACTCTCAGAATAACCAGTCTACAACTCCTGATCGCAACCAAACCATGGGCCGCGAGAACGAGCACGGCGGCGGGCAGGATTGGCTCGACCGGCTGTCCCAAACCGATCTGAAGGATCGCCTGTCCGCAGGGATTCAGCGCATCCAGGGAGCCTGCGGAGACGACTTCGAACGCTTCTGCAGCGAAGTGACGCCCGGCGGCGGACGCGTGGCGAGCTGTATGGACGCCTATTCGGATCAGTTAAGCCGCTCGTGCCGGTCCGCGATGCGCCGGGCCGTCAGCGGGGTCCAGCAGGCCGCCGCAAATATCGCCGACACGTGTCTGTCGGCCGTCCAGCAGCAATGCGGGAACGCCGACAATACGAAGCAGTGCCTCCAGCAGAAAAATGCATCGCTCCCCCAACCCTGCCAAACCATAGTGGCAGCGTTAGAGCAGGGGCGCCAAGCCTTGGCGACAGGAATGCACGAGCGCGGCGGCCAGGCTCAAGCGCAGATGGGAGAAGAGCAAGGAGGACAGCAGCAGACTGCGGAAGCCCAGGATAACCAGAACCAAGGCCACCACCTCAGAGGCCTGCCGGCTTTCAGCTCTGACGGCAAAAACCTTGGTCAGGTCGTACGGGTCGAGAGAGGTCCGGACGGCAAAATCCAGTCTATTCACATTCAGGCAGGCCGCCTGCTCGGCCTCGGCGAAAAGACCATCGCCATTGACGGGAGCAAAGTTGAACGGCTCCTCGACCGCGTCCGGATTATGATGACCGGCGACCAGATCCGCAATTTGCCGGATGCGAAAGACCAAGGCGGCGGCGCGCAAAGATAAAGGCGAGGCCTCCGCAGTCATCCCGGCCAAGCGAACGCGAGGGATCTTAAGAAGCGATGAGTTTGTTAAGGTCCCGGATAAGGCTTCGCCTTTCCGGGACGACGAAGGGAAAGAGCGCGCCTATCGGGCCAAAACGGCCAAGCGAGCGCGCGCTTTCGTTTGGGCGTCGCGATTTGCGCTGACCGAGGCCTTCAGCTCAGTCGCCTTCTTGAAGTCCAGGATGGCGAGCGCGGGAAGGTCCTGCGCCTCGTAGATCTGGCCCCGGCCCCAAAGCGAACTGATGCTTTCGCTGTTGATCCGCAGCGCGGCGTTGAAGTCCTCCAACGCAGCACTCGTTTCCCCAAGAGCGAGGAGAATGTGGCCTCTCGTGTCGAGGAACCGCCAATCATTCGGTTTGAGCGAGATGGCCTTTTCCGCGTCCGCCCTGGCTTTTCTGACCTGTTCCATCGCGTACAGCAGCAAGGCGCGGCTGTTATAGGCGCTAGCATTGTCCGGGTTCAGGCTGATGGCCTTGTCGAGGTCGGCTATGGCCTTGCCGTTTTCGCCTGCGCGCTGATGAGTGAGGCCGCGGTTGACATAAGCCGATGTGTGCGAGGCATCCAGGCTGATGGCCTTGTCGAAATCGGCGATGGCGCGGGCGTGATCGCCTTTTCCTTCGCTATAGGCGACGCCGCGGGAGTCATAGGAATCGGCGTTCGCAGGCGCCAAGCTGATCGCTGTGTCGTAATCGGCGATCGCGCGGTCCCACTGTCCATCGTTGCCAAAGGCGGTTCCGCGCTTGATGTAGGCGGCCTCGTATTTTGGATCGAGCGCGATCACCCTGCTGAAATCCTCCGCCGCGCGTCCGTTGTCGGACACAGCAAGGAACGTCAGCCCTCTGCCGTAGAAGCCTTCCTTATATTTCGGGTCGAGCGTGATCGCCTGACCGAAATCCTGGACGGCGCGGCCGAACAACCCTCTGTGAAGATAAACGAAACCGCGACCTGCGTAAGCATTGGTGAATTGCGGGCTCAGCCTGATGGCCACGTCGAAATCATCGCTCGCCTTCGCGCGGTCGCCCTGCTTGTCGTAGGCGCGCCCCCGGCTGAAATAAGCGACCGCGTTGCTGCCTCTCGACTCCGTGATGATCGTGGAGCAGGCACGAATGGCGAGTTCCGGATTGGCGTCCTGGGCGCAGTCGCTGTTTGTGTCGGCAAGGACCGCGCTGGACATAAGCAACGAGACGCCGATGGCGCCGTAGAAAGTACGCATAAAACCTCCCTATGGTGATTTTGTTTTGGGTAAATATATATCGTTGCGAATGTAAGCGCCAGCCATGCCGTTATGTTTCCTAAAAAAAGGCCAGACTGAACTCCGGTTTTAGCCGCAGTCGCACCGCAATGCGCTCATATTCGAGCAGCAGGTTGGGGATCTTTTCAATTTTGGATCGAACGTCATGAAGCGGACTATCATGGTGGCTGCGCTCGCAACTCTTCCTCTCGTCGCCGAGGCCGACGAACTGCCTCTGAAACGCGTCGTGCTTTCGACGGCGGGGCTCGCTCAATTCACCCATGGCGGCGAAGCGGCGGCAGGCGCCGTCATCGGACTGCCGGTCAGGCTCGATCAGGTCGACGATGTCCTGAAAAGCTTGACGATTTTCGACGCGGCGGGCTCGATCGGCGCCGTCAGCCTGCCCGGAAAAACGCCCCTTGCGGAGCTCTTTCGCGATCTTCCCTTCGATCAGGCGGCCTTGAATTCGCAGCCGGATTTGCTAAACGCGCTTGTCGGAGCCGAGGTGGAAATCGAAGGAAGCGTTAACGCGAAGGGCCGCGTCTTCCGCGTTGAGAAGGAGAAGGTTCAGCTTCCGAACAATGGCGGAGAGACGACTCGGCACAGGCTCACGCTCGTCACTGCGAAAGGCTTCGTGCAGGCGATCCTCGAAGAGCTGACAGCCTTGCGCTTTACCGACGCCACGACGCGCGCCCAGATCGACCACGCCCTGTCAGGGGTCGCGGCCAACCGGGCGAAGGATTTGCGGACGCTGTCGATCACGCTCGCGGGCGAGGGAAAGCGGCCGGTCGGAATGAGCTATGTGCTGGCCGCGCCCGTTTGGAAGACCTCGTACAGGCTCGTTCTTCCGAAGGAAGGCGGGAAGGCCAGGCTCCAGGGCTGGGGCATTCTCGAAAATCTCACGGGCGGAGATTGGAAAGACGTGGACCTGACGCTCGTTTCCGGCAATCCGGTGGCCTTGAGGCAGCCGCTCTACTCGGCGGTCTTCGTAGACCGGCCCGAGATCCCGGTCTCTTCCGCGCTGAGGATCGTGCCGAAGAAGGACGAGGCTGAAGAAAGAACGATGGCCATGATGGGGGCGATGGCGCCGCACGCGAAGGCGACGCGCGCGATCCGGCCGGCGGCGCCAATGGCGGCTCCGGCTGGAGCTGGAAATTTCCCGGCGGCTTCCCTGATGGCCAGGGAGGAGCTTGGCTCGGCCGCTCAAGCCGCCGAGGCCGAAGAAGCCGCAACGCAGGTGCTTTACCGCTTCCCGGCGAAAGTCACGCTCGCCTCGGGCTCTACAATGATGGTTCCGTTCGTCGACCGGGAAGTTCCAGCGTCCCGCGCTTATATCTATCAGCCGGAAACCAACGCGACGCGGCCGCTCGCCGCCGTGCGCCTGACCAATGACGGCGACTCGGCCTTGCCCGCTGGAACTCGTGACATCCTTCGAGACGAGCGCCGAGGGCGCAGCGAATTTCGCAGGCGACGCGCAGCTTCCCATGATTTCGAAGGGAGCGACGCGGTTCATAACCTTTGCGCTCGATTCCAAAACCGATATCCGCCGCGAAGATCAGGGCATCAAGCAGACCCGGCTCGGCAAGGCGGCGCGGGGCGAGTTGACCCTCACAGTCAAGTCGCGCTGGGCCATCGATTATGAAATCACGCCGCCCGGCGAGGAAGACCGCGAAGTTTTCATCGAGGAGCCTCGCATGGAAGGCTGGAAACCGGCCGGCGATACGAAGGATGTCGAGGAGACGGCCACGCGGCTTCGCTACAGGGTGGTCGCGCCGAAGGGCAAGACCACCAAGGCGACGCTGACTCGCGAGCATATCGACTATCAGACGGTCAGCCTGACTTCGCTCGCGCCCGATGGCATCCTCGCGACGGTATCGGGGCTGCAAAATGAAACGCCCGCTTTGAAGGATGCGATTTCGAAGCTCGGCGCCGTCGTTGGCGACATCACGAAGATCGAGGCGCGCAGGCGAGATCTCTGACGTTGAGCGGAAAAAGATCGCAGACGATCAGGAGCGCATCCGCAAGAACCTCGCGAGCGTCGGCCAGTCGTCCGACCTCGGGCGGCGCTATCTCGAAACGCTGAAGGCTCAGGAAGATCGTCTCGCGGCAATCGGCGCGGAAGAGAAGAAACTGGACGACGATTTGGCCGGCAAGACGAGGCAGGCCGAAGAGATCGCGCAAGCGCTCACTTTATAGTTGCAGCAGATTATAGTTGCTGCGGAATTCCTCATCGGCCTTGCGGTCGCCCCACTGGGAAGGAAACATGTTGCAAGCGTTTGCATCAGAATCTCTGCGCGCGTTTGCCTGATTCCCAACGTCGTATCCCCTCACGCCAGCCCTCTCCCAGCAAGCTCGCCTCGGCGAGCTTGCTGGGAGAGGGCTGGCGTGTCCGCATCCGCGAGCGGATGCGGATGGGACAGGGCATTCGGGCGCGAGCGCTGCAACGGCGTTCCCTCTCCAGCCGTACCCGCTTGCGGGTACGGCATCATTTGAAGGCAAGCTCGCCAAGGCGAGCTTGCGCGGGAGAGGGACAGGGTGAGGGGTTGCTACGTAGCGAGTTTCTTTGCTGCGATCGCTGGTCGGCGCCCTGAAACGAAACGAGGCGGCAAAAGCCGCCTCGTAAAGCTTATCGATGAACCCGCTGCCTTAGCAGGAGTAGTACATGTCGAACTCAATCGGGTGCGGCATCATGCGGTAGCGATCGATCTCCTCGACCTTCAGCTCGACGTAGGCGTCGATCTGATCGTCGGTGAACACGCCGCCTTGCGTAAGGAAAGCGCGATCGGCTTGGAGCGATTCTATCGCCTCTGGCAGCGAGCCGCAGACGGTCGGAATCTCGCGGAGTTCAGCCGCCGGCAGATCGTAGAGGTTCTTGTCGATGGGATCGCCGGGATGAATGCGATTGCGGATGCCGTCAAGGCCGGCCATGAGCATGGCGGCGAAGGCGAGATAGGGGTTCGCCGTAGGATTTGGGAAGCGAACTTCGACGCGCTTCGCCTTCGGGTTCGACGTGACCGGGATACGGCAGGATGCCGAGCGGTTACGCGAGGAGTAGGCGCGGAGCACCGGCGCCTCATAGCCCGGAACGAGCCGCTTGTAGGAGTTGGTCGACGGGTTCGTGAAGGCGTTCAGCGCCTTGGCGTGCTTCAGGATGCCGCCGATATAGAACAGACAGGTCTCCGACAGATCGGCATAGAGATTGCCGGCCATGACCGGCTCGCCGCTCTTCCACACCGACTGGTGAACGTGCATGCCCGAGCCGTTGTCGCCGAAAACGGGCTTCGGCATGAAGGTCGCCGTCTTGCCGTAGGAGTTCGCGACGTTATGGATGACGTATTTGTAGATCTGCAGGGCGTCGCCCATGCGGGTCAGCGTGCTGAACTTGATGCCAAGCTCGTGCTGGGCGGACGCCACTTCGTGATGATGCTTTTCGGTGGCGACGCCCATTGCGGCCATCGTGGAGAGCATTTCGGAGCGGATGTCTTGGGCGCTATCGACCGGCGGAACCGGGAAGTAACCGCCCTTCGTGCGCGGACGGTGGCCAAGGTTGCCCATCTCGTACTCGGTCGGCATGTTGGTCGGAAGCTCAGCCGAGTTCGAGGCGATAACCGCAGTTGTAAGGATCGGTGGAGAAGCGCACGTCGTCGAAAATGAAGAACTCGGCTTCCGGGCCGAAGTAGGCCTTGTCGCCGATTTCGGTCTGCTGAAGATAAGCCTCGGCCTTGCGGGCGGTGCCGCGCGGATCGCGCTCATAGCGTTCGCCCGAATGCGGCTCGAGAACGTCGCAGAAAATCGCGAGCGTCGCCTGCGCGAAGAAGGGATCCATATGCGCCGACTCCGGGTCGGGCATCAACGTCATGTCGCTTTCGTTGATCGCCTTCCAGCCTGCGATTGAGGAGCCGTCGAATGGGATGCCTTCGGCGAAAGCATCCTCGCCCATCTCCGACACAGCCATCGTCAAGTGCTGCAGCTTTCCACGCGGATCGGTGAAGCGGAGATCGACATAATGGATGTCTTCATCCTTTATTTTCTTTACGATTTCAGTCGCGTTTGACATTGAACTCCCTCGTGCAGTTAGAGTCGAGTTTTGAGGTAGGAGAACGTGGTCGCCGATTGAATCGGCTGCTCGGTGGGTATGCTAATGCTTCTGGGAGAAGCAGGGTAGACCGCTAAATTGCCTCAGCTCCGGTTTCGCCAGTGCGGATGCGGATCGCATCCTCGACATTGAGTATAAAGATCTTGCCGTCGCCGATCCGGCCGGTTCTTGCCGAGTTCCGGATGGCTTCCACAGCTTTTTCCACCATGTCCTCGGGCAGCACAATCTCAATCTTCACCTTGGGCAGAAAATCAACGACATACTCCGCCCCCCGGTAGAGTTCCGTGTGGCCCTTCTGGCGGCCAAATCCCTTGGCTTCCGTGACCGTGATGCCTTGAAGGCCGATTTCCTGCAAAGCCTCCTTAACCTCATCGAGCTTAAACGGTTTGATGACCGCTTCGATTTTTTTCATGTCGATTGGATTCCTCCGAAGGAACAACAGCGCGCTATAACCGTCTGTAGCATAGGCCATGCCAAACATCACACTGCCTATAAGACAACGTTAAAATCGGGCGCAAGCAGTTCACTCTGCACAATTATTGTCCTTGCTGCATATAAATTAATCAAAGCGCGCCGACCTGACGAAAGGCGCAGCGCCTCCTCGACTTTTCTATGTTTCTCGCGATCCGGCTTGGCGTTTCTGCGCAGAATCAGCGCATTTCTTTCATGCTCCTGCAAATTTCGCTACATTCGCCCCAAATGTCGTTTTATGCATCGTCAACAGAATTTGCTCAATTACAGGTTGTTGCGTGCTTGAACTCCTGACCGCCGAAGAGATGGGCCGCGCCGAACAGGTCGCCGCCGCCGCCGGCTTGCCGACCTTGACCATGATGGAAAACGCGGGGCGTTGCGTTTCCGAAGAAGTTGTCCGTCGCTATCCGCGCGGGAGCCGCGTCGTCGTTTTGTGCGGCCCAGGAAACAATGGCGGCGATGGCTTCGTCTGCGCCCGCTATCTAAGAGAGAGGGGCTATCACGTGCGTCTTGCGCTTCTCGGGCGCGCGGAAGACTTGCGACGCGATCCCAAGGAGATGGCGCGGCGTTGGGACGAGGCTATCGAGTCGATGACGCCTCAATCTCTCGAAGGCGCCCAAATCGTCGTCGACGCGATTTACGGCACGGGTCTGCGCGACGACGTCAGCGGGGTCGTCGCGGAATTGATCGAGGATACGACCCGGCGCAAATTGCCCGTCATCTCCGTCGATGTTCCCTCTGGCGTCGACGCGACGAGCGGCGCTCTGCGAGGCCTCGCGTTCAAGGCGACGGCGACGGTGACGTTCTTCCGCCGCAAAACGGGGCATGTCCTGCTTCCCGGCCGTCTCTATTGCGGGGATGTCCGCGCGGCCGATATCGGGATTCCACCGGCGGTGTTCAGTGAGATTGCGCCCCGGACATTCGCTAACGACCCCGAATTCTGGTTGCGTTATTTTCCGAAGCTGAAAATCGAAGGCCACAAATACGACCGCGGACACGCCGTCGTCGTCTCCGGCCCGATGGAGAGCACGGGCGCGGCGCGGCTCTCGGCGCGGACGGCATTGCGGGCTGGCGCGGGGCTCGTCACGGTGGCGACATCAAAAACGGCGTTCTACATCAACGCGACGCAATTGACGGCGATCATGCTCGCGCCCTATGACGGGCCGGACGGCCTGTCCGCGGTTCTTTCCGATCCGCGCATCACGTCGGCGCTGATCGGCCCCGGCGCCGGCCGCGATCCCGAAGTGGCGGATCTGGTGAGAAGCGTGCTTGCGAGCGATGCGGTCGCAGTGCTGGATGCCGAGGGGATCACAGCCTTCAAGGCATCGCCGGCGGAACTTTTCCATCTGATCAAGTCACGGCACGCGCCCACAGTCATGACGCCGCACGAGGGCGAGTTTCCGAAGGTATTCCCTGATCTTGCGAGCGAGCCATCGAAGCTTGAACGCGCCCGGCGCGCCGCCGAAATGTCAGGAGCGGTCGTCATCCTGAAAGGCGCCGACACTGTAGTCGCGGCGCCGGACGGCTTGTCATCCATCAGCGAGAATGCGCCGCCATGGCTCGCGACTGCGGGTAGCGGCGACGTTCTTGCTGGCCTCGTCACTGGCCTTTGTGCACAAGGCATGGCGGCCTTCGACGCGGCGTCTGCGGCGGTCTGGATGCATGGCGAACTCGCCGTCATCTTTGGGCCTGGGTTGATCGCCGACGACATGGCCGATCTCCTTCCCGGTGTCCTGCAGCGGCTCGATAAGCGCGGGAAAATCTATCCTTAACTTGCCGGCCGCCGCCGCGTTATCGGTGTCCTTGTTATCCCCAGCGCAGTTGCAACCATCGTGCATTCTTGCCGGAGCCTGACGCGCCCTATGGGAAATTCCGCCTCGTTTGCGGCGAGCGCTTCCGGGGTTTCCCTCGGACAAGATCCACAAGGGAACATATTGATCGATATGCAGCTTTTCGAGCCAATTACTCCTGAGTTGTAGCCGGGAGAAACGAACCTGCCTCTGGCTGAGTCAGTTGCAGAACTGCACCATTTTAGCAAAACATCAAATAGATTCGTAAACTTCATTCGAACGGGTGATGATCTGCTCGCGGGGGTGGCCTATCCTCTACGCATACTTGGTTTGTATCACGTAAGCCTACTGCATGCTTAATACTGCACAGATGGCCCAGCTAAAACTGGGTCATCTGGGGCAGTCTATCAGTTGAGCCGATCCCCTGACGCCGCTGGAATCGCCCCACTTATTCACTCTCAGCGGCGTTCCAAAACAGTCTGAGAAGACCCATTGATGGAGTTGCGTAGCGGCTCCATCAATGAGCGCTGGTATGTTCGACAAGCCGCCGCCGAAAACGATAATGTCCGGGTCGACGATGTTGACCACAACAGCGAGCGCTTTTGCAAGCCGCCGCGTGTAAGTTGAAAGCGCTGTTTGTGCATGCGGTTCGCCGTTGGCCGCCCTCTCAGCGATGACCCTGGCTTCCGTCGCCTCGCCGGTCAGTTGCCGATACTGGCGTTCGAGCGCAGGTCCGCAAAGGAATGTTTCGATGCAACCGCGCTTTCCGCAATAGCAGTCGGGACCGGGATGCTCTTCAGCGTCAGGCCACGGCAGAGGGTTATGGCCCCATTCGCCGCCAACGGCGTTATGTCCAAGCTGCGACCGCCCACCGATCACGAGCCCTCCGCCGACGCCGGTCCCTATAATCACGCCGAAGACTGTGCGACAGCCTTGCGCCGCCCCGTCCGCAGCTTCCGAAAGGGCGAAGCAGTTGGCGTCGTTCTCAATGACCAGAGGCCATTGCAGGCGCGCCTGCAGATCGCGATGCAGCGGACGACCATTCAGCCAAGTCGAATTTGCGTTTCGGACGAGCCCGGTTCGCGGCGAAAGGCTGCCGGGAATGCCAACGCCGACGCCCGCAATCTCGGAAGGGGGCAATCCATCTGTGCAGCCGGCCACAAGGGCGGCGATAGCGTCAAGAGTGGCGTCGTAATCGCCGCGCGGGGTTGGCCTCCTGACGCGCATGCGCTCCTCACCCGAAGGGGAAAGCGCCAACGCTTCGATCTTGGTCCCTCCCAAATCGACGCCGACACGCCACATCAAACCCTGCTCCTATTGAATGACGTGCGCGTTGGAAATGATCCGCTTCGCCTCGTCGACCGCCTCCAGCACCTGCTGGGTTCCATCACGCGTGCCGACCACCGCCTTGCTCGCCGGATTATGCAATCCGGGAAGAGACCGGTAGATGTCGGTGACCTTGTCGGCGACCATATAGATCATCTCGCCGTTCGGAGCCGTCAGCTTCGTCATTGGCACCTTTTTGCCAAGGTCCGTTAGAAGGCTGTCGAGGGGGGTGGCGACGAAGACCCGGGTGTTGGCGAAGTCGATGACGGTCGTGCCTGGCGGTTCATCGCTGGCGTAAGCTTTGCGGACGCGCCAGATTTCGCCGAACTGGACCACCTGGGTGCCTCCGTGGCGGAGATCGACGACGACACCTTCGCTGGACAAGCTTGTAATTTTTCCCGGATGATCCCGTCCAAGGAAGTTTTTTGGACCTGTAGGAACGGGGTTAGGAGCCCCCTGCGGCGCCTGAGTCCCTTGGGCGAAGGCGGGAGACCACGCGTCACCAGCAACAGCCGGCGCGCCCGCCGCCGCCAGAACCAAAAGCAGAAGTCCCCTCGTCATCATCGATTTACCTCGCCCCTAGCAGGTTGCTGAGAAACCATGCCGCACATGGCCTCACGGTGAGCCGCGCTTAATCGCGACAATCTCACCACGAGGATCAACTCATTGGAAACGCTCAACTTCATCCTTAGTTGTCGAAGGATGAAGCCAAGATATCAGGCTTCTGCGGCATCCGGCTAGATGTGGATCGCGCGCTTATCGACCGCGAGCGCCGCTTCCTTGATCGCCTCGCTCAGCGTCGGATGCGCATGGCAGGTTCGCGCCAGATTTTCCGCCGAGCCACCGAATTCCATAAGCACCGCCGCCTCGGCGATCATATTTCCCGCATCGGGTCCGATGATGTGAACGCCGAGTACGCGATCCGACTTCGCGTCGGCCAGGATTTTGACGAAACCTTCGGTTTGCCGGTTCACCTTTGCGCGCCCGTTGGCCGTGAAGGGAAATTTGCCAACGGTGTAGGCGACGCCGGCCTCTTTCAGTTCCTCTTCCGTCTGGCCAACGCTTGCGACCTCGGGAGAGGTATAGATCACGCCCGGGATCACGCCGTAATTCACGTGCCCCGCTTTGCCCGCGATAATTTCGGCCGCCGCGACGCCTTCGTCCTCAGCCTTGTGAGCGAGCATGGGGCCGCGCACCACGTCGCCAATGGCGTAAACGCCCTTTACGTTCGTCCTGAAATGATCGTCGATAACAATGCGGCGCTTGTTGTCGATCTGAACGCCGGCCTCCTCAAGGCCAAGCCCCTCGGTATAAGGAATCCGGCCGACGGCGACGAGAACCACATCCGCTTCGAGCGTCTCCAGCGAACCGTTGCCGTTGCTTGGCTGCACCTGCACCTTCAGCGGCCCCGCGCCGTTGCCTTCCACACGCGCCACTTTTTGCCCAAGACGGAACGCGAAGCCCTGCTTTTGCAGAATGCGCTGGAACTGCTTGGCCAGTTCGCCATCCATGCCGGGAATGATGCGATCCAGAAACTCGACAACCGTCACCTTCGCGCCGAGACGCCGCCAGACTGATCCAAGCTCAAGACCGATTACGCCGGCGCCGACAACCAAGAGGTGGCTAGGCGCGGTTTCGAGGTCCAAGGCGCCTGTCGAAGACACGACGCGCTTTTCGTCGATATCGATGCCGGGAAGCCGGGCGACATCGGAGCCGGTGGCGATGACGATCGCCTTCGTCTCCAGGATTTTCTCCTGGCCTCCGTCGGTGGGGCGGACGATAACCTTGCCGGGCGCGGCGATGCGGCCCACGCCATGATAGGCGTCCACCTTGTTCTTCTTGAGTAGAAATTCGACGCCCTTGACGTTGCCGTCAACGCCGTCGCGCTTGTACTTCTGCATTGCGGGAAGATCGAGTTCGGGCTTCGCCTTGATGCCCATGGCGGCGAAGCCGTGGCCCGCCTCCTCGAAAAGCTCGGACGCATGCAGCAGAGCCTTCGAAGGGATGCAGCCGACATTGAGGCACGTGCCCCCGAACGTCCGGCTCTTCTCGACAACCGCCGTCTTCAGCCCGAGTTGCGCCGCCCGGATCGCGCAGACATATCCGCCTGGGCCGGTTCCGATCACGATCAGATCGTATGTGTCGCCCATCCCTGAAATCTCCATTTGAGCGCCAGCGAAACACTGCGGCCGCCATCCCGGAAAGGCGAGGCCTTATCCGGGATCGTAACAACTTGAAGCGCGCCTCTCTTGGCGATCCCGGCTCGCGCTTCGCTTGGCCGGGATGACAACCCGTTGGCTCTATGAGCAAACCGGCTTAATGCTCATCCTTATCTTTCTTCTTATGCGGCGCATGAAGGGCCCAGACATGGCCAAACGGGTCGCGCACGCGGCCGTAGCGGGCGTTCCAAAAGGTATCGTGAGGGGGCATTGTGAGCGTCGCCCCTGCATTCACCGCCTGTTCGATGGCTTCATCGACCTGCTTGGGCTTCTTGAAATCGAGATGAAGCACAATGGAGGTCCCTCCTGCCGTTCCCGGCGCAGCCATGCCGCTCGGCATTTCGGGAAAACTGTCGGACAGCTTCAGCGCAGCGCCGTTGACCTCAAGTTCGGCATGCATGACGCGCTTGCCGTCCTTCGCCATCATCACTGTTACTTTTTCGGCGCCGAAGGCTCTTTCATAGAAGTCGATGGCGTCGAGACCGCCCTCGACAATGAGATGTGGAACGAGCCTGTGCTTATCCATATCGATTTCCTTCGAAGCGGCTGAGCGGGTCGTTTAAAAAGCTAAGTTTTTGCTTCATTCTTCGACAAGCTCAGGATTAGGCTGTGTATTTTCAGCGCGTTATCCTCATGGTGAGGCTTTCGAACCATGGGCCACATCACCTTTTCATCATTCTGCTAGAGATCGAGGATGAGACGCTGCGGGTCTTCAAGGCCCTCTTTCACGCGGACAAGAAAGGTGACGGCTTCCCGGCCGTCAACAAGGCGATGGTCGTAGGAGAGCGCGAGATACATCATCGGCCTGATTTCGATCTTGCCTTTTATGGCCATCGGCCGCTCCTGGGTCTTGTGCATGCCCAGGATGCCGGATTGCGGCGCATTCAAGATCGGCGTGGACATGAGCGAGCCGTAGACGCCGCCATTGGAGATGGTGAAGGTGCCGCCCTGCATTTCTTCGAGGCTAAGCTTGCCGTCGCGCGCGCGCCTGCCGAAGCCCGCGATTTCCTTCTCAACTTCCGCGATGGACTTCCTGTCCGCGTCGCGCACGACGGGCACGACGAGCCCGCGATCGGTGCCGACAGCGATGCCGATGTGGTAGTAGTTTTTGTAGACGATGTCCTCGCCGTCGATTTCGGCGTTCACGCTTGGGATGTCGTGCAAGGCGTGGAGGCAGGCTTTCACGAAAAAGCCCATGAAGCCGAGCTTCACGCCATGCTTTTTCTCGAACAGATCCTTGTAGCGGTTTCGCACATCCATGATCGTGGTCATGTCCACCTCGTTGAAGGTGGTGAGCATGGCGGCGGTATTCTGCGCTTCCTTGAGCCTGCGCGCGATCGTCTGGCGCAGCTTCGTCATTCGAACGCGCTCTTCGCGCGCCTCGGCGGGAGGCGCATACGGCGCGCGCGGAGCTTGCGCCGGCGGGGTCTGGATTTTCCCGAAGCTGATCGGGCTTGAGGACGATGCGCCGCCTGCGATTACCGCGAGCATGTCGCCCTTGGTTACGCGGCCTTCTTTGCCGGAGCCGGCCAGGACCGCGGGATCGACGCCGGTTTCCTCGGCAAGGCGCCTGACCGAAGGCGCGAGCGTTTCGACGTTCGGCGCGCGCTGGGCTGGCTGCGGCGCGGCTGCCGCTGAGACAGGTTGCGGCGCGGGAGCAGGCTTCGCCTGGATCGGCTTCTCGGCCGGTTTCACTGCGGAAGCGGCCGCGGCTTGTCCTTCTGCGATCGCGCCAAGAATCGCGCCGACGCCGACAGTCTCGCCTTCCTTGACGACGATCTCCGAAATTACGCCCGCGGCGGGTGAGTTCACCTCAAGGGTGACTTTATCCGTTTCGAGTTCGGCTACGGCCTCGTCAACCTTCACCGCATCCCCGGCCTTCTTGAACCACTTTCCGACAGTGGCTTCGGTTACCGACTCGCCAAGCGTGGGAACGACGATCTCAATGGCCATGCGCAAGATCCTTCGCAGGTCGATAAGAAGAAACCGCAAGGAGCAAGTCACGTTGCGGTCCGAAAAGAGACGAGAAAACACACGCGCCGCCACCATGACGCGGCGGCGAATCACCTAGCCTTGTAGCGTCAACGCCTCGTCAAGGAAAGCGTGGAGTTCGGCGGCGTGCTTGCTCATAAGGCCAGCCGCAGTGGAGGCGCAGGCGGGCCGGCCAACATAGCGCGGACGCCGCGAATCCGCGCCGATATGATCGAGCACCCACTCGATGTTGGCTTCCACGAAGGTCCAGGCGCCCTGGTTCTTCGGCTCTTCCTGGCACCAGACGATTTCCGCGTTCGGGAAACGGCTTAACTCCTGGATGAGCGCGCGCGCCGGGAACGGGTAAAGCTGCTCCACGCGCATGAGATAGATTTCGCCATTGCGGCGCGACTCGCGCTCTTCGAAGAGGTCATAGTAGACCTTGCCGGAGCAGAGAACCACGCGCTGGATGTCCTGATCGGGGGCGAGCTTCACCTTCTCGCATCCGCCGGTCTCGGCAGAGTCCCACAGCACGCGATGGAAGGTTCTTTCCGGCCCGAAGTCCTCGATGGGAGAGACGACCCGCTTATGACGCAAGAGCGACTTCGGCGACATCAGGATCAACGGCTTGCGGAAACCGCGATGAAGCTGACGCCTGAGGATGTGGAAGTAGTTTGCCGGCGTGGTGCAATTGGCGACCTGCCAATTGTCTTCCGCCGAAAGCTGGAGATAGCGCTCAAGCCGCGCCGAGGAATGTTCAGGCCCCTGGCCTTCATAACCGTGAGGCAGAAGCAGGATCAGACCGGACATGCGCAGCCATTTCCGCTCGCCGCTCGCCAGGAACTGGTCGATAACGACCTGAGCGCCGTTGGCGAAGTCGCCGAACTGCGCTTCCCAGAGCACGAGCGTATTGGGCTCGGCCAGACTGTAGCCATATTCGAACCCCAGCACCGCTTCTTCCGAGAGCATCGAATTGATGACCTCGAACCGGGCCTGCTTGTCCGAAATGTGGTTCAGCGCGATATACTGCTCTTCGCTCAGCTGATCGGTGATGACCGAGTGCCGTTGCGAGAAGGTGCCGCGCTCGACATCCTGGCCCGAAAGCCGCACGGGAAAGTCTTCCTCAAGGAGCGTCCCGAACGCGAGCGCCTCGCCGGTGGCCCAGTCGATGCCGCGCCCTTCTTCGATCATCCTCCGCCGGTTGGCCATCATCCGGTCGATGGTTTTGTGCGCCGTGAAGCCCTTCGGGACTTCGGTCAGCTTTCTGCCAATCCGTCTCAGCGTGTCGATGCCGACGCCGGTGTGGCCGCGGCGCGGACCTTCCTCGGCGAGCGTGATGCCCGACCAGCGTCCGTCGAGCCAGTCCGCCTTGTTGGGCCTGAAGCTTTCGGACGCCTCGAACTCGGTTTCGAGCATGTCCCAGAAGCCTGAGCGGATTTTCTCCGCCTCGGTCTCCTTGACGACGCCCTCTTCCGCGAGCCGCTTGGCATAGATCGCCACCACGCTTTGGTGTTCCCGGATGCGCTTGTACATCAGCGGCTGCGTGAAAGACGGCTCGTCGCCCTCGTTGTGGCCATGCCGCCGGTAGCAGATCATGTCGATGACGACCGGCTTGTGGAAGCGCTGGCGGAACTCGGTGGCGACGCGCGCGCAGTAAACCACGGCCTCGGGGTCGTCGCCGTTCACGTGGAAGATCGGCGCCTCGATCATGCGAGCGATGTCGGATGGGTAGGGCGAGGAGCGCGAGAAGCGCGGCGCAGTGGTGAAGCCGATCTGATTGTTGACGATGAAGTGGATCGAGCCGCCGGTGCGATGGCCCTTCAAGCCGGAGAGGCCGAAGCATTCCGCAACCACGCCTTGGCCTGCGAAAGCCGCGTCGCCATGCAGAAGCAGCGGAAGAACCTCCGACCGGCTCTTGTCGTGGCGCTGATCCTGCTTGGCGCGCACTTTGCCGAGAACGACAGGATCGACAATCTCAAGATGGGACGGGTTCGCCGTAAGCGACAGATGCACCTGGTTGTCGTCGAACTCACGGTCGCTCGATACGCCGAGGTGGTATTTGACGTCACCCGAACCTTCCACGTCGTCCGGGTTGGCTGAGCCGCCTTTGAATTCATGGAAGAGCGCGCGATAAGGCTTGCCCATCACATTCGTAAGCACGTTCAGTCGGCCGCGATGAGGCATGCCGATGACGATTTCCTTGACCCCGAGTTGGCCGCCGCGCTTGATGATCTGCTCAAGCGCAGGCACAGCCGATTCGGCGCCCTCAAGCCCGAAACGCTTGGTGCCGGTGTATTTTTTGTCGAGAAATCTCTCCATGCCTTCGGCGTGAATGAGCTTGGTCAGGATGGCTTTCTTGCCGAGGACGGTGAACTCGACCTCTTTGTCGGGCCCCTCGACACGCTCCTGAATCCAAAGCTTCTGCTCCGGAGAGGAGATGTGCATGAACTCGAAGCCGATCGTCCCGCAATAAGTCCGGCGCAGGATTTCGATGATCTGCCGAAGGCTTGCAGTCTCAAGGCCTAGCACATTGTCGATATAGATCTGACGGTCGAGATCGCCTGGGGTGAAGCCGTAGCTCGTCGGGTCGAGTTCCGGGTGCGGGCGCGTCGGCGCAAGTCGCAGAGGGTCGAGATTTCCGATCAGATGGCCGTTTACGCGATAGGCCCGGATCAGCATAATCGCGCGAACGGATTCGCGCGTCGCCCGGAATGCCTCCTCGCGGCTGATTTCGACGCCTTTTTCCTGCGCCTTGGCGGTGATCTTACGGACAATCTCTTTTTCTTCGTGGCCCCAATCGGCCGCGAATGCGTTCAGAAGATCGCCGTTTTCATACGCCCCGCCGTTCTTGGGCTTCCAGGACGGACCGCTCGCCTCGGCGAGGACGCTGTCTTTGCGCTCTTTCAAGTCTGTGAAGAAGGCGCGCCAGTCAGCAGTGACCGAACCGGGGTTCTCCTGGAACCGCTCATAGAGATCTTCTATATAAGCCGCGTTCGCGCCGTCGAGAAACGACGTCCGCAGAAAAGCTTCGTTGAGATTTTCCCGTCTCACTGCAATCACCATCCAGGCGCGAAAGCGAACCCATCATCGGGCGCTGGTCCACTTTCGCCTGACAAGCGGATCAGCCCTTCATCACCTCGACGAGTGTACTGCCAAGGGCGGCCGGCGATGGAGAAACCGTAATTCCAGCCGACTTCATGGCCTCAATCTTGTCGCCGGCAGACCCTTTGCCGCCCGCGATGATCGCGCCTGCATGCCCCATGCGACGGCCGGGAGGCGCGGTTACGCCCGCGATAAAACCGACCATCGGCTTTTTCTTCCGCGATGATTTGTAAAACGCGGCCGCCTCTTCCTCTGCCGACCCGCCAATCTCGCCGATGATGATGATGGACTGGGTCTCATCGTCGGCCAGAAGCATTTCCAGAACGTCAATATGCTCGGTCCCTTTGACGGGATCGCCGCCGATGCCGATGCAGGTGGTTTGTCCGAGGCCAGCCATCGTCGTTTGATGCACTGCCTCATAGGTAAGGGTGCCGGAGCGCGAAACAATACCGACGGTTCCACGCTTGTGGATATGCCCCGGCATAATGCCGATCTTGCATTCGCCCGGCGTGATGACGCCTGGGCAGTTCGGGCCGATGAGCCGTGATTTCGACCCTGCCAGGGCGCGCTTCACCTTCACCATGTCCATGACCGGAATGCCTTCGGTGATCGTCACGATGAGCGGGATCTCTGCGGCGATGGCTTCAAGGATAGCGTCGGCGGCGAACGGCGGCGGCACGTAAATCGCGGTCGCGTTTGCGCCAGTCTTTTCGACCGCTTCCTGGACGGTGTCGAAGACCGGGATACCCAAATGCTTGGAGCCGCCTTTACCGGGCGTCACGCCGCCGACCATTTTTGTGCCGTAGGCGATGGCCTGCTCGGTGTGAAAAGTGCCTTGCGCGCCAGTGAGACCCTGGCAGATCACTTTAGTGTTACTGTCAACGAGAATGGCCATCGGATCGCCTTATGTGGTTTTGGTTATGCTCGGGTTTACGGATTCGATTGAGAAGAGCGGTCAGTTCATCCGGCGCCTTCGAAAGGTCTTGCGTGCTCTTCATGGAAACTCCCTGCAGATTCGATGAAGGGATTTATGACTTTTACGCCGCCATAAACCTGGCCATGGTTCAGGTCTTCGGTGTAAAGAACCGGCGCGCCGAGTGAGTCCGCCGCGGCGATGATCGCTCCATCCCAATAAGAAATGCAGTAACGGACAGAAAGAAGCGCTGCTGCTTTGACCAGCGAAGGCGTAATTGGCGCGCAGGGAAACTCTTCCAGCTTCTCAAGCCACTCCAGACCCTCGGCAGGCGTAAGCCGAAAATCTACCTTCCGAATTGCAACAGTATAGAATTCTTGCAACACTTGGGCAGACACTCCGATATTTTCTGTCCTAACGATCTTCGCTGCTATCGCTTTCTTCTGAAGATTGGCTGGGTTCCGCGAAGCCAGATACAGAAGAATGTTTGTGTCGAGAAAGCTCGTAACGATCATAGAGTTCTTCTCGGTTCCACTTCCAAGTCCCCAAATCCAGCGTGGATTTTTCGGCCAGCTTAAGCAGTTCTTCACGAGCATTTTTTGCACGGAACTCAAAGCGCGCCAAGCGGCTTAGATAGTCCCGTACAAGTGCGTTCACCGTGGTGTCATGAGCCGCCGCGTATTTGCGGACTTCCGCCAGAACCTCGTCCTCAACAGCAAGCGTTATGTTCTTCATGGCTGCGTCTCTCCTTCAGTCACACAGTTTATGTGTGACTGTGTGAAGGATCAAGCGGCCTTCTTCACCTCGCGCACAATCTTCTCGGCCGCGTCGGCGAGGTTGTCCGCCGGGATGACCTGAAGCCCAGATTTCTTGATGATGTCTTTGCCAAGCTCGACATTCGTCCCTTCGAGCCTGACGACAAGCGGCACCTTGAGGCTCGTCTCGCGGGCCGCGGCGATGATGCCTTCCGCGATGATGTCGCAGCGCATGATGCCGCCGAAAATGTTGACGAGAATGCCCTTAACGTTCGGGTCGGAGAGGATGATCTTGAAGGCTTCCGTGACCTTCTCCTTCGTCGCGCCGCCGCCCACGTCGAGGAAGTTCGCAGGCTCCTCGCCATAAAGCTTGATGATGTCCATGGTCGCCATGGCGAGCCCCGCGCCATTCACGAGGCAGCCGATCGCCCCGTCGAGCTTCACGTAGGACAGGTCATAGCGTGACGCCAAAACCTCCGCCGGGTCTTCTTCGTCCAGATCGCGCAGGTTCAGGATGTCCGGGTGGCGATAAAGCGCATTGCCGTCAAAGTTCAGTTTGGCGTCGAGGCAAACGAGATCGCCTTTTTCGGTAACGATGAGGGGGTTGATCTCAAGAAGGCTCATGTCCTTCTCCGTGAACGCCCGGTAGAGGTTCCCGATCAGGTTCACGCATTGCCTGATCTGGCCGTCTTTCAAGCCAAGCGCGAAGGCGACCTGCCGGCCGTGGAATTGCGAGTAGCCTGTCGCCGGGTCGATGTGGATCGTGAGGATCTTCTCCGGCGTCTTGTGGGCCACTTCCTCGATGTCCATGCCGCCCTCGGTCGAGGCGATGATGGCGACGCAGGACGTCGCGCGGTCAATCAGGAAGGAAAGGTAGAGTTCGCGCGCAATGGCGGCGCCTTCTTCGACAAGAAGCCGCTTCACGACCCGACCGGTCGGGCCGGTCTGGATGGTCACGAGCGTGTGCGTGAGCATCTGGTCGGCAAAAAGCCGAACATCGTCGATCGACTTTGCGATGCGCACGCCGCCTTTTTCACCCGCTGCGGCTTCCTTGAAATGGCCTTTCCCGCGGCCTCCGGCATGAATCTGGGCTTTCACGACGGTGACGGGGCCGCCCAGCTCCTTAGCCACAGCTAGGGCCTCTTCCGGCGCGAAGGCCGCATGCCCGCGCGGCACGGGGACGCCATAACTCTTAAGGATCGCCTTGGCCTGGTATTCATGCACATTCATGGGACAGCTCTTGTAGTGAGAGAGGAGGCAAAGATTGGTGTCTGGAAAAAAGAGGCCGCCCCGAACGGCGGCCCAAAATCCTACGCCTAAGCCTGCTGAAGGCTGGGAGCGATGCGCGTGCAGGCTTCGATGAGGCCTTCGACCGCTTCTACGGAGCGCTTGAATTCGACCCGCTCCTGCGAATTGAGCTCTATTTCTATCACGCGCTCCATGCCCTTGGCCCCGATGACGCAGGGGACGCCGATGTAAAGGTCCTTCACGCCGTATTCGCCGCTAAGGCAGGCCGCGCAAGGCAGGACGCGCTTTTTGTCCTTGAGGTAGGACTCGGTCATGGCGATGGCCGAAGCGGCCGGCGCATAGAACGCGGAACCCGTCTTCAGGAGCTTGACGACCTCGGCGCCGCCGTCGCGGGTCCGCTGCACGATCTCGTTCAGCCGTTCCTGGGTGATCCAGCGCATCTTGATGAGGTCCGGCAGGGGAATGCCGGCGACCGTCGTGTAGCGCGGCAGCGGCACCATGGTGTCGCCGTGGCCGCCGAGCACGAACGCGTTCACATCCTCAACGGACACATCGAATTCGCGCGCAAGGAAATAGCGGAAGCGCGAGCTGTCGAGCACGCCCGCCATGCCGATCACGTGGTTCTTCGGCAGCCCCGAGAAGCGCTGGAGCGCCCAGACCATCGCGTCGAGCGGGTTCGTGATGCAGATGACAAAGGCGTCGGGCGCATACTTCTTGATGCCCGCGCCGACCTGCTCCATCACCTTCAAGTTGATTCCAAGAAGATCGTCGCGGCTCATGCCGGGCTTGCGCGGCACGCCGGCGGTCACGATCACGACATTAGCGCCCTTGAGGTCGGCGTAATCGTTTACGCCGACATACGCGCTGTCGAAGCCATCGACGGGCGAGGATTCAGCGATATCGAGGGCCTTGCCCTGGGGCAGCCCTTCCATGATGTCGAACAGCACCACGTCGCCGAGTTCCTTGAGGCCGATCAGATGGGCCAGCGTGCCGCCTATCATGCCTGAACCGATGAGTGCGATTTTGGCCCGTGCCATGCCGTTCTCCTTGACCTTGATGCTTGCGTTCCCTGGGCTGCTCCTGGGTACTCGCATTTCCGCTGTGCTGCAATATGTGCGGAAGTTTACCATTCCCCGCGCGCGATCACTAAGCGGAATTGCGTCGCGCCTCAGCTTGCCTTTTCGAGAAGCGCGCGACAAGGTCTTGATCGTCGAAGAAAAGGCGAGTTCCCGACAATCCGCTCCTTGCGAAGGAGAAACTGTCCTTATGTTGCTTTTTCCAGTATGGCGGAGACAGGAGTTCGCAGGCTTTTCCTTGACGGCGGGCGATTGCTTCGCCAAGCCTGTCGTGAGATTGCGCGCTTGTCTCTTCTCTGCCGGAGACTTATCTCTGCCGGGAGCTTTTTGCAGACGGCGGCAGGCAGGCTCTTTATTCATACGCATTCAACTGTCGCATATAGAAATATCCGGGTGACATACGCATGGCCATCTCGCTCTTCAGCGGCTCCGCGACGAAAAAGAACGAAAATGCGGGCGATTTGATCAAGGACACGACGACGCAATCCTTTGTGGCGGATGTCATCAACGCATCGCGAAAAACGCCCGTTCTTGTCGATTTCTGGGCGCCCTGGTGCGGACCCTGCAAACAGCTCACGCCGATCCTCGAAAAAGTCGTCAAGGCGGCGAACGGCAAGGTTCGCCTCGTCAAGATGAACACCGATCAGTATCCGGACGTGGCGGCGCAACTTGGCGTTCAGTCGATCCCAGCGGTGTTCGCCTTCAAGAACGGGCAGCCTGTCGACGGTTTCATGGGCGCTTTGCCGGAAAGCCAGGTGCGCGCCTTTGTCGATCGCGTGATCGGGGGGGATGCGGGCGGCGAGACGAACCTCGAAAACGCGCAAGCAGCCTTCGCCGCGGGCGATATCGGCGGCGCGGCGGCGCTGTTTGCGGAAATTTTGCAAGCCGATCCCGAAAACGTTGATGCGGTCGGCGGCTTGGCGAAATGCTATATCCACACGGGCGATCTGGACCATGCCGAGCAGACGCTCGCCCTTGTTCCCCCGGCCAAGCAGACTGCCGACGGCTATCGCAGCGCCAGGGCGGCGCTCGATCTTGCGAAGAAGGCTGGGACCAAGTCCGATATCAAGGGTCTCGAAAAAGCTGTGTCTTCCAATCCGCGCGATTGGGAGGCTCGCTTCAAGCTTGCGATCGCGCTCAACGCCGGGGGCAAGCGGAGCGAAGCCATGGACCATCTGTTCGAAATTGTGCGGAGGGATCGCACGTGGAACGACGATGCGGCGAGAAAGCAGCTTATCGAGTTTTTCGACGCCTGGGGACCGAAGAATCCGCTCACGCTTGAGGGGCGGCAACGTCTCTCTTCCCTCTTATTTGCTTGACGCCGGTTTCTGGCGAAGGAGGCGCTCTTGGGGATCACGGACAGATATAGATCGCTTTCCGATCTTCCAGCACAGTTGCCCGTGTTTCCGCTTCAGGGCTGCATCCTGCTTCCACGCTCGAACCTGCCTTTGAACATCTTCGAGCCGCGCTACCTGAGCATGGTGGACGACGTCATAGCGGGCAACCGCATCATCGGCGTCGTGCAGCCGATCGGCGCCGAGGAAGAATCGCCGACGTCGAAGGGACATCCGTTGCGTCAGATCGGTTGCGCGGGCAGGCTCTCCGCCTTCTCCGAAACCGAGGACGGGCGCCTTCTCGTGACGCTTACGGGCATCTGCCGCTTCGACCTTATCGGGGAGGCGCGGACCGCAAAGCCCTATCGCATCTGTGACGCCAACTTCGCTTCCTACCAGCAGGATTTGGTGCGCGGTCACGGTCAGAACGCCGTGGATTGGCCGCGCTTCTTGCAGGTCTTGAAGACCTATCTCGAGGCCCGCGACATGACGGCGGACTGGGAGAGCATCCAGCGCTCGCCCACAGAGCTTCTCATCAATACGCTGTCCATGATCAGTCCTTACGGGCCGGAAGAAAAGCAGGCCTTGCTGGAGGCGCCCGATCTAAAGGCGCGTTCGGAAGTGCTGATGGCGCTGGCCGAGATGGAGATAGCCGCTCCTAACTCCGGGACTGGGACGAGCTTTCACTAGCTGCGGGGGAAGTTTTGCCCCGTTTGCTCCGGGCGGGGAGAAGACTTACCGCGGATAAGGCGTAGTCCGAGGCCAATTCGCTTAGAACGTGCGGCAAATGGGGTGAAAATGTGCCCCGGGCTGGCGTAAGGCCGTCAGACCTGCGAAAACAGCGTCCAGCATTCCCATCAACATCCACGAAAAGGTTCCGTGCTATGGACGCTTCCGACACGCATGGCGAGATTGATCCGGTCCTCCTTCAGATTTTGGTATGCCCGGTGACGAAAGAGCAACTTCATTGGGACAAGGACGCGCAGGAGCTTGTCAGCAAGGCGGCCGGTCTCGCTTACCCGGTTCGCAAGGGCATTCCGATCATGCTCCCCGAAGAGGCGCGCAAGCTCAGCTAGAGCATGCGGCTAACGTCCGCTAACGATGGAACCCATGACCTCACGGTGAGCTTGCCGAACCGCGACAAACTCTCCCTAAGGTCCAAGCTGTTGGGTCGCTCCACCCTATCCTTGTCTGAGTCTAAGGATGAGAGGGGGGTCGTGTTTTTCCAGCGGCGCTGCGAGCTAAACAAGCTTTCGCGGCTTCCCCAACGAAACCGCCCGCGCAAACCCTCTCCCCTTGCGGGAGAGGGTGGCGTCCGGGTTTTGCCGGACGCCGGGTGAGGGGTTCGAACCGCTGGCCAAGCCTTACTTAGACAGGGTCGCCCCTTAGAAGCTTCGGAACTTCTCCTGTCAGTCCGGCCGCCTCCTTCATGAAGAAGGTCTTGAGGCGAGGCAGCTTGTCCACGCTGCGAAGCCCGGCGCCGCGAAGCATGCGAAGCGCCATGCTGTCATTCGAAAACAGCGTGTTGATCGCAAGCGCGGTGAAGGCGGATGTTGTGCTGTCGAAGCGCCGCCAGCGCTCATAGCGCTTGAGGACGCTTAGCGCTCCGATGTCGAGGCCGAGCCGAGCCGCATCGATCAAGGTCTCGGCCAGGGCGGCGACGTCCTTGAGGCCGTGGTTGAGGCCCTGTCCCGCGATCCAGTGCAGGCCATGCGCGGCGTCGCCGACGAGCACGAAGCGCGGGCGCACGAAGTCGCGCGCGAGCGTCATCGTCAAAGGATAGGCTTTCGGCTCTGATAGAAGCGTGAGCGCGCCGAGTTCCGGGCCGAAGCGCTGCGACAGCTCAGCGAGCACAGCCTCTCCACCCTCGCCGAGTATTTTTTTCGCTTCGCGGGCGTCTTCCGTCCAGACGACCGAGACGCGGTTCCCCGTCATGGGCAGAATGGCGAAAGGACCGGCGGGGAGAAAATGCTGGCGCGCCACGCCTTCGTGCGGAATTTCGATCCCGACGGTCGCGACAATTCCGACCTTGTCCGAGGGCCAGGCGTTGGTCCTGATCCCCGCCATGCCGCGCAGCTCGGAATTCCGCCCGTCCGCGGCGACAAGCAGTTTCGCGGTGAGCGCGGTCCCGGAGCGGAGCTTGATTTCAACCTTCTCCTCCTCCGTTTCGAAACTCGAAACGCTGTCGGGGGCGATGACGCGGACATTCTGCGCTCCCTCCAGCGAGGCGATGAGCGCGGCAAGCAGATCGGCGTTCTCGACGATATAGGCGGTCGGCTCGCCGGTCGGCGTCTTCTCCGAATCGAGGTTGATGAGGCTCGGCCGCACCGGCGCATTGAGCGTGGAATCGGTGAGTTCCATCCGGCGGATTGCTTCAGCCTTCGCTTCGAGCGCGGGCCAAATGCCGATGGTCTCCAGCATCGCCTTGACGGACGCCGTCAGGGCTACCGTCCGGCCATCCGCGATCACATCGCCCGCGCGTGGCAAGGGGCGCTGCTCCACGACCGCGATGGAGAATGCGCCGGGCGCCTCGGCGATCAGCGCGCGCGCCAGCGCAAGGCCGACAAACCCGCCGCCGCAAATGACAATATCGAAACGGGTTTTCTCATTTTCGGTCACGGCAGCCATCTTTCTTTCAACGTCCATGTCGCTTGACAGAGCAATCTAGGCATCCGTTATGTCGGTGTATAGCCGGAGAAGCGCAAATGGCCGCCGTTGAAGAACTTTTGTCCACCCTCGATCTGGAACAGTTGGAGCACAATCTGTTCCGCGGCCGCAGCCCGCAGAATGGCTGGCAGCGCGTGTTCGGCGGGCAGGTGGTTGGGCAGGCCCTTGTCGCAGCCGACCGCACAGTCGAGGCACCGGACCGGCTGGCGCATTCGCTTCACGCTTATTTTCTGCGGGCCGGCGACCCAAAGACGCCGATCATCTACGAGGTCGACCGCATTCGCGACGGCGGCAGCTATACGACGCGCCGCGTGGTCGCGATCCAGCATGGGCGGGCCATCTTCTCCATGGCCGCCTCGTTCCACAGCGCCGAGCCCGGCTTCGAACATCAGGCGCCCATGCCCGATGTGCCGCCGCCCGAAGCCCTGCCCTCGGAGGAGGAGTTGCTGGCGCACTTTCTCCCGAACATGGCCGAAGACATGCGCCACTATTGGGAAAAGGAGCGCCCGATCGAGCTTCGCCCCGTCGATCTCTCGCGGTTTTTCTGCCGTGAGAAACTCGAACCGAAACAATATCTCTGGATCAAGGCGAGCGGCCCGCTGCCCGACAACGCCCGGCTCCATCAATGCGCGCTCGCCTATGCGTCCGACTTTTCGCTTCTCGATACGGCGCTGATCGCGCATGGCCGCGCGCTGTTCGATCCGCGGCTGCTGCTGGCGAGCCTCGATCACGCGATCTGGTTCCACCGGCCGTTCCGGGCGGACGAATGGCTTCTTTACGTGCAGGATAGTCCGAGCGCGCAGGTCGGCCGCGGCTTCTGCCGGGGCAGCGTCTTTTCGCGCGACGGGCGCCTTGTGGCGTCAACCGCGCAGGAGGGCGTGATCCGCGAGAAGACGCCAAAGTGAGCGCACCGCCGCTAAGGGCCGCGCTTAAGCGACTTCAACGTCTCTTCGCCGATCGCGTCGCCCTCGTGAAATCGAAGGAACGCCACGGCTGCATACTGTGGCATGAGGTTGGTCGGCGAGCGCAACTAAGGCGCCATCTGTTTCTCAGCGCGCTCGCCTGCGCGCATACATAGGATAGAAGAACCTTATCCAAGCTAGAACAGATCTTTTCGCCGCAGCGACCGGCAGATCGTCGCAGGCGCAATCTGCCGCCTTGCAAAGCTCGTTCGTCGCCGGAACGCGACGTGTTTGCCGGCGCCTCCGGGGCGGCGTCTTCAATCCGAGTTCGGCCTCAAGCCCATTGAAAATGCGCTCGCGGGCCGGTCTCATGTTCCGCAGCATGGCATCCGTCAGCGGCGGCGAATCCACGGCGTCCCAATCCTCCTGGGCGATATGATCAGGCCTTTTCTTTTGCTCGGGCGTAGGCTCTGCGGTCGCGTTATGCCACAGCTGAATTTGCTGAACTCATACGAACGCGGAGCGTTCACCCTTGAGATGCAATCCTGTCAGCGCACACTTTCAATTAACTTTATTGGGTTCGTTTGGTAAAAAACGCTGTTTTTCTCAATCTAAGATTGCATCACTTGGGGTGATATGCAAGCTCAGGTAGAGATTAACTGTACAATAATCAGAAACCGTCCTGTAAGATAAACACAACCCTAACGCCCAATCTTGGGAAAATGGGGTCATCACTTTTGACGATTCGTATTGGTCCGCTTTTCGAATGCTGATGAGGCGAAGTCCGCCTGATTGCTTCCTGTCATTGCGTGCGGAGCGGAGCAATCCAAAGTCGCAGATGCCGCCAGGGATCGCCGCGTGCCTTGCCGCCCTCGCAATGACGCAGGGATCGATTCAGCCAAGGCTTTCGGCAATCGCGTCACTTGCCCAGCGCCGCCAACTCCTCGTCGAAAGCCCTCAGATACCCGATCCAGCCCTGATGCCCCGATTTCTCGGCGAATGGCGCAACGATGGCGCGTCCGCGCTCGAACATGCGCCGCGCCTCAGCCTTGTCGCCCATGCGAGCATAAAGCTGCCCGAGCTTGCCATGACTGGCAGCGAGATCTGCTTGCCAGCCGGCGTTGCCGGGGTCGGCCGCGGCCAGCCGCTCCCGGATGGCGAGGGAATCGCCGAAGGCTTTGAGCGCGTCCTGGAGCCGGCCCTGGGCGACGAGCACGTCGCCCACCTTTTCGTGCGACACCGACAGGTCGCGCTGCCAGCCGGCGTTGCCGGGGTCGGCCGCGGCGAGCCGGGAAATGATGTCCCGTTTGGCTTCGTAGGACTTCAGCGCCGAGGCGAGATCGCCTTGCGCCATTTGCACATCGCCGATCCGCTCATTGCTAATGCCAAGGTCGTATCGCCATTGGGCGTTGCCGGGGTCGGCCGCGGCGAGCCGCTCCCGGATGGCGAGGGAATCGCCGAAGGCTTTGAGCGCGTCCTGGAGCCGGCCCTGGGCGACGAGCACGTCGCCCACCTTTTCGTGCGACACCGACAGGTCGCGCTGCCAGCCGGCGTTGCCGGGGTCGGCCGCGGCGAGCCGCTCTGCGATGGCGAGGGAATCGCCGAAGGCTTTGAGCGCGTCCTGGAGCCGGCCCTGGGCGACGAGCACGTCGCCCACCTTTTCGTGCGACACCGACAGGTCGCGCTGCCAGCCGGCGTTGCCGGGGTCGGCCGCGGCGAGCCGCTCCCGGATGGCGAGGGAATCGCCGAAGGCTTTGAGCGCGTCCTGGAGCCGGCCCTGGGCGACGAGCACGTCGCCCACCTTATTGAGCGACACCGACAGGTCGCGCTGCCAGCCGGCGTTGCCGGGGTCGGCCGCGGCGAGCCGCTCCCGGATGGCGAGGGAATCGCCGAAGGCTTTGAGCGCGTCCTGGAGCCGGCCCTGGGCGACGAGCACGTCGCCCACCTTACTGTGCGACACCGACAGGTCGCGCTGCCAGCCGGCGTTGCCGGGGTCGGCCGCGGCGAGCCGCTCCCGGATGGCGAGGGAATCGCCGAAGGCTTTGAGCGCGTCCTGGAGCCGGCCCTGGGCGACGAGCACGTCGCCCACCTTACTGTGCGACACCGACAGGTCGCGCTGCCAGCCGGCGTTGCCGGGGTCGGCCGCGGCGAGCCGCTCCCGGATGGCGAGGGAATCGCCGAAGGCTTTGAGCGCGTCTTTGAGCTGGCCCTGGTCTACGAGCACGTCGCCCACCCTGTCGTGCGAGACCGACAGGTCGCGCTGCCATTGGGCGTTGCCGGGGTCGGCCGCGGCGAGGCGCTCTGAGATGGCGAGGGAATCGCGGAAGGCTTTGAGCGCGTCCTTGAGCTGGCCCTGCGCCACGAGCACGCCGCCCACCTTAATGTGCGAGACCGACAGGTCGCGCTGCCAGCCGGCGTTGGCGGGGTCGGCCGCGGCGAGACGCTCTGCGATGGCGAGGGAGTCGCGGAAGGCTTTGAGCGCGTCTTTGAGCTGGCCCTGGACGACGAGCACGTCGCCCACCTTAATGTGCGAGATCGACAGGTCGCGCTGCCAGCCGGCGTTGCCGGGGTCGGCCGCGGCGAGACGGGAAATGATGTCCCGTTTGGCTTCGTAGGACTTCAGCGCCGAGGCGAGATCGCCTTGCGCTATTTGCACATCGCCGATCCGTTCATTGCTAATGCCAAGGTCGTATCGCCATCGGGCGTTGCCGGGGTCGGCCGCGGCGAGCCGCTCTGCGATGGCAAGGCCAGCTTCATAGGCCCTGCGGGCTGGGCCGAGTTCGCCCCGGCTTACGCGAAAATCGCCGATTTGGATCAGTGTCCATAAGGTATGCCAGGCGGCGGGGCCTGACGCTGGCCCAGGGGTAACTGCTGCGAGGGCGTGGGGAAGCCAAGCCGTGTTGCGCGGGGCAGACTCGAAAAATTCGCTCCAATCGTATGACGCTTGGATAAGCCGGATCGCCTGTGCCGCCGTTTCCTCGAAGCGGCCGGCGTTGCGCAGGCGGCCGAGCATAACTTCCTGCACGAGGCGATGGACGGAAACGGCGGGCGCGCCGCCGGGGAGGCTGTCGTAGGCGGCGAGCGAGACCGAGGTCAGCGCCGCGAGCGCCTTTTCGCGCTGCTTCTCGGGCAGAACGTCTTCCGGGATCAGCCACAGGGGGATCTTGTCCGGCGCGAAGAAGGCGAGGAGCGCCATCAGCGTTTCGGCGTCGGCGCACTTCGCCGCGGCCTTTTCGATGGCGAGGGTGAAGGAGGCGAACACCGAGCGAGGATAGGCCGCATCCTCCGGCGCTTCGGCGATCAGCTCGGGCAGCCGCTCGGCATAGCCGTCGAAGCTCACATTGAACTCCGAGCAATAGGCGCGCGCGTGCGACAGCGCCAGCGGCAGGCGATGAAGCGCGTCGGCCAGCCGTCCCGCCGCGTCCGCGTCGCCGTTGCGCGCCAGCTTCAGGAGATAGGCGATGGCGGTGTCGCGGTCGAACACATCCACGGCTAGCTCGTCGTCCGCGTCGTCGCCCCAGCCGGTGCGGCGCGTGGTGATGAGCACATGCGCGTTGTCGGCGGGCGTGAAGCGGCGCAGGAGGGCTGGGCCTTCGGCGTTGTCGTAGATGAGGAGCCAGGGATTGCCGCTGCGCATCTGCGCGAGCTGGTCCACGGTTTGCAGCGCGGCGTCTTCCGGCTTGTCGGGCAGGCCGGGGATGAAGCGCGCGCCGAGCGCGGCGAGGTCATCCAGCAGCGTGTCTTGCACTTCGGCGCGCACCCACCAGAGGCCGCAATAGCGCTCGCGGTTGCGCCAGGCGTATTCCTGGGCGAGCACGGTTTTGCCGACGCCGCCCATGCCGCGCATGGTGAGCGTGGTCTGGCTGGAGTTCAGGATGGCGACGGAGCTTTTGGCGGCGAGCTTTTGCGCCAGCGCGTCGAGCATGTCGTCGCGGCCGGTGAAGCCTTTCACCGCGCGGATGTTTGGGTGGCGGATTTGCTGGCCCGCGCGCTGAAGCATGCTGGACAGGCTTCCGGGGGCGGGCGCGTCGAAGCCCAGCGCGCCGCGCACGGTTTCGCGCACCGCTTGGCGCAACGCTCCGCAATTATTCAAAACCGGCACGAGATCGGTATAGGCGAGCGTCGCGAGGTTACCGGCAGGCGCGCAATTGGAGACGCGGAAGACGATGACGCGCTGCTTCAGATTGGCGGGATCGTGCGCCAGAAAGGTGTTGTATTCCTTCCGGCAGTGCTCCGACTGCTGGTATTTTTCCGAGAGCAGCACAATGAGCTTCGCGGCCTCATAGCCCTTTTCCATCATACGCATGAAGTCGGCGTGGCCGAAATCTTCGTCCTGGTAGAACGGCGTCAGCCCCGCCTCGCGGACGATGCCCGCGATCAGCTCAGCCGCGGCTTTGTCCGCGCCGGTGCGCGATATGAAGAAGTCAGGTTTCGCCGCCGTCCCGTCCACGCGCCTCTCCGCCGCCGCCCGCGGAAAGTGTTCTAACCAATTCGATGAAATAGCGCCAGCTCTGCTTTGTGGAGAGGCGCGGAAGCAGACCTTGCCAACGCCGCCAGGGCGAGCGCATCTTCATCCTATGAACGAACGCGTCAAACTCCTCAGCGAAGCAGCGGCGAAGCTCACGCCCGAAGAGCGCGTGGAGCTTGTCGAGCGCATTAATCTCACTTTGCTGGACCGCCAAGTGGAAATCGACGGCGCTTGGGATAAGGAAGTGGAGCGGCGGATGGAAGCCTATCGCCGCGGCGAGATGAAATCGTACGCCTGGGAAGAGGTCAAAGCCGCCTGGGCGCGCCGTGAACGTCCAGTTTCTGAGTGACGCGCGGGCGGAACTCGACAAGGCGGCGCTTGATTACGAACGCGCCCGGTCCGGCCTCGGCGACGACTTCTACGCAGAAATCGACGCGGCTCTCGCCCTTGTGAGGGACTTTCCGCAAGCCTGCCCGCCATCCGCTCACGGGGGGCCGGCGCAAGAACCTCCGCCGATTTCCCTACTTTCTGATTTATGTCATCGAAGGCGGTGAGATCGTCGTTGCGGCCGTGTCGCACGTCAATCGCGATCCTGGTTATTGGCGCGAACGCCTGCTGTAGGGGAAGGCTCGGCCAGGAGCATTGGCGGCATTTCGCCGGAGATCTTCTTCGTCAGATTAAGAATGCTGACGATATCATCTTCCGCGAGCGCCGAAAGCCGGACAAACGCCAAGGCTATGCGCCGGTTTTCGAGACGACCTTCGCCGCTCGGCGGCCGAGCGCCGCGATGTGCTCCGCCAGATCGTCTTCATGGATATCGTGAAAACGGCCCTCATCCATGGCGTCGAAACCCGAGGCGGCGGCGGCCCGCAGAGCGGCGAGCCTGGCTTCGTGCTCTTCCTCGCGCTGCTCCAGAAGGCGCAACCCTTCGCGGAGCACTTCGCTTGCATTTTGATAGCGGCCGCTTGCGACGAGAGATTCGATGATCTGCTCGTGCCTTTCGGTCAGCACAACATTGCGGGTCGGCATGGGCCCATCCTGTCTGTATCACAGATGCTTATACCGTGATTGGCAGAATATGCACGGCCGCGGCCTCGCGAAATTCCGATTGAAGACGCGGGCGGCGCTGTTAGCGATTGTGTTTCGGCGCGGCATGGCCCAAATTCTAAAAAGGGATAAGCCAACGCCTGGGTCATCATGCTTGCACGCATCTTTAAGCCTGCGAAAACCGCCATGCAGTCGGGGCGGGCGAAAACGAAAGAGTGGGTGCTGGAGTACGAGCCCGCCACGCCGCGAGAGACCGAGCCGCTGATGGGCTGGACCAGCTCGAACGACATGCTTTCCCAGGTGCGCCTTTTCTTCGAGACGAAGGAAGAGGCGGTCGAGTACGCGCAGCAGAACGGAATTCCCTTCCGCATCTTTGAGCCGCATCCGCGCGCGTTCATCAAGAAATCCTACGCCGATAATTTCAAATTCGGCCGCATCGGAAGCTGGACGCATTAATCCGGAGCGGCGCGTCGTTTAATCGGACACAGGCCGCGCCCGGCGCCGGCGGAGGATCATCTGCCGGGATCCGCGTAGCCTCGGGAGCGGGTCTAAATATCGTCTTCTGGCTTATAGGCCATTGCTTTTGGAGACAATTGCCGACCAGGAAAGTGTGATCCCAACGCTCGCCATCTGGTCGGCGATATCGGCCTGGATCGCCTTGGCGGCTGCGATGTCGGCGCCGCCCGCGTTGGCGTCGCCCTTCTTCGTCTCGGCGACGCCGCGCCCATAGAGCGAAGTCGCGAGCTTGGGATTGCCCTTGAGCGCCGCATTGTAATCGGCGATGGCGTTGTCGAGCTGGCCGAGCTTCAGATAGACAAAGCCGCGGCTGTCAAGCGCAGCGTCGTTCGGCTGAAGCGCCAGCGACTGATTGCAGTCGGCCAGCGCGGCCTGATCCTGCCCCGTGACGGCGTTATACCAGCAGCGGCCGTTGAACGCGGCGGCGTTCTTCGGATCGAGCGCAATCGCCTGGTTCAGGTCGGCGATCGCCCGATCGTAGTCCTTCTTTTGCCCATAGGATTCGCTGCGGCCGATATAGGCGTTGATGCGCTTCGGATCGATCGCGATCGCCTGATTGTAGTCGGCGATGGCGCTGTCGTAGTCGCCCTTGTTGAAGTGGGCGACGGCGCGATTGTTGTAGACGCTGACATAGTTGGGATCGATCGCAAGCGCCTGATTGTAGTCAAGGATGGCGCTGTCGTTGTCGCCTTTGGCCCTGTAAGCGTTGCCGCGCTCATAAAAGGCGATGCCGAGACTGCGCCCCTTCTCGGCGCCGCTGTCGATGACTCGGGTGCAGGCGGCGATGCGCTCATCGCGGTTTTGCAGTTGCGAGCACTGGACCCAGTCCGGGTTTGCCGCCACGCCGGCGCCAGCCGAGACCCAAAGCGACGCCATCGCGGCCGCCGTCATGATGATGCGCATGAGTGAGTTCCCCCTTTGTCGCGAACTTGGCAGCCGCGGGCGCGAGGGTCAAGCCTGCCCGCTGCTAAGCCCTTCCAAATGAATCGGATCAAGAGATGCTTTTGTTTTCCAGGAGTTGTTCTATGCAGACGATAAATTCTTCTGCATTAGCGATGGCCGCTTTGGCCCGAACCAGCGGAACCTCGGACTCTGGCCCCATTTCATAATCGGCAACCGCCTTCAGATTGTATGCTTGCGGCAGGAACGACGGACATCCAAATTGATTCGGGGTTCGTCTTTTGCCAGCCGGTTGAACTCTGTGTGGACCCCTTGATGGCTCTTGGCGACCTTCCCCGTCCGCTCGAAGATAAATGCTTGAGCGGCGTGAAATGCGCAAAGATAGGCATTGCGCCCGGCATCATTGCCGAGGCCGACGCCGAAATTGATCCGAGCATAGCCAAGGCATTTCCGCGCTTTGCTGAGATAGCCGGATGCTTCCGGAGTCACAGGTCGATCCCCTCCCGGCGAACCTCGTGCATCAATGGCGTGCGATCCTCGTAGGTTCCGGCAGGGTAAGGCATGGCATGAATGAACGCGCCGGTTTGGTCCATGATTTCCGTGGCGATGTTGGCGATCCGATCAGCTTCGCCCCAACGATCATCGAGGGCCTTTAAGAAAACGGCCACGTCGTAATCCGAATCCGACCGCGCATCACCCCGCGCCCGCGAGCCAAAGAGCACCACTCGCTCAATCCGGTCTCCGTAAAGGGCGCCGAGCGCGTCACGAAATTGCAAAAGGACGGAATCCAAACGAGCCATGTCGTTGACCTTACCGCAAGTCGGACTAACGGTGAAGAAGTCCATCTCGCGTTCAGGCGCCGAGCCAGACCTTTTGGGCGATCGGATTTGGTCAAGGGGTGACTTTGTAAGTATTTAGTTATCCATACAGGCGGCGCCCTTCCCGGCTATTTTACCTCCGCCGCGGGGCGAAGTCCGGTTCTGGAGGTGCAGCGCCCCACATACGCTCACAATGAGACTTTCTCCTCTCCACCCTTCTCGACCAAATGTCGGAACCCGAGTTTGATGCTTCAGACAAACCTATCTAGTTTAGCGCGTGGATATCCGTAGAAGGCCGAAAGGAGAAGAAGCGGGCCTCGAAAAACGCTGGAGCGGCAACGCCTGCTTTCAGATCATATAGCAGGCGAAATATGTGAGCGCCGAAGACTGGGACTGGGCCAGATGCTGCCGAAGAATAGCACTCTTGACAGAAGCTAGACGACCGGTCAAATATTAGTTCATGACGCGAAATGACCAGCGCAGTTTCCTGATTGATGCCGGCCTCAAGGCGTTCTTGAGGGCGGGTTACAGCGATACCGGCATCAAGGACATCGTCGACGCGGCCGACGTACCAAAGGGATCGTTTTATTACTACTTCGATAGCAAGGAGGCCTTCGCGGCTGCGGTCGTCGACAGGTACGCAGAACTTAATGGTGAGCGGCGCCACGCCTTGCTGCTGGGCGACCGTCGAACGGCCCCGCTGAAACGATTGCGAAGCTATTTCGAAGGGTATGCCGGTTTGCTCAAGGATGCTGGATATGTCGGCGGTTGCCTTCTTGGCAACTTGAGCGCCGAGGTCGCCGACCATAGTCCAGCGGTTCGCGAGCGATTGACGTTTGCCTTTGCAAGTTGGCAAGGGACGATTGTCGAGGTTCTCGACGAAGCTAAGGCGCGCGGCGATCTCCCAAACGGCCTGGAACCGCATGCGACCGGCGCGTTTCTGATCAACGCCTGGGAGGGCGCACTCGTGCGCATGAAGGCAGAGAAAACATCTGCGCCATTAACCCTCTTCATCGACATCGTATTCAATCAGCTTCTCAGAATGTCCGAGTAAGAAGAGCGCAGATGCAAGCCGGAACTCTGTGTTTTGTTTAATAAGCGACCGGTCAAATAGAAAGGTTACGCGTTATGAAAATCGGAATAATTGGTGGCGGAAGTGTTGGCCAGAAATTGGCGGCACTCATTCAAAGCACTGGTCATGAGGTTGTGCTCGGATTGCGCGATCCGGCAAAAGCATCTGGTCTCTCGTATCAAGTGGCTGGCCTAGATGCTGCGGCGCAGGTGAGCGAAGTTGTTATCATTGCCATTCCTTACACCGCTTGCGCTGAAGTGCTCCCGAAATTGGCAACGGCGCTTAATGGGAAAATCGTCATAGATGCGACGAACCCGTTGAACTCCGATTGGTCGCCTCTGTTGCTAGGCCAGGAAAATTCCGCCGGGGAAGAAGTGGCGCGATTGCTGCCGAACTCGCGCGTCGTTAAGGCGTTCAATACGATCTTCGCCGACATCATGACACCGGAGCGCATCGCACGTGGCGGACAGAAGGCTACGGCATTCATTTGCGGCGACGACGCGGGCGCTAATGACATTGTCGCGGAATTGGCGAGGCAGATCGGATTCACGCCGGTGGTGACCGGTCCGCTGCGGAATGCCCGCTATCTGGAAGGGATGGCACATCTCAACATTGCGATCGCCGTCGGGACAGGAGGCGGCACGAACGCGGCGTTTCTGTATCACCAAATCAGAGGATGACCTCATGCCGGCGAGCTTGCGCCTTAATGGCCAAAGAATCGTTGTTACAGGCGGGACATCCGGCATCGGGTTTGCCACGGCATTAATGGCAATTACCGAAGGTGCCGGAGAAGTGATCCTCATCGGGCGTTCTCAAGATCGTGCGGCTTCAGCTGTTAAGGCGCTTGGAGATCGTGCGCGTTCAATGATTCTGGACGTCACCGATGAAGTTGCCGTCGCTCGCGCGTTTTCCGAGCTTGGCCCGATTGACCACCTTGTGACAGCGGCAGCCGGGACCTATCGCGGCCGGGTAACTGAGCTTGAAACCGAAGGTGCGCGAGCGCTCTTTGAATCCAAATTTTGGGGCCAACATCATTGCGTGAAGTATGGGGGACCGCAGATGCGGCCGCCAGGATCGGTCACCCTTTTCTCGGGATGGATTAGCCGCAAGCCAATGATCGGCACAGGTACTTTGGCCGCCATAGACGGAGCCATAGAGGCGTTGGGGCGGGTCTTGAGCCTAGAATTGGCACCAGTGCGCGTGAACACGGTCGTACCCGGCATGATCGACACGCCGCTCTGGGGCGCGCGGCTATCGCCCGATCAGCAGCGTGAACATTTCGCCACGATCAGGCGCGATTTGCCGGTTGGGCGGGCCGGGACGGCCGAAGACGTGGCTCACGCCGTCATGTTCCTGATGACCAACGGCTTCACGACCGGTGCCGTGGTCGATGTTGATGGAGGGCAACGCTGATGCAGGTTCGTCCACTCGGCCCGGTCTGAAGGTCAGTGTTTTGGCGTTTCGAGGAGTGGCCGCTCCGGGTCACGTGCAGATCAAAATTCACACAACCCTATAGGGCAGCTCCTAGATCCGAAAGCCGCCATTTGCCGCGTGACTGGCGAGGAGGAACTGCGATTCCGGTTTCGACCCACTACGGACTCACCCATACCGTTAGCGAGCCCATACGCGCCTCGCAGGCTGCCGCCGCGCTCGGTCTTATCGCGGCCATTTTGGCTTGCGTTCCGTGACGAGCGCCTTGATGAGCGGCGCGGGCCGCCAGCGCTCGCCGAAGCGCATATGAAAAACGTCGATGTCCGACAAGACCTCGGCGAGGCTCCGAATCTCCGCATATTTTAACGGGCCGCCGCGCCAAGCGGGAAAGCCATATCCGTGGATGTAGATGGTATCGATGTCGCCCGAGCGGTAAGCGTGCCCCTCGTCGAGGATGTTGGCGCCCTCGTTGACAAGCGCGTAGATCGTGCGCTTGACGATCTCCTGCTCGGAGACGGAGCCGACCCTGTTTCCGAGTTCGTCGCGGTAAGCCTCGATGATGGCGTCCGCCTCGGGATCGGGCAGCGCGGCGCGGCTGTGGGGTTCGTAGCGATAGAAGCCCGCGGCGGTCTTCTGGCCGAGGCGCCCGGCTTCATAAAAGCGGTCGAGTAGGGGCGAGGCGTAATCCCCCCCCACAAAAAGACGCCTCTGGCGGATGAGCCAGTTCACGTCGATGCCGGTGAGATCGCAGACGGCGAACGGCCCCATGGCCATGCCCCAGCCGGTCAGCGCCGCGTCGACCTCGGCGGGCGAGGCGCCCTCCTCCACGATGGCGAAGGCCTCGGTGATGTATTGCACCAGCATGCGATTGCCGACGAAGCCGTCGCAATTGCCGACCGAAACGCCGATCTTGCCGATCTTGCGCGCCGCCGCGATGGCGCTGGCCAGCACCTCCGCGCTTGTCTCCTTGCCATGGACAACTTCGACAAGCCGCATGACATTGGCGGGCGAGAAGAAGTGCATGCCGACCACATCGGCAGGTCGCGACGTGAAGCTTGCGATCGTGTCGATATCGAGCGTGGAGGTGTTGGAGGCCAGGATAGCGCCCTTCTTGCAAACCCGGTCGAGTTCGCGAAAGACCTCCTCTTTCACGCCCATATCCTCGAACGCCGCTTCCACCACGAGGTCCACATCGGCAAGCGCCTCGTAATCGAGGGCGCCCTTGATCGCGGCCATGCGCGCATTCATGGCGGCCTGGTCGAGACGCCCGCGTTGCACCATGCTCTCATAGTTCCTTGCGACGACGCTGAGCCCTTTGTAGAGCGCGGCCTGATCGCGGTCGAGAACGACGACGGGAAGGCCGGCGTTGGCCAAAGCCATCGCGATGCCGCCGCCCATCGTGCCGGCGCCGATGACGCCCGCGCTCCTGATCTCTCTCGGCTTCGCCTTCATGGAAAGGCCGGGAATTTGTGAACATGGCGTTCCGCGAAGAAGGCGTGGATGAGGGCCTTGCTTTGCCAGTCCTGCAGCGCCTCATAAAAAAGCTCGCCCTCGCGTCGGAGCCCTTCCTCGAACGGCAGCGCGAACGCGGCCTCGACCGCGGCGACGCAGCGGAGCGGCGCATGCTGATGCGGCTGACGCTTTTTGAGTTCCTTGCGCTTCTCGTCGAAAATGGCGGAGCCGCGCTCGGCTTCGATTTTTGCGTTTTGTTCGCGCGTCTTCGGATGGCTCGCCAAGCCAGCCTTGGATTTCGCCAAGGCCATCGCGGCGGCCAGATGATCGCCGTCCACGACCTCGTCGACGAAGCCCGCTTTGCTGGCGGCCTCGGCTGAAACAGGGTCGCCGGATATGATGAGATCGAGAGCGGCCTTCGCTCCCGTCAGCCGCGGCAGGCGCTGCGTGCCTCCGCCTCCCGGAATGAGGCCGAGTTTGACCTCCGGCAAGCCGAGGCGGGTGTCCTTCGATGCGACCCTGTAATGGCAGGCGAGCGCAATCTCCAGGCCCTCGCCGAGCGATGCGTCGTGCAGCGCCGCGACCACAGGCTTCTCGGAATCCTCGATGGCGTCGCAGATCTGGTTGATCTCGGTCCCTTTGAGGGGCGAGTCGAATTCCGTAATATCGGCGCCGGCGGAGAATGTCTGGCCGGCACCGGTGAGAACGATCGCCTGGACGCCGTCATCGGCTTCGGCCCGCCTTACGGCGGCCAAAAGCCCATCGCGAACCTCGCGGGACAGCGCATTGAGCGGAGGATTATCGACCGTTATGACGGCGACGCCGTCCTTGTTCTCGTATTTTACGGGATCCGCGGCCATGAATACTCCCGACCGGCCGCTCGTTGCTTTTTTAAGTTCGGCCTCGGTGAACAATACAGGCCGCCGGAGGGAACCGTCAACGGCCTCCGCCGAATGAGTGCGCCCGCGGACGTCTCGTCCCCTTTCCCGCAAACTGGCGCGGGACTTCCCACGCACCGGGCGTATCAAAAGAAAGCAACAAAGGCGCCAAGAGATCGACGACCGCGTCAAAACCCTTCCTCGATCGCCCCATCGAAGGCGACTGGCCCTATCTCTGGATCGACGCGACTTATGCAGAGGTGCGCGAGAACGGGCGCATCGTCTTCACAGCCGTCATCATCGCCGTCGGCGTCAACTCAGACGGCCGGCCCAGAATAGCCGGAAAGGACTTGGCGAACTCAATCCGATCTCAGAAGCGGTCGCGCGATTGGGGGGTCGCACTGCGCAAAACGAGGGGCAGCTTCAACACGCTGGGGGTGGTTCGCGCCCGCCGCAGTCAAGTGATATGAGGGTTCTCCTTGAAGGTCGCCAACGGCTTCGGCGAATTCCTCTTCCATCAAACTTTCAAGCGCCTTCCCCATCGTCTCTTCAGGCATGCGCGTCAGGCGCATCAACTTTGTAAAGCTCACCGCACACCCAGGAGGAATTGCCGACAACACGCGTTCTTCATCGCGAGACAATAAGGAGCTAAAGTCGTTGGCGCGCATAACGATCCAAGAGGGATGTTCAGGGTCACCGAAGCGCAGGCGCCCCTGTGCATGTAGCTTGATTACCATTTGGCGGAACAACTGGGTGCTGATCCCGAGTTTCTCCATGACTTCGGCGCCGCGCATCGGGCGGTCCAGCAGGCCGAGCAGACGCCGCCCAAGAGGGCCAGCAGGCTCGCGGCGCCCCGGCCGGTCCGGAACTGTCTCAAAGTAGCAGGTTTTCCCGAGCGTGGTGACGCGCCAGCGCTTAGCCTGGTCCTGCTCGGCCAATCCAAACTGGCGTAACGCTTCAAGTCTGTGTGCAGCCTTGGGCAAATCTATCCTGGCTTCGATTGCGACATTTGGTTTGGAGTTTTTGCCCTGGCGGAGCGCCATCAGGCAGGCTGCCTGCGACTCGGTCAGAACAAATTCCGGGTAATTCCGCATCTCATTGTCCCCAGATTGATTCGGCGCCGCTCATTATGCTCAAACACCGCAGTGCGTGAACACGGCGGCAAGGCGACATCCACAGGGCGCGAAGCTCGCGAGGCCTGAAATTTAGACCATCTACCGACGCCTCTAACCAGTTTAGGTCAGGACCAGTGGCTATATGGGCGAATTCAATCGCCCGGTTATCCAGCTAGTTTATGCTGGTTCACTTCAAACTTGCCGGATAAGGCGAAGAGCGTACGGAAGCGAGCGGCGGGTTCCGACCTGTCCGGCAGAAAACGAAACGGCTGTATTCCACCAAGCATCCGATCTTAAAAAAGCTTGCGCGGCTCTCCCAACGCCGTCCTTCCACGCAATCTCGCCTTGGCGAGATTGCTGCTCTTGAGTGTCGGCGCCCGCGAGCGCATGCGGATCGGGGAGGGGGAACGCACGGAATTATCCTCTCCTCTTGCGGGAGGGCGCAGCCGCAAAGCGGCTGGGTGAGGCGTTCGCAAGCTTTGGGGGCGGACGCCTCTGCACGGGCGCCGGCTTGTGCTCAAGAAGGCGGCAGACCGAACAGACCCAGGTCGATCGCGAGCCCCATGGCGAGATAGCCCAGGCGATTGGGGTGAAGCTTGTCGCCCGGACCGCCTGTCGTGCTGTCCGGCACGAACTCCGGTCGCATCTCCCCAGTCTCGTCGCTGACAGTGGCCCTGTCGAAATCGATCACCCCGTCGAACACGCCTCCGCTTCGAATAAAGGCGTTCAACGCCTGACGCTTCATGTCCTGCTCGGCGAAACCATGTGCGGGACCGGGATTTCCAAGCGTCGAGGTCAGCGTGCCTCCTATGACGCGAACCCCCCGAATGCGCTGGCGAAGGGCTGCGACCCCATCCTGGAAAGCGGCCTTGATCGACTCGACGCTGGCGTTGCCGTTCTTGCTGAAGTCGTTGATGCCTTCATACCAGATCACCGTGGTGACGCCGGAAAGGCTGGCGATATCCCGATCGAGACGCTGAAGCGCCGCCGCGCCGCCGGGATAGGGCTTTTCCGCGCTGTATTGATAAGGGCCGGCGACCAGATTGCCGCCAATGCCTGCATCCACCACCGAGAATTTGTCGCCGAACCTGGCGTGAAGCCGCCGGGAAAGCACGTTCGGCCATCGGTCGTCGCCGTTCAGCGTCGAGCCTGCGCCATCGGTGATCGAGTCGCCGAGAGCAACGATGACCTGCGTGTCGCCGGCGACTTTCATGTCCAAGGCGTCGAGAAAGTACCACGAGGTGGTGCTGCTGGGGAAGGAAGCCTCATCCTCGCTCGCGCCAAGCGATCCCGCGCCGGGGTCGGTGACGAACGAGGTCGTGAGCCCCTTCGCATGCCATGTCATCGGACCGCTCTCACCGACGACATGGAAGCTGACAGCGAGCTTTCTGGACTGGAGATAGGCTTTAGGCAAGGCGCTGGCGAAGGGCATCGCGATGGCGTCGCTCCAAACGCTTTCCCCAGGCTGAACGGTGACGCTCTTCGATGCGGCGAAGGTCACCGGTCGGTTCGTGCCCGGAACCAGCGCCGAGCTGTCGAGCTGAAGGCCCACAAAAACGCCGTCGAACGTCACGGGCCTCGTGCCGAAGGCGTTTGAGAGCCGTATGCGGGCCTCGTGCCCCCAGATGTCCGGCCGAACGATGAGCCGGAAGCTTTGATCCTTTGCGCCTTCTTTCGGGGCAGGAAAGACGCGGCGCAAATCGGGCTGCCACATGGCGTTGCCGCTCGGATAGGGCCCTTGCGCGGAGGCGGCCCAACTCGTGACCCATCTGTCCGATCCCTCCGACATCGCCGAATAGGACAGCGCCATCAAGGCAACAACTAAGGATGCGATGGCTGCGACGCGCATAGCCTCTCCGACGGTTTGTTTTCTCTTTTCCGCATTGAACGCGTCGCCGTGCTCTCCGTCTCGGGCGGACGAAGCATGATCCGGGATCGCAATTTATGGAGACGTCTCCTTATGCGATCCCGGCTCGCGTTTCGATGGTAGCTGCGTCAAGCCTGCTTATGCAGACGCGGAAGGGAAGCCCTTCGCCTTCAGCGCCGCCGTTATCTCCGCCAGAATGGCCGGGTCGTCGATCGTCGCCGGCATCTTGTACTCTTCTCCGTCGGCGATTTTACGCATGGTGCCGCGGAGAATTTTTCCGGAGCGCGTCTTCGGCAGCCGGTTCACCGTCAGCACAGTTTTGAACGCCGCGACCGGACCGATTTGATCGCGCACGAGGGCGACGATCTCCTTCTCGATGTCCTTGATATCGCGGTCGACGCCAGCCTTGAGCAGCACGAAACCCGCCGGCACCTGCCCTTTCAGGCCATCGTGGATGCCGATAACGGCGCATTCTGCGACATCGGGATGGTTCGCGACGATCTCCTCCATCGCGCCCGTCGAGAGCCGATGACCCGCCACGTTGATGATGTCGTCGGTGCGGGCCATGACGAAGACATAGCCGTCTTCGTCGATATAGCCGGCGTCCGCGGTTTTATAATAGCCTGGAAATTCGGTCAGGTAGCTATCGATGAAGCCTGCATCGTTGTTCCACAGCGTCGGCAGGCATCCGGGAGGCATCGGCAACTTGATCGACAGCGCGCCGGTCTGCCCCGGCTTGACCTTCTCGTTGCTCTCGTTGAGGACATGTAGCTCGTAGCCCGGCATCGGGAAGGTCGGCGATCCATACTTGATGGGCATGGCGCCAAGCCCCACGCAATTGCCCGCGATGGCCCAAGCCGTTTCGGTCTGCCACCAGTGGTCGATGACCGGAACCTTCAGCAGGTCTTCGGCCCAATGGATCGTGTTGGGGTCGGCGCGCTCGCCCGCCAGGAACAACGTCTTGAAGTGGGAAATGTCGTAATTCTTGAGATGCGAGCCGGTGGGGTCTTCCTTCTTGACGGCGCGGAATGCGGTCGGCGCCGTGAACATCGCTTTGACCTTGTATTCGCTGATCACGCGCCAGAATGCTCCGGCGTCCGGCGTGCCGACGGGCTTGCCTTCGTAAAGGATCGTCGTCGCGCCATGGAGAAGCGGCGCGTACACAATGTAAGAATGTCCGACGACCCAGCCCACGTCGGAGGCGACCCAGAATACGTCGCCGGGATCGATGTCATAATGCGCCTTCATCGTCCATTTCAGGGCGACCATGTGCCCGCCGATGTCGCGCATGACGCCCTTTGGGCGGCCCGTCGTGCCTGAGGTGTACAAAATATAGGCCGGGTCGGTGGACGCCATCGGCTCGCAGGGCACGCTCGACCCCCGCTCTCTCGCCTCGCCCATAAGAGCGGCGTAATCGTAGTCCCGGCCTTCAATCAAGGGAGCGATTTCCTGCGGACGCTGCACGATGATGCAATAGCCCGGCTTCGCCGACGAAAGCTCGATCGCCTGATCGAGGAGCGGCTTATACTTTACGACCCGGTTCGGCTCGATGCCGCACGACGCCGAAAGGATGAGCTTGGGCTGGGTATCCTCGATGCGCACGGCCAACTCGTTCGCTGCGAAACCGCCGAACACGACGGAGTGAATAGCACCTATACGCGCGCAAGCCAGCATCCCGATCACCGCTTCGGGGATCATCGGCATGTAAAGGATGACGCGATCCCCCTTACCGACGCCTTTATCGACAAGAACGGCCGCCAAGGTTTTGACCTCGTCCAGAAGCTGCGCATAGGTGTAGACGCGCTTCTGCCCCGTCACGGGGCTGTCGTAAATCACCGCGGCCTGGTCGCCGCGACCGCGTTCGACATGACGGTCGAGACAGTTGTAGGCGGTGTTGGTGACGCCGCCCGTGAACCAGCGGCCATAAACGCCTTGTGACGGATCGAAAATCTTTTTCGGCTGCTCGAACCAGTCGATGTCTTTTGCGGCATCGGCCCAGAAACCTTCCGGGTCGCGCTTCCAACGCTCATAAATTTCAAAATATTGGCTTTGTGCCTTGGCGTCTGTGTTCATATTAGGATCCTCCCAGTGCCCGCATAGTGTGCTAAACGGCGCGAATTTCGCAAGATGCTAAATGAAGCGCCTTAGCTTGCCTTCGGTTTATAATTGACGTGTAAAAATAGAAATGGCCAGGCAAAGCCCGGCCAATGCGGAGATTTCCAGGAGGTTGACGCGCTCTAGACGATCGGATTACTACTAAAGTCCACCTACGGTTTGGCTGCGTTCCCGGACATCGGTGTTGCGGTCGGCGCGATCCTTGTGCAAGTCCCGCTCGTCTTTACGAATGTCTTTTTTGTCTGCGTTGACATCCCCTTGTTCCGCCTTCCGCCGCTTATCCCACTTTTCGGCGGCTTTGACGTTGCCGTGCTCGATGGCGCGGTCTTCCCTCATTTGATCGTAATTGCGCACGGCGCGATCGTGAGCGAGCTTGTTATCGTCTCGACGAACGTCGCGCTTATCGGAGCGAATGTCGCGATTATCGCGCCGTATATCCTGGTTGAGGCGATGAACTTTATTGACCTTCTGCTGCTCCGTTTGCGCCGCCGCCTTGCCGACGAAGCCGACACTGATGGTCAGAGCTGCTGCAATCGCAATCGCCAAAGCCGAACTTTTCATGTCATTTCCCTTCGTGTGCCGTAATGGTTTCACGACTGTAGAGAAACGTTTCTGAATGCAACGCGAACCCGCTCTTCATAAGCCGTTCATTTTCAATTTACGACGGCGTATTACGGTCAAACTCGCGATGAAGGGTCAGTATCGGCTACGGAAAGACTATCGATATTTGCGCAATTGCGTCATTTTTTGACTTATGCGATGACAAAGACGACCTGAGCTTTGAAGATCGGTTCTTCCTGGAACGGCTGCGGCGTGTCATAAACTTGTCGGCGCCGTCGTGCATGATTTCGCCCACCGCCCTTTTTTTCATCGCGCTCCGCCTTGCGGATAATCCTGAACCGTCGCAATTGCGGTATAAAAGGAGCGCCAAGTAGCATGCTCAGTGGAAGGAATTCACCATGCCCACAGTCGATACGCCCTTCATGATCACCGTATGCGGGCTGGAGGAGCTGGCTGGGCATGCGGACCGGCAGGTGAGCCATGTCCTTTCCATTCTGGACCCGGGCCAGGCTGAGCCGGAGGCGTTCGGGACCTATGGAGAACATGCGCGTCTGGAGCTTAAATTTCACGATGTCATCGAGGAGACGCCGGGTTTCCAGGCTCCCCAGCCGGAAGACGTCGCCCAGATGCTCGCATTCGGCCAGGATATTCTGCGAGACCCCGAAAGCCTGAGGCATCTTCTCGTGCATTGCCACATGGGCATTTCGCGATCGACGGCCGCAATGGCGTTGATGCTTGCGCAGGCCATGCCCGATACGCCGGCGAGCGGGCTGATGGACCAAATTCTGCGCATCCGCGACAAGGCGTGGCCGAACCTTCGCATTCTCATGATCGGAGAAGAGCAGCTTGGCCGCAAAGGCGAGCTATCGTCGGCCGCGGGAGCCGTCTACCGTTTCCAGCTTGAGCGGCGGCCGGAGATCAAAAACTTCTTCATGGGCGCCGGGCGCAGCCGCGAAATCGACATCGCGCTCAACGGCGCATCGTAGCCAAGACTCCGCCGATCTCTTCAACGATCGTCATCCAGGCCTTGCACTTCCCCATTGTCATCCCGGCCAAGCGAAGCGCGAGCGGGGATCATTCCAAACTCAGGTCTGCGTGTTTTGCGATCCTGTGTCCCAGGCGCACCGCTTCGCGCTGCGCCTGGGATGATGCTGCGGCGATGCGCTGGCGAAACCCGCAAATTCTGTTCAGCGAATGGGCGATGTCGGAAGTCTACCAGCTAAGCAAGCATTTGCGGCTTGACCAACGAATGGAGGGTGGGATTGAGCCGCTTCATTTTCCGCCGCAACAGGCCGAGAAGAGACATTTGGGTCTGCCGAGCTTGAGGATGTCATCATTCTCGCGCTTGATATGGCGTGGTTGCTCAAAAACGTCGTCGCAGAGGTTTTTGGGAAACGGCTGCAGCTGCATGGCCTGGATTGTGCGCCCCTTCGGCTTGCCCTGCAGCTGTTGGATTTCGGTCTTCTTCGGAGTGTTCCCAGCGAAACAGCGGCCATGCGGCGCCCGTGAGAGTCGTGATGTCGAAAGCGAGCAAGGCTTTCCAGGCCACGAGCTAATGACGAAGGAACTCACCATGTCGCAGGATCATCACCAACTCACGAATCATCGTTCAACATTGACCCGGATTTTGAAAGGAATCGGCAGTTTCGCCCTTGTTGCGGCTCTTCTCGCATTTTATGGCGTCTTATTTTTTGGCTCGCCAGTCGATGTCGTGGCCACCCACACTTCACAGGCTGATACCAAAAACGGTGACGACGGTATCGTTAAGGAGCCGAGCGAAGGCGGAACGATTGCGCTCGCTTATAACCTTCCCGGCGTCAAGGGCCGGCTGAACTTACCGCACGACGTCTACGCCGATATTTTCCTCGGAAAAATAAGGATGTGGAACGATCCACGCATTCGGGCAGCCAATAAGGACCTCAACCTGCCAGCCATCATGATCGCCGTAATCTGCCGGCAGGATCCCAGTGAAGCCACCTTTGCCTTCACGAACCATCTTGCGACCGTCAGCGCGTCATGGGCGCCAGGGCCTGGCATAGGCAAGATTATCGAATGGCCGCATTTCGTGATGCTTGCGCGCGGAAACGAAGGTGTCGCCTCGAAGATCAAAATCAGCGAAGGCTCAATCGGCTACATCGAATATGGCTTTGCCCGTCGCCTCGGGCTGCAAATGGCCGCGCTGGCCGCCAACAATGAGCAGGGCGTTGCGGTCGCGCCGGTTTCCGGAGCGGCCGCCGATGCCCCTAAGACTTGATGGGATGGAGGATGTTATGAAGATTGATATCCTCGAAGCGCGGAATGGTATAACCAAACTCGTGCTATCTGGACGGATGGACATTGAAGGTGCAATGGCAGCGGACATGACATTCAGCGTTGCCGCCGGAGCCAACCAAAGATTGGTCGTCGACCTTTCAGGCGTCACCTTTATGGCGTGCCTCGGCCTGCGTACCTTGATGGTGAGCGCAAAATCCATGGCAAACAAAGGAGGAAAGATGGTCCTTCTCAATCCGCAGCCTAACGTGGAAAAGGTTCTTGAAACCACCGGCGTATCGACCGTGATACCGATCGTGCACGACATGCGGTCCGCGTCCACGCTCCTTGGCGTTTGAGGCTCTTCCTGCGGGAGAAAACGATTAGACCGTTGCTTGAACCGATAGCTGGCCGCTGTTCCTATGGCGGCCAGCTGGCTCCGATATTACTTCCCTCGCCAGCCGGGGAGCTGAGCTTCGCCTGGGCGGAAGCTTGTAGTTTTGACGATGGCGCTTCGGGATGACGGTGATTTCGGATATCGAGCCGCGGTCGAAACGCTTTGTGGGGCTCTGCTTGATTTTTTCCGGTTCCGGGATAGTGCGGCCAGGCGAATTTTCTAAGGCCATCTCCGCTTTCGACCCATAGGTCGCATGCGTGTTTGCCGGAACGATCCACAAAACACAGAGGCATTCGTTGGCGAACGCAAGAATGTTTGCTTAGCTCTGCTGTTCGGCGCTGGTCTGATGATCTTGCGGGGCGGCGTCGACGCAAAAGAGCGCGCGGCGCCGCCCGTATTACAAAACTGCTTATGGGCTGACCGGGTTGCCGCCGCCGCCGCCGCCGCCGCCAGTGCCGCCGCCACCGCCACTGCCGCCGCCGCCGCTGTTCGATGCGGTAGAGTACGAGCTGCCGTTATCGCTGGTCGCGGCGACAGCGATGCCTACACCCGCTGCAACGACAAGCCCCCCTATAATGAGAGTATCAGTGCCGATGCCGGCGACGACAGGCCCGTCTTTCAGGCCGTCTCCGATGCCGACGCCTGCCCCGACAACAAGTCCGCCATCCTTCAACCGGGCTCCCTGGCAGGACGGAGGCGCTGTGAGCACAACCGTAATCTGAGAAGACGCAACCTTTGTCGCGCAGCCATTCTCATAGACAATGCTGGCGGCGCCATTGGCGCCAACGCGCACGCGGTCGCCCGCAGACAACGTCGTTCCGCTTGAGGCCGGCACGAAACCATCGCCCCGATTCACAGAAACCGCGCCTTCGACATTTGAAAGCGTTACGGCCGCCGCATTTGTCGCAAACAGCGCCGCAATAACGGTCGCGGAGACATACGCGCGGGCGCGTCTCCCCGACTTTCTAAAACTTTCCATTGCACACCCCCATGGTTCAACCAATGCGTGTACTTTGCCTACTATCTAAGGTAGCTGAGTCGAACAAGCAGGGAGCTAGATCGTTTCACCTTTAAGTTGTGATTGTGTTGGATTTACCACAATTGGAGATCGTTAACCTGTTAAGATCACGAGGGCGGTTTGCCCGTTCAGCAAGCGCGTTGATAAAGTATCGCGGACAAGATTTCAGCTATGACGGCATGCGTTTTTGGATTGGCGGCACTATGTATGATCTGCACAGCCATTTGCTTCCGGGCATCGACGACGGAGCCCCAGATTACGAGACAAGCCTCGCGATGGCGCGAGCCTTCGTTGATCAGGGCGTGCAAGGCGTAGCTTGTACGCCGCACATCTTGCCCGGCCTCTACCACAATTCCGGTCCGCAGATAAAAGCCGCCGTAGCGGAGCTTCAGAAGCGGCTCGACGACGCCGCGATCCCGTTGAAACTTGTGGCCGGAGCCGACAACCACATCATTCCGGACTTCGTGGCCGGACTGAAGGAGGGCCGGCTGCTGCCTCTTGGAGACTCCAGCTACGTCCTGGTCGAGCCCCCGCATCACATCGCGCCGGCGAGGCTCGAAGACCTCTTTTTCAGCATTCTGATCGGTGGCTACATCCCGATTTTGACCCATCCCGAAAGGCTCTCATGGATCGAGAGCAAGTATGATGTGATGAAGACGCTCGCCGCCAAAGGGGTCTGGATGCAACTCACATCCGGATCGCTGATCGGACGGTTCGGCCGGCGCCCACGCTATTGGGCTCAGCGGATGCTGGAGGAAGGGCTTGTCCAGATTCTCGCGACCGACGCCCATGACACAAAACGCCGTCCGCCCGATCTTGCAAAAGGCGCGAAGGAGGCGGAGCGGCTCGTTGGAGCGGAGGAAGCCAGGCATCTCGTCGTCACGCGGCCCCTGGGCGTTCTCATGAACAAGCCGCCCCAGGATTTGCCGGCTCCCCAGCCCTGCGAGCCCGGCGCCGAAGCAAGGGACGAGGATAAAAGCCTCGCCCAGGCGGGCGACCGGCCAAAACGCCGGTGGCGCTTCTTTGGCTGAGACGCGGGCGCGCCGACCGATTGTCGGCGCCGATGCTGCTCGCTTTGCGGCTGGTCGAGCCGCGAAGGACTGCTTCAAGATTTCATGACTTGTGAAAGCCCTTATTAACCCTGAACCGCCCGGGCTGTTTACCAGGCGTGCGCGTCGCTTTTTTATATTTTTTCCTTTTTACTTCAATGCCTTAGCTGGACGACCCACTGTGGGCGGGGAGGCTTTCGGCGCCTCCAGACCAAGCATGCGAACGCTGACGCCAACCGCCCGCCAATCGCCGTAGTCCCATAAAATCCCGCCTGCCGAAGGCGAGACCCCCTATTTTACCAAACGAAACCAATCTTAGCCCTTTTTTAACCCTGGCAGGGCGCTGACCGCTGTCGCATCGCTTGCCCGCGCGCATGCCGCGCAAACCCGCTGCGAACATGCCTCCGGCTGTAACAGGAATTGTTGGATCGGCTTTTGTGTTCAGGAATTAGCTATGTAAAGCGGCGCCGCAAAAGTGGAGCAAACGAAGTGGACCTCACGCCCAAGAGCCAGGACAATCTGCATCCCCTCGCGCTCATCGTCATCATCATACTCCTCATGGCATTCGCCATACCCGCGAACTCTGAAGAAGCTCCACCGCAGACCGCGACGTGCGATAAGGACAATGGCGGCATTACGCTGGCTCCGGGTTTCTGCGCCACTGTCTTTGCCGACAAGATCGGCCACGCGCGCCATATGGCCGTTGCGGGGAACGGTATCGTCTATGTCAACACCTGGAGCGGGCGCTATTACGGGTATGACCGCATTCCGGAAGGCGGCTTCCTCGGTTCGCTGCAGGATAAAAAGGGAAGCGGACACGCCGATGTTATCCACCGCTTCGGCGGCACGGGCATCGCGCTCTATAATGGCGCGCTTTACGCCGAGGTGAATGACCGCATCGAGCGCTACGCGCTGCCCAAGGATGGCGCAGCGCCGACAGGGCGGCCCGAGGTCATCGTTTCCGGGTTGCCGCTCTCGGGCGATCATCCCATGCATCCCTTCAAGATCGACGCGCAAGGGAAGATGTATATCGACCTCGGCTCGGCCACCAATTCCTGCCAGGAGCGGAACCGCGTGGCGAACTCGCCCGGCATCGATCCTTGCACGGAGCTGGAAACGAGGGGTGGAACGTGGGTCTACGACGCCAACAGAACCGGCCAGCGATTTTCGCCCGCCGAGCGCTTCGCAACGGGGCTCAGGAACGGCGAAGGGTTCGCCTTCGACGAGGCAGGCAGGCTGTTCGCCACAATGCACGGGCGCGATCAGCTTGGCCAGAACTGGTCGAAGTTTTTTAGCATCGACCAAAGCGCCCACGAGCCGGCCGAAGAACTTGTTCGCCTCGAAAAGGGCGCGGATTTTGGGTGGCCTTATTGCTATTTCGATCGCTCGCTGAACAAGCTCATGCTGGCTCCCGAATATGGCGGCGACGGCAAAAAGGCAGGGCTGTGCGTCGACAAGCAGGCTCCGATTGTTGCATTTCCCGCGCATTGGGCGCCGAACGATCTCGCCATCTACAACGCCGGTCAGTTTCCGGGGCCTTACCGGGGCGGCGCCTTCATAGCGTTCCACGGCTCCTGGAACCGGGCGCCGCTTCCGCAGGGCGGCTACAATGTCGTGTTTCAGCCCCTCGCTGACGGCAAACCGTCCGGACAGTTTGTTGTGTTCGCGGATGGCTTCGCGGGCGCGATCGAAGAGCCCGGTCGGGCCGCTCACCGGCCATCCGGCCTCGCGGTGGGTCCGGACGGCGCTCTCTATATCTCCGATGATCAACGCGGGCGCATCTGGCGCGTGACTTACACCGGCGCGCAAATCGCTGGACTCGAGCCGGCGCCGCGGCCCTCGGCAGCCGCTGCGTCCAATCCCGCCGGGCCGCCGGAGGGCACGAATCCCGAAGCAGGCCGTCAATCCGTGGCCGATCTCACCCCGCCGCCCGGCGTAGCGCCGGAGCAACTCGCCCTGGGGAGCAAGATTTTTGAGGGCGCGGCGGCCGGAGGCACGTGCGCAGGCTGCCACGGCTCCAACGCTAAAGGCTCGCCGTTAGCCCCCAGCCTGATTAACCACCAATGGCTGTGGGGGAACGGGAGCTTGCAGTCAATCGAGCAGACGATCGAGAATGGAGTGCCGTCTCCCAAAAAGTATCGCGACCCGATGCCTGCTATGGGAGGCGCACAGCTTACGCCCCCTCAAGTCAAGGCCGTGTCGGCTTATGTATGGGCGCTCAATCACCGGAAAGGCAGGGGATAGGGCGGCATGCCCGCCGCCTTCGGTCGACGCTGGCCGATGCAGCGACATGCGCCAGAGACAGGCGTCAGGCCCAGGGACGGGATAGCGTCGCCGTTTCTTCGAAGGCTTGGATTCTATCCGCCTTTTGCATGGTGAGCCCGATGTCGTCGAGGCCTTCCATCAGGCACTTCTTGCGGAAGGGATCGATGTCGAAGCGAACGACGCCGCCATCCGACCCGCGGATTTCCTGTTTTTCAAGATCGACGGTGAGCGTTGCGTTCGACCCGCGCTCGGCGTCGTCCATGAGCTTGGCGAGATCCTCCGGCGAGACGGCCACAGGGAGAATGCCGTTCTTGAAGCAGTTGTTATAAAAGATGTCGGCGAACGAGGTGGAGATCACGCAGCGCACGCCGAAATCGAGAAGCGCCCAGGGCGCATGCTCGCGGCTCGATCCGCAGCCGAAATTGTCGCCGGCGACCAGGATTTTGGCGTTCCGATAGGCCGGCTTGTTCAGGACGAACTCGGGGTTTTCCTTGCCCTCGTCGTCGAAGCGCATTTCGTAAAACAGCGACTTGCCGAGGCCCGTGCGCTTGATGGTTTTCAGGAACTGCTTCGGGATGATCATGTCGGTGTCGACATTGATCATTGGCAGGGGAGCGGCGACGCTTGTCAGCGAGGTGAATTTTTCCATGGGGCCAGTCCTTTTTCTTCCTTTTAGCGCTTAAGCCGCGGCGATCAAGCAGCTTTCGGCGAGTTGTGCTCATCGCTTCCAGGTGAGGAGGATGCGCGCTCCGGCATAGGTTATGACGAAGGAGCCGGCGATCAGCTCCATGCCCAGCGAAATGGCCTCCCGCCCGTTGCTGGCGTCGCCAATAAACGCAAGCAGGATAAGCGCCGCCAGCGTCCGCCACACCCATAAGGCGACGTCGCGCATAATCATGGCGGGATAGAAATCGCTTCTGCGATGGCTCATGCCGTCCATGGTCTTGAGGTCGATGACATGCAGCGAAACGCGCATGATGGGCGCCGTGATGCTGACCCCGATTGTGTAGATGACAAGCGTGACGAGCGTCAGCGATAAGCCGAGCATGAGATTAAGCGCGACGAGAACGATGGAACTGACGCCAAGGATGAAAAGGCGGTTTTCCGGACGCCGACGCGAGCCGACCGCCAGGAGCGCAAGCGCCCCCGCGATGGCGAAGACGGTGTTGAAACCGCCAACGCTCAGCGCGCTGCCGAGCACGGTAATGGACGCCAGCGGGATCAGGGTCTGCTGGAGGATATGCTTGGCCGCGCCGCCCATGAGATAGATCTGGGCTGCCTGATTACGCCGGTCTGCGACGAAATGCATAAGATCATGGGCTCCGATCGGAGCTGGACGATAGTCCTTCAGCGCGGCGAGGGCCGGAAGCCCGAGCAGGCAGAGGGGCGGCATCGCCAGGAACAGGAGCGTGAAATCGCCAATCTCCAGCCTCTGCGAAATCCAGATCAGGAGCGTCGCAAAAGCAGGGCTCGCCAATGATATGATCTGGGCGCCGGCAGACAGAAACGTCGAATAAACGTCGCGCTCACCATCGCTTGTTTCCATCAACTCGTAGGTGTGAATGGTGAGCCAGAACAGCCCGTCGCCAACCCCTCTGATGGCCATGGCGGCGCAAGCCTCCGGAACGTCGCGCGCAAGCGGCATAAGGATAAGGCCTAACCCGTTGAAGATGAAGCTTAAGAGAAAACCGTGCTTTGCATTCAAGCCGCGCCGCGCCGCGAAGGCGCCGTAAATGCAAAAACCAATCATGACGCCGGTAAAAAAGGCGATGGCTGCAACGATGTTAAGCTGCACGCTCTTGAATATCTCATAGATGTAAATCTGTAAAAATACGCTGACAGCCGTGGTGACGAAGCTATAAATCCAAAACAAGTAAATGAGCGAACGCAGCGATTGCCGCTGCATCCGGAAATGGGCCAGAGAAAGCATCCGGACTCCCTGCCAAGCTGAAATGGCGCCGTTGGCGTCTTTTGGGCACGGCCCACCGAGCCATGAGAAACGGAAAGCGCGATGCCGCGCTTTATGGCCTGCCGGGCCACCTCGCTCTGGCTCCATCGGCTGATGGGCAGCGCGCTGTCCTTCGGGTCTTCACAGGCCGAGGCTATGATCGCGCAAACCTGCTCCGGCGTAAACTTATCAGGCGATCCGCGGCGAGGCGCATCGCTGAAAGCTACGCAGCCGCGGCGGTCGCATCCTTCGCGCGGCAAAGACTTCTCGTAATCAGGCCGCAATGCCGACGGATTCTCGTCATGCATTCGCCTGCTTGGACCGCGCTCCATGGAAGGGAAACTTTCGCAAAGGATCGCCTCATGGCTGCATCGGGATTTTTCGCCAGCCTTGTCCGCTCTCCGTCGTTCAAATTCGTGCTCGTTGGCGTGCTCGTCCTGCTTATCTCGGCTCTCACCGGCGTGGTGTGGCTGTTAAGCGCCGAACGGCAGACCCGTGCCAGCTCCGTGGAAGCGGAGATCGCCCATGACTGGGGCGCCAGCCAGCGCATTCTCGGCCCCTACTTGATCGTGCCCTATACGCTGAAGGTGCAACGGCTTGTCGATGGCAAGACCGTGGATATGGAAGCGGCGCGGCAGGCCGTATTCCTGCCGGATACGTTGAACGTGACCGGTAACGTGCAAACCGAGAAGCGGCGCCGCGCGATCTACGATGTGACGGTTTATCAGGGCAAGCTCACATTGGAGGGCCAATACCGGCCGGCGGATTTAAGCCTCGTCGAGCCCGAGACGCCAGCCTCCATCCGCTGGCAGGATGCGTTCATCGCGCTCGGCATCCAGGACGTTTCCGGGCTGAAAAACAATGTGCAACTTCAGATCGCCGGGCAGAAGATTGACTTCGAGCCGAGCGCCGGCCTTGCCGACGAGGCGGCGAGGATCAACGGCATCCACGCCCGGCTGAAACCGCTTGCCGCTGCGGGCGGACTGAATGGAGGCGCGCCACTGCCTTACAAGATAGAGCTGGAGCTCAATGGCTCATCTTCGCTCGCCTTTGCGCCTGCGGGCCGGGAGAATACCGTCGCGCTGGACTCGAACTGGCCGCATCCGGGTTTCATGGGCTTCCTTCCTGTGTCGCGGACCATTACCGGGCAAGGGTTTTCGGCCAATTGGAGCGTTCCCTATCTTGCGCGCGATGTGCCGCAAGCCTGGGCCGGGGCGCCGCAGGGAATTGTGCTCGACCGGTTTATGGGCAAAGACCTGGGCGTGAACCTGTTCGTGCCGGTGGATTTCTATTCGCTGGTCGAGCGTGCGCTGAAATACGGCTTTCTATTCGTAGCGGCGGCCTTTGGCGGAGTGTTCGTGCTTGAGTTGCTCACCGGCCGGCGCATACACCCGATCCAATATATCTTCGTGGGCCTCGCGATTGTGATCTTCTACGTGCTTCTGCTCTCGCTGTCGGAGCATATCGGCTTTTCGCTCGCCTATCTCGCCGCTTCGGCAGCGACCGGCGTCATGATTTCCGCCTATGTCGGCATGGCGCTGCAAAGCCTGAAGCGCGGTCTTACCATGCTCGGTATTTTCGGCGTGCTGTTCGGTCTCCTCTATATGATCCTTCAGCTGGAGGACTATGCGCTATTCGCAGGCTCCATCGCCGCCTTCGTTCTGCTCACGGCGACCATGTTCGCCACTCTGCGGGTGAACTGGTCCGGCGACACTGGCGAAGCCCGCCCCGCGGGCTAATGTTTTGCCGCAAAAGGGGGCCGGGGCGCCCAATCCCCGGCCTTCAAGCGCAACAGTCCCTGAGCCCCATTTCACCAGCATTCGTCGGCGATCGCGACGAAAGTCCTCTCCCGCTCGACATAACCGTAGCGGGCGCCGCAATGCGGACAAATCGCGCGAAGATGGCGAACAATCCGCCTTCGCTCCAACTGGAAACGGACACCGGGATAATTCGCGCGCGTCTCAGAAAAATCTCGCCTCCAGGCCTCATCGGCGAGGCGGATGGCGTCCCCGCCAAGACATGAACCGCAGGAGAGGCAGACGAATTTGCGCGCCGCCGCGCGCATCCGCCTGTCATCGAGAATTGTGAGGACCGCAGCCACAGGCAGGCCAACTGGTAAAATGACCAGCAGAACGATCATCGCCAGCGTGATTTTAATATCGTCAAGCCAGCGATGCTTTTGCATATGTGCCACCCATCATCGAAAGTGATCGTCGAGACCGTCATGCGCTGCCGACAGCATGAAGCGCGGGGCCGCTGTTCGCTCGGATAACTTATCTTACCCCCAACGTGAGACCATTGGGTCAAGAACGCCAAAGGCTGCTCCAATCCGCGCCCCAGCCGTGATTTCGTCCCTTCGACATGCGCCATACGGATTCCGGCCTGTCGCCCGCGTTCAAGTCGCCTTGGGCGCGTGACGCTACGTACAAGTGGGCGCCGTCTGCTTATGCCTTGAGGGGGAGACGCCCGGCGCCTCCGCCAGCGGCGGACGACGATGCGCCCAGGGGCGCGCAAGCTCCAGCAGCCGCGCCAGCCGAAGCAGCAGCCCATCCGCGCCCAATTTTCCGGCGAATTGGATGCCGATCGGGAGGCCATCCGGCGACCAGCACAGCGGAACGGAAATGGCGGGCTGGCCCGTCATGTTGAACTGCGCCGTGAAGGGCGCAAAGGCGAAGCTTTTGGCGGCGACAGCTTTGATGAGCGCTTGTCCGAGCCAGGGCGAGCGGAGCGCGTCCACGATCCTCATGGCGATTTTCTCGCTGGCCGTAGGAGCATTCTGGCCGATGCGCAGCGGCAGAGAACCGAGGACAGGGCTCATGATCACGTCGTAGTTTTCAGAGAACGCGAGGTATGCGCTGACAGCGCGGTCGATGACAGCCTTGGCGCGGGCCTTCCCGGCTTCCGGAACCGTGCCGCCGACGCGGGCGAGAGTCCATGTGGCCGGTTCGAGATCCCCGCGCGTAACCGGGCGCCCCAGGAGTTCCGCGGCGTCGTCGAGCGACTGTTTGGCGCCGATGGCCCAATAGGTGAGAAAGGCCATGCCGAACTCGGCGTAATCGACCTCAGGTTCGGCGTCCTCAAGATGATGGCCGAGCAACTCCATCAGCCTGACGGCGTCGTCCAGGGCCGCCCGCACCTCCGGCGCAACCGAGGGGCCGAACATCGCGCTTCGGACAACCGCAACCTTCAAAGGCCGAGGCGCAGCTTCGAGCCGGGACAGGAAACCCGCGTTCGGATGCGTGCAGACGGCGTCGAGCGCGGCGGCGGAATCGCGGACGCTGCGGCTTATGACGTGATCCACGACGAAGTCCGAAATAACGGTTTCAGCCTGCGGATCCCTGGGGTTCAGCCCCCGCGAAGTTTTGAGGCCAAAAAGACCGCAGCAGCTTGCAGGAATGCGGATAGAGCCGCCGCCATCCGAGCCGTGCGCCATGGGCGCTATGCCGGCCGCAACGGCGGACGCCGCCCCGCCGCTCGACCCGCCCGGCGTTCCGTCGAGGTCCCAGGGATTGCGGCACGGGCCGAACAGCTCGGGTTCGGTGAACGGCACAAGACCGAACTCCGGCACGTTTGTTTTGCCGAAGACGACGAGACCGGCGTCCTTGAAGCGCTTAATGATTTCGCCGTCTTCTTCGGGGATGTAGTTCGAGAAAAGCCTGCTTCCGGATGTCTGCGGCGCTCCTGCTAGCGGCGGCCCCAGATCCTTGACGAGAAAAGGCGCGCCCGCGAACGGCCGGCTTGGGTCGACCGCCTTCGCCGCTCGCTCGGCGTCCGCATCCAGACGACACACGACCGCGTTGAGCTTGGGGTTCAGGCGATCGCAACGCTCGCGCGCTTCGGCGAGAAGCTCGGCCGGGCTCACCTCCCGTTTGCGCACGAGTTCAGCCAGACCGACCGCATCGTACAGGCCGTATTCCGCAAAGCCGGTCATCCCATCCTCCCGCTTCTTGCTTCCTTAGGGCGAGCGCAGAAAAATTCCGCTCCCCGAGACGCCATTGAAAACAGACTGCACGGCGATTGCGCTCAGAAGAATGCCGAAAACGCGCATCACAACTTTCTGAGCAGTAACGCCGATCCAATCACGAATTTCCTGAGCGGCCAGCAAAAGAACAAGCGTAAAGGCCATCACGGTCAGAAGCGCGGCGATGACGGCGATCTCATTCAGCACGCCTCCGCCCGCATTCGCCATCAGTAGCATTGCGCCCGACATCGCGCCGGGTCCGGCCAGGATGGGCGTCGCCAGCGGAAATACGGCGATCTCATCGTTCTTTGCGCGCGCTTCGGCGCTTTCCGGCTGGGTTATCGTGCTTCCTCCGATCCGCGTCTCGAAGATCATATCGAGAGCGATGATGAAGAGGATGATGCCGCCCGCCGTCTGCAAAGCCGGGAAGGTGACGCCGAGCGCGGAGAGGATCGGTGTTCCGAGAAACGCGAAGAACAGGATGATCCCTGTGGCGATTCCGGCCCCTTTCAGCGCGATGGCGATGCGCTCGGCGCGGCTGAAGCGCGGGCAGAACGTCGCGAACAGGACGGCGGCTTCCACCGGGCCTATCGTGGCGAAGAACGTCGCAAACGCCGACAACGCGGTCTTGAGCATGCTGATTTGAAGAACGAGCTTGTGTGGTTCGTCAAGATGATACCCTTCTCGCTTCCGTAAGCCGCGCCCGTCGAACCATGAGGCTGTCGCGGTTCGGCGGTCTTACCGCGAGGCTATGGGCGACAGTAGACTGATATCGCGCCGCCGGATCGGCTTGCTCTTTCAAGTTTACGAAACGGCGCCTTGTCGCGGGAGCGGGCTCATCACGAACGGCATCGGATTGCGAAGCGCCGTATGACTGCGCTGGCGTTGGCCCAATAAAAAGCTCCCGCCATGGCGGGAGCTTTGTCTGCGTCGATGGAAGCTGCTTTTCGCGTGTTAGCGGTGCTTTGCGCCGCCGGGATGAGGCTGTGCGTGAAACGCCATCCGCGGATGAGGCTGCCCATGCATCGCGGGCCTCGGACCATGAGGCGCCGGCCCGGCGTGGACGGGAGGCCTCCTGAAATTCGCCGCGCCTTTGGGCGCCGTCCCATTATGGTTGGCGCTGGCGACGGCGTGCTTGTTTGCTCCGTGGCTTGCCTCGTGTTGCGCGCCCGCTCCGCCATGCGATTTCGCCGCAAGATTGGCGGCGTGGCCCGCAGCAGCAAGCGAGGCTGCATGGAAAGCGCCGCCAGCCGCGTGTCCGGGGACCGCGTTGTGAGCGCTAAAATCGCCAGCCTTCGAGACAGCGGCTACAGACGGATTGCCGTGATTGACGGAAGCGCGGAGATCCTTGTTCTCGCTGGCGAGTTGTTGATGATGCTGCTGTGCTTCCGTGGCGGCGATGTGATGCTCATTCGCAGCCTTAAGTTCCTGGGGCGTGGGCTTCGCCTGCACCCCGCCTTTACCTCCATTATAGCTCGCATGCGTCGTTTGAGAGACGGCGACCTTCTGATTGTAGACGTTGTTGACGACGGTCGTATTGCTGATATTGGTCACAGATCTATTATAGAAGAAGTCTCCGCCGGACCAATAGCCTCCCGCAAAACCAACGCCCGTATAACCGAAGCCATAGCCTATCCCGCCGTAAAAGCCGACGGTCGGCCCCCAATAGCCGGCGTTCCAGGCATAGACGCCGTCTCTCCAGCCCCAATATCCAGGCGTCCACAACAAGCCCGGACTGGGCGCTGAGACCCATGCGCCCGGCACCCAGTAATAGTCGGAGATGCTGGCGTTCCAAGCCCAGTAGCCCGGCGTCCAGATGTAACCGGGCGCTGGGATCGGGGGCTGGACGTAGATGGGCAACGCCGGAGGAGCGATGCCGACCGAAACAACGAGCTGCGCATTGGCCTTCTCGACCGCCCCGCCCAAACCGAGCAGCGCGAACAGGGCCACAATCACTGTGCTTATTCGCATTTGCATTAATCCTGAGTTGATTGCACATAAACGCAAGCACAACTGGCCGGATTTGCAAGTATGGAAAGCGTTAATGCCCAGGTAGTCTCGAATCGCGGCCCGATTCGGACTTAATATTTAACTTCGTCAAAAATGAGCCGATGTTTTCGTTAGATCGAGACCCAGGATACTTACGTTTGTTGTCCATTTTTGAACCGCCAAACAAACGCGCTACGTTGTGACCCTTACGGCACGTCTTCAGCTCGGCAGAGTTTGGCGCAGCTCACGCCATACTCGGCAATACTGAGCTTCGCCAAGGTAAGCCGACGCGATCGATCGCCGTTCAGTTTTCGTCGCGCCCCGTAACTCACCTCTCATGCCTTCCATTCTGGCGCCCGCTCGCGGTTGGCGACCGAGAGCGCATCGCGGACGCCTTCGGCATTGTGGTCGGCCGTGTAGACTGGCGTTCCCGGCTGCTGCCTCCAGGATTCGTCAAGCCCTCCCGCATCGACGGGATCGAAGCCGAGTTCATCGACAAGCTCCATCACAACGTGCTTGGCCTTCGGGTCGTCGCCCGCGATTGGCAAGGCGATGCGATTGGATGCTCCGCGCGGTTCGCCGCGTTCAAGGAGGTGTTGGGCGTAGATATTGTTGAATGCCTTGATCACAGGCCGCCCAAGCTGCTTCTCGACCCACCGGCTTTCGGGCAAGCCCTCTTCGATTTCGGCGATCTTGCCGTCGCGCTGTTTTGGATAGTAGTTCCCGGTGTCGACGACGATCAGATCCTCGGGCGCGCCGGCGAACAAGTCCTTCGGCAAGCTCGGGATATTCTTTTCAGGGATGGTGACGATGAGAAGGTCTGCGCCCTTCGGCGCTTCCTCTGCCGCAACGGCAGTCGCGCCGGTTTCCGAGGCCAGTTCCTGAAGGCTCTCCGGCCCTCGGGAATTTGCGACGTGAACTTCGTGTCCGAGGCTTCGCAAACGCCGCGTAAGCGTGCCGCCGATGTGCCCTGCGCCGATGATGCCTATTTTCATGATCCGCTCCGAAACACTGATGCGAAGACTCGCACCTGGATGACAAGTTTCGTGGAGCGCGAGCGTTCCACTGCCTCTGATGCTGATCGTCTTGCGCTTTTTCAGCCGCGCTGCTACTCCTGTGTGATGGCTTTCCAGACGGAAAGCTGTGGTTGAAGTCCGTCGTGGCCCAATCTTTGCTTAATGCCGATCCGAAGCGCTGACATCAGACAACGAACGCAATCGGGAGAGGAAATGCCGCGCGTCTTAATTCTCGGCATCGGCAACTTACTGTGGGCCGATGAAGGTTTCGGGGTGCGCGCGGTGGAGGCTCTCAATCGCGACTTCGATTTTCCCGATAATGTCAGGCTCATGGACGGAGGCACCCAGGGTCTCTACCTGATCGAGCACGTGAGTTCCGCCGACATTCTCATCGTTTTCGACGCCGTCGACTACGGATTGGCGCCCGGCTCGCTCAAGCTCGTGGAGGACGACGACGTTCCGAAGTTCCTGGGCGCAAAGAAGATGAGTCTGCACCAGACGGGGTTCCAGGAAGTGCTCGCGACCGCCGAGCTGATCGGTAAGGCGCCGAAGCATCTTTTCCTGATCGGCGTACAGCCCGTCGAGCTTGAAGATTATGGCGGAAGCCTGCGCGCAGAAGTGAAAGCGCAAATCCCCGCCGCCATTGAACACGCGCTCGCCTATCTGGCGCGGTTCGGCATCGAAGCCAAAAAGCGGGCCGAGCCTCTGCCGGAGAGCGCCACCATCGCTTGCGAGCGCATGGTGATGTCGCGCTATGAGGCGGAACGACCCGACGAGGAGGCTGCCTGCCGAATTGGGGACGCCCGCGTCCTGGAGCGGCTTTCGCAACAAGCTCGCGACAAGGCTGCAAGCTGATGTGCGTCGGCCTTCCCATGCAGGTCATCGAACCGCGCGGGCGCTATGCGTTGTGCCGCTGCGGCGAGGAGGTCCGCGAGGTGGATATGATCCTCGTCGGCGAACAGGAAGCCGGAGCATGGGTTCTCGTCTTCCTCGATGCCGCGCGCGAAGTGATTACGGCTGAGCAGGCCGCGAAAACCGCAGACGCGCTCCAGGCGCTCGCGCTCGTGATGCGAGGCGAAACCTCGGTCGATCACCTGTTCGCCGACCTCATCGGGCGGGAGCCCGAACTTCCGCCCCATCTCAAAAGCCTGTTGCCGAAGCCTGCGGAGTAGCCCATGCCGTCGCCCTTGATCGATGCGCTGACGACGAGGCATGGCTTCGCCGCCGTGAACGAAAACACCGTGGACGCATTTCTGAAGGCCAATGAGACATCCGTCCTCTTCTTCGCGGGGGATCCCGAGCGGCTTGTCGAAAGCGACGATGTCGCCGTCATTCTGCCGGAACTTCTCAAGCAGTTTCCCCTGTTCAGTCCGGCGCTTGTCGAGAAACAGGCGGAACGCGCCTTGCAGCTCCGCTACAGGTTCAACGCCTTTCCCGCCCTCGTTTTTCTGCGTGGCGAGGGCTATCTTGGCGCGATTTCCCGTCTCCTCGGCTGGCAGGAGTATCTTTCCGAGATCCGCTCCATCCTCGCGCGCGACCCTACCGAGCCGCCGCCCTACGCATTCCCCCAACGCTGTGCGCCGCAAAACGGCGCAGCCAAGGGCCTTGAGCCGGGAGACTTCCGATGAACAAGATAAGGCCCATGACCGGCGCCGGCAGCCAGACGGCGGATGAGGATGGCGATTTCGCTTTCATGGAAATGCCGAAGGGCATGCAGACCTATTCCACGCCCGAAATGCCCGAACCGGATGAGTCCGCGGCGTTCCGGCCTGCCCTTCAGAAGCTTGAAGCGGTCCTGAGCGCGCTTCGCTCCGCGCCGAGCCCTGGCGCATCGTTAGAGATCGATCTTCGGGATCTTGATGAGGCCAACCGGACCTTTATCGACCAGGCGCTCGGCGAGGGCGAGGTGAGCATCATCGCCGGTCCGTCCATCCAGGTTCAGGAGTTGGTTCTGACAGGCGTCTGGCGCGTCCACGAGGTGGACGAGAGCGGCGCGTTGATCGGCGATACAATCGAAGTCGGCGAATTTCCGCGGCGCGTTCTGGAAGTCGCGCAGGATGCCGCCGGGCTCGGGCTTCGTCCGTTCGATGCGGCGGCGACCGATCTAATGAACGCGCCTGCGCTTGCGGCGGAGCTTGCGGACAAGCTTGCCAGCTTTCGGCCTGACGCTGCCCCCCATGTCATCAATCTCACCCTCCTGCCGGTCAGCGAAGGCGATCTCGCCTATCTCGATGCGCGGCTCGGCCAGGGCGCCGTGACGATCCTGTCGCGCGGCTATGGCAACTGCCGCATCTCTTCGACGGGCGTGAAAAATGCCTGGTGGGTGCGCTACTTCAATTCCCGCGAGTCTCTTATCCTGAACACCATCGAGGTTGCCCGCATCCCGGGCGTCGCCTGCGCCGCCGCGGAAGACCTCGAAGACAGCGCGGAGCGGCTCGCGGAAATCCTGGAGGTTTACCGGTGAGCGGGCACTTCTTCGCGGGCTCTTTCGGCGGCGACAATCAGAAGATCGATGACGCAACGCGTCTCGAATGCAAGATCTGCTGGCACGTCTACGACCCTCAACTTGGCGACGATTATTGGCAGATCCAACCGGGCACGCCCTTCTCCAAGCTGCCGGACCACTGGACCTGCCCCGTATGCGACGCCCCGAAAGACGGCTTCATGGTGCTGGGAGGAGACGCATGACTGAAAGCCCGGCGTCGGAGGACGAGGATAAGGCGGCGGTTGCTTCCGCGCTTGCACGCAAGCTCGAAGCCGTGTTCTCCAGGATAGAACGCGAGCGCATGCACGACATTCCCATCCTCAATCCGGCGCTTCGCGTGGCCGCCGTCGGGATGCGCGCTTTCGGCGAAGTGTGGGCATGCACGCTCGTGACGCCCTGGTTTATCAACGTGATGCTGCTGCCCAAGACGCCGGAACTCGCCGAAGCCTGGCGCCGCGCGGAGGTGACATCCAAGGTTCGGCATGATTTCCCCGCGGGCGCCTTCGAGTTCATCTGCGGCGGCGAGGAGGAACTCGGCCCTTACCGGATGTGCTCGCTGTTTTCGCCGGTGCTCCAGTTCGAGAACCAGGAAGCCGCGCTCGGGGCGGCGGAGGCGGCGATTGCCGCGCTTTTCGACGCGAGCCTGGATCAAGCGCCCGAACCCGAGGCTTCAAGCGCGCCTCCGAAGAAGGAGACCGCTGAGGTGAGCCGCCGCACGCTTTTCCTGGGGCGAAAGGCGCGGCCATGACGCCTGAGGGCCGAATTGCAATCGATCTGTTTCCCGCAGACGGCGCGGTGAAAATCGCGTCGACCAGGCCGCTCACGATCACACGCCAGTTTTCCGGCCACTCCCCCGAGGGGGTTATCCGCAGCGTTTCACTTTTGTTCGCCACCTGCAGGGACGCGCAATCCATCGCCTCGGCTGAAGCCTTCGAAAATGCTCTTGGCCTTGAGCCGCCCGAGAGCACAAGGAAAGCGCGAGCCTTGCTCGTTCTGGCCGAAACGGCGCGCGAGCACGCGCTGCGCATCCTCATGGATTGGCCGCAATTCCTTCGTGCGCCCCAGGAGCCGCCAGCCCTGCGCCTCCAGACGCTGATGCATATCGACCGGGATTTGCGCCGTTCCTTGGCCGAGCGCAACGGCGCTATTCGCATCAACGGCGTGTGCGCGATTGAGACAGACGGCGCGAAATCGGCGATCGCCAAGCTGAGGGCATTGCTGGAGCAGGCGATTTTCGGCGAGGATTTGGATCGCTGGCAGGCTAAGCAAAGTTTCCCGGTTCGGCGGCCAACGGTTCTACCCCCTCATCAGGCGTCCGGCGAAGCCGGCCGCCACCCTCTCCCGCAAGGGGACAGGGTTTGCGCAGGCGTCCCCTCTCCCCTTGCGGGAGAGGGACAGGGTGAGGGGTTCCATTGGGGAGGCCGGGAAAGCTTGCTTAGAAGCAGCGAGCAGGACCTGAGACAATGGGCGCACGCGGGCCAGACGGCGGCGCAGCGGCTTCTTTATCAAGTTTTCGATGACGGCCTTTCGACGGCCGGCTCCGCCCAACTGTCAGCACTCCCGCCGCTTGAACCCGCCTCGCTTGCGGAGCGGCTATTCGCCGAGGACGCGGAAGCTTTCATCGCCGAGCCCGAGTGGGAAGGACTGCCTCGCGAGACTTCGCCCCTGACACGGAGCGCGGACCATCCGCTGATCGCCGCCCTGAGAACAGAAGGGGGTTTTGGCCTTGTGGCGCGGCTCGCCGCTTGCCTCACTGAGCTTTCTCGGATCCCGGCGCAGATGCTCGACATCCTGGATGCGCTCGACGAGGGAACGCAACAGCAGGCGCATCCGCTCCAACGTGATGGCTTCGGCGTCGGGCAGGTCGAGGCGGCTCGGGGACGGCTCGCGCACGCCGTCGAACTCGTGGGCGAGAAGGTCAGTCGCTATCGCATTCTGGCGCCGACCGAGTGGAACTTTCACCCGGAGGGCGCAGCGACGCGCGGCCTCGCGCGCATCGCGGAATGCGGCGGCGAACATCGCGCCGACATCGCGAGGCTGTTCGTGACGGCGGTCGACCCTTGCGTCGGCGTCGATGTGAGGGTCTGTTGATGCACGAGATGTCCCTTTGCCAAAGCGTGGTGCGGATCATCGAAGAACAGGCGAAGGCGCAACGCTACAGCCGCGTGAAAACCGTTCGCCTCGAAATCGGGCCGCTCGCCACGGTGGAGCCGGAGGCGCTGCGCTTCTGCTTCGACGCCGCTACGCGCGGCACGCTCGCGGAAAACGCGAAGCTCGACATCATCACGACAGCTGCGTCCGCCTGGTGCTTCTCCTGCGGAGAAATAGTCACAATATCAGAGCGCAACGGCGTCTGCCCCAAATGCGGCGGCTATCAGGTGCAAGTTACGGGGGGCGACGCGTTGCGGATCAAGGAACTGGAGGTCGATTGATGTGCGGAGTTTGCGGATGCGGAAAGGGCGAGACGCGCATCGAGGCCGGCGACGGGTGGAAGCCTGAGAGCAAGCATGACCACCCTCACGCGCATGGACATGATTGCGATTGCAATCACGGCGATCATCATCACGCGCATGAGCATGACCACGTTCATGGGGGCGGCCATCACCACCACCACGATGATCACGGCCATCACGGTCACGAGCATGAGCACAGCCATGACGAGGGCCAATCCCGCATCGTGACAATCGAGCAGGACCTGCTCGCAAAGAACGACGCCTACGCCGCCGAGAACCGCATGACGTTCACAATCGCCGGCGTTCTCGCGCTGAACCTCGTCTCAAGCCCAGGCTCGGGCAAGACCACGCTGCTTGTCGAAACCATCAAGCGGCTGCAGAGCGACCTTCCCGTGGCCGTGATCGAAGGCGACCAGCAGACAACCATGGACGCCGAGCGCATCCGCGCCACCGGCGCGCCCGCGCTTCAGATCAACACCGGCAAGGGCTGCCATCTCGACGCGCATATGACGGGCCACGCCTTCGAGCAGCTGCGGCCCGCCTTCGGCTCGGTGCTGTTCATCGAGAATGTCGGCAATCTCGTCTGCCCGGCCATGTTCGACCTCGGCGAAGAGCAGCGCGTGGTGCTCCTCTCGGTGACCGAGGGCGAGGACAAGCCGCTGAAATATCCCGACATGATCAGAACCTCGCACCTCCTCCTGATCACCAAGACCGACCTCCTCCCGCATCTCGATTTCGACGTGGATGCGCTCGCGTCGAACGCGCGCAAGATCAATCCGCGCATCAAGATCCTTAAAGTTTCGGCGAAGACGGGCGAAGGGATGGACGCCTGGGGGGACTTCATCCGCGCCGCGCGCACGCTCGCGCTGACGGGCTCGGCGAGCGCCGAGGACTAGGGTTGGCGAATGCTGAAAAAGGTGGAGGCCAAGGATGAGGCTTCGACAAAAAACAGGCTACCGGATTGGCCAACGTCGCAACCCCTCACCCCAGCCCCTCTCCCTCTGGGAGAGGGAGTCCGGCCGAGCGCTGCAACGGCGTTCCCTCTCCCAGAGGGAGAGGGGCAGGGTGAGGGGTTGCGACGTCAGGAAATCAGGCATCGGGAAATCGCCGCACAAAGATGCGGCCGTCAGAGAGAGTTTGTCGCCATGTGTCTTGCGCTTCCCGCCAAAGTCCTTTCCGTCGATGACGCCTTGCAAAGGGCTGTCGTCGCCCTCGGTCCCGTCAAGAAGGAGATTTCGACCGCGCTCCTCGACGATGTGACGCCGGGCGAGTATGTGCTCATTCACGTCGGCTATGCGCTGCACAAGGTGTCGCCGGAAGAGGCCGAACGCACGCTTGCGATGATCCGCGAAGCGGGCGAGGACCCGGAGTTGGTGGCCCTCATGGAGGGCGCCGCTCCATGAAATATGTCGATGAGTTTCGCGACCGCGAGCTTGCGCTGGGCCTCGCCAACGCGATCCGCCGCGAGGCGAACGCCGCGCGACGCTACAATGTGATGGAGTTCTGCGGCGGCCACACGCACGCGATTTTCCGCTATGGCGTACAGGACCTCATGCCGGAAAATGTCGGCTACCTGCATGGCCCCGGCTGCCCGGTCTGCGTCCTGCCCATCGGCCGGATCGACAACGCGCTGGAACTCGCGGAAGCGCATGGCGTCATCCTGTGCAGCTATGGCGACATGATGCGCGTGCCCGCGTCGAAGCGGCGGAGCCTTCTCAAGGCCAAGGCCGAAGGCGCGGATGTCCGCATGGTCTACTCCGTGGACGATGCGCTCAAGATTGCGCGCCAGAACCCCGGCCGCGACGTCGTGTTCTTCGCCATCGGCTTCGAGACGACCACGCCGCCGACGGCAGTCGCCATCCGGAAGGCCAACGCGGAAGGCATCAAGAACTTCTCGGTTTTCTGCAACCACGTGCTGACGCCCGCCGCGCTGAAAGCCATTCTTGGAAACGCCGATGAGAGCCACAGCGTTGCCATCGACGCCTTTCTCGGCCCTTCACATGTGAGTTCGGTCATCGGCAGCAAGCCCTACGAATACTTCGCGGATAAGTATGGGCGGCCTGTCGTGATCGCGGGATTCGAACCGCTTGATGTCATGCAAGCGACCTTGATGGCGATCAGGCAGCTGAACGAGGGCCGCTGCGTGGTCGAAAACCAATATGTCCGCGTCGTCACGCGCGAGGGCAATGTGAAGGCGCAGGCGCTTGTCGCGGAGGTGCTGGAGCTTAGGTCCTCCTTCGAATGGCGCGGGCTCGGCGAGGTTCCGGACAGCGCGCTTCGCATCCGGGAAGCATACGCTGACTTCGATGCGGAGAAGCGCTTCGGTATAGCGACCAGACAAACGCGCGATGCGAAGAGCTGCGAGTGCCCATCCATCCTGCGCGGGGAGAAGAAGCCGACCGACTGCAAGCTGTTCGGCACAGTTTGCACGCCAGACAACCCGATCGGCTCCTGCATGGTCTCCTCCGAAGGCGCCTGCGCGGCCTACTGGACCTATGGCCGGTTCCGGCAGGCTTCGCCATCGGAGGCCGCATGACGGTGATCGAGGCCCGTTTTGCGCCGCGCGAGGCGGATGCGCCCGCCGGCGCCGTCGAAATGATCCACGGCAGCGGGGGCCGGGCGACGGCTGAACTCGTCCGCACGCTCTTCCACCGCCATCTCGGCAACCCCTTCCTCGCCCAGGGCAACGATGGGGCCGCATTCGACGTGCAAGCGGGGCGTCTCGTCATGACGACCGACGCTCATGTCATCGCGCCCCTCTTCTTCCCCGGCGGCGACATCGGCTCACTTTCCGTTCACGGCACCATCAACGACGTGGCCATGGCTGGCGCGCACCCGCTCTATCTCTCCGCCGCCTTTGTGCTGGAGGAAGGGTTCCCGCTCGCCGATCTCGACCGCATCGTCGCCAGCATGGCGCGGGCGTCCCGCGAGGCGGGCGTGCCCGTCGTGACGGGCGACACGAAGGTGGTCGAGAAGGGCAAGGGCGACGGCGTGTTCATCACCACGACGGGCCTCGGCGTTGTGCCGGACGGCGTCCACATCTCGGGCGACAGGGCCAAGCCCGGCGACGCCATCCTTGTCAGCGGCACGCTTGGCGATCACGGCGTCGCCGTGCTTTCGAAACGGGAGAACCTCAGCTTCGAAACCGAAATCTTGTCGGACAGCGCAGCGCTTCACGGCCTTGTCGCGGACATGGTTGCGGCGGTTCCGGCGATCCATTGCCTGCGCGATCCAACGCGCGGCGGCCTTGCCTCGACGCTCAACGAAATCGCGCAAAGCTCGCGCGTCGGCATGCGCCTTGTCGAGCGCGCCATCCCGTTCAAGCCCGATGTCCTCGCCGCCTGCGAGCTTCTTGGCCTCGACCCTCTCTATATCGCCAACGAAGGCAAACTCATCGCCATCTGCGAAAAGGGCGACGCCGAGCGCCTTCTCGCCGTTATGCGCGCCCATCCCCTTGGCCGCGACGCCGCAATCATCGGCGAGGTCGTCACGGACCCCCACGCTTTCGTCCAAATGCAAACCCGGTTCGGCGGAAGCCGCATGGTGGATTGGCTTCTGGGTGACCCCCTGCCACGGATCTGTTGAGTTAAAGAAGGGCTGAGATTGGGTTCGTTTTGTAAAACAGGGGGGCTCGCCTTCGGCAGGCGGTAGACTAATAAGCCTTTGATATTGAACGGTTTTTTATGAGCACATGGCTATTGGCGGGCGGTCGGCCTCAGCTCTCGCGTGCTTGGCCTGGGGGCGCCGAGAGCCTCCCCGCCCACAAAGTCGTCCGGCTAGGGCATTGAAGTAAAAAGGGAAAAAAGATAAACAGTGCGGCGCGCGCGCTTGGTTAACAGGCCCCCGGCGGTTCAGGGTTAATAAAGGCTTCAAGAGTTCATGAGATTCTCGAAGCAGTCCTTCGCGGCTCGACCAACCGCATGAAACGAGGAGATGAAGCTTTATTGTTTGGCGGACGCCTTCGACAGCGCCCCCGCGCGCTCCATCCAGACTGGAACGATGCAACAAACCCGCGAACCGAAAAATCGTAGCGGTTATGTATGCGGATGCCCAAATGTTGGCCTCGTTCTTCGACACCCTCGCCCTTCGACAGGCTCGGGGTGAGGTTGAGCGTATTCAACGGATTGGACCTCATGGCGAGCTTGTCACGGTTCGGCGGGCCTGCCGTGAGGTCATGGGCCGCAAAGCCTGTCAAAGCTGATCGGGGCGCTCGCGTCCGAATAGACGTACAGCGCAGGGGGAGGATTTGTTGGACGCGAGCAGCCGGATTAGAGGCGTATCCATCCGGGTCCGTGGCCTTGTGCAGGGCGTGGGGTTCCGACCGACCGTCTGGCGGATCGCCAAGCGCCTCGGCTTGACCGGCATCGTGATGAACGATAGCGAGGGCGTGCTTATCCGCGCCTTCGGCCATCCTGCGGCTCTCGTCTCGCTCGAAGTTTTACTCGCGTCCGAGGCCCCTCCGCTCGCCCGCGTCGACGAGATCGAAACTGCGCCTCTGGCGGCCAAGCCGCCAACGGATTTTCGCATCCTGCCGAGCCGGAGCGGCGCGGTCACGACCGGCGTCGTGCCGGACGCCGCCGTCTGCCCCGCCTGCCTCGCCGACACGAGCGATCCCTCAAACCGGCGCTACCGCTACCCTTTCACGAATTGCACTCATTGCGGGCCGCGGCTTTCGATCGTGAACGCGATCCCCTACGACCGCGCCTCGACGAGCATGGCAGCCTTCGCCATGTGCGCGGACTGCCTTGCCGAATACAACGATCCTTCAGATCGCCGTTTCCACGCCCAGCCGAACGCCTGCCCGGTCTGCGGCCCGAAGGCATGGCTGGAGGACGCTGACGGGCGGCCAAAGCCGAGCGAGCCGCATCGTGACGCCATCGAAGCCGCCGCCGCGCTTATCGATGCGGGCGCTATCGTCGCCGTGAAAGGCATCGGCGGCTTCCATCTGGCTTGCGACTCCAGAAACGCAGACGCCGTGGCGCGGCTGCGCGAGCGCAAGCACCGCAACGCTAAGCCGTTCGCGCTGATGGCCCGCGACTTAGGCGTGATCGAGGCCTACGCCGAAGTGACGGACGAGGAACGCGCGCTCCTCATGGAGCCCGCCGCGCCGATCGTGCTTCTGGAATGGGACTCGCTCCCGGTTCGACCAACGGCGCAACCCGCAACCCCTCACCCTGTCCCTCTCCCAGCAAGCGCGCCTTGGCGTGCTTGCCTTCAAACGATGCCGTACCCGCAAGCGGGTACGGCTGGAGAGGGAACGCGGTTGCAACGGGTGCGACGGGACTCCCTCTCCCAGTGGGAGAGGGCTGGAGTGAGGGGTTACGCCGTTGAGCAAGCCGGCGCGCCGCTCGCCCCCGGCGTCGCGCCCGCGCAAGCGACGCTCGGCTTCTTGCTGCCCTACACGCCGCTGCATCACCTCCTGTTCAAGGACATCGCCTACCCGCTCGTGATGACCTCGGGCAACAGGAGCGATGAGCCGCAATGCATCGCAAATGACGAGGCGCGCGAACGGCTCGCAGGCATCGCCGACGCGTTCCTCATGCACGACCGGGACATCGTGAACCGGGTCGACGACAGCGTCGTCCGCGTTATGGCGGGAAAGCGCCGCTTCATGCGCCGCGCGCGCGGCTACGCGCCTTCGCCGATGCTTCTCCCGCAAGGCTTCGAGGGCGCGCCCCGCATTCTCGCCATGGGCGCGGAGTTGAAATCCACGTTCTGCCTGTTCGGCAAGGGCCGCGCCATCGTCTCGCAGCACATGGGCGACCTCGAAGACGCCGCGACCCACGCCGACTACCGCGCCAACCTAAAGCTTTACCGCGAGATCTTCCGCTTCGAGCCGGAGCTGATCGCGGCGGACGCGCATCCCGACTATCACTCCACCGCCTGGGGATTGTCGCTCGCGCGCGATCTTGGCGTGCCCGTAGAAACGGTCCACCATCACCACGCCCATGTCGCCGCCGTGCTCGCCGAATGCCGCCGTCCGCTCACAACCGCTCCCGTGATCGGCGTCGCGCTCGATGGGCTCGGGCTTGGCGAAAAGGGCGAGCTTTGGGGCGGCGAATTTCTGCTGGCCGATTACCGCTCCTGCCGCCGCCTCGCCGCCTTCGCGCCCGTGCCGTTGATCGGCGGCGCAAAGGCTATGCGCGAGCCGTGGCGGAATGCGCTCGCCCATCTCCACACATTCCTCTGCTGGGAGCACGTCGCGAAGCTCTATCCCGAGCTTGAGGCCGTCCAGCGGCTGAAGCGGAAGGCGGTCGCGCCCGCGCTTCAGATGATGGAGCGCGGCCTGAATTCGCCGCTTTCGTCCTCGGCCGGGCGGCTGTTCGACGCCGTTGCGGCCTTGCTCGGCGTGTGCTTCGAGGCGGCGTCGTACGAGGGACAGGCGGCCATCGAGCTTGAGGCGCTGGCTGCCCCCGCCAGGGGCCGCGCTGCGGAGGGCTATCGCGGCGTGCTGGTCGAGGGCCACCCGCCGAGGCTCGATTGGACCCCGCTCTGGCGCCCCATCCTGGAAGACCTTGCCGCAGGCGTCGATGCCCCCCTGATCGCGGCGCGCTTCCACCGGGGCCTTGCGGTGACGCTCGCCGAGACGGCCGCCTCGCTCGCCCGGCGGCACGGCTGCCCGACCATCGTGCTCTGCGGCGGCGTGTTCCAGAACAAGCTTCTGCTCGAAAGCACGGTCGAGGCGCTCGCCGCGCACGCCGTCGATGCGCTTGCCGCGCATGGTATCGAGGTGCTTGCTCCCACCCTTTTCCCGGCCGGAGACGGCGCGATTTCGCTCGGACAGGCAGCAATTGCCGCGGCGCAGCCGATGGTGGGCCCCTCCAGCAGCGACTCCACGCTGACATCCTCATCGAGGTCGGGCCAATGAAGACCTTCGCCGTTCCCGATGAACCGCGTCCGGAAGCGCTCTTCCTCGCTGCCTTGCAAGAGCCTCGGAAACCAGGCGAGGGGAACGGAAATCACGCGCCCATCGTCCAGCGCAACTTCCATCATTTCCGGCGTAATCGAAACCGCTCACGCGATTTGACGCTCATATATATTAGCGGTCGAATGCGGCATGCCATGCATCCAAAGGCCTGCCGCTACCGGCATTTCAGCGCCTTCAACCCGAGTTCGGCTTCCAGCACATCGAAATCCCGGTCCGCATGCAAGAGCGGAATCTCGTGCGCGATGCAGTATGTCCCGATGATCATGTCTATGGTCTTGCGCGGCGTGATCCCTTTCGCCCGCAACGCACGGTAATGTTTCGCGGCCTGCACCGCGATGTCGCGCCCTCCGCCGAGCGCCCAGACTCAACGCGCGGCGTAACGATAGATCCCCGTCGCGAGATCGTGCTCGCCGCGTTCATGGATGATGTTGGCGCGGCCCACCAGGAGATCGTCAACCACGCCGATGCGCTTGGGCTCCTTGCCCTTATAGGGCAGCGAGTGGAGAACATAGCGCATGGCGTGCAGCCGCGCGCGCTTCTTGTCGTCGGACTTTATCACCATCCAGGGAGAGTCCGCCGTGTCGGTGTGGAAGAACATGGCCTCTTTGGCGCGGGTGTAGTCGTCCCACTTGTCGAGCGACGCCATGTCGATCGGCGATAGCTTCCACTGCTTGAGCGGATGATTCTGGCGCTCCTTGAACCGGCGCCGCTGCTCGTCACGGCTGACCGAAAACCAGAACTTGATCAGATGGATGCCGCTGTGGACGAGATGACGCTCGAATTCGGGCGCCTGGCGCAGGAATTCGTCATATTCGGCCGGCGAGCAAAAGCCCATGACGCGCTCGACGCCCGCGCGATTATACCAGCTGCGGTCGAACAGCACGATCTCGCCGGCTGTCGGCAAGTGCTGGGTGTAACGCTGGAAATACCACTGGCCTCGTTCGACGTCGCCCGGCTTTTCCAAAGCCACGACACGCGCGCCGCGGGGGTTCATATGCTCCATGAACCTCTTGATGGCGCCGCCCTTGCCGGCCGCGTCGCGCCCCTCGAACAGGATGATGACTCGCTGCCGCGTTTCCTTCACCCACGCCTGGAGCTTGAGCAGTTCTGCCTGCAACTGAAACTTCTGCTCTTCGTAGTCCTTGCGGAGCATCTTGTATTTGTAGGGGTAGCCGCCGCCCCGCCAATCGTCGGCCAGCTCGTCGCTCGTGCGCCGCAACGCTTTTTTGACCGCGGGCTGCCCGAGCGCATTCAACAGACGCGCGGCGTCGTCCGGCGCGCCGCCGGCAAGGATGGCCTGCACCGGCTCGCTCTTCGCGTCCAACGCCGGCGGTCCATCCATGATTGTTCGGAGGGCGACAATCTGGGCTTCCTGCGCGCCCTGGGTGGCCTCGTTGACGTAAAACTCGCGGAGCGCCGTCGGCGATATGTCGGGCGCGATGTCGCCTTGCTCGACCAAAGTCGTCGCCTTGCGACCGCCACGCCTCGGCGCCACCCCGTTGGAGATTCCGCCGTTGTTTTTTCCGGACCTGCCGTTCATGTCATACTCCGCGAGGATGCCGCCTTCGCCCAGCTTTTCGGGTCATGTTTAGCATCGCGTTTGCGCAATCAAAGCCTGATCTTCTCGCCGCCGAGATTCCCGGCTGCAAGGCCGCCTGTGTTGCTTTATTTCAAGCGCGACAAAAGCGAAGCGTCTATCTTACGAATTTTTGGGCATGAGGAAAGATGGCTTCGCAATCTAACGATCGGCCCGTCGCTTTGCTATTCGCTTTCCCGCGTACCTTGGCGCATTCGAGCGACGCGTCGCTCGTCATTTCTTTCTTATCTGGGCGGAGACCGACATTACTTCCTTGCCAAGCACATCTAAAATATTAAGAAATTGCGGATGATCGGCAGAAAGGCCCTTGAGAGCCTTGGCGACGCTTTGAAGGCTTTTCGCAAGTTCCATCAAATCGGCTTTGGGTTCGTCGGTCAAGGCCATGCTTCGGCTCCGTACTGTTTACAACAGAACGGATAAAGACATAAGCTATTCTCGCGAATCTCAAATTAATTAGTCTTGCTCAAATGCAAGCTTGCTTCGTTACTTTAGGATTAAAACCGGCCTGGATCGGCGTCCCGCGTATTAAACCCCGAACGGAGGGATCGCGCCCTCTCGCCGCTGGGGCGTCGATCAGCTTTTTCCCGGTCCATACGGAGGTTCTTCCAGCGGACTGTTCGGGTCCTCTAAGGGCCCTTGTGGTGGGGTGGACGGAGTTCGGGGTATTACCCATTTGTGGCCTCATAACAAAGGAATAGCTTTCTATAGTCGCCTTTCCTGGTGGGAACCTTGGGACCGCGTCCTCATATGTCCCAGCCTGCGCTCACTGTCGCTTGACGCGCTCAAACACACGGCGCTCCGCGATCGCTGCAACGAACAGCTCATCCGATCCGGACAAATAGAGTGCAGGCATATCCACCCTTCACCTTTAGGCAAAAGCGGCAGCGCCAAATGACTATCGAAACACGCTTTTTTCCCGTTGCAGCGAACCGCCGATAATAATAAGTTTCGCGCAAGGTTGAGCCTCTGACGGCGCTTTTTTAGAACGCAAGGATATTGCCATGTTGGATAAATCGGTCATCGCGGCACTTTTCGACTCTCGCGTCGCTCGCTAGTGCGCCCCGCACGAAGTCTTGACCTGTTTGCTGCGGGCGTTAACAGGATTTCCCGCGGATAAGGCGTACTGGCGACTTATTGATTCTAGCACAGGTAACCGGATGAAAGTTCGCTTGAGAGCGCGCTGTCGACGGCGCCTAAACTTACTTACGGCTGCGCGAACACATCCCGCGTAATGTCCTGACCTCCTTGCTGTGGACGTCCGACGGGCAAGCGTCCTGGCGACGGCGACACGTCCGCCATCGCGCCGGGCCGCTCGCCTTCGGCTTTGCTGAAACGCCTGCCTCGATCGGGCGCAGACATTCGAATGTTGCTTGCATAGATGCGCCAGGCATCTTTCCTGATCCCACGATCAGTCTTTTGCTTGCCTTGCGCTCCGGCTGTTCTGAGCTGAGATCGTAAGAAAATGCGCCTTACCAAATGGTAAAGAAAAACGCGGGCTGTTCCGGTCACCCCCGCTCGGGCCGCTTGTCTTGTCAAGCCAAATCAGGCAGGCTTCAAATGTGGGGGCAAAGGCAACGGTCAAGATATTTTTTGCGGAGTCTCCGTAAAAATAGAGGCTGTTGGCTGTTGCGCAACAGGACTAGAATGCGCTCCCCGTTCGTTGTAAGACGAGAGAAACAAAACAAGCATTGAGAGCCATGATAACTGCTCTTCCGATAAGGGCCATGATCCCATCGCCCGTTTTGAAAGCAAGCCGCCTACGTCGCCGCGACCTCTTCGGAGCCGGGCCGCTACAGGTCTTGGGCAATCCATCTGAATGGAAGTGGGCGGCCACTATAGCTCTTGTTTTTTTCTTTACTTCTCTTGCCTTGGCGCCTGCGCTGACGCTTGATCAGAACAAGCTGGCGGCGGAGATCAACAGCAAGACTCTCAAAGCGGCCGCCGCCATCACCCGTTCCACAAGATAGTCTCGCCGCCTCAATGAAATCGCGGTGAGACGCCTGTCGCCTCGCACGTTTGCGTGGTGAAAAGCTGTTTCGCAAGTGCTCGCCTGAGTTCTCAACCCGCCTGCGCTCAATTGACAAAGTGACGTTATTTTGGCGGCGCGTTCGTTTTTATGATTGTCGCCGCAAAGCGCAGGCGGGCGCGCGCAGCGACATTGGCATGCGCCACCCGGTTAAGCGCAGATGCCGACACCACAAGCAATCCTCAATATCCTGGATGAACGGCATGCGCGTTTTGAGCGCAAACGTGCGAAACTTAAGGTTCCAATGCAACGCGTGCGCCGGCCATTATCACCCGGCGCACAATGTGTCGATCAACGCGGCGGCGACCGCTTATTTGCGCACGCCGTTGCCGCCTTTCCGGGGTTGCCTGCCGCGTCCCTTCGCTGGCTTCTCCGGCTCGGTCTTTGCTGGCGCTTCGACGGCTATGAGCGCTGCGGCGCTGCGCCGACCCAGCCCCATGTTCTTGGCCAGATCGGAACGTGCGGCGGCATAAGCCGGGGCCACCATCGGATAATCGTGCGGAAGTCCCCACTTCTCTCGATAATCCTCCGGAGACAGATCGTATTGGCTCCGCAAGTGCCGCTTCAGTGATTTGAACTTCTTGCCGTCTTCCAGACAAATGATGTATTCCGGCGTCACGGACTTCTTGATGGCGACTGCGGGTTTCAATTCGACTTTCGCCGGTTCAGCCTCTTGTGAGCAGGCTTTGCTCAAAGCGCTGTATACAGAGCTGATAAGGTCTGGAAGCTTATCGCCGCTCAGCGCATTATGAGTGACGTACGCCGACACAATCTCGGCCGTCATCGAAGTTAGATCTAGTTCACTGCTATCCATAGTCTTGCTCCAGACCTGTTGAGGGCACAGAACCGCGACATGGATAGATGCGCCCAATTTTACCGATCATGTTTTCTTGTATTCCAAGCGTGTATTTTAAATCAGTATCCGCTCTTTAGCATTATTGTTTACGCTTACGAAAGAGTAAAAGTCTTTTTGCTCGCCCGCTTCTATACGAGAAATATTTTTTATATCCTAGAGCGTGAACCCAAAACAGAGACCTCGCGCGATTGGCCCATCAATTGATTAACGGCGCGCGGCGGCCATACAGCAGGGTTGCAAGCCTTGTTCCAGACCACGGAAAGCGGCGATTGACAGGTTTAAGTTGTTTTCCAAGCAAGGCCTGCAACACTAAAGCGAACGTCACGCCTGTCATGAGGGCTCCTATAGTCTCCCTCGTTGTATTTTCCAGGATCCCGGATGAACTTATCCATCAGAAAAAAAGGAAACACTCTCAGCGAGAGAACATGCTTGTCCGACACGCAGGCGCGCAGCAACAGGACAACGGAAGCGCGCAGCTAAAGTTGGCCGCCTGATCAAGCAAGCTGAAAAGCCTGCTTTCCATTGAGCCTGCACGCTGCATTTTCGGCATGCACGGGATGTTTGCATAACTGACCGGCAACAAAGCGTTTTTCGAGACATTCCAAGCTTGACCCCATGCCTGCCTCCAAAATGCCCCAAATACGTTTAATGTCTCATGGGGACCCCACAAGGTTGCAATAAATTTTTTGAGATTCATTGCGTAAGTAGTTTTGTTAAAAAAAACGATGCTTGCTTGCTATTTGATCTCATTCGCTCAGGAAACTCCAAGGAGAAATCGCAATTACACTGAAGTCGAAAGTGAGATGAACAATGAGCAATCTGATTTCATTTGGGTTCGATCATTCGTGGGCCGCTAATGAGGTCCTGAAAACGTTGCGCGCGGAAAGCGCCCTTGACGACGCTTTCGTCGTCGAGCGTTCCCCATCCGGTCGATGCCGGATGAGGAGGGATTTCAATGACAAAGCGCTCGACGCCGCCGCCTCGCAAGACCGTCTTTGGGGCGAAATGACAAGGCTTCTCTTCCTGAATGCGAACCTTGATCTCGCCATCCCACGAGGTGGCTCGGCCTTGTTTATTCTCCTGAAAGACGCAGCGGAGAATAAAGTCATAAGGGCGATCAAGCCCTACAGGGGCCGCATCCTTAAGACATCGCTTCCTCGGGAAGCCGAAAGAAAGCTTAAAGCCGGCTTCACAAAAGCCGCATAGTTTTTAAAACAGCGTGCGTAGCGACCTTATGTGCTGCTTCCGCCTGCTTGCGCACTAAACCAAACGCCGGCCTCCGGCACAGCGCGATCGGGATCGAATAGAAAGACGCTTTAACGTATTAGGTCCCGGAAAAGGCTTTACCTTTCCGGGAACTCCGATTTCAGTCTGGACAGCCGTGGTCGAGCCCGGCCATGACAAACACGACAGACCAACGACCCAGATCCTCCCGATAAAACGCGCCTTAGACCGCTCCGTCGCCAGTTCTCTCTTGCCATGCTACCGGTCGTCGCGTTCTTTAGATCTCTGGGCGCGGCTACACTTGCTGTTCCTAAGCACAATTTCATAAGGGAGGACTTTTGTGGCCGATAACCAATTCGAGATCCCGCAGGCTATGCGCGATCTTGCCGAGCAAAATATGAAGCAGGCGCGGACGGCTTACGGGCAACTGACGGATTTTATGAACCAGGCCATGGGCGCATGGATGGGGATGATGCCCTCAAATCCAATGGCGGTCGGCTTTCAGAATGTGCAGGCCCAAGCCATGGAATTCGTTATGATGCAAACGCAGCTTGCTCAAGATTGCATGCAGGCCTTCTTTGCCCAGACGCAGCAACTTCAGAGTATGGTACCGGAAGCTTCCCGGAAACCGGAAGCACAACAGGAAATGCTTGGGTCGCCGCCCTCAAACACCATGATCGCCGGCTTCAAGGATGTGCAGGGCCGCGTCGTAGACATGGCGAAGCAAAACGCTGAGCACGCTTCGGGGCTCGTCGGAAAAATAGCCGGCGCGCGGGACACCCAGGAGATTTTGACGGTTCAGACAAAGTTTGTGCAAGAGCAGATGCAGACCTTCGTCGCGCAGATGCAGGAGATTTACGCGCTGATCGGTGAAACTCTCCAGAAGTCGGCGCATGGCTGACGTTTTCTTGAGAATGCGCGCTCCGGCCAAAAAAGAAGCCGCGAACATCGGTTCAGCGGCTTAAGGCGGGCCTGGGAAGGAACCTGTCAGGCCTCATCACAATAAAGCAGAGCCGTTAATAGACTTACAACCAGGGTCGACTGAATTGTATCAAAGGGCAGCAAACATCTCTCGCTAAAAGCCGTCGCCAGGGGTTTTGCAGGCTGCTGAAAAGTCGAGCCATGAGCCGCAAATCTCGGCGCCGCCGCTCTCGTCGATAGGCCAGAGGGCCAGGGCGACATTCCATCGGGAATGGTCGGCGCTCGCGGCTGCAAGGCGTGAACTTGCGGCCCCTCGATGCCGGCAGGTTCGAAACGATTTGCACCGAAGGCAAGAAAATACTGGCCAAATTCATCCTGGCTGGCATAGACATCGGCATGCTGTCCCTGACCGGCACGATCGCCACCTCTTTACGAGAAACCTGTTTAGCCCATGACGTCAGCAATAACGCTTGATATTGCAGAGGAGAAGGCGGCCGCCGCTGCAAGGCCCGACGCGCCTGTGGCGGCGAAGAAGATCTTGGTTGTCGACATCGGCGGCAACCACGTCAAGCTCCTCGTCACCGGGCAAAGCGAGCACCGGAAAATCGTCTCCGGGCGGCTCCTTACGCCCGAACTCATGATGGCGGGCATCACCGAGGCCATATCGGATTGGGACTACGACGTCGTCTCGATCGGTTATCCCGGGCCTGTCCTCGGCGGCAGTCTTGTGCGGGATCCGCACAACCTCGGAACAGGCTGGGTTCAGTTCGATTTCGAGACTGCATTCGGCCGGCCCGTCAAGATCATCAACGACGCGGCCATGCAGGCGATCGGGAGCTATCGGTCCGGAAGGATGCTCTTTCTGGGCCTCGGAACGGGGCTCGGAACCACGCTCGTCATCGAAGGCATCGTCCACCCCATGGAATTGGGCCACCTTCCCTACAAGAGAAGCACCTTTGAAGATTACGTCGGCCAGCGCGGGCTCGACCGGAACGGCAAGAAGCAATGGCGCGCCGATGTCGCCGATGTCGTCGCGCGATTGATCGCGGGCCTGCAGCCCTCCGACGTCGTGATCGGCGGCGGCAACGTGAAAAAGCTCAAGGAACTGCCGCCAGACACCCGTGTCGGCCACAACGCCAACGCCTTCGAGGGAGGCTTCCGGTTGTGGGACGTGTAAGCCCTATCCTTTGCCGGGCGCGCGCCGCATATGCCGCCTCCGGCGGCCTCGCCGTAACGGCGCGTCGGACTTTGCGTCGAAGCATTGAAGCGACGCCAACGGCGACTGCGCTGCGGAGAGCCTTAAGCTTTGCGGTGCGTTACGATCTCACGCCCAACGCACGTGTTTTTGCTCTGCTTTGAGCAAGGGAGGCAATTCCCTTCTTCCCGGAAATGGAATAACCTCTGCCCCTTAGCTCTTGGCTAAGCACCTCTCACGCTCAGCCGACTTCGCGGTTTTGCGTTCAACGATAAGACAGGCTAAGAGCAAACATCATAGTCCAAGATCATTCGAGGTGCTGATTTATCGTCGTTTTCATATCCGGACCATGGAGGACAATATGGGTCTGTTGGATGGTGTCATCGGCGGCGCGGTCGGCGCCGGAGTTGCGACAGTTTTGAACGACTTCATTCAGAAGCAAGGCGGCGTGAGGGGCGTCCTCAGCCAGTTCGAGAAACAAGGTCTTGGCGCCACCGTCAAGTCTTGGATCAGCACTGGAGAAAACCAGCCCATTACAGCCGATCAGGTGCATCGTGCTGTGGGCTATGAAAAGCTGCAAACGCTTGGGGCGAAGCTTGGATTGTCGCCGGACGAAGCGGCGGCCAAACTCTCGGAGTATCTTCCGAAAGTCATCGACAAGCTGACGCCGCAGGGCAGGGTCTGATCCCTTCGCATACCCGGCTGTATTTCGCGGCGGCGCATACCCCTCCCGCCGCGAAGGCTCCGGCCGATCGCCTTCGCCGCCTAATCCCCGTCTCTTCGCCTAAGCGTAGCGATAATCGCCCTGGTTTCATCTTTGAGAGTGAGTGTCGCCGACGTCGCTTCCGCAGCGCTTGCCCGCGCCAGCATGCGAAACCACGCCTGCTCGGCATCCATCACCTCGGGTGCGCAGGCCATCCGGGTCGACGCGAGCGGACCAATCTTTATTGACCTGCCATCGAAGTTATAGCCGCCGCCAAAGCGGTTGCACCCGCCATGGCCTGCAACATCCTTTTCGTTGAACTGAATGAACCGCTCGGGCTTGCCGTCGCCTTCGGGTCCCCATTCTGTGCCCGCAAGAGAAGCCAACGCCGCGGCAAGTATAATACCGATGTTCTCCATGTCGCGTCTCCTTGAAACCACGAATATTTGATCGTGTTTAAACTTACAGGCTACGTGGGTTGCAAATCAATAATCGATGAATGGATTATCTGACGTTCTGCCAGCATCGGCTCGCGCATGAAGACTCTTTTTCCGAATTGTGTTACGGTCCCAAAAGTGCGTCCCGCAGGAGATCTATTCAATCGTCATCGAGTTCTGCCCAAAGGGGTCAGAGCGCCCTTTTCACCTTTACATCGGCTGCAATTTTTACTGCTCCTTCGCGGAATGCGGCGCATTTCGTTAGCTAGCGTCATTTAGGGAGTATTGTTATGAGCATCAATCTCGTTTCCCTCGTCTCCCAGTACTTCAACTTCCGGAATTGGTCGGCAGGATCGCATCGGCTCTCGGAGTGGATCGCACTCTCCTTGGCAAAGCGGCGACTGCGTTGGCTCCAGCGCTTCTGCGCGTTCTGACGGGGCTCGCGTCGACGCCCGTCGGGGCGCAAAGGCTTGCAGGCGTTGTCGGAGCGCAGAAGCCCGGCGTGCTGAGCGCGCTTAAATCCGATGTCGGCGGGGCCGGCCAGGAGGTCATCGAAAACAGCGGTCTTGGCGCCCTTCGAGTCTCTCTTGGGCGGCTCTTCGCTTGCCGCGCTGACCGGCGCCGCCAGCAAGTTCACCGGCATTGGCAAGTCGGCGGCGTCGTCATTGATCGGTTTGCTGACCCCGGCGGTGCTTGGAACGCTTCGCAAGGAACAGGAAACGCAGGGGCTCGATGCCTCTGGCCTAGCCAAGCTTCTTGAGACGCAGAAGGAGAACATTTCGCGGGCCCTCCCGCCTGAACTGGGGGCGCTGCTCGGCGAGGCCGGAATAGCCGGGTTCGAAAAAGCCCCTGCGCCGTCATCCCAAACGAAGCGGCCCGGCGATCCGAGGTCCGCTCCGACGCCCGCTTCGGCGGAAAAGCCGTTCAACTGGCGCCTGGTTATCGCAGGCGTGGCCGCTGTTGCATTGGCGTCGTGGTTACTTTTCGGCAAGCTGCCGCAATTCTCGGAGCAGCCCAAGATCGCTGGCCAAAACCTGACTGTCGGTGGGGTTGATCTGAAGTCCTCGGTGCAGACAGCGTTTGCCGGACTTAAAACGACGATGCAAGGCGTGCGCGACAGCGCTTCCGCTGAGGCGGCTCTTCCTCAATTGGAAAAGGATTCAACCGAGTTCGACAAACTTCGAGACCTTGCCAGCAAGCTGCCCGTCGACGCAAAAACCACCTTCGCGACCCTCGTTGCGCAGCTCCGTCCATCGATCGAAGAGCTCTTCAATAAGGTTCTCGCAATCCCGGGCGTCGCCCCTGTCGCGAAACCCGTGATAGACGCTCTGAGAACCAAGCTCGACGCTTTGTCGAAAACCGAAAGCAAAGCCTGACGGGCGTTATGGGTCAGCGCTACCGCGATGCGAGCGCGCTGACCCGTTTGCGCACGGTTCGCCATTTGGAAGGCGTCGTGCTTAGTTGGACCGCCGGGCGCGCCGACGCCCGTTTATGGCGTAGGGCACGAGCGGACCAAGCATCATGACGACGGCCAACGTGACGGCGACCGCCTCCAGGAGGCTGCTCTCGTAAAAAACCGACATCGAAATTCTCCTTTCCAAGGGGTTGAGGGGCGTCATTTGAGATGTCGCCGCCAACTTGGTAGATTTCAGAATTTCAACTTTATGTGAAGCTTAGGGCGCGCTCTCCTCTGCCGAGCTTCAGCGCTAGCATATTGCGGAAAAACTCAAGTCGTTTCTGATTTCTATCTGTTCTGGACCGGACGGCATGGCGCCTGCCTAAGCATACATTCTAAAAAATATGAGAGGATCGAAAGCGTCATTGGGGTTTATTCGTTTTTTTGCTATCTTCCGCTTGCTGCAAGCTTGATGTCCCGTCAAGCTTAAGCGGCGCACGAATAGAGCAAGGGTCTGTAGCGAGTAAAAAGGTATATTTAAGATGGCAAACAAAACGAACTTCACGCCTGAAGAGTGGAAGACGCTCCTGGATGGCGCAATGATGTCAGGGCTTGCTGTCACGGCGGCCGAACCGAGCGGCATTCTGGGCGTGTTGAAGGAAAGCTTCGCTGCGAGCAAAGCTTTGATCGAGGGCAAAGGCGACTCCGACGAACTCGTCAAAGCCATTGAGGCGGAATTCGAGACCTCCGAAGGGCGCACCTTCGCCAAGGACGGCTTTCGCGAAAAGCTCGGCGGCGCCAAGGCGGACGAGCTGAAAGCGAAATGTCTCGATACTATGAAGCAGGTTTCGGCTATTCTTCAGGCGAAGGCTCCGCAAGATGCGGAAGCTGTGAAAAAGTGGCTCTATCACATAGCCGAGAAAGTGGCCGAGGCCGACGCCGAAGGCGGGTTCCTCGGTTTCGGAGGCACACAAGTCACCGACGCCGAGAAGGCCGCGCTGTCTGAAATTTCGGCGGCGTTGAAGCTTGCGTAAAGGCCTCTCATCGATCAGACTGCTGAAAAAGCATGAACTCCCGCCTCAACCTTTGGCAAACTCAGGATGAGATCGAGCATGGTGAGCTTGTCGCGGTTCGCCAGGCTCCCCGTGAGGCCATGGGAGGCATCGCTTTTCAGCGTCGTGCTAACGACACAATTGTTTGGTCCCCGGACTGGGCTTCGCCTTTCCCGGATCGGCCACTGACCTCGAAAGGCAAGGCCGTGGTCTCATTTGCGGCTAAATCGGCCTTGTCGTCTGCATGATCTATTGCGGCTGCAAGATAGAGGCCCAAATCCTCGTAACGATAAATTCAAACTGGATGAAGACAAAATGCGCTGGGACGATTTTCGCAAAAGCGACAATGTTGAAGACCGCCGCGGCCAGATGGTCCGCGCTGGAGGGCTTGGCCTCGGGACAATGGCCGTCCTCGGACTGATCGCCTGGGGGCTTGGCATAAACCCCGCCCTCCTTATTGGCGGGGCGGAAATGGTTTCCCGGCATCTGCCGTCGTCCACTCAGCAGGGCCAGCCGGTCGCCGGGAACGACGAGGCAGGCAAGTTTGTCGCCGCCGTGCTCGGCGATACCGAAGACCAGTGGACTGGCGTTTTCAAATCGGTCGGCAAGACCTATCAGCCGCCAAAGCTCGTGATGTACTCCGGCTCAACGCGCTCCGCCTGCGGGATGGCCCAGTCGGCGGTTCGGACCTTTCTATTGCCCGAATGACCGCACCGTTTATCTCGACACAGCCTTCTTCAAGGATATCGAGACACGCCTTCGCGGCTGCGACGCCGGCAGCAAGGCCTGCCAGTTCTCGCAAGCCTACGTGATCGCGCATGAAATCGGCCACCACGTGCAGAACCAGCTCGGGATCCTGCCCAAAGTGCAAGCGCTGCAAGCGCGTGCAGGCGAGTCCGAAGGCAATCAGATTCAGGTCCGGGTGGAGCTGCAGGCCGACTGCCTCGCAGGGGTTTGGGCTAACCATTCGCAGAACAAGTGGAAGTTCCTTGAGCCCGGCGACATCGAGTCCGCGCTGCAAACTGCGACCGCCATCGGCGACGACACGCTTCAAAAGCGCAGCCAGGGTTACGTTGTGCCCGACGCCTTCACGCATGGCTCGTCGGAGCAACGCAAACGCTGGCTCATCACCGGCCTGAAAAGCGGCGACGTCGCAAGCTGCGACACGTTTTCAAGCGCTTCGCTTTAACGAAGGCGCACGGATGGCGCCGCTCATCCAGCGGCGGCTCCCTGCGCCGTCTCTTATTCAACGCCTTCCTCGCACCGCCGGGGCTGAAAACCCGATCGATGCACATCCAAAATGGGTTTCTTCAGAGCGATCACATTGATCCCGAGCCGATGAAGCATGCTTGCCGTGAGGCGCGCCGGCGCAAAGCCATGTTCTTCCAGAATTACATAAAGGCTGGCTCTTGAGAAAGAATGACGTTCAGCGAGGTCGGGCGCTTGTCCGGCCAAGCGCAACAGCGGCGATCCGTAGTTGGTGGCTGAAACGAGCAGAACGCCATCTTGTTCAAGAAGGCTCCAAGCGGCGCGAAGCGCATCGGTTGGAGAGTTAAGCTGAGCGAAGTTGGTCAGGCTGATCACCCGAAACCGCTCGGGCTGCGCCAACCCGGAAATATCCTTCTCATGCGTTTCGAAGCCGAGTTCTTTGAACACGGCGACATTGTCGGCGCGGCTGTTGATGCAAACCGGAGTGAACCCCCATTCCGCCGCCGCAAGCGCCACCGCCGGCTCACCGCTCTCTACGTCCAGCCAGAAGCCGTCTTTCGCGTAGGCCGAGACGCGCTCAATGATCGGCGCGACCCGCATGCGCGCTGTTTCCGCTTGCGCCAATGAGAACAGAGCGGCCCTTGGCGGGGCGGCGACATTGTCCGGCGCGCTTGCCTGATCCGGTTCCTGCACGCTTATCGTGTCTGGGGGCAGCTTCGCCTGCCATCTGTCCCACATCATCTGATAAGCAGTTTCCAGGTTGCGCGTAAAGCGGGCGATGTCGAACAAAGGCGAGGTCTGTCTATTCTGCGCCAGCCTGTCGCGCAGCGCCCGCAGTTCAGCTGGGCTATGCGCCAGATGCTCGGCTTTCGCCTCGTACTCTTCCAGCGAGGACGTGATCAGTTCCGGCAGCCCGATGCTGTGGAGCAGACTTCCCGCGACGCGGCCCACGAACGCTTTGCCCGCGCATGTCAGCAGCGGCAAGCCCGCCCATAGAGCATCGCTGGCGGTTGTGTGGGCGTTGACCGGCAAGGAATCCAAAAACAGGTCCGCCAACGCCATTCGCTCCAAATGATCGGAGTGACCAAGGATCGGGGCGAAAACAACCCGTTCCGGCGCCACGCCGCGCGCCGCCGCCTCGCGAAGCAGGTTGTCTCGCAAGCCCGTCTCCAGAAGCCAAAGCACGCTCCCCGGCGTCTTCTTCAGCAGCCGCATCCACACATCGAAAAAGGTCGGAGTGATCTTGTAGTTGCCGTTGAAGCTGCAAAAAACAAAGCCGTCTTCCGGCAAGCCCATCTGTTGTCGCGTGTAGCCCTGTTTAGAAATTGTCCGCCTTGTGTCATTAGGCTGGTAGGAATGCGGCAAGTAAACCAGCTTCTCAGAGAAGTGCTTCTGCTGATCGTCCGGCGCGAGAAACCGATCGGCGATCAGATAATCGATGAAATCCGCCCCCATCGTGCAGGGAAAGCCGAGATAGTTCACCTGAATGGGGGCAAGGCGCCCGCCATGATTTCGGCGCGAGCGTCTCGTGTATAGCCTTTGAGATCGATGAGAATATCAACGCCATCGTCTCGGATTTTGCGGATGGCCGCCTCGTGAGGCATCGCGCTGATGTCGATGAAATGATCAAACGCGGCGATGAGGCGCTGCCGAATGGCGCTGCCGTCGTCGGCGCTGAAGGAATAGGCGAAAATCTCAAATCGCTCATGGTCATGACGCTCAAGCATTTCGGCCATCAGAAAGGCGGTGGCGTGCTCGCAAAAATCATTGGACAAATAGCCGATCCGGATAGGCCCGGGCCGGCGCGCTTCGGGTGAAATGGGGGCGTCTCGCAGCGGTCGATAGATTGACGCCGCCCAGGTGCGCGCGCAGATGAGTTGCTCATCCGGCGGTGTGTTCGCCGTGGCGAACGCGAAGGGAGCGACACGCTGACCATTTCGCACCAGTTCCCGCAACCTGTTTTCGGCAGCCTCGAAATCTTGCCAATCGCAGAGATGGCGCTGCTCAAAAAAGACGTTGGAGACGGCGACAGCGAAGTTCGGGTTGACCTTCACAGCCGCGCGATTGAATGCCACGGCTTCCTCGCGCCGCCCCTGATGCGCCAGATTAAGCCCAAGATTTGCCAACGCTTCTTCGTCTGGCTTCAGCCTGACCGCTTCGTGCAAGCATTCTTCCGCTTCCTTGATCCGCCCCGCGCGATGGTAACAAATCCCGAGATTAGTCAAGACCTGTGAGTTTGCTTGCAGTTGAGCGGCTTTCTGCAACACGTCGATGGCTTCAGTCAGCCGTCCCAGGTTACAGAGCAGGTCTCCGAGATTGATGTAGGCCGGAACGAGCGCGGGGTTGATCTCGATGGCGCCCCGATATTGCGAAGCCGCCTTGTCTGGCTGCCCCCCGAGCTGATAGGCGATGCCGAGATTAAAACGAGCCAGAAGAAAACGCGGATCAATCGTCAGGGCTTTTTCCAGAGCTGCGATGGCTTCGGAAATTTTGCTTTGATCGATCAGCGTCAGCGCAAGATTGCTGAGCGCCGACGTGTTGCTGGGATTGATTTGCACCGCACGTGCGTAGGACGCAGCCGCTTCCTCTGTTTTGCCCTGCGCGCGCAGCACGTTGCCAAGATTATTATGGGCTTCCGAAAAGTCGCCGTCGAGCGCGAGCGCCTGTGAAATGAAGTCATGCGCTTTATCGAGTTCGTTTTGGCCGCAGGCGAGGACGCCAAGATGATGCAGCGCGATAAAGTTCTTGGGCTGCTTCTTGAGCACGGCGCGGTAAGAGACTTCGGCTTCCTCATGTTTGCCTTGCTGATGGGATGAAATGGCCTTGGCCAACAATGCATCTGCGCCCATGCTGCAACCCTTGTTTGCGTCCGCTCAAATCTACAATCTTATTTGTCGCGCAATTCAAGCAGATTTGCCTCTGCCGCTTGTTGAACCAATCATCAAGCATGACGCGGCTCCAAGGCATGAAGCGACGATGGCGCCGGATGGGCCGCTTGGCTCAGCCCAACGCGCCGGTTTCGATCATGACGGCCGCTTGGGGCCGCCTGCTGCACTGGCGGCTGAGAACTTGTGAAGGCAGGAAACTTCGTGGCCCGGGGTGGCCGCATGATCCTAACGCCGAGGCCAATGCAGGACCGTCAAAAATACGACATCAGAATTACAACTCTCTGTTGAGAACGCGCATCTCCATGGCGCAAGCATACGCGATGGCCATGCCCTTCTTCCTGCCCAGCTCCTTTTCGAGTTCCAGAGCTGTGAGAAACATTCGTTCCGCATTCAAGTGGTTGCTGCGCTCACGATTGATGCGGCCAAGCGCGCTGCAAGCTTGAGACTCACCCTCAAACCAGCCAATGGATCGAGAAAGTTGAAATGCTTTCTTGGCGAAAACTTCCGCCTCGGTGAGATTATCGAGCATCAGCTCAATCCAACCCAAGCGGACCATTGAATAAGCAATTGCTTTTTGGTTGCCTGTGCGCTCCCCAACTGAGTTGAGTTGGGCAAAGTGTTTTTTCGCCGCTTTCAGATCGCCGATCTTGAGATGCAATTCACCGAGATAGCGCCAACCTTCAGGGTTTTCCGGATCGAGCCTTGTCGCCTCTTCGTATGCCGACAACGATTTTTCGGGGTTGATGTGGAACTCAAGGGCGCCGATGTGTCGACAATATTCGGCATGTTTTTTTGCGGTGTAGTCGGTCTTTGATTCGAGTATGAGGAGTTTCGCCCTCAAATCCGCGACGTGGATGCTCTGCGCGTCGTTCACAAGGTCGAGCAAGTCCAGTTCTTTGTTGTTTACGAGATATTTGACAGCGGCGGCGATCGCGGCGAAGCTCTTTTGCGCCGCTTCAGGTTGAAACAACTCTAAGAGGTTGGTTGTAGCCACTTGCACCAGGAGTTGTTCGACTACCTCCGACGCGAGCAGTTCAGGCAAACTGAAACCTTTATTCGAGACAATGCGCCCGCCTCCGCCCATGACACGTTTGCGGAAAGCCATCTGGCGAGCATGCAACTCATCACTTTCGCGTAGACTGTCTGGAGCTGTAAAAGCATTGGGCGCAACCCAAAGGTAGCGGGAACAGCCGGCGTCACGCGCCCAGTCGTGCTCCATTTCGGTGATGGAGCGCTTATCTTCGTCGCCGTCCGGCTCCCAGCCGCGCCTGAACCCAATCAGGCCCACAAACATATCGGCTTCCCGCGCCTTCTTACGGCAGAATTCGACCGCCCCCAAATCCTGCGCGCCAAAATCTTCCTGCCAGATGCAATAGAAAATGCCGTGGCGCATCAGCCTGTCGTGGACAGCCTTGCGATGCTCGGTCAGATCCTCCGCTGTTGAACTTAAGAAAACGTCGATAACCTTGCGCGGCATGCATCCCTCGGCATCGACCTGATTTTCGCGCATAAGTAGTAGGACATTTTTGCGCAAGGATAAATAGAGAGCGCTTACGCGCGCGCTCTAAGTCTGCGCCAGGCAGTCCTTTTGCACAGTTTGTCAAGCGACATCCGGAACTGATCCCCTGTCGACACGAGGAACTGGCCCCCCTTTGTCATTTGAACTCTACGCCGGCCGCGAGTTCCGGCGCAGCGGTCTTTTGCAGAAGACCGCTGCGCCGCTTCGCCCGCAAGCGGCAGCTGTCGCCGCGGATGGTTACGACGTGGCTGTGGTGGAGCAGCCGGTCGAGGATTGCGGTGGCGACGATGGCGTCGCCGAACACGGTCCCCCATTCGGAGATGGTTCGGTTGGACGTGATCAGCATGGCGCCCTTCTCGTATCTCCGGCTGACGAGTTGAAAGAACAGATGGGCTGCCTCGGGCTCCAGCGGCAGATAGCCGAGTTCGTCCACGATGAGCAGCTTCGCCTTGGCGAAGGTCGCGAGTTTGTCGTCGAGCCTTCGCCCGGCATGCCCCTTGGCGAGCGTGGCGACCAGCGCCGTCGCGGTTACGAACTGCACGGAGTATCCGGCCAGGATCGCCTCTCGCCCAAGCGCGATGGCGAGATGGGTCTTGCCGACGCCCGGCTGGCTGAGAAGCAGCACGTTCTCGCCATTGGCGATGAAGCGGCCCGCCGCCAGATCGCGGATTTGCCTCGGATCGATGGAGGGCTGCGCCTCGAAGTCGAAGCTTTGCAAGTCCTTGATCGCCGGGAAGTGGGCGAGCTTCAGCGCCATCTCGATGCGGCGATGGTCCTTGCGCGCGATCTCGCGCTCCAAAAGAAGCGCCAGCGTTTCGCGTGACGACAGATCGGCGCGGGCCGCTTCGTCGAGGAGGCTGTCGAGCTGGTCGCGGTGGCGGTCAGCTGCAAGCGCGTCAGCATGGTTTCGAGCGGATCGAGGACCGGCTCCATTTTGTTCGCGCGAGCCATCAGAAGCCTCCCCCAGCCAGCGCCTCGTATTCCGCAAGGGGACGCAACAGCTCAGCCTGCCGCGGCGGCGGGCAGGCTGTCCCTGACGGAGAGGGCGCGGCTCGCCCGCCGGCGCCTGCGAGGCCAGCCAAATGAGCGGGATCGATGACGCGCTGGCGGCGGCCTTCCGCGAGCTTGTGCACGGCGATCTCCTTCGCGCCATGCCGCAAGCGAACCTGGCCCCCGGCCACCGTTACCTCCACCCGCTCGCCGATCAGCCGCCAAGGCGCGGAATAGCTATTGCCATCCACCTCCACCGCGCAATCGTCGCCGACCTTGCGTTCGAGCGTGCGGCAAGAGCCAAACGCAGGGCAGTCCGCCAACGGCTTCAGCCTGCCTGCTTCCTCTGCGAAGCGGTTCGCCGGCGTCTCGCCCGTGGTCCCATGCACCCGTGCATTGGCGACATCGCGCTCCCAGGCCGAAAGATGCGCCTCAAGCTCCTCGAAGCTCTTGAAGCTGCGACCCGCCATCGCATTCTTTTTGACATAGCCCACCCCGCTTTCGGTCTTGCCCTTGGTCCGCGCCCGATAAGGCGCGCAGGCCCTGGGCTTGAAGCCCCAATGACGGGCAAAAGCCAGGAACCTGGCGTTGAACACGACCGTGCGCGTCTCGACGTCATGGTCGGCGACGAGCGCGCGGGCGTTGTCGACGAGGACTTCTTCCGGCGCGCCGCCAAAGGTTAGAAAGGCGCTCTCAAACCCCTCGAACCAGCTTTCCCGCCGCTCATTGCGGAAAGCGCGCACATGCAGCCGCCGCGAATAGCCGAGCACAGCAACGAACAAGTATACCTTGATTGGCGCCGCCAATCTCAACCAGCCGCTCGCCGAAATCGATCTGCAGCTGCCGGCCCGAAGCCGTCTCGAAGCGAATGCTCGCCCGCGCCTCCGCCTCAAGCTCCTGCCGATAGCGCTCGACCGCGCGCTCCACCGTCCGCAAGCTCGCCGCAACGCCCTTCTCCGATAGCAGCTCCTGGCGCACCACATCGGCATTGCCGCGATGCCGCCGGAACCGCTCCTTTAGCCAATCGCCGTGCTCGCCCAGAAGCTTCTCCCGTTTCGGGTTCTTGAAAGGCCGCCAGCCCCCGGCTTGCAAATACCGCCTCACCGTCGTCCGGCTGACGCCAAGCTCAGCCGCAATCCGCTTCGACCCTGATCCAGCTGCCTTGAGCCGCAGCATCGCCGCCACCCCCTCAGGCTCAATCATCTCCTCTCCCCGCGGTTCTTCAGACCGCGGACGGACTACCAAGAGTCTTCTGTCTGCTGTGTGATCGTCCATCAAAACCCCCTTCTTGCCGATGCCAAGGGCGTCAGTTCCTCATGGCGTCAGGGGGTCAGTTTTCCGTGTCGCCCGACAAAAGCCTCAGTCGGCTCCACTGCGCCTGCTGGCCGCTGGCGATCTCGCCCAGGCAAGATACCTGCCGCTGGAGGCTCTTTCTTGCCGCCGCTCGCGCCGGCTCTCAACCACGCTCCAGGTGCGCTGCTCCTTGCCGGCCTTGATTCGAGTTTCCGCCCGTAAAAAAATGCTTGCAGGTGGATTTCAGAAAACGAACCAGCCCGCAACGGGTTACTGCTCCGCTGTCCATCCCGACCTCCATCCCCTTTGCGATCAGAGGCCAAAAACAAATTCAGCATGCGCTGCTCATGTCACGCCTCTTTTCCATGAATCCTGGCCGCTAGGGTATTGACCAACAAACCCTGTGAACCTATGGTCCTACCGGGTTTGCGCGCATCCAAGCAATCTGAGCTGCGCAAACTGCCGATTTTCAAAGAGCCCATAGCTCAGCCGGTAGAGCATCTGACTTTTAATCAGAGGGTCGATGGTTCGAATCCATCTGGGCTCACCATAAAATCAAAGACTTAGCCCAAGATCAAGCGCGGAAAGCGAATTGCAGTAAGCACCTAGTAAGCACACCAGCTTCAGGCAGCACCCGGTCTTGGACCAATGCTACTTAGTTCGAGGGTGAGTAGCGGCGACCAACGCTCGATGTCGGTCTAAGCGAGTAGCTGCTTCCCGAGCAAGCGATTCCACCATCTCGAGTGCACTCGTCGCCTGTATAGCTGCGAGAGCACGGGCGCGTACGCGCTGCGTCGGGTGGAGCGCGACAGAATATGCGCTCCCTCGTCCGCCGCCTGGAAATCTGCCCGAGGTCGCGCTCATTGCCGCGACACAAAGCTTCGCCGTCATCACAAATATGCCGATTACCGAGGCAAGCGCCAGTGGGAGCCCGGGCCTGTCTAAGGCTCGCTCCGTGCTCACCGCAGTCAACACCGCTTCGCGCCGCGTACCGCTGTGACCTTCGGTCAGTGTTGACAGCCGCTCCGCGCGGCGCGTCACGGAAAGTGCGCCGGGACGGAGAAACGCCTCTCATCCGACAAAGAAACATCTCTCGATGATTGTTCTTGTCCTATTGGTCAAGTTGAGGACAATAAACGATTTTTTCTTTAAATATATCGTGTTCGTTCCTTGATTCTGCCGTTTTATATATCGTTCCTAGACTATCATGCTTTGTTTCGGCTTGGAGGGATCGTTATGACGAAGACGGGTCAAGGACCTTGGCTGCGCGTGCCCGAGGCGGCGCGCTATACGGGTCTGTCAGCCACTACTCTCAACAAACTGCGCTGCTACGGCGGAGGCCCGCGCTATGTCCGGCAGGGACGGTGCATCCTCTACCGGCAGGATTGGTGCGATGAATGGCTTGTGAAGGGAGCGGCGAGAAGCACCGCTGAGTATGAGCCCGCCGCTAAAGCCGGGAGCGCGAAACAAAAAAACTCGCCCCAAGGACGGGCTTAAAGCGCCTTTTATTAGCAGGATAGCCCTTAAGAACGCGCCAACGTTCAGGGGCTTCGCATCGGCAAGCCGGGAACCTTGTCAAGGAAGGGCCGCTTTGCGATTGATTTGACAGAGTTCGTATCGCACGACGCGCCGCTTTTTCAAGAAGCTCCAGGCTTTTCCGGTTCGGGGAAGGTCAGGATGCTGAGCTATGGAAATGGGCGCGATCGAGGCGAGCCTAGGGAGAAAGGGCGCGCCCAAAACGCGATCGGCATCGCAGGCGCCGAAAGACAGTTCCGCGAAGCGGCCGCAAGGCGCGGTCTCAATCTGCCGACGCGTCTGGAGGGCGATGGGAAACTCCGCCGATGCTCCGTCGCCGGCGGGAAGCCCGGCGCTCTCGACGGCGCCTATCTCCTGCATCTCGATGGCATTCCGGCGGGATACATCGAAAATTTCCGGGACGGGCACGGCCCGGAAACATGGCGCGCCGATCTCGGCCGCGGCCTAACCGCTGCAGAAACGAAAGCACAGACAGAGCGCATCGAGCGCTCTCACGCTATGCAGGCGCGCGAGGAGCAGAGCGGTCACAGGGAAGCGGCGAAGATGGCGGCGCGCCTCTGGAATGACGCCTCAGCTGCGCCGCTCGATCATCCCTATCTCGCTAAGAAAGGCGTCGGCGCCCATGGCTTAAGGCAGCAGAGCGATGGCTGCCTGATCGTCCCGCTCTGCCATGAAAACGGCGCCCTCCATTCCTTGCAAACGATCGCGGCAACGGGAGAAAAGCGCTACTTGCCGGGCGGCCGCAAACGCGGCTGTTTTCACATGATCGGCGAGATCGATCCGGGCGGTAAAATCCTCATCGCCGAAGGATACGCCACGGCGGCCTCGCTCCATGAGGCGACGGGCCTAACCGCCGCCGTTGCCGGCGACTGCGCGAACCTGCAGCCGGTGGCCGAGGCGCTGCGAAAAAAATATCCCGCGGCAATGCTGATTCTTTGTGCGGACGACGACGCCTGGACCGCGGGCAACCCTGGCGCGGCGAAGGCGAAGGACGCCGCGCAGGCGGTCGGCGGCAAAATCGCTCTCCCAAAGTTTTCCGGTCCGCGCATGGAAGGGCAAACCGATTTCAACGATTTGGCGCTCGCCGAGGGTCTGGAGGCGGTCCGCCGCGCCATCGAAGAGGCGCTTTTGGGACCTGTGCTTGCGATCTCCAACCAGAAAACGATCGCAAAGCGCATCGAAGAGCTCGCTGAGCTCGATGCGGTCAGTTATGGCCGCGAAAAGAAGGTGGCGGCGGAGGCGCTCGGCATCAGCGCCGCCGATCTGAATAAGGCGGTGACGGAGCGGCGGCGCGAGATCGCAGCCGCGAAGAGGACTGCAGCGAGGGAGGCGCGGCGCGCGCGCATCGCTGCTGCCTTCGATGGGAGCGAGAACCCTTACAGCGACGATGACACCGGCATCTATCTTACGGAGATCGGCTATTCCGGCGGCAAGCTCATGACGCGGCTTGCCAACTTCAAGGCGCGCATTGTTTCCGACGCCATTTACGACGATGGCGTGGAGGCGAACCACATTTTCGAGATCGAGGCGCATCTCCACGGGAGAAAGCATACCTTTTCCGTGGCCGCCGCCCAGTTCGCGAGCCTCAACTGGGTCGCCTCGACCCTTGGAGCCGGCGCCTATGTCGAGGCCGGCATTCAGGTCAAGGACCGGGTGCGGGTTGCGATTCAGCGGCTCTCCGAGGATATCGCGGAGCGCCATGTCTATGCCCATACCGGATGGCGCAAGATCGATGGCGCTTGGGCCTATCTGCATGCGGGCGGCGCGATCGGAGAGCACGGCGTCATCGAGAACATCGAGGTGAGCCTGCACGGCAGGCTTGCCCATTATCTCTTGCCCGAGCCGCCAGCGGGAGACGCTCTCACTGGCGCCGTCAGGGGATCATTGAGCCTTCTCGATCTCGCCCCCGGCCGCGTCATGTTTCCGCTGCTGGCGACCATTTACCGGGCGCCGCTTGGCGCTTCCGACTTCACCACGTTTCTTTCCGGGCTGACCGGAACGCTCAAAAGCGAGCTGGCGGCGCTGGCGCAGGCCCATTGGGGCGCATCCTGGCATGGGAAGAACCTGCCCGGGAATTGGACCTCGACGGCGAACAACCTCGAAAGCACGGCCTTCCTGGCAAAGGACGCGCTTTTTGTCATCGACGATTTCAATCCAAGGGGAACGACGGCGCAGGTCGCCGCCTGGCACGAAAAGGCCGACCGCGTGCTACGCGCGCAAGGCAATAACTCCGGGCGTGGCCGCTGCAATCCCGACGGAACGCCCCGGCCGGAGAAAGCGCCCCGGGGCACGATGCTCTCCACCGGCGAGGAGGTTCCGGCTGGTCATTCCTTGCGGGCGCGGCTGTTCGTTACCAGCATGGCCAAGGGTGAGGTGAACCTCGATAAGCTTACAGAGCTGCAAAAGCTCGCCGCGGACGGCGTTTTCGCCGCCGCCATGGCGGCCTATGTGCAATGGCTCGCAGGGCGCCATGACCAGGTTTTGGATCGATACGCCCGCGAGGTGAAGGCGCTCCGCACAGACACGGCGACCACCATGGCTCATTTGCGCACCTCCGACACGGTGCGCGCGCTGATCGCATCCTGGCGCATTTTCCTCGACTTCGCGCACGAAAGCGGTTCGATCACCCTTGTCGAAAAAGCCGATTTGGAAGCCCGTGGCACGATTGCGTTCGTCTCCATCGCCGAAGATCAAGACGAGATGCAAGCGGTAAGCGATCCTGTCTTGCGCTTTTTCGAGCTTCTGCGCAGCGCCCTGCTCTCTGGCAAAGCCCATGCCGCCAGCATCAGCCAAAGCGCGCCGGACGAGCCCGAACTTTGGGGATGGCGGCGGCATGACGCAAATTGTGCGTTTACCTGGCAGCCGCAGGGCGACCGCATCGGCTGGCTGGAGGGCGAAGATCTGTATCTTGAGCCTCCGGCGGCCTATGCGCTTGCCGAGAAGCTCGCATCCGCCGAGGGGCAGTCTCTTGGGCTCAGCAAGGCGACACTCGAGAAAAGGCTGTACGAGCGCGGATGCTTGGCTTCGGTTGAGAAAGTCACGGACGTCAAGGGATATGAGAAAACCAGGCTCAAGGTCCGCAGGCGGATTGGGTTAGGCGAAGACCGAAGCCGCCAATGGGTGCTGCATGTGAAGCGCCATCGTGTTTTTTCTTCCAGCGTTTGATGCTCATACTTGCTTTATGAAAAGTGATCCCAGTGATCCCAAAAAAGAAATTCAGCTGTTATATCAATGGAGCAGCTTGGGATCACTCGAAAAAGCCGGTGATCCCGTGGGATCAATCGGTGATCCCG
>CAVRLF010000004.1:0-712974 GCA_963721975.1 uncultured Alphaproteobacteria bacterium
GCTCCGACCCCATCTTCCGGGCCTTCTCGCGCGGGGGCATGATGGGCCCCGATGAGCAGCGATCGTTTCAACTCTAATGTTGACCCTAAGGTCAAAACCGAGGTCACGCCGATACGGCGGATCGAGGTCATCACGGGTGTGGAACGGCGGCGGGAGTGGTCTGACGAAGAGAAGCAGGCGATTATCGCGGAGAGTTGCCAGGACGGCGTCGTGATCTCGGATGTGGCTCGGCGTCATGGTTTGCGGCCTCAGCAATTATTCAATTGGCGCAACGAGTTTCGCAAGCGCGAGGCCAGGCTGACGTGCGGCGGAACGCCCGCCTTTGCGCCGGTGATGATTGCCGATGATCGGCCCGTCCCAGCGGCGCCGGCCGAAGCGCCAGTTCCAGTTTCTGACGCTGCCCTGATCGAAATTGTGCTTGGCGGCGCCACGGTGCGCATGCGCGGCTCCGTTGACGCCAAGGTTCTGGCGGCGGTGCTGCGTGCGGTGAAGGCCGTCGCATGATCGTGCCGCCAACCAATGTGCGGGTGCTGATCGCCACGAAGCCGGTGGATTTCCGCAAAGGGGTCATGGGATTGGCGGCGATCGTGGAAGCCGAGTTCAAGGCCGATCCGTTTTCGGGGGTGATCTACGTGTTCCGCTCGAAACGGGCGGACAGAGTAAAATTGCTGTTCTGGGACGGAACCGGGGTCTGCCTTTTGATCAAGCGGCTGGAGGATGGCAAATTTCGCTGGCCCAAGATCGAGGACGGCGTGATGCGTCTGTCGCCGGCGCAGTTGTCCGCGCTGCTGGAGGGGCTGGAGTGGACCCGGGTGCACGCGCGGCGGGTTCAGCGGCCCACGGCGACGCAATAATTTGCCGGCGCAAAAGTCAGCGATTTCTACTGGAAGTTGAGCGCAAATCAGTGAAACTGCCGTCATGATCGCAGCTTCGTCCGATGCGCTTCCCAACACTGTCGACGCCTTGCGCGCGCTGGTTCTTTCCGAGCGGGCTGAGAAGCGGCTCCTTATCGAAGAGCGCGACGAACTCAACGCCGCCAACGAAAAGCTTCATCATATCATCGCCGTTTTGCGGCGGGCGCGTTTCGGCCGCAAATCCGAGCGGCTGAGCGAAGACCAACTCGCCTTGGTTCTGGAAGAGCTTGAGACTGACAGCGCCAAGACCGAAGCCGAAGACGAAAAGAAAGACGAAGGCCTGAAGCGCGAGCGGGCGAAGAAACGCCGTGCGAACCGGGGCGCGCTTCCCTCGCATCTGCAAAGGATCGAGCAGGTCATCGAGCCGCAAAGCACGCTCTGTCCCTGCTGTGGCAAGGCCATGCACGTGATCGGCGAAGAGAGGTCCGAACGCCTCGACAAAATCCCAGCGGTCTTCCGCGTAATCGTCACCCGCCGTCCCAAATACGCCTGCGCGTGCGGGGACGCCGTGGCGCAGGCGCCCGCGCCGCCGCGGCTGATCGAGGGCGGCATCCCGACAGAAGCGCTCATCGCCGACGTCGTCGTGGCGAAATACGCCGATCACTTGCCGCTGTACCGCCAGGCGCAAATCTTCTCCCGCCAGGGCCTCCCTTTGGATCGCTCGACGCTCGCAGCCTGGGTTGGCGCCGCGGCGGCCGAGCTGCAGCCGCTTTACGAACGCCTCGTCATCATCCTGAAAGAGATGGACAAACTGTTCGCCGACGAAACGCGCTGCCCGGTCCTTGATCTGAGCGAACGTTTATCGTGAGCGACAAGCGCTCACTCTGACGCGGCAAAACCAAGACCGGCTACCTCTGGGCTCTGGCCTGTGACGACCGGCCGTGGGGCAGCAAAACGCCGCCCGCCGTGATCTATTCCTATGCGCCGGGCCGCGGCGGCAAGCATGTGGAGACGCTGCTGGAAGGCTTCTCGGGCGTTCTGCAGGTCGACGGTTATGACGGCTACAACATCCTTGTCCGTCCTGACCGCCGCGGCGGGCCGGCAGCGCTCGCCTATTGCTGGGCGCACCTGCGCCGGAAATTCTACGAAATCGCCGCCAACGGGCCGGCCCCCATCGCCCAAGAGGCGCTGGAGCGCATCCGAAAACTGTACAAGATCGAAGAGGACATTCGCGGGAAGCCGCCGAACAGCGGCGCGCCGCCCGTCAGGCGAGAGCCCGGCCTGAGGTCGAGGGCTTGAAATCCTGGTTCGAGGATTGCCTTAAGCGCGTCTCCAAATCGTCGCCGGTTCGCGACGCCATCCAATACGGATTGAACCAATGGGACGGCTTGATCCGGTTCCTCGATGACGGCCGCATCGAAATCAATTCCAACTCGGTTGAGCGTTCAATGCGTCCTATTGCCTTGAATCGCAAGAATAGTCTCTTCGCCGGGCATGATCAGGGCGCCCAGAACTGGGCGTGTCTGGCGTCGCTCATCGAGACTTGCAAACTCAATAGCGTCAACCCAAACGCTTGGCTCACAGACGCGCTTACCAAGCTCGTCAATCGCTGGCCCGCGCGCCGCATCGATGAGCTTATGCCCTGGGTTTACGCCGCTACCCTGTGACGGGGCATCGCTTACGATCGATGGAGGGCTGCGCCTCGAAGTCGAAGCTTTGCAAGTCCTTGATCGCCGGGAAGTGGGCGAGCTTCAGCGCCATCTCGATGGGGCGATGGTCCTTGCGCGCGATCTCGCGCTCCAAAAGAAGCGCCAGCGTTTCGCGTGACGACAGATCGGCGCGGGCCGCTTCGTCGAGGAGGCTGTCGAGCTGGTCGCGGATGGCGGTCAGCTGCAAGCGCGTCAGCATGGTTTCGAGCGGATCGAGGACCGGCTCCATTTTGTTCGCGCGAGCCATCAGAAGCCTCCCCCAGCCAGCGCCTCGTATTCCGCAAGGGGACGCAACAGCTCAGCCTGCCGCGGCGGCGGGCAGGCTGTCCGCCATCGCATTCTTTTTGACATAGCCCACCCCGCTTTCGGTCTTGCCCTTGGTCCGCGCCCGATAAGGCGCGCAGGTCCTGGGCTTGAAGCCCCAATGACGGGCAAAAGCCAGGAACCTGGCGTTGAACACGACCGTGCGCGTCTCGACGTCATGGTCGGCGACGAGCGCGCGGGCGTTGTCGACGAGGACTTCTTCCGGCGCGCCGCCAAAGGTTAGAAAGGCGCTCTCAAGCCCCTCGAACCAGCTTTCCCGCCGCTCATTGCGGAAAGCGCGCACATGCAGCCGCCGCGAATAGCCGAGCACAGCAACGAACAAGTATACCTTGATTGGCGCCGCCAATCTCAACCAGCCGCTCGCCGAAATCGATCTGCAGCTGCCGGCCCGAAGCCGTCTCGAAGCGAATGCTCGCCCGCGCCTCCGCCTCAAGCTCCTGCCGATAGCGCTCGACCGCGCGCTCCACCGTCCGCAAGCTCGCCGCAACGCCCTTCTAGCAGCTCCTGGCGCACCACATCGGCATTGCCGCGATGCCGCCGGAACCGCTCCTTTAGCCAATCGCCGTGCTCGCCCAGAAGCTTCTCCCGTTTCGGGTTCTTGAAAGGCCGCCAGCCCCCGGCTTGCAAATACCGCCTCACCGTCGTCCGGCTGACGCCAAACTCAGCCGCAATCCGCTTCGACCCCCATCCAGCTGCCTTGAGCCGCAGCATCGCCGCCCCCCCCTCAGGCTCAATCATCTCCTCTCCCCGCGGTTCTTCAGACCGCGGACGGACTACCAAGAGTTCTTCTGTCTGCTGTGTGATCGTCCATCAAAACCCCCTTCTTGCCGATGCCAAGGGGGTCAGTTCCTCATGGCGTCAGGGGGTCAGTTTTCCATGTCGCCCGACAGGAGGGAGAGGGCTGGGGTGAGGGGCTGCGCAAAATAGAGGCTGGGCGCCACGGCGTTTTTCTTGACCGACGGCGCCTTACGGCCCACCCGTTGGCGAGTCGCGCACGGCTCGCCGCCCGCTCGGATCGCGCCTAACCCTTTATGCTTAACAGACGGGCGCAAGAGGCTTATTTCCGGCCAAAACGAACCCAATCGAACCTAATAAAGCCAATTCCAGCGCGAAAACTGCCCATTTTTGCCCTCGGTGGGGCGACCAGATGTCCGTTAATTATGTTTTTGTGGCGGAATTAATTATACGGCCCTTTTCGCGGGCGCCGCGGGGCTCGCAAGCCGTGAAACTCCGCGGCCTCATCCGGAGCCCGTCGAAGCCTCATTCTACGCTTGTCGAAGGATGGGGGCAGGCGTTCGCCGCGGCGCCGGCCGCGCCTAAAGCAGAAGCGCCGCCTTTTTTACCGATCCCGGCTCGCGCTTCGCTTGGCCGGGAAATTCGTTGCTATAGAAAGGGTTGGTCAGGCTAACGACGCCCCCTTAACCTCTCGGTAAGGCGCTTCTTCTTAAGTTCCGCACCAACCTGGCGGTCGACCCCCATGACTGAAAATGCGCGGCGTCCTGCGGTATGCTCTATATAGGGCTGGCCGCTGGCAAAGAGGTCGTTTTGTCTATGGTGCGCGCAAGCCCGTTCTTAAGTTGGACCGGGGGCGCCTCGATTACCCCCAATGGAGCCAAGGAGCAGCAATGCTCTGGGAGCAGGTTTCTTAGGGTTCTTTTTCATGAGGTCCCCACGCTGGCGGCAGCCGAGGGAGAACGTAATGGAAGTCATGCATGAGCGTGTCGCCGGGCTTGATGTTCACAAGGAGACGGTCGTTTGCTGTGTGCGCATCATTGCTGGCGGGAAGGTCTCGCGAGAATGCCGAACCTTCGAGACGACTACAACTGCTCTCGAAACTTTGCTGGCCTGGCTGACGCAGAGCGGATGCACGCATGTGGCGATGGAAGCCACCGGCGTCTATTGGAAGCCCGTGTGGAACATCTTGAACGATGGCAAGTTCGAGCTGATTTTGGCCAATGCGGCGCATATCAAGAACGTGCCGGGCCGCAAGACGGATGTGAATGACGCTGCCTGGATCGCCGATCTGACGGCCTTCGGCCTAATCAACGCGAGCTTTGTCCCGGACGAAGCGATCCAGGAGTTGCGCTCGCTGATGCGGGCGCGCAAGCAACTGGTCCGCGAGCAGACGCGGCATATCCAGCGGATCCAGAAGACGCTCGAAGAAGCCAACATCAAGCTCGATTTCGTGATCAGCGCCATCATGGGCGTTTCCGGGCGGCGGATGATCGAAGCGATGATCGCAGGCGTGCGCAATCCCCACAAGCTGGCGCAATTGGCCGACCGGCGGATCAAGGCCTCGCCGAAAGCGCTCTACGACGCGCTGCACGGCCGGCTGACCGATCATCGCCGCTTCATATTGCGGCTTCACCTCGGCCAATACGACGCCTTGGCCTCTTCCATCGCGCAGATTGACGCCCAGACAGATGCGGCGAACGCCAGGATCACTGAGGAGGCGGCCACGGGCCGCAGCTCCTTTCGCGACATGACCACGCTTTTGGACGCCATTCCCCGCATTGCGAGTTTGGCGGCGACCGCGATCCTTGCCGAGATCGGAACCGATATGGGCCGGTTTCCAACGGCTGGGCATCTCGTGTCCTGGGCTGGCTTGTGCCCTGGCCAGAACGAAAGCGCGGGCAAACGCAAATCCTCGCGGCTTCGCAAGGGCGCCCCCTAGCTCAAGACGCTGCTCGTCCAATGCGCCTGGGCGGCGGCCAGGAAGAAGGATAGTTACTACAAGGCGCAATTCAATCGCCTCAAGGCCAGGCGCGGCCCCAAGACAGCGATCTGCGCGGTGGCCGCCTCGATGCTCACGGCGATTTACCACATGCTGAAAGATGGCGTCGAACATCAGGATCTTGGGGGCGGCTATTTTGATCGACGCCCGGTCGAGGAAAAAGCCAACCGCCTGGTCGCTCAACTGGCCAAGCTCGGCTTCAGGGCCGAACTTCAACCGCTAGCGGAGGCCGCTTGATGGCGCTCAAAAACCAGCGGCCGCGCCTGCTCCGGCTACCCGGCCGCGTTGCGGCCGGGTGAGTTTCTTCTTAGAGCTCACGACGAGCCGCGCGGGCGCGCTTTGAAGCGGGCGGTATTGCCGCCGCGCCTCTTGTGGCTGTGTCTACGCGCTGATGTCCACAGCCTCAGCTTCTCGTTCCGGTTGCCCGAAAGCGCGAAGCGGACAGCCGCGGCCGACTATGCGCGCCGACCTGAGCCAGCCGGATCAAACAGAGGCGTGCGCGGCTGGCGAAGGTGGAACTGGCGAAAACGTCATCAAGGCGCCACACCGCACGGGCTTAATCGAATAAGGCATGTAGACATGCCAGCGCTGCAAGACGCGAGCCCGCTCGGCGCCGTTGATCCGCCTGAGCCTGGACTGAAGATGACTGGCGGAAGATAGACTGTCTGCGCCGGTCACGAAGCCTTGTATGAAGATGCTGAACCACTTTGTCGTGCGGGGTCGTTGTTAGACTATGTACCTGCATGATTGCCCGGGAGCTGTCCTTGACTACCTCGTTGAGAGCGAAAGCCTCGATTGGGTACTCGCCAGCCTCATAGAGATAGCCGAGCAGAAAGCCAAAAATCCGCAAGCGGACAAGGTTGCTGCGGCGCAATGGGGCCGGACCATTCATCGGCTTAACGGGTTGCGCGCGTGGTGCATGGAGTTCGGACCAGAGTCCGGCTGCCGATAGGATCGCTACTCTCCTCTGCAGCTGTTTCCTGTTTCGGGTTTATGCGTCGTCTTTTTGTGGGGGGTTTGTGATGTATGACCGTCATAGAGATGTCCTCGAATGCCTCGTTGAGAATGAAAGCCTCGATGGGGTTCTCTACAGACTTATAAGAATAGCCGAGAAGAAGGCTCAATATCAGTACGCAGACAAGGTCTCGGCAGCTCAATGGAAGCGAACCGTTCGCCGGCTTGCCGAGGTTCGCAAATGGTGCGCTGCATTCGGCCCGGGGTCGGGGTGCCGGTAAAGTCTGCTTCCGAACCTGCGCCGCCAGCATGAATAGGCTTCGAGAACTCAGACCGCGCCGCCTGCGCTTGAGCGGATAAATATTAGCCTGAATAGTTCGAAGTGATCGGAAGGCGCTTGCTCCATCGCCTCGCTTGGGTAGGATGCGTGCAAAACGACACGAAAGCAGCCCTCTGGGTGGGCAGCTTTCCTACTTGAGGATCGATCGATCTTTCCGCCTTTAATCGCGTCAGACGAAAGGCGGGCTGATCCAGAGGCGCCGCGAGGCCGCAACCGGCCATGCGCCAGCAACGAGCGAGGTGAGGGCAATGGCGGCTGTGCGCGGCGTGGGATTTTCGAGCGCTGTTCAGGAAGACATCTATTTCGACCGGCTGAGGGAGAACCTCGACCAGGCTGAGGAGTTCGGCGTCGATTTTGTTGAGTTGCCGCTGTTCATGATGGATTTGATCGCGGGCGGCCGTGTGCTGCAGCCCCAGATGCATCGACTGCACGACGCGCTGAAGGCGCGGACCGTCGGATTCACTGCGCACGGCCCTATCGGCCTCAATTTTATGCAGCCGCCGGAGATCGCCGCGCGCCACCTGACGATCGCCAAGGCGGCCATCGAGGTCGCGGCGGAAATCGGCGCGCCGCATCTCGTTTTGCACACCGGCCGCACGATGGCGCAAACAGACGCGGAGATCGAAGACCTCTACGCCCGCCAGCGCGACGCCTTCGCCTCGCTCGGAGACATCGCGGCCAAGCATTCGATCGTCATCGCGATCGAGAATATTTTCCCGACCAGGCCCGGCGAACATGTGGCGCTGCCGTCGCGTCTTGCCCGCGAGATCGAGACGGTCAACCACAGACACGTGCGCGGTTGCCTCGATTTCTCGCACGCGACTTTGACCTGCGCTGGCGCGGGCGTGGACTTCTTCGCCGACGCCAAGACGCTCGCCCGCGTCTCACGCCACTTGCATATTCACGATTCGTTCGGCGACCCGGCGCAGTTCTACACCTTCTCAAGGTCCGAGCGGCTCGCCTACGGGCTCGGCGATCTGCATCTGCCCATCGGCTGGGGCGCGATACAGTGGCCCGCCATCATGGCGGAGTTCACCTTCGAGCCGGACGCGATCTTCAACCTCGAACTACCCCTCCCATACTGGTTCGCGCTCGAAGACAGCGTTCGCGCCGTTAAGGAGATGGCCGATCTCTACCGGTCCCGCAGCTGAGCTTCTGGATCTTAAAGCGGCGTTGTGCGAAAAGGCCGAAAGAACTCCGCGGCTTCATGCCTTGCGCATTCTGTCGAGCCAGTTGGGCTTATACGGCGCGCAGATGTCGTCGTTGCCCATGGCGTCTGCGAGGACCCGCTTCATATTTCTCGTAAAGCGGTCTGTGTTGATCCGCAAAACGCGGTCATGACCGCCTTCAGGAATGAGGGGTTCATAAGCGGCAAGCTCCGGTTCTCTGCGGCAACCCGACGGGCGGTTGTCCAGGAAAACGCGTAAGAGCCCCTCATGGGCGTGACCGAAATCCTCCTTGATCACGTCCGCCAAGGGGCCGATGGTGGTTGCGCTCAGCGCAAGCTCCTCAAATCCTACGCTCGTCGTGTCCCAACCTGCGCGGATCAGCAAGGTGCACGCCGTGCATGGCGTAAAGTCCTGCCTCGGCCGAGTGCTCGTCATCAGCCCAAGCTTGCAGTCTTTTGTATCCCTGTCCCCGTCCCCATGGTCGAGCATGATGACGCGCGCGCGATCGCGATCTCTCGTTTCCTGGCCGATATTTGTGCCCATGAGGACGGCTGTCCTGCCGATCAGGATAACGGGACCTTCGAAATAGAACATGGGATCGTTGCCTCGCCGCGAATGGCGAATGAACGACATTCTGTGCATCAGGGTGGAGCCCTCGCGCCAGACACGCACGACTTCTCGCGCCGCATCGCCTGTATCGATCGAATCCAGGCTGTATCGGTAGGCGATGTGCACGCCGCAAAGCCAATCTTCCACGGTCGAAACGAGCTGAGGGTAGTCAGGCGGCACGCGCACCGCGACGGCGCCGGCTCCGTAACGCTTGTCGTTGAAGTCTTTGAGCGAAGCGCTCGAAAACCATTCTCCACGCAACTCAGGAATGGCGACGCGATTGAAGAACTCGGCGAGCCTTTTGCTCGTATTGCTCGCTATGCGATGAGGTGTTCCGTTGAGGATGGCGAGCACGGTTCCTTGTGCTATCTTTGATTGCTCGGCGATAGATTTCGCTTTCGCGTTGTCGGTTGCGGGAAGGTGCAGCGCTGAGCCATACTCATCGATCAAAGCGCGCAGAATTTGCGTTATCGGGGGATCATTCGGCCCGTGTAGCATTGCGTGTCCTCGCCCGAAGCGGCCGCAGCATTTCCCGCGCAGAGAGAGACGCCTGCCAAAAGCAGAAGATCCTGGCGCCGACTGCGGACGATCTCAACTTCAGCTTTGTTATAAATGTGACGTAGGGTTTATACATAATTGATTCAATAGCGCTCCAAGAACAGCGCCACAGCGCGCTTCATGATGACGCGGCGCTGCTCCCTTTATGAAGCGCCCTTGCGAATAAGAGAGGCGAAAGACGCGCACGATATCGCAGCAGATTGCATCACGAGTACCTGTTGCTTCAGCGGGACCTGACAAATGCTTGCGCTCAGATCGCTACGTGGTTGTCGTTGCGAGCTGAACCACAACCGCGGATTATTATCGAAAGGCGCATCGGTTAACCCGGCCTCTCGAAACCGGCCCATGCGCCCCCCGCAGGAGGCTGCCATGGAAAGCAAAGAAGGAAAGTCAGGAGAAGACCCGAAGTGTAATAAAACACCAGACGACTCGCAATCGCCTTACGCATCGCTAGAGCAACTCGCGACCGTCAACAAGCGCGTCGAACGCGCCGAACGCAACTTCTTTTGGGGCGGTTTGCTTGGCGCGCTGATCTGGAAGTTTCTGACCTGGGCCACCGATCATGTCGCCAGATCGAACTTGTTCTCGTTCTAAGCGAGGTTTGTTGGCTGCCTCGGGCTGTATGAAGGCTCCATCCCGGCGCCGAGTCAGCCGACAAGCCGAACGGCGGGCGCGCCGCCCGCTGTCCGCAGAGACGAAGGCGCCAATGTGACAGATCGCTTGTCGCGTTGATCTCGCGGCTGATGCTTGCCAAGAAGCTTCTGCAACTTGTCCGCCTGGAACCGGCTCCGATTACGGACGGGTCGATTTGGATCAGCATGCCCGGCCGCGAGGCGGCGTCATGAAACCCGCGAAGGCGCGCGCATGATGACGCCCGCATGCTTCGCCTTGTGCTCGGGCTCGACATGGATGGTCACGCTCGCGCCGGACACAGCCTCCTGGAGAGCGTTCTCGACGTCGTCGCAGATATTGTGGGCCTCCGACACGGTCATGTCGGCCGGCACCACCAAATGGAACTGGATGAATGTGACGGGGCCTGCGGGCCGTGTTTGCAGGTCGTGGGCCTCGATAGCGCCCCCCGCAGCCTTGGCGATGGCGGCCCGAATGCGGGCGAGCGTCTCCTCATCCACGGCCTCGTCCATCAGCCCCCCGACGCTGTCTCTCACAAGCCCCCAGCCTGCGAAGAGGATGTAAACGCCGACGCAGGCGGCGATGATGGCGTCGAGTTGCAGCCAGCCTGTCAGGACGGCCGCTGTCACGCCGATCACGACGCCGGTCGATGAGACGGCGTCAGACAAAACATGGCGGCCGTCGGCGTCGAGCGCCGGCGATTTCTCGCGGCGGCCGATGCGAATGAGCCGCCAACCCCACACCGCGTTGATTACGGACGCCGTCACGTTGACTGCGATGCCGAGAGCGGGCGCGTCGAGTTCAACAGGCTGGAAGAAATGGATCGCTGCTTCCCGGAAGATGGCGATGGCCGCAACGATGATGAGCGCGCCTTCGAGCACGGCGGAGAAGTACTCGGCCTTATGGTGGCCGAAGGGGTGTTTGTCGTCGGGCGGCGTCGCGCTGACGCGAAGCGCGAACCAGGCCGCGCCCGCAACCGCAACGTTGATGATGCTTTCGAGCGCGTCGGATAAAAGCGCGACGGAGCCCGTGATCCAGTAGGCCACGGATTTGAGCGTGAGCACGACAAGCGCCCAGCCTAGGCTCTGGATCGCGTAACGGGCGATCTGCCGCTCGGAACTTTCGCTCATGTCTGACGCCCCAGTCGCCGTCCGCTACAAAGCAGGTTTCAGTTTGAAATGGCCCGTCTCGCCCCGTGGCGATGAACCATTCGCCTCGGACGCCGACAGGACTTTCCTCGGATAAGGCGTATGCTCATTCGAGGAAAGTTCGCGCGAGCGTCGAGCGGGCGCCAATGTGCCTCAGGCTGTCCTAGCAAAAACGAGGCGCGCTGCAAAGAGCCGGCGAGGGAGCAAGCGATCAATGGGAGCGGGCTCGGGTTGCCTTGGATCTCGGCGCGCGCAGCCGATCCCTGGCTTTTTCGATCGCCTCAGAATCGTCCTTGAGTTCGCGCAGGCGACCTTGAACGCTGGTGAGCTTTTCAAGCGCGGCCTCGACCTCGGCAATAACACTATCGATTTTGCTCACAGCACGACCTCATTATTGTTGCTCTTGGAACATATCCTTTTCCTATCGGCGTTGGAAATCTCATTTAAGCGCAAGCTTAACCAGTACAACTTATCGAAAACGGGTAGCGAAATCTTGCCGGATGCGGCGCCCTTTCTCAACGAAAGACGACGGTGCGGTTTCCGTTCAAGAGAATGCGATGCTCGACGTGCCATTTCACGGCGCGCGACAGCACCACGCATTCCACATCGCGGCCCATATTGATGAGATCGTCGGTTCCCATCGCATGGTCGACGCGCGCTACCTCCTGCTCGATGATCGGCCCTTCGTCGAGCACGGGCGTCACATAATGCGCCGTGGCGCCGATCAACTTAACGCCGCGCGCGTGCGCCTGATGGTAGGGCTTTGCGCCCTTGAAGCTCGGCAGAAACGAGTGATGGATGTTGATGGCGCGGCCCGAGAGCCTCTGGCACAGCTCTTCCGACAGCACCTGCATGTAGCGGGCGAGCACGACGAGGTCGATGCGCTCGTCTTCGATCAACTCGGCAAGGCGATGCTCCTGCTTGTCCTTGGTTTCTGCCGCCATCGGCAGGTGATGGAACGGGATGTCGTGGCTCGCCGCGAGGCGGTAGAAGTCGCGGTGGTTCGACACGATGGCCGGGATCTCGATGGGCAGAGCGCCCACGCGATGGCGGTAGAGCAGATCGTTCAGGCAATGGCCGAATTTGGAGACCATGATGAGCACGCGCATGCGCTCGGCGATCGGATGCAGGGCCGAGGTCATCTTGTACTTATCGATCACCGGCGCCAACATGGCGCGCGCATCGTGGTAATCGAGGTCCGGCGGCGCCGAGAACGACACGCGCATGAAGAAGCGGCCAGCCTTCATGTCCCCGAACTGGGCGCTGTCGGTGATGTTGCAGCCATGCTCCGCGAGCAGGCTCGCGATCGCGGCGACGATGCCGGGCTTGTCGGCGCAGGACAGGGTGACGACGAAGGCGGGCTTCCGATGCGGCATGCTGGGTTACTCTACAGGTCGGCCGGTTGGGGTGACCGCCCTTCATACCCTGTTCAGCGGGAAAGAGGAAGGCTGCGCGCCTCATGCCAGCCCGAAGCGTTCGGCTGATGCGGTCGTCGTCGGCGTCTGGACGACGTCCCTTGAAGGTTAAGAGAAGGTTGAGATTGGGTTTGTTTCGTAAAACAGGGAGCGGCCCGCTCCGAACTCGTCATCCAGGCCTTGCGAAGCGCGAGCAGCGCCGCGCCCTCGTCCATCACAAAGTGCTTAAATGTTTATGTGTCTGGATTTTGCCGCCCACGGAAGCGCAAGCTGACGGCGGTATTCGAAGGAGATGGCGTCTTTCGCAATCAACAATGGATCATAAAAAAATCGGTGTCCGGGATCGCCGCCCTGACGGCCATCCCGATGGAAGAAGGGTGACGATGCGATGCGCGTTCTTTTGACGGGAGCGGCGGGCGAAATTGGATCGAGGCTCCGTCGCTTATTGCCGCCGCTCTACGAGCTGGCGCTAACCGACCTTGAGCCGCCATCCGATTTGCGCCCGGAAGAGACTTTCATCGCAGCCGATCTCGCCGACGCGGCCGCCATAGAGCGCGCCGCCGCGGGCGTCGATGGCATCCTGCATTTCGGCGGCCAGTCAACCGAGGCGCCCTTCGAGACGATCCTCCAGTCGAACATCGTCGGGACCTACAATCTTTTCGAGGCCGCGCGGAAAGTGAAGGCGCGTCGCATGGTGTTCGCGTCCACGAACCACGTGGTCGGTTTCTATCCGCGCTCTGAGATCATCGGTCCGCAGGCGCTCCCGCTGCCCGACACGCGCTACGGCGTCAGCAAGGCGTTCGGCGAAGCGCTCGGCGCGCTTTACGCGCACAAATACGGGCTTAGCGTTTTCTGCATCCGCATCGGCAACGTCTCTGACCGACCCGCCGACGAGCGGCGGCTCGCCATCTGGCTCAAGCCCGAAGACCTCGTGTCGCTCATCCGGATCGGCCTTGAGCGGGAAAGCCTTGGTTACGAGGTCGTTTACGGAGCATCGGACAACGCGCGAAGCTTTTGGGACAATTCCCGCGCCGCCGAGCTCGGTTACAAGCCTGAAGGCCAATCCGAAGCATTTGCGGAAGCCGCGCTTGCCGCCCAGGCGCTCATCCCCGCGGACACAATCGGCGATCGCTTCCAGGGCGGCCCGTTCTGCTCGCAGGAGTTCGAGGAGCGATCCTGAACGTCTAGACTGGCGGCTGCAACCTCACATCTTGGCGCGCCTTGACCAGTATGTCATCCACCGGGCGTTGCTGGCGCAGCGGAAGGAATTGGCGCGGCCCGCGCTACCTGTTCGAAAGGCGTGGCGCCCCCTTACACCAGCCCTCTCTCCCTGGGAGAGGGCGTCCGGTCGCAGCCGTCGCAACGGCGTTCCCTCTCCCAGAGGGAGAGGGACAGGGTGAGGGGGTACGGTGTTGTTTTCGCTCCTATTCCAGCCGCTTCAACACGCGCTTCTTCGCGGACGGAGCCTTGAGCCATGCTTTCGGCTTCGGCGCAGGGGCGGCGGCAGGAAACAACTCGACACGCAGTTCCCTGATGCTGACGCTGATTGAGCAGCTTCCCAGCGTCAGGACGGCGGCAAGCGCCGCGGCGATGCATCCGTTTTTGCGTGTCTTGAGTTTTGAAGGTGCGGTCATAAGGGCCTCCATCGGCTTGGCTGATGACCTCACGCTGGCGAACGGCAGCGCTTGACCGCGACGGCAGATGGTGAGCAATCTCCCGTCCGCTGGCGGCAATAGCGTGACGCGGGCGTTGCCGTTAATCTGCCGTTGATTGACGCGCCTTTGACGTTGCTTTGCCGCCCCTATTTGCTGTTCTATCGCTTTTAGTTATTGCTTGGACAGATGCGCACATGGCGCTTGAAGACCGCCGCGAACCGATATTCGAGCTCGCTGAGAAATTTCAGTTCCTGAAGGAAAGCCCCATTGCGCGAGCATGTTGCGGGCACGCCGCGACTGAAAACGCGTTCTGCAAGAAACTTGTCATTCCTCGGAATACGATCCGGGGGAGCTTGGAGTTAAGTCGCCTGAGCGTCGCGCATCAGCTAAAACTTGCCAATAAATGTGGCTTCTCCCTGGATTGGCCCGAATGGAATGATCGGGCAGCGACCGGCAGCACCAAGCGTGAAAACCGGTGCGATACCTGTGAGAAGTTCATCAATAGGTATATTGCGGAACACCCCTCCGAGCAGAAGTCCGAGAGCCGCCCGCCGCTCGCGGAGCCGGTGCTCCTTAAGGAAGATCTGAGGGCAGATACGAACAGCATCCAAACTGAACTTGCCTCGCTATCGCTGTGGACGGGTCAATCAGAGCCTTCGCCGGGCGAAGCAAAGCTGGGGTTCAATATGAATTGCTACGAAGTTGTGACCGACGGCTTGACGACAGGCGTCAAGCGCGGGGTCTTGACGTTCCGCTGCGGCGACGGCCATACGACCGAAGTCAAAGATCGAACGGGTTATCCCGGCGGCATCGCGTTCAACGACGCCAAGTTTACGCCGCTGAGCGTCAACAAGAATGAGCCGAGCTGGCTCGTGACTGCCACGGGCGCCGCCGCGATTGGCCTCATAGGAGATGCGCCACAGGATTTCATCCGCATCATGAATCTGATGCCGGGCGAAAGCGTCAGCGCTGACTTCATCGCCTGCGTCAGGGACATCGCGACCACTTTTGTACTGCCCGATGGGCAAAACCAAAGCGCAGCAAAGCAGAAGATCAAGAAGCGCCTGAGAGAGCTCAAGCTTTCGGGCGGCGAGGAAGGCATCGCGAAGTTGGCGGTCGCCGAGATCAGATTTGCTGCGCGGGACGATTGAAATGGATGCTTTGTTGCAGCCGGAATCGGATTTGGCAGTCCGCGAAAAACTGATCGATGAGGCCGCCACGGACAACTTCGTGGAACTGATCAGCATCGCGGGATTGGACCCGAAGAAGCACCTGCGCTTCGCCGATTGGTCTGGCGTCGATTTCGGCGGCAGCGATCTGCGCGGCTTCGATTTCACGGGCGCGCGACTTATCGCGTGCAATTTCTTGGGCGCGCGCATCGAGGGTGCGCGGTTTGATCAGGCGCTGATCGACGAGGTGCGGCCGGGCGCAAGGCTCGATCCCCGTCGCACAGATCTGCCAAAGGCCAGAGACTGGATCAGCTACGTGAACAGCTGGAAGAAGGCAGACAGGCCCGCGCCGGAGCATTTGCCGCCGGGTTCGGTGTTTCAGGATGCGCCGTTTGCGCCGGAGATGGTGGTTGTTCCGCCGGGCCGGTTCTGGATGGGATCGAAGGACCGTGAAGGTTTCAACTCCGAGCGCCCGCAGCATGAGGTGACGATTCCCCAGGCGTTAGCGGTTGGGCGATTCCCCGTGACGTTCTACGAATGGGAGGCTGCGCGCGCCGCAGGCGCCGTCGAACCTAAGCCGACGGGTCGTGAGAGCCACCCCGTAACACGTGTATCGTGGGATGAAGCTCAAACCTATGTGTCGTGGTTGTCCCGAGTTACGGACAGACCCTACCGGCTTTTGAGCGAGGCAGAGTGGGAATACGCATGCCGGGCGGGGAGGGAGACAGCCTATTCGTTAGGCGACGCCCTCACCGAGACGCTAGCGCACCTTAGGAAAAATGGGCATCCAACTGTCGAGGTTGGCTTATTTCCTGCGAACGGTTTCGGCGTCTGCGACATGCACCAGAATGTCTGGGAGTGGTGCGAAGACCGCTGGAACAAGAGCTACAGAGCCAAACCTGAAGGAATAAGACTAACAGGGGAAGCATGGACAATCGGAGAGAGCCGCGTTTTGCGCGGCGGCCCCTGCGACGGAACTCCCCGCGTGGCACGCGCGGCGCGGCGCGGCATGGCTAGTAATAGCATACTGCTAAACGACGTCGGTTTTCGAGTGGCTAGGAGGCTTCTTGCCTCTTGAAGCCTTACCTCGTGTTTTTTTGCCGGGGACGCAAAGTCTTGCTGTCTTTCAGACGGGCGCGCTCCTCTGCGATCAGCGCACAGCCGGCCTTGAACGCCGCCTCCCGCCCACCGATTTATGGGCAAGCGCTCGGCTCACGGCGGCGACGCTTCAACCTCGCATCAACGCTTCCAAACGCAATCCCAAACGCAAGCCTTAAGATAAGGTGAACCCGTCGATTTTGAGCGCTTCAAATATAGATGCTTATATATAGACTTGTTTTACGAAACAAACCCAATCTTGACCCATTATTAACCGGCCGCCGGCGTTCCGCTTGACGCCGAAACGCTCCCGGTCAAAGCCAGCGCGTCGCGAATCCCGGATAACGTCCGTGGCGTTTCCGGGAAGACGCGAGCGGCTATTTCCAGCGTTCTAGATCGAGGCCGCCGCAACCTCGCAACCGCAGCGCGACTTGAACGGCGCCGTTTCCATCACAGATTCGTGGGGGAGTGTTCGGCTCGCGCTGCGTGCTCGCCGTTGCAACGCCCGGCTGCGCCTGTATGATCGCCCCTCGATTCGAGCCGCTCCCTTAGCGGGCGGCGGCGCCATAGCGGAGCGATAAGCGATGAAATCCATCGAACAGCGGATTGCGGATGAGCTTGGCGTGCGGGCGCAGCAGGTTCAGGCGGCGGTCGATCTTCTGGACGGCGGCTCGACGGTGCCGTTCATCGCGCGCTATCGCAAGGAAGTCACCGGCACGCTCGACGACGCGCAGCTTCGCACGCTGGAGGAACGGCTGCGCTATCTGCGCGAGCTGGAGGAGCGGCGCACGGCGATCCTCGACTCGATCCGCGAGCAGGGCAAGCTCACCGACGAGCTTGAGGCGCAGATCATGGCGGCGGATTCAAAGGCGCGGCTCGAAGACATCTATCTGCCCTATAAGCCGAAGCGGCGCACGAAGGCGCAGATCGCGAGGGAGGCGGGGCTTGAGCCGCTGGCGGATGCGCTGCTCAACGATCCGTCGAACATTCCGGACGCGCTGGCCGCGACGTTCATCGACGCCGAGAAGGGCGTGGCCGACGCGGGCGCCGCGCTGGAGGGCGCGCGCGCTATCCTGGTCGAGCGCTTCGGCGAGGACGCGGACCTCATCGGCAATTTACGCGAGGAGATGTGGGGCCGCGGCCGGATGGCGGCGAAGGCGAAGGACGACAAGAAGGACACGCCCGAGGCCGCCAAATTCGCGGATTATTTCGACAAAACCGAGCCGTTCACCAAGATGCCTGCGCATCGTATTCTCGCGATGTTCCGTGGCGAGAAGGAGGGGTTTCTCGATCTGAATTTCGAGCCGGAAGATCCCGCGCAGGCGCCCGCCAGCGGCCCGAGCCTCTTCGAGGCCCGCATCGCGCGCAAGTTCAACATCGCCGACCGTGGCCGCCCCGCCGACAAATGGCTGAACGACACGGTGCGCTGGGCCTGGCGCACGCGCATCCAGGGACATCTGTCGGTCGACCTTCGCATGCGGCTTTGGCAAGCGGCGGAGGAAGAGGCCGTGCGGGTGTTTGCGAGCAATCTGCGCGATCTCCTGCTCGCCGCGCCCGCCGGAACGCGCGCCACCATGGGCCTCGATCCGGGATTCCGCACCGGCGTGAAGGTCGCTGTGGTGGACGCCACCGGCAAGGTCGCCGAAACGGCCACGATCTATCCGCACGAGCCGAAGCGCCTTTGGGGGGAGTCGCTCTCCACCTTGGGCAGGCTGTGCATCCAGCATAAGGTCGAGCTGATCGCCATCGGCAATGGCACCGCTTCGCGTGAGACGGACAAGCTTGCCGCCGAGCTGGTCGCCGGGCTGGCGCAGCTCAAGATGACAAAGATTGTGGTGTCGGAAGCGGGCGCATCGGTCTATTCCGCCAGCGCCTACGCCAGCGCTGAGCTGCCCGGCCTCGACGTTTCTCTGCGTGGCGCGGTTTCCATCGCGCGCCGCCTGCAAGACCCGCTGGCCGAGCTTGTGAAGATCGACCCGAAATCCATCGGCGTCGGCCAGTATCAGCACGACGTGTCGGAATCACAGCTTTCGCGCTCGCTCGACGCGGTGGTGGAAGACTGCGTGAACGCGGTGGGCGTAGACCTGAACACGGCCTCGGCGCCGCTGCTCTCGCGCGTGTCCGGCATTAGCGAAAGCCTCGCCAAAAATATCGTCGCCTATCGCGACTCCAAGGGCGCCTTCAAAAAGCGCAAGGAGCTTCAAGAGGTGCCGCGGCTTGGGCCGAAAGCCTTCGAGCAGGCGGCTGGCTTCCTGCGCATCCCAAACGGCGACGACCCGCTCGACGCCTCGTCGGTTCATCCCGAAGCCTACCCGGTCGTGCGCAAGATCGTGGCGGCCGCCAAGACCGACATCAAGAAGCTGATCGGCAACGCGCCCGTGCTGCGCGGGCTGCAGCCGAAGGAGTTCGTGGACGAGACCTTCGGCCTGCCGACCGTGACCGACATTCTGCGCGAGCTGGAGAAGCCCGGCCGCGATCCCCGCCCCGCGTTCAAGACCGCGACCTTCCAGGAGGGCGTGGAGAAGATTTCCGACCTGAAGCCCGGCATGGTGCTGGAAGGCGTGGTGACAAATGTGGCCGCGTTCGGCGCTTTCGTGGACATCGGCGTGCACCAGGATGGGCTCGTGCATGTGTCCGCGCTGTCGAAGACCTTCGTGAAAGACCCGCGCGAGGTGGTGAAGCCCGGCGACGTCGTGCGCGTGAAGGTGATGGAGGTGGACCAGCCGAGGAAGCGCATCTCGCTCACCCTGCGGCTCGACGATGAGATTGGCGCTGGCGACCGTCCGCAAGGCGGCGGAGCGAGGGCGCCGACGCCGAAAAAGATGAGCGCCGCGCCTCAGCGCAAACCCGAGGCCGCCGGCGGCGCTTTCGCCGACGCGTTTCGCAAGGCGGGGCTGACGGGGCAGAAATAATCAAGACGGCTTTGGCGAGTTCATTTCGCAGGCGACGGCGGTAATCTTAGGTGTTATCTCAACCATAACGAGACATGCCACGCATATACATATTCCGGTTGAGCGTCGGTTTTTGAACATGGATCGGATGCCGAACACGCCTACTGCCCAGGCGCGGGCCAAGAAGTGATATGTAACGGAGACGGCGATGCTTTTGGAATGGAATGAAAACCTGTCGGTTGGCGTGCCCAGCATCGATGAGCAGCACAAAGCGCTGTTAGGATTGCTCAATGAACTCTTCGACGCCACGCAGGCTGGGAGAGGGCAGGTCGTGTTGGGCAAGGTGCTTAAGGAGCTTGCCGACTACACAGTTTATCATTTCCAGTATGAGGAGTCCCCTCTTCGCCCAGACGGGCTATAGCGCTGCTCCGGATCACATCAAAGAACATGACGAGTTGGTCAGACTGGTTCAAGCACTGAGGCAGAAGTATGAGAACGGCGCCACCGAAATTCTGTCTGAAGAGCTTCTGAATTTCCTGAGAAGGTGGCTGTACACGCACATCATGGGCAGTGACAAGAAATTCGGGCCGCACTTGGTCTCAATGGGAATAAAGTAATTTGCGGCGGCCCTTTCTGGCGTCGATGGCCTGAGGGGCCTGGAGCGTGTGAAGAACGTGCGCCCTGAAACCGAAACATCCGCTAAAGAATTTGAAAGCAATCGACGCCGCTCAAACCATCTTCGCTGCTAGCGGCCTATCGCGCTCGTCGGCGGACAGACGAAATTTGAGGTATTGGAGAAGCCGGAAACGTTGCTTGGGCCAGTTGAAACGGAGGAACAGTTGGCCGGGGCAAGCCCGGCCATTTAGCGCACACAGCTACTGGCAGGTCCAGACATAGCCGATATCGGTCATCAGCCAGCACGAGCCCACGCCATACGGCCACCAGCGTCCGCCCCAATAGCGCCGTCCTGTTCCGTACCAGACGCCGCCGCCATAGCGTCCGCCGACGCGGGGACGGCCGGCGACAACTGCTCCGCCGTGATAGCGCCCTCCTCCGACAACTCTGCCGCCATGAACCACGCCCCCTCTTGCGCCATGCACTGCGACCGCTCCGCCGCCGTGAGGGCCACGCACGGCGACGGCGCCGCCACGATGCCCCGCAGCCCCGTGAAAGCCTCCATGGCCGCCTCCACGAACGCCGCCGCGGACCAAAACCGCGTCGGATGTGGGGGCGATGGCGCTTCGGGCATCGGGTTTGATGTCGACCCCATATGCGAGATTGACGCCTGCGAGCACGAACATGGTGGCGGCGGCAAAAGATATTAAGTGAAATCTGGGCATGCCCGGTCTCCAAGGACTCCGTTGTAACCATTCAAAGTTTGACGCTTTCGGCGGTCAGAACCTTGATAACTATCAATATCACAACCGCGACCTGAACGGCCGGTGAATTGAGCCGTATGCTTAAGTTTGGTCGGCGCATGCGCAGCGCAGGTGTGGGCGCAGCCTCCGCCGTCTGGAAAAGCAAAGGGCGATGAGCGTATTTTATCCGGGTAAAATAACGCTCATGATTTACGAGACAACAAGCAATCTCGCATGCACTGCGTTCGACCGCGACCGCAGCATCGCGTCCGGCTCCTACGTGCGCGTTGCGCTTACCGTCAAAGAGCACGTGCGGGTTTACGCGGATGCGGCTGTCCTCATCTTCGACGATGCGACTGGCGAGCAGATTGATTTCGATTTGCGCGGGTCCGATGAAGACATTTCCGCCCGGATAGTGAAGCGTTTCCAATGTGCGCCCGCGGAAACCGGCCGCGCTCCGGGGCGTCCCAAATTGGGGGTCGTCGCCCGCGAGGTCACCCTCCTGCCCCGGCATTGGGAATGGCTCGCAGAACAGCCGGGCGGCGCGTCTGTGGCGCTGCGCAAGCTTGTCGAGGAGGCTCGACGCGTCGCCGACCCGAACAAGGCGCAGATGCATAAACTGCATCAGCGAGCGTACCGCTTTATGGCGGCAATCGCAGGCAATCGGCCAAACTTCGAGGAGGCCTCCCGGTCGCTGTTCGCCAACGATATGTCTCGCTTGAGCGAACTCATTTCGGACTGGCCTGCCGACATCCGTGATCACACCTTGCGGCTCTGCATGGAAGATGCGTAAAGCGCTCAACAAGCGAACCGATAGCCGCACTGGCTAGTGGAATGCCTGAAGGCTAGCGTTACTTGCCTCCGTAAGGGTGGGCAGATTGGCGGAAGATGATTGCTCAATGCAGCTTAGTTCGTTCACAGCGTTGCCGACCCTCTGGGCTGCATTATAGTCAGGCACATTCCCTACACCGATCTCGCTAAAACTCCGCTAGTTTTCAGGATGGCGATTTGACTGTTCAGCGCTTTTCTAAGCTGTATTATGTTCCGATACCGAATGCACTTATGACCGCTGACATCGAATGGCAATTTTTCACCTTCCTTTGCAACTAGAATTGTGGGCTTTCCTTGAGCCCAAGCAAATCCGATTTCTAAAAAGACATTTGGGTTGTGATTGTTGAGGAGTGCAATGACGCCGTAACTTTCCGTTATCCTCCTTTTGATCTCTGTCACGATATCGCCCGTGAAAGTTTCGAGATCAAGTCTTTCACAGATATAGCCATTCGCCTTCGCTGCCTCGCAGAATCCTATGTAGAACTCGTCATCAAATTCGTCTGCAAATGGCATAGCTGTGAATAGGCGCGGCAGCTCTTCCGCGCGAGCACCGTAAGAGTCTTGCCCGAAAAATTGCTCCGCTCTGAACGGAATATTGCCGCTTAACGCTTTGAGAGCTTCTGATTGCTCTTTAAGAATATTCTTGAAAATCTCGCAGCGACTTTCGGAACGCTCTGCGATTGTGATCAGTTCTAAGTTGCCTTTATCTATAGTCCATTCATCAACGATACCTGCTATCATCGATAAGAAAGACGGCTCTGGATCAAGTCCATATCCAGGGCCATGTATCGTGAGCCCGATATGGCGAATAGTTCGCTTATGCTGACGGGCTGTTTTTACAACTCTGGCGCCAAATTCTTGAATGCGCTCGTACCTAAACTCCCAAAGCGGTCCAACTCCCAAGAATAATACCTCCGGTGCCGCCAGACCCTTTCCCTCCACAAAACGTGCCTGCCCTGCCTCGACATGGCCAAAAAAGCCAATGGCTTTTGCCACAGCTGCATCGGCCCCGAAAAAACCGTCTGCATGTTTCACCGCGAGCAAGTCCGCAGACAGTCTGATAACGTCGGTGTTAGCTATATTTATATTCATTTTTTTGCCGAGATAGTGTGCGACCGGATCAGTTCACTAATCAAAAAACTGTAATACGAAAAGGTATGTCTTAAAATTTTTAGATTTTAGGCAGCGGCGGATCGCGTCCGTCCGCAAGGGGCATTGGATCGATCTTCCCAATGTCCGATTTTCTCAAGCCGCGCGCTTGGCCGTCGTCTCCACGGGCGGGGCAGGCGGGGGAAGGTACGGTTTGAGCGCTTCGATGGTTTTTTCGAGCGCGCCCCCAAGCGTGCCGATGGCGGCCGCGGCCCGGCGCTTCATCTCAGCGGCTTCGGCCGGATTGTCGAACAGCGACTTCAGCGCAGCCGCCATGTCGTCCGCGCCGCCGACGAGCCGAAGCCCTTCGTAACGCTGCAGGGCGGCATAGGTTTCGGTGAAGTTGAAGGTGTGCGGGCCGCTAAGGATGCCGGAGCCGAGCTTGATCGCCTCGATGGGATTTTGCCCGCCATGGTGGACGAGCGATCCGCCGATGAAGGAAAGCGGCGCCAGCGAGTAGAAAAGGCCGAGTTCGCCAATCGTATCGGCAAGATAGATCTGGGTTTTTTCGCTGATAGGCTCGTGAGCGGAGCGTCGGGCTGCAGGCAGTCGCCGTTCGCCAAGAAGCGCCGCCATGCCTTGCCCGCGATCCGGATGGCGTGGCGCGATGACGGTCAGCAGCGAAGGCATGGCGCCGTGCAGCATCTCGTGGACGCGCGCGATCATCTCGTCTTCGCCGGGGTGGGTGCTCGCGGCCAGAAAAATGGGGCGGTCCCCAAGATTGCGCCGCAGTTCATCGAGCGCCCGCGCGTCCACAGGCGGAGGCGGCGCATCATATTTCAGGTTGCCGGTGATGCTTGTCTTGCGGACGCCAAGGCCCGTGAGACGTTTTGCGAAGCGCCAGTTTTGCGCAAGAACCAGGTCGAACCGCGAGAACACCGGTTTTGCGAGGCTCGACAGGCTGGACCAGCGCTTATAAGAGCGCTGCGACATGCGCGCGTTCAAAAGCACGAGCGGCGCCCTGCCATCGCTCGCCTCGACAATCAGGTTCGGCCAGATTTCGGACTCCGTGAACAGGCCGAGGTCGGGCCGCCAATGCTCGACGAAACGGCGGCAGAAGCGCGGGCTGTCGAGCGGCAGGAATTGATGGATCGCCCCCTCGGGGAGCCGGGCGGCTGCGATCTTCGCAGAGGTCACGGTGACCGTCGTGAGCAGAAGGTTCAGCGAGGAATGGCGGCGCTTCAACTCGTGCATGAGGGGCAGGATCGAATTCGTCTCCCCGACGCTTGCCGCGTGAAACCAGAAAAGCCGGCCATCGGGTCTTGGCGCGCTCGCAAAACCGAGGCGCTCTGGCAGACGCTCAGGCGCCTCCTTTCCACGCGCCGCGCGCTTTCTGAGGATGGTCATGGCGGCAGGGCGCGCGAGCGCAGTGGCGCCGCGGTAAACTGAAAGCAGAGCGCCGGACGGGTGCTGCTTCGCGACCTTCGGCGCGGTCTTGTGATAGTCGCTGCCCGCGAGTTCGTAGGCGCGCGCCGTCGCCGCGTTCATGGCCGCTTCCACCTTTTGGCGGAACTCCTCCATCGTGCTTTCATCGGCGTCGCGCGGCACATGAATCGGCTCGCCAGCCGCCATCGCCAGATTGGAGAACGGCAGATTGATGGTGAAGCGACTCCAGGTCGGCAGCGTGATGAACCGGTTTGTCGCAATGGCGACGGGCACGATGGGCCGCCCGGACATCCGCGCGAGCGTGACAATCCCCATTCCCGCAACGCGCGCTGGCCCCGGCGGGACATCCGTCGTCATGGCGACCGTAACATTGGACTTGAGCAGCTTCAAAGCGGCGCGGAGCGCGCCTGCGCCGCCGCGGTCCTTGCCCGACTCGCCAGCCCCCGCGCCTCGGATCAGGCCCATGTCGAAATGCAAAAGCGCCCGGGCGATCATCTCGCCATCGGTATGCCTGGCGACCATGTTGTGCACCGGCACGGTCTTCGGCTTGAGCAGCGGCAGGAGCAGGAACTGGCCATGCCACATGGCCACGATCATCGGATTGAGTTTTTCGAAGAAGGAATCGGCGTCGGCGGGTTCGCGGATCATCGAGGAGGTGGCCTGCACCATGCGGATGTGGCGAGCCGCCAGCTTGCCTACCGCATCCAGAAAAAACTCCGATTGCTGCAGGCGGCGGCCCCAACCGCGTTTTTTTGGCGAAGGCATGTTCATCGAGCGCCGGTTCTTCTCACGTCACCACCAGAAGCGGACGCGAGCCGGTGAGCAATCGCGTCAGGTTGCGGTCTTGTCCTCTAGCGCCACAGGCGCCCGTCCAATGCATCACTCATACGCTCGGCTAAAATGTGATGCAATTTGGGGGCGGCGGCAACATATCCGGGAACTTTTGCGTCTATCGAATTGAACTTGAGTGGAAATCCACAGGGATCTGTGACTATTCCCCCGGCCTCGGACACGAGAAGCGCGCCGGCGGCGACGTCCCACTCCCATTTTGGTTTTGGCGCGAAGGAGGCGTCCGCCTTGCCGGAGGCGACGAGCGCCAAGCGGTAGAGGATGGAATTGGCCACAACAGGCGTCACGGGCGGCCACGGACGCCGCCAGCGGTTGGGCTTCAAGAGCGACGCGGAAATGGTGAACCTCGCGCCGGCCAGAACGCTCTCGTCGCTGGCGTGCAGCCTGCGGCCGTTCATAAACGCGCCCGCCCCCGCGCGGGCTTCGAAAACCTCTCTGCGCAAGGGATTGACCACGACGGCGAGAATTGGGGCGTGGTCCTCGATCAGGGCTATGGCGATGACCCAATCGTCGAGGCCCTGGAGGAAGGCGCGGGTGCCGTCGATGGGATCGACAATCCAGACCCGCCTCGCGTCCAGGCGATGAGTGTGCTCGGCGCTTTCCTCCGAGAGCCAGCCGTAACCGGGACGCGCCTCCCTGAGCCTCGCCGCGAGCAGAGCGTCCACGGCGTGATCCGCTTCGGTCACCGCAGAGCCGTCGGGCTTTCGCTGCTTCTTGATCGATCGGCCCCAATAGCTCAGCGCGAGCTTTCCTGCCTCCTTGGCGGCGTCCCGTATAAGATCGTAATCCTGCCTGTCATTATCTTTCATGCAAGCAAGATGTCAGTTGGTTGCGGACAGCACAACCGGGATGACGTCGATGACCAACGCAAAAAACACAATAGCCCCAAATCCGTGGTTGCTGCGGAAGCGATCGAGGCAGTTTTGCCCGTTGTTGATGTCGAGCGTTGCGATCTGCCAGACGAGGTGAGCGCCCGCAAGCGCCATCCCGGCGAAAAACAACCAACCCGCCCCAACGAGCCATCCCGCGAAGGCGATGCCGCTCCAGGTCAGGCCATAAAACAGGCTCAACCAGCGGGGCGTCCGGTCGCCAAATTTCAGGGCCGTGGATTTGAGGCCGATCACCTCGTCGTCTTCCTTGTCCTGATGCGCGTAGATGGTGTCATACCCGATAGTCCAGGCGACCGCGGCCGCGTACAGAATGACCGGCTCCACAGACAGGAAACCGAAAATGGCGGCCCAGCCCATGAGCGCGCCCCATGAGAAGGCGAGCCCGAGAAACGCCTGCGGCCAGAAGGTGACGCGCTTCATGAGCGGATAGATCAAGACGATGCCGACCGAAGCGAAGCCGAGGCAGATGGCGAACAGGTTGAACTGAAGAAGCACGCCGAGGCCCACAAAGCAGAGCCCGACGATGAGCGCCATCGCGGCCTTCACCGAGATTTGCCCGTTCGCCAGAGGTCGGGCTTGCGTTCGGGCTACCTTCGCATCGATATCACGGTCGAGAATATCGTTGTAAATACAGCCGGCGCTGCGCATCGCGAACGCGCCGATTGCGAAGACAAGGAGCAGGAAGGGGTTGGGAAAGATGTCGAGCGCTCGCGACGAAAGCGCCACGGACCACCAGCACGGCCAGAGCAGGAGCCAGACGCCGATGGGCCGGTCTGCTCGCATGAGCCTGAGCCAGGGCCTGAGCGGCGCCGGGGCGAAGCGGTCCACCCAGTTCTTGCGCGGAGCGTCGGGGATGGGGCTGGCGGCGGTTGCCGAGGTGTCGGGGGTGCTGTCTGCTTCTGGCGAAATAGCCGGCATGTCTCGCTCGTTCGAACGTGGTTTTCCCGGGCCACGCGAATAGTGCAAATACTATGCTAAAATCTAGGGACTGTCCTATGTCATCACCACAAAACCGCATTGCGCGCAATGGCTGAACAAAGGCTGTTTGTCGCAAATCCTCTTGACGCCGCATCGGACATGACGCTTAGCGATGCGCAGACGCATTATCTTTTGCACGTGTTGAGACTTTCCGAGGGCGCGCGTCTTCTCGTTTTCGACGGCGCGAATGGAGAATGGCGCGCTGAAATCACGCATGCAAGAAAGAGTGGGTGCGCCATCCGGCTCATCGAGAAAGTCCGCGAGCAGACCGCCGCGCAGGACATCCATTATGCTTTCGCTCCCTTAAAACAAGGCAGGCTGGATTATATGGTGCAAAAGTCTGTCGAGATGGGCGCGTCCCTGCTGCAGCCGGTCCTGACCCAACACACGGCCGTATCCAGGCTCAACGTCGAGCGCATGAAGGCGAATGCAATCGAGGCCGCCGAGCAGTGCGGGATTTTGACGCTCCCCGAAATCAAGGCTACGGTCAAACTTGAGGCTTTCCTCAAGGCTTGCGAAAAGGACCGAACCATTGTTTTTTGCGATGAGCGCGCCGAAACTTCGTCGCCGCTTGAGGCTTTGGAGAAACTGAAGGGTCGGAAGGTCACGGCGCTGATCGGCCCGGAGGGCGGTTTCTCGCTGAGCGAGCGTGAGGAGCTGCTTTCCAAAAGGTTTGTGTGCCCCATATCGCTTGGACCGAGGGTCATGCGCGCCGACACGGCGGCCGTGGCGGTCCTGGCGCTTCTGAATGCAGTCCTCGGGGATTGGCTATCATAAAAAGCTTACATTCTTGATAGACATTCAGCCTTTGCACACCCTGCAACTCAAGCGGCAAAAGATGGGATCATGATGCTAGCCAGCGGCGACAAAACCAAAGCGCCTGTCATCCAAAGCCGCGACGAACTCGTGGCGCATATCGAGGACGGCGCCAAGCCGAAAGCTGAATGGCGGATCGGCACCGAGCACGAGAAGATTCCGTTTTATCGCGATAGCCTGCGGCCCGTTCCCTATGACGGCCCGGCGGGCATATCGGCGCTTCTCACCGGGCTTGCCGAACGCTTCGGCTGGCGGCCCATCTACGATCAGGACAAGGTGATCGCGCTGGAGGAGCCATCGAACGAACTTGGCGGCTCCATCACGTTGGAACCCGGCGGGCAGTTCGAACTCTCGGGCGCCCCCTTGAAGACGGTCTTCCAGACCTGCGAGGAGGTGAGCCGCCATCTGCGCCAGGTGGGGGAGATCGCAGACCCGCTGGGGATGTCGTTCCTCGCCTTGGGCTTTTCGCCGTTGTGGACGGTGGCGGAGACGCCGCGCATGCCGAAAAGCCGCTACGCCATCATGACCGCCTACATGCCGAAGGTCGGCAAGCTCGGCCTCGACATGATGTACCGCACCGCCACCGTGCAGGTGAACCTAGACTTCGCGGGCGAGGCGGACATGGTGAAGAAGCTGCGCGTCTCGCTTGCGCTTCAGCCCATTGCCACGGCGCTGTTCGCTAACTCGCCCTTCACCGACGGCAAGCCGAACGGCTATCTCAGCTTTCGCAGCGCCATCTGGCTCGATACCGACAATGCGCGCGCCGGGATGCTGCCCTTCGCCTTCGAGGACGGGATGGGCTTCGAGCGCTATGTTGACTATGCTCTCGATGTTCCGATGTACTTCGTGCGCCGCAACAAGAAATATATCGACACGGCGGGTGAGTCCTTCCGGGCCTTCCTCGAAGGCAAGCTGCCCCAGTTGCCGGGCGAGAAGCCGACCATCTCGGACTGGGCCGATCATCTGACAACGATTTTCCCGGAGGTACGGCTCAAGCGCTACCTTGAGATGCGCGGCGCCGACAGCGGACCCTGGCGCAGCCTTTGCGCCCTGCCGGCGCTGTGGGCTGGGCTTTTGTACGAACAGTCGAGCCTCGACGCCGCTTACGACCTCATCAAGGATTGGACGGCGGAAGAGCGTCAGAAGCTTCGCAACGACGTTCCACGGCTTGCTTTGCACACGCCATTCCGCGATGGGACCGTGCTCGATGTCGCACGCCCGATGCTGGACATCGCCACGGCGGGACTGAAGGCCCGAGGCCACAGCAACCTTTTCGATGACGAGACGGTATTCCTGAGGCCTCTCAGAGAGTTCGTGGAGCGCGGCCGATGCGCCGCCGACGATCTTCTCGCGCGCTATCACGGCGAGTGGGCCGGCGACGTGCGGCCCGTCTTCACCGAGAACGCTTACTAAGGCAGCCGGCGCGCCGCTTTCTGACAAGCGGCGGCGGCGCCCGCGTGACCTTTGTCGCATCTATTCTGTAGCGCTTGGCTGCGCATGCTCCCGCTAGTCTAAACTAAACAAGCCAGGGCGCGATGCTCTCGGTCTTCAGCATATCCTCGTAGGAGGGGCGCGGCCTGATCACGGCGTAGTTCGCGCCGGAGACGAGAACCTCGGGCGCGAGGCGACGCGTGTTGTAGGTCGAGGCCTGGACTGCGCCATAGGCGCCCGCCGTCATGATGGCGAAGAGATCGCCGGGGGCGGCTTCCGGCATGGCGCGGTCTTTTGCGATGAAATCGCCGGTTTCGCATACAGGGCCGACCACGTCGGCGCGCGCCATGCCCCCATTGCGGAGGGCTTCGCGAACGGGCCAGATGTCGTGATAGGCGTCGTAGAGCGTCGGCCGGACGAGATCGTTCATGCCGGCGTCGACGATGATGAAATGCTTCTCGCCGCCGCGCTTCGTGTAGATCACCTCCGTCACCAGGATGCCGGCGTTTCCGGCGATGACGCGGCCGGGCTCGAAGAGAAGCTTCGCATCGAGACGGTTCGCAAGAGCGATCACGATCTCCGCATAGTCGTTCGGCAGGGGCGGCTCCTGCAGGTCCCAGCGATAGGGTATGCCAAGGCCGCCGCCAAGGTTCACGAAGGAAATGACGTGCCCGTCCGACCTCAAGTCCGCCACGAGGCTCGCCAGCAGGGCGAAGGCGTTCCTGAAGGGCTCCATCTGCGTGATCTGGCTGCCGATGTGCATGTGAACGCCGCGCGCCTCGACGCCCGGCAGCGTGCGCGCCAGCGCGTAAAGAGCGCGCGCGTCCTTCCAATTCACGCCGAATTTGTGCTCCGACCTGCCCGTTGAGATCTTGGCGTGCGTCTTGGCGTCGACATCGGGATTGATGCGGAAGGCGATGCGCGCGCATGCGCCGCGGGCGATCGCCACTTCGCTCAAGGCGCGAAGCTCGGCCTCGGATTCCACGTTGAAGCCGAAAATCCCCGCATCAAGCGCGAAAGCCATTTCGGCGCGCGTCTTGCCGACGCCCGAGAACACAATCTTTTCAGGCGGCATGCCGGCCGCCAGCGCGCGATGGATTTCGCCCTCCGAGACCACATCCGCGCCCGAGCCGAGCCTCGCCAGGGTGCGAATGACGGAGAGATTGGAATTCGCCTTGATCGAGTAGCAGACGAGCGCGTCCCGCCCGGCGAAGGCTTCGGAAAACACGCCGTAGTGGCGTTCGATGGTCGCCGAGGAATAGCAATAGAACGGCGTGCCGACCTCGCGCGCGAGCGCATCGAGAGCGACATCTTCGGCATGCAGCATGCCGTTCCGGTAGGTGAAATGGTGCATCGAAGCAGAAGCCCGGTTGGTTTAGCGCAAAAGCGGATCCAGGACGAAGGGACGGCCCGGGTCTGCATTCTTTCCTGAGGCGTCCTTCGGAACATCTGCGGGCGGCAGCGGGCGTTGCACGTCGCTTTTCTTCCCGCATGCGGCAAGCGCGAGCGCAACGCCCGCAGCCAGAATAAAATTGCGCAATGTGCGAGTCATCTTGTTTCCGTAATGACGCAATCGCCGGCGCGCCAACCCATGCTGTCTTTACCCTGAGACCTTTTCCAACTCCAGCGACTTGAGCCAGATTTCCGCCGCGGCGCGCACATTTTGTGGCGCTGTGCCTCCGAAGCTTCGTCTGCTCTCGACGGATTTGTCGATATCCAGCACCTCGAAAATGGATGCGTCGATGCGCGGCTCGATCTTACGCATGGTTTCCAGAGGAACGTGGGCGAGATCAAGGCCGGCGTTCTCGGCCGCCTTCACGATGCGGCCCGTGACGTGGTGGGCTTCGCGGAAAGGAAGGCCGGCGCAACGAACGAGCCAGTCGGCAAGATCGGTTGCGGTCGAGAAGCCGAGCGCCGCCGCCGCGCGCATGGTTTCGGGGTTCGGCTCCATGTCGTCCACCATGCCCGTCATGGCGGCGAGGCCGAGCGAAAGCGCGTCGATGGCGAGGAAGGTTGCTTCCTTGTCCTCCTGCATGTCCTTCGAATAGGCGAGCGGGAGCCCCTTCATGACCATCAGCAGCGACATGAACGCGCCCGCAACGCGGCCGGCCTTGGCCCGGATCAGTTCGGCGGCGTCCGGATTGCGCTTCTGCGGCATGATGGACGAGCCGGTGGTGAAGCGGTCGCTCAAGGAGATGAAGCCGAAGCCTGCGGTGAACCAGATGACTATCTCTTCGGCGAGGCGCGACAGATGCGTGGCCGAGATCGCCGCCGCCGCCAGCGCTTCAAGGACGAAGTCACGCGAGGAGACCGCGTCGAGCGAGTTCGCCATCGGGCGGTCGAACCCGAGTTCCGCGGCCGTCATCGCCCGGTCGATGGGAAAGGAGGTCCCGGCGAGGGCTGCGGCGCCGAGCGGAGATTCGTTCACCCGTTTCCTTGCGTCGGCGAAGCGGCCACGGTCGCGCGCCAGCATCTCGACATAAGCGAGACAATGATGCCCGAAGCTGATGGGCTGCGCGGTTTGCAGATGGGTGAAGCCGGGCATGACGGTGTCCGCATGCGCGGCGGCCTTGCGGGCGAGCGCGCGTTGCAGGGCCGCGAGCTGACTGTCGAGATGGTCGATCGCGCCTCGGATATAGAGGCGGAAATCGGTCGCGACCTGATCGTTGCGCGACCGCGCCGTGTGAAGCTTGCCGGCGAGCGGGCCGATCAGCTCCTTGAGCCGCGCCTCCACCGCCATGTGAATGTCTTCATGCTCGCGTCGGAACTCGAAGCGGCCGAGCGCGATCTCTTCGCGGACGGCATCGAGCCCGGTTATGATCGCTTCGGCTTCCTTGGGCGCGATGACCCCGCATGCGCCGAGCATTCTGGCGTGCGCCTGACTTGCGCGGATGTCTTCCGCGTAGAAACGCTTATCGAACGAAATGGAGGCGTTGATCTCCTCCATGATCTCGGCGGGCTTTGTCTCGAAGCGCCCGCCCCACATTTTATTGGCCATCGTGTCATCGCCTGAGAGGCTTAAAGCGAAGCATTAGCGCGCCGTTTCGCAGTGCACAAGGGCGGCCTCCTTAGCATGATGTATGAGAGGCGCACGCTAGAGCATGCTTGCCGGCGCGAGCTTTCCCTCCCAAGTATCCGCTTTGCAGTCTTTGGACGCCTTGGCGGGCGCTTTGGCGCGCGGGAGGGAACGTGCTAAGATGCAGCGCATTCAGTAAGAAAGGGCAAGTTGTACGCCAGACAGTCTGGCCATTCGTTAAGGAGAAACAGATGGATACCTTCGTCGAAAACACCAATGTCGCTGAAGAGGACAAACACATTCGTGTGACACCCACGGACCATGAAAAGCAGGTTGAGGTCGCTAAAACGGCAAGCGCTCCCCTTAACGAAGAAAATGCGACAATTTTGGAAGGGCAGGACGAAGGGCTGGAAGAGCAGATAAAAATCGTACGCCTGGAGCCGGCTGATCCGCTCGGGAGAAGAACCATCAATCTCCCTACGAATGAGATGAAGGCTGGGTATGGTTATGCGTTCGCTAAGCGCGCAGCCAAGCGTTGAGAAGGGCGGGGACCTGAACGGGAAAGAGGCGGAGCCGCCTCTTTTTATCAGTCGAGCCGCGAAATATGCGGCCATGGCGGCGCTTGCAGGGTTGACAGGCGTATTTGCAGGCGCGTTCTTCTCGGCTAAGCCCACAAAAGTCGAGGCGCTTCAAACGCCCCGCGGCCTTGTGCGCGTCGTCGATCCCCAAACCGTTCCCGACATCGCCTTCAACGACGCCAACGGCTGGGAGACGCATCTATCGGATTGGCGCGGCCGGATTGTGCTTCTCAATCTCTGGGCCACATGGTGCGGCCCCTGCAAAACGGAACTCCCTTCGCTCGACAGGCTGCAAGCAAATCTTGGCGGGAAAAATTTTGCCGTGCTGGCTGTCAGCACGGACCGGGCTGGCCCAAAGGCGCCCGCGGACTATTTCGACAGAGAAGGCATCAAGCATTTACAGGTTTATAACGACAAGACTGGCGACGCGGCCATTCTGCTGCGCGCGGCGGGTCTGCCATTGAGCATTGTGCTGAATGAGAAGGGCCAGGAAATCGCGCATCTTTTCGGTCCGGCGCGATGGGACAGCCCCGAACTTATCGAGAAGCTCAAGGCTTTCGCGGCTCACTGAGGCCTTTCCGGCTGTCGCTCCCTCACTCGCCCGCTCCGCGGCTGCGCTCTCATGGTGACAGACGGCGTTCCCTTCGATGCGGCCAAGGCGGCGGCATCCGGCATGGTGATTATTCATTCCGTCCTGGAACGGCCATAGTTTCACGCCTCTTAGCCCGAAAAAGGGAGTATAGAGAATGTCCGACGAACTCGTGTTCTACACCAATCCCATGTCGCGCGGCCGCATCGCGCGCTGGATGCTGGAGGAGGTCGGCCAGCCGTACCGGACCGAAATCATCCAATTCGGACCGGCCATGAAGTCGCCCGAGTATCTGGCCATCAACCCGATGGGCAAAGTGCCCGCGCTCCGTCATGGGAAGACCGTCGTCACCGAGACGGGCGCGATCTGCGCCTATCTCGCCGACGCCTTCCCACAGGCGGGAGTCGCCCCCGAGCCGGGAAGCCGGGAGCGCGGCGTCTATTACCGCTGGCTCTTTTTCGGCGCCGGCCCGGTGGACGGGGCGATCGTCAATAAGAGCCTTGGCTTCGAGCCGCCGGCTGAAAGGCAAGGAATGGTGGGGTATGGCTCGCTTGCATACGTCCTCGACACCTTGGAGAAAACGGTTTCGGCGTCCGACTATCTCGTTGGAAACAAGTTCTCCACGGCGGACCTGTACCTTGGGGCGCAACTCGGCTGGGGCATGATGTTCGGCGCGCTCGAAAAGCGTCCCGCTTTCGAGGCCTATTGGAACAGGATCAAAGACCGGCCCGCAGCCGCCCGCGCGCGCGAAATCGACGACGCGCTGCTTCCCGCAAGCCCGCCGGCGGGCTCGACGCCTTAGCCGAGGCCCCGGATTTTTGCGCCGCGGCCGGGGGATCCGCTCCGCGTTTCCCATAAGCGCGCGCGTTGAAGGATGTCCACGCTTCGCCGGCGACCTCCATCGTATGCGGCGGTCTCCCGAAAAAGCGGCGAATGCGAAAATGACGCCGACCCAAAACAAAAAAATTGCAGTAATGTTTTCATAGGCAGAGGCCTTGGAAAAATAGATAGGTTTGCGTTTCGTCGCCGGGCAAAAGTATCATGAGCATATTCGACCTAACAGGCCGCGTCGCCGTCATTACCGGCTCCTCGCGCGGGATCGGCCGGGCCATCGCGCTTGAATGCGCGAACATGGGCGCGAGCGTCGTGGTGTCCTCGCGCAAGATCGGCGCCTGCAAAGACGTCGTTTCCGAGATCCGCGCGGCCGGCGGCCACGCGACGGCGGTCGCCTGCAATGTGGGTCACAAGCCCGATATCGAAGGCCTCGTCGCCCACGCTCTGCGCGAGTATGGCCGCATCGACATCCTGATCCCGAACGCGGCCACCAACCCAGTTTACGGCCCGTCATCCGAAGTTTCCGACGAGGTCTGGAACAAGGTTCTCACCACGAACCTCACCGCGACGCACTGGCTGTGCCAACTCGTGCTTCCCGGCATGGCCGATCGCGGAGGCGGATCGGTCATCATGCTGTCCTCGGTCATCGCCGTCGCCGGAGCCGCCAATATTGGCGTGTACGCCATATCGAAGGCGGCCGAAGCGCAGCTCGCGCGTAACCTCGCCGTGGAGTGGGGCGCGCGCGGCATCCGCGTCAACGCGATTGCGCCCGGCGTCATCAAGACCGACTTCGCCAGGGCGCTTCACGAAAATCCGAAAGCGGCGGCCCTGGCCGCGAACCTCACCTGCCTGAAGCGTCTCGGCGAACCGGCTGAGATCGCGGGCGTCGCCGCCTTCTTGGCATCGGACGCGGCGCGTTATATCACAGGCCAGACGATCCTCGTGGACGGCGGCGCTTCAATCTTCACTCCAATCGGATAATCGTATCGTGGCTGAGCTCATCGACGTTCTTCCAAGTCATCGCTTCGACGAAAAGAAGCTCTGGCGCTTTTTGAAAAGTCGCCTGGAGGACTTCGGCGTTCCGCCAACCATCAAGCAGTTCCAAGACGGCCAATCCAACCCGACCTATCTCATCGCCACGCCGATCCGGAAATATGTGCTGCGCAAGCAGCCGTCAGGAAAGCTCTCGCCGGACACGCACGCCATGGACCGGGAATTCCGCGTCCAGTCCGCGTTGAAGGGGACGCCGGTTCCGATTGTGCCGATGCAGCTTTTCTGCGATGACCCGTCTGTAATCGGGACGCCTTTCTACCTCATGGATTACATCCCAGGCCGCATTTTCGACAGGCCCGACCTTCCCGCCCTCAGCAATTTACAGCGCAAAGCCGCCTACCGGGCTTTCGCAGAGACGCTCGCGGCCTTGCATGAGGTTGATTTCGCATCGCTGGGGCTTGGCGACTACGGTCGAACGGAAGGCTACGCCGCGCGCCAGCTCAAGCGCTGGAGCGATCAATACGAGTTCCTCGAAGACGGGCCATATCGAGGCCATGGACAAGTTGATCGCGTGGCTCAAGGCGAGCGTTCCCTTCCGCGACGAAGCGGCGATCACGCATGGCGATTATCGCATGAACAACGTGATGTTCGAGCTGACAGAGCCGCACATCATCGCTGTGCTCGACTGGGAGCTTTCGACGCTCGGCCATCCGCTCGCCGATCTCGGCTATGTCTGCATGTCGTATCGGACGCCGGCGAGCGTGCCGTTCCTCGGCGGATTGCGCGGGCTCGATCTGGCGGCGCTCGGCATCCCGACGGAGCAGGAACTCGTCGGCATGTACTGCCACCGCGCAGGCCGCGAGAACGTTCCCGACCTTACCTTCTTTATCGCGCTGTCGTTCTTCCGCTTCGCCTCCATTGCGCAGGGCGTATACGCGCGCTCGCTGCAAGGCAACGCCGCCGACAAGCGCGCGCCGCTCGCCGAACAGGCCGCCATCGCGCTCGCACAGGAGGGCTGGCGCATCGCCGAGGCGGCGGGGTAAGGCTGGTTGCCGCCTCTGCCGATTAGGCGGTCAAAGGCCGACTCCAGCCGTTCCAGAATTTCAAAACCGATGCGGGATAAGCTTGAGGACAGTGTGCCCGATAATTGGCGCCCGGCAAACGTCTTGGCGAAGTACGGCAGTTTATTCCGTCCAACTCACGCAGCCGCTCGTTTCACAATTGCCCTGCACATGTCCGTTGTGGGCTCTAATCGACACATGCAAGAGCCCACGACATGCAGGGCATTCGATGACCTCCGAGTGGGAGGAGCCGTGATGCTGTTCCCGCCAAGGTCGAATGCCAGCCTTGACCGTCATCACCAAGCGCAGGCGCTCCTCAACCGATTGCGTGTGGAGAGCAATTTCGTCGGCGGTCGGCGCCCTGAAACGATCACAAGAAAGGCGCTGTCCAGGTTTCTCGTTGACTTTGATGAAGCACGGCAATTTCTGCATGCGGAGGTACTCCGTTCCACCGTTGAGCGCGGTGTAATCGATGCCCTCGTGGCAAGTATCGTGCTTCGCCATAGACCGAAAATGAACGCACCACTCCGGCGCGAATCCCCGATCTCTCTGGTTTTTGCTCACTTGAAGCCTTCTCCTCATTGTGCCGCTAAGGGATCAATCGGTATCGTTGCGGTAAAACGCTAAACCGGAAGGCGTATCAACCCCGGAGCCGTTGATGAGCGCATTGTTTGCGAACGGCGGGGTCATTCCGCCCATCACCTTACCCCTACTTTGGCTTGCCGCAATTTAAATTTATCGCCAGGATGGGGCTGCGCCTCGATCGCGCCTGGCTTGTCATCGCACCAAGGCGCAAAAATCCTTTTCCACATCAGTGCATATTGCCCAGGCGCCGCCACGTTCCGGCGCTAAGCTTTCGGATGGTGTGGACAAATGGGACCATGGCCAAGCCGTCTTGAAGCCGGAGGTCCAGTGACGCGAGCGTCTATGAAGGCCGCAGCCGCGCACCGTAATGGGCGATGTCCTTGAAATGCCCTTCTTGTGCAGCTTTAATCGAAACTCACAAACGAAAAGCGATGCGATGAAAACATATCAAGAGTGCGTCAAGGAATGTGATGACAATATTCCCCATAAGACCGATGTTTATATGGGAGGCTTTCTTGATGCCATTGCTTTTGTATTTAATAAGAAACGAGCGCAGGTCATCAAGGACATAACTGTTTACAGGACGGAGCGCAACTTTGAGGAAGATGAAGCGTGAAAGCGCTTCCCTCGCCCATGTGTGTTAAATGTGCGTTCCTTTCCACGATAACTTTTTCAAACGGAGCAAGTGATGTCCGCGGATATCGATAAAATCGAAGCGACTATGCGCCAGCATTGGGAAATACCAAGCGATTTAAGTTCCGCCAAGCTGCATGAACATGCCGGCAGGCTCCAGGTTTTGATCGGGCAAAAATACTCTCATGAAAACCTGAAATACCAGCTTCGCTTGCTTCAGACGAACAAACTGGGCCAAGACTTTAATGATCAGGCCTGCGATCAGCTTGCCGCCGATCTTCTGAAACTCGCCAAATAGGGCCTTGCGCACGCCCGCGCTCTTGCGTCCACCTGTCATTCGATGAAGGGGATCGCCCCCACCAGCCTGAGACAGGGCCTTTTTGATATCACACTGGAGAGCCTCTCTACGCGGCCGGTGAGCGCTGCGGAGCTTGGCTATCCTCGTCCATAGCGCTTTTGTCAGCGTCGTCTCCGTTAACCTCGGCAAGACGCTTTTCGTGGGGTTCGAGCGCAGGCGACGCGGGACGCACATGCAAGCCGATCCGAAATGGCCGCCTTGCGCACCGTGCATGCAAAATGCCGTTCCAATTACGAGTTCGTACAGCTAGAGCCAACCTTGACCGCCTCATATTTGAGCGTTGAGCGCGGCTTGCTGGCGCTTCATAGCGTATAGGCGCGTTGCTGCTGCAATTCGGCAACTGGGCGGTGAAAGATTCCGTTTAACTCTGCAGCGGGCGTCTTGCTCACCCTACTTTCGTAGGGAATAGTGGGCGCCTGCTGGGAGAACGTGGAATGCGGGGGTTAGGTTTCGTCCTTAAAGCCGTGCTCGCGGTGAGCACCATGCTTGCTCTATTCGCCATCGTCGGAGGCCTGGACTGGCTGGTCGAGCAGAAAATGCTGAGCGACGAGCAGGCCGAGGCTTCGGCCGCGGCGACGCCGGGCGTCGCGGCTCTTGAGCCTGCGGTTCAAGCGCCTCCCGTCCTCTCTGCGCCGCCGTCCCAGCCAAGCCTTGCTCAAGCCGCAGCGCTTCCGTCCGCCGACGCGGTTACAGGCGGCGGCATCGCCCCCTTTAATCAGACGCTGGAGGATATCGGCGCAGACGCTCAGTCGGGGCAGGACATGATCCGCTTCGCCGCCGCCACGCCGCAAATTCCCGCGCTCACGCTCGGGCACATCCCGGCGCTCGTCGCCAAGTTCGCGCCGGCCAAGGTTCTGTTCGGCGCCGTGAATGCGCCGTCGAGAATGGCGGCGCGCTCTATCGGCTTCTATTCGAGAGGCTGCCTCGCGGGCGCCAGGCCTCTGCCCGTGAACGGGTCCGCGTGGCAGGCCATGCGCCTTTCCCGAAACCGCATATGGGGCCATCCGTCGCTTGTGCGCTACATCCAGCGCTTCGCCAGGGACGCCAAGGCCAAGGACGGCTGGCCGGGCCTTCTTATCGGCGACATGTCCATGCCGCGCGGCGGTCCGATGCCTTTCGGCCATGCAAGCCATCAGGTCGGCCTCGATGTCGATATCTGGTACAGGCCCATGCCCGACCGGATGTTCTCCGCCGAGGAGCGCGAAAGCACGCCCATGGAGACCTTTCTCCTCGATCCAGCCCACGTCAATCCGCAGATGTGGACGCCCGACAATGCGCGACTCCTGCGCCGGGCCGTCTCCTACCCGGAGGTGGCGCGCGTGTTCGTGAACCCCGCGATCAAGAAGTGGCTCTGCGACAATGAGAAGGAAGACCGCGCGTTTCTTCGGAAGATCTCGCCTATCATGGGCCATGACGAGCATTTCCATGTGCGTCTCGTCTGTCCCGCCGACAATCGGAGCTGCCGCAACCAGCCTATGCTGGCCACCGACGAAGGCTGCGGCAAGGGCCTCGACGCCTGGGTCGCCAAACTCTCAAAGGCGGCGTTGGCGCCCGTCCCCGTGGCGGCGCCTGCGCCCTCGCCGAAAGCCGGGACAACACCATTGCGAGCAACGAGGGGAAAACGCTCCCTCACCTTGGCGCAACTTCCGCCGGATTGCCGGACCGTTTTACAGGCTCCTTCGATGTCGGCGGCGCGGTGATAAAGTTTTTGGCTTACTCAGAGGCTGGGCGGCTTGAGAGCGTGCGGCGACGTGGGCGCCAACTTGCCTCGGGCTGTACGAGTCCGCGCCATCATTTCATCACGGCCTTGAGCCTCTCCGCGTGGCTTGCGATAAGAGCGGTGTCCCCCATGACGCCTGCGGGCCGAAGTGGCATGCCCTCGCGGCGGGGGATCACGTGGACATGCAGGTGAAACACGACCTGTCCGCCCGCAGGCTCGGAGAATTGCATGACCGTTATGCCGTCGGCGCCGAAAGCCTCCTTGGCCGCTACGGCCACTCTTTGCGTCATGTGGATGAGCGGAGCGAGAACGCTCTGGGGCGCGTCGAGAATGTTGCGAACGGGCGCCTTGGGGACCACGAGCGTGTGGCCATCCGAGCGCGGCATGATGTCCATGAAAACGAAGGTGTCCGCATCTTCGCACACAAAGTGACAGGGCGCCTCCCTGCGCAGAATTTTCGCGAAAATGTTGTTCGGGTCGTAGGCTGGCGCAGTCATGGCGATCTCCATCCGCTTTGAGGTCGCGCTGTTTTGCCCTTACTCGCGAGCGCCGGTCAAGCGCAGGAGGCAAACGAGTGAAGGCGGCGCACGCATAACGCCCGCCGCCTCTTTGGACAGCATATGTTGTGGGGCAATATGCTGCTCTCAGGACAACGCCCTTGGCTGCTGCTTATTCCCGAACTCTCCTCTGTTTTCGAAGGAATCATGCAAAAAATATTTAACTGAAGCATCACGCGAGCGCGCAGCCGAAGCAAGCTCAAAAAGATAAACAGTTGTGCCGGCGCGCATTCGAACAAAAGCTTTAATATATCGTTTACGAATGTTGCAGGGCATGGCGAAGGCGCGATAGTTCTTCTTCGCCTTTCGCCAGTCCGAAGCGCATAACGCTTCGATCCTGAAAGGGCCGGGTCAACACGCCTTGCGATGCAAGGCGGCGGAAAATCTCGTTCGCAGCCGTAGTAGCGGCCAGCGTGAACAGCGCCGCGCCGCCCAGGATACGAAGCCCGGCGTTCTCAAGCACGGCGTTGAGCGCGTTCGCAGCCTCGTTCAACCTCGTCCGCTGGGACAAGGCCCAGTCCACGTTGGCGAGCGCAGCGTCCCCAAACGCCAGCGCCTGAGCGCAAATCGGCTCAGCGCCCAGCGCCGACCTGAGCCGCCCGGCGATCGGATGCGACGTGATCGCAAAGCCGAGCCCGATGCCTGCGCCGCCATAAAACTCGCCGAGCGACCGAAGGACGACCGTGTAGTCGAGGCGGCCCACTTCGGGGAGAAGCGAGTGCGCCGGATCGGCGTCGGCGAAGGTCTCATCGACAATCAGCAGCCCGTCGCGGCGCTTGAGCGGCGGCAAAGCCGCGGCGAGATCGCCATGCGGAACGACGCGGCCATCGACATGGCTCGGATTGACCACGATAAGGATGGCCGCCTTGCCGAGGTGATCCAGCGACTCGATGGTCGATACCGAATGCCCCGCCGCCTCCCAGGCCGCGGCATGGCCCGCGTGTCCCGGCGCGAGGACGGCGACGCGCTTCGGCTCGCGGAAAAGCCAGGGCAGGATGCTCAAGCCGGCAGTCACGCCCGGCAGGGGGACAGCGTCGGCGACACCGGGCGCGCGATAAGCCTTCTTCGCCGCCGCGGTCAGTCGTTGCAAGGCCGCCGCGTCAGGATGGCGGCGCAACTCGCTGGCGGATGGGGCCGGAAAAGGACAACTCCACGGGCTGATGGCGGTCGAAAGGTCGATCCACGGCTGCGGCGCACCCGGATAAACCTCCCGCGCAACATCGAGGCGGCCGCCTCGCTCATAGAAACGCGGGTCAATTTCGTACGCCAATGCGCCTGCCTTACCGAACATTTCCGCCTTAGCCTCCGAAAGACGTTAGCGTCGCGCATTCATCATAGGGCGCTGCCCCCTCTGGCGCTATGCTGCAACTTGCGACCACTTGGTCCCTGTGCTGGGATCTTAAGAGGCGCTTTCTTTACCCCTCGCAGGCGAAAGCGCCGGGCTGGCGGCCATACTCGCGCGACCCTGCGTAGTGGTTGAAGTTGTCCTTATCGATCCACACCACCGAGCCTTTGCAATGGGCTTTCGCCTCGGCCTCGCTGCCAAACCGGCCGCGCTTCGACTTCGCCTCTGCACCAGCGGATTTCGAGGGCTGATCGCCGTCCTGGTTTTTCTTCTTTGAATGCTTCTTCGCCTTTTCCTTCGGCGCCGCATCCGATGAAGCGGAACTGGCGGCCGGCGGAGCTGCGTTTTGCGCTGTCTGAGCCATGGCTATTGAACTTGCAAAGATCATAACGCATGCGACCCCGAAAATCCTGGAGCGCAGCATTGTTTCTTCAGTCATGAGGAGGACCCTCCGAGCAATTTTTCCGAATTTCTTACAACGTGGATATAAATCCACAAATCTGGGTAAAATCTTGATGCTGAACGCTTTCCGCCGGTGTTTTTTCAACCGCCGGTAGGTCGCCGATTGAGAGCCTGGCAGAGACCCATCTTGCGCGCTCTGCTATAGTCCCGCAAAAAGATTTAGGATGGTGGCCAGCCAATGCGCCGCCCGGAGCCGTGGAATGACTGAGACAGCCGAAAAGAAAGCGCGCGATGCGGCCTTCTTCGATTGGGCCGATCCTTTTTTGCTGCACGAGCAGCTGAGCCACGAAGAGCGTCTGATCGCGGAGACCGCGCATTCCTTCGCTGAAGACCGGCTGCGGCCCCGTGTGGTGGAAGCCTACGCGCATGAAAAGACGGATCGCTCCATTTTCAACGAAATGGGCGAACTCGGGCTTCTCGGCCTCACCCTGCCGCCTGACTATGGCGGCGCGGGCGCGTCTTATGTCGCCTACGGTCTTGTGGCCCGCGAAATCGAGCGCGTCGATTCCGGCTACCGCAGTATGATGAGCGTGCAATCCTCGCTCGTCATGTATCCCATCTACGCTTACGGAAATGACGAGCAGCGCGCGAAATATTTGCGGAAGCTCTCGACCGGCGAGTATGTCGGCTGCTTCGGCTTGACTGAGCCCGATGCAGGGTCGGACCCCGGCGCAATGGCGACGGTCGCTGAGCCCATCAACGGCGGCGGCTACAGGCTCAGCGGCTCGAAGACATGGATCTCGAACTCGCCCATCGCCGATGTTTTCATCGTCTGGGCCAAATCGCGTGCGCATCAGAATAAGGTTCGCGGTTTCGTCCTGGAGAAGGGGATGCGCGGACTTTCAGCCCCCAAGATCGAGGGCAAGCTTTCCTTGCGCGCCTCCGTCACCGGCCAGATCGTCATGGAGGGCGTCGAGGCGCCTGAAAGCGCTCTCCTTGAGGGCGCGTCGGGCTTGCAGGCCGCGTTCAACTGCCTCAACCGCGCGCGCTTTGGCATCGCGTGGGGCGTCATGGGCGCGGCGGAGGATTGCCTGCACCGGGCGCGGCAGTATGCGCTCGACCGCAAGCAGTTCGGCCGTCCGCTGGCGGCGACGCAGCTCGTGCAGAAGAAGCTTGCCGACATGCAGACGGAGATCGCGCTCGGCCTTCAGGCGGCGCTGCGCATAGGCCGCCTCTTCGACGAAGGCAAGGCCGCGCCGGAAATGATGTCGCTCGTCAAGCGCAACAATTGCGGCAAGGCGCTCGATATTGCGCGCGCCGCCCGCGACATCCACGGCGGCAACGGCATTTCCGGCGAGTATCACGTGATGCGCCACGCGCAGAACCTCGAAACCGTCAACACCTATGAAGGCGCCCACGACGTGCATGCGCTCATTCTCGGCCGCGCGCTGACCGGCATCCAGGCGTTTTCGGCTTAAGCGGGTGTTCGCGACTTGACCAACGAATGGACGGCGGAAGTGAGCCTCCTCACTTTCTGTCGGAGAGGCCGCAAGCTGACTAAACGGCACTAGATACTTACTTAGCTCGGTGCGCCCGCTTTAAGATCGCTTTGCGGACGACCATGAAAACCCCTCAAGTATCCTCGGCGCCGAAGATGTGCTGCGCGGGCGGTCTGCCCGGTCGCCAGAAGCGGACTATCCCTTCGAAGGAGACCTCCAGCCAGCAGCCGACGTTCCCTATGTCAAAACCTTGCCTTGTCAACGTCCGGAGTCTCAGGCGCTATTTTGCTGAAACGGGCTCAGGAAACTTCCAGCTTCCGTCGAGGATCTCGGACCTGGGCCGGTACAGACGCGCGATATAGTTCCAGCCCGGCATGATCCTGAGATGATTGGGCGCGGCGGGATCCCCGCCGAAGTGAACGGTCGTCGTGCCGTCGGCGTTCTTTTTCGCGGTCAGGTTGTTGACCGAGATGGCGTTGGCGGGCGGCTCGAAAAAGCCGTCCTTGTTGTAGACGGTGATCGACCAGAAAGCGTCCACCGGCACGTCCTTGACCGTCAGCGTGTAGGGCGTGACGCCGTCATTGTCTTTCACCACGGCGTTGACATAGAGCGCGTCCTTCTCCCTGTTGCCGGCGAAACCGGCGGCCGTGCCGATGAAATGGGCGACCGGATCGACCTCGCTCACGTCGCCGAACATGCCGCGGCTGCCGGAGACATAGGGCGTCATGGTCAGGATCGCCGCGCGCAAGCCGTTCAGCTGGTCCTGATCCCAATCAGGGACCTCGAATTTTCCAGGATTGTCCTGAATGACCTTGATGCCGTCCTGCGCCTTCTTCAATTCAGCGATGTCGGCGGGATCGTTCGGATCGACCAGGGTGCGGAAGCCGACCTGAACATACCGGGTACCCATTTTATCCTGGGTGAGGGTGTAGGTTCCCGGTTCGTAGGCGACGAGCTTGATGTAATGATCCTCGTTGATCACAACCATGGACTGGAAGCGCTGCCCCGTGTCGGGCTTGACGATGGTCACGGGGGTCGAGAGATCGAAAACCGCCATGCTATAGGGCGTATCCCGGTTCATGCGGATGATGATCTGCTTATCGATCGCCGGCGGCCCCGGTTCGTTGCAGAACTTGCCGAAGCACCCCGCGTCGGCCTTGGCCTTGAAATAGTGGTCGGTTTCCGCGCGGACGAAATTGTCCACCGTCACCCGCTCGGCGGCGGATGCTAGCCCCGAATTGAATAAAATCGCGGCGACCAGAAGCGATGCCCGTAAGACCCCCATCAACAATCTCCCTCATACCTGAAAACACGAGCCGCCCTATTGCTTGGACGTCCGCACAATGAATTCCGACATCAGTCGTATCAGAGCGGGGCCGCGCTCATTGAGCATGTTGTGTCCGCACCCCGGTAGACCTACGAGCCAGGTATTCGGCCTTGATTTGGCTATGCTGAGAGCGCTTTCCGGCACTGCGACACGATCAAGCAGGCACGTCATGACCAGCATCGGGGCTGTGCCGCCCTCGGCCCACTCCGCCTTCGGAGTGGCGTCGGAGGCTTTCACCTGAGCCGCAGCCAGGGCGGGATGTTCGCCCTCCGCCGCGTCGAGCGCCGCGAAATGCTCGTTTCCGGGCGCGTACATAAGTTGGCCTTGAAGGTTTAGCCACTCATCCTTCGGCGTTTTGGGATCAACGTAGCGCTTGTAGAGAGCTATGGTCTCTGCGTCGGGCATGATGTCTCCGCCGGCGCCGATCAGGATCACGCTGAGAACGCGGTCGGGCCTGTCATGGGAGGCCGCGCGAACAACGCGATTTCCATAGGTCTTTCCGGCCAAATGAATCTTCTGCGCCCCGAGAGCGTCGGCCACGCGCCACAAATCATTGGCGTAGTCGTGAAGAGAGAGTCCGTCGATCGCTCCAGTGCTGGCTCCGAGCGTCCGGTAGTTGTAAGTGACCACGCGGATTCCCAAGGCGGCGACGCCTGCGGCGAGGTCGTTCAATTGCGACGCCGGGCGGCCGTTTCCCGCGGCCATGATCAGAGTTTCGGCGCCGTTTCCAAACACAAACGCTTCGATGTCGCTTCCGTCTGATTTGACAAGCAATCTTGCCCCTTCGCTGGCGGCGTGGAGTGGGACGATTGCGAGGAAGAGAGCGGACACTATCCCGAGGCTGGCGGAAATGGCGTTTCGGAAATCCATAGTTCCTCTGATTTTGTGCCGTTAAGGTTATGCCTGGAACGTGAAACGGCATCCTATTGATGACTTTAAACTACGATAAATCTAGGCAGAAGTCACCAACCGGGCATTTTGGCGGAGGGAAGGAAACTTTTTCCCAGTCATGCCGACCTACATGCCCGGGGACACATTGCTCAAGCAGGTGTGACAACCGCCGGCTGTGAAAGACGCAAGCAGCAATTAGCGCGGAGTGAGTGCTGTCGAGGGAACAACTCGGCCTTTTCGCCGAGATAGGCGAGGACCGGTTAGGGTGAAGGGCGGGAGTGTCTCGTCGTTTTTGGAGAAGACTGCAGTTGGATCCGAAAGCCGCCATGCCGAGCATGGCTTCGCGAGAAAGCCGCCACGGCAGCTCCCGACCCATAGGTCGCATGCGGCAATGCCGGCGACCCCGGCCATGCAGCCCGGTTCGCCGCCGGCCCTGCGGATCGGAGCCCGCCGCGGGACGCTTCTTCGAGGCCGCACATCTCGGCCAAGCGCGCTCAGCATTTCTTTTCCTTTTGCGCCTATACAATCTTAAGTAGAGTTTTTGTTGTGCGAGCGTTCTCATGTCGGGGCTCTCCATTCCGCCGGGCGCTGTTGCGGCCGGCATCATCGCCAGCGTGTGCGCCGCTGAAACAAGCGCCGCCGCTGTCACCGATCCTTCCGCCACAAGTCGAACGCAGCTCGAAGGAACCCCGCCCCTCGCACAGCTTTCTTGGTTGAGCCAACGGTTTGAGCCCCTCTCCCGGCCGCTTCGCGGCTGTGGGCGCATAAGGTGGCAAGCTTGCCAAGTTGAGCTTGCGCTGGAGAGGGACGCGGTGAGGGGGCAAACCTTTAGGCAAGCCCGTAAAGCTTTCTTCGTTCATCACCGACGCTGCCGACCCGTGGGATATGAAACGGTCCAGTCCTCAAGCGAGGTCTCATGCCATTCATCATGAAGCACTTTTGGGGATCGTCGCTGATCGCGGCTTTGGCGTTCGTCTCCTTCGGATTTTGTTATTCCGCTTTGGAGCGAAGCTCAGTGGAAGAGCAGATGGAGAGCGAGTTGCGCTCCGTGGCGCAAGCCCAGGCGCAGCGGCTAAGCGCGAATCTTTCGAGTTTGTGGCGCATCGTCGAGATGATCGCGGACGAGGCGTCCGCGCACCCGGACGCCCTGCAGCAGACGCTCATCGACGCCCGCCGCTTTAACCCCGCGTTGACCTTGCTCGGCTTGGCGAAAGTCGATGGAACGGTGACCGCAGCCACTGACGGCGAGGAGACGAGCGTCGCCCAGGCGCCCTGGTTCGCGAGCGCCGTAAGAAGTCCGATTGTGAGGGCGGCGTCTCCCGAGGCGGGGTCTTATTCCGCCACCCTTGTGCTGGCCAAACCCGTGCGCACGAAGGAAGGCCAAACGGTCGCCGTGCTCTTCGCGCTTGCGCCGCTGAACGATCTTGTCGCGTCCAGTGCGGGCGGCTGGCAAGGCGAAAGCATCCTCGCCGCCAATGACGGCCATCGTCTCATCGGATGGGAGAACGCAGCGCCTTCAGCCGCGAGCGCCTCTTCAGCGAGGGCCCGCGACCGTGGCGAATGGCTCGCCGCGACGGCCCAGGCGACGTCAGGCGGCGCCTTTCCCGACACAGGCTGGTCCCTGACGGTCGCGCGCTCGAAAACGGAGGTCGATCGGCGTCTGGCCCCGATGCTGTGGAAGCTCTGGGCCGGATGTTTCGCCATGGCCTGCTTCACCCTGATCGCGGTCGCCGCGTGGACCGCGTGGCTTGCCGCGCCCCTGAAAGAGCTTGCCCTGTTCGCCGCAGCCGCCTCCAATGGAAGGCTGGTCAACCCCATTCGTGAAAGCCGTTTCCGTGAGGCGGCGGTGCTCTCCAGCGCGCTTGTCAAGCTTTGCACGAGCCTCAGAAGAATGAACGCGCCGCATACATTCCGTATCGTCGCCACCGAGGCGGAGGTCGATGGCGAGCGCGACCTCATCTTCGACGACCTCGTGCTTCACATCAATGCGCTCATGGACGAGGAATGCCAGATGCCGGTCGAACTATGAGCTGCGGCCCTTGTGGGAGCGCCGCATCCGCTTCTGAACGCAATCCTGAGCGCAAGGCTTAAGATCGATTTGTCAATTCTGAGCGCTTCGAATAAGTGCTTGGATAGTTTAATAGGCCTGTTTTACCAAACGAAACCAATCTTGGTTCTCTGTTAACCAGCGGCTGGCGCCGAAGCGCACGCCGTGCGCGTGCGGCTTGCGCGTCCGGCGGCGATCATCCGCCTCCATTTGAACGCGGATTGCGACGGCCGCTTTCACCGACCAAGTCGGGTTAGCGCCCGGCAGGAGACCAATTGGGAGGCGCCAGTTCGAAGCCCTCGAATTGGAATGCGGGCGCTACGACGCAACTCACAAGGGTCCAGGCGCCCAAACTCGATGCAGCCTGCCAGGCGTGGGTCGGAACGATGCCCTGAAATGTCTCGCCCTGACCTGCGTCGGCGCCGAGCCTGACGGATGTTCTGTTTCCCTCCGCTTCTTGAATTTCGAGGAGGAGCGGAGCGCCGGCCAGCCAAATCCAGATTTCGGCGGCGTCCACGCGGTGCCAATGCGAGCGCTCGCCCAACGCAAGAAGAAACAGGATCGAGCTTGCTGCACCTCTGCCGCCCTTTGCCGGCGCATCGCGCCATAGCTCGCGATAGTGTCCGCCTTCCGGATGAGGCTTGAGGTCGAGAGCAGAGCGGACCTGCGGCGCCGTAAGCGAAGCGTCTCGAAAATCCGGAAGCTTATGAGACATGGCGGCGCTCCGAGACCATGGACCAGGCGGCGCCTCAATTAGCTCGCGATGCGGATGCGGGGCGCGTCGTCTTCATCGTCGGCGCACTGGCGCTTCAGCGTCTCACGGAACGGGCTCGCGGGATACGTGCCCAGGATAATCAGCTCCGCCGTGTGGAACTCTAGCTCTTCCAGCGCCAGCCGCAAAGGCCGGTCGCTTGGGTGGCCCTCAACATCGGCGTAGAACATGGTGGCGTTGAAGCTGCCTTCGAGCTGGTAGGACTCGAGCTTCGTCATGTTCACGCCGTTGGTCGCGAAGCCGCCCAGCGCTTTGTACAGCGCCGCCGGAATGTTGCGCACGCGGAAAATGAAAGTGGTCAGCACCGGGCCGTTGCCCGCGGGCGGCGCCTCGGCCTCGTTGGCGAGCACAAGAAAGCGCGTGGTGTTGTGCGCCGCGTCCTCGATGCCGCTTTTCAGGATGTGAAGGCCGTAAATCTCCGCGGCGAGCTTGGAGGCGATCGCCGCTTTCGTGAGGTCGCCTTCCTCCGCGACCATCCGCGCCGACCCCGCGGTGTCCGCCTCGGGGACGGGCTTCAAGCCGAGCGTCTGCAGCGCGCCGCGGCATTGGCCGAGCGCCTGCGTATGGCTATGCACGGTCTTCAGCGTCGATAGATCGGCGCCGGGGAGCGCCATGAGCTGATGGTGGATGCGCTCGAAATGTTCGCCCACGACGTGAACGCCGGAGTTCGGCAAAAGGTGGTGGACGTCGGCGACGCGGCCCGCCACCGAATTCTCGACCGGAATGAGGCCATAGCGCACCGCGCCGCTTTTCACCGCCGAAATGGCGTCCTCGAACGTGGCGCACGCCACGGGCTCAAGCCGCTTGTCGAAATTGATGCAAGCGATGTGGGAATTGGCGCCGGGCTCGCCCTGGTAGGAGACGCTCGCGGGCGTTGTGTCCGATGATCCGTTCGATGCGAATGCCATTGTATACCTTAAGCTCGCCGACTTGAGGGCAAGGAAATTCTGCGCTCACCTTGCGAGTATGGCGCGCGCTTTTGCAAGATCGGCTTCGGTGTCTACTCCCAAAGGCACGGTGTCAACCACGGAAATGTGTATGCGCATGCCGGCTTCCAACGCGCGAAGCTGCTCCAGGCGTTCGCGCTTTTCGAGCGGTGACGGCGGCAGCGCCACAAAGCGGGCGAGAGCTTGGCGGCGATAGGCGTAGACGCCGATATGGTGATAATAGGGGCCTTCGCCATGTGGCGCGGACGCGCGCGTGAAATAGAGCGCGTTCATCAGCCCGCCCCGCAAAGGCGAGGCGATGGCCTTGACGACATTCGGGTCGTCTATCTCGGCCAGGTCTTTGATGACGGCGGCGAGCGTGCCGATGTCCGCGCCCTGGTTAAGCGCAGCGAGACAGCGGGCGAGGAGGCGCGGCTCAAGGGTCGGGAGATCGCCCTGGAGATTGATCACGGCGTCGAATTTCTTCTCCGGGTCGATGCGGCGGAGCGCTTCGTAAACGCGGTCGGAGCCGCTCATGTGCTCGCGCTCGCTCACGATTCCCTGCCCGCCGTGCTCGCTCACCACATTTATAATTTCTGCCGAGTCCGCGACCACGAAGACAGGCCCCGCGTTCGCTTCCATCGCGCGCCGCCAAACCTGAGCGATCATCGGCGCGCCCCCCACATCAAGGAGCGGCTTCCTCGGCAGGCGGGTCGATCCGAGCCGCGCCGGGATGATTACGATTGGGTTAGATGATCCGTTCGACGGGAACAAATTGGCCACCTGAAAGCTCTTAGGATTTATCCACGGATTCTCCGTACGCTGCTTGCAGTCCCTAAAACTTTGAGCCCATCAAGGCGCTGGCGTGGCGGCGTCACTATGACACAAGAGCAACCATGAATTCCTTCACCACTAACAAAATTGCAGGCGGGGTGCTGTCGAGCCTCCTCGTGCTGGTCGGCGTTCACACGGCCATTCAGCTTTTTTATCCGAAGGGCACGGCGAACTTGTCGAAAGGCCACATTGTCGTGGCTCCAGAGGCTGCGCCTCCCGCGGCGACAACACCCGTCGCTGCGAAGCCGGAAGAGAAAGAGCCGCCCGTCGAGAGTTTTTTGGCGAGCGCGAACGCCGAGGCCGGCAAGAAGGACGCCAAGGTCTGCGGCGCGTGTCATAACTTCGAGAAGGGAGCTGGAGCAAAAGTGGGCCCGGACCTCTACGGGGTCGTGGACCGCAACGTCGCCAGCATGCCGGGCTTTTCCTATTCGAGCGCTTTGCAACAGCACAAAGCCGACAAGTGGACGTTTCAGAACCTGTATGAGTGGATCAAAAACCCGAAAGCCTTCATCGCTGGCAACAACATGGGGTTCGCAGGCATAAAGAACCCTCAAGAACGGGCGGACATCATCGCTTTTCTCAACAAGGACAGCGATCAGCCCGTGCCTCTTCCGCAGAAATAGCAGCGTCTCACTTGGAAAGTCCAGTCCGCACGCACCGGCCCAGGATTTAAACGAATCCTGCGTGAATCTTATACTCGGCATAGCCAAGTTTATTTTTTTAGCTTAAGCTCTCCCTTCTGCGACCTCCGATCGGGGCGTGGATCTCAAAAAAAGTAGGCTGGCTGAAACGGCCAGGAAACAAAAACCGACGCCCGCGTCGGTATGGGGAGTGGAATGAAAATAGCTTATTTTTTCGGGTCGGCGCTTGCCGCATTGATTGTGCTTGTCGGCATGAGAGGCGTGATCGATAAAGTTTATCCCAAAGGCGATGAGAACTCGGACAGAGGCGGGCAGATCCAGGTGACCGCGGTTCCGGTGGTGCATGCGATCGCGCGCAAGCTGGAACAACAAGCCCTCTTGACGCCCGTCAGCAGGCAACTCGAAAAACCTGACGCTCCGCTCGGCGCCCTGTTGGCGAAAGCGGACCCCGAAGCCGGGCAGGAGACAGCCAAGCTCTGCGCCATCTGCCATACCTGGAACAAGGGCGGCGGAACCAGAGTCGGCCCGAACCTCTACGGCGTCATCGGACGCGACATCGCCAGAGACCCTGGCTTCTCCTATTCGCCGGCCTTGCAGCAGAAAGGCGGCCGCTGGTCCTTCAACGAACTCTACGAATGGATTGGCGATCCTAGCGAGATCGCGCCGGGCAACAACATGGCCAAGATGGGTTTCGCCGGCTTGAGGGACCCGCAACAGCGGGCGGACGTCATCGCCTTCCTCGCCAAGCAGAGCGATAACCCGGCGACGCTTCCAAGATGAGGCAGCGACGACCCATCCGTTAACAGAACATTGTGAGCATGAAGGATCTTTAAGTGGATCGGTGGTTTATAGGACATTAAGGTCCAGCCAACTGAAACGCCATTCCCTTCATGCTCATGTCTGTTCAAAAGCGGATTGCCTTCGTCCTCCTCCTGGCGCTCGTCGCGGCGACGCCGGCTCTCGCCGATCAGGAAAAGCATCATGCGCTTTCCCTGGTGCGGCCGCCTAAATATCCGGCCGACTTCAAGCATTTCGATGCGGTCAACCCGAATGCGCCCAAGGGCGGGACGGTCAAGCTTTCGTCGCCCGCCCAGTACGACAATTTGAACCCGGCTGTCTTTCGAGGCGCCCTTGCGGCCGGGCTTGCGAGCGGGTTCGCGCTGATTTTCGATCCGCTCATGATCCCTTCGCGAGAGGAAGGCTCGACGCATTATTGCCTTCTGTGCGAGTGGGTGAGCTATCCGCCGGACTATAGCTCCGTCACCTTTAAGCTGCGCGAAGGCGCGCGATGGCACGACGGCAAGCCCATCACCGTCGAAGACGTGATCTGGAGCATGAACACTGTGAAGGGCAAGGACTCGAATACGGGCCTGCCCTACGATCCGATGCACGCCCAGTATTACAAGAATGTAGTGAAGGGCGAGAAGACGGGTGAGCGGGAGGTGACGTTCACCTTCGATGTAGCCGGGAACAGGGAACTGCCGATGATCGTCGGCGAGCTGAATGTTTGGCCGAAGCATTGGTGGGAAGGCAAGGACGCGTCGGGCAAGCAGCGCGACGTGACCAGAACGACGATGGAGCCGCCGCTTGGCTCGGGACCCTACAAAATCAAAGCGACCCGACCAGGCGAATGGATCGCGTTTGAGCGCGCGCCCGATTATTGGGGCAAGGACCTCCCCGTCAGGATCGGCGAAAGCAACTTCGATACGATCGAGTTTCAGTATTACGGCGACCAAAGCGTGTCGATGGAGGCCTTCAAGGCGGGCCAGTACGATTACAGAAGAGAGCCGAGCGCCAAGACATGGGCCACCGCGTATGCTTTCCCGGCTCTGGCCGACGGGCGGGTGGTGAAGCGCGGGGATATCGTTCTCGAAACGCCGAAGCCCACGCAAGGCTTCGCCTTCAATTTGCGCCGGCCGAAATTCCAGGATCCTCGTGTACGCCGCGCCTTCAACCTCGCCTTCGATTTCGAATGGGCGAATAAGAATCTCTTCTTTGGCCAATACGCGCGCACATCGAGCTTTTTCGAGGGGCAGGAGTTAGCCGCGAAGGGCCTGCCGTCGCCCGAGGAGTTGGCGCTGCTTGAGCCGCTCCGCGATAAAATTCCGCCTGAGGTCTTCACCCAGGAATACGAGAACCCGGTCAACGCGACGGAAGCTGATTTCCGCACGCATCTTCGTGAGGCGGCGCGCCTCTTGCGGGAGGCGGGTTACATCGTGGTCAACAACCAGCTGCAGAACAGCGCCGGCGAGCCGCTGACCGTCGAGTTTCTTATCGACCAGGAGGCGTTTCAGCGCGTGATCCTGCCCTATGTCGAGAACCTGAAGAGGCTCGGCATCGCCGCTGTCGTTCGCCAGATTGACTCCACCGAGCAAAAGCGGCGCGAGGACACGTTCGATTTCGATATCGTCGTGGGCGTCTTTCCCGAGTCCGACTCGCCCGGAAATGAGCAGCGCGATTTCTGGACGAGCGCTGCAGCGGAAGAGCCCGGCGCCCGGAACATCATGGGCATCAAGAACCCGGCCGTCGATGAACTCGTGAACAAGATCATCTTTGCGCCGAACCGCGATGCCCTTGTCACGGCCTGCCGCGCCTTGGACCGTGTGCTGCTGTGGAACTTTTATATCGTTCCCAACTGGCATTCCGCGAATGAGCGTATCGCCTATTGGAACAAGTTCGGCGCCCCGAACCCCATGCCGACACAGACGGTCGGCTTTCCCGACGTTTGGTGGTATGACGCGGCTCTCGCCGAGAAGAATGGTCTGAAATGAGACAGGGCAAAGTGCGCGAGGCGCTCGGAGGGCGCAACCCCTCATCCTGTCCCTCTCCCAGCAAACACGCCTTGGCGTGCTTGCCTTCAAATGATGCCGTACCCGCAAGCGGGTACGGCTGGAGAGGGAACGACGTTGCAACGGCCGCGCCGGAACTCCCTCTCCCATGGGAAGAGGGTTGGGGTGAGGGGCGCCCTCCCTCGACCAATGCTTGACGGCGGTTTGGCGTCGATTATTCCTCGGGCTTCTCTTCGCTTTGGCTGGCGCGCTGCTCGCCACACAGGCCGACGCCTCGGAACGCCGTCACGGTCTTTCGGCGTTCGGCGAGCTGAAATATCCAGCCGATTTCAAGAATTTCGACTATGTGAACCCGGACGCGCCCAAGGGCGGCCGTCTGGCGACTATGCCGAGGAGTTCAATCAACACCTTCAACCATTTTAACGACTTCATCCTGCGCGGCGACCCGGCGGAGGGGGTCGGCTTCCTCTTCGAACTCGCTGATGGCGCGCGCTCAGGACGAGCCCGACGCGGTTTACGGGCTCATCGCGGAGTCCGCCGAGGTGGCGGACGACAAGATGTCTGTGACCTTCTATCTGAGACCGGAGGCCCGTTTCCGCGACGGGACGCCGGTGACGGCGTCGGATGTCGTATTTACGCTCGAAACGCTGAAACAGAAGGGCCATCCGCGCTATCAGATGGCTTTGCGCGATGTGGCGAGCGCGGCGGCGATCGCCCCGCACACAGTCAAGTATCAGTTCAAGGGCGAAAACCTCCGCGACCTGCCGACGCTTGTCGCGACGTTGCCGGTGTTCTCGAAGGCGTATTATACCGCGAACGACTTCCTGAAAGAGAGCCTGGAGCCGCCGCTCGGCTCCGGCCCTTACGAGGTCGGCGATTTTCGCCAGGGAACCTTCGTCACCTACAAGCGCCGCAAGGACTACTGGGCGGCGAACCTGCCGGTCAATCGCGGACGGTACAATTTCGATGAAATCCGCTTCGAGTATTACCGCGACCGGGCCGTCGGGCTGGAGGCGTTCAAGGCCAAGGCTTACGATCTGCGCGAGGAGTTCACGTCGAAAAGCTGGGCGACGGAATACGACTTTCCAGCGGAGCGCTCCGGGCAGGTCGTCAAGCTGACGCTGCCGGATGGCCGTCCTTCGGGAGCGCAGGGCTTTTTCCTGAATACGCGCCGCGAAGTGCTCAGCGATCCTCGCGTGCGGAAAGCGCTCGACTACGGTTTCGATTTCGAGTGGACGAACAAGTCGTTGTTCTATGGTCTCTATACGCGCACCGCGAGCTATTTCGAGAACTCGGATTTGAAAGCGCAAGGCGCGCCTAGCCCGGAAGAGCTTGCGCTCCTGGAGCCGTTCCGCGACAAGGTGCCGGCCGAGGTCTTCGGCGAGGCTTACACGCCGCCTATCACGGACGGGTCAGGCCGCTATCGCCCGAGCGTGCGGGCGGCGTCGCAGCTTCTGGATGAGGCGGGATGGCGTCTGCAGGACGGCGTTCGCAAGAACGCCAAGGGCGAGCCTCTGGTTATCGAGTTTCTGATCGACGATCCTGTGACCGAGCGTATCGTCGGACCATATGCCGGGAAACTCTCGGATCTCGGGATCAAGGCCTCGCTTCGGCGCGTCGATGCGGCGGAAGAGCAGGAGCGGCTGAGACGTTACGAATACGATGTAGCCCAGCAACGTTTTTCTCTTTCGCCGACACCGGGACCGGAGGTGCGAGCCTATTGGAGCAGCGAAGCCGGCAAAGAGGACGGAAGCTATAACCTGTCCGGAATCGCGGACCCGGTCGTCGATGCGCTCATCGATAAGATCCTGAACGCGAAGAACCGCGAAGAGCTGAAGACGGCATCCCGCGCCATCGACCGCGTGCTGCGCGCCGGGCATTACTGGGTGCCGCAATGGTATAAGCCGGTCCATCACATCGCGATGTGGGACAAGTACTCTCGCCCCGCGGCGCCGGCGGTCTATGACGACGGCGTCCTCGATACATGGTGGTACGACGCGAACAAGGCGGCGAAGCTGGGCGGTTGATGCGTTATGCAGATTTTGCCGCGCTCCCCAACACGCTCGCGGCCCCGCTGTTCAGACACGGGACCGTAATGCGCGCCTCCACTTGTAAGGTCCCGTGTCTGCGTAGCGTCATTTCGCACCGCAACGCGCACGGGACGACGCGGCGGATAACATTTCCGATGTGTAACTGGCTTTCGCGCCATCATCGCTTAAGTCTGTCCTCATCCGGCGGCCTTCGCGGGGCCGGATTTCAGATATTTACCATAATCGGAGGCTCGCCTGACGGCGGCCACAAAACCGCAGATGTTGTTCCTTAAGCGAGTGCGCTCTAGCGAAACCGAGAGACATGACCGCGTATATCATCCGACGCCTGGCCCTGATGATCCCGACGCTGTTTGGCATCATGCTGATCAGCTTCATGATCATCCAGTTCGCGCCGGGCGGCCCTGTTGAACGCATCATCGCGCAGCTCAATGGCACGAATGTCGATGCAACCTCGCGCATTGGCGGCTCGACGACGGGCGACTTCTCGCGCGTAACGCAGCCTGGGCGCAATTCGGGCGTCGGCTCACGCTATCGCGGCGCGCGCGGGCTTGACCCGGAGCTCATCAAGAGCCTCGAAAAACAGTTCGGCTTCGATAAGCCCCCCGTCGAGCGCTTCTTCCTGATGATGAAGAACTATCTGACCTTCAATTTCGGCCAGAGTTATTTCCGCGATGTCAGCGTGCTGCAGCTCATCAAGGAGAAGCTGCCGGTATCGGTCTCGCTCGGCCTCTGGCTGACCCTCCTCACCTACACGATTTCCGTGCCGCTTGGCGTGCGCAAGGCCGTGATGGACGGCTCGAAGTTCGACATCTGGACAAGCACGGTCATCATTATCGGATACGCCATCCCGAGCTTCCTGTTCGCGATTTTCCTGATCGTGATCTTTGCAGGCGGCTCGTTCCTAGATTGGTTCCCCTTGCGAGGACTCGTCTCGGATAATTTCGATAAGCTGAGCTGGCCGGACAAAATCGTGGACTATTTTTGGCATCTGGCGCTGCCCGTCGCCGCGATGGTGATTTCATCGCTCGCGACGGTCACCTTTCTAACGAAAAACTGCTTCCTCGACGAAATCCGTAAACAGTATGTCATGACGGCGCGCGCCAAGGGTTTGAGCGAGCGCCGCGTTCTCTACGGGCACGTCTTCCGCAACGCCATGCTGCTGGTGATTTCGGGCTTCCCGGCAGCTTTCATCGGCGCCTTCTTCACGAACGCGCTCCTGATCGAGACGATCTTCTCGCTCGACGGTTTGGGCCGCCTGTCCTTCGAATCCGTACTGAACCGCGATTACGCCGTGGTGTTCGCTACGCTCTACATCTTCTCGGCCATGGGCCTTTTGCTCAATCTTATGTCGGACCTCATTTACACATGGGTCGATCCGCGCATCGATTTCGAGACAAGAGAGGTCTGAGGATGGCGCTGAACGCTTATAGGATCAAAGGCTGCCCTCCTTACCTTGCGGGAGAGGGAACGCCGTTGCAACGCCTTCTGCCTAACTCCCTCCCCTGTGGTGAGAGGGTTGGGGTGAGGGAGTGCAAGCCAGGAGGCGCGGCAGTCGCTCGAAACAACGCCTTCCTCTATTGCGTGCTGGAGGTCTGACGGATGGACGCGAGAGTCGAAAGAACCACAGCTCCCGGCGAGGTTCTCGACCGGGCTGTTACGCCGCTCCCGGATCGCGGCTGGTTCGAGCTTTCGCCGCTCAACAAGCGGCGGTTGCGCGCGTTCAAGGCCAACAGGCGCGGCTATTACAGCTTCATCCTCTTCACGGCGCTCTTTTTCATCACGCTGGCGGCGGAATTCATCGCGAACGACAAGCCGTTCCTCGTGAAATATGACGGCGCGTATTACACGCCGATCTTTAAGATGTACACCGAGAGGCAATTCGGCGGCGAATTCGAGACCGAAGCCGATTATCGCGATCCCGAGGTGCAGCGCCTGATCCACGAGAAGGGCGGCTGGATGGTGTGGCCCCTCATCCCCTACAGCTACCGAACCATCAAGCTTGACCTGCCCGTGCCCGCGCCCGCACCGCCCTCGCTGGACAATTGGCTCGGGACCGACGACCAGGGCCGCGACGTGGTTGCGCGCGTGATTTACGGGTTTCGTATTTCGGTGCTTTTCGGTTTGATCCTGACCTTTTTCTCCGCGCTGATCGGCGTAACGGCCGGCGCCGTGCAAGGCTTTTTCGGCGGCTGGACCGATCTTATTTTTCAGCGCTTCATTGAAATCTTAAGATCGCTGCCGGAACTCTACCTGCTTCTGATCCTGTCCGCCATGATCTCGCCGAGCTTCTGGCTGCTGTTGGCCATCCTGCTTTTCTTCGAATGGACCGCGTTTGTCGGGCCGGTGCGCGCCGAATTTCTGCGTGGCCGCAATTTCGAATATGTGCGTGCCGCGCGCGCTCTTGGGCTTTCCAATACGCAGATCATGTTCAAGCACCTCCTGCCGAATGCAATGGTCGCGACAGTAACGTTCGCACCCTTCATCCTGAGCGGCGCCATAACCGCGCTGACAGCGCTCGACTATCTGGGCTTCGGCCTGCCGCCGGGCTCGCCGTCGCTCGGCGAACTCCTCCAGCAGGGCAAGCAGAACCTGCAGGCGCCATGGTTGGGGCTGACAGCGTTCTTTGTCATCGCGCTCATGCTGAGCCTCTTGGTTTTCGTCGGCGAGGCGGTTCGCGACGCGCTCGATCCGCGAAAGACCATGGCCGCTCCTCAAGTTGTTGTGGGCTGATCGCATGATGGAAGCACTTCAAACGCAATCGCCGCCGCTGATCGAAGTCCGCGATCTCAGCGTCAGATTCGCAAGCGCGGAGCCGGGCGTTTACGCCGCGCGCAACGTATCCTTCGACATCAGGAAAGGCGAAACCGTCGCTCTTGTGGGCGAATCCGGCTCAGGGAAAACCGTGTGCGCGCTGTCGATCATGCGTCTCTTGCCCTATCCGTCCGCGTCCCATCCCAGCGGCGAAATCCTCTTTGAGGGGAAGGATCTGCTTCATGTGAAGGAATCCGAAATCCGGCGCGTGCGCGGCAACCGGATCTCGATCATCTTCCAGGAGCCGATGACATCGCTGAACCCGCTTCACACGGTCGAGAAGCAGGTCAGCGAAGTTTTGAAGATCCACCACGGCATGTCGAACTCGGCCGCCCGCAAGCGCACGCTGGAGCTTCTGACCAAGGTCGGCATCCGCGATCCGGAGACGAGGCTTTCCGCCTATCCGCACCAGCTCTCAGGCGGACAGCGCCAGCGCGTCATGATCGCTATGGCGCTCGCGAACGAGCCCGATCTCCTCATCGCCGACGAACCCACAACCGCGCTCGACGTGACCATCCAGGCGCAAATCCTCGATCTCCTGAAAGACCTTCAGCGCGAACTCGGCATGGCCCTTCTTCTCATCACGCACGACCTCGGCATCGTGCGCAAGATGGCCGACCGCACCTGCGTCATGAAGGATGGCGAGATCGTGGAGCGGGGGCCGGCGGAGGAAATCTTCGCGGCTCCAAAACACCCCTATACGAAGCGGCTTCTGGAAGCGGAGCCCAAGGGGCAGCGCGCCCGGATGGACGAAACCGCGCCGGTCGTCCTCGAAGCAGGCAACCTGAAAGTCTGGTTCCCGATCAGGCAGGGCATGCTGCGCAAAACCGTGGATCACATCAAGGCGGTCGACGGCGTGTCCTTCAAGCTCAGAAGCGGCCAGACGCTCGGCATCGTCGGCGAATCCGGCTCCGGCAAGACGACGCTCGGCCTCGCGATCCTTCGCCTCATCTCAAGCGACGGGCCGATCGCCTATGTGGGCAAGCGCATCGACGGACTCAGATCGAACGAGATGCGGCCGCTCCGCAAGGAAATGCAGGTTGTCTTCCAGGATCCTTACGGCTCGCTCAGCCCGAGGTTGTCGGTCGGCCAGATCATCGAGGAAGGCCTTCTGATCCAGAGCGCGGACCTTTCCCGCGCCGACCGCCGCGAGCGGGTCTCCGCCTCGCTTGCCGAAGTGGGGTTGAAGCCCGAGTGGCAGGACCGCTATCCGCACGAATTCTCCGGCGGCCAACGCCAGCGCATCGCCATCGCGCGGGCGATAATCCTGCAACCGCATTTCCTCATGCTCGACGAACCGACAAGCGCGCTCGACGTTTCTGTGCAGGCGCAGATCGTCGACCTCCTGCGCGACCTGCAACAGAAGCGCGGTCTCGCCTATCTCTTCATCAGCCACGACCTCAAGGTCATGCGCGCGCTCGCCAGCTATGTAATCGTGATGCGCAACGGCAAAGCCGTCGAGGAAGGGCCGACCGCCGAGATCTTCGAAAATCCGCAAACGGATTATACGAAGGCGCTCATCGCCGCCGCCCTCGACCACCGGACGCTCGCGGCGCCGCAAGCCGCCTGAACCCCCGCCATCTGGCGAAATGGGTTGACGATCGGCCGAGTGGATCGATGAGGGAGCCGCAGTTGGCTCCGTTTGCGCAGTTGTCGCCGTGTGAAAACTTTGACAATTCCGGCGGTGCTTTCGCACACAATGCCAGCTTGGCTGCACAACCTCTCGAATAAAAACCTGACAAGTCTGATTTCAGCGAGATGCATGGTCATGGCTTCGATATTGACAGTCGGCAGCGCCAAGGCGGCGCCGACGCCCCGGGCCAGGCAGACCGCGTCGGCTAGCGATGTCGAATGAGCTAGCGCTGCGAGTGCTGACGGCGGCGGCAGGGGGGAGACTATTGGCGGCGCCCCTTCGCTTTCAAAATTTGATAACGATCAAAAAACATCTCATTTATTATAATACGAATATTAGCATATGGTGATTTGTCGGCGGCGAAAATGATTCTCGTGCTGGGCATCGGCAACCGGCTTCGAAGCGACGATGGCGCAGGCGCCGCCGTAATCGATAAACTCGCACATGATCCCGCCCTGCATTCCCGCGCGATATTCCAGGATGGCGGCGTCATTGGTCTGGCTCTGCTCCCAGCAATCGAGGATGCATCCGGCTTCATCGCCATCGACGCGGCCCAACTCGACGCGACGCCCGGAACGGTCCGCGTTTTCGAAGGCGAAGCGATGGACGCGAAGCTCGCCGGCGGCAAACGCACCGCTCACGAAGTCTCTGTCTTGAGCCTGCTTTCCGCCGTCGCCCTGTCGGGAACCCTCCCCAGGCGACGTGCTCTGGTCGCCATCCAGCCCGCCACGATCGGATGGGGCGCAAGCCTGTCGCCCGCAGTCGCCGCCGCACTCCCCGCGGCTTGCGAAGCCGTTTCCGCTCTTCTTGCTTCGTGGGAGGCAGAGCCATGACGGCGGTTCAGCACAATGCCAAGCAAAATTTGCCGGACGCGCATCGTCGTCGTCCCGGAAAGGCAAAGCCTTATCCGGGAGCGCCACATATCGAAGCGCCTATCTTTTTTGCGATCCCGGCAAGCGCGTCGTTTGGCCGGGATGGCGATGCGTTGGCGAAATCTACACCTTGCGCTCAAGGAGTGCGGAGCGCCAACAAACGAGGAGTTTCGCAATGCCAGACAGCCGAACACTCGGTGAGCTCTTGATCGAGCGTGGCGTCTCGCGGCGCGCGCTCCTGAAATACTCGACCTATCTTGCGATGCTGCTGGCGCTGCCGCCGGGATCCGCCGACGCCATGGCGGAGGGGCTGGCCAAGGCGCGGCGGCAAGCCGTGATCTGGCTCTCCTTCCAGGAATGCACGGGCTGCACCGAGTCGCTCACGCGCGCCTTCAGCCCCACGCTCGAAGACCTAATCTTCAATTTCATCTCGCTCGATTACCACCATACCTTGATGGCCGCGTCGGGCGAGGCGGCTGAAAATGCGCGCCTTCAGTCCATGGCGGAGAACAAGGGCAAATACATCCTCGTCGTGGACGGCTCTGTGCCGACGAAGCACGGCGGCGCCTATTCCACCATCGCGGGCCGCAGCAATCTGCAAACGCTGCAAGAAACCGCGAAGGATGCGTTCGCCATCATCTCGGTTGGAACCTGCGCGGCGTTCGGCGGGCTTCCGCAGGCGGCGCCCAATCCAACCGGCGCGGTCGCGATTTCGGAGATCGTGAAAGACAAGCCCATCGTCAACATCCCAGGCTGCCCACCGCTTCCGGAAGCCATGACGGGCACCGTGGCGCATCTCTTGTCCTTTGGGAAGCTGCCGGAACTCGACGCGCTGAACCGGCCCAAGGCCTTTTTCGGCGAGACCATCCACGACCGCTGCTACCGCCGGCCCTTCTATCAGCGCGGGCTATTCGCGAAGAGTTTCGACGACGAGGGCGCGCGCAAAGGCTGGTGCCTCTACGAGCTGGGGTGCAAAGGACCGATCGCCTACAACGCTTGCGCCATTCTCAAATGGAATGCTGGCGCTTCGTTCCCGATTCAGTCGGGCCATGGCTGCCTTGGCTGCTCCGAACCCAATTTCTGGGACAAGGGCGGCTTTTATCGTCCGCTGCCCGCTCCGGTCGCGAGCATAGGCGGCTCTTCGGCGGCGGCTGCCGCGGGAGGCGCTCTGCTTGGCGCAGGCGCGGCGGCGCTCGCTCGCGAGCAGCAGAAAGCCTGCAAGCCGGCGCCCTCAGGCAGTGCAGAGCCCGTTAGCGCAGGTGCCTCGCCCCCAAGCAGCAAAGAGCCCGCCAGCGCAAACGGCTCGCACTCATCCAGCCCGGATGGCGGCGGCGCAAACAAGCCAGAGGAGGCTTGAGCCATGGACCTTCTTGAGTTTTCACGTGGGCCGGCGCTTCAGGTCTCGCTTGCGATTTTCGTATTCGGCGTGAGTTGGCGGCTGGTTGGCCTTTTCCTGCTGCCGTTGCGCGTGGATCATTCGGCGCCGCGCAAAGGCGCGCCATCGGCGTGGATGTCCGTGCTGCTCGCCAATGTGCGCAAGCAATGGCCGCACAAGACCTTCATCCGCGCCTCCGTCTTTCAATTCGTCAACGGCTATGTGTTCCATGTGGGCCTTGCGATCGTGGCGTTCCTGTATGTGCCGCATATTCTCTTCATCAAGAGCTTGTTCGGCGTGAGTTGGCCTGGCCTGCCGTCGAACCTCGTCACTGCGGTTGGCGCGATCACGGCCTTCTCGATCGTTGCAGGACTCGTGCACCGGCTGACCAACCCCGTGCTGCAGCTCATCTCGCGGACCGACGACTACATAAGCTGGCTGCTGACGCTGCTTCCGGTGCTGACGGGCCTCCTCGCTGTCATCCAGATTGGCGCGCGTTATGAAACGCTGCTCGCGCTCCACATCCTCAGCGTCTGCGTGTTCCTGATCTGGTTTCCGTTCGGCAAGCTCATGCACGCCTTCCTGTTCTTCTTCGCCAGAGGCGCCACGGGCATCCGGTTCAAACACAGGGGGGCCGATCTATGACCGCGCGTGTCACCGCTTCGGGCGTTTCCGTTGAGATTCAAGGCGATCTGCCCGAGAAGGAACGCCTCTCCCGAGCCATGCAGACCTTCCTGCAAGAGTTCGGCGCCACGGCTGCGATGCACATGGAAGCTTGCGTGCGCTGCGGCGTCTGCGCCCATGCCTGCCACTTCTACATCAGCACGCAGGACCCGAAATATACGCCGGTCCATAAGCTCAGGCCCTTCGAGCAGGCCTATCACCGGCATTTCGGGCCGTTCGCGCCGCTCTACCGGTTCTTCGGCATCGCGCCCAGCGTGACGATCGAAGAGCTGGAGGAATGGCAGCAGCTTCTCTACGATTCCTGCAACATGTGCGGGCGCTGCACGCTGGCTTGCCCAATGGGCATCGACATCGCCGAGCTTGTGAAAGAGGCGCGGCACGGCATGTATGCCGCCGGCCTCGTTCCCGACCGGCTGGAGCTGATGGACCGCACCACCAAGAAATGGGGCAGTCCGGCAACGCCGGCGGAAGACTTCGCCGATATCCTCAACGACGCGGCCGAGGAGCATGGCGTCAAGATCAATGTCGATCTGCCGAAGGCCGATATCCTCGTCACCGTGGCGCCCGCCGAGCTGACCGAGCACACCAAGGCGCTCGCCGATATCGCCAGGATCCTGAACCGGATGCGCGTCAGCTGGACCTACAGCTCCAAGGGCTTCGAAGCCTCGAACATCGGCTTCATCAACGGCGACGTCGAACTGCAGGAGAAGATGACGCGGCAGATCATCTACACCGCCATCGAGATCGGCGCGCACACGCTGCTTTTGCCGGAATGCGGCCATGCCTATGGCGCGGCACGCTGGGAGGCTCCGCGCTGGTATGGCTATCAGCCGCCCGTGCGCATCATTCACATGATGGAGTTTTTGGCGGAATCCCTCGCCGTCGGCGCCATCAAGGTGAAGAAAATCGGCTCCACGGCCGCGTTCCACGACCCCTGCCAGGTTATTCGCAGAGGCGGGCTGAAAGAACAGCCGCGCGATGTGCTCCGCGCGCTGGGCTTCAAAATCAAGGAGTTGGCGGATCATGGCCCGCTCGCCTTTTGCTGTGGAGGCGGCGGCGGCGTGGTCTCCTGCACGCGCGCCGACCCGTTGCGCAACCGGGCTTTCGAGATCAAGAAACGGCAGGTTGAGGATGCGGGCGCGGCGCATTTCGTGACGGGCTGCGGGCAATGCCGGATCACGCTCGCCAAGGGTGCTGCTCATTTCAAATGGGACAAACACGTCGAGAGCCTGCTCGAACTCATGGCTGACAATCTGGAGGGTGAATAATGTCGAACCGCGTCGTAGTCGACCCCATCACCCGCATCGAGGGGCATCTGCGCATCGAGGCCGAGACCGACGACTCCGGTCGTATCAAAGCTGCGTATAGCTCGGGCACCATGGTGCGCGGCCTCGAACTGATCCTCAAGGGCCGAGACCCGCGAGACGCCTGGGTCTTCGCCCAGCGCATCTGCGGCGTCTGCACGCTGGTCCACGGCCTCGCCTCGGTCCGCGCGGTGGAGAATGCGCTGAACTACACCATCCCCGCCAATGCTGAGCTCATCCGCAATCTCATGACCGGCGCCCAATATGTGCATGATCACGTGATGCACTTCTATCACCTGCATGCGCTTGACTGGGTGGACGTAATTTCCGCGCTCAAGGCCGATCCCAAGGAAACCTCGGACCTTGCGCAATCGATCTCGGCTTACGCCAAATCGAGCCCCGGCTATTTCGCGGATGCGAAGAAGAAGCTCAAGAGCTTCGTGGATGCGGGCCAGCTTGGCATTTTCGCGGGCGGCTATTGGGGGCACCCGGGCTACAAGCTGCCGCCGGAGGCCAATCTGATCGCGGTGGCGCACTATCTGGATGCGCTGTCCTGGCAGCGGGAGGTGGCGAAGCTGCACGCCATTTTCGGCGGCAAGAATCCGCATCCGAACTTGCTCGTGGGCGGCATGCCGACCCCCATCAGCATCGATCCAGGTGGGGAGAGCGGCGGAGCGGCGTCGACAGCGCTCAACATCGCGGGCTTGCAGGAGGTGCGCGCTATCATCCAGTCGATGCAAGCCTTCGTTGACCAGGTTTATCTGCCCGACACGCTCGCAATCGCCAGCTCCTACAAGGACTGGTTCAAGCGAGGGGAGGGTGTGGGAAATTTCCTGTGCTTCGGCGACATGCCGACGCGGGGCAGCGATGGCAAGCTGAGCTCGTTCTTCCCAGCCGGGGCGATCCTGAACCGCGATCTCAGCAAGATCGAGCCCATCGACCTGAACGACCCGCAGCAGATTCAGGAATTCGCCGCGCATTCCTGGTACGCCTATGCGGGCGGCAAGACCACCGGCCTGCACCCTTACGACGGCGAGACCTCGTTCGACTTTACCGGCCCGCAGCCGCCCTTCGAGCAGCTTAATGTCGCGGAGAGCTATTCCTGGCTGAAAGCGCCCCGCTGGCGCGGCAAGGTCATGGAGGTCGGCCCGCTGGCGCGCATGCTCATGCTTTACGCCACCGGCCACGAGCCAACCAAAGCGCTCACCGCCTCGGTGCTCGAACAACTGGATCTGCCGCTGAAGGCGATGTTCTCCACGATGGGGCGCACGGCGGCTCGCACCATCGAGACCAAGATCGTGGCAGACCAGATGCAACATTGGCTCGACGCGCTTACGGCCAACATCAAGGCTGGCGATCTCGCCGTACACAACCCGGCGCTTTGGGAGCCGTCGACCTGGCCCAGACAGGCGAAAGGCGTGGCCTTCATGGAGGCGCCGCGCGGGGCGCTCGCCCACTGGATCGTGATCGAGGACGGGACAATCGCGAACTATCAGGCCGTCGTGCCCAGCACATGGAACGCCGGGCCGCGCGATGCGGCGGGCCAGCCCGGCCCCTATGAGGCTGCCCTGATGGACCGCCATGCCTTGCACGATCCGAAACAGCCGCTCGAAATCCAGCGCACCATCCACAGCTTCGATCCGTGCATCGCCTGCGCCGTGCATGTGCTCGATCCAAACGGTGAGGGTTTATCAAGCATCGAAGTGACTTGACAACTCGGCAGCATCCGCGGACACAGCAATGCGCACATCGCTTCGGCTAAGCTCGACTTTGTAAATTTCAGACGGCGAGGCAAAGTGCGGTGAGCCGTTGCAAGACAGCGGCTAGAATTTCTACGCTATCGCGACTTCGGACATCCGCAAAAACAAGGGAATCGGTTCGCCCTTACCGGCGCCGCGGCGTTGAGGCTGAGGCGTGTTGGATCCGTGACGGCGGCTTTGCGCGGCCTCCGCTCGGGCAAGCGATGCGACAGCAGTCAGCGCCCTGCCAGGGTTAAAAAAGGGCTGAGATTGGTTTTGTTTCGTGTGCGCCGGGCGACCGGGAAGGAGTAGGTGGTCCACTGCGATGAAGGATTAGCAACCCACATCGGCCCCGAGCCGTGCGGAGGTATCCGCGAGGATATCTGCGAAGCGTCGGCAGGGGATCGCATAGGCCAGCCATTGAGCCGCGAAATCGGCCTTCTTCTGGGCGCCGACGTCGTTCTACTGACGGAGTGTCGCGCGACAATCACCGTGAGAAGGCAACGTCAATCAGGATGAGAATGCCGCTGGCGACGTGACGGAGGGAGGGCGTAGCCCGACCGAAGGCGCGGCGTTAGCGGCGGCGCTCGTTTCACTAGGGTGGAACGGCATCTGGCGGTCACGAGCAGGCTGGACAAGCATATGATTCTTCAGAGCAAAGAGGAATCGACGCTTGCCCGGCCTCCACATCAACGACCACCAGATGAGGCTGTTTATGAGTTTTCGCCAGACACACACCACGGCTGTGGCCGCCGCCAAGGCCGGTTTCAGCACCGCGACCGGCTATCGGATCGCGTGCGATCCACGGCTGCCATCGCAGAAGAAGGCGCCCCGAGGGCGCCGTCGGCCCGATCCGCTTGAGGGCGTTTGGGAGCAAGAGACCGTGCCGATGATCGAGGCCGCGCCGGATTTGCGCGCGATCGCCGTCTACGAAGAGATCCGGCGTCGCCACCCGGAGATCGCCCCTGGCGTGCGCCGAACCCTGGAGCGGCGTGTCCGCAATTGGCGGGCGCAGCACGGTCCGGAGCGGGATGTGGTCTTTCCACAGACGCATACGCCGGGCCGACTTGGGCTTTCAGATTTCACCGATCTGTCCGGCCTTGGCGTCTTGATCGCTGGCGTGCCGCTCAACCATCGGCTCTATCATTTCCGCCTGGCCTGCTCCGGTTTCGAACATGCCCACGTCATTCTTGGTGGCGAGAGCTTTGTCGCGCTTGCCGAGGGGCTGCAAAATGCGCTTTGGGCGCTCGGCGGCGCGCCTCATTACCACCGCACCGATAGTCTCTCCGCTGCCTTTCGCAATCTTTCCCGCGACGAACAGGAGGACCTGACGCGCCGCTATGATGAGCTGGTTGCGCATTACGGTATGGAGCCGACGCGCAACAATCCGGGCGTCGCCCATGAGAATGGCTCCATCGAAAGCGCCCATGGGCATTTGAAGAAGGCGATCGAGGACGCGCTGCTTTTGCGCGGCTCCCGCGACTTCCCCGATCTGGCGGCGTACCGCGGCTTCATCGACGAGGTTACCGGCCGCCGCAATGCGCGCAATCGCAAGCTTATCGAAGCGGAACGGGCCGCCTTGAAAAAGCTGCCAGAGCGGCGGAGCACCGATTACGAGGAAGCCTCCGTGGTGGTCACGTCAAGCGGCGGCTTCGTGTTGCGGCGCGTCTTCTATACGGTTCCCTCGCGCCTCATCGGGCATCGTCTGCGCGTCAGGATTTACGATGAGCGCCTGGAATGCTTCCTTGGCGGCGCGCCCATTCTAAGCTTACGCCGGGGCCAGCCGCCGCAGGCGAGCAATAAGCGCGCCCATGTCGTCGACTACCGCCACGTCATTCATGCTTTGCGCAAGAAACCGATGGCGCTTCTCAATCTCGTTTATCGTGAACGGCTCTTCCCACGCAGGGCTTACGCCCGCGCCTTTGAGGCGTTGCTGGCCAAGGAGGGCGAGAAGCACGCATGCCGCGCCACCGTCGAACTCCTGGCGCTGGCGCATGAGCGAGCTTGCGAGGCTGAACTCGCGGAAGCGATCGAGGCCGCTTTAAATGCTGGAGAACTGCCCGATCCCGCCCAGTTGTGGGACCGCTTCAAGCCTGATGCGGCGGTCATCCCGGAGGTTACCGTCGAACTGGCGCCGCTCTCGGCCTATGACGAGTTGGCCGTTGTCGCTCAACCGTGCGTTTTGGAGGCAGCGGCATGACGAAGACCTCCGCCATCGACTCCGCACGCGTCGAGCTTCTCCTGACCGAACTACGCTTGCCCGCCATCAAGCAGATGTGGTCCAAGCTCGCGGAAGAAGCGGACAAGGAAGGCTGGCCCGCAGCCCGCTTCCTGGCCGCGCTCACTGAACTGGAGATAGCCGATCGCGGACGGCGGCGTATCGAACGCCATCTTGCCGAGGCACGCTTGCCTGCTGGCAAGACGCTCGACGCTTTCGACTTCACCGCCGTGCCCATGATCAGTAAGGCTCAGATCATGGCGCTTGGCTCCGGCGATGGCTGGATCCAGCAAGGCGCCAACATCCTCCTGTTCGGCCCGCCCGGCGTCGGCAAAAGCCATCTGGCTGCGGCCATAGGCCTGGCGCTCATCGAAAACGGCTGGCGCGTGCTGTACCTGCGCACCACCGATCTCGTTCAGCGGCTCCAGGTGGCGCGCCGCGAACTTGCGCTGGAAAGCGCCATCGCCAAGCTCGACAAGTATCATCTGCTGATCCTCGATGACATCGCCTATGTCAGCAAGGACCAGGCCGAGACCAGCGTGTGGTTCGAGTTGATCGGCTCGCGCTACGAGCGCCGCTCCATGCTGATCACGGCCAATCAGCCGTTCGGCGAATGGGGCAAGGTCTTCCCCGACCAGGCCATGACGATCGCGGCCGTCGATCGCCTCGTCCACCACGCGACCATCCTCGAGATGAACGTCAGAAGCTACCGGCACAACGAAGCGCTCGAGCGCAAACGCGGCAAGGGCCGTCCGGCTGGCCGCGCGACAATCAAAACAACGGCGGAGTGACGCTCCACGTCACTCCGCAAAGCAAAAAGCCTTGCGAGTCACAGCGCCAGCGGCGATCATCGAGACGCTCGGCGATCCGCTCATCCTCACCTCGATTGCCGCTCTCCTCATCCAGATTGGCGCGCGATAGACGGAAGGCGAGACGGGCGGGTGCGCTACTGCGAGCGCCCGGCCGGCCCAGCGCGGTCTGAGACCCTGGCATGGCGGACGCTCCTTTGCGCGGGAACCGGGAGATCTCATGCCTGACCAGGGCGGCTCACCGCCTCTGGCCCGCATCGGGAAGGCGAGGAGCCGTAGCCGGTGATGCATGGGCATGAGAAGTCAGACTCCACCATAGGTGCGAAGAAGCCGCCGAACAAAGCCGGGCGACCGGCGGCGGAGGCGGTGGAGCGAAGGGCGGGGACCAAGGGGAACACGAACCAGCATAGCACGCGCCGGGCTCAGAACCGGGAAAGCGTGTCCCAGGCGCTGGAGCGTGTGCGGAAAGCCGCAAGGCAAAGGAAGAAGGAGAAGTTCACCGCGCTCCTGCATCACATCAGCGTCGAGACCCTGGAGGTCGCCTTTTACGCTCTCAGGCGTAAGGCTGCTCCCGGCGTGGACGGCGTGACGCGGCAGGAGTACGAAGCCGATCTTGAGCGCAGGCTCATCGATCTGCATGGCCGCATCCACCGTGGGGCCTACCGGCCTCAACCATCCCGCCGGACCTATATTCCGAAGGCGGATGGACGGCAGCGGCCCTTGGCGATTGCCGCCCTGGAAGACAAAATCGTTCAGGGCGCGACTGTTATGGTGCTGAATGCGATCTACGAGGAAGACTTCCTCGGCTTCTCCTACGGGTTCCGTCCCAGAAGCGGAGCACACGATGCGCTGGACGCCCTTGCGGTAGGCATCGCCAAACGGAAGGTGAACTATATACTTGACGCCGACATTCGGTCGTTTTTCGATTTTGTCAGCCAGGAATGGTTAGTTAGATTTGTCGAACATCGGATCGGCGAAGTGCGCTCAAGTAGCGTCGTGCGGTAGCGCGCCGCTGACTCGCATCATCCGCCTGATCCAGAAATGGCTTAAGGCGGGTATCCTGGAAGACGGGGCCGTGGCGGTCAGCGACAGGGGAACCGGGCAGGGCTCAGTGGCGTCGCCGCTGCTTGCCAACATCTACCTGCACTACGTTTTCGACCTCTGGGCCGAACGCTGGCGACGGCGCGAGGCCGCCGGCGACATGATCATCGTGCGCTATGCCGATGATGTGGCGCTGGGCTTCCAGTATGAGAACGACGCTCGCCGTTTCCTCGATGCAATGCGAGCGCGGTTCGAGGAGTTTGCGCTGCAACTGCATCCGGATAAGACCCGCCTGATCGCGTTTGGCCGCTTCGCTGCGGCGGATCGCGAAAGGCGCAGGCTCGGTAAGCCGGAAACCTTCAATTTCTTAGGCTTCACCTTCATCTGCGGCCGCAGCCGCCGGGGGGCTTTTCTGCTCAAGCGGAAATCCCGGCGGGACCGCGTGAGGGCCAAGCTCAAGGAAATCAAGGAGGAGCTGTGGCGGCGCATGCACTGGCCGATCCCCGAACAAGGGAGCTGGCTGGCGCAAATTATCAGAGGCTTCTTCGCCTACCACGCCGTGCCCACCAACATGGCGACGCTCGGCAAGTTCAGGCATCAGGTCGTCTGGCTCTGGCTAAGAACGCTCCGGCGGAGAAGCCAGAAGGACGATACCCCCTTGGACCAGGATAAAAAAGCTGGCGGAGGACTTCCTCCCGAAACCGAAAATCCTTCACCCCTGGCCTGCCGTGCGCTTCGCCGCCACACACCCGAGGTGGGAGCCGGATGCCTTAATTGGGCCCGTCCGGATCTGTGCAGGGGGGCGCGGGGTAACCCGCGTTCCTTGTACGTTGCAATCCGTCCGGTGGCAGATTAATCCACCGGGCTGCGAGGAAAGCGGTGAGCCTCTCGCGTCCCTTCAGGCTATGACCTCGAGCGGTAGATCGGGCCCCGCTTTTCCAAGCTCCGCTTTGCAGGCTGGACGGTATCCTGGGACGCGCTTTGGGCGCAGATCCTGTGTACAAGGTAGATCGATGCGAGGCTTCGTGGCTAGGGAGTGTGAGGGAGAAGGACGATATTATGATGACCCCGGCGCTGGGCATTGATGTTTCCAAGGACCGGCTCGACGTCGAGATTGCCGCTTGCGGCAAGCCGCGGTCCAAATATTTTGCCAATTCGCCCGACGGTTGGCGCCAGTTGATGGCCTGGCTTAAAGAACTGAAGATCAAACGGGTCCACGCGTGCCTGGAGGCAACCGGACGCTACAGCCTCGGTATCGCCCTGGCGCTATGGGAAGCCGGCCATAACGTCAGCATCGTGAATCCGGCCCAGATCCGCGATTTTGCGCGCACCAAGCTTGGCCGCAACAAAACTGACGCCGTCGATGCGGGGCACATTCGGGAATATGCTGAAATATTCAAGCCGCAGCCCTGGACTCCGCCTTCGCCAGCGATGCAGCGTTTAGGCTGTCAAGCGACATCCGGAACTGATCCCCTGTCGCCGCGGATGGTTACGACGTGGCTGTGGTGGAGCAGCCGGTCGAGGATTGCGGTGGCGACGATGGCGTCGCCGAACACGGTCCCCCATTCGGAGATGGTTCGGTTGGACGTGATCAGCATGGCGCCCTTCTCGTATCTCCGGCTGACGAGTTGAAAGAACAGATGGGCTGCCTCGGGCTCCAGCGGCAGATAGCCGAGTTCGTCCACGATGAGCAGCTTCGCCTTGGCGAAGGTCGCGAGTTTGTCGTCGAGCCTTCGCCCGGCATGCCCCTTGGCGAGCGTGGCGACCAGCGCCGTCGCGGTTACGAACTGCACGGAGTATCCGGCCAGGATCGCCTCTCGCCCAAGCGCGATGGCGAGATGGGTCTTGCCGACGCCCGGCTGGCTGAGAAGCAGCACGTTCTCGCCATTGGCGATGAAGCGGCCCGCCGCCAGATCGCGGATTTGCCTCGGATCGATGGAGGGCTGCGCCTCGAAGTCGAAGCTTTGCAAGTCCTTGATCGCCGGGAAGTGGGCGAGCTTCAGCGCCATCTCGATGCGGCGATGGTCCTTGCGCGCGATCTCGCGCTCCAAAAGAAGCGCCAGCGTTTCGCGTGACGACAGATCGGCGCGGGCCGCTTCGTCGAGGAGGCTGTCGAGCTGGTCGCGGATGGCGGTCAGCTGCAAGCGCGTCAGCATGGTTTCGAGCGGATCGAGGACCGGCTCCATTTTGTTCGCGCGAGCCATCAGAAGCCTCCCCCAGCCAGCGCCTCGTATTCCGCAAGGGGACGCAACAGCTCAGCCTGCCGCGGCGGCGGGCAGGCTGTCCCTGACGGAGAGGGCGCGGCTCGCCCGCCGGCGCCTGCGAGGCCAGCCAAATGAGCGGGATCGATGACGCGCTGGCGGCGGCCTTCCGCGAGCTTGTGCACGGCGATCTCCTTCGCGCCATGCCGCAAGCGAACCTGGCCCCCGGCCACCGTTACCTCCACCCGCTCGCCGATCAGCCGCCAAGGCGCGGAATAGCTATTGCCATCCACCTCCACCGCGCAATCGTCGCCGACCTTGCGTTCGAGCGTGCGGCAAGAGCCAAACGCAGGGCAGCCCGCCAACGGCTTCAGCCTGCCTGCTTCCTCTGCGAAGCGGTTCGCCGGCGTCTCGCCCGTGGTCCCATGCACCCGTGCATTGGCGACATCGCGCTCCCAGGCCGAAAGATGCGCCTCAAGCTCCTCGAAGCTCTTGAAGCTGCGACCCGCCATCGCATTCTTTTTGACATAGCCCACCCCGCTTTCGGTCTTGCCCTTGGTCCGCGCCCGATAAGGCGCGCAGGTCCTGGGCTTGAAGCCCCAATGACGGGCAAAAGCCAGGAACCTGGCGTTGAACACGACCGTGCGCGTCTCGACGTCATGGTCGGCGACGAGCGCGCGGGCGTTGTCGACGAGGACTTCTTCCGGCGCGCCGCCAAAGGTTAGAAAGGCGCTCTCAAGCCCCTCGAACCAGCTTTCCCGCCGCTCATTGCGGAAAGCGCGCACATGCAGCCGCCGCGAATAGCCGAGCACAGCAACGAACAAGTATACCTTGATTGGCGCCGCCAATCTCAACCAGCCGCTCGCCGAAATCGATCTGCAGCTGCCGGCCCGAAGCCGTCTCGAAGCGAATGCTCGCCCGCGCCTCCGCCTCAAGCTCCTGCCGATAGCGCTCGACCGCGCGCTCCACCGTCCGCAAGCTCGCCGCAACGCCCTTCTAGCAGCTCCTGGCGCACCACATCGGCATTGCCGCGATGCCGCCGGAACCGCTCCTTTAGCCAATCGCCGTGCTCGCCCAGAAGCTTCTCCCGTTTCGGGTTCTTGAAAGGCCGCCAGCCCCCGGCTTGCAAATACCGCCTCACCGTCGTCCGGCTGACGCCAAACTCAGCCGCAATCCGCTTCGACCCCCATCCAGCTGCCTTGAGCCGCAGCATCGCCGCCCCCCCCCTCAGGCTCAATCATCTCCTCTCCCCGCGGTTCTTCAGACCGCGGACGGACTACCAAGAGTCTTCTGTCTGCTGTGTGATCGTCCATCAAAACCCCCTTCTTGCCGATGCCAAGGGGGTCAGTTCCTCATGGCGTCAGGGGGTCAGTTTTCCATGTCGCCCGACATGGGCCAAGATAGCTGACGCAAATAGCCCACACGCTGTTGGCGCCATCCTGTACGAAATGCCGATCCACGGAAAGGATGCGGCGCCCCCGCAAGAACGAGTTCAACTCGTCCTGCGCGCCGCCGGCATCATGGTTTGCACAGCCCTGGGTCGCTTCTGAGCGGCGACTCCAATGGCAATGCCAAAGAGGGCGCCAAGGGGTACGCCATAATCAGGCATCGTACCTACGAGCGCAGCTTGAACGAAGCTCGGAATAGTAGCTAACTTTACCCCTCTTAAGAGCGCCAAGTTCTGCGGCGATGCATTCTGAGCGTGCGCCGAGTAAAATCGGTGCAGGAATCCAGCAAAAAAGAAACTGCCAATCACACCTGTTGACGCCAGGATGTTGACAAAAAGGTTCGAGGTTCGGATCGAGCCAACTCCGACACCGATGCCGAACAAATCGAAGAAAGCAGCAAGTCCTGCGTCCGTCCAAGCGGTGCGCTCTTCAAATGAGCTGGTTTTCTCTTTGTTGAATATGATTTCATCGGCCATATCGGTAATAAATTCATAAATAGACGGAAAAGCGAGCAGGAGAATTGTAAACAGAACTATTACCATAAGCACGCCAGACAATTCCTGCCGTGTGTGCTGGCGTATATAGGAGCGTCTCGAGAAAAGATTGATGAAACAATCGCCCAAAAATAAAATGAAGCTTACGGCAAGCGCAGCATATGCCGCGCTTGAGGTCGATAAGAGGGCAAGCAGGGCGCAAAGCACCGCGAGTGGCATCACGACAAAAGCGATCTGCCGTCTGGGAAAAATGTGCCGCGTAAATAAAAGAAGAGCGCACCAAAATACGCAAGCCGTGCCAAACGACGATGCTTCCGGCATGAAGCCAGTCGTTCGTCGAACGTTCAAGACCTCATTATCCAACAGGAATGCATAACTAGCGGTACGAAAAATATCGAGCGCGTCGGAGGCGCCTATATTACTCGCAGCGATGTCAACAAATCCAGAAATTATTAACACTGCTGCGCCGGCTACAAAAGCCAAGCGCAGACCCGCCAAAGCTTCGCGCCCCTGTATAAAAACTGCAAAGGCAAGCGCGGTGCAAAAGGAAACCAAGGTGTAAAGGGTTTGTGTTACGTTTCCTGCACTTGGGCGGACGGCTGTTAGGCCATAATTGTCGCCGCCAGATACTGGATAAACATCAACCTGAGACATGATCCGCGGTAGAATGATCGCGCTCATCAACGCTACGCTCGTATAAGCGCTCAAGAACCCTAATTGCCGGAAATCCAAGACCGTAAGTAGAAGGCGAGACGCATTGGTGTTCGATGCGATCTTTGCAGCAAATAAAATTGCGGCAATCGTCCCCACCAATAGATTTACGCCACCGCTCCACGCGGGCGGAAGGATCGTGAGGGCGCCGAACGCATTCATGATCCAGAACGCCATCATAAGGTCTGCAGCAGACCGCCTGAATGCAAAGAACAAAAGAGCGTCGAAAAGAAAACTCATAAGCCTTCTGCAGACATATCGCCTTGTCTCTTATGGGCTTCCAGCGTGCTTGAGATAAACTCCCGTATACGGAAGTCAAAGACTGACTTATTGAACTTCATGGCGTATTTTCTTATTTCCTCCGGTTTATATCGTGTTGTGTTCAACTCGAAGAGATGGACAGCTTTGACGATGGAAGCGGTATCTTGCGCATAAAAAAGAATACCAGTTTTTCCATCAGCGATCGTTTCCATGGCGCCGCCTCGTGCAAAAGCGATCACGGGGCGACCGCAGGCCATTACTTCGAGGGGGATAATGCCGAAATCCTCAACGCCCGGAAATACAAGCGCGCGGCAGCGGGCGAAATAATGCGCCATCGTTTCATCGTCTACCGCCCCCAAAAAGCGGATTGTTGGCCCGGCCATCTTTCGAAGTTGAGGCGTAATGCCAGCCCCGATCACGACAAGCGGCCTTACCAGCTGGTTGAAGGCTTCGATCGCCAAATCGATACGTTTGTAGGGCGTGATCTGCCCGGCGCAGAGATAGTATTCTTCCGGTCCCTCCTTACGAATTGAAAAGCGGCTTACGTCGACCGGTGGATATATTACCGATGCAGAGCGCCCGTAGAATTTCTTAATGCGTTTTGCGACATGGGCTGAATTGGCGATGAAGTAATCCACCCGTGCTGCGGTTGTGACGTCCCAGACGCGGAGCAGCGGCGCCGTCAAAGCCATGGCGCTGCGCGCCAATTTACCTGCCTCGGCCCTATACTGCGGATAAAGATCCCAGATATATCGCATAGGCGAGTGGCAATAACAAATGTGGATCGCGTCTGGGCGCGTTATGACGGCTTTTGCTGGCCCAGCTTCACTTGAAATCACGAGATCATAAGGCGTGAGGTCAAATGACTCTAGTGCGAACGGCATTAAGGGTAACATTTTTTGGTAATGCTTCGCCCCCCCAATCTTCTGCAAGAATGAGGTTGTGATCTTATGCTTGCGGATAGTAGGAGACAGCTTGTCGGGGGTCGCAACAAGAGTAAAGATGTCGGCTTGCGGAAACAACTCACAGAGAGCTTCCAGGACGCGCTCGCCTCCGCGCATGCCAACAAGCCAATAGTGGACAAGCGCAACCTTTAATTGAGAAGGGACGCGTAGCGCTGTCCGTTCAGCTGGCGGTGGGAACGCCGCGATTTGATCCGTCTCCATTATTTTTATCCGATCTGCCCGCTCGTCGCAAACAGTTGCTCCCTAGTGCTCCTGACCCAGATGCCGCGGGCATCAAAAGAACTTCCCGCTGATGAGGTGGGCTAGCAATTCTTTGATTCTCGTATAGCTTTTCGGAGGCGAGTTCGCCTGAGCACCTGCGGCGAACGGGGAGCGAAGCAACCTTCGACTGTACCACCCCTTCCGGTGATTATCAGAACGCTCGTGAAAACGCGATTTATCTAAATAGTATGTTTGCGCATAAGCTTCATATGAATAAAGCCTTGAACCGTATTCTGTAAAATCCCTTATACTCTCGACATCAACTTTATTTAGTATGACGCCAATACATTTCTCGCCGATGCCAAGGTTCTCACGAAGCAAATTTCGAACCAGTTTCCTTGGAGTACGCCGCCACTCTATGACCAGAAGCAACGCATCAAGCTGCGACGCCATCGCACGCGCATCGATCACAGGTCCCAAGGGAGGCAAATCTATCAGTATGTAATCGTACCTGGACCTCAAGTCGATGATAAGCTTACGCATGCTGGCTGAAGCCAAGACATCGGAGCTATGTGTGATCTGATGCTGGTCGAACACCGGCAGAACATGGAGGCCGCTTTGAGGCTCGCTATAAAGAACATCGGCAATGTCGCACTCGCCTGTGACGACCTCAATCAAGCCATGCGTAGCTTGCGGCGTAAGCTCAAGGGAAAGACCTCGCCTGCGAAGATCCCCATCGATGAGCAAGACACGAGCTTTCCGGCTAGCGATTTGCGAAGCTAGATTTTTTGCCGCGAGCGTCTTGCCTTCACCTGGCATCGCCGAGGTAATCCCGACGATCTTGCAAGGACTGACGCCACAGCGAATGTCTACAGCAAGCTTCGCAGCGAGGAACGCTTCTCCCATGGCTGAGTTCGGATGCGTGAGAACATAGTTCCACCTGCTCGCCGGAAGTAAAGTTACTTCCCGATATGTTGGGTCGCCAAGAACAGGCTTCTTTTCGTTCGAGGGGGGGCTAGGGAAAGGACTGACGCGTCCACCGTCGGACGCTTCTTGCATAACAGGGACGATGCCAAGGGTCTCTAAACGAGTTTCATTCCTTACCTGCTCTTCGCTACTGAAGCCACTCTCCCTCATTTCTCTCAGTACTGCAACGCCGACGCCGATAACTCCCCCGAGCAATGTGAAAAGCAATATCAATACCGCTTTTTTGGGGTGGCTGGGCGCCGTCGGTTCATAAGCTCGCGTTATTACGCGGGCCTCAACAATTGGAAAGGACTGCTGGTGTACTGACTCCTGATAGCGTTGTAAATATATCTGGTAAAGGCTGCGAAAGGCGTCTGCCTGCTGTTCAAAATTATGTAATATAACGATGAGTTTGTTTTGACTAGCCGCCTCCCCGAGCAAACCTTCTATATCTTTCGTTAACGCCGTTTCCTTGAGGCGCGCTATATCCACTTCGCTCCGGTAAGCCTCTTCCAAACGGGAAAGCTCAGCGAAGATCTGTCGTTGATACTCCTGTATTTCCTTCTGCGTTGCGAGAACCGACGCATGGTCTGCTCCGAGGCTCGCCAGCAACTCCCCTTCCCGCTTGGACGCCGCCAAGTATTTTGAACGAAGAGCTTCGACGATGTTGCTGCCAAACGCGTCAGAAACGACGGCCTCAGTTTGATGCGACGCGATTATTTGCTCAAGCCGCCCGAAGCGCGCCTCCGCTCGCGCTCGGTCAGATCGAGCATTTACAAGCTGCGTATTCAGCTCTGTGATCTGCTGTTCGTTAACGAGCTTGCCGCCCGATGAGATCAGGTTATTTTCCGCCCGAAATTTTTGAACGGCGAGGTCGGCGTCAAGGGTCTTCTGCTTCAGCTCTGTAAGCCGCGCTTCGAGCCATTCGCTGGCTCGGCGGGCCATTTCGAATTTCGCATTCAACTTGTCGCTGATATACGCGTCAGCATACGCATTCGCTATATCCGCCGCAAGCATTGGGCTGGCGGCTGTGTACGAGATTTGTAGCACCATGGTTCGCGCCACGTGCCGTACATCGAGTTCCTTCTGCAACTGCGCTATTGTACTCTGCAGAAATTGCTCAGGGTCTTCAGGAGGGGGCGCCCCCCTGATCACCTTCATGAGATGTTGGATCGGCCAAGTAATAAGGCTGAAAAGTGAGGGCGCAACAGGTAGCGGCTTCTCCAGCAGGTTCATCTTCCGAATCACGGCTTCGGCGATCTGCCCAGATTTGACCACCTCAGCTTGGCTCTCGGTGTACGAAGCCGTGCTGTCTAACGTGGAATTCTGATTGTCGTAGTCGCTTTCCACTGCGCGAACGCGCGTGTTATCGAGAAGGACTTCACACTTCGCAGTATAAGAGCGGGGAAGGTTAAAAACAATGGTGGCGCCCGCAAAGCCTGCGATCAGTATCGACACAAGCAGCACAGGCAGCTGGCGGCGGAAACCCGCAAGTCGCTGTCTCAGTTCGAGCGAACTGTCATCGCTTGGAAATTCGCCCGGATAGCCAATGTCGTCATGGCTGCCATGTATATGGATCGGCCTTGTCACAACTGATGGTTGCCTAACCCCATAATCATCACTCAAATCTGGCTTAACTCGCCACCCTCCTGGCCAAGCTTAGGTTTTTCTGTGGCTTCCAGCCCGCTCCGGTACGGAGACGCCACGCATAATATTGTACTCGCGCCTAAAGCGCCCCCACTTCCTGACAGGAGCCAAAGGCGCAGCTAATTATTTTTACCACATAATAAGCAATGAGTCTTTCAAATAGACATCGACAAGAAGACAAGACATTCCCTGTTGCTATCAACAACCGCCAGCATGTTCAAGTTGCCTTCGCCGAGATCACTAACGGCTTAGATTCTGAACGAGTACTACCGCATCGCATTCTGAAAAAAACTCAATGGCTCAATCGATAGGATACAGGCTTACCTCGATCAGTGGCTCGATGAGTTCAATCGGAAAAGACCACGTCAGCATTCGGCAGAATGCCAATGCAGACCTTTTTTGACGCAAAGCGGATTGCGGTAGAAAAAAGAGATTGCTACCTTGACAATGATAGCAATGTAAAAACCAGCCGCTCTCCAGGAGGCGAGCTGCCAAATCAAGTCTTTGCTCTTTATGCTTTAGGAACTAGTCGCCTTCGAGAATGCAACAAAATCGGAGCTGTGTTATGCGTGCCTGCGCCGCTTTCTTCATCAACGGCCGGTTTCTAACGCAACGCCCAACCGGCGTGCAACGCTACGCATTAAATGTTGTCCGTGCAATTGACCAACAATTCAAAGGGAGCGCCGATGCGCCCGTTGTGATCGCGCCCTCAGCCGCTGTAGATCCCGGTCTCTCAAACCTCTCGCTCGTTCGAAAGGGGCCATTCACAGGGCATGCTTGGGAACAATTCACCCTGCCGAACCACGCTCAGGGCCTCCTTCTCAACCTCGGCAACACGGCTCCGGCGTTCCGCGAGGCCCAGGTCGTTTGTATCCACGATGTCAATAGTTTCGTTTCGCCAGAAAGTTACACGCGCGCCTTCCGCGCCTTTTACGCCGCTCTCCAACCGCAACTTGCCAAACGCTCGGCGCGCATCGCCACTGTTTCCCAAGCCTCCGCACGCATGCTGGCGCGGCATGTGCCGATCCCTGCCGTTGAAATCGCAGTGCTGCCGAACGGTCATGAACATGCGCTGCTATGGAGCCCGGACGACGCGAACATCGCCCCCTCTATGCTCGCTGGCAGGACGAGGACGGATCGACCATATGTCCTCGCTTTTGGCTCTCGGGCGCGTCACAAAAATATCCAGTTGCTTATAGATATTGCCGACGACCTCGACGTCAAAAACATCGACGTTGTCATTGCTGGTGGCAACCTTGGTATTTTTGCGGGCGCCGCGCTTCAAGCGAAGTCGAATGTCTATGCGGCGGGCCACGTCACTGACGCAGATATTGCCTATTTTATAGATGGCGCGCTGTGTCTTGCTTTCCCATCCTGGACTGAGGGGTTCGGCTTGCCGATTGTCGAGGCCATGGCGAGGGGCTGCCCCGTCATCGCTTCCAATTGCTCCAGCATGCCTGAAATTGCCGGAGAGGCGGCGCTTTTAGCCTCGCCTTCAGAGCCTGCTGCCTGGGTCGCTCATATTGATGCGCTCCTTTTATCAAAAGATCTTAGAACGGAGATGATTGAGCGCGGGCGTGATCAGGTAAAAAACTTCTCCTGGTCGAGAACGGCTAAGGACTATATCGACTTGCTCGCAAATCCCGTCGGCTGGCGTTCGCCTTCACTAGGAGCGCGGGCCTCATTGCCACGCATTTCCGTCGTCATCGCTACACGCGGGCGTCCGGAGCTTGTTAATGCGACCGTGCGTCATCTCTTGTCCACACAGACAATGCAGCCGGAAGCGCTGCTCGTCTCCTGTGTTAATGCGAGCGATGCCGGCTGCCTTGCGGAAATCGCCCGGGTTGAAATTCTTACAGGCCCTGGCGGTTTGGCGGCCCAACGCAACACTGCACTGGCGGCTCTGCCCGAAAAGACGGATATTGTCGTCTTTTTTGACGATGATTTCATCGCAGAGCCGCAGTGGCTTGCCAAAGCGGCCACTATATTCCGCGATGAGGCAGGCGTTGTTGGATTGACGGGCCATGTCGTTGCTGACGGCATTCTCGGACCTGGGATTGGCTTCGAGGACGCCTTGGCCCTTCTCAGCAAGGCCGAGGCAGCCGAATGGCGCTGGAAGGAGCCTTTCAGCCCCTACGGGTGCAATATGGCCTTTCGTGTTTCAGCCCTCAAAGAGATGCGTTTCGATGAGCGCCTCGTCTTATACGGCTGGCTGGAGGATCGCGATTTCGCTGCAGCGCTCGCCAAATTGGGCGGGCGTTTTGTGAAATCCGCTGAGATCAAGGGCGTCCACATGGGCGTAAAGAGCGGGCGCGTCAGGGGCGAGAGGCTGGGCTACTCTCAGGTCATCAACCCTCTCTACATGCTGCGGAAGCGCACGATGACTCCGGGGCAGGTCGCCGGCCAGATAGTCCGTAACCTCATAAGTAACTTTGGCCGCGCGCTTTGGCCGGAACCTTTCATCGACCGCCGTGGCCGTATGCGAGGCAATCTCATCGCCTTCGCCGACCTTTTGCATGGCCGCTTGCAACCGGAGCGCGCCGCTTTGCTCGACCTTGCTGTGAAGCCCGACTTCAGCAAGCCAAAGCTAAACGCTCCGTAGTCCGTGCCCAGAAGCTTCTCCATATGATAAAATATGTCATTATCTTGCTGCAAGCTCAATCATGAGAGTAAATCAAGTGGCTGATAAAAGTTCTGATACTAGCTCTTGTAGCGGGCAAGAGCAGCTTGTTCTCATCAAAGAGCTGAATATATTTTCGGCGTCCGATTCGCCGCTGCTTGCCATAATAATTCCCTGCTGGAACTACGAAAATTATGTTGCCCGAGCAATCCGAAGTGTCTTATCGCAAGCGGAGGCTGCTCGCTGCGAGTTAGTGGTCATTGACGATGGTTCTACAGACGGCTCCTGGGAGGTAATCCGGCATGAAGGCGTGAAGGCCTATCGGATCACAAATAGCGGCGCTCGATTGGCGTGCCTTTTTGGCGTGGACCAGACAACGGCTCCGTTCGTTTTGTTCCTCGACGCCGACGATGAACTTGCGCCTGGTTCGCTCGCCAAAATCCTCTCTCTGCTTGATCCCACTGTGGCGAAGCTGCAATTTTCTTTGACGCAGATCGACCAAGATGGCCAAATCATCGGCAAAGCCGCTCCGAAGCTTGGCGCTTTTCGTAGTCGTCAAGACGTTGCAGAAAGTGTTTTGCGAATGGGAGGATATGCATCACCGCCAACTTCAGGCAACGTTTTCCGACGAGATGTCTGCGAGTACTTGAGAACTGCGCAATATGACCCTTTCGTTGACGGAATTATACTTTTTATTTCCCCTTTTGTGGGAGATATAGTCAGCTTATCGGAAGAACTTGGACGTTACCGAATCCATGGCCGGAACCATTCCGGTCTTGGCGGCAAACTTAATCCGGTTTTGTTGCGTCGGGAGTTGCGCCGTTTTGTCGATCGCATGGGCCATTTGCGCCAAGTCCTCGAAACGTTTCATCAGTCTTATAATTTGGTGAGGGCAGAGCATACGTTCTTTTTTCTTGAGCGTAGGTTCTTTTTGGAGGTCGCCGAAGGACGCCGTATCCGGATCAAGCATTTGAAAGAATTACTTAAGCAGTTATGGCGAGATCCATTTACGCTCAAGCAAAAGATAGTATTGACTCTCTTTTTGCTGAGCGTGGCCGCCTCTCCAAGCAGATTTGCGCAGGGCATGATTGCATTTCGCCTGGATTCTAGTCGGCGTAGTTTGCTCAACATAGTTAGTTAGTTGGGTTCTCTGCGGCTTAGTAGCTGCGGCTTAGCGCCCAGACCATCCATCGACCAATTCAAGTCGGTTTACCCCGAAAATCAATCGCATGCCTAAAACCCAAAGTGATCCCAAATAAGCTGCTGCTCCAACAGCCGATACAATGATCAATTCTGACAGAGCATGCAATGCTTCGCCGGCCAAGAAATTACGCAGTATCAGCACAACGAAGCACATGGCTGCCGCAGCGATCGCCAATTTTGACAGATTGAGGCATTGATCCCACAAGCTGACACGGAACAAAAGTTTTGCTTGCCTGAGATAATATGCAAACATCGCCACCGAGACGAGAAGCCTCGCAAAACTAATGCCACTTACTGAGGCGAAATAATATCCAACAGGGCTGCATATAATACGAAAGCACAGATCAATTACGCCTATTCTAAACAAAGTATTAGGCCGATCTATTGCATAGCACGCCGCCGAGAGTGTTTGATAATATGGGACGGTAAGCATCGACAAAGCGAGCACACGCAGGTAGAGGGCGGCTTCTATCCATTTAGCGCCGAGTAGTATATAGATAATAAGATCAGCTGTAAGAGCTATCCCGACGCAAATGGGAACAGAAACCAGCATCACGAAGCGGTTTGCTTTCAGATATGCTGCCCTGAAACGCTCGGGATCAGAGCGGATCTGGGAAAATGCCGCCATTACTGGCTGCAGAGTTGGTCCGACAAGAGTTTTAGTTGGGAACGTCGCCATGTCGTCCGCGATCGCATATAGGCCCAGCGCCGCTTTGGTAGAAAATGTGCCAATCAATATCCGGTCAAATTGCCAAGTTACCGCGGAGATTATCTGCGCACCATTGTACCAGCCGATGAACCGGGCGAAGTCGGAGAAGCGGGCCAGAGATACCCGCGGAATGTAAGGCGCCAGAATGTAGGACGCAATTGTGGTTACAACCGCGGATGCCACAGAATTAAGAATGATCGCCCAATAGTGAAACCCTGCCATAACCGTCAGCAATGCAACACAAAAGCCGATTATTTTTCCCAATATTTCTGAAAAGAATATAGGGCGGAATAGCAGCTTCCTGTTGAAATGCACCATCGCCGGACTAGATAGGCTTCGGAAAACGGGACCGATCGCAAGAACGATCACAAGAGGCATCAACAGTGGATCGTTGTTGAAGTATGAGTACGGCCAGGCTGCGGCGGCAAGGGCGATTGAAATGAGGGTGCCGCGGAGAACTCCTAGCGTGAAGCATGTATCAAGATGCTCACGGTCGACCCGGGGGAGACGGACGAGCGCCTGCGTGACCGGCAGTTCGAGGATCATCTCAATCACTGCGACTAAGGACATCGCCAATGCCGCCACACCAAAATCTGCCGGCGACAAAACACGCGCAAGGATGAGCAAAGTGACAAAGTCAATGCCGCGGCCGGCAAAGCGCGAAAGAAGCATCCAGCCGCCACCCATCAGGGTCTTGAGTGCAAGCATGCGATGCCCCTTATAATTAGCGCCTGGGAAGGAACTTAGTCATCGTACAATCGAGCGGAGCGAGGCTGCCAATTGGCGGTAAAGGACGTGAGAGTCGAAGTGCTTGCGCACGGTTTCAACCGCAGCCTTTCCAAAAATCTCGCGCTGATCCCAAGCATCGGAGATCGCTTCAGACAGCGCCACGGGGTCACCAACTGGTACAAGGCGGCCATTAACCCTGTCATCAACAAGGCATTCAAATGCCTTTATCTTACTGAAAACAACGGAAGCGCCGCAGCCCATGGCTTCCAAGGCTGCAACGGCGAGACCTTCATGCCCCGACGGCATGGCATAGACGCCGCAGCTTCGCAAAAGATTGACCACGGCGCTTCGTCCAAGAAAGCCATGAAAGCGGACACGCCTATCAACCCCTTCGTCCTTCGCCAGTTGTTTAAGCATTCCGAGGTCCGGACCGGAACCGACAATATCCAGCGTCCAGTCCTCTGGAAGGAGAGCCAGGGCGCGAATAAGGTCGCTCGTTCGCTTATGCCTATCCGTCAATCGCGCGACCGTTAGAATGGTTTTGCTGCGCGAGACATCCGGTTTTGGATAAAACTGCGATGTATCGCAGCCATTCGGCTGCAAAATGGGCTTACCGCCACATCGCTCGACGTTTCTGCATTCTTCTCTAGTCTGACAGTAGACGAAAGGGGTCTTTGCGAAAGCGTCGCGCTTGAAATGTTTCACGATGCTAGTCGAAGTGGCTCCGTGGTCCGCAGCCGTCGCTGCAACATTGACGCGCGCCACAATATGATCGAATCGCCCGCTCCAATATTCTTGGATATAGAGAACATTAATGCCATCAGCCTTGAGAGCAGGCACAAGCGCTGGCATGAACGCGATCGTATTCAAACGCTGGTCCATATAAAGGAGAAAACGATTACGGCGGCTTAGCCGCTTGAACCAAATCCATTCGAACGGCAAATACCAACTCCCCATCGGCAGGAAGCGCACGCTCACGTTGCAGTCTGTCTTATACAGGCCGCTTTCACGCTGGGAAGGTATATAGATAAACGTCTCAATTCCGTTCTCGATCAATCCCAAGGCATAATACCACGCCCAGTCGTTGCGGTAGCTGCTTAAATAGCTCTCACGGGTTTGCCCCTGGACTTTGCTGAAAAAGGCTTCGAATGAAGAACTGCTGAGTAAAAGCGCAACTCTCATGATGAACAACCGAGTTGGCCATCCACGCGGTGCGTGAATGTGTGACTAGGGATCGTTACCAAAGTGGGCATCTCAAATAATCTTTCAAGCAGTTTTTTATCAAAGACCTCAGCTACGGAAGGCTCAGGATGAAAATTTGTCTGTCAACGTCATTCGGTCGAGACAATGTTCACGGTGAGGGACGTCATCGTCAAGACCGAAGCGTCGGCCAAGGCTGAGTTCGTGATTTGTGCGCGCTTAGCGGAGGAGCCGCGTAAATAGGGAGGTCCGCGTTATCGCATTCGAAGCGACCAAGGTTGAATGTGGTATCGTTGCCTGCTGGCTCAAAGCGTAGAATGCCTTTTCTCGTATTCAACATTCAGCGGGGCAACGCCCAGATCCAATAATTCACCAGGTTCAAGCTTACGCAAGCTCGTTATCGCCCCTCTGATCAAGGAGTGTCTGGCCAGCATCGAGTGCAAAGCCGTCGACCTGATTGAGAAACACAATATCGTCGTCCTGCAGGCGGTAACGGCCTTTGAAGCGGCGCCGTGAAACCGCCTCACTGGAACATGCCAGAAGAAGCATCGACGACAGCCAACGCGTAGCACGGCAGACCGCTCCAATGAGCGAGCATCATGAACCGCCGCTTCCGAAAGCGCAGGAAATCGCCCCCTGCGGTGTTCAACAAGGCAGACAAAAACCGGCGTGCTGCGCGGGACGTGCGCCCGAGCTACAGCCCGAGTTCCTTGGAGGCGTGATGCTTAGCGTGCTCGTGATATTCATGATGGCGTTGCCCGTACTGGCCGCCGTCGTCCCTGCCAGTTCCAGCGATCTCGAAATAAAGAAAATGCTGAAGGATTGCGTGAAAGAACAAGCTCGCCTTTCCAACATCGGAAAGTGAAAAAGCTAAAATGTTCGCCAAGCGACAGCGCTCAGCCCACCACTCTCTTTCGAAGCAGCCAACCATGATGACATTCTTGCTCTCGTCAAACGCGGTCGCGCCGGCTTGGAGTTGCAACTGAAGAACAAACCATGATCCGCTCCGGGGGCGGCATGCGCTATTCTAGCGGTAAGTTAGATCCTTAGCCGGAACAAGCCGTTAATCGCCGCTGCGGCGGATGTTTTCTCAACGCTCGCGCAACGGCGCGCTTTGCGGCTCTTTTTCGCCGCTAATGGCGGTCACGGGCATCCTTTTTGCCGGGCGTTGGGAAGTTCGGCTCGTCGAAAACATGCTCGTCTTCCGTCCATCGAAGCGTCCCATCGTAACGGGTGCCCATCTCGATGCCAATCCCCTGGTGAAAAATATCGCCATCGACTTTCGCTGATGCTTGCAGCATCACGCGGCGGCCCCGGATCGTCCCCGTCACCTTGCCCTGAACGGTCACTTCCTGATTGGCGACGATGCCGCCTTTCACGCGCCCGTTCGCGGTGACGGTCAGCGAGGTGCAGTAAATGTTGCCCTCAATGACCCCGTCAAGCGTCACGCTCCCGGTGGAGGAGACATCGCCGATGATCGTCAGGTCATTACTGATATTTGAATTGCCCGCGGAGTGCACGCTTAGGTTTGGTGCGATGGGCTGAAAATTGGACTGAGAGCCGGGAAATTGAGTTGCCATGGTTGACCTTCAAGCGTGGGAGCCGGCCGCAGGTTAGGCTGCCGTTTATCCTCTCTAGACCGCCATTCGAGGCATTTGCAAGGCAAAGCTCATGGCTATTCCCAGCCCGCGAAAGGCATGTGCGAAATCGCGAAATTGTCCTTGCTGCGAGGAAAGCCACGCCCCCCGGCAAGGACGATTCGAGAGCCCCGCGCGTTTGTCCTCCTGGGCGTCCCGATAAGCGTCGCCCCCTGGATGCGCCAAGCCGAACGCTCTGTTGTTGCGGCTGGAAGGGCCGCCAAAGGTCCGCGCCCGAATTGCTTCACCCCTCCGTGTCTGATGAAACTTTGCGCGCTCGACTGTTCTAAGCTCGGGGCTCAATCCCTTTCCCCATCGCGAGAGTGATCTCCATGACTTCCACGCTCTATATGGCATTGCTGCTCTTCGCCGTTCTGGCGGGAGTGGCGATTGCGGCGCGGCGACTCGATGTTGCTCCCTCGATCCTTCTCGTCGTCGCTGGCGTTGGGCTGGCGCTAATACCACGCCTGCCAAAATTGGAACTCGCTCCGGAACTTGTATTGTCTGGGGTTTTGCCGCCGCTGATCTATTCGGCTGGCGTGCAAATGAGCTGGCGCGAGTTCCGCTTCAATCTCCGGCCGATTGCATTATTCGCGATTGGATGCGTCCTTTTCACCGCATGCGCCATCGCTGCGGCCGCTCATTGGCTGGTGGGCCTGCCATGGGCGGTCGCATTCGTTCTAGGCGCTATCGTCGCGCCGCCCGACGTGGTCGCCCCTCTTGCGATCGCGCGCCGGCTTGGTCTGCCTCGCCGCCTTGTCGTCGTCCTCGAAGGCGAAGGTCTCGCCAATGACGCCACCGCGCTGATCCTCTATCGCTTTGCTGTCGCAGCCGTCAGCACCGGGATGTTTTCGTTTGCCGAGGCCTCCGGCGCGTTCGCACTCATCATCCTTGGGGAGATCGTCTACGGAATTGGCGTCGGCTGGTTCAGCCTGCGCCTGCGCCGATGGGCTCGCGACCCGCGCGTGGAAATCACCTTATCTTTGATGACGCCTTATGTCGCCTTTTGGATCCCGGCCGAACTGGGAGGATCGGGGGTTCTCGCGACCGTTGCGGCCGGACTCTATGTGAGTTGGAATGGCCCGCTCCTTATCCCGGCGGCGACGCGGCTTCAGGGGATCTTCTTCTGGGATCTGGTGATTTATTATCTGGAGGGCCTCATCTTTCTTGTGATGGGCCTTCAAGCGCGAACGCTCATCGATCGTATGAATGAGTTCTCTCTGCAGGACCTCGTACTCGGCGTTGTCCTGATTGTCGGCGTCGCCATCGTTGCGCGCTTCCTTTGGGTGTTTCCGGCGGTCTACCTGCCACGCTGGCTGAGCCCGGCCCTTGCAAGGCGAGATCCCTCCCCGCCATGGCAATGGGCCATTCTTCTCGCTTTTGTCGGCGTCAGAGGCGTCGTTTCGCTCGCGGCGGCCCTCGGCCTTCCCCTTTACACCGCAAGCGGCGCTCTCTTCCCCCATCGGGACCTTATTCTCTTTATCACTTTCGGCGTCATCGTCCTGACGCTGATCGGGCAGGGCCTTGTTCTGCCGCGGCTCGTTCTCTTGCTCGGGCTGAATTGCGACAGTATCCTCGAACGCCAGAAAGAGCGCGAGGCGGAGCATCGGGCGCGAAGGGACGCGCTCAAGGTCGCGCAGGACCGGCTCGATGCATTGGCGGCCGCTAAGACCTTCCCCGATGCGGTGCTTTCAACCATGAAGACGCGCCACGACTACCGAGCGGCCCGGCTGCATAACCCGTTCAGCACATCCAACGGAGCCGAGACGGCGATCGGGTCAAGCCTTCGATCCGAGCTTGTTGAAACTGAGCGCAAATATATCTTTCGCCTTCTCCAGGAAGGGCGAATCACGGACGAGTCTCGCCGCCGCATGGAACGTGAACTGGATCTTGAGGAAGCCAGTCTGGCTTGCCGGAAGGATGGCGGCGTCGATCCGCCGCTGTGATCAGGTCCCTTCAACGGAAACCCACGTCAATTTGAAGTGGAAAATGGCGGCTTGTTTCGCGGGGGGATTGACTGTTTGTGCGCTGCACACTATCTTATATTGCAGTGCAGCATGCGTTGCATGTTGTTTGCCCTTCTTGGGCGTTTCCTCCCTAGACTTATGGCCGTTCGATTTTCCGAATGGCCATTTTTTTTGCGTGCGCGTATGAAGCGCAGCGGGCCATCCCATTCATGGCATGCATTTGGTTGCGACGGGGCGCCTATTTGAATACCTTGTCCCAAAAATCAGGCTCATTTTCGCTAATGTATTTGACCCACCTCTGGCGCCCGGAAATCACTCAGATTGTCATCAAAATCGCCTACGCGGCGGCCCTCTGCTACGGGTGCGCCTCAGACATTAAAAGCCTTAAAGATTCCGAACGCCGTCTCCGTGATCATCCTCGCTCTCTTCCTTCTGAATTATTTGCTTTTGGCGGAGCCGTCTTATGGCTTCAAGAACCACATCATCGTCGCGGCGGTTGCGCTTTTTCTCAGTTTTGGCGTCTACGCCGCAGGCTTCATGGGCGCAGGCGACGTCAAGCTCATCAGCGTTCTCATGGCATGGGCCGGCCCTTCGGGCGCGTATGCCTTCCTCCTCGTCATGACCCTCGCTGGCGGAGCTTTCGCAACCCTGCTCCTGATCGTCCGAAAATCGATGGCGACTTGGCCGTCGGTTCGAGATTACATACCCTCGCGACGCATCCGGACCTGGGCCCAGCGCGGAATTTTCCCCTATGGAATCGCGATTTGTACGGCAGGGCTGGTCTTGATGCCCTCATTTTTCGCTCAGCGCTGAGAGTCTCGGGTCAGGACAGCGCCGATGCGTCCGACCGAAGGCGCGAGGCTCCCCCACCGGCGGAGGCAGGTTCGCTCTATAAGCTATGGAGCGAACTCGCCCCCACAAGCCTTCTATTGCCTCGGCGGCGTTACAGCCGGGCCGTTCTTGTCGCCAGGAAAACCGGGCGTCCCGGGTTCGCCGGAAGAAGCGCCGCCTTGACTAGGCGCGACGTTCGTCCCCTCGGCGGGGCCGCTCGACTGGCCGGGTCCGGTCATGGGATGACCTGCGCGCGCCGTGCGGCCATGTTGGTTCGACTCGTGACTTGCAGTTTGCCCGTTCTGGCTGAGTTCGGAGATTGCCAAGACGCCGCTGGGACTTAAGCTCATAATGGTCGGATTGCCTTCCTTGTCTTGCGCCTGAATCACGAAAGAATCCTGCAAGACCTTTACGTCGGAGAAACCGGCGTTCTCGAGGTCTTGTTTGAGCTTACGGATTGTGAGGACATTGCCCTCGTGGTTCTGGCTTGTCTGCTTACGTTGATTGGTCTGAGTATCTTGCTGAGATGACGCTACCGTCTGCGCGAAGGCTGGAGCAGCAAGCACGAGCGCGAGAGAAACGACGGGAAGCAGCAAAGACGTTTTCATTGGGCTCTCCTGAGGACAAATACTGTTGACAGGAAAGAAAATGAGCCGCCAAGTGTTCCTGCGTTCTCCATTGTTTGACGCTTGGCTTTTTCGCAGACCGCGACTTCCCCACACTCGACATCCGGCGCGGGCCGTGAACGCCCCGAGACACATCTCGGCGCTTTCCAAGCCCCTAAGTTTGGCGTCGCAACCGGTGTTTTTTTGAGGGAACTGCGCGTTGGCGCCAAAAATTCGCTCGGCAGTGCTGCCGAACGCGAGCGATCCATAACAGAGATGACAGCCAGAAGATCGCTCGCCGCCGGAGTTGAGGTCCTGCGATCTATTTCGGATTGAAGAACGCTTTGACGCTCGGAGGAGCGATGTCGATCAACCCCTTGACCGCGGCTGTTTCGCCGATCCTCTTGTCCTTAATGCTCCAGCCGACGATGGCCGTTAAGGCGAGCGCCGAAAGCATTGGCGACAAGAGAGCAACGACCAAAACCGCGCCCAGGACAATGAGCTTCAGGTAGATTTCCTTGTCCATTCGATTTTGCCTCCACACATAGCGCGGTCGAGAACCGGAGCAATCGACTGCATCGGAAACGCTCATAGAGCGATTCAGAAAATAAAGCCATTCAAAGCAAACAGAAGGCACTTTAACGTCGCGCTTTTACTGTCGATAGGCATTAGACCCGGCTTTCCACGGCTTTCTGCGCCTGCTAGCTTGTTTCATCGTCTGGAGCTGGGGGAATCAGAATGAGCGACAGTCCTTTGGTCGACGAGTGTGGGGAGCCAATCAAGGATCCGGTGGATCGGTTCATGCGGCAGCTCGCCGACAGCGCCGCAAAGCATAGGCGCGCCGTCACTGGCGCCCCGCCGGTCATTGTGGCGAATGACATGGCGACAAATATCGAAGCCGCCTCGCTGCCGAAGATGTGGAAGCCAGAAGAACAGTTGGCGCCCGCGATCGAAAGCGTCTCGGTTGCGGAAGCGGAAGAAGTGCCCGGATGCTGGGTCGTCGACGCCTGCGATAGCGACAACGCCCTTCTTCGGGCGGTTTTCGACGGCCCCGACGCTGAACAGCGTGCGCGCGAATACGCCCGCTGGAAATACGGGGTCGACAGCTAAACAAATGGCCGGCCACACCGACGAACGATAGCCGTTGGGTCGCCCTTTGCGCTCCTAAGCGTCGTCTTGCCTTGGCGTGAAACACAGAGATTGATCTTAGGTTAGCGGCGCGCATGGCAGGCATGCGTTGACCCTATCCCGATTTTCAGCCAGAACGTGCATTGCTAGACAGCCTGATTGTACGCGGCCTCCATCATGAGAGTGACCGTCAGGTTGCGCTTGAATGTTGAAACGCTCGGCAAGCTCATCCAAAATCTTTGGAGAAAAGGAGTTAGAGGTTGCACGGCGACGCCACGCCTCGCGCGAAAAAGCCAAACCGGGAGTGACGTCCATCCGATGTCAAGTCCCCCTCAAATGCAAAGTCCCGGCAATCGACAGGAGTTTCAGATGCTACAGATTCATAACTCTGCAGAGTTTCTCGATCATCTGAAGCACGGCGTTAAGACCCGGCTCAGATTTGGTTCGGATGGCAGTTTCGAGACGCGCGTCGAGGCGCTCTGTGAGATCAAGCCAGGAGAATGGCTGTGGAGCCCATTGCCGGATTTCTTCGCGGTCTCCACGGAGAGCTTGCACGACTTCAATCTGGCCCAACCACAAAAATATCTGGTGCTCGAACAGGGCATTGTTGAAGATGGCAACGCCCATAAGCTTCTCGTCGCCTCTCATGGTTTTGGCGTAGAACTCCACAGCCTCCACATGCGAGATCCCGGCAAGGACTGGAATGTTGAGTATGTGCCTGAGCGCAGATGTTTTCGTGCGCTGACCAAAATCAATGTGGGACAGGAACTGACCACCAATCGGGTGGAGCTTTTTTGGACGCTGTATCCGAACGCCATTCACATCGATTAGCACAGGCGCAAAAACAAGAGCATCGGTTTGCCCTTACCGGCGCCGCGGCGTTGTGGCTGAGGCGTGTTGGATCCGCGACGGCGGGTCTGCGCGGCGTCCGCGCGCCCACGATTGACGGGCAAGCGATGCGACAGCGTGGGACGCGGCCAGCGCCCTGTCAGGGTTAAAAAAGGGCTGAGATTGGTTTTGTTTGGTAAAACAGGATAGTCTGATTGGGGGCGTGCGTGGTGGATGGCGTTCTGGGCGAGGTGGAACTGGCAACGCTGCCAGCGTGCGCCGGGCAGCACGGCCTGGCGAGCCGCCTTGAGGCCGGGGTGGTCGTCCGAGGTAATGAATTCGACGCCTCGCAGGCCGCGCGCCACGAGGTTTTCAAGGAAGGCTCGCCAGTGCGCTTCGGCCTCGGAGAAGGCGACGTAGACGCCCAGGATACGGCGCTTGCCAGAGGGTTCGATGCCGATGGCGGTGAGCACGGCGCAATCGTCCGCGACGCCCTGTTCGCGGGTCTTCTCATAGCGCGCATCGAGAAAGAGATAGCGGAAGCGGCCGAGAGGACGGCTCCGCCAGGCTTCGAGTTCTTCGTCGAGCATGGCCGCGGCCCGGCTGACCTGGGTCGAGGACAGGCCCTCGATGCCGAACTCGGCTAACACCTTTTCGACGGCTCGCGTCGAGACGCCCTTCACATACATTTCGGCGGCGGCGAGCATCACCGCGCGGCAGGAGCGGCGCCCGCGTTCGAGGCTTTGCGGGAAGAACGGTTCGGGGACGCCCGCCGTCTTGGGCACATCCAGGGTCAGCGTGCCCGCCGCCGTATCGACCTTCTTGGGCTTTACGCCGTTGGCGTAGCCGCGCCGGCCGGAACTGCGCTCATAATGGCTCGCGCCGAGGTATTGCTCACGTTCGAGCCGCATGGCGAGGTTCATGAGCGTGGTCATGACCTGCGCCATGGCTTGTGGACCTTCCGCCGTAAGCTGTTCCAGGACTGCGGCCATCGTCGTATCTTTGCTGGTCACCGGTGGTTCCTTCTTGGCGGTTGGAACACCGATGCGCAATTCGCTTCAGTTCCCCACGCGTGGGGAACTGAAGCGAATCGCGCATCCTCCTCGCCCTGACGGCATCGGAGGAAAATTTCCAGACATCAAGTTACACGGACCACCATTGATGCTGTAGGCGTGTAATCGCTCTGATTTTAGAAAGTTAAAACCCCTTGGATATATTCAATTTTAATCCACTCTCATCGTCTTTCTAAATATTATTAGTATTAATTTGATCATTTAGAGTATCTTAGTCTTGTAGTAAAAAAAGTTAGCGTAATTAGTCATGCCTATTTTGTCCACGAAATGGACGGAGTTTGCGGAGATACGTTAGTCTCTTACCAACAAACACTTGTCATTTTCTGCACGGAATCGTTCAAGCGAGTGCAGGGATGATGGCGTATTCGGTGATGCGGGAGGCGGCGGCGATGACGGCTCTTCCGGCTCGAGTGAGGTAGTAGCGGTAGGTTTGTCCGGCGCGTTTGATGAGGCCGAGATGGCGCAAGCGGCGGATGTGGCGTGAGAGCGCGGAAGGCGAGATGTTGTCCAGGAGCGGGGCGAGATCGGCGCGGCGGACGCCGGCGATGGTGAACTTGGGGTTCTGCAACGCGCCAAGCAGGGTGCGCTCCGTTGGATTGAAGAAATCGACGCCCTTGACCGTTTTGCCCTCAACCTTTCGCGGGCGCGTAACCCGGTCCAGCAGCTTGACGCCGGCGGAAAAGTCATCAAGCGCCGAAAGATGGGCGAGGTAACGCCGGTTGCAGGCGAAGAGGATGCCGGTCAAGCCTCCAAGGCTGTAGACGGTCTTCTTCATGGGAGCAAAGCCCGTGCTTGACGGGCCTTTGCGGTGTTCTACCTTCCGGTAGTGCTTGAAAGACGAGACATCGTTCGTTGTTGTCTCGATACGCAAAACGATGCCGAGTTTATCGTACATCTTGATGGAAGACTTGCCGAACCGGTGTTTGATGCAGGCTCCCTCGATGCGGGTGGAGAATTGGCTGCCGATTTCTTGCGCGAGTTTGGGGTCGATTTTCCGGCCAAGGAATGTGGCGATGGTCTCAGCCTGTGTTTCGGCGTGCAATAAGGACCCCGTTAGCGGGGTAATCGGCGTCCAAACGGGACCCCACTGACGATTGGGTCCACAAAGCCCCTGGTGGAAGCAGGGGGCTGCGTTTGGGATGCTGGTTGTGGAGACGATTGCGAAGATCCGGCGTGCGTTTTTCATCGAGAAGAAGCCGATCAAGGCGATCAGCCGCGAGCTGAGGTTGTCGCGAAGGACGGTGCGCAAGGCGATCCGCTCGGAGGCGACGGAGCACCGCTACGAGCGCAGCGTGCAACCGATGCCGAAGCTTGGCGCCTGGCGGAAGCAGCTCGACGATCTTTTGGCTGCGAACGAGGCGAAGCCTACGCGGGAACGGCTGACGGCGGTGCGGTTGTTCGAGACGCTGCGCGATGTTGGGTTTGATGGCGGCTACGATGCGGTTCGGCGCTACGCCAAGAGCTGGCGCAAGGCGCGCGGGGCGGCCTCGGCGCAAGCCTATATCCCGCTGATTTTCGCGCCCGGCGAAGCCTACCAGTTCGACTGGAGCCACGAGACCGTTGTGATGAACGGCGTCACGATGGTGGTGAAAGCGGCCCATATGCGGCTCTGCCATAGCCGGATGCCGTTTGTGAGGGTGTATCCGCGCGAAAGCCAGGAGATGGTGTTCGACGCCCATTCCAGCGCCTTCGCGTTCTTCAAGGGCGCCTGCACGCGCGGCATTTACGACAACATGAAGACGGCGGTGGAGACGGTGTTTGTTGGCAAGGAGCGCCAGTTCAACCGGCGCTTCATGCAGATGTGCAGCCATTATCTGGTGGAGCCGACCGCCTGCACGCCGGCGTCCGGCTGGGAGAAGGGGCAGGTCGAGAACCAGGTTGGCCTGATCCGCGAGCGCTTCTTCACGCCAAGAGTGCGGGTGAAGAGCTTCGACGAACTGAACGCCTGGCTCCTCGACCGCTGCGTCGCCTACGCCAAGGCGAACAAGCATCCTGAGTTCAAGGACCAGACCATCTGGCAGGTCTTCGAGGCGGAGCGGGCGAGCCTGATCGCCGTACCTGGCCGCTTCGACGGTTTTCACGCGGTCATGGCCTCGGTGTCGAAGACCTGCCTCGTCTCCTTCGACAGGAACAAATACTCGGTCTCCTCCCAAGCTGTGGGACGCCCGGTCGAGGTACAGGCTTACGCCGATCGCATCGTCATCCGGCAGGACGGCGCTGTCGTTGGCGAACATGCCCGCTGTTTCGGGCGCGGCCAGACGATCTATGACCCTTGGCATTATGTGCCGGTGCTGAGCAGAAAGCCGGGCGGCTTAAGGAACGGCGCGCCGTTCAAGAACTGGGTTCTGCCGTCATCGCTGGAAGCTGTGCGGCGCAGGCTGCACGGCTTCGATGACGGCGACCGGCAAATGGTGGCGATCCTGGCCGCCGCGCTGAGCGATGGGCTCCCGGCGGTTGAAGCGGCCTGCGCCGAAGCCCTGAGCCAGGGCGTCCATTCGTCGAGCGTGATCCTGAACATCCTGGCGCGCAAGAAAGACTTAAGCCCCGCCGCGAGCATCGCCACGCCCGACGCGCTGCGCCTGAAGCACGCGCCCGCCGCCGATTGCGCCCGCTATGACAGCTTGAGGAGGGCTAGCCCATGGAACGGACCGACATCCTCGCCCTGATGGGCGAGTTGAAGCTCTTCGGTATGCGGGCCGCCTATGATGAGATCATAGCGGCCGGCATCAAACGCCAGCTCTCGCCGCAATGCATTATCGGCGATCTTTTGAAGGCCGAGATCGCCGAGAAGCAGGCGCGATCGATCAAATACCAGATGACCATCGCCAAACTGCCGCTGGCCAAGGACCTTGACGGCTTTGAGTTCGCCGGCACGCCCATCAACGAGGCGCTGGCGCGCGAGCTGTCGAACGGCGGCTTTTTGGCCGAACAGCGTAACGCCGTCCTGGTCGGCGGAACCGGGACCGGCAAGAGCCATCTCGCCATCGCGATCGCCAGGGCTTGCATCCGCGGCGGCGCCAGAGGACGCTTCTACAACGTGATCGATCTCGTCAACCGGCTGGAAAGCGAAGCCCGCGCCGGCCGCCAGGGGCGGATGGCCGATTATCTGTCCCGCCTCGACTTCGTGACCCTCGATGAGCTCGGCTATCTGCCGTTTGCGCAAGCAGGCGGCCAGTTGCTCTTCCATCTGATCAGCCGTCTTTATGAGCGCACCTCCATCATCGTCACCACCAATCTCGCTTTCGCCGAATGGCCAAACGTCTTCGGCGACGCCAAGATGACCACCGCGCTCCTCGACCGGCTGACCCACCACTGCGAGATCATCGAGACCGGCAACGAAAGCTGGCGCTTCAAACACCGCGCCTGACGTCCAGCACGCCGCCCGGCGCTCTCATCATGCCGTCGTGCTCACGGCCCTCAAGAACAAGCCCTGCGGGCGGCCGCCAAAAGCGGCCGTTCTTGACCGCCGTTGCGCGCGCCGGCTCAGCAGTCGCATGGGCCGGGACGGAAGGATGGCGCTGCTGAACCGAACAAAAGGATGGTCCCTGGGGTCCTTTTTGCACGCCGATCCGGGGTCCCTTTTGCGAGCCGATTGACACTCAGCCTTCACGGTCAGCACGGAATGCCGCGCCAGTTGTTCGTAAAGCGGCGCCAGCGCAGCCTTGGAGCGGAACACAAGATCGGTGGAATATTCCACCTGCATCAGGCTCCAGCGATAGGATTGTTTGAAGACGTCGAGCACCGGGCAGCATAACGCCGCGTACCGGTCGAGGATGCGGTGCAGCCGGCAGGGCGAGAAGCTATCGGCCAAATGCTTGCGCGCGATCCCAATCGCCGATGCGCAGGAATGCGTTGTCCCCGGCAGTGAACCCGATGCCTTCGGCGCTCAGTTTGCGCCCGCCCCGGCCAGCTATGGCCGTTGCAATAGAATTGCAGCCGGAAGGGCGCCCAGGTTCGAACGCGGACAGATCAGGCCGAGTTCCTCGTCGATGAAATAGAAATAGTAGTGCGGACGCTTGCCGCTGTCCGGACACACGAATGTCTTGTGACTTTTCTTGTCATGCTGGGGCTCGTAGGCGCCGCACGCCTCCATGGCCGAAATGACGTGCGCGAGGCCTGGATGATTACCGCGCCGGACAATCGCCTTGGCCACGATGTCTTCCTTGCGGACGCAGCTCTTCGAAACGTGCTCGATGGTGACGCCCGAGGCTTCCGCAACCTTCGCCGCGTTCTCCCGGACCTTGTCGCGCAGCGTCGCCGCAAACTGCGGATAATCGAAAATGCGGATGGCAGTCGCGTAAAGAAACGATGTCATCCCCTTGGCGTAGCAGGCCCCAGGCAGCGTGCCGGTGATGACAATCCGGTCGTAACAAGAAAGAACCCCTACAATCCGCTCGTAGTAACGTTCAACAAGCCCCTCCGGCATTGTCCCCTCGCCAGTTGGCCGCGCCCGCCACCACTATAGCGTAACCTCTCTGGTTCCGGCTCCGCCGGCTTAGGATTGCGGCCGGCCCGGCGCAGCAGCGCCGGGCTGGAACGTTTTTAGCCCATATAGGGATTATGCCCGCTCTGGATCCGGCGCAACGCCGCGACCAGCGCGTCGATGTCGGCGTAGGTGTTGTACAGCGCGAAGGACGGGCGCACCGTGCTTTCGAGCCCGAAGCGGCGCAGGATCGGCTGGGCGCAGTGGTGGCCCGAGCGCACCGCGATGCCTTCCTGATTGAGCGCCGCGCCGACGCCTTCGCTTTCCTTGCCGTCAAGGATGAAGGAAATGACGCCGGCCTTCTCGGCCGCCGTGCCGATGATGCGCAGCCCCGGCACGTCTCGCAAAAGCTTCGTCGCATAGGCGATAAGCCCCTGCTCGTGAGCGGCGATCTTTTCCATGCCGATCCTGCCGAGATAGTCGATCGCGGCGCCAAGGCCGACCGCGTCGGCGATATTGCCCGTGCCGGCCTCGAAGCGCCCCGGCGCATCATGATATTCGGTGCGCTCGAAGGTCACGTCGCGGATCATGTTGCCGCCGCCTTGCCACGGCGGCATCGAGTTCGAGCAGCTCCTTCCGGCCGTAGAGCACGCCGATGCCGGTCGGCGCGAACACCTTATGGCCGGAAAGCACATACCAGTCGGCGCCGAGTTCCTGCACATTCACCGGCATGTGCGAGACGGCCTGCGCGCCGTCGACCAGAACGCGCGCGCCATAGCGATGCGCCATCTCCGTCATCTGCTTGGCGGGGGTGACTGTGCCGAGCGCATTCGACACCTCAGTGAAGGACACAAGCTTGGTGCGCGGCCCGAGCAGCTTCTCGTAAGCGTCGAGCCGAACCTGCCCGTGATCGTCCACTGGCGCCACCTTCAGCACCGCGCCCGTCTCGGTGCAGAGTTGCTGCCAGGGCACGATGTTGGCGTGATGCTCAAGCCAAGTGATGACGATCTCGTCGTCCTTGCCGATATTCTGGCGGCCCCAGCTTTGCGCGACGAGGTTGATGGCCTCGGTCGCCCCACGCACAAACACGATCTCGTCCGAGGACGACGCGCCGAGAAAGCCGCGGACCTTTTCGCGGGCATCCTCATACGCATCCGTGGAGCGCGCAGCGAGTTCATGAGCGCCGCGATGGACGTTCGAGTTCTCGAAGCTGTAGAAATGCACGAGCCGGTCGATGACGGCTTGCGGCTTTTGCGTGGTGGCGGCGTTGTCGAGCCAGATCAGCGGATGGCCGTTAACCCGCTGGTCGAGGATGGGAAAGTCGCGGCGCACGGCATAGACGTCGTAGTAGCCGGGTTGGGACGAGGTCGGCGCCGCCCCAGGCGAGGGTCTGCGACTTTCGTCGAGAAAATAATAGTTAGAGCCGGACGTAGCCGGAGCGTAGCCCGCCGTTGAGGGAACCGCCATTGGCGCTTCGCTTGGAGCGGGCGTGGCCGGAAGGGGCGCGCCGTGCGCCGAAGGACGCAGGGTCGAGTCGCTCCGGGCCCCGACAGCTCCAACGCCTGGGATGTCGGTTCCTGACAGGGCGAGGGCTTCCGCGGCGGCGGGATCAGCTCCAGGGAGGGGCTGAGCCTGTAGCGGCGAAGAAGGCAGTCGCGGCGAAAGAAGAGCACGCAATTCGGCCTCGCCGGGAACCGGAATGGCCGCCGGCGCGCCTCGCGAAGCCGCCATTCCTGGAACGGAAGCGCCATGCGCTGACGGTCGCAGGTTCGAATTGCTTCGGGACCCTACGGCGCCAAGGCCTGGGGCGTCGGTTCCGGAGAGCGCGAGGGCGTCAGTGGCGCCAGGATGAGCGCCAGAAAGCGGCTGAGGCGCGACTGGTGAAGTCAGACGCGGAGACAACAGAGCCCGCAGTTCCGCATCCCCCGGAAGGGGGATGGCCGAAGGCGCGCCTCTTGGAGCAACCATGCCTGGGATGGAAGCGCCATGCGCCGAAGGGCGGAGATTGGAATTGCTCATCATCCCCACGGCGCCAAGGCCTGGGGCATCCGCCGCCAGCGATGGCGAAGAGGGAGCGCCGCCTTGCAGCCCGGACGGCTGCAGGCCGCCAAGATTTACGCCGCCTGGAACGCCCCCTGGGAGTTGCGTGAACAACTCGTTGGCGAGATGGGTCAGATACGCCTCGTCCGGCAGGGAGGCGGGAAGCCCGCCCCCGAATCCCTCTTGAGGGTCGCCGCCCTTGACGCCTTGGGGAGAAAGCCCAGGCGAAAAGGCATCACTTGTAGTCATGGTAATGATCCGTTGTGACGTTCTCGATGACGCCTAAAGCATCGTCGGTCAGAACCACAAGCGAGCAATAAAGCGACACGAGATACTGGGCGATGGCTTTGGGGTTGATGCCCATGAAGCGCACGGCGAGCCCCATGCTTTGCTCGCCGGGGAGCCCAGGCTGATAAAGGCCGACAACCCCTTGCCGCGCTTCTCCCGTCCGGATCAAAAGAATGCTCGTCTTGTCGCCATCAACGCCGATCTTGTCGGTCGGGACGATCGGAACGCCTCTCCAGGTCAAAAACGGCGAGCCGAACATGGTGATGGTCGCAGGCGGAACGCCGCGGCGCGTGCATTCGCGCCCGAACGCCGCGATGGCTTTGGGATGAGCGAGAAAGAACCCGGGCTCTTTCCAGACACGTGAAATCAGTTCGTCAAGATCATCGGGCGTTGGCGGGCCCGAGCGCGTGCTGATGCGCATGGACGGCGCCACATTGTTCAAGAGACCGTACTCGGCATTATTGATGAGTTCGCTCTCCTGCTTCTCTTTCACCGTCTCGATGCTGAGGCGGAGCTGCTCGGCGATCTGGTTGTGGGGGACGCTATAGAGGTCGGAAACCCGCGTGTGGACTTCGACCACGGTGTTGACCGCGCTCAAAAGATATTCGCGCGGCGCCTCGTCGTAATCGACATAGGTTTGCGGGAGAATACGCTCGTCGCGCGCCGAGCAATCGACGGCCACGGCGCCGGGATCTTTCACGCGGTTGCGCCGGTAGATGCCGGCCTCGACAGGCAACCATTGAAGGCAATGCACCAACCATCTTGGCGTGATGGTTGACATCATCGGCACGGACTTGGTGGCGTTCGCCAGTTGGCGGGCGGCTACGTCGCCAAGCGCCGTATGAATCGTTGGATCTGCCATTGAATTTCTCTTTCTTGTCCTTGCTCGGGCAGGGGTGCGCCCGGCATCCGGCTCCCGAGCAATGCATCCTCCGTTCCGCTGTCGCTTGGCGGCAGCAGTGTGAACTGAGTAGGAAGAAACATTCAAGAGAGGCGCCCCTACTGATAGGCCCGGGCTCGAAAGATGTCTATCAAAATACCGGAGAGATCGAGCATGTCCGTGCAGAAAGCAAATTTATTCGATAAAAAGATTCCAGCGAGTGCGATAATAAAAAAACTTTTCGCCTCGTCGTTTCTTGGTCTTCTAAGGTTTCTACCGTAATGGCCTGGGCCAGACTTGCGCGTCAATCAGTGGGCGCTTTACCAGAAGTCGTGCATACCAACTGCGTGGAATCGCAATCCTGATAAACGATGCCACAACCTATCATACTAATTGGGTTGTGGATAAAACGGCATGACTTAGTTTCTTCGGTAAAGAAGCAAACTTTTTCCAAAGAAACAAAGTAGGCAATATATTATTGCTAATAATAAATCCTTTTCCAGAAATATTTTTTAATCCGTTGAGATTTATTGGATTATTTTTGTTTTTTGGCCAAGCTAAGCCAATTTTTTGAGAAAAATCATCCCAGAAGTCCATTTCTGAGGTAGAATTTGTCAGCAAAAGGTTTTACGAACGAGCCTCCAGTGAGATCGCAATGAAGACCGATTTTCCACTATCGACCGGCGAGGCGGTGACGAGCGAACCGATTAATGCGGAAGCGAGCACGCCAGATCAGACGATTTGGAGCAGATTGCGCGCTGAAGCAGCGAAAGAGCGCATGGGCGAGGCGTTGCTGGCCTCTCTCTATGGAAGCATCCTTGACTCCAGAAGCTTTGAGGAGGCGCTTGCACGGAGCCTCGTCAGAAGGCTCGGCCATCCGTCTTTCCCAGCAGAGAGCCTCAAGGGCCTGCTTCTCGAGGCAATTCATGCCGACCGCTCCATTGGGATGGCGGCGCGCGCCGATCTTTCCGCGGTTGTCCAGCGCGATCCCGCCTCGGGCCGTTTGCTAGAGCCATTCCTGTTCTTCAAGGGCTACGCTGCAATCCAGACTCACCGGCTCACGCATTGGTTCTGGACCGCCGGAAAGCGCGACATCGCGCTTTATCTGCAGAGCCGGTCATCCGAAATTTTCCAGACCGACATCCATCCCGGCGCACAAATCGGGAAAGGCGTGTTTCTCGATCACGCCACGGGCTTTGTGGCTGGCGAAACGGTTGTGATCGAGGACAATGTCTCGATCCTGCATGGGGTGACGCTTGGCGGGACGGGCACGGAAAAAACCGACCGCCACCCCAAGATCAGGACCGGCGTTCTGATCGGAGCAGGCGCGCAGGTCATCGGCGCCATCGAGATTGGAGCCTATTCCAGGGTCGCGGCTGGGTCATTCGTGACGCAACCGGTTCCTCCGCGGAGCACTGCGGTCGGCGTTCCAGCCCGCATCATCAAGGGAGCCGGGACCGACAACCCGGCCGAAACCATGTATGAAACGCTGGAGCAAGGAACGTATGAGTTTTTCAATTATGTCATTTGAGCGGTGCGGCGCGTAGCACAGGGAGTTCTCATCCTGCGCACAGACAAAAGCCAACACGCCTTCGCCGAACTCGCAATCTACACGGTCATCACCGCAGGAGTTGGATCGCCCGTTACAATAAGAGAGACGTCGCTCTGCGCGTCCGGTTAAGTGCACGATGCTGAACTGGTTTCAACTGCCAGGACTTATAAAGTCGCCTTGGCTCCGCCGAGCGTCGCTGTACGTGATAAAGACGTTTCGTGTAATCAGCGTGTCGCAACAGATGTCTTTCCGCGATCGCTCTCGGGAAAGCTTGGTTATTCGGCGATGTTGCCGGGCGGCAGAGGCTGTTTAACCAACCTCCCTTTCCAAAGCTCCAACGACGATAAAAAAGCAGCAATGCAAATAAGCGCACAGAGCAATATTTTGTTCAATGAAGTGAGGCCAATAGGAACTTGTTCTTATTTGGTACGGCGATAGCCGCATGGATAGCAAAGAAATTTTAAATCTGCTATGCTGATTCTCTTAAGAACTGGTGTTTTGAACGTCGCCGCCTTGATCCGATGTCTTTTTGTTTCTCGGGCCACAAGGCCACCGGCAAAGTTCACGCCAGATTTGGAGGAAAGAAATCATGTTAGAAATTGCTTTTCCCAAAATCGAACGTGAGCCAAATAGTCAGAATGATATCCAGGCAAGGCTCCATCAGATTGAATCGAAGCTAATCCTTCTCAAGCTCAACCAGGAGCTGCTTAAAAACATCGAGCGGCTTGATCAGATTGCGCAATTCTCGACTTCACCGAAAGATGGCCCGATCATTATAGCCTCACTTAAAGAGGAAAATTCTGAGGTTCTGCATGGCCATGCAGAAATCTCAACGCTGCTTCACCAGAAAACCAACTTAGGCGGATGGGTCAGCAACGGGCCAAGCGTTGTCGGCGGGACATTGTCTCATGGAATTGCGAACGCTTTCGCAGGTGATACAGCAAAAATACATGAGGCTATTTTTGGCGCAAGCGAGAAAGCTGTCTTCGGCGTAAGCACTTGGCGTGTATGCAGCGCTGCAATTAACGTTAGTCCTGGAGACAGAATAAAAATAGACGGGAAATCCCCCGGTTATGCCCCCGGCGCCAACGGATCATCCTATATCGGATTCGTTGGGGACACCTTTTCCCTCCGCTCCACTTCAGAAGATGCGAGCATAATAACATCTGGCAAGGTGGCTTTACTTTTCCAAGGTGAAAATTTGACCCCAGTCCCGGCAACGCCAAAAGTGAAACCGAAGGCGTTTCTAGCCGCCACCCATCGTTTTGGTTGAGGATGGTTGCAGAAAATACCGACATAGATTTTAAGTTCCTTCCAATTGGAGACAGAATTCTCTTTTTGGCGTAATAGGCCCAAATCAAGAAGTTTATGTCCAACTATCAAGTGATCTGGCAGATTTTATTCAAGAAAGCGCGAAACAGTTCAGATGCCCAGCCGCGAAGGTAGTTACGGCTGTCGAGATTGTCTTTATGCGTGAGATGATCCAGCTTGTAGTCGTAGGGCGTCTGAAATCAGAGTCGCGAAGAGCCGCCTTTTGCGCAATTCAGCTGCACACGAAAACAAGAGCATACATCGCGACGAAACTTCGAATGATTTATCCAAAAAATAAGTATTGGAGCGAATTCCGTTTTTATTATTCCTGAACATCACGGGAAGTATGGAAAAGAAATTCTAGATCTGCTTAATTTCCCAAGGCGCTGAGCAGATAATTGCAGCTTGAGGTGCGGCGGGCCTGACGCAAATCCTCGAGGACTAGCGAAGACTCTAATCGCTCAGAGCTTCGCAGGAGCGGAATGGCTTGCGTCATCGCCGCGGTGGCCACTGTCTTCTGTGGCTGAGCAACTGAGGGGCTAGGATGAGCGATATCGCGTTTGGGGTTTTGGCTGTGGCCGCCATCGGCGCCGTAGCGGCGGCGGGCATCTCGGCGAGGAAACGAGGCGCCATAGCGGAACCGGCCTCACAACCGCCGGAAGCGAACCCACAACGCGCAGAGCCGAGCCAAAATCAAACAAAAATCGCTACAGAGGAGCAAGACATGTCATCGATCAGCCGTCATCCCGAAACGCTCGCCCTTCATGGCGGCTGGCGCGCCGACCCGGCCACGAATGCGGTCGCCGTGCCGATCTATCAGACCACCTCCTATCAGTTCCGCGACACCGAGCACGCCTCGAACCTGTTCGCGCTGAAGGAACTGGGCAACATCTACACGCGCATCATGAACCCCACCAACGATGTCCTCGAGAAGCGCATCACCGAGATCGAGGGCGGCGTGGGCGCGCTCGCGCTCTCGTCCGGGCAGGCAGCGTCGGCCTTCGCCATCCAGAACCTTGCCCGCGCCGGCGACAATATCGTCAGTTCCACCGACCTTTACGGCGGCACCTGGAACCTGTTCGCGAACACGCTGAAGGACCAGGGCATAGAAGTTCGCTTTGTCGACCCGGCCGACCCTGAGAATTTCCGCCGCGCCACGGACGCGCGCACCCGCGCCTATTACGCCGAGACGCTGCCCAATCCGAAGCTGACCGTGTTCCCAATCGCCGAAGTCGCCGCCATCGGCCGCCCGCTCGGCATTCCGCTGATCGTCGACAACACGGCCGCGCCGCTCCTCACACGGCCCTTCGATCATGGCGCCGCCATCATCGTCTATTCGACCACGAAATATCTCGGCGGCCACGGCACGTCGATCGGCGGTCTTCTCGTCGATGGCGGCAATTTCGACTGGGCCGCCTACCCGGAGCGCCAGCCGGCGTTGAACACGCCGGACCCTTCCTATCATGGCGCGGTCTGGACCGAGGCCGTGAAGCCGCTCGGCCCCATCGCCTATATCATCAAGGCGAGGGTGACGCTTTTGCGCGATCTCGGCTCGGCGCTCTCGCCCTTCAACGCCTTCCTGATCATCCAGGGCATCGAGACGCTGCCCCTGCGCATCCAGCGCCATTCGGAAAACGCGCAGGCGGTGACGAACTATCTCCTGAGGCGCCCCGAGGCAACGCGCGTCATCCATCCGTCCGTGCAGACGGGCTTGTTCCGCGAGCGCGCCGACAAGTACCTCAAAGGCGGCTATGGCGGGCTCGTCGGCTTTGAGCTGGCTGGCGGAAAGGAGGCCGGTCGGCGCTTCATCGATGCGCTGCAGTTGTTCTACCACGTCGCCAATATCGGCGACTCGAGAAGCCTCGCCATCCATCCGGCGACGACAACGCACTCGCAGCTCTCCCGCTCCGAGCAAGATGCTACAGGCGTCTCCGAAGGCTATGTGCGTCTGTCGGTCGGCCTGGAGCATATCGACGATATCCTTGCCGATCTCGATCGCGGGTTTGCCGCCGCCGCAGACACACAGGTTTTTCGGAACGCTGCAGAGTAGACTTCCTCGCCGGAAGATAAATCACGAACCGGAGTCACACATGTCACAGAATACTCTTGAGGGTAAGAACCGTAGCGGGCCAGGCCGGGGCCGCATCTTTGGCTCCATCCTCGAAACTATCGGCGATACCCCCATCGTGCGGCTCGACAAGCTCGCCAAGGAAAAGGGCGTCAAGGCCAACCTCCTCGCGAAGCTTGAATTCTTCAATCCCATCGCGAGCGTGAAGGACCGCATCGGCGTCGCCATGATCGAAGCGCTCGAAAAGGCCGGGAAGATCGAGCCGGGCAAGACCATCCTGATCGAGCCTACCTCGGGCAATACCGGCATCGCGCTCGCCTTCGTGGCCGCGCAAAAAGGATATCGCCTCATCCTGACCATGCCCGAAACCATGTCCATCGAGCGCCGCAAACTGCTCGCGCTCTTGGGCGCCGAACTCGTCTTGACGCCTGGGCCGCTCGGCATGAAGGGCGCGGTCGCCAAGGCGCAGGAACTTCTCGCCGACCATCCGGACGCCGTCATTCCGCAGCAATTCGAGAACCCGGCCAACCCCGAGATCCATCGGCGCACCACGGCCGAGGAAATCTGGAACGACACCGCGCATATGGTCGATATCGTTATCTCCGGCGTTGGCACCGGGGGCACCATCACCGGCATCGGTCAGGTTCTGAAACCGCGAAAGCCGAGCCTGAAAATCATCGCCGTCGAGCCGGAGGAATTGCCGGTGCTGTCGGGCGGCGCGCCTGGGCCGCACAAGATTTAGGGTATCGGCGCGGGCTTCGTGCCGGGCGTGCTCGACCGCAGCGTCATCGACGAAGTGGTTAAGGTGAACAGCGCGACGGCGCTTGAGACGGCGCGTCATCTGGCAAGGCTCGAAGGCATCCCAGTCGGCATTTCTTCAGGAGCCGCTGTCGCCGCCGCCATTGAGGTCGGCCTGCGCCCCTCCTCCGAGCGCAAGAACATCGTGATCATCATCCCCTCTTTCGGTGAGCGCTATTTGTCGACCGCGCTTTTCGAGGGGCTTGCGTAAAGGTTCCAGCTTGCCCCGCCGGAAATCCCGTCCCATTTGCCGCAACTCGCACGGGATTTCAGGCGGATAAGGCGCATTTGCGACTTGTTGATTCCAGTACAGCTTATCCCAGGCAAATTCGAGAGCGTGCGGCGAAGGGAGTACGAACTTGCGTTGGGCTTTCAGCACGGTTTAATTCATGACAAACCGTTGGCTTAATGCTTTCGCCCTTGCCGCCCCGGCCCTATCAGTTGTCCAGCACGGCTACCGGCCCATTGACCCGGAAATCCTCAAAAAACATTCCGCCATGCCTCCTCCGATGGAGTTGTTCCCTTTCACGGCCATCGCCAAAGGTTGGGAGGACACCCAACAAAAGTTCTTTGTCGATAACAGCATCTTCGACATGATTTACGCCCCCTGATGTCTGCGATCATGGCTCGCAAAAAGGGACGAGCAAAAGCAGGATGAGGAAGCCCTTTACGAGGTGATCTCGGGCTTATCGCCTGATAAGCGCAAAATGCTTCCAAGTTTTGGCTTCAACTGAGCATCGGATGTGGGCGCTTCAGCCCATTTAGCAATTTCCCTAATGCGCAAACGGCAAAACTTAGAACATGTTTGTTCTATAAAACTTTGTTTTATCAAGGCCTTGATCCGCAAAATAGTATGTACTGTGTCTATTTCGCACTTGCGGATGAACGGCACAGGTTTAGTCTACCCATCTATAGAATATATAGACTTAAAGAGCCGCAGCGAGCTCCGCGCGTCCAATCAGTCAGTTTCGTAAGCAAGTTCTCGCCAGGCATTGGATGGGGAACATGAAAGCGATCAAAACGACGATTGCCGCCCTCGCGCTGGGCGGCATGACTTTCGCCACGGGCGCAGCTATCGCGGGCTCCGTCGAGCCGCCCGGCTGGACCGCGGGCCTTGCCCTTGGCGCGCCGCTTCCGGAGGGCGTCTATTTTATCAATAACGCCTCCGCCGGCGGTTGGCGCGGCGTGGATGACACGAAATCGACCCTCGGCATCGATATCCCTCTGCTGGCCTGGTCCACCCCATGGGCGCTTCCAGGCGGCGGCCGCATCGAGGGCCTGCTCGCCACGCCCATAATCAGCGGCGGCATTCCGCAATTGCCCTCAGCCGGCTATCCTGGTTGGGCTGGCCGGGAGTATACGGATTTCTATAGCCCTGTTGGGTTCATCGGCGCGGCATGGGATCTTGGCGGCGGCTTCGGCTTTAGCGCCTTTGTTGGCGGATGGGCCCCGATCGAAGACGATTTGAAGCACTTCGGCTTCGACAGCTGGGTGCTGAGCGAACGCGTGAACCTCGCCTATGCCGCAAATGGCTGGAAGCTCGCCGCGAACCTCGCCTTCGGCCAGCCTGGCAACACCCAGACGGCGACCTTGCTTGGGCCATCCGGCCAGATTTTGCCCGACTACCTCAACTATGACCTGACTGCGACCAAGACCATCGGCAAATGGGAAGTCGGCGTCGTAGGTTTTGGTTCATCCGATCTCAGCAAGGCTCCATGGAACAGCCTTGTAAGCCACGTCGTCAACGGCTCTCCCTTTGGCGAGCAGTCTCAGTTCGCGCTTGGCGGCCTCGTCGGCTATTCCTTCACCGGCTTCATCGCGCAGCTCTACGCCACGACCGACGTCGCCAGCAGCAATTACTATAATCTTTCAGATGGCTCGAAGTCCTACGAGACGAGAGTGTGGACGCGAGCGATCGTTCCTCTCTGGAATCCCCCTGTGCTGGAACCGCTCAAGTAGCGCTCTGGCGCCCACCAAGCCGGTGATCCCTGGCCGACATCCCCCGGCCAGGGATTTTTGTTTCGCATTGTACAACGGCGACAGCACTGGCGCCGGAGCTTGTCGTGGTTGGGAGGGCTCACCGTGGAGCCATGGGCCATTTTTTCATCAGGGTACGAGCGATGGCCAGGCGCCGAACAGCGCCTCGCGAGCACGAATGCCGGCTGGAGTTGCTACCTCGCCTTGGTCTTGAGTTAGATAGGCAAACACGAGAGTTCGACCTCCTTTGATTGCCCATCCAACGTACCAGCCGTAGCCATGCGCTCCGTCTGTTTTTCCTCGAGAGGCGCCGCCCGTCTTGCCATGAAATTCCCAGCCGTTCGCGGCCGGGATCATTTCGACAATCTTGCTTGCTTGGATCATCGCGCGCTCAGATGCCGGGAGTTGGCGCAGCATCAGCCTGCGCAGGAAAACGGTCTGTTCGAACGGGGATACTTTCAACGAGGAGCCAATCCACGCGCGGTCAAGACCATTGTCTTCGCCTGGATCGCCAGTGAAATCGGCGTTGCCGAAGCCGAACTTCAGCGCATAATCTGTAAGCTGCTTTTCGCCCAGCATGCGCGTCATGATTTGGGAGTACCAGACGACCGAATATTTCATCCAACGCGTCGGATCTGTCGGCTGTTTCCAGTTGTCGCCGCCCCAGGCGACATAGCCCTCCTTGTACGGCAGCGCAGGATTGTGTTCGTCCTCCAGATATCCCTTCTCGAAACCGATGACGGCAAGCGGAATCTTGAATGTTGAGGCAGGCGTCACGCGGGTGCGGCAATCGCCCTGCTCCACGAGTATTTTCCCGGCGACTGAATCCGCCACAATTGCGCACAGCGGCGCGGAGTTGGCGGGGGCGGGAACCACGAAGACGCAGAGCGTCAACGCTCCCAGGATGCTCTTGTTATAAAGCCCTGCGCCTGCGAAAAGGGCGTCTCGGCTAAGCTTTAGAAGCGCCGTTGTTTTTTGTCTTGCATCGGACATGGCCGTTCTCTTGGCAGGCAGCAGCTACGCTACTGCGATTGGCTGAGCATATACAGCCAAGAATTTTTCCGTACATTCCGAGCCAAGTCAAAGAATTTTCTAAACATCGTCCCTTTTTAGCATGGGAATGATATTTCCTTGCCTACGGTTTGCACTTTAGCGCATTCTCGAAAATTTGTGAAAGATGAACTAAAGAAGCTTTATGAAAGCGTTCACTCCATTGAGTTCTGTTTATCGAATGATAGAAAATACAACCATGCTCTGATTCTAATGACATGGGGTGCAACCGTTCGTACAACTCGCCAACACCGAAGTTACCGGGTAAAGATGTTCTATTATAATGCGCAATGAAGGAATAATCTCTATTGTTTACGCATACATTTAGATTTGTTTTCTTATCTCGCATCAATAGACAGAATAGGGTATCTATCATTGCATAACACACTCCTAATCTCTACTATTTTGTTGATGGTTGAAGGCGCCGAAGGTACGATCAGAACACCGGCTGGCGATCCGGAAAAGACGACGCCCTCCGAGTTTCCACCGCCGCATGCTTTGCGCCTTGAGGACTAGAAGCATGTCATCTCTTCAGAACGCTTTGGTTGGCGGAGCCTGCATCGGCATCGCCGTCGCAGGTCTCATCCTTGTCAATGGACGCGTCGCCGGGATCAGCGGCATTCTCGGAGCAGCCATTACGGGCCATCGCGGACTATGGCGCTGGGCGTTTCTCGCCGGTCTGATCGCCGCCGGCCTGATCGGCCAGCCCTGCAGCTTTCAGGTGGGCAGCCCAAAGGGTGATCTTCAAGCGAGCTTCCCGATACTGCTTCTGGCTGGCGCCCTTGTCGGATTCGGAACCGCCATTGGGAACGGTTGCACAAGCGGCCATGGCGTATGCGGGATCGCGAACCTGTCGCCTCGCTCCTTCGTGGCTACGATCGTCTTCGTAACGGTCGCAGCCATTACTGTTTTCGCGGTCAGGCATCTCGGGGACTGAGATGAACGTCATTGCGGCAGCCCTGTTCGGCGTCATTTTCGGCGCGGGCCTTGTGATTTCTGGCATGACCGATCCCGACCGCATTCTGGCATTTCTTGATGTCGCGGGGGATTGGGATCCATCGCTTGCTCTGGTGATGGCGGGCGCCATCGCCGTCGCATTACCGGCTTACGCTCTTGTCCGGCGCACCCAGACCACTGCGCTTGGCGAGACGATGCATCTGCCGGATCGCAGCAGGCCTGTCACCGCAAGCCTTATTGCGGGCGCGGTTCTTTTTGGCGTGGGATGGGGCCTGAGCGGCTTGTGCCCTGGCCCGGCCATCGTTCTCCTTGGCACAATCCAGTTGAAAGCCATTCTGTTTTTCGCTGCGGTCGCCGCCGGTACTTGGCTTGCGACGCTGATTTCAGCGAAAAGGCTGAGAGCCTCAGCGGCGCGGCAGAGTCAATTGCCGGAGCCCGTTCAGCAAGCAAACAACGCGCAGAAAGCATCTCGATCTGGAACTGATCTTAAGGGACAAATGCTGGAGCAGAAGGCATGAAATACGAAGATCCGAGATGCGCGCTTTGTCCCTCAACGGTTCAGGCCTGCCGCCACGGACAGGCGTCCGAGCAAGGGCCAGGCTTCTGTCCGAGCAAAGTGGACCCTGCAACTCTCGAAGCAGGTCACGCGCGTTATGAGGATGAAGAAACGCGAAGAGTGTCAGCGGAGTCAGCGCGCATCGAATCCGAGGGGTACTGCAAATGGACCCGCGTCGAGGAGATCATCCAGTTTTCGAAGCGCATGGGCTACAAGAAGCTCGGCATCGCCACCTGCATCGGACTCATCGATCAGGCTTCGCTTTTGTCCCGCATTCTCGAAAGCCATGGCTTTGAGGTTGTCTCGGTGGCCTGCAAACTGGGAAACATCCCCAAGGAAAAAGTCGGCCTTGCCGATCATGAGAAGGTCAAGCCGGGCTCGTTCGAGCCGATGTGCAACCCTGTAACCCAGGCCGAAATGCTGAACCGCCACGGCAGCGAGTTCAATATCGTCGTCGGTCTCTGCCTCGGCCATGACAGCCTGTTCTTCAAATATGCGAAGGGGCTCAGCACCGTGCTTATCGCAAAGGATCGCGTCCTGGGCCATAACCCAATCGCCTCTCTACAGTTGGTCGATACCTATTACAACCGGCTCTGGGGACCGCATAAACCTGCAGCTCCCGCGAAGAAGAAGCCCAAGAAACGCAGTTCCTGAACGATCGCGCCGCCATGCCGATTTGCTGTTTCCTGAAGCGATGCTACACGGCGGCGCCTTCTAAGCCTCGGCCGCGTTCTCCCGTAGCATCCGTAAATGCAACAGAAGAGGTCTCCATGACACACAGCCAGATCCATCGAGAAGTTCTCGAAGCCAACAGGACTTATGCTGAGGACTTCGGGGACAAGGGCGCCCTCGCGTTGCCGCCTGCCCGCGGCTTTGCGATCCTGACCTGCATGGATGCCCGACTCGATCCCGCGAAATACGCAGGCCTTTCGGAAGGCGACGCCCATGTCATCCGCAATGCGGGCGGACGCGCCAGTGATGATGCGATACGATCGCTGGTGATTTCGCATAAGCTGCTGGGCACACGGGAATGGTTCGTCATCCATCACACCGATTGCGGAATGGAGTTGTTCGACGACGCCATCATTGGCGATCTGCTCGACGACAATCTGGAAACGGCGTCCTTCGACGGCCACGCCTGGGCCAATCCAAAGCATGGCGGGGGATCGGCTGCGGGGCGCTATATCCGCTGGCTCACGTTCAAGAACCGCGAGCAAAGCGTCGTTGACGACGTGAAGCGCATTCGCGAGCATCCTCTCGTTCCCAGGCACATTCCGGTCTACGGTTACATTTACGACGTCAAGACAGGCCGCTTGATTGAAGTTGAGGCTGCAACGGCGGCAGGCCGCGCAGCCTGAATATCGTAGGAGGCGACCGGCTTCCATCAAAGATGTTCGCGCCGAAACTCCGCCAGGAGAACGGCGCGAGCATCTTCAGGCGCCTTACCCATTGCGCTCAATGAATTGAGCGAAGCTCGCCAGACCGGATCGTCTCAAGGGGAAGTAGCTTTTCCCCAACTGCTTGCACATCCGTTTCACCATCTTTGCAGCGCTATGACTGACACAATCGACGGGGAACAGCACAGCGTCGGCGCGCGATGTCAGGACAGCCAGACTCTGGGCGCTCTCCGCCAATCCTCCGTCGTGGTGAAGGAGGTCTGCTCCCCGCTCTTCCGCCAACCTTCTGAGCATGGGAACCTGATTGGTCCGGCCGCCGACATAGAGAAGCGTTTTTCCGCTGAGTGAACTTCTTGGCCTTGAAGTCTCGCTGCTCAGCAGGTGAGAAACAACTCCCACCTGCCTGTGACGCGAAGAGTTGCGGTGTCATCATTCCACTTCCATTGTGAAGGGCTGTTCCGAGTGCGGGGCGGCCATGTTACCCGCCAATAAATTGGACCATATCCTGGAAAGATTTTCTATTAACAAACTCATTATATTATAATAATAAGAACATAATTCCAATCAAGATAACTTACATAGACTTATATTTGCTAATCTATTGCACAATCACGGTAACTTTTCACTTATGTCCTATTGTACGCAATACCTGTCCTCGACAGGTTTGGTTTCATGTCCGATGACATGCTCCATGGATGCCATTTTTTTATTTGGGATGTTATTATTAAGGGGAAAGCCATCGCAAGACGGCCAGATAAAAAGCAAAAATCATGAAATCAACTTACGACCTGCCGATACGCTGCCGCTACAGCAAGTCTGATTGAAAGAATTTTTTTATTTATATTTGTTGTTAATAAGATATTTTCCTACTTACTCTGGGCTGAAATCGTGAGAGGAGGGTTTTTGCTCGATCGTTCTTTGACCCTGGATCCAAACTGGGAGGAGATGGGCAAGGGAGCCTGCGGAACGTAGCGCGTTCTCTAGGGATACGTTCGCGACTGCTGAAAACGGCCGAAGCAAGCGTGGCGACAGGGGTCGAAACGGATGGCGACAGTGCTGACCGCGGGCTCTTATTGGCGATACGCCGATGATTGAGCTTATGCGCTGGCGAGCCCCTGCCGAATTCCGAAGGCCTCGAAGAAAGGCGCGATCTGCTCTTCCGTCAGCCGGTCTACGATGAAGACGATGCGCGACCGCCGGTCCTCGCTCGGCCAAGAGCCAAGCGGCTCCGGAGGATGCAGAAAGTTTCCGATCCCGTGAATCGCGGTCGGGCTCGTCTCGCCCGGAAGATTAAGCAACCCCTTAATGCGAAGGATTTTCTCACCGTGAGCTTGCATCAGGGCCGAGATCGCGCGCCGGACTTCTCCCAGATGCGGGCGCCGTTCGAGCCACAAGCAAAAGGAGCGAATGCCGTGAAGGTCACGATCGTGATGATCATGGCCGTCCGACCTCAAACCGGCCCAACTGATGAGCCTCAGGTCCGCATCCAGCAGCCAACCAATGTCCACCGCGCCATTGTTCGCCACAACAAGCGGCGCGGTCGGGTTGATCGCTACGAGCCGCTCCCGAAGCCGCGGGACAGCATGTGGAGCCGCGATGTCGGTCTTGGTCAGGACCAGCCGGTCAGCGACGGCGATCTGATTCGCAGAGACGCGCTGCCTCTCAAGCTCGCGCAGCCCTTGCAGAGCATCCACCATGCAAACAATGCCATCGAGCCGATAGAGCGTCAGTTCGGGCGCATCAAGCAAGTCCCTCGCAATCGGACCAGGATTGGCAAGTCCGCTCGTTTCGATAACAACGCGGTCGAAGCCCTGCTCACTCCTCACCCTGTGCAAGTCCACGAGGGTCGAGACGATATCGCCAGCGATGGCGCAGCAAAGGCAGCCGCCAGCCAGCGTCACGATCTTGCCGCAAGCGGCATCGACAAACGCCTCGTCCAGAGAGACTTCGCCGAACTCATTGATGATGATAGCGATGCGCTCGCGGCCCGCGCGGCGCAGCAAACTCGACAACAGCGTTGTCTTTCCGCTGCCAAGGAAGCCCGTTACGATGGTGACAGGGATGCGGGGATCGGACTCCACCAGCGGCACGGCCATATCACGCCACGTCCTTGAGTGGAGCTATGGCGCGTTGCGGGAAGGCTAGCGCCGAGACGAAGGTCTTCTGGAAGCCTTCGTCGTTGGCAAGTTCAACGGCGTCGACATTTCGCACGACGGCTGACAGCCCATCGCGGCTCGACGCATTGGTCAGAAGCGTTTCTGCGCCTGTGCGCGATGTGTTGCCGACATAATGGACTTTGCCGTCGAACTCGGACGGAAACAGCCCGATGTCGATCAAACTGCGCACGGTGAGGTGGTAGCCGAACGAGCCAGCGATCAGCGCCCGATCTACGTCGGCGGGGCCAAGGCCATTTCGCTGAAGGAGAATGTCGATGCCGGCGCGCACCGCACCTTTGGCGAGTTGCACCTGCCGGATATCGCCCTGCGAGAGGTAAACGCTCTCCCTCAGCCGGAAGACCGGCTTGCCGTCCCTGCTGGCGAACTGGGCTTGCAAGCCCGGGGGCAAGCGGCTGCGATCCTTTGTGAAACGGCCAGAGCTTTCGATGACGCCGTGGAGAGCGAGTTCCGCCACCGCATCGAGCAAGCCGCTGCCGCACAGCCCGACGGCTTCCGCGTCGCCGATGGTTTTTGTCTGCACGACGCCGCCTTCGAAGCTGACGCGCTCGATAGCGCCTTCTGCGGCTCGCATGCCGCAGGCGATGTTCATGCCTTCGAACGCCGGACCCGCCGCGGTCGAGGTGGCCTGCAGATGGCCGTCACGGGCCAGGACCATTTCGCCATTGGTGCCAATGTCCACGAACAGCGTAACGCCTTCGAGATCGGCAAGAGCTGTCGAGAGCATCCCGGCGGTAATGTCCGCGCCGACGAAACCAGAAATCACCGGCGGCGCATAGACGACGCCGAACTGCGATATGGTCAGCCCCAGGGTCTTCGCCGGAAAGTGCTGGCCGCCGGTCAGCGCAGGCGTGTAGGGATAACGCCCCAGAGGCTCGGGACTGATGTTGGCTGCAAGATGCAGCATGCAGGTGTTGCCGGCGATCACAACTTCATAAATGCGGCGGCGGGAAATGCGCGCTTCGAACGCGAGGAGGCCAATCAGCCGGTCGATTTCGGCGACGACCTCGCCGTGGAGGGCAGCGAGCCCTTCAGGGGTCGAAGCGAGCTTCACGCGCGAAAGCACGTCTTGCGCATGCACGACCTGAGGGTTGAGCGAGGAGGCCGAACTGACCTGCGAGCCTGTGCCCAGATCAATGAGGGAAGCCACGACCGTCGTTGTGCCGATATCGACCGCGACGCCATAGGTCCGGGCCGTGGTGTCGCCGGGGTCTCTGCCCAAAAGCTCCCCGCCGGAATAAACATCGGTGGCGTATCCCTCGGGTTTGAAGCGCTTGGCGATCCACGGCTCAAGTGGCAGATCGAGGCGCTGGCCCTCTTCCAGAATGCGAAGACCGCGCTCGGATGCTCCCGGCAAATCGATCGCAATATCGCTTTCGATCAGCGTCGAGCACAGCAAAGCCCAGCCATCGGCAACCTCTTCGGCGGTGAGGGTCTGGGTTTCGACGCGGCGCACCTTGTGGCGCGTTTCATCATCGAGCTTAACCTTGCACTTGCCGCAGGTCCCGCCGCCATTGCACGGCGCTTCCAGACGGACCCGAGCAATCCGAACGGCATCCAGAAGCGAGGCGCCTGGAGCCAAATCGACGCTGATCTCATGGGAGCGGAAAGTGACCTGGGGCATCAGTGCGCCTTCACTGCGCCCGTCAACGCGCGGATATTGGCGAGGCCCGTCGACGTGCTCAAGCCACAGGCCGGCGAGATGATGTTGACGCCATCCCGGACCAAGCGTTCGGTGTTCCGGGCAACCTTGTCGGGATCGCCGAATTCAAGCAGCGCCGTGCTCACATTGCCCATGGTGTTGATCGACGGAAAATCCTCCTTCAGCCGCTTCAGGTTGACGAGCGCGTCCACGCTGATGGCGTCCGCATGGATCTCCGACAACTGCTCTCGGCTGCGGCTCATGTCGCCGCAAATGTGCACGATGACCTTTTTTCCGCTCGCATGAACGGCGTCGCACAACTGGTTCAGATACCGCACGGCGAAATCCTGGAAAATGCGCGGTCCCAGGATTTCGCCGGTCGCGGTGGGATCGCCGATGGCGATCACATCCGCGCCCGCGTCAGCCACCTCGCGGGCATATTCGATGAGAAGCCGCGTCACGTAATCGGCGACGCGATGGGCCGATTGCGGCCGCGTCCGAAGCTCTTTCAGAAAGGTCAGCGGCGTCACCACCGCCGCCGCCGTACTGATCGGGCCGGAAAGGCTCGCAACCACGGGAACGTTGGGGTTGCGCGCCTTCAAATAGTGAGCAGCCTGCACAACGGTTGCGATACGCCCTTCATGGACGAGCTTCTTCGTGTCGCCGAACTCCACGGCTTCGCAGGAGCCGAAAGCTTCTTCGGCGACTTTCGGCTCGCAGGCCAGGGTGCCGGGATCGATGCGGCTGCCAAGAACTTCGGGCTCGACCGTCATGCAGAACGGCACGCCAAGGTTTTCGAAGCCGGTTGCGGCGTGGACGCGCTCGGCAAGGTCAGCCATGCCCCTGGCGTCGAAATGAGCAGCGGGCAGGACCGGCCCCTCTTCGCCCATGACCTCCACGACGGCGGAGTTCATCATGCCGCCGGTGCAGATCACCGGAGGACGATCGACGGATTGGCCGCCCAAAACGCGATCGAGACGCTCTCTCGGCGCTATGTCGGACATGATTGATGGTCTCCTATCATTCTTCTGCGCGGCTCTTCGCGGCGCCGGTCATCGCCAGGATGTTCAAAAGCGGCGTGGCGCTCGACATGCCGCAGGTTGGCGAAAGCACGTCGACGCCGCCTTCGCGCGTGAGGCGCTCGGCGAGCTTAGCGATGGGCTCGGGCTGACCTTGGTGCAAAAGGAAGGTGCTGATGTTGCCCATCACGGCGATGCCCGGCAGCGACTGCCTGACCTCGGCGGGGGACAGCGAGGCGTCGGGGATGTAGGCATCGAGACTGAGCTGTGAGACAGCGGCCGCAGACTTGCCGAGCGCGCCGCACATATGAAGCAGGACGCTGGCGCCCTCTTCTTTGATGGCGGCGGTCAACCGTTTCAGGTGAGGAAAGACCGCCGTCTCGAATGTTTTCGGGCCGACAAGCGCAGGCGTGGTCGTGTCTTCATGGATGGCGATGGCGTCGGCGCCGGCGGCAATGAGCTGCCGGGACCACGCGATCAGGAAGTCGGCAGCGTGCGCAGCGAGCGCGGTCGACTCCTTGGGCCTGGAGCGCAGTTCCCGAAGGAACGTCAAGGGATCGACGATCGAGGCGGCCACGCTCACCGGGCCTATGAGATTGACGATGATGGGCAGATCGCCCGCAATTTTGGCAAGACGACGGGTCGCCTCGACTACGATGGGCGCCCTGCCGCGAAGCAACAGCTCTTCAACCGGCGGGACGCTCGCTCTTGTCACGGAGTCGTAGGGCTCCTGGACGATCCGTGCTTCGGTTCTTTCGTCGCCCAAATCGATCGCGGCTCCAAACGCTTCAGCCTCCACCGTCACGCAAAGAGGCACGCCCACCGAATTCAAAGCCGGTGATGCGCGCTGCGGCGAGCGCCAGCCCTGCCATCTGGACCGGGTCGGTGTGAGCGTGCGGGAGCGAGAATCCCGACGGCCTGACAACCTCGGCCGGAGTCGCCGTCATGCTGCCGCCGGTGCAAATGACGGGAGCGCGGTCGACCTTCTGACGCCCCAAGGCGCGGAAGAAGCGCTCCCGGCGCGAGAGGGGCGCGTTCGCGTCAATATCGGCCATAGAGCTTCGCCGCCTGCACCATTGTCCGCGCGCTCAACAGGCTGCCGTTGGGCGGAAATTCGCAGCCGCTCGAAAGGATGAAGCCCCCTTCCGCGATCTTGAAGATTTCGATCTGCTCGCGGCAATCCTCCAGGACTTGCGCCTGGGTGTATTCGTGGCCGGTCTTCGCGGGATCGGACACGCCGATTGTGATCACCTTTTTCGCCCAGTTTTGCGCGTGCTCTTTCCAATCGGCGGAGCCGTAGGCGGGATATGCATGCGAAATGGCGATTGGGTTGATTTGCTCGATCACGGCATCAAAATAGACCCCGCCGCCGCAATTGTGCACGAGGACCGGCACGCCGGCGCCGCGTATGGCGTCCGCGACGGATTTGAAGATCTCAGCTTCGAACCTGACCCAGGTTTCTTTTTTGAGAATGCTGGCCGAAGAATAAAGCGGATCGAGCACAATGGCGTGAGCTCCGGCCTGCACTTGCGCCAGCGCATATTCTACGAGAACGCCATTGATGGTGTGAACGGCCTCGATCACGCGATCGGGGTGGCGGATAATGTCCTTGAACAGTTCCGCGTGCCCCCGAATCTGCGACAGCACACCGAGCGGGCCGTAGACGAAGCCCATGGTGGGCACTTCCTTGCCCTTGGCTTCCACCAATCCGCGGACAATCTCGATCACCCCAGCCATGCGTCGCGACTTGCGGGGATCAACGGGCTTGACCTTGTTGTATTCGTCGGCGGTCTTGATGAAAGGATTGTCGAAGTTGGGAAGCGCTGTACTGCGCTCGGGGAAGATCACTTCCTGGCCAAAGTCTTCCGCTTCAACTGACAAATCGACCAGCGTCAGGAAGCCATCGAAACCGATCAGCTCCTGCGCCGCCAGCAGGCTTGCAATGGCGACTTTGGGGTCTTGCGACCAGCGATCGTAGGAATAGCCTAAGACCCGGCACGACGCGCCGCAAACAAGCGGGGCCGCTGGAACACGGTCGGGCTTTTTGTACTGCAAGGCGAGGCCGACCCGCTCCAGCGAGGTCAGCTCATCGCGAATCTCTAAAGCCGCGGCGCTCATGCTGCGTTCACCAGACCGCTGAGGCGCTTGGCCAGTTGCACGGCTTGCGCGGCCTTTGGCGCGTAACCATCCGCGCCGATACGGTCGGCGAACTGCTGCGAGAGCGGCGAGCCGCCGACGATGACCTTGAAGCGGGTCCGGAGATTCTCTTCCTCCAGGATGCCGATCACCTCGCCCATGCGCTCCATGGTCGTGGTCATCAGAGTGGACAAGGCGATGATGTCTGCTTTTACTTCAACGGCGCGGTCTACGAACTTCCGGGGCGGGACGTCGCGGCCGAGGTCGTGGACCTCAAAGCCGGCGACCTCCAGCATGATGCGGACGAGGTTCTTGCCGATATCGTGGGTGTCGCCCTGCACGACGCCGATCACAACCCTCCGGGTGTGCCCTGTGAACTGCTCTTTGATGTGCGGGCGCAGAATGGCGAGCCCGGCATACATGGCGTCGGCGGCGATCAGAAGCTCAGGGACAAAATATTCCTCTTCGTCGAACAGCTTGCCTGCCCGGTTGACGCCCGCAATGAGCCCTTTCTCCACCGCCTCCCAGGCGTCATAGCCTCTTTTGAGGACTTCCAGCGACAGTTCCTTCGTGCGGTCCTCATCCAGCTCAAGGACTGCATTCGCAATCTCGTCATACAAATTTTGCCGGCTGTCGGGCATTCCCCCACTCCCTTTTCAATCATTCCCACACAAAGCAAGCCACACCCTGGGCGAGGCGAATGTGACCCCGATCGCAGGATGGAATGCACGCGCCGCAACCTGCGCATCTGACAGACACAAGCCTGACGCCTCCACTTGGCGAGGTGGCGATGGCGTCGTTAAAGCAAGCTTCGAGGCAATCGCGGGCGCAGCCGGCGCAAGCATCGCCACTGGCGCCAGTGCTCGGCAACGTGAGGGCTGAAGCCGTTTCCGTCGCCATTATCTCTCCCTGAGCCACCAATTCTTTGGAACGGTAGAGAAAGACGATAGAACCAGTCAACATAATAATAAATTTGAGAACTGATCTAGATCATGGCAAGAATTGTTATCTTAAATTACTCAATTGAGCAGGAACTTTTTTTCGTTTCAGGAGGCGAGAGCGAAAATTAAATTGTCAAAATTTGCCTTTTTGAAGAAAGCAGCTTTGCCGGCTCCGTGAAGCCTCCTCATTCTCTTAATGTGACAGGGTGTCTTGCCTTGCATCGCACATGTATGATCGTAAACAGGAGTGGCTTTTGCCCGACCTTCGCCGCTCGACCAGCTTTCCCGCCAAAACATAAAGCTTCATCTCCCCGCCCATGTGCGGGGCAAGGCGCGAATGCCTCCTCAAACTGACAGAGGCCTGATCGGCGATGCCGGTGACGAACTATGTGTTCCGTTGCAACTCGAATGCCATTCTACGACCCCTAAGCGGGCATTGGCGCCAAGGCCGCGCTGAGCGCGGTCCTTACCGCGACAGGGCGTCTGCGATCTCCTGGCATTGCACGCGGATATCCGGTATTGCGATGCTCTCCCAAAAGGCGGCAGCGGCCAAAGGCCCTATCGCCTTGATCCGAGAAGAACAGACGCCTGCGTGATTAATAAGGGCGTAATCGTTGGCGACATCGAGGCCAATGCCGAGAGGATCGGCTCGCGCGATGCCATTGGCGAACAAAGAAATGATCAAGGGACTCGCGTGCTGCGGAGTATGAGCAAGGCCCGTACAGTCAACAACGCGCGTGAATGAGCGTGTTTCCCAGGTCTTTTCGCCGCGCTTCGCGATCTCAACCTCAATTCCCCCGAGCTTTGCGCCGCCGATTTTATGCGGCCGACAATGATTTCAAGCCTGTTCTCATTCCGTAACTCCCCTAACTGTTGCTCTATCTGAGGCGCCATTCGGTGGCGATGCACATCCCAATAAGGGCGTGCGTGGCGCAAAAAGCGGCGGCGTTGCTCAGCGCTCATGGATTGCCAAAGTCGGCGCGTATGCGGGCGCAAGCCGTCGATCACGGAACGCCAATCGCCGCCCTTCCGCATTTCCTGGTCCGACAGTTCCCGCAGCCACGCGATCAGCGCCGTTAAATCGGCGCCGAATGGGATGGCGTTCGTCGCTATCGGGCGAAGGCCGACTTGGCGGTGGGCGTGGGGCAGAAGGCCGCGCCGTGAAAGGGCTGTGATTTTGCCGGAATGACCACGCCGCATGAGCGATAGCACCATGTCCACCATGGTCAACCCCGTGCCAAGGATCAAAACTGGGGCGTCGGGAGCGAGGCCCGCGAGCGCATCTTCGCCCCAGGGTTGATCGGCCGGGATGCCTTCAAGCGAGCGTTTGACATTGTTGCCGGTGGCCAAAACAACATGATCAGCAACAAGGCTTCCTCCAGACTGAAGGGAGAGCACAACGCCATCGCCTGTCTCAGAAACACCGAGACAGCGGTCTTGGAGATGTCGAGCTGAACCCGAGCCGATGAGCTTATGCGCCAGGCTGGCGATATAGGCGCCGTAGGCGGAACGGGGGATGAAGCAATAAGGGGTTGGACCGCAAACGCCAAAGGCTTCGCCGTACTGCTTGAGCCAGTTTATGAGATGGTCCGGCTCATCGGGAAAGGCGCTCATGTTGGAGACGCGCACATTCAACAAGTGCCCCGGGTCGGCGGTCGAGTAGGCAAGTCCGTGGCCTAGCGCGTTTCGAGATTCGATAATGGTGATCCGCGCCGCGTGGGGCGGCAGTGTCCGTCTCAGATGGACGGCGGCCAAAACACCGGCGGCTCCGCCCCCGACTATCGCAATGTCCATTGGCTTGCCCTCGTAACGCTTCCAGACACAGTTGTTGCATGACCCGAGCCGGCCGCTTCGCCCGGGTCATCGCCCAGTCCTCGCGATTATCCGATCCACAGCCCTTCCAGCCGGACCTGCAGGCCGTCTTCGCTGCGGTTGATGTAGTTGACGAGTCCGCTGTGCCGCCATTGCAGCATACAGCGGCGGGGCTGGAAGAAATACCGCATGCCGATCTTGATCTCGCTGCGCGTCTCGGTGATCAGGCCCTCATAGCCCTCTGCGATGTAGTAGCCGATGTCCTTGAAGCCCTTCTCGCGCGGGCCGAGCGGGCCGGTGACGCACCAGACGATGACGCCGGTCCGGCGATCCACCTCGACGACCACGCCGCAATGGGTGATCGGACAGCCGCATGACATGCCAAGCGGCCGTCCGATCATAAGGTCTCCGACGCTGATCTCCATTTCGCGGGTAATCATGGGGTTGTGCGGCAGGATGATCTCGCGCGGCCCCGGATCTTCCGGGAAGTGCTCAAGATAAAAGTCAAATTCCCGACCCAGCGTGTCGCGCCATGTCGGGGAGCCGCCGCGCCAGACGTCGGCGTCATGCCGAGCCAAAGGCGATGGGGCGCGCCTTGGATTGGGAGACAACTGGCGTCTGGATCTGGTTTGCGGATCGCGTGATGCAGCGTTTGATCAGGTCTGGCCGCTTTTCAAGCTGCTCGGCGAGCGCGCCGCAGGTGCGAAAACCGCATACGCCACAGTTCGTTCCCGGAAGTTCATCAAGGGCGGAGGTTTGCGCAAGAGACATGGTTTCTCATCCTTTTCATGGAGTTGCGATTAGCGACGGGCCGTAGCGATGCGCCGGAGGCCGCCGACGTGACGCGGGAGAACGTCAATCACCCGCTCCACCTCCTCTTCGGTATTGAAGCGTCCAAGCGTCAGCCGTAGCGCGCCGCGCGAGCGGAACGGGTCGAAGCCGAGCGCCTGCAAGATGTAGGAAGGCTCCGCCGCGTGCGAGGCGCTGCAGGCGCTGCCGGTGGAGACCGCGATCCCCTCTTCGTCGAGAGCAAGCAGCAGCCGGATCGCTTCGCCCTCCTGGCCGGAGAAGCCGAGACTGACATGGCCCGGCAACCGGCGCTCAGCGTGCCCGATCAGGTAGGCTTGCGGGCAAGCGTCGAAAATGCCGGCGATCAGGCGGTCGCGCAAAGCGGTGAGCCGCGCGCTGTCTTCGGCCATCTCCGCCCGGGCCAGTTCCGCCGCGCGCCCGAGGCCGACAATGCCTGCGACGTTTTCGGTCGCAGAGCGCAGGCCCCTCTCCTGGCCGCCGCCATAGACGATCGGGCCAAGCTTCACGCCCTCGCGGACATAGAGCGCGCCCACGCCTTTGGGGCCGTGCAGCTTGTGGGCCGACAGCGACAACAGATCGATCGGCGGAGACCTCACGTCGAGGGGGATTTTGCCGGCAGCCTGGACCGCATCCGTATGGAACAGTGCGCCGAGACTCGCGGACCACATTGGCGATTGCGGCCAAAGGCTCGACCGAGCCGATGACATTGTTGGCGGCCATGATCGACACGAGGCGGGTGCTCGGCGTCAGGGCGCGCCGAACGACTTCGGGATCCACCAGCCCGTCGGCATCCACCGGGACGATCGTAAGCGCGACGCCGCGGGCCTCCAGCGCCTGTGCGGTCTTCAGGACTGCTGGATGCTCGATGGCGCAGGTGATCAGATGATGAGGCCCGGGGCCAGCGGCCTCGATAGCGCCCGCGAGCGCGAGGTTGTTCGCCTCGGTGCCGCTCGCGGTGAAGATGATCTCCTGCGGACGGGCGCCCAGCAGCGCGGCGACCTGGGTGCGAGCGGCTTCCACGGCGTCCCTCGCCTCGCGGCCGAGCGCATGAAGGCTGGAGGGGTTGCCGAATGAGGAGGCGTGCCAGGGCGCCATCGCGTCGACGACGCGGGGGTCGACCGGCGTCGTGGCAGAGTTGTCGAGATAGATCGTCATCGCTACTCGCCCCGGTAGAAGGTCTGGTTGTCGAGCGAGCGAACGACGCCAAAATGCGATTGCCAACCAATCGTCTTCTTGCCGACACAAATGGTGCAGGTGCCGACGGGCGGGTTGCCGCGCAGCGAAAGTTTCCCGTCCACATCCGGCGTGGTGGCGATCGCTTCGGCGATGGGGTCGATGCCAATGCCGTAGAGCGCGTTGACTTCGCGGATGCGAACCCCCGGCGCCGCTTCGAGAATGCGAGCCCGGAACACCTCCCGTTCAGCCTGCGAGATGCGGTCGATCTTGGTGACGACAGCGATATCGGCGAGCGACAGCATCGGCCCGATCTTTCGCGGCAGGTTCATGCCGCTCGTCGCCTCGACGACGACAATGCCGAGGCCGCCGTCGACATAGGGCGAACAGCGCAGGCACAAGCCGGCGGTTTCGACGAGCAGCACATCGGCGCCGGATTTTTCGGCCCATTGCATCGCATCGCCCAGAACCATGACGTTGCAATGGTCGGGGCAGAGGTCGCCCGAATACACTTTTCGCGTCGGAATGCCGAATTCACGCGCGAATTGCTCGTCCTCCTCCGCGAACTGCACATCGATCTTCAGGAACGCGACCGACCAGCCGCGGCGGGCGAGCCGAGGGACGACGTGGCGTAGAACGGACGACTTGCCGGTTGTGGCCGTGCCGGCGCAAACAACGAGTTTCATGCCAGACCTCCTGTTTCGAAATTCACGATGCGCTCGCCTTCGCGGATGCGGTCGCGCAGCGCGGCCAGCGTGTCGTCCAGCCGACAGACATGCGGCGCCAGGCGACGCTCCTGCTCATCGGTATGGAGGACCTGGGAGATGCGCCCGTCTTTCAGAACCAGGCGATAGTCGGACAGGAGCGCGATGCGGGGGTCGTGCGTGACGAAGATGAAGATCTTGCGGTGCTCGCGGAGCAGTTCGAGCGCGCGCGACCGGTTGATGCCGGCGTTTTCGACCTCGTCGAGCAGCACGATCGGCGTGTCGCAGATGATCGTGGCGTCGGCGATCAGAAGCGAGCGCGTCTGGCCTCCTGACAACTCGGTCATGCGGCTGGAAAGGGAAATCGGTTCGCCTGTGAGCTGGTTCGCGAAGGCGAGCGTCTGCTCTACAACGGCTTCGATCTCGTCGGCCGAGTCCCGGCGGATCCCGGCGTGGGTGTAAAGGAACACGTCAACGGGAAGGTCGGAGAGAAATGTCGTGTGCTGGGTGATGAGCGCGATGGGATTGCGGGCCGGATCGTTACGGTATTCCTCCGGCGGGCGTTTGCCGTTGATCAGGATGCGACGGCCCGTGGGCGTATCCGCATCGGCGAACAACTCGACGTCGTTGATGAGCGTCGTCTTTCCCGAGCCCGTGCGCCCGACCACGCTCACGACGTCGCCCATTTCCAGGTCGAGGCGGTCGATGGCGTCCGGGCTGCCGTCGCGGCCGTGGCCGCCAAGGATCGAGATCTGCTGGATGGCCTCTTGCGGCGTGCGAGCGGGGAGGCTCGACGGCATATCGGTCCATCCGTTTCTTGGCGTCGCGTAGTCCCCGCCATTCGGGGAGGGGTTCGTTAAACTGAGCATAATCGCCTCCTTTGATCAGCTCAGTGCATCGCAAAGCCGGCGCCAAAACTTAAATCTTTATTAAATAACAAGATTCACCTTGCCCCTTGGATCTTCCTGTTGCTCTGGCAACAGCCCCGCATCCTGGTTTGCTGCCCCAGCAGCACTGCGCGAGAGCAAGCGCGATCTCAAAATCCTCCGCACAATTGCGTCATGATGGTTGGCGCGGCAGCCATGCCGTGATCCTGAAACGCTCACCTTCATGGCCGCTGGCGCAGTTCGTTCGAGAACTGTTTGTCTGCTCTCATTATTTCTTAACAACCATGTTTTGTGGAAAAATCTTGTGACGAGGGCGCGGTTTTTTGGAATATATAGCTTTCCGGTTCTACGGCGGGCAACGAAAGAAAGATGCGATCATCAAAAGTGAGGGAAGGCGGCGCGTTCGGCCGCGGCCGTGTCTTTGACAGCGTTATAGCGCTTATCGGCAATACGCCGCTTGTGCGAATTAACGCGATGGCGGAGGCTTCAGGAGCGCGCGCCACGATTCTTGCGAAGCTCGAATTCATGAACCCTCTTGCATCCGTCAAGGATCGCATCGCGCTCGCGATGGTGGAGGCTGCCGAAGCCGAACGGGCGATCACGCCGGGGCGAACAGTGCTGATCGAGCCGACTTCGGGCAACACCGGAATTGCTCTCGCTTTTGTTGCGGCGGTGAAAGGGTATCGTCTGATCGTCGTCGCTCCGGAAAGCCTTTCCATTGAACGGCAGCATATGATTACCCATTTCGGGGCGAAACTCGAACTGACGCCGGCGCAACTCGGGATGACGGGCGCGATTGAGCAAGCAAAGGCGCTCGCGAGCGAGCTCAAGGAGGCCCATATTCTGGAGCAGTTTTCCAACCCGGCCAACCCTCTCGTTCACGCCGCCACCACCGCGGAGGAGATCTGGGCCGACACGGGGGGCAAGGTTGACATGATCGTGGCGGGCGTCGGCACCGGGGGTACGCTCGCCGGCTGCGCCAAGGCGCTGAAATCACGCCAGAAAAAGCTGCGGGTCGTCGCCGTCGAACCGGCCGAAAGCCCGGTCCTTTCGCAGGGCAAGCCCAGCGTCCATAAGATTCAAGGGATAGGCGCTGGCTTCATTCCGAGCACTTTCGACGTTTCGCTTGTCGACGAGGTCATCGCGGTGTCGAATGAGGTGGCTTTCGCCACCGCCCGGGAGGCTGCGAAATCCGAGGGCCTTCCCATCGGCATCTCATCGGGGGCGGCGCTTCATGCGGCGCTTCAGGTGGCGGCGCGTGTGGAAATGGCGGGGAAAACCATCGTGGTCATTATTCCGTCATCAGCGGAACGAGAACTCTCGACCACGCTTTTTGACGCGTCCGCCGCCGTAGTAAGCAGGCCGAAGCCATGATGATCTCCGCGAAATGCAAGTACGGGCTGAAGGCGATGACCTACATCGCCCGCTACGGCGCCAGTAGTCCGGTCCTGATCGCCGATATCGCCGAGGCGGAGAACATCCCGAAGAAATTCCTCGACGTCATTCTCCTCGAACTGAAAATCGGCGGCATGCTCGCGAGCAAGAAAGGAAAAGGCGGCGGCTACCAGCTCGCCAGGGCGGCGAGCCGGATCTCTATCGCTGACGTAGTGCGGGTGTTGAATGGCCCGCTTGGTCCGCTCTCTTGCGCAGGCGACGAGGCGCGCGACTGCGCTGATTGCCGGCCTGGTTGTTCCTGCGCGATCCGTTCTGTGATGAGGCAGGTTCATGACGCCATCACTTCGGTGCTCGAAAATACCATGGTCTCTGATCTCTTGCGCGGCGCGGCCGAGCAGCCGAACCGCATCCTCATGTTCGATATTTAGCGCGCCCCGCGGGAGCATAGGCGCCTGCGATCAAGGATTGAGGCGTGTTGCGGCCATTTTTTGCGGCGTGACGCTTCTGAACGCAACGATAGGCGCAAGGCTTAAGATCGGGTGAATTGGGTCGATGCTGGACGCTCCAAGAGTTGTTTGTATAGTTAGATAGGCCTGTTTTACGAAACAATCCCAATCTTCGTTATCTGTTAACCAGCGGCTGGCGCCGCCGAGCGCGGGCCACGCCAGTGCGGCTTGCGCGTCGGGCGGCATTCAGCCGCGTGCAAATGAACGCGGATAGCGCCAGCCCGAGGCCGCTTTCACCCGACCGAGCCGGCTGAAGCGGCGAAGCGCTTGCGTCAGTGTGCAACCGGCGTTGCAGCGGTCGGGGCGCTGGCGGCAGCCTTCGGAGCAGCCAGAGCGGGAGCGCTTGGAGCGACCTGGGGAGGACCGCTTGGAGCAGCCTGCAATGCGGGAGAGCTCAGAGCAGCCGGGGCAAGAGCGCCTGGACCAACTTGGCCGCCAGTGCTTCCCAACGCCAACGCAGGCGCGGCAGATGCGGGCGTTCCGTTCGCGGCAGCTTGAGCGGCGGCGCCATCGGCTTGCGGGGCCTGGGCGGCGCCGCTTTTCGGAAGTTCAGACACCAGCGCCACCTTGGTGAATCCCGCGGTGCTGATCTGCCCCATCACCTCAAGAACCGTGCGGTAGGGCAGATCCTTGTCGGCGCGCACATGGATGCGCCGATCAAGCTCGTTTTCCGCCTGGTTCTTGAGCGAGGTAAGCAGGAGATCAGAAGCAACCTCCTCATTGCCGACGAAATATTTTCCCGCCGCGTTGACGCTTACGGCAAGCGGAGACTTCTGGTCGTTGAGCGGTTTCGCCTGCGCTTTGGGTAGGTCTACAGGTACGCCGGCTGTCATCAGCGGCGCAGCGATCATAAACACGATGAGCAGCACCAGCATGACGTCGACAAGCGGCGTCACGTTGATTTCGGCCATCGGCGCGTCTTCTTCTTCCACGCTACGCTGCGAGGCGCCCATGAGGTTCTCCTTTCGAAAGCTGACGGGACAGTTCGACGCCGTAAATCTCGATGAGATTTTTCAAGTGCTTGCCGAACTGCCCGATGTTTCCGGTAATACGGTTGTAGAAGACCACAGCGGGGATCGCCGCCACGAGGCCGAGCGCGGTCGCGAACAGCGCCTCCGCGATGCCGGGCGCCACCACGGAAAGGCTCGTGTTGTTCGAGACCGCGATCCCCTGGAAGCTGTTCATGATGCCCCAGACGGTCCCGAAAAGGCCCACGAAAGGAGAGACGGCCCCGATCGTCGCCAAGCTCTGTAAGCCTCCCTTCAGCCTGTCCAGCGTGTTGGCGCTAGCCAGTTGACCCACGCGATGCACGCGGTCAAGCAGACTTTCCTGCTGCAGCGCGCTGTAGCGGATGTCCGCGGATCGCCTGTTCTCGTCAACCATGGCTTGATAGACGACGCGCAAGGGATCGGACGGCTTCACCTGCAGGAAAGCCTCTGAAAGGTCCGCGAGCGGGATGCCCCGCCCGAGGCTCGTCAAGAGCTTCTTGGCCCGCAAATTGAGGATGGTGAGTTGGATGGTCTTTGCGACGATCACGCCCCATCCCCAGGCCGAAGCGAGGATGAGCAACACGAGCACCACTTTGACGATGGTGTCGGCCTGCTGGAATAGCTCCACCGGCGAGAGAAGATGAGGGGAGCTTACAGCATCGTTAGGAATGGCTGGATCGGCCATGAATGGTTCCTTCTACAATTATTTCAGGTTTCGCGATCACTGCGCCCGGTACACGATGGCGCCGGATATCTTGTAGCTCCTGGCGCCGAGGGCCGGCGGCGCAGGGAAGGGCGCGGATCGCGTAAGCGCTTCCGCGATGGCCAAGTCGAGCGCGGCGATGCCGCTATTCCCGATAGACTTCGAGATCAGCTCCCCGCTTGAGCCGATCACGATCGAGTAGGCGATGCGAACGGATTGTCCGCGCGCGAGCGCTGACCTCGGGTATCCGCCGCCAGCGACGCGAGCGATCCGGTAGTACACCTTGTTGGCGTAGTCGGTCATAACGGCGCCCGGAACCCGCGTCCGGGACGCCGGCTGGGGCGGCGGCGGCGGCGGTTTCGGCTGTTCCTTAACCTCGGGCGGTTTTTCGGGCTGATCCAAGGGCTCGGCTACGGGTTCCGGCGGCGGCGGAGGAGGCTGCTCAGGCTCCTGCTTTGCCGGTTCCTCGTAGACCATATCCATTGGCGCTTCGAGAACGAGCGGCGGCAATTCAAAGTTGATCGTCAGAGCCGCCGTCAGCGTCGCCGCGTAGATGCTAATGCCGAGAGCCACGAGCCCGAGCGGCGGTTGTCGCGGCGCTGTGCCAAGCAGGATCGAAGCAACGACTTGATCCTGCACTGGTTGATTCGGCTCCGCCGCCAGACCCGAATCGTATGTTGTTTCGATGACAGTCATACTTTAGTCGCTCACAATGGTCGTTATTTCAGGTCAAGCGTCACGGACTTGATCTTGCCCGTGAACTTGAACGGCACAGCGTAGTTGTCGCTGATCGAGGTGCCGTAGTCGGCTCCGACATCCAGCGTCTCGTGCCAGTCGGTCGACAGATCGGAGATTTTCACCGCGCCGACCTGCTCGCCGTTCACCGAAAGGCGAGCAACGCCTGGTTGGGCTGCGTTTCCAAGCGTCCGCGAAACCTTGACGACAGGACTCAATTCGTCCCCGTCGGCATTGAAATCGAGCGTGATCGTCGCCTTGCCGGCCGGCGCCGGATCTGCAGAAACGATGCGTCCGGCGGGATGGCCCTGCGCGCCTGTTTCGTAGACCACGCGGCCCGTTTCATCGAGATAGATGGCATATCCGCCGAGGCGGCCGCCCTCCGTAACGATCACGCCCTTCGCGCCCCCTTCGGGCACTTCGATTTCCGCCGTGATGGTATGCGAACGCGACGTCGTACGGGGTCCCGTCAGCTCCGGGATGCGGTTCGCCCCTTCGCGCAGCACAAGCTGCTTTTTCTCCGCCTGCGCGGTCAGAAGCGCCGGAACTGGCGCCAGCGGATAGATATTATTGCGCTTGGCTTCCTCATCGAAAAGCTGAACGAGTTCCTTCAGCTTCTCGGGGTGCTCCTTGGCCAGATCGTGCGCCTGGCTGTAGTCTGTCTCCAGATTGTACAGTTCCCACGGATGCTGGCCGATGGGGTCGCCGAAACGCTCGAAAGACTTCCAGGGAACGATATGACGAGCGCCCGCCCACCAGCCGTCCTTGTAGATGCCGCGGTTGCCGAGCATCTCGAAGACCTGCTGGGTGTGCCGGCTTTTCGCTTTCGCATCGGTGAAGCTGTCGAGGAAGCTCTGGCCTTCGAGCGGAAGCTGACTGACGCCGTTGACCTCGTCCGGCGCCTTGACGCCTGCGGCTTCATAAATCGTCGGGGCGATATCCGTCACGTGATGAAACCCGCCCCGGACTGCTCCTTTGTCGGATATCTTCGCGGGCCATGAGACAACGAGCGGATCGCGCGTGCCGCCAAGATGAGAAGCGACCTGCTTTGTCCATTGAAACGGCGCATCGAAGCCCCAGGCCCAGGCGGCGGCGTAGTGGTTGTAGAAGGTTTCGCTGCCGAGGTCCTTGATGAGAGCAAGGCGCTGTTGCAGATCTTCTGGAGAGCCATCCGCCCTGCGTGCATCCAAGCCGTCGGGTCCGCCCTCGCCGCTCGCGCCATTGTCGCCCACGATGTAGAGAACAAGCGTGTTGTCGGCCTTGCCTTCGTCGCGGATGGAATCAAGCACGCGGCCGATCTCATAGTCGGTGTGAGCGAGGAAGCCGGCATAGACTTCCGCCTGCCGCGAAAGAAGCCTCTTCTCGTCGTCGGAGAGCGAATCCCAGGCGGGGAGTTCGGCGGGGCGGCTCGTCAGGTCCGCATCGGCGGGAATGACGCCTGCCGCCTTTGCGCGGGCGAAGGTTTCTTCGCGCAGCTTGTCCCAGCCCTGATCGAACTTGCCTTTGAACTTGTCGATCCATTCCTGCGCCACCTGATGGGGCGCATGGGTCGCCCCTGTAGCGAAGTAGAGGAAGAAGGGCTTGTCGTTCGCGGCGGCGTCATGCTGATGCAGCCAGTGGATGGCCTCATTGGCCAGATCCGTGGTCAGATGATAGCCGTCTTTCGGCGCCCCCCACGGTTCGACGGGCGTTGTATTGCGCCACAACCTTGGTTGCCACTGATAGGTTTCGCCGCCGTTGAAGCCGTAAAAATATTCGAAGCCAAGCCCCGTGGGCCAGCGGTCGAAAGGTCCCGTCGGGCCGGCTTCCGCGGGCGCGGTGTTGTGCCACTTGCCGATGGCGGCGGTTGAATAGCCGTTGAGGCGCAGCACCTCAGCGACCGAGGCTGCGCTCCTCGGCCAGCGCGCATTATAGCCCGGATATCCGGATGAAATTTCCGCGACAGTTCCGAAGCCGACCTGATGGTCGTTGCGGCCCGAGAGCAAGGCCGCGCGCGTCGGCGAGCAAAGCGCATTCACGTGGAACTGGTTGTAACGGAGCCCCCCCGCCGCAAGCTTATCGAGCACGGGCGCTGGGACCGGGCCGCCCGTCACAGAGGTCGCGCCGAAGCCGACATCATCAAGCAGAATGAGCACGATGTTTGGAGCGCCCTTCGGAGCGATCGCGTTTTTCGGCCAATCCGGTTTCGACTTGGCGCGATCGGGGTCGACGACGCCCGCGAAAGGAAGATCGGGCTTCGGAAGGTTCTCGGCGGCATAGGTCTGGCTCGTTAGACCCAAAAGAAAGGCTACCCCGGCGGCGTAATGCCAGGATCTGGATTGACGCATGTGTCCCTCCCAAAAGAATGTTCAAGCATTCAGATCACAGGGCATGCGCTACGGTCGGCATACCCCGTAAGATGACGAAGGGCGAGACGCTTTCGCCGATCAGACATCTTGTCTACTAGGTTGATAGTAGATATCAATTTTTCGTCTAAGTATAGCACCTGCCGTTAAAAGAAAAAAATAGTTCTATTTATCCGGCATATTTAGTAAAGTATACTATAGCGGAAACTTAAGCGAAGCTTACGAAAACGAGTTCCGTCAAAAATTCGCACTTGGATTTCACGGCTCCGCCACCCCAAGCGCCCCATGCTGGCGCGCCTCATGAGACGCCGCCACGCGCGACGGCGCATGCCATGAAGTTCCTTACCGCGAGTGCGGTGGCCTGCCCGCGCCTCAGACACTCCCGGATCTTCTGTGTGATCGACCCATTCGACGCGCTCAAGTCCATGAACGACCGGCGCACTCCACTCAGGGAGCAAACAGGTTAAGACGCTTCGTTTGCTACCATCGTCTCTTAAAGCCGTCAGAGGATGAAATTCATGTGCGAATTTGGGCGGAGTTACACTTCGAAAAGCTAAGTCGAAGCTATGATTTAGAATTTATTTTCTTTATTTCGGCTTTTAATGGAACAGCTTTATCATTCTGGCCAGGCAAAAGCCGCTCTGGCGAAAAAACCTGTTTGACGATCAACTTTGTAGTCTTAAGAATGCCTCCGCAATAACGGTAGGATTCGTGGATTGCTGTTTGCACGAAGCAAGGGGCGGAGACTGCGGCCAGGGATGGCGGCGATCCTGGCTGAGGGCTTCCTTTTGTTCCTCACTATAACTGGTTTTATTTTTTATGTGTCGCAATTGCATCAGTCGAGACAAAAGACCGATAAATCTATTATAATAGTATATTTATAGTGAATATTGAACTACGCTTTTCAGGGAAGCGAGTGCTTCCAGACAGCCAGTCGGATTGAGGGATCCGGCAAGGGCGACTGCCTGCGGCCAACGGCATGCAGGGATGCGTAAAAGCGTTTTCGGCTAACTCTTTAGTGGGGCTTAAATGAGCAGGAAAACTGCAACGCGTCCCGGCTCCGCGGGACGTGAAACGGCGACTGTTGGATCTCAGTCAAAATTAATAGGAAGCAGCGCGCTGGTGTTCGGCTTGGCCGCTTGCGCATCGGGCGCGCTTGCCCAGCAACTGCCCGCCGGCTCGGCCCCGAGCGGACCCGCAGTCAATCAGGCGCCATCCGGGGGATCGCAACAGCAGCCTGGAGCAGCAGGCAAACCAGCGGAGGCGACCGCAGGGGCCGCAGCCGGCGGCGGCGCTTCGAGCGGCGTTCCGGCCGATCAGGCGCAAACCGGCGGGGCGCCGCAGCAGACGGGCGCTCCGGCCGACGCGAAGCCGCCGATCCCCGCAGAGGGCGTTGCTCAGGACGGGGCGCCTGCGCCGGTTGTTCCTGATGTTTCTGCGCAAGCTACCATCCGGGATGTCGTCGTAACAGGAAATGAACCGCCGCCTCCACCTCCGCCTGCGCCCGTAGCTCCGCCTCCCGAGAGCCCACTGCAGGAACTGGCGAAGCCGGGCACCGACGTGAGTGGAGCGGTCCTGACCAAGGAGCACGAGACCACGGTCCAGGACTTCACCCAGGCCGTGCCGTCGGTGAGCGTAACCCAGCCGAATGCGCGCAACGTCAGGATCTTCATCCGCGGAATCGGCAAGACGAGCACGGTTGAAGCGCTTGAAAACAGCGTCGGCTTCGTCCTCGATGGCGTGGTTTTAACGAACGATGCGATGGCCTGGGGTGAGTTTCCGGACGTCCAGCGCCTCGATGTCCTGCGCGGCCCGCAAGGCTTCACATGCTGCAAGAACACGACGCTCGGCACATTGAGCATCACGTCGCTGCCTCCGAGCTTCACGCCGGAGAATGACATCTCCCTCACCTACGGCAATCGTAACCTCTTCTTTGTGACAGGGTCCTCAACGGGCACCTTGGTCGACAACATTTTAGCTTACCGGGCCTCGGTCTACGCCAAGTACCAGGAAGGATTTATAGACAGCCAATACCCGAACCTCGGCATCGAGCCTTGGAACGGCATAAACAGATGGGGCGGCCGGCTTCAGTTCCTTTATACGCCCAATTCGAACGTTGCGACCCGAGTCATCCTCGACCACTCGGAATCCCAAGAAAACCCATTGGTTTCGGACACCGTAAAGGATCCCCAGACCTGGACCGACACAGGCGGCCCGCGGCCCATCACATACTCATCGCGGCTTGCGAGGTTTGGCTATTCGCCGATTTTCAATCCGTTCGAATCCGCGGGCAACGTACAACAACAAACCGTCAAGAGCACCAACACCGGCGTGTCGTCCCAGACCGACTGGAAAATCGACGGAGGTTATACGCTGACCTCAATCAGCGGCTATCGCAGTTACTACTTCAACGCGCTGAACGACAACGACTATACGTACCTGGCCATCAACCAGGGTGGATATAAGACATGGGGCCAGCAAGTCTCGGAGGAACTGCGGCTTACCTCTCCCAAGGAACAGGAGTTTCTTGGCCAGAAATTCGACTACGTCGCGGGTCTGTTCGTGCTCCACGACGAATATAACGCGGACCTTCGGTATCTTTACGGCGCCGATTCCGGAAAATTTTACGCGAACAACGCGCAATATGCAGCGACCTCCGCCAAGGCTCTCGTCAATTCGCTGAACGGCATCCAATCTTTCCAGATAGAAAATCCAGAGTTAACAAGTCTTGCAGGTTACGGACAGACGACTTGGCACGCGACAGACCGATGGGACCTCACGCTCGGTTTTCGAAACACCTTCGAGGACAAAACGAGTTGGACCCAAAAATATTATGTCGGTGGCGTGAACCTCGCCTCCCTGTATTCGGGCGCAGATTTGGTCAACGCAACGGCGGTCAGGAATACAACGCTCGCTCTCTTCACGTCGGGCACGAACCGCATCAACGGCCAGCCCATTGACACGGATATGTGGCAGTGGCAGGTCAATCCGAGCTACAAGTTTACAAAGGACATCCTTGGATATTTTTCAGCCAGCTATGGCGAAAAATCAGGCGCCGTGCAGTTCAATCCCCTAACAGGGCTTCCGGACAACGTCCTGCCGGAGCAAGTGATGGACTATGAGCTTGGCCTTAGAACAAGCTGGTTCAACAATACGCTGGTGCTGAACCCGAACCTATACTGGACGGATATCATCAACTATCAAGCGGCGCTTGCGGAAATCCTGCCGGGGCAGGTGACGTACACGAGCGTTCTCGGGAACATCCCCGGCATCCGCAATCGCGGCGCGGAAATCGACGGAACCTATATAACTCCGATCGAAGGGTTGAAATTCACCTTCAGCGGTTCTTACGCGGACGCCACCTATACGGACTTTACAAATTCACCTTGCTCTGCCGACCTTTCCTATTCGGCGACAAAAACCTGCAACCTCACCGGACAACCTTTCTCCGGCGTTTCACGCTGGGTTGGCACCATCGGCGCCGATTATTCGAGACCCGTGTGGGACGGTTATATCGGATACTTTTTCGTGAACGAAACCTTCCGGTCGCGCGCCAACCTTTCAACAACGCTGTCGATTTACGGATGGCAAAGCGACTACTCGATCACGAACGCAGGCATCGGCATCCATCCCGTCGACAATAACTGGGACCTCTCCTTCTGGGGCAAGAACATCTTCGACACACACTACTACACCGCGCTCACGACCGTTTCGCCCGCCGCGCCAGTCACAGGCGTGATCGGCGATCCGCTGGTCTTCGGCGTCACGTTCAGGAAGAAGTTCTGATTTTTGAGACAAGATGCGCCATAACCGCCGCCGCCTTCGGGCTGCAGGGAGATGGCGCATCTTCCGAAAACTCGCCGGGCGTTCCTTATGGCCAAGGGATATTTTCCCCGTTCACGGAGACGAACCGCCATAAATCATGCCGCCTGCTGTTTTAAATTCGCAAATATTTCGCATTTCACGCAATTGCTTATTTAAGTAAATAGGCCTGTTCTACGAAACGAAGCCAATTTTAGCGATCCCTTAACCAGCGACGCGCGCTCCGGCCGATGACAAAGCGCGCCCCGCCGCTGTCTTCCGGTGAGCGTCCGGCATAGCCGGGTCGTTGCGTCGTTGGTCGAACCGGGCGCCCGTTTCTCTTTATTCCCCACCGGCCTTGCGGCCGTCCCCCATGGCTGAAAATGTGCCGCCCCCGTGGCCTGCTCTTTATTGGGGCTGGCCGCGTAATGGGTCATGGCCGGGTCAAGCCGGTGAAGCCCGGCCATAGCGATGAACGGCGCCCCTTCAACCCGGCGCGCCCACAAGAAAAAGGCCCTGTGCGCTGCAGGGCCTTTCAGGCTTGATTGAGGGATCGCTAAGAATGCGCCGCGGGCTGTGCTAGCGGGCGATCCGCTTTTCGTAGTCTGCGCTTCGCTGAGCCAGTTGCTGTACGCGTTGTTCGGACGTGGCCCGTGCTGCGTCCTTCGGCAACGCGGACGGCAGATCGGCCAGATTCACGACCTTGGCTTCACGCACAACTTTTTCCGGATCAAGCCGGCCGGTGAAAGTCTCCACACGTAGAAGAATCAGGCCGTCCCGCAAGCCGTTCGTGCTGAGCCAGTTATAATACCCAGGGTCCTTCGCAGCCAGAACGTAGGTCAGAGAGCCATCCGCGTTAGGCTTCGCCTGAAGGTTGCTGAGGCTTGAGATATTATTCCAATAGGGGATAGAACGAAGCCACAAGTCTGTGAGCTGCAGGCTCGCATATCTCGCGTCGCCGGGATCAACCGTCACAACCAGGGCCTCGTCCGGCTTAAGGCTGAAACGGCTGAACGCTATGATTGCGCCAGGAACGCCGTCTTCGAGTTTTCTGATCTGCGCCTTCACGACATTGGCTGGCGCCTTCCAGGCTTCATTGACATATTTGAGGTTGATTTCGATCAGCTTTGTAGCCGCCTGTGCAGCCTCGCGGCTCAAAGCCTCAGAACCTGGCTCCGCGCGCGCGGGGCCGTCAATCCGCTTGATCTCCAGCCGATTGGGCAACTGCTTCGACCAATCGATCAGCGTGTCGCGAATGAGAACCGAGTTTGTTCCTGCCGGCAGCGTCAGATGGTTGCGGCGACCGTTCGCAGGCGTGGAATCCGCTGTGATGGTGAAAGACCCATCCCCATTCACATCGATGTCTTTCGAGTTTAGCACGACTTGCGGTTGACCTGAGGCATGCGCTTCGAAGCTGAATTCGTCATGAGAGGGCTGGGCATGGCGCTGGCCGTGGATCTCGTAGCGATATGCCGGATCAAGGTTGGCGAACCGGTAGATGCGATCCGGGCTGTCGCCAGCTATACGACTGCCGGGCACTTTGAGATCGCCCCAGGAGTAGGCCGGGGCTTCGATCCATGTCACCTTGGGGTTGGACGGATCGCCGACCACCGAGCGAAGCGCCGCAAACACCGCTTCGTCAACGGCGCCTTCCAGCTGGCTTTGGCCATCCTCCAGTTTCGCGCCCGGCGAGGCCGCCCACAGTTTCAGTCCGTAGTCGCGAGCCGCTTTGACTGCTGGGTCGTTCAATAACGCCAACGCCGCCCGATCGGCTTGCCTCTGATCCACGGTCAGAAGCGGCGCCGCCGCAGTCAGAAGCCGCGGCGGCGCCGCCTCTTGCCGCGCAGCCAGCGCTACGACCGCGACGCCGGCGGTCAATGCTACAGCTAGGTATTTGATGCTCATCGTTTTGTCCTCACAATCCAGGATGGGCTTCTTTCAGGTCGACGGTCACGGTGCGAATGACGCCCGTGAACGTGTTGGGAGATGCGTATTGGGGGCTGACCGGTGTGCCGAGATCGGAGCCCACATCCAGCGTCTCGCGCGTGTTGTTGATGAGATTGGCCACACGAACCTCGCCGGACGGCTTCCCATTGACGGTGAGGCGCGTCGTGCTAGGCAGGCCGCCTGCGCTCAAGCTCGTGGAGGAGGAACCTGAAGGGGCGCCCGCTTCATCGACGACGGCATTGACGACAATCGTCGCCTTGCCTGCGGGAACCGGCGCGGGCGACACGATGCGCCCCGTGGTGTGGCTGTAAGCGTTCGCCTCGTAGACCGCATGTCCGGCGTCATCGATGTAGAGCGTGAAGCCCCCCAGCTGGCCGCCTTGTGCGATAATCACGCCCTTGGCGCCGCTCTCGGGGACCTCGATCTCGGCGGTGATGGTGTGCGAGCGGCCCGTCACGAAGGGCGCGGCCTGGAAGGGAACGCGCTTGACGCCATCGCGGAAGACAAAATGGGTTTTGTCATTCAGCGGTCCCGCCAGGAGGGCTGGAAGCGGCGCCAGCGGATAGACGTTGTTGCGTTTCGCCTCTTTGTCGAACAACTCGACAAGCTCTTTCAGCTTCTCGGGGTTCTTCTTGGCAAGGTCGTGCGCCTGGCTGTAATCCTGATTGAGGTTGTACAGCTCCCACGGATGCTGGCCGATCTCTTTGGTCTTGAACTTATCAGTCCAGGCCGGCCACGGCACGAGATGGCGCGCCCCGGCCCACCAGCCATCCTTGTAGATGCCGCGATTGCCGACCATCTCGAAATATTGCACGGTATGGCGGCTCTTCGCGGACGGATCGCTGAAGCTGTCCACGAAGCTTTGGCCTTCCAGCGGCAACTGCTTCACGCCGTCGACTGTCTCAGGGAAGGCGATGCCTGCCGCCTCGTAGATCGTCGGCGCGATGTCGGTGACGTGATGGAAGCCGCCGCGGATCGCGCCCTTGTCCTTGATCTTGGCCGGCCAGGACACGACAAGCGGATCGGTTGTGCCGCCGAGATGCGAAGCGACCTGCTTCGTCCACTGGAAGGGGGCGTCGAGACCCCAAGCCCAGGCGGCCGCGTAATGATTTTGGAAGGATTCGCTTCCAAGCTCGCTCAGGCGGGAAAGCCTCTCTTGAAGGCTGAGAGGCTTGCCATCTGGGCCGCGGGCGTCTACGCCGTCAGGCCCGCCCTCTGCGCTCGCGCCGTTATCGCCTACGATGTAGAGAACGAGCGTGTTGTCGGCCTGCCCTTCTTCGCGGACGGCCTCAAGCAAGCGGCCGACCTCGTAGTCGGTATGCGCAAGAAAGCCGGCATAGACCTCGGCCTCATGGGCGACGAGCTTCTTCTGCTCGGGCGTGAGCGAATCCCATGCAGGCAACTCTGCTGGCCGCGGCGTGAGCTCCGCGTTTGCTGGCACCACGCCAAGCGCCTTCTCGTGCGCAAATGTCTCCTCGCGCAGCTTGTCCCAGCCCTGATCGAACTTGCCTTTGTATTTATCGATCCACGCTTGCGGGACATGATGCGGCGTGTGTGTCGCCCCCGTCGCGAAGTAGAGGAAGAAGGGCTTGCCGTGGGCCGCTGCGTCATGCTGGTGCAGCCAGGCGATGGCGTCGTTGGCGAGGTCGCTCGTCAGGTGATAACCCTGTTGCGGCGTCGCCGGCGGCTCGACGGGCGCTGTGTTGCGCCACAAGCGCGGAGTCCACTGGCTGTTCTCGGCGGCCTGGAAGCCGTAGAAATATTCGAAGCCGAGGCTCGTGGGCCAACGGTCGAACGGGCCGGCGAGGCTGATCTCCTGGTTTGGCGTGTTGTGCCACTTGCCGAAGGCCGCGGTGGAATAGCCGTTACGGCGCAGCACCTCGGCCAGCGGCGCGGCCGTCTTCGGCCAATAGCCGTTATAGCCCGGATAGCCGCTCGCAATTTCCGCGACGGTGCCGAAGCCGATCTGGTGATCGTTGCGGCCTGACAGCAGTGCGGCGCGAGTGGGCGTGCATAGCGAGTTGACGTGGAACTCATTATAGCGGAGCCCCTCGCCCGCGAGCTTTTCGAGCGCCGGCGTAGCCACCGGCCCGCCCACCGCTGAAGTCGCTCCAAAGCCAACGTCATCCAGAAGGACAAGCACGACATTGGGAGCGCCCTTTGGCGCCGTCACGGGCTTCGGCCAATCAGGCTTCGACTTGTTGCGGTCGGCGTCGACGACGCCCGCGAACGGCGCTTCGGGTTTGGGCAGCACCTCGGCGGCGAGCATAGTTGTGGGCAGTCCGGTCAAAAGCGCGGCGGCGGCGAGAGCCCGCCAGGATACGGATGAGGTCATAAGTGTCATCTCCGGAACGGGTTGGGTTACTTCAGATCGATGGTCACGCTGTGGATGCGGCCAGTGAAGGCGTTCGGCGCCTCGTAATTTGAGCTGACCGCGGTTCCGAGATCGGAGCCAACGTCCAGCGTTTCGCGATAGTCGGGGACGAACCCGGTCACACGCCCCTCGCCGACATTTTGTCCGTTAACCGCAATGCGGACCGAGCCAGGGCGTGCATTCAAGCCCAGCCTGCTCTCAAAGCTGTCGGAAGCGGCGGGCTGGAGCGGATCGGCGATATAGTCGACGGTGATGGCGGCTTTGCCGGCGGCCACTGGCGCGGAAGATACGATGCGTCCGCCATCGTTGCTGAAGGCGTTGGCCTCGTAGACAACCCGGCCAGCCTTATCGAGATAGAGGGTGAAGCCGCCGAGATTGCCGCCTTCCGCAACGATCACGCCCTTCGCGCCGTCCTTCGGAACCTCGATTTCGGCCGTAATGCGATGCGAGCGCCCAGAGAGTTTCGGCGCGATCCGAACGGGAAGGCGGCCCGCTCCATCGTGAAAGACGAAGTGGGTCTCGTTTTCTGCTTCGGGCGAAAAAGCGGTCGGGAGTGGCGTAAGCGGGTAGATGTTGTTCCGCTTGGCCTCCTTGTCGAAAAGTTCGACAAGCTCTTTCAGCTTTTCGGGGTTCTTCTTGGCCAGATCGTGGGCCTGGCTATAGTCCTCGTTGAGGTTGTAAAGCTCCCAGGGATGCTGACCGATCTCGGCTTTCCAGCTTTCACCACGGAAGATACGCCATGGCTCGATGTGGCGAGCGCCCGCCCACCAGCCGTCCTTGTAGATGCCGCGATTGCCGACCATCTCGAAGGCCTGCAAGGCATGGCGGCTCTTGGCGGCCGGATCGGCGAAGCTGTCGGCGAAGCTCTGGCCTTCGAGCGGAAGCTGTTTCACGCCGTCGACCTGATCGGGGAAGGCGATTCCCGTCACTTCGTAAATGGTCGGGGCGACGTCGTTGACGTGATGAAAGCCGCCGCGGATCGCGCCCTTATCCTTGATTTTGGCTGGCCAGGAGACGATGAGCGGATCGGTGGTGCCGCCAAGATGCGACGCCACCTGTTTGGTCCATTGGAAGGGCGCGTCGAAGCCCCAGGCCCAAGCGGCCGAGTAGTGGTTGTAGAAGGACTCGCTGCCGAGTTCCGAGGCCCGTTCGAGCCGGGCGCTTACGCTAAGCGGCTTGCCGTCGGCGCCGCGCGCGTCAACGCCATCGGGTCCGCCTTCGGCGCTCGCTCCGTTGTCGCCTGCGATGTAGAGCACAAGGGTGTTGTCGGCTTGACCCTGCTCGCGGATGGAGTCAAGCACGCGCCCGATCTCATAGTCGGTGTGGGCGAGGAAGCCGGCATAGACTTCGGCCTCATGAGCCAGCAGCTTCTTCTGCTCCGGCGCGAGCGTATCCCAGGCAGGCAGTTCCGCCGGTCGAGGCGTCAACTCCGCGCTCGCCGGGATCACGCCAAGTGCTTTTTCGCGCGCAAATGTCTCCTCGCGAAGATTGTCCCAGCCCCGGTCGAATTTGCCCTTGTACTTGTCGATCCAAACTTGCGGAACATGATGGGGGGCATGCGTCGCGCCGGTGGCGAAGTAGAGGAAGAAGGGCTTTTCGGGCGCTACCGCGTCATGCTGGTGCAGCCAGGAAATCGCTTCATTAGCGAGATCGGTCGTCAGATGATAGCCCTGTTTCGGTGTGCCCCACGGCTCAACGGGGACCGTTCCGCGCCAAAGCCGCGTGTTCCACTGGCTGTTTTCGCCGCCTTGGAAACCGTACCAATATTCGAAGCCAAGTTTTGTGGGCCAATGATCGAAGGGGCCAGCAGGATTGATCTCCTCAGTTGGCGTGTTGTGCCATTTTCCAAAAGCCGCGGTGGAATAGCCGTTACGGCGCAGCACCTCAGGCAGAGAAACTGCCGACTTGGGCCAGCGCGCGTTATAGCCGGGATAGCCGCTTGCGCCTTCGATGACGGTGCCGAAGCCAAGCTGATGGTCGTTTCTTCCTGAAAGAAGCGACGCGCGAGTCGGGGAGCACAAGGCGTTGACGTGGAACTGGTTATAGCGCAGCCCACTGCTGGCGAGCTTTTCCAACGCTGGCGTGGCGATGGGGCCGCCGACCGCCGAGGTCGCGCCGAAGCCCACATCGTCGAGAAGGATTAGCACAATATTGGGCGCGCCCTTCGGCGCCGTGACCGGTTTCGGGAAATCGGGCTTCGATTTGTTCCGATCGGCATCGACGACGCCCGCAAACGGGGCGTCCGGTTTAGGCAGCGCTTCCGCAAAAGCATGTGTGGATAGGCCAGCCAGAATAGCGGCGCCGGCGGCGAGCGCGCGCCGGGACACGGATTAGACTCATATGACTTGCTTTCTCTTTGAGCTGATTTTGTCAGGGCAATGGGGGGACCGGCGTGAGTGACATCAAAAGCATCCCCCTTTGACTGCGCCGAACGAATTACGGGCGAAGATCGCCGCCCCTACCGCCGATATTCTGTAGTCTAGTATATTTATAGTAAATAGGTATTTTTTGCGGCAGGGCGACAAAAATGGAGTCCTAGTAGAAAATGATTTCGCTAACGGCCATGGGGCCGGGGCACGTCGTCTGGCCGGGCGGTGTTTTGATCGAGCGCAGCAAGCGCACGGGCATAATCGCTCGCGCGCGTCGCCGCCGGTCTTTCCCGCCAAGGCGACGAGCGCTGTCAGGAGATCGCGGTATCCGGCGCGCGGCTGATAGTCATGCTTTGCGGAGATCCTGATATCGCAGAATCGGCCGGTTGCAAGAAGGCCGTCCCGGAGCCCCGGAGCCGCGTCAGTTTTCTGCGTCCTCCTGCTTCGGAAATGCGCCTCCCAGCGCTGAATGATCTTGCGGGTCTCGTGCGCCTGTTCGTCCCGGATCGCGCGGATGATCTGGTCCCGCTCCGTCGGGGACAACGTCGGTCTGGTGATAGACGGGCCGGATGGCGAGATCGCCCTTCAGTTCCTTGAACGCCTGGTCCACTTTGGTGAGTTGGATGTAGAAGGCCACAGTTTCCGCCGGCGCTTTTTCTGTGAGATTGGAGCGCAGGAGATAACGGCCTTCGTGACGCAAACAGGCGCGAAGCCTTTTACGGTTCAGTGTGAAGGTGAAGGTTTCCGGGGTGACGGGCTCTCCGGCTTTGGGCAGCTTGACGCTGACGAGGCTTTTGGCGCGTCCGGCTTCTTTTTGCGCGGCCCCGATTTTCAGGAGCAGCTGATCGCGCGACGGCGCCTGTTCGAGGAGTTCTTTGAGCCGCGCCCAGTATTTCTTGAGTAGGAATGCCGCGGTCCATCACTCAGATGCGGTCCGCCTTGCAGTATTGCTTCTCGATCTTGGCCAGAAAATCCGCAAGGGTGGTCTTATCGCAAGTGTTTCCTGCCAGCACTTCGTAGGCCAGGGGAAGCCCTCGGGCGTTACATGCGCTCAATCAAGTAGCGCCGTGCGGTAGCGCGCCGCTATAATGAGCGCAATCACCACCTATACGCAGTCCGGCCTTTTGTCCCGGCTGTAGCCATGCTTGCGCTTGCCCAGCGGGCGGATCGCATTCGAAATACGTGCTGGTCAGATCATAGAGCAACACGTCAAAGCGCGGACAGCCTTCTACGGCGCACGGGTGAGTACTTAATTCTCGGCGTCGCGCGCGCGAAAATATTGCGGCTCCTCAGAATGCGCCGCCCGCTCGCGCCTGTCAGCGCCTCTTGGAAGGCGTACCAGGGCACGACGGTCGCGGGCCTCAGCGCGCCTCCGCTCGGCGTAGCGAAGATCGCAACTTTGCGCGCCGTATAGGAACGCCGAATGGAGGCGAACCGCTCGCCAACGCCTGCGCAGGTTTCGACTATTAGGGGCAGGCCGGATTGCTTCTCAAGACGGCGTGAAAAGCAACGCAAAGCCAGGCGATATGGAAGGATAGGTCAGTGGGAATGATATGGGAATGAAACAGCCGCCTTGCGCCATCAGCGCAGGAGGGATAATTTCATGCGCCGACCCGATCACGGAGACTTTGACCATGGCTTTCCTGTCCGACGCGCTTGCCCGCGTGAAGCCCTCGCCAACCATCGCCGTCTCGTCCAAGGCGCGCGAGCTGAAAGCGGCGGGCAAGGACGTGATCAGCCTTGGCGCGGGCGAGCCCGATTTCGACACGCCGGACAACATCAAGGAAGCGGCCATCAAGGCGATCCGCGACGGCAAGACCAAATACACGAATGTGGACGGCATCCCGGAGCTGAAGGACGCCATCTGCCGGAAATTCAAGCGCGAGAACGGGCTCGACTATAAGCCGGGGCAGGTGATGGCCTCGCCCGGCGGCAAGAAGGTGATCTTCAACGCCATGATGGCGACGCTCAACAAGGGCGACGAGGTGGTGATCCCTGCGCCCTACTGGGTGTCCTACCCCGACATCGTTTTGCTCGCGGGCGGGACCTGCGTGTTCGCCGAGGCCGACATCGGGACGAAGTTCAAGCTCAGCCCCGAGACGCTGGAGCAGGCCATCACGCCGAAGACGAAGTGGCTCATCTTCAACCATCCCTCGAACCCGACCGGCGCAGCCTACACGCGCGCCGAGCTGAAGGCGCTGACGGACGTGCTGATGCGGCATCCGCAGGTGTGGGTGCTCTCCGACGACATGTACGAGCACTTGGTCTATGACGGCTTCGAGTTCAGTTCGCCGGCGCAGATCGAGCCCGGCCTTTATGACCGTACGCTGACCGTGAACGGCGTCTCGAAGGCCTACGCCATGACCGGCTGGCGCATCGGCTATTGCGGCGGACCGGAGCATCTCATCAAGGCGATGACGAAGCTGCAATCGCAGACCACGTCGAACCCGACGAGCATCAGCCAGTGGGCGAGCGTGGAGGCGCTGAACGGGCCGCAGGATTTCCTGCCCGTGCGATGCCAGAGCTTCAAGGAGCGGCGCGATCTGGTTGTGTCGATGCTGAACCAGGCGAAGGGCATCGAGTGCCCGACGCCCGAAGGCGCGTTCTACGTCTATCCGTCCTGCGCAGGGCTGATCGGCAAGACCACGCCGAAGGGCAAGCGGCTCGAAAATGACGAGGACGTGGTGACGGCGCTGCTCGAAGACGAAGGCGTCGCGGTGGTCCACGGCGCGGCCTTCGGGCTGTCGCCTTATTTCCGCATTTCCTACGCCACATCGGCGCAAGAGCTGGAAGAATCCTGCCGCCGCATCCAGCGCTTCTGCGCCAGCCTGGAATAGCGGTCCAGGGTCATATCACATTGGCGGACGCCGTGGTCGATAGGCGCATGGCTCGCCGCTCCTGCCTCTAGCCGTGCGCGCGGTTTTGAAGGCGCGTTCCGGGGCGACGATCATTGGTGCGCCCCAATCAGATCAGCTCGCGATAAGAACAGCCCCTTGGATGAGGCCAGAATTCCGCCGATGCGTTCGCCGCCGCCATTAACCTCTCGGCGAGGCCCATTCCACATCTCGGCTCATGGAATGCACGCGCCACCATGATGCTCACGGGCGCACAGAAAAAGCCAGTCGGCCTGTAAGCCGGGTTCTGTGTCGGCGGAGGGGCTAGCCCCCGCCGCGATGGCCATTCATCTGGGACGCGCGTCGCCGCGAGCCTCAAGCAACCAACCCGGACGGCGATGCGGAAACGCATTCCGCCCCGCAGCCGAAGCCGCGAGACTGTGCCGTCCCTATTCGGTTTTGCTCCCGGCGGGGCTTGCCATGCCAGCCCTGTTTCCAGTGCTGCGGTGCGCTCTTACCGCACCCTTTCACCCTTACCCGCGCAAGCGCAGGCGGTTTGCTTTCTGTGGCGCTTTCCCTGGGGTCGCCCCCGCCGGACGTTAACCGGCGCCGTGTTTCCGTGGAGCCCGGACTTTCCTCCACCCGCGAAACGCTACGGCCTTGCGGCCCTTGCGCCTTTCGGGCAGCGGCCATCCGGCCAACTGGCGCTTTGAGTAAGGGGCGCGGGAGCCGCCCCGTCAAGAGGACGGCGGAAATAATGCACCGGCTTCGCCGCCAGGGACCTGTGCGCCGCCTCCGCTGTTACTCGCCGCAGGAAATCACAAACAAAGGCAGTCAGGCGTCCCATGGCACACAGAAGAACGGCGGCGGCGATCATCGCATCCTGCCTCGCATGGTCAGGAGCTGCGGCGGCGGACGAAAAACCCATTGCGGAACAAATTGTTGACGCCATGAACAAGGTGTTCGGCGTGCATAAGGGGTTCCGCGCCAATCATGCGAAGGGCGTCGTGGTCGAGGGCGCGTTCAAGGCGACGCCCGAAGCCGCCGCGCTGAGCCGCGCGGCGCTGTTCAACGGCGGAGAAATCCCGCTGACGGCGCGCTTTTCCGATTCAACCGGCCTGCCCAATATCCCGGACGGCATCGCCAGCGCCAACCCTCACGGCATCGCGATCAAGTTCCACCTGCCGGACGGGAGCGACAGCGACCTTGTCATCAACGCGCTGAAGTTTTTTCCCGTCTCGAACGGCGCCGATTTCCGCGATTTGTTCCTCGCCACGGCCGCCAGCCCGACGGATGCGCCGAAGCCCACGAAACTCGACCAGTTCCTTGCCGCACACCCGAATATCGCCGCAGCCGACGCCGCCGTGCATACGCCCGACAGCTTCGCCCACGAGGAATATCAGGGCGTCAACGCCTTTGTTTTCGTGAGCAAATCCGGGCAGAGACAGGCGTTCCGCTATCACCTCGTTCCCGAGCGCATCGTCCATCTCGATCCGGCGGACGCGAAGACAAAAGCGCCCAACTTTCTCATCGACGAGGTGCAGGAGCGGCTCAAGAACGGCCCCATCACATTCCATCTGAAGGCGCAACTCGCCGCGCCGGGCGATCAGACCAGCGACGGGTCAAAGCCCTGGCCGAGTGACCGCAAAGAGGCGGACATAGGCGTCTTGACCATCACGGGCGTGGCTGCCGACCCCTTCGAGACCGAGAACAAGCTGCTGTTCCTGCCCGGCCAGCTCCCCGATGGGATCGAGCAGTCCGACGACCCGATGATCGACATTCGTAACGGCGCCTATCCAATCTCGTTCGCGCGCCGGCAACAATAAGTTTTGATGGCGCTAAGCCCGGGGGCCGGAGGCGCGCCGACAGACGCGGCAAGCACGCCAAGCGTGCTTGAGATAGGATGTATCCCCTCACCCTAGCCCTCTCCCCCTGGGAGAGGGGACAGGCCGCAGCCTTTGCCACTGGCGTCCCTTCTCCCACAGGGAGAAGGACAGGATGAGGGGTTTTGACTTGCGCTATCAAGCGCTTACCCACCCTCAGCTGGAGTGATCCGGCCTCTTCCATCGGGAAGCGCAGCGAAACGTCACCGGCCTGATCTATAATCCTTCAGCGGATCGTGGCCCCAGTTCATGAGCGAGTAGCGCCAGCGCGTCTGCTCGACATCGTGATGCGGACGCTGCGCGAGATGCCGCTTGATGTAGGCGACGACTTTTCGCATGTAGGCGCGATCGTCCTCGGTAAGACTGCCGCGGCCTTGTTGAATCGCGATGATGCGGCGGCCGGATTGATGCCCGACGGACTCGGCTTCGCCCTCGTGGCGCCAGCCGACGGATTTGCTGTCCTCGGTCTCAAGCCAATCGGCCAACTCGCGGGCGGACATGTTCACGAGCGAGGCGAAGTCGCGCTCGATGTCTTCGTCGCTCTCTTTGCGCCCGCTCGTCATCAGCCGCCCCTCGCCGACGCGATGGCGCGCGACAGTTCGCCCTTCGTCATGGCCGACCGGCCTTTGATCCCGAGGCTTCGCGCCTCCCGGATCAGCTCTTCCTTGGGCGGCAAGCCATCGCGATAAGCCGCCGTCTTCCGCGCGACTGGCTCGGGCTGGCGCGAAAACTGCCGCCCCTTCGCCGTATCACGCCGCTTCTTCGCGGACGTCTCGGCATATTCGGCGGGGGATAGCGCCTTGCGCGCGTCCTTCGGAAGATAGCGCTCGCCGGTCTTCGTGCTCTTCTCGCCCGATTTCGTGCCCCAGTCTTCCTCCGTCCATTTCACGAGCGAATTGTCTTCGCTCTTCGAGCCGGCATAGCCGCCGCCCTCTTTCTTGTACTCCTGCACAGCCATCTGGGCCTTGCGGGCCGACCACTGCCTCGGACGGCCGCCCTTGTCGCCGGCGGTCACGTCCTCTTTCACTTTCTCCCAAAGCTTAGGGTCGGTTTTCTTTGACGTTTTGGCCATTTGCAACTCCGGTCATCGAAGTGATGAACCGGAGCCCGCAACCGATGTTCCGCCTAAAAGCCCCAGCCTCAATGCCCGATCCGTTGAGCGCCATCGCAAGTAAGAGCGACGTCTCACTGGCGCCCGGCGCGACGTGGCCTGGAAATCTGTTGGGCATCGCGCGCTCCACACGAACGTCGTCACTGTTCGCTCCCGCGTCCCCGCGGCTGCAAATCCAAATCGGTTTTTTATAGACGGTAGCCGAGCGCGTACCTTTCATCCTGTCGGAAAAATGAAGCTTTCCGGCAACGGCTGCTGATCGCAAAAGTCAGTTTCGCGCAAGCTTCACATACCTGTCATGGAACCCCTCCACGGTCCCCGCGCACGACCTAAATAAAAGAATCAGTTCCGGCAAAGTTCAAATGCTCAGCCGCTCACGCTTGTGAGCGAACAGCTTCGGCTGTCCAACAAAAAGGGGGATTTCATTGTCAACACGATCACTATTGTCCTCGGTGCTAGCGTTTTCCTTGGCGCTAGGCCCTGTCACTGCGCCGTCCTTTGCTGCGCCGGAGGACCAGTCCTGGCACATCAGCAAAGATGAACATCCAACTTCTCGTCCAGAGGGAATAGACAAGATCAAGACGGTTGTCGTGATCTACGGCGAGAACCGCAGCTTCGACAATCTTTACGGCCTCTATCCTGGCGCCGACGGCATTGCCAACGCGCTCAGAATGGGCGCCTATAAGCAGTATGATCGCAACGGCAAGCTCCTGAAGACTCTGCCTAAGATTTGGGGCGGACTGCCAGGCTGGACTGAAGCGCAGACGGCCAACCTTGCAAACGAGCCTTTTGCGATCGATAATCCTAAGGGCTTCAACGTGCCGCTAAGCACGGCTACGGGCGACCTCGTCCACCGGTTTTATCAGAACCAGATGCAGATCGATGGTGGAAAGAACGACAAGTTCGCCGCGTGGAGCGACGCTGGCGGATTGACTATGGGCTATTACCTCACCTCTCCGTCGCAATTACCGATGTGGAAGGTGGCCCAGCAAAATGTTCTCGCCGATAATTTCTTCTATGGTTCTTTCGGCGGTTCATTCCTGAACCACCAATGGCTCATCTGCGCCTGCTCGCCCGTTCAAGCGAACCCCAACGACAATCGCTGGTCGGTGGTTGATGCGGTCAAGAAAGGTTACGGGACGGCGCTCACGACCAAGTCAACGTCTCCGGCGTCTGCATTGGACGGCGCACCGCAGTTCGTCAGCGACGGAGCTTTGACGCCGCAAGGCGAAGGGAAGCCTTATTACGCCGTGAACACGTCGCAGCCTCCTTACCAGCCGAGCGGCAATCTTCCTGCGACGGGCGGAGATAAGGCGTTTGCGGATCCATCGCTCGCCAGCACTGTCTGGCCGCTCAATGCAAAAACCATTGGCGACGTCTTATCGGATTCAAAAGTGAACGTCGACTGGGCCTGGTATGCCGGCGCCTGGCAAGCCGCCCTCGATAGCCGGAATGCCTTCACTGATCCCAAAGGACCGCTTTTCCAGCCGCATCATCAGCCGTTCAACTACTATAAGGCCTACGCGCCCGGCACAAAGGCCCGCGCCCAGCATCTGCGGGATGGCGGTCTAGATGGCGCGAAGTTCATCGCGGACATCGACGCGGGCAAGCTTCCGGCCGTCACCTTCTACAAGCCACAAGGCAGCCTCAACGAACATCCCGGCTATGCCGATGTCCTTTCTGGCGACAAGCACATCGCGACCGTGATCTCTCACCTGCAGAAGAGCCCGCAGTGGAAGAACATGCTCGTGGTTGTCACCTACGACGAAAACGGCGGCTTCTGGGACCACGTATCTCCGCCCAAAGGCGATCGCTGGGGGCCTGGCAGCCGCATCCCAACGATCATCGTGTCGCCCTACGCAAAGGCTGGATGGGTCGACCACACGCCCTACGACACAACGTCAATCCTCCGCTTCATCATCAAGCGCTTCGTCGGCAACGCCCACGAGCCGATTTACCCGGGTGACGTCCTTCCGGGCATTGCGGATCGCGACAGGGCTCTGAAGGCGAATGGCTTCCGCCGTCCAGGCGATCTGACGAACGCGCTGTACCTGAATTAGGACATACACACGCGACCGATAATGCTTCTGGAGTAATAAGCAGCGGGTGGAGGCTTAGCTTATCGCCCGCATACTTCAAGCGCCGACTGAAGAGAGGTCTGCCTACCGGTCGATCTCGCCGAAGACGATGTCGAGGCTGCCGAGGACGGCGGACACGTCGGCGAGCATGTGGCCTTTGCAGAGGAAATCCATGGCCGCCAGATGCGGGAAGCCGGGCGCGCGGATCTTGCAGCGATAGGGCTTGTTCGTGCCGTCGGCCACGAGATACACGCCGAACTCGCCCTTCGGCGCCTCGATGGCGGCGTAAACCTCGCCCTCGGGCACGCGGAACCCTTCGGTGTAGAGCTTGAAGTGATGGATGACGCCTTCCATCGTGCTCTTCATCTCGGCGCGCCTGGGCGGCGCAACCTTGTGGTTCGGCAGGAGCACCGGGCCGCGACCCGCGGCTGAGTTCAGCCGCTCGATACACTGCTTCATGATGCGGACGGACTGGCGCATCTCCTCCATGCGGATGAGGTAGCGGTCCCAGTTGTCGCTGTTCTTGCCGACCGGAATGTCGAATTCGAGGTCGGCGTAGCACTCGTAAGGCTGCGCCTTGCGCAAATCCCAGGGCGCGCCGCAGCCGCGCAGCATCACGCCCGTGAAGCCGTGGGCCATGGCGTCCTCAAGGCTCACCACGCCGATATTGACGTTTCGCTGCTTGAAGATGCGGTTGTCGGTGAGAAGCTCGTCGATGTCTGCGAGAGTTTGCAGGAACGGATCGCACCACGCGGCGATGTCGTCGATCAGCGCCTGCGGCAGGTCCTGATGCACGCCGCCTGGCCGGAAGTAGTTCGCGTGCAGTCGCGACCCGCTCGCGCGCTCATAGAACACCATGAGCTTTTCGCGCTCCTCGAAGCCCCAGAGCGGAGGCGTCAGCGCGCCAACGTCGAGCGCGAAGGTCGTAACGTTGAGGATGTGGTTCAGTATGCGCCCGATCTCGCTGTAGAGCACGCGGATGAGCTGGCCGCGCACGGGCGGCGTGATGCCGAGAAGGCGCTCGATCGCGAGGCAGAACGCATGCTCCTGGTTCATCGGCGCGACATAGTCGAGCCGGTCGAAATAGGGGATCGCCTGGAGATAGGTCTTGTACTCGATCAGCTTTTCGGTGCCGCGATGCAAAAGGCCGATATGCGGATCGATCCGGCGCACCACCTCGCCGTCGAGTTCGGTGATCATGCGCAAAACGCCATGAGCCGCGGGATGCTGCGGCCCGAAATTGATGGTGAAATTCCGGTTCTCGGGCGGCCTCACCCAGGCGTCCTCGCCCACGCCCCCTGCTTCAGCCATTCCGCCCCCATCAGCCATCGTATCGCTCTCTTTCGGAAAGGCCGCCCAGTCAGGCAAGCCATCGTGGCATCATTTTCAGCTTCAGAAGCTTGAGCAAAAGATACTCCTGAGGCCGCAGATACTTCAAATATATGTTCGTCGTGGGCGTCCGAAAAGCGCCGTTCGTTTCGCCGCGCCCTAATGTCCCGGTGAAGAACACGCGGCGGCGAAAAACGATGGCCGGAGTGAGATTTCGAATGGTGCGCGAGAAGACCGCCATGCATCCTTCAAGCGAGCTCAGATGCCGTTGCGCGGCCCAAAGATCGTAGGTGAAAATGAAGAACTTCCCTTCTGCGAGCAGGGAGAGTCGGTCGAGGAAAGCCTCCTCGTCTTTCAACCAATTCACAACGCCGAGCGCCGTGATCACGTTGAAGTCGCGATCAGGAAGCGTGAAATCTGGCGCGTTGAAATCCGCCAGATGCGTCCCCGGCAGCGTGTCGACGCAATCGACGGCGATGTATTGCGATCCGCTAGGCAGGTAACTCTTGAGAGGCTGCGAGCCGGCCCCAAGATCGCAGACGACATCTCCCGGCCTCAAGAACGCCGCCGCAAGCTGCGCTCTGTCCTGCCAAGCTTCTTTGGCGTCCTTAGATGCAACCTTTTTCCACCCCGCCAGATCTGTTGCAACAGCTCCTCCTTGCGAAGCGCCCGCCGATGCAGTCATGCCATCTCCAATCGCAATTGCGTTCGATACAATTTGCGCCATTACAAGCTGCACCTATGATTGTAAATAACCTCCGCGCTCCGGAAGAGAACCGTCCCCAACTCCATGTCGGATAAACGCCACGCTTCCGGCGGGTCCCTCATGCAAACAGCCGAAGTTCGCGACGCTTTCTCGCCATGGCGGCCTAGGCAAAGTATATATATGATTGCTTGCAGGGCGCTTTTACCAAACGAAACCAATTTCAACCGTTTGTTTACTCACGCATCGCGCTTGACCATGTTCTTCTGCGGATGGGGCCTTGCGATCTTCGGAGGCAAGGCCTTGGGGGCATCATCGAACGAGCCCGGTGAAGTCACCCTTTCGCCGTCGCCTTCTCGTCGCCCGGCAGCGGCGAAGCGTGCGCGCCTTCCCAAGGGCTGAGAAAATCGAAGCTGCGGAACTCCTGCGGCAGCTTTACGGGTTCGTAGACCACGCGCTTCTGCTCCTCGTCGTAGCGGAGTTCGACAAAGCCGGTCAGCGGGAAGTCCTTGCGCAGCGGATGCCCGCGGAAGCCGTAGTCCGTGAGGATGCGGCGAAGGTCGGGATGCCCGTCGAACAGGATGCCGTAAAGATCGAAAGCCTCGCGCTCGTACCAGTTCGCGGCCGGGAAAACGCTCACGATGCTCGGAACGGTCGAGTCTGCGTCCGTACACAGCTTGAGGCGCGCGCGCAAATTTTCGTAGACGCTCAGGAAGTGATAGACCACCTCGAAGCGTTCGGCGCGCTCCGGGTAATCCACGCCGCAAATGTCGAGCAGGATCGTGAACCGCCACGCGGGATCGTCGCGCAAGAATTGGGCGATGTCCGCAATGCGAGCGCGCTCGACCATGACCGTAAGCTCACCCAATACGATGCGCGTATCCTGGACCGCATCAGGAAACGCAGTCTTGATCGCCTCGGCCAGAGCTTCAAGCCTCGCCTTGTCCGTCATTCTCAGCTCCGGCTGTTAGCGTTCGATTGTGCCCGTGCGGCGGATCTTTTTCTGAAGAAGCATGACGCCATAGACAAGAGCCTCGGCGCTCGGCGGACATCCAGGCACGTAGATATCGACGGGAACGATGCGATCGCATCCCCGCACGACGGAATACGAGTAATGGTAATAGCCGCCGCCGTTCGCGCAGCTGCCCATGGAGATGACATAGCGCGGCTCCGGCATCTGGTCGTAAACCTTGCGGAGCGCGGGCGCCATCTTGTTGCAGAGCGTGCCGGCGACGATCATCACGTCGGACTGGCGCGGGCTGCCGCGCGGCGCGAAGCCGAACCGCTCCACATCGTAGCGCGGCATCGAGGCTTGCATCATCTCAACCGCGCAGCAGGCCAAGCCGAAGGTCATCCACATCAGCGAGCCGGTGCGCGCCCAGTTGATGAGATCGTCGGCGCTGGTGACAATGAACCCCTTGTCCGACAGTTCGGAATTCACGCTTTTGAAATACGCGTCGCCTCCGTTCGCCGAGGCGGCGAGCCCCGAGCCCTCGCCCGATTTCTCGAAAAGCGGCTCACCAAATGGCTGTTTGATCAATCCCACTCCAGCGCTCCCTTTTTCCACTCATATATGAAACCGATTGTAAGAACGCCAAGGAAGATCATCATCGCCCAGAAGCCGAACTCCCCCGCTTCCTTGAACGACACCGCCCAGGGAAAGAGAAAGGCCACTTCGAGATCGAAGATGATGAACAGGATAGAGACGAGGTAGAAGCGCACGTCGAACTTCATGCGCGCGTCGTCGAAGGCGGGAAACCCGCATTCGTAAGCGGCGACCTTTTCCGGATCGGGGTTGTTAGGCGCGACGAGAAATGGGGCGACGAGCAGTGCCAAGCTTATGACGAGCGCGACGGCGAAGAAGATTACAAGCGGAAGGTAGGTCAGAAGCAGGTCCGTCATGATCGCTCGCGGCAGTTCGGGGTAAGTTATTCATTTACGATGGAAAGCAGGGTGCGCGCAACCTGCTTCGCAACGCATAGCTCCTGTCATCGTGCTATTTGCTTGTGAGGATCAGCGCGCCGAGTGCGAGGATGACGGCCAAGGGCATGGCGATTGCGCCGATGCGCAAGAAGCTTACAGCGCTTATATGTTCGCCATCCCGACGCAACGCAAGGAGCCACAAGATTGTGGCGAGCGATCCCGTCACCGAAAGGTTCGGCCCGAGATCGACCCCGATCAGCAGCGCTCCCCGGACGCTTTCGGGGGCGTGGATCGGCGCGACCGCAGATTTTGCGATAAGTCCGGCAGGCAGGTTGTTCATGAGGTTCGCAGCCACGGCGAGACCTGCGCCTGCGAGCCACGCCGTGGCGAAGGCAGACTGCTGGATGCCCCATCGGAGCAGGTCGCTTAGCGCGCCGACGACGCCGGTGGCGTTCAAGCCCGCCACCAGCACGAAGAGCCCCGCGACCAAGGGTAGCACGCCCCAGGAAACCCCGCTGAGCAGCGGCCAGGGCGGCTCCCCGTTGCGGACTAGAACGAAAAGAGCCGTGGCTGCGCCTGCCGCAAACGTCGGCGCTCCAAGCTGCAGTTCGAAGGCCGACGCCGCGAGCAGCGCCGCGGCGGTGGCGCCGAGACCGTAGGCCGTATAACGCCCGCCCTTGGTGAGCGGCGGGACCTCGATGTCGGTCGCAATCGCGCCCTTGATCTGATGACGGTAGAAAAGCCGGAGCGCCGCATAGGTCGCCCCGATGGCGAGAACCGACGGCAAGGCGAACGTGTGAAGCCAGTCTTGAAGAGGCGGCATCTCATTATCGTAGAGAACGAGATTGGCCGGGTTCGAAATGGGCAGGACGAAGCTCGCCGCGTTCGCGATGAACGCGCAGACCACGAGATAGGGCAGGGGCTCGGCCTTGGCCGCCTTGGCGGCGGCGTAAACGGCGGGCGTCAAGACAACCGCTGTGGCGTCGTTGGAAAGAAAGGCGGTCACGACGATGCCGACCCCATAGACAAGGGTGAAAAGCCGAGCGGCGGACCCCTGGGCTGCTTCGGCGGCATGAGCTGCGAGCCAGTCGAACAGTCCCTCCCGCCGCGCAAGTTCCGCAAGCAGCATCATGCCCGTGAGGAAGAGATAAACGTCCGTTCCCTTGGCCGCCGCGGAGAGGGCTTCCCGCCAGGGCAGCAGCGCCGACAGAACGAGGATCGCCGCCCCAAGCACCGCCCACCACGCCTCCGGCCAGCCCCAAGGTCGGATGATGACGCCGCCAGTCGCCACAGCGGCGATCCCCCAGATTTCGATGTGAGAGACCGGGATGCTTCCGAACATCATGCTTCCGCTTTTTCCGCCGCCATCGCTGACGCTGGGCCTTCATCAGACTCCCGGCGGAAATCGCGCGATTCTGGAACGGCGAAAAGGAAAATGACAAAAGCCAAAGCTGCGCAGGCCGCCAGAAAATAGAAAGCGGCCGTGTAGCCGGACCAGTTCACGATCATCCCCGCCACGCCGTTGCTTAGGGCCGCGCCCAACCCCCAGCTCGCCGCGGATACGCCTTGCGCCAGATTGTACCGCCCCGTCCCGCGCGTGAAGTCCGCGACCACGATGAAGAACAGCGTTCCAAAGATGCCGGCGCCTATGCCGTCGAGGATCTGAATGGCGATGACGGCATAAGGGTCATTCACAAGGGCGAAGAGGAGGCCGCGCAGCGGCAAGGCGGCGAGACCGAAGAGAAAGATCGGCTTGCGTCCCCAGGCGTCGGCCTTGTGGCCAACGAGAATAGCCATTGGAACCATTACTAACTGAGCCACAACGATGCAGGATGAAATGAAAAGCGGGCTCTCCTGCGGGTGTCCTTGGGATAGCTTTTCGCCCGCAAGCGGCAGCATCGCGGCGTTCGCAAAATGAAAAAGCGTGATCGCGGCGGTGAACCAGACGAGCGGCTTGTTCCGCCATATAAGCCTTAGCGACCCCGGCTCCCCGTCCGCGCCTTCCTCCTCGCCGCGCGCCACATCATGGTCGATGGCGGATGGGTCGATGAAGGATGCGGCGAAGGCGCTGGAAACCGCAAGCGCCGCGGCGATCCAAAGCGTAGCGCCGGGCGCGATAAGCCAGCCGGCGAGTCCGGCCGCGATCGCCGCCGTCACGTTGCCGGCGTGATTCCAGGCCTCGTTTCGGCCGATCCGGCGGGCGAAGGCCTTACGTCCGACGATGCCGAGGCTGATGGCCGAAATCGTCACCGGGAAAACCGCTTCCGCAAGGCCAAGAGCGCCCTGACTGATCGCTACCGGCCAGAAACTCGGCAAAAGAACCGTACAGACAACCGAGAGGGCCACCACGATGGCCGCGCCCATCACAAGCGCCCGTTTCCAGGGCACAGCGTCGACAAGGGCGCCGGCCGGACCTTGGGCGACCACCGTCGCGATGCCGGCGATGGTCAAGACGACGCCGATGCTTCCGGCATCCCAATGCTCGCTCGACATGAGGAAGATGGCCAGGAATGGCCCAACGCCGCCGCGCACGTCCGCGAGCAGGAAATTCAGCCAATCAAGGGGTTTTCGGTTCGCTTCGGCTGCGCGCTCGCGCGCCGCGATCCTTTGCTCCATTCCTGCCTCGATCCGTCGCCCAAAACTCAGGCATCCTGCACGGTTTGCGCAACGAAGGGACAAGACCGGAAGTTCCGCGCGATGGAAGCGATTTGAGAAATGTGGGCGAGCCGGCTTTGCGTTCGACGAGCCGCCATTGCGGGCGTCCGCTGCAGGCCGGGCCGGTTTGCAGACACTGAGTTTGGAGCGATCCAGGCTCACGCTTCGGAAGGCCGCAATGACGATCCGTTGGCCAGATCGGCGCAGTTTCCGAGTTCGTGGCCAATCTCTGCGCCGAGTGCGAAGCGCCGGCCAGAACATAAGCCTGACCGGCGCGGCTCCCTGCAATTATTTGGACGCTTCCGACTCGCTTTATTCAGCGGCGCGAGGCCCGTAGAGCCGTTGCACGCCGGCGATGTCGGAGGGCTGCAAGTCGCGGACGCGCTCGTCATAGCGGAACGCCATCACAGCGCCCGTGCTGTCCGGATGATCGAGCCCGATGGCGTGCCCCACCTCATGGGTAAAGGTGTGCCTGAGATCGTAGACATCGAGATTGCCGTCGAAGCCCGTCTTCCAGTTCGATTTCGGGTTCAGGCAGACATAGGCCTGATCGATCGGCACGATGGAGCCGTCGCCGCCTTCCTCGTTCGTGGCCAGGGCGTTGTGAACCTCGGGCTTGCCGAGCGCCATGGTCACGGGCGTCAGGCCTTTTTCGCTTCGGTAGCTCAAATTGGCGAAGGCCCGCCCGCCCGGATCGTCCGCCGCGCCAATCACGATGTTGGCGGCGCCCGGATCGGCTGCCTGGACGAAGGCGATATTCGCCACGCTCTCCCAGGTCCGCAAGGCCGCCTTCAGCTCGCCCCTGGCGATCTCTTCCGTGACGCCTGACGATCGCGCGGTGATGTCCTTGAAAGCGTGCATCCTGGCGCAATTGCTGGGACTGAGGATGTTCCTTCCGCTTTCAACCTGGTAGGGACCTTCAAGAATTGAGTAGGTGATGACGGTCTTGCCGCCCGCAGCTTCCGGCGCCCAACGCATCAAGTGACCTTGAACGCGAATAAGTTCGCCTGCGTCTGCGAAAGCGGTGTTGTAAAGCGAAGATGCCGCCGTTAGCCCTGCAAGCGCAACCAGTCTTATCATCTCTTCTCCACCCCCCGCCGTTTGCGGCAACTGTCAAGATCCCGTTAGGTCTATTAACCCACCCTTACGGATAGGAATCAATCGAGGCGCCCTATGCCAAATTGAAGCAAAAGGCGGACCAGAGTGAGAGGAGGCGCCTGTTTCGAGGCGCCCGGCGGACGGATGACATGCAGTAGGCTGAAAGAGTTTTTTCATTGTCAGGAGCGCGACGGGGCTGGAAAAGCGCAAGCCCAACGCCACTTTGCGCATTATTGGGAAATGGGGCATACCCACCGAAAGTTTATTCGTAGCCTCTTGCTTGACCGCGAGTAATTAATATTATGACGCGCCAACAAGTCGCACAATTTTCTAACCTTTCCTCGCTCTGGAACCTGCATTCGGGATCAGCATGGACCGTCTTCCTGTCTACGAATTGCTCATGAACGCGGATCCGGTGGTGAAGGGGGTCATGGTCATCCTCGCCGCCGCCTCGGTCGTCTGCTGGACGATTGCGTTCGAGAAGCTGGTGCGGGTTATCGCCTTCTCTCGTCAGATATCCGCCCTTGAGCAAGGGGACGCGAAGCTCGGCGGCGCTTCAGGCTGGCTCGCGGATCGCATGAGGCAAATCGCGGATGCGGAGCCGTTCGCCGATGGCGAAACCCAGGCCGAGTTCAGCGCGAGGCTGGAACGGAGCCTGCAAATGGAGACGAGCGCGCAGCTCCAGAGGCTCCAGTCCGGGCTCCCCTTCCTGGCGACGGTTGGGTCCACCGCGCCTTTTGTGGGGCTGTTCGGGACGGTTTGGGGCATCATGCGCAGCTTTACGGGCATCGCGGCGGCGAAGGATACAAGCCTCGCGGTTGTCGCGCCGGGCATCGCGGAGGCCCTGTTCGCAACCGCAATCGGCCTTGCCGCGGCGATCCCCGCGGTCATTTTTTACAATCAGGCGAATGTTTCGCTGGGGCGCCTCGCGGACCGGCTGGCGGCGGCGGCGGCCAAATTCGCCAAGACAAGGGTTTATGGCGAATCTCGCGCTGCCCCTGCCTTCGCCTCGAAATCTGCTTCGGTTCATGTAACGCAAGGGTTGACCAATGGCGGGCTGGACCCCCGGTAACGGAACAGATCGACCTTCGCAGACGAAGATCATGGCGGACATCAACGTAACGCCGATGGTCGACGTCATGCTGGTTCTGCTCGTGATCTTCATGGTCACGGCGCCCTTGCTTGTCGCGGGCGTGCCGGTTGAGCTTCCTAAGAACTCCGCACAGCGGCTCAGCCAGCCGAACAAGCCTGTCATCGTGACGCTCGCGGCGGACGGCCGCCTTTATATCCGGGACGAGCAGACGGACGCGGCGTCGCTCATTCCGCGCCTCGCGGCGTTGCGGGCGGGCGAGGGCGACGCCGTCGTCTATCTCAGGGCCGACAAGACCATTCCCTATGGCGAGGTGATGGAGCTGCTTGGCCGCCTCAGCGCGTCGGGCTATCAGCGCATCTCGCTCCTGTCGCAGGCGCAGGACGCCCAGGCGAGCCCGCAGGCCGGAAAGGCTCAAAAATGAGCTGGGTGCGTTTCGGGTCGGCGGGCGCAGCCCTTGGCGTGCATGTGGCGGCGCTTGGGCTTTTCGTCGTCTCGGCGCAGGAACCCAACCTCTCCGCTCTTCAATCCGCCAACGGAGACGACGACCTGACGATCGTCGCGACGGTCACGATGCAATCAGAGGAAAGTCTCGGTCTCGACGCCGTCTCCGTTCAGCGCCAGGAAGCTTCTCTGGGTGGCCAGGCGACGCCGCAACGGCAAGAAGAGGTCAAGAAGGAGGAGGAAAAAGTCGAGCTTCCACCCGAGAAAGCGCCGGAGCCAACGCCGGTCGTGGAAGAGAAGGAGCCCGAAAAGAAGATCGTCGAGCCGAAGCCCGCGAACCCCGCGCACGCGAGCGAGGAACAGGAAGAGCAGCGCGCTGCGACCCGCGCTTTCGAGGCCCGCCGCGACGAGGCGCTTTCGGTCTATAACAGCGGGGTCTACCGGGCGCTGATGAAGAATGCTCTTCGCCCCAAAACCGCGCAGAAGGGCCGCGTTGTCCTTGAGTTGACGCTCGCGCCATCGGGCGAACTCCTGGAGCATCATGTGGTCGAAAGCTCCGGCTCGCCCGCGCTCGACAAGACCGCGATGACCTCGCTCGAGCGCGCCGCGCCATTCCCACCCGCTCCCGCGGAGTTGAGCAAGCAGTCTCACACGCTGCGCGTCCCTTTCGAATACGCGATGAAGTGAGACGCTGCGCAGGGTTTCCCGGCCGTTCAAAACCGCTGAGCAGTCGGACGGAACTGCGCGTTTAGCGGACGCCCCCCTTGCCCGGCGCACGTTTACGAGGCCGGGAACATGGATTTCAGCGCCAAGACGTGTGGCTTGTCCCATTGGGAACAGAAGAGTTTCGCCCGTATTGAGATAATCCCCGCTGTGTTCAACTCGCCTCGCAATGCGATGAGGCGAACAAAGGAGAAATGTAATGCGTGTTATCGGCACTTCGGGTTTGGGATCAGACCGGTCGAGCATCCCTATTAGCTTGAAATCGCGCGTCATGCGGAACGTGGCGCGGATTGTTGGAGTCGCGGGTTTGGCGGCGCTTGTCCTTGTCGGTGCGCCGGTCGGTCTGGCCAGCGCCCACGGCGGCGGCGGCGGAGGTGGTGGCGGCCACGGAGGCTCGATGGGCGGAGGCCACGGCGGCTTCATGATGGGCGGCGCCAAGGGAGGAAACGGCATGATGGGCGGATTCGGCTTCGGAGGCCCGAGCACGACATCGAGCCAATATGCTGTCAGCTGCCGGAACAATAGGTCCGCGTCCCACTGCCGCAGATAGCCCAGCCGACGCGGAGATGAAATGAGCGGATTTCTCATTAGAGTCTGTAGGCTCAATGGCGACGGAGCCGGATAGGAAAGCCGGCTGCGCTTGCGCCGTTTGAATGGCGACAAGCGCATCGGCGTGGCCTGCTCAAATTGCATTGAGATCAGCGAGAAGGAGGCAAGAGGGTTCTGGCGATACGAAAGCCGACGCCATCCAACCGCATTCCCGGCGTCTCGGAGGCGCGGTTGGCCGAACGGAGTTCACTGGGTTTCTGGAAATACGAACCGCCGACGTTGACGCGGTTGTTGCATTCCCCAGTCATCCACGCCGCGCCGTCTGTGGGCGCTCCGTTGTAGTCGTCATGGCCGCAATCCTCCACCCATTGCCACACATTGCCGACCATGTCGTAGAGGCCGAATGCATTGGGGGCAAATTTGCCGACGGGTGTCGGTTCTTTCTTGTCCTGATGGCCGCCGCAGCCGTCGCAATTCGCGTTCCCGGCGCCGATCTCATCTCCCCAGTAATAGGCCGTATTAGTGCCGGCGCGCGTTGCGTATTGCCATTCGGCTTCGGTCAGCAGGCGGTAGGGCTGACCGGTCATCCTGGAGAACCACTCCACATACTGCTTCGCTTGAAACCAACTGACATAGACGACCGGCTTCTTCCCGTCTCCCGTGTCAAGCTTTATGCCGTCTTTCTCGACATCGTCGAGCGAAGGACATCCGCCAACCGAGACGCAAGCGTTCCACTCGGCGAACGTCACGTCGAACTTGGCGACCGCGAAGCGTTCGGGGATCGTGACCTTGTGCTGCGGGCTTTCCCATGGATTATGGCCCTTCTCAGTCTCGGGCGAGCCCATCGTGAATTCACCCGCCGGAACGACGATCATCTCGGGACAGTCCTTGGCGCATTCACGGAAACTCGCCAGCGGCTTCAGAGCGCGCTCGGCCTCTGGCTTAAGCACATAGGGCAGCACCTGATTGCGCATATAGGGCCGCACAATCCAGAACCAATTCCACTGTTCTTTGAGATACGGCAGAGCGACGAGAACCGCAGTGACGGCGAGCGCCAGTCCGCCGGCCAGCGCAGACCTGCGCCGGATTCGTCGCCACATCGTTTTACGGCTCAGCAAGATAAACTCCCGCTCGGGCGACGCGATGTCGTCCTTTGCTCGTGTCCGCATCCAACGGCGTGCGATCTGCAACTCCCGCCCAGTGAGCAATTCGCGCTCGTTCGCCTCGAATGCGGCCCGCGCCTGAATCAGACGCTCGCGCCACAGGAGAAACTCGCGGTCCTCCTCCAGCCATCCGCTCAGAGGCGCCTGGCGCAACAGGGCCTCATGCGCGACCTCGACGACCTCCACGTTCTTTCGCCGATCCTTGATCAGCAGCCGCTGATCCGCGAAGCAGTCGATCACAGGCCTCGCTTCGACCGGAATCTCGTCGCGCCCGGCCACGCGCCGCACGAAGGAGCCGGCGGCATTGACCTGTGCGAGATGCGGAATAAAGGCGGCGCGCGCCAAGGCGAGCTGCGCCTTCGCGTCTTTCGGCAGCCAGCCATTGGCGACGCCTTTTGCGAACGCCTGCCCGACGGTCGTGTCGATCACGCCCTTCACCCTCCCGAGCCTCTCGTAGCCCTCAAGCGTGAGCGCGTTGTCGATCGCGTAGTTGTCGTAGAGGTGGGCGAGCGTGAAAGCCAGCAGCGGCAGGGCGTCCTGGCCCGATATGTCCTCGAGCAGGGCGTCGATGAGTTGCGGGTCGATCTTGAGCGGCGGCTCGACCAAGCGCGCCGGTCCCTCGATCACGGCGCGGTAGGAGCCCTCCAGCATCTTGTCGAGGTTGAACGTATCCTTTGGCAGGGCGGCGAGACAGGGATTGTCCTGGAATTGCGCGAACGAATCCGAGCGCATGGCGATGACCGCGAGCGCCCGCGGATCGGTCTGAAGCGTGCGGGTCAGGATGGCGATGAAGCGGGCGGCTTCGTCGCCGCCTTCCTCGTTGAGCAATTCCTCACCCTGGTCGATCGAGAGGAGGATTGCCGGCTGCAACGCGCTTTCGCCCAAACCTCCGGGGACCCGGCCGATCTCGCGCAGCGCCGCGAACAGCCTGGCGAGCCCGTCCTCGTTTTTTTCAATGAACTCCTGAATATCCGCGCGGCTGCGCGGCAGGCCGCGTTGGCGCATAGCCTCGGCAAAGGGCGGCTCGCTCACCAACTGTTGAATGGCTTGCACGAGCCCGAACTTGCCCGAGATCGCCGCGCGCTCCGGACGGATGACCGGGAGCGGCAGCCAATTGCGATCGTCGCGCTTGAGGCGCGGCCACAACCCGGCGCGCAGGAACGACGACTTGCCGGAGCCCGACGCCCCGAGAATCACCAGCAGGCGCTCGACGCCGGTGCGCGACATGCGGCGCAGCTTGTCCAGCCCGCGCACGATCTGCGCGTCCCGTCCGAAAAAGACCGCGGCATCTTTTTCTTCGAGGCAGGCAAACCCCGGATAGGGCCGGCGGCCTCGCTCCAACGGAAAGCTTGAGGGGTCGAGTCCGGCGCGTTTCAGGCCCTCCTTGAGACGCCGGTAGGCATCCGGGTCGGCGGTGAGGTCCAGCCATTGCTCATCGGAAAGATCGAGCGGCACGCGGGCCTTGTCGATCCCGATCAGGGCCAAGATGATCTTCTTGCCCATCAGCCGGGCGGCGTCGATTTCCGATTTGCACCAGCCGGATGCAAGCCATTCTTCCGAGACGAGCGCGAGCACCACCTCGCAGCGATAGGCCGCCTTTTGCAGGGCTTCCTTCCAGCGCTGGCCGGCGACGATGCCGCGCTCGGGATCAAGATCGAGGAAGATGTCGTCCCAGCCATTGGCGATAAGCCAGTCCCGCATCTGGACGGCGCGATCATTGTTGTGGCTCGAATGGCTGATGAAAAGGCGCGCCATGTCTTCCTCGCGAAACGCAAGACAGCAAGTCGAATATGATGAAGATAGGCACAAACCATCCTAGGATCGATATGATTGATTATAAAGTGAGCCTTTTTTGATGCCGCGTCCGTGCACAAGCATGGATATTCGATCCTCGCCTCGGCGGCCATTCCGCCCAGGCGGCGCGAACCGTTGGCCTGAAGGGCGATTTCGTTGCCCAGCGACTGATGGGCGGCTTGCAGAACCTGGCTTTACTGGTTGCTGGCGATCGTCTCCCAGGGCGGCGCGCATTGCGCAGGCGCCATGAGAAGACCTCGTCCGTAGACGGGATCGCGCCCCTGCTGCCCGAGGTCAACCACGGGCAAACCGTTGAGCAAGGCGGCCTTGTCCTGCTGGAGCGTTTCCCGAGGCTCCACCGCAAGGATCGCCGTGACGTGGGGCGCCGCGAACGAGGTTCCGGAGTGGTAGCCTGCGCGTCCGCCAGGCGTGGCGGTCCAGATGTCGACGCCGGGAGCCGAGACATCGATGTGGTCTCCGCGATTGGCGTAACGGTAGTTGCGCAGGTCTTTCGTGACCGCCGTTACGGCGATGACCTGGGGGTAGGCGGCCGGGTAGCTCGGCGCCGCCAACGGCCCCTCATTTCCGGCGGCGGCGACAAAAACAACGCCCTTCCTGCTCAGGTTTTTGATCGCCTCGGCGACAAGCTCGTCGCGAGGCCCGGAGAAGCTCATGTTGACGACCTTGACGCCGAAATGGCTCATCGCGTCGAGCGCCTTCAACAGACTGAGCGTGTCGGCGGCCATCTCGCCCCGCTCGTCGGAGAAGAAGACGTTCGCGGCGAAGAATTCCGCTTCGGGGATGAGACCGGGCGTGGCGCCAAGAGGGGCGCCCGCAAGCAAGGACAACACCGCGGTGCCGTGCCAGTTTGGGGGCGCGGCATATCCGTCGGGTGAGAAGTCGAGGCGATGGATCCTGCGCCCGGCGAAAGCGGGGTGGGCTTCGTCGATATCGGTGTCGATCACGCCGACTTTCAGGCCTCGTGCGCAAGGCGCCAGCGCATCCTTCCAGCCAATCGCTTGCCGCGCAAAACAGCGGTCCGCCTCGCATGGAGAAGTATCGCCGGGAGGTATTGGCTTGTCTTTGTCTTGCGTTCCGGGCTCCTCCACCCGCACCGCGGCGCGGTAGAGCCGATACACCTTGTTCAACTCGAAGCGGCGGCCCGGCAAGGCCCTGGCGAGAAGGTCCTGCCCCCGTGTCGCATCAAGTCCGGGAGGCGCGGTGAGCCGGGTGATGACGTGATCGCTCGCCTTGGAGGCGACAGCTTGGGGATCGGCCCTGAAGCCCAATGCTTCGGCCACTTCAATCGAGGCGGGGTCCAGCCCCACAGCCAGCACCTCGTTCGGCATGTATGTCAGGTCCCCAAGCACTACCTTGGCGCCAGCAGCGATCGCCACGTCATTATGTCGGGCGGGCGCAGAGTGTTCGAGGCTCGTGGCTGTCGATCTGGCTGCGGGATCGACTGGCGCGTCGTTCGGCTGGGCGAGGCCAAAACTCCCTGCTATGGCGCCCACGGATTGATTGAGCGCGTCGAGGGACTGATTGTCCGTCCAGCCATTCACATTGTGGAGATAAGCGTCGAGCTTCCTGCGTTCATGATCGTGAAAGTAATCGTGGAAATGCCTGTGTTCCTGATCGTGAAAATGTCCCTCGCCGTGCTCCCCGCGCTCATGCGCCCAATGAGACCCCGGCTCTCGCCAATGAGATTTCTGTTCGGGTTCATGATGGTCAGGCTCCAAACTCTCATGGCGTGATCCCCCGCCAATTCTGAGATCCAGCTTCATCATATTGCGGCCAGCGTCGTAGCTGACGCTGCTCGGATTCGAGCTGGCGCCGCCGCCGGATGAGCCGCCAGATGGGGGGGCATAGCTGGCCCGGCCGTTATCGGAGCCTTTGCCGCTTAAGTCGCCGCCGCCATCTGCGCCATGGTTGGCCCCTCCACCGCCGCCGCTCCCGCTTCCCGCCCCGTTATCGCCGCCCCCATTACCCCCACCGCCATGGCCGCCGCCGCCGCCATTCCCCCATCCGCCATCACCGCCGCCATCCCCCCGGCCGCCACGGCCGCCGCCATCCCCCCGGCCGCCGCCATCGCCATGCCCCCATCCGTCGCCGCCACGGCCGCCGTGTCCGTGGCCATCGTCAGCCATGGCTGGAGAGAAAAAAGTGAAGGCGGAGCCGCGCGATGCGCTATCCGTGGTTGCGGCAGGAAAACCGCCGCCGCTACAATAGAGGAACGACGCCAGAACGAGCGGCGCCGCTTTCCTCAAGCGGATAGGCTTCAGGGGAGGTTCTAGGCCTGGCATGAACTTCTGTCCCACAGAAGACGTAAGGCGATGAATGACGACCCGGGGGACGCAGCAAATCACTTCCAATACATTTAATACGTACTATTCCTAATAGGATCGCTCTCATATTCAATAAATTTGAAATTAACTTTCATTCAACGTGCGGCAATTCCGGCGGGCATTGCTGGGCTGACCTCAAAAAACCTGATCGATCGCGTGACGCAGGACGCTTAGAGGAAGAAGTCCGAGAATTTATTCGCCCCTGCCGCGTCAACGCGCCGGCTCGATCTCCATGAGCAACTCGCGCTGCTGACCTGTCTGGAAGGCGCTGGAAAAGCCTGAACCCTTGGTCCTGGACGATGAAGTCCTCGTGGCCCCAAGCGCGCGCCTTCTGGCAGACTGTCCGGCTTCAGGATGCGTTGCAAGCTTCGCGGAAAGACGAGGCTGGTTCGGCAAAAAGCAACTCGGTATTGGCTAACACCCCTGGTTACGCTAGCCAATTCACACTGCAAACACTTGATGTTGCAGGAAATTCTAGAAAGAGTGGCGGGAGTGACGGGACTCGAACCCGCGGCCTCCGGCGTGACAGGCCGGCGCTCTAACCGACTGAGCTACACCCCCACACAAGGGCAGACGAGCGCTAGCGCATCGCCTCGTCACTCTTCATAACGCGAGCGGCCGCGCTTCTCAAGCGCTAGTTTTGTATGTCGGGGTAGCCTGTCCACAACCCCGGCCCCAAACAACGCCGCCAAGACAAGCAGCTCCGGCGAAATGTCGCAGAAAAACGAATGTCGTCTTGCATCGTAGGAGCCGTTAATCGCCAAAACCGTGTTGGCCAACGACTATGCCGATGATGTCAAACGGGGTCTGCCGGCAGTTCCAAGCATCGTGGGGCATGACCACGAACCACGGAAGTTCGGGTTAGAAAATCCGCAAAATCGAGCCGCGACGGACTGCTTCAAGATTACATTACTCTTGAAGTCGACGACTCTCTGCGCGGGGAGGCTTTCGGCGCCTCCAGGCCAGGCATGCGAACGCTGAGGCCGACCGCCCGCCAATCGCCATAGCAGGGAGCGGGCAAGCAGCCTGCAGAGGCGCGCTTATTGCGATTGCAGCGTCAGCCGGGCGGCGAAGAAGCCGTCCATGCCGCCCGCGTGGAAGGGAAGCGTGCGCAGCATGCCGCGGTCGGTGACGGCCTCCGGCGGAACGCCGAGCGCATCCGAATGGATGGGCGCCAATGCGATGTCGCCTCTCTCGGCAAGGAGCGCGCCGATCTGGTCTTCGCCCTCCTCGGGTTCGAGCGAGCAGGTGGCGTAAACGAGCTGACCGCCGGGCTTCAGGAGGCTCGGCGCGTGTTTCAGAAGCCTTGCCTGGACCGCGGCCAGGGCTGTGATATCTGTCTCGGATTTCAAATAGGGGATGTCCGGGTTTCGGCGGATCGTGCCTGTAGCGGAGCATGGCGCATCCAGAAGAACGGCGTCGAACGGCTCGGGCGGCGTCCATTCGCTGGCGTTCGCCTGAACGGTCTCGGCCTTCAGGTTTAACCTCGCCAGGTTCTCTCGAAGGCGCCGCAGCCGGGGGCCGGAAATATCCACCGCAGTGACCTGCGCCCCGCGCGCCGCGAGCTGCGCCGTCTTTCCGCCGGGCGCGGCGCAAAGGTCGGCGACGCGCAGGCCTCTCACATCGCCGAAGAGAAGAGCGGGCAAGGCCGCGGCGGCGTCCTGCACCCACCACGCGCCCTCGTCGTACCCTTCGATGTCCTCAATGCGGCCCTTGACGGAGAGGCGCACCGTCTCCCAAGGCAGGAGCAAGCCCGAAAGGGGCGCCGCCCAGCCGGCCGCATCCTCCTTCACAGACAAGTCCAGCGGCGGCTCTTCGAGATGCGCCGCCGCGATCCGGTTCGCGGTTTCTTCGCCGTAGGACGAGACCCACCGCCGCCGTAACCAATCCAGCGTGTTGAGCCTGCCTGCCTCCTGCTCTGCAAGAATGGCGGCCTTGTCCGCGTTCAGGCGGCGCAGCACGGCATTGACGAGGCCTGCAAAGTGACGCCCCGTGCGCGCGCCTTTCGCCTGCTCCACGGCAAGGCCGATGGCGGCATGCGGCGCAACATCCATGAAAACAAGCTGCGCCGCCGCGGCTATCAGAATGAACCGCGTTTCGAAAGCATCGACAGGCAGCGGCCTATCGAGAAAGCGGCCGAGCATGTCTTCGATCTGGCCCAGCCTGCGCAAGGCTGTCGCCGCAATAGCGCGGGCGAAGGCGCGGTCGCGGGACGCGAGGCCGGAGAAGGCGGTTTTCGCGCTCGACGCCGCGAAGGCTTCGTCGAAAGGCTGCCTGTTTCGCAACACCGCCTGCAAAAGATGAGAAGCGAGCAGCCGCGCTTGCAGGCCAAAAGTTTGCGATTGCATTCGGGATTACACCGTCGCCCCGAAAACGCCAGCAGCGTTATCGGGGATTGTGAAGAAACCAAGCTCAAATCAGGAAATATCCCAAATAGCCGTAAGGGGCTTTCGGGATGAGCGATTAGGAAAGATACACCAACAAACAAGCCGCTTTTAAGGTCCTGTGTCTGCCGGCGTCACTTCATGACACAGCGCATACAGGATGACCACTAGCGCCAACGGCCGCCGCCTCCGGCCGGGCCGCCGCCTAGGCCCCAAGGTCCACGCGAGCCGGCGCCCATCCGCGCGGCGCTCGGCTGTTGGGTCTGGCCCATCTGACGCGCCTGCTCAACGAGCGCCGCAATCCGGTTCTCCGTGTTCGGGTGCGTCGAAAACAGGCTGTCCATGCCGCCGCCATGCAGCGGGTTGATGATATAGAGCGAAGCGCTGGCCGGATGCGCCTCGGCCTGGTCGTTCGGGATCTGCCGCGCCGCGTTGTCAATTTTCTGCAACGCCGAGGCGAGCCAAAGCGGACGCTGGCAGATCTCCGCGCCATCGTGGTCGGCGCCGTATTCGCGGGTACGGCTGAGCGCCATCTGGATGATCATCGCCGCGAGAGGCGCGACGATCACTGCAAGGAGCGTGCCCACGATCCCCGGGCCACCGCCTTCGCCGTCGCGGCGCCCGCCGAAGAACATGCCGAAATTCGCAAGCGTGGAGATGGCGCCCGCAATCGTCGCGGCCACCGTCATGGTCAGCGTATCGCGGTTTTTCACATGAGCCAGCTCATGGGCGAGCACGCCCGCAACCTCCTCCTTGCTCATCATGCGCAGGAGCCCTGCGGAGGCGGCCACGGCCGCGTTGTTCGGGTTGCGTCCCGTGGCGAACGCGTTCGGCTGCTCTGAGTGGATGATGTAGACCCGCGGCATCGGCAGGTTGGCGTTCGTCGCGAGCTGGCGCACGATGGAATAAAGCTCGGGCGCGCTTTTTTCGTCCACTTCCTGCGCGTCCTGCTGAGCAAGAACCATCTTGTCCGAGTTCCAATAGGCGAAGAGATTCGTGCCCGCGGCGATGACGAACGCAATCGTCATGCCGGGGCCGCGGCCGATCGCGTAGCCGATGGCCATGAAAAGCGCGGTGAGGGCTGCGAGCAAGAGCATGGTGCGGAAGAAATTCATGGCGCGTCCTGCCTTCGATCCTGATCGTTGGAACAAGAAGAAATATTGACGAATATTTGCGGCAAAAGAGGCGGCGCAAGCCCCCTGCTTCCATGGCGTAATCCTATCATGCAAAAAAAATCCCGCATACGGCCGATCAGACCGCATGCGGGATATCACGAAGAAGCGGCTCTTCCCCTTCAGTGATATCTTATACCGACCGCCCTATGTTCTGACCCAAGGCCCCCTCCTCCTGTCCTTCTCCCGCGAGGGGAGAAGGAACGATATTGCAACGGGTGGCGCCTTCTCCCTCTCCCCTCGCGGGAGAGGGCGGGGTGAGGGGGGCCACCGGTCAACACTTCCGGCGGTTGGTATTAGCCCACGCTGGCGGGAAGTGCGATGAACCGCTGGTCTCCGTTCCGCTTCACGAGCGCAATCGCGTTCTTGTGGCCTGCCTTCTCTGCGTCGGAGAGGGCGCGGCGGAGATCCTGAACGCCGTTCACTGCATGATCGCCAACCTTTGAGGATGATGTCGCCCTCGGCGAGGCCGGCTTCGGCTGCTTTGCCGCCCGGCTCGACGCCAACGACGGCCAGCCCCTTATCTTCCTCCCCGGTTACTTCGTTTGCCGGCGCAACCCGGATGCCGAGATCCGTCATCCCGGTTCTCGATAATTCCGAACTCAAGCTCGCGTGCTGCTCGCGCTTCTCGGGCAGTTCGCCAATCTTGACGTCGACGGTCTTGACGTCGCCGTCCCTGTTCACCGTGAAGCTCGCTTCCGAACCGGGCGCCAAATCTGCAACCTTTTTCGCAAGGTCGCGCGCGTCCTTGACCTCCTTGTTATTCACCTCGGTGATCAAGTCGCCGGGCTTGATGCCGGCTTTCTCGGCCGGGCTGCCGTCTTGCGGCGATGCGACAAGCGCGCCGGTAATCTTTTTCAGGCCGAGGCTGTCGGCCAACTCGGGCGTCAGGGTTTGGATCTGAACGCCAAGCCAGCCGCGTGTGACGTGGCCATGCTCTTTGAGCGCACTGATGACGCGCTCCGCGGTTGTCGCAGGAATATCGAAGGCGATGCCGACAGACCCGCCTGAGGGAGAGTAGATCGCCGTGTTGACGCCGACCACATCGCCATCCTGATCGAAGGTCGGGCCGCCTGAGTTTCCCTTGTTGATCGGCGCGTCGATCTGGATGAAATCGTCATAGGGGCCCTCGCCGATATCGCGGCCATGGGCTGAGACGATCCCCGCCGTCACCGTGCCGCCAAGTCCAAAGGGGTTGCCCATCGCCACGACCCAGTCTCCGACCTGCGGTTTCGCATGGGAGAATTTCACGTAGGGGAAGTCGTCCTTGCCGTCGACCTTGAGCAGAGCCAGATCGGTCCTCGGATCGGTCCCGATAACCTTGGCGGTGTAAATCTTGCCGTTATCCGTCACGACCTCAAGCTTCACCGCGTTGTTGGCGACGTGATTGTTCGTGACGAGGTAACCGTCAGGAGAAATGAAGAAGCCCGACCCTTGCGCCATAACCATATGATGGCCGCCATGCGGCGTCCTGAAATGCTTGAGCGGCGAGTTCGGGCCGTTGAAGAAGTGCTCGAAGGGCGTTCCCTCGAAAGGATTTTCGTTTCCGTTCTGTTGTTCGTCGTCGCCGTTGAAACCTACGTTCGACGCCATGTCGGCCTTGACGCGGATCGACACGACAGAGCCCTTCACCTGATTCACGAGCGGAGCAAAGCTTGGCAGCTTTTGTTGCGTCGCGCTTTGGCTGTCGGCGAACGCAATGGCTGGCCGGACCTCGTAGGATGCGGCCCCAAGCCCAGCCGTGAGCGCAAGAGCCAACGCTGAAGCATAAATCGTGCCGCGCTTGCGACGCTTGGAAATAATTACATGATTTTTAGAAAGCATTTCTTCCGGCTCTGGCGTATGTTGGGCTGGACTATCCGTCATCGTAAACCTCCGCATGACATCGACTAGGGCTGGAACCTTCAAGTCTAAGGTCGAGCCGCAAACTCAGTTGACGAAGATCTGGGGCGCTGCGCTTTCTTGTGAAGCGGTATCTTCGATTAAATCTATGAAAGCTTGAAGGTAGCCTGACTAGAACAACGCGGCTCCGCTGGATGGCGTCCGGCAGCGAGACATGCTGTCAGCCGCCGCAGGTTGCGCCTTGGCGTCGATTGCCGAAATCGACATGGCCTTTTCCTATGGACCAGCGAATTGACCAGAATTCATCCGGTTTGGATGGGCCAAAATAGCCTGCGAGGTTCGAACGAAAACCAGGGTTTATTGCATCGTTCACGATGGAGCGCGTGGCGGCGCTGTCGATGGCGTGCGCCAAAAAATGAAGCTTCATCTCCCCGTCCATGCGGTTGGTCGAGGCGCGAAGGTCTGCTTCAAGATTTCATGATTCTTGAAGCCTTCATTAACCCTGGACCGCCGGAGCCTGTTAACCAGGCGTGAGCGTCGCTTTGCTTCTATTTTTTCTTTTTACTTCAATGTCTTAGTCGAACAACTCTCTTCGGGCGGGGAGGCTTTCGGCGCCTCCAGGCCAGGCATGCGAACGCTGAGGCCGACCGCCCGCCAATCGCCATACTCCCGTAAAATCCCGCCTGCCGAAGGCGAGACCCCCTGTTTTACCAAACAAAACCAATCTCAGCCCTTTTTTAACCCTGGCGATTTCCTATCCTGGCCGACGCCCATTTAGACGGCGTGGCCTATTTGGGCGCGGAGAGGTTGCTCCAGCACGTGGGCGAGCCGCCGCTATCCGATTAGCGTCTCGCTTTGGCGAGCATGTGCGATACGCTCGCGCGCAAGCGGCCTGGCGAGACGGGCTTCTGCAACAGCATGGCCTCGGCCGCGCGCACGGCCGCCACCGTCTCCGCGGTGTGGTCGGCGGTGACGACAAGGGCTGGGACGCGGGGTAAAATCGCCCGCACGGCCGCAATCGCGGTGACGCCCACATCGTTGCCCTCCAGATGGTAGTCGGCGACGACGATGTCGGGAAGCCGGTCGATGGTCTTCAGAAGCCTGTCGACATCCAAGAGGCTGTAGGCGACAAGCGTCCGGCATTCCCATTGCTCGAAAAGCCGCTGCATCGCCCTGGCGATGGCCAGATCATTCTCCACGATCAGGACGCAAACGCCGCTGAAGTCGGAGAGCTTGGACAGGCTTGGCGACGGCGCTTGCGCGGCTGTCCCGACAACAGGAAGCGTGACCCTGAAGCGGGAGCCGCGGCCCGGGCGCGATGTGAGTGAAAGCTTGTGACCCAATGTCTGCGCGATGCGCTGGACGATCGACAAGCCAAGGCCAAGTCCGGCGCGGTTTCCTCCGACCGAGCTGGCGCCGCGGTAGAACTCGTCGAAGATGCGCTGCTGCTCGCATTCGGAGATGCCGGCGCCGGTATCGATCACGTCGAGGTGGCACATCCGCCCGCGGCGGCGAACGCCGACGAGAACCCCGCCTCGCGGCGTATAGTGGATGGCGTTGGAAACAAGATTGAGGATGACCCGCCAGAGGAGAACCGGATCGCTTTCGATCGTGAGGCCGCACCGGCGAACCTTGAACCTGATGTCGGTCGAAGCGATGACGCCCTCGAATGTGGCGTGAAGTTCGGCGAAGAGATCGTCGAGCGGGAAAGGTCGCACTTCCGGAACGATTACGCCTGCGTCGAGCTTCGAAATGTCCAGCAGCGTTCTGATGAGGTCCTCGATGGTCTGCAGCGATCCTTCGACCTGCTGGGCGAGGCGCATTCCTTCGGGGTTCTCCTGAAGTTCGCTGAGCGTCGAGATCGACAGCTTCGCCGCGACCACGGGCTGCAAAAGATCGTGGCTCGCAGCCGCGAGAAACCGGGTTTTGCTCAAATTCGCCTTTTCCGCTTCCTCCTTTGCGGCGGAAAGCTGGGCGTTGGTCTGCTCCAGGCTCCTCAAGACGTGGGTCAGTTCTTCGGTGCGGGCGCGGACCTGCGCCTCCAGCGCGATAGCGGTCTGAAACAGCGCGAAGGCGTTTCCCTGGCGGTCGACCGAGCGCTCGACGCGATCCATGAGCACGGCGTTGATCTTGGTCAGCTTCCGGATCTGATCCAGAAGCTCCGGGTCCGCCGCGGCCGTCATGCCGGCCTCAGGAGCACCCGGCATGGGACGCGCTCTTTGGACCGATGGCGACCCCGGTCAAAGTCTGGTTGAGATGCATGGAGTTGTATTGTTCGCCGTAAGTATGGAAGCCGACAACGTTGTATTTTTTGTAAAGCTCGCACATGCGATGCTTGACTTGATGGCTTTCGGAGTCGAGGCGGCGCAGCACGCACTCGAAGGCGAGCACGAAATCGAGGCCGCCCGTCTCCCGGTCGAGCCTCTCAAGCTCCCTTTCGGCGGAGGCCACGATGTCGGTCGCGCGCGCCACCGTCAGGACCACGCCGTCGTCGATGGCGCAGAAAAACGTCAGGGAACCGTCGGGATTCATCTTCTGGATGGAGCGGCAATAGTAGTCTCCACCGACCCTGACGACGACAGGATGCGCGGCGAAGCTCATCGGCGTCAGGCTTCCGTCGTCGAGACCGGCCGCCGCGGCGTATTCGCGAGCCGCGCATTCCGCGTTCAACTCAAGCACGGTTCTTGTTTCACTGTCCGAAGCCGTCACCACAAGCCTTCGATCCGTCGGCTCGAAATTATCGTGTTTGAAGGTGCGCACAAGGTAATCGGTCTCGATCAGAAGCAAAAGGGCCGCTTCATGATGGACCTCTCCATTATGAAGCAGCGCAGTCCTGGCGAACAAGAGATTATCGCCGGCCGAACCGCCGACGAGTGGAATGTCGCCCAGCGCCCAGCCAAGCGCGGACACGATCATTTCTTCGCAGTTGGACAGCCCGTCGATGAAGCTCAAGGCGAACCTGTTTCGCGTCACGCAGGGCGACGCCTGATCCAGCTTGGCGCGAAGATCGCGGACGATTTCGGCCGCGCGCTCGATCGAGAGTTCATGAATGTCTTTCAGAACCTTGCTGACGACCCGGAATCCCTTTTTTGGAAAAGCCATCGCCAGGATGCCGACCTCGCTGAAGCGATCGGGCAAGATCTGCCCGGACGTGCTGCAGCCTGCGATAGGAATGCCGTTAAATTCGCATGAAAGAGCGCGCGATAACGCTCCGGCCATGCGCGAGGGAGAAAAAAAGACAAGAAGCTGGCCGATCTCGGAATGGTCCATCGCCGCCGCAATGGATGCTGCCGCTGCGTCGACGGACGGTTCTTCGGACCATGCCGCCTGCACGCCGCAAGGGTAGAATTTGCGCCGGGCAAGGCCTACCGTATCGCTCTCCAAAACAAACTCCTCCCGCCGGCGCATCTCCTGGCGCCGCTTCTCTTTTTTTTCGACCATACCTCGAAAGGAGCTGCGACCGAAAGTACAATACCGAGCCGGAACCTTGTCAATTTACGATTGGCCACGCTCCGCAAAAGGCGACGGAACGATGATAAGCCCGCCCGGCGGCCATGCCGCCCAGTGGGCCTCTTCGGCTACCGAATAGCCAAAGATCGAAGTCAGGGAAGGAACAATTGATGCTTCAGAAGGCAATCGACGCGATTCAGGCAAAAGTGGTCTGGCGGACCCGCTACGACAATTTCATTGGCGGAGGCTGGGTGCCTCCTCTGGGCGGGCAGTACTTCACCAACATCAGCCCGATTACGGGCAAGCCAATCGCCGAGATTGCGCGTGGACAGGCGGCGGATATTCACCTCGCTCTTGACGCCGCACACCGGGCGAAAGACGGCTGGGGCCGCACCTCTCCCGCAGAGCGTTCAGCCATCCTGAACAAGATTGCCGACCGGATGGAGCAGAACCTCAATATTCTCGCCCTTTCCGAGACGATCGACAACGGCAAGCCGATCCGTGAAACGACCGCCGCCGACATTCCGCTCGCCATCGACCATTTCCGCTATTTCGCCTCCTGCATCCGCGCGCAGGAAGGCTCGATCTCCGAAATCGATCACGATACGATCGCCTACCACTTCCACGAACCGCTCGGCGTCGTCGGCCAGATCATCCCGTGGAACTTCCCGATCCTGATGGCCGTGTGGAAGCTGGCGCCTGCGCTGGCGGCCGGCAACTGCGTGGTGCTGAAGCCTGCCGAGCAGACGCCGATGAGCATCTTGGTCCTGGTCGATCTTATCAAGGACTTGCTGCCTCCCGGCGTCCTCAATGTGGTGAACGGGTTCGGCGTCGAGGCCGGCAAACCACTCGCTCAGAGCCCGCGCATCGCCAAGATCGCCTTTACCGGCGAGACATCGACCGGCCGCCTGATCATGCAGTATGCGTCGGAAAACCTCATTCCGGTGACGCTGGAACTCGGCGGCAAGTCTCCGAACATTTTCTTCGCCGATGTGATGGCGGCGGACGACGATTTCTTCGACAAGGCGCTCGAAGGTTTTGCCATGTTCGCCTTGAACCAGGGCGAAGTCTGCACCTGCCCGAGCCGGGCGCTCGTTCAGCGCTCGATTTACGACCGCTTCATGGAGCGGGCGATCGCGCGCGTGGGCAAGGTCAAGCAAGGCCATCCGCTCGACCCGACGACCATGATCGGCGCGCAAGCCTCCAACGACCAGCTCGAAAAGATCCTTTCCTACATCGACATCGGCAAGAAGGAAGGCGCCAAGGTGTTGTGCGGCGGCGAGCGCAATGTCACCTCCGGCGAGACGAGCGAAGGCTATTATGTCAAGCCGACCGTGCTCGAAGGCCATAACAAGATGCGGATCTTCCAGGAGGAGATCTTCGGCCCGGTTCTGTGCGTGACCCCGTTCGACACCGAGGAGGAAGCGCTCCACATCGCGAACGACACGCTCTACGGGCTTGGCGCCGGCGTGTGGACCCGCGACGGAAATCGCGCCTATCGCTTCGGCCGCGCCATTCAGGCGGGCCGCGTTTGGACGAACTGCTACCACCTCTATCCCGCGCACGCCGCCTTCGGCGGCTACAAGCAGTCGGGCATTGGCCGCGAGAACCACAGCATGATGCTCGATCATTACCAGCAGACAAAGAACCTCCTTGTGAGCTATAGCCCAAAGGCGCTCGGCTTCTTCTAGGCAAGCCCGGCTCGCGGAGCGCTCTTTTGAGCCTTGCGTATCCAGCAATTCTGGAGACGCAAGGCTGAGGACAAGCACACGCGTCAAAATAAGAACCAAAGGCAGTCCTGATCAACAAAGGGGAAGAAACATCAATGATTGTGGGAATGAAAACGCTCGCCACAGCGCTGCTTGCCGCAGGCGCCGTGGCTTTGGCTCCGGCAGCCGGCCAATGCGCCGACAATAATGGCTGGCCGAGCTACGGGCAGAACGCCGCCAACACGCGCTTCAGCCCGCTCAAGCAGATCAATGAGAAGAATGTCGGCAAGCTGAAGCTCGCCTACTCGTTCTCTCTGGCTTCGTTGCGGTCGAATAAATCCACCCCGCTTGTCATCGGCGACACGATGTACGTCACCTCATCCTGGGGGCCGAAATTCGTCTACGCCCTGAATGCGGCGACGGGCGAGAGGAAGTGGGTCTACGAGCCTGAAATCCCCGATGACGTCATGCAATATGGCTGCTGCGACGTGCAAAATCGCGGCGCGGCCTACGCCGACGGCAAGATCTTTATCGGCCGTCTGGACGGCAAGCTGACCGCGCTCGACGCAAGCACGGGCAAGGAGCTTTGGACCGCGGATGTGGTGGACTACAAGCAAGGGTCGGTCATCACCTCTCCCCCGCTTGTGGTGAAGAACAAGGTCATTACAGGGTTCGGCGGCGGCGAGTATGGCGCGCGCGGCAGCCTGCAGGCCTACGACGCGAACACCGGCAAGGAACTGTGGAAGACCTACACGGTGCCAGGACCCGGCGAACCCGGCAATGACAGCTGGAAGGGCGACACCTGGAAGCATGGCGGCGCAGCAGCCTGGCTCGTCGGCTCCTACGATCCCGAAACCAATCTGGTCTTTTTCGGAACCAGCAATCCAAGCCCCTGGAACGCGGCCATCCGCAGCACCGGAACAGGCGATTACGGCGAGCTGACCAACCTCTATTCCGCCTCCACGGTTGCGCTGGACGCGGACACCGGCGAGATCAAGTGGCATCTGCAAGGCACGCCCGCCGATTCCTGGGACTATGACGGCGTCAACGAGGCGCTGCTCGCCGACCTCACCATTGGCGGCAAAAAAGTGCCGGCGATGATGAAGGCCGACCGAAACGGCTTCTTCTTTGTCGCCAACCGCAAGGACGGCAAGGTGGTCTCCGCCGAAAAATTCGTGCCGACCACCTGGGCTTCGAAGTGGGACGTCGCCACGTCGCGGCCGGTCGAAGATCCGCCAGGCGCGCGAGCCCCGGCAAGCCCGGCAAGGAGGCCTGTCCGAACCTCATCGGCGGCAAGAACTGGCAGCCCATGTCCTATAATCCGGGAACGGGCCTCGTCTACATCCCGTCGAACAATGTCTGCATGGATTGGGCCGTTAGCGACGTCTCCTACAAGAAGGGCGTGTTCTTCCTCGGCGCGGAGTTCCCGACGTTGCCTGGACCTGGCGGCTATCTCGGCGAGCTGATCGCCTGGGATCCGGTTGCGCAGAAGAAGGCTTGGGGCGTCAAGACCGACCTGCCGTTCAATGGCGGAACGTTGACGACGGGCGGAAACCTTGTCTTCTGGGGCGACATGCACGGCTTTTTCCGCGCCTTTGACGCGAAAGCCGGCAAGGAGCTTTGGAAGATGCAGCTCGGGTCCGGCATTGGGCCAGGAGCGATCAGCTACGAGGTCAACGGCAAGCAGTATATCGCGATCGTCGTCGGCAGGTCGGTTTCGCTTCCGGCGTTCCTTGGTGACATCGGCAAGAAACTGGTCGCCGCGACCCCCGAAGCCGGTCAGCTCTTCGTCTTCACGCTTGAATAAAAGTTGATCCGAATGCCAGACATAAGAATTGCGGCGGCCCCACCGGTCGCCGCATAGTCATAGCTAAGTTCCCCTGAGGGAACACGATAAAGACTTTGGGGAAGGAAATGACCTCGACATCGATGCCTTTGATCTCGCCGGGCGTAATAGATCGTGATGCTGGCCGGAAGAGGGGAGCGATCCTCAAGGCATCCGTCGCCGCTTTCTGCTTGTCCATCCTTGGAACGGGCGCTTTCGCCGCGGAGAACGCGCCGCTCCGGCAATGCGCAGACCCCGACAATCCGCCTTTCACCAGCGATAAAGCAAGCAATCCCGGGATTTATCGCGAGATCGGCAAGGCCATTGCGCAGGAACTCCATCGCCCGCTGACGGAGGTCTGGTACCGCACCAATTTCGGCAAGCGCGCGACGCGCGTGACGCTTCTCGCCAAGCAATGCGACTTTTCGGTCGGGCTTCCAGGCGAGTCGGATTTCATGGGGCCGGCCCTGATCTTTTCGCGGCCCTTCATGAAGGCGGGATATGCGCTGGTCTTGAAGAAACCGGCTACTGTGTCGAGCTGGGCCGACCTGAACGGCAAGTCGGTCGCGGTGCAACACAATTCGACCCCGCAGAATTTCCTGGCCGCCAAAGAAAACATCACCATGGTCACGGAGCTCAATCCGGAGGACACGGTCAAAGCGGTCGCCACGGGCGCGGCTGACGCCGCCTTCGTTTGGGCGCCCAGCGCCGGTTACCTGAACAAGACGCTCTATTCCGACAGCTTCACGATCATCCCGGTCGATGGCTCCGGCATGCAATGGTCTGTCTCTGTCGCTTTCGGAAAGCGCGACAAGGCGCTAAGAGACGCCGTGAATGGCGCGCTCGACCGGATCGGCGGAAAAATCGACGAACTCAAGGTGAAGTACGGCTTTCCCACTGCGGAGCCTGTGACGCTTGCGGAAGAACCGGCGCCAGCGAATGAGCCCGCGAAGCCCTCCGAACAAGCGCCCGCGCCGGAAAAGGCCCATGAACAAGCCGCGGCCGCAACTTCTGAAGGGCAGTTCACGAGCGAGGCTCCTGCTACAAAATCCGAAGTGACGTCAATGGCCGAAGCTTCCGCCCCAGCGAAGGCCGACAACGCGCCCACGGCCGAGGCTTCTGCGCCGTTGAAAGGCGAGCAACAGGCTGCGGTCGAAGCTTCCGCTCGCGCTCAGCCCGACGATGCGCCCGCCGCCGCCGCCGAGGCGCGTCAGCCCGGGGTGGAGACTGCAGCGCTCACACCACCGCCGGCGCCGGGGGCGTCGAACGAGGATCGGGTTCGCGAGGGCAAGGAAGTGTTCAACGGCACATGCGCCCATTGCCACGGTCCGGACGCAGAACAGGCGGAGCGCAAGATCGACCTGCGTCTTCTTCACCATCGTTATGGCGGCGGCATGGAGGAGATGTTCTTTAAGACCGTGAACAACGGTCGGCCTTCAAAGGGCATGCCTTCGTGGAAGGACGTTTTTACGGAGGACCAGTTTGTTTCGATCTTCGCCTTCCTGAAAACCGTGCAAGCGGACTGAAGCAAACCGCCGGAGTGTTGACCGGTAACGCCCCCTCACCCCGCCCTCTCCCAACCGCATCGGCTTGCCGATGCGGTCTCATGGAGGAGCAATCTCGCCAAGGCGAGATTGCGCGGGAGAGGGAGAAGGCAAGCCTGATGGCGGCAAGGCGTTGGTGGGTTTGGGCGATGGCATTCGCGAGGCGAAGGGGGCTTGGCGCGTCCTGTTGCTCGACCTGAAGGCGCGAGGCCTGAAAAGTGGCCCCTTGCTGGCGACTGGCGATGGGGTTCTGGGCGGCGCTCGACGAAGTCTGGCCGCAAACGCGCCAGCAACGGCGCTGGGCGCATAAAACGCAGTCATCCAGCTTTGCGCCGCCGTTTCATGACGAGATTAGCCCTCACGCCCTCTTGATCGTGCTCAAGCGAGACACGCTCGACCGTGACGAATTCCTCAAGCTCTGTCAGCCCGGCGATGAAGCGGCGGACGCTGCCGTAGCCGCCCCGCAGGATGATCTCGAAAAGAGAGGCGGAGACGGCGGCGCTCTTCTCTTCGCTCGGCGAGGAAACCTGCTCGACTGTCACGCCGCTGCGGGTCGCCAGCGCCTCGATGTCGCGCACGAAGGCGGGTTCGGTTTTCGCCACCTTCAGTTTGCCTTCCAGCGTATCCGCCTGTATTGAGCGCACGCCAAAACTTTGCAGCAACTGGTCGCGCGCTTTCAACTCGCGCAACTGAGCCCTGACGCGATCGAGCCGGTCGTCTGCGTCCGCCGAGGCGTCGCGGGCGGGGCGCCAGACCAGGACCGTGGCCAGCGCCAAGATCGCAAGAGCGAAGGAAAGGGCGAGAAGCGTCGCGACAGCCGCTGGGTGGCGGACGATATGGGCAAGCCGGGCTTTTTCCTCGATCATGACCTGGGCTCCGCGCCGCCGAAGCGTACGGAAAGGCGGACCTCATACATTTGGGCGGCGCCCTCCGTCGATCCGGCTTGCTTTTTGTCGACGAGGCGAACGGAGGCGAAGAACTTGTTCCGGTTGGCGACATCGAAGAAGGCCGTCAAATCTTCGCTCGACTGGGAGATGGCGACAAGTTCGAGAGCCCCCCGGCTTCGATCGTACTCGAACGTCTCAAGCGCGACCGATGGCGGCATGAGCCCTTCGAGCGCGGAAAGAACGCGAACGACGGAAGGGGCGCCCGCATAGTCGAGAGCGTTGAGCGCTGTGATGCGCTGGCGCAGCGCCTTGATCGCAGCGGGATCGGGCTCGTCCCTGCGCTGCGAGCGGAGCGCTGCAACCTCCGCGCCGAGCGCGTCCGCCTGCTTCAGCGTTTGCCCTTCCCCTGCACTCAGCGCCCAACTGTCCCATAACAGAACCGTCGTCTCGACGAGCGCGACGGCCGCGAGACCGGCAAGCGCAAGCGCCAGCGCGAGCGAGAACGTGCGCAGGTCGGAGGCGAAGTTGACCTTGGGAATGAAGACCGGACCGCTCATTTCGCCGCCCCCCCGAAATCCAAGGGCGCGCCCGGCCATTTCAGGAGCTTGAGGCCGCTGTTATCGGATGCGGCGGGGCTAGTCAGGCCCTCGACATAGACGGCGACAGGGGCGCCCTCGCTCGCCACGATGCGCCCATAGCGCTGCATGCGCGCCGCCATCCTGCGCTGGCCTTCCAGATCCTGCCGGACGGGCCGCCGGACGTTGGCGACATGGGCAATGCTTCCTTGCTTATCCCAGACAAGGACCGTTCTGAAACCATGCTCTTCGAAAAGCGCCATGCCGGGCTTCTCAAACGCGAAGCCGCCCGCTTGTTCGAACTTCAGCATGTATTCCGGCGTTATGAGGTCCGGGTGAAGGCCGCGCTTTTCGAGCGCGCTTCTGATCTGCGTGAGCGTATCGCGCTCGACCGCAAGGCAGAGAAGGCGCTTGTTCTCGCAGGCGGACCGCTCGAGGGGGCGGGCGATGACCTCGACCTTCGCCGGATCAAGGCGATGGTCGCGGCAGAAACGCTGGGAGACGATAAGACGGCGGTCTTTTTGCGCCTTGGGCAGTTTCGGGAAGGACAGGATCGCCGTCATGAGGTGCGAGCCTTCGAGGCTCACGCAAACGAACGGCGATGTAAGCCTCTTCGCGGGCAGGAGCGCAGCCAGAACCTGATCGATAGCGTCGCCGAGAGAGGGCGCGCCTTCGGAAGCGGCGAAAGCGGCGTCGGCCTCGCTTCTCCCACCTCCGCCCCAACTGGCGCCATGCCAAACGCCATGGATCTCGCCGGCGCAGATACGAAGGAGGCAAGCTGACCGGCGCATTGTCGTCCTCAGGTTACCCGCACAACTTCGGGAAGCGACGTCACGAAGGCCCGCGCCTTGGCGAAGGCGGCCTGCCGCATGTCCCGCAAGCCGTTTTGCAGGGCCGCCATGCGCATCTCCTCGGTCGGCTGCCGGTCCACGATCATCTGCTTGATTTCGGGCGTCAGCATCAGGACCTCGGCCGCCACCGTTCGCCCGGCATATCCGGTGTTGAAGCAGGCCTCACACCCTCCCGGCTCGCGCCACGTTTCCGAAGCGAGCGAAAAATCATCGAAGCCGAGCGCCGCAATCTCGGCGATCGTATATTTGCGCGGGCGCGAGCAGGAAGGACACAGGCGTCGCAAGAGCCGCTGCGCCACGATGCAGTTCAACGCCGCCACGAGTTCATAGAGGTCGATCTCCATATGCGTGAAGCGCGAGATGACATCGAACGCATTGTTGGCGTGCAGCGTGGTGAAGACAAGGTGGCCCGTCAGCGCCGCCTGCACCGCGATGGAGGCCGTCTCCTGGTCGCGGATTTCGCCGACCATGATCTTGTCCGGGTCGTGGCGCAGGATGGAGCGCAAGCCGCGCGCAAACGTGAGGCCCTTTTTCTCCGCTACGGGAATCTGAAGGATGCCCGGCAACTCGTATTCGACCGGGTCCTCGATCGTGATCACCTTCTCCTCGGGGTTAGCGAACTCGGAGAGGCAAGCATAAAGCGTGGTCGTTTTGCCGGACCCCGTCGGCCCCGTCACGAGCAGCATGCCGTTCGGCGAGCGGCCGACGCGCGCAAGCGTGGCGTGATCCTTCTCTTCATAGCCTAAGGCTTGCAGCGAAAGCGTTTTCTGCTTCTCGGTCAGGTGCGCCTTGTCGAGGACGCGGATCACGATGTCCTCGCCATGCACGCCCGGCAGGACGGAGACGCGGAAATCGATGTCGCCCGTCCGACTTCTCAGGCGAAAGCGGCCGTCCTGGGGAATGCGGTGCTCGGCGATGTCGAGGTCGGCCATGACCTTGATGCGCGAGATGAGCGTGGCCTGATACCCCGGGTCGAAGGGGCCGAGCGCGCGCATCAGCACGCCGTCGATGCGGAAATCGACCGACACGCCGCCGGCGTCGGAATGGATGTGAATATCGCTCGCCTGCCTTTGCAGAGCCGCTCGGACGATCTCGTTGACAAGCCTTACGACAGGGGCAGAGTTGCCGCCGAAAGCTTCGAGGTCGACGGTTTCCGAGGCGCCCTGGTCTGTCTCGCGCACAAGGGCGAGGCCGAACTCGGCGCTCACCTCCTCCAGCATCTTCTGGCCGTCATCGCAGTTCTTCAGCGCCTCATTGATGGCGTCGGCGGGACTGGCGACGAAGTCGATTTCGCAGCGGCATATGAGGCTGAGCTTCTGCTCCAGTTCGAAATCGTGGGGCCGGCTTGTCGCGACGATGAGCAGATCGCCTTCGGAGCGGAGCGGCGCCACGCCAAGCCGCCTCGCGTCGGCGGCTGGAAGACGCTCCAGCGCTTCGGGCGGGATTTTCGCCCCTGCAAGATCGTCGAAGGGAAGGCCGAGGCTTGCGGCGGTTTGTGGGGTCACTTGATGAGGTCCGTCAAGGTGAAGATCGGGAGATACATCGCAATGACGACGGCGCCGACAAGAACGCCGGCCAGGAGAAGCACTGCGGGCTCCATCATGCTCGTAAGCCTCGCGAGGCTCGTGGCGAGTTCCTCTTCCTGCTGCGAGGCGACAGCAGTCAGCATCTTGTCGAGGCTTCCGCTGGCTTCGCCCGCCTGGATCATCTTGAGAGAGGTCGGACGGAACAGCCCTCCCACTATCAACGCCTTTGCAAGCGGGTTGCCGTCTTTCACGGCTCGGTTCGCATCGGCGAGGACCTGCGTGAAATACCGGTCGGAAACGCTGGCGCCGGCGACGTTGAGCGCTTTCGGCACCGTCGCCCCGGATGAGATCAGGATCGACAGCATGCGGGCCGTCGCCGCGGCGGCCGAAGCGCGTCTGAAATGACCGAACACCGGAACGAGAAGAAGCGCCTTGTCGCGGGCGACGGCGCCTTCCGGTTTTGATGTCCAAAGCCGGTCGAGAAGCCAGATGGAGCCCAAGACGCTTCCAATGACGAGCGCGATGGTGGGGAAGTTCTGTTCAACGCCGATCAGAACCTTGGTTGGCGTCGGCAGCGAGCTGCCAAGCTCGGCGTACATGGATACGAAGTTCGGGATCACTTCCACGAAGAGAAATGTGAGGACGCCCGACAAGACGATGAGGAGGACGATCGGATAGATCATCGCCTTCGAGACTTGGCCGCCGACCTTCTGCTTGAGGTCTACGTAGTCCTGGTAACGCTCAAGGCAGACGGGGAGCGCGCCCGATTGCTCGCCTGTTGCGACAAGCGCCCGGTATGGCGCGTCGAAGACGGAGGGAGCCTTGTTCATGGCGTCCGAAAGGGACGAGCCGCGCTTCACTTCGGCGAGCACGACCTGGAGCGCTTTTTCGAGTTTCGGCTGGCCGGGGCGCACAGCAAGAAGGGTGAGAGTTTCAGGGATCGAGATTCCCGCCCTTAAAAGCACGGTCAGTTCGCGATTGAAATTGGCGATGTGCTTCAGGGGCGGACGGCCGAGGGAGGATGCTCCCCGGCTGACGCGCCCGCTCTTAAGGATCATATCGCGCGACGACAGGATTTCGCGAAGCTGCTCGATGGAATTGGCCGCCTCCAACCCATCCGCCGTCTCACCGGTCAGCGACAGCGCTTTATAAGCGAACAGCGGCACGACAACCCTTATTTATTGGAGGCCGTCGCCGGGGCCGAGTCCCAGCTCGTTATGTCGGCGTCGTTGCCCGCGCCGCCCTCACGCCCATCGGCGCCGAAGGAGTAAAGATCGTATTTCCCATGCTCGCCGGGAGAGCGATAATTATATTTGCCGCCCCACGGGTCAGCAGGAACCTTCTCGCCCTTGAGGTAGGGGCCGGCCCAGTTGGCGGTGGCGGCCGGCTTGTGGACGAGCCCGTCGAGGCCTTCCGCCGTATTGGGATAGCGGCCCGCGTCGAGGTAATAGAGGTCGAGCGCCTTTGAAAAATTATCGATCTGCATCCTGGCGCTCTTGACTTTGCTCAATTCGAGGTAGCCGAGAACGCGGGGACCGACGAGTTCCTACGATCAGGCCAATGATGGCGAGCACAATGAGGAGTTCGATAAGGCTGTATCCGGGAGAGCCAAGTCGCGGAGCTTTGCGACGGCTCGCGGCTTCATGGAAGCCGGAGAAAAAACGATGCCGATTCAGAAACTCATTGCAGACTTTATAAGAAACTAGCATTACGCCCCTCCGGCCCAACAATGAAAGCCGAATATACGGTTCAACCATGCTACGCAATCGCATCGTCGACGGTATCCACCGGCTGACTTAAGAAGACGGATAAGCACGGGTTTGAGGCAGCATCATGATCCCCAAAATAGCAGCCGGGGCGGTTTTCCTTTGGTGCGCCGCCGTCATCGCCGCGGATGATTACAAATTCCGGATCGTTCCCGATCGCATCCTTATGATTTTGTTGGCGACCGGCGCGCTTTACGGAGTAGCGGCAGGCGATCCGCCGGGAGACGACTGGGGAGAAACGATCTCAACTCTCGCCTATAGAAGCGCCATTCCGGGCCTGTCGACGTTGCTCGTCGCGCTCCTTTATAAGGTCGTCCGCGGAAGGGACGGGCTTGGCCTGGGCGACGTCAAGCTGATCGCAGCGGCAGGCGTCTGGTTGCCGGTCCTCGGCAGCTTCTACGCCATCGGTGCGGCGTCCATCCTCGCCCTCGCATGGACGCTGGCGATGGCCGCATGGCGCGGAAGCGCCGCGCTCCTTGACTCCCTGCCGTTCGCCGTCTTTCTGGGGCCGGCCTTCTGGCTCCTCTGGCTCTTGGAAGAAGCTGGTTTCCTTCCGGCTCTCAACTGAATGGAAAACTATAGACAGCCGCCAATTGCCGTGAATTTCCCGGCCTAAGGACAGGCGGACAAACAAGGGGATCGGTTTGCCTTCATCGACGCCGCGGCGTTGCGCCAGTCATGCACGGTGCGCCGCGCCTTCATTTCGCTTTTGGCCTCGGCGGAACTCGATAAGTTCTTAACTGAAGCAGAGGCGCACTTGATGTGCGGTCCGCAACGGGCTAGTTCTGAATTGAAGATGGATTTTGGGGCGCTTGAAAACTTTCGAAGTTGATCTTGCAGGCAGTACTAATTCCTGCCGCCCCATGTCTTGGACGGGCTTGGCTCGGCCATCCAGAGAGCCTGAACGGCCTTGCTTGTTGACTGGATGGCTCAGTCAAGCCGAGCCATGACGGTTGAGGAGAAGAGTGTTTTCTGCGACTGAGACAGAGGAGCTTTTCGGTATGCTGAAACAGCTTGTTCGAGTAGGCGACGCTTTTCCCTATCGGCACTTCGTCGCCATCAGCCTTCTTGTGTGCCTTTGTGCGGATGGCGCCTGGGCGGCGCAGGTCCGCAAACCCGATTGCGCTTCCGCCTCGAATAAAAACAAGCCGCCCTGCGTTGCTGAGAGTCCGACAGGGCAGATCACTGTTTTCTGGCCGAAACTTCGCGCGAGCAACGCCGTTGGTCAGGTGCTCGAATCAAAAATGGTGGTGTGGGTCGACAAGGCCCGCGTTGGCATGGTCAACCAGGATGCGCCGCTGACGGTCAGCCTGCCAAACGGCCCACACACACTCGAGTTGGCGCCGTATGACGATTGGCTCGAGAATATAAGGCAGCCGAAACAGACGCAGATCACAGTTTCCGCGCAAAAGCCGCTTTATCTTCAAATCATCCATCAAGGGTGGTCGATTACAGCCAGCGAACTCGATGCCCCCACGGCTCAGGCAGTGCTTTCTGGCGGCGAGCCTAAAGATGAAGGCAATGCTTCTCCGACACAAGCCGCACCGCCCCAAGGCGGCGCGTCCCAAGGCGTTCCGTCTCAAACTTCTCCGTCTCAAGCTGCGGCGTCCGATAAGGAGCCGAGAGAGAAAGCTGGAGGCGTATCTTTTCTAGCTGCGCTCTTCACGGACGAAAAGAAAACGCCAACGCCAAGCGGGCCGCCGGCGACCATCCGTCTTTCCTGGCCGAGACCGGTGCTCGACTTCGGTTTCCTGGACAATTTCAATACGGCCGTGCCGGTCTTCCTGAACGGAAAGCGCATCGGCTCTATTACGACCGGCGAGGATCTGGTGGTGAAGAGCCCTTCGGGCGAGCAAGTCTTGGGACTGGATGTGGGCTCTGGCCGGATGCTCAAGCAGGATTTCATCCTCGGAGCGGGAACGACACGCTACTTTCACGTCCAACACCATGACGAGTTCAGGGTGATGGAAGATTCACCCGAAGAAGCAGCCGGTTACGCCAAGGGATTGCGGCAGAGAGAAGTGTCCGGACAATGATGCGCCTCGTATAGCCCCGGGCAAGCTCACGCGCGGGGTTGGATTTCCCGCTGGGAGCGCGCGCGGGTCGGAGCGGCCTGTGGCGTGAGGCGCCGGCTAAAACAAGGTGAACTGCGGATCCCCAGGTTTGCGGAAGAGATCGCAGCGCAGGCTGAGGTTTCTCTGATTGAGCCCATATCGCTTCAGCGCCAACTGGAAGCGCGCCGCGATCTGGTCTGCGTATGCCCCAGTCCCGCGTTGGCGTTCCCCGAAGCAGGACACATAATCCTTGCCCGCGCGCGTCGAGCGCACGAGCGACATGATGTGCTTGGCGCGCCCCGGAAACTCGGCTTGAAGCCATTCCTGAAACAGCGGGCTGATTTCCAGGGGCAGGCGCAGAAGGACGTAAGCCGCTTCCGTTGCGCCCGCTGCGGCGGCGGCTTGAAGGATGCGCTCCATCTCGCTGTCGTTCAGCGACGGAATCAGCGGCGCGGTCATGACGGCGCAGGGGACCCCGGCCGCCGAGAGCCGCCGGATGGCTTCCAGCCGCTTCTCCGGCGTGGATGCGCGCGGCTCCATTTTGCGCGCCAGCCTGTGGTCGAGGGTGGTGATGGAGACGGCGACCCGGACGAGACCGCGGCTCGCAAGGCGCGCCAGGATGTCGATGTCGCGCACGACAAGAGCCGACTTTGTGACGATGGCGACGGGATGGCTGAACCGGTCCAGAACGTCGAGCAGCCCGCGCGTGATTTTCCGCTCACGCTCGATGGGCTGGTAGCCGTCGGTGTTGCTGCCGATCATGATCGTCGCCGGTTGATAGCCGGGCTTCGATAACTCCCGCTCCAAAGCCTGGACGGCGTTGACCTTCGCTGTGAGCTTCGTCTCGAAATCGAGGCCCGCCGAATAGCCCCAATAGGCGTGGGAGGGCCGCGCATAGCAATAGATGCAGCCATGCTCGCATCCGCGATACGGATTGATGGAGCGGTCGAAGGCGATGTCGGGCGAATCGTTCGTCGCGATGATCGTCTTGGCGACTTCGTCGCGCACCTCCGTCCTGAAGGGCGCGAGGTCCGCAAGGCCGTCCCAGCCATCGTCGATAAATTCGCGGCGCTCGGGCTCGAAGCGGCCGGTTGCGTTGGAAACCGCTCCGCGCCCCCGGCGGCGATCGTCGGCGACATGTTCGTCCCTGCTGGCGCGTCTCGCTTCTTTCCAAGCCATGTCGGAATTTAGCGCGAAGAAGAGAACAGATAAAGAACATTTTGTGCTTTTCAGCGCGCTCTGATTGCGCTAAGCAAACTTCGCTGAACTGTGCGGCAGATGGCGGACGCCGCCTGCTTTGCATTTCGTCATCTCGGCCAAGCGAAGCCCGAGCCGGGATCGTAAAGAATGATGCGTTTCGATCTGTAACAATCCCGGATAAGGTTTGCGCCTTTCAAGGATTACGGCGATTGCGGCCCCTAAATATGTCCGAAACACTTTGCTTAGGACAAGCTTATGATTTCGGTGATCATCCCAACGTTGAACGCGGCGCAGCATCTGTCCGCAACGTTCCTGTCGATCTTCGACGCGGCCGTCGACGGCTTCGTGAACGAGGTCATCGTCAGCGATGGCGGCTCCGAGGATGCGACGCTCAAGATTGCCGAGGATGCGGGCGCGACCATAATCCGCGCTGAGCGTGGTCGCGGCCAGCAGTTGCGGGCAGGGGCTGAAGCCGCGCGGAAGCCGTGGCTGCTTTTCCTTCATGCCGACACGGCGCTGGAAAGGGGATGGGTCGAGGAGACGCAAGCCTTCATCAAGAGGCGCGAGGACGTCCCTGCTGCCTTTCGCTTCCGCCTTGCCGATCAAGGCTTTCAGCCTCGCCTGCTTGAAGCGGCCGTCGGGCTCCGCTGCAAGCTTTTCGCGCTCCCCTATGGCGACCAGGGCCTTCTCATCTCGCGCAAGCTTTACGACGCGACAGGGGGGTTCGCTCCCATCCCGCTGATGGAGGATGTGGATTTCGTGCAACGGCTTAAGCCCAGGCGCATCGCGATGCTGAAGACGGCTGCGGTGACAAGCGCGGAACGCTTTCGCCGCGAAGGGTATTGGCGGCGATCGTTCAAAAATCTGTCCTGCCTGTTGAGCTATTACAGGGGCGTTCCGCCCGAACGCCTCGCGGAACGCTATGGCTAGGCAAACGCCGCCGATCCCGCCAGCGGATCGTTGTCCCGCCCAAGCAAAACGCGCGCCGGGACCGCAAAAATGTAAGCGCTGCAATTTGTTACGCTGCCGGATAAGGCTCCGCCTTTCCGGGATGACGCCCGCGGCGGCATGACGACAAGTTGCAGCAAAGGCAGGCGGCGGCTTCGCATGCATAAGCCGCCGGTTCTTGTCGTCATGACGAAGGCTCCGGTTTGCGGCGCAGTCAACACGCGACTTGCCAGTGAGGCTGGCGCCGTCGTCGGCGCTGGGGTGGCCCGGACGCTTGCCGCGGCGCTTCTGCGGGAAGCGGGAAAGGACACCCGCTTTCAAACGGTTATCGCGATTTCCCCTGACGCGGCGCTCGGCGCGCGTTTCGCAGCATGGCGGCCATCGGGCGGGAACGCTTGGCGCACATCGCCAGGCCGGCCAAAACGTTTCCCAACGTTCACCCGATTCCATAACGGCGCAACCCCTCACCCTGTTCCTCTTCCAGCAAGCACGCCTCTCTCAGCAAGCACGCCTTGGCGTGCTTGCCTTCAAATGATGCCGTACCCGCAAGCGGGTACGGCTGGAGAGGGAACGCCGTGGCGGCGGCCGCGCCGAAACTCACTCTTCCGCAGGGAGAAGGCTGGGGCGAGGGGGGATTCTCGTCCGGCACGCATCGCCCAAGGCCGCGGCGGGCTCGGGCGGCGCATGCAGCGCATTTTCGACAGGTGCGGCAAGGGTCCGCTCATCATCGTCGGAACGGACATTCCTTTCATCACGGGCGAAATGATCGCGCAGGCGTTCAAAGCCCTTCGCCGCGCAGACGCTGTTTTCGGGCGCGCGGAGGACGGCGGCTATTGGCTCGTGGGCCTCAGGCGCAGCCCGAAGCGCCTCACTCCTTTCGAGAACGTCCGCTGGTCGTCTCCACACGCGCTCGCTGACACGCTCAAGAACCTTGCGCGCCGCCGCATCGCCTTCGCCGCAACGCTGTTCGATGTCGATACGGAGGCCGATTATCGGCGCTATTTAAAGGCGCGCAGCGCTCCTGTAGAAACTGCGTTAGTGAGATAAAACCAGCCTGATCACGCTCCACCAAAACAGTATGCAGCAGAAACAAGCTCCACCCCAGAATAATGACAACGCCCAACTGGATAAAGGCTCATTGTATGCTTTGGCCATCTCCAAATTGCGCTCATGCCTCATTTCAGCGCCTCGCCGATCGCTCTTCTGTTTGAATAAAACGAGTGGTGGAAACACTTATTCCCATTGCAAAAAAGAGGCGCATAACTCGGTCTTTGAAAAGATCGGCGAAGCCTGCGACACGGCGGGCTTTCCGGCCCGATTGCCGGAAATCCGAGCTATTGTTGTGGCTCCATATGCTCCATGAGGCGCGGCATGATCTCCACAAAGTTGCAGGGCCGGTGCCTGAAATCGAACTGGAAGCGCAAGATCATGGTCCAGGCATCCTTGCAGGCGCCGGGCGAACCCGGCACGCAGAAAATATAAGTTCCGCCAGCGACGCCCGCCAAGGCGCGCGACTGGATCGTGGAGGTGCCGATTTTCTGATAGCTCAGCATGTGCATGAGCACGGAAAAGCCGTCGATTTCCTTTTCGAACAAGGGCCGCGCCGCCTCCGGCGTGACATCGCGCCCGGTCAGGCCCGTTCCGCCCGTGGTGATGATGGCATCCACGCCCTTGTCGGCGATCCACGCTTTGAGCTGGCCGCGGATTTGCTCCACATCGTCCCTGACGATGGCGCGCGCGGCAAGTTCATGGCCATCGGCCGCCAGCATTTCGGCAAGCAGCGCGCCGGATTTGTCTTCCTTCGGCGTGCGCGTGTCGGAGATGGTCAGGACCGCGATCCGGACAGGCTTGAAGGGCAAGCTTTCATCGATGCGGGACATGGGCGCCTTTACGATCGGAGAAGCCCGCATTTTAAGCAGAGTTCCCGAGCTTCGCCAACACTTCGCACTCCGATACCTCAAATCGTCGTGGCCACGGCCCTCGCTGGATTGCGACGCTTAAGGCGCCGCGCCGATCGTCGCTCGATCGCATGCGTAATTTTCCTGGCGCCATTCCGGCCTTGGCCCTTCCGATTTGCAAGCCTCCGCTTGTGCGCCGGTTCAAGCGACGATAAACCTAGGACAGCCGGAGGCAAGTTCGCTCCCTCTGCTGCACGCGCTCAAGCGAACGCGGCTCCCAGGCTGGACTAGAATCAGAGAGTTGCTCGGCGCGCTTATCCGCGGACGTCTGGTCGACGCCCGCAGCATGTGGGTCAGAACGTCCCGCAGGCGCGGAAGAGCGATTGGGCGGGATCAAACACACGGCGTAGTGGGCATGCTGGAATTTATCTTTTTTGGATTCTCTGTTTCTAACGGTCTTCGTTATTGCATTCGCATACTGGCCGCGGAGAACGCGGATGCCTGCGCCCCCGCCTGCGGCGCCGAAGGCCCCCGCGCCCCCCGCTCCGGCGGCGACCCCCGCTCGGGCGGTCGAGGCCCGTTCAGCCGAGCGCCGAGTGGGGCTTGTCATCGGCAATGGCGCCTATACTTCCGTCGACCGGCTAAGAAACCCCTCCAACGATGCATCCGCCATGGCTGGCGCGCTCAGTCGGCTCGGCTTCGACGTCGTTGAAAGACACGACCTCGGCGTTGCGCAAATGCAGCGCGTGCTCAGAGAGTTCGAGGACAAGGCCGAAGGGGCGGATTGGGCTTTAGTGTATTATGCCGGGCATGGCCTGGAGCAGAATGGCAAGAACTGGCTTATCCCAGTCGACGCCCAGCTCATCCGCGCCACCGACCTTCCGGACGAGGCTATTCCGGTCGACCGCGTGCTGGACCGTCTTTCGGGAGGGAGAAAGCTGCGAATGGTGATCCTCGACGCGTGCCGGTCCAACCCTTTCCTCACGCGCATGGTTTTGAACGGAGGCGCCACTCGGGCTGTGGCGCAAGGGCTGGCCGCCATCGACCCTACGCATGGCGAGGTTGTGTTTTACGCGGCGCGCGACGGCAGCGTAGCGGCCGACGGAAACGGCGAGAATAGTCCATTCGCGATGGCGCTCCTCAAGCACATCGAAGATGAGGGCGTGGAGCTAGGCCGCTTTTTCCGCAAGGTGACGAGCCGTGTGCTAGCCCAGACCAAGAACCAGCAAGAACCCTTCGTCTACGGCCGCATTCCGGACGAGGACTTCTATTTCAAACCGCCGAAGTAAGCGTCGCCCATAGAACGGCCTATACGCTGCGGACGAGGCGGCCTCGGCAATGGCTGCTCCGCTGCGGCTGCGCGCCACATGGGAAACGTCGGCGTTCCGCCATGTCGTGACATAAAGAAGGTGTTTGATCGTCAGTCCTGGAAATAGAGCTATGATTGCGTGACGACGAAAACAATGAAGCCGCATGTTTTGGTTTATTTTCATCGCATCCATCTATCTGGCGATTTTGGTTCTTGTTTCGATATTGCGGCAAAAACCCGCCCCGGCGGAGCGCCGGGTGGCGCTCGTCATCGGCAACGCCGCCTACCAGTGGGCCGGACCGCTCCAAAGCCCTACGAAAGATGCGGATGCTGTGGCTAACGCGCTGACGCGCCTCGGCTTCGAGGTCGTCAAAAGGCACAATCTCCAGATTAACCAAAGGAAGGATTTGCTCAGGGATTTGGAGAAGAGGGCCAAAGGCGCGGCCTGGGCGTTGGTGTATTATACCGGTCATGGCATAGAGAGCGACGGGAAGAATTGGCTTCTCCCAGTTGATGTCAAACTTGCCAGACGCGCCGAACTCCCAGACCAAGCTATTTCCGTAGACGAGGTGCTGATAAGCCTAGCCGGGGCGAGAAAGCTGCGGCTTGTATTCCTCGATGCATGCCGCACTAATTTGTTACGCACTCACATTATGGCGAACGAGGGCCTTATTCGATTTACGCTTGGGCTGACCGCAATGAAGCCTGCGTACGGCGAGATCGTGTTTTTTGCAGCGCGCCAAGGCACAGTGGCCTGGGGATGGAAAGACGAAAACAAACCCAGTATTTTTACGGCGGCGCTCCTAAAGTACATGGAGGAGGAGGGGCTGGAACTGGGCCGATACTTCCGTAAAGTAACCAACAGCGTGGTGGAGGCGACCGGAAACGTGCAGGAGCCCTTTGTCTACGGCCTTATTCCGGACGAGGATTTCTATTTCAAACCGCCGCGGCGATCCCCCTGATTTGGTGGGGACTGTCGGCGTCACGCTTGCCCCGCGCCGGACGCAGTTGTTTCAGCCTATCGCGCTGCCTGCCGGAGAGTTTTGCTCAGCCGCTGCCGCCAGACTGAGGCGCAGACCTCCGCGGAGCCTGCTGCTCGGGGCCTTGTTCGAACTCGAAAATCTGGCGCAGGAAGCCGGGCGCCAGCATGGAAACCGGGTTCACAATCACGTCCGGGTTGGATGTCTTGCCCTGCACGGCGTAGGTGATGCCGAAAACGCCTTCGTTGTCGCGGCCCTTCAGAAGGTCTCCCAGCAGGGGCACCACGCCCAGAACGGAGTTGAAGCCATAGAGCGGAACGTAGGTGCCCGACAAGGCGAGCGTCTCGTGCGAGAAGTCGATCCGGCCTCTGAGCGTCGCCCCCACCAGCGGCCCATTGATTGCGGCGTCGCGCAACTGGAACTGGTTGGACGCAACGGCGAAAGGAACGACCATGCGGTCGAACTGCAGCAGTTCCCCCGAACCGACATGCTTGCGCGAATCGGGCTTGTAGCGCGCGCCCTCCTTCTCGGCCTGCGAGATGACTTTGCCGACGACCTCGTCGCCCGTAACCATAAACCTGCGCACCTAAAGAACGCCGGTTTTGTCGGCGCCGCCGGAGCCATCGAGATTGACGCGCAGGTTCATGGCGCCGCCTCGCATGGCGGAATAGAAGCCGACGAGGCGAAAGGCCGATCCCGCATCGGTGGCGTCCGAAACAAGCACCCTGGCGTCGTGGCTGCGCTGATCGACATGAATGGCGACCGCGCGGCTCGCCATTGAGCCGGCCGGCGACTTCGAGATAGGTGAGTTTGCCGCCGCGCCTTTTCGCATCGATGATCACCGACTTGACCGACGTGTCGTAGTAGCCCGCCACGCTGTCGATCTCTGCGTTGATGTCGAGGCCGGGCTCGTCCTTTAGCGGCGCAGGCTCAAGGTCGGCGGTCTTGCCCGCATTCAGGAGAGACCGGAAGAACGGCCGCCCGTCATAGGATTTGCCTTTCGCCTGCACCTTCAGGACATTCTGTGGCGTCAACTCGCCGCTCACAGAGAGCCGCGTCAGCGCATTCGTCGAGAATTCCGGAAAATGGAAGCCGGCGATGCGATGCTTGTCGGTCAGGACCAGGCGCCCGTTGATGGCGAGGGCCTCGCCGGTCATGGCGAAGTTGTCGAGCGCGAAATCGCCATCCTGGCGCTGAGCGATATCGAAATTCACGGCCGCTTTCTGCCCCGGCGGCTTGCGCCATCCGATCGCCGTCAAGAAAACATCCGTGTTCGTGAGGTTGGCCTCCATGAAAAGCTTCGGCGGCCCGTCTTTTTGCATGGCAATCGCGAGCGCGATGGGGAGATCGCCTTTCACAATGTGATTGATGTTCAGGCCGAGCTCGTCGCGGCTCTTTTCGCTGAGGATGGCGGCAAGACGCAGCGTGGGCTGCTTCTCCGGAGGCGCGTCGAAGATCCGCTGCCATGCCAGCGAAACAGGGACGTCGTTGACCTTGACATCGCCGCTGGCGCTGATCGCCTTGTCCGAGACGTCGAAATTCACCGCGCCGCCGTTTATCGAGACCCCCCCGGGGAGCGCGTTCGATTTGAGGTCGAAGACGTGGGCTTTGCCGGCGATCGCAATTTGCTTGGGGGTTAAATCCGGGACGGTCGGAAACTTGACTTGGAACGCCGTCTGGGCCTGCCCATTGAGCAGAGCAGGTTTGAATCCGACAGCCCTCACATAGTGGAGCGGCGGCTGGTCGAGCAGCTCCAAGACGCCCGCGACATCGCCCAGGCTTTTGAAATGAATTCTCGGCATCCGGGGAATCCGGCCGGAAATCCTCGACGATAAACTCGCCCTCGGAAAACGATATCGACTTTCCACTCGGCACGTCGATGCGCGCATTGGGAATAGAATAGACAAAGCGCCGCCCGTTCATATTGAAAAAGGAGTCCTTGGCGATGATCGGCGGCAAGCCCTTAATGTGGTAGATTTGCGCGTCGGAAACGTCGAGGCGCATCGATAGCGCCGTTTCCGGTATGTCGCCGTTCTTCATCGCTTGCGCGACGTCTGACGCGGAAAGATTGAGCGACACCTTTCCGCCGGCGATGTGCGCCGAGGGCACGTTTTCGCCCACCCATTCGCGCGTGCGATTGAACGTGAAAACGGGCCACGCGGCTTTCAAAAACGACACAGGCATCGGGGAGACGACGCCATTCAAAACCACAGCGCCGCCAGAGCTTATCCCGGAAGCATGAGCCGAAACGGCCACCTTGGCTGCTCCGGCCTGAAGGTGGAAATCGTCCAGGCTGATGCTGTCGGCCGTTTCATTGTATGAGCCGGCGATCTTGAAACTGTCGATTGCAATCGGCCTCACCGCGAATTCCGGCGCGGCGAGTTTCGTTCCGCTCCCGTCCAGATCCACGGACCAGATCCGCTGGCCCGCGGCCTGATCGATCTTACGAGCGATCGAACCGGCGAGCGTGAACACGCTGTCATCCCAGCGAAACTCGAAGGGTTCGATCCGGATCGCGTCGCTGCCGCTGTCATAGGCGACTTTGAGAAGCCCGCTGTCGATGGCCGCGGGATGCTTTTCATTGAAAGGCGCGAACATCCGTCCCGCCCCCAACGCGATCTCGGCTTCCGCCTTGAGAAGTTTTCCGCCGTGGCTGATGTCGAAGCGCGCTTCGCCGTCCACCGGCGCATCGACGATTTGCATCGGATCGATGGATCCAATGCTGCGCCAGAGAGCGCGAGGAACCGCGCCGTGTACGGAAGCTGTGACCGCGTAGAGTTTTTGCCGCGTGTGATGGACGGCGCTGAAGGAGGCCCGCCACAGGCCCTCATCGCGCCGGAATGTCACTTCCCCGCGCAAGGCGCTGGAGCCGCGACTGTCGTCCAGCTCCATGTGCAGGTCGGCGACCCTCCACGTGGAAACGCCCTTCTCGTTCGCGAAGTAGATGGTCACGTCCTTCAGGCCGATGTGCTGAAGCGCAGACGCGCCGCCGCGCTGTTCGACGGCGGCGAACAGGCGCGCCAGGAAAGGCGTCGGGTCGAAGGACAAAGCGGACGGCTCGGTATTCAGCGCCTGTCGGGCCATACCTCTTACGCCGGCGATTTCGCGCGGCTCCTCAAGAGGCTTCGGGCCTGCTGCGTTCCCAAGAGCAATCTGGCTCGCCGTCCACGAGGGGGCCGCAGCGGCGGCGGCGTCGGGCGACGCCGTCAGCGTCAGCCCTTTTCCAGGCAGATTGAAGATGAGGACCTTGGGTCCGATGAGATCGATCTGCGAAGCCGCAGGCGAAAGGGAAAGCAGCGACCGCTCGGAGATGTCGACGGCAGCCAGGGGCGCCTTTGCGATTTCCTGATTGTTTTCATCGACGACGCTGACATTGGCGAGCCGAAATTCAAGCCCCCAGTCGTTCGCGAGCCTTAAGATGGCGTCGCCTACGCGAAAGCTGTAGCCCTGCAGCTGTGCGTTCAGCCGTTTCTCGACCGCTGGCGCGAGAAATGCGAACGATATGGGGCCTGTCAGCAGGCGCGCATAAAGAGCGCCGATGGCGAGGAGGGCCAGGAGGACAACGGTCGCCACAGCCCGGCTGCCGAACCAGATGGAATGCCTCGACGCCTTTTTGACGGGCGCCGGAATGGCGTCGAAAATAGCCTTGCCTTGCTGAGACATGCGTTGAAGCTGCACGCGCGAACGGTTAGCCGCCAAGGATCCTCGCTTCAAGGGAACGAGCGTCCGGCGCGTGTCTTCCGAGAAAGAACGATCATCCATGCCAGTTTGTCAGCGCAAGCTCAGGGGCGCCCGCTCGCCGCCCATATCTTCGCCTTCCCCACAAGCGTAGTTCCGCATCCGTGCCCCACGCGCTCTATCATCCGGCGCTGTAACAGTTTTGTGCTCATGCCGTCGGTTGCAGAACGCGCTCATTTAAGGCATTCCGACTTATAGACCGAAAAAGAAGACAAAAGGAAGGCCCAACAATGCTCGATGCCGGCGATAAAGCCCCTGATTTTGCGTTGCCCGACGCCGATGGCGAAATCCTGAAACTGAGCGACCTGAAAGGCCGTTGCGCAGTCGTCTACTTCTATCCCAAGGACGACACGTCGGGATGCACGAAAGAGGCTCAAAGCTTCACCGAGCTGAAGGCGGAGTTTGCGGGTCTTGGGGCGGAGGTTATCGGCATCTCGCCCGACAGTTCGAAGTCGCATGCGAAATTTCGGGACAAGCACGGCTTGCAGGTGAGGCTTCTCGCCGACGAGCAGAAGGCGGCGATCGAAGCCTACGGCGTCTGGGTGGAGAAGAAGATGTATGGCCGAGCCTATATGGGCGTCGAGCGTTCGACCTTTCTTGTCGGTCCGGACGGAAAGATCGTTCAGGCCTGGAAGGGCGTCAAGGTTCCCGGCCATGCTGCCGCCGTACTTGAAGCGCTCAAGAAGCGGCGGTAGCGCAAAGAGCGAGACGGCCGCCTGCTGCTCCGCGCCGAGAAACTTCGCAAGTTGAAAACAGCGATATCCTATAAACTTTTTCAGAATTGCGGATAATGTCATCGGCGTTGAAATAGCGTGGGCTGTGCCTTAAAAGCGGGAGGGCTCGCCTTTCATCGCTCGGAGTAGCGCCGATGTTCAGTAAGAAGCCAGAGACCGATATGAGTAATTTTGATCCACCAAAGCCAATTACTAAGACGACAAGCAAAGCCATTGGCGGTCAGTCCACGCCTTTGACGCCCACCGCCTTGACGTCGATGGCGGCGCCCGCTCCTGCGGTCGCCCCAGAGTCAGGTGCAGCTCGCCCCAAAAACACAGGCTTTTCGGGGACCGGATCGCATGGCGCCGTCGATCATTGGAGAAGATCTCACCGTAACCGGCAATGTGCTCTCCAGGGGAGAGGTTCAGGTGGACGGCCAAATCCAGGGCGATGTCCACTGTTCCTCGCTGATCGTCGGAGAGAAGGCTCAGATTACGGGCGGGATCGTCGCCGAGGACGTCGTCGTGCGAGGGCGCGTCATGGGCTCGGTGCGTGGCAACCGCGTCACCCTGCAGGCGTCCAGCTACGTCGAGGGGGACGTTTTCCACAAGTCTTTGGCGATCGAGCAGGGCGCGTTTTTCGAGGGCAAATCCCGCCGCTCTGAAGACCCGATCGCCACCGCCCCACGCCTGGAAGGGATGAGTTCGCAGGCCGCAGAATAGGTTTCGCCCGAGGTTTACTCTCTGGCGGACAGAGTGCGCTTTTCGCGCGCTCTTTGTTTACGCAAACGAAACGCCCAAGGAACTACGACGATTTGCGAGAGTCGCCAACGGATCGCCGCGGCGTCCTCCCCTGCGCGGCGCGAGCCGCGGTGCGATGCGCTGCAGACACGGGATCGCAAGATACGCCGACCTGCGTTTGTGACGATCCCGGCTCGCGCTTCGCAAGGCCTGGATGACGATGCGTTGGCCAGATCAGCGGAGTTTGCTTAGTCGCCGTTGTCCGGGAAGAGAAGCGTAGACAGCGCGATTTTCGAGAGAACGATCAAGGCGACCACAAGGGCGAGGCCGAAGGCCTTTCCAGGATCATCGTCGTCGAAAGAGATGACATGCTTCGTGCCCACCCAGGATGCGGCGACATCGATCGCGACGCAAACCACGCTCGCCGCTTTCAGCATGAGGAACGGGGCCGCATCGGGAGCGCTCCAAATCGCTCGAATCGCAATCACAAAGCTGGTGACGATGATGGTGATGACGATCCCGAACGCGAATTGCCCCGGGTTGATGCTCGGATGCGTCGGCAGATCGAAGAAGTCGGCGATGCCCCGAAACGTCGTGTAAATGTTCCAGAGTACGGGAATCAGGAGCGGGATCGCCAGCAGTTGACCATTCATCGCCTATCTTCCGTTGCCGCGGCATTTTATTTTTTGACGCCTCGGCGCCAGCGCAAGACTTACAATCATGCCAGCCTCATATGCAAGCGAGCCTAAGCGGAGCGGCCTCTCGACCCGCCGGCCGAGGGCAGGGGAGAAGAGCGATCACTCTCCCCACTTAACCCTTCTTCTATAATTTTTCGCAAATCGTCCAAGCGCGCGTCAAAAACTCTATAGGCTGCAACCGCTTTTCCAAGTCGCCAACGTGGCAAGCTTCATCCTCCCGACAAGAATGCGGTTGAGTGTTTTCAACCGGGTTGGTCCTCGGGGTAAGCTTGTCGAACCATGGCTTGCCACGGTTTGGCGGGCTCTCCGTGGGGCCATGGGCGGCAGCTTTTTTTGGTAGGCTGTTAGGAAAGTTGCAGCGACGATGTTTTATCTCTCCAAGATTGTCTGGGCGTTCTTGCAACCGTCCTGCCTCATCGCAATCGTGCTCGTGCTTGGCCTTTTCCTGGCGATACGCGGCAAACGATCGGGGCTTCCGACGCTCTCTTGCGGCGTCGTATTGTACGTGATCGCGGGGTTTTCGCCGCTCGCCAACTGGTTGCTCGTTCCGCTTGAAAATCGGGCGGCGATCGGATCAGAGGAGCCCATCGACGGCGCCGCGGGCATTATCGTCCTCGGGGGCGCTGCGAGCGGGGTCCGAGAGAACAACTCGCGGGTGATGTTGAATGATAGCGCAGATCGCATGATCGAGGCGGTTCGCCTTGCGTTGCAACATCCGGAGCTGCCTGTCATCTTCACCGGAGGGAACGGCCTCCTCTTCCCAGGCGAGAAAGAGCCGGAGGCGCACCTCGCTGAAAGGTTCTTCGCAGGCTTCAAGATTGCGCTGCCACGGCTCCGCCTGGAGGACCGTTCGCGCAATACGCTTGAAAACGCGGTTTTCACCGCAAGGCTGGCGCAGCCCAGGCCCGATCAGCGCTGGGTGCTCGTCACCTCCGCCTTTCATATGCCGAGGGCGAGGGCGCTGTTCGAGGCGCAAGGGTTTCACATCATTGCGCGGCCAGCAGATTTTCGCACCGAAGGCCCGCGGGACGTCTGGCAGATCTTCGGGCGCCCTTCAGATGGGCTGCGGCGGCTCGATATCGCCGCAAAGGAGTGGGTCGGGCTTCTGGCGTCGTGGCTGCGCGGCGATATCGCCCGGCCGAAAGGGCAGGACGAGAGCGCGCCGGCCGGATCGGCGCTTTGTGAACTCGCCGTCTCCCCTTGTGAGCCGATGCTTCAGCCCGCCCGCGGCGACGGTTGATCCTGTCCCGAGGGTCGGGGGACTATTGATTGCAAAAGAGCTTTGCTGCTTTGGGTTGATTCCGGACTCGGCCTCGCTTTAAGGCCACAACCGCAGCACTCTCATTAGCGGAATTTCCGGGCTAAAGCTTTGCATATTAGCGATGAGAGTCACAGTGCCGCCATAGTCTGAGCTTTCGAACTTGGTTGGAAAAAAATAACAACGTGACGAGTTTATCCACGCTTTAGCCATCGTAGTACTTAGTCGCTCTTCTAAATCTATCGGCGCAGGGCACCAATGTTTAATGACGCATTCATTTCTGAAAATGCGGCGCGTGCGTTGGCAGCGTGCGTAGCCACTGTTTTGCTCCCAGCTTGCGGCGGCACGAAGCATGTGGCGCCAGTAGAGATATCGCAGGCCGCCGACGACCGCATGACATGCACTGAGATTGCGCAAGAGATCTCACGCAATCAAGCTTCCGTAGTTGCATTCGTGCAGCAGAAGCAAGGCACTGATACAGCAAATGCAGCCAAAATCGCTGCCACTATTCTTCTTCCCGGAGTAGGCCTCGCAATCGGTGCGACAATGGATTTCTCTGATGAGGAGCGGATAATGGTCCAATCTCTTAAAGATAGAAATGAAGCTCTCATTTATATGCAGGAAAAAAAGCATTGTCAGTGTCCGTCCAAAAACTTCTTAAATCGTATGAATCTGTTATGATTCAAGGGGAGCGGCCGTGATTCGGAGGGGCCGCCGATGTGGACGCCGGAAAACCGCAAGCTCTATGACCGCAGTCATTTGCGTTACCCAAGCGATGTGACGGATGAGGAATGGGAGGTGATCAAGCCTGAAATTGCGCCGGCCAAGCGCGGCGGGCGCAAACGCGAAGTTGACGAGCGCGACATCGTGAACGCCATCATGTACGTGCTCTCCACCGGCTGCCAGTGGCGAGCGCTGCCGAAGGATTTCCCGCCGAGAAGCACGGTGTGGCATTACCTTGATTTGTGGGCCTACGACGGGACGCTGGAGCGCATTCATTACGCGCTTTACGTGAAATGCCGCGAGAAAGCAGGACGCGAAGCAAGTCCAACAGCAGCAATCGCCGATAGCCAAAGCGCAAAGAGCGCAGAAAAAGGGGGGCTCAAATCGATGCGATCGGCTACGATGCAGGAAAGAAGATCAAGGGCAAGAAGCGGCATATTCTTGTAGACACGCTGGGTTTATTGCTTCACGTCGTCGTTCATCCGGCTGATATTCAAGACCGCGATGGAGGCGTCTTGTTGCTTTCTACGCTGTTCGGACAGTTCCCTTTCCTCAGAAAACTGTTCGCTGATGGGGGCTATCAGGGACCAAAATTCAAGCAGGCCATCGCTAAACTCCTGCCTGAACTTCAAGTTGAGATCGTCAAGCGCTCAGATCAAGCCAACGGATTTGAGATCCTGCCAAAGCGATGGGTGGTTGAGCGAACCTTCGCCTGGCTTGGCCGCTGCCGAAGACTTGCCAAAGACTTCGAGAACCTAACCAGGATCGCGCTGGCTTTCGTTCGGCTCGCATCCATCCGGCTTATGTTGAGAAAGCTTTGTAAAGCATCATAAACTTTTTGGACGGACTCTAAGAAGTGATGAAAGCCATAAATCGCAATAGAATATTAGCGATTTTGCGGGCGGTGTTACTATGCGTCGCCGTTCTTTCATTGGCGGCATGAGTGATAACCGCGGAGCCCGCGGCTCCAGAAATGATGATCGTTGCTCAGACGGCGAGTGGGGCTCCATTTCCGCAGCCGTTCCGACAGGCAACATGTGTACGTAATATCTCGGGTGGCGAAGAGACGGTGAATGTGCCGAAAGTGGGGAACGCTGAATTCTCGCAAGCGCTTGCAAGTTCTTTGCAAAATGCAAAATTGCTCGGCGTTGAGGGATCGTGCCGTTATTTTGTCGATGTAACTCTTCTCGGCATTTCTCAACCAACATTCGCTGCGAGCGCGGAAGTCGTTGCCCACGCAAATTACAAAGTCTACAATACGGCGGGCAAGCCTATTTTACTCGACACGGAAGCTGCGACTTACACGGTTGCGTTTTCCGAAACGTGGATCGGCGTGGAACGGCTTAAACGAGCGAACGAAGGCGCGATCAGGACCGCCACCGCCCAATTCCTCGAAAAGTTAAGAGGAGTTTCAAGTTTTTGAGAAGTGGCATGCCAGCGCATGGCGATGCAGTATAGGCCCTAGCCTGGAGAATGCGCCTTCGCTGAGAGGCGCAAATCTCGGTCGATTTCTCAAAGGCCACACTGCCGCTTTACGCCTGATGAGAAGACTTCCAGCCCTCAAGCGAAAGGTCCGGAATTGATGTCGTGGACGGCTCTCCACCCCGAACTGCTGTATGTTCGGCGGGAAGCCTGGAGGGAGGGCGCCATGACATCAGTCGCAACAATAGGTCTCGATATCGCGAAGTCAGTCTTTCAAGTGCACGGGGTTGATGCTGCGGGGCAAGTTGTTGTCCGTCAGCGTTTGGCGCGCCGGCGGGTTTTAGCGTTTTTCGAGAAGCTGGCATCCTGTCTCGTTGGGATCGAGGCCTGCAGCAGCTCGCATTACTGGGCGCGGGAACTTATCGCACGCGGGCACCAGGTCCGCTTGATGCCGGCCCAATACGTCAAGCCCTATGTCAAGCGCGGGAAGAACGACGCGGCGGATGCCGAGGCGATCTGCGAGGCCGTCACGCGGCCGACAATGCGCTTTGTGCCCGTCAAGACGCCAGAGCAGCAAAGCGTGATGATGCTGCACCGGGTGCGTTTGATGCTCAACCGCCAGCGCACCCAGCTCTCTAATTCGATCCGCGCTCACCTCTCCGAGTTCGGCATCGTTGCGCCCATCGGGCGTCTTGGGCTTGATCAGCTTCTTGCCATCGTTGCAGATGAGGGAGACACGCGTGTGCCCGCTGATGCGCGTCTTTGCTTGCAGATGCTGGTGGCACAGCTCGCCGTGGTTAAGGAGCAAATCCTTGAGAATGATAGGCGCGTCCGCGCAAGCGCACGGCAGACAGAACTCGGCCGCCGGCTCATGGAGGTTCCTGGTGTTGGTCCGCTGCTCGCAAGTGCGCTCACTGCCACGATCTCCGATCCAGCAGCCTTCAAGACAGGGCGCGACCTCGCCGCCTGGATTGGCCTGGTCCCCAAACAGAACTCCAGCGGGGGAAAGGAACGGCTTGGCAGTATCTCAAAAGCGGGAAACCGCTATCTCAGGCAGATGCTTGTGGTTGGGTCCATGGCGGTGATCCGCTATGCCGAGCGGCATGGAACGCGCAGGCCCTGGCTCGTTCAGTTGATGCAGCGGCGCTCGACGAAGGTGGCGGCGGTTGCCCTGGCCAATAAAACGGCCCGCATAATCTGGGCGCTCATGACAAGCGGCGAACGCTATCGCGAACCCACCGTTGCAAGCGCGTTAGCGGCATAGGAATAGGCGCGAAAGTTACGCGCCGGCGAAGTTGGGAAGGGCGGACAGGAGTGAATGCACAAAGCCGGTTGAAACCGCCGGCTCGGGAAAACCCACCAAGGCCGAAGCACTTTAAGTGCGAGCAAACGATCGGGACCCGAGTCGCGCGAAAGGCATTATGGCCAGCGGCGCATGGAAAGGCCGCATAACAGGCCGGACACATGGCCGCACCAACCAGCGCACTGCAGAAGCTCCAGAAAATCCTTGCCGACGTGGGGCCGTCCACACACGCTTGCGCGCTCTTGCTGAACGCGGCTGCGATTAGCCGGCGCGCCTGCAAGCCGAGGATGAAGCATCGAAGCATTGGGGAAGCCGGAAGATTTTACTGTCGTGCAGCAGGGCTCCGCGCGCCAAAACCCGTTAACCCCACGCTAACGAATTTCGCCCAAAGTTAACCAAATCACAACGCTTTTGCCCACGGAAGGCTTTTTAAAATCATTTATATAGTTGTTTATACCCCCTTTTTGCAAAACGAACCCAATCTCCGTTAACGGCGCCTGAAATATCGCGGGACGAGGCGCCGTCTGCAAAAGCTCCAACCGGCGGCGCCAGTCGAATGCTCTAACGGTTGGTTATTGCAGAGAAGCGCTCGCGGCAAACGGGCGCTCTTTCCCCCAAGGAAGAAAGGTCGCAACTGACACGGCGGAGAGCGGCCTTCAGCCTGCTCGCGCGTTCGCGTCAATCATTCGGCAGGATCCAGACCGCCTCTGTGACAAGAAAAAGACGTTTGGCCACAATTGCGTTGCCAACGCATGGCTAAGGTAATGAGTTGCCGCCTGAAGCAAACTGAGCCGCGTTTCATGATTGCGCACGATCCAAGCCTTGTGATCCTTTCGACGACAATCGCGATCCTTGGAGCTTTCACGGCTTGCGTCATGATGTCGGACCTCGCTGCGCTCGGCCAGGGGGAAAGGCTGGCTCGGCTTGTCATGGCGTCGGCGTCCCTTGGCGGGTCTTTATGGGTGATGCAATTCGTTGGGCTCCTTTCCCTTGAAGCCCCTTTGGATTTCGCGAGCAATCCCGTCTTGCTCGCCTCTTCGGCCGTTATCGCTTTCGCGGGCGTCACGGCGTCGCTGCTCGTCGTCGGCAGGCGGGAAGACGCCGGCAGCAAACGTCGCACCATCGCGGTGGGGATTTTCGGAGCGACAATCGCCGCCACGAACTACCTCGGCGTGGCGGCCATCGCAGGATTCGCCCTCAAGCTTTCGTGGTTTCTCACGCTCATCGGCCTTGCCGTTTCGGTTCAGGTGGCGGCGATCGTGCTTTGGTTTCTCTTCCGGCGCCGCGGCGTTGCTCTGACGCTCGCCGGCTCGGCGTTTCTGGGGCTCAGCCTCTCGGCGAGCCACTATCTTGCGATCGCCTCCACTCAGAATCTCGACAAGCTCCTCCTTGCCGCGCCAGCCAACGACAACGCAATTTCCGAGCGGTATCTCGCGTGGTCGGCGACCATCATGATGTACCTGATCTGCAGCGTCTGCCTTTGCATTTTCTTCATCGGCCAGTTCCGGGACGATGCCTGAGCAAGCAAAGCGCCGAACAGATGGCGGACGCCGCTTGCGCTGCGTGCTCATCTGGATAGCGACGAACTTACTTGAAGATGCGAAGTCGCCTCTGGATTTGGTCGAACTCGAACAGATACGGCTCGGCGACCTCCTTATTCGCTGCGAGAATGACGATGTCGTGGGAGAAAACAGAGGCGTTGTACCAGTTGAAACTGCCCTCCAGAACCAGATAATCGTCGATGATGCAATATTTGGAATGGATCGGCGAGTAGGGAACCGGAACATCGTGGCTTCCATAGACCAGCGCCACCGGAACGCCCGCCTCTTTCAATCGCGCCACGCTCGGCAACAATGGCCGCTTGAGTTCGTCGGCCATGGCGCGTTCCTTCCCAGGATCGCCCTGCCGGGCCAGATGCCCGTTCAGGGCAATCTGCACGTCGACGCCGCGCCGATGGGCGGCGATGAGGGCGTCGATCACGCTATCCTGGTGCTCACCTCTGAGTTCGCCGATCAGGAACAGCACGAGTTTGATCGAGTGCTTTGCGCGGTGGATCTCGGAAATGATGGCGTGATGCGGCCGATAGTATTTGCCGCTCATCGTCGCCTGGCGCCCGAACGTGTACAGGAGATTGAAATGGCTCAAGGGATCGATGCCATAGCGCTGGATCACGCCGCCGCGCACGCTCTGGAAAATATTATCGAACAGACGGCGGACGCCGCGGGAGCGGAACGTCATGCCGGATTCCCAGTTGGCCCACCACCGGTCGAAGGTGATGTTGAACGACCCGGTGATGACATCCTCGTCGCCGAAGATGATGAACTTGTTGTGCATGTCCGGCGCGACCTCGATCAGCGGGTCTTGCGGCGTGCAGAAGACCCCGAGCAAATCGACTCCCGCTCGCTTGAGCCGGGCGTAATTGTCGCTGTTGGTCAAGGTCATCTTGCGCCAGTCGACGATGCACTCGACCTTCACGCCGTTCCAGTGAGCGTGAATGAGGTGATTGATGAAATCGGTATCGTCGATGCAATCGACGCAAACCTTGATCTTCAGGTGCCGGTCGCGCCTCTTCTGCTGCCTGCGAATCGTCGCGTCGATCCGGTCGTGAATGTACGGCTTGGGATGAAACGGGTGATAGGGCTGACCCTTGGTGAACTTCGGCGTCAGATTCAGCGAGTCGAAATGGTGGTTGCTCCAGTCCACGTCCCGCTGCAATTCGGCCGCGTCCAGCTCCTTGGTGCGGTAATGGTTGGGGACCGCCCCCTCCCTCCCGATGCGCCAGTTGTGGTGGCGCTCATAAGCCTGCAACTCGCTCCCCTCGATGAACTTGTATTCGTGCTCGGATGGAATCGAGTGATTGTTCTGGTGAACGATGAACGAGAAGGTGATGCGCTTTATATGTCCCAGTTTGACAGAGAAGGGATGAATGTAGAAGTCCCGGGTGGCGCCTTTCCGATGGCCCCAGTCGGTATCGACAATGAAGCGCTCGCAGACATTGTCCGATCGATAAACATTCAGCACGACCTTCACATTGAGGTCGTCCGCGCCGAACGCGTCGAAGTGAATTCTTCCCCACCGCACGTAGAACAATTCCTTGAAATCGTTGGTGCGCTGGTGGCTGGGGCCGATCTCGGCATGGGTGGGAAAGGCGTAGTTCTCAGCAAACGGCATTCGTCTCTTTCTCTTCGTATTGGGGCTGTCGAGCCAATGACGCAAAAGCTGAGGGGACAATGTCCGGCTAAGCAGCTTTACGGTCTTTGAATCTCAACGTCCCGTCTTCGACATGCGGCCGTGGCGTCCACTTGTCCGCCAACAGCCAAAAGCCGCGCATTGCGGCGTCACCAGCCCGGCTCGAACTCGACGCAGTAGCCGGTGTGATCGGAAACGCGGCCGTAAGGATCGGCGCTCGTGAACAGTTCCCTGGCGGCGACGGGCTGCAGCGAACTGCGCTTTTGCATGAAGATGAAGTCGATGCGGCCATCCTTGGCCAGTTCGCGGTCGATGTTCGCTGTTCTTTTGCGGAAGATCTTTTCGAACGAGTTCTTCGCCGTCGCCGCCAGATACTGATCTTCATACTCCCCGGTGCGCACGATCGACTGGTAAGCGTCCGACCCCGCCTTGATGTTGAAATCGCCGCATAGGAACGTCGCCGCCACGCAGTCGCCATGCCTTTGGTTCGCCCAACTGCGGAGCCGGTCAAATTGATTGAAAAATCCGCCACTCGGCCAGCTCAAGTGGGCGCAAAACACGTTCACCGGGCCGATGGAAGGGACATTCACCTGCACCATCGCCACTTTTCGGGAATCGATGCTGTAGACATCGTGGCTGGAAGACACATAGCTCGCTTCCTTCATGACAAAATCGTACCGGCTGAGGATGGCGATGCCTTCGCGGTAGCGATCGAAGCCGATATGCGACCAGTCCTTGTGAAGATGATAGTGCTGGCGTAGTTGGTCCCGAATGATCCTGGCGGCGTTCGAGCCCCAGTCCCCGGCGCCGTCCTTCCACAGTTCGCCTACCTCCTGCAGGCAGACGACATCGACATCGAGGTCGTTGATGGCCCTGGCGATTGCGCTGAACTTCGCTTCCTGATTTGTCTCCTGATAACAGTGCAAGTTCAGCGTGAGAATCTTAAGCCGACGACGCCGCGCCACGTAGTTTTGCCCAAAATTGTTATCCCAGATTATCCCACCCGGCGTTTCGCAGCCGATTGCGTACTGAACCCGAAAGGCGTCGTCGATCTTGATCTGGCTGATCCAGATGCCTGTGTCGTAACGGTTGGGGTTGCGCGCGTTGCTCCGATGCCACTTGTCCCAGTGCATCCTGTTGAAGAAGCAGGGCGCCGTCTTTGTGGTGCGCCAATTGTCGGCCGTCCAGTGAACGAAGACGCGCTTGGGCTTCAGCGAGGGCCGCACTGCGACCACGACAGGATAGTTGCATTGCCCATCCTGCAGAACCGGGTTGAAATCGACGCGGAGCATCCGAACGCTCGGCTCAAGCAGCACGCCGCTGTCGGCGCTCAGGACGTAATTCGATGATTTGTTGTTATCCCAGTGTGTTTCGCCCGTGAGGCAGCATCTTAGTACAAATTCGATGTCGCCGGGCAGCGAAGTCTCTTCCGAGGCGCTGAATATGGCCTCAGCGCGCCAGATTTCGCGGTTCGCGCCGCCCGCCCCCCGATGCTCCGCCCGGAGAATGCGCCAAATCCTGTCCTCGCCCATCCAGTGGACTTCCACGAGCTTATCGAAAGCCGTGTTCTCCACAAGCATGAGGAAGGTCAACTCCTGTTGGAGCTGATTGTTATTGCGCGATATTATGCTGACAGCCTGGAGAAGTTGGACTGCTTTCATTTGCTCAAAAATGGGTTGAGGCCATTCTTTCGCATCGCTGAGAGAAATGGCTCCGGTTGATTGGACGGCTTTTCCGCTTGGAAGCGAAAGCGCAGCCGGATTATAGGCCGCGAACGGAGCGGCGTCAGGCTGAAGTTAGAATGATTAGGCGCCATGACGTCAAGAACTCGAATGCGCTTTGCGGCGATCCGGACTATGGCCGACGCTTAATGCGGGAGGGGAAAGGCCAGAAGATCGCGCGTATACGTCTCGACGACAAATGAAAACGGAACGCCGTTGCTCGCTCTCAGGACCGCGCGGTGCTCAAGAATGTGATCGGGCGCTTCCAGGCGACTTCCAGAAGCGGGGAGGGCGGGCTCGGGCGAAACATCCCAGCGCTCGGACAGCGGTGACCACAAAAGCTTCGACGATAGCGTTTCTCGACGGAAATCGAGATCGTGAACCACCCGGCCGAACGGAGTGTCGGTCTCGTCCAGAAGGCGGTTCATGTCAGCGGTCAGCCGGCCTGGCACATACCAATTATCCGCTTCGGACAGAAGCTTGTCTCCGCAGAAGAGCCTGACATGGCGGTAGCGAAGCCCGTCGCCTGGCCCAGCGGCTAGCCGTTCCCGATCTTTGTCGTCGAGGCGTTTTTCCGCGCCGCGCTCAAGGCGCGCGACAAGCTTCGCTTCTGGCGCAAGGCCATGCCAGTTGCACCAGCGCTCAAGCGTCAGCGTCGCGCTTGGGTGGCTCAGAAGCTCCGCGTTCAACGTCTCGATCAGAGCCAGGAGTTCCACGCGCGTCAAGAAGCTATCCTGCCAGCTCAACGGCGCCAGCCCTAAAAGCCACGGACAGAGGGAGAGAAGAAGGAGCCATCGCCAGAACGCCATGAACGGCCTTGAATTGATTTTCGTCAACAGAACTACGACTTAGCGGCTTCGATTTCAATCGCCCTCGTGTTCAATACGCCTCAGGAAGGGCGCCGGAGGAAGCGCCATCTCGCCGCAGAGGCGCAACGTCTGCGCGAACCCATCTATCCATAGCGTGCACCGTAGTCACCCCTCTGGCCTCGCAAGCAGGAGGAGAACAGTGGAACCCCTTGGGATTGCGAGAAGCCCTACAGGCGCTGAGCCAAAGTGCGTCAGGTGTAGGCATTATAAGCTGTACCCGCCAGACCCTGCCCTCCTTAAGTCCTCACCCCAACATCGCTGCGCCAGGATCGTTGATCTCGTCACGGACAGGAGAACCGAGACCGATTGCCACACAATGCGCCACCCTTGGGGCGAGTGCGGCTGGTACGGAAAACTCTTCGAGGACGCTCCCCGTCCTCCTCCGCCTCCGCCGCCGCCTCCTCCTCTTCCTCCTACCCCGCCGGAATGGAGGTTCTGGTGGACAGTCTTGGATGCATTTTTGGTATTGGCCACCCTTGCCATACTGGCTCACATTATCTGGTGGACGCTCGGAGACAAGACGGATCAACCTCGCGTCATCAAAACCGGGGAAGTTTCAGTAAGGGACGGGTCATGCTGCGTCACGACCCGCACTCGGCTCCTTGTCACCGACAAGCGCTCGCTCTGGCAATTTGAAGCATCGCCCGGTGTTTGGGAGAACTGCGGCGCCGATTGCGAAAAGGCGTGGCGGAGGATGTTGGCCGAGTAAAGTTTCTCTATCGCCCCATCCATGCGCGAAGCCGCTGCGCCGCCTCACGCATGTCCGCGAATGGACCCGCATAGCTGAAGCGGACGAAATGCCGGCCCTCTTCCTCGTCGAAGTCGATGCCGGGCGTCACGGCGACGCCGGTTTCCTTCAGGATGCGCTGCACGAAGCTCTCGCTGTCGCGGGCGATATCCCTGACATCGGCGTAGAGGTAGAAGGCGCCGTCAGCGGGCGCGAGCTTATCGAAACCGGCGCGCGGCAATTCTTCGAGAAGCATCGCGCGGTTCTCTTCATAGACGGCCTTGTAGGCTTCCAACTCCTCCACAGCGTCGAAAGCCGCAAGCGCCCCCATCTGCGAGATCGTGGGCGGGGCGATGTAGAGATTTTGGGCGAGCCGCTCGAAGACGCGGGTCAGGCTCTCGGGCACGACCATCCAGCCGATCCGCCAGCCCGTCATGGAATAATATTTCGAGAAGCTGTTTATGACGATGGCGTCTTGCGAAAAGGACAGCGCCGTCGCCGCCGGTTCCGCATAGGTGAGGCCGTGGTAGATTTCGTCCGAGATGAACCATCCAGGCGTCGCCTTGATGAGGGCGGCAAGATCGGCGGCGGACAGCATGGCTCCCGTCGGATTGGCCGGGCTCGCGAGGAGAACGCCGCGCGCGCCCTGTTCGCTGAAGGCGAGCGCCAGCGCCTCAGGCGCCGGCATGAACCGGCTTTCCGTCCGCGCCCGTAAATAGATCGGCTTCAGCCCCAAAACGCGGGAGATCTGGCGGTAACAGGGATAGCCGGGTTGCGGCAGGGCGAGGCCGTCGCCAGGATCGAAGAGCGCCAGAAACGCGAGCACGAACCCCGCCGAGGAGCCCGTGGTGACGACAATCCGTCCAGGCGAAATGTCGAGGCCATGCGCCTCGTGATAATGCCGCGCAATGCGCTCGCGAAGTTCAGGCAGGCCGAGAGCGTCGGTATAGCCGAGCGCGCTTTGGCCCATCGCCCGCGCCGCCGCCCCGCGGACAAGCCGTGGCGCGGGCGTTCCCGGCTGGCCAACCTCCATATGAATAATGTCGCCGCCCGCAGCCTGGCGCGCATTCGCCTCCCTCATGACATCCATTACGACGAACGGGTCGATCGCGCTTCGCAATGATGGCTTGGCCGCTCTCACAGATGTCTCAAGCGCACGTTTCGTCATGAGGTCTCCCGGAAGCTGGAGCGGCGCCGAAAATTTAGAGCGCAGGCCCAAATCTTTGGAGCCGCCCACCATGCATTTGTCATCCTTACGCCCGATTTACAAAGCCTTGCTTGCTTTAAAGACACGACATTTCAGCGATAAAGGCCCCGTTGAAAACCCGTTTTCGGCAGCGGCCTCAGCCGGTGGATAAATCGATGGCTGTATTACAGACAAGAGCGCGCTCCGACGAAAGGTGAAACGTGGAACTTCGATCAGTCCTCCGGAAATCCATATCCAGGCTGACATTCGCCTTTGCGGCGCTAATCGCGATAGCTGGACCTGTCGGCCAAGCGTCGGCGCAAGAGCTGAGCCTGATCCGCGACGCCGAGGCCGAAGCGTTGATCGCCGACTACACGATGCCGATTTTCCGAGCGGCGGGCGTGTCGAGCAACAACATCAAGGTGCATCTCGTCAACGACACGAGCTTCAACGCCTTCGTGGTCGATGGCCGCAATATGTTCATCAACACGGGCGCAATTCTCTTGTCGGAAACGCCCAACCAATTGATCGGCGTGATTGCGCACGAGACAGGCCACATCAAAGGCGGTCACATCACGAGCCTCAGGCAGCAAATTGCGAAGATGCAGACGGCTGCGCTCATGCTCCAGGTCTTGAGCATCGGCGCCATCGCCGGAGGCGCCGCGGCGGGCAGCGGTGAGACGGCTCAGGCGGGAACCGCCATGATGTTCGGCGGGCAGCAGATTCTCATGCGCTCCATCCTGTCCTACCGCCGCGCGCAGGAATCATCCGCCGATCAGGCCGGCGTGGACTTTCTGACGAAGTCGCATCAGTCGCCGGCGGGAATGTTGAAAACTTTCCGCTATTTCGCGGACCAATCCGTGGGCATGCTCAAGGCCGATCCTTACATCCAGTCGCATCCCGTCCCGATGGACCGTATCGCGCAGTTGCAGGAGATCGCCCAGAAGAGCCCCTACTTCAACGAAAAAGATCCGCCGCAGCTTCAACTCCGGCACGACCTCGTCCGCGCGAAAATTTACGCCTACACCTATAAAAACAATCCTCAGCGCGTTTTGCACCAGTACGCTGACGACGGCCTGGCGGCGCGCTACGCGCGCGCCATCGTGAAATTCCATGGCGGGGGCTATCAGGCTGCGGCCCCGGATCTGGACGCCCTTATCGCTTCAAATCCGCAGAACCCTTGGTTTCATGAGCTGAAGGGCACATTTCTCATGGAAAGCGGCAATGCGAGCGCCGCCGTCGCCCCGCTCAAAAGAGCTGTGACGCTTGTGCCGAAGTCGGGATTCATGCGCATAGAACTCGCCCAGGCGATGCTGGAAGGCGGCAGCGGCGCCGCCGCAGACGAGGCTCTCAAACTGCTTCGCGTCGCCCTTGTCGACGAGGATCAATCCTATCTCGGCTATCGCCTTCAATCGCAAGCCTATGGACAACTCAGGCGTTATCCGGACGCCGATCTCGCCGCGGCTTTGGCGAGCTTTCACCAGGGCGACGTCAAAAACGCGAAAATGCTGGCGGAGCGTGCTAAGAACGGCTTACAGCAAGGGACGCCTGGGTGGGTCAAGGCTGATGATATTGTGAACTTTAAAATGGAAAAAGTGGGTGGTTAGGAGCCACGAGCTCAGCTACCCCTTGCGATCGGAATTCCGGAGGAACGATGAAAAGAGCAATCAAGTCGGCGGCCGCAGTTTTCACGGCTGCGGGTCTGGCCTTCGCGCTGCAGAGCGGCCCCGTGATGGCGCAAACGGATAGTTTCAGCGAAGAGCAGGTGAAGTCGATCGAGAAAATCATCAAAGATTATCTGATCAATCACCCCGAGATCATGGCCGAAGTCCAGGAGGCTTACGCTGAGAAGATCGAGGCGAAGCGCGGCGAGGCGACCCGCACCCGCATGCCCGAACTTTACGGCAGCCTTTCCAGCATGAGCGGGGAGCTTGCCCCCCTCAGCGTCGGCAGCGGAGACGTCACTGTCGTCGAGTTCTTCGACTATAATTGTGGCTATTGCCGGCAAACTCTTCCAGAACTCATCAAGCTGATGGACGGCGATAAAAAGATCAAGGTGCAGTTCATGGAGTTCCCGATCCTGGCCCCGGGCTCGACGGAAGCTTCGAAGATCGCCATCGCAGCCGCAAAGCAAGGCAAATATCTCGAGTTCCACAAGGCGATGTTCGCCGCGGGCCGCGCGAACAAGGAGTCGGCCCTCAAGGTCGCCGAGCAGATCGGCCTCGACATGGAAAAGGTGAAGACAGACAGCGCCTCGCCCGAAACCGAGGCTCTGCTCGCCAAAATCGCGGAAATCGGCAAGCGCATTTTCGTGGACGGAACACCGACATTCATCGTGGGCGACAAGACGAATCCGGGCGCGACCGACTTCGACCAACTCAAACAATTGGTGGACGAAACCCGCAAGAGCGGCTGCAAAGCTTGCGCAGCGGCGACCGCGCCCGCCGGTGTAAAAGACGAAAAAAAATCCTGACGCTTTTTGCGCTGCCGCATAAAAGCTGGTAACAGTGAGCCGCAACCGGTTCGGTGTGGCTTACCGTTTTTTGTGGCATGCTGAACCAATGCACATTTCTAAGAAGGGCGCGCCCGAGCTTCGGTGAGGCTTGTGCGTATACCTGTTTTCAGGGGAAGAACGTCGCGCGCGTGTCGATGAAGCCGATTTTTATTCTCAATGGCCCGAACCTGAATCTCATCGGCGAGCGCGAGCCGGAGATTTACGGCTCCGGCACGCTTGCCGACATTGAGGCGAAGTCTTCGGGAGCAAGCGTCCGCGGCTGGACTCGAAATCGTCTTCCGGCAAACAAATCATGAAGGCGAGCTTGTCGATTGGATCCAGGAAGCGCGTCATGCAGCGTCCGCTCTCATTCTGAATGCGGCCGCCTACACCCATACCTCTGTTGCGGTGCTGGACGCTCTGCGGACTCTTTCTCTCCCTATTGCAGAGGTTCACCTCAGCAACATCTTTAAGCGTGATCCCTTCCGACATCACTCCTACGTATCGCCTGCGGCGACCGGCGTGATTTGCGGATTTGGGGCGCAAAGCTATCGGTTGGCTCTTACCGCCATGATAGAGATTTTACAGCCTTCTGCTTCCACCCGGGGTCGTCATGCCTGAACCGGCCAATAAATCGATGCCTGAACCAGCGCCAAAGAAATCAGCCAGCGAGGATCTCATCCGAAGCCTCGCCGAATTGCTGAACGAGACGGGGCTTTCCGAGATCGAGATCGAGGAAAACAATCTGCGGGTGCGCGTAGCGCGCACGATGACGATGCCTGCCCATTTTGCGTCGCCCTTCTATCCGCCTACCACAGCGGGGGTCTCGTCTCCGAATTCCGCATCGAACCTGGAGAACCATCCCGGCGTCGTAACCTCGCCGATGGTTGGCACGGCATACCGCGCTCCGGAGCCTGGCGCTCCCTTTTTCGTCGACGTGGGCTCCGTGGTCCGCGAGGGCGATACGCTCTTGATCGTCGAGGCGATGAAGACCATGAACCAGATCGCCGCGCCTCGATCCGGTACGGTCAGACGCATCCTCGTGGAAAACGGTCAGCCTGTCGAGTACGGGGAACCGCTCATGATCATCGAATAAGGCTGCTCATGTTCGACAAGGTTCTTATCGCCAATCGCGGGGAGATCGCTCTCCGCATAGAGCGGGCCTGCAAGGAACTCGGCATCGCAACCGTGGCCGTCCATTCCACGGCGGACGCAGACGCCATGCATGTCCGCCTCGCCGATGAGAGCGTTTGCATCGGCCCCCCCGCAGCCAGCGAAAGCTACCTGAACATTCCCAGGCTTGTCGCGGCCTGCGAAATTACAGGGGCGGACGCATTGCATCCCGGCTACGGTTTTCTGTCCGAAAACGCGCGGTTCGCCGAAATCCTCGAAGAGCACGGCGTCACCTTCATCGGCCCCACGCCCGAGCATATCAGGCTCATGGGTGATAAAATCCAGGCGAAAGAGACGGCGAAAAAGCTCGGCATTCCTGTCGTGCCGGGTTCCGGCGGAGCCGTCACAAGCGACGAAGAAACCATCAGAATTGCGCGCGAGATCGGCTATCCGGTCCTCGTCAAGGCGGCAGCGGGCGGCGGCGGCCGCGGCATGAAGGTGGCGCGGACGGAAGCAGATTTGTCGATTGCGCTGTCGACGGCGCGTGCGGAATCCAAAGCGGCTTTCGGCGACGACGCGCTATACCTTGAGCGCTATCTCATGCGGCCCCGCCACATTGAGGTTCAGGTCATGGGAGACGGCAAGGGAAACGCCGTCTATCTCGGTGAACGCGATTGCTCCCTGCAGCGCCGGCACCAGAAGATCATGGAGGAAACGCCTTCGCCCGCCTTGAACGAGGCGCAGCGTCGCGGGATCGGCGAAACCGTCGCCAAGGCCATGCGCACCTTGAACTACCGCAACGCCGGCACTGTCGAATTCCTCTACGAGGATGGGGAATTCTTCTTCATCGAGATGAATACGCGGCTCCAGGTCGAGCATCCGGTCACCGAGATGGTCACCGGGATCGACCTCGTGATCGAGCAAATTCAGATCGCGGCGGGCGCGGCCCTGAGCTTCAAGCAGGAAGACATCCGCTTCGAAGGCCACGCCATCGAGTGCCGCATCAATGCGGAAAATCCGACGACCTTTCGCCCATCGCCCGGAAAAATTTCCTACTTCCATCCGCCCGGCGGCCTTGGCGTGCGCGTCGATTCCGGCGTGTATGCAGGCTACACCATCCCCGCTTACTACGACAGCCTGATCGGGAAGCTCATCGTCCACGGGAAAAACCGCAATGAGTGCCTTATGCGGCTGCGCAGGGCGCTTGGCGAGTTCGTGATCGACGGAATCGAGACAACAATCCCCTTGTTCTCATCGTTGATTCAGCAGCCCGACATCGTTGACGGACTTTATGACATTCACTGGCTCGAAAATTATCTCCAAAAGCATTAGATTGGAGTTGAGTGAAACCATAGAAGGCAAGCCCTGAGACGATGGGATCGCCCTCCAACCTCCCTATCGAAATCACGCCCCAAGTTCTTCTCAAGGCGTATGCTTGCGGTATCTTCCCGATGGCGGAAAGCGCAGGCGACCCGACCCTTTACTGGATCGAGCCTGAGCGACGGGGCATTTTGGCCCTCGATCAGGTGCATGTTCCGCGCCGGCTTGCACGCATCATCCGGCAGAACAAGTTCGAGGTTCGCATCGACAGCGACTACGAAGGCGTCATCGACGGCTGCGCCTCCTCCCGCGCGGGCCGCCGCACGACCTGGATCAACAAGCGGATCCGCGAACTCTATGCCGAGCTTTTCGACATGGGCTTTTGTCATACCGTCGAGAGCTGGTCCGACGGCAAGCTGGTGGGCGGGCTTTACGGGGTCGCGCTTGGACGCGCCTTTTTCGGCGAGAGCATGTTCTCCTACGAGACGGACGCCAGTAAGGTCGCCCTCATCCACCTTGTTGCGCGGCTGAAACATGGCGGCTTTTTCCTACTCGACACGCAGTTCGTCACCGACCACCTGCGTCAGTTTGGCGCGCAGGAGATAAGCCGTGCGGCCTTTCATCGCCGCCTTGAGCAGGCGCTTCAAGGCTTCGGCGAATTCGGGCGTCTTCCCAGCGACGCCTCCGCCTCTGGCATCTTGCAACTCGTCAGCCAGACGTCGAAAGTCGGGTGCTCAACGGCGTGAATGCCAGGGCTTTCGGCGATGGTCCAGCCTGTAAAAATGCGCCTGGACGAGCCATCCAGGAGAAGCTCGTCAACCTCGATGAAGGCGCTCGTCAGCGGAATTTCCGTGAGCGGGCGCGTATGGCAGGCCCGCGCCGTCACCTTGAGCGCGCCGAAGGTCACGGTCTGACCCATCTTTATTTCAAGCGGCGAAACCCGCCCTGTCACCTTGTCGAGCGCGGCGAAAACGGCCAACGCGTTCGAAATGCGCTCGGCGCGCCCCGCTGACGCGCCAAGCGTCAGAAGGGCGACGAGCGCGACCAAAATCGAGAGTTTTGTCCTTCGCGCTGTCATGACGCTTTCCGATGGCGGAATTGCAAAGCGGCGCGGCCCGACCTGGCCACACCAACAAACGCCACAAGCAATCGGGAGCCGCGGCGCACTGGTCGAATATGGAAGGACTCTATGCGGCGAAAGTCTGGCAAGACCGTCGCCGCAAGAGCGAGTTTAGTCCAGCCCGAGGCAAGTTCGCACTCGCTTCCGCCGCACGCTCTCACGCGAAACTGCCTCGGGTAAGCCGTCCTAAAGTCACAGAGTTGCTCGTGCGCCTTCTCCGCGGGAAGTCCTATCGACCCCGCAGCATGTGGGGCAGGACTTCCCGCGGGCGTACTTGCTTTCCTCGGCCGGCGCGAAGCCGATCCGTTGACACGTCCGGGAAAACTTAGCGCTGCTTCACCTTCAGAGTGTTGGATCTGCTAGCCATGTGTGGGTCCCTGCCGACGAAGAAGCGGCAGCGCGGATATTTCAGAGGGCATTCCACGCTCTTTGTGTAAGCTGCCTGGGCCGTGCGGCAGCGGGGGTATTTGGTCGGGCACATGGCGGGGCTTTTCAACGCTTCGCGCAGCAGGCGGCATTGAAGCAGCCTCGGATTGCAGGCGGCGGCGAAGCTCACGACAGCCTGTCTCGGGTTTCCCCCTGGAACGCTCACCGCCGGTATGAAGGACGTATCGGCGGCGCCTCCGCCGGAAACAAGCCACTTGTTCCTCGCCGTCGAGGCGGCGAGAACCGACTGGCTCCGCTCGGATAGGCTCGCCGCTTCCTCCTGCGTGATGGGCTTTTCCAGCGGCTTGCAGCCGGGCAGGTGAACCGCATGGCGGTGGCTGTCTCCGCGCCGGTCCGCGAAGTAATAGCGGCCATCGCAAACCCAGGCGCTCGGAGGAATGTGGTCGCGGTTGAAGAGAATGTCGGCGCGGCGAAGGTCGGTCCAGAATTCGTTCAATCTCAAGGTGTCATCGATGGCCGGCGCATATTTCGCAAAGTTAAAGGGCAGGGCGAGCACGGGAACGCTGACCTGGCCGTTGCGAAGAGCGGCGCGCACGGCGTCGAAAACCTCCTCGACATTGTTGTCCTCAATGGCGAAACAGCCGACGGAGGCGCATTTACCATGGATGAGGATGCCGGAACCGCCCCTGCCGTTGATGATGTCGAACCGGTTCGGGAAGTTGATGTTCATCGCGCGGTGCCAGCGCGGATTGACGATCAGGTCTTCCGACGTGATGTGATAGAGCCCTTCCGGCGACTGCCTGTCGCCCTCATACATTTTCGGGCCGAGCCCGCCGGACCAGCGGCAAATCCGATAAGTCTTGAACAAGGCGTAGCGGGCGCCCTGCGCGACCCACAGCTCCATCTTTGAGCTTTGTTTGTAAACGCGCAGGAAAACAGGAGAACCGAGCTTCAGGCCTTTTGCTACGAATTCTACCGCGAGGGGGCTCGACTTTGGGGTGGCGATCGAGCCTGGGGACTTATCAGCAGGGGTCGCCCCATTCACGTCCACGGAAGCCGCCAGGAAAAAGGCCAGGGTTCCCAGTATTCCGCAGACTTTACGAAACTGCATCTTCACTCCTGTAACTACGCGTACTCATGTACCATGTGGGTCGGCTGAAGAACTTCATCGTTCTTAACGAAAAGTAACCGCCCACCCTACATTCCCAGAGAAAAAATGTGATGCCAATATGGCGGCGGCTTGACAGAAAGTCGCAAGACTTCGAAACAAATTTTTACGAAAATTGCGTCTTTATGTCGGTTCCCCCGTTCGAATGAAAGAAATGGCCCCCGTTTCGCCATTACTGCGCCGCTCGTGTGGCGAAGCTGAAGCTAGCGGCAATTGTCTAACATCCAAGGAGGTCCCCCGGCTCTGCCGGGGAGGCGGTAGCAGTTTGACGTTTCCTGGAGTGTGGCGGCGGCGTCGAAATCGTGGGTTTACGCGAGTGGAGCTTCGCACGCCGCCTCCCTTCGAGGAGCTTCGCAGACCGCTCGGCAATTGCGCCAGTGTCCAAGGCATTTTTCAGTTTTGGAGCTTCTGAGTAGGCAGTATGAACGTCAGAGTGGTCCATAGAAACTTCTTCCAGCCGCTTTGAGCGGCTCCATTTCTAAAGCCCCCGGCTTTGCCGGGGGATATTTACCTTCCGGCCAGATCGGCAACTGTTTGGCTGCTTTCCTGTTCCGTCGACCCTGTCTCGACAAAACGTCAGGTTGACAGTCGCGCCAGACCGGCCTTCCTGTTTCGCAACATCAGCCGAAGGAGGAGCGCCATGGCGAACGAATTCAAGGAAAGCGCCATCGCCTATCACGAGGCTGATCCCCCCGGCAAACTCGCCATCACGCCGACAAAGCCGCTGGCGACGCAGCGCGATTTGTCGCTCGCTTATTCGCCGGGCGTCGCGTTTGCCTGCGACGCTATTGTGAACGATGAATTGGCGGCGGCGCGGTTGACGGCGCGCGCCAACCTCGTCGGCGTCGTCACGAACGGCAGCGCCGTGCTCGGCCTTGGCAATATTGGCCCGCTTGCCTCGAAGCCGGTGATGGAAGGCAAGGCCGTCCTGTTCAAGAAATTCGCAGGCATCGACGTGTTCGACATCGAGGTCGCGGCGAGCGAGCCGGACCGCTTCGTCGATGCCGTCGCCGCCCTTGAGCCGACCTTCGGCGCAATCAATCTGGAGGACATCAAGGCCCCGGAATGCTTCGAGATCGAGGAGAAGCTCCGGGAGCGCATGAACATCCCCGTGATGCACGACGATCAGCACGGCACCGCGATTGTGGTGGCGGCGGCGATCCTGAACGGGCTCACGGTCGTCGGCAAGGACATCGGCGAGGTCAGGCTTGCCTGCTGCGGGGGCGGGGCGGCGGCGCTCGCCTGCCTCAATCTCCTCGTAAGCCTCGGGATGCGGCGCGAGAATATCTTCGTCACCGACCGTGTCGGCGTCGTTTACGAGGGCCGCACCGAGGAGATGAATCCCGATCTGGCGCGCTACGCCCGGCCGACGCACTTCCGCAAGCTCGCCGAGACGATGGCGGGCGCGGATATTTTTCTCGGTCTTTCCGCGCCGCGCGTCGTCACGTCAGAGATGGTGCAGACGATGGCGGATCGGCCGATCATCATGGCGCTGGCGAACCCCACCCCGGAAATCATGCCCGAGGATGTGAAGTCGGTGCGGCCCGACGCCATCATCGCGACGGGGCGCTCGGATTATCCGAACCAGGTCAACAATGTGCTGTGCTTCCCGTTTCTGTTTCGGGGCGCGCTCGACGCGGGCGCCACCACCATCAACGAGGAGATGAAAAAGGCCTGCGCCATGGCCATCGCCGACCTCGCTCAGGCCGAAGCGTCCGACATCGTTCTGACGGCCTATGGCGCCGAGAGCTTCGTCTTCGGCTGCGACTACATCATTCCGAAGCCCTTCGATCCGCGGCTCATCACAAGGCTGGCGCCTGCGGTGGCGAAAGCGGCGATGGACTCCGGCGTCGCCGCGCGGCCCATCCAGGACTTCGACGCCTATCGCGAGCGGCTGTCGCGCTTCGTGTTCCGTTCGGGCCTCGTGATGAAGCCCGTGTTCGAGGCGGCGAAGAAGGCGCCGAAGCGGGTCATCTTCGCGGAAGGCGAGCGCGTGAAGGTTCTGCAGGCGGCCTATCAGGTGCTCTCGGACGGCATCGCCAAGCCGATCCTTGTCGGAAACCGACGCTTCATCAAGGAGCGCCTTCAGAACCTCGGTCTGCCCATGCAGCCTGGGCGGGATATCGAAGTGTTCGATCCGATCGAAGACCCGCGCGTAGAGGAGCTGGCGGACCATTATTACGGGTTGACCGAACGCAAGGGCGTGCTCCGTTCCGACGCGCGCATCGCGGTCAGGCGCACGAATACGGTGATCGCCGCCATGCTGCTCAAGCGTGGCGAGGGCGACGCCATGATCTGCGGGTCGGCGGGCCGCTTCGACCGGCATCTGAAATATGTCGGCGATATCATCGGGCGGCGCGAAGGCGTGCGCATTTTCGGAGCGCTCTCCGCCATCCTGCTCGACTCGGGCGCCTACTTCATTGCCGATACGCAGGTGAACTTCGACCCGACGGCCGCCGAAATCGCGGAAATCGCCGTGCTCGCGGCCCGTCAGGTGCAGCGCTTCGGACTTCAGCCGAAACTTGCCTTTCTGTCCCACTCGAATTTTGGCAGCGCGGACACGGCGACGGCGCGCAAGATGCGCGAAGCCCTGGCCATGTTCTGGCAGCTTGCGCCTGACGTGGAGGCCGAAGGCGAAATGCAGGCCGACGCCGCGTTGTCGGCGCGCATCCGCGGCGAGCTGTTCCCGAACTCGAAGCTCTCCGACAATGCGAATGTGCTGATCATGCCTACGCTCGACGCGGCCAACATCAGCTTCAATGCGATCAAGACCTTGAATTCCGCGATCTCGATCGGGCCGATCCTGCTCGGCGCGGCTCTGCCCGTGCATGTACTGACGCCGTCGGCGTCGGTGCGCGGCCTCGTGAACATGACAGCCGTTGCGGTCGTCGGCGCGAATGAGGGGGTCGGCTGACGGAGCATCCCGCGATGGAAAAAGGGAGCCCCCTTCTGGCGGCTCCCATGCCCGTGAACTGGAAAATTGATGATGAATATAAAGGCCGTGAACCTATGCGCTAAGGCCCACGGCCTTTTTCGGAGGACGCCCGGACGCCATGTCCAAGCGATATCTATTTACGATCGCAACGAAGAAAAGCGCAACCTAAGATAGATCGTAACCTTAATCCGAACAGCGTCGCACCCCTCCGCGCTACTTCCATCAGCAAGGGTGGAAGAAGTCGCCATTGCCGATCTGCTTTAAGGCTTCGTCCAAGCTGATGGCTTGGAACAGGCAGAGCCACTCCCCGGTGTGCCTGAAGTAGGAAAGGTCGAAGCAGTCTCGCGAGACGTATTCGAGCCGTGCAAAAGGAGCTTCGAATTCGGGTTTAATTGCGTCTTCTCGATCGGAGCGGTAGCGCGTGATGAACCGATACTTGTCGCCATGCCACTTGCCGTAGATGTCAACTGGATAATTGAATTCGGTCGGTCTAATTTCGGGTAGGTAGCGAGGCTTGAGCACTTCCGCCACGAGCCGCTCACACGCAGCTATGATCGCCGACTTCTCTGCAGCGGACGGCTTGGCGCCAGCCTTTCCGCCCGCGTAAACCCATTGCCCACGAGCCATGACCGATCTTTCGTCGAGATCATCCTTGCACCGGAACCATCTGATTTTCACGCAAGTTCGGCCAAATGACGAATGCCGCCATCATCTCTGCCGTTCTTCCACAGATTTGCGACCAAGCCATTGTCAGATTGTTTGTCTCGCATTTCAGCCGAGCGCGCGTGCTTAGCCTCGGCTTTGCGCCCTGAACAGCATCGGGCCAAACGCCACGGCGAAGCCGCCGAAGGCCAGGATCCAGGCGGTTGCGGCTGTGTGCAGCATGATTTGGGGCGCAATCCCGAAGGCGGCCGCGATGCGGCAGAGCGCGCCGGCAATCGCACATGCGTAGATCGCCGTGATGGCAGGCGTCGCCGTCAATTCGCGCCCCGTGTGTCCGAGGCTTGCGCGCGTCATCACGGCGAGCGTCATCACGCCGATGGCGCCCGCCGTCCAGGCATGGACAGCCGCAACCGGCGCAACGGTGGCGGGAAACGCAATAGCAAGAGCCATAAGCAGGAAGCCTGCGGGCACGAACAGATAGCCAACGTGAAGGATCGTGACCAAAGGCTCCGCGAAAGTACGCCGGCCTCGCCAACGAGCGAGCCGAATGGTCTGCAAGACGCCCGCAATGCCGCAGGCCGCGGCCGTCGCGAGGCTCACGGGCGCGAATGTCCAGGCGGCGAGCGCGATCGCTGACGCCGCGATGGTCGCGATATCGAATTTGCCGAACGGCGCCGGCAGTCCTTCCGGCCCGCGCTTGGCGAGCCAGTTCCGCGTGAAGCTCGGAACGATGCGCCCGCCGATCAGCGAGACAAGCAGAACCGCCGCCGCAATGCCGATGCGCTTGCCGTAGTCGGCCGAGCCGGCTGTCGCGGCTTCTACGTGGAAGACCAAATTTCCGGCGGCGAGCAGGGAGACGAGAACCAGAACCTTGAGATTGTTCCTGTTCCCGCTCGCTAGAATCTCCCGGCCCACGATCATCCCAAGCGCGACGAGAAAGAGCATGTCAGCTACGGCGGCTGCGCCGGCCCCGGTCAGGGCTGAAGACGCCATCGCGGCCCGGCCTATGACCCAGAGCGCGAAAAGCGCCGCGAGCGGCGCGCCCGCGACAGGAAGCCGACCCGTCCAGTTCGGAACGGCGGTGAGAAGAAAACCGGCGACGATGGCCGGGAGGAACCCATAAAGCAGTTCGTGCAAATGCCAATCGATTGGATTGAGCGCGGTCGGCAGTTCGATGTTGCCTTGCAGCATCGGGATGAAGAGCGCCATCGCGGCGACAGCCCAGATCGCCCCGCCGAGAAAGAAAGGCCGGAAGCCATAGCTCAGAATAGCGGGGCCGCGATAGGCCCTCAGCGTTTCGGCGGTCGCCATGGTTCACCCCTTGCGGATTTTTCAATTTGAGGTATCTCGAATACCACTTTACCGCGTCACAGTCTAGCAGGCTGCTAAAAACGATCCGGCCCATGGCTCGAAAGGGTCACCATGAGGTCGAGTTGTTGAAATCGCTAGACCTCATCCTGGTCGAAGGATGATCCCTGGTTCTTCCAGCAGCCTGCTATAGGCCTGCTTTACGTGAGAAGGCCAGCATAGCGCAGGAGCTTTTCCGGCAAATCATCGGTGGCGCCGTTGAGCTTCCGCCGCCAATTCGGCCTTTCGCGATCCGTGCCCGGAAGGTTCACGGCCATGAGTTCTCCCGCCACGTCATCGATCTGCGCGATGGCGATGAGCGAGGACGTCCGGCCGAGAAGACGGTGCGCGGCCGCCGCGACCGATGCTTGAAGAGGCTTGGCCAGATCCACGGCGACGCCGAGGCCCTCCTGCTCAAGAAGGCGGAGCAGCGCTTGCTTGTCGACTTCGCGCTGCGACCTTGCGGCAGCCGCTGCTTCCGCGGTCAGAAGGTCCAGCGCTTCCTTTTCGCGGATGTCTTCGCCTTGCCACCAGCCTTTGAGCGTCGGCAGGTCGTGGGTCGACAGGCAGGCGAGCGATTTGCGTGGATAGGCGGCGGGCGGCTTGAAGTCATTCGCGTTGCGCTCGAACCAGAACACGCGGTAGCTTAGAATGTCGGAGGCGTCCATCGTCTCGCGAAATCCCATCGGCACCGTGCCAAGGTCTTCGCCTACGACGACGCAGCGCGCGCGCTGGCTTTCAAGCGCAAGCTCACCAATAAGTTTCTGCGCAGGATAGGAGATATACGCGCCCTCCAGCGCCTTCGCTCCGCTCGGGATCACGAACAGCCGCGCGAGCGCCATGGCGTGATCAATCCGAAGCGCTCCCGCATGGCGCATATTCGCCGTTGTCAGCTCATTGAAGGAGGCATAGGCCGACCGCCGCCAGGACAGGGGATTGGGCGGCTGCAAGCCCCAGTTCTGGCCCGCCTCGGCGAACGGGTCAGGCGGCGCCCCGACGGAGCAGCCTTGCATCAATTGATCGGCGTTCGCCCAGCATTCCGCGCCGTCGGGCGCTGCTCCGACCGCGAGATCGCGGTAGAAACCAAGCCACAGGCCGCTCTCGCGCCCCTCGGCCTCGGCGCTGGCGAGTTGGCGCTCGCAAAGCCATTGCAGGAAGATGTGGAACCGCACCTGCCTTGCGTTTCCCTGCGCGAAGGTTTGGAGCGCGGCAGGTTCTCGTTTTGCAAGGCCTGCTGGCCAGTGCGTCCACGCTTCCCCAGGCCGGCTTTCGCTGATGGCCTGGAAACAGGCGAATTGAAACAGAGAAGCGCCTCCGCTTGAGGCGAAGGCGTCGAAGTCGCGGCAAGGCGCCGCATCGGGCGCCTGCCTGCACATGTCCTCGAAGCTCTCGAAAGCGAGATCGAGAACCTCCCGCTTCAAGGTCCAGACCGCCGCATAATCGACGTGGGCGCGCGACGAGAGCGCAGCGATCTGGCCTCCATGCCGGGCTAGCGCAAAAGCGGGGTAGTTTGCGCCTAACAGAGACGGGAGGCTTTCCAGATCGATATAGATCGGATCGATGAACCGGCGATCGGATGGATAGTAGGGGCTGGCGCGCTCGCGGTCGCTCTGAAACAGCGCATGGATGGGGTTCAGCCCCACGGTGGCGAAGCCTGCCTGTCCCGCCATCTGGGCGAAGTCGCCGAGCGTCTTGAAGTCGCCGATGCCCTGATCCCCATTGCGGCGAAGCGAATAGAGCTGCGCGGCGACGCCCGCCGCCCTATTGTCAGACCGCAGCGCATCCGGCAGATAGCACCGCCCTGGCGAGATGGTGAGGCGGCAGTCGATGTCAGGGCGATGGTCGAGGATGATGCGGTGCCGCCCCAGCGGTTGCTGCGGCAGTTTCGCGACGATGGCCTCGGTCGGCCGTCCATCGAGGGCAGCGAACGGCGCAAATTCGATGTCGCTTGGACCGAGCGGATAGACGGTCGCGCCGCCATCTTCGCGCTCAATCCTGAGGGCGGCGGGCGCTCGCCCGTCGATCAAGGGCAAGCGCACTTTGAGCGGTTCGCCGCTGCGGGCGACGAGGCTCCAGGGAAGCGTCCGGCGGTCATGATCATCGGCGAGGCGCGTCAGGCTCTCGCGCGCCTCGCCGCTGTTGTGAGCAGGAAACCCCATGTCGACCAGCAACGCGGACTTCGTCTCGGGTGAAACGAGATGGCGCTCGCCGGCGATGTCGTACCAGTCCGGCGCGATGCCCGCCGCCCGCGCGAGCCTGTCGAGCAGGTCCAGCGCGACGCCCTGTCCAGAGCTGTTCGTGTGGCGAGATGCGCCGCCCGGCCGTTCTTCGAAAATGACGACCGAACGCGGTTCGATGCGGACCGCTGCGCCGCCCGCACAAACATCCTCCGCGCGGCCCTCCTCATGGATCGTGTCAAGACAACGGCGCCACAAGCAGTCGGGCTGCGCTTCCGGCAAGATCGCCTCGACCGGCGCCGAGCCCGCGTGCAGAACGGCGATGACGCGATCCGCCTCGCGATCCTTGCTTGCCGGGGCGTAGAGCGCCGCGACAACGGTGCGCAGATCGCCGTCGCTCCAGTCGGCCGCCTGCATCGGCGCGCCCTTCGGCGTCAGCCATTGCACGTCCGGAATGAGCGACGCGTCGTCGGCGGCGCCGCTCAGGAACCTGTCCCGGGTAAAGGCAGAGTGCGCCTTTCTCAGCGCGACAAGGTTCGCGGTGAAGGCCTTGAGTGCGCCGTCCGCCGTGTCCCAGCGCATCCAGCTCGTGGGGTTGTCCTGGGCGTAGGCGTTGTTGTTGCCGTCTTGTGACTGGCCGCATTCGGAGCCCATCCCCAGCATGGGCGTACCCCGCGCCAAAAGAAGCGAGGCCAGGAGATTACGCTGATCCCGCCGCCTCGCCCAGAGCACGCCTGGATCGCCGGTTGCGCCTTCGACGCCGTTGTTCCAGGAGTAATTCGCGCCGGTGCCGTCGCGGTTGTCCTCGCCATTGGATTCGTTGTGCTTGTGCTCGTAGGAGACGAGGTCGGCCAGCGTGAAGCCGTCGTGAGCGACAATGAAATTGATGCTAGAAGAGGGGCGGCGGTTCGGTCCGAAAATGTCGGACGATCCCGCAAAGCGCGTGACGGCGGCGGGGACCATGCCGCCATCCCCGCGCCAAAATCGCCTCATCGCGTCGCGGAACTTGTCGTTCCACTCGCGCCAGGGGTCGGGGAAAGCGCCGAGGCGGTATCCGCCCGGGCCGATGTCCCAGGGCTCGGCAATCAATCGCACCTCACGCAGCAGCGGGTCTTGCGAGATCGCTGTAATGAGCGGGGCCGCCGCATCGAAACCATCGTCGCTGCGGCCGAGCACGGTCGCCAAATCGAAGCGGAAACCGTCGACGCCGCCAAAGCGGACCCAGGCGCGGAGCGCATCCATCGCCAGGCGCACCAAATGCGGCCTGTCGAGCGCAAGCGTATTCCCGCATCCCGCATCGTTCATGAAGTAACGCTTGTCGGGCGCGAGGCGATAATACGCCGCGTTGTCGAAGCCGCGCATGGACAGGGTCGGCCCTAATTCGCCTCCCTCGCCCGAGTGATTGAACACCACGTCGACGATGACTTCGAGGCCGGCTGCGTGGAGCGCGGCAGTGCAGCTTCGGATCTCCTCCCAGCCGCCTGGGGCGAGGCGCGGATCGGGCGCCATCATCACGACGGGGTTGTAGCCCCAATAATTCGCGAGACCCGCCGCCTTCAGGTGCATCTCGTCGATCGACGCGGCGCAAGGCAGGATCTCGACGGCCGTAACGCCGAGCTTCACGAGGTGATCGATGGCGGCGGGATGGGCGAGCCCGGCGAAGGTTCCGCGGATCGCCTCGGGCACGTGCGGATGCGTCTTGGTGAAGCCGCGAACATGCAACTCGTAGATGATCGTGTCAGACCATGGCCGCCTTGTCGCTGGCCAGCTCTCCGCCGCGGCCGGGCTGATGGCGACCGCTTTCGGCATGGAGGATGCGCTGTCGGTCGGATCAAAGCTTAGGTCCGCGTCGGCGGCGCCGAGTTGGTGGCCGAACATGACGGGGGCCAGCGAGAAAGGCCGATCCACAGCCAGCGCATAAGGATCGAGAAGAAGTTTCGCTGGGTTGAACCGATGCCCTGCACGCGGCTCATACGGTCCATGCGAGCGAAATCCGTAGCGCTGGCCAGCGCTTATGCCCTCGAAATGGCCATGGAAAACATCGCCGGTGCGGCTCGGCAGTCGCAGCCGCTCCAACTCGACATTGCCCGAAGCATCGAAAAGGCACAGCTCGATGGTCGTGGCGTGCGCGGAGAAAACCGCAACATTGGCGCCGCCTTCATCGAGTGTAACGCCTAGCGGCTCGGGCGAGCCCTCGCTCACGCCGCTTCGCCTCATGCGGCGGCATCCATGAGCGCATGCTCCTGGAGCAATTCACGGTAAAGCTGGACATAGCGGCGGGCGGGATTTCGCCAGGAGACATCGGCGTTCATGCCGTTTATCTGCAGCGTCCGCCATACAGCCTTGTCGCGGAAAAGCGACGCGGTTTTACGCAAGGCGATCGCCAGGCCATCGTCGGTTCCGGCTGGAAACTGGACGCCGGTGGCGACGCCTGCTGTGAGCGCCATTTCGTTGGCGTCGATGATGGTGTCGGCGAGCCCGCCAAGCCGGGAAACGACCGGCACCGCCCCATAGCGCAGCCCGCAGAGTTGTGTCAGGCCGCAAGGTTCGAAACGGGATGGAACGAGAATCACGTCCGAGCCCGCCTGGATGCGGTGCGCGAGCGTTTCGTCGTAGCCGATGCAAACGCCGACCCGTCCTTGATAGGATTGAGCCGCCGCGCGGAAACGCGCCTTGATCTCAGGTTCGCCTTCGCCGAGCACGGCGAGCTGCATATTTCCTTCGAGGAGAACCGGCAGATTGTCGAGCAGAAGGTCGAGGCCCTTCTGCCAGGAGAGCCGGCTGATGATGCCGACGACGAGCGTGTTCGACTCGGTCGTGAGGCCGAGGGCCTTCTGCAGGTCTTCCTTGTTCGCCGCGCGGGCATAAAGGCCCCTTGCATTGTAGTTGACGGCGATGCGAGGATCGTCGGCCGGGTTCCACACTTCTGTGTCGATGCCGTTGAGAATGCCCCGCAGCCGCGACGCGCGTTCGCGCAGGAGGCCGTCGAACCCCATTCCGGTTTCGGGGCGCTGGATTTCCATGGCGTAGGTCGGCGAGACGGTCGTAATTCGGTCGGAGAGCTGGAGGGCGGACTTTAAATAGCCGATCGCGCCGTAGTGCTCGATGCCGCTGAAGGTGAGGGCCTTCTCCGGAAGCTCCAGCGCCTCAAGGAGGTCCGCCGAGAACTGCCCCTGATAGGCGAGATTGTGAACGGTGGCGACGGTGGCGGGCCTCGCCTTTTCGCCATAATAGAGATAGGCTGCTGCAAGGCCGGCCTGCCAGTCGTGCCCGTGGACCACATCGGGCGCAAACCCAGGCACAAGCCCGCGGCCGATTGCGGCGGCCATCTTTCCGAGTGCGGCGAAGCGAAAGGCGTTATCGGGCCAATCGGCGCCGCTCGCCGCGACGTAGGGGTTGCCGGGCCGATCATAGAGATGAGGCGCATCGAGAACGAAAAGATCGAGATGCCCCGCCCTGCCGCTGAGGATGCGGGCGCTCCCTCCGAAGAGCTGCGGGACTGAACGGACTTCCTCCTGCGCCTCCAAGGCCGCCAGCACGGCTGGATAGCCCGGAACCAGCGTGATCATGCTCGTATTTTCGGCGCGCAAGGCGAGGGGCAGCGCTCCGGCCACATCAGCGAGCCCGCCTGTCTTGATGAGCGGGTAAATCTCCGAAGCGACCGATAAGATGCTTAGTTGGCTCACGCTTCAAGCCCGCTCGTTGCCGCTTCGCCTTCACGCTCGCCCAATGTGGCGTCAGGGTCGAGCCCGTTGACCGCGGGGCCTTCTTCCTCTTCGCCCTCAACCGCATACGACGGGCGCGCCGGCGCCTGGTGGATCGAGGATTGATCGAGAAGCCTGTCGATCATAGGTTGCGTGATCAGACAGATGCCGCGCTCGGTTCGCCGGAAACGCTTCCCGTCGAGTTCCGGATCTTCGCCGACGATCAGTCCCTCGGGTATTTTCACTTCGGCGTCGATGACGACGTTCCTCAAACGGCAGGAGCGGCCGATATCGACGCGGGGGAGGATGACGGCGTTTTCGATGGTTGAAAAAGAATTCACCCTGCAGCCGGTCGAAAGCAGGGTTTTCCGCAGAGCGGCGCCGGACACGATGCAGGCGCCCGATACGAGCGACGAAATCGCAAGCCCGCGTCGGCCGTCTTCGTCGTGCACGAACTTAGCCGGCGGCGTGACCTCATTATAGGTCCAGATCGGCCAATCCTGGTCATAAATGTCGAGGTCCGGAACGACTGCCGTTAGATCGACGTTGGCCGACCAATAAGCATCGACAGTTCCCACATCGCGCCAATAGGCGCCCTTTTCCGATTCCGACCGGACGCAGGAGCGCGAAAAGCTGTGCGCGACAGCTTTCCCATTCTTTACAAGATAGGGAATGATGTCTTTGCCGAAATCATGGGAGGAGTTTGGATCCGCGGCGTCGCGCTTCAGCTCATCCAGCAGAAATTTCGTCTCGAAAACATAGATGCCCATGCTTGCGAGCGAGATATCGGGCTTTCCGGGCATCGGCGGAGGATTTTCGGGCTTCTCAATAAAAGACAGGATGACATCCTGCTCATTGACATCCATGACGCCGAAGCCGGTCGCCTCCATGCGCGGGACTTCGATGCAGCCGACTGTCACGTCAGCGCTCTGCTCCACATGCTGCTGGAGCATCAATTCGTAGTCTTGCTTGTAGATGTGATCGCCCGCCAGCACCACGAGGTATTTCGGGTCATACCCTTCGATGATGTCGAGGTTCTGATAGACCGCGTCCGCCGTTCCGAGATACCAGAGCTCTTCGGAGATGCGCTGGCTGGCGGGCAGTATATCGAAGCTCTCGTTGCGGATGGGACGCATGATGTTCCATGCGCGATGGAGATGCCTGATAAGACTGTGCGCCTTGTACTGGGTGGCGACGGCGATGTGCCGTATGCCCGAATTGAAGGCGTTCGAAAGCGCGAAGTCGACGATGCGCGACTTCCCGCCGAAATAGACGGCGGGCTTGGCGCGCCTCGCGGTGAGCTCCATCAATCGGCTACCGCGTCCGCCGGCAAGAACATAGGCCATGGCGTCGCGGGCTATGGGAGATATTCCGGGCGTCCTCATCGGTTCCTCCCAGTGGGGTAAGTTTTAATCGTAGCAGGATTGCGGAATTACAGGTTTAACCTGACTCAAACTCAAAATAAACAGTGGCGAGAGGCGGCACTGTAATTTCTGCGGACGCAGCAAACCCGTGAGATGGTGTGCTGAAGGCTGTCACCGAGCCAAGGTTGCCCATGCCGGACCCGCCATAGCCGGGGGCGTCCGTGTTCATGATTTCCTTCCAGCGGCCGCGGAGCGGCAGCCCGATGCGATAGTTGCGGCGGGGCTCCGGCGTGAAATTCGAAACCACCACGATGGGGTTAGTCCCCGGCCCGCCCGAGCGCACCCAGGCGAACACCGAGTGCTGATAATCGTCCACGACAATCCACTGAAAGCCTTCCGGCTCACAATCGCGGGCGTGAAGCGCTGGCTTTTCGCGGTGCAGATGGTTCAGGTCGCGGACCAGCGACTGAACGCCGCGGTGATAGGGGTAATCGAGAACCCACCAGTCGAGGCTCGAATCGAAGTTCCATTCGTTTCGCTGGCAGAACTCCTGGCCCATGAACAAGAGTTTCTTGCCGGGATAGCCCCACATGAAGCCGTAATAGGCGCGGGCGTTGGCGAATTGCTGCCACTCGTCGCCCGGCATCTTGTTGACGACCGAACCCTTGCCGTGGACCACCTCGTCGTGCGAGATCGGCAGGATGAAGTTTTCGGACCAAGCGTAGAGCAGACCGAAGGTCAGCTTGTCATGGTGCCACTGCCGGTAAACGGCATTCTTGTTCATGTAGGACAGGGTGTCGTTCATCCACCCCATGTTCCACTTGAAGCCGAACCCAAGACCGCCGGAACTCGTCGGATGCGAGACCCCGGGCCAGGATGTCGATTCTTCCGCGGCCATCATCACGCCGGGAAACTCGCCGTAAACGCTCGCGTTGACCGACTGGAGGAAGCGCACGGCGTCCTTGTTCTCGTTGCCGCCCTCTGAATTGGGCAGCCACTCGCCGGCCCGTCTCGAATAATCAAGGTAAAGCATCGAGGCGACAGCATCAACTCGCAGGCCGTCGATGTGGAAACGGTCGAGCCAATAATGCGCGTTCGAGGTCAGGATGGCTGCGACCTCTTTCCTGCCGAACTCGTAGATCGCCGTGTTCCAATCGGGGTGGAAGCCCCGGCGAGGATCGGGATGCTCGTAAAGGGGCGCACCATCGAACCGGGCGAGCCCGTGTTCGTCCGTCGGGAAGTGAGCAGGCACCCAATCGAGGATCACGCCGATGCCGGCCTTATGCGCCGCGTCGACGAACCGCTGGAACCCAGCCGGATCGCCAAAGCGCCGGGTCGGAGAAAACAGGCCGATCGGCTGATAGCCCCAGGAGGCGTCCAGCGGATGCTCCGAGACAGGCAACAGCTCCATATGCGTGTATCCCATTTCCACGACATAGGGGATAAGCTGCTCTGCAAGCTCGTCATAGCTCAGGAACTCATTGCTCCACCCTCGCCGCCAGGAGCCGAGATGCACCTCGTAGATGGACATGGGGCTGCGCCGGGCATCCACGGTGGAGCGCTGCGCCATATAGTCTTTGTCGCCCCAGGCGAAGTTGTCGGTGCGCGCCACAATGGACGCGGTCGATGGCCGCATTTCGCTGCCGAAGCCGAACGGGTCCGCCTTGAGAGGAACGAGATTTCCGCCAATCCCGACAATCTCGTATTTGTAGACGGTTCCCTCGCCGATGCCCGGCGCGAAAAGCTCCCACAGGCCGCTGTCGACCCGCTTGCGCATGGCATGGCGGCGCCCGTCCCACTGATTGAAGTCGCCCACCACGGAAACGCGCTGCGCTTGCGGCGCCCAGAGGGCGAAGAGGACGCCCTCCACGCCTTCATGGATTATCGCATGCGCGCCCAGGCGCTCATAAAGCTTCTGGTGCGTCCCTTCGACCAGGAGGTAATCGTCCATCGTGCCGAGAACCGGGCCGAACGCGTAGGGGTCGAGAAACTCCCATGTATTGCCATTATCCTCGGCGCGGAGTTCGATAGGCGAAGCGCTTCTTTTTCCCCGGCACGAGCGCCTCGAAGAAGTCGTTCTCGCCCGTTCTTTCCAAAGGGATAACCGTACCGTCCGGCTCGATCACAGCCTCCAGCGAGGCGACGCTCGGCACTAAAGCGCGGATCACCATCCCTTCGGGCGCTTGATGCAGCCCGAGGATGGCGAATGGATCGTGGTGAGTCGCGGCGTTAATACGCGCCACGTCCTCGTCGCTTGCACGCCAAGTGGCGCTGGTTAGCGCTTCGATCACTTGTTTTTCCCTCATGCCGAGCGAACAGGCACGCGCCAGATGTCCTCAGCATATTCTTTAATTGTTCGATCAGACGAAAACCAACCTACCCGGGCCGTATTTAGTATGGCGGAACGCCACCATGCTTTGCGGTCACGCCAGCGTATATCCGCTTCTCGTTGTGCAGCGCAATAGGCTTCGAAGTCCGCGGTGACCATAAAGTGATCATGGTAAGTTAGGATATCCACCAGCTGGCGATAACGATCCTTTTCGTCGTGGGAGAATACACCAGATGCGACGGAGTCCAGCACCTCGGCCAGCATCGGCGACCGCGCGATAGTGTCGCGCGCGTCGATGCCTTTTATGCGGCGTTCCTGGACCTCCTGCGCGGTCATCCCAAAGATGAAGATGTTGTCGCGTCCGACGTGCTCGCAGATTTCCACGTTGGCGCCGTCGAGCGTGCCGATGGTGAGCGCGCCGTTGAGCATGAACTTCATATTGCCTGTGCCCGACGCCTCCATGCCGGCGGTCGAGATCTGCTCGGACAGGTCGGCCGCCGGAATGATCGACTGCGCGAGGCTCACATTGAAGTTCGGCAGGAAGACCACTTTGAGGAGGCCGCGCACGGACGGGTCGTTGTTCACCACGCGCGCCACATCGTGCATCAGCTTGATGATGAGCTTGGCCTGATGATAGCTCGCCGCCGCCTTGCCCGCGAAGATCTTCACGCGGGGAACGAAGTTTCGCGTCGGATGAGCGTGGATCTCGTTGTAGAACGCGATCGTCTCAAGGATGTTGAGAAGCTGGCGCTTGTACTCGTGGATGCGCTTGATCTGCACGTCGAAAAGCGCATCGGGATCGACCTTGATGAGCAGCCTGTCCGTGATGATCTTCGCCAGCTGTTCCTTCTTGCCGCGCCGGACGGCTTCATATTTCGTCTGGAAGCTTGTGTCGTCGGCGAAGGCCTCAAGTTTCCTGAGGGCCTCTGGATCGTCCAGGAAGTCAGGGCCTATCGTGTCGAGGATCAGCTTCGTCAGGCCGGTGTTGGCTTCGAAAAGCCAGCGGCGGAAGGTGACGCCGTTCGTTTTGTTGACGATGCGATCGGGATAGAGGGAGTGCAGGTCGTGGAACACCGTCTCCTTCATGAGATCGGTGTGAAGCTGCGAAACCCCGTTGATCTTGTGGGAGCCGAGGAAGGCGATGTTGCCCATGCGCACGCGCCGGCCTGCATATTCGTCGATGAGCGAGACGTTCGACAGGAGGTGCTGCTGACAGCCGCGCTCGCGCAAAACGTCCAGGTGCAGGGCGTTGATAAGATAGATGATCTGCATGTGCCGCGGGAGCAGGCGCTCCATCAGCGGCACAGGCCAGGTCTCGAGCGCCTCCGGCAACAGCGTGTGGTTCGTGTAGGAGAACGTGGCCTGCGTGATGGCCCAGGCCTGCTCCCAGCCGACGCCGTAAACGTCGACCAGCAGGCGCATCAGCTCCGCGACCGCGATCGCCGGATGGGTGTCGTTGAGCTGGATCGCCACCTTGTCCGCGAGCTTTGTGATGTCGCCATGCTGTTTCAGGTGACGGTGAATGAGATCCTGCAGCGAGGCCGAGGCGAAGAAATATTCCTGGCGCAGCCGAAGTTCCTGGCCGGCAGGCGTCAAATCGCTCGGATACAGCACCTTGGAGATCGAACTCGGCTCGAACCTGCTCGGTCTGGGCCGCGACGTAATCGCCGGCGTTGAACACGTCAAGGCGCAACGGATCGGGCGCGCGCGAGCGCCATAGCCGAAGGGTATTCACATAACGGCCGCGCCAGCCGGGAATCGGCGTGTCGTAGGCGACGGCCTCCACGACCTCGGACGGCCGCCATATCTGCGCGATCGAGCTGTGATGAAGCAACTCCACCGCGCCGCCAAACCCGATGGCGTAAGCGACTTCGGGGCGCGGAAACTCCCACGGATTGGTGAAAGCCAGCCAGTCTTCGGGATATTCGTGCTGCCAGCCGTCCTTGATCGCCTGGCGGAACAGACCGTGATCGTAGCGGATGCCGTAGCCATATGCGGCGACCTCCAGCGTCGCCATGCTTTCCATAAAGCAGGCCGCAAGCCGCCCCAGGCCGCCGTTGCCAAGCGCTGCGTCGGGCTCCATCTCGGAGAGTTTTTCAAGATCGACGTCAAGGCCGGCGAGCGCTTCACGGAACTGAGTGGTAAGGCCGAGATTGTTCAGCGCGTCCATGAGCAGACGGCCGATCAGAAACTCCAGCGACAGGTAGTAGACGCGCCGCCTGCCTTCCTCGTAATTCGTTCTTTTGGATGCGATCCAGGCCTTGATGATTTGGTCGCGCGCGACGAGAGCGGTCGCGATGAACCAATCGCGCTCGACTCGCCGCTGTCTGAGCTTTGCCCGTTGTCGCAATGAGGCGCTTGAGAATAAGCTCGCGCAGCTTGGCCACGCCCTCGGCGTCATCGGCGCTAAATACATTCGTTTGTGACATGCTTTCCGTCATAGACCTTTTCTCATTCCCGCGAACTGGGGCGCCATGCGAGGCGGCGGCGGCCCTGGCCATCCCAGACGCGCGCCTGATTGCGCGCCAAGAACGGTATAAACTTCCGGCCATTTGCCCAGCTTTCCCTACATGCCGCCACGATACAAAAATGTGGCGGCGCCTCTCATACCGCTATCTGATCATTTTGTCGAACAGACGCGGCGTTCTGATGATTTCCCGCCTACCTTAAGGAAAACATGGAATAGGGCGGCGGTCGATAAAAAAAAGATTATCGTCTTGTTCAGGTCTCCCGATGCAAGGCGGAGATCTAGCCTCCCACGATGGCTCAATTCGGCGCAGGAAAGACCTTGGCGTCTATTATCGATAACAACAAAAAATTCAAGTATGTTGAAATAGTACTTTAAAAAATACTATATTTTATTGCTAGTATTCTAGCGAGTAAGGATATACTCATAAAATCGGCGTCAGCGGTCGACGGCGCTCTCTTGGGGCGCGAGGCAATTTGGCGCGCCAAGCAGCGTTTTCCGGCTTCCCCGACGCCTCAAATTTCGCCAACCTGCCAAATGTTGCGACTTGAGCGCGCGCCACAGCCCTTCTACGGCGCCGTCACTTCTTGGCTGGAAGGTCTCTTGTTAGGGGTGGAGCGGGAGTGACGGCCTCAAGCCAAATCGCCAGTGACGCTTTCATCTGAATAAACTATCCATACATTACGTGTCTAAAACCGCATGGCTGCAATTAAGGCAGGGTCATGCCGCCGATTAACAGCCCCGCATTGGAGGTAATTCTATGGCTAGTCAGTTTGAGAGCGATACAACCGATTTCGCCTACAAAGAAGTAATCGGTGACATTTGCAATCTGAACTGGAGCGAACTTAGTCGCGACGATCTGATCGATGTCGCCTGGGCGTACTATTATTTCTCGGCCCACTTCCGTGAGTGCATGGAGATTGCGCTCGCCCTTTTCCCGGATGACGAGCGGCTGCAGGAACTCGATCGCGGCGAGCGGAATACGGATAATCTTTCTCCCTACCCGGGGGTCGCCGCGCCTGGGGAAAAGATGGACCATGAAGAGTATATGCGACGGACGCTGACTTTGGAGCCAATTCAAGAGGCAAGGCGTCGGAGGCTTGAGGCGCTTGGAAAGGCCTATCTGGCGAGCACACGCACCGTCGACGACATGACAAGGGTATTGAGCCTCTCAAGCTATGAGGACGGAGGCTTGGAAGCAGTCTTCAAGTCGATTGTGAAGGCTCGCCGATGGGACGGCCCCTTGCTTGGCGCATTCAAGCATTTCCTCGACGGGCATATCCAACTGGATAGCGATCCAGAAGCGGGGCACGGCGCACTATGTCGCCATCTGCGAGCTGATGATCGCATCCTCTCGCTCTGGAAGGCTTTCTATAAGATCTTTGTTGAAGCAGCGCCTGCGTTGAAGGCTTCAACAGCTTAACAAAAATTCCATCGAAAGGGCTGAGAGGGGAAGCAGGCCAGCAACGTCGAGCGGCGCTTGCGCCGCCGCTCCTCGGTTCCGCTTCGCGATCAGCACGGTCGTCCCAGCGCGTCTTTGCGGCGCCAGGAACTCAGGGTTTGAGCCCGGCGTCTTCGGCGGCCGCTTTCGCGAGCGCCGACCAGTCAAGGCTGGCTCCGCCTCGAGCGATGACGCTCAGGAAGCGATCCCGGACAACGCTGCCGACCGGCATGGGGACGGACTTCGCCTCCGCCGCAGCGAGCGCCGACCGGACATCTTTGAGCCCGAGTTCCAGCTTGAAGCCCGCCGGCTCATACTTCTCTTCTGCGATCAGGGCGCCATAGGTGCGGTAGACCGGGGCCGCGAACAGGGTCTCCGTCATGATTTCGAGAAAGCGGGCGGGATCGATATCGTATTTGCGCACCAAAGCGACAGCCTCGCCCAGGCATTCAATCATGGAGGCGATGAGGAAGTTTCCGCCGAGCTTCACAAGGTTGGCGTCGGGCGCATTTTCGCTGAGAAAGAAGGTGCGCTGGCCCATCGCGTCGAAGAGCGACTGAAGGCTATCGACCGTTTTTTTGTCTCCGGCGGGGACGATGAAGAGCTTGGCGGCTGCGGCGGCGTCGGGACGTCCGAACACGGGCGCGGCGACGTAAGTCTGCTGCGCCCCTGCATGAGCGCGCGCGAGCCGCTCGGACAGCGCGACGGTGATCGTGCTCATGGAGATGTGCGCCGCGCCCTTCTTGAGACCTCTCAGCACGCCATCCTCGCCGAAGACCGTTTTTTCGGCGGCCTCATCGTTTGCGAGCATAGTGATGACGGCGTCGCCGGACGAAGCCTCGGCGGGGCTGTTCGCGATGGCGGCGCCCTCCCGCTCAAGCGGCTCGGCGCGGCTTCTGGTTCGATTATAGACGCGAAGGCTGCTGCCCGCTTTCAAGAGATTGCGCGCCATCGGCAGGCCCATATTGCCGAGGCCGATAAATCCGATATCCATTGTCAATTGCTCCTTTCGCTCCGATTTGATCGCTAACGAAGCGACCTACTCTTAAGGTAAAGGGCTAAATCCCCAGTCTTGTGCCGAAAACGCTGGTGACATCGCGCTCGAATGGGTGGAAAGATGCCCCGAAAAAACAAAGGCATTCTGGGGAAGAACAGCCATGGACGCGACTATGAGCACGGCTCTTTACACGGCGTCGACCTGGATCATTCCGGTCCTGTTGGCTGTCACGCTGCATGAGGCCGCGCACGGCTATGCGGCGCGGCGCTTTGGCGATAACACCGCCTGGATGATGGGCCGCGTCACCCTCAACCCCTTCAAGCATGTCGATCCGTTCGGCACGATCATTCTGCCGGGCATTCTGCTTCTGGCGCGCTCGCCCTTCCTGTTCGGCTATGCGAAGCCCGTGCCGGTCAACTTCGGCGCCCTCAATAATCCGCGCAGGGACATGGTTTTTGTGGCGCTTGCGGGGCCCGGAGTGAACATCGCGCTCGCTCTCATCTCGGCGCTCTTGTGCTATGGCGCGCGCCTGGTGCCCGAGCCAGCCTCCACCTGGATGACCCAGAACCTGATCAACAGCATCATCATCAACGTGGTGCTCGCCGTCTTCAATATGCTGCCGATCCCGCCGCTTGATGGGGGACGCGTCGCTGTAGGGCTTCTCCCTCTGCAGGTCGCCAAGCGCTTCGCCCGGCTTGAGCCTTATGGACTTTTCATCATCCTGGCGATCATTTTCGTCATTCCCTTGGCTGGGCAAAATCTTGGCGTCGATCTGGACTTCTTTTCCAGGTTCATCGCCTGGATTTCGGGCGCCGTCATCAACGCGATCTTGTCTGTGACGGGGCTTGAATAGGCTTCAAGAAGCGCAGTCGTGGAAAGGGCGCAGGCATGCTCTTGAAGCCTTTATTAACCCTGGACCGCCGGAGCCTGTTAACCAGGCGTGCACACCGCCTTTCTTGCCTTTTTTCCTTTTTACTTCAATGCCTTAGTCGGACAACTCTCTGTGGGCGGGAAGGCTTTCGGCGCCTCCGAATCAAGCATGCGAACTAAGAGGCCAACCGCCCGCCGATCGCCATAGTCCCATAAAATCCCGCCTGCCGAAGGCGAGACCGGCGAGGAACTGCGCGCCGTCTGGGACGCTCCAAATCTAGGAAGCGCTCAGGAGGAGCTTAAGCGCCTCGTGGCCAAATACCGAAGCCCCGCCTCCAAGCTCGTCGAAAATAACGTCCCCGAAGGCTTCGCCGTCTTCAAACTGCCGAGAGACCAGCGGCGGCGCATGCGAACGTCCAACCCCATCGAGCGCTCGATCCAACAGGAGCTAAAACGCAGGACCAGAAAAATACGCGTCTTCCCAAACGAGGCTTCTCTCCTCCGCTTGGTCTCCGCCATCTTGGTCGAGATCGACGAGCAATGGGCCGCCTCGCAAACACCCTATGTCAACTTCAACAACACCAATGCCGATTGACCGTCCACAGACAAATGTCCAGACATCAGGTTGCGTTATCCTTTGCTCTGCTTGGCTTTCAAAAAACTCAAGAGTGGCGCTCGTTAGGATGTTTAACGCAGAAATCTCCTTTTCAGCGTAATAGTTCTTGGCAACCTTGGCTTCTTCGGAAGTCGGCATTTCGTCAGAAAAGATCATAACTCCGGCATTGTTCTTAGATGCATTCGCCCGATGATAAATCACCTCTGCGGCGGTTTCCTGTGTTACAGCCCAGTGCATGGCGTTCTGAATGGTTGCGCAGAAATGCTCCTTATATTCGGCGCTGCAATCATGAAAATCAGTGCAGAAGCTTCCAAGTTCCAGAACGCGCGTCCACATGCGTTTTTCTGAGCTTCTAATATCTCTAATGCGATCAAGTAGTTCGTCGAAAAAGTCATGGCGACCGTCTGGGTTCTTCAGTCGATCGTCGTCCATGACAAAGCCCTTGGTCAAAAACTGAAAGAGTTTGTCCGTGGCCCATATTCGGAAAAAGGTCCCGTGTTTAAATTCCACGTAATAGGGGCAAAACTCCGTGCGCGGGCGTTGGGCGGGACTCACAGCGGACTGATTTGTTGATTCCCTTGGGGCATGGCCGAATCGCCCCGCGACATTTCCGGGCTTGGCCTCGAAGAGCTGAAGGCGCTGCTGACGCAGGCTCTGGAGGGGAACGCCCGGCTGAAGGCGGAGAACGCCGCGCTGCGCGAGGAGATCGCGCGGCTCAAGGGCTTGAAGGGACGCCCGAAGCTCAAGCCTAGCGGCATGGAGCAGGCGGCGGAGGCAGCCGGCGCGAAAGCCGGCAGGCGCAAGGGGCGTCGCGGCGCCCGGCGGGGCGCCATCAACGAGACCCGCATCCTGAAGCCGGACAGCCTGCCGGACGGCGCGCGCTTCAAGGGCTACGAGGACTTCATCGTCCAGGACATCGTCATCATGCCGTGGACGGTCCGCTACCGGCGCGAGCGCTGGCTGCTTGCCTCGGGCGAGACTGTGCTCGCCGCGCTGCCCAAAGGCGTCGCCGGCCATTTCGGGGCGAACCTCAAGCGCTTCGTCTTGAGCCAATACCATCAAGGGCAGGTCACGATCCCGCGCCTGACTGCGCAGCTGGCCGGTTTGGGCGTCGAGATTTCCAAGCGGCAGATCGTGCGGATTTTGACCAGCAAGCAAGGCGCCTTCGTCAAAGAAAGCCTGGAAGTGCTGCGTGCAGGGCTTTCTTCGGCGTCCTGGCTTACCGTTGACGATACGGGCGCTCGCCATAAGGCCCGGAACGGCTTTTGCACGCATATTGGCAATGACTGCTTCGCGTTCTTCGCAACCACCGGCTCAAAGAGCCGGCTGAATTTCCTTGAACTGCTAAGAGCCGGGAAGGACGAATACGTCATCAACGACGCCGCCCTCGCTTACATGCGCGAGCACAAGCTGCCCTTGGCGACCATCGCCCATTTCGGGAACGCGGAGCAGCGCTTTGCCGACCGCAAAGCCTTCATGGCCCATCTGCAAACACTCGGCCTCATGGACCTTAAGGTCCAGCCCGATCCCGTCCAGATCGCAACCGAAGCTGCGCTATGGGGCTCGATTGTGGAACAGGGGCTCCTGGACGGCGTCGTCATCGTCTCCGACGGCGCCGGCCAGTTCAAGATCGCCGAGCACGCGCTCTGCTGGGTGCACGCCGAGCGCCTCATCCACAAGCTCGATACGTTCTGCGAGGCGCACGTCCAGGCGAAGGAGCGCATCCGCGCCCGCATCTGGCGGCTTTACAAGGACCTCAAGGCGTACCGCCACGCGCCAACTCGGCGCCGCGCCCTCCAACTTGAGCGCCGCTTTGACGCCATCTTCTCCACCGAGACAGGCTTCGCCACACTCGACAGGCTTTTGGCGCGGCTTCGCGCACAGAAAACCGAACTGCTGATGGTCCTGAAGCGCCCCGAGATCCCGCTTCACACGAACGGTTCGGAAAACGACATCCGCTGCCAAGTCACTCGGCGAAAGATTTCCGCCGGAACGCGTTCGGATGAAGGCCGCGACGCGCTTGACGCCTTCCTTGGCCTCATGAAAACCTGCGCCAAGCTGGCCATCAGCTTCTGGGATTATCTCGGCGACCGCCTCGGCGCGCCCGAAGCGCCAGTCGTCGCAAGCCTCGCCGACCTCGTCCGCCAACTTGCAGCGGCCTGAAGGCCCGGAGTTTTGCCCCTGTTACGAGAACGTCCGATAAGTATTTGAGGATCTTGGCGTAGTCGATGGCGGTTCGATGATCGGTGACCTCGACATGCCGAAAGCCCTCCAGCGGCGCGAACAGCATGAACAGGTTGGCGGTCCCGTTGCGCTCGTACTCGTAATCGACCCGCTCCGGCTGCCCCGGCTTCATCGGAACCGGGGTTCGCGTCTCAGAAACAAGTTGCTTGGAGGTCTCATCCAGGCAAACCAGCGGCATGTCCGGATCGTGCGGCCGCGTATAGACGTCCAGCGCCTCCTCCATCGCCGCTACGAAAGCGCCGCTCGCCGCCGGCGGAATGACCCACTGCTCTTTGCGGTGGGGCTTAAGTATGTTTTTTTTAGAACGCGCCCGATCGTGTTGTCGCTGGCGCGCTCGACGATGCCCAACTCCACCACCTTGTCCTCCAGGAGCCGCAGCGTCCAGCGGGCGCGGCCTTCGGGGGGCGTCGAGCAGGCCAGGGCCACCAGCCGGGCCTCCTTCTCGCCGTCGAAAATGGGCGTGATCGCCGGCGCCGCGCGCTCCTTGCGGCTCAACACAGCCTCAAGGCCCTCCTCCACCAGTTGCTGGCGAACGCGCGTCACCATCGACTTGTTCGTATCCAAGGCCTCGATGATCTGGCCATCGCTCCAGCCTTCGCCCTGCGCGCCAACATCGGCCTTGAGCAGAATCCGAGCCTTCAAAAGCCGCTTGGCCGGGCTTTTTCCCTTGTTGATCAGGGCTTGCAGATGATCGCGTTCTGCTTCGCTCAGTCTGACGACGTACTTCTTTACCCCGATGTCCTTGGCGGCCATGGCCCGGTCCCCATCCAGCTGATCCAGCCGCCACGTCCCAGCGGCCGGACATGCCGAATCCAACTCGCAAGTCTTTGGGAATCCCCTTTCCCCAACATAAATCAATTTGCCGCGCCTAGCTCAAATTGAGTGACGCGACCCACTAGGGCCTGTGGACATTTAACTGAGTAAGGATTCACTTTTTGTGCGAACAGTGATTCAAGGCTGAAAAATGGAGGTCAGCCTTGGTTCGGATGTTGTTAAGCGATGCCCAGTACGAGAGGATTGCGCCGCTTTTGCGAGGCAAGAGCGGCGATCCTGGACGGACTGCCGCCAATAACCGCCTCTTCGTCGAAGCGGTTTTATGGATTGCGCGGGCCGGAACGCCTTGGCGTGACCTGCCGGATGACTTCGGCCTCTGGAACACCGTGTTCCGGCGTTTCCGCCGCTGGTCCAAGAATGGCATATTCGAGAACATTTTCAATGCGCTGTCCGGCGACCCCGATTTCGAATACGCCATCGTCGACGGCACAATCGTCCGGGTTCATCAGCATGGCGCCGGCGCAAAAGGGGGACTCAAAATCAGGCGATCGGCCGCTCGCGAGGCGGTTTGACCACGAAAATCGTGGCGCTTGTGGATGCGCTTGGCAACCTGTCGCGCTTTGTTCTTCTGCCCGGTCAGCGTCATGACACCGTTGGCGTCGAGCCCCTGATCGAAGGCGTGGAATTCGATGCCTTCCTTGGCGACAAAGCCTTCGACGTCGATTGGCTGAGGGCTGAGTTGGATCGAAGAGACGCCACCGCTGTCATACCGCCCAAGTCCAGCCGGACAGATGCAATCCCTTGCGATTTCGCGATGTATGCGTGGCGCCATTTGGTGGAGAATTTCTTCTGCAAAATCAAGGAGTTTCGCCGCATCGCAACCCGATACGACAAGACCGATTGCATCTACCAGTGCATGATCTACCTAGCTAGTTCTATGATTGCCTTGCGGTGAATGTCCACAGGCCCTAGTGCGGCCCGTGCTTCGAAAAAAGATCCGCAGTTCCCGGTGCCGCGGTGTCGACTGAGAAATATTAATGGCCCGAGCCTCGCAGCTTCTCGCCAGAGCAGCAATGCATTCTTTCTATTGAACCTTTCCTTGACAGCCCTCCGTGTTCGGGCAACGATCTAATTATCTGAAAATGATAATTACCTGCACCGGGAAGAAAAGATAGATGTATGAGCAATTTGCCGTTTCCAAGCAGTCCGATGGCGCCTGGGTCTTCCGCCTCTTCGTTCCCGACAACACTGTCGATCCTTCGCAATATACAAAGGGAGGCCGAAGTCGGATCACTGGCGTGAAGGCTGTTGGTGATTTCCAGTCGCAGCTCTGCGTTAAGGCTTGGAGCTTCGAGAACGGACTGCCACTCGTTGAAGAACCCCACCAAAACGGCCGCTTGTTTGTCGGCAAGCTTCCGCTCGGATTTAAGGATGGCTACTACCAGTACAAATATGCTACTACCAGTACAAATATGTAGTCTCTTTCGAAAACGGCAGCGTGCGATGGATCGGCGATCCTTGCACGAAGTACGGTGGTACCGAGCGGAACAACTCGGCCTTTGTCATCGGCGGCAACAAGCTCGACCCTGTGCCCCTCCACCGGCGTCTGCCGTGGCAAGATCTCATCATCTATGAGTTGATGACCGATGACTTCACGAAGGGCTATCGCAGCGGGCGCGCTCCAATTGACGCCGTTCTTGACAAGCTCGATTACATTGCCGGGCTCGGTTTCAACGCGATTGAGTTCATGCCATGGATCGCCTGGCCGGATGAAAACCCGTACTCCTGGGGATACGACCCTGCCTACTACTTCTCTGCTGAATCGCTCTATGTGGGTGTTGCAGGAGACGAGACTGATAGGCTCGTTCGCATCAACCGGCTCGTGAACGAATGCCACAAGCGCGGGCTGCACGTGATTTTGGACGTGGTCTTGCAGCATGCGCAACAAGGTTCGACCGACGCGGGGTTTCCCTACTACTGGCTGTGGCAGCAGCCGGAGGAGTCGCCTTTCAACGGTAAGTACACGGACGCCGACACTTTTGGAAGCATACCCCTCAACTACTTCAACAAGTGCACGGAGCAGTTCGCCATCGATGTCTGCTGCTATTGGGCAGAGAAGTTTGGCCTGGACGGACTTAAATTCGACGAAACCTCGGGATTTCGACGCGACGACGATCCCAACGGTGGCGCTGCCGGGATCATCAAAGGCATACGAGACCGCCTCGGCGCTTCGGGCTCGAACTTCTCATACATCATTGAGGACAAATGGGATTACTCGGCTATCGATGCGACCAACAAAGTGAATGCGACGAACTGCTGGTACGATGTGATGAGATCGAACTCTGCGGACTACTTATCATATGATCATCGTATCGACACGAGGTTCATGCGCGTTTTCAATGCAAACCAGGACTTCAAAGCAGATAAGGGTCCGGTGGCGTACCTCGAAAACCACGATCACTCGACCATCACCCTTTCGGCGGGTGGACGTGGTCTTTGGTACAGGCTTCAGCCTTACATCATCGCCCTTTACACCATGCCGGGCGCTGTCATGGTTGCGAACGGGCAAGAATTTGGCCGGGTCGAGTTTCTTTGGGAGGATGACCACGACAAGCCGGCGAACGAGAAGCGCGTCCAGCCTCGTCCGCTCTGTTGGGCGGAAGCTGGCGACGGTCCCGGTCAGGCTTTGCGAGACAAACACACCCGCCTTGCCGGGATCCGCGGGAAATACCCCGGCCTTTGCTCCTCTAACTTCTACCCGGATTTCTATTACGAGGCGTGGACGCATTTCGGGCCCGGAGGCTATGGTGTCGACGTCGACAAGCAAGTTGTGATCTATCACCGTTGGGGAACGGATGAAAACGGCCGTCTTCAAAGGTTCATCGTGCTTCTGAACTTTTCCCGGTACGACCAGGTCGTGGACCTGCCGTTCTCAACAAATGGCGGCTGGTACGATCTGCTCAATGGCTTCGAGGTGCAGGTCGCTGATTACTGGATCCGCAACTTCCAGGTCAGCTCGTACTGGGGGCATATTTTCTACCAGGCCGGGTAATCGGGTTCATTCGCCGAGAGGGTGTTTTCATTCAAAAGAGCAGGGGCCTTTTGGGGCGGGTGTCCGTGGCCCCAGCAAACATGAACGCGCACCGTGGGAGCTGGCGAATTGCCTGGTACTAGATCCGAAAGCTGCCTTCGACGCTGGGGCTTTTTTTGAAACCCAATTCTTCAGCATTCGGCCTAACGTAGAGTTTCGCAGGCGCAGGGCGCAGCCATGCAACTCGGGCCGAGGCGCATGACCGGCTGTTGCGCCTATCTTGCGGATGGCGGGTTGTCCGCTATTTTCTTTGGTCAAGCTGCCGTCTTGCCAATTTCCTTGCGCGGTGTCACCGATTGCCGCCTTAGCGGATTACAAGACGGTCCTCATGCGGGCGTTCGTTTTCTTAGCGGTGTTCCTCTGCGCAAGTTTGTGCGCCTCTTCGGCCTTAGCGTGGGGCGACGTTTGCCATCGCGTTGTTTGCCAAATCGCCTATGAGGAGTTGAAGCCAGGGATAAAAGCCCGTGTCGATGCCCTTGTCGCCATCGATCCAAAGTTTCGGACTTTCGCCGACGCCTGCACTGCGCCAGATCACCCGCACATTCGTTCGCCTGAGCATTACGTGGACCTGCCGCGTTCAGCGAAGGGGATTGAGGTTGCACAACCTTGCCCGGTTGCCGACCGGTGGATAGCGGTGCTCCGACCGCATCTTCACAGGCGTGGCGGGCGAGGGCATGATTCCCGCCGATGAGCAGGGATCGTTACAACTCTAATGTTGACCGTAAGGTCAAAACCGAGGCCGCGCCGATACGGCGGGTCGAGGTGATCACGGGCGTGGAGCGGCGCCGGGACTGGACGGAGGAGCAGAAGCTTTCGATCATCGCGGAGAGTTGCCAGGACGGCGTCGTGATCTCGGATGTGGCTCGGCGTCATGGTTTGCGGCCTCAGCAATTATTCAATTGGCGCAACGAGTTTCGCAAGCGCGAGGCCAGGCTGACGTGCGGCGGAACGCCCGCCTTTGCGCCGGTGATGATTGCCGATGATCGGCCCGTCCCAGCGGCGCCGGCCGAAGCGCCAGTTCCAGTTTCTGACGCTGCCCTGATCGAAATTGTGCTTGGCGGCGCCACGGTGCGCATGCGCGGCTCCGTTGACGCCAAGGTTCTGGCGGCGGTGCTGCGTGCGGTGAAGGCCGTCGCATGATCGTGCCGCCAACCAATGTGCGGGTGCTGATCGCCACGAAGCCGGTGGATTTCCGCAAAGGGGTCATGGGATTGGCGGCGATCGTGGAAGCCGAGTTCAAGGCCGATCCGTTTTCGGGGGTGATCTACGTGTTCCGCTCGAAACGGGCGGACAGAGTAAAATTGCTGTTCTGGGACGGAACCGGGGTCTGCCTTTTGATCAAGCGGCTGGAGGATGGCAAATTTCGCTGGCCCAAGATCGAGGACGGCGTGATGCGTCTGTCGCCGGCGCAGTTGTCCGCGCTGCTGGAGGGGCTGGAGTGGACCCGGGTGCACGCGCGGCGAGTTCAGCGGCCCACGGCGACGCAATAATTTGCCGGCGCAAAGTCAGCAATTTCAACTGGAACTTGGGCGCAAATCAGTGAAACTGCCGTCATGATCGCAGCTTCGCCCGATGCGCTTCCCAACGATGCCGACGGCTTGCGCGCGCTCGTTCTCGCCGAGCGGGCGGCGAAGCGGCTGCTCATGGCAGAGCGCGATGGTCTGGCGGCGGAGCGCGACGCCCTCAACGCCGCCAATGAGAAGCTTCATCATATCATCGCCGTGCTGCGGCGGGCGCGCTTCGGCCGCAAATCCGAGCGCTTGAGCGAAGACCAGCTTGCTTTGGTCCTGGAAGAGCTTGAGACCGGCAGCGCCAAAGCGGAAGCTGAAGACGAAAAGAAAGACGAAAGCGTAAAGCGCGAGCGGGCAAAGAAACGCCGCGCGAACCGGGGCGCGCTTCCCTCGCATCTGCAAAGGATCGAGCAGGTCATCGAGCCGGAAAGCATCATTTGCCCCTGCTGCGGCAAGGCCATGCACGTGATCGGCGAAGAGAGGTCCGAACGCCTCGACAAAATCCCAGCGGTCTTCCGCGTAATCGTCACCCGCCGTCCCAAATACGCCTGCGCGTGCGGGGACGCCGTGGCGCAGGCGCCCGCGCCGCCGCGGCTGATCGAGGGCGGCATCCCGACAGAAGCGCTCATCGCCGACGTCGTCGTGTCGAAATACGCCGATCACTTGCCGCTGTACCGCCAGGCGCAAATCTTTTCTCGCCAAGGCATTCCTCTCGACCGCTCGACGCTCGCGTCTTGGGTGGGGGCCGCGGCGGCCGAACTGCAGCCGCTTCACGAACGCCTCGTCGTCATCCTGAAAGGAATGGACAAGCTGTTCGCCGACGAAACGCGCTGCCCGGTCCTCGATCTGAGCGAACGTTTATCGTGAGCGACAAGCGCTCACTCTGACGCGGCAAGACCAAGCCCGGCTACTTCTGGGCTCTGGCCTGCGACGACCGGCCTTGGGGCAGCAAGACGCCGCCCGCGGTGATCTATTCCTACGCGCCGGGGCGCGGCGGCAAACATGTGGAGACGCTGCTGGAAGGCTTCTCGGGCATTCTGCAGGTCGACGGTTATGACGTGACCGCCGCGGCGGACCGGCAGCGTTCGCCTATTGCTGGGCGCATCTGCGCAGGAAATTCTACGAGATCGCCGCCAACGGGCCGGCCCCCATCGCCCAAGAGGCACTGGAGCGCATCCGAAAACTGCACAAGATCGAAGAGGAGATCCGCGGGAAGCCGCCGAACAGCGGCGCGCCGCTCGCCAGGCGCGATCCCGGCCTGATGTCGAAGGTTTGAAATCCTGGTTCGAGGATTACCAGCTGGCTCGCGATGAAGCCAAGCGGGCGACGCCGCTGACCTGGGCGCGGCGCCTTGGGGTCATCCGGCCATTTGCCAAGCACCGGGCTTGCATCGAGCCTGAGACCTACATACCCAACGCCAGCACGTTCGGCCGCAGCCAGCGCCGCCTGGCCCCCCACCTCTATACCAATGAGGAGATCGCCGATCTGCTTGCCGCCGCTGGCCAACTCTCACCGAAGGGCGCGTTGCGGCCGGCGGTCTACCATGCCCAAAGATACCCGCCACCGGAAATATGCATCTCACCAACGCAGCCGCGGGCACATCCACCCTTCAGATTTTAGCAAATTATCTATCTGAACTTGTTTTGCCAACCACTGCCGCGCAGTTGGCGCAGGAAAACGATACATTCCTGAATCCGCCCCCGACGACAGACACCGTTTTACAAGGCAAAGTCGCGCAGCAGTCAAATGGACAGGTCACAGATACTTTCGGTCCTACACAGAGACTTGGCGCAGTCGTTAATGGGCCGGCATCGGTGATCTACAATGGCGTCAAAGTTAAACCACTTAATATTCTGGTGGCCGAAGGCACCATTATGTACGATAAAATCAACAACGTTCAGAAGCTCGAGAGTGGGGAAGGCTCCACCACAATGACGGCTGCACAATTCAATAGTTTTAGCGACATCACAACAGCCTATAGTGGTATTTCATCCGCCATTGGAATAGATGGTGGCGGCACTGTCTCGTTGCTAAGTTCTAATGTTGATCCTAATGCAGAATCTAACAGTCTTTTTGCAGAAGGATGGGAGGGCACGAATTTAACCGGTGGCGGCTGGGTGGTCGCGAGCAAGTATGGAAACGATACGCTGACGTCCGCAGGAACCGGAGGCCGTATCGACACAGGAATGGGGATAGATACTATTAAGGGTGGAATAAATACTTCCATCTTTGTCGATTACGGATTGGCCGCTGGTTCGTCGATCCAGGGCGGGACCAATAACGTGTTAATCGCCGCCGGTGACATCTCGCATGGCGTAGTAACAAATATAACAACTCTCGAAATCAATAATGATTACTTGTTTGCTTTTCCGACAGGCGCGGTTACTTTAACCGGAGCACAATTCAATTCCTTCAGTAATATTTATAATCTTATCCCCATCAACGACCGTGGCGTCGCCACTGACCTCACTTTCACCAACGGTGGCGCTTACGATATCAACACCAAAATACCTGCCGGCACTACGATTGCCCAGATCAACCAGAACTATGCAATCAATCTGACCGCCACCTCCACCAATGGCACTAAGCTGATTGGCGACGATGCGGACGCTAACATTCTTACGGCCAGCCAACAGGGCAATGACACTTTGCAAGCCGGAAATGGTAATGGCGATCAGCTTTATGGCGGCGGCGGCAACGATACTCTGATCGCGGGGATCGGAGCAGATACCCTCTATGGCGGCAGCGGTTACATGCGCTATCAATTTGGCGCAAGCTTCGGGCAAGATTTAGTAAACAACGCTGCCGGTGGCAACACAATAGCCGGGGGCGAGGTCGACTTCACCTCCAGCTCTGTAACGGACGAGAAGCTGTGGTTTGTCAAAAACGGCAGCGATCTGGTTGTCGATCGACTTGGCTCGATCGACCAGATCACGATCAGCAATTGGTTTGGTTCAGCGGGGGCGGAGGTTCAATCCTTCAACGCTGGAGGGCTCAAGCTTGATACGCAAGTGGCTCAACTTGCGCAGGCAATGGCTACATACCAGTCTGCGCATCCCGGCTTTAACCCAGTTACGGCGACCGCAATGCCAACAGACACGACATTGCAACATGTGATCTTGGCTGCTTGGCATAAATAGGGATCAAACGGCAAGGCAGATCACAGATTGTGCTTATCTCTAACATCCGGGGACCGTTGCCCCTCCAAATCCTAGGATGTCGCTTGGGCCAAAGGCCCAGAGCCTGCCCAGGGCGCGAGGCTCGCCGTCACACCTCCTTGCCAAGAAAGCAACGCCGAGGATGGGCGAGTCATTGCTCATCACAAGGCCGATGGCGAGAAATCGTGGAGTTGTTGCAGGCCCCGCGAAATGACCGTTATGAGAGTCGGAAGCGGGCATCGCCGCTTGAGCGTTTTCCGAAACCTGCCTCTTCCGCAAACGACGTGCGCCGTGCAAAGGCGGCGCTTTCCAGTGGGTGAAAGCCCCCCCCGGCGAACTCGCTCCCGCCGGAAGCAACCGGAGCAGTCATGGAGGTAACGAAATGGCTGAAGCCTTCGGATAGCGGGTCGCATTTAGGGGACAGGCGCGAGTGTACAGGCCGCAACGCAAGTGAACGCCGTGCAAACCTCGAAAAGGACAATGTGCGGGCCGACCCGGCCGTCGTTCCGGGGAAGGCTGATACGGTTGGGCGTCTGAGCGAAGACCATGCCCCGCCGCCGCACCGGGGTAGTGGCGGCAGCATGTACACAAGGAAAGCGCGCGCAACACGGGAAGCCCCTTGGCGTGATCAGGGATGATCAACCGGACGCCCGCGAGGGACAGGCCGGGCGCCCTGGGGTGGCGGAGAGGCCCGTAGTACCGCTGAAGCTGGGTAACGCCAGGGGAGGGAAGGGGCCTCAGTTCAAGACAAACGCAAGACGTGGCGAGGGACCAGGAGATTGGGCAGCCTATCAACTCCGGAAAGCGTTCAGAAACTGCAGACGGCGTTACACGCGAAAGCGAAGGCAGAAGTCGGCTACCGCTTCTACGCCCTGTACGACAAGATTTACCGCGGGGACATTCTGGCGCATGCCTATGCCCTGTGCCGCTCCAATCGGGGCGCGCGCGGGTGTGGACGGCCAGGACTTCGCGGATGTCGAGGAATATGGCGTAGAGAAGTGGCTTGGCGAACTGGCGCTTGCGCTTAAGGAGGGAACCTACCGGCCGCATCCCATCAGACGTGTTTTCATACCGAAAACCAACGGCAAATTAAGGCCGCTTGGCATTTCGACTCTCCGGGATCGGACCTGCATGACAGCAGCGATGCTGGTGCTGGAGCCGATTTTCGAGGCCGATCTTCCGCCGGAGCAATATGGCTGCCGCCCCGGGCGCAACGCGCAGCAGGCGGTAACCGAGGTGCAAGCGCTGATGTTCCGGGGCCATCCGGAGATCGTCGACGCGGACCTCGCGGACTACTTCGGAAGCATTCCGCATGCCGATTTGTTAAAATCGGTTGCGCGCCGGATTGTTGACCGACGCGTGCTGCATCTCATCAAGATGTGGCTGGAATGCCCCGTGGAAGAAACCGATGAAAGAGGACGCAAGACAAAATCCACCGGAGCCAAGGACAGCCGGCGCGGCATTCCGCAAGGCTCACCGGTCTCCCCGCTGCTGGCCAATCTTTACATGCGCCGGTTTGTGCTGGGATGGAAGAAGCTTGGGCTTGAACAAAGCCTTGGCACACGGCTCGTGACCTACGCCGATGACCTTGTGATCCTGTGCAAGAGGGGGAAGGCCGAATTGGCCCAGCGCCAGCTGCGCGAGATCATGGGTAAGCTAAAGCTCACGGTCAACGAGGAGAAAACACGCATCTGCAAGATGCCGGAAGGGCAGTTCGACTTCTTGGGCTACACGTTCGGACGGATGTACTCGACGAAAACCGGCAAAGCCTATCTGGGCTACCGGCCATCAAAGAAGAGTATCAAACGCATGGTAGAGAAAATCCATGCGATGACTGGCCGTTCGATCTTATGGCAAGAAACCACAGAGCTGATCAGTAAGCTGAACCGGGCGCTGCGCGGATGGACGAACTACTTTCAGGTAGGCGCCGTCAGCAAGGCATACCGGGCGCTCGACAGCTACACAGCGATGCGGTTGCGCCGGTGGTTGCGTAGCAAGTTCAAGGTTAGGCGGCGCAGGGGCGGGACATATCCACTCTCGCACCTCTACGGGCACTTCGGGCTCGTTCGCCTGACTGCGCTCGGCAGCGACCAGCCGTGGGTGAAGGCGTGACGTCATGTCCGAGAGCCGGTTGCGGGAAATCCGCCAGACCGGTTCGATGAGGGGGATGTGGAAACGGAAGTCACGGCAGGACTACTGAGGCGCCGCCAGACGAAAGAGGCGGCAACGGATAGGTCCAGCCTAAAGCCAACGCGCCACATCTCTACTCTACCTGCTCCGGCAGAATATGAAGCAGCCCAACTCCACCGTCCGTTCGTCGGTCAAGCCGCGACCGTCTGTGGCGGATGATTTCTGGGGGCGCTTTTCGCAGGAGACTTGTTGACGGCTTTTTTGTTCACCTATTGTTGCGCCTGAGCAGGGGCGACAACGGCAGGCCATGAAACAAGACGAAGCTCTCCAGATCCTGAAAACCGGCGCGAGCGCGTTCCTGACCGGCGAGCCGGGAAGCGGCAAAAGCTATGTCGCCTCGCGCTTCGTCGGCTATCTGCGGCGCGAAAGCATCCCCGTCGCGGTGACAGCGTCCACTGGAATTGCGGCGGCGCAGATCGGCGGCATGACGGTGCATGCCTGGAGCGGGATCGGCACGCGCTCCCAAATCACCCGCTCGGACCTGGACGCGATCGCGAAGAACCGCCGCGTGACCGACCGGATCAAGAAGACGCGCGTCCTCATCATCGACGAGGTTTCGATGTTGTCGGGGCAAACGCTGTCGGCCGTCAGTCAGGTTTGCCAGTTCGTCCGCAAGTCGAACGATCCCTTCGGCGGCCTGCAAGCCGTATTCGTCGGCGACTTTTTCCAGCTTCCTCCGGTCGTTCGCCGCGATGAACACCCAGGCGCCGAAATGGAAAGCCAGGACGAAGAGGATCGCTCTCCCTTCGCCTATGCGTCGCGCGCCTGGCGCGACCTCGATCCCGCGATCTGTTATCTCACGGAACAACACCGCCAAACGGACGCCGAATTTTCGTCGCTTCTCGGCGCGATCCGCTCCAACCTTCTGCGCCCGGAGCACCGCGATCTCCTCGCTAGCCGCAAGCTCAAGACGGACAGCCTGCCCGGGAGCGTCACCCGGCTCTTCACGCACAACATGGACGTCGACCGCATCAATCAAGCGGAGATCGTCAAGCTGCCGGGCGAGATCCGAAGCTTCCACATGTCTGCGATGGGGGACAAGCTTCTCGCCGAAGGCCTGAAGCGCGGCTGCCTGTCGCCTGAACGGCTGGATCTTAAGACCGGCGCAATCGTGATGTTCACGAAGAACAATTCCGAGGGCCGCTTCGTCAACGGCACGCTCGGCGTTGTAGCCGAGTTCGCGCGGGAAGACGGCTTTCCCGTCATCCTTACAAAAGGCGGCTCGACCGTCGTCGCGAGGCCCGCGGAATGGAAGGTCGCGGAAGACGAGGCGGTCAAGGCTGGGATCGAGCAGGTTCCGCTGCGCCTCGCCTGGGCGATCACCGTGCATAAGAGCCAGGGGATGTCGCTCGACGCCGCCGTCATGGATTTGTCGAACGCCTTCGAGTATGGCCAGGGCTATGTCGCCCTTTCGCGCGTCCGAAGCTTGAACGGGCTGCATCTTCTCGGCTGGAACGAGCGGGCGCTTCGCGTTCACCCCGAGGCGCTGATCAGGGACGACGGCTTCCGCCGCTCCTCAGAGGAGGAACAGGAAAGGCTGGCGGCTGCGGGAAGCGACAAGATCGACGCCCTTCAACGCTCTAGCCTCCGGGACATGAAGGGGCTTCCGTCCGCGGCTTCAAAACTGGCGTCCGCCGCCAATGGCCAGCCCGCAAACGCCGGAAAAAAATGGACCACTGAAGACGACGTAGACATTGCGGCGCGACACGAGCGTGGCGAAACCGTAAAGGCGATGGCCGCGGCGCTTGGCCGACAGGAAGGCGGCGTTCGCGCCCGCCTCGTGAAGCTCGGCCTCATCCTTAAATAGGCGACGCCTTCAGCCTTGCTCTCAAGCAAGTGATCGGGTCTGTGCGAGGCATGTGGCTTCCGCGCATCGCAATGCATTGCAAAAAAACAACACTCTGAGCTTTATCAGCAATTCGTCGAAACATGGCGGCAGCATGACGTTTCGATACAAGCTATTTAGAGTAAATAAACGGCAAATCACGTAAGTAGAGCCGGAACGGTCATCATGACGGACGCGTTTCCCCACCCGAAATCTCCATTGCGTTTGGCTGGGTGTCCTGAAGTTGCGCGATGATGGTTGAGATCCTATTCACGAACAGATGAGGGGAATGACTCGTGCGATTTAACTACGCTTCGGCGGCTGCACTCATGGGCGCAATGTTGCTTTTGAGTATCGCTTTTGCGGTGCTGAACATCTCTGCCATGCATTCAGGAATGGCGCCTGGCGGATTCTGACGTCCGGGTGAAACCGCTCAAAGCGGCGAAAAACAGGCCCTCTGGGAAGACGCTGCCGCTGGAGCAGGGGCCGTCTCCCGAAGAGGGCTTTTTGTAATGCGCTCAAATTCGCGGCTTGCCCGTCTTGCAGGATGACAGAGGCGATATTTTCTGTTCTTGTGCCGCATTGCTCATCGTCACGGTCCGCCTCATTTTCAGCACCTGAATGCAACCTGTCATCTCCGTTTCAAACGTCACAAAAACATACGCCTCCGGGCTGCAAGCGCTGAAAAGCGTGAGCCTCGACATTTATCGCGGCGAGATTTTCGCGCTGCTCGGCCCAAATGGCGCGGGCAAGACGACGCTGATCGGCATCATCTGCGGCATCGTCAACGCGTCCGGCGGGACGGTCACGGTCGACGGCTACGATAATGTGAAGGACTACCGGGCCGCTCGCGCGCAAATCGGGCTCGTGCCGCAGGAATTGACGACCGATACGTTCGAATCGGTGTGGGGGACCGTTTCCTTCAGCCGCGGATTGTTCGGCAAACCGCCAAAACCGGCCTACATCGAGAAGGTGCTGAGGGATCTCTCGCTCTGGGATCGCCGGAAGAGCAAAATCCTCACGCTGTCGGGCGGCATGAAACGCCGCGTCATGATCGCCAAGGCGCTCGCTCACGAGCCGCAGATCCTGTTCCTTGACGAGCCGACCGCAGGCGTCGACGTGGAGTTGCGCAAAAGCATGTGGCAACTCATCCGTGAACTCGCCGATTCCGGCGTCACCGTCATCCTCACCACGCATTACATCGAGGAGGCGGAGGAGATGGCCGGCAGGATCGCCGTCATCAACAATGGCGAGTTAATCATCGTCGAGAAAAAGGACGAACTGGTCCGCAGGCTCGGGCAGAAGCAGCTGACGCTGGACTTGCAGCACAAGGTGGATGCGCTGCCGCCGGATCTTGTGGCGCAACATCATCTGGCGCTGATTTCGGATGGCCACCAACTCGTCTACACCTACGACACCCACGCGGAGCGAACAGGCATCACGGCGCTTCTGAACGACCTCAGCAATGCCGGGATCAGGTTCAAGGACCTGAACACGAGAGAAAGCTCTCTCGAAGATATTTTCGTTGGGCTTGTGAGCGGAAAATGAACTGGCGCGGCGTTCTCGCAATCTACACCTTCGAGATGGCGCGCATGCAGCGCACCCTGATGCAGAGCGTCATCTCGCCCGTTATCTCAACCGCGCTCTATTTTGTGGTGTTCGGCTCGGCGATCGGCTCGCGCATCACAGACATTCAGGGCGTAAGCTACGGCGCGTTCATCGTGCCGGGGCTCATCATGCTGACGCTGCTCACGAACTCAATCGCGAACGCATCCTTCGGCATTTATTTCCCGCGCTTCATCGGCACGATCTACGAGATCCTGTCGGCGCCGATCTCCTCGACCGAAATCGTGATGGGCTATGTGGGCGCGGCGGCGTCGAAGTCTATCATTCTCGGGCTGATCATCCTCGCCACGGCAGGCTTCTTCGTGCCGCTTCAGATCGCGCATCCGTTCTGGATGCTGACGTTCCTCGTGCTCACTGCCTTGACCTTCAGCCTGTTCGGCTTTCTGATCGGCATCTGGGCCGACAATTTCGAGAAGCTCCAGATCATCCCGCTGCTGGTGGTGACGCCCCTCACCTTTCTTGGCGGAACCTTTTACTCCATCAGCGTGCTGCCGCCGGCGTGGCAGAAGGTGACGTTGTTCAACCCCGTCGTCTATCTCGTCAGCGGCTTTCGCTGGAGCTTCTTCAACATCGCCGATGTCAGCGTGAGCCTCAGCCTGTTCATGACGGCGTTCTTCCTCGTGGCCTGCATGGCCGCCGTGTGGCGCATTTTCAGGACGGGCTACCGGCTGAAAAGCTGACGCTTTTTGTCTGCTCGGCGCCAAAAGGGGCGTTCCGCTCCCTTTGTCTTCGCCATCCTGCCGAAGAGGATCAGATGAAAGCCGCGTTCCTGCCTTTTGCCGCCGCCGTCCTTTGCGTCTCGGTCCACGCGGCGAAGGCGGAGAGAGAAACCTTCAGCTGCCAATGGTCCAGCGCTAGCGGGGGCGAAAAAATCGAGGTCGAAATCAACGGCCGCAATGTCAAGAAAAACGGAATTATCCTGGCGAATGTGATCGGACTCACGGTGAGCCCCGCCTCGATTTCCTATGACGTCGATAATCTCGCCGAGGGCGGATTCCTCGAACATGTCACGATCGACCGCAGTTCGGGCCGGCTCAATTGGACGGCGAAGCGGTTTGAGCAGGTCCGCTCCGCCACGGCCCAATGCGAGAGAGGTTCAAGCTTCCTTAAATAGTTGCGCCAGTCTAACGGCAGCGCTATCGCCGCGTCCAGGCTCGTGCGCCCTGCGGGAGAGCTGAAGCCAAGGTTCAGTTTACGGCGTGGAACCCCGTGATCACGTCAACACGAGAACGATCGATTCGGAAACGATAGATTCGGAACAACGCCGGCAATAAAGGATTGGATCAGCTAATATCACCATTACAAGGGACTTATTCCATATGCGTAAGTACTTGGCGGAGTTGATCGGAACCTTCTGGCTGGTCTTCGCCGGCTGTGGAAGCGCCGTGCTGGCGGCCAAATTTCCGGAGGTCGGAATTGGCCTCGTTGGCGTCGCCCTCGCCTTCGGCTTGTCGGTTCTGACGATGGCGTACGCCATCGGCCACATCTCTGGCGCACACTTGAATCCGGCTGTTACGTTTGGTCTTGTGGCAGGCGGCCGTTTCCCGATAGGGCAAGTTGCGCCGTATGTCGTCGCCCAGGTTTTGGGCGCCATTATCGCCAGCTATCTTCTGTTCGCCATCGCAAGCGGGGGTCCCGGATTTGATCTGTCGCAGGGCTTTGCCGCCAATGGCTTCGGAGATCATTCGCCAGGCAAATACACCCTTTTTTCCGGATTTCTTTCTGAAGTCATTCTCACGATGATGTTTCTGTTCATCATTATGGGGGCGACCCATGGGAAAGCGCCGGCGGGATTCGCGCCGATCGCGATTGGGCTGGGGCTAACGCTTATCCATCTCATCGGCATTCCAATCACCAACGTTTCCGTGAACCCGGCGCGGAGCACCGGCCCGGCTCTCGTTGTCGGCGGGTGGGCTCTTACTCAGCTTTGGCTCTTTTGGCTGGCGCCAATCCTCGGTGGAATAGCAGGCGGCCTTCTCTATCGGTTGGCGGTCGACGAGCCGGCAGAGGACATCGTGGGGTACGATGAAAGCCGTATGAGGCGATCGCGGGCCTGAGTGAAGGTCAGCGACGCATTGGGGCGAGCTTCAAAAGAATTGCCGGCGATTTCGTCGGCATGAAGCGCTACCGCCATGCTTTCGCCAGCATCTGATGTGGAATATTTCTCTTGCGGTTCTCAAACTGCGGGTGATCATCATGAAACACGTCGCCGTGTTGGCTTTTGTGCTGGCCGCCGCGCCGGCCTTTGGTCAGTCGCTTCCAAACTTCTCGATTGAAAAACACTGCCAATCCGCTGGCGAAGGCTACGATTATTGCATGCAGAGGACGCAGGAGATTTACGGCCGTCTTCAGGCGCGGTGGGATTCTCTTCCTGCAGACGTTCGCGGGCGCTGCCTGAAATGGCTCAAGGCCTCCGGCAAAGCTGACAGCTACTATCAGCTGGAAGGCTGCGTGCTTGGACCGGTTGCGCCGGCGCCCGTGTATGGCTACGCGCCGCCGCCTCCGCCGCTATGGTGGGGGTATTATTACCGGTATTAGCTGCGCCGGCGATTTAGGCAGGGTTTTCCTTTGCCCCCTGACTGCTGACCGTCCGGCTATTTTCTGGGCCGTGGCAACACAAACTGGAACACGGCTTCCCCCGACTTTCCATTTTCCGCCCAGATGCGTCCGCCATGCGCATCGATGATTTCGCGCGAGACCGACAAACCGAGACCACTGCCGCCCGCTGCATTTTCGGGGTTTGAGCTTTGCGTGAACTGTTCGAAGATGAGTTCCAACTCGCCTTCGGGAATGCCTGCGCTCTGATCTGAAATGCGGCAAAGAAGCCCTGGAAGGCCTCCCGGCAAAGTCGCATCAGAAACGACGATGTCAATAACGCCGTCTTTCGGCGAATACTTAACCGCACTCGATATAATACTGATAATGACTTGCGCAATCCCGTCCTTTGCGAAAATCTCTACAGTGTTTGCCGTCTTTATGGAGGCCTCGATTGAAAGATTATTTGCTTTCTTGAGCGAGATTATTCATTCCGGTCACGAGGGCGATGCGGTTGTCCACCGAATACGAGCGTGTCTAAAATGCCACAACTCGGCGTCGCCTATTATGCGCCAGAGGCGCAGACATCTAGCGTGGGCGGGACAGGATGTAATAAAATGTGTCAAGGTTGCGAGATGGCGAATTCTGTTACACGAGCGTCGGTGACAGGGCGGGGGGTGCTCAGGCTTCGCCCCTTTCGATAACCTGGGAAATCAGGAAGAAACAAGGGAGGCAGAAATGCAGTGGGTAGCGCTCATTTGGGTGGCATTATTTTCAGCGATGGCGTCAACCGCCACGCTTGCTGCGTCGCAAGAGCAGTGTAACGATATCTGGTTAAAGGCCGACAAAGACGCCGACGGGGATCTGTCCCCCTCAGAGGTGACGCCTTACCTCATCGCAATCAAGAAGGACGGCCGGCACAACGAATCCGCCAAGGATGGCAAAATTGACGTGGACGAGTTCATGGCCGCTTGCAAAGATGGTGTTTTCGACGGCATGTTTAAAAATTAAAATAAGCACAAGCGCCCGTTCTTGCCTAGATCGGGCGCCTGATCTGCAAGTCTCGCCGGCGCACGACCTCAGCGCCGCCGTTGGCGGAAGGCGAGCCAGCCCCAGGACAAGATGCAAAGGCTGAACACGGCGGGCAGAATGAGCATGGCGTTTTGCAATCCGGCTCCCGGATCGTCCGCCCGGTAGCCCCAGTCGGCGAGATGGCCGACAATCGCGGGGCTCCAGAAATCGCCAAACAGGTGAATGACGAAAATCGAGGCCGCCATGGCGCGCGCCCGCAAGTTCGCCGGAACGCTTTCAAGCAGCATCGTATTGATGGGGCCGGTCGGCAGGAAGGCGAAAAATATCGCCGCGCCAAGCCACGCCATCGAAGCTTGTGCGTCGGGGCTCAGGAAGGCTGCGGTCGCCGCGAGCGTCGTCAGCGCGGCGGACAAGGTCAGCAGATAAGCGTAGCCCGCCCGCGACCTCTTATGCCATGCGCTGGCGGCGAGGCCGCCGATCAGCGTGCCGATGAGCCCCGCTATGACGAGCATGCCGCCGAAAAACTGGTCCGCGAACGAAAGGTCGAACGCGTGGACCCGGTTCAGGAATGTCGGACCCCACGCCGCGAAAGCGCCAAGCCCGAACGTGTAGGCCGTCAACCCGATCAGAACGAGAACGTAATCCTCGATGCGGAACAGCGCGGCAAACCCGCCGAGACCCGATCTGGAACCGCTCTCGGCGAGGTCGGCTTTGCTGCCGCCCTTCCCGCGCGCAGGCTCGGCAAGGGCGAGGAGCGTGAGGGCAAGAAGAAGTCCCGGCGCGCCCGCAAAGAAAAAGCCGGCGCGCCAGCCGCCATGAGAAAGCGCGAACCCGCCGAGCAGATAGCCGAGCGCCGAGCCCAACGGCGTTGCGGCGTAGAAAATCGTGAGCGCGTTGTTGCGTCGCTCCGCCGTAAACAAATCCGAAATCCAGGTCGGCGCGAGAACGGCGTAGCTCGCCTCCCCAAGCCCCACCATGATGCGGCAATAAAGCAGCGTCCGGTAATCCTCAGCGAAGCCGCTGAGGATCGTGCCCGCGCTCCAGACGATCACGCCGGACAGGATGAGGCCTTTGCGCGGCCAGCGGTCGCCGAGATAGCCGAACACGGGCGAGGTGGCGAAGTAGCCGATCATGAAGGCGGAGGAGAGCCAGCCGATTTCGCCGTCGGAGAGCTGAAGGTCCGCCTTGATGGGGGGCACGACGGACGCGAGAACATACCGGTCGAGATAGTTGAACAGGTTGAGCCCGGTCAGGAGCAGAAGTGCGAGATAAGGGCGGCCTGTTGCTGTCATCATGTCCGGCGGGAGCGAAAGGGTTCAGCGCTCCATAACCGATTTGCGGCCCCGTGTGATCCGCCGATCGAAGCTATTCGCAAAATTCGAGGGCGGCTTTGCCGCCCCCTTTGTCAAACTCAGCTGTCCGAATCGTCTCCGGAACGATGCGCATAATGCTTGGAGTGGGAGGCGTGATGCGCATACCCGACGTGTACGGTGCGATGCGCATTAGCGTGCATCGGTTGTCCGTCATCGACGTGGCCGCAATCGTTGAAGCTGCAGCCGTCACGGAAGCCGTGGCTCGCAATGATTGCGTGGGCATGGTACATGAAACCCGCCGTCTTGCCCCATCCACGCTGATCGAAATCGCAAGCCGCGCCGTGATAATGCCGCGAGTTCGCAACGTGGCCGCCGCTCGCTGCGCATCCGATGCTGCGCGGCGTGTAGCCATGGGCCACGAAGTCGGCGATCAGCGCCTTGAACCGGTCTGCAAGGTGGCTCGCCACCCTGATCGATCCGGCCGCAGTGGACACCGACACCACGCCGCCTCCGCCTGAACTCGGCTCAGCCGCTTGGGCTACGCCTCGATGGTGAAGGTGAGCGTGAACAGTGTGGTGAGAGTAGCCATGATGGCGGTGATGATGAGCGGCGGCCTCTGCCTGTGAAACGCACAAAGAAAGAATACTCGCTGTTAACAGCAATCGCATACGCAGTACCTCGTCAGTTGTTATTCTCTGGCCCCCACCCAGAGGCATTTATTTTAAGCGCCGCACTGCTTTGAGCGGCGCCGGTTAGACTTTCATGCGGGCGGCTGATCACGCAGCCGTGATGCAGAATCAGCCGGCGGGACTGCTGTGCCTGGAATATGGCGAAAGAAAGGCTCAGCTTAAGCTGTTAAGCCTCGGACTCTACATCTAAAAGTGGAAAACGCGCCGTGCGACTATACATAAGTCTGAGATTGAAGCGTAGTTGAGCGCCGCGTGAAGGAACAATTCTTCCGAGTTACTCTTAAATAGAGGCTGGAACTAAGCGCTTTTGGCGTCGCGTTAACCTTGGAGCCTTGCATGCTGAAAAACTTCTGGTACGCGGTTGAATTCGCGGATCGGTTGACGATAAGTCCCATGCGGGTCACTGTGCTGGGCCAACATCTTGCGCTCTATCGTACGCCCGAGGGCAAGCCGGTCGCGCTCTCGGATCTGTGCGTGCATCGCGGCGCGGCGCTGTCTGGCGGCGCGGTGAAGGGCAATTGCATCGTCTGTCCCTATCATGGCTGGGAGTACGAGCCGGACGGGCAGTGCGCAAAAATTCCAGCAAACCCGCCAAGACGGCCGATTCCGCGCAAGGCGCGCGTCGACTCCTATCCCGTCCAGGAAAAATACGGCTTCATCTGGGTCTTCCTCGGCGACCTGCCGGAGGCTGAGCGCCCGCCGATGCCGGTCCTGCCCGAACTCGATGACCTCAAGGAGCATGGCGGACGGTTTCGACGCATCACGGGCGACTTTTTCTGGCGCGCCAATTACGAGCGCATCCTGGAGAACGGCTGCGACATCGCGCACGGGCCGTTTGTGCATCAAGGCTCGTTTGGCGATCCGGCAAACCCCGAGGTGCCAGACTACGAGGTGGAGCAGGATGAGTGGTCGGCGTCGGCGACCGTCGATCTCTATCCGCCGCCGCCGAAGGGCTTTTGGGCGCTGCTCTGGCGAGGCCGGAAGCGGCCGCCCGCGCGCACGACGACGGGCTGGATTTTGCCCAACATCGTGAAACTGCACGTCGTTCTGCCCATGGGCGAACTCGTCAGCTACGCCTCCAACATCCCCATCGACGAGACCACGACGCTGACCAAGTTCATGTCGTTGCGCTCCTTCTTCACCGGGAGATGGGCCGACGGAAACGCGCTGAAACGCAGCCTCAAAATCTACGAGCAGGATCGGGCCATCATGGAGAAGGTGCGCCCGGAACTTTTGCCCTTCGACCTTTCGTCGGAGTTGAACGTGCGCTGCGATATCCTGGCGCTCGCCTATCGCCGCCGCCGCCAGGAACTCGCGGAAAAGGGCTGGCTCCTTTCCGACGCCGACGCCATCACCGGCGACGCACCGCGCCGCACTGCGACCGTCATCCCCTCGCCCGCCCGGCGCGAGAATCCCGAACTCGCCCGCGCCTGGGTGCACAAGGCGCGTGGGCTGCATCCTTCCGTCGCCGCATCGCCGCCGATAAGGCCGGCGGCGGAGCGCGTCAAGCAACCGGCGGACGAGAAGCAGCCGGAGCGCGAACCGCAATCTCAATGAAACAACTGCTCATGCATGCAGCGAATCGCGTCATCTCTTTTCATCCCGATGGCTTGGCCTGCGCTCCGGGATGCTGAGGACCGAGATAGACGCCCCTTTGGGGCTTGTCCCGCGCAAGACCCTGCAGCGCTTTCCCGCTGCAAAGACCTTACCGAACCGCGTAATGCGCCTCCAGAATCGCCCTTCGAAAGGTGTTCAGTAGCCTTTAGAAGGTACGCAAAAACCGCCGTGGAACCGCCATGAAGCAGTTCACCTAAGGGTATAAGACCGTTTGCGACCTGCAACGACCGCTGGTCGGGAGCCGCGTTCACAGATGATGCGGTAAGTCAGCAGCCAACTGCGAGCCAACGGATCGTCAGCCCGCGGCTCAAACTCCGCTATGTACCTGGCGTCAGGGATCGCGTGGATAAACCGGCGAACTTTGCCTCGATCCTGGATTTCTCCGCAAATGAAGGCTTGGTCCTCGTACCGAACCTCGTGGCGAGATAAAATCCTGTCCGCGGCGAATGTTGAGATTGTCGTAGCAATCAGAAGCGCGACAGAAGTCTTGAGCATTTTTTGGCCCTCCTTTGCGTCTCGCAACCGTCGGGCGATTCGGGGAGCCAGATCCGAAGCGAGACTGGCCATGTGTGACCTGCCCAATGGACCAGAGCGACTGGCGTTCCTCAATCACGAATACTTTTGCTATAGAGAGGACCGGATACCGCGAGGGCTGTCCTCACTTCGAGGAAAAGCAGCCTGCAAGCGTGCTCATGGCGCCTTTCTCTTCAGAAATGCTGTTCGCGATGCGATCAGATCATTATTGATCCGGCCCCACGAAGTCTCTATTTAGTTCCCCACCGGCCTGCCGGCGCATCATCGCAGACGAAACTGTGTCGGCTCGGTCGCCCAGCGCGGCTTTCCCGACCGCTCGACCGGCGCTCGCAAATCGATCGTACAGCAGCCCGCGACACGGATGGGTAAGAGAAACCCGGCGCCGATCCGGGCCCCCACAGCCCTTCGACGCGATGCCGGCGGCTAACGCCTACTTCTGCTCTGGCCTTCCGGCGGCTAACGCCTACTTCTGCTCTGGCCTTACGAACTGCTTGAATGCCTCCACTGTGTCCGACCAGGGCTGCCCCTGGCGGTCGCCGGACGACGCTGCGGGCTCCGCTGGCCTTGTTTCCTGCGCGGCGCCGGCTTTCGACCAGGACGAGGCTGGGCTGTCGCCCGAAACTGCGGATGAAGCTGGCTGCTGGAAGCGCCCCTTCTTCGCGCTCGTCTGGTCTATTCGCGCGAGCGGCGCCTCTGTCCTGGTCTCCACGACAGGGGGCGCCGGCCTTTCCGCGACATCCGAGGGTGTCGAATCCATCAGGAAGTAGACCACGGCGCTGCCGGCTAAGAATGCGAGGACGCCTGTCGCCGCCACATAGGGCATGGCGGATTTCGTCAGCGTTTGAGGCGACTGCGAGGGCGCCGCATTCCTGTAGGCAAACCTTTGAGCAAGCCTGCGCTCGTCGCTATAATCGTCGTGCGGAGGATCGACGGCGGCCGGCTTTCGTCTCGGGCTTGCGGCGGGGCGGCCCTGCGTTGGCGAAGGATTGCGCCCAAAAGATGCGCCGTCATTTGTCGGAATGCGAGCGTTGTTCCGCTTGGGGACATCCGCGGTCAAATCCGCGGTTGCGTTCTGGATGATCTTGAGCCAAGCCAAAGCGTCGTCAGCGCTGGCGGGGCGATCAGTGACGCGGGCGCCTTCCTCGCCTGACGTTCCGGGCGGCTCTGTGTCGCCCCCTCCTCCCGAGGGCTCTTTGCCGGTCAGCTCCGTTGCAGCTGGCTTTTTTGTGCTATCATCCGAACGATCGGAGCTAGTGTTCTGATCGCCGTTTGCATGATCGCTCAGCTTGTAGATGTTACTTCCGTCGTTACTCTTGGCTACGCTTTGCATAAAGACGCCCCTTTCCCAAAAGTCTTCTGCTCAGCTCATACGGCTTTTAAATGATTCGCTGTCAATGGAAGAAAAAGCTGATGCTTTCATAGGCGATGCTAACATACAACGTAGGACGCCGTCTGATATTGCAACGAAAACTCAAGCGGAGGAGAAAAACCATTGGCTGAATTTGCGCTAGAAGTACGCGAGCACATTATGATCGCACACAGCTTGCCCAACTCTGCATTCGGGCGCGCGGAAGGAATGCACGGAGCAACCTTCCTCGTTGATGTGACATTCTTTCGCGAAAAACTGAGCGAGAGGAATTTGGTGGTCAACATCGGACGCGCTCATGAAGTCCTGAAGGCCGTGCTCGCGCCGCTCAATTACCAAAATCTCGACCAGAAGCCCGAGTTTTCCGGGCAGTTCACGACGACGGAATTTCTGTGCCGTTACATTTTCGACCAGATGGCCGAGGTCATCGCGGACGGGATGCTCGGCGATGACGGCAAGGCGCTTTCACGCATGCGGGTGACGCTCCAGGAGAGTCACCTCGCCAGCGCATCCTACGAGAGCGCATTGCCGAAATGACGCACTGCGTCTTCGCGATCCCGGGCGACCTCGCGACGCCGAACGGGGGATATCTTTACGCGCGCAAGATCCTGCCGCTTCTTGCGGAAAGGATCGGCGCCGAGTTTTGCGCGCTCCCGGCGGGTTTCCCTCTGCCGTCCGAAGCCGAGCTGAATGAGGCGGCTGCCGCGCTTTTGGCGCATGACGCGCCCGGCGCCGTTTTTTTGATCGACGGGCTTGCTTATGGCGCTTTGCCCGTCCCGGCGTTGGAGGCTCTAAAAGCGCCACTTGTGGCTTTGATCCATCATCCGCTTGGCCTTGAGGAGGGGCTTTCCCCTTCCGGGAAGGCCCATCTCTTGAAGACGGAAGGCGATGCGCTGGCTTTAGCCGAGCATATCGTGTCGCCAAGCTACGGGACGGTGCGAGAGCTGGCGCGCCTGTTCGAAATCCCTGGCGACAAAATCACAGTCGCGGAGCCTGGCATCCTCCGCGGAAAACGGGCTGCAGGCTCTTCGGTTGGGGAGCCGCTTCATATCGTGAGCGTCGGCTCGCTGACGCCGCGCAAGGGTTTTGGCGTGCTGATCGACGCGCTGAACGAGGTGCGCGATCTGCCGTGGCGAGCTACTTTTGCAGGCTCCGCGGATCTGTCGCCGGAAACAGCCGCTCTCGTCCGGCGGAAGCTTTCCGATTACGGCTTCGACGAAAAAGTCCGGCTTGCCGGGCAGATCGACGAAGCGGCGCTTTCGGCGCTTTACAGTTCCGGCGACGTATTCGCGCTGGCGAGCTTCTACGAAGGCTACGGCATAGCCTTCGCCGAAGCCATCTCGCACGGCCTTCCCGTCATCGCCTCGGGCGACGGCGCAGTGCGCGACACTGTGCCTGAGGTTGGGGGCTTCGTTTGCGCCGCCGGAGATGCGGCGGCTTTCGCCGAAGCGCTCCGCGCGCTTTTGTCGAATGCAGATCTTCGGCGCGAAAAGGCCGAGGGCGCGTGGCGGCGTGGGCAAACACTGCCGGACTGGGCGAGCACGGCAGATGTGATCGCTGTCGTTCTGCAGCGCGCAGCTCATACAGCGGACGCCGCGCAATCCTGTTGCAGATGAGACCGCGCTCCCCTGCCCAGCCCAAACGATAAGGCTTGAGGCGACAAGCAAACACCACATCGGCCCCCGGCTTGTGCAAAAGCGCATTCCGGGGCGACTAATGGCGTCCAAAAAAGGTCAAGCCCCGAAAAGCAACCGGCGACGCCGCCAATGCATCAACGGCAAAGATAGCCCTTCGCGGCGTCTTTCCCTGCTTTCTAACGATCGAATTTGGCGAGGTCCATGTGCTCGGCGTAAATCCAGCGCACTGTGCAAGTCGCGGAGCGCATGATGACGGTATGGGTCTCGATCTGCCCGTCATAGAACTTGACGCCGCTCAACAGCGGGCCATCCGTAACCCCGGTCGCCGCGAAAATGATATCGCCAGAGGCCATGTCGGCTGTGGAGTATGTGCGCTTCAGGTCCCTGATGCCGAAATGCTCCGCCCGCTTGATTTGCTGGTCGTTGAGGGCTTCAAGCCGGCCTTGTATCTGGCCGCCGATGCAGCGAAGCGCCGCAGCGGCAAGAACGCCTTCCGGCGCGCCGCCCATGCCGAGATAAATGTCGATGCCTGTTTCTTCCGGCTCGCAGGTTTGAATGACCCCTGCGATGTCTCCGTCGCCGATGAGGCTGATTGCGGCGCCCGCGGCCCGAATTTCTTCAATCAACCTTGCGTGTCGCGGACGGTCCAGCACGCAAGCTGTGATTTCTGCGACCGTGACGCCTTTCGCCATGGCGAGCCGTTCCAGGTTTTCCGCGATGGAATAGTTGAGGCTCACGAGACCTTCCTCGTAGCCCGGGCCGATGGCGATTTTTTCCATGTATATGCCGGGAGCGTTGAGAAGGCCTCCCTTCTCCGCGACCGCGACAACGGTCAGGGCACCCGGCAGCGACTTGGCGCATAGGGTCGTGCCTTCGAGTGGGTCAACGGCGATGTCCACAGGTGGGCCGCCGCGGCCAAGCTCCTCCCCGACAAAGAGCATCGACACTTCGTCGCGCTCGCCTTCGCCAATCACGACCTTGCCGGTAATCGGCAGATCGGCGATCTCTTTGCGCATCGCCTCGACCGCGGCGGCGTCGGCCTGCCTTTCATCGCCACGCCCGCGAAGACGGGCGGCGGCGACCGCAGCGCCCTCCGTCACGCGCGCAATATCAAGCGACAGCGTTCGCGTTAGGCTGCTCGACACATGGTCTGGTCCTGATTGGTTTTCCATGGCGCACGCCTTCCCGTTATCTCTTGGTCTATTTTGTTGAAAAATGTAACACGGCTGCTTAAAGCGCCTCAATGCGTATCATCTGGGCGGAGCCTGCGACATGACCGTCCTTCTGGATGGCGTCGAGCGCGGCCCGGAGCAGATTTTCGCGGGTCCGATGGGTGATCAACACGACAGGGGTCGGCTCGCCCTCGTTTCCAGGTCGACCAAAACCGGGAAGATCGGGCGCTTCGCGCTTCTGGACGACGCTTTCGAGCGAGATGCGCTGCTCGGCCATGCGCGCGGCGATCGCCGCAATGGCGCCGGGTCGGTCGTAAACTGACAGGCGAATGTAAAACCCGCCCTCATGGGTTCGCATTTCGACAGGGCTCTGGCTTCCAAGCTTCGCCGCGGGCAGGATGAAAGGCAAACTCACATGCCCGCGCGTGATGTCGATAATGTCGCCCGCCACCGCCGAGGCTGTGGGCCGCGAGCCGGCGCCGGGGCCGGCGAGCATGATCTGTCCCACGAAATCGGCTTCGACGGCGACGCAGTTCAAGACGCCATCGACGCTGGCGAGCGCGCTCGCCTTCGGGATCATGGTTGGCGAAACGCGCGCCTCGATGCCGCTCTCCGTCTTCGCCGCCACGGCCAACAGCTTGATGCGGTAGCCAAGCTCGTCCGCGGCGCGGAAGTCGGCGGGCGTAATGCCGCGGATGCCCTCCAGATGGACGGCGTCGAAATTGGGCCGCACGCCGAACGAAAGCGCGGCGAGCAGCGTCAGCTTATGTGCCGCGTCCTGTCCGTCAACGTCGAAGGTCGGGTCGGCCTCCGCATATCCCAACGCCTGCGCTTCCGCCAGCACCTCGGCGAACGGCAGGCCTTCCCGCTGCATGCGCGTGAGAATGTAATTGCTCGTGCCGTTCAGGATCCCGTAGACGCGCGAGATCGAATTGCCGAGCAGGCTCTCTTTGAGCGTTTTCACGATGGGGATGCCGCCCGCCACCGCCGCTTCGAAGCTGAGCGTGACGCCGCTCTCTTCTGCGAGCGCCGCAAGCTCCGCGCCATGGCGGGCAAGCAACGCCTTGTTCGCGGTTACGACATGCTTGCCGGCGCCGAGCGCGGCCTTGACGCTTTCCAGCGCCGGTCCTTTATCGCCGCCCATCAACTCGACGAAAACATCGATATCCGCCGAGACCGCAAGCGCTTTCGGGCTGTCGAACCACGGGGCTGTCGTCAGCTTGGCGCCGGGCTCTTCGCGGGATTTCGCGCAGACGCCGTTGATGACAACCGCCCTGCCGCTCTTTTCCGCAATTGCTCCGCTATGCTCATTGAGGAGAGCCAGAAGCCCGGACCCCACCGTTCCCAACCCGGCGATCCCGATGCGCAACGGTTTGTCTGATGTCATCGCGCTTCGCCTCACCGCCCGCCGGAAGCCTGGGCTTGCGCCAGTGGAATGACATTGTGCAGGGTAGAGTCGGCCGAAGACAAGAACTTCTTGATAGCGCGGCCAGCCTGCCGGATGCGGTGCTCGTTCTCGACGAGAGCGAGGCGAACGTAGCCCTCGCCATATTCGCCGAAGCCAAGGCCCGGCGAAACGGCCACGCCCGCTTTTTCGAGAAGCAGCTTCGAGAATTCGAGCGATCCCACCTCAGCCATCGCCGGCGGCAGCGGAACCCAGGCGAACATCGTTCCGGGGGGTGATGGAATGGTCCAGCCGGCGCGGTCAAGCGTTTCCACGAGGCAATCGCGCCTGTGCTTGTAGGTTTGGCGCATCTCCTCAACGCACTCCTGCGGGCCGTTCAGCGCGGCCGAAGCGGCGACCTGGACTGGCGTGAATGCGCCGTAGTCGAGATAAGACTTCACGCGGGTCAGCGCGCCGACCAGCCGCTCGTTTCCGACGCAGAAGCCGATGCGCCATCCTGGCATCGAATAGGTCTTTGACAGCGAACTGAACTCGACGGCCACATCCATCGCGCCCGGGACCTGAAGGATAGAGGGCGGCGGATTGCCGTCGAAATAAATCTCGGCATAGGCGACGTCGGACAGGATGATGAGGTCGTACTTCTTGGCCATGGCGACGGCTTCGCGATAGAAATCGAGGCTCGCCATCAGCGCGGTCGGGTTGGACGGATAGTTCAACACCAGCGCAATCGGCTTCGGCACGCTGTGGCGCACCGCATGTTCGACGGACACGAGAAAGTCGTTATCCACGCTCGCCGGGATGTGGCGGATGGTTGCGCCTGAAATAATGAAGCCGAACTCGTGGATCGGATAGGTGGGGTTCGGCACGAGGATCAGGTCGCCCGGCGCACTGATGGCCTGCGCCATATTGGCGAAGCCTTCCTTCGAGCCGAGCGTGGCGACGACCTGCGTGTCGGGATTGAGCTTAACGCCGAAGCGGCGCTCGTAGTAGCCGGCCTGTGCGCGCCGCAAGCCTGGAATGCCGCGCGAGGCGGAATAGCGGTTCGTGCGCGGCTTCTTCACCGTCTCGATCAGCTTCTCGACGATGTGATCGGGCGTGGGAAGGTCGGGATTTCCCATGCCGAAGTCGATAATGTCGTCCCCCCGCGCTCGTGCGGCCGCCTTGAGCTTGTTCACTTGCTCGAAAACGTAAGGCGGCAGTCGTTTGATGCGGTGGAATTCTTCGGACATGGCGGGATGTTTCCTAAAACAAACGCATCCCGTCGAAAGCGGGACGCAGCGTCAAGCTATAAGACCTGAGTCACGCCGCTGTCCATCAAGCTTTGCGAAAGGCGCAAAGCAGCTAACAGATATGTCTGAAGGTTGAGAGCCGCGTCCCGCCGCCGGGCGTCGGGCTCGCGTCTCCGAGGGAAGAAGAGGACGGCTGTCGCCGCGCTATTTGCTCGCGCTGGCGGTCTGCACTCCGCCGGCGCTGTGCGCCTGCTCCTGCTTTTGCAGGTCCTGCACGGCCTTCTGGCGTTCTTCCGGGGTTAGAATGCTTCCCAAATCGGTGATTTTGGCAAGGCTCGGATATTTGGGATCCTCGGCGCACGCGGCCAATGCGGCGCAGATCGCGACCGCCGCCAAGCCAGCCCAAAGGCTCACAATTTCACCTTTTACAGCAACAAACGCGGCACGCAACACGAACTTATAAAAAGCTCGATGCATGGCAGCCCCCGCCTCGCGAAATCTCATGCCCTGTCTAGACAATAGGTAAAATCTTTGTCGATGTCTTTTTGAATTATGTAACAGGTTGTTTCAGGAATGTGTTGACAACTGCGCCATCTTTGCAACGGAGCCGGGGGGCGACCTCCATTTGTCATTGCCGCCTTGAGACCTTGAGGCGGCCATCCAGGGAAGCAGGCCGCGTAGCTTCTCTGAATGGCTGGGTCAAGCCCGGCCATGACCTATTGTGCAGCCAGCCCTACTGCAGGGCGCAGCGCTGTAAGATTTCACAGCCGGTTAACGGGATTGGGTTCGTTTTGCAAAGGCGGCCTATCTACATATAAAGGTAATATATATAAACTGCATCTGTTATATAAGTAACGCAATAATCACAGCACGCATTCAAGAGAAACTAAGTTGCAATTTGAGCAGGCGCATCGACCTCGCCGGAGGCCATGTCGACTGTATTGTATACAAAAAGACGTTTTTCTTTAGCAAATTGGTAAGCCTGCGTACGACGCTGAGGCCGCTCACCGCTCCGGAGTTATGTTCCCCTATTCTTGCGCCTCCTGACCTTTCTCCCCCGGCTCAGGCGGAATGACCTCTTTGCGCCGCCGCTCCGGCGCCCACGGCCGAATGCCGCGATCCGCACCGGCAATGGCAACGGAGACGCCGGCCTCTGAGAGCGAAATCACCGCCGAACCCTTCTCCCACAGCGCGGTGCGGTCAAAAATATACTTCGGCGTGGGGCATGGTCCGCGAATGTCCATCGGCGCGACGAGGACGCTCGCGCGGCGGCAGTGTTCCGGCGCGTCGTCGGACTTTGCGGCGAGGCTCACGAGCTGGCCCTTCACCATGGCGAGGCAGCCATCGGCGTCGCATTGCCAGCCTTTGCCGACCGACGCCTCTTGCGGTTTGCGGTTGTCGCCGTCGGCCTTCAGCCACTGGGCGAGCGTATAATAGGCCCGGCGCGATTTCGGCGCCTGCAGCTTCCCCCACTTGTCGCGCACCGCCACCACCTTCGCTTCGCGGTCGACATAGATGTCGGGCCGTTCGTGAAACGAGGTCATGGCGACGCCGAGGCCGATGACGGCGAGGCCCGCCACGCGCCAGCGCCCCCGCCAGATGATGAGCCAGAGGCCGCCCGCCACGATCACAAGCAGCGCGGCGAAGGAGAACGCCGGGACCACGATCAGCGCGCCCGGCAGGGAGGCGACGGCTTTGGCGACGGCCATCATTGCGTCGATGCCGAAGCCCATCAGCTTCAGCGGCCACTCGTCCAGGCCGAAAGGCATGGCGATCAGCGCCACGATCATGGCGGGCATGACGAGGAAATCGATCGGCGGGCCGCCGAGCAGGTTCCCGAGCGCGGCGTAGCTCGTCAGGTTATGGAAGTAATAAGCGGAAAACGGCTCGACAGCGAGCCCCGCCGTCGCCGTCGTCACCAGCACTGCGCCCACGATATAGACGGGCTGCCAGGTCAGCCGCTCGCGGATGCTTTTCGCCTCGAAATGCAGATAGCGGCCGAAACGCTCATAGCCCGCGATCAGGGCGGCGGTCGCCGCATAGGACATCTGGAAGCTGAGGTCGATCAGGCTGTCCGGCAGCACGACGAGGATCAGCACAGCCGACAGCGCGACGTTCCGAAGCGAAAGCGCGGGCCGGTTCAGAAGGATCGCCAGGAAAACCACGGCGATCATGAGATAGGAGCGCACCGCGGCGATGGACGCGCCCGAGAGCGCCAGATAGACGGTGACGCAGACGAGCGCCGCGCCGCCCGCGATGGCCCGCACCGAATAGCGGAGCGCGATCGCGGGAAACAGCGCCAGGACCCAGCGCAGGAACCAGAACACGGCGCCCGCCACGAGCGACATGTGCATGCCGGAAATCGAGGTAATGTGAGCGAGCCCCGAGCCGCGCAGATCGTTCAGCGAGTTGTCTTCGAGGCCGGCGGTTTTGCCCATGGTCAGGGCTGCGGCGAGTTCGCCGGTCTGGCCCGGAAGCACCTCGATGATGCGGTCGCCGATCGTCGCCCTGAGATCGGCGAGAGCTGTCCGGAATTTCATGTCGAAAGGCAGCTCTCGACCTTCCAAAATCTCCGGCGCAGACAGCGAAAAGCCAGACGCGCCGACGGCCTGGTAGAAGCTCGCGCGTGCGAAATCGTAGCCGCCCGGCATGACAGGCTCCGGCGGCGGGCCTAACAGCGCGTGCACTTTCACGGCGTCGCCCGGCCTGTAATCGACATCGCCGCGCACGCTGATGCGAACGCGAAACGGTTTCTGGCGAGCCTCGGCGCCCTTATATTGCATGTTCGAAACCCGGATGACGGCGCGGGCGCGCTTCGGCGTCTGCCGGTCGAAGCTTTCGACGAAGCCTTCGATGTCGTAGGCGCCGTGCCGTTCGAGCATGGGCTCGGCGACAACGGCGGTGCGCACTTTCGCCGCGAGAAAGCCGGCGCTCACGCAAAGGAGGATGCTCGTCAGGAGAAACGGGAACAGATGGAAGCGGGCGAGGATGCGAAGTGAGAGCGCCGCGATGAAGAGGCCCGCAGAAAGCGCCAGTTCCGGCTCGTAGGGAAGCGCGAAGTAGAGGCCGATGCCGCAGGCGAAAAAGACGGGAATCCATAGGGACCAGCGCCCTTGCTCCGCATCGAGCTGTTGTGCGAGCGCCTCGCCGGGCCAGGCGAGCGCGCGCAAAAACCCGCCGCCACGCTGCGGCGCAGCCTCCACGCCTGCGGGAACGAAAACGCTCAACCCTGCCCACCCGCTACCAATTGCCCGGACGGCATGTTACACCGCTGCCCAACAAAAAAGTCTATAGGATTGAGAGGATAATCATGGCGTCCGCATCGGGCGTGGTGACACGCTTTGCCCCTTCGCCGACCGGCTTTCTGCATATTGGCGGAGCCCGGACCGCGCTTTTCAACTGGCTTTATGCCCACCATACGGGCGGGAAATTCCTGCTGCGCATCGAGGACACCGACCGGGCGCGCTCCACGGACGCTGCCATCGCCGCCATCCTCGACGGGCTGAAATGGCTCGGCCTCGATTGGGACGGCGAAGTCATTTATCAGTTCGCCAGGGCTGGGCGGCACAAGGAGGTTGCGCTCAAGCTTCTGGAGGAGGGCAAGGCCTATCGCTGCTACGCGACGCCGGAAGAACTGGCGGCGATGCGCGAACGCGCCAAGGAGGAGGGCCGTGCGCCCGGCTATGACGGGACATGGCGCGACAGCGGGCCGGATGACTGGCCGAAGGACGCGCCTTACGCCATGCGCCTCAAGGCTCCGCGCGAGGGCGAGACGGCGATCGAGGATCGCGTCCAGGGCCGCGTGACGTGGCGGAACAAGGACCTCGACGATATGGTGCTGCTGCGCTCGGACGGCACGCCGACCTATATGCTCGCGGTTGTGGTGGACGATCACGACATGGGCGTCACGCATATTATTCGCGGCGACGACCACCTCACCAACGCCGCGCGCCAGACGCAGATCTATAACGCGATGGGCTGGACTGCGCCGTCCTTCTCGCACATTCCGCTGATCCACGGGCCGGACGGAGCGAAGCTGTCGAAGCGCCATGGCGCGCTCGGCGTCGAGGCGTATCGCGCCATGGGCTACCTGCCCTCGGCGATGCGCAATTATTTGGCTCGGCTCGGCTGGAGCCACGGCGACGACGAGATTTTCTCGACCGCGCAGGCCATCGAATGGTTCGACCTCGACGCCATCGGCCGCTCCCCGTCCCGCTTCGACTTCGCGAAACTCGAGAACCTGAACGGCCACACCATCCGGCAGACGCCGGATGCCGAGCTTGTCGCGCAAATCCGCGCCATCGCTCCCGAGGTCGAAGGCGCGAAGGAGTTCGCCGGCCGCATCGACGAAGAGGGCTGGAAGAAGCTCGAACAGGCCATGCCCGGCCTCAAGGAGCGCGCGAAGACCCTTGTCGAGCTTCTCTCATCGGCGCGCTACCTCTTCGTTCCGCGCCCGCTCGACCTCGACGACAAGGCGGCGAAGCTCCTGGAGGGCGACGCGAAGAAGCATCTCGCCGCGCTTGCCGAGCGCTTCTCGAAGCTCGATGCGTGGGAGCCCGCGGCCCTCGAAGCCGCGACGCGCGCCTACGCCGAGGAGGCAGGCGCGAAGCTTGGAGGCGTCGCCCAGCCGCTGCGCGCGGCGCTGACGGGGCGGACCACATCGCCGCCGATCTTCGACGTGCTGCACGTGCTCGGCCGCGACGAAAGCCTCGCACGCATAGCCGACCAGTGTGCGCCTCGCCGTTGAGCGCGGCTCAGAGGTTGAGACGCTACATCCAATGTGGATGTAGCGTCGGCGCCATTGTTCGACCGGATCGATTCGGGCAGGTCGCGCAAGGCGGTAGAGACGTCGTCCAGATAGTTTTCGAAAAAAGCTGAGTATAGTTTCTTAGTTTTTTAAAAAAGTTGCTTAGTTGACACAGTGACGCAATTAGGATTGTTGACGTCTAAATAGTTGTAAAAAAATGGAAATATTAACGGCAAGCTTCCGCTGTCCGACTTCTTGCGGAAAGTCGGGTGTAGGCATGTGGCGACCACGTCCGCACGTTGGTGGCCGGAAGCATTTAGTTTTCGTCCTCTCGACTTGCTCGGGAGATTTCGCGACGCTCAGGGAGCGGCGCGTTCTGTCCGAGCTAGCTCACATTTTGGAGAGGCTAATGAATAAAATATTTATTTTCGGTATAGTAGCCTGTGTGGGCTGCGCCGCGGCAACGGAGTTGCGGGCGCAGGTCGTAAGTTTTTCCCCAAGCAGCCAGGATGCAGCAGCCGTCCTGGATTATGCTAACGCAAAAGCGCCGCTCGGGCGGGAGGCGAAGATTGCGCCGACTTTGCAGGCCGATCCTGCCGCCCTTAAGCAGCTTCACTCATCGCCTGGCGTTTCCATTGGATCAGACGCCAAAGGCGAGTTCGCTGGCAAGCTTAATCCGGTTCGGGTCCTCCCACCGCGAAACCTGACAGAGGTTGCGAGTCCCAGCGTGAGTGGAGGCGCATCGCCGCAACAATATGGCGCGGCTGGGCTGCCCTACACGACGGTTCGCACCAACGCAAATGGTGACGTAACGTCAAACTATTATCCCTTCAGGGCGGCAGGCAGGCTGTTCTACAACAAACCAGATGGGAGCTCTTGGCTTTGCTCGGCGGCTCTGATCAAGCCGGCCGTGATTGTCACCGCTGCGCACTGCGTCGCCAACTATGGGAGTAACCAAAGATATACAAATTGGCGGTTCTTACCTGCTTACAACAATGGCGTAGGCCCCTATGGCACCTACACTTGGAGGCAGATGTGGGTGCTGAACAGTTACTTGAATGGGACGGACAACTGCTCTCAGTATGGCATCGTCTGCCCTGATGACATCGCGGTCATCGTTCTGAACAAAGACTCAAATGGCGTTTTACCCGGATCAAGGGTTGGCTGGTTCAATTATGGATGGAACGGCTGGGGATTCACTGGCGGCAAGACTTTGATCACACAGCTCGGATATCCCCTAGACCTCGATGGCGGCCTCATTCAGGAGCGAACTGACTTGCAGGGCGCCGTCTCGACGAGTGACTTTAACAATACCCTTATTGGATCGCTTCAGACGGGCGGGGCCAGCGGCGGCCCCTGGGTGAATAATCTTGGCGTGGCTCCGGCCTTGGGCAGCGGGTTAGCAAACGGGACGGCTTCCGTTAACAACGTGATTGTCGGCGTGGACAGTTGGGGGAGGACCGACCTCACGCAAAAGCTGGCTGGAGCTTCTCCTTTCACGAGCAATAACATCGCCGTCCTTGTCAACGCAGCATGCAACAATAACGTCGGTTATTGCTAAGCCTTCTTGGCTAGTGGGTCGCGTCACTCAATTTGAGCTAGGCGCGGCAAATTGATTCATGTTGGGGAAAGGGGGATTCCCAGAAGCGGGCGAGTTGGATTCGGCATGTCCGGCCGCTGGGACGTGGCGGCTGGATCAGCTGGATGGGGACCGGGCCATGGCCGCCAAGGACATCGGGGTAAAGAAGTACGTCGTCAGACTGAGCGAAGCAGAACGCGATCATCTGCAAGCCCTGATCAACAAGGGAAAAAGCCCCGCCAAGCGGCTTTTGAAGGCTCGGATTCTGCTCAAGGCCGATGTTGGCGCGCAGGGCGAAGGCTGGAGCGATGGCCAGATCATCGAGGCCTTGGATACGAACAAGTCGATGGTGACGCGCGTTCGCCAGCAACTGGTGGAGGAGGGCCTTGAGGCTGTGTTGAGCCGCAAGGAGCGCGCGGCGCCGGCGATCACGCCCATTTTCGACGGCGAGAAGGAGGCCCGGCTGGTGGCCCTGGCCTGCTCGACGCCCCCCGAAGGCCGCGCCCGCTGGACGCTGCGGCTCCTGGAGGACAAGGTGGTGGAGTTGGGCATCGTCGAGCGCGCCAGCGACAACACGATCGGGCGCGTTCTAAAAAAAACATACTTAAGCCCCACCGCAAAGAGCAGTGGGTCATTCCGCCGGCGGCGAGCGGCGCTTTCGTAGCGGCGATGGAGGAGGCGCTGGACGTCTATACGCGGCCGCACGATCCGGACATGCCGCTGGTTTGCCTGGATGAGGCCTCCAAGCAACTTGTTTCTGAGACGCGAACCCCGGTTCCGATGAAGCCGGGGCAGCCGGAGCGGGTCGATTACGAGTACGAGCGCAACGGGACCGCCAACCTGTTCATGCTGTTCGCGCCGCTGGAGGGCTTTCGGCATGTCGAGGTCACCGATCATCGAACCGCCATCGACTACGCCAAGATCCTCAAATACTTATCGGACGTTCTCTTCCCGCACGCCGAGAAAATCGCTCTGGTGCAGGACAATCTCAACACGCACGTCAAAGCCTCCCTTTACGAAGCCTTTCCGCCCGCCGAGGCCAAGCGGCTCGTTGAGCGCTTCGAATGGCATTACACGCCAAAGCATGGCAGTTGGCTCAACATGGCGGAGTCCGAGTTGGGCGATCTTTCCTCGCAATGCCTGGATCGCCGCATCCCGGACAAAGAAACGCTGAGCCGGGAAGTCGCCGCATGGCAAGCCGATCGCAACAAACATCAGACCAAGGCCAATTGGCGCTTCACAACCGCCGACGCCCGCATCAAGCTCAAGCGCCTCTATCCTCGGTTTGATTGACTCGGGCCACTAGCTTTGTTTTGAACAGCATCTTGGCCCTGACGCTTGGCGACAAGCGTCAGGGTTTTCCATATCTTCGAGCACGATGATGACATTGAAGGCGCAAAAGCTCGGCCAGCGATTTCACCCGTCGGCAAGTGGAACAGCGTGTGGAAGTGCTTCTGGCGGCTCAGGCGGACGGAAACGTTCGAGGCCTTCTTCGAAGCGCTGGCGAACTCAAGCAAGACTGCGCATCTGGTTCAGAACAGGCATTCGGCAAACTCAAGCGCTTTAAGCGGAGCGCCCTGCGATGCGAGAAGACGGCGCAGAACTACGCCCCCTTTGTCGCCTTTGACTGTAGCATGATCTTGATAAAATCCGTCCACAGGGCCCAGCGTACAAAGTGTCCAGGCCCCGCAAGGGGATACTCGCAGAGATTGCAAATATAAAAAATACAAATCAATAATAGTATTCAAGATGCAGTCAAGACACAGCTAGATGCTGAAGTATTTTTTTTCACAGACAAAAGTCCTAGCCAAGTAGATCGAATTCTGCGACGCCTGCTACGGAGCAAAAGCGTACCGGCTGAGCGGGATGATGCCCGTTCAATAATACGCATTATCCAATAACTTTTATCGAGAGTTTTTCCATGAGAAAGACGTCATTAAGCTGGTTCCTCGGGGCAGGAATCGGAGTAGTTGCGTTAGGAGTTTTTGTAGGCGGCGCCTCGGCGCAATTTGTTCAAGGCGCAGCACCCCATGGCGCGCCGACGCTTTGGAGTCCCGAGTTCGAATAACCAAAAGCCTTCGGATGTTGCGGTTAACGCTCATACCAATATTCTCGGCTTGGTCCTCGCCGAAGCCGGCGCTACGCCGTCTAAAGGGTCGATGACTGGCGGCCTGACCCCAGAGACGGCTCCGTATTCCGGCTATTATTATGAGACGCCGTCCTCGCTCGCCTGCGTTTACGGTTTTGTTGCTCAGACAGTCGGCTGCAATCCAGCTAACGCCTCTGCGGTTATTACGGGCGGGGCGGGCCTGACGATCGCGATTGTCGACGCCTACCACAACCCTTCGGCAATTCCGGATCTGGCGAAGTTCCACAGTCAGTTCTTCCCGGCCTCATCTCCGGCGCCTTCCCTTAGCGTTGTCTATGCCAACGGTCTGCCTGCGAATGACGCGGGTTGGGCGCTTGAGTTGTCATTGGATATCGAGTGGGCTCACGCGATGTCTCCCAACGCCAAGATCATTTTGGTTGAGGCGTTGAACAACTCTTATGTCGAGCTGATGAAGGCCGTCACTAAGGCTTCCAACCTGGTCAACGCCGCAGGCGGCGGCGTCGTCTCGATGAGCTGGGGTGGTTCGGAGTTCTCCACGCAGAGCAGCTATGACAGTTATTTCAAAACACCGAATGTCACCTATCTCGCGTCTTCCGGCGACGCGCCGGGCGTCCTCTTTCCAAGCACATCGGCCTATGTGGTTTCAGTCGGAGGAACGGCGATAAGCCGTAATGCCTCTACTGGAAACTATCAAAGGGAAGCAATTTGGCAGCTAGCGGGCGGCGGAAACAGCGCATATGTAGCGCGGCCAGCTTATCAGAACGGCATCAGTGCTACTGTCGGCGCAAAACGCGGCGTGCCAGACATCGCGGCGGTCGCCGATCCCTCCACCGGCGTCTGGGTCTATAGCGGGTATAGAGGCGGATGGTGGATCGTTGGCGGGACGAGCGTGGCTTCGCCCGTCGAGGCGGGCATTATGAGCCATAAGGGCGTCAAGTACCCTCTACCTCAGGGAGCTTTGACCGCCATCTATAATGGCTCGATCGGCAAATTCCGCGATATCACGGTTGGGGATTGCGGGCGGTACGATAGCTACGTCGCCACCGCTGGCTGGGACTTCTGCTCAGGCAGGGGAAGCTTGCTCGGTGGGCTGAGGACATTAGACGTCCCGACAAACTAAGCGCTAGACTAAGACTTGAGGCAGCCGTTTAACTGTTCGGGACGGCGGCCGAATCCGAGCATTGTTGTTGGCGTGACCAACTGGGGATGGGTCGACCTGACGCAGAAGCAGCAGGAGGCCTCTCCGTTTACGAGCGGCGACATTGTCCTGCTTGGCGCCTCGGCATGCGATGCTAATGCGGGCTACTGCTAAGCCTGCCTGGCTAGCTCTGTTTTAATTGGCATCTGGATCCTGGCGCTTGGCGACAAGCGCCAGGTTTTTTTTAGGTTTCACGCTTCGGGCGCTATGATGTCATTGAACGGGCGTCAAGCAGTAAAGCTCGCAGCGATCTCATCCGCTCCAACCCATGCGCAGCGTGCGCCTGCAGGCGCCAAAGGCTTTCGCACCCTTAGCTTTTCTAAGTTTTTTGTGACCAAAACGCCATCCTTCAAGCCGTAGCGCGCAAGCGAACGAACTTCGAGATGCAAATGGCGCGAATTCCCCTAATCTGACTGTCGAACCGAGCCGCTCAGCCCGGGCGGCCTCACACATCGTTCCTGGAGCCATGGACGGCACATTAATCCAATGGGGACATGAACTCGCGCTGGGAGCGGCGATGACGCTGGGCCTCGCGCTGGCGACGCTGCCGTTTGGCCTCGCGCTCGGGCTTGCGGCGGCGCTGGCGAAGGATTTACAGTCGCCGGTTCTGAGGGCTAGCGGGGAGGCTTACACCACCGTCTTTCGCGGCCTGCCCGAACTTCTGACGCTGCTTCTGATTTACTACGGCGCGCAGATCCTGTTCCAGAACATGGGCGTGTCCATCAGCATTTCGCCCTTTGTCGCCGGCCTGATCGCGCTGTCGCTCGTTTTCGGCGCCTATTCCAGCGAAGTGCTGCTTGCTGCGTTGCGCGGCGTCGAACGCGGCCAGATCGAAGCTGCGAAGAGTTTCGGCATGAGCCCCGCCCTTGTGTTCCGACGGGTCAAGGCGCCGCAAATGCTGGCGCTCGCGCTGCCCGGCCTCGGCAACAACTGGCTCGTTCTGTTGAAAGACACATCGCTCGTCTCGGTCATCGCGCTTGACGATCTCCTGCGGATGTCGTTCATCGCGGCGCAAAGCACGCGGCAGCCCTTCAAGTTCTACGCCGTCGCCTGCGTCATCTACCTCGCCATGACGGCCGTTTCGACGCTCATCATCGCGCGGGCCGAGCGCGCCGCGGCCAAAGGCTGGAGGTCCGCCGCATGATCGACTGGGCGCTTTTCGAGAAGTTCGGCCCCCGCATGGCGGATGGGTTTCTGGTGACGCTGGAATTGTCGTTCGGCTCCGCGCTGCTCGGTCTTCTGCTGGCGACGCCGGTCGCTCTTGGCCGAGTTTTCGGTTCGCGTCCCCTAAGCGCGGCTCTCTTCGGATACACCTATGTTTTTCGCGGAACGCCGATCCTCGCGCAGCTTTTTCTCGTCTATTACGGGTCGGCGCAATTCCAGTCCGAACTCCAGGCGGCCGGGCTGTGGCGGCTTTTCCGTGATCCGTTTTTGTGCTCGCTCCTGACGTTCACGTTGAACACCGCCGCCTATCAGGCCGAGATTTTCGCTGGCGCGATCCGGGGCGTCCCTGTTGGGCAGATCGAGGCTGCTCGCGCCGCCGCCATGACGCCATTTCTTATGGCGCGCAGGATCATCCTGCCGCAAGCGGCCCGCCTGGCGTGGCGCCCGTTCGGAAACGAACTGATCCTGATGGTGAAAGCCAGCGCGCTGGCGAGCGTAGTCACGGTCTACGACCTGCTTGCGACGGCGAAGCTCGCTTTTCAGAGGACGTACGACTTCCAGGCCTACATCGCAGCGGCGCTCATCTACATTCTCACGGTTGAAATCATCCGGCGCGTCTGGAACGCAATCGACAGAAGGCTGAACCGGCATCTCGTCAGGATTTAACGCTGGTTCGGCAGTGCGGGGATTCGATGTCACGGCCCGCACTCGATGCGGTCATCCAGAGCAGCGAACGAGGGTCCGGATCGTATCCTGGATGGGTCAAGCCCGGTCATGACAATTTCCGGCTTACTTGATCCTGCTCACGCCTTGTAGAATTTGGGGATCACAAATAAAATCGGCCGGACCCGGGTGGGGCAGGGGTCCGGCCTTCTGGGCACTTGAGAGGGAAATGATCGAAGAAATCCTTGGGCGTGGATTATCTAGGATCACTAACGAGGACGTTTGCGCCTTGCTCTCCAATGAGTTGAGCTATCGAGTTTATGAACCGGCTGAGCTACAAACTCGCATCGCACTCGCGTCTCGTTGAAGACACAACTACAGCGAGAGCTTACAAAGCGCAACAGCTTTTAGGTGTCTTGCCGGCAAATTCTCGCGAAGGTTGTGGAAGAAACATGGACGATCGATGACACAGCTTGCACTCATAACTGGCGCAGCCGTCCGGATCGGCAAGGCGATAGCCCTTCGTCTGGGCGGGCGCGGATTTGCCGTCGCCATCCAGTATCGAAGCTCGAAGGCGGAGGCGGAAGCCACGGTCGCAGCCCTCGAGGCGCTGGGCGTGAAAAGCGCCTGCTTTCAGGCCGATCTCGCCGAGCACGCCGAGGTCGCGGCTCTGCTGCCCGCGGTCAATCGGCGCCTTGGGCGCGTGACCTGCCTTATCAACAACGCCTCTTATTTCGCCGACGACCGGATCGACTCCCTGACCGAGGAAAGCTTCGATGCGCACATGGCCATCAACCTGAAAGCGCCGGTATTCCTCGCCCAAGCCTTCGCGGCCCAGCTTCCCCCCGAGGAAGCCGGGACCATCATCAATATCATCGACCAGCGCGTCCTTCGCCCGAACCCGCTCTTCTTCTCTTACACGCTCAGCAAATCGGCGCTGTGGGCCGCGACGAAGACGATGGCGCAGGGGCTCGCGCCTCGCATTCGCGTCAACGCCATCGGCCCCGGCCCAGCGCTTCCCAGCACCTATCAAAGTGCAGAGGACTTCGAGCATGAGGCACGGTCCATGCCTTTGGGCCATGGCACGACGCCGGAGGAAATCGCCGACGCCGTCTCGTTCATCCTCAATGCGCCGGCCCTGACGGGGCAGATGATCGCGCTTGACGGCGGCCAGCATCTGTTATGGCAAACCCCCGATATCCGCGTTACATAACGCCCGATGGCCGACACTGAGGACGATGTTGAATTAGGCTCCGGCGTTGCGACCCCGGACGGCGGCGAGACTGCGCCGGAGACCGGGGCGCAGGTCATTCAGCGCTACGTCAAACATCTCGGAACCGGCCCCGGCGTCTATCGCATGATGGATCGTGCGGGCGAGGTCGTTTATGTCGGCAAGGCGCGGAACCTGAAAAACCGCGTCCAGAACTACACGCGGCTCGGCGGCCACACGAACCGCATCGCGGCGATGATCCGCTCGACGGCGTCGATGGAGTTTCTGAACACCGGCACCGAAGCCGAGGCGCTTCTTCTCGAAGCCAATCTCATCAAGCGCTTCAAGCCGCGCTACAACGTGTCTTTCCGGGACGACAAGTCCTTCCCCCACATCGTCATCCGCCGCGACCAGGAGGCGCCGCAAATCGCCAAGCATCGCGGCGCGCGCACCTTGAAGGGCGACTATTACGGCCCGTTCGCCAGCGCCGGCGCCGTGAACCGCACCATCAATACGCTTCAGCGGGCGTTTCTGCTCCGCACCTGTTCCGACAACGTTTATGAGAGCCGGACGCGGCCCTGCCTTCTTTTCCAGATCAAGCGTTGCGCGGCGCCCTGCACGCGCGAAATCGAGCTTGAGGAATACGGAAAGCTCATCGATGAAGCGACTGCGTTTCTGTCTGGCAAGACCGACGCCGTGCAGCGGAAATTGAACACGATGATGGAGGAGGCGGCGGAGAAGCTTGAGTTCGAGCGCGCCGCGAAATACCGCAACAGGCTCTGGGCGCTGGCGCATGTCCAGGCGCATCAAGGCATCAACCCGCACGGCGTGGATGAGGCCGATGTCTTCGCCATCGCCCAGAAAGGCGGACAGACCTGCATCCAGGTCTTCTTTTTCCGCAACAGCCAGAACTGGGGCAATCGCGCCTATTTTCCCCGCGCCGACCGCAGCCTGAGCGCAGGCGAGGTGCTGGGGTCGTTCATCTCGCAGTTCTACGACGACAAGATCGTGCCGCGCTGCATCCTCCTGTCGGAGGAGGTTCCGGAGCAGGGGCTAATCGCGGAGGCCTTGTCGACGAAGCTCGGGCGCAAGGTCGAGGTTTTGACGCCCAAGCGGGCCGAGAAACGGGAGCTTGTCGAACATGCGTTCCACAATGCGCGCGAAGCGCTCGGCCGCAAGCTCGCCGAGAGCACCAGCCAGGGCAAGCTTCTGGCCGGGGTCGCCGGCGTGTTCGGACTGGAGCGGACGCCGCGCCGCATCGAGGTTTATGACAACTCGCACATCATGGGCACGAACGCCGTCGGCGCGATGATCGTCGCTGGGCCGGAAGGCTTCGTGAAAAAACAGTACCGGAAGTTCAACATCAAGGCCGCCGACCTGACGCCGGGCGACGATTTCGGCATGATGCGCGAGGTGCTGACGCGGCGCTTCAAGCGGCTGCTCAAGGAGCACGGCCTGCCCGCCGGCGAGTCCGCGCCAAGCGAGGAAGCTACCCCCTCACCCTGTCCCTCTCCCCCTGGGAGAGGGAACGCTGCTGCAACGGCTGCGACGGGACTCCCTCGCCCAGGGGGAGAGGGCTGGGGTGAGGGGAGCCCGCCTCAGTTGTCATGGCCGGGTAAGCCCCGGCCATCCACGGAGGCAGAAGAATTTGATGTCGCCCTGGATGACCGCCTTAAGGACGCCCATGGTGACGTTGAGCCTGACGTCATTGACGAAACCGAGGACGATAGCGAAGCCCAGGGCGGCGATGTCGGCGCATGGCCGGACCTTGTGCTGATCGACGGCGGAGCGGGCCAATTGTCGGCCGCTGAAGCCGTTCTCGCCGAGCTTGGCCTCCATGGCCTCTCCATCGTCGGCATCGCCAAAGGCCCGGACCGAAACGCCGGTCGGGAGCGCTTCTTCATGCCGGGCAAACCGCCCATGAGCCTGCCGTTGAACGACCCCGTGCTTTATTTCGTGCAACGCCTGCGCGACGAGGCGCACCGTTTCGCCATCGGCTCTCACCGCCAGAAGCGCAAAAAGGCGATGGTCGAAAACGCGCTCGACGACATCCCCGGCATCGGGCCAACGAGAAAGCGGGCGCTGCTTAAGCATTTCGGCTCGGCGAAATCCGTAAGCCGCGCGGGCGTTTCGGACTTGCAGGCCGTGGGCGGCATCAGCGCCGCCATGGCCCAGCAAATCTACGACTATTTCAACGACCGCAAATAACGCCGTCGGCTCGTGCTCCAAGAAAAAAGCGTTCGTCCTCGCCCTTCCGAGCAGGACGCACGAGGCGCGCGACTATTCCGCCGAGAGGAGTGCGACGCGAGGTTGTCGCGCAGGCGTGCGGAGAGCGAGAAGATGCATCGCGTGGCCAACGATCGCGATGACGCCTCCCGCAGATTACGCGCCGAACCGGGGGAACAGGATTTCGTTCTCCACGCGGATGTGCTCGTGCAGCTCCGAGGACAATTCGCCAAGCCCCTCATAGAGCGCCCGCCAGGAGCCGCAGGCGTCCTTCGGGGTCTTAAGGCCATGCGTCAGAGCAAGGAGGTTGGCGAGATTGCTGGCGTGGTCGTCATGCTCCATCCGCATCATCGCGATCGGATGGCTGATCATGGGATGGCCGCCGGATCTCAGCATGGGGAAGAGGATCTGCTCCTCCTTCTGCATGTGCTCCTCAAGACTGTCCAGCATCTCGTCGAGAAAGTCCGCAAGTCCTTTTGGCGCTTCTGGATGACCGCCATGCGCGCTCTCAACCTTGCGGGCGAGAACGATCAGGCCGGGCAGGTCGCGCCGATGCCCGTTGTGGAAGCGTTCGAGGATGGCGGCGATGATGTCGCCAGCGCTTTCAGGGATCGGAGCGTCACGAGACTGTCGCGCGACAATCACCGTGAGAAGGCAACGTCAATCAGGATGAGAATGCCGCTGGCGACGTGACGGAGGGAGGGCGTAGCCCGACCGAAGGCGCGGCGTTAGCGGCGGCGCTCGTTTCACTAGGGTGGAACGGCATCTGGCGGTCACGAGCAGGCTGGACAAGCATATGATTCTTCAGAGCAAAGAGGAATCGACGCTTGCCCGGCCTCCACATCAACGACCACCAGATGAGGCTGTTTATGAGTTTTCGCCAGACACACACCACGGCTGTGGCCGCCGCCAAGGCCGGTTTCAGCACCGCGACCGGCTATCGGATCGCGTGCGATCCACGGCTGCCATCGCAGAAGAAGGCGCCCCGAGGGCGCCGTCGGCCCGATCCGCTTGAGGGCGTTTGGGAGCAAGAGATCGTGCCGATGATCGAGGCCGCGCCGGATTTGCGCGCGATCGCCGTCTACGAAGAGATCCGGCGTCGCCACCCGGAGATCGCCCCTGGCGTGCGCCGAACCCTGGAGCGGCGTATCCGCAATTGGCGGGCGCAGCACGGTCCGGAGCGGGATGTGGTCTTTCCACAGACGCATACGCCGGGCCGACTTGGGCTTTCAGATTTCACCGATCTGTCCGGCCTTGGCGTCTTGATCGCTGGCGTGCCGCTCAACCATCGGCTCTATCATTTCCGCCTGGCCTGCTCCGGTTTCGAACATGCCCACGTCATTCTTGGTGGCGAGAGCTTTGTCGCGCTTGCCGAGGGGCTGCAAAATGCGCTTTGGGCGCTCGGCGGCGCGCCTCATTACCACCGCACCGATAGTCTCTCCGCTGCCTTTCGCAATCTTTCCCGCGACGAACAGGAGGACCTGACGCGCCGCTATGATGAGCTGGTTGCGCATTACGGTATGGAGCCGACGCGCAACAATCCGGGCGTCGCCCATGAGAATGGCTCCATCGAAAGCGCCCATGGGCATTTGAAGAAGGCGATCGAGGACGCGCTGCTTTTGCGCGGCTCCCGCGACTTCCCCGATCTGGTGGCGTACCGCGGCTTCATCGACGAGGTTACCGGCCGCCGCAATGCGCGCAATCGCAAGCTTATCGAAGCGGAACGGGCCGCCTTGAAAAAGCTGCCAGAGCGGCGGAGCACCGATTACGAGGAAGCCTCCGTGGTGGTCACGTCAAGCGGCGGCTTCGTGTTGCGGCGCGTCTTCTATACGGTTCCCTCGCGCCTCATCGGGCATCGTCTGCGCGTCAGGATTTACGATGAGCGCCTGGAATGCTTCCTTGGCGGCGCGCCCATTCTAAGCTTACGCCGGGGCCAGCCGCCGCAGGCGAGCAATAAGCGCGCCCATGTCGTCGACTACCGCCACGTCATTCATGCTTTGCGCAAGAAACCGATGGCGCTTCTCAATCTCGTTTATCGTGAACGGCTCTTCCCACGCAGGGCTTACGCCCGCGCCTTTGAGGCGTTGCTGACCAAGGAGGGCGAGAAGCACGCATGCCGCGCCACCGTCGAACTCCTGGCGCTGGCGCATGAGCGAGCTTGCGAGGCTGAACTCGCGGAAGCGATCGAGGCCGCTTTAAATGCTGGAGAACTGCCCGATCCCGCCCAGTTGTGGGACCGCTTCAAGCCTGATGCGGCGGTCATCCCGGAGGTTACCGTCGAACTGGCGCCGCTCTCGGCCTATGACGAGTTGGCCGTTGTCGCTCAACCGTGCGTTTTGGAGGCAGCGGCATGACGAAGACCCGCCATCAACTCCGCACGCGTCGAGCTTCTCCTGACCGAACTACGCTTGCCCGCCATCAAGCAGATGTGGTTCGAGTTGATCGGCTCGCGCTACGAGCGCCGCTCCATGCTGATCACGGCCAATCAGCCGTTCGGCGAATGGGGCAAGGTCTTCCCCGACCAGGCCATGACGATCGCGGCCGTCGATCGCCTCGTCCACCACGCGACCATCCTCGAGATGAACGTCAGAAGCTACCGGCACAACGAAGCGCTCGAGCGCAAACGCGGCAAGGGCCGTCCGGCTGGCCGCGCGACAATCAAAACAACGGCGGAGTGACGCTCCACGTCACTCCGCAAAGCAAAAAGCCTTGCGAGTCACAGCGCCAGCGGCGATCATCGAGACGCTCGGCGATCCGCTCATCCTCACCTTGATTGCCGCTCTCCTCATCCAGATTGGCGCGCGATACGAGACTGCGTCGCCGCCTGACTGTGGCCGTTTGAGGTGGAAGGTTGAAGCGGAAGGGTCATGGCGCAATCTCCGGGCCGGGCTTGAATTAGGTATTGAAGATACCACTTAATTGGGCCCAAAAATGTGGTACTGTCAATACCAATTTAAGGCAGGCAACAATGCAGCTTCTGTTTTCGACCGATCTGGCCTTGCGAACGCTGATGCGCTTATCAGCGGAGCCGGACCGCCATCTCAGCACCGAACTCCTGGCGCGCGAGCTTCGCGTCTCCCGGCACCATCTGCAGAAGGTGGTTCAGTCGCTGACTGACGCGGGGTGCCTGCGAACGATCCGTGGCGTCAAAGGCGGCGTGATGCTGGCGAGGCCCCCCGCAGAGATCCGCATTGGCGAGGTCGTGCGCCACCAGGAGAGGGAGCAAGCCATCGCCGAGTGTTTTCGAGAGGACGGGAACTGCACTCTCGTTCCCTGCTGCCGGTTGAAGGGCGTATTGAGGGGCGCGCGCGAGGCCTTCTTCAGACATCTCGATAAATATACGCTGGCCGACTGCATAACGTCTGCGGACGACGTTTTGGCGCTCGCCGATCCGCAAGAGTTCGTAGGAAGGCTACTGCTCAGTCCTGCACATCGGTCCAGCGCTGTCGGGATAATCGCCTGGCGTCACGGAATGAGATGGCGGCGAACGGCCTCGGCAACGGCGTGCGTTCGATTGCGCACCCCGAGCTTCATCTGCACTTTCTTCAGATGCGTCCTCACCGTTTCCTCGCCGATGCCAAGATACTCGGCCGCATCCTTAAACGGCATTCCGACCGACAACAGGCGCAAAACCGCAAGTTCCCGGGGCGTGATGATATAATCGGGCGACGCCGGGGACGGGACGACAAGCTTTTCCAGCCTCAAGGCTGCGAAGCTCGAAGCAGCGAAAATCATAATTCTCGCGCCTTCGCTGAAATCCCTTCCAAGCGGAACGGTTGACCAGAACGTGATGAGCCAGCGTGCGCCGATGGGGCAGGCGAACATGTCGCGCACGCCGTATTTCAGAGCGAGGTCGAACCCCCACCGGTCCAAGCCTATAGGTTCAAGCATCTGAAGTGTTTCAGTCGCGGTATGAGGGCCGAGGCTCATGCGCGCCAGCATATAACCGACTGGCAGCTTGTGAGGGACCTGCCTGATCCACTCCTCCCACAAACCCTTCGGCATCGACTCATGAACAAAGACCGTCTTGCCAAGCTCCAGAGCCTCCCAATCGGTGGCTCTGTCCGGAAAGCGAATGGCGGAATACACGCGTAGATTGAGTCGATTAAAGGTTATGGCGTCCAGGCCATCAAGCACTTCTTTCGGGGTCTTTGCCTCATCAACGTCGCGTGAATAATCGAGAAGTTCCTGCGCGAGGCCGTTGGGGAACTGTACTGTTTTACTAGAATTTGAATCCATTGCGTTTGCGCGTTTCTCGCATTTTTACCGTCGGGGCCAAATAAAAATAGGGCTCTTAATTCATCGAGGCAATTGCATTCTTCCGCACACAGCCCGTCGGAAAAAGCAGGAACAGCCATCCCCCCGAACGGGGATTGTAACGATCGTAAAATCATGCGGTTGTTTGTATGCAAGTGCATGAATGCGCTGAGCCGTGACCTACAAGAAAATCCGGAGCCGAGGCGGCCGCGCGCCGCTCGCGTGCTGCGTTTGAAAGCTTTCACTGGGCTGCCGGTAAAGACTTCATCGCTTCTTTTCATGATTTGCAGCGTGTCATTTGTGTCCAATTCCTAGACGAGGTCCGGCGGATGTCCGATCAAGATTCAGAAGATTTGTTCCAAGGGTTCAGCCAAGACGATCTGAACCTTGAAGCAAGCAACGAACTCAGGAGCAGCCTGATCACGAGCTACGAGCGGGCGATCCATAACGGACTTGCGCCATGCCGGGCGCTCGCGGTGATACTGGAATGGATGGCGGAAGAATGCGCCCGCACGCGCGCAGAGGCGGCGTGACGATGCGCCCATGACGGTTGCCGCGGCCGGCGCGCCCGTCGCTTGTCTTTAGTTCGAAGGTTCTCGAGGGGAATCCTCGTTTTCCAAGCGCGAGCAGATCAAGGCCGCGTCCCTGGCGATCCCGGCCGCCACCGTGGCCAGGGCCAACCCGGCAGACTTGGCTCGATCGGGATCAGTCGCGCCGACAATGTCGAGCTGCGCGAGCTTTATCGCAACCTGCTCCATGTCCAGAGCGAGGGATTTAAGGCCTGCGGTGAGTTGATCTACAACCATAACAAGGGTTTCCGCCGTCTTCCATGACCCTACGCGAATCGATCTCTGCGAGAAAGCTTAAGCGGTTCATGAGATAAGCGAGCAACCTTGAACCGCAAAACATGCCAGTCAGAGATGCAATTCCCGCATATCATGATGGCGCAGCCCAAGCTTGTAAAGCTCTTATTCCCTATACGCTAAAATCTGATTTCATATCAATGTGTTTTTGGAATTATTTATCCGTTCTCAAGCGGTATGCCCTTGGTCTCTCCGCTTTGGCGGAGTAATCGTGAGGGCAACTGGAAACAACAATGCAGATTGCCGAGCTGGCTAACTTTGTGGCAGGCGGAAGCTCGCGCGCGCAAACAGAGAGGCGTTATGGCGCCGATGAAGATAAACGTAGATGACGCCGCGGAGCGTATGACGTACAAAGCGGCATGCGGATTCTTATTACGAACGACGATGGCATTGAGGCGCCGGGCCTCGATGTCCTGAAAAAGATTGCGTCCGACCTTTCGAACGATGTCTGGGTGGTCGCGCCCGAAACCGATCAGAGCGGGGCTGCGCATTCGCTGACGCTGCACGAGCCGCTTCGCTTGCGAAAGCTCTCGGAGCGCATCTTTGCGGTTAAGGGGACGCCGACCGACTGCGTGATCATGGGCGTCCGCTACATTCTTCAGGATCAACTCCCGACCCTTGTGCTTTCCGGCGTCAATCGCGGCGCGAACCTCGCCGACGACGTCACCTATTCCGGCACCATCGCCGGCGCAATCGAGGGCGCGATGCTCGGCATCCCCTCCATCGCCATGAGCCTCGCCCTCGATTGGGAGAACCCGAAGAAGGTCCACTGGGAAACGCCGATGGAACTCGGCCCGGATCTTGTCCGCAAGCTCATGAAGGCGGGCTGGCCACGCCATGTCTTGATAAACGTCAATTTCCCGGACAGGGAACCAGGTAAAGTCGAAGGTATTCAGGTTACAGAGCAAGGCCGACGCGATCAGGATTACCTGCGCATCGAGGACCGCATGGATACGCGGGGCAACCCCTACTATTGGCTCGGGTTCAAACCGCAATCGCTGCACCCCGGCAAAGGAACGGATCTTTGGGCTGTGAGATCCGGCGCGATATCGGTAACGCCTCTTTATTTGAATCTAACGCATAGTGATACGTGCCGGAAGCTTTCGGGGCTTCTGGAAGCGTAGGGAGCGGGCTTCCAAGCGCCGCTCCAGGAGTAGCGCCATGGATGACACGCTGCGCGGTCTTTTATACAGCCTGCAATGCAACGGGATCGGCGATCCCCGCGTGTTGGGCGCCATGGCCAGATCCCGCGGGAAATCTTCATTTCCGGGGATGCTGAAAAGGCGCACGCCTATGCGGACGAGGCTCTGCCGATCGAATGCAATCAAACGATTTCGCAGCCTTATGTCGTCGCCTATATGACGGAGCGCCTGAATGTCGCGCCAGATCAGGATGTGCTCGAAATCGGAACGGGCTCGGGTTACCAGACCGCGATCCTGGCGCAACTCGCGCGCCACGTTTACACTATCGAGCGCCATCGAGAGCTTCACGATCTGGCCGTGGAGCGGTTCGCGCGGCTCGGCATTCCCAATATCACGGCGATCCAGGATGATGGCGCGAAGGGGTGGCCCGCAAGGCGGCTGTTCGATCGCATTCTGGTCACGGCCGGGGCCATGAAAGCGCCCGAGGCGCTTCTCGATCAGCTTGCGCCTTGCGGCGCCATGGTCATTCCCCTCGGCCCCCGCCACGATCAAAGGATCACGCTCGTGACGCGGACAAATGGGCATCTGGAGCGCCAGACCTTGATCCCCGTTCAGTTCGTGCCGCTCATTTCGACCGACTGTTGACAAGCCCTATGCGCCAAGAGCGTGAAAAAATAGGAAGCGTTTAAGTTAATATTAAGCGTTCCGCCGCTAATACTTTTAATGCAATATGAGGTGCGGCGATGAGTAGAGTACATGCGGCGGGCAGGCGCGGGCCCGGAGTTGTCCGCGCAATCGGTTTGAGTTGCCTTCTTTTGAGTGGGTGCAGCGCAGGAACGGAGCGATTTTCGGGTCTCGGGTTTGGAAGCGGGTATGGGGCGTCGCCTCCCCGCGCTTCGACGGCGACGTCCAAGGCCGCCATTAATGCTCCCCAATACCGCCCCGTTCATGAAACAGCGAACGTTCAAACTGAGCCCCAAGGCGGCCTTCAACTTGCCAGCGCCAATTCCACCCAAACGGGTGGTTATATGCAGGTTTCCCGGGTGGATCTTCCGCCTGTGCCCGAGCAGCCTTCCGGCTCAGCAGGCGTAAAAACCGCCGATGGCTATGGCCCCTACGGCCCCGCTCCTCTCTCGGACGGCGCTTATGCCGGACCGCGCGTCTATTCGCCCTACGATCAACGAGACGGAGGTTATGCGGCACCTCCTCCGCCAGCCTCCGGCGGCTACAATCCGCCGCCCGACCGCTACAGCCCTCCGTCCCAGGATTATTACGGAGGAGGCCCGAGCAGCTATGCGGCCCCGCCTCCGCGAGATCCGAGAAACGAACAGTACGGCTACGCCCAGCAACCGCAGGACCAGCGGAATGGACGCGGGTACGACGTTCAGCCGCGAGGCTATGCGTATTACGGCCCTGAGCAGCGAGACGCCGGAACCCCTGACGGCAGGAGACCGGCGAGGCCCTCAGGTCCCGCCGTCGCCGATGCGTCGCGCGGAAGAATGGTGAAGCTGGCGCCGGGCGAGACGATCCTTTCCCTCGCCAAGCGCAACGGCGTGACTGTCGAGGCGATTGCGCGGGCGAACGGCCTTCGCGGCGGTCCCATCTTGCCCGGCACGGCGCTCTACATCCCGTCCGCGGGGCCGTCGAGGGTGGCGCAAGCGCCTCTTCCTCCGAGAACGAAGTCCGCCGACTGCTCGACCGGCCAATGCTACACGGTTCAGCGAGGCGAGACTGTCGGGGCCATCGCGCGGGCTCACGGCATAAGCGAGCGGGACATTCTTGAGGCGAACAACCTGCCCGACGCGCGCGCTCTGAAGGCGGGACAGATTATCGCCCTTCCGGGCCAGGCTGCGCCACGGCAGGCGGCCATGGCTTCGGCGACCTCCCAGAACCGTGCGGCGGCTCCCCGCGCAGGCCAAGCTGCCGCGGCGGCCGAAGCAGCGCCTGAAGAGACACCCCAGGAAGCCGAGCCGGCGCATCCTTCGGCCGACGTCAAGGTTGCGGCGGCGAGGCAGATCGAGCCCTCTTGCGAGGCTCTGCTCTCCAATCCGCTGCCGCGCATGGGTCGAACATTCCGCAGGCCCGTCGAGGGCGCTGTCATCGGACAGTTCGGCCCGCAACACGACGGCACCGTAAACGAGGGTTTGACGATCTCCGTTCCGAAAGGAACGCCGATCAAGGCCGCCGAAAACGGCGTTGTCGCCTATGTCGGCGACGAGTTGCCGGGCTTCGGCAATCTCATCCTGATCCGGCACGCCGAAGAGTATGTCACGGCCTACGCGCATGCGGACGCAATCATGGTCAAGAAGTGCGATGTAGTCAGGCGCGGCCAGACCATAGGGACGGCGGGCTCGACGGGGGATGCGAACCAGCCGCAGCTCCACTTCGAGATCCGCAAGAACGCGAAGCCCGTGGACCCGACGCCGCTGCTCGGATTGTAGGATCGAAAGAGGCAGGCGCTCCCTTCAGCGCCACGGCGCACAGCGAAGTCCCGCCCCGCGCGGGACTTCTGGCGTTTCCAAACAGGCGCGCATGGCGGTAGACACCTCGTTTTCGGCGTCATCAGGGCCAAGCGAAGCGCGAGCCGGGAACGTAAAAGGTCAGCGTTTCAGCCTGTTACGATTCCGGACAAGGCTTCACCTCGCCGTCATCGACGAAGATGCGGCCGATCGCTTCTGGCCGGGTGGATCAGTCCTTGCCCTCGTATTTGAAGGAAACCTTCAACTTTACCCGGTAGGCCGACACCTTCCCGTTCTCGATTGCGAGGTCGAGTTCCTTGACCTCCGCGACGCGCAGATCGCGCAAGCTCTGCGAGGCCCGCTCGACGGCGGCAACCGCGGCCTTTTCCCACGAGTTCGTACTGGTTCCGATGAGTTCGACAACTTTGTAAACGCTTTCAGTCATGCGAGCATCCTCCCAAAAGAGAAGAATGGCGCCCTTTGTCGCAGACGCCAAGTCAAACTGAGAGGATTTTCGAGCGCGCAATGTGAAAAACAAAGCACAGTGCGCTCGGCGATTGGAGGGAACACTTGCCAGCCCGTACTAAGCGGTAGGGAAATCTTTCAGCTCACTTCAAGGATGGTTTGAAAACGACGGAGGCTTGGCGTTAACCCGACTTAGCCGATTTGACCGCCTTTGGCTGTTGAAAAGCGGCGTTTGCGGCCAGAACGCCCATATAAATCAGCGCCGGCATCTCCAGAAACGGCTGCGCCGCCGACCTACCCCGTTGCGGGCTGGGTAATTTAGCTGAAGCAACGCCTGCGTGCCCTGGCGCCAGGGCTGACGCCCCGCGCCGCACTTGAGAAGCTCGCTGCGATCCAGATGCTTGCGCCATCTTCCGCCCAAAGGAAGAGCTGTGGCGACTGACAAGGTAAAGAGCGACTCCGGCCTGATGCACGCGTTCCGGCTGGCAAAACCGGGGCGAAGCATCGAGATGTTGTCGAAGCCGCAAAACCTTGCTTAATCCCCGTTGGGAGGAGCCATGGACGCCAAGACCAGAGCCATCGAAACGGAACAGAGGCAGCTTTTCGGCCACCCGCGCGGGCTGTCCTTTCTGTTCGCCACCGAGATGTGGGAGCGCTTCTCCTATTACGGGATGCGTGCGCTCCTCGTGCTGTATCTCGTAAAATACGTGCTTCTGCCCGAGCATGCCTCGCAAGCGATCGGGCTTCTCACACTGAAAGGCGGTCTTGAGACGATTTTCGGGCCACTCGAAGCGCAGCCCTTCGCCTCGCAGATTTATGGGACCTACACGGCGCTCGTTTATCTGACCCCGATCTTCGGCGGGCTCCTCGCCGACCGGGTGCTGGGCCAGCGCAAGACGGTCATCATCGGCGCGAGCCTGATGGCGGTGGGGCACTTCATGATGGCGTTCGAACCGCTTCTGCTTTTTGCGCTCCTGACGCTGATCCTCGCCAACGGCCTCTTCAAGCCAAACATCTCAACCCAAGTGGGTGGGTTATACGAGGAAGGCGATCCGCGCCGCGACCGCGCCTACTCGATTTTCTATGTCGGCATCAATGTGGGCGCGTTTCTGGCCCCGCTCATTTGTGGAACGCTGGGCGAGAAGTGGGGCTGGCATTATGGGTTCGGCGCGGCGGGCGTCGGCATGGCGTTCGGGCTTCTGATCTACCTGCGCGGGCTTCGCGAACTGCCGCCCGACGAGCTTCAGAAGGCGAAGGCCGCCCATGTCGAGCACGTTCCCATGAGCCCCAAGGAATGGCGCGCGATCCTTGCGCTCCTCGTCCTCTTCCTGCCGAACACGCTGTTCTGGGCTGCCTATGAACAGCAGGGCAACACCATCGCGCTCTGGGCCGACGCCTACACCAACCGCGGGGTCGACCTGTTGTTCTGGCGGGGCGAAATCCCGGTGACGTGGTTCCAGGCGTTCAACCCGCTCATGATTTTCGCTTTTACGCCGCTGATCGTGGAACTGTGGGCGATCCAGTCGCGAAGGGGTCGCGAACCGTCGACCGTCGCCAAAATGGCGATGGGCTGTTTCGTCGTCGCGCTGTCCTACCTCGTGATGGTCGCTGCCGCCTGCTATACGGCGCCGGGAGACAAAGCGAACTGGCTCTGGCTGTTCTGGTACTTCGTCATCATCACCATCGGTGAGTTGTATCTGTCTCCGGTGGGGCTTTCGCTCGTGTCCAAAGTCGCGCCCGCCCGTGTTCTGTCCCTGATGATGGGGGTCTGGCTCGCCACGAGCTTCATCGGCAACTTCATGGCCGGCTGGCTTGGCTCCTATTGGAGCAGCATGGAGAAGCCCAACTTCTTCCTTATGATCGCGGGCGTTGCCGCCTCCGCAGGCCTGTCGATCATTCTTCTCAACAGACCTCTCAGGAAGTCGCTCCAGCACTGACCTTTCTTGGATAGTTCGATGCCATGCGACGCCCCGATCATCGGGCGAGAATGGACAAATGCGTCATGGCTCATGAGATCTTGAAGCAGGTCTTCGCGGCTCGACCAACGCCTGGAGGGGAGATGAAGCTTCATTTTTTTGCTGACGCCCTCAACGGTCGCGCTGTTTTGAGCGCTGCGCCACGCCGACGCCCCGCCCGCCCCCTGGAGCCGTTTTACTAAAATTTAAAGCGCTTTCTCCTATCAGCGGCTCAGAGTTCAATTGAGTGCAGGAGGCGCTTTTGGGCATCGGAAATGAAACCTGGGCGGCTGCAGCGCAGAAGCGCTGCAGAGGGCTCGTCCATCTTCTCGGGATCGACGAAGCGGAGGCCGGCGACACGACAATAAGAGGACGCCTGTCGATCATCGCAAAACTCAAGGCGGCAAGGCGCGCCGAAATCGCCCGCGGCCAGACAGGCTCGTGGCTTTACGATGTCAACCGCCACTTGAACATCTGCGCCGTGCTTCGACAGGAATATGAGGCGCTTGAGGAGGTCCTGGACGGCGCAAAATCGACGCCGAGGCAAAGGAAGCGCGCCAGCAACGTCATCGAGCTGCGGCCGTAAGAGGTCATGGGCATCCGCAAGCCCGCTTTCGCCAAACTTCGCGCATGCGTCGGCCGCGCGGCTCTCGCGCAGGACTTAGGCGGGATGCTGGAAAGGGCGGATTTTTGGCTTCATCCTGCGACAAGGATGAGGGGGGCGGTTTCGACGGATTGGACTTCATGGCGAGCTTGCTTGCCGCCGTTTGGCAGGCTCACCGTGAGACCATGGGCAGCAACGTATTTCATAGGCGGGGAGGAGGTCAGGCTCAGGAAAGCTCGGAGGTCTCCCGCCACGCCGAGGCGACATAATTCACGATGAGCGACTTCCTGACCGCGCCGTGAAGCGGCCTCTTGCCGACAGCGTGCCAGGTGTTCTTGCCGGGGACGAAGATGAGGCCGAGGTTCCGTCCGTATGGCGCGGAGGCGACATGTCTGAAGCCGGGAGGACCTTCGTGAATGTCAGTCCCGGCGTTCCTCAAGCGGGGATCGTCCGACAGATAGATCAACATCGAGAACTTTTTCACCGAGATGTCGGTGTGCGGCGCGAGCCAGAAGCCCTCCGTGTCCTGGCAATACTCGATGCGGAGCCGCGAGCCTGATAAATCGGCGCCGCTTGTTTCCTCGATGGCGAGGCGCACGCGCGGGTCGAGGAAGCCTTCGACGATGCGGCGACACACTTGAAACCGCGCCTGGGCCTCAGGATTGAAGAAGACGCGAACCGAGTTGTTCGCCTCGCGCCTTCCGTCGAAGACCGCGTCCTGCGGCGGCGCGCAAGGCAGCGCCTCGACGGCGGAAATGTCCTCCTCGGGCAGAACATTGTCCAGGAGCCAGTGATCGTAGGGGGCGGCGCCATGCCTCGCTCTGGCAAGACTGGCCAGGAAAGCGTCCGCGACGGCGTTTTCCTGGCGCTGGATCGCCTGTGTTGGCGCGCTCATCTCATTTGCCCTTATAGAAGAATGGGATAAGCCGTTTCACCGTCGCCGACAGCTTGTGCCGCCCGAGCTGCCGCGAATGGGCGCCTTCCGAGCGCAACCAGTTCACCATGACATAGCGGCGCTCGCCCACGAAGGGCTTATGCCCATGCCAGGAGTTGTGCGAGACCTTGAAGGCGACGAACGCGCCGCCGTGCGGGGGAATTTCCGCGATGTAGTCTTCAAGGTCGCCGCCATTGCGGAGAAGCCGGAGCCGGCCGCCGCTCTCGTCCCAGGCGCCGTTGAGATAGAGAAGGCAGGTGGCGACCTTATCTTTCGTGTCGGTGTGGATGCGGCCGTCCTTGGATTGCGCCTGGCCGCGCACGGTGACCATCACCGGCAGGCCCTTCAGATCGACGCCCAGCTTCTCGCCGACGGCTTCGGCAAGCTCGGGCGACTGAATGTCGTCGAGGAGCGACGCGAAGCCCGGACCGTACTGCAGCGCATCCAGCGGAAAAACGCCCGGCTTTTCAATGGCCGGAAAATCGCCGCGGATACGGCTGAGATCGTCCTCGGCGAGCACCTGCGCGTGGAAAAAGGAGAACGGCTCGTGCGCCGCCTCCGCCTGCCTGATCGCCTGAATGTTGAGCATGCCCATCCCTGCCTGCCCCGCTTCTCGCCGCAAGCGAATGCAGAGCGCTTGTCAAACTTGTTCGCTCGTGCCTTTTGATTTTGGTCAAATCGGGGCGCGGCCCGTGCCGTACACAGGCCGCGACATGGGAGGCGGCTTCACGTCTACAAAACGTCCTTGGTAAAATGGCCCGTTGCCCGGGCGCCTACCTACTGGCGGCCAATAAACTCCTGGATCGCGGGGACGACATGGTGGCGGCAGGCATTCCCATGGAAAAGGGAGAAATGGCCTGCTCCGGGGACCACGATGTGATCGTGGGATTGGTCGGGAAGCGAGGAGCATAACGCGTGCGCGGCGCTGGTCTGGCCGGGGGCGGCGATATCGTCAAGCTCGCCCTCGATTGTGAGAAGCGCGGTTTTCTCGATGGCCGTGGGATCGACGCGCACGCCGTCGTAACGGAACGAGCCTTCGCGAAACCAGGATTTTCCTGGAATACGGCCGTCGTGTTCTCTGTAAGGAACCGGCCATCCAGGTCCATGATCGAAGTGAGAAGGTCGAGGAAAGGAAACCGGCCCGGATCGGCGCCGTCGTCGAAAAAGATCTTGGCGTGCAGTTCCCCGCCTCCGCTGACGCGCCGCATCAGATAAATCCAGAGCGGGATCAGATGGAGGTGAGCGGGATAGATGCGTCGCCCGGCGCCTGCGTATGGCCTGGGCACGGGTTTGAGCAGGTTTTCGAACCAAGACAGCGGACGCGATCTCAACAGCATGGCGACGCCCGTCGGATTCGCAAGCGGATCGATGGGCGACCCGATGAGCACGAGCGACGCCGGGATTTGCGGGCTGTTTTCGGCGCCGAGAAGCGCGGTTGCGGCGAGGGCTGGCACGCCGCTCTGACAGAGCGCGATCACGTTCAAGCCCGCGGGCAGCGCCCGGATCGCGTCCATGATATACAAAATGTTCGTGTCGAGGCCAAAGGAGCCGTGTTCGGCCGGAACATGCCGGATGTTGGTCCAGTCCGTCAGGTAGACTTCGACAGGTCGGAAGCAGTCCGATGATCAGGTCGCGCAAGAGAACCGGGAGGTGGCCGGATAAGGGGGCTGCGAGCAGCACATTCGATTGTGGCTCGATGTCCGCTCGCTTGAGTTCCACGAGCGTGCAGAACGGCGCTTTGATCAGGTCGACGGCTTGAACGGGAACAATACCCTCTTCAACAGCGATGCTGGATATGCCGAGATCGCGGCGCGCGGGCTGATTTCCTCCTGCGAAGAGCAATCTCTGAGGCTTTACGCGCACAAAATCATAGCCAAGCATCGCCCAATACCCGCCTTTCGTTTGATCGGCCAGCTCGATCATTGATATTATGATAGGAGATCAGCTCGCTTTGTAAGGATAATTTTTAGCATACGCATAGGACAACAAGGAAACGCGGCGAATTTCCTTTGAAAATACAAGGCCTTTAATTCTAAAAGGCGTCATTCCTGGGAAGTATAGCTGCAATGACGTTGGCGCATTGACGCAACATGAACTGCCACGCGCTGCTGTTTTGCGTTTGTTTGTTTTCAATTTTTTTCGGCCGCCTCAACGGGTTTCCAACGTCGAGCGCGCATAAATCAAGCCTTGAGGCATCGTGGGGCTTCTCCAGCGCCGCCCGCTTGCCGAACGAAGGATGACTTGAGCCATGCGCGTATCCATAAGGCTGAAACTCGCGGCGACCTTCACGATAATTACGGCGCTGGCCGCGACGGTGGCGTGGCTTGGCGTATCGAGCCTGCAATCTCTCAATATGACGGTTCAAGAACTGATCAGCGGGCCGGTCTTGCGCCTGCAGCACGCGAACGAACTTCAGCTGGCGATCATGAATATCGCCCCGGCTGAGAAAAACATGGTCATGGCCGCCACGCCGGAAGAGGCAACGAAGATTGGAGAAGAGCTGATAAGGCGTCGCAACAAGTTCCTGAAAAAATTCGAAACCATTTAAACCATCGCGACCGAGGAAGACAGGCGGAAGCTCATCGCGCTCGGCCCTATCTGGTTGCGGTGGACGGGTTTTCAGGATCAGGAACGCCAACTCATGGAGCAGGGACGACATGCGGAAGCGAAAGCCATGTCGGCGCAGGACTCCAAGGCCACCAGAGATGAACTCATACAAAAATTTGAGGACATCAACGACCTTGAGAGGGGGCTGTTGACCCAAGCGAAAGAGCAGGCCGCATCCCAGTATGGCGACGCCTGGACTTTTTCGTCGGCGCGGCCGTGGCCGCGCTGCTCATCAGCGTCATCTCCGGCGTGCTCCTGTCGCTCGGCATCGGCCGCGGCTTGCGCCGCGCCGTCTCGCTTGCCGACGCGGTGGCGCTTGGCGACCTCGATCAGAACGTCAAATCGAGCAGCAACGACGAAATCAAGGACCTCATCGACGCCTTGAACCGCATGACGGCGAACCTGCGCGTCACCGCCGGCATGGCTGACTCTGTCGCGCATGGCGACCTCTCCGTCGAGCCGAAGCCCTTGTCGGACAAAGACACGCTCGGCATCGCGCTGAAAGGCATGACCGAGAAGCTTCGCGCCGTCGTTACTGATGCGCTCGCAGCCGCCGGTAGCGTGTCGTCGGGCGGCGAGCATCTTTCAGAGGCGTCGCGCCAGGTTAAGGCCGGCGCCAACGACCAGGCCGCCTCCGCCGAGGAAGTGTCCGCCTCGATGGAGGAGATGGCCGCCAACATCAGGCATAACGCCGACAACGCGGCTCAGACAGAGAAGATCGCGCGCGTGTCCTCGGCCGACGCCCAGGCGAGCGGCGCCGCTGTCGATCGCGCGGTCGCGGCCATGCAGACGATCGCGGAGAAGATCGGCTTCGTGCAGGAGATCGCGCGCCAGACCGACCTTCTTGCGCTGAACGCGGCCGTCGAGGCGGCGAGGGCGGGCGAGCACGGCAGGGGCTTTGCGGTCGTCGCCTCCGAGGTGAGGAAGCTCGCCGAGAGGAGCCAGACCGCGGCCTCCGAAATCGGCATGTTGTCGAGCCAGACCATGGCGGCTGCGCGCGACGCGGGCGCAATGCTCTCGAAGCTCGTGCCCGACATCAAGAAAACGGCCGAATTGGTGGAGGAAATCAGCGCCGCCTGCCGCGAGCAGGATATCGGCGCCAGTCAGGTGAACCAGGCCATCCAGCAACTCGACAAGGTGATCCAGCAAAATGCGAGCGCGGCCGAGGAGATGTCGGCGACCTCGGAGGCGCTGTCGGGCCAGGCCGAGAAGCTGCAGGAGAGCATCGCGTACTTCAGGATCGGCGGCGAGGCAGGAAACGCGCACGCAACGCTTCAGCAGACGAAGGCGGTCATAATCGGAAGCGCATCGATGAGCATTCATTGAGCGCGGGAAACTCATCGTGAGACGCGTTCAATGTGACGCCGATTTTTGTTATGAGGTTTCCGGACTGCTCTTGCTCACCAAAGCGATAAGCCGAAGGATAAAATCTCATGACCGACGGAACGGTGCTCATTATCGGCGCGGGCGGCGTCGGAAGCGTGACGGCGCATAAATGCGCCATGAACGCGGATGTTTTCAAAACCATTCATCTGGCAAGCCGCACCATTGGAAAGCCGAATGCGGTCAAGGCGTCGATCAAGGCGCGCACCGGCGTCGATATCGCGACGCATGCCGTCGACGCCGACGAGACGGGGCAGGTTATAAGCCTCATCGAAAAAACAGCGCCGCAGGTCGTGATCAACCTCGCGCTCCCCTACCAGGATCTTGCGATCATGGAGGCGTGCCTCGCGGCCAAGGTTCCCTATATCGACACCGCCAACTATGAGCACCCGGACAAGGCGCATTTCGAATACAAGGAGCAGTGGGCGTACCAGGACAGGTACAAGAATGTGGGCGTGATGGCCGTGCTCGGCGCGGGCTTCGACCCTGGCGTCACCAACGCTTATTGCGCCTTTGCGCTGAAGAAATACTTCGATGCGATCCGCTTTGTCGACATCGTGGACGCAAATGCCGGCTCGCATGAAAAGGCCTTTGCGACCAACTTCAATCCCGAGATCAACATCCGCGAAGTGACGCAAGCCGTCCGGCATTTCGAGCACGGAAAGTGGGTGGAGACGCCGGCGATCCTCGACAGGGAGGCGGTGCATTTCACCTTCGACTACCCCGTCGCTGGCCCGAAGGAGAGCTATCTGCTCTACCATGAGGAGATGGAGTCGCTCGCCAGAAACCTTCCCGGGCTTGAGCGCATGCGTTTCTGGATGACCTTCTCGGAGAATTACCTGACGCATCTGCGCGTCATTCGAAATATCGGCCTCGACAACATCCACCCGATCGACTTCAAGGGTCAGAAGATCGTACCGATGGAGTTCCTCAAGGCGCTTCTGCCAGACCCGGCCTCGCTTGCGACCAACTACAGCGGCAAGACCGTCATCGGCTGCATCGTCACCGGCATCAAGGGCGGCAAGGAAAGCACGAAGTTCATCTACAACGTCTGCGACCATGCCGAGACGTTCAAGGAAGTGGGCTCGCAGGCGATTTCCTATACCGCGGGCGTGCCGCCGATGGTTGCGGCCATGATGTTGATGCAAGGCAAATGGAGCGGCGCGGGCGTGTACAATGTCGAACAGCTCGACCCCGAGCCTTTCCTCGACGGCGTGTCGAAGAACGGCCTGCCGTTCGAGGTGATCGATTATAAGCCGCTGCCGGCGAAGATTTAGCCCGCCCCGCCGCCCTCGCCAACCCGGATACGCGCGTTACGCGTTATCCGGGAGCTTTAAGAGATGGAAGCCTGCTTTTTTGAATGCGGGGACATCGCTTCCGCGTCACGCCGGGCGGAGGCCAATCTCGGCGTGCTCGCCGGCGTCAGCGGGAACCTGCCGCTGGTTTCACAGGCTCGCCAGCGAAGAGGCGTTATGCTGTCACAAGCGTCACCCACCCACCCATCATAGGAGACGGCTCAAATCGTCTCCACGGGACGCCCATCCCGGACTGTCCGGGGCGGCGAAGCGGCAGGTGCATGGACGTAAGCCAACGGCATTCGCCAAGGCCGAAGAGGTGCGCAAGCAGAATACAGAAGGCGTGAACCCGACACATATTGCGAAGAAGGTCAGCATCGGGCGCGCTTCGGTCTACCGCATTCTGGGGGCTGAACCGGAGCACGCCATAAAAATGACGAACCGGTTCAAGAAGTGGCCCAAGGGTAAAGTGGTGTAACGGGGCTTTAGATTCGGAGAGGGAAATATGTCCAAAAGGCACAAACATCGCCACCGTCCAGACCTTCGCGAAGTGACGGAAGATTTTGACTGGCAAGCCGAGCGCGATGCTGCTTTGGAAGAAGAGACGGCCAATAACGTGCAGCCCATCCTCAAGGTCGTGCAAGCGGAGGGGCCAGGACGCGATGAAGCGCTAAAGGAGCTTGAGCTTGCCAAGACGCGCGTCACGGAACTCGAAGCTCGCTGCCGCAAGCGCTGGCCGACGTGGAGCCTTGTCCTGTGGCTGATCGTAACCGCAGCGACGTTCGGTGGCGTCGGGTACATCGCCAGGGTGTTGACGGAGTAGGGCGCTTTCGATCTTGTTCATAAAAATGGCTTCCAGCTTACACGGCACGCGAACAAGCGAGCGCTGACGCTGGGCGCAAAAATCTAACGGCATGCCGTGCATAAAATCGACGGCATGCCGCGCGTTTTTCGACGACAAGAGTCACGTGTCGTGACGGCTCGAAACGCTGGGAGAGTGGCAAAAACTACATCATCTGAAACGACACGAATCGCAGTTTTTTACACGGCATGACATGAGGTTTCTCGACGGCATGAGTGTCCTATTTCATGTTGTGCCGCCACTCTTGCCGCGTTCCGTGGCGGTCTTGGTATGATAGCCGGGCAGAGCGCAAGGAAGAACACATCTAAGAGGTTGAAGGGCGGGTCCGGCCTGTTGCGCGCGTTACGATCCCGGCTCACGCAGCTGTCTGGGATGACGGCGATGGCGATCCGTTGGCGCGTCCACGCGATTCTGCTTAGAATGCGCTCTTCGAAGAACAACTCATGCGCCATCTGGATTTCCCCCTCATCCTGTCATTCTCCCGCGCGACCTCGCCTTGGCGAGATTGCCGCCAGAAAAGCCCGCAAGCGGATGCGGTCTCGTTAACGCGCCAAGGCGCGTTCGCCCGGGAGAGGGGCGGCAAGGGGAAGCAGCGGCGCGCGCAAACCTCCAATTCTGGGTGCTGACGCATGGAAAAGCGGCCGAAATCCTCCCTCGACGCCACACAGGTAAACGCGGCCTCGTTCGTGATCGAGGAAGACATCCTGCGCTACAATCTTGGCGTCCTGAAGCGCGTCAAGGACAGGACGGGCTGCAAGATGTTCCAGGCGCTCAAGACCTGGTCCACCTGGCCGCTTTTCAAAATCACACGCGAGTATCTGGACGGAACCGAGGTCAGCTCCCTGAATGAGGCGCGCCTCGGCTTCGACGAGTTCAATCATGACGTGCACATGTTTGCGCCAGCCTATAGCGACAGCGAATTTCCTGAAATTCTGAAGCATTGCAGCACGATCATCTTCAATAGTTTTGCGCAGTGGCGGAAGTTCAAGCCGCAGTTAGACGCCGCCGCGGCTTCGACCGGCAAGACAATCGAGTGCGGCTTGCGCATCAATCCGGAGTTCATGGGAAAGGACGAGCACGGCGGCCTGTGGAGCCCATGCGCGCCCGGATCGCGCCTCGGCATCCGCGCCGCCGAGTTCGAGAAGGCGCTCGCCGAAAACCCTAGCGCGCTCGATGGCGTCAGCGGGCTGCACTTCCACATCTTCTTCGACAAGCTTTTCGACGACCTGAAAGAGGCAATCGATGTCGTCGAGAAAAATTTCGGCCCATACCTCCCGCGGATGAAATGGATCAATTTCGGAGGCGGCCAGAAAATCACTGATGACGAATACGACGTCGAGGGCCTGGTCGAACTCGTCAACGGCTTTCAGAAACGCCACGGCGTGACCGTTCACATGGAGCCGGGCGCGGCCATCGTGAAGAATGCGGGCGTGCTCGCAGCCAACGTGCTGGATATTGTCGAGCGCGACGACGTGGGCTTCAAGATCGCAATCCTGGACATGTCGTTTAATGCGCACATGCCGGACTTTCTCTTGAGCCCGGATCTGGATATGCCGGTCAAGGGCGCGGAAATCGTCCGCGACGCCGCCGAGCTTGAAAGGCGCGAGCACGTTTATCGGCTGGCTGGCGGCACCTGCGTTTCGGGCGATCAACTCCAGCAATGGCATGTGTTCAAGACGCCACTGACGCCGGGCGACAAGGTCGTCATGGAGGACGCCATCCAGTACAATCTTGTGCAGTGCACGATGTTCAACGGCGTCCAGCATCCGGCCATCCTGCTCAAGACGAAAAGCGGTTTGGAAACAATTCGCGAATTCACATACGAGGACTATCGCGCCCGCATGGGCTGATGGGCGCGTCCGTCTTGCATGGCATGCCGTGGCCCGCGCACGGCGCTTCCCGTTTTATTGGGAACCAGGCAGATGCCTATTTGTTGAAAGTCTGTGAACCCTCACCGGGGTTCGACGTGAAGCCCTTCAGGACATGATGGGATGGCTGCGCCAGGCTCACATCACACCTACCATCAGGGCATGCTGCTCATAGCATCGGGAGAAGCTTTTGCAGGCGCGCCATTCTTTGCGCGTTTACGATCACAAAGCACTTTTCAGGAACGCCTGCCATGGGCAAGGGCACCATGACTTATGACTGTGAGCATACGGCGCAAACGCGATCGCCTGAACGCTTGTCGGCTCGCCAAGACACGCTGGGCAGGTACGGCGCTTTCGGTCTGCTTGCAGTTTATGCCGTAGCGCTTGCATTCGGAATGGCTGTGGATCCTTCGATTTAGAAGTTCGAGGCGACAATCGACATGGCGGCCATCGCCATGTTCGCGGCGTTTTGCTTCTTTCTTTGGCGCTGCAGCCGCGGCAGCCGTGGTTGCGGCTTTCACGACGCCGCGGCAACAACCGCCGCGACAGCGGCCAATGAGCGGTTCGGGCCGGCGAAGAAAATTCGTCAAGCGTCGACGAATGATTGGGGTCCCGCCTCCACCATCGGTTCCATCAGCGAATAAGCACTCACTCAGTTCTGGAAGTCGGACAAGCATCAGGCTATGGTCCCGGGCGCTCGACCCTACTTAGTCGCTGCCCAAAGAGGATATGCTTGTCGATAGCCGAACAACGAACTTTCTCGCCGGTCCTTGAGAAGATTAAGCCGCGTAAAATCGTTCTTGGGCTGCTTATTGCAGCCCTGCTGGCGGCCGCCTCGATTGCGATCGCCTTCTGCTCCTATCGCGCGGTCCTGCCGTTGGAGATCGATCCAAACGAGGCTTGGAATGCGTGGAACAGCAAGTCGCTTGCTCATCTTTATCCAGCGATCGACGCGCTCACGATCAACAATTACCCCCCGCTTTACTTCTATCTGCTCCATGGCTTCGCCGTGCTTGGCGTAGAGGAGGTTTATGCGGGCCGGGTTGTGTCCATACTGGCGGCGTTCGCTCTTGCGTTTCTCGTCTATCGAGCAACCGTTATCCTCGATGCCGGGCGATTGGCTGGCGGCGTCGGCGCAATCTGGTTTCTCGCCATGCTCGCAGGCGCCTATGCCGGCTATGTCGGGATGAACGATCCCCATCTCCTCGCGCTCGCCCTGATGTGCGCGGGCTTCACCTGGTTCGTCGCAAGGGCGGCCAAGGAAAGGGCGACGGAGCCGGCCTTTCTCGTGATGGTGCTGGCCGGGTTCATCAAGCACAGCCTCATCGCCATCCCGGCATCCGCCCTCGTCTGGCTGGCTCTGGACAGGCCGCGTGAGGCCTTTCGCACGGCGAACATCGCAATGGCGGCATGCGCGGCCGGATTACTGGCCTGTCGCCTGGCCTATGGCGACGCGTTCTTCGAGCAACTCCTGATGGCGAGAGCGGTGCAATGGAAGAACCTGCATTTCGCGCTGACGTTCGGAGCGCCGCTCGCCGGGGCGGCGGCGATCTGCATCGCTTGGCTCATCCATGATCGCCGCAGCCGTGTCGCCCAGAAGATGGCGGTTCTCCTTTTTCTCACCTTCGCCAGCGGCTTTCTTCAGTCCTTGGGCGATGGTCTCGACGTAAACGCCTATTTCGAACTGCTGTTTGCGCTCGCAATCGGGGTCGGGATGGCGTTCAGCAAAATTTGGGCGTGGCCCGCGAACGAGGCTAGAGCGGTCGGCGTTAACTTGGCGTTCTCGGCTTGCCTTCTGCTTGCGCTCTCGCTTTCTTCCCGGGCGGAACCTTACAAACTTCTGCTGAGTTGCGAGTTCCGGCAGGAGGTAAGCGAGAATGCGGCCTTCGTCTCCGTAGAGGTTAAGCGCCTGAAGAAGATCCAGGCGCCTGTCTCCTGCTCGGCTATGCTCATGTGTTATTGGGCGGGCAAGCCATTCGTCTGGGACGACTTCGGCATGAAAGAGCGCGTCGCTGCCGGCCGATGGACCGAGGCTGAGATGAAGCGGCAGGCGCGTCTGCATCGCATCCGATTCGAGACGAACGACGACAGGACGATGTGGTGACTTTTCGCGGCTTGGGCGGCGTCATTTCAGCGTTTTGGGGCGATTGGCTACGCTATCGGTGATTGCATAAAGGCAGGAAAGCAACGTCCAAACCTTCGCGACGGCGGGTTTGCGCGGCGTCCGCGCTCATGATTGACGGGCAAGAGATGCGACAGCGATCAGCACCCTGTCAGGGTTAAAGAAGGGCTGAAATTGGTTTTGTTTGGTAAAACAGGGGGGCTCGCCTTCGGCAGGCGGGATTTTGTGGGACTATGGCGATTGGCGGGCGGTCGGCCTCGGCGTTCGCATGCTTGGCCTGGAGGCGCCGAAAGCCTCCCCGCGCAGATAGCCGTCGTAACAGGGGCAAAACTCCGGGCCTTCAGGCCGCTGCAAGTTGGCGGACGAGGTCGGCGAGGCTTGCGACGACTGGCGCTTCGGGCGCGCCGAGGCGGTCGCCGAGATAATCCCAGAAGCTGATGGCCAGCTTGGCGCAGGTTTTCATGAGGCCAAGGAAGGCGTCAAGCGCGTCGCGGCCTTCATCCGAACGCGTTCCGGCGGAAATCTTTCGCCGAGTGACTTGGCAGCGGATGTCGTTTTCCGAACCGTTCGTGTGAAGCGGGATCTCGGGGCGCTTCAGGACCATCAGCAGTTCGGTTTTCTGTGCGCGAAGCCGCGCCAAAAGCCTGTCGAGTGTGGCGAAGCCTGTCTCGGTGGAGAAGATGGCGTCAAAGCGGCGCTCAAGTTGGAGGGCGCGGCGGCTTGCTGGTCAAAATCCGCACGATCTGCCGCTTGGAAATCTCGACGCCCAAACCGGCCAGCTGCGCAGTCAGGCGCGGGATCGTGACCTGTCCTTGGTGGTATTGGTTCAGGACGAAGCGCTTGAGGTTCGCCCCGAAATGGCCGGCGACGCCTTTGGGCAGCGCGGCGAGCACAGTCTCGCCCGAGGCAAGCAGCCAGCGCTCGCGCCGGTAGCGGACCGTCCACGGCATGATGACGATGTCCTGGACGATGAAGTCCTCGTAGCCCTTGAAGCGCGCGCCGTCCGGCAGGCAGGCTGGCTTCAGGATGCGGGTTTCGTTGATGGCGCCCCGCCGGGCGCCGCGACGCCCCTTGCGCCTGCCGGCTTTCGCGCCGGCTGTCTCCGCCGCCTGCTCCATGCCGCTAGGCTTGAGCTTCGGGCGTCCCTTCAAGCCCTTGAGCCGCGCGATCTCCTCGCGCAGCGCGGCGTTCTCCGCCTTCAGCCGGGCGTTCCCCTCCAGAGCCTGCGTCAGCAGCGCCTTCAGTTCTTCGAGGCCAAGTCTGGAAATGTCGCCGGTTGACTTGATCATGCCCCAACGGAATCAACAAATGAGTTCGCTGTGAGTCCCTGCCCAACGCCCGCGCACGGAGTTTTGCCCCTGTTACTAGCCGTCCAGCTAAGGCATTGAAATAAGAAGGAAAAAATATAAACAGTGCGGGTACGCACGCTTGGTTAACAGGCTCCGGCGGCTCAGGGTTAATAAAGGCTTCAAGAGCCATGAAATCTTGAAGCAGTCCTTTGCTGCTCGACCAACCGTCTCCGCTCCCCGCCTCATGACCGGACTTCACGACCATGTTTGGGCCATTTATGGGCTGGTGTTAGATCGGCCAGAGGCCAGGCGTCGCGAATTCGAGGAGGTGGCCGTCGGGGTCGCGGAAATAAATGCTTTTCCCGCCCTGCGGCCAGTCCATGCAGCCCTCGAGTGGAACGCCGCGCTCATTCAGGCGCTCTTTCCATATCGGAAGCTCCTCGGTGCTGATGGCGAAAGCGCAATGCGAAGGTCCGGCGCCGTCATGGCCGGGGATGGTGCCGCCGGGAACCGTTACTGTCTCGATGGACGAGCCCCTTTGGAAAACAAGAAGGATGCTCCGGCCCCCAACATCATAGGCGGTCAGGCGGCCGTCCGAGAAGACGGGCCTGAGCTCCAGAACGTCTTCATAGAAGCGCTGGGCGCGCGAAAGATCGTCGACATAGATGGACGTCTCGAGGATCCCATTCAGACGGGGCATTTTTCCTCCCGGCTCACGACAAGAGCCACAAATGTTTGTGCGCGCACGCCCCGCGGAAAGTCCCGCCCCCATTGGCTGCGGGCGCTGACCGGACTTCCCGCGAGACTAAGGCGTACGAGCAACTTATTTGTTCTAGTACCGTTTATCGGGGGCACGACCGATTGAGGCATGCGGCGAACTAATCGCCAACTTGCCTCCGGCTGCACCAGCCCACACCATAATACCTTGTTTGGCTTCCCTTTCGAACGCATCTCATGTCGCGCCTGCCGTGTTAGCCTGTCAAATCCTTGGACCATGCCCATGACCATCCAGCATTCCGCTGCAAACCCTATCAAGCCCGCTGGCGCAGCCATGGTCGATCCTTTCGGGCGGCGCATCACCTATTTGCGGGTTTCGGTCACGGACCGCTGCGATCTCCGCTGCGTTTATTGCATGGCGGAGAACATGACGTTCCTGCCGAGAGCCGACCTTCTCACGCTCGAAGAACTCGATCGCCTGTGCGCCGCGTTCATCGAGAAAGGAGTCCGCAAGCTTCGCATTACGGGCGGCGAGCCGTTAGTGCGTAAGAATATCATGTCGCTCTTTTCCGCGCTGTCGCGACGCTTGGAAAGCGGGGCGCTCGACGAACTCACCCTCACGACCAACGGCACCCAGCTCAAGAGGTTCGCCGCTTCTCTCAAGGCGTTGGGCGTGCGGCGCATCAATGTTTCTCTCGATACGCTCGATGCGCAGACGTTCAGAACGGTTACTCGCTGGGGCGATCTCGCGCAGGTCCTGGATGGAATTCGCGCCGCTCAGGCCGCCGGTCTTCACGTCAAGATCAATATGGTCGCGCTCAAAAATATGAACGAGCACGAAATAGAAAAAATGTTACATTGGTGTCATGGCGAAGGGATGGATTTGACATTAATAGAGACGATGCCGCTCGGGGATATCGAAGGCGACCGCACCGACCAATATCTGCCGCTTTCCATTGTTCGCGCGCGGCTTATGGACCGTCTGACGCTCGAAGACATTCCCTACCGCACGGGCGGTCCGGCGCGCTATGTTCGCGTACGCGAGACCGGGGGGCGCGTCGGTTTCATCACGCCGCTGACGCATAATTTCTGCGAGAGCTGCAACCGTGTGCGCGTCACCTGCACGGGTACGCTGTATATGTGTCTCGGGCAGAACGACGCGGCTGATTTGCGGGGGCCTCTGCGCGCGAGCGCCACGAACGATCTTCTTTCCGGCGCTATCGATGAAGCCATCGGCAGGAAGCCGAAGGGCCACGATTTCGTCATCGACCGGCGCGAGCAGAAACCCGCCCTCGGACGCCATATGAACATGACGGGCGGCTGATCCGATGCACGGCTCGGGACGGCTCGTACTTGTTTGTCTTGCTTTCCTCGTCGGTCCCGCCATCGCATGCCTCGCCGAGGAGGCCGAAACAAAGCTCGCCCCCACCGAGAGCGAAACGCGTTTCCTCGATCACCTGATGCGCGCCGAGTCCAGCGGGCGGCAATATGCCAGAAATCGCGCGTCGTCTGCGCTTGGCCCTTTCCAGTTCCTCGAAACCACGTTCCTGGACGTCGTCCGCCGCAAGTTCCCAGCCCTCGCGTCAGGAAAAACGGATGCGGATATTTTGGCGCTGAGAACCGATTACCAGGCATCGCGCGACGTGGCGCTGATCTATACGCGTGAAAACGCGGCCGCCCTCTCGGCGAGAGGAAAAGAAACGACCGCGCGCAATCTCCGGCTCGCCTTCTTCGCCGGGCCAGCCGGGGCGCTGCGGGTCCTGGAAGCAGAGGCCGATGAACGCGTGTCGAACCTTCTCAGCCCGGGCGCGATCGCGGCGAACCCCTTCTTGCGAAATATGACAGTCAGTGAGCTTCTGGCGCGGGCCAGCCGGGAGGCGGAAGGGCCAGGCGACGCACACGTAGCCACAGGGGCGCTTCCGAAGCAGTCCGGCGTTTCTTTGAAAGTTGCGGTGCGCTGTAATCTCGGGCTGGCGAGCTGCCGACACTGGCTCGCCCTGGCGCAAAAGCGGCTGACCGTAAGGCCGGCGCGGCGGATCTTGTCGACATCGAAAAGGTAGCATATTAAGCTGCGTGACCGCCGGCCTGCGATTGGCGATACCGCCTCAACGAGACGGCCGACAAGCTCAGCGACTGGTCTCGCTGGATCGCTGCTTTCCAGGCGATATTTCCCCTGATCTCCTCGCACGGCAAAACGTACTTCCGCCAGTCGGACTCGTCCTGCACTTCGTAGAACCCGCTCGGCGTGGGGGAGGTGAGCATCACGTCGCCCGCGCGTAACCTCTTAACAAGCTCCGCGGGAGCGCCATCTTCTATTGCAATTTCGAGTTGGGCGCGCATTCGTTCTTGGTTGTTGATCCATGCAGTAGTGACCTCGCCCGCCTCGTCGACGAACATCAGGCCTGGCGGAGATGGCAGGAGGTAGTGCTCGACCGCGCGGATGCGCTCGGCGAGCTTGTCGCTCCAGCTCGAAATCGCTGGATCGTCGAGAAACGCCGTGTCCTCGAAGCTTTGTGATGGGTTCGAGCGGAGCAGCGATGTCCTTGAAGTAGCTGTGCTGCAGCTCTCGGATGACCCGCCTCAGTTTTTCGGGCAGGTCTGGGTCTTGTTTGACCAGGAACAGGTTGATCAAGCCTTCGTTGAAGGCGGCGACAGCCGTCGAATCTCCGGCCTTGCCGGTGAGCAGGACCTTCTTGACGGGCAGGCGCTTGATGCTCCGGAGGAATTCGATGCCTGTCATACTCGGCATAGCGAAGTCGACCACGACCACGGAAACGCATGCAAAGCGGGCGGGATCTCGGGCTATGGCGGCGATCCGCGACGCCGGCAGGCGAATGACAGGATCGGCGGCCTCCCCTTCCTCAAACGCCGCACAATTACCGTCTTCGATCGTCAAGCTGACACGATCCGCATTCTTCAGAAGGCGCTGGATCGCTTGCTCCGGCCGCTGTTCGGTTGCGCATAGCGTAACGTCGGCATAATTGTACTCGAAGCTGTCGAGGAAGAGCTGATCATCATCAACGACGAGGCATGTCGTCGGGTGGTAGAGGGGCAGCAAGACGCTCATAAGTCCAGTCCCGATCCTCGGAGCCAAGGCGCTCGTGGCGCAACACCTCAGTTTAGGCCGGATGGTATAATGAGCGCACGTGTTATCGTGCAAGCGAAAGTTCGTCGTCGTGCGGCTTGATGTGATGACCCGCGACCAACGCCCGAGTGGGCAGGGATTATTCGTCCGGCTGCGGCATCTCGTGCGCCGACTTCGCAGCTCGTATGCCGAGTACCACGCCGTGGCGGCATTCAAGCTGCCGGCCGTGGGGCTGCTCGCAGTTATTGCTTTTCCATTGTATTATTTCATCTGGACATACGCTTTCCCCCAACCTTACGAGAACTTGCCGCTAAGGCTCGCGGGAACGGCGTTCTGCACGCCAATAGCCCTTCGGCGCTATTGGCCCCAGCGGCTGATAGCGCATTACCTGGTCTACTGTTATTGGGCGCTCCTGTTTGTCGCGGCGTTTTTTACGCTGATGTTGCTCATGAACCATGTCAATAGCGTCTGGTTGATGTCGGAAACCGTGATTGTCATGTTCACGTTTCTGCTCTATGACCTCGCCAACGGCGTTCTTATCTCGCTCATGGGAGTGCTGATCGGGGTCGTCGGCTATTGGTTCATGTCCGGGGGAGCCGGTGTTCCTACCGAATTTCTGCTTGCGCTGCCTATTTACGGCTTCATCCTGAGCGCCGTCGTTTTCCTCTCCCACAGCGAGCGCGTGATCGCGCGTGAGAAGCTCATGGCGGCGCGCGCTCTTGCGAGCAGCATCGCCCATGAAATGCGCACGCCCCTCCTTGGCATCCGGCTCGACGCCAGCAAGACCGGCGAGCGCCTTGGACAGCTGGACGCGGCCAACCACTGGGCGCGAGAGCATGGCTGCAAAGACAGCCTGAGCGATCGCGACATGGCTGGACTGAGCATGGCTCTTCAACGCATAGCGAAACACGCCGTCGCCGCGAACCTTGTCATCGATATGCTCCTCACCAACCTCAAGGATGAGAGCTATTCCCAGGAGAGGAGGCAATTCTACGCCATCGCCGGCACTATCGATGAGGCGATCAATCGCTTTCAATTCGGCCCCGGCGAGCGCGAGTCGATCAGGGTTCGCGTCTACGACAACTTCATTTACCAGGGCGTCGAGGCGCTCATGGTTCACGTCATCTTCAACCTCGTCAAAAACGCGCTCCGCGCCATCGCTGCGGCAGGAGAAGAAGGACAGATCGACATCGAAGCGAGAACGACGTCGGCTGGCAACCTACTCTTGATCAGCGACACCGGCCGCGGCATCGAACCTGCGATGCTGCCCTATATCTTCGTGCCGTTCACGACCGCTCACGCGGACACCGGCGGCGCGGGCATCGGTCTGTCCTTCTGCCGCCGTGTCGTCGAGGAATTCGGCGGCAGCATCTTCTGCTCGTCGAAGCCTCTCAAAGGCGCCGCCTTCGAGATCAGGCTGCCGGTCATCGAGGCGAAGATGCCGGCCGCGGCTGGCTCCGCATCCGCTTAATTAAGCAGGCGTTCCACTCCTCCGACGTTTAAATACTCGTTCAACAGGATCGCCTTTCACGGGGGAACCTTGCCTGTTGCAAACAAACCCGCACGGATGGCGCTCAAAAATCTTTCCCCACAATTCAGCCGGTAGGCAGCTTGTATACGAGCGGGTCTGGGCCTTTGATGGCGAAGGGTTGCCCGAGTTGCATTGTGTGCGCGACTTCAAGTGGCGGCTTCCGCAGTTCGACGGGCGTCGGCTGTTTACAGTAAAAGCGGGTGGGGACCCATGACGTCTTTTTTTTCGCGCCTTCTTGGCGCGTGCTTCTTTGCGTGCGCTATTCTGGTGGAGGCGTCCGCGGGCGCAAATGCTTGTGTGGTGAGCCTCGTTAAGGTGACCCAGGACGGCGGCACGGGGCTTTCCTCCTTCCCAAGCGCGGCCTTTTCGCTTCAATTGACGCCGCAAGGCGGCTCGACCATCACGAAGACTGCATCGCTGACAAGCTTCACGACGAGCCAGCCGCAGAACATAGAAGCGAACCCAGGCACGAGCTACAACTTTAGCGAGGGGGCTTTGCCTGCGGGTCCGAACGGGACGCAGTGGCGACAGGTTTCGCTCGTCTGCAAGCATGGGAGCCAAGTGCTGCCCATCCCATTCACGGTCGAGGACGGTTGGGACGTGACCTGCACGGCTGTCAACAAACTCACGCCGGCGGCTCCGGGCGCGGTTCAGCTTGTGAAGACCACTGAGGACGGCGGCACGGGGCTCGCCTCCTTCCCAAGCGCGGCCTTTGCGCTGCAGCTGACGCCTTCCGGCGGCTCAACCATCACGAAGACAGCGGCGATGACAAGCTTCGCCACGAGCCAGCCGCAGACGGTGTCGGGGCTCGCTTCCGGCAAGAGCTACAGCTTTAGTGAAGGGGCTTTGCCCGCGGGGCCGAACGGCGCCCAGTGGCGGCAGGTTTCGCTTGTCTGCAAAGACGGCTCAACCACGCTTCCTATCCCCTTCACGCTGCAGCCCAATCACACCGTGACCTGCAAGGCGACCAACAAACTCACGCCGGCGGCTCCGGGCGCGGTTCAGCTTGTGAAGACCACTGAGGACGGCGGCACGGGGCTCGCCTCCTTCCCGAGTTCGGCCTTTGCGCTGCAACTGACGCCTTCCGGCGGCTCGACCATCACGAAGACAGCGGCGATGACAAGCTTCGCCACGAGCCAGGCGCAGACGGTGTCGGGGCTCGCTTCCGGCAAGAGCTACAGCTTTAGCGAAGGGGCTTTGCCTGCGGGACCGAACGGCGCCCAGTGGCGGCAGGTTTCGCTTGTCTGCAAAGACGGCTCGACCACGCTTCCGATCCCCTTCACGCTGCAACCCACCCACACCGTGACCTGCACGGCTGTCAACAAACTCATGCCGGCGCAGCAGGGACAGCAAGGAACCCTCAAAGTGGTCAAGATCGCCAATGGGGGCGATGACAATTTCAACTTCACGGCCGCCGGTAACGGGAGCAGCAGCGCCTTCACATTGAGGAATAATGGATCGTGGAGTTCCTCTCTCCCTGCGGGCGCATACGCCATATCCGAAGTCAATCTTCCAACCGGATGGACGTTGCAAGGAGCCTCCTGCACCTCAGGCGGAGCCTTGACCGGGAACTCGATTGCAGCGACGGTGACAGGCGGCGCGACCACAACCTGCACCTTCACGAACTCCAACACGGACTCCAAGAAGAAGGACACGAGTGCGGGAGATGTCACGGAACTGTTCATCCACCGCCGTGTCGACAATCTTCTAAGCAATGGGCCGGATCGCGCACGCATCATCCGGCGGCTTGATGAAGTTCCCGCCGCCGTCAGCCTCAAGGATGGCGGCTCCTATGCCGGACCTTCGAACGGCGGCTACCCGGGCGGGTTGAAGGATCCCCTCAGGTCTGACCTCCTCGGGCAGCAGGGCCGGACCGATAACGGGCTCAGTGGCATTGGCGGCCAGACGTTCTCGGCAAGCCTTTCCCAAATGCAGGCGTACGCCGCCGCGCAGGAGAGGCAGAAAATCGCGAGCGGCGCGGGCTCGGATGTCGCGCCTTACGGGTATAACGTCGCTGTTCTTCAACCGAGACTGGATGTTTGGGTGGAAGGTCACATCAGCAATTACACCGACACGCTGGGCGGCATCGATCGAGAGGGCGATTTCAGCATTCTCTATGTCGGAGGCGACTATGTCGTCCGCCCGGGGCTTCTCGTGGGCGCCCTCGTCCAACTGGATCGCACAATTGAGAACGTCAACAACCCCGATCTGTGGGGAGGGATCAGCGGCACGGGCTGGATGGCTGGTCCTTATGTCGGAGCGAAGCTTACCGACACCCTCTATTTCGATGCTCGGGCGGCCTGGGGACAATCGACTAACAACATCTGGCTCAACGATTCTACAACCGGCTCCCGCACCGGAAACTTCGACACGGATCGTTGGCTTGCAACCGCAGCCCTGACCGGAAACTACCAGTTCGGAGCGTTCCGCGTGTCGCCTGTAGTCGAACTGGACTACGGCGGCGAGACCGCCAACTCTTACAGCACCAGCCTCGGCCAGGTGGTCGATCGCGCGAGCGCAACCATCGGCCGGGTGATGTTCGGGCCTGAGTTCGGATATCCAACCCTGCTCGATAATGGCGTTCTCGTTGAGCCTCAATTCTCGATTAAGGGCATCTGGAGCTTTGATGACGGTCCGCTGTGGCTCAGCACCGGCGCCGTCCGCCCTGACGAATGGAGAGCCGAAGTCGAAGGCGGCATCATGTTGAAAATGCCGAGCGGTCTCGGGGTGAGGATATCCGCCTCCTATGATGGAATTGGAGACAGAAATCTGGAAGTCTGGACAACAAAGGCATGGATCAGTGTGCCTTTGAACTAAAGCAAGGTTTGCTGGCTTCCCCAACGCTTGGTTGAACGCGCGCTTGAGGCCGAAAGCTGCCCTTTAGCTTGTTGGTCACCACGTCTCTTCCTTGGGGTCAAGCCGAAATCACCGATCACGTCACTCTCTGCCCGGGGGGCAGGAGCGGCCTTGCGCGCCCAATTTGTGCAATCCCCCCGGGCTATTACGGAAGGAGTGTCCGCAAAAGCTCGCAGAGTACTATCTGTCCTCCTCCTCACTGAGAGTCCGTCCAAAAAGTTTATGATGCTTTACAGAGCTTTCTCAACCACAGGGCAGAGTGACGACTATTCCCCGCTTAAGCGGATGGTCGGATCACATCGATCGCTTCTTCGTCGCATATAATCTCATGGTTGCCTGTTCTGAGCGGTGCAAGCGAATTGTGAGGGCTAGCTTCACTTGCTATTCCGCCTACATAGGCCTGCACAAAGCAGCGCATAGCGTGCGCCACGCCTCGTGGCGAGACCTCACGGCAGTCGTCTTCGTAATAGGCGCCCCCCGCGTGGCTTCCTGTTATGATCTCGTATGAGGGAAAATAGTCTACCCAATTATAGCGGCGAGCGACGATATCTGCCGCTACTCGAAGGACGGATTTAGAGTAGCAGGTGGAGACAAGAACGTGTCGATCTTCGTAGGTTGCAATAAGAGGGACCGGCGAAACGGTAAGCAGGACTTGGATGCGGCTATTGCAGTCTTTCAGTTTTTCCAAGAAGGCGATCAGGCTGTTCGAAACTTCGTCCACGCCGAAGTTGACGAACTCGTGCCCCTTTGGATCGAACAAGCCTCCGGCAACTCCAGGTGCCAGCGGGAAGACGGAGCCGTCGAGTCTCGATCGCCATGCCTCGCGGTAAATATCCCCCGGCAAAGCCGGGGGCTTTAGAAATGCAGCCGCTCAAAGCGGCTGGAAGAAGTTTCTATGGACCACTCTGACGTTCATACTGCCTACTCAGAAGCTCCAAAACTGAAAAATGCCTTGGACACTGGCGCAATTGCCGAGCGGTCTGCGAAGCTCCTCGAAAGGGAGGCGGCGTGCGAAGCTCCACTCGCGTAAACCCACGATTTCGACGCCGCCGCCACACTCCAGGAAACGTCAAACTGCTACCGCCTCCCCGGCAGAGCCGGGGGACCTCCTTGGATGTTAGGCCGAGAGTGAAAACCAAAACGTCAGCGTTCAGGAAAGTGGAGCGAACAAATTTCAGGTGATTTTGGCGAGAAGTGATAACCTCGGCCTCATCGTCGAATCCGTCAGGCTCAATCTGCGGGCGATACGGGTTAACAAACCGCCCGTCTTCACGCCGCCAAACCTGCTCATGCACGAGACGGCCTTCAAAAGCCTCTTCGAAGACTTGGAGTAACTGCTGCGCGGTGTATATATTGCCATAGCGGGCCGAGAAGACACCAAAGTTCCGGCGCTGGCGCTCCTGTTCAGAAAGGCTCCCTCTGGATTCCGGCACGTAGTAGCAGAAGCCGAGTTGGTTAATCTTCCGAGAGATGTGTTGAGCAAAGCAGCTTCCGGCGGTTGCGATGCGGGTTTCACGGCTGATCTGGAATTTTGGGTTCAGGACCGGGGCAATCAGGTGGCGCTCCATGCGCGATACAGCGCGGCGCCAGAACTGAAAGTCTTTCAAGCCGGAATAGGGATTAGACATTGATTGCCGCCTTCACTTGTTCGTAACGGGGGTTAGTTGCCCGAATGGCGCCCGCTGGGTGCGAGGAGTAAAGCTCCAAGCTTTTCTTTACAAACTCCTGAAGCGACATGACGTAGTATTGCCCTGGGACTTTAAAGAGGTAAGTCCCGCCCACTCCATAATGCTCGCCAATCTCGGGGTATACCGGCCAACATGGGCCGTTGACCAAATTATCTAGGGGAAGGATTCCTGCTGATACCGTCTTAATGCTCAATGACTCGAGAAAAACTTTTGCGATGTCGAACAAAACGCGTATCTTCGGATGGTTCACGGTGTACATGAAGGCGTCATCTTGCCCCCATTTCCGGATAGGGCCGGAGATGTCCAGGCCAAACTCGGCATAGGCTGCGATTGCTGCATCCCGTTCCTGGCGCCAAAGATCGTAGTAGCCAGTGCGTTTGTAGGTTTCGCCATGAAAAACGAGACCGTTTTTGCTGCATCGTATCCCAGTTCGTGCGCCGCTAGCACAATCAACGAATGGTAAGTACCCATAGGCCCTTTGAAAAATTGCTCCTGCGCTTTGGCGGAGGTTATGTCAGGGTGGTAGGCGGCGAAGCTGACCGAGGGGACGCAGTGAGGCTTCGCAGCTCGCATAAATTCAGCGCCCTCGACCTCCACGATCGCAGGGTGGATCAGTACGCGAGCGTAAGATGATAACGCTCCTGGTTGCCGATACTTCTCTAAGTCGTTCTTAAACTTCCAAATATCGACAGCATCAATCTCAATAGAAGGATTAAGCAAGGTCAAGCTGTTAGCTAACCCAAAGGTAGCGCAGTTCGACACTACTAGCCACTTCTCCCTTGGCGATACAAATCTTTCCTGGGTAGGTGCATAAATAGTAGGTCCGGTGGAATCCGGAATCACGCTCGCTCTAAGGTCGCACGCGACGCGCAGTCCGGTGGTTCCTGTGGCGAAAACGCGGTATTCGGCGGGTCCTGGCTCCAACATTTTGAACTCGACATCAAGTTCACTGTCGTTTTCCCGAAGTTCGCGAACGGAAAGCATCCGCTCAAGAAGCTTAACGCGCCCTTGATTTGTGACGACATCGATTTTACAGCAGACCACACCGGCGTCGGCATCATCGTCGGGTCTGATATCGAACTTCACCGAGTATCTGCCCGTTCCGAGGTGCTGATATGTGCCATAGAGAACGTAGCCCTCATCCAACTTATGAGTCCTTACGAATTGCCTTTCGTTTTGTTTCTCAAGGACACCGATATTAGAATACACTGTGGACATAAATCGCCCCTATTGTAATCTGAATAATCCGCAGACTAAAACCGACGTTTCAGCCTCTTATCACCATCAGGCTAAGTGAGAAAGCCGAAAACGCAGAATATCTCTGCAATCCACCAAAACGAACGCCCGCTCATTGACCTGGCTCATCAGCTCCCTCGAATCGCCGCCACGACCGCTTAAGCCGCAGAGGGATCAATACTGGGAATCTCGCTCTCCGCGGCGCTGGTGTTATTACGCCTTACGCTGGTGAGTTCGAGCATCTCAAGGGGCGCCGCCCAGCCTCGGCGCTTTAATTGACTTCCGCACCTGAAGGTCAAGCCGCCGCATATTTTCAGACCGCCATTGCCGCTCTCGACCCGCAGGATAAGTGCGCCCACGCCGGCATGACGCCATTCATCGGCGAGCACGTGAGTTTGCTCAACGCCAACTCGGCTGGGTTTCAAAGGCGCCACGCCCAGGCGTTGAGACGGCTTGCGGCGATGCTTTATTACCCGGCATAAACGCTTCTAACACAACCCTAAGCTCAAGCCTTAAGATAAGGTGAATTCTTCGATATCGAGCGCTCAAAATATAGTTGTCTATATGGATATAGGCCCCTTTCTGCGAGACGAACCCAATCCCGGCAAATTATCCGTTAACCGGCGGCCGGCTCATGCCGCAGTGAATGCCGCCGCCTCACGTCCAGCGTGAGGCGCAAAACACACTTACCTGACGTCTGGATGATCCTGGATAAGGCTTGCGCCTCCGAAACGACGATCCGCTGGCCAGATTGGCGGAACCCGCCCTAAAGGGATTCCGACCGTCGATTTTCCGACCATCCAGGTGACTGCGCAGCTTCCCGGCGCGAGCCCGGACGTGATGGCCTCGGCGGTGGCGACCCCGCTCGAAAAGCAGCTCGGCATTATTTCGGGCGTCACGCAGATGACATCCGCGAGCTTTCTCGGCACGACGCAGGTCACCATTCAGTTCGATTTGAACCGCAATATCGACGCCGCGGCCCAGGATGTGCAAACCGCCATCAACGCGGCGGGCGGTTATCTCCCGAAAAATCTGCCAAACCCGCCGACCTATAAAAAGGTCAACCCGGCGGATCCGCCGATCCTCATTCTTGGCGTCACCTCCGATGACCTGCCGATCACGCAGGTCGACGACTATGCCGAAAACATGGTCGCCTTGCAGATCTCGCAGATGCCGGGTGTGGCGCAGGTCGTCATCGGAGGGCAGCAGTTGCCGGCCGTTCGCGTCCAGATCGACCCCGCAAAGCTCAGCGAAATGGGGTTGAGTCTTTCCGACGTGCAATCCGTCATCGCGAACGCCACCGTCGAGGCGCCGAAAGGAACGATCCGCGTTGAAACCGAAAGCTATTCGATCTACGACAATGACCAGCTGACGACGGCGGCGCCTTATAACGATCTCATCATCGCCTATCGGAATGGCGCGCCGATCCGCATTCGGGATATCGGCCGCGCGGTGGAAGGCCCGCAGGACACGACGCTCGCAGGCTGGGTCGGCAAGCAGCGCGCCATCGCGCTCGTCGTGTTCAAGCAGCCGGGCGCCAATGTCATCGACACCGTGGACCGCATCAAGAAAGAACTGCCGACGCTCACCGCCAACATTCCCCCCAGCGTCAAAGTCACGCCGATCATCGACCGCACGACAACCATTCGCGCCTCGGTCGCGGATGTGCAGTTCACGCTCGTGCTGACCATGGCGCTCGTGGTCGCCGTCGTGTTCGTTTTCCTGCGCAATCTGCGCTCAACCATCATTCCGGGGCTGGCCCTCCCGATTTCCATCATCGGCACCTTCGCGGCGATGTATGCCCTCGGCTATAGCCTCGACAACCTGTCTCTGATGGGGCTCACGATCGCCGTCGGCTTTGTGATCGACGACGCCATCGTCGAGGTGGAAAATATCGAGCGACACATCGAGGAGGGCATGCCGCCGCTTCAGGCGGCCTACAAGGGATCGGGTGAAATCAGGTTCACCGTTCTTTCCATCAGCCTGTCGTTGATTGCGGTCTTCATCCCGTTCCTGTTCATGGGCGGCATTGTCGGGCGTCTCCTGCACGAGTTCGCCATGACGGTCACCGTCGCAATCGTGGTCTCTGCGCTGGTCTCGCTTTCACTGACGCCGATGCTTTCTGGCCGCTTCCTGAAGTCGGAGCAGCACGGGCGGCTCTACCGCATCACCGAAGCAGGCTTCAACGGGATGGTGTACGGCTACAAACACTCACTCGACGTGGCGCTTCGCCATCCGGGGTGGACGTTGGCCAGCTTCTTCGCCACCGTCGCCGCGACGGCGTTGCTCTTTTTCGTTCTGCCCAAGGGATTCTTCCCGATCCAGGATACAGGCTACATCATCGGCCAGTCGCAGGCGGCCGCTTCCGTCTCGCCGGACCAGATGATGAAGCTTCAGCAGCAACTGAACGCCGTAGTCGCGAGCGATCCAGCTGTTGCGGGCGTCGTTTCCACGGTCGGCGGCACGCGCGCCCCGAACCAGGGCTTCATCTATGCGGCGCTGAAGCCGCTCGATGAGCGCAAGATCAGCGCGATGGACATCGTAAACCGGCTGCGCCCGAAGCTGAAGCAGGTTGTCGGCGCAAGCCTCATCCTCGCCCCGACGCAGGACATCAATGTGGGCGGTCGGCAATCGCAGGGCCTGTTCCAGTACACGCTGCAAAGCGGGCAGTCCGGCGAGCTGAGTTCCTGGTCGGCGAAGCTGTTCGAGAAGCTCCAGAAAATCCCAGAAATAAAGGACCTCTCGACGGACCAGGTGCTTGACGGCCAGACCGTGACGTTGACCATCAACCGCGATGTCGCGGCGCGCTTTGGCATCCAGCCCGCGGCCATAGACAATGTGCTGGCGGCGGCGTTCAGCCAGGAGCAGGTCACGCAGTTCTACACGCAGTTGAACACCTACAAGGTCATCCTGGAGGTGCTGCCCCACCTGCAAGGCAGTCTCGACACGCTTTCAAAGCTCTATGTGCGTTCGCCCTCGGGGCAGGCTGTGCCGCTGACATCGCTCGTCACGATCAGCACCAAGCCCGTGGCGCCGCTCGTCATCAACCATCAGGCGACGTTTCCCTCGGTGACGTTCTCGTTCAACCTTGCCCCCGGCGCGTCGCTTGGCCAAGCCGTGAACGCCATCGACGCCGCGCGCCGGGACATCAACCTGCCGGCCGCCATCACCGGCAGCTTCCAAGGCAATGCGCAGGCGTTCCAGACGTCGCTTGCGAGCGAGCCGTTCCTCATCGCCGCCGCCGTGTTCGTAATCTACATCATCCTCGGGATGCTCTACGAGAGCTACATCCACCCCATAACGATCCTGTCCACCCTGCCCTCGGCTGGTCTGGGCGCGCTCCTGATGATGTGGCTGTTCCATATCGACTTCACGATCATCAGCCTTGTGGGCCTCATCCTTTTGATCGGCATCGTGAAGAAGAACGGCATCATGATGGTGGACTTTGCGATCCAGGCGGAGCGCGAGGAGGGGCTGTCGCCGCTCGACTCCATCCGCAAAGCCTGTCTCCTGCGTTTCCGGCCCATCCTCATGACGACGGTCTGCGCCATCCTTGGCGGCATCCCTCTGATGCTGGGCACAGGAACGGGATCGGAACTGCGCCAGCCGCTGGGTTACGCCATCGTCGGCGGGTTGATCGTGAGCCAGGTGCTGACGCTTTACTCGACGCCGGTGATCTATCTTCTGATGGATAGGCTGCGTCACCGCTTGGGCGAACGCGACCGGCCCTTGCATCGAACGGGGCGGGAGTTGGAGCCTTGGCTCTCGCCGGCGGAATGAGAGCGCCCACAGACTGCAATCCGTCATCGTTTTCAGCCGGAGAGACCGCTCCCACAGAGGCCGAGCAGGCGCGAGCCACTATCGCCGGCGGGTTCCCCGAATGCGCCTGATTGGCGGCGCATAGCTTGGCGCAGGGCAGGATTTTATCCACTTTTCATCGCCTCGTAACGTCCGTTGCCGGACGGCTAAAGCAAGCTGCCCTCAACAAAAATTGTGTTAGATTGTAGGCATTTCGGTTGCCAAGCTCAAACTGTGCTATATATATGATGTAACATGCAAAATTAAATATATACTTAGTTGGCGGTAGCCAACAGCTATTGACCGCCCTGGCTTCCAGGTCGGCTCAACGAGGCTCACAGGGATTTTAGCCATGCACCCTAGCCAGTTCATATCATCCCTAGAAGATCTGCGTATGGACATAGAGAAAGTTGCCGCTAAATTGGCGAGCCTTGGCGGCATTGCGATCGCTTCTGAACAAGCGAAATACTCGGCTCTGGCGTTGGCCGCAGCTTCTTCGGCGGTTGCCAGAGATGCCGCCTTGATTGTCATAGCCTTGGAAAACTCAACCGTAGGTTCGTGCGGCATCAGCAGAGTCGAAACTGATTAAGCTGGAGGAACGGCAAGATGGGGCCGTCACAAGCTGAGCGTCTGCGCGCCAAAATCGAGCAGGACATTCTCACGCTCAAACTGAAGCCGGGCGAGAGGCTGGATGAGTGTGGTCTCGCCGAAAGATATGGCACATCTCGCACGCCGGTGCGGGAAGCCCTTCTCCAACTTTCCTCCGATGGGTTGGTGGATATCAGGCCCAAGAAGGGAGCAATCGTCGCCAAGCTCAGCATTCGAGAGCTTGTGGAGCTTTTCGAAGTCATCGCCGAACTGGAAGGGGCGTGCGGACGTCTCGCCGCCAAATCCTATACGGCTCAGGATCTTGAAGCGATTAACGCTGCGCAGGAGACCTGCCGCAAATATGCCGAACTGCGCGATCCGCAAGGCTACCAGCAGGCAGATGAGGCCTTCCATGCAGCGATTTATGCCGCAAGCCGGAATGATTGCCTCGTCAAACTGGTTGTTGGCGTGAGCAAGCGCGTTGCGGTCTATCGTCGGTCCCAGTTCGAGCAAATGGACAGGATCAGACTCTCGATATCGGAACATGACCAGATCATACACACGATCCAGGATGGCCTCGCAGACGAAGCTGATCGCTTGCTCCAGCTTCACACCATGAACCTTGGAGGCGATTTTCTGCGCATGTTCCGTGTCATGCTGGCCAGCCAGGCGTTTGTAAGTTCATAAAGGATTTGCACCCATGGCGCTGGAGGAGAGGCTTAAGATCCTCAATCCGTTCCGTGCCGCGCCGTGAAAGAACGAGGGGACGCTAACGTGGACGGAGAGCGACCCGGCCTGCTTTCGAACGGCCCGAAAAATGGCTTCGGTGACTTTGTTTTCCGCAATGAGGTTTCTGCAAGGTCAGAAGCAACGCTGCGCGGCCAAACTCGCGTCACCCCATGCTCACTCAAAATTAACCATCCGGGTTGTGCAATTTTACTTCAATGAAGAGCAAAAAGAAGCAAGCTTGGCAAAACCGGGGGGATCGCCGTAAATTAAGGCATTCGAGAGAGATACTTATATGCTTACTTGTGGCGAAGCTGTTTTACGAAACAAACCCAATTTTCACCGGATTTTAAGCAAGGTTTCCCGATAAGGGGCGCCAGCTTTTAGCGCTTGCGGCGATCGCGGCGCGCACGTAAGGAGGACCCTTCCATGTCTGTAATCGCAACCCAACTCGTGGCGCGTGCTCTGCTCCTGCCGTTTCCGTTCCCGCCTTCGCGCTCGACGACACGCCGCAGAACCGCGCCGAGCAAGCGGACCGCTATCTGGAGGCCGTGCCGCCGAAATCGATGATGAACGACATGTCGGCGAAAATGGCGGAAACCTTACCCGAGAACCGGCACGACCAATTCAAGGCGCTGCTGACGAAGCATCTCGACATGGGCAGGGTCACGGCGGCGATCAAGGTGGCGATGGTCAAGACGTTCAGCGCCGACGAACTCAAGGCGCTTGCGGATTTTTACGGATCGGACGTCGGCAAGTCGCCCATGGCGAAGATGGGCGCTTACATGGCGGAGGTCATGCCCTCGACGATGAACGAGGTCCAGAGCGCGCTGGAAAAAGCGGAAGGCGAGGCTCGCCCGGGACACCCGACTGAAGAAAACGGGGTCAAGGCTAATTGAGGGGCAGAGGATGCAGTTCGTTTCATAAAAACTGGCGGTGGTTGAGCCGCCGCCAGAAATCGTTAGAGAGCCGTGGGCGCCGCAGCATTGAGAACCCTCCCGCCGACCCCCCTGATCGCGGCTACGTTGCTGCGCGTCTCGCTGAAAGACGTCCGCCGCGGAATTCAGCCTCAACGCCGCGCCGTCACCTCCGGTCGCAGCGAGTCCGCCATTTGCAGATGCTCCTGGATGGTAGGCAGAAGGTTCGAAGCGAGTTGCTTGAGCGCGCTATCGTCGCCGCGCTTGGCGTAAGTTTCAAGGAGTTCAATGGCTTGCTTGTGAGCCTTGATCTGATCCTCGACATATTTGCGATCGAAGGCGGCTCCTTGCAACACAGTCAGCTGGTCAAACACATCCCTTTCTTCCGCGCCCATCCCGTATTCGGGCTCGGGAAGCTTTGCTTGTTTCAAAGTCTCCGTCAGTTTCTTGTCAGCCGCTGTGTGATCGTCGATCATCTTCTGGGCGAACTTCTTGATCTCGTCGTTGCTTGACGTTCGAAGCGCCAGATTGCTCGAACTCGATCTCGAACTGACCGCTCGACTTCAGCGCCTGGGCGAAGGGCTCAGCCTCAGTCATGGCGCGCGCTTTTGAACCTGCTTCTGCGGATGTGATGAAGCCCGCAAGAGCCAAGATCGCCGCCGCGGCGATCACGAAATTTCTCATGGTCGTCTCCATAGTGGCGTCGCGCTTCCGCGACCGATTTACATGGGAACAGACGGTCGCATCGGATCGTTCCAGCGCGGCCATTGCGGGCCTTGGCCCTGTGGCGCAAGAGGGCTGCTGTTTCGATCCGCTGCTCCCGATGAGCTTGGACTTCCCCAAGGCGGTATGAGCTATTGTACGGGCGTCCAGAGCGAAGAGACCGGAACCATATGCGTCAGATGAAGATCGCTGAACCAAACTTCTCCGGATAGGAGTTCCTCCGACGCCGAACGCGCGTCGTGGATAAGCCGCACGATTTCGCCTGTGCATTCGGAGAGTTGCGGCGCCTCGGCATCGAACGAGAAAACGCGCCATTGCGGAGATTGGCCGAGCAGCATCTCTGTCTCCCCCAGGATCTTTTGCGATCCCGAAACGCAACGGATCTGCCAGCGCAATCCGCGTTTGCCGCTGATCGATCCGCGAAGATTGCCCTCAAGTCTGTAGCGGCCGGGCGGCAGAAACAAATATTGGCTTATTTGTGGAAATTGAACGCGGCCGTCGCCGAACTTGATATGAAAGGCATTCCCTGCGTTGTTCCCAAGCGGCGCAAAATCCGCAATGGCGTTCTTGCCAGGGGCGATGCTCCAGTCAAAAGGAAGTCCGCTTGGCATATTTTCGAAGCGTCCGTTCGTCAGAAGCTCCATTTTTTCGACTTGCGCCGCTGGCATGAATTGCAGCCACGCATTATAGGCCGCGTCCATGCGATCCGCGTTGATCAGAAAGTTGAGGTAGGGAGCAAGTTCCTTATCCGAAACGGGTTGTCCCGCATCCTTGAGAGCCGCCATGACCAGAAAAGGAGCGTCCGCCTGCTTGGATGTTCGCGGAAAGACCTGTAGGAACTCTTGGCGCCAGGGCGGTCGCGAAGCAAGCTTTTCGACAAGGACGGTGCGCCCATCCGGCTCCGCAGCGATGAGTGAAAGGTAACTGTAAACATATGTCCCCAATTCCGGGCGTGTTCGCAGCACCATGTCGGAGTAGCGAAGAACGGCTTTGAAATCTTTGCGGTAATAGCTGTCGTTGATCAGCCAGAACGCAGCGATGGTTTCGCGCCGTGAACGCTCAAACGCCTTTTGCATGAAGTAGCGGGTTTGGTCTGCGTCGCTGAATACTTCCGCCAACGCTCGATACGCCCTCGCATTCAAGCGATCATTTGAGAGCGCCCGCAGAGCCAGATCGCGAATTTCCGCGCGCAGATCTTCGCGTTCGGCGAGTTCGTTTTCGCCTTGTTTCGCTTCAGGCAGACTCAAGAGTGTATTGGACCGCTCCTCGCGCTTGGCGTCTGCTGCTGCGCGCCCCTTTTCTGGGTCGACGCCGCTGATGTCGACAAGCTTCGCCCGGAGTTCTTCGGCCTTGGCCAGGAGCGCTGCGGGGTTATTCGGGTTTAAAGCCAGAGCAGCATCCGGTCGCGTGGGCGCAAGCGCATAGGGCAGGCTTTTCGTCAGCACAAGCCAAAGGCCCATGATGCTGAGAACCCCAACCAGAACGGATTTCAGGGGATTCTGCGCCAAGGCGGTCCCGAGGCCAGCGAAGTATGCTGTTACAAGCCGCTTATGTGCGTGTCCCTTACGCTCTCGACGTCTACTCATTGGCCTCCCCCTAGCAACAGACGGAGCCGGCTCCAAAAGCCGTCGGGTTTGACGCGCTGCAATGTCAGCCGCTTGGTGGAGCCGTTTCTTCTGTCATGAATGACGCGAGCGATTTCGCCCTGCCGGAAAGGCGCCTCGGCGCCTGCCCCCCGGTTTACCGAATGTTGCATAGCTGCCAGCGACGAATTGTATGTCGAACGCCGCTCGTCGGTTTTGATGGTTTCCCAGGCTTTGGTAATGCGGCTGGCGAAGAGACTCCGATCGAGGCCCGACGAGGAGGGCGCCACGTCTGGATGGAGCCACCTCATAATGAGAGCCATGTTGCGACGAAGCTCGCCGAGAGGCGTCCTCCTGTTGGAACCGAGAATGCGGTAGCTGTCTCCGCCGGGGTGCAGGAGAACCTGCTCGATGAAAAAGCCGGCGGCTTTCCGCAGGGTGGCGTCAGTCCGGCCCGTCAACTGAATGGCGTGGCTCAGAGCGTGAGCGTCGCCGGCTGCAATTTCCAGCAAGAAGGCCATTCCTTCGGGCAAGCGAGAAGCTCGGGCGAGTTTCGCGGTATTTGGCTGCTCCAGCATCGAGAGAGCAGCGACCAATGCGTCAGCCCGAGGCATGCTCAACTCGCAGTCGCCTTTGAAAGCTTGCGATGCTCCTGTTCGCCTGGAGCCGGCTTCGCGGAGTGCGAATAAGCATCGTCCTCATAACTATATCCGTAGCTGTACTTATAGCTATAGGCGTATGCGTAACCCACGGTTTTGGCGTGAAACTTGGTCATGACGGAGCCAAGAACCGTCACGCGAGCCAGTTGAAGGCGACGCAGCGCCGATCGAATGATTCCTCTTCGCTGATCGCCAGCGCCGACAACGAAGATGGTCGCCGCCGTCGCGCTTGAAATCAGCTGAGCGTCAGCAAGACCGAGGAGAGGCGGAGCGTCAAAGATGATCAGGTCGAAAATTTCGGATCCAAGCGAAATCAACGAATAAATACGTGTTCCGCTCAGCAGGTCCGCGGCGTTGGGCGGCAGGGGTCCTGACGCCATGAACGCCAGATTCGGGTACTCTGTTTTCTGGATGACATCCGGCGGCAATGACACCCCGGTCAGGAAGTTGCTGAAGCCGGTGGCGTTGTCCAGGCCCTGCTTCAGATGGAGCGAGGGTTTTCTGAGATCGGCGTCGACGAGCAGAACCTTTAGCCCCATTTGCGCGAAGTGACGAGCGATGGCGAGGACCGTCGTGGATTTACCTTCTCCCGGTCCAGCGCTCGTCACGGAGATCGAACGCGGCAACCCGGAACTCAGTTGAAAACTGCAAGGCTGTCGCGAAAGACCGGTAGGCCTCGGCCATAGCTGAGCGCGGATCTATCAGCGCGTCCGTCGCCTGCCCATCGTCTGGTCGTGGGATGATGCCAAGCGTAGCGAGGCCGGAAATCTGTTCCATTTCCTCAGGCGCGCGGACGCGGTCATCCAGCATTTCAAGCACAATGGCGCAGACGACGCCTAAGCCGAGTCCCATCGCGAGGGCTATGATAAGGTAGCGAGGTATATTCGGCTCGGAGGGGCTAGAGGCGAGAACGGCATGCTCGACGATGAACACGTTACTTGTGCCTATCCCAGCGACGATACCGACTTCTTTGTAGCGTTGAAGGAGGCTATTATAGAGCCCTTGATTGGTTTCTACTTCGCGCTTCAAGACATTATACTGAATGCCTTTCTTCTGTAGATTGAGGACCTCTTCCCTCAACGCCTCAATGCGCGCTTTCATCTCATTTTCTTCTGAAAGGGAGGATTCGTAAGCCGCCTTCAACGCGTTGCGGATTGTGGCGACCTCGGCGGCGATCTGCTTGTCAACTTCCCTCATCTTGTTGACGATTTGAACCATCGCCGGGTAGCTGGGCTTGAAGTTCTCAAGTTTCTCCTGATACTCGGTCTCAAGCGCCTTGTGCTGGCCGCGCAACGTGTCGATGACGCGGTTCGATAAGATCTGGGGAAGGCCCATAGCCGGCGCCTTGTCGACCTGCTTCCAGAGTTGCTCGTTCTTAATGCGCTCCGAAACGATCTGGCCGAGAGCGGTGTTGGCGGCGGCGAGATTATTTTCGCCGATGGAGGACTTCTCCGTGACTTGCACCATCCGCTCCCGTTCCGCAAACTGGAGAAGCGCGTTCTCGGATTCTCGAAGCCGTATCTGAAGCAGACGGATCTGGTCTTCAAGAAAAGTCTTCGCATAAGAATTCGCTTCAAACCTCTTATCGAGCGTCGAGGCCACATAAGCTTCCGCATAAGCGTTCGCGATTTGCTGGGCTCGGACAGGGCTCGGATCGAGATAAGTAAGGTCGACCAGGCGGGACTGCATGACGGGCGCGACGGTCACGTTCGACATGACGATCCCGACCGCGCGCGCCTGAAGCTCCGCCGACGAAGTCCCTTGATTTTTTTTTGAACTGGCCAGGAGACCAAGGCCTGACGCTTCGAAAGGCTTGAAGAATTCCGCGTTCTCATAAATACGAAGCGCTGAAACCACGCGCTCAGCCAAGGCGCGGCTCTTTAAAAGCTCATATTGCGTCCGTAGAAACTCAGTTCCGCCTTCTTCGCTTGGGGAAGTGGCGCCGCCTTCGATAACTTTGCCGGCCTCGCGATCAATTTGGATTCGAGCCGTTGAGGAATACAGCGGAGTCTTCATGGCGGCCCGAATGCCGCCAAGGACAAAAAATACAAGGGCAAGGCTGAGAATAAGCCATTTCCTCTTGAGGAGCATATGTTGGTATTGGCGAAGCATGTTTGCGAAATCGCTCCCTGCTTCGGGCGTATCGAGTCCCGGCAGATAAGATTGATCTCGCTTTACCAAGTTAGCTTGATAGTTCGCAGCCGGAATAAGAGAGCGTCCCAAATTTCGGGGATCCTGAGCCGCGTCCGAAGGTAAAGTATTCATACGATCAACTTACCTTTCTGCCAGCGCCGGCGAGCACCGGGTCTTCTAAAGTACGGGAGCGATGGAAGCCAGCGGGACCAATCTTAGAAACACTTCCAACCCTTGTTTGAAATCAGAGGTGGGAGCGATGATCACGTCGCCGACTTCGAGCTGGACGTCTTGCGCTTTGCCTTGGCGCATCTTGGAAACATCGAATTTCCCGGCGGAGGACACGCCATTCTTTTGACGGATGAGCAGAACTGTCTCGTCCGCGCTGTTCTCGAAGCCGCCGGCTACGGCGATTGCCTGAATGAGCGACATGCCTCCAATGATCGGGTAAACACCAGGCTTCTTGACCGCGCCCTCGACTGTGATTCTCTGGCTGTTGTATTCTTTAACGAAAACGCTGATCTGCGGATTTTGCAGATACTTCGCGCCCAATAACTTGGTGAGTTCTTGCTCGACTTCCCTTGGCGTACGTCCGCCCGCTACAATCTCACCAACCAGCGGGTAGTTGATCGTCCCCAATTCCGAGACTTGCATAATCTTGGAGAGATCGGGCACCTTGAAGACGGCGACCTCGATGACGTCGCGCGGTCCAATTTTGTAAGCCTTGCTGCTAGGGTCGGAAACGGATGAAAGAGTTACCGCGACTTTACTCAACGTGGCTTGTTGATCGCGTTGCGCGACGTCACTGCCCTTTCCATCAACGGAATTTGTCGCTTCGGTCGAAATCTTTGTGAGTTCAGGTTTTTCAGCGCCAAGATCGCCATAAGATGCGACGCTGCATCCGCCAAGAAGGGCGAGCGCGACCGCCGGCGCCCGGAATCTAAGCAAAGCCATGTATCCTCACAATCCATTCGCTTCAAACTCGTTACGCTGACAAATCGCATCACAACCACTCGTTAGTACACCTCGAAGCAGAATGACAACCTGTTGTTGTGTTTTTCCTCAACCACCTACCTCGTGCGGTCTCCGGGGCGTGGGGATTTTGGGAGGATCGCGACGCGCTCCGAAAACGTGAGATCAGTCCAAAAAGGGCGAAGCATCTGCGTCAGCGCAAGGGCTTCACGCCCCTACGCCAATAAGTCGATAAATCACACGTCCGCCGCGGCGCCCCATTCGATATCGCCAACCCCCAATGAAAGGCGGACGTATTACAGGTGGTTTTGAGCGTCTGCGCTGTGCATAGCGATATTCATCCAGGCTGCTGGTGCGAGGCTCGCAGCCTGTGACTGGATTACGACATGGGAAGCCGGAGCGGCTGCCTAAATCACGCCTTAGTTGTGTAGCAGGTGATAGCCACTCTTTGTGGTTGTGTATATGCCTATAGCTCAACGAACCGCGGCGTTCAACAGTTGTAGGGCAGGCGCGATTGGAGGCGCTGCTGCTCCTCTTGTTGTTACTCATGAATAAGCGAACCAATGTTGGGCAGGAGCGCTTGAGGTAGTCATGAACACGCGGTCGGCTCATAGCTCAGGATGTCCCAGCGCCGGACCACTTCAGAGGTCCGAAACACTGGCGGCATGGCTTTGCGGAATTATTCTCGCTCTTTCCGTGCTCCTGGGTGGCGGGACGCATGCTGGGTTTATGGGAGATGTTATAGTTCAGTTCGTCTCTCTGCCGCTGCTTGCTACGTCCCTGTGGTCTTTTCCCGGATCCGGGATGAGCGAGCGGCAAGGGCGCCGCATCCTGCTTTTTACATGCGCCGTTATTGTCGTTTTCGCTATTCAACTCGTTCCTCTGCCATTTCATGTCTCTTCAGCTGGAGACCCCTTAACGGCAAGCGCCCCCGGCCTTGAGATGTTCGGGCAAGGCGGGGCATGGACGACGATCTCGGTCACACCGCAGGCGACCTGGGCGGCCGCGACCTCTCTCATCGTTCCGGCGGCGATATTCTTCGCTGCAATTCAACTGAACCTTCGCCATCGGCTTGCTCTGGCATGGCTGATTCTTGCTCTAGGCGGGCTTTCCTTGCTTCTTGGGTTTCTGCAAATGGCGCAAGGGCCGGGCAGCGGCCTGCGTTTTTATGAAATGACGAATCCGAGAGAAGCGGTTGGATTGTTCGCCAATCGTAATCATTTCGCCGCGCAGCTCTATGTGACGCTGGTGCTTGCCGCAACCTGGTATGCAACCACCATGCGCCAAACCCTCAGGACGGGAGCTTCGACGTCGCGTTCCATGTTATGGTCAACAGCTGCGGCGGTCTCCGTCATCGCTGTCATGGTTGGACTGGCCATGGCTCGCTCCAGAGCAGGGGTGGCTTTAGCCATAGTGGCCTTGGTGGGAGTCATGTCCATGATTCGCCGAAAAAAAAGCGGCGAAGAGGCGCTTGGCCGAAGTCGCCTCACGGTAGGCGGCATGTTTGTGCTGGCGGTCTCATTTGGACTGTTTTTCGCAGCACAGTTCGGCCTCGATCGCCTGATGTCCCGATTTGAAGCGGATCCGCTGGAAGACGTCCGCGTCTCCCTGGCCGGCCCGACATTAGAGGCTGCTTTCCGATCGCTGCCGTTCGGTGCTGGCTTTGGATCGTTCGTTTCCGTTTATGCGTCTGTTGAGAAGGATGGCGATGTTTTCACTGGTTTCGCAAACCGCGCGCATAATGAACTCGCCGAGATTTTTCTTGAAACGGGCGTCCTTGGACTGATTCTTCTCGTGGTTTTTCTGTCTTGGTTCTTTGCAAGGTTATATGATGTATGGCGCAGGCGAAGATTTGACGGTCATGATTCACAGCTACTCCTCCAGCGCGCCGCAACGCTTATCATCTTCCTTCTGCTGGCTCATTCGCTGCTCGATTATCCGCTGCGGACAACTGCATTAAGCTCAATCTTCATGTTTTTTTGCGCTGTTCTGGCGACGGAAGCTTCGAGTCCGAAAGTTGACATCGCCTCGGACAAGCGGCGGCGCTCCGTGGAGTCGAAACCTCCGCTGCCTGCCAAGGCCGGTGAAAAGTGGGGTTCCGGCCTGCACTGGCCTGATGGTTGGCAGAAACAGCCCTGACAGCGATATGAGTTAAGTCGACACATAAGATTGTGATGATAGCAGATTACAATATTTAGGAGAGCGGCGACTCGCGTATGTTCAGTTCAGAATAGCGCCCAAGGCTAGAACAACGGGCGCGAAATAGGGCGTTTTTCGGCTCTGGGTGGGGACTGGAGCTAGAATGAGGCTGTACGTTTTACTGGCGGTCGATGTGGCCCTGATTATCCTCGCAACGATCCTTGGGTTCGTCCTGCGGGAGAACTTCGATGTCACGCAGAGCAAGTTTGTTGCGTTCCTTCCTTATGTTTGCGCAACCTCAATCACAGCGGTTATTTTCGTCGCCGCGGCAGGTCTTAACAGACCCATTTGGCGTTTCAGCGGCTCTCACGACTACTTGCGAGTCAGCATCGTCGTCGCTGCTGTCAGCATTGGGGCAGTCGCCCTCACATTCGCCTATAATCGTCTCGAAGGGGTAGCCCGGTCGCTACCTTACCTGCAAATTATCGTCGGCATTATGGTCCTGGTCGGCGCCCGCGTCATCCATCGGTTGCGCCACGTTGCGCGGCAGAGAAAAAGGGCATCGCAAGTCTATCAACAGGTCCCGGAAACAGCGCGCCAGCTCAGTATCCTGGTCGTCGGGGTGAGCCGGCTCACCGAGGCCTATATCCAGGCTCTGGCAGAACTCGGCATGGGCCGCGTGAAAGTGGCCGGCATCGTCGGGTGCGCGGATCGCCACGTGGGAAGGCTTGTCGCCAACCATCCGGTTCTAGGACGGGCCGAAAACATCGAGGGCGTTCTCAGGCGTCTCGATGTTCATGGCGTGGCGATTGATCGCGTTGTTGTCGCGATGCCGTTTGAACAACTGCCGAGTGAAATCGTAGAGTCGCTTCTAATTGTTGAGCAATCGCGCGGCATTCCCCTTCAATTTCTGAGCGAGGTTCTGGACCTTGATGCCGGGAGCTACGGACCCTTTCCCCCGTCGCGGCGACATCCTGCGGGGGCAGCCGAAGCCGACAGCGACGAGTTGAATGTCCGGTCGCGTAGTTGGTTCTGGAAGGTGAAGAGGGGGCTCGACGCATTGCTTGCGCTCGCCATCCTGATTCTCTTGTCTCCTGTCCTTTTCTTCCTGGCATTGGTTGTCGCCGCGAGCATCGGTTCTCCCGTCGTTTTTTGGCAACGCAGGCCTGGACGCGGAGGAAAGCCTTTTCACCTCTATAAGTTTCGGTCGATGGGCGCCGCGCACGCGCCTGACGGCCGGCCACTGCCGGACGCGGACAGGATGTCACGGATCGGCAGATTGATGCGTCGAACGCGAGTCGATGAACTCCCGCAACTGCTCAACATCATACGTGGCGACATGTCATTTGTCGGGCCTAGGCCCTTGCTGCCCCGGGATCAGCCAAAGACCTGCCCTGCGCGTTTGCTGGTGCGGCCAGGCCTCACGGGGTGGGCGCAGGTCGTAGGAGGACGAGATATCCCGCCGGAGGATAAGGCCGCTCTCGATGTTTGGTATGTGCGCAACGCGAGCATTCTTCTCGATCTCCAAATCTTGGTCAGGACCATACCAATCGTCTTGTTCGGAGAACGGATCTCGGAGTCCCTGATAGAGCGAGCCCGTCGGGAACTGATTAAGTCGGGGATAATAGAGAGTAACACAACCTATGGCATGCAAAAGCGCTTGCGCACCCATCCTAAGTTGTTGTAGCAATAAAAAAATCTTAAAAGGCAATATAAAGTACTGCGCCAGCAGCGCTTGTGGTCCTGTATTGCTTCGTCGTAACAAATTCGGGTCATTCGTTTCACCCGAAGTGCGGTAGCATGGATGATATCATCTGTACTTTTGGCATCTTTTTTCAGAAAAGGCACTAGCCTATATTTTTATATAGGTCCGCATTTATTATGATCAATACAGTTTACCGTGCGCCGAACCACCTGCTCTTTGTGTTTAAGCGTCCCGCCGTCTTTGCAATTCTATTCTGATTGTGTGCAGGCGGACAGGTCGGCGGTTCCCAGATATCGAGAGAAAGATGGCGCCTCAATCGATGCAAACAACGCTCGCAGTCATTGGCCTCGGCTATGTAGGGCTGCCGCTTGCAGTTGAGTTCGGCAGGAAACGGCCCACAATCGGCTTCGATCTTCGGCGTCAAAGAGTTGACGAGTTGCGAGCGGGCCGTGATGCGACCCTTGAAGTCGAAACGGCGGAACTGACCGGCGCAAAACATCTTTCCTTTAGCTGCACGCCCAGCGACTTAAAGGGGTGTGGTATTTTCATCGTCGCCGTTCCCACGCCGATCGATCGTGCGAAGAGGCCAGATCTCACGCTGCTGGTGAAGGCGTCGGAGACAGTCGGCTCCGTCATCGAAAGAGGCGCAATCGTCATCTATAAATCGACGGTCTACCCTGGCTGCACGCGGGAAGTTTGTGGGCCCGTTCTGGAGCGGGTCTCGGGCTTGAAATTCAATGAGGATTTCTTCCTCGGCTACAGTCCAGAGCGCATCAATCCGGGAGACAAAGCGCATCGGCTTGTGGACATCCCCAAGATTACCAGCGGCTCGACGCCAGCCTCGGCGGATGTTATCGATAGCCTATACGGAGAAATCATTGCCGCTGGCACCCATAAGGCCGCCTCGATTGAGGTTGCGGAAGCAGCCAAGGTGATCGAAAATACGCAGCGGGATTTAAACATTGCCCTGATGAACGAACTCGCGATCATTTTTCACAAGTTAGGCCTGGACACGAAGGAGGTGCTTGCGGCTGCGGGCACCAAATGGAACTTTCTCAACTTCGTTCCGGGATTGGTCGGAGGCCACTGCATTGGGATCGACCCCTACTATTTGACGCATCGCGCCCAGGAGGTTGGCTATCATCCAGAGGTCATTCTCGCTGGCCGGCGCATTAACGATAGCATGGGCGCTCACATTGCAGACCGGGTGGCGCGGCTAATGATGAAGCGCGGCTTTCCGGTCGTGGGAAGCCGGGTGCTGGTTCTCGGGTTGACCTTCAAAGAGAACTGCCCCGACCTTCGAAACTCCAAAATCGTGGACGTGATCGCAGCCATGCAAGAATGCAACGCCACGGTTGATATCCTCGATCCTTGGGCCGATCCTGAAGAGGCCAAACATGAATACGGCCTCGACCTTCTCAAGGCATGGCCTAAGTCCGGCGCCTATGACGCCGTCATTGTGGCTGTTCCTCACCGGGAGTTCATCGAGTTTGGCGCCGCGGCCGTGCAGGCGCTCGGCAAACCGGGAGCTGTGACATTCGACGTTAAGGGCATTTTCCCAAAAGGCGAAAGCGACGGACGACTATAGCATGAAAGTCCTTGTAACAGGCGCTGCGGGATTTATCGGTTTTCACACGGTCAATCATCTGCTGGCCCGTGGCGATGAGGTCGTTGGGCTTGATGTCGTCAACGACTACTACGATCCGGCCTTGAAAGAGGCGCGCCTTCGCTTCCTCGGCGATCAGGCGCAAAAGGGGCACGGGGCATGGACGTTCGTGCGAACCGATCTGGCCGATGCCGAAGCCGTCAAGCGCATGTTTTCAGAGCATCGGTTCGACCGGGTGATCAACCTTGCGGCTCAGGCTGGCGTGCGATACTCGCTGTCTCATCCCGAGTCCTACGTTCAATCCAATCTCGTTGGCTTTACAAATCTTCTCGAAGCCTGCCGTCATCACAGCGCGGGTCACCTCACCTACGCCTCGACGTCCAGCGTGTACGGCGCGAACACCCGCATGCCCTTTTCGGAGCATCGCGGGGCAGACCATCCCTTGCAGTTTTACGCCGCGACGAAACGCGCGAACGAATTGATGGCGCATGCCTACAGCCATCTGTTTGGCCTTCCGACAACAGGTTTGCGCTTCTTCACAGTCTACGGCCCATGGGGCCGGCCGGACATGGCCTTGTTTCTGTTCACGAAGAACATTCTCGAAGGCAAACCGATCAGGCTCTTCAATCATGGCCGGCACACGCGCGACTTCACCTATGTGGACGATATTGTCGAGGGGGTGGTGCGCGTGTCGGATGCCCCAGCATCGCCCGATCCAAACTGGTCGAGCGATGCTCCCGATCCAGCTGCCTCGAACGCGCCGTTCAGGATCTACAATATCGGTAACAATCGGCCGATTGAGCTTCTGGACTACGTTGCGGCGATCGAAGAGGCCACAGGCATTAAGAGCATTCGTGACTACGTGCCCATGCAACCCGGAGACGTGCCCGATACCTGGGCCGATGTGTCGGACCTGGAACGGGAAATTGGTTACCGTCCCGACACGCCGGTCAAGGAAGGCGTCGCCAAGTTTGTGAACTGGTACCGCTCCTATTACGGCGTCTAGCGCCTCAAGGCTTGCCCCATATTTTGTTCATCTGTGGAGATCGCACGTGAATCTTGCGGGAAAGAAGTTTGTTGTCATTGGCGGCGGCGGTTTGATCGGGTCGCACACGGTTGAGGCGCTCACTCGTGAAGACGCTGGCGAGATCCTGGTCTATGACAACTTCGTCCGGGGAAGCCGCGATAATTTGCGCGGAGCGCTCAAGGATCCGCGCGTGAAGGTCTACGATGTGGGCGGCGACATCCTTCAGACCGATATTCTCGAAACGGCGTTGGACGGCGCCGATGGCGTGTTCCACTTCGCAGCGCTTTGGCTTCTTCAGTGCCACGAGTTTCCTCGGAGCGCCTTCGACGTGAATGTGCGCGGCGCGTTCAACGTCATGGACGCGTGCGTCAAGAAGAACGTCAAGCGCCTGGTCTACTCCTCTTCCGCCTCGGTCTACGGGGACGCCGTGACCGAACCGATGGACGAGGACCATCCTTTCAATAACAAGAATTTCTATGGCGCCACCAAGATCTGCGGCGAAGCGATGCTGCGCGCCTATCATCACCGCTATGGTCTCGACTATGTCGGCCTTCGCTACATGAACGTTTACGGACCCCGGCAGGACTACCGCGGCGCCTACATCGCTGTGATTATGAAAATGCTCGACGCCATCGACCAGGACAAAGGCCCGACCGTGCTTGGCGACGGTAGCGAGGCGTTCGACTTCGTCGCGGTCGAGGACTGCGCGGCGGCGAATATCTGCGCCATGAAGGCGTCGACGACCGATCGTTTCTACAATGTCGGGACAGGCAAACGGACGTCGCTCGCCGAACTCGCATCAATGCTGATCGAGATCACGGGGTGTCGCGAACCTGTCACTTACGCCCCGCGAAGCCAGGCCACGCTGGTGCGAAATCGGATCGGATGCCCAAAACGCGCCGCCGACGAGATCGGCTTCAAAGCGCGAATTGAACTGCGAGAAGGGCTGGAACGCGTCATCCAGTGGCGTCGTGATGACATCGAGGCGGTTGCAGCGCGCCGCCGTTCCGCTCGCAGTTGACCTGAACACAAGTCGCTGACCAGGATTTCATGACCCGAAATATTCAAATTGCGGCGCCCTCCTTTGGCGAGGAGGAGTGGCTGGCCCTGCGTGAGCCCCTGATGAGCGGGTGGGTCACCCAAGGGCCGAAAGTGGCGGCTTTTGAACGGGCTTTCGCCGACAGCCACGGCGTGGAGCGGGCGCTGGCGACGACAAGTTGCACGACCGCGCTGCATCTCATTCTTGCAGCGCTCGGCATAGAGCCGGGCGATGAAGTGATCGTTCCGTCGTTCACCTGGGTTGCGACGGCGAACGCTGTCGTCTATTGCGGGGCCACGCCGGTGATTGCCGACGTAGACCGAACGACATTCAATATCGATCCCGCGGATGTCGCGCGCCGGATCACAGACAGAACCAAGGCGGTCATCGCAGTCCACCTTTTTGGACTTTGCGCCGATATGGACGTGCTGCGCGCCGTTCTGCCCCCCCATGTGGCGATCGTCGAAGACGCGGCCTGCGCCGCTGGAGCCAACTACAAGGGAGCGCCAGCCGGCGGTCTTGGGGTTGCGGCCGCCTTCTCCTTCCATCCGCGCAAATCGATCACCACGGGCGAAGGCGGCATGGTGACAACCAACGACGCCGCTCTTGCCGATACTGTGGACAAGTTGCGCAATCATGGAGCCTCGATATCCGAAGAGCAGCGTCACCAAGGCCCCCGGCCTTACCTGCTGCCGGAATTTAGTTTGCTGGGCTTCAACTATCGCATGACGGAGTTTCAAGGCGCCGTGGGGCTCGTCCAACTTCAGAAGCTGGATGGCTTCATCGAAGAACGCCAACGCTGGGCGGACTTCTATCATGACCGTCTGTCCGCCTTGTCGTGGCTCAGACTTCCGGCCGCTCCAAAGACGAGCAAGCACGCCTGGCAGGCCTTCGTGACTTATGTCGATCCAGCGACGGCTCCCATGTCTCGAAACCAGATCATGGAGCATCTGCAGACGCAAGGCATCGCCACGCGGCCGGGAACGCACGCAGTCCATATGCTCGGCTACTATCGGGAGAGGTTCGGTCTAAATCCCGATGATTATCCCGCCGCCCGCGACTGTGACGCCAACACCATGGCGATCCCGCTCCACAATCGCATGACGGCGGAGGACTACGAGTACGTCGTCGATGCGCTTCTTCGCCTTTAGGGCGGAGACCGCTCGTATACCGCCGTCCCAGGAAACGGATAGCCGCGGTTCAACGGCGGAAGCGGTACGCAGACGCGCAGGTCCTGCCGGCCTCAGCCGAAGTCAGTCAAATGCATCATGAACAGACAAAAGAGGTAGCTGCTGTGTGCGGCATCGCCGGCATCATCAACACCAATGGCCAACCGGTTTCGCCATGGCTGCTGCAACGCATGACCAACTCCATTTCGCATCGCGGTCCGGATGGCGAAGGGCATTGGATCGAGGACAACGTTGGAATCGGACACAGGCGGCTCGCGATCCTCGATCTGTCGCCCGCCGGGCACCAGCCGATGGCCAGCGCAGATCATCGCTTCGTATTGAGCTACAATGGCGAAATCTATAATTTTCGCGAACTCCGCGTCGAGCTTGAAGCCGTCGGGTACTGGTTTCGGTCGAAGACCGACAGCGAGATCGTGCTCAACGCTTTCGCCGAATGGGGCGTCGACGCCATATCGCGGTTCAACGGCATGTTCGCTATCGCGCTGTGGGACAGGAAGGAGCACCGGTTGCTGCTGGCGAGGGACCGCTATGGCGTCAAGCCTCTGTATTACAGCCGAAACGGCAAATGCTTCGCGTTTGCTTCGGAACAGAAAGCGATCCTGACCAATCCGGCAACGCCGAAAGACGTCGATCTGCCGGCATTGCTTGAATATTTTACGTTCCAGAATTTCTTCACGGATCGGACCCTGACGAAAGGCGTCAAGCTTCTGCCCGCAGGCTGCTATCTGACGCTCGATGTGAAAGGCGCAGGGCCGGTCATCTCGGTGACTCGATATTGGGATTTCCGGTTCTCTGAGCCGGAAAAGACAGGCGATTATCGCGAACATGTCGAGGAACTGGACAGGCTTTTCCGGCAGGCAGTCTGCCGCCAACTCGTCTCCGATGTCGAGATCGGCAGCTATCTTTCCGGCGGCATCGACTCAGGCTCCATCACCGCCATCGCCGGCCAATCGCTGCCCAACCTGAAAACATTCACCTGCGGCTTTGATCTGAGTTCCGCCTCCGGCCTGGAGTTGAGCTTCGACGAGCGCGTCAAGGCGGAAGCGATGTCGGCCTGTTTCAAGACTGAGCACTATGAGATGGTGCTGAAGGCGGGCGACATGGAGCGGGTCATCCCCCGGCTTGCCTTCCATCTTGAAGAGCCGCGCGTCGGGCAGAGCTACCCCAATTTCTACATGGCGCAACTCGCCGGCAAGTTTGTCAAGGTGGTGCTGTCGGGCGCGGGCGGCGACGAACTCTTCGGAGGGTATCCATGGCGCTACTATCGCGCCGTCAACGTCGATAGTTTCGAGGATTATATCGACAAATATTATGTCTTCTGGCAGCGCCTAATCGACAACAGCACATTGAAGCGATTGTTCGCGCCGGTGTGGGAGGACGTCAAGCACGTCTGGACCCGCGACATCTTCCGCGATGTCTTTCTGTCCCACGACAACGAGTTAAAGCGGCCCGAGGACTATATCAATCACTCCCTGTATTTCGAGGCGAAAACATTCCTGCACGGGCTGCTCGTGGTTGAGGATAAGATTTCCATGGCGCACAGCCTGGAAACGCGCGTTCCCTTTCTCGACAACGATCTCGTCGATTTCGCCATGCGTTGTCCGGTCCGCTCAAAGCTCAACAATCTGAGCGACGTTCTCCGAATCAATGAGAATGAGACCGGCGGCAAGATGGCGAAATATTTCGAGCGCACCAAAGACGGCAAGCGGATACTGAGAGACGTGATGTCTCGCTACATTCCCCGCGAGATCGTCGAGGCGACGAAGCAGGGGTTCTCCGCGCCCGACGCCTCATGGTTCAAAGGCGAAAGCATCGACTTCGTCCGCCGGAAACTGATCGAGGGCAAGCCGCTCATCTACGAATATCTGGACGGAACGGTGGCGCGCGAAATCGTTCAGCAGCATCTCCACGGGAAAGAGAACCGGCGCCTCTTCATCTGGTCTTTGCTCAATGTCGAGCAGTGGCTTCAGCAGAAGAATGCAGCGACTGCGGCGGCCCCGAGTCCGGACAGGGCCGTCGCGGTTTAGGACGGCAGCCCATGGTCGATGTCCTTGCCGCAACAGAGACGACGGTTGTCTCCCTCGGACACGCCGACGCGCAAATCGACGCGTTCGTGCTGCGCCATCCCCATGGGCAGATCTACTATCGCCCGAGCTTTCTGCGATTTGTCAGCGACCTCTCCGAATCCATAAACGTCGCCTATCTCCTATGCAAGAGCGGGGACGAGATCGAGGGGATATTCCCGGTCGCCATCCTGGAGAGCGGGGGCAAACGCGTCCTGAATTCCTCGCCATTTTTTGGCAGCCACGGCGGAGCGCTGGTGAAGCCGGGGCCCAGAAAAGAGCAGGTCGAGGCAGAACTTCAGGAGCGATTTGAAGCCCTTCTCAATGCCCAAGGGGCTTGCGCATACACCGTTGTCCAGAACCTCTTCGCCGATAATCTTGGGCCGCCGCCAGGCAAGTTCATCAGTTACAAGGAAGAGCGGATCGGACAGGTCAGTTTTCTTGCGCCGGAACAGACCGCTATCGAGAATGTTCTGGCGGCATTCCATCAAAAGACACGCAATGCGGCCCGCAAAGCTTTGAAGTCGGGCTTCGTCATCAAGCGGGCATCTCTGGCGAACGCCATGGAGGATTTGCAGCGCACTCATGCGGAGAACATGGCGCAAATCGGCGGCCGCGCCAAACCGTTGGACGTTTTCGAAAAGCTCGACAGCGCCTTGGGGCCATCGGCTGCCAACTGTTACATTGCATCCAAAAATGGGCGGCCGGCCGCTTATCTCCTCTTGCTGTATTCCGGAGATACGGTCGAATATTTCACGCCAGCCATTGTGGACGACTTCAGGTCCGAGCAGCCGCTCACTGCGCTTATCGTCGAGGCGATGATCGATGCAGCGGCGTCAGGCTACAGGCGATGGAACTGGGGCGGCACCTGGTCCTCCCAGGAAGGCGTCTATCGGTTCAAGTCCCGTTTCGGAGCGCAAGATTTCCCTTACCGCTATCAGATCGGCGTTCGAGATCTGAGCCTGCAGCGCGAGATTAAAGAGAACCTGGCGGCCGCTTTTCCCTACTTCTTTGTGCTGCCTTACACTGCACTCAATTGAGTTAGGCGCCAACTCCATACACTTAGCTCCATGATTGTGATGACATGAAAATCGCGATACTCGGCAATATGAATAACAACGGCTTCTCGGTCATGCGTTACCTCCGAGATCTTGGAGCCGATGCCGACTTGCTGCTGTATGAAAATGACGGCGTGCGTTCCTGTGCGCACTTCCGTCCGGAGAACGATAGTTGGCACATGGATAAGTGGTCGCGTTCCATCCGGCAGACGCGAATTCAGAATTGGACGACATCGATCGTGCCGAACTTGCGGCTGGGCGAATGGCCTCTCTCAAAACGTGTTTTGTTAGATGAACTGCGGGGCTATGACGAGTATATCGCCTCCGGCATAGCGCCGGCGGTTTTCGATCGCATCGGGCTTCGGTTGTCGCTCTATTTCAACTACGCCATGGGGGTGGAATGGTTGGATGAGCTCAACTTCAAGAAGATGCGAGAACGTGCGATGCTCAGCAGGCTTCTCCTGGAGCGGGTGAGGCATCGCCAACGCAAAGGAATCCTTGCGGCCGGGGAATGCATCAATTCCGACATCGGCTTTACGGGCGATGCATTCAAGCGAATTGGTCGCTCCTATCGCACGATGGCTGTTCCCATGGTCTATAATCGCGAAGACCTGACCTCCGTCCGCGTCCCCAAATGGATCTCAACTGCTGTTTCGTCCGCCCCAAATGATCACTTGAAGATCTTCCATGCGGCCCGCCTCAAATGGATGCGCGACCCGAAAACGAGCGAAGCGGATTATTTCATTGATAGCAAAAACAACCACTACTTCATTTTGGGCTTCGCTGAGTTTCTAAAGTGTGGGGGTAAAGGTACCCTGTTTATTGTGGAGTATGGTCCCGATGTCGCCGCAACCAAAAGTCTCTGCGGTGAACTCGGCATCTCCGATTTCGTTCGATGGTTGCCCGTGATGCCGCGCAAAGAGATCATGCTCTTCCTTGAGTTTTGCGACGTGGGCGTCGGCCAGTTCTACAAGACGCCGGGCATCATATGGGCCGGCACAGGCTGGGAGGTCCTCGCCGCCGGACGTCCGCTTTTGCAAACCTTCAATTTCACACAGGCGGAATTCAAGAACGCCTTTGGGCACGAGGCTGCTCCGCTCCTTGACGTGAAGTCTCCGAGTTACGTCACAAGACATCTCATGGACCTCTACCGAAACTCCGGCATGAAATACGAAATCGGGGCCGCATCGAAGCGTTGGTTCGATACAAATAACGGCATCTCTCTGGCGAAGGTTTGGTTGGATTTGTTGGCCCGCCCGGCCGGCTCGTCCGAATTCGCCGAGACCGGCGAGCGGACGTCGATCAGCGTCGCCGCCGCCTGAAAGCGAGCCGATCATGTGCGGAATAGTGGGTATCGTCTCGAAGGCTCCCATCAGATCGCGGGGATGGCTTGCCGCAGGACGTGATGCGATGAGCCATCGCGGTCCCGACGATGCGGGCGAATACTGGTCCGAGGATGGGCGTGTCGGCTTTGGTCATCGACGGCTGTCGATAATCGATCTGAGCGCAACCGGCCATCAGCCGATGCAGACGCCTGACGGTCAGCTTTGCATAACGTTCAATGGCGAGATCTATAATCACCTCGAACTGAGAAGAGAACTGGAAGCCCGCGGCCACAACTTCCGCTCATCTTCGGACACGGAAGTTATCCTTGCAGCCTACCGGCAATGGGGCAAGGACTGCCCGTCCCGTTTGCAAGGCATGTTCGCGTTTGCGATCTACGACAAGCGCGCCGGCAAGGCTTTCCTGGCGCGAGACCGCGCCGGAGAAAAGCCGTTGTTCTTTTGGTTTGCGCGTGGAGAACTTCGATTTGCATCCGAACTGAAAGCCCTGCTGGCCGCCCCCGAGACGCCGCGGCGGATCAATCGCGCTGCGCTCGATTGCTATCTGACGATGGGCTACATCGTTAGAGAACATTGCATTTTGGAGGGAATGCGGAAGCTTCCGGCGGCGCACGCCCTCCTGTTCAATACCGAAACGGGAGCGGTTCGGCTCTGGCGCTATTGGAGCCTGCCTGACTTTGACCCGGATTCGCCTTCGCCGCCTGAGGAGGAACTTGTCGATGGGCTGGAAAGCCTGTTGGCGGAGGCTGTTCGCCGGCAGCTTGCCGCAGACGTCCCCGTCGGGCTCCTGTTGAGCGGCGGGGTGGATTCCAGTCTTATTACGGCGCTTGCGGTTCGAGGCGGAAACCGGCCGAAAACCTTCACAGTCGGATTCAGAGAGTTTCCTCAGTTCGACGAAACGCAGCACGCTGCGCTCGTCGCAGAGCATTTTGGCACAGAGCATACCGTCCTGGAGGCGGGCGAGGCCAAGGCCGAACTGCTTCCCAAGCTGGCTCTGCAGTATGATGAGCCGATGGTCGATCCATCGATGATTCCGACCTATCTCGTCAGTGAGCAGATCAGCCAGCGCTGCAAGGTTGCGCTCGGCGGTGATGGCGGCGACGAATTGTTCGGGGGATATCACGCCGCCAGCCGCGTGGCTGCCCTTCAGCAAAAATATCGCGGCGTTCCATCGGTGGCGCGCGAGGCGGCGGCCAGTCTTTCCGCCTCGCTGCCGGTCGGGTCGAAAGGCCGCGAGTTTCTGGCTCACCTTGGCGCCGACATGGCGAGCGATGTTCCGCCGTTCTCGCCTTATTTCGACAAGGCCGGACGCAAACGCCTTCTGCCACAGCTTGCGGATTGGCCATTAGCCGCCGAGGATATTCGCCAGGCGCGCATACCGTCGACGCCGGATCCGGTGCAGCGCATCACCCGCTTCGACTTCGCCAACTACATGGCTGAAGACATTCTGGTGAAGGTCGACCGCGCAAGCATGTTGAATTCGCTTGAAGTGAGATCGCCATTCCTTGATGTCCCCGTGATCGAGTTCGCATTTGGCAGAGTTCCCTCACATCTCAAGGCCACGCCCACCGATCGAAAGATCATCCTGAAAAAGCTCGCTACCCGTCTTCTGCCAAAGGGCTTCGACTTCAAGCGCAAGCAGGGCTTCGGGGCGCCATTGGAGTCCTGGTTGCAGGCCGGGTCCTGGCGGCGCCTCTTCGAAGATGTTTTGTTCGATCCCGGCGCGCCGTTCTCAAAACCTGAAGTGGAAAAGCTATTTCGCGGCCTGGAAGCGGGCCGATGCGTCAAAAATCAACTGTTCGGCTTGGCCTTGTTTGAGTTGTGGCGCAGGCAGTACGGCGTTGCTTTTTAAGATGGACAGGAACAGCCTTCAAATTGGCTGCGGCCCAGGCGAGCACGTTCCAAGTCTCTCGATAACGCGCAGGGAAACGGAATTTAGTGGCGCCAAAGGCCAACGGAGGCCATCGAATTCTCCTCGTGATAGACAGTCTGCGCGGTGGGGGCGCGGAACGCCAGATCAGCCAGATGGCGAACTACTGGGCCAGAAAAGGCTGGGCGGTCACTCTCGCGAGTTGGTCTTCAAGCGAAGTGCCGGATTTTTACGAACTCGATCCTGGGGTGACCCGCGAGCACCTCGATATATGGAGCTTCGCCAGACGGCGTGAGAGGCCGCTCGTCGCGGCGATGCGTTCGATTTGGCGGTTGGCCCGGCTAATCAGGCGGATACATCCCGACGTGGTCTTGAGCTTTTCAGAAGCCTCGAACGTGCTCGCGGTTGCGGCCTGCAAGGCGACGAGAACGCGGTGTGTCGTCGCCAACAGGCAGAACCCCGACTTCGTGATGAGCGCCAAACGCCATTGGCGAATTCCCGTCGCTATAGCCTACGCGAATGCCGCCAGCGTGGTGGTGCAGACGAAAGCGGCGGCGCAGTGGATGAAGGAGAAATTCGGCCTGCGGTGCGAGGTTATTCCGAACGCCCTCCGGGATCTCCTGACGCCAAGCGGTCTCCGACAGAAAACCGTCGTTTGCGTCGGCAGGCTGGATGAGCACAAGGGCCACGACATTCTGATCCGGGCTTTCGAAAAACTCCGGGACGCCCATCGGGATTGGCGCCTCGTGATCGTCGGCGACGGCTCCATGAAGCAAAGCCTGGAGGCGCTCTGCAATGAGTTGAATATCCGCGAGCATGTCGAGTTTGCCGGGGCGTCGTCGAACGTTGAATCGTGGATGGAAAGCGCCGGGATTTTCGTCCTGCCGTCATGGCATGAAGGTTTCCCGAATGTGCTTATCGAGGCCATGGCCATGGGCGCCCCCGTTATCAGCGCCGATTGTCCCTATGGGCCTTCGGAGATCATCACGGATAACCGGGACGGCCGCCTCGTTCCTGTGGGCGACATCGAACAACTTGCCGTCGCCATGGCCGATCTGATCGCGTCACCGGCCCAGCGGCAAGAACTGGGATTGCGGGCGCTGGATGTGCGCAGCCGCTACCGCCAGGATGCCGTCATGGCTCTTTGGCAAGACGTGGTGCTAGCGCGCCCGAGCGGGCGGCTTTTGTGAATACTCCGAACAAACTCGGCCTAGGCGCAAGATTGAGGTTTCTTGCGAAGGACGCTGTCATCTACGGGATTGGCGGCGCGCTGACGAGGCTCCTGTCGCTGATCACTTTTCCGCTCCTAGCCCACCACTTCTCAGTGCGAGACTTTGGAACCATCGACCTCCTCAACACGGCTGTTTTATTGCTATCGGTGCTGTTGGCTTTCGGTCTCGAATTCGGCGGTCGCGCGCTTCTTCTACGAGAATGAAGATACGGAGTATCGCCGCCAGATCGTAAGCCAGGCGCTGATGTTCCAGATCGCAATTCTGTTCATTGCGTTGCCTGTCCTTTGGGGGAACGCCGATGTAATCGCCGCCTTCGTCGACGCTGGTCACGATGGCAGGCTTCTCGTGCATCTTCTAATCCTGCAGTCGCCTCTTTTCGTCCTCCTCAGTTTTGCTCAAAGCCTGCTGAAATGGACGTTCGAACGCTGGCATTACATGTTCATCTCGGTCGGCTCGGTTGTAACGACCGTGACTGGCCTCATCGTCGGCATTGTGTTCTTCAACTTCGGCGTGGTCGAAGTCTTTGTGCTCTATCTGCTGACGCGCGCAATCTTCTGCGTGTTCGGGCTGTGGCGCGTCCGCAAGTGGCTGACATTTCCTGCCGGCTGGGATCGGCTTAAAGAGATGCTGCCGTTCGCCGCTCCCTTTGGCGTCATTTGCGTGATGGGGGCTCTGCTGCCCTTCATGGAGCGCAGCATGGTCCGATCGCTCTTGGGAAGCGAGGACCTTGGTCTTTATGCGGCAGGAGCGAAGGTGGGCATGCTGATTTCCCTGCCCATTAACGCCTTCGAGATCGCCTGGGGCCCGTTTTCGCTCTCCCTGTTCAAGGAAGAAAATGCGCGCGAAAGCTTTCGCCACGTCCTCCAGGGCTATGCGCTGCTTCTCTTCACAGTCGTTCTCATTCTGACGACGTTGGCGGAGCCGGCGCTTGGGGTATTAAGCTCTGTTCGTTATGAAAAGGGCGCTGTCGTGGTCTTCGCCGTCGCCATGGGGCTTTCCGTACAGGCTCTTGGCTCGGTTGCGTCGGTCGGCATTGTCTTTTCAAAAAAAGCTTATCTGAAGCTTTATGGCTACGGCGCGATGATCCTTGTCGCGGCGATCGCCATTCCGATTTTGTCGTCGGTGTTCGGTTTCGCGGGGGCGGCCTGGGGCGCTATGACGGCCTATTTCACCAAGACAGCCGTCGAAACCTGGATGGCTGAGCGGGTCCATCCGATCGAATGGGACCTCAAGGCGCCCCTTGCGTTCGGAGCCGTGGCCCTCACAGCCGGGGCGTTTTACCAGGCCACCTATGCCGACATCCGGATCTTCAATCTGAGCCCGGCGCCTTTGGCCGGCATCTTGGGTTTATTCATCTCTGCGTGGCTTATTGTTTTCGATAACGCGTCACGATCGCGACTTCGGCCGAAGCGTCTAGCTTGACTGACTGAGATATGTTTTTCATCGGCTTGCTAACGCTGCTATCGCCTCTTGGCTTGTGGTTCGCCAAGGAAGAGGCCGTACTGTGCCTTTATCTCTTCGGGGTCGCGCAGATCTTTCTCATTTTCGCTGCGCTCGATGAGCCGGTCCTTTCCCGTACAAAGACGGCGATCACCCTTTACGCTTTATGCCTTGCCGCCATTTCAATCTTTTCCTACAGCACGAGCATCACGCTTGGAACGCCGACCGAGCCTTATTTGGCGAAAAGTGACGGCCAAAACTACTTCGCAGAAGCGGTGACGCTTCTCGACGGCAACATTCTTGACCAGTTGAGCGCTAGTAGAACCAACTACATTGGTTACCAGTTCATCCTTGCAAGCGCTTTCCACCTGATATCGCCCGATTTGATTGTCGGCCTCTCGATCAACAATACAGCGCTTCTTATGACGCTCATTCTTCTGGCGCGGACGACCTTTTTACTGACAGGCGACCCACGCCCTCCGTTTTACGCCAGCCTGGCGTTCATGCTGACGCCGAGGTTCATTTTCTATGCCGACGTTCTGCTTAAGGATTCCTTCTTAATTCTTGGCGTAGCGCTGCTGGCCTACGCCTTTGTCAAGATCAAGATGAAGCAGGGCAATGGAATGGCGGCCTACGGAAGCGTCCTCGGCGCGGTCATGATCTTTGGCACCATGCGGCTTCCAATGCTTGTGCTCATTCCCGGCGGTCTTCTCCTGCTTGGGCGAGAACTGGTTCGAAAGGGTTGGGTTCTCATCGTTGCCGGCGTCATTGGAGCGACTGCGCTCGCAAGCGTTTTTGCAACGTTCACGACACAGGATTTCTCGAAGGACGCAGTCGCCCAGCAAGCGGTCAAAAACACCATCCTTGATGACAAGTTGCAGGGAGGCGGCAGCAATGCAGGCGGGGTGGTCGCCCGGGTTATGGGCGGGTACACGGAACTTGAGCTTTGGAAGCGCATCGTCAGCGTTCCGGCGCCGACAATTATTCAGTTCGCTCTTCCATTCGATTTCTGGAGCACCAAATTTCTCGATGATCATCCAATCGATTTCTTCAATACGAATTTGAACCCGCTTTGGTATTTGTTCGTTGGAGTCTTTGCAATTTATACCGCTCTCCACCTGCCGAGCCTGCCCAACTGGCCCATGAAAGCGTTATTCGCCCTCGGTGGGGCCATGTATGTGATCATTGCGTTCATCTTCGGCGGAGTTGTGCCGAGATATGCCAGTCCCTATGTCATTCTCATGTTTCCCGCCATCGGCTATCAAATGACAGTCTGGCGGCTTCGGGTCCGGCAGTCTTCTTCGATCAGGAGATTCTTCGGCTTATACTACTTCCTGTTTGGCGCCGCTTCGGTAGCTTATTTCTTCTTTCAGGTTTCCCGATCCGCGTAGATGCTTCTAGCCGCCCGCCGCAAGCGAATTCTCATCGTGGACAATGGCGCCATCGCTGTCGATTGCCGCGGCCATCGATATGTCAACAGCCACACGGGGCAATTTGCCTGTGATATCAGACAAGAGGGATGCGAGCCGGTGTTCCTAGCCCCGGGTGTTCCCTATGACGAAAATGGTCAGCTTCTGAATTTTTGTCTTCAGGATCAGGCATTGGAGAGCAGGCTCCTGGCGACGCGTCCTCGATACCGCGCTTTGGCCGCAGGCAATGATCTCATCCGTGAAATCCTCCGAAGCGATTTTGCCTATATTTTCTTTCCCGGCACGATCGGAAAGCTGGCTGGAATTTTGTGCACCCTTCTAAAAAAGCCTTATGGCTTGTATGTTCGGGGCAGTAGGTTCGGTGAAGCCTGGGCGGATCGCTACCTCGTCAGTAAGGCGGCCTTCGCGCTCACGGTCTCGCCTGCGCTGAAGCCGCAGATCGAGGAACTGTGCGGGAGAGCCGAGGTGATCCGCCCCATGGTGACGATCACGCGGGAGGACGCCTTCGATCGCACGGCGCTCGACGCGCCGCCCCCTGTCTGGGAGCTTCTTTTTGTCGGCCGGCTTGAAGGCGACAAGGGCATTCGCGAACTGCTGAAGGCCGCAGAGGACCTCCGGATTCGAGGCCTTCCTTTTCGTCTGCGGCTCGTCGGCGGAGGTCCGCTCTTCCATGACCTGGCGGCTCGGCTGAAGGAAGAAGCGCTCGGCAGGAACGTCGAGCTTCTCGGCTTGGTGAGCGACAACGCCGATCTCATGCGCTTCTATCGCAGCGCTCATATTTTCTTATTTCCGTCCTACCATGAAGGTTTTCCGCGCGTTCTTTATGAGGCCATGATCAACGGCTTGCCGATCGTCACGACAATGGTCGGCGGCATCAGCGGCCACATGGCGGATGGCAGGAATTGCATCGGCATTCCCGCCAGGAGCGCGGCTTCTATCGTAAGCGCGGTCGAACTGCTGATCGGAGATTTCGCGCTCCTCAATACGATAGGGCGCGCGGGGCAAAAAACGGTCCTGGACGTCTTGGAGAACACTCTTCCTCATTGGCGGCTCTTCACGGAACAGCTGAAAAGTCATGTTGTCTAAAGTCTGGAATCAGCGGCCTTCGGGGCTGCCGATGGCTTGCGCTCAGTTGTTCTGGATCGCCGGAATGCGGTTGTCTGATCGCGTGCGAAGCGCCTTGTGGGGCCTCAATCTCGGGAAGTGCGGCAAGGGCGTTCGTGTCCTGGCAGGCGCAGCTCTTAGATTTCCCGGCCACATTGAACTGGGAGATCATGTGTCGATAGGCCGGCGCACGCGCATCAATTCCGAAATCTTCGACTCGAAATGTGTTATCGGCTCACACTCGCAGATAGACAGAGACTCGATCGTGGACTTCAGCGGGACGTTGATCATCGGCCGCCGCGTTGTCATTTCCGAGGCGGCGGTCATCTATACCCACTCGCACGGCCACGACCCGAAATCGCCGCCCCGCAAGACGCCCCTTGTCATCTCGGACGACGTCTGGATCGGCAGCCGAGCCATCATCAACGAAGGCGTCGGCAGAATTGGGCGCGGCGCGATCATCGCCGCGGGCGCCGTCGTCACCAAAGAGGTTGGCGATTGGAAGATCGTCGGCGGCGCGCCGGCCCGCGTCATAGGAGACCGGGCGGCGAACAGCGGGCCTGCGGACCTGAATGCATCCGGGCGGATAAGCTCGGCGCGCGGGGCAGAACTGTCGAACCCGCTTGCGGATCGGCGCGTTTCTTAAAGGAACAGAGGCATGTGCGGTATCGGAGGCTGTTTCGCCTATAACGGGCGAGCCTTGTCCGAAGACGTGACGCCGTTGGAGCGCCTGTCTTTTCGAATGCGGGCGCGCGGTCCCGATGGCTCCGGCCTTTTCCTGTCCACCGATCGCCGTATCGGCCTGGTCCATCGCAGGCTCGCCATTATCGATCTCTCGCAGGCGGGCGTGCAGCCGATGCACGACGCCTCGACGGGCCTGACCGTCGTGTTCAACGGAGAAATCTATAACTACCGCGAGTTGCGCGATGATCTAGTCGCCCGGGGCCATGCATTTCGGTCGAACTCTGACACAGAGGTGCTGCTGAAGCTTTACGCGGAGCATGGCCACGAGATGCTTGGCAAGCTTCGGGGCATGTTCGCCTTCGCGCTATGGGATGAGCTGCGCGGCAGGCTGTTTCTGGCGCGCGACCCTTTCGGCATCAAGCCGCTCTACGTCGCCGACGACGGCCGCAGGCTCTGGTTTGCTTCGCAAGTCAAGGCCCTGATCGCGACGGGCGAAATTGAGACCAGCCCCGATCCCGCCGGCGAGACCGGTTTCTTCCTGTGGGGGCATATTCCGGAGCCGTTCACGCTCTACAAAGAGATACGCGCCCTGCCCCCTGGATCCTGCCTCTCGATCGACAAAAAAGGGGCGAGGCGCGCCTTCCAGTTCTTCAGTTTGCCGCGCCGCATGGAGATGCTCGAACCCTTCTCCAGCGCCAGGTCGGAGGATGAGGCCCGCGCCATCCTGGCCGACGCGCTGGACGAGTCGGTGCGCTATCATCTGATCTCGGATGTCAGCGTTGGCATGTTTCTATCGTCCGGGCTCGAACTCCTGCACGCTGTTTGCGCTTGCCAGCGAAGCGCAGCCAAGCCCGCCCGTTGCGCTCACGCTCGGCTTTCGCGAATTCGAGAATGCCGAGAACGACGAGGTTCCGCTTGCAAGCCTTGTCGCTCGCAGCTACGGCGCGCGAGCACAGGTACATCGCATTTCCCGGAGAGATTTCGCGGCCTGTTATGGGCATCTTATGGAGTCGATGGATCAGCCGAGCGTCGACGGCGTCAACACCTATTTTGTTTGCAAGGCGGCGGCGGAAAGCGGCCTGAAGGTCGCGATCTCCGGCGTTGGCGGCGACGAGCTTTTCGGCGGCTATGCGGACTTCGAGCAAATCCCGCGGCTCGTCAGCCTGTTTTCGATCCCGTCGCGTCTACCCGGCTTCGGCTCGGCCTTGAGGCGCGCATCGGCCCCGGTTCTCAAGGTCTGCACGTCCCCGAAATACGCCAGCCTCGTCGAGTATGGGGGCGATTACGGAGGGGCCTACAAGATTTGCCGCTCGCTGTTCATGCCCTGGGAGTTGAACGCGAATTCTGGACCGCGATGTGGTTCGCGAAGGATTGGCGTCGCTTGACGCCACGGCCATGCTGAATGAGTCCGTGCCAAATGTTCCAAGCGGGAGGCTGAAAGTATCGGCCCTCACTTCGGCCTTGTATATGCGGAACCAGCTTTTAAGGGACTCCGACTGGGCGAGCATGTGCCATTCGATCGAACTGCGCACCCCGCTTGTGGACGTCCCGTTGTGGGAGACGGTCGTCCGTCTGGCGCTTGCCGGCCATCGCGCTGGCAAGCAGGACATGGCGCGAAGCCCCAAATGGCCGCTCCCGGACGCGGTGCTCGATCGGCGGAAGACCGGCTTTTCCGTTCCTGTTCGCGATTGGCTGATGGCGGCGGCGCCAGAGGCGCCGGAGAGCGGTATGCGCGGACTGAGGGGCTGGTCCCAAGTGCTTGCGCGGCAGTTCCAACTGTCGGGATTGAAAAAAACGGCCTCCCGGCTTGCAGCGGCCAGCTAACATCCAAGGAGGTCCCCCGGCTCTGCCGGGGAGGCAGTAGCAGTTTGACGTTTCCTGGAGTGTGGCGGCGGCGTCGAAATCGTGGGTTTACGCGAGTGGATCTTCGCACGCCGCCTCCCTTTCGAGGAGCTTCGCAGACCGCTCGGCAATTGCGCCAGTGTCCAAGGCATTTTTCAGTTTTGGAGCTTCTGAGTAGGCAGTATGAACGTCAGAGTGGTCCATAGAAACTTCTTCCAGCCGCTTTGAGCGGCTCCATTTCTAAAGCCCCCGGCTTTGCCGGGGGATATTTACTCGAAAGGTCTACTCGTGAAGCCCGCGATTCTCATTGCCGTCGCTCATTACAAACCCGGCTGGAAGTACGGGGGGCCAACGCGCACGGTCGCCAATCTGGTCGACCACCTTGGCGATGATTTTTCGTTCCGCATCTTGACCTCGGACCGCGATTTTGGCGACGACAAGCCATTCGCCGCCATCGCCTCAGACAGATGGCAAAGGATCGGGAAGGCGGAGGTCCTCTATCTCTCCCCGGCCAAACACAGACTTCTCGCGATCGCAAGCATTCTCAGAGAAACCGCATACGACGTTCTCTACCTCAACAGTTTTTTTCACCCTGTCTTCACAATAAAGCCGCTGCTCGCCTACCGGTTGGGGCTTGCCGCCCGGCGTCCATGTGTGCTTGCGCCGCGCGGGGAGTTTGCATCTGCAGCGCAACAAATCAAAGCGGTGAAGAAGGCCGCGTTCATGAGAGCCGCCGGAGTCATGGGCCTCTATTCCGGCATTCGCTGGCAGGCCTCCAGTTCTTTCGAGGGGCAGGATATCGCCCGCGCATTGCCAGGCATCGCAAGGGACATCTCGATCGTAGGGAACTTGCCGCCCTCCGCGTCGCCCTCGACAGACCTGGCGCCGCTAGGCGAAGTTTCAGAGGCCCGGCAAGGCCCACTCCGTGTCGTGCTGCTTTCGCGCTTGTCACGAATGAAAAATGTGGCGTTCGCAATCGATGTCGTCGCTTCATCCCCCGTGCCGGTCCAGTTCGACATTTGGGGGACGGTCGAAGACGAGGTGTATTGGCGCGAGTGTCAGGGGCGCATGAAGGCGCTGCCCGCGCATGTTCACGTCAACTACAAAGGCCCCGCCCTTCATGACTGCGTTCCCGATATTCTTGCGTCCTACGATCTGATGTTCATGCCGTCCCTGGGCGAGAATTACGGGCACGTGATAACCGAAGCCTTCATGGCCGGCACGCCTGTTCTTATCTCGGATCGGACCCCGTGGCGCGGTCTTGCGCGGGCGGGCATCGGCTGGGATTTGCCAATCGACGCCGGATATGAAGCCTTTCGCGATGCGATCGCTGAAGCGCTGCAGCGCAGGGAAAAGGAAGGCGCCGCCTGGCGGAGGCGGGTGTGCTCCTACGCTTCGCGGGTCCTCTTGAAACCCGAACTGATCGACGCCAATCGCCGGCTGCTCGCGGATACAGGACGGTAAGGCGCCGATGACCTCGGACTGGGATCCACCCGCAACCCTTGGTTGGAAAATCAGCAAGCTGGCGCGCTTTGCTCGCATGTATGGCGTTCGCCGCACCCTGTACAAGGCGAACGGTCGCCTGCGGATGGATTTAGGCGCTCCGTTTTGGCCGACTGGAGAGACAAAACAAAGAACAGTTGGCGTCCTGGGCTGTGGGCAGTTCGCTTTTGCGACCATTGGTTATTTTCTGAGCGGGATGAGACAAGGCGGAATAGCAGCCAGCTACGACGTGAACGAGGAAGCCGCGCGAAGCTTCGCCAAGTTCTATTGCGTTCCCAAAATCGGGCGCAGCGCCGCGGAGGTTATCGATGATCCGACAGTGAAGATTGTCTACATCGCCTCAAACCACGCCAGTCACGCTCCTTACGCGGTTGAGGCCCTGAAACGCGGTTTGAGCGTTTACTGTGAGAAGCCGGTCGCCGTCAGCCTTGCTCAACTCGCTGAGCTGAAGAAGGCGGCGGCATGCGATGGCGCCAAAATCTATGCAGGATACAATCGGCCCTTCGCCGCGGCCATTCAGATGCTTCGCGAGGCGATGAAGCGCAAGACTTCTCCTCTGACCCTGTCTTGCTTCATTTCGGGTCACGCCTTGCCTGCGGACCACTGGTATCGGCGCGCCGGAGAAGGCACGCGGATTTGCGGAAACGTCGGTCACTGGCTCGATCTGGCTGTTCATATGCTGAGCTGGGGCTCTTTGCCGGATCAATGGCGGATACAGTTGACCTGGAGCAATCCCCAATTTCGGGACGAGAACATCGCCATAGCGATGACGAGTTCGCGCGGCGATCTGATCACCATTGTGATGACGGCGCGCACCGAGCCCTTCGAGGGGATCAATGAAACGATCAACGTTCAGCAAGGCGACGTCATCGCAAAGATCGACGACTTCCGGACAATCACGATCTGGGACGGGCCTAGGCTCATCCGGCGAGATTATCGGCCCAAGGATGTCGGTCACAAGGCCGCGATTTTGCAGCCCTTCACGGGACAAACCCGCGACTGGTCTGAAGTTGAGCTCTCAAGCCTGCTCATGCTTCACATCATGCACATGGTCCAAGAAGGCCGTCCCAGCAGCGAATTCTCTTTTGCAGGCGCGATTCGGATGCTCGACGAGCCAGGGGACAGCTTCCCGTTCAAGAGTGGAGAACGCCGTTCTGATAGCGGCTGCCTGAAGCGACCATTCGAGAACGTGACCGGCAGGGAATAAGAATGAAGCAGGTCCTTCAGCATCTGCGGGATGGGGCCACGGAGGTCGCCGAAACGCCAGCCCCGAGGCTCGGCGCCGGACACGTCCTCGTTCGCACAGCGCGGTCGCTCGTTTCACCCGGCACCGAGCGCATGCTCCTGGATTTCGGCAAAGGCAGCCTGATCGAGAAGGCCCGGCAACAGCCCGACAAAGTGCGCATGGTGCTCGACAAGCTGAGGACGGATGGCCTCCTGCCGACAATCGAAGCTGTGCGCAACAAGCTCGATCATCCCTTGGCGCTTGGCTATTGCAACGCCGGCCGCGTCATCGAAGTTGGCCCCGGCGCTGCGGGCTTCGCAGTTGGCGACCGCGTCGCCTCCAACGGCAAACACGCCGATGTGGTGAGCGTACCGACAAATCTCTGCGCCAGGATACCCGATAGCGTATCCGATGACGCCGCCGCTTTCACGGTTCTCGGCGCGATTGCTTTGCAGGGAATCCGGCTTGTCGCGCCGACGCTCGGCGAGACGATTGCGGTCACGGGCCTCGGTCTCATCGGACTTCTGACGGTGCAACTCCTGCGCGCTCACGGATGCCGCGTGTTGGGCCTTGATTTCGACCGCGAACGGCTGGCGCTGGGCGAGCGCTTCGGCGCCAAGACCGTCGACCTTTCCTCGGGCGCCGATCCCTTGCCGGCCGCAGCCGCTTTCACCCGCGGACACGGGGTCGATGGCGTCATCGTTACAGCATCAACAAAGAGCAGCGAGCCCGTTCATCAAGCCGCCCTCATGTGCCGCAAGCGCGGACGCATCGTGCTTGTCGGCATCGCCGGCCTCGAACTTTCTCGCGCGGACTTCTATGAAAAAGAGCTGAGCTTCCAGGTGTCTTGCTCCTACGGGCCGGGTCGCTACGACGCAAACTACGAAGAGAAGGGGCTCGACTATCCGATCGGCTTCGTCCGCTGGACGGAGCAGCGCAACTTCGAAGCAGTGCTCGATATGCTGTCCGATGGCAGGCTGGATGTCGCGCCGCTCATCTCGCACCGATTCGCCATCGCCGAAGCCGACCGCGCCTACGAGATCATTGGCGGGGCCGAGCCCTCGCTCGGCGTCCTGCTCACCTATCCCGACGTTCTGGGCGAGGCTGCGCGGTCGCAAACCGTAACGCTGCCTCGGCGCCCCTCCGCGCTCTCGCCGGAAAAAGGCGATCTGGCGCCGGTCACGATCGGCGTCATCGGCTCCGGCGCCTACGCAACGGCGACGCTCATTCCGGCATTCAAGGCATCCGGAGCCCGGCTCGGGACGGTCGCGTCCAACCTCGGCGTCAGCGGCGTACACGCCGCGCGCAAATTCGGCTTTGCAGCGACGACTACGGATTATGGCGCCATGCTCCGCGATCCGGAACTGGATGCGCTTGTCATCGCCACGCGGCATGACACGCATTCGCGGCTTGTCATCGAGGCTTTGGCTGCCGGGAAGCATGTCTTCGTGGAGAAGCCGCTCGCTCTCACAGCCGAGGACATCAACGCCATCGACCGAACCTATCGCGAAGTCTGGTCCGAGCGCGCGCCTCGCCTCATGGTCGGCTTCAATCGTCGGTTTGCGCCTCAGATCATTCGCATGCGGTCTCTGCTCCAGGCGCAGCCGGGGCCGAAATCCATGATCATGACGGTCAACGCCGGGGCCATCCCGAAAAGCCACTGGACACAGGACGCCGGTATTGGCGGCGGCCGCATCATAGGCGAGGTCTGCCACTTCATCGATCTGCTGCGCTGCCTTGCGGGCTCGCCCGTCACATCCCGCCATCGTCAGGCAATGGCTTCGGACACAGGCGACACCGTCAGTTTCACCCTTGGTTTCGCCGATGGCTCCATCGGAACGATCCATTATTTCGCGAACGGCGCCAGGGCCTTCCCCAAAGAGCGCCTCGAAGTGTTCGCGGGCGGCCAAATCCTCCGGCTTGATAATTTCCGCTCCCTGACCGGCTACGGCTGCAAGGGGTTCCGCGCGATGAACCTCTGGCGCCAGGACAAGGGCCAGAAAGCCTGCGTCGTGGCGTTCCTCGACGCCATCCGCGGCGGCGGGCCGGCCCCAATCCCCTATGACGAGATCATCGAGGCAAGCCGCATCGCCATAGAACTCGCCAGCGACGTTTCTCATCACAGCAGCGATAAATAAGAGCCGTAAATGTCAGTGAGCGGGATGCGGCTGGAGCAGGCGCCACAAACGCTAAAGGCTGCGCTGAGGCTGTTTCACACCGTCCGTTACCTGAAGCCCGTTCAGGTCTACGGGCGCGCCTTGTCGCGCATGAAGCGGCCTCGCGCTGATCAGCGGCCAGCCCCGCCGCTTCGGGAAAAGACGCATGCATGGGCGCCGCCCGTTCCGCGAGCGCCTTGTGTGCGGGATCGCTGGCAGGTGCGCTTCCTGAACGAGGATGGCGAAATCGGAGCGCGATGGCAGTGGAACGATCCAGCCAAGCCGAAGCTCTGGCTCTATAATCTGCACTATTTTGATGATCTCGCCGCACCCGCTGATGAGGGTCGGATCGCCCTCCAGCGGGAGCTGATGGCGCGCTGGATCACGGAGAACCCCGCGGGCCATGGCAATGGCTGGGAGCCATACCCAACCTCGCTCAGGATTGCGAACTGGATCAAGTGGGCGCTCGCGGGCAATGAGCCGAACGCGGCATGGCTCGACAGCCTCGCGCAACAGACGCGCTGGCTGGCTCAAACGCTGGAATGGCATCTGCTCGGCAATCATGTGCTGGCGAATGCAAAGGCGCTTGTCCTGGCCGGGCTCTATTTTGAAGGCCCTGAAGCGGAGCGCTGGCTCGACGCCGGCCTGTCCATCTGCGAGGCGGAACTCAAGGAGCAAATTCTGGCGGACGGGGCGCATTTTGAACTGTCGCCCATGTATCACGCGATCATCCTCGAAGATTTGCTCGATGTGCTGAACATGGCGAGCGCCTATGGCAGGGCTCAAACCGCCGCCCTTTCCATCCTGCCTGGGATCACCGGCCGGATGCGAAGCTGGCTCAAGGCGATGACGCATCCCGAGGGCGGGCTGTCCTTCTTCAACGACGCGGCGTTCGGCGTCGCGCCCACATGCGCCGAGCTTGAAGCCTATGCCGGGCGGCTCGGCCTAACAGCCGTCGCGGAACCGGGGGACGGCGTAACCCGCTTGCCCGCCTCTGGATATGTCCGCGCCTGTTTTCGCGGCGCGACGGCGATCCTCGATCTGGCGGCCATCGGTCCCGACTACCTCCCCGGCCACGCCCACGCCGATACGCTCTCGTTCGAAATGTCAGTCGGCGAGGAGCGCCTGATCGTCAATGGCGGCGCATCCGTCTACGCGGATGGAGCCTTGCGTCAGTTTCAGCGGTCAACGGCGGCCCATTCCACGGTGGAAATCGCAGGCGAAAATTCATCCGAGGTCTGGGCAAGCTTCCGCGTCGCGCGCCGCGCGCGGATCGTCGAAGCCGCCATCGAAAGGGACGGCGATGCAACCGTCATCCGCGGCGCGCATGACGGCTACCGCCGCTTGCCGGGCAGGGCCATCCACCGGCGTTCCTGGCGGTTTGCCGGCCAGACGCTGGACGTGATGGAGGCGATTGACGGCGGGGGCGCAGGCGACGCTATCGCTCGCTTCCACTTGGGACCTGGTGTTTTCGCCCGCCTGGATACCGGCGGGCGGGGAGGCGAGGCCGTTCTGCCGAGCGGCCGTATCGTGCGGTTTTCGGCAAGCGAGCCGATCCGGCTCGATGCTGGCGCGTGGCATCCGGAGTTCGGAAAAACCGTAAAAATACAAACGCTTGCCGTTCCTTTCGCGGACGGTCGTCTGACTGTTGTTTTTAACTGGGCTTAGGCAAATGCACATCGTTTTCCTGACCGATAACTTCCCGCCGGAAGTCAACGCTCCGGCATCCAGAACCTTCGAGCACTGCCGCGAATGGGTCAGGGCTGGCCACAAGGTGACGGTCATAACCGGCGCGCCGAACTTCCCGGCCGGAAAGCTTTTCGAGGGCTACGCCAACACGTGGCGAAGCCATGAGACAATCGACGGCGTCGATGTCGTCAGGGTGTGGACCTATATCAGCGCCAATGAGGGCTTCCTGAAGCGGACGTTGGATTATGCCAGCTTCATGGTTTCGGGCGCGCTGGCGGCGCTGGACGCACCGGATGTCGATTTGATCGTGGCGACCTCGCCGCATCTCCTCACGCCTTGCGCCGCCTATGTCGCGGCGCTTTTGAAGCGCCGTCCTTACGTGTTCGAGTTGCGCGACCTCTGGCCGGAATCGATCCGCGCGGTGGGCGCCATGAAAAATGCGTCGCTCCTCGGTGCGCTCGAAATGCTGGAGTTGTTCCTCTATCGGAACGCGGCGCACGTGGTCAGCGTCACGCATGCCTTCAAGGCTAATCTGATCGCACGCGAAATACCCGCCTCGAAAATCAGCGTGGTCACCAACGGCGCGGATCTCGTCCGCTTCAAGCCGCGCCCGCGCGACGAGGCTCTCGCAGCCGAACTCGGCCTCTCCGGAAAAATGGTGATCGGATATGTGGGCACGCATGGAATGTCCCATGCGCTGACGACCGTGCTCAACGCGGCGGAGCTTCTCAAGGCGACCGATTTGGCAGGCCGCGTCCGTTTCATGCTCCTCGGAGATGGAGCTGAAAAGGCGGCCCTTAAAGCGGACGCCGCGGACCGGAAGCTCGACAATGTCGTGTTTGTCGACACGGTTCCTCGCAGTGAGGTCGTCCGCTACTGGTCGCTCATCGATCTGTCCGTCATCCATCTGAAGCGGACGGCTCTGTTCGAGGCGGTGATCCCATCCAAGCTGTTTGAATGCATGGCCATGGGCATCCCTGTCTTGCACGGCGTCGTAGGCGAATCCGCGACCATCGTGCAAAGCGAGGGTGTCGGCGTCACGTTCGAGCCCGAAAATGCGGGTGCGCTCGCACGAAGCATAGCTGAACTGACAGGCGATCCCGAAAGACGGGCTGAGATGGCGGGACGGGCCGTAGCCGCCGCGCGCCGCTACGACCGCACTGAGCTTGCCGGCGCCATGCTGAAAACTCTGGAACGTGTGAACGCCGGGGCGACGCCGCTCACGGCGCCCAAAGGCGCCGAGGCCACAGCCAGTTAAAGCGAGCTTTAACGACTTTCCCAACAATTCGCCCCCTCACCCGGCCGCTTTGCGGCCACCCTCTCCCGCGAGGGGAGAGGGTTTGTGCGGGCGTCCCCTCTCCCATCCGCATCCGCGAGCGGATGCGGTTTCATGGAGCAGCAATCTCGCCTGGGCGAGATTGCGTGGGAGACGGACAGGGTGAGGGGGAACCGTTGGCCAAACCAACAAATGTTGCTCAAGTTTGGCGGAGACACATGGATAAGCGACGGCGCGACTTCCTGGTCGCTGGAATGGGGATCGGGGGGACTGCTTTCGCAGCGGCTCAGGCCGGCGCAGCGTTGGCCACGACGCCGATGGCGCCGGGGGATGTGTCCGAGGGGAATGTCTCGGTCAAAAGCTTTGGCGCCAGAGGAGACGGCGTTTCGGATGACACGGCTGCGATCGAGACGGCGATCCAGACGATGAAGGCCGGAAGCCGCCTGTATTTTCCCGGAGGGACTTATATTGTTTCGGCGGGGCTCTCCCGGCTCCCGAAGCATAGCTCGGTCTACTGCTGCGAAGGGGCCTGGCTGAAGCGCAGCCCAACCGCTGGCCGCATCACTTTCTTCTGGGTCAGCAGCTACAACGACCTTGTCGTCAATCTGGATGGCGACGACTTGGCCGACGGGAAGTGGGCCGGAAGCTGCGGCGTCTTCAGCGACTATAACGAACCCGCTGAGCATGTGCGGGTCCACAATTCGCGCTTCCTGAACCTGAGAACGGGCATCCGCGCGGATTGCGCCAAGACCTGGCAGGTCCATGCCTGCACGTTCGAAAACACCGAGAATTGCGGCATTCTGGCGATGGCGCTGCCCAGCAAGCCGGTCCAGGGCAACGTCTTCAGCGGCAACATCTTTTCGCGCATGGGCGACTACGCGATCGCCTTTTCCCACGGCGATGGCGGGGCGTGCGAGATCTCGAACAACCTCGTGACGGGAAATGTTGCGCGCGACACGCAGCTCAGAACCCTTGGCCACGCCTTCGGCATAGAGCGTTTCAACGTCGGCGCCGCGTTTAATAATTCCTATATCGGCAACATCGTCGAGCAGACCATTGACGGCGGCTACCCGCAGGGCGGGATCGTGCTCGGCGACGGCTGCCGGAACTCGGTCATTTCCGGAAATGCGCTCCGGGGCCACGGCGGGACGCCCGCGGAAGGCATCAACTGCCCCTCCACGAAGTCCATCCAGATCACCGGCAATCATGTGGTCGGCTTCAGCGGAGTGGGCATCCGCATCGACGGCGCCTCCCGCATGCTCGTCACCGGCAACATGATCGAGAACTGCGGCGGGAAAGGGGGCGAGAACGCCTCCATCCTCGTCAGCTGGGCGCGCGGCGCCGAGGCCGTCGATATATCCGGCAACTTCATCGACTGCGCTGGCGTCGCAGGGGCGACGACCGCCATCAAAGCGCATGGCGTGGAGCGTCGCGCCTCATCCAACTGGGTGATCCGGGATAACACCATCATCGGCGGCGGCGGTCATGGAATATCGGTTGCTGGCGGGGGAGGGCAGCTCGACCAGATCCGCATCGCGAACAATACGCTCGTTTGCGAGAGGGCGGACGCATTTGCAGCGATCTCCTTGAGCCATGCGGCGCGTTCGACTGTGAGCGGCAACGCCGTGACGAACGCCAGCAAGGGTTTGGTAATCGTGAATTGCGAGGACATCCGCGTCGATGGAAACAGCGTGTCGGACGATCGCCCGCAGCCGATGCTGGACGCCTACGTTGAAATTCCCGGCAGCACGGGCGTTCATATCGTCGGCAATTCGTTTCGCGGCGGCGTGGGGTCGCCGATCAAACCCGGGTCTCTCCTGTCGCAGGACCACGGCAACGCGGCCGCGCACAATTGCGGGCTCGTAACAGAGAAAAGCGGGGCAACGCCGCCGATCGCGCCGGGCGCCGCCGTCCCGCACGGGCTGGCGTTCACGCCGGCATGCGTCTTCGTCACGCCCATAGACGGAGCGCCGACCGGCGTCTGTGTCCGTAACATCGGCGAGAAGACTTTCACCATCGATTACGCGGGCGGCGGCATGCACGCCTTCTGCTGGAGGGCGGAGTGCTCATGAGTGCGGACGAGAAGGCGCCGAAGGACTGCTATTTTTGTCAACGGTTGGAACCCCTCACCCGGCGCCCGGCAGAGCCGGACGCCACCCTCTCCCGCAAGGGAGAGGGTGGTTCCCTGCGTTCCTTCTCCCCTCGCGGGAGAAGGACAGGATGAGGGGGGAAGCTGGGAAAGCTTGCTTAGTTCGCGCAAGCAGCGGGGAGGTTTGACCATGGCCAGCGGCAGATCCTGGCGCATTGACTGCATCGTCGGCGCGCGGCCGAATTTCGTGAAGATCGCGCCCATCCTGCGCGGCTTGCGCGGGGCCGGGTTCGCGGCGCGGCTCATCCATACCGGTCAGCACTATGACGTAGAGATGAACGCAGTCTTCTTCAAAGAGCTTGAGATCCCCGAGCCGGACGTGAACCTCGAAGCGGGCTCAGGCTCGGGCACAGAGCAGACAGCGCAGATCATGCTGAGGCTGGAGCCGGTCTTGAGAGCGCGTCGCCCCGATCTCCTCCTGGTGGTGGGCGACGTGAACTCGACGATCGCCGCGGCGCTCGTCGCCGCAAAACTGCAGATCCCTTTGGCGCATGTCGAGGCCGGGCTGCGCAGCCACGACCGTTCGATGCCGGAAGAGATCAACCGGCTGGTGACAGACCGGCTTTCCGACATGCTGCTTACGACCGAGGAAAACGCCATGGCCAACCTCGTCCAGGAGGGGATCGACCGGTCGAAAATCACGTTCGTCGGCAATGTGATGATCGACACGCTGATCGCCTGCCTCGACCGCGCCGCGCCCGCAAAGGAGACGCTTGAGGCTGTCGGCGCCGGGCCGAGCCTTCTCGCTGTGATCGAGACCGAAGGTTTCGGCTATGTCACGCTGCATCGTCCCTCGAATGTCGATGATCCTCGCCAGCTTGGCGGTCTTCTCGAAGCCCTGGCCACGATTTCACGCGCGACGCCCCTTGTCTTTCCGGTTCACCCGAGAACACGCGCCATGATCGACCAGGCGGGGCTCTCTCATGTGCTGGACGAGGCGGGCATCCTCGAATGCGGACCGCTCAGCTATTTGCGGGCGCTCGGATTGATGCGCGAGGCGCGTTTCGCAATCACCGATAGCGGCGGCGTGCAGGAGGAAACCACCGCGCTCGGCGTGCCCTGCCTCACCGTCAGGGAAAACACGGAGCGGCCCATCACCATCGAACAGGGCACAAACATGCTTGTCGGCATATTGCCCGAAGCGCTGGTTTCGGCCGCCCGCGAGATTCTCGCCACGGGCGGCAAAAAGGGCCGCTTGCCGCCTCTCTGGGACGGGCGGGCCGGAGAACGCGTCGCCGCGGCGATCGGGGCCTATCTTGAGCACAGCCATAGGCGGCGTGCGGCGTAAATAAGGGAGCTATTGTGAAGAATAAAAAGGCGTTCGCGCTGATCGGCGCGGCGGGCTATGTCGCGCCTCGCCACCTGCGAGCCATCAAGGAGACGGGAGGCGCGCTTAAGGCCGCGCTGGATCCGTCCGACTCTGTCGGCGTGATCGACAGCTATTTCCCCGAAGCGCGCTTCTTCACCGAGTTCGAGCGCTTCGACCGGCATATCGACCTTATCCGGCGGCGCGGCGAGAAGGTCGACTATGTCAGCATATGCTCGCCGAACTATCTGCACGACGCGCATGTGCGGTTCGCGCTCCGCTCCCACGCGCACGCCATCTGCGAGAAGCCGCTTGTGCTCAACCCGTGGAACGTGGACGGTCTCGCGGGAATGGAGGCGGACACGGGCAAGCGCGTGTTCACGATCCTGCAATTGCGGCTGCATCCCGCCATCATCGCGCTGAAGGAGAGGATCGCGTCGGAGCGAAAAAAGATCCACGACGTGGACCTCACCTACATCACTTCGCGCGGGCTCTGGTATTACACATCCTGGAAGGGCGAGGAGGCAAAGTCCGGCGGCATCGCGACGAATATCGGCGTGCACTTCTATGACATGCTGGGCTTTGTCTTCGGCGCCTTGCGCGAGAATGCCGTGCATCACCGCGCGCTCGACTGCGCTTCGGGCTATCTCGAATTCGAGCGCGCCCGCGTGCGCTGGTTCCTGTCGATCAACGCGCGAGACCTGCCTGACGCGGCGGCCGGCAAGAAAACCTACCGCTCGATTACCGTCGATGGGGAGGAGATCGAGTTCTCGGAAGGCTTCACGGACCTTCACATCCTTAGCTATCAAGCCATCCTGGCCGGGCGCGGGTTTGGGCTCGCCGACGTGCACCCGAGCATCGAGATGGTGTCGGCGATCCGGACGAAGCCGGTCAAGACAGGCATCGGCGAGCAGCATCCGTTTTTCGCGAATGTGCTTCGCGACGACAGGAGGTACGAGAATGGGTGGCCGGTCTGAACAGAACCCCCATCTTCCCGGCGTTTTCATTCATGAGAGCGCCTATGTCGATTTTCCGGTGCGGATCGGCGAGGGCACGAAGATCTGGCACTTCGCGCATGTGCTGCGCGATTGCGACATCGGCCGCCACTGCACGCTCGGGCAGAACGTCATGGTCGGCCCCGCCGTCCGCATCGGCGACCGCTGCAAAATCCAGAACAATGTCAGCCTCTATAACGGCGTCGCGTTGGAGGACGATGTGTTCTGCGGGCCGAGTTGCGTCTTCACCAATGTCATAAATCCCCGGGCCGCCTTCGAGCGCAAATCGGAGTTCTTGCACACGCATGTCGGGCGGGGCGCGACCATCGGGGCCAACGCAACCATCATCTGCGGGCGCCGCCTCGGCGACTATTGCTTTATCGCGGCGGGGGCGGTCGTAACGGCCGATGCGGCAGCCTATGCGCTCATGGCTGGCGTTCCAGCCCGTCGCATCGGCTGGATGAGCCGCGCAGGCGCTCGCCTGGGCCCCGATCTCTTTTGTCCCATCGAAGGCACACGCTACAGGGAGACGCCCGATGGCCGCATTGAGCCTGCGTGATCAAACGGTTGCAGCCGGAAGCGCGGCACCGATCGCTTTCATCGACCTTGCCGCTCAGCAGGCCAGGATTTGCGCAAGGCTGGATCGCGCCATCGCCCGCGTCCTCGATCACGGCCAGTACATCATGGGGCCGGAAGTGGCCGAACTGGAGCGGCGGCTTTGCCAGTTCACCGCTGCCCGCTGCGCGATCTCATGCGCCAGCGGCACCGACGCCCTTCTGATCGCGTTGATGGCGCTCGGCGTGGGTCGGGGCGATGCGGTGCTCTGCCCGGCCTTCACCTTTACGGCGACGCCGGAGGCGGTCGCGCTGCTTGGGGCGACGCCAGTCTTCGTCGATGTGGACGAGGAGACCTTCAATCTGTCGCCTGCAAGCATCGCCGGTGGGATGGAGACGGCGAAGGCGCATGGGCTGAGGCCGGTCGGCCTCATCGCCGTGGACCTTTTCGGCCTGCCTGCCGATTACGCGCGGATCGAGCCTCTGGCGCAGGAATGCGGTCTGTTCGTCCTGGCCGATGCGGCCCAATCGCTGGGCGCAGCTCACGGCAAAGGCAGGGTGGGAACTTTCGGAAGCGTAACAGCCACGAGCTTTTTTCCAGCAAAGCCGCTTGGCTGTTATGGCGACGGCGGGGCGATCTTCACCCGCGATCCCGCCCTGGCGGCGAGGATGGAGAGCATCCGGCTTCATGGGAAGGCCATGGGAGCGGACAAATACGCTATCGAGCGCATCGGCGTGAATGGGCGGCTCGATACGCTGCAGGCGGCGATTCTGATCGAGAAGCTGGCGATCTTCGAAGAGGAGATTGCGCTGCGCAACCGCGTCGCTGAGCGTTATGCCGAAGGGCTTGGGCATACTGTCATCACGCCGAAGGTTCCGCCCGGCTCGCAAAGCGTGTGGGCGCAGTACACCATCCTGGCGCCTGGCTGAACGCCGCGACGCGCTTGCGGCGGACCTCAAGGCCGAGGGCATTTCAACGGCGATTTACTATCCCCGGCCTCTGCATCGTCAGGCCGCCTACCGAGGCTATCCCGTTTCGGCGGGGGGCGTTTCCGTATCGGAGCGCCTTTCGCTGGAAGTGCTGAGCCTGCCTATGCATCCCTATCTCGAACCGGCCCAGCAGGATCGGATCATCGACGCCATCACGAGGTCGATGCGAGGCCGCCGCGAAACGTGATCAGCGTCGGCCAAGGGCGATTTTGTGAGAGTGTACAACCTATATTGGGTTCGCTTGGCAAACCAAGCCAAGCAAGCATATAAGCAGTTTTCGGGCAAGAGCGTTATCACTGAGAGCAACCCGAATTATTAAGGATTGACCTTTGGGATCCAGGGATAGGAGCATAGCGACTTTATGCGTCCGGCCTCGGCCAGGAGCCTGTTCCAGGCGGCGCATGCGGCTTCAACGATGGCGCCGTAATCGTTGAGCAGCCGCAGCGAGAGGAATCGTTCCTTGAGGTAGAGCCAGACTCGCTCGACCGGGTTCAGTTCGGGCGAGTAGGGCGGCAGCGGAACCAAGGTGACGTTGGCCGGAACGGCAAGGTCGTTAGAGCCATGCCAACCCGCTTGATCGAGGATCATCACCGCATGTTCGTCCTCAGCGATGGTTTCGGAGAAGCGGTCCAGGAAGGCCTGCATCGCCACCGTATCGGCGTAGGGCATCACCAGCGCAAAAGCGTTGTCCGTGCCCGGCTCCACGGCGGCGAAAATATAGGCGAAGGTGAAGCGCCTGTCGCAAAGTCCCGGCGGCCGCTCGCCGCGTTGCTGCCAGATATGGCAGACGCGGCCCTTCTGGCCGATGCGCGCTTCGTCCTGGAAGAACAGGCGCAGGCGCTTGCTTTTATGACGTATACGGAGTGCTCGCAGCAGCGCTGGGGCTCTTTTTAAAGGCCTCTTCTTGGGCCGGGTCTTTTTGGGGGTGGCTTGGCCTCGCCTTTTGCCGCGAGAAATCGAGACGCTTTAAGAGCCGCCCAACCGAGGCCGGATGGAAGGTCTTGCCAAAGCGGGCCTCGCAGATGCGCGCCAGATCTTCGCGTGTGAAGGCCGACACGCCGCTGTCCGCGTCGGGGCCTGCGAGCACGATGCGGGTCAGTTCGGCCTGCTCCTCAGGCTCAAGCCTTGGCGGCCGCCCATCGCCCCAGCAATCGTACAGGCCATCGAGGCCGTGCGCATTATAGCGGATCACCCAGTCTCTCAAGGTCTGGCGGTCCATGCTTCCGCAGCCTCTTTGCGGCTCATGCCCGAAAGCGCATTGGCGATCGCAAGCAGGCGGCGCGCCACGCGCGTCGTGGCTTCGGCCTTGGCCAGTTTGCGTAAGACCACAGGCGTGCGATCCCTTCTGATGATAAGCGCCGTCATGATGACCTCCGAATCATGACCATAGGGAATCATGATCTAGCCTACCACGGAATCGCAGCAGAGCAACAGGAGCCATTCTTTTCGCACAGCGGTACCGTTTAACGCACCCGATGGGCGCAGGGCCTGCTTGCGCACGGTCTGGGTCATGGACGACGGCGGCGCGCTGCGCTTTGTGACGGCGATCCGTTTGAGAGGCGGCAAATCATGATCGATGATCTGGACCGTGTCGTGCTCACCCGCGACATCCCGGAGAAAAAGCTGAAGGCAGGCGACGTGGGCACGGTCGTCATGGTTTATAAGAACGGCGAAGCGTTCGAGGTGGAATTTATGACCCTCGACGGCGACACCTTCGCGCTTGAGACGCTGATGGCGGCGGATTTGCGCCCCGCGCGAGGGCTGGAGATCGCGCACGCCCGCGAGGTCGCCTGAGCCGCGTCATCCAGAACACCGCGCGCAGATCGGGCTGCGGCTTCATCGCCTCGGAGATGACATTCGTGTCAAGGATCATCATCGCCGCTTAGCCGACCTGCGGCGGCTCTCGAACCGGTTCGCGCGGGGGAATGTCAAGCTCGACGCCGCCGAGCGGCTCCATGACGCTGCGGATCGCCGCGTAAAGATTGGCGGGGCGATGGACGCCCTCCTCGCCCAGCGCCTCACGCAGAATATCCCGCGCCTCGCTCTCCAGGCTCTTTCCGCGCCGCGCCGCCCGCGCCGCAAGCCGCGCCTTCAGCGCGTCATCGACATCGGGAATGGTTATGCTGCTCACTGCGGCGGCCCTCGTTGCGTTTCAATCGCTAATCTAGCGTGGCGTCTCGCAATTGCCTACATCATTTGCCGCCACGGCGCCGTTCCGTCCTGAAGCCGGGGCGCGCTTTCTAAGGGCTGCCATGTTTGCGGCGAGCAGCGCTTTGCATTATGGTATTCGCATGATGAGAAGGATGGTCCTCGACAGATTGCGCGAACGCGAGGCTGAGTTCAGAAAGCTTGGCGTGGACAGTCTTTCTTTGTTCGGCTCCGTCGCTCGCGATGAGGAAAACCAAGCTTCAGACATCGATCTGGCGGTCAAGTTCAATCAGGACATCATTCCACAGGGGCTGGCCTATTTCGGCTTTTTGGATGATCTGGAGGAGCGGCTGCAGAGGATGCTGGGCCGGCGGGTTGATGTTGTGCCGGAGCCGGCGGCAAGGGCATCGCTACAGCGAGACATCGACCGTGACCGCGTCCTCGCCTTCTAAGCTCGCGCGCCATCTTTCGCAGGCTGTCGAGAATATTCAGCACATCGAGGGATATGTCGATGGGATCGATGAGGGCGCTTTTCGTCAGGACCAAAAAACCAGAGATGCTGTGGAGCGCTGCCTCCAGCGCGTGATTGAGGCGCTGGATAGGATCAAAAAGCAGAAGTCGGAGTATCTCATCCCCGATCTTCCATGGCGAGACATCCAAGGACTTGGCAATCGGTTGCGCCATGAATACGACGCCATCGATGGAAGGCAAATCTGGCTGACGGTGAAGAATGACTTGCCCACGCTGAAAGAGAAATGCCTCAAGGCGCTCAAAGATCTTCAGAAATAGAAAAGGCCGGCCATGCCGGCGCCGGCCGCGCGGGCGCCGGCTCAGCCCGCCGCCGCCTCCGGGCCTGCGCCCCAGACATAGATGCTGGCGAACAGGAACAGCCACACCACGTCGACGAAATGCCAGTACCAGGTTGCGGCCTCAAAGCCGAAATGCCGCCCCGGCGTGAAGTGCCCGGCGATGGCCTGATACAGGATCACGGTCAGGAAAATCGTGCCGATGATGACATGCGCGCCGTGAAATCCGGTCGCCATGAAGAAGGTCGAGCCATAGACGTGGCCGGCGAAGGTGAACCCGGCATGGCCGTATTCATAGGCTTGGCCGAGCGTGAAGAGAAGCCCGAGGACGATCGTCAGGATCAGCCCTGTGATCAGCCCTCTCCGATTGCCGTTCATGAGCGAATGATGCGCCCAGGTGATGGTCGTCGCCGATGTGAGAAGGACGAGCGTGTTGAAGAGGGGAAGCTCCCAGGGGTCGAAGGTGTGCTTGAAAGCCCCTTCCGTCGCGGGGATTGTCGCGGGGACGGGCGGCCACTTGCCGCCGAGCACGTCGTCGCGGCCGATCACGCCCACCTGCAAGCCATCGGCGATTTTGTGAACGTCAGCGGGGAAGAGGGACACGTCGAAATAGGCCCAGAACCAGGCGAAGAAGAACATCACCTCCGACGCGATGAACAAGATCATGCCGTAGCGCAGCGAAAGTTGCACGACGGGCGTGTGATCGCCCTTGTAGACGCCTTCGATGGCGACGTCGCGCCACCAGAAGAACATGGTGGCGAGCACGCCCACGGCGCCCGCCGCGAACACCCACGGCCCCTTCATCCCGAAGACGCCGTCGCCGCTCGACTTCATCCAGATGATCGCGCCGATGGCGAGCACGAGCGCCGCCATCGCTCCAGCGAGGGGCCAGGGACTTGGCTCGACCAGATGATAGTCGTGATGCTTGACGTGGTGCTGCGCCATGCTTTTCTCCAAACGCCTTTAACCCGGATTTTGAACTTGTGAGGGGGCGCGCGCCTGCTCAGCCCGCGGCTTGTGCACTTTGTAGAACGTGTAGGACAGCGTCATGTCCCGGACGGTCTTCGCGTCGCGATCTTTCAGGATGGCCGGATCGATGAAGAAGGAGACCGGCATCTCCACCGCCTGGCCGGGCTTGAGCGTCTGCTTGGTGAAGCAGAAGCACTGCACCTTGGTGAAATACTGGCCCATGATGTCGGGGCTGACGTTGAAGACGGCGGAGCCGGTCACGGTCTCCTTCGAGAGGTTCGCCGCGCGGAAAAAGGCGAGCTTGTTCTCGCCCACATGCAGCGTCAGTTCCGGCCGAACGGGTTCGAAGCTCCAGGGAAGGCCCTGCGTGACGTTGGCGTCAAAGCGCACCGTGACCGTTTCCGGCGCGATGGTCTCGGGAGCCGAAGCGGCGCGCTGGGGCGTTCCCGCCCATCCCGTGCTCTGGCAGAAAACCCGGTAAAGCGGTACGGCGGCGAAGGAAAGCCCAACCATAAAGGCGACGACCGCAACCAGCCCGAGCGCCATGCGCCCATTGCCGGAAGCGCGCGCCTTACGGACTTTAGAGGGGCCGGCTTCCGACATTGGCTCCGAGCCTCACGATGGTCACAAGGAAGAACATCAGCGCGATGGCCGCGAGAGCCCACGCAATCGCCAGCGACCGCAGCCTCTGCCGCCGCTTGGCCTCGGCGTCGAGGATTGGCGGTAGGGGATATCGCCGCGTCCGCTCGTTGAACCCACCGCGCATGTTATCGTCAGAGCCCGAAGCCATGGTCCACCCACAAAGCGCCGAACAGCGCAAACAGATACAGGATTGAAAACGTGAAAAGCTGCCGGCACGCCTTGTCCGCCTCGAACCCTTCGCGGACGCGGAAAACGCGCCAGGCGAGCAGCAGAAATCCTGCGCCGAGCGCCGCAGCGACGGCTGCATAGCCGTATCCGGCGAAGCCCAGCAGAACCGGCAGGAAACCCGAGAGCGCCGTCGCCCCCGTGTATATGAGAATCTCCAGCCGCGTCCGATCCGGGCCGTACACGTTCGGCATCATCGGCACGCCGGCGCGGGCGTAATCGCGGGAGCGGTAGAGCGCCAGCGACCAGAAGTGCGGCGGGGTCCAGAGAAACACGATCAGGAACAGCACGAAGCCTTCCCAGGAGACGCCGGGCGATGCGGCGGCCCAGCCGATCATGGGGGGAAGCGCGCCCGCCGCGCCGCCGATGACGATGTTCTGCGGCGTCCGGCGCTTCAGCCAATGCGTATAAACGACGAGATAGAAGACGATGCTGCCCGCCAAAAGCGAGGCCGCGACCCAGTTGATGAGGAGGCCGAGGCTCAGCACGGAGAACGCCGCCAGGAAAAGCCCGAACGCTGCCGCTTCTTCTCTCGGGATAAGCCCGCGGGGGATCGGACGCTTCGCGGTGCGCTGCATCAGGCCATCGATATCGGCGTCGTACCACATGTTGAGCGCGCCCGCCCCGCCCGCGCCCATCGCGATCAGGATCAGCGCCGTGATGGCCAGAACGGGGTGCAGATGCTCGGGCGCAACCGCCATGCCGACAGCGGCGGTAAACACCGCAAGCGACATGACAGTGGGTTTTAACAGCGCGACGTAGTCCCCGACCGATGCAATGGCGGCTGACGGTGATGTGGCGTTCTCCACGGAGATCTGTGTTTCGCTCATGGTCTTGTCGTCCCCGTCGTATCGATCCTGAAGAGGCTGAGACCCCTCATCCTGTCCTTCTCCCGGCAAGCTCGCCTTGGCGAGCTTGCAACTTGGAGCAGCCGCATGCGAAAGCGGATGCGGTTGGGGAGAAGGGACGCTGTTGCAAGCGCGGGCAGACTCCCTCTTCCGACCGCATCCGCTTGCGGTTTTATGGAGCAGCAATCTCGCCAAGGCGAGATTGTGCGGGAGAGGGTTGGGGTGAGGCGGAGTGTCCGATAGCGCACGGAGCCGTCCTTCAGCTGCCTACGCAATGCGCGGCAGCACTTCATAAGTGTGGAAGGGTGGCGGCGAGGGCAGCGTCCATTCGAGCGTGGTGGCGCCAGGCCCCCACGGGTTCGCGCCCGCTTTCTTCTTTTGTGCGAAGGCGCGGGCCAGCATGACGAGGAAGACAAGCACGCTCACGCCGCTGATGTAGGAGCCGATGGATGAGACGAAGTTCCAGCCCCAATAGGCGTCGGCATAGTCCGCGTACCGTCTCGGCATGCCCGCCGCGCCAAGGAAATGCTGCGGGAAGAAGGTGAGGTTGACGCCGATGAATGTGAGCCAGAAGTGCCATTTGCCGAGCGTCTCGGAGTACATGTAGCCCGACATCTTCGGGAACCAGTAGTAGAACCCTGCGAAAATGGCGAACACCGCGCCGAGCGACAGCACGTAGTGGAAGTGCGCCACCACGTAGTAGGTCTGGTGCAGTTGCCGGTCGATGCCCGCATTCGCCAGCACGACGCCGGTCACGCCGCCGACCGTGAACAGGAAAATGAAGCCGATCGCCCACAGCATCGGCGTCTTGAACTGGATCGAGCCGCCCCACATGGTCGCGATCCAGGAGAACACCTTGATGCCGGTCGGCACCGCGATGACCATGGTGGCGAATACGAAATAGGCCTGCGTGTTGACGCCGATGCCGGTCGTGTACATGTGATGCGCCCACACGATGAAGCCGATGGCGCCGATGGCGACCATGGCGTAGGCCATGCCGAGATAGCCGAACACGGGCTTCTTGGAGAACGTGGCCACCACCTGGCTGATCATGCCAAAGCCCGGCAGGATCAAGATGTAGACCTCGGGATGGCCGAAGAACCAGAACAGGTGCTGGAACAGGAGCGGGTCGCCGCCGCCCTGCGGATCGAAGAACGTCGTCCCGAAATTGCGGTCGGTGAGCAGCATGGTGATCGCGCCCGCCAGCACCGGCAGCGCTAGCAGCAGCAGGAACGCCGTCACCAGGATCGACCACACGAAAAGCGGCATCTTGTGCAGCGTCATGCCGGGCGCGCGCATGTTGAAAATGGTCGTGATGAAGTTGATGGCGCCGAGGATGGACGACGCGCCCGCCAGGTGAATGGCGAGAATCGTGAAGTCCATGGCCGGGCCGGGGTGGCCGCTCGTGCTGAGCGGCGCATACATGGTCCAGCCGCCGCCAAATCCATTAGAGCCCGGCGCCCCTTCGACGAACAGCGAGAGAACGAGAAGCGTGAACGAGGCGGGCAGAAGCCAGAACGAGACATTGTTCATGCGCGGGAACGCCATGTCCGGCGCGCCGATCATGAGAGGAACGAGCCAGTTGCCGAAGCCGCCGATCATGGCGGGCATGACCATGAAGAAGATCATGATCAGGCCGTGGTTCGTGACCGCGACGTTATAGGACTGCGCGCTTGAAAAAATCTGCAATCCCGGATAGGCCAGCTCCGCGCGGATCAGGATTGAGAGGACCGCGCCCACGACGCCTGCGCAGAGTGCGAAAATCAGATAGAGCGTGCCGATGTCCTTGTGGTTCGTGGAAAAGAGCCAGCGCCTTGCGAAGCCCACTGGCCGCCCATCGGGATAGGTCGCTTCAACTTTCTTTTGCATCATGTGCCCTCAGCCATGCGCCGCTGCGGCGGTCTTCAACGTGGTAACTAACGCGCGGGAAAGGGCGCCGGGTCCGCAGCCGCAACCTGGCTCCCGTTCAGCTTTGCGCTTTTCTGCTTGTCGGCGATCCAGCGGGCGTATTCGCCGTCGCTCACGACCCTCACGGCGATCGGCATGTAGGCGTGGCCCTGGCCGCACAGGGCTGAGCATTCGCCGTAATAGACGCCGGTCTCTCTTGCGATGAACCATGTCCGATTGATGCGGCCCGGTATGCCGTCCGCGCGGCTGCCGAAATAGGGCACGACCCACTGGTGGATCACGTCTCCGCCGGTGATCAGAACCTGCACGACCTTGTTCGCCGGAACGACCATCTCGTTGTCGACCGCCAAGTTTCTCAGCTGCCCCGGCTTCAAGTCCTTGTCGTCAATGGGATAGGAATCGAAGGCGACCTTGGCGTCAGGGTATTCGTAAGCCCAATACCATTGCTTGCCGGTCGCTTTCACGACCACGTCGGGTTTAGGGAAGTCGAACTGCTGGAAGAGAAGCCTGAAGGACGGAATGGCGATCACGGCCAGAATGAGGACCGGCACGATCGTCCAAAGCACCTCCAGAACCGTGTTGTGCGAAAGCCTCGATGGGATCGGGTGCACGCTCTCCCGGTAGCGGATCATCACATAGGCCAGCAAGCCCATGACGAACAAGACGATGGCGACGATGATGACGAGCACGAGGTCGTTGAAGCTTTTCATCGAGTTCCAGCAGGGGCGTGACGGAATCGGGCAGATTTATTTGCCAATCGCGGGGCGCCCCGACTGCGGCGAACGCATTTTCAGCATATGCAAATACAGTTAAGCATAAGGTAAAAACTAATGAGGTAACTCGCACTCTCATACCCGCACCTTGTCTTGCCTGCTTAACTTAGGTCAGAGCTTTGACTTTAAGTTGCAAGAAGCCTCAATCGGCATTCCTTGCACTGAACAACGCCGCAGGCGTGTTTTCGTTTCACACTTGTGTGTCAGACTAAAACTGCGCGATTGCCTTTGACGGGGAAGGGGTGCCCGGCATGCGCCGCGAGCAGCCCTGTCTCCATGCTGACGCCGGCGCTGACCACCGTGTCCCTTGCTCTCCCGCGCAAGCTCGCCACCTTGGCGAACTTGCTGCTTTGGGACCTGTCAGCGCCTGCGGCAAAGGGGTCAGGACTTCCCGCGGGGCGTTCTAGTCTCAATTCGGCCCAATTCCTTGCCGACTTGCGATGTATCGATCGTCTCGCTTTTCAACACGGTGCAACGATGCTTCATCCGGCCAAGCTCCTGGCTGCCTGTTTCCTTCTCGTCTTTTCCGTTCATCAGGCCGGCGCCCAGTCGGAGGTCGGCTCGGGGCAGGTCAAGGCGGTTTATGGGGCCTGGAAGCTGAAATGCGCGCAGATCGCCGGAGCCAAGCACGACAAATGCGCGCTGGTGCAGGACCTCAAGCTTGAAGACAAGCCCAATATGTTCCTGACGGTGCTGTTCATGCGCGCGTTCGACAGCGACAAGAAAATCCTGCGCATCGTGGCGCCGCTTGGCGTCGTGCTTCCGGCCGGCTTGGGCCTCAGGGTGGACGGCTCCGACGTCGGCAACGTGAAATTCCTCAAATGCTGGAAGTTCGGATGCCTTGCCGAAGTGATTGTGGACGATATCCTGGTGAGCAAATTCACGTCGGGTCAGACCGCAAGCTTCATTGTTTTCCCGACGCCGGATTCGGGCATCGGCTTCCCGGCGCCGCTCGCGGGCTTCGCCGAAGGAATGAAGGGCCTGAACTGATTTTCCCCGTCTCGGGCGGAACGCGCGTTAAAGCAGAGTTCACCGGGCTCGCCACCGCATCGTCACGGCGCCATTGGATGCGGCTTGAACGCGGGCGACAGGCCGGAACCCGCCTTTCAACGTCCCGGTTGAGGCGTCTCTTCCTTAGCAGCGAAGTAAGCGCCAGCCCGCAAGCATCTCGAAGGCGGCTGCCTGGTGCTTTACGACGTGTCGTCGAGCTATGTGGAGGGGCGCTGCTGCGATCTGGCCGCGTTCGGTTACAACCGCGACCGCAAGAAAGGCAAGATGCAGATCGTCTATGGGCTGCTCTGCGCCGCCAATGGCTGTCCGGTCGCCGTCGAGGCCTTCGATGGCAACACGGGCGACCCCAAAACATTGGGCGCGCAGATCGAAAAGCTGAAACAGCGCTTCGGGCTTCAACGCGTGGTCCTGGTTGGCGACCGCGGCATGATCACCGAGGCCCGAATCCGTGAAGAGCTTGCGCCCGCCGGGTTTGACTGGATCACCGCCCTGCGCGCGCCCGCGATCCAGGCCCTGGCGGCGGATAAGGGGCCGCTGCAAATGTCGCTGTTCGACGAGCGGGATCGAGCGAACGTTTACCGTGAGCGACAAGCGCTCACTCGTGCGGAGATCAACTCGCCCGACTACCCCGGCGAACGGCTCATCGTGTGCCGCAATCGCGAGTTGGCGGCGGAGCGCGCCAGAAAACGCCGGGCGCTTCTCGACGCCACCGAGAAAGAACTCGCCCGCATCAAGGCGGCCGTCGCGCGCAAGCGCGATCCTCTGCGCGGCAAGGACTGCATCGGCATCGCCGTGGGCGAGGTCATCGGCCAGCACAAAATGGCCAAGCACTTCGAATTGACCATCGAAGACGCCAGCTTTAGCTTTACCCGCAACGAAGCCAGAATCGCCGCCGAAGCCGCCCTCGACGGGCTTTACGTGATCCGCACGAACCTTCCCAAGGAGGCGATCGGGGCTGACGACGCCGTCAGCGCGTATAAAAACCTGGCCCAGGTCGAGCGCGCCTTCCGCAGCCTAAAAACCGCCGATCTCGACATCCGCCCCATCTATCACTGGCTGTCCGATCGCGTGCGGGCGCATCTGTTCTTGTGCATGCTGGCCTATTACGTGGAATGGCATATGCGCCGCACGCTCGCCCCCATGCTGTTCGACGATGAGGATAAGGAGGCGGCGCTGGCCTCGCGCCCAAGCCCTGTCGCCAAGGCGCCGCGCTCGGACAACGCCAAAGCCAAGGCCGCCAGCAAGATCACAGACGATGGTCGGCCTGTGCACAGCTTCCATACTTTGATGGCGGACCTCAGTACGCTGTGCCTCAACGAGGTCGTCGCCGCCGCCAATCCCAATTATGTGCTGACGATGACAACCCGCCCAACAGCTATCCAGCAGAAGGCGCTGGAGCTGCTCGGAGCGCCTCTCCCGGCGGCGTAGCGATCCGCCGTACCCAGTAATCGGCCCTTGCCACAGACAATAACTGTGCAATATCAATGAGATACATCTCCGGCAAGCAAAAAGCTCCGTCTAAAGCAGAAACAGACAATCAAGCAGCGCCAGACTTTTCGAATGCGTAGGGTTAGTTCAGCATGTTTTCAGAAATTCCACTGTTGTTTTAAATCGTTCAACATGCTGTCGATCTCCTTCGGATACTTTTGCTGCAGCTCTCTCAGATCTGAGACGACCTGATTCTTCCACGTTTTCTTTGGGAGGTTGTCTTCATTATCGGAGAAATTATCCTCACCAACAAGATATTCTATATAACCTTTGTTAAGGTAAATCTGCTTTGCGCCCTCTTTTTCTCCACTAACGAGAAGGCTATGTGCATAGTTAGCAACAACATCTAGTCCACTGGGACTACCGGGGATTTCAATCTCATACGCTTGTTTTGCATGTTTAACGGCCGCGGTTTTGTCTTCCAAACGTAGTTCCGTGAAGGCCAAATCAGAAAGCATTCGCCTGTAGGAGTAGTCAACAGAAACATCGTACTTGTTATATAATGGGTACAGATAAGATACCGCACTCTGGTAGTCGTCCCGCGCTTTCTGTAATTTTCCGGATTGATACTCCTTGATTGCTTTCTTGTTCAAAAGTTGTGCAATATAATATCGATAGATAATCTCTTCTTCGCTGTATGACCTGTCTGAAATGTACGGACTGCCATCTGAAAACTTATCTACAATTGTTTTTAAATTTTTTATATTTTCATTCATATATTCGATAACAAAAGAAGATAGGTTTTCTTCCTTCTGCTGCTGTGTCATTTTTTCGTTAATAAGTTTATATCGCCTTTGATATTGTTTTATGTCTCCTGTTCTTTTAATAAAATATACTAGCTTGCACAAACAGAAATTATTTCCAGAATTTTCTGGGTCATACCGATTCCATACACCCATAAGTAGAATATTTTTTGTATCTTGTAACGCTTGTTCGTATGCGGTTCCGGCGTCACTCAACTTGCTCATGACGTGCATTTGAAAAATATTATTAATCTGTTGTTCATTTAGTAAGAAATTGTTCTTTATTAGATTGTCTATCTGTTGATACTCCTGGACTGCCTCATCAAAAAGAATTGCACCCTTGAGCTCGCTAGCGTCAATCTTTGCTAACCGCAAGCGAGTATCCATCTGGTTTTGACGTATGAGTTCATCTGCTTTGCTTACCGCTTGATTGGCGATTCTGAGACCAGTGTCGAACTCTTGTTGTTTCCAATATTGTTGAGCTTCGAGAATGAGGAGGTTTAGTCGGCGCCACTGGATGGAGCCTGGCGATTGGTGGTCACTGTCGGCCATTCGGGTGGCGACAGCCGTCGCATCTCTAATGGCCTCCATTGCAGTGAATTTATCCGATGGCCTATCGAAGACATCACTAATTTCTTTGTATGCATTGATTAGTTCTACCGCGTCTCTTTCGTTATATTCTCGCCTGATAGCTTCATTTAAAAGGTTAATTCTGTCATCTATAAGCAAACGTAGCGTCAACATCCAAAGCTCTATGGCATTGTATCCTTCTGCGAGCACCACTTCCTGCTTGCTCTTTGTTTCCGCAAGAAAGCGCTTCGCTTGCTTGATAAGCAGCTGTAAATCAGCTTGTTCTCCATAGGGATACTTGTCTTGTCGCTTCAGATGATCATCAAGAGCGCTCTGCACTCCCTTCCAGCGGTTAAGTGCGCGGACCGCAATGTCCTTATTTTCGTCCCGGGCGGCCCCTTCCGCTACTACCCCGAAGTACAGAAGCAGCAGGCCTAAATCGCGAGTGGCGCTCGCGTTGATGCGCCCGAGCTCGTCGAGCGCATGCCCAAACTGTTGATCCTCTATGAAAGTTCTTGCGCGGCGGATCGCATCTGAAATAGGCGAGTCTTTGAGAAGCTCCGCTTCTTCATCCTGCGCTGCAAACTGCTCCTGAGCTCTTTTTATGTGACTTGTTGTTAGTTCAGGATTGTTTCTGCTCATCTCGACAGCGAGCTTCATAATTCGACGCAAGCGAAGCTCGCTCTCGGGGATCGTTTTGGTAAGGCCATAATACTTTCTTAGACGCTGGATCTCGACATCGACGGCGTCTTGAGTGTGGTCACTGGGCAAAAGATACACGTCGAAGGCCTGCTCAAGCAAAATCGGCGACTGTCCTTCCAGACGGTCCCTTACCGGCAGCTTGTCTTGGAACCTTCTGCCGTACTGCGCTGCGAGGTTCTCATCCTTTGCGCCGACAGGACCGGCGCCATTCAAATACCAGTCTCGCAATTGCAAAGCCGCCTTGGATGAACCGAAACCCGCAGCCTGCTTGTACAAGTCGATGACCTCGGGTTTATTCTCTAGGAGAGCTGCTCGCGCTTGCTGAAATAGAATGTTCGCTAATGCTTGTCGGAACTCGTAATTGTTCTCGTCCCCCTCCCATTTCTTGTGTATGAGTTGGGACGCTTCATCCAGATAGGTATGCGCCTTGGCCTTGTCCTTTATGTTTTTTGTATCGAGTTGGCTTATTTTTTCGATCGTTTTGCTGCGATAAAACTGGAGGATTTGATTGCGAAGCTCTTGATCAGAGCTCTCAAGCCCCCATACATATTTTGAAAGATCAAAATAGAGGTTGAGGGCCTTCTCTTCATCGCCCTGGCTTCTATAGCTATCCGCGGCAATTAGATAAATCCGAGCTGCTTGCTTAAGATATTTGTTGTCTCTTAGAACGTCTGGATCACTCAGCTGTATGTGACGCCCGTACTTTTCTTGCAAGTCGATAATCTTCTGGGGGCGCGTGTTGTAGAGTGTTTCATAAAGACCGACAAGCGTTGCCCTGAATGTTGATCGAAGAGAGGAAAGCTCTATTGATTCAGAAGAAAATGCGTGGGAGTTCTATTATTTCTTGAATAAAGCCTAGGCTAGTTTCCTTCGCGTTAAACAACTGGTCGCTGTCAGGAAGAAGTCTCTCAAATGTGGGAACATAATTAATGTATAAGCTCCTTAGTTGAAAATTCTTTCCAATATCTAGGATAAGTGTCCGGTAATCGTTCTCAGCCTGCGAAATCGTGTCTGCCGCGCCTTTTTCGTTTCCTTCTAGCTTCTGTATCTCTCCGAACGCAAATCGTGTTTTGATCAACGCACCCCCTACTAAAAAATTGGATTTATCAAATTTATTCAAAGTATCTGTTGCTTCGTTAATTGCGCGACGAGCGTCCTCGTATCTGGGAGGCTCAAGAAGGCTAACGGCTTTAGCGTAGGCTAATCTGCAATCTGCAGCAAGAAGCACTGCGGCCGCATTGTTCCCATCGGGAACGGGTCGATTTTTTCCATTTTTTGCTTTCGCTGTGGCGTCGAAATTCGCAATAATCTCTGCCGTTGATTTGCTGCACTTATCCGATGTGGACGCTGCAGACTAAAAACTCTCATTACCTTTCGGATCAGTCGAAGCCCTGCCGAGGTATGTTAGCGCCACGATCGAACGAGCTTTCTCCCTCGTCAGGATCCACTGGATGCGTTGGGACTCATCCAGATCGCCTTCCAGATCCGCGCCAAGTTTTCCTATAATGAACTGCGCCAGATCAAACGCTTCGCCCGAGGCTGTATTTTCCGCTGTCTTGACGCGCACATCCTCTGCATTCGGATTGTGGCGCCCGGTGGAAAACTTGGCTTGCATTCTTAGGCTGTCGATTTCCTCTCGCCAAAGCGTGCACTCGGTGGTGGGGAAGTTATCGCTTTCGCAGGATTCATCTGCCTTATCCGAAGCTTCGCTCAGCCACGCATCCATTTCAGAGTAACCGCCTGCGTCGAGAGCTGCAGCCGCCAAACGCAAGGTTTTCTCGATCAATGTTTTCTGGCTGTTATGAGCATTCTGTCTCTCGTATATGCTGTAAATCACACTGCCACATACTACTATAGTCGACATCACAGCGGCAGCTTGATAAAGTCGCCAGCGCTTTTTATTCGCATTGCGCGAAGCTGCAATGAAATCTTTTATGGCAGGCTGCTCCTGAGCAAGCCTTGGTTGACGCTTCATAAGATGTTCTGCGCCGGCAAGCCTCCATCCAGACGGCAACAAGAGAGCATCTGCATCCTTTGGAGATTCACGCTCCTTGCTTTTCCAAGCAAGAGCGTCTTCTTCCAGCCGGTCCTTAGCTAGTAAGTCAGCACGCTCCGTATTCAACCAGTCCTTAAGGCGTGTCCACGCGGAGACAAGCGCTTCGTGGGCAAGCTCCGCAACACCATCGCCGGACACAAGTAGACGCGCCTCAGAAAAATAGGCGACGATGCGGCGCTCACTCTCGTTCATGCTTGCGAGAGAAATTGGCCGTTTGGAATCCGGCGTTCCCTTGCCGGGTCGAACGAGGGAGATCAGGATTTCTCGCGCAACCTCCTGGTCGGGCGGCGTAAGTGCGCCATAAATCTGATCCGCATATTTGGCGATCGCGTTTTGTACGCCGCCTATCGCTTCATAAGCGCGGTGCGTTAGCATATTCCGGCGTAGATCGCGATCAGCCCAGAGGCGCTCGAGCAAGAACTCGATCAGCGGCAGGGCGTGGCGCCGGTCGGCCATATCATGGAGGATACGGTCGACAAGGCCTTCTTCAAGTGCGAGACCTACCGCTTTAGCAGGCTCCACAATTGCGGCTTTCAGCGCCTCACCCGACATTTCGCGAAGAGCAAACTGCGAGGCGGCGACAAGCGGGCCAAAATATTCGTCACGGACCACCGGCTCATATTGGTCAGCGCGTAGCGTGATAACGACGCGCCAAGCCCCCTGTCGCCCCGCAAGAAGATCATGAATGTCGGCGCCAAAACCTGCTCTAAGCTGCTGCAACTCCACGAGGAGATAAAGCTCCTCGAACTGATCGACGATAAGGACTCCTCTTCCGCTTGGCGCCGCTGTTTGCAAAACCTTGCCGAGAACGCGAGATACGGCGCCAGAAGGCCGGTTAGGAGTTGGGCGGAGAGCCTGATGCAACTCCTTCAACTCGCGCTCGAGCGCAGCGGGAGAACTGTCAGCCGAGAGAGTCCTGGCGCATGCTTCAGCGAGTGACAGATAGGGGTCCGCGCCGGGACGAATGGAGATGCAGCAATGTGCGTTTCGCTCTGAGCCCTTGCGAAGAAGCGGAATGAGCCCGGCGTGGACCAACGAAGACTTGCCGCTGCCGGAAGCCCCAACCACGGCGACAAAAGCCTTCTCCTGAACGCGCGCGAAAAGCTCTTGGACCTCTCGCTCGCGGCCGAAAAATAACCCCTTGTCGCACTCTTCAAATGCGCTAAGGCCTTTGTAGGGATTTTGCGTCGTGTGAAATGTTCCGTCAGCGGAGTCGCGGACCGATTCTCCCCTCGCTGCTGCAGCCAGCTCGGCGATCTTGCTTTCAGAGCGTCCCGAGAGATCAATCCAGGTGAAACGATCCAGTGGTCCGAGAGACGCACGCGTGTCGGAGCCCGGCAGGAACACCGGAATTATTCCGAAAGATGAGCCTCTCTTATTGCATTGGTCGATCGCGAACTGAACTTCCCGCTGCTGATAGGCCCCGTAGCCATGTTCACCGACGCAAACGATACAGCACTTCACGGAGGAAAGCGTGGCTATGAGTTTTGACTCCCACTCCTGGCCGGCTACAAGATCGTAGGTATCAAGAAAAACTCTTAAGCCGCATTCCTCAAGCTTTTCAGCAAGCCATTGAGCGTCTTTGAAATCACTCCGGCTGTAGCTCAAAAAAACGTCGTATTCCAAAACTCCCCCACGCCGGGCGGAACTCGGCTGACTGAACAAACCATTCGAGCGCCGCCCTCTTCAAAAATCGACTAACCTCCGACGAAAACTACCTGCACAAGCAGATCGCTTGAATGAGAGTCCCGGGAGTTAGCTTCCAACAGTTTACTTTTAACGAAATTTGGGGTAATGTATCAACTAATTTTGATGTTCCAGGTGCGACCAAGCTGCGCCCGCGGCGTTTTTAGTATTTTTCTTGCGGGAGGATAGTATGCTGCGGACATTTTTGTACATCGCCTTCTTGGCGGCAGCGGCTCTGACGTTCCCGCCGCTTAATTGGACAGCGGCCCACGCTGAGGAAGGGACGCCCTCAGTCGAAGACATTGTGAAGGCGCTTACTCCGCCTGAGCGCACACGCTCATTCATAACAAGAGGCATCAGCGGCATTTCTCCTGGCAGCATTCCTGCCGATGAGCCGAAGAAGGTGGTCGTCTCTGACAACAAAGTCTTCTGCTTTTTCGCCTTGAACAGCGCGGAACTCACACCCTCTGGACTCGAAATGCTAGAAAAGTACGTGAGCGCCTTCAAGAGTAGGAGCCTCAGGCCATACACATTCCTGATATCAGGACACGCAAGCAGGGATGGAGCCGAAAGCTTCAAGTTAACGCTTTCAAAACGGCGCGCGGAGGCCGCTCAGAAATACATTGTCGAAAGGGGCGTGGAACCGGACCGAGTTAAAATTGCGTGGTTCGGTTCGCGCAAGCTCAAGAACGCCGCCGATGCTTATAGCCCAGAAAACCGCCGCTTAGAAATCATAAACTGTGGCACGGAAGCAGATCGTATAAAGCAATGTGAAGAAGAAATTGAAAGCTCTCGTGCTTCGGAGCATTAATCTTGTCTTTTAATACCGGAGCTAGCTCTAGATGACAAGACTTCCATATTCGCTTTTCTTCGGTATTTGTTTGATAGTCGCCTTTACCCAGGCAGCTTTCGCGGAAAGACGAGTTGCGCTTGTTATCGGAAATGCTAATTATATAAATACGATATCGTTGCCCAATGTAGACAATGACGCGCCAGCGATTGCAGCAACTCTGAAACGTCTGAATTTTGAGGTTATCGAAGGAAGGAACGTCAATTACTCAGAAATGAAAAATAAGCTTAGGGATTTTGCGCGCGTTCTGCTTGGCGCCGATGTTGGGCTTTTCTTCTATGCTGGGCACGGTATGCAAGTCGCGGGTGAAAATTATCTAGTACCTGTCGATGCAACCTTGAAGCAAGAAAGCGATCTCGAATACGAAGCCTTCAAAGTCGATAGCATTTTGAAGCAAATGTTTCGAGAGACCAAAATCAAAATCGTGTTGCTGGATGCATGCCGCGACAATCCTTTGGCCGCTGCGCTTTCCAGATCGATGAGCTTTCGCAGCCGATCTCTAGGCGCGGCCAGTTCTGGTCTCAGCGCGATTGACGCCACGGCAGTCGGAGGCACCATTATAGCTTTCGCGACTGCTCCGGGCTCTATTGCGCTTGACGGCCGAGGCAGCCACAGCCCATTTACCCAGGCGCTGCTGGAGCACATAGAAACACCTGGGCTCGACATCGATGTAATGATGAAGAGGGTTCGAGGATCGGTGGCAAAGCTTACTAACGATGTTCAGCAGCCCTGGACGAATTCGTCACTTAACGGCGATTTTTCACTTGCCGCTACCGTTGAACGGACCATCGCGCCGTTGTCCGTTTCGCCCGATGCGCCTGAACGCGAAATTTCGGCGCTAAAGGCGCCTTCTCAACCTGCTCCGGCGCAAGCCCCTGACCGCCGGTATGACCCGGCCGCCAAGCCCAAAATAGAAGAAAATCAGTCTAAAAATATAACCCCTAACGAGCCAGTAACCAGTCCTGTCACACTCCCGGACACCACGTTTGCAAGCAGCGAGACGGAAAAAGATCTAAAGCTCTCCTCCGAAGAGATTCGTGATCTTCACGCTAGACTTATGCTCTTAGGGTTCCGTCAGGCCGGCATTCGATCAGCCTTTAACAAAAAGTCCCGAGCCATGATCATTGCGTGGCAGTCCTCAAAACATCTCGTTCCCACTGGGTTCTTAAATCGGGCTCAGATCGACCTGATGGTGTCCGAGTCCGGCGAGCGCCCGGATCTCACAACGGAAAGCCAAGGGAATACTGAGGAGAGCGCCCCGAGCCACGTGCCCGGCCGCAATTTGCGAAAAGGTCGCCATCATAGGGATGGTTCCGGTCATTACAGGCCTGGTCCCAGTCATTGGCACGGGGGAGGGCCTTTCGGAATCTTTTTTCGCGGTCTTTTTAGGGGATGATGAGGTTTTAAAAAGAACGCCGTTTCAACTCCGAAATGCAACAAGGGGGCATAAACGGCATGGCAGAGCGAGCGGTGGATAAGGCGGGCGGGGTCAAGGGCTTGTCGCCGAAGGCGATGTGAGCGCAGCGAGCACCCTTGAGGCCGCCCGCCTTATCCACCATCCTGAGCCAGGCTGTGTATGCCGGCGGCCAGGTGAAGACTATCCTCGCGTGGGACTTCCACATCTCACCGGGGACACATGCGCAAAGGCCATCATCACCTGACCTATGACAAACGCTGCCAGATTTACGCGCTCTTGAAAAGCGGCTGTACTAAAGCCGAGGTTGCGCGGCAGATCGGCGTGCATCGTTCGACAATCACAAACGAGATCAACCGCAATACCGGCGGCAAGGGGTATCGCTACAAACAAGCACAGGAGAAAGCATCCGCCAGGCGCACCGCCGCATCGAGCGCGCCGCGTAAGATGACGCCGAGCCTCATCCGCGAGATCGAGGAGAAACTGACGCAGGAACAATGGAGCCCAGAGCAAATCAGCGGCTGGCTGAAGAAAGAGGGGCGGCGGTTTGTCAGCCCCGAACGCATCTATCAGCATATCTGGAAGGACAAGCGAAACGGGGGCAGTCTTTGGCGCTGCCTGCGCCACAACGGCAAGAAGTACAACAAGCGCAAAGGCAAGAACTCCGGGCGCGGCCTGATCCCTGGCCGCGTGGACATCTCCGAACGGCCCGCCATCGCCGCTGAAAAAAGCCGCATCGGCGACTGGGAGGGCGATACTGTCATCGGCCGGGGCCAAACGGCCGCGATCCTCACTCATGTGGACCGCAAATCCAAATACACGAAGCTTGCGATCCTCCCGGACAAAAGCTCGGCCTCGGTCCAAAGCGCTTGCGATGCTTCACTTCTTCCCATCGCTCACAAGATCGAGACCATAACTTACGACAACGGCAAGGAGTTCGCCGGCCACGCCAAAATCGCCACAACGCTGGAAGCTCAAATCTACTTCGCCAAGCCGTATCATTCCTGGGAGCGGGGCCTGAACGAACACACCAACGGCCTCCTGCGTCAATACTTCCCAAAAGGCTCGGACTTCTCTACCCTCACTCCCGCCGAGGTCCAACGGGTCGAAGACAAACTCAACTCCCGTCCCAGAAAGGCGCTCGGCTACAAAACACCCAGCGAGGTTTTCTTCGCCGCAGCGTAAATGCCTTGTTGCGGTTCAGGGTTGAATGGGCGCCGGATTCGCGCAGCTCTCGCAACATTTTTACAGCGCAGAGGCAAGCCTCGTGGAAAGTCCTGCCCCACTCGCTGCCGGCGTTGACAGGACTCCTCGGGGAAAGTCGTGGCAAGACAAAATGCTGTAGAAAAAGCCCGCAGTCCCGCGCGCCTCTATCGCGCAGCCGTCAACGCGAGACCGAAGAAAGAAGCGCAGCCGTCGGCCGGATCGTACCTGCATCGCGGCCCGCGTCTGTTTTGATGAGGGGGACGAGGAAAGCCCGCAAACGCTGCTCTTGAGCCGCGCCAAAGCAGCCGAGCCCGCGAAGGATATGGGCGGCGGCGCACTCGGCGGCGCGCGCGGCCCCATCGTCGATTTTCAGCGCCATGCCGAGGCCCAGCTCCGGCAAGATCGCCGCATAGACGCCTTCGGCGCCTCCCTTCACGCGAACCGAAGGCGCGACGGCCATCGCCGCCGTGGCGAACCCGCCAGAGCCGTTGACAAAGAACGGTTCGGCGGCCATGGCGGCGAGAAGCCTCCTCGCGGCGTCCGCCCTTGCTTGCGGCAGTTGAGACGGATCGGCCAGCCGCGCCATGCCCGTCGCAAGGCTCATGAGGGGGATGCGATATGTGGGGATGCCGCAGCCGTCGCTCGCAACGGGAGCGGCGCTCAGATCGCAGCCGGTCATCTCGGCGAGCGCCTGCCTCACGCGCTTCTGCGCCGGATGGCCGGGTTCGATATAGCCGGAGGGAGTGTCGCCGCAGGCCACGCAGGCGGTGAGAAAGCCGGTGTGCTTGCCCGAGCAATTGTGATAGGCGGCGGTGAGAGGCGCGCCCGCCAGGATCGCATCTTTCGCCGCGGCGGGTGTGCGTGGCGCCTGCACGCCGCATTCGAGCGCCGCATGGCTGAGACCGATGCGCGCGAGCCATGCGTTGACCGCTTCGACATGGGCCGGCTCGCCTTTGTGCGAGGCGCAGGCGAGCGCCAGTTCCTTGTCCGTGAGGCCGAAGCGGTCGGCGGCGCCGGTCTCGATCAGCGGAATGGCCTGAAGGGGTTTCACGGCGGAGCGCGGATAAACCGGCATGTGCGGGTCGCCCGCGGCGCACACGATCTTGCCAGATGCCTCGGCGATCACAAATGCGCCGCGATGGCGGCTCTCTACGCACTCGCCTCGTGTGACCTCAATGAGAACCGGATTTGCGCTCATTGGCAGGCTACGCCACGCCTCGAAACTGTCTTCCCGGAAAGGCGAAGCCTTATCCGGGATCGTAAACAAATCGAAGCGCTTATTTTTTACGGTCCCGGCTCGCGCTTCGCTCGGCCGGGACGACGATACTGTCGGCCGACGCGCGTCGGCGCTCAGAAGCTCAGCCGCGCGGCGCGAACGACATACGGGAGCGCGCGCACCTTCGCAAGCGTCGTATCCTGAACCGGCTCATCGACGCTGACAAGAGCGATGGCATGGCCGCCCGGCTCGTCGCGGCCGAGGTTGAAGGTCGCGATGTTCACGCCCTCGTTGCCAAGCAGCGTGCCGAGCGCGCCGATATGGCCGGGCTTGTCGGCGTTCTCCGTGTAGAGCAGATTCGGCGCGAACTCGGCGTCGACCGACATCTTATTGATCTGGATGATGCGCGGTTTTCCATCGGAGAACACGGTCCCAGCAACGGCGCGCTCCTGCCTCTCCGTTCTCAGCGTCACTCGGATATAGGTCTCGAAAGCGCCTTCCTGGCCGCGCCGGACTTCCTCGACCTTGATGCCGCGTTCCTTGGCGACGATCGGGCCGGAGACCATGTTGACGTGGAGGAAGTGACGCAGCACGCCCGAAATGGCGGCGGAGCTTAGCGCGCGCGTGTTCATGTCGGCGACATCGCCCGCATATTCGAGGCGGATGAAGCTCGGGGCCGTCTCGGTCAGCTGCCCTGCGAAGGAGCCGAGTTGTTCGGCGAGCTTGACGAAGGGCTTCAGTTTCGGCGCTTCCTCGGCCGTGATCGACGGGAAGTTAACAGCGTTCGAGATGGCGCCGGTGAGAAGGAAATCCGCCATCTGCTCGGCGACCTGCAGGGCCACGTTCTCCTGCGCCTCGCTTGTGCTTGCGCCAAGATGCGGCGTGCAGATCACATTCGGCAGGCCGAACAGCACGTTCTCCTTCACAGGCTCGACCTCGAACACATCGAGGGCGGCGCCGGCGACATGGCCCGCCTTGAGGGCTTCGGCAAGATCCGCCTCGACGATCAGCCCGCCGCGCGCGCAGTTGATGATGCGCACGCCTTTCTTCATGGTCGCGATAGACTGTGCGTTGATGATGTTCTTCGTCTTGTCGGTGAGCGGCGTGTGAAGGGTGATGAAGTCCGCGCGGCGGAACAGTTCGGGCAGCTCCACGCGCTCAACTCCCAGATTGATGGCGCGCTCCTCGGTCAGGAACGGATCATAGGCGATGACCCGCATCTTCAGGCCGTGCGCGCGCTCAGCGACGATGGAGCCGATATTGCCACAGCCGATGATGCCGAGCGTCTTGGAGGTGACCTCGACGCCCATGAAGCGCGACTTCTCCCACTTGCCGGCCTGGGTGGAGCGATCCGCCTCGGGGATCTGGCGGGCGAGCGCCATCATCAAAGAGATGGCGTGCTCGGCGGTGGTGATGGAGTTGCCGAAGGGCGTATTCATCACGATGATGCCGCGGCCCGTCGCCACCGGCACGTCGACATTGTCGACGCCGATGCCTGCGCGGCCGATCACCTTGAGGCTAGTCGCCTTGGCGAGAACCTTCTCGGTGACCTTCGTCGCGGAACGGATCGCGAGGCCATCATACTGGTTGATGATCTCGGCGAGCTGATCCTTGTCGAGACCGATTTTGGTGTCGACCTCAATGCCGCGATCCTTGAAGATCTGGGCGGCGGCGGGCGAAAGTTTGTCTGCGATAAGAACGCGAGGGGCTGTCATGGCGGTGTCTCTTTATGGAATTGCGGTTCGGCCCCCGCACCCCGGCCCTCTCCCCATGGGGAGAGGGAGATGCAGCGTCCCTTCTCCCAGGGGGAGAAGGACAGGATGAGGGGTTACGAGCAAGTTAAGCGGCCTTGGCGAGACCCGCCTTGGCGTTGGCGAAAGCCCAATCGAGCCAGGGCATGAGCGCTTCGAGATCGGACGCTTCGACGGTCGCTCCGGCCCAGATGCGCAAGCCCGCCGGCGCATCGCGGTAGGCGCCGATGTCCATCGCCACGCCCTCCTTATCGAGGGCGGATGCGATCTGTTTCGCGACAGCCGCCTGCGCTTCGGCCGACGCGATGTCCGGATCGACGAACTTCAGGCAGACGGATGTGTTCGACCGCGTCGCAGGCTCAGTCGCAAGGAAATCCACCCAGGGGGTTCGTGCGACCCAATCCGCGATGATCTTGAAGTTCGCGTCCGAGCGGGCCTTCAGCGCCTTCCATCCGCCGAGCCCTTTCGCCCAGCGAAGCCCATCGACATAATCCTCCACGCAAAGCATGGACGGCGTGTTGATGGTCGAGCCTTCGAAGATTTCGCGGTTGAGCTTGCCGCCCTTCGTCATGCGAAAGATCTTCGGCATCGGCCAGGACGGCGTGTAGCTTTCGAGGCGGGCGACCGCGCGCGGCGAAAGGATGAGGACACCGTGTTGCGCCTCGCCGCCGAGCACCTTCTGCCAAGAGAAGGTGATGACGTCGAGCTTCTTCCAGTCGAGGTCTTGCGCAAAGGCGGCCGAGGTTGCGTCGCAGAAGGTCAGCCCATCGCGATCGCCGGGAATCCAGCGGGCGTCGGGCACGCGAACGCCGGAGGTCGTGCCGTTCCACGCAAAAATAACGTCGTTCTTGAAGTCGACCTTGGAGAGATCGGGCAGCGCGCCGTAAGCGGCCTCAAGCACCCGCGCGCCCGGGATCTTGAGCTGCTTTGTGATGTCCGTCGCCCAGTCTTTGCTGAAGGCCTCCCAGACGAGCACGTCCACGCCGCGCGCGCCGAGCATGGACCACATGGCCATCTCGAAGGCGCCGGTGTCGGAAGCGGCGACGATGCCGATCAGGTAATCGTCCGGCACGCCGAGGACGGCGCGGGTCTCGTCGATGGCGAGCTTGAGTTTGGCTTTGCCGGGCTTGGAGCGGTGAGACCGGCCCAGATCGGCGCCTTTAAGATTTTCGAGGGAATAGCCGGGGCGCTTTGCGCAGGGGCCAGATGAAAAATGCGCCACATGGGGGCGCACAGCAGGCTTCGGAGCCGTCATAGCGGTCTACCCTTTCAGATAGTTGCCTCCCGGTGGGGGGAGGTGTCCCGCCAGCGTTGATATGGGCGGCTGCAACCTAAGTCAAGCGAAACCGGCGCAGTATAAACCTTAGTTATAGCTGAGCCCCAGAAGCAGCCGGTCAGCTTTTTCCGCGCCGGAAGAGGCGCTTGCCGCCCACGACCGCCCCGCGCAGGCTCTCATGGAGCTGCCAACGACTGGGCGTCCGTCGCCGCAGGCGCATACGCCCGTGGGCGCCTGCGCTGGGCGGCAGACAAGGACGCACCGCGCTTCGGCGTCAGCCGGAGCCGGCAAAAGCCAGTTAATAATTGGCCAAAATTGGGTTTGTTTCGTAAAACAGGCCCTATATATCTAAGTAAGCAAATAGCCGGAGCGCCAATATGCCATTTTCAACTCAGCTGGCGCATCAAGCAGCCGCTTCCAGCGACAGCAACCGCTTATCGCGCAAGCTTGGTCCGATCTCATTGGCGTAGGCCGCCAGCGCTGCGCCAACGGCTTGATGCATATCGAGATACCGATAGGTTCCCAGACGCCCCCCAAAATGCACATTCTTTTCGGCGGCGGCGCGGGCTTTGTAGTGTTGATAGATTTTCTTGTCGGCCAAAGTATCGATGGGATAATAAGGCTCATCCGATCTTGCGGCGAAACGGGAATATTCGCGCGCGATGACGCTCTTCGCGCGTTGGCAGTCTCGCTCCGGATACAAGTGACGAAATTCGATGATACGCGTGAAGGGAACATCTTCGTCCGCATAATTCATGACGGCGGTCCCCTGGTAATCGCCGGTCATGACGGTTTCCCAATCGAAATCGAGCGTTCGCCAGCCGAGATGGCCCTCGCAAAAATTGAAATACTTGTCGATCGGTCCAGTATAGACGATCGGAAGACCCGGCTTCAGGTCAGCCCGCATCTCAAAAAAATCGACGCCAAGCTCAAGGCGAATATTCGGATGCGCAAGCATGCGCTCGAAAACGGCCGTATATCCGTCGACAGGAAGTCCTTCAAAGCGGTCGCTGAAATAACGATTGTCGAAGGTGTACCGGACCGGAAGCCGCGTTATGATACTTTCCGGCAAGTCTCGCGGCGCGGTCTGCCATTGCTTGGCCGTGTAGCCTCGAATAAAAGCCTCGTAAAGCGGTCGCCCAATAAGCGAAATCGCTTTCTCCTCCAAGTTTTCGGGCGCTTTTTTTCCCAGTTCCATGGCCTGCTCGGCAATAAGCGCCCGCGCCTCATCGGGGGAAAACCGCCGCCCGAAGAACTGGCAAATTGTCCCGAGATTTATGGGCATGCAATAGGCCTGGCCCCGAAGGCTGGTAAAGACCTTGTGGCGATACTCCGTAAAAGCCGAGAAACGGTTCAGGTAGGTCCAGACAGCTTCACTGGACGTATGAAAGAGATGAGCCCCATAGCGATGAACTTCGATGCCTGTGTCGGGATCCTTTTCGCTATAGGCATTGCCGCCAATATGCCGGCGGCGGTCGATCAGCAGCACCTTCTTGCCAAGATCTGCCGCTAATCGTTCCGCGAGAGTCGCCCCGTAGAAACCGGCGCCGACGATCAGGACTTCCGCGTCGTCATAAAGGGACATGGTCGCGTCGCCGCTGCGTTAGCATCAGTTCTTCATGGGCTAGCGTCGAACGGGGCAGATGTGGTCCGGGGTTTCCGCCGCTCTCTGCGCGAGTTCCAGAAGCGGCCATCCGGCGCGATTGGCCAATAGTCATTCCATTGCGCCAGTTTCGTCAGATACTGCTGGCGGTAAGCCTCCCCATCCTGAAAGTTTACGGCGCCTTCAGCTAATTCAGCTCCGATTTCATAGTAGATGTCGAGGTTGCGCAGGTCCGGGACAGGCGTTTCGCCGCGATCGTACTCAGCTTTCATCTGGCGGAACAACTCTTCCAGTCGTCGGGCCACGGCCGGAGTATCGCGAAGAACGCTGGCGTCCCGTTTGGCGATCAGCGAACCCCTGACCGCCTGCAGACGAGCCGGATTTCTGCCGAAGGCCACGGCTTTCTGAACATAGTCTTCGAAATCGCTGCAAATCAGCTCTGGCGCGTGAGCGGACAAAACGATGCTATGGCAGAACCGCGCCGCGAATGTCTTGCCTGGGACAGTGAGAACGGGCAATCCCATGGTGAGCGCGTCGGCCGCGGTGGAATGTGCGCCATATGGAAACGTGTCCAGAAAGAGATCGGCGAGCGCGATCCTCGCCAGATGCTTCGGAGGCGGCATTTTGAGGGCGAAAACGAGCCGCTCGGGAGCAACGCCTGCGCTCTCGGCGGCGCTGCGCAAGCGGTTGTTGATATCGTCATTCTCGCTCAGAAGCCACAGCACCGTTTTGGGCGCAGCCACAAGAATCTTCATCCACAGGCCAAAAACCGCCTCGGTGATCTTCTGCGCGCCGCTGAAGCACGCAAACACAAACACGTCGTCCGGCAATCCCGCTTCCGTTCGCGACGGCCGCTCCGCGATCTCTCTCTTCCGATCGACAGGCTGAGTGCAACCGATCCTCAGGACTTTCTCCGAGTAGTATATCTCGCTCCCGGGTGGAATGATGTGCTCATCTGCGATGATGTAATTGTGGAACGGGGTGCCCATCGAGCCCGGATAACCGCAGAAATTAACGATGATGGGCGCCGGCCGATAAGCAAAAATCCTGGCTCGCGCATGCTTTGTGTAGCCGTTGACGTCGATCACAATGTCGAGGTCGTCGTCGCGTATTCGTCGGGCCGCTCCTTCATCGCTGAGCGCCGCGATGTCTCGCCAGCATTGGACTGCGTTCTTGATGCGAGCCTGGGTCGCGTCTCCGGCGACTGGGTCGCCGCAATAATAGGCGTAGACCTCGACCCGCTCCTTGTCGTGCAGTTCCAGAACCTCGCGCAAGGCGAAGCCGACCGCATGGTCGCGCAGATCCGAAGACACATATCCCACGCGAAGGCGCTCGCGACCGCTGGGCTTGCGTTTCTGGGCTTGGCGCGCAAACCCGCTCAGATCGGGACGGCCGACAAGGGACTTATGGTAGCGCCAGGCTCTGGCGAGCTGAAACATCGGGTCGTCGGAATAGCAGGCGAGCGACAAAGGCGACAACCCGTCAAGCAGTTGCCGCCTGGAGACATGCTCTGAGGGAACCAGGATCGGCCACTTGCACTGGCGCTGCCGCAGCCCGCTCCAGTGCTGGCTAGCCTCGGTTTTGTCGGGCCGCAACTCGATCGCCTGCCTCAAGGCGGTTTCCGCCTCCTCGAAAAGGCCGACATTCTCCATGACGCGGCCGAAATGCTGAAGCGCCCCCAGGCGATGGGAGACGGTATCGGCCGTGCATTTGCCGGTTATTTCCACAAAACTGCGCCATTGCTGAACCGCCTGCGCCAACAAGCCGGCATCCTCAAGCGCCCGGCCGAGATTGATATGCGCCGCTCCGAATTGCGGATCGATTTTCAGGCTGGCCTGGAGCGCAAGGATCGTTCCCTCGATGTCGTCGAGCTGCCGAAGGGCGACCGCATAGTTGAAATAGACGAGATTCAGGAAAGGATGGACGTCGTTGAATGCGATCCAGCTTTTATAAAGGCGCGCGGCATCCGCCTTTCTGCCCGAGGCGCTCAGTATCTCCGTGGCGTGAAACAGACCCTGCAGCGACATCTGCTGAGTGCGGGCGAGCTCGATCAAAGAGCCAAGGTTCAAGGCATGCGCGGGGGACGATCCATCCTCTGTCCCGTTGGAGATGGCGAGAAGGGGTTGCTGCGCGTTCATTCTGGCGACCGTGCGTGAAGGAGGCTTGCCGTTCAAAGTGGTCCGGTCACAACTTCGAATTGGCGTTGAAGCGAGAAGGAAACATATTGGCCTTTGGTGAGGCTTGCGACGGCCGCTGTCATGACGGCGCGCCGAGCAAGTTTTCCCGCCTTTCCAAACGCCTTCTCATCCGGCCGCTTCGCGGCTGCGCCCTCCCGCGCAATCTCGCCTTGGCGAGCTTGCGGACCAAACTGAATGATCCCGTTACACGGACCCATAGGCTTTCATGACCGCAGCTATTTGGGCTGCATTAAGCGAACCCATGTCGGAGCCGATCAAAGCCGCCAGTTGCGAGCTGTTCAGGCTCGCGATGTCCGACGTCGACAGCCCCGCGACGCCTCCCGAGCTGATCGCGGCCACATCTCCACTCGATAGGGCCGCAAGCTCGTCGGTGGACAGGGCCGCGACCTGGTCGGAAGTGAGCGCGCTCACCTGAATCGACGTCAAGGCCGCCGCTTGCACCGTCGTCAGCGCCGCGATCACCTGCGTGCTCAGTCCTGATATTGCATTGCTGGTAAGCGCGGCGACGTAAGTGGTGGAGAAGAGGCCCATGTCGGTCGTGCTCAGTCCCGCCGCCTGCATGGCGTTGAAGGCGCCAACCTGTATCTGGGACAAGGCCGCCATCTGCGCGGTGTTCAGCGCCGCAATCTGATTATAGGACAGGGCGCCAAGCTGACTTCCCGAGAGATTTGCGATCTCGGATGTGGAAAGGCCGGCGATGACGCTCGTCGACAGTCCCCAGATGGCGGTCGGGGCGATCGCCGCGAGATCTTGCGTCGAGAGGACGGCGAGCGCTCCGGTTCCAAGCCCGGCCAGGCCTTTTGCGCTCAGCGCGCCGATCTGGGTGGTGGAGAAGGCGTTGATCTGGTCGTTGCTCAAGGCGGCGACCTGCGCGCTGGTGAGGCCGGCGACGGCGGCCGTGCCAAGCGAGGCGATCTCGATCGTGGAGAGCGCCCCAATAAAGTTCGCCGGCAAGCCGGCGATGCCGGAAGAGCTGAGCGCCGCAAGCGTTGTTGTGGTGAAGCCGGCAAGGTCAGCCGGGGTGAGGCCCGCGATCGCGCCCGAGGTCAGGGCCGAAATCTGACTCGCGGTCAGGGCTCCGATCTGCGCCGGGCTCAACGCGCCGACCTGTGCGCTGGTAAGGCCGCCAAGGCCGGTCGTGCTGAAGGCCGAGATTTGCGCTGTGGACAGGGCCGCGAGATTCCGCCGTCGGAAGGGCTGAGACCTGATTGGAGGTCAGGGCGCCGATCTGGCCGCTCGACATCGCTTCGATCTGATTGACGCTCAACGCGCCAAGCTGCTCGATGGTCAGCCCGGAAATGCCGCTGGAGCTCAACGAAGCGATCATGCCCGTCGGAAGCGAGGCGATTGTGGTCGTGGACAGCCCCGAAATCGCGCCGGAGCTGATCGCCGCGAACTTTGCGGTTGTCAATGTCCCCAGATCGCTGGAGCTGAGCGCCGCAATCTGCGTGGAACTGAACGCGGCGATCTGCGTGCTAGACAGAGCGGCGACCTGGACAGTGTTCATCGCATTGATTTGCGAGGTCGCGAGGCCTGCGATCGCGGTCGTGCTCAAGGCTGCGACCTGCATGTTCGACAAGGCGCCGATCGCCTGCGTCGAGAGACCCGATATGGCGCCGGAACTGATGGCGGCGATGTCGGCGTTCGACAGCGCCTGCAGATCGTCCGTGCCGAGCGCGGACAGCTGCGTCGAAGTCAGGCCGGCGATCTGGGAGGATGTCAGGCTGCCGACCTGATCGACGCTCAACGCTGCGATCTGGCTTGTAGAGAGGCCGCCAACGGCGGCGGAATTGAAGGCGGCGATCTGCGCAGCCGAAAGGACCGCCAGATCGCCGGTGCTGATCGCGCCGACCTGCGCTGAGGTCAAGGCGCCGATCTGACCGGAGGACAGCGCCGCGATCTGGTCGACTTTGAACGCAGCGATCTGACTGCTGGACAGCGCCGCAATGAAACCAGCGCTCAACGCGTAGACCTGATCTACCGAGAGCGCAGCTATCGTGCTCGTCGATAATCCGGGCGCTGCGCCGGAGCTGATCGCGGCCATGTCGGCAGTGGAGAAAACCCCGAGATCATTCGTTCCAAACGCCGCCATCTGCGTCGAGTTCAGCGCAGCGATCTGAGTGGCGTTCAAGGCCGCGACTTGGTCGGTGCTGAACGCCGTAAGTGCTGCCGGCGTCAGGCCCGCGGCGCCGGTGGAACTCAGCGCGGCGATCTGCGCCGTCAAAAGGGCCGTCAGGTCGGCGGCGTTGAACGCCGAGACCTGCATGGCTCCGAGCACATTGACTTGCGTCGTTGTCAAGGCGGCGACCTGACCGGTGTTCAGCATGCCGATCTGAGCCGTGCTAAGAGCGGCGACGACGGCAGTTCCGAGCCCGGCGATCTGGCTCGTCGACAGGGCGGCGATGGCGGCGCTGGTCAAGCCGGCGACGCCGATGGAGCTAAGGCCCTGGAGATTCAGGTGCGAAAAGATAGCCGCATCCTGCGCGGCGAGCGCCCCGATCTGACCCGAGCTTAGAGCGGCGACCTGCGTCGAGGTCAGAGCCTCAAGCTGATCGGAACTCATAGCGGTCAGCTGCGTCGCGCTGACGCCTCCGATCCCGGTTGCGCTGAGGGCTGCGATCTGGGGCGCCGATAGGACCATAATGCCAGTCGTGCCGAGGGCTGCGACCTGTCTTGAGCCAAGGGCCGAGACCTGGTTGACTGACAGGGCTTGCAGCTGCGTCGACGTCAAGGCCGCGATCTGCACCGTGGCGAGGCTCGCGAAACTTTGCGACGATAACGCGTTAAGCTGCGGCGTCGAAAGGCTGGCGATGGCGCTGGTGGACAAGCCGATAACCGCGCCCGAGCTGATGGCGGCGATGTCGTAGGTCGAGAAGACGGCAAGGCCATCCAAACTCAACGCGGCGAGTTGCCTTGAATTGAGAGCGCCGACCTGGGTCGAGGCCAGGGCCTGGGCTTGGCTCGCGTTTAGCGCGCCAACCTGATCGGTGGTCAACCCGGTTATTCCGGTCGAACTCAATGAGGCGACCTGGTCCGTCGACATCGCCGCGATGTCGTCTGTGCCGAGCGCCGGGACCTGCCCCGCGCCCAGCGCGCCGATCTGGTTGTCGCCCAGCGCTACGACCTGCCCCGTGGTCAGGGCGGCGACCTGCGCGCTCGTCATTCCGCCGATCGCGTCTGTGCTCAAGGCGGCGATTTGATCCGTGGAAAGGCTGGAGACAGCGCCGGTCGGAATGCCTGCGATTGCGCTTGAGCCGATTGCTGCGATCGTTCTGGTCGAAAACGTCGCAATGTCGTCCGCGTTCAAGGCGGAGAACTGCGTCGAGCTAAGAACGCCGACCTGGGCCGAAGTCAAGGCCTTGACCTGATCCGTGCTCAGCGCCGCCAACTGCGAGGTTGTCAGGCCGGTGACGCCGCCCGTGCTCAGGGCGGCGATCTGGTCGGTCGAAAGAGTGGTGATCGTCGATGTCGTCAGACCCGCAATCACCGTGGAATTGAGAGCCGCTACCTCGCCCGTCGAAAAAGCCGCGATGTCTTGCGCGTTCAGCGCGTCAAGCTGCAAGCTGCTCAGCGCCGCGACCTGGTTCGAGGACAACGCCCCGATCTGAGTCACGCTCAACGCCGCAATCTGATCGGTGCTGAGGCCTTGGAGGGCGGCCGTGCTCAACGCCGCAACCTGATTGGTCGACAGCGCCGTCAGGCCGGTCGTTTCCAAAGCGCTTGCTTGCGCCGAATTGAGCACGCCGACTTGTTGCGTGGTCAGGGCGGCAAGTTGCGTCGTCGTTAAAGACGTAATCTGGTCGAGGGAAAGTCCGGTGACGCCGGCTGCGCTCAGGCCGGCGATCTGGTCTGTCGAGAGCGCCGCGAGAACGTCGGTCGTAAGTCCCGCAATCGCGGCCGCGCCGATCGCCGCCATATCCCTGGTTGAGAAGGCTGCGGCCAAATCCAAGCCCAAAGCCTTGATCTGGCCAGAACTGAGGGCCTTGATTTGGGTTGATGTCATCGCCGCGAGTTGAGTCGCGCCGAGCGCGGCCGCCTCGTCGGTGGTCAGGCCTGCGAGGCCGCCGATGCTTATCGCGGCGATTTGGTTGGCCGACAGCGCTGCTGCGCCGGTCGCATCCAGCGCATTCACTTGCGCCGAATTGAGCGCGGCGATTTGTTTTGTGCTCAAAGCGGCAAGTTGCGTGGTCGCCAGAGACGCAATCTGATCGACGGAAAGGCCCTGAACGCCGGCTATGCTCAAAGCGGCGATTTGATCGGTCGAAAAACTCGCCAACAAGCTGGTCGCAAGGCCTGCGATCGCGGCCGAGCCGATGGCCGCAATATCCTTCGTCGAAAATCCCGCAATCGCGTCTGTGTCCAACGCCTGAAGTTGCGTGGAGCTCAGAGACGACACCTGGGCCGAGGTCAAGGCTGTCGCCTGGTCGACGGTCAGCGTCGCGATCTGATCCGTGCTCAGGCTTGCGATGCCGGCCGCGCTCAGCGCCTCGATCTGGCTTGTCGATAAGGTCGCCAGGTCGTCGGTGCTCAAGGCCTTGATTTGCGTCGTCGCGAGCGCTGCGATCTGGCTGGTGCTCAGAACGGCGACCTGATCGGTGGTCAGCGCAGCGACTTGGTTCGTGGTCAGGTGACCGAAAACCGCCTGATTGAGAGCGACGAACTGCGTGGTCGAGAGGGCCGCGATGACGCTGGTCGACAGCCCCGTAACGGCGTTTGCGTTGATCGCAGCGATGTCGGCCGTCGAAAAGGTCGCGATATCGTCCGTGCCCAACATCTGGTATTGCGTCGAGCTGAGGACCGCGATTTGGATCGATGTCAGAGCCTGGACTTGGCCGGTGCTGAGCGCCGCCATCTGCCATGTATTCAGCACCGCTACGCCGGATGTGCTTAAGGCGGCCACTTGGGCGGTCGAAAGAGCCGCAATGTCCGTGGTGCTGAACGCGCTGACCTGAGTGGTGCTCAGCAACGCAATCTGCGTCGTGCTCAGAGCGGCGATCTGATCCGTGTTCAGAGCGGCGATTTCGCCTGTGGTGAGGCCAGCAAGGCCCGTTGTGCTCAGAGCGGCGATCTGGGTCGTGGAAAGAGCGGCGGCGCTGTCATTGCTCAGGGCGGCCATCTGCACCGAACTCAGGACCGCTGCCTGCGTCGTGCTCAGAGCCGCGATCTGGCTTGAGCTGAAGGCGGCGGCCTGGGTCGTAGTCAGGCCGGTGAGGGCCGTCGTGCTCAACGCCGCGATTTGATCAGAGGTCAGGGCGCCGACAACCCCCACCTGCAGTCCCGGCATCGCGCGCGAGCCAATGGCGGCAAGATCGGTCGTCGAAAATGCGCCGAAGGCCGTCGTGCTGAGCATCGACATCTGTAAGGATGTGAGAGCGGCGACCTGCGTCGAGGACAGCACGGCAAGCTGCGTGGTGTTGAGGGCTGTGATCTGGCCCGTGGTCAGGCCGGCTATGGCGCTGGAGGTGACGGCGGCGATTTGGTCTGTTGACAGCCGCGCGATGGCGTCGCTGCTCAACTTTGATAGCTGGGTCGCCGCCAGCGCCGCCATCTGCGAAGTCGATAGCGCCTCCGCCTGACTGCTGGTCAGGGCGGCGCTCTGCGCGGTTGTCAGACGCGCGATCGCGCTCGTGCTGAATGCGGCGACCTGCCCAGTGGACAGGCCGGCGACGGCGGTCGTGGAGAGGCCTGTTACAGCCAGACTGGCGATTGCGGCGATATTGGTGGTCGACAAGGTCGCGATGTTGTCAGCCCCCAGGGCTGCAAATTGGGCCGACTTCAACGCGCCGACCTGCGAGGACGACAGCGCCGCCGCCTGCGTGGTGGACAGGACGGCGACCTGCGTGGTCGTCAGATATGCAGCCGCGGCGGTGCTCAAAGAGGCGACCTGCGCGGTCGTAAGATTGGCGACGGCGGTTGTGGAGAGGCCTGTTACGGCCAAACCGGCGATGGCGGCGATGTCGGTGGTCGAGAAAGGCGCAACGTCGGCAGGACTCAAAGCCGCGAACTGAGCCGACTTCAACGCGCCGACCTGCGAGGATGACAGCGCCGCCGCCTGCGTGGTGGACAGGACGGCGACCTGGCGGGTGGTCAGGCGCGCGATCGCGCTTGTGCTGAGGGCTGCGACCTGCGCCGTGGAAAGCGTCGCAATCTCACTTGTCCCCAACACAGGCGCTTGCGCCGCCGTCAAGGCCGCCATCTGCGACGTGGAGAGCGCAGCCGCCTGCGTTGTCGTCAGCACCGCGATCTGCGCGGTGGTCAGGTTTGCGACAGCGCTCGTGGTCAAGGAGGCGACTTGTGAGGCGGCCAGATTGGCGACGACCGTTGTGGAGAGGCCTGTTACGGCCAGACTGGCGATGGCGGCGATGTCGGAGGTCGAGAACGTCGCGACGTCGGAGGTCCCCAAAGCTGAGAACTGGGCCGTTTTCAACGCGCTGACCTGGGAAGTCGAAAGCGCAGCCATCTCAGTGGTCGTCAGAGCCGCGATCTGGCTGGTCGTCAGCCGCGCGATCGCGCTTGTGCTGAGGGCTGCGACCTGCGCCGTGGACAGGGCGGCGACGGCGGTCGTCGAGAGGCCCGATATGGCTAGGCTCGTGATGGCCGCGATATCGGAGGTCGAGAAAGCGCCGATGTCAGCAGCGCTCAAGGCTGGAAGCTGGGTTGACCTCAACGCGCCGACCTGCGAGGGCGACAGCGCCGCGATCTGCGTGGTGGAGAGGACGGCGATCTCATCGGTCGTCAGACTTGCGATGGCGCTCGTGCTGAGCGCCGCGATCTGGGTCGTGGACAGCGACGCGATCCCGCTTGTCCCCAGAGCCACGGCTTGCACCGCAGTCAACGCCGCCATTTGCGACGTCGAGAGCGCATCCGCCTCCGTCGTGGAGAGGGCTGCGATCTGACTGGTCGTGAGGCGCGCGATCGCGCCTGTCGTGAGGGCTTGGACCTGCGAAGTGGACAGGGCCGCGACGGCGGTCGTCGAGAGGCCCGTTATGGACAAGGTGGCTATAGCAGCGATATCGGAGGTCGAGAGTGCCGCGATGTCGTTCGTGCTCAAGACTGCGAGCTGGGTCGATCTCAACGCGCCGACCTGCGAGGGCGACAGCGCCGCGATCTGCGTGGTGGAGAGGACGGCGATTTCAGCGGTCGTCAGACTTGCTATGGCGCTTGTGCTGAGCGCCGCGATCTGGGTCGTGGACAGCGCCGCGATCCCGGTTGTGCCCAGAGCCGCCGTTTGTGCCGACATCAACGCCGCCATCTGCGAAGTCGAAAGCGCGTCCGTCTGTGTGGTGGTGAGAGCCGCGACCTGGCTGGTCGTCAGACGCGCGATCGTGTTTGTGGTGAGCGCTGCGACCTGCGTGGTGGACAGGGCGGCGACGGCGGTCGTGGTGAGGCCTGTTATCGCCTGGCTCGTAATGGCGGCGATATCAGAGGTTGAGAGGGCCGCGATGTCGTCGGTGTTCAAAGCTGCGAGCTGGGTTGATCTCAACGCGCCGACCTGCGAGGACGACAATGCCGCGATCTGAGTGGTGGACAGCGTGGCGACGGCGCCGGTCGTCAGACCTGTGATGGCGTTTGTGCTGAGCGCCGCGATCTGAGTCGTGGACAGCGTCGCGATCCCGCTTGTGCTCAGCGCCGCGGCTTGCATCGCCAACAACGCCGCCATCTGCGAAGTCGAGAGCGCCGCCGCCTCCGTTGTGGAGAGGGCTGCGATCTGACTGGTCGTCATGCGCGCGACCGCGCCTGTGCTGAGGGCTGTGACCTGTGTTGTGGACAGGGCGGCGACGGCGGTCGTCGAGAGGCCCATTATGGACAGAGTGGCGATGGCGGCGATATCGGAGGCTGAGAGGGCCGCGACGTCGTCGGTGTTCAAAACTGCGAGCTGGGTCGACCTCAACGCGCCGACCTGCGAAGGCGACAGCGCCGCAATCTGCGTGGTGGACAGCGTGGCGATTTCATCGGTCGTCAGGTTAGCGATGGCGGTTGTGCTGAGCGCCGCGATCTGGGTCGTGGACAGCGACGCTATCCCGGTTGTGCCCAGCGCCGCCGCTTGCGCCGCCGTCAACGCCGCCACCTGCGAAGACGAGAGCGCCGCCTGCGCGGTGGACAGGGCGACGATCTGGCTGGTCGTCATGCGCGCGATCGCGCTTGTGCTGATCGCGGCGGCCTGGTCTGTGGACAAGGCGGCGACGGCGGTGGTGGAGAGGCCTGCTATGGCCAGGCTGGAAATAGCGGCGATATCGCTGGTCGAAAAGACCGCGATGTCGCTGGACCCCAGGACCGCCATCTGGTTCGATTTCAATGCGCCGATCTGCAGGGACGTCAGGGCTTCGGCCTGGTCTGTCGTAAAGCCGTTCAGTTGCGTTGTGCTGAGCGCCCCAACCTCGCTCTGGCTTAAACTCTCAATGTCTGCCGTGTTCAGGACCGCTAATTGGTCCAGCGTCAGACCAACGATTGCGCCTTGCGAGATAGCGCCAATTTGCTGGGGGGCCAGCGCCGCAACGTCGTCCGTGCTTATAACGGCGATTTGACCGGACGATAAGACTGCGACCTGCGACGTCGTAAGCGACGCCGCTTGGTCCGTCGTCCAACCGGACACGGCAGTCGTGGTCATCCCCGCGATCTGCGCGACAGTTAACGATGCAAGGCTCGATAACATATCGCACCTCCTGCGAACCTCAAAACGCTATAATCCTGCAATACTTCGTTCATTTTCGCATGAAGCATCTTGCAGGATCGAGCCAGCCGCTGTCATTCTCCGGTTCTCATCCCGCCGCAGGGACAACAAACTACTCCATCATCATGTTTAGCTGATTTGGCTTGCGCAAAGCTTACCAAATACCGCGCGACCACGCGATTTTAATGTCTTAAGTCTTGTTTAAGAGATCATGAATACTTGAAAGGCCGCGAATGTCATCAAATTTACTACTGATGCAAGAGCGGCTTACAGCCCGAGGCAAGTTCAGCCCCCATTCGCTACACGCTCCTGAGCGACGCTGCCTCGGACAAGCTGTTCCAGAATCAGGTGTTGCTAGGCGCCGTCCGCAGCATGTGGGTCAGGACTTCCCGCGGGGCGCGCGCTAGCCTCGCGCCCACGCCTCCGCCGCCGTTCCGACAAGCGAGGCAAGCGGCTTTCCTGTCGTCTTTATCTCCGCGAGGATCGCGTCCTTGATGTCGGGCAGAAGCGCCGGGCCTTCGTAGACAAGGCCCGTATAAAGCTGGATCAGCGATGCGCCCGCGCGAATTTTGGCGAGCGCGGACGCCCCGGAATCGATGCCGCCGACGCCGATGAGCGGGAGCTTTCCTTGCGTTGCGAGGTAGCATTTGGCGAGGAAGGCCGTGGATCGCTTGAACAGCGGCCTTCCCGAAAGACCGCCCGCCTCATTCCGATGCGAGTTCGATTGCGACGCCCTCCCGGGACAGCGTCGTGTTGGTGAGGATCGCGCCATCCACTTTGTGGGCGAGCAGGCATTGCATCACGGCCGCGATGTCCTCGTCGTGCAGATCCGGGGCAAGCTTCACAAGGATGGGCGCGGCGCGAGGGAGGCCGGCGCGCGCGGCCATCACGGCTTCGAGCAGCGCATTCAGCCGGTCGGGCGCTTGCAGGTCGCGCAGACCCGGCGTGTTCGGCGAAGAGATATTGACTGTGAGGTAGGATGCGAGCGCGCCGAAAGCCTTGACGCCGGCAACATAGTCCGCGATCGGGTTGCTGCTGTCGCGGTTGACGCCGATGTTCACGCCGAGGACGCCGCGCGGAGGCCTGCTCGCAAGCCGGACAAGGGCGGCGGAGTGGCCCGCGCTGTTGAAGCCGAGGCGATTGATGACGCCGCGCTCGCGCATGAGCCGGAACACGCGCGGGCGCTGATTTCCCCGCTGCGGCTTTGGCGTCACCGTGCCCGCTTCCGCAAAGCCGAAGCCGATGGCGAACAGCGCGTTGTAGACGCGCGCGTCCTTGTCGAAGCCTGCGGCGACGCCGACCGGGTTCGGAAAAGCGAGCCCGAACACGGTCTGGGCGAGGCGCGGATCGTCCGGTTTCGCCTGCCGAGGGTGGATGCCGGCTTCCAACGCGCGCAGCGAAGAGTCATGCGCCGTTTCCGGATCGAGAAAGAGAAGACCCGCCTGCGCCGCGGACCAGAAACGGTTCATGACGCGAGGTCGTTTGGGATGATGGGCGTCCCACCATCGGCAAGCGGCGCCGGGGTTGCGCTTTGGACGGCGGTCGAGGGAAGCAGCGCGTAAAGATGTGGGAAGAGATCGCCGCCGCGCGACGGCTCCCAGCGGAGCGGGTTAACCCCCTCATCCTGTCCTTCTCCCCCCGGGAGAAGGGACGATGTTGCTCCCTCTCCCAGGGGGAGAGGGTCGGGGTGAGGGGTATGCAACCTCTCAAGCACCTCAACGTCTATCGCCAGAAGCATGAGATCGGGAACGCCGGAGAAGTGCTTGCGCGCCGTCTCGGCGATTTGCGCTGCGGTGGACATGTGAATGAAGCCGTCGCGCTGATCCTGCTCGGACCCGCGATAGACGCCCTCCGCATAGGCCGCTTCCCATTCCGCGGCCGTCAGGAGTTTGTAGATCGTCTTGACCGTCATGTGTCTAGCAGTGATCCGTGAAACGTCGCAACCCCTCTCCCCGGGGGGGAGGGGCAGGGTGAGGGGTAATAACCCACAGTAATAACATTCGCCATAACGGACATCACGCCGCCTCCGCCGCCTGATGCAGCCGCTCGGAAATCAGCTTGCGCGTCGGCTCGATGCCATACGCCTTGATGAACGAGCCGAAGCGCGGCCCCTGGCTCTCGCCGAACAGCACCTCGTACAACGTCTTGAACCAGTCGCGCAAGTTCTCGAACGGGTGCGCCTTGCCGACCTCGTAGACGATGGATTGCAGCTCCTCCGCGCTGAGCTTGGGGCTGGCCTCGATAAGCCGCGCGTTGAGGTCGAGCATCGCCTCGCGCTCGACAGGCGTGGGCGCGCGGTAGGCCTTGAACGGCTTCTCACGCTCCGCGAAATAGCGGATGGCGAAGCCGATCAGGCGATCGAGTTCGGGATAATCCGCCGGGTTGGCCTCCGGCGCATAGTTCTTCACGAACTGCCAGAGAATGTCCTTCGTGTGCGCATTCGAGGCGCTGACGAGATTCAATAAGAGGCTGAAGCTGATGGGCACGCTGTGCTGCGGCGGCCTCGCATTATGGATGTGCCAGACGGGATTGCTCAGCCGCTGCTCGGGCGTCTCCCTCTGATAGCTGTCGAGATAGGTGAAATAGTCGTCGACCGCCTTCGGGATCACGTCGAAATAGAGCCGCTTCGCCGTCTTCGGCTTCTGGAACATATAGAGGCTCAGGCTTTCCGGCGTAGCATAGCCGAGCCATTCCTCCACCGCGATGCCGTTGCCCTTCGACTTCGAAATCTTCTGCGCTTTGTCGTCCAGGAACAACTCGTAATTAAAGCCTTCCGGCGGCTTGCCGCCAAGCACGCGACAGACCTTTGACGACAGCGTCACGCTGTCGATCAAGTCCTTGCCCGCCATCTCGTAATCGACGCCGAGCGCCACCCAGCGCATGGCCCAATCCGCCTTCCACTGGCACTTCACATGCCCACCCGTGACCGGCGTCTCGACCGTCTTGCCGGTATCCGGATCGCGGTAGGTGATCGTACCCGCCTTCAAATTTCGCTCGATGACTGGAACTTGCAGCACCTTGCCTGTGTCGGGCGAGATCGGCAGAAACGGCGAATAAGTGGCGCGCCGGTCCGGCCCGAGCGTCGGCAGGATGATGTCCATCACCTTGTCGTAGCATGCGAGCATCTTGAGCAGCGTCTCGTCGAACTGCCCCGCGCGATAGCACTCTGTCGCCGACAGGAACTCGTATTCGAAGCCGAAGCTGTCGAGGAAGGCGCGTAGCCGCGCGTTATTGTGCGCGCCGAAGCTCGGATGCGTGCCGAACGGGTCGGGCACCACCGTCAGCGGCTTGTCAATCGCGGCCTGCAACAACTCCTGGTTCGGCACATTGGTCGGCACCTTGCGCAGGCCGTCCATGTCGTCCGAGAAGCAGACGAGCCGCGTCTTGACTCCCGGCTTCAGCGCTTCGAGCGCATGCCGCACCATCGAGGTGCGCGCCACTTCGCCGAACGTGCCGATATGCGGCAAGCCGGAAGGCCCGTAGCCCGTCTCGAAAATGACCTCGCGAGCAGGGTCCGCCTTTTCGAGCCGCTTCAGGAGCTTCTTCGCCTCTTCGAAGGGCCAGGCCTTGGAGGCGTGCGCAAGCTCTGTGAGCGATGGGTCGACGGCTGTCATGGGGTCGTGCCGTTTTTGGGTTGGGGTTGAGGGTGCGCGGACTATGGAAACGGGCGACGCGTGCGTCAACCCTGTCCGAACGCAGATATCGGTGGAAAGCCTGGCTTCAAGGGGCCGTGCGAGGCGTTACTTTTGCGCCTTCCGCGCCGCGTAGCGCGCATCGCGAGCCGCTTTTTGCTGCTTTTCAAGCTCGACTTTCCGCTCAGCTTCCCGAGCGATTTCAAGCTCGGCGTCGGCTTCACGCTTTGCTTTGTCCGCGAGCTTCTTCGCCTCGCGTTCCGCAATCCGCGCCTCGCGGGCCTTTGCAACTTCCAGCCTCTGCGCCCTGCGCGCGATCACGGCGGGATCGTCGTCCGCCGGTCTCTCGGCAAACTTTTGCAACGCTGCTTCTTTCGCTTTCGCCGCAGCCTCGAGCCGCTCGCCAAAGCTCTTTTCTTTAAAATGTCTCATCCATCACGGTTTAGGAGCACATAGGCGGCAAAGCAAGACCTGCTTGTTACGGCGGCATCAAAAAGAAGGCGGCCCGCTAACGCGAGTTGCGGCCAGCCCATTCCGGTTCATCATAATTCGGCCGGCGTTGCGGCGCCCGCAAACTCAATCAATATAATGTCAGGAACGGTCAGTGAGGGCCACGGCTTTCAAAGCTCGGAGACCACGTTCGTGTCGAGCAGAAAGCTCACAGATCTACATCGTGGACAGGCGCGCGATAGGGTTCGCGGTCGAAGTCCAGATTGCGCAGCGGCGAGTTCGCCAGTGCGTCAATCAGCGGTTGCACGCTCTCATGCCCCTTAAGGGTCCAGCGGTCCGCTGCGGACCTGCGCCGGCTCCTGGCGTCATTTCCACGCGTTTCGCCGCGCTCGCTCGCTTATGTGTTGATGTAGTCATCGCAACCATAGGCTCGCCGAAAGCCGCGTAAGGCGCAAGCAAACCTCGAAAAACTATTTATATGATTAATTATGGGCTGTTTTACCAAACAAAACCAATTTTAACCCGCTGTAAACTGCAAAGGGGCTAAGGCCGCTTAGCATCGCCGCCGCCCGACAGCACGGCCTTCGCGAGGATGCGGCCCGCGTTCACCGCCTGCGTGCGCAGCCGCCGCCAGTCGAAGCTGCGGTCGGCGTCCTGGAGCGTGCGCACGAGCTGGGCGCGCTGCGCTTCCGGCATTAGCTCCATGATCTCGGCCCAGATGGCGTCGACATTATAGAGTCCGGCCCTCGCATCGAGGCAGGCTGGCACGACATCATCAGCCGAAAAGCCGAGATCGCCGCCAGCCGCGTCGATGGCCGCGCGGATGGACGCGGCTTTCGGGTTCGCCTTATCGGCCAGGTCGTAAGGCGGCTTCCATTCCAGCATGGGGCGGAGCCGGTCCACATGGCTCAGCACGAGCAGCATGGGCGGACGCCGGCGGTTGGGGCGCTTGGCGAAATACTCGCGGATGGCGTCGAGCGCGCGGCCGTCGAGTTCGCGGTCGGCGCGCACCGCGCTTGCGACCCAGATCATGAGGTCGGCCTGCGCCGCTTCTTCAACCAGCTTGTCGAGCGGCTGCTCCAGGCTGTCGAGGCCGGGGCTGTCGAGGATCAGCGCTTGCGGCGCGCCCTCGCGCTTGATCTCGTAGGCGGCGAACTGGTTCGTCAGCGGCAGCGCGTCCGAGCCTGCGCGAATTTCCTTCAGGAGCGCGTTGATAAGGCTCGATTTGCCCGCGTTCACCTGACCGCCGACGAGGAGGCGCAAAGGCTCGGCCTTGAGCGTGGGCGCCTTGCGGTCGCGCTCGGTGGCCTCGGTGACGTGCGCTTCCAGATCCTCGGGCGCGACCCGCAGGCGCCCGCCGTAAAGGTCGATGGCGGCGCGCCCGACCTCCTTCACATAGCCGCGCGCCAGCCGCTTCGCCAATTCCTCGCGGCCCCAGCGATACATCTGGTTGGAAAGCCGCTCGCGAAGCTCCTGCGTCACCGCGGTGGCGGGGTTGAGCAGGCGAATGATGCGCCAGACATCATAGCCCTTCTGCGCGACGTCGATGGCGCCGCGCATCTGGTAGATCTGGATGATTTGGCCGATCGTCAGCTTGTCGCCAAGAGGCACGTTTTCGATGACCATCGGCTTCAGATGCAGGCTCACCTGCTCAACCATGGTCAGCGCCTCGGGCATGGTGAATTGCCAGACCGGCTCCTTGACCTCGGGGTGAAGCGATTTCGCGACCGCCTCGATCGTTTCCCTGCCGAGCCCGAGAAAGGCGGACCAGCTCGAATAGTGGCTTATATCGACCGTGTCGGCGACGGCGAGAACCGCTTTCCAGGCTTCGTTCTCGCGCGGCGTCCAGGATGCGGCGGCGGCGTCCTCGGGAGGCTCGACGGGCTGCTTCGTTGACGAAAGATCAAGCTTCTTGAAGAGGTAGAGCTGGAAAAGAAAGGCTGCGATGACAAAAAGGCATGCGCCGACGACCCAGTAGAGCGCATAGCCGTGCTGCCACATCCAGACGCCGCCGAAGGGCACGAGCGTGAGCGAGGGCAGCGCGATGGAAATCGCCGAAATCCAAAGGCGAAGCCAGAATGTGGTGTCGCGCGGCTTGCTCATGCGGATACGCCCTGGAGGCCTGAATTATAGATGCAAAATCGTCGACACCCCTCATCCTGTCCTTCTCCCGCGAGGGGAGAAGGGACGCACGAACGCACCCTGTCCCCTGGCGGGAGAGCGCAGCCGCGAAGCGGCCGGGTGAGGGGGAATGCCGATTGGCGCATGAGTTATCCTTCAGCAGTGGCCTTGCGGAAACGGAAGGCTTGCGCCAAGGCGTCGGCATAGGCCTTCGAGACGCCCTTCGGATCGCTGCCGCCGGCCCGATGGATGGCGAGGAAATAGCAGGCCGCCTTGCCGATGGCGAAGGTGGTCGCGAAACTCATGGCGGCGGCGGCGGCGGCGCCCGCCGTCTGGCCATAAACCGGAATAAGCTTCGCCAGTTCGCGGAAGCCGAACCCGGCCGCGAGCCGCGAAACGGCTCCTACGCCAAGGCAGGCCGCAAACTCGGTCAGAGCCTGCCTGTTCCAGTTCACGCCGTAGATGCGGGCGAGGCTGTGCAGCATTTTCGACTGCACGACCGGAACGGCGACCGCGCCCGCCACCGGCATGACGTCCGCGGCGGCGGCCGCCGTGGCGTAGCCCACGATATGCGGATGGGCCTCGCTCGCAAGCGCATCGCCCGCTTTGGCGTTCGCGTCCTTCAAGGCCGCCACGAGACCGGCGGGCGCGGCCCTTTCCAGCGCATGGAGCAGCGCGGCGAGCCCATATTCGGCGGGCTCGTAGCCATCGCCCGGCTGCGTGAAGTCGATCGGCGCAAACAGACAAAGGCCATTCCCCGGCAAGCCCTTGAAAAGAGAGCGCTGATAGGCGAGGCTTCTTGCCAGATCGGCCGGAATTGCGCCGCTCGCGGGCCAGTCCTCAATCGGCGCGCCATAAGGGTAGTTCTGCGGATGGCGCTCCCCTGGCGCATAGGCCTCGTGCAACGTCGTCTGCGCGACGATGAGCGGCCATCCGGGATGGCGCTTGCGAGCCGCCTTGACGGTCTCGACGACGGCGTCCTGCTGAGGGTCGATCGCCTTCACGACCGCCAGCATGAGATGGGCTTGGGCTTCGTGAACGGCGATGTCGTCCGCCGGATCGTAGCCTTTTTCGCCGAGCCCTCGCGTGTCGAGGAAACGGATCACGGGCGCATCGGCTGGGAAGTCGAAGAGCGCGGCCGACCGCGTGCACGGTTTGTAGCCCTGGCCCACTTCGGCGGCGCTGGCGTCCGTCAGCGCCCGCACAATCGAGGTCTTCCCGGCCTGGACCTTTCCAATCAGCCAAATGATGGGCGCTGTCCGCCTCGCGAGCGCCGCAACCGTTTCATCCTCCGTCGCGATTGCTTGCGGCGAAAGAACCGTATCGCGAAGTCCTTGCCAGCTTCGCGCCAAAACGTCTCGCAGGGTTCCGCGCCAATCCATGTCCGCCGTCACGCTCTTAACATCTTTGATGCGAAACGCATTCCATCGTGCGCAACGCCTCTTATATAGGAGAAGAGTTGGCTGCGTCTGCATCTCAAATAGGCAAAGCGACCGCCTGCACATTGAACAGCCACGCGTGAGGTCGCGCGTCAACATTGCAGGCTTGTCTTCATCTTGGAATTCTGGCAGGCTCCCAAGCGATGGGCTGAAAAAGCCCGCGCGGTCGAACTCGGCCCGGTCACCATTTGTTTTATCGAACAAATGCGTATCGGGGCGGGGTTTTGTGCGCCCGCTTCTCGCGCAGCGGGTAGGAGTGAGAACATGAGAGAGGCTGGCCTACAACGCGTAAGGACACACGGCGACGCAACCTTCCCCGCCAAACGAAAGCGTCGACGCTGAGCGCCTCCATCTCTGCCCAAGAGATAGCGTACATATGAACTACATCAAGATAGCCAAAGATACAAAGTTATCGCTCGAAATACGCACACATGACCGGAACCGCGATGCATCCAGGTAACAGGTTAACCGACACGCACGGCCTTCCCGAACCGCAAGGGCTCTATCATCCCGACAACGAACACGACGCCTGCGGCCTCGGCCTGATCGCGAACATTAAGGGCGTGAAAAGCCATCAAATCGTGCAGGACGCCTTGAAAATCCTGCTGAATCTGGAGCACCGGGGCGCGGTCGGCGCCGATCCCAAGGCGGGCGACGGCGCAGGCATTCTCGTTCAGATCCCGCACGAATTTTTCGCCGCCGAAGCGGAGCGTCTCGGCTTCAGGCTGCCGGAGCCCGGCGCGTACGCCGTGGGACAGGTCTTCCTGCCGCAGAAGGCCGAGTTGCGCGCGCGCTGCGAGGCCGTGGTCGCCAGCACCTTCGCGGAAGAGGGAATTCCCGTTCTTGGCTGGCGGGATGTGCCCGTCAAGAACGAGTCTTGCCCGAGTTGGTGCTCGCCACCGAGCCCTTCCATCGGCAGGTTTTCGTCGCGCGGCCATCGAACATTTCCGACGAGACGGCCTTCGAGCGCGCGCTCTATCTGGCGCGCAGGGTCATCGCCAACAGAGTGCGCGCAGACCTCGGCCCTGTCGAGGTGCAGAACTTCTATATGGTCACGCTGTCATGCCGGACGGTCGTGTACAAGGGCATGTTCCTGTCCTATCAGGTCGGCGAATATTATCTCGACCTGCACGATCCGCGCTTCGCGTCGGCGCTTGCGCTCGTCCATCAGCGGTTTTCGACGAACACCTTCCCATCCTGGAGGCTTGCCCACCCCTACCGCATGATCTGCCATAATGGCGAGATCAACACGCTGCGCGGCAATATGAACTGGATGGCGGCGCGGCAGGCGAGCGTCTCCTCTCCGCTGTTCGGCGACGATATCTCCAAGCTTTGGCCGATCTCCTTCGAAGGGCAGTCCGACACCGCGTGTTTCGACAACGCGCTCGAATTCCTGGTCCAGGGCGGATACAGCCTCGCCCACGCCATGATGCTGCTCATCCCCGAAGCTTGGGCGGGCAATGCGCTCATGGATGAGAAGCGGCACGACTTCTATCAGTATCACGCATCCCTGATGGAGCCATGGGACGGCCCTGCGGCCATCGCTTTCACGGACGGCCGCCAGATCGGGGCGACGCTCGACCGCAACGGCCTTCGTCCCGCGCGCTACATCATCACGTCGGACGATCGCGTCATCCTGGCCTCCGAAGCAGGCGTTTGACCGTGCCGGAAGAGATGATCGTCCACAAATGGCGTCTCCAGCCGGGCAAGATGCTGCTGATCGACCTTGAGAAAGGCCGGATCATTTCGGACGACGAAATCAAGGCCGAGCTCGCCAATGCGCATCCTTATAAGGAATGGCTGAACCGCGGCCAGCTCAGGGTGGAGGCGCTGCCTCATGTCGAGCCTTCGCAGCCGAAAACCAACATTTCGCTGCTCGACCGGCAACAAGCCTTCGGCTACACCCAGGAAAGCTGGAAATTCCTGCTGTCGCCGATGATCGAAACGGGCCAGGAAGCCATCGGCTCGATGGGCACCGACACGCCCATCTCGGCGCTGTCGTCGAAGCCGAAGCTGCTCCACACCTACTTCAAGCAGAATTTCGCCCAGGTGACGAACCCGCCCATCGACCCGATCCGCGAAGAGCTGGTGATGAGCCTCGTCTCCTTCATCGGGCCGAGGCCGAACATCCTTGACCTCGCCGGCGCCTCGAACCTTAGATGGCTTGAGGTGTCGCAGCCCATCCTGATGAACGACGATCTGGAGCGTATCCGCCGCATCGCAGAGGTGAAGGACGCGCCGTTCAAGACCATCACGCTCGACATCACCTATGCAGCCGATCTCGGCGCATCGGGCATGGAGCGCTCGCTCGACTCGCTGTGCGACAAGGCCGAAAAGGCGGTGCTGGACGGCTGGAATATCATCATCGTTTCGGACCGGGCCATGGGGCCTGATCGCATCCCGATCCCGAGCCTTCTCGCAACCAGCGCGATCCACCATCACTTGATCCGCAAGGGTCTGCGCACCTCGGTCGGCCTCGTGGTCGAGACGGGCGAAGCGCACGAAATCCACCAGTTCGCCGTTCTGGCGGGCTATGGGGCGGAGGCCATCAACCCCTACCTCGCCTTCGAGACCATCGAGGCGAACCTCGGCGAGCTTCAGACGCCGATCGACAAGAAGGAAGCCTTCAAACGCTACGTGAAGGCCATCGGCAAGGGCATGATGAAGGTCATGTCCAAGATGGGCATCTCGACCTATCAGTCCTATTGCGGCGCGCAGATTTTCGACGCCGTGGGCCTTCGCTCCGATTTCGTCGGCAAATACTTTACGGGCACACGCACGGCCATCGAGGGCGTCGGCTTCGCCGAGGTCGCCGCCGAAACCGCCGAACGCCACCGCCTCGCCTTCTCGGATGCGCCGGTGTTGAAAAACGCGCTCGAAACCGGCGGCGAATATGCCTTCAGGTTTCGCGGCGAAGAACACGCCTGGAATCCCGACACGGTCGCCGACCTTCAGCACGCCGTGCGCGGAAACTTGCCTGACAAATATCGCTCCTACGCAAAGCGGCTCAACGATCAGTCCGAGCGCCTGATGACCATCCGCGGACTGTTCCGCATCAAGAGCGCCCAGGAGGTCGGCCGCACGCCCGTTCCCCTCGAAGAGGTCGAGCCGGCGAAAGAGATCGTGAAGCGGTTCGCGACGGGCGCCATGTCCTTCGGCTCCATCAGCCGCGAGGCGCACACCACGCTCGCCATCGCCATGAACCGGATCGGCGGCAAGTCGAACACCGGCGAAGGCGGCGAGGAGGCCGACCGCTTCAGGCCGTTGCCCAACGGCGACAGCATGCGCTCCGCCATCAAGCAGGTGGCGTCGGGGCGTTTCGGCGTGACGACCGAATATCTCGTCAACTCCGACATGATGCAGATCAAGATGGTGCAGGGGGCGAAGCCCGGCGAGGGCGGCCAGCTCCCAGGCCACAAGGTTGACGAGACCATCGCGCGGGTGCGCCACTCGACGCCGGGCGTCGGCCTCATCTCGCCGCCGCCGCACCACGACATCTACTCCATCGAGGATCTGGCGCAGCTCATCTTCGACCTGAAGAATGTGAACCCGGACGCCTGGGTCAGCGTGAAGCTTGGCGCGGAAGTTGGCGTCGGCACAGTTGCGGCGGGCGTCGCCAAGGCGCGCGCCGATCACGTAACGATCTGCGGTTTCGAGGGCGGAACGGGCGCTTCCCCGCTCACCTCGATCAAGCACGCGGGTTCGCCGTGGGAGATCGGCCTTGCCGAAACGCAGCAGACGCTGGTGCTGAACCGGCTCCGCGGACGCATCGCTGTGCAGGTCGACGGCGGCGTTCGCACCGGCCGCGACGTGCTTATCGGCGCCCTCCTCGGCGCGGACGAGGTCGGCTTCGCGACTGCGCCGCTGATCTCGGCCGGGTGCATCATGATGCGCAAGTGTCACCTGAACACTTGCCCCGTCGGCGTGGCGACACAAGATCCGGTGCTGCGCGCGCGCTTCAAGGGCACGCCGGAGCACATCATCAACTTCTTCTTCTTCATCGCCGAAGAGTTGCGGGAATACATGGCTGCGCTCGGCGTGCGCTCTTACAGCGAGCTTGTCGGCCGCACCGACTGGCTCGACAAGGAGCGGGCCATCGAGCATTGGAAAGCGCAAGGGCTTGATTTTACTCGGCTGTTCCACAAGCCGCAGATGCCCGACACGGTCGCGATCCATAACTCGGAGAAGCAAAACCACCCGATTGCGCATGTGCTCGACCGCAAGCTCATCGACTGCGCCAAGCCTGCGCTTGAGGGGGCAAGGCCCGTAAAGCTCGAACTGCCCATCGCGAGCAGCGACCGCTCCACCGGCGCGATGCTGTCGGGCCGGGTGGCGAAAGCCTACGGCTACGCCGGCCTTCCGGAAGATACGATCTGGATCGGCCTCAAGGGGACGGCCGGGCAAAGCTTCGGCGCATGGCTCGCGCGCGGCGTGACCCTCGATCTGGCGGGCGAGGCCAACGACTATGTCGGCAAGGGGCTTTCGGGCGGCAAGATCATTGTCCGGCCCCCGGATCGAAGCTCCATCGTGCCGGAGGAAAGCATCGTCGTCGGCAATACCGTGCTTTACGGCGCGATATCCGGCGAGTGCTATTTCCGCGGCGTGGCCGGCGAGCGCTTCGCCGTCCGCAATTCGGGCGCCATCGCCGTGGTTGAAGGCACCGGCGATCATGGCTGCGAATATATGACGGGCGGTTGCGTCGTGGTTCTCGGGCGGACGGGCCGAAACTTCGCCGCGGGCATGTCCGGCGGCGTGGCCTACGTGCTCGACGAAGGCAAAAACTTCGAGCGCCGCTGCAACATGGCGATGGTGGAGCTTGAGCCGATCGACCCCGGCGACGTGTCGCCCTTCGACCAGGCGAGCGGCGATACGCTGGAGCGCTTCGACTTCGTGCATCTGCTTCATGACATGACGACGGATGACGAGATGCGGCTGTTCCGGCTCATCGACAGCCACCGCCACTACACCGGCTCGGAGCGGGCCAAGGCGATCCTCGACAATTGGAAGGCATACCTTCCGAAATTCGTGAAGGTGATGCCGACCGAGTATCGCAGGGCGCTCGAAAACATGAAGCGCCTCAAGGTCGCGCCGCATCCGCCGGAGCATGCCGACATCGCAATCGGGGTGAATGGCCGGTAATCGAAATTGAGGGCGCGCGGGGAAAGCGCGCCCTCGCGGCTTCCGCCGCATCACGCAGGGATTGAAGATGGGGAAGATTACCGGTTTTCTTGAGATCGAACGCGAGGATCGCGACTATACGCCGGTCGGCGAGCGCACCCGCCATTTCCGCGAGTTCGTTCTGCCGCCTACGGAGGACGGCGTTCGCAAGCAGGCGGCGCGCTGCATGGATTGCGGCATCCCCTATTGCCATCGCGGCTGTCCGGTGAACAACCAGATCCCCGACTGGAACGATCTCGTCTATCACGGCGAGTGGCAGGCGGCGGCGCGCAATCTGCACTCCACCAACAACTTCCCGGAGGTGACGGGGCGGATTTGCCCGGCGCCCTGCGAGGCGTCCTGCACTCTCAATATCGACGACGTGCCGGTCACGATCAAAAGCATCGAATGCGCCATCGTCGACCGGGCCTTCGATCAGGGCTGGACCCTGCCCGAGCCGCCTGAGAAAAAAACCGGAAAACGCGTCGCCATCATCGGCTCGGGTCCGTCAGGGCTCGCCGCCGCCCAGCAACTCGCGCGCGCCGGCCATGACGTGCACGTGTATGAGAAGAACGCGACGCCGGGCGGACTGCTTCGCTACGGTATTCCCGATTTCAAGCTCGAAAAGCACATCATCGACCGCCGCGTCGTGCAAATGCAGGCCGAGGGCGTCACATTCCATTGTAACGTGCATGTCGGCGCAGCCGTCTCGATCCTCGACCTTGAGAAGGACCATGACGCCGTGCTTCTCGCCGGCGGATCGGAAAAGGCGCGCGAGCTGCCGATCCCAGGACGCGAGTTGAAGGGTATCGAGCAGGCGATGAGCTTCCTGCCGCAGCAGAACCGGCGCGTCTCCGGCGAGGCTGCCGGCGACGTCGAACCCATCCTGGCGACCGGCAAGCGCGTTGTCGTGATCGGCGGCGGCGACACGGGCTCCGACTGCATCGGCACCTCCTTCCGTCAGGGAGCGAAGTCTGTCGTGCAGCTCGAAATCATGCCGAAGCCTCCCGAGAAGGAGAACAAGGCTATGTCCTGGCCGCACTGGCCGCTGAAGCTCAGAACGTCGTCGAGCCAGGCAGAGGGCGCCGAGCGCGATTTCAGCGTCATGACGACCCGCTTCGAGGGCAATGAGCAGGGCTGCGTCAAGGCGCTTCACTGCGTGCGCGTGGACGGCAAGATGCAGCCTATACAAGGCAGCGAGTTCATAATCGAGGCCGATCTCGTGCTGCTGGCGATGGGCTTCATTTCCCCGGTCCATGACGGGCTTGCGGCGGCGCTTGGTCTCGATCTCGACCCGCGCGGCAATGTCAAGGCGGATGACCGGGACTACGCCACATCGCGCCCGAAAATCTTCGCGGCGGGCGACATGCGCCGCGGCCAATCGCTGGTCGTCTGGGCGATCCGCGAGGGCAGGCAGGCCGCCCACGCCATCGACAAGGCTTTGATGGAGCGGACGCTCCTGCCGCGATAGACGCCTTCGCCGGCTGCGCAATTTACACTTCTGGCCGCGCGGCTATTGCCGAGCGCGGCCAACAAAAAAGCGGCTGAAACCAGCCGCTTTTTTGTTTTCCCGGGCCATCACCGGCAAAGTCATCCCGAAAAGACGGAGCCTTGTCCGGGATCGCAACAGATTATACCGACCGCGCTATGTTCTGACCCCGGCCCCCTCATCCTGTCCTTCTCCCGCGAGGGGAGAAGGAACGATATTGCGACGGCTGGCCCTCGCGGGAGAGGGCGGGGTGAGGGGGCGCTACCGGTCAACACTTCCGGCGGTTGGTATTAAAACGCCTCTTGTTTTGCGATCCCGGCTTACGCTTCGCAGGCCGGGACGACAAGCCGTTGATGAGATTGGTCGCGTTTGCCTAGTGAGGCTGGTCCTTTTTCGGCTGCGCTCCCGGATGAGGCTGCGGATGGGCCGCCGCTGGATGCGGCGCGCCAGGCTGCGGATGGGCCGCTGCTGAATGCGGCGCGCCAGGTTGAGGATGGCCCGCTGCTGGATGCGGCGCGCCAGGTTGCGGATAGCCCGCCGGATGCTGCATGCCCGGCTGAGCGTGTGCGGCAGGGGTCGCCATGTTTGGATGAGGGGCGGGATTGCCGGGCGCCTTAATCATGGCTGCGCTATGCGGGGCGGCCCCATTCGGATGGACTGGCGCCCCGTTCGGGTGGGCGGCGTTTGATCCTGCGTTGTGCTGGGCGCCGCCTACGCTCGCAAGCGCGTTGTTATTTGCATGGCTCGCCGCTTAAGGTTTGGCGCCCGCGGCATCATGCGGCTTTGCGGCCATGTTATGATCGGCATGAGCCGCGGAAGCGTTTCCAGCTCCCGTCGGGGTCTTGCCGCCGGGATGAGCGGCGTTCTGCTCGTGACCCGTCGCAATCGACGCTGGCTTGACGGCGTCGCCCGCAGCATGGGCTGCGACGGCATTGTGCGGACTGAAATCGCCCGCCTTCGAAACAGCCGCAACAGCAGGTTTGCCGTGATTGACGGACGCGCGGAGATCTTTGTTCTCGCTCGCAAGCTGTTGATGATGTTGCTGCTCGTGGGTCGCCGCGATATGCTGTTCTTTTGAGGCCTGAAGTTCCTGCGCGGTGGGGTGCGCCTTGATGCCCCCATCGCCGCCATTATAGCTGACTTTGCTCGTTTGGGGCGTGGCGACCGGCTGATTGTAGGTGTTGTTGATCACCGTCGTGTTGCTGATATTGGTGACAGAGCGGTTATAGCTGAAGACTCCGCCGGACCACCGGCCGCCCTCAAAGCCCACGCCGCCGTAACCGAACCCGTAGGATACTCCGCCGTAGAAACCGACGGTCGGCCCCCAATAGCCTGCGTTCCAAACGTAGGAGCCGCTGCTCCAGCCCCAATATCCCGGCGTCCATAACAAGCCCGGGCGAGGCGCCAGCACCCATGCCCCCGGCACCCAATAATGCTCTGAAATATCAGGGTTCCAAGCCCAGTAACCCGGAGTCCACAAGTATCCGGGCGCCGGAATAGGAGGTTGGACATAGACCGGCAAAGCCGGAGGAGCGATGCCCACCGAAAAAACGATCTGCGCATTGGCCTTCTCGACCGTTCCGCCGAAGCCGAGCAGCGCGAACACGGCCACGATCAACGTGTTTATCCGCATGTCTATCATCCCGCATTGGTTGCACAAAAAAGATAGCCACAACTAAACGGATCTATAGCAGGGAAAAGCTTTTAAGCACCCGAGTAGTCTCAAATCGCGGCCCAGGCTTATGCGTAAATTTTAACTTAGACGAAAATGAGCCGATGTTCGCGCTTGAAGGATATGCACATATTTTCCATATGGCTTGCACAGCAGCGGTCAATAAACGGAATTACATCTTGGCGACGTGCATTTTTCAATTTGGTATGACTACTTATTGCAGGAAGTCTGATCTCTTGACAAAAGAGCTGGATCGAATGCTGGTGTTGGTTCACAAAATGAAGATGTGACTTTGCATAAGAACTTAATTGCATGAAAAATAAATTTTGTGAAATAGTAAGTTATTTATCAACATATATATCATTAGGTGGACAGGATCATCGATATGGCTCACTCTCAAAAAGACGCTTAATTGCCTTGTCATCGCCCAACTCTTTCGGTTGACTTCACGGCCAGAAAACTCTCCGACAGCAAAGCAACACTGAGGCATATTTGTCAGTGTTGGTTCCAACAGAGGGGGATGCTTAGGATGTACATAAAATCTTCAGGGCTCGCGTGTCTGGCCACACTCGGAGCGATCGGAGGAGCGATGACGGCGGACGCCGCCGATCTATACCGCGCTCCTCCCCCACCGCCGCCGGTGAACTACGTGGCGCCCGTCTTCGCGGCGAACACCTGGACGGGGTTCTATGCCGGCGTCAACGGCGGGTATGGCTGGGGCGCAGGCGGCAATTCAATCTCCTACCTTGACGGCTCCGACTTTTCGGGACCCGGGCAGGCTGCGGGCGGATTTGGCGGCGGCCAGCTCGGCTACAATTACCAAACCGGCTCTCTCGTCTTCGGCGTGGAGACCGACTTCCAAGGCTCGGGCATCGGCAATACGATGACCGGCACGACCGTCCAGGGCGTCGATTTTACCAGCCAGGAGAATATCGACTGGTTTGGGACGGTCCGCGGCCGAGTGGGCGTTGCTTTCGGCAATGCGCTTCTCTATGGCACGGGCGGCTTTGCGTACGGCGCCGTCAATCAGCGCGCCATTTACAGCGGCGACGTATACGCAAGCAACGCCACACAAACGGGTTACGCCGCCGGCGGCGGCGTTGAATATAAATTCACCCCCGCATGGTCGGTGAAGGCCGAATATCAATATATCGATCTCGGAAGCGAAAAGCTCACAGACAGCTCCGGCGCCGTCACCAATCCGCTCGACGCCACCCTGCAAACCGCCCGCGTCGGATTGAACTATCGGTTCGGCGGCGGCGGATACGAGCCGTTGAAGTAGACCGCCCCCACAACGGTCTGCGGGGCGGCGCCTTCGGGCGCCGCTTCCTTCGCTCGTCCCTTCAGGACGGCTTTGATTGTCCCGCCATCACTGCCTTCCAAGCCTATGGCGACTTCCATTCGGCCCAACCGCCGTCATGACTCTTCCTGATTTTCAGGCTTCGTCGGCTCCCAAGGTCTCGCCAAAGAACGCCTCGGCCGCTCCCTTTCGACAAACACGCCTGTGATCTGTGCGTGGTAGACAGCTCAAAGAGAGAGCAAAACCATCAATCGCGGGAGCGGCGATCGGCTCGCAATAACCTCAGACCCGGCCATCAGCATCGATGCATCGCTTGATCTCGGCGATGAGTTGAGCAGGCTGCAGAGGTTTGGAGAGCGCGGGAGCTTCCTGAAAGATGGGCGGTTGCTGAAAATTCAAATACCCCGAAAGCGTTATGAACGGGGTCCCGAGTTGTCTGAGTTTCTGTGCTATTCGCTCCGATGTCTCATTGCCGAGATTGATATCGAGAACGGCGGCGTCGCATGTATTGTGTTGGATAAGATCGAGAGCTTTCCCAACGTTTCCCGCGGGTCCAAGCACGACGAAGCCCGCCCCGGAAAGCACGTGGGCGATTTCGAGAGCAATGAGCGTTTCGTCTTCGACGACGAGCACTCGGGTTTGACAGCTCGATTTCTTGTCTGGTGAAGGCGCCCTGCCTTGCGTCGACTGGGCCTCGGCGGAGCCCGCGTCGCAAATCGCGCTCATGTCGCACTCCATTTTCCATTTGAAACCGTCAGCGGAAAAGTCGAGGTCCACTTCGCTATTAAGGTTCGCTTCGATGAGGTTAGCGATGACGATAGATCCGAACCCCTTACGCGACGGCGGCTCGACCGCAGGACCGCCAGTCTCGCGCCAACGTAAGGTAAAGCGGTCGGCTGGGCCAACTTCCCAATCGATCCGCACACGTCCATCGCTGTTGGAAAGCGCGCCGTATTTGCCCGCATTCGTCGCAAGCTCATGGAGCGCCATGCCAATGGATTGCGCCGCGGACGAAGTGATGACGACAGACTTGCCGACAACTTCGATGCGGTTGCCAACGAGGCCGCTGAAATGAGCAAGTTGCGAGTTTACGAGTTCGCGTAAGTCCACCCCTCTCCAGTCGCTCTTCACCAGAAGATCCTGCGACGCAGCCAGCGCCTGGATGCGCTCTGAAAACCGGATCATGAAATCGTTCGGGTTAGCCGCCAACGTTTGGCGGGCGACCGCTTGAACGAGCGACAGCATGTTCTTCGAGCGATGGTTGACCTCGCGCAGCAGGAGCTGCACCTGGGCCTCCCGTTTGCGGCGATCGCTGATGTCGCGCAAGGCGCCGGTAAAGAAGCGTTTGCCGTCGATCCACCACTCGGCGACGGATAAGTCGGCTGGAAATATCTCGCCATCCCTGCGGCGGCAGTCGACCTCAAGGCCTTTGCCGATAACCCGAGCATTTCCTGTGCGCAAGTAAGTCGTAATATAGCCCTGATGCGCTTGGCGGCTCGTCTCAGGCATGAGCATGGAGATATTTTTGCCGGTGATTTCCCCGAGCTTATAGCCGAAAGTGCGCTCTGCGGCCGGATTGGCCGACTGCACTATGCCATCCTCTCCGATCACAATGATCGCATCCACGGCGGTGTCGAAAATGGCGCGCAACCGCACCTCGCTTGCCTGGAGCGCTTCCTGCACGCGCTGGCGCCCTATCGTCACGCCCAGGAACTCGCCCATCAACCGCACCGCCTGCTCGGCGTGGGGAGTGAAAGCGGCGGCGCGGCGCGTCATCAGCTTCAGAACGCCGAACGTGCGTTCGTCGTATCGCAACGGCATGACGATCATGGAACGTAGGCCGACGCGCCGGCATGCCTCGCGGTCCACGCGCGGATCCGTTTCGGTATCGTCCGCGCGCAACAACTCGTTGCTGCTCATGCTGAGCCCCGACAAGCTCGACGCCGCTTTCAACCTGAGCCCGACAAATCCGGCCGCGAGCCCCGCCGCCGCCTCGTAGACCATCTCCTCATTATCGGACATTTCGAGGCATGCTCCGTCGCAGGCCACCAAGCTCATCATACGTTCGAGGATCAATTGCAGCAGGGCGCGGTAACTCAGATTGGAGCTGGCGATTTCACGTTGCAAATCCAGCATTTCCACCAATCGTTTTGCGTTCGCCCGCAGCCGTTCTTCGCTGTCCCGAAGCTCGCGCGACACCAGCATCAACGGGTCGCGCAGGCTTCCGACGACAATCGCCTTACATAGCAAGTAGAAGGAGAATATTTTGATCAGATGCCCAAGCTCATTGAAAAAATCGCTCATCGCATCTGCCCTGTAAAAGGTGAAGCACACCTCCATCAGTGCCATCAAAACAATAGACAGGCGCAGCAGCTTGTAAATTTGCGTTCCAAGGGCGCTTCTTTTTTTATGGAGCAACCAAAGAGAAGCTGCATAAAGGCCAACGATAGCGTATTCACTGTAGATTTTGAATGCAGTGAGGCCAGAGCCTTGCACAAAGCAGATTGGAAATATCCGAAAGTAGAGGATCGACAGGACCAGGGCCGCCGTAAGAGCCAAAAGCAGGCTAAAAATCGCAAGGGCGCTAAAGCGTCGCCGCGCGTCGATTAGCCAGATGCCGGCAAGCAGGCCGGAAGCCTCAAGGAAACGTGCGGAAATCCAGAATTGTGGCCCGTAATACTCGTAATCATTAAGGAACGGCATCCCCTTGTAAGAAAGGGCATGCAAGGCATCCAAAACGACGACAAAAAGATATGTGATGCCCGCAATAACAACAAAATTATTGCTGCCTATAGCGTGCGCGTTCGCTCCCACAATAAAGATCGAGAAAGCAATACAGATACTGAAAAACTCTACAGATGTATGAAACAGCAGATAGTTGTAGCTTGCGATGGCGTGCGCCCCGAGGATTATCGCCGCAAGTGCGACCAGCTCCTCTAATGTTACGCCGCCGAAGCTTTTGGCCGGTTCGTACTCGGCCCACCCGCCGCGTCCGTTACTGAACATGTTTTTCCCGTGTCGCTTAATCGGACCAAGCTTCGCTTTCAAAGCACAGGAGTCAAAAAAAATCGAGCGTTATGGACGGTCGCCCTTAGCAGGCGCACGATAACGCAACCTGATGTCTGGACATTTGTCTGTGGACGGTCAATCGGCATTGGTGTTGTTGAAGTTGACATAGGGTGTTTGCGAGGCGGCCCATTGCTCGTCGATCTCGACCAAGATGGCGGAGACCAAGCGGAGGAGAGAATCCTCGTTTGGGAAGACGCGTATTTTTCTGGTCCTGCGTTTTAGCTCCTGTTGGATCGAGCGCTCGATGGGGTTGGACGTTCGCATGCGCCGCCGCTGGTCTCTCGGCAGTTTGAAGACGGCGAAGCCTTCGGGGACGTTATTTTCGAGCCATTCCGCGAGCTTGGAGGCGGGGCTTCGGTATTTGGCCACGAGGCGCTTAAGCTCCTCCTGAGCGCTTCCTAGATTTGGAGCGTCCCAGACGGCGCGCAGTTCCTCGCCGATGACCTTGCGGATAGTCTGATTGGGGGCGTGGTGGATGGAGTTCTGGGCGAGGTGGAACTGGCAACGCTGCCAGCGCGCGCCGGGCAGCACGGCCTGGCGAGCCGCCTTGAGGCCGGGGTGGTCGTCCGAGGTAATGAATTCGACGCCTTGCAGGCCGCGCGCCACGAGGTTTTCAAGGAAGGCTCGCCAGTGCGCTTCGGCCTCGGAGAAGGCGACGTAGACGCCCAGGATACGGCGCTTGCCAGAGGGTTCGATGCCGATGGCGGTGAGCACGGCGCAATCGTCCGCGACGCCCTGTTCGCGGGTCTTCTCATAGCGCGCATCGAGAAAGAGATAGCGGAAGCGGCCGAGAGGACGGCTCCGCCAGGCTTCGAGTTCTTCGTCGAGCATGGCCGCGGCCCGGCTGACCTGGGTCGAGGACAGGCCCTCGATGCCGAACTCGGCTAACACCTTTTCGACGGCTCGCGTCGAGACGCCCTTCACATACATTTCGGCGGCGGCGAGCATCACCGCGCGGCAGGAGCGGCGCCCGCGTTCGAGGCTTTGCGGGAAGAACGGTTCGGGGACGCCCGCCGTCTTGGGCACATCCAGGGTCAGCGTGCCGGCCGCCGTATCGACCTTCTTGGGCTTTACGCCGTTGGCGTAGCCGCGCCGGCCGGAACTGCGCTCATAATGGCTCGCGCCGAGGTATTGCTCACGTTCGAGCCGCATGGCGAGGTTCATGAGCGTGGTCATGACCTGCGCCATGGCTTGTGGACCTTCTGCCGTAAGCTGTTCCAGGACTGCGGCCATCGTCGTATCTTTGCTGGTCACCGGTGGTTCCTTCTTGGCGGTTGGAACACCGATGCGCGATTCGCTTCAGTTCCCCACGCGTGGGGAACTGAAGCGTCCACATCCTCCTCGCCCTGAAGGCATCGGAGGAAAATTTCCAGACAGCAAGTTACACGGACCAGGCGGCACGCAGCGCTCAACCATTGCGGCCCGAACCACAGCGGACGAGAATGGCGGTTGAACATCCACCGTTGCATGAGTGGTCATATCTAACGCCTTTACTCACGTCGTCATGGGATGAGCGGCCCCATCGCGCCCTTGGCGATGATGGGCGTCATTGCGGGTAACAGGCGGATGGGGAGAGAGTTAGCCCGCTCACCCCTGGCACAAAAAAAGTGAAGGCATACCTCGCGCTGACGCTCAGTCCGCAGGACTGGGAGACAACCGAGAAATTCGGTATTGAAGCGTTCAAGGTCCAGGCTTGGGTCAAGGCGTATTGCTGGGTGGCGCTGGCGGAGGAGCAGACAGCCGTATTTACGACGCTGCATCGTGCGGCCATCGCGACCGCTCTTGAAAGAATCGCCGATGTCCAAATGAGGCGCGCCACATCGATCGAACCCACAACAAGGAAAAACAGGGCCGGAAACACGATGGCGTATTCCAGGGAGGTGGAGCCGCCTGTCCCGAACAAAAATCGAGAACGTGGTTTAGCCGGCTTGCATTCAAAAACCGTCATCAGCTAGTTGCTCCTGACAAGCGCCTTGGCGGTAAGGGTTGACGGCAGCCCGAGGCCTGGAAAGGGGGTGATCGATTTCCGGGTTAGAAGCGCGTTCACCTGGATATATTGGCTTGGCGTCGTTCCGTCGGCGCATGTCGAGGCGCAGGCGATTGTGCTGATCCCCTTTGCGCTGGGGCATCCGCAAAACTGGCTTGGAAAGGGAGACGCCTGGATGCCGGCTAAACTCGTCGCATTGGTGATGGCTGACGCGATGCCTTTCGCATCGAAGCTATTCTTCGATGCGTAGAGCATGCCCGCTTCGACCGCGTCGTAGACGCAGGACGCCTGATAGAGCCCGAAGCCCAGTTCTGCAACTTCAGTCAAAAAAATCACCAAAACCGGCACGAAAAGCGCAAACTCGATTGCAGCGGTTCCTTTTTGGTTTTTAAGCCTCCATCTGCGCGCCAAGCTTGCCGCAATTGTCACAGCCGCCTCACTCCTGGAGTCCGTTCGCGCCGCCGCCGATAGCGCTCACGCCCACGCCGGAACAGTTCGTGTTGTTCACCGAGGCGCCGCCATAGATAGAGATGTCGTAGGCTATGAGCTGTGTGCAGGCCGACGTGCTCGATACGCCGTCGGAAAACGAAACCGATTGAGTGGGTAAATAGAGCGCGCCGGTGTAATTGTTGCCGGAGCCGCCGACGAAATAGGAGGTGTTGGAGGCAGACGCATTTCTGTCGCCGAAAAACACGATGCCCGCGGTGGCGCCTGTCATTGGAGCGCTTAGAGCCACGGTCGCCCCGTTGCTGATCGAAACGGTAGCATAATTGTTGCCTTGGTTCGTCAGAACAATGGTTACGCCTGTTCCTGTGACTGTCGAACCGCCGGCGACGCCGAATTGTCCGCCCTTGATGTAATAGATGCCCGAGGACAAAGTGGCGATCGCCCCGTTGGCGATGTTCAACCCCGAGCAGTAGGTTCCGGGCGACAAGGTCTGAGGCGAGGCGGACCATCCAAGCGAGACCCCATTGTTTGCGCAGCCGGCGCTGGTCGGCATCGCCACGCTGGCGTAAGGATCGGCGACAGCGGCCTGATTGACCTTTATGCCGCCGGCTGCATTGATGGTGCTCCATACGTTGGACACTTGGCCGCTGACCGAAACCATCTGCGCGGTGAGGGTAGAGCCGCCGCTTACGGTTATTGCCTGCGCGCTTGTGGCATTGGCGGCTATGCCGCAGCTTCCCAAGTTGACGGTCGCCCCGTTGTTGATGTTAACGCCAGCCGCAGAGGAACTCGGATCGGTGGAGAGCACACAGAAACCGCCGCTTGACTGAAGGGCGACCGCGCGCGCATTCACCACAAAAGAAGCTGCCGATACCTGCTGAGCAATGGGCAACGTCGGGGTCTGGCTAATGATCACCTCAACCGCGCTCGCCGACGAGGTATGGGAGCCCGAACTCGGCGGATTTTTCACCGTGACAGTGACGCCGGAAACGCCATCCACGAAGCCGAGAGCGGCGGCGACGCCAATCGCTTCGGTGGAGGGAGCAGGGTAGCCTTTGCTGACCGCCATAGACGCGCCCAGCGCCGCCGCATCCGCGGCCACCTGAATTTGCCGCTGCTGGTATAGCAGGAACGTCATCTCCGTTCCCAGCCCCGCCGCGCCTATGATGACGGGAAGCAAAATCGCAACGATCACGGTCACGCTGCCCCGCCTCGAAGAAAGCGCGCCCGCCGCCATTCTTTTGGTCCAGACAAACATGTTTTCTTCCCAAAATAGGGTGGAGCTGGCGCGAAAGCGGTTGGCGTTTTCGTTTTTTCGAGCAGCGTATTTTTTTGTTGACACAATAATGTTGCGTAAAGCTTTAGCTTGGAACGCCAAAGTCTGCGAACCCGTGGGATTTCGCAAGGCGGCCCGAGGCGGCTTCCGACGCCGCCTCCGAAAAAAGTTGGTCGCGGCTTTAAGATCGCCTATTGCTGAGCCATGGCGGCTCCAGGCATTCTTCCATCGCAGGCGATCGCGGCGCTCATCGAGCGAGGAGCCATTTCGTCTGCGGCGCCGATCGGGGCCGGCCAAATTCAGCCCGCAAGTCTCGACCTTCGGCTCGGCGCGCGCGCTTTTCGCGTACGCGCAAGCTTCATGCCTGGGCCGGCGGCCAAGACGCAGGACCAGATCGAGCGGTTCGTGCTCCACACCGTTGACCTTGCCCCCGGCGCGGTGCTGGAAGTCGGCTGCGTTTATGTCGCCGAGATCGAGGAGGCGCTGGCGCTCCCTCCGGACCTGACAGGCTTCGCAAACCCCAAAAGCTCGACGGGCAGGCTCGACGTTTTCACGCGCGTCATCGCCGATCACGGCCCCGGCTTCGACCAGACAGGGCCGGGCTATAGCGGCCGCCTCTATCTCGAAATCTGCCCGCAGACGTTTCCGATCCTGGTGCGAGCGGGATCGCGGCTTTCGCAGATGCGCTTCCGCGCCGCGGCGAGCGTTGCGCCAGCCGCGCACCATCCGCGCGAGGTGGCGCTCTCGGTCGACTTGAGCGGCGGCGGTCCCCGTTCCCTGATCGGCTACCGCGCCAAGCGCCACACCGGCGTCATCGACGTGGATCGCGCCGGCGGCTACGATGTGGAGGAGTTCTGGGAGCCGCTGACGGCAACGCCGAAGAAACTGCTCATCCTCGACCCGGACGAGTTCTATATCCTTGCCTCGAAGGAGGCCGTGCTGGTGCCTGCCACGCATGCCGCCGAGATGGAGCCCTTCAACGCGCTCATGGGCGAATTCCGCGTCCACTATGCCGGATTTTTCGATCCGGGCTTCGGCATGGCGGAGACGGGCGGCGGCGGCAGCCGCGCCGTCCTCGAGGTGCGCAGCCACAAGGTGCCGTTCATCCTGGAGGACGGGCAGTTGATCGGCCGGCTCATCTACGAGCCGCTGAGCGAGCCGCCCACGCATCTCTACGGGCGCGAGATCGGCTCTCATTATCAGGCGCAGGCGCTGAAGCTCTCGAAGCACTTCCGCTGAGGCGGGTTGACGCTTTCCCCGATTTGAAAATGCGGCAAGTTACACCGACAATCGAATTGAAGCTCTGCAGGCCGGGAACGGAAGAGGCGGCTCTCGAAAGTTGCTCAAGCAGCGATGCTAACTAATGGATCTGATACCAGACGCTTCGCCGGGGAGCTAGGTTCGGGCAAGGAGAGATAGCGTCAGCGTTCTGCCTCCGCTCCCCACTCGGCAAATTCTTTAAAGTACGGCGACAAACTCGGATGCTTCAGGGTTGTGCCAGTCACAGCCAGCTTAAGGAAAGGTACTCCGGGTACGGTGGCGCTTGATCGCTCAAAGGAGGCGGACTTGGCTGACGTCTTTATAAGCTACTCCCAGAAGCGACGGGACCTCACAGAGAATTTGGCCGAAGCCCTTAAGGGCTTCGGATACGAGGTCTGGTGGGACAGGTCACTGGAGGGTGGGCAGCGATTTGACGACGAGATTCGTCAAGCGTTGGGCGAGGCTCGCGCAATCATAGTGATTTGGACTCCAGAGTCGGCTACATCGCAATATGTTCTGATGGAAGCTGGCATCGCATACGGCTGGAGCAAGTTGATTACTTCTCACGGCCCCGAGTTCGACAAGGGGCTGATACCCAAACCGTTTATTGGCCTGAATTCTATACCGGTTACCGATCTCGACAAAGTCCGCAGCGCACTCGATGCGCTGAACGTCGAGCCGACCGGCGCGATGGAGATGGCCCTTCGAAATTTGGATAAACATGACCCTGGAGTGCGGGAAGGTTTTGAAGCCTGGAAGACCAAGTGCGAGAGCAAGGGTATGTTTGTCAGGGCCCACTCAACGTTTACTTTGACCGTGAGATGCTATGTGGGCAGGAAGGATGTTAATCTTGCGTCGATTTCTGACGCCACCCTCAAGATGGCGGACTTCTGTAATCAGCGAATAGCAACAGAAAACCCCGAGGCCACCGAAAGATATATGCTGGGGCTGCAGGGCTTGCTTCCTGGTACAACCTTGCAGCGAAATGAGCGGCAACAACCCATCAATTTACGACGCGGCGATGCATTGCCCCGCTTGCGAGAACTTCTCGCGCGAGGTGATGAGTGGATTGCTTTGACGGACGATGTCAGGAGACAATTCGTCGGGGCAGGAAGCATGCCATATGCTCAATCGTGACTCTGTTGAGCCGTCGCCGCAGTGCAGAAGTCGAAAGATGCCCCATCACCTTCTGCGTCCCATCCATATTTCGCACAGTCAGAAGTCAGCATTAGGATCTTAGATGCTGACTTAGCTCGCGTGCTTCCCGTGAAGAACCGGCACGTCAGGAATCGACCCAAGCCGCTGTTTGACTTGCGGAAACGGGTTCTTCGAGCTGGCGCCGTGACCTGGGGTGGCTCATTAGCCAAGATTTGTAAGCCAATAACCTCCAGCACAGCTGGAGGTTTGAATAGGAACCGCTCGAAGCGGTTTGGGTTACTTGGACCTGTCAAACAGGCTGAGTTCGTCTAGCTGTTTGTCTTCACTTTCCTGATTGCGGATATAGGCGCGGATCACTTTCTCGTCTGCACCTACGGTTGAAACAAAGTAGCCTCTGGCCCAGCACTTGTGGCCAACGAAATTTTGCTTCTTGCCGGCTATGTTCTGTGCCACCCAGATCGAGCTCTTGCCTTTCAGGAACCCCACAACGCTTGCCACCGCAAGCTTCGGGGGATCGAGATAAGCATGTGAACGTGATCCGACATCAGATGCCCTTCCACAATCTTGCAGTTCTTTTGGGCGGCAAGGCGATGAAACACATCTTTAAGCTCTTTGCGGATGGGACCAAAAAGAGCCTTCTTTCTGTATTTTGGCGTGAACACCACATGATATTTGCATTCCCATGTGCTGTGATTTAGATGATCTGTGACTTGCGTCATGTTGGTCTCCTGATCGTGCGTCGAGCGGTCGAAACACTTTCGGGAGATCTTCTTTAAATGTAAAACTCAAGGTTCCTCCGCCATAGGCGGAGGCTTAGCATCTGGGATAGTTATGGAGCCGATCTCGATGCCCATTGGCGCGGTTTCGGCTTTTTGAGGCTGGCGCCGGGGCTCTCCCGTGGCATAAGGGCGCCAAACTTCCGCAGCATCCCGCGGTGATCATGGTTCGTCTCGAAAACATCAGCAAGCAGAGCGGCAATCATCTCCTGTTCATCGAGGCTTCGGCCGCTCTCCTGAAAGGCGAGAAGACCGGCCTTGTCGGTCCCAATGGGGCCGGCAAGACGACGCTGTTCCGTCTGATCACCGGCGAGGATGAGCCGGACGAAGGCCAGGTTGCGGTCGATCGCGGCGTCACGATCGGCTATTTCAATCAGGATGTCGGCGAGATGTCGGGGCATAGCGCCGTGACCGAGGTCATGAACGGCGCCGGCCCCGTCAGCGCTATTGCAACGGAGCTCAAGGAGCTTGAGGCCGCTATGGCCGACCCGGAGCGCGTTGACGAGATGGACGCGATCCTTGAGCGTTATGGCGAGGTTCAGCACCGCTACGAGGAACTCGACGGCTACGCGCTGGAAGGCCGCGCGCGCGAAGTGCTTGACGGCTTAAGCTTCAGCCAAGAGCTGATGGACGGCGACGTCGGCAAGCTTTCGGGCGGCTGGAAGATGCGCGTCGCTCTGGCGCGCATTCTCTTGATGCGGCCTGACGCCATGCTGCTCGACGAGCCAAGCAACCATCTCGATCTTGAAAGCCTGATCTGGCTCGAACAGTTTCTCAAGAGCTACGACGGCGCGCTCCTGATGACCTCGCACGATCGTGAGTTCATGAACCGCATCGTCAGCAAGATCATCGAGATCGACGGCGGCTCGCTCACCACTTATTCCGGCGATTATGAGTTCTACGCGGCCCAGCGCGAGCAGAGCGAGAAGCAGCAACAAGCGCAATTTGAACGCCAGCAGGCGATGCTGGCCAAAGAGATCAAGTTCATCGAACGGTTCAAGGCGCGCGCCAGCCATGCCGCGCAGGTGCAGAGCCGGGTGAAGAAGCTCGAAAAAATCAATCGCGTCGAGCCGCCGCGGCGGCGCGAGACCGTAACGTTCGATTTTCCGCCCGCGCCGCGCTCCGGCAACGATGTCGTGGCGCTCAAGACTGTTCACAAGCGCTATGGAAGCAAGGTGATCTATGAGGGGCTAGATTTCATGATCCGGCGCAAGGAGCGCTGGTGCGTCATGGGGATCAATGGGGCCGGCAAATCGACGCTCTTGAAACTGGTGGCCGGCGTGAGCGAGCCTGATCAGGGCTCGGTGACGATCGGCGGCAGCGTCAAGATGGGCTATTTCGCGCAGCATGCCATGGAGCTGCTCGACGGCGACGCCACGATTTTCCAGTCCCTCGAAGATGAATTCCCACAGGCGGGGCAAGGCACGCTGCGGACGCTCGCGGGCTGTTTCGGATTTTCGGGCGACGATGTCGAAAAGAAGTGCCGCGTGTTGTCCGGCGGCGAGAAGGCGCGGCTGGCTATGGCGATCATGTTGTTCGATCCGCCGAATTTTCTGGTGCTCGACGAACCGACCAACCATCTCGACATGGCGACAAAGGAAATGCTGATCAAGGCGCTGGCGCACTATGAGGGCACGATGCTCTTTGTTTCGCATGATCGGCATTTTCTTAGCGCCCTGTCCAATCGCGTGCTCGAACTAACCCCCGAGGGCGTGCATCGCTATAACGGCGGCTATACTGAATATGTCGCGCGCACTGGCCATGAGGCGCCCGGCCTGCACGGCTTAGGGTAAATCTCAGCAGCAGGCCGAGAGCTGACTAAACTGCCTTAAAAACTTTGTTAGATCGGTACGCCCGCTTTCTGATCGCTTTGCGGACGACCATGGATCGAGCCGCCGACTGTGAAGGTCGACCAAATCCAGAAGTTCCCCGGCTCCGAAAATGGAGGGGTGGTCTCAATCTTCGATAACCAAACCGTTCGCGGTCGGGCGCTCAGGCCCAGGCCGTTCAGCTTGTCCGGTCACCCGCTGGAACCACCGCTGGCCAAGATTTTGTGGCCAAAGAGTTCATTGCAATACAGTATATATCGAAAAGCCTACTGCTGTTGGCGGCAGGAGACGAGTTTTTACGGAGGTCCTATTGAGGGTTAGACCAAGGGTACTTTTTCCGCGAATCGAACGGCTGCGGATGGTGCGGCTGGCGATGGTACTCGCAACGCTGTCCTTTTCGGCTGGCGCATGCCTCGCCGAGGACAACGCAGACCACATCTGGTCCGGCGGGCCGATCCTGACGATGAGTGACGCCGCGATGCGCGCTGAGGCTGTGGCCGAGAAGGGCGGAAAAATCATCGCCGTCGGCTCGAAAGACGATGTCATGGCGCTCAAAGGTCCCGACACGAAAATGATCGACCTCGCCGGTCGAACCATGCTGCCCGGCTTTTTCGACGCGCATGGCCATGTCTTCCTCGGGGGGCTTCAGGGCCTGTCGGCCAATCTGCTGGCGCCGCCGGACGGCAAGGTAACTGACATTGCGTCTCTTCAGCAGACCCTTCGCGACTGGATGACGGCGAACGCTGAGACCATCAAGAAAGCCAATCTGATTATCGGGTTTGGATACGACAATGCGACGCTGGCCGAGCACCGGCACCCAACTCGTGATGACCTCGACAAGATCTCGACCGAGATACCGGTCTATATCGTGCATCAGTCGGGGCATTTCGGGGCGGCGAACTCCAAGGCGCTGGAGATCGCGGGGATCACAGCTCAAACGCCAGACCCCGCTGGGGGAGTGATCCGCCGGCGCAAGGGAAGCCAGGAGCCCGACGGTGTGCTGGAAGAAACCGCCAGCTTCCCCGTTGTCGCGAAGCTGCTCAGCCAGGTTGGGGTCGATGGCGCTAAAGCGCTCGCTCGCGCGGGAGCCGACCTGTGGGCGCGTTACGGATATACGACCGGGCAGGAGGGCCGCTCGATCCCCCCGACAGCAAAGATCATGCGCCAGGTCGCGGACGAGGGTGGCTTCAAGATTGATGTGGTCACTTATCCCGATATGCTCGTGGACCGCGACTTCATCAAGGCGAATACGAGCGGGTCCTATCGAAACAGGTTCCGTGTGGCCGGCGCGAAACTCACCATCGACGGCTCGCCACAAGGTTTCACCGCCTGGCGCGATCGGCCCTATTATAAACCGGTCGGCGACTATCCGCCGGGTTATGCGGGCTATGCCGCGGCGACGCCCGAACAGGTGAATGATGCGGTGGAGTGGGCTTTCGCCAATGGCGTTCAAATCATCACCCACTCAAACGGCGAGAAGGCGTCCGACACGCTGATCGCCGCGATCGATGCCGCAACCCAAAAACATGGGGCGCAAGACCGGCGCGCGGTGCTGATCCACGGTCAGTTCCTGCGCGAGGACCAGGTGGACGCCTTTAACCGCCTGAACGTGTTTCCCTCGCTGTTCCCGATGCATACCTTCTACTGGGGCGACTGGCATCGCGACCACACGGTGGGGCCGGCGCTTGCCGACAACATCTCGCCCACGGGATGGGTGGTGAAGCGTGGCATGAAGTTCTCCTCGCATCATGACGCCCCCGTGGCCTTCCCCGACAGTATGCGGGTTCTCGCTGCCACCGTGACCCGCCGCTCGCGATCCGGCGACATCATGGGGCCGGACCAGCGCGTCGATGTGATCACCGCGCTTAAGGCGATGACCATATGGCCCGCCTGGCAGCACTTCGAGGAAAAAACGAAGGGTTCGATCGAGAAAGGCAAGCTCGCTGATCTCGTCATCCTTTCCAACGATCCGACAGCGGTCGACCCGGAAACCCTCGATCAACTCAAGGTGGTCGAGACGATCAAGGAAGGCCAATCCATCTACACAGCGACCGAGAAGGAGATGAAAAAGGCCGAACTGACATGGCCCGGCGGCAGACACGCGGCTTTTGAAGAATTTTTCCGCGCCGCGTACGTCGATCTCAGACTCGCGAAACTGCCAGCCGCCTACCGTACGCCAGAGGTTCGCGCGAAGCTGGAAGCCGAGTTCGACGATTGCATGGAAGGTTTGATCTTAGCGGATATGATGGGCCTGCGCGCCAGCGGAAGCGCAATGGTCTCCAAGTAACTCTGAAACCCGGGGCCGCCCGAACGGTGGCCCGCCTCTCTCTGCTGCGTTCAGGTTGAAGGCGCAGATCAAGAATATGCCTTCAGCCGCGATGGACTGGCGATTGCGGCCGAAAAACCTACAACTGGAAGCATTTTTATGCGTTGGGAGATATAAATTTAATGGCAATGGAGTTCGTTATGTTCCATCGGTGGAGCGGGCTTTACGCCGGCGCATTTCTGACAACTGCCGCCGTGCTTTGCCCCGTGCCGGTCGCCTTGGCTGATGGCGGCGTCAACGAGCAAATGACGAAAGCGCTCACAGAGCCCGCACCCACGCCGCCTCCAGTCCCCGCAACGATTTTCGTCGCACGCAAAGTCATCACCATGGAGCCCGGCAATCCGTCGGGCGACGCGGTCGCGATTTCCGGCAAGCGCATCGTCGCTGCCGGCAAGCTCGAAGACGTGAAGAAAGTCGCTCGGCGATCGTCCCTATACCGTGGACGAGACCTTCAAGTCGAAGATCGTCATGCCGGGCTTCCTCGATCAGCACCTCCACCCCATTCTCGGTGCGCTAACGCTGGCGGTGGAAGTCATCGCGCCTGAAGACTGGAATTTGCCCGGCAGGACCTTCAAGGCGGCGAATAGCCAGGAGGAGTATCGCGCGCGCCTCAAGGCGGCGGAAGCGAACCTGAAAACTTCGGATGAATGGCTGCTGACCTGGGGCTACCATTCGCTCTGGCACGGCAAGCTCGACCGCAAGGCGCTCGACGAGATCAGCGCCACGCGCCCGATCGCGGTGTGGCAGCGCTCCTGCCACGAGTTCATTTTGAACACGGCCGGGCTCAAGGCGCTCGGTCTCACCGAGGAGATGACCAAGGGCAAGGGCATCGCCAGCGAGCAATCGAATTGGGCGGAGGGGCATTTCTGGGAGACCGGCCTGAACTTGATGATCAAGCCGATGCTGAAGGTCTTGACTACGCCCGAACGCCTGGCGTTTGGTTTGAAGCAGATGGTCGCCTATGAGCACGCCAACGGCGTCACCGCTTACAACGAGCCCGGCGCGCTCTACACGCCCGACATGTGGAAGCTCTACGAGCAAATTCTGGGCGCTCCCGATACGCCGATGTACAGCACCTTCCTTGCCGACGGACGGGGCATCCCCGATCGCGTCGGTCTCGACAAAGCCCTCGACGCCACGGAAGAGCAGATCGCCGTCGCCCCCGAAGGGGCCGGCAAGAAGCTCATGTTCTTTCCCAAGCAAATCAAATTATTCGCCGACGGCGCCATCATTTCCCAATTGATGCAGATGAAGGACGGCTATCTCGACGGTCACAAGGGTGAGTGGATCATTCCGCCAGCAGAACTCGAGAAGCGCGCCAAGCTCTATTGGGACGCCGGCTATCAGATTCATATCCACGTCAATGGCGATCTCGGCCTCGAAGCTGTGCTCGACGTTCTCGAACGCCGTATGCAGGAAAATCCGCGCGCCGACCATCGTACCGTGATCGTCCACTTCGCCAATTCGACCGAAGATCAGATCGAACGCGCCGCGCGTCTTGGCGCCATCATCAGCGCCAATCCTTACTACACGACGGGTTTTTCGGATAAATACGGCCAGTTCGGCCTTGGTCCGAAGCGCGCCGATGCGATGGTGCGCGCCGCCTCAGTGCTCAAGAACAAGATTTCTCTCTCGTATCATTCCGATCTGCCGATGGGACCGAGCGATCCGCTCTATCTTGCATGGGCTGGCGTGAACCGCCTCACCCCCTCGGGCCGCGTGGCGGGGCCAGAGCAGCGCATCCCCGTGGATGCGGCGCTCCGCGCCATCACGATCGACGCCGCTTATTCCTGGCGCAAGGAACATGAGATCGGCAGCATTGCGCCGGGCAAGATCGCCAATTTCACCGTGCTGGAGCAGAACCCTTACGAGGTCGCACCGGAGAAGCTGAAGGACGTCCCGGTTTGGGGAACGGTGTTTGAAGGCCGCATCTTCCCGGTTCCGGCGGGCTCGAAGCGAGCGGAGAGGCCTGTCCTTTCCGCGCCGGTGCGTTTTGCGGAGGGTTCGGGAGATAAAAGCGCACCGCTCGCGCTTGAAGCGCGCAGCTTACGGAAATTCGCGGTCGCGCCAGAGAGACCACGCCTGCGACATGGCTGGGCTGGCTCACGCCGCAGCGCTCGCCTATGAGGAGAACCTCGCCTCAGCGAAATGACTGCGTTTGAATTGGATCCACGCAGCTCGCGTCGCCGGGGCGGCGCTGGAGACCGGAGCGCGAGGCAGGGGTTTTTTACCGGGCTTGTTCTGATGCTTCAGGCGCCTGCGGGGCTGCCGTGGCCCCGTGCGCCTCTGGCCTGCTTGAATTCAACGACTGAGAAAGGCGGAGCAGATTTTCCGGAGGAACCCGAATGACTCCTCCGCGCGGACTATCGATGTCGGCAATGAGAAAGGACGAGATCGACGCTGCGAGCGGCAGAACCACAAAGAGCAGCCCAGCCGGCTTATGCGAGACGTAGCCGAACAGCATGTTGCAGCAGACAGCAATTGCGGCCATGAGGCCCCATGCTTCAATGGGGATGCGGTTCGTCCATGCCGCCTTCGTGTATCCTTCGGAGTTCAAGACATCGTTCATGCCTGAAACGGCAAGCGCCAAAACGGGCGTCGGCTGCGCCGCCGAGGCGGCCCGAACCGTGGACCAAAGCTCGCTTTGCAATCCTGTGAAAGAGGCGCGGATCTGCTCAAGCTGGCGTTTGTCGCGGCTTTTATAAAACGCCACACGCTGTTCGATGTATTTCGCCAAAAGCTCGCGCACTCTCGCGGCGTCGGCAGCGGGTAACAAATCCGCGCGCAGATATTCGGTGCCGATCGCGTTAGCCTCTGCCTCCTCATACGTCTTGCGCTGATCGAAGCGGCTGACGGCCATCGAAAAGCTGAAGCCGATAATGAGCCCAAGCAGGGTTAGGCAGGCGGTGAGCACAAGACCGAAATCTTGTCGCTCCGCTTCCTGGAGCGGGCGCCGTTGGCGAAAGAAATCGCCGAGCCGCGCCGAAAGCCACAGCAAAACAAAGGTGGCCGCGAAAACGAAAACAGGAACATCAACCACGTATCTTATAACAGGCTCAATCACTCAGCATATCTCCGCTTGCCTCCATCATTAACGAAGTTGCCGGTTGAAACGTCTGCCTTCCTGGCGTCTGCATCTACCGCTCCGTTGTTCTTGCGTGGTGTGACGTTCTCGCCAGTTTTAACAAAAGAAGTCACGAAAACGGATTTTAGATTGTCGCCATCATGTTTGATGACGTTTTTGCTGCAACTATTTTTCGGTGGATACCGATGTAAGAAACCAATAAGGATAATGTCACGCTTCCTGCTGCGGTACAATTTTTTCCGGCCACGGACAAGATGGATTGGCGCCGTTGGTTCGCCACGCACCTCGACGTTGCCTATGACCCGATCACTCAAAACTAAAATCTTACTTGCGGCCGCGTTCCGAGAAATACGGCGTCGCTGCGATCCGCCCGGCCTGGATGGATGTACTCGATGTTGGCCGTCCAGCGGAACCAGGGAGTGACCGCGAGATTGTAGTAGGCCTCAAACCCACTTTCGTCCCTGCCGGGAAATCCGACGGCCGCGAGCCCGTTCAGCAGGTCCTCGCTAACCTCATATCGAAAGTAGCCAACGCCCCAAAGGTCCAAATCGCGCCCGGGGATGAAGCTCGAACCGCCGACCCCCAAATACCAGCTTTGGTGAACGGGATTGGGGTTGCCATCGGAAATCCCATACTCCCGAAGATCCCCCAGCCCTGCTCCGGATTGCTTTTGCTCTGCCACAGATATTGCTGAAAGGAATAGGCGAAGTACCAGTACCCCGGTTTCATGTCGATGATCCGGGCATAGGCGGAAGGATTAATCGCGGAATGTCAGCAAGGTAGACGCCGCGCAGACCCTGATATCCGGTAAGCCCGCCAATCTTGACCGGGAAGGTGGCCGACAGGCTCGTTGTCTCACCTTTTTGAAAGGGAGATGTCACCACATTCCAGTCCTGCGCGTTTCGCGGCAGAACGATGTTTGGAACACCGCTGGTCAAAGCCATGAGGCGCTTCTCCTGGTCGTCGTGCTCCGACAGCAAGCAATTTTGAACTTCGTCAGCCGTAACGCCCGCAGTAGGCGGAAGGACATGCCGTTTTAATGGGTCAAGCGTCTTGGAAACCCTCTACCATTACATGCTTGAATTAGGTAGAATTTGGCGTGGGGAGCGGGTCCGAGGTGTGGGACGATGGATACCGGGGCGTACTTTGCGAAAGGTGGCGCAGAAGCAAAGCGGTTACACGAGGCCGATCTTGGCGCAAAGTCCTCGCGGCGCTGGGGAACTTATGTCAGCGAGCGGCAATGGGGGACGGTGCGCGAAGACTACAGCGCGACCGGGGATGCCTGGAACTACTTCCCGCATGATCATGCGCGCAGCCGCGCCTATCGCTGGGGTGAGGACGGCCTTGGCGGGTTCTGCGACGAGCATCAGACGCTCTGCCTCGGGGTCGCCTTGTGGAATGGCGTCGATCCCATTCTGAAGGAAAGGCTTTACGGGCTCACCAATAGCGAGGGCAATCACGGCGAGGACGTCAAGGAGATCTACTATTATCTCGATGCGACGCCGACCTATTCCTACGCGCATATGCTCTACAAATATCCGCAGGCGGCGTTTCCCTATGTTTGGTTAATCAACGAGAATGCTCGCCGGGGCAAGCTGCAGCCGGAATTCGAGCTGATCGACACCGGCCTTTTCGACAACGACGCCTACTTCGACATCGACATCCGATACGCCAAGGCCGATGCCGATGATATCCTCATGCAGATCACGGCGAGCAATCGCGGGCGCAACCCAGCGAGCCTCGCGGTGCTTCCCCAGGTCTGGTTTCGCAACACCTGGAGCTGGTCCAACGACACACTAAAGCCGTCCCTGAAGGCTGCGGGTGACAGCGCAATCACGATTGAGCATGCCGACCTTGGTGTCTTTACTTTACATCTGGAAAAGGCCGAAGAGCTCCTCTTCTGCGAGAACGAAACCAACACGGCGCGGCTTTACAACACGGGCGTCCGTGGCTTCTTCAAGGATGGGTTCGACAATTTCGTCGTGCATGGCGACCGTAATGCCGTCAATCCGGCGAAGACAGGCACCAAGGCCGCAGGCCTTTACGCCCTGACCATTCCCGCCGGAAGCCATGCTGTCATCCGGCTCCGGCTTTCTCCGGGCGACGTCAACAGGGACGCCTTCTCCGACTTCGATCAGATCATGCAGGAGCGCATCAGCGAGGCTGATTTCTTCTACGAGGACGTGAGCGGCATCTCCGATAGCGATGCCAAGCGTGTGCAGCGGCAGGCGCTGGCCGGCATGCTGTGCTCAAAGCAATTCTACAGCTTCGATGTAGCAGGGTGGCTGGCCGGAGATGAGATCGAGCCTAAGCCGGCAACCTCGCGCCGGCACGTGCGCAATGTCGACTGGGCCCATCTTGATACCGCAGCAATCATCACGATGCCCGATAAGTGGGAATATCCCTGGTTCGCTGCTTGGGACTGGGCGTTCCATCTCGTCACGCTGTCTCTCATTGATCCCGGCTTTGCCAAGGAGCAGCTCCTCCACCTCTGCGGCTGGTGCATGCATCCAAACGGGCAGCTTGCCGCCTACGAATGGAACTTCAGCGACGTCAATCCACCCGTGCATGGTTGGGCCGCGCTGCGCATTTACGAGACAGAAGCGGAGCGCACCGGCAGGAAGGACCGCCCCTTCCTCGAGCGCGTGTTCATGAAGCTCCTGCTCAATTTCACCTGGTGGGTCAATCGTAAGGATCCAAGCAACCGGAATGTCTTCCAGGGCGGTTTCCTGGGACTCGACAATATCGGTGTCTTCGACTGATCAAGCGCCCTGCCGATCCACGGGACCTTCACGCAGTCGGACGGCACCTCGTGGATGGCGATGTTCTGCCTGAACATGATGCGGATAGCGTTGGAGCTTTCGCAGAAGGATCCCGCCTATCAGGGGATCGCGTTCAAGTTTTTTGAACATTTTTTGCTGATCGGTGCCGCAGCAACCAATATCGGTGGCGCAGGCGTTGGCTTATGGGATAACCAGGACAGGTTCTACTACGACTGGTTTTTTCTGGTCTCGGGCCGGAAACTTCCCGTCAGGCTGCGTTCCGTCGTGGGGCTGATCCCGCTTTTCGCCGTTGAAACGGTCGAGGAAGAACTCCTTCACAATGCGCCAGAATTCATGCGGCGCATGACCCGGCATTTGGCACGGCGCCCCGAGTTGGCCGCTCTGGTCTCCTCTCCGCACGATGTCGGGAGCCACAGGCGGCGGCTCTTCTCGGTCGTCCGTCCGTTCCGCCTGAAGCCTTTACTTGATCGGATGCTCGACGAAACCGAGTTCCTCTCCCCTTATGGCATTCGTTCCATCTCCCGACATTATCTGGATCATCCTTACGTGTTCGAAGCAGAGGGGTACCGAGCTGAGGTCAGGTACACGCCTGCTGAATCCGACTCTTATTTGTTTGGCGGCAATTCGAACTGGCGTGGACCGATCTGGATGCCGATCAACTTCTTGCTGATCGAAAGCCTTCGCAAGTTCGGCGCCTTCCATGGGGATGATATTCGCGTTGAATGCCCGAAGGGCTCCGGTCAGATGATGACCTTAACGGAAGTCTCTCATGATTTGAGCAGGCGCTTGATCCATTTTCCTTCGTGATCCGCAGAGCCGACGCCCGATCTACAACGGCTACGAAAAGTTCCAAAGAGATCCTCATTTCAAGGATCTTATTTGGTTCTATGAGTATTTCGATGGCGTAACGGACGCGGTGTCGGCGCATCGCATCAAACCGGCTGGACCGGTCTCGTCGCCAACCTGATCCAAGACCTTTACTCGGTCGAGCGGTTGGGAGGCGGCGCCAAGCAAATAACTTAAAAAAAATTACCGATGCGGCACAAACTCCTCGTCAACTATCTCTCCTTTTGCGTGAGCGGCGATCTCTCTCCCATCGCGGTGCCGCCTTGCGCCATGTATCTCGACGCTCTGATCGGGGTGCCTGCGCTTTGGACCGGCGACACGCCAAGGCAGGCAAAACCTTTGTCGCGATCGCTACGCTCGACGGCTTTCCGCACGAGACTTTCCCGGGATCCGTTCCTGCCTCGATGCTCTCGCCATTTCCTACCGCTTTTTAAGATGAGCGGGTCGCTTCGGTTCTCATCGCGGATGTATCGCACCGTAAGCAGGAAGCCATCGCCTTCAGGCCACTGAACCCGCGCCGAAAATCGGATCAGCAAATAGGCAACTCTTCACACCGGCTGGACCTTAAAGACAGTCATTTGCACGACACGGTATCGGGCGCATTTGACCGCAATAGGATCCGCAAGCTGTCTTCGCGCGTACGGGATCAAGACTTCGCCGGCACTTCTGCAATCGGCGTGCGCCGTGCAAAGGCGGCGCTTTCCAGTGGGTGCAAGCCCCACCCGGCGAACTCGCTCCAGCCGGAAGCAATCGGAGCAGTCATGGAGGTGACGAAATGGCTGAAGCCTTCGATTAGCGTGTCACGTATAGGTGACAGCGCGAGTGTGCAGGCCGCTGTTCGCCGACGAAACGCGCTGCCCGGTCCTTGATCTGAGCGAACGTTTATCGTGAGCGACAAGCGCTCACTCTGACGCGGCAAAACCAAGACCGGCTACTTCTGGGCTCTGGCCTGTGACGACCGGCCGTGGGGCGGCAAAACGCCGCCCGCCGTGATCTATTCCTATGCGCCGGGCCGCGGCGGCAAGCATGTGGAGACGCTGCTGGAGGGCTTCTCGGGCGTTCTGCAGGTCGACGGTTATGACGGCTACAACATCCTTGTCCGTCCTGACCGCCGCGGCGGGCCGGCAGCGCTCGCCTATTGCTGGGCGCACCTGCGCCGGAAATTCTACGAAATCGCCGCCAACGGGCCGGCCCCCATCGCCCAAGAGGCGCTGGAGCGCATCCGAAAACTGTACAAGATCGAAGAGGACATTCGCGGGAAGCCGCCGAACAGCGGCGCGCCGCTCGCCAGGCGCGATCCCGGCCTGATGTCGAAGGTTTGAAATCCTGGTTCGAGGATTGCCTTAAGCGCGTCTCCAAGTCGTCGCCGGTTCGCGACGCCATCCAATACGGATTGAACCAGTGGGACGGCTTGATCCGCTTCCTTGACGACGGCCGTATCGAGATCGATTCCAATTCTGTCGAGCGGTCAATGCGCCCTATAGCATTGAATTGCAAGAATAGTCTCTTCGCTGGACACGATCAGGGGGCGCAGAACTGGGCATGCCTGGCGTCGCTCGTCGAAACCTGCAAACTCAATAACGTCAATCCGAACGCCTGGCTCACGGATGTGCTGACCAAGCTCGTCAACCGATGGCCTGCGCGCCGCATCGACGAGCTTATGCCCTGGGCCTACGCCGCCACCCTGTGAACGGCGCACCGCTTACGAATTGAGAACCTTGATCGGTGTTAAAGATTTCCGGCCTTCCATGCCTTTCGAGCGCTTCCTCCAAGGCCTCGACGCAGAACGAGGCCTCCATGGTGATGGAGACGCGCCACGACAGCACGCGCCGCGAGAACCAGTCGAGGACTGCGGCGAGATAGACGAAGCCTTTCGCCATCGGGATATAGGTGATGTCCATGGCCCACGCCTGGTTCGGCCGCACGACATCCAGGCCGCGCAGAAGATACGGGTGGATCTTGTGCCCCGGCTCCGGCTTGGTCGTGCGCGGACGGCGGTAGAGCGGCTCGATCCGCATCCGCTGCATCAGCATTTTGACATGCCGACGGCCGACCCTGCTCCCCCTGGCGGCCAAAAGACCGCGCAACATCCGCGCCCCTGCGAAGGGAAACTCCAGATGCAGTTCGTCCAGCTGGCGCATGAGGGCGAGATCGGCGGGCGACGCCGGGCGCGGCAGGTAATACACCGTGCTGCGCGCGATGCCTGCGGCTTCGGCCTGTTTCGTGACGCTTAACGCATGACCGCGGTCGATCATCGCTTTGCGCTCAGCAATCCCGCCTTGGTGAGCGCCCTTTCTAAAAAATCGTTTTCCAGCGTCAGTTCACCGATCTTGGCGTGCAGCGCCTTAATGTCGGTGGCGGGAGCCGCCTGGGTCACGCCGCCGCCCGCACCGAAAACGTTCGCCGCGCCGCCTTCGAGCTGCGCCTTCCAGGCCGTGATCTGGTTCGGGTGAACCTCGAACTGTTCCGCCAATTGGGCAAGCGTCCGATCCCCCTTGATCGCCGCAAACGCCACCTTCGCCTTGAAGGCCGCTGAGTGGTTCCGCCGTGGTCTTCTGCTCATTGTCGCTCCTGATTCGCGGGTACAAGCGTGCCCGCTGTCAGGCAGAAATTCCACTTACCGCACCGTCCGAAATTGTGGAGCCACCTCTCTTTCATTCGTGTTGCCCGATAGCCCATCTTGATAAGTGGCGAGGCATGCGATTTGTCGATTTGGGTCGGTTACTGAAATACTCGCGCTCAGGATATCTCGGCCGCTCAACCTCTGAAACCGGGCCTGCGATCAAGGGCACAAATTTCGCCGGGATAGACGAGGGGCTCTATGACTTCAGGAAAGCAGTGCATCTATGCGGCCTCTTTCTTTGACGCGCCGCGCTCTGATTGCCTTTACCTGCCACCCAAGGGGAGCGTCAGAAACGACAGCCAAATCGACCTCGTATGATCCTGCGATCCAATCCGGCTCGATGATCACCACGCGGACACAGGCGCTTTTGCTGTCATCGCTGTATTCGTCGCGCCAAATTTCGAAATCTGAGAAATGCTGTTGGGCGACGATTTCTGCGGCGATTATGCCGGTGCCGATCTGGTCCGCCCAGTCTGGCAGCACCGCCTCTTCGTGGAATGCGGTATCGCCGTCTTTGGCGGATTCCTGATCGGAGATTGAGTAGAGAATAGTAACGGACATCAGGGGCTTCCTTCTCATACACGCTTTCGATGATGAGGGGATCGAGCAGTTTCGCTGTCGATTTTTTATCATGTGATAATGACGCTTTGACTGAGGCTTGCCCGCCATCGCCACCGAAATCGCGCAGCGCCTTTTGATCGCCGGGCGGCTCGACGAAGCTTGATCCGCGATCAATGCCGTCGAAGCGAGCGGACCCCGCTGGCTCCCTTACGAGTGGGAGACGACGCGCCTGTCTGTCCTTGAGGCGCCGGGGCGGTCACATGCCTATGCCGAAAGCAAATTGCACGATGCGCTGCTTGCTTTCGCGATCGCCAGACGTTGGCCGGATGTGCGGTCTAATGCTCTCGAGCCGGGATGGGTTGCCACCCGCATGGGAGGTCCTTCGGCGCCTGACGATATCAGCAAGGCGCATCTGACCCAGGCTTGGCTAGCGACAAGCGATGACCCGCTTGCTCTTGCGAGTGACGAGTACTTCTATCATCAGGGTCTGCGCGAGCCGAATCCTGTTTCCCGCGATGAAATTGTTCAGGATCAACTTGTAAAAACCTGTGCCGAGCTTTCGGGCGTGTCTCTCGCTGAGAAGACGTAAACGGCGCTAATGCATCGGCAGATGCCAAGAGAACCTGTCTGGGAACCTACCCGCCCGCGGCGCGTTCGAGGGTCGGGATCTCAAATTTCGTCATTTGCATCATGGCGCCGAAAACGCGTGCCTTCGCTTCGGGTGGTGACGAGGTCATGAGCTCCACGAAGCGCCGCGGAACAATCTGCCAGGAAAAGCCCCAGCGGTCTTTCAGCCATCCGCAACGGCTCGTCTTGCCTCCCTCGGACATATGACTCCACAGGCGGTCGACCTCTTCCTGATCGTCGCAATAAATAGTGAATGAGACGCTTTCGTTTGGCGTGAACAGGGGACCGCCGTTCAAGGCCATGAAATCGCGGTCGCCAAGCCGGAAGCGAACCAGCATCACGGAGCCTTCCGGGCCTGGTCCGCCCTTGCCATACCGCTCGACGCCCAGCACCTCCGAACCTGAAACCGCTTTCACGTAATGCTGGGCCGCCGCCTCGGCGTCCTTATCGAACCAGAGGGTCGTCGACATTTTGGAAAGCGCAGTCATGTGCCGCCCCTATTTCGTGTTGGATAGAAGACAGAAATACCCGCCCTGCGGGTCGATGGCCTGGAGAATCCATTGTCCTCCCGGCACTTCATGCGGCCCCATGGCGATCTGGCCGCCCGCTTCGCGAACGCGGCCCGCCGCGGCGTCAATGCCGTCCACCATGAAGTAGTGGAACCAGACTGGAAGCGGCATCTCATCCATCTTTCGCATCATGCCGCCAATGTCCTTGCCATCGATCTGGAAGAGCTGATAGACGCCAAGCTTCTCGCCCATGTCGTGCGCATATCCCTTCGTCCAGCCGAACATACCGGAATAGAATTCCCAGGCTTGATTGAGATTTCCGGCGTGAAGCTCGTTCCAGCCGACAGTCCCGGGAGCGCCTGGCGCTGGCCATGTGCGCTCTTCTTTCGAGAAAGGCTGCATGATGTGCAGAACCGCGCCGCCCGGATCAGCAATAACCGCCATGCGGATCGTGTCGGGAATATCCCAAGGCTCCTTGTGAACCGTGCCGCCAAGCTCCTTGACCCGCTTGCACGCGGCATCGACATCGGGGGTGAAGACATAGCCAGACCAGAAGGGCGCCATACCCTTGAGATGCGGGGGCAGCTCCATGATCCCGCCGACGCCCAGTTCGCCAACCAAGCTCACCTCGTAATCCGGAGCTTGCCGTGAGAAATTCCAGCCGACGACTTTTTTGTAGAAGGCCTTAGCGGCTTCGACGTCCGTTGTGGCCAGGTCGTGCCAGACGAATGGGTTTTGCATTTTATTTTTCCTCCCTTGGTTGAAACAACAACACGATGTAGCGCCGCAAGTGCTTGATCATGTCGACGGCGACGCCAGCGTCGTTCTTCGCCTTTGCCAAAACAAATGCGCCCTGGATCGCGGCCTGGGTATAAAGAGCAAGGCTTTCAGGGGACCATGCAGCGTCCGGTGCATAGCTCTTCTTTGCTGCGGCGATCATTTCGGCGACCGTCTCGGCGTGCGCATTGATGCCTGCTAAGCAAGCGTCACGAATGACCGGACTCGTGTCGAATTTTTCTTGGGCGAGCATGCCGAGAAGGCAGGTGCTTTCCGGCAGGGTCCGCCCTGCAAGAAGGTGCGCCCTGAAGTCGACATAGGCCAGAAGGCGGTCCAGCGGATCGTCCAGAAGCTGATAAGAGGCGCTTGCGAAAATTTGGCCCGTCATTTCTGTCCAGAATACCGTGGCTGCGACCGCCAACGCCTCTTTTGACTTGAAATGATGAAAGAACGCGCCCTTGGTCACGCCGACCTCTCTGCACAGATCATCCACGGCCATACCGTCATAACCCCGCTGGCGGATCAGCATGAGGGCGGCATCAAGGAGTTTGGTTCTTGCGGATGTAGCGCCTGTCACGGGGAAAGCATACCAACCGGTTGGTATCATTTCAAGGGCGGAATCGCGCCTGTGCTTCCCGGCGTGCAGGCGATCACTTTATGCAGGCCAGCGACCTGGCATGCCGCGGAAGAATTGGCGGAGTAGCGGGCCGCTATGGCTCAAATTGGCCTTCCGCATAACCTTATCCGCCCAACCCCCGAGCCCGTGCTCAGAGCGCGACTTCGCACCAGTTTGCACCTTGCAGCGTGCGGTGGTGGGGCTTGGTTGGCTCGCGAACCCGGGTTTGACGCTCATAAATATCGGCGTCCTGCTGGGAGAGCTTTTCATGGCCGCAACGAGGCGCGTTGGCTTTCACGTTTCACTAAAGCACGGCAATCACGGCAATCCGCGTGGATTGCCGAAATAGTTCATTGATGGGATGCACGATCGTTTCGACGCTCAGGGTCGCTTGCGGAAATCCTCATTGTGAGCAGATCTGGCCAGCTAAACCTCCAGGATCGGACTAATTAGCGCCGTAGCGAAGCGCTTCTCGGCGCCCGACTGTTGCGCAGACTTGAAGTACTTACTCGGCGGCCTGTTCTCTTCATGCCATATTCAGTGGTTATCGAGTTCCGGGGCTAGGGGAGGCTGGGACATCGGGGGGGATAACCATGAAACCGCGATCCATGAAGCGCGCAAGCGCACTCTTGGGACTTTTGGCGATCGCGGCTACGGCGAGCGCGGTGGAAGAGGCGCAGGCTCAGTCGCTGCCCGTATCTTTCGAGGGCATTTCGAAGCTCGTAGACCGGCTGACGCCCAGTTTGAGCGAGAACCGCGAGAACCAGAAGAGCGTTGGCGCGCTTCTCGCCGAAAAGGGCATGCGGCTTAGCGCTCCGATCTTCGTCCGGATTTACAAGGAAGAGTCCGAACTCGAAGTCTGGAAGCTCAAAGACGGCCGCTTCCAGCATTTCCGCACTTATCCGATTTGCTACTGGTCCGGTGGTTTGGGGCCGAAGGTTCGGGTGGGCGACAAGCAAGCGCCTGAAGGTTTCTACACGGTAAGCGCCGCGCAGATGAACCCGAACAGTCAGTACCACCTTGCCTTCAACATCGGCTTCCCCAACGCCTACAATTCCGCAAACGGGCACACTGGCTCCGCCATTATGGTGCACGGCAATTGCAAATCGGCTGGCTGCTTCGCCATGACCGACGCCCGCATCGAGGAAATCTACGCACTGGCCCGCGAAGCCTTCGTCGGCGGCCAAAAGTACTTTCATGTGCACATCATGCCGTTCCGCATGACCGCCGCGAACATGGCGAGCCACTGGGATAGCCCCTGGCGCCAATTCTGGCTCAGGCTCAAAGAAGGCTACGACTCATTCGAAACCACGGGCAAGCCGCCCATTGTGAAGGTCTGCGGGAAGCAGTATATGGTGAATGTCAGTTTCTCCGGCGCGGCGGACCCTGACCCGAGCGCCCCCTGCCCCATCTACGCCAAGATCGATCCCTCAAAGCTTCCAGGCGCCGATGGCGCGCCGTCCACGATGCTGGCCAGCCTGAGCAAGCCTGGCGCGCAATCGCATTCGGCGTGGGTTACGGCGGCGGCGAACGTTCCGGCTGCGCCAGCAAGCAAACCCGCCTCCCCGGCTATGGCTATGTCCGCCTCACCTGTCTTATCCAGCCCAGCCGCAGAGATCGCGCCGACCTCCGCGGCAGTTGTTGAGGATACGTCCGCGACACTGCTTGCCCCCAAGCGGGCTCTGATCGCCTCAGCGCAAACGCCAAAACCGCCCGCATCCCCAGTATACGATGCGCCAGTCCGTCAAGACTACGCTTCATCAGCTCCGGTCTCGGCGCCCCCCGCCGCAACGGTTGGAGCGGAGGAGCCTGTGAACTATCCAATTCAGATCGTGAACCGCTCCGGCAAGAGCGGCAAAATGCCGATCGCTCCACGGCCCGCCCCACTTTCCTTCGACGGACGCCAAGCACTAGCGGCAGGGGAGCACAACCATTAGACGCATTGCCGCTTATGGCTGCTATCCCTCAACTTTCTACCGCGTCCTGGCAGGATCGCGATGTCCGCAACAGGCCTCCTCGGTCGATGATGGTAGCGACGATGGATGCTTTTTTTGGAACGGCGCCCCAACCTGAAAGCCGCGCTTGGCGCGATGCCTTATGGTGCGCGTCTGCATGGCCTACTTTGTCGAGGTTTTGATGGTCGCCGCAAGTTGGAGTGTGCGGTGGTTGATTTCTTCCGCGCTCAGATGGTGCATTTCCAGGAGGAAGGAAGAAGAGAGTGTTGGCACGCCCTTAGCTGAATGCCCCATCAAGGCAATGGAAGAAGCTACAAAGGGAACCGCGGCAAGGGCGACCACAAGCCCAAGGGTGGATTGCCAACTCATAGAAGGCGCCGATAGGCAACAAGATTTTCCCTTCATCGCCTAAGGCTTGTGCCCGAGATATGAGAATCCCCAATCAATAGGGATTCCTTCGCTCATATCTTATTGAACGGTTGATTGTGGGAATAACGCAGCTTGCGCCCTAAAAGGGCCGTAAATGCTTTTCGTGTGCGCAATAATGTCTACAATGAGCGCGGGCGTGCGTTCACCTTTGGTCGAGAACGGCGAGCCTCGGCGAGGCTTTGAGTGCAGCCGCGGCCTTGAGCGTCTTCGCGTTGATCTCTGACGCTAATTGAGTGTGATCGCGGGTGAGTGCAGGCGCAAGAACGAGCGAGACAATGAAGACGATACCTGCGACCGTGGCAGCGCTTTTCCACTCAGTCGGATTGCTCAAGACCTGCAGCAGTCCGGCGGCGCCGCTACGAATGCGGTTTACTGGCAAGAGGGGAAAGGCGATCGGAGCCGGTATCGATAGAGCGGTCATCGTATTCCTCATCGATTTGAGGTGCCTTGGTACATCGAGTAAGCGTTAAGCCCAAGCTCTGTTGTATAAGTGGCAACAGCTTTTCTGATTCGTTTGGCTTTTGCAAAAAAATGCCTTGACTGTGCCGCCTATGCTGCCGAGCCGACGCATCCGGTATCGAACAGGACGGCAAGGGCCAGACAGGATGCGGGCGGCGCTACGCCGTCGCTAAACCACTCCTCGATCGTTTGCGGCGTTATGCGAAGCAGGCTCGCGAGCTGTTCCGAGCGCAGGTGATGCCGATCTTGATCAAGCACATTAGTGCCGCGCTGTCGCTGTTGGGCAGGAGAGCGGGCTTCACGAGAAGACATCAAGGGTAGCTCCCAAACACGTTGCAAGACGACACGTCGCATGGTGCGTGTATTGGCAGCATTACTCGCGCATCACTAGAGGAGCGATGCATCATATCGATAAGTGCCGCATGCAATTTGATTCTGATCAACATCGCTCTTCAACTTTTTGTCGAAGCCAGAATGACAATAGCCGCAAAGGAGCCGTATTCGGACACGCGCTTGCGAGCGGTATTTTTGTGTCTGACTACCAGATAGGGAGCCCGCCTTGCTTAGGCGCCACAATATTTTGCGTATTTCTATCAGGGTGAAAATTTAAGTTGAATAAAGCTCGTCGTTATGTACGCTATTTGAAGAAGTTATAGTCCGGTGACGCTCAATACACGAAGATCCGCAATCATCCTTTTGCATGATCTCATGTTGTCATTGCATGCATCGCACGAACCTTCTAAGCGTTTGCATATCAAAGCGTGATCTTGATGAGCGAGCAGCGTCTTTTCTGGTGGCTCACGAGTAGTGTGTGGAGTAAGGAGTGCGTATGGCCGAATATGGTAACCTGTTCCTCGGGGTTGGCACAGCGGTGTTCACGTTTTTGGTTGTACAACATTTGGGGCATGCGGTTATTCGGTATCTAAATCGCTGCTAGAAGCAACAATCATCGCAATTCGCTATCGCCTTGTACTCCACACTATGAATTCCAGCCCCAGTTCATAGAGGTGGGATTTGTAGGCTTTGATCTGCAGCAACCTTACACATTCCCTCCACGACATTATCGAAAACATCGATGAACCGCCGAAGCTGGAGCTGGTGCCGATGCCCCTGTAGAGGCGCAAATGAGCACGACCCACCAGGAATGTGAAATTCAGAAATAACGCCCCCGCGAAAAGCATCATCGCGAACAGGCTCATGAGCTCCGATATCGAGCGCTGTTGCTGCGTCAGAAGTGAGCTCTTTGTTGCCGGCGCTCCTGGAAAGCTGGGTTTCGGGTGATAGGAACGGTTCCGGCACGGCGGTTCATACTGCAATAGCGGCCAGTCACCGTAATCCTCCGGTAAAGGCCGCCTTGCGGCTGGGCTAAGATACAGGTCTTGTTTGTGGCGTTGGTCACAACAGGAACTATGCTCGTGCCTATATCTGGAGATAATTTTGCTCACCGTTATTCGGTTGTCGCCGACACGCGGCGACGCTCGAGTGAAGACGAGAAGCAGGCGATAAGCGCCGAGGCCTTGCAGCCGGGCGTAAATGTTTCAGCGATCGCTCGCCGGCACGGGATCACGCCGAACCTTCTGTTTCGCTGGCGAAAGGCGGCGCAGACTGACGCAAAGCCTGCGGTCGCGCCGGCGTTCCTGCCGGTTTCTATAACGGCGCCAACAAAAGGCGCGGAGGCAAGCTGCGATCGCAGCGCCGGCGAAGCGCCCGCCGCCGACAGCCGCATCGAGATCGAGCTTGCGAACGGGCGGCGCGTACGGGTTGGATTTGGCGTCGATTTGGGGGCCTTGAAGCGCATCCTCGATATTGTCGACGGGAGGAGATCATGATCCAGTTCCGACCGGCGTGCGAGTTTGGCTGGCGACGGGCCACACCGATATGCGCAGGGGCTTCCCGTCGCTGTCCTTGCAAGTCCAGGAAGTCTTGCGGCGCGATCCTTTGAGCGGCCATCTGTTTTGTTTTCGCAGACGCCGCGGCGATCTCGTCAAGATCATCTGGCATGACGGCCGCCGCCGGATGGCGGCTCCATTTCGCTAAGAAGCGAGCGATGCGAAGCATCGCCTCGGCGCATGTCTGTTCACCAAGCGTCTGGAGCGGGGCCGGTTTTTGTGGCCAAGCCCGGCGGACGGCGCGATCTCAATTTCGCCCGCGCAGCTTGGCTATCTGCTGTCCGGCATCGATTGGCGCAATCCCCAGGAAACCTGGCGGCCAACCTCGGTTGGCTGACGGTTTGTCTTTGAAGATGCTGGGGAATTATGATTCCCTCGCCTTGTGAACTCGTCCCTTAACGCTCTTCCCTCCGACCTCGCCGCCGCTCATGCGATGATCCTCGCCGAGCGCGCCGCCCGTCTTTCCGCGGGAGGCTCATGCCAAGGCGGCGAGCGCCGGCGCGGACGCGATGATCGCTCACTTAAGACTCGAGATCGAGAAGCTCAGGCGGGCGCTTTACGGCGTCCTCTCGGAGCGCAAGGCGCGACTTCTGGAGCAGATGGAGCTTCAGCTCGAAGAGTTGGAGACAGCCGCGGCCGAGGAGGAGCTTCTGGCCGAGAAAGCCGCGGCCCAGACGCGCGGCGCGCCGCGGCCTCAACGCAAGCGCCCCTCGCGCAAACCGTTTCCAGAGCATCTGCCGCGCGAGCGGGTGGTGATCCCGGCGCCGGCATGCTGCCCGTGTTGCGGCTCGACGAAGCTGTCGAAGCTTGGCGAGGATGTCACAGAGACGCTTGAAGTTGTTCCGCGTCGCTGGAAGGTCATCCAGACGGTGCGCGAGAAGTTTTCCTGCCGAGCTTGCGAGAGCATCGCGCAGCCTCCGGCGCCGTTTCATGCGACGCCTCGCGGCTTTGCCGGGCCCAACCTTCTGGCCATGATCCTGTTCGAGAAGTTCGGCCAGCATCAGGCTCTCAACCGGCAGAGCGAGCGCTATGCCCGCGAAGGCGTCGAGCTTTCCGTCTCGACGCTGGCCGATCAGGTCGGCGCCTGCGCCGCGGCGCTTGAACCCCTTTATGCGCAGATCGCGGCGCATGTTCTGGCGGCCGAACGGCTCCATGGCGACGACACGACCGTGCCCATCCTGGCGAAAGGCAAGACCATCACTGGCCGCATCTGGACCTATGTCCGCGACGATCATCCCTTTGCCGGAACCGCGCCGCCAGCCGCCCTTTATTACGCCTCGCGAAACTGGCGACACGAGCATCCCGAGCGCCATCTGAAGGACTTCGCCGGCATTCTGCAGGCCGACGCTTATAGCGGATATGTTACGTCAAAATTTATGTTGCGCTCAGCGCGCGCATCGAGGCGGTGCAAAAGATAGCCCCTATGATTGACGCAACATAAGTCCCGTTTTCCTTGGCAAAGCTCAAGTTTGGAGGTTTGCCATGTTTGAAGAGCTTTTTTCCGATGAAGGCACTCGCCGCCGGCACCGCAATGCTCCGTTCGCCAACGAGCGGGAAAGGTACTTCGGCACTGCGCCAGCCTGGGTGGAACTCGTGCGACGCTGCGTTCGAAGAGCACAACGCTTCTGTGGCTCTCAAGCCATCTCGAACCGAGTGCATCCGAGGGCATTGGCCTGGAGCAGCTTCAGAAGATCGCGCAGGCGCGCCAATCTATTTACAATGGCGCCACCATCGCACGCGGACTGATCGATATTGCACGGCCCTGGCTCCGTTTTCTTGGCTGGTGGCGCGTGCCCGCTATCGCGTTCCGTTTTCAGCATCAACTCGATCACTATGTTGTCTGGATGCGGGAACGCGGGTTCGGCCCGTTGACGATCGAGCGATGGCAAGCTCACGCGAGAATGTTCCTGCAATGGTGCGAACAGACCGGCCGGCATTTAAAGCGCCCTGCAGCCAGGCGATATTGACCACTACTTCGTCAGCGAGGGCACAGGGCGCTGGTCGCGCGTTTCTGTGTGCGGTATTGCATCGGGGCTGCGGGCGTTCCTGCGCTTCGCGGCGTCACAGGCGGCGTGCGATCCAGGGCTGGCAAATGCCATACAGGGTCCGCGACGCTATCAGCAGGAAGCGCTGCCTTATGCCCCCGGCTGGAACGATGTCAGGCGGATCCTGGCGGACACCGGGACGAACACATCCAGAGACGTTCGTGATCGTGCGATCTTGATGCTGCTTGCAATCTACGGACTGCGCCGCGGCGAAGTCGCGTCTTTGCGGCTTGACCAGATCGATTGGCGCGGACGTGCGCTGCGGATATTTCGTTTGAAGCGGCGACAGCCGCAAGTCCACCCGCTTCTGCCCTCCGTAACCGAAGCGCTGGCGAGTTACGTCGACACCGTTCGCCCGCATGCTCCATGTCCGGAAGTATTTATCCGGCTGCAAGCGCCTTGGGGTCCGATCACGCCTAGTGGCCCGAGTCAATCAAACCGAGGATAGAGGCGCTTGAGCTTGATGCGGGCGTCGGCGGTTGTGAAGCGCCAATTGGCCTTGGTCTGATGTTTGTTGCGATCGGCTTGCCATGCGGCGACTTCCCGGCTCAGCGTTTCTTTGTCCGGGATGCGGCGATCCAGGCATTGCGAGGAAAGAACGCCCAACTCGGACTCCGCCATGTTGAGCCAACTGCCATGCTTTGGCGTGTAATGCCATTCGAAGCGCTCAACGAGCCGCTTGGCCTCGGCGGGCGGAAAGGCTTCGTAAAGGGAGGCTTTGACGTGCGTGTTGAGATTGTCCTGCACCAGAGCGATTTTCTTGGCGTGCGGGAAGAGAACGTCCGATAAGTATTTGAGGATCTTGGCGTAGTCGATGGCGGTTCGATGATCGGTGACCTCGACATGCCGAAAGCCCTCCAGCGGCGCGAACAGCATGAACAGGTTGGCGGTCCCGTTGCGCTCGTACTCGTAATCGACCCGCTCCGGCTGCCCCGGCTTCATCGGAACCGGGGTTCGCGTCTCAGAAACAAGTTGCTTGGAGGTCTCATCCAGGCAAACCAGCGGCATGTCCGGATCGTGCGGCCGCGTATAGACGTCCAGCGCCTCCTCCATCGCCGCTACGAAAGCGCCGCTCGCCGCCGGCGGAATGACCCACTGCTCTTTGCGGTGGGGCTTAAGTATGTTTTTTTTAGAACGCGCCCGATCGTGTTGTCGCTGGCGCGCTCGACGATGCCCAACTCCACCACCTTGTCCTCCAGGAGCCGCAGCGTCCAGCGGGCGCGGCCTTCGGGGGGCGTCGAGCAGGCCAGGGCCACCAGCCGGGCCTCCTTCTCGCCGTCGAAAATGGGCGTGATCGCCGGCGCCGCGCGCTCCTTGCGGCTCAACACAGCCTCAAGGCCCTCCTCCACCAGTTGCTGGCGAACGCGCGTCACCATCGACTTGTTCGTATCCAAGGCCTCGATGATCTGGCCATCGCTCCAGCCTTCGCCCTGCGCGCCAACATCGGCCTTGAGCAGAATCCGAGCCTTCAAAAGCCGCTTGGCGGGGCTTTTTCCCTTGTTGATCAGGGCTTGCAGATGATCGCGTTCTGCTTCGCTCAGTCTGACGACGTACTTCTTTACCCCGATGTCCTTGGCGGCCATGGCCCGGTCCCCATCCAGCTGATCCAGCCGCCACGTCCCAGCGGCCGGACATGCCGAATCCGACTCGCAAGTCTTTGGGAATCCCCCTTTCCCCAACATGAATCAATTTGCCGCGCCTAGCTCAAATTGAGTGACGCGACCCACTAGTCTTTACGGCGGGGATCGGCGAGAACTCTGCGCCCGTCCGCGCCGCCGCTTGCGAGAAACTCGGACGGCTCGGCGTTTCGCTGGACGAAGCCCAAAACAAGAACAACGGCCCGCGCATTTCTACCCCCGACAGCCGGGTTTCCGTCTGGGTCATCCCCACCAATGAGGAGCTGATGATCGCTCAGCATACGCAAGCGATCACAACTGCAGTGAATGCGAAGAGGTAAGGGACAGCAATGGTAATCGGCTTTGAGGAGAGGGAAAGTTCCGTCCATACATTTTCCGGTCCCGCCTCTCAGGTGGAAGATGAAAGAAAACCATCCCGCGTATTGAGAGCGCTGCCCTACATCGTCCTTCTGATTTTGACGCTCTCGGGCGTGGCCTATACGAGCGTCAACAAGCAGCCGCTGACCACCTACTGGGAAGCGCTCGCCGTCCTGACCGCGATGCTGTGCATTGTGAGCGGATGGCGGTATGCCGAAGGCCGACGGGTGCGGCTTGTTTGAACGCAAGTTGTCCACTGGGCTGCCTTCGTTGGGATGATGAATTTCCTGCTCTATAGCGACGACCAGCAAATGCTGAACGCCGATGCAAACGGCCTTGCGGTTCTTCTTCTGCTTGCGCTGGGGACTTTTGTGGCGGGAGTCCACAGTCTTTCCTGGCAGATATGCGCGCTCGGCGCGGTCATGGCCCTTGCGGTGCCGGCCATCGCCTGGGTCGAGGAAACAGCGCTGATGCTGGCTCTTGCGGGGGCTGCCTTCATTGTGCTGGCGAGCCTTTTCTGGTGGCTCGGGAACCGCAGCACCGCTGCGCCGAAACTTCCGAAAGTTTGATCCATTTCCGCCGGTGCGCTCGCCCAGCGCCCCGGCTTACTAAATATGGAGGCCGAAATGGCTGGTGGAAGCATCAAATCAGGCTTGACAGCCGGTTTCGCGGCAAGCGCCGCGTTAGGCGCGATCTTGATCATCGAGGGGCAGCTCGGGCTCTTGCCCGAGGTCAATCCTATCGGCGACATCGTCGCCATCGCGGATCGCTACACAGGCTTGCAGTTCCCGCCGAGCCTGGGCTGGGTTGTGCACTTCTTCATCGGGACCGTGATTTGGGGCATCATCTATGCGTGGATCAGGAAGATCTTGCCGGGTCCGGCTGTCGTCAAAGGACTGATCTTCGGCGTTTTGGCGTGGCTCGCGATGATGATTGTTTTCATGCCTGTTGCAGGGCATGGGTTCTTCGGCCTCTCACTGGGGGTCGCTGCGCCCGTTGTCACTTTCGTGGTTAATCTCGTTTTCGGCGCGGTCCTGGGAGCGGTTTATGCAAGCACCCGCAGCCCCGCCGCCATCGATGACATTACACCGGCGTGACCGCTGAAGCGGAATTTGTCATGCCAACGCGCTGCCTCGCCAGTCTCAGTCGGCAATGACTGGCATGTCTTAGAGGAGGCTTCCATTGGGCGAGTTTTCTCAAACACTGCCTTCCGAGAAAGTCCTGTACAGAAGTCTGTTGCATCGATTTTCAAGATACGGATATGGCTCCTGTTTTTCGGTGCTTCTCGCTTCAATCGGCTGGGCGGCCGTTTATTATCCGAACCTCGCCAAATGGCCCTACGTTGCTGCGGCTGTGGCCCTTGCCACCTTCCTCTGTTTGACGGCCATCATCCCGCTCTGGACGCTGAAGATCGCCGTTACCACGAACGGTGTTGTCGTCCAAAGAGGGTGGATTGCGCAAACCAATCAGGAGATGGAACTGAGAAATGTCGAGGAGGTGAATGTCGATCAGAGCTTCTTCGGCCGCCTGTTCGGCTATGGCACGATTAAGATCCGAGGGACTGGCGTCATCAACAGCATTGTCCTGCAACAGATTCCAAGACCCTACGACCTCCGCCGAGCAATCGAACTCGCCATCCAGAGGCAACAAAGTGCATCGGCTGATGCAAAACTCCAAGTGTGATTTAGTGTGGGTGGCCAGCATATGGCGGGGTTGCAGCAATTTGTCCGCCATCTGGCAATTTCCGGATTGGACCGGCAGACAGAATGCGCGCAGGCTGTTTCCCTGCTGCCACTAAAGCACACGGGCTGTTCATGAACCCGGCCAGACACTTCCTTTGCGCAGCCCTGTTCCTCGCAGGGCTTATATTCCTGTCAGGATGCGGCGAGAACAAGGGCACTCCGGTCGCGCAGACGGGGCCCGCTCCCTCCGCTTCGTCGGAGTACATGACCGACATCCAGCCGATCTTCAACCGCCGCTGCATCGCCTTTCACGGCTGCCTTGCCTCGCCCTGCAATGTGAAGCTCGACTCCTTCCGAGGCGCCGACCGCGGCGGATTTCGGCGTTAATCCCTACGGCAACCACGTCGGCTCCACCCAGCGGGTCGACATGGATTTGGTCCAGACCACCGGGGAGTGGCGGCAGCGGGGGTTCTATCCCATCCTCAACCGCGAGGGAATGGTACAGGACCGGCTCAACCGGTCGCTGATCTCCAAGATGGTGGATGCGGGATATCGGCATAACCAGCCGGGCTTCTCACGCGAAGCGGTGATGCCGCGCTATAACCATCAGTGCCCGGCGACGCCTCAGGCACTCGACGCTTACCTGCAAGCGGCCCCCGCGGCCGGAATGCCCTTCGGGTTGCCGGCCATCTCTAGCGCTGACCTCAATAAGCTGACGGCCTGGGTGGCAAATGACTTGCCGGGACCAACGCAGGGGGAGCTTCAGCTGGCTGGGCAGGTAAGCGATAAGGCAACCGTCGCCGCATGGGAGGCATTCCTCAACCACCCGGATCCGCGCAACGGGCTTGTCGCCCGCTACATCTTCGATCACGTCTCCCAGGCCAGCATCGTGCTGGAGGAAAGCCCCGGCGACTTCTTCCGCATCGTCCGCTCGGCGACGCCAGCAACCCAAACGATGATGGACGCCACGGGAAAGGCAATCACTGTCGAACTGCCAATCCAGGTCATCGATACCCCGTTCCCCTACTCGAACCCCTACGAATACGCAGGCGTCAGTCAATTCTGGTACCGCCTCCAGAAGGTCACGGAGCCCCGCATTCAGAAGAACCATTTCGTCTGGCACCTGAACAAAGGATCGCTCGCGCATCTGAACGAGCTGTTCCTGGCGCGCGACTGGGATAAGACGCAGGACATGAACCCGCCATGGGGCGTCGGCAATCCGTTCCTGGTCTACCGGGCCATCCCGGCGGAGGCTCGCTCCCTCTTCCTCCTGGAGAACGCCGAGGTCATCGTCGGCGGCATCACCTATGGCCCTCTGTGCCTCGGCCGGACCGCAACCTATGCCGTCAAGGACCACCTTTGGGTCACCGCCTATAAGTTCCCGCGCTTCCTACCGAGCGTCGTGCTGCTGCGCCTCAACCACGGCCAAGTTTCCAGGGTCTATTCGCTCGTCGCCAATCGCGTCTACATGACGCAGTTCGACATGCTCTTCCAAAATGGCGAGGCACTGCCCGACGAGGACACCATGAGCGTCTACCCGACCATTGTCGGCGGTTTCCCCAACCTCTTCATGGAACTCGATCTTACCCAGGCGCCCGCATTCCTGAAGGAGTTGCGTTCGGTGCAGACCCTCGAAGACTGGACGGCGTTGCGGAACCGCTATGGCATTTTGCGCAATAGCGAGCGCTTTTGGTCCTCGCTCGACTGGTTCAACGACTGGAACTTCAAGAACCGTGGCGAGGAAGCCGGTTATCTCGACCTCTCCTATTACGACCTGCTCGATACGGTTTACTGACATGGCGAGAGATGCCAGCGACATGGACGAGGATGTCGCCGTTCGCTCCGAATTGCCCGCGATTATGACGGAGATGCTGTGGGCCCTAGACTGTATGTCCCTCCTCGGGTGAGCCGACTCGCTTTCGATAGAGCCTCACCCAGGAGGCGACCATGGCTCACCATAGCGAAACATTCGTGGCGTTCGATACGGCAAAATTGCGCAACGCCGTTGCTATTGCCGAGGCGAGGCGGAACGGCGAAATCCGCTATCTTGGCGAGATTGACAATACCGAAGAGGCGACGCGGAAGCTCGTCGCGAAGCTTGCTGCCAAGTATGACCGGCTGACGTTCTGCTATGAAGCCGACCCGACAGGCTACGGGTTGTACCGGCTGATCAGGAGCCTCGGTTATGACCGCATCGTGGCGGCTCCATCGTTAATCCCATCGAAACCAGGAGACCGGGTGAAGACCAACCGACGCGACGCCATCAATCTTGCGAGGCTTCTTCGGGCTGGTGAGCTGTCCGCAGTGTGGGTTCCGGACGCGCGTCACGAAGCGATGAGGGACCTCGTGAGAGCCCGCGACGCGGCTGCCAAGGACTACAAATGCAAACGCCAGAACGTCTCTTCATTCCTGCTGCGGCTTGGTTTTCATTATCCCGGCAAGAAGACTTGGGGCCCTTCTCATTTGAACTGGCTTGCCAGGTTGAAACTGGAGCACCGGGAGCAGCGCATCGCCTTTGAGGAGATGCTGTTGGCTGTACGGCAAGCCTGTGAGCGGATCCAATGGCTGGAGCAAGCCATGCGCGAGGCGGTCGCCGACTGGACACTGGCCCCTGTCGTCGAGGCTTTGCAGGCCATGCGCGGCGCCATCGTCTTTCTGGCGGAACTTGGTGATCTCTCCCGCTTTGAGAACCCGCGCCAGGTCATGGCCTATCTCGGCCTCACCGCGTCCGAAAGATCAACGGGCGACAGCGTCAGACGCGGCGGCATCACAAAAGCCGGCAATCCTCGCGCAAGGCGATTGCTGATCGAAGCCGCCTGGAGTTACCGTTTCCCTCCGCGCGTCAGCAAAGATATGCGGGCAAGGATCGGCGCCGCGCCAAGGAAGGCCCGCGAGATTGCCTGGAAGGCGCAAATGCGACTTTGCGGGCGCTTCCGAACACTGACCCGGCAAGGAAAGAGGCCAGCGATCGTCGTCGTCGCCATCGCCCGCGAGTTGTCCGGCTTCCTTTGGGCGATCAACCGCGAGATGGCTGGGTCTTTGGCGGCGCCTGTTCTGCAGAGCGTTCGCGCATAGCAAAAGACTTATCGGAGCCGGATATTCGGCGCGCCTCTCTGACATAAATCGTGCAGGAGCGAGGGCGGGATCACGGCAGGGGAACACCCGAGTGCACTATGTAGCCGGTCGCAAGACCGATGCTCGCTTCTAGACTAGGGACAGCCCCGGACGAACACACGGAAATGCGGTAGCCAACACACGCATCAGAGTTTGATCACCGTCGTCTTCAGACCCCGCCCTCTCCTCTGCACGATCCCTTCGCGAAACCCACACGCCGCCTTCGTGGCGAAGCGGGCGATGGATCACCCGCTGGCGGCTTGACACGGGACATCAGAGTGCACTGACTCATTCATAAGGTACAGGCAGGCGGCTGAGCTTTTGGAAGATTTCGTCGGCGGTTTTTGTCCAGGCGAAGGGTTTAGCTCGGCGGTTGTGATCGGCGACGGATTTGACGACGCCGCGCCGGATGCGCTTTCGGGTAATGACCGAGAAGAAGTTTTCGACCGCGTTCAGCCATGACGCCGAGGTGGGCGTGAAGTGGAAGACCCATCTCGGATGGTCCGCCAGCCTGGCTTCCACCTTGGGATGCTTGTGGGTTCCGTAGTTGTCCAAGATGACATGGATGATCTTGCCTACCGGAACCTTCCGCTCCACGGCGTTGAGGAACTTGATGAACTCCTGGTGCCTGAAATAGGAGCCGATTGTCCCGAGGTTAGTCAGCCACTTCCGCTAGACAAGGTGGAGCCGAACATACTCAATGCTCAAATGGGCTATCAACCGGCGGCACACTTGATGTCTGTAAACGCTGCTTAGCACACGTGGCCCGTCACGAGAGAGCCGGACACTACCTTCAATCGACGACGGCGGGCATTGTAGACGAAATCAGGTGCAGCAAACCATGCTGCGATGCGCACCCTCCTTCATGGCACCTAGCGCGCCGCGCTGCGGCCCCCGAACAAGACGCGCGAGATTTTGTGCTCCACCACGGCATAAATATTGATAGGCGCGACAAGCTGTTAATTAAAAGGCTTCCCGCTTGCCGTAAGATGCAAGTGCAACCCACTGCCCGAAAGTGAATGCCGCGGACTCAAGGGCGTTTCATTCCGCATATCGTTCCCTCTTATCTATCTGAATTATTTCACGAAAACTATCTCCTTGATGGGCATTGCAAAATTGGCGATAACGCAACCTGATGTCTGGACATTTGTCTGTGGACGGTCAATCGGCATTGGTGTTGTTGAAGTTGACATAGGGTGTTTGCGAGGCGGCCCATTGCTCGTCGATCTCGACCAAGATGGCGGAGACCAAGCGGAGGAGAGAAGCCTCGTTTGGGAAGACGCGTATTTTTCTGGTCCTGCGTTTTAGCTCCTGTTGGATCGAGCGCTCGATGGGGTTGGACGTTCGCATGCGCCGCCGCTGGTCTCTCGGCAGTTTGAAGACGGCGAAGCCTTCGGGGACGTTATTTTCGAGCCATTCCGCGAGCTTGGAGGCGGGGCTTCGGTATTTGGCCACGAGGCGCTTAAGCTCCTCCTGAGCGCTTCCTAGATTTGGAGCGTCCCAGACGGCGCGCAGTTCCTCGCCGATGACCTTGCGGATAGTCTGATTGGGGGCGTGGTGGATGGCGTTCTGGGCGAGGTGGAACTGGCAACGCTGCCAGCGTGCGCCGGGCAGCACGGCCTGGCGAGCCGCCTTGAGGCCGGGGTGGTCGTCCGAGGTAATGAATTCGACGCCTCGCAGGCCGCGCGCCACGAGGTTTTCAAGGAAGGCTCGCCAGTGCGCTTCGGCCTCGGAGAAGGCGACGTAGACGCCCAGGATACGGCGCTTGCCAGAGGGTTCGATGCCGATGGCGGTGAGCACGGCGCAATCGTCCGCGACGCCCTGTTCGCGGGTCTTCTCATAGCGCGCATCGAGAAAGAGATAGCGGAAGCGGCCGAGAGGACGGCTCCGCCAGGCTTCGAGTTCTTCGTCGAGCATGGCCGCGGCCCGGCTGACCTGGGTCGAGGACAGGCCCTCGATGCCGAACTCGACCAACACCTTTTCGACGGCTCGCGTCGAGACGCCCTTCACATACATTTCGGCGGCGGCGAGCATCACCGCGCGGCAGGAGCGGCGCCCGCGTTCGAGGCTTTGCGGGAAGAACGGTTCGGGGACGCCCGCCGTCTTGGGCACATCCAGGGTCAGCGTGCCCGCCGCCGTATCGACCTTCTTGGGCTTTACGCCGTTGGCGTAGCCGCGCCGGCCGGAACTGCGCTCATAATGGCTCGCGCCGAGGTATTGCTCACGTTCGAGCCGCATGGCGAGGTTCATGAGCGTGGTCATGACCTGCGCCATGGCTTGTGGACCTTCCGCCGTAAGCTGTTCCAGGACTGCGGCCATCGTCGCATCTTTGCTGGTCACCGGTGGTTCCTTCTTGGCGGTTGGAACACCGATGCGCGATTCGCTTCAGTTCCCCACGCGTGGGGAACTGAAGCGTCCACATCCTCCTCGCCCTGACGGCATCGGAGGAAAATTTCCAGACATCAAGTTACACGGACAAATTGGGCGGTCCCGGAGGGGCTCGAACCCCCAACCCCCTACTTAGAAGGCAGCCTGGTTAGAGCTTAAACTGCTGTATTTTCTAGCGATTTTGTGCAGGTTTCGAACGAATTATCCTGTTTTGTTCACGCATTTTGCGGCTGTTTCATTCCCATATCATTCCCACTTACCTATCCTTCCATATCGCCTACCTTTGCGTTGCTTTTCACGCCGTCTTGAGAAGCAATCCGGTCTGCCCCTAATAGTCGAAACCTGCGCAGGCGTTGGCGAGCGGTTCGCCTCCATTCGGCGTTCCTATACAAAAGCGGACATCGACCGAGGCACGACCGAAGACGCGGGAAGCATTGCCGGTCACGTCCGCTGATTGGGGTATCGCGTTGGCGATCTTCGATCGCGTCATCGACATAGCCGGGCTCATGAGAGTTTGTCGCACCCAATGAGCGAGCACATGCCGACCGACACCGGCGCCGGGCATCATCGTGGAAATACACATGCGTGGATCAGCTCAGCCAGGTTACCTTGCCGGTTGCCAGATCATGCATCGCGGAAACGACCTTTAATTGTCCTGCCTTGATGAGATCGGACATGACCTCACTGCGCTTTTGGATGTTCTGCGCGCCGAGTTTCGCGTTGGCGATGGCGACTTGCTGGACGAGGTCGTCATTGCGGGAATCCCGCTCGCCCTCAAGTTTCCCGAGAGATTGGATCGCGGGTTCGATATTCTGCAGCATTGCGGTAAGGTTACCGAGCTGGACTTTGTCGATCGCGCCTTTGATTGCTCCGCAATTGTTATGGCCAAGAACTACGATCGCTTTGGCGCCGGCGACTTTGGTCGCGAACTCCAAACTACCGATGATGTCCGCGTTGACGAAATTTCCGGCGACACGCGCGCAGAAAACATCGCCTACGCCTTGATCGAAAACCAGTTCCGGCGATACGCGCGAATCGATGCAGCCCACGATCATCGCAAATGGCGCCTGTCCAGCCGCGGTGTCCCTCACCTGCGTGACGAGGTCGCAATTGTTTGATTTGCCTGCGAGCACACGCTCGTTCCCTTGCTTTAAAAGGGCTATGGCCTCATCCGGGGTGGTGTTCTTCTGTCGGTCAGGCGTGAAGACCATACACTCGGAGTGCGCGCTAACCGCTGTCGCCGCGAACGGCACTGCGGCGGCCATACAACTACAAAATAATCGGCGGGTAAGCATGAATTGCCCTTCCTGGAAAGTTCGAACTCCTCGACTGCGAATGAACCAGCACCGCTATGCGGAGCTGCGCCCAATTCTTGCCCCCCTTTTGCTCCTCCAAATCCTTCGTGTCCGCGAACGGCCCTTCGCGCGCCTGCTTGAGGACCTCTCTGGACCGTCATCCAGGATCACAGGCCCAGCCACATCAAAAGCCGTTCCGACCGCAGGAAACGCTTGAATAAATTCGCGCCGCGTCGCATTCGTCCACGGATCATTTACTTAAAAATAACCCGCTCGTATATGGCTAATCGGCTCCAAGGGGCAAGTCCTTGACGTTGTTGAGGCATAAATCTGGTTCGACTATTACAAAGATGGGGTGGCGCGCGACAGAGTCTCATGGGTAATATCCGCACTTGACGTTGCGACCAAGTAACCCATGGTACGCCAGTCGGAACTCACAATGAGTCCAGAAGGTGAGTGAGCTTAATGCGCGAACCCGTTCTGGTTGATCTTGCACTCCAAGGGGGCGGTTCTCATGGCGCTTTCACCTGGGGTGTCCTGGACCGGCTTCTTGAGGAACCTTGGCTCAAGATAGACGGCATCTCCGGTACCTCTGCCGGGGCGATGAATGCTGCCGTGCTTGCTTCTGGCTATGCAAAGGGCGGACCCGAAGAAGCTCGCAAAGCGCTCGATGACTTCTGGCGGCGCGTCTCGGATGGCGCGCTTTTCAGCCCTCTTAAGCGAACGCCGCTCGATATGCTGCTGGGACGGTGGACGATGGATACGTCGCCTGTCTTCTTTGCCTTAGACATGGCCGCGCGGATGTTCTCGCCCTACGATATGAATCCCGCGGGGCTCAATCCCCTTCGAGATATTTTGGCGGCATGCGTCGAGGCCGAGGAGCTTCGAAAGTCGTCGATCAAGCTGTTCGTCACCGCAACCAATGTCCATACGGGGCGCGGACGGGTTTTCCGAAACGCGGAACTTACCCCGGACGTTCTCCTCGCGTCCGCGTGCCTCCCTACACTCTTTCAGGCGATCGAAATCGACGGGGAGTCTTACTGGGACGGCGGCTATTCGGGAAATCCAACCATGACGCCGCTGGTGCGCGAATGCACCTCGCAAGACACGCTGATCGTGGCGATCAATCCAGTCGAGCGTCCAGGAACTCCACGCTCCGCGCAGGAGATCATGAACCGCCTCAATGAAATCTCCTTCAATGCCACTCTGCTCAAGGAACTGCGCATGATGGCGCTCCTGCGCCAGACTGCCGACCCCGGACACACCGAGGGGGCGAAGTGGGCGGCCATGCGGGTGCACCTTCTCTCAAGCCCGATCATGACGAACCTTGGCTACTCGTCCAAGCTCAATGCGGAGTGGGCGTTTCTGACCATGCTGAAAGAGGAAGGCCGCCGCACCGTCGAGAAGTTCCTGAAAAACTATGGGAACGATGTCGGCCAGCGTTCCACCTTGAACCTGAACGTGCTTTTGGAGGAACTCTGAACCAATGGGGCTCGCCGGGATCCTTGTTGCTCTAGGCCTTCTCATCTGGCTCGCCTATCGCGGATGGAGCGTGCTCGTGCTCGCTCCCGCCGCAGCGCTCGCCGCCGCCGCCTTCTCGCACGAGCCGCTTCTCGCCCATTGGACGCAAACCTTCATGGGGAGCGCCGCACAATTCGTGATGCAATTCTTCCCGATTTTTCTGCTTGGCGCGCTGTTCGGGAAGCTGATGGAGGATAGCGGGTCGGTCGAGGCCATCGCTCGCTTCATGACCGAGAAGCTCGGACTGCAGCGGGCGTCGCTCGCGGTCGTGCTGGCGGGCGCACTTGTCACCTATGGCGGCGTCAGTCTCTTCGTCGCATTCTTTGTGCTGGCGCCGATGGCGTTGGCCATGTTCAAGGCGGCCGACATACCCCGGAGACTTATGCCTGCAGCGATCTTCCTTGGGAGTGCGACTTTCACCATGTCGGCGCTGCCTGGGTCGCCCGCGATCCAGAATGCGATCCCGATGCCGTTCTTCGGCACCACGCCCTTTGCCGCCCCTGGTCTTGGGGGCATCGCCGCAGTCATCATGCTGGCTTTCGGGTTATGGTGGCTTGCACGCGCGGAGGCCGCGGCGCGCAAGGCTGGCGAGGGCTTCGGAGGGGAGGCCGACGTTCCGAGCGGTGTTCAGGATGACGAGCTTGTTCGCGAGCGCGCCACTGTTGCTCAGAGTTTCGATCCTGTTGAGGTTTCCCACGGCAAGCATAGCAAGATCGCCCAACCCATTGCTCTCGCTGCCCTCCCTCTCCTTGTCGTTATCGCGGTCAATCTTCTGATGTCGTTCTGGGTGCTGCCCCAACTCGACGCTTCGTTTCTCGCCGAGGAACGCTGGGGCAAAACCTCACTCACGGCCGTTGGCGGGGTCTGGGCTGTGATTGTCGCCCTGGCCGCAGCGATTGCCGTCCTTATCGCTGTTAACCGCCAGCGCCTTTCATCCTTGCGCAAGAGCATCGATGCGGGCGCCAACGCTTCCGTATTGCCAGCCTTCAGCGTTGCGAGCCTCGTGGGTTTCGGCGCTGTCGTGGCCGCTCTTCCTGCCTTCGCTATGGTTCGCGATTGGGTACTCTCCATTGGCGGCGGCCCGCTGGTATCGTTGGCCGTCGCGACCAACATCCTTGCCGCTTTGACGGGCTCGGCGTCGGGCGAACTCACGATTGCGCTCGATGCGTTGGGCTCAACTTATATGCGCATCGCAGCTGAGGCTGGCATCAATCCCGCGGTCATGCATCGCGTTGCAGTGATCGGCGCCGGCGCCCTTGATAGCCTGCCGCATAATGGGGCCGTAGTGACCTTGCTGGCGGTCTGCGGTTCCTCGCATCGCGAGAGCTATTTCGATATCGTCATGGTCGCCATTGTCGGAGCCCTGCTGGCTCTCGTCGCAGTTATCATTCTTGGCTCGGCTGTCGGTTCATTCTGACAGATCGTCAGAGCCCTCCGTTCCATTTTCTTAAATAAATGGAATCGCCTTTTTCTCCAGCCGCGGTATCTCGAAAGCTCAGGACAAGGCCGTTATTTATCTTCCGCCACATTTCCCAACATCAGCGCATAGATCCCGATTGCGCCCACCGTATCCTGGGGGCCGATGGCCTTTGCGATGATGGGCGGGTTGCTCGTCTCAACCGTCGCGTAGTTCCGCCTCGAAGAACCGGCGCCGGTGCTGCAAGCTCCGGCTCTGGAGCCAAAGCCCGTCGGCGCCGCACGATAGTAGTGCTTCACCTCCCGCAACACGGCAGCCACTTCGCCGCCGCGCTAGCTGTGTGTTTAACGGCAGACTATCCATCTACGGCAAAAAAGGCGGCCACTACGCCATCCCCAGCCGCCGACGCACCGTCTTCCGCTGACGCATAGCGCCTTGACGGCTTGGGATTGGATAGACGGCCCCTTGCTTCCTGAAAGCGCTTGGCCGTTCCCCAGATCAGCTCAAACCGGCGCGAGGACCTACATGCACCCGCTCGATATCTCTATTGCCGAGGGCGGAGGTCCTTTTCGCGCCATGACGCCGGCGCCCGGTCTGTTGCGGCGAGTGATGTGCAGGCTATTCTTCCATCCCGAGGAGCGGCTGGAGCCGGTCGCCATCGACCAGCCTTTGACGGATGGGGGGGAATACTGCCCATCGATGGCGGCATCGACAACTGTAGTGATGTTGTCCTCGCGACTTCAAGGACGATTGCAATAGCCAATGCCACGTTGCTGTTAATAAAATTGTTCATTGTGTTCTTTTTCTGCATAATTGGATATGTTTTTCTATGGTCTTTCTCATTGGCCCCGGCCTCAAGCCACGGAGCTTCGCTGCCGTCTAATGGGCGGGTTAATGACTTCTCGACCGCCCCGGGTGCTTCGCTTGCCCCTTACGTGCCGTGAGGTAACGGCTTGGCACTTCTTGCACGGTTAGATTGCAAGGACATTGTTCGAGCTCCAATCGAACCCGCTGATCGGAATAATCCCGCTCGCGATCGCCGCTACCTCGAGCTTCGACGCCGTGACAGTCGATATCAGAAGCCCGTTCACCGACTGATTCGCGGATTTCTGCAACCTAGAATAGATGCAATATCAAAGCAACCTTTAGTTGAGCGGATAGTAAGTATGGCCGTGGTGGATCAGATAGCGGTGCAGGCGGCCGTTGCCGTCCTCAAGAGGATGGATGTAGACGAACCCGAAAGCCAGAATGGTCGCCGCCAGGACCGGATCAAGCTCTTTGGCCGGGCCGCGATCGAAATCGACGAGGCCCTGCATGAGGGAAGGAAGATCGTTTGGCTTGGCGTCGATGTGGTCGGGAAGAGGCATGCCGGTCGCGCGGTCATGTTCGCCGATAAAACCGTCTTCCGTACGCAGTCCAAGATTGATGAAGCGGTCATCGCCGATGACGATACGCTGCAGCCGCAGCACCTCGTCGATGCTGAACGGAATTTTCCCGGCTTCGCCGATCACGCGGCCCCACCTCTGAATGCGATTTTGCGGGGGCCGTTCGCCTTCGATGGCGTAACTTGAGCGCAAGTCCTTGAGCAAAAGAAATGCGGCCGTTCGAGCGAGCAGATCCTTGGGCACGCGAGCCGCCGCCCCGGCGGCCTCTGCGGCAAGGTTCTGGTTTAGCCAGGCATCGAGCCGATCCGTGGCGCTGATCAGCGGACAGAAAGCCGGCGTTCCCGGCAGATTGTCGAGGATACGCTGACGTTGCGCTTTCTTGCCCGCGACGCCGTACTGTTGCTTGGTGAGGGCGGGTGTATAGGTCCCGCGGGAAATATCCGGAAGATCGAGCGGTCGGCCCAGCAGCCACTCATAGAAGAACCAGATGCGGCGCGCATAGACGCCGGTGGGCGCACGGCGCACCAGCACTTCAATCGGCTCGGCGCCTGTCGCCTCGAACAGCTTCTTGAGCGCTAGAAGATTGACGCCTTCATATTTCAGGGCGAAGGTCAGATGGCCTTCCAGGGAGGCTTGCGGAGCGTAGCGCGCGGGCAGGATGCGCCACTCTGCTGAAGCCGCGGATTTGTTCTTCGGCGACACGCCGGTCAGAATGCGCGGCAAAGGAACCTTGAGGCCGTGGGCGTCGATGAGCGCGGCATAACCGACGGGAGAAGCCGGGTCCGGGAGCGGGCTCTCCTGAAAAACAGTGACCGGAGAGGAAAAATAAGGATTTGCGGCGTTGTTCATGAAAAACGATGATCATCCGGGAAAAACGATGACAAACTGGCCATCGTCGTGAAAAATGATAATTCCATACATCGTTTCCGAAAGACAAGGGGCTTGCTCTCTGTGATCGATAAGCCGCGACTATGCCTTTTGAGGAGCCGTCTGAGCTTGGGACTGTGACGATCGTCCGCCTCAAAAAGCTTCCGGCGTAATCTTCGCCGGAGGCGGCGTTGCCGCAAGGCAGTTTGTTCAGGGACCTCCGTTGTGTCGGCGCCAGAAAATCGGAGATATCAATAAAGACATGTTCTTCGGTTGGCTCTCGTTCTTTCAGGTAAAAAAAGCAGGCTTGCAGTTGCACGAGCCTACTGCGCTTGTCCGATGGCGCAGGACCCGGTTGGGCGGATGGAGGGCTACAAGCTCGACCGTGAGCTGGTCGGGCGCGTGACGCCCCGTGGCCCAGCCTTTTACTCATTCGCCGAGCCTCACCCTACGGCTCACGCGGAAACCTCGCCCGAACGCGCCAGCTCGCTTGATTGCGGCGCTGGTCCGCTCGCTTTCGCCCGTAACAGGGTCCGCTGAACGCTCGGGAAACCTACATTTGTTTTACGAAACAAACCCAAATCTAAACTGCATGTACACCTCAAGATAAACAAGAAGGCCGGGCGCTGCCCGGCCTTCAGAGATGCCTTTATCCTCCTTAGTGATGAAGGAAAGGCTAGAAGTGAAGATCGACCGGGCTGTTGGTGAAGCTGTCGCCATTGAATCCGGAAAGGCTGACGTCGCCATGGCCGCCGTGGCCGCCGAACGAAATATCGATTGGGCTGTTGGTGAAGGTGTCGCCATTGAATCCGGAAATGGTGACGTCGCCGTGGCCGCCGCGGCCGCCGAACGAAATATCGATCGGGCTGTTGGTGAAGGTGTCGCCATTGAATCCGGAAATGGTGACGTCGCCGTGGCCGCCGAACGAAAGATCGACCGGGCTGTTGGTGAAGGTGTCGCCATTGAATCCGGAAATGGTGACGTCGCCGTGGCCGCCGCGGCCGCCGAACGAAATATCGATTGGGCTGTTGGTGAAGGTGTCGCCATTGAATCCGGAAATGGTGACGTCGCCGTGGCCGCCGTGGCCGCCGTCGCCGCCGTGGCCGCCGTGGCCGCCGTGGCCGTGGTTATCATTCTGAGACATTGGGTGTTCCTTTGATTTTTCGGTTTGGGTGAGAAAGCTATGAGATGACCATCTCACAGGGTCCGCATGGCTGCTGTTTCCTAGGGAACCACCGATAAAAATTCGGAACGGGATCGCGCAGCACCCTACCTCCGGAACATCCCCGCGCTTGCTGGAAACACTCTTCCGAGAAACGCAAGCAAAGCCAAGGGCTTGCTCCATTCCCAAATATGTGGGGTTCTGGTGGCGCCTGCGGCCTCTTGCGAATCCCTTTCAGCCAAACTCCCCGCGGCTCCCGCATGCAATTTCCCGCATGCTACAACACTCACGTTCTCGTCCGAGTGGCCATCCACCTTAGACAAACGACCCGCCCTATACGCCGGAACGCCTGCGGTAGGATAAATCCTACCTGGGATTCGGGTTTGGCCCTCGATGACGCGCCAGCATTGCCGGTTTTATCTGACGTCGTTTGTCTGATGGGCCTACCCTTCGCGTCAAGCAAAAGCATGGCCCGTCTCACGAGCTGTTCCGCACGTGGCCAAGTGTCAAAAACTCCCGGGACATGGTGATGCGCTGGTGAATGGAGAAGCTTTCGGCAGTGCCATCGGCCGCGTATATAGAACCGCACCCCTTTCAGGGAACGAGGTCGTGAACGGTGATCGAAGCAGCTGATCGCGCCCTCGCAATCGGCTTGATGCCCGAGGGGAGCGCGTCTTTTGTTAGAGGCGCTTGCAAGCGGGGGTTCCAAAAGCTTATCTAGGATAGCGAGAGGTCGCGATGACAATTCCAATGGGTAAAGCGAAGTCGGGTGTACTTCGGTTTGATCTTGACCGTCGCTTGACGCTGCAGTTTCTCGGCTCTGCCGCCACCTTGATCGTAAGCATCGTGAAAACCACGGCACGCAGCGAAGAGTTGGAGGGAGCTGAAATGGGCCAGAAATACGAACTCGTTACGACAGACACACGAATGGTTCGCGGGGCAACTCTGAACCGGATCCGGCGCAAGAGCGACGGCCTCTTTGGAGGTTACGTGGAGACTGAGGCGAACCTTAGCCAGTCGGGAACTTGTTGGCTTCACGATCAAAGCACAGCTCAGGGAAACGCCCGAGTCTCAGAAAACGCCCAGGTCCGTGGCGAGGTGTACGGTGACGCGATCGTCTCGGGAAACGCAACCGTGCAAGGAAGTGTGTTTGACCAGGCCTCGGTATCGGGTAACGCAAAGCTTACCGGTCGGGCGTACGACCACGCGATCATTAGAGGTGATGCGCAGGTGAATGGAGAAGCTTTCGGCAGTGCTATCGTCGAGGGGGCGGCGCGTGTTAACGGCCGCGTACATGGAACAGCACACCTTTCAGGGAACGAGGTCGTGAACGGTGATCGAAGCTGATGGCGCAGCAGGGCGAGCTGCACGGCCGCGCCTGGGATATTGCGGGCGCCGCGCTTGGCATGCAGCAGCTCCAGGTCGTCCGGCGACAACGTGTAATGCCTGGCGAGACCCGCCTCATCGATGGGGATGCCGAACAGGCGGGCCCGCTCATCCTCGGTCAGCAGTTTTCGGCGGCTTATGATGTCCTTCGCTCCATCCGGCCTTGCCCACCAAGCGTGTTGCACGAGCCTACTGCGCTTATCCGATGGCGCAGAACCCGGTTGGGCGGATTTCCCCGCAATTCGTCACAATGACGTGAGCGGATCGCGCCTGATGCGGTGAACGATTGTGGGTGACAGTGCGGTCATATTCTTCGGGAGCAGACGTGGCGGGTCATGCACAATTCAAATTCAGCGCCTTCCTGCCATACGCTCACGCCGATGCGCGTTGGGGCACGTGGCTGCACAAGCGACTGGAGGGCTACAAGCTCGACCGTGAGCTGGTCGGGCGCGTGACGCCCCGTGGCCCAGCCTTTTACTCGTTCGCCGAGCCTCACCCTACGGCTCACCTTCTCCCGCGGAAACCTCGCCCGAACGCGCCAGCTCGCTTGATTGCGGCGCTGGTCCGCTCGCTTTCGCCCGTAACAGGGTCCGCTGAACGCTCGGGAAACCTACCTTTGTTTTACGAAACAAACCCAAATCTAAACTGCATGTACACCTCAAGATAAACAAGAAGGCCGGGCGCTGCCCGGCCTTCAGAGATGCCTTTATCCTCCTTAGTGATGAAGGAAAGGCTAGAAGTGAAGATCGACCGGGCTGTTGGTGAAGCTGTCGCCATTAAATCCGGAAAGGCTGACGTCGCCATGGCCGCCGTGGTCGCCGAACGAAAGATCGACCGGGCTGTTGGTGAAGCTGTCGCCATTGAATCCGGAAATGCTGACGTCGCCGTGGCCGCCGTGGTCGTGGCCGCCATGGCCGTGGTCGCCGAACGAAAGATCGACCGGACTGTTGGTGAAGCTGTCGCCATTGAATCCGGAAACGCTGACGTCGCCGTGGCCGCCGTGGTCGTGGCCGCCGTGGTCGTGGCCGCCGAACGAAAGATCGACCGGGCTGTTGGTGAAGCTGTCGCCATTGAATCCGGAAATGCTGACGTCGCCGTGGCCGCCGTGGTCGTGGCCGCCGTGGCCGTGGTTATCATTCTGAGGCATTGGGTTGTTCCTTTCATTTTTCAGTTTGGGTGAGAAAGCTATCTCCGCTTTCGAGATGAGCATCTCACGGGGTCCGCATAGCTGCTGTTTCGTAGGGAACACCGATAAAAATTCGGAACGGGATCGCGCCACACCCTACCGCCGGAACATCCCCGCGCCTGCGGGAAATCAGCGGTGGATCGGCAGAAGCTTTGAACAGGCCCGCCCAGGGGCGAGGCGGGAGGCGGGGAGAATGTGGGACGCCGGCGCAAGTTCTCGGCATATTCTGGATGAGCGCGACCGTTCCGGCCGGGTTGTGGAGCACCATCTCGACGAGGATGCCGTCGTGCTCACCGGACAGGCGCTCGCGCAGCCAGGCGTCGGTGATGTCCTTGAAGATGAGGTGGGCCTGATTGCGGTCGGTGACGCCGGCGCCGGGGTCGATGTTGGTTTCCGCGGGATAAGGCTTGATCGGGCACTGGCAAAAACCGTAAATCGTGGTGCAGGTGATTTCATCAAGGACAGCGCTGGCCTTGGCGAGGTTCTCTTTCTGAAGGGGTGAAAGGCCCTCCGGCAAGGCGACAGCGAGTTCCGGCGGGATATGATCCCCGGCGAGCTCAACCACGAAGTCGCGAACGCGGGAAAGAAGCTCGCTCGCCGCCAATTCGGTGAAGGTGACGGCGGCGATGGTTCGCGGCGCGACGCCCTCGGCAAGCATGAACGCAATGCGGCCCGCCATGACCGCCGTCTTGCCCGAGCCCGCGCCGGCTTCGACGAGGATTGACCGGTTGTGGAGGCGGATCGCGTCGCGTCGCGCGGCGTCATCTTTGAGGACGGCTCATGCGTCGGCTCCCCAAAGCTGAGCAAGGTCACCCAAACGCTCGATCGTGGCGGCGTGCTTGCGTCGGCAATAGGCGGCGCCGGCGTTTGCGGGCAAAGCGAAGGCCAGTTCGTCAAACGTGTCTCCCGCGTCGGGTCCGATCAACGCGGCTCCGCCGGCGAGGGTTGCGCGCGCCGCGCGGAGATACCCGCCGAGTTCGGTCAGCAAAGCGTCGGGGTCGTCAAGGCGCAATTCGCGCTGTTCGCGGAGGAACAGCAGCGAAGCGCTGATCGCGACGTCTTCGCCAAGGAGCGCTTTGACGGCGAACGCTTAGAGGCAGCGCTGGAGTTCGCGACCTCCGTCGAGAAGGGCGTCTTCTTTCGGCGCCTTCCCGGTTTTGTAGTCGCGAACAAGCGCCCGCTTGCCATCCGCCGCGATATCGAGGCGGTCGATATAGCCTGAGATGTTGAAAGCGGCGCCCGGGATCGTGACGGGGGCGTTGGGATCCCAGCGGCAAGCGGCTTTCGAATTCGGGATCAACTCCGCCGAACGGCGCCTCGCCGTAAGAGCGCGCGCCGGGCAGATGGCCGCCAATTCGCCAACCTCGCTGAGTGTGCGCCGCCAGACGATCGCCGGGGGTAGGGCGCGTTCGCTCTCCCACAGGGCGGCGATCTGATCGACGGCTCTGCCGACAGCGGCTTGGACATCCTCCTCATCGGCGGCTGCGAGACCGCCATCGGCTTCGATGTCCTGAAGGGCGCGTTCGAGAACCATGTGCACGAGGTTGCCGAAGCCGGGCGCGTCGAGCACGAGAGGCTCCTCGCTGCTTTCCGGCATGCGCCAGCCGCAGCCATAGGTCCAGACGAAACCGAGCGGGTTCCGCAGCAGGCGCCTGAGCGAACTGGCTGACTGCGTACGGGCCAGGATCGCCAGAGTGAGCGGGATCAAGCCGTCGTGAAAGCGCCGCCTTTGCACGGCGCACGCCGAAGAACGAAACCGCTCTCGCGGTAGGCCGCTGCGGAGCGGGCGGTATTCCATTCTGAACCGTCAAGGCGAGCCGAAGGCTCTGATTGAGAATGAGGCGTCAGTCTCATTTTCAAGAGGAGTTGCGTATGCGTATCAGCCCGCTTCGGCAGCGCATGATCGACGATATGACCGCCCGCCATTTTGGAGAGAAGGCGCAGAAGGATTACATCCGCTGTGTAAAGAACTTTGCCGCCTTTCTCGGACGCTCGCCTGAGACCGCGGAACTCGAAGACTTGCGCCGGTTCCGACTGCACTTGATCGACAGCTCGCTTAGCGTTTCCAGCGTCAACACGGCGATGCAGGCGCTGCGGTTCTTCTTCAGCGTGACGCTCGACAAGCCCGGGCTTCTGAAGGCGCTGTTCCGGGTTCAAGGCCCCCAGAAGCTGCCCACGGTGCTGACCCAGGAGGAAGTTGCCCGCCTCCTCGAATGCGCTTCCAGCGCCAAGCACAAGGCGGCGCTGAGCGTCGCGTACGGCGCAGGGCTCAGGGCGTCCGAAGTGGTATCGCTGAAGGTCTCGGATATCGACAGCGCCCGCATGGTGCTCCGCGTCGAGCAAGGCAAGGGACGCAAGGACCGGCACGCCATGCTTTCCCCCATGCTGCTCGACATCCTGCGCGAATGGTGGCGCATCGGCAGGCCCACGGCGTGGCTGTTTCCGGGCCAGAACCGGGTCAACCCGATGACCACGCGGCAGTTGAACCGCATCTGCCACGCGGCGGCCCATGTCGCCGAGATCGGCAAGCGGGTGTCGCTGCACACGCTGCGGCACAGCTTTGCGACCCATCTTCTGGAGCAGGATATCGATATCCGCGTCATCCAGGTGCTGCTCGGCCATGCCAAGCTCAACACGACGGCGCTTTACACGCGCGTGGCCACGAGCACGATCCGCAAGGTGATGAGCCCGCTGGACCGGCTCAGCCTGATCGAAAAGAAGAAGGATGAGCCCAAGGCTTAAGTGCCTCGGGCCATGCCGCGTCCCGTGCTTAAGGTTGCGGACATCTTCCGCAGCCACGGGGCTGCCTGGCGCAAGGCCAACGCCGGGCATGTAAGCCTCGGTCAGTTGAAAGCGATGGCGGCTATCGAAGCCTGCCGCACGGCAGAGCTTGGGGGCCATGTCGCGCGCTGCGAAGACTGCGACCATACCGTTATCAGCTACAACTCCTGCGTTATGAGAGGTGGCTCCACAATTTCGGACGGTGCGGTAAGTGGAATTTCTGCCTGACAGCGGGCACGCTTGTACCCGCGAGAATCAGGAGCGACAATGAGCAGAAGACCACGGCGGAACCACTCAGCGGCCTTCAAGGCGAAGGTGGCGTTTGCGGCGATCAAGGGGGATCGGACGCTTGCCCAATTGGCGGAACAGTTCGAGGTTCACCCGAACCAGATCACGGCCTGGAAGGCGCAGCTCGAAGGCGGCGCGGCGAACGTTTTCGGTGCGGGCGGCGGCGTGACCCAGGCGGCTCCCGCCACCGACATTAAGGCGCTGCACGCCAAGATCGGTGAACTGACGCTGGAAAACGATTTTTTAGAAAGGGCGCTCACCAAGGCGGGATTGCTGAGCGCAAAGCGATGATCGACCGCGGTCATGCGTTAAGCGTCACGAAACAGGCCGAAGCCGCAGGCATCGCGCGCAGCACGGTGTATTACCTGCCGCGCCCGGCGTCGCCCGCCGATCTCGCCCTCATGCGCCAGCTGGACGAACTGCATCTGGAGTTTCCCTTCGCAGGGGCGCGGATGTTGCGCGGTCTTTTGGCCGCCAGGGGGAGCAGGGTCGGCCGTCGGCATGTCAAAATGCTGATGCAGCGGATGCGGATCGAGCCGCTCTACCGCCGTCCGCGCACGACCAAGCCGGAGCCGGGGCACAAGATCCACCCGTATCTTCTGCGCGGCCTGGATGTCGTGCGGCCGAACCAGGTGTGGGCCATGGACATCACCTATATCCCGATGGCGAAAGGCTTCGTCTATCTCGCCGCAGTCCTCGACTGGTTCTCGCGGCGCGTGCTGTCGTGGCGCGTCTCCATCACCATGGAGGCCTCGTTCTGCGTCGAGGCCTTGGAGGAAGCGCTCGAAAGGCATGGAAGGCCGGAAATCTTTAACACCGATCAAGGCTCTCAATTCACGGGTGCGGATTTCACAGGCGTGCTCATAAAGAATGGCGTCGCGATCAGCATGGACGGCAAAGGCGCCTGGCGGGACAATGTGTTCGTTGAACGGCTCTGGCGCAGCGTGAAGTACGAGGAGGTCTATCTGCACGCCTACGACAGCGTGCCGGAGGCGCGGGCCTCGATCGGGCGGTATCTGCATCTTTACAATCGCCGGCGCCCGCACTCGAGCCTTGACGGCATGACGCCCGATCAAGCCTATTACGGAGCACACGGCTTGCCGCCAATCCGCGTGGCGGCCTAACCCCGGCAGACGTTCCACTTATCGAAGCGGAAATTCTGTCCGAACAACCGGGGCCACCTCAATGTGCACTTCCAGTAATGGGGAGCTGATGCGCCTGCTACCGCATTTTCCTGTGCATCGCCGCGCTTTCACTCTCCATTACACGACGCCCCTGCGCCCCCGTCGGGTCGGCCACTGTCGGCCGATCACAAGCGGGGACGATCATGTTGGAGACCTACTTCCCGGCATCGAAGATGCGGGAACATCTGCGCAGCGGGCCGAGCGGGCCATATCTCGACGGCTTCGCAGCGGCGCTCGAACGCCAGGGCTATAGCGCCGACACGGCGGTTCGATACCTGCGGGCGGCGGCGCATCTCGGCCATGTCCTGGCGCCGCGAGGCGTATTGCCGGGCGAGATCGATCTTCAGGCGTTCAGCGAGCATTTGCGCGCCTGTCGTTGCCCACGCGCGAAGGGCGGCCGTCACAATCACCACACTATCTACGGCGCCAGGCTCTTTCGTCGGCGCCTCGTGGAGATCGGCGTGTGCCGGTCCGCCGCTGCGGCGGCGCCGGCTGAACCGCAGTTGGTCACGGGCTTCAAAGCATGGCTGCGCAAGCACCGCGGAGCGTCCGACGCCACGATCAGGCTCTACGCGCGCGACGCCGCCGGCTTGCTGACGACGCTCGGGGAAGATCCGGCGAACTGGGATGCAGCCGGCATCCGCCGTACCTTCATGGATCGTGCGAGCACGAGCGGGCGCGGCACAGTCGAGAAGATGACGACCGGCCTGCGCGCATTCCTGCGCTACCTCGCCGTCGAGGGCCGCTGCCGCGTCGGGCTCGACAGTGCGGTTCCCGCCTACGCCCACTGGCGGCTTGCCGACATGCCGCGGTATCTGTCGCCGGAGCACGTGAACCGGCTGATCGCCGCCTGTGATGGCGATGTCCCTGCGCGGCGGCGTGAGCGCGCGATTATCCTGCTTCTGGTGCGTCTCGGATTGCGCGCCGGTGACGTGGCGCAGTTGCGGCTCGCCGATATCGAGTGGGAGACGGGCTCGCTTCGCGTCTCGGGCAAGTCGCGTTACCAGGTCCGCCTGCCGCTGCCGCAGGACGTCGGCGATGCGATCGTCGCCTACATCGAGTCCCGACCTTCAAGTTCACCGAGCGATCATGTGTTCTTGCGCACGATCGCACCATGTCGGCCGTTAAAAAACGGCGACGGCGTCTCGTCGCTCGTGAGGCGCGTCATGAAGCGGGCCGGCATCGTCACACCATTCAAAGGCGCGCACGCGCTGCGCCACACGGCGGCGACCGAGATGCTGCGCCATGGCGTGCCGTTGGAGAAGATCGGCTTGGTCCTGCGGCATCGCGGCATCGACACGACCGCCTTCTACGCAAAGGCCGATATCGCGCTCCTGAGGCAGATCGCGCAGCCCTGGCCGGAGGTGTTCTGATGCTGAACGCCATCCAGACTTACCTTGGCCTCCGCAGAGCCGCCGGCTTCGCAATGTCGAATGACGAGTACCTGCTGAAGAGCTTTGCCGCCTTCGCCGCCGAGCACGGACAATCGCATGTTCACACGCAAACGGCCATCGATTGGGCAGCGCTCGGGCCGTCCGTCGCGCAGCGCGACGCCCGGCTGAAGGCCGTGTGCCGCTTCGTACGCCACGTCCGGATCGAGGACGACCGGCACGAGCTGCCGCCGGCCAATCACTTTGGCGCTCGCAAGCGGCGACGGCCTCCGCATATCTATTCGGCCGCGGAACTCGATCGCCTGATCGACGCAGCTTTGCAGCTTCGGCCTCATGGCGGCTTGCGCGCTGAGACCTATGCGACGTTGATCGCGCTGCTTGCGGCCACCGGCTTGCGGATCTCTGAAGCGCTGAAGCTGACGGTCGCCGATGTGACGCGCGACGGCCTGCTGATCCGCGAGACCAAGTTCCGCAAGACGCGGCTCGTGCCGCTGCACGACACGGCGGCGACGGGCTTGCAGCGCTATCTGTCTCGTCGCCGACCGCGTTCGGACGATGATCCCGTTTTCATTGGCAAGAGCGGAGACGCGATGCGCTACATCGCCGTCAAGGAGACCTTCGACAGATTGGCCCGCAAGGCAGGAATCGCGTCGACGGCGCAGCGACGCCCGCGTCTGCACGATCTCCGGCACACGTTCGCGGTGCGCGCGCTCGCGGACAGTCCGTCCGGTCGCAGCCGAAGCGGCGCGCATATGGTGGCGCTCGCGACCTACATGGGGCACGTCAACATCTACGCGACCTACTGGTATCTGGAAGCCACCGCCGACCTCATGCGCGACGTCGCCGCGGCCGGTGAACAGTTCCTGGACGATGCGAGGTGGTCATGACGCCGATCGCTCCCCTCATCGAGGTTTTCCTCCGCGACACGCTGGCTAGGCAGCGCGGCGCCAGTCGACACACGCAGGCTTCCTACGCCTCGAGCTTCCAGCTGCTCTTCGAGTTCGCCGCGAACAAACTGAAGGTCCGGCCATCGGCGCTGACGTTGGAGCAGCTTGACGCCAGCCTCGTCAGCGCCTTCCTCGAGCACATCGAAGAGGTGCGCAAGAACGCCGCCGTCACGCGCAACGTCCGGCTGGCGGCCATCAAGTCGTTCTACCGCTTCCTCGAATACCGGCAGCCGGCGGCGCTCGATCAGGTCCGCCGCGTGCTGGCGATTCCGTTCGAGAAGACGGACTAACGGCTCGTTCCCTACCTGCTGAAAGACGAGTTGCAGGCCGTGCTCGACGCGCCCGATCCCGCCACACGTGACGGCGTCCGCGATCGGGCGATGTTGCATCTGGCCGTCTGCGCCGGCTTACGCGTCTCCGAGCTCACGAGCTTGAAGGTCGACGATATCGATCTGCCATCGATGAGCATCCGCATTCTCGGCAAGGGACGGCGGGAACGGACGCTGCCATTGTGGAAGGCCACAGTTGCGGCCCTGCGCGCCTGGCTCGCCGTTCGGCGGCGCGGGTGTCGCAACGCGGGCGAACCGCTGACCCGTTGGGGGTTCGCCTATCTCCTCAAACAGCACGTCGCAACCGCTGCTCGAGACAAGCCCAGCTTGAAGAAGAAGCGCGTCTCGCCCCACGTGCTCAGGCACACCTGCGCGATGATCGTCCTGCAGGCGACGGGAGACATTCGGAAGGTCTCGCTGTGGCTGGGCCACGCCACATTGACGACCACCGAGGTCTACACGCGGGGCGATCCGACGGAGAAGCTCGATGCGATCGAGGCGATCGTGCCGCCGCATCTACAGCGCGGCACGTTCCAGCCGACCGACAAGCTACTCGCGTTGCTTCGGCGGGCTTCGTAATATGGGCGTCGTGTAATGGAGAGTGAAAGCGCGGCGATGCACAGGAAAATGCGGTAGCAGGCGCGTCAGCTCCCCATTACTGGAGGTGCACATAAGGCAGCTAATGGGCGACGCCCATTAGCTGCCGCAACCGGCATTGCCCGAAGTGTCAAGGAGCAGCAGCCCGGCAATGGCTGGCAGACCGCGAGGCCGAGCTTGTGCCGCTGCCCTACTACCATGTCGTGTTCACGCTGCCCTCAGCGATCGGGGCCGTCGCCTGGCAGAACAAGGCGGAAGTCTACGGCCTTCTGTTCAAAGCAGCGTCAGAGACCATGCTGACCATTGCCGCCGATCCGAAGCATCTGGGCGCCAGGATCGGCATCACGGCTGTGCTTCATACTTGGGGCTCGGCGCTCACCCACCATCCGCATGTGCATATGATTGTGCCGGGTGGCGGGCTTTCGTTTGATGGGGAGCGCTTCATCCCCTGCCGCCGCCGCTTCTTCCTGCCGGTCCGCGTGCTGTCGCGGCTGTTTCGGCGGCTCTTTCTCGAAAGGCTCGCTGCCGCCTACGAACAGGGACGCTTGATCCTTGAGGGCGGCCTCGCAAGACTCACAAGCCCAGCCACCTTCGCCGCCGCGCTAAAACCGCTGCGGCGGATCGACTGGTTCGTCTATGCCAAGCGGCCCTTTGCGGGTCCGAAGGCCGTGCTCGCCTATCTCTCGCGCTACACCCACCGGGTCGCCATCTCGAATACGAGGCTCATCGCCAATGACGGGCGCGGCGTTACCTTTCGCTACAAAGACTACCGCGCCGGAACCCCAGTTCAGCAGAAGGCGATGACGCTGGCGACGGACGAGTTCATCCGCCGCTTCTTGCTTCACATCCTGCCCAAAGGCTTTCACCGCATCCGCCATTACGGTCTCTTCGCCAATACGGGCCGAGCCGGCAATATCGCACGGCTGCGTGAGTTGCTCGGTGCAGCGCCAGCGCCTGCAGAGAAGAGCGTAAGTCCCGGACAAGAAAGCCCGGCGGAAGAAATCACGGTCTTGCCGCCCTGTCCCTGCTGCGGCGGCCGTATGATCCGCATCGAAGTGTTCGCGCGCGGCTCGCTGCCCGGCTATCAGCCGCCATCAGTCCACGTCGTCTGGATCGATACGTCATGAACTGTGGCCCGCTGTTGAGAAGGGCAAGGCTGTCTTCGATTGTCGGCCGCACCGCCGAGCTGGCGGCCTTTTGTCCGCGGAACGGGTCATTCGACGGTCCGGCCCGACTATGCCGCCTTCCAGACCTGACTTTTCAGCTCGCCACCGCCAGCACCCCGCCTGCCGCAGCCAAAAACGGGCGAAAGCAGCCATCCGGCGCGCCTCGCGGCCCGATCAAATCTCCATAGCGTATCGCTGTTGCCCGCGGTTTCCTTCCTCGGGGGCTTTCAGACGCCGGCCGGGCCGAACAACACCTCCGCGTATCCATGCGGCCGCCATCTGAAACCCATCACGAAAGCGGACCATCGCGTCGGTGAGCGACGCGTCTCCTGCTGAATGCTCTGCTGAACTGAAAACCTTCGTCATTCTCAGTGTTTCTGGCTCATCGTTACGCGAGCGCACGATCTCGGCCTCGGGATCGTGAGGTGGGCTCGTAAAGGCTCCACGGTTCTCAGTAAAGCAACCTCAACCGAGTGAGAAGGCGGATGAACGCCCTCGTCGTGCTTTCACTATTATTGCGGGGGGCAACTGCCAATTTCCGATGGCAGCTACCATGCCTTGCGGCAACTAACAAGCGACCTGCCAGAAGCCCTTTAACTACGACTATTTTTTGCTTACCTAAAAAAATCATGCTATGAGATTAAAGCAACTTGATTAAAATAAACTACTCTCGGCGTTATGGAAAGGAGAGATATATGAGAAAGATTTTGGTTGCTGTCTCGACGCTGGCATTATTGGCCGGCGCCCACACAGTTATGGCCCAAGGCGGCGACGGCGGCCATGGAGGAAACGGCTATTACGGCGGCGCAGGCGGTAGCGGCGGTCAAGGAGGTTCAGCCAGGGATTGCGGCATAGGCGGCGACGGTGGTAACGGCGGCAACGCCATTGGTCCGGGCGCGGGCGGCGGTGGCGGCGGTGGCGGCGGCTCGGGAACGCATTGCGGAGTGGGCGGTGCTGGCGGCAATGGCGGTAATGCCTATGGTCACGGCGGTGGCGGTTCGGGTGGCGGAGGCGGCGCCGGCGCCTATGGCGGTGTTGGAGGACGTGGTGGAGATGGCGGGAATTCTCGTAACTGAGCCCAACGCTACGAACTCATCAAGCTAAAGATCCGTACGGGATAGCAAGACGCTTTAACGAGGCGATTTTGCTTTCCCTCCAAAGGTGAAGGCGCCACCCGTGAAAACAACTCTTATTGTAGCGGCATGCGGTTTCCTGGCATTCGGCGCGACCGCAGCTCAATTCCATTTTGGTGACTCCGGCGGCATCCTTCGGGCGGCAGCCCAGGAGGCGGCTGAAAATCGGGGAGGTGACGGCGGCGGCGTCGCCGGAGCCCCGGGCGGGCGAGGCGGCGCGGCTGGCGGCGCCAACTCACCGGTTGACGCGGATAGGCCGGGCATTGGCTATTGCATAAGTATTTTGGAGGGAAAACCACCTTTGGAGGATCGGAACAGACCATCAGATTGCGCCAAGATCTTCCTTGATCTGAAGGCGAGAGAAAATAATAGGGCAGCTCTTTGGCGTTATTGCCTTGATGTGCTGTACAAGGAGGAAACCGGGAGGGAGCCGAATAAGCCTCTGAGGGGGAGGGGTTACGCACTCTCCGACTGTATCGAACTATTCGCTTCCTGGGATTCGGAAGGCAGCCGACAGCCGCACGGTCCCGCAGGTCTTGATGGCCCCAGCTACTCCGGAGGCATCGGAGGCAAAGGCGGCAGGGGCGGTTTAGGCGCCGGCGGCGGCGCGGGCGGCAATGGCGGCGCGGGCGGCAATAGCGGGCGAGGCGGCGCGGGCGGCGCCGGTGGCAGTTCGGATTAATTTTTGTGGGCTCGAACCATCAAAGGCTATCCAGTGAAAAAGGCAGTCTTGCTATTGGCGGGAGTCCTCCCCCTTCTTGCGGCTTGCAGTCAAGAAACGCATAGGAGCCCCGGCGCGGGGGCCGACGGCGCCGACGGCGCCAGCATCGCTGGCGGCATCGGAGGGGCGGGCGGCAAGGGCGGTCTTGGTCCGGGTGGCGGCGCGGGCGGCGCCGGCGGCGGAGGCGTAGGTGGTGGCCGAGGCGGCGCGGGCGGCGCCGGTGGCGCATCGAATTGACACGGGGGAACCCCCGGGAGGGGAGCCAAATGGAAGTGCTATGGCATAGATTTCCAGCAGGCCTGCAAGCACTCCTACCTTGCCATTGTAGCAAAGCTGCTGGATCCATCAATATTACTGGCGTAGGATTACCAAGAAGCGATCATGAGCGGGCGAACAAGAAAGAGTTATCTGCTTGGGACTGGCCGATTGAGCGCCTTTCTCTGCATTGGTTTTTATTTGTTCGCAACGTCGACTGTTATCGCACAAACTTACGGCGGTTCTGGCGGTCGTGGCGGAGACTTTCGATGCTACAACTGCACTATCTATGGTAATCCTCGTGGCGGGTCAGGCGGAAATGGTGGGAATGCCTATGGCGGGTTAGGTGGGAACGGCGGGAATGCCTCAAGCGGCATGATATATTGCAGCGACATTTGGAGGATTAAGCGTTGCGTAATAACGACGAATGCGCGACCCGGTGATGTGTGCTTCTGCCCCGGGCACGGTTATGGCATTGCAGGGCAATAGGTAAAAATCTTCACGAGCGTGGCTGCTCGGGCCGCCTGCTTGGCAGCACGCGACGATCAGGAGCCGGATGGGGAATCATGAGGAGGCAAACAAGAAAGAATTATGATCCGCGTGGACGATTGAGCGTCTTCATAGTCGTTGTCTTCTCTCTGTTCGCAACGCTGACTGCTATCGCACAAACCATCGGCGGAAATGGCGGCAATGGCGGCAGCTTTCAATGCATCAATTGCATTATACTGGGTAATCCTAGCACCGGATCCGGCGGGAACGGCGGGAATGCCTCAGGTTCATTGAGGCCGCAGGGATCTCAAGTGGAGATGCCCGAGACGTACCAGGTAGACGACGACGTTTCCGATGGTATTCTGAATATCCGTAGCGGCCCAGGTTTAGACCACGAGGTCGTCGCTTCCATCCCAGAAGGAGAAAAAGGGGTTATTATCGGCAGGTGCAGAGTGTCTGATGATGATGGCCGTTCGCGACGCCCCTGGTGCCAAGCAAGCTGGCAGGGCAATTCAGGATGGGTTTCCAGTTGCTGCGTTTCCGGCGCCAGCACCGGAAGAAGGCCACAGTGAGGCTTCCATCCCTTTTGATCGCATCGCATTCTCGTTTTGCGCTAGGCCGGTGGAAGTTCGCCAGGAGATTTTGTTTACCTATGCGAAATTGATTAAAGTATTCTGTAAGATATCCCTTATACAGGGAGCTTCAATTCCATGGACTGTCCCGTTTTGGTCTATGAAGTTCTGTAATGCATTTGCATCGCAAAGCTGCCGACGCGCACAGCCAACAGCGCAAAAATATTTTCAACTCTCTTAAAATACTTAATCTTACCCAAAATTTGGTTAAAAACTTAGAGAGAGAGATCATGAGAGAGCGAAAAAGAAAGAGTTATGATCTGCGTGGGATCGGGCGATTGAGCGTCTCCCTATCCGCGGTCTTCTTTCTGTTCGCAACGTTGACTGCCGGCGCAGAAAACAGAGGCGGTGACGGCGGTCATGGCGCCCCCGTTATCATACAATGCAGTCACTGCACCATTATTTATCCTACTGGCGGGCGGGGTGGCGACGGCGGGAATGCCTCAGGTTCACCCACCAGCCCTGAGCCCGTCCCTATGAATGAACCGGGATTGCGTTTGTGTAACAGGACTTCAAGCGGGATTAACGCAGCCATCGGCTACCACGACAACGGCGCCTGGGTCAGCGAAGGCTGGTGGAACGTCAAAAGCAAAACCTGCGCGCTCCTTGTCCGGGGCAAGCTTCGTAAGCGCTACTACTACGTCTACGCCCACGATTACGACAAGGGCGGCGCCTGGGGCGGCGCGATCAAAATGTGCACAAACAATGTCGAGTTCACGATCAGGGGAACTGCCCATTGCACGGGCCGCGGGTTCAAGACGAACGGCTTTTTTCAGGTCGATACGGGAGAGCAGATTGCCTGGACCGTCCAACTGATTGACACTGGCAACAATTAAGATGAGGACTGGTCTGCGGTGGCAGTCATTATTTGGCGCCTTCCCCGAAGAAAGGCATGCACACAGTATAAGGACGCCCACGTTCGATCAGGCTATGCAATGACACGCGCTTTTCCTGACAGCGGCTCGGGAACAGTCGCGATCACAGAGCCGCTTCCCAGAATCGCCCTATGATGTGGGCTTCTCAAACGTGAAGACGCAATAGCGCATGGCTCCGGCTGCGTAGGCTGCCAGGATCAGAAACAGGGTGAGCGCGAAAGCCTTGTTCTGTGCGTCTTTCGCAAACAGGAACGCGCGATAGCGGCGGTCGCTGACAAGTTTCGAGGCCGAGCGCCTGATGCAGATGGCCCAGGTGCGCTGCACATTTGCGCTGATGTCGTCGGCGGCGAGCACGTCGAAACCCGCATCCCTGGCGAGCGCCCGGTAATCCTCTTCCGTGCCCATGCCGGGGAGGCGGCCGTAGCGGCAGATCGGCTCCAGGAGCAGCCGCCGCTCGAGGGGGGAAGCCCCGGCGTTCGCCAGCCACGCGCAAACAACTAGACGGCCGCCGGGGCGCAAGACGCGGAAGGCTTCCGAGAAGAACCGTTGTTTGTCGCCGATATGCTCGGAGCTTTCGATAGCGTAGGCCCTGTCGAAGCGGCTATCGGGGAAGCCGTTCTTGAGCCAGTCGCAAAGACGGATCGAAACGCCCGGCGAGGGCTCGGCCTCGGCCATCCGGAATTGGCTTTCGGAGATCGTCACCCCTTCGAGAGACGCCCCGAAGCGCGAGGCGAACAGTCTTGCCGTTTCACCGTAGCCGCAGCCTATATCACAGACGGACATTCCCGGCCTCAGGCCGAGGCGCTCGGCGACGAGGTCCGCGAGCCCTTCGGCTGCTTCGGCGCTCGTTTCCTTTCCTGTCCGCCAATAGCCATGGTGAACGTGGCGTCCCCAGATCTCGCGGTAAAAGGGATCGAGCTCGTTATAGTGGAGGGCCACAGCCGCGCTTGGCTGATCGATCTTCGGGCTGATCATGAGCGTTGCGCAGCGGTGGATGACATGCGGGCGAGCCCCCGGCCCCAGGCCAACGCCCCTCTCCCAGCAACATGGTCTATGGCGTCGGCCACGGCGCCGGGCGAGGAGTAGTGAGGCATGTGGCCCGCGCCGCGCAGGAGCCATAATCTGCTCTGAGGGATCATTTTATGAAGCCGGAGAGACTGCCGACGGACATCGGCGACCTCATCCGAGTCGCCGGCGACGATCGCTGTCGGCGCCTTTATGGATTGATAGGAATTGCGCAGCGCCGCCGCTGCCGGAACCATAATGGCTGCTTCCGAGGCTGCGGCGCGCAGTTGCCACGGCCGAAGCGCGAGCGCTATAGAGAAGTTCTTCGAGAAGCGCTCCGGGACAGGCACAGGCGCGAACAGTTTCTCGATCAGCCAGGGGGCCGTCAGCAAGCCGATGAGCGGGGAGATGGTGTAACGGAGCGCGTCTCCAAGGATGGGGATTGCGGGCGGCCCCATGACGACTGCGTCCACGCGCAATGTAGGAAAATAGTAGCCCGAGATGAGAACGAGGCCGCGAAGCGCGTCTGGATGGCGGACGGCGTAGGCCGCCGCCACAAGCGCGCCCCAGGAATGCCCGGCGATGACAGGCTGCACGATCCTCATTTGCCCAAGCGCCGCATGAATCAAGTCCGCCTGCACGTCCGGGGTCCAGGGCCGCCCTCTCTGACGCTCGCTATAGCCGAAGCCGGGACGGTCGAAGGCAATGACGCGGTAGCGTCGCGCCGCCCTTTCGGTTACGCCGCTTCGTCGCCAGTCGTCTTGGGTCATGCCGTTTCCGTGCAACAGGACCAACGGCATGCCGTCGCCCCCGCTATCGGTGTAATGAAGCCGGACTCCATTGACCGTTACGAACTTGCCTTTGGGCGGATTGCGCTTCTCGGCAAGGCGAGCGGCCTGCTGGACGACAAGGGCTGCGGCGGAGGCGGCGCCCGCGACCAGAAGCGCGGATGACAACCTGGAACGGCGGCGAAAGGTATTTGGTTTGGACATGCCTAGACAACTAGGACGCCGCCGCCCGGTTCCCCGAATGCGGCGGCGCTCTGAACTCAGGACTTTAAAGACGATGCAACGCTACAGCCTTATCTCCTGATCGGTCCGGTCTGGGGATTGCCTGGCTGACCGGGGAGCGTGGAGTTAGGGTTGCTGCTTCCGGTCCGGTTTCCCGCGGTGGTCGAGCCTGACTGGCCAGATGTGCCCGTTTGCGAGCCTGCGGACGTTTGGCCACTGTTGCCACTGTTGCCCATGCCTGCTCCGCCGGGACCGCCCATGCCGCCAGCGCCCGAGGCGCCGCCCATTCCCCCGGCCGCGCCTCCACCGGCGCCGCCTCCAGCTCCGCCGCCTTGAGCATAAGCAGCTGTTCCAGCCGCCAGAAGCAAAGCAGCTGCCAAGACTAATGGTTTCCTCATGATTTCACTCATTTACCAGGAAAAACCATACAGACTTGGCCTGTTCCAAATTTCTTCCGGGCCGCTCTCAGGGATAATACTTCAAGCTTAAGGCCATGTATTACGCTTTTGTTTTGGGTATGTATAAATTTCAGTCTCTATTGGCTCTTTGTAACCGGATATAAACCACGAGCGTCGTGGCTCAAATCGGCTCGCGAGGCGGGCCGCAGGTACATCATATGGCCGCCGCGATAAACGCGAACATCGACCGGCCGCCGCTCCCTCGATGGGCCTGAGCTGATCGACCAGATATTGCGACATCGCGTAGGGCGTCACGAGATCGGTGTAGCCATGCGCGATGAAAATTTTGAGCTGGCCGTTGCGGACGCGCGCCTTTTCCAGGTCATCCAGCGATCCCGCATAGCCTTGGCGGCTCGGCTTCGTTCCGAAGTCCCAGTGGCCGCTCGTTTCCCGATTGAGGAGGCGGTATTCGAGGTCTGTGCGAAAACCCAGATCCTCCCTCAGATATTTGACGATTGCGGGTCCAAGCGCAGTAACGGCCCCGTCAAGGATCGGATCAAAATGCAAGTGGTCTTCGGGCCGCGGCACAGGAACGCTCACGGTTGCGTCGTAGTGGCTCAAGGCGCGATCTTCGCGCTTTTCGTACTCGCGCATGAAAAGCGACGCGGAAACGCGGCCGTGATGCTTGGCGATGATGTTGGCGTCGAGACCTGTGAATGCGGCGAGCTTCGCATTGACTGCGTCATCGCGCTTCAGGCCCTCCGCCATATGAACGAGATAGCGCGTGCGCGCGTAGGTTTCGGCTTCGCGAACGGCGTCGAGCGACGCTTTCGGGCCGTCTCTCATTTCAATGTGCGCCGCCGTGAGCGAAGGGAGCGCGAATGTGAGCGGCAACAGTCCGAGTTCGCCATCGCGCAGCATCGAGAACTCAAGCGCGGGCGAAATCAGAATCGCGCCCTTCACCTGGACTCCTTTCGCGAGCAGCCGATCAGAAAGAAGCGCGGCGCGAAACCCGCCATAGCTTTCCCCGGCCAGATAGACCGGAGCAAGTTCGCGGCCGTTGCGCGCGAGCCAGAGATTGACGAATTCGGTCAGTGAATCGGCGTCCTTCTCGACGCCCCAGAAGGCGTGCTCGCCATCCTCGCCGCCGCCGGCGGCGCGGCTGTAGCCTGTTCCAACCGGATCGACGAAGACCAGATCGGTGAAGGCCAGCCAACTGTCCGGATTGTCCACAAGCTGCACCGGCGACACGGGCTCCGCGCCATTCTCCCGGAAAGGCACCACGCGCGGACCCATCGCGCCCATGTGCAGAAAGGCGGCCGAAGCGCCCGGACCGCCGTTGAAAGCGAACGTCACCGGCCGGCCCGGAACGTTGTCCAGGACGTAGGACACATAGAAGATCTTCGCCGCAACCTCACCCTTTTCGCCGAAGAGAGGCAAGGAGCCCGCCGTCGCCTTATAGGCCAGTTGCTGGCCGCCGAGCGTGATGGCGTGTTGGGTTTCGCTGTCCGGCGGCAACTGCTGCGCGCCCTGATCGCCATCCGCCTTTGCTTGAGCCGCTTGTGGGCTGTGCGGCCCGTCTTTGGCGTAGGCGTGGAGGGGGACCAGCAAAAGAAGGATGCAAAGAAAACGGCTCAAGTTCAGTTTACGCATGAAAGCCGCCTTTGCTTGAGGCTGATGGGTTTTGGCCGGGAAATTGTAACGATTTCCTCAGTGAGGGGAAATAACAAGCGATGCGCGCATTGCCAAGGCTTGGCCAGCGCCGGCTTGCGATCAATCTTCTGTAGGGCCGTTCACCGGGCTTGCCGGCGCAGCAAGAAGCGCGGCGTCGACGGGCCGGTTGCGTCGGACAAAAAAGGGCCGCGGAATGCATCGCGGCCCAGGGGAGATCTCGTTATCTGCACTATTAGATGGGGCTGGGAAAGGGTGATCGAATTCGCGGGGCCTGTCTACTTTGACAGTGTAACAAAGTTGGGCGCGCGTTCTGGCTCAGGCTGTCCCGGGTCGGGATGCTCGCCAAGCGAGGGGCAGGCTGGGTTGGGAGCGCCGGCCGCCGTTCACCAATACGAAGACATAGCCATGATAACGCAGACCCAGAACAAGAGACCGAAAAGGAAAACCGTGAACCAAATAAGAAGTCATTGTGCAACCCGAATAAGACTTGGGTTCGCGGTTTCCAGGCTCTATTCGCGCCTTATTTTCCGAGCCAGATTCGTCCATGTTACACACGCAAGAAGCCAGGCCGTCAAAACTCAGTCCACAGAATATGGGGGTTCTAGCGGCTTTCGATAAAGATGTCTTGCAATAAGGATAACAGCGTAAACTCTCGCGCTCCTTGGATGGCTTCAATCAGTAAACAGCCGCCCTTGCTTCGGTCGCTATGCAAGCGTATGAGGACGGAAGGCGCAAATAAAATGAACCGTGAACTACCAGGAAGTCGTTCACGGCTCTCGTCTGCTTTCTGGGCTGATTGCAAACGGCATTATATGAGCGTGATTCGCCAGCTTGCGCAATCTAGAATTGCAAGCCTCCACAAGCTGACGCCGCCACAGCCCCGCCTTCGGCCCGCGCGGCGCTGTTGGGTTTTCATGATGCCGTCTGCGAGGCGCGGGTTCTAACGACAAGCCGCGCCTCTGCTTGCGCGCCCGAGACCCGACCCATCGGCCCGCCTATGCCGGCAATGTGGCGAAGTTCGCCCTCGGAATGGCGGCCAAGGTCTCCGGCGAGATGCCAAGATGCTGCATCACGAGTTCGGGCGGTATGTGCGTTACCCAGTCGTTGAGAGACAAATCCTGATAGTGGGGCGCCTTGAACATTTCGATAAACACAAGGTCGGCGTCGCCGGTGTTTTCGATGTAATGGCCAAGCGTCTTCGGAACATAGCCCACGTCGCCGGCCGCGAAGTCGGCGGTGTTGGCGACGGCCTTGTTATGAAACAGCGTCATCCGGCCTTTCCCGCTGATCCAGTATTGCCACTCGTCGGCGTTAGGATGCCAGTGAAGCTCGCGCAGGCCTCCGGGCCGCAATGTGACATGCGCCATGGCGATATTGGCCGCCGCCTTGAAGTCGCTCGAATCCACAATGCGCACTTCGCCCATATTCGTGTGCTTCTGCGGCGTCATGCCTTTCATGGAAAAGTCGAAAGCCGTCTTGGTGACGCGGCCCGACTGGGCGGCTGCGCGGCGGTCTTGTTCGAGCGGCCCCGGCGTCGAAGCCTGGAAGATATAGCGGCCGTCAGGAGGAGCGCTGTTGAGCGGTTCAAGGGCCGATTGCGGCACGCCCCAGTTCTTGGCGAGCACCTCTCGCGGCGTGTGGATCAGCCAATCCGAAATCAGCGTGGTGTTCTCTTCCGAGAACTTGCCGTCGTCGAAAACGAGCAGAAACTCGCATCCTCCCGGCCCGAGGCCCTGGAGCGAATGCGGAATGCCGGTCGGGAAGTACCAGAGATCGCCCGCGGCGACGTCCTGGACATAACTCGATCCGTCGTAGTCGATCGCGGTCAGCCGGCAGGTCCCGTCGAGCATCAAGGCCCACTCGTCGGCGGCATGCCAATGAAGCTCACGGATGCCGCCCGCCGTCAGCCGCATGTTGACGCCCGCGATCTCGGTTGAGATCGGGAAGGTTTCGACGTTGACCTGCCGCGACCAGCCGCCGTCCTGGATGCGACGATGAGCGATCGAAAAGGAGTTCCAGAAGTTGGGCGCCAGGCCGCGGTCCGTCGCCGGCGGCCGGAACACGTCCGGATTGATGGTTTTCAGGCCGCTGTTTTCGGGGCCGGGGTCGCTTGCGCTTGCGTTGCTCTGGCCCTTTCCCGCCATATCGCGGGTTTGCGCCATGGCCCGCCCCATAAGAGGAACAGCCGCAACCGACGCTGTGGCCGCGCCCAGAAATCCCCTTCGCGAGATAAGATTGCGCAGCCGTTCTAAGGCGCTTTTTTGATTGTTCATAAGATGCTCCCTGGATGTCTCCAGGGGCAACCGCCATCCAAGGGGCGCCGTTCCACAACAGTCAATGGCCGGGCCTGCGCGTGCCTGTTTAAGCCATCGTCGCTACAGGGACGCGGGGGCTGGCGTCCGCCGCGCCCGCGCTTCCTTTTATGACGCTTCTTCTTGCGGGAAAGGAGGCGGGCGCGGGATTGTCGTTGTGAGTTTTTGCGCAGATGCGGAAGAAGGCGATGTTGCGCTTCAATTGTTCGGCCTGCCAGGACAGGGACTCGGACGTCGCCGTCATCTCCTCGGTGGCGCTTGCGTTTTGCTGACTCACCATGTCGAGGTGCTGGATGGCGTCATTGACCTGGCTCGCGCCGGCGTCCTGCTCGCGGCAGGCGGCGCTTATCTCCTCCACAAGTTCGGCCGTCTTTTTGATGTCGGGCACGAGTTTATCGAGTCTCTCGCCCGCCTCGCGGGCTGCGGCGGCTGTCTCAGTGGACAGCACGCAGATTTCGCCCGCGGCCGCATGGCTCCTTTCGGCGAGCTTTCTCACTTCCGAGGCGACGACAGCGAAGCCCTTGCCATGATCGCCCGCGCGAGCCGCCTCAACCGCGGCGTTCAACGCTAGAAGATCGGTCTGTCGCGCGATCTCCTGCACGAAGGTGACCTTTTCGGCGATGGTTTGCATGGCGTTAACGGCGCGCTGGACGGCGTCGCTGCTCGTCTGAGCGTCGTTGGACGACCGCCGGGCGATCTTTTCGGTCTGTGCGGCGTTGTCGGCTGTCTGCTTGATGTTGACGGCCATCTCCTTCATGGAGGCGGATGCTTCCACGGCGGCCGACGCCTGCTCGACGGCGCCGGACGACAGTTGCCTGGCGTGAGCCGATATCTCCTGGCTGCCCGAAGAGACGCTTTCCGAGGTGTCGATGGCGCCGGTCACGACTTGGCGTAACGTGTTGAGCATGCTCTGGAGCGCGATGCCCAGCGCATCCTTGTCCGATAGCGGCTTGGCCTCGACATTCAGCTTTCCCCTGGAAATCGCGTCGGCGAGGCTTGCTGTCGCTCGGAGGTTGACGGTCATGGCGGCAAGCGCGTCTAGAAGATCCTTCACCTCATCATTGGCGGTCGTTTCAACGTTCTGGTCCAGATCGCCGACAGCGACCGCTTTGGCGAGACCCACAGCCTTGGATATGCCGCGGCTGATGGAAAACGAAATCCAAGCAGTTATGGCGACGCCCAGCAGGATCGCCGCCGCGAGCAGGCCAATCGTGAGTTGAACGCCAAAGTCCGCCTGCTCTTTTGCGTGCCGCATCATCGCCTCGGTTTCCGACTTGGCGGCGGCGACGATGCTCGCGTTCAGCCTGGAAATTTCCTTGACCTTGGCGCTTCCCTTGAGTTTGACAATTTCCGCCGCTTCGGCGGTCTTCCCCCCAAGACACAGCGCGATCACGTCCGCGCGGATCGGCCGCCATTCCTTAATGGCCCGTTCGAGGGCGGCGATATCGGCTTTGGCTCCGGTGTCCGCGGCGTTCAGCGCTTTCAGTTTTATGACGGCGTCGGCGTCGAGCGAATCCACGACAGCCTTTGCAGCCTCGACCATTTCCGGAGTTTTCGCCAGCAGCACATCCTTCATGCTGCGGTTGATCCCAACCATGTCGGCAGCGATCTCGGTGGAAGACTGCACGGCCGTATAGGGATGCCGATAGAGCGCTTCAGGAACCTCTTCCAAATCGCGCATCAACGCGATCGCGATCACGCCGCCGGCTGTCATGAGCAACAGGACGCCCCCAAAGGCGCCGATCAGCTTTGCTTTGATAGTCATGCGCACCTCCGCTCTCCTTCGCTATCGCCGGAGGGCGGCGTTCGCAACCTCCGATGGCGAGCCCCGACTCCACGCATAGCGCGACGGGCAGCTTCGCCGACCGGACATTGCTTACTTCACTTTGATATAACGCCAGATTTTTACAGGACCGCCAAGTTTATCGATCGCCGCCGGGGCAATAACGCCCAATTGCAGGCGCCTGGCGAACTATGCAAGGCGACTTCGCCGCCGCCAGTCAGCATCGGCGAGGTCTCATCGGCGCATAGGCCGGCAAAATGAAACTGAAGTCAGCCGACTGCTCGCTACAAAATCTCCCTCAGGCCCGGAGGGGTCAGGTTGATCACTTTTTGCACGAGCGCGAGATCGCCAATCCTAACGGCCTGGAGATGCCAGGCGGCGATGCCTGTAACGGCGAGCGCCATAATGACCGGATACATGAGCGCCATCATCAAAATCGCGCCCAGAACTGCAAGTTTCAGATAGTGTTCGGTGTCCATTTGCTTTTGTCCTCAGAACTCGCATTAAGGTTGAATTTATTCGGTGTTCCGAAATGCGCCTTAGCTGATTTTTTTTAATGAAATCTAAAGCCTGACTGAAATTGACTGGAAGAACTGGCGACGCGATCAAAAAGTTCAGTTGACGCTTCAGTCACTCCAGAAGGTTCGAGCGCTTCAGCACAAAACACGCCGCGCGCCAAAAGCGCTACGCGGCGGCTGGCTGAGCAGGAAGCCAAGCACGCGTTGCGTGAGGCCAAGCAGAAAGGCGACAGGCAAAAAGCCGGGCGGCATGCCGAATGCGGCGCCGGTGGAGGGCTGCTGTCGGGCGATCGGAGTCGGCTGCCGCGCAGGGTCGGTGGGGAACTAAGAAGAAACTCCCCACCGGTTCAACCACCGTCGTAACCCCTCACCCCGGCCCTCTCCCCCTGGGAGGGAGCTTCGCCGCATCCGTTGCTGAGGGGTTCCCTCTCCCAGAGGGAGAGGGTGAGGGGTTACAACGCCGGGATACAAACGTCTCAACCTGTTTCATGCCCAGCGGGTCGGCCGCAAGGCTCGCGGCCTCAATCCAAGGCCGCCGCCTTCCGTTGCTTAAGCGCCTTCAGTCCGTATCCGGGCCGAACACGTCAGGCAGCTCGAATGCATTTAGGCCTTTCGACGGCGTTTTCGGCGCCGTGCCCGGAAGGATCTCGAAGTTCGGCGTGAACGACACCATCAGGCTCCTGAGCTGATCAAAGGGTTTGCGATCGCCATCGAACTTAGCCTTTCCGGCCGCGATCAAGTCGTCGAAGGAGTTGACGCCCATCATCACCATGTTGAGGTCGGCGCGGTTGAGCGTAATCGTCAGATCGGGGTTCTTTGCCTGCTCGCCCTTGATGTTGGTCAGCGTGGCGTTGCTCATCTCCACGAGATACTTTTCGCTGTTGTCGGGCGTGATAAGGTTGATGGTGAAGCGCAGGCCATCGGCTTTCTTTGGATCCATGCTGATGCCCAGGAAGTCGAGCCAGTTTTCGGTTGACATGGCGCGCACCATATCAGGACCTGTGCTTCGTGCAGCGGTGCCGCCCGGCAGTCCATTGCGCAGTTCAAACGCCCCCTGCAGGTAGGTGTTACGAGCGCTGGTGCTCTCAGACTGATAGCCAAGTTGCTCGTACACGTCCGCCAGCAAACCGCGGGCCTCCTTGTTCTGCGGCTCCGCAAACACGAGGCGGTTGAGAATCTCCGTGGCCAGGAGGTATTTCCCCTCGGCCGCCAGTTGCCTGCCCTTGGCGATGATCTTCGCTGAGCCTCCCATCATCTCGACATAGAGCGGCGCCAAATCCTTCGGCGACAGCGGCGCCAGATTGACAGGGTTGCCATCAAAGTGGCCGAGGAAACGATTGATGACGCCCCGTACATTGTTCTGCACATCGCCGTGGTAGCTGCGCACAGCCCACTGCCGCTGCAAGCTCTTAGGCACTTGGTAGACGTTTTGGATCTCGTTGATCGTCACGCCCTGATTGGCGTAATGCAGCGCCTGATTGTTCAGGTTGGCGTACGCGTCGCGCTGCGCGCGCAGCACTTCCTGGATGCGCGCGTTGCCCCAGCGCGGCCAGCTGTGCGAAGCAAACATCACTTCGGCTTCCTGGCCGAACTTCCAGAGCGCGGCGTTGATCTCTTTCGACCAGTTCAAGGCGTTGCGGGTCGGCGCCCCGCGCAGCGTATAAATGTTATGGATGGTGCCGGTCACGTTCTCCGCAGCCCAGAAGGTCTTGAACTGCGGGAAGTAGGTGTTCATCTCGACGGGCGCTTCGGTGTCCGGCGTGTTCTGGAACACCATCTTCACGCCGTCGAGCGTCAGGTCCTCGAAGTCCTTGCTGATAATCAGGTTCGGCGGAATCAGACCTGTGTTGCCGTTGGCCACGTTCTTGCCGATCGACTGGTCCACATGGCCGAACGGGTCTCGTTGCAACAAGATCGCATACTGCCACTGCAAGCGACGCGACATAGCGTTGCCGGCGAACACGTTCTCGGAGATCGCCGCCTCGAGGAAGCCCGACGGCGCCATCACTTTGACCTTGCCGCTGACGACGTCGGCTTCGTCCACCACGCCGCGCACACCGCCGAAGTGATCGCCGTGCGAGTGCGAATAGACGACGCCGACAACCGGCCGGGCCCCGAGTTTTTCGTTGATGAACGCGAGCGCGGCGCGGGCGGTTTCCTTGGCCGTCAGTGGGTCGAACACGATCCAGCCGGTATCGCCCTTGATGAACGAGATGTTGGCGAGGTCGAAGCCGCGCACCTGATAGATCTTACCCGGCACAACTTCGTACAGGCCATAGGCCATGTTCAGCACGGCCTGCCGCTGCAACGAGGGGTGAATGCTCTGGAAGTCCTTTTCTTGCAGCAGCCACTGGTAGCTGCCCATGTCCCAGGCGACCTGGCCGGCATCGGCCATGATCTGCTTGTAGGGCGGCTCGGCGATGAAGCCCTTCTTGGCCTCGTCGAAGTCGCGCTTGTCCTCGAACGGCAGCGTGGCCGTGACGCCTTTGCGCAGTTCGAGCGTGAACGTCGACGGCGGATTGCCCGCCGGGTCGAAGTGCTTCACCTCTGCTGGCGGGTATTCCACTCCGGCGCCCTGGGCCTGTGCGCCGCCGCAATTGAAGGCGAGCGAGGCAAAGAATGCAACGGCGGCGCCCCCAGCGACAATCAAACCTGGGAAAGGTCGTCGGCTCTTCATAACGCACTCCTGACGAGAAAAGTGGGACTGACCATTGTCGACACAGGCTGCGCCTGCTCCGCGGACGTTAACGGCTTTCAAGATTTCCGCCTAGATTTAAATTTACCGAAGCGCCTTCAAATCATCCGGAGGCTGATCGGTGTCGTCATGGCCCGGGCTGAAAAAACGCCATTGGCGAAGGGGCGTTTCACGCGGGCGTAACCATCTATCCATCCCGTGAGGGTTGAGATGGGTCGAAACCTGACGTGCCGGTTTGCTTGCGATCTCATGTGTGGCAAGGCAGCTTCCTGATCCTGAAGCGGCTCTTTCCGAACAGGCCGACACAATCCTGCACCTGTCGAGTCGCCCGGAGGAGTTTCACCGCCGGGCGCTCCCAGAACCTTGCATGCCCCTCTCGAGTTCACACGGCTCCCGATGTCCGGCCGTTTCCATGGCAGAGCGGCCAATGGACGAAAAGCGTTGGCTTTGCACGGCGAAGCCGGTCAAACCAGTCCCTTGCACCTTTGGTCCGATGGACGAACCGCTTGAATTTGCGGCGCGCCCAGCGAATGACATAGAGATCGATCCTTTTGAGCGTAGGACGCAATTGCGTCCGGTAGAAATGGCTGTAGTAGCCAATCCAGCCTCGAATGACAGGGTTGTAGATCGAGGCCAGATCCTCAAGGGATTTGTCGCTGCGAAGATGGAGCCGCCAGCGCCGGATTTCTCGGCCGATGCGCTTCAGCGCCTTCGGGCTGGCGGCGGGCCGGAAACTGTGCGCGAAGATGCGGCGACCCGGCTTCACCCACATCGTCTTCCAGGTACGGAACTGAAAGCCCAGGAAATCGAAGGAGATGACCGGGAAATCGCCGCGCCGGTTCACATCCTTGCAATAGACGATCTTCGTCTTTTCCGGATGCATCCATGCGAACGGGATGGGTATCGCAAAGGGGGTTATTGAGATGGCGGTAAGCGTCCGATCCCAGGCAGCGGTAGCAGTAGATTTTGCGAGCCGATGAACGCGTTGAGGTCCGGTACATCGCGTAGCCGCATTTGTGGCAAGACACCAGCCCCTGAACGACGCTCGGCTCAACGGTTCGCCGCGGCGCGTGGCGCTTGTTGCTCTCAAGGCGCTCCGCGGCAAGGGCAAAAGTCTCGGCGCTGACGATGGCGGGCACAGGGATCTCGATCCACTCCTCGCGCGGTCGTTCATGGTTGGCGCTTTCGCGGGTGGCGACGCCCCCGCGTAGACGGAAAGGGCGGGTGATCCTTTGCCGTTTGGCCAACTCCGTTTTGCCGTAGCAAGCAGCGCCGCGATAGGCGGGATTGCGCAGCATGGCCCAGACCGTGGAGCGCTCCCAACGTCCGGCGCCGAGCCGCGTCGGGGTTCCCAGCTCATTAAGCAGCTTGGTGATTTCACCGATGCTCATACCTTGGACTGCGTAGCGCTCAACATGACGGTCCCTGGTCCCTCGCTCAGCCATGCTCGCGCTCTGCGGCGAGAAAACGTGAAATGGCTTTGGCGACGATCTCGCCCAGCGTCAGTTCGCTGGTTGCGGCGTAGGTCCGCAAATCGCGGACCACGCTGGCCGGCAGCTTGAATGTCGCCGCCACAGATGGTTCGGCTGCTGGAGCCGGGCGCGTCATCACCTGCGCCTCCTCCGCATACCGGTAGGCTTGACGTCGCGACAGGCCGTAATCCCGCACCAACATCGAGGCCGCCTCCGCCATACCGATGCCCCGCGCGATCAGCCGATGCGCCGCATTCAAGCGTTCGCTCTTCTGTGTCTTCGTTGACCGCGCCATATGACATAAACATATTACTCCTTGCGTCTCAGATCAAGCACGGAACGGGAACGCCAGTCCTTTATCAACCGGTCGAAGCAGAAGTTATCTTTTGCGTTCAGGGCGTCATGACCCCGCCCTGTGGCGTTCCTGCAGTCCTCGGAACGATGCTGCCGTCCTCCATCCGCACAGGCGCCTTCAACCAGCGCTCGATATAGAGCAGCACCCACGGGCAATCTGTATGAGAACGGACTGCCTTCAGAAGCAGCTCCCAATCAATGCTGTCGAAGAAGCCTTTGACGTCGAGATCGAGAACCCAATCGTAACGCCAGCAGCGCTCGCGGGCCTTTCTCACGGCATCGATGGCAGACTTGCCGGGTCTGTAGCCATAGGAATTGGCATGGAACACCGGCTCCACAATCGGCTCCAGATAACGCCGGGCGCTGAGCGATGCGATCAGCCACCGTTGGAATGCCCAACGGCCTCGTCCCGCCATTCGCCTTTGGAATTTCGACCCGCCGCACCGGCGGAGGAAAATAGCTCCCCGACGACAGCCGGTTCCAGAGCTTGTAGAGGTTGCCCGATAGGTTGGCCTCGAACTCCGCAATCGACTGCCCGTCCACTCCAGCCGCTCCCTGGTTCGCCTCCACACGTTTGAAGGCTTCCCAGACCTCCCGCTTGGGGATCGCAAACGGCTTTGCCTTGTCCACGGGCTCCTCCTGTCGCCAGTTGGCCCGCGGCCAAGGCTGAACAACGCAGCCCCTTCGCTCCAGCCCCCATTACAGAGCCTTCAGCGCTACTACGGACTGCCCCGTCCCTCAGGCTCCGCATCGGTACTTTCGGCCTTGCGGTTTGAGCCGCTTGTGCCTTTTCCCTTGGCACCGGAGCCGAGGTTCTCACGTTCCATATCAAAGCCAGGTTGAGCTTCGCGCCGCCTACATGCCGGCTGCCGCCCGGGCAGGCTTCAGGGTTCTTCCGGACTTGTCCCAGAGGCAGGGTCAGCCCCCGGTTTTGACAGCACCTAATCCGCTTTCGACACTTCATCGGCGGTTCGCTTGCGCTCGCCTCTCTCAACCTTGCCTGCCGGGATCATCGTCCCGGCGTTTCCGCAACGCTCACCACCACGGCTTTTGACCGCAGCAGCTTGCGGTGGCTTGAGACCGGCGCCTGACTGCCGGCCTCGAAGGGCCCTCCTTCATCTCCGATACAGTTACGTAAAGCCGTGTGGACCGGCTTTTACTCGTGACACACGACCCAAAACGGAACTCACAGGGTTGCGTCCAACACTGTTCTAAAGCTCACAGATCAGGTGACGATAACCGAAAATCTCAGGCGCCTGGTTGAAGCTGGTCCAGTCCGTCAATCTTCCGGGCGGAGATCGTAGTGCGGACCAAGAGCCGGGCCTGAGTGTCGGGCCAGGGTCGGCCACGATGCATCGACGCGCGGTTGTCCCAAATAACCACATCGCCGCTTCGCCACCGGTGAAGATAGGTATAAACATCTTTGGTCGCATCAGCGATAAGCTGGGCAATTAGCGCCTTGCCCTTGGTCTTGTCCATGCCTTCGACCGAGGCGGCATGGGAGGCAAGATAGAGGGCGTCGCGACTGTTTGCTGGATTGCGCCATGTAAGCCGCCAGTGCATTGGCCGCAATGCAGCGCGCTCCTCGGGGGTCATTAGCTGCGGGTCGATTTGATCGCGGGAATTGGCGTAGCTGTGGACGACAACGAGGTCGCGCAGCTCTTTCTTCTGTTGGTCGAGCAACCGGTCCCAGGCAAGCCGCGTCGAGGCGAACTCGGTTTCTCCGCCCTCATCGGGGATGATCCGCGCCGAAAGGACGGACGCCAGCGCCGGAGTTGACTTAAACGAGCTGTCTGTGTGCCAGAGCTGGTTTGCCCTATTGTTGAGCCCCTGGCGGTGGCCAGCCGGAACAAGGGTCCCTTCCGGCCCGATATTGGTGATGCAGACGAATGACTTACCGGCGTCTGGCAAACCAACCCTTGTGCGTTCGAGCGGTCCAAAGGCGCGCGAAAAGCCGATCTGAAGGCTGTCGCTCACCTCCTGCTCGCGGAAGACGATGACCGTGTGCTTCTCGAAAGCCTCCCTCACCGCTATATAGGCGCTATCCGAATTTACAACATCGATGAGATCGATGCCGCGCAACTCGGCGGCGAATCCAGGTCCCAATGGTATCAACTCCATGATATCCACCCTTGCGCTTCCGGTCCCTTCTGACCGCTGCTATGGCGAAGCCAGCTTGATGTCCGGCGTTGCCGCCGCGCTAGAGTTCCCCTCCAAGTCGGCATTGGTGATTGGCGCGCCGACCATGAAGTAATAAATGGCCGCGCCAGCCGTCATGATGATCCCGCCCGTGGTCAGCGCCAACACGAACGAGCCAGTCCTATCCACGATTAGCCCAGTGAGAACAGGCGATAACGTGCCGCCAATATAGGAGCCGAAATTTTGAATGCTTGAGCATGACGAGCAATAGGCTTGAGGCGACACCGCCGTTATCAAGGTCCACTTGGCCGCGACAGCGAAGTAGAGGAAAAACATGGCAAGGGAAATCCATAGAATAGCCAGCCCGGGTCCGGTTGCATACGCTGCCAGCGCTGTGAACAGCGCTGATCCCAAATAGCCGAGCGCTGCAGGCAGCCTCCGAGCTTCGACGAGCGAAACTTTTTGCTTAACCAAGCGATCGGATACGTCCCCCCCGAAGAACGAGCCCAGGATTGAACAAAAGAGCGGAATCGATGCCAAATAACCCGTCCGCGCAATACTGATGTGATGCTCGCCTTCGAGATAGCCGGGGAGCCATGTAATATACATCCAGAGCCCGTAACCGGAGCAGAATGCGCCGAGGATCATGGCCCAGGTCGTGCGAAAGCGAAAGAGGCGGCTCCATTGCCGCGCCGTGATTTGCGGAGCGCTCGCCTTCGATCTGGCTTCAGCGGGGGACCCATTTACGGAAGCCGGAAACTCCTTCTCAGGATCGCGATAAAGCCAGAACCAGACCATGGAAGCGCAGATGCCAACGATCCCCATGGCGATGAACATGTATCGCCATCCAAAAAGCAGCATTAGGGTGGTCAACAAAGGTGGTCCCAGCGCTGTCCCGATATTGGCGCCCATATTAAAGACGCCGGTCGGTAGACCACGCTCGCTGACGTGGAACCAATCGCTCGTTACGCGGACGGCCGTCGGATAGGCGGGGGATTCCGTGATTCCGAGAACCGCCCGGGCTGCAAAAAGCTGTCTGTAGCTCGATGCCAAACCTCCGGCGGCCACCGCAAGCGACCACACAATCATCGAGACGCCAAGCAGCATTCGAGGCCCGGGCCGTCGATAATGAGGCCCACAGGGATTTGAGCGATGGCGTACAAAAGCGACCACGCCGATTGAAGCGCTCCAAATTGCGCCGCGCTGATATCAAACTCCTTGCGGATCTCTGGGTAGGCGATCGCGATTGTCGAACGGTCAAGGTAGTTGATGGCGATGGCGGCGGCGCAAAGCACAACGGCCGCCCATTGCAGGCGTCGCATCAACCTCGATGGCTGCTGCTCGATCACTCGTCCTTCCTGGGACTGGACAAGATGAAGTCCCTCTTCTTTGTTCCCCATTCCTTCCGTGCGCGATGGCTTGAGTAGAGGCTTCGCACCCATTGATACAGACGGCGGCCCTTCAGCTCGTCGCGAAAGTTGAGCAGCGCCGCCGGAAATTTTGCAGATGCTTCGCTGTCGTCAGGCAGGCAGCACGGCGATAGCAGCGCGCAGGCGGTCAGATCGGCTCGTGAAAATCGGTCCCCCACCAGAAAAGGACGGCCCTCTAAAGCTTCATCTAATTTGTCCAAAGCTGTGCGCAGACGCTGTTCGGACTGGCTGGCCGTATTGGCGGTAATGTTTATGTGTTGGATCATCGCCCGTCTGATCACAGGGAAGGCAAGCAGGAAGAGGGGCTGCTTGTGCCATGCCGAATCTTGGAGCAGGAGCCTCAAGGCGAGGCTACGGATCGGCAAATAGTGGTACAAACTCCAAAGCCGCCAGGTTACGCCAATCTCCTTATCGAAATATTCTTCCCACTCGCGCGCCTCGCGGAGAGCGTCGGGGTCAGAAGGCGTTAGAGATGGATTTGGATATTTGGTCTCTAAATAATCAATAATTGCCGATGTGTTCTGTATCACGATCCCGTCGTGGCGCAGCACTGGAACCCGGGTTTTCGGTGCAATTTTTCTTACCGTCCGCAGATGGAAGCCTGGCAGCAAGTCAACAGTCTGAAAAGGAATGCCCTTGTAATCGAGCGCCCAGCGAGCCTTTTCACAATAATGAGAAAACGGGAATTGGAAAAGCTCGATCATGGCGCCGGGCCTCGTCTTGGGGTTGTCTCGCATCAGCGGCCCACGATCACGTAGCCTCTGGTCAGACTGCCGTTATCCTTGTCGGCGGTGTTCATGGCCGCAAAGAGGGACTGAGCTTCTACCCAGACCGGGGGGTATTTGTAGCGCGATACATCGAGAATAAGGAACCTGTCGCTGTCTCTGTCGTAAGCGGCAAGGGGCGAAATATGTCCCGTGGCGCTCTGACCGATGCCCGATCGAAGGTAATTGACAAGAACGAAGCGATCGCTCCCTCTGAGTTCGCTGACGGCAAGCTTGCGGAACTCCTCGAAACTGCTTTCACCTGCATGGTGGACTGCAACCTTAAGATCGTGCGCGGCGAGGATTTTTCCGAGCTCGTCGAGCGTCACGCCCGACTGAACGAGGGCGGTTCGCGTCTTGACGGCTTCGGTGCGGGCGTTGAAGATGTTTTCTTGATCGTAGAGTCCCAGATTGTCAGAAGAAATAGCCACAACCTCTGACCACACGGCGTCAATGTTGTCCCCAATATCGATAAACGTAATATTGTTTTCCTTCCATTCCCTGATCTTGAACAAGGTTGGTTTCATGTCTATATAATTTTTAAAATCCACTCTATTCTTAAATATTTGGCCAAGGAAATTGGGATACTTGTCTTTCACCAATGAGCAGAGCTTAGCGCTTGTGCAAACAAATAAAGTTTCGCCTTTGGTGACCTTAGAAGGCGGACGCGGAACATGGAGAGCGTTCAGCACCATGGCGATGGAGGCTGGCCCGCAAAAATTGGGATAGTCCTGTGTTACGAAATACAGACCGAGCGGGAAATAGGCTTTATTCGCCTCAGCCTTCAAGAAGAGCGTCTCTCCTTGTTCGGAATCCAGGGAGATCAGGCCATTTGAAAGCGGCAGCGTTTCCGCCGGTGCGCTTGCCAAACCCGGTATGGCCAGGAGAACGGCTACCCCGAACACGCGCGCGGACTTCAGCGGCTTGGTTAACTTAAATCGGCCTTTCATGCTAAGCTCCAACGTGGGATGCGCTGGGGTTCAGGTTAACCCTTCCCGTCTGGCGCCAATAGCCACACGGTTGTCAGGCCCTTCGACAAAAATGCATAACCACCGTTCATTCGATTGGGACGACCTCAAGCCTTTCCTCGCGGTGGCTCGGGCTGGAAGCACGCTTGCCGCCGCCAAGCTCCTCAGGGTGAGCCAACCGACAGTTCAGCGGCGGATTGCGGCCTTGGAGAAATCTCTTGGCTGCCAGCTCTTTGAGCGTCACCCGAGCGGCTATCGTCTTTCTGCGTCTGGGGCCGAACTTTGCACTTGCGCCGAGGAAGTCGAGAAGGCCGTCGATGACTTCAATAGGCAGGTGCAACTTCACAACGACAGGCTTTCCGGCGCCATCCGCGTAACCTGCCCTGAGCCGCTGGCTTCGGCAATCGTAGCCCCGATCATCGGCGCCTTTCAACGTCAGCAACCTGACGTTTGCATCGAATTGCTCGTAACCGACTTGATGCTAGACCTCGCCAGCGGCGAAGCTGACATAGCAATTCGCGCATACGAAACTGCGCCGCATCGGGAATGCGAAAACGCGCTTATTCAACGCAAGATCGGTGAGGCGCCCTGGGCGGTCTATGCGAGCCGCATCTATGTGGAGCGCTATGGCAAACCGTCGTCGATTGAGGAGGTCAGCAGGCACGCGATTGTCGCGTCCGACGGAACGGCTTTCAACACACCCGCAGCACGATGGCTGCAAAACCAGGCGCCCGATGCCGTGGTTTCAGCGCGCAGCAGCGGTTTGCTTGGATTGCTTACCTTGGTGAAGGCAGGCGCCGGACTGGCGCTTCTGCCCGTGGGGCTGTGCGAGAGGAATCCTGATTTGGTGCGCGTTCTTGATCCCAATCCTCCCTTGATCGCGTCGTTCTACCTGCTGATGCACCCGGACTTGCGGAGCACGCCGCGATTTCGCACTTTTTTCGATTTCTTTGTATCCGAATTCAGGCTCTATCGCTCTGCGCCTCGCGACGAGGCTCCGGGTCAGCGCTCGCGTGGTTAGTTTGCATACTTCTGTTGTTGCCATCGCGAAAGAAGCCCGTGGTCCCCTTACAGGCTAATCCCGCGTTCATGAAACTCGTACCGACGATTCTGACGTTGCGGAAGGTTCCTAAGCGCGTTTCCTAGCCTAAGTGTAAGCTCGGCGAGCGGGGAGTTGAGCCCTCAGCCACACCCTTGGCGGCGGTCGCCGAACTCAAAACAATTCTCGGCCGAAACTTCTGCCTCGAAGCCGCCTAACGCTTTTGGATACCTTCATTCAACAGCCCGGCGCAGCGCGATGCCAGAGCAACCAATTCGGCTTGGCGCGTCGTCCCGGTCTTTTGGAAAATATGCTGCAAGTGAGTTCTGACGGTCTGAAGACCAATTCCGAGTAGCTCGGCAGTTTCCTGCGGTGCAAGCCCAGACGCAACCTTCAGGGCGACGCGCAACTCGCCGCCTGTCAGGCCGTAGAGCTTGCCAAAAGCATCGCCTGGTAACAGTGGCAACACGCCCGGGTCCTGGACAAAAATAGCGGCAACCGCCGAAAACGACTTCGAAAGGCTCTGTGGGGCTCTCCGCTCAAGCGGAAGGATGGTCGCCATCACGCCACCACCGTTTCCATCCGAAATGGCGATCGAATGCCCCCCGCGCCCGAACTCAGGGGCGTCGGCGATTGCTGCAGTAAGAGCGAATGCCAAGTTCCTCGCTGCGCCGGAATTGGCTGGGAACAAGCGCCGATTAACGAGCCGCAGGACACCGCCCTTCTTGATCCGGCGCTCGGCCGCCGCGTTCATGTGAACGACGCGAAGGTCGCGTGCAACCAGGAACACGGCCGCAGCAAGGCCGTCGAGCGCCGCCTCGATGCTCTCTGACTTCAGGGCCCGCAGGTCGAAAAGTTCGGACACCTGCATCACGCGGCAGATGTGCTTCGAGAAAAGCTTGAAAAGATCGATCTCGCGCTGTGAAAATCGCGGCTCGCTGTCCTTGCGGCACGCGTGAATGAAGCCGAGCCGTCCGCCGGTGCGCAAGGAAAGAAGCATAATGCAGTCCCGATAGCCAAACGGTTGCAAGACTTCGCGGTAGATATGGCTTCCATAGAACTCATCGTCGCCGGGTCCTCTCGCGATAGTCGTAACCTCTCCGACCGGTAGCATGCGTACAATCGGCATTATCGGATGCCGAGGGGCATGGGGGTGGTAAGCCTCCCAGAAGCCGGGGGGATAGCCCTGGTCGTAAAGGGAATGGCTGACGCCGGATTCGACGTCGAGAACACCAAGTGAACTCGAAGGGCTGTCGGCGATTTCTGCGATTTTCTGTACGGCGAGACGCCAGCGTTTTGGCTCCAGCGCGCAGTCGTAAAGGAGATCGACCGTCTCGGAGAACGCTTTGATCGAGCACGGAAGCATTTGCGCACACATGAGACGACTCCGTAACCGCTACACTTCGCGTCCCTCGAACGAGGGACGACCTGCGCTTAGTGCGATGGCAGATTTTCAATTCCTAAGGTGAGCCATCAATGGGTCATGGAGCCGCCGGGAGCAATTAGCGGCGAGCAACACGTTCAACCCGCACAGCGCGATCGTCAGCAACGAACGAGGCTACCCTTAGACACTTAGAAGTTCAATTGGGTGTGAAGATCAATTGGATGTGTATGGGAGGTTGAGAATGAGCCTGTATCATGCGGTATATGCCGGTTGGAAGGAAGCACCGGAGGCGTTCTGGGCGGAGGCCGCCAGGGAGATAAACTGGTTCAAGCCTCCGGAGAAAGTATTTGATCCCTCTGCCGGGCAGTACGGCCTCTGGTTCACCGGCGCTTTGTGCAACACGGCTTATAATTGTCTCGACCGGCACGTCGAAAACGGCCGTGGCCCGCAGAAGGCGTTGATCTACGACAGCCCCTTCACCAATTCCGCTCGCTCTTACACCTATGCCGAACTGACACACGAAGTCGCCACACTTGCCTGCGTCCTAGCCGGGCTCGGTGTCAAAAAGGCCGACCGCGTCATCATCTATATGCCGATGATACCCGAGGCGGTGATGGCGATGCTGGCCTGCGCACGCATCGGCGCTATTCATTCGGTGGTATTCGGCGGCTTTGCGTCCGGCGAACTCGCCGCACGGATTGATGATGCGCAACCGGTCGCCATCCTATCGGCCTCGTGTGCAATCGAAGCTGGCAAGCTCCTTCCTTATAAGCCTCTCCTCGATAAGGCGATCGAGCTTTCAGATCACAAGCCCGCGGCAACGCTTATCTTGCAGCGTCCGATGCTCGAAGCGCCGTTGATGGAGGGCCGGGACCACGACTGGTCAGCCGCCGTTTCCCAGGCTAAGGCGAAGGGGCATCAAGCCGCCTGTACCCCAGTTGCCGCCACCGATCCCCTCTACATCCTCTACACCTCCGGAACTACGGGCCAGCCCAAAGGTGTGGTCCGCGACAATGGCGGCCACATGGTGGCTCTCAAGTGGACCATGAAAAACCATTACGGCATCAACCCCGGCGAGGTGTTCTGGGCAGCTTCGGACGTCGGATGGGTCGTTGGCCATTCCTATATCTGTTACGCCCCGTTACTGCACGGGGCGACGACTGTCATCTATGAGGGCAAGCCCGTCGGGACTCCCGATGCCGGGGCATTCTGGCGGGTTATTGCCGAGTATCATGTTGCGGCGTTGTTCACCGCGCCAACCGCGTTCCGCGCCATCAAGAGGGAGGACCCTGATGGACGTCTCATCAAAGATTACGATCTCAGCAGCTTCCGCGCTTTGTTCCTCGCGGGCGAACGCGCCGACCCACCGACGCTAAAGTGGGCTGAGAAGCATCTCAATGTGTCGGTTATCGATCACTGGTGGCAGACTGAAACCGGGTGGGTTATTTGCGGTAATCCGGCCGGGCTTGGTTTGCTACAGGTCAAGCACGGATCGCCTGCCGTACCGATGCCGGGTTTCGACCTGGAGGTCCTCGACGAGAATGCCACTCCGGTTTCCCCCGGCAAAAGCGGGACGCTGGCGCTAAAGCTCCCGTTACCGCCTGGCTGTTTCCCTACGCTGTGGAACGCCGACGAACGCTTCCGCCGGAGTTATCTTTCACAGTTTCCGGGCTATTATACCACCTCCGACGCCGGGTTCCGGGACGCCGACGGATATGTTTATGTCATGGCGCGCACCGATGACGTTATCAACGTCGCGGGCCACCGCCTCTCGACCGGCCAGATTGAAGAAGTGATCGCCCAGCACAGCGATGTAGCCGAGTGTGCGGTTATCGGCGTGCGCGATGAGCTGAAAGGGCAGTTGCCTGTGGGCTTCGTTGTTCTCAGCGCGGGTGTGAAGCGGAACCACAAGGACATTAAAGCAGAAGTCGTCGCGCTGGTCCGTTATGCGATCGGCCCGGTCGCGGCTTTCAAGACCGTCATGGTGGTCAAGCGGCTTCCTAAGACCCGTTCGGGCAAGATCTTGCGTGGAACCATGCGCCAAATCGCCGATGGGGAGCCTTACAAGGTCCCCGCCACCATCGACGATCCGGTCGTATTGAACGAGATTACGGCCGTGTTGCAGGGCCGCATCCTGCCCGCCTCCGAGGCGGCGTTAAGCTGAGTTTGCGCCGGATCAACGATCGCGGCGTGGACGCACACAACTCCGTTATCTACCGTCTTCGAAGTCAAGCGGTTTCTGCAGCGGTTTCCGCATGGCTCCAAGGCTTACCGGAGCGGAGGATGGCGTTGAGCGTGACGACGAGCTTTCGCATCACGGCGGTGATGACGAGCTTGCCTGGCTTGCCTCTTTGCCGAAGCTTTTCGGCAAACAGCCGCATGACGGGGTTGTGCCGCATGGCGACGACCGCCGTCATATAGAGCGTCTTGCGGACGACGGCTCTTCCCGCCTCGATGTGGCGAGGCCCTTTGTACTTGCCGCTATCGTCGTCGATTGGCGCAAGCCCTACCAGGAAGGCGGCTGCGCCCCTGCTGAGCGTTCCCAACTCGGGCAGGTAAGCCAGGAGAGCCGCAACCGTGGCGGGACCGACGCTCTTGAGCGTTCGCATGAGCTGCGCCTTGCGCGCGAGTTCTTCGGCTGCTTCGACATGCGCTGCGATCTCGGCCTCAAGCTCAGCCAAGTCTTTGCGAAGGCTTGCGATATGGGCGTCGAGGCTTTGTTTTACGCGAGCGTGATGGGCATGCTCCAGGCGGTTTGTCTCGGCAAAGAGCATCTGCTGAACCTGGTCGCGCCGGGTTCTCAAGTCTCTGAGCGCCAAAACCTCAGGCGTTAACGGGACATAGAGGCGAAGATCGGGGGTCTTAAGCCCATAGAGAGCGATAACGCGCGCATCGATCGAGTTGTTTTTGGCGAGCAGGCCGAGATATCTGGCAAAACTACGCACGCGCGACCCATGGGCTTTGTGAACAGAGATCCCAAGTTCAACACAAACGTCAAGAACATCGCGCTCATAGCCGCCGGTCGCCTCGCAAACGACAAGCATAGGGCCAAGCCCGCCCTCGGCGTTGAGCCGTTTCTCCTCGATAAGCTCCTTGCGTATCGCCTGCGGTTTGTTTGCAGAGACACGCTGTTTATCAGCAGGCAAGGTATGTATAACCAAACTATCCTTGGCGACTTCAAACGCAACGATGTGATTGAATGCAGGCAAAGCCGGGTTCATAGTCATGATCGAGAGTCCGTGATCCTGGATTGTATGCGGCCGTTGAAGGCCCTTCTACCGTTCGGATGGACATGGAAACTCGGCGGCGCGGGCCACAGATAACGCTGGACCGTGTGAGGTCTATCCGGGATACGGCCGCGCGCCGCCCGTGAGGAGGGTGGCCACCCTCCTCACGGGCTGATGCTTTCTGATTCGTAGGCAAGAGAAAGGTCAGCCGCTCCGAGATACAATCCGGGATCCGGCGCGCGGACCTCTGGAGTGCCGCGGGCACCATCGCTGCAAGCGCTTTGGACGAAGAGCGGTACACGCGGCCCATTCACGAGTTATGGTTCCATCCCCGGCGTCGAGGCAGGCTGTTATACGTCCGCATGCACTTCCAGACTTGGCCTTCTTTCCCTGTTTGTATCCCCGAAGACAGCTTCGGTCAGCGCTTCTGGACACCAATGTGATTGAATGCGTGCGATCCGGATTGGTCTCGTGTTATGCGGTGCCTTGATCGTAGGCGATATCGCCGCGATAGGTCTCATAGGCGGCCGCGTACTCCATGATGCGGGCGACCTCGGTGATGAAGTCCTCTCCATAGCCCGCGCGCCGGAGCAAGTGAAAGCCGACCTCCATGCCCGACGCGATGCCGCCGCCGGTAATGATGCGGCCGCTGTCCACCACGCGAGCGCGGCTGATGCGGCATGCCGGGGCTATTTCGGCCAGCCGGTCGATGGGGACCTTTCCCATGTTGGAGCTTTCGAGGCGGTCCGGCTCCTTGCGATTGGTCGCCATGCGCCCGTCGAGTAGACCCATGCGGCCATAAATCCACGAGCCTGTGCAGACAGACACGAGAAGCGTCCTATCCGGCAGCGCGCAGATGAAGGCGTGCAGGCGGCCATTATTGAGCTCCTGGCGTGTGCCAAAGCCGCCTGGGATGAGGAATGCGTTCATGTCAGGCCCATCGGCGAAGGCATAGTTGGGCATGATGGTGAAGCCAGCCTGCGCCTGGACCGGGCGGAGCGATTCGGCGACGAAAAAAGCGTCGAGCTCGGGATCAAGTCGCCGTGCAACGGAAAAAACGCCATAGGGGGCGGCGAAATCGACAATCTCGAGATCCTTGCACATGTAGATCCCGAGCCGGAAACCGGGGGTGCTTGGCATGACAGGCACTCCATAAGTGAACAGGTTTGTCTATTTGAGGATGCCGCGTCCACCAGCGCAAGGGCACAGTGCATCATCTCGCGCTCCTGACAGCGGCAAGCGGTGAGCAAGACGAGAGTGAGGTCTGCAAGTGGCCCGCTTTCATCTCTAATGCTCAAATAGCCCGCAAAGGGATCTGAAAGCGGTCGCGCCGACATAATAAAGTATTTCGTGACGCTTGGGCTGCTCTCGGCCTGCTGCTGAGATTTACCCTAAGCCGTGCAGGCCGGGCGCCTCATGGCCAGTGCGCGCGACATATTCAGTATAGCCGCCGTTATAGCGATGCACGCCCTCGGGGGTTAGTTCGAGCACGCGATTGGACAGGGCGCTAAGAAAATGCCGATCATGCGAAACAAAGAGCATCGTGCCCTCATAGTGCGCCAGCGCCTTGATCAGCATTTCCTTTGTCGCCATGTCGAGATGGTTGGTCGGTTCGTCGAGCACCAGAAAATTCGGCGGATCGAACAACATGATCGCCATAGCCAGCCGCGCCTTCTCGCCGCCGGACAACACGCGGCACTTCTTTTCGACATCGTCGCCCGAAAATCCGAAACAGCCCGCGAGCGTCCGCAGCGTGCCTTGCCCCGCCTGTGGGAATTCATCTTCGAGGGACTGGAAAATCGTGGCGTCGCCGTCGAGCAGCTCCATGGCATGCTGCGCGAAATAGCCCATCTTGACGCTGCCGCCGATCGTCACCGAGCCCTGATCAGGCTCGCTCACGCCGGCCACCAGTTTCAAGAGCGTCGATTTGCCGGCCCCATTGATCCCCATGACGCACCAGCGCTCCTTGCGCCGGATCATGAAATCTAGCCCCTCATAGATCACCTTGCTTCCATAGCGCTTGTGAACAGTCTTGAGCGCCACGACATCGTTGCCGGAGCGCGGCGCGGGCGGAAAATCGAACGTTACGGTCTCGCGCCGCCGCGGCGGCTCGACGCGATTGATTTTTTCGAGCTTCTTCACCCGGCTCTGCACCTGCGCGGCATGGCTGGCGCGCGCCTTGAACCGTTCGATGAACTTGATCTCTTTGGCCAGCATCGCCTGCTGGCGTTCAAATTGCGCTTGTTGCTGCTTCTCGCTCTGCTCGCGCTGGGCCGCGTAGAACTCATAATCGCCGGAATAAGTGGTGAGCGAGCCGCCGTCGATCTCAATGATCTTGCTGACGATGCGGTTCATGAACTCACGATCGTGCGAGGTCATCAGGAGCGCGCCGTCGTAGCTCTTGAGAAACTGTTCGAGCCAGATCAGGCTTTCAAGATCGAGATGGTTGCTTGGCTCGTCGAGCAGCATGGCGTCAGGCCGCATCAAGAGAATGCGCGCCAGAGCGACGCGCATCTTCCAGCCGCCCGAAAGCTTGCCGACGTCGCCGTCCATCAGCTCTTGGCTGAAGCTTAAGCCGTCAAGCACTTCGCGCGCGCGGCCTTCCAGCGCGTAGCCGTCGAGTTCCTCGTAGCGGTGCTGAACCTCGCCATAACGCTCAAGGATCGCGTCCATCTCGTCAACGCGCTCCGGGTCGGCCATAGCGGCCTCAAGCTCCTTGAGCTCCGTTGCAATAGCGCTGACGGGGCCGGCGCCGTTCATGACCTCGGTCACGGCGCTATGCCCCGACATCTCGCCGACATCCTGATTGAAATAGCCGATCGTGACGCCGCGATCGACCGCAACCTGGCCTTCGTCCGGCTCATCCTCGCCGGTGATCAGACGGAACAGCGTCGTCTTGCCGGCCCCATTGGGACCGACAAGGCCGGTCTTCTCGCCTTTCAGGAGAGCGGCCGAAGCCTCGATGAACAGGAGATGATTGCCGCTCTGCTTGCTGATGTTTTCGAGACGAACCATGATCACCGCGGGATGCTGCGGAAGTTTGGCGCCCTTAGCCACGGCACCGGGCCGAAGAACCTTTTTAACACAGCAGGTTGGGGTCGGGAGCTGAAAGCCTATAGGCGGCCGAGCCCGGAAGCGGCGGATACGGAGACCGGCGAAAAATAGCGTCCGGCGACGGCGGAGAGAGACAAATCCGGAACGGAAAAGCCGCGAGTTTGTAAAACATCAGGCGGTGAATTGTAAAACAGGAACAAACGTTCTCTCGAAAAACCCATTAAGTCATTGGTTTTATTGGTCGGGGCGGCGTGATTCGAACACGCGACCCTCTGCTCCCAAAGCAGATGCGCTACCAGGCTGCGCTACGCCCCGACACGATCCTCGATTCCTACCCGGTTTGGCGGAGTTCCGCAACGATGTCGTGCGGTCGGGCTCGTTCCTTTTCGTCGCGCGTACAGGCGAAGGAGCGTTGGCGCGCCTTTGCCGCAAGCGCCCAAGATGGCGACACGGGCCGCTCCCCGTGTCCGCCGAGCATCTGGAACGCGAGCGCCGCCAGCAGGGCGGAATAACCGCGGCGCATTAGCCATCAAGCTCAGGATAGCGCCGATAGATGTCCTCTTCGCTGAAAGGCAAACGGCGCTCGCTGGCTAAATAGGCCTTGATGCGCGGGCGCGCGGCGACCGCGGCATGAAGCGCCGCCACAAGAGGGTAGTCCGACAGCAACCGCTTCATGGCGCGGGGAAACGCATAAGAAAGCCCCGCAATCGTATTGAACAGCGATAGATCCGCGTATGTCACGCAATCGCCGGCGAGATGGGCGCTTCCTTTCGGGTTCTGCTCCAGGATGTTTTCAAGCCAGCCCAGATATTTGGGGATCCGCCTTGTACGGAAGCCCTCCGCGCGTCGCAAAGCTTCCGGCTTCTGGTCTTCGTAATAAAGGAACCCGCCGACGGGATGATGGCTGTCGTGCGCCTCGCCCACGAGATCGTTGAGCGTGAGCTGGATCTGATGGAGCCAAAGCCTTTCAAGCTCGCCGTCGGGCGCAAGCCCAAGTTTCGGGCCGAGATAATACAGAATCGCCGCCGTCTGGCCTATCAGCCCGTCTGCATCCTTGAGAAAAGGGGGAGCGAAGGGCTGATGAGGCTGCGCGTTCTGCATGATGGCCATCATCTCCGCCATGCCGCCAGACGTGCGCGCCACATCCTCGTACGGCGCCCCTGCCTCCTCGAAGGCAAGCCGGATAAACTCTCCGCGCCCCTGGATCGGCCAGTAATAAAGTTTGTAGACCATCGGGTTCTCCCTGATTGACCGGGTTCACGTCCGCGACTGTCAAAGGCGTCGCCGAATTTAGCGCATTCCCAGCGCCGCGCCTTGCTTTCCGCGCGCCGCCTGCCTAAAACATCGCCAAAACAAAGTGGGCTTCGCGCGAAGCCGAAAAGGTTCAAGCCATGACAAGAACACTCTACGATAAGATCTGGGACGACCACGTCGTCGAGACGCAGCCCGATGGTGTGAGCCTTCTTTATATCGACCGCCATCTCATTCATGAGGTGACGAGTCCGCAGGCGTTCGAGGGGCTGCGCGTGACGCGCCGGCGCGTTCGTGCGCCGCAAAAGACGCTCGCCGTCGTCGATCACAACGTGCCGACCACCGACCGCAGCCACGGCATCGACGATCCGGAGTCCGCGCTCCAGGTCAATACCCTGGCGGAGAACTGCGCCGAGTTCGGCGTGGAATATTACAACGAGCTGGATCATCGCCAGGGCATCGTTCACATCATCGGCCCCGAGCAGGGCTTCACCTTGCCGGGCACGACCATCGTCTGCGGCGACAGCCATACCTCGACGCATGGCGCCTTTGGCGCGCTGGCCCACGGCATCGGCACGTCTGAGGTCGAGCACGTTCTAGCCACGCAGACGCTGATCCAGAAAAAGGCGAAGAATATGCGCGTGACGGTGGATGGCGCGCTCCCCGCGGGGGTTACAGCCAAGGACATCGTTCTCGCCATCATCGGCGAGATCGGCACGGCAGGCGGGACCGGCTACGTCATCGAATATGCGGGCGAGGCGATCCGCGCGCTCTCCGTGGAAGGCCGCATGACGGTGTGCAACATGTCAATCGAGGGCGGAGCGCGGGCGGGCATGATCGCCCCCGACGCGAAGACCTTCGAATACATCAAAGGACGGCCGCGCGCGCCGAAGGGCGCCGCCTGGGAGATGGCGCGCCAATATTGGGAGACGCTGCCGTCGGATGACGGCGCTCATTTCGACCGGGAGGTGCGCCTCGACGCCGCGAGCCTTCCGCCGCTCCTGACATGGGGAACGAGCCCCGAGGATGTCGTCGCCATCACCGGCGCCGTTCCAGACCCGGCCAAGGTCGCCGATGAGGGCAAGCGGGCGGCCGTGGCGCGCGCGCTTGCCTATATGGGCCTTGAGCCTGGGACGAAGATGACCGACATCGCCATAGACCGCGCCTTCATCGGCTCCTGCACCAATGGCCGCATCGAAGACCTTCGAGCCGCCGCCGCTGTGGTCGAGGGGCATCGTGTTTCCGACCGCGTGAAGGCCATGGTCGTGCCAGGGTCCGGCCTCGTGAAGGAGCAGGCGGAGGCAGAGGGCTTGGACAAGATCTTCCTCGCCGCAGGCTTCGAATGGCGCGAGCCGGGCTGCTCGATGTGCCTCGCCATGAACGCCGACAAGCTGGCCCCCGGCGAGCGCTGCGCCTCCACCTCGAACCGCAATTTCGAGGGGCGGCAGGGCTTCAAGGGGCGCACGCATCTCGTCTCGCCAGCCATGGCGGCGGCGGCGGCCATCGCAGGCCGCTTCGTCGACATCCGCGAGGTCGGCCGCTCATAGCCTCCATGCCGGTCATCACCATTCGCCTCGGCAAAGGGCGCCCCATCGAAAAGAAGCGGGCGCTTGCCGAGGCCGTCACGAACGCCGTGGCGGAAACGCTCAATGTGCGCCGTGATTGGGTCACCGTGCTGATCGAGGAGTACGACCGCGAGAATTGGGCGACCGGCGGCGAACTCCATGCCGACAAATTCGGCCCAGGCTTCGGTAGAAGCGGCAGCGAGTGATCCTTCCATAGCAATGGTCAGAGCGTTCGGCTCCGTCGAAGATAATCAGCTACGCTCAGAAGATGCGCAGTGACGCAGTAGGCAGCCGTGTTCTGGCGAGAGGGGCTGAAAAGGGCAGATCCGAGTTTGCGCAAGTTCACACACGAAGATTCACTTCATACCAACAAGCCCGGGCTTGATCGCCATTGGCCCACCGCATTGGCTTCGCATGGAGAAATCTCGCGCGGCGTTTCAGGTGAATGGATATCGATCGGACATTGTCATCACGAATGAAGAAAATCGCCCTTGCGAAAGCGGAATGACTTCTGCTCCATGCCTCCCCCGCAGCATAGAGCGGAGCCGCTAGCTTTTTTCCTCGATATGCCGGCAACAAATAGCTCGCCCCCCAATACGCAGTCTTGCCTTCCCCGTCATCCTCCCAGCGCCTTGCGGTGAAGGAGCCTATCAGGTGCACTCCTTCAAACAGTCCGAAGATGACCTGGCGTTCGTCCGGGCGGCAACGCTCGCGCCATATCTCAAGAGGCGCCTGCCATTCTTCTTCATAACAGCCGCCGAACCACTGGCCTTCCGTCTGCAGCGCATGAAGACGCAACCATCGGTACTCACCGCAATGGTCTGGCTGTAGAGTTTGGATACTGAATGAAGTTTTCTCGATATCGCCGCTGAGCATCGAAGCTCCATCACCATGCATCTAAACCTCAGGTCGATATAAATCCGACCGTTTGTCCGTTCTTTGCATCTTAACAAGAATACAGTTTTAGACGCCGCAAAAAGCTTGACGCATGGCGGTTCGCATCATTGGACGCTTGTAGGCGCGCTCACAAAAAAGGCCGGGATGAACCCGGCCTTTTGCATTGATGCGCGTGCTTAGGGCTACTGATGCGCCAGCACTGCGAGGATCAGGAGAGCCACGATATTCGTGATCTTGATCATCGGGTTGACGGCGGGGCCGGCCGTGTCCTTGTAGGGATCGCCGACGGTGTCGCCGGTCACCGAAGCCTTGTGCGCGTCGGAGCCCTTCATGTGCCGGCGTCCGTCTTTGTCGACGAAGCCGTCCTCGAAGGATTTCTTGGCGTTGTCCCAGGCGCCGCCGCCCGATGTCATCGAGATGGCGACGAAGAGGCCCGTCACGATAACGCCGAGAAGCATCGCGCCAAGCGCCGCGAAGCCTGCCGATTTTCCGGCGATGAAGGTGATAAGCGCAAAGACAACGATTGGAGACAGCACGGGCAGAAGCGACGGAATGATCATTTCCTTGATCGCCGCCTTGGTCAGCATGTCCACGGCTCTGCCGTAGTCCGGCTTCTCGGTGCCCTGCATAATGCCGGGCTTCTCGCGAAACTGCCTGCGAACCTCCTCAACGATGGAACTGGCCGCCCGGCCCACAGCCGTCATGCCCATCGCTGCGAACAGATAGGGCAGAAGACCGCCGAACAGGAGGCCGACCACCACATACGGGTTCGACAGCGAGAAGTCGACGTTCAGCCCGCGGAAGTACTGGAAGTGGTCCGCTGACTTTGACGCCTGGTCTGCGAAGTAGCGCAGATCCTCGGTGTAGGCCGCAAACAGCACCAGAGCGCCGAGACCGGCCGAGCCGATGGCGTAGCCCTTCGTCACCGCTTTGGTGGTGTTGCCGACCGCATCGAGCGCGTCGGTGGTTTTGCGAACCGAGGAGGGAAGATCGGCCATTTCCGCGATGCCTCCGGCATTGTCGGTGACCGGGCCGAAAGCATCGAGGGCCACCACCATGCCGGCGAGCGCGAGCATGGTCGTCACCGCGATTGCGATGCCGTAAAGGCCTGCGAGATTAAAGGCGATCAGAATGCCCGCCATGATGACAAGGGCGGGAAGCGCGGTCGATTCGAGCGAGACCGCCAAGCCCTGGATCACGTTCGTGCCGTGTCCGGTCACCGACGCCTGCGCGATAGACTTCACCGGCCGGTAGCCCGTGCCCGTGTAGTACTCGGTGATGACCACGATCAGCGTGGTCACGACGAGACCGACGATGCCGCAGAAGAAAAGATCCCAGCCGGTAAAGACGGCGCCGTTGGCCTTCAGCTCCGTTCCGAGGCCGACGATGCCCCAGGTCAGGGGGAAGAGTGCGATCAGCGAGAAAACGCCCGTGGCGATGAAGCCCTTGTAGAGCGCGCCCATGATCGAGTTGCTCGATCCGAGGCGAACGAAGTAGGTGCCCAGGATGGAGGTCACGACGCAGGCGCCGCCGATAGCCAGCGGGAAGATCATCATGCGTGAAAGGAGGTCGGGATCGTAAGCGAAATAGATGGATGAAAGCACCATCGTCGCGACGACGGTCACGGCATAGGTTTCGAAAAGGTCGGCCGCCATGCCGGCGCAGTCGCCCACGTTGTCGCCGACGTTGTCTGCGATGGTGGCCGGGTTCCGCGGATCGTCCTCAGGAATGCCGGCTTCGACCTTGCCGACGAGGTCGCCGCCCACGTCGGCGCCCTTGGTGAAGATGCCGCCGCCGAGACGGGCGAAGATCGAGATCAGCGATGCGCCAAAGCCAAGCGCGACCAGAGCATCAATGACACGTCTGTCATTCGGTGCGTAGCCGAGATTTTGGGTCAAAACGGTATAGTAGATGGTGACCCCAAGAAGCGCCAAGCCCGCAACGAGAAGCCCCGTCACGGCGCCCGCTTTGAACGCCATGGAAAGGCCTTCGGCAAGTCCGATCGACGACGCTTGCGTGGTGCGAACATTTGCGCGAACGGAGACGTTCATGCCGATGACGCCCGCAAGGCCGGACAGGATGGCGCCGATCAGGTAGCCGATCGCCACTGTCCAGGAGAGAAGGTAGGCGAGCAATCCGAAGATGAGCGCGCCGACGATGGCGATGGTCGTGTATTGACGGAACAGGTAGGCTGAGGCGCCTTCCTGGATGGCTGCGGCGATTTCCTGCATGCGGGCATTGCCGGCGCTTGCCGTCAGCAGAGAACGTGTGGTCACTACTCCATACACGATGGAGAGCGCGCCACACGCCATAATGATCCAAAGCACTAGGGTCATGAGTTCGTGGTCCTGGAACGTATGATTGTTGGGCTTGGTTGCAGCCCAGGATGGAACATTTCGAGTAAGCGCAAAGACCTTAAAAAACTTGGTGGTGCATTGCAACACGCTAGTGGCGGGACTAATCGAAGCGCGTGGTCCTGCGAGCGAGGTCGCCCATCATTTGATTCGCACCGGTATGATCTCGGCGGACAACTGCACATTGTCGCCAAGCCCATAAAAATAATGCGCGGGTTGCGAGATGCGGCGCAATATTCGAAAAAGCCTCAGTCGCGCCCGGCTCCACGGGCTCAAGTTCCGGGACGGGAGCAAATGTTCAACGGAAACATGCACGATCCAGCGATGCTCGTCGATCGGCAGGTCGATTTCCCGATGCCTGGCCATGTCCTCAAGCACGGCTTCCACGTTCGGCTCTTCCATGAAGCCGAACTGCAATGTAACGGCTATGATGCTCGAAGTCTGGTCTTTATGGAAGACCGTGATGCCGTAACGGCCGTCGTGGATGAAGGGCGTCTTGCGGTGCTCGACCTGCACGAAGATCAAATGGCGCGGCAATATACCGTAGCGGTCATGGAGAAGCTGGAGCAGGGCCGGCGCATTGTCGTTGAGCGACGAAAGATGCTTAGGCGTCATCAGGAGGCAAATGCGCTCAATGTAGGTTGCTTCCTTTTTATGGAACTCGACCAGCCTGCGCATCGTCATGGTGTGCTTGGCGGTATAGGCCGCGAAAGTCACCTTCCGACCCCATCGCCAAGTGCGCATGATGGCGAAGACGGCGAGGCCGATGCCCAAGGGAATATATCCGCCCTCCATAAACTTAAATGAGCTCGCGGCGCAGAAGAGGGCGTTGACGATCGTGAAGGCGCCGAACAACGCGCCGCTGGCGAGCGCGCCCCACCGCCAATAATGAACGGCTATTGGGAACATGGCGATGGAGGTGATGACCATGACGCCTGAAACGGCGAGACCGTAGGCGGCCGCGAGAGAATCGCTGGAACGAAAACCGAACACGAGCGCCAGGCAACCGGCAAACAGCGCCCAATTGACGAAGGGGATATAAATCTGTCCTTCGTGATGGTGGTGCGTATGGACAATGTGAAGCCGCGGAAAGAGGCCAAGCGCTATCGCCTGCGATGTGAGCGAAAACGCGCCGGAGATCAGGGCTTGGGAAGCGATCACGGTGGCCATGGTGGCCAGCACCACCATGGGGTAGAGCATCACGTGCGGCACCATGCTGTAAAAGAGCTGGTTCTGTTCAGCCGGCGGTTCGCCCAGCAAGAGAGCGCCCTGACCCAGGTAATTCAGAATGAGCGCCGGAAACACGATCGAGAACCAGCCCATTCGAATGGGACGCGCGCCAAAGTGCCCCAAATCCGCATACATCGCCTCACCGCCCGTCACCACCAGCATGAGCGCGCCAAGCGTCAAGAGAACGCTCTTGGCTCCCGTTTGCTGCAGGAAAGTAAAAGCGTAAATTGGGTTGAACGCTTTCAGGATCTCCGGGTGCTGAAGGATTTGCGCGAATCCAAGCATCGCTATGATGCCGAACCAGAGAATGAGGATGGGGCCGAAGATCTGCCCCACGCCGGCTGTTCCCTTGCTTTGAACTGCAAACAGGAGCGCGAGGATAATAAATGTGATCGGGACGATGGCGTCGGCGAACATCGGCGTCGCGACTTTCAGCCCTTCAACGGCGGCCAGCACGCTGATAGCGGGCGTAATGATGCCATCCCCGAACAAAAAGCCCGCGCCCAGCATTAGGCCCGCAAGCAGCAACGGGTAATAGGGGCTCCCTTCCCGGTATTTGTGCAACAGGCTGTAGAGCGCGAAGACGCCGCCTTCGCCGTCGCTATCGGCGCGCAGAACGAAAGCCGCGTATTTGCAGCTCACAATGAGCGTCAGCGTCCAAAGGACGAGGGAGATGCAGCCGAGAATATTGTCCGGCGTAGGCGCTATGTGGGCTGGGCCGTAGAAAATCTGATCGACGGCATAGAGCGGTGAAGTGCCGATATCCCCAAAGACCACACCGATTGCGCTGATTGTCAGCGCCGCCTGAGCGCTATGCGGTTTGTGGGTAAGTTTCGATGCGATGGAGCCGTCAAGCATGGTCAAACCCGCGCGCCCGACGAGCGCAGACTGCACCCGAATCCTGGGCGCATCGGGCGTGTTCCCAACACAGCCTCACCTGCTAAAAACCCAATAAAGTTGCAGAAAAAGTCAGCAAGCGGAACGTGCTCCACGCACTATCGCTTACGCCTCCTCTTTTGGCCAGAGCTTTTCGGACGCAGAGTGACGCTTTAGAATACGTCCTTAGTTTTCGGTCTCGGTCGGCGCGTGGCGGGTATGTCCTGACTTAACGGTCGAGAAGAGACATCATGGCCTCCTGATACCGGCCGCCCGACGCAGCGCCGCGCGGAGCGGCGGCCTCCAACCGTTCCAGATCCTGCGGCGAAAGGCTAAGGTCCGCCGCGGCGACATTTTCTTCGAGATAGCTGCGCCGCTTCGTTCCCGGAATCGGCACAACGTCGGGGCCTTGCGCAAGGAGCCATGCAAGGGCGACCTGACCGCGCATCGCGCCTTTGTCGTCGGCGACAGACTTCACAGCCTTGACGATCTTCATGTTGCGGTCGAAGTTCTCGCCCTCGAAGCGCGGCTGGCGGCGGCGGAAATCCTCAGGCGGGTAATCCTCGGCCCGTTTCGCCGTTCCGGTGAGAAAGCCGCGGCCCAAGGGGCTATAGGGTACAAAGCCGACGCCGAGTTCGCGGCACGCGGGCAAAATCTCGGTCTCGACGTTGCGCTCCCAAAGGGAATACTCGCTTTGAAGCGCGGTGATCGGATGCACGGCGTGGGCGCGGCGCAGCGTCTTCGCGGATGCTTCGGAAAGGCCGAGGAAGCGCGCCTTGCCGGCTTTCACGAGATCAGCCATGGCGCCGACCGTGTCCTCGATGGGGACATTGGGATCGACGCGGTGCTGGTAAAAAAGGTCGATGCGGTCGGTGTTGAGCCGCCTCAGCGAGGCGTCGCAAACCTCTTTCACATGCTCGGGCCTGCTGTCGACGCCTTGCGCCTGCTTTCCGCCCGCAAATTTGAAGCCGAATTTCGTGGCGATGACAACCTGATCGCGTTTTCCGGCAAGGGCTTTGCCGACAAGGATTTCGTTCTCGAACGGGCCGTAGATTTCGGCGGTGTCGAAGAAGGTCACGCCGAGGTCAAGGGCGCGGCGGATCGTTGCGACAGATTCGTTTTCGTCCCGCCCGCTATAGGCGAAGCTCATGCCCATGCAACCGAGCCCGAGCGCCGAGACCACGAGCCCTTGGCTTCCCAGATTTCGCATTTCCATGCTGCGCTCCTCAGAAATATCCTGGGCGTATAACAAGCGTCATGCAGATTCGCCCTTCCTCGCGGTGATCACAAGGCGAGGCGCGGTGTTCTTCCGGCGCTCTAATAAAGTCGTCTCAGCCGTAGCGGGCGCGTTGGGCCGCGGGCGTGAGGTCGAAGATGCGATGGATGCTGCGGCACACGCCGATGATTTCTCCGGGGCTTGCCTTCGAGATGCGAACGGTCCGGAAGTTCGGATTGAGCGGCACGAGGTCGACGATGATCGATCCATCTTCGTCGCGGCCAACTTCCCGGTAGAGGCGAAAAAGCGCCGTGTGCTCCGCAGGCACCAGCGCCAGGACGTAATCGGAAGGCGTCGGAACCGCGTCGAGATCGATCATGACCTTGTCGCCGGGCTCGAACGAGATCGAACTCGCGGGGGTCCGACATCGACTTGTCTTTGATCTCGACGAAGATTCCCCTCTCTGGGATCAATTCCTGGCCGCCGACAGGGACTGTCACCGAAGCGGGCTCTAAGCCTGAGGCTATTTTTTTTATTTCGTCCATGTTTTCAATTGCCACGAGAGGAACTCGGCGCACCATGCGCGATCTTAGCGCTTGAGTCCCATCCAATTGATTGAAATTATCTCTTTTTCCAAAATATATATAATCGACGGAAACGCCATAGGCTGAAGCATAAAGGATAGCCTGCTTTGGAGGTACCGCTCTTTCTCCATTTTCGTAGTTCATGTAGCGGCTGTAGCTCCAGCCGAACTTGCGCGTCGCGTCGCTCGCACGCTCGAAACCGGCGCTAATCCGTGCGCGTCGCAAACGATCAGCTATCGATTTGAGCTCGTCAGCTGTCCAATCCCTCATTTCCCCCGTCCAGTCCCCACGCTCTGTGTAACGCGGAAGATAAGTTTTCAAATCGTGATGAGCAATAAAAAGCGACAAACTATATCATTAATTCGGAGAAAGTCGCGCGTCATGTCGCGCAACGCACCCCACTCTTCACACTAACGCGCACATAACTTATTTATTCCGCTGCTTCTTCAATGTCATAGTGATTCTCGCAGCGAAATGGGTTAACGCTCAAGCTGACAAACTACACACTTTGTGTAATATGCTCTCGCGTGGATTGCGGGCAGCCGCGCGATGTTTACTGTGTTGTGTCGCTACACAGAAAGACGCATCCTGTCAGCATGAATATTTTTTAATGTCCGCCGCGGGCGAGAGGAAAGATTGCTGCGCCGGCTCTGCGACCGTACAACAAAACACACGGAACGTGTAACGTCTACTACTTCACGCCCAGCAAAATCACAAAACGAAGATTATCTATTTGCGGCCCGCATAGCGACCGAATCGTCCGGTCCTGACGGCGGCCGAATCACGTGATTCGGCGGCGCGCCGCGACGCTCCAGCCCTCTGACGACTCCCTCGCCAGGCCTTGTCACCCTGAAAGAGGCCGCCATCCGGCCCTTTTTGAGTCAAACACGTCACACTTGGCGACGGAAAAACCCCCATTTGAAACAAACATTAGGAAATTTTTACACATTTTGTGTAATGTGTTTCTCGATTTCAAGGGTTGGGCAACATTAAGTGTGGTTCATGTGTAATCTCACGATACACCATACACGCAAAAACAAAACGCCGTCAGCGCTCTCTTGTTCGAGCGCTGCGGTTGCCGTCTCTCGCTTTTCTCCCCTGCCGCCCGCCGCCGACTCAGACAGTCCGCGGCGGAGGCGATGGACGACAGGCGAGCTAACAGAGATTCTGGACGCTCTTGTGACGCTCAGAACAGACGATCTGGCGCGCAGAATCGGCGTCAACCCGAAGGCGCTGCGCTCGGTGCTGAGACGAAACGGCATCAGCCTTCGCGCCATTCGGGAGCACGCACGAAGGAATAAGCCTTCAGAAGGCGGCCTCGTCGTGCGCCGGTCCGCAATCGGCCCCTCCGCGGCCTACGGCGCGGCGGCGCTCGAGAACCTGCCAGACGACGCCTGCCGGTGGGCTCTTGGAGACCCGGCGGACCCAAATTTCACATTTTGTGGAGCGCCGGCGGCTGGCCGGTCTCCCTATTGCACCACTCATCTTGGGCAAGCTTTCCAGCGTGGGGACAGCAAATGAAAAAAACGGCCATGGCGGAACTTTCCGAGGGACCTACGGCGCAGAGGCGTCAGCACACCCCTTTTACGCGGGATGTGCTGACGCCTCCGGGAGCGCCGATCATCGCGCGCCACAGGACGAGAACGATCCTGACGCCGCTCGAAATGCGCAGGGCCATTCTTGAAGACGCCGCGTCCAAACCGGAAGCGGTGCGGATCCGTTCGTTGCGCCGCCGCCTCACGGTCCTGGACCGCATGCTTACCGATCAGGAGGCGGAAGCGCTGGAGCGGCTCACCACCTGCATCAACTCATTATCTAATGTGAGATCAATCAATTATCTAAAACCTGAAGTGCGATACACGCCGCTTGGGCGTCTTCCCTTCAGCGAGAGGCGGCGGCGTGAAATCTCGGCGATGAGCTATGTCCTGAAAAACCTGTCCGAGCCCCATCGCCAGGCGTGCCTGGAATTGGCCGTGCTCTTGGACCCAAGTCACAGCGGCGGCGACAAGCCGGCCGAGGACGTTCTCTCTGCGATCTGGGTGGCGGCGTCGGAGGTGGTGCGGCTCTACGAGCATTGGCGCCGGAGCGAACGCAACGCCAGCCTTCAATAAGACGCAGGCAAGACGCGCCCATGAGACGATCCATGGAGCGTTTGTTGAAACAGTTTCGGGCGGATCGCCCGGTTGAGCGGCGTTTACGAGTGTTGTGAGGCAGCGTTGGTCGCCGGAAGCGGCTCCGGAGCATGAGAGAGACCAAGGACCGATCCCCCTCCTTGGAACCCCTGCTCCGGAGCCGTCTTACCTCTGCATCCATTGTGTTTATGGAGGCAGAGAGTGGCCAGGACGTTCGCCGTTATCGCGGCCAGTTGCATTGCAATCGCCTCGATCATTTTTGGCGCAGCAGGGCAGGGCGACGCCCGCCCATTCGGCGGCGGCGGTTTTGGCGGCGGCCACTTTGGCGGCGCTGGCGGCGGCCCCTCTTTCCATGGTTTCGGCGGCGGTCAATTCGGAGCGCCTCGGGCTGGAGGCTTCGGCGGCAGGCCATTGCAGGCGCCATCAACCGCGCCCCATTTTGTAGTGCCGAACACCGGACGCTTCGCCGGATCAAGAGGCGCTTTTTCCGGCTTCCGCAGTTTCTCCGGCAGACCGCCAAGCTCGGGTTTTGGCAACCTTCGAGGTGTTGGCGGCCGCCCGGGCGTTCACGCTAACCGCTTCGCTCGCGAACAGCACGACCTCGGCGACAGAGTTGGTCGGAATGCTGGGGGAAGGTTGACAGCGCGCGGGGAAAATCGCGGTCTCGATCGCGGTCTCGATCGCGGCCTTGGCGGACATCTCGCAGATACGAACCACGGCGCAGGCCGCGCCGGAGACATCGGCCGCCATCGTTTTGCGCAGTTCAACGAAAGGAGAGTCCACCCTGGCGCTTTCCTTTCCCAGCGCGGTTCGCCGCCACAATCTTTCGCCCGCACCGTTCATCCTCAGCAAACGATCGGCGCGCATGGCCTTCTGAACAGCGCCGCATTCCGCCGCGGAAACGGCTTCGAAAACCCGGCTTTCGGCGGCGGACACTGGCGCGGACGCGAAGGGCGGTTCCGTCATTTTTGGACGGGCGGCGTTTTCTGGCCTTTCCTGTTCGGCGATTATCTTTCCTACGCGTTCTGGCCCGGAGCCTATTACGAGCCGTTCTGGTCTTACGGTCCGGACGCCATCCTCTGGGGCTCGCTCTGGCCTGAGAGCGCCTATGGAGGAGAAGATTACGCTGCGGAAGGCATCGCTTCCGAGGGCGGAAATTCATCGGTTCCCGCCATCGGCGGAGAATACGCAGGGACGGGCGGGTCCACGCAGATGGCCGCCCTTTGCAGCGGTTTCGCTCCAGGCGTCGTAGACCTCCCTGTGGCGCGGTTTGAGCAAATCTTGCTGCCTGCGCCCGAACAACGCGCTGCGCTGGATGAGTTGAAGGCGGCGTTCGCCAAGGCCGCCCGCGTGTTGCAGGCGTCTTGCCCCAACCAGACGCCGGTTACGCCCTTGGCGCGGCTTGACGCCATGGAGCAGCAACTCGCGGCGATGCAACAAGCCGTAACAATCATCCGGGCGCCGCTCGAAAGACTGTTTGGCCTTTTGACCGAGGTGCAGATCGCGCGATTGGAAGATGCCGCCAACAAGCGAGAGAAGCCGCTGTCGGTAAACGTGATGGAGCTTTGCTCGGGCAAATCGGACCTCACAAAAGTCCCGGCGGATGAAATCGCCCGCGCGATCAAGCTCACCGACGAGCAGCAGTTCGATCTCGATAAGCTGAAACAGGCTTCCGCCAGAGCGGCTGATGAACTCCGCGCCTCCTGCCCCAAGAAGGCGCCTCCGACGATCGAGGCAAGGCTTCAGGATGCTCACACGCGGATCGCTTCGCTCATTCAAGCCATCGAGATCATTCGTCCTGCGATAGGTTCGTTTTACGCTTCTTTGTCCAGCCAACAAAAAACGGCCTTGAGCGAGCAGGGCAAGACGAGCCGTTCGGCTCGGCGATAGTAAGCCCCCGCGGGAAGCTCTGACCCGATTACCGGAGCGCTGACAGAACGTCCGGGGAAATTTGATCCTGGGCCGCTTATCGGAGGCAAGGTTGCTAAAGCGCGCGGCGGCGCGGTTGAGTTCGCATAATGATTGATCTTGATGCCGGGGGTGAGTATGTCACAAGGATGATTGATTGGCCCGATGCGATCACCCGCTTGACCGCCGCAGCCGTTGTTGGCGGAGCAATCGGTTTGGATCGCGAGTTGCACGGCAAGCCGACCGGCGTGCGAACGATGGGCATCGTCTGCCTCGGCTCGGCGCTCGTTGTGCTCGTCAGCCAGCATCTCGGAGACGATTCCGCCGCGGGTAGCCGCGTCATCCAGGGCGTTATCACCGGCGTTGGGTTTTTGGGCGCCGGCGTCATCCTTCGCAACCCAACCGGCAAGCGGGTCCACGGCTTGACCACTGCGGCGGCGATTTGGCTCACCGCCTGCATCGGCGTCGCTTGCGGACTTGGCGCGTGGCCGCTTGTCGGGACCTCAGCGCTTCTGACCGCCCTGATTTTGTTCGTCGGAAAACCCTTGGAACGCGCATTCGACTTGAAGGACCGCCATCACGACAAGGCGGACGGCGAAGACGAGATCAAGCGTGACGAGAAGCCCGACGACATGCGTAACGCCAAGCCGCTTTCCTAAGAAAAAGCAGCCGGAGGGCTAAGTCCGACGGCTGCGCAACCATTTTCAGCCATGGGGGTCAGCCGGACCCGCTGGTGGTCGCGCTTTTGGATGGCGTCCCTGGCGCAGCGAACTTGGCAGCGACCGCGATCCTTGCCGAGATCGGCCCGGCGAAATGCGAATCGCATTCAGCAGCCCGCTAGCGACCGCCCCAAGGCATGATCGGAACCGTTGAGATCGAGTTTTGGGGCGATCCTTCGATTATTTTGTCGCTGATCGCAAGGTAGATGAGCGTGTTGCGCTTTTTGTCGACGGAGCGGAAAATGTTCGTGTGCTTGAAGAAGATCGAGGTATGGTCGGCATAGACCTTCTCGTTCTCGGGCAGGCTGGCGATGTCCACGGTGATCGGCCCAATCTGTCGACAGGCGATCGAAAAGCGGCTTGGGTCTTCGGCGAGTCCAATGGTTCCGCCTAGCCCTCCCGTTTTTGCCTGACTGATGTGGCAGGCGACGCCGGAAACTTTCGGATCGTCGAAAGCGGTGATGCACACCTGATCGTTCTTACCGATCAGGCGGAAGGTTGTGCTAACGCAGGACAGATCATCTGCGTTAGCCACAGCCGCACAAGCAAACATTGCAAACGCAGCAAAGGTCAGAAGCCGCTTCATGCGCCCTCGTGCTGAATGAGTTCCCGGCCGACGGGGGAGCGCGCTGTCTGAACTCAACCTGTCTTCGAGACTCTTCGCCATCGCGCTGTGTGTTGTAGTCCGTGCGGCTGATGAACCAGACGCCGCTTATGACGAAAGCGATTCCGAGCACCTGCTGTGCATCGACAGTCTCGCTGAGGAAGAGACCGGAAATCACGGCGACGCTCACATAGCTCAAGGCTGTGAAGGGCTGCGCGAAGCTCAAATCGGCCTGGCTCAGGACCGCCATCCAATTGAAAAACTGCAAGCTCATGATGCAGATGACGACGATGAAAAGAGGCTCACGGAAGATGGCCAGAAGCGACACGGCAAAGTCGGCTTCGCCCGGCAGCTTTAGCACTGCCGTTTTCCAGAATATCTGCAGCGCGGTGTCGATAAACACCGCGGCGGCAAGGCCGAGAACGACCCTCAAGGGTATCTTGCGTGGAAGGCTCATTACCCCCACTCATATACGCCATGATACAATCTTCTCAACTGTCTCAAACGGATTAACGCTTAACTGAAGCGCATCGGCAACATTGCAAAGTCCGCTGGCGCCAACGTCAAGTTTAAGGCAGGCTCGTTCCGAGGCGAAAAATCGTCAGGACGCGGTCTTATACTTTACTGAACATCCATAGGGACGCGTCACAGCATTCTCTATGGGCGCGCCGGACGCCAGACGATCCAGGGCCTCGCGCACATAGTTCCTTGCCGTCATGATGTCGGCGACGTCGGTGGTAGCCTTGTCGTCCACGCCGCCCATGTAAACCAGCGCGCCGTCCTTGTTCACGATGAAGAGATGCGGGGTTGTGCGCGCGTCGTAGAGATGGCCGAGTTCGCCCTCGGGGTCGAGAATGACGGCCGCAGGAGCCGCGCCGCGCGTTTCGGTCAGCTTGTTGGCTTGTTCGCCCGTCAGATACCCTTGCGCGCCCGGCGCCGACGATATGATCGTGAGCCAGACGACGCTCTTTGCGGCGGCCTCCTTCTGCAGGGCCTGCATGTTGCCCGACGAATAATGCTTCTTGACATAAGGGCAGCCATCGTTCGTCCATTCGAGTACGACGGTTTTTCCGCGATAATCACTCAGGCGAACGGACGTTCCGTTTGAATCGACGGCCGAAAATTCAGGCGCGGGCATCCCTATCTCGGGAGCGGCTGAAGCGGATGCTGTCATGAGTAATGCTGCGATGACCGTTGCTGCTGACTTCAAGAAAGACACTCAGGCTCCTTTGCTCCGCGAGGGGGATGCGATCACGGGTCTCGCCTTGATTTCGTCGATGACGAGCCCGGCTGTCAAAATCTGCGGAAGCACGCGAGGTTCCTCGCCCCGTCCGGGAAAATACAGATAAAGAGGCACGCCGGCGCGTCCGAACCGCGTGAGAAGATCGGATATCTCGGGGTTGGCGCGCGTCCAATCGCCCTTGAGGTAAGTGATCCCGCCGGATCGGAACGCTTGCGTCACTGCGCTCGTTTTCAGCGCAACGCGCTCGTTGACTTTGCAGGTGATGCACCAGGCGGCCGTCAGGTTGACGAAAACAGGCCGCCCCTCCGCCTGAAGCTCATCGAGCCGCGCCTTCGAGAAAGGCTCCTCCGCCAGACTTGAGCTTTCGGCGCCTGGAGGCGGGACGACCGTTCCGGCCATTTCCGCCATAGGAAGCGTCACCGCGAAAGCAGCGACCGCGAGCGCTGGCGCGATCAGTTTGACGGGAAGCGAGGAGAAAGCCGTCTTGTGCGCAAGCCACGCCGCGAAACCGATCCCGACCACAGCCAGCGCGGCGGCCATCACGCCATCGCTTCCAGCCTGGATGCTGAGCACCCACACAAGCCACGCCGACGTGGCGTAAAGGGGGAAGGCCAGCACTTGTTTCAGCGTCACCATCCAGACGCCCGGCTTCGGCAGCACATGCTGTAGGGCGGGGCTGACGCTCAAAACCACGACGGGAGCCGCGAATCCAAGGCCCAGGCCGAGCATGACCGCCGTGAGAACATAGGGCGGCTGCGTCACCGCGTAGCCGATGGCTGCGCCCATGAGAGGCGCCGTGCAGGGCGTCGCCGCGATGGCGGCGAGCATCCCGGTGAAGAAGTAGCCGGCGTTGCCGGGCTTGCGCGAAAGGCTGTCGCCGATCGACATCATCCCCGCTCCGAACGACACGACGCCGGAGAGGCTCAAGCCCATAACGAAGAATAGGATCGAGAGCGCCAGCACGAAGGCGGGCGATTGGAACTGGAAGCCCCAGCCCAAGGCTGCGCTGCTCTCGCGGAAAACAATAATGAAGGCGGCAAGCGCGCCGAAGCTCACAAGCACGCCGCCGAGATAGGCGAAGCCCTGCTGCCAATGGCCGTGTTCGGCCTTCTTCGCGAAGGCCAGCGCCTTCAGCGCCAGAACCGGAAAAACGCAAGGCATCAGATTCAGGAATGCGCCGCCGAGAAAGGCGAAAAGGACAGCAAGCCCGGCGCCCGATACGCCCCCCGACGCCGCCGCCGACCGCATCGCGCTGTTTTCGGCGCCTGCTCCACCGCCAGCATCGAAGAGACCGCCGGCTGCGGCCAAGTCAGGGCCTTTCGACGCCGACACTATGAAGCCGGTCCGCTCGCCTTCGCCGTCGCCTTTCGTCAGAACCAGCAGACCTTCCAGCTTCTCAGGCGTCTCTTTCGTGTCGCCTTGCTTCAAGTCGAGTGTGAGTTGGCCGCCGGCGATCTTCACGGGCTGGGGCGCGGGGTTGGAAACCGAGCCCCAAACCAAGGGGAAGAAGCGGGCGCTCTTCACGCCATCAACAAGCTTCGCGTCCATTGAAACCGTCAGCCGCAGCAACTCCTTCGCGCGGTTGGCCGAGTAAGCGGCGCTGCCGGACAGCGGCGCGGGCAGCGCTGAACGCGCTGTTTCGATCTGTGCGGCGGAAGCGGATGGCGATGCCGCCCCGTCTCTTTTCACGGGAAGCGTCAGCTCGACATGCTTCTCCTCGGGGATGCAAATCTCCCTGCAAACAAGATACGAGACTTTCGCGGCCAGGGTTGAGGCATCGCCCTCGATAGTGTCGGGAACTCGGATGAGAGTCAGAAGCGTGACTTGATTGTCGTAGCCATATTCGGCGAGCGGCCCGACCGGGATGACGTGGGGGATCGGCCAAAGGATCGGCCCGGCGGAAAAACCCTGTGGCAAGGTCCAGTCAATGGAGGTCGGTTCGCCCGAATCGCCCGGATTGGTCCAGTAGGTATGCCAGCCCGGCTCGATCTTCTCCTGCACGGCGACTGTTATCGTCTTGCCAGGCTCGACGGCGGCCTTCTCCGCGATGAGGCTTACGTCCACACGGCGATGCGGTCCAGATTCAGCGGCCATTGCGCTCCACCACCCCACCGCGGCCAGAAGAAACGCCAAGACGGACGCGAGACGCCAAGGCGCCATCTTAAAAATCAACGTTTTAGCGTCAATCATGCCGTCAATTTTCCTCCAGGCTACCGTAAGCTGTTTTAAGCCAAATCGCACTATATCCGGCTTTTTACGCGCGCAAAGAGCGATAAGACCCAAAAATGGTAGCTCTATGAAGCGAATGCACCTCCTTGTAATGCGCCATTGAAGGGAGTTCGTATAAAAGCTTAAGCGTAGCGTTTACGCGCTCGACGCTTTCGATGAAAAGCGAAGAGCGCCGGCATGGCCTGAACCCCCGATGTCGGCGACTTTAAAGCTGACTGATTAGCGGCTAAGGATGCTCCGAACAATAACCGCTACGATTTTACGAGTGGGCTTGGCTTGGTTTATTAGTTCCATTCAGGATGATGGACGCCTTTTCCCAAAGCGGCTCCTTGTGGAATAAAGTATACCAAAGGGGACAGAGATAGGAGCAACTGCCGTCTCTATCTTAGGTTTTAGAATGTGCAACTGGGGATGGCAGAAAACGGTGTTTTTTGCGAAACGAACCCAATAGGGTTAATCGACCGTATCCGTTCGCCGCCAGCGTTCGTCGAGCTTGCAGCCCACTGTCTCCCAGCGAATTCGAATAGCGTATTCGTCGATCATGAAACCGATGTGCGCGTACTCTGGAATCCCGGCGGGTTGAGTCACACGGACGCGCGGCGACGGATAGCGATTCAGTTATTGTTCGGCCTGTCCTAACGGAGAACGGCGCTTCAGCCTCGGTCGCGGAGAAGGCGGCCCTTCTGGCGCTCCCAATCGCGGTTCTTCTCGGTTTCGCGCTTGTCGTGAAGCTTTTTGCCGCGCGCGAGCGCCAGCTCCAGCTTGGCGCGCCCGCGGTCGTTGAAGTAAATCCGCAAGGGAACGAGCGTCATGCCATCGCGCTGGATTGCGCCGATCAGCTTGCCGGCTTCGCGTTTGTGCAGGAGCAGCTTTCGCGGACGGCGCGTCTCATGGTTCAGGCGGTTTGCCTGGAGGTATTCGGGAATGTAGGCGTTGATGAGAAAGATCTCGCCGTTTTTCTCGCTGGCATAGGATTCCGCGATGTTCGCCCTGCCTTGCCTCAACGATTTCACCTCGGAGCCGCCCAAGGCAATTCCTGCCTCGAAGGTATCCTCGATGAAGAAGGAGAAGCGCGCTTTCCTGTTTTCGGCGACAACTTTTCGAACAGAGGCGGTAGAAGGAGCTGCCATCATCGTCACCCTAGAAAGCCGGAGGGTATCGGAGAGCCTTGTTTCTCTCTCCTATCCAAATCTCGGTTGGGTTCCCGGTTTAGCCGCTCGCTCCCCATCATGGCAAGCGGCTTCGCCCTTCTGTAAGCCGCCCGCCGTTCAATTGCGCCTTTGAGCAGCGGCCTGCTCTCGAATAGGGAGGGCCTGCAGCTATGAAGTGGGGAACCGCCAGAACGACGCTATGCCGTTTTCCCGCTAAAGTACGGCCGTCTTCTCAAGCGCTGCGTCTACGAGCGCTTTGCTTTGTTCGGAGATGGGCGCCAATGGAAGCCGCGTGTCGGGCTTGCATAGTCCGAGCCGCGAAACGGCATATTTGATGGGGCCTGGGCTCGTCTCGACAAAGAGCGCTTCGTGCAACGGCATAAGTCGGTCATGCAGCGCGAGCGCTTTGCGGAAATCGCTGGCAAGGCACGCATTCTGGAATTCCGCGCAAAGCTTTGGAGCGACGTTCGATGTCACGGAAATGCATCCATGCCCGCCATGGGCCATGAACGCGAGCGCGGTGGCGTCTTCGCCCGAGAGCTGATTGAACTTTTCGCCGAGCATCAAGCGCTGCTGGCTTAGCCGCACGGGCGAGGCGGTCGCGTCCTTCACGCCGGCGATATTCGGAAGCTTGAAAAGCCGCACCATTGTGGCGACCGACATATCGATCACGCTGCGCGAGGGAATATTGTAGATGATGATCGGAATGCCGATCGCATCATTGATAGCCTTGTAGTGCTGGTAGAGCCCTTCCTGCGTAGGCTTGTTATAATAGGGCGTCACGACGAGAACAGCGGTGGCGCCGGCCTTTTCGGCGCGACGGGCGAGTTCCACTGCCTCCTTGGTGCTGTTCGAACCGGCTCCGGCGATGACGGGAACGCGTCCCTTTGCTGCGCCGATGCACGCCTCCACTACGCGCGCGTGCTCATCATGACTAAGCGTCGGCAACTCGCCGGTCGTGCCGACAGGAACAAGCCCATGCGTGCCCGACTCGATCTGAAAATTCACAAACCGACCATAGGCATCGTAGTCGACGCTATCCCCATCGAAAGGCGTTATGAGCGCCGTAAAAGAGCCTTTGAACATTTCGAGCCTTCCTTGCTGCAGGTCCATCCAATCCGGAAAAGCGTTATGCCGAGATTAGTCTTATATCTCTTTCCTTCAGAGAACAGCTTCAGCTAACTAGGTTTGTCATTCTATCGCCGGATTATCGCGGCTATAAAGAGGCGTGGTTGCACGCATTACAGCCTTTTCAGTTCCGTTCGCGGGGCAAAAGCATAGGTTTGATATGCTAAGCTGCCAACGTAATTTTTAAGTCGCGAGCAAATGCCCACGCCTGACGCTGACGCGGACTCACCGCACACTCCTTTCGGCTTTTTGAAGGCGATCCTGATCGGAACCGCGATTGGCTTTCTTGTCGTGTTCGTAGCGCCTTACGTGGCGCCGCCGCATCGAGAACCGATCGCCGCGGCTGACCGGGCGACAGCGGATCGCTTCGCGCATGAGCGCAGCTTGGGCGCCGATGTCAAGACGACCAAAGCCGAGCCAGGCTCGGAGGCGAAAGAACCGCAGGCGGGCAAGGGCAGCCAGCCCGTCCCAAACGCGAGCGAGCCGGCCAAGGAAAGCGCGCCGGAGCCCGTTCTTGTGCCAGCTGTCAACCTTACGTTTCCCAAGACGTTCTCCGACGAGGAGATGACCGCGGCGCTTGAACCTCTCCTATCTTTCAGGATCAGCGACGGCGACGCGGCTGCAATCAGAGACGTCATCTCAAGCGTCTCCAGAGGCGATGACGCGGCGGCGCGTGCCGCTATCAGAAAAATCAGCGATCCCGCCGCGAAGTCCTTCGCGGAATGGAAACGCCTCCGCGCCGCTTCCGCAGACTTCATCGAGGTCATGGCGTTCCGGAAAGCTCACCCCCTGTTTCCAGAGCCGGCGCAAGACGGGCCATTCGAAAAGGCTTTATTCCTTTCCGATGCGACAGCCGCCGAGGTGCTGAAATTCTATACCAACCGAACTCCGGTGACGGGCGCCGGCAAGGCGAGCCTCGGCGCGGCGCTTATGGAAACTGGCGAGCGCGAGCGTGGCGTCGGCCTCATCAAATTCGCCTGGAGCCGTTACAATCTGGACCCGACTGTGCAAGAGCGTTTCGTTGAAAGGTTTGGTTCGCTCCTCAATTCCGAAGATCAGCGCCGCCGCGAGCTTATGATCGAGGCCCGCGCGCGCCAACTGGAGGATCCCGGAAAGAAACTCGCCTCGGCTTCGGAAGGAAAGGGCCTGAAAGGCGCCGCCAGGCTTCGGGCCAAAAGAGGCGGGAGCGAACTCGCTCACAATGGGCGCCATGGCCACAGGTCGAAGGCGCTCGCGCGCCGCAGCAGGGGGCGGCGCCATGGAGAAATACCGAGCGGCGCCGACGAAAAACAAGCCGCGCTGACCGGAAAAGCACATGCGTTCGAAATTACAAGTCTCGCACAGCCTGTACGTCTCAAGAGGAAAAAAGCAAGGAGGAACGACGACGCGCCGCTGAATGAAAACACGGCGCTGGGAGGTTCGCTGGACCAAAGCAGGGACAAGGCGGCGGCGGACAAAGACGACAAGCCGGGCAAAGGCGGGCTCCAGGCTAAAGCGGCGGAGAATGCCTTTAATCTTTCAAAGGAAAGCGTGGGCGGCCCGGCGACGCTTCTCGCCCGGCTGAAAGCCTTGCGGCGCGAGGGCGCCGACGATGACGTCTGGGCGCTCTTGCGCTCGCTCAATCCCAATACCGCCGATCTTGCCGATCCCGAAAAGTGGTGGGAGTTCCGCCGAAGCGAAGTGCGGCGCGCGCTGAGCAGCGACCATCCGGCGACCGCGTATGCGATCGCGAGCGCGCACGGCCCGCTCGACGATGACAGCCGCTCGGAAGCCGAGTTCATGGCGGGCTGGATCGCGCTTCGTTTCATGAAGGAGCCGCGCCTGGCTGAGCCGCATTTCGAGGCGGCCCACTCGATAAAGGGTTATGTGCGAGACGAAGCGCGGGCGGCCTATTGGCTCGGGCGGGCCAAGGTCGAATCGGGCGCGCGCAAGGAGGCGGAGGTCTACTTCCGGGAGGCGGCGAGCCGCTTCTACACATTCTATGGGGCGCTCGCCCATCAGGCTCTTCACAAAGGGCGCGCCTGCGAGTTTCGGGCGCCGCCTCATCCAACGCAGGACGCGAACGCCGCGTTTGTGCGCGAAGATGCGTTCAAAGCCGTCATGATCGCAAAGCAGCTCGATCTGCAGCCGCTCTTGCTGAACTACATGCTGGACCTGACGCGGCAGCTTAAAGATCCTCAGCAGGTGACCCTGACGCTTGAACTGATCGAGCGGCTTATGCCCGCTCACGTTGGGGTGCGCGCCGCCAAGATTGCGCTGTTGCGCGGATTTCCCGTGGACGCCTATGCCTTCCCGACGCTATTGCCGAAATTCGATTCCGCCGGCGGAAATGGGAAGATCGAACTCCCGCTTCTGAATGCCCTGACCCGGCAGGAAAGCGATTTCCACACGGGCTCGGTGAGCCGCGTTGGCGCGCGCGGGCTTATGCAGCTGATGCCGCAGACGGCCAAGCTTGTGGCGGCGAAATATAAACTGAAGTATGAGCCGCCGCGGTTGATCTCAGATCCCTCCTATAATGTGACGCTCGGCTCCGCTTTCCTGGCGCAGCTTCTGTCAGGCTACGATGGGTCTTATATTCTTTCTTTGGCCGCATACAATGCAGGACCAGGCCGGGTCAATCAATGGATCAGCGAATTTGGCGACCCGCGTAGCAGGGCGTCGGATCCAATCGACTGGGTCGAGCGCGTTCCCTTCACGGAGACGCGCACATACATTCAGCGCATTCTCGAAAGCACGCAGCTTTATCGTTGCCGCTTTGAAAACAACAAGGCAAAATTCCAGATCGTGGAAGATTTACACCGCGGGCGACCTGGAAAAATCTCTGATTTCGATGTCAGCGGGAGCGGCGAATTGGAACAGGCTCAATGACGACAGATGGATCGGACAGCGCTCTTGGCGTTGAAACAGAGGACATTTTTTACAGGAGCCATGACGACCTCACTCTTTACGCCCGCAGATATGGAAGCGGGGACGCCCCTGGCCGGCCGCTTGTTTGCCTTGCCGGCTTGACCCGCAATAGCCGGGATTTTCACGACCTCGCAGTCGCCCTATCGACGCATGCCACTCATGCCCGGCCCGTCTACTGCCTCGATTACAGGGGTCGCGGACGCTCCGACTGGGACAAGGAGTGGCGCAACTATTCCCCGTACACCGAGCTTCAAGACGTCACCGCTTTATTAACGCTGCGCGGCCTTTCGAACGCCGCCTTCCTCGGCACCTCGCGTGGGGGCGTCATTACGATGCTTCTCGCTGTCACGCAGCCTTCGGCAATCGGCTGCGCCATCCTGAACGACATCGGCCCGGTCATCGAGACGGCTGGTCTTGCCCGGATCATGGGATATGTCGGAAAGATCCCCTTGCCTCGGGATTGGGACGAGGCGATGAGCATCGTCCGCGACATCAACATCAGGCAATTTCCCACCCTCGATACTCAAGTCTGGCGAAAACTGTCGCGCCAGTTTTTCAACGAGGAAAATGGACGCCCTGCTCCGGCCTACGACCCGAGGGTTGGGGCAGCCCTATCCGAAGTGGATATCGCAAAACCGGCCCCGTCCATGTGGGAACACTTCGAGTTCGCTTTTTCCTATCCCGGTTATGGTCCTGAGGGGAGAGAACTCGGATCTTCTATCCGCTGCGACCGTGCAGGCCATGCAGGGCCGTCATCCCGATCTGGCATCGGTCGCCATCCGCGACGAGGGCCATGCGCCTCTTCTGCTAGATCGCTTCAGCCAGCGAATGATCGGCGATTTCTTGATCCGTGCGGATAAGACCTGGACCGCGCCGCCGGCTTTGCCAGCTCCTTTGCACCAGGAGATCCAGAACCCCTGATCTCAAATCCGACTTCACCGACCCTATGCATTCCCCGCAAATGGGTCGGGATATCCCGCGGGGCGCGCACCAGGGCTTTCACGGCAGAGCTTTCACGGATTGAGCGACGCGGGAGAGCGAAAATCGTGAGCGGCAAGGCTCACATCTTCGGCAGAAGCGGGGCCTGTGGGGGCTTTGGCCACTGGCTCAGTGATGTTTTTTTCCAGCGTGAACCCGGCAGGCAGCCTCTTGCTATACGCATCAAGCAGTTCCACCATGGCCGGCGATGAGTAGATGCCATCGAGTTTGATGACATTGTCGCTGATCGCAACGTTGCCGGAGAAGAGCAACGACAGCATTTCCAGCGATAATTTCGTAGCGGCGAGCCAATCCGCGGGCTCGCCTTTCGCAAACTCCATGCCGTTATTGACTTTCACGTTCTGAAAGAGAGTGCGGGCATGAGAGCAAAGAATTTGGTCTTGCTGATCCGGGACATAGCCCGTCAAATTCAGAGCGCCTTGGTGGAGTTGAGCGACCCAGACGAAGGGGTGGACATCATGCGGTTTGAGAGCGACCTGAAGATTTAACCCCTTCGGAGCCTCTTCATGCAGCTTCTTCCGAACCGCCGCAAAATCGTCATTGGCCTTTGTCACGCCTTCGATGACAATCGCAGCATTGCGCAGGACAGCCGTGCCTGACTGAAGCCTCCCAAGCTGACGAAGCGCAAACGTCATGGCCGCAAGCCAAGTATCGCGATTTGGCACGTTTACGTTTACGCGGCTCCTATCGACGACCGAAGCGCCGGGCGAGGTCGCCGCGGCGACGCCCTGCAAAATCTTGAGATCGCCTGCAGAGGGAACATGTCCTCTGAGCGTTATCGTACCCTCTTCCGCTTTGGTGAGGCGACTGAGATAAGCCTGCTCTATTTCCTTCGCCGCATCTTTCTGAGGGGCGGCGTCCGCCTCGTTATTGACGACAACGCGAAGAACCCGGTCAAAGGTTGCGAAATACCAGGGCCGCTGAGGAACAGCCTCCGACGGAGTCACGACAAACGTCACAAAACATAACAGAGCGGATGAAAAGATACTCAGGTCTGAGTGCCCTATCCTCATTGCGAGAGTTCTCCACAACCGTGTTCACAGTCAGCATCCTGCATATGTAGGGCGTTTATCGCCAAAGCTTTCGTGTCACGGACTACTTATCTTCACTCGCAGAAACTAATAGACTGCCTTATCGGCCTTTATTTTCGGCCGATGCAAAGCAGCACCAATCGTCGGTAAATTTGACTTTAACGGAGACTTTTCGATAATCCAAGCGAAGTCTTGGCGCTTTTTCGCCGCTTTTTTTGCCTCAGGCGTGACCTGAATCAAAAAAGCCCGGCATATTTGCCGAGCTTTTTTGATTTAAGGCGCAGCCTATTCTGCTGCTTGCACATGCTGGGCTACGTCGGGGGCCGGAGATGGCTCTTCGCTTGCGGGCGGCAGGGCGGCTTTCGCTCCGGCCTTGCTCCGCTCCTCCAGGATCAGGTCGTCGCGGTGGGAGGCCACGCGGCGGAGTTGGCTGATCATGCCGCCAGTGCCTGCTGGGATCAGACGGCCCACAATGACGTTTTCCTTGAGGCCATCGAGCGTGTCGACCTTCCCATTGAGCGCCGCCTCGGTGAGAACGCGGGTGGTTTCCTGGAAGGAAGCCGCCGAGATGAACGACCGGGTTTGCAGGCTGGCTTTGGTGATGCCGAGGAGAACAGGCACAGCCGTCGCCGGGCGACCGCCAGCGCCTTCGACGGACGCATTCATCTCGTCGAATTCGAGTTTGTCCACCTGCTCGTTTTTCAGGAACTCGGTGTCGCCCGCATCTGTGACTTCCACCTTTTGCAGCATCTGGCGGACGATAACCTCAATGTGCTTGTCGTTGATCGTCACGCCTTGCAGGCGGTAGACCTCCTGGATTTCATTGACGAGGAAGGACGCCAGTTCCTCCACGCCCTTGATGGCCAGGATGTCGTGAGGAGCCGGGTTGCCGTCGAGAATGAACTCGCCCTTCTCGATGCGGTCGCCCTCCTGCACCGCAAGGTGCTTGCCTTTCGGAAGCAGATACTCAACCGGATCGAGCCCCTCTTCGTCAGGCTGGATCAAGACACGCCGCTTATTCTTGTAATCGCGGCCGAAGTGGACCGTCCCCGAGATTTCCGCAATGATCGCGTGATCTTTCGGGCGGCGCGCTTCGAACAGTTCGGCGACGCGCGGAAGACCGCCCGTGATGTCGCGCGTTTTCGCGCTTTCGAGCGAGATACGCGAAAGGATGTCGCCCGCCTTCACGGTCTGACCAGGCTCAACCGACAAGATCGCATCCACCGAAAGCAGATAGCGGGCCTCGCCGCCGCGCTGAAGCTTCAGGACCTTTCCGCCCGGCTTGTCCTTGATCACAATCGCCGGGCGCAACGCCGATCCGCGCGGGTTGGCGCGCCAGTCCACGATGACGCGATTGGTGATGCCCGTCGTCTCGTCCGACTGCTCGTTAACCGAAATGCCTTCGAGCAAATCCTCGAACTCGACCACGCCATCGGTCTCGGTGATGATCGCACGGCTGTAAGGATCCCACTCCGCCAGACGCTGGCCACGCTTGATTACGTCGCCGTCGTCCACTTTCAGGTTTGCGCCTTGCGTGATCTTGTGGGTAGCCCTCTCGCGGCCATCGTCGTCGAGAATGACGACGGCCATGTTGCGGCCCATGGCGACGAGACGGCCCTGGCTGTCGCGCGCAGCGACGCGGTTGCGAATCTTCACTTTGCCGGCGAAGTTGCTCTCGACGAAGGAGTTATCCGCAACCTGCGCCGTTCCGCCGATATGGAAGGTGCGCATCGTCAGCTGTGTCCCCGGCTCGCCGATGGACTGGGCGGCGATCACGCCGACAGCCTCGCCGATATTCACCGGCGTGCCACGAGCGAGGTCGCGTCCATAGCACTTGCCGCATATGCCGCTCTTGAGTTCGCAGGTGAGGGCGGAACGAATGCGCACCTCTTGAACCTGCGTCTCATCAAGCAGCCTTGCCTGCGCTTCGTCGATGAGATCGCCGGCCTTGACAATGACTGCGCCTGTGGAAGGATGCAGGACATCATCGGCCGGAACGCGCCCAAGAATGCGGTCGCCCACCGAGACGAGCACCTCGCCGGCGTCGATCACCGCGCCGAGCTTAATGCCCTTATCGGTGCCGCAGTCGAACTCCGTCACGATGCAGTCCTGCGCCACGTCGACGAGGCGGCGCGTCAGATAACCTGAGTTCGCCGTCTTGAGCGCCGTGTCGGCCAGACCTTTGCGCGCGCCGTGAGTCGAGTTGAAGTATTCGAGAACCGACAATCCTTCCTTGAAGTTGGAGATGATCGGCGTCTCGATGATTTCACCCGACGGCTTGGCCATCAGTCCGCGCATACCCGCAAGCTGGCGCATCTGCTTCTCCGAGCCGCGCGCGCCGGAATGCGCCATCATGTAGACGGAATTGATCTGCTTTTCACGGCCCGTCGCCTTGTCGTACTGGACCGCCGAAATACGATCCATCATCTCCTTGGCGATGCGGTCGGTGCATTTTGCCCAGGCGTCGACGACCTTGTTGTATTTCTCCATCCGCGTGATGAGGCCGTCATTGTATTGCTGCTCGTAATCGAGAACGAGAGCTTCCGTATCGTCGATGATCTTCTGCTTCGTGTCGGGAACGAGCATGTCGTCCTTGCCGAAGGAGATGCCGGCCTTATAGGCGTGATGGAAGCCGAGGTTCATGATCCGGTCGCAGAAAATGACCGTCTCTTTTTGGCCGCAAGAGCGATAAACAGCGTCGATGACCCGGGCGATGTTCTTCTTGGTCAGAAGCTTGTTCACAAGGTCGAAGCTGATCCCAGGCTTTCTCGGCAGAAGCTCGGCGATGATCATCCGCCCCGGCGTCGTGTCATAGACCTTCGATACCGTATTGCCCTTATCATCCACGCCGGCATAGCGGCCCTTGATCTTCGCGTGCAGTGTGATGGAGCCCTCGGCGCGCGCGTGCTCAATCTCGGCGACGCTGCCGAAAATGCGCCCCTCCCCTGGCTCCTTATCCATCAAAATGGACAAGTAATAGAGGCCAAGAACGATGTCCTGACTCGGCACGATGATCGGGCCGCCGTTTGCCGGATGCAGGATGTTGTTCGTCGACATCATCAAGACGCGCGCTTCAAGCTGAGCTTCGAGGCTGAGCGGCACGTGAACGGCCATCTGATCGCCATCGAAGTCGGCGTTGAAAGCCGCGCAGACGAGCGGATGAAGCTGGATCGCTTTGCCTTCCACCAGCACCGGCTCGAAAGCCTGGATGCCGAGGCGGTGAAGCGTCGGCGCGCGGTTGAGCAGCACCGGATGCTCGCGGATCACCTCGTCGAGAATGTCCCAGACCTCCGGCCGCTCCTTCTCGACAAGCTTCTTCGCCTGCTTCACGGTCGCCGAATAGCCTTGCGCGTCAAGCCGCGAGTAGATGAACGGCTTGAAAAGTTCGAGCGCCATCTTCTTCGGCAGGCCGCATTGATGCAGCTTCAGCTCCGGGCCGACCACGATGACCGAACGGCCCGAATAGTCGACGCGCTTGCCGAGGAGGTTCTGACGGAACCGGCCTTGCTTGCCTTTCAGCATGTCGGCGAGCGACTTCAGCGGCCGCTTGTTTGCGCCCGTGATCACGCGGCCGCGGCGGCCGTTGTCGAACAGCGCATCCACGGCTTCCTGCAACATGCGCTTCTCGTTCCGGATGATAATATCCGGAGCGCGCAGTTCGATAAGCCGCTTAAGGCGATTGTTGCGATTGATGACGCGGCGATAGAGGTCGTTAAGATCAGACGTAGCGAACCGGCCGCCATCGAGCGGAACGAGCGGGCGCAACTCCGGCGAAATCACCGGGATGACCTTCATGATCATCCATTCCGGCCGATTGCCGGACTGAATGAACGCTTCGATGACCTTCAGCCGCTTGGCGAGTTTCTTCGGCTTCAGCTCGGTTGTCGCTTCGGCGATCTCCTGGCGAATCTGTTCGCGCATCTGCTCGAGATTGAGCGCCATGAGCATATCGCGCACAGCCTCTGCGCCAATGCCGGCCTGGAACAAATCCTCGCCATACTCTTCCTGCGCCTTGAGGAAGTCTTCTTCCGTAAGAAGCTGCCCGGCCTTCAGCGGCGTGAGCCCCGGCTCGATGACGACATAGTTCTCGAAATAGAGCACACGCTCCAGGTCCTTCAAACCCATGTCGAGCAGAAGGCCGATGCGTGATGGGAGCGATTTTAAGAACCAGATGTGCGCAACCGGCGAAGCCAGCTCGATATGCCCCATGCGGTCGCGGCGCACTTTCGTCAGCGTCACTTCCACGCCGCATTTTTCGCAGATGACGCCCTTATACTTCATGCGCTTGTATTTGCCGCAAAGACATTCATAATCTTTGATAGGGCCAAAAATACGCGCGCAGAACAAACCGTCACGCTCTGGTTTAAACGTACGGTAATTGATAGTTTCCGGCTTCTTTATTTCGCCATAAGACCAGGAAAGTATTTTCTCTGGACTTGCAATGGAGATGCAGAATCTGGTCAAAAACCTGAGTCGGCATCTGTGGGCTGAAGAGATTCGTGATCTCTTGATTCATTCATCGCTCCTGTAAGCCGCCCCCGCGGCTTCTTCGACCCAATATGCGTCCGTCTGATGGACAGCGAGGCTGGTTGCCTCGCGTATTCTTCTCAAGCGCAAATTGCGGGCCTCGGCAGCGCCGATGCCCGCTTCTATTACTCCGCCGCCTGTGGCGAGGTGGTTCTTGATCTACTTCGCGGCAGCGCGAATTGGGGAGGTCGCGTCGCTTGCGCAGGTTGCGCTTCGTTTGTGGGCGCTCTCGCCTGCTTCAACTCCACGTTCAAACCAAGCGCGCGCATCTCTTTCACGAGCACGTTGAAGCTCTCGGGGACGCCCGCCTCAAACGTATCGTCGCCGCGTACAATCGCTTCGTACACTTTCGTGCGGCCCGCGACGTCGTCCGACTTCACTGTCAGCATTTCCTGCAAGGTGTAGGCTGCGCCATAAGCTTCAAGGGCCCAAACCTCCATTTCACCAAAGCGCTGACCGCCGAACTGCGCCTTGCCGCCCAGTGGCTGCTGGGTGACGAGGCTGTAAGGGCCGATCGAACGCGCATGGATCTTGTCGTCAACAAGATGGTGAAGTTTGAGCAAATACTTGTAGCCGACCGTCACCTGGCGATCGAAGGGCTCCCCTGTCCTGCCATCGTAAAGCGTGACCTGACCCGACGTGTCGAGACCGGCGGCTTTCAACATATCGACGATGTCGGCTTCGCGCGCGCCATCGAACACAGGCGTCGCCACCGGCACCCCTTTGCCGAGGTTTTCGGCCAACTCGACAAGTTGATCGTCGTCCAAAGCATCGACCGCCTTGTCGTTCCGGTAAGCCTTGACCACGGCCGCGCGCAATTCGTCGGCGCCTTCCTTTTCCCGATAAGCTTCAAGCGCTTGCTGGATAATCCGGCCAAGTCCTCGTGAAGCCCAGCCAAGGTGCGTTTCCAGGATCTGCCCGACATTCATGCGGCTTGGCACGCCAAGCGGATTAAGCACGATATCAACGGGGGTGCCGTCTTCTAGATACGGCATATCCTCGATTGGCACGATGTGGCTGACCACGCCCTTGTTGCCGTGACGGCCCGCCATCTTGTCGCCGGGCTGGATCTTACGCTTCACCGCGACGAAGACCTTGACCATCTTCATGACGCCAGGTGGAAGCTCGTCGCCGCGTTTCAGCTTGTCGATCTTGTCGACAAACCGCTGCTCCAGGCGCTTCTTCGCGTCATCATATTGGCGTCTGATGGCCTCGATGCCGGCCATCGCCTGCTCGTCCTTGAGCGCGATATCCCACCACTGGCTGCGAGGCACATCGCTGAGCAGTTCCTCATTGATGTCGGTGCCCTTGCGCAAGCCTTTCGGCCCACGGGCGACCTCCTTTGTCATCAAGATGTCGCGCAAGCGGCCATAAACGTTCCGATCAAGGATGTGCAACTCGTCGTCGCGGTCCTTTGCGAGGCGCTCGATTTCCTCGCGCTCGATCGCCATCGCGCGCTCATCTTTTTCGACGCCGTGCCGGTTAAAGACGCGAACCTCGACGACCGTGCCGGCCACGCCGGGCGGCAGTCGAAGCGACGTGTCGCGCACGTCTGACGCCTTCTCGCCGAAGATGGCGCGGAGCAGCTTCTCCTCCGGCGTCATCGGGCTTTCGCCCTTCGGCGTGATCTTGCCGACGAGAATGTCGCCCGGCTGAACCTCGGCGCCGATATAGACGATCCCGGCCTCGTCCAGGTTCTTCAGCGCCTCTTCCGAGACGTTCGGAATGTCGCGCGTAATTTCCTCCGGCCCAAGCTTCGTATCGCGCGCCGCTACCTCGAATTCCTCGATATGAATCGAGGTAAAGACGTCAGTCGAGACGATGCGTTCCGAAAGCAGGATCGAGTCCTCGAAGTTATAGCCCTGCCACGGCATGAACGCGACGAGCACGTTCTTGCCGAGCGCAAGATCGCCGAGGTCTGTGGAAGGACCATCCGCGATGATGTCGCTGCGCTCGACGCGATCCCCCACGCGAACCAGCGGACGCTGGTTGATGCAGGTGTTCTGGTTCGAGCGCTGGAACTTGCGTAGATTGTAAATGTCTACGCCCGATTTCGACGGATCGGTTTCGTCGGTCGCCCGGATCACGATGCGCGTTGCGTCGACCTGGTCGATGATGCCGGCGCGTTTCGCGGCGATGGCGGCCCCGGAATCGCGGGCCACGACGCTTTCCATGCCGGTCCCGACAAGCGGCGCTTCAGCCCGTATCAAGGGCACGGCCTGACGTTGCATGTTCGAGCCCATGAGAGCGCGGTTAGCGTCGTCGTTCTCAAGGAACGGAATGAGCGCGGCGGCCACGGACACGACCTGCTTCGGCGAAACGTCGATGAAGTCCGCCTTGGCGTTCGGGACGAGCGAAACGTCGCCCTGATGGCGGCAGATGATCAGGTCTTCAGCGAAGGTTCCGTCCGGGTTGAGCGTCACATTCGCTTGCGCGATGTGATAACGCGCCTCCTCCATGGCGGAGAGGTAGATCACCTGATCGGTTACCTTTCCATCCACGACCTTGCGGTAGGGGCTCTCGATGAAGCCGTATTTGTTCACGCGCGCGAACGTCGCGAGCGAGTTGATAAGGCCGATGTTTGGGCCTTCGGGCGTTTCGATAGGGCAGATGCGGCCATAATGCGTCGGATGCACGTCGCGCACCTCGAAGCCGGCGCGCTCGCGGGTCAGACCTCCAGGCCCGAGGGCCGAAAGACGCCGCTTGTGCGTGATTTCCGACAGCGGATTGGTCTGGTCCATGAACTGGCTGAGCTGCGAGGATCCAAAGAACTCGCGCACGGCGGCGCTCGCAGGCTTCGCGTTGATGAGGTCCTGCGGCATGACCGTATCGATATCGACGGACGACATGCGCTCGCGAATGGCGCGCTCCATGCGGAGCAGGCCAAGCCGGTACTGGTTCTCCATCAACTCGCCAACAGAGCGCACGCGGCGATTGCCGAGGTTGTCGATGTCATCGACCTCGCCGCGGCCGTCACGCAGATCGACGAGCGTCCTGATGACGGAAATGATGTCGTCCTTCGTGAGGATGCGCATCTCATCCGACTGCTCGATTTCGAGCCGGATATTCATCTTCACGCGACCGACTGACGAGAGATCGTAGCGTTCCTCGTCGAAGAACAAGCTCTTAAACAGGGCGCGCGCAGCATCCTCGGTCGGCGGCTCGCCCGGACGCATTACGCGATAAATATCGAACAGCGCATCCTGCTCATTCTGGTTCTTGTCGTTGTGCAGGGTGTTGCGGATGAACGAGCCGGTATTCACGTGGTCGATGTCGAGGACCGGAAGCTCTTCAACGCCGTGTGAACGAAGCTTATCGACGACCTTGCTATCGAGTTCATCGCCGGCCTCAGCCCAGATCTCGCCCGTCGCCATGTTAACGACGTCTTCGGCGAGGTAGCGTCCGTACAGGGCATCGTCGGGAACGGCGATCGCCTTTACGCGCTCACCCAGTTGGCGGACGGCGCGCGCGTTGAGTTTCTTGCCAGCTTCGATGACGACCTCGCCGGTATCGGCGTCATAGATGTCCTGGACAGCCTTTACGCCCCGCATCCGCTCGGGGACGAAGGGCGTTCTCCACCCTTGCTTCGCCGCCTTATAGATGATCCGCTTGTAGAAAGTGTCGAGGATGCCCTCGTTGTCCATGCCCAGCGCATAAAGGAGAGTCGTAGCCGGAAGCTTCCGCTTACGATCGATACGGGCGTAGACGATGTCTTTCGCGTCGAACTCGAAATCGAGCCAGGAGCCGCGATAAGGAATGATGCGGGCCGCGAAAAGCAGCTTTCCGGACGAATGGCTCTTCCCGCCGTCGTGATGAAAAAACACCCCGGGCGAGCGGTGCATCTGGGAAACAATGACGCGCTCTGTTCCGTTTATGACGAAGGTGCCGTTGGACGTCATGAACGGAATATCGCCCATGTAGACATCCTGCTCCTTGATGTCGCGGACAGATCGGGAGCCAGTCTCCTCATTGACGTCGAAGGTGATGAGGCGTAACTTTACTTTAAGCGGCGCCGCATAAGTCATGCTACGCTGCTGGCATTCATCGACGTCATATTTCGGCGGCTCGAAGTCGTAGCGGACAAATTCGAGTTGCGCTTTGTCCGAGAAATCCTTTATTGGGAAGATCGAGGCGAAAACAGCCTGCAAGCCGGTGTTCAGGCGCCCGCCAACCGGATCTTGCACCATAAGAAATTGATCGTAGGATTGCTTTTGCACCTCGATCAAATTCGGCATCTCAGCTGCATCGGCAATCGTTCCGAAGCGCTTGCGAATACGTTTACGGCCGATAAACGTTTGCGCCATTTGATCTCCTCATTTTCACCGGCAGAGGCTATTCCTGCACGCCGCACGGGGACTTGCGTCGCGAGAGAGCCTATTTATGGGAAGCCACCTAATATGGCGTCCCATTAACCATTTACAAGCCCCCGGTGGGAGCCAAATTCAGCCAATTTTAAGGCGGAACTTTGGCTATCCTCCAGAGGACATGGTGTTATTCGTAAATGACCGGAATGGCCAGCCATTTGGTCCTTACTTAATGTCGACCTTGGCGCCTGCCGCCTCGACCTTTTTCTTGATTTCCTCCGCTTCCGCCTTCGACACGGCTTCCTTGATCGCCTTCGGAGCAGCTTCCACCAGGTCCTTCGCTTCTTTCAAGCCAAGGCCGGTAATCGCGCGGACTTCCTTGATGACGTTGATCTTCTGAGCGCCGGCTTCGGCAAGAATGACGTCAAACTCCGTCTTCTCTTCAACCGCTTCGACAGGCGCCGCGCCGGGCATCGGCATCGCAAAAGCGGGCATGGCCGTGGCTGCGGACACGCCCCACTTGTCTTCAAGGAGCTTCACGAGATCGGAAATCTCAAGAACCGTCAACCCGGACAGTTCCTGGTACAGCTTATCGAGTTTCTCAGACATTTAGACCTCTATGCATTCGGTGACTGGTTGGTGTTTGGAGCTCTGCCTAGAGCCGTCACGCCGCGTCTTGCTTTTCTTGCTTTTCCTTGAAGGCTTGCAGCACGCCCACGAGATTCTGCGCAGGCGCATTGAGCTGCCGAGCGAGCTTTGCGCCCGGCGCGAGGAACACGCCCAACAGCCTGGCGCGAAGTTCTTCCTTGGACGGTATGGCGGCCAGAGCCTTGACGGCGTCCGCCGTCAGCGCCTCTTTTCCCAGCAATCCGCCGACAATGACGAACTTGTCGGTGGTCCTGGAAAAATCAGCCGCCACTTTAGCCGCCACCGTGGGATCTTCCGCGAAGGCGATACCCGTAGGTTCAAGAAAGAGATCCGCACCCGCGCCATCAGCCGCGCCAGCAAGTGCAATCTTGGCGAGACGGTTCTTGATGACTTTGAAGTCCGCCCCGGCGCCGCTCATGCGGCGACGGAGGTCCGTCATTTGCGCTACGGTCATACCCTTGTAGCGCGCCACCACGACAGAGCCGCTTTTTGCGAAGATGTCGTTGAGAGTCTCGACCATCTCCTTTTTTTCAGCTCTATCCACCGCTTCTCTCCGTTTACGTGGCGGGCCGCATCGTGCGAACCGCCGCTTCGATCACGCCGCCACCTCGGAAGGTGAGCGACCGCTCATTCCTGTCCCGAGGCGTGATCAGGCGCGACCCACCAACCAGCCGGAGCTGGCGTAGAGATCACCTGTTATCCGTTCCCCGTCTCATGCAGGCGAATATTAAGCCGCCGGAGAATCTCCTTTGGCGCCAGCAATCTTGGACAGGCTGCCCCCGCCAGCGGAGGCAGCGGCCAAGGCGTTTCCGCTTTGGCCTATCGGACGGCAAGCCGCCCGAAACTCGTATAGCGAAACCAGCCCCTGGCCGCTCCCGCGATGAAGCTAATGATGCGTCCCACTACCAAGCGTCGCGGGCTCTACCTTGACGCCCGGCCCCATTGTCGAACTGATGGCCACGCGTTTCACAAATGTTCCCTTAGCGCCGGCGGGCTTGGCTTTCACCACGGCATCGGCGAAGGCATTGATGTTTTCCACAAGCGCGTTTTCGGTAAAGCTTGCTTTGCCGATTCCTGCATGCAGAATACCTGCCTTTTCGAACTCTAAACTCCACAGAGCCGCCTTTCGCGCCGCGGATAGCTTCGACGACATCCATCGTCACCGTGCCCACCTTCGGGTTCGGCATCATGCCGCGCGGACCAAGGATCTTACCGAGGCGGCCCACCAGCGGCATCATATCGGGCGTAGCGATGCATTTGTCGAAGTTGATGTTGCCGCCCTGGATCTGCTGCACCAGGTCCTCTGCGCCCACAACCTCGGCTCCAGCGGCTTTCGCCTCATCGGCCTTTCCGCCGCGCGCAAAAACGGCAACTCGCACGGTGCGGCCGGTGCCGTTCGGAAGCGCACACACGCCGCGCACCATCTGGTCGGCGTGACGCGGATCAACGCCGAGATTCATGGCGATCTCGATCGTCTCATCGAACTTGGCTTTGGCGCGCTCCTTGACGAGCTTCACGGCCTCGTCCACGGCATAAAGCTTCGTGCGGTTGATGCTCTTTTTGGCATCGCGCAAACGTTTTCCGTCCATGGCGGTTACTCCTTCACCGTGAGGCCCATGGAACGGGCGGAGCCAGCGATAATCTTCGCAGCCTGATCCAAATTCGTGGCGTTCAAGTCCTTCATCTTCTTTTCAGCGATCTCGCGAACCTGCGCCATCGTAACCGAACCTGCCGAACCGAGGCCGGGCGTCTTCGAACCGCTCTTGATGCCCGCCGCCTTTTTCAAGAAGAACGAGGCCGGCGGCGTGTTCATTTTGAACGCGAAAGACTTGTCTTGATAATAGGTGATGACCACCGGAATAGGAGAACCGGGCTCCATCTCCTTCGAGGCCGCATTGAAATCCTTGCAGAACTGCATGATATTCAAGCCGCGCTGACCGAGCGCGGGGCCAATCGGCGGCGACGGATTCGCCTGCCCTGCAGAAACTTGCAGCTTGATGTAGCCTATCACTTTTTTCGCCATGATAACCTCTTATGGGCTTGCGCCCGCGCTTGAGGGATGTGGTGCGGCTCTCCCGCCTGCCTGGCGAGCAGGCGTTCGCCTCCCACAACAAAAAGCCAAAGCTTCGAAGACGCTATATCTTCTCGACTTGGGCATACTCCAGTTCGACCGGGGTGGCCCGGCCGAAGATGGAAACCGCAACCTTAAGCCGCGCGCGCTCCTCGTCCACTTCCTCGACATGCCCGCTGAACGATGCAAACGGGCCGTCTGCGACGCGCACCTGCTCTCCGATCTCGAAGGAGATCGACGGTTTGGGCCGCTCCACTCCTTCCTTCACCTGATTAAGAATTCGCTGAGCTTCGGCTTCGGAAATCGGCTGCGGTTTGTTATCCGCGCCAAGAAATCCTGTAACCTTTGGCGTATTCTTAATCAGCAAAAACGCCCGGTCGTTCATGTCCATTTTGACAAGGACATAACCCGGGAAAAACTTCCGCTCGGTGCTGACCTTCCGGCCCCGGCGAACCTCCATCACCTCTTCCATCGGCACGACAATATCCTCGAAGCATTCGTCGAGACCGGCCGCCGCCGCGCGTTCGCGGATAGCGTCCGCAACCTTCTTTTCGAAGTTCGAATAGGCGTGAACGATATACCAGCGCTTTGTCATCAATCTTGCTGCTTTTCGTTACGATTTTCTAAGCGCTACTGCCCGAAGGTCAAAATAAACCCGATGATCTTACTGAAGACCTGATCGGCAAGCAGGAAGAATATCGACGCAAATACGGACATGAGCACGGCCATTATGGTCGTCACAACCGTTTCGCGCCGCGTCGGCCACACAACCTTCGCGGTTTCCGCGCGAACCTGCTGCAAATATTCGAACAGACCAACCTTTGCCATTTCTTCCCAGCGCCAATGCGAAGCGCCTCAGCCTTTCGCGATAAACTTCTTAACCTCTATGCCCGATTGTATCGAGTAGTCTCTGCCGCCTTTAGGTGGCAGGAGTGGAGGGGACTCGAACCCCCAACCCCCGGTTTTGGAGACCGGTGCTCTAGCCGATTGAGCTACACTCCTCCATCCCACCGGCTGCGACAAGCGCTTCGCGCCTTGGACTTAGCCGACCCAAGACCCACCATGCCTGCTGCTGATAATAACCAGTGGTAGGGGCCTGATTGCTAACATGCATGCAGCCGCCGTGCCAAGCGTTTTTCTCGCCTTACCGTAACAAAATTTTCGTTTGTCAAGGGCCAATGGAAAAGCTGTGGAAACCCACGTCCGCGCTTTTTTCCGTTGAGCGCCGCTCCAATATCGGTAATGTAGGGGTCACGCGGGTGTAGCTCAATGGTAGAGCAGCAGCCTTCCAAGCTGAATACGAGGGTTCAATTCCCTTCACCCGCTCCAACCCGCTACCAAGTCTTCCACCCGCCCGGATGATGATGATGGTGGGCACGTGCTTCGCCCAGCATGCTGGCGCGCCTCCGCTTCCGCCGGGTCATGCGCTGGCGCTCATCGGCGTATTCGAGCAACTCCGACACACCGAACAGGATGAGCATCACGCCAACGATCACCTCGAAGGCAGCAAGCATGCGCACAATATTGCTGGCGGGCACGATATCGTCGTAGCCCACCGTGGCGAGCGTGACCACCGAGAAATACAGCGACTCGAAGAAGGTGAGGGCTCTGTATTCGCCCTCGATGCGGAAATGGTGAAGGGCCGAAAAGCGGGAAACGATGCCGTAAAGGGCCGCGAAAGCGATCACCAGGATCGCGTAGAACGACAGGAATGCGAACGCCGGCACCGTCAGCCGCGAGATGCGCGTCAGGAACTCCTCCAGGAGGAGGCCGATGTCGATGAGAAGCATCGCGACGTCATGGCTGACGGCGAACACGATCAGCGAGATCGCGCCCATCGCGGTAAGAAGCGTGAAATCCGTCTCGACGCTGCTTCCCTTGATGCCGACGAAAACGTAGACGGCAAAACCGATACACCCGACGGGGATGAGCCAGAGGAAGGCGTGAAGAAGACCCGCCCTTCCGCCCTTGATGTCGGTTTCGACGACATCTTTGCGGATTTCCGCCCGTCGCCGCCAGCACCCACCAATGAAAAAAAGGATTGGCATCGCAAACGCGACCCCGAGCGTGCTCCTGTCGAGCGAGTAGAAAATCGTCTCCACGAATATGGCGAAGATGGACGCGTAGACAGCGGCGGCGCTGGCGAACGTGATGGGAAACAGGCCGCTGTTCGGGAAGATCTCCACGATGGCGACCATGGCTAGCGCCGCCGAAAACAGGATCGAGAAGAAAAGAAAATCAAATGTGCCCGCGACGGAGATGCCGACGACGGCCACAAATCCGATTGAAAGCCCAATCAGGATGAGCCTTCGCGTTTTTTTCATGACTCAACACGCTCCGCGCCGGCTGAGCGAGCTCCCTTCTGGTCCGGCCATTGAGACGGCGGTCGCCGTCGCATTCGCCATTGATACAGCATGGAGCTTAATGAGGTCGCCACCAGCGTGAGACGGCGGGGAACCGGGCAAAGCGGCTTGGTTTGCTCACCTGAGGTATGGTGACGCCCAGCGCGGCGTAGCGAGCATCAGGCGAGGAGAGCGATGGAAGAGACACAGGACCATCTCGAAGCCCACACGGACGCTGTCGTCAAGAGCGGGCTGCATATCCAGGAGGAGATCGACCGCAAGGACGAAACGGGCGGATCGCAGACGAAGAGCGACGAGCCGATGCAGGCCGGCCAGCGCGAGTATCCGTCACACTTTCCCAAGCAGCACCTGAAAAAGCCGGGCGTCGAAGGCGATCTCGACATCAAGCCGATGTACGATGCGCCGGACTATAAAGGCTCCGGCAAGCTGGAAGGCATGGCGGCGCTGATCACCGGCGGCGATTCCGGCATTGGGCGCGCGGTGGCGGTGCTTTACGCTCGCGAGGGAGCCGACATTGCGATTGTTTATCTGTGCGAGCACGCCGACGCGGAAGAGACGAAGCGCGCCGTCGAAAAGGAGGGTCGCCGCTGCCTGCTTATTCCGGGCGATGTCGCCCATCGCGGCTTCTGCCGACAGGCCGTGGAGATAACGGTCGCGGAGTTCGGCAAGCTCGACATCCTCGTAAACAACGCCGCTTTCCAGGAGCATGTCGAGGATTTCCTTGATCTCACCGAGGAACACTTCAACCGCACGCTCAAGACCAATCTCTACGGCTATTTCAACATGGCGCAGGCGGCCGTGCCTTACATCAAGCCGAAGGGCTCGATCGTGATGACCGGCTCTGTGACAGGCATCCTGGGCAACAAGGATCTGCTCGACTACTCGATGACGAAGGGCGGCATCCACGCCTTCGCGCGTTCGCTCTCCACGCACCTCATCCCGCGCGGCATCCGCGTGAACGTGGTCGCGCCGGGGCCTGTGTGGACGCCGCTCAATCCCGCCGACAAGTCCGGCGAAAGGGTCCAGAGCTTTGGCGGCGACACCGTGATGAAGCGGCCCGCCCAGCCGGAGGAGATCGCGCCGGCGTATGTGTTCCTCGCCGCGCCGACCATGGCGAGCTATATTACGGGCGAGATCATTCCTATCCTCGGTGGCTATGCCGGCGGGTAGCGGGCATCAAGGGGGCGCGTGCGCGCATTTTACGATTCTGATGGCGTCGTCTCGGCCTCGTTGCCCCCCCATCGGCCTTCGCTTGCAGTTTTTCGATGCGGAAGATCCTAAAAGAAAGCGCCTTGCGAAAGAGTTAACGACAAGAGCGTGCCAAAAGGTTAGCAAGGAAGCATTAATTTTAAAGGATAAATTTTGGGCGACCCTTCCGCGGCAACGGTCCGTTTACTTTTGTCGCCGGCGTTTTGGGCCGTTCGTTCAGGACACTACGGCGTCCTCCTGGCGATGGACATCCAAGGCCGATCTTCTTTATCTTTCAGCTATGACCAAACTTCTCGACGAAGCCATTGGGGAAATCCGCCGCCTGCCGCCCGAAACGCAGGATGAGATCGGCCGCTATCTCTTGCAACTCGCCTCGCATGAGCCGCTCGATCCCGAGACAATCTCGGCGCTCGACGAGGCGGAGGCCCAGATCGCCAGGGGCGAACGCGCCTCGCTGGGAAGCGTGTGCGCTTTCTGGCGCGCACAGGGCTTATGATCGCCGTTTACTCCCCAGGGTGCTCGGCGATCTTGAGCGGATCGCGAGCATTCGTTACAGCCCCCGCCTCGGGCCTACTCTGCGGCTTGGCGCTGAACGATCAGCGATGAGAGGAGCGCCCTCAGCGCCGCCGGCTTGATTGGCTTCTGCAAAAACGCGTGGCCAGCCGCGATGACGTTCGTGCGCACTTCGAAAGAGGCGTCGGCGGTGGCTATGATGCCGGGTATGTCGGCGTTGCAGGCTGTTTCTATGGCGCGGATGGCTTCGCAACCGTTTTCCCGATCCAGATGGTAATCGGAAATGATGACGTCGGGCGTAACCCGCGCCGCCCTCATCTGTTCGATCGCCTCGACGCTGTCCGTCGCAGCGATGACGGGACACTGCCAACTCGACAGGAGCGTCTTCATTCCGTCGAGGATGCTCCGATCGTTATCGACGCAAAGCACGACGGCCGCCCGCAAATCGCCATAGGATGCCGGGCGGGGAGCGAACGGCCGCGGCTCTATTTCAGACCAGCGGGCCAGCGGAACGGAGACGGAGAACGACGATCCCAATCCGAGTTTCGACCTGAGAGACAGCTGGTGATCGAGAACGCGGCACATGCGCTCCACGATGGAAAGGCCGAGGCCAAGTCCAGGCGCATGGCCGTGATTGTCGAGGCGCTGGAACTCCTTGAAGATCAGGTCACGCTGGTCGTCGGGTATTCCCGGTCCGCTGTCGTGGACCTCGATGACAAGATTGCGCCCTCGCCTGCGGCAGCCGAGCACGACGCGGCCTTTGTCCTTGTTATATTTGACGGCGTTCGAGACGAGATTCTGAAGAATTCGCCGCAGAAGCTTGCGATCGGACCGGATCAGCGTGGACGAGGGCGCGATGGTGAAAGCGATCCCGCGCGATTTTGCGATGGGTTCGAAGTCGATCCTGATCTGTTCCAGCAGGTCTTTCACAGGGAAGACGCCGAATTCCGCTCTCATCGCGCCGCTGTCGAGCTTGGAGATGTCGAGGAGCGCGTTCAGGATTTCCTCGACGCCGTCGAGCGAGGCGTCGATGTTGCGGGCTAGCCGTCCAAGCTCCGCCGGCGGCGACCGCTCCAGGAGGCTCGACGCGTAAAGACGGGCGGCGTTCAAAGGCTGAAGAACGTCGTGGCTCGCCGCCGCCAGGAAGCGAGTTCTTGCTGATGTTGGCCTCGTCGGCTTTCGCCTTGGCGATGGCGAGTTCGAGCGTTCGGGCCTCCACGCGCCTTTCAAGGTTCTCGTTGGCGCGCGAAAGAGCTTCGGCGGCGGCCTGCCGCTCTGTGATGTCGGTGTAAGTCACAACGACGCCGCCATGGGGCATGGCGTTGACCCGCACTTCGATGACGCGGCCGTCCATGGTGCACTCGTGGAAGCCCTGTATCACGAGTTGGTATTTCATGATCCGGTCGGTGACGAACTCTTCGACAGCGATAGGGTCCTTGTGTACGCGCTGCGCCTTGAATCGTATAATTTCGTCAAGCGGCACGCCCACGCGTCCATATTGCTGCGGCAGCATCAGGATCTCGCGGAACTGGCGATTCCAGCAGATGAGCTGCATTTTCTTATCGAATACAGCCAAGCCCTGGCCGACGTGGTCGAGCGCCGATTGCAGAAGATCGCGATTGTATTGAACCGCCTCCGAAGCTTCGTCGAGCAGCCTCAAAGCCGACTCGCTGCCCACATTGAGACGCCTCAGCATAAGCGACATGACAAGCCGGGAGGACGGCGCGCCAATAGCGCTCGCCAACAGATTTTCTGTGAACTTGACGGCATGAGGATCGGCTTGTCCGGGCAAGGAGGGATCTATGCCGCGGTCCGTCATATAGTCGGCGAACGACCGATTGGTTCTTTCCTCGCCAAGATAGCGCGCGACGGTTGACGTCAGATCGTCAAAAGGAACGGTCGTCCGCCAGGGCCTGAACGCCAGCGCCGACGGATGCGGATTGGCGTGCTCGATAAAGAGGTTGGTTTGTAGCCGTTCGATCGGTTCGAGAGGACGGAGCAGCGATACGGAAAGAAACGCCAGGACGTTAATTGCAAGACTCCAGACCACGCCGTTCGTCAGGTGGTCGAAAGACAGGTAGAAAAGCATTTCCGGGCGTAGAAACGCCATGCCGAATGGGCCATCCTTCAGAAAAGCTGCGCCGACCGCGCTGTCGCCGATCAGTTTCGGAAGCAGAAGCGTGTACGCCCAGATGGCGAATCCGGCGAGGATGCCCGCCGCGGCGCCCCGCGCCGTAGCCCTGCGCCAGAAAAGACCGATGAAGAAGGCGGGCGCGAATTGAGCGATGGCCGCAAACGAGAGGAGCCCGATCTCCGAGAGCGAAGCATTCCCGATCCTGTCGTAGAAGGCATAGGACGCCAAGATGATGCCGAGCATCGTGGCGCGGCGAATGTTCAAAAGAAAGCCGGACATGTCCGACCGTCCGGCTGCGGCGATGACGCGCCGTTTCAGGATGATCGGCATCAACAGGTCGTTGCAGAGCATGATGGAGAGCGCCACCGTCTCCACCACCACCATCGCGGTTGCGGCGGACAATCCGCCAAGGAACGCGATGAATGTAAACAGATGACTCCCCTCCTTCAGCGGAAGGCCGAGGAGGTACATGTCGTGTGGGAAGTCATTTCGAAGTACGAGGCTCCCCGCCATGGCCACAGGCACGACGAAGAGGTTGATGGCGATCAGGTAGAGGGGAAAAAGCCACGATGCTTTGCGCGTTTCCTCTTCGGAGACATTCTCGACAAAGGTCACGTGAAACTGGCGCGGAAGAAGAAAAATACAGACGAAGCTCAATAACGAGACGGTCATCAGGATGCCGCCATGAATTCCGGTATTGAAGACACGCGCGATGTCCGGCCGCGCCATGGCTTCGCCGATCAGGTGGCCGAGGCCCCCTTGCATATAGACGACGTAAACGCCGACCAGGAGAAAAGCGGACAGCTTAACGATCAATTCGACGGCGATCGCGAGCATGAGCCCGCGCTGATGTTCCGTCGCATCGCTGTGGCGGGCGCCGAAAAGGATTGTGAACGCGGCAAGGATAAGCGCAATGACGAGATCCATATCGTTGGCCGTCTTGTGCTCCAGCAAGACGCCGATCGCCTGCGAGATGGCCTTCAGCTGAAGGGCGATGTACGGCAAAACGCCGACGACCGCCACGACGGTCACAATCGCGGCCACCGCGGGATGTTTGCCGTATCGAGCCGCGATGAAGTCGGCGATCGACGTGATATTCTGGGCCTTCGTCAGCCGTGTTATGCGACGCAGCAGGGGTAGCGCGAGCGAAAAAGCCAAGATGGGTCCGACATAGACCGCGATGAAATCGAACCCATTCTCCGCGGCGGAGCCTACGCTTCCAAAGAATGTCCATGACGTGCAATAGACGCCGAGAGCAAGCGCATAGACATACGGGCGCCCATTAGTCGCAGGACGGTTCTGTCCAAAGCGATCGCCAAGATAGGCGATGCCAAAAAGCGCTCCGATATACAGGAGAGAACAGGTAATTATGACCCAACCGTTAGTCATCTCTTACTTGTGCCTTGGCTTGAGACCGAAGCGTCGTGCGATGACGGTCTGTTTTTCCAGGCGTGCATCATGATCTGAAATGTTATGCCATAATTAAGCAACGCGCGCGCTGCGGGCGCAAGGGCAAATCTATTCGACGATTATAAATTATCCTTTGAGGATAATTAAATTTCGTTTTCGAAAAGGTTACTTTTTTGGCTGCGCCTCCCGTTTCGCGTGTCCTTTATTCCCTTCGCACTCGCCTTAAATAAAAAAGACGCAAACGAGGCCGGGGAGGAATGCCTTGACTTACGACTACGTCATCGTCGGCGGCGGTTCGGCTGGCTGCGTGCTTGCGAACCGGCTTTCAGCCGACCCTGCGGTCACAGTGGCGCTCATCGAAGCCGGGCCGGGCGACAGAAATTTTCTCATCCATATGCCGATGGGCTACGCCGCGCTCATGAAAACCGGCCTTGTCGACTGGGGCTACCACACCGAACCGCAAGCCGGCATGGGCGGGCGGCGGCTCTACTGGCCGCGCGGCAAGGTTCTCGGCGGGTCGAGCTCGGTCAACGCCATGATCTATATCCGCGGCGTTCCGAGCGATTACGACGCCTGGGCCAAGCTAGGGAACCGGGGCTGGGCCTGGAACGACGTTCTGCCCTCTTTCAAGAAGGCCGAAAGTTACTGGCGGGGCGCGGACGCTTATCATGGCGAGGGCGGCCCGCTCAAGGTGACGCGGCCGGGCATCTCCCTCCCGCTCAATGAAGCGTGGGTTGAGGCCGGCCGGCAGGCGGGATATCCCCATACTCCCGACTTCAACGGCGCCGACCAGGAAGGCTTCGGCCCGCTCGACTGCACACTTTCCGATGGCCGCCGCGCCAGCGCCTCAGTCTGCTATCTGCGCCCGGCGCACAACCGCCAGAACCTCACCGTGATCACGAGGGCGCAGGCGACCCGCATCATCGTCGAGCGGGGCCGCGCGGCCGGGGTCGAGTATGCGCGAAAGAAGCAGCGCCATGAAATTCACGCCGCCCGCGAAGTCATTCTATCCAGCGGCGCCATCAACACCCCCCAGCTTCTCCTCCTGTCGGGCATCGGCCCGGCAAGCGAGATCACCCGGCACGGCGTCCGCTCCATCCACAGCCTCCCCGGCGTCGGCAAGAACCTCCAGGACCATCTCCACGGCGCAGTGAAATGCTTCTGCAGCGCGCCCGTCTCGCTCTACTCCCGGTTCAAGCCCACGGCCCTCCTCCGCCACGTGCCCTACTACCTCATGACCGGCAAAGGCCCGGCGTCCGAGATGCCGCTCCAAACGCTGGCCTTTCTCAAGACACGGCCCGACGCGCCCGCGCCCGATCTCCAATACCACTTCGTACCGGCGCTTTACGCCGACCATGGCCGCGTCCTGATCCATCGCCATGGCTGGATGGGCTACTACAACATGCAGCGGCCGGAAGCGCGCGGCGAGATCACGCTAAAATCGGCCGACCCCCTGGCCCATCCCGCCATTCAGCCGAATTATCTGCAGAACGAGACGGACCTGCGGACGCTGCGCGACGGCTTTAAGATGCTGCGCGACATTTTCCGGCAGAAGGCGTTCGAGCCTTACGGCGGGGACGAGTTCATTCCCGGCCCGGCGGTGGAGACAGACGCGGAGATCGACGCCTATCACCGCGCGGCGGGCGAGTCCCTCTATCACCCGGTCGGAACCTGCAAGATGGGCCGGGACGAGATGGCGGTCGTCGACGAGACGCTGCGCGTGCGCGGCCTGGAGGCGTTGCGCGTCGTGGACGCCTCGATCATGCCGCGGCTCGTCAGCGGCAACACCAACGCGCCCACCATCATGATCGCCGAAAAGGCGGCCGAGATGATCCTCGGCGGCGTGGCGGCCTCGCCCGCCGACGGGGCGATGGCGGTTTAATGTCATTTATACCAACCGCCGGAAGTGTTGACCGGTAGCGCCCCCTCACCCCGCCCTCTACCGCGCAATCTCGCCTTGGCGAGATTGCTACCCTATAAAACCGCATCCGCGAGCGGATGCGGTTGGGAGAGGAAGAAGGCGCCAGCCGTTGCAATATCGTTCCTTCTCCCCTCGCGGGAGAGGGACAGGATGAGGGGGCCTTGGGTCAGATAGAGGGCGGTCGGTATTACGCGCTTCGTCATCCCGGCCAAGCGAAACGCGAGCCGGGATCGCAAGAAACCCGGCGTTCTGTTGCGATCCCAGATAAGGCTTCGCCTCCCAGGGAGGTCATCACTCGCTTCAGCGGCGACACAAACGTATCAAGCACCTCAAGGGTGAGCGGCGTCAGCCGCGGTGGAGGCCGTTTCCTTGCCTCGCGGCGCGCGGATGACGGTGATCGACATGGGCGGCAGCGCGACGGAAAGCGGCTTGCCCGCCGCCAACTCCATCCGCGCGGGAGGATGCGAAAATGCGGGGCGCCCATCATCCTTGCTCGCTTTCCATCGATATTGAGCGGGCGAATATTGGACGATCTCGTGAGGGCCGGCCCACTCGGCCTTAGTCGCGCCGACACTTTCGATCACGGCCGAGATTGTTTGAGTGCGGGCTGGGTCCTTGTTGAGAAGGAGAAGCGCCCAAAGGTCGTCGGGGCGGCGCACCGCATAAGCGGCAAGTGTGGATGATTGCCCCTTCCCGATGCGGACCGGATAGAGCGTGTGAACGCCATCGGCTGCGCCGAAGAACTCTTTCGTTAAAAGCTCCGCCCCGTAAAAGGTCGGCAATTTCCAGCTGCCCTGTGCTCCGGGCCTCTGCTCATACATCATGAGGTTGCCCCAGGTTTCGCACTTCGCCCCATCGAGGATGGGCTCGCCCGGCTCGACGCCATAAAGATAGGCCGCCTTGACGCCCTTCATGAACCATTCGAGCACGATCTCGGCGTTGAGGAGCGCGGCCGGCAGTTCGACCTCCGCCTGCCCTGCGAAAGAGGAGTAGCCAAGTTCCGTGATGATCCAGGGGATGTCCTTGGGCACACCGTCCTCTTCGAGACGCTTCAGCGTCTGGGCGAGGAGCGCGGGGTGCTTCACAAGCTGCTGCGGCGGCTTGTCCTCGCAAAGATCGTCGAAGGGGTACCATTCGAAGGAGAAGAAGCCGAAATCGGCCATGCGCTGGCGCATTTTCAGGTAGGACAGGAAGCGGCCCATCCATGAGGTTTTCCCCTCATTGTCCGGGATGCTGTTCCAGCCATCCACCTCGGACTGGAAGCCCGGCCCGCCCAACACGAGCGCCGAGTTTTCCTTGTGAATGACGTCGGCGAACTGGATGTACAGCGCGCCATAATGCTCGGGCGAGACGTTCTGGCCGTCCGGCTCCTCGCCAAGCTCCATCTGCTTCACATCGTAGCCGCGCGCTTTCAGAAAGCGCACCTCGGCTGCAACGTTGTCCGGCGTGTCGTAGAGGAGCCCGGTCGGCATCAGGATGGGCCGTCCGCGCGCGAGACCGGCCGCTATCAGCCGGTCGATGCCGGGCTGCTCGATATCCGGGTCGCGGTCTCCCGCGCGGTGCCAGGGGTCGGTCGAGGAGGTTACGATTTCGGTCTGCTTCTTGCCGTCAGCCGTGTGCGTCATGGCGTCGGCAAGATCGCCCTTGGCGTCTAGAACGCCGGCGTAAAGCTCGCGGATGGCAAAGCCGAGCCTGTCGCGCACATCGTTCGACCCAGCCGGCGCCGTTCCCGACGCCTTCTTCAGGAGGATGCGAATGTACATCGTCTTGATCGGCGCATCGCTGAGCCGCAGCAAGGCTTCGCCGCCCGTCGCGCCTGTGACGCCGCCCCTTGGAAACATCCGCCAGCGGCCGCGCAGCATGTCCTTGTAGTATTCGGCGGGTCCGCCCTCCCAGTATTGCACATCGTAGTCGACCGCGTAGGGCTCGGCCCAAAGGATGCGCAGCGCGTCGATGGGAACGTCCTTGCGGAAATTGATGAGAACCCACTGAGGATAAAGCGCGTTGTCCTCGCCTGTGTAGAACCCGTCGAGATACGGGTTCGACTTCCAGAAGCTGTCCGGATCGCCATCCGAGAGGCGCGAATAGCCGTTATGATTGGCTTGATCCTTCGTATTCCCGCGGCGCGGAAGCTTGTAGCCGTTGGAAACCTGGATCGGCTTTTCGGACGTGTCGCTCGATGTCCAGTAGCCCTGGGCATGGTCCGGGTCGCTCCAGGTCCCCGCCTCGTTCCAGTGCCAGACCTCGCCGGCAAGCTCCGTGCGCAGGCGATAGGCGAGGCTATAGAACGGAGCCTCCTTCAGTTCCTTCAGCGTCTGGGGTTTGAACGTCTGCTCGCTTTCCCCGCGGTGATGTCCGTCAAGCCCGCCCCCCAACGCCTCGGACGGCGTCACCGTGACGGCAGGCTTGTCCGCCTCGATCACGACGGTGATGTCCGCAGCGCTTGCCGGGAAGGCCATGACGGCCATGAGCGATAGAGCTAAACAAGGCGTTAAAAATTGGGTTCGTTTTGCAAAATCGCCTTTCCACGCATATAAATAGTTAAGTAGTTTTAGCGTCCATGTTCCGGCTTTCGCGAATGCGCCCCGGCTCATGGCGAATTGTATAAGAAGATGAGAAAGCGCCGTCTCTTGCATTGCCTGCCTGCGCTGGTTTCGAAGATCTGTGTTTATTCGAAGCGAATAAGGGCGGAAGGGTGATCGCTTTCAGAGATTTAACTAGAAACTCACCGGAGCCATGACCTATTACGAGGCCAGCTCTAAAGGCGGTTCACGCATAGTTTCCGCAGATTTTCCCGCTCACTCAAGTCGAGCCTCAGCCGGTATAGGGGCCGCGCCGAAGGATCTTGATGATGCCCCGCAAAGTGCGCACCTCCTGCTCGGTGGGCGCCATACGGGTGAACATGGTCCGGATATTATTGACCATCGTGTCCCGTTTCTCAGGAGGAAACAGAAAGCCGCACACGTCGAGTTCGCGTTCGAGATGCTCGAAAAGGCCAAGCATTTCGTGGCGTTCGGCGGGGCGGCTCGCCTTGAAACGCTGGCCTGCCCCTTGCGGCGCGTCGCGCAACTGGCGCCCGAGCGATTGGGGATTGACGCATTTGCGCCACTCATAGGCGAACAGTAGCACGGACTGCGCCAAATTCAGCGACGCGAACTCCGGATCGACAGGCGCCGTGACGATGGCGTCGGCGAGCGCGATCTCCGCGTTCTCAAGGCCGGTCCGCTCTTTCCCGAAGAGGATTCCGCATTTCAGTCCGGCCTGATGATGCTCGAACAGCTGCGCCGCCGCCCCGTCCGGCGCAAGTACGGGCTTTGCGAGGAAACGGCTTCGCGCGGTGGTGGCCGCGATATAATTCAGGTCTGCGATGGCGTCGGCGAGGCAGGCATAAAGAGCCGCGCCATCGACGATTTCGACGGCGAGCGTGGCTGAGGCGCGCGCAGCCTCGTTCGGCCAGCCGTCGCGCGGGCGGACAAGGCGCAGCTCGCGCAGCCCGAAATTCGCCATGGCCCGGGCCGCAGCGCCGATATTTTCGCCAAGCTGCGGCTCGACAAGAATGATTACTGGTCCAGAAAAAAGCGAGGCTCGCGTCATCCCGTCAGGAAAGCGAGCGAGCCCATTTGTTGTCAAGCGACGATGCGTCTTATCAGCATGTCCGCGTGGCGTCCGTTATCCTCACGCTCGAAAAGGGGCTGTTCAACCGCACGATCTTCAGATTGAGGTACGCCGCAAACGCGACCCAGAGAAGATACGGTACGAGAAGCCAGCTTGCCTGGGTGGAATAGGGAGCGACTCCGATAATCAAAGCCAGGACCGAAAGCCACAGGAACACGACCTCGACCAATGCCCAGTCCGGACGCTTCAAATTGAAGAAAAGCGGGGTCCAGAGCATGTGAAAGAAGATGTTCGCGGCGAACAGAACGGCTATGGTTAGATGGGCTTCCGGCGGGGACGAAGTCCATGCCAGAACGCCAGCCCAGGCTGCGAGCCCAAGGATCACGGCCCACGCCGGGCCGAACAACCACTCTGGCGGATTCCACCAGGGTTTGCGTAAAGATCGATACCAAGGTCCGACCTTGGTCAGCAAAGCCCCGCCAATGAGGACGGCGAGCGTGATGATAGTGGCGACAATGATTGTAATGGTCATGGGTTCTATGTGTACGTGCAAAAGGCCGAGGCAAGTGATCTCACGAAATTGCTAATGCAATGCTAAACGATCTAACTCTTTTGTGCACCGCTTTTCGTCTCCGGGTTCTCGACGGGGGTGCTTGGGGAAGCCGTGGCGTATGCCGCTAGGGCGAGAAGAGCTGCGATAATTGCTTCACGCGACATGGGAAAAACCCCTCTCCAGTACGGCCCGAGGCAAGTTGACGCCCCGAGCTTGCCAGCTCTCGGCGAACTTGCCGTATGCTGACCTTAACAACGGGGCTCAGGCCCGTCTGTTCCGTGGCCAAACTCGGCCGCGGCATTTGATCATCGGAAACCAGTTGAAATGCCGCGGCCGCATTGCTAAGCGCTTGGCGGCGCGCGCTCGCGCCGGAGAACCGTTAATGACCTACGACAACCTCGACCTGAAAGAGCTGATCCGCACCATTCCGGACTATCCGAAGCCTGGCGTCATGTTCCGGGACATCACGACGCTGATCGGCCACGCGAATGGCTTCCGTGCTGCGATCAGAAGGCTTGCGGGGCCCTACGAGGATATGAAGATCGACGCGGTGGCCGGGATCGAGGCGCGCGGCTTCATCGTGGGCGGAGCGGTCGCGGACAGGCTCAACACCGGCTTCGTTCCGATCCGCAAGAAGGGCAAGCTGCCCTGGCGCGCCATCGGCCAGGATTACAAGCTCGAATACGGCACCGACATTATCGAAATGCATGAAGACGCCATCCAGCCTGGAGAGCGCGTTCTCATCATCGACGACCTGATCGCCACCGGCGGAACCGTGGAAGCTGCGGTGAAGCTCATACGCCGGATCGGCGGCGTGGTGATCGGCGCGGCCTTCGTCATCGACCTTCCCGAGCTTGGCGGAATGAGGCGGCTCGAAGCCGATCATCAGGTCCGCTCGCACGCGCTCGTCGCCTTTGACGGCCACTAAGCAAACGATCGTCATCCCGGCCAAGCGTAGCGCGAGCCGGGATCGCAAAACGGCAGGCGCTTCGATCTCTTACGGTCCCGGCTAACGCCTGCGGCGTTTCCGGTATGACAGTGATGTTTGTCCGGGAATGACTGTGATATTCAGCGTCTTCCCGGAATGGCGAAGCCTTATCCGGGATCGTTACAGTCGCGACCGACACATGACGTTAGTTGCGTCAGGCGGCCCGCACCGGAAAGGGCATGACGTTCTCGCCCTGTTTGCGGGGAAGCAGAGCGTTCGGAACAACACGCGACTTCGGCAGGATCATCGAAGCTTCCGTGCCCGCGCCCACCTTGCTGCGCAACTCGAAGCGCCCGCCGTGCAATTCCGCAAGTCCACTGACGATCGGCAGGCCCAGACCGGTTCCGCTTTCGCGCATCTTGAGCGCCAGCGACCCTTGCCCGAACGCGCTCAGGACGCGCGGGATTTCGTCTTCCGGGATGCCGGGGCCGTTGTCGCGGACGCTCAGGCAGGCTTCGCCGGACGGGAGAACCCCAACCCGAACCGCGATAACGCCATTCTCCGGCGTGAACTTCACCGCATTCGAAATGAGGTTCAGGCAAATCTGCCTCAGCGCGCGCTCATCGGCGAAAACGCGCGGCATCTCCGGCTTGAAATCGGTGACGAGGCGCACCTTTTTTGTCTGCGCATCGAGCCTCAAGAAACGGATGCTTTCCTGTGCGATAGCGCCGAAGTCGAGCACCTTTTCCGCAAGTTCGTAGCGCCCGGCCTCGATCCTGGAAAGATCGAGAATCTCGTTGATGAGCTTCAGGAGATGACTTCCCGAATTCATGAATGTCGTTGGCGTAGGACTTGTAGGTTGCGTTGCCGACGGCGCCGAGAACCTCGTCCTTGATCATCTCGGAGAAGCCCATGATGGCGTTCAGTGGGGTGCGCAGCTCGTGGCTCATATTGGCCAGAAACTTCGATTTCGCCATGTTGGCCGCTTCCGCGCGCACGCGCGCCTCGTCCGAGGCCGCTTTCGCCTGTTCGAGCTCGTCGATGAGCCGCTCCTTCTCGGCGCGGTAATCCAGCATCGAAAGAGCGGTGCGCTGCAGATTATAGACCAGGAACACAAAATAGAAATGAATGCCGACGGCGACGACCGCCATGATCCAGTAGAAGGGGTCTCCCGAAAGGAGGAACCTCAGCGCGAGCGCGCCCGTCACCGGCGCCGTGCCCGCATGCAGGATCGGCACGACGGACGCTGCGAACAGCATCCTGATCGCCGTCACCACCGTCAAAGCAGCGAAGAGAAAGAAGTATGCGGCTTCGTTGTCATGATGGAAGCTGACGAACGCCACGGTCGCCCAGCACACGCCGTAGAGGAACTCGGCGGCGGCGAGATTGCGCCGCCACTGGTTGAGATCGACCGTTTCGCGAGGTTGGTTGCGGAACCTGCGGCACAACGCAAGCAGAATGCCTTCCGAAATGAAGATGGTCGCAAGCCACAGGAAGAGCTGGCGCGGGTCGGCCCAGCTCAGCATCGTCACGGCGACGACGATTGCGAGAATGGGTACGGTCAAAGCCGCTACGCGCTCGTTGCGCACAAACATCAGGAGAAGTTCGTAAGCGAAATCCCGATTGGCCGTGATCGAGGCCTCAGACCTACGCTTGACAGCCGGTTTCCGCCTTTGGCCGCCTTGCCGCGCGAATGCGCGCCAGTTTACCGAGCCAGCAATACTCATCAACCCGAAATCCACTTCTGGAGAGATGTGCCGCGCTTCGCGCCCTAAAACGCGCCAGTTAGGAGATGATTACTCAAAAGTGCTAATTTACAGTTGACGGGATCTTGACGTTCTTAAGCGTGGCGTTCATTTCGTGCGGTTGGCGCACAGTTCTTGCGGCGTGGTTAACGATGAAAATTCTCGGTGAAAAGCGGGCGCCCAATCCGCGCCGGGTGCGGGTTTTCCTGGCTGAGAAGGGAATTCACGTTCCCTCCGAACAGGTTGACATCATGAGCGAGGCTCACAAGTCCGCCGACTTCGCCGAGATCAATCCCGTCCAGCGCGTGCCGGTTCTAATCCTTGACGACGGAACGGCGCTTTCGGAGAGCATGGCGATCTGCCGCTATTTCGAAGCCCTTCAGCCGGACCCGCCCCTTTTTGGCAGGACGCCACTTGAGATCGGCATGATCGAAATGTGGAACCGGCGCGCCGAACTCAACTTCTTTTTCCCCGTCGCCCAGGTGTTCCGTCACACGCATCCTGCTATGGCTCGCCTGGAGGTTCCCCAGGTCGCCGCCTGGGCCGAAGCGAACAAGCCGCGCGTGGCCGAAATCATCCGGGTTTTCGACGAGAGACTTGGCGCCGCGCCCTATCTTGCCGGAGACAGTTTTTCCGTAGCCGACATAACCGCCATGATCGCGACAGATTTCATGAAACCTGCTAGCCTCGCCATACCAGACGAAGCCTTGCACTTCAAGCGCTGGTATGCACAGGTATCGTCGCGGCCCTCACACAAAGCATGAGGAAACATGAAGTTAACGATCGTAGGATGCAGCGATGCATTCAGTTCGGGCGGACGTCACCATAGCTGCTATCTGCTCGACACAGCGCATGGCCGGCTCATGCTCGACTGCGGCGCGAATTCCCCGCTGGCGCTGAAGCGCGCCGGGATAGACCTCATGTCGATCGACGCGATTGCAATCAGCCACTGCCACGGCGATCACTTTGGCGGCGTGCCTTTTCTCTTTCTGGAAAGGATGTTCGTGGAGCGCGGCCCGAAGCCGGTCGAGGTGCTGGGACCTCCCGGAATTGAAGGGCGCATGACCAACCTCCTTGAAGCGCTGTATCCAACGCTTTCCACTACTCCCAAAGATTTCGAAATTCTCTACCGCGAGCTTGAACCCCGCCGCACAAGCTCATGGCGAGGCCTTCAGATTTCGGTTCACGAGGTTGAACATTACTCAGGCTCGCCGTCGCTCGCCCTGTCCGTGGACGACGGCGCCAAGCGCTTCGCCTTCTCCGGCGACAGCTCCTGGTGCGACGGCGTGATCGCAGCAGGCCACGAAGCCGATCTTTACCTTATCGAATGCACGACGTTCAGCAAGAAAACCTCGATGCACCTCGACTATGTGACGCTTGCCGAAAAGTTCGAGAACATCGGGGCGAAGCGCTATCTCTTGACGCATCTGAGCCCCGAAATGCTTGGCGCCGCCGAAAAAATCGACTCGAGCTGCTGCCTCCTCGCCGAGGATGGGATGTCGATCGAGGTGTGATCCATCAACTGAGGTATTTTTTTCTATGATTCCGCCATAATTGCCTGTAACTTGGCTAAGCGTTTCCTGGATGACACAGACATCGAAAGGATTTTGCGGACGCCATGATGCTCGATACGATGGACATCAAGATACTCACGATCCTGCAGGAGGATTGCACCCTACCTGTGGCCGAGATCGGGAAGAAGGTCGGGCTATCGACGACGCCTTGCTGGCGCCGCATCCAGAAACTGGAGCAGGATGGCGTGATCCAGCGCCGCGTGGCGCTTCTCGACGCGAAAAGCGTGGGCGCCGGCGTGACCGTATTCGTGGCCATTACGACAAATCAGCACAACGCGGCATGGCTCGAACGCTTCAACGGCGTGGTCGAGAGCTTCCCGGAAATCGTCGAGGCTTATCGCATGAGCGGGCAGGTCGATTATCTCCTGCGCGTCGCCGTCCCGGATATTGAAAGCTACGACCGCTTTTACAAAGAGTTCATCGCGAAGATCGATCTGACGGACGTGAGTTCGAGCTTCGCCATGGAGCAGATCAAGTTCACGACGGCGCTGCCGCTGTCCTTCGCCGCCAAGGCGGCCGCCAAACGGCCGCAGCAGCCGCAACCGGCTTGACGGCTCGCAAAAATCAGCGTTCCTCAGGCAGCGTCATGACCATTTCAAGCACTCCCTCCGCGCGTCCGGAATGGCTGAACGCGCGCCGCATCACCGTGAAGATCGGCTCGGCCTTGTTGACCGACCGGCCCACGGGCGCGCTGAAACACGCTTGGCTCGCGGCAATCGGCGACGACGTGGCCGCGCTCAAGGCCGAAGGACGCGACGTGATCCTTGTTTCGTCGGGCGCCATCGCACTCGGGCGGAGCGCGCTCGGCCTTAATCCGGGGCCGCTCCGGCTCGAAGAAGCGCAGGCAGCGGCGTCGGTGGGACAAATCAACCTCGCGCATGCTTACCAGACTGTTTTCCGCGAGCGGGGGCTGACGACCGCGCAAATTCTGGTCACGCTTGGCGACACAGAGGAGCGGCGGCGCTACCTCAATGCGCGCAACACCATCGAGACGCTGCTCAAGCTGGGCGCGGTCCCGGTCGTCAACGAGAACGACACCGTGGCGACCTCGGAAATCCGCTATGGCGACAACGACAGGCTTGCCGCGCGCGTCGCCAGCATGGTGACGGCCGACTGCCTCGTCCTTCTGTCCGACATCGACGGCTTGTACACGGCCCCGCCCGCGCAAGACCCCGCTGCCCGGCGGCTCGATGTGATCACGGCGATCACGCCCGAAATCGAGGCCATGGCGGGCGAGGCGGCCACGGAGCTGTCGCGCGGCGGCATGGTCACCAAGCTGACGGCCGCGAAGATCGCGGTCGCCGCCGGCACGCATATGGTCATCGCGTCGGGCAAGACGCTGCATCCGCTTCGCGCGCTTGGCGAAGGCGCGCCCTGCACATGGTTTCTCGCAGCCGCCAACCCGGTCGCGGCGCGCAAGCGCTGGATCGCGGGCACGCTGGAGCCGAAGGGCGTGGTTGTGATCGATGACGGCGCGCGCGCCGCGCTGCAGGCGGGCGGGAGCCTGTTGCCCGCCGGCGTAAAAGGCGTCAGCGGCCAGTTCGAGCGCGGCGAGGCTGTCGTCATCCGCGATGAAGCCGGCCGGGATATCGGGCGCGGGCTCATCGCCTATACCGCCGAAGAAGCCGCACAGATCGCAGGCCGCAATTCCATGGAAATCGCCGCGACCCTTGGCTATGCTGGAAGGGCCGCCCTTATTCATCGGGACGACATGGCGCTTCATCGCGATCTTGTTTAACGTTATTCGATCGGTCCGATATCATGACCTCCTCTCTCGCCGATACCGTGCTAGACCAGCGGCTTTCGAAAACGGAATTGCTTGCCCTGGGCCAGGAGGCGAAGGTCGCCGCCAGGATGCTGGCGCTTGCGCCGACAAGCCAGAAGAACGACGCGCTGCGGGCGGCGGCTTCGAGTCTTCGGGCGCATATCGCGGAGATCCTCAACACCAACGCAGCCGACCGCAAGTCGGCGCGCGATGCGGGACGGCCCGATTCCTTCATCGACCGCCTCACGCTGACCGAAGCGCGCGTCGAAGCGATGGCGCGGGGCCTGGACGAGATCGCCGCTCTGACCGACCCTGTCGGCGAGATCATCGCAGCGTGGGAACGGCCCAACGGCCTTAAGATTTCCCGCGTGCGCGTGCCTTTGGGCGTCATCGGCATCATCTATGAGAGCCGCCCCAACGTCACGGCCGACGCGGGCGCGCTCTGCCTCAAATCGGGCAACGCCGTGATCCTGCGCGGCGGCTCGGAATGCTTCGAAAGCAACCGGATCATTCACGCCTGCCTCGTCAAAGGCTTGAAGGCTGCGGGACTGCCAGGGGCGGCCATCCAGCTTGTCGCGACGACCGATCGCGACGCGGTGGGCCATCTCCTGGAGGGGCTCGGCGGGGCCATCGACGTAATCGTACCGCGCGGCGGCAAGAGCCTCGTCGAGCGCGTGCAGAAGGAAGCGCGCGTTCCCGTCTTCGCCCATCTCGAAGGCATCTGCCATGTCTATGCGGACAAGGCGGCGGACCTTGAGAAGGCGCGCGCCATCGTGCTCAACGCCAAGCTCCGCCGCACTGGGATTTGCGGCGCGGCCGAAACGCTGCTCGTGGACGAGGCCGACGCGGGCCGGCTTTTGCAGCCGCTCGTGGCGGCCCTCCTCGACGCCAGCTGCGAAGTGCGCGGCGACGCCGCGACGTGCGCCGCGGATTCCCGCGTCGCCCCTGCCTCGGAAGCGGATTGGGCGACCGAATATCTCGACGCCATCATTTCCGTGAAGGTCGTGCCGGGCGTTCGCGGCGCCGTCGAGCACATCGCGAGATATGGCTCGCGGCATACGGACTCGATCGTCACCGAGGACGCTGGCGCGGCCGAGACCTTCCTTCGCGAGGTTGATAGCGCCATTGTGCTGCACAACGCGTCCACCCAATTCGCCGATGGCGGCGAGTTTGGCATGGGCGCAGAGATCGGCATCGCCACCGGGCGCTTCCATGCGCGCGGGCCAGTCGGGGTCGAACAACTGACAACCTTCAAATATGTCGTCCGCGGCGACGGCCAGACGAGGACTGTGTGATGATGCTTGGCTGGCTTTGGGACACCGATTTGCGCGTGCCTCCCGCGGCGGACGGAATGCGGATCGGGCTGCTCGGCGGCTCGTTCAATCCTCCGCACCGCGCGCATCGCCTTATCAGCGAAACCGCGATGAAACGGCTGAACCTCTCACAGGTTTGGTGGATCGTGACGCCCGGCAATCCGCTCAAGGGGCATGGCGACCTGGCCCCGCTCGCCGAGCGCATTCGCCTGGCGAAGGGCGTCGCCCGCCATCCCCGCATCAAGGTCACGGCCTTCGAGGCGGGTATCGGCACGGCCTACACGGCTGAGACGCTCTGGTGGCTTCGGCGGCGCTCGCCCGGCGTGCGTTTTGTCTGGCTGATGGGCGCCGATAACCTTGCGAGCTTCCATTTCTGGAGTGACTGGCGCACGATTTTCCGGCTGATGCCGATCCTCGTGGAAGACAGGCCGGGATGGCGGCATCTGGCGCTCGCCTCGCCTGCGGCGGCTGAATACGCCCGCTTTCGCGTGGCCGAAAGGGAGGCCTCCCTGCTTCCCGATCTTGCGACGCCGGCGTGGTGCTTTCTGTCGGGGCCGCTGTCGGCTCTCTCCTCGACCGCGCTACGCGCCGGCCATGAGCGTGGAGGCGCCTGACTTGCAACCCTTGTCTGCTCGGCAATGATTAATACCAACCGCTGGAAGTGTTGACCGGTAGCGCCCCCCTCACCCGGCCGCTTCGCGGCCACCCTCTCCCGCAAGGCTACGGGATTCACACATCTCGAAGTTTCCATCCATGTTTAATTGTATGAAACTCCGTGAACCCTCTGAGCATGACGATTGGACCGGGTTTTCCGTAATAGCCGGTCCAGCCTCCGAGCCTTGCGAAGACCCAGGCGGCATAGGCGAGAGAGCCTTTGGGGCGCGGGTTTTTCTGCTTCTGGGTGTCGCCTTCAAGGCTTTTGCAGACCTGTTCGAGGATGGGCTCGTCGTCAGGAGCGAGAGCATCGGCGAGCGGCCGTCCGGCGGCGCCGTCGCGCTCCGCCACAAGCTGCATCGTAACGATGGCGGCGATCAGGATGGCGGTGACCAGCTTTTGCAGGGGGGCCTCTTGCTGGCGCAGGGCCTCGATCTGAAAGCCCTTTGTTTTCATGATCCTGAACACCTGCTCGATGGTCCAGCGCTTGCGGTAGAAGCCGATAATCCGCCGAGCGGCTTCGATGGTTTCCACTGTGTGGGTCGTCAGAAGCCGCCAATGCGCCGCGTCTTGCCCCTCCGGCGCGCCGTTTTCGCGCGCGTCTATGACGCTCACCGTTACGGTTTTGGGCAACTCCTCGCCGCGTTTACGACCGCGGGGGCGGACGATCGTAACCGCGCCAAAACGCAGGCTGAGCTGCGCCTTGCGGGCTTTGCGGCCGGGAGCGGCGGGCAAATCCACACTCATGGTCCCGGCTTCCGTCCAGCCATCAGCCGTGGCGAACAGCTTCGCGCCATCGGCCAGGACGCGGTCCTGCGCCGCTGGCGCCAAAAGCTCAACGCCAGGAGGCTTGAGCGCGAAACTCTCGTAAATATCTCCCTCGCGATCTTCGATCACGGTTACGCTAGCTGCTCCGGCTTTCACCAGGGCGGCGGCGCTCTGCACGCCCAACAGCCAGCGCTGGCTCTCTTTTTCCTTGATGCTGCGGCGCTTGCGCCTGGAGCGTGCGCCGCCCTTGCGATTAAGAAAGGCATTATCGATCGGGCCCAGCATCGCTCCATCGTCCGCGTCCACGGCGATGACAGGGTGAAGCCCCTTTTCGTCCACCCGAAGCGCGGTTGTGTCCTGGATCGCAAGCACATGGCGGCCCGTGGCTCGGGCGCAAACCTGCGTTTTGGCGGCATCCGCGCAATCTCGCCTTGGCGAGATTGCTGCTCTTGCGTGTCCGCATCCGCGGAGCGGATGCGGATGGAGAGGCAGGCCCGGCGCGGCCTTTGCAACGGCGTTCCCTCTCCAGCCGTACCCGCTTGCGGGTACGGCATCATTCGGAGGCAAGCGCGCCAAGACGTGCTTGCTGGGAGAGGGACAGGGTGAGCAACTGTGATGGAAGGGGTTGCGACGGTGGCTGAACTGGTGGCGAGTTCTTTTTAGTTCCCCACCGGCCTTTAGTTGCTTTTGGATATGGATAACTGATGGCGCAGGCGAAATACAGCATCGGCATCGATCTCGGCACCAGCAACTCCGCATTGGCGTTTTCAACGCTCACGGCGGAGGGGGGTTCGGAAGTTCTTCCTATCCTCCAGTTGGATATGGCGTCCACGGTGACGGATTCTTCCATACTTCCGTCCTTCCTCTATTTGCCGGAGGAGGCGGTCGCCAGGCAAATCGAAGTCCTCGCCCCCAATAGCGGCAAGTGGGTTGTCGGGCGGCTGGCGCAGCGCAAGGCTGGCGAAACGCCAGGGCGCGTGGCGCATTCCGCGAAGTCCTGGCTCTGTCATCACGCCGCCGATCGCTCGGCGCCATTTTTGCCGTGGGGATCGGACGAGGTGGCGCAGGAGGACAAGATTTCTCCCGTTTTCGCGTCGGCGCTGATCCTGAAACACCTACGCGCGGCATGGGACGCCCGGTTTGCCGGGAAAGGCGCAAGCTTCCGGTTCGACGCCCAGGAGATCACCATCACCGTTCCGGCCTCCTTCGATGCGGCGGCGCAGCGGCTCACGCTTGCCGCCGCGGAAAAGGCGGGCTTTCCAGATCGCACGCGCCTCATCGAGGAGCCGCAGGCGGCGTTTTACCGCTGGCTTGAACAGCAAGATGGCCGCGACGATCCGTTGAGCGTGTTGGCGGATCGGCAAAACGGGGTTCGCCATGTTCTCGTGATCGACGTAGGCGGCGGCACATCGGATTTCAGCCTGTTCGAATTGAGCCCGCCTAACGGCGGCGGCGAGCCGAAGATCAAGCGGGTCGCGGTGAGCGACCACATTTTGCTCGGCGGCGACAATATCGATCTCGCAATCGCTCATCTCATCGAACCGCGCCTCGTCACGGGCGAGGGCCGCCTCTCCGCCGGGCAGTGGGACTGCCTTGTCGCCCGGTGCCGTTCTCTGAAGGAAAGCGTGCTTGGCTACGAAGGCCAGCCGGATGAGGTCTTCAAGGTCTCGATTCCCGGGCGCGGCTCGAAGCTCATCGCCAGCTCGCTCTCCGCCGACCTGACACGCGCTGAGCTGGAAGACCTGCTCCTCAACGGATTTTTTCCAGGCTGCAGGGCGACGGATCGGCCGAAGCGAGCGCTCGGCGCGGTGCGGGAATGGGGTCTCCCCTACGCCATCGACGGCGCGGTCACCCGGCATCTCGCCGCGTTTCTGCATGGCCGTCCCCGCGCTGACGCCGTGCTCTTCAACGGCGGCTCGCTCTTTCCCCGGCGTCTGCGCGACAGACTTCGCGACCAAATCGGGCTCTGGCAGGAGGGCCATCGGCCAGAGGTGCTGGAAAACGCAGAGCTTGATCTCGCGGTTGCGCGCGGCGCAGCCCATTTCGGCAAGCTCATGCACTTCAAGGCCGGCCGCATCGAGGCGGGCGCCGCGCGCGCGGTTTTCCTTGAAACGCACAGAGAGGCGCACGGCAAATCCGAGGATGAGGCCGCAAGACGTTCGCTCGTCTGCATCCTTCCGCGCGGCGCCCCGTCTGGCGAGGTGTTTGAACTCTCGGGACTCGATTTGAAGCTTCGCATCAACAGGCCGGTGCGCTTCCAAAGCTACACATCCACCCATGGCGAGAGCGAGGCCGGCGACATTGTCGCCTTCGATCCCGAGGAATTCCATGCCTTGCCGCCGCTTGAGACGATCGCAACGCTGGCGCAGCCGGCGCGCGGCGAACTCCCTCGCACGATCCCCGTCGCCTTGAACGCCAAAGTGAATGAGTTGGGTCTTCTGCAGGTAGCATGCCGCAGCCTCGCGCCGGGCATCCGGCAGCGCTGGCCGCTTGAATTCAACTTGCGCCCGCATGAGAGCCGCCAACCCACGCCGGCTGGCGAGACCGCTTCGGGCGGAGAGGCGGAAGCGAGCCCAGGGCCGGACGCGCTGGCTGGCGCGGGAGAACGGATCAAAGCAGCATTCGCCGAGCCTCCCGCGAAGCAAGGTTCGCCGGCTCGGCCAACGGTTCGACCCCCTCACCCGGCATCCGGCAGAGCCGGACGCCACCCTCTCCCGCAAGGGGAGAGGGTTCGTGCATCGTCCCCTCTCCCTGATGGAGAGGGACAGGGTGAGGGGGATCGCCCTCGGGGAAGCCGAGAAAGCTTGCTTAAGGGCGACAAGCTAACTGCGGGCCGGCTTTTCCAGAGCCTGGAGCAGAGCCTCGGACGCTCGAAGGGCGACTGGAACGGCATCCTCATTCGCGGCCTTTGGACGAGCCTGGAAGCGTGCGAGGCGAGCCGGGCGGTTTCGGTCGACCATGAAGAGGCATGGCTCATCCTCGCCGGCTTTTTCCTGCGCCCCGGCTTCGGCGTGGCGCAGGACGAATGCCGGATCGACGCCTTGTGGCGCATCGTCAGCGCCGGATCGCGTTTTCCGGGCAAGCGAACCAAACTTCAGGAGTACATTCTGTGGAGGCGCGTGGCTGGCGGCCTCTCGCGGGAGCGGCAGGAAACCGTGCTCGCAGCGGACATCGACAAGATCCGCGAGGGGAAAGCCTGCCCCCCGAATTGATCCGCATGGCGGGATCATTCGAACGGCTCAGCGACGACCTCAAGACGGAACTCGTCGAGCGCTTCATCGCAATGGCCGTGGACCTCGGCTCCCAGAAGAAGCATTGTGCGCCATACCTTGCAGCGCTGGGATTGCTTCTCAACCGCGCTCCTTTTTACTCCGGACCGGAAAGCGTCGCCCCACCGGCGTTGGTGGAGCAGGCATACGAGGCGCTTCGAGGCTTCGATTGGAAAGACCCGGAATTCGCGGAGGCGCAGATCTTGTTTCTGCGCGCCGCCCGCGCCGTTGACGACCGGCGTCTCGATCTTCCCAAATCGCTGCGCAACAAAATCGCCGACAGGCTGGAGAAATGCGGGATAGCGCCGGTCAAAACCGGCCGGCTCAGAAAGGCGATGCCCATCGAGCGCACGGAACGCGCCAGTTTATTCGGCGAGGCTTTGCCCCCTGGGCTGATCCTGGGCGGATAGCGGGGCTAAGCCGTCGGCAGGCCGACGGCTGGGGAGCGTCTCGAACCGACGCCCGTTCAGTTCGCGCTCAATCCGCGGAAGCGATAGACCCCGTTTTCAAGTTCGTCGAACAGTTCATCGACCTGCGGATGTCTTAAAGGCTCGTCGCTGTCGTCGGGCAGAAGATTCTGCTCGGAGACATAAGCGACATACTCAGTATCCTCGTTCTCCGCAAGCAGGTGATAATAGGGCTGGTCTTTTTCGGGCCGAATCTCTTCCGGGATGGAGAGCCACCATTCTTCGGTGTTGTTGAACTCGGGGTCCACGTCGAAAATGATCCCGCGGAACGGGAAAAAACGATGCTTCACGATCTCCCCGATCGCATATCGTGCGCGCCGTTCCTTAATCATGATGTTTTGAACGCTTGTTTGCATGATGTTCAAAGTGTTCAAGCTCTCACCCGCTCAGCAACTTGACGCCGCCCCTCATGCCGCAGACCCATCTTTTGCGGCAACCATATCGGCCAGATCGACGATGACCTTGGCCTGCTTCCAGGTCGCGTCGTCCTGCATCTTTCCATCCACCATGACTGCGCCGGTTCCATCGGGCATCGCCTCCAGGATCCTTCTTGCGAAAGCGACTTCCGCCGGATCGGGCGTGAAGACGCGGCGCGCGATTTCGATCTGCGACGGATGCAGCGTCCACGCCCCTGCGCAGCCCTGGAGAAACGCGTTCCGGAACTGCGATTCGCAAGCGGCCGGATCGGAGAAGTCGCCGAACGGCCCATAAAACGGCTTGATGCCGTGGGTCGCACAGGCATCGACCATGCGCCCAACAGTATAATGCCACAGATCCTGTTGATAGAAGGACCGTGGCGCATCGTCGCCGGGCTTGGCGTCGGCAAGCACGCCATAGGAAGGATGTCCGCCGCCGACTCGCGTCGTCTTCATGGCGCGGCTTGCGGCGAGGTCGGCCGGGCCAAGGCTCATGCCATGCATGCGCGGGCTCGCCCCTGCGATCTCCCAGATGTTGTTCACGCCTTCGGCCGTCTCGATCAGCGCATGGATCATGATCGGCCTTTTCACGCCGTGCTTCGCCTCAAGCTGCGCAAGCAACTGATCCAGATAGTGGATGTCCCAGGGACCTTCCACTTTCGGCATCATCATCACGTCGAGCTTGTCGCCGACCGCGGTCACGAGTTCTACGATGTCGTCGAGAACCCAAGGGCTGTTGAGCGCGTTGATGCGCGTCCAAAGCCCCGCGCCGCTGAAATCGTTGGCGCGCGCCATCTCGATGAAACCGCGCCGCGCCGCTTCCTTGTCCTGCGCCGGGATCGCGTCTTCCAAATTGCCGCAGATGACGTCCACCTGCTTGATCAGGTCCGGGATCTTGGCGCGGATCTTTTCGACCTGCGGCGCGACGAAATGGACCATGCGCTCAAGGCGCACGGGTTTTTCGACAAACGGAGCCGGCGCCCCAGCCGCGAGAGCTTTGAAGAATTTCGAAGGTGTCCGTGTCTGCGCCATCGCTACCTCAATGCGTCAATTGCCTGAAATTCCAGTGAGATTGTCGAGAATGCGGTCCAAATGCCCCCGCAGGCCGTCGCAATGGATGACGCCGGCCCGGATCGCATCCGGCTTCTGTTCATAGGCCCCGTCGCCAATCTCTTCGGCCGCGTGGTCGACGAGCGCGTTCACGCTTTCCCTTGTCGCTTCCATGTGGAACTGCAACCCAAGGACCTTGCGTCCCACCGCAAAAGCCTGGTTCGCCGTGACGGGAGACGATGCGAGCCGCTCGGCCTTTTCCGGCAGATCGAAGGTCTCGCCGTGCCAGTGAAAGGCCATGAAAGCGTCGGGAAGCCCCTCGAACAAGGCGTGAGCCGCGCCGGCGCGAACCGGAAACCAGCCGATTTCCTTTTGCGCAGCCCCATAGACCTTTGCGCCAAGCGTCTTTGCGATGATCTGCGCGCCAAGGCATACGCCAAGGACGATCTTGTCCGACGCGATCGCCTCTCCCACCCGCGCGATCTCGGGCGCGAGCCAAGGTAAGGTCGCTTCGTCGTTCGCGCTCATCGGTCCGCCCATTATCGCCAGCATGGCGAATTCGTGGGGCTCCGGCAAGGGATCGCCCCGATAAAGATGTCGCACCGTGACGCCGATTCCGCGAGCTGCGGCCCAGTCTGCGATTGCGGCCGGTCCCTCGAATGGGACGTGCTGCAACACCGCCATCGTCGTGACCTTCAGCATTCGCCCCCACTCGCTCCGGGGGATGCCCCCTTTACGAAGCCCCCAGCTCACTCGGCAATTTGCCTTCCCTGGCATCACGGGTCAAGGCGAGGAAAAGTTTGGTGGGCGGAAAGAAATAGGGAAGTTGCATCGCCGCCGCTAAGCGATCCCATAGTCTGCGCAGCGTGATCAGTGGCCAGGAGCTGAGCCGAGAAGCTTTGGCGAGCAAAAGAACCCTCCAGCAAAACGAGGGGGGTCGCTGGAGGGTCCGATGGGTCTTGTCGAGATTGCCGTCTTTTATGAACAGCAGCTTATTTATAATTTTACAAATGTGAACCGTCAAGCCTCACGCAAGGTTATCCACCGGGACGCTACAGAAAGCTGTACGGATCGACATCCACATGGAGGGTGAGGCTGCCGCGCGGCTGATCGACGCGCGAAAGCCATTCCGCGAGGTAGGCCTGGAGATCGGCCTCGCGCGCGGCCTTAACCAGCAGGCGCTGGCGGTGGCGCGCGCGGATGATGGCGAGCGGGGCCTCGACCGGCCCCAGGACCTGGATCAGGCGGGCTTCGGGCGCCGCCAGAGCCAGGGCGCGTGCGTAAGTCTCGGCCTCGGGCCTCGTTTTCGCGGAAATGATCAGCGCCGCGAGGCGGCCGAAGGGCGGCAGCCCGGCCTCCTCGCGCATGGCGATCTCCGCTTCGTAAAAAGCCTCACGGTCGGCTGTGACGAGCGCGCGCATCACCGGATGCTCGGGAAAATGCGTCTGGATCAGGCCGCTGCCTGGCGCGCCGAAGCGCCCCGCCCGCCCCGTCACCTGATGCAGAAGCTGGAATGTGCGCTCGCCGGCGCGCGGATCGGCCGTCGCTAGGCTCAGGTCTCCATCGACGACGCCGACGAAGGAGAGCTTCGGGAAATTGTGGCCCTTCGAGACGAGCTGGGTGCCGACGATGATGTCGGCGTCGCCGGCTGTGATGCGGCTTAGAAGTTCGCGCAGCGCCGACGTGGACGGGACGAGATCGCTCGAAAGCACGACCATGCGCGCCTCGGGCCAGCGGTTCGCCGCTTCCTCCATCACCCGCTCGATGCCGGGGCCAGACGCCGCAAGCATGCCTTCGCGATGACAGGACGGGCATGTCTTGGGAAACGGCAGGGTGAAGCCGCAATGGTGGCAGATGAGCCGCCCGCGCAGGCGATGCTCCACGAGGTAGGCGGTGCACTGCGGGCAGGTGAAGCGGAGGCCGCAGGCGCGGCACAGCGTGAGCGGCGCATAGCCCCGGCGATTGAGGAAGAGAAGCGCCTGCTCGCCGCGGCCGAGCGCGTTGGTGACGGCATCGACGACGGGCGGGCTGATCCACGTGCCCTTCTCCGGCAGGGTCGCCTTCAGATCGACGGCCGCCACATCGGGGAGGCTGTTCCCGGAGAAGCGGCTTGGCAGGACGGCGTGCGCATAGCGCCCGCGGCGGACGTTCACGACGCTTTCGACCGACGGCGTCGCAGAGGCAAGGATGATGGGAATTTTGCCGAGGCTGGCGCGAACCACGGCCATGTCGCGCGCCTGATAGGTGACGCGGTCGTCCTGCTTGAAGGAGGGATCGTGCTCCTCGTCCACGACGATGAGGCCGAGATTGGCGAAGGGAAGAAACAACGCCGAGCGCGCGCCGCAGACGACGCGCACGTCGCCCTCGGCCACGCCGCGCCATGTTCGCGCGCGTTCCTTAGGGGAGACCGCGGAGTGCCATTCGCCGGGGCGGCATCCGAAGCGCGCCTCGAAGCGATCGAGAAACTGGTTCGTGAGCGCGATTTCCGGCAGAAGGATGAGGACCTGCTGATGGCCGCGCCTCAGCGCCTCGGCGACGGCCTCGAAATAGACCTCGGTTTTTCCCGATCCCGTCACGCCATCGAGCAGCGTCGTCGAGAACCCCCCATTGGCGATGGCTGCGCACAACATCTCCGCGGCCTTCGCCTGCCCCTCCGACAGGCTCGCGACGGCGAAATCCGGCCTTGGAAAGAGCGGGCGCATGCGGGGAAGCTCGGCGCGGATCAAGGCCCCCGCCGACGCCAGGCCGTCGATCACCGCCCCGCTGACGCCCGCCGCGTCCATGAGCTTCTTCTTCGAGGCGACCGCGCCGTCCTGAAGCGCGGTCAGCACCTTTTTTCGCCCCTCGGTGAGACGGAGTTCGCCCGCGCCGCCGCCAAGCTGAAACCCCCAGCGCGGCTCCTCCGCCTCGAACACGAGCCGCGCGCTCATCATCATCTGCAGGACCATGCCCTTCGGCGCGAGCGTGTAATGGGCGACCCAGTCCGCAAATGCGAGGTTGACGGCGGGCAGCGGGGGCGCGTCGAGCTTCTCGATCACCGCCTTCAGCTTTTTCGGATCGACCGGCTTGCGCGCGCCTTCCGCCTCGCGCCAGACGACGCCGATGCGCTTCATCGGGCCGAGCGGCACGAGCACGAAATCGCCGGGCGCGAGTTCGCCCTTCGGCGCGAGATAGGTGTAAGGCTCGTTCAGCGCGAGCGGCGCGAGTACGGGCACGGTTTCAGCGTTCTGCCGCGCCGGCGCAGGCCCTTCGGGCGCATCCGCTTCGAAAAGAGACAGGTCGGTCGTCGGCATTGCGCGACCTTGGCCGATGCGCGCGGCGAATGCAACCGGCCATCCAACGGCTCTTGTGGCTATCTTTCCCCGAGCTAGCCCGACTTGTCCTTTTTGCCGTCGCGGCTGTAGCCGAACCGGCCCAGCTCACAGCAGCGGCCTTCGAGATAGCTGGACGTGAGTTTAGACGTATTGGTCGCTCCCTGTGCGGGAGCGTGGATCGAAACAGAGGCAGCTCCTTTCGTTCGGACAGAAAGAAAAAGCTCCCGCCGGGGCGAGAGCTTCGTCAGCAATCTGGCGGGGGACCTTCCGGCCCCCCTCCTCTTGTTCAGAAATAACGCGCCTCAACGCTTTAGAGCGGTGTTGAGCACGGTGGGGGTGGCGGGCGCAAGTGCGAAGTCGCTGCTCGTAAGCGACCCGTTCACGGACAGCACGTCCGAGGAAGCGGAGAAGCTCTGGGTGGGGCTGGCGCCGGTGTTGATATAAACCAAGGATTGACCGTTGATTACATTCACCCCGACGCTATGAGCGTCAAGCCCGTTTTTGACGTTGCTATCGAAGTTGGTAATTCCGAGCGCACTCAAATCGATCGTGTCGTGGTTCGCCACCGAGACGACGAAACCGGTGATCGTGTCGGCAGCGGTGGGCGCTGTTGACGACAGAACAAGCTTATCGTTATGGCCCGATGCGAAGTCGATGGTGTCGCCGCTGCCGCGTCCCTGAAGCGTAAGCGTGTTGTTGTTGCCGCCAAATGTGATGTGGTCGCCGCCCGTGCTGTCAAAGATGGTGACCGAGTTGTTGCCTCCATTCGCGATGACTGTGTTGGAGCCGCCCTGGGCAGAGATATTTACAGTGTTGCCGCCATTGTCCACGGTGACTTGGTTGTTACCCCCTTCGCGGACGATGGTGACCGTGCTGGCGCCTCCCTTCGCGGTGACTGTGTCAGAGCCGCCACCCACCCCGTTGCCGATCCTGATCGTGTTGGAGCCTCCGGCTGCGGTGACGCTGTCATTGCCCCCGGAGTCGCTGATGGTGACCGCACTGCCGCCTCCATTCGCGGTGACCGAGTTAGAGCCACCCATTACCTCCGTGATTGTGACCCTATTGCCGCCGGCCTTCGCGGTGACGTTGTTGCCGCCGGTGATGTCGCTAATGGTAACCGAGTTAGCGCCTCCGCCCGCGGTGACTGTGTTAGAGCCACCTGTGCTGTCAGTGACCGACAGCGTCATGCCGCCGGGGTTCGTTGTAATAGTGTCGCCGCCGGTTGTTCCCGTGACAGTCAAACTCTGGCCGGCATACGCGACTGCGCTCCCGTAGACAGACGACGAGTTGCCGGCGTTATCGGTGGCGACCACGAAATAGGACTGCGCGCCCTTTTTGTCCGTGTAGCTCCAAGTATCGCCTGATTGTTTGGCAGCATTGCCATTGACCTTCACCGACGCCACACCATTGGTGTCTGTCGCAACATCGCTTACCGTGACCGTAGCCCCGTTCGCGCCGACGCTGATGCTCTCTGTGACGCTATTCGTCGCCGGCGTCGTGTCGATGATGATGTGGGTGTCCTTGACGACGCCCGCCTGAACCAGCGCGTTGCCCGCCCTGTCGGTGATCGAGCCCTGGTAGCCGTCCACCAGGAGGTCGGGCATGGTGTCGCCCGGCTGGACCGCGTAGACGAAGTTGCCGCCGCTGACATAGTCAGCCAAAGCGCCGTTGGTGAGCTTCAGCTTCGCGTCGCTCCCGAAGACGAGGTCCTCGCTGCCGGTGAGCGTGAAGGTCACGGTCTGGCTGGCGTTGAGGATCGCCTTTCCGTTCGACGTGGTGTCGGTCAGCGACAAAACCGTCGGCGGCGTCCTGTCAACCACCACGCTTCCCAGCGACCCCGTGGAGATGGAGTTGCCGGCCGCGTCGGTCACCACCGCGCTGTAGTCGTTGACAGTGCCGTCGGTAAGCCCCGTGGTCAGGGTCCAGACGCCGTTAACGTTCTGGGCCGCGCCAAGATCAGTCGTGCCGTTGAAGACCTCGACGCCGGCGATGGCGTTGCTTCCAACCGCCTCGGCCGTCGCGTTCACCGTAATCGTCTCCGAAGCGGCGTTGGTCGGACCCGACACGGACAAACCCGTGGTGCCAATCGTCGGCGCCTGCGTGGCGACGTCCGCCTCGCCAAGCGACCCCGTGGAGATGGAGTTGCCGGCCGCGTCGGTCACCACCGCGCTGTAGTCGTTGACAGTGCCGTCGGTAAGCCCCGTGGTCAGGGTCCAGACGCCGTTAACGTTCTGGGCCGCGCCAAGATCAGTCGTGCCGTTGAAGACCTCGACGCCGGCGATGGCGTTGCTTCCAACCGCCTCGGCCGTCGCGTTCACCGTAATCGTCTCCGAAGCGGCGTTGGTCGGACCCGACACGGACAAACCCGTGGTGCCAATCGTCGGCGCCTGCGTGGCGACGTCCGCCTCGCCAAGCGACCCCGTGGAGATGGAGTTGCCGGCCGCGTCGGTCACCACCGCGCTGTAGTCGTTGACAGTGCCGTCGGTAAGCCCCGTGGTCAGGGTCCAGACGCCGTTAACGTTCTGGGCCGCGCCAAGATCAGTCGTGCCGTTGAAGACCTCGACGCCGGCGATGGCGTTGCTTCCAACCGCCTCGGCCGTCGCGTTCACCGTAATCGTCTCCGAAGCGGCGTTGGTCGGACCCGACACGGACAAACCCGTGGTGCCAATCGTCGGCGCCTGCGTGGCGACGTCCGCCTCGCCAAGCGACCCCGTGGAGATGGAGTTGCCGGCCGCGTCGGTCACCACCGCGCTGTAGTCGTTGACAGTGCCGTCGGTAAGCCCCGTGGTCAGGGTCCAGACGCCGTTAACGTTCTGGGCCGCGCCAAGATCAGTCGTGCCGTTGAAGACCTCGACGCCGGCGATGGCGTTGCTTCCAACCGCCTCGGCCGTCGCGTTCACCGTAATCGTCTCCGAAGCGGCGTTGGTCGGACCCGACACGGACAAACCCGTGGTGCCAATCGTCGGCGCCTGCGTGGCGACGTCCGCCTCGCCAAGCGACCCCGTGGAGATGGAGTTGCCGGCCGCGTCGGTCACCACCGCGCTGTAGTCGTTGACAGTGCCGTCGGTAAGCCCCGTGGTCAGGGTCCAGACGCCGTTAACGTTCTGGGCCGCGCCAAGATCAGTCGTGCCGTTGAAGACCTCGACGCCGGCGATGGCGTTGCTTCCAACCGCCTCGGCCGTCGCGTTCACCGTAATCGTCTCCGAAGCGGCGTTGGTCGGACCCGACACGGACAAACCCGTGGTGCCAATCGTCGGCGCCTGCGTGGCGACGTCCGCCTCGCCAAGCGACCCCGTGGAGATGGAGTTGCCGGCCGCGTCGGTCACCACCGCGCTGTAGTCGTTGACAGTGCCGTCGGTAAGCCCCGTGGTCAGGGTCCAGACGCCGTTAACGTTCTGGGCCGCGCCAAGATCAGTCGTGCCGTTGAAGACCTCGACGCCGGCGATGGCGTTGCTTCCAACCGCCTCGGCCGTCGCGTTCACCGTAATCGTCTCCGAAGCGGCGTTGGTCGGACCCGACACGGACAAACCTGTGGTGCCAATCGTCGGCGCCTGCGTGGCGACGTCCGCCTCGCCAAGCGACCCCGTGGAGATGGAGTTGCCGGCCGCGTCGGTCACCACCGCGCTGTAGTCGTTGACAGTGCCGTCGGTAAGCCCCGTGGTCAGGGTCCAGACGCCGTTAACGTTCTGGGCCGCGCCAAGATCAGTCGTGCCGTTGAAGACCTCGACGCCGGCGATGGCGTTGCTTCCAACCGCCTCGGCCGTCGCGTTCACCGTAATCGTCTCCGAAGCGGCGTTGGTCGGACCCGACACGGACAAACCCGTGGTGCCAATCGTCGGCGCCTGCGTGGCGACGTCCGCCTCGCCAAGCGACCCCGTGGAGATGGAGTTGCCGGCCGCGTCGGTCACCACCGCGCTGTAGTCGTTGACAGTGCCGTCGGTAAGCCCCGTGGTCAGGGTCCAGACGCCGTTAACGTTCTGGGCCGCGCCAAGATCAGTCGTGCCGTTGAAGACCTCGACGCCGGCGATGGCGTTGCTTCCAACCGCCTCGGCCGTCGCGTTCACCGTAATCGTCTCCGAAGCGGCGTTGGTCGGACCCGACACGGACAAACCCGTGGTGCCAATCGTCGGCGCCTGCGTGGCGACGTCCGCCTCGCCAAGCGACCCCGTGGAGATGGAGTTGCCGGCCGCGTCGGTCACCACCGCGCTGTAGTCGTTGACAGTGCCGTCGGTAAGCCCCGTGGTCAGGGTCCAGACGCCGTTAACGTTCTGGGCCGCGCCAAGATCAGTCGTGCCGTTGAAGACCTCGACGCCGGCGATGGCGTTGCTTCCAACCGCCTCGGCCGTCGCGTTCACCGTAATCGTCTCCGAAGCGGCGTTGGTCGGACCCGACACGGACAAACCCGTGGTGCCAATCGTCGGCGCCTGCGTGGCGACGTCCGCCTCGCCAAGCGACCCCGTGGAGATGGAGTTGCCGGCCGCGTCGGTCACCACCGCGCTGTAGTCGTTGACAGTGCCGTCGGTAAGCCCCGTGGTCAGGGTCCAGACGCCGTTAACGTTCTGGGCCGCGCCAAGATCAGTCGTGCCGTTGAAGACCTCGACGCCGGCGATGGCGTTGCTTCCAACCGCCTCGGCCGTCGCGTTCACCGTAATCGTCTCCGAAGCGGCGTTGGTCGGACCCGACACGGACAAACCCGTGGTGCCAATCGTCGGCGCCTGCGTGGCGACGTCCGCCTCGCCAAGCGACCCCGTGGAGATGGAGTTGCCGGCCGCGTCGGTCACCACCGCGCTGTAGTCGTTGACAGTGCCGTCGGTAAGCCCCGTGGTCAGGGTCCAGACGCCGTTAACGTTCTGGGCCGCGCCAAGATCAGTCGTGCCGTTGAAGACCTCGACGCCGGCGATGGCGTTGCTTCCAACCGCCTCGGCCGTCGCGTTCACCGTAATCGTCTCCGAAGCGGCGTTGGTCGGACCCGACACGGACAAACCTGTGGTGCCAATCGTCGGCGCCTGCGTGGCCAAGTTATAAGTCACCGCCGAACTTGTGCCGAGGTTGTTCGCCGCGTCCGTGTCTTTCGCCGTAAGGGTGTGCGGGCCGTCTCCCGACAGCAGAGTTACGTCCGCTGACCAGCCGCCGTTGGCGCCGACCGTCCCTGTGCCGATCGACGTGTCCCCGTCGTAAATCGTCACCGTCGAGCCGATCAAAGCTTGGTCGGGGGTGGCCGTCACCGTGCCGGTCACCGTCTGCGTCAGCTGATTGGTCAGACCGTTGTTCGCGGGAGCGTCGAACGTCACCGTCGGCTTGGTGTTATCGTGGTCGGTATTGATCCCGGGCATGTTCGTTTCGGTTACGTTGTCCGGGAGCAAGGGTTGGCCATTGTCGAGATTTACGCTGGCTACAGAAAGCTGGGACACGGTCGCATCGTTCGTTCCCACGGTGTAGTCGAACACAAGCGTGTTGCCAGACGAATCGAGTTTGTTTGAAGCCTCCGCGTTGTAGGTTGCCGTACCTTTGTTGTTAAGAACAAGCGTTGTCGGCGTGCCAAATAGAGGAGCGTCAGTCAGGGTCACTGTAATTTGGATAGAGTGCCCGATCCCCTCAACGGGGGCGGAAGCGTTTGTGCTGATACTTGCAATTGACGCACTGGCGGACACGCCCGGCGCGGTTGAATTCAAGATCTCGGGGGTGTAACCGTTGTCGGCGTCGAAGGTGTTCTCTGTAAGAATAAGCCCGCTCTTCGACCGAAGGAATATGTCACCGGACGAGTCGACGGCCATATATTTGTTACTGGCGCCGAACGACGCCACGGTTTCAAATCCGTACCCGCTGTCAGCGTTAGGCTTCAGCTCGAATACGGTTCCCGTACCGTTTTGTCCGCCCGTGGATGTGACGCCGAAGATGTCGCCTGCGCTGTCTGTGAACAAGGCGCCCGACGGATTACCGCCAGCAGCGGCGCCATCGAAAGTTCCGATCGTAACGGCCGGTACGTTCTGTTTGATCTCTATAACTTCGCCCGCCCCAGTAGTAGAGCCGGTTGTTACGGTTTCGATGATATTGCCTGATGCGTCCTCGTAAGCTGCATTAATCTTTTGGTCCGCCATATCGTTTCCCTCAATAATTGCGGCATGCGGCGCATCCCTATCGCGCCGCGGCGTCGCAACCTAAGAGAGAATCGCGCGCGCCATCAAGTAAATAAACACAACTTTTGCGCGAATTTTCCACACTACTGCGTCGCTGTGGCGCCATGAGCGCGCCCCGCGATCTCAGCCGTGTTGACGGACGCCGCAGCGCGTTACAGGGCGGCAAGGCGAAAGACGCACGACGGCGCGCTTCAGCGCGCCATCAGGTTATGATGGAATTGACTGTATAGTTACATAGGCCTGTTTTACCAAACGAAACCAATCTTGGCTCTCTGTTAACCAGCGGCTGGCGCGTCGGGGGGCAATTCATCCGCGTGCAAGGGAACGCGGATTGCTTCAGCCCAACGGCCGCTTTCCCCGACCGAGCAGGCTGCTCGACCGAAGTCCGGAAAGCCTGCGCCGATCCGTGTGACAGAGATGGCGAGGTCTTTCCGGAGCTTCAAAGCGCGCTCTGTTAGGCCTTGGCCGCGAAGAGAGCTGGGTGTTCGGGTTGCATGGAATGGGTCAGGTTGAGCATGGCTGAGGCAGGCGGGGCGACGCTCAGCCCGGCCATTGCGTGGGACAAGGCGGACGCGGCCGTCGCGACCGAAGCCTGCGCGCTCGCCAGCGGCGTCGCGGTCGGGCCGACGTTGGCGATCGTGATGGCGTCGCGGGCGGCAAGCAGGGTCGAGAGGCTGACCTCGAATGTCGTATCCCAGGATTGCCTTGCCGCCGTGCCCCAGGGATTGCGGATTTCGAACATCTGCGTTGCGGCGTCGTAGCCATAGATCGACATTGCGTGATTGGCGACAAGCGTCGTCCTCCCCAAACTGTCTTTCGCGTTTGTGAAGGAGGACAAAACCACATCGTCGCCAGCCGCAAGATCAGCGATCAGAGCGCTTTGGACCGCGGCGAGCGAGGCGCCGCCCGGGGCCGCCGTGCTCGAAAGAGACGAGCTATAGGTGACGTTTGTCCATGCGCTTCCCGTGCTTTGAAACTGGGTGATGGTAGGAGCGCCCGTGATCTCCTCGAGCGTGTACGCGGGATTGCCGCCGTTGCCGATTGTCGACCAGGCATTGCCATAGTTCGCCGCGGTGTTGCCCGTGACGGCGCCTGACGTTTGAAGCTGAGCGTACGCCTTTTCAACAAGGCTTGCCCAGATGTTGGTCCCCGAATTGAAAATGCATTGGCCGTTGGCGAATGAGGCGTTCACAGTCACATAGTTGGCTGCGCCGTTGATAAAAAAGCGCACGCCATATGTATTATTCCCATTATCGGTGATCATTGATGTGATCGCCGTAGGGTTCTGATAAGCAACTTCTGCTAGACCTGCCAGCAGGTAGCAGTCGCCAAGCTGCCCCTGGTTGATATCGTTCATGCTGGGGCCGCCGGCGCCGAAAAGCGGGCCCGAGACATTCGAATAGGAGACAGAAAAGCGCGATCCGTTTTCGATGACTTGTGAATTGGGGAGATTCGTGCCGAGAAACCAAGTTCCGATAAGCTCAGAAAGCTTCGTGGCGCTGGAGCCGACCGCGAGGTTGCCAAGGCTCGTCGCCGACGCTCCGCCCCCCGTCCAGGTTGCATTCGCTCTGCTGCCCAAAACAAGGGAGTCCATGATCCCGGTCAGATAGGCCGATGTGGTCACGCCATTATTGAGGTTGTTGGCGATCTTAGCGAGATCGGAAAATTGGGCGGCTGAGAGGGTCGTGTTTGAGGAGGACAAGGTGGAGGCGACATCGGTCAAAAGCGTCTGAAGCCCGGAGTAGGTCACTTGGCCATTGACGATCGCAGCCGACATGTCGCGGGCGATGGAAGACGTCGCCAGCGTGCTGACCCATGACGGCGTCGATGACACATTTGAGCTGAGAACCGGTTTGACCTGAGAGGACGTAGCTGTGAGCGTCTGGCCAGCCGACACAAGGGGGCTGCCGACATTTCCGTCTGAAAAGATTGCGGACCTAAAAGCGTAGGCGACGACGCTCGGGCCGCCGAAGATGTCCGACAAAGAGTTCAGGCCGGACTTTGAGGCGTCTTGATCGCCAACGCTGTGTGGTTTGATGTAGGAATTGTCATACTGTGACATGGAAACCTCCCGGGGGCACATCGGGCACGCATCGCAGACATGCACAGTCAAGTCTGAGCAAAATTTCTTTTTGGAAGGTTCCCCGCTCCGCTAAAACTCCGCAAATGAAAGGGATTCCGAAATGAAGCCCACCCACTTATTAAGATAGCTAATCGAAGTGTAGAGAACAGTAATCCTACGGTGAAGACCGCGGTCTGAACGCATGGCGCTTACGCCGCCTTCTGCAGCGGGCGTGGAAGACCGACAAAGTGTTGAGTATATTTCCCAAGGAAAAAGACGCATTGTAAGATCACGCTGAGACAAACGGCTTCCCGCTGAGAAGGAGGGCGAGCGTGAATCTTGGAACATTACGCCTTGCCGCGGTGGTCGTGGGTCTTTGTGCAGCGACTGTTTGGTCCGGGTGTGCAGCCCAGGACATGCTGCAATACCTGGATTTGACTTCGCCCGACATGACGCGAGCCGAGCTGACGCGCGCAGATGTCGAGGCCATGATCAAGGCTTCACAAGGCAAGCCTCTCGACTTGTCCGGCAAGCGACTCTCCGGGCTTGATCTGTCCGGATTCGACCTGACCCGCGCCAACCTCAGCTCGGCGAGGCTGAACAACACGAATTTAAAGAATGCCAGGCTCGATGGCGCTGTCCTGGATCTTTCCTGGGCGCTCAAGGCCGATTTTTCAGGCGCTTCCCTGAAAGACGCATCCTTATTTTCCGCCCAGATGCAGGGCGCGAAATTCGATTCCGCCGATCTTTCAGGAGCACGCATCACGGCGAACCTCACGAACGCAAGTTTGCGCGAAGCCATCATCGCGGGGGCCAATTGCAGCCCGGACCTGAAGAACCAATCCATGGGCCTCATGCGAACGGTGCTGAAGTCGGCCAAGCTCGAAGGCGCCAACCTTTCCGGCAGCAATCTCAGCCGCGTTGATCTCGCCTTCGCGAACTTGAAGGGAGCCAACTTGTCGGGCGCGAACCTGCTCGACGCGGAAGCGAGCGGCGCCGATTTCCGGGGCGCCCGGCTCGACGGCAGCGATCTTGCTGGCGTGGACGTAACGTCCGCCAGGATCGACGCGACCACCGCCGGTACGGCTTTCGCCCGCTCCTCTAACCTCAATCGCGCTTTCAAGGAGTGAGGTTTCGGCAGCAAAAAGCAAACTTCCCCTTCGTCATGTTGGATGGCTCCCTGGCCGCAAGCGTTTTGGCGTGATGATCTTGGCGGGTGTTCGGTTATGCGCGCATGGCCGCTGCCCTTGATGCGATCGTTGGACCGGCCGTACTCCTGCCACGTCACGCCATCGACGCCTGGCGCGGCCTTATGCTTGAGGGCCTAGAAGGCGACCTCCAGGGTCTCGACGCTGATGTGGTGGAACAGCGCGGTGAACTTCTCCTGCTTCCTTTGTCTTGCGGCTTTCCGCACACGCTCCAGCGCCCGGGTTGACGTTCATTTCGCAGCTCAATGGCTGGCCTATGCGATCCCCTGCCGACGCTTCGCAGACGCCCTCCTGGCGAAATTGGAACAAAGCATCGAAGATTTGGGGAAGCCGCAAAACTTGCCTAAAAGCACTCTTCCTCAAGCTTCTTCAGCGCGCTGAGAGCCTCGACGTCGTCATGCTCTTCGAAAAGCTCGACCATGTAATAAACATGCGAATGCAGGAGGAGAAGCTTGTCGGCTGTCCTGGCTTCCCCGGCCTCGCATTGCTGCAGGCGATGCTTGAAACCGTCCCAGAAGGCGTTCCCTTTCTCCGGATCGTCGATATACCGGCGCAAGTGGCCGAGGACGGCCGCGATGTTGCCTTCGAAATCGATGTCGAGAAAGCTCACATAGCGGTCTGGCTCCGAAGCGCCTTCCGGTTTCGAGAACGGCGCCGGTCCCTTGCTCATTTCAGCCCCTTGTTGAGTTTGGAACACGGCGCGCGCCGCAATCCCCCGAACTAAGGGGTTGAGCAAAACCCGTGCCACAGGGTTCAGGACTGAATCGCGACAGGACTCACTTATCGGCCGTAGGCTCGGAGCAGGCGGCTTCACCCTCCTCGCAGCGCAGATATCTTTCAAGCTGCGCCGTCCGCGCTCTTGTCAGCCGCTCCAGGCAACCCGAATAGACCATCGCGTACATGCTACTGCCGAGATTGTCTGCCGCGTCGAACACGCACTCGGCGTCGCGGAAGGCGACCCAGGCGCGCTCGGCGGCGATCAGCAACTTCGCCGCTTGTTCGTCGTCCTGCTTTCGGCTCTGCAAACTCCTGTATGCCGCATTGAGGTCCGCGTCGGCCTTCTTGAAGGATTGATCTGCACAGGCGTTCAGCGTCGGCTGCTCCACGGCGGCATCACACTCGTCGGCGTGTGCGGCGGATGCGAACGCCGCTATCAGGATCAATGCCAGGAATAAGCGCATGGGAATGGCCGCCCTTTGAAATCGATTACGAGGCGGCGACTGGCGCCGCTCAGTTCGACTGATGAACTGATGCGGGCTCGCGATCAAGAGCCGCGATGCTCTCGCCGGAATGCAAGGCTTCGCGCAGGACAAGCGCGATGTGCTTCGCCTTTCGGCCGTCGCCATGCGCGATTTGATGGCGTCAGGAAAAGCCGTTCGCGATGACGCGCGTTTCCTCCGGCTCATTGCGCAGCGCTGGCAGGAGCGAGAGTTCGGCCATGGCTTCAGACGCGGCGCGGTGCTCGGCTTCGAGCCCGAAGCTTCCGGCCATGCCGCAGCAGCTTGAATCGATCAGCTCGTAGGCAAGGCCCGGCACCGAGCCCACGATCTTGCGCATGGACTTCATCGTGCCGAACGCCTTCTGGTGGCAGTGGCCATGCACGAGCGCCTTCGCGGCGGGCAGTTCCTTGAAGGGCAGGCGCAGGCCGCGCATCTGCTCTCGCACGAGAAATTCTTCAAGCAAAAAGAGCTGCTTGCCGAGGCGCCCCACCTCCGCGCCAAGCCCCAGACAATAAAGCTCATCGCGAAGCGACAGAAGGCAGGACGGTTCAAGGCCAATGACCGGCGTTCCAGCCTCAAGGGCCGGGCGAAGGGCTGCGAGAACGCGGCCGCCCTCGCGGCGCGCCTCTCCGACCATGCCATGGGTCAGATAGGTGCGCCCGCAGCACAGGGGGCGATCGGGCTCGGGGTCGTCGAGGGCGGGTTTCACCGTCATCACGCTGTACCCGGCCGCCGTCAGGACCTCGATTGCGGCGTGGGCGATGTCAGGCTCGAAATGCGTGGCGAACGTGTCGGCGAAAAGGAGAACCTCGCCGCGCGCCGCATTTTGCGCCGGTTCTGGAGGCGCCAAAGGCTGCTTCGAAAGTTGTGGGATCGGCATATCGGCCGCAATGCCGAATACGGCTTCGGCCAGCCTCGCAATGAGTGGCGAGCGGTTTCGCAATCCGATGGCGAACAGCAAGAGCCTGCGGTGATATCCCGTCCAGCGCGGGAGATTGGCGAACAGCCAGGTTCTCCAGGAGACGCCGAGCGCGGCGTTGCGATGCGCCAGATATTCCGTCTTGATCAGCGTCATGTCGACGGCGCTCGGACATTCCTTTTTGCAGCCCTTGCAGGAGACGCACAAATCCATGGCGGCAGCCAGCCAAGGGTCCGCGAAGGACGCATCGCCATACTCGCCGTTGAGCGCGGCCTTGAAGGCGGCGACGCGCGCCTCGGGCGTGTGCCCGGCGTCATGGGTCACGCGGTAACTGGGGCACATCACCCCCTTGCCGGTCTTGTAGCAATCGTGGCTGTGCATGCAGACGGCGACGGCTTGAACCACTTTTCCGAAATCGGAGCGGCAGGATTATTGCCGAGGCTGCTTCGCGCGTTTCCCTTCCAACACACTCTGGGCGCTGCACGCCATGCGCCAGCAAACCCCTGTGACCAGATTCGCAAACTCGACTTCGGCGTCGAGGCTTTGTTCAACGAGGCGGCCAATGACCGTCGAGCCGAACCCCCGCCGCTTCGGCTCGCTGACGGGAGGTCCGCCTTCCTCAACCCAGGTCATGACAAAAGTTTCTCCTTCTGGAGGCGAGGGTTCCAGGCTCCATGTGATCGTGACACAGCCCTTGGCGTCGCTCAGCGCCCCGTACTTGCCTGCGTTGGTTGCAAGTTCGTGGAGCGCCATTCCGATCGCTTGCGCCGCATCGGCCGACAGAAACACAGAGGGACCCGCAAATTTGATCCGCCCGCCGATGGAGTCTTTGAAAGGGGCAAGCTGAGATCGAACAAGCTCATCGAGATACACGCCGGTCCAGCCGCTCTTCACAAGCAAATCCTGGTTCGCCGAAAGCGCGAGGATGCGCTCCTCGAAACTTCTCGCGAAGTCATCTGGTTTCGTCGCCAAGGTTTGGCGCCCAATCGCTACGACAACCGCGAGCATGTTCTTCGACCGGTGGTTCACCTCGCGGAGCAGCGTCTCAATCTGTTTCTCGCGCTTCTTTCGAAGGGTGATGTCGCGCATGATGCCCGTGAAGTAGCTTTTGTCCCCCGCGCGCCATTCCGCGACCGCAAGCTCAAGCGGAAACAATGACCCGTCTTTGCGGCGGCCCATCACCTCACGGCCCACGCCGATAATCTTTGCGTGTCCTGTCTGAAGGAATTTGCTGATGCAGTTGTCGTGTGTGACCGCCTCGAGTTGCGGCATAAGCATGGAGACGTTGCGGCCCACCATCTCGTCGGCCTTGAAGCCGAAGATGCCCTCCGCCGCAGGGTTGGCGGACTCGATGAACCCTCTGTCATCAATGACGACGATGGCGTCCACGGCGGTGTCCACGACGGCGCGGAGACGGCCCTCATTTGTTTCTCGGAGCAATTTCTCCGCCGTTTTGCGCTCGGTGATGTCCTGCACGATTCCGACAATACGGGACGGCTCGCCAGCCGCGTCGAATGTCACGTCGCCGTCAGCGAGAACCGAGCGAACATTACCGTCAGACCGGTTGACGACGCGGTATTCGCATTCGTAGTGGCGGCTTCCCGCTGGATCAAGACCATTGGCTACGGCTTCCCTGACCGCGGAAAGATCGTCCGGATGAACGCCGGCCTCAAATGTCTCGTAAGTGACGGGCTCACCCTCTGGCGCCCCCCACAAGCCATACATTCTGGCATCCCACTGCACGACCCCGGTTCTTGGATCGTAGTCATAGACGCCAAGCTTGCCGGCCCGCAGCGCAGCGCGAAGTCGCGCCCTGTTTTCCTTCAACGCATCTTTTGCGATATGGGCCTGCGTGACGTCGCCAAGAGCGCCGGTCATGGAAACGGCGCGCCGCCCTGATGGGCAAGCGGGAGCCTCCTCAAAGAAAGCGCGGCCGGTAGAGTGAAGCCACAGCACCGTTCCATCCGGACGCGCCGCCCGATACTCGCAGGCATAGTCGTCGCGAGGATCCGCCGGATCGAGCGCGCGCGCGACCTCCGCCTTAACTCTGTCTCGATCTTCAGCCTGGATTGCGCTCTCCCAGCTTTCGAACGTGACTTCGGCGTCGGAAGGCAAACCGAACAGGGCCTTGCAACGGCTATCCCACTGCAAGGCGCGAAACCCATCGATCAGGTCCCATCGCCAGATGCCCAGCTTGGCTGCTTCCACAGCAATGCTAAGATGCTCCTCGCTTTCTCGCAACCGCTGACGGGCCTCGACCTCCTTCGTTATCACCTCTGAGAACAGGAGGGCGCCGCCTATCGCCCCATCCGCCAGACGCCATGGCTTCATGGACCACCTCACCCAATCAAGGCGCCCATCTTTGCGTCGAAAAGCATCTTCGGGGTGAGAGTGTTCCTCGCCGCTCAAGACACGCTTGTGAATGGCGCGCCAGTGGTCGGGTATCTCTGGAAAAATCTCGTAATGAGACTGGCCTACAGCGTTTCGATCCGGGTCCAGGCGATAATCTTCAAGAAAGCGGCGGCTGACGGCCAGATAGCGCATGTCCCGGTCGAACATGGCGATTGCGGCTGGGGCATGGTCCACAAACAAGGAAAGAAGAGCCTCGCGCTCAGCCAGCTGCGTTTCCGCACGCTGACGCGCTGAGTCCGCCCGTTCGAGCGCCTCCCACAGATCCGCGACCTCCGACGGTTTAGGCGGAAACCGCGCGTCAGTCATATTCGGCAACCTTTCCTATAACAGTCGCGCGAGGCGCACAGCTAAGCGCGATGTCGTTCGAGCCCAGAAAAGCACTGGATCTGCTGCCTCCGCCTCCTGTCGCAGCGCAAAAGCAAGAACCTACTATGAGCTTGGACATGACCACATCCAACAAAACTTGACAATAATCAATTTGTAGCCCCTAAAACAGCTTCAGGTTGTTTTATTTTGATTTTGTACAAAAAAAAGTTGTTTAGCGATTTCCGCCCTCGATTGGCGACCGTTGGGCAATGGCTTGCATTTGCATGATTGTTGAAAACTGAGCCAGGATCACCCGGCAAGGAATCATTAAGGATATCAATCAGAATAATTTAACCGAGCCAATTTACCGTATTAAAATATTTGGCGAAGCGGTTTGAGAAGTAGCCGCAGCGGATCCTGGGCAACGCTATAGTCGATCCGCGAAAAGCGATCGGAAAATCTGCGCCCGCGATCGCGTTCTTCTTCACGTAACTCGAGCCGCTCTCCGTCTTGCCTTTTGTGCGCCCCCGTTATCCGAGAATCGGAGTTGTCCATGAACCAAGTCCAAGTCGACCAGAAAACCTATCAGATGCCGCCGCAGGATGGGTTTACCGTCGCGCACTTTCTCACGGTCGCCGACGTCGAACGATCGCTTCGATTTTACGAAAAGGTTTTCGGAGGCCGCATTCTGAGCAGAGGCGACAGCAGCGGCGCGCCAGGATACATCCAGATCGCGAACACGTGGCTCCTCGTCAACCCCGGGGGCGGCCCGACGCCGGACAAACCAACGGTAACGCTCAGCGTCCCCGCCGACCCCGATAAAGTCAGCAGCTTTATGAATATCCGCGTTGCAGATATTCGAGCGTGCTATGACCTATGGCGAAGCCGGGGAGCCGAGTTTATCACGGAGCCAAAGCCCAAATACGGCGAGACCCGCTGCTACATTCGCGATCCTGATGGCTATATTATAGAAGTTGGGCAAAGCAATCCGGGCGTCGCTTACGGCTGAACCGCGTTCGATTGCGCAATCGACCAAAGCCGAAAGAATGTGCGCTTGCGCAGGCGTGACGACCATTCGCCGACGAGCCGGCGAGAAGCCGCCTACTCGTCCGTGACGACGCCCACAAAAGGAAGCTCGCGAAACGCGTGGGCGACGTCCATGCCATAGCCGACGACGAAGCGGTCGGGGCACGAGAAACCCACGAAGTGGGCTTCGATATCGAGCTGGCGGCTGCCGCGTTTGTCGAGCAGCACGGCGATGGAAACGCTTTTAGCCCCCCGGTTCAGAGCGAGATAACGCGTGTACGCCAGCGTGTTGCCGGACTCCAGAATGTCGTCGATGAGAAGGACATCGCGGCCCTTCACGTCGGCGTCGATATCGCGGAGGACCCTGACGCCGCCGCTTTTCATTCCCGCGCCATAGCTTGAGATAAGGACGAATTCCATTTGCGGCGCCAGACCTGCGTGGTGCATGCAACGAATAAGATCCGCGGCGAAGACGAACGATCCCTTGAGGATGGCGACGACAAGGAGATCGTGAAACTCGCGCGCGGCGATCTCCTGGGCAAGCTCATGATTGCGGCGGGCGATCGTGTCCGCGGAAAAGAGAACCTCTATGTTTTTGCCTCGGACGATCGGCATCGCTCAAACTCCTGTCGCGGGCGCCGACAATAGCGACTCCGCCTCAAGAATTTCCCATAGAAGTCTTCAGGCGGGCAAGCAACTGCTCTTTCCATAGTAAGCTCGTAATCCCAGCTATCGGTTCAAGAAAGTGAGGGATTTTGGACAATGCGCATATTGATCGTTGGAGCGGGTTCAACCGGCGGATATTTCGGAGGGCGCCTTGCCGAGGCAGGGCGCGATGTCACTTTTCTCGTGCGCCCCGGCCGGGCGCAGCAGCTCAAGGCGAACGGGCTGCACATCATAAGCCCCTGCGGCGACGCTGCGGTCACGCCAAAACTCGTCACCGCGGACACGATCGCCGCGCCATATGACGCGATTCTCCTAACGGTGAAGGCTTACTCTCTCGACGCCGCGCTGAAAGACATCGCTCCCGCCGTGGGGCCGACGACCATGATTGCGCCGGTGCTGAACGGTATGAGGCATGTCGGCAGCATCGTCGCGGCTTTCGGCCAGGATGCGCTTGTCGGCGGCCTTTGCAGGATCGCCGCCGCGCTGGACGACCAGGGGCGCATCCTGCACCTCTCCCCGTTTCACGATCTCGTTTACGGCGAGATGAACGGCTCTCGCTCCGCGCGCATCGTTCAGCTGGACGCCGTCATGCAAAACGCCGTCTTCGACGCAAGGCTGTCGTCTGCCATCGAGCAGGACATGTGGGACAAGTGGATATTTCTAGCTACGCTCGCCGGCGTCACCTGCCTGATGCGAGGCGCAATTGGGGACATCGTCGGCGCGCCCGGCGGCGCCGATTTCGTGGAGCGGTTTTTGGACGAGGTTGTGGCGGTGGCGACGGCGCAGGGGCATGCTCCGGGCGCGTCGGTCCTTGCAAATACGCGCGCGCTTTTGACGACCGAAGGCTCGACGCTCACCTCCTCCATGGCGCGCGATCTCGCCAGGAACGGCCCGATCGAGGCCGACCAGATCATCGGCGATCTTCTGGCGCGGGGCAGGGAAGCCCAGGTCCAGACCCCGCTCCTTGCCGCCGCCTATACTCATCTCGCGGTTTACGAAAGCGTGAGGCAGGCGAAGCCTTGATCGGAGGCGCCGTCCTACCGAAGGCGCAAGCCCTATCCGGAATCGTTGCACTTGAAACGTTTGCTTGGCGGGATGGGTTTGTTTAGTCGACGATGCCATCCGCTCGCGACGCGGCGGTATGCTGCGATGCAAAGTCTTCGAATCTTGTCCGGGGTTGAAGCGCCTGGAAGCCAAAGCTTTCGCCCATCACGGCATGCCGACTGCTCGGGCGCTGTCTTGCAAAGACTGGAGTACATCAAAAACAAAGAACCCCCGGTTTACCCAACCAGGGGCATCTTACTTCAACGTGGAAGTAAGCTCTTTGTAAACTCCTAGCATGTCAACGCTCGCCAGAAGCTTTAGATGCGTTTAATATCAAGTTAATCTAAGTTAAACTCAGGACTCATCGAGCGTCAAGCTCGCCGTAAGTCTTAGGGCGATTTTGCCGCAGATGCGCGACGCACGCGCAAAAAAATTGCGTTTTTCAGACTATAATCCGCTAAGAAAGGCCGCTGCAGCGAAAGGGGCGCGCTCCTTCGCCCCGTCGATGAAATAGACGAAGACATCGCGCCCGCTCTCGCCCCACCTTTGCGCCCGCTCTCGCCACGCGACGAGCTCATCTGCGGGATAGCCGGACTTCACTTCGGCCCGCGATCTCATCAGTCGCGCATAAACAAAATCCGCGGTCCGCTCCTCAATCAGCGGATAGTTCTCAGAATCCGCCACGACAACCGCAGCTCCCGCCTTGGCCGCCAAGTCAATGAACGCTGGCGTCTTGAAGCTCGCGTGGCGCACCTCAAGTGCGTGGCGCAGCCCGGCCCCGCGGGGGAGAAGCGCGAGGAAGGCCGCGAAATCCGCCGCATCGAACTTCTTGGTCGGCGCAAACTGCCAAAGAACCGGTCCGAGCTTGCCGCCCAGCTGTTCGAGCCCGCTTTCGACAAAGCGCTCGATCGAAGGCCCGGCTTCGGCCAGCATGCGCTTGTTCACTGCATAGCGAGGCGCTTTGACCGAGAACACGAAGCCGTCCGGCGTCTCTTCGGCCCATTTGCGAAAGACATCGGGCTTTTGCGTGCGGTAGAAGGTGCCGTTGATTTCGATGGTCGTCAGCGTACGGCTTGCAAAGGCCAACTCCTGCGCATGCGCCAAGCCGGGCGGGAAAAAGGCCCCGCGCCAGGGTTTATAAGTCCACCCGCCGATACCTGCGCGGATCATAAACGCCTTCCCCTTTCGAGGGGACAACGATCAGCGCGCGATCAAGTTCGCACCGAAAAGCGCACCCGACCTTTTCATGACGCGCCGTCAAACAAAAGGGCCTCGCCTCGATGCCCGAAGCGAGACCCAACCCAAGGATGCAAGAGAACGACGCCGCTCATGGTTCGACAAGCTCACCATAAGGTTCAAGCCGCTGAAATCTACTGACCTCCTCCTGAGCTTGTCGAAGGATGGGGGCAGGAGTTCATGCTTCTTCGGCAAGTCGTGCTCGCTTAAAAAGCGAAGTCGAATTTGTAAGCCGCGCCGACGCCAACCTGGAACTGATCCTCTGAACCCCGAAGCCGCACGAGCGGACTATCCGCCGCATCGCCCGTTAGCCTGTCCCACTCGGCGAAGGCCCTGAGCGAGACGCGCTCGGTGAGGTCGTAGCGGATGGTTGCATCGACGCCCGCGGAGTAGAGACCACCCTGCGCGCGGTAGGTCGGCAAGAGGGAGACCGCAGATTTTGTTGGGCTGATGGAGAAGAAAGCGTTGTTGTATTGGTCGTCTACGAACTTCAGCCGCGGCCCTGCCGTGAACAGCCATTGAGGAGCCGGCCTGTAGATGAAGTCCGCCATGAGGTTCGCCTCAAGGCCGTCCGCGCCCGTTACGCCCTGAAGCAGTTCGACGCGCGTACGAAAGAACGGCGCCGGGTAGTATTCCATGAACCCCCCGACCTCGATCGTGTAGTTGACGTCGTGAAGCCCATACAAGGCTTTGCTGTCGTCGCTATAGCTCCGGCGCCAAATGTAGTTTCCCGCAACGCCGGCCCGGAAGTCGCCCAATTCGTAAAGCGTGATGCTGGCGGCGTCGTTCGGAAGGGTAAGCCACTCCCTGTCGCCGGCGCGGCGCGCGTCAAAAATCACGCGGCCAGTGGCGCCGTATTCTTTCGAGCCCGGGAAGACCGGTTCGGCCCCGGCATACCCGCCTATGGTCACCACCCAAGCCGAGCCGACAGGGCCATCTTTCAGGGAAACAGGATTGTCTCCCCACAAGCCATTGGCTTGTGCGGACCCAAATGAGAACATTAGGAACGCAAAACACGCAGCAGCTCGCCGTCGCGCAACCATAGCCACTCGCCTTTTTGCAAGATTGATCGCCGCAAGGATGAAGCAACAACGACGATTTGGCTTGCGCTATTTCGAGTCAATGGCGCAAAGTTTGCGGAAAGTGGCATTTTGGCATCCGTCCACAGGATGATGATTCCCTCCAAGGCGGGTCTATTCGCGATTTACGGCTGGACGGCGAATTTATAGGTTGCGCCGACCCCAAAAATGACCTGCTCGCTGCTTCCCCTCAAGACCACGCGCGGGCTGTCTGCGGCGTCGCCCATCAGCTGATTGTAGTCGATATAAAACTTGGTCTTGACCTGCGCCGTCCAGTCATATTGGCCGGTGAATTCGGCGCCCGACGTCAGAACGCCGCCCTCTGCGTGGTAAGGGACATATAAGTTATTGTTCCGAAATGCGATCTGCGTCGAAAAGTAATCGGAGGCATATTGATCGTTGACGATCTGCGCGCGCGGCCCTGCGGTAAGCGTCCAGTCGATCGCAGGACGCCAGATGTAGTCGGCGGAAAGGTTGACGGCAAAACCCAAATTGCCGGTGACGCCTTGCAGGATTTCAGCCCGGGTGCGGATATAGTTCAAGGGATAGTATTCCGCGAATGCGCCCCCTTGGAGATCCACGTTCGCCTTGCCGAGACGCAGATCGATGTCCTCTCCGTGCAGGCGGCTTTGCAAGGTGAGATTGCCAGCGGGGCCGGCACGGAAATCCGCCGTCTCAAAGAGGTTGTAGTCGAAGGCGTCGTTCGGAAAGGAAAGCCACTCCCTGTCCCCCGGCTGGCGATAAGCGACGATCGGCTTGAAACCGACGTTGTATTGTTTGGAGCCCAGATAGGTCGGCTCCAACACGCCATAGCCTCCAAGCTCAACGATCCATGCCGAGGGCGGCAGATCGTCGGTTTTCAAGGCGAGGTCCATGGCGCGCGCGCAGGTCCCCGCGCAGAAAATTACGCAGAACGCCGACAAAATCGCAGTGAGCCTCGTCCCCTTCATTCGAACCCTTTTGTCCGGCGCACTCACATAAGGCCACGCTGGTTAGAAATACGAAGTCCTTGGCTGAATGTTAATCCTCAAAGTGGCCGATTTGCGTTGCCGATTGACGCATCCACTTTGAGCGAAAAAATTCCTGGCGGTCTGTGGGCTTTCCAGGGCAACAGGGGCGCTTACATGCATAAGCTGAATCAGAGGATACTGGATCAGGCGCAATTCCCGAATGAGGGATGCATTCCATATCCTCACGCCGAAAAGAGTACGAGCACCATGGCGTCCGCGCGGCCAGGACTTCTCGGCGCGCGGCGCGCCTTTCGACTTAATGCCCTCCGCGCCGCCCAACACTGGCATCTCCGATGAGGCGGTTGCTAAGTCTTTACGGTGCGTAGTGGGTGAAGACAAAGTCGTGATCTTTGGCGGGCCCGTGGCAGGAAAAGCACGTATTGAGCATCGCCTCGTCGACGGGTTTGCCGTCGTTAAATTGAGCGAACCCCCAGCCGCCGGTCGAGGCGTATTTATTTGAGTCCTTCACCATAAACTGAACGCCTTCCTTAGGACGGCCCGCTACGAAAGATTGGGGGCGACCAAAGGCTTTGTTGTTTTCTTCCGACGGATCGTAATTCCAGGCGAGCCGGGCGATGATTGTGCCGTCCGGAAAAGGAAGCACGCCTTCTCTGTAGGCCTTGATTGCTATGTCATTGCCCAAAACGGCGCGCAAATCGTTGAGGTCGCCTTCCTCATGAGCCACGGAGATCAACTTCCAGTCGCGGTAACCCGGCGGTATTTTCATTCCGTAGATAGCGGCGGCTTCCTCTGCTTGGTCTGCTGCGAACGACATTAGGCCGACGGGGCAGACTGTGATCGCTGCCATCACAAAGGCAAGGCGCCGTCTCATAAGGCGTCCTTTCAACGAAGGAGTTTGAGCCGCAATCGGCAGATTGCCCTGGTCATTCCGGTTATGAATGAATAGTTCATATAAAAAAACACATATGGTTAACATGGTATTGCTTTTGTTAGTGTCTTGCTGTTTGATCTTAAACTCCGGTTTGCGGGTTTATTGCATCGTTCCATGCGGATGGAGCGCGTGGCGGCGCTATTTAGCGCGTCCGCCAAAAAATGAAGCTTCATCTGCCCGCCCATCCGTTGGTCGAGCCGCGAATGCTTGCTTCAAGATTTCATGACTCTTGAAGCGATTGTTAGCCATGGCCCCACCGGGGCCTGTTAACCAGACGCGCGCGCCGCATTGTTTGTCTTTTTTCTCTTTTTATTTCAACGTCTTAGCTGGATAACCGCCTGGGCGGGGAGGCTTTCGGCGCCTTCGGGCCAGGCATACGAACACTGAGGCCGACCGCCCACCAATCGCCTCAGGTCTTATAAAAACCGTTCAATATCATAGGCTTATTGGGCGTTCAACTCCCGACGGCGAGCCCCCTGTTTTACAAAACAAACCCAATTTCAGCTCTTCTTTAACCCTGGCAGGGAGCTGACCGCGTCCCGCGCTGTCGCATCGCTTGCCCGTCAATCAAGGGCGCGAGGAGACCGCGCAAACCCGCCGCCGCGAATCCAACACGCCTCAGCCACAACGCACGATAAGGGCAAAGCCGATTCTCTTGTTTTTACGCCTTTCCTAACTCCATTGGCCCGATGTCCGCGGCCGCCCTGTTACGCGCATGCAAGTCGCAACTCCTCGGCAGGCAAGGCATCGAAGTACAAACATCTCGAGCCCGCGGTTTTGCTATTCCTTCTCGAAGCCAAGCCAGCCGAAGCGATTGCTTTTTGGCAAGCTCTTCGGCGCCGTCGACCCGGTCTGCGCGCGCGCGCCACGGTAATCGGCAAGCTCGCTCACGATTTTCACCCGTCCCGAAGCCTCCCCCACTTTCAGGCCTGTGGCGCCGTCGAACACCTGCACGTCGGAAAGGCCGCCATCCTTGTATTTTTGCAGGCGAACGCCGCGTCCGCGCGTCATCTCGTTCAGTTCGGCGAGCGCGAAGACGAGGAAGCGGCGATTGTCGCCGATCACCGCTACGGAATCGCCCTCGGCCGGGCGGCAGAGCGCCGCGCGCTCGCCTTGCGCCAGGTTCAGGATCTGCTTGCCTTTCCGCGTCTGCGCGACAACCTCGTCCTCGGGCACGATGAAGCCATTGCCGGAAGTCGAGGCCACGAGCAGCTTGCGCCCGGGCTTGTGCACAAAGCCTTCGAGGATGTCGTCGGCCTCCTCGAAATCGATCATGAGCCTCACAGGCTCGCCCTGGCCGCGGCCGCCCGGCAGCGCGTTGACATCGAGCGTGTAGAACTTCCCATTGGTGGCGAAGAGCACAAGCTTGTCGGTCGTTTGCGCCTTGATGGCGTATTTCAGCGTGTCGTCGGTCTTGAAACTCAGCTTGGAGAGGTCGGCCTCGTGCCCCTTCATCGCGCGAATCCAACCCTTCTCCGACAGGACGATGGTGACCGCCTCTTTCTCGATCAGCGCATCTTCCACCGAAACGTCGATCTGCGGCAGCGAGGCGAACTCAGTCTTGCGCTTGCCGTCCTTCGTCGCCTTGCCGAACCGCTTCTTGACGTCCCTGATCTCGCCTGAATCCTGTCCCATTGCTTGTCGTCGGAGCCCAAGAGTTCGACCAGCGCCGTCTTCTCCTCCGAGAGTTTGCCGTGCTCGGTCTTGATCTCGATCTCTTCGAGCTTGCGCAGAGAGCGCAGCCTCATATTGAGGATCGCCTCGGCCTGCACGTCGGTGAGGTTGAACCGCGCCATGAGCACGGGCTTCGGCTCGTCCTCGTTGCGAATGATGCGGATCACCTCGTCGAGGTTGAGGTACGCGATCAAGAAGCCATCGAGCACTTCGAGCCGATGCTCGATCTGCTTCAGCCTGTGCTCGGAGCGCCGCCGCAGCACCACCTTGCGGTGGTCGAGCCACTCTTGCAGCACCTGCCCGAGGCCCATCACCAGCGGGATTGCCCCTTGGACAGCACCGTCATGTTGAGCGGTATGCGCGCCTCAAGCTCGGTCAGCTTGAAAAGCTGCTCCATGAGCAGCGCGGCGTCCACGTTGCGCGACTTCGGCTCGATGACGACACGGATGTCTTCCGCGGATTCGTCGTCCACATCGCCGAGCAGCGGCAGCTTCTTGGCCTGGAGCAGGTCGGCCATCTTCTCGATGAGCCGCGACTTCTGCACGCCATAGGGGATCTCGGTGACGATGATCTGGTATGTGCCGCGGCCCGTGTCCTCGACATGCCAACGCGAGCGCAGGCGGAACGAGCCGCGCCCGGTCTTGTAGGCTTCGACGAGCCCGGCCTGATCGTCCACGAGAATGCCGCCGGTCGGGAAATCTGGCCCGTTGAGGAAGCTCAACAGCGTCTCGACGCTCGCCTTCGGATGCCGGACGAGGTATAGCGCCGCGTCGCACACCTCCTCCAGATTGTGGGGCGGGATGCTCGTCGCCATGCCGACCGCGATGCCGCTGGAGCCGTTCGCGAGCAGGTTCGGGACGCTCGCGGGCAGGACGACCGGCTCCTCCTCCTCGCCGTCGTAGGTCTCTCGGAAATCGACCGTGTCCTCGTCGATGCCATCGAGCAGCGCCGCCGCAATCGGCGTCAGCTTGGCCTCGGTGTATCGCATCGCCGCCGCGTTATCGCCGTCGACATTGCCGAAATTGCCCTGGCCGTTGACCAGCGTATAGCGCTGCGCGAAGCTTTGCGCGAGCCGCACCAGCGCGTCGTAGACCGATTGATCGCCATGCGGGTGATATTTGCCGATCACGTCGCCGACGACGCGCGCGCACTTCTTGAAGCCGCCCGTGGGGTCGAGCTTGAGCTGCCGCATGGCGTAGAGCAGGCGGCGGTGCACCGGCTTCAGCCCGTCGCGCACATCGGGCAGCGCGCGCGCCGTGATGGTGGAAAGGGCGTATTGGAGGTAGCGCTCTTCAAGCGCATCCTTCAGCTTGATCGGCTCGATCGGCGGCGGGGCGAGAATCGTATCGTCGGACATGGGCGACAAGTAGCCGGTCCGGCCCTTGGCCTCAAGGGCGCGGTCGGGCTTATCGCCAGGGAATTGCTCGCCTGCTCCCGATCGTCAGGGCGCCGGGCTTTGACTGAGCTTTTCAACCTGAAGGTTGTTCCCTCATTGTGAATAAAGGGTTGAGATTGGGTTTGTTTTGTAAAACAGGGGTTATCTAATAATATAAGTAGTTTTTGCCGACTTTCGCAGCGGAAACGTCCCGGCTTATCTCGTGTCCACATTAAGCGCCGCTAGGCAGACTGCATTGGGTCGCGAGCGGCTGTTGCAGTTTTCTGGCGACCCTATGCTCGTCAATTCGGCTTCGGGATCCCAATGCGTCCTCTTCGAGAAGGCCAACACAATCTCGCCTTTGACCCTGAGCAGACCCCTGGTCGCCTCACGGTAGAACGTTTACTCGAACGCGAATATACGTTTCCAATCGCTTTTCATACTGATGATCTGCCAGCCTTCCTTCTTCGCTTCATCGTACAGCGCCTCGGTAAAGGTCCCGACCCTCGTGTCAGGCAGTCCTCGCGCCGGTCCATAGGCGTATTCGCGCGCCGCGTCGTCATGGAGGACCAGCAACCCAAGTCGCGCGCCCGCCCCGGCGGTGGTGTATTCCAGCATTTCGCGGTCGCCGGTTGAATTGCCAAACGCGATGACCGGGCGCACCCCGATCTCAAGGTGAATGCCTTCCGCCTTGCCTGCATTGTTGTCATTCAGGAGCAACTTCGGCTCCTTGATCAGGAACGGTTTTCCGTCCTTGTCATAGGCATATTTCACGCCGCCCGCCGTGCCAACGACCTGCCAGGGCGGGATGCCATAGACTCGCTGCGAATAGACGCGCACGAAATCCTGGCCGCCGCCTGTCACGATGAAGGTGCGGTAGCCGTTGTCCCGGAGGTATTGCATGACTTCGAGCATCGGCTGGTAGGTCAGATCGGTGTAGAGCCGGTTCCAGCGCGGATGCTTGGCCGTCTCGATCCATTCCGCCACGAGCGTCTGAAACTCATCAACCCTGATCCCGGTGAGGGTCGCCACGGCGATCTCCTCCAATTCCTTCAGCGAGAGCTTGGCGATCGCCTCGCGGTCGCGAGACAACACGGTCTTGAACGCCTCGACCTCTTTCAAATGCGGCTTTTCCTTCACCACCGCGGGGACGCGGTCGAGGATGTAGACCACCTGCGTATAGACCGGATGCTCGACCCAGGTGGTGCCGTCCTGGTCGAAGGTGGCGATACGCGCGTCGGGCGGCACGAAGTTGGGGCTCGCGGCGTCGGTCGTCGATTTGACGAGGCCGATGATGGCGGCTTTGGCCGGGCCATCGTTCCATGAAGGCAAGGGATCGCCCGGCGCCGTTTGCGCCCGCGAGGGGGTCGACAGAAATGATCCCGACAAGAGCGGCAGCGCCGCGAGCCCACTGAGCACAGCGCGCCGGTTCGGGCCGGATGAGGAGGATTGCATGATCGTCTCCTTTCAGTGGATGGAGATCGGCCGGTCCGCCCGGCCCGGCGGTTGCCAGCGGGCGACCTTGGCCGCCCGCGTCCGTTTTCAGCAATCAGTCCTGTGGATGACCAGTACCGGCCTTGACCTGCTCCAGGACCTGAGTGAGGTTCCAGCTCTCCGGCGCCTGCATTGGCGGAAACTGCTTGTACGAACTTGAGTTCCTTGAGCCATAGCAGCTGGCCGATGGGCAGCATGTTCCAGTCATAGAGGAAGGCGGTGCTTGGCGCCGCCAGCGCGCCGCCAAGGCCGAGCGCCGTCTTCTGACTCTCGCCGACAGCCTGCTCGAACGGATCACGCTTGATATTCTGCACGAGCGTGAAGTGGAACGGAATCAGCGGCAAAATCCAGCCCGTCGCCCCAGGCTGCGACATGTTGTAATACATCTTCCAGTTCTTGTAGCGCACCGCGGACGGCGTCGATCCTGAGAAGTAGAAGAAGACATCGCGTGCGGAAGTTTTTGATTTGCCCTCCAGATACTCGCGCTGGTCAAAGCCGTCGAGCGTGGTCTTGACGATGCCGGGATATTCACCCTTCTCGATCTGCTTTTTCAACTCGTCGCCCTTGGGGCCGCCGGCGATGTTGACCAACGTCGGCAGCCAGTCGAGCGCGGCGAAGAGCTGGTTATGCACTGTGCCGGGTTTGATGTGGCCCGGCCAGCGAACCACGAGCGGGGCACGATACCCGCCTTCCCAGGCCTCGCCCTTCTGGCCCTTGAACGGGGTGACGCCGCCATCGGGGAAGGTGATCTGCTCGGCGCCATTGTCGGTTGTGAAGACGACGACCGTATTGTCGAGCTGGCCCATGTCTTCGAGCTTCTTGAGCACCTCGCCGATATTATCGTCGAGCTGCTTCATGCCGGCTTCGTTGATGCCCCAGTCCTTGCCGCCCTGCGTACCCAGCATGGCCTCGTACTTTGGCGACAGCATCGTCGTCACATGCATACGCGCTGGGTTGTACCAGACGAAGAAGGGCTTGTTGGTCTTCTTCGGGTCGTGGCTGTCGAGGAAGTCGATGACGTGTTTCGAGATTTCCTCGTCCACCGTTCTCGAACGATCGAGCGTTAGCGGGCCTTCATCCTTGCAAGTCTGATTCTTTTCCGTTCCATCGGAGGAATGGCACCAGATGACCGGGCGCGGCGGCGTCATGCACGTCGTTGTTCTGGGATCGACGGCGCCCGGAACGTCGGGGATGCCGGGGATGGGCGTGTTCTTGCACGGCGGCGCGATAACTTGCTCGGTCGGCGTCTTGTTGATGTCGGGGAAACTCACCTGCTGCATGGCGTCGAGGTGATAGAGATAGCCCCAATATTCCTCGAAGCCGTGCGCCGTGGGCAGAGCTGCGGTGTGATCGCCCAGATGGTTCTTGCCGAACTCGCCTGTGGTATAGCCGAGATCGTGCAGAAATTTGGCGATCGTCGGCGTGCCGGGCCGCAGATAGGACGGGCTGCCCGGCAGTTGCGGCGGGATCATGCCCGTGCGCAGCGGATACATGCCGGTGAAGAAGGCGTTGCGCCCAGAGGTACAGCTCTGCATGGCGACATAGTCCATGAAGACAGCGCCTTCCTGGCCGATGCGGTCGATGTTCGGCGTCTCTCCGACCATGAGGCCGCGATGATAGATGCCGGGCTGCATCCAGCCAATGTCGTCGCCCATGATGAAGAGAATGTTGGGCTGCTTGCCTTTCGCTTTTTCCGCTTCCTCTCGTATCGCCCGCTCTTCTCGGCGATCCTCGCGTCGATCCTGCGCCTGCGCGACGGTGGTCAGCATTGTCGCTGACAGCAGCGTGCCGGCTATGAGGCCGAATGCGTATTTGGGGACTTTCGAATAAGAACTCATGAACTCACAACTCCGTTACTTACCCTCTAACTAATGGTCAAGATAAAGCCACTCCCCGCCCACTCCTCAATGGCAAAGATGAAGCTATCTTATTGCTACACCGGAGCTATATTGATCAGGCGGCCGACTATTATTACCTCGTTATCGCGGTAATATCTAGTTTACCGTTTTCTGACAGCGATGCAGAAGAGGAATGATGTTCCATTTGAGGCCGTTGCGTAACTCTCTTTGCTAGGCGCGCCCCTTTCGGGGGCGTTTTTTTGCAGCCTGCGAACGGGCTGCCTGAGCGCTTTTTATCGCCTTTTAGCTCATCGATCCTTCCTTTTGGCGGAATCCGGGCGCAGTTCGCCCTCAGGCCGCGCGCAGCGTCGCCATCCTGGCGAGGTTCATGGCCGCGCAGAGCAGACAGAATCCGCAAGCGTTGCGGGCGAGGCCGAAATAGCGCGCGCGGGTGAAACCGTGGCCGACCTTCATGCGGGCGAAAATGCGCTCGACGCCCGCGCGGATGGGCGCGACCGTCTTGTTGAACCAAACCTGCCAGTTTTTCAGAGGCTTGCCGCGAGCGGCCTTGTGCATGACGCGGTCTTTTATGCCTTTCTCGGCAAGAAAGGCCCGGTGTTCTTCGCTCGGATAGGCCTTATCCGCGTAAACGGCCTCCTCGTCGCCCGCGACAAGCTTCTTGAACGCCAAGCTGTCATGCACGTCTGCGCTGGTGAAAGCCGCGGTCCGGATCAGGTCCGTGCCTTCGTCCACGCCAATATGGCCCTTGTAACCATAAGCGCTGACGTCGTTTTTCTTGGTCCAGCCCGCCTCCGGGTCCACGTCGGAGAGAGCGCCGTCATCGCCTTTGGGCGCCTTGGCCGCGGCCTTGACGATGGTGGCGTCGATCAGCGTCCCCTTTTTGAGGAACAGGCCCCGCGCCTCGATCTGCCGGTTGATCTCCTCGAAGAGCGGCTCATAGAGGCCAAGCTTCGCCAATTCCTGGCGAAAGGCCCAGATGCGGGTATGATCCGGGACCTTTTCTTCAAGCGGAATGCCTGCGAAACGGCGAAAAGAGAGGCTGTCCTCCACGCTCAGTTCCGCATCGCGGTCCGATAAATCGTACCATTGTTGTAAAAGGAGGATACGGACGTAGCATAAGAGGGGAAAGCTGGCGGCGCCTTCGAGGCTGGCGTAGATTCCGTCAAGCAGCTTGAGGATGGCGGCCCAATCGAGACATTCGGAAATAGCATCCAGATGCTCGCAGCGCTTCGGGCGAATATTGTAGAACTGGTCGACTAAACTCATCTGCCGAAAGTTGCGCCGCGCCATCACCAGCCTCAGAATCAATTTATCAAATTGAATCAGATAGTTAGGAGTTGCGCAACAGCCTCCATTTGTTGGAATGCGCGCTGGCGCTCGAAAAACATGGCGACTACCGGCGGGCGGCTCGGCATCTGCGTGTTTCGCAGCCGACCGTCACGCGCGCCATTCAGGAGTTGGAGCGGCTGTTTTCGGTGACGCTCTTCGACCGGACCAGCCGCGGCTCCGTCCCCACCGCCTTCGGCGCTCTGGTGCTTGAGAGCGTTGAGATCCGAAAGCGGGAATTGCCGGTTGGGCGTTTTTTGAGATCCGTCTCTTCTGCTGCCGGCCTTTTGCGCGAGACGAAGCCGCCCTTCCCCACGGGCAGCAGAAATCAAGCGCGCCCGTGAGGCCGGTCATCGACGCAAGCGTGGTCGCGAAGTGGGTTCTCGCCGAAAGCCAAGTGGAACAAGATAATGGCAAAGCCGCGCTCTTGTTGAGCCGGATCGGCGATGAAAGCGCAACGTTGCTGCAGCCGGAGCATTGGCGGGTCGAAGTGCCTTCCAAGGCTCGCACCGGAACGCTTTGATCAAATATGGCGCCTGCTGGAAAGCCTTAATATCGAATGGCAATCGTCGAGGCGCGTTCACAAACGCGACGTTCGAAACAGTTGAGGCGCCACTTTTTCGATACTCTCTATCATGCGATAGCTATCGATGCCTTAGAGCCCGCAGGACAGCCTCACCGGCCGGCGCCGGGGACGTGTCTGCGCAACTCGGCGGCGGTCTTCGCATCGAAGGCGACCAGCTTGACGGCAAGCCCGTGCGCAGCGGCTTCGGCGGCGCAGACATCGGCGGCTTCGCGGCAGGCTTCATCGAGCGGGTAGCCATAGATGCCCGTGCTGATGGCGGGAAACGCGATGGACAGGCAGCCTTGCGCTGCGGCGAGCCGGATCGCGGCGCTATAGGCGGAGCGTAAAAGCTCACGGGCTTTGTCGGGCGGATATGCGCTGTAAACCGGGCCGACGGCGTGGATGATGTATCGTGCGGTCGTGATGGCGAAGGCGGGGGTGATGACGGCTTCGCCCGTGGGGCAACGCCCGATCGCGTCGCAGGCCCGGCTCAGCGCATCGACGCCGGCGGCGCGAAAGATGACGCCGCATACGCCGCCGCCCGCTTTGAGCGCGGAATTGGCGGCATTCACGATGGCGTCGGCCTCGATTTTCGTGATGTCGCCCTGAGCGACTTCGACGAGGCTTGGCGAATTGGCGATCATGGAATCAAGGTAAGGCAGGGCGTGCGGCTGGGCAACGCCGAAGTGCGAGGGCGGATCATGCGCGGTCTTGCCTTGTCGTCGCCGGCGCCCCAGAAAGGCCGGATTTCCGGAGGCGTTTCGGGTTTCAGGCTGAAACAGCGAATGACAAAAGAAAACAACCGTATCTCTCGGTGGGGGCGATTCGTCTCCGAAATTGTCGCCGACCGCCGCCTTGCGCTCATGCTGGCGCTCGGCTTCAGCGCCGGCCTGCCGTTTCTGTTGGTCTTCTCGACGCTTTCGGCCTGGCTTCGCGAGGCGGGCATCGCGCGCACGGAGATCGGCTTTCTGAGCTATGTCGCGCTCGCCTACAGCTTCAAGTTCGTATGGGCGCCCATTATCGACCGGCGCGACGTTCCGTTTCTGTCGCGCTTCGGACGCCGCCGGGCGTGGATGCTGCTCTCGCAGGCAAGCGTCAGCCTCGGCCTTGTCGGCATCGCGTTTGGCGACCCTTCGCACTCGCTGGTTTGGACCGTGGCCTGCGCGTTCTTCGTCGCGTTTTCGTCGGCGACGCAGGATGTGGTGGTGGATGGTTGGCGCATCGGCGCCGCGCCTGTCGAGCGGCAGGGCATGATGTCGGCGAGCTATCAGCTCGGCTACCGGATCGCGCTTTTGTGTGCGGGAGCTGGCGCGCTTTACATTGCCGATTTCGCGGGCTGGAAGGCGGCTTATGTTGCGATGGCCGTGCTGATGGTTATCGGCATCTCGGCGAGCATCATCGCCCCGCATCCGCCGCAAGCTGACGCGGGCGCCCGGCGCGAATCCTTCCTCAAGCTCTATGCCGAGCCTGTCGCCGACCTCATCCGGCGCAACGGCAGGATGCTTGTCCCGATCCTCGTTCTCGTCGCCATCTACCGGGTTCCCGACTTCGTCTCAGGCGTGATGGCGAACCCGCTCTATATCGATCTCGGTTTCTCGAAAACCGCCATCGCAACGGTGACCAAGCTCTACGGCGTCTGGATCGGCATCGCAGGCGTCTTCGCTGGAGGCATCGCCGTGCTGCGGCTCGGCCTGATGCCAGCACTTCTCATCGGCGGCATCGCGGCCTCGGCGTCGCACCTGTCACTGGCCTGGCTCGCGCTTACCGGAGCCCGCCTCGATCTCCTGACACTCGCCATCGGCATCGAAAGCTTCGCGTCGGGATTCGCCGGGACTGCGCTCATCGCCTTCATGTCTTCCCTGACATCGCCAGCCTTTGCGGCGGCGCAATATGCGCTCCTGAGCTCGCTTTATGCGCTGCCGGGCAAGCTCGTCGGCGGACTTTCCGGGCTCATGGTCGACACGTTCGGCTACCCCGCCTTTTTCGTCATCACCTCGGCCATCGGCATTCCGGGCGCGCTCCTTTGCCTCTCTATCTGGCGCGGCGTGCTTGCAGGACGCGCCGAACCAGCGGCGCCCGTGGCGGCGCCTGGCGGCAGCGCGTGAGGCCCACGCTGGCGTTCCTGAACAAATTAAGGTAAATTAACGTCCCGCTCAGGCTTGTCCCGGCGCGCTCCGACTGTCGCGGACCTGCTTTCCGTCACGCTTCCTGGCCAATGCGCCATTCGCTCCATTCGTACCGTGTAACCTGGATAATCAATGACTCGTGGTTATTTCCGTTTTCCAGCCGTCTTCAAGAACAAGGTCGTGTTCACGAGCGAGGACGATCTTTGGGAGGTCCCGCTGGAAGGCGGCTTCGCCCGCCGCCTGACCGCCGGCCGCGGTTCGTTCCAGCACCCCTGTTTTTCGCCCGATGGCCGCTTGCTGGCATTCGCCTCGGCCGAGGAAGGCTACGACGAAGTCTACGTTATGCCCTCGGAGGGCGGCGACCTTCTGCGGCTGACTTATCTTGGCGCATTCTCGATCCCATGCGGCTGGCTCGATGCAGACACAGTGCTGTTTCGCTCGACGGCTTATGAAGCGCACAACGTGACGGGGCTATGCTGTGTCGATGCGGCTGGAGGCTGGCCCGTTCCCTCAATCTCGGACCTGCGTCGGGTCTCGCGCTATCCGAGCGCGGACAAGCCATTGTGGCACGCCCGGGGCGCGCCGAGCCATACTCTTGGAAGCGCTATCGGGGCGGCAGGGTAGGGAAGCTTTGGATCGCCGCTCAGTTCGACGGTGAGTACAAATCCCTTATCGATCTCGACGGCAACTTGGCAAATCCCCTTTGGATCGGCGCGCGGGTTTATTTCGTGTCCGACCACGAGGACGTTGGAAATCTTTATTCGTGCACGGCAACGGGCAAAGATTTACGTCTTGAGGCGGCGCATGAGCATTTCTACATCCGCAACCCCTCGACCGATGGGCGCACTATCGTCTATCACGCCGGCGGCGATCTCTATGCCTTCGACGTGGCGTCCAGGACCGCCCGCAAGCTCGCCGTCGACTACCATTCGCAAAGGGCCCAGCGCCAGCGGCGGTATGTCGATCCTGCAAAACACAGGGAGTCGGCGGACCTCGATCCCAAGGGCGAACGCGGTGTTTATATTGTCCGCGGACAAATTCATCACATGAGGCACTGGGATGGCCCCGTCAGTTGCCAAGCCGTGCCGGGAAGCCGGTACCGGCTGGCGCGCTTCCTGGCGGACGGCCGCGTCATCGCCGTGATCGACCGGGAGAACGGCGACGAGGGCCTGGAAATCTGGGACAACCGGGACTACAGCGTCAAACCCTTGTCGACGCCCGCTGAAAACGAGAATGACTCAGGGGGCTGGGGGCGCTTCACCGTCCTGGAAGCTTCGCCCAAAGGGGACCACGTTGCGTTCTCCAACCATCGCAATGAACTATGGATCCTTGACCTGACATCGGGCGCCGCCCGCAAACTCTACGCGAACCCCTTTGGCTACGTGGGAACCTTCGCCTGGTCGCCGGATAGCCGCTGGCTCGCCTTCAGGCAGTGCGAGCGCCGGGGCCAGTCTTACCTCGCCATCGCCAGCGTTGAAACGGGCGAAATCCGCGCCGTGACCGAGCCGCTGTTCATGGACTACGAACCGAGCTTTGATCCTGATGGACGCTATCTGTATTTTTTGTCGAAGCGCTCCCTAAACCCTGTTTACGATGAACTGCAATTCGAGCTGTCGTTTCGCAAGGCCGTCCGTCCTTGTCTTATAACCTTGAGAAAGGACACGCCATCGCCGTTCCTAGAAGCCGCCACGGACGAACGGGTCGACGGCGCAAAGGACAAAGAACTCAAGATCGAGATCGATTTCGATGGGATCAGCAGCAGAATCCTTACCTTTCCGACGCCCGAGGGGCGGTATTCGACAATCGTCGGCCTGAAAAAGAAGGTGATGTGGCTTAAGGGCGCTGATTCCCCCGAGTGGACGCTGGAGGCCTACGATTTCAAGAAGCTCAAAACTGACGCGTTAGGCGGAGGCATTTCCTACTTCAGGCTGTCGGCGGATCGAACGCAGGCGCTGTTGTACATCAACGGCAGGCTGCGCGTCTTGAAGGCGGGCGAGAAGGTGGACGACGAAGGCGCCAAGACGCGTGAGGGCGGCTGGCTAAGTCTCCAGCGGCTGAAGGTCCTGATCGAGCCGGAAGCTGAATGGAAGCAGATGCTTCATGAGGCATGGCGGTTGCAGCGCGACCATTTCTGGCGGGCCGACATGTCAAAGGTTGACTGGAAGGCCGTGTTGGAGCGATACGCACCGCTGGTCGATCGTATAAACTGCCGCCCGGAATTCAACGACCTTGTTCTGGAAATGCAGGGCGAGCTTGGGACGTCGCACGCCTACAGCTTCGGCGGCGATCAGCGCGAGACGCAGGCCTATTTTGTCGGTTTTCTTGGCGCCGATTTCATCTGGGATAATGACAGCGGCGGCTACCGCATCGCCCACTTCCTGCGCGGCGATCCCTGGTCAGTCAATGAAGCGTGCCCGCTTCGCGCCCCGGGCGTCCAGCTTGAAACCGGCGACGTGATAACAGCTGTGAACGGCACGCGGCTCAGCGCCACGACGACGCCCAATCAGGCGCTCATGCATCGGGCCGGGGCAGAGGTTTTCCTGTCGGTGAAGACCGCTGAAAGCGAGCGGCAGGTTCGCGTGCGGACGCTTCGACACGAGAGAAGCGCCCGTTACCGAGACTGGGTCGAACGCAACCGCGATTATGTTCGCGAGGCGACAGGCGGGCGCGCCGGCTACATCCACATCCCTGACATGGAGCCGCGTGGCTTCGCCGAGTTTCACCGTCATTTTTTGCGCGATTACGATTGCGACGGTCTGATCGTTGATGTGCGCTACAATAGCGGCGGCAATGTTTCGCAATTGCTCCTCGAAAAATTGTGCAGGCGGCGAATCGGCGCCAGCTTCACACGCTGGTTTGGGGAGTTGCCGGTTCCGCGCGAGTCGCCGGCGGGGCCGATGGTGGCCTTGACCAACGAATTTACCGGATCGGATGGCGATACCTTCTCCCATACGTTCAAAATGAGAAAAGCGGGACCGCTGATTGGGCGCAGAACCTGGGGCGGCGTCATAGGCTATACATTCCGGGACAATCTGGCTGACGGCGGCATCACCAGGCAACCCGAGTATTCGTATTGGTTTTCGGACGTGGGCTGGAAGGTCGAGAATTACGGAACCGATCCCGACATCGACGTCGACATTGCGCCGCACGAGTTCCGGCAGTGCAAGGACCCGCAGCTTGATCGCGGCATCGCGGAGCTTCTGAAACTCCTCGAAACGCAGCCTCCGTTCCGGCCCATGCCCGAAGACGATCCGAGGCTGGCCGGGTCTGGCGGGGACGGAGCGCCTTGATGGGGCGCCGGGGTTCGGGGCGCATCGGCAAGTCTGTTGAGCGCCCGGCGATCTGGCCATAAAAGGAAACAATTGACGGCGGCCGATGATTGATTGGATGAGAAGCATCGGCGCGCCGCCAGTTCAGCCGTCGATGCCGGCATGCGAATGAACGAGGGAATGCGATGACCGCAAGCGACGGGGAGCCAACGGCCGGACAAGGCGCACGCAAATCCCAGCCATCCCGCAAGATTTCCCTCCTGCTCGCCGACGTCGACGGCACCTTGGTGACGCATGAGAAAATCCTGACCGGGCGCGCCCGCGAGGCCGTGCATCGCCTGCGCAGCGCCGGGATACGCTTTGCGATCACGAGCGGGCGGCCGCCCAGGGGTGTGGCCATGCTGGTCGAGCCGCTTGCGATCGATGCGCCTATCGCCTGTTTCAAAGGGGGCGCGTTTGTCAACCCGGACCTCTCCCTTATCGAGGAGCGGGCGCTTTCGCCGGATGTGGCGAAAGAGGCGATTGCGATCATGCTGAAGCACGGCCTCGACGTTTGGGTTTACTCCGGCGGGGATTGGCTGGTGCGCAACCTCGACGGTCCGCATGTCGGCCTTGAGACGAAGGCCGTGCAGTTCCAGCCAAAAGCCGTGCCCGACTTTGGGGGCGCGCTTGAGAGGGCGGTGAAGATCGTCGGCGTGAGCGACGATTTCGACAGCGTGAAGGCCTGCGAAGCCGACGCGCGCGCTGCGCTGAAGGGACATGCATCCGCGTCCCGCTCCCAACCCTATTATATCGACGTGACCCATCCTGACGCAAACAAGGGGTTCGTCGCGGGCTATCTCTCCCGTGCGCTTGGCATACCGGAAGATGAGATCGCAACCATCGGCGATCAGCAAAACGACGTTCTGATGTTCAAAAAATCGGGCTTCAGCATCGCCATGGGCAACGCCAGCGACGAGGTGAAGCGGCAGGCGAGCGCGGTCACGGATTCGAATGACGACGAAGGGTTCGCCAAAGCAGTCGAACGCTTCTTGCTGGACAAGATTGATTAGAGCCTATCCGCTTTTGATGGAATCAAAGGCGGGCTCTAATCTTTTGTTTTATCGTGCGTCCTTATCGGAAAAACCGCTTCGCGCTTTTCCGGGCGCACTCTAGCTGACTTGGAAAATAGGACGGGTGGCATGCTAACGAAAAGCGCAGGCTGGAAGACTCTTGAAGACCATTACAAGACGATGCGCGAGGTCCGCCTGCGCGACCTCTTCGCCGGCGATCCCGAGCGCGGGCGACGGATGACCGTCGAGGCCGCTGGCGTCTTCCTGGACTACTCCAAGAACCGTATCAGCGACGAGACGCTCAAGCTGCTTGTCGGTCTGGCGGAACAGGCGGGCCTTCGCGCGCGCATCGACGCCATGTTCCGTGGCGAAAAGATCAATGTGACCGAAGGCCGGGCGGCGCTGCATACGGCGCTTCGGGCGCCGCGCGGGGCGTCGATCCTGGTGGATGGCCAGAACGTCATGCCTGAGGTGCACGCCGTCCTCGACAAGATGGGCGATTTTTCGAGGCGCGTCCGCGACGGCCATTGGCAGGGCCATTCCGGCAAGCGCATCAAGACCATCGTCAATATCGGCATCGGCGGCTCCGATCTAGGACCCGTCATGGCCTATGAGGCGCTCAAAGCCTACAGCGACCGCGCGCTGGCCTTCCGCTTCGTCTCCAACGTCGATGGGACCGACATCGCCGAGGCGACGCTCGATCTCGATCCGGCCGAGACGCTCTTCATCGTCGCCTCGAAAACGTTCACGACGCTTGAGACGATGACGAACGCGCATAGCGCGCGCGACTGGCTGCTCAAGGGCTTTGGCGGCGACGTCAAGGCGGTGTCCCGGCATTTCGTCGCCGTCTCGACAAACGCTTCGAAGGTCTCCGAATTCGGCATCGACACGGCCAACATGTTCGAGTTCTGGGATTGGGTCGGCGGGCGCTACTCCATGGACTCCGCGATCGGTCTTTCGACCATGATCGCCATCGGCCCGGAAAATTTCCGTAGCCTTCTGGACGGCTTCCACGAAATGGACGAGCATTTCCGCACCGCGCCCTTCGAGCGGAACTTGCCTGTTCTGATGGGGCTGCTTGGCGTCTGGTACACCGATTTCTTCGGCGCCGAGACCATCGCCGTCCTGCCCTATGAGCAGTATCTCAAGCGCTTCCCGGCCTATCTCCAGCAACTCACGATGGAGAGCAACGGCAAGCACGTGACGCTCGGCGGGATCGAGGTGGATTACCAGACCGGGCCGATCTACTGGGGCGAACCCGGCACCAACGGCCAGCATTCGTTCTACCAGTTGATGCACCAGGGGACGCGGCTCATTCCTTGCGATTTCATCGCCTTCGTTGAGACGCTGAACCCGCTCGGACGCCACCATGACATGCTGATCGCCAACGTCTTCGCGCAGGCCGAGGCGCTGGCCTTCGGCAAGACAAGCAAAGAGGTGAAGGCGGAAGGCGCGGCGGACTGGCTCGTTCCGCACCGCACATTCGAGGGCAACCGGCCGTCAAACACGCTCCTCATGGACCGGCTGACGCCGGCGGCGCTCGGCAGGCTCATCGCTCTCTACGAGCACATCGTCTTCACCCAGGCCGTGATCTGGGACATCGACCCGTTCGACCAGTGGGGCGTCGAACTCGGCAAGGCGCTCGCCCAACGCATCGTTCCCGAGCTCGAAAACAAGCCAAGCCAGGAACTTCGGCATGACAGCTCGACCAACAATCTGATCGAGCGCTACCGTAACGCCAAGGCCGCGCGCGGGTGACGCGGAAACATTCGGGAGGCGTCCGCCGGTTGGCAGCGCGCGAATTTAAGCAGCGTTCGCCGGTTTGACCACTGGCTCGAACGCCTCGCCCGGCCCCCGGCAAAGCCGGACGCAGCCCTCTTCCCTCCCGGAGGAAGAGGGCCGGGGTGAGGGGTAAGATTTTGAAAGAATATAATAAATGATAGCAATCGAGGCGCGCTGCATCATCAAGAGCTTCGGCTCGGCCCAGGTCTTGAAGGGCGTTTCGCTCTCGGCCGAAAAAGGAGACGTGATCTCGATCATTGGCGCTTCAGGCTCCGGCAAAAGCACGTTTCTGCGCTGCCTCAACCTCCTGGAAGTTCCGGACAGCGGCGAAATCCGCGTCGGCGAGGAACGTCTTGAAATCGGCGACGGCAAGAAAAGCCTCGACCGGCGGCAGGTCGAGCGCATCCGCCGCCGCGTGGCGATGGTGTTCCAGAGCTTCAATCTCTGGCGGCACATGACCGTTGTCGGCAATGTCATCGAGGCGCCGATCCATGTGCACGGACGCCTACGCGCCGAAGCTGTAGAGGAGGCGATGGCGCTGCTGGCGAAAGTCGGCCTCAGCCATCGCGCCGAGGCCTATCCGAGCCAGCTCTCGGGCGGCGAGCAGCAGCGGGCCGCCATCGCCCGCGCGCTCGCGGTTCATCCGAGCGTGATCCTCTTCGACGAGCCGACCTCCGCGCTCGACCCGGAGCTTGTGGGCGAAGTGCTCTCCGTGATGCAGGATCTCGCCGCCGAAGGGCGCACCATGATCATCGTCACACACGAAATGGCGTTCGCGCGCGACGTCTCGACCCGCACCCTTTATCTGTGCGAAGGCCGGATCGAGGAGGAGGGCTGCTCGGCGGAGCTTTTCAACGCGCCCAAAAGCCCGCGGCTTAAGCAATTCCTTGCGTCTTTCCGGACGGGACGCTTTACGACCGACAAGCGGCGGACTACGGTGACCGCCAACCCTGAATAGAAAACCCGCCGGCGAACCCCCATGCTTCAAGCCCGCACCTTGCGCATTCTCACGCTTCTTTGCGCCGTTCTCGTTCTTCCCGCAGCTCTGTCCGCGCAAGCCTTGAAGCTCAGGATCGCGAGCGAAGGCACGAACCCGCCCTTCAGCGTCATCACCGCGAGCGGCGGGCTGGAAGGCTTCGATATCGAGATCGCCCGCGCGCTCTGCGCCAAGATGCAGGCGGAGTGCGACATCGTCGCCCAGGATTGGGACGGCATCATCCCGGCGCTGCTCGCCAAGAAATACGACGCTATCGTCGCGTCGTTGAACGTCACCGAAGACCGCAAGAAGGTCGTCGCATTCACGAAGCCCTACTACCGCTCGCCCAGCGTTTTCGTCGTGCGAAAGGGCGCGGATGTAACGGACGTGTCCCCGAAGGCGCTCACCGGAAAATCCATCGGTGTTCAGAGCGCGACCAACCACTCGGCCTTTCTGGAAGATGTCTACAGCCGATCCATCGTCCGGCTTTATAACACGGTCGCCGACGCTTATCGCGATCTGGCGGCAGGCCGCGTGGAGTACGTGCTCTACGACAAGCTTGCGATCTACGACTGGCTGAAATCGCCCGAAGGCGCCTGCTGCGAGATCGCGCCGACGGAGTTGAACGACCCTGCCTATTTAGGCTCCGGCGTCGCCATCGCCTTGCGCAAGGGCGACGACGCGCTCGCGCAGAAATTCAATGCCGCCATCGACGGCATCGTCGCGGACGGAACCTACGCCAAGATCAACGCCAAGTACTTCCCTTTCCCGATTTTTTAAGCTGAATTTTCTGGCTTCGCCAACGCATCGTCGTACCGCCATCCTGGAGTCTGCTTAGCCATGCGCCTACGGATCACGCCGGCGTCTCATTTCGGAAGCGCGTGATGATCGAATCGACGACCTCCTTGCAGAGAGCGCGAACGATGCTGGCGCCTGACCCGTATTTTTCATCGATGGAGAGGGGTTCGCCGCGATATTCGAAAGCTTCCGCGATGCCGTCGTTTTCCGGGATCGCCGTGTGCATCACCGGATGGCCCGCCGCCACTCTCTCGTAATTCAAACGCTGAAAATTCCCGTCGCGCCAGAAATTCACGAGCGCGATGTACTTGCGTTTCTCCTTCGGGATTAGCATGACGTCGTCGAGCCGCTCCTTTTCCTCGATGATGCTCGAAATCCGATCGACCGCGTAGCTCGACACGAAGTCGGGGCGGAAGGGCACGATCACCTTGTGCGCCAGCCGAAGCGCCGCTTTCGTCGAAAACGACAGGCCGGGCGGACAATCGAAAATCACGACGTCGAACTCATCGCCAAGCGCGCTCATCATGTCCGTGAGGCTGCCGGCGACCCCTTGCTCGGCCGCGTAGAGATCCTGGCCCGCGCGGGCGCGGTTGTGCAGGAACTCGTTCTCCAGGTCTTCCAGATCGAGCGAGCCAGAAAGAACCGACAATTCGCCGAGCGGCGCCTCTATATCCCCCACCTGGCGAAGAATATGGTCGTCTGGGCGAAGCCTCGGCCGGTCATATTTGTCGTTGAAATAGTCAGCGACCGTCTTCCTATTGCGCCGCGCCCATTCCCACTTCTCACCGCCGGTGAGAATGATCGACGAGTTGCATTGCGTGTCGATGTCGACAACAAGCACGCGCTGCTCGCCGGTCACGGCGAAGCCATGCGCGAGCATGGTCGTGATCGTCGACTTGCCCACGCCGCCTTTGCGGTTGGCGACCGCCAGAATAATGCCCATCGCGACCTCCCTCCACACGATCCGGCGCGAAGCGCGAGCGTCTCGCCAGATATGCGGTTCAGGTTTCAACAAGCGGGCGGCTTAAAAGATCAAGCCCGCGCATGTCGAAGTAAGCCTGAAACAGGAGGTCGCGGTCAACCGCCGCTGAGACTTCCGCAGTGGATAGCCTTTCGCCGTTCGCCCCGAGCGCGCCTCTGTGAGCCGGCATCCGGCGGGCGGTCTTTAAAATCCGGCTTAAGGCCGACGGCGGAATAGGGAGAAGCTGCCCCTTCACGCGGGGTGGTGAGGCGCGCGCTCGTTGTCTGACGCACCTGCAGGAGCTGTCTCTGAAGCCTTGAACTGCTCGATCAGCCATCGTCCAGCTGGCCCCGGAGGGGTGTCGGCGCGATAGGTCGCATACATCGGCATGATGAGCCCGTCCGCTTCTGCATCCTGCAATCTGATCTCGACAAGCGAACCGTTCGCCAGATCGCGCTCGACCATGGCGAAGGGCATGCCGCCCCATCCCAGTCCTTCTTGCAAGAAAGCGTGCTTGGCGCCCAAATCGGCGAGCCGCCAGTTTCGAGGCGACAAGACCTTAAATTCCTGACCTTCCGAAAGCTCGGTGCGATCCGTCAGAACAAGCTGGACATGCTCTGCAAGCGCGCATTGAAGAATGGGACCTCCGTACGCAGCTAAAGGGTGGCTGGGCGACGTCACGAAAACCATCTTCACCCCAAGCAGGCGTTCGCGGACAAGCTCTGGCCTTTCAAGGGGCAGCGATCCCATGACGCCCAACCCGCATTGGCCTGTCATAACGGCCTTGGCGACGCCGCCAAGGGCTTCCACGTAAAGCCGCAGAGGAGTCGCCGTGAAGGTTGCGCCAAACGCAGCGGCGGCTTTCGTCAGGGCAGCCATCGGAAACATGACATCCACGACGACGGACAATTCTGGTTCGAGACCGGAAGCCATGCCTTTGGCGCGCGCCTTCAAACCATCCGTCACCCGAACGACGGCGCGCGCATCGGCAAGGAGGATGCGTCCTTGTTCCGTCAATTCGGGATAACGGCCGGAGCGTTCGAACAAGGTCACGCTCAGCTGCGTTTCCAGATTGACAATGTTTTGGCTCACAACGGACTGAGCGCGGCCGAGACGGCGGCCGGCCGCCGAGAAGCTGCCTTCCTCGGCGGCGGCGATAAAGGTTCTCAGTTGATCAAGCGAAAGCCCGTCCAGCATAGCGTCCTGCCCCATCTATCGTTTATCGCGATAGTTCATATCGAGATATATAGGCTATTCGAGGGGTTTTTGTCTTCTATCTAGGCGGCCAAGAGGCTTTCCGCGTCGCTTCAACTCCCGGAAGGCGCCAATGCTTAGAAGGAATCCCGGCTATGACGCTCTTGCACGTTGATTCAAGTATTTTGGGACCGCACTCGGTTTCGCGGCTTTTATCGGCCGAAATCGTCGATCAGCAGCGCAGGCTGCATCCGGCCATCGAGGTCATCTATCGAGACCTCGCCGCGGATCCCCTGATGCATCTTTCGCCGGCTCACATTGCCGCCTTCCAAGGCGCAGCGCCGACCGACAGCGCGGTTCAAGCTGATATCGCTTACGGCGGCAAGGTCCTCGACGAACTGTTTGCGTCGTCGATCATCGTGATCGGGGCGCCGATGTACAATTTTGCGATCTCCACTCAGCTCAAAGCCTGGATCGACCGGCTTGTGGTGGCGGGCCGCACCTTTCGCTACACCGAGAAAGGGGCGCCCGAAGGCCTTCTGCCGAAAGGAAAAAAAGTATTCGTCGCATCCTCCCGCGGCGGTTCCTACGCGCTCGAACTCGCAGGCGGCTTTTCTTGACCACCAGGAAAGCTATCTGAAGACGGCGCTCGGCTTCATCGGCTTCATCGGCATCACGGACGTCACCATCATCCGCGCCGAGAATATCAGCAAAGGCGCCGATGCCCGCGATGCCGCCTTGGCGGCCGCGCGCCTGCAAATCTCCGCTCTCGCTGTGTAAATTTCAGTCTCACCAAACAGGAAAATCCCACGATGAAAGCGCATTACGGTCTTTTCACCGCCGCCCTCTTGTCCTTCGCGGCTCTGTCGCCTTCGGCTTTCGGACAAGCGGCGGCGGATGTCACGCCCGCCAAAGTTCAAGAAGGAGCCTACGTGGTCGAGCCTAATCATACGCGGGTTCTGTTCGCGGTCTCACATATGGGTTTCACGACCTGGTATGGAGAATTCTCCCACGTCTCGGGCGCTTTGAACCTCACGCCGAAACCGGTCGGCGGCAGCACGCTCGAGATTCATATTCCCACAAACACCGTCTCAACCAGCAACGCGAAACTGGACGGAGAACTCAAAGGCCCGCAATGGCTGGATGACGAGAAATTTCCGGAGATCGTCTTCAAGGCGAAGCAGGTTGAGCGCACGAGCGAAACGACCGCCAAGGTGACCGGAGACCTCACCTTGCACGGCGTGACCAAGCCGGTGACCCTCGACGCGACGTTCAATGGCGCTGGAACCAATCCCCTCGACAAGAAGTACACGGTCGGCTTTGAGGTCAGCGGCGCGATCAAGCGGAGCGATTTCGGCGTCAACACCTATGTTCCGCTCATTGGCGACGACGTCAAAATCATCATCAGCGCAGGATTTGAACAGAGCGAAAAGACCAAGAACGCAGCTCGGTAGCAATCGGCTCAACATACGGAAAGGCGTAGGCATGGCGCTGCCTACGCCTTTTTTTGGCCACAGCATCTTTTGCTTGCTCTCATGCCCAACAGTTGCGCGAGGGCGTCGAGCAGGCGAGAGAAGTAACCCAATGATGCACGGAGGTCCGGTGATGGTCCCAAAGGGCCTGTGGCTGACGCTTCGGCTAGCTGAGGCAGAGCTGATCTGCTCCATGCTCAAATACGCAATGAAGCAGCGGCATCGCCGTCAAAACTCCGCGAAGCGCGTGGGGAGGCACGACGACCGATCGCAGCCTCGCGATGTCCGAACGGCGGGATAGCGTCGGGCTTTCCGACAAGCCCGCATTGGGATCCATCAGCCGCCTGCACGCGATGGGATCGTGAGAAAACCGTCACGTTGGTCCCGACCCGCTACGGAATAAATCCAAGCGTTGGCGAAGATGCGCGGTCGTTCAGCCTCAAGCCCGCGGATGAGCTTTCGTATAAGCCTGAAACAGCCGGTCGCGGTCAACTGCCGTGTACCCTTGCGTGGTGGACAGGCTGGCGTGGCCGAGAAGCTCCTGGATCACGCGAAGGTCGGCGCCCCGGCTCAGGAGATGCGTCGCAAACGAGTGCCGCAGCGCGTGCGGCGTGGCCGTCGTGGGAAGGCCGAGGTTGGTCCGCATCCGCGCGATGAGAAGCTGAACGATGCGCGGGTTGAGGCGCCCCCCCTTCACGCCCACGAAAAGCGGTCCCTGCGCTTCGAGGCGATGCGGGCATTGTTCCAGATAGGCGGACACGGCGGATTGCGCTGCGGGCAGCACAGGCGCGAGGCGTTCTCGGCCGCCCTTGCCCTTGATGCGAAGCACGTCGCGGGGCGGCAGGGGCGCTTCCTTGCGGTTGAGGTTCAGCGCCTCGGAGACGCGAAGGCCGGAGCCGTAGAGGAGAAGCAGCACGGCCTGATTGCGCGGCCCCGTCCAGGGATGCTCGCTCAGTTCGCCGTCGAGGGCCGCCTCATCCACCACGTCTTTCGCCTTGGTTTCGGTGAGAGGCTTTGGCAGGCGCGGCGGCAGCTTGGGCAGGGCGATGGCGAGCACGCTGCGATTTTGCAAAGCGCCGATCCGTTCCAAATAGCGAAAGAGCGAGCGAAGCGCCGACAGCGTGCGGGCGAGCGAGCGGCTGCCGGTTCCATCGTCGCGGCGCGAGGCGAGGAAGGCGCGGAAATCGCCGGGCGTCAGCGCGTTGAGCCGCGCAAGCGTCGCCGGCTTACTGAAGGATAGAAAGGACAGAAACTGCCGCGCGTCGCGCTCGTAGGCTTCGAGCGTGTTGTCGGCGAAACGGCGTTCCGCGCCGAGATAGCGGAGCCAGCCTGCGACAACGTCGGCGACGTCTTTGGCGCAGTATCCCTCACCCTGTCCCTCTCCCCCTGGGAGAGGGGACGCCGTTACAACGGGCGCGGCCAGACTCCCTCTCCCAGGCGGAGAGGGCTGGGGTGAGGGGTTTTGCCCCTCGTCAGCGCGCGCGCCGTTTGTCATGGCCTTACAGGATGCTCTGCCCCGTCTTCTTCCAATCCGCCACGAATTGGGCGAGGCCCTTGTCGGTCAGCGGATGGTAGACGAGTTGCTTCAGGACTGAGGGCGGGATGGTCGCGACATCGGCCCCGGCAAGCGCCGCTTCCGTTACATGCCGCGGATGGCGAAGGGAGGCGGCGAGGATCTCCGTGCCGTAATGGGAATAATTGTCGTAGATCGTGCGGATATCGCGAATGAGCGCCATGCCGTCTTCGCCCACGTCGTCCAGCCGCCCGACAAACGGCGAAACAAAGCTCGCGCCGGCCTTGGCCGCAAGCAAAGCCTGGTTCGCGGAGAAACACAGTGTGACGTTGACCATGACGCCCGCCTGCGAAAGCGTGCGGCAGGCCTTGAGGCCGTCCCAGGTCAGCGGCACTTTGACGGTGACGTTTTCGGCGATTTCCGCGAGTTTCCGCCCCTCGGCGATCATGGTTTCGGCGTCGAGAGCCGAGACTTCGGCGCTGACCGGTCCATCGACGATGCTGCAAATCTCGTGGATCGTCTCGATAAAGTTCTTCCCCGCCTTTGCGACGAGCGAAGGATTCGTGGTCACGCCGTCGAGCAAGCCCTTTTCCGCGAGATCGCGGATCTCGGCCACGTCAGCCGTGTCGACAAAGAATTTCATGGAAGCCTCCTTTTTTGAGGCGCACTCAAGGAAAGTGCGCAGATTAGCGGTTCGCTGGTTTAGGATGTCTTAATCGATAACCCTTCGGCCTTTCAAAAGCCTGCAAATTGAGTTTAGGAAAGCCTTATATGGGGAAATCGGATCGAAATCACTCATAAGTTCCCATCATGAGCGTAGAAACAAAGCACCCACACGCTGCCTCGAAGCGCAAGCAGCCACCTCGAATAGAATATCTTCGGGTCGAGAATTATCGCGCCCTGCAGCATGTGGAATTTAAAAACATAACTCCGATAACCGTCTTGCTGGGGCCAAACGGCAGCGGCAAATCGACAGTGTTTGATGTTTTTGCCTTTCTTTCTGAATGCTTCGATGCCGGCCTCAGGAGAGCTTGGGACCGTCGAGGGAGAGCGAAAGAACTTAAGACAAGGGGATCAGCGGGCCCTTTGGTCATCGAAATCAAGTACAAAGAACCTGGTTACTCCACCATAACCTACCACCTCGCAGTTGACGAAAGGAGGGGAGCGCCAGTTGTCGTAGAAGAATGGCTTATGTGGCGCCGGGGAAGCCACGGACAGCCTTTCCGTTTTCTGGAGTATCGAGAAGGAATTGGGCGAGCAGCAAGCGGCGAGCAGCCTGATCTACACACAACACGGGTAGAAACGCCTTTGAAATCGCCAGACTTGATTGCAGTTAATGCTCTCGGACAATTTGCAGAGCATCCTCGCGTTGCCGCATTACGAGACTTTATTACAGGCTGGTATGTCTCGTACTTTTCTGTCGATAACACCCGTGGGCAACCTGAAGTGGGACCACAGGAGCGTCTTTCGAGAACCGGCGATAATTTGGCTAATGTAATCCAATATTTGAGTGAGCAACATAAAGAGCAACTCGAGAACATCTTCAAGATCCTTGGGAACCGAGTGCCTCGGGTTGAACGGGTGTTAGCAGAAGCAATGCCCGATGGCCGTCTGCTTCTTCAGATAAAGGACGCGCCATTTAATAATCCAATCTTGGCCCGATTTGCCTCTGACGGTACATTGAAGATGTTGGCATACCTGGTTTTGCTTCACGATCCCGACCCCCCCCCTTTCATTGGAATCGAAGAGCCGGAAAACTTCTTGCACCCACGTCTGCTCCCGGAATTGGCAGAAGAATGCCGGGCGGCATCCGGCCGTGGTCAGTTGCTCATTACAACCCATTCGCCTTTTTTTCTGAATGCCATGCGCGAAAACGAAGTCCGCGTGCTTTTCAGAGACGAAGCCGGCTTTACACAAACGCGGACAGCCTCCGAAATCGAGGGTATTCCCCAATTCGTGAAAGCTGGAGCTTCGCTCGGCCAATTATGGTTGGAAAACAGGTTCGGCGTTGGCGACCCGCTAACAAATCAGGGCGCGCCACCGCAACATTCCGGAAGCAAAAAATGAGAGCGGAACACCTCGATTTTATCGTGGAAGAACCTTCCATGGAGGCGTTTCTGCGTGGTCTGTTACCCAATATTCTAAGCAATAAAGCAACCTTCGAGGTTTATCCGCATCAGTGCAAGTCGGATCTCATAAGGAATCTTCCTGCGAGATTGCTTGGATACAGTGCTTGGTTGCCGAAGGGTCGGAGAATAATTGTTGTAGTTGATTGCGACAATGACGAGTGCAACCGACTGAAGCTCGATATTGAGGAGATCGTGCAAAGGGCTGGGCTGCGTTCCCGCACAAAGCGCGAAAACTTGCCTTGGCAGATCGTAACTCGTATCGCCATCGAGGAATTGGAAGCTTGGTATTTCGGCGATTGGGACGCAGTTAAACTCGTTTATCCGAAGGTGAACCCAAATGTTCCTACACAAGCGCACTATCGCCATCCAGACGCCATAAAGGGCGGAACTTGGGAAGCTTTTGAACGCTGCCTGCAAAGAGCAGGCTACTTCAAAGGTGGCTTGCGCAAAATAGAGGCGGCTCGCCTATTGGGGTGCGCATGCAATCCGGAGCAAAACAGATCGCCGAGTTTTTTGGCTTTTCGAGATGCAGTCTTAGAAGCCATAACAACGCCGATGGTGATTAAGTAACGCCAAGGGTTAAGGCAACCGACGTGCTTGAACATTGGGCGCAACCGGCCATTATCAAAGCTGGGAAAACAGCGCCGGAGGGAGAATGCCGGGCATCGCTTTGAGAACCGGGGGGCAAATCCTAGCCGATCAGCTTCGTCTGCATGGGGCGCGCCTGATCTTCGGCGTGCCGGGCGAAAGCTATCTTCCCGTGCTCGACGCGCTCTACGACCATCGCGGCGCCATGCCGTTCATCGCATGCCGCCAGGAAGGCGGCGCTGCCATGATGGCGGAGGCGTACGGCAAGCTCACCGGCGAGCCCGGCATCTGCATAGTGACGCGCGCGCCCGGCGCAACGAACGCAAGCTCCGGCGTCCACGTCGCGCGGCAGGATTCGACGCCCATGATCCTGTTCATCGGGCAGGTGGCGCGCGGAAGGCTGGACCGCGAAGCGTTCCAGGAGATCGATTTCCGGTGCATGTTCGGCGAGTTGGCGAAGTGGGTCGCGCAAATCGACGACGCGGCGCGCATCCCCGAATATGTGAGCCGGGCGTTCCATACCGCCGTTTCGGGGCGCCCCGGCCCCGTTGTGCTGGCGCTGCCCGAGGATATGCTGCGCGAGACGGCGGCCGTTCCCGATCCCGCGCCCTACCAGCGGGTCGAGGGGCGCCCGTCCGCCGAACAGATGGCCGCGTTCAGGGCGATGCTGGCGGCGGCGGAGCGCCCGCTGATGATTGTTGGCGGAGGCGGATGGGACGCGGAGACGGCGGCGCGCGTGCGCCAGTTTGTGGAGGGCTCCGGCGTGCCCGTCGCGGCGTCGTTCCGGCGGCAGGATTATTTTGACAATGAAAGCCCCTGCTACATCGGCGATGTGGGCATCGGCATCAATCCGGCGCTCGCCCGGCGCGTCAAAGACGCCGACCTGCTGCTGGCGCTTGGCGCGCGGCTTGGCGAAACGCCGTCGCAAGGCTATTCGCTCGTCGACATTCCGAAGCCGAAACAGAAACTCGTTCATGTTCACGCGAGCGCGGACGAGCTTGGCCGTGTGTACCGGCCCGACCTGCCCATCAACGCAGGGGCGCGCGCCTTCGGGGCGGCGCTGGCGAACATCGCCCCCCTCGACGGCTCGGCCTGGCGAGGCTGGCGGGATGACGCCCGGAAGGCTTACGAATCCTGGCAGATTGCTCCGCGCAACGCCGGCGCTCTCCAGATGGGAGAGGTCATCGCCCATTTGCGCCGCGTCCTGCCCCCCGATGCGATTGTCGCCAACGGCGCCGGCAATTTCGCCGCGTGGGTCCATCGCTTTTATCGCTATCGGCAGTTCGGCACGCAGCTTGCGCCGACATCGGGGTCGATGGGCTATGGCGCGCCCGCCGCCATCGCCGCGAAGCTCGCCTGCCCCGGCCGCACGGTCGTCGCTTTCGCGGGAGACGGCTGCTTTCTGATGACCGGGCAGGAATTTGCCACGGCGATGCAGTACAACGCTGCCGTCGTCTTCATCGTCGTGAACAACGCCATGTACGGCACGATCCGCATGCATCAGGAGCGCGCCTATCCCGGCCGCGTCAGCGGGACCTGTCTCACGAACCCGGACTTCGCCGCCTATGCGCGGGCTTTCGGCGGGTTCGGCGCCGCGGTCGCAAAGACCGAAGACTTTGCGCCCGCCTTCGAAGCGGCCCAAGCCTCGGGCCTTCCCTCCATTCTGGAGCTTCGCGTCGATCCGGAAGCCATCGCGCCGAGCCAGAGCCTCGCCGAAATCCGCGCCGCCGCCGAGCGACGCTCTCCCAAAGGATTGACGTGAAAACCTATCTTCTTTCAGGCATGATGGGGCTGGAAGGAAACGTGTAACCCCAAAGGGAACAATGAAAAAAACAGCTTTCTTGATTGCCGCTGCGAGCTTTGGTCTCGCAGGCTCTGCGTTTGCGCTCGATGTCAAAAAGACGGTCGAGGCGCCCGCGTCGCCCGACGCGGTCTGGACCATCATCGGCGATTTTTGCGGGATCGCCACCTGGCATCCGGCTATTGGAAAATGTGAAATCTCAAAAAAGGACGGCGCAACCTTACGGACGCTCTCCCTGAAGGGCAGGGCTATTGCATATAAGCAAAGAGATCGAACAAGAACTCTTTTTTCCAAGCAGCAAGTTTCATTTTTCTGGCGGGGGAGCGTTTATCGGGATGAGTACTGAGCATATCCAGCGCCATCCTACGGATGAATGACAGATTTTGCGGTGCATGGTTTTTGCGGGTTCGCGCATCGTCTTCATGAAAGACTACATCGAGCTCCCAATGCAGATTGTTCTCTACGCTCCAATGCGTCCTGACGATATCCAGCACCCGACGCACCGGCATACGCTTAGAAAGGGCGACATAATGAACGGCGGTTTCGCTCTTGCCGCTGGTCTTTTTCCGCTCGCTTTCAATTCGCGCCAGCATGGTCAAGCCCGGAAGGCGCGGAGCGTCTTTGGGCGCCGGGATCACGGTGGTGCGGCGGCGTTCAATGCGATCATGCCCCTTTTCGCTGCTTTCGTAAGAAGCTCCCTTGCCCGCTCTATCCGCTTTTTCGAAAGCTTCGGCGGCGCAAGCGTAAAGCGGCCCGTTATTGCCCTTGAGCTTGAGCGCATAATGCGCCCCCGCCGCCAGCACCGCTTCCGCCATCGCCGGGTGGCAATGCAAGGCGTCGGCGGTAACGATGCAGCCCTTCAAGTCCAGGTTTTTCAGCACTTCGAGCGTTGCCTTGACCTCGTTGCCGTCGCCGCTGGCCTTCGCGGCAAGCGACAAGCGGGTCTCCGCATCCCAGACGCTGATCATCAAAGGCGGCATGAAAGCCTTGCAGCGCTCGTAACCGCGGCGCATCCGCTTGCCGTCGATGGCCACCACGCCTTTGGCGGCGGGAAGCCCCAGCCCTTCGCGCAGCGCTTTGGCGAAACGCGTCAAAACACGAGCCATTTCTTCTGGGTCCAGCAGGCGGAACAGCCGGGAAAAACAATCGTGGCTCGGCGCCCCATGCGGAAGTTTTGCTATCTTGGAAAGTTCTTCCACATGGGCGGCGGCGAAATCAGCGATGTCCACGCAGGTCTTTGCTCCGCAAAGCGTCGCAATCAACGCAATGAAAAGTAGGGACGCACATGGATGACGGGCGTTAATATCGCGCGGATCGCGAACTTCGTAGAAAATGGCAAGCAATGCCTGCATGGAAGCCCTCCAGATTAGGAAGACTTCTTAAGAATCCTGTTCGCAAAGCCGCGCAACAGCCTTGTCAATACTTATATGCGATTCCCCTGCCCTGAAGGGTGGGGGCGCGATCCTGGAGAAAGAAACCAACTGGGACGACAAGGCTAAAACGTACAGCTATACGATTGAGGAAGGCCCGCTACCCGTTGCGAACTATAAGGCCACAATCGCTGTCGCGCCGCACGGAAGCGGCTCGGAAATCGTTTGGACAGCCAATTTCGACGCGAAAGGCGCCGACGATGCGAAGGCGGAATCGACAATCGGAGGGATTTTCGACGCCGGCCTTGCAGGCATCGCAGCAAAGGCGAAGTAATCGCCTTTGCCATGGAGAAGATGAGCTTAGCGCCGCGCTTTCCTGAGATGTGAAACAGCTTCGAAAATCGCAAATCCTCCCAGGAAAAGCAGAGTGAGCCCTCCATAGCGGACCACGACAAACAGCAAATTCAAGAGCATGAGAACGGCGGAGTCACCGATCAACTGTCCCGCCGTCCTCCATGTCCACATGTCGAACGGAATGCTCGCTATTTCGCGCACCCCTTCATGGGCGCTGTCAAGCATCTCCTTAGTCGGAACAATCTGATCCGGCTTCAAGAGAAAAATGATCACAAATATCCATACCATGCCGGCTATGGTGAGGATCGTTCCAAGCCCTAAGTGGGTGCGAACATCTTTCGGCAGTCTCGGCAAACCAGTCATAAAGGCTCCTGCGATAGAGCGCCCCCTGCGCATGGTCAATCCTTCGCAATAAGATCGAAGGCAGGGAGCCTATATGCAGAAGAGCTTGGTCTTGAAACGCACGTATCAAGCTACTTCTCGAGAACAATTCAGTGATGAGAAGTTGATGCGTGTTTCGTTCTAGTTTGGACTGGTGCGCCTCGCGGGGTCGTGTCTGATCGTTTCTCCCCGCGTTTGTCAGCGTTCGGCGACAAAGAAGCATGAGAAAGGCCTTCAACGCAACAAAACAAATGTTGGTGACATCAGTGAGTAATTACGTTATAAAATCTTTATAAAAGCGAAGCCAATCTGAAGCATCGCATTACACAAAATCCAGGGAGGAAACTATGACCGCGAACGGGAAAACTTCCCGCGGGGCAAGTGTGGCCGATCGCCTGCATGGTTTCATGCAGGCCAGGGATCTGGGTCTCGAGGAATTTGCCGATCTCTTGCAGACATGCCCTCGAACCCTGGTTGAATGGTTCGATGGAACGGCCATGGCGCCGGCGTGCTCGCTGATTTCTCTGTCCCTGGTTTCACGCTTGCCGCAAGCGCGCGTTTACCCGAGCCGGAGCAAGGAGGAAGCGCTTCGACGAGTTCAGGCGATCTGAGACGCATTTCTGCTGCGCACGCCGCAGCTGAACGCAGAAAAGCCGCCTCGGGCGCCGAGGCGGCTCATACCGCTGTGCGAAAAGAATAACTCCTGTTGCTCTGCTGCAATTCCGTGGTGGGCCAGATCATGATTCCCTATGGTCATGATCCGGAGGTCATCATGACGGCGCTTATCATCAGAAGGGATCGCACGCCTGTGGTCTTACGCAAACTGGCCAAGGCCGAAGCCACGACCCGCGTTGCGCGCCGCCTGCTTGCGATCGCCAATGCGCTTTCGGGCATGAGCCGCAAAGAGGCTGCGGAAGCCGCCGGCATGGACCGCCAGACCTTGAGAGACTGGGTGATCCGCTATAATGCGCACGGCCTCGATGGCCTGTACGATTGCTGGGGCGATGGGCGGCCGCCAAGGCTTGAGCCTGAGGAGCAGGCCGAACTGACCCGCATCGTGCTCGCAGGCCCCGACGCGGACAGCGGCGTGTCGGCCTTCACACGCGAAGATCTGGCGCGCATCTGCGAGGCCCGCTTTGGCAAGACCTTCCATCCGGCCTCGGTTGGGCGGCTCTTAAAGCGTCTCGATTTCTCGCGGCAAAAGGCGAGGCCAAGCCACCCCCAAAAAGACCCGGCCCAAGAAGAGGCCTTTAAAAAGAGCCCCAGCGCTGCTGCGAGCACTCCGTATACGTCATAAAAGCAAGCGCCTGCGCCTGTTCTTCCAGGACGAAGCGCGCATCGGCCAGAAGGGCCGCGTCTGCCACATCTGGCAGCAACGCGGCGAGCGGCCGCCGGGACTTTGCGACAGGCGCTTCACCTTCGCCTATATTTTCGCCGCCGTGGAGCCGGGCGCGGACAACGCTTTTGCGCTGGTGATGCCCTACGCCGATACGGTGGCGATGCAGGCCTTCCTGGACCGCTTCTCCGAAACCATCGCTGAGGACGAACATGCGGTGATGATCCTCGATCAAGCGGGTTGGCATGGCTCTAACGACCTTGCCGTTCCGGCCAACGTCACCTTGGTTCCGCTGCCGCCCTACTCGCCCGAACTGAACCCGGTCGAGCGAGTCTGGCTCTACCTCAAGGAACAATTCCTCTCGCTGCGGCTGCTCAACGATTACGGCGCCATCGTTGAAGCCGCCTGCGCCGCCTGGAACAGGCTCCTGGCCGAGGCCGGGCGCATAAAGTCGCTATGCTCCTATCCCTGGATCCCAAAGGTCAATCCCTAGGCTCGGCGGTATAATTCGTCCCAAAAGCCGTCTTTTGCAAGCGCACAACCTCGTTTGAGCGGCCGTGCTCCAGAAGCGCGTCCATCAGCTGCTTGGGATCGTGTTCGCGGAAGCCGAAGCGCATGAAGTAGGCCGCCTTCGGGCCGCCATCGGGATGGCGAAGATCTAGGAGGTAGTGCGTGACCTTGCGCGGATCGATAGAGGCGGCTTCGGCGTTGGGGAGCTTCGCCATGCCTAATCGAGTGTCCTGGCCACACGAAAGCCATTGTCGTCGTACCTGTTGCCTGTGCAGTCGCTGCGGTCCGCGGAGCGGAGGTACGAAGCATGGTTGAGCCAAGCACCGCCGCGTAAAACGTGCAAGCTACCATCTACGGTTGTCCATGCGGCGCCGGAAGCCTTCAGGAGTTCCGGCTTGTCAGAATAGCTATCGTGCCACGCGTCCTCGCACCATTCCCAAACATTCCCGTGAATCTGGTAGAGGCCCCACGGATTGGCCTTAAAATGCTTGGCCGGTAGAGTTTGCTGCCGGTATTCGCCTTTTCGACCGCCACCCACATAAGGCTCTGCCGACCCGTCATAATTCGCCTGATCCGGCGTGATCGACGATCCCCACCAAAAGGGCGTTATGCTTCCGGCCCGACAAGCATATTCCCATTCTGCTTCCGACGGCAGCCGGTAAGGCGCTCCAGACATCTTTGCGAGCCAGGCAGCATAGGCCTGAGCATCAGCCCAATTCACATTGGCGACAGGATGGCTGTCGTTTTGCGCGAAGCCCGGATCGGACATGCACCAAAACCCAAACCTGTGTCATAGTCCATGGCCACTATAAATGCTGCGAACTGCCCACGCGTCACCGCGCAACGCCCAATGGCGAAGGGCCTCGGTATAGTCACTTCATGTTGCGGCCCCTCATATAGACCTCGTTCCGGCTCGTCCTCTGGTGACCCCATCATGAACGTGCCTGAAGGCAAGACCACCATCTCCGGGCCGGGTTCGATGTCCTTGAACCACTCCGTATTTCCCGCCCCCGGCAGAAACCAGCGGCCATCGGGATTTGTGACAAAGGGGGCGGCGATCTCGATCCGGCCCTCGGCGTTGAAGGGCACCGCCTGTGCTTCCTCCCGCGCTAGGTCCTGCTTCTCCGCCCGGTTTGCGATCAGAACCTCTACCGCTTTCAAACGCTGCGGGGCCTTGGCGACCCAAAGCGGCGCCCTTTTATCGTACTGCTCGACATACGCTTGGATGATATCGACCTCCTCTATCACTGCGAGCTTCTCCCGCTCCCACGCCCGCTCAGCCGCGCTTCCATGTCGGACACGCACTTTCGGTCTATGATTCTCGTCTAAACTCTCGCCCTTTATGTGCTCCAGATAGGAATCAACAGCCGCAATCAGCCGCGCGATGAGCACGGAGGCTTTGGCGACGCTCTCGCTCAGCCATGCATGGAAATCCACGCCGGGCGGGATGCTCGATGTCCATGAACACGGCGTCGCGGCCGAACTTCGCTTCGAGACGGTCGAAAATGCGGCCCGCGATGGCCTTTGAGTCCTGCCTGCGATAGGAAAGGAAGATTGCGGCCATGCGCCCGAAGCCATTTGATCAAGCAGTTTGGCTTTAGCGCAAGCGGAAGCCGATGTCTTCCCCCTTGTCGAGCCTCTGCCTCGGCATCCGGCCGGTCAAGGCTTTCGCGACCGCGCAACTCACCGAACGGGGACGTTGCTTCGAAGGATGAGCTGGATCAATTCGCTCTGCCGGTGCGTATCGGTTTTCGTCATGATCCGCGCGAGCCTGTTCCTTGAGGTGGCGCGCGTGATGTCCAGGACATCCGCGGCTTCGCTCAAACTGCGGCCCTCGATAAGCTCGGCCAGCAGTCTCCTTTCCGACGGCGTCAGACCGTAGGCGCCCATAACCTCCTCGGCGCCGCCGCCTGTCAGCTTGTCGGGATCGGACACGAAAAGGATGGCGGAAGGTTGAGCGCCGCCCAGCCAATATTCGCTCCTTTCGGTGAGCGGCATCATTCTGACAAGCAAAGGGCGCGGTGAGCATCGTCTCGGCACAGTGACACACCCGCCGCGCGCTCCTTTGGGCGTTAGCGCCTTCCGCATCAGTGCGGCAAGAGAATTTTGAGCGCCTGGGTTATCGGAAGAGAGACGTCCCTGGCTTGCTTTCAACCCGTCGCGCTTTTCCAGAAGCTACTCAGCAGCCGCGTTGCAATAGCATATGCCGCCGGCGCTATCGAGAAGAAGAACGGCCGTCGTCATGCCGCCGAGCGCGGCTTCGAAGCTGGCGTTATTGTTTTGCAATCCCGCCAGCCGACGATTGAGGCCGATCGCGCGCCGAATGTGCGGCGCCAGCCGCTGAACAAAAGCCACATGCTCGTCCGTGAATGGATCGGACCCAATGGTCCGCAAGATGCCAAGGCAGGCTTCGTAACGCTCGTCGCGGGACAGAACCAGGGTTATCGATCCACCCAACCCGGATGGTCTCGCAAAGTCGTTATAAAATTCAGTCTGTGCGATGTCGCGCGGCGCAGCCAAATGGTGATCGGGAACGGCTGCGCCAACAGGGATGCGAGACAAGGCGGCGTTCAACGGATTGATCGTATAGTAATACTCCGCATAGTCCGCCAGGGAGGCAGGATTGACGCCATGCGCCGCTCCGAAAGAGAAGCCCTTGCCGTCTCGCGCGCCGACATGCAGGCCTCCGCCCGGCGACGACAAGTGCGACGCCAGCACGGCAAGCACCGCGGCCCAATGCCGGCAGTCTTCGCCTGCGGCGTAAATCTCATCGAGGAGAGTTTCGAAAGCCTCGTCAGTCAATCGCGGCTTCTGTCGACATGTCTTTTGCATTTCCCTCGCCTGCGTCAGTCGCCGACCAGTCACCCGAACGGCCTCAACCGCCGCGGTTGGTTCAGAGCGTAGGGCTTTATGACAAATGAGTTGCAGGGGTCAAGTCCAGCAATATAGACGAAAGGCAAGGCGTCACTGGACGGGAACGCTGCTTCGAAGGATGAGCTGGATCAGTTCGCTTTGCCGGTGCGTATCGGTTTTCGCCATGATCCAAGCGAGCCTGTTCCTTGAGGTTGCTCGCGTAATGTTCAGAATATCCGCGGCTTCGCTCAAACTGCGGCCTGCGATAAGCTCGCTCAACAGTTTTTTCTCCGCCCGCGTCAAACGGTAGGCGTCCATAACCTCATCGGCGCCGCCTGTTGGGGCATCGGGATCGGAGACGAACAGGATGGCGGACGGCTGAACGCCGCCCAGCCAATACTCGCTCCTTTCGGAAACGGGCATCACTCTTACGAGCAGGGAACGCGCCGAGCATCGTCTCGGAACGGAGAAAGCTCCGCCGCCCACGCCCTTGGCTGTCAGCGCTTTTTTCACCAGTCCGGCAAGGAAATCCTGAGCGTTCGCCTCATCCGCACAGAGACGGCCCTGGCTCACCGTCAGCCCATCGCGCTTATCCAGAAGCCTTTCGCCTGCCGCGTTGCAATAACAGATGACGCCAGCGCTATCGATAACGAAAACCGCGGTCTCCACGCCGCCGAGCGCGGCTTCGAGGCTGGCGTTTTTGTTTTGCATTTCCGCCAATCGGCGATTGAGGCCGATTGCGCGCCGAATGTGCGGTCCGAGCCGGCGAACAAAAGCAACCTGCTCGTCCGTGAATGGATCGGAGCCAAGCGCGCGCACGACGCCAAGGCAGGCTTCTTGGCGACCGTCGCGAGACAGAACCAAAGTGATCGATCCGATCATGTCATATGGTATCGCAAAGTCGTTATAGTATTCGCTCCTGGCGAACACCTCCGGCGCAAGCAAACGGTGGTCTGGCGCGGCCTCGCCAGCGGGGATGCGGGACAATCCAGCTTTCAAGGGGTTTATCCGGTCGTAATACTCCGCGTAGACTGCCATGCTGACAGGATTGACGCCTTGGAGCACTCCTAATGAAAAGCCCATGCCAAGGCCACCAGCAAACAGGCCTCCGCCGGGGGCCGATAGCTGCGACGTCAGCCCGGCCAGCACCATCAACCAATGCCGCTGATCCTCACCTGCGGCGTAAATGTCATCAAGGAGAGATTCGAAAGCCTCGGGATTGAGCCGCGACTTTCGCCGGAAAGCCTTTTGCATTTTAATTCACCTGCTTCGGGCGCCGACCGGCACGCGCTGTTGATGGCTCAGCGCCTGAGGCTGTATGACAAATTTTGAGCTTAGGATACATTTGCATCCTGTATGTAAGAACCGATATCGGTAGCTATATGGGATCCGTGCATAACGGCTATGAGAACTGTGCATAAATGGCTTTGGCTGATCGGTTCTCTTTCTTCAGGGGCATTTTTTGACGTGACGATAGATTATTTTCAAGAAGATCTCGATGGTGCCTGACGCGATCCGGCAAGTCGAGACGAAACGCCTGCGCAATGACGCTGACCATCGCCCCTCGCCTGGCGTGGCGGCAATCCCAAAATTGACCGAAGCGGCGGAGTGCGTGGCGCCGCGCCGTATCGCCTTGCACGAGGCGGGACACGCCATCGCTTTTTGCTACTATGGCTGCGGCTTCGACTACATCGCAGTCTACTCCAAGACCAGGGCGCAAAAAACCGGGGAGCAGGCCTGTTGCTGCGCGTCCGAGACGTTCTCCCATCATCTTTCACGGTCGGACATCACCGCTGACGACCGGCAGTCGCTGCGGCAGGAAGCAGTCTCGGACATCGTCATCTCCTTGGCCGGATGCGCAGCGGAAAAGCGCTATCGAAGAATATCGATCGCGGCTGCGCTTTGCGACTACGGCCGAAATGATCATGAGAGGGCGCTCGCCGTCGCAGCTTTCGTCGCCCGAGACAGCGACGATCAGGACGCGCTGATGGACCTGTCTTTCAAGGAGGCGCAGCGCTTCGTGCGCATGCCGGTGATATGGGGCGCGATCGCCAACCTCGCGGACCTTGTGCAAGAGCGCAGGCGCGTTTCGATGAGCAGCCGCGTTGTGAAGGCCATCGTGGATCCTGTCCTGCGGCTCCGAGACCAGAATTCCGCCGGCGTGAGCCGACGCGAGCGCATCCGTGAGCCATCGGGCGAAAGCGCCTTCGCCTCTTCGTAGAGGCTGCGGCAGGAGGGTTGCGCCCAGCCACGCATTGCCGTGGGTTGGGCGCAAGGCCGGCGACGAACGAGAAAGAAACTTGCTGCCGGTCCAACGGCGCTCTCCCTCACCCAGCCCTCTCCTTTGCAAGCTCGCCGAGACGGATTTGCGCGGGAGAAGGACGCGATGAGGGGTTCCGACGTCAGCTAATCGGGCAAACGTCGGAACAGCAAACCTTAGAAGATCTTGCTGAAGAGCAAGAAGAGGCTGCCCGAAATCAGCATGGCCATGGGCAGCGTCAGCACCCACGCCATCAGCAGATTTCGCACGGTCGACATCTGCAGGCCGGAGCCGTTCGCCGCCATGGTTCCCGCCACGCCGGAAGACAACACATGCGTCGTAGAAACCGGCAGGCCATAGGTGTCGGCGGCGAAGATCGTGGCCATCGCCACCAGTTCGGCCGAGGCGCCTTGGGCGTAGGTGAGATGCTGCTTGCCGATCTTCTCGCCGACCGTCACGACGATCCGCTTCCAGCCGATCATGGTGCCAAGTCCGAGCGCGATAGCGGTCGCGACCTTCACCCAAAGCGGAATGAACCGCGTGGCGTCGTCGAGGGACCCCTTATAGGCCTTGAATGCGCTCATCTCCTCCTTCGACAAAGCGAGCTTGTTGTCTTTGAGAAGCCAGCGCAAGGCCTCGGAGACGAGATACATGTCGTTTCGCACGTTCCCCACGACAGCGGGAGGGACCTTGGAGATCGAGCCGAACCCTTGAACCTGGTTCGAGATGAGCTGAACCAGGTCGCGCACCGCCGGCAGCGTGTTGTTGTCGATTTCATGCAAGGCGATGGCGGTTGAAACGAGCGGCCTTGGATCGCCGCCAACTTGGCGGCCACGCGTCTTTTTATCGAGGATCTGCTCCACACCCGCAGAACTCTGAAGGAAGGCCGGCATAGCGCCCGGCGCCGGCGTTTTGTTGAGCGCGTAAGCCGTCGGCAAAGTTCCTATAAGGATGAGCATGATAAGGCCCATGCCCTTCTGGCCGTCGTTGGAGCCGTGCGCGAAGGAAACGCCGGTGCAGGTCAGGATGAGCAATCCGCGGATCCACCACGGCGGCGGCTGGTTGCCCTTGGGCTCCGCGTAGAGGCTCGGATTGCGCAAGACAACCTTGAGAGAGAGAAGAAGCAGCGCCGCGGCGATGAAGCCGACCAGCGGAGAAAGCAGCAGCGAATAGCCGATGTCGATCGCCTTCGACCAGTCTACGCCGGAGGTGCCGTCTCTTCCACGCAGGAGCGCGTTCGTAATGCCGACGCCGATGATCGACCCGATCAGCGTGTGCGACGAAGAGGCGGGCAGGCCGAGCCACCACGTGCCGAGATTCCAGATGATGGCGGCGAAGAGCAGCGCGAAGACCATCGCGAAGCCGGCTCCGGAGCCGACCTGCATGATCAATTCGACCGGCAGAAGAGAGATAATGCCGAAAGCAACCGCGCCGGAGGAAAGCAGCACGCCCAGGAAGTTGAAGAACCCGGACCAGACCACCGCGAATTGGGCGGGTAGCGAGTGAGTGTAAATCACCGTCGCCACCGCGTTGGCCGTATCGTGAAAGCCGTTCACAAACTCGAAGCCGAGCGCGATCAGAAGAGCGACGCCCAGCAGCAGGAACGGAACATAGGTTGTGATTGGAACGCCCGTTTCGGTGACATCGCTGTAGACGCCGTAAACGGTGAACGCCAGCCCGACCGCCAACAAGAGAATGAAGATGATCGCGGTGGTCGGCGCAACGTTCGTATCGAGATTAGGCTTCGGCGACGCCTGCCCTGGCATCGGCGCTGCAACATCGGACATGGATGGACTCCCAAGCGCTTGGATCGGCAAGCTATCCCGTAGCCGCATGACAGTTTGATGAAGGTGAAGGAAAAGCTAATGAAGCCAGAGGCGCCCGCTTCGCCACACGCTCTCAACTGGACTTGCCTGCGGCTGTGCTTAAGCAGGCCGCGCGCGGCTCGTCCAACGAGTGGGCTCGAGCCGCTTCGTTCTCTGCCGGATTACGCCGCGCCGGAAGGCTCGGGTTTCAAAAGCGGGCAAGCCGCCATGCCTGCTTTCGGATCCTGGAGCGGTTGATCTTATACCAACCGCCGGAAGTGTTGACCGGTAGCGCCCCCTCGCCCCGCCCTCTCCCGCGCAATCTCGCCTTGGCGAGATTGCTACCCTATGAAACCGCATCCGCGAGCGGATGCGGTTGGGAGAGGGGGAAGGCGCCAGTCGTTGCAATATCGTTCCTTCTCCCCTCGCGGGAGAAGGACAGGATGAGGGGGCCTTGGGTCAGAACATAGGGCGGTCGGTGTTACAATCCCACCTTGATCCCGCCGCTGACGACAAGGCTGTTCCCGCCGTCGCGCGCGAATGTGGTCTCAGCGTTTACCGTGGCGCTGACAGTCCCGCCAAGTCTCGCGGCGACGCCGGCGGCGATCTTGCCGTAGGCGCCGCCATCGCCGGGAACGGGGGTCAGCACAGGCAGCAGGGGCGCCGTCACCTGAGTGGTCGTAATTGTCCGGCTGGCGCCAAGGAGATCCTGCTCGGCGGTGACGTTGATGAACGGGCTGTAGAGATCCCCGCGAAGTTCGAAGGGAAAGCGCATCTGAAGCCCGGCGCTGCCGGTCAAGGCGTCAACCTTTTGCTCGTTCACTCTCATGGTGAGGAGGCTGTCGCCGGTTTCGGTGTATCCCTGAATGTCCGCGAAGGCATAGTTGAGGCCGGCGATCGGCCCGACACGGAGTGGTCCGGCGTCAAAGAGGTATCCGGCTCTTGCGGCCGCCGTGAAGGTGTCGGCGCTGGCGCCGCCGCGAACAATGTCGATCACGCCCTGGCGGTCGAGAGCATAGTCGTGATTGCCATAAGCGATGAGCGCATCGGAGAACAGGTTGGCGCCCGTAAACGAGCCATAACCGGCGAATTGATAGGAGTCGACGTGGTCATGAGCGTTCTGGAAGCCGAGGCTCACGGTTGAAGTCGAGTATCCGAACACGCCTCCGAGCAGCCACTGCGGATTGACCCGGTACTCCGCCCCGACCATGCCGCCGATGGCGTCGTAATCATAGCCCGCGGCGAGAAACTGACGTTCAAGATTGCCGCCGCCGTAATTGACGTCGCCATAGACCGACCACGGGCTTTGGGGACCGCCATCCTTGTAGCCTTCGGCGCGCGCCGGGAGGCCGCGCTGGGCATCGAGGCGGCCGAGCACGGAGGCGGAGAACCCCTGAGCCAGGCTGATGGCGATGCCGCCCTGCGGAACCACGGTGGTCGGCGCATCGATCTGGTTCGCCATGTAGGTCGCGATCAGCGCCATGGCAGGGCCGGTGGGGTGAACCGAGTTGTCGTAGAAGCAGCCCGCGAAATTTATGTGTACGGTATTGGGAGTGGCTGCCGAGCCGGGCCCGGCCTCGCAATTGGTGGCGCTTGTGAAGCCGTACAGGGCCGGATCCGCCGCGACACGCTCCTGCAGGATTCCAAAGTTGAACAGGAAGATGCGAACGCCCGAATTTGCCAGGGGCGCAAGCAATTGCTGGGTCTGCTGGTAATAGGTGTTCGCCCAGTCGTCGCGCTGCGCGTTCGTGAAGGAGACAGCCGGAAGCCCGGGGGGCGGCACGAAGTTGGGCGGCTCGGGGAACCATTTCGAACTGCCGGTACTGAGCCAGGCGATGTTGCGGGCCCCGGCGCCTGCCATTTGCTCTACGCCTGCGACCGCGTTCTTGGCCGAGGTCGTAGCGCTCCCTTCGATCAGCGCCTTTTGTGCGACTGGTGAAAGACCGCCAGTATTGATGGCCGACAGATCGTTGCCGCCGATGGACAACGCGATGAGGTCGGTATTGGTGAAGTGCGTTCCGTTGAGGGCGAGTTGCTGGAGTTCGTACGGGAAACCTTCGGTCAGGCCTTGGCTTTGGAGTGTGTTGCTGTTGCTGGTCCGGGCGCCGCCGATCGCGTAATTGGTCAGGCTTGGCAGACCATAGATCGATCGCAGCGAGTCGACGAAATTCGTGCTGCCGGTGAATCGGCAGGTGGGCAATTCTGCAGGGCAGGCTTGGCCTAGAAGACGAAACGCCCCTCCCGGGGCTGCGCCGGTATCCGCATAGCTGTCGCCGAAGCCGGTGATGCCGGTGAATTGAGCCTGCGCGGGCGGCGCGAAGCCCGCCAGGGCGGCCGCGATGATCGCCGCCGAGGCGGCTCCAAGCTCGCCGCGCCGCGCTTTATGTCCTGCCGACGCCCGTGGCGCCGACGAGGCTTGCGACATCCGCACGGTCTCGATGGAAAAAAGGAGCCGGGCGCACGCCGCTCCCACCGCCGCGGACCCTCGCCGCAGGCGCATTGATGTAGCCAATTTGTGGTTCCGATCCAGCAATCGCAGGTAGATTTCTCATGCCCTGCGTTTCAGATAACGCTGAAAAACCGGCGGCTTTGACAAGCGTCACGCGTCCCGCACAAATACACGCTCTAGCTTGTGATTCTGATACGCTACAACTAAAAAGCGTTTCCGGCGTTCCGACGCCCGTCCTCTCATGAGGCCCTCGCAACGACGCGATGTGCTCTTTCTTCCGCATGGGGGATGTCAACGCGAATTATGCCGACCGCCCTCTATTCTGACCCAAGCCCCCCTTGCATGATGATTTTGCTCGAATCGGGCAATGATTTGAGCGTCCCTCCGGACCCCGGCCGGGGTCCGGAGGGACGGATCGGCGGGACCGCAATCCCCTTGGCGCGAACCGTGGGTGAGCTTGGTCCGCCGCTCCTTCGCGCTCGTCCTGAACAGATGATTGGGAGCAAGTCCCGGATGCAAGGCAAGGTCATGTCCGAACACAGCGCGTCTCATGACGTAGGCGTAGGAATCGACGTTTGTAAAGAGTGGCTCGATATCCACATCCTCCCGGCCGGCTCCGTTTTGCGTTTTTCCAACACCAAGAAAGGTCACAAGCAACTCCTGTCCGCCCTGAAGCCGCTCGGGGTGCGGATCGCGGTTGTCGAGGCGACGGGCAAATATCATCGCGGCGTCCACCGGTTCCTGCACGATGGCGGGCTTTCTGTCGCTGTCGTTAACCCGCTGCGCGCCAGGCTCTTCGCCGAGTCGCTTGGCGCGCTGGCGAAAACCGATGCGGTCGATGCGCGGATGCTCGCCGCATTCGGCCTGATGGCCCAACTCGCGGCAACGCCGCCGCTGCCCGAAGCCATTGAAAATCTGTCTGAAATCGTGCGAAACCGCGAGGCGGCCATAGCGGCGGCGACCGCTCTTGGAAACCAGCTCGCGACCGCCGCCGTCCCAGGCGTCGAGCGCCAGATCGAACATCAGATCAGGAGCGCCAAAGCCGCGGCCGGCGCGCTCGAAGCCCTGGCCGTTCAAGCCATCGAAGCCGATTCTGCTCTCGCACGCCGGTTCGCCATCCTCGTCTCTATTCCAGGCGTGGGAGCCGTGACAGCTTGTACACTGATTGCCAACATGCCAGAGCTTGGCAGCCTTAACGCCAAGCAGGCCGGCCTGCTTGCGGGGCTGGCCCCCCTCGCCTGCGACAGCGGTAAGCGCAACGGCCAGCGCCGTATCCGGGGCGGCCGCCAAGCCGTGCGCAACGGCGTCTATATGGCGGCCCTTTCGGCGGTGCGCTTCAACCCGCATCTCAAGCGCTTCTATGAGCGCCTCGTTGCCGCAGGAAAGGTCAAAAAACTCGCCCTGACTGCCGTTATGAGAAAGCTGATCGTCCTTGCAAATGAACTCATCAAAGAGGATCGCCTCTGGTCGCCCGAAAAGCCCAATGCCGAGCCTCTTCATGCTTGACTTCCATCACAGATGCTCATCCTGTCCTTCTCCCGGTGAGCTCGCCTCGGCGAGCTTACAACTTGGAGCAACCGCATCCGCGAGCGGATGCGGCTGGGGAAAAGGAACGCTGTCGCAAGCGCGAGCGGACTCCCTCCCCTTGCGGCCGGGTGAGGGGGCCAACTGTTCAACCAAGCCAGCACATGTTAAATCCAGTCCGCCCTTCCAGCTATTCCGTTCTGACCTGGAATTCGACCTTCCACCGGCGATCCGACTTCGTGTGCTTCATCCAAAGCTCGAGATTGCCGAGCTCTGTAACGACGGCGTTCATCTGCACCGGAACGGCCTGTCCTGCCGGAATGTCTTCCGCCACAGCCAGATCGACTTCGAGAAGGCTGATTTCAAGCAGTTCACGTTCGGCGTCAGGCAGGATCTGCCCGGCCTCGTCGCCGCTTCTCACCTCCGAAGAGAAAAACCTGAATTCAGCAGGTTGCCCGGTGACCAGAGCGAAGGTCTGCCCTTCGATCAGCACTTCGGTCCCTTCCTCCATTCCCTGCGGAACCACGCAGAGCGCTTTCAGAGGCGGGCGGAAGCCCGGCACCGCGGGCATCGATGTCTCCAGGCCGATATAATAGGAGCGCGCGGCTCCGGCCTTGATGCGGATGCCTTTTCCCGTGATCCGGTTGCACCCGTAGAACGCGGCCCCCTTGGCGACCGCCAAGTCCGGCTGGTATCCCGCCAGTTCGCGGACGGGTTTGCCTTCATTCCAGTCGGTCAGGAGATCGAGCACGCGCTGGCGGATCGGAGCGGCCTTGAAGACGCCGCCGTTGAAGAGCACCGCGGTGGGCGCCAGAAACGACTTTGAACGGGCCTTATCGCTCACGAGCGAGGATAGCGCCTCGCTCGATTTCACGTTTTCAAGGCTTCGCGTGAGAAAGCGGGCCAGATGCTTGCTGATGACGGGATCAGAGGCGTAAGGCAGGCCAAACTCCTGCAACCCGGCCCGCCGCGTCTTTTGCGGCAGATCCCCGATTTCGGTCTTGGCGAAGAAACCGTCCAGGATGACCGCTTCAAGCGCCGCCCGGTCGAGCTTCGTCGAGATGGTTCCGCGCAGGCTTGACCCGCGTGAGGGAACGGCGATTGGCGTCTCGGCGATGGACTCATCTTCGAACATCGCCGCCTTCGCCTTGCCGGCGGCGTGAACGAGCGCCAGGAACTGCATGTCGCTCATGGACTTGCCGTCCGCCTCAAGACCGGCGCGCAGCGTGTAGGCGAGCGCCAAATCCATATTGTCGCCGCCGAGCAGGATGTGTTCTCCGACGCTGATGCGGTCGAGGTTGAGATGCCCCGCATTGTCCGATATGGCGATAAGGCTGAAGTCCGCCGTCCCTCCGCCGACATCGCAGACCAGAACGATGTCGCCAGGGCGGATCTGGCTGCGCCACGTCTTCCCGGCCTGAGCAGCCCAGGCATAGAAAGCCGCAAGCGGTTCTTCCAGCAGGACGGGCTTGCCGAGTCCGGCGGCTTCCGCCGCCTCCAGGGTCAGGTTTCTCGCCACATCATCAAAGGAAGCGGGCACGGTCAGCACCACCAGCCCATCGGACAGGTCAACATCCCTATCCTGGGTGGCGTAGCTGAAACTTTCCCTTATATGCTCCAGATAGCGGCGCGAACACTCGAAGGCGGACAGTTTGCCCTCCTCGATCTCCGATTTCCAGGGAAGGTTCCGCTGCCGGGGATCGATATGAGGGTTCGACAGCCAAGACTTCGCCGAGGTGACGAGGCGGTCCGGAACAAGGGCGCCATGATCGCGCGCGAAATGGCCTATAATCACGCCATCGCCGTCGGCAGTCTCCCACGGCAATGGAAACGCATCTGTCGGAAACTCTTCGGGATGCGGTATGTAGAGCGCGGAAGGCAGGGTCGGCTTTTCGCCGATCTGGTTCGGCCCCAGGATCTGGGTGACTTCGATTATTTCTTCCTGACCTCCGTCAACGTCCGCCATAGCGATCGCGCTGTTGCTTGTCCCGAGGTCGATGCCAAGACTGAATTGAGGGTTCATGGAAGTAACCACATTGCTGGTTCTATAGATTTGGACCACGTGTACTGGTGCCCGCGACCACTCCAGCCGCCTATTTCAGCTCGATCTCGGAGGGAGCGATCGTCGGCAGCCGGTCATCGCCTGTTCTGAGCAGGCGGGGCAACTTCACCCAGTCCGTTCTCCATCCATGATGGACGAGCACTCCTGAAAACGGCGCCTCGCCTTTGATTTTGCCGACAAGACGGTATTCATCGGGAGCATACCCGGCCGGCACGGTGATTTTCGATCCTTCGTTCTCTTCACGCACTGGCCGTATGCCGAAATGCTCCAGCAAGGCAGCCTTGCATCCTTCGTGCAGGACGCGAGCGGCGGCGCCGACCTCCGCGTCGCTGTAACCCTTGATGTCGTCCATCAGGAAATCGACCAGGCGACCTTTCTCCTGAAAAATCGCGAGGAAATTCACGACCTCGGCATTCGCTTGATTTGCCGTTGGAGGGGCGATGCTGACCGTTTCGGCGGTCGGCCGGCGGCCTTCGGCCTTCGGACGGGCGAGGACCGCGGCCAAAAGAAGAATCGCGGTCACAAAAATCACGAGGGCCACGAGAGCCAAAGCCGTCTCGCCTGCATACAGTTCAAGCGCCGCGTTCAAAAACGCCAGCACGACAAGAACGATGGAGATAGGGATAATGAGCTTTCGCATTGCTCTCGAACTTTCTTCCGTTTAGGTTTCCCCGAACCGCCAAACCCCAAGAAACAGCAGCGGCTATTTTGCAGCGCAATGGCGCCAAGCGGCGCTCCGACGCGTTATAGGCGTACTCGCGATAATCCTCTTCGATTTTTTGAGATCGAGACGAACTGAATGCGGAAGGCCAATCATACCAGCGCCGGCAGGGTCCATAAAGTGGACAAGACCGCGCTTGATTCGGCTTCTTACATTTCAGCGCGGTGAGCCTGTCGAACCGCGACGTACTCACCATGAGGATCAATGTTGAAAATCGCCAGGCCGCATCCCGAGCTTGTAAAGGATGAAGCTAAATTCTCATTTCGGCAGTATGTAAATAACGCTACGCCTGGGGCTAAGCAGCTGGCGTGGAAGAGCCGCGTTCGATGGAGCCACGACCGGGATTTGCGTTGGGCGAAAGCTTTAGTTTTTGGCGAGCATGCGCGGTTATTGGTTAGCGAAGAAAAAGCGAAAACTCCGCGCTAGAACCATCCCGGAAGCTCAAGCCACAGCTTGCTGGTGGGGATCCAAAGGCCTTTCAGAGGACCTTTTGCACGACAACATCGGGCTCGACGCCCTTGTCTTCGATCTCGACCTTGTAGAGCCAGTGACCCCAGGCGAAAGACATCACGTTTTGCGTCGAAGCTTCCGTAATATCCATGAGCCGCGCGTTATCGGGAACGACGCTATCCACGATGGGCTCGCGGTTGACGATAAGAAGCGCGATGCGATGGCGTTCCTTGTTAATGAACTCGGTGTAGAAGCCAGGCCTGAGGCTGCCGTAAGGAGCCTGCGAGAGAACATGCTCAGCATCGACTGCGGTCAGCATCGCAGGTTCGCCCTTATCCGGACGGCGCTCAGCGCTCACCCCTGCGAAGCGCGCCACGGTCGCGCGCCCACGCCACGGCCTGCTCGCACCGTCACTCATGGGCTCTGAAGGGCCGCTCGCGATCTGGGTCGGCACAACTCCTACATGCATAACCTTGGCAGGCGCTGTCATTTCAAAAAAGAGAACAAGTCCCGAAAGCGGAAGCGCCATAAGCGCGCCGTACGAGATAGCACGGCTTATTGCTCCGAAAGCGGCTCGACCTTTTTGCAATGTCATGCTCGTCGCGTTGTTCATGGGCCGATATAAGCAAAAAATGCTTCCTTCGTCTACGCACGTGAAAGTGGTGTCGGATAAAGGCAATTTGATGATGACACCCCTCCCAGGGCGCTCATCGATAAAAACAATTGTGAGGGTGAGTTCAAACGAGTAACGAAATCGCCTGACGTACGCAAAACCTTCTCGTCAGGCGTTCCGTTCCATCCAGCGTGGCAATTAAGTCCACGTGGACTGGAACCTTTGCAGCTACTGTGCTTGACCTACATAGAAGTTCATTTTGGGGAAAAAGTCATCCGAAAAAGCACACAGCCCGGCAAACTTTTGTGTAAATCCTGTGGGTGAAACTTGACTGTGGCTCTTGCGCACCTCGCAGCAAGGATCACTCGCTCCGTGACCCTTCAAAAAGAGGAAGCTGGCCATCTCGCGAAGATTGAGGAGCGGCAAGGCCGAGGTGCTGAAAAGCCTTTAGCGTGAGCACCCGTCCGCGCGGTGTGCGGCCGATAAACCCTTGTTGCAAAAGGTAGGGTTCGACGACTTCCTCCAGCGCGTCCTTGCCTTCGCTCAGCGCCGCGGCGATTGTCTCAATTCCTACCGGGCCGCCGCCGTAGTTTACCGCAACGCAGCGAAGGTAGCGGTGATCCATTAAGTCAAGGCCTAGCCTGTCAACTTCTAGCTGAAAAAGGGCTGTGTCCGCAACTCTCCGGTCGACCTCCTTTTCGCCGCCGACTGCGGCGAAATCCCGCACACGCCGGAGCAGCCTTCCGGCCACGCGCGGCGTTCCCCGGCTCCGCCGCGCCACCTCCCGCGCGCCGTCCGGCGTGATCGTCATACTGAGAACGCGCGCCGCGCGCTTCACGATCTCTTCCAACTCATCGTCGGTATAGAAGTTGAGCCGAATCGGGATGCCGAACCTGTCCCGCAAGGGCGTCGTCAGAAGGCCCGTTCTCGTCGTGGCGCCGACAAGGGTGAATTTGGCCAGATCGATGCGCACCGAACGCGCCGCCGGCCCTTCCCCGATGATGAGGTCGAGCTGAAAATCCTCCATCGCCGGATAAAGGATCTCCTCCACTGCCGGGTTGAGCCGGTGGATTTCATCAATGAAAAGGACATCCCGCTCCTCAAGATTGGTGAGAAGCGCCGCGAGGTCGCCCGCCTTGGCGATGACCGGCCCCGACGTCATCTTGAAGTTCACGCCAAGCTCGCGCGCCACGATCTGGGCGAGCGTCGTCTTGCCGAGGCCCGGCGGACCCGCAAAAAGCACGTGGTCGAGCGCATCGCCCCTGGCTCGCGCCGCGTCGATGAAAACCTTCATGTTGGCGCGCGCCTGAGCCTGCCCGATGAACTCGGAAAGGCGCTGAGGCCTGAGCGAAAGCTCGCCTGCGTCCTCGTCCTGTTTTTCGCGATCCGTGAGACGTGCGTTCATGAGCTAACGCTAAGCAGGTTTGCGCGGGCGTGCAACAGTTGCGGGCCAAGGTTAGCTGCCCGCGTAAAGAAACCCGGCGGCGAAGACTTCGATGTGGATGAGTGCGCAGCTTTCTGCAACCTCCAGTTGCGCACCTCTATGGCGCTGTATAGGCGTGGCCATCGTACTTTGTATGGGGGATGTCATGATTCGTTGTGGCTTTGTCATCGGCGTATGCGTCATTGCCCTAACGGCTACGGCCAACGCACAGGGCTTCACCCGCGGGGGCGGGTATAAGGATGATGGGGACGTGTTCTCTGTCCCCAGCACCATCAAGCAGTCGAACAATCAAATCAGCGCCCAATTCGTTGCGACCAATTTCGATTATGAGGAAAGCATGTTCCGGTCGCTGTTGGACGTTGAAAAGAACTGGGTGCCCGGCGCCGGCGGCTCCTTCTCGTTGATGCGGGACTGGTATGTCGAAAACCTGTATTTAAGCGCTCGATTCTTCTGGGAAAACGGAAAAACAGATTATGTCGGCGCTTATTGGGGCCGACCTTTCGGGTCCCTCGTGACCACGAGCGGCGCAACCGTCTACGATTACGATCTCAGGCTCGGCAAGGGCTTTATTGTCCAGCCCTCGTTCATGGCGACGCCGTTTGTCGGCATCGGATATCACGAATGGGTCAGGCAAGTGAATGCAGGCGAAAACTATTCGAATGGTTATGCCGGCGTCGGCGTTTTGGCCCAATGGTCATTCATGAGCCGTCTGGTTCTGTCGATTGACGGATTGGTCGGACGGACGATCAACCCGCAAGTCGAGGTTGCGACGATCCCAGGCGCGATCGTGGGCTCCACTTTGGCGCTCGGAAGTTCCTGGGCTGGCAAGGTGGGCGTCTCCTGCGACTACGCCATCACGCGCAGCCTCCATGTGAATGCGGGCATGGAATGGGATTCGTATAATTACGGCAGATCCAACGCCGATCCCACAGGGACCTACCTCGAACCTTTCAGCAACACGAGCAATGTGACGGTCAAGCTCGGCGTGGGATATGCTTTCGGCGCCGACTTCGCTCAATTGAAATAGTCTGCGCCCGCGCCGGAATGCGCCCCGGCGCTGGCTCCGCACTCAATCTCGCCCCCGAGCCGCCTCGTTCCGGCCGTCACCGAGCCCAGGCTCGTGAGGATTCGTAAGAAGGTCTCGCTTCCCGCAGCATGCCGATAATGGTGGAAAGCTCGGGGTCGCTCACTTTGTTGGCGGCGTGCTCGATATCGAACCAAGCTCTCCGCCGCTCGCGCTTTTCGGGCCAGCGCTTGCAGCGCTTGCTCACCTTGAGAAGAAAAACCCGCACCTCGATGAGAGCCCCGTTGCCGATTTCCCGCTTGATGTAGCGATAGGTGCCGATCGCATCGCGGAAAATCTTGCCTTTAACGCCGGCTTCCTCCCGCGCCTCCCGGGCCGCCGCCTTGCAATCCTTCAGGCGCTTCGACGTCCAGCCCTTCGGAATGATCCAGCGGCCTGTTTCTCGCGACGTGACAAGCATGATTTCGATATCGCCATTCTTGGCCAGACGGAGCGGCAAAGCCGCAACTTGCCTCCGAACTGTCATCGAGACCTCCTTGTTGTTTTTCCCTAACTAAAAACATTACTGCAATTTCACTCCAAGAGAAGCATTTCCGATCACTGCGTGTTCGATGTGGCGGCCGTGAAATTAAATTGAAAAGATTTTCTGGCGTTGGCGCGGTTCAAAAAGGGTTGATGAGGTATTGTAACACGAGTTGTCCTGAAACTTGCGGGCTATGCCGCTTTCCAGCGGGGGCGGCGCGTGGCGCCGGCCTGCAAGCTACGCGGCCTTGGGGGGAACTTCGTCAGGCGCTCGGGCGCCAGGATGAGGGCGTTCCCTTCAAGCCTCGGCGTCGCCGCGCTTTGCAAAGCATTACGCCGACCGCGTTGATGCTCGCCGGCTTTCTTCATCGCGGCTTCATCGCCCTTCCGATGGCCCTGGCGGCCAAATTGGCGAACAACCGGGCGGCGCGATGCGCAGGACGGCCTACAAGCCCTCGTTCAACAGCGCGAGTTGCACTGTCCCCGGCTTCATCTTGTAGAAGATGTGGCCTCCGATTTGGGCGACTTTGTCGAGTTCACGCCGCCAATTGGGATGAACATAGGTTGCGTGATAATGGGTCGCGTGTCCCACCTCGTCGATCCAGACCTCGCCAGCGATAATCTGCTTTGCAAGCTTCACCGCGGTCGCCCATTCTTCTCTTTCTTTGATGGCGTTGTGTCTGCCCGTGCACGTAAACGAGAACTGGCATCCGGTGCGATTGCGTTCGCCCTGATAGACCACCCCGCAGACGGTCTTGGGATAGAATGGGCTGCGAATGCGGTTCATGATGACTTGCGCTACGGCCAGTTGTCCTCTGACCGGCTCGTCGCGGGCTTCGAAATAGATCGCGGTCGCCATGCAACGCAGTTCACGCGCCCTGAACTCATCCTCGGTCAAACCGCCGAACAGCGTCTTGGGCTGATCTGGCGAAAGGCTTGCGTTCTTGAGAAGGCCCGCCCACTGACTGCCGGCGCTGCTCGGCGGCCGCGCCTCGGCATCGCTATCGCCGCCGGTCTCCGGCGTGAACGCCGACATAAAGACCGGCGTTCCTGAGGTGGGGGCGTTCTGCGCCTGAGGCGGTTCGGCGGACGCCACAACCTGGAGATGGAGCGGATCGGCCTTCATGCGCCTCGCGACGCTGTCGCTCCCGGCGGTCTTTAGCGCATAGGCGAAGCTGTCCGCGCGCGGCCCCTTCTGGCTTTCGTTGAACAGGTAAGCCGCGTGCGCCGGAAGCGGCTCCGCCGCCTTCGCGCTTTCGACGAAGCTCGGTGAAACGCTGGACACGCCGGAACTCGTCAGCATAGTCAGCTGGTAATCGGCCAGCTTGCGCATATCGGGATCGCGGAATGCATAACCGCCGATTGCAAAAATCAACGCAAGTGTTGTGTACCAGGCAAGGTTCGCGAAAGAGTGGCGTGCTTTGCTCGCGAGTGGGCGAGGCGGCGATACAGCGAGGCCTGAATTCCGGCCTAAAACAGGTCGAGCGCTTTTCTTTGCGACAAGCGCCCTGCTACGCCCCTCATACTCTCTCATTGGACGCCCACTTCTCATCAACACTCCCACGCGAAACAAAGTCTTAGCGCGCTGACGGTTAACAGCTGGTTACGCCAGCCTGAATAATTCGTGAGATGAGTTAATCGGCTTTGTTGGCGAAATTACGGAACCTGAGGATCCCGCTCCTTTCGGCGGCCCGCCCTCCGCATGAAACTTGCGTGCAGGCCAATGGCCTTCTTGTATACTCGTTGCGAAAACGCGGTTGTGTTTGCGTCCATGGCGCCGGGACTTCAGGGAGAGGCGCCTCGGAAAAACCGGAGGGGAATGGGAGTTCGCCGGCGAGCGCGCCAACCGGTAGCGCCCCCTCACCCCGCCCTCTCCCAACCGCATCGGCTTGCCAATTCGGTCTCATGGAGGAGCAATCTCGCCAAGGCGAGATTGCGCGGGAGAGGGAGAAGGCGCCAGCCGTTGCAATATCGTTCCTTCTCCCCAGCCGCATCCGCTCGCGGATGCGGCCGCTCCAAGTTGTAAGCTCGCCGAGGCGAGCTTACCGGGAGAAGGACAGGATGAGGGGGCCTTTGGGTCAGAATATAGGGCGGTTGGTATTACTCGCCCCAGGATAGTCGGATTGCCTCAGCGGACCAGCGCCCACGCCGTCCGCTTTAGCTCGGCGTGGCGTGGGCCTGAGAGGTCATACGAACCGCTCTATAGACGCCTCTCCCTCTTGGCCGCCCTTATGCCGGCCGCGGCCGTTTCCTTTTCGCACATATAGGCCCCGGCCTTGGTGTGGCCATATCGGCGGCTTGAAGCGTAGTGGTAGATTCTCGAGCGCGTATTGGCCCACACGATTGTGTCGCCTGGGCAGTGTGTTTTCGCATCCACTTCAGATGTAAACTGGCCAGCCGCAAGAGAAGCGGTGGGCGTCTGCGGAGTAGGGGCAGCGTTTGCTTCCGACCTTGGCTGCGCGGCTGGCGTCGGCGTCTCCGCTGATTTTGGTTGCGCCGGCGCCGTGGACTGAGGAGCCGTCGCGACGTCCGGCTTCGGCTGCTCGGCAGGCGCTGGCTGAGGCGCGGGCGCAGCCGTTTGCGTCGACGCGGTCCCAGCGCGGCATTCGGTCATGAAGTCCGTCTTCCTTTTGCCGGACGCCTGGATCGCCGCTTTGTTCGCTTTCCAGTCCTCTTCGCAGGCCTTGACTGTCTTTTTGCCAGTCGCCGGCGGTGTGCTCGGCGTCATTCCGGCGGACGGCTCCGTCGTGCGGGCCGCCGTCGTTTCCGTTCCCCCACGGCAGTCGACTATGAAGTCCTTCCTGGTCTTTCCGCTTGCCTGCAGGCTCTCCTTGTTCGCCGTCCACTCGGCTGCGCACTCTCTCAACGTTTTGGCGGAGTGAGCAGGAGAAGCGGTTGCGGGCGAACTTGGCGTCTCTGCTTGGGCTGTCGGCGCCGCCGTCGACGGCTCGGTCGATACGGTTTCAGCCCGGCAGACCGTCATGAAGTCGGTTTTTCTTTTGCCGCTTGCCTGGATCGTGGCCTTGTTGGCTTTCCATTCTTCCTCGCAGACCTTGACGGTTTTGGCGAAGGATGGGGAAGAGATTAAGAGGCTTAAGGCGACGATCGCCGAGAGCCCATAGACGAGCAGCGTCTTTTTCATACGCAAAACTCCTTACCGAAAATGACGCGTCAGAATAGAGCTTTTTGATCCGAAGTGCTCTTATTCCGTCGGTCAGTAACAGGAGGCGCATGGTCAACATTATGTGATCGGAAGTTCGTTACCCGCTTCGATCTGAGCTTGCAAAGGAAAGCACAAACTTTATCCAAACAAAAGAAACATCTAAAATAATTCGCACGCAAAGGTGAAAGCCTTTGAAACGCCGTCGTAAATTGCGAATAGCTCGGCTGTCTTCTCAGAGAGAGGCGTGGGAAACCTTTGGGAGCGCCGGGAGTATGTGGCCGGCGGCGATTAGAATTGAGAGCACGGCGACTGCGGAGCGGATAGGCGGCCGCTTTGGAAGCAATACGCCATTGGCGGCCGCTCTCCAGGATGCGGGCCGCCAATGCGCGCACTCTGCCCTCGGAACAGCAGTTCCGTCGATGTCCAAGGCCTTCTTGCGGCTCTACCGGCTCGCGGACGCTGGGATGTTCGGCTCCAGCGCGACAACCGTGATTTCCTTTGCGTCTGAGGAGCATCCAATTCCGAGCGCTTTGCCATGGTCGGCCTTGATTTCTGCGCGGCCGCCAGCCGCAAGCTCGAACTTCTGACGGCGCGGCCCGTCAAATTGCGGGTCTTCGCCGACGGTCGCATCCACGACGGTTACGGCGCAACTGCGGTGCGCTGCAACAAAATATCCGACGAAATGCCGCTCGCCGACCTTATGGCTGAAACCGTGTATCGGTTTGTAGGTGGAAACCGAGGCGTGCTCGGGATGAATTGTCTTTTCCGCGCTCTGTGCGGCGAACGGTGCAATGGCTGTGGCGATGGCGACGACAATAATGCGGTTCATGATGGTCCTTTCAGTAGCGAGGGCGCAGCCTCGAATTCGCAAACTAGAAACCTAATAATGTTGCAATGCAGCATAATCATGACAGCCGCATGAAATGGCTGCCATGAGCGAAATCGGCGCCCGGAGGCCAGGAAATTTCTTTATTGTCTGCGTCACCTGGAGCGAGGCATGTAAAGGCTCTGGAGCGGTTGCGGGCTGACCTTCGCCGCCGGTTGGAATTGATATAAAAAGCGCTGGAGACATAATGAGTTGGACTTGATCGGCAGCCTGGCTGTTCCGCCTTGGCGCTTGCAGCGTTCTCGTGGCGGCCGCGCCCTTGGCCGAAGCGGCCGAGCCGGAGCTTGTCAAAGTCCGCACGGTTACGGCCGCGATGTCGCAATTTTCGCGGGAAATCGAGCTTACCGGCGAAATTCAGGCGCGCATCCAAACGAACGTCGCCTTTCGCATCACAGGCAAAATCATCAGCCGCGCCGTCGAGATTGGCGACCACGTCGCCGCCGATCAGGTTCTGGCGAGGCTCGATCCTCGCGATGAGAAATCCGACGTCGACAATGCGAAAGCGGCAGTCGCCTCTGCGGAAGCGGTGCTTGTGCAATCGCGGACCACGTTCGACCGCCAGCAATCGCTTCTTGCAAGCGGGTTCACGACGCGCGCGGCTTTCGATCAGGCGAAGGCTGCGCTCGACGCCGCGCTGGCTCAGGTCGACGCCGCCAAGGCCGCGCTCAAGACAGCGGAGGAACAGCTGTCCTACACGGAGCTTCGCGCGGGCGCCGATGGCGTCATCGTGGCGCGCAATGCGGAGGTGGGCGAGGTCGTGCAGCCCGGCAAGACCATTTTTACGCTCGCCCAGGACGGCCCCCGAGATGCGATTTTCGATGTCTACGAATCTCTGGTGAGCGGGCGTCCAAGAACAACTCCCGTCGATATCATCTTGCAGGCCGACCCGAAGGTGAAAGCCGCCGCGGCCGTCCGCGAAGTCTCTCCCAATGTTGACGCGAAATCCGGCACTGTCCGCGTGAAGCTCGGGCTCATCGATGCGCCGCCCCAGATGACGCTCGGCGCCGCGGTTACGGGCCGGGCGCCATTGGATACGCACGAAGCCGTTGTTCTGCCCTGGAGCGCTCTCTACGAGTGGCGGGGAAAGCCCGCGGTCTGGATCCTCGGAGAAGACAATCGCGTCGCGCCGCAGACCGTAACCATCGAAAGCTTCGCCACTGGAGAACTCATTCTGTCCGGCGGCGTGAAACCGGGCCAGAGGGTCGTCACGGCGGGCATTCAGTTCCTGCGGCCGGGGCAAATGGCGGCGATCGCGCAGGGGGATGCCCGATGAGACGATCAGGGTTCGCGATGGCGCCCGCGATAGCGGCGCTCTCGACCGGCCTCTTCATTGCGGGCTGCTCCAGGCAGGAGACGGCGGAGACGGTTGAGCCGCCGAGGCCTGTTCTCTCCTTCATCGTCGAGCCTCGCACGGTGGCGATGTTCGGACCATTCACGGGAACGATTCAGCCTCGTTATCAAAGCTCGGCTGGCTTCCAGGTCGGAGGCCGGATGGTGACGCGCGACGTGAATGTCGGCGATCTCGTCAAAGCTGGCCAATTGCTTGCCTCGCTCGATCCCAAGCTCACGCGCTTTGCGTTGAGTTCAGCCGAAGCCGATGTCGCAAATGCGCGGGCGACTCTCATCAACGCGCAAGCCACCGAGGACCGGCAAAAGACGCTTCTCGCGGACGGGAAGGGGGGCACGATGCAGGCCCAGGTCGACGCCGCGACCGCAAACCGCCAGACTGCCCAAGCCAAGCTCGATCAGGCGCTGGCGAGCCTGCAAAAGGCGAAGGAGCAGGTCGGCTATACCGAGCTTCACGCCGAGTATAATGGCGTAATTTCTTCCTGGGACGCCGAGGTGGGGCAGGTGGTCGCCGCCGGGCAAGCGGTTGTGACGATCGCCCGGCCGGACGTGCGAGAGGCGGTTTTCGACGTCCCTGCGGAGTTGATGGGGCAGTTCCAACCAAATGCTGATTTCACCGTCGCGCTCCTCACTAACAGCGCGGTCTCAGCCTCGGGTAAAATCCGCGAGGTGACCCCGCTCGCCGAAGCAGCGACGCGCTCGCAACGCATCCGCCTCAGCCTTGACGCCCCTCCGCCTGCCTTCCGCCTCGGAACGACCGTGACCGTTTCGCTTCCGCAGAACATCGCGCCTGTGATCGAAATCCCGGCCGCCGCCGTCCTCGAAGAGAAGGGCAAAGCCTCGGTCTGGATCGTCGCCCCGAATGATACGGTCGCATCGCGCCCGATCGTCATCGGCAAGCGGACGGGCGCCATCGTCGAGGCGTCCGAGGGCCTTGCCAAAGGCGACCGCGTCGTCACGGCGGGAATTCACTCGCTCATCGCCGGGCAGAAAGTCCGCCATCCCGAGGAGTTGGCCCAATGAGGTCTTTCAATCTGTCCAAGTGGGCGATCGAGCATCGCTCCTTGGTGTGGTTCCTTATGATCGTGTCGGCGCTGGCCGGGTTCTTGGCCTACCAGAGGCTTGGCCGCGAGGAAGACCCCACATTCACCATCAAAACGATGGTGATCCAGCAACAATGGCCGGGGGCTACAACTGAAGAAACCATCAATCAGATCACCGACCCCATCGAGAAGGAACTGCAGCAGATCGACAGCCTCGACTACACGAGGAGCTATACGACGCCAGGGCAGACGACGATCTTCGTCAATCTCAAGGATACCACCAGGGACGCGTCCTGGCAGTTCTACCAGGTTCGCAAGCACGTCCAGGACATCCAGTATCAGCTTCCGTCCGGCGTGCAGCCGCCTGGCTACAATGATGAGTTCGGGGATGTCTTCGGCAACATCTACGCGTTCACGGCCGACGGGCTGACCTTCCGCCAGCTTCGCGATTATGTCGAACAGGTTCGAACCGGCCTCAGCAATGTCCCAAATCTCGGCAAGGTGCAGGCGCTCGGCGCGCAGAACGAGACGATCTATCTCGATTTCTCGGCGCGAAAGCTCGCCTCGCTCGGTCTCGACATCGACGCGCTTGTGAAGACCTTGCAAAACCAGAATTCCGTGCAGCCCTCCGGCGTCATGCAGGCCGGACCCGAGCGGGTCAGCCTCAGGGTCACAGGCGCCTTCGCATCCGAGGAAACCCTGCGCACCATCAATTTGCGCGTCAATGAGCGGTTTTTCCGCTTGAGCGACGTGGCCGAAATCTCGCGCGGCTACGAAGACCCGCCGGCGGCGATGTTCCGCTACAACGGCCAGCCCGCCATCGGCTTGGCGATTGCGGCCCGAAAAAGCGCGAATGTGCTGCAGTTCGGCGACGATCTCAAAAAGCGGATGGTCGAGATCGTGGCCGATCTCCCGATTGGCGTCGGCGTGCATCTCGTCTCCGATCAGCCGCGCGTGGTGGCGGAGGCCGTCGGCGGCTTCACCGAGGCGCTCGTCGAGGCCGTGATCATCGTTCTCGCCGTGAGCTTCTTTACGCTTGGCGTTCGGGCGGGGCTCGTCGTCTCCTTCTCCATTCCGCTCGTGCTCGTCATTGTTTTTGTCGTCATGCAGGCGCAGGGCATCGCGCTGCAGCGCGTTTCGCTGGGCGCGCTCATCATCGCGCTCGGTCTCCTTGTCGACGACGCCATGATCACCGTCGAAATGATGGTGAACCGCCTTGAGCGCGGCGACAGCCTCAAGGAGGCGGCGACCTTCGCCTACACGTCGACGGCGTTTCCCATGCTCACGGGCACGCTTGTCACCGTGGCCGGTTTCATTCCGATCGGGCTCAACGGCAGTCAGGCGGGCGAGTACACCTATAGCCTGTTCGTCGTGATCGCGGCTGCGCTTTTGGTCTCATGGATCGTGGCGGTGGTCTTTGCGCCGCTGATCGGCGTCACCATGCTGCCGAAAACCCTTCCGGCCCACGATCCAGCCAATCCCGGCCGATTCGTCCGGCTTTTCGATGCGCTTCTCCTGCGGGCGATGCGTCGGCGCTGGCTCACCGTTGGCGTCTGCCTCGGAATGTTGGCCGTCTCGGTCCTCGGAATGGCCTTCGTGCAGCAGCAGTTTTTCCCGAACTCGGATCGCCCGGAACTTCTCATCGATCTCACCTTGCCGCGGAACAGCACGATTCTTGAGACCAAGGCGCAGATGGACCGCTTCGAAAAAGAATTCGCAGGCGACCCCGACATCGAGCGCTGGTCGTCCTATGTCGGGCAGGGGGCTGTGCGCTTCTACCTGCCGCTCGATCAACAACTCAACAACGCGTTCTACGGGCAGATCGTGCTTGTCACGAAGTCGCTTGAGGCGCGCGCCCGCGTCGAGAGCAAGCTGAAGGCTTTCGCGCGCGACCAGTTCGTCGGGACCGATGTGCTTGTCCAACCTTTGTCGCTGGGGCCGCCGGTAGGGCGTCCGGTGCAGTACCGGCTGAGCGCTGCGACGATGCAGGGCCTTCGTGAGAAGGCGCTCAAACTTGCGGATATCGTCGGAAGCAACGCGCATCTTGATCCTCCGACCTTCGACTGGAACGAGCCGGGGCGCGTCTTGCGGGTCGATATCGCGCAGGACAAGGCGCGGCAACTGGGCATCAGCTCCGCAAGCCTCGCAGGCATCCTGAACGGCGTCGTCGGCGGCACGCCCATCACCCAGGTGCGCGACAGCATCTACCTCGTCAATGTCGTGGGGCGAGCAGAGGCGGGCGAACGCGATACGCTTGAGACCTTGCGGACGCTTCAGATTCCGACGCAGAGCGGCGGGGTGGTTCCGCTGCTCTCCTTCGCGGCGATCCGATACGGGCTCGAACAGCCCATCATCTGGCGGCGCGACCGCCTGCCCACAATCACTGTTCGCGCCACCATCAACGACACCACGCAGCCGGCGACCATCGTGTCGCAGTTGAAGGGCGCGATGTCCGCGTTCGAGCGAACGCTTCCGCCCGGCTACAAGCTGGCGGTCGGCGGCGCGGTCGAGGAAAGCGCCAAGGCGGAAGGGCCGATCATCGCCATCGTGCCGGCGATGGCGCTGATCATGGCGCTTTGCATCATGGTGCAGTTGCAAAGCTTCCAGAAGCTGTTCCTTGTCGTGAGCGTCGCGCCCCTCGGCTTGATCGGCGTCGTGGCCGCTCTCCTGCTTTCCGGTAAGCCCTTGGGCTTCGTGGCCATTCTCGGCGTGCTTGCGCTGACAGGAATTATTATCCGCAACTCGGTCATTCTTGTCGCCCAGGTCGATGACATGAGGCGGGACGGGCTTGAGCCTTGGGCGGCTGTAGTCGCCGCCACCAAGCACCGGATGCGTCCGATACTGCTCACCGCATCCGCCGCAAGCCTTGGCATGATCCCCATCGCGCCGCAGGTGTTCTGGGGCCCAATGGCCTTCGCCATGATTGGCGGCATCGTCGCGGCGACCTTCCTGACGCTTGTCTTTCTGCCGGCGCTTTATGTGGGGTGGTACGGCATTCAGGAGGGTCGGCCGGTTTCAGCGAAAGAGGAGCGCCCGAAAGTGCCGAGCTCCTCGATATTGTAGCCTTCGGGGTAGGTCACTTTGCCGAACAGGAAATAAATTGGCCTCCTCCTTTCCGGTAGAAGTCTCAGGACCCGCCGCCGCAGCCCCATGACGCCTTCCGCAACAACGCGAAGCGCGGGCGAAGGCTCGGGATACCCGAGCGCCTCCACGAGATGAGGCGGGCAGAGCGCCATCACAAAGGCGCGTCCCGCCGGATAAAGGGAGCGCGGCACGAAATACTGGTGCAACAGAAGGTCGATGGTTGGTTGGGCCACCTTGCGATTCGACGGCGCCGCGGCAAGGCGTTTTTCTTCGAACGCGGTCGCGAAGCTCCGAAACGCGGCTCTGTCCACGGGCAAGCCGTCAATCCCCATGCGCCGGCCGAACTCGCGCCAGTAAAGAAACCAGTCCTCCCGCTCAGCATCAGTCATGCCGCGCCGCCCGAACCGGTCCAGCCAGTCGATGGGGCCGAAAACGAAGGTGGAGAGAACGTAGAGAAAATCGTCGTTGGCGATGCGAAAGCGCCCGTGCATGCCATTGATGCGGGCAAAGGCGCGTCTCGCGCGGTCGCTGTCGAGGCCGTTGCTCAGCACCTCTCTTATGAGAAGCGCGGTGTCGTCGTAGCGTTTGAGGGTTCGGCGGGAGAATTCGGCTGTGCGATCCAGAAGGCCGGAAATCGGGGGGACGGCGAAGGTTTGCAGGAGCGCAAACTCTAGCGCCTTGTTGATGTCCCATGCAAAATGGATATGGGCGAGGCGCCATGCCGTGCGCTCGGCGCGGATGAGGTCCGGAGATTTCCGCCCTTGGGGGAGATCGTTTTCGCTGGCGGCGGCAGGCTTCTCTGAATTGAGAGCCGCCGTCTTCTCAGGCTGCCCTTCTGGACGGAAGCCAATCCGCGTTTGGCTCGACATGCAGGACATTCACAACATAGCTCTCGGTTTAGCAGGAGAATGAGCATTGCCCGACAGGCTAACGCAGCTATTTCGACGAATTGAAGTAAAATCCTCGTGCTTAGGACAGGCGCAAAAGCGAGGGATCGGTTCACCCTTAGCGGCGCCGCTGTCTGATGGACGCGCGAGTTGCGCCTTGCGTTTCCGCCCCCGTCCTGAAGGGGCGCCACATGCAAAAAGCACTGCGTGGTACGCAAAAGGCGAACCCTCCTTCAGCGACGCCATCGCCTTGGTCCGCCGCCATTTCTGGGCTATCGAGAATTTATCCCTCTCCCGGCTAAGCCGAGACGGCGTAGAAATTCCAGCCGCTGTCTTGCAACGGCTCACCAATACCCTTTGTTTCGCCGCCTGAAATGCACAAAGTCGAGCTTAGAGATCAAGAAGCCAAGCTTGATCGCATCGATTTCGGCGCCCTCGATGCACTCAATCGCGTCGCCCGCAAATGGCTGGAGCTTGATGGTGAGGCGCTTACAAAGGGCAGCATCAAGAAGCGCCGCGCCAAAATCGAGAGAAGGCCATCCATGAGGTCCAGCTTGAGGATCAGAAACAGCACGACGCTTTGAGTGCAAGTTTCGGCGGTCAGACTGTGCAATATTCTGTTTCAAAAGAGCCGATCTTGGCCGACGGCGACTGGAGGGCGAGAAACAAGCCTTTTGAGGACGAGCTTGGAACAGAGGTTAACAGCTTCACTTGGTCATCCCCAATACCAACAGAAGAGGACTCGATCTGGGGCGCTTCCTCGCCTCTGTCGGCGCTACAGATCAAGCGAAGCCGCTCTTGATCGAGGCACGGGATGGTTTTTTCTGTACCTTGGCCAGACCAATTTGGCTGCGCAGATCGATGCGCTGATCGCACAGCTGGACGGCCCATCACAGGCAGGTCCGGAAAAGTAACAGGAGGAACCATGGCCACACTTGTCATTGCCGCCGAAGGGCCGAATGCGAAGGACGCCACCGCTGTGGCGGCGGATTTTTTCAAGAAGGAGTTCGGCGCCGAGGCGGAACTGCACATTGCAAAATCGTCAGAGACCGAAAGATTTCTCGAACATATCGACCCGAATTGGATTTCGGCGGTGTTCACGGTGCCAAGCGGGGTCCTCGCCTCCATCGAGCTTAACCAGCGCTTTCAGCTCATCGAGCGCACCAGTTCCATGCTCGCCGAAATTCGCCGCCGTCTTGGCAACGCAGGCGGGTCCTTCGCATCGGTGCGGCCAAGACCTTCGACATCGCCTCTGTCACGGTCGTCGATGCGCTTCGGGGTGAGGACGGAGGCAAAGCTTAGCCTTTACCAATCGACAGCTCAGGAGCCCTTCGGGGTTCCACTCCTGAATGTGGCAAGATTGTGAAAACGACCGGAGCTAATCGGAGGTCAAACCACCTTGCCGGTGATAGGCGTCTGTAAAACACGTTCCCCAGCCAATAAGAAAAGCTTAATCGACGTAGTGCGATGTGTTGAGCCTTTGAAACAGGGGCTTGCGTTGCCCTGATGCCCGCCAGGGTGCGCAACGGTTACCGCCGCGCGCAATGCAGCCGCCTCCGTATCATGATAACGCCATCCTATCTACCTAAAATCGCTGGCGACAACTCTAGGATAACGGGCAGAACTCCAGAGAGACAGGACTTTGAGCCATTGCGATCGGTTATACCAACGGCTAAAAATACTGACTCTACGAGGGGGATTCCCTTCGGGCTCATTCTGTGAATCGATGGCGTCAAATCGATTCGCGGGGGCGAGATGGCTGGGATTGCGATTACTCGACGGATATGAGCGCCGCGGATTTGCGGGCGGCGGCAAGGCTATCGGCAAACGCCAGGCAGGCGTCGCGCATCTTGGCCATCGCCATGGTGTTGGACGGTTTTAGCCGCGAGGAGGCGGCTCGCCTTTGTGGAATGGACCGGCAGAGCTTACGCGACTGGGTTCACCGCTATAATCAGGAAGGTGTGGATGGGCTTGCCGACCGGGCGCGGAGCGGCCGGCCCGCAAACCTGAGCTGGGTCGAACTGGGCAAGTTTTCATCCTGGGTCGAGGAGGGCGCCGATCTCGCCCGCGATGGCGTGGTGCGGTTCCGACGCGTCGATTTGCGCGACCGCATTGCCGCCGAGTTTGGCGTCAGCCTGCATGAGCGCAGCGTGGGCAAGCTGCTGCGGAGGCTCAACTTTCGCCGTCTTTCCGTGCGTCCGTCGGCGCCCAAAATCCGATCCCGCGGCCCAGGAGGCTTTTAAAAAAACTTCGCAAGCCTCGCCAAGGAAGCGCTCGGCGAGCGCGCTGGCAAGCCGGTCGAACTCTGGTTCCAGGACGAAGCAAGGGTCGGGCAGCAAGGCGCGCTGACCCGCATCTGGGCCAGACTCGGAAGCCGTCCACACGCGCCGCGCGACCGTCGCTTCACCTGGGCGTATCTATTCGGCGCGGTCTGCCCGGCCCGGGGCGTCGGCGCCGCCTTGGCGTTGCCGACCGTCAATATCGAAGCCATGACCATGCATCTCGCTGAAATCAGCAAATGCGTCAGCGCCGGAGCGATCGCCTTGCTCGTTGTGGATGGAGCGGGATGGCATCGCTCGCCCAAGTTGGTCGTTCCAGAGAATATCGTTCTGCTGAAATTGCCCCCTTATGCGCCGGAACTGAACCCGGCCGAAAACATCTGGGAATACCTTCGAGGCAACGCGCTGAGCCATCAAGTCTGGGAAACGTACGAGGACATCGTCGATGCATGCTGCAGCGCATGGAACGCCTTGATGCGCGCGCCAGAAATCGTCCGCTCAATCGCCACCCGCGACTGGGCTAAGGTCAGCACTTAGGGCCGTTGGTATCAGAGGCCCTTTCTTTTTCCCGTCCAAGGGTAGCGACCTTCTGACGAAGAGCCTTTCTGCGTCATTTTGTCGACTGCTTTCGGGAGAAGCGCCGCTAATTTTGCAGCGACTTCGCCCGGAGCCATCCCGAGCTTGGCGCCAAGCTGCTCAAGCGTCTCGTAGCCCAGCGCGCGATAAATCTGATCGGGGGAAATAGGGTGGTTTTCGCCCTTCCCAACCCATGACCGAATCACGGAGCCAAGGCCTTGCTTTTCGAACTGCCTGACCAAGCCATCTACCCCGCCATGCTTTTGGATCAAGCTTTCTACCGCAGCCAGTTCAGGGTTCACGCTATTGATAAGACCCATTTTCGCCTCCACAAGCTTAAAAGCCTCTTTGCAATATATGGTCTGCTCTCAGCCCTTGTTTGAGACTGCATCACGAGGGCGCGTTATCGGAGACTCCATATCCACCGATTTGGGTCAAGGCTGTTGATGAACATCTCACAAGCGATTCCATAACTTGCACGAAGCTTGACGGATTTGATTTTCAAAAATATACAAAAGGTGCTGTGCGGCGGATGCGGCAAATCCCCTGGTCGACGCACACAACCCTCTAGCAGAGCTTGGGTTTTGCTAGAGGGTTCCCCCTTCGGTGGTCTGGCGACTCCCCCTGGCTTCGCTTCCCCGGCGCCGAATGAAATTAAACAGGATGTCGTCCTTGTCGCGCGCTCGTGGCGCCCGCTCGGTCAACCTTAGCTGTTTTGCAGATCAGGTCGTCGCGCCTTCATGCGCCGGCTGGATTTCGACGCTTGTGCCGCAGCCGCAGGAACTCGTCTGATTGGGGTTGTTGAAGACGAAGCCGGATGTCAACTTGTCCGCCTTGAAGTCCATTTCCGTTCCGAGGAGGTACAGGATCGCCGACGGCTCGATAAGGATGCGCACGCCCTTGTCCTCGACCACCTCGTCGGCGGGGCCAACCTCGGCCGCGTATTCCATGGTGTATTCCAGCCCCGCGCAGCCGCCCTTCTTCACGCCGATGCGCAAGCCGGCTAAGGGCTTGTCTGAGCGCGCCATGATCGCCTTCACGCGCTCCGCCGCCGCATCGGTCAGCGTTAGAACCTTAGGTTTCGCCCTTGCCATGATGAACTCTCCCTCCCGCTGTCATGGCCGGGCTTGACCCGGCCATCCATACTTCTTCGCCATTCCACATATCGCACTGGATGGCCGCATCAAGTGCGGCCATGACAAAGTCAAAACATGTTCAGCGCAACGCGCGCTTCGTCCGACATGCGGCTCGGGTCCCAAGGCGGGTTGAACACGATCTGCACGCGAACCACACCGATGCCCGGCACGCCGCCGACTGCGTTTTCGACCCAGGCCGGCATCTCGCCGGCGACCGGGCAGCCCGGAGCGGTCAGCGTCATCTCCACGTCCACTTCACGGTCATCGTTGATATCAATTCTATAAATGAGCCCAAGCTCATAAATATCAACGGGGATTTCGGGGTCGTAGACGGTCTTCAAGGCGGCGATGATCCCCTGCGTGATGCTCTCGATCTCCTCCTCGGGGATCGGGTGTTCCTTGAATTCTTTGGCGACCTCAACCGTATGCGCGCATGGCTGCGGCAAATCCTTATGCACGGGCGGGTCCTGCGTACCGTCCCACGGGGCGTCCTCGATGGGGGTTTTTCTTTCTTGCATGGTCTCGGTCATCTGAAAAAACGCTCCGCTTTCTGAAGTCCTTCCGCGAGCGCCTCCACCTCGGCGCGCGTGTTGTAGAGCCCGAACGAGGCCCGGCAAGTCGATGTCAGGCCGAAGCGCGCGAGAAGCGGCTCGGCGCAATGTGATCCGGCGCGCACTGCGATGCCGGAACGGTCCAGGATGGTGGCGACATCGTGGGCGTGCGCGCCTTCCATGGCGAAGGAGACGATCGCGCCCTTTTCAGCCGCATTTCCGATGAAGCGCAGCGAGTTGATCGGCTTCAACAGCTCTTCGGCGTAGCGCCGAAGGTCGGTTTCGTGCGCGCGAATGCGGTCTTTGCCGATACTGTCCATGTAATCGAGCGCGGCGGTGAGCGCGGCGGCTTCGGCGATGGGCGGCGTTCCGGCCTCGAACCTGTAGGGCGGATCGTTGTAGCGAACCGCATCGCAGGTTACAGTCTCGATCATCTCGCCGCCGCCCTGATACGGAGGCATGGCTTCAAGATGCTCGCGCTTGCCGTACAGCGCGCCGATGCCGCTCGGGCCATAGACCTTGTGGCCGGTCATGGCGTAGAAATCGCAATCGATGTCCTGCACGTCGATGGGAAGATGCACCGCGCCCTGGCTGCCGTCGACCAGCACAAAGGCACCGTGGGCATGCGCGATCTCGCAAACCTCCTTCACCGGCGTGATCGTGCCGAGCACGTTCGACATATGCGTGATCGCAACCATTTTGGTGCGCGGCGTGATCGCGGCCTCGAAATCCTCGATGCGGAACTCGCCTTCGTCCGTCACCGGCACCCACTTTATGACCGCGCCGCGCCGCTCGCGATGAAAGTGCCATGGCACAATGTTCGAATGGTGCTCCATGATGGTGAGCACGATCTCGTCGCCGGGGCCGATATGCAAACCGCCGAAGGATTGCGCCACGAGGTTGATTGCCTCGGTCGCGTTCTTCGTGAAAATGATCTGCTCGTGGCTCGGCGCGTTCAGGAACTTCGCAACCCGCTCGCGCCCGCCTTCATAGGCGGCCGTCGCGGCATTGGCGAGATAATGCAGGCCGCGGTGAACATTCGCATATTCCTCCGAATAGGCCTTCATCAGCGCATCGAGCATGGCCTTCGGCTTTTGCGCGCTCGCCGCGTTGTCGAGATAGACGAGCGGCTTGCCATGAACGTGCAGCGACAGCGCCGGGAAGTCCCGCCGGATCGCCTCCACGTCGTAAGCGCTCGAAGCGATGTCTTTTTCAATCAAGGTCATAGGCTCTCTCCGAGCTTGCGCCCCTCACCCCAGCCCTCTCCCCCTGGGAGAGGGAGTCCCGTCGCAGCCGTTGCAACGGCGTTCCCTCTCCCAGAGGGAGAGGGGCAGGGTGAGGGGAACTGCCTTTCGTTCGTGCGTTCGTCATCATATGGCCGGGTCATGCAGGGTTGGGGCGCCGGCGAGCCATGCGCCGACCCTTTCATCGAGCGCGACCCTCAAAGCCTCGTTATCGATCCCATCAAGGGCTTGGCCGACGAAAGCGGCGATTAGGAGCGAGCGCGCCTCGACCTCGGGAAGGCCGCGCGCCCGCAAATAGAACATCATGTCATCATCGAGCTGGCCCGCCGTCGAGCCGTGGCCGCAAACAACGTCGTCGGCGAAAATCTCAAGCTCGGGCTTCGAGTCGAACTCCGCTTCGTCGGACAACAGAAGCGCATTCGCCATCTGCTTGCCGTCGGTTTTCTGCGCGCCTTGCTGGACGACGACCTTGCCCTGGAAGACGCCGCGCGAGCGGCCGTCGAGCACGGCCTTCACCAGCTCGCGGCTCTCGCAATGGGGCGCGACATGATTGACGACGAGCGTGAAATCCGCGTGGGCATGGCCGCGCAGAAGCATCGCGCCCGCGTAGTGGCAGCGGGCGTTCGGGCCATCGAAGCGGATTGCGACTTCGGCGCGCACGAGCCCCCCGTTAATCGCCATCTGGAGGGGCTCGTAATGCGCGCCCTCGGCAAGGGATACGCCGCTCGACGATATCTGCTTCGAAGCCTCGCTCGCGGCCAGCCTCACATGCTGCAGGCGCGCGCCCGCGCCGATGGCGAGCCGCGTATGCGAGAGGGCCTGCGATTTGTGGGCTGCATGCGTTTCGATGAGCGAGACTTCAGCGCCGTCGCCGATGCTGATCGCGTGCTGGAATGCATAAAGCGCAGGCTTTTCATCCGATGAGATGAAAATCATATGGATCGGTTTCTCAAGCCGGGTCTTCGGCGCGACGGCGAGAACGGCTCCATCGGTCGCAAACGCAGTGCTGAGCGCCGCCGTGACATCGCGCTGGCGAAGAGCGAGCGTCGCCATCGCCTGAGCAGCGGCGGCTTCATTCTCCAGCGTCTGATGCAGCGGCTCGAAGGTCACGCCGTGCGCGTCCTGAATGGTGGAGAGGTCTGCGCGGAAACGCCCGCCCACAAACACGGCGCGATAAGCATCGAGATGCGCGAGCGATTTGCCGATCGCCGCTTCGATGCTGACATCCGCCGCCGTTTTCGCCTCGAAGCCGCCAAGCGGATGGACCTCCGGCATGAGAGCCCGCAGGTCGGTGTATTTCCATTCCTCGACGCGGCGATGCGGAACGCCCAGCAACACGAAGGCGTCAAGCGCGGCATCTCTCCAGGCGCGGACGGCGGGCGAACGCGCGCCCGGAAGTTTTGCCGAAACGCTCGCATAGAGATCGAGGAAGCGCTGTTCCGCGGGCGTTATGGCGGGCCGGATTGTGGTCTGATGGATCGTCATCGCCGCCCCTTAAGCCGCTTCAGTGCGATATGCCGCGTAGCCCAACTCTTCCAGCTCAAGCGCCAGCTCCTTGCCGCCCGAATGCAGAATCTGCCCGCGAGCCATGACGTGCACCTTGTCCGGCACGATATAGTTTAACAGACGCTGATAGTGGGTGATGACCACCATGGCGCGATCGGGCGAACGCAGCCGGTTCACGCCCTCGGCAGCGACGCGAATGGCGTCGATGTCGAGCCCCGAGTCCGTTTCGTCGAGAATGCAAAGCGTGGGCTGCAACAGCGCCATCTGGAGCACTTCATGGCGCTTCTTTTCGCCGCCGGAATAGCCGGTGTTCACGGGCCGCTTCAGCATGTCCATGGACATGCCGAGCTTCTCCGCCTCGGCGCGAACCGTCCGCATGAATTCGGGGATCGAAATTTCGCCCTTGCCGTGGGCCTTTCGCTGCGCATTCATGGCCGCGCGCAGGAAGGTCAACGAGGCCACGCCCGGTATTTCCATCGGATATTGGAAGGCGAGGAACACGCCGGCATGCGAACGCTCGTCCGGCGACATGGCCAGGAGGTCCTTGCCATCCCAGGTGACGGAGCCGCCCGTCACCTCATACGGTTCCTTGCCCGAAAGCACATAGGCGAGCGTGGATTTGCCGGAGCCGTTCGGCCCCATGATCGCGTGGACCTCACCCTTCGGCACCGTGAGATTGAAGCCGCGCAAGATTTCCTTGCCGTCGATTTCCGCGTGCAGGTCTTTGATTTCCAGCATGTTTTCTCTACTTCCCGATGTCCTTGGAACCCCAGCGCCAGCGCCACGCCCCATCCGTCTTCTTCCATGCAATCCAAATAAACGCGAACTCGGCGGCGACAAAAGCGACGGCCCAGGCGATCACGGCTCCAACGCTCAATTCGTCCCGATAAGCCACGAGTCCTAAGGTGAAGGCGCACACGATGGCGATGAAGCCGAACGTTGCGAACCATCCTTTCCAGTTTGCGGGGGTCGCCCCCCATCCATATCGCTTCGGTCTGAACCAAAAGGTCATTTGCGCACCAGGATCAGGCCGAGGATGAGCAAAAACGGCAGCAGGATCAGATGCCGGACGGCGGCCGCGTAGCCGAAGGCTTTTGCGGCGATGGCGTAGTCGCCGATGGGCACGATCGCAGCGATGAGAAGCGCCGTTCCGGCGGCGCCGGGCTTGCGGGCCAAGGCGAAGCCGATGATGATCAGCCCCAGCGCAAGGTCGCGCACGCCGAGCCCCGGCGCCAGCGCAATGTCGGCCAGATGCGAGGGATCGACCCCGAACGTCTGCACGGCGTTGAACGGCGAGGTGATGAACCACACGCCGACAAGGCTGATGAACGCGCCCAAGACCGCCGCCAGGATCAGCGCCATTTCAGCCCCTCACCCTCTCCCTCTCCCCACGGGAGAGGGGACGATGCCGCCACCGCCAAAACTCCCTCACCCAGGGGGAGAGGGCTGGGGTGAGGGGGCGCCGCGCCAGCCATTCTTGCGATCTCGGAGAGGACGCCCTCGATATTTGACATGACATCGTTCTTCCAAAGCCGAAGAACCTGAAAGCCGGCCTTTCTAAGACCTTCGTTCGATCGAGATCCTGCTTTGCGTTCAGCGCGTGCTGTCCGCCATCGAGTTCAACGATGAGCTTTGCGCTTTCGCAGAGAAAATCGGCGATAAACCCGCAAACCGGAACCTGCCTCCTGAACTTCAACCCATAGAGCCGCCTATTGCGCAGACGCGCCCACAGCTTGTTTTCAGCATCCGTGGATGCGCCGCGCAACTCACGGGCTCTGCGCGTTCTTGGTTTCGCCTGGGCTTCCAAGCTCGTTACCCCTCACCCTATCCCTCTCCCACAGGGAGAGGGAACGTCGCCGTTCGCGCACGGCGTTGAAGAACGGCGGGGTTGAAGCCCAGCCATGTCGCTTATCAGTCTATCGCGTATTGTGCGACGCCGATGCCGAACGACCAGTTTTCTTTCGCCACCTCGACCAGATTGATCAAGACATCTTCTTCTCTCACGCCTGGATTTTTAGTCAACTTCTCTACAATACTCATATAAAGAGCCTTCTTTTGCTCTATGGTTCGAGTATTGTTCACTGTAAGCTGGATGATCAGCAGGTCGTCCGAATGCGCGATGCCTGGATAATTGTAGCTGTAGAGTATGTTCTCAGCGTCGTACTCGTCGATCAGCATGAACCTGTCGTCTTCCGGCACGCTGAATGTTTCGCGCATGGCGGCATAGACGCCGTCAAGTATTGCGCGCTTGTACTCGGCCGATTTTCCGCGCCGAAGCGCGATGCGTGTCAATGGCATTGAACTATTCTCCCTCTTTATTTATCCGACGCTGCCTTCGAGGCTGATCGAAATCAGCTTCTGCGTCTCCGCCAAAAACTCCATCGGAAGCTGTTGCAGCACATCGCGCACGAAGCCGTTCACGATGAGCGCCACCGCGTCCTCTTCGGACAGCCCGCGCTGCAAGCAATAGAAGAGCTGGTCGTCCGAAATTTTCGACGTGGTCGCCTCGTGCTCGAACTGAGCGCTCGCGTTCTTCGCCTCGATGTAGGGCACGGTATGCGCGCCGCATTGATCGCCGATCAAGAGGCTGTCGCATTGCGTGAAGTTGCGCGCGTTCGCGGCGCGGCGGTGCGCCGAGACAAGCCCGCGATAGGTGTTGTCCGAGCGACCCGCTGCGATGCCCTTCGAGATGATGCGGCTCGACGTGTTCTTGCCGAGATGCACCATCTTGGTGCCGCTATCGACCTGCTGGCGGCCGTTCGAAACGGCGATGGAGTAGAACTCGCCGCGGCTGCCGTCGCCGCGCAGGATGCAGCTCGGATATTTCCAGGTGATGGCCGAGCCGGTCTCGACCTGCGTCCACGAGATCTTGGAGTTGCGGCCCCGGCAATCGCCGCGCTTTGTCACGAAGTTATAGATGCCGCCCTTGCCGTCCTTGTCGCCCGGATACCAGTTCTGCACGGTCGAATATTTGATCTCGGCCTCGTCCAGCGCGATCAGCTCCACAACGGCGGCGTGAAGCTGGTTCTCGTCGCGCATCGGCGCCGTGCAGCCTTCGAGATAGCTCACATAGGCGCCCTTGTCGGCGATGATGAGCGTGCGCTCGAACTGGCCGGTGTTCTTCTCGTTGATGCGGAAATAGGTTGAAAGCTCCATCGGGCAGCGAACGCCTTCGGGCACGTACACAAACGAGCCGTCGGAGTAGACCGCCGAGTTCAGCGTCGCGAAATAGTTGTCCGAGGTGGGCACGACGCTGCCGAGATATTTGCGCACAAGCTCGGGATGTTCGCGCACCGCCTCTGAGATGGAGCAGAAGATCACGCCCGCGCGACCCAGCTCTTCCTTGAAGGTCGTGACCACGGACACGCTGTCGAAAACGGCGTCCACCGCAACGCGCGGGCCGGTGATTAACGCGCCTTCAACGCCCGCGAGCACGGCCTGCTCCTTCAGCGGAATGCCAAGCTTCTCATAGGTGCGCAAAAGCTCGGGATCGACATCGGCAAGGCTCTTCGGCCCTTCGGTCGATTTCGGCGCGGAGTAATAATAAAGATCCTCGTAGTCGATCTTCGGGTAATGGACGCGCGCCCATGTCGGCTCTTCGAGCGTGCGCCAGCGGCGATAGGCCTCAAGCCGCCATTCGAGCAGCCACTCGGGCTCGCCCTTCTTCGCGGATATGAAGCGCACAACGTCTTCGCTAAGCCCCTTCGGCGCGCGCACGCTCTCGATATCGGTCGTAAAGCCATATTTGTACTTTTCGACATCGATCTCGCGAACCCGCTCAATGGTGTCCTGAACTGGCGTCGCCATATCTCACTCCCTTCCTTGTCATGGCTGGGCTCGACCCAGCCATCCAGGGCCGCATTTCCGCCCCCAGATGGCCGCCGTGGGCAGCCATGACACCCAAACCTAAGCCGCCCGGCGCGCCTCGCGCCGGCGACAAATCTTTTCCAAAGCGGTCAGGAACCGCTCGATATCCGCCTCCGCGGTGTTCCAGCCGGTCGAGACGCGGATGGCGCCTTCGCTTAAGCCCTGCGGAACGCCCATTGCGGCAAGCACGTGAGACCGCTCAACCCTACCCGACGAGCAGGCCGAACCCGAGCTTAAGGCGATGCCTTCGAGATCGAACGCGATCAAAAGCATCTCGGCGCTCTTGCCGGGAATGGCAAAACAAGTCGTATTCGGCAACCGGGCGGCGCCTTCGCCAAAAATCACAGCGTCCGGAGCGAGGTCTCGCACACCCTGTTCGAGCTGTAACTGTAAAGCTTCCGCCCGGCTTTTCCAAATCACCTGCTCTTTATCGGCCGCATCGAGCGCCGCCGCGAGCCCGGCGATGCCGGCCACATTCTCGGTGCCCGAGCGGCGCCGGCTTTCCTGGCCGCCTCCCCGGATCAACGGTAAAGGCTCTGCCTGGGCGCTCCGCCGGATCACGGCTCCAACGCCCTTCGGGCCGCCGAACTTGTGTGCGGAAAAGAAAAGCGCGTCGGCTTCCGAGAGGGATCCGGGCGCAACGCGTCCCGCCGCTTGTACGGCATCGCACACGACAAAACCGCCTTTGATTTTTGTCAGAGATGCGACATCCGCCAAAGGCTGGATCACGCCTGTTTCGTTGTTGGCGGCCTGCACGGCGACAACGGCAGGAGACGCCAAGGCCTTTTCCAGTTCGCCAAGTTCGACAACGCCTTCTGACGAAACAGGAATGACGCGAACATCCTCGTCAGGGAAGCGATGTCCCTTCAAAACGCATGGGTGCTCGACCGCCAGAACGGCGAGCCTTACGCCCTGCCGATGCTGCAGAAGCCAGTTCGCCGCTTCTGTGCCGCCGGACGTAAACGTCACGGCCTGAGGCTTCGCCTCGAAAATCCGCGCCACGGTTTCGCGGGCGGTTTCGACGATGGCGCGAGCCTCGCGGCCTTCCGCGTGAATGGACGAGGGGTTGCCGGCGCAGGCGAGGGCAGCCATCGTCGCGTCGCGCGCTTCAGGCCGAAGCGGCGATGTCGCGTTATGATCGAGATAGCTGCGAACGGTCATGCCCCCACCTTCGCCGCTGCTGCAAGTTCGCTCAACGAAATGCTCGCGTCCGGCGCCGAGTAGCGGCCATGCAAGACGTCTGCCAACGTGGCCGTAGTCAGAAACTGCTCAATGTGCGATCCTAGCGCGTCCCAAAGGAAATGCGTGTTGCATTGTTTTGACGACACGCAGCCGTCGCCCTCGCTCACACAGCGCGTCATTCTCACGGGCTCATCGACCGCCGCCATGACTTCCCCGATGCTGATCGCATCCGCGTTGCGGCCAAGCACATATCCCCCGCCCGGCCCTCTGACCGACCTGACGAGGCCCTTGCGCCGAAGCTTCATGAACAGCTGCTCAAGATAGGCGAGCGACAATTCCAGGCGGGTTGCGACGTCGCCAAGCGAAATCGGCCGCGCGCCGCTTTGCTTTGCGACTTCGACTATCGCCATGACGGCGTAGCGCCCTTTCGTGCTGAGCAACATTTTCTTCCTTCTTCGCGCCAAATTTGTGCGAAGGCCGTGGAAATTTACGCCACTGTTATGATATGCCACGTCAGACGCTGCTCCAAGGGCGCGAGACGGGCTCGAACGAGGTGGATTCTCACCCTTTGTATAGGGTTTCCGACTTCAGGAGTCAACTATTGACGGCGCCCTCCCGACCGAAATTGTTCTAAGCGGGGAGTCATGCAAGGCTCGACGCAAGGACGATCCGCTCTTTTAGAAGCGGCCGGAACAAGCAGGCGGATGAGCAAGACAGGGAGCCGGGCTTTCGTCCGGAAGAAGAGGTTCAAGAATGCCCGAGGTCATTATCAATGGGCCAGCCGGCCGCATCGAAGGACGGTATCATCACGAGGTGGCGCCCGGGGCGCCCATAGCGATCATTCTTCACCCCCACCCGCAGTTTGGCGGGACGATGAACAATCAGATCGTCTACAGCCTGTATTACACCTACGTGCAGCGGGGTTTCTCCGTCCTGCGTTTCAATTTCCGAGGCGTCGGGCGCAGCCAGGGCATTTTCGACCAGGGGCCGGGCGAGTTGTCGGACGCTGCGACGGCGCTCGATTGGCTGCAACTTAACAACCCGGACGCAAAATCCTGCTGGATCGCGGGCGTGTCGTTCGGCGCGTGGATCGCCATGCAGCTCTTGATGCGGCGGCCTGAAATCGACGGCTTCATCTCGGTCGCTCCGCCCGCCAACCTCTACGACTTCAGCTTTCTGGCGCCCTGTCCTTCTTCGGGCCTGATGATCAACGGCGATCGCGACCGGGTCGTGCCGGCAAGCTCGGTCAAGACGCTGGTTGACAAGCTCAAGACCCAAAAAGGCATCGTTGTAAGCCACGAAATTGTACCGGGCGCCAATCACTTCTTCGAGGATAAGATCGACGACTTGATCGTAGCGGTGGAAAAGTATCTGGACAAGCGGTCGCTTGTTGCGCCCAAACCGTCGCGGAAGGAAAAGGCGCCACAGGAAACGGAATTGAAATGACCCGTGTGCATTTTTCTCCGGCGGTTCCAGCTTAAGACGAGCTGAACCCGCCGCGGAGGCCCGCAAAAAATACCGGTAGCGTTGACGAGTTTACACGAAGTGAGGATTTGTTAACCTGTTCACGACAATATGAACCTGCGGATTATTTTTTTGACAGTGGCCCATGCGCCTGAACACTTACTCAAGACGCGGTACGAAACCGCAAAGGCAAACGGCGGATCCGCCGCCTAAGAGCCTGCGGCCAAAAGCGAGCAAAAGCGCCATGGGCAGCACCATTCTGATTGTCGAGGACAACGAGCTCAATATGAAGCTCTTCCGCGATCTGCTGGAAGCGCATGGCTATAAGACGCTGCAAACGCGAAACGGGATCGACGCCATCGCGCTGGCCCGCAAACATCGCCCCGATCTGATCGTCATGGATATCCAGCTTCCGGAGGTTTCGGGCCTGGATGTAACGAAATGGCTGAAGGAAGACGACAGCCTGCGCCACATCCCGGTCGTCGCCGTCACTGCCTTCGCCATGAAGGGCGATGAGGAGCGCATAAGAGAGGGCGGCTGCGAGGCTTATGTCTCCAAGCCCATTTCCGTGTCGCGATTCCTGGAAACCATCCGCCAGTTTGTCCCGGCCACGCTCTCTTGAGCGCTGGGGATAACGGGGAAAACTTAAATGTCGCGATGACCTTCAAGAAAGCGCAATGCTTTTCGCGTATTGTATGCGATAAAGTTGGAAGACGTTGAAAAATAACCTCTTGAGGCGTATCGCTCAAGAGCGCTACGTGGATTTTGCGTGACGTCGATAGCGGTGTGTGAAGGAGGCTCGACGCAAAATCTCGCGATTAAGGCAGAACGATGTCATTCTGACCTTGCCAAACGGCGATTTTTTCTCATACTTGGATTTACAAGCTACCCTACGGAGCGCCCGGGCCCGCCGCATCTCTCGGGTCCGTAGGGCATAGTCCGAAGCGTCCATGTTGTCGCAAACGGGGCGGTTTCGGAGGAGGCTGTTGGATCACGCCCTCTTGGTCCAATGGCGCTACGATCAGCTCCGCATCCCCAATCGGATCTACCCCGCTGCCGATGGTTGCGGAGCTGATCATTCTTCTCATTGAGCGATGCTTGATTGCGGGGCGCGGAAACGCGCCGCCGCTACTTGATTTTGGCTTCTTTGAAGTCGACGTGTTTTTTGACGACAGGATCGTACTTCTTCAACGTGAGCTTTTCGGTCAAATTCCGGGGATTTTTTTTCGTTACGTAGTAGTAACCTGTCCCGGCGGAGCTCAACAGTTTGATTTTCTGAGTTACAGGCTTAGCCATGGTAGGTTCCGAATATCTCCGACTGAGGCTGCAAAGTGGCCAAGTTGGGTGGGACTGTCAAGCGAGACGCGAACATAAATTCAATATCGTTGAAAAGTGGCGCCACGCGTGGCGCCCGCGCCAGGGCGGCCGCCTCTTCGCCTTTCTGCGCCGCGAAGCCGGCGCTTCCGGAGCGCCTATTGCGGGCACGCAGTTCTCCGGTAAGGATAGGATCAGCCACCCACAGCGTAATGAGGGAGAACAGGCCGAGCAGAGCAGGCGTTGTTCGAGCGATGGCGAGGTCTGACCACTGCCGCTGAGTTTCCAGGCCAATATGCTGGCGGCTTTCCTGGAATGTTGTCTCCACGGACCAGCGCTGCACGAACCAGCTGAGAATGTCTTCCGGCATCGCCTCAAGTTCAGTGCACAGGAAGGCCTGGGTCTGCCGCTCGCCTGCGGGATCGCGGACGAGCGCCCAGCGGATATGGGCAGGCGGCATACCCGAGCTATACCAGACCGCTGTTCCCGTAGCGGCTTCGAGAACGCAGCGCTCGCCGCCATACCAATAGGGCATGGTAAGTTCGATCCACTTTGTGTTGGCGTCTTCGAGAACTTCGCTCAGCTTTGGCGGCTTAGCGCCCCTTACGGCGGGCCGCCCGCGCCGGTTCGGATCCCGCGGGGGCGGCGGAGCGTAAAGGGCGGCGTCGAGCCTCAGCCGCGTCACGAAAGTGACGTGGCTGCGAATGGCGGCGATGAGCCCAAGGGACGAAAAGCTCGAATCGCCAAGAACGACGATCTTGCGATCCGGCAGCCAGCGCCGGGTTTGGAGAATGGCCTGCCGAGCCCAATCGGTGAGCGTTTTGTGACGCCGTCCGCGGGCGGCATGATAGCGCTCGGATGGGGCGAGGACGGAGAAAAGGCAAGGCCCAGCGCCGCTTCGCCCAGGGAACGGGGACAAGCGCCATCAAAGCCAGCCAGCGCAGGCCGCTGACCTTGACGCATTGACCCTCCGTCGAGCGCACGGGATCACGATAGATGCCGCGGGCGGAGATTTTAGCGCCCCAACGGCGCTCAATCGTGTCGTCGAGGCCAATGACCACGGCGCCGTCAGCCCCAAACCGGGCCACAATCATGGCCAAGAGTTTGTGCGCAACGGCAAGGCTGCTCCAGCGGGCGCGGCTCAGAACACGGTGATAGAGCGCGAAAATCGGCGGCGTCTTCCAGCCCCATGGCGCGCAGAGCGAAGTAACGGTGCGCTTGCCGGTAGCAAGCGTGGCGCCCGCAATAAGAACAAGGACATGACTCCAGACAGGGGCCGTGAATAAGTCGCGTAAGGGCGCCATCAACTGCGCAACAATGGGCGGCAGAGTAAGAGCCGTGGAAGCTCCTGCGCCAAAGGCTTTGCAGGAACTTGTTTGGCGCGGGGCGCGATGTTTGTTCATCGCAATCGTAGAATCGATTCGTGCGCGGAAATAAGGAGTTCTTGGCGATTTTTAACTTGCGGCATTTGAATCGGATCGGTCCATGACATGGAGACAACCGCCCCGCCATCTGGCGCAAGAGCGGCATGACCGGCGAAGACATCGAACTCATCGAGCATTACAAGTTCCGACGCGGTTCTCTTCTTGCCGAACGGCGCAACCGTGGATACACGTTGATCCACGCCCAGACCGGCGCCCTGTCGCCCGGCTGCGCCCATCCGGGCGCGGCCATTCATTCGAACTCCTCTACTGGTCTTTGGGAAAGCAAGCCTGGACGCCGTTCGGCCCGTTCGGAAAAACGGTGGTCCCCCTCGAAGACGCCCTCCAGCTCATCGCCGCAAATTCAATTTTTTGGGCCGTCCTTTGATACCGCTGTGCGAAAAGAATGGCTCCTGTTGCTCTGCTGCGATTCCGTGGTGGGCCAGATCATGATTCCCTATGGTCATGATTCGGAAGTCATCATGACGGCGCTTATCATCAGAAGGGATCGCACGCCTGTGGTCTTACGCAAACTGGCCAAGGCCGAAGCCACGACGCGCGTGGCGCGCCGCCTGCTTGCGATCGCCAATGCGCTTTCGGGCATGAGCCGCAAAGAGGCTGCGGAAGCCGCCGGCATGGACCGCCAGACCTTGAGAGACTGGGTGATCCGCTATAATGCGCACGGCCTCGATGGCCTGTACGATTGCTGGGGCGATGGGCGGCCGCCAAGGCTTGAGCCTGAGGAGCAGGCCGAACTGACCCGCATCGTGCTCGCAGGCCCCGACGCGGACAGCGGCGTGTCGGCCTTCACACGCGAAGATCTGGCGCGCATCTGCGAGGCCCGCTTTGGCAAGACCTTCCATCCGGCCTCGGTTGGGCGGCTCTTAAAGCGTCTCGATTTCTCGCGGCAAAAGGCGAGGCCAAGCCACCCCCAAAAAGACCCGGCCCAAGAAGAGGCCTTTAAAAAGAGCCCCAGCGCTGCTGCGAGCACTCCGTATACGTCATAAAAGCAAGCGCCTGCGCCTGTTCTTCCAGGACGAAGCGCGCATCGGCCAGAAGGGCCGCGTCTGCCACATCTGGCAGCAACGCGGCGAGCGGCCGCCGGGACTTTGCGACAGGCGCTTCACCTTCGCCTATATTTTCGCCGCCGTGGAGCCGGGCGCGGACAACGCTTTTGCGCTGGTGATGCCCTACGCCGATACGGTGGCGATGCAGGCCTTCCTGGACCGCTTCTCCGAAACCATCGCTGAGGACGAACATGCGGTGATGATCCTCGATCAAGCGGGTTGGCATGGCTCTAACGACCTTGCCGTTCCGGCCAACGTCACCTTGGTTCCGCTGCCGCCCTACTCGCCCGAACTGAACCCGGTCGAGCGAGTTCTGGCTCTACCTCAAGGAACGATTCCTCTCGCTGCGGCTGCTCAACGATTACGGCGCCATCGTTGAAGCCGCCTGCGCCGCCTGGAACAGGCTCCTGGCCGAGGCCGGGCGCATAAAGTCGCTATGCTCCTATCCCTGGATCCCAAAGGTCAATCCCTAGGCTCGGCGGTATGAGACGGTGCCAACGGCAAAATGTACAAAGTCGAGGTTAGGTTATCGGTAGAAATATGCCGGTCTACATCACAAAAATTGATCATGAAATGTTCGATGGCTGATTTTCCGTCTTTGTCTTTGAGTCCGTCCAAAAAGTTTATGATGCTTTACAAAGCTTTCTCAACATAAGCCGGATGGATGCGAGCCGAACGAAAGCCAGCGCGATCCTGGTTAGGTTTTCGAAGTCTTTGGCAAGTCTTCGGCAGCGGCCAAGCCAGGCGAAGGTTCGCTCAACCACCCATCGCTTTGGCAGGATCTCAAATCCGTTGGCTTGATCTGAGCGCTTGACGATCTCAACTTGAAGTTCAGGCAGGAGTTTAGCGATGGCCTGTTTGAATTTTGGTCCCTGATAGCCCCCATCAGCGAAGAGTTTTTTGAGGAAAGGGAACTGTCCGAACAACGTAGAGAGCAACAAGACGCCTCCATCGCGGTCTTGAATATCAGCCGGATGAACGACGACGTGAAGCAATAAACCCAGCGTGTCTACAAGAATATGCCGCTTCTTGCCCTTGATCTTCTTTCCTGCATCGTAGCCGATCGCATCGATTTGAGCCCCCCTTTTTCTGCGCTCTTTGCGCTTTGGCTATCGGCGATTGCTGCTGTTGGACTTGCTTCGCGTCCTGCTTTCTCGCGGCATTTCACGTAAAGCGCGTAATGAATGCGCTCCAGCGTCCCGTCGTAGGCCCACAAATCAAGGTAATGCCACACCGTGCTTCTCGGCGGGAAATCCTTCGGCAGCGCTCGCCACTGGCAGCCGGTGGAGAGCACGTACATGATGGCGTTCACGATGTCGCGCTCGTCAACTTCGCGTTTGCGCCCGCCGCGCTTGGCCGGCGCAATTTCAGGCTTGATCAGCTCCCATTCCTCATCCGTCACATCGCTTGGGTAACGCAAATGACTGCGGTCATAGAGCCTGCGGTTTTCCGGCGTCCACATCGGCGGCCCCTCCGAATCACGGCCGCTCCTCTTGAATCATAACAGATTCATACGATTCAAGAAGTTTTTGGACGGACACTAAGATCGGCCCGGTTGACGCCGCCTTCCCAGAAGAGACGGAACTCGATGAACTCGAGGCGGCGCCCCACGCCCCATTTCAACGCCGCAGCGCCTTCCGCCATCGCTTAAACCTTTTTTCGAAGATGGGCATAAAAAGTATCTGGACATAGTTTTAAGACTCGGATAATAACTATCCCTATCGACGCCCCTGGTCAAGCTTAGCGTCGAAATGTCCACGCGTTGTCCCCCGAAGGTGCCCCCCAAGGAAAGCGACCATGGCCGTTGCAAGTCGCCGCACCGTCATCGTCCATGGTCGCTTCTCCATGCGGGAACACCGCCTCGCCGCCGCCCGTGACCGCCGCCATGGGCTGCAGATCCTATCCTTTGAACACATGGCGGTCCGGCTCGCCTGCGGTTTTATCAGGCCGATTGATAACGAGAGTTTGCGCGCCGCCATCGACCTCAGAGCGCGCGCCGCTGAAAACCCACGCCTTGACGCTATCGCCAAGCTTGAAAAGGCCGTGCTGGCCCAGCTGCCCGCCGGAAAGCTGCGCCCTTGCGACATTGTCGCTGCCGCCGACGAACGACTGACGCACGCGCCTTCGGTTCTTGGCTCCGTCACGATCCAGCGGCTGAAACCCGAGGCATGGCCGGGCGGCGAGGATCACACGCCCCAGTTGCGTGCGCTCGATCAGCTTCTCCAAGGAACGAGCGCCGCTAAGGACATCGGCGAGGCGCTTCTCAAAGACCGCTCGCTTGCGATCTGGCGAAAAGCGCTTGTGACCGGCCCGGCGGCCTCGATCGATGCGACGCTCGAAGCCTTGAGGGAGGACGACGGTCTCGAAGCCTGCGTTTCGGTCGCCTGGATGCCCGCCAGCGCGCTGGCCGCTTCGCCACGGCGCTTCGTTCGCCTGATCGGCCTGAATTCAGGCCGCTGGCCGCGCAACATCGCGGAGGACCGGCTCATCCCGCACCATATTATCCCAACCTCCGCTCTCGGCGTGCGCCGTGCAAAGGCGGCGCTTTCCAGTGGGTGCAAGCCCCACCCGGCGAACTCGCTCCAGCCGGAAGCAATCGGAGCAGTCATGGAGGTGACGAAATGGCTGAAGCCTTCGATTAGCGTGTCACGTATAGGTGACAGCGCCCAAGAGCCAGGGCCACATGGGTCTTGCCGACGCCGCTTGGTCCAAGGGCTACGATATTCTCGCGGCGCACGGCGTATTCGCAGCGAGCCAGTTCGAGCGCCAGCATCTTGTTGAGCGTCGGGATCGCAGCAAAATCAAAGCTATCGAAGCTCTTGACCGCCGGGAAGCGCGCCGCCCGGATGCGGCGCTCCACCATGCGCCGCTCCCGCGCAATCAGCTCCAACTCAGCCAGACGCAGAAGATATACGGGAACCGAGTAATCGACCGTGCGATAGCGAACCAGCGCCGTCGAGGAGACGTGCGCCGCTTTCTTATCGCAGGGCTCAAACGGCGCCGCCGGCAGAGCACGGAAGGCCGCCGCATCCGCGGCGAGCCGCTCCGCGATCGTTTCGGCGTGGCGGCCGCAGCGCTCGGACTGCCGGGCCCGGCAATCCGCCTCAAGCCTTGCGTTCAGCTCCTCATAGCTCGCCGCCTCCGGCACAGGCGTCAGAAACTGAGGTGGCCCCGGTTGTTCGGACAGAATTTCCGCTTCGATAAGTGGAACGTCTGCCGGGGTTAGGCCGCCACGCGGATTGGCGGCAAGCCGTGTGCTCCGTAATAGGCTTGATCGGGCGTCATGCCGTCAAGGCTCGAGTGCGGGCGCCGGCGATTGTAAAGATGCAGATACCGCCCGATAGAGGCCCGCGCCTCCGGCACGCTGTCGTAGGCGTGCAGATAGACCTCCTCGTACTTCACGCTGCGCCAGAGCCGTTCAACGAACACATTGTCCCGCCAGGCGCCTTTGCCGTCCATGCTGATCGCGACGCCATTCTTTATGAGCACGCCTGTGAAGTCCGCACCCGTGAATTGAGAGCCTTGATCGGTGTTAAAGATTTCCGGCCTTCCATGCCTTTCGAGCGCTTCCTCCAAGGCCTCGACGCAGAACGAGGCCTCCATGGTGATGGAGACGCGCCACGACAGCACGCGCCGCGAGAACCAGTCGAGGACTGCGGCGAGATAGACGAAGCCTTTCGCCATCGGGATATAGGTGATGTCCATGGCCCACACCTGGTTCGGCCGCACGACATCCAGGCCGCGCAGAAGATACGGGTGGATTTTGTGCCCCGGCTCCGGCTTGGTCGTGCGCGGACGGCGGTAGAGCGGCTCGATCCGCATCCGCTGCATCAGCATTTTGACATGCCGACGGCCGACCCTGCTCCCCCTGGCGGCCAAAAGACCGCGCAACATCCGCGCCCCTGCGAAGGGAAACTCCAGATGCAGTTCGTCCAGCTGGCGCATGAGGGCGAGATCGGCGGGCGACGCCGGGCGCGGCAGGTAATACACCGTGCTGCGCGCGATGCCTGCGGCTTCGGCCTGTTTCGTGACGCTTAACGCATGACCGCGGTCGATCATCGCTTTGCGCTCAGCAATCCCGCCTTGGTGAGCGCCCTTTCTAAAAAATCGTTTTCCAGCGTCAGTTCACCGATCTTGGCGTGCAGCGCCTTAATGTCGGTGGCGGGAGCCGCCTGGGTCACGCCGCCGCCCGCACCGAAAACGTTCGCCGCGCCGCCTTCGAGCTGCGCCTTCCAGGCCGTGATCTGGTTCGGGTGAACCTCGAACTGTTCCGCCAATTGGGCAAGCGTCCGATCCCCCTTGATCGCCGCAAACGCCACCTTCGCCTTGAAGGCCGCTGAGTGGTTCCGCCGTGGTCTTCTGCTCATTGTCGCTCCTGATTCGCGGGTACAAGCGTGCCCGCTGTCAGGCAGAAATTCCACTTACCGCACCGTCCGAAATTGTGGAGCCACCTCTACTTGCAGTCCCTAAATATCAAACTCATTGACCCAATCACCGTCAGCTTTCTCGGCGGATAACTGTGTTCTAAATGGTGTCCGGTCTCGGAAGTTGAGCCGCCTGATTGCTTAACTGGAGCTTTCTAGGTTGCGACCCGACTCGAAGAAAACGCGGCACGCCCTCTGAAATGCGGATTCGGCGGCTTTTTGTCCACTGCGTCTATCAGAGGCGCTTGGCAAAGTCACCTGCTTCAAGATCCAAAAGCCGCCGTCCTCTAAATATACATTTTAAAATGCGCCAAGTCCGGAAACGGCCTGTTGCACCCTCCGTTTTACGATTTTCAGGTTCGCCTCCGCGGGCAACACTGTGGCCTGCTTTCGCCATCGTGCCCCCCGCCTGGAGCGACGCGGCTCTGTACAAGTGCGCGTTCAGGTGTTGGCGGCTCGAGGGCGGCAGGCGTGCCGTTCCTTTGGCGCGCTTGCATCTACCGCCCTCCTTCCGCACATCCCGATCATGCCTTCCGATTTCAGCCTCTTTCGTGAGCGCCTTGCCGAAGCATGCCGCGTTCGCAATTTTACGCACGATCGACTTTACGCGAGCCTCGGCCTCGGCAGCCGGGGCTGCGGCGGCCCAAACGCCGCCGCTTCCGTGGACTACTGCTAGCGCAAACGCGGCCTGAGGGCCGTGGGGAGCCAAGCCTGGACCGCGGGTACTTCAACTGTTGTGATCCCCTGCAAGGCTTCGCCTTTTCAGGACGACGCCTGCCCGCCGGGGAAAAGCCGCTCGTCTTATGGGCTTATCCAAGCTTCTCCGGCTTGCCCATAGGCCGATATGCCTTACAGCGTTTGCTCGACGAAGCCTCTCCTGGAAGATATGGTCGCGCTTGAGACTTCCTTGCCGTTATCCAGCAATTTGAGTTCGATCGTGAGCTCGTCACCCGGCTCTATGTTAATCGAAGAGGTCGATAAAATTTTGGATTCGCTCGCCGCAAGGTCGAAGCGACCCGATTGCGTGCTGGTTGAGTTATTTCCCTTGTTCTGGCGGCGGAGGGACAACGAAAAGTTCATGCCGCTGACTGCGTCCAGGGCGACGGCATGCCCCGTAATCTGCATCATGTTGCGCCCCGGGATCGGCTTCAGTTCAAGCCAGGCCGAAGCCGATTGCGCGTAAGCTGAGCCCATCGTCAGAACTCCAGAAATAAGGGCGATAGCTGCGGGGCGAACCCAGCCGCATCCGCGCGCTCCGTCAAATGCGATTCGAGTGTCAACCATGTCCATTGCCATCCATTGTTAGCGGCTAAACAGCGCCCAATCTAGCGCCGCCCGCGCACGACGTAAGCCCCCCGCGCAGGCCCGCGCCAAAACAGCGGTCCATGGCCATGCCAGAAAAAGCCCCTTGGAATGACCGTCACCACAGGTCCGTACTGGTATGGCAGGATCCCGACCGTCTCCGGCGCAGGCGGCGGCGACCCCACTTCCTCCAACAACCGGCCGTCGCTTCCCGCGCGAAGCCGCGGATCGACCTGGCCAATCGCGGCCAGGCGCGGACTCTGCCGAGGCCAGCACCAACCCGTACAGTCGCGGTGAACATGAACCCTGCGCTCCACGCCCCAATAAACAGGCGAGCCATGCCGGCGCCGCGCATAGGCCCCTGCCTCGCTTGCGGCCGCAAAGCTCATCGCCGCAGCCATCGCCAGAGCCACTGTGATCGTCATCGCTTTCATGCCTCCCACTCTCCTCTCGCCGGGGCTAATGCTGCAGCACAACCGCGACATTCCGATAGCCTGCCTGGTACACGACGGCCCGGTTGGTCGCGCCCGCAGCCGCCGCCTGCGCGATGAACGCCTGGTTGCACGCCCCCCATTGGCTTGCGAAGGCGACATTGACCCCGGCGCCCAAAACCTGCTGTGCGATAATCGCCGTGTTCGGCCCGGCTTGAAGGATCCCCGCACTATTGCCGCCGCTTCCCGTCCCGCTCTGCAAAATCGCGGCTTCCTGCTGGCACCCGCATTGCGACGGGCCCAAGGGAGCGCCCGACTCCGGCGCCCGCCGCCGAAGCGGCCAATGGCGACGCATCCAGGCATATGTCACAGGCGGCGCGTCCGCGTTGATCGGCAGAACCTCCACAGCCTGCGCCGCAGCCTCCTCGCCGAGTTCCACCAAAAGGGATTCGCCCGATCCCGCCCGCGCGAGCCTTTCGCAAAGCAGGAGCTTCACCCAAAGCCCGCGCCGGCAATACCATGCCGCAAACACGCGCCTCTCTGGCTCACGCGCCACGCCCGGATCGATCTGCCGCGCACTCACGTCCGCCTGATTATAGCGCACCCGCCGCCGTTGGCCGTCGACGAACGCAGCCTGATCGACGCGCTCCGCCGACTGCGCCTCGCCCCAATAGACCGGCGATGTATCCTGCGGCCCTGCCCAGGCCGCACATTGTCCCGCAGCAAAGACGGCAAATGCCGCCAGCCGCAAGCGCCCAAACCCCGTGCCCATGTGCCCATGCTTTCCGCGGCGCCCACCGCGTTTAGCCTATTTCGCAAAGAAAGTGCTGACGACGACCGGCGCCGTCCCCGGCGCTACGTTCCCAAACTGGTTCACGCCGACGGATGTATTCGCCGGCTGGTTGATGACCAGTCCCAGGTTAGTGCCTGTTTGCGAGACGGAAGCGGATGCGTTCCCCGGCTGACTGAGAGACAGCGAATTGTTGTTGCCCGACTGCGACACGCCCGCCGCGTTCCCGCCGCCCGTCTGGCTCAAGCTGAAACTATTGCCGCCGCCGCTTTGCGATAGGTTCGTCAGATTGCCTTTGGCCCCCTGGATGGCCTGCTGCTCGACCGAAGCGTTGTTCGACTGCCCCTGCTGCGTAAGCCCCATGATGTTCACCGAACTGGCGGGGGCCGCACAGTACTGCCCAGCGCAAGCCCCCAGCATGTTCGTCATCTCATCGGCGAAAACGAGGTAAGGTGATATCAGCAAGGCAGCTGCAGAGCCCGCCACGCGAAGACCGGCGCTTCTGAAATGGCCTCGTAGTGTCTTTGGCACTGGAAAGCGCTTCCCTGAAGGTTTGTCCTCTCCGGCCAGTCCAAGCTGCCCGGAGTCTTCCGAATACCGACTTAATGTTGGGTTACGTGAACAATGTTTCCGCTGCCATTCTGAGTGGCGTATGCTGTATTGTTCCCCAAATTTGCGTTCTGTGTAACCGTTGCAGTGTCGTTTGCACCGGCTGCGTATTGCGTAATTTGCGAGTAGTTTGTGTAAACGTTCGTGCCGCTCGAGTTGTCATTCATAGTCTGGCTAACGATGGCCGTGCTGTTGCTCGCATACTGGTACACATTGGAGTCGTTCGTACTCTGATAAGACCAGCAGCAGCTTGTTCCCCCCTGTGTGACTTGCACGGTGCCGTTCGAGCCAGTTTGTTCGACATCCGAGTGATTGTAAATTGTAGACTGACCTGTTTGAGTGACGGTCGCGCCGTTGTTGTCGCCATTCTGATTTATTGTCGAGAAATTAGTCGCCGAAGATAAAGCGTAGTTCGGATTGCTCATATGATCGGAATCACCCTGCTTGACTGTTGCGGTGTTTCCTGTGCCGTTCTGAGTTACCGTCGAGTTGTCCTGACGGAAGATGTGGTTGCCCGAAGCCTGCCCGTAAGTCGACTCTTCCACTTGTCCGATGTTCACCGTGTTCTGAGAACCCGATTGAGTGATCGTGGAGTAGTTGTAGCCAAAGTTGGCCATTTCTTGGATTACGGTTGCTTGATTCTGATTCGCTGCGCCCGTGGCTGCTTGGTTCTGGGTGATTTCGCTGTGGTTATTGTCGACAGGAGCGGGATTGGGGATCGACCCGCCCATGTTGGCATATTGGGTCACCGTATCCTTGTCGTTTCCATACTGTGTTATGGTCGAGGAGTTGAGCAATCCCTCTGGTGGATTGTTGTTCGGCCCCAGATTTTGTTGCATCACGTTTGCGGTGTCGCCTGAGCCGATCTGGTCGATTGTAGAACTGCTGCTGGCGCTTACGGCCGGGGCGGCGGCGAATGCGGTTGAAGCGGCATTCATCGCCAGGAAGGACACACCGACAACGAAAAGAGTTTTCATAGTTCCATCTCCAAATGAGGGCGCATCGCTCAGGAGGAACTGAGCGGGAAGGGCCAGCGGAAAGCTGACCCCGCTTCATGCATTAGTGTTGATGGACTGTAGCGCTGTTGTTGGCGCCAGCCTGGACAATAGTCGAGTAGTTGCTGGCCACACTCGCCTGCTGCCAAACGGTCGCGCTGTTGGTATCGCCGCCCGACTGATTGATGGACGACGCGTTTGTCAGGCTCGAAGCGCCAGTCTGATAGATGTTGGCCGTGCTATTTCCGGACTGAGTTACAGTCGAATTGTTGGTGGAGGCGCTGGCAGTATTAAGAACGCCGGTGGTGCCGCTTGTGGGCTCATCATAACCCTGCCAAACGTTGACGGTACCGATGCCCGTCTGGTTGACAGCAGACGTATTCACGCCGCCTGCGCCAGACTGATAAACATTGGTCGTTCCACCGGCAACACCCTGGCTGATGCCGGAGTAGTTCGCAGAAGCGCCCCCCTGCGAGACGCTGATAATGCCGGCCCCCAACTGGTCGACGTAAGAGGTGTTGGCAGCCGTCGTTCCGCCCTGCGTGACTGTAACCTGGCCGCCAGCCATGCCCGTCTGAAGAACGTTGGAGGTATTTGACGTCCCGCCATTCTGCGTGACGGAAACGGTTCCAAGAGTGGCCCCGTCGGCCCCTTGCGAGATACCGGAATAGTCTGTCCCGCCGCCGCTTTGAGTAACGCTGGCATTTGGGGCAAGCGGCTTGTCGTTGCCAGTACCGTTCTGAACGACAACTGAGGTAGTGTTGCTCGTCGTCTGGCTGACGCCGGCCGTCGCGCTGGTGCCACTTTGCTGAACGTAAGATGATACGTTGTTCACAGGTACATCGGGGACCAGGACGGGGGGCGTAGCGGTTGTTGAATAAGCCAGAGCGCCCTGCGTGACTTTTGCAGACAGGCCGTTACCGCTCTGGTTGACCGTCGAGGTGCTGGTGGGTGTACCTGCGCCGATCACCTGGGTCACGGTAGCCGAATTGGCAGTGGTCCCACTCGTTGCGCCGCCGTTGTCCTGATTGATGAGTGAGGAGGCCAGACCGCCGCCGCTTGCGTGTTGCGTAACCGTAGCGCTGGCGCCATAGGATTGTTTGCCGCCGTTGAAGCCCTGATTGATAGTCGAGGCGTTGCCGGAGGCCGAAGTCGACACAATCTGATCGACGCTGGTGATGGTGTTGTGGTCGCCATACTGCTTGTTAGTGGAGGAATTGCCCGCAGAGACTGCGCTTGTAGCTTCAGCGGAGCCAGTAGGAATTCCAACCGTTCCAACTGCGGTCTTAATCGTGCCGTAGTCGCTCGTTACTTGGTCGGAAATCGAATCAGCAAAGGCGGCGCCAGCCGAGAGAGCCAAGATCGATGCGGATGCAAGAAGAAGCTTTCTCATAATAGTCTCCAAAGAGTGATTTACAAGTGTTTGGCTTTCGCCCACTATTCGGATCGGCTGGGGTCCATTTGCAGCGGTTTCCAGCGTCTCCATACCGAATGCAGCGTGAATGCGCTGCATTCCTTAGTCGCTGCCTTGACGGCGGAATTCCTTTAATCCCCTGTTAGCGCGGCGCAATCGGCGCCTCATCCTCCAATGTTCTTGGTTGCACGATGATTTGCGGCACAGGCTGCTGCTGCATCTGCGGCGCGGCCTGTGGTTGATTTGGCTGCGGCTGCGGGCGCTGCTGTTGTTGCAGGGCGGCCGCTGGCGCGGTGAGGGCCGCCCATTGCATTGGCTTGGCCCCGTTGACGACTGCAGCCGCCGTTTGTACTTGCGGCTGCCCGCGCCCGGGCGCTGACCCGGGCGCGGCGGAAGCCTGACCCTGCCCGGGCATTGCCGCCGGCTTGACGGAAGCAGAGGCGGGCTTCACGGCCGCCGACGGCGTGCCGTTTTGCGCGGTCACTGTTCCGCCATTCTGGTTTTTGGCGGCCGGAGCGTTCCCTTGCGCGGCCGCGTTAGCCTGGGCCATGGCAAGGTAGCTCAGCTCGTAGTCTTCGATGATTTTCGATTGGAAGTTCTTGTCCTGGAACCCCCAAAGGCCGCGAGCCGAGCCTTCCACAATGAACTGCAGAACGGCCTGCTCGATCGCCTGCTCCACCGCGAGCGTGCCCGGCTCGTTGCGAGTGATGCCGCCTTCGGCCTGCAGAAGCTGGTTGAAGGTCACGTACTTGAAGGCGTTGCCGTCTATGCCGTAGGACAGGATTTTCTTGGTGGCGACGACAGAAAGGAGCACCTGGCCCGTCTTCACGCTTGTGCCGCGCAGATAGACGGTGACCGTGTCTTCGGTGTAGTTGGCGTTGCCGCCGATGGCGAGATAGTTGGCGCCAATGCCGCCTGTTTTCGAGTTGCTGTCATAACCGATGATGCCGCCGTCGAGCAGAACGCCAGCGAAGAGGAGCGGCGGCAGCGCCTGCGGATCGACAACCTGCTCGCCGAGATAGCGCGTGCGCATGTCCGCGATGATGCGGCGCTCCTTCAGGAGATTATCGAGCCGCTCGCGCTCGACCACGGTGAACCAGCGCCCGCAGCCCGCGTCTTGCAACGCCTTGATCAGAACCGACGTCGCGCCTTGTGTGACAGCACGAGAAAGGGTTTGCACGTTGGCGCCCTGCGCGATCGGCTTCATCTGGCCGGTCTGGTCGCCATATCCGTAGACGGCGACCGCGAGAGGCGACTTGGCCGGCGGAAGATCACGAAGTTTCTGGTTTGTCTCAGTGATCGGATTGGGTGTGGGCGGCAACAGACCTGTGTTGGGCGGCGCGGCGGAGTTGACCACCGCGTCTCGTAAATAGGGAGCATCTGCGCAGCCGGACATCCCAAGCGCAAGCAGGGACATGGCCAGAGCTGAACCTGCAGAATGCATGAAATACCTCATGACAAATAAGAGTGCAGCGGACGCAAATACAACTAAAAATGCAAGAATTGTTGCGGCTTGGCAGGCGAGTTAGACGACAGGAACCACGATCTGTGTGACCTGTGTCGCGCGACAATCACCGTGAGAAGGCAACGTCAATCAGGATGAGAATGCCGCTGGCGACGTGACGGAGGGAGGGCGTAGCCCGACCGAAGGCGCGGCGTTAGCGGCGGCGCTCGTTTCACTAGGGTGGAACGGCATCTGGCGGTCACGAGCAGGCTGGACAAGCATATGATTCTTCAGAGCAAAGAGGAATCGACGCTTGCCCGGCCTCCACATCAACGACCACCAGATGAGGCTGTTTATGAGTTTTCGCCAGACACACACCACGGCTGTGGCCGCCGCCAAGGCCGGTTTCAGCACCGCGACCGGCTATCGGATCGCGTGCGATCCACGGCTGCCATCGCAGAAGAAGGCGCCCCGAGGGCGCCGTCGGCCCGATCCGCTTGAGGGCGTTTGGGAGCAAGAGATCGTGCCGATGATCGAGGCCGCGCCGGATTTGCGCGCGATCGCCGTCTACGAAGAGATCCGGCGTCGCCACCCGGAGATCGCCCCTGGCGTGCGCCGAACCCTGGAGCGGCGTATCCGCAATTGGCGGGCGCAGCACGGTCCGGAGCGGGATGTGGTCTTTCCACAGACGCATACGCCGGGCCGACTTGGGCTTTCAGATTTCACCGATCTGTCCGGCCTTGGCGTCTTGATCGCTGGCGTGCCGCTCAACCATCGGCTCTATCATTTCCGCCTGGCCTGCTCCGGTTTCGAACATGCCCACGTCATTCTTGGTGGCGAGAGCTTTGTCGCGCTTGCCGAGGGGCTGCAAAATGCGCTTTGGGCGCTCGGCGGCGCGCCTCATTACCACCGCACCGATAGTCTCTCCGCTGCCTTTCGCAATCTTTCCCGCGACGAACAGGAGGACCTGACGCGCCGCTATGATGAGCTGGTTGCGCATTACGGTATGGAGCCGACGCGCAACAATCCGGGCGTCGCCCATGAGAATGGCTCCATCGAAAGCGCCCATGGGCATTTGAAGAAGGCGATCGAGGACGCGCTGCTTTTGCGCGGCTCCCGCGACTTCCCCGATCTGGTGGCGTACCGCGGCTTCATCGACGAGGTTACCGGCCGCCGCAATGCGCGCAATCGCAAGCTTATCGAAGCGGAACGGGCCGCCTTGAAAAAGCTGCCAGAGCGGCGGAGCACCGATTACGAGGAAGCCTCCGTGGTGGTCACGTCAAGCGGCGGCTTCGTGTTGCGGCGCGTCTTCTATACGGTTCCCTCGCGCCTCATCGGGCATCGTCTGCGCGTCAGGATTTACGATGAGCGCCTGGAATGCTTCCTTGGCGGCGCGCCCATTCTAAGCTTACGCCGGGGCCAGCCGCCGCAGGCGAGCAATAAGCGCGCCCATGTCGTCGACTACCGCCACGTCATTCATGCTTTGCGCAAGAAACCGATGGCGCTTCTCAATCTCGTTTATCGTGAACGGCTCTTCCCACGCAGGGCTTACGCCCGCGCCTTTGAGGCGTTGCTGGCCAAGGAGGGCGAGAAGCACGCATGCCGCGCCACCGTCGAACTCCTGGCGCTGGCGCATGAGCGAGCTTGCGAGGCTGAACTCGCGGAAGCGATCGAGGCCGCTTTAAATGCTGGAGAACTGCCCGATCCCGCCCAGTTGTGGGACCGCTTCAAGCCTGATGCGGCGGTCATCCCGGAGGTTACCGTCGAACTGGCGCCGCTCTCGGCCTATGACGAGTTGGCCGTTGTCGCTCAACCGTGCGTTTTGGAGGCAGCGGCATGACGAAGACCTCCGCCATCAACTCCGCACGCGTCGAGCTTCTCCTGACCGAACTACGCTTGCCCGCCATCAAGCAGATGTGGTCCAAGCTCGCGGAAGAAGCGGACAAGGAAGGCTGGCCCGCAGCCCGCTTCCTGGCCGCGCTCACTGAACTGGAGATAGCCGATCGCGGACGGCGGCGTATCGAACGCCATCTTGCCGAGGCACGCTTGCCTGCTGGCAAGACGCTCGACGCTTTCGACTTCACCGCCGTGCCCATGATCAGTAAGGCTCAGATCATGGCGCTTGGCTCCGGCGATGGCTGGATCCAGCAAGGCGCCAACATCCTCCTGTTCGGCCCGCCCGGCGTCGGCAAAAGCCATCTGGCTGCGGCCATAGGCCTGGCGCTCATCGAAAACGGCTGGCGCGTGCTGTACCTGCGCACCACCGATCTCGTTCAGCGGCTCCAGGTGGCGCGCCGCGAACTTGCGCTGGAAAGCGCCATCGCCAAGCTCGACAAGTATCATCTGCTGATCCTCGATGACATCGCCTATGTCAGCAAGGACCAGGCCGAGACCAGCGTGTGGTTCGAGTTGATCGGCTCGCGCTACGAGCGCCGCTCCATGCTGATCACGGCCAATCAGCCGTTCGGCGAATGGGGCAAGGTCTTCCCCGACCAGGCCATGACGATCGCGGCCGTCGATCGCCTCGTCCACCACGCGACCATCCTCGAGATGAACGTCAGAAGCTACCGGCACAACGAAGCGCTCGAGCGCAAACGCGGCAAGGGCCGTCCGGCTGGCCGCGCGACAATCAAAACAACGGCGGAGTGACGCTCCACGTCACTCCGCAAAGCAAAAAGCCTTGCGAGTCACAGCGCCAGCGGCGATCATCGAGACGCTCGGCGATCCGCTCATCCTCACCTTGATTGCCGCTCTCCTCATCCAGATTGGCGCGCGATAGACCTGCCCGGTAGAGGAATCGGTAATGGTGATGTGCTTGCCGTCCGACGCCGTGTACCAGCTGATCGTCATTGTATTAAGCCTGATCGTGCCGGAAGCCTGGGAACTCTGGCCGGTTATGGCGGTCGAAACCGAACTCGCCAAACTCGCATAGAGCTGCGATTGCAGCATTTGCAGAAATTGCTGCGTGCTGCTTTGCTGGGTGGATTGAGTTGTCGCCGCCGGCGGGCTTGGCTTCTGCGCCGTCGCGTAAAATTGCAACTGCGACGCGTTCAGCGGATTGCCGCCAAACGTCGGATTGATAGGCGTGTAGACAACTTCGCTCGCCTTAGCGACATCTGCGCCCAACATTGGAGCGACGAGACACACCACCCCGCTGAGCGCTACAGCCACCGCTGCAGCGCCCGCATAAAAGCGCCCAAAATGCATTTTGTGTCCCTCACACATAACGTTTTTACGCAAATCCATACAAATACTTTTTCTTACAGGAACAGCAATTACGCAGCAGATAGACTGCGTCACTAAAACAATATCGGCCCAAACTAAGGTGAGACAAACTGCATGTTTCTGATCTTTTTCTCCAGAAGCAGAATCACAACCTGCCACCTTGTGTGAACCTTACTAGCCGAACCAGCTTCGAAATACGCCTCCCCAGAAGGGTGGGTTATTCCATTTGTTTACCTAAAAGTTTCCCATGTTGTTGATTTGGCACAGGTGTGTTTAAGGCCCTGAATTCAATAGAGAATTGAGAAGGGCATAATCCGGTAAAGGAGCGAATACATGACGTCTTGCTGCTTGGCGCAGCCCATTTTCCGCATGAGCCGCTTTGAGTGCCAGCGCACTGTTTCGAAGGTGACGCCGGTGTTCGCCGCATAATCTTTCAGCGCAACGCCGTTAGCCAGGGCGATCGCCACTTCGGCCTCCTTCGCGGTCAGGCCATACAGCGTGCGCAATTCGGAAATGGAAAGATTCGGTTTGCTGTCCCATTGCCGAATCACCGCTATTGCCTGCAGGGCAGGCTTGAAGAGCTCCACCCAAGGACTGGTGAATGTGTAGTAGGCCTGTACGACCTTCAGCGCCATGATTGCGCTGCGGACCTGTCCGGGAACGCTGACCGGCAAGCGTCTCGTGGAACTGTCTGGATTGTTGGCGAACACTGCGAGCGCGGATTGCAAAGCCGCCTGCTCCGTCGCCTGGCGCAGCATTAACGGCTCTCCGATAGCGCCGGTATAAGCCTGTCGCCAGTTCTCGCCAGCGGACAATTCGTTACGCTAGGTGATGACGCCGTCGAGCGTCAGCCCGAAGACGGGGTCTTGCTGACGGCTGAGGAGCGAGCGCGACTGACAGACGCTGGTTTTGGTTGACAGGACGGCGCGGTTGACCTTGATCGCGTGAATGATCTTGTCCTCCACCTCCTGGATATGCTTGCGCAGGAGAACGGCGCCAGCTCCCGGACTTGCCACCTGTATGTCGTAGAGATCATCATCAAGGCGAAACTCGATCGCCGTCGAGCCGGGAGCCGGGCCAGCGAAGGTGACCAGTTCAACCTCAGGGCACGAAACCTCCGCCCCTTGTCGGGCGTGAACTGCGACTGTTTTTTTCGATTCGCCGCAGGTGTGGCGAGAGATCGTCACCTCGATCAGATCGCCCTTCGCGAGAGGAAAGAGCGCTTGGAATACACCTGTCCAAAGGTCAGGGTTGAGAGCTGCCTCTTCGATGCGGCGAAACAAATCTGAGTATAAGTGGCCCATGTTTGTACACAAAAATTATCCACCCATTTGGGTGGGTAAGTTTATTTCTTTCAATATTTTGCTTAGCTGTTTAACAAAAATGGATAGCTCAAGTAAAGTGCCGCTTAAGGTAAAGCATTATTGCTTTTTTGGACATGATTGGTTGCTGCACAGGACGCGCTCCTGTTAACCATGCGCCAATTTACATGCTGGCCAAGCCGTGCGCGGCAACGCTTTGTTCATCCCGGGGCCGTGGTCAAATCCTCGTTCGCGAACGCGGCGCGACGGTTGCGGCTGGCCGCACTCATCTTTGCGCTTCCGGCGTCGCGATGGGCTAGTTCTCGAAGCTGCGCCCTTGCTTCGGCTAGGGTTGCGCAATATTTCCGGTCTGTTTATTGCTCGCCCCTTCATCCCGCATGCGCGGGGATGAACCGTCGCTACGCCATTAACCAGCGCTACAGGGCTCGTGGTCCTCGCAGGCGCGGGGATTGTCCCAGCTTTCCGTGCGAGCAACGATACATGCGGGTCGCCGGCAGTCCTTTCGTGTCCTTCATCCGGCGCTTTCCTCTAGGCCAGCTCAGCGGCTTTGTAGGCGGCTATGGTTTCGGAGGTTGGCGGAAACGACCGCAGCCCGCGCCTACCGCCACACGCGGCGCGTACTGCGTGCTCCACCTCATGATCGCATGTGGGCGGCGGCGGGCGCCGTGAAGGCGCTCTGTCCCGACCTCGATGACGACGATGCCTTTCAGAGAGCCGCCGAGGCGATCCGATGGGTAAAATCCCGAGCAAGACCGGCGCTTGGCTGGGCGAAGGCTTGCGCATGGAACAGGGCAGGAACATTTGCGCTTTCCGTGTTGCAGGCATGTTGCACGGATTATTCGGCAACCGACAGTAACCCCTTGTAACGCATTGAAAGAACAGAGATTCCGTAAACGCTTCGTTTACCGACAAAAAGGGTACTCCCTTCGGCACCAAAGGCGTTATGTGTTTGAAAGTCAATGATTTTTAGGTGGCTGGGGAACCTGGATTCGAACCAAGACTAGCGGAGTCAGAGTCCGCTGTTCTACCATTAAACTATTCCCCAAACCCGGCTGGCGACCACACCGCGCCCAAGCAACGTTTGCGATCGCAGAATGCGGCAGTTTTTGCGCCGCCGCAAGTTTTAGTTATTCACAGCGCCGCCAAACGGCTGAACGCAAGCTCGCGCCAAAAGGCGCATAGGCTAGAAGCCAGCTTGTTTGCGCCCTGCCCATGGAATACATAAAAGCGTACGATCATGCTGGAGCGCGCTGATGGAGCCGCGCTGGTGGGGGGACGATGGCGGAAAAGATCGCTGTTCTGTTCGTGTGTCTCGGCAACATATGCCGCTCTCCGCTGGCCGAGGCTGCGTTTCGGCGGGAATCGAAGGCGATCGGCCTTGATGCGGAAGCCAACTCCGCCGGCACCGGCGATTGGCACATCGGCGAAGCGCCTGACCGCCGCGCACAAGCGGTCGCGAAGCGCAATGGCGTCGACATCGGCAGCTTCCGCGCCCGTCTGATCACACCGGAGGATTTCCACCGCTTTAGCCATATCGTAGCGCTCGACCGGAACAATCTCACGGTGCTCAAAGCGATGCGGCCGGCTGACGCCACTGCGAAGCTTAGTCTTCTCCTCGATCATGTGAAAGGGCGCGAAGGGCAGGCCGTCGCCGATCCCTATTATGGCGAAGAAGACGGTTTCGACGTAGCCTGGGCAGATGTAACCGAAGGCGCAAAGGCGCTCGCACGGAGCATCGTGAGCAGCCAATGAAAGCTCTTGCCGAAGAAGCAGCGGCTTTGCTCGGCGGTAAATTACGAAGCGTAAAGGCGCTGCACGGCGGTTGCCTTTCGCAGATCCTCCTTATTACGCTGAGTGATGGGCGCGAAGCGATCGTCAAAAGCGGCGGCGCTTCGCGTACGGAGGCCGACATGCTGCGGGCTATCGGCGCGAGCGGCGCCCGCCCCTAAGGTTTTCGCGGCCGCAGACAACATCCTTGTCATGGAAGCCATGCCCGCGGCCGGCGGGCTTTCTCACGCATGGAAAAGCCTTGGGACGGCCCTCACGAAACTGCATACGGCGAAGGAAAGCGCATGCGGCTGGCCGGTCGATTACGCCTTCGGCGCCGTCGCCATCGAAAACGGCTGGATGAAAAGCTGGCCGGCCTTTTGGGCCGAACGCAGGCTGCTTGCGCATTGCCCCCATGTCGCCTCGGCTCTTGCCCGCCGCATTGAAACGCTCGCCGCCGACCTTTCAAACCGCCTGCCCGAGCTTGCAGCGCCTTCGCTTTTGCATGGCGATCTTTGGGGCGGAAACATCCTCGCCGCCGATAAGGGGGTCACCGCGTTGATCGACCCGGCCTGCTATTTTGGCCACGGCGAGGCGGACATCGCGATGCTCAACCTTTTCGACAGGCCGTCGCCCGCCTTCTACGAGGCTTATGGCGCGCTTGAGGAAGGCTGGAAGGAGCGCCTGATCATCTACCAGCTCTGGCCTGCCCTCGTGCATGTGCGCCTTTTCGGAAGCGGCTACAGGCCGATGGTCGAACGTCTGTTGTCGCAAGCCGGCGTTTAGACTAAGGACAGGCGCAAGAACAAGAGAATCGGTAGCGTTGTGGCTGAGGCGTGTTGGATTCGCGACGGCAGCTTGCGCGGCGTCCGCTTGGGCAAGCGATGCGACAGCGGTCAGCGCCCTGCCAGGGTTAAAAAAGGGCTGAGATTGGGATTGTTTCGTAAAACAGGGGGGTTTCGCCTTCGAGAGGCTGGATTCTATGGGATTATGGCGATTGGCGGGCGGTTGGCCTCGGCGTTCGCATGCCCGGCCTGGAGGCGCCGTAAGCCTCTCCGCCCACAGAAAATCGTCCTGCTAAGGCATTGAAGCAAAAAGGAAAATATATAAAAATGCGGCGCACACGCCTAGTTAATAGGCCCCAGCGGCTCAGGGTTAATAAAGGGCTTCAACAGTCATGAAATCTTGAAGCAGCCCTCGCGGCTCGACCAACCGCATGGAGGGGAGATGAAGTGGAATTGGCCCGGCCTTTGTTGGAATGAGCCATCGCCAGACAAGAGAAGTGGGGACCAGCAGGCGCCGCGCTGGTTCCCTTTTGCTCCGCCGTTGACGCACATCCTCTGTTGTTTATGCCAGCCGCAGCGTATATGCATTTTTGACGACAAGAATTGCACACTGCCGCCATCCTGTAACGAAGTGAGAGCCTCGGCCCCTCTCCGGACGATCGCTAAGCGGGCGCAGACATCGAATGCACACGAGGATTGATGGTGAGAAAGAGAAACATCAGACTTTTCCTGACTAAGCCACGTGGCAGTCTGAAAGACACAGAGACCAACATGACATTCTCAATGTCACGGGCGACCGCCGCGCGGCTCAGAGAAATCGCGATTGCGGAGAATACTTCGCTGGAGAACCTCGTCGCCGCCGCCGTCGGTGAGTGGCTTGCCCGCTATTCACCTCAGCCTGGGTTTTAAGCCGACCTAGACTGCTTGAGGCGCTGGACGCTTTCTTGTCGATATGCGCGAGTTTGCATCGCGATGAGCAGATATCTCTGGCTTCGATGGGCGCTTCTTTATTGCCCGCTTCGCGACATCGAAATGTAATGCTCGCCGAGCGGGTGAGAACCCGCGCTGTAAAACGGGAAGCGCGCCGATTGAGCTGCTCCCAGACAGTACTTGCGCGCGCCCCGCGGAAATATAAAAAAAATAGCCTCGGCAGATGGCCGAGGCTATTCGATTTCTAGTCCGGAGGAGAGGTAATTTTTGAACCTAAGCTACCACTCCCAGCGCGCGCCGAGTTTTCCGATTACGCCTCCGACGTCTTGTCCGCCATAAACATCGACCTGCGCAAAGTAGGTCATCCCATGGTTGTCATAGACTTTGCCAAACAATGAACACATCCCGCGGACTTTCCCCTGGTCGATCTTTGCCGACCCCGAGCCGGGGATGATATCGGACGTATAACCGTTGACGATGACGTCGTCGTAAATGCCGCCCAGAATGGATGCCGTCCAGAAATAGCCGCCGACGAATCCGCCCGTTCCAACGCGAACGCCACCGAGGAGACGCAAATCGTCGCCGTCCGTGAGGAAAATTGCAGAAGCCCCGTCCCCGTAAGACGTGTGGCTATAGCGGAAACCCGCTGTCGGTTCGATCCAGAAGGGGGCGCCTGCATAAAAGCGATAATAGACGTTGCTGGCGACGTTCGTATTTGTCTCGGAGGTTGTTCCCGCGAAAGGCTGAAGATGCTCTTTTGTGGATGGCGGCGGGTTGGGTTCGCAGGTAAAGGATTGGTCTGTGGTGTGGTCGAACAAATCGACCTTTACAAGCAGGTCGGCGGCGAACTGATTAAGAACATACGACCCATAAACGCCAACAAATCCTCCTTCGTCGACCTGTGTCCCGTTCAACTCCCCCAGCGCCGCAGCCGCCGCGGGCGTTGTAAAGGTGCTCCGCGTGGACTGATATCCGCCAAGAACGCCAAGCTGGATCAGCGGAGCTCCGTAGCCGCCACCCGCAGGGCGCACATAGGTGTCGACGCCGCTGACAACGCCTCCCGTGTATTGGGTTCTGGTTGCATTGTTCAGCTCGTTGGGGCCTGGGCTCAGATTCTCGTGACGCTCATAGGCGCCGTAAACAGCAGCCCAAACGCCATTTGGCGCTTCGTTAGCGATTGGAGCATCCTTCAGAGAGTATCCGCCTTCCGGATAGCCCGAAGCAACATACGGTTCGGCGGCCGTCACAGTCAGGCGGCGTCCCGAAGCGGGCGCCGCTTCAACATACCGTTCGGCGCTGCCCGTCTTGATGCGGCGCTTGCGCGTCTTCGTCAAAAAGCGGCGTCCTTTGGCTTCCTTAGTGGCCGCCGCACGCGTGCGGGGTCTTGCGGCAGGCGCCGCTGCAGTGGTGGTGGTCGTGGCGGCGCTGGCGGCTGTGGGAGCAGTGGACACACTCACGACGGACGAGCCAGCGGTCGAAAACATCGACACGGTCGCCTGTTGCTCTCTGCGCTGACGCAGTTGTTCGAGGATCTGGTCCGAGACAAGGGTGGCGCCTCCCGTATCCACGGCTGCAGCTCCGCAAACCTGTCCCCACGCGATGGCGGGATATACCAAAACAGATGCGCCGCACAGCATGGCGATGGCGCCAAAATGGGTGCGATGCTTTGTGATCATTAGTGAGCTCCCCCTGCCCCTATCCAACAGCCTCCCTACGCATAAAAATCAGACGAATCAAATGTATGAACTTGTATACGGTTTGATTCGGCTTTGGGTCAAAAGGGCCGGTGAAGATGCTTAGGAAAGCACAACAGTTGGGATAAAATCGCAACAGTGCGGCGCTTCGATTATGGCGCTGGCGTATCTGGCGCGGCGGCAAGGGAATGCCTTCCTTTGCCTGTCCGCATCCGTTTTTTTCATCCTCCTGCTGGAAGGCGCTTTTTAACCACAAAGACGCCATAATTGGGCGGGGCGGGCATTTTCATCCCAAGGCGGGTCGGCCAAAGGCCGGTGGGGCGCTAATATTACTCCCAGACGGTACTTGCGCGCGCCCCGCGGGAATATCAAAAAAAACAGCCTCAGCGGATGGCCGAGGCTGTTCGATTTCTAGTCCGGAGGAGAGGTAATTTCTGAACCTAAGCTACCACTCCCAGCGCGCGCCGAGTTTTCCGACTACGCCTGAAACGTCCTGTCCGCCATAAACATCGACCTGCGCGAAGTAGTTCAGCCCATGGCCGTCATAGATCCTGCCAATCATTGAACAGATGCCGCGGACTTTCCCCTGATCGATCTTCGCCGATCCTGAGCCGGGCAGGGCGTCGGATGTATAACCATTGACGATAACGTCGTCGTAAATGCCGCCCAGAACGGACGCCGTCCAGAAATAGCCGTTAACAAATCCGTCGGTTCCAAAGCGAACGCCTCCCTGGACGCGCAAATCGTCGCCGTCAGTGAGGTAAATCGCAGAAGCTGAACTTCCGTAGGTCGTTTGGCTAAAGCGCAAGCCAACCGTGGGCTCGATCCAGAATGGGCCGCCCGCATAAAAGCGATAATAGACGTTGCTGGCGACGTTCGTCGTTGTCTCAGAGGTTGATCCCCCGAAAGGAATATTCTTGTTTTGCGCATCGTTGCAGGTGACGGATGGATCCGTGGTGTGGTCAAACAAATCGACCTTTACCAGCAGGTCGGCGGCAAACTGATTAAGAATGTACGTCCCATATACGCCGACAAATCCTCCTTCGTCGGTCTGCGCCCCGTTGACCACGCCTTCATTCGCAGCGGCAGGGGGCACGGAGAACGTGCTCCGCGTGGACTGGTACCCGCCAAGAACGCCAAGCTGGATTAGCGGGGCTCCGTAGCCGCCACCGGCGCCGTTTACATAGGTATCGACGCCGCTGACCACCCCTCCGGTGGATTGGGTTCTGGTTGAATTGTTCAGCTCGCCCGGCGCCAGATTACTGTGACGCTCATAGGCGCCGTAAACAGCAGCCCAAACGCCATTTGGCGCTTCGTTAGCGATTGGAGCGTCCTTTAAAGAGTACCCGCCTTCCGGATAGCCCGAAACGGCATAAGGTTCGGCGGCCACCACACCCAGGCGGGGTCTTGAAACGGGCGCCCTTTCCACATACCGTTCAGCGCTGCCCGTCTTGACGCGGCTCTTGCGCGACTTCGTCAAAAAGCGGCGCTGGGCTTTGGCTCCCTTTGCGGCTGCAGCCCTCGTACGGGGCGTTGCCGCAGGCGCCGCTGCGGTGGGGGTGGCTGTGCTGGCGGCCGTGGGAGCGGTGGACACATTCACGACAGACGAACCAGTGGTCGAAAACATCGACACGGTCGCCTGTTGCTCCCGTCGCTGGCGGATCTGTTCAAGAAGCTGGTCTGAGACAAGCGTGGCGCCGGTATTCACGGTAGCTGGCGCGCAACGCTGCCCCCATGCGATCGCTGGATATACCAAAACGGATGCGCCGCACAGCATGGCGATTGCGCCAAAATTGGTCCGATACTTTGTGATCATTATGAGCTCCCCCTGCCCCTATCCAACAGCCTCCCTACGCATAAAAATCAGACGAATCATATGTATGAGATTGTATACTGTCCGATTCGGCTTTGGGTCAAAGGGGCCGGCGAAGATGCTTAGGAAAGCACAACAGTTGGGACAAATTCGCAACAGTGCGGCGTTTCGATTATGGCGCTGGCGTATCCGGCGCGGCGGGGAATGCCTTCCTTTGCCTGTCCGGCATCCGGTTTTTTCAGCCTCCTGCTCGAAGGCGCCTTTTGACCTAAATCCGGCAGTTAAGTTTATGCCGAGCCGGAAAATTTCAGCTGAACACCGTGTGCATGAGATTTGTGGCGCCACCCTTCAGGTGTGTCACACGGTTGTCATGGCCGGGCTTTGACCCGGCCATTCATGCAGAAATAAACACCTATTTTTTCAACGTGTTGCTAGATGGCCGGGTCAAGCCCGGCCATGACAATGGCGGGCGTTTCGCCGCAACCGCTGTTTTTGGCAATCACAAAGACGCCACAATTGGGCGGGGCCGCTAACATGAATGCAAAGATGACGTGGTTTGCGCGGTATCGATGCTTCTCTATGTGCAACAGCGGTCCCTAGGCCTTCATTGAATGCTCCGCAACCTTCCATTAAAATAGATTTTGAAGGCAGGGCTTCATTCAGGGGCGCCTCGACGGCAGCTGCGCAGTTCAAACTCGCAGAAGAGGTTTTTTTCGAGAGTGTGCCCTTCGTAACAGCGTCCGACCCTTTCAGCTTTTACGATCGTCTGGAAAGGTTGCGGAAAGGGTCGGAGGATGTTGAAACGCCAGGATTTGAAAAGCGGCTGGCGGGGCTTGAGAGTGAGAAGGCTTCTGTTTGTCGCGCCCGTGCTGGCGCTTATTGCTCCAGCGGGTTTATGGATGTTCAAGGCGCAATTCCAGAAGCAGGAGCAAGCTGCTCTTGTCGAGCCGCAAAATGCCGTGAGCGAAGCCGCAGGTCCTGATCGCCCCGCTTCCCACGAGCAGGCGCAACTTGAGGGCCCTAAGGAGCGCTCTCTAATTTTCAGCTCACCGGAGCATGCTCTAGCTTCGCCGGCGCCCGCAAAGCCAGAGAGTCAAACCGCGGCGGTCTTCGAGCCGAGGTCTGAGATGCGATCCAACGCGAGCGCTGCGGCGGTCTGCGGGCTTGAAGGTCGGGCGAGCGAAGTCCAGTCAACGGTGGCGGACGTTCACCGGATGTTAAAGAGCGCGGATCAGGCTCTTCAGAGACTTCTCGCTGAAGGATATCTTCGGCAATCCTGCCCTGACGGCGACCTTCGTCAAGAGGCGGAGCATCTGGAGAAAAGGGTCAAAGAAGCCGAAGAGAAGCGGGATACGGCGAGGGAGCGAGCGGAAGCGCGCGTGGAAACGCCTTTGCCTCGCATTGCCGGCGAGAAACAAGGCAAGGAAGCCAAACTGGAAACGAAGTCGGACTCTCAACGAGAGCGGCTTGAGGCGACGGCGCAGAAGCAACAGAGGTTGGTGGTCAAAGACTGCGAAACCTGTCCTGAACTGACTATCGTTCCCGCAGGAAGCTTCATGATGGGTTCGCCACGCAATGAAGAGGGTCGTAGCGATAGCGAGGGCTCACAACGGCGCGTCACCATCGGGCATTCCTTCGCAGTTGGCCGTTTCGCCATCACGGTCGATGAGTTCAAAGAGTTCGTCAATGACACGGGATTTCGCACGGGTGACTTTTGCGCCGCGGGCGACGAATACAAGGCCAGGAGTGTGGGCTCGTTCGCGTCGCCTCCAGGCTTTGCGACAGTTTTTGTGCAGGACGGCAGACATCCTGTTGTGTGCGTGAATTGGCTCGATGCAAAGGCGTTCCTCGCCTGGCTTTCAAGCAAGACAAAAAGAAACTACCGTCTGTTGACCGAAGCCGAACGGGAATACGTCACACGTGCAGGCGCCTCCACCGCATATTGGTGGGGAGACGGGATAACGCCGTCGCAAGCCCTCTACGATGTGACTTCAAACTCAACCCGTCGCTCAGAGACAGGCGGCGCCGTCAACATCGCCTCAGCGGGAGGCACGGCGCCGGTCGAACGGTATCAGCCCAATAAATGGGGACTGTACCAGGTTCATGGCAACGTGGCAGAATGGGTCGAGGATTGCTGGACGACTGCCGGGGCCGAAGCCTCAGCCAGCCCGGCAGCTGTTGTCTTGCCAAACTGCAAAGATCATGTTCTGCGCGGAGGAGCATGGAGTTATCCGAAAACCGCCCTCAGGGCGGCCTTCCGAGAGCATGCGCCGACTGACGGCCGTTACAACCATATTGGGTTTCGTGTTGCACGCGATCTCGATGAACAAGAACCACATCCCTGAGGAGGAAAATCCACCATGACCTTAAACTGCTCCATTTCTCGTAAAGTGACGGCCAGTCTAGCTCTGATCGGCCTGTTCCTTTCTACATCGACAGCGTTGGTTCCCTGCAAAGCCGACGAAGTGACTGCCGACGCGATTGTTGCAGCGCTGAGAGGGCCTAAGACGCGCTCGCTAGTTAAACCACGGCCCGAAGCCGCTACAGATTTCGCGCGCTTGCGAGAAATTCGAAAGACGCGTGGTCTAACATTGCAAGAACGAGAAGCACTGACCGTCGCTGCCAGAGAACTCCAAATAGACCTTCGGATATTATTCAACTTCGACTCCGATAAGGTTCAGCCTAGCGGTATGAAAACATTGGACGAGGTCGCAAAGGCGCTAAAGAGCAGGGACTTGAGGGGAAAATCATTCGTGATTGCTGGACATACGGATCGAAAGGGCGCCCGGACTACAACGTCGATCTCTCACTACGGCGAGCCGACGCAGTGAAGCGGACTCTGTTGCAGATGGCGTCGATGCGGACACAATTACGACCGTTGGTTTCGGTTTTGAGCAGTTGGCAAACAAGAACGACCCCTTCGCCGCAGAGAACAGGCGGGTTCAGTTCGTCAAATGGAGCGATTGACGTGGAACTGCGTCCAATCATGCAGGCCTGCGCCGGTAGCGCGAACTGCGTACCGGCGAGATCAGGGAAATTGACGGAGTGATCCGCTATGATGGGGGCGCGACTCCGACGACCTTTACGATTGGTGGGGCTAGAGGTTGTTTATATAAAAATATGGGGAAGTTACGTCTAGCCGCAGTTCTGCTTTTGCTGACTTGCGCCGTGCAGGGCTGGGCCGCGGGGGCTCAGTCCAACGGGGATTTCCGGCTATGCGATAATGCAACCCAATCGCCGGCGGAAGCCATTCCAGCATGCACGCGAATTTTGAATCTTAAACCGGCGGGCGCTTATTTCCCGATGGCGTGGAGTAATCGCGGCGCTGCGTGGTTCACCAAGGGCGACCTGGACAAAGCCATCGCCGATTTCTCGGAGGCTATCAAGACCAATCCGAAGCTGATCGTCCCCTATAGAAACCGCGCCGCCGCCTGGCTTTTGGAGCATGAGTTCGAGCGAGCCGTCAGCGACTACGCAGCCGTCATACGCCTCGAACCTGAAGTCCGCCTTAGCCTATATCGATCGCGGAAACGCATCGGCAAAAATGGGCGAAGTGGACAGCGCCATCGCCGACCTTGATAAGGCGATCAGCCTGGACCCAAAGTCGCCGTCCGGGTATTTGATCCGCGCTTTCCTTTGGCAAAGCAGGAGCAACTTCGATGCCGGCCTTCGGTATATCACCGAGGCTTTGTGGCTGGCGCCGGATAATGCCTCAGCTTACGGCATGCGGGCGTTGTTCTTCGCCGACAAGGAAGACTTCGGTCGAGCAATTGCTGATTTTACGCAGGCCATCCATCTCGAACCAAAAAATTGGCGCTTCCATGCGGGGAGGGCGGAAGCATACCGGATAGAGGGGGAGTCTGATTCGCTGCTGCACTACAAAAATGCGTTCGATGACGGCGCGATGCTGATCAGATGGCGGAACTCTACAATGCCCGCGGGCTCGTGCGGCGGATAAGGCCGATTACTGAGAGGCTGGCGGATTTCGACTAGGCGATCCTCCGCAATCAGCTATGGCCACCCCTATATCCAATCGCGGCGACATCTGGCATCTCAAAAAAGATTTCACCAAAGCCCTCGCTGACTTCGACAAAGCCCTCTCCATCATTCCTAACGCGGTCAGGCTTAGCCTATCGTGGCAGAGCATGGCTTGCGCTCGACGATCGGGAGCGTGGTTCCGCGGACTTCAAGGAAGTGCTCCGCGCTCCCCCGAACCACATTGCGGCGCTCAAGACGTGGCCAAGCCGATGAGCAATCCGGAGACTCCGGCCAAGGCCGGCGCCGACGACGAAGGAGCGCTGTCGATTAGTCGCGGTAAAAACCCGCCCTTTACTCGCCGGCTCGGGGGCGCGCCCGGAGCGCCTGGCAGGCCTGACGCAGCTGGAAGCCAAGGCGGCCGAGAAAAAGCGCGACGCGTGCAAGAAGCCAACGCCGCGGAAGAAGGCGCGGCGCATCCAGCAAGCAAAGCGGCAGAAGAAGAGGCGCGACGCGTCGAACAAGCCAAGGCCGCAGAAGAAAAGGCCGCCCACCAGCCAAAGCGGCAGAGGAAGAGGTGCGACGCGTC
>CAVRLF010000005.1:0-101022 GCA_963721975.1 uncultured Alphaproteobacteria bacterium
TAGGCTTCCGTCTCCGAGATGGCGATCCGTTGGCCTGATTGGCGGCGCTTGCTTAGAAAAAGTACCGGAGGGACAACTCCCCGCCTATGCCGATGCTTTTTGCATCGTCGCCAGCGACAGCGCCGCCTTTGGCCTCGATGATGAAAGCGTCGCGCTGGGCCATGAGGCCAAAACTTGCCTTGATCAGACCGGCGCTATCGTAGGCCGAGTATTGGTTTACCGTATAACCGTACAGCGTAGCGGCGCTTTCGCTCTGGGCACCGCCAAGCATACGCTCGTAGGTGAGGCTGATGGAAGGCGCAACGGTCCAGGCATTCCACCGCCGCTGGTCCAGGGTCAGCTCCAGGCTGGCCAAGACGCTTGGCGATGTGGCGTTGATCCCGTTGACGGCCAGGGCAAGCTCGCTGCCGCTTTCATTGAAGCTTCCCAAAGATGCGCCGGTCAAGCGGAACCCTGTTTGCGCCGTAACCGTAAACGGAGCCATGCGCATGACATAGCCCGCGCCGGCCAGGCCGCTGTAGATGGCGCCGCTGGCGCTGCCGAGCGCGGTTCCGAGGCCATTGTCCAAGGGACGCGCGCTCTGATATTCGACCCAGCCGGCGTCTGCGCGCGCCATCACGTACGGACCGGCCTCCAGCGCCGCAACTGCGTAACGTCCGCCAATCGTGAGCACGCCCGTGTTGACGCTGGCGCTGGCCCCGGCGCTTCCAACCGTTGCCGAATTATAGCCAATGCCCGCAGTTGCAGATGCCCGGCCGTCAATGCGGTAGGTGGAGCCTATGACCGTTCCTGCGCTACGCTCGGAACTGCCGGCGATGCCCGCTCTGCCTTCCGAATTGAAAGCGCCCGCGCTTCCCGCCGCCCAAACGCGGCCCTGCCCCGCACGAAGGTCCTGGCCCGCTGCGTATGGCGAGATCGCGTCGTCGATCCAGAGAGGCTCACGCAGAATATAGGAGGCGGCATCCGCATAGATCTGGCCGCCAACCCGCGTCTCGACGCCAGAGAGCGAGCCCGCATCGATGGCGGACTGCAGATAGTAATTGAAGGCGGTATAGCGGCCCGAGAGAGGAGAGTTCTGCAACTCATTCAGAAGCGCGCCGCCGCTGGCGGCATTGCCCAAAAACCCACTCTGCTGAGGCAGCTGCGCGTAGTAGACCATTTTGGCGCGGAGGACATAGATGTCCGCCTGGGTAAGCCCGAGCCCTTGAGTCAGATAGGCATACATCGACCCATAGGTGGCGGTGATTTGATCGAGCCCATCTTCCAGCCATGCTTTCGTCACATACGGTTGACCAAGATTGGAGGCCATACCAATGTAATTATTGCTGGCCAGATAGTCCTGCATGATGGTCGCCTGCGGGACACCGGCGATCGACTGCAAAAGCATGGAGGTCCACCCGGTGCGATCCTTGCCAGCCGAGCAGTGATACAGCGCAGCGCCAGACACGTTGGCCAAGTCCCGCAAGACCGTGCCGAACGCCGCCGCTTCGCTCGGATCGGTCACGAAGTTTCGGTATAATTGTGGACCCGCGCTTGTTGACGGCAGCGGGGCGCCGTAGATATTAACGTTGACCCAGGAGGCTCCTTGCGGCGCCCGGTCATGTCCGTTCATATCCATAGGGTCCGAGGGATTGGTAGGACCATTGATCTCCGCCGGAGTCCGCAAATCGATGTCGAGGCCGATACGCAACGATGAGAGCGTCGTCCAATCCGCGTTGCTGAGTTTGGACAGCGCCGTGGAACGATAAAAAACCCCGGTTCGCATCACGCCGCCGTGGCTCGTGGTCTCTACGAATCCCATTCCGCCATATGCTCCGGCGGCTCCGGCAACGTCTCTAAAATTCGGGTCGGATGTCAGGATCGGCGTATTGATAGGCTGCTGAGCGAATACGGATGCAGGCAAAAAATAGAACGCTGCCGCGGTGCCGCAGAACCAAGCGCTTCTCGCCAAGGCCGTCTTGAGAACCGACATCGTATGGGCCTTTCATTCCGCTCGGCCGCAGCCGTCAGCGGGTTGACGACTTTGTTAAGCTGCCCTCTCTGCTACTGGCGGATCGGCAGCTTCGTCTAAAACGAATATTCCAATCCGGCAGTAAATCCTTGAAAGAGCACACTCGATCCGGAGTTGACGCCAAGCGCCTGCACAGGCGCGTTTGACCGAGTTGTGAGGGTTTCCTGAATTTGCCCGGGCGCCAAAGCAACGCCGTCAAACCATAGCGCTTCGTAGCCTGCCTTCAGCGCCAGCCCGTCCATAAGCTGATATTTCAACTGCAGGCCCGCTTCGCTGGTGAAGGCGGCGTGGTTCGCCGTGGCGCTCGCCCTGTAAACCACCTTCTCAAGGCTGACGCCTGCCGACTGCTCCGCGTTGTTGTCGAAGAGCCCGACCTTGATCTGCCCTTCAACCGAAAAGCGGCCAAGTTCAACTATCTTTCCATCGACGCCGATCTGGAGACCATAGAGGTTGTTGGCTGTGTTTGTCGTCCAGAAAGGCGGATAATTTCCCGCCCAGCCACCTAGCGGCGCCTGAGCAACGTCAATAAGAGTGCAGTTGTTAGAATTGCAGCCATTTTTCCACGTCGGCGCCGAGCGATCCGCGGGGCTTAATGTCCCCTGCAGCGTGTCATTCAGCTGGAGCCAGCGGAATCCGGCAAGCACGGTCACCCGATTGGAGAGAGCCAGCCTCCCGCTGGCCTCGACGCTATAAAGAGTTCGTGATGTCCCTCCATACCATTGCCTGGTAGGGGAAATCTTGCGTCTGCCAGAAAGTGCCGGGCGCCCTCATCACAAGCCAGTCCGCCGGTGTGTCAGGACCAGTGGCGTGGGTAGCGCTTTGGTTGAAGATATTGAAATACGCCACTTCCGCGCCGTAGCCGGAATCGGCGCGGTAGATCAGGTCGATTTTCGGTCCGGCGAAGAACCCCTGTTGGAACTGGCTGCTGTTGAAGGCTTCGGGTCCTGTGTCGGTAAAAGTCCTGTAGAATGGTTCGGCGCCCGCCACGCGTTCAACCAGCGTCCGATTGACGCCGCCTACGCGTTCCAGAACGATAGCCTCGACTGAGACAGTCCATCGCGAGGCGTCTGTTTGCTGGTTGATAGCCGGTTTGGCGGTTGCATTCTCCAGATCTGCGGCCGACGCCGCTACCGCTTGGGATAGCGCAGCAAGCAATGGAGCGAGGAAACAGGCAGCAGCAGTCCTTGCGAAAGCGCTCATGAGCAGATGTCCCCGTCTGGCGAAGCCTACGCGGGACGAATGCTTCTCTGTGTGCGAACCTTGCACAGCTCAAGATTGTATCTCTTTGCATTTAGCTGCAACACGCGTTTTATCCGCCAGCACGCAAAAGAAGGCATCAGTTGCAAAACCGCAACCGGAGGGAGAGGAGGCGATTTTTGCTTATTGAGTAGCCCCAAGGTGTGGGTATGTGCGCTTGGGCGCTCAGCTCATCAGAGTTTGCTTGAGCGTCGAGATCGAACATGCGGCCGCAGGTCCTCGGCCAGTTTGTGTCTTCGGCCCGCGCTCCGCCTGGCTGGGACAACGAAACGCGTGCGTCGAAGGCGTTTCGGCCGCTATTTCTCAGGTCTGTCACAAAATGGCGCCAATTCGTCTGAGATTGCGGCGCAATTCAGCTCCACGAGCGGCAAATGTCAGAACTCTGTCTATTTCACATACCGAGCCTTCCTCTCTTATTGCCACGCCGATGAGCCTTTGGCGAAATGGCTGCATGCGCGCCTTGAGCGCTTCCCTTTGAGCGGACTTGCGGGACGCGAGACCGAGCTTGGCCCAGTCCCGAAGCGGCTCCAGCCCATTTTTAGATATCGTGACTTCTTCGCAGGCGTTTCGCTGAGCGACGAAACCATAGCCGCGCTCAGTGCCTCCGCCGCCCTCATCGTGCTCTGCTCTCCAACTTCAGCGGAAAGCCATTACGTGAATGAGCAAGTACGCTTCTTCAAACATCGCTGTCCGGACCGGCCGATTGTGGCGGTCATCGTCGCGGGCAAGTCCGATGGCGGCGAGCAGAAGTGCTTTCCGCCTACGCTGAGGTTTGAGCTCAATTCCGACGGGCGGACTTCCGACCGCGCCGCGCCCCCGCCCTTTGCGGCGGATATGCGTAAGGGGGGCGGCGGGCACGATCTCGCGCTGACGAAAGTGGTCGCCGCGCTGATCGGCGTGCCCTTCGACGAAGTCGACAGGCGCCGCAAGCGCCACGCCCGCCTCCGCTATGCCGGCGCCGGCTTCGCGCTTCTTGCTGGAACGGGGGGCTATCTCGGCTGGCGGCAGGTGCAGCGCGCGGCGGAACTGGCTCGCGTCGCTCCTCTCGTGGACCAGTACGCGCCCGTTGGGTCGGCTCAGACGCAACAGCCGGGCGCGCGAGAACGGCTCAAGAGCGCATTCGAAACCATCGTCAGGGGCGCCGCCGATCCACGCTATAAGCAGGCGCTCGACCTCATCAAGGCGGGCAAGCCAAAAGAGGCCGAACCTCTGATGCGCGCCGTCGCCGAGGGGGAAGAAGCCGGCCTGAAGCGGCGGCGGGCGGCTGAGAAATGGCGCGCCGCCGGCGCCATCGCCGGTTTCGCCGATCCGAAGAAAGCCCGCGCATATTACGCCAAGGCGGCGGATCTCGACCCGGACGACATCCGAGGCCTGATGTGGCATGCCGAGATGGAACAAGACGCTGGCGATCTCGCCGAGGCGGAGCGCGCCTACAGCGTCGTTTTGAAGTCGGGCGCAAGAAGCTTGGACGACCATGAGCTCCTTCGGGCGCGGCTTGGCCTCGGCAAAGTGCTTGAGGGGCGCGGCAAGTTGCCGGAAGCATTGAAAGCGCATCAGCAGGCCGTGGCGGATGGCGAACGTCTGATCAAAGCTGCTCCGAACGACCCAAATTGGCGGCGCGATCTATCGACCGCCTATGGCGGGGTAGGCGATGTGCTGAAAGATCAGGGAGACCTGTTCGAGGCGGCGAAAGCCTATCGCGACAGCCTCGATATCCGCGAGCGTCTGGCCAAGGCCAACCCCGACAATGCGGAATGGCGGCGCGATCTTTCGGTGGCCTACAATAAGGTGGGCGATGTGCTTGTGGAGGAGGGAAACCTGCCCGAGGCGCTGAACGCCTATCGCGACGGGCTCGACATTTTCGAGCGTCTCGCAAAGGCTGATCCCGGCAATTCGGGACGGCAGCGCGATCTCGCAGTCTCCTATGAGAGGGTCGGCGATGTGCTGAGAGGAGAGGGAAATGCCGCCGATGCGCTGAAGGCCTATCGCGACGGCCTCGCGATCGCCGAGCGTCTCGCCAACGCCGACGCCGACAATCAAGGCTCGCAACGCGATCTTTCGGTGGCCTACAACAAGGTTGGCGACGTACTCACAGACCAGGGAAACCTGCCCGAGGCGCTCAAGGCGTATCACGAGGCTTTGCGCATTCGCGAGCGCCTCGCCAAAACCGACCCCGGCAATGCGGGCTGGCAGCGCGATCTCGCGGTCGCCGACAACAAGGTGGGCGATGTGCTCGCGGACCAGGGAAATCTGCCGGACGCGCTGAACGTCTATCGCGAGGGCCTCGCCATCCGCGAGCGCGTCGCCAAGGCCGATCCCGCAAACGCCGCATGGCAGGCTGATCTGGCGGCCAGCCACGGCAAGCTCGGGAAGCTCTATGTTCGCATGGGGGACAAGGCTGAGGCGCGGCGCATGTTCGAGCAAGGGCGCGCCATTGTCGCGCCGTTCGCCGAGAAATCGGGGCATCAGCTCTGGATCGGATATCAGACAAGCTTCGAGGAAGCCTTGGCGGCGCTCGGCAAGTAAGCGGCGCTGCTGAGGCGTCTTGCGGGTAAAGCTTCAGCGAGCCGCCCCTCCGCCGGGCAAGTCGTCCCGGCGACTGCGCAACCCCAGGCGCCAAAAAAGCATCCAGGCGGGGTTGACTGCGTGACGGCGGGCCGCGGCCCGAGTCCGATGCTGGAGAGCCGCCTTATTTTGCTAGGATCGGTCATTTGCCCTTTCTGATCGCGGCAAACGCACCATCAATGTATGCCTTGAATGTTTCACGATCGAGTTCGGCGCGTTTCTTCCCGGCATTTTGAAACATGCAATCGAGCTCAAAAAAGTCGTTCAACTGTTCAAGAGATGCTGAACTATCGCTCCATTCGATATTATCGTAGTTAGCCTCTTGAAAAAGAAGGGGGATGAGACTGAGCTTTTGCCTTGCATGTTCGCCTTGGGGAAACCCAATGAATTCGAGATATGTTTGTATACGAACCACCATGAAAATGCGGGCTTTTGCGATCGGGTTTGACAGATTAACTTGCTCTGCGAGAATTTTGTGAGCCAACAGTTTCGTGGCGTCAAGATTTTGAGAATTTTCCATTGGCCGCTGTCTCCAGATCGAAAGCATTCGCCTCATCATATGGATCGCCGATGAAACGAAATTCCGGTTTTTCATGGCGCCGTCTCGCTATGCGCCAACTGTTTGCGCGCCAACTACCACAGCCCGAGGCAAATTCGCGCCCTCCGTCGCGCGCGGCGCGTCATTTCCGAGAGAAGACGCCAGGATTGAGCAACCCTCTCCCTCATGCCGGAGCGAGTTTTTCCTCCCACTCAAGGTTTTCGCCGGTAACGCGGCCCTTCTTGTAGGCATTGGCCAAGAGGTTCTTCCGGCCGGTCTGGAGAAGTTTAAGCCGCATGCCCATGGCGGCGAGTTCGTCCTCGATCACATCCCGTTTGACGAGCACGAGATCCCGGCCTCCGCTGGCGCAGAAGGCGGCGGCGCGCTCCGCTTTGAGCCTGTTGAGCTTGGCGCAGATGCCATGACTGAGGCCTGCTTGAAACGACGTTGTGGCGCTGCGGCGCTGGGCTGATGGGTGCGCCTCGTAAAGCTCGCTTCGCTTGAATTGAGCCGTTTCGGTTTCGAACGCCTCGTCGATTTTTTCGTAGAGATAGCGCGCGCCCGCGACGTCGGCGGGCAGGCCGAAGAAAATGTGCCGGATATTTCCCTGAGGCGTCATTTCGTACCAGGTGCGGCAATCGCAGAAAGCGGCGATCGCGCCCGAGCATTCGTCCAGCGGCGACCGGCGACGGCGGGTGGTCTCGATGCCTTCGCTCGCGCAGCTTTGCGACTTCATGTCGATCTCGCTGAGCGTCAAACCATACTGGTCGAGCAGTTCGGCGACCTTGCTTGCAGCCAGCAGGGCTTCCGCCTCGGTGCAGCCCTGTTCCACGGTCTTGCCGCGCAGCGCCTGGATGCGGGATAGAACCTTGTCCAGTTCCTCGCGATTGCCCTTGTTGGTCTTGGCGGTCCCGGCAAGCTTTGTGCGGCGGCACATGTCCTCGAAATGCGCGATGGCGTCCGAGGGTGCTCCCCCTTCCCTCAGCTTCACGGCAAGGCTGTCCAAGGTTTCGAATGACGCTCGAATTCCTGCGCTGGCCCGCCGGTGGACGGTTTCAAGCTGGAGCGAGAGAATGCGATCGTAGGCTGTGGCGAGGCGGTCCATCCCCATTTGATGGGCATGGTAGCTGGCGTTGTGCATTTCCAGCACAGGTTCCTCGTAGGCTTCGGACCGGATCAGGTGCAAGACATCGGCGTCCGGCTCTGGAAGCTGGCTCTCCTCAGCCCATTCCGCCGCCAGGGCGTGAAGCGGACCGTCCGAGGCGTCGAAGGGAAACGCATCGTCGTCATCGTCCAAGAAGTCCAGGTTCGCGCCGGCCAGCGGGTCGCCATGCTGGATATAGTGTTCGTAGAGCGCTTCGGCGCAGCGCAGCGGCTTTTTCAGGCCCGGCCCCTTGTCCATGAAGGGAGCCGCCACGGCCAGCATGTCGTCGTCGAGCGGCGTCACCGGGCCAACGGTCACGTGCACGCCCTTGTAAAGACAGGCGCGCCGCGCCCACCGGCCGCCACGCGCCATCGGCGAACCCGGATCGAAGAGCGTCAGACTTTCGTTGCTGACAAGGTCCGTGGCGGCGAGAAGCCCGCCCCCGTGGTCTTCCGTGATTTCGAGAAGGCGAAAAGACGCCTGCCGCAGGAGGTTGGCCGCCTCCATCTCGGCGCCACCGACTTTGCCGGAGCGGATGGCGCGATCGATCGCGGTATGCCCGCTCATGGACGGCGTGAAAAGAAGCGCATCGATCGCATAGCCCATGGCGTCCATGGCGCGCAAAGGCCTGTCCGGCGCGTCATGCAACCCGCGAAGGAAATCCATGGCCTTGGCCTGAATCTTCGCCGGAACCACGCACTCCACCGCCTTCACGCCTACGGCGCGAAGGTCGCCATGCAGCTTACCCAGTTGATCGATAAATTCTGTTCCGGCGACCGTTGGCTTACCTTGTTTCACGACGTTTCCGTCCCCTGAGATGCGCTCCGTGATGGGCCTGTCCTTGCCAGCCGCGGCGAACATACCTTGGAAATTCGCGGAGGACATCAGCATCCACGGCGGGATATGTCCTGCCTGTGGATTACCATGTCCTCAGGATCGAGGGTGCCGCAGAGGCCCACGCGATCCGGGCGTGGCTTAAGGCTGTACCCTCCGCGAAAACACGCCGACAGGCGGCTGATCGACATCACGGCCGGGCGGGGACCTGCCGGTCACTTTTCAAGCCGCGCCATACGGCTGCGCCGCCGAGCACAGCCAAGGCTGACGAGAGAAGGGCGTTGTAGCCGGCCAGCGACACGCCGAAAATGCGAATCGCCGCCTCGTCGCAGCGAACGACGTTATTCTGGCGCAGGGCCTGGGAAAGGCTTCCGGGCCGGAGAACGTCTCCATTGCTTGTGCAGGCGTCAGGACCAGGCCAGAAACGCCATTCCGCGCCGGCGTGATAGATGCTCAGACCGGCGTTGTAGAGAAAGGCGAGCGCCAGCGCCGTCAGGATGAGCGCCGCGAGCTTCGGCCTTCTTCGCGCGAAAAACGCCGCAAGAAGCCCGGCTGGGACGGCGGCGTAATAGGGGATGCGTTCCTCCAGGCACAGCGAGCAAGGCGCGTAGCCGGCGAACTGGAAGGCCCACGCTCCCGCGAGCGCGGCGAAACTTACGCCCGCAAACACGAGCGCCGCCGTGCTCAAGGTGAGTTCCGGCTGCCGGTTATGGATGGTTGTCGCGCTATATGACATATCTCACAATCACAAAGCCTGAAACGATCGCCGCGAAGATCCCGAAGGTCACCGTGCCGAGACGGCGCTCGATGAAATCGCGGATCGGTTCTCCATAGATATAGAGCAACCCCGCGACAAGGAAGAATCGCAAGGCCCGCGTGATGAGCGACAGGATGATGAAGAGGCCGAAATTGTAGCCTGCAAACCCGCTCGCGATGGTCACGAGCTTGAACGGGATCGGCGTCAGCCCCTTGAGCAGGATGATCCACGCGCCCCATTTCGCGTAGGTGTCGCGGAACTGCTCGATGCGGTCGCCATAGCCGTAGAGGTCGATGATCCATTTGCCGACGCTGTCATAGAGCAGCGAGCCGATGCCGTAGCCGACCACGCCGCCAACCACCGACGCCGCCGTGCACCACAGCGCGAGCGTGAACGCGCGCTGTCGCTGCGCCAGCACCATCGGGATGAGCAGCGTGTCGGGGGGAATGGGAAAGAACGAGCTTTCCGCAAACGAGACGGCGATCAGCGCGAGGAGCGCGCGCGGCCCTTCCGCAAGGCGCATCGTCCGGAAATAGAGGTTTCGAAGCATGATCCCACCACATGTTTTGCGCTCGCATAGCCCGCCGAGAGCCGGATGTCCATCCGCGCCCCTCGGTCATGGCCGTCCTTGAGGCGGCCATCCAGAGAAATATGCGGATGCGCGGCCCCGCCTGGATGGCTAAGGTCGAGCCCGGAGTCATCCTGCGAGGGTTAACGGCGGCCCAAGATTGGTTTCGTTTTGCAAAAGTGGCCCCAAAGTAAATATATAAATAAGTTTCTTGTGACGGGAGGGCCGAGGCGTCATGATTCATGCCGGGTTGTCTTACTGCGCCCGAAGGGCCACCACCATCGACCGCGCTTCTCGTTGGCTGCGGCCTCCGGCGTCTCGGCCGACGGCGCGCCGCTCAGCTCAATTCTGCCTTCCCTTACGAGCGTTGCGCCTCTGCGGAAGATCAGAAGCCTAATGCTTTAGGCCGAAGCGTTGGCCGAAACTCTTGGCGGGCTCCGTATCGAGGTCGCGGTCGAAGCCGAAGTCCGGCGGCAACGGGATATCGCTGCGGGGGTCAGGCGGGGTCAAGACGGGCTCGGCCATGTAGCTCCTGGCCTCGCGGCTGAGCGGCGAGCGCTGCTGCGTGTTCGCTGCGTGAGGCTGCGCGCCGTTATTCATGGCGACTGGGTTCGACGCTGGCGCAGTCCACTGGCTCGCGCCAAACCAGACCTGCACCAGTTGATGCTCGTCCTCGGTAAGCTGAACGCCGGCATGGCGGCATCTCGCGAGCACAAAGTCGCGATAGGCCCGCGCCACCGCCGTCGGCGACCGCGTATGCTCCAGCCAGGGATCGATTTCGTCGATGGCGTCGAGCACGAAGGAAACATCCTTCAAGGCGATCCTGAGGCCCTCCTGATTGGCGCGCGCCACAACAGCCTGAGCTGTTTTCACCGGCGCAAAGCCTCGCTCGTGGACCTCCGTCGCAATGAGATTGAACAGAAGCTGGTACTCGCTCGGAGGAAGCGGCGGCGCTTTGCATGCGTCATAAATCCGCGTAATCGAATTTTGCAACTCGGCGAGTTTGGATGAATTGGGGTCTTGCGGAGGAGCAGGCTGGCGGCTGAGCTTCTGCGCGATGGCCTGAGCAGGCGGAGCCTCAACGCGCTCTTCGAGCCGATGCCGTTTTGGATCGTATACGAAATGCGGCGGCTTGTCGGTAAGGCGAATATCGTCTGGGAGCGTTGCGTTCAGGAAATTCAAGAATCCGCCCGAACCTGCCCAGTTCGTGCCAAGCGTTTTTGCGTGGCCCAGGATCTTCTGGGCTCGATCGGCCAGATAGGCGATCGGAACGGGCTTCTCGGACGATCGGACAACGTCGATGACGAGATTGAAGATCTCGGCTCCAATCGTCTGGAAATCTTCGATGAGCGATTGAACCGCGGAATTCGCGTGAACGGGCGGGCGCCTTTTCGTAGCCTCCTGAGGAACGCCGTAGGCCGCGAAATCGGCCGGCGCCTGGGGGACGGGAGGCGGAGTTTGCACAGGCGTCGCATGCACGGGTAGAGCCGGCATCGACGGCTGGGCGGGGATGCTCTGGCTATAGGTTTGGTTATAAGTCCGCGGCCCATCGTAACCGAGTTCGGCTCGCGGCGGCGCGGCCCTCTCCTGATGAAGCATCTGCGGAACGTTTTCATTGAGGAGGAACGCGATCATGTCCTGCTCCTCGATCCAGCCGTCGCTGAAAGCCTTATAGACGTCCGCCGTGGTCTCGTTTGCGTAAACCACGGTGCGCCGGTCGTGCGAACGAAGGTGATGCAGCACGGGCGTGAAATCGGCGTCGCCGGAAAGAACGATGAACTCTCCAAATCGGGTCGGATGTTCGAGAAAATCGCGAATATCGCAGGCGATCTTGATGTCGGTGCCGTTCTTGAATTGGGAAGAAAGAGGCTGGCAATCGACGACCTCAAGACCGGCGACCATGAAATTCGTGCGCACGGTTGCGAAAGCATGCGGATCATGCGGCCCGCCGCGGCTAATGAGGACGCGGCCGGGATTTCCATAGCATCGCGCGACCGCGAAACGACGGCGAATGTAATCCTGAGGCGACTTGAATTCGCACAAGCCCGCCGTTCGCAATCCGGCTCATCCACCCGACGGGGTTTCGCGCAAACCGCCCCGCCGCCTCTTCGCTTTGGCGACGCAAGGACAAGTACACGTTGTCGAAATCGACAAACAACGCGGACAGACAGACCTCCGCGGACCCCGGAATCATATTTTTATACCCCGCTCGGACCATCGTCTGCCAAATGACCCCTCAAACCGGAAGACGACAGTGTATTTAAATTTATTGCCGTTCCGCAAGGCTTCCTGCATGCCTTGCCTTTAAAATCGGCAATTCTTTTTTTGTTTGATGGATTTAACCGCAAGTTGACAGCGTTGCCAGCCCATATTTCATAGCTTCGTCCGCATCCGAAGCTTGAAAAAAATCCGTAACATCTCATCCATCCGACTGATCGTATTAAATGGGAAATAGTTTATATGCGCAAGCGCAACCTCGACCCTGCCGCTTTATCCACATGAGGTAAAATTGGGGTGATGCCGGAAAACAGCGCCTCACCTCTGCGACAACGTGGAATCACGCAATTTATTCGGGCCGCCGGGAGCCGACGGCAAAACCTTGCCGCCCGGCGGCGTGGTTTTGCCGGCTAACGTTATACAAATGGGTGGATCGGCTCAGCGTGGTGCTTGGTCGCCAGATCGCCCTGGTCATTCGTCTCGACGAGGTGCACTTCGTAGCCCCAGAGATTGGCGAGGTGCTGCAGCACGCGCTCGGCGTCGTCCTCTTCGAGGGTGATCCCGTCGACGACGTGATGGCGCAACTCCAACCGGCGGTCGCCTTCCAGATCGACGTCGACGATCTGGATGTCTGGATCATGCCGGGAAACATCGTAATGACGAGCGAGCGCGCGCCGAACCCGGCTGTAGCCGCGCTCATTGTGGATTGCGCCGACGTTGAGATCTTTTTCCCGGTGGTCGTCCACAATGAGGAACAGGCCCATCTTGCGGATCACCTGCGGGCTTAAGAACTGCGAAACGAAGCTTTCGTCGCGGTAGTTCGCCCAGATGTCTTTCAGCGTGTCCATCGGAGCGCCGTTGCCCGCGATATCGGGGAACCAGTGGCGATCCTCTTCGGTCGCGTCGACGCAAATGCGCTCGATGTCCTTCATCATCGTGAAGCCGAGCGCGTACGGGTTCAGACCAAAATAGCGCTTGTCGTCGAAGTCGGGCTGCGCGACCACATTGGTGTGGGAGTGCAGAAATTCGAGATACGAGCCCTCGGTGATGCGTCCCTCGTCGAGAAGGCGCTGCATGATCTCGTAATGGACGTAGGTTGCGCAGCCCTCGTTCATCATCTTGGTCTGGCGCTGCGGATAGAAATATTGCGCGATCAGGCGAACGATCCTCAAGACTTCGCGCTGCCAGGGCTTGAGGCGCGGCGCGGTCTTTTCGAGGAAGTAGAGGATGTTCTCTTCGGGCAGGCCGAGAAGCGCGCGCCGGCGGTCCCGCTCGGAACGCCGCTTGGCCTTCTTGACCTGCTCCGGAACCGTTCGCCACAGGTCGTTGAACAGACGCTCCCCATGCTCGCGGCGCTCGCGCTCGCGTTTTTCTTCGGAGCGCAAGTCCATCTGGCGCTTGCCGGGATAGCGGTGGACGCCCTGATTCTGCAGCGCGTGCGCCGCGTCCAGCACGCGCTCAACCTCGGCCGCGCCGTATTTGTCCTCGCAGGCGGAGATATAATTTTTCGCAAAGGCAAGGTAGTCGAGGATGCCGTCGGCGTCGGTCCACTGTTTGAAGACGTAGTTGTTCTTGAAAAAGTGGTTGTGGCCAAACGCGGCGTGCGCCAGCACGAGCGTCTGCATCGTCGCCGTGTTCTCTTCGAGCAGATAGACGACGCACGGGTCAGAATTGATGACGATTTCGTAGGCGAGCCCCTGCCAGCCCTTCCGGTAGAGCGTCTCGTTGCGAACGAACTGCTTGCCGAAAGACCAATGGCGATAGAAAAGCGGCATGCCCGTCGAGGCGTAGGCGTCGAGCATCTGCTCGGTGGTGATCACCTCGATCCGGGGCCGGTAGATGTCGAGCCCCAGCTTTTCGAGACCGACTTCGGCGACTTCGTCATAGATGCGCGCAAGAGTATTGAAGTCCCAGTCCGCGCCCTTGAAGAGAAGCCGGTCGCCGGTTTCGGTTGTCGTCATCAAACCCCCACTGATGCTGCGTTGCTTTTCTTCTCGAAGAGCTCCCGAAAGACTGGATAGATATCGCGCCGGTCGCGCACCTTGCGCATCGCCATTGGGATTTGCGGAGACTGCATCAGGTCATAAGCGCGCCAGAGCGTGCTGGGCGGTTCGATCCCGCGCCGCCGCTCTTCCGGCTCCCTGCCGACTTCAATGTAGGCGTAATACTGGCAAAGCGGGAGAATTGAGGTCTTGAGCAGAGCGACGGTCTTTTCGTTGTCGATCGGAAGATTGTCGCCGTCAGACGCCTGGGCGGCGTAGATGTTCCAGTTGTTCGCCGGATAACGGTCCGCGACGACGCGCATCATCTCCTCCAACGCGGTCGATACCACCGTTCCGCCAGTTTCCCGGCTGTTGAAGAACGTATCCTCGTCAACCTCCTTCGCCTCGTGCGTATGGCGAATGAACACCACCGCCACATACCGATAGCGGCGACTGAGGAACAGGTAGAGCAAGCTGTAGAAGCGCTTGGCGAGATCCTTGAGATGCTCGTCCATGGACCCGGACACGTCCATCAAACAGAACATGACCGCTTGGGCGACAGGCTTCGGGTCTTGCTCGAAGCGCCGGTAGCGCACATCGACCGGATCGATAAACGGGATATCGCGCGAACGCTTGGCGTGCCGAGCAATCCCCGCCTTGATCTCAAGGATTTCATCCTGATCCGCCGGGTCGCTCCGCGCTTCAAGCTCTTTCAGCCGGGCTTCAAGATCTTTGAGGGCTTGGGGCTTCGGCCGTTTGAGGGCGATGCGGCGGGCGAGGCTATGGCGCATGGTCCGCGGAACCGAGATCATAGCCGGCGGCCCGGAGGAACGGTAGCCCGCGCGCCGCGGCTGGGTCTTTTCCTCGCCCATCACCTGACGCTTCGCCAAATCGGGAAGCTCCAGGTCCTCAAGGAACAGATCGATGAACTCGTCGTCGGACAGGGCGAAGCGGAACTCATCTTCGCCCGATCCGTCCGCGCTCGCGCCGCCCCGACCGCCTCCTGAGGGCGGACGTTCGATGCTGTCGCCCTCAATGTAGTTTTTGTTGCCGGGAAGCAGGTATTCGCGAATGCCTCCCTTGCCGCTTCTCCTCAAGGATGGCTCATGAACGCCGTCCGCGGGGACGGTAATCTCCCCTCCGCGCCCGGCGTCCGTGATCTTGCGGCCTTTCGACGCCTCGCGCACCGCATGCCGGACAAGCGCCCTGGCTCTTCGGATGAACCGCTGCCGATTGCCTAAACTCTTGCCGCTCGCGTCGCGACGCCGATCGATAATGTGCACGATTCGTTAGCCAGCCTGCCTTACCCGCATGTACCACTCCACCAGCCTGCGCACTTGTCTCTCCGTATAGCCGCGGGTCACCATCCGCTCGACAAATTCGCTGTGCTTCTTCTCGGTTTCGCTGTCCTTTTTCGAGCCGAAGCTGATCACTGGCAGGAGATCCTCGACCTGGCTGAACATGCGCCGCTCGATGACCTCCCTGATCTTCTCGTAGCTCGTCCATGACGGATTTTTGCCGCCGCGCTGAGCCCGAGCCCTTAGTGTAAACTTTACGACCTCATTGCGGAAGTCTTTCGGGTTCGCAATTCCCGCGGGCTTCTCAATCTTCGACAACTCTTGATTGAGAAGCTCCCGGTTCATGAGCTGTCCGGTGTCGGAATCCTTGAAGTCCTGATCCTCGATCCAGGCGTCCGCATAGGCCACATAGCGGTCGAACAGGTTCTGGCCGTAATCGTGGTAGGATTCGAGATACGCCTTCTGGATTTCGTTGCCGATAAACTCCGCGTAGCGGGGGCCAAGGTCGCCCTTTATGAACTCGATGTAGGTGTTCTCCACCTCATCGGGGAACTGCTCGCGGCGGATCGCCTGTTCCAGCACATACATGAGATGCACCGGGTCCGCCGCAACTTCTTGCGTGTCATGGTTGTAGGTCGCCGACAGCGTCTTGAACGCAAACCGCGTCGAAATGCCGTCCATGCCCTCGTCCACGCCGGCGTGATCGCGGTATTCCTGCATGGTGCGCGCCTTGGGATCGACCTCCTTCAGGCTTTCGCCGTCGTAGACCCGCATCTTGGCGTAGAGGCTGGAGTTCTCGTGCGCCCTGAGCCGCGACAGCACCGAAAAGCGCGCGAGCATCTCCAGCGTCCCCGGAGCGCAAGGGGCCGTAGAGAGTTCGGAGGTGCGAATGAGCTTCTGATAGATCTGCTCTTCTTCGTGGACGCGCAGGCAATACGGAACCTTGATCACGTAGATGCGGTCGATGAACGCCTCGTTCGTCTTGTTGTTCTTGAAGCTCCGCCACTCGGCCTCGTTGGAGTGGGCCATGATGATGCCGTTGAACGGGATCGATCCGATATTTTCGGAGCCGACGTAATTTCCGTCCTGCGTAGCCGTCAGGAGCGGATGCAGCATCTTGATCGGCGCTTTGAACATTTCGACAAATTCAAGAACGCCCTGGTTGGCGCGGTTCAGGCCGCCTGAGTACGAATAGGCGTCCGGATCGTTCTGCGCGAGGAGTTCGAGGCGGCGGATGTCCACCTTGCCGACGAGCGAGGACACGTCCTGATTGTTCTCGTCGCCCGGCTCAGTCTTCGATACGCCGATCTGGCGCAAACGCGAGGGGTTGATTTTCGCCACGCGGAACTTTGTGATGTCGCCGCCATATTCGTCGAGCCGCTTAAGGCACCAGGGGCTCATCAACCCGGTGAGGCGCCGGCGCGGAATGCCATAATCGCTTTCGAGCCTATCCCCCATGACTTCCGGGTCGAACAGGCACAACGGGCTCTCGAAGATCGGGCTCAGATCGTTGCCCGCCTTCAGGACATAGATCGGCTTCAACTCCATCAGCGCCTTGATCCGCTCGGCAAGGGAGGATTTGCCGCCGCCGACCGGGCCGAGCAGATAGAGGATTTGCTTCCGTTCCTCCAAGCCCTGCGCGCCCTGCCGGAAGAAGGCGACGATGCGCTCGATCGTCTCTTCCATCCCGTAGAATTCCGCAAAGGCGGGATACGCGCGGATGGTGCGGTTCATGAAGATGCGCCCAAGGCGAGCATCTTTCGCCGTGTCCACCATCTGCGGCTCGCCGATCGCGGCGAGCAGCCTCTCATGTGGCGAAGCATACATCAGTGGGTCGGTCTTGCACCCTTTCAGGTACTCCGCCACTGTCATCACCGTCTCGCGCCGTGCCTCGAATGTGCGCGCATAGGTGTCAAACAAGTCACTCGACATCGCGACCCCGCTGATCGTCGTTGAAACAAAACCCTGGCGTTGATGTGGGCAGCCTCATCGGGTTTTCTCCGCCCGCTTAAGGCCAGGATGCGTATAACCGGCTAATCTGCTTGGCAGATGCTCCCTCATCCATACGTCGAGAAAGAGTGTCTCAGTTTTATGTCGTTCGTAGGATGACCAATGGAAGAGGGTCCATTCGCACGGATCTAAATTAAACGCCTGATTTGAAGATTGATCCAATGCTAAACCCGTCGCCAGTTTGGAACTTCATGTCCCCATGCAAACGGGATGCCGAATTCCTTAGCATGCCCGCCCACCGCTTAAATAATAAGCATCGGTAAGGCGCTTGAAAAGCGCAACCTTTTGGAGAAACTGGTTCAGAGGTCAAATACATCGCAGGAAGAAGCGGTTCGGCGAACACACAAATTTGCGAACTGAGCCGTAGCGCTATGCAGCGCAGTTGGTGAAGGCGTTGACTTCGGCGACGACGTGCCGAAATGGAAGGCGCCGGTCGCGAGGCGCGCCCCTTCGAAAGCGCTATTCGACGCGCCCCTCCCATTTTTCACTACGCCCTCGAATGACTTTTGCCTCCGACATCGCCGCTTTGCCTGATGCATAAAAAAAGAGCAGGGTCTGCCCTGCTCTTTTTCTAATCAGTGGTGGCTCTCAAACTACGCCAGCCCGTGCGAAACCTTGCTGCGCTGCTCCTGCGCCTTGAAGGTGTTGAACCGCGGCAGGAACTTGTCCCAGTCGATAAGGTGGGAGTCGAGTTCCGGCCCATCGATGCAGGCGTGCTTACGGATCAGCTTGCCGTCGACCATGATCGGCACCATACAGGCGCCGCACATGCCGGTGGCGTCCACCATGATCGAGTTAAGGCTCGCCACGGTCTTCACGCCGTAGGGCTTTGTGAGGTCGCTGACGGCCCGCATCATCAAGGGCGGCCCGATCGTGACCACTTCTGCGATCTTGCGGCCCTTGCTCTTCTTGTCGTCTCTCAGCATCCGCTCCAGGGGGGCGGTGACGAAGCCCTTCTCCCCGAAGGTGCCGTCGTTCGACGTGTAAACCATGTCAAGCTGGCTGCCGAACTCGGCCTTCAGCTTGCCGACCCGCTCATCGTCGCCGACCCAGAACAGGAAGTCCTTGGACCGGAAACCGGCGATGAGCGTCACATGGTTGCCGATCCGCAAATGCTCGCGCGCGATCGGATACACGGGCGGGAGGCCCACGCCGCCTGCGGTGAAGACTACGGTCTCATCGTGGGCGTACTTGTGCAGCTCGCTCGCGCGGCCAAGCGGGCCGGCGATGCCGGCGAACTTGTCGCCGACCGCCATCTTGTTCATGAGCAGCGTTGAGGTGCCCATGCCCTGGATGACGAGGTCGATGGTGCCGGCTTCTGCGTCCCAATCCGCCAGCGTCAGCGGGATCAGTTCGCCGTCATGCCAGCCAAGCACGCGGACGAATTGTCCGGCCTTGGCCGAGCGCGCCACCATGGGCGCCCGCACCTTGAACTCGACGATGCCGCCTGCGAGCGCGATCTTCTCAACCACGGTCTGGTCGGCCTGGCCGAGTTCAGTGTAGCGCGCAGCCTTGGCGACCCGCACCGCGATCTCCGCCGCCGTGAACGGGATGTCGCCGACGATCTCACGCGCCGCCGCCTGCCCGTCGCTGGCCGCCATAATGGCGGTCGATCCGCCACGAGCCGCATCGCCGCCCGAGTAGACGTCGGGGATCGAGGTCAGCTTGGTCTTGTCGCCCAGCTCGATCGTGCCCCATTTCGAAACCTTCAGGTTGGGCTCGGCGTCTTTCACGATGGGGTTCGACGTGTTGCCCAGCGCCATGATGATGAGGTCGACCGGAACGCGCTCGGTCTCGCCGGTCGGTTTCGGGCTGCGGCGCCCAGACTTGTCGGGTTCGCCCAGCTCGTTGACCGCGAGCACCGCGTGGCTGATGAAGTGGGTCTTCTCGTTGCCGATGAACTCCACAGGCCCACGCAGCACCTTCAGGTTGATGCCTTCCTCGAGAGCGTGGTGGAGTTCCTCGACGCGGGCGGGCATCTCCGACTTGGTGCGGCGGTAGACGATGGTGACGTTGCCGCCGAGCCGCCGGGCGGTGCGGGCGGCGTCCATCGCCGTGTTGCCGCCGCCGATGACGAAGACTTCCTTGCCCTTCACATCCGGAAGCGGCGTCTCGTACTTGTCGTCGAGCGCGCGCATCAGGTTGACGCGGGTGAGGAACTCGTTCGCCGACATGATGCCGAGGTAATGTTCGCCCGGCACGTTCATGAAGGTGGGGAGCCCTGCGCCCGTACCGACGAAGATCTTCCAGAAGCCGTTGTTCTTGAGATCCTCAAGCGTCGCGGTCTTGCCGACGACGAAGTTTCTCACGAAGCGGCCGCCGAGCAGATTGATCTTGCCGACCACGTCGTCGATCAGCTCGTTCGGCAGGCGGAACTCCGGGATGCCGTAGCGCAGCACGCCGCCGAGTTCGTGAAAAGCTTCGAACACGGTGACTGGGAAGCCCTCGGCCGCCAGCAGATAGGCGTTGATAAGACCTGAGGGACCGGAACCAACCACTGCAATCGGCGGCTTCGAGGCCTGCGCCCAGGGGTTGACCACCCCAGCAAACCGCTCTTGGGGGGACCTGCCGACCAGCTTCTCACGCTGAGGCAGGTACCATTCGAGCTGACCGATTTCGATCGGCCGCTTGGTCTGGGCGCACACGCCCTGGCACTGCAGCTCCTGCGGACACACACGGCCGGTGACATCCGGAAGCGGGTTGCAGCTCTCGATCAGTTCGAGCGCCTCGCGGAATTTCCCATTTCCGAGCAAATCGATGATTTCGGGAATGTGGATTTTGACCGGGCAGCCGCCCTTCGGATCCTTCTTGCCTTGGATGTGGACGCCAAGTTCGCAAGGACGGTCGTCGCACTGCTTATCGCGCAGCACTTCGAGCCACACGAACATTTCCACTTCGCGCTCGGTGTAGCCGAGCGCCATGTAGCCGAGATAGCCGGTATTCACCAGCTCAAAGTCTTGGGAGCGCTCCTCCGGCGGGCGGATGTAGGGCGGGATGAACGTATCGGCCGGCCATCCTGCCGAAAGGCCCTTGAACATCGGGTACCGGTCGGAGAGGTGGTCGTCGATCGCCTTGACGAATTTGCGCTTGAACTTGAGCGGCATGGACCAGATGAAGCGCATCAGGACCAGGCTCATGTCGTCGTTGCGCAAGAGCATGTCCCAAAGCACTTTTGTGAAGCCTGCGCCGAGTTCCTCCTGCTGAAACTCCCAGGCGATGGCCTTGATGCCGTCGGACACGAAGGTGGTGCGCAGCGACCTGGGGTCGCCGAGCAGCCGCTTCTTGAGAAGCGCGAGCTGTTTCTGGAACAGCTCGACAGCTTCGGTTTGCTCCAGTTCCGCGAGCGTCGAGCGCGAAGTCTCGAGCATGCTCTCGGTCTGGGCGTAGCGAAGGAGGTCTTGATTGCTCATCGAACGATCTCCGCATCGCAGTTGGCCGCAACCTTGGCCACGCGGGCCTTCAGCTCGGGCGTTATCTTAATCTTATCGAGAACGCCCGGTATGGTATGGGCGACCTCCTTGCTGGCGCCATCCACCACGATCATGGTCTTCTCGAACATCTCGCTGACCTGCTGGTAGCAGGTCTTGCAGTTGGTGCACTTCGAGACGTCCTCGTCGTGGATGTACAGGATGTCGGCCCCGCTGCCGTTTATCGCCTTGGAGGCGGCGGCCGCAGGGGCCGGCGCTGCTCCGTTGCCAAACGGCGCGAGCGCCGCGGCGAGGCTGCCATTCGCGGGAGCATTCGAGGACGCCGCAAGCTCGCTCATCGCGCGGGCGATAACGTCGAGCGTGCTTTCCTTGACCGTCACCGCCTCCTGGTAACGCTGCTGCATGGCGTCGAGCTCGGCTTTGTGATCGGCGTCGAGCTTCTCCACCTGCCGTCCGGCAAGATATTGCAACGTCCGCCAGTTCTTGCGGCGCTCCTCGACCAGATGGACGATGGTGCTGGACACCTCCACCTTGGTCAGCCGCTTCTGATCATCGGTCGAGTACACGAACGGGGTCTTGCCCGCCCGCTCCGAGACCGGCAGGGCGACGTACTCTTCGACCAGGATGCCGTTGGCGTCGGGCGAGAGCTTGCGGAACTGCTTCGCGAAGCGGGTTTCGTCCTTGGCGAAATAAGCCGGCGTCAGAGCCACCTCGATAAGCTTGGCGGCTCCATCCTCGACATATTCGATGGTCGACTTCGTCCAGTCCTTGTCGAGATCGGGATTGCCCTCAAGGTTGAACCGGCCGTGGAGCATGGTGTTAGACCGCGGGTTGTGCACGAACACCGGGCTCATGCGGCATTCGACGGCGAGGCGGGCGCGCTGGCTCGCCGCGGCGTCGGCGATGCCGTGCTCGCCCTGGCAGGGCGTGTACACGTCGAGTACTGCCGGCGACGACGTGTGGTTCAAGAAGGACATCACGCTCTTCAGGAAGTGTCCCTGGATCGCCGTTGAGGCCTGGACCACGAACACATTGGGATGGAACGAGGCGATCAAGCCGAGTTCCTTGCGGTCTTCCTGCTTGCCGTGGTGGGCGGAGCCGAACCGCGCCAAGTCGGAGTCCTGACCGGTGAGGCTCGCCGTGGAAGCCTGTCCGCCTGTGTTGGAATAGGCGCCGGTGTTGAGGACCACGACCTTGATTGGCGTCTGCGTGGCCAAGAGCCGCGACAGAGCGCCGAACCCGATGTCGTAGGTCGCGCCATCGCCGCCCATGCTGATCACGGTCGGGAGGAGCGCCAGCTCTTCCGGCGCGAAGTCGCCCCACGAGAACGTCTTGAGGTATTTATCGTGCATCGCGGGGTCATAGGCGTCGTCCAGCTCAAGCCGGGCGACGCGCAGGGCCTTGACGTCGTCGGTCGCCAAAGCCGCCAGTCCCTCGAACAACCCCTTGGCGACCGCAGGGGCATCCTGGAACAGGCTGTTCACCCACGGGTCCTGGTAGGGATTGAACGGGAACGTCGTGGCGTAAACGCTCGAGCACCCGGTGGCGTTGGCGATCACGGCCGAGGCCGGGCCGTTGCCGGTGGGGCCGCTCTCCAGGATGTAGAGGCGTTTCTCAAGCGTTTCGCGGGCTTTGGCGATACGCTCGCGACGGGCCTCGTCCTTCACGATTGGGAGCTTCGCGTCGAGATTCTCGATCACGGCTTCAAGCTCGCGGGCGTGCTCCTTATGCCGCTTGGTCTGGATCGCGTGGTTGGTCGAGGTGACGAGGCGGATGGCCGTGACCTCGCCGCAACCGCGGCACGCGCCGTGGCCGCCTGTGGTGGCGTAGTAGTTGGTGCGATCGAGCATCAGGCGCTTGGTGTCGCCGTCTGGCGACAGCGAGCCTTCGAAAAAGCGGGCTGGCGTGTTCGGCGTCTTGCTCAGGAATTCGAAGCGAGCCTGCAGCGAGTTCGAGCAGAGCCGCGTCCTGCTGGCGCACCTTCAGAGCGCCGGGGCCGCACACGTCGATGCATTCAAGGCAGCCTGAGCATTTCCATGGGTCGACCGCGACAGAGTAGAGACCGCCGGTTCCCGGCTTGTCCTTCTCCATGGCGTCGAAGAACGGCCGCGTCTTGGCGACCGGGAAGGTCGACAGGATTTCGGCCACCTTGCCGAAATTGCGCTTCAGGATGGCGTTGTCCGTGTCGAGGGCGGCTACGGCCGTCGCCAACGCCTCGTGGAAGGGCTTCGCCTCCTTGCTCGACCGATAGATCGCGCGCACCTGCTCGCTGAGCGGAACGACATGCTCTCGCATGGCCTCGCGCTGAGCTTCCGAGACATCGAGGTGCTTCATGCCGGAGAGCACAAGCTCATGGATGTCGTGCACTGTGTTGGGGATGGCGGCGTCCGGGCAGACGAGCGTGCATTCCATGCAGCCGGTGCAGAGGTCCGGATTGAAGTCCGGCACTTCGCGGCGGAACAGGCCCTTGTCCTTCATGGCGCCCGTGCCTCCGGGCATGAACAGGCCGGAGCCGGGCATCACCGGCGCTTCGGCGATGGTGCCGTCGCGGAACGGCGCGGTGACGATCTCGTCGTAGTATTCGCGGTCGAAGATGCCGCTGGTCGGCGTGTTGGAGTTAAGCCGGCACATCTCCGCCGAGATGGCGACCGTGCGCGTCGTCTTCGGCGCGGTTTCGGCCTCGATGGCGGTAAACTCCGGGGCGTTGTAATCGACGGCCTGAGTGGCCTCCAGGCCCTCCTTGATGACCTCCATGTTGCCTTCGACGACAGCGGCGCCCTTGCTCCCGAATTTCTTTGAGAGCAGGTAGCGGACTTTGGTCAGGATGGCGTCAATCGAGGCGTCGGCGACGATCCGGTCGACGTGCCCGCAAACGGCGCCGATGAAGGCGATGCCCATCATACGGGTCTCAAGCTCGGGAGTAGGCGCATGCCGCTTGGCGACCTTGAAGCCGTCGAGCACGAAGAACTTGATCTTCTTGTCGCGGATGGTCTTGCGCGCCCGCTCGGGAAGCTCGCGCCATACCTGGAGTGGCGACAGGTTCGTCTGCATCATGAAGGTGCCGCCGTCGACCAATCCCTTCAGGGGGTTGGTGTGGCTGAACACCTTGTGGTCGGGCGAGACCACGATCTCCACGTCCTCAAGCTCGGCATTGGTGATCTTCACCGTCTCGGGGCTGAGCGTGATGTAGTAGTTGGTCGGCGCGCCGCTCTTCTCGGAGCCGTATTTCGGCGCCGCCTTCGAGTGCAGGTCGAGCACGCCGGCGAGGATGTCGGTGAGCAGCTTGCCCGTGGCGATGGTGCCGTAGCCGCCGACAGAGTGGAAGCGGATCCTGAGCGCGGAGGATGGCAGCAGATTCGGATTGGCCTCCGTCTCGACAGCCATCAGCTCGGTTTCGGGATAGGCCGCCTTCAGCTGATCTTGCAGGGCCGCGAGCTTCGGCGACGGGGTCTTGGAAAAGAACTGCGAGCCGAGATAGATGAACGGAGTATTGGTCGTCTCCATGTTCTTGTATGCGGCGACGAGGTGGCGCGGCTGCAGGTCGTGCGCGCCGAGGCCGAAAATCGCCGTGGTGATCTTCGGAAGGCTCTTGAGCGCCGGAATGCCGGGATGGCGCTCGCCGTTCGTTGCGTTCTCAACGCCCTTGAACATCGCTTGCGTGACGAAGGTGGTGAGCGCGGTTACGTCGGACCGCTCCATTACGGTGACGGCTTTCTTGCCGGCGAGCGCCGCGACAAGCTCCGCCTCGGGGAAAGGCTGCAGGAGCTTGATCGACACCACGCCGACCTTCTTGCCCTGGCTGCGCAGGTATGAGCAGACCGCCTCCGCGTCGTCCGTGACCGAGCCGAGCCCGACAATCACGGTTTCGGCGTCGTCGCACATGAAGGTCTTGACCGGCTTGTACTCGCGGCCCGTGAGCGTGGAATATTCCGCCATCGCCTCGCGCACGAACCGCGGCACCGCGTTCACGAAGTGGGTGCGATGGTCGACGGAGCCGGCCTGGAAGTCGGGCTGGTTCTGCACGCCGCCAGTGATCCCGGGATTGTTGACATCGACCAGCGCCGGGACAAGCTGGCGGGTGCCTTTCTCGAACGCATTGAGCCACTGCCGGCGCCACTGGCTGCGCAACTCCACCGGGAACCAGTCGAGCGTCCTCGCAACGAGGTCGCCAGCGTTGTCTTTCTCGACCGCGTTTGCATTGGCGTCGAGGAACGACTTCACGGCGAGCACGTTCGTAGGTTCGAGGTCCGCCTGATGTTTCGTGACATATTGCTTGAGCTGGTAGACGCGCCCCTTGGCGCCAAAGAGCATCTCCTGCGCCACGGTCGGGCACTTGATGCGGCCCGACGGATCGCCGAGGAACTCTCGCAGGAGAGCGGGTTCCGGCATGATCGTCTCGCACATCATGTGGCTGGTTGCGAAGCCGTCCATCGCGTTGGCAACCGGGATCAGCGAAGTGGCGCTGACCTTATAGGAGATGGCGGCGAGGTCGGCCGCCTCCTGCGGGTTCGAGCCGAAGAGGACCGTGTAGCCGGATTGCAGAAGGGCATAAACGTCGTCGTGTCCCGCCATCACGTTGAGCGAATGCTTCGACACCACGCGGGCGGCGACCTGCAAAACGAAGCCGCCGACCTTCTTGCCGACCGTCACGTAATGCAACTCAAGCCCGTACAAGATGCCTTGGCTCGATGAAGCGTTGGAGATGAATTTGCCGCCCGTGAGCGCTGCGCCGAGCGCGCCAGACTGCGCCGAATGCTCACCTTCAGGCTCGAAAAAGAAGGGATGCTTGCCCCATACGTTGCAGCCGCCGCCGGAACGGAACGCCTCGTAAATTTCGGAGATTTCGGTGGAGGGGGTAATCGGATAGCCGATGACGCCTCCGCACACATGGCCCATCACCTCTGCGACAGCGCCGTTACCGTTAATGACCGTCGAGATGCCAGGATATTTTGCGTTCATGTCTGTATCCGTTTTGGTACGTAATTGCGCTGGCGAGCTAGCGTCACGCCGCTCGGGTCAAATGCCGGTGTGCTCCAATTTTCGGTAAATCGACGCCCGCTCCCGGCTCTTCTTTTTTCGGTAGATGCAGAGAATAGCATCTAGCGAAGCTTGACTGAAGGAAGAACTTAATGCCACGTTTGGGAGAAAGCTATTATCATGTCGTCGCCCGTCTGAGCGCGGTGATATTTTGCGTGCCAGAGATGGGCGACGCCGACATCGACAGGGCGGCGGATCTACGGTGCGAGTTAGTTTTTTTGGCTGGCGAAGCATTCTCGCGCGTCCTCGGCATGAGACATTTTCTCGCAATTTTAATCGGCCTTCCGCACTTCGCTTCGGTCACCCTTAGGCCTGCCTTAACGGGACGGTGTTTGCCTTGATCCACGTCAATCAAGGTTAATTCGGTGAACTTTTGCGCGAGAAGGTTCGGTTGCACACGCCGCGGGCGAGCGCTTGCAAACGATTTTCAACGCGGCTTCAAGCGCTTCTTTTTCGGCGGGGGAAGCTCCGCCGCGGTCAGCCGGATCAGCTTTTTCAGCCATTCGGACTCCTCCCAGCGCTCGGCCGAAATGAGAAAATGCGGCTTCGCCCGCGGGTAGGGCGGGCCTTCGGGACAGTCGCCAAGCAAGGTCCGGCCGGCAACCGTCGGCTTGACGTAAAGCTGGTCGTCGCAGATGAGCGCCACCATTTTGCCGTCGCAGAAAAGTCCGTACTCGCCGAACATCTTGCGAGCGGCGGCGCCTGTGCCGGCGAGTTGCTCGACGATGTAATCGGCAATGCTTTGCTGTGAGGCCATGACGACAGCGCACCATCAGATGGTGTTGATAACGACAGAGGCATGCAACCACTCATTCAAGCGGTCGAGTTCGAGTGTCCCGGCCGCATAAAGACCAGAGACGAAATTTAGCGTTTCATCAAGCCCAACCGTTAGCTGTGCATCATTGATCGCCAGAAAAGTATAGGTTGCAGCGAAGGCTGTGCGCTTATTGCCATCGGTGAAAGGATGGTTCTGCGAAAGGCTTTCCCATAAGGCGGCGGCCTCTCCGACAAGATCGGCATAGTAGCCGGTTTGGGGACGAAAAAGGGCCGCTTCCAGCAATCCGAGATCTCGAACGCCAGCGCTGCCGCGGTAGCGCGCTATCTGATCCTCATGAATGGCGAGAACTTCCACGACGGTCAGATAATCCGTCATTCAGCCAGCTTTTTATACAGCGGCCCGAACGTCTCGTGACTCGCCTGATAAGCAGCCATGACATGAGCGCGTGGTCTGCCCACCCGGCGCTTTTCCAAGAGATCGGCCAACGCCTCGTCAACGAGCGCCTGAAGTTGCCGCCCCTCGCGCTTCGCAAGGGCGCGCAAGGCGGCAAGGGTCTCCGAGTTGACCTGGGTGGCGAATTTCTCGCGGTCCTGAACCTTCATAGCGCGCCTCCGTTTCTGACCGTATCATGACATTTCATGAAACATCAAGAAGGCGCCATGGTTCCTGCCGAGCTTGGCGGACAAATCGGGCGGCGAACAAACTGCGCGAGACCGGCGCCGGCGACCGGCTTCTGGCGGCTTCGGGCCACTCATGCGAAGCCGGGGCCGAACGTCAGCCAATGACCATGGTCTTGAAAAAACCGCTGTATGTCATAAGCTTATTGAGATCCGCCTCCCGAAGGCGGAGAGGCATGCTTTTACAAAACGAAGCCAATTTACGCCCTTTTTAACCCTGACAGGGAGCGGACCGCTTCGCAGCGCTGTCGAGTCACATGCCCGTCGATCATGAGCGCGCAGTCGCCGCGCAAAACTGCCGCCGGGGGATCCAACACGTCTCATCCACAGCGCAATGCCGCGGCCCCGGTAAAGGTAAAACGACTGTTTACGTTTGCGTCTGCCGTAAGTGGAGGGATTGACTGGGATTTGAATTGGTGGAGCCAATGAGATTCGAACTCACGACCTCTGCAGTGCGATTGCAGCGCTCTCCCAACTGAGCTATGGCCCCTTCGGTTCTCATTTAGTCGCACAGGGCGAGTCCTGTCAAGGAAAGCCGTTCGTCCTTCCTCAAGCAGATTTTTTCCAGCCGCCGTTCGCCTCCTGCCGCCAGTAGCTCACCTCGAAGCCCGCCGCCTTTGCGCGCTTCCACTCGGCGCGGGCGAGGGCCTTCGCCTCTTCATCGGCGTCATCGAAAAGGCGGATCACGCGGGCGAAGCGCTGGGGCTCGCGCTCCTCAGCCGCTTCGAGCAGAAAAAGAACCGAGGCGCCGTTCGGATTCGCCTCATCGAGCGTGAGAATTGCAGGCTGGCGATCGGCATGGCCATCGCGAGCGCCGCCATGGGGCAGAAAGGATTCCTCGCGATAGGTCCAGAGCGCGCTGTCGATCGTTTCCAGCCGCTCCGGCGTTGAGAAACGCAAAAGCGCTCGCCAGTCGCGAGCAAGCGTCTTTTCGACGAGCACGGGGAGCACGGCTTGTAACGGCTGTCTTTCGAGATGATAAAACCAGAACTCCGGCGCGGTCATCGCTTGCCTGGCCTTTCATCTTCGCCGACATACGGGTTTTTGGTTTTGCGCACGTGAAGGCGAACCGGCGTCGGGCCAAGGCCGAAGCTTTTCTTCAGATCGTTGACGAGATAGCGCAGGTACGACTCCGGCAGTGCCTCCGGGCGCGACGAGAAAATGATGAAGGTGGGCGGGCGCGCGTTGGCCTGGGTGATGTAGCGCAGCTTGATGCGGCGGCCCGCGACAGCGGGCGGCTGATGCCGCTCCAGGGCATCGCCAAACCAGCGGTTCAGCTCCGCGGTGGGAATGCGCTTGTTCCAGGCTTCGTAAACCTTGAAGGCGGCCTGCATCAGCTTGTCCAAGCCGCGGCCCGACAGCGCGCTTACGGGCACAAGCAGCGCGCCCGCAAGTTGGGGCAGCGTTCGCTCGGCGGCTTTTTTCAGGTCCGCGAGGCGGCTCTGCGGCTCGGCGACAAGGTCCCATTTGTTGATCGCGAAGACGACGCCGCGGCCTTCGCGCTCGACGAGATCGGCGATGGTGAGGTCCTGCTTTTCGAAGGGCGTTTCGGCGTCGAGGAGAAGCACCACCACTTCTGCAAAGCGGATGGCGCGAAGCGCGTCGCCGACCGCCAGTGTCTCCGGCCTTGCCGTGATGCGAGCCTTGCGCCGCAAGCCAGCCGTATCGTAAAGGCGGACCTTCCTGCCCTTCCACTCGAAATCGGCGGCGATGGCGTCGCGGGTGAGGCCCGCCTCGGGGCCAGTGATCATCCGCTCTTCGCCGAGAAGCGCGTTGGCTAATGTCGACTTCCCTGCGTTTGGCCGCCCCGCGATTGCGAGCTTTAGAGGACGGCTCCTTTGATCGCCGGCATCTTGATCGTCGCCAAGCCCGCCGCCTGCACGCTGCTCCAATTCATCCAGGTGGCGGCTGACCTCCGACATGAGATCGGAAAAGCCAAGATTGTGCTCGGCCGAGATGGCGAGCGGTTCCCCAAGCCCAAGCTCGAAGGCGCCGTAAAAGCCTGCGTCTGCGGCGCGCCCTTCGCTTTTGTTGGCGGCGAGAATGAAAGGTCTTCCCGAGCTTCTGACAAGGTTCGCTATGCTTCTGTCGGCGGCGGTTAATTCGGCGCGGGCGTCGATCACAAATATAATGAGATCGGCCTCGGCGACGGCCAATTCCGATTGTTCGGTCATGCGGGCGGCAATGCTACCCGCCTCGGCTTCTTCCAAACCCGCCGTGTCGGTCAGGATAATTTCGTGGGACCCGATGCGGATGCGCGTCTCCTTGCGATCGCGCGTAAGGCCCGGCATGTCGTCGACAAGCGCAAGCCGCTTGCCGGCAAACCGGTTGAATATGGTCGATTTGCCGACATTAGGTCGGCCGACGATTGCGACTGTGTGGGCCATGAGCGCTGAGCAAGCCGTAAGTGTGTTTCTCGCCCGCGGCCCTGAGGCCGACGGATCAGTTCATGGCGATAAGTTTGGCCTGGTCCGTCAAAACGTAAAGCCTGCCCTCCGCCACAACGGGCGTAATCATAACCGGAGAGCCGAGATTGGTCTGCATGCCGATGCTTCCGGAGACCGCGTCGACGCCCACAAGGAGCCCCTCGGATGAAGCCAGCCAAAGCTTGCCGCCCGCCAGCACCGGACCGCTCCAGCGGCCCTCGCCCGGCAGAGGGGTCACCCAGCGAACTTTGCCGTCCTTGCGGGTCAGGGCGATCAGCTTACCGCTTGTGTCGACAACAAACAGGTGGTCGCCGGCGACCCAGGGCGTTTGCGAGCCGCTGATCTCCTTCGTCCACAACCGCTCGCCTTTGTCCTTCGACGTGGCGATCAGCTGTCCGCCGCGGCTCATCGCGAAGACCGTCGTCCCGTCGACGACGGGACGCGCCGCTTCGCCGATGGCGGTCGCCGAACTGTTGATTTGCCCCTTTGCGAGCGAATCGGTCCACTTCGGTTGGCCGTTCTTGATATCGACGGCTGTGATTTCGCCGGAAGGGTAGGGCACGTAAACCAAGCTGCCTGTGACAGCGGGGCTTGCGCTCGTCAGAACGGCCGCGCCCTCAGGCAGCCCCTTCTGCGTCCAGAGCTCCGATCCGTCCGCCGCCTTGAGGCAATACAGCTCGCTTTCCGAGTTGACGACGAACACGCGGCCGTCGGCGGCTGTCGGCGCTTCCCGGATCGGGATATTGAAATTCTTGGTCCATGTGGGCTGGCCTGTTCCGGCGTCGAGAGCCGTAACAGTGCCGTATCCCGTGGCGACGAAAATCTTGCCTCCGTCGGCGGCGAGTTCCCCGCCGAACCCGGCGCGCGCCACGTTATTCGAGTTGAACGGATGCAGGTAGTCGAAGCTCGACTTCTGATCCGGCTGCGTGCTGTATTTCCACTCGACCGCGCCATTCGTCGAGGAAATAGCGCGAACCGCGCCCTCGGCGTCCATCGTATAGATTCGTTTTCCATAGACGATCGGGATGGCCGTGAGCCGCTCGCGCTTCGAGGAGCCCTCGCCTGCGTCCGCAGTCCATACGGTGTGCAAGGCCGCGCCGATGGCGAGATGCCCTGGCGCATTCGTCGGCACGCCTCCCGGCTGGCTCCACGACGCATTCGTGACCGCGGGAGGCAGAGAAATCGGGCCGGACGCCTCAGGCGAAAGGCTGCCTTTTTCGTCAGCCTTCAGCACCGAAATCCGTCGGCCCGGAAGCTTTTCCTGCTTCTTGTCGAACATCGACGTGACGGACGAAAGTCCGGGAACGCTCGGCTCGCTGAGCCCCATGGACTCGCATCCGCCGAGACTTAAAGTCGTAATCGTAACGAGCGAGACTGACTGCAACAGCAAGAGGGGATGGCTTGCACCCCGATTACTGTGTTTTCGCCTCATTTGCCCCGTCCTTTGTTCCGGTTGATTGAGCTTGCGCCGCCTTCGACTGTTCGAGAAGCAACGCCAGCATGACCTGCGCCCGCTGGCGCATTCCCGCCGGCGCCTCACCGTCACTCATAATCTCGCGATACAACTGCTCCGCCACGTCCTTTTTGCCTTCTTTGTACGCGGCCAAGCCCAGAATTTCCTTGGCGGCGAACCGCCACTCGCTCGTCCCCGACCGAAGCGACTCCAGCTGGCTAGCCAGCGCGTCATAACTTTCCTTGTCCACGGACAGAGCCGCGACCTGGATCCGCGCAAAATCCCGAAGCGCCGCAGGGGCGCTCCCGTCGTCCGCCACGCCGCGATAGTCCTGGAGCGCCGAATCGCGTTGCTTGTTTGCGACTGATTCGGCCGCCGCATGCAAGCGGGCGAGCACACGATAGGCGCTGGATCCGTTGCCGGCGAGCGTCGCCAGCGACTTTTCCGCTTCGTCCCGGTTCCCAGCTTCGATCAGGTTCAGAGCGCCGGTCAGTGCGTCTCCGCCTCTTGCTGCCTCGGCTGCGTTCCGTTGCACGACGTATTTGTAGCCGCCGACGATGGCGAGGACAACAAAAGCGCAGGCAATGAGATAAGCGCCATAGGCCTTGAAGAACTTCGCGGTCTGATCGCGCCGATAGTCTTCATCGACCTCACGGAAAAAACTTTCATTGTTACTCATGGCGCCCTTGCCTTGATTCGAAGTGACTGATTCGCAACAGATAGGACAGCGGCCGTTACAAGGGAAGAAGACTGTAGTCCTTATTCTAGGACTTTGTAGCGCATCTCGCCACGGCCGTGAAACCCGACATTAGCATTCCCAATGAAACATGATTCTCAACTGGGCTTTCTTTTGGACATTTTCGTGACCCGCGGCGTTTCCACAGTCTGTTTGGCCATTGCGTAAACGTGTTCCTTGGCCGGAAATTGCCGCGCGCGCACTTCCGAGGCGTAATCCTTGACGGCGTTTTCGATCGCAGCGCCAAGTTCTGCGAACTTCTTCACGAATTTCGGCACGGTCGGCGAAATGCCGAGCATGTCCTCCAGCACGAGAATCTGACCGTCGCACTCGGCTGAAGCTCCGATGCCGATGGTCGGGATAGGAACGGCGCGGGTGATTTTTGCGGCCAGGAGTTCGGCCATGCCTTCGAGCACGACGGCGAACGCGCCGGCTTGGGCGACGGCTTCGGCGTCGGTCTCGATGAAAGCCCACTCTTCCGGATGGCGACCTTGCGTCTTGAAGCCGCCCATGACGTTCACCGCCTGTGGCGTCAACCCGATATGCGCCATGACCGGAATGCCCCGCTCGACGAGATAGGTGATCGTCTCCGCCATGCGGCGACCGCCTTCAAGCTTGATCGCTCCGCAGCCGGTTTCCTTCATGATCCTGACGGCGTTGCGAAAGGCGACGGGCGGCGACTTTTCGTAGGAGCCGAAAGGCATATCGACGATCACGAGCGCGCGCTTGGACCCGCGCACGACGGCAGACCCATGCATGATCATGAGGTCCAGCGGAACAGGAACCGTTGTCTCATAGCCATGCATCACCATGCCGAGCGAATCGCCGACCAGGAGGAAATCTACATGCGGATCGATGAGGCGGGCGGTGTGCGCGTGATACGCCGTCAGCGACACGATCTTTTCTCGCCCCTTCCGAGCCTTGATGTCGGGAGCCGTGACCCGGCGCGTTTCGGAATGCAGTGACATGAGAGGGTCCCTCCGAGATGATGACCGTCAATAGCGAAATCGGTCACGGCTGGAAATAGGCGTGGTGAGCATAGCCGCAATTCCCAATCGAAAATTAACCGAGATCCGAGAAGGAGGGCGCCGGTAGTTCAATGTTTATGAAAAACGACCTAGTCTGAGGGGGAGTAAGGTTGAGGTTGTGTATGATGAGGCGGTTCTTTCTAGCGCTCTTTTCCGCCGTTGTCGTGACCGCGATGAACGCGAGCGTTGGCGGTTCATCGGCGGCGCCGCTTTCCGGCGCGGCGTTTTCGCTCTCGCCCTCAGCAACATCGCCGCTCATCAAAGTTCAGATGCCGTGCGGCTGGACCTACGCCTGCACCACCGTTAAGCAAGAGGTTTGGAGAGTGCCCGAGGGGGCGGAGCCCTGGATGGGAGACGGGGGAGCCCAGCCGTGGCGAGGCCGGGGCTGCAGCGGCCACTGGTGCACCGACAGGTGCGGGGCCTTCTGCTGGATCAACCGAATCCGCAACGGCTATTGCGGCCATGGATGTGAGGCCTATCGCGAACATGTCGCGTTTCAACCGATAGATGGAAATCTGAGACCCTTTATTTATAGGAACCCACCGGATGGTCCTTGTGGCGGGCGCGGGCGCTGGCGCGGGTGCGGCGGCTACGCGCCGGAACCGGATGGGTCCGTCTACGACCGCGGCGGCGGCGGCGGCGGCGACAACGAGACCTACGGCGCGCCTCCTCAAAACGGCGAGCGTTTCGTGGACCGTCTCCGGCGCTTCTTTATCGGAAGTCCGCGCCGCGAAGCGTACCGTGACGACGCTTATCGCGGCGAAACGCGCCGTGACGAACCGTATCGTGACCGTGACAACGGCGCGATCCGGTTCGAGCGACCGAGCCACGACCTCGCCCCCTTGCACCGCTTCAATGGCCCCAAATACCCCCCCAACTGCACCGGCAAATCCTGCTGATACGCCTTATCCGCGGGAAGCACATGGGGCAAAACTTCCCGCGGGGGGGCGCCAGCGAACCTCTGCATTATGGCGCCTTGCACCGCTTATGCGCAGGGAACCCTCGAGTCGCTCGCCGTAACCGGGACAGGATTTTTCGCCGGGCTGCTTGCGACGCCATTCCACTCCGTGAAGCTGATTTTCGCTGCGGGGGGCGTTCTGGGCTTGAGCATCCCTGCAATCAAACCCGCGGCTCCAAGGTGCCACGTCGCGACCGTGAATGCGCCAAGAGCCAGGCTGCGTCGTCTCGCAGCCATTAAGACGACGAATGAAATCAACGCCGCGATCGCGGTTGCGAAGGCTAACGCCGGTTCGAAGGGCGAAACGAGGATGGCGCAAAGCCAGAATCCAATCACAAACAAGCTGAGCTGAATGGCCCGCAACTCCTTCAGCAGTCGAGAACTATAGCCCTGCTCGTAAGAAGCCCGCATCAGCTTGCCGTAACTTAGAAAAGACCCGCTGCGAACCCGACGCCATAAGAGAGCGGGGGTCGAGAGTTGGTGGTTGTAGTGATCCGCCGCGCGATCAGGCATGCGGAGCAGCGTCCAACCTTTTTCCCTCAAGCGGGCGCCGAGATCGTATTCCTCGAAGGCCGGCAGGTTGCGATCGGACATATAGCCGACGCTTTCGAGCGCCTCACGGCGGTAGAGGCCGCCGCAATGCAGACATTCGACGCTTCTCAGGTTCGAACTTAGCTCGGCGTTCCAACGTTGGATGCGCGCTGCAAATTCGAGATTTGCGGCTTCGCTCTCGACGATAAGGCCGCCGACCCCTCCCACTTCGCGGTTTCTTTCGAAGACGTCCAGCGCTTTTGGCAGGAACGTCTCGTCCATCTCCATATCGCCATCAAGGATGTATACGAAATCGCCCGAGGCCACGCGGAACCCCAGTTCCGGTCCAATGCCGCAACTGCGCTCCCAGGGATGGTGCAGAGAAACGACCTTGATCGGATAGGCCTTGGCCAGTTCCACCGTCCTATCGGTCGAGGCTCCATCGGCGAGAATCACTTCGCCTTGTATCGCGCCGAGAGCCTTGAGCGCGCTTTCGATAGAGCGAACGATGTTGTGCTCTTCGTTGTACGCCTTGATGATAATGGAAACCGTCGCCATGCCTTAAGTCTCTCTCCGGCGCCGATACCGCGACCTACCCGTCGATGGGGTCGACTGCCAGCGCAGTTGCTTCTGCCGCCGAGCCATCAAGCAACTCCTTCATTTTTGCGCATCCGAACTCAATCAGGAGTTGCGTCCCTACCTATAACTTGACCTTGCTTACCAAGCGCTAACAAAGTTGAGACAACTGAGCTTTCGGCGAAGTTTGCTGAAAGCGCTTGAGATACTTGGAAAGCTATTCACGCAGCGGCAGAAGCGAAAATAGAGATCAAGCGGCTTGGATGGAGGCTAGCGAAACCCAGACAGAAACAAAAACCTACAATCGTAAACAATTGTACCAGGCCCTGCGCCCAATACAGCCGCAGACAGTATACTTAATCGTTCACGCGAACTTGAGCGGCGCTTGCTATTCGGATCAGTTTCTTCAACGACGCCGAGGGCGCTGCGGGGGACGGTTGCGTCACAGACCGGCGCTTCTGACAAATCGACGAAGCCGCCATCCCGTTCAGATTGCGAACGCCGCGGCCATTGTCCTCCGCAAAGCGGCCAACGGCGTCTGGGGCAGGATCGCCTCAACTCGCGCCGGGACTGTCCCCAAAACCTTAAAGTTCATCCGTCAGCGAAGGCCGAGGGGCCGCTTAAAAGTGGACGCAGTAGCGAACCACCGTGCTTTCACCCTCGGGACGGTTCACGACGTCGAATTCCTTATAGAAATTCAAGAAAAACGCTTGGTCCGGCCCCCAGGCATACATGAGGCCCGGTCCGAGGGCGACGACCCTTTCCCTGCGGCCGGGCGCAGCGGCGTCGTTAATTTCGGTATCCGTTGTCTGCTGCAGATAGTACCCGTTGACGCCTATCCTTAACTCCTTGGTGAAGGCGTATTCCGATGCGAAATTCATATGAAACGCTTGTCCTGCTCGGCTTGAAATCGCATTGGGGATGCTCGGGTCGTCGTTCTTCCCGTTCCAGAGATAATGGATGCGGGTGGAGACCGTCCACTCGGGGGTTAGAAATAGCGTCCCCGCCCAATAGGGATCGAAGGACCAGAAGTTCGCGCCCGGCTGCACGGCTGTCGTCGGATTGTAAGAGCCTGTCGGCGCCAAAACCTGGAATTCGATTCGGTACACTAAAAGCGGTCCGTTCGCGCCCATAATGGGATCGAACTGGATGAAAGGCCCGATCGTCATGTCTGCGATGCCGGTTCCGGCCTTGAGCGTGCCTAAACCGTTGTCCGCGGAGGACGAAATCACTGAGGGAATGATCAAATTCAGGCCTGGATTCGCCGCGCCGAACTTGATGTTGGACAAATAAGCGAACTGGGTCGCCGGCGCGATCAAAGATATGTCCGTCTTGGGGGTGGGAAGGTTGACGCCGTGTTGATCCATCAACTTGTTGGCTGTGTAGAATTCGAGGTATTGGAGCGCATAGAGGCCGGGGCCGTCTGGAAATCCGCCATCCAGGAAGCTTGTAAGCCCAAGATTGAGAGCCCGTTCGTCGTAGGCGGCCGCCTTGTCGCTCACGCCAAAGGCCAGGACCAACGCCGCCGCCGCGATGGCGGCTTCCACGAGATGCAGCCGCGACCTTATGTTGGTCAAGCTCATAGCCGTCTCCACCCAATTATTGATTGCAATGTTACGTCTAACGCAACCAAGGATTGAAGTTATTCGCGAGGCTTCACAATCCGTTTCAATCCAGGATTGCGCTATAGCGCAGCAGAAAGAAGCTCTAGGGTTGCACGCTGTGGCGAAATTGCATCGCGTAAGGGGGGCGCGAAAAGCCTGTTGCGCAAAATCCCGCTGGGTGTCGTCCGGCCTTTGCCTCATTATTTAAGAGGCCAGCAATTTTGGGAGGCGGCATGAGCGCAGACACCAGCGCCGGCATTTTCACCGGCAAGAGCGTGAAGCCAGAGATGCTTGCGCTCAATCTGGCCAACCGGCACGGGCTTATTACGGGCGCGACCGGAACGGGGAAGACCGTAACGCTGCAAGTTCTCGCCGAGGGATTTTCGCGGCACGGCGTTCCGGTTTTCGCCGCCGACATCAAGGGCGACCTCTCCGGCATCGCCGCCAAGGGCGAGCCGAAGCCGTTTCTGGAAAAGCGCGCCAGCGACATCGGCCTCGAAAATTATACCCATGAAGCCTACCCCGCCATCTTTTGGGATCTGTTCGGCGTGCAGGGCTGCCCGATCCGGGCGGCGATCGGCTCCCTGGGGCCGATGCTTCTCTCAAGGCTGATGGAACTGAACGAGACGCAGGAAGGCGTTCTCACCATTGCATTCCGGGTCGCCGCGGATGAAAAGCTGCCGCTCGTAAACTTGCGCGATTTGCGCGCCGTGATATCGCTCGTCTCCGACCGCGCGAGCGAGCTTTCCAAAGACTATGGCAATGTCTCGAAGGCCTCCGTCGGCTCGATCCAGCGGCGGCTTCTGGTGCTCGACGACCAGAAGGCCGAACTCTTTTTCGGCCGCCCCGAACTCGACATCGCGGACCTGATGCGAACGGCGCCGGATGGGCGCGGCATCGTGAGCGTGCTCGCGGCCGACAAGCTGATGTCGACGCCCCGGCTTTACTCGACATTCCTGCTCTGGCTGATGACGCAGCTTTTCGAAAAGCTTCCCGAGGTCGGCGATCCGGAAAAGCCGAAACTCGTCTTCTTCTTCGACGAGGCGCATCTCCTCTTCACGGAGGCGCCGAAAGCGCTTCTCGAACGCATCGAACAGGTGACGCGCCTCATCCGCTCAAAGGGCGTCGGCGTCTACTACATCTCGCAGAACCCGCTCGACGTGCCCGACCGCGTGTCGAGCCAACTCGGCAATCGGGTGCAGCACGCCCTTCGCGCCTTTACGCCCCGCGAGCAGCGCGCGGTGAAAGCCGCGGCCGAGACGTTTCGGCCAAATCCTGCGCTCAATGCCGAGAAGGCGATCCTTGAGCTTGGAACGGGCGAGGCGCTCGTCTCCTTCCTCGAAGGCAAAGGCGAACCCTCGATCGTTCAGCGCACGCTCATCCGCCCCCCTTCCGCGCGCATCGGACCTGTGACCGACGCCGAGCGCAAGGCGATCATCGCGGGAAGCCCCCTCGCCGGGAAATACGATAAGGAGGACGACAACGCGGGCGCCGACGACAAGGTCAATGGTCCGCGCCGCGAGGATGGCGCTCAAGGCGATGAAGACCACGAATGGGCCGGGGAATTTCGCATTCCGAAAAAGCCGGGCGCGAGCGATCCGCCGCCTCCTGAGCCTCGCGCAGAGCGCGGCGCCGGCCGGCAGACTTACGCCGAGGCCTTTGGCAAATCGCTTGCGAGATCGCTTGGCACGGCCGCCGGCCGTATTCTTGAGCGCGTCCTCAAGAACACGACGAAGTAGGGACGCAGGTCCAAGATGGAGTGCGCACTTCGCGAGGGATAAGGCCAGCGAGAACCCTTCATGTGAGCCACACGCGTTGTCATGGCCGGGCTTTAACCCGGCCATCCATGCACAAGGAAAAACACGGTTTTTCAATGTGTTGCTGGATGGCCGGGTCAAGCCCGGCCATGACAATGGCGGGCGTTTTGCCGCCGCAATCGCTGTTTTACGTTTAGGCTGAAGAAGCGTGGTCGGGGAGCAATTGAACGGCGTCGGGAGTTCTTGGCGCATGGCCGTGACCGCGATGGCGACGTTTTCCACGCTGCGCAGGAGATAGTGAACAGGATCGCAGAGCTCGAACTCTCTCGCCGTGGCTTTTGGCGCAGGAGGGAAAAGGTGAACAAAACGCTCTGCGTACACTTATGTCTGGCGGTTATCACTCTTGTTTTCATGCGCGAGCCCGTCATGGCGTTACAGCGAACCGCCTATATCAATGCCGTCGATCTCGACATCGTCCCCTCGGAACGAGACAGGTTTCTCGCAGCTATCGCAGAAGACGCGGCCGCGACGATCAGGGAGCCGGGCTGCCTCCAGTTCGATGTCCTCATGCTGGCGGACGACCCCAATCATCTCTTTCTTTACGAGGTTTACGAAAGTGAAGCCGCCTTCCGGGCGCATCGGGAAACAGATCACTTCAAGAAATACGCAGCCGCCACCCCGAGCATGGTCGCAAAGCGCGTCACACGACCGATGTCGGCGATCTCGTTTGCAGCAAAACCTCGTTAACGCTTGCGCAGCCTCCCAAATTTCAAGCGCCGGCTGCGGTCAGCGCGCCGCCGAACAAGTCGCTCTCGGTTTTTTGATTGAGGATAAAGACAAGAAACAGAGTAACCTTGAGCGATGACTTTTTAACTTGCGCCCTTTTATTGGCGTGCGGCGTATTTTGATAAATGTCAAAGCAAGAGGGCGTGGGATCGATGCTTGAGTATGTGTCCACAATAGTATGTCCGACATGCGGGCATCATGAAATTGAGACCATGCACGAAGGCGTGGACCAATACTTCTATAAGTGCAAGGGTTGCGGCAAGGTGATCAAGCCGATCAAAGGCGATTGCTGCGTCTTTTGCTCTTACGGCGACACGCCATGTCCGACGACGCAAATGTGCAGCGGGCGTCGCGAGAATGTCGCCAGCAAACAATCGTGGTTCTTGCTCTGACTTCTTCGTGTCCCGCGATGACGCCAAATTAACGGACGTAGGGCTGCTGCAACTGTATCAGCGCGGCTGATATGCGTCATGCGGCGCTTGGCGTAAAGCTTGGCCTTCTCGATTGCTCCTCAATCGCCTTACAGCGGCGCGCAGAGGCGCCGCCGCCAACGGCTCCTCCCGCCTGATCCGTCACATCGATCGTTCCGCCCGGCCGTAAGCCTGACCGCAGGTTACTTCTTATCTTCGTTCTGCTGCTGCGCCGCCGACTCCTCTTCCTTTGGCGCGTCTTTCACTTCGACATCACCCTTGGCGTTGATGGTGACCAGCGCGCCGATATCGGCGTTCGAGTTGCTGTCATAGCTCGTGACCCGCCAGGTGACCTCGTTCTCTGTCCCGTCCTCCTCGACGGCCAGGAAGGCGTTGGGAAGCTTTTTGTCGGCGATCTGCTTGACAGCGACCGTTTTATGGACTTTCGACGTGTTTCCGTCCGGGCTGACCGCCATAAGCTGGAGAACGAGATGGGCCTGGGTTGTATCGCCAGACGGAACGGTCAGCACGCTCGCGCGGAAAACGCCGGACGCGTCCCCATCGGACCATGTTCCAGCGGTGGCGACCTCCGTCACCTCGGCCGGGATGGAGAGCGTCAGCTTTTCCGCATCTTGTGCCCTGACCGACGAAAATGTTAGACATGCAACGATTACAGTTGCGGCTATCCTCGCGTACATCGAAGCTCTCCCTGGGATCATAGCTGGCTGACCGCTCTTCGGAAGGCGGCGCATTCGTAAGTGGGTATGTACTGCGTGTGACGTTAGCGTGGCGAAACAGAGTCACGCATCCTAACAATACGCAACGCATACGAGCAATAACAACTCTCGCATTGAGCGATTTCAACAACCTTGTAGGGGGATTTCAGTGGCTGGACCCAACGCACTCTCGCAAGCCAGGGCGTTATTGGCGCCGATTAATAAAGATGGTTATAAGTTTGTTGCTGCGGCGGCGGGTGCGACTGTTCTCGCCTTTCTGGTATCGCTCAATACGCTGGCGCTTTTATGCTTGATCGTGACTGGCGCCTTGGCGTTCTTCTTTCGCGATCCCTCCCGCATCGTGCCCCAGCGGGAAGGGCTCGTGGTGGCGCCGGCGGACGGGGTCGTGATCAGCGTCGAGCCTATGGCCCCGCCTGCGGAACTCAACCTCGGCGCGGAGGTTAGGACGCGCGTTTCGATCTTCCTGTCCCTTTTCGACGTTCATGTCACGCGCGCGCCCATCGCCGGTCGGGTCGAGTCGTCCGTTCATTCCCCCGGCGGCTACAAGAACGCCGCCGCGCCGGAAGCGCCCGCCGAGAATGAACGCCAAAGCATCGTGATCGAGGCGAAAAATGCGGTCCGGCTGGGCGTGGTGCTCGTGGCGGGCCTCGTCGCGCGCCGCATCGTGCCGAACGTCGCGGTCGCCGACACGGTCGGGACCGGCGAGCGCATCGGCATCATCCGCTTCGGCAGCCGCGTCGATCTTTATCTTCCGGCGGGCACTTTGCTCGTCTCGGAAGGGCAGCACACGCTCGCTGGCGAAACGGTCATCGCGGACCTAGCGTCGCAGGAGCCTCATCGGAGCTTCCAACGTATATGAATTTCATGCTTTTCATTGAAAGCGAGGCGTGCAATCGAATTGCTGAGTTGCATTTTGCCGCCAAACACGCTCCCATGTATGTAGGCTAACCTTAAGGTGATGAAGACGGGAATGCAACTCTCGGCATGCATCGGCATAAATGGGCAGGCGCGGCATGGAACTTGATCATGGCGGGCCTTTCAAGGCGGTCAGCGGCGACGGCTCCGCCCCAGAGGCGAGCCCGCTTCGCAAGCTGATGCGCTTCATTCCGAATATGCTGACGCTTTCAGCGGTGGTTTTCGGCTTGAGCGCCATCCGTCTCTCGGGCGAAGGGCAGTTCGCTCTCGCAATGACGGCGATCCTCGGGGCGGCTTTGCTCGACGCAGCCGACGGGTTTTTGGCGCGCAAGCTGTCAGCGGAATCCGCCATCGGAGCCGAACTCGACTCGCTCGCCGACTTCCTCAATTTCGGCGTCGCGCCGGCCATGCTTCTGTATGACCGGCACCTCTATTCGCTCGGAATGGCGGGCTGGGGCATCGCGGCCATCTATGTGATTGCGACGGGCCTCCGTCTGGCGCGCTTCAATGTTCAATCCGAAAGCTGTCTCGCCAGTCCCCGCAGACACTTCGCGGCCAAAAAAGAAATGGTTCTGCGGCCTGCCGTCGACGGGAGCCGCCATGGCGATCATGGGAACCGACGCAGCGGTCCTGCGCCTCGCTCCTACGGATATTCCAATGGTGATTGCGGGCGCGGCCGTCACCGCCAGCGCGCTGATGGTGAGCAAGCTTCCTTTTCCATCTTTGGCCGCCATTTTTGGCGGAAACTCGCCCAGGCGTTGACGAGACGCCCAGGGGCAAGCTGGCCGCGAGTTATGCGGTCAGTCGAGGCAGGCTGGGCTTTGGCGCCAAGGATCGCAGTCCATGTAAAGAACCGTCCGCACATGGCGACCTTGGCCTGGCGGGTTGTCGTCCAGGCCTTGCGAAGAGCGAGCCGGATCGCAAACAGGAGGCGCTTCAAGGTGTTGCGATCCTGGATGCCCGAATAAAGCTCCGCCGATCCATCGTCATGGCCGGGCTTCGACCCGGCCATCCAGGGAAACAGGCCGCAGCTTTTCTGGATGGCCGGGTCAAGCCCGGCCATGACGACAGAGCTGTCAAGCCCGGCCGTGACGGGAGTGACGGGAGAGTTGTTTTCGTGACCTTTTGCGCAAGCGTAAACACTCGTGCAATCAAGTTCCGGGATGGCGCCAGCGGCGACCGGTTGGCGCGTCCGGCAAAGTCCGCCTAAATTGCGACCTGACGTCCGATCTCCACCACCTGATCGACGGGGAGCCGGAAGAAGTCCGTGACCTGAGCGGCGTTTCGCTCCATGGCGGCGAATATAAGTTCTTGCCATTTCGGGAGGCCCTTGCCGTCGGGGCGGGATACGACCGTCTCCCGGCCTACATAGTAGGTCACGTCGCTTAAATCGAGATCGCAGCCTTCCGCTTTCGCCCTTTCAAGGATGGGAGGGATCGCCGGCCGCTCCATGAAGCCGTAATGCACGGCCGCCCTCCAGAAATTCGGCGCTTCCTCGTAGAAGCGGAAGCGATCAGTCGGGTGTATGAAGGGCACGAGTTCGATCGACACGTTGATGATCAAGATCCGCTCATGGAGCGCCCGGTTGTGCCTGACGTGCCAGGACATGACCGGCGGCACGCCTTCCTTGGAGCGCGTAAGGAAGACGGCGGTTCCGTGCACGCGGGCGACGCCTCTTTTGGCGAGATCGTTCAGGAATGTTTCTGTCCGCTGATATTTCGACTTGAGAATTTGCATCACGGCTTCGCGCCCGGCGTGCCAGACCCACATCATGCCGTAAATAATGGCCGCGAGAGCGAGCGGGATATAGCCGCCGTCCAGCATCTTGGCCGAGTTTGCGATCAGAAAGGCGCAGTCGACCAGGATGAAGGCTGCTGCCGCCACCCTGCTCGTGGTCTGGCTCCAATTGAGCCTTTCGACCATGGCGATGTAGAGGAGCAACGACGTCATCAGCATCGTGCCCGAGACGGCGATGCCATAAGCGGCGGCGAGGTTATCGGATTTACGGAAGGCGATCGTGAGACCGATGGTGATGATCATCATGGTCCAGTTCACAGCGCCAATATAGATCTGGCCATAGCCCAGCGGGGAGGTTTGCGTGATCTTGATGCGTGGCATCCAGCCGAGCTGGATGGCCTGCCGCGTCATGGAGAAAGCGCCCGTGATGATGGCTTGGCTCGCGATGATGGTGGCGACGGTCGCAAGGATGACGAAAGGGACGAGAACCGCTCTTGGGCAGAGCGCGTAGAACGTATTTTCGGTGATGGGCGAACCGTTCAGCACGATGGCGGACTGCCCGGCGTAATTCAGGACGAGGCAGGGGAACACGACGCTGATCCAGGCCAGGCGAATGGGGCCGCGCCCGAAGTGACCCATGTCTGCATAAAGCGCCTCGGCGCCCGTGACGCTCAAGAAAACCGCGCCGAGAACGAAGAAGGACGTCGTTCCGCCCGCTGCGAGATACCGCAGGCCATAGAGCGGGTTGACTGCTGCGATCACCGTGGGGTTCTGGGCGACGCCCCAGAGACCGAGGACGCCCAGGGCGACGAACCAAACGACCATGATCGGCCCGAACAACTTGCCGATCCGCGCCGAGCCCTGAGGCTGAAACAGAAACAGGAGAACGAGAATGAGGACCGTCCCCGGCACCACATAGGCTTCCAGCCGGCTCGTCACCACCGAAAGCCCTTCGAGCGCGGACAGAACGGATATGGCGGGCGTAATCACGCCGTCCCCGTAAATGAGCGACGCGCCGATCAAGCCCACGCCGACAATGAACGCCTTCTTCTTGGTGCGGCCGCTGCTCAAGCCCTTGCGTCCGGTGAGAAGCGCCATCAGCGCCATGATCCCGCCTTCGCCATGGTTATCGACCCGCATGGCCACGCCCACATATTTGATCGACGTCACGACGACGAGCGTCCACAAGATCAAGGAGAGGCTGCCAAGCACGATCGCCCGGTCAACGATCGGCGCCCCGGTCCCGGTCGCGCTGAGCACGACTTTCAAGGTGTAGAGCGGGCTCGTGCCGATGTCGCCGAAGACGACGCCGAGGGCCGATAACGCCAATGCCCCCTTATGCCCCTGGGGCATCGCGGCCATGCCTTGCGGCAGGTAAGCCGAGGGGCTTGTTATGTTTGTGAATGGTTTGGACATCTTTGCTGCAGGACATATACAGCCAAGCACGACATCATTCCAGCGCTCCGTTTAAGGCGCGGCGACGACCAGCGTCCAATAAGTCTTGTATCGCGTATCCGGCTTATATTCGTAGGCGACGCCCAGATGCTTCGCGTCGGCGAGCAGCAGGTTTCGGCTGTGCGGCGGGCTTTGTTTCCATCCCTCCACCATCTGCGTGAAGGAGCGTTGGCCGACGCCGACATTCTCCGCCGCGACCTTGAAGCGGTATCCCGCCATGCCGAGCCGCATCTGAAGATCGGCTCCGTTCGGCCCGATGTGAGACATCTGGTCGTGGCTGGCCATGTCCCTGGCGAGAATTTCGGCGGCGACCGTGGCGTGGCTATCCAATGACAGGGGATGCAACCCCTTGGAGGCGCGGTATTCGTTGACAAGGCGCAGCGCCTCGTAGGGGTCGAGCCCCATCATCGCTTCATCGCCGTTCGTTTGAGGCGCCGGCGCGGGCTGCTCGCCCGGATTGAAAGTCGATGAGAAATTCGACCAGATGCCGCCGCTGTTCGCGCTTTGCTGCGAAGCGGGCGCGACAGGCGCTTTCGACGGCATGTCCGAAGGGCCGCCTCCTCCCAAGGTGGTCAGAGACGCCATGCCGCCCGACGTCGTCGAGCAGCCGCCCAAGACCGCGCAAAGCAACAACAAACGGATCGCACGCCACATCGTGACCTCTCACATGTATGCATACAATGCCGAACTCAGGTTACCACTCTATTAATCCAGCCTTGCGGCGCGCGATTTAGGCCCGGAACACGTCAAGATGATGATGACTAGTCAGGCGTCGCCTGCCGCCAGCGTGGAGAGGCTCTGTCTTGGACCGGGGCGATCGCAGCTATTCATTAATTTGGAACCACCGCCGCATGCTCGATAGGGGCAGGCTTCCCCGTACGCGCCAACGTAACGGGCTTGTGACCGGCGGATTTTGCAATAGTTTTCAATTGCAAAAGCAAGATCGCGTATCTTTCGCTCAGACAGTTGGCGGTCAGCGGGATTGTCGCCCTTAAATTGCATCGAAAATGGCTATGGTGGCGATCCCTGCGGGGTTTTGTGCGGAGGCTCTCGGGTCATGAGTAGGGAAGCTTTGGAATCAAGCGGCGAACAAGGCGTCTTGAAGGGCGCGGCGGCGCAGCCGGCAACCGCTCCCCGGCGCATCTCGGCGCCCGGCTTTTTCTTCGCTCTGTCGGAATTTCATTCATCAGCCTTTTAAGTGTGCTGATTGGGTTTTTCGCGTTTACGTCGCTGCCCCAAGTTCAAGACGTCTTGCTCGACGCGCGGGCTTATTGGGTCCAGGAAGCCCTTTATTGGAGCTTCTTCTATTTGGTTGGCATTCTCGTTTGGGCGTTGCCGCTGGTCTTTGCCGCACGCCTGCTGCTGCTCCAGCATTTCGCTCTTATTGGCGTCGATACCGAGGAGAGATTCAAGTTCTATATTTTCGCCTTCCCGCGCTTCTACGCGATCTTGGCTTTCGCCGCAATTTTAGCAGGCATGATTTCGGCGTCGGGAAACCTCCCAATGCCAATGAATGGCAACGCGCACGAGGTGGTTCTCAGAGAGTTATTAACTTACCATTTAATTGCGCTATGCCTTGCGACCGCCGTCATCCTCGTCCTTATTTCAATGCGCAATGTATTCATCAGCTTTTATAGACGGCGGATGGAAGTCATGGAGCGCAGCAGGCCAGGGCCTCTGCAGAAATCGCTCTCCCGTATTGAGACTGGGCCGAAGCCTGCATTCCTTAGCGAAGCGACGTGGGGCGCCGCTCAGCGGGCCAGATTCTTTATGTGGATGTATCTGTGTTGGCTCAGTGGAATATTGGCGATTTTTGTCGCCATCCATTTCCTTTCCTATTCCGGTGCGCTTGGCAATTTGTTTACACTCGATATGTCCTCTTATCCAAAGCTGTACGCTGGGTGGCATTTCATAGCCGATTCCCTTTCTCTGAACCGCGCGCCGCTCCTGCTGCTTTTACTCGGAGCTTGGGTACCCCTCATCACGATTTTGGTGCTGTTATCCAAACGTCACCAATTTCCGTTCATCGTTTCCTTCATCGCAGCAGGCGTTTTGATTTCGTTGTTTATTGGCGATGGCCACGATGCCCGCATCGTCGAATTAACTGAGGCGCAGCGCGCAGCCTTGAAGCCCACGACCTTTGCGGAAGCACTGAGGGATTGGAAGGTGGCGAGCGGTTGGAATGCGAAAGGGTGCGAGCGTTTGGCGGCCGGCGCGCCCCAACTCGCCAGCTGCCCGCGTCCGATCCTCGTCGCCGCGGAGGGTGGCGGCAGCCGCGCGGCCTTCTTCTTGGCGAGTTTCCTCGGCGCGCTGGAGGATGAAAGTCTGGATGGGCGCGCCAATCCTCACGGGCGGCCGTTTCACCAGCAGCTTTTCGCCATTTCGGGGGTCTCTGGCGGCGCTGTCGGAGCGGCCTTTTTTGTTAGCGCTTTGAAAGCCCAGCCCAGCCAAAGCACCGAAAAACTTAAGCAAGCCCTCTACCGGCAAAAACTATGGTTCCGTAACTTGGCGGCTGCCGGCGCAAACGCGCGCGAGCCGGAAAACGGTGGGATGGCGCCCGATTTTCTGACCGATGTCGTATCCTATAAGGACAGCTTGCAGGCAGCGTTATCGAACGATTTTGTCTCGCCAATCCTGAAAGCCTTCTTCACACGGGACGTCTCGCTCGCATCGATGTTTCCGCGGGTCATGGACCGGGCAGGCGTGCTCGAAACGTCCTGGGAGGATGCGTTTGACGATGTCTACGGCGCCACGCGGGAAACCTCGCTGTTATCCGCGCCTTTTCAGATGGCGGGCCCCAGCCCGGATCGCTGGACGCCGTTGTTGCTCCTGAACGCGACCTCGATCAACACCGGCCGGCGCGTGATCGCAACGCCCATCAAAATTGCCGATCCCATGGGAACGGGCAGGAGCATGATTTTCCCGGACACCTATGATTTTCATGAACTTCTCTGCTCCCCTTATCCTGACCCCATGACCAAAGCCTATCCAGACATCAGCCCTCTTCAGTGGATGGCCGGAATCATACCGTCATGGGTGAGCCCGGCAAAGGAGTGCAAAGACCGGAAGCCCGTCACCGTCGACATACGCCTCAGCACGGCGGCGAGCCTCAGTGCGCGCTCGCCTTTCGTCAGTCCCCACGCCAATGTTCGGGACCGGCGGGCGCAAATCACCGATAGCGTCGTCGACGGGGGATATTTCGATAATTCGGGGGTCGTGACGGCTCTCGATACTGCGCGCGCCCTCAAGGCCTTGGATCCGAAACTCTTGCCCTTTTTGGTGCAGGTCTCAAGCGATCCTGACTGGTTTGAGGCCTCAAGCGACTGCTCCATGCAGTCAATGCTTCCGGCGACTCCCCCGATTCCCGATACCGACAATTTCCGGCCCTTGGGCTCCTTGTCGGACCCCCTCACGGTGATGCCGTCTCGGATCTCGCGAGGGTTCGGGACGATTTTGGAACTGCCGCCTTATGCAGCCCAAATAAACGGCGGCATCCGCTCGTCAGCCCAAATTCATGTCTGTCCGCAGCCTCAAGAGAGCTTTTGGGATTTCATTAAATCTTACACAGGCAACGAGATGAAACCCCAAGATAAAATGCACGACATGATGATGAGCATTCAAAAGCAGGTGCTCTATAAGAGCGTATCGCTTAGCTGGTGGCTATCCCCGCCTTTACAGGCCTATCTCGATGGGCAGCTTTATTCGCAGAATAACTCGGCGGAGCGAAATTGCGTTCTTTCGCTTCTAAGAGATGACCAAAGTGGCAGTACGCTGGCGTGCCAAAAACGATGAGAAGAAGCATCCCAAAGCGGGCTGGGTAATTTTCTGACTCACTCGCCCGCATGTTTTTGCGGGCGAGGACTTAAATCAAGGACGGCAAGGAGCGCCGTTATTGGAGCGTGGCAGGGTGTTAGCCTGTCTCAAATCGGCGAAGTCGGGCTATGCCGCGGAGCGCCAGAGGCGGTTCATGAGGCGGCGATCGCTTTGGGGACTGTCGACGCGAGAAGAAGAACTCAATTCAGTCGCAAGATTGGCGATGTGATCGAAACCCGCTGCGACGGTCAGCATTTGTTGCCTTGTCCGGGGATCGGCTACCGATTTGCTAAGCGCGCGGACTTTTTTGGCATGCCCAAGCCAAAGCTGAGCGTTATACAAGGTAGACTGCATTTGGATTGTACTCACACAAGATATGCCGACTCCAACCGGGATCGATCGAAGGCGGAAAGTTGACTGTTTTCAGACGCCTGGAGCGGCTTTCTCCCTGTTCAGCCGGACGTGCGCCGCTCCGGAACCACCCTCCGCCACGCTTCCATAGAAATTTGCAGAAATTGTGTTGACTGATGTTGGTCAGACACACGCTCTAGAAGCAATCATCTCTGCCTTTCAACCGATTCCGATTAAGCAAGCCTCGTAAAGGCCAACAGACGGCTGACGCCTCCCGCTTCGCGTGTCGTCATTAAGGTCAAGCGAAGTGCGAGCCGGGATCAAAAAAGAAGAGAAGATTCAATCTATTATACCAACCGCCGGAAGTGTTGACCAGTAGCGCCCCCTCACCCCGCCCTCTCCCGCGCAATCTCGCCTTGGCGAGATTGCTACCCCATGAAACCGCATCCGCGAGCGGATGCGGTTGGTAGAGGGAGTCCGCTCGCGCTTGAAACAGCGTTCCTTCTCCCCTCGCGGGAGAAGGACAGGATGAGGGGCCTCGGGTCAAACATAGGGCGGTCGGGATAGGGCTTGCGCCCTTCCGGGACGATAACTGCGATCCACGAACATGTCTAAACGCTTTGCCTAGCGGCGGCTTGATCTAAGGCGCCGACTTTTCCCGGAAGAGATCGCCGTAGGCGTCTCGCAGGAGGTTCTTCTGCACCTTGCCCATCGTATTGCGGGGAAGGGCGTCCACGAAAAACACGCGCTTGGGCAGCTTATAATTGGCGAGGCGGCTCTTAAGCGCTCCGATCACGTCCCCCTCTTGCAGTCGCCCGTCGCTCGACAAAACCACGACGGCCATGACCCCTTCGCCGAAGTCGGGATGGGGCACGCCAATGACCGCGCTCTCGATGACGCCGGGCAGCGCGTCGATCTCGGTCTCGACCTCCTTCGGATAGACATTGAACCCGCCCGTGATGATGAGATCCTTGCCGCGCCCAACGATGTGCACGTAGCCACTGGCGTCGATCTTGCCGAGATCGCCGGTGATGAAGAAGCCGTCGTCGCGAAACTCCGCTTTCGTCTTTTCGGGCATGCGCCAGTAGCCCTTGAACACGTTCGGGCCGCGCACCTCGATCATGCCGATTTCGTCCGGCCCGAGGATTTCGCCCGTGTCGGCACCCGTGATCCTCATCTCGACGCCCGGCAAGGGCAGGCCGACGGTGCCGGGCTCGCGGTCGCCCTCGTATGGGTTCGAGGCGTTCATGCCGGTTTCCGTCATGCCATAGCGTTCAAGAATGGCGTGGCCGGTGCGTTCGAGAAAAGCGCGGTGGGTGTCGGGAAGAAGCGGCGCGGAGCCGGAAACGAACAGGCGCATATGCGCGGCGGCTTCGCGCGTAAGGCGGGCGTCGTCGAGGAGGCGGACATAAAAGGTCGGCACGCCCATCAGGCTGGTGGCGCGCGGCAGGAGCCGTAAAACCTCATCCGGATCGAATTTCGGGATGAATACCATCGAGGCTCCCGCCATCAGCACGACGTTTGTCGCCACAAACAGGCCGTGAGTGTGGAAGATCGGGAGCGCATGCAGAAGCACGTCATCCGACGTAAATCGCCATGCCTCAACCAGCGCCTCCGCGTTCGACGCAAGATTGCCGTGTGAGAGCATTGCGCCTTTAGCGCGACCTGTCGTGCCGGATGTATACAATATGGCGGCCAAATCGTCGGCGGATTGAAGTATATCTTCGAAGTCTTCCGGCTGCCCGGCGGCAAGCGCGGGCAGCGCGCCGTCGTTATCCGCCCCCAGCGTCAACACGGTCGGAACGCCTGCCTTTTCGCAAAGCCCCGGAGCTTCGCTCATGCCAGGGCGGCAGACAAAGACGGACGGTTCCGCATCGCGCAGGAAGTAATCGATTTCGGGCGCAGTGTAGGCGGTATTGAGCGGCAAGTAGGCCGCTCCGGCGCGCAGGCACGCCAGCACAAGGATCAAGGCTTCAGGAGATTTCTCGACCTGGGCGGCGACGCGGTCGCCGGGTTTCACGCCGACAGCCTTCAAAGCGTTGGCGAAGCGCGACGTGGCGGCAAGGATGTCTCTGTAGCGGTAGAGCTTCCCCGCGCTTGTCTCGATGGCGACCTTGTCCTTGTCCGCCCAGCGCGAGCTTAACCGCGTAAAAAGGCCAACTGAGCTTGACACCCGCGGAATCCTTCTTGCGTGAATATTAAAAATATTGATAGCATGTAAGACCTGACACACAATGATATTTTCATAAAGCTAGAACAAGGCTGCATTGACATCACAAGAGACACGTAACTGCATACAAAATCAGGCGCTTTCTTCCATAGGCTCCAGGGAATATTGTTTTTTATTTAATCTAAGAGATATAAGCTAAGGAACATCTCAAGAAATGAGCGCCAACAAGGGCGACGGGCCAGCAAATTGTGTACAATCAGTTGCCGCCTTACCTCAGGCCATCTATTATCGGAATTAATTGAAGGCGGAGAACGCGATAGGTTTTAAAATGCCAGAGAGCCCGAGCTCAAATGAACGCGGGCTCCCTTTAACCTAGAGCGACGCCCCGGCCGAGACCGGCGCAGCGCGCATGTCGGGGGGCATCTTGAAGTCCGTGGCCGCTGCGCCGCGCATCTGCGCCGCCACCTTCGGCAAGCCGGTCCGGTTGCTGTAATCGGGAATGCGAGTCCTGATGCGCTCGCTGTCGGCGGTCAAGGTCTGGGCGCAAATCAGGTCGATGGCCGTTACGATTGCGACGGTTCCGAAGGCGAGCCCTACAGCGCCCTTGCGCCTGCTTCCCGCAAACCCGCCGACAAGCGAAACAAGATCGAGCGCATCGCCCGCAACCCGGCCCCAGACGAAGGGCGCCGGATCGCGCGAGGCGAGGATCGCGACGCCTGTGACGATTTCGCGTAGGCCGAAGAACGCGATGGCGGATTCCCCGCCCCGCCAGCCGAGGGTTCGCGACAGGCGGTGCGGAGCCGCCACCTCAAGGGCGCCAAGAGCGATGCTGAACCAACCGAGATTGCGCGCCAGATGCTTGGCCGACTTGTCTTTCGACCTCGGCATCATGTCCATGACTTCGCGCTACGGATTTTATGATCATGACACGGCTCCATCGGGTCTGAGGAAGACCTTGACGCAACCATCCAATTTCTCGCGGAAGGTTTTGTACATCTGCGGTCCGTCGCGGAGCGCAACCTTGTGGGTGATGACGAAGGACGGGTCGATCTGGCCCTCCTCGATGCGGCGCAGAAGGTCATCCGCCCAGCGATTCACATGCGTCTGGCCCGTGCGCACCGTCAGGCCCTTGTTCATGAGGGCGCCGAATGGCACGTTGTCGAGAAGGCCGCCATAGACGCCGGGGATGGACAGAACGCCGGCCGGGCGACAGGCGAAAATCATCTGGCGCAGGACGTGGGGACGGTCTGTCTCCAGCATCATTGCCTGTTTCGCCCTGTCGAGGACGGAGTCGAACGAGGCGGTGGCGTGCGAATTCGAGGCCCACGGCGTCGATGCATTTCTCCGGGCCTTTGCCTTGTGTGAGGTCATTCAGCCGCTGGAACACATCTTCGCGCTCGAAGTCGATGATCTCGTCCGCGCCGCCCGCCTTCGCCATCGACAGGCGGTCCGAAAGCCGGTCGATGCAGATCACTTTCTTCGCGCCGAGCAGCACCGCGCTTCGAACGCAGAACTGGCCGACCGGACCCGCGCCCCAGATCGCGACCGTGTCGGTCGGCTGGATGTCGCATTGCACGGCGGCCTGCCAGCCGGTCGGGAAAATGTCGCTCAGGAAGAGGACCTGCTCGTCCGGGAGGTTTTTCGGAACCTTGATCGGGCCAACATCGGCGAAGGGCACGCGCACATATTCCGCCTGGCCGCCCGCGTAGCCGCCCGTCAGATGCGTGTAGCCGAAAAGGCCCGCCGTTGTGTGGCCGAACGCCTTGTCGGCGAGCGTCTTGTTGCGGTTGGTGCGCTCGCAGACCGAGAAATTGCCGCGCTTACACTGCTCGCATTCGCCGCAGATGATCGTGAACGGCACGACCACGCGGTCGCCCACTTTTAGTTTCTTGTTGTCCTTTCCGACCTCGACGACTTCGCCCATGAACTCGTGGCCCATGATGTCGCCGTGCCTCATGCCCGGCATGAACCCGTCATAGAGGTGCAGATCGGAGCCGCAGATCGCACAGCTCGACACCTGGACGATGGCGTCGCGGCCATCTTCGATCTTGGGATCGGGAACCGTCTCGTAACGGATGTCTTCGACGCCTTCCCAACACAAGGCTTTCATATAAATCAATCCTCCTTTGAGTGATGAAGAAGCGCGGCTTGGCGCCAGCTCCTGCCGTTAACTCTTGAGGGGATGACAGATTTAGGGAGCTTTTGTTTCAGGCCGCCGGGACGGAGGCTTTGATAAATGAATCCGGCTGGTTGGAGGCTGCGGCCCGATAAGGTCGACACAATTAACAACGCCTTGATGGACGCGGGCAGCGCCAGTCTGCCTTAAAAAGGGCGTCGGCCGGAATCGGAGGGCGCGTTTCGAACGATGATGCTGCCGCTTGGACTTCTGTCGGGCATATGAATCACGCCCGGCTTTTGGATCGGACCGGAATTCGGAGTTTGATCGAATTGCTGGTGAGATTGCCACCTGATTACAGCGGAAGCGCCCGCGGACAGAGTTGCAAGGATGATCGCTCGAGCGAAACGCATGACAATTTTCCCCAATACATCCTGTTTTGCAAATGGTGAAAGCGGCGGAGCGGTTTGCGTCGGATCAGCCGCGTGGGCGCCTCTTCAGCTTATGGGGAAGCTTAACAGCAATGGACAAAGACTAAGCTACATGACGCGAGAAGAGATTATGGGGCAGCTTTAGCAAACGTTAGCAAGAATCGCGTCACACGGGTCACCCAGGAGACATTTGGGGTCGCCTTTCCTAGGCGGATCGCCAAACGCCAGGAGCACGAGATCGAGCGGGATAAGGGACCCGCACTCAATCCCCTGACGCGCGTCTCGACATCAGCCTTGGCGGGGCGCTTAAGAGCGGGCCATGACGAGCGCGACGCCGACAAAAATCAGCCCGACCCCGATCCAACGCTTTCGCGTCACTTGCTCGCGCAATATCCAATGCGAAAGAATTGTGATGGCGATCAGATTGAGGCTCAGGATCGTGAACGCCACGCTGACGTCGAGCAGCTTCAAGGCTTCGGTGTAGATCAGCGCTTGGAATGCAAGCACGATGACGCCGGCCGAAATCCACATGAACCAGCGGACCTTGGTGAGAACCGACTTTTTGAGGAAGACCTGCCCGAGCCCTTCCAGAAAGGCGCAAAAGACGACGAGCAAAATGCCGGTGGTGGTTCCATTCATCGGAGTGTGGCCGTATCCTCTGTCCTTGCCTTCGTCTGGCTGATGAACCATACGCCAGCGATTACGAAAACAACACCCGCAATTTGCAGCGCGTCGATAGCCTCGTGCAACATCAGCATCGATACGACGGGAACGCAAGCATAGCTCAAGGACGCCACCGGCTTTGCGTAACTCAGATCGGCTTCGCCAAGAACCATCAGCCAGTTGAAGAACTGAAGGGCCATGATGGCGATGATGCCGAGAAGGGCCGGATTGCCGAAAAGAGAGGCGATCGCCGCCATCGGGGCCGGATCGGCAGGCCCATCGAGAACGGCCGATTTCCAGGTGATTTGCAGGAGCGTGTCAAAGAGAACCGCGGCGAGAAGGCCGGCGGCGAGTTTCCATCTCAAGCGCCCGTTCGAGATCATCGCGCTGTGGCCTCCCCTGCCGTTCATTCCGCCATAACATTCGCCACGCACCCTGTTGGTTCCCCGCATCGCAGCTGCTATGCGCACGTTTTGCGCCAACAGAAAGACCCTCACGCAGAAACCCTTATGCAAAAACCGTGTCACTTTTGCTTCAGCCCTCATCGCCGTCGGAAGCGGAGGCTATTGCGTCGCCACTTAATATAACGCCAAACAAGGTCCGCCGCGATGGTTCTTCAAGGAGAATAAAAGGACACGCGGCGCCAGGCCGCGACAGCCCCCGCAACCGTAAGCGGCGAAAGGCGCGGCCGCCGGTGAAGGTCGAGAACACCGCCGCTGGGGCGGCAGGAAACGAAGCCTTCCGAAAAACACCAAGGTTTGATTACCAACCGGCCTATGTTCTGACCCAAGGCCCCCTCATCCTGTCCTTCTCCCGCGAGGGGAGAAGGAACGCTGTTTCTTCCCTCTCCCCTCGCGGGAGAGGGCGGGGTGAGGGGGCGCTATCGGTCAACACTTCCGGCGGTTGGTTTGAGATCCGAACGCCCGCCCGACACCTCTTCGTTGTGGGAGATAGCAGCCGCGAAGCGGAAGTGTCGCGGGTTCAAGCCGAGCCGGCGGGAGGGAGCGGCCGGCCCATGGCGAATTGTCCGACCGGGCCTTCGACATGGAAGCCGATCCCCGTCATCTTCTCGAACCGGCCGATGTCCGCGATGCCGATGGCGCAGCCGCCGAGGCCCATGCCGGTCGCCACGAGATACAGCGTCTCGGTGAGGACGCCGGCGTCCTTGAGGATAAGCGCATAGGCGATCGAACTGTATTTCCACGAAACCCGGCCGAAGCGCGCGGCCATCGTGATCAGGATCTGCGGCGGAGCCGTGACGCCCATGGCCGCTGCGCCATGCGCCAGCAGCGCCTTCAACTCGGCGGCGGGAACATCGATGGCTACGAGCGCGTGGGCGCCCGCGTCGTAATGATAAAATCCCGGCGCAAGCCCTTCGCAGGCATGGACCGAAAGATAGAGTTCCAGCTCCGAACTCGCGCCCGCCGAGGGAAAGGGCCGGGCGACGGGCTCGGGGCTGCCGGGACGCGGCAGAGCGCGCGCCGCGCCGTCAAGAAAGCATGCGAGTTCGGCTAGCGTGATCGGATGCCGGTCATCGTACTCGCGCGTGGATCGGCTTTCCCGCAAGAGCTTGGCAATAGGCGGCGGCGCTTCCCTGCGCGAGGCCGGCGGCGCGCACAGATCGATTTTCTCGCCCGGCCAGGAGGGCCGCATCGCAGGCGCAGGCGAAATGGCGCCGCCATGCGGATAGACCCCGCCGACCGCGTTGGCGTGTCGCCCTTCGGTGCTTCGCGCATGGAACAGGAGATCGTGAAAATCCCAGAGCGCGAGGTCTTGATCGCCTTCCGCCAGCCGCGGATTTGCCTCGCGGGCTGGCTCGGTCTTCAAGACTATCTGGCAATCGGCCAGCAAACCCAGAATTTCGATACCCGGAAAGCCGTCTTCCTTCCCGATCTGCCGAAGGGGCTGCGGGGCAGAAAGCATGGCGATCAGGCCTGCGAGTTTCGGCTCGCAAATCCTGAACAGGGCGGGGCTCCGCGGCAACTCCAACACCATTTCGTTTCCCCGCCGCCGCATATAGGCGAAGCGCGACAGAACGAGAACATCGTCCTCATGGAGCGCGGCGATACGCGGCCAATAGCCTGGAACCTGCGGCTCGATGACGATCGCATCTTCAGCGTCCTTTCCGGGCCTACCGATCCGGTATTCCAACAGGCCGCGACCGGCGAGGCGGCGAACGAGCAGAGCGATCTCTTTGTCGACAAACTCAAGCAAATTGAGCGGCACACCGGCGCGCAGGTCCTGCAAGCAGGCGACCGCCGCTTGTCCGAACCATCCCAGGGATACAGGTTCGGCCTCGAACAGGGCGACGATGGCACCGCTGGCATGCGCTTCGACCCGCGCCCAACTGCTGAGCCTGGCGGATAGAACCGGCGAAGCGGCTCCTCGCCGCGATTTTGATGCAGGCGCGCGCAAGGCCAGCCCCCCTAATGCAGACTTTCTCGGTCGCGGCGACGGATGCAGTTTCCATCATCCCGGGGGCGCAAGCCTTATCCGGAATCGCAACAAATGGAAGCGCTTCCTTCTTTACGATCCCGGCTCGCGCTTCGCTTGGCCGGGATGACGAAATTCACACCAACCGAAATGGTTGGTCAGACTCAAATCCGGCTTAAGTATGCGGGAAGATGGGGTTCAGCTTGTCTTCCTTGAGCGGCTTTTCGAGCCAGCCCAGCTTCACCGGCACATCGTAGAGGCGGCCCGGCCCGAAACGGCGATAGAAGTGCCGCAATCCGGGAACGATGACGCGCACGACCGGCGCCTCGATATCGGGGCGCGTCTGGTCGAGGACGAGGAAGTCGAGGCCCTGCCGCTTGGCTACGCCCACGCAGGTCTCCACCTGCTTATTGGTATCGAGGTGGCTGAACTTCGAATCGAACTCCGCCTCCAGCACTTCGCCTTCGCCCGGCGAGAGGAAAGGATGGTCTGCGAGCCGCAAGGGCGCCACCCCGTCGAGGCTTCCTTGCAGCCGGGCGCCGCCCGCCATCTCTTCCATTGACAGGAACTGATTGAGTTCCGTCAGCGTGCGCAACATGGCGATGCGCGCGTCGAAATGCGCGCCCGATCCAAATTCGATAAATTCGGCTCCGTCCTTCTCCCAATGCGCGATGGCGACGAAGCAAGGAATGCCGAGATCGTTGGTTATGTCCAGGACCCAAAGACGCTTGCCGCTTTCGGCCAGCTGGATTTGCAGATCCCGGACGTAGGAATCGTTGAACTGGTCGAGATTGACGGCGGGGCGTTTCAGGCGGTTGTACCACCAGATCGCGTAAGCATCGCGCTCGACCAGTTCGAGGAAGCCCTGCACGATCGCTTCTTCGCGGGTATTGCCGGCGGCGCAGCCGTTCGAATCCGCGTGGAAGGGAATGACCTCGCCCGCATAGTAGAAATACAAAAGGCTCGTCGGAAGATACCTGAACTGCTTGTCGCGCAAAGACCAGACGGGCGACCAGTCCATCTCGATCTCTGTATCGAAGAGGTACGGGCTGACCGGCTCATCATCCGGCGCCGGCATGTCGGCGAGGGCGCGGCGGTGCTGCTCCTCGCTGAAGTTCAGGACGCTGTTCGCAAGAATGGCCTCGCCTGGAGCGAAATCCTTGAACTGCTTCTTCACACGGATCTCGTCGCCCTGGAAGACGCCGGAATAGCGCTCGATGGCCTCCATGAGCGCGCTGGCTTCGCCCTGCTCCGCCGTGCTGCCTTTGCCGAAGCTACTGCCCTCCAGCGCTCCCCTCAGTTCGTGAAGCGTTTTCGCGGGCGCCGAGAAGTTGTGCTTGGCGAAATAGGACGTGTTCATAGGCAGATCGGTTTCGATCCGCTCAAGCCGCGAGACGACGCCCGTCAGTGGGCTGATATGCTTGCGGTAGCGCGCCACGGTCGCACGCGACGACATCGTGCGGTAGCCGCCGCTTGTCATGACCGGCCGACCGCCGCTCTTCAAGTCGAGCGGAACCGGCGCGCGGCTTGGATCGCGAAAATCCGCGGAGCCGCAGGCGCGGCATTGAGGACGGGCCGCCACATAATGGCGAACTGTCACCGAGCCCGTCAGATCGAGGCTCAGAATATGGCTGCTCAGATCCGTGCGGAAGCCGCTGGCGACGGCCTTTGCGATTTCCATCGCCGCAAGCTGGATGCCGCTTTGGCCAACCGGATTTTGGACCAGCGGCGAGAGCGTAAGTAGCTTGGCCTCACTCCTGGCGATCATCCCCTTGACTTCGCGGTTCCGTTTCATTCGGTCCGCAAGGCATGCCCAGCAGGCGCTTTTGCCGGGGGCGAACACCGGCCCGACGAGAGGGAAAATGCCGGACGGCTGAGCGATGATCCAGGGTTTTCCGTCCTTCAGATGCCGCTCGTTCAACTCAGCCAGCGGCTCTTCGAGATAGTCTCTGACGAGGGTCACGGTGAGATCGGACGAGCGCTTCACGATACGAGCGCCAAGCTCGCTCAGAGCAGCGGCAAGTTCCGCTTCGCCCTCGACATCAATGGCGTGAACGCGAATGCGGCAATCTTCCAGATTTTTGTCTGCGTCGCCGGGTGGAAGCCCGAGGCTGGCCCAATAGGCGGCGACGACCCCGCTTGTTGCTTTCGACTTGGCGACGACATAGCGGCGATCAAGCAGGCGCTTTATGGCTTCCTGAATTGTATCGGCCGGAAAATACTGCTCCAGCACGCTCGCAATATCGCGAGGGCTTTTACCATTCTCGGCGATCAAGGCGCCGATGGCGACATAGAGCGCGCCGTGCAGAAGGAATTTCCTGTCCTCGGAGTAGAGGAGCAGCGTCTCCTGCGACAGCGCGTAAACCGTGAAATTCGGCGCAAACTGGAGAACCTGATTGTCGTTAGCCGGCAAGCTATCTGCGTTTTCGACTGTCATGACCGGGAATCGCCCTCTTGCTGGGGCCTCGTATTCCGCCCCAGGCAACACGATTTCTTAGCGGTTATCTCTGGTGAGTCAAATAATCTGAGCCTGTAATCTGAGCCTGCCTATTCAGGATGCGAACCAGGCGCTCTTGCCCCATTGAGCGCGCTCTATCGCATTCCGCAGGCCACAGAAGGCCAAGGGCCGGATCACAACGGATCTATCCGGCCCTGACAAACATTTCCAAAGCCTTAGCCGCCGATGACCTAGCACCAGACCCTGCAGCCGCCCCACGACAGACAGCAACCGCCCCAGCCGCCGCCGCAGCCGCAGCCGCCGCAACCGCCGCATCTCGCGCAACCGCCGCATCTGGCGCACCCGCGGCCGCCGCATCCGCGACATCCGCCGCCGCCGCATCGGCCGCAACCGCCGCCACAGCGACACCCTGTGAGGTGGAGCAAGGATCGCGCCTGCTCGACCAACTCTTTGTCGTAAAGGTGGAACGTAGCCAGGGTGACGTCGGAGATTTCCTCCTCACCCATGGTGAAGGCCTGCGCCGGAGCGGTGGCGGGAGATGGCATGCCAGCAATCGATTCCGTCGTCGCCGCAGACGTAGCCGCCAAGGATAGCCCGGCAAGGCCAAAAACGGATAATGCCGTCTTAGAACGCTTAACTTTCACGCGCTTCACTCGCGACATTGCTTCCTCCATCCGTGTTGTGCCTAAACGCTAACACGTTCCCTATTTCAGGAACAAGGCCAAAGCCCGCATGCTATTTCACTTTTCTGAAATTCTGAAGAAGTAATTCCCGCTGCTCGCGTTTTGGCGCGCAACTCGCCCGGAAGAAGGGCTTGGGTCCTGGCTCCGTTGCTGACAATCGTCGAAATGGATGGATCTAAAAGCATATAGCAGTGTTACTTTTGCCACATACACTTGAAACACTCAAGCACAAGGAAGAAGTCTTATGGATCCGGTTGCAATTCTCATCATGCTCGTGATCGGCGCCGTTGCGGGATGGCTTGCGGGCGTCATCTATGCGGGCGCAGGATTTGGGCTTGTCGGCAATATCGTCGTGGGCGTTCTCGGCGCCATCATCGCGGGCGCTCTGCTGCCGGGCTTTCTTCAGTTTCCTGGCCTAGTCGGCCAGATAGTCAGTTCGGCGATCGGCGCCGTCATTCTGCTGGCCCTTGTAAGCTTCGTTTCGCGCCGAGCAGCTTGACGCGCGAACTGTCGCGGAGAAGCGCCGGTAAGGAGGCGCTTCTTTCCGTCGGCAAGCGATCCGAACGCCCGATCCCGTTGACGCCGATCGGCTATGTCTCAACGGATTGTTCTTAGTTTTGGGTGCATGCTGAGAAAGCTCCACCTGAGGTGGAGCTTCTGTGTGTGAAGGATCGCGCCCAAAGGTTTCGTCCCGCCGCTTCTTCCAGTACAGCCCGAGGCAAGTTTCGCGCCCGAAGCTTGCGAGCGCTCAAGCAAACTCGCCTCGGATAAGCTGTACTCGAGTTCAGTCGTTTGCTCGGCGTGGAATCCCGGGCGGGCTTGCGGCAAGCGGGGCGAGATTTACGCTGGGCGCGACGATTGATGAGCGAACTCAACGAGAACAACTGAAAAGACGACCAGAGTTTGGGAGTAGTCCAAGGGTAAAGGGTAGTAAGTATGATTAGAACAGTTATGCTGATCGATAGCCGTCAGATGGCGCTGAAAAGCATTGAAGGCATGCTCGGAAAGACCGGCCTGCATATTTCCAAAGTGGATAACGCCGAAGAAGCCATCGGCATATTACACGGAGATGACAAGCCGGATATCATCATAACCGATTTCAACACGGCCGCCTCGAACGACGCCGAACTCATCCGCGAAATTCGCAAACTGCCCGGCTGTCAGTTCATCCCCATCGCCACGCTGTCGGTGGGCGCTCAAAAGCCAAGCGCTACCCCGGCGAAGCGGGTTTCCACGCCTTGACCATTGGATGGGCCCTGAGCAGTATGTTTCGGGCATGTCCAAGGATGCGACTGTCGTAATCCCGGAATAGCGTAGGCCGCTATCCGGGATTAGAACAGAGGCGATCCCGGCGCGCGCATCGCTTGGCCGGATGACGAAATGCGAAGCGAGCGTCGTCCATCATAGGCTTGTCGGTTTGGGCGACCTAGGCTTTCGGCGCTGGGGTCGCCAGTTTCTCATGCCAACTCTACATAAGAGGCGTTTCGATTTGCAACGGTCCCGGAATGCGCTCTGGCGCAATCCGGGACGATGTCATCGGAACGGGGCCGCGTCCCATGCCTTCAATGCAGGGCCTTGCCGTTTCGCATGGGGGCTGCGGGCTGGCTGCGGTTCGTTGCGCCTTCGCCCACAAGCTTGAAGATGGCGACGCTGCCGACAAGCGTCTCCGACTGCTCTTCCAGGCTGCGGGCGGCGGCTGTCGCTTCCTCGACGAGCGCCGCGTTCTGCTGGGTGATCTGGTCGATCTGGCTCACGGCCTGGTTCACCTGCTGGATGCCGTTGCTTTGCTCTTTGCTGGCGGCGGCTATTTCGACAATAATATCGGTCACGCGGCGCACCTGAGCCACGATGTCCGCCATCGCCGAGCCCGCGCTCGTGACGAGCCTCGCGCCCTCGTCGACCTTGCCGACCGAAGTCGAGATGACCGCGCTGATGCTCTTGGCGGCTTCAGCGGCGCGCTGCGCGAGGCTTCTCACCTCCGAGGCCACCACCGCAAAGCCGCGGCCCTGCTCGCCCGCGCGGGCGGCCTCCACAGCGGCGTTCAGCGCCAAGAGATTGGTCTGGAAGGCGATGCCATCGATGAGCGAGGTGATGTCGGCGATTTCCCTGTTGCTTTCGGTGATGCCGTTCATCGTGGCGGTCACTTTTGTCACGACATCGGCGCCGCGCTGAGCGCTGTCCAAAGCAACGGAAGCGAGCCGGCTTGCCTGGTCGGCGTTCTCAGCGTTCTGCCTCACCGTTGCGGACAGTTCCTCCATGCTGCTCGCCGTCTCTTCGAGGCTCGACGCCTGCTCCTCTGTGCGCTGCGATAGGTCGTTGTTTCCCTGGGCGATTTCACGCGCCGCGGTGTTGATGGATTCGGACGCCTCGTGGATCTGGCCGATGACGTCGCGAAGTCTGGCGATGGTTTCGTTGGAGTTGTCTTTCAGCTCCGCGAACACGCCCTTGAAGTCGGCGCGGATGTCCTGGCTGAGATCGCCGTCCGCGAGCGCTTTCAGGATGCGGCCGATCTCGCCGAGCGCCTGCTCGCTCGTGCCGAGGATCGCGTTCAGCCCCTGCGCCATTTGCAGCATGAAGCCCGACTTGTCGGCTTCCGCGATGCGCTTCTTGAAGTCGCCTGAAGCCGCCGCCTCGACGATGGCGGCAATCTCTTTTTCGGCGGCGAGTTGCTCCGTGATGTCGCTCCACTGGGCGGCCGTGCCCAGGCGGGCGCGATTTTCGCCGATCACAGGCGTCGTCACCACCTCGACATCCCGGCCGCCCAAGATCATGCGCGACTTTGTAGCCTGCGTGATCTCGCGCAGGTAGACCGCGGCGGAGCGGGCGTCGCCGAGGAACATGCCGACATTGCCGCCAACCACCTTGTCAGGGTCGAAGCCCGGGATCTGCCGGCGGAAGTCTGCTTCGTATTTACGAAGCGTCTCTTGCAGCGCATTGTTGATGTAGAGGATTTGGCCCTCATCGTCGGCAATTCGGACCGGGATGCTGACATTGTCGAGCGACACCTTCACGAGCGCGTTGAACGCGGCGGCCTTGGCGCTGGCCTCAAGTCCGGCGCGAACCTGCTCGGCGGCGTCGGAGGTTGCTTTGCGTTCGCCCGGAAGCGGCGCCATACGGTTGTCAAATTTGCCTCCGGCATATTCGGCCATCAGCTCCGTGAAGCGGCTCTGAACATCGATATGGCCTTTCACCATCGCGTTGAGGTTTCGGGCCATGTCGCCATAGGCGCCGGGGAACGCGCTGGCGCGCATCTCCTCGCTGACAAGGCCCTCCTCGGTGTGGGCGCGGGCCATGTCGAGTTCGGCCTTGGTGAACTTTTGCAGGGTCTGCGCGACGCTGTTGACGGCGGCGCCGACCTCGCGCAGCTCGTCATGCGAATAACTGTCGACGAGTTCCGAAACATCGCCGCGGGCGAGCCGCTCCGCGCCGGCCTCGATCGAGCGAAGCGAACGCAGCACCGAAGCCAGCATGCCGGCGAAGAGATAGGCGACGGCCAGGATGACAGACCCCGTGCCATAAAGAACGAGCTTCAAATTGCTCTGCAGCCGATCGATGCGGGCGGCGAGAACGCCGTCTAACTGGGAGCTGGCGGCGTCGAACAGGCCGTAGAGGTTGTCGACCGTCCTGGTGGCCTTTTCAAAATAAGCTTGCGGATTGAGGGTCAAATCGCCGTCGACCAAGGCCTGAACTTCTGTTTTGAGGAAATCGGCGCTTGCGGTCTGCGCCTCCTTGCTCCTGGCGTCCAGAACGGCGGCGAGCGCGCTGTTGGCCTCAAACACCTTTGTAAGGTCGGACTGCAGCGCCTGGATATCGACCTTGAACATTTCCCTTAAGACATGGAGCCGGGAATCCTCCAAATGCGTCTTGACCTGCCGCTGCAGGATGCCCGATCCCCGCGCGCGCAGGCGCCCGACGTAATCGATCATATGGGGCATCCGGAAAACCGTCGCATCCATCAAATAGAAGGAGTCCATGTCCGGATCGAGCGTCAGGCCGGACTTGTCCGATACGGCCTCCATGTATTTGAGCACGTTCCTGACAAGCGTGTTGTGCTCCTGGAGGCTCTCCTCCGGTTTCAAGCCGAGGTTTTTCTCCTTCAGGTCAAGCCACTGCTTCTTGATGTCCGCGACCGCGCCCGCCATTCCGAGCGGGCTTGCCGCTGTCTGCGCCTCCACGGCCGCAAGCTTGGCGTCGACCGTGGCTGTGAGGACGGCAAGCTTCTCCCTGGCCGCCGCGTCGCCCGTCAAGGCGATCTGGCTTGCGCCCCGATGCGCTTGCAGCGCTTGCGCCAGATAGCGGCCCGGCAAAATCTCCTGCACGCCTACACGCTCGGTTTCGGCGAACTGGATGTCGGCGTGAAGTTTCCCATAGAGATAATAGACGAGCCCCGAGAGCGGCGCCATGAAGAGGACGCCGATCAATCCAAGTTTCAAGGCGAACCGGAGCCTTCCCATAATCGCCATGGCCGGGCGAAGGATTGTATGCAACATCTTTGTCTCTCGCAATGAGCTGATAACGAACGGTTGACATCAGATATGCCTTGGCCGTTTTGGAATAGCGTTGAGGTTAAGCCTAAAATTGAGGCATCCGTTCAAAATATGTGCAAGTAGATGTTTAGGCTGGCTCATCCGCCATTGGGCTCGCCTCGTCGTCTCGAAAACGCCCCTGCGCGCGACCCGAAACAAACGGCTGAATAACGGCCCCGGATCGGCCTTTGGCCATCAAGGACGACCGCCGGCGCTCGCTTATGTGCCGCCGCCGCGCTGCACATCCTGACTTTGTGTGGGAAAGCGGCTCTTCCTGCGAGCGCAGTCAAAGTGCGCCGACAACCTGTCATCGAGCTGAAACAGAGTCCTGGGATAGAGGCCGCGGCACTAACTTAGGTGGGATTTTAACTAAATGCTAAAAAGACTTGCACTCGGCTTGCTGGCTGGCGCGGCCTCTTGCTCCGCCGCCCACGCCGGTCAGATCGAACATGTGTTGCTCATCAGCGTGGACGGTCTGCACGCCCTCGATGTGGCTCGCTATATCGAAAGCCATCCAAGCTCCGCGATGGCGGAGCTGTCCAAGCAGGGCGTCGCCTTCACCGATGCGCGGACGCCCGCAAACTCGGATTCCTTTCCCGGCCTTTTGGCCCTGGTGACAGGCGGCTCGCCGATCACCACAGGCCTGTTCTACGATGTGAGCTATGATCGCACGATCTTCGATCCGACTAACACGACGTGCTCGGGCCAAGGCGGCAACACGATGGTCTTTGACGAGACCATCGACAAATACAATTCCTCGAACGTCTCCTTGAACGTCATCGACCCGGCAAAACTTCCTCGCTACAAGAATGCATCCGGGCAATGCGCACCGCTCTATCCGCACAGCGCGCTTAAGACCAACACGATCTTTGAAGTCATCAAAAGAAATGGCGGCCACACCGCCTGGGCCGACAAGCATGCAGCCTACGATCTCGTGAACGGCCCGTCAGGCAACGGCGTCGATGATCTTTATACGCCAGAGATCACCAATGCGAATGGAGCGGACGCGACTGTCAGCATCGACTGCACAGTCGCCAACGATCAGCTGAAGGTTAAGGCCATACTCAATGAGATCAATGGCTTGACCTCGCTAGGCAAGCCGAGCGCCGTGCCTGCGATCTTCGGCATGGACTTCCAAGCGGTGAGCGTTGGCCAGAAGCTGACGAAGAGCAACGGCGCCGGAACCTGCCCGAACCATCCGCACGATGGCCTTGCCGGCGGCTATCTGGACGGCACGGGAACGCCGAGCGCCGTTCTCGCCTACGGCCTCGACCAGACCGACGCGAGCCTGGCGAGCATGATCCAGGCTTTGAAGAGCCGCGGACTTCTACGAGAAGACGCTGTTCATTGTCAGCTCCAAGCACGGCCAATCGCCGATCAATCCCGTGAAAGTCAACAAACCCGGCCACTTCGCGGATTTCGTCGCCGCCCTTCCGGATGCAAAAACGAACCCGGCGGCGCAGGCCATCGCCGCCGCCGCCGCGTGCTCGACTGGTCCTTGCGGTTTCGTACAGGATGACGACGTCGCGCTTCTCTGGCTGAAAGATCAAAGCCAAGCCCAACTTGTGACTAACTATCTGAACGCGAACGCCCAAAAGCTCTACATCGAAGAAGTGATGGGCGGTGATGAACTCAAGCTGAGGTTCAACGCTCCTACGAGCGATACGCGCACGCCCGACATCATCGTTCAGCCCATCTATGGCACGATCTACACGACATCGACCAAGAAGAACGCCGAGCATGGCGGCTTCAGCTTCGGCGACACTAACCTGGGGCTCATCGTTTCAAACCCTCGATTTGCTGGCAAGGTCGTTAAGACCCCCGTTGCAACCTCTCAAGTCGCGCCGACGATCCTGACCCTGCTTGGAATCAATCCCAACTCGCTGAAGTCGGTCGCCATCGAGCACACGCCCGTGTTGCCGGGCCTGTCGGAAGAAAAGGAAAACACGTCACAACAAGTGGGCGGCTCTCCGTCTTCCTACCAATAAAAGTTGAAGCCCCTCCTGGTCCTTTCCTGGGAGGGGTGTGAACGCCGGTCAGAAGGGTGGCGCCATAAATCTCGTGCACACGCTCCTCCAGCTCAAATCTTCCGGTTCGGCATAAGCTCAACTGCCGGATTTAGGTTTAGTCAAAGAGAAGCTCCACACCTCCGCTTGTATGCTTGGCGATAACGAGGGTGATGTCGTCGTCTGCTTTGATCGCTGGTTTAGAAAACTGGCTTAGAATGAGATGGCACAGTTGCAACGAGGTCGCCTGGTCGGTCGTATTCAGAAGCTCTATCAGCGACTCTGTCGTGTAGAGGTTGCGGGGCGGTCTAGGCGTCTCGACCAGCCCATCGGTGTAAAGAACGAGAGCCCCGCCGGCGCAAAACTCAACCGTCTGGCTTGCATAGGCTACGTCGGGAAGGATGCCGAGCGGCAAGTTCGATTGGGGAATGACCTCAAATGGGGCCTCAGACGACTTGCGATACAGCGGATGAGGAGCGCCGGCTGAAGCATAGTCCATTGTCTGCATTTCAAAATCGATCATGGCGCAGAACATGGTTGCAAACTGGCCGAGAGGCAGAACGGCATGCAGTCTACTGTTTAATCTGCTCAACAGCCACCCAGGTTTGTCTGTGCTCTGGAGTTCCACATGCACAAAGGAATGAAAACGAGCAGTATTAAGAGCGGCGGAAACGCCATGACCGGTGAAATCGGCGACATAGATCATGATGCGTTGAGGGCTGATGATTTCAGTGCCCCAAAGATCTCCGCCGACGCCCTCGAGCGGCTTGTAATAGCTCGAAAGGTCCAACGGGCAGTGACCTTGAATTTGCGCAAGCCGATCTGAACTCGGAAGCATGTCGCTCTGGAGGGCTATCGCAGCCGCAAGCTGATGCTCCATCTCGGAGGTCATAGTCAGGAGCGTTCGTCCGATGAGAAAGCTTGCGGCGCCTAACGTCGCGAAAACTGCGGCAAGCATGGCGCCTTCTTTAGAAAGCTCGCGGTAGATGTCCGAGTTCAAGTCGTCGATATAGGCGCCAACGCCAACGATTGCTGCTATCTCCGGCACATTTTGTATAAGAGAGATCTTGGGGGTAAGCGGACCACCGGGGCCTTTCTCGCTCGGATACTCTAAAAATCCGGCGCCTTCTGAACTTTTTGCGATCCGAATGAAGTCCTGAATTTGTTGAGCGTCATTTGCATAGACCTCATTGGGGCGGTTTTGCTCCAGCTTGTTGGGATCGATGCGTGCTCTTGCAGCGCCATCATACTCATATGAAAAAATGTAGTTCTGTTCCCTCTCGGCGCCGAATCTCGCCGTTTGAAGGACCTCGAAAAAAGTTTTCCGTCCAGCCTCGCTTGCGGGTCCGCCAGTCTTCAGCATGGCCGCGCGGGCGATCGAGAGAGTTGCATCCATGAGCTTTCGAAGCTCGGCTTTCCGGCCCTCAAGCATGTAGGAACGCATCGTCCAAAGCCCGATACTCGACAAGGCGAGAAGGCTCAATGCCCCCAAAACAAGAAGGAGGCGGATTCCGATCGTGATCCTAAGCCGCGCAAGCATGCAAGATACCTCGATCTTTGGTTGGCGCCCGCTGTCGATGCTCTGGCTTGCAGGAAGGTTCGAAAGGATGAACAGGCGCGATAGAGCGCGCCCGAGGAAGCCTACTCCTCCTCTGGGAGGTGAAATGGAGCGTCACACAGAGCAACCTGAGCCAGCGTTCAGTTTCGCGGCGAGACGTGGAAAAGGTGTTGCGGCCTGTGGCGAATTTGTTCCTTTCGCGCATAAAAGCGCACAAATGCCGTTTGGTCGCACCCAGGCGCGTCGGCGATGTTTTTTAACGCTTCTAAACACAATCCTAAGCGCAAGGCTTAAGGTAAAATGAATTCGTCGATTTTGTGCGCTCCGAATATAGGTGTTTATATAGATATAGACCCTTTTTGCAAAACGAACCCAATCTGGGGAAATTATTCCTTAACCGGCGGCGGGCTCATGCTCCGGCTGCATTATGATGCGATGTTGGACGCTCTGACGGTTGCCTGTGCGGCTTTGATGGCGCGCCGCCCTGCGAGAAAGAGTGGGTAGCGCCCCGCCGACACTTGCCAAATTGCGCGCAGCTTGCAACTTGTGAGTTTCGCGCCCGGTTGAAGATTCGCTGGCCGCGCAAGCGGCGGTAGGGGCAGGGAATGAGCAAGCAAAGCATGGCTTCGACACGGGATTTGTTCGGCGAGGAGGCCCCAAAGCCGAAGGCGACGGTCAGCCGCTTGCCGCAAAAATCCGGCGAAAGCTACACTGCCGCCGATATTGAAGTGCTCGAAGGGTTGGAGCCGGTGCGCCGCCGGCCCGGCATGTATATCGGCGGCACGGACGAAAAGGCGATGCATCACCTCTTCGCGGAGGTGCTCGACAACGCCATGGACGAGGCCGTCGCGGGGCATGCGAGCTTCATCGAGGTTGCGCTCGAAGCCGACGGCGCGCTGTGCGTCGCTGACAATGGGCGCGGCATTCCGGTCGATCCGCATCCGAAATATCCCGGCAAGTCGGCGCTCGAAGTCATCATGACGACGCTGCATTCGGGCGGCAAATTCAACTCGAACGTCTATTCGACGAGCGGCGGCTTGCACGGCGTCGGCGTGTCCGTGGTGAACGCTCTCTCCGAGCATCTCGAAGTGGAGGTGGCGCGCGGCGGCAGGCTTTTCCGGCAGATTTTCTCACGCGGCGCGCCGCAGACGCGACTTGAAGACATGGGCGTGGTCCGCAACCGGCGCGGCACGACGGTTCGCTTCAGGCCCGATCCCGAAATCTTCAAGGAGAGGACGCACTTCAAGCCGTTGCGCATTTTCAAGATGGCGCGCGCGAAAGCCTATCTCTTCGGCGGCGTGGAGATTCGCTGGTCTTGTTCGCCCGAACTTCTGCAGGGCGACGCCGATGTGCCGGAGAGAGCGGTTTTCCATTTTCCGGGCGGCCTTCGCGATTTCCTAACGGCGAGGATCGAGAAATTCACCCCCGTCACCAAGGATGTCTTCTCCGGTCGTGTGCAAAAAGAAGGCGGCCACGGCAGCGTCGAGTGGGCCATCGCCTGGCTCGCCGACGAGGACGGCTTCATTCAGTCGTATTGCAACACCGTGCCGACGCCGGATGGCGGCACGCATGAGCAGGGGTTGCGTTCGGCGCTTTCGAAGTCGCTCCGAGCCTATGGCGACCTCACCAACAATAAGCGCGCACAGCAGATCACTCCTGACGACATTTTCGTCTCGGCAGGCGTCATGCTGTCGGTGTTCATCAGCGAGCCGGAATTTCAGGGCCAGACCAAAGACAAGCTCTCATCGGCAGAGGCGGCGCGCGTGGTCGAAGGCACGGTCAAGGACGCGTTCGACCACTGGCTCACGGCTTCCCCGCAACAGGCGAACGGTCTTCTCGAATACATCATCGAGCGCGCGGAAGAGCGCCTTCGCCGAAAGCGCGAGAAAGAGACGGCGCGCAAGAGCGCGACCCGGAAGCTTCGCTTGCCGGGCAAGCTCGCCGACTGCTCGAAGAACGCGAAGGATGACACGGAAATCTTCATTGTCGAGGGCGACTCGGCTGGCGGCTCCGCCAAGCAAGCCCGCGACCGCGCCACGCAGGCCATCCTTCCCTTGCGCGGCAAGATCCTGAACGTCGCGAGCGCCTCGCGCGACAAGCTCTCGCAGAACCAGTTGCTCGCAGACCTCACACTGGCGCTCGGTTGCGGAACCGGCAAGCACTACAAAGAGCCCGATCTGCGCTACGACCGGGTCATCGTCATGACCGACGCCGACGTCGACGGCGCGCATATCGCCTCGCTGCTCATCACCTTCTTCTACCGGCAGATGCCTGAGCTGATCCGCAACGGGCATCTGTTCCTCGCCGTGCCGCCGCTCTACCGATTGAGCCAGGGCGGCAAGACGGCGTACGCCCGCAACGACGCCCATCTCGCCGAACTCAAGGCGACCGTCTTCAATGGGCGCGCCAAGCTTGAGGTCAGCCGCTTTAAAGGCTTGGGCGAGATGATGCCTGCCCAGCTCAAAGAAACGACGATGGATCCGAAGAAGCGCACGCTTCTGCGCGTCGAGATCACGGGGCGGAGCGGTGATTTAAACGGCCTTGATCTTGAAGCCGACGAAGCGGCGGCGGCCGACATTGTCGAACAGCTCATGGGCAACAAGCCCGAAGCGCGTTTCCGGTTCATCCAGGACCGCGCCGCGTTTGCAGAACCCGATGCGCTCGACATTTGATACCAGCCGCGGGAAGTGTCGACCGGTAGCGCCCCCGCCCTCTCCCAACCGCATCGGCTTGCCGATGCGGTCTCATGGAGGAGCAATCTCGCCAAGGCGAGATTGCGCGGGAGAGGGAGAAGGCGCCAGCCGTTGCCATATCGTTCCTTCTCCGCATCCGTTCGCGGATGCGGCTGCCCAAGTTGTAAGCTCGCCGAGGCGAGCTTACCGGGAGAAGGACAGGATGAGGGGGCCTTTGGGCAGAACATAGGGCGGTTGGTATATGACGCCATTACAAAGCCGCGGCGTTTGCGCCGCGGTTGTGAGCTGCGCGGGCAGGGCAGTCGTCATCGAGTTGATTGCAGCAATATCAGCGAAATTCGGGTTGCGCGTCGGAAGTCGGATATAGGAACCCACGACAAGGGCATCAAAGTCAGCGATGCCGAAAGGACGTCATCAATACGTTGCAGGTCGAGATTCGCAGACAAGAAAAAAGCGGTGTGAGCCTGAACTCCTTACGAGTGAGCCCTCACCGCTTCTCCCTCTGCTGAACTCTCGACAACTAACAAGCTGAAACTGACAAACTGACCTGACATTCAATACAGAAAACGTTCCATCCAAGAGCTTATTCCGGCTCACGGACATTTATCTTGGCCAAAGCTCATTGTCGTGAGCGTTGCGAAGTCGAAAATCACAACCCGCGTGCTGAATATTGAGCCAATTGGCCGGTTGGGAACGAGGACTGATCCTCATCTTTCCTATTTTCCGCCGCGCAGTGCGGCTTCGGATCAGATAACGCGCTGAGAGCCGTTCAGCGGCAGCGAATTAAATCTGATGGCGAGGATGCGTCCCGCGATGGATGCGCCAAGCCCACCGGAGAACGGCATGGGCGTACAGGCTTGGATCGCCGCGAGGATGCTATTTGCGATTTTTGTCCTCAAATCGGCCTGAGCGGGCGCTTGAATATAGGAGACGCGCGGCTTTCCGAGAACGGCTCCGCTTCGTGAGAAGCTGAGGCGCACCGTGACTTCGATGATTTGCGGCGGATCGGTTTGCGGCGCTTGCCAACACTGCGCGATGCGCTCTCCGATTTGGCGCACTGAATTGACGGGTCCCGGCCCTGGTTTCTCAGAAGCCCGGCTATAGCCGCTGCAAGTCAGGAGACAAAAGAACAGAAGACCGAGGCCAAACGTCTTGAGCCGAAAAGAAGCCAGCAAGCCGTCACCTGCGGCAGCTTCAATCATGACCATGATAACCGATAGCCGTTGCGTTTCAAAAAATGCCTATCTCCTATAAATTGTATGTAAAAACAATGCAACTTCATATCGCGCCCGCGTTTGTCCCCCAAGCGAACAAAAACTTGCCACAAAATTCGATCACCCGAATGTGGGAGGTTGCGTTTTCGGGTCACGAAAGCGGCCTCACGAGATCAAGAACGTATCCTGGCGCACAATCCTGCCGATTGCCTCCATAACAATTAAGTCATGGAGGCGGCGGGATATAGCCCGTTTCAAAAAGGAGCAGTTTATGCGTTTGCCCCTCCGCACGGTTCTCATCGGCTCTGCCTTGGCCGTTTTCTCCGCCGCTTCCGCCTTCGCTCAAACGGAGTCGGTACAAAATCCATATGGCAATGCGCCCCAGGCGACCGCGCCTGCCCAAAGCGCCCCCGCTCCGAAAAAAGCGAAGCGCGCAGTAGCGGCGCCCAAGACAGGTCAGTTCAAGACCGAAGCCGAAGCGAAATCGAGCTGCCCTGACGATGCGGTCGTCTGGGTCAATACGGGCACCAAGGTTTACCATCACGCGGGCGCCGCTCTCTACGGAAAGACGAAGCGGGGCGTCTATATGTGCGAGAAAAATACCGCCGCCGCGGGATACCATGTCGCGAAGAATGAGAAAAAGCCGTCATAACGCTGAAAGAAAAAGAATTGACCTGACGTCTGACGGTCTCGTCCGGGCCGGCGTTGTTATGCTGCGCTGAGAGCGGACCCGCGGGCGTCGTCCCAGCCAAGCGAAGCGCGAACCGGAATTGTTCCAGACTCGGGTCAGCGCATTTTACAACCTCGTGTCTGCGCAGCGCGCTATCGCGTTGCGCCGCGCGCGAGATGGTCCTGCGGCGACGCGTCGGCGAAGGAAGTTCTGTCAGCGCCCGCGGCGCGTGGTCAGGACTTCCCGTGGGGGCATATCAGCTTAGTTCCCCACCGGCCTCGCGGCCGACACGATTTTTCGGTTCGCGGGTTTTGTATAGGTCCGTCCAGGATGGACCGTGGCGGCGCTATTGAGGGCGTCCGCCAAAAAATGAAGCTTTATCTCCCCATCTCCCCATCCGCGCGTTCGTCGAGCCGCGAATGTCTGCTTCAAGATTTCATGACTTTTGAAGGCTTCATTAACCATGGACCGCCGGGGCCTGTTAACTAGGCGTGTACGTCGCATTTTTATTTTTTTTCCTTTTTATTCAACGTCTTATCCGAACGACTCTCTGTGCGCGGGGAGGCTTTCGGCGCCTCCAGGCCAAGCATACGAACGCCGAGGCTAACCGCCCGCCAATCGCCATAGTCCCACAGAATCCCGCCTGCCGAAGGCGAGACCCCCTATTTTACCAAACAAAACCAATTTCAGCCCTTTTTTAACCCTCGCAGGCGCTGACCACTGTCGCATCGCTGGCCCGCGCGGAGGCCGCGCAAACCCGCCATCGGATCCAACGCGCCTCAGCCACAACGCCGATAAGGGCAAACCGATGCTCTTACTTTGGCGCCTGTTCTTAGCGTCCGCCGGGCTTTCTTGCGGTTACGATTTCCAGCGCCGTGAACGCTTCGAGAAAGCACCGCCTGGGTCCATCCACCTTCAGCCCGCTGGCCTCCAACGCTCGCGCATATTCCTTGGCGTTCGCATGATCGGCGATGATGGCGATGCCATGAGGCTTGAGAACGCGGGCGATCTCATAGCACGCCTTGGCGCGCCCGCCGGCGTCCTGGATGCTGTGCAGAAACAGAAGCGATAGAACAACGTCGAAAGAATTATCGACGAAAGCGATATGGCGTGGGTCGTCGCTTCTAAGTTCGACGCGATCATGAACGCGGGCGAGATCGAGGTTTTTTTGCGCCGCCTCAAGCCGGTTGGATGCGCTGCCTTCCGTCTGCCAGTCATCAATGCTCACGACCGTTCCTGAGCGAAGGCGCTTCGCAGCGCCGATCGCCATAAGCCCGCGCCCCGTTCCCAGATCGAGAACCGTTTCGCCGCCGCGCCAGCGCACCATTCCGAGCATTCGCTTGCGGATGTTGAATTTGCCCCACACCGAGTAAGCAAGCATCGAGGCGCAGATGGCGAGGCTGAGATTGCCAAGGGCGAGCAGAGTCGGACCGACGAGCGTTATCTGGAAGTTTCCTACATGAAAGACAGGCAAGAACAGCCCCGCCAGCAGCGCGCCGGATCCCGCCGCAAAAAGCGGCCCCATGCGCCTTGGCAAGTCGATCCCATAGTTCGGTCTCGGCCGCGTCCGTAATCGAGAAGGCCACTTCATTTAAATCGCTTCATGCAAAATAGAGTCCCCTCTGATCTCAACGCCAACAGATAAAGGCTGACGGGCGCCAGGAAACATCAATTCCTCGTGCGTTTGTTCTTGAAGCCCGGGCGGTCATTACCTCCGAAGGTTGTGAATTGCAGGTTGAATTTTAACTTTGAGGCGAGCAATAAGTCCTCGCTTGGGGGCTTTTTCTGATTCGGGACCCGGGCTAAACCGAGATGAGCAAAAATCGGAATCAGCTGCGACGCAATGCTGCGGCAAAGCGTTGTTACCATGCGCCCGCGCTGTATCCGGGTTTGTAAAAGGGCGTCTCGACGCGTAACGCCCTCGGATGCGCTCCGACGCGCGTTTTGGGGCGATAATCGTTGGGGCGGGTGCTTCCGTCGGGCGGGCGCTTCTTAAGCGCAGTGGCGGCTCCAAAGAACTATACAGAGGTGGTTGGCCATGATGGGCCTCAAGAGAGACAAGAAACCCGTTGGGCCACGAACTGCTCTTAAAACCAAGGGCCGCGATCGCCTTGTGCTCGGCTTCGAGCGGGTCGGGCTCATCGCGCTGAGAGCGCCGCTTCTGTCCGCGATCATTGTGGCGGCGCTTTGTGTCGTCGCCGCGTTCGGCGTGGGCAAGCTCAAGGTCGACGACTCGCTTAGTTCGCTGTTCCGCTCCGATACGCCGGAGTTCCATCAGTTCGAAGACCTGTCGCGGCGCTTCCCCTCGCATGAATATGACGTGCTGATGGTCATCGAGGGTGACAAGCTTCTCGACCGCGAGAACATCGACAAGCTTCGCGATCTCGTCACCGACGTTCAGTTGATCAATGGAACGCGCGGCATTCTCTCCATGTTCTCGGCGCGGGAAGCGCCCCAGGCCGGACATTTGCCGGGGCCTCTTTTCCCTGCCGATCTGCCGGAGGGCGACGAATATAAGTCGCTGATCAACACCGTCCTCTCCAACGACCTCATTCGAGGCAAGCTCTTATCGGATGACGGAAAGCTTGCCCTTGTCGTTATCGCGCTAGACCCTGCCGTGGCCGATAGCGAAAAGGTGGGCGAGGTCGTTCCCGCGATCCGGAAGACGATTGCAGACGATCTGCAAGGCTCTAACCTCAAGGCCGAGCTTTCAGGCGTGCCCGTCATGCGGCTCGAAATCCGCAACGCCGTCGAACGCGATCAACTCCTCTACAACGGCATCGGCTTTGCCGCCGGCTGCCTGATTGCGATCATCTTCTTCAGGCGACTTTCCTTCATGGTCATCGCCGCTGCGCCGCCCTTAATGGCGATCCTTCTGGCGCAAGGCGCGCTCGGCTGGCTCGATTTCAAGCTGAACACGTTCTTGAACGTGATGACGCCTCTCATCATGGTCATCAGCTTTTCGGACAGCATGCAGCTCACCTTTGCGGCGCGCGACCGGCTCATCCACGGCGAAAGCAAACAGGATGCCTTCCGCAACGCCATTTTCATTGTCGGGCCGGCTTGCGTGCTCACACACGCCACAGCGGCGTTCTCGTTTATCGCGCTCCTTTTCTCCAGCTCCGATATGATCAGGAATTTCGGGGAGGCGGGCATCATTTCCACGGTGATTGCGCTCTTTACCGTCATCACGGTCTTGCCGCTTCTCGGCGTGTTGCTCGTGAGGAGGGAGGCGGCGTTCGCGGCCCAACTCAAGGGCGCGGATTCGGCGATCAATGGGTTGCGCGCTTTCTGCGCCTGGATCGCCGACCGCGTCGTGGCGCGCCCAGGCGTTTACAGCCTCATCAGTCTAACGATCGTGGCGGGCCTCGCCGTCATCTATTCCAATCTCGATGCGCGCTACCGGCTCGCGGACCAAGTCCCCGACAAGCAACAAGCTGTCGAGGCCAGCCATCGTCTGGACGCCAAGCTCACCGGCTCCAACCCGGTCGACGTGCTGATCGAGGCGCCGCGCGGCGTCACCATGTTCGATCCGGGATCTCTCGCGGCGCTTGCTGAAGTGCATGCCATTCTGGAGAAACAGGCTGGCGTCGGCAATGTGTGGTCCATCGAAACGCTGCGGCGATGGCTCGCCGAGAAGCTCGGCAAACCAGATGTCGAAACGCTGAAGGAATATATCGGCTATCTTCCCGAGCATCTTGTCCATCGCTTCCTCGACAAGAACCAGGATGCGGCTGTCGTGTCGGGCCTGATTCCGGACGAGGATGCGAACCGCCTGCTTCCCCTGATCGACGCCCTGGACAAGTCGCTGAATACCGTGCGCGCCGAGCATCCCGGTTACAAAATCGCTGTGACCGGTCTTTCGGCGATTGCGGCGCGAAACAGCTCCGCGATGATCGAAAGGCTCAACAAGGCGCTCACGATCGAGATCGTCTTCGTGGCTGCTTTCATCGGGCTGGCCTTCCGCTCGGTCATTGTGATGCTGTCCGCGATATTGCCGGCGATCTTCCCGATCCTGGCTTCGGGCGTGCTGCTCTGGTTCGTCGGCAGCGGCCTGCAATTTGCGAGCATCGTGGCGCTGACCGTTTCGTTCGGACTTGGCCTCAGCGCGACGATCCATTTCCTGAACAGGCTCAGGCTCGAAGACAGGCCGGATCAATCCCCCGGCGTCGGTGTGGCGCGCGCCACCGTTCTTGTCGGACCGGCGCTGATCTTGACCACGGTGGTGCTCGCCTGCGGACTTGCGGTCACCGTGTTCTCCGATCTGCCTTCGTTGAGGCTGTTCGGCTGGCTGTCGGCCTTCGCGATGATCGCGGCGCTCTTTGCGGATCTTTTGGTGCTGCGGCCGACGATCATGTTCCTTTTGCGATGGCGCCGAAAACAAAACGAACCCGCGGGCTCCGATGTGGAACATGCGCTCTGAGGAGAGAGTTGAGAAAGGCCTCTTATGCACCCATCTGTTTATGAGTAAGCAATCAGGAGGCTTGCCGTGATAGCGTTGAAAGTAGTGCGTACGACCTTGTTCGGGGCGGCTTTGGCGTCAGCCCTTATTGTCAGCTTGGAGTTCCCCCGCCGGGGCGCGAGGCGAAGGTGCAAGCATCGCCGGCTCATGGAGCGGAGGCGGCGTCGTCGCCTACGCCTCTGGACAGCGCGAGCGAGCGCATTGTCGCGCGAGCTATTCCGGCGACGGCGGCAGCGTCATGATGAGCGGCTCGTGCGCGACGCCGTCCGGCAGCGTCTTTCAGTCGGCGCGCTTGCGCAGGGTGGGGGCCAACAGCTATGCGGGAAGCTTCTTCAACAGCCAGTTTAACACCTCTGGCAGCATCTATGTAACGGTTCACGGCAGCACGCAAAGCGTGAACCTTAGGAGCAACGCTGGATCGGCAAGCCTCACGTTGCGGCACTAGTAATACCAACCGCCGGAAGTGTTGACCGGTAGCGCCCCCCTCACCCTTCTCCCTCTCCCGCGAGGGGAGAGGGAGAAGGTGACAGCCGTTGCAATATCGTTCCTTCTCCCCTCGCGGGAGAAGGACAGGATGAGGGGGCCTTGGGTTCAGAACATAGGGCGGGTTGGTATGAAGCCCGAGGCAAGTTGGCTTGGCGCCCGCTTCGCCGCACGCTCTCGGGCGAACTTGCCTCGGATAAGCTGTCCCTAAAATCAATAAGTTGCTAAAGAGAGCAGCCGGAGCGTGAGAACCGAAGGCTGCGCAACCGTTTCAGCCACGGGGGGCAGCCGGGCCGGCTGGTGCGGAACTAGTATGCGAGAAGTTCCGCCGCAACGGCATTCCTTCTCGCCTGGTTGGAGAATGACAGGGCGCGACTACCGGTTGCCGGTAAGGTGTAGCTTCCTCGCTCCGGTGAGCCGCAGGCGAAGCGCGTTGAGCTTAATAAAGCCGGCCGCGTCGCGCTGATCGTAGGCGACGGCGCCTTCCTCGAACGTCACAAGTTCCTGATTGTAGAGCGAGTAGGGGCTCTCCCGCCCGATGACGTGGGCACCGCCCTTGTAAAGCTTCACGCGGACCTTGCCCGTCACGAACTCCTGGCTTTTGTCGATAAGCGCCTGCAGCATCTCGCGCTCCGGCGCAAACCAGAAGCCGTTATAGATCATCTCGGCGTAGCGTGGCATCAACTCGTCCTTCAGATGCGCCGCACCGCGATCGAGCGTGATGCTTTCAATGCCGCGATGGGCCATAAGCAGGATCGCGCCGCCCGGCGTTTCATAGATGCCGCGCGACTTCATGCCGACGAAGCGGTTCTCGACAAGGTCGAGGCGACCTATGCCATGCTTGCCGCCATACTCGTTGAGCCGCATGAGGAGCGTCGCCGGAGACAGGGCCTCGCCATTGATCGAAACGGCATCGCCGCGCTCGAAGCCGATCTCGATGATCTCCGGCCGGTCCGGCGCTTCCTCGGGCGACACGGTGCGCTGATACACATAATCCGGCGCTTCCACGGCAGGGTCTTCGAGCAGCTTTCCTTCCGATGAGGTGTGCAGCAGGTTCGCGTCCACCGAGAACGGCGCTTCGCCGCGCTTGTCTTTGGTGACGAGGATCTGGTTCTTCTCCGCAAAATCGAGAAGCGCCTGACGCGACTTGAACTCCCACTCGCGCCAGGGCGCGATCACCGTGATGTTCGGGTCGAGCGCGTAATAGGTCAGCTCGAAGCGAACCTGGTCGTTGCCTTTGCCTGTCGCCCCGTGGCAAACCGCATCGGCTCCCGTCTCGTGCGCAATCTCGATCTGGCGCTTGGCGATGAGCGGCCGCGCGATCGAGGTGCCCAGGAGATAAAGCCCCTCGTAAACCGCGTTCGCCCGGAACATCGGAAACACATAGTCGCGCACGAAATCCTCGCGCAGATCCTCGATGATCAATCTGCTTGATGCCGAGGAGTTCGGCTTTCCTGCGCGCGGGCTCCAACTCCTCGCCTTGGCCGAGGTCTGCGGTGAAGGTCACCACTTCGCAGCCGTAGGTGACTTGCAGCCACTTTAATATAATCGAGGTGTCGAGGCCGCCAGAATAGGCGAGGACAACTTTCTTGATGCTTTTTTTCTCGGACATTGAGGCTTCCCTGGAGTTTCCGCTCGGATTAATGGAAGCGCTGCCATTGCGCAAGGCGTGAGTGGTTCTCCAGCCAGCGCCGGGGCAGGCGTTGAGATGGTTTGCGGCGAAGTGTTCTCGACGCTATGCGCTTCGGCGTCAGTCAGAGCCGGACATGAGCCGGCGGCTGGTTAAGAAATAATTTCCCGAGATAGGTTCGTTTTGTGTGCGTCGGGTGACCGGCAAGGAGTAGGTGGTGGAAGTCCATTGCGATGAGGGCGTAGCACCCCAAGTCGTGGTTGGCGTCCGTGAGGCCCCGGCGAAGCGTCGGCAGAGGATCGCATAAGCCAGCAATAAACGTCAACTTGGGCGTTGACGCTGTGCAAGGCAAAGGATGAAGGGGAAGTTCACCGCTCCTGCATCACATCAGGGTCGAGACCCTGGAGGTGGCGGGAGCTGAAGCCGATCTTAAGCGCAGGCTCGTCGATTCAGAAAATGGCTTAAGGCGGGGTATCCTGGAAGACGGGGTTGCGCCGTCGACGACAGGGGACGCTGGCGACGGCGCGAGGCTGCCCGGCGACATGATCATCGTGCGCTATGCTGACTAAAACCTCTCGAATTCCGGGTCGAGCACATCGGCGGCGCTATCGGCAAGGTTGAGGACGCTGCCGCTGCTTTTGGCGCCTTGCTGGCTGGGCCGGGCCTTGGCTGCTGGCGCCGACCGCTTCACCACGGGCTTTGGCTGCGGGTGCGCTTTGGCGATTGCGGCAGACGGCTGGTTCGCAGGCCTGGCCGCATCCGCCGGGACGGCCTCGCCGGCAATCCTGAAGAAGGCGATGCTTTTCTGCAGCTTCTCGGCCTGGCCCGACAGCGCCTCCGAGGTCGCCGACATCTCCTCGGCCGCGCCCGCATTCTGCTGGATCACCTTGTCGAGTTGCTGGACGCCCTGGTTCACCTGATTGGCGCCGATGTCCTGCTCGCGGCAGGCCGCCGAGATCTCCTCGACAAACTCGGCCGTCTTCTTGATGTCGGGCACGAGCTTCGAGAGCATTCCGCCGGCCTCGCGCGCCGCCGCCATAGTCTGGCTCGACAGTTCGCCGATCTCCGCCGCGGCCGTCTGGCTCCTCTCGGCAAGCTTCCTCACCTCGGAGGCGACGACCGCAAAGCCCTTGCCGTGCTCGCCTGCGCGCGCGGCCTCCACCGCCGCGTTCAGCGCGAGAAGGTCGGTCTGGCGGGCGATTTCCCGCACGAAGCCGATCTTTTCTGCGATCGTCTGCATCGACGCGACCGCACGGTCGACAGCGTCGCCGCTCGTCCGCGCATCCGCCGAAGAAAGCCGCGCGATCTTCTCGGTCTGCGCCGCATTGTCGGCGTTGTGCTTAATGTTGGCGGCCATTTCTTCCATCGACGCAGAGACCTTCTCAGCGGATGCAGCCTGTTCATTTGCGCCCGCGGCGAGTTCGCGGGCCGCGTAGGAAAGCTGTGCGCTGCCTGAAGACACGTTGCCGGCGGCGCTCAAGGCATCGCTAACCACGGTGCGAACTCTCGCGACCATGTATTGAAGCGCGAGGCCGAGCGTGTCCTTGTCGGAGAGGGGCTTCGGCTCGACGGTAAGGTCACCATGCGCGATGGATTCGGCCATTGAGGCTGTAACGCGCAGGTTTGCAGTCATGCGGTTGAGCGCGTCGATGAGGTCCTCGATTTCGTCGTTGCCGGCGGCCTTGACGTTCTGATTGAGATCGCCCGAAGCAACCGCGTCGGCGAGCGAAACCGCGCGGCGAAGACCCGTCTTTATGGAGCGAAGAAGAGAGAAGACGATAAGGGCGCTGACGAGAACGAGACCAGCAAAAGCGACGAGGAGAAGACTATCATCACGCCAAAGCACCAGAAAGAGCCTGTTGAAAAAGGCGGCATCCATGTCGTCAAGATAAACGCCGATGCCGGCCAGACCCCGGACCTCAGGAATATTCGCGATATAGGAAAGTTTCGGCGTGATCGGGCCTCCGACACCTTTCTCATACAGGTATTGTACAAACCCTGTCCCGTCCGGCCCCGTGGCTGTCTTAATAAAGTCTTGAATGAACTTGCGGCCGGTCGCGTCGGCGAGTTCATAGCGGTTCTGGCCAATTTTTGATCGATCGTTCAGCGCGGTCACCACGCCGTTGTAGTCATAGGCGAAAACATAATTCGCCTTTTTCGCCTCGCCGAAATGAGCTTGTTGGAGGGACGAGAAGAAGATCTTGCGCCCAAGTTCAGTTGTGGGACCGCCAGCAGCCATCATGTTGTCGCGAGCGATTGAGACGGCCATGTCGAGAAGATTGCGGAGCTGGTTTTGCCGCTCATCCATCATTTGTGCGCGCATGATGGAATAGCCGATCGACATCACGATCAAGGTTCCAAGCAGGGCCAGGAGTAAAGTCAGATTGATGCGTGTCGTTATTTTTAAGCGCGCGAACATGATGGTGTTCTCAATCTAAGGTGGCGGCAATCGTGCGCCCTTGGAGTAAACAGGCGGTTATGAAGCCGCGCTCTCTGGCGGAAATGCCCAATCATTCAACCCATCGCACCTTCCCGCCCCAACACGGAGAAGCTGCACATTCTTGGCCGGTCCGAGGCGGCTAGGCTCGGCGCCTTTTCACTCAAAAGTGCTCGAATCCGGCGTTCAGACCATCGGCGCTGCTATTGCTGAGATTGAGGACCACGCCGCCAGTGCCTTCGCGGCCCCGGTGGGCGGGCCGAGCCTTGACCGCGGGCGACGACCTCTTTGCCGCAGCTCGCGGCTTTGCGTGCGCTTTAGCGAGCGCGGGAGTTCGCTGGCTGGTTGGTTTGACCACATCAGCACGCACGCCTTGCGCATGCGCCGCCTCGCCGCCGATCCTGAAGAACGCGATGCTCTCCTGCAGCTTCTCGGCCTGCCCCGACAGCGCCTCCGAGGTCGCCGACATCTCTTCGGCCGCGCCCGCGTTCTGCTGGATCACCTTGTCGAGCTGCTGGATGGCCTGGTTCACCTGGTTGGCGCCGATGTCCTGCTCGCGGCAGGCGGCGCTAATCTCCTCGACAAGCTCGGCCGTCTTTTTGATGTCGGGCACGAGCTTCGCGAGCATGGCGCCCGCCTCTCCCGCCACGGTCATGGTCTGGCTCGACAGAGACCCGATTTCGGCGGCGGCAGTCTGGCTTCTCTCGGCGAGCTTCCTCACCTCTGAGGCCACCACCGCAAAACCCTTGCCGTGCTCCCCGGCTCGCGCGGCCTCGACGGCCGCGTTCAGCGCAAGAAGGTCGGTCTGCCGCGCGATCTCCTGGACGAACGCGACCTTTTCCGCGATGACCTGCATGGCGTGAACCGCGCGGCCCGCGGCCTCGCCGGACGCCTGCGCGTCGACGAAGGACTGGCGCGCAATCTTCTCGGTCTGGGACGCATTGTCGGCGTTCTGCTTGATGGCGGAGGCCATCTCCTCCATGGAGGAGGAGACCTTCTCTGCTGAAGCCGCTTGCTCATTTGCGCCACCGGCAAGTTCATGAGCCGCGGCAGACAACTCGCCGCTCCCAGAGGAGACGTTGCCGGCCGCCGCCAACGCGTCGCCGACCACGGCGCGAACCCTCGCAACCATGTACTGAAGCGCGATGCCGAGCGTGTCCTTGTCCGACAAGGGTTTCGGCTCCACGGAGAGATCGCCGTGCGCGATCGCCTCAGCCATGTCCGCCGTGGTGCGCAGGTTTGCGAGCATCCGGTTTAAGGAATCGGTGAGGTCTCTGATCTCGTCGCGGCTGCGGCCTGGAATGTCCTGGCGGAGATCGCCTTGGGCCAGCTGCGTTACGCCTGTCTCTATGGATTTGAGCGAACGCAACACCGACAAAAACATGCCGGCGAAGAGATACAGCACCGCGATGAGCACGGCGCTCGTGCCTCCCAGGATGAGATAGAGGTTCGATTTCAGGCGAGAAATGCGAGCCGCAAGCAAGCGGTCTATCTGCTCCGTCGAGGCGTCGAACAATCTGTAGAGGGAATCCGCTGCGGCTGCGGAACGGGACAGATATTCATTTGGCGCAAGGGTCAGGTTTTCGTTCTTCAACGGCGCCACTTGTTCTTTCAGGAAATGTTCCCCAGCCGCACGCGCCTCCCTGCTTTTTGGCTCTAAAGTAGCCGCCAATACAGGATTTGCTCCTATGGACTTATCGAAGTCCGGTTGGAGGGCATCAAAATCTTTTGTAAAGAAGCTGTCCAAAATAACGAGTTCGTTCTTTTCGTCAGACGCTATGGCATGCCGATTGAGAATGCCGTACCCGATGGCCCCAAGATGCCCGAGATTATCGATCATAGGGGGGATGCGGACAAACACTGCGTCCATCAGATAGTTAGTATCCATGTTCGAATCGAGCATCAGGCCGGCCCTATCCGCTATCAACATCATATAGTCTACTAAATCATCAACTGCTTTGCTATGCTTTTCAAATAAATCATCATCATGTTTTTTATTATTGTTTTTTATTTCCCGCCACTCGCTATTGATCTTTGACAGAACATCTTCGGTATGGAAGTCCTTCCCCGTTGTTTCAGCAATCGCCCTAAGCTTTTCGATTTTTTTGTCTACACTGCTTGCCATGTCGGCGAGCTTCTCGTCACCGGTCTGGGCAGATGTACTCGCCGCGCGATGTTCAAGGATCGCCTGCGCCAATAATCGCACTGGCATCACATGTTGGACGCCGGCATGTTCGGTTTCGGCGAGTTGTAACTCGGCGGCAAGTTTGCCGTAGACATAAACTGCCAGCGCTGTGAGAGGCGCCGTGAATAACAGGCCGACCAGCCCGAGTTTTACCGCAAATCGTAGCCTGTCCATGACCGCCATGGCCGGCGCAAAGAGCATTCCAAGCATATTTCGGCTCCACAGTGCCCAAATTCGCAAATGTGCGGGGCAATCAGCTTGGGGTATGCCTTATCCCGGTTGGGATCTCGTTGAAGCGCCCGGAAAAATTGAACCTAAATAAGCGATTTAGCCTGCATCTGGCTTACAAATAGGGCGGCCTCGTATAACCGGCGGGCGACAAGGTGAAGATCTCGCAGCCGTCCCTGGTGACGCCGACCGTATGCTCAAACTGCGCGGACAGGCTCTTGTCGCGCGTCACCGCAGTCCAGCCATCGGAAAGAATCTTCACGCCGTGGCGGCCGGCGTTCAGCATCGGCTCGATCGTGAAAATCATCCCCTCTTTGAGCGTGACGCCATCGCCGCGCTTGCCGTAGTGGCGAACCTTGGGCGGCTCGTGGAAGGCGCGGCCGACGCCATGGCCGGTGAAGTCGCGCACGACCGAAAAGCGGCGGCCTTCGGCGAAGGTTTGTATCGCGTAACCGATATCGCCAAGGGCCGCGCCGGGCCTCACCTCGGCGATGCCGAGCATCATGGCCTCGTAGGTGACGTCCACCAGCATCTTCGCTTTCACGCCAACGTCGCCGCAAAAATACATGCGGCTCGTATCGCCATGCCATCCGTCGAGAATCGTCGTCACGTCGAGGTTCACGATGTCGCCCGGCTGCAAGCGCCTGTCGCCGGGGATGCCGTGGCAGACGACGTGGTTGACAGAAATGCAGGTCGCCTTGGGGAAGCCGCGATATCCAAGCGGCGCAGGCGTTGCGCCATGATCCTCGATGAACCGCTGCATAAGCTCGTCCAGCTCGGATGTGCGCGCGCCCGGCTGCACGTAGGGCGTGATGAAATCGAGCGTGGCGGCGGCCAGCTGTCCGCTGCGCCGCATGCCAGCGAAATCGTCGGCATTATGAAGAGGAATGGGGGAAGGCCCGGCTTGCGCATCGTCCATGAAAACGCCTTTCGAGGTTGGCCATGCGCAGAATATGAAGCACAAAGCCTTCAAGGGCTTGAAGGCGAGCAAAATCGCTTTTTTTCTTGCCAAAATCAATGCGCGACGCCGGGAGCGCCCAACAAAAAACCCCGCCGGGCATTGGCGGGGTTTTGGTAGGCCTTTTTCGGTTGAGCTTTCGCTTACGATACGGCGGAAAGCTCCGGCAGTCCGTCCTCACCCGAGGAGAAGAGGAGCCGCACATCCATGTAACGGATGCGGCCGGCGACCTTCGCCTTCTGAACGCCGAGATCGCTGAAGCGGCGCGTGAAGATCGGCAAGCCAAGCGGCTGTTTCGCCTTTGCTTCGCACCATTGGCAATAATCGTCGTAAAGGGCGAGCGCGGTGACGCTTGAGCCGTTTTCCCGGCCGACGCGCTCTTCGAAATACACCTCCACATCGGTTTTCAGCTGGGCGCCCCTCAAATCCGGATCGGAGCCGCCGGGCAGCGCCTGGAGCATGGGAGCCGGCGCGAACGCAGGCACGGGCGCGCGGACAGGCTCCGGCGCGGGAAGCCCTTTGACATCGAAGATGCGCCAATAGGAGAACGCCGTGTAGAAGCCAAGACTTCGCGCCAAGTTCGACCAGGAGCGCAATCAGCAAGGTGAGGCCCAACTGGATTTCTTCGGTCGAGCGCCCGGTCAGGCTGGCCAGGATTTGGCTTTGAGGATCGGTCGCCTTGGTAGCCGCCGTGGAATCGAGTTCACTCACCCGTTTATTGAGCTGGGAAATTTTCCCTTCAAGCTTGTCGGCCTGCTCCGCGATGGCGAGTTCGGCCTTGAGCTTGAAGAAGCCTTCGCAATAGCTCATGCTTTTCACCGCCGTGGCGTCGGCGCATCCTGCGCTTGAGAGCCAGCGTGCGTTTTGTTTGAACGCGTCGATTTCCCCGTTCACCGTGCCCGCGGGCCTGTGAGCCGGGAGCACCTTCAGCTCTTCGCGCGAGCGCTCCAAATCGGCGCGCAGATCGGCGTGCAACTCAACCTTTAGCACCCGCGAGCCGGTAATATCGGCGCGGTTCAACGCTGCAAAGCCGAGCGAGGAACTGAGCGAGTAAGAGAAGCACACAGCAAACAGAAGCGCCCCCCCGAGCGCCTGGCTGTAGCTTCTGTTCCTCAGCGCCGCGAAGATGAAGAACGGCAGGAGCGCCTTGAAGCAATCCGCCGCCGCGCTTGCGCCGCCATAGAGCTCAGATTCGAACTCGGACTTTCCGAGCGTGTATCCGAACCGCCAGTTCATCGCGGCGGAGACGAGAAGAAGAACCGCCGCCGCGGTTACGCCTGCTATACCTAATACGTGTCTCATCCATTTGCCCCCAAATGTGGGGCGCCGCTAAACTGGCGGCGCCAGTCTGCGGGGGCGTATCAAATCGCTAACGCGCACGCACCTTCATGCCTTTTGAGTGGCATGCCGACGTCACCCGGCTAAAATACAAAATCACAGACGCTTGTCTTGCATGCCCCGGAATCAAAACCATGACCACGATCCGCCGCCGGCTCGCAGTCTTTTCTACACGCAATTCAAGCTATTACACACGCCCCCGCGCTTAGGTTATTGATTCGCGACAAATTTAGCGAGCTTTAAATTTTCTCCACAAGATCTAGTGTCTGAGGTATTATTCACAGCCCGGATCTTGATAAGTTTCCACAGACGACCGAATATAGCTTAGCTAACAAGATGTAATAAAGGGGTTGTGGTGCGTTGCGTCGTCGGCTTTGGGTTGGGGGTCTGTTCATAGAGCGCGAGGCGGCGCGTCCTCTCATACTTGTCGTCTGCGCCGTCGCTTTACTCGCGGGACTTCCGCGGCTGGCGGCCCATTTTCGCGAGCCTGAGCACTACAGTTCAGGAGAGGGCGCGCAAAGCGCGCCTATCGAGCGCACAGCGGATGGCGATAAGACACACCCGTTGACGATCGACGCCGTCACGAAGCCTGCCGGTCGAGTAGTACCAACAAAGCCCGCGCTTCCCAAGGACGCTGAGCTGATCCTGGCGATCCAGCAGGAACTGGCGAGAATCGGCCTTTATGGAGGCCCGATTACGCCCCAATGGACTGAAGGCGTTCTCAGCGCCGCCCGCAGATTCTCGAACTCCAGCCAACCGCAGCCATCGCGGCAACTCCTTGCGGCTTTGCGAGCGGCGCAGCCGAAGATCGCCGCCAAGCATGCGCGGGAGAAAGACACGATCAATTTGCAAGCCGCCCAGGATTTGATCAACGGCATGATTCCCGCAAGCCCCGCTGACAGGCCCGTGGAGGGCTTGGTAAGCGAGGGGTACTTGCCGCCCTGGGAAGCGCTGCGAGAAAAATCCGCGCGGCTTGGGCAAAGCCAGCCGCCGGGCGCGAGCGCCGGCAGCGCTTTGACATTGGGCATCGCCGCTCGGTCGAGCCGCCGCCCGGAGCGAGCAAGCCGAAGACGTTTTTATACGAGCGTGCGCAGGAGAGGCAGGATTCTGTATTACTCGAACAGCGGCCGTTATCGATATTAGGATGCTGAAAAAGCGCTAAATCCTGGCTTCATCCTTCGGCAAGCTGAGAATAAGGGTGGGGCGATTTGACCAGCTTGGACCCATCATGGTTCGAGACGGCCTTCGGTATCGCCATGAGGACGCCTTACCCTTCGACGGGCCCATCGTGAGGCCATGGACCACATCGTTTTCAGCAGCCTGTAGATGGCGTCCGGCTGGCGCGGGACAACGACCGGGGCGTCCTATGCTTGGCGCTTCCGCGAGGCCGATGTTGGGCTGGCGCCGCGGCGGAATGATCAGGATGTCTTTTGGGTGGAGAGGAGCAGGCTCGTCTCAGAACTTGCTATGCCCCTCATTTCGCGGATGCGGCGGAGCGCCTTGTCGAACAGATCGAGGCTCGACGTTCTGAGCTCCACCACCAGATCCCAGCGGCCATTTGTCGTGTGAATGGCGGAAATCTCGGGAAAGCCGCGTAGCGCTTTCAGGATTTGCTCCGAGCGCTCGCCCTCGATCTCGATCATCATGATGGCGCAAACGGCCGCCGGCTCCACGTCCGGCCTGAGCTTGATCGTGAAGCCGGCGATGGTTCCGTTCTTGATGAGACGGTCGATCCTGTTCTGAACCGTAGCGCGCGAGACGCCAAGGATCGCCGCAATCGAGGCGACCGGCAGGCGCGCGTTATCACGCAGAAGTGAAACAAGCCTCCTGTCAGTATCGTCCATGTGCGCAGCCTGACACTTTGCCAAGTCCATTGAGCAAATTGATAAGCGTTTTTAGCATTTCAAGCAACTTGGCGGGTGTTGATTTCAAAAAAACTCAGCGATGATCAAAGGAGTGTAACTGCAGGGAATTATTGAAGAATCACAGATGTCAAACACGCCCACCTTTCTCATGACCGATGGAAGCTGCTTCGAGGTGTCATACAAGATCAATCCTTGGATGACGCCGGAGGCCTGGCGGAAAGACGAAGCGAAGAACCGCAAGGAGGCGCGGGAAGCATCAGTGAGCCTTTCTGCGGCTCTCAGGGACGCCGGAGCGCGGGTCGTCATGATGGACGGTGCGCCGGGCTTGCCCGACATGGTCTTCCCCGCGAATGCCGCCGTGATCTTGAACAGGCGCGTTCTCGTTTCCCGCTTTCGTTTTCACGAGCGGCAGGGCGAAGAGCGCCATTTTCTGGCAGAGTTTGCGCGGATGAAGGATCTCGGCGTTTTCGATGAGGTGGCGCAGCAGCCGAAAGGAATCTGGCAGGAAGGCGCCGGCGATTGCATCTGGGATGCGACCCGGCAGATGTTGTGGGGGGGCTTCGGGCAGCGTTCTTCGTTCGAGTCGCTGGCCTCGGTCCATGACTTCTTCGGCATGCCCGTGGAGGCCCTGGAACTCGTTTCGGACCGCTTCTATCACCTCGACACCTGCTTCGTGACGCTTTCCGGCGGCGAGGTGCTCTATTATCCGCCGGCTTTCTCGAAGCTCTCGCTAAGGGCAATCCGCGACCGCGTTCCGGCCGGGGCGCGCATCGAGGCGAGCGACGCAGACGCCGCGCGCTTCGCGGTGAACGCCGTCAATATCGGCCACGAGATCGTGATGGCTGAACCCACGGCGCGCCTTGCGGACGAACTGAAAGAACGCGGCTACCATGTTTCACCCGTTCATTTGCGCCCCTTTATCATGTCGGGCGGCGGCGCCTACTGCATGACGCTCCGGCTCGACCTTAAAACGGCTTCCGCTCGCATTTAGGAGGATTTTACAAATGGCTTTCGATATCGCTCCCCCGGCTGCTCCCCGGTCTTATTCGGAGCCGCAGGATTACATCGCGGCGGAAACGGACTACGGCGCATCGAACTACAAGCCCTTGGACGTGGTCTTGAGCCGCGGCGAAGGCGTGTATGTGTGGGATGTCGAGGGCGAGCGCTATCTCGATTGCCTTGCCGGCTATTCGGCCATCAACCAGGGCCACTGCCATCCCAAAATCCGTGATGCGCTCGTCGCGCAGGCCTCTCGGCTGACGCTCACCTCCCGCGCCTTCCGCAATGATCAGCTCGGCCCCTTCTGCGAAGAACTCTGCCGGCTGACGCAGTCCACCAAGGCGCTTCCCATGAACACCGGCGCGGAGGCGGTCGAGAGCGCTATTAAGATCGCGCGCAAATGGGGCTATCAGGTCAAGGGCGTGCCCGAGGGACAGGCCGAGATCGTCGTATTCGAGAACAATTTTCATGGGCGCACGGTCTCGGTGGTGAGCTTCAGCACCGACCCCTCGGCCCGCGCAGGCTTCGGCCCGTTCACCGAGGGCTTCAAGATCGTCCGCTTCGGCGATATCGAGGCGCTTCAAGAGGTCGTCACGCCAAACACGGTCGCCGTGCTGATGGAGCCGATCCAGGGCGAAGCGGGCGTGATCATGCCGCCGCCGGGTTATGTGCCCGCAGTCCGGGAGCTTTGCACGCGTGAACAGATCATCCTGATCCTCGACGAAATCCAGACGGGGCTTGGCCGGACGGGCAAACTTCTGGCCGAAGAGCACGAAGGCGTCGAGGCCGACATGACGCTGCTCGGCAAGGCGCTTGGCGGCGGCTTCTATCCCGTTTCCGCCGTGCTTTGCAGCGGGCCGATTATGGGCGTGCTCAAGCCGGGCCAGCACGGCAGCACATTCGGCGGCAATCCGCTCGCCTGCGCGGTCGCGCGCGCTTCCCTTCGGGCCATTGTCGAGGAGCGCATGATCGAGAATGCGGCCGCGATGGGGGGTATTTCCGCGAAGGCCTCGTTTCCATCGGCGGCCGCATGATCAAGGAGGTGCGCGGGCGCGGCCTTATGCTCGCGCTCGAACTCCACCCCGACGCGGGCGGCGCGCGGAACGCCTGCGTGGCGCTGAAGCATCGCGGCATTCTCTGCAAGGACACGAAAGAGCACACAATCCGCATCTCGCCGCCGCTGGTGATCACGCGCGAGGACATCGACAAGGCTCTGATCCAGTTCACCGCCGTTTTGGCTTAACGTTCCGCGCCAGACTGCCCCCTCTCCGAAAAGGAGGGGGTTCTTTTCTAGAACCGCTACTTCGCGGCCAGTCGCAGGCGCGACGGAAATATCTGAGTGCAGTTCTTCGCCGCCTGACAAACGAAAGCCGGCCGCCGTTTTGACGGCAGCCGGACAATGGTGAGGCCGAGTCCTAAGCTCGATCAGGCGTCAGACCGACCTGAAACCAGCATAGAAGGTTAGTAGGGCGAGCTGGAACTCACAGACATCGAATCTGATTTCTGAGCTGAAGCGCTGTAAGACGATCCGGAGTTTTGAAACCAGACGAAGTTGAAGTTCTCGATGGTTGGAGTGGAAATAACTTTGCCGTTATCGTCGACCATCGACAGCAGATACATGTTTCCAGCCGAGGGATTGGCGCCCGGGTAATAATACGTCGGGTTCGACGCCGTTGTATTCCAAGCCAAACCAAGCGGCAAAGAGATATCGACATAGTTCGTCAGCGTCGCCAGGTTGGGCACGCCGCCGCTCACGATGGTGGGCCGCTCCACGACCCATTCAGCGCTGTCGCCAACAAGCTTTGTGCCTGCCGGCGCCGTCAGCTGTACAGACAGTATCTGGCCAGTTGAGTAGTTGTGGAAGTATGCAGTGCCTGAGGTGGCCGTTGTATTCCATACTTCGATGAAGATCAAATCGCCTGGGTTAACAGACCAAGAGGGAGAAGTGACCATATACTCCCAATCGGGATACCACTCGATCCAGATATAATAAGTGGGGGAGGTGACGTTGTTCGCGCAATATGCGTCAGCTTCGATGCCGGCTTGCAGGACGTCGTTGCTGCTGAAGCCGTCAAGACCGACCCATTCTGAGGAGTAATCGGTTCCGCCCGAGCATGTTCCCAGCGCCTGATGCGCAGTCGGAACGACAAACTCGCCAACAATCGCTCCTGTTTTGAAAGGGGCTTTCTTGTTGTAAACCACGGGTCCGCTCCAGTTGTATGAGCCTCCCGCAAGAATGCTGTTTGCGTTTGAGGCGAAGGGGGTCATGCCTTTCGCGGGTCCATGGAGTTTTGGCGTTACCTGGAGGACTGGCGTCGGGGCAGCTGGGTGGGGCAGCGACAGTGGGATTGCCACCGCCTTCTGCCATTGGGCAAACGCCGCGGGCGCAGCCAGTTGAACAGGCGCCGGCGGAACGCCATATTTTATTTTATCGGCAGCCGGGGCATTCAGCGCGTCGAAACCCACCGGAGGCAGAGGAAGGACATTTGCTGATACCGGCGACCCATTCACCTGCGCATGCGCCGTGAGGGCCGTCTCCGCTGAAAGAATCGCTACTATGCCAAAAAGCAGTAATCCAAAACGCATATGCATGTTTTTTGCTCCGCTTATCAGTGAAATGAATTCACTCCATATCCAATGAGGCAATTCGGGAGTCGATACAATCTTAAGTATTAGAGTTTTGTTAACGCACGCAGTGCGGGCTGTTCCTGATTGGGGCGAGGGAGTGATCTGGCAGGCGGAAGCAGCCGAGTCAGCACAACGCGCACCAATCCGGCAAGTGCAGCTTCCACCGCTTAACCGACGTCGAATTTGACGCCCTGGGCGAGGGGCAGCGACGAGCCATAGTTGATCGTGTTCGTGGCGCGCCGCATGTAGAGCTTCCACGAGTCCGAGCCGGATTCGCGCCCGCCGCCCGTCTCCTTTTCCCCGCCGAACGCGCCGCCGATCTCTGCGCCGGACGGGCCAATGTTTACGTTCGCGATGCCGCAATCGGAGCCGCGCGCTGACAGGAACAGTTCCGCCTCACGCAGGTCGTTCGTGAAGATCGAGGAGGAAAGTCCTTGGGCCACCGCGTTGTGCAGCCGGATGGCTTCCGGCAACTCCCGATAGCGCATGACGTAGAGGATGGGCGCGAACGTCTCTTTCATGACCGGCCCCGCCTGCCCAGGCGTCTCGACAAGCGCCGGGCGGACATAGAACGCGGCGGCGGGCATGCCCTCCGTCACGCGCGCGCCGCCCGTCACAACGCCGCCCGCGGTTTTCGCCGCTTCGAGCACCTGTTGCATGGCGGCGAAGGCGGCCCCGTCGATCAGTGGCCCGACCAGCGTGTCCGGTTCAAGCGGGTCGCCGACTTTCACCGACGCGTAGGCCTGCTTCAAGCGCGGCAGGAAGCGATCGTAGATGCTGTCATGCACGAAAAGCCGCCGCAGGCTCGTGCAGCGCTGGCCCGCCGTTCCCATCGCGGCGAAGGCGACGGCTCGCACGGTGAGGTCCAGATCGGCGGAAGCGCAAACGATGGCTCCGTTGTTGCCGCCAAGCTCCAGGATGGCGCGAGCGAAGCGCTGTGCAAGCTTTGGCGCAAGCGCGCGTCCCATCGCGGTCGATCCAGTCGCCGAGACGAGCGTCACGAGATGGTGATCGCCAAGCGCTTCGCCGGCGTCGCGCCCTCCGAGAATGACGGATGAGAGAGCATCCGGCGCCTCGTTCCCGCCTCCCTGAAGCGCGCCATAGCCCGGTCGAACAAGGCTTGCGTCGCGAGCGCGGTCAGCGGCGTTTTCTCGGACGGCTTCCAGACGCAGGAATTGCCGCACACAAGCGCCAGCCCCGCGTTCCAGGCCCAGACGGCGACGGGGAAGTTGAAAGCGGAAATAATGCCCGTCACGCCGAGGGGATGCCACGTCTCCATCATGCGGTGATCGTGGCGCTCGCTCGCGATGGTCAGGCCGTTAAGCTGGCGCGAAAGGCCGACGGCGAAGTCGCAGATGTCGATCATTTCCTGAACTTCGCCGAGCCCTTCGGAAAGGATTTTTCCCGCCTCGATGGAGACGAGCCTTCCGAGCGCCGCCTTGTTCGCGCGAAGCTCCTCGCCCAGAAGCCGGACAAATTCACCTCGTTTGGGTGGGGGCGCGTTGCGCCAAGCCAGGAAGGCGGCGTGCGCGGCCCGGATCGCGACATCTATGTCATGCCGGCTCGCAGGCATGACGCGGCCGATGGCCTCGCCCGTCATCGGAGAATGCGCCTTAAGCGGGCCAGCCTGGATGGCTGAGCGTGGAACGCCCAATTCCGCGAGAAGCGTTTGAGCGGCGGCGGCGATATTATCCAGGCCGGGAACAGCTGCCATGATCTCGTCTTTCCTGCAAAGGCTGGAAAGCTGCAGAAAAAGCCTCGAATGTGGCCCTCATCCTTCGACAGGCTCTGGATGAGGCGGAATGTTGATCTCATGGTGAGGCTGTGGCGGTTCGACAGCTCACCGTGAGGTCCCGGGCCGCATCATTTTTCGGCAGCTTATTAGTCTTCAAAATATAGTATGATACCGTGCAATAAGCGAATTGTGGGGACAAGCCCTTGAGTGAGGCGAATGCTGTTACGTTCACCCCGGAGGAGCTTGCCCGCTCGCGAGCCCTGCAGGAGCGGTTTTGCGCCACATTCCCGGAGATCTTCGGCGACCCCGCGGCGCCGCGCACGGTCGTCATTGTCCCCAGCATCACCTTCGACCGAGAGGTGATGTCCCGGATCGCGGGCGTCCACCACTATGAGGAGCGGCTCCTCTGCCTCCTTCTTCTGCTGCGGTTTCCGCGGACGCGCGTCATCTACATCACCAGCACGCCCATCGCCGAGCCGATCATCGACTATTATCTGCACCTCCTGCCGGGCATTCCGGGTCAGCACGCGCGCAAGCGCCTCGTGCTGCTTTCTTGCTATGACAGATCGGACCTGGCGCTCACGGCGAAAATTCTGGCGAGGCCGCGTCTTATTCAGCAGATCAGGGAGGCGATCCCGGACCCCGCCTCGGCGCATATCACCTTCTTTACGGTGACTCCGCTGGAGAAAAAGCTTGCGTTGAAGCTCGACTTGCCGATTTACGGCGCCGACCCCGATCTCGCCTCCTGGGGATCGAAGAGCGGTTCGAGAAAGATTTTCAGGGAAGCGGGCATCGACCTGCCGGCCGGGGCCGAGGATCTGAGAAGCGCCGATGACATTACGGAAGCGTTGGCGGAGCTGAAGAAACAGAAGCCAGAATTGAAGCGCGCCGTGGTGAAACTCAACGAAGGCTTCTCCGGCGAGGGCAACGCGCTTTTCGATTTCCGGGGCGCGCCCGAGAGCGGGCTGAAGTCGTGGATCGCGGATAAACTGCCCGGCCTAGCCTTCGAGGCGCACGGCATGACGCTCGACGCCTATCTCGAAAAAATCGAGCTTATGGGCGGGATCGTCGAGGAGTTCCTGGAAGGGAAAACGAAGCGCTCGCCATCGGCCCAGTTCCGCGTCGACCCAACCGGCAACCTCGAAGTGATCTCGACCCACGATCAGGTTCTGGGCGGCGGCAACGCGCAAGTGTTTCTGGGCTGCCGCTTTCCGGCGGACAAGGCCTATCGGCTTGAGATCCAGGACCTCGGCTTTCGCGCCGCCAGGGTGCTGGCCTCCAAGGGCGTTCTCGGCCGCTTCGGCATCGACTTCATCTCCGTGCCAAAGCGCGACGGCTGGCGGCATTACGCCATCGAGATCAACCTGAGGAAAGGCGGAACGACGCATCCGTTTCTCATGCTGCAATTTTTGACGGCGGGGAGCTACGACGCCAAAACCGGCCTCTTCCTCACGGCCGCTGGCAAGCCCTGCTCCTATTATTCGTCGGACAATCTGCACGAGGACCGCTATCGCGGCCTGACGCCCTCGGACCTCATCGATATCGCCGCGACGAAAGGGCTTCATTTCAATGCCGCCACCCAGGAAGGCGTCGTGTTCCACCTGATCGGCGCTCTGTCGGAGTTCGGCAAGCTAGGAGTGCTCGCGATCGGCGACACGGATGAAAAGGCCTACGCCTCCTACATGCAAAGCGTGCGCATTCTTGATGAGGAAAGCGCAAACGGCGGGGACTAAGAAGGCGTTGATCGAGCCGCGAATGCCTGCGGGCAAGCCCCGCCGACCGTTCAGTCGAGCAAGTGCAGGAAACGTGTGTCCGCTTCGAGAACGCCGCCGGCGTGCCTTACATACGGCATCAGAATCCGGCACACGTTGTTCCAACGTTTCGAGCGTGATGCGTTCAATGTGTCGCGTTCTCTGAATGCCCACATTCCATCCATAACTACCGATTGGGTCATGCGAGAGCACGGCGACGAGGACTAACACACCCTCATCGCTCGGAACTCTCCCGGATACGAGGTTGTTCAAAACGATCTGTCCTGCCGTCTCCACCGCATCCGGCCACTTATGGCTGTACGGCCCAATGATAAGCGCGGTATTCGGCAAGTGAAGCCAGTCGAAACCACGCCCAACGGCGATGACGCGCTCGGCATGGTCGAGTTCGATGTGCTCTCGCCCGCTCTTGCGGATCTCACTGACATGAACCTGATTGCCCGCAACGAGCGGCAAGAGGTCATCGAGCGTCCGCTGCAGCATGCTCGGATAGAGTCTGCGCAGCGCCGCCGCGATCTCGATTTCGGTATCGTTCAGGTGTTCGGCGACATTGTAGACGGTGTTGGCGCCCTGTTCGCCGTGCAGAATGAGGGCGTCTTCGTCCGTTTCGATCCCGACGACAATGGGGTGTGTTGTGCGAACCATGGCGCCGAACACGTCCTCGATTTGCCGGCAAAGCTTTTGCGCAGAAGCCAGCGCCTTCGCGGTATCATAACCCTGCCCCTTGCAACCCCAATGGGCATCGCTTTTTGAAAAGTGGTAGGTCACGAAGACAAGGCGGTTTCTGCCGCGCGAAATCGTGTATTCCACCCATTCGGTCATGGCTGCGCCCAGGAACGGCCAACCAAGATCGAAATTACCTCCGACGTTACGGAATGGCTGGACAATGCCGGGGGGCGTCATGGTGATGCGCGCCAGATCGAGCCTGCCGTCCATGCACTTGAACGCCGCGATTTCCGTCTGGTGGGCCTGGCGGTGCGTGGCGCGCCGCACCCGTTCCGACGGATCGCAATAGAGAGCGCTTTGCGCGCGGTTACGTGAAATGATCTGCTGTCTCAGTTCCATGGTGTGTCAGACGCGTCCGTATCGTGACTGGGTAGGGATATCTTAGTGCAAAACCAAACTATGCTTCTAAAGAAAGCGCCGCCCGCGGCGGCTTAGCGCACAAAAAAGAACCGTAGACCGAGTACGAAATGGCGGGCTGACGACGTCTTGCGCCGTCGCTCCCGTAAAGCAAGTTTCACCAGAAAGCGTTCCCCTCACCCTCTCCCGCGAGGGACGCTCCGAACAACCCTTGCCGGGGCAGGGTCTCCGCGAACCGGCCGGGTGAGGTAGTCCGCTGGTCAAACAGCAAACGCTCGCTTAAAACCCTTACTATCCAGTTTCAGGATGGCGACCTTGCGTCCGCAGCCTGCAGCGGCTTTTTCTTGCCCTTTTGCGGCTTGTCCTTGGCTGGCATGCGGTGACCGGGTTCCAAGGCCGGCCGCTTGAGCTTCTTCTTGTCGTCTCTCCTGGCGATCCTGGCGAGCTTGCGGCCATTGCAAACGACGTTGCGCAGGTCGGGAGCCGTCGGGCTCTCTGGCTGCTCCACCGGCCATGTCGCCAGCGTGGGCGCCAGCATGGCCTTCCAAGGGTAAATTTCGAAGCCATGCTCAAAGAGGCTGGCGGCGCGGACTGTGCGCGCGGCGCCGGACCTTTCGCCAAGCACCACGGCGACAAGCTGCCGCCCATCGCGCGTCGCGCTCGCCACGACATTATAGCCCGCCGCGCAGACGAAGCCGGTTTTCATGCCGTCCGCGCCGTCATAGCTTTTCAGGAGCCCGTTATGCGTCATCACAAGGCGATTGCCGATCCGCACCTCCGTGAGCGCGAAGATGCTCGCATATTGCGGAAACTCCCTCAGGATCATGTTCGCGAGAAGCGCCATGTCGCGCGCCGTGGTGACGGCCTGCTCAGGCGCTTCGGTGACGCCGTCCGCGTTGAAAACCGGCAGGCCGTTCGGATTGACGAAGTGCGTGTTCGTCATGCCGAGACGGGCGGCGGTCTTGTTCATCATGTCCACGAAGCTTTCGACCGGGCCGCCGATCTTTTCCGCCAGCATGATCGCGACGTCGTTCGCGGATTTGACAATCAGCGCCTTGATGGCGAGATCGACTGTAAGTTGGGCGCCCAGCGGCATGCCGAGCTTGCTCGGGGGCTGGCTCTGTGACAGCGGTGTGGAGGTGACGACATCTTCCGGCGAAAGCTGGCCGTCGCGAATCGCCTCGAAGGTAATATAGGCCGTCATCAGCTTGGTGAGAGAGGCTGGCCGCCACGGCTGATCGGCGTCCTCGGCGTAAAGCACAAGCCCCGTCGACGGTTCAGTGAGAAGCGCTGGCCCGGCAACGACCTGTTGCGTGCAGGTCAAGAATGCCGCGAACCCTGCCAGTAAAATCTGCGCTCTCTTTCCTATCGATACGTCCATCTATGATCGATGCTCGATTTTGGTGCCCCAGGCCGGACTTGAACCAGCACGCCCTTGCAGGCAACAGATTTTGAGTCTGCCGCGTCTACCGTTCCGCCACTGGGGCACTCCCATCGGGATGCCGGATCATAGCGCCGAACCATTGTGCGTCAACTCCTGTCGTTACAGAACGCACAAGACGCTTTAATGAGGCTGGACATTGAGATCCTTGCCAGCGCAATCTTGTCATTTAGCGGAGGGAACGATCATGCGAGAGCATCGTTCCATCGCCAATCGGCTGCGCCTGCCGCTTCAAGAGCGCAACCCCTTGGTTTCGGCTCCGCCAGCTTAGGCTTTTATGCTTGATTCCCTGATTCGGCGCGTCGTTTTTGCTTCGATTCTGGTTGAGAAACCGTTGATTTCCCTGACGCAAACCAAGCGGACCTGGACATTGCGCCTTCCGGCGGCCATGCCCAGCGCCACGATTTTTTAAGGAGCTATTTGCTTTATTGGGTTCGTTTCGCAAAAAGAGGCTTTTTCCTCAATCCAAGATTTAATTGTGGAAAAATATACACCTATAGGTTGAGTAAATGGAGAAGAGTATCCATGGCCTGTTCGGCGCCAGCCAGCGGCGCGTCGAAGCCAACCGCAAGAATGCGCAGGCGAGCACCGGCCCGAAGACGCCGCAAGGAAAAGAAGCAAGCTGCCGCAACGCCGTCGGCCATGGGCTTACGGCGCGAAACATCCTTCTTGCGGGTGAGAATCCTGACGACTTTTTCCGGCTGCGCGAAGAAACTTTCGCCGAACTTGAGCCCCGGGGCGTGCTCGAACGGGAACTCGTCGATCAGATCGTCGAGACATTATGGCGTTCGCGGCGCATCCCCCTGTTCGAGAGAGCCCTGATCGCGTCGCTCGGATATGCCGCGAAAAAGAACGCCTTTATCCTGGACGGAATCGGCGCAGGCCTCGACGCGTCCGAGACCCCGAAGCAAGCGAAGGAGATCAGGCTGGGGCGCGTGATCGAAAGTTTTCTGAGCGGTGATTTCGTCGGCAAGCTCAGCCGCTACGAGACGAACCTGCAACGCCAGTTGTCCCGGCTTGTGACGGAACTGAAGAAGCTGAAACGCCAGACGGAAATCGAGATCGACCTGAAGGCGGCGCCATTCGGAGGCAAAACGCCCGGCTGCAGCTCCTCGCGATAGTCTGGACCAGGACCGGACTGAAGCCAGCGCGACTATAGCAGCCCACCAATCTGCTCTAGTCTCCCGCCAATTCGGAACGCGCGCGCTTTTCCTCGTAGATGTTCTGCAGGCGCATCCAGTAGCCCGGCCCAGTGCCAAACGCTTGCCCGGAGCGCAGGGCCATCTGCGCGGACACGCCACGGGCGCCGTTCAGGATGGCGGTGACCGCGTTGGGAGGGACGCGGATATGTTCCGCGAATTTGCGGGCGCTCATGTTTAACGCCTCTAATTCATCCTTCAGAATTTCCTCACCGGGATGAACAGGCGGCAGGTTATCGATAGCGGTGTAGGGCATGGCGTCCTCAGTGGTAATCGACGATCTCAACGTCCACGGCATCGCCGCGAACCATCAGCGGATCTTTACCTGCCGGGTCTTCGCTGAAGGCCCAGCAGAAACAGATGCGCCACCGGTCATTGATGCGAATGCTGTACTGGCCGCTCCGATCGCCGCCCAGCGCCTCGAAGCGATTGGACGGCGGATTGCGCAATTCGACCAGCCGCGCAGCCGCATTCAGCTTCGTCAGGCCCTTGACCGCTTGGCGCTCGAAAGCCTGGAATTCCTTGACGTGCTTGCCAGCCGCAAAATCGGCGCTGCGCTTATCCGCGTAGGTCTTGATCGGCATGTTGTGTATTATGTGTTACGGAACACGTAATGGTCAAGGGCTTGTGCGGGGTTAATTGCGCGTCGCAGTACTTCCCCAAGGGGTAGAGTCGAAGGTGGGCGCGGTAACTTGGGGCTTTTGGCCAACGTCCCGTTTCCCACCTCCGCTCATCGAACCGTGCGTGCAGATTTACCGCACACGGCTCTCCGACTGGCTTCACTGCAAGGCACACGGCGGGGCATTCAACGGCAAGCGTTCGAGGCGTATGAGACCGCTTCCATAGACGGCTTCACAAGAGAACCGCCGGGTCCCGCGCCCTGCCACTTTATGCCGTCGCACAAGGAAATCGCGCACGCGCTCATAGACATAGCGATCGACGCCTCTTTGCTGCCGCCTGCGCGTCCCGTAGCAGAAGTAATTCGACCAGCCTTGCAGCATGCTGTTCAGCCTGTCGAGCACCTCGGGCCAGGGAGCGGTATTGGCGGGAACCAGGTAGTTGCCGATCTTAGTCTTGAACCGTTGTATGCTCTTCTTGGATGGACTGGCGCCTAAGTACCGTTTCCCGTTCTTGCCAAGGTAATGGAGGCCGAACGAGTAGCCAAGGAAGTCGAAGCGCTCCTTGCGGGCGTCCTTCAGCGAGGTCTTCGCCTCATTGATGGTCAACCCGAGCTTCATCATCACCGCCTTTGTCCACGCCAGCGCCTCTGCCGCGCGACCGCAGCTGAGGATAACGAAGTCATCGGCATAAGAGACGACGTGAGCGCGGAATGCTTCGCCGCAACCGGACAGACGCCAATATTTCAGGAACCGGTTCATGTAGATGTTGGCGAGCAGAGGGCTTGCGACGCCGCCCTGGGGCGTGCCGCGCTTGGCTCCCTTGCCGCCGCTCATGCGCCGGGTTCCGTCTTCATCCCGTTCCTCGATTGGCGCCTTCAGCCACATCTTGATGAGGCGCAGCACATTGCGGTCCACGACACGCCGGGCCACCGATTTGAGGAGCTCAGAGTGCGGGATCGAATCGAAGTATTTGGATAAATCGGCATCGACCGCGTCGGTGTAGCCCCGGCAGAGATGCCGGTGTACCGCCTTGACCGCGTCCACCGCCCCGCGTTTGGGACGGTAGCCGTAGGCCGTATCCTCGAAGTCGGCTTCGAAGATGGGTTCCAGCACGATTTTGGCCGCGCTTTGGACGACCCGGTCGCGAATGGTTGGGATACCGAGCGGCCGCTCACCCCCACTCGGTTTTGGGATCATCACCCGCCGCACCGGACCGGGCCGGTACGTCTTCGAAACCAGTTCCTCGCGCAAGCCCGCCAGCCATGCCTCCAGGCCTTCCCCCTCGATCTGTGCGAATGTCACCCCGTCGACGCCCGGCGCTCCCGCATTGGCGCGGGCAAGCCGGTAAGCGTGCAGCAAGATATCGTCGCGGCAAATCTTGTCGTAGAGCGCATAGAAGCGGAAGGCGGGCTCCGCCTTCGCTTTGCAATAGAGCTTTCTCTGAAGGGTCCGGATCTTTTCAGGCGTTTCCAGGCTCATCGCCAATCGCCTCCCCTCTTCCTCTTCAAAAGCGCGCCAGAAGTCAGGGTCCTTTGCTCCACCGGCATTACCCGGCTTCATCGCTCGAACGACCCTGTCCGACTCCCGCCGAGACCGCTGCCTAACGCAGCGTTGAGGCCGCTACCCTCGTCCACGACGGGTCTCCCCCTGTAACCACGAACCACCTTTCCAGCGTGCCGCGCCCACTACCCCGGCGGATTGTGCGGGTGCTTATACCGATTGCTTCCCCGCCCATGCTGCCTTCCCCGTAACGACCGGAGGGTCGGCATCCGCATTGACACTTTCGAGGCCTGCTCAGGCTTCACTCACGTTACGGCCCGCTGGATCGCTCAACAGCCCAAGGCTGCCTTTGTCGCGAGGCTCCGGCGTCGCCCAGTTGCCCAAGCGAGCCGCTCGCCAGCTTCTAGACCTATCGGCAATTATCTAGGTGAGACCCTCCCTCACTGGTGATCCGCGCCCTCGGGGCG
>CAVRLF010000006.1:0-347001 GCA_963721975.1 uncultured Alphaproteobacteria bacterium
TCGAGCAGACGCCGCAACTGCGGAAACTGCTCCGGCAACGCCCACTCCTGCAAGGGCCGCGCCTGGTCGAGCGCTCCGGGCTTCTGCTCAATCAGCGCCAGATAATGCAGGGGATCACAAACAAAGTCGCCGCGCTCATAGGATCGCTTATGGCGGGCGATCTCTTCCCCGGCGCAGACGATGATCACCTCATCCACGAAGCCTTTTACGGTGACGTCGCGAAAGCCGTACGCCGTGGGAACGGAGTAGTCGGCCGTGCGGTAGCGAACGAGCGCCGTCGACGACACGCGCGCAGTCCGTTGATCGCAGGGCTCAAAAACGCCAGGCGGCAGTGGCCGAAAGGCGGCCAGGTCCGCTTGAAGCCTAGCGCCGATCGTCTCTGGATGGGAGCCCGCCCTGCGATCGAGTTCCGAAAGGCAACCCGCTTCAAGCTTGGCGTTCAATGCCTCGAAGCTTGCAGCGATGGGGACCGGCGTCAGGAGCCGCCGACGGCCGTTCTTGACAAGTCCCTCGACCTTACCCTTGTCATTGCCCTTGCCGGGCCGCCCAAACCGGTCGCGAAACAGATAATGACTGATAAGTCTGGTGAAGGCCCCCGTCCGTTCGCGCTTGCCGTCGCCGCAAATCTTGGCGACCGCGAGCTTGGTGTTGTCGTAAAGGATTGATTGCGGAACGCCGCCGAAGAAGGCGAAGGCCGAAACATGGCCGTCGAGAAAGGCTTCCGTCGTCTCCGCCGGATAGGCCTTCATGAACGGCGCGTCCGAATGCGGCAGGTCCATGAAGAACACATGCATCTTCTGCCGGACGCCGCCGATTACGCCGATCGCCTCGCCAAAATCGACTTGGGCGTGCCCAGGCGGATGCGCCAGCGGCACAAAGGTCTCGCGGGCCCGAGACCTCGCAAGCCGCACATACTCCTTCACGGCCGAGTAGCCGCCATCGAAGCCGTGTTCGGCGCGAAGCCGGTCGTAAATCCGCTTGGCCGTATGCCGCTGCTTCGGCGGCGCCGTGATATCCGCCGCCAAAATCGCATCGATGATGGAAACGAATGGCCCTAACTTCGGTCTCGCCGGAGGCTTCTTGCGAACATACCCCGGCGGCGCCGAGAACTGGCACATCTTCGATATCGTGTCCCGGCTTAAGCCGAAAACACGGGCGGCCTCACGACGGCTCTTACCCTCGACAAAAACGAAACGTCGGACCGCGGCATAGTTGTCCACGGCATACATCCCCTGTCGCCCCTCTCCCGTACAGAAAGGGACAACCTAACCAGTGGCCGGTTATTACTCCGCCACGCAGCAGCACAAGCGCCGCCGCTCCACTGGCCGACTTTCTCACCGCCTCTCACAAGGCCGGTCGCCTCTTCATCCTCATCAGCGCCAGCAACGGATTGGGCTGGCTCAGCGCCGTTGAAATTTGCGGGCAACGGTTCGCCGCTGTAATCGCCGGTGACGGAAACGACATGCACGTGGTCGCGGATGTGGTCGGATTCGTCGGCGCGACGTATGTAACCGCGCTCGATGAGAAGGAGGCCGTCGTCGCGCAAGCTGATGAAGACTCCGGCTTTTGCTTTTTGCGCTTCATCGAAAACAGGCGAACGGTTTTCGAGATCGGCGATCGCGCGAATAACAAGGTCGCGCCGTGTTTCGTCTTGCTCGGAGCGGTCGCCCGTTTCATCGAGCGCTTCAAGCTCGTTGAGGAGGCTTTGGAGTTGCTCTTCCTGATCCTCGGTGAGCGCAGGTGCAATCGGCTTCAATGCCCGGAAGTCGCGCTGATGATTCCATGGGAAATCAACGGCGGCTTCGACCCATGCCCAGCCTTCGCCCTTGACGGTGTCGGCTTCGGCAGCAAGCTTTTCGCTGACAAGGCGTTCAAGCAAGGTCACGTCTTGCAAGTAGCCGCCATCATCCTGGTCGAAGAGATCGCGGATAATGATGCCGCCTGCGGTCTTGTAGGCGTCGGCGCCGATGAAGAGCGCGCGGCGATCACTGGCATGCACGGTTTTCTCGGTCAGCATACGCCGGATCGCGTCCGGTCCCTTGTTCCAGTTGCTCTTGATCGCCGTAAAAACCTGCTCTTGCCGCGCGTGGTCATCGACGAGGCAAAAGGCCATGAGCTGATCAAGTGAGAGCTCATCGTCCTCGTAAGCCTGAAGCAGAACAGGGCTCGCCTTGGCGAGGCGCAGGCGCTGCTTGACCACGGCAGCGCTGACATTGAAGGCGGCGGCAATAGTTTCCTCGCCTTCGCCTTTGTCGGCGAGAGCCTTGAAGGCGCGGAATTGATCGAGCGGGTGCAGCGCTTCGCGCTCGGTGTTCTCGGCGAGACTGTCGGCTTCGACAAAACCCTCGCTCCGAACAATGCAGGGGATGGGTGCGTTTTTTGCGAGCCTCTTTTGCTTAACGAGAAGTTGCAAGGCGCGCAGGCGGCGGCCGCCAGCCTGGACGCCATAAGTGCCGGTTTCTTCGCCGGCTTCGTTCAGGATGGGCCGAATGCTGAGCGACTGGAGAAGCCCGCGGCGTTCGATATCGGCGGCCAGGCTCTCGATCGAGACGCCAGCCTTGATCTGGCGGACATTGCCTTCGTGGAGGACGAGCTTGTCGAGGGGAATGGTCTGAGGAGGGGTGAGCGTGAGTTTCTGAGCGGCTTTAGTCATCGGAGGAGGCTCCTTGGCTTAAGGTTCCGGGGCTAGCCGTGAGAACTCTCTCTCGGCTATTCCCCTTCACCCTTTTCCTCAAACCTCTTCCTCTTCCGTTTTGGACGGGAGCAGGCCTCCCCCCCCCAATTACGCCGGTAAAGTTTTGAAATAATAGCGTTTGTCCGACTTGTCAGACATGGTCGAATTTTCCGGCAAACCAATCCGCAAGATTTTGCGGCTCGTCCCATTTTCGCGTCGCGCTCTCGGAATATCTCATCATGCGTTGAAGGAATTCAGGCTGGTCGAGACGAAGCAGGCTCGTGTAAATACGATCGACGACCTGACGCATGAAGTCGCGCATCTCGTCGTTCGAAATGCGCGAGACCTCGTTCCATGGGATCTCGCCGTACGGGGTTACGACTTTCACATCGGAAAAATCGCCGGCGGCGGAGCGCGGCTCGATTCCGCTATGAATATCCTCAATACCCGTGTTTCGGACGCACAGGACGGCTAAGCCAAGAGCCAGCTGTTTCAGGGTTTCCTGTTCGGCTTCGCTTGTCATGGGACATCCCCAAAAACCCTTCCGGACGGAAATCTGCGCCCGTGCTGCATGAGAGTCCACGGCAAGTTGCGGATAACGCTGGCGAGAGCTTTCAAAATCTGCGCCGTTCGCCGCTGGGGATTGGATCGGCACCTCGCGATAGGGATCGAAGCCCGGCAGGGCCGAGACTCGCCGGCCTCAAGCCCGCGCGGCTCGGTTCACGAGAGCCCGGATCTGCCTCTGTTCGGGGCAGGGATCGCCCCAATTCGTAGATGGGTGCTTATGCCGTCGGGTACTGATTTCGGCGAGATAGGCAAGGGCTGTGCAGGCGCGGGCTTGCTGGCCCGGGGTTATTCGGTGCGCGGTACAACAGCGATTTTTTTGGCGGTGAGCCGCGCGAAGATCGCTTCCTGGAGTTTCCGAAAAAAGCTTGGCGGCAACACGCCGTAGTTATAGCGATCGGACTTGCCCGGAATGGGGCGCAGGTCGGGACCGGGCCAGACAAAGTCGTTGAGTTCCGAGATGACAATCCAGGAGGGTTGATCGTCCAAGCCGAGATGACGTTTCAAGCCGGGCGGCATGAGAACGGCATCGGCTGGGTCTGAGGGTGGCGAGTGCGTGGCGGGAACGACGCTGACGATGCAAGCGTCCTTGACGATCTGACGCACGAGTACGATTGCGCAGGGACGGTCCTTGCGTCCTTCTTCCTCGCCCTGCCGATGCTGGTCTTGCCAGAGATAAGAGTAGGAGATGACAAGACCGGGATGTGGGGTTGGAAGAGGCAACGTTTAGGCTCCTATCCCGCTTCGCTGAGATCGATGTTATCGAGATAGGCAAAATGAGCCGGAACTTCGGCGGCGGCGAGGGCCTTCAGCGCCTCGTCGTCGAGGTCTTCCATGCGACGGGCAACACGCCCACGCACCAGGGTTTCGAAAGCGGCGGCGGAGATCAGAACATTCTTGTCGCGGCCATTCTTGGTGATGATGACAGGCTCGGTCAAGGCGGCGTCCTGGTAACGGCCTACATTCTGCTGGAACTCTGTTGACGTGATTTTCATGACCCGCACTCCTTATCTAAGTTATCTATAATATCTAACTTATCTAGAAAAAGCAAGTATCGATATGGTTGCCGGTCTTGGCTACGCGTGTTAAGTGTTCATGTTATGTTCTCATTCTCGATCAAGCCTCCTTCACCGGATATGCAGGTCTTTAGGGCTTCGCGCCGGATTGCGCGGGCTTTGCCCTTTTTCCTGTCGCGGGTGTAGACGGCGGCTGAAACGCGCGTAAATCCGGCGGAGTACCGGCTAAGGCAGCATCTTTCACCTTTTTCGAAGTCGGTTCCTGAGTTCGGTTGGGAGCGCCTGTCTGCGTCCCGGCCTGCTTCCAGGAGGCCCTTGCGCGCGGAGGGCGTCAAACGCGCGCAGCGAGGCGGCAGCCATGCAAATCAGAGCGAGGAACTGCCGTTTGAAGCCGAGCACGGAAGGGCCGTCTGAGCCGCCGGCGAGGCGCGCCGCGGCTGACACGGCATAGTGGCGCAGGCTAAGACGCGGCCGAAAGGAAAGCGGGCGGGCGCTTTTTCTCAACGGCCAAGCTGGGTCTCAGCGCCACGCCCCACAGCGCGCCAGGCACGCATGCGGGGGCAGTATTCCACCCATCGCGGGTTTCGTCCACGTTCATGCGCCTGCTCCGAGGGAGCGGCGACGCCGGCCCGATTTTTTCTGTGCGCCCGCTGCCGTAAGTGGGTGCTGGTTTGCAGTTGCTGCGACCGCGGTCAGGTCTATTGCGCCAGCGGTTGCGCGAAGGAGGCCCGCCGTCGCGCCCAACACGCCGCGGGCGCACGCTATCAGGCAAGCCGGCGCGGGCGCTTCGCTCACGCCTTACGAGCTCGCCGTTACCGGCGGCGGCAAAAAAACGTGACGCATCAGGGTTCACCGTCAGCGCCGCCGGATGATTTGTTGTCCCCGGATTTGGCGGCGGCGAAGGGACCGCCATCCACCGGCGATTTTCCGAAGCTTCCGCCTTGGCGCTGCTGCTGGTGTGGCTGTCGCTGCCCGGATTTCGTCCGCCAAGACTTTTTGCGCCGCCGCCGCAGGGTTCGAACGGCTGCAAGAGGACCAGAGCATGACGATTTCCCCTGAGCTTGAGGCGCAGATCCTGCGCTATTACCATGCTGAGAAGTGGACGGTCGGCACGATCGCCGCCCAGTTGAAGGTGCATCACGGCGCGGTGGCCCGCGTGCTGGCGCAGGCCGGACTGCCGCGCCTGGGGCGTCCGCCGCGGCCGTCGAAGATCGATCCGTATCTGCCTTTCATCCGCCAGACCCTGGAGGCGTTTCCAACGCTGACCGCGAGCAGGCTATACGTCATGGCGCGCGAGCGCGGCTATCGCGGCGGACCCGATCACTTCCGCCATGTGATCGCCTGTCATAGGCCGCGTCCCAAGGCGGAAGCGGCTGCGCACTCTGCCCGGCGAACAGGCCCAGGTGGACTGGGGGCATTTCGGCCATCTCAATATCGGCCGCGCAAGGCGGCCTTTGATGGCGTTCGTCATGGTGTTGAGCTACTCGCGCCAGATTTTCCTGCGCTTTTTCCTCGATGCGCGCATGGAGAACTTCTTGCGAGGCCATGCCGGCGCCTTCGACGCCTGGGGCGGCGCGCCAAGGGTCCTTTTGTACGACAATCTGAAGAGCGCCGTGCTCGAACGGCGCGGCGACGCCATCCGCTTTCATCCAACCCTCGTCGATTTCGCCGGCCATCACCGCTTCGAGCCCCGTCCCGTGGCGGTGGCGCGCGGCAACGAGAAGGGCCGCGTCGAGCGCGCCATCCGATATGTGCGCGACAGTTTCTTCGCCGGGCGCGCCGTCGCCGATGTGGATGCGCTCAACGCCGAGGCCGAGGCGTGGAGCCGCGGCATAGCCGCGGACCGGCGCTGCCCGGGGCAAGAGACGATGAGCGTGGGCGAAGTCTTTGCCGAGGAGGCGCCGCGGCTCCTGCCGCTGCCGGACCATCCCTATCCCCTCATCGAGCAGATCGCTGTCAAGGCGGGCAAGACGCCCTATGTCCGCTTCGACCTCAACGACTATTCCATCCCCCACACGCAGGTGCGGCGCTGCCTGACCGTGCTCGCTGATCCGGCCGAAGTGCGCATCGCCGACGGCCAGCATGTGATCGCCCGCCACACGCGAAGCTACGGCAAGGGCGAGCAGATCGAGGACAAGGCGCATATCCAGGCTCTCGTCGAGCAAAAGCGCGCCGGCCGCCATCACCGCGCAGCAGACCGTCTCTTCCACGCGGCGCCTGCGAGCGAGACCCTGCTCGCCAGGGCCGCCGCGAACGGCGGAAATCTCCGCTCCATCGCCGCAGCTTTGAGCGAGCTTCTGGAGCGCTACGGCGCCGCCGAGCTTCAAGCCGCCATCGCCGAGGCGCTCGAGCGCGATGTTCCCCATCCCAACGCCGCCCGCTTCGCTCTCGATCGCCGCCGTCAGGAACGCCAGCAGCCGCCCCCCATCGCCCTCAATCTGCCAGACCATGTAAAAGCGAAAGATAAGCCCGTCCGGCCAGTCCGCCGCGAACTTTACGATGCCCTTAAGGGAGGCTCCGATGAGTGACTGCGACGCCAGCTTGCGCGCCAAAGCCAAAGCGTTGAACCTGCACGGCTTGCTCGCTAATTGGGACGAAGCCTTCGCCGCCGGATGGGCGCAGCGGCTGCTTGGCTGGGAAGAAGAAGAGCGCGCCCGCCGCAGTCTCGAGCGCCGTTTGAAAGCCGCTCATATCGGCCGCTTCAAGCCCTTATGCGACTTCAACTGGGACTGGCCTAAAAGCTGCGACCGCGCCGGCGTCGAGGCGCTGATGCAGCTCCGCTTCCTCAAGGACGCCGTCAATGTCGTGCTCAGCGGCCCAAACGGCGTCGGCAAATCAACCTTGGCGCAGAATATCGCCCATCAGGCGGTGATCCAGGGCCACTCCGTCATGTTCACAAGCGCCGGGCAGATGCTCGGCGATCTCGCCGCCCTCGACAGCGATTCCGCTTTGCGGCGCAGGCTGCGCCATTATGCGGCCCCCCAACTCCTCGTCATCGATGAAATCGGCTATCTCTCCTATTCCAATCGCCATGCCGATCTCTTGTTCGAACTCGTCAGCCGCCGCTACGAGCAGAAGAGCACAATGATCACCACCAACCGATGCTTCGCTCAATGGAACGAGGTGTTCCCGACCGCCGCCTGCGTGGCCTCCCTCATCGACCGCCTCGTCCATCACGCCGAAGTCTTCGCCATCGACGGCGAGTCCTACCGCCTCAAGGAAGCCAACGAACGCGCCGCCCAAAAGGAGCCCAGGCGCCGCGGAGGAAAGTCATGACATCGCCAGCCCCAGGCCTCCCTCTCGCCATCCCGTTCGCGATCCCAGCCTATTGGACGCCAGAGCAGGCGCTGGCCGTCATCGAAATCCTCGACGATCTGCGCGAGCGCATCCTGGCGCATTACCAGCTGCAGCTCGCCGATCTCTATCGCGAACAGCAAGGAACCCGTATCCCCGAGAAAGACAGCGCCTCGGATGACGATCCCGTATTCTGAAAACCGTCATGCCGCCTCTATTGAAACCAGTGAGTGATCCTGAAAGCTTGGCCAAGCCTGCCCATTGATTTCATGGCGAGCAGCGAAGCTGGACGTTATGCTCTTGTCAAGGCCGAAGCCGCCGTAGGCGGGGGCCAAAGGCCCGCCTTTACAAGGGCATAGCGTCCAGCAACAATTGGCCGCCCAAAGTCAATTGCGCCAGCTCGCCGCCTCGCCCGGATTACGCCGCCGATTTTCATAATTCAAAAGAGCTCAAGCCCAGCGGTCGCGTCAGGCCGCTTCTCTCTTGCGCCCAGCAACTCCGCCGGATTTGCGCGCGTTCATAACGCCGGTAACATCATAACCCGGCGTTGGGTTTAGGTCGGGCGGCCGAATAGTGCGTTTGAGGGCACATACCTTCATCCTTAAATTGTTCTTGTACTCGCGCATTATGGCTCTCCGTGAGCGATTAAACATCCCTTCCAAAGCATCCAAATCGTCCGAATTGTCCCAAATCGGGAAACCGCCCGATTACTCCAATTCGTGCGCCTCATCCAATAGCATCCGTGCTTCGACCCAACATGCGCCTGCTCAGTCTACGTCTTGATCTGCGTTTCAAATTTTGAGCTTAGACGGAGGAGGCAAGCATGGCCAACGGCATGAATGACGCTGCAATCGCGGCGCTCACTTCCAATAGTATGGACGCAGGCCAAGTCATGATACTGGTGGCGGTTTTCATTGTGTTGCTGGCACCGGTGATCGAACACGCGCTGGATATCATTGTGACGTTCATCTGGCCCGCTCTCACCTACTTGGTAAGGCGCGCATTCGCGATTATTGCGGATAAGATTATTGAGAACCTCCTGATCCTCGTCTTGCTTTGGTTGGCCGGCATTCCGGCCTTGGAATGCTTTGCCGACCCCATTCTATCCCTCTTCAAGTAAGCGTTCGCGGCATCGGATTGGGCTGGAGTTGTAGTCGTGTCCTCGCGCCCCGATTTTCTGCCCGATCCGTTCATTACCTTCGAGCGTGAGTTAACGACGAAGAGAGAGTGATCCTCTAAAAAAGATAGATATGCATCGAACTCAAAGCTGCTTGCTGTTGTCTGCGCGACGGTCGCCTGCGCCATCAGCGGCAACCCCTCGACCGCAGCCGCTCAATCCGTGGCGAGGATCGTGTTCTTCACCTGCGGGTAGACCTGCGCCTCCCTACGCGCGGCGAACACGCCATACAGCGGACGAAGCCGGGATAGACGCGGCGTCCGCGCCCGGCATAGCGAAAGGGCACGCGGGAGGGTGAGTTGCCGCCGTTCGGTCGCCGGATCGTTGGCCTTCGTTGGGATCACGCGCCAGTCGGTTGCACTGAATTGGGGCAAAGATCGGTCGGCGTTTCTGCTCGTCGTTGCGAGGCTTGGAAACCGAGAGAATCCACAACGCATTCTGAACGCGAAAAGCCGATTTGCTTGCTGAGGTTATGCAGAACATCGTTCGATAATCCTGAATGTCTCTTCGCGACCCGTCTCAACCGTCGGGAGATAGATAACTTTTTACTCCTGCACCATGGTGGCCTGAACCGGCGCTGAAGGCGGCCGGATGCGGACCAAGCGGTATTAGTTTTCTTTCTATATTGGGGCAACCCCTTTCGGATCTTCAAGCGGACGCCCTACGCCGCAAGCGAGTTCGAGCACGAAGCCCCCCCCGCAGTTACCCCCGGCCATTGCATGCGCCCTTCGGTTGTTCCATTGCCGCTAAACGCGCGATGAATTAAAACAAAAATGCAAAGTTCTTCGGCATATGGGGCGGCCTTATGATTGGCATCGGCACGATTTTGTCTATCGCTGGCGGTGTTTCTCAAGCGATTAATATCTATAAATTCGTCAGCACATTAGCCAGGGGTAGCGACGCCGAACGCGTGCTCGGCGCGCTGGATCGCATTCATGCTCAGGTCGAGAGGCTTAATGACAATATTCTCTACGCGCCGGGCATCGAGGGCTTGAGCCCTATTGCGGGCGCAGTCCACCGGATCCACGGCTTGCGCGAGGCACGGGAAATTTTGGAGCCAGTGCAAATGGCGCTAGGCGGAGAGATCGTCTCTTCGGGGCTTATCGAGACGCCGGACAGGATGGAGCGGGCGATGCTCGAAAACCCCTGGGCTGTGCTGGAAGACATCCGCCCGCAAGCTTTGGCGGTGCGCCATGCCAATCCCGACAAGGCGCCAGTGCTCTTCGTGCATCAAGGTGTGCGCTATATCGGCTGGCAGATGCGCGGGGCTTTGCCGGTTTTGTTCAATTGCGAGTTGCGCGATCTGCCGGGGTTGGGGGCTTCGCTGACGCCGGAGGTTTTAGATAAACTACCCGTTTCTTCTCTTCAGGCGAACCGATTGCGGCCGGCGTGGGCGAGCAAAGCGGGCGAGGACAAATTCGGCTGGTGGGCTGAATTCGCGCTGGGCGATGTGCTGCAGCGGATGCGCTGGATCAAGCCGGGCGTCTTCACGATGGGCTCGCCCGAAGGCGAGGCCGACCACCATCATTATGAAGGCCCGCAGCACGAGGTCCGGCTCACCAAGGGCTTCTGGCTTGGCGATACGCCGGTGACCCAGTCGCTTTGGACAGCGGCGATGGAAAACAACCCGAGTCACTTCAGGGATCCGAAGCGGCCGGTGGAGACGGTGAGCTGGTACGAGGTGCAGCAGTTTCTGAACAAGATGAACGCGCGTATTCCTGGGCTCAGGCTGGGGCTTCCCACGGAGGCGCAATGGGAATATGCCTGCCGCGCGAGCACGAACGGCCCCAATTACGCGGGGGATGCAGGAAAATTGGCGGATATCGCATGGTTCAACGATAACAGCGGCGGCAAGACGCATCCGGCAGGCATGAAACGATGTAATGATTGGGGGCTTTACGACATGTTGGGCAATGTTTGGGAATGGTGCGCTGATGGGATGCGCAGCTACACTGTCAAGCCTGTCGCAGACCCTGTCGGTCCACTGGATGACGACTGGCGCGCGGTGCGTGGTGGCTCCTGGGGCGACGTCGCAGGGTTCGCGCGAGCGGCGTTCCGCTGTGGGGACGATAACTTGAACGGGGACTGCTTCAGCGGGTTCCGCTGCTGCGCTTGAGTCCTATTGGGGCCAAGCTGGAGAAACAGCAGCCCAGGCCAGCGAGGCCATAGGCTCGGCCGAGGAGTTCGTTGGGGTCATCGAGGGGGGCGCGGCGAAATAGGACCGCATTTGGCCTTCCAGGTAAAGGCAGCTTTGAGATCCCCAAACCGACGTGGCACGCACGGGATCGCGAAAGAACCGAAACGTCCAGTAATCGACCCCGTGCAGGCATAGCAAGATAGATACTTATTTGTGTTTGAATGAAGCAGGCGAAACCGACCTTCAAGGCCGAAAGCTGAAACTTATTATTTGTAACCCAATCTCCCGCACCTTGGGGTTAAGCGGCACTTTGGCGTTCACCGGTTCAAATGTACGCTTCTTTGTTATCGCCTGTCTCGGCTTGCGCCGCTCGGGGCGGAAGCGGACGGTTCTGCACAGAAATTCTGAACTGCACGCAATGACGCGATTGAGAACAGACCTCGGGAACTGCTAGTTCCTGCGGTTCAAGGTCAACGAAGATGGGGAGCCCTTGAATGAACGGCGTCGAACGTGCGTGGGCGATGCGAACCTCGCGGGATAGTGAGGAACACATTTATCCGGAACGAATTATTACAAGGTCGGCTGCGCCAAGGATGGGGTTCGTCGCAGAATCAAGATCTTCGCAGTGTAAGGGATCGACTTGAAAATTCGGCGGTCGGTTGGTCGGGGCTGTCGGAAGACGAGCAATGGGCATGGGGGCATTGGCGGATGCTCGGAGAGGCCTCTGCAGACCCAAATGACGCCATGCTCATCGGAGATATTGTGCTTATTCCAAATGTTCCCCTGGATGGCTTGTTCACACTATGTCGGCTGGCTGGTCCGTACGGCTATGCTATAGATTCGAAACTGGAAGACTTTGGGCATTTCCGGCCGGTAGAGCTCTTAACGCCGGACGGCGTTGCCTATACACATCCGATTGTGTCAGCCGACCTCAGAAGATCACTTCGATGCCGTTCCCGGCTATGGTGGATCGGTGATTATGCGGTAACCGTGGAAGACTTAATCGCGAAAGCTGCAGGCGGGGAAAGTGCAAATCTTCGGCAGGGAATGGATCACAGCCTACGTGCGAGAAGCAAGGTTGCAGAACAGATCAGAATAAGCCTGGATGGCTTGGCGCAAGCAATCGTAATTCCATTAAGAGCAACACTGCAATCGGCAGAATGGGAGCCTGTGCTCCGTGCGGCTCTCGTTCCGTTGCTCCGTGACGTGCAGGTGGTTCACACAGGCGGCCCAAACGAGCAAGGTGCCGACATTGAAATTCATGTTCCAAATCCATTTGCTCCTAAAGAGCCTTGGATAATTGCGGTCCAAGTTAAAGACTACACTGGACAAATCGGGGTCGACGTCGCGGATCAGCTAGAACAAGCAATTAAGGCGCGGCTAGACGTTGGCGCACAAGGTCGACTTATTGCGGTGGTGCTGGCTTCGGTAAGCGCTGAGCCAACCGACGAGCTTGTCGCGGCCCTAGATCGACTGTCAAAGGAATATGGAGTTTCTACCTCCTGTGTACATGGCGGCGCTCTAATGAGGGTGCTCGCGCGCGGCCTCTTTATTGGTTATCGTGACACTGGCGACGACAGCGAATTTTCCTCGGTGCGGGATTCTCTGATTTTTGCACAAGGACCTTGCATCCGGTTTGGGTCGTCGATCCTGATCTACAGGATTGGGGGGGGGGCTATGAAGGATCAGAAGTGAGCGCAGCGGGAGCGCTCCGGTGCTGTGTTTTGAACGATTTCCGCTGCCGAAGTTCCAGCGGCCGCGACATCTTCTGAACGGAGAGTCAGGAATCGACCCACAGTACGCATGCGTGTTAGCTGGAGCCGACAGCAAACGCGGAAGCATTCATTGTGAACCCAAGAATGCCTGCTTAGGACGAATTAAAAAAACACCGATAAGCTCCCAAGGGCTGCAAAGTTTGCGCGAACATCGGCGCTATGGCTGGCTGCGGTATGATTGCGCGCGGCTAGGTAGTCGTTGTCACCATTTTTCCCAGCAGCTTTGGAGCGGAAATTTCCCGACTCCCCAAAATCACGGTTGCGATGAGCGAGTCCCCCAAGCATAGCCACGGGTATACCCCCCTACGGTCCCTTATGCCCGGTGGGGTGGCCTGTCCGTGCCATGTCCGAGGTCCAAAAAGTCCAGAAAATCAGGCAGTCAAGCCCTTCGGGACCTCCATCCGCAGCCTTTTTGCGCCGCCAAACGCCCCTGGCATACCACCATCACACCCCTCGCACGTCGCGTCGTGCCGCCGTCAAACATTACAGGCCGCCCAGGAGGGCCACAGAGAATGCACACAGCCCGCAACCCTTGGGCCGGAGTTTCGGGACTCACAGCGCCCCTGCGCCGCCTGTAGCGGCACGGCGAGGCCATTACACCGTCAAACGGTTTGACGGCAGGGCTGACATCATCAAGAAGCTGCTCGACGAGTTGGAGGGAGATGCCCTCAAATTTGAGGGCATCTACTTTGCGGAATACAGGCTGGGCGAAGCCGCCCTCAAATTGAGGGCAGGGCTGACATCATCAAAAAGATGCTCGACGACCTGGGCGAAGGAGCGTCCAAATTTGGACGCTCCTATACCACCGAGCAGAATAAGGAGGCCCCACTGCTCCAAGCCCCGAATTTCGCTCTGGCGAGTTCACAGCGAGTATTTGGATTTGAATTAGGTAATTGCTTGGGAGAGTAGCAGCCTAAAAGGCCTTGATTTTACTGAGGATTTTTGGAGCGGGCGACGAGGTTCGAACTCGCGACCCTCAGCTTGGGAAGTTGCTTTCTGGGGGTTAAGCTGCTGATTACGTTCAGGAAGTGTTTTGCAGTGGCTTCCTAAATTGTCCTTATAAATCAATATGCGTCGGTTTGGATTGCAAAACGTCTTGGGTGCTCCTGAAGCGAATTTTCTGTGGATATCTTGAGTTGTGATTACGTGAGAAAGACACGCGTTAATTACGCCAATGAGGGGTGTTTTGCGCGGCCCTATGGGCGTCCGTTCACTCGTTGAAAACCGCGAGCTTGCCCTTCCGCTTGGACAGGCAAAGTATCATAATCCACAACTGAAACGGCAGGCTCTTTCAGATCACGTCGTTTTAGGCGGAGTGGACTTGACAGACGCCGCCTAGCCGTGAAACTCGGCTCACTTGTATCGCGTAGAAACCTGAACCACCCAAAGGAGAACACCTTATGGGAAAGAGAACTATTGTTCTCACGTTAAGCGTCGCCACGCTGTTCGTGGTGACAGTCGTTATTAAGACGACCATCACCACTTGAGGATCAGTGCCCTAGGCGGCTAGCTGCCTAGGTTGTGTAGGCTTGGACGGTCTGACCACCGTTCAAGCCCTGACGCTGTCTCATAATGAGACTACGAAACACAGGAAATGGCAACCGTTGGTTTACACGCATCCACAATGGTCAATGGATAGGTTGACAGAATCAACCGCCTAGTTGGTTTTGAGGGCGCGGATTTCTTCGGGCTATTTAGGCTTGGCTGCTCAGGCAGTTCCAACGGTTACGGGGTAAGCAGACACAGTGAAGTTCAGATACCCGTTTTTGCGATCTTCGTCCGAATTGTCTGTTTCATCGCAGACGACGTGCACCAAGGCTCCATTACGAACAGCGTCTGCCAAGGCTTCAGCTCGAAATGTGCAACCTTTTGCATCGCACCCGGCGGACGGAGCTTGCTTCCCGCAGTCTGCGCAATAGACGATGATACTTACATTCTCTTTGGATTTGAACATGTAGCCCTCCTATACGAGCAAGGGTTAGATTATAAGCATATAAACAAGTAATAAAATTTCGTTTTTACTTATGTGCGGTTGTGCACCTGATTTTGGATTGCAAAACATCAAACCAGAGCCAAACCTTTGTTTCACACACGTTTTCTGACTTGGTGAATTGCCGATTGCAAAACATTTGGGTGCAAAAATTGCAAAATTTTGCAATTTTCATCCGGCTACGGACGGCTAAGTTATTGAAAAATTGGAGCGGGCGACGAGGTTCGAACTCGCGACCCTCAGCTTGGGAAGCTGATGCTCTACCTGCTGAGCTACACCCGCTCACTGGAGACTCGCCAAATCTTTACGTTATTTCACAAAGACTTAGGCAAGCATCTTCAGAGATTGCAGCATAGCACATCGCGAAATATCTTCAACGTTTTTGCTTCTCGTGTGGAAAAGGGCGTTGGCGAACGTCGCGCAGCTCTGGCCACGCAGCGGATGTAATCCATGCAAGCGCGCTCTCCCAATGGCGGCCGAACGAAGCGATGAGAAGCGCTCAACCGGACTTGATGGTTTGGCGAACCGGAGCCTCAACACTCAAAAACAACTGCAAAACGACAGGCCGCAGGGGCTTGGATTTCACAGGTTGGCTGGCTCTGCGCTATCGAGCATCCAGCGCGGCGCCTTGATGCTCAACAGCTGCTCTTGCCTCTGCTCCCAACGCCCGCCTGACGCGATGGAGCAAGCCATCGACGTTGACCAGCACGACGCCGTGTCGAAGCGCGTCGGCCGCGATCCTTTCGCCCGCGGCTTTATACGCGGCGCCGTTCGAAGTCGACGCCGAGGCCGTAGTCCTTGGCGACGCCATCATAGCCCAGCTCAAACAGCCATTCATCCGCGTCCCAAACTTCACGCCGGTGATCCCACCATCGCTCGGCCTGGAACAGGCGTTCGATTTCAACGCTGGCCTCGCTGGCGTCATCGCTGAGACAGCCGACAGGATTAGGCCCGCCCCATCGTAGAGAATGACCGGCGGCGACGCGCTTGAGCAGCGGCTCAAGCCGTCTCGCCAGGGCTTCGATCGCCACGGGGTCCGCCAGCGCATAGGAACCAGGAGAAAGGTTCGCGGTCCATGTACGCTTGCGCCCGCTCCACTCTTCCATCGGCGCCATGTGCAAGCCAAGCTGGCGATGCCCCGTATAAAGGATTGCATCGCCGTCTTCACTGAGTTCCAGCTTCAAATAGGGAAGATGCTCAGGACCGCCGAGTATTTCGTCCTTGTCAGCTCGAATTCCGATTTTCATTGGTCTGCCCGCCGATTTATGAATGAAGCGCCCTGCAATGCAGTTCCCAATTTCGTATTTGAGTGTGTCGGGCGGATGAAGGCCGTGGATGCCGTCGCCAGGAAGCGCTCCGCGGTCGGAAAAGGAATGCTCGTCGGAAGTCGCCGACGTGTATTGCCCCGCGGCAAATTCCGCCCCGCTGCGAGCGGTTTCAGGATTGTTCGCGGATAGGTCGCACGAGCAAGCTGTTTGCTATCGTACAGCTTTTCGCACGCAAGCTCTTTTGATCGCTCGTGGCGAATGGGCGTCAACCGCTGCTGCAACTCAGATCTATGCGCCAGACCGAATGGGCCAAGCCGCCGGCGAAACCATCGACCTCACCGAGGCTCCTTGCGCTGGGGCAAGTCTTCGTCGCAGAGGGGACGAACGAAGGTCATGCAAAGCGCGTGACCGGCTCCCCACGTTCACTGTTCCGCAGGGGCTGGCGCTTCGAGCGCTAACGGGTTTGCCGCTCTCCGCGCCGGGGCGTGACATCATTCCCGTCGCGGCGAATTCTTAATTCGGCAGCGATATATACTCGATATTGAAGAGCCGGTCGCCCATCGGCAGGCCGGGCGGCGGCGCAGGCATGCGCGCCTGCTTCACGGCCAGAAGCGCGCCCTGATCGAGCCAAGTGTCGCCGCTGCTCTTGATAAGCCGCAAGCCCTGGACCTGCCCGCTTTCAGAAATGGCGAAAGACACGACAGCGCTGCCCCACTTGCCGTTGCCCATGGGCCTGGTGGCGGCCAGCGCCCAGATGACCTTGCGCTCCCACTCGTCGGATTTGCCTTGATGCGTCGCGCCCGGCCGGAAGGCGTTCACATTGCCGGACTGCCGCGGCGTATGCTGGGCCTCGCGCTTTTCCGCCGTGCGGACGGCCTGCTTGAGCTGGAAACTGAACTGATCGGACATTTGCGCGATGTAGCCCGCCGGATCGAAGGCCGCGCCACCTTGCTTGTCATCCGTTTCGGGTTTCGCGGGCGAGGCGGCGGCGCTCGCTTCCTTAACAGGAGGCTGCGGCGGCTCGGGAACGGCCTGCGGCTCCGGGGGAGAAGTGGGCGCATCCGTTGGGGCGGGCGTGGGAGGCGCTTCCTGCCGGAAGGGATCGGAGCTCAAGCGCTTGAGGTCGGCCTCGCTGATGACGGAGACAGCCAATGGATCGGGCGCGCCGTCTTCCTGGCCTAGCCGCCGGACATCCTCGGGCGGAGGCGGAGCCGGGCGCAGCATGAACGGCGTGAGGGCGGCAAGGTGAAGGAAGACGGCAGCGACGATCGCGGCGTAGAAAGCGCGCTTGGGCCAGCGAGTTGCGAAAATTTGCCGGCGTTCGGCGACGAGCGCAAAGTCCGGCGGCGCATTCCCCGAAGGGACGGCGGCGTCGGCGACAAGAACGAGGTTCGGCGGAGGCGCTTTTTTCAAAACCGAGCGATCCGCCACCAAGGCGAAATCGGCCCGCGCGCCTGCCGGAAATGGTCTGGCGGTTCTGAAGCTGGCTTTGGAAGCCGGCGCGCGAACGTTGTGAATGGTTCTCGTCAAGATTTTTCCCCCGCGAACATGTATCCGCTTCGCGGCAGAGTTGGTAACTTATTCCATGAATTGTTCGACACAATAGCGTTACGAATTAATCTTGGCGCGGATGAGGACGGACCATGAAGCCGTCCGTCCGGCCTCGCCCTCGGCAGAAGGGCGTCGCGCCTGTCTTGGCTGCAGGAGGGGACATTTTGCCGACCACTGTTTCCCCCTGGGAACTCGCAACGACTCGCATCTCGATCGGGCGTTCAAATTACCGCGCCAGTACGGCCTGAGGCAAGTTCGCATTCCCTTCGCCACATGCTCTCAAGCGAATTTGCCTCGGATGAGGCGTAGCAGACTAGCAGCGCTGCTGACTTCCAATGATCTCTTCCCGCATGCGTACAAATGCGCGTGACAGTCTCGAAATCATCGATCCCCGCAATATTTCTGCGTCCTGTGCAGCTTCGACATCGCAGCGGAACACCGTGACGTCAGTATGAGCGCCGATCGCTTGGATAGAACGGAAGCGTTTGCTCCTCGCAAGACTAAGGCTCAATGGCTCATAGAAATGAACCATATGGCTTGGGTCGTCCTTTCTCTCATAGCCAGAGACAATCAGTGTCTTTCCTGTTTGTTCTACGAGAAATGTTAACAGCTTGTCGTAATCTTCTCGTGTGCTTTGATGAATAAGCACCTCAAAACAGATGACCATCTCGCGCTTTTCGATCGGCTGAGTTTGTAATAGGGCGAATTGCCAATCGGGTCGAGCTGCGCGCGCCTTGTTCACGGCCTCTTGCGATACATCAAGCCCAAGATAGTCATGAATTTCGAGTTCCCGGAGAACCTTAAGGTCGCCACAACCTACGTCAAGTACAGACTGAGCGCTTTCCGCGCCGTGCGTTTTCAACAATGTCCGTTTGTACGCAAGATTTTCCCCACGCGAGCCGATGCCGGAGCCGCGTTCCGGATGCGCAAAATATCGATAACTCCAGAACAGGGTATTCTGGAAATTGCTGGACATCAAGCGATTGGCTTCAGCGACAGCGGCGGTCTCCACCTCATCGAGCAGAATTGGAGGTTCGATGAGGCCCAGAATATTCATGGTCGCCGTATGATAGTGCAGAAGCGCGATCGGTCGATCGCGATCCAGATATCGATGGTCGCCCCGGAAATGGAGAAAATAATTGATATTCGATGGAGCATTCGAAAAGGGCACGTCGGACAATTGCACAGCAAAGGCGACGCTGATCTGGTCTACATGGCCAGACTTGCCTTCCCGCCGCAGCGGTTCGTCATTGGCGAGCAGCCACTCCGCCCAACGACGCCACTCCTCGGAAAAGCGCCGGGCTAGCAGCGCTGGAACGATATACAAACCGCCGTTCGCATTGCCGAAGAAGGTTTGGGCGTTTTCCGTCTCGGTTGCGATCAATCTCGGTTCGCTTGTTCCTCCGGCGCGGGCATAGAGTTCCCGCAACGCCGCGAGCGAAGGATTGGGGCAGTCTACGATCTTGCCTTGGACACAATCACCCGAGATGAACGATCGCAGATCGGCGACAGCAATCATATCTGTGTCCAGAAGCAAGATATAGTCGCAGTCTTCTGCAATTAAGTTAGGCAGCTGCGAAAGCTTGTTACACCACTTCGCGTCGCCGAAGGGAGAGATGACGTGAGTGCGGTAGCCTTCTGCACTGAAGACTTCGATGACTTCGCGCGTTACGGTTTGCGTGAACTGAACATGAATCTCCTCTGGACGCGCCGCGCAGTGGCGGCGCAGCGACTTAGCCAAATGCCAGGCCTGATATGCAAAGACGGGGTTCTGATCGACGACGAACGAATAAATAATTTTCATACTCATGCCGTTGCTCTCCTAATCATTGAAACGGCGGCGTTTATCGCAATGCTGCAGGGCCATGCCCGTGAAAGCGCGGTTATGCATTGCTCCCGATTCACCGGTAACTTGCACACTCGATCTGGAAAATTCATTGATGTTCGAATAACACCTAGCTTCGAACATGGGTGGTTCGATGACAGACGTTTTCTTCTCCTATTCAAGCAAGGATCGGGAGCGGGTACGCCCCGTGCACGATGCGCTCTCGGCCGAGGGCTTCGATGTGTTCTGGGATCAGGAAATCCCCCCAGGACGTAACTGGGATGAGTGGATCAGGCGCCATCTCGATGCCGCGCGATGCACAATTGTGTTCTGGTCTGAGCATTCAGTGAAGTCGGACAATGTCATACATGAGGCGATGGTGGCGAAAAATGCCGGGAAGCTAATCCCGGTATTGCTAGACCCCATTGAGGTTAATCAATTCCCCATGGGACATTATACGACACAAGCGATACCTTGGCCGGCAAAGGACAACACAAGCGCCGCGCTCCGGCGCCTCACGGACGAGGTTGAGGCAAAGGCTTTGCGTCGGTGGATGCGTCGACGGCTTGCAGCGCTCGAAGGGCAACTACAGGCTCTAAAAACGGTGCGGGAACATTTAGAAGATCAAGAGGCGAGTTTATACACCCGGATCACTGAGCTGGAACGTCAGGTTGAGTTACACCGGCGCGAGAAAGCACATGTGAAGGCGGCTCTGGACCTGGCTGAGGAGCGACTTCAGGACCTCCATTCGTCCGCAGAGACCTCCCCGACGTCTCGCGTCAATGAGCTCGAAACCAGTTTGCGGCAAAAGGATGAGGAGCTATTCCGTGCCCGCGCCGAGCTCAAAAAAGAGCGGAGTGAACTGCAAAAGTTTACGGCAAGCAGGAGAAATATATCGGATGCTCGAGATGATCCTATGCATCCGATAAACACATATTCCTGCTTTTTATATAGCTTACCTGTCGCTTGTCTACTTTGTGCTATTGCATACTATTTCGGCGGAGCAGATCCGTTCATTCAAGTGATGACTTTTAATTCAAAACTTTTTGAAATGCAGAGTTCGTCAAATGAATCTCTATCTAAAAATTTATTAATTACGGCTTTTGTCATTTTTATACTGTTTAGTATTTTTCTAATTAGTGCGGGTATTTTCAGAAGAAAAAGGATGATTGTTTGGTTGGGCATAATGAGCTTAGCGATTCCTGCAGCAATGGGAGGAGTTTTTGCGTTAATAGTGTACACCTTTAATATAACAAAGCCCAATTCAACGCCGTTTGGTGTTGGTGTCGGTTTTGCTTTTGCCGTCGCACTGCTAATTTTGATCAAGCGGCGACATGCAGAACTCCATGGGCCCAAAGGTCGGGTCTGGATTTAAGCCAAATCGCCATCCATCTGGCGGTTATTGGTTCCACTACCACTCATTCCCCAAGAGGGGAAAGTCTGATCGACAACCTTACTGGTCGCTTTCGGCCTGCGGCGCAAGTTCACATCAAACGCGCCGCAGCCATTCAGGGGCCAACTCGCTCTGGGCTTGCACCCAGCGCGCCGACGGCGGTCAGACCGCAGCCGCCTTTTGCGATTGCGTCTGTGTCGGCGCCGGAGGCGCTTCCGGCGTTTGCGCGTAGCCGAAGAAAGCCTGTCCCAGCTCGTTCGTCAGGCGGATGATGTTGAGCTGCACCCAGTCGTTGAACGTGTGAAGGTTTTCAAGGAGACGCTCATCTTTGCTGGCGCCTTCAAGTCCCTGGATCATTTGCTCAGCCAGCTCGGCGGCGCCGGCGGCGTTCTTCAACCCGCAATTGCGCCGCAGGAACTCGATCATCGCCTGTATTTCCCCGAGGCAGAAAGCCAGCGAGCGCGGCAGGCGCGGATCGAAAATCAGAAAGTGGGCGACCTCGTTCGGGTCGATGTGGTGCGGGAAAACGCGCCGGTAGGCGTGATAAGCGGAAGCCGAGCGCAACAGAATTGTCCAGAAGGTGAAGTCGAAGCGCCCCTCGTCGCGCGCCAAGCCCGTCGCCACCTTGGCGAAGCGCACATCGAGCAATCGGCTGGTCTGGTCGGCGCGTTCGAGATAGAGCCCGAGCCGGAAAAACGGCCAGGTCTCGTCGTGGTAAAGCGTGCTCTCCGCGACGCCAAGCTGCGCATAACAGCCGCGCTTGATCGCGTCGCAGGTGCGCGACAGGCGCACCTCGGAGAAGTCGCTCGGCCCGAACGCGAACAGCCGGTTATAGAAGTCGTTCAGCTGATACCACATGTCGGTCGACAGCATCGGCCGCAGCGCCCGCGCGTTCTCGCGCGCGGTGCGGATCGAGGACAGGATCGAGCCCGGATTGTCGATATAGGCCATGTAATAGCGGATGACGTTTTCTGCGCTCGGCTCGGAGAACGCTTTCGCGAACGCCTTTTCATCGGAGTAGAGCGCGACGATCCACGCCCAGGAATTGTCCTCTCGGCCGCGCTGGAAGGACGTTTGCGTCTCCATGACGCGGGCAAGGCTTTCGGCTCGCTCGAAATAGCGAGCCATCCAGAAAACGCTTTCAGCGTATCGAGAAAGGAGGCTGCTCACTCGCCGGTCTCCTTCAGCACCCAGGTGTCTTTCGTTCCGCCGCCCTGGCTCGAATTCACGACAATGGACCCTCTGCGAAGCGCAACGCGGGTGAGGCCGCCCGGCAGGAGCCATGTCTCCTCGCCCGTCACCGCGAAGGGCCTCAGATCGACGTGGCGCGGTTCGACGCCCTCGGCGCAGATGGTCGGGCAGACTGAAAGCTCGATCATCGGCTGGCTGATATAGTTAGATGGATTCGCCTTCAGCTGATCGCGGGCGATATCGAGTTCGGCCTTTGTGGCTTTCGGCCCGACGCAGATTCCATATCCGCCTGACTTGCCAACGGGCTTCACCACCAGCTCGTTGAGATGGGCGAGCGTGTAGGCCAAGGCGTCCGACTCCCGACAGATGTGGGTTTCGACGTTGGGAAGGATCGGTTCTTCGCCGAGGTAATATTTAATGATGCGCGGAACGTAGGCGTAAACCGCCTTGTCGTCGGCGACGCCTGTGCCGACGGCATTGGCGAGCGTGACGTTTCCCTTCCGTGCGGCGCGCATCAAACCTTTGACGCCAAGCACGCTTTCGGGCTTGAAGGCTTCCGGGTCGAGGAAATCATCGTTGATGCGGCGGTAAATGACGTGGACGGGCTTCGGGCCGGACACGGTCTTCATGAACACGTTGTCGTCGTCCACGAACAGGTCGCGCCCTTCGACGAGCGGAATGCCGATTTCGCGAGAGAGGAAAACGTGCTCGAAATAAGCCGAGTTGAACACGCCCGGCGAGAGCAGCACGATCTGGGGATCGGAGACGCCGGGCGGCGCAACTTCAATCAGCTTGTTGCAGAGCTGCGTGCCGTATTCGGAGACGCTTTCGATCGCGAAGCCATGCATGAGATCGGGGAAGGCCCGCTGCATGAGATGGCGGTTCTCGACGACGTAGGACACGCCGGACGGCGTGCGGCCATTGTCTTCCAGCACGTAGAAATCGCCGGCGGGATCGCGAATGATGTCGGTTCCGCCGATGTGGATGTAGGTGCCGCACGGCGGATTGTAGCCGACCATTGCGGGCTGGTAGTTCGAATTCCCGAGCACCAGATCCGACGGCACGACGCCGTCCTTGAGGATCTTGCGGTCGTGATACACGTCCCAGAGAAAGAGGTTCAGCGCCTTCATGCGCTGCTTGACCCCGCGATCGATCGTGCGCCAATCGGCGGCTGTAATCACGCGCGGGATCACGTCGTAAGGCAGGATGCGGTCGATGGCGGTCCGATCGCTATAAACCGTAAAGGTAATGCCGAGGGTATAGAGTTCTCGTTCCGCGTCTGCCGAGCGTTCGCGAAGCTGCTGCATCTCCATTTGCTGAAGGCGATGCCAGAGCGCCGTCAGATGACGATTTCTGTTCTCGGGGGAGCCGATCAGCTCACAATATCTGGGTCCTGGACTGTAATTATCCAGCGGAGCGACCGTAGACGGATTTTTTAAAGCTGTTATCGTCGCCATGCAGCCCCCTGCAGTGCATCAGCCCTTCATCGGCGCGGACCAGATGTGGAGATTGGTGTGTCAATACAAAGTTAAGACTAACACAGCAACATACTGCGCCGGAACATAATTTTCCGCTGAAATATTCAGCAAAATGCCTTCGATTTTGCCTATTTTTTCAGCAGAGTTGGCTGTTTACTTGGCGCTCTGAAAGCTCACACCCCCTGCACGAAAGGTTCAAGCCCCGAAAGCCGCAGGCGCGGCTCAATATGAGGGATCGCTCGTGGCGGAAACGGCGCAACAGCTTTCGCGATTGATCTAATATGATCCGGGGTCGTTCCGCAACATCCGCCTACAATATTTAAGAGGCCATCGGCCGCCCAGGCGCGCATCGCCTCCGCCATGGACTCTGGCGTTTCGTCATACTCGCCCATCGCGTTCGGAAGCCCGGCGTTTGCGTAGACGCTGACGAGCGTGTCGGCCGCTTTTGAGATCTGCGCAATCGGGGGGCGCAGCTGCTCCGCGCCGAAAGCACAATTCATGCCGATCGAGAACGGCTTCAGATGGCGCAGCGAATACCAAAACGCCTCGGGCGTCTGGCCCGAAAGGTTGCGCCCCGAAAGGTCCGTGACCGTCCCCGAAATCATCAGCGGCAGTTCCACGCCCGTGGCGTCGAAGGTTTCCTTGACGGCGAATCCGGCCGCCTTCGCGTTCAACGTATCGAACACGGTCTCGATCATGATCGCATCCACGCCCCCTTCGATCAGGCCGCGCGTCTGCTCGCTATAGGCGATCACCAGCTCGTCGAAGGAGATGTTGCGAAATCCGGGATTGTTCACGTCGGGCGAGAGGGAGGCCGTGCGGTTCGTCGGGCCGATGGATCCGACGACGAAGCGCGGCTTCTCAGGCGTCAGCGCCGTGTATTTGTCCGCAGCCTCGCGCGCGAGTTTCGCCGCAACCACGTTGATCTCGAAGGAAAGCGCCTCCATGCCGTAATCCGCCATGGACACGGTCTGCGCATTGAAGGTGTTCGTCTCGATGAGATCAGCGCCGGCCTCCAGATAGGCTTCGTGAATGCCACGAATGATTTCGGGCTGGGTCAGCACCAGAAGGTCGTTGTTGCCCTTCAGATCGCGGGGCCATTCCTTGAAGCGTTCGCCGCGATAGTCCGCCTCCTGAAGCTTGTGGCGCTGGATCATGGTGCCCATCGCGCCGTCGAGAATGAGGATGCGTTGTTTCGCGGCGGCTTGCAGGGCTGCGATGCGTTCGTTGCGGTTCATGCGTGTCGGTCCTTAGCTGCATGCTGGAAAGCATGAATCGGTGGCCTCATCCTTCGGCAAGCTCAAGATGAGGCATCAACGGGTTGACCTTATGGTGAGCCTGTTGAACCATGAGCTTGTCGTGGCTCGCCCCCTCACCATGAGGCCATGGGCGACATTATTTGCAGCGTCCTGCTAAGCCAAGCATTCTGGCCTCTCCAACGGAACTCCCCCTCACCTTGTCCCTCTCCCGCGAGGGGAGAGGGGACGCCTGCACCGACCCCCTCCCCTTGTGGGAGAGGGTGGCGTCCGGCCCTGCCGGGCGCCGGGTGAGGGGTTGGATCGTTTACCAAACCATCAAACGTCGCTTAAGCCGTGGCGTGCTGAGGCGCGGCGCTCGGTTCGTGCGCCCTGATCCCGAGCAGATGGCAGATGGCGTAGACGAGCGTGGCGCGGTTCAAGGTGTAGAAGTGGAACTCCGTGACGCCGCCCGCTACGAGGTCCATGACCTGCTCGGCGGCCACCGTCGCCGCGACTAGCTGCGTCGTCTCCGGATCGTCCGCCAAGCCATCGAAGCGCCCGGCGACATCGCCCGGGATCGAGGCGCCGCAGCGCCCGGCGAAGCTTCCAACCTGCTTGAAATTGTGGATGGGAATGAGCCCCGGCACGATGGGAATGTCGATGCCGCGTGCGCGGACGCGTTCGAGATAGCGCCAGTAACAATCATTGTCGAAGAAAAATTGCGTCATGGCGCGCGTGGCGCCCGCGTCGACCTTCGCCTGCAGCATGTCGAGGTCGGTCTCGAATGTCGGGGATTCGGGATGCTTCTCGGGATAGGCCGAGACGGAAACCTCGAAGTCCGCGATCCGCTTGATGCCCGCCGTCAGGTCGGCGCCGTTGCAGTAGCCGCCGGGATGCGGGACGTAAGCTGCGCCTGCGCCCTCCGGCGGATCGCCGCGGAGCGCCACGATGTGGCGGACGCCGTCCTCCCAATAGCCGCGGATGATGCTGTCGATCTCCTCCTTCGTCGCCGCGACGCAGGTCAAATGAGCCGCAGGCTTCAGCGGCGTTTCCTTGAGCAGGCGCGATATCGTCGCATGCGTCCGCTCGCGCGTCGAGCCCCCCGCTCCGTATGTCACCGAGACGAAATCCGGGGCAAGCGGCGCGAGCTTATGGATCGCATTCCAAAGCGACGCCTCCATCGCGGCCGTCTTGGGCGGAAAAAATTCGAAGCTGACCGCGATCGGCGGATGAATGGCGTGATAGTGCGTGTTTGCCTCCGTCACGAAGCGGCCCTCCATTTCTGCGTTTTCTCGCCCGCTTTATCGCCAGTCCAAACGGCGACGGTCAGCGGGTTGTTGCTAACGTGGTCGGCTTGCAATTCCCGGTAGGAACTGGAGCCCATCCCGCACTCCTCAAGCCACGCGGCGATTTCGCTCGCCGCGAAGCCAAGACGGACATGCGCATGCTCCTGCCGCAGGAACTCAAGGTTGTGGGGCGCGAAGTCGACCAAGATGAGGCGGCCGCCCGGCTGAAGCACGCGAATCGCTTCTATTAAAGCAGTCTTTGGGTTATCCAGGAAGTGCAGCACCTGATGAATAATGACGGCGCTGGCGGTTTCGTCCTGAAAAGGAAGATTGTAGATGTCCGCAAGCCGCACGCTGCACTTGGCGAGTTCCGCATTGTCGAGGCGGACGCGCGCGCATTTCAGCATCTCGCGGTTCGTGTCGATGCCGATGAGGCGGCGCGCGCATTTGGCGGCGAGTTCGAGAATGCGCCCGGTGCCCGTGCCGAGGTCGAGAAGCAACTCGTAGGGGCCGGAGCCGAGGGCGTCCAGGATGGCGGCCTCCACGTCGCGCTCGGGAACGTGCAAGGACCGGATGCTGTCCCACTCGGCGGCGTTCTCGTCGAAATAGGTTTGCGCCAGAAGCGAGCGCGCGGCCCGGATTTGGCCTGCGCGCTCCGCGTCGCGCAGGATTTGCGGATCGTCCGGCGAGATCATCGAAAGCGCCGCCGCGACAAGCGTTCGCACGGCGGGGTCAGATGAGGCGCGGACGAACACCCAGCTTCCCTCCTGATAGCGCTCGACCAGGCCTGCTTCGGCCAGAAGCTTGACATGGCGGCTGACGCGCGGCTGGCTTTGGCCCAGGAGCTGGGTCAGGTCCTTGACGTTGAACTCGCCGTTCTGAAGGAGGCGAAGGAGGCGAAGGCGGGTCGGCTCCGCAGCCGCCCGGAGGCGCTGCACCACATCATCAAAGCTATTCATGATCGCGCTCATCATGAATGCCTTATAAAGATATGTTTATGTCTTTTCAAGCCGGAGAGCCGGCTGACTTGCGCGCAACCTTAATTGAAGAACAGAAGGTAGAGCGCGCCGACGAGAAGCATGTTCAGCTGTTCGGAGATCGACATGGTGCCGAAGGGCCGCCGGCGCCTCTTGGAAGGGACGTATTTGACCACCTCTTTGGTGATCACCTTCGGGGCGGGCAGCGACAAGGCGTGGCCAGGCCCGCCGCGCAGCCAGCGCCAGAAGATGTGGACGCCGTAGCGGCCATAACGAAGCATCGCCACCGAGCCGCCGACAAAGCTGCGATAACGCACGCTGAGGAGGAGCCAGGCGACGATGAGAATCCATACGAGGGTGGAAACCAGATCCCGCAGAACGAACCAGGCAAGAGACCAGAGAATCCCCAGAAAGAAGGTGAGGGCGGTCCAAAGCAGGTTCAGGATATCCATGGCTTCCCCCGGCAAAGAAGCGGACCATTCGTCCGCTTCTTTATGATTTGGCCCTTAGCGCCTCATATCTCCTTCCGGATCGCCGTATCCGCTGCTGAAGCGGCTTTGATCGCCTTGAAGAAGCGGCGTAACGCGTCTGACAACCACGCGCCGGTTCCGGCGTTCCGGGCCGTCAGTCCGTACCAGCAGAAACTGCTCGCCATATCCTTGGGTGACAAGGTTTTCCCTCGGCACGCCGAACTGCTGCGACAAAACATCCGCAACGGCCTGGGCGCGACGGTCCGACAGGCTCAGATTGTCCTGATTGGACCCGACAGCGTCGGTGTGGCCTTCGATGAGGAAGACTTCGCCGGGATTGCGCATCGCCGCGTCATGCATAGCGGCGGCGACGGATTCAAGCATGACGGCCTGCTCGGGGCCGATTACGGCCGATCCAAACTCGAAGTGGATCGTGTCGATGCTGATGCTGCGCATGCGCTCGCGAAGGCTGGCGCTCGTAAGCACTTCGTCGAGCGAGTATGTGCGCGAGAGAGGCTCGATCGGAGGAGCCGAAAGCGCGCCGTATATATCGTCCTCCGAAGCCGCGCTGGCGTCGACGATATACTCATGGCGCGGGATTTCCACATGCATCGGCGGCAGAACGACCGCGAAGGCGCCAAGAGCAGCGAGCCCGATCCCGGCTGCGATGGCTCTGTTTTCGAAGAGAACGAACCGCCGACCATCGGGCAGGTAGCGGACGCGGCGCATCGGCCGCCCGTAGGAATCAACCTCGATCTCGATACGGCCGCCATCAGGCCGGGAGATGGTCGAGATGGTGTTCCCGTTTGCCCCGCGTTGCGACCGCGCCTCGCCTCCGTAGAGCCGGAAGTTCGCGGTCTCGTCATGCCGGATGAAGGTCTGGTTGTTGACCGTAAAGATGGTGCGGTTGCCGGGCTCCTGGATATATTTCTGGCCGCTGGCGTCCACAACTTCCTTGCGCTGCGAGGTGATCTCGCGAAGGCGTTCGTTCTGCAGCCGCAGGCGCTCGTTGACCGCGGCCTGGCCGTGTTCGGTCGCCGCCATTTGCTGCTCGCGCTCCATGAGCTTCTGGCGGTCGGCCTGATGCGCCGCGCGCTCGGCCCTGGCTTTCTGTTCTTCCGCCGAAAGCTCATGATGAAGAGCCGTCTCTTGCTGAACAGCCTGCTGCTGTTGGCCCGCAGCCTTTTTGCGCTCAAGCTGAAGCTCCTGCTCCGTATGGCGCTGCTGCTCCTCAAGCTGCTTGATCTTGGCCTGATCGCTCTTGAGGCGAGCGTCCTCCAAAGCCTTGCGCTGCGCTTCCTGCCGTTTCAGAAGCTCCTCTTGATGCTGAGACGCGGCCTTTTGCTGTTCGGGCGCTCTCTGTTGCTGAAGATGTTGCTGCTCAGCGGCTTTTTCTTGCTGCGGGTGTTGCTGCTCCTGCGCTTTTTGTTGTTGCTGATGCTGTTGTTGCTCTAGCGCTTTTTCGTGTTGCTCCTGAGCCTGCTTTTGTTGCTGCAGGTGCTGTTGCTCTAGCGCTTTTTGTTGTTGTTCCTGCGCGTTATGCTGCGGCGCAGGCTGCGCGCCCTGGGCGTTGTGCGGCTGCGGTTGTTGCGGCGGTTGAACATGCTGTGGCTGCTGCGGCTGACCCTGCTGCCCATGCTGTTGTTGCTGCTGCTGCTGTTGAAGCTTCTTCTTGTGCTCTTCTTCTAGCTGCTGCGGCGTTTGAGCCTGAGCGAGGATGATGTGCGCTTCCTGAGCGCATGCTGCCCCTGACGCCATAACGAAGGGCGTTATGCCTATCAGGAGAAGCGGCATGACCTTGATAGGCGACATGTCGTTTCCCTTGTTTATGGAGCTGAAGTCGTTTGCTCCAAAGCCTGAGCCGATGATTGGTGCGCCGTTTCTGGCGAAATTTCGGCAGGGATCAAAGCTTCCAGGCGCGCAAGGCTTTCCGGGTCGGACAACAGTGCGGCCTTTTCACCAGGCTTCAATAGATTAAGCAATTCAGTCAAATTTGCGGAAACTTCTAGCTTTGCCCGCCCAATTGCAAGATTGGGCGAAATTCGAGATTCAAGGGTGATCGGCTGCATCTGGATTAACTGGCGATGAAGCCGCCGCAGCTTCGGGCTTTGTACAAGATGAGTGATGGCTTCCTGTTCAGCCGCGGCCTTTTCCAGATTGCTCGTGGCCTCGGCCGCCTCCCCCGCGATGGGAGGCGGAGCCTTTTCTTCCTGGATCTGGAGGAGACCGAGACGGCGAAACGCCTCTCCGGCCGATCTCTGCGCCGACCAGGCGGAAAGCGGCCCCGAAAACACGAGGCCGAGAGTTGCCGGCAGCATCCAAAGAAATAGAATAGTGGACGAATAGAGCGTGAGCACGCCAAGGCAAACGCCCATCGTGATATGCAGCGAGTGGAAATCCATGATTTCCGATATAGGGAGCGAGCCGTCGCCGCGGCGCTGCGGTTTCCACCCGCTGTCGCGGCCGCGGAAGACGTCGATGACGGCCGCACACTGCAACAGCATCATGATGTGCGCGAAGAGCGAGGACAACACCACCTCGACGAGCACGCCGCCAAAGAGCGTGAAAGCGCCGCCAAAGCCGCGCCGCGTCTTTGCGTCCATGATCGCCAGCACGTAAGCAAACAGCTTGGGCAGGAGGAGAACGCTAAGCGTGAGGATCAATAACTCCAAAGACCGCGCAGCGTCTTGAACCGGCCATTTCGGAAACAGCGAAAAGCCATCGGGGAAATATTGCGGCAGCGTATAGATGGATTGAAGCGTCAGCGAGAGAGCGATGACCAGGAACAGAAACCATACGAGCGCGGACACATAGGCCATGATGCCCATGGCCATGTGCACCCTGCTGCACCAATGCAAGCCATGCGCAAACAGCACGCGCGAGTGCTGGAGATTTCCTTGCGCCCAGCGGCGATCCCGGATTGCGAAGTCGATCAGGCTCGGCGGGATTTCCTCGTAGGACCCTGGCAAATCCGGAACCATGACGACGCGCCAACCCGCACGGTTCAGGAGCGCCGCTTCCACGAAATCGTGGCTTAAAATCTGTCCTCCGAAAGGCGGCTTGCCCGGCAGCATGGGCAGCCCTGCGCTTTCGATGAAGGCGCGCGTGCGGATAATCGCGTTGTGGCCCCAGAAATTGCTGACGCCCCTGTGCCAGAAGGCGAGCCCCGTGGCGAGCATCGGCCCATAAAGTCGGCCCGCGAATTGCTGGAGCCTCGCAAACAGCGTGTTCCGCCCGATCGAAAGCGGCACCGTCTGGACGAGGCCGAAATCCGGGTTCTTCTCGATTATGGCCGCGAGCTTGGCGACGGATTCGCCCGTCATCAGGCTGTCGGCGTCCAGCACGAGCATGTACTCGTAATTCGCGCCCCATTTGCGGCACCAATCGCCGACATTGCCGGCCTTCTTGCCGGTATTGGCGGACCGACGCCGATAATAGATGTGCGAGCCGATGGGGTCGCGCTCCCGGACGGCCTGAAAGACGGCTTCTTCCTGCACCCAGATGTCGGGATCGGTCGTGTCGCTCAAGACGAAGAGGTCGAAGCTCCCCTGCTGGCCGAGTTTCGCGACCGAGTTCATGGTGGCGACGGCCATGCCAAAAATGCGGGCGGGGTCCTCATTGTAGGTGCAGACAATGAGCGCGGTCTTGCCGGTCAGCGCGGTTCGCGCATCGTAATCCTTAGGGTCGACGAGCGATCGTCGCGCGCCGGACGCAATGACCGCAAAGCCGGCGAACGCCGTCATGAACGACAACGAGAGCCAGAAAATGTTGATGGCGAAAAGCACCATCAACGCGATTTCAAGCGCCGCGAAGCTTCCCACGCTGAGAACGAGATAGAGTTCGCGGATGAGGTATGCCGTGATGGCGAAGGCGCCTCCGAACACGAACGCCCTGCGCCAGAAGGCTTCGGGGTCGGGTTTCGCCTGGCGCCGCGTCGAACGGTCGAAGCGATCGAGGCTCTGCGGCGCAAAAACCGACTGCACCCGGGAAGCGGGAATTGGAGGGGTCTCGGAAATCGGATAAGTGTCGTGCATCCTCGCCCTCAAGCCGCCCAGCGATAGGCCCAAATTTCAGAAACCGGCTCACCGTCCACAATCACCCGGCCCCGTAGATCTGCTTCTACCGCGCCAGCCGCGAGCTGATCGTCGAAACTCACCCTGTGACCGCCAGCTATCCCATTCCTTCGGATAGCTGCGTTCGCGATAGTCCCTGCGCTGGCTGTTAGTTCCACATTTCTGTTCGTCGCGCCGCAAAAATCGTCAACGTCATCGCAAAGTTTGAAGCCATCGGCGCCCGCGAAATCGACATAGAATTTGCGCATGCTCATATGTTGGGACGAAGCGCAGACCATGGTCGGCGCAACGCTTGCGAATTTGGAGTTTATTGGCGTTTCCAGGCGCCAAGCAAAGCGGCTGCGATAGGGGAATGTCCCCCCTGCCTGCAGCCGCTCTCCTGAGCGCCAGAATGCCACGATATTATCAAAATACTCAGTCTTAGACGGAAGTTCAATGAGGCCCACGGAACCTTGGGGCCTGGCGTCTCTCGGTTCGACCCGCACGCTACGACGCCCCGCGCGAAGTCGCGCCTTGCATGCAGCGTGCGTGGACAGGACTTTCCGCGGATAAGGCGCACGAGCAACTCTTTGTTTCTCGTACAGCTTATCGGAGGCAAGCTCGCTTAACTCGCCCGGCGAAAAGTAAAACCTGCTCATCAAAGGGGCAATGGCGGCATAAGTCATTGTTTTGCGCGAGAAGAGCGTGCTGTCCACGTCCATGACGGCATTTTGCCCTGCGGAGATGACGAATTTATGCGCGCCCGAGGCGCTGGTGCTATTGAGCGATCCATGACGTTCGGCCTGTTGATGAGCGTATGCAAGCGGAAACCTGAAAAGCCCGGGCTTGTGTTCTCCGCCGGCCTCATCACTTCGGGACCGGCATGTGAACAGCGCGGGGCTGTATTTGAGTTCTGCAGCTTTACCCGCATCTACGACGAAAATTTGAACAGAAGTTGAATAAATATATCCGGCGCTAAAGAATTCGGCGACGAAGCTTAAATTATCGTTTCGCCACAGCGCCAAATCATTCTTGAGGCGGATTGCGCGATAGTGGTTGCAAGTGAGGTCTCCGCACGAGCCCGGGATGGCGTCTTCCAGCAGCGCCTGGGGCGCTTGCCATAGCCGGCGCGCCCGTTCGATCACAAGGTGGTCGGACAATAGCGCGCTCTCTCCCATCGGCAGGCCGGCGAGAGTTTGCGCGGCGCAAAGGGAAACGGCTTCCCGCGCCAGAAACAAAGCCGCGGCGAAACCCGCGCTGAGTTTGAGGGCGTCTGCCCGGTCCATGGTGAATAAAGAGCCTTCAGGAGGATCAGAGTGACGAAACAGGCATGGACTTCCGCTTGGCGTTCAGGGGGTGGGTTGTGACCCGCTGCGACAGATTACCGCGCCCATCGGAAAATCCAGGTTTCCGAAACCGGCTTCCCGTCCGCGAGAAGCTGCGCGCGCAAATCGACGGGATCGCTTCCCGCCGGCATGTACTCGAATCGGAGCCGCTGGCCGCCCGCGCCGGGGCCGATAGCCAACCTCATATTGCGCACCTCGCCGGCCGAGGCCGTCACATTCGGCAGAATGGCGGCGACGCTGCATCCCTCGCACGATTTCGTGTTCGCAAAATCGACCACAAAAGCGATCTCTCCGGCTTTCGTCTCGCCGACGCGCGTTTGCTGCACCGTCGCCTTCTTGTTATCGATGGGAGGGTTCCAGCACCAATGCATGCGGTAGCGGTAGCGGTGGCCGATGCCTGGGCCGAGCCCCTCCTTCGGGCGCCAGAAGCAAACGATGTTCTCGTTGATTTCTTCGGGCGAGGGCAGTTCGATCAGGTCGATGGACCCCTCGCCCCAGTCTCCGAGCGGCTCGATCCAAAGAGAAGGCCGCCTCTCGAATTGCTGGTCGGCGTCCTGATAGGCTGCAAAGGACCGCTCCTTTTGGATCAGGCCGAAGCCTTTCGGCCCTTTGTCCACGAAGACGGAGAATTGCAGCCGTTCGGGATTGAGGAGCGGCCTCCAAATCTGTTCGCCGGCGCCGTTCATAATGCAGAGCGCCTCGGAATCGTGGACGCGCGGCCTGTAATCCCGGTGCTTCGGCTGCACCCCTGGACCGAAGAAGAATTGGCTGGCGATGGGCGCAATGCCGGCATAGGTGATGAGGCGGCGCGGATAGATGACGGCCTCGGTCTCAATGACCGTGTCGAAGCCGGGCGTCGCCGTGAATTTGTAGCGGCCGACCGCGCTCGCGCTGTCGAGAAGGGCGTGGACGACAAGGGACTGGTCGATCGGTTTTGGCCTTTCGATCCAGAAACTTCGGAAGAACGGAAAATCCTCGCCGCCCGTCTGCCCCGTATTGATGGCGAGCGCGCGCGCGGTGACGCCGAATATCTGTCCCGACGCGGCGGCCCGGAAGTTTGTGGCTCCAAGAAAACTCAGGAAATCCCTGAAAACGCCCGTCCTGTCGATCTGGCAAAGCGCACGAAAACCGGCGAAATCCGATTGGGCCGGCGTCGCCGGCTGTTTGGCGGGCGGATTGAATTCGAAGGCGTCGACGGAGTAGGGAATTCTGATCGCTCTCCCCGCCTCGACGCTGTAAAGCTCGACCGGAAACGCAAACAGGGCTCCCGCTGTGTGGTAGGGCTCCAGCCAGAACGGCCCACCGTCATTGCGCCAGATCGCCTTATCGTCCTTATAGACGATGGCGCGGCCATACTGCTCATAGGTGATGCCCGCCAGAGCCTCGTCGACGCGCTTCTCGGGCGCCTTGTAGGGCTGCTCGTTGGCGCGGCGTCGCGCAAATTCATCCAGCAGCGCTTCCGAAAAGGGCTGCGAATTGGTGCTTGCCTCCGACAGATTGATCTGAGCGCCCGCCTTAAGCGGAAAAGCCGCCAAAGCAGCTGTCGATGCCGCGAATTTTAGCACTGTGCGGCGGTCCATCCCCCTGCTCCCCCAAAACTGTCACGTGGCGCCTTGATCGCACAAGCCAAACCGTGATCGCATAAGGCAAAATATCTCCATCTGGCGGAAGCGCAAGGCTGGCCAAACTTTGAATAAAAAAAAACGATTGCCCCCCGTTTGAAGCTTGACGGTTTGGGGTCTTTTGGGGCGGTTTTGAGGCGCTTTTCGCGTTTGCAAAAAAACGTCGTGATCCGCGCGGCTGCGGGTCTTAAAATTGCGCGCGGCAAGGAAAAAAGACTGAGCGGCGTCGCCGTCGCGCTCATCCGTATTGGCGCCAAAAGACCGCCACGACAATCCCGGCATTGAGGCAGGAAATCGCGATCCGCGCATGCACGGGGTTGAGCCTGCGGCCGAAAAGACTGGCGAGATAGCCGCCGATTGTGGACGCAATCAAGAGCACGCCCATCTGCTTCCAATAGACGAGCCCGCCGAGCATGAAGAGAAGCGAGGCCGTGGCGTTCATCGAGGCGTTCAATATGTTGCGCGTCGCCTGCATCGTGTTGATCGACGCCGTCGTCAAGAGGCTCCAGGCGGCGAGCATCATCACGCCCACGCCGCCGCCGAAATAGCCGCCGTAAACGCCCAAAACAAATTGCACAGCCGGCAAGGCGCGCGGGTGGATGGTTATTCTCTTTCGCAGCGCATCGCCGAGTTTGCGGCCAAAGGCGAAGACCAGCACGCCAAACAGCAGCAGGTACGGAAAGATTTTATCGAACAGGCTTTGCGATGTGGACAACAAGAGGACAGCGCCGATGGCGCCGCCGATGACGCTGACGAGCGCCATTGTCGACAGCTTTACGCCGGGAAATCCCTCGAAATCGTGGCGATAAGCGAAGGCCGAGGCGAGCGCGCTCGGCACAAGCGCGACTGTGTTCGTGGCGTTGGCGATCAGCGACGGCATGCCGACCGCGACGAGCGCCGGCAGGGTCACAAACGAACCGCCGCCAGCCATGGCGTTCATGGCGCCGCCCAGCGCCCCGGCGGCGGCGATGAAGAGGAGATCATTCATAGCTTTGCCTCGATCGGATTCGGTTCGGGCGCGCGAAAATCGTCCAACTCTGTTGGTGCGGCAGACACATATGGGGGCTTGATTTCAGATGCAACGGGGAAGATCGCCATGGCGTCAGAGCAGCGCCATTTGTTAGATGCTTCCAAAGCAGAGTCGATTGTTCCTCAGGTCAAGAGGCTTATACCAGGATCGTCGCTATGTTGATTTGAACGCCTTTGATATAATTTATCGTCTGTTTCAGTATTCCAAATATCGGATTAATTACTTTGGTTTTTATGCCTTATGGGCGCGAAAGCATGATTGATCTGGAAACTTTCCCTGACTCTGCGTAGGGTCGGAAGAAAGTATGATCAGCAAGGGATTCCGCGATGGAATTGCGCAGACTTACGAACGAACTCGCCGTCGCCGGCCAAGTCACTCCCGGGGATCTCTCGGGGCTGGCCGCTCAGGGCATTCGCGCGATCATCTGCAATCGGCCGGATGGCGAGGCGTCGGGGCAACCGGCCTATGCCGAGATAGAGAAAGCCGCGACGGCGAGCGGCATCAAGATCGTTTATCAGCCTGTGCCGTCGAATGCGATCAGCGAAGCGGATGTGCAAGCGTTTGGCAAACTGCTCGATGAGCTTCCCAGGCCGCTCCTCTTCTACTGCCGCACCGGCATGCGCTCCACCGCCCTTTGGGCGCTGAGTCAGGCTGGGAAGGTTCCCGTGGAAGACATTGTGGAGACCGCGGCGATGGCCGGTTATGATCTGAAAGCGCTTTTGCCGCGGCTTGCCAGGTGATCCGAGCATGAATGCAGAAGGCATAGTTCCCGATTTCGATGCGGGGTTTCGTTCGAAGCTCGCCGAGCTCGTTTTGTGGCGGCGGGATGTGAGGAAGTTTCGTCCTGATCCGCTCCCGCCTGGAAGCATGGATCGTCTCATTCGCCTTGCCTGCCTCGCCCCCTCGGTCGGCCTGAGCGAGCCTTGGCGCTTCGTGCTCGTGGATGACCCGGCAAGACGCCAGCGCATTCGCGAGAATTTCAAAACGGCGAACGCGGTCGCTCTGGCCTCCTACAGTGGAGACCAGGCCAGGCTTTACGCCTCTCTCAAGCTTGAGGGCATCGACCACGCGCCGGCGCAATTTGCGGCCTTTGCAGAACCCGACCCCCACCAGGGTTCTGGAGTTGGGCGGCTCACCATGCCGGAGACCGTCGCCTATTCCGTGGTGACGGCCATTCATACCTTGTGGCTCGCGGCGCGGGCTGAAGGGATTGGCGTGGGGTGGGTCTCCATTCTCGACCCGGCGACGATCACGCAAGATCTGGATGTGCCTCAGCATTGGCATTTCGTCGGCTATTTTTGCGTGGGCTATCCGCTGGAGGAGGCGGACACACCGGAGCTCGTTCGGGTGAATTGGGAGAAGCGCGCCGACCCGGCTACGTTCATTTACCGCCGTTAAGGACAGCCGCAAAAATAGCCGCTGCGATTTTCCGGTTCGCGGGTTTTCTGTATAGGTCCATCCAGGATGGACCGTGGCGGCGCTGTTAAGGGCGTCCGCCAAACAATGAAGCATCATGCGCCATCCGCGCGTTGGTCGAGCCGCGAATGCTGCTTCGAGATTTCATGACCCTTAAAGCCTTTATTAACCCTCGACCGCCGGGGCCTGTTAACCAATCCTCGCGCAGCGATTTTATGCTTTTATGCTTTTATTTCAATGCCTTAGCTGGACGGCTCTCTGTGGGCGGGGAGGCTTTCGGCAAGCATGCGAACGCCGAGGCCGACCGCCCGCCAATCGCCATAGGCCCATAGAATCCCGTCTGCCGAAGGCGAGACCCCCCTGTTTTACGAAACAATCCCAATCTCAGCCCTTTTTTAACCCTGGCAGGGCGCTGACCGCTGTCGCATCGCTCGCCCGTCAATCATGGCGCGGAGGCCGCGCAAAGCTCAACAGCCGCCAATCCGCGCCTTTGCGATCTTGTCCAGAGCCAGAAGCTCGCGCATCAGCCCCTCGAGCGACGACAGCGTCAGCATGTTGGGGCCGTCCGAGGGCGCGTGGTCGGGGTCCCGATGCGTCTCGATGAAGACGGCGGCCACGCCAACGGCGACCGCCGCCCGCGCCAGGACGGGCACGAAACGGCGCTCGCCGCCGCTCGATGCGCCAAGCCCGCCCGGCTGCTGCACCGAGTGGGTGGCGTCGAAAACGACGGGGCAGCCGGTTTCGGCAAGGATCGGCAGCGCGCGCATGTCGGAGACCAGCGTGTTGTAGCCGAAGCTAGCGCCCCTCTCCGTAACGATGACATTGGGGTTGCCCACGCCAAGCACCTTGGCGACCACGTTTTTCATGTCCCAGGGAGCGAGAAACTGCCCTTTCTTGATCTTCACGACGCGCCCGGTTTCCGCCGCCGCAATCAGAAGATCGGTCTGCCTGCACAGAAAGGCCGGGATTTGCAGAATATCCGCCGCCTCGGCGACGGGCGCGCATTGCGCGGCCTCGTGAACATCGGTGACGACCGCAAGCTGAAGCGTCTCGCGGATCTCCGCGAAGATCGGGAGCGCCGCCTTGAGCCCGATCCCTCGCGCGGCCTTGCCGCTGGTGCGGTTCGCCTTGTCGAAGGATGTCTTGTAGACGAGGCCGACGCCGAGGCGCTGTGCGATCTCCTTCAGCGCGGACGCCATCTCCAGCGCATGCGCCCGGCTTTCAAGCTGGCAAGGCCCGGCGAAGAGCGAAAGCGGCAAGGCGTTGCCGATGCGAACGCCGCCAGCCTCTACAACAGGGTTCGGTTCGACGGACATCAAACCAGCCTGCTTTGGGTGACGGCGGCGCCTATGAACGACGAAAAAAGCGGATGCGGGTCGAAGGGGCGGGATTTCAGTTCAGGGTGGAACTGCACGCCGATGAACCAGGGATGGTCCGGAATTTCGATAATTTCCGGCAGATTTTTGTCAGGCGACATACCCGAGAAGCGCAATCCGGCCTTCTCCAGCCGTTCGCGGTAGGTGATGTTCACCTCGTAGCGGTGCCGATGGCGCTCGCTGATGCGCTCGCGGCCGTAGATGCGCGCGACCTGGCTTCCCTCGCTCAGGACGGCCTCGTAGGCGCCGAGCCGCATCGTGCCGCCCTTGTCGCAGGAGGCGTCCCGCTGCTGGGCCGCGCCGCCCTGCATCCATTCCGTCATGAGGCCGACGACCGGTTCGGCCGCGGGGCCGAACTCCGTGGAGCTGGCGCCGTTGATGCCGGCGACATGCCGCGCGACTTCGATCACCGCCATCTGCATGCCGAAACAGATGCCGAGATACGGCACTCTCCTCACCCGCGCGTAACGCGCCGCCTCGATCTTCCCCTCGGCGCCGCGCTCGCCAAAGCCGCCCGGAACGATAATGCCATGGATGTTTTCAAGCTGCGCGCTAGGGTCGCCCTTCTCGAAAAGCTCGGCTTCGACCCAGTTGATATTTACGTGCACGCCCTGGCTGATGCCGCCATGCGTCAGCGCTTCGATCAGCGATTTGTAAGCGTCTTTGAGGTTGGTGTATTTCCCGACGATGGCGATGGAGACTTCGCCGTCCGGATGGGCGATGCGATGCGAGATTTTCCGCCAGACTTCCAAAGAAGGCTGGGGCGCGTCTGCAATCCCGAACGCGGCCAGCACCTCCCGGTCGAGGCCCTCCTCGCGGTAAGCGAGCGGCACATCGTAAATGTTCTGGGCGTCGAGAGCCTGGATCACGGCGCTTTCGCGGACATTGCAGAAGAGCGCGATCTTGGCCCTGTCGCTTTTCGGGATGGGATGTTCGGAGCGGCAGAGAAGGATGTCCGGCTGGATGCCGATCGATCGAAGCTCTTTCACGGAATGCTGCGTGGGCTTCGTCTTCAACTCCCCCGCCGCTTGGATGAAGGGCAGGAGCGTCAGATGAATGAAGATCACGCTCCCGCGCGGCAGATCGTTGCCGAGCTGGCGGATCGCCTCGAAAAAGGGGAGCCCCTCGATGTCGCCCACGGTGCCGCCGATCTCCACAAGGACGAAATCGGCTCCGTTATTGCCCGTCAGGACGAAGTCCTTGATGGCGTTGGTCACATGGGGCACGACCTGAACCGTGCCGCCCAGGTAATCTCCGCGCCGCTCGGCGGAGAGAACGTTCTGATAGATCCGGCCCGTCGTGATATTGTCGTCCCGCCGCGCCGAAACCCCGGTGAACCGCTCATAGTGGCCGAGATCGAGATCTGTCTCCGCGCCGTCGTCGGTGACAAAAACCTCGCCATGTTGGTAGGGGCTCATCGTCCCCGGATCGACATTGAGGTAGGGATCGAGCTTGCGAAGCCTGACGGAATAGCCGCGCGCCTTCAGCAGCGCGCCAAGCGCCGCCGAGGCCAAACCCTTACCTAAAGAGGAAACCACGCCGCCGGTGATAAATATATATCGCGCCATGGACTCATAAAGTAATGCTTTACCCGCCCGGTTGAAAGGGAAAGCTCGCGGTTTTCAACGGAAGCGTCAGCCACAGCGTTGCAGACGCTTCTGCGAAGGTGATTATTGCGACTGTGGAAGCTGCGGCAGCGCAGGCATGGAAGGCGCTGGAGCCTCGGGGCTCGACGATTGCGCGGGAGCCGTTTCAGGCTTCAGCTTGGGCAGCTTCAGCTCGGGAAGGCTGCTTGGCGCTTTCTCGACAGGCGCTGTGTCCGAGGCAGGGGCGCTTTCGCCCGCGGGCGCTTTTTCCGAGCCGCCGACCACGGCCGATGTTGGCGCAGGTCTATGGCCGAGCACGCCGAGCACAATCGCTGTCGTGAAGAAAATCGTAGCGAGGATCGCAGTCGCTCGCGTCATGAAGTTTGCGGCGCCCCGACCTGACACCAAGCCGCCCCCGCCGCCGCCTATTCCGAGCGCGCCCCCTTCAGACCTCTGAAGAAGAATGAGGACGATCATCGACACCGCGGCCGTGATGTAAACGACGACAAGGATGGTAACCATAGAACTCTCAACCGATTAAAATTCCGGGGAAGCTTTGCTCATACATGACTTGTTTCGGCGGCAAGTCAAGCCGTCAAAACAGAAGCGCCGCTACCGCGAGCCTGCCAAGCTTGCATCAGTGGGCCGCTTCGCCTTTTCGGGCGCCTTGGCCGATTTTGGCTTGGGAGTCTTGGCGGCAGCGCCGTCGCTGCGATCCTTTGCGCCGGAAGCGTCATCGGCTGGCTTCGCGCCATTATCCTCGTCTTCATCCTCAAGGCGCTTCAGATGCACAAGCGAGCCCGGCGCGGAGCAGCGGAACTTCATCTGCTCGTCGAGGTCGATATACTGCCTGACGAGCCCGAGGTCTCCCGGAGAGAGGTGACCGGCCGCCCAGGCCGGTCCGTTTTGCATCAGCTTGTCCACGTCGAGCGCCCTCAGATTTTGAAGATCCTGGGCTAGTTTTGCGCAGGCGTTCTTGTCCAGGGGAGCGGCGAAGGCTCCGGATGACAAGAGCGCCCCGGCGCTTAAAGCAAGCGCAGAGGCTGCGAACCGAAAGCGCCAGGGATGGGAGGGCGCCGCGGATGTCATTTGGAGGCGCGCCCCGCAGACGCCGCTTTCGCCGCGGCGATAATCTGAAGGAAGGAAGCCGCGGTCAAACTGGCGCCGCCGACGAGAACGCCATCCACCTCTTCGCTCTCGAAGATGGACGCGGCGTTGGATGCAGTGACAGACCCGCCGTAAAGCACGCGCCAATGCTGGCCCTCGCTGCCGGGGAAGCGTTTGTGGAGCTCTTTGCGCACGACCTCGTGGATCGCGGTTATGTCCGGTATCGTTGGAGACAGGCCGGTGCCGATCGCCCAGACGGGCTCGTAAGCGACAATGACGGTGTCGGGCGTGCTCTCGGCGGGCAAACTCCCCGCCACCTGTCGCGCGCAAACCTCCGGGGCAAGACCCGCCAGTCGCTCGCCTTTCGTTTCGCCGATGCAAATGACGGCTTTCAAACCCGCCTTCAACGCGGCTGACGCCTTGGCGCTGACATCGCTGCTGGTCTCGCCATGGCCGCTCCGCCGCTCGCTGTGGCCGACGATCACGGCCGTGGCCCCCGCATCTTTCAGGATCGCCGCCGAAAGATCGCCCGTGAAAGCGCCCTTTGGCTGTGCATGACAATCCTGCGCTCCGATTTCCACAGGCGATCCTTTCGCAACCGCCGCCGCCTGATGCAAGAGCGTGGCGGGTGGGAAGATCGCGACATCGGGACCGGACGCGTCGATCCCTGCTTTGACCGAACTCGATCTCTTTGAGATCGGCCTGCAAGCCGTTCATCTTCCAATTGCCTGCGACATAGAGTTTCGGTTTCGTCATGTCATCTCCCTAACCGGGGCGGCTCCGCCCACGAATTTGTTGAAGCGAGCTGCTTGCGCGCATCTTGATATTGCGCGCACGGTTTAATTCTCTAAATTACCCCGACGCGGACCCTGCAAGAAATGGACGCGCAAATCAAGGCCCGCTTTATCTTAAGCGTGTAAGGACGCCCACCCCCTATGATGAAGTTTCTCCGGAAAGCGGCTGCTTTCGTTATGTTCGCCATTCTCATCGGCGCGTTCGCAATCAGCATGGGTGGAAACAACTATTTCGACCGCTTCAACCAGCAAACGGTCGCGAAAGTCGGCTCCGAGGCCATCACGCCCGATCAGTTTCGCCGCTCCTATCAAAGGGTGGTCGAGAATCTGAGCCAACGGGCAGGACGCCGCATTTCTCCGCAGGAAGCGAAGGCGTACGGTTTGCCCAATCGTGTTTTGCAAGGCCTGATCCAGGATGCCGCCGTCGATCTCGAAGCCGAGAAGCTTGGGCTGGGATTGTCCGACGCGGGGCTTAAGCAGGCCATCACCAGCACGGCGACGTTCCAGGATCCATCTGGCGCCTTCAGCCCCAAGAAATATGAGGAGTTTTTGCAGCGCATCGGCTATGCGGCGCCGTTTTTCGAGCATGAATTCAAGGGCGATCTCATCCGCAGGCAGATACAGGGCATTTTCGACAAGAGCGGCGTCGCGCCCAAGGCGATGTTGGAAGCCTACAATAGGTATGGCAACGAGCAGCGGACGATTTCCTACTTTACTCTTGGCGCGGATGCGGCGGGCGCCATCGAAACGCCCTCCGAGGAGACGCTCAAGAGCTACTATGAGGAGCGCAAGACGCAGTTCATGGCGCCGGAACTGCGAAAAGTTGCGGTTCTTGCAATCACGCCGCAATCCGTCGCAAGCAAAATCAATGTCTCCGACGACGAGATCAAGGCTGAATACGACGCCAAGGCCGCCAGTTACGCCGTGCCCGAGCGCCGGAAGATCGAACTCATTCCGTTCAAGACCAGAGCTGCTGCTGACGCCGCTTATCGGGAGCTGAAAGCCGGCAAAGACTTCCTCGACGTAGCGAAGGCAGCGGGATTCAAGCAGCCGGAGCTCGATATCGGGCTTGTGTCCAAGAAAGAGTTTTCCCAGAAATTCTCCACCAGCTCCGCCATCATCGAGGAAGCCTTTTCAACGGACAAGGGCTGGGTCAGCAAGCCGGCCGATGGGCCGCTCTCTTCAGTCATTATGCGCGTGCTGGAGGTCGTTCCAGGGCAGGAGAAGACCTTTGACGAGGTCAAGGATCAGATCCGCGCCGATCTTGTGAAGGCCCGCGCCACGGCGGAGAACGCCAAGCTCATCAAGGCTTTCGAAGACGACCGCGTCACAGGCGTCGTCCTCGCCGACAGCGCGAAGAAGCTCAATCTCCCGTTGGAGGAGGTCACGTTCGACCACACGGGCAAAAGCGCAGACGGCAAGGCTATCGAGCTGCCGGGCCTTCCGATCGCGACGCTGGTCGAGGCCGCGTTCAAGTCCGATGTCGGGGTCGAAAACGAGGCGCTGCGCTTACCCAGCGGCGGTTATGCCTGGTATGAAGTGCAGGACATTGTAAAGCCGAGGCAGAAGCCCTTCGACGAGGTGAAGGCCGATGTGGAGTTTGCCTGGCGCAGAGCGCAGGTGCAGACCAGGCTGGTTGATAAGGCTCGCGATCTCGTCGCTCGCCTGAACCGAAGCGAGCCGATCGCCGATGTCGCCAAAAGCATTGGCGCCGAAGTCAAGACAAGCCAGCCTTTGAAGCGCGAGGGATCGGAACAAGGGCTTCCGGCAACCGCTATCTCACAGGCCTTTTCGCTTGCGGAGCATGGCGCAGGCTCGGCCTCGGAAGGCGATTCCCGCGTGGTGTTCGAGGTGGAGAAGATCGCGCTGCCCGCGCCGCTCAACGACATACAAGCCCGTGGGCTTGAGCAGCAGTTGGCGACCCAGTTCGCCGAGGATAATTATTCCGGGTATCTGGGCGGCGTCATAAAGACCGCCGGCGTGTCCGTCGACCAGAAGAACCTTTCCGCCGTCATAGGAGGGTCTTATGAAGGCGGTGAATAGATTTCGATGGCGTCTCTCTTCGCTTCGATAAGCCAAGAGAAACGCAACTTTACGAGATCGCAAATACAATGAAGGTCGAACCTTCGGTTTCCGAGTTCTCCGAGCGCTATGGCGCCGGCGACGCTCAACTTGTTTCGCTGCGGTTGGTCGCAGATCTTGAGACGCCTGTGGCGGCGATGCTGAAACTTGCAGCGGACCGCCCTTATTCCTTCCTGCTTGAGTTGGTCGAGGGCGGCGCTGTTCGCGGTCGCTATTCCATCATCGGCCTCGATCCCGATATTCTGTGGCGCGCGCATGGAGATCACGCCGAGATCAATTCCGCGCCGCTCGACGACGCGACGGCGTTCCGCCCCTGCGAGGGCGGCACGCTCAGCGCCCTGCGAGCGCTCCTCAAATCATCCCGAGTGGATATCCCCGAACATTTGCCTCCGATGTCGGCCGGCGTCTTCGGCTATCTCGGCTATGACACCGTCCGTCTTGTCGAGCGCCTGCCCGCGGAAAAACCCGACCCTATCGGCGCGCCCGACGCGCTCCTGATGCGGCCTACGATCATGGTCATCTTCGACGCCGTGAAGGACGAGATGACGATCGTGGCGACCGTCCGGCCACAAAAGACCATCTCTGCGAGCGCAGCCTATTCTCGCGCGATCGACCGGCTGACGCAGGTCCAGGATGCGCTTGAAACGAAAAGCGCGCACGCCTCCTCCGCCAACGGCTTCGACGCTGTGCTCGCGTCGGCGACATCGAACATGGCGCCGGAAGACTACATGGGCATGGTTGCGCGCGCGAAAGACTACATCGGCGCGGGCGACATTTTTCAGGTTGTGCTCTCGCAGCGTTTCGCCACACGGTTCGATCTCCAGCCCTTTGCTCTCTATCGCGCCTTACGGCGGATCAATCCTGCGCCGTTCCTTTATTTCCTGAATTTCGGATCTTTCGCCGTCGCAGGATCGAGCCCCGAAATCCTGGTGCGCGTGCGCGAAGGCGAGGTCACAATCAGGCCGATCGCCGGCACGCGGCCAAGGGGCGCCACGCCGGACGAGGACAAGCGCCTCGCCGCAGAGCTTCTCGCCGACACGAAGGAGCGCGCCGAACACCTGATGCTGCTGGACCTCGGCCGCAACGATGTCGGCCGCGTCGCCGAAACGTCTTCCGTGCGCGTCACCGACAGCTTCTTCCTCGAATATTACAGTCAGGTCATGCACATCGTCTCGAACGTGGCCGGGCGGCTCGACGCGAAACACAACTCCATCGACGCCCTCATGGCGGGTTTCCCGGCGGGAACCGTCTCCGGCGCGCCGAAAGTCCGCGCCATGGAGATAATCGACGAACTGGAGCCCGAAAAGCGCGGGATCTATGCGGGCTGCATCGGATATTTCGCCGCAAACGGGGAAATGGATACCTGCATTGCGCTTCGCACTGCCATCGTGAAAGATGGCATGATGTACGTTCAGGCCGGCGCCGGCATCGTCGCGGATTCCGTTCCGGCCTCAGAGCAGGCCGAATGCGAAAACAAGGCTCGGGCGCTGTTCCGGGCTGCGGAAGAGGCGGTGCGGTTTGCCGGACAGGCGAGCCGCGGACAGTAGCGCGGGGGAAGGCATCCATGAAAACGGTGACGCTGTTTCGCCACGCCAAGTCCGGCGAGAAGGACAATCCGCGAATCGAAGACTTCGACCGACCCCTGTCCGATCGCGGGCTCAAGACCGCGCCGAAGATGGGGATGGCGATGCGCAACAGGCATTTGCGCCCCGATTTGGTTTTGTGTTCGCCTTCGGTGCGGACGCGCCAGACGCTGACATTGGCCTCGGCTGAGGCGTGGGACGAGGCGCCCAAAGTCCGTTTCGACGAAACGCTGTATGAGGCGAGCGCCGAGACGCTTCTCGATCTTCTCAAGGGTGTCCCCAAGAGTGTGGATCACGTCATGATCGTCGGCCACAATCCCGGACTGCAAGACCTCGCAGTGACGCTCGCGGTGGTTGGCCCGGAGCGACAGCAGCTGAAAGATAAGCTGCCGACAGCCTCCGTCGTAAGCATAGAGTTCGACGAAAAGCGTTGGAAGGACTTGCAACCCGGGACCGGACATGTGGCGCTGTCCCTTTCGCCGAAAACACTTCCGCCCGCGGGCCGAGGAAAGAAACAGTGATTACGATTATCGATAATTACGACAGCTTCACCTACAATCTCGTCCATTATTTCGGCGATTTGGGCGTCGATGTGCAGGTCTATCGCAATGACGAGAAAACCGCTGCGGCGGTGCTGGAGGAGAAGCCCGAAGCGGTCGTTATGTCGCCGGGGCCGTGTACGCCGAACGAGGCCGGCATTTGCCTCGACCTCGTCAAGGAGAACAAGGGGCGTATTCCGCTGCTTGGCGTTTGCCTGGGCCACCAAACCATCGGGCAGGCTTTCGGCGGGCGCGTGATCCGGGCGCCGGTCTTGATGCACGGCAAGCTCTCGACAATCCACAACGAGGGAACCAGCCTTTTTCGTGGGTTGCCGAACGCCTTCGAAGCGACGCGCTACCACTCGCTCATCGTGGAGGCGGATACCCTCCCGGCCTGCCTCGCGGCGACGGCGCATACATCCGACGGCCTCATCATGGCGCTGGAGCATCGAAGCGAGCCGACCTTCGGCGTGCAGTTCCATCCGGAAAGCATCGCAAGCGCCAACGGCCACGCGATCCTTGCGAATTTCCTGACGCTGGCGCAAGTGCGCTGGTCGCCGCGGAAACAGGGCCTTGCTCTGCCGGCCGCCGTCTTCGAGCATGCGGCTGTCGCTTGAGCGAACCAATGGCAAGCAAATTTCGCCAAATTGACCGACAGATGGCGGATTGCCCGCTTGCGCGTTTCGATCCAGACCTTGCGAAGCGCGAGCCGGACTTGCAAAGAATTCAGTGTTCAATCTGTTACGATTTCAGATAGGGCTTACGCCCTTCTGGGATGATGACAACAGCGGTCCGTGGACATGTCCGAAACTCTTTCCCTAGATACGCCCAAGGCCGATCTCGCCGCCGTGTTTCGCCCTCATCTGGAGAAAGCCGCGGTAGGAGATCGCCTTTCGGAGGAGGAGGCGCGAGAGGCGTTTGCCTGCATCATGCAGGGGGCTGTTTCCGAGATCGAACTCGCGGCGTTTCTCGTCGCCTTGAAGGCGCGCGGGGAGACGGTGGACGAAATCGCGGGCGCCGTCGCCGCCATGAAAACGCTGATGGTGGCAGTGACCGCGCCTGACGGGGCCATCGACATCGTCGGCACGGGCGGCGACGCGAAGGGCACCTTCAATATTTCAACGGCGACCTCGTTCGTCCTGGCTGGCGCCGGCGTTCCGGTGGCGAAGCATGGGAACCGGGCCGTGTCTTCGAAATCCGGGGCGGCGGACGTTTTGGAGAAGCTCGGCGTCACGATCAAGATGCCGCCCGAACGCGTCGCTCGCTGCTTCGAGCGCGCCGGGCTGGCTTTCCTTTGGGCGCCCACTCATCATCCGGCGATGCGCCACGCCGCCTCGGTGCGCCAGGGCCTCAAGCTCCGGACGATTTTCAACCTTCTCGGACCGCTCCTCAATCCTGCGGGCGTAAAGCGGCAGTTGATTGGCGCTTATTCGGAAGAGTGGCTCATGCCGATGGCGGAAGTGCTGAGGCGCGGCGGCGCGGAGCATGTGTGGGCTGTTCACGGGGCAGGCGGGATGGACGAGCTTTCGACCACCGGAACAAGCCGCGTGGTCGAACTGAAAGACGGAAGGCTTTCCCGTTTCGACGTGCATCCAAGCGATGCAGGCCTCCCCGAAGCGAGCCTGTCCGATCTGCACGGCGGATCGTCCGAGGATTGTGCGACAGCGATGCGGGAGCTTCTGCGCGGAAAGCCTGGGCCAATTCGGGATATCGTTCTTTTCAATGCGGCCGCTGCTTTCATCATCGCGGGGCGAACCGGGACGCTTATAGAAGGCGCACGCTTGGCCGCCGCGTCGATTGACGAAGGCAAAGCGGAACACGCGCTCGATTCTCTGATTGGAGCAAGCAGCGACGCCACTTCGGTTCAGGCCGGGTTGATGGCGGATATCTAAAAGTAATGTTAAATTGCGAACTTCGAATGCTTGTCGTTGAAAAAGCTTGAGCGATGGCGGTGTTGTGCGATCTGATGGGCGCCATAATCCGTACCTGAGAGCATGAGAAGAAACGGTGGCGCTATGAGTATTCTCGACCGCATTGTCTCCTATAAAAAGGATGAAGTCGCGGCAGCCAAGGCGAAGACGCCTTTGGCGGAACTTGAGGAGAAGGCTTCCGCCGGCCCATGCTTGCGCGACTTTTTTGGCGCGCTGTCGAGAAAATGCGCCCGCGTGGAGCCGGGCCTCATCGCGGAAGTGAAGAAAGCGAGCCCGTCGCGCGGCCTTATCCGCCCCGATTTCGACCCGGCGGCGATCGCCAAGGCCTACGAGCGCGGGGGGGCGACTTGTCTTTCAGTCCTGACCGACGGCCCATCCTTCCAAGGTTCGCCCGAGGCGCTGATCGCCGCGCGAAAGGCGACGCGCCTGCCGGTGCTTCGCAAGGACTTCATGGTCGACCCCTATCAGGTGGTCGAAGCGCGCGCCATGGGGGCCGACTGCATCCTCATCATCATGGCCTGCACGTCCGACGGGCTTGCGAGCGAGCTTTTCTTGACCGCACGCGCCACGGACATGGCGGTGCTTGTCGAAGTGCACAACCAGGACGAGCTGGAACGCGCTCTCCTGCTGAACGCTTGGTTGATCGGCATCAACAACCGAGATCTCAACACGTTTGAGACGCATCTCGAAACGACAGAGGACCTTGCGCAACTGATCCCGCCCGGCCGCATTATTGTATCGGAGAGCGGAATTTTCACCCCGTCCGATATTAGGCGCCTGGAGCGAGCCGGCGCCAGCGCTTTCCTGGTTGGCGAAAGCCTTATGCGCCAGAATGATATTGAGGGCGCGACGCGCGCGCTCCTCGCGCCCGCCAGCGAGCGGGAAAGGCAGGTCGCCAACGCATGACAGTGTTGTCCCACATCAACGCCAAGGGCGAGGCGTCCATGGTGGATGTGGCCGGGAAGGCGGTCACGGAAAGGATCGCCGTGGCTGAAGGCTATGTGGTGATGGAGCGCAGCACGCTGCGACTGATCGAGGAAGGGAACGCACCGAAGGGCGACGTGCTCTCTACAAGCCGCATCGCAGGCATCATGGCGGCGAAGCGCACTCCCGATCTCATTCCGCTTTGTCATCCGCTCGCCCTGACGAAGGTGCAAGTCGATTTCGAGTTGGCGCCCGGCCTGCCCGGCGTGCGCGTCGAGGCGATGGCCAAAGCGCTTGGCCAGACGGGCGTGGAAATGGAAGCGCTGATGGCGGTCTCGGTGAGTTGTCTGACGCTCTACGACATGCTGAAGGCGCGGGATAAGGGCATGCGCATTGAAGGGGTTCGCCTCCTATCCAAGACAGGCGGCAAATCCGGAGACTTCCACGCTCCCGGCGCTGATCACAAAGGGCGGCCATGACCTTGATCTCTGTGGCTGAAGCGCGGGCGCTCGTCGTGCGATGCGTGGAGCCCTTGGGCGCGGAAACAGTCTCGATCTTCGAGGCTGCAGGCCGCATCCTGGCGGAAGATTCGAGCGCAAAGCTGACCCAGCCGCCGTTTAACTCTTCGGCCATGGATGGCTATGCGGTTCGCGCCGTCGATGTTCAATCCATTCCTGTCCGCTTGACCGTCATCGGCGGTTCGACTGCCGGTCATGGCTTCGATGGCGAAGTCCGAGCCGGCGAGGCTGTCCGCATTTTTACGGGCTCGCCGGTCCCAGCCGGAGCCGATGCCGTCGTCATCCAGGAAAATACCAAGGGCCAAGCCGGTGGCGCGGTCGAAATCCTGGAGCCGGCGCGGATCGGGCAGCACATTCGCCCCTGCGGCAATGATTTCTCTCAAGGCGACGTCCTGCTCGCGGCCGGGACCGCGCTTGCAAGCCGCCAACTCATGTTGGCCGCCGCCATGAACCATGCAACGGCGCCGGTGCGGCGGAAGCCCGTCGTCGCCGTCCTCGCTAATGGGGACGAACTCGTTCAGCCAGGGCAATCGCCGGGGCCGGGACAAATCATTTCATCGATCCCTACGGGCCTAAAGGCCGCCATCGCGGCTTGGGGCGGCGAGCCGCTTCTCCTCGACTTGGCGCGGGACAGCAAGGAAAGCCTTCAAGCTCGCATTCGCGACGCAGGCAATGCCGATGTTCTCCTCACCATCGGCGGCGCGTCTGTCGGCGAGCACGATCTCGTCCGCGGCGCGCTGGAGGATATGGGGGCGAGATTCGAGGTGCTTAAGGTCGCCATGCGTCCGGGCAAGCCCGTCATGTTCGGCTTTCTCCGCGATCAGCGCATCCTCAGCCTGCCCGGCAATCCTGCCTCCGCCGTCATCTGCGCTCGCATTTTTTTGAAGCCGCTGCTCGACCGGTTCATCGGACGCACACAAGGCGACGAGCCGCTTAGCGCCCGGCTCGCCGTTCCGGTCGGCGCGAATGGCGAACGCGAGCACTATATGCGGGCCAAGCTTTCTGAGAGTGGGGTCGCGCCCATCGGCGATCAGGACAGTTCCCTCATGAGCGCTTTCGCAAACGCCGACTGTCTCCTGGTTCGCCCAGCTGGAAGCCCGGCCCTGCAAGCGGGGGCGCCGGCGCAAATTATTCCGCTCGATTTCTGAGAGAGCCGGCGCCGGGGCGTTTTGCTCTTGCGGAACGCAAAGAGAACGCTTATTGCTGTTCTTGATTTGTACAAGCCGTATCCGACGCTCTTTTGGGGGCTGTTATGCTGACGCCAAAGCAAAAGCAACTGCTTCTCTTCATCAATGATCGCATCGAGGCGACGGGGGTTCCACCATCCTTTGACGAGATGAAGGAGGCGCTGGATCTCAAGTCGAAATCGGGCATTCACCGCCTCATTATGGCGCTTGAGGAACGCGGTTTCATAAGACGTCTTCCCCATCGCGCTCGCGCGTTGGAGGTTACGAAAATGCCTGAACGCGGCCGTAATGTGTTCGACGCCGAGAGACGCCGCGGAGGATTCATGCCGACTGTCATCGAAGGGACAAAGCGAAATTCCTTCGAGGAGAGTTCCCAGACGGCTTTCGTCCGGGATCGTGAGGACGGCGGCGTTCAGGTTCCGGTCATGGGGCGGATAGCCGCCGGCGTTCCCCGCTCCGCTATCGAAGATCACAGCCACGTGCTCGTCATGCCGCCGGAGTTCCTTTCACCGGGGGAGCACTTCGCGCTCGAAGTTCGCGGCGATTCCATGATCGATGCGGGCATTCAGGAGGGCGACACCGTCATTCTGAAACGGACCCCGACGGCGGAAAGCGGCGAGATCGTCGTCGCCCTCATCGACGAGGAAGAGGCTACGCTCAAGCGTTTGCGAAAAAAGGGGCAATCGATCGCTCTCGAACCCGCCAATTCGGCTTTCGAGACCCGCATTTTCGGACCGGACCGGGTCAAAATCCAAGGCAAGCTCGTCGCCCTACTGCGAAGATATTGAGCGAGGCGGGTGAAGCGGGCGAAACCCTTCATCAAAAAGCGCCAAATGTGTTATATGTAATATGCTGGCTCGGGTTGCGTCCCGGGCCACAACTGTTCAATAACTTTGCAGGTTGGGAACGAGGAAACGCCGAATGTCTGATAAGCGCAGAATATCGGAAAAGCGCCGACAGGCTGAAAAGCGGGAAAAGCCGGAGAAGGCTGTCAGCCCGGCAGAAAAAGCTTTGCCTGGCTTGCAGGCGCCTGAGGAATTCGTCGCTAATCTGATGCGATCCGTTGAAGCTACCGGTCAGGTCATCTCGAAGATTGTCGAGAACAAGGAAAAACGCGACGGAGCGTTTACGGTCGCAAGCGACATGGCTGACTCCGGGAAATTGTTCGCACCCATCATCCAGTACTGGATGAACGATCCGAAAGCCTATGCTGACGCCCAGTCGAAGCTCAGCGAGGAGATGATCGACCTTTGGGGCCGCACCTATAAGCGCTTCCTCGGCGAGAAAGTCGAACCGAAGATCGAGCCTCCGGCGCACGATCCACGCTTCAAAGATAAGGAGTGGACGGAGAACGCCTTCTTTGATTTCCTGAAGCAGGCCTATTTGCTGGCGGGCAAATGGGCGGAAGATATGGTTCACAATGCTTCAACGGTCGACGCCCACGTCAAGCACCGCGCCGAATTCTATCTGAACCAAATCGTAAGCGCGCTGTCGCCCTCGAATTTCCCCTTCACAAACCCCGAAGTGATCCGCGCCACGGTAGCTTCGGGCGCAAAAAACCTCGCCGAGGGCATGTCTCACCTACTGGAAGACCTCGACAATTCGGGCGAGCTTCTCCGGGTTCGGCAAACGGATATGTCAGCCTTCGAGGTTGGCAAGAACCTCGCGGTGACGCCTGGGAAGGTGGTCTATCAAAATGACGTGTTTCAGCTGATCCAGTACACGCCAACGACCGAAACTGTGCATGCGGTCCCGATGCTTATCGTGCCGCCATGGATCAATAAATTCTATATTATGGACCTCACGCCGCCGAAGTCCCTTGTAAAATGGATCGTCGACCAGGGCTTCACCGTCTTTGTCATCTCGTGGGTGAATCCGGACGAGCGGCTCGCTACAAAGACTTTCGAAGACTACATGCTCGAAGGGGTTGTCGAGGCGGTAGGCGCTGTGCTTCGCATCACGGGCCAGCCTCATACGAATACGCTCGGCTATTGCGTGGGCGGAACGCTACTCGCGTGCACGCTCGCCTACATGGCGGTGAGGGAGGACCCCCGCATCAACTCGGCCACGCTTTTCACGGCCCAGACCGACTTCACGAAAGCCGGCGATCTGCTCGTCTTCATCGATGAAGAGCAAGTGAAAGCGCTTGAGGACCTGATGGCGGAAAAGGGTTTCCTCGATGGAGCGCGGATGGCCGCGACGTTCAATGCGCTGCGACCAAAAGATCTGATCTGGCCTTACGTCGTCAACAATTACCTGCTCGGCAAGCAGCCCTTCCCCTTCGACCTTCTTTACTGGAACTCGGATTCGACGCGGATGCCGGCCGCCAATCACAGCTTCTACTTGCGTGAGTTCTACATGAACAACACGCTCGCGCAGGGGCTGCTGAAACTGGGCGGGGTGGTGCTCGATCTCAGCAAGATCACGGTTCCGATCTACAGTGTGGCCGCGAGGGAAGATCATATCGCCCCGGCCCAGTCGGTCTTGAACGGCGCAAGGCTCTTTAGCGGTCCGGTTCGCTTCGTTCTGGCCGGATCCGGACACATTGCGGGCGTCATCAACCCGCCCGCCAGGCAGAAATACCAGTATTGGCTCCTTGAGGAAGGAGCCGACCCAAAAGTCTTGCCGACAATTGATGCATTCATTGCGAAGGCGCAAGAATACGCAGGCTCGTGGTGGCCCGATTACAAGGTGTGGCTCTCGTCGGTGTCAGGCGAGCAAATTACTCCGCCTGAGCCGGGCGGCGGCGTTTACCAACCGATCGAGGATGCTCCCGGCTCCTATGTGCGCAAGTAAGTATGTGCACAAGTAAGCTTTTCAAAGGCGGCTAACGCCGCCTGTTCTTTCCGCTTAACCTTGCAGCTTGTGGCCGATGAAGTCCTTGATTTTTCGGGCCAACTCCTCGGCGCCCATGTCCCTGAAGTCCTGGTCTGAACCGGGAATGACCACCATCGTCACGGTTTTGAGGCCCGAGAAATCCGGCTCGGCGGCCTTGATCTCGCCGAGCGCGGGGTCGGCGTCGCCCGCGGCGACCAGGACGGGAATCTTGATGCTTTGCAAAAGGTTCGTTGTCTTGAACTTGGCGTTTGCGCCATAATAATTCGCGAAAGTTCCAGCCGTCACCTGCGGCTTCGAGCACGTCAAGAATCCCGGCGCGTCGACAAAAAGGTTTCCACGCTCGCTGGCGACAAGTTCCTCGGCCTTCGCCAACTCTTGTCGCAAGGACTGGCCAAAGCGCGCGCTATACTCCGCCTCAGCCTTCTCTTCGCTCTGCATCAGGGGAGATATAAGCACCGCTCGTTTCACGGACTTGTCCAGGCGGTTTATTGCGTAAAGCGCAACCTGATTGGCGCCGCGACCGTGACCCGCGACGGTGATGGAAACCGCGCCTTTCTCTTTGAGCCACTGGACCCAATTTGCAATCTCGTCGACGGCGTCCTCGTGGCGGTGATCCTGTTCCATCGCGCAATTGAACATGCCGTGGCGCTTGTCCATGCCGAGGCTGAGCGTTATTGCGAGCGAGTTGATCCCCTGATCGCGCAGGCTGTCCTGGAGAGCCGCCATCACCTCCATCCGGTCATGCCCGAGCGTGTCGTGCACGAGGAGAACAACTTCGTTCTTGAAAGATTTGCCTGGCGCAATCTCAAGATTTGCCGACAGTTCAAGACCGAGATAGTCCAGGGAAACCTGCTCGGCATCACATGTCGCGGTCGACGCGGCAATCGAAAGGGCCGCCAAGGCGGAGACAAAAAGGGCGCGCATAAGACCTTCCGGTGAAAACTCTATGGGTTCTGGCTAACGGCGCTTATGGACAAAATGTGGGCCAAAGGCGATGAGATGGCCTAATACATGGTGGTAAAATGGCGAGGGCTGATCCGCTCGGCCCTTTTGCCGCTGCGACATATGTTGCATTTCCCCGTGTGCGGTTCGCCCCGGGCGCGTAACTCGCCGGTGAGAAGCGTTTCCGGCAAAAACCATGATTTCAAGAAATAGCGCCTCACACAGCCTCTGCTGAAGCGAATGAGGACTCTATTCAGTGGCGAGCAAGATGCTGCATATCCGCGTGATTTGGCTCGACTGGAGGCGTAACCCTTATAGACCGTTCTGCAATAAAAACTTTAGCATTGAAATTGTATTGATTTTGCAAATCTTACTCTGGACCGCAATCATGGACCTCACTACGCCTAACGGGACCATAAAAAAATAACTGACATGTAGAATGCAGTGGAAAGGAGATCTTTACTCTTTTGTAAGCTGAAATCATAATGATAGAGAGCCGATGCTGATTTTAATATCAGACAAACGGTATCGGAGAGATCGGGCGCATTCTTTATGTATATAGGTTCTGTGCCCTCGATAAAGGTCTGGAGCAAGAAAATATGGAAAGAAGCGAACTCGATCTGACTTCGTTGACGGCCGATATCGTGTCGGCTTACGTGGCCAATAACGCGATGAGCGGTGACAAACTTCCCGACTTCATTGGCTCTGTCTATGGAGCTTTGAGCAGGGCGTCCGTCCAAGCCGTGGAGCCGCCGAAAGTCGAATTGAAACCCGCCGTAGCCGTCAAGAAATCCGTGACGTCGGACCACATCATCTGCCTGGAAGACGGAAAAAAGTTCAAATCGCTCAAGCGGCATCTGAGGGCGCATTACGACATGTCGCCTGAAGAGTATCGGGAAAAGTGGGGTCTGCCGCACGATTACCCGATGGTGGCTCCGGCCTACGCAGCTGCGCGTTCCGATCTGGCTAAGAACATGGGTCTAGGTCGGCGCGCCGCAGACTACGTTGCTCCACCTGAGATCATTGCTTCGGTCGAGCTTTTGGAGAAGCCAGGAAAGGGCCGTGGCAAGCAAACGCGGAAAGCCGGCAACAGCTCGAAAAAGTAGCTGCGATCGCGGTTTTATTCGACCGTCAACAGCCGCACTGCTCTCCGCTCCCTTGCGTATAGGGATCGGCGCATAACGATTGGCAAGCTGGTTCTCGTCATTCTTGTCCGTCGTCATTTGCGAGCCGCATCGCGGACGCGCATGACCATTGCGCATCACCATGCTGATGGCGGGATTTTCTTGCCAGATATGGCGTTCTCAAAGCCAAGCCATGGCCATTTTCTGTCCGCGGAGGGTTGGCCAATCAACGCTCGCGGGTTCGCTGCCGAAGCGCTGACGAGAAAATGCGTCGATTTTCGGCACATGGTCCAAGGGACGCCGCAGCGACTTGCCGTCTGAGGCGATAGCGCCTTGGATCGCAGGCAATTTTTCGACATAAAAAAACCCCGCCGTCTTGGCGGGGTTGAAGCATTGCAAGCGTGCGGCTGGTCTTCTAGCCGCAGTCGTGTCTCCGAAGGCATTCACGGAATTCTTCGTGATCGCCGTGACGTTCGTGGCATTCGTCGCGCACGTGCTCGCACCGCCCCATGTGCTCACCTTCGCGGGCTTCGCGCGCCTCGCAGCGGTGTCTTTCCAGGCATTCGCGGAATTCTTCACGGTCGGCGTGGCGTTCGTGGCACTCATGGCGAACGCGCTCGCAATGCTCGGCGTGCTCGCTCTCGTCACGAAAACCTTCGTCCCGATTGGGCTCTTCCCGGGTCCCAACGCCTTGATTTTCGGCGTCCTGACGACGAATTTCGTCCCGATTAACCTCATCGACTTTCGTGACGCCGCTCTTAACGGTCGGAGCCGCGCTCAACGCCTCGAGCGCGGACGCAGGCGCAGACGTCAAGGCGAAGGCCGACAAGGAAAGGGCGAAACCGAAACACACAGATGTAATACTTCTCATATGAACGCTTTCTCCAATTGTGTCATGCAGGCGATGAGTTCCCCAACAATGGGGCATTCGTGAGATGCGCCCGCTGCCTTACCAGGAAATATGGGGAGAAGACCCGAGTTGCGGTTGAAGCAGGGGCGTCATTGGGGAAGGCGACTGTCCGTTCGCTGCGACACACCCTCCGCATCATTCCTTAGCGTCAGCAATTAATACAGGCGATAGAATGTTAAAAATTTCTTTAGACGGCTCCTCCTTTAGTAGTTGATGGGGCGCGATGTCTAGTCTATTCTTGATACAAATCACCTGAAATTTTGTTTTCGATCAAATAGCTCCGGCTTTATTGATTGATATGTAGTATTGGGGTTTCAATCGGAAGGCTTGGTCAATCCGATTGGAATTGGTCTAGGCGCAATTGCTTAGGCTAAGCTCCAATCTAAGGTCAGTCAAAACGCATGGCTGCGATCGATTGAATACTCACTGGGCCAAAAGGCTTTGCCGGTGTGAAGTCTGAACACAAAACGGTGTTTTCTTATGAATGAAGGAAACCGAAATCTTGCCGCGGCCGCCCCCTCCTGGCGCCCTTTGCAGGCAAGCCTGCTCTCAGCTTTCGATGAGATCGCACAGACCTTTCTTAAAACAGCGCATGAGACGGCCCACGCTTCTCTTCAAAGTTACCTCGACGGCAGGGTCTCCATCGGCGGCGCCTCTTTCACTCGCCGGGCGATCCTTCTGGCTATTCACGACATGAAGGACGAACAGGAAGCTCCTCCGGCGCTTAAGGAAGGGGCGCTTGAGCGGTCGCTGTCGCTGCGGGTGCGGCCGACGCCTGGACTGACGCATTATCGAGATATCGCCACGGCGCTTCTCAGGATGGAAGTCGTCTTAAGATCGACCGCTCTGCAGGCCCTGGAAGTTGGCCGCATCGCGCATTAGCGGCGCCGCTTCGGGCGCCGCGCTTGGGGGCGCTTGCCGTCGCAGTCAGTTTCGGCCGATGCGGAAGAGGATAAAGATTTATTCAAGATTAGAAAGGAGATTAGCCAGGAGGCGGTCCGAGTTGTATTACACATCCTAGTACAGCCCAAGGTAAGTTGGCGCTCATATCGCCGCACGCTCTCAAGCGAGCTTTCCTCGGATAACTGCACCAGAAACGGGTAGCTCGGAAATCATCCAAGCCCAGAGGGGGTCCTTCGGCGGCGGAACGGACTAGCATTTGCAGAGGAGGATATTATGCCAACACTCGGAGACGCGCCTACCCTCGCCCAGACTATCCTGCCTGACAACGACGAGCCGGCGGTAGAGGAATCGACAAAGGCCAAAGAGCTGATCAATTTCCTTATGCAGGATCGGTTCTTCCTTGCCCTTTATCGCAGCAACGATCCAAAAGTGCGCGCAACCGCCATGGACAGGCTTAACGAGGCGCACCATCAGGCCTACGGAGTGCGCTCCAATCAATGACGCTTCGCGATGATGAGGTCATGATCGGCGTTCCTTAAAAAGGAAACAGGCCCGGCTTCATTCCTGAGCGCCTGCCGACTGAGGCGCGTCTTCCGCGGGAGCGGATTGCGATAGCCGGTCAAGCCGCTCCTGCATTACTGCAAGTTGTGCTTTAAGTTCGGCAATCTCCGCTGCGGGATTGAGAGCCGCCGGCTTGTCCTGAACGGTTTTTTCTTCCTCGGCGCGGGGGTCAACCTTCGGGAATGGCGTAAAAATCGCGAAGGCGCGCTCGAACATCACCATGTTCTGCCGCGCTTGCTCTTGCATGGCCTCAAACGCCGCCGCGGCGCCGAAGGGATCGGCGAATTGCTTGCGATATTTCTCCTGCTCCCGCGTTAGGGTCGCAAGGCTGAACTCCAGATATTTCGGCACGAGTTGCTCGATGGAATGGCCGTAGTAGCGGATAAGCTGGCGCAGGAACCCGATCGGAAGCAAATTCGAGCCGGTCTTGCCTTCTTCTTCCACAATGATCTGGGTCAGCACCGTATGTGTGAGATCTTCCCCCGTCTTGGCGTCGTAAACCAGAAAATCGCGCTCCGAGCGCACCATCTCGCCAAGGTCTTCGAGAGTGACATAGCTGCTAGTTTCTGTATTATAGAGCCGCCGATTGGCGTACTTCTTGATGATGACAGGCTTGGACTTATCGCCGCTGTCGGACTTTTTGCCGCCCGCCCCCATCGTAAACGCCTGTTTCGCTTCATGAAAACCGGCTGCGCGCGATAACTTATCAACAGGTTTGTTCATTGTATCGCTCACTGGTGCCTTGCCCCCTCTACTATACTGCAAGTTCTATCACGCAGTGGATTTTTTTGCACCTGCGAAGAGAAAGATCCGCAGCTCCTCGCCGGGATCGCCGCCGGGCGGTTTGGGCGGAAATTGGCAATGCCGACTAATTTGACATTCCTGCGGAGCATTAAGTTTGGTAAACTTTGCTCAAACAAACCCTGAAAGGAAACGATATGGACGGGCAAGAGGCTATCGTTATTGCAAGCGCAGCAAGGACGCCGGTTGGCTCTTTCAATGGGGCGCTCTCAACAGTTCCCGCTCATGACCTCGGCAAGGTCGCCATTACAGAGGCTCTCTCCCGCGCGAAGGTGGACGGCGGCGAGGTCTCCGAGGTCATCATGGGGCAAATTCTGACCGCCAACCAGGGTCAGAATCCGGCGAGACAGGCATCGATCAATGCAAACCTGCCCGTCGAGACGACGGCGATCAGCATCAACTTCCTGTGCGGCTCGGGCTTGCGCTCCGTCGCGATGGCGGCGCAGGGGATCAGGCTTGGCGACTGCGACATCGTCGTGGCCGGCGGCCAGGAAAACATGTCGCTCGCGCCCCACTGCCAGTATCTTCGCCAAGGCGTCCGCATGGGCCATTTCGAAATGCTGGACACCATGATCAGAGACGGCCTCACGGACGTTTTCAACGGCTATCACATGGGCGTAACGGCCGAGAACGTGGCGCGGCAATACCAGATCACGCGAGCGGAGCAGGATGAACTCGCCTTGGGTTCGCAGAACAAGGCTTCCGCCGCCAGAAAGGAAGGGCGCTTCAAGGATGAGATCATTCCTGTAACGATCAAAGGCCGCAAGGGCGATACGATCGTCTCCCATGATGAATTCATCCGCGACAATGTTGTGCTGGAGGATCTGTCTAAGCTGCGCCCGGCCTTCGACAAGGCAGGCACGGTCACCGCAGGCAATGCAAGCGGCATCAACGATGGCGCCGCGGCTGTTGTCGTGATGAAGCGCTCCGCAGCCGAAAAGCGCGGCATTGAGCCGTTGGCGCGCATCGTTGCCTGGGCGACGGCGGGCGTCGACCCCTCCATCATGGGCACAGGTCCGATCCCGGCCTCGAAGAAGGCGCTTGAAAAGGCGGGCTGGTCGACAGACGACCTCGATCTGATCGAGGCCAACGAGGCCTTCGCCGCGCAAGCCTGCGCCGTCAACAAGGCCCTCGGATGGGACAGGTCGAAAGTGAACGTCAATGGCGGCGCCATCGCCTTGGGACATCCGATCGGCGCGTCTGGCACCCGCATCCTGACCACGCTTCTTTATGAAATGAAGCGCAGGGACGCCAAGAAGGGCCTCGCCACCCTTTGCATCGGCGGCGGCATGGGCATCGCCATGTGCGTCGAGCGCGACTAAACACGCTAACATCACCGGCGAAGGCGTTTGCATTTAACGCCTTTCCGGTCATGCATCTGCTCCCCCGATCACTGCGCCCACGGCTTCAACTGGAGCATGAACTGGTGGTCGGGTTGGAGGCGGGTTTCTCGTAAGCATAAAATGACTGAATCGGAAAAACTCTTTTGGAGGAAACATGTCCAAGGTTGCTGTTGTCACGGGCGGTACACGCGGGATCGGTCACGCCATCTCTATCGAGCTTAAGAATCGAGGCTATTCGGTCCTCGCGAACTACGGCGGCAATGACGAAGCCGCCCAGAAATTCAACGCTGAAACAGGCATCCCGGTTCTCAAATGGGACGTCGGCGATTATGACTCCTGCGTCGCTGGACTGAAGCAGGTCGAGGATCAACTCGGGCCGATTTCGATCGTTGTGAATAACGCCGGGGTCACCCGCGACGCCGTGCTTCATCGGATGACGCCCCAGCAATGGAAAGACGTGATCCGCGTCGACCTCGACAGCGCGTTCAACATGACGCAGCCGGTCATCAACGGGATGCGCGACCGCAACTTCGGCCGCATCATCAACATCTCATCCTTGAACGGTCAGAAAGGCCAGATCGGGCAAAGCAACTACTCCGCAGCCAAGGCCGGAATCATCGGCTTCACAAAAGCGGTGGCTCAGGAAAACGCAAGGAAGGGCATCACTGTAAACGTTGTAGCGCCTGGTTACATCAATACCGAGATGGTGGCCGCCGTCCCTGAGAAGGTTCTCCAAGCCATTATTGCGCAGATTCCGGTTGGCCGGCTCGGCACGGCGGAAGAGATTGCCAAGTGCGTGTCCTTCCTCGCCAGCGATGACGCCGGGTTCATCACAGGGGCGACGATATCTGCGAACGGCGGGCAATATCTCGCTTAAGCACGGCTGCAATTTCCTCATTGCAGCGGGCGCCGATGTCTTCGGCGCCCGCTTTTTGTTTGGGGCGCGATAATTAGACGTATACGGGCCAGCGAACCTCGCCCAATTCCATTGTGTGGATAAGAGTTAACTATCTTGTAACCTTGCTTGCCATTTGCCCCCGGATGTCATTACCAAGGCTCGCGGTTGATTAGATCGCATTTTACACTAATTGGGCATAAGGGGGCATGCTATGATCGGCTCAAAACGGATTGTTAAGGCTTCGCTGCTTGCAGCGTTGGCAAGCACTCTGGCGGGAGGCGCCGCCTTCGCGCAGCAAAGCCACCCCCCCTTTAACCCGGCTGGCGTGAAGTTGAAGTTCGACAATTCCGTCGCCCCAGCGGCCGCAGTCACTCACACGGGAACCGTCCAAGTCACGTTCACTATCACGATCAAGTCCACGATTCCCACGTCTACGCCTATCTACTGCACAACAAACGTTGTTGCGAGTGACACAGGTGGTTTAGATAACTATTTTGAGTTTGCGACCGCGACTGCGCTGCGCACTGGCAATACTGCGACATGCAAGGCAAGCATACCGTTTCAATGGGTAATGTCAGCAGCCGGCGGCGGGTATAGCGTACAGTATGATATCTATGCGCAATCCACGACCAGTTTAAGCGGCATGCTCTCCACTTCAGCCCTGCGCGAGACTTCGCGTTTGGCGATCTTGGCGGCGCCATTTCCAGCCAACGGGCAGACGGCAAGCTATAGCTACAACATCGTTCTTTAAGCCCACCGCGGTCAGAACCTATGGCCGTGATCGCCTTCATCTGCCAGCAATGCATTGGCCGTATCCGTGTATGCTCGCGGGCATTGCGGCAGACCCGGAAGAAACAGGTTGCAACCCCTCCCTGTCCCTCTCCCAGCAAGCACGCCTTGGCGTGCTTGCCTTCAAATGATGCCGTACCCGCAAGCGGGTACGGCTGTCGAGGGAACGCCGTTACAACGGCCGCGCCGGAACTCCCTCTCCATCCGCATCCGCTCGCAGATGCGGACACACAAGAGCAGCAAGCTCGCCGAGGCGAGCTTGCGTGGGAGAGGGCTGGGGTGAGGGGGGCGACGTTGGTCGAACCCGGTAGCGGATGTTTTTCTAGGCGTTGGACGATTTCACGTTCACGCCCCAGACGAAGGCGACGCGCGTGAGGGACGTTTGGCCATAACGCTCTGGCGCCGCCGCCATGACGGCGCCGCCCAAGCCGCCATAGAAAGCGCAGGCTGTCTCGTTCTCCTTCAAGGCCCAAACCACGAGGCGGCTCAGCCCCTCGCGCTTCAGTGCTGTCTTAACTGTGGCGAAAAGCCGCCCGCCAAGGCCGACGCCCTGAAAGGCGGGGCTGACGTAAAGCTCGAAAATCTCGCCAGCCGGCCAAGGCCATGGTCCCCTCACCTCGCCCCAGGTCGCGTAACCTTGGGGCGCGCCGTCAAAGAGGAGGAGGGTGACGTTCAAGCCGCGCTGGATTTGCTGCTGCCACCATCGCGGGCCACGCCGGGCGATCATCCGCTGGAGATGCAGATGAGGAATCATACCCTGGTAGGTCGAGCGCCACGCTGCTTCGTGGATCGCCGCGATGGCGTTGGCGTCGCTTGTTATCGCCGTTCGAAAACTGATGAGATCCGAGCCCATAACCCGATTTTACATCCAACGCCTGTGGTTGGCGAGGACTCTCAAGCAGCAAACCTAATCCGACCTTTCTTCGGTGGCGGCGTCGTGGCCGTCAACTTTGCGAAGAAGCTTGCCGAGCGCCTGGATGGCCAATTTGCTTTCATCGTCGCCGAGACAAGACACGACGAGACGATCAGCGCGCCGCGCGTAGGGCCTTATGGATTTAAGAAGTTCGCGACCTTCCTGAGAGAGATTGACCGCGTAGGTGCGTCCGTCCTGCGTAGTGCGCTCGCGCTGAATTACGCCGCGCTTGAGAAGCCTTTGCACGACATCGGCGAGCGTCGACCGGTCTATTCCGGTCAGCCGCACGAGATCGGTCTGGCTTAGCCCCTCATGCTGGGCGACCGTGGTGATGACGGCATATTGTCGTGCGGTGAGATCGAAGTCCCTGGTTTCCTGAGCAAAAATTTCCGACGCTCGCTGACTGGCGCGGTGCAAAAGATGAATAATGGATTTGTCGATCGCATCCGCGCGGGCGCCCGCGCTCTTTTTTCGCTTCCGTCCCGGTTGGCTTAGCCCTGCTTTTGCGTTCAGCATACTCGTCCGGCTGTTCGGTTAAACTCTGAACATTACTACCAAAATGAATTTGCCAACCGTTAGGTTCCATGCGGGCACGGAACGATTGAGAAAGCTCTTCCCCTTATGAGGTCGAAGCCTCTGTCAATTCTGAGGATATATCGGAAATCTGATGTCGCATAATCAACGTGATTTGAAACATCATGAAAACGAACGTCAAGGGCATCATCCCAAACGTCTTGAAGCTGACCCAGGCGTCGGTCGAGAAGTTACGCCATATGATCTCATTCAGCACGGCGAGAAAAAGAAAGAAGCCGATCCACCGCACAGTCAAAAGACGCCAGCCCTCCTCCTGCATTTGCAGGACATCGCCGAGAGCGAGTTTCAAGACAGGCCTGCGGAAATAAAGGCCGGCGGCCAGGATAGATGCGAAGAGCGTATTAACGACCGTCGGCTTGATCTTGATGAAGGTGTCATCGTGCAAATAGATCGTCAGGAAGCCGAAAAACATAACGAAGACGCCCGTAACGAGGGCCATAACAGGAATACGCTTGAAGAAGAGACGGCTTACGATAAGCGAGAATAAAGTGGCCGCCATGAACGATGCGGTCGCGTAGAAGATGCCAAGTCTGCCGTTTGTAATGAAAAAGACCGCGAGAGGCCCGAAATCGAGCGCAAGCTTCAGGATGGCGCTGACATCGAGTTTCTTTTTGGGCGTCTCAAGCTGCTCCACATTAACCTCCCATACTCAACTGATGCCGGCAATGGCGCGGGCAAAATCTCGTGCGTCGAATGATTGTAGGTCGTCCGCGCTTTCGCCGACGCCGATGGCGTGCACGGGGATGCCGAATTTGCTAGCGATTGCGACGAGGATGCCGCCCCTCGCCGTCCCGTCGAGCTTTGTCATGACAAGGCCGGTCACCCCTGCTGTCTTGTCAAAAATCTCAACCTGGGAAAGCGCGTTCTGGCCGGTCGTGGCGTCGAGCGTCAGAAGAACCGAGTGCGGCGCCGCTCTGTCCAGCTTGCGTATAACGCGGTTGATCTTTTCGAGTTCCGCCATCAGCGCCGACTTGTTCTGAAGGCGGCCCGCCGTGTCGATGATGAGAACATCGTAGCCCTCATCCTTCGCGCGCTGGAACGCGTCGAACGCGAGGCTGGCTGCGTCGGCACCCGGTTCGCTGGCGACAACCTCGGAGTCGGTTCGTTCGCCCCAAATCTTGAGCTGCTCGATCGCCGCGGCCCGAAACGTGTCGCCCGCGGCCAACATCACGCGCAGCCCCTGCCGCCCAAACTGGTTTGCATATTTGCCAATTGTCGTGGTTTTGCCGGTGCCGTTGACGCCGACGACAAGGATCACATGCGGCTTTTTGGCTTCGTCGATCTCCAGCGGCTCGGCGACCTTCGCCAGAACCTTCTCCACTTCCTGCGCCAGAATTTCGCGAACCTCTTCGGAGGAGATGTTGCTGTTATAGCGCGATTGGCGCAACGCGCCGGTGACGCGGGACGCGACATCGAGGCCAAGATCGGCCTGGATCAGCAGGTCTTCCAGTTCCTCCAGCGTCTCGTCGTTAAGCTTCTGCTTTGAAAAGACGCCGGTGATGCCTACGGTCAGCCGTGACGATGTTTTTGTCAGCCCCGTGCGCATGCGCTGAAACCAGCCGACGCGCGAGCCCTTCTCCATCGCTTCGTCTTCTTCTGCCTCTTCAACATCCTCTGCGAGCGGCGCTGGTTCGTCGGGCGGACGCGCCGCGTCTTCGCGCTTCGAGGGCGTCTTAAGGCCAAGCATGCCGCCGAAGAGACCGGGTTGCGAGGCATCCTGCGCGGCGACTTCCTCAACCTGTTCTGCAACGGCCGCAGCGGACTTATGAGGCGGAGGCGCCGCTTCTTCCAGCTTCGGCGACGGCGTTTCCGTCTTGCCGCCGAACATGCGGCCAAATACGCTTTTCTTGGGACTATCGCTCATGACAAGCGCTCGCCGATAAGATGGCGCTCGCCGCAGCCGGTGGCCCGCGCTGTGAGGATGGCGCCGCCCAGGTCCCGGCCTTGCCCGCTGATCTCGATCTCGGTGAAGCCGGGCGTGCGGCCCATGCCTTTATGTTCCATTAAAACCTCAAAAACCTTGCCTTGCTCCGCCTTGAGATGGAGGTTCAGGCGTTCGGCCGCTTTGCGGCGCAAGCGCGCGGCCCGCTCTTTCACAAGCGCGCGGTCAAGCTGCGGCATGCGCGCGGCGGCCGTCTGCGGCCGCGCGGAAAAGGGAAAGACGTGCAGAAAGCTCAACCCGCACTCGTCTGCGAGCCTGAGCGTGTTCGAGAACATGGCTTCGTCTTCGGTCGGGAAGCCGGCAATCAGGTCGGCGCCGAAAACCATGTCCGGGCGCAGCGCCCGCATGGCCTTGCAAAACTCAATCACGTCCTCGCGCGCATGGCGACGCTTCATCCGCTTCAGAATCAGGTTGTCGCCCGACTGAAGGGAAAGGTGAAGGTGGGGCATCAGCCGCTCTTCTTCGGCGAAAGCCTCGGTCAGCGCTTCGTCCGCCTCCATTGTGTCGATGGAGGAGATGCGCAGGCGCGGCAAGTCTGGCGCGAGCCGCAGGATGGTGCGCACAAGGCGGCCAAGCGACATGCCTCCCGGCAAATCGGAACCGTAGGAGGTCAGATCGACGCCCGTCAGCACGACCTCGCGATAGCCTTCTTCGACGAGCGCGTGGACTTGGCGCACGACATCGCCTGCCGGCACGGAGCGCGACGGCCCGCGCCCGAACGGGATCACACAAAACGTGCAGCGATGATCGCAACCGTTCTGCACTTCGAGATAGGCCCGGCTCCTGCCGCCAAAACCGGAGATCATGTGCGAGGCCGTCTCGCGCACCGAGGCGATATCGTTGACCTTGACGCGGGCAAGCTCGTTTGACGCGATGAGCGAGAATGTCTCGGCGGCGGTTTTCTCCGCGTTGCCGATCACGAAATCCGCCTCGTCCATCTCGGCGAACGTTTCCGGCTCGATCTGCGCCGCGCAGCCGGTGACGATGATCTTTGCTTCCGGCCGTTCGCGGCGAAGCTTCCGGATGGTTTGACGCGCCTGCCTGACGGCTTCTGCGGTCACGGCGCACGTGTTGACGATGACGGTATCGTCGAGCCCAGCCTCCGCGGCGTGCGTCTTCGCCACTTCGCTTTCGTAAGCATTCAAGCGGCAGCCGAAGGTGATGACATCGACGCTCATGAGCGCCCCGCCGCGTCGACGGCGAGCCTGCCGCCGTCGAAGTGAAGCGTTCCGCTAAACTCGAACTCAGTTGGCCCCGTCATCATGATATGGTCGTCATCCTCGCGCCACTCGATGGCAAGCATGCCCCCTGGAAGCCGCACCTCAACCTTGCGGCCGGTTCTGCCGGTTCTGGCGGCGCATATGGCGGCGGCGCAGGCGGCGGTTCCGCAAGCGCGCGTAATCCCCGCGCCGCGTTCCCAGACCCTGAGCGCGATGGCGCCTTCGTCAATGACATCGGCGAGCGAGATATTGGCGCGCTCCGGGAAAAGCGGATGGCGCTCAAGGTCGCAGCCGAACGCCGCGAGATCGTAGCTCTCGGCGTCCCGGACCCAGAAAATGCAATGCGGATTTCCGACATTGACGACGCTCGGCTCGGCCAGCGCGCGGCCGTCGGGCAACGGGAAAGAGAGGCCGATGGCGCGCGTGTCGGCGGTCGGCTGCGCGAGCGGAATCTCGTTCCAGGCGAAGCGGGGCGCGCCCATATCGACGGCGACGCAACCGTCTTCGCCGACGCGGGCGTCGAGCGTTCCGGCGCGCGTCTCGATGGATATCCGGTCGCCAAGATCGCGCTGAAGCAGCGCCGCTACACAACGGGTGGCGTTTCCGCAGGCGCTCACTTCCGAACCGTCGGCGTTCAGGATGCGCATGAAGACATCGGCAGCGTGCGAAGTCTCCAGCACGATCACCTGATCGCAGCCCACCCCGGTGGTGCGGCTGGCGATTGAGTTGGCTGCGGCGGCGGACAGCGACACAGGCTCGGCGCGGGCGTCGATTATGACGAAGTCGTTGCCGAGGCCGTTCATTTTCACAAAAGAAATACTTTGCGGGTCCATGTTTCCGCTGCGCGCTGCGTTCGCTTTTCGATTTACAGTTGCCGATATATAGACGGCGGCTCGCGGCTTTGCAAAGCCGATGTAGACATTTCAATGCTTAAGTCGCGCTTTGTCGCTGCGTCCGAGATTATCGGCGCGGAAACAGATGACCCTCGCCATCCCGGCCAAGCGAAGCGCGAGCCGGGAGTTTTGCAACCTCAGGTCGGCATATTTTGCGACCGGCATGCGAGCGGCGCGTTGGCGACTACTCAACCCCAAAGGTCTGGGCCGAACGGCTGGATGACGCTGCCGTCGTATCTGAGCCCGGGCTCACGGTCCTTCGCAAGCAGCAACGGCCCGTCGAGATCGACGAAGTCCGCCTCGCCGGCGAGCAGAAGCGCCGGCGCCATCGCAAGCGAAGTGCCGACCATGCATCCGATCATCACGCCAAGGCCACGGGCGAGCGCTTCCGCTTTGAGCTGAAGGGCGGCGGTGAGGCCGCCCGCCTTGTCGAGCTTGATGTTGACGGCCTGATAGCGCGCTGCGATGGCTTGCAGGTCTTCCGCCGTATGCACGCTTTCGTCGGCGCAAAACAGAATGCCGCCGCGCTCCTTGGCCGAGATGGAAGCCAGCATCTCGTCGCGTCCCGAGGGCAGCGGCTGCTCGATGAGCGCGACGCCCGCCGCGCGGCAGGCTTCGAGGTTTTCCGTGAAATTGGCCTCGCTCCATGCCTCGTTCGCGTCGACGATCAGCGTCGAACCCGGCGCGCCGCGCTTCACTGCGGCGATGCGTTCCGCGTCGCCCGCGCCCCCGAGCTTTACCTTGAGAAGCGGCCTGCGGCTTGCAGCGCGCGCCGCTCCCTCCATCGCCTCGGGCGCTCCAAGGCTTAGAGTGTAGGCGGTCGTCATGGGGATCGGCGCCCGGCTCCCGGCCAGTTCATAAGCGCGTTTCCCGCAAAGCTTCGCGTCCAGGTCCCAAAGCGCGCAATCGAGCGCGTTTCGCGCCGCCCCTGCGGCAAGCAGTTTCAGAAGATCGGCGCGGCCAGCCCCTCTGGCGATGGCGTCTGCGAGGCTGCCGATCGCCGCCGCTACGCCATCGACTGTTTCGCCATAGCGCGGATAGGGGACGCACTCTCCACGCCCGCAATGGGAGCCGTCTTCAATGGTGGCGACGACGACGCGCGCCTCGGTGCGGCTTCCGCGGGAGATGGTGAAAGCGCCGGCGATGGGCCAGCTTTCGACATCGATTTTCAGGCGTCGCATGAGCGAGGAGCCTCCCGACAATTGAGACCACGGATAGTCATTCAGGCCTTGCGCTCCTCCATGTGTCATCCCGGCCAAGCATAGCGCGAGCCGGGATGAAGGCATCGAGAACCTTCTTGGGCTCCATAATGTCACGGCCGAGATCGGCGGCGGTTTTTGGGTTTCGATGAAGGCAATCAATGTACAGCCACACAAAGGCCAGCCACATGGGTTGAATTATTCGTTAACGCTCCACAGCCCAGGCGACAGTCGATTGGTAGGGTATGACAACGCACATGCGCCTAAGATAGGTACGGGACCGGCAAAGCGTTCGAAGAGAAAGGAGTTGTGCTGGGATCATCGACATTGGCACGATAAAGTTTATGCCTACGAGTTTGTCTCACCCGCACAACTGCTGGAGGATTTTTGGGCGGACGTGGAAAAGATGCTGAATGAGAAGGGGGTATCATGAGCACTCACAGAACTCTCTATATCGGTATAGCTCCGCGCAGCTATCTTAAGGCAAGGACAATCGCAATTGCCAAAGGAGACAGTCTTCGTCCAGATGAACCAAAGCATTGGGTGTCCTCCGTTGAGGCGCTTGGAAAAATCCTGTCAGAAAAGAATATGATTCTTATAGAGATGATAAGAAACTCAAAGCCGAGTTCTTTGGCAGAATTAGCTGCATTATCAGGGCGTAAGCCTTCTAATCTATCAAGAACACTGAAGGCTATGGAAAAAATTGGGATAGTTGAGTTTGAGCAAAACTCAAAAATCAAAAAGGCCCCTAGGGTTGTTTACGACAAGTTTGAGGTTAAGGGCCATTTTGCTGCTTAGCGAAGATTAACAACTTTCCGTCGTCTTCTCCGCCTTTTTAGTTGGAGAAGCTAATTCTTTAAACGCGCGCTCGATCCTCGGAAGCCTCTTCTCGATCCCATGCTCTTTGGCGACTTCCTGAAACCGTTTCTTCCTAAGGATGGAGGGTCGCCGGGAATTCCAAGGCGATGTGGTCGACGATCGATCCCACGCCGAAGCGGATGGGGTCGGTCGCGGGCAAGTTGTGATCGCTCTGAAGCCGCTCCAGATAGTCGCGCGCCGCATCCTTGTCCATGGATGCGGTATTGATGGCGATGCCGACGGGCTGGATTTTGGGATTGGTCAGCGAGCCGCAGCGCTTTGTGATGTCGATAACATGCTGGATCGAAGGCAGGGGAAAGGAGACTCCCCGCATCGTTTTGCGCGAAGGCTCATGGCAGACCACGAACGCGTCGGGCTGGGCGCCATGCAAAAGGCCAAGCGACACGCCCGCAAAAGAGGGGTGGAACATGGAGCCCTGGCCCTCGATCACATCCCAATGCGCGGGATCGGCCGCGGGGGACAGCCATTCCGCCGCGCCCGCGATGAAGTCCGCCACGACCGCGTCGATGGCGACGCCGCGGCCGGAAATGAAGACGCCCGTCTGCCCCGTCGCCCGGAAGTCGGCGTTGAAGCCTCGCGCGCGCATTTCGCGCTCAAGCGCCAGCGCTGTGTATTTCTTGCCGACCGAGCAATCTGTGCCGACGGTCAGAAGCCTCATGCCTGGGCGTTTCGCGCCCTTCCCGGTTTCGAAACGCTCGCCGGAGTGGCGCACGTCGAAAAGCTTCCGGCCATAGCGATGGGCGGCGTCTGCGACGGTTGGTCTCTCGGCAAGCTTCATGTGGAGGCCGGCGGCGACATCCAGCCCCGACGACAGCGCTTCAACGATGGGCGCCGTCCATTGCTCGGGAAGAACCCCGCCGGCATTGGCGACGCCGACAATCAAGGTGCATGCGCCCGCTTTCGCAGCCTCGCCGATGGTCATGTCGGCAATGCCCACATCGGCTTTGCAGCTGGGCATCCGCAGTTGCCCCAGGCACCACTCGGGCCGCCAGTCCACAATTCCCTGCGCCGTCTTGGCTGCGAGTTGATCTTGAACGTCACCGAGGAAAAGAAGGTAGGGATGGCGGATTAGCATGATGAGGCAGGCTCCGGGATAGCGCGTTGATGATAGCCACAAAGTTCATCTGGCGCCACCCTCCGCGGCTGCCGAGCGCCTTCGCTGTCGCAGTGCGCCCGCCCCGCGGAAACTCTGGCGGCGGCGAGCGGCGCCCCTTCCCCGAGCGCGGTCAAAAGGACGCGGCTTCGTTTCGCTTGTGTGGCTGCAATGCGAGGATAGTGGTTGTACCTTGGCGCCATTGACGAGCCAGAGTTTGTGGCGGATGTAGATATGATGCTTTGCTGTCCGTATCGAACACAGACCGATAATAAGGCGTCGATACGACGTTGGCGACACAGCGCATATGCGTGCGGGAAGCAAGAGGGCGACATGAAGAATTCCGTGCTGGCTGCGGCTTTGGTTGCAGCGTTTGCGGTGAGCGGGCAAGCGCAGGCTGACGACGTCGCAAAGGGTAAAGGGATTTTCGATCACACTTGCGGAAACTGTCATCCGACGCAAATCGGGATGAACAAGATTGGCCCCTCACTCTGGGCTGTGGTAAACCGCCCCGTCGCCAGCATCCCGGATTTCAACTATTCGGCGGCGCTGATCTCCAAGCGCAGCGAATGGGGAAAGTGGGATGAGAAGCGCATCGACGCCTATCTCGTCAACCCACGCGAAGTGCTGCATGGCGTGAAGATGTATTTCAAAGGCCTGCCGGAAGAGAAGGACCGTCAGGCCGTAATCGCTTATCTCAAGACGCTCACCTGGCCCGACCTTTAACTGGAGCGCCTTAAGCGTTCGGCTTGTCCTTTACAGCTCCGCTTGATTGGCTATGCGAATTTGCCGCTTTGTCGTTTGTTCGAAAGCCGGCAAAGGGTCTTTTGTAGCGCTTTCCATCTCGCGCGCGCCAGGGACGGCGCCGCCTTCCGAGCCTTGTGCGCCGAAATCCCCGGCCATGGCGCACGCCGAAAAGCGTGTTTCGAGGGTTTGATAGCAAAAAGTGCCGCATTCCCAAAATGCGGGCGTGGCGTTAGTTGGTTCGCCATGAGCGCCCGGGAGCGCAGTTTTTAGGGCCAGGAACCACGCATATGCTTGCACTGATCATGACTTTGCTGGCCGGCTTCGTCGTTTTTATCAGGTCCGGCCTTGTCGTCGCCACCGCTTCGATTTTCAGCGCCTACGCAGCCTTCGCCGCCTATGCCTATTTCCGCTCCCGGATGTGGATGAAGGACCCGGCCGTGGCGGCGGCGATCGAGGCGGGAGAGCGGCCGAGCCGCGCCATCATGATCGAGCGCACCCTCGCCGCTATCGTGATCCCATTGGTTGTCGCCTACATCCCCTATGCCCTTCTGACCCGGCTGGGCTAGGCAAGACGGCGACGGGAAGAGCCGCACGCTTCCGCTTTTCCAAGCGCCATCGTCGTGAGGCGTCCGCAATTTCGTCAGTGCGATCGGCGACGTCTGCACGAACAACTGGGTGAAAGCCGCCTCTATGGCGGCCGCGTCGGAAGCGCTGATGAAAGTGTTGCCCGCGATCCGCCGCCGCTTGCGCGGGGCTGGCGCACGCGCATTGCATCCGCGGCCGTTTGCGTCCAAATCAGACGACGGCTATAGGTAAAGAATCATGGCGGCTCCACTTCTCACGCTTCAGAACATCGCGCTGACTTTCGGCGGCGCGCCGCTTTTCGATGACGCGAGTTTGTCCGTCTCCGAGGGCGACCGGATTTGCATTGTCGGCCGGAACGGCTCCGGAAAATCCACGCTGATGAAGATTGCGGCCGGGCTCGTCGAGCCGGATCGCGGGGCGCGCTTCCTTCAGCCGGGCATCACACTCCGCTACCTCCCGCAGGAGCCGGATTTCGGCGAGCACGAGACGGTGCTGTCCTATGTCGAGAGCGGGCTTGGGCAGAGCGACGACCCCTATCAGGCGCGCTTTCTCCTGGGCGAACTCGGCCTCACGGGGGATGAAACGCCGGACGCTCTTTCCGGCGGTGAGGCGCGGCGTGCGGCGCTGGCGAGGGCGCTTGCGCCGAACCCGGATGTGCTTCTCCTGGATGAGCCGACGAACCACCTCGACATCCAGGTTATCGAATGGCTTGAGAAAAGGCTGGGCGGCATGCGCGCAGCCCTCGTGCTTATCAGCCACGACCGCCGCTTCCTCACGAACCTGTCGCGCGCCACGGTTTGGGTGGATCGCGGCGCGACACGGACGCTCGACATGGGCTTCGGCGGCTTCGAAGCTTGGCGCGACGACTTCCTCGCCCAGGAAGAACTCGACCGCCACAAGCTTGCGCGCAAGATCGAGCGCGAGGCCGACTGGCTGCGCTACGGGGTGACGGCGCGCCGCAAACGCAATGTGCGCCGCCTCGCCGAGTTGCACGCCATGCGCGACGCGAAGCGAAATGCGAAACGCGTAGCCGGTCAGGCCAGGCTCGAAGCCGCCGAAGGCGCCCTCTCGGGCAAGCTCGTGATCGAGGCGAAGGGCCTCTCGAAAGCGTTCGATGGCAGGACGATTATCGACGCATTCGGCATCCGCATCCATCGCGGCGACCGCGTCGGCGTGGCCGGCCCGAACGGCGCGGGCAAGACCACGCTTTTGAACATGCTCATCGGAAAGCTTGAGCCGGATGAGTGCGCCGTTCGCCTCGGCGCAAATCTTGAGATCGCGAGCCTGGAGCAAGGCCGGGACAGCCTCAAGCCCGATTGGACGGTCGCCGACGCGCTGACCGGCGGCGCCGGCGATCTGGTGGTCGTCAATGGCGCAGCGAGGCACGTAGCCTCTTATATGCAGGATTTTCTGTTCCAGCCGGAACAGGTGAGGACGCCCGTGAAGGTGCTGTCCGGCGGGGAACGGGCGCGGCTCATGCTGGCCCGCGCGCTCGCGAAGCCCTCCAACCTCCTCGTTCTCGACGAACCGACGAACGATCTCGACCTCGAAACGCTCGACGTGCTGGAAGAGATGCTGTCCGACTATGCGGGCACGCTCGTGTTGATCAGCCACGACCGCGATTTTCTAGACCGCATCGCAACCTCGATCATCGCGCCGGAAGGAGCGGGCCGTTGGGTCGAATATGCGGGCGGCTATTCGGACATGATCGCGCAACGAGGCGGGCGCACGTTCGGGGTGGATGCTCCGGTCAAGCCCGCTAAACCATCAGCCGTCAATAAGCGGGCCGACAGCGGCGGCGAGCCAAAGGCGAAGACGCGGCTCAGCTTCAACGAGAAGCACGCGCTCGAAACCCTGCCGGCGAAAATCGCGGGCCTCGAAAAGGAGATCGCCTCGCTCCAGGCGAAGCTCGCGGACGCCTCGCTTTACGCGAAAGACCGCGCCGCGTTCGACCGCGCAAGCGCTGCCCTCGTGAAGGCCCAGGAGGATTTGGCCGAGGCGGAACACCGCTGGCTGGAGCTTGAACTTCTTCGCGAAGAAATCGCCACGGCGCGGGAGGCTTGAGTAGCCGCGCCTTCTAAGTTTATTCTCCGCCGCCCTTCAGCTTCGCCACATCCCCTGCTATAAGCTCCGCCATTCCTTCATGCATGCGGCAACTCGATGCGCAAAACCGTTTTCCTCAGCTCCACCGGCGCAGACCTCAGCGACTACCGCCGCTGCATCATCGAGCAGTCGCGCGGGTATGACTGGTTCCACCTCGACTACATGGAGGACTGGGGCGCGCGCAACGACAGCGCCATCCCCTTCTGCCGGACGCGCGTCGAGGAGGCGCACGCCCTTGTCGCGCTCATCGGAAGCTATCGCGGCTGGGAGCCGAAAGGCGACAACAAGCGTCGCTCCATCACCGAGATGGAATACGACTGGGCGAGCGACGCGGGCAAGCCGCGCCTAATGTTCGTAGCGCCGGACGATTTCGCGGGCGCGGCCCCGGCCTCGGAAGGCGCGAAAGCGAAGCGCCAGGCGCGGTTTCGCGCGCGCCTCAAAAGCGAGCATGTCGTGGACGGCGCCCACTTCAACTCAGGCGACAACCTCGCCGCGGCCGTCTTCCGGGCGATCACCAACCGCTTCTTCTACGAAATCGCCGCCCAGGCCGCGCAAGGCCCAACCCCGGCGACGACTGCGCCGAGCCCCGCGGCGGCGGTCGCCGACGCCCTCGCCGGCGCCGCCGAGGAAGAAAACCTCACCGTCAAAGAGATGAAGGCGCGCGGGTTTGGCCTCGATAAAATCGAAGCCATCCTGACGAAACAGAAGCACGCGGCCACAGCGCGGATGGCGCAGCACAGGAAAGGCGAGGCCGAAGCCCGGAAGGACGCCGCGCTGGCGGCAAAGAGGCTCGGCGCGCTCGCCTTCTTCTACGACACCGCCAAGGCGCTCGCCGCTTACGCAGAGGCGGCCGAACTCGATCCCGATGATTGGCAAGCGCGGTGGCGTCTCGGCCAAATACAAATACGGGCGGGCAACCTTGCAGGCGCGAAAGCCTCGTTCGAGCGCCTCATCACGCTGCATCCAACCCTGGATAATCCGTATCACATCCATTGGAGCCATTTCCTGCTGGGCGATGTCGAGGCCAAGCTCGGAAACCGCGATGCGGCTCTGAACCACTATGAGCGCGGCCAAACGCCTGTCCAAGCGCTGCTCGACAAAGATCAGCAGAACACCACATGGAAGCGCGATCTCTCCGTCAGCTACAACAAGATCGGCGACATCAGCGCCGCGCGCGACCCTGAGAACGCCGAATGGCAGCGCGATCTCTCCATCAGCTACGAGAAGATCGGCGACATCAGCGCCGCCATTTTGGGCCGAATGTTGCCTGAGGCGCACCTGCCTCATTTGCATCTCAAAGCCTTGAAAGATTACTCATCTCGTTGAGCTGTCTGATATTACTTTGGCCGATCTTCCGATTATAGATAGAAATAAATAAGGGGAAATTTTGGGCATGACCAATAGCCACGCTTCCGCCATAGTGATTTTACTCGCGCTTATTCTAGCGGTTCTACTATTTGGGAGCGGTGCCATTCTGAGTGGCATGGGTTGGCTTCTCGCCGCCGTTGTCGCAATTGGCATCGTCTGGCTAGTAGCTGTGCTAGTTGTACGCGCCACGAGAGGCGTTGGAGATGCGCTAAAAACTGAGCGCGAGGCCGGAAACTTTTACACCGCCCTTATTGCCTTCATCGGTATGTTTGGCAATTTTGCCGTGTGCGGCGTGGCTTTCCTCACCAAAGGCGAGCACGAGCCATTCAAGCATGCTCTCGGTGAAATTCCCCTTTTTTGGCTTCCGGTCGCGCTACTTTTGAGTAGCATTCCGCTAAGCTGGATTGAAAGACTGTTGCCGCTCGCCACCGGAAAAGCACTCCTCCCAACCCGCCAGCTATGAGGTAGGCAGCGAAAACCAACCTTTGAGATAAACAGCTAGAAGGGTGGCAATAACGCTCGCACTTATTCCAATGAACCACGATGCAATCGAGGGGAATATGCGCGCCAGCAAATCACCCCTTCTTTCATTTAGCCAGATGGCGGCATGCGGAAGATACCTTCCGTGCAGCCAATTGACGGCATATATTAACGCGACTACACCACCAGCAAGGATCGCGCGATCCTTCAAGTTCGCCAGGCTGGGCAAGAAGACGATTGTGCCCACCGCCATTAATTGGTTCACCCCGATGCCAAATTTCTTTGCGGCGTAAACTCGCTCGTATCTGTTGATTTCCCGCTTGAGTCTTTCAAGTTCACCCAAAGCCCAAGCCTCGCTCGCACTTTGAGCCATCGCGACGTTGAGGTATGGGCCAAATTCTACACTGATGAACCGGCTGTTTCCTTGCTGCTCTTGTTCCTGAACGAATAATCTTAGAACCTCCGCTTTTCCTGAGAATCTCATTTGCTTGAAGTCTTCCAGAAACCGAGATTGCTCAGTGCCAAGAGAGAAGGTTATAACCACCTTGCCAATAGAAAAGCCCCGCTGAATCTCCTGGGCAAGCGATATAACTTGATCGCGATCAATTTCAATCGGGCCGAACGTGTGTCTAGCGGTGTAAACGGGTTCGGGTGTTCCAGAGGCTGTGCTGGTGTCTGGAAGACTGTGAGGAAAGAGCACAAAAGTCCCTGCAGTCCCTATAGTCGTTTCCCATTCCCCCTTTACGCTGCCGTCAGGCAACAATGAGCCTCTCGCTTTGAGCTGCCCAAGGCGAATGCTCTGTTCTGCTTCTGGCGAGGTTTGTGGCAACCCGGCGATATTTAACGTTTGGCCGTCGAAAGTCGCACCGACCGTGTAGACGGCGATTCCCAGCTCGGGCTCACTTGCACGCAACACGCCCTTCAGAACGCCATCATGCTCACCGTCCTCGAATTTCAAGAACAGTTTGCCAGTGTTCGTCCCGAAAATATGACCTGCCCAAAGCCGTCCAAAGTTCATTTCTTTGACCTCACCTAACCATCTTAATCCGATTCGTCTGCCGGGAATGTGAGGTCATCGGGCGGGGGCGGTCAGGCCGATAATGGAACGAAAGACACCGCCAGACGGCGGGCACTCATCGCTGACGCTGGCATGACATTGAAAGCATCGGGTCTGGCGTCATTACCTGGGCAACGCCGCTCTCACTCTTGTGAAGCGAGAGCCCTGAGTTGGACAATAGTAATCTCGTTGTGGCGATCCAGGATCGTAATTTTTGGCGAGTCGTGGAACCTATCGTCAAGCTTCTCAGAAAGGTCTTTATGGTCCCCATAAGCTTTTAACGCCTCTGTGGCGGTATCAAAATAGTCGCTCATCGGCACCGGCTCGCCGCAATACAGATGAAATCTTTTGGTTGGCTCGCCCTCAATCTTGAATTCGTTGACCATGAACACCTCTGCTTGATCGGCGCACCGCCTGATTTGCTTAAACTTGAGCGAAAATCAACCAAAAAGTGTGACAATCCACCGCCGCGTTATCCATGAGGATGCGATCCGGTTTCATCTTACGCCCGAGCGCATTGCCGCCGCTGAGGAAATCGAGGCTCAGAGCTATTTGGTCGGCTCGCTGAGGCAATGCGAGAATAAGCCGAGCTAACCTCGGGCAAACAAGGGCGGGCAGGCAGCATGAGTGCCCGCATACGGCGCGAAAACCTAAAGCGAGTTCGCTTTCACCGGATGGTTAACCTTGGAACGTGCCAAAAACGCGCCGCTCACCTGCAACTAAACGCTTTGAAAGAGACGCCTAAAGGTACAAGGATGTGTCTTGAGAAGGCAATTCCATACCAAGCATAGGGCATGATGTCAACTAACGGTTGTCAAGTTATCCACAGAAAACGTATCCTCGGGTGAGTTTTTGGATTGAGCCAGACCCTGAAATCGCTAGATTATGAGCGGGCGGCAAGGTTGATGTGCTTGAGAACGGTCAACCGCCATCAACGATTTTGGGGTTTGACATGCGAAATGGGATCGCGTGGGTAACGATTATTGCCCAAATAATCCTTATTACTATGCAAATCGTATATTATGGCAAGATGCTTCACGTTCTGCCTTAGTGTACATGGAGCGCGTCACGCCATACGTTCGCGACATGCTAGACGCGCGCATTGCCGCCCCAAGTTTGGCTTGGCGGAAATCGGGAAAAGAGCCTCAGCGCTACAGCGCGTTGAACCTCTGGCACGCTATGCAAGCCGCACAACCCGTTGGGCCGCTGGCAATGCTCGGGCGGGCCGTGGCCGCCGATGCAGGGTAAAACCGAGGGTAAAGCGCTCAGCGTACCATTGATTTACAAGGGCTTTTTACCTCTTGCACTTGGCCGGGATGACGATGCGCAGAGCTAATGATGCTCCGAACAATAACCGCTACGATTTTTACGAGTGGACTTGGCTTGATGGTTTAGTTCCATTCAGGATGATGGACGCCTTTTCCCAAAGCGGCTCCTTGTGGAATAAAGTATATCAAACAGGGAGCAGAGGTAGGAGTAACTCCAGTTACTATCTTAGGTTTCAGATAGCACAACCTTAGATAGCGCAAAACAACGTTTTTTGCGAAACGAACCCAATAGGGTTAATCGACCGTATCCGTTCGCCGCCAGCGTTCGTCGAGCTTGCAGCCCACTGTCTCCCAGCGATATCGCATAGCGCATTCGTCGATCATGAAACCGATGTGCGCGTACTCTGGAATCCCGGCGGGTTGAGTTACACGGACACGCTCCGACGGATAGCAATTCAGTTATTGTTCGGCGTGTCCTAAGCGATGAGCTGCAACCCCGCGACCTTGCCGTAATAGTCGTTGCCGCGGATGAGGTCGTGGTGGGTGCCGAACGCTTCGACGCGGCCGTCCTGAACGAGCGCGATGTGGTTCGCCTGCCGGATGGTGGACAGCCGGTGCGCGATCACCATGATGGTCTTCCGCCCCGCCTGCGCGTGCATGTACTCGCGCACCAATTCCTCGTTCTCGGCGTCGAGCGCGGAGGTGACCTCGTCGAACAGCAGGATGGGCGCGTCCTTGATGATGGCGCGGGCGATGTTGAGCCGCTGCGCCTGCCCGCCCGAAATGAGCGCGCCAAGCTCGCCCACATAGGTGTCGTAGCCTTGCGGCGACTTGATAATGTGGTCGTGCAGGCCGACCGTCTTGCAGGCCGCGAACACAGCCTCGTCCGAAACATTGGCGCGGCGCAGCGTGAGATTATCGCGGATCGACCCGCTGAAAATGAAGTTCGACTGGCCGACATAGGCGATGAGATCGCGGATCTCGGTCACGGGCATGTCGGCGATATCGCGCCCGCCGAGCAGGATGCGTCCCTCCTGATGCCGGTGGAAGCGCAAGAGAATGGAGAATACCGTCGATTTGCCGGCGCCGGATGGGCCAATCAGCGCCACCATATCGCCGGGCTTGGCTTCGAGCGTGAAGTTTTCGAGCACGTTCACGCCGGGAGTATAGCCGAAGCTCACATCCTCCATCACGACGCTGAGGCCCCCCTCCGGGCGGAGAAGAGGAGCGACGAGGTTGCCGGCGACAGGGGGCTCCATCTCGGGGTCGTTGTCTTCGAGGAGGCCGTGCACCAGGCTGACGCCGACCATCGAGGTCCTCAGCGCAACGCGGAGCTGGCTCACGCGGCGCGCCGGATCCATTGCGAGCAGCATCGCCGTGATGAACGACATGAACGTGCCGGGGTCGTAGTTGCCGTAGATGGTCCGGTAGCCGGCGTAAAGGATGGTGAGCCCGACGGCGACGCCGCCCAGCGTGTCGATGATGGGAACCGGCGCGTTTTCGAGAGCCGACACCTTATTGGAGCGGTCCCTGATGCTGTCGATGACGCTGTCGACCTCTTTCTTGATGACGGGCTCAAGATTGTAGGACTTGATGACCTTGAAGCCCTGAACCGCTTCGCGAACGTGCTTGTTGAGCTCGGAGATGGAGCGCATCTCCTGCTGCATCAAGCCCTTGATCTTCTTCAACAGAAGCGAGAGCAGGACGAATGCCGGCGGCACGGCGATAAGGCATATCAGGGTGAGGACGATGTCCTGCCGCACCATCACGACGGCGAGCGACAGGACCGTCGCCGCATCTCTTGCGCCTGCAAGAACGACGCGGTTGAGGATCGCGCCGAAACAGCCCGCGCCCATGCTGATGCGCATGATCAGCTCGTCCGACGAGTAGCGGTCGAAAAAGACGGCCGGCTGCACAAGGATGTGGTTGATCATCCGCTCCTGCGTCCGCGCGACCAGATCATTGGCGATGCGCGCGGAGATGACGGACTGCCAATAGGTCGAAAGTCCCTTCACCAGAAAGGCGGCCAGCACGGCCAGGAAGACGGGGATCAGCATGCCCCCATTCTTGGTGAGGAACAGGCCGTTGACGACATCGCGGACAAGCCAGGCCGCCGCAGCCGTGGCGATCGAGGTCATGAAGATTAGGATGAGGATCATCCCATATTTGTACTTGTAGGCCGGGAAATATTCGCGAAAGATCGAGACGAAAGCGCCGAAGTCCCCATCGCGCGACAAGCGCGCAAGCAGCTTTTCCCCGAGTTCGCCGGAAAATCATGGCTTATCCGCCCCTTCTCTATAAGCTTGCCGCCAGCGATACACTGCGCCCTTCGGCCGGGCAAGGCTGGACCGCGCGCTCGCGTCGCCGGCAAGGTGACGTCGCGCTTGACTGAAGCCGTTGATCCGAAGAGCGTTTTGCATCGCGGAAGCCTTCAACCGATCCAAATCGCGCCCCGAAATCAATAACAAGAAAATTGCGGCGCCAGGGTGATGCACGCGCCGTCGATCCGGTCAGGCACGGCGCCGAAGCGCGATATTCGCCGGCTGCGCATGTGTCGCTAGCCAGGTGCAAGCCCGATCGCTTCGCGCTAAGGTGCGCCTGTCGTTCTTGAATCGGGAAGAGCACAATGGATATCGACGATCTTGAGCCGCGCAAGCAGCCTTCAAAACCGAAGGACCTCACGGTCTATTCCGTCGTGGAGCTGCGCGACTACATCGAGCTACTGAAAGCGGAAATTTTGCGCGCGGAGGCTGTGGTCAAGCAGAAAAGCGCACACAAGGACGCAGCAAGCGCATTTTTCAAGAAATAAGGGGCGATGTTCAGGCGGCGGGGAACGCCATTCTGAGGCGCGCGAAATGGCCATTGATTGGCGAGCCGGTTTCGTTCGCCGGCGCCGAACTGTCGCCGAGAATGCGTTCGAGCCGCACGATCCGGTCGTGAAGGCGATAGCTTTCGGCGATCAATCGCTTGAAGTTTTCCGGCAGGACGTCGAAGCCCTCGGGGCGGCTGCCGCTTTGGGGCGAAAGGGCGACCCGATGCCTGTGGGTGTGCGCTTGCGCGGCGGTGATTTCACCGCAGGCGATCGCGCGGCGAACGAGCAGCCATGAGGCGAGCTGGGTGAGGCGCGTCGTCAGCCTGATGCTTTCCGCGGTGTAAGCCAGGCTTGCAGGCGGCGTCAGGTGCTTGGACTCCGCTCTCCCCGCGCCATCGAGATACTCGGCGGTCTCCTCCACGAGGTCCATGCCTTCCCGAAAAAGCTTCATAAATTGCGGCGACGTCGTGAAACGGTCGCCAAACGATAAAAGAGCGGCATTCTGATGCTTTTCGGAAACGCAGGTGCTCTTCATATGATCCGCCATACGCACAACGACCGGCGCAAAATCGCCGGACACGATACACATTTAACCCCAACTGCCTTTCAAACCGTGAAGACAGAAGACAACGTCTGGCCACATTAGCTAAAAAAAACGCCTCATCAAGGCCGCGACGAAAAAAGGGCTAACAAAAAAGCCGCGTCAAGGACGCGGCTGACAAGTTTTGGAGGTGTTTCCGGGTCGACCCAGCTTACATTTACGGATAATGGCAAGATCCCGTTAACATGGGGTAAACATTTTCAGCGACGGGCTTTGCCGCCGGCCGAAGGGAGAACGCTATGAAGACAATCGTCATCCGCGAGCCAGGCGGCCCGGAAGTCCTCGTCTTAGAGGATCTTCCTACGCCACAACCGCGCGCCGGAGAGGTTTTGATCAAGGTCGCAGCGGCAGGCGTCAATCGGCCGGACGTTCTGCAGCGCAAGGGCCTCTATCCGCCGCCGCCCGGCGTCTCGAACGTTCCCGGCCTCGAAGTCGCTGGCGAAATCGTCGCCCTGGGCGAAGGGGCGTCACTCTGGCGCGTCGGCGACAAAGTGACAGCGCTCACGGCCGGGGGCGGCTACGCGGACTATGCGCTTGCCCATGAAGGCTCCTGTATGAGGGCGCCGAAGGGCCTTCAGCTGAGGGAAGCGGCGTGCATCCCCGAGACCTTCATGACCGTCTGGCACAATGTTTTCGAGCGTGGGGGCTTGAAGGCGGGCGAAAGCTTTCTCGTTCACGGCGGGTCGAGCGGCATCGGCTCGACCGCGATTCAGCTTGCCTCCCATTTCGGCGCGCGCGTCTTCGCAACCGCAGGCAGCGACGAAAAATGCGCCTATTGCGAGGAGCTTGGCGCGGAGCGCGCCATCAACTACAAGACCCACTCCTTCGCCAAGGAAGTCAAGGAGCTCACCGCCAAGCGCGGCGTGGACGTGATCCTCGACATGGTGGGCGGCGCCTACGTGCAGGACGATATCGCCTGCGCCGCCGAAGACGGCCGCATCGTGCAGATCGCCTTCCTGAAAGGCGCCCGCGTTGAACTCGACCTCATGCCGTTGATGCTGAAGCGGCTGACGCTTACAGGATCGACGCTGCGGCCGAGAAGCCTGAAGTTCAAAGCCCGCATCGCAAAGGAGCTTCAACAGAAGGTCTGGCCGCTCCTTGAGCACGGGGCGGTTAAGATCGTGATCGACAAAGCCTTTTCTCTGGATCAGGCTGCCGACGCCCACCGCCGCATGGAATTGAATGCGCATATGGGCAAGATCGTGCTTGATGTGGGATAACCCATGTTTCCTGGGCGTGCGCGGCGCTCATCGCCGCTCATTTCGGCCCAGAAAGTAGCATTTTTTGTGATCCCGGCGCACGCTTCGCGAGGCCGGGATTTAGGCGCCCGCCTTGAAGACGAGGAAATACTGCCTTGGCAGGAAGTCGTAGCTTTCCACGGGCGTGAACCCTGCCGCCGCCAGCTCTTCCGTCACCTTCTCGGGCGGTATGCGATGCTCGACGGGTGGCCCGACCGGCGAATCTTTTCTGAAGTCGATGACTGCAAGCCGCCCGCCGGGGCGCAGCGACGATTTCAGCTTTGAGAAATACGCGACCCTGTGTCCGATGTGGTGATAGGTGTCCACGACGAGAACGAGGTCGACAGGCGTAGGCAGGTTGGCGGCGTCGGCGCTCGCCTGCACGGGCGCAAGGTTTGAAAGTTGCTCGCGTTCGGCCCGCTCCCGGAGATAACGCACCATGTCCGGCTCGACATCGGCCGCGAAGACTTTACCCTCGGGAATGCGCTTAGCGATACGGGCGCTGAAATAGCCGGTGCCCGCGCCCACATCGGCCACGCTCGCCGCACGATCGAGATGCAGAGCCTCAACCACCTCGTCCGGCTTCTGCCAAGCGTCGCGCTCCGGTTTGTCGAACTCCTTGGCCCACTTGTCCGCGTCGTCGAACCGGCGATGGAAGGCCCCATCGGATGAGCCGTCCATGTGATGCTCATGATGCTGGCTCATGTTCCCTCCTTCGGCTGGCGTCTCATGTATCTGCTGCGCCAGAGAACTTCTGAGGGCGAAGCCGCCCCCGAGGAGCGTCGCAACCGCCATAACCGCCAGAATCTGTTTCACCTGTGTGCCTATTTGCTGCGCGTTGATCCAAGCCCTACAAACCGGACTGCTTCTTTCTTCCGCAAACAAGGGCTTTTACCCAGTACGCCCCGCCTGAAATTCCCGCCCCATTCGCGGCAAGCTCGCGCGGAATTTCCGGCCGAGCGCACGAGCAACTTCTTGAGTCTCGGCACAGCTTATCCGAGGCAATTTCGCTTGAGACCGTGCTGCGAAGGGAGCGCGAAATTGCCTCGGGCTGTGCTAGAAGAGGATGCCAAGAGCGGCGTTAAGCTGCCAGTTCTCCCCGATTTGCGGACCGTTCAGGTCCTGATAGAGCGGGAAGCCGGCCTCGATGGCAAGCTTCGTATGCCCGAGCCCGAACGCGTGGCCGGCAATCTCGATGCCGCCAAAAAGGTCGACACGCTCGCCGCCATACCAGCCCGGATAGGCGCCCTGCATGGCGCCATAAATCTGCGAGTTTGCGCCTTCGATCTTACCTTGGACCGTGCCCGCGACGCGCGCCGTGGCCGTGACGCCAGGGTAGAACGTATAGCCGGCCCAACCCGTCAGCTGGTTGATGTCTCCCCAATGATAGCCCTGGTCGCTGTCGAGCGCAAAGCGCCCGCGATAAAGCGCGCCCCAAGACCAAAGCCCATTCCTACCGAGATAGGTCACGCCCGGCAAGGCGTCGACCGTCCCGGTTCCGAGTTGCATGCCGTAATTGGCGCGCATCGGCATGGTGGTCCCCATCGGGCTCAGCATGTTCATTTGCTCGGTCGTGCTGCCTGTGGGCAGGCTCAAGCCGAAATTGATGTGGACATGATTGACGCCATCCTCGTACACGCGGAACAGGCCAACCACGGATACGTCGCCGAAACCGTCCGTGCTGTAGGTTTCCGTGCCAAGCGCTTTTGTGCCCATCATGCTCGCGCCCATCATGCCATTGCTCATCATGGGCATGCTATAGGTCGTCATGGGCATGTCTTTCTCGACGTAGCTTCCCATGACCATGATATTAATGGCGTTCGTCACGCCGTAAGTGACGCCGACCATGTTTACGAGCGCGTCCATGCTCTCCGGCACAAAGCGCAAATAGTTAGGCCCGCCCCCCGAAATGTTACGGGTCGAGAGAATTGTGTTCGCTGAAACTTTGTCCGTGCCGATATAGTTGCCTTGCATGTTCATATACATGGGCATGTACATAAGCATCGTCTCGCCCTGGGCGACCATGGCGGCGCCCGAGACGCCGGCGGGAAGCGTGGCGTGCACGCCGTCGCCGTGTCTCATCCCGTCCACAACGTCCGGAGAATTTTTCAGGCCGGCTGGCGCATACATATCGGCGGCGTAGCCCGCGCCGGAAAAAAGAATTGCAACGCACGCACACGCACTCGCCAATCTGCTCATGCGAGAAGTGTTCATTTTCGCCTCTGCTGATCAAATGCCTGCTCCCGAAGACGCCTTTTCAAGCGGCTTCGCGGGAACCAATCCTATGTACAGGATGATACAGGATTCGAATCGCTCAGCTTCGGCTAGCAACGATGAATGAGTGCGCTATGGCAGGGCTGCACCACATCCCTGAAGATGCCTATTTAGCGGGCGAAAACACTAACTTCGATCAGCCGGCCATAAAACGGCCGGCCAAAAGGATATCGCGGCGACGGGACGGCAAGCATCCTGAGCTGGAGAGGCTAAGGGAAAACTCCTTTCAGCCGAACTCAAAGAAGCATCCCTCCAGCTATGGTCCCGCATTTGCTGACTTAGAACTCAGCTACAGAGCTAACCGGCTGCCGCATTTCCATCCTCAGTAATTGCAAGCCGCCCAGGCGCTGCAGACGGGAACGCCGCGGTAATAAGTGTAGCCGCCGGTGCACACCCTGCCGCCGTAACACGCGGCGCCCCAATTGGTCGGCGCCAAAGGATTGGTTGTCGCGACAACCGGCTGGCCAGGATAATAGCCGCGCGAATAGTATTGAGGGTAGTACCCTGCCCCGCCGTAGTATCCACTGACCGCGACGGGACGCGGGTAATAGCGGCGCCCGTAGTATGGAGGGTAGTACCGTGCGGCGCCGTAATACCGCGGATAATAGCGATGCGCATAGAATCGTGGGTAGTACCTTCTGGCTCCGTAGAAGTGGTGTCGGTAATAGCGATGCCCATAATGTTGGCGATGGTGATACCGGTGGGGCGTCGCGCCGTTTTCGCCCGACGTCGCAGGATCTTCGATGTGTCCGATGACGCCGTGACTTCCATAAATGTTGCCGCGATAAGCCGCTGTCGCGACGGTGGCCGGGGCGGCTGACGTTTCGGCCGGGACATCCTGTGCCGCCGCCGTGGCTGCGCCCGCAATCTGCTGAACGCCGATCGACAGCAACGCCGCCGCCGCTAACCCGAGAATCTTTCCCTTACTCATACCTACCTCCCCAGCTAAATATCGCGATACCGCTTTAGCCGAAACTTTCCGGTTCGAAAAGTCGGAAGAACATCATGTGTATAACAAGGTTAGCGCGCGAAAATCGCGCGGCGTAAAGCCATGTTCCTGACGGGCAAAAGGCGCTCGGGCGACGGGCGCGCTTTTACAGGCGCGCGCAGCGCTTGATGCGAAGCGAGCTTCGATCACGCCCCAAGATCGATTCGGGCGCTGGCTTTAGCGTCTCAGCGACAGGGATGCCGATCCGCTTCCGCTCGATATCGAAACCAACTGCGTGTTTCCATGGACGACGACCTGGATGCTGCCGCTCAAGTTATACTGTGAATTGAAAAATGTGCCCGCGTAGCTGTTGGCGCCTGTTTTGCGAAGTCGCGCAATTTGGGACACGCTTCCCGACGGGGTTGCGCAGGTTGCATTGATTGAAATTGTGGATGAGCCGCCGGAATAGCTGGCTTGGCATTTTGCCCTTTCGCGAGCGCCCGTTATGTAAGCCACAATCCCATTGCCAATCCAAGTGCCGGCCAGCGTGGTTTCGCTTCTCGCCTGAGGCGTGGCCAAGAGGCTGAGAGGAAGCGCGGCCAGAATGGCCAAGAACTTCCCGCCTTTCCGAAACTTTGCGTGACGCGTGATCATTTGAAGCTCTCCCCTCGTATGGTCTTGTCGTCGCTTTAGAAGCTTTTGCGGCTGCCGCTGCTGACACAGCGTTTGAATTATTCGCAAGCGGAGCGCAACCTTAAGTTAAACGCGAATTCAGAAAAACGGAAAGAAGAGCATGTCTAGAAAGAAGGGCATGACCGGCGGGTCCGGTTGGTATTCCCCCGCCATTCGGCGGCTTCGGGTTCTGGTCCGAACCCTGCGCTGTGGGCGCCAGGCACGCTGTACGATGGCCTTTTCGTTCCTCGTTATCTGCTGAGGCCGAGAGGATTGGGGCGGCAGATAAGAACCTTCATTTTCGGGGGGAGCGGCCAAGGCGGCGCTCGCGAGCGTTACGGCCGCAGCGGCGGCAAGGAGCGCACATTTTTTCGCCCGATGCATAGCTCGAACCTCATGGCCGATCGCACAACTTGCTGCAAATAGCACGCCTGCCTCTATAAGATTTAATCAAGACATTTTCTTGATCACCGGCTTCCCTGTGAAAGCCAAAAAAAGCCTCGCTTTCCATCGACGCGCAGGCGTCGAGTTTCAGGAAAAGATCGGGCGGGAAGCCACAAACCCGCACCGAAATAAGACGGTTCCTGAAGTTTTTGATTTCTAACCCGGCCCCCCGGAAGGAAGCCGCATCTCCTGCTACCCGGCTGACTGCCGGGTACGCTCGATTTGTCTGGCTTTAGTAGCCCCAGCCGCCACCGCTCCAGCCGCCACCGCTCCAGCCGCCACCGCTCCAGCCGCCGCCGCCCCAGCCGCCGCTGCCCCAGCCGCCGCCATAGCCGCCATAGGAACGGTATGGCCACCAGCGGACGCCACAGCCGTAGCCATAATAACCGCAAGGGCGAGGACGATAGCAAGGACGGTAGTAGCCGCAGCCGCCGCCACCCCAATAGGACCGTCTCCATCCGCCGCAGCCGCCGTATCCGCAGCCGCCGCCGCCCCAATAGGACCGTCTCCATCCACCGCAACCGCCGTATCCGCAGCCGCAACCCCAGCAGACCTTCTCCACGGAATGGCCGGTCGCGATCGCCTGCTCCGTCTGCACGGAAGCCGGCGAAATTGGAGCCGCTTGCGCAGAAACGCCGACCATCGCTCCAATCGCGATGAACGCAGCAACTATATACTTCATTTTTTGGACCCTTGGTTCACGCTCCTTTCCTCGACAATTTTATAATATATCGAATTATCGCTTTTGATGCGATAGAAATGATTAGATCAAGGTAAACTTTTCCTTTACCGCCAGCAACTTAGGGCGATTATAGGTGGAGACAAGTAAAACGCTCAACTCAAAAGATATAAATTTAAACTTCATTTACCATAAACTGAAGAAGAGGCGCGCGATCAATCTGAGTGGTTGAGGAGGGGGCTGCGGCCTTGGCAAGCTCCATCGGAGGCAAGCTCTCGATCGAGTCGCCTCCGAAATCTGTACGAGTGACAATGATATCGATGCGCTCCTACACCTTATCCGTAGAATAGCGCGCCACAAGCGGGGCAGGATTTCGCGCGGGTTAGGCTCGTCTCACGTAGCCTTCGGCCAAGGCTGTATGAACGCCGCGGGATCAAGGGGGGCTGGTGGTTTCGGCATCGCCTTCGGCGTGCCTATGTAAAGAAGACCGGCGATGGCCTCCGAAGCTTCAAGACCGAGCGCCTGTTTCACGCTTGCATCGTAGGCGGCCTCGCCCGTTTTCCACATCGCAGCGAAGCCGAGAGCGTGGCTTGCAAGCATAATATTCTGCGCAGCCGCGCCCGCCGAGAGAAGCTGCTCCACCACTGGGATTTTGGACGGCTCCGCGATCCGGGCCACCACGACGAGAAGCAGAGGGCCGCGCAAAGGTTTTTGCCGCTCGCGCTCCAGGAACTCGGGCGTCACGTCGGGATTGCGGCGTTCGAGGGCCGTGGCGAAAACGTCGCCGAGGCGCTCTCTGCCCTCCCCGCGTACCGAAATAAAGCGCCAGGGATGCAGCCTGCCGTGATCGGGCGCGCGCAAGGCGGCGGCGACAAGCTTGCGCACGGTTTCCTCGTCGGGGGCAGGGTCGCCAATATCGACTGGGCTGACCCGCGTTACAAGCGCTTCGTAGGCATCCATTGAAGTCCCTCCATCGCTAGCTCGAAAATTGCGGCGGGCGGCAATGCGGCTTAGCCGTCTTTCGTTGACTGTGAATTTATGACCGGGTCGAACCGTGGGAATTCAATGCAGCCCATCCGTCGCGGACGATCTTATGCCGCCGCCGCCGGGTCTGTCATCTGTCGGCGACGAGTTGGTTGTGGCGCGCTTTGACGGCGGATGCTTGCATCGGATGCGGGCATGCTCGCGTTGCAACACCCAGGCGCAGCCATCATGAATGGCGCGGAGGATGGCCTGATAGGTCATTGGCGCCCATTTCCATCGCCCGCAATCTCGCACGATGCGATTTGAGCGCGCCCGCCTCCCCGGCTGCAGCATGCTCGCGCGTAGGGCGCCTGTGGCGCGCCGCCGTTGTGACTAAGGACACCGCATAAATAACCGATACGATTTTTCGGTTCGCGGGTTTATTGCATCGTTCCGTGCGGGATGGAAGGCGTGGCGGCGCTGTTGAGGGCGTCCGCCCGTTAATGCGGTTGGTCGAGCCGCGAAGGACTGCTTCAAGATCTCATGCCCCTTGAAGCCTTTATTAACCATGGACCGCCGGCGCCTGTTAACCAAGTGCGCACGTCGCATTTTTATATTTTTTCCGTTTTACTTCAATGTCTTAGACGAACGCCTCTCTGTGGGCGGGGAGGCTTTCGGCGCCTTCAAGGCCAGACATGCGAACGCTGAGGCCAACCGCTCGCCAATCGCGATAGTCCCATAGAATCCCGCCTGCCGAAGGCGAGACCCCCTGTTTTACCAAACGAAACCAATCTCAGCCCTTTTTTAACCCTGGCAGGGCGCTGACCGCTGTCGCATCGCTTGCCCGTCAGTGATGAGCGCGAGGACGCCGCGCAAATCCGCCGTCGCGGGTCCAACATGCCTCAGCCACACCGATAAGGGCGAAGCGACTCTCTTGTTTTTGTGCCTGTCCTAAGACTTGGTGTTAGTGACTGTCGCGGGGAACGCCGCCTTCGCTCACGCGCTGATGCCGGACGGCTTCTTCAAAAACCGCGCCCTTGTCCAGCTGGCTCACATGCTCGCGGTAAAGGTCTTGCCATGGCGTCTGGCTGATGAACGCGGCCAGGCGCAGGTTGCGCCGCCGCTCCGCCAGCTCCTCGTCCGGGATCAGAATATCGGCGCGCCGCCTGTTCATGTCGATGCGAATGCGGTCGCCTGTTTTGAGAAGCGCGAGCCCGCCGCCCGCCGCGGCTTCCGGGGAGGCGTTCAGGATGGACGGGCTGGCGCTCGTGCCGCTCTGCCGGCCGTCGCCGATGCAGGGAAGCTGCGAAACGCCCTCTCTCACGAGCGCGTCGGGCGGCAGCATGTTGGCCACCTCGGGCGCCCCCGGATAGCCGAGCGGGCCGCAATAGCGCATCACCAAGATGCAATCGGCGTCGATGGCGAGGGCGGGATCGTTGATGCGGGCGTGATAGTCTTCGGGGCCGTCGAAAACGATGGCGCGGCCCTCGAAGGCGCCATCGTCGCCGGGCCGTTCCAGATAGCGCTTGCGGAAAGCCTCGGAAATGACCGAAATTTTCATGATGGCGCTGTCGAAGAGGTTGCCCTTGAGGTTCGCGAAACCGGCTCTCTCCTTGAGCGGACGCGCATAGGGGCGGATGACGTCTTCGTTCAGGATTTTCGCGCCCGCGATGTTTTCGGCGATGGTCCGGCCCGTCACGGTCAGCGCGCCCGCGTGCAGTTTCCCCGCCGCCATCAGCTCCGCCATCACGGCCGGAAGGCCGCCCGCCCGGAAATAGGCCTCGCCGAGATAAGCCCCGGCCGGCATCATGTTCACGAGCAATGGAATGTCGTAGCCGGTCCGGTCCCAGTCGTCGTTGTCGAGGGCGACGCCGATGTGGCGGGCGATGGCGTTCATGTGCGGCGGGCAGTTGGTCGAGGCGCCGATGGCTGACGCGCAGACGATCGCGTTCTCGAACGCCTCGCGCGTCATGATCCTGGAGGGGCGCAAGTCCTCGCAGACCAGTTCAACCGCGCGGCGACCCGTGGCATAAGCCATTTGCCCGCGCTCGCGATAAGGCGCGGGGATCGCCGCGCAGCCGGGAAGCGACATGCCGAGCGCTTCGGCAAGCGCGTTCATCGAGCTTGCCGTGCCCATGGTGTTGCAATGGCCGATGCTGGGCGCGGACGCGAGCACGAGATCCATGAAACCGGCATAGTCGATCTCGCCCGCCGCGAAGCGCCTGCGCGCCTCCCATTTGACTGTGCCCGAGCCCGCAAGCTTGCCCTCGAAATGCCCGTCGAGCATCGGGCCGCCCGACAGCACGATGGCGGGCAAATCGAGCGTCGCCGCCGCCATCAAGAGCGCGGGCGTGGTCTTGTCGCAGCCCGTGAGCAGCACGACGCCGTCGAGCGGATAGCAATAGAGGATTTCGACCACGCCGAGATAGGCGAGGTTGCGATGCAGCGCCGCCGTGGGCCGGATCCCGGTTTCCTGCAGCGGGTGAACCGGAAACTCGAACGGCACGCCGCCCGCATCGCGGACGCCGTCGCGCACCCGGCTTGCGAGGGTGACGTGATGGCGGTTGCAGGGCACGAGATCGCCGCCCGTCTGCGCGATGCCGATGATGGGGCGGCCGCTTTGCAGTTCCTCGCGGGTCAGCCCGTAATTCAGGAAGCGCTCCAGATATTGCGCCGTCATGCCCGGATTATCGGGATTGTCCCACCACGCGCGGCTGCGCAGCCGCTTTGCGTCTTTGGCTGTCATCGCGTCACCTTGCTTCTCCTGAGCCGCCCTGAACGGCGCTTTTGCGCATCAGGTTAACCTGAAAGACTGTCGCTGCAACCACTGGCGCAAGGGCATTCAATTGTCCAATTCTGTGAATCAGACGATAAGGGCGCGCAAGGGGGCAAGCCATGACACGCCAAGCAGGCGCTTCGATCTGCGTGCTTACGTTTGAACCGCGAAGCAGACGGCGTGCGTCCGCGATCGCTATTTTAACCCTTTTGGCTGCAACGCTTGTTGGAACATCTTTCGCCGCCGCCCAACAGGTCGTGAACGACGGGGCCCAGGCAGCGAAATCAGATCAAGATCCCAAAAACACTGGCAACGATCTGACGCGCCCGCAGAACGCGGTCGATCTTCGCTATCAGTATCGCGAATTTTCAGGGACGACGAGCCGGACCGATCGCGATTATTGGATCCTTCGCGGCACGAGCCGCATTGAGCTCGATTCCGATTGGAAGCTTTCCCTCCTTGCCCAAACCGAACTCGAAAACAAGACGACGTTCACGCAAGGCGACCCAGAGGCGCAGGACGAGTTCGGGCTCGGCAATTCCGTTTTTCAGGCCGTCGTCATCCGCACGCTTAGTGAGCGCGAAGCCTTCGGATTCGGCGCGCGTCTTGTTGCGCCGACCGCCTCGGACCACATCGGGAATGGGAAGTGGCAGATCATGCCCGGCTTCGGATTCCGCTATACTTTCACGGAGCTGAGCCAGGACACTTACTTCGTTCCGGCGATGCGCTACGCCGTGAGCTTTGCCGGCAACCCCATAACACGCAATATCAGCGAACCTCAGTTCGCCCCAACCTTCAGCCTCGATCTGTCCGGCCCCTGGTCTCTCACCTTCTACCCGAGCTACGATATCCGCATCAACTATGGCGACCCGGTCTCGGGGCAGACGGGCCGCCTGTTCCTGCCCGCTGATCTTGCCGTCGGATATGCCCTCACGGACAAGATCGCGATGTCGCTGGAGGTCAGCGTCCCGATCATCAAGGATTACCCGGTCTACGACTTCAAGACCGAGTTCCGGGTGGTGATCAAGAACTGAGGCAGGATCGCAGGGACGAGGTCGCTCCGATGATGAGGCGGTCCGATTGCAGCTCGTCGCGGGTCAGCCCGTAATGCAGGAAGCGCTCCAGATATCGCGCCGTCATGCGCGGATTGGCCGGATTATCCCACCACGCCCGGCTGCGCAGCCGCTTTTCGTCGTTCGCCGTCACCATGTTCACGGCCTTTGAAATCGGCATGACATCCGCAGTAAGCCCTAAGACACTTTATGCGGAGTTCAGGGCTTCGCCAACATTTGGGCCTCGATCTCTTCCCTGAGAGATTCGAAGCGCCACCGAAAATAACAAGCTATCACCAAGTTATCGCGAGGACATCCAGTGACGAGGCCCGCGAATTTTTTTATGTTTTTGAAGTTTTTTAGGCTATGACGAAAGGGAACGGTTGTAATAATGGCAAAGCAAGTTGTTTTCTTCGAAGCGGAAGACAGTAACCTCAATCTTGGCCTGTGGGAGAGTGACGGAACAACCGCAGGCACATACCAGGTCGGGGGGCTCGACAGCAAGAATATCGCAGGCGCTTCTACCACATTCGACCCGATAAATTTGGCGGCGTTTCGCGGCGGCGTTCTGTTTCGCGCAATCGATACCGCGGGCGCAGGCGGCCTTTGGTTCAGCGATGGGACGGTTCAAGGCACATATGAAATCGGCGGCCTCAAAAATGCGGGCATAGGCGGCGTCTACACCAACCTAAGCGGCTTCCTTCCCTATAATATTTTGACCTTTGGCTCCAGGGCCTTACTCTTCGGTCGCGACTCTTCCGGCTGGGCCGGCCTTTGGGTGACGGACGGGACCGCTGCCGGGACAAAAGAACTCGGCGGTTTGAGAAACGCCGGGATAACAGGCGCTTATGCTCTGGGGTTTGCTCCACAAAACCTCACCGTTTTCGGAAACCATGTACTTTTCAGCGCCGCCGATACTGACAACTATCGTGGCCTTTGGATCACAGACGGAACGACGGCCGGGACATTCGAGATCGGCGGCCTCAAGAACGCCGGCATCCCAGGCGTTCCGACGCTTGCTTCCTATTCCTTGAGCCCGGGAAGCTTCGTCTCCATGGGGTCCAAGGCGATGTTCCTCGCCAGGGACGCCAGCTATTCGCAAAGCCTGTGGGTTACAGATGGAACGGCTAAAGGCACTTTCGAGATCGGCGGCGCGCATAACAATCCGGTCAGCGGCCAGGCTCCCGGCGGGCTATTTCCCCGTCAGGTGATCTCAATTGGCTCGAAGGCGCTTTTTTCCGGTTATGATGGCAAATTGATTCCAGCTGAGGGCCTCTGGGTCACGGATGGAACAATCGCCGGGACAACCGAAGTCGGCGGATTAGGCGATGCAGGCGTCACCAACGCCAATCCTAACTTGGGCCTCAGTCCGGTTCAGATGACAGCGTTCGGCGCCAACAAAGCCGTTTTCCTTGGCTTCGACACATCAGTAGGAGCATCACTTCAAGAGCTTTGGGCCACAGACGGGACCGTGAAGGGAACAGTCGAAATGGGCGGGCTCGGGAATGCCGGGCTTGCCGGCGTTGGTCCGAGCGGGCTCAACACAACCCACCTTACGAGCATCGGCAACAAGGTTGTTTTTGAAGGAACCGACGCCAGCGGTCTGCGGACGCTTTGGGTGACCGATGGCACAACAGCCGGAACTTTCGAAATAGGCGGCGTCAATAACGCGGGAGTGAAAGGCGCCCCGGCAGGGGGACTTCGAACAGACAGTTTCATAGCGAGCGGCAGTGTCGCCTATTTTGAAGCCATGGACGAAGCAACGGGCCAGTCCTTGGGTCTTTGGGTGACTGATGGAACCGTCGCCGGGACGCATGCAGTCTCAGAGGTATCCGGAGCCTACAATCCGACCCTGTCGGATGCGTTGGGCATCACGGCCGCTTCAGTCTCTCCAGCGCCTGCCGTGACCGCCATCTCAGCGAAGGCGAGCGCAAAGGACCTCAATGCGGGCAAGACGGTCACCGTTACGCTTGCGACCAGCGAAGCTGTCAAGGTGACGGGCAAGCCGACGCTGACGCTCAACGATGGCGGCGCAGCGACCTATGATGCGGCGAAGTCCTCAGCGACAAGCCTCGTCTTCGACTACACCGTGCTGGCGGGGCAGAACACAGCGAATCTGACGGTGACGAAGGTCAGCCTGCCTGCCGGCGCTTCGATCACCGACGCCGCAGGCAAAGCCCTTGCGGCTGCGCTGCCGTCAAGCGCGGCGCTTGGGCTTCAGATCGACACGACGTCGCCCACGGTTGCGGGCGCTGCGGCGTCGCCATCCTCGGGCACAGTATCAACGGGGAGCACGGTGGCGATCACGCTGAAAACGAGCGAAGCCGTCACCGTGACGGGAACGCCGACGCTGCTCCTGAATGACGGCGGCCTCGCTCTTTACGACCCTAAGCATTCGACGGCGACCTCTCTGGTCTTCGACTATACCGTTCCCTCCAATCAAGGCACGTCGGCGCTGTCCGTCATCGGCATCGAGTTGCGCTCGACAAGCGCGATCGAAGACGGCGCCGGCAACGCCGCTCAGCTATCGGGCGCCGCGGCCAGTTTCAAGGTCAAGGTGAACACGATTTCGACCGGCCCTGCGAATGTGACGATCTCCGGGACGCAGGAGGCCGAGATCTTCGGCGCCTCGGCTCAGAGGGCGACCTTCGCGTCCGGCGCCGATGGCGCGCTGAAGCTCGATGCGGCGCAGTCCTTCACCGGCAAAATAGCCGGCCTCACAGCCGCCGATACGCTCGATCTGGCGAACCTCGCTTTCGGGCCGCACATGACGGTTGGTTATTCGGGGACGAGCGCAGGCGGCGTGTTGACCGTCAGCAACGGCGCGCAAACCGACAAGATCGCGCTGCTTGGCAACTATATGGCGTCCACGTTCACGCTCCACAGCGACGGCCACGGCGGCACGAATGTCATCGACCCGCCAAAGGCCGCCCACACGCCGCTCATCGCCCCGAGCCACGTGTAGTCAGGAAGCAAGTTGCCCCCGTCTCAGGGTTGAATGGGCGAGCAGGCATTCGCGGCTCGACCAACGCCTGGACGGGAAGAGGAAGCGTCATTATTTGACGGGCGCCCTCAGCATTGCGGCGACGCGCTCCATCCCGAATAAACGATGCAATAACCCCGCGAGCCAGGAAATTGCAGCGGTTGTTTTTGCGCATGCCTTTACCGAAGGATCAGGGGCTCATGCCAGCGCGTCGCCGTAGCGTGATCTTGTGCGCGGCGCGGAGCGGTTGCGCTGCAGACATTCGTCAAACACACTGACCCGAGTCGCACTCGCGCTCCGCTTGCCTGAAGCGCCTGACGCCGAGGCCACCGGCGAGGAAGTGCAGACGCCGGGTCTCCCTCCTTCATCAACGACCGCGGCGCTTACGTTTCGAAGGATTGCATCACGGCTGAGCGACCGCTTCAATTGATAACTCAGGGCAGCTGCCTTTGATCCTCGAAGTAATTGAGCGTCGCCAGAAGGCGCACAGACCTTTATAAGCGGTAAAATCGTTTTCAAGTGTTTGATAACGCCCGGCCCCGCATTGCGCGCCCGTCGGGAAAGGGCTATGTCCCCTGGCTTAGGCCGCCACGGCAGGCGAGCCGCGGAGCAAACTCATGAGACTTAGCCGCTATTTTCTCCCGGTTTTGCGCGACGATCCCAAAGAGGCGGAAATCGTCTCCCATCGGCTCATGCTGCGGGCCGGCATGATCCGCCAGGCCAGCGCCGGCATTTATTCCTGGCTGCCGCTGGGCTTTCGCGTGCTGAAAAAGATCGAGCAGATCGTTCGCGAGGAGCAGAACCGCGCGGGCGCCATCGAGCTTTTGATGCCCACGATCCAGTCGGCGGAGATCTGGCAGGAGAGCGGGCGCTACGGCGATTACGGCGCGGAGATGCTGCGCATCAAGGACCGCCACGAGCGCGACATGCTGTTCGGGCCGACGAACGAGGAGCAGATCACGCAGATCTTCCGCGATGCGGTGAAGTCCTATCGCGACCTGCCGAAGAACCTCTATCACATCCAGTGGAAGTTCCGCGACGAGGTGCGGCCCAGGTTCGGCGTCATGCGCGGACGCGAGTTCCTGATGAAGGACGCCTATTCCTTCGATATTGACGCGGAAGGCGCGCGCCGGTCTTATTACCGCATGTTTGTCGCCTATTTGCGGACGTTTGCGCGCATGGGGCTGAAAGCCGTGCCCATGAAGGCCGATACCGGCCCCATCGGCGGCGATCTCAGCCACGAATTCATCATCCTCGCCGACACGGGCGAGTCGGAAGTCTTCTGCGACCGCGATCTCATCGAGATGCCCGTTCCCGACGAGACGACGAATTACGAGCAGGACCTCCGCCCAGTGGTCGAGCGCTGGACGTCGAAATATGCGGCGACGAGCGAGATGCACGACGCCGCCCGCTTCGAGCGCGACGTGCCAAACGAACGGCGGCTGTCGGCGCGCGGCATCGAGGTGGGGCATATCTTCTATTTCGGCACGAAATACACCGCGAAGTTGAAGTGCCAGGTGCAGGGCCCGGACGGCCAGCTTATCACGCTGCAGGGCGGGTCTTACGGCGTCGGCGTTTCACGCCTCGTGGCGGCGATCATCGAAGCGAGCCATGACAGCGCGGGCATTGTCTGGCCCGAGCCGGTGGCGCCTTTCCGCATCGGCCTCATCAACCTGAAGGCCGGCGACAGCGCCTGCGACGAGGCCTGCGCAAAGCTTTACAATGCGCTCGGCGGCGAGAGCGACGACGTTTTGTACGACGACACAGGCGAGAGCGCCGGAGCCAAATTCAAAACCATGGACCTGATCGGCCTGCCCTGGCAGGTCATAGTGGGGCCAAAGGGCTTGGCGAAGGGCGAAGTCGAGGTGAAGAACCGCGCCACCGGGGAAAGAAGCGCTGTCGCCCTTGATGCGGCCATAAATAAGTTGCAACAACCCCTCACGGGGGCCGCAGGCGCGCCGCCGAAATCCGGAATTTAGCCGAGGACACGCGGATCAGCGCATGACAATTAAAGCCGCACGAGAGCCGATGGCGTTTGCGCCATTCGAGTGGCTGCTCGCGTTCCGTTATCTGCGCGCGCGCCGCAAGAAGGGCTCGGTTTCGGTCATCGCCATCTTCTGCGTGCTCGGCATCGCGCTTGGCGTCGCCACGCTCATCATCGTGCTCTCGGTCATGAACGGCTTTCGCAAAGAGCTTTTCGACAAGATCCTCGGGCTCAACGGCCACGTAATCGTCCGGCCGCTCGCGCGGCCCTTCAACGATTTCGCCGCGACCGCCGACCGGCTCAACGCCGTGCCCGGCGTGCAGTTTTCGCTGCCGGTGATCGAAGGCCAGGTGATGATTTCCTCGCAATCCAACTCGTCCGGCATTTTCGTGCGCGGCTTGAGAGCGCAGGATTTAGAATCCCTGAAAGCCATTTCGGGCAATATTCGCTATGGATCGCTTGCCAGTTTCGACCAATCCGGCGGGATCGTCATAGGAACGCGGCTCGCCAATTCGCTGAATGTTTTCGTGGGAAGCGAGGTGACGGTTCTCGCGCCGCGGGGCGCCACAACGCCTTTCGGCACGACGCCGCGCGTCAAGCGCTATCCGGTGACGGCTATTTTCGAAATGGGCATGTCCGAATATGACGGCACCTTCGCCTTCATGCCGCTGAAGGAGGCCCAAACCTTCTTCAATGTCGGCGAGGCTGTCCATGTTCTGGAGGTTGTCGTCGACAATCCGGACAATGTCGACGCCATGCGAACGAGCTTGCAGGACGCCGCCGGCCCCGATTTCATCATGAACGACTGGCGTCAGCGAAACGCGACTTTCTACAATACGCTGAAGGTCGAGCGGAATGTGATGTTCGTCATCGTCATGCTGATCGTGCTGGTAGCGACGCTGAACATCGTTTCAGGCCTGACCATGCTCGTGAAAAATAAGGGCCGGGACATCGCTGTGCTCCGAACGATGGGGGCGACGCGCGGGGCGGTCATGCGCGTATTCTTCATCAGCGGTACGAGCATCGGCTTTATCGGGACGCTGGCCGGCCTTATTCTGGGCGTGCTCGTCAGCCTTCATATGGAAGACATCAGGAAGTTTGTGTCCATGCTGACGAACACGCACCTGTTCGATCCACAAGTTTACTTTCTATCCAGCCTTCCGTCGCAGATGGACCCGGTGGAGGTTCTGGTCGTTGTCATTGTTGCGCTTGCGCTATCCATGGCGGCCACCCTTTATCCGGCATTGCAGGCCGCGCGCCTCGACCCCGTGGACGCATTGCGCTACGAGTGAAGTTTGAGCATGAAAAAGAAGGGATTCGACGTGCGGAAGGGCGCGGCGCAATCGAGCAGAGACAGCAAGACACGGATGGCGCCCGCTTTCGCAGGCACCAAGCCCGTGCTTCAGATCGTCGGGCTTGAGCGCACCTATCACCAGGGCGACCGCGCGCTTGTGATCCTGCGTGGGGCCTCAGCCGATATTTACGATGGCGAGGCCGTCGCGCTCGTCGGTCCCTCGGGCTCAGGAAAATCCTCTCTGCTCCACGTCGCCGGGCTCCTCGAAAAGCCCGAAGGCGGCGGCGTGATGCTGAATGGCGTCGATTGCAGCGCGCTTTCGGACAAGGAGCGCACACGCATCCGGCGTACCGAAATCGGCTTCGTCTACCAGTTCCACAACCTTCTGCCCGAGTTCTCAGCCCTTGAGAACGTGATGATTCCGCAGTTCCTGGCCGGCGTTCCCAGGAAGAGCGCGAAGGCGCGGGCGCTGGAGCTTCTGGCGACTTTCGGGCTTGAGGAGCGCGCGTCGCATCGCCCGCCGGAGCTTTCAGGCGGCGAGCAGCAGCGCGTGGCGATTGCGCGGGCGGTCGCCAACAGCCCAAGCGTCCTCCTTGCGGACGAGCCGACGGGCAATCTCGATCCGCAAACCGCAGATCGCGTCTTCGAGGAACTGACCTATTTCATCCGCGCAACCGGCGTCGCCGCGCTGATCGCAACCCATAATTACGATCTTGCCTCCCGGATGGATCGCGTGCTGCGGCTCCAGGATGGATTACTTGTCGAGGTGAGCCGAAACCCTGCCTCGGCCGAACCCGAAGCCGCCTACGCAGGGCCGCCGTCGTTCCGCTAGGAAAAACCGGCCGCGTGTCAGGTTCGGTGGGCTGCGCCTTGGCGCCGGTGGCTGAAAGCGCCTTTCGCTTGGGCAGTGCCGCACATCTGAACGCTCGCAGCGTCTCTCGCGCCTGCGCCCTGCACGACGAAGACGCGCCCGTCGCAGCTTTAAGAAGGGCGCGGGTCGCTCGCACGTCAGCTTGGCCTCAGCTCTTCACATTTGCGGCGGTCTGGCCGAAGAGAATTTTCTTCGCCTCTTCGGACATCGTCGGCTCGGTGTTGATCTCAGTGGCGCGTTCATAAGCGCGAACGACAGCGGGGCGCGCCCTGATCTCTTCGAACCAGCGCTTAAGGTGGGGAAAATCGCTGAGGTCCTGGCCCTGACGCTCATGGGGAACGATCCAAGGATAGGCGGCCAATTATGAGCGAACCTTTCTTGAACCTGTAAAAGGGTTGCTGAGTGAGATAGTCCTCCCGGCTTCACCCTTCGACAGGATGAAGCCGACTTATTCACAAACGAGAGCTTGGAGTGGGCCTCGCCACGCAGGCGCCGGACAGACTTCACGATCAGTGAGCCATCGGAGCCGCTTCTCCAAGCTTGACCTTCCGCAGAAACAGCGCAAGCGGCACGGCCGCCAGCGAAATCAGCATAAGCGTCCAGAACACATCGACGTAGGCGAGAAGCGCAGCTTGCGCCTGGATCTGCTGGCCGATCCATTCGATAGCCTGTTTCTGCGCCTGCACCAACGAGCTGCCCTGAGCGACAAAGTATCGCGTCACCTGATGAAGCGTATCCTGATAGGCTATGCCTGATGGGATGGCGTCGCCAGTCAGCACGCTCTGGTGGAACTGCTCGCGATGGGCGAGCACGTTCGAAGCGATTGAAACGCCAATCGAGCCTCCGGTATTGCGCGCTGCATTCATCAGCGCCGAGGCCTGGTCCGTTTTGCCAGGGGGCAGGCCCTCGTAGGAAGCGCCCATGATCGGCAGGAAAATGAGCGGCAATCCCAGGCCGAGCACCATGCGCGAGTTGGCGAAAAACCAGAAGTTCAGATCGGGAGTGAGGTCGGTCAAACCGTACATCGAGATGCCGATGATGATCGCGCCGGCTGCGATGAGATATTTGGGCTGCACCCGGCTCGAAAGCTGGCCCACGACGAACATCATGACCATGGTGACAAGACCGCCCGGTGAGAGCACGAGCCCCGCCCAAGTCGCCGTATAGCCATACCGTTCCTGCACGAGTTGGGGCATGAACTGCGTGGTCGCGTAGAGGATCGCCCCGGTCGCCAACATCACCACAAAGGCGGATCCGAACTGGCGCGAGCCGATCATGCGGACGTCGGCGGTCGGGTTCTTCTGCGCCGCTTCCCACGGTATCAGGGCCACAAAGGCCAGCGCGCAGATAATCGAGAAGATTACGATGAAGTTCGATCCGAACCAGTCGTCCACGAGGCCCCGGTCTAATACGACTTCGAGAGATCCCAGAAAGGTGGCGACGAGCAGGAAGCCGACCAGATCGAAGCGGACGTCTTTGTTTGCCGGCGCACCCTCCTTCACCAACACGGAGACAAGCGCTATCGCTACGAGGCCGACCGGGCCGTTGATAAGGAAGTTCCATTGCCAACTGTAGTTATCGGCGATCCAACCGCCAAGCGTCGGGCCAACGACAGGGGCGACGACCACCGCAACCCCGAAGAGCGCGAAAGCTTGGCCGCGTTTTTGGGGCGGAAAAGAGTCCGCAAGAATAGATTGCGCCACCGGCACCATGCCGCCGCCGCCAAATCCTTGCAGGACGCGGAACAGGAGGAGCGATTGCAGATTCCAGGCCAAGCCGCACAGGATGGAACTCAGCGTGAATAACCCCAGAGAGAAAAGGAAGAAGGCCTTCCGGCCGAACCGTTGGGGTAAAAAGCTCGTGGCCGTTATAATGATGGCGTTGGCGACGAGGTAGGTGGTCACCACCCAGGAGGCTTCGTCCTGACTGACGCCCAAGCCGCCAGCGATGTAAGGCAGCGCGACGTTGGCGATCGTGGTGTCGAGGACTTCCATGAACACCGCGAGCGCCACGACGACGGCGATTAGCCAGGGGTTGGCGGGCGTGGCGGCGGGGGCTGCCGCCGCGGGCAGGACTTCCGTATTTGCGCTCATGACAGCCTCCAGCCAAAGGAGGAAGCAAGACGCTCATAAAGCGAGGGCTTCGGATTGACGCGCACGGACGGCTCTACGGACATGCCTGGGCCAAGCGCGACATCGGAAGGCGGGTTATCGATGACGATCTTCACCGGCACGCGCTGCACGATCTTCACGTAGTTCCCGGTCGCATTCTGCGCGGGAAGAAGCGAGAACGCAGTGCCGGAGCCCGGCTGCACGCTCGCGATATGGCCCTCGATCTCGCGTTCAGGGTAAGCGTCGATCGTGAGCGTCACAGGCTGGCCCGGACGCATTTGATCGAGCTGCGTTTCCTTGAAATTGGCCGTGACCCAGATTTCGTCCGGGACGAACATGGTGAGGTTCGTTCCAGCCTGCGCAAACTCGCCCGGCAATGCGGTCAGGTCGACCACACGCCCTGGCTCAGCCGCCGTCACGGTAGTGTAATCCAGGTTGAGCTTCGCCTGATCGCGTTGGGCGACAGCCTGCTGCAGGCTCGCTTCAGCATTGCTGCGCTGCGCTTTTAGCGCCTCGATCTGCCGCTCCTGAACCTTGAGGCTAGCCTGGAAGCTCTGGACGCCTGCTTCCTGCTGCCTAAGTTGGGAGCCGTATTGCTGAGCGTTCTGCACCGTGCCGTATCCCGTTCCGGCCAGATGCTCATAGCGCTCCGCCTGCTGCTTTGCGTAAACCAACCCTGCCTGCGCCTGCTCAAGCTGAGCCCGGCTGCCATTTATCTGCGCCTGCTGGACGTTGAGTTGCGCGTCGATGTTCTTGATGGTGGCTTCAGCGGCGGCGACCTGAGCATTGGCCTGCTCAAGCGCCACACGATAATCGCGGTCGTCGATCCGGGCGATGACGCCGCCTGCGGCGACGTGCTGGTTGTCGGTGACCGGAACCTGCGTAACGTAGCCCGCGACTTTCGGCGCGATCGCGATCTGACGCGAGGCGATGAAGGCGTCGTCGGTCGATTGGAAATGCTCGGAATAATCGAAATAGAGGTATCCCGCGCCAAGCGCGCCAGCCGCGAGAAGGGCGCCAAGGGCGAACGCGATCGGGCGGCGGCGCACAATGTTCCGTCGCGCGTTGCTCGGCGTCTTCGCCACGGCAGGATGCTGCTCCTCAGGCTTCTTTGGCCCTGGCCTTTCGACAACGGGGCCTTCCTTACCGAACGGAGAGCGGTCCTTCGCCTCCTCTTTCAATCTTTCATCGCGAGCAGGAACGCTGTGAGGGAGTTCAACGTCCTGGAGCGCTTCATCGCGCGTCTCTTCATTGGCAACCTTCAACATGATTAACTCCCTGAGCTTGGACGCGGCATTTAATAGAACGATACCGTTTCGTTTTACGGATTTAAGGGGCCTGGCGAGCAAGGTCAAGAAGGGAACGACACAGTAACGTTCTCTTTACAGGCGGCATCCGGGCGCCTAAGTGAGTTTGTGCGTCAGCTCGCTGGCGATAGTTTTCAGAAAGGTAAGTCTAAATGGCGCGCTCTCCCGCAACGAAAAGCGGCCCTGCGGTTCGCGCAGTCGGGCGCTGCGGTCGCCCTCCCCGCGAACTCGCCGGCGAGGTCGACGAGCGCATTCTCGAAGCGGCCAGGAAAGTTTTCCTCGAACGCGGTTTTGAGGGGGCGAGCATAGAGGAGATCGCCGAAGTCGCCCGGTCCGGAAAGCCGACCATTTACGCGCGCTACCCCAACAAGAAAGCTTTGTTTGCCGCGGCCTATGCCAGCGCCCTCGGCGCCAGGACTGCGCGGCTTGAAGCCCAAACGCCGACCGGAACGACGCTCGATGAGCGCCTTACGCGTCTCGCAGAGACTCTTCTACAGGAGGTCTTGACGAGCGAATGGATCGGATTGTTGCGGCTCGCCATAGCCGAGGCGAACCGTTTTCCTGATCTTGGCAGCAGCGTGACCAAATTAGTCCGTGAGCGGGGACGGGAAACGATAGCCCGGCTCTTGGCCGACGTCGTGCAAGCCGAGAAGCCGGGATCGCTTCCTGAGTTCAATCCCGATCATTGCGCGGCGGCAGCCCAATATTTTTGCGAATTGATCCTCTTGCCCTTGCTCTTGCGCGCCTTGTCGGGTGAAGATTTGGAGACGCTCAATGCTGAGATTGGACCATACATCTCACAGAGGGTGGCGTTCTTTCTGGCGGCGTGCAGGAATGGCGGCCTTGGTTGATATGGAGAAGGTTTAGACCATGCTCCGAGGTCGGGCTGCCGGACCCACGCTCAGGACGATCAGCGTACGCCAAGACGCTGATCGTGGATGATGGCCTGCAAATTTGCCCGTGGACGACCTTTAAAATCGTCGAGGAGCGCTATGGCCGGCGCTCCACCCTTTCTTACAGGTGATCTCTCGTTTGACCAGACCGACAAGCTCCACTTTTCAGCCGGCAAACAACGATCTTGTGCGCGAAGCTGCTAAGAACAAGCCCCAAAATATAGCCTGCCTGCATCGTAGCCACCAGCGCAAAGGTTACTGCAATCGCCTTCAGGGCGCTCCAAGCGTGCGCAACGTAAATCGCGTATACCAAAAGAAGAACCGAGCCGGCAATCAACGCCCTGACCGTGAAGACGCTTCCAACCACGACACCGGTGATACCGGCAATCAAAAAATTAATGAGCATCATGCCCTCCTAAAAAAGCTACTCACTTGACGAATTCAGCAGGAGTCGAGCGTGCACCCTTTAGTTCTTATTTAAACGTTACAATATAAAATGAATTGTTTATTTGGAGGAAATGTCTGGTTGGATTTTGCAGCCTGCCTTCTTCTCCAGTAGCCGTGATGACGAGGATCATCCTCTCCTATTTCACAAATAGCATAGAAAATTCATAAGGCAAGCGGTTCATATTGTGCTTCCTGGCATCGGCCCATCCCTTATCGAAGCAAATAAGCGGAGCGCGGACAGGCTAGCAAAGGCTTGCGGCGCGCCTCCCGATAAGGATTCACCCAGCCGCGAAAGTGACGCCATACCCCTAGGTTAGCTGAGCGGATTAACCCGGAATCGACGGGCGGCCAATCGCCTGCATGGTGGACGCAGCCGCTCCGGGATCATCGCTGCGGACCTCGCATAGATGTCGAACGAACACTCCACTGACTGCGCCGCTTAAGCTCGTATTGGCCGCGGACGACAACGCCATTTTATTGTACGTCTGACAAGTTCAGCGCCTTTCTATTGAAAAATTTTATGTAAGATTTTAATTCTATTGACATCGATCAATTTATTCCAGATGTCATAAGCTTATAATTAAATAAGCTGTATTTCTTCTTTTACTAAAAGTGGAAACAGTTGTGCGTAATCTGATAATGAAAGTGACGATCGAAGGCGGCTCTTTTGCAAGAGCGCCAATCAGTCCTCATGTCCCCGATGTTTTCGAAGTGATTGGAATCTTCTCATCGATCTCGCGAGCGCCACCTTGCGCAGAGAGGAAAGTCGATCAGTCTGCCGATGAGCTGTTCACGTTACGATATAGCAACACATTGTTACACGGACCGGAGGCAGTCAAGCTGGCGCCGCAGAAGATCGGCGTGAGTTGTACTTTAAGCCGCATCGCGCCTTCAGGGGAATGCGCACACAGTAGCTTGCACGAGTAACGCGTGCAGGCAGTGATGGCTACACTTTGCCTAGCCGAGCGTGCAAAAGAAAAAGCGCGATGCTGAACTCCGAACCTTGGTCAAGTCAAGGTAAAGCGTTCACATGCCCGGTTGCAATATACTGGCCGAACGCCTTGGTAGTGGCTGCATCCGTAGTGACGCCGGCGACGGTTGACGTGATCGTGCGGGCGTAAACGAGCGCCTTTGTCACTTCAACTGCATCCGCATTTGAGACGTAGATTATATCTTTATCGCGAATTGGAAATCTTTGCGCAGAGAAATAAGCTCCGGGATCGCGGAAATTCGCCCTGTAGACCGTGGGGATAGCAGGCTGCTCCGGCGGAAACCCGTCAAGGCAAACCCCCATTGACGCAAGAATTTCCCGGGGTTCAATCCGGTAAACAAATATCATCCCGGGATTAGCGCGATCATCGGCCAGCCCGCCTGACTTGGCCACGGCTTCCGCAAGCGCAAGACGCTCTTGGTCGAAAGAGAATTGCTGCGAAACAAATCCCGACGGCGTCCCAGAATTAACAGCACCAAAGACGATAAAGCGGCGGGGTTCACGATAAACGTAAATGACGTCGCCCGACCTCGCGTAGATATTCTCCTCTCGATGGTTCATAAGCGTGCTGAAGTAGACGGTCTGCTTGTGGGGTCCTCGCTGCAAACTCACAAAGGTGTCATAACCGGGGAAACGGTTGCCGCCTGCCAAAGCGATCGCATCGAGTATGCGCTCCCCGTTATCAGTAAGCTTGACTTTTCTCGGAGTATTGACTTCACCGAGGACCGCCACGGTTGCCGAATTCTGATCGAGAAAGGCAGCGACGACCTTTGGCTCGATCGCCCTGTTCTCCAGCTTGCGCGCGATGTCGTCTTGGATGTCCTCAAGGGTTCTTCCAAGGACACGAATATGCCCCGCGTAGGGCACTTCGATATATCCTAACGGTCCGACCGGTAGCGGACCGAGCTGAACAAAATTCCCGGGCCGGACGCCAGCTTCTAATGGTATGAATAACCCGCCGCTCTTTGCCTCAAAAATTGTCAATTGCAAAACATCGCCCTTGCCCACAGTAACCTTTGGCGCGGCCCCCTTGTCTCCACCAAAACTCTTAAAAAAGGAACCAGGATCAATATCTACTGAGCGCTCGGCGACTTCGACGCTCAGATCGACTAAGGCGTATGCCGCGCTGTTTGGCCCGGGCTGTGAGGTTATTACAGCAGCCTGATGAACGATGTCGTCTGCTGCTGGGCCACTCACAGGAAGCTGCGTGCAGGAAGCTGAACAAAGTGCCAAAATAAAAAAAGCGCCCCGAAAAGTATCTTTCATTTGGCGCTCTCCCTCAAAGCGTCAAGCGAGCCCCATACGGAGACCGAATCAGTTCCCGAGGAATTGTTAGTATGGATTTCCGAAATGGTCCACAGTATTTAGGGACAAAGCTTCAGCGGAGGCTTTTCGAAGCGCTTCGAAGCCTTGGCGCCACGGAACTTCAGTCATGGCTAAGCTGATCGCGAGAGACAACAGATCCAGGTAGACTTTTTTTTTTGAAAGATGTAGTTTAAAAGGCGTGCTTTAGTCGCTAGTTTTGTTAACGCCCCTTCGTGGCTCCCAAAGCTCCTGCCTAGATTGTTCAGTGGATATAGCGTTATGAGTAGCGAAGTATCGAGTTCGATCGCCGCAGCAATCCCCGTAAGATCCCCTCCGCATATAAGATCCTCCGTCCCCCCCAGCGGAAAATCCCTGAAGAGAGTGGCCGACCTTGTCATAGCAGCGCTATTAGTCGTTCTGCTGGCTCCGGCTTTCCTCATTATAACGGTTTTGATTTATGTGACGGCAGGACGCCCTATTTTATACGCCCATGAGAGGGTTGGATTCCGAGGCGCGACTTTCAAATGCTACAAGTTCCGCACCATGGTGAATAATGCCAAGGAAGAGCTTGACATGTACTTTCGTAAATTTCCGACTGCAAGGAGAGAGTGGGATCGTTGTCAAAAACTGATGATTGATCCTCGGGTCACGGCTCTCGGAAAGCTTTTACGGAAATCCAGCCTTGATGAATTGCCTCAGCTCTATAACGTTTTACGAGGTGATATGTCTTGCGTCGGTCCACGGCCAGTTACTGGCGCGGAGCTTCGGCGTTACGGAAGATCGGCAAACAAATATATAACTGTGAGGCCAGGTGTAACTGGCCTATGGCAGGTTAGCGGACGCACTAATACATCATATGAACGTCGCGTTGCTCTTGATAGGCTCTATGTGACACACTGGAGTGTGTGGCTTGATGTAAAAATTCTCATAAAAACGTTGCCTGCTGTATTTCGTTTTCATGAGAGCGCCTAAGAAGGCTTCTACACATTGCAAAATGGTCGAGCCCTTTCAAAGCGAGAGGGAACAAAGTCAATCTGGTCGTCTCAAATGTCATACTGGCTATATAAAGCAGGCATACTCTAGATCTTGATTGGCTTTGAAAATCTGTCAATAGGGTCAGTCGCAGGCGTTTGAGGAAATCGAGTGCATAAAGTAGGTATATTTGCAGGAGTAGACTAATGTGCAGCAGCTTTCGACGGGTTAGCCTCAACGACGACTTACACGGAACATAACGGATCCCCAACTCAGGTCACGGCTTGAGGGAAAGGTACGTTTTCACAACATAACAGGCAAAGGCAGGCGAGGCTCCTCTTAGGCGTCTCGCTGAGTGGTGACCTTGATCCAGTCGCCGCGGGGCCGCTGGCCCTTCGCCCGCTGTTTTCCCTATCTCGGAGGCTCTCATGAAAGTGTTGGTCACAGGTCATCTCGGCTATATCGGCGCCGTCATGGTCCCCATGCTCGTCGAAGCGGGCCACGACGTCTGGGGATGCGATAGCGATTTATATCGGCGCTGCACCTTTGAAGCCGGAGGACGAATCCTCAGCATTCCGGCCATTCAGAAGGATATTCGGGATTTGACCCGAACAGAACTTAAGGGCTTCGATGCAGTCATACATCTGGCCGCTCTTTCCAACGATCCGCTCGGCGACTTGAACCGCGAACTTACTTTTGACATCAATTACAGGGGAAGCGTGAACCTTGCGAAACTCGCAAAAGTCGCGGGCGTTTCGCGTTTTCTTCTCGCGTCCTCTTGCAGCAACTATGGCCTTGCAGGCGATGACGCCGTGGATGAGACGAGCAGCCTCAATCCTGTTACGGCGTATGGGCAATCGAAAGTTTGGGCTGAGCGCGATATCCGCGAATTGGCGGGTCCGGAGTTCTGTCCAACTTACCTGCGGCCTGCGACGGCCTACGGTCTGTCGCCGCGGATGCGGTTCGACATCGTCCTGAACAACCTGGTGGCCTGGGCCGTCACGACCGGGAAAATCTATCTGAAATCAGATGGCACGCCCTGGCGCCCTATTGTCCATATCGAGGACATTTCAAGAGCTTTTCTCGCGGCCCTTGAGGCGCCCCGCGACAAGGTATTCAACGAGGCCTTCAATGTGGGTCAAACTGCTCACAACTATCGTATTCGCGAGATTGCAGCGACAGTCGCTGAAGTCGTGCCAGGGGCGCAACTTGAATTCGCGTCCGATGCGGGCCCGGATAAGCGGTCTTACCGCGTGAGCTTCGAAAAGATTGCGCGAACGCTTCCCGCATACCAGCCTCGGTGGGATGCCCGCCGCGGAGCCGAGCAGGTTTACGAGGCCTATCGCCGCGCGAACCTGTCTCTCGAAGAATTCGAAGGCCCTCGCTATCAGCGCATAGGCCATATCAAAAAGCTGATGGCGGATGGCGTCCTGGGTGAAGATTTGCGCCACACTCAAGCTGTCCCGAGGGAAGCGGCGGAATGACTGCTAACATCGAAATGCGCGAGATAAGTCCGTCGCCAGGGCTCTCGGACGGCCGCTTCGCAAGACTGCTCGACGATCCGATGATCGGCGAGGAGATCTTCGAACTCGCCGCCGCGATCTATCCGATCTGCCGGAGCATTACTGGCGACGGAGTGCGCGAGACGCTGGCTCGCCTCTCGCGGCATCTCGATATTCGTGTAAGCGAAACGCGATCGGGCAGTGAGGTTTTCGATTGGACCGTTCCTGAAGAGTGGGGCATCCGCGACGCCTATATCAAGAATGCCATGGGCGAGCGCATTCTCGATTTCCGTGATTCAAACCTGCATGTCTTGAATTACAGCGGCCCGATCCATGCGAAACTGCCCCTGAGCGAGCTGAAGGAACACATCTTCACGCTGCCCGATCAGCCCGACCTAATCCCGTACCGAACCTCCTACTATCAGAAGCGCTGGGGATTTTGTATGCCGCATAACCAGCTCCTTGGGCTTCCCGAGGGCGATTATGAGGTGATGATAGACGCGGAGCATGAGGCTGGGTCTCTCACTTATGGCGAGGCCGTGATCGAGGGCGGAAGCAAGGAGGAGTTTCTTTTTTCGGCGCATATCTGCCACCCGTCTCTCGCCAATGATAATTGCTCCGGGCTGGCGCTGCTCGCCATCCTCGGCGAGCGCCTGACGCGTATCCCAACGAAGCTCACCTACCATTTCCTGTTTGCGCCCGGAACCATCGGGGCGATAACCTGGCTGGCGCGAAATCAGGACAGATTAGGCTCGATCAGGCATGGCCTCACGGTTTCCTGCCTCGGCGACAGCGGAGGACCGACCTATAAGCGCAGTCGGCAAGGCGGCGCGCCCATCGACCGGGTGATGCGCCATGTCCTCCAGCTTTACTGGAAGGCGCCAAACGTCCTGGACTTTGCGCCGTATGGCTATGACGAGCGGCAATTTTGTTCCCCGGGATTTAACCTGCCTGTGGGATTGTTTCAGCGCAGTCTCTACGGGGCCTTTCCCGAATATCACACGTCCGCGGACAATCTGGACTTCATCCGCCCCGAACATCTGGCGGCCTCGTACCGCACGCTTTGCGCCGCGATCGACATCGTGGAAAACGACCGCATCATGCTGAACACGAAACCGTACGCCGAACCGCAGCTCGGAAAACGCGGCCTCTACGGATCGATTGGAGGCGATAAAGCCGCTCCCGAAAAAAACATGGCGCTGCTTTGGGTGCTGAACTTCTCGGATGGGACGCATTCACTTCTCGATATAGCGGAGCGCGCAAAACTGCCTTTCGCCCTGATTGACGAAGCAGCTGCCCGGCTGGTCGAGCATGAACTTCTTGTTCCGGCCTAGGCGCTTCTCTCAGTCGGATGCATGCGCCCAGAACGGCAATGTTTTATCCCGGTCTGAGATAACCGATACCGGAAGGGGCCATGAAATATGGAAGCTCGGATCGTCGTGACGAAACCCTGTGCTGGCTTGAGGCTCATAGAAGGCGGAGATCAGATAATAAATCTCCGCATCAGGGCTCAGAGTTTGAAAGCCATGAGCAAAACCCGCGGGAATATAAAGCTGGCGTCGGTTCTCTTGCGTGAGTTCGAACCCTTGCCACTTCAGATATGTGGGCGAAGCCTTTCTGACATCAACGATCACGTCGTAGATGGAGCCACGCAGGCAAGTGACCACTTTGACTTCCTGATGTGGCGCTCTTTGAAAGTGCATGCCTCGTACTGTTCCACTCTCTTTCGAATAGGATAAGCTATGTTGCACGAACCGGGTTTCCAGACCCCGATCCTCGAATTCTCGCACACAGAACGTCCGCGAAAAGAAGCCGCGATTATCGTGGTTCGGTTGCAGATCAATCATCCAGGCATCCGAAAATATCGTTCTCGTGAATTGCATGCAGTTCACCGCGCTTTTGTTTGAGATATAAGACTGATATAATGATACCAGCTGGCCAAGAATAGAGACAGCCTCACCAGCCAGGTTTTAGGCGCCGCCACCTCCTGAGACACAAGATCGAATGGCCTAATACAAACACCACTTCGTCATCTGCTTTCAAATGATGCCACCAATACGGGTTTTCAGTCTACGGAGGCCTCAGAATGAGCATTCAAGTCGCAGATTTTCAACCTGTTCACAGTGAGCGGTTGCGCAAATGCCGGCTATGCGGCGCAGTCCTCGATCAAACCTTCGTAGATCTCGGCATGTCGCCCTTGTGCGAGAGCTTTCTCACCGCGGACCGCCTGGATGCAATGGAGGCTTATTTCCCGCTGCATGTGCTCGTCTGCTCAGACTGCTTTCTTGTGCAGTTGCCCGAGTATGTTAGCCCGGAGCATATATTTAGCGAATACGCTTATTTCTCGTCCTTCTCCACGAGCTGGGTTGCTCACGCAAAACGCTATTGTGAAATGATCAGGCAGCGGCTGGGGTTGAACGCGGAGAGTCTTGTCGTAGAGTTGGCTAGCAATGATGGCTATCTGCTTCAGCATTTTCTGCCGCTCGGGATTCCGATGCTTGGCATAGAACCAGCCGCAAATGTGGCGCAGGCTGCTATTGATAAGGGCATAGACACTCTCACGGAGTTTTTCGGCGTGGCGCTCGCCGAAAAACTCGTCCAGGAGGGACGACAAGCCGACCTTATCATTGGCAATAATGTGCTCGCGCAAGTTCCAGACCTGAACGATTTCGTCTCCGGCATGGTCCGAACTCCTGAAGGTCAACGGGGTCATCACCTTAGAGTTTCCTCATCTACAGCGGCTCATCGAAGGAAATCAATTTGATACAATCTATCACGAGCATTTCTCTTATTTTTCGCTCGTTGCTGTGGACGCCATCGCCGTCAGGCATGCGCTGAAGCTCATTGATGTCGAGGAACTGCCTACTCATGGCGGGTCGCTTCGTGTCTATCTTGCGCATCGGAATTCGGCCCACAAAACTTCGCCTGCTGTCACTGAACTTCTTGCGCGGGAGGAGGCGCTCGGATTCCGAGGGCTCGAGGCGTATCGCGCCTTCGACCAGCGCGTGCAGAAAACCAAGCGTGACCTTCTTGCTTTTCTGATCAAGGCGAAAGACGAGGGCAAGAAGATTTGCGGCTATGGCGCCCCCGGAAAGGGAAACACACTCCTGAATTATTGCGGAATTGGGACGGACTTTCTCGATTTTACCGTTGACCGCAACAGCTACAAACACGGCCGCTTTACGCCGGGGATGCATATACCGATCTACCCCGTAGAAGCCCTCTCCGCCGCTAAACCCGACTACATTCTTATTCTGCCCTGGAACCTCCGGGATGAAATCGTTTCCAGCATGCGCCAAGCCGTGTGTTGGGACGCCAAATTCGTTGTCCCGATTCCTACCGTTACAATCATTGATCCAAGGAAATCCTAGCCATGAAAGTCGTTCTGTTCTGTGGCGGTCTTGGCATGCGAATTCGCGACGGGGAAAACATTCCGAAGCCGATGGTAAGAATCGGATTGCGCCCCATCCTTTGGCATTTGATGAAGTATTACGCCCACTTCGGGCACAAAGATTTCATTCTGTGCCTAGGCTATCGCTCTGAGGTGATTAAGGACTATTTCCTGAATTATGACGAGTGTCTGTCAAATGATTTCGTTCTGTCTGCTGGCGGCAAAAATGTGAACTTGGTCAGCAGCGACATTCATGATTGGCGCATTACTTTCGCTGACACCGGCGCCAGTTCAAACATCGGCATGCGGCTGAAAGCGGTCGAGAAATATCTCGAAGGAGAAGAGGTCTTCCTTGCCAATTACGCCGATGGCTTGAGCGATCTCGACCTTGCTGAGCAGCTCGCACACTTTCGGAAACACGGAAAAATCGCGAGTTTCTTAGCTGTTCGACCCAACCTTAGCTATCACGTCGTATCCATTGGGAATGACGACAGGAGGCTCGTTTCAAATATTCATTCCATCGACAACGGCAGCGTCCTCATTAATGGCGGCTATTTCATCTTCAAGAAACAGATTTTCGATTACATGCGCGACAAAGAGGAGCTTGTGATCGAGCCGTTCCAACGTCTCGCAAAGGAAGAGCAGCTTATCGGTTACACCTATGATGGCTTCTGGGCTAGCATGGATACATTCAAGGATAGGCAATACCTCGAAGGCTTAGCATCCGGGGGCGAAGCTCCATGGGAACTTTGGAAGAGGGAGAAAAAACGCGCGCGCGAACCCCAACGTATGGCGGAAGCAGTCGCATGAGCGCCGCAGCTCATCCTACGAAGACCTTGTTTGCGCCCCCGGTTCAAGGGCGCCGAGGAGGAGTCAGATAATGCTGCCACTCACTATTTTAGGACACGAGCAGAAACTCACAATCCTTTGTCTCGGGGCTCATCCAGATGACATCGAGATCGGCGCTGGCGGAACTATTCTCAGTTTGATCGAAACGGGAGTGAAGGTCGAAGTTGCCTGGGCGGTGTTGAGCGGTTCAAAGGTGCGGACATCGGAAGCGAGCGCATCTGCAGCGGCTTTTCTTTCTGGAGCGGAAAAGTCAAAGTTAGAAACCGGATCATTCAGAGATGGTTTTTTTCCTTACCAGGGCGAAAAAATCAAAAACTGGTTTGAGAATTTGAAAGGTGTTATAGTTCCTGACGTGATATTTACTCATAGCCGGGATGACGCTCATCAAGATCACCGAGAGATCTGTCAGTTAACGTGGAATACCTTTCGAAATCACCTTATTTTCGAATACGAAGTCCCTAAGTGGGACGGAGACCTTGGCCAACCCAACGTATTCATGCCTCTAACTGAGGCTATAATGGCCCGAAAAGTTTCGCTGCTCTTGGAGCATTTCGGAACGCAGCGCTCGAAGGACTGGTTTGACGCGGAGACTTTCAAGGGCCTCGCCCGGCTGAGAGGACTGGAATGCCGCTCACCGAGCGGTTACGCAGAAGCATTCACTCTAAGGAAGGCTTGCTTTGCTATGCGATAACCAGCAGCAGAAGGATCATAAAGGCGTTATGAACCGCGGAAGTAGAGAACAAGCCGGGCGCGTTTATAATATTGGAAAACGACGCGTTTCGGCGTTCTCGACCGCGTCTTTACTATAGACCGTTCACGGCTTGCCGCGAAGCTGTAAGTATTTGTTAGAAAGGCGCAAGAAGTCTTGCTACCGGGGTAGAGCGAATGAACACAGAGTCAGGCTTGGCTAGCGACAGGCGAAGCGCGCCAAACACTCGACCCCAGGTCGCGGTCGTAACGCCAGTCTATAATGGCAGTCCCTGGCTGAAGCGCACTTTGGCTAGCGTCCAGGCGCAGACCTATCCAAACCTCGTCCACGTCGTACTCGACAACGCAAGCACCGATGACACACCTTCAGTTATCGCTGCGTCTTGTGGCGGACGTGTTCCCATAATAACAAGACGTAATCCCTCACTACTTCCGCTGATTGATAATTGGAACGCAGCAATTGCTCTCACGCCTGCGGAAGCGCGATATGTAAAGTTCTTGTGCGCCGACGATCTTATCAGGGCTGACTGCATCGAGAAGCTTGTCGCGGTAGCCGAGAGTGACCCACACATTGACTTCGTAACAGCTGTTGACACTTGCGGCGATCAAGTCAAGCCACATGGATTGGATGCAAATCGGCGCGTTTACGACGGCCAAGAAGTTCTCCTTCGCCTCTTCCGCGGCGAGATGTCTTGGTTTCCGTTCCACCATCTCTTCTTCAGGATCACGCCTGAGCGCCTGAATAAGCCGTTTGACAAAACGACCTTTCCGGCCCCAGACGCGGATTTTGTCTTCCGTCTGCTTCGTGAGGCAAGGATGGGTTTTGTTAATGCCCCCCTTTTTTACACGCGGCTCCATCGGGAAAACCAGACAACCGCCATCGGGGGTGATTTTTATTTTCTTCACACCTGGTTGACACGCCTCGACCGTTTTGCCGCCGGAATCATGCCGCCCCGCGATATTGCCCGAAGCCGAACTCGGATCCATAGGCAGATTTTACGGCATGTCCTGGCCTGGAAAGCCTTCGGCCGAGCAACTCTAGCGAACGAACATCTTGCCAAGCTTGCTCAAGAACGCTGCTACAGTCCCACGGTGCTCGACTATGCCACAGCAATCATGACATGGCCTTCTCATAAACTCCGCCTTACAAAAAGGAGATTACGAGATGGGTCAGGTTCACTTGCCAAATTGCCAGAGGCGGAGTTTCTTAAAGCAGGTCCAGGCGATGCAATTTAGATGGCTTGAGCACAGTGAACGCGAAGAGTACAAGCCGCTTTCTGGCGCTATACCATATTTTGAAGGCGCCGTCAGATGCAATTAGTCCTGAGTAAAATGCCAAAGTCACAGACTGTTTGTTCTCAGAACTTTTTACAAAGAGTTGCGTTATTTGGGCACTTTGACGGAACCAACTTTGGCAACGAAAGCACACTTCAGGCAATTATCTATCAACTTCGCTCGATCAACCCAAATGTTGAAATAACCTGCATTTCCACGGGACACGAGGCCGCGTCGGCAAATTATGGAATTCAATCAGTCCCCATTTCGTACAACGAAGCCAGAGCGTCCGGTGGTTCTGTGTTCGTCAAAGCTGTCCGCAGTTTACCAAGTGAGCTTTATGGGTTGGTTCGGGGATTTCGCACCTTAAGTCGCATGCAAATGCTGATCGTCCCAGGGACGGGATTGCTTACGGATGCGTACGGCCTCCGAGGTTGGGGCCCTTTTAACAGCTGCAAATGGTCAATATTGGCGAAAATCTGTGGCTGTAAATTAGCCTTTGTTAGTGTTGGAGCCGGTCCATTCTATAGCTTCCTTGGCCGCTTTTTTATTAAGACTGCACTTTCCTTAGCAGACTTCCGAAGTTACCGTGACGAGTCATCAAGACGCTGTCTTAAGAGTATCGGTTTCCGGGTGGACGAAGATCCCGTCTATCCGGACCTCGCTTTTAGCCTTCCCAATAGCATGTTTTCGCCACATACCGCGGACAACAACAAACGACCAGTCATTGGCATCGGCATGATGATTTACGCCGAAAGGTATAGTTGCGCCGAGCCTAGCCCTAAGGTACAGAACAATTATATCAATATTTTGGTGCAATTCGCAAACTGGCTAATAGCTACTGAAAATGATGTTAGACTTCTTGTAGGAGACCTGTCTGATTTAGATACAAAGCATGAATTGAAAGAACGTCTCAAAGAGGTCATCGAGGGTAACAACACCAGTCATATTATTGACGACCCCATCCTTTCCGTTGAAGGCTTGCTATCTCAGATCACAACGGCAGAAATTATCGTGGCGACCCGGTTTCACAATATTTTGCTTGCATTACTCTGTAACAAGCCAGTCATCGCCATCTCATTCCATCACAAGTGTCATTCTCTTATGGCCGCTTTCGGGCTATCTGAATATTGTCTTGACCTAGAATCCATCAATTTCGAGATGCTCATCGAGAAATTTTGTAAATTAAGGCAAAATGCTAGCGTGCTTAAGGCTGGCATCAGAGAAAAGGCCGGAAGACTCCGTCAAGAACTCGATGACCAGTACGATATTATTTTCAAGAGAACCTCAATTTAGCTGCAACCCCACGAGGTTAAGCCGATGTCCGCGATACCGCCTGCGAGCTTAGCGCAAAAAGGGCTCGCCCAAATGGCCCAATTAAACGTTCTCCGGAAATACCTTGGGCGCCCATTTCGCAGAATAAATGGCTGGGTCTGGGATCATATGCCAGTCTCCCTAGCGTCCAAGGGTCCCATCCGGGATTACGGACAGCGTTTGCATTCTCTTATTACCTCGACAGCGAATAGGCAACAAAGCACAGGTACATACTTTTTTCGAAATCGCCCAGAACTGGATTTACTGATTCACTTACTAGAGAAGGAGCAGGATGGCGATAGCATAGAGCTCGCGGTTCTGGGATGTAGCAAAGGCGCCGAGGTATATACCATTTCCTATGTCATTCGAACCAGGCGCCCGGGGCTCAAACTCCATATACGCGCGTCAGATATCTCGGAGGAGGTTTTGCAGTTTGCGGAGGCTGGGGTTTACTCTTCAACACATCATGATGAACAAGCGGCTGTCGCGGCTGGCTCGACTATAGCCTCTAATGTAGCCGCGGGCACACTGAGGGATCAGCCTTCATCCATCTTTGAACGAATGACCTCTTCAGAAACAGAGGCCATGTTCGAACGTAAAGGCGACATGGTATCGGTCAAACCACAGTTCCGAGAAGGGATAGTCTGGCATACCGGCGATGCTAGCGACCCTAAAATCATGGATGCTTTTGGGTTTCAAGATGTCGTCGTGGCGAACCGCTTTCTATGTCATATGAAACCAAAGGACGCGGAAGCGTGTCTGCGTAATCTTTCACAAATCGTTAAGCCTGGGGGGTATCTGTTCGTATCGGGCGTCGATCTCGATGTGAGAACTAGGGTCATGCTGGAACTTGGATGGCAGCCAGTGAAGGATTTGATAGAGGAAATACATGAGGGTGATAAGTCCTTGCGAAACGACTGGCCTCTCTATTACTGGGGTTTAGAACCCCTAAGCAAAGGCCGTTCGGATTGGGAGGTGCGCTATTCTTCAGTTTTTCAAAGACCAGAGATCTCTCAGTGTCCGTCCAAAAACTTCTTGAATCGTATGAATCTGTTATGATTCTAAGGGGAGCGGCCATGATTTGGAGGGGCCGCCGATGTGGACGCCGGAAAACCGCAAGCTTTATGACCGCAGTGATCTGCGTTACCCAAGCGATGTGACGGATGAGGAATGGGAGCTGATCAAGCCTGAAATTGCGCCGGCCAAACGCGGCGGACGCAAACGCGAAGTTGACGAGCGCGACATCGTGAACGCCATCATGTACGTGCTCTCCACCGGCTGCCAGTGGCGAGCGCTGCCGAAGGATTTTCCGCCGAGAAGCACGGTGTGGCATTACCTTGATTTGTGGGCCTACGACGGGACGCTGGAGCGCATTCATTACGCGCTTTACGTGAAATGCCGCGAGAAAGCAGGACGCGAAGCAAGTCCAACAGCAGCAATCGCCGATAGCCAAAGCGCGAAGAGCGCAGAAAAAGGGGGGCTCAAATCGATGCGATCGGCTACGATGCAGGAAAGAAGATCAAGGGCAAGAAGCGGCATATTCTTGTAGACACGCTGGGTTTATTGCTTCACGTCGTCGTTCATCCGGCTGATATTCAAGACCGCGATGGAGGCGTCTTGTTGCTTTCTACGCTGTTCGGACAGTTCCCTTTCCTCAGAAAACTGTTCGCTGATGGGGGCTATCAGGGACCAAAATTCAAGCAGGCCATCGCTAAACTCCTGCCTGAACTTCAAGTTGAGATCGTCAAGCGCTCAGATCAAGCCAACGGATTTGAGATCCTGCCAAAGCGATGGGTGGTTGAGCGAACCTTCGCCTGGCTTGGCCGCTGCCGAAGACTTGCCAAAGACTTCGAAAACCTGACCAGGATCGCGCTGGCCTTCGTTCGGCTCGCGTCCATCCGGCTTATGTTGAGAAAGCTCTGTAAAGCATCATAAACTTTTTGGACGGACTCTTAGCCCGAACAGATTGAAACGCCTCTTCAGCTCCGATCCCGGCTCGTGCTTCGCCTGGTCGCTATGCGAACGGCGCCCGCCACTTTGTGAGCCGTCGCTCCGAGCAGACGCCGCCCTTTATCGAGACCTGTGGCCTCCTTGCACTTGAGCGCGCTGCGCCGAATCACCTAATATATACTGGTTGTGTCAACATTAGAGTGGGGTACTTTTGCGCGTATTCCGACAACAGGCGGGTTCCGTGCGCCCGCTATAATTTGGGGGCTTACAGTGACTAGAATTTTTACGCTCGCGGTCGCCCTGGCTGCGCTGGCTGCGCCTGTCCATGCAGAGGATCTGGGCAGTGGCGGCCTCAAGGACCCGCTGCCGGACACGCTGACCTGGCACGGCGTCACCGTCTACGGCGCCATCGACGTCGGCTACGCCTATCAAAGCCACGGCGTTCCCTTTGGCGGCTCCTTTCCGCAGGTTCTCGAATACAACATCTGGAACGCGAAGAATGCGAACAAGACGATCTCGTCCGTCGCGGGGGATGCGCTCCAACGGTCGAATATCGGCTTGAGGATCGCAGAAGACATCGGCCTCGGCTGGCAGGCCGTCGGCAAAGTGGCCACCGACTTCAACCCGCTTTCGGGCGAGCTTGCCGACGGCCCGGCGTCGCTCTTGAGAAATTACAACGTGCCTTTGGCCAATCAGACCGCGAACGGAGACTCGAACCGCGCCGGGCAGGCCTTCAACGGCGAAGTGTTTGCTGGCGTCAGCAATGCGAGCTACGGAACGCTGACGGCGGGACGCCAGCGATCGTTTCAATATGAGGCGTTCGATCAATACGATCCGCAGGGGCTCTCCTACGCCTTTGGGGTCATCGGCTATTCCGCCAGCTTTTCCGGTTCCGGAGACACTGAGACGGCGCGCTTGGACAATTCGGTGAAGTATACTTATGAATATGGCCCTGTGCATGCAGGGGCGATGTACAGCGATGGCGGCCCGGATACCGGAATTTTTGGCGAGGCCTATGGTTTCGACGTGGGTGGCGGCTATGGCGGCTTTTCGGCGGACGCGATTTACCAAAAGGAGACTGACGTCGTATCGGCTTCGGCGGCGAGTCCAACAACTCTGAAGGCGGTCATCTCGGACAACAAGTCCTGGTCGGTGCAGGGCAAATATGCCTACGAGTTCGGCGGCGGCTTGAAGGACGGCGCTGCAGCCGCCAGGCTGACCCTTTACGGCGGCTACGAAAATATCTCGTTCGCCAACCCGGACAAGAACCCGAATGGTTCGATCGGCCAGACCACAGTTGGCGGTTACCTCATTTCCGCGGTGACGCTCAATCCCTATCAAACCGATAAGGTGCTGCAACTCGCCTGGACCGGCGCAAAGGTCGAGCTGCCTTCGGGCTGGAGCTTTACCGGCGCCTATTATTATATTGAGCAGAACGCCTTTGTCGTCGGCAAACCCAGCAAACCGGCCGCCGGCACGATCCAGACGGCGGCGAATACGCCCGGCGCTTATAATGATGGCTCCTTCGTTGTCGACTACCGTTTCAATAAGCACTTCGATGTGTATGCTGGCGTCAATTACTCAACGCTCGATGGCGGCCTTTCCTCCGGTTATCTGAACAACAACCAGACCACCGTGGCGACAGGCATTGTGCTCAGGTTCTGAGCAAGGCGTTTCGGACATGTCGACGGATCGCAAGTGTCGTCATCCCGGGAGGGTGCAAGCCCTATCCGGGATCGTAACGGATTGAAACGCATCATTCTTTTCGGCATCCCGGCTCGCGCTTCGCCTGGCCGGGATGCCGAAAAGAGAAGCGAAGCGCGGGGCGCTCTCAGCCCCACGGCCCGCGCGGCCAGCCGGATGGCCCTCCCGGAGTCGCCGCCGATACGGACGATGGCCCAAACCGCTGCTGGGATTCGTCGTAAGTCCGGTTCGGGACGAAACGCCAGAGCGGGATGAGGACGAGCCCGGCCACGAAGCCGCCGATATGGGCCCACCAGGCGATTCCGCCGCCCATGGAAGGCGTGGCGAGGTTGATGAAGCCTTGCGCGAATTGAAAAACGAACCAAACGAGCGCGTAGAAAAGCGCGGGCACTGTGAAGAAAAGCGGCACGACGACGATGAGGATCAGAATTTTGAGCTTCGCGCGCGGAAATGTCGTGGCGTACGCGCCGAGCACGCCCGCGATAGCCCCCGACGCTCCAAGCGCCGGCACGCCTGAGTCCTGATTGAAAACGGCCTGGGCGAGGCTCGCGCTCACCCCACAGACAAGATAGAAACTCAAGAACTGCAGTCGCCCGATGCGCCCCTCAAGCGACGCCCCGAATATAAACAGCGTCCACATATTAAGGATGAGATGCCACCAGCCGCCATGCATGAAGGTCCCTTCGATGAACGGAAGGTAGTCGGTGAGGCTGGAGATCGGCGCCGCCGGGCAGATCGAGTTGAAGTAGCGGCAGGGGATCAACGCGTGCGCAAGGGAAAAAGCTTCCTGCTCCTGCGGGCTGAGCGAGGTCTGGTAGAGAAACACAAGGGCGTTGATCAGGATCAGGCCATAGGTGGCGAGCGGCGCGAAAGGGATCTTGATCGAGTCCTTGATGGGAAACATGGACGGCGCTTCTTGCGGAGCTAGGCTGGCGGCTGGACTTCAATCTTCTGCTTGATGGCGGAAAGGACTTCCTCAACGTGATCGAAAATCCAATAATGGCCGGCGCCCTCGATCCGAAACAACTCGCAACCGGGGATGATTTCCGCAAGACGAAGCGACGCCGCCACCGGGACGTTGTTATCGGCCATGCCCTGCCAGAGCAGCACAGGCGCCTTGATCGCCCCGAACGGAATGTTCCAGGGCCTCGCGAAAATTAGCATCTCGTCCACGACGCCCTGCGCGCCGTGGCGGAAGCCCTCGATCACGCCCGCAAGCAGATTTTTCTTCACCTCCGGCCGCAAGAGGATGTGTTCGTCGGCGGGGCCTGCGCGGCGCATGACCATTTTGTACATGGCGTCCGACGCATTCAGAAACATGAGGCGGCCGACCGAAAAGGCGCCGCGCATAGCCGGCGTGACGTGAGGAAGAAGCCGAAAGGTGAAAACCTGCGCGGCGGGAAGGTTGTCCGGCCCTTCCGGCGCATGGAGCGGGCCGACGGGGCTGATCAACGCCGCAGCCGTGACCTGTTCCGGCAGCAAGGCGGCGCACGCCGCCACGTAGGGACCGCCGCCTGAGATGCCCGCCACGGCGAAACGGTCGAGACTGAGCGACTTCGCAAGCGCCCGCAAGTCTTCCACCCAATCGTAGAGCGTCCGGTTCTCCTGATAGTCGGACAGCCCGAATCCGGGCCGGTCAGGGGCGATGATGCGCAAGCCGAGACGCCGCGCGGGCTCATGGATAAGCCGAAACATGAAGCGCGAGCCGGGCGTGCCGTGGAACGCAAAAATCGGGGCGCCGGAAAGGTCGCCGAACTCGGTGTAGCCCAGCGTCCGCCCATCCGGCAAACCGACAAAACGGTCTTCGCCCGGCTCGGCGTCGCCGGCTTCAATCCGGGAATTTTTCGTCGCTAAATCCATTGTCTTTCTTGTTCCTGGCGTTGAATCTCGGAGCTTCGGATTTAGATAATTAAGGACAGGCTCCCTGAACATGGGAGCGCTCAGAGCGAATGTTAGCACATCAAGGGAGATAACGATGGCTGACGATGGTACGAGCAAAGGTCAGGGCAGTCGCTTGCCATCCCGCTACCAGGACCCGTTCCAGTCTTTCCGGACCGAAATGGACCGACTTTTCGACAGCTTTCTCGGAGGCGTGCCGTCACTGAGGAGTTCGCGCCACGGTTTTTCCGAGGCGCAAATGACGCCGACGCTGGACGTAAAGGAAAACGAGAAGGAAATTGTCGTCAAGGCGGACCTGCCGGGGATGGATGAAAAGGACATCAACCTCACCATCCATAACGGCGTCTTGAGCCTCAGGGGCGAAAAGAAGAGCGAGCATGCCGACGAGCGCGACAATTATCACGTCATGGAACGAAGCTACGGGTCGTTCCAGCGCTCGATCCGCCTTCCGGAGACGATTGACGAGGATAAGGCAGAAGCCCGGTTCGACAAGGGCGTTCTGACGGTCACGCTTCCGAAGCGGCCTGAGACGGTCGGCGCGCAGAAGAAAATCGAAATCAAGGGCGCATAGGCTCGAGCAAAGGCGATTGGCCGAACTCAGCGGGCCGTAATAGGCATGCCGCCCGGCTTCCTCGCAAAGGCAGTGGCAAGCACGCGCCGGGCTTTGTCCAGAGCTTGGCGGGCCTTGCCAGATACGCCGCGGCGGCTTCCTTCATAGGTCGCGGCCGTCCTTGCGGATTTCATGCATCAGCGGCGATGCCCGGTCTCGCCAAGCGCCGGCGGGGTAAGCAGCGCGGGCGCCACGGCGCCCGTTTCATCCAGAAGATCAACCTCAATCTCCGCGAGCACGCCCGCCTCGTCCCACCGGCTTTCATTTAGAAGGCACGCACACGGTCCCTGTCGATTTCTTGCTGTAAGCGCTGCTTTTCCACAGGTTCAGGAACAAGATCGACGGGCCGCCCAAGCACGGCCTCAAGGCGCTCGCGCAATTCTTCGAGCCGGCCGATGTAGTAGAAGCCGCGCGGCGTGCTTGCCGGATCGAACGTTACGGCCAAGTCGACGTCCGAACGGCCGTCCGCCTCTCCCCGCGCCGCAGAGCCGAACAGCGACAAGCTCAAGGCGCCAAGCGCCTTCAATTCAACCTCGCGGCTTTGCAGTGTGGCGACGATCGCATCCCGGTCCATGGGAGTAATTTAGCCTATGCAACGTTTCGCCGCAATGTTCGCGCTGCCGGTTGCCCCCGGACCTGAGGATGGCGGCAACGATAAACGCTTCCGTTGGCGGCTAGTGCGGCCCTGAGCGCTAATCCGCGATCATTGCTGGCGTCTTCGGATAAAGGATCCCAAAGTGGCCGCATGGCGCGTCTGAGCTGCGCCTGACTAACCAGCCTTTATCGGCCCTTGACCGGCGCGCCGAAGTTCAACAAAAAGCCAAACTTACAACCTTACAACTAAGAAGCGAAAGCGTTCAGCATGCAATCGGATATCGAAATCGCCCGAAAAGCGCCGCTCAAGCCAATCGATGCCGCGGCGGCGAGGCTCGGGATTCCTGCCAGCGCACTGCTTCATTATGGGCCTTTCAAAGCTAAAATCGATCTGAACTGGCTCGACGCCGAGCCCGAGCGCCCGGATGGCAGGCTGGTTCTCGTCACCGCCATCAGCCCCACGCCGGCAGGCGAAGGCAAAACCACAACCACGATCGGCCTCGCCGACGCCCTCAGCCGTCTCGGCGTTCGCGTCGCCGCCGCATTACGCGAGCCGAGCCTCGGCCCGTGCTTCGGCATGAAGGGCGGGGCCACCGGCGGCGGCCATGCACAGGTGGCGCCGATGGAAGATATCAATCTTCACTTCACGGGCGACTTTCACGCGATCACCTCCGCACATAATCTTCTGTCGGCGCTGATCGACAATCACATGTATTGGGGCAATGCGCTTGGCCTTAACCCGCGCAAAATGGGCTGGCGGCGCGCTGTCGATATGAACGACCGCGCCCTTCGCAATCAGGTCATCGGCCTCAACGGAAACGGGGTTGTGCGGGAAGACGGGTTCGACATTACCGCGGCGTCGGAGGTCATGGCGGCGTTCTGCCTGGCGGAAAACATGAGCGACCTCGCCGCGCGGCTCTCCAACATGGTCATCGGCCAAAATAGAGCCGGGCATCAGGTCCGGGTCGGGGCGCTGAACAGCACCGGCGCGATGACTGCGCTGTTGAAAGACGCCCTGCAGCCCAATCTCGTGCAAACGCTGGAGGCCACGCCGGCGATCGTCCATGGCGGCCCGTTCGGCAACATCGCCCATGGCTGCAATTCGGTGATCGCGACCAAGTCGGCGCTTAAGCTCGCCGATTTGGTTGTGACGGAAGCTGGTTTCGGCGCCGATCTCGGCGCTGAGAAGTTTCTCAACATCAAATGCCGGCAGGCTGGGCTGAGCCCTCACGCCGCGGTTGTCGTCGCCACGGTGCGCGCCCTCAAAATGCATGGCGGCGTCGCCAAAAGCGACCTGAGCGCCGAAAATGTGGGGGCGGTGAAACGCGGCCTGCCCAACCTTCAGCGCCACATCGAGAACATGCGCAAGTTCGGCCTGCGCCTCGTGGTGGCGATCAATCATTTCGCGGCCGATACCGAAGCGGAATTCGCAGCCGTCGCCGAGGCTTGCGCGACATGGGGGGTGAAGGCGATCTCCTGCACCCATTGGGCGGAAGGCGGCAGGGGAGCGGAGGCGCTGGGTCGCGCGGTGATGGCGCTGGTCGAAAGGCCAGCCGAGATGCGCCTGCTCTACCCCGATACGATGCCCCTTGCCGACAAAATCCGCACCGTGGCGGAGCAGATTTATCGCGCCGATAAAGTCCAGTTTTCATCGGCGGCGAAACGCAAACTCGCGCATTTTGAGAAAGATGGCTTCGGCTGCCTGCCGGTCTGCATGGCCAAAACGCAATATAGCTTTACGGCCGATCCCGGGGTGATGGGGGCTCCCACCGGATTCACGCTACCCGTGCGCGACGCGCGTCTGAGCGCGGGCGCGGGCTTCGTGGTGGCGCTCTGCGGAGACATCATGACCATGCCGGGACTGCCCAAAATACCTGCCGCGGATCACATCGGCCTCGACGAGAGAGGCCAGATCCGGGGACTGTGAGCCGGGACATTGACAGCAAATTGATTGGCCAACCGCGGGAGTGGCATTCGACCGAGAGGCGTATCGGGTCGATTTGGGACATGGCGCTCGGAAACAGGCGCGGCGGCTTGCCCCGAAGCTTGGCGGCCAAGACTTCGCGGAGCGCGCGCGGGGCTAGCGGTTGCGCCGCTCATGAGAAACGGTCTGCCGGGGCGCCTGCGTCTGTCGGCGCCGGGATGCGTGCTGCGCCGCATGTCTGCGCGCGGCGGCGAATGCTCGGGCTTTCATCCTCGCCCTCTTCGATCGGCGTTGGCTTTCGAGCCGCAGCTGCGCCTTTCGAAATTCCCGCCTTTGTTTTGTGAAGTGGCGTCTTTGATGGCGCTTCAGGCGCTCAGCAAAACGCTTTGCGTCGCCGGTCTCCTCGCCGAGGCTCGGTCCCATGCTCTCCTGAGGCGCCGAGGTGCGGGCGGGGTGCGGCAAGGCTTCGCCTGCGCCGGCAGGCCGGATTGAAACGCCAAGCTGCGAGCTAAAAACGATAAGTCCGGCGCAAGCCACACGCCTCCACCCGGGGATTTTTTTCCCTTCGCGATGCACGGCGCGCCCTTTCCGCCTCAATCTTCAGATTCGGAATTCCAGCCCAAGCAAGATGCTGTATCAAAGCCTCTACAAAAGGGCCGTATTGTAGCAGGCGTGAAGCTCAATATGGCGTTTTCGTGTTGACAGAAGCGGCGGCTGCGTTCATCGCCTTACAGGCGGGGCGACATCTGCTTCGCTCAACCCAAAAACTTGAAACTCCTTTCCGCATACGCGGAGTGCAAACGAGCGCGCAAAATGACAACGGGCTAAAGCGCCCCCACGGATCTTGAGGAGCGAGGCGAGCCATGCCAACAACGACAGCCGGCGACCGCCGCATCGCGACAATCTCAGCCACTGTCGCTCGCGCATGGCCGAACCGTTACGATCTCATCGTCTTCCTTGCGATTGGCGCCATGTTCGTCGCCCTTATCCATGGAGCGCAATCCATGCGGCGGCCGCTTGAAGGGCTTGTGGCAAACCCGGTTTCCCTCGACCCGCGCAATCTGCCTCAATATGCCCTTCTGACGACGATGCGAATGTTCGCGGCGCTTGGCTTTTCGCTTCTCTTCACGTTCCTGGTCGCGCCGCTCGCGGCCAAGAGCAAGAAGGCCGAGCGCGTCATCATCCCGGCGCTCGACATCCTGCAATCGGTGCCGGTTCTCGGCTTTTTGACCTTCACCGTGGTCTTCTTTCTTGACCTGTTCCCCGGCGGCGAGCTTGGCGCGGAACTCGCCGCCATCTTCGCGATTTTCACGAGCCAGGCCTGGAACATGACGTTTTCGTTCTACCAGTCGCTGAAAACCGTTCCACGCGACCTGACGGAGATTACGATCCATCTGGGCCTTTCGCCGTGGCAGCGGTTCTGGAAGCTTGACGCGCCCTTCGCAACGCCGGGCCTCGTCTGGAACATGATGGTGTCCATGTCGGGCGGATGGTTCTTTGTCGTGGCGTCCGAGGCGATTGCTGTTGGCGATACGAAAATCACCCTGCCCGGCATAGGCTCCTACCTTGCCTTGGCGATCAGCGAAAAGAATATCGGGGCAGTGGCTTGGGCGGTCGGGGCGATGGGCGTCGTCATCGTCCTCTACGATCAGCTCCTTTTCCGCCCCATTGTCGCCTGGGCCGATAAATTCAGCGTTGAGCTGGTGGCTTCCCAGGAGCAGCCAAAATCGTGGGTTCTGGACCTTCTAAGGCGGACCCGCCTTGTTCAGGCCATCACTGGTTTCGCGGCCAGCGTCCTCGATATGTTTAGCGGAAATGTCAGGCGGCTCGCGAAGCAAATTCCGGAACCCAAAGTGAACGGGGCTACAAGCGAGGTCGTCGACTGGGCCTACAATCTGGCGCTGCTCGGCGTTGTAGCCTGGGCTCTTTATTCGGTGATTTCCTATCTGAGCGGTTCTCTCGGCTGGTCCGACGTTGAAGAAGCCATGACGGGCGGTTTCATCACCTTTTTGCGCGTCATCATCCTTATCGTCATTGCAACCCTGATCTGGGTGCCGATCGGAGTTTATGTCGGGCTGCGGCCGGCATTGGCCGAGCGGGTGCAGCCCGTGGCTCAGTTCCTCGCCGCATTTCCGGCCAACGTCCTGTTCCCCTTCGTGGTCATCGGCATCGTCACCTATAACCTTAATCCAGACATCTGGCTGTCCCCGCTCATCGTGCTCGGCACGCAATGGTACATCCTCTTCAACGTCATCGCGGGCGCCAGCGTATTTCCCGCGGATTTGCGGGAAGCCTCGAAGATCTACCAGCTGAAGAGCTGGCTGTGGTGGCGCAAAGTGATTCTGCCGGGCATATTTCCCTACTATGTCACCGGCGCGCTGACGGCTTCGGGCGGCTCATGGAACGCCAGCATCGTCGCCGAGGTGGTGAGCTGGGGAAATACGAAGGTCGAAGCGCACGGCCTTGGCGCCTATATCGCCAATGCAACCGAAGCGGGGGATTATCATCGCGTCGTGCTCGGCATCGGCGTGATGTGCGTGTTCGTCGTGACCTTGAACCGCGCCGTTTGGCGGCGGCTTTATGTGCTGGCCGACCGCCGTCTGCGGATCCAGTGAACCGGGAGGGAAACATGGGTATAACGCCGGGTACAGCCACAGCGCGGGCCGCCGAAAGGCAGCCGCTCGTTTCCGTCCAGAATATCAGCCACTTTTTCAGGCGCGGCGTGACCGGCAATCTGCTCGTGCTCGATCATGTCGATTTGACCTTGTACAACAACGAGATCATCGCGCTACTCGGCCGCTCCGGCTCGGGTAAATCCACGCTTCTCCGCATCATCTCGGGCCTTTTGACCCCAAGCGAAGGCAAAATCGTCATCGACGGCGCCACCGTCGCAGGTCCCGCCGATGGCGTCGCCATGGTCTTCCAAACCTTCGCGCTCTTTCCCTGGCTAACGGTGCTTGAGAATGTGGAGCTGGGCCTCGAAGCGCAAGGCATACCGCAGGAGGAACGACGCAAGCGAGCCTTGAAGGCCATCGACCTTATCGGCCTCGACGGGTTCGAAACCGCCTATCCCAAGGAACTGTCCGGCGGCATGCGGCAGCGGGTCGGCCTCGCCCGGGGGCTTGTCGTCAATCCGAAAGTGCTTTTGATGGACGAGCCGTTCTCGGCGCTCGACGTGTTGACCGCCGAAACGCTGCGCACGGACTTGCTCGACCTTTGGTGCGAAGGCCGCATGCCGATCCGCAGCATTCTGCTCGTCACGCACAACCTTGAGGAGGCGGTGCTGATGAGCGACCGCATTCTCGTGCTCGCCTCCAATCCCGGCCGGATCATCTCGGAGATCAAGGTCAATCTGCCCCAGCCGCGAAACCGCGTCGATCCAGCCTTCCGCGCGCTTGTCGACGACATTTACGCCCGCATGACGGCAAAGAGCACGGCGGCCCCGGCGCGCGAGGGCATTTTCCCCGGCACTGGCATCAGCATGAGCCTGCCCGAGGTGTCTACGAACACGCTCGCCGGTCTCCTTGAAACGCTAGCCGAGCCGCCGTTCGACGGCAAGGCCGACCTGCCGCTCCTCGCCGAGCGCGCGCAGATGGAAGTGGACGAGCTTTTCCACGCCGCGGAAACGCTGCAGCTCTTGCGTTTTGCCGAGTTGGCCGAAGGCGACCTGAAGCTGACCGATACCGGACGGCGTTTCGTGGACGCGGGCGTCGACGAGCGCAAGGCGCAATTCGCGCAGCATCTCGTGGCCTTCGTGCCCCTTGCCGCCCACATCAAACACATTCTCGACGAGCGCCCCAGCCACCGCGCCCCGATCATCCGCTTCAAGGACGAACTTGAGGACGCGATGCCGGAGGAGGAAGCCGAACGGACGCTGTATACGGTCATAAACTGGGCGCGCTATGCCGAATTGCTTGCCTTCGACGGCGAGTCCGGGATGGTGAGCCTCGATATTCCGAGCTAAGCAAGATTTTCGCGGCTTCCCCAACGGGACCCCTCACCCTCTCCCGCGGGAAAGTGCAGCGGCCGGCGGCGAACTCGCCTTGGCGAGTTCGCTACTCAACAAGGCCGCGCCCGCCCTCGGATACGGTGGGGGGAGGCGCGCCGCTGCAACGGAACTCCCTTGCCCAGAGGGTGTTCCGACCTGCGATATGGAAAGGCTCTCATGAAGATCGAAGTCCTTGCCGACGCCGATGCCGCATCCAAGGAAGCCGCGCGGATCATTGCAACCGAGGCTCGCGAGGCTGTCGCGGCGCGCGGGCGGTTCGTGGCGGCCTTTAGCGGCGGGCCTACGCCCATGCCGATGTTGCGCGCGCTTGCCGGTGAGGACGCGCCCTGGGACAAGGTTTACATCCTCCAGGTCGACGAGCGGGTGGCGCCCGCGGGCGACCGCGACCGTAATTTTACGCATCTGCGCGAATGCCTGCTCGATCATGCGCCCATCCCCCCGGATCATGTCCACGCGATGCCAGTGGAGGCTTCCGACCTCAAAGCCGCAGCCGCCCAATACGCGCTGACGCTGCAAAATCTGGCCGGCGCGCCCCCCGTGCTGGACCTCGTCCATCTCGGCTTTGGCCTCGACGGACACACAGCCTCGCTCATTCCCGGCGATCCGGTTCTCGACATCACGAACGCAGATGTCGCGGTGACCGGCCCCTATCAAGGGCGTCCAAGGATGACCTTGACCTATCCGGTCCTCAACCGCTCCCGGCGCATCCTTTGGCTGACGACCGGCGCCGAGAAAGCGGACATGCTGGTTCACCTGCGCGACGGCGATCCCTCGATACCGGCAAGTCGGGTGCGCCAGGACGTCGCCATCGTCATTGCTGATAGCGCCGCGGCAAGCGCGCTTTAGATCAGGCCCAGTGCCGCATTCTTTCTGGGCAAGCGCGAAAGGCCGATAGTCCGCTCGTTCCAACGAGCGCAGGCTCGCGATAGTTTGTTGAACATGCCAAAAGACCGAGGAACCCCTTTACGCGCGCGACGATGCGACGGTAGCGATGTTAAACATGGCATAAAATTACCGGCTTGGTTGTGCGTCAGAGCGAAGGAGGTTCACGGGTTGGGTGCCCTTTCCGCGGTCTCTTTGAGACAGCCCCGGCGAAGCCCCTTAAGCGCGGCGGTAAATTACGCGGGGATTGCGGAAATTATAACGAAAGCCTGGGCGAGCGGGTGATCATCGGTGATGGTAAGATGGATTTGCGCCACGTGGTTCTGCGGCACGAGGCTCTGCAGCCGCTCGGCTGCGCCTCCGGTCAACGTCATGGCAGGCTGCCCGCTCGGCAGATTGACCACACCCATGTCGCGCCAGAACACGCCGTCGCTAAGGCCCGTGCCGAGCGCTTTTGCGCACGCCTCTTTCGCGGCGAAGCGCTTGGCGTAGGAAGCGGCGCGATTGACCCGGCGCTCCGATTTCAAGCGCTCCGTTTCGGTAAAGACGCGGTCGAGGAACCGGTCGCCATAGCGCTCGATGGTCTTTTCGATGCGGCGAATGTCGATCATGTCGTTGCCGATGCCGATGATCACCGTCGCCCCCCGCTCAATCGTTACAGCTTCTACGTCTGCCCCGAAGCGCGCGCCGCAACGCCGTTGGCGATGGCGCTGCGCATCCGCGAAATCGCGGCGGGAAGGCCGACGAAGACAGCTTCGCCGACGATGACGTGGCCGATGTTCAGCTCCCGGATTTCCGGCAGAGCGGCGAGATGCGCCGCGGTGTCGAAATCCAGGCCATGGCCCGCGTGAACCTCGATGCCGGCCTGCGCGGCAAGCTCGGCGGCTTTGGCCAGCCGCTTAAGCTCGTTTCCGGCTGCGGCTTCCTCTCCGGCGAGCCACGCTTCGCAATATTGGCCGGTGTGGAATTCGACGACGGGCGCCGAGACCCGGATGGCGCCCTCGATCTGGCGCGGCTCGGGATCGATGAAAAGTGAAACGCGGATGCCGCTGTCCGACAAGCGCCGCACGATGGGGGCAAGCGCCGCGTACCCGCCTACAGCGTCAAGCCCGCCCTCGGTCGTTATTTCTTCGCGACGCTCCGGCACGATGCAGCAGGCGTGAGGCGCCGTCTTGACGGCGATGGCGGTCATCTCCTCCGTCGCCGCCATCTCAAAATTGAGCGGCGCGTCGATCTCGGCCTTGATTCTTCGGATGTCCTCGTCGCGAATGTGGCGCCGGTCCTCCCGAAGATGCGCGGTAATGCCGTCGGCGCCGGCTTCGACAGCCATGCGCGCCGCGCGAATGGGATCGGGAAGAAAGCCGCCTCTGGCGTTGCGCACCGTGGCGACGTGATCGATGTTCAGGCCAAGGCGAACGGCGGACATCGTTCTCATCGCACAGGCGCCGCCGCGGCCTGATGGCTGGTTCTGAGAGTGCGCCTGTCCTGCTGGGCCTGTAGCAGGCGGCGGATGACGAAATAGATCAGGATCGCCGTGAGCCCGCCGAGAGGAAGCGCCCCTAGGGCCATCGGCTTCAGGATCGGCCAAAGACCTTGCACCGCCGTCGCGACGCCATCCGGAGAGGCCTCGCTGATGCTGACGCCGAGGGCCTGCGCCCCCATCGAAAGCTTGCCAATCTCGGCATTTGCCGAGTCATCCAGAAAGAGATTCCCAACCGCGAAAGTGGATCCCCAAATAATGGGATAGGTTAACGGATTTCCTGCGCAAGTGCCGACGGCGGAAGCCATGACGCTTCCCCTGAACATGAGCGCCAAAAGGGCGGCCATCAGCATTTGACAGCCGAGAAACGGCGTGAAGATTGCGAAGACGCCCGCGGCGCATCCGAGCGCAATGCTGTGCGGCGTCGCCTTGATCCGCCACAGACGCAAGATCATGTAGCGGAAAGACCTTTCGAAACTCCGAGCCGGCCAAATCGCGTTACGCAAACGCTCGACCAGGGAAAGCTGTTTTCGACGTTTAAAAAGCATGTCTCCCAGCCCCTAAGAGCCAACAGGATTTCAAAGCGTAGCTACCCCTTACGGTTCCATCAAGGCCACCGCCTCTAAGCCTTCAGGCCCCGACTTCCGGGCTTGATAGGCGGAGTTCCGACAATAGAAGCAGGAAGTTGATCGGGCGCGAAATGAGGAATGTCAAGCCAAATCAGGGGAATGAACGGAATGGTAAATTCGGCGCGGCCGCCCGAGCGGTCCACGAGGGACGCGGCTGCGACAATTTTGCCTCCGAGCGCGTCGGCCGCCTCCATGCATTCCCGCGAGGACAAGCCCGTCGTCACCACGTCTTCGACGAGAATGCAGCGCTGGCCGGGTTCGATCTTGAAGCCTCGGCGCAGTGCGAATGCACCCTCGACACGCTCGAAAAAGATCGCAGGAAGCCCGAGTTGGCGGCCCATCTCATAGCCGACGACGACCCCGCCCATGGCGGGCGAAACGACCAGATCGGCGACGACGCCAGCGGCCTTGATCTTTTCGGCAAGGGATGCGCAGAGCCTTTCCGCGCGCCGCGGATCCATCAGGACGCGCGCGCATTGAAGGTACGCGGTGGAATGAAATCCCGAAGACAGAACGAAATGGCCTTCGAGAAGCGCTTCTGCGTCGCGGAATTCTTGAAGGACGGCGTCGTCAGACAACATCGGCGCCTCTGGGGCTGTGCTAGGTCAAGGCGCGGCTTGCGGAGCTGACCACAGTCAGGTTTCTTACTCCGTTGAGCATATCGGTCAAATGCTTAAGATCGAGAACCTCAACATCGACCATCATCTGGGTATAATCGTGGCCACGGTTAACCATTTGCAACCGGTCGATATTGGCGCCCGCGGCTCCGATCACGCTTGCGATTTTCCCGAGGCTCCCCGGCTCGTTGACGGCCGTCACCTGAATGCGCGCGGGGAAAAGCTCAGTAGCGCCTTCCTTGATGTCCCAGGTCACGTCGATCCAGCGTTCGAGCTGGTCTTCGTAATCGCGCAAATGCGGCGAGTGGATCGGGTAGATGGTTATGCCTTTGCCGGGATCGAGGATGCCCACGATGCGCTCGCCCGGAACCGCGCCGCCGTCGCCGAAGCCAACGATGGATGTGCCGTTCACGCCCCGAATCGGAATGCCTTTATCGCCCTCCTCGACCTCAGCCCCGGCCAGAATCCCAGGCCACCGGAACTTGAAGCTCGTGACCCGGCGCAGATTGAACCAGCCTTCGTCGGTGCGGGTGATGGTGCGCCGCTTCGGGCTTGCGTCCTGGATGAGATTGGGATCGATGGCCTTTAGCACATCGTCGGCCGTTATCTCCCCGCGGCCGACCGCCGTCAAAAGATCGTCGACGCTCTTCTGGCCGAGCCGCGGCAGGACAGAGGTCAGCTCCGTGTCGCCGGACCTCCCGGCGCGATGGAAGGCCGCCTTCATGATGTCGCGGCCGAGAGAGAGATATTGTTTGCGAACGGCGTCCTTCGTGGCCCGGCGAATGGCGGAGCGCGCCTTGCCGGTGATGACGGCGTTCTCCCAGGCAGCGGGCGGCGTCTGGGCGTCAGAGAGGATGATCTCGACCTCGTCGCCGTTTTTTAGCTCGTTCATCAGAGGCATGTGGCGGCCGTTGATTTTGGCGCCGACGCAACGATTGCCGACGCTGGTGTGGACGGCGTAGGCGAAATCGATGGCGTTCGCGCCGCGGGGCAGCGCAATCAGCCGGCCCTTCGGCGTAAAGCAGAACACCTGATCGAGGAAAAGTTCGAGCTTGGTGTGCTCCAGGAACTCCTCTGGGTTGTCACCCTCCAGGAGATTGTCGACGAGCTTGCGCAGCCACTGATAGGCGGTGCTTTCGCCGGGCGCCGGGCCTTTCACGGCGCGAGCGTCGCCGTTCAGCTTGGCCAGCGCCGCGAGCTTATAGCCTGAGTGCGCGGCCACGCCATATTCGGCGATCTGGTGCATTTCGGCGGTGCGTACTTGCAGCTCGACGCGTTGGTGACGCGGGCCGACGATGGTGGTGTGAATCGATTGGTATTCGTTGTGCTTGGGCGTCGAGATGTAGTCCTTGAAACGGCCGGGAACCACGCGCCACGTCGTATGGACGACCCCGAGCGCGGCATAGCACGCCTCCATTGTCGGGACGATGACGCGGAACCCGTATACGTCCGAAAGTTGCTCAAGGCCGATCTGCTTGTTCTGCATTTTCAGCCAGATCGAGTAAGGCTTTTTTTCGCGGCTGAACACCTCCGCCTTGATAGACTGCGCTTCGAGCCTGGCTTTGAGTTCCGTCGCGATTTCCGCGGTGAGTCCCCGGTTCTGGTCGCGCAAGACATTCAACCGCGACATCAGCGTCTCATACGCCGCCGGATGCAGCCAGCGGAAGGACAACTCCTCCAACTCGTCGCGGATCTCCTGGATGCCCATGCGGCCGGCCAGCGGCGCGTAGATATCCATCGTCTCCTGCGCGATGAGCCGTCGCTTCTCGGGCCGCATGTGCTCCAGCGTGCGCATATTGTGGAGCCTGTCCGCGAGCTTGACGAGCAGCACGCGAACATCGCTCGAAATCGCGATCAGGAGTTTGCGGAAGTTCTCGGCCTGCTGTGTTCTCTTGGATACGAGATTGAGCTTCTCGATCTTGGTCAGGCCATCGACAAGCGAGGCGATGTTCGGGCCGAACAAGCGCTCGATCTCGTCCTTGGTGGTTTGCGTGTCCTCGATCGTATCGTGGAGAAGGGCGGTCGCGATCGTCTCGTCGTCGAGCTTCAATCCCGTCAGGATCGAAGCGACTTCGAGAGGATGCGAGAAATAAGGATCGCCCGAGGCGCGCTTCTGCTGGCCATGCGCCTTCATCGCATAGACATAGGCGCAATTCAGCAGAGCTTCATTCGCCTTAGGATTGTAGCTCAGAACCTTTTCCACGAGGTCGTATTGCCGCATGATCGGCTGCGATCTCGCATGAGTTTCCAGCTGCACGGCCTCGCCAGACTTTTAAAATTGCAACTCTAGATATTTAAAACATTCCCCAACACGGACAAAGCCATGATGCGACTTTCCCAACAGCTTCTTTAGCTTTTCTGACGTCCCCCGCTGGCCGCTTCGGCCGGAATGCTCCGCGCCAGCCCCTGCAGCAACTCCTCTTCGGTAATGCGGTCGATCAGGGCGTCGGAAAACTGATCGTCGGGACCGAGCACGTTCACAGGGCGCGCGCTCGGCAAGGCAGGAGCCGCTTCCGGCTCCGGCTCGTCGACTTCAACATGCGCCTGTAACGAATGAATGAGATCTTCTTTCAGGTCTTCCGGCGAAACCATCTGATCGGCGATCTCGCGAAGGGCGACGACAGGGTTCTTATCGTTGTCCCGATCGACGGCGATCGGCGCGCCCGCGGAGACTGCTCGCGCCCTGTGGGCTGCAAGAAGAACGAGTTCGAAACGGTTCGTAACTTTATCGACGCAATCTTCGACGGTGACGCGAGCCATGAAAACCTCAAATGCCGGGATAAGCGCAAAATAGGCGCTAGCTTCCAGCTTTGCAAGCTGATGCTGAACCGTGGCCGCTTCAAGGCGGCGACGGCGCTTTTTTTTATGCGGGCAGGGCCAGAAGCGCACAGGGCGCGCGATGCAGAACCTGCTCGGTGGTGCTTCCCCTCAAGGCGTCGAGAAAGCCGTGGCGCCCGGCGGTGGGCATGACGAGAAGGTCCGCGAGGTAGCTGTTCGCGGCCGAAAGGATGGCGTCCACGATCGGACCTTCCAGGCTCGTCACCGCTTCGCGCTCTCCTTCTAGCCCCCTCAGCTCGAAGCACCCATCCCCGACATGGATAAAGCGTTGAACGAGACCGAGCTTCCCGAAGAGCCGGTGGAAGGTGAGAAGCGCGCGGTCGGGCGCCGGATCAGGGGCGACCGGGACAACGGCGCTCTTCAGATGCAGGCGGCCCGTCTTGGCGTCGACGAACGGGCGGGCGTTCGGGCCAAGGAAAAGTGTGGGAATGTGCGTTTTCAGCGCGATCCCCTCCGAGATGGAGTCGGAAAGAAAGCGGTTCAGCCCTTGCGCGCCGTGCGTCGCCAAGACGATGAGGTCGGGCCGATGCGCCAGGAGGAACCCGCAGACCCCTAGGAGCGGGTCGCGATGCTCGATATCGATTTTCCGGATGTCGATGCCGAGACTTCTCCTGGACCTGTGCATGAGGAGCTTCGGTGGGCAGGAGCTCCCACCGCGCCAACGTTTCGCGTACGTGCGGGAACGACGCCCACTCCCTGCCGCCGTCGGCGGGCGTCACATGCAGGAGATCGAGGCGGCAGCGGAACTCCAGCGCAAGCCGAAGGGCGTGCGCGAAAGCCTCGGCGCTGGCTTCGGAGAAATCGGTCGGGTGAGCGATGGCTGCGATGCCTCGGCGCATCAGAACCTCCTTTCCCGGCTCCCGCCGGGCGGCGACTCTGCTACAAGCGCGAGCCGCGCCGATATTAAGGCACGCCCTAGCGGCGCCCGCAACCGTGGGTTTCAAGTAGTGAACAACTAAGTCGTGAGGGCGCAAGTGCAGCCCAAGGAAAGTTTGCGCCCGCTTCACCGCACGCTCTCTAGGGAACTCGCCTCGGATTCCCGCGGGGCGTGGGAGCGAGCCGGCGGCCGCGCCATTCAAATAACGCGGTCAAGTCGCCAATCAGGGGCGCGCCTCCAACGGCACGTACTCGCGGGCCTTCTCGCCGATGTAGAGTTGTCGCGGCCGACCGATTTTTTGATCCGGATCGGCGATCATCTCTTTCCACTGGGCGATCCAGCCCGCAGTTCGCGCCATGGCGAACAAAACCGTGAACATGGAAGGCGGGAAACCGAGCGCTTTCAGCGTGATGCCGGAATAGAAGTCGATGTTGGGGAAGAGATTCTTCTCGACGAAATAGTCGTCCTCAAGCGCAATGCGCTCAAGCTCCATCGCCACCTGCATAATCGGGTCGTCTTTGACGCCGGTAACGTCAAGCACCTCTTTGCAGATTTCCTTCATAACGCGCGCGCGCGGATCGTAGCACTTGTAAACGCGATGCCCGAAGCCGAACAGGCGGAACTTATCCTTCTTGTCCTTCGCGCGCTCGATGAAGGCCGGGATGCGATCGACCGTGCCGATCTCCGTGAGCATCTTGAGGGCTGCTTCGTTTGTGCCGCCATGGCCGGGGCCCCAGAGGCAGGCGATACCCCCCGCGATGCAGGCGAAGGGATTGGCGCCGGAGGAGCCGGCAAGCCGCACCGTCGAGGCCGAAGCGTTTGGTCCGTGATCGGCATGGATGATGAGGATGCGATCCATCGCCCGGCTCAAGACCGGGTTGACCTTCCAAGGCTCGGCCGGCACGCCGAACATCATGTAAAGGAAGTTCGAAGCGTAATCGAGGTCGTTGCGCGGGACCATGAAGGGTTGGCCGATGGTATATTTATAGGCCATGGCCGCAATCGTCGGCATCTTGGCGATCATGCGCAGCGAGGCAAGTTCGCGCTGGGCTGGATCGCCGACATCGGTGGAGTCCTCAAAAAAGGCGGACATCGCGCCAACGGTTCCGATCATCACCGCCATCGGATGGGCGTCGCGCCGGAACCCGGAGAAGAAGCGGTGCATCTGCTCGTGCAACATCGTATGCGAGGTGACGCGCTTCTGGAAATCGAGGTAGCGCTCTTTGTTCGGCAAATCGCCATAAAGCAGGATGTGGCAGGCTTCCAGATAGGTGCCGTGCTCTGCGAGTTGCTCGACGGGATAGCCGCGATAAAGCAAAATTCCGTGATTGCCGTCGGTAAAGGTGATGTCGGATTTGCAACTCGCCGTTGAGGCGAAGCCTGGATCGTAGGTGAAAGCGCCAGTCTGGCCGTAGAGCTTCCTGATGTCGACGACATGTAGGCCGCTTGTGCCTGAAATGACCGGAAACTCATATTGTTTGTCATTCAATGTGAGCGTCGCGGAGCCAGCGTCAGCGGTAGCCTCTGGCTTGTGTTTCATATCTGGATCAAAGCTCATGCTTTCCTCCTGCCGGGACGCATGGGACACTTGGCATGAAAGGTGACATGGGTCCGATGAATTTACCAGGGCATTTTTGCAGCGCAGCATGATCAAGCCCGTTTGGCGCGCCGGAAGGCGCGTCTGCGGCCAATGCTCGACGCAAGAAGAACGCCAAAAGCCGCCCCAGCCGCCTTCAAGGCATCAAAATAGCGCAGGCGCCTCCGGTATGCCTGTCATGCATGATTTAAGGACGGCCGGGCTTTCAACGATCGCCGCCGCCCCATCGGAAAAACCAGCCCGCTTGCAATGACGCGCTGCGGGATTTCCCTCGCATGAAGCGTTCCGGCAAGTTATTGAGCCATGTGCAGTTTCTGCGGAACAAGTTCGCTTGGAAGCTGCGTAGCAAATGACCAACGAACCTGCCTTTCGCCACGCGATGGGCGTGTGCGACTTGTGGGTGAGTTGCTAATCAAGGGGGAATGGTATTTACAATAATGTCCTGCTTACGTAGCAAGACAAGTTAGAAGACGATTACTTCTGACAGGCCTTTTTTCAATATAAAAATGAGGAAGGCTGAGCGGATCGCATTTGGGCGGCATGCCCAAAATCTGTGGAGGCGAGACAATGGATGCTCTCAAGGGCAGCCCAACCGACAATGAAAAACTGCGCGCCTGGGTTGAAGAGATGGCGGCATTGTGCAAGCCCGACCACGTCGTATGGACCGACGGAAGTCAGGGAGAATACGATCAGCTCTGCCAGATGATGGTGGATAGCGGAACCTTTATCCGCCTCAACCCGGAGAAACGTCCGAACTCTTATCTCGCCCGCTCGCATCCTTCCGACGTGGGCCGGGTCGAGGATCGGACGTTTATCTGTTCGTTGAACAAGAACGACGCCGGCCCCACCAACAATTGGGCCCCCCCGGTAGAGATGCGGGCGACGCTCAACGGGCTGTTCGATGGCTGCATGGTCGGGCGGACGATGTATGTCATCCCGTTCAGCATGGGGCCGATCGGCTCACCCATCGCAAAAATCGGCGTGCAGATCACAGACAGCCCCTATGTCGTCGCCAATATGCGGATCATGACGCGCATGGGAACGGCCGTGCTGAAAGCGCTAGGCCCGGACGGCGCCTTCATTCCGTGCATGCATTCTGTCGGCGCGCCGCTGAAGCCCGGACAGAAAGACGTGCCGTGGCCGTGCGATGGCGACATCAACCACAAATATATCGTGCACTTCCCGGAAACCTACGAGATCTGGTCGTACGGCTCCGGCTATGGCGGCAATGCGCTTTTGGGCAAAAAATGTCTCGCGCTGCGTATCGCCTCTGTGATGGCGCACGACGAGGGCTGGCTCGCCGAGCACATGCTGATCGTGGGCATCCAATCGCCGGACGGCCAGAAAACCTATCTCGGCGCCGCATTCCCGAGCGCGTGCGGCAAGACCAATCTCGCCATGCTGGTGCCGCCGAAAGGCTTCGAGGGCTGGAAGGTTCTCACTGTCGGGGACGACATCGCCTGGATCAAGAAAGCGCCCGACGGCAGTTTGCGGGCGATCAATCCGGAAGCCGGATTCTTCGGCGTCGCGCCGGGCACGAATTCGCAATCGAACCCGAATGCGATGGCGACCATCGGCAAGAACACGATCTTCACCAATTGCGCGCTCACCGACGACGGCGATATCTGGTGGGAGGGGATGAGCGACGATACGCCAGCCCATCTCATCGACTGGAAGGGTGAAGACTGGACACGCGGCTGCGGCCATCCCGCCGCGCATCCGAACGCCCGCTTCACGGCGCCGGCGAGCCAATGTCCGTCAATCGATCCGGATTGGGAGAAGCCGGAAGGGGTTCCGATCTCCGCCTTCGTGTTCGGCGGCCGGATGAGCAAGGACTTGCCATTGGTTTTCCAGGCGTTCAATTGGAGCCATGGCGTCTACCTTGCGGCGACGATGGGGTCGGAAGCGACCGCGGCCGCGATCGGTCAGGCAGCCATGCGGCGTGATCCGATGGCGATGCTGCCGTTCTGCGGCTATAACATGGCTGATTATTTCGGCCATTGGCTGAACGTCGGGCGCCGTGTGCCGAACCCCCCAAGGATTTTCCGGGTCAACTGGTTCCGCAAGGACGCCGACGGCAAGTTCATGTGGCCCGGCTTCGGCCAGAATATGCGCGTTCTGAAGTGGATCGTCGACCGGGTGCACGGTCGTGGCTACGGGGTCGAGAGCCCGATCGGTTGGATGCCACGGCATGAAGACATCGAGTGGACAGGCCTCGATTTCCCGACCGACATGTTCTACGAGCTGATGGCCGTGGGGCGGTCGGAAGGCGCTGCCGAGGCGAAAGCTCACGAAGAGCAGTTCGACAAGTTTTTCGATCGATTGCCGAAGGAGTTCATCTTCGAGCGGGAGCTTCTCCGGTCGCGGTTGTGGCGTTCGCCCGATCGTTGGGAACTTGCTCGCGAGGATTTCGCTCGGCCGGCAGTTTGAGGCTCCGTGCGCTGACACATTAAAAGGCTCGGAAGGCGGCTGAGGTTCAGAGGCCTTCCGTTTTGTACCAGCCATCAGAGCATGCCGCTCATTATCGATGGAAGCTTTGGCTGGCGCGTCATCCTGTGCGCGTTGCGGTCGGCTTGCGAGTTGAACTCGTTTAGCAAAAAAGACTTTTGGGCCAAGGTTTGCCGTGGGCGAAGGCTTCGTGCAGCGGCCAGTCCGGGAATGGCCGGTTCGGCCTCGCGCTGCGTAGACCCATGACCGCCGCCTCTCCAGCACGAAGCCGAACGTGGCGCTTGATCTGCCGCCGAGAAAAGAGTTTCTTGCATCTTCGTTCGGAGCAGCAGCCCGCGTGCGAAAAGCAACGCGTCTGCACTTAAAGCGGAGGGGGATTTCATGGTGGTGCGAAGGTCGATCCTGAAAGCGGGCCTTGTGGCTGGCCTCCTTCCGGCGCTCGGCGGTGCGGCAAGGGCCCAGGATGCCAATCGCAGCCGCGATGTCATGCAGGCCATCGCGACGGCGAAAGGCCAAGCGGAAAACCTCTTGGCGATGGCGCTCTATTCGAACCTTTCAGTCGAAAGCGGCAAAGCCATCGAAAGCGCAAACGAGCGCATATCCAGCGCGCTCAGCGCAGTCCTGAGCGGCATCCCGGCGGAAGAGGCGGCCCTTTACGCCGAGCCCGCGCAAGCGATGATCGTCGAGCAGATGCCGGAGCGAAGCGTAGCCGTCATGCCCGAGGCCGCTATCCCGGTGATTCCTGGAGGCTCGTCTGAGGGATCCGGCGAGTTGATCGACGTCGCGGGCGACATCTTCAAAGACGCGTTCGGCGTGAAAGATTTGAGCGCCCAGGGCCTCAACCAGATCGCGACCGAGCTTGCGATTCTCGACATCATGAGCCGGATCGGCGAAATGATCCGCGCCAACAATTGGGCGCTTGCCGCCGCGTTCATGAGGGCTCTCCTTACTCAGCTGGGCGCGGCGGCGCCTGCGGTCCCTGCGATCCAGAAGGCGCTTGGCGAACAGGCCCTGAACGAGATCCTGAGCGCCCTGAGCGCACGGTTCGTTCCCTTCGTCGGCTGGCCAATTCTCATCGCCTCGATCCTGTTTGCGGTCAAGAAGCACCAAAACAGGCTATTGGCCGCCGTGGAAAAAGCCCACTAAGACCAACCGCCTTTGCCCATGGCGGCCCTTGCCGCAAAACTAGTTTTGTAATTACTTGTAGGGCCTTTTTGCGAAACAAACCCAATCTTCGTTAGCCGATCGTAAATTTTCGCAGGACGATGCGCCTGCGAAAGCTTCGACCGATCATATGCGCAGCGCGCCCTGACGGCTGGCATAAGAGAAAAGCGTCCAACCTCGCGGGGCTTACTATTGAGGCAATTCGTATGGCTGCCGCGTCAGATACGCCTCTTGTCAGATACGCCTCTTGGATGAGGCCCGCGACGCGCTCCATCTCGCGCAACGGTTCGTAAGCCCAGCTCTCGATCCTGCCTCCGAAAAAGCGGATGCGTCCGCTTTCGGCGAGCTCGCGCTGGAAGCGGGCGATCTTGTCCTGCTCGCTCAACCGCCGACCTTGAGGAGGCAGCTTGACCACATGAACAGGCTCGCCGGCGCTGCACGTTTCCGTGATCATATTGAGGAGTAGCAGGTGACGACGAAGGCGTCAGCGTGGGCCAGCATGCCGAAATGAGGGTTGTCGCCGCCGCCATCGGTGATGAAGGCGGCCAATGTTTCGCGGAAAACATTGAGATTGTCCTCGCCGGTGCCGCGCGATCCTGCGCATTTTTCATATGCGACAAAATTTCGCCGCGCGCCGCGTCCGGCGTCTATCCATTTGCTCGGCTTTAGAGCGGGCGGTATATGTAATTACAGCTTAGTATCAGTATGGTGGCAGGTGCGTTGTAAAAAGGGTGTTGCCTGGATGACTTCTGGAGCCGCTCGATCCCGCGCAAGCCCACTGCCCGATCGCGGATGCGTTGAAGGCGGCCGCCGGATTGAGGCTTTTGCCTTCCGCATTGGCAGCGCCGCGCCTGCCTCTCGCCGCGATTTCTAATACTGCCCCCAAGACCTGCCTCGTGGCTGCGCACGCCATTCTTTAGAAAGGAAACGCGTTCCATGTCCAAGCTCTCGACGCCTGCCGAACTAGAAGACGACATCGCGGAGGGCGGCAGGCCGTCGCGACTTCTCGCTTTTCTGCCGTATCTTGTCATCTTGATCCTCACGCTTGTCGGCGTCGCCTACACGAGCATCAACAAGAGGCCGATCGCCGTTTATTGGGAAGTGCTCGCGGTGATTACGGCCGCGTTGTGCATCATTAGCGGCTGGTCTCACGCGCGAAACAGGGATAGCCGCTTCAGGCTCGTTGGGACGCAGGTTCTGCATTGGGGGGCATTCGTCGCGATCATGGCCCTCCTTCTCCACACCGATGTGAGCCAGATGCTGAATGCCGATTCGACGGGGCTCGCCATCCTTCTCCTGCTTGCGCTTGGGACGTTTGTTGCGGGGGTTCATACGCTGACCTGGCAGACTTGCGTGCTTGGCGCGTTGATGGGACTTTCGGTTCCCGCCATCGCCTGGATCGAGGAGTCGGCGCTCGTCCTTGCTCTTGCGGCGATCGCCTTCATTGTTCTTGCCGCCATTTTCTGGTGGTTCGGACGAAGCCGTGGCGCGGCTGAGGCCTACTGACGGAAACGGCCGTCCCCGGCCGGGCAAAGCGCGAGCCGGGACCGAAAAGGGAAGGCTCCTTCAACTGGCCACGCCGCGAGGGCGTCAGCGCCTATCTGTGGTCCCGGCGGCAAGGCTTGCGCCTTTCCGGGGCGACGCCAGCGGCGGATCAGTTGGCGCGCCAACTCACCGTTTCGTCACTGCTTTTTCGCAAATATTGGAACAGCGTCTGCCGCCACCAGTCGCTTTCCGTTTCCTCCAGGACCGCGATGTTCAGCCGGTGCATGAGCGGGGCGCCCCTCGGCAGGGCGATCGCGTAATTCAGGCTGTCCATCGTGAAGTCGAGGACGCGCAGCGTTTCCGGAAAGTTCTGCATGACGATCCAGTTGAGGAGGGGGCGGTCGTAAACGAAGGCCTCGATCCGGCCTTCCTGCAAGGCCCGAAGCCCCTCCTGGGGGCTCGCGAAGGTTCGATGCGACACCCGTTCGCGGTCGAGATAGCCGACCGTCGCCGCGCCCTGCGCCGCGCCGACGCGAACGAACCTGAGATCATCCAGGCCCTGGATGGCGCCTTTCAGCTCCTGCCTCGTCAGTTTCGAGGTTATGCTCGCCGTGAAGACTGTGATGACGATAATGGAGACGATCATCCAGCAGATGGCCACGAAACGGCCCGGCAGCGTCGCCGGCGCGTCCTGAGCGGCCCCCGCCTGGGTCATCGCGACGGCGGACCACCAGAAGCCGGTGCCGAGGCCCCTTAGGCCGCCCTTGAAATGCATGGTTCTGCGGCGCTCGAACAGCCAGACCAGGAAGCCGACGCCAAGCGCAATGCCGATCAGGATCGAGACAGCCTGCAAAAAGTCGCGCGAGAGAAGGATGCGGGAAACCGAGAACAGCTTGCTTTCGCCGGAAGGCACGGCGATGCCCAGGCCCGTTGCGAAGAACGGTTGCGTGAAATCGACGAGCCGCGCGCGCTCGGCCGTAACGGACAAGGCTCCGAAGGAGGCGTCGTAGGAACCTTCGGCCACCCCCTTGATGAGGGCGGGCGCGTCCGGCTGCTCGATAAAGTGGTAGCGAAGCTTCAAGCGGTCGGCCAGCCGTCGCCAGAGGTCGACGCCAATGCCGTGAAAACTGCCGTCGTCCCGCTTCATCACGAAAGGCGGCGCCTCCTTGAGGGCGACTGCCAGCTCCTTTTCAACTGGTGGGGCCGGCTCCCTTTCAGCAAGGGCGGCTGGCTCCCTTCCGGCAGCTGAGGTTTCGACTGATGGCGTTGACGCCTTTTCAACAGAGGGCGGACTTGCAGGCTCCTTTTGGCAGGCGCTTAGAGAAAGGCAGATCGCCAAAAGGATCGCGATGGCTGTCCAGATCTGTCGCATCGAAGGTCTCTCATGTACAGCGGGCCGGGCTCCCGTCGTCTCTTGGGCAAGACATACAAGATCGCGCCGCTGTCGCCAAGCTACCGCTCGCGGCTGCCTCGCACTCTTAAACCTCAAGTGATGCCGGGCGCCGCCCAAGCGTTAGCGAATTGAGGGAACTCCGCTCAGTTCGCACGCGACAGATACGCCTCTTGGATGAGGCCCGCGACGCGCTCCATCTCGCGCAACGGTTCGTAAGCCCAACTCTCGATCCTGCCTTCGAAAAAGCGGATGCGCCCGCTTTCGGCGAGCCCGCGCTGGAAGCGGGCGAACTTGTCCCGCTCGCTCACGCGGCGCCCTTGAGCGGGAAGCTGGACGACATGAACAGGCTTGCCCGTGCTGCAGGCTTCCGTGATCATATTGACGGAGTCGCAGGTGACGATGAACGCGTCGGCGTGGGCCAGCATGCCGAAATAGGGGTTGTCGCCGCCGCCATCTGAGATGAAGGCCGCACATCCGGCCAATGTTTCGCGGAACACATTCAGGTTCTCTTCGCCGGTGCGGCGCGATCCGGTGATGAGAAGACCATATCCCTCCCCGGCCAGGACTTTGAGTTGGCTGGCGAGCGCGCGGGCTTCTGCTTCGCCGAACTTGTAGCGGGAGTTGAGACCTCCAAGCAGCACGGCGAGCCTGGGCTTCGGGATCGCCGCGAAGGCTTCGGCCCAGCGCGGCGCTTCGGCCGCGAGCTTCTGCGGCGTGATCCGATGCAGCGCGCCGTTCATCACGATCACATTGTCGCCGGTAAGCCCATCGTGCGCCGGAACCACGATGCGGTCGAACCGCCAGCGCAGCGAAACGGGATCTTGGAGCTGCACGGTGAAGGTTCGCCCGCCGCTCTGGCCCTTCACGTGCAGCGCGGGCAGGATGCTCGGCCGCCCCGTCGCGATGAGAATGTCCGGCCAGGGGGGCGCGACGGGATCGCCCTTCTTCGAGAAAGCGTAACGCTTGAATGCGGTGATGTGCGGGCTGGCGATGCGCCAGGGCGTCTTCAGGATTACGCGTTTCACGACAGGGATAAGCCCCAAGGCTTCGGCAAGGCCGACCGCCTGATTTTCCATGCCGGGGCGGCCATCGGTCAGGCACCAACAGGTCGGCAAGGGATGCGCCCAGGTCAGGCCGCTTTCGGTTGCAAAGGGCTTCAATTCAGTCATCAACTCGTTCCCTGTCGCCAGATGCGCTCGCCCTAACACGGCGCTTCGACGAATGAAAGTCCCGCAAAGCCGCGCTTTCGCCACGAAGCGGCCTTCTGTCTGGTAAGCGGAGTCCGATCCGGCCAGCAAACCGTCGTCCCGGCCAAGTGAAGCGCCAGCCGGGACTGGTCCAAAAACATAGGTCAGCGTGTTTGGCGATCCCGTGCGGCGCGCGCCGCACGGGATGACGCTGCGGCGACGCGTTGGCCGGTCCGGAAAATTTCGCTTAGGCGGCATCGAAGGGGATCGACTGTGGCTTTGGTCGAGGACTGTTCGGCATTGCAGGCTCCCGGAATTGGCCCGGCTGCTTCTGGAGGCAAGACAGCGCTGCGGATCGGCCTTGGGGCGATCGCGCTTCTCGTTCTCTTGCGGTTTGCGCTCGCCGCGACGACAAATCTCGCCGAGGATGAAGCCTATTACTGGCTCTGGTCGAGGAGCCTTGCCGGCGGATATTACGATCATCCGCCGATGGTCGCCTATTGGATCGCGGCGGGAACGGCGATTTTCGGACAAACGGAATTCGGCGTTCGTTTCATCGGCTTGTTGAGCGCGATCGCAGGATCGTACCTGCTCTATGAAACGAGCCTCAGCCTTTTTCGCGACCGCGCCGCGGCCTGGGCGTGCGTCTTCTGGCTCAATGCAACGCTTCTTTGCAACGCCGCGGCGATCATCGCGACGCCCGACGCGCCGTTGGCGTTTTTTACAACGGCGGCGCTGTTTGCGCTCGCGAAGCTCATCGAAACGGGGCGGGGCGCATGGTGGTATGCAGTGGGCGCGAGCCTGGGCCTTGCTTTCATGAGCAAGTATACAGCCGCCTTGCTCTTGCCCGGCTTGTTCCTGTGGATGACCGCCTCGGCGGAAGGACGGCGCCGGTTTCTGAGGCCCGAACCTTATATCGGCGCGCTCATCGCCATCCTCATCATCGCCCCGGTCGTCTCCTGGAATTACGCCCACGACTGGGCCTCTTTCGCCAAGCAAGCCCAGCATGGAATCAAGGACAAGCCTGCAAATGCGATCTTGAGCGTTTTGGAGTTCTTCGGAGGACAGGCGGGGCTCGCCACGCCGCTCATTTTCCTGTTCTGCCTGTTCGGGAGCGGTTACGCCTTCATGCGCGGATGTCGGCCAGGCGAGGCGCGCTTCCTTCTCGTTGGCGCGATGAGCGCGCCGGCTCTCGCCTTTTTCTTCGTCCACGCCGCGAACCAGAAGATACAGCCGAACTGGCCGGGCTTTGTCTACCCAGCTGCAATTCTGGCCGCCGTTCACGTTTTTCGCGCTCTCTCAGCGGAAAAAGGCGTCGCCCGCTGGCTCTACGCCGCGTTCCGTTTCGCGCCTTGGGTCGGCGTCGCGTTCACGCTCACGGCCTTCCTCCAACTCAGCGCAGGGCTCATCCCTATTGCCGAGAAGAAGGACCCCACCGCTCGTCTGAAGGGCTGGTCGCAGCTTGGCGGCGATATCGAGCGTCTGAAGCGCGAGCAAGGCGCGGGCATGGTTCTGACCGACCGCTACGCCATCACGGGCGAACTCGCCTTCTATGGCTCCAGACCCGAGGACGTGGCTCAGATGAACGAGCGCATCCGTTACGTGAACCTTTCGTTGCCGGATGCCTCCAAACTCAAGACCGCGCCTGCCCTGCTCATTGTCCGAAAAGATGACGACGCAGCCGCCGCAGCTCATTTTTTTACGGTTTTGCACAAGATCTTCACTCTGGCGAGGGAAGCAGGATTTCACCCCCACAACTCGTATGATGTATACTTGGTTAACGGCTACCGGGGCGGGCTTTTTTGACTGTGGAGCGGCATGGAACCAGGGCAGGGGATGCAACTAGCAGCTGTTGAGCTCAAGCGTGCCGAATTCGCGCCGGCGCCGCAAAAGGGTCCCGAACTTACCGTCATCGCGCCGACTTTCAACGAACGCGACAATATCGAGCCTCTGGTTCAGAAGCTTGCCGCCACCCTTCAAGGCGTCCGCTGGGAGGTTATTTTCGTCGACGACAACTCGCCGGATGGCACGGCCGAGCGGGTGCGCGAAATCGCAAGGGCTGATTCCCGGGTCCGCTGCCTGCAGCGGCTTGGCCGTCGCGGCTTGACTTCGGCCTGCTCGGAAGCGGTGCTGGCTTCGTCCTCGCCTTACATCGCGATCATCGACGCCGATTTGCAGCACGACGAAACGCTTCTGCCGCGCATGCTCGATGTCTTGCGCAAAGGCGACGCCGAAGTCGTCATCGGCAGTCGTTATACCGAGCGCCATCTTTCGGAGGGTTTCTCGCGTGGCCGCCAAGCCATGAGTTACGTCGCGACGCGGCTCGCCCAGTCCATTCTTCGGGCCAATCTCTCCGATCCAGTCAGTGGGTTTTTCATGGCGAAGCGGGAGATCTTCGAAGGCTCGATCCGCAGCCTGTCCGGAATCGGCAACAAGATTCTCGTCGATGTTTTCGCATCCTTCAAGCGGCCTGTGCTGTTCGAGGAGCTTCCCTATCAGTTCAAGGAGCGCCTCCACGGCGATAGCAAGCTCGATACGCTGACCGTGTGGGAGTACGTCGTTCTTCTGGCAGACAAGATGTTCGGCCGGTTCGTTCCCATCCGCTTTCTGCTTTTCAGCCTTGTCGGCGTGAGCGGAGTCGCCGTGCACCTCGCCACGCTCAAGCTTGCGCTCACGGCGATGGCGTTCAGTTTCGCCTATGCGCAAGCCTTTGCAACGCTGATCGCAGCCGTCTCGAATTTCTTCCTGAACAACTGGCTCACCTACCGCGACAGGCGCTTGCATGGCTTCGCCGCGCTCACGGGCCTCATGTCGTTCCTTCTCGTGTGCAGCGTCGGCGCGGTCGTGAACGTCGCCTTCGCGGACCGCGTTTTCCAGGTGACCCAGATCTGGTGGCTCGCGGGCATCGCCGGAGCGGCCGTGAGCGCTATCCTGAATTATTCCGCCTCCGCGCTGTTTACCTGGCGCAAGGGGTAGTGTGGCGTCTCGCAATCGCCTGCCACATTCGCGGCAAGCTCCTAGGCAATTGCGAGACACGAGCCACACGATGCAGCCTGCTGGAAATTTCGCTCGTGCGGGCCTGCGCTGCGAGGCGCGGCTTGCCGACATCCAAGTCGAGACTTCCGGTGGGCGATCGCAAGTCTTTCCGATCCCGGCAGCCGTGATCCAGCTTTGATCCCGCCTGCTTCGACGCTATATTCAAGCGATGGACAGAGACGCCATCATCGCCAAGTTGAACGAGCATCGCGCCGAGCTGCGACAGCTGGGTGTTGTGTCTGCGTCTTTGTTTGGCTCAACAGCTCGGGGAGATAATACTCCTGCGTCCGATATCGATATCGCCGTGAAACTGGATCCGGCGCAGACGCCCCGTGGGCTAAGCTACATCGGCTATGTGGACGCCATTCAGGAACACCTCGAAGTTCTTCTGGAAAAGGATGTCGATGTCGTGCCTGAGCCCGCCAGAAAGCAAAGGCTTCAGGACCTGATTGACAAGGACCGCATCGTCGCCTTCTAAAAATCTAGCCCTCCGCCTTGAAGACATCATCGAATATGGCGGTCACATCGCCGAATACATCGAGGGCTTGGATGAGGCTGCGTTTCAGAAGGATCGAAATACGATTGATGCGGTGGAGCGTTGCATTGAGCGCGTGATCGAAGCCACAACGAAGCTCGACGCCAATATGAAATCGCTGCTGGGCGATCATCCCTGGAACAGCTCAGAGGGATGGGTGACTGGCTGCGCCATGGATACGATAAGGTTGCGCCAGACATTGTTTTTGATGTCGCCAGCAACAAAATTCCGCAGCTTGCAGCCGATTGCGAAAGGGTCCTGCGGAAAGTTCGTGCGGCCAAGCAATAGATTGCAAAAGCCAGGGCTCGATCTATGGGGGAAATCCTGCTAGCGCCCCCGGCAAATGGGTCATTACCGACCGCCCTATGTTCTGACCCAAGGCCGCCTCATCCTGTCCTTCTCCCGCGAGGGGAGAAGGAACGCTGTTTCAAGCGTGAGCGGACTCCCTCTCCCCTCGCGGGAGAGGGCGGGGTGAGGGGGCGCTACCGGTCAACGCTTCCGGCGGCTGGTATTAGGACTTATCGCGGGGCATACGAGCGGACTTCGTCGCTCCATTTGAGGCGAAGCAGAACGCGTCAGCGCCAATGCTCGGCGACCCAGGGGGTCGGCCGGACATGCTTGTAAAACATGTGATACCAATGCTCCCGCGGCCAGCGGCCTTCTATGGCCTCGTCGGGGTCGGGCTTGCCTGTGAAGACCACAACCTTGGCGCCCTCCGGCAAGGGGGGCGTCCTGATCAGGTTCAGCGGCCAGGACGGCACAAGGCTGTGCTTGAAGCTCAGGCACCATTCGCGCGGATAAAACGCCATCTCGTTGACGTTGCGCGAAACATAAGTCTGGCTGTTGCGGTAGAGGTCGAACGCCTTCATGGGATCGGCCTCGAATTGCGACCACAGATGAGGGTTGCTCCCGATACGAAAACGGAAGACGGACATGTTCGCGATCGCCAGTCCGAACTGCGTCCAATTTTCGGTCGAAACAAAGGCGCAGTCCGGCTCATAATCGAAGAAGCCGTCGATTGATCCGGTCACCACGAGATCGAGATCGAAATGCAGCACGTCTCCGCTCAAGCCGCAAAAATCCTCCTGCCAGATGAACATGCGGCGGAACGGGCGGTAGCGGAAAAATTCGGGGAGCGTGAAGGCGGGCATCGGCATGATCTCGACGCCGCCTGCTATTCCGGTCGCGTCGTCGGTAATACAGATAAAGCGCAGGTCGCGCTCGGTATGGCGCTTCACCATGGAGTACAGCCGGTTGACGTATTCCGGCCCGTATCTTGTCCCCCATTTCAGGCAAATGACCGTCTGCGTCATCGTTCCTTCCCCGCCCATTTCTTGCAAAGCGCTGCGCGGCAGTTCGCTGCGCTCAAAGGCAATCGCGGACGATCATGGCAATTTGGCGAGCATGATCACCACGTAAGCTGGTATCCCAGATACCAGGAAAATTGATTGGTCTCGTTTGCGTTCTCCAGGCCCCGGCCCGCGGAGACAAGCAAGTGATTGTGCTCGTTAAAATCGTAGATCGCGCCGATGTTAAATCCGGTCTGCTCCGGGATCGCGACATTCGGCGACGTCTGATGGAAGATCTCGCCCCCGATCGCCAGTTTATCCGTGATCTTGCGCTGCAGCAGCCAGCCGACGAACCAATAGTCCTTGTCGCCATAGCGGCTGTCCTGGTTGAACCAATAGCCGCCGCCCCCATAAGTCGTCCAATTACCGACACTTTTCTGGATCCAAACCGGCAAAAACGCGCGGAGATGTCCGGCTCCGAGGCCGCGAGCTTCATCTCCGGTCGGCTGCTCGATCAAGGGGTAGACGCCCACCTGCGGCCGCGACCCATCTTTTTCCTCTTCGATGAACCGGTATTTGAAGCCGATCTCAGTGTCGCCGTTGCCATAATTGTTCGGACCGCCCGTGCTGGCGTCGATGGCCAACGGCGCGATGATGTGGACTTGGCCATTCGGGATGACGCCGGCGTTGAATTCGAAGGCAGGCAGGAAGGCGAAGGCGCCGCCCTTGGCGCTCGACCCCAGCGTGAATGTATAAAACTCATAGTGTCCGAGTTCGACCGGCTCCGGGTCGTCGGTCAGGAATGGCGGGCCGGCATTCGCCCCGGACCCAAAAAGCGCACAGGCGGCGGCCAACGCGGCTATCGTGCTTATCCATCGTTCCATCGCGGATCCTCGCCTCAAAGCTTCGATCCTCGTGAAGCGATTCGCTGACGATGTCACAACATCGAACCGGAATGGGTGACGCCAAATGTTTTCGCGTGACGCGGAACCGCCGCAAATGCGGTTGAGATTTGCAAGGGCGCAAAGCTGTGCGAGAGCCGCGCAGGTAAGACGGGCGCTCAACACTCTGGCGAATGCGATCGCTTCATGAAGATTTGGGGACCTCACAGCTTGACCGGCGCCGCATTGGCCGCCGCCGCCCTTTTTTGCGATCAACTCCACAAAGCCTGGATGATCTCGGTTTTTGACGGCGCCGAAAGGTCCAAGATCACGCTCGCGCCCTTCTTCGATCTGGTGCTTGTCTGGAATCCCGGCGTTTCTTACGGACTTTTCAAGCAGGATAGCGCTGCAGGCCGGTGGATGCTCATCAGCTTTGCGGCGGCGGCGGCGCTCGCCCTGATCGCGTGGCTCGCCAGGCTTCAAACGCGGCTGGCGGCGGCGAGCGTGGGCCTCATCATCGGGGGCGCGCTCGGCAACGCCATCGACCGCATCCATTATGGCGCAGTCGCCGACTTCTTCTCCTTCCATGTCCTCGGATTTAGTTGGTATGTCTTCAACTTAGCCGATGTCGCCATCGTCACGGGGGTCGTCGGGCTGCTCCTCAACTCTTTGAAAGATAGCCATAAAAATGTCCGAAACCAAGCTTAGCCGCTTGGAATCTGATTGGAATCAAGGGGCGATCAACCATGTTCACAAGGCGCAAACATGTGTCTGGCGTAATGGCTGTCATCGCGTTTGGGTTAGTTGGGGCGGGCTGCGAAACTCCCGGGATCGACAGTTTGCCGAATGTCGGCTTGGCAGACGCTTTTACAAAAAAACGGGGGCCGGAGCCCGATCTGAAAGAGAATCCGCCGCTCAAGATCCCGCCCGCGAATGCGTCGCTTCCCGTTCCAGGGCAGGGGCAGCAGGCGCCTCAAGCGCAATGGGCGACCGGCACGGATCAGTCGAAGAAACAACAAAGCGGAACCTGATCGCCGCCGACAGTGGTCAGCCGCGGCGGCTGGCATGGAAGTTTGACTTACCCTAAAAGGGGGACTTGATGACGCCCTTCCAAAGTCTTGTCAAGAACGGCTCGACGACGGGGATTCGCGTGAACTGGAAATAAATCCAGCGGAAAATTCTGCCCGCATCTTCAAACTTTGGCGAATCAAGAAGCGGCTCGCCATCCTCGGCTGTCTCCAAATCGCCCATGTCGAGTTCGCCAAGCGTGTAGCGCCCCTGCCAGTCCTGCAAGGCGTCAAGCGTGGCCGGGAGATTGTCCCCGGCGAAGGCCTCCAGGCCCTGCCCCCCCTCACCGTCCTCGCCTTTCAAGAAAAGCAGAAGAACCGGGCACCGCGAGGCGAACTCTTCGCCGTAATTGTTTTTCAGGCAGGCGACGAAGCTCGACAGCAACGCATCCTGATCTGGAGCATCCGCATCCTCGCCGGCTTTCTCGTCGCGCTCGCACAGGAGGACCAGAACGAAATTGAGCTTCGAGTCGCCAAGCAACGCCGCCAACTCTTTCGACAGCGCGGGCGTCAATTCCCCATCCTCCGCCAGATAAGCATCTAAATCCGGCCCGGAGATCTCGCGAAAGGCGAAGGCGAGCGGCGGCTTGTCCTTATGCTTGCCGACCGGCTGGACCCTGTAGGCGTAGTCTTTCGGCTGGCCCGCTCCTTTCGGCAGCTTCCCCTCGCTCCAAAGCGCGTCCCACTTGTCCAGCATGTCCTCGCCTCTGCGCTCATCCTTGAGAACAAGTTGGGCTCTGAAGGCGCCACGAGCCGAGATCAGATAGCGCACCAGATGGTTCTGAACCATCGCGACCGCGCCGCCATCTTTTCCGGCCGCCAAGATAGTGTTTTCCGCCATGATGCTCACGGGATCGAGTTCCTGTCCGTTGCGCCACAAATACCCTTCGGGCCTCGATCCGCAAAGGCGGCATATTCTCCCCTCATCTACGCCTGCTTCATGCAGAGGCGACGATGATGGCGGCTTCCGGAATACGGAAGCGGAAATTAAGGAACGTGCTCCCTTTCTTGCCGCCGCGCGCGAGATGCCTCGGCTATTGCGGGAACGGGAATGACGCCAACTGTCAGCGGTTCAATAGCGAGGCATTATAGCAGGCCAGCAATCTGCTCTAGTTCTCCCGCCAATTCAGAACGCGCGCGCTTCTCCTGGTAGATGTTCTGGAGGCGCATCCAATAACCCGGCCCGGTTCCAAACGCTTGGCCCAGGCGCAGGGCCATCTGCGCGGACACGCCACGGCCGCCGTTGAGGATGGCGGTGACCGCGTTGGGGGGGACGCGGATGTGCTCGGCGAATTTGCGGGCGCTCATGTTTAGCGCCTCCAATTCATCCTTCAAAATCTCACCGGGATGAACGGGCGGCAGGTTATCGATAGCGGCATAGGGCATGGCGTCCTCAATGGTAATCCACGATCTCAACGTCCACGGCGTCGCCCGGAACCATCAGCGGATCTTTGCCGGCCGGGTCCCGCGCGCCTCGCGACCATAGAGCCGCCCGATTTTATCCATTTATCAGAGTTTGCGAAGACATCGCGGCAAGAATGGCTCCGATCGGGCGGCCGCCTTGCGATGCCGATTATTCTGTTGCTTATATAACTTTTCGGGGAGGGATCATGAGCAGTTTCAATTTCATAGGCCGCTTGTCGCAACTGGCCGAACTCGTCCGACGAAGGCCGCCAGGCGGCCAGGAATGCGACGGCCGAGGATCGCCGGGACGACGGCGCTCTCGAAGCGGCGCCGGAAGCCCGCTCCGCCGCGCCGACGCTCAGCGACGACGCCGTGATCGCGCTGATCTCGCCGGAAGCGATGGATTTCGTGGCGGCTTGCGAGATCGGCAGCCGCAAGGACTATGACCGCGTGTATTGCAAGCCGACATGGCCCGGAGGCGCCTCCGGCGTCACCATCGGCATCGGCTACGATGTCGGCGTGCAGACGAAGGACGTGCTGCTCAAGGTCTGGGACGGCCTGATCCCCGCCGCCACGCTCACGAAGCTCGCAAGCGCGGTCGGCGTTGCGGGGCCGGGCGCGAGGCCGCTCTGCGATAAGCTTCAGGATGTCGTCATTCCCTACGACGTGGCGCTCCAGGCCTTCAGGCGCGATACGCTTCCCAACGCGCGGGCGACGCTCCGCGTCTTTCCAGGCTCAGAGAAGCTCGCCGGCGACGCTTTTGGCGCGTTGTTCTCGCTCGTCTATAACCGGGGCGCCTCGCTCTCGGGTGACCGCCGTCTGCAAATGCGCGCCATTCGCGATCACATCCAGGCGGGGCGCTATGATCTCGTCCCTCAAGACTTTCGCGACATGAAAGTCCTCTGGCAAGGTCAGCATCTGGATGGCCTCATCGCCCGGCGCGAGGGCGAAGCCCTCTTGTTCGAAAAAGGCCTGAAAGAGCATCCGGAGCTTTTGCGCGCCGCCCCTCAAGAAAACCTCGAAGCCGTTCGCGACCTGGAAGGCGATGGCCGCGACTGGGAGTATGACGACGAGGCGACCGTCGAAGCCAGCCGCACGCTCGAAGCGGCGCAAGCCTGGGATAGCGTGACGTGGGCGAGCGAGCCGAAGCTCAGCCCCGACTATCGGCACCTGAAGGACTTCTCGTTGCGCGACAAGCCCTTCATGTTCACGCCCCAAGACCTCGAACTGCTTCTCGAATTGAACGCCTTCGATCCCAGGCCCACAAACGGCAAGCTCATTTTTGCGCTTCGGGGCGCCGCCTTGATCGCAAGCATCGACGACCCGCGGCCGGTCGACAATCAGATCGGCCGGGACGCGCTGACCCTGAAAGAGACGACGCCCGATCATGCGCGGTTTCGCTGCGTGATCGGCGTTTACGATATCCTGGCCCGCAAGCTCTCGGGCTATGTCGCCTCGACCGTGCCCTGCCGCCGCGCGGTCTGGGGATACGCTAACGGCCTCTCGGCAGCCAACATGATGGCGACGGGGCTTTATCGCTTCACCGTCGGCTGGCATCACCCCGGAACGGCGCGGGCGCTGCCAGGCGTCCTCACCGAGGCGGACGATCAGCGCACGGTTCGGCGCTCGCCAAAAGCGCTGTCCTACGGCCTTAACGATGTCTGGGATTGCGGCGATCCCGGAGACAATCTCCACCCCTCTTTCGCAGATCGCTCGGCGGCCTTCTCCTCCTGGGGGTGTCTTACCGTAAGCGGAAACTATCAGGCGCCCGCCAATGACCGCGCTCATGGCGTCCATACCGGCGAATGGGCGCGTTTCCGCGAGGCGCTGGGTCTTCAGCCGAAAGGCGCGGGCGACCACGGCAAACAGTTCGACGCCGTCCTGTTGACAGGCCTCGACGCCGCGATGGCCTCCCAGATCCGGCAGACGCGGCGGCCTGCCGATGCGGGGGCTCCGAAGGCCTCGGCGAGGCTCCGGCACGGCTCATCGGGAGAGCGCGTCAAGCTCCTCGAAGCAGCGCTTGGCCGGCCGGCGACCGGCAAGATGAGCGCGCCTGTCGTGAAGGCTTACACAGACCTGCAAAAGGCGAAACTTGGGTTTGCCGACGGCGTGTATTCCCCCGACATGGACGAACAGCTTCGCTTCGCGGTGTTCTCCACGCCGATCGAGCCGGGCTGGAAGACCGCGATGCAGGAAAGCGTCTCGGCGCCGGCGGATGGTCTGGACGAAGAAACCGCTCTTTACTACGAACTCGGCAGGCGCAGCGAGCTTGCGCAAACCAATCCCCAAGCGCTGGCGGTGGAAAGCCTCTCCTATCACGAGGGCTTTCTTTCGGACTTGAGCTTCGGCGACGCCGTGGCCTCCGGCAAGCGCCTGTACCGGCGGATCGAGCGGTCCATTTATGGTCTTCTATGCGGCGGCGAGGGCAGCCAGGATGAGCGCGACAAGCTCGCCTCCTTCATGAGATCGAAAATGTCGACCCACAAGGAATGGGCCGTGGCCGGCATCGCCAGCGTGATCGGCACAACCTTTTTCATTCCCGAAGCCGTGGCTTCGTCGGTGGCGCGCCTGATCTTCAAGAATGTGTTGCAGCCTCTGTTTGGCGATGCGGTTGAAGCCAGCGTCGATCGCATCTGCCGTTATTGGGCCGAGACGTTGCGGGAGCCGCCTGGCGATGGGCCTCAACCGGCCGCCGCCAAGCCGGAAGAGCCCGCCCCCGCCCCTGCCAACGCAGAGCCGACCGCTGTGGCCGAACCCGCCGCCAAGGCTTCTCCTCATGTCGAGCACGTCATCGCAGCGGCCGATGCGGGCAACTGGCGCGAAACGGGGCGGCGTCTCAGTGAACTCAAGCAGTTCCTCGACAAGACCGGAACCCCGCTCAGCGAAGCGGATGCCTATCGCCTCGTCGGCAGCCTGTCGGGTCTGGGAAGCCTTTACATCAACCGCATGGACGCCGAGGCGACGATCGACGAAATGGTCGCCGCTGTCGACAAAGCCTCGAAGCTGATGCCCCCCGACAAAGCCGCGATCGATCTGGCCGTTCAGGAACTTGAGCCGGTCTTGAACGACGCCACGGTCGCCTTTCAACCTCCGACGCCTGCAAACCTGCTTCTCGGGCTCAGGCGCGGAAAGGCGTTCGGCGCTCTCGCCAAGACGGCCGACAAATTCATCACCCGCGGCGACGACGGCCCGATCATCCGGCGGCTCTATGGGCAGGCCCTGATCGAGGAGGGTCATCTCAGCGCCGCCATCGATATGCTTCGGGCGCTCGTGGCGACGGACAATCTGCCGGAAGTCGAACGGCAGGAGGCGCAAGGACTGCTCGGGCGCGCTTACAAGCAGATGTATGTGAATTACGTCAAGACGACCCACGAGGCGGCCACGTTGAAAAACCGCTTCGGACCCGTCCTGCAACAGGCCATTCAAAGCTATCGCGCGGTCTACGACCCCCAAAACCCCGCCGGCGCCTATTGGCACGGCATGAACTACGTCGCGCTTTTGATGCGCGCCCAGTCGGACGGCGTGGCCCTTGGGGCGACGGACGATCCGATTTCGGTCGCCAAGAGCATCATCGGCGCCCTCGAAGCGAGCCGTGATCCGGACGACTACTGGGCGCTGGCCACTTTGGGGGAGGCGTATTTCGCCATCCATGACTACAAGAAGGCTGCGGACTATTACGGGCAATTCGCCCTGAGAGCCGACGCCTTTGCGCTCAATAGCGCCATCCGGCAGTTCGAGCAGGTCTGGCGCATTTCGGCGGGTCCTGGCGACGCCGGCGCCATCCTCTGCGCCTTGAAGGCGTATATCGCATCGGAAGACGCCCAGACGCTCACGCTGACGGCGTCGGAGCAAAAAGCCATCCGGCAATCCAAACCGGAGGACTTCAAAGACACGTTCCAGTCCATGCTGCCCGACGCCAATGTCGTGCGCTACGAGACGCTGCGCAAAATCGTGCAGCGGGCGGCCGCCGTCTGCATGATCCGGCGAGCGAACCTGTCCCCCCAGGGCACCGGCTTTCTCGTGAACGGCAAGTCGCTGTCGAAAAAGCTTGAGGACATGACCTATCTCCTCACCAACGCCCATGTGATTTCAGATCCGAAAAGGGGCGTGGAGGTGAATGCGATTTCGCCGAAAGAAGCCTGCGTTTTCTTCGAATCCGAAGCCGACGACGACATGCCGGCGAAGCACAGCTGCGAGCCGGAGATCGTCTGGCAATCGCCGTCCAACGAATACGACGCCACGTTGCTCAAATTCGCCGGGGCCGTTCCGGCCGCGAAGCCGCTTCAGATCGCAGAAGATCCGATCCTCAAGGTCGGGGACCCCGATGATCCCGCGGATGGATCGCGCCTTGCCGTAATCGGCCATCCCAAAGGCGAAGCCTTGTCGCTTTTGATAGAAGGCGACATCAACAACACGAACGGCACTCTGGTCGATATGGGGCCGCGCAACGCTTCGCCGCCAGACCCGGTCTTTCTGCATTACATCACGTCGACCCAGCCCGGAAACTCAGGCAGTCCGGTTTTCGAAACCGAAAACTGGCAGGCCGTCGCCCTGCATCATGCCGGCTTCGATCCTTTGCGCGGACGGCCGCGGCTTCGCGGCAAACCGGGCAGCCAACGCGCCAATGAGGGCGTTTCGCTGCAAAGCATAGCGCGGGCGATCAACCGCGACTTGCTGTCGAAGTAATACCGACCGCCCTATGTTTTGACCCAAGGCCCCCTCATCCTGTCCTTCGCCCGCGAGGGGAGAAGGAACGCTGTTTCAAGCGCGAGCGGACTCTCCGCCAGCCAATTGAAGCATCGACCCGCCATTACTGAGAAATACTCGCGAGCGCTCATCGCGCATTGCACCCTGCCGTGCGCCGGTACTTGAGCTGCGAAGCTGGAGCGCTCGGGACGAGCTTACCCCGGGCTGTACCTAGCGCGAGCCTTTCTTGATGTCGTCGAGAGCCTGATCGGGACTTGGAGCCAGATCGCCTTTGTCTTCGCCTTCGCCTGCGCGCGATTTGCCTGGGATGCCGGATGGATTTGGCACAGGCTTGACGCCGCCGCCTTCCCCAGGCTTGGCTGCGCCGCTGCCCGGCAGGCCGCCGGTTGGGATATCAGGCCCGCCAGCGGCGCCAGGGAGGGGACTGCCCTTTACGTCATTTATCATTGCTCACTCCTTTAGGAGGGCAATGGATCCGGCAGCGGTCTGTTCCAATGTCAAAAAGCACTGGGAGAGTTCCGCCGAGCCCAGAAGGCGTCGCCTATAGGCTCCAACTCATGACGTAAAGCTTGCACCAACCGTCCGGGCTGATCAGTCCTTCGACGATGCGACAAAAGGCTGGCTTTTGGTAATTCCGGCAGTTCAAACATTGGCGCCCGTTCGCAGGCGGCGCCTTATAGGCGACCTCTTGTTGCGTCTTCTTCGGCTCTTCCCCCTCGCCTTCTTGAGCCGAGGCCGCCGCGGCGCCGAGAAACACTGCGCCAAGAGCGCATCCGCCCGCCTCCAGAAAGCGGCGGCGCGAGATGCGGCTTTTGACGCCGCTGCCCTTATTGATGGTCATGCTTTCCCTCTGCATATTTGTGGCGATGATCGCAGTCCGCCGATCGTAAGCTTCGGTTTTTATCGGCCACAACGACCTGTGCCCCACGGCTGCGTCCTTTGCCGATTTGCTGTTGCTTCGCGGAACTCCTTTTGTCAATCGCGAACACTGCAAAGGAGGAATGCAGGCTTTGCGCCCCGCGGGATTCGGGCGCCAACGGCACACGTCGGGCGGAAGGCGACGGCGGTTCGCTTCAGCGTCTGCCGCGGTAAGGGATAATAATTTCTGCACAATATGTTACGCGACAACTCGCTTGCTATCTTCCACCTTTTTCCGCGATGAGCCCCCTATGAATGGGCCGATGAACGGGAAGAGTATGGCGAGGAACGGTGCAATGTCACCGGTTTGGTCCTGGGCCGCTTGATCATGGTGACATACACAATAGGTGAAATGAAGATTCGCATCATCTCGGCTCGAAAGGCTGAGCCGCGGGAACGCCGCCGATACCATGACCAAAAAGACTAACGAAGCATCCGATAATTTCGACTGGTCGCGCTTCGATGCGCTGACAGACGAGGAGGTTCACGCCGCTGCGCTCGCCGATCCCGATGCTCAGCCTTGGACCGATGACCAACTCGCCAAGGCCAAGCGCACGCCCCGCGTTAAGGTTATCCGCCGCGCATTGCGGCTGACACAAGAGGAATTCACGGAGCAATTCGGCATCCCCCTCGGCACGCTGCGCGATTGGGAGCAAGGCGCAAAGAACCCGATCAGGCGGCGCGGTCTTATCTGCTCGTGATCGCCAGCGAACCCGACGCGGTGCGAAATGCCCTTAAGCGGGCGCTGCATCCGGCGGCTGCCGAGTAAGCAGCGACGAACCTTATAGCAGCAGATCACGGGTCGCCACTCCCAATTACTGGGCGTAACCCGCACGTTGGGCTTTAATTTCCCCATGATCGCCCTAAGGTAAAGGTGCGGTGTAACCCTGCGGCGAAAAGTGGGGCGGGTAAGCTTTTGACACAAACACACATCACGGTGCGCGGCGCGCGCGAGCACAATCTCAAGAATATTTCGCTCGACATTCCGCGCGAGAAGCTCGTGGTCATCACGGGCCTGTCGGGGTCTGGCAAATCGAGCCTCGCCTTCGACACGATATACGCCGAGGGCCAGCGTCGCTATGTCGAGAGCCTGTCGGCCTATGCGCGCCAGTTCCTGGAGATGATGCAGAAGCCCGATGTTGACCTCATCGACGGGCTTTCGCCGGCCATCTCCATCGAACAGAAAACGACGAGCCGCAACCCGCGCTCTACGGTGGGCACCGTCACCGAGATTTACGACTATATGCGGCTTCTGTGGGCGCGCGTCGGCGTGCCCTATTCGCCAGCGACCGGGCTTCCCATCGAAAGCCAGACCGTGAGCCAGATGGTGGACCGGGTGCTGGCGCTGCCTGAGGGCGCGCGGCTTTATTTGCTCGCGCCGATGATCCGCGGCCGCAAGGGCGAATATCGCAAGGAGTTCGCCGACCTGCAAAAGCGCGGCTTCCAGCGCGTCAAGGTGGACGGCACGTTCTACGAGATCGCGGACGCGCCCGCGCTCGACAAGAAGATCAAGCACGACATCGACGTGGTGGTGGACCGCCTCGTGGTGCGGCCCGACATCGCCGCGCGGCTCGCGGACAGCTTCGAGACGGCGCTGGAACTGGCCGACGGCATCGCGATTATCGAGTTTGCGGATGCGCCTTCTTCGTCATTGCCGGGCTTGACCCTGAAATCCAGGGAAGCCAACGTCGAGCCCGCCGCCCTGGATGGCCCGGTCAAGCCGGGCCATGACAAAAAAAGGAAAGCCGAACCACCAAAACCGACAGAACCCGAGCGCATCACCTTTTCGCAGCGCTTCGCCTGCCCCGTCTCCGGCTTCACCATCGACGAGATCGAGCCGCGGTTGTTCTCGTTCAACAACCCGTTCGGCGCCTGCCCGAAATGCGACGGGCTCGGCACGGAGCTGAAATTCGAGTCCGCGCTCGTCGTGCCGGACCAATCGCTGAGCCTGCGCAAAGGCGCCATCGTGCCCTGGGCGCGCACTGGCAACACCTCGCCCTATTACACGCAGACGCTCGAAGCCATCGCGAACCATTTCAATGTGCCGATGGAGACGCCGTGGAGCAAGCTGCCGAAGAAGGTGCAGGATGTGATCCTGTTCGGCTCCGGCGGCGAGCCCATCGCGTTCACCTATGACGACGGGATGCGCACTTATACGACGCGCAAGGCATTCGAAGGCGTCATCACGAATATCGAGCGGCGCTGGAAGGAGACGGACAGCCAATGGGTGCGCGAGGAACTGTCGCGCTATCAGTCCGACGCGCCGTGCGAGGAGTGCAAGGGGTTCCGGCTGAAGCCGCAATCGCTCGCGGTGAAGGTGGACGGCAAGCATATCGGCGAGGCGTCGCAGCTTTCGATCCGGGCGGCAAATGAGTGGTTCGGCGCGCTGTCCGGCAAGCTCACCGCCAAGCAGAACGAGATCGCCACGCGCATCCTGAAGGAGATCCGCGAGCGGTTGCGCTTCCTGAACGATGTCGGCCTCGATTATCTCGCGCTCAGCCGCAACTCCGGCACGCTGTCCGGCGGCGAGAGCCAGCGCATCCGGCTCGCCTCGCAGATCGGCTCGGGGTTGACGGGCGTGCTTTACGTGCTGGACGAGCCGTCCATCGGGCTGCATCAGCGCGATAACGCGCGGCTTCTGGAAACGCTGAAGCATTTGCGCGACCTCGGCAACTCCGTACTCGTCGTGGAGCATGACGAGGAAGCGATCCTGTTGGCCGACCATGTCATCGACATCGGCCCCGGCGCGGGCGTGCATGGCGGCGAGATCATCGCGGAAGGCACGCCGAAAGAGATCATGGCGCATGCTGAAAGCCTCACCGGGCAATATCTCACCGGCCGGCGGGCGATCCCTCTGCCCACGGCGCGGCGCAAGATCGACAAGCGGCGGCAGCTCACGGTGCGCGGCGCGCGCGGCAACAATCTGAAGGGCGTGACCGCGTCCATCCCGCTCGGCTGCTTCACCTGTGTGACCGGCGTCTCGGGCGGCGGCAAATCCACGCTGTTGATCGAGACGATCCAGAAAGCCGCATCGCGGCGGCTGAACGGCGGCGGCGACGCGCCCGAGCCTTTCGACGCGCTCGACGGCATCGAATTCCTCGACAAGGTCATCGACATAGACCAGTCGCCGATCGGCCGCACGCCGCGCTCAAACCCCGCCACCTACACCGGCGCTTTCGGCCCGATCCGCGACTGGTATTCCGGCCTGCCCGAAGCCAAGGCGCGCGGCTACCTGCCCGGCCGCTTCTCCTTCAACGTCAAGGGCGGACGCTGCGAAGCCTGCCAGGGCGACGGCCTCATCAAGATCGAAATGCACTTCCTGCCCGACGTCTACGTCACCTGCGACGTCTGCAAGGGCCACCGCTACAATCGCGAGACGCTGGACATCAAGTTCAAGGGCAAGTCCATCGCCGACGTGCTGGAGATGACGGTGGACGAGGCGGCCGAGTTCTTCAAGGCCGTGCCCGCCGTGCGCGACAAGATGGAGACGCTGCAACGCGTCGGGCTGGGCTACATCAAGGTGGGCCAGCAGGCGACGACGCTGTCCGGCGGCGAGGCGCAGCGCGTGAAGCTGTCGAAGGAACTGTCGAAGCGCGCGACCGGCAAGACGCTGTATATCCTCGACGAGCCGACGACAGGCCTGCACTTCCACGATGTGGCGAAGCTGCTGGAGGTGCTGCACCAGCTTGTGGACGCGGGCAACACCGTGGCCGTGATCGAGCACAATCTCGAGGTGATCAAAACCGCGGACTGGGTGATCGACCTCGGGCCGGAAGGCGGCGACGGCGGCGGGCTCGTCGTGGCCGAGGGCCGCCCGGAGGACATCGCGAAGGCGCCCGAAAGCTATACCGGCAAGTTCCTCGGCGATCTCTTGAAGCGCCGCCCCGCGAAGCGCGCGCCGAGCGCTGCGGTCAAGGCTGCGGAGTAAGTTCAACCTCAGATCGGAAGAATGTTCCGGCTGATTTCCGCTCTCGCCTCGTGCCTCAACTCAGCTTTGAAAGCTCTCTGGAGCGCGTTGTACAAATCCTCTTTCTTGCGACCCTTAGTTACTGGAATCCCTGTATATGCGGTTAGAAGACCGATCAGGTTATCATTCGTTGGCTTCGCCTTTTTGAGTTCTTCGAGAGCGGCCTCGAATGCGGCTTCCGTCTTCCCATCTAACAAGCGATTGAGGTGGATATCCTGGACGAACTTAGACGCCTTTGCGCCCTTAGGCGCCTTAGGACTAGCAGTCTTCTTAGCCGACGCCGCAGCTCTCAGCTCTGAAAGCTGCAGATGCTCTTTGCCTTTTAAGAGAGCAAGCACCTGCGTTATGCAGGGCTTTGGTTCATTTTTTGAGGTATGACGATAAACGGTTCCGAGTTCCTCAAGCGCTGACGCTAATTCCGCTATTTTCATATCGACCTCTTATAGCGCCCACAGGCGGCGGCAGGTTAAGCGATGTCACTAAATTATCAAACACTTGCTTGCAGTTATCATCAGCAAAATAAAGCTGATCTAACCCAGTCAAGACCGCTCCCATCGATTTTTTGGGGACGTTTATAGGCAGGACTTGGAATGAGAAGCCTTCCTTGGCCAACCGATTATTCAACTCCGCAAGTATAGCATTCTCGATGTCAGTTAGCACGGTTCTGAACGTAAGAGAGGGAACGACCCCTCGGATTTCGAGTTTGGGATTGCAGGATTCCTGAAATTTTCTTACAGAATGAGCAAAACCCAAGACAGTTTCAGTTGATGGCTTATCGACAACCGTTGGAATAAGAACGTCAGTAGATACACATAACGCATTCACGGTGCCCGCTGAGAGACGCGGCGGCGTATCCATTATGATAACATCGAAACGACTCGTCACCTCCGAAGTAAGCAACTTGCTAGCTATTCGAAAACGGATGTCATCATCGCACCTCCCAAGAAGCCACTGAAGCATCAACTTATTTTCAAGGGATGCAAGCCCGAAAAAGGCTGGAACTAGCGAAATTCCAGTAAATTGCCCATTCAGTATGTGGAGCGTATCGGTATCGAACAAGCGCCCATCTGGAAGAAGAAGCGCATTTGTCCCCGACCTTTCTGAATAGTCTGCCCTTCCGATAGCAAAACGGCCGTCAAGTGAGCCTTGATAATCGAGATCAATGATCAGAACGCGATAGCCTCGTTCGGACAGAGCAATTGCTAGGTTTGCAGAGATAGTTGTTTTTCCGACACCGCCTTTGAAATTAGCTAGAGTGATTATTCGGCGTGGAAATCTGGGCCATAGCTGGTTAAACCAGGGTGGATTTTCTTTGGGACCTAACTCCCAGATGTTTTCCTCAAGTGAGTGCGCAGCTTTCGCAATTTTATTTAATTTTTCTTGCTTCGAGTTTATTTCTCTCTCTGCCGCCTGCAGTTGCTTGGATTTCGTATCTAATTCTTGTTCGACAATGCCGAGCCGGATCGATTTGGCTTCCAACTCCCGCTGAGTGGTGCGTCTCTTGAGCACCTGCCTTATCGCAATGGCTATCGAAACAGCAGCAGCGACGGTTCCAACGATCGAGTGCGCCTTTTCCCAGACAAACAGGCCTCCGAAGCCAGAGCCAACGAAGACGGCGGTTTCCTGCCACCACACCATAACCGAATCTCCTAAATTATTAAAAAACTCTATATACAGCCCAGAAATATATCGCAATAGCCAACAATATTGTTGTAGCTCGGGAAGCTTTCACGCGAGACCTATTCCCTCCTCGTTCGACAGGAGCCTCCTTGGCATCTCGGACCCGTATTTTGTAGATGCTTGAGCTTTTTGTAGATGCTTGAGCTTGAAGACATCAACGCCTACCTAGCCTTCGAGGCGACCAGCGTAACATGAGAGATCGTTACCAACGATACGCGGGAAAACGGCATGAAACTCACAATTGAAACAGACCATGAAGAAGACGGCCGCTGGATCGCCGAGGTGCCGGGGCTTCCAGCCGTTCTCTGCTATGGCTCGACACAGCGGGAGGCTATGGCGAAGGCGGGCGATATGAAGACCGCCCCACAATATGCTAAGGTCTACGAAGCAAAGCTGATCGCACCGTTTGAGGACCGGATCGATGAACAGAGGTGACCTTTCAGAGGCGCTTGCATCGAATAAGTCCACGTTGCGAGCAAAGGGCGTACAGCATCTTGCGCTGTTTGGGTCTTATGCGCGCGGCGATGCCGGGGACGGTAGCGACCTTGACGTTCTCATCGACATCGATCCGGCGCTGCCAAAGTTCTCGCTTGTCGATCTGGCAGGCGTCGCAAACCTTTTGACGGACATCACCGGCATTGAGACAAACGCAATCGAACGCAGAATGATCGCGAAAGACGCGCGCTTCGCCGAACGCATCGCAGACGATATTGTCGAGATCTTTTAATGGCGGCGGCCAGCGTTCGCGACCGGCTCCAGCATATCTCGCGATCCATCACGGCTATCGAAGGATACAGGAACGGGAAGTCGCTTCGGGATTTCGAGGCAAGCGAACCCTTGCGCGCGGCAACGGAGCGGCACTTGCTCATCATCTCGGAAGTCGTCCGGCATATTCCCCAAAGCGACAGAGACAATCATCCGCAAATCCCTTGGCGGGACATTGCGAGCGTCGGCAACATCCTCCGTCATGGGTACGACATCATCGATCCGCAACGGATCTGGGCCGTCGTTGAACTGGAGTTGCCCGCGCTGAAAACCGCCATCGAGAACATTCTCGCGAAATATTAACCTAACCCCGCAAAGGAAAGCCGCCGCGGCTATAGGCGCCCGCTCTTTTGCACCGTCGTTCTATTAATGCCGTGCCCGCCGTGCGCGACAAGATGGAGACGCAACGCGTCGGCCTCGGCTACATCAAGGTCGGCCAGCAGGCGACGACGCTGTCCGGCGGCGAGGCGCAGCGCGTGAAGCTGTCGAAGGAACTGTCGAAGCGCGCGACCGGCAAGACGCTGTATATCCTCGACGAACCGACGACGGGGCTGCACTTCCACGATGTGGCGAAGCTTCTGGAGGTGCTGCACCAGCTTGTGGACGCGGGAAACACCGTGGCCGTGATCGAGCACAACCTCGAGGTGATCAAGACGGCGGACTGGGTGATCGACCTTGGGCCGGAGGGCGGCGACGGCGGCGGGCGCGTTGTGGCCGAGGGCCGTCCGGAGGACATTGCGAAGGCGCCGGAGAGCTATACCGGCAAGTTCCTCGCCGACCTTTTGAAGCGCCGCCCCGCTAAGCGCGCGCCAAGCGCTGCGGCGCGGGCTGCGGAGTAGCACTCTCCGCTTAAAGAAAACGCTCAGTTTGAGTCCGCGATCAGCGCAACATAAGAGGTCGTCACCAACGAGTGGCGAGAAACCGACGGCCGCTGGATCGCCGAGGGGTCGGAACTTCCAGGCGTGCTTTACTACGGCGCGACGTAGCGGAGGGCCGCTCGAAGGACATCACGAAGGCGCCGGAAATTACACGAGCAAAATCCTCGGCGATCTCTTGAGGCGCCGCCCGGCGAAGCGCGCTCCGAACGCAGCGGCGAAGGCTGCGGAATGAAAGCAATCTCAGATCGGAAGAGTGTTCCGGCTGATTTCCGCTCTCGCCTCGTGCCTGTTCTCACGCGCGGTCGGTGCTAAGTGAGTCAGATCACTGGGACGAAAGCCCTGTGCGAACTCGCTGCGCTGCTTCGGCTCGGCTGGAAGGTCAAACGACAATCACACCGGAGGCGCTGCGCGCAAGGCGACGCCAATGAGGCAGGGCTGCCGCGCGACCGCGACCGCTGTCGTGCAGGCGCGGCTAAAGTATTTGCTCCATGATTTGATCAAGCAAGCGCACGTCTATCACCATAGACGACTCGCTATCCTCGACTTCGCTGATGATGCCGAAGTAGCGAAAGTCAAGGTTGGAGGCAATTTGCATAAACGAGGCAGACAACACCAGTTTACTGAAACATTCTATAACTGTGAGAGGCGGATTGAGATAGGCGATATTGGTCATACCGGCGCCATGCGGCGATATTATAACAGAAGCTTCACGCACCCTATCGATTTGCTCGCTTATGGAAAGCTCCCCGCTTCCGAAATCGACTGTCTTGAAATCATGCCTCTTCAGAAAAGATAAAAACTCCTGTGATTCTGAGATATTGTTTGCTTTGCGTTTTCTAGTACCTCTTCTTACATAGTATTTGTTCTTGCCGGGGGAGGCGGAGATTTTTGTCTTGTCGCGCAGCCACATCAGCGCCTCGTAGGACTGCCAGCCGTCAGCGATAACCGGATCGAGAACGCGCACAAAGCCGTTCATCGGAATGATTTTCGTATCACCAAGGATCTTTGAAAGAAGGTCCCGCTGAAATCTACAAAGCAAAAGCGCCTCGGGGATCAGCACCAGGTTAGCGCCGCTATTCTCAGCAAGCCTTGCTTTTTGCAGCAATTCAAAAGTAAAGTGATAATAATTGTCATAATAGATATGACTCCAAATTGTACAATTTTCTACGAAAGGAACGTTTTGCCAGTTCGCCAGAAGCTTCTCACGCTGCTCCCAGAACTGAGGCGTATTGACCTCCGCGAACGGGAAGCGAGAAAGCATTGAACTATCCCACGGGAAATTTATCGTAAAACAATTTCCGGCCTCACCTATAAGGATCAGTCCGTGACTCGTTGCATAGTATTCCCCGAGCAATTTTCCACAACGTTCGAATTGCATGCGATCGAACTCGGCAAAAAGCCTGTTATAGAAGATAGGCGTGTTCGAATAGACTGTCGCCTTCGAGCTATCAAAGGGCGTAAAAGCGACGGGCCTTTCGGAAAGAGAGACAAAATGTCGGCTTTGGAAATATGGAATTGGGTAAATGAGCGGGTAAATGGGCTGAGCATCGACCACGACAGGTTCTCTCCATTCAAGCTCTGCTATATGATCGTGAAATAAAATGCAAATAAATCCGGCTTTTCAGTTGGCTTGGAATTCGCCCGGTCGCCAAGACCGAATTGATTTCTAGTACGCCCGCGGAAAGTCTCGACCCATTTGCTGCGGGCGAAGAAAGCACTTCCGGCTGATAAGGCGTTCGGACCAACTCCGGCACACCAATCCGAGGCGAATCCGCTTGAACGCTCCCGGCTATCGGGCACAACTATGCTTTAGGCTGTATTAGGAATAGAGCCGAGCCGCCGATTACAATGAGAGCGTCATCTTGCACGGGGCTGGCCTCTCGCCGCATTGGCCAAGCTTTCGCCCAAAAATCGTTTGGTTCCTGTCCTATTCCTTGAAAGGCGATGGCGAATGCCGCCCCGCGCCGAGACGCCGAACCTGACAAACATCCCCCCGAGTGAAATAGAGGGGACGCACCAACCGTTAGATATGCCGGGGCTGTTCGCCGCCTGGTAGCGCACTCGCTAAACGGCATGAGGGAAGGACATGGGCATGCAGGTCTGCAGAAGAGAGGCGATAAGGATCGGGGCCATCGCGGCGCTTGGAATCGGAGCGACGCTTTCAGCCAAAGCGGCGACAGCTTACGACATCGACGCTGGCGTGGGGATGACGCTCGACAGGTTTTACCGCAGCGGCCCCTGGGCGAGGGGCTTCGCCCGAAGAACCGCTGGAATTCTCGTCTTCCCGACCGTCGTCAAAGCCGGATTTGGGTTCGGCGGGGAATATGGCGAAGGCAGCCTCCTGATCCGCGGCCGCCCGGCGGAATACTACAACACGGTTTCGGCGTCGTTCGGCTTTCAGCTCGGCGCACAGGCGCGATCCGTCATCATCATGTTCATGACGCCGGAAGCGCTCGAAGGCTTCCGCATGAAGGACGGCTGGAAAGTCGGCGTAGACGGCTCCGTCGCCATCATCGCCGTGGGCGCAGGCGGCGCGGTCGACACCAATACGATCCACAGCCCGATCGTGGGCTTCATCTTCGACCAGAAGGGGCTGATGTACAACCTGACGCTCGAAGGCTCGAAGATCAGCCGCATCTACCGCTGACCTTTCTTCGTCTCGTCGGCCAATGGCGCCGTTAGGCGAGCATTCCTGGGGGGCTCGCGTAACGTTCCTACGTTTTTGGATGCGGCCGTTGAGTCGATTTGAGGCATTCCGCCCAGAAAAGGTTGCGGCGGCTTGACCTCCCGACGCGGAAATCCCGTGGACGCTGCGAGGGCGCGCATTCAAATGCTTAGATCAGCACGGCACCGCATTGAACGCCGCGACCAAATCACGCTCGCAGTAGGGTTTCAATACGCGCGGGACGTGTTCAAACCCGTCAAATGCATGGCTGTAGGCGGTGCAGAAAACGAAGGGAATTCCACGCTCTTGCAACTCGGCTGCGATGCAAAGGGATAGCTCACCGTTGAGGTTGAGATCAAGCATCACGCAATCGAGCGCTGGTTGCCGAATTTTCTCTTTGGCGGCGGCAACTGAGCGGGCTGTTCCTGCAACAATCCCACCAAGACATTTCACCATGTCGTTGGCCGCCATCGCGACTAAGCAGTCATCCTCGACAATGAGGATGCGCGCTCCTTGAAGGTGCATGTTTCGACCGTGATTTTGATGCCGCGCTTATCGGCAATTCTAGTTATTGTCGGTCAGTGCGTATTTGCTGTTTTCGTTCTTAAGAAGATGAACAGGCATGCTCGGTGATTTGTTCATACGGCGATAGCTTCGGAATATACTTATAGCTAAAGTATTCAACCAAACGTTTATCTAAAAATACATCGCTACGCGTCAATATTTAAGACGCAAACCTCACTGTCGAACTGCAATAAAACCACTTTATTTGTCTAAAACCGACTTACAAGGCCAAGCTTGAGCAATAATCTATAGGCCAAGGCACAAGAAATTGGCGATGCAATAACTGAAAAATAGCCCTGCGGGAGTGGGGCGTCCCACTCCCGCTCATCCCTCAACAGCACCCAAATGTCCCTTGTCGGCCTGAAGCGCGCATTGTGCACCGCCAAAATCGAGTTAATGCTTCGCTAACGCATTCCGTCGAAATTAACGCTCTGATTTGTATAGCTTTATTTCAAACAGAAGCAAAGAGAGGCAATTGTTGAACAGAGCGCGTATGGCGCCGCAAAACGAAGATATTTGTATACTTACTTATAGGCTGTTTTACGAAACAAACCCAATTTTCACCGGATGTTAAGCAAGACCTGCCGGGTCAGGCGAAAGAGCTTACGGAGGCAGGTTCACACGCGCTCGCCGCAAACTGGCGCTCACTTCCCCAAGAAAGAGAGGCGTCAACTGAAAAGTTGAAGGGCGGGTTCCGGCGTTTTCCGGCTGAAGATGGAGCGCCTCCAAATCGGAATAAGGGCGATTTGGATGGAGCGCGACGAGTTCCTCTCATAGAATCCCGCAAGTGACAATGCGGGGGCCGGCAGATGGTCAGCAAGGAAGCAGCAGCAGAGGTCAACGGCGCGATCCCGGAAGATGAGCCTGCGGCGCAGGACGACGTGGCGGCGCATGGCGGCGAACGGGTTGCGGCGGCGCTTGCGGCGCATGGCGTGACGACGGTCTTCACCTTGTGCGGCGGCCACATTTCGCCCATCCTCACGGCCGCGAAGGCCAAGGGCATCCGCATCGTTGATACGCGGGGCGAGGCGGCTGCCGTGTTTGCCGCCGATGCGATGGCGCGCCTCACGGGCGCGCCCGGCGTGGCCGCGGTCACGGCGGGACCGGGCCTCACCAACACCGTCACCGCGGTGAAAAACGCCCAGCTCGCGCAATCGCCCGTCATGCTTCTCGGAGGCGCTGCGCCGACGTTGCTGCAGGGACACGGCGCTCTCCAGGACATCGACCAGCGGCCCGTTGTTGCGCCGCATGTGAAGCTCGTTCGGCAGTTGCGCCGCGTCCAGGACATCATCCCGACGATCGAGGACGCCTTCGCGGTTGCACGCGAGGGGGTGCAAGGGCCGGTCTTCGTGGAATGCCCGGTCGATCTGCTTTATCCCGAGCCGATCGTGCGCCAGTGGTATGGCGAGGCGTCGGGCAAAGGCCGCTCCATCTCCGACTCTGTCCTGCGCACCTATATCAAGCGGCATCTTGAGAGGCTTTTTGTAGAGACGAAGCCTTCGGGTGCGCCTACGGCCCGAAAAGTGGACGCGCCCGCTGTCCGCCTATCCCGGGTGGAGGCGGCGGCCGCCGCCCTGGCGAAGGCGCAGCGCCCGCTCGCCATCATCGGCAGCCAGACGCTTGCCGCAGGCGCCAACCCCGTTCTGGCGGCGGCGGCCATCGAGCGGCTCGGCGTCCCCGTTTATCTTTCGGGCATGGCGCGCGGGCTGCTCGGCCGGGACGATCCGCTCCAACTCCGCCACCGGCGCCGCCAGGCGTTGAAGGAAGCCGACTGCGTGATCCTTGCGGGCGTTCCTTGCGACTTCCGCCTCGACTATGGGCGGCAAATCCGCCGGTCCGCCACGCTGATCGCGGCGAACCGCAGCCGCGCCGACGCGCGCCTGAACCGCCGCCCGGACATCGCCGCCATCGGAGATGTCGCGCTCTTTCTTGAGCAGCTTGCGGACCGCTTTGGCGGCGTTCGCGGGTGCTCTGTGGATTGGATGGCGGCGCTTCACGCGCGCGACGCCGCCCGCGAAGGCGAAATCAACAAGCAGGCGGCGGCGTCGGGTGAGTTCGTCAACCCGATCGCGCTCCTGCGCGAGATCGACCGCGCGGCGGGAGATGACGCCATTTTTGTCGCCGATGGCGGCGACTTCGTCGCCACGGCGTCCTACATCCTTCGCCCGCGCAGGGCCCTCGGCTGGCTCGATCCCGGCCCGTTCGGCACGCTCGGCGTCGGCGCGGGTTTCGCGCTGGGCGCCGCGCTGGCGCGGCCGGGGGCCGAAATCTGGATCATCTTCGGCGACGGCGCGTGCGGCTACAGCTTGGCCGAATTCGATACGTTCGTGCGCCACGGCATCCCCGTCATCGCGGTCGTCGGCAATGACGCAGGCTGGACACAGATCGCGCGCGAGCAAGTGAAGGTGCTTGGCGACGATGTCGGAACCGTCCTTGCGAGGGGCGCCTACCACGAGGTCGCCGCCGGTTTCGGCGCGGAGGGCATCCTGGTGAAGAAGAACGCGGATGTGCCCGACGCACTTGCGCGGGCGCGCGCCGCGGCGAAAAGCGGCAAGCCTGTGCTCATCAACGCCTGGCTCGACCTGACCGCTTTCCGCGAGGGTTCGATGTCAATGTGAACGATCCCGGCTCGCGCTGCGCAAGGCCTGGATGACAGGACTGGGGATTGTTGGTCAGATCAACGGAGCTTGCGTCGGCGCGATCGCGCGGCGCCTGCGCTCCGGCTGATGGTTTTTCCTGCGCAGCGCGAGATACAGAAGGCCGGCGAGCGCGCCGCCCGCCACCGCGAAATCGGAGAGCACCGGGGAGCGTGCGTCGGTCGAGGGCAGGGCCTCGCGATCGAAGCGGCCATGCGCGCCGAAATCGCCCTCGATTGGCGTAAAGAGGTTGTCGGGCGCATCCTTCGAAGCCGGCTCGGACGACATTTGCGACGCGTAGCCGTATCGCGCGAGATAGCGGTCGAGAAACCACGGGGCGATCTTGTTTGCGAGGATCGCCTTGAAGGTGGAGGCGCCGACCCAGACCTCCCTCATCCGCGCGGTGGATGCGAAAACGATAGCGTCCGCCGCCACTTCGGGTTCGTAGATCGGCGGCACCGGCTGAGGCCGCATCGGCAGCTTGTTCCGGCCCCAGTTGAACTGCGGCGTATTCAGCGCCGGCATCTGCACCATGGTGACATAGATGCCCGAGCGGTCGTGGAGGAGTTCGGAGCGCAGCGCATCCGTGAAACCCCTGATCGCGAATTTGGCGCCGCAGTAAGGCGCTTGCAGAGGTATCGCGCGATAGGAAAGCGCCGAGCCGACCTGGACGATCACGCCGCGATTGCGCGGCCGCATCCGGCGCAGCGCCGCCATGGTCCCGTAGACATAGCCGAGATAAGTGACCTCGGTGGCGCGCTTGTACTCGGCGGGCGTGATGTCCGCGAAGGGAGCGTAAACCGTTGTCATCGCCACGTTCACCCACACATCGATAGGCCCGAGTTCGCGCTCGATTCTGTCCGCCGCCCGTTCGACGGCTTCCGCGTCGGCGACATCGGCCGGAACGGCAAGCGCGCGCACACCTTCTCGCCGCGCCTCAGCCGCGGCGGCTTCCAGGCCTTCGGTCCCGCGCGCGATGAGGCCCACGGAGCATCCTTTCCTGGCGAAGGCCCGCACCGTCGCCCTTCCCAAGCCCGCGCTCGCCCCCGTCACGACGACGATCTTCTGTCCTGAGCCGTTTTTCATGTCAGCTTCTCCTTTGATGGTCAGGCGATCCCCACCTTCCAGAATTGGCGGCAGGCCGCTGCGCCTCCCCGCTCATTTCCACGCGCAAGCCCGTGATAGCGATCTCCGGGAGCCAGTCGGAGAGACAGGATCGACCCCGGCGAACATGCCGAGTTCGGCGTCGGGGGCGAACTCGCTTCCGGACGTCGCATCCATGAACGCGTTCCCCTGGTGGATGGCGACCACCTGGGGGCCGACCTCGATGCGATGCGCAAACTGCGCCGCCTCGCCCGTTCGCTGTTTCATGGAATCTCTGCGCTGGATCGATGTCCATTGAACGCTTCCTTCCAGGGAGCGTTCCGCGCCGGGGCGCCCCGGCGCCCCGCTTTGGACCCGCAAAACAGGTCAAAGCGCCAACGCTCTGCTGCGGCTTGCCGCCGCGGGCGGAGCCTTCTGGCTCACCTTCGCCGACGACTTCACACGCGGGCGTTGAGACAAGCCGCTGAGCCTTTTGTTATGGAGGCTAGACCATGGCTGAACCGATTGGGCATCGCGTCCGGGCGACCGCGGAAGGCTGCATCCGCCGTCAGGCGCCGGGACGACACGGCCGCTCACAAGCGACGAGATGGCACGCATCCTGAACGCTGCAGACAGCGACGCGAAGGTTAAAATCACTGTCCATTTCGTCGAACGCGAACGCGCCGGACCCTATGGGCTCACTGTCCCCGCCCCGCCGCACGCGGCATGTCCGCTTCAACGATCTCAAGGACCCCGAGCCATCTCGGAAGACACAGACTACTGGAGCGTGATCGTCTCGATCATTCCCGTCGCGGCGCAGCACACGCGGCTCGATACACGACAGCCGGGCGCTTGCGCTCCCCAGCACTGTCGCGCAACCGGTCAAGAGCGCAAACGTGTAGGCGCGGCGGATCCTTGCATCAGAAAACTTCATTTGCTTCGAGACGGCGCATTTTGATAAATTAAAATTAAAGGAGTTGTACCGGCATTTTCGTGCGCAGCATCTCCCGCTTCACACGCCTTAGGCGTGGATAAAATCCCCGCAACCATTGCTTCCGGGGGGCAGCTAGTTACAAGCTTATTAGTGTATCGGCAATGACAAGGAAATGTATCTTTATGACCTATAATCGGGGGCCGTGGGAGAAGAATGGAGACGTTCCACCAGCCCGGGTGCGGTCGCAACCGGCATATGATGACCCCTACCGGGCTCATCCGCTTTTTGCTCCACTTGCGTGGTTCAGCGTTCTTATGATGGGGGCCGCATTTTGGCTCGCTGTTTTTCAAGTGCTTCTCCTAACATAAATTTTCCTTATCTGGCTTTGCGAAAAGCCACATCTTCTGCCCCGGTTTCTTATTTTGAAGAAGCGATTTTTTCCGGCCTGCCAGAAGCCGAGGCGCCATCGGCCCAGGCATTCAGATAGGCCCAAAGATTTTCAATATACCGATGACGTTGAGGTTGGGCTTTCCAGGGGGCGTTACGTCCACCCCTATGTGGCCGACGAGGCTGCATCTCAGGAGTGTCTGAAAACTGCCGGTCGTTCAGACCTTTCACGGCCTGGTCAAGGTCGGGCGCGGTCGCACTGAGCGCTTCTCAAGGGCGGCGGCATCGCTTGTATTGCCTACCATGCAGCTCAGAACATAAAAGAACTCATCCGAGGTGGGATAGCGATGCGAAAACGTTGCTCGAGCATTTCCTACACCTGTTGTTTGGCTTGCGCCCATGATCAAGTAAAATAGACGCGCCGTCACAGCAGACGCGCGATCTTTGCAATGAAAATAAGTGCGTGACCGGCGCCTGAGCGCCGGTTTTAAGTTAAGCTATTTCGCGCCCTCGGCGTGATGTTCGGCGTGGCTCTTCGCAGCCTCAGCGGTGTGGTGCTCGGCATGCGTGGCATGGCCAAGCGCTGACACGGTATGGTGCGCAGCTTTGTCGCTGGCCCCGGCTTCGTGGTGTTTGGCCGCTTCATGATGATGGTGGGCGGCCGCCTCGTGATGCTGCGCGGCGGCTTTGTGGTGTTCTGCAATGTTGGATGTGCTGGTCGCCATAAGGGTTTTTCCTTTTTAGGTGTGTCCACAAACTAAGGAGCAACCCCGGTCGCCTTGGAAGTCTGAGGCGAGCGGAGTTAACCTACAAACGATTTCGCGGGGATTTGCTCACCAAACGAGTTTCAACTTTCTGAAATCGGGCCGTCCGAACGCGCCTCCCGCTGTTGCTCTTCGCTTGATTGCGTCATATTGTCTTAGTCGTGGCGGAGCTTTGCTCCCTTGGAGGTTTCTCATGACCGCAAACTCCGAAGCACGTCTCCTAAGCGCATCAGAACGCGAGATCGTAAACGCCACGCGGGAACCGGAGATCGGGCAGCTGACCTCGGATCAGCTCAAGTCTATCGGCCGACGCCTCAGGCAGGCTCACGACCGCGCCAAGGATGTCGGCGCGCAGCAGCAACGCGAGATGCGTGGAAAATCGGACCCTCGCGGTACGAAGGCCGCCCAAGACAATACGGGCACGGTGGCGAAGGCGCAGGCGCTTTCCGAGGCTCTCCAGCGCGTCGACGCAGAACTCTCCCGTCGCGAGGAAGCGGACAAAGCCAAGCCCGACCAGGCCGAGCTAGCTCGGCATGCGCTCGAGCTGAAATCAGCCGGCGAGGCCAGCCATCATCCTGAAACGGGGCCTTCGGCCTCGAAGGGACTAAAAACGAAGGAGAGGCAGGCGCCGCCAAAGATCGGGACGACGCGGAAGGAGATCGGCCGCGTCTCCCAAGCCAATAAAGTGGCTCAAGCCCGCAAGGATTCTCCGAAGTAAAGAAGGTCGGGCGGGTCGACCGTAAAGCCGCCCCCGCACATCATTCCATCATTGCGGGACAGTTGGCGCAGCCGCCCCCACCAGCCCCACAACTCATTTGCGGCGCTGCGTCGGAGCCGCCCTTGGCAGGCGAAGCGATCAGCGAAAGCTGCTTGGCCAGGTCGACGCTCCCGCATGACGGGCAGGCAGGCGTGTCCGACGAGCGCACCAGCGTCTCGAACTCGTGTCCGCATTTATTGCAATCATAGCCGTAGATCGGCATTTGAAGCCCCCATTGTTCAGAAACATTCGTATAAGTGCTTGAGGAATGGCGCGCGCGCAAGAGGCACATGCGCCCGGTGTTGCATCACCGTCATCTTGGTCAAGCGGAGCGCATGCAAGCTGCGGTTGCCAATGTCCGCGGCGGGCGTAATATCTTGTCGCGGGCGACTTGTCGCGCACGCCGCCTCATCATCATCCCTCGGCTGAACGACGACGCCTCGCGTGGGGAGCAGCCAGCATGCATCCGAGCGACGCCGCAAACACGGGCGACATCATCACGGCCAGGAATGTCGATCTGTCGACATGCGACCGGGAGCTTGTGCAATTTCCGGAGGCCATCCAGCCGCATGGATCCTGCTCACGGTGGACGAACACACCAATCTCATCGTGCACGCCAGCGTAAATTGCGCAGCTGCTTTGGGCGCAGGCCCGGACAGCATCCTCGGCAAGAGCGCCGACAACGTGCTTGGGCCGACCGGACGCGAGCTGATCGGCAAGCTGCGCCGCATGGCGCTCGACGGCGGCCCGGTCCATGTCGCGCGCGAGTCCTTCGTCGCTCGGACCGCGGTTTCCACCTGTTTGCGCATCGCAGCGGCGGCCTCATCATCCTCGAACTCGAAAGCGCGCCGCCGAGCAAGGAGCCCTCGCCGAACCTTTATTCGGAGCTTCGCGCCGACATCGCGCGCCTGCAGGAGACAAAGAGCCTCGCCGCGTTCTTCGACCTTGCGGTCGAGAAAATCCGCAATTTCACGGGCTTCGACCGGGTGATGGCCTACCGGTTCGACGAGGATGGCAGCGGCCATGTCGTCGCCGAGGCGAAGCGCGGCGACCTTGAGCCCTATCTCGGGCTGCATTATCCAGCGACCGACATCCCGGCGCCGGCGCGGCGGCTGTTTTCGCTCGCCTGGGTTCGCCATCTCCCCGATGTCGACTACGCGCCCGTGCCGCTCATATCGGCGAAGAGCTGGACCTCCGGCCCGGTCGATATGAGCTTCGCGAGCCTTAGAAGCGTCTCGGTGATGTACTCCGACTATTTGAAGAACATGGGCGTGAAGGCCACCATGGTCATGCCGCTCATGAAAGAAGGCAGGCTCTGGGGCCTGATCTCGGCGATGCATCATGCGGCGCCGCGTCATGTGCCGCACGAAACGCGCATGGCGGCCGAGTTCCTCGCGCATACACTTTCGCTCCTGATGTCGGCGAAAGAGGACTCGGAGGTGTTCGAGCGCGTTCTCGCCATGAGCGAGACGACGGACCGCCTCATCCAGGCGCTCTCCGCTGACCCCGATTTCGGCCAGACGCTTGGCGCGCCAGAGAATCTCGCCGACGTGCTGGGCCAGGTCGAGGCGACGGGCGCCGCGGTGGTTTCCGAAGCGCGCGTCTCGCTTGCGGGGCGCGCGCCTTCCGAGGACGAGGTGCACGCGCTCGTGCATTGGATCGGCGCGCAGGCGGCCCCGATGTTCGCAACCGACCGCCTGTCCTTCCTCTACCCGCCCGCCGAAGCCTTCCCGGGCGTTGCCAGCGGCGTGCTGGCGCTTCGCGTGGCGCCCGACCGCCCCGACTTTCTCCTCTGGTTTCGTCCCGAGCAGGTCGCCGAGGTGCGCTGGGCCGGCGATCCGCACAAGCCAGTCGCTGTGAGCGACGCCGATGGCTCGGTGCGCCTGCGCCCGCGAACCTCTTTCGCGCTCTGGAAGGAAAGCGTGCGCAACCGCTCCACGCCCTGGCGCGACAACGAAAAGGCCGCAATCCTCAAGCTGCGCCAGGCGATCGCCGACATCGTCGTCGAAAGCGCGGGCAAGATCGACCGCATCAGCCGGGAGCTTGAAGCCTCGCACGCCGATCTCGACAGCTTCACGCACGCGGCCACGCACGATCTCAAGGACCATCTGCACGGCATCCATCATCTGGCGACCTCGCTCCACCGCAGGCAGGCCGACGCGCTTGACGAGGAGGGACGCCAGCAGATCGCCGCCATCCTCAAGCTCACCCAGCGGATGGACAGCCTGATCGACGGTCTCCTCGATCATTCGCGGGTGGGCAAGACGGCCATGGCGTTCGAGAGCGTCGACCTCGACGAGGTGGTGGATTCGACGCTCATGACGCTCGGCCACGCGCTCGCCGAAAGCGGCGTCGACGTGCGCCGGCCTTCGCGGCTCGGCGCCGCCTTGTGCAATCGCGAGCGCGTCCGCGACGTCTTCGTCAACCTCATCGGCAACGCCATCAAGTACAACGACAAGCCCGCGCGCTTCATCGAGATCGGCGTCGAGCCGGCCCACCCGCCGCACTACTACGTCCGCGACAACGGCATCGGCATCCCCGAAGACGACCAGCACATGATCTTCCAGATTTTCCGCCGCCTGCATGAGCGCGAGGATTACGGCGGCGGGGCGGGCATCGGCCTCGCCTTCACGCGCAAGATCATCGAGCGCCACGGCGGGCGGATCTGGGTCCGGTCTGCGCCCGGCGCCGGCTCGACGTTCTACTTCACGCTCGCGCCCGACGAGGGGCGGTGACGGGCGCCGCAATTCAAACCCCTTGCATGATGATTTTGCTCGAATCGGGCAATGATTTGAGCGTCCCTCCGGACCCCGGCCGGGGTCCGGAGGGACGGATCGGCGGGACCGCAATCCCCTTGGCGCGAACCGTGGGTGAGCTTGGTCCGCCGCTCCTTCGCGCTCGTCCTGAACAGATGATTGGGAGCAAGTCCCGGATGCAAGGCAAGGTCATGTCCGAACACAGCGCGTCTCATGACGTAGGCGTAGGAATCGACGTTTGTAAAGAGTGGCTCGATATCCACATCCTCCCGGCCGGCTCCGTTTTGCGTTTTTCCAACACCAAGAAAGGTCACAAGCAACTCCTGTCCGCCCTGAAGCCGCTCGGGGTGCGGATCGCGGTTGTCGAGGCGACGGGCAAATATCATCGCGGCGTCCACCGGTTCCTGCACGATGGCGGGCTTTCTGTCGCTGTCGTTAACCCGCTGCGCGCCAGGCTCTTCGCCGAGTCGCTTGGCGCGCTGGCGAAAACCGATGCGGTCGATGCGCGGATGCTCGCCGCATTCGGCCTGATGGCCCAACTCGCGGCAACGCCGCCGCTGCCCGAAGCCATTGAAAATCTGTCTGAAATCGTGCGAAACCGCGAGGCGGCCATAGCGGCGGCGACCGCTCTTGGAAACCAGCTCGCGACCGCCGCCGTCCCAGGCGTCGAGCGCCAGATCGAACATCAGATCAGGAGCGCCAAAGCCGCGGCCGGCGCGCTCGAAGCTCTGGCCGTTCAAGCCATCGAAGCCGATTCTGCTCTCGCACGCCGGTTCGCCATCCTCGTCTCTATTCCAGGCGTGGGAGCCGTGACGGCTTGTACACTGATTGCCAACATGCCAGAGCTTGGCAGCCTTAACGCCAAGCAGGCCGGCCTGCTTGCGGGGCTCGCCCCCCTCGCCTGCGACAGCGGTAAGCGCAACGGCCAGCGCCGTATCCGGGGCGGCCGCCAAGCCGTGCGCAACGGCGTCTATATGGCGGCCCTTTCGGCGGTGCGCTTCAACCCGCATCTCAAGCGCTTCTATGAGCGCCTCGTTGCCGCAGGAAAGGTCAAAAAACTCGCCCTGACTGCCGTTATGAGAAAGCTGATCGTCCTTGCAAATGAACTCATCAAAGAGGATCGCCTCTGGTCGCCCGAAAAGCCCAATGCCGAGCCTCTTCATGCTTGACTTCCATCACAGATGCTCACCCTGTCCCTCTCCCTCTGGGAGAAGGAACGCCGCTGGAGCGGCTGCGACCAACTCCCTCTCCCTGAGGGAGAGGGCTGGGGTGAGGGGGGCGACGTTTAGGGAAGCGGCGCGACTCGCTTGACCGCCGCAATCGCCGCGAGACATTCCCGCTCCTGCAAATTTTCCCGCCCAGAACTTGCCCGCCCGCTCACGAATTGATTGCTCACATCGCTCCGAAATCGCTAAGCCAGAGTCGTTTCAATACAGCCATTGCAAGCGACGCCCCATGCCCCTCTTCATCAGCTATTCCCATAAGCAATCCGAGTGGGTCCACCAACGCCTGATCCCAGTGCTCCGCGCCGCTGGCGCCGAAGTGCTGGTGGACATCGACCACTTCAAAGCCGGACAAACGGTCATCGGCCAGATGGACGCATTGCAAAGCCGCGCCGAGCGCCATGTGCTCGTCATTACCGCCGATTACCTGTCCAGCGCGTATTGCCTCCATGAGATGGAGCAGGCGATCAAGTCCGATCCGAGCTTCACCGACGGCAAGGTGCTGCCGATTTTGCAGGACGGCACGCCGCTGCCTCCCCAACTTGCGGGCTCTGGCGGGTTAGGCTCTGGTCCCCTTTATGTCGAGTACTTTAAAGATAAAGATGCCGCCTGGGCGCTGCTGCTGAAAAGCTGCTTGCTCACTCTTCGCGGCGCCGCCGCGCCGAACTGGCTGTGCGCGCTGGACCAAACTAGGACCCACCTTGAGCGCAACGAGAGCGTCAATCTAGTGGTCAGAAATGGGGACGTGGACTGGCGGCTATGGATTGATCAGCTCAGAGCAACGCGGTTCAAGGATATCGCCGTCGTCGATCTCGGACACCCTCGCGCGGGGCCGCGCAACGGTCTGGTGAGCGAAATCCTGAAGGCGACCGGGCGTAGCAACGCAACCGTGCCGCCGCCGCCCGATGACCTTCCTTTTCTTGCGGACGCATTCGAGAATGGCCCCCGCTGCCACTTGATGCTCACGCACTTCGACATGGTGAAGCATCACAATCACTACGGCCTGGACCTCTTCTCGTCGTTGCGATGGCTTGTCATGGATGCGAAAAAGGTCGTTTTGCTTGCCCAAAGCAGAGCGCCGATTGCGAACTCTTCTGCCGCCGCAGCATGACCTCTCACTGATCGACTTCAAAACGGTCGAGCTGGGATGACCGAGCACGCGCTCAAGGACCTCGGCTGGTTCGACTTCCGCGCCGCCGCCTGGTGGCTGGGTCTGCTCTACCGGCGGCCCAAGCATTTTCGGGAAGCGCTGAGGGCATTGCCGAAGACGAGGATGCACCGAGCGGGTGTCATCCTCATGACCCATGCGCTGATCTATGGGATCATCATTGCCGGTGCTGGGCGTTTGCTCCTGTTCGTCGGCTTTGGTCCGTTGTTCCAGGGCGATCGCAGCACCATCCAAGCGGAAGACCTAGCCTTCTGGGTCGCCGCAGGAATCGCCTTCGGGATCCCCTTCGGTATCATCCGAGGGATCGCCTCTGGCACCGCCGCAGGGGTTGCCATAGGGATCGCCTTCGTAATCGCCTTTGCAATCGCCTTCGGGATCACAGGAGGGAACGGGATCCTTAGGATCGTCGGAGCTATCGGCGTGGCGATCGTCTTCGGGATCGCAGGGGGTATCGCGAGTGGGATCAACCGAGGGATCGCTGGAGGGAACGCGATCGCATTCTCAATCGCCTTGGGGATCGCCTTTGCAATCGTTGGGATCATTCTTGAATTCGATAGAATCCGATAAGGGTGTCGTCGAAATCATCGCCCGGGGGGTCAAAGGGGGATTCGGCGTAGGGTTCATTGGCGGGATCGCGGTATGGGTCGCAGGAGGAATTGCCGGGGGATTCGCCCGATGGATCGACAAAGAGATCAGCGCAGGGATCGCGCAAGGAATCGTTTTCGGGGCCGCCTTCGGGATTGCCTCCGGAGCCGCCTCCGGGATCGTTGGCGGAATCGCCGGCGGTATTGCAGGAGGAATAGTTTTCGGGATCGTCAACTTGCGTGCCTACTACTACCTCTGGCATAGCATGCTGCCCGTCGCTTCCGGATACCGTTGGCATCCGGTCGCCTGGGATGACCTCTGCTCATTGCCTTTCGCGGGGCTGAACCGGTTTCTGCTCGCGTTGTGGGAGGCTTGTCCGGAGATTGGCGAGCGAGAGATCGAGCGCCTGATTTCGTCCTATTCGAGCCAGCGCATGGAAGCCCTGAGGGCGCGAGCCGCGGTGATTGCGCGCAAGGCAGGCGCCAGCGCAGATCTTGCGCGGCTGGACGACATCACCAATCGTCTGCCCGAAGGCGAAAAGCGCTTCCTGGCCGAAACGCCCCGCGTTCGCGAGATGGTAGCGGGGATTGCCGAGGCGCAGCGCCGCGTCGACAGCGTCGACCGCCCTTTCCTTCGCGAACCCTATGCCGAAATGCTCGTGTCGAAAGTTGAAGCCTTTCGCGGCCAGATCAGCGGCTTCCACGAGCCGCTCGCGAGCGAGTTCCGCAAGGCCGCCGACGCATGGTTGAAGCGGGCCCAAGCCCAGCTTGAACACGTCAGAAAGATCACCGAGCGCGAGCCGACGCCGCAGGTTTTCCGCGCCGGCGATCCGGTCGACCGGTCCCAGGAAGCCTTTGTGCCGCGAATGGGCGCGATCGGACAGGTCGAGCGTCAGGTTACGTTGGCCAGCGGTTGCCCCAGTCTCCTGATTTACGGCCGCCGCCGCATGGGCAAATCGACCCTGATCCGCAACCTCGACGCCTTCGTGCCCGATAGCGTCCGCATCGCTAGCGTCTCGATGCAGAACCCGAAGGTTTTCAGTTCGACGGCCTATTTCGTCCGCCTGATCGACGAGAGGCTGCGTTCAGCCACGAAGGAGGACGCGGCTGCGCTCAAGAGCGAGGACCTCAGCGGGTTGTTCGAGCGTCTGACCCACGCCAATTCCTGGCTGGAAGCTGCCGGACTCCGCCTGATCCTGGCCATCGACGAATTCGAAAACATTGACGCGAAGATCGGCGAAGGCGTGTTCTCGACAGACCTGCTGGCGACGATCCGCGAGTCGATCCAGAGCCACCGCCGCCTGATCTGGCTCTTCGCCGGGTCCCACCGGGTCACGATGCTCAGGAATGCCGAGTGGCCCTCCTATCTGATCAGCGTCCAGACCATCGAGATCCCGCCGTTCAGCGAAGCCGAAACCCGCCTCCTTCTGACCGATCCCTTGCAGCGGTCTCCCCTTTACGCCCGCAATGCGGCGCCCCGCCCGCGTTTCAATTCCAGCTTTTGGGGCGAAGGCGGCATCGCGTGGATCCACGAGCAAACAGCCGGATGGCCGCATCTCGTGCAGCTCCTCGCCAGCGGCGCCGTCGACTTCGCCAACAAGTCGGAGACCGCACGCCTCGACGGCCGCGCGCTGGAGGAGGTGGCGAGGCGCGCCATCGTCTCGGGCGACACGGTGCTCTATCAGCTCGTCCACGGCGAAAGCCAGTCGGACGCGGAGCGGGCCTACATCGCGGGCTTCCGAAGCAAAGACAGCCAGCCGCCGCCAGAGGACGAAGCTGCGCTGCGGTCTCTCAGGAACCGCGAGATCATCGCGGAGGAGGGCGGCGTCTGGCGGCTCAAGGTTCCGCTGATGCAGCAATGGCTGCGCGCCCGCAGCTGACCCGCAACGCCGCCGCCTGCCGTCTTCGTCACGCGAACGCCATTCACCAAGCTTCGCCGGCTCCGCGAATACATGCCCCGGCGTCATCCCGTGTCTGCAGCGCGGAGCGACGCGCTACAGACACGGGATCGCAAAGCACGCTGACCTGCGTTTGGAAAGATCCTGGCTCGCGCTTCGTTTGGCCGGGATAACGAATGATGGTTCGCAAGGGCAATAATTGTTTACATATTTACCTATACCCTGTTTTACCAAACGAAACCAATCTTAACCCGGCGTACACCTTCTCAGCCGCGCTATTTGCCGTTGCCCGTGTCCGGCTTCTGCCCGACCTTCAGGAACTCGGTGACGAACTCGCGCAGCCTTGGCTGCCGCGCCTCGATATAGGGCAGCGGGCGGAGCACCTCGATGGCGGCGATGCCGATGCGGATCGTGAAGCCGCCATTGACGAGGCCTTCGCCAAGCCGCTTCGACACGCGCGACGTCATGCCGTGGCCGACGAACTGCCCGAGGATGTCGTCGGTGAACGCCATGCCGCCCGTCACCGCGAGATGGCCCGCGATGAGGCGCATGAGCCGCAGCACCGCGATGAAGCCGGGCCGCCCGCCGTAGACGCCGGCCAGCGTGCGCAGCATGCGGAAGTTCTCATAGGCCACGAAGCCGACCGAGAACACCGCGGCCGGGCTCAGCGCCGTCACCATCGAGACGCGCCGGCCCGACGTTCCGACGATGACGCGGGCCTCGCGGTCCAAGGGCAGCAGGAGTTCGCGCTCGGCCAGCGTCAGCACCTGCCGCGCGTCGAGGATGTCGCCCTGATGCCGCTTCAGCTTGGCGACGCCGTCCGCAAGCTCGCGCCGCTCCTCAAGCATGGCGCGGATCTCGCCAGACGCGCTCTTCGCTTCGGACACGTTCTCGGCGGCGAGCGCCGCGTCCGCGCGCTGCCGCACCATGGTGATGGCCGACAGCCGATAAAGCCCCGCGATTTCGCGCGAAAGGATCATGACGAAGGCGAAGACCGCCGTTGCAAGCAGCAGCGTGGCCGCCCAGCCGAGCCAGTCGTTGCGGCCGAGCAGGCTCAGGAAGGTGTTCTGAACCCAGACCAGAAAGGCGAGGAAGAGGAGGCCGCCGACGGCGCTCAGGAAAATGCTGCCCCAGCTTTGCCCGACCCGCACCATTTCGGGCGCGCTCGGTATTTCGCGAGGCGGCGCGCTTTCAGTTGGCGTGTAAGGCGCCTCGCGCGACGAAGCCTCGGCGCTGGGCGCTGCTTCGGCCTTTGGGGACGCGTCGACTTTGGGGGAGGCCTCGACCCTCGCCGCAGCAGGCGCTGGGCTGGGAGCCGGCCTCAGGAACGGCTTCGGCGCCGGCTTGGCTGCTGGCGCTTCCTTTGGCGGAGAAAGCGGTTCGTCGAGACTGAACGCCACCGGCGGCCGGCCTTTGGGAGGTGCGCCATTCATGAGAGTTTGTCACCGATCAGAAAGTTCAAGGCTTTGTCGAGCCGGATGTGCTGCAACAGGGCGCTTTGCCCGAATTCGAGGCCGATCTGCTTCTGCGGCCGGAAACGGACGAAATGAGCCGATCCGGCGCCCGCGTCGAGCCATTCAGGCGTCAGCGCCAGCGCAGGGTCGTCCGGCAAGTCGCCGGGGAAGATGGCGAACTGCTCGGTCCCGTTGAAGACGCGCGAGCCGAGCCGCTCGCCCCTGACGGGCACTCCGGCGATGCAGGGCAGGATGTCGGCGCCGTAGCGTTTCTCCATTTCGGTCGTGACGCGCACGCTGGCGAGCGCAAAGGCGCGCACCTCGGCGCCCGAGAAGGAAGCGCGCTCGATGCTTTTCTTGGCGATCAGCTGCAGGATCGCCTCAAGCCGGTCGTGATTGGTGTGGTGGAGATGATCGGCCTTGGTGGCCGCGAACACGATGCGATCGATGCGGCGGCCTGTGAACAGCGAGTGCCAGGCGTTCTGCCCCTGGCGATAGCAACGCAGCACATCGGAGAGCGCGCGCTCCAGGTCCGCCACCGCCGCGGCGCCGGCGTTCACCACGGTCAGCACGTCCGCCAGCACGATCTGCCGGTCGAGCCGCGCAAAGTGATCGCGATAGAACGGCACGATCACATGCGTCTTATAGGCCCGGTAGCGCCGCTCCATCATGGCCCAGACGCTGTTCCTGGGCGCCATCGCCTGGTCGGGCGTCTCCATGGGGAAGAAGGTGAAGGCCGGCGAGCCCGCCAGATCGCCCGGCATCAGGAACCGGCCGGGCGGCAGGGTTGAGAGCGAGAGCAACTCTTCGCGGCACCTGCGCAGATATTGCGTGAAGATCTCCGCGCCCGTTTTCGCGACCTGCTCGTCCTTCTTGGCGACGGCGTTGATTGTGGCGAGGAACTCCAGCCAATCCTTCGCGGCGGAAGCGCGGATCGCCTCGCGCGCCTGAGCGATGGACTGGCGCGACCACTCCTCATAGGTCAGGTCGAGGAGCGGCAGATCGAGCAGCCACTCGCCGGGATAATCCACGATGTCGAGGTGCATCGTCTTCGTGCCGAGCGCGCGCCGCATGAACGCGTTGGGCGCAAACTCAAGCGTCAGGCGAAGCTCGCTGATATGCCTTGTGCCTTCGGGCCATTCCGGCGCAGGCCCCGTGAGTTTTTCGAGGTTGCCCTCGTAGTCGAAGCGCGGCACGGCGTCGTCGGGCTGCGGCTCCAGGTAGACCTTGAGAATGCGTTTTTGCGCAAACGGCTCGAAGAAGGGAAGCGCGTTGCCTGCGAGGAGGTTATGGACGAGCGAGGTGATGAACACGGTCTTGCCGGCCCGCGACAGGCCGGTCACGCCAAGCCGGACGGACGGCGCAAGAAGTTGCGCCGCCGCATCCTGTGTGCGCGCCCACGTTTCGGCCGCTGAGTTCGACAGGCGTTCCAGCAATTGCGCTACCTCTGGCGATGCAAGAGAATCGGCAATTCTTGTATCAGCAGACGCGCTTTAGCGGAACCCGCTCTTTTGTAAGAGCGCGCTCCGCCTTCTCGCATTCGGCCGTCGCCAGCGACCCTCGGCGGCCTCAGCCTCGCTCGGCGCCGTGAGCGCGATCGAGAATGCCCCGGATGCTGTCGAGATGGTTCTGATCGACATCCTGGCCGTGATCGAGCCGGTCGCCGAAAACGGCGGCGCCGGCCCCGCCCATCACGCCCAGCTGCCTCGTCAGGTCCGACAGGTCCTTAATGGGCGACGTTGGCGCTGGCGCTTGCGTCTGGGTGGGGGTCGGTATCGGAACTCCTTGCGGCGTCTGCGCGCCGCCGCCCTGCGGGATATCGGGCTCCCCCGCCTCCGAGCGCTCCGCCAAGCACATCACGCAGAATCTTGCCGAAGATGTCCCCGCCCGGAATCTGAGGAGCGCTGGAGCCGGAGCCGTCCTGTCCGCCCGGCATGGGGATTTGGATCGGCCCTCCGCCGCCGATAATGACCGGCTTGATGGTTCCGTTCTGAATTCCTTTCAGAACCTCACGCATGATCGTGCCGAGGAGATCGCCGCCGGGACCCGCCTGGCCGCCCGTGTCCGCAGGAATGGGAAATGGCGAACTCTGCGGGGAAGGCCCACCGGAACCCGCGCCTCCACGTCCGAAAATCTGTCCCAGAATATCGCCGAGCGGACCTGCGCCGCCAGATGAGGGAGCGGGAGCGGGAGCAGGCGCCGCTCCTCCCGTCAACACACGTCCGAAAACCTGGCCCAAGATGTCGCCAAGTCCGCCTCCTCCGAACGGGCTTAGGGCGCCCTGCGCGCCGACAAGAGGCGTGCTTGCGGAAGATCCGCTGCGCGACAGTCCGGAGAGGACGATCCCGGTTATCGCGGGCAGCAGCTTCTCTAAAATGCCGGAACTCACCCCCGACTGTTTTTGCGCCTGATCGACGACCGCCTGGGTCGCCTCGGGCGAGCCGAGGATAAAAGACAGAGCCTGAGTTCCGGCGGCAAGCCCCTCAGGCGAGAGCGCCATCTTCGCATCGTCGAACAGAGCTGGGAGGTCCTTCTGCTGTCCCAACAGGGCGAACAAACTGCCCAGGCCATCGACCGTCGCCGTCGAACGCTTCAGCCCCTCGGACACGGCGGGAAGGAGCGCCGCGACTGCCGACCGGGTCTGTTCCTGCGTCAGGTTGAATTCACGCCCCAGCGTCGCTATCGCTTCGCCTTCGTCTGCGTTGTCGAGAATTTCATAGAGATTTGTCATGGCCGATACTCCTGACTGGGCCGTTTTCCCCGCGCATTAGATAAGCGCCGCTTTCGCCCGGCGCATCGTCTACAACAAACTAAATTCGTGATAAACATTTGCGGTCCGCCCGGAAGGCGGAGAATGAACGCGCCATTTTTGAGTGAAGCGGACGCCTGTATCGCCGCCGGCGGTCAGACCAAGGCGCCTGAACGATTGCCGATTGCTGACGCCATCCACTTGTTGAACAGAAGGCTCGCCGCCAAACAGCCGCCACGATACTCGCTTAGGCTCAAGCAAAGGCCCGCCGCCGCAGAGCCGGTGGCGGGCGGTGGGTCTTGAGGCGACGCGGAAGCCGGCGCCTCATCGAGAGCATCGGCGCAGTGGGCAGGGTCGCAGAGAATGCGTGGGTCAAGCGGAAATTCCCTTATGGAGATGGTGGTGGTTCTCACCATTCTCTCGCTTCTCGCAACCATGGCGGCACCTTACGCGATCAAAAGCATCAAGCGAGACAAGGAAATACAGCTTCGTGAAACCCTCAGGACCGTCAGAGTCGCCATCGACAAGTTTCACGCCGATATGGAGGCCGTGCCCGCCGACAAGAAAGCCGCGTCCAGCTGCAGCGCGAACGGCTATCCCTTCACGATCCAGGTTCTCGTTGAGGGAGTTGAGAAGAAGGCTGAGAATGGCGAGAAGAAGCGGAAACGCTATCTCCGGTCCATGCCGGTGAATCCTCTCGCGCCGCCGAACGCGCCCCTGGACGCGCAATGGACATTGGTGGCCTCCCAGAGCGAAGCGCCGGTCGTCACTACGTCGTCTTACGGAACGACGCTCGCGGAAGCGCAGACGAGCAAGAAAGATATTTACGACCTTCATCCCAAAACGGCAGGCATCGCCCTTGATGGATCGCGCTATGCGGATTGGTAGACGGGGCCAACCGGGCTCATCCGGGCTTTCGAAAAAACGCGGAAGTCCGGGCTTCACGCTTATGGAGATGGTCATCGTGATGGCGATCATCGGCATCCTCGCCGCGATCGTGGCCCCGCTCGTGATCACGGCCCTGACGCGGGCGCGGGAAGCAACGCTTCAGCAGGACCTAAAAACGATGCGCAAGCTCATCGATGACTATTATGGCGACAAGGGCGTCTTCCCGCCCACGCTGCAGGTGCTTGTGACGCAAGGCTATCTGCGCGCCATTCCCCGCGATCCGGTCAACGGCAATAAGACGGACTGGAAGACGGTTCTTGCAAAGGAGGGCGGCATTTCGGACGTGCACTCTCTTTCGAAAGAGCGCGGCGCAAATGGAACCCCTTACGCCGATTGGTGACGCTGTCGGCGAAAAAACCCGCGCCAACATCTTTTGGGAAGCCGACGGATGAAATGGAAGCTTCAACTTCGTTTAGGGCGAAAGTTGACCCGAAGCTGGCGGTCCTGCGCACTCGCCCTTCTCCGGCAGAGATGAAGCGGCCCAGTCACCACCGTTGGCCGAACCGCGGACGCCTGCTTACGTCGGGGGAGGATCAGCCCTGAACGGGTTTGCGAAAGCCGACGCGCTCGCCATCATGACCGACGAGCAGGTCCTGGGTTTTTTCGCAGGCCCCGCTCAGAAAATGCGCGGGCTTTCTGAGGTCTGCCCGCCGGAGCTTTTCCTCGGAAGGCGCCGCCTCCGCCTTGGCGTCTGCCCGCTTTCGCTTGAAAAACGCCAGGATGCCGATCATGGCAGGGCCTCCAACGCGGCGAGCTTCGGCCGGGGCAGGACGGCAACTTCAAAGTCGCAGGTGTGATCGAGGGCCGGGATGCGGGCGCGAACCCGCTCCACTTCTCCGGCATCGATGTCGGCGATAATGATGCCGGGTTCCTTGCCGCCCTCGCCGAGAATGTCGCCCCAAGGCGATATGACGAGGCTGTGTCCGAAGGTGGTCCGGCCGTTCGCGTGGCGTCCGCCCTGGGCCGCCGCGAAAACAAAGCAGCCGTTTTCGATGGCGCGGGCGCGCAATAGAATGTGCCAGTGTTTCTCGCCCGTGACCTTCGTGAAGGCCGAGGGCGCCGTCAGAAATTTCGCGCCCGCTTTGGCTAGGGCCTTGTATTGTTCCGGGAATCGGATGTCGTAGCAGGTCGCCACGCCGAGGCCTCCCCACGGCAATTGCGCAACATAGGCGGTCTTGCCTGGAACGTATATTGAGGATCTCCCGGTAGATTTCGCCGCTCGGCAGATTCACGTCGAACATGTGAATCTTGTCGTACCGAAGCGCAATCTGCCCGTCGGGAGCGAAAAGATAGGCGCGATTGATGGCGCGTTTTTCGCCGACCTTGATGGCGATGGAGCCGATATGAAGCCAGACGCCCAGGCTCCTGGCGAGGGCCGCGAAATGCGGGACGGCTTCGGTTTCTTCCTCCGGCGCGATCCTCTCGAGGAGGCGCGCGGTTTCGGTCTCCATCAGAAGCGTATTTTCAGGGGTCTGTATGTACTGAGCCCCCTTTCGGGCGGCGTCGCGTATAAAAGCCTCGGCCTCCAAAAGATTATCTCGAACGTCTCTCCCCGACCGCATTTGAACGAGGGCTGCCCGAAAACGATCTTTGTCGCCTGACATGCTTTATACGCCTCCCTTAACAGCGCCTTCTATTTTGCTCAGCTTTGCAGGAGGGGATCAAGTTCGCCTTTCGCCTCAAGGGCGAAAAGGTCGTCGCAGCCTCCGACATGGCTGGAGCCTATAAAAATCTGCGGAACTGTATATCCCCCGCCCGACCGCTCTATCATTGCGGCGCGAGTGGAGGGGTTGCTCGCATCGATCTCTTCGAATGAAACACCCTTGCGGGTTAATAAGTTCTTTGCGCGACGGCAGTAGGGGCAGGATGGCGTCGTATAGATGGTCACTGGCGGCATGCGTGGTCCTTTCAGCAATTGCGCGCTGAGACATGGCCTCTCGCGTTCGCTCAGTCCAGCTTCTGGTGCTGCGGCTTATGGCGCTTCCTCCTCCTCCATCGGTTCGAACAAGCCGTGCGCGACAAGCGCGATGGCGAGGACGTCGACATTCTTAGCGCCTGCTTCAAGGAGCGCCGCAGCGCAGGCGTTCGCCGTCGCGCCAGTGGTCATGACGTCATCGATGAGAAGAACGCGCTTGCCGGACACTGCGTTTTGGCCCCCGCGACTCACTGCGAAAGCATCGGCCACATTGTGCTGGCGCGCATCCTGGGCAAGGCCGACCTGCGCCCTGGTTCGCTTCGTTCTCTGAAGGGACGTGACGCAGGCGCGGACGCCCGAAACCCGGCTCAGCCCCTTGGCCAGAAGGGCGGACTGGTTGAAGCGCCGCTGCAACAGCCGGAGGCGGTGAAGCGGAACCGGGACCAGAAGATCGGCGTCGTCGAGAAGACCGCGGCCGGCCTCCCGCATCAGCCTGACGAACAGAGGCAGCGGCTCATGCTTGTCCTCGAACTTAAAGCGCACGATAAGCCGCCGGATAATTCCGCTATAATGCGCGGCGGCCCTCGCCCGCGAAAATATGGGAGGGTTCGCAAGCGCTTGCATTGAGATATGCGTTTCCGTCCCTTCATAAGCCGGGAGGGGAATGCCGAGCTTGTCGCAATAAGGCGGGGTGATGAGGTTGAGGCCGCCCCAGCATCGGGGACACAGGAGGTTGTGTCGGGTAATGAGCGCGGAACAGGAGACGCACACGGCCGGAAGAATGAGATCGGCCGAGTATCTGAGGCTCTCCCCCGCAAGCTGGGTCACACGCTGGAACATTTACGACGCAATAAGGAATGAGTTTTTCTAAAACGCAACATAATCCTGGATGAACGCTTTGAACAGTCACAATATTTTCGATCGCCGACGGATCCGGACAAATCTCGCGCGCGCCGCAGGCGCTCTGCCGCGAACCGATTTCCTGCTCCGCCACGCCGCAGAAGAGCTTGTCGAGAGACTTCTCGGCATCAGTGGCGCCTTCGAACTGGCCGCCGATGTCGGCGCTTATCACGGCGTTGTGGCGGGGCTCTCTCAAGGAACGCTTTCCAGGCATAAAAACCGTCTCCTTGAGCCAGGTCATGGCGCTTGCGAAGGATTGTCCAGTTCCGCGCGCCGTGGCGACGGAGGAAGCGCTTCCTTTGAAAGAAGGGTCGCTCGACCTCGTGATATCGGCGCTCTCGCTTCACCTCGTCAACGATCTGCCGGGCGCGCTTATTCAGATCCGGCGCGCGCTGCGCCCCGACGGCCTTTTTCTCGCGGCGCTTCTCGGCGGCGAAACGCTGATCGAGTTGCGGCAGGCTTTCATGATGGCCGAGACCGAAACGCTGGGCGGCGTCTCGCCCCGCGTGTTTCCGACCGCCGACGTGCGCGACATGGGCGCCCTCCTCCAGCGCGCGGGCTTCGCGCTGCCTGTCGCCGACTCCGACCGCCTGACCGTGACCTATCCCACGCCTTTAGCCCTGCTCGGAGAACTAAAAGCCATGGGCGCCGCAAATGCGCTCGTCGCACGCTCACTCAAGCCGATGCGGCGCGACACGCTCACGCGCGCGACCGAGATTTACGCAAGTCGCTTCACGGGCAAGAACGGCAAGGTCAGCGCGACCTTCGAAATCCTCTACCTTTGCGGATGGTCGCCGCATGAGAGCCAGCAGAAGCCCTTGAAGCCCGGCTCCGCTAAAGCGCGCCTCGCCGACGCGCTTGGCGCAACGGAAATTGCGGCCGGCGATAAGGCCAGCTTCCCCCGCCGCGACCGAGAGGATTAGGCCAATAGTCCATCGGCTTCTTGCCGCTTCAGGCGAAGCTTTGATCGGAAGCGTCCATTTTGACGTTTTCGTGCTTTGACATTTTTGCGACCAGACCTTCTGGTTACAGTTTTGTGACAAGTCGCTAAACTAACTTGCATTTGAGGAAGAAATTGTGATGATTAGTGCTTTCGAAGGTCGGGACATAAAGAGCGCCCGGTTATCCATCCTTGAAGAACATTGTCTCCTCGCAGAACGCATCGATGATGCTGTGAAGCAAGTCGATGTTTTCTTTTCTGCGACGGCCAATCAATCCCCCGCGGAGGTGAGACGCGTCATTGTTCTGCTTGAAGATTTATTGCAAATAGCTCGGGAGCATTTCCAGCACGAAGAGGCGGAGATGACGGTGAGCGCATTTCCAGGATTGATTTTTCATAAGCGAGACCATGATTACTTGATCAGGAGCCTCGTGGATTTCACGTCAGCGCTTAATCACGAAACCACCTCCCTCTCAAACGACATGGGCGTGAATTTGCGAAGCTGGCTGACCTATCACATAAAAAAATACGATGATGCCTATGTCGCATTCATCGGTTCTGAAAGGGCGTAGCCGCAGTTTCGACGCCCGCCGCCACACTCCTGGAAATGTCAGACTGCTACGCGCGGAATGACATTGGCGAGCCCGAGAAAATCCAGACGTGCGCCTTAATTTGGACTCGATGGTCCGTAAGTTCGGGACCGTTCGGTCCAAATTGAGGGAGCAACGATGCACACGCTTGACCACTTACTTTCGCCTGTCGATTTGGGCGCGTTGAGGCTGCCCAATCGCGTTATCATGGCGCCGCTTACGCGGAGCCGCGCCATAAGCGGCGATGTCCCTTCGCCGCTTGCCGTCGAGTATTACCGTCAGCGGGCAGATGCGGGGCTGATCATTTCCGAGGCGTCGCAGATATCGCCGCAGGCGAAGGGCTACCCACGGACGCCGGGGATCTATAGCGAAGCTCAGGTCGCTGGATGGCGCGCCATCACCGACGCGGTTCATCGCCGCGGCGGGCGCATTTTCCTCCAGTTATGGCATGTCGGGCGGCTGTCACATCCGTTGGTTCAGGTCGACGGCGCAGCGCCCGTGGCGCCCTCTGCAATCAAGGCTGACGGCCAACTCTTCACGCCCGAGGGCCTCAAGGATTATGTAACGCCACGCGCGCTCGCCATCGACGAAATTCCCGGCATTGTCGCCGACTTCGCTGCGGGCGCCCTGAACGCCAAGCGGGCTGGGTTCGACGGCGTGGAGATCCATGGCGCCAACGGCTACCTGATCGATCAATTCCTGCGCGACGCGACCAATCACCGGACCGACGCTTACGGAGGCTCGGCTAAAAACCGCGCCCGCTTCCTGACAGAGGTGGTTGAGGCGGTCATCGCCGTCTGGGGCGCTGACCGGGTTGGCGTGCGGCTGTCGCCGATCAACAATAATTATTCGATGAGCGACAACGACCCGGCGACGACCTTCGGCATCGCGGCCGAGCTCCTGAGCCGCTATGGCCTCGCCTATCTTCACGGCATGGAGATGGGCGCCGGCGCATTCGACTTCGGCGCTTTTCGGCGGCGGTATCGCCGGACCTATATCGCCAATGGCGGCTATGACGCCCAGCGCGCCGAAGCGTCGATCGCCGCCGGCGACGCCGACCTCGTGGCGTTCGGGCAGTTGTTCATCGCTAATCCGGATCTGGTCGAGCGCTTCCGGCTGGGAGCGCCGCTGAACGTTCCGGACCCTCAGACGTTCTTCCAGGGTGAGGAGCGCGGTTATACGGATTATCCAACGCTGGCCAAGGCTGGGCGCCAAGCGCAGGCCGCCGAGGCGGTCTAGCAACCTGTTCCGGATACGTCCACAGATCGCCGTTGTGTCACCCCGGAAGGGCGCAAGCCCTATCCGGGATCGCAACAGATTGAACACGCAGGGCTTAACGATCCCGGCTCGCGATTTATTGGCCGGCATGACGACCGCGTCGGCCAGATTGCCGTGGCCTCGCGAGATGCCGACATTCTTGAGGCGGATGCGCGGGCTCGACCCGCGCATCCGAAAAAGGCCTGGAACATGAAGTTCAGGAGAGGCGATGGCGAGGCCGCAGGAGTTCGATGCCGCCGAGGTTTTGCATAAGGCGCTCGACCTCTTTTGGCGCAAAGGGTACGAAGCAACCTCGCTTGCGGACCTCCTGGCAGCGACGGGGCTCAGCAAGAGCAGTCTGTACGCGGCGTTCGGAGGCAAGCGCGATCTCTTTCTGGCCGCGTTCGACGCGTACCGCGCGGAGCGCGCCGCGGAACTGCACCGGAGCCTCGACGTCGGGCCCGCTCGAAAAGCAATCGAGATGTTTTTCCGTGACATCGTCGCGACTGCGAGACAGCAGAAATCGCCTTGCGGCTGCATGAGCACAAACCAGGCCGTGGAGCTGGCGCCTCGTGATCCCGCCATCCGAGACCGCATCGCAGCGGACTTCCAGACCATCGAGGACGCCTTCACCCGCACGATTGAGCGCGGACAGGCGGAGGGGGCGATACCGCCCGCCAAAGATGCTCGCGTCATCGCGCGGCTGTTTGTTGTGGCCTTTCCGGGCTTCCAGGTCATGGTCCGAGCCGGCGCGAATCCCGCGCGCCTGGACTCTGCGCTCGATGGGCTGCTCTCGCTTCTGGAAGATGCTCCGCAAACTTCGTCAACCTGACCAACAGATCGTCATCCCGGCCAAGCGAAGCGCCAACCGGGATCTTTTTCAGGAGAACTCGGCAGCTCTAAGCAGCTCCTTTTGCTGGCGCTTAGCTGAGGACAAACGCCGCCCCGGCGCATACCCGACAACGCGAATCAGTTAATGTCGCGTTAATGGAGGGCATCAATGGCGAATTTCAATACACATTTGGCGGTCGCGTCAGTTGGAAGCGGGCTTTGCGCAACGGTTGCGCTGGCCGGCCACGCCGCGCCGAACAATTATCTCTTAACGCTGACGATGGCGGGAACCATCGGCGGCATTCTGCCGGACATCGACCTCGAAAAGGCGGTCCCGGCGCGTATGCTTTTCAGCGTGCTCGGCATTGTAGCCGCTTTCATCGCGCTCTTCACCTTGAACGAAAAGCATTCCATCGCCGAACTCTGGATCATCTGGCTTGGGGCGTATTTCGCGACGCGATACGGTCTTTTCAAAGCTTTCGAGAAACGCACCCATCATCGCGGCATTTTTCACTCCATCCTGGCTGGATCATTCTTTGCGATATTAACCGCCGATGTTTTCAACCATATTATAGGAGAGCAGCCCGCGCTGGCCTGGCTGACCGGGCTTTTCCTCTTTAACGGCTTCATCATCCATCTGGTGCTCGACGAGATTTACTCGGTCGACGTCGAAGGCAAGGTGCTCAAGAAATCCTTCGGAACTGCGCTTAAGCTTTACGACTATCGTTCCCTGCGGGCCTCCGGCCTGATGGCGGCTGCTGTCGTCCTCGTCATGTTGGCTGCGCCGCCCGCTCGGGAGTTCGCCGAGATGGTGAAACCACCCGTTTTCTTCGCATTCCTCAAGGACAGGCTCCTTCCGAAAGACAACAACTGGTTCGACTTGATAACCCGCGGAAAAACAGTGGCGCTCGACGACGGTCGCTCCGACTGAAGAACTGAGCGTTGATCCTTGATGGGCTTGTTCTCGATCGAGAACGAGCCCTGTTTATTTTTATTGCCCGGCTCCGTCGCGTCTTTGGAGATCGCCCGTTTCAGGCATTCAGGATGGCGGTTTATCCTGCCGGTTCAATATGCGGAACATACCGCTCCTCCAGACGCCTTTGCTACGGTGTCCCAGACAAAAACCGCCCAGAAGACTGTCCAGACCGCAGGACTGGGCTGAGAGCGTTTTCGCCGCAAGCCGCATTTTCCCTGCCGGGGGGATATCCAGCCGCTTTTGCCTCGGCGCTCGCACACCATTTCGAGAATTCACTTCCCTGGCTCGACGAGCATTGACAGGCGATGCATCGCGCTTTGTTGTTGACGAAGAATCAGATCAGAGAAGATTTGGCGTCCTCGCATTCGCCGAGGGAGCACAAGCAGGGGAAACTGCAGATGGGTAGGGAGAAGAAGATGCGACTGCATGCGGTTGGCGCGTTTGTGTTCCTTTGCGTCACTGGTTTGTGCTCTTCAGGGGCGCGATCCGAAGACGGGGTTTGCTCGACTGGAACTCCGGGCATGCGCTCAAGCTGCCTGGCGAAGGAACTCGAAAACCTGAAACAGGAACTGGGCGCGCTTAAACGACTGCCCGGCCCGCAGGGCGAAAAGGGGGAGAAGGGCGACCGGGGAGAAAACGGCGAGAAAGGGAACAAGGGGGATACCGGAGAAAAAGGACCCAAAGGCGATAAGGGTGATATCGGGCCAGAGGGGAAGAAGGGGGACAAAGGCGATCAGGGAGTAAAAGGTGAGAAGGGTGACCTTGGAGCGAAGGGAGAAAAGGGAGAGCCCGGACTAAAGGGCGATAAAGGCGTTACTGGAGAGAAGGGACCCAAAGGCGATAAGGGCGATGCCGGGCTGGAGGGAAAAAAGGGAGATAAGGGCGAACCCGGACTAAAGGGCGAGAAAGGGCTTGCCGGAGAAAAGGGGCTCAAAGGCGATAAGGGAGACAAGGGAGAAAAAGGAGACCCCGGACTAAAAGGTGACAAAGGGGATAAGGGGCTTGCCGGAGAGAAGGGACCCAAAGGCGACAAGGGTGAGCTTGGCCTAAAGGGCGACAAGGGTGAGCCTGGACTGAAAGGCGACAAGGGTGAGCCCGGACTGAAGGGCGACAAGGGTGAGCCCGGACTGAAGGGCGATAAGGGTGAGCCCGGACTGAAGGGTGACAAGGGTGAGCCCGGACTGAAAGGCGATAAGGGTGAGCCCGGACTGAAGGGTGACAAGGGTGAGCCCGGACTGAAAGGCGATAAGGGGTACATCGGAGAAAAGGGCCTCAAAGGCGATAAGGGAGAAAAAGGCGACAAAGGCGAGCCTGGAGTAAAGGGAGAGAAGGGCGAGCTTGGACCGCAAGGCGACAAGGGTGACAAGGGTGACAAGGGCGATCGAGGAGATCGAGGGCCACAGGGAGACAAAGGGCAGCAAGGGGACAAAGGGGACAAAGGGGAGCGAGGACAACAGGGCGATAAAGGAGACAAGGGGGACTCTGGCCAGAAAGGTGAAAAGGGAGATCCGGGAGTCGGCGTGTTTCCGAAGCAATAATAACACCGCCGGAAGTGTTGACCGGTAGCGCCCCCTCACCCCGCCCTCTCCCGCGCAATCTCGCCTTGGCGAGATTGCTACCCCATGAAACCGCATCCACGAGCGGATGCGGTTGGGAGAGGGAGTTCGCTCCCGCTTGAAACAGCGTTCCTTCTCCCCTAGCGGGAGAAGGACAGGATGAGGGGGCCTTGGGTCAGAATAGAGGGCGGTCGGTATAACAGGACTAAAAGCTCGTCGGCTGCTTTGGCGTCCTCGCCAGTGCAGCCATGTAGCCGGCCGCGGGAAATCCTGGAAGCGCTCGCCGCCAGAGGGATTTCGCGCGGCCGCATTTGCAGCTTTGACAATGCCGCCCTTACCCGTTTCGCCGGGCGTCTTCGGTTACGCCAAAGCGCTCAAAGCTTGGCGCCCCGCCACCGTTAACCCGAAGATTTCCCGGCGGCGCGCAGGCGCTTCCGGGCCAACCTCCGGTCCCAATAAGGTTTGCTCTCAATCGGCCCGCCCCTGCTCTTGCGAGATGCGATCCCAGCGGGGAATCGGCCCGAAGCTTTCGGCGAGGAAGTCGATGAAACTTCGAACCTTCGGCGGCGGACGGCGGTCGGGCGGGTAAACCGCGAAAATTCCGTCAAACGACGCCGGATTTTGATCGAGCTTGATCGGGACGAGCAAGCGGGCCTCGATCTCCCGCGCGACGAGAAAGGTCGGCTGGCAAACGATGCCCTGCCCGGCTATCGCCGCGGCGACAAGCGCGTCGCCATCGTTGGCCTTGAGGCTTCCACTCACGGCCACGCTGATTTTTTTCTCCTCGCCGAATTGCCAGCGTCCCGCGCCCGCGCCCCTCGAAAGCGTGTAGCCGAGGCAATTGTGAACCGCGAGTTCGGCGATGGTTTGCGGCGTTCCTTTCTCTTCGAGATAGGCGGGGGATGCGCAAACAAGCGTGCGGCAGGGAGCGAGCTTCCGCGCGATGAGGCTTGAGTTCTCCATATCGCCGATGCGCACTGCGAGATCCCACCCCTCCTCGATGAGGTCGACGCGGCGGTCGTTGAGACCGAAATCAATCGTCATGCCGGGATGCTTTCGCAGGAAGCCGGGGATCAGCGGCGCGATCTCCCGCACGCCAAAGGAAACGGGCGCGTTGAGACGAAGCGTGCCCCGCACTTCGACCGCGCCGGCCGCGGCCACGGCTTCGGCGTCGTTCACCTCGCCAAGAATGCGTTCGACGGCGTCGAGATAGGTGCGCCCCGCTTCCGTCAGGGTCAGCCGCCGCGTGGTGCGGTGCAGAAGCTTCACGCCGAGGCGCGCTTCGAGCGCCGCCACGTGCTTTGTCGCCATGGTTTGCGACATGTTGAGCGAGCGAGCGGCGGCGGACAGGCTGCCCAACACGGCCACGCTCGCGAACACCTGCATTCCGGTCAAACGGTCGAGCATCCGAAATCAACCTCACACTCTTGGTGGGAGATGATAACACCGGAAAGGGAATTATCCATCTGAAGTTGAATGGCGCTTGAAGGCCGTAGTCATTCAACGGAGGCTTTGATGACAGGTCGACGATGACCCTACCCTCGGCAGCGGAAGGCGAACGGGCCAAAGCGGCGCCATGTAATATTTACAGAAAATATAAGCCGCGGATTAACACTTTCCTGAGCAAAACAGTGCTTCTCCCATCAAATTTCGCTTATGTCAATCAAAACCAAGCATAATCATTCCAGACATTCTTAAACAGTGGGGATTAAAGCTAGAATGGACTTGTCTCCAGCTATGCTCTGCTCTTGTCCACCAGGGTCTCGACTTAACGATGGGCGTTCTTATGTCGCTTTTGAGCTCCCCAAATCGGCAGGCGCTGGCGGCGCTTCTGTCCCTGATCCTTCCCGTCGCCATAACGCTCTATGCCTGGACATTTTTGTCGGAGAGCCTTTCCAGCCAGGCGATGACAAAATTCTCGAGCCTCTCGCTTGAGAGCGAAAAGGCGCTCGTCCACAGGCTTGCCTCCTATGATCACGCGCTCGATGCAGGCGCAGGTTTTCTTCAGAATATTCCGCAGCTTACGCGCCAAAGTTGGCGGAGCTTCGTGGGAGCGCTCAATTTGCATAAGTCCTTTCCGGGTTTGAAAACCCTCGGATTGATCGAGCGGGTTAACCCGGATAGCGTTCCGGATTTCCTCGAACGCATGCGCCAAAGCGGCGAGACAGAGTTCAATATTCACCCGGCCACGGCCAAGGAGACGTTCTTCATCATCACACACGTGGAGCCGATTGTGGGCAATCTGGCCGTGCTCGGCTACAACATCGCCTCTGAACAAAAGCGCCTGGAGGCCGCTAAACTATCGATTGAGAGCGGCAAAGCAGCGCTCACCGGCAAGATCGTGCTCGCTTCAGAGCAGGCGGGACCTCCCGGGCGGAAGAGATCCAGTTTTCTTCTTTTGCACCCGTTATATGAGGGTAAACGGGTCCCTGACACAGTCGAGGAAAGAAGCGCCCAGCTCCTCGGTTGGGTCTACGAGGCGTTTGTCGCTGAGAATTTTTTGCGTGAGCTGACGCAAAGCCAGGGCGAGCTTCTTAATCTCGCAGTTTTCGACGGCGATAGCGAAACAGAGGACGCCCTGCTTTACAGCAGCGAAGGGGACCGAGGCGCGTCAGCGCCGCTCTTCTCTGTACGCAAGACCCTTGAACTCATGCAGAAGCGATGGACGATCGTATGGACGAGCACGCCTTCCTTCGAACGACTGGAAAAGAGGCATGAGGCTGAATTCGTGCTTGTCGGGGGAATGATATTCTCCATTGTCTTTTGCGCCATGATGTTTCTCATCGCCAAGCGCAAGGAGACCGTGGAACGATTAGTTGCGGAACAGACAATCACTCTGCGGTCCCAACATCAGGAGTTGGAGGGGACGCGCACGAAACTTCAGGAGGCGAACGACGAGCTCGAAGAGCGCGTCAAGGCGCGCACCGCCGAACTTGAAGCGGCTCGGCTTGCGGCGGAGGAGGCCAACCAGGCGAAATCATTGTTCTTATCAAACATGTCTCACGAACTTCGGACGCCGATGCACGCCATTCTCGGCTATTCGGACATGAGCCTGGAAGCCATCGACGAAGGCGAGTTCGGACGACGCCCGCAGATTCGTCAAAAACATCGGCGTTTCCGGCAAGCGCCTCTTAAAGCTTCTCAACGAACTCTTGACCTTGGCGAAGCTGGATGCGGGCAAGATCGAGTACACGCGGGAGCCGGCCGACCTGAAAGAGGCCATCGATAGCACGCTGAGAGAGCTGGCCCCCTTGATAAGCACAAAAAAATTGAAGGTCTCAACGAGCTATGGCGATTGCTCGGAAGCGGTTTTCGACAAGCATTACGTTATCCAGATTTTGGTGAACCTTCTCTCCAACGCGATTAAGTTCTCCGACGCGGGCGGCGAGATCGCGATCGATGTGTCCGAAGAGAGACAAGCGAGCGGCGGCCAGATGCTGCGCTGCAGGATCGCCGATTGCGGGCCGGGCATTCCGGACGGCGAGTTGACGGCGATTTTCGACAAATTCGTGCAAAGCAGCAAAACCAAGACCGGCGCCGGCGGCACCGGACTGGGCCTGGCGATCTGCCAAAAAATCATCGAGGCTCATGCCGGACGCATCTGGGCTGAGAACGCTGAGCCCAAAGGAGCCGTGTTCACGTTCGTCATTCCTAAAGAAGTTTCGTCCAACGCCAACTCGCCGCCTGTCGCCGCGAACGCATAAGCAACTCTCCGGTGGGCTGGCAATATTCGAGGTGTCGGAGATGCCGGCCAACGTTGCTCAGCACTCGTCGCCAAGTGTACTCGTGTCTGCGAGCCCCACGCGCCAACTGATAAATTCTATTCAGGGCTGAATCCCGGCGCACCTTCGTCTTGCGGGCATGGGGACGAGAGGCGTTGCGCGCGTTCAGACGCGCCGCCCCTCCAATCGTAAGGCGCAAAGCCCGATCGTAATTGCATACAATTCGTCGCTGCGCCAATGTGTAATGCGAGAGCAGCTAAAGGCGAGCCTCAAACGGCCGGCGCCCCATGAGCGCCGCCAGACTTCATCAACCCTGCGCGAGCGGGCTTTCCAACATGACCGGCGCCTCCGCCAGGGTTTGCGGCTTAGCGCCGCCGCCGAAACCTTCCATAACCTGCGCGCCAAACCTCTCGTGAAATTTCCTGATGAATTCCGGCTCCTCGCTCGCGTTTGCGGGCGAGTGGACGCCAAGCGCCTCGCGAACGTAACGATCGTCCATGTGCTTGAAGCGGATCGGGTAGGCTACGGGCCAGGCGTCGAGTGTGACGACGCGGCCGCCGCCTTGGATGTAGTCATGGTCGGACTCCTGGAGCGTCATTTGAGTGTAGCCCTGCGAAGCATTAGGCGTTCGCCAGAAGAATTCGATAGCGCCCTCCTTGCGTGAAGGAAGGATGACGTAAGTCGATTTGTATTCGGTCAGCGGCTGCCCGGCCGGGCTGTAAGTCCGCCCGTTAACGTCATAGTCGCGCCGCCGCGTATTGTAGAAAATGGTGACGAAGGAGTAGCGCAACTCGTTATTGCGCCAAAGGGCCTGGAGGTAGCGTCCCGCATAGCGGTCCTCAGGCATGAGCCTCCTCCGGAACATGTGGAAGCGGCAGGCAAAGCGCCTCCAATACAAGAACAGCAGCGTCGCTGCGACGCCCGATCCGACCAGGAACAGGAGACGAAGAGCCTCTTCGCTGTGAAGGCGTCGGTCCACAGCCCAGCTCAAGACCCAAATGAAGGCGTCCCGAATGACCTCGAACATTCCTCTCCTCGCGATTGACCCGGATTTTCGTTAAATTGCATCGCCGATCAAGACATAAATTGCCTCGTAGGGAGCGCACGAATATAGGTGCTTATATGGATATAGGCCTGTTTTACCAAACGAAACCAATTTTAGGGCATTATTAACCGGCATCCGGCCCATGCCCGCCCCCCATGCCTGCCCCGGCTGACGTCGAAGCGCACGCCAAGGCTCGGCTCCTCGCCGCGGCCCGCCCCGGCCGAGTGAGGCCTCTCTTTCCGGCGTACCTCTCGCAAACCGGCTTCTCTCCGCAAGAATAGCTCCGACAGCAGCCTTTTTTGGCTTAAAATCGGGACCTCGAAGATAGGGGTTCCGGAGGCTTGTCCGATGACGGTTTCAAAGCTTGAAATGCTCAAGGAGCTTGAACGCAAAGTGCTTTGGCTGTCGGCGTGGACGATCCACAACGCCAATCATGTGCGCGAAAATCGCGACGGGCTGAAGGTCGGCGGCCACCAGGCGTCCTGCGCCTCGGCGGCGACCATCATGACCGCGCTTTATTTCGCTGTGTTGCGGGCCGAAGACCGTGTCGCGGTGAAGCCGCATGCGGGGCCTGTCTTCCACGCCATCCAATATCTTCTCGGCCGCCAGACGAGAGAAAAGCTGGAGAAGTTCCGCGGATATGGCGGCGCGCAATCCTATCCCTCGCGCACCAAGGATGCCGACGGCGTCGATTTCTCCACCGGATCGGTGGGGCTCGGCGTCGCGCAGACGCTCTTTTCGTCGCTGGTGCAGGATTACATCCGCGCGAAGGACTGGACGGCCAAAGGGCCGGAAGGCCGGATGATTGCGCTGCTCGGCGATGCGGAACTCGACGAGGGCAACATCTCGGAAGCGATGCTCGAAGGCTGGAAGCACGGCCTGCGCAATACGTGGTGGATCGTCGATTACAATCGCCAGAGCCTCGACGCCGTCATCCACGAGGGACTATGGGCGAAGATCGAGGCGATGTTCCTCAATTTCGGCTGGGACGTCATCGTCTTGCGCCACGGCAAGCTCCAGGAGAAGGCTTTCGAAGAGCCGGGCGGCGAGGCGCTGCGGCTCTGGATCGAGAAATGCCCCAACGAGCTTTACTCGGCCCTGGAGTTTCAAGGCGGCGGGGCGTGGCGCAGACGGCTCCTGGATGAGATCGGCGATCAGGCCGATGTCTCTGCCTTGATCGAACGGCGCAGCGACGATGAACTCGCCGCGCTGATGGGAAACCTTGGCGGGCACGACCTTGAGACGCTGCTCGACGCCTTCGCCGACGCCGGGGAGCACGACCGGCCGGTCTGTTTCATCGCTTATACGATCAAGGGGTTCGGACTGCCGATCGCCGGCCACAAGGACAACCATGCGGGGCTGATGACGCCGGCGCAGATGGAGGCGTTGCGCGCGTCGATGAACATCCGGCAGGGCCATGAGTGGGACCGTTTCGAGGGGCTGCAAGCGGACCGCGCGGAGCTGGAACAGTTTCTTGCTGGAACCGGCGCTGCGCGGAAGCCCTTGCGCCCTGCCGATGCGCCGCGTATCGAGACGCCCGCGCGCCTCGACTATCCGAAGCAGCCGTCGATGTCGACCCAGCAGGCTTTCGGCCTCCTGATGCACGAAATCGCCAAGCGCGAAGACGCGTTCGCGGCGCGGATTGTGACCGTTTCGCCCGACGTCACGGCGTCGACGAACCTCGGCGCATGGGTGAACAGGCGGAACGTGTACGGGCGCGAGCATCAAGACCTGTTCCACGCCGAACGTATCCCTTCAGCCTTCAACTGGTCCATGTCTCCAAAGGGGCAGCATTTCGAGCTTGGCATCGCCGAGATGAACCTGTTTGCGATCCTGTCCGCGATGGGGCTGGCCCACGCTATTTCGGGCGAAAGGCTGCTGCCAATCGGCACGCTGTACGACCCCTTCATCGAGCGCGGCCTCGACGCCCTCAATTACGCCTGTTACCAGGATGCGCGCTTCATTCTTGTGGCGACGCCGTCGGGCGTGACGCTGGCGCCGGAAGGCGGCGCGCATCAGTCCATCGCCACGCCGCTGATCGGCATGGCGCAAGATCGGCTCACCGCGTTCGAGCCCGCGTTCGCGGATGAACTCGCCGTCATTCTCAGATGGAGTTTCGAGCATATCCAGGCGCCGGCCAAGGCCGACGATGGCGGATCGGTTTACCTGAGGCTTTCCACGCGCGCGCTCGAACAGCCGCAACGAGAGATGACGCCCGAGTTGGAGAACGCCATCCTGAAAGGCGCGTACTGGCTGAGAAAGCCCGGCCCGAACGCTCACGCCGCCATCGCTTTCACCGGCGCCGTCGCCCCCGGCGCCATCGAGGCGACGGGCCTTTCCGGCGAGGATCGCCACGACATCGGCCTCCTTGCCATCACTTCGGCGGATCGTCTTTATGCCGATTGGACGAAAGCCCAAAAAGCCCGCGAAGAGGGGCCTACGTCAGCCACAAGCCACGTCGAAGACATCATGGCCGGCCTTCCCTCCTATTGCGGGCTTGTCACCGTCATCGACGGCCATCCGGCGACGCTGGGCTGGCTCGGTTCGGTGCGCGGACACAGGACGCGCTCGCTCGGCGTGCAGACCTTCGGCCAGTCCGCAGCGCTCCAGGACCTTTACCGGCATTTCGGCATCGATGCGCGCGGCGTCGCCGAAGCCGTGCAGGCCATAGCGCCGGGCCGTCCGCTCCGTCATCTGTGGGCCACTTGAGCAAAACCAGCGAGGCGACCAACCGCGACGGCGAGTTGGCGACGGCATGGCGGCGAGATTGTTCCCCCCAAGTCGCCCCGAAGCCTCCAGGCTACTGCTCTGCGAGTGCGAACTCCTGATCCATCGTGAGCGAACCAGGCTTCCTGGCCTTCACGGTTCCTTTCTCGGCCATATATTCGAGATGGGCGAAAACGGAGAGCGCGGCCGCGCCGACGAGCGAGGGGTCGAGGCCGACATAAATGCGCGAGACCATATCGGGGATGGCGGCAAGCCCTGCACGCAAGGCGTCGGTGATTTCCAGCTCGCGCCACCGGCGATGGAATATCAGCGCCTTGACAAAGCGTTGCGGCTGATCGATTGGGGCGCCGTGCGCCGGATAATAGGCCGCCTCCCGCCTCTCGATGAGAAAATCGAGCGAACGCATGTAATCGCCCATATTCCCCTCGGGCGGCGCGATCACGCTCGTATTCCAGCCCATGACATGGTCGCCGGAGAAAAGAATGTTCTCGCTGGGCATGAGGAAGCAAAGGTGGTCGGGCGCATGACCCGGCGTGTGGAGGGCCTGGACCTCCCATCCGTCTCCTTCGATGCGGTCGCCATGCGCGAGAGCGACATCGAAGGCGACGGGAACAACGAAGCTTCGCCCCGACGGCCCCTTCGCGCCTGCCCCAGGAGCGCCCGCGCCCCGCGGCATTCCGCAGGTCTGCGCGCCCGTGCGGGCTTTCAGCGCGTCTACAGCGCCGCTGTGGTCGGCATGGCAATGCGTGATGAGGATATGCGTGACCGTCTCGCCGTTCAACGCATCTGACAGCACATCGAGCTGCTCGCCCGACGCCGGCCCTGGATCGACCACGGCCACATTGCCCTCACCGATCACATAAAGATTGGTGCCCTTGAAGGTGAAGGGGCCCGGGTTGTTGCAAACGATGCGCCGCAAGCCCGGCGCCATGCGTTCGAGCGCGCCATACTGAAACTTCATTTCGCGCGCGAAGGGCGGCGTCTTATGTTTGGGATGGCTCACAGGGGGTCCTCGCGACAAATGCCGGAAGTGAAAAGCTTTGGCCGCGCGTCCGGTTTGTCAAATACAAAGAGGCAAGGCTTGAACGCCATCCCCGTGAAAGACGTCGCCGAAGGAGCCAGGCATGACAGACACCGACATTTTCAGCGCCGTCGACGGCTATATTTCAGGCTTGTTCGCCAGGGAGGACAAGGCGCTGACTTCCGCGCTGGAGGAGATGCGCGCGGCTGGGCTGCCGGAGATCAGCGTGTCGCCTGTGCTCGGAAAATTCCTGTTCATGCTCGCGAAGCTGAAAGGCGCGCGCCGCATCCTGGAGATCGGCACGCTCGGCGGCTATAGCGCGATCTGGCTCGGCCGCGCGCTGCCAGAAAACGGCTGCCTCATCACGCTCGAAGTCGATCCGGCCCACGCGAAGATCGCGCGGCGTAACCTCGCCCGCGCCATGCTGTTGGGCGCGGTCGAGGTCCGCGAGGGGCCTGCCGCCGAAACCTTGGCGAAAATGATCGAGGGCGGGGAGGAGCCGTTCGACATGATTTTCATCGACGCCGACAAAGAGAGCTATCTCGACTATTTCGAGCTGTCGCTGAAACTATCGCGGCCGGGCTCGCTGATCGCAGCCGATAACGTCGTCCGCTACGGCGCCGTCATCGATCCCGACGCCGGGCGATCAGACGCGCGAGTCGCCGGAATCCAGCGCTTTCTCGACGCGCTTTCGAAGCAACCAGGCGTTGAAGCCGTCATCCTGCAAAGCGTCGGCGTCAAAGGCCATGACGGCCTCGCCCTTGCGATCGTTAAGTGATTTTTGCCCCTGCTCCTAAGGACCAATGTCGCTTAAGGACGCGGAGAGCAGACGCACGCTTGACTTCGCTTTGTGCGGTGGCTTAAGAAACAACCGGAAATTCTTACGCGCTTGTATCCCCACCGCGATCAGGGTCCTATGTCCAGCACCGGCGACGACGATGAACGCAAGGCGTCGCTAGAGTCAAGCGACCGCCTGAAGCGGCGGCTACGCGAACTCGAGCGGAAGCTTGGGCCGGAGGACGACAAGAGCGAAACGATGTCCGAGGCCGAGCTCGACCGAAGAAGCTCGGCGCTCGGCAAAGCATTCAAGATTTCCACCGAGCTGGTGGCTGGCGTGTTCGTCGGCGGCTTCTTTGGGTGGGCGTTGGATAACGTGCTGATGCCGAAGATGGGATTCGCGACCTCTCCCTTCTTCCTGATCGTGTTTCTTTTTCTCGGCATCGCCGCCGGGTTCATGAACGTCTTCCGCGCGGCGCGCGAAATGGGTGAAAAGTAGAAACAGCCCGGCATTCGGCGCCGGTAGGGATTGCTATGATAGACTGGTTTATTAGCGCAGCGCATGCTGCAGCGGCTGAAGGCGCTCACGAGGGAGCCGCGCATGCGGAGCATGCATTCAACCCCATGCATCAGTTCGTCATCAACCGCCTCTATCCGCTGTATCTATTCGGCTATGACGCGTCCTTCACGAACTCGGCGCTTTGGATGGTCATGGCGACGACGCTCGTGACCGCGCTTTTCGTCTACAGCATGCAAGGGGCCGGAGCGGTTCCGGGCAGGCTGCAATCGGTCAGCGAAGTCACCTACGAGTTCGTCGCGAACATGGTCCGCCAGAATGCGGGCGCTTCCGGGATGGCATATTTCCCGGTGATCTTCACGATCTTCATGTTCGTGCTGTCGATGAACCTGCTCGGCATGATCCCGTTGCCGGGGCTCGGCGCCTTTACGGTCACGAGCCACATCATCGTCACCTTCGCACTGGCGGCTTTTGTCTTCATCGGCGTGACGTTGATCGGCATCTTCAAGCACGGCTTCGGCTTTTTGAAGTTGTTCGTGCCGTCGGGCGTGCCGATCTGGCTGTTGCCGCTCATCACGGTGATCGAGATCATCTCCTATTTCACCCGGCCCATCAGCCTCTCGGTTCGTCTTTTCGCGAATATGATGGCCGGACACACGATGCTGGCCGTCTTCGGCAGCTTTGTGGTGGGGCTTGGCATCAATGTCGGCCTTTTGGCCGGCGGGGTGCCGTTTATCTTCATGGTTCTGCTCATGGGCCTTGAAGTTCTGATCGCCTTCCTGCAAGCCTATGTCTTCGCGGTTCTCTCCTGCATCTACCTGCACGACGCTCTTCACGCCGCCGAGCACTAACTCTTCTCAACTCTCAACCATCCACTCGAATAGGAGAATTGTCATGGATCCAGCAGCAGCCAAGCTCATTGGCGCGGGCCTCGCCTGCTCTGCCCTTATCGGCGCCGGCGTCGGCATTGGCAGCATCTTCGGCAACTTCCTGCAGGGCGCGCTGCGCAATCCGACAGCGGCTCCCGGTCAGTTCCCGAACCTCCTTCTCGGGTTTGCGCTCGCTGAAGCAACCGGTTTGTTCGGCCTCGTCGTCGCGCTCATCCTCCTCTTCGTGTTTTGATCTTGAAGATTGGCGCCGGCCGAAAGGCGGCGCCATCCTCAGCCCATAGGCGGCTCGACCCATGCCACAACTGCAACCGGCTGACTTCGCCCCCCAATTAATCTGGCTGGCGATCATCTTCACGCTTTTCTATTTTGCGCTTTCGCAGCTTGCGCTTCCGCGCATCGAGCGCGTTCTCAAAGACCGCAAGGCGAAAATAGGAGGCGATCTGCAAGCGGCGCGTGACGCCCAACACGGAGCCGACAAAGAGGCGGAGCACTACGAGGCCGAGATTACGGCGGCGAAGGCGAAGGGGCACACAGCGATCCGCGCCTCACGGGAAAAGCTCGACGCCGAACTGGCTCAAAAGCGCGGTGCGCTGGATACCCAGCTCGCCGAAAAGACGGCGGACACCGAGAGGCGCGTTCAGGCTCTCCTTGTACGGGCCTCGGGAGAGATGGAAGCGATGACCGCTGGAGTTGTGAGCGACATCGTAAAAGAGCTTGCTGGAATCGAAGTCAACGATAATGAAGTGCAGGCGGCTTTGCGTCAGAAGTCGAAGGAGTAGGGAGCATGAACCCCGCCATTTTCTCTGATCCGGAAACCTGGGTCGCTATAGCCTTCATTCTTTTCGTCGGCGTCGTGCTTTACTACAAGCTGCCGGGCAGGGTGGTCTACGCCCTTGATCAGCGATCCGCCGCGATCGCTCGCGAACTGGAGGAAGCACGGAAGCTTCGCACCGAAGCGGAGGCGCTGCTCGCAGATTACAAACAGCGCACCGCTAATGCGCAGGTCGAAGCCGAGGAGATTTTGGCCCAGGCCGAGCGCGAGGCCGCCGCTTACGCGAAGGAGGCGCGGTCAAGCTTCGATGAAATGATCACCCGCCGCCTGAATGTGGCGGAGCAGAAGATCAAGCTTGAGGAAGAAAAGGCCCGCAAGCAAATTCGGGCGCAGGCTGCCGAGCTTGCGGTTTCTGCGGCCGAGCAATTGATCGAGCAGAAAATGTCGGGGACGGTCGCGGAAAATGCGATTACGGCCAGCCTGGATCGGATCAAAAAGCGGCTGCACTAGGGCTGCCCGCAGGTTTTACCGGCGTTATTAATTTGGTGGGAGGAAGCTTTGGGCGCATTGATAGCGGCAGCATCCTGTTTCTTCCTCCTCCATCTGCTCCCTTCTACGCCGCTTCGACCGCGCGCCGTCTCGATCATGGGCGAAGGCGCTTATACGGCCGCTTTCTCAATTCTCTCGCTGATCGCATTTTATTGGCTCTGGACACAATTCAGCGCCGCGCCTTACGGCGACAAGCTCTGGCTCGCGCCCGATTGGTGGCGATGGGTTCAGGCGGCGCTGATCTTGTTTGCCTTCATTCTCATGTTCGGCGGCCTTTTGACGCCTAATCCTTCCGCACCAGGAGGGGCTGAAGCGCTCAAAAATCCCGATGCGGCGGGCGGCGTTTTCGCGATAACCCGCCATGGTGTGATGTGGGGCTTCGCGATCTGGGCTTTGACGCATATTGTTTCGCAGGCGACTTGGCGAGGGTTCGCATTTTTTGGCGCGCTTGCGGCCACGGCTTTGATCGGAAGCTGGCTGCAGCAGAAACGCAAGCGCGGCGCCGTTCCGGGCTGGGGCGCCTTCGAGGCGAAGACCTCTTTTTTTCCATTCATGGCGATCCTGCAGGGCCGCGCCAAGTTCAGCCTCAAAGCCCTCGGCTGGTGGCGGATCGCCATTGCAGTGGTCGCATGGGCCGCCATTTTGCATTTCCACGCTTGGCTTTTTGGCGCTCATCCGCTTCCCCTAAGCATGTAGGGCAGGCGCTTTTTGGCGCTCAAGGTTGAGTGAGCCCCGTTGGACAAGCCGAGAAAGCTTGCTTAGTTCGACACCGGCCTCGCTGCCGACCCGCAGGCAATGAAACACATTGCATATGTTTGCGCCGCTTCGCCGGCGTTGTACCCCCTCACCCTGTCCCTTGCATGTTGGCTGCGAGCCCGAATCACGCAGTGATGCGCCCGCCGCAAGAAGGATGGCCATCCTTCTTGCGGCGGGCGGACGGGACCGTCAGTCCCATAAGCTTCTGGCTTGCGGGAGAGCTTGGTCCGTCCGCCCCGGCTCGGGGTCTGAACAGATGACTGGGGAGCAAGTCCCGTATGCAAGGCAAGATGACATCCGTACGAGCCAATAACGCAGTTTACGCGGGCATTGACGTCTGTAAAGCGTGGCTCGACGTTTATCTGCATCCAACCGGCCAGAGTTTTCGCGTTCCCAATAGCAAAGAGGGCATCCGGGGGTTGTGCAAGGAACTCGTACAGCCCGAGGCAAGTTCGCACTCCCATCGCCGCACGCTCTCAAGCGAACTTGCCTCGGATAAGCTGTACGAGAATCATACAGTTGCTAGTACGCCTTATCCGCGGGAAGTCCTGTCGGCGCTCGCAGCATGTGGGGCAGGACTTCCCGCGGGGCCTACTCGCCGGCGCCAAGGCGGCGTTCGCCGTCATGGAGGCGACGGGCAAGCTCCACCGGCTCGCACACCGCATGCTCAGCCAGGCGGGTTATGTCGTCACCGCGGTCAACCCGTCCCGCCCGCGCAAATTCGCCAAGGCGATCGGGCAGTTCGCCAAGACCGATAAGATCGATGCGCGGATTTTGGCGCTCTCTGGCGCTTGCCTCAGCCCGTCAGCCACCGCCGTTCCGGCCAAGAAGGCCGCGGAGCTTCAGGAAATCATTTTGGCCAGACAAGCCGCCAAGGCCGATGAAACGGCGCTCAAGAACCGCCACGGCGCCGCTGAAAGCAAGGTTCTGCAGCGGCTTCTCAAACGCCAGCTTACCGCGCTTGCGAGCGCGCGGCGGCAGACCTGGATGCGGCCGCCTCGGCGCTTATCGAGGCCGATCCCGTCCTGAAAAACCGCTACGAAATTCTTCTGTCGATCAAGGGCTGTGGGCCTGTCGTCGCCGCGACGCTGGTAGCCTGCCTGCCCGAGCTTGGGCCGCTTCCCGCCGCAAAAGCCGCCTCTCTTGTAGGCGTGGCGCCCCTCAACGCTGATTCCGGCGACAGCAATGGCTTGCGCCGCATCCAGGGCGGCCGCCCCCATGTCAGGACCGCGTTATACATGGCGGCCGTCTCCGCCGCCCGCTGCAACCCCGATCTCAAGGCCTTCTACGCCAGGCTGCGCGCCAGAGGCAAACAGGCAAAGCTCGCTTTGACCGCCGTCATGCGAAAGCTCGTCATCCTCGCAAGCGCCCTCCTCCGCGAAAACAGGAAATGGACCGAGAAATATGAGAAATATGCTTGACTTCAAACACAGATGCTCTCCCAACCGCATCCGCTCGCGGATGCGGATGCCCCAGTGTAGGAAGCTCGCTAAGGCGAGCTTGCGCGGGAGTGGGCTGGGGCAAGGGGTTGCGACGAGGGTTTAAGCGAGTTCTTTCCAGGCGCTTCCGACGGGCGGCGAAGCGCAGACGCGAGCGCGCCTCAGTGCCGGAAATGCCGGACGCCGGTAAATACCATGGCGAGGCCCCGCTCATCGGCGGCGGCTATGACTTCCGCGTCGCGCATCGAGCCGCCGGGTTGGATGATGGCCGTTGCGCCGGCATCGGCCGCCGCCAGCAAGCCGTCAGCAAACGGAAAGAAGGCGTCCGAGGCGGCGGCCGTACCCGAGAGAGCCTGATCCGGGTCTTTTTTCGCAGCGCTCGCAACCTCGCGCGCCTTCCAAACCGCGAGCCTTACGCTATCGACGCGAACTCATTTGGCCAGCGCCGACGCCAACAGTCGCTCCATGCTTCGCGAACACAATGGCGTTCGACTTCACGTGCTTGGCGAGGCGCATGGCGAAAATCATGTTGGCGCGCTCCTCTTCGGTCGGCTCGCGCTTTGTCACGGTGCGCATCGTGAGTTCGTCGAGTCCGGCGGCATCGGCGTCCTGGACGAGGAATCCGCCCGCCACCGACCGGAAATAAGGAGCGCGGTTCTTGCGCGGCAGAAGCCCCCCGGTCGAGAGCAGTCGCACATTCGGCTTCGTCGAAAAAGCGCGCCTTGCTTCCGGCGTCACCGATGGAGCAATCACAACCTCCGTGAAGATCTTCAGGATTTCGCGGGCCGCCTCTTCATCCAGCTTGCCGTTCAAAGCCACGATCCCGCCGAACGCGCTCACCGGATCGCATGCCAAAGCCTTCTTGTAGGCCTCGATGATGCTGTCGCCGACGGCGGCGCCGCACGGGTTGGCGTGCTTTATGATCGCCACGGCGGGGCGATCCGACGGAAACTCGGAAATCAACTCAAAAGCCGCATCGGCGTCGGTGAGATTGTTGTAGCTGAGTTCCTTACCCTGCACCCGCTCGGCGCTGACAATGCCAGGCCCGGCATGATTGCCGGCCTCATAGAGGGCTGCTTCCTGATGGGGATTTTCTCCATAGCGGAGCGTCTGGCGCAGCGTGCCAGTGATTGAAAATGCGGCGGATGAAGCCTCCGCGGATTGCGAGGCGAACCACGCCGCAATCGCCGAATCATAAGCGGCCGTCCGCGCGAAAACCTTGGCCGCGAGCCTGCGGCGCGTCGCCAGCGAGGTCGTCCGCGCCTCGCCTGTAAGTTCGTCCGCCACGGCGCCATAATCGGCCGGATCGCAGACCACCGTTACAATGCCATGGTTCTTGGCGGCGGCGCGCAGCATCGCAGGACCGCCGACATCGATCGTCTCAATCATCGTATCGAAATCGTTCGCGCTGTGCTTCAGCGTCTCTTCGAAGGGGTAGAGGTTAATGACAACCAGCCCGATCGGGGCGATGCCGTGAGCGGCGAGCACCTCGCGCGCGCTCGATTGCTCCAAATTGGCGAGGATGCCGCCGTGAATGGCCGGGTGCAGCGTCTTCACGCGACCCTCCAAAATTTCAGGAAAATTCGTCACCTGCGACACCGCAATGACGGGGATGCCGGCATCGCGCAGATAGGTGGCGGTGCCGCCGGTCGAGACGATCTCGATGCCAAGCAGTTCGAGCCGCTTGGCGAAGTCCGCCAGATTGGTTTTGTCGGACACGGAGATGAGAGCCCGGCGAACGGGAAAGTCTTGGTGCTTTTGCATGGCCCGTAAGTGTAAATGGTGCGTGGGAAATCAAGATCGCGAAAAACGACGCACCGGATCCCCGCCTATGACAGGGCGCGGCTGCTGCGCGACTTTCTCGAACTTCCATTGGACCGAAGTCGCCTTCGTGCATGGCCCTTTTAGCACGATCTGCAAAGAGCGTCGCAGGCAAATCGGATCGGCGAAGAAAATGCTTTCCTCGATGTCGAGATCGGCGCCTTCGGCGAGAAAGCGCCAGACCTGGCCACCGATCGTCGTCAGCGTGACTGCATTCGTGTTGCGCGAAAGCTGGGCCGACACGCGAGGATGCAGGTGAAAGCGGATCGTGAAACGAGCCTTCGTATCGACGGCGCGGTCGCCGACAGCCGCGAGTTGGTCGAATCCTTCGAATTCAAACCCGGACTTACGAAGCGTCAGCCGCCTGCGATGGAGGATGCCGAAGCGCTCCCGATAACCGTCATGTCCAATCCTGATGCTTATGGCGTTATCGGACTCGGCGACGTCATGGTGAACGGCCTTCGGCCCCGCAAGCCAGAACGTCTCGCGGCCCGCGATCCGCTCCTGAGCCTTGATGAGCCGAGCCGACGACAAATCTTCAACGGTCAAGGTGGAATGGGCCGCCGTGGACCTCGACATGACGGACCAATCGCCGGTCTCGTCCAAAGGCGCGCCGCAGTTGGTTATGAGCGGCTCATGGCCGACGCTCATCTCGAAAGAGCCGCAGCCGGCATGGGCGCGAGAGCTGAGATGCATGGGCGGCGGCCCGGCTACGTCGGCAATGACGACCACATCTCCCGCGGCGAGCCGCGCATATCCCGATTGCGGCGCGATCACGCCCGCAAACATGCTGCACGCATCGTCATAGGCAAGAACGGTCGAAACCTGATCGACGAGCGTCGGCCCCATGCCGTTGAAATGGGCGAGGCTGCCGTCGTCAAGCCGCAGGAAGCGCAGCATGGCGTTCATCCGGCTGATGGCGCTGTAGAGCGCCAGGGGCGGCTCGATCTGCCGGGCGACGAAGCACTGCTTCAGCGGAAGCAACTCCAGCAAAAGCTCGATCAGATCGCTCGGGTCGCGCGACGCGTGGCCGCCATCGCCAAGAACTTGCTTTTCGAGTTCGGCCGAAAACGCGGACAGGTACGATGAGAGATACGTCTCCTGCTCGGCGATGCAGAGCCCCGCGAGCAGGATCGCCGTGAAAGCGCGCAGCTTGGCGACGCCCGGACCCTCATTATAGGTGACGGTCAAATCGTGCAAATCGCGGCTCAGCATCCGCATGACCGCATCGTAGAACGCAGGCTCGGCGCCATCGAGCAGGAACGACGCGTGCGACAGAAGCGCGATCACGCGCTGCGCCGTCACATCCCTGTCGCGCGCCAGCTGAGGCGCGCGCCCTGCAAACGCGATCCACTCCGACGCAAGCTTGCGGGCTTTGTCCCGCGCCATCTGATCGTCGGCGGCGTGAAGATGCCTCAGCCACGCGAAGGCGTACAAGGCCTTTTGCCAGGGAACGGTGGGCGGCGTCACATGGAATGGCGACTCCGAGCCGATGGGCGCGGCGGCGCCGGCGAGGCCGAAATAACCATCGTTGAGCTCGACGGCGAAGCTCGGATCGCCGGTGCGCAGGTCTTGCGGTAGGATGAGAAGATGATAGGCGGTGGGAACGCCAGCCATCCACCGCGAAAATGGCGATCTCAACGCGAGCCTGACGGCCGACCACCCGGCCTTATTGACTGCGAGCGCGGCAAGACGCGCCTGATCTGAAATCTGTCCCTGCATCATGAGCGTTTTAGGGGATCCCCTGTCTGGCAGGCAAGGATTCTCTCGATGTCGACGGACGGTCGCGTACAACTTATCCGAGGCGCACGGGTTAGGACTTCCCGCGGGCCCTACGAGTGGCGACGCGCGACAGCGCAATTTAACCGCGATTCGCGTTCTTCTTCTCGAAGAGTTTTGAATAGCCAACCGCAGTCGAAACTGGTCATCGACTCCAGCGGTCCAACTCCTTAATAATTTTGACTCCGTTAATCATTCTTAAGTCATGATCAGGCGCATCGGGGCAGGCGCATCGGGGGTTGTGCGGCATGGTGCGATTGGGAACGGCGCTTAATAACGGAGCGGCCGCTCTTATAGCGGCGGACGCTTCCGCGAAAGGAGCGAGCGTTCCGCCGCAATGGCTGATGGACCTGAAAGCTGCGGTCGGCGAGCTGAGAGAGGGCCGTGAACGGCCCGCCGGCAAGCCGCCTGGACGCTGGCTTGGCGATTTTCTCAATCAGGACACGCAGAGCGGTCTTCTGCCGGCAGAGGAGAAGCTTCTGTTCGCAGCCGTGAACGGCGAGGCCTGCGTGCTCGAAGGCCGAGCCGCTTTCCTGTGGACAGCCTTCGAGGCATGGCGGGAGACGGACCCAAGAGGGCCGAAGGGGGACCTCACCTTTGTCGAGGCGATCGCGAAATTCACCGAGGCCGCGCCGGAGCCCGTCCAGCACGTCATCATCGAGGCGACGCGGTACGCAATCGAAAAGCTGCGGCTGCCGGCTTATTGGGAGCCCAGGAACGCGGCCGATGTGCAAATGTTTGCGCTGACGCAGCGCGCGTTTCTTGCGCGGCTGGAGGCGGACGCGCACCCCAAAGAAACCATAGAGCGTGCGAGAACAGACACGCGTTTCTATCAACTCGCGGTCGAGGCCGCCATCGAGTCGCTGACGCTAAGGTCGCAGGAACCGCTTAAGCCCTATCACGAATGGCTCAACCCGCTCGTCCTGCGCGATCCGATTAAAGTTTCAGCGGGGATGCGGGCGAAGATCGATGAAGAACCGCGCGTGCTTCGCGGCTTCTTCGAAGACCTTTTGCGGGACGCAAGGCGGGCGGCGCGCGCCGACAAAGATTTCACGGATGCGCTCAAGGCCGATCCCGACGTGCTCACGGAGCGCTTCGACGCTGTATTTTCGCGCTACGAGCGGGAGCGGTGGCGCTGGATCGATCCCGAGGACGCTGATGTCCAGGTTCGCGCGGGCTTCCTGCGCTTCCTCGCTCTGAGCGGCGACGAAATCGCCCCAGTGCACGACAGCCGCCTGGAACTCCACGGCGCTTACGTCGAGGACGACCTGGACCTTTCAAGCTGCGCCATCCCGCGGCCTCTTTCGTTTCGCCGTTCCTGCTTCGCCGGCCGGATTTCCTTGCGGGACGTCGTCGCCAAATCCCTGACGTTCTCGACAAGCTGCGTCCGTTCCATCGATGCCGAAGGCGCGCGCATCGAAGGGGGCGTTTTTCTCGACAACGGCTTTCGCGCAAAAGCGGGCATCTCATTTGCGCACGCTGCAATTGACCGCCGGCTGTCGTGCGGCGCCGGAACGTTCCTGGCGAACGGCAAATGCGCGCTCGACTTCAACCGGGCAAAAATCGGCGGAGACGCCGCGTTGAACGATGGCTTTCGCAGCGAAGGCGGAGCCTTCTTTAAGAAGGCGAAAATAGAAGGAGACCTGACTTGCGACCGGGGCGTGTTCCTCGATAAAGCGGAAGAGGGATCGGCGCCCGCCCTCTGCGGCGATCACGCGGACATCGGCGGCGACGTCTCGCTCGCTAACGGCTTCCGGTCGGAGGGCTCGGTTTCCTTTTTCGGCGCGAAAATCGACGGCGCCTTGAATTGCAAGAACGCCTCCTTCTTCAATCCGACGCAAGATGGCGCAGGCCGCGCTCTCGATTTTGCGACCGCAGAGGCGAAAGGCGACGCCTTTTTGTGCGACGGTTTTTCGGCTTGCGGAGAAGTGAGCTTTCGCGCGGCGCGCATAAGAGGGGACTTGGCATGTGCGGGAGGCCGCTTCGATAATTCGGCTTCGGCGAAACCCAATGGCAAGCTAAGGCGGAGATTCCGCGCCGCGACCGCGATAAACCTTCAGGCGGCCACCATCGAGGGCGCTTTGTTGTTTGGCGCCCGCGGCGAGGAGGCGGACGGAAAAGCCAATATCAGCGGCTCGGTCAGGCTTGACGGATGCCATGCCCATGCGCTCGTGGACCATCCCGGTTCGTGGCCCGCGAAAACGATGACGACATCCGCCGGCGAAAAGGCGTCCGCTTTCATCCATCTTGACGGCTTTGCTTATGGGCGCCTGAACGGGCCGACCGATTTTGGAACCGCAGCCAGGAAGCGTTGGCTCGACCGCCAGCCTCCCGAACATCTTGGCGTTGATTTTCGCCCTCAGCCGTTTGAGCAACTCATAAGAGTTTATCGCGAGATGGGTCGTGCGAACCAGGCTCGCGAAATCGCAAAGTTCAAGGAACGCCGCCGTTTCCGGTCGCTGTTCATCAAGCTCTGGTATGGATGGCAAGGCCGGCCGGACGCCGCCGCGCTGCATCACCCGTCGCAGTTGAACGCCGTCGCTTGGCCGCTCGCTCTCGCCGCAAGAGCGCTCGCCCGCTCGGCGGCGACTATCCTTCTCGCCGCCATCTGGGCCTTCGTCGGCCTCGGCACCGCCTACTGGCACGGTTGGGGCCGTCTCGCGATTTTCCTGCTCACGCTCTGGGCCGCAGGGGGGCTGTTTTATCGCGAAGTCGCAGTGCAGGGCAGCTTCGCGCCGTCGAACCCGGTCATCTATCTCGACAAGGACCTTCAGGCGCGGTGCGGCAAGAACTGGGCGGACTGCAAGGAGGCGCCGCCGGAGTTGCCGGCATTCAGTCCATTCGCCTATTCGCTCGACATCATGCTGCCCGCGCCCGGCCTCGGCCAGAAACACCACTGGCAGCCGATCGACCGGCCGGACAAGCCGGTCATCATGGTCTTTCCTTCTCTCACCCGGGAGCCTGCTTACGACCTCGATCTGCCGAGCGGCGTCCCGCATATCAGGATCGACGAGCAAGCTCTCGCCAGAGGAACCGTGGACAAAATTGTGCGTGCGCAGACGCTTTTGAGCTGGGGCGCGCTCGGCCTGCTCCTCGCCATGATTTCGAGGTTGATCAAGAAGGGCTGAGGGCGCCTCCCTCGACGCATGCTGTCCCCTCTTCCGTGCTTGAGCAACCCGGGAAACCTCACGCCGCCTCGGCAACTCCAGCAGCCGCTTCCAGCCGCGGCCTTGCCAAGGAGCTGTTCATAATGTCAAGGGCGCTCAAAATGGGCAGGCGATCCGCCTCAAACGCCTTCGCTCGCTCTCTCAGCTCAGCCATGTTTTCTTCTGCGCTGGCGAGAGGCTTGCCGTCCTTGAAAACCCTGTGGCCTTGAGAATTCAAAGCATCCCATGCGTAAGAAGCCCAGGCCTTGGCGTCAGGCCGCCCAGCTTTTCGGGCGAGAAGGAAAAGCTGTTCTATGCGATCGACGGTAAGCCCGCCTCCGATGACCGGCGACGACAAATATCCAATCTCCCCTTCAGATCGTGCGCGCTCGCAGATATGCGCGTTGAGCGCGGCGCATTTGGGGCTTGCCTGACTGATCGCCTTTGGAGTTTGGGCCGGACTGGCCTGGCTGGTCGCGGTCAAGACCATGAGAACCTCGATCGCGGTGGCGAGCGATCTGGACTTCCAGGACGGATGGGCCACAATCTCGGCAACCGATTTCGGTTCGTAATTGCGGCTCGCCAATATCTCGATGAGGGGCCTGTAAACCTCCTCCTGCATGGTGATCTCGCCTGTCGGGCCATTGGCTTTGAGCGCGACCTTATCGGCGGTCGTCATCAGCACGAAGCGTTGTGACTTATAGTGCTCGAACTGCTCGAAGGCGATCATCTGACGGCGTCCACGCACATAGATATCGCGCCGGAACTGCTGATTCAGCACATAATCACGCACCAACTCCCGAAGGATGGGGTGAGCGATCCCTGCAAGCAAAGCCTGCTTTTCCTTGGAGAGATTGATGCCGTCCATATGCTCCAGGAGGTTCGAGGACGCCGCGAAATCCAGTTTTGCGTCTGCAAGTTTCTCAGCGATCTGCGAGAACGGCAGCGGCGCCCAATCGCGATTGAAATACTCATGGGCGAGATAGCGTCTGCTCTGTTTCGAGATTTTGTCTAAACGATCCGCAACGCCTGGGTTGGCTTTGAAATACGCGGCGCCAGAGTCGACGACGCGTTTGGCAAACGATAATGCGCCGTCGATCTTGCCGGCGATGCCTTGGTCGTCAGAGCCTGCAAACTCCGCGTGAAGCGCCATAAGGTGGCGCAGAGGCATGGCCGGCGACCAGCCCGGTGTGCAATTATAGCTTATATAGAATATGCCGCCCACGGTCAGCTTGCGGCGCGCAAGCTCCACGATAACGGCGCGATTTTCCTCGGAAATCCAGGACCAGATTCCGTGCAAGGCGATGATATCGAACTCGGGCAGGTCCGCCTGAGCCGCGAGTTCGGCGAACGAAGCGTCAAAGATCTTGATATCTGAGCCGGCGACGGTCGCGAGTTCCTTGGCGTTTGCGGCCTGCGCCGGATTGAAATCCGTTCCCCAATACTCGCCGGGACAAGCGGCCGCGTGCATATTCAAAGAGAGGCCGTGACCAAACCCCAGTTCAAGATATCGCATGGGGCGGTCCGCGTTTCTCTTTACTCCCCGATGCAGCAGAGCAAGCGACAAGAATGCGGGAGAAATGTCACGATAATATCCGTATGTATATTCAATTTCAGATACGTAGCCTGAAGTCCAGCTGTTCATTCTTTCAGCCTCAAGTAAAACCGTTCAGTCAGCCAGGGATAAGCGCATTTCGATTTCGGAAGCCTTCGGAAACACGACGCAGTTGGCGCTTGGAAAGGCGGTCGCTCCGACGGCGGCGCAGGCGAAACTAGTTCTCCGGCGCGCCATTTTCAACCTTTGGTTGCGCATAATCCACGGAAACGAGGCTCGTGGTCCTCGCGGGAATGGCCTGCTTCAAGATTTGAGCCTTTATTTAACCCTGAACCGCCTGGGCCTGTTAACCAGGATGGCGCACCGTGTTGTTATCTTTTTCTCTTTTTACTTCAACCCATTATCGGGCCAGTTCTCTGGATGGGGGAAGCTTTGGGCACCTCCGAGCCAGGCATGCCAACGCCGAAGCCGACCGTCCGCCATGGAGTGGTTTGAAGCTTGCTTCGAAGGGCCTCGCCTTCATCTCTCACGCAGCTCGCGCACGCTCAAGTCGGCTTTTCATTCCGAAACCCGCTCATTCGCGCGCTACGGCAGACACTTATATGCTTACTTATGGGCCGTTTTGGAGAGTAGGCCGCGGGGATTTCACCCGCAGCCCCTAGCAGAACGGTGCGTGAGCCTTCAACTCACACCGCTCCCATCAAGCAAACGCACCTGGCGTCCCAAGTTTCCAATGTGCGAAGAGGTGAGGCTTAGTCCCCTGCCAAGGCGATCAAGATAGTTTTTCGGCCTGCTGTCCGCTCTAAGACTGAGCTAATGCATAAGAATTTCGACGAGCTTGGCGTCTCCGGACGCGACGGTGAAGGCGCCCGCGAATTGCCGCTCGCCATGCTGCGCCGCGACCCGATACTCTCCCGCGGCCAGGATGTGCGTCGGGAACGCGCCGGCGCTTTCCTTGATCACGTCGCCGCCCGCGTTATAGATCGTCCATCGCGTATCCGCGACGGCTTCGCCTCCCGATCGCTGAACGAGTTTGAACGTCACTTTTCCCGCATCGTGATCGATCCCGGCTTCGGTGATCTTTCCCGGCTCTATGACGACATCGGTCGCGATCGTAGAGTTCGCGTCACCATATGTGCTCACGATGTGATACACGCCGCTGTTCAGGCGCATCACGACGCCGGGACGAAGGTCGGCGAATATCTTTTGCCGATTCCCTGACTGATCCTGCGCATCGGAAAAGATCTCGAATTTCAGAAGATGTTCCTGCGTGATGGGCGCGCGCGCCAGCGTCGCGATGAGCCGAAGACCGCCCGCGTTTACGACGAAGTCTTCGCTCAAGGGTTTCTCCGGCCAGACGCCGAGTTTCCTCGTGAGGCTCGCACGGCCGAACGCCACGTTGACCAGATATTCGCCCGGCTGCAACTCGATCGTCGGCCGCGGCTCCCTCGATGTCGTGAGAAGCTTGTAGTTGGCGTCGCTTCCTGGGCGCCCGCTGAAAATGCGCCACACGACGCCGGATGTCATCGGCGCGCCGCCTTCGCTTAGATAAGCCGTCAGCGTGACCGGAGCCGGCGGACCTGCGGTCGGGGGGACGGGCCTCGCTTGTGGCTCTTCAGCGCCCGGCGCCACGGGAACGGCTGCGCCGTCGCCGTCCACAGGACTGTCGTCGCCGTCGGTCGGCGCCCATGCTTGCCCTTTGACCGACTTCGGCGCGGCCTCGCTTACGGTAAGGCCCTGATCCCCCGCCCAGATAGCCAGCACAGCCCCGAACAGTACGGCGCGAACAAGGATTGCAAACTTCACCCCGCGCATCAATGCCCCCAAGGCGAAACGAGTTCCGTTCACTAATTAGTTCCCCCGCAGCCTTGCGGCCTACCATCGGGGATGAAGCAAGTTGCAGGCTTTTGCATAAGCATTTTTGGGCGGCGTCTCCAAAATTTGCCCGATTTCCCGGCGTGGCGCCCCCTCACCCTGGTTCTTCTCCAACACAAGCTCGCCTTGGGGCATTCGCATCCGGAAGCGCATGCGGATCGAAGAGGGAGCGGCGTTGCAACGGCTGCGCCGGAACTCCCTCTCCCAAAGGGAGGGCTGGGGTGAGGGGGCGACGCTGGTCGAAACGACCGCGAGCAGGCGCACTGTAGAAAGGCGCTTCGATGAAAATGAGGCGAAGCCGCCTACTCCTGGCGCCTACTCCTGGATTGTCGCCGACTGCACTTCTCCGGCGGCCACGCTGATCTCGGTCCGGCTGACCGGCGCATTGTCGCCCTTGCCGCTGCATTCGACAGTGTAGCGCCCGGCCTTGAGGATGAAGCGAATGTCAGAGCCTGCGGCGCGCCCGATCGGGCCGCCTTTGCGATCCGCACCGCTTTCGAAAACCGCGCAGACCGCATCGGACTTGCCGGGTGGCAGGCTGAGCTTCGCCTCTCCCGCATTGAGGACCACATCTTTCGATGTCAGCTGCCCGGCCGTCACCGTGACCACGCTTTCTTCGCGCACATTGCCGTAGAGAGATTCGAGGCGATAGGCCCCTGCGGGAAGCTGCAATCGGTGAGAGGCGCCAGAGAGCCTCAAGACAGGAAGCGCATCGTTTTTCGAGTCCGAAGCAACAGGCGAAAGCCGATGCCACGCGGTTGCGAGTTCGGGCGACCCTTCCTTGGCGAAGGTCTTGATCTCAAGAGCGCCCACGCCCAACGACATCCGCACCACGGAAACTTTCCCCGCGATGACCTTTACAGGCGTTTCAAGCTTCGCTGAGTCCGCAAAAGAGGACAGAATGTAATCGCCAGCATTGAGATGAAAAAGCGCTGGCGCGCCGCTGGAGCGGCCAACCTCCTCACGCCCCGTTGTCTTGCTCCGGGAGACGGTAAAAAACGCATCGCCCACAGGTGGGCCATTGGCCGCCTGCTGCGCCTCGGCCACGATGGCGCCCGCATCGAGCACGATCGTCTTTTCGACCTTCTCCGCGCTGAGCGTAAAGTCTCCGCTCCCCGTCGCAAGGCCATAGGATGCCTTTACAATATATCGCCCTTCGGGAAGCTTGGCCCTGGCCTGGGCTCCGCCGCCGACCCAAAGGGGCGCTTCGGCTGCGCGAACCTGTCCGGTGGGCGTAATCTGCACTTTATAGATCTCCCAGGTGACGCCCGCCTCAAGCGGCGGCATGCCTGACGCCAGAGCGGCTGAAAGCACGACGTTCGCTTCGGTTTGCTGGGGCGGAGCGGGTGGAGCCTCCTTCTCCGCAGGTTGATCCGGCGGCGGCGCATTTGCCGCCGCCGCCGGAGGCTCGGACGCGCCTGCCTCAGACGAGGCATTCGACGCATTTGCGGCCGCAACCGCCGCCATTTTCTGCTGCCCCGCCGTTTGTGTGGCGCCAAGCGCCTCCTTCAGGTTGCGTTCAAGATCGGACCCGGATTTCACGCTTATGAATGCGCCGCCCATCGCCTCCGCCGCACAGGCGAAGTTTGCCGCCGCCTGGTCGTTCATGGCCATGCCAAGGACGGTCAGCCTGGCATTGGGGTAAAGACTGTGAAGCCGTCCCGCGGCGCCGCAAATATCGCCGATGCAATCGTCGCCGGTTCCGGCGACAAGAACGACTGACGCCGGTTTTCCATCAGCCGGCGCAGACTTGAGCGCCGCCTGCAAGGCGTCCATAGCCGGCGCCCGCGCCGCCTTCGGCTGAATTGGGCCAAACGCCTTGTCCAGTTCGGCAAACGCCTTGCTTGCGGGCTGCAATGGAACGAGTTCGCTGATATCCTCGCACTTCTTCTGCGGATTTCCGCCGAAAGCCCAAAGGGCGAAGGAGTGTCCAGGCTCCATCCGGCTCAAAGCTCCGCCGATGCTGGTTTTCGCCCAGTCCAACTTGCGCTTTTGACCCAGATTTGCGCCCATTTGAGCGGTCGCGTCCAGAACAACGACGGCGCGGCCCTCCCCGGCCCGGCATGTGAATGCGAAGCCGCACAGGGCGAATAAAACCAGAATGCCTGCAATGATTGTCCGCATTTTCGCTCAGCCGTTGCAGCTCCGAAGCAATGGAACAAGCTTATATATCTAAGCCAGCGTCTTCATACAGCCCGAGGCGCGTTTGTACACATCAACTGCGATGCTCAGACGAACTTGCCTCGGGCTATACTGGCAGGTTTAAGGGCTGTCCGCCGCTCCGGTCAACCGGAAGCCTAAAAACGGAACTGCTCCGCCAGGATGCGCTCTTCCAGGGCGTGACCTGGATCGAAGAGAAGTTTCAAACCGATGCTGCGTTCTTCGCGAACTTGAACCTTGAGCACGTCCCGGAACTCCGCATGATCGGCGACAGCGCTGACAGGGCGTTTCCCAGCCTCCATAACCGAGATTCTGACGTTCGCCTTGTTTGAGAGGAGCGCTCCGCGCCAGCGCCTCGGGCGGAACGGGCTTATCGGCGTCAGGGCCAGAAGGCGCGCCTTCAAGGGTAGGATCGGGCCGCCGACCGAAAGATTGTAGGCGGTGCTGCCGGCGGGCGTCGAGACAAGCACGCCATCGCAAATGAGTTCGGAGAGCCGTTCCTTTCCGTCGACGGTGACAACGAGCCGCGCGCTTTGCGCCGTTTGACGGAACAGATGGACCTCGTTGATCGCCAGCGCGCTCAGTTGTTCGCCGGCTTGGTTTTCGGCCTGCATCTTGAGCGGATGGATGATGCTCAGCTTTGCGTTGGACACGCGCTCGACGAGGTCATCCTCCTTGTATTCATTCATAAGGAAGCCGACGGAGCCCCGATGCATGCCGTAAATGGGAACCTCTGTCCCGAGAAAACGGTGGAGCGTCTGCAGCATGAGGCCATCGCCGCCCAATGCGATGATCACGCTCGCCGAAGCAGGGTCGGTCGCGCCGTAGCGCTTTGTCAGCCGCTTCAACGCCGCCTGAGCTTCCGGCGCCGGGCTTGCAACGAAGCCCAGACGGACCTTATCAGCAAAGATGGCCGTTTGAGCACGAGCCGGGCTCACTTCGGCCATGGCGACTCCTGAGCTTGGACGTCCGGCAAATCGGACAGAGCGCAGATACAGCACATTCGAGGGGAAATCATGGACAAAGACGCCGAAATGATCGTTGTTTATACCACATTCCCGTCCGAAAACGATGCTCGGAAAGTGGGCGGAGAACTCGTCGCGGAAAAACTAGCCGCCTGCGTCAATATTTTTCCGGGCATGTTTTCCATCTATCGGTGGGAAGACGCCGTCGAGAACGGAAACGAGGTCGCGATGCTCGTCAAGACAAGGAAGGAGCTTGAGACGCCTGTGCTCGAAGCGCTGGCGGCGAAGCACCCTTACACCGTTCCCGCTCTGATTGTATTCGAGCCCCGGCGGGTAGCGGCTTCTTACCTTGAATGGTTGCGCGAGCAAACCCTTTCTAGCTAGCGATAGCTTTTCAAGACCAAAATAAGGCGGCCTCTTTCCGAAGTGATGCCATTGCGCAACGGTTTCACAGCTGCGTCTCAAAAACATAAGATATTTAAAGCGCTTAAGCCCTAAATCAACAAACTTGCATTCATAAGGGTTCGCAATCATCTTAGAGGCAATAGGCGGGAGATGAGTCATGGGCAAGCAAAGAAAGTTGAAGGGAGCGGCACTGGCGTGCGGCGTCGCCTTGTCGCTTGCTCTAAATATAACTGTGGCTGCGGCATTTTCTACGGAGGCTGTGGCGCCGCCGTCGGCGGGCATTCAATCCAATTCGCCTTCGCAGTTCGTTCAGCCCGGCATATCCGGTCAGGTTCCGCAGTTCGATCTTAACGATCCGATGATGGCGGGGAAATCCAGCGGAACGGATGTGACCATCCCAGGGATTGGGTCGATCGCCACTCTTCCGAAACTGGATTTCGGCCTTGAGCTTTTGTATGGCCCCAAGAGCGGACCGGAAGCTCTCCAGCTTGATCAACATGCCCCCGACAACGACATGCAGATCAAGGGCACCTTGACCCACAAGTTTTAATCGGGCTTCCCGCGCGAGTTCCGGGGGATGGGCTTGCGCTCAGGATATAATCTCAGGCTTGCTGGCGCCGCCGCGGTTCATGTATTGACCGCGACGGGCGGCGTATTAGGTTTACTAGCGCTTTTATCCGCGTGCGACGGTCATTGGGCGATGTCATTTGCCTGGTTGGGCGCCGCGCTGATTGTGGACGGCATCGATGGCCCGCTGGCGCGCATGGTCGATGTGAAGCGCATGCTTCCCCGTTTCTCTGGAGAAGAACTCGACCATCTCGTCGATTACCTCACATACGTGACTGTGCCGGCGTTCATGGTCGCGCGCGCCGAGATCATGCCGGAAAGCCTGCGCCTTCCTTTGGCGGCGCTCATCATGCTGGTGTCGCTTTACCATTTCTCCGACGCAGAGAGTAAGACCGCAGATGGGTATTTCGTGGGCTTCCCCGCCATCTGGAATGTGGTCGTGCTTTATTGCTTCGTACTTGATTTACCCCCCGCCGTTTCCACTTCCGTCATCGCAATCTGCGCCCTCTTCACGTTCATTCCGCTTTGTTGGGTTCATCCGATGCGGGTGAGGCGTCTGCGGCCTCTGACGCTCGCCGTTGTTTTAGGCTGGGGTGCCGCCGCTGCCGGTGCAATCATCCACGGTTTCCCCGGGACGCTTATCGAGCAGGTCATATTCGTCATAACGGCGATTTACATCGTCGCAATCGGCGTCAGCGCGGGAACTGGGAGCGCCGGTCGCTTCGATCCCGTCAGGTGATACCGACCGCCCTCTGACCCAAAGCCCCCTCATCCTGTCCTTCTCCCGCGAGGAGAGAAGGAACGATATTGCAGCGGCCGTTACCTCCTCCCTCTCCCCTCGCGGGAGAGGGAGGAGTGAGGGGGCGCTACCGGCCAACACGTCCGGCAGTTGGCATGAGAGCCTGTCAGGCGCGAGTTTGGCTCCGCCATCCTCGGTGAGATACCCCGAAAGGAGGGTTCTCGCTGACGTTGAACTCGATTATGCCTAATCGGGTTGATCGCGATAAAACACCTTCCGAATGATGAAGGGGGCGATGGGCAGGAGGTCATTATGGGCGAGCGCATTCTCTTGGTTGAGGATGAGCCTCTTATCGCTTTCGATGTCGCGGATCATCTGAGACGGGCAGGATTTGAAGTTGTCGGTCCAGCGGCGTCTGTGTCGGCTGCGCTGACGCTTCTTAATTCCCAGGGCTGCGATGTGGCTGTGCTGGATGTGAATCTCGGCCGTGAGACCGCTGCGCCAATCGCCGATGCGCTCCGTACGAAATCGCTGCCGTTCGTCGCTTTGTCCGGCTACTCCGGCGATCAGCTCCCTGAGATTTTTCAGCAAGCTCCGACGCTGACGAAGCCCGTTGACTCGAAAGAACTCGTGCGTGTGCTGCGCAACTGCCTGAAAGGCCAGTAGATCGTGAACTTTGAGCTTCGCGGGGGCGCTGGCAGATCGCCGTTGGCGTATCGCCGAGGCGCATTCCCGGGGCGGCCATGCATCAGGGCGCCGAGGCCGTGGCGCGCGCCTTGATTGCGTGAGCGGCCAACGTCTTGCCGAGAGACCAGACGGCGCTCGGAGCTTTATGCGCGGCTGCGATAGCCGCTTCGAAGGAGTCCTCGATCCATGTGCAGTCCGCGTCCGAGATCGTCAGCGGCGGCAGAAGCTTGATGGTGTGGCTGGCATGTCCCGCCACCTGCGCCAGGATCTTGTGCTCCTTGAAGAGCGGAATCGTGATCATCTGGCAGAATAGCCCGGCATTCGCGATTTCGAGCGCGTGCCATGACATTTTCAGCGCGAAGGATTTCGGCGGGCCGAACTCGATCCCGATCATGGCGCCCTTGCCGCGCACATCCTTGATAAGCTCGTGCCTGTCCATCATTGAGCGGAACGACGCCATGATCCGCTCGCCTTGGCGCGCCGCATTGTCGATCAGGCGATCCTCGTCGAGCACGTCGAGCGTCGCCAGCGCCGCGACCATCGCCATGTCGTTCTTCGCGAAGGTCGATCCATGCACGACAGCGCGGTCCATGCGGTTGAAGAGCTTGTCGTAAATCCATTTGCGGGTCAGCACTGCCCCAACGGGGATATGGCCACCGGAAAGGGCCTTGGCCACGAGAACCAGGTCCGGCTCGACGCCCCAATGCTCGATGGCGAGGAATTTGCCCGTGCGTCCGAGCCCGGTTTGGATCTCGTCGGCGACGAACAGCGTCCCATATTTCCGGCACAGGTCCTGCACGCCCTTCAGGTAATCGTCGTCGGGCATGTTGACGCCTTTGCCCTGGATCGGCTCGACGAAGAAGCCTGCAATTTCTCGCGTCTTGAGCGCGTCTTCGAGCGCCGCCAGATCGTTGAACGGGACCTCGACGCAAGCTTCAAGGAAGCCCTCGAAGCCGTTGCGGAAAATGGAGTCGCCGTTGAGCGAGAGAGCGCCATAGGAAAGGCCGTGAAACGCGTGGCCGCAATAGGCGAGGCCCGCGCGCCCAGTCGCCGCGCGCACGAATTTGATGGCGGCCTCGACGCATTCCGTCCCGGAATTGGCGAAAAACACCTTTTCAAGGTGCGGGACGCGCTGGAGCAAGCGCTCGGCCAAGACGCCGGCGAGCGGCGAAACATCCATTTGCACAAGGTTGGGAAGTTCGCTGTCGAGAACCTGGCGCAGCGCGGCGTGGACCTTGGGATTGTTGCGTCCGACGGCAAAGACCCCCCAACCGCTCAGAAGGTCGAGATAGCGCGCGCCTTCGCGATCCCACAAATATTGTCCCTGGCCGCGCACAAAGCCGACATCGTAGCCGATCGTCTTCAGAACACGCACCATCTGCTCGTTCAGGTGCTGCGTGTGAAAGGCGTACCGATCCGCCTCATGCCCGGCAAACAGGGCCTGGATATCAACGCTCATGCCTACCCCCCAGAAGACCGGCCTCCAACGGATCACACTCCCGCATAATCCTTAAAAATGTCGTCTCGCCGGGAACGAATTGCATCAATTCGTCCAAAGACCTAACAAAGTCCACATTAACGTCACATGACGACGGCTGAACAAAACGGGAGTGCAGTATAATGAAGAGGCTTATGACAGCGGCCCTGTTGAGCTTATGCGCGGTGGGGGGGGCGTCTGCTCAATCCCCTGTGGGCGAATGGCTGGTTAAGGACCAAACCGCCCATATTCGCGTCGTGCCATGTGGAGATGCGCTGTGGGGCGTCATCAGTTGGGTGAAAGGCCCCCCGGGAAAGGACGAGAACAATCCGGACCCGGCCAAACGCCAGCGCTCAGTGATTGGATTGCCGATCCTTTTGGGTATGAAGCCGGCAGAGGGTCAATGGGCAGGGGAGGTCTACAACGCTGAGAACGGCCAGACCTATACGTCCTATATCAGCCTCAAGAGCCCCGACGTGTTGCAAATCCAGGGATGTGTTTTCGGCGGGCTGATTTGCGGGGGCGAGGATTGGACCCGCGTCCCGCCGACCAAGGGTTCGCCTGCCGATCAGGCGGTGTGCTCCGGCGTGGGCAAGTAGGCGGGGCCTCTGGCTTCGCCCTTCACCTTCTTCTCCTTCGGCTTTTCCACTTCACGCGGCGGTCCCATCAAGAGCGGTTGGAACAGAACCGCCGCCGCCATCGTGCTGCAGAGCGACAACGCGAGCAGCTTGCCCATGCTCGACGTTCCAGGATGGTTCGATAGCCATAGGCTGCCGAAGGCTACAGCCGTCGTCATTCCGCTGAAAAAGACCGCACGCGTCAGCGGAGAGGCGAGCAGGCCGCTTCGACCTTCGCGCCATGCCATGATGTAATAGATCTTGAATGCGACGCCGACGCCCAGGAGCAACGGGAGCGCGATGATGTTCGCGAAATTCAGCGGCATGTCGAGGATCACGCAAAGCTCAAGCGTCACGACGCAGGCAAGCAGGAGCGGTAAGAGCGTGAGCGCCACGTCGGAGGCGCGCTTCAATGTGATCCAGAGCAGAAGAGCGATCGAGACCAGCGCCCAGATCGCCGCCTGGATGAAAGCGTTGACGATCGTATCGCCCGCTTTTTGAATGCCGATGGCCTCGCCGGTCACGTTGGGGGTCACCGCTGTCACGGCTTCGACGAAATGGCGCAAAACCATGGTGTTTTCCGAATCTCCTTTGGGAAGAACGGAAATGCGGATCTGACCGTCAAGCCCCTTCCAACCCCCGACGAGATCGGCCGGCAGAGAATCGATCGTGACTTTCTGAGGGTGAAGACCGAGCCGGATATCCTCCAAGGTCGTCTTGAGCGGCCTCACCAGCGCATCGGCCGCTCGCGTCCGGACTTCGGGGCTCGCTTTCGCGAGCGCCGAAAGCGCGCGGGACAGCCGTTCCGCGGCTTGTACGCCCTTCGTTACTGGCCGGCTGCGTTCGACCACCACACTCAAATAATTGGAAGCGCCTTCAAGGCTGCTGACGATGTCCTGATCGGTTGGCGACGGCAGAACTTTCTCCTTCTTGGGATTGAGCGTTTCGGTCAGGCCGGCCGCGGCTTGGCTTATGAGGACGATTTTCTTGTCCTGATCCTCCGGCACAAAGCTCGTCAGCGTCACCACTCTCGAAACTTCGGGAAGCGCGGCGATTTTGCCCGCGAGCGCTTCCGCCTCGGCCGCCGACGGCGTCAGCACCTCGATCGTGCGCCCGGCTGTCTCCGGGTCTCTCTTCACGTCGAGATAGGTCGCCACCGACTCCACCTTCGGGCTGCGCAAATTCATGGGATTGAAGTCGAAGCGGAGCCAATGAAGAAGCGGGAGGCCTGCAGCCACGACGCAGAGCGTGCCGACAAGCACCCCCATGCGATGCCGTTCGAGGAAGCGGTCCACGGGCGCCAAGAAGGCGTAGCCAAGCGGATGGCGTTCGGCGGGCGGATTGAGAAGGCGAAGCAGCGCAGGCAGCACCGTGATGCTGGTGAGGAAGGCGACGATCATGCCCACGCCTGCGATCTCGCCGAGTTCGGAAAGGCCTTTATAGGCCGTTGGCGTAAAGGCCAGAAACCCGCACGCCGTCGCCAGCGCCGCCAGCACGAGGCGGCCTCCCGTATGGTCAGCCGTCGCGACAAGAGCCGGGGTGAGTTCATTGCGCTCGAAACGTTCCGCCCGGTAGCCGACGCTGAATTGCAAACCAAAGTCCACGCCAATCCCGACGAAGAGGACGAAGAAGGCGATCGAAATGGGATTGAAGGCGCCGACAAGCGCCAAGCCCAGCGCAGCCGTTACGGCAAGCCCGATGAAGAGCGCGACAAACACGGCGAAAATGATCCGCGCCGAGCGGAGCGCGAGCCAAAGAATGACCAGAACCGACAGGACGGTCAGCGCCGTATTCAGCGCAAGTCCTTCCTCAAGCGTGCCAAATTCCTGATCGGCGATCGGAACCGGCCCTGTCAAACGAACGGTCACGCCATCCTGGGCGAGGCCGATGTCTGCAGCGGCCTTGCGGATGGCGTTGGTCGCATCCTCTCCTGGCTGCAAGGAGTTGAAGTTCAGGATCGGCTCTATCTCGATGAATTGGCGCGTTTCCCGGCGCGAGGAGGGCTGCCCACTGAGAGCCTCGCGCCAGCTGAACCAGGCCGGACGATGGTTGATTGTATTCTCGATGGCGGTTGAGAACGCATTGAACTGCGGCGTAAGGCTGTCGAGCGTAATGCGCCGGCCCTGGACGCCTTTCAGCGTCAAAGTTATGGCTCCCATGACGCCGCGCAAGCTTGGGTCCGCTGCGAGCGGCTCAAGGAGCGGGCGCGATTTCGTCAGCTGGCCAAGCGTTTCCCTCAATTCGCTTTCGGAGAGGAACAGGAGCCCGTTTTGCTGGAAAAACGGCCCGCCGGAGGTCTGCCGCACGCTCTTGAAGACATCTTTCTCTTCCGCGAGCCAGTCCGTGAGTTCGTGTGCAGCCTCGTCCGTAAGCTCAGGCGTTGGTCCATCGACAACGGCGATGATGGTCGTTTCCGTCGCTGGAAACGACTTGAAAAAAGCGACCTCTCTCTGCCGCCAGGGCAAATCGTTTGATATGAGCTTGTTAATATCGGTGTTGATTTCGAATCGTTGAGCCACGTAGGACGCTGAAAGCGCCGCAAGGGTCATCCCAAGAGCGACGACAAGCCAGGGCTTGTTGGCGCAGAATTGAACAGTCGAAATAATGAGCTTTTTAATCATCGCTTACCGCTGAAGGGCTAAACCGGTTCTCCCGTGAGAGCGAAGAAAACCGCGCATGCGCCGCCGGAGGTTTTCTCCGACTAGAGAGTTGATCATCAAAATGAGCGGCCCAACAGGAAGGGCGACTGAAGCGGCCGGCGTTACGAACCATTGCATTCATTGCCGGAACGCCGAGCTCCACCTTCGCTTTAAGGCGCATCAGAGATATTATTTCCAGTATCTGTTGCAACTAAGGCGCTCGGTGCAACCCGGGATGGCGGGCGGCGGCTCTACAAAGCACACAACGTCGATCGATTTCAAGGCCCTGGAGGGCTGCGCAAGCTTCTTTTTGTCGCAGCGACCGCGGTCATCCATGGCCGCGGGAGACTGGGCGCGTACAGCCGGAGGCAAGTTCTTCCCCAGTCGCTACAGCTCTGAACGGCCAAACAAGCCGCTCAAATTGTCGATCGAAGCTCTTGCAGGCGCGTCATCCTGTGAGCGTTTTCGACCGGAGACCGACGAAGGACAGCGACCAAGGAACCGCCAGCAAAGCACGCGGCGGGCTCAGATGAGCGAGAATTGCTCTTGCCTACGAGACTTTGACGCCCTTCCAGAACGCGATCCGATTCTTGATCTCGGCCGCAGCCGGTTTCGGATCGGGGTAATACCACGCCGCGTCGGGATTATCCGCGCCGTTGACGGACAGCGAATGGTAGCTGGCGGTTCCCTTCCAGGGGCACGTCGTCTTGGTGGCGCTGGGCTTCAAATAGCGGGAATCCACCGCGTCGGCCGGGAAGTAATGATTGCCTTCCACCACCACGGTCTCATCCGATTGAGCCAGGATCGCTCCGTTCCACTCAGCCTTGACCATGTCGCCTCGCGATCTCTCAATTCGGTTGAAGCCACTCTACAAGCGCGCGCGTGACGAAGTCCGGCTGCTCGATGGTCGAGAGATGGCCGCTTTCGGGCACGATCACAAGGCGCGCGCCTGAAATCGCGTCCGCCATCTCCTTGGCGATCGACGGCGGCGTAAGCTCGTCGCCATCGCCCACAACGATCAGGGCCGGGCATCGAATTGCGGAGAGGCTCGGGCGTGAATCCGGGCGCGTCATGATGGCTGTCTGCTGGCGGATGTGCGCCTCAGGTCCCAAAGCAAGAAACATGTCGTCCACGAGCGCGCGCAGCGCCGCATCCTCACGGCGGCGCGCATGAACAAGCGCCGGAAATAACAGGCCGGGTATTTCCGCAAACCTTCCCGCCTTCACTATCTCGAACTGCATTTTGCGCCGCTCGGTTTGCTCCGGCGCATCAGGACGCGCGGTGGTGTCGAGCAACGCAAGCTTGCACACGCGGTCGGGCGCTTGCCGCATGATTTCGAGCGCCACGTAGCCGCCCATGGATAAGCCTGCCAGGGCAAATCGGGGCGGCGCATCGGAGAGGATGTCGTGAGCGATGCCCGCAACAGAATCCTGCCGGGTCTGATTTGCGACCATCACCGGTCCAAAGCGCCACAGCGCTGGGCTCTGCTTCTCGTAAAGGCGGGGATCTGTCCCAAGGCCCGGGATCAGGACTGCCGGCAGAGCTTCCATAAGCGTGGCCCTCAAAAATCAATCGAGCTTCAAAAAATCGCGCTCACTGTGAGCGAGCAGGGCGTCAGGATATCGAAATTTCGCCGGCTGCGGTTTCTCAAATGATCGTCATATTACGCGCGCCGCCATCAATCAAACTATTTATATGTTTACTTATGACCCCTGTTTTACAAAACAAACCCAATTTTAACCGGCTGTAAACGCTCATACCAACCAGTCAATGATTGCGACGGTTGGTATGAGTTCTGAAAATCCGGGCTACAAGGCCGATCGGTTTTCCGCCCGCGGCGACAGACCAGGGTCGCCCTTCCGCCGCGAACGAACGCCGAAGAAAAGCGCCTGACCGATCACCGCCTTCACGGTCTCGGCGTTGAATGGCTTGGCGATGAGGAAGGTCGGTTCCGGCTTCGTGCCGGTTAGCAGCATTTCGGGATGGCCGGTTACAAAAATCACGGGCGCTTCGAGTTCGCCCAATATCTCATTGACGGCCTCGACGCCTGAACTCCCATCGGCGAGTTGGATATCGGACAGGATGAGGTCGGGCTTCGTGTCATGGGCGAGCTTGAGCGCATCTCGGTGGGTGCGGGCGATGCCTGTCACATCATGGCCGAGGCTTTGCACGAGCGCTTCCAGATGCGCGGCGGTCAGCGGCTCGTCCTCAATGATGAGAATATCCGCAGGCTCAAGCTGGTTCGCGATTTCGTGGTCGGCGGTTGCGATCAGAGCAGCCACGTCTTCCGCATCAGTCTCCAGAATTGTTGCAATCGCGCCGGCGTCGAAGCCTTCGACAGATAAGAGGAGGAAGGCCTGCCGCGGCTTTGGCGTCAGGATTTGGAGACCGCGACACGCGTCGGATTCTTCGAATTTGAAGTTCGGGAACGCATTCATATCCACCGAATTCCAAATTTTCAGGAAGATTTGGTATAGCGCGACCTTCGCGTCGATATTCGTTGGAAAGATGGACGAATTTTCCACCAGCGCTTCGAGGAGGGCGACGACGTAGGCGTCTCCGCTTTCTTGCGAGCCGGACAGCGCGCGCGCAAATCGGCGGAGCGATGGGAGGTGCGGCGCGATCGATTGCGAAACTGACATTTTTGCTGACCCCATACTCTAACCCCCAAAAAATTGCCCAGACGCAGTCGGTCCCATTGCAACAAACATGAGGAGGCCGTGTTCCGGGAGAAGTGCGTTTTGTAAAAATATCCTCCATGTCCGGCGTTCCGGCGACCTCCAGACAATAAGGACGTCATTATGAGCGAAAGAAACAGGGGCGATGAGGAGAGGGGTGCGCCCGCTCAGCAGGCGCAGCAGCCTCAGCCCTCCAAGACTTTGAACGATCATGTGCAGTCGCCCCATTTGCTAGCGGAAAAGACTGGCAGAATCTCCGAAAGCTCGGGGCGCGGCCGGCCTGCGCGGTCCTGCGACGACACAGGCGGCGAGTTGAATGACACTACCCCCAATGGACGGGCGGCCTTCGACGAAGCCCGCTTCAACGCGGGCGTTGTCAAACTCTACGAGACGCTTCTGAAAGAGGCGATTCCGGAAGAGATGCTCCGTCTCGTCGATCAGCTTGGGAAGCAGGAGCGTAAGTGAATGAGTGATTCCGGCATCGCAAACCTGCGAGACGAGCTGGTTCGATGGATCCCAAACCTCAGGGCGTTCGCGCTTTCCCTGACGCAAAGCGCGCAACACTCCGACGACCTGGTGCAAGACACCCTGGTGAAAGCCTTATCAAACCTCGACAAGTTTCAGCAGGGGACGAATTTGCGCGCCTGGCTGTTCACAATTCTGCGGAACAGTTTTTACAATGACATTCGCTACAAGAAGTACCATCAGACCGCCCCTCTCGATGATGTCGATCCGGTAAACCTCGAGTTTCGCGCGACGCAGGACAAGTACATCGAGTTCAAGGATGTGCTGAAGGGGCTGGGCGGGCTTGTTCCCGAGCAGCGCGAAGCTATCATTCTGATTGCGGCGGAAGGTTTGTCATATGAGGAAGCGGCCGCTGTCTGTAATTGCCCGGTCGGGACGGTTAAAAGCCGTCTCAGCCGGGCGAGGCAGCGCCTTGAAGAGTTTGTGAACGGCGAGAAGTTTCTGCCGGAGCAGGTTCAATGACAATTGGGATGTCTCCCTTGTCTCCCCATATTTCCTATCCGAGCAACGGTATGGATAAGACCGCGCGTGAAGACTGGCTTCTTCGCAGAGTTTCTTGAGCTTGTTCGCAAAAGCCGCCGGGAGGCGGCCCTTATCGGCGCAGCGGCCCTCATTCTCCTATCCCTGACAGCCTTTTCGTTCTGGCTTGCCCACCGTGTCTTCAAGGACGCCGAAACGGCCGACGAACTCAACGGATACAACGCCGAACTGACCAAATTCGTGGAGCTGTTGCGCACCGTCGAAAGCAGCCAGCGAGGCTATCTTTTGACGGGCGAGAAGGAGTACCTCGAACCTTACGACAAAAAGAGCGGGCTTCTCGTCCCGATGGCGAACGCGCTTCGGGAACTGGCGCCCAAGGAACTGAATGTCGCCAGCAAAGCGGCGGCTCTTTCCGAACCCTTGGCGGCAAAGCTGAGCGAGATGGCGAAGACGGTCGCGCTTGCAAAGGAGGGGCAGCATGACGCCGCGGTCGCCCACGTCAGGAACGGCGTTGGACGAGAGCTTACGGAGCGGATCGAGGACGAGGTTCACTCGATCCAGAACGAAGGCAGTGCGCTCATTCAGAGGAATGAAGCGAGCACCACACGCCTGCAAACCCTCAAGTCTCTCAGCGATGGCATAGGCGCTTTGCTGGCGATCACGTTCTCATGTCTTTCTTTGCTGCTTCTCCTGCGTTCCAACGCCGCCATTCGGGACGCCCAGAACGTCCTTTCCAAGGCCAACGCCGATCTTGAGGAGACCGTCGCACAAAGAACGGCGGCGTTGAAAAGCGCTAACGAGGAGGTTCAGCGCTTCGCTTACATCGTTAGCCACGATCTCAGATCGCCGCTCGTCAACATCATGGGTTTCACGACGGAGCTGGAAACATTGAGGACGGAGCTTTTCGAGAAACTTGCTGCAGCCAATGCGCTCGCAGGCTCTGAGACGCTGAACGAGGACTTCGACGAAGCGTTCGGCTTTATCAAAACTTCCATCGCGCGCATGGACCGCCTGATTGCGGCGATTTTGAAAATTTCGCGTGAGGGGAACAGGCCCTTGAACCCCGAGCCCATCGAAGTGAAGGTGCTTGTGGAGGGGATCGTGGCCGGCATCACCCATCAGATTAGAGAGAAGGAGGTTGACATCGTGGTTGGCGAGTTGCCCGGCGTTATGACGGATCGCCTTGCGCTGGAGCAGGTTTTTTCGAACCTCATTGAAAACGCGCTAAAATTCCTGAAAGCTGGCGGCGAGCGGCGGATCAGGATCGAAGGGTTCCGTCGGGGCGCCGAGATCGTCTATGCCGTTTCCGACAATGGACGAGGCGTCGATCCAAAAGATCATCAACGGATTTTTGAGCTCTTCCGGCGGGCCGGCCCCCAGGACGTGCCTGGAGAGGGCATGGGCCTCGCCTTTGTTTTGGCGCTCGTGACGAGGCTCGGAGGAACGATCTCGGTGGAGTTCTGGTCTCGGGCGAGGCAGCACCTTCCAGCTGACGCTTCCCAGCAGGGCTTTGGCGCAAAAGAGGGTGGCGGCATGAACAAGCCTGTGACAATTGTCATGATTGAGGACGATGATGGGCATGCGCGTCTTATCGAGCGGAATATCCGGCGCGCTGGGGTAACCAACGAAATCAAACACTTCCCAGATGGCGCGTCGACATATGCTTATTTCGACGAACTCCAGGCCCAGCCTGCCGATGCGACGCCCATACTCGTGCTGCTTGATCTAAATTTGCCCGACGTAGCGGGAATTGATATTCTTGAGTATCTTAAGAACGACGGCCATCTTAAGGTGACGCCGGTGATCGTTCTCACAACGACGGATGATTCTTTGGAAGTGCAGCGCTGTTACGATCTTGGGTGCAACGTGTACATAACCAAGCCTGTCGATTATCAGCAATTCGCAACCGCGATACGGCAGCTTGGGCTGTTCTTTTCCGTGATCAAGGTTCCGGGCCCATTGAATGCCTAATCGAAAGCCGCGCATTCTTATCATTGACGATGACAACGGCTTCTGCAGGCTGGTGAAGACCCACATGACGCGCGCCGGTTTTGAGGCGGTGAGCGCGGCCAGCGCGGAGGCGGGCATCGCCGCCGCCAAGGCGAGCGTTTTCGATGTCATCATTCTTGATCATGTTCTGCCGGAGCACGATGGCCTGACGCTTCTTGGCGAGTTGCAATCCGGACAAGGCGCCGCCCCCGTCGTCTACTTGACCGGCAGCCAGGACAGCCGCGTCGCGGTGGCGGCGTTGAAGGCGGGCGCGTCCGACTATGTCGTCAAGGATCTCCACGGCGACTTCCTGATTCTACTGGAAAAAGCCGTCACGAATGCGATGTTCGCGATGGCCATCAAGAAGGACAAGGAGCGGGCTGAAGCGGAGATCCGCGCCGCCCGCGATGAATTTAAGGCGCTCGCCGAGGAGCGAGCGCTGCTTTTGCGCGAGGTCAATCACCGGGTCAGCAACAGCCTGCAACTCATCGCCTCCCTTCTGCATTTTCAGGGCGACATTTCCGGGAACGCGGATGTAAAGGCGGCGTTGAAGGAAGCCAACGGGCGGGTGCTCGCCGTGGCGCGCGTGCATCGCTCTCTCTACACCTCCCTGGATGTGAGGTGGGTTTCGCTCGCCGATTATTTGTCGAGCCTCATCCGAGACCTCGAAAATGTCAGTTCAGGCGGCGTCGCCGACCGGGACGCCATATCGATTGTCTGCGATCCGGTTCAAAGCGGGCCTGACACGGCTATAGCCATCGGGATTGTAGCGACGGAGCTTGTGCTTAACGCGCTGAAACACGCCTATCCTCAAGGAGGAGGAGAAGTCAGAGTTATGCTCAAAGCCCACGCCTCTAAGATCGAGTTGGCGGTCGAGGATGATGGGATCGGGCGTCTCGATCGCGGTGAGGGGAAAGGCCGCCCAGGCCTTGGCCAGCGCATTATTACCGGCATGGCCGATAAACTCGACGGTTCTTTGCGCTATGAAAACCTCACCCCCGGAACGCGAGCGATCCTTACATTTCCAATCGGAAACCAAATGAGAGTGGTTGATCGCAGTTTGGCAGCGCCCTAGCTGCGTTCGATTTTGGACAAAACCTCTATCATTGATTCAGGCAACGGCTCCGAGAGTATATCCGCGCCCATTGCTGCGAGCCGCAACTCAATGTTGCGCATGTCCTCAACTTCTCGGGCCAGGGCGGTATCGCTCTTCAAAAGCAATTCGAACGCCTCAAGTTCACTGCCCTCGAGTTGACCATCCAGGTAAGCCGATATCATTCCCGCCAGTTGCTCGTCCTTTACAATTCCGGCGCGACAAGGGGGGACGCCGTCCGGATCGCCAAGCCTTTTTTGCTCTGTCATCGGCATGTTGTTACAATGAAAGCAAAGTCATAGTTTCGAGCGTTAGTCAGGGAATTCGAACAACTATCAGGCGAGGTTGTTCCGTCAAAACATTGGCGAAGCTCAAATTTATCATAGCTTGAAACAAAAGTAACCCTTCTGCAAGTCTCCTCATCCGCGCGCCGCGATTTATGCACCGCTTTCAGGTTGTACGGTTGTCGCGCAACCTTTTATCGCGTGCAGGGTTCTTAACTCTCCCTTGCCCGGTTGGCCCTGGACGGTTTTCAGAGAGACGACGATCATGAGTTGGATCCTTGACTCGCCCCTGACCTGTCGGACCCTCGCGGTTCACCGAAAGACGCCTGTCCCGTTCCGGATCTTTGACCCGCCCCTGACCTGTCGGTCCCGGACGATTTGAAGCCAGACGCTTGTCGCGATCGGTGTCCTTGACTTGCCCCTGCCCCGTCGGCCCCGCTCTGTTCGATGCAAGCCGCTTGTCGCGTGAAGCATCTTTGACTCGCCCCTGGCCGCCCTGCTTGATCTGGGCATTTGAAGCCGAGTCCATAACAGCTGCCTTCTTCTTACTTTTGATTTTGGCGGGTTTGCCGCCATTTTCTTCTATCCCGGCAGACATGCGGGTATCCCAGTTCTCCGTTTGCGCGGAAGGCGTTATCGAGCCGCCGGCCTTCCTTCGTGGTTGAGGGCTTAGAGTAAAAAATCAATCTACCGCAGTGAGCGGCGCGCCTGTCCGCGGGTCCTGCATTGGCAAATATCAATCTTATTCATGTGTACGTAATCTCACGCGCTTTGTTCCGTCAAGAAGCTAAACAGCAATCTTCAAATAAAAATAGCGGAAAGATTGAGGCGCTGATCTAGCCACGACAATCACGAGAAAAAAAGACAACAAAAAAACAATGTTTGATATATAGTATGGATTGCTATTTTGATAAACGGTATTGCACTAAAAATAGCGAAAATCGCGTCGGTAAAATCTGTTACTATTATTGATCAATTGTTACAACATTTGCCTAAAATAGACCAGCTTCAAGATTGCGCTGCGGTCGAGCAACGCCCTGATTCATAAAGGCCTCTCCTAGTACCTAGGTTTATTGTATACCAGTACATACCCCTTCTCTCGGTGGAATGCCAGTGGGTTGTGCAAATTCTACACGCCAAAAAAAACGGGATACGAAGGGCCCGAGTTTGGCGGCGGGCGTTTCTTTCTGATTCGGTAGGATGGGCCATGCAACGCTCGCGAATTTCAGACGTGACGCCATGCACTGTACTCATAGCTGCCTGGCGTTTGACGCGTGGCCGAGTCGAACTCGGCCACGAAAACTCCGTTACTTATAGTATCCCACGCCGCAGATCTGGGATCCGGCCTTTGTTACGAACGTGACTTTCTCAACCGGCTCTGTGCCGCCTGGACGCGGAAACATGTAATCCACCTCGCCGAACTTCCCTTCGGCAGCCGTGTTGATAAGTTCCTCTCCAAGCTTCTTGCCTTTCTTATCGACAAGAGCGGCAAGCGGCGTTCCTCTCAATTCGGCCTTGGGGTGCGCTGTGAAATTGTAGGTCGGGGCGGCCGCGCAGAAGACGTAGAGATCGCGATCGCGAAACCCGCCGGTAGGATTGTTGAAATCTTCAATGGCTTTCTTCTCATCCGCCTTGATTGCCGCGACTGCCTTTTCAAGCAACGCCTTGGCCTCGGCGGCGGTGCCTGATGGGGCCTGGGCGAAGGCGGAACCGGTAAACGTAACCAGCACTGTGGCGAGCACGGCTGCCACAAAATTGCGAACCATGGCGTTACTCCTCTTTTTTATATTGAAAGGTGGCCCCTTCTTGTCTCAAGAGGCGGCGCCCGGCTTCAAGCTAGACCATGGAATTACGCCTTGAGCGCGAATCGGCTTAACCCTGCAATCTAGCTAGATTTTTTTTGTCAAGTTAATCGTCCGCGACAATAGGAGCAGTCGCTTCCGATCCGCGCTTCTCGCCTGCCATACGTCGGACCAGGAGATCGGCGAACAGGCCAGGACCGCCTGAATAGACGCGCCAGCCGCCTTCGAAAGGTACGGATGCGGTTCGCACGCGATCCCATTCTGCTGAAGCCTCGTAGCGGTCGTGAAAAGCCGCATCGCTGCTTGAGAAATAAGCGTTTCGCTGTCTAAGCGCGGCATTGGCGACGGCTTCCGTCACCGCGATGGGGCTGACCTTCTGAAGGCCCTCCCACGCCAACTCCTCATCGCCTATGAGGGCCAGGGCCTCGCAATAGCGCAAGTGCGCCTGGACGTACATCAGGCCCACTTCGCGGCCGAAGAAGGGCGAGGATTCAGCCCGCCGGAAGATGCGCTCGGAGCCGCCATGATAGGGCAGCGGCTTGTCCATGAGCCTCACCCCGTCCGGAAACGTCAAGTGCTCGCGGATGAGCTCCAGGTGACGCCGCGTTTGCTCGGGCGTGAAAAGCCCCCCGGCGATGGCGCATGTCATCGGGATCAGAGAGTAGCTGACGCCGGTCTTGCTGTCGCTCGGATGAAGCAGAAGCGCGGGCGCGCCTCCTTCCGGTTCGAAATGCGCATAGCCGGCCACAACGCCATCGCGAATGAGGAAGCGATTGAAATCGTCGCGAATGGCGTCCGCGAGCCTCGAAAGGCGCTCAGCCTTTTCCGCCAAACCGGCGCGCCTCAAAACAGCGGCATACCGCGAAACTTGCTGGAAAAGGAGCGCGGACGTCCAGCTGCTGACCAGGCAATCGCGAAATGTGAGGTCGGCGGGCTGCAAGGTGTCGTTCCAGTCGCCGTTGCCGTAGCTTGGCAGATGGGTTCCCGGAATGAAGCGCGCCGCCACGCCATCAAGCAGGACCTCGATGTGCTCCTCGATGCTGCTCCAGGCTTCGCCCGCGCCGGTTCCCATCCCCCAGGGGACGGGCTCGGAGAGGAAGGCGGTATTGCCTGTAGCCTCGATGTAGTCGCAAACGGCCTTCAGCGGCCAGACGATGATGTCGCCGTGAGCGTCCGCGGCCTGAATGAAGGCGTAGGCCGGCTCCAGGAAAAACCATTGCGGCCAGTCGCCGTCGGAGCGGCGCTGGCGCGCGAAAACCCGGCGCAGGATGTCCTTGGCAGCATCGGCATGGCCGAGGGCGAGAAGAAGCTCGATCGGGCCTTGGCATACGTCGCGCGTGCCCCAGGCCGCGCCGGAATATTGTTCGAGGCCGTGCGGGACGCTCAGGTGAATGAGCGCGTTGTGTGCGAGCCAGGGGAAGAGCGTGTCGAAACCGGCGGCGCTGGGACTTAAATGATGTTCGCTGGCTTGGCCATGGGTTTGCAACCCCTCACCCGGCGCCCGGCGAAGCCGGCCGCCACCCTCTCCCGCAAGGGGAGAGGGTAATTCCGTGCGTTCCCTCTCCCCTCGCGGGAGAGGGACAGGGTGAGGGGGGAGCCAAGTAGGCGCATCGCCGATAAGCCGCCTCCAGAACGCATCCGCCGACGCAAGGATGCCGTCAGGCTCCACGCCCGCCGCATATTTCTGCGCGAGCCGCTCCGCTTCGGCGGCGTCCGTCATCGAGCCGACGACCGCAAACCTTATCTCGTTCGTGGGCAGCGTTCTGAACGCCGCGTAAGGCATCCCGCGCGCAACGCCGTCGGCATAGAGCAGTTCATCGCCGCCGATGGCGTCGATGACCGAAGGCGTGCTGGTGACAAGGTGATAGACGGCGTCAGGATAGCGTTGGCCCCAGAGCCAGTCCGGGTCCGGGCGGAAGGCGATGCGCTTGGCCGCGCTGTCGATATGAACCCGCCCCGCATGCGCGAAATCGTGCTCGCCCAGAATGAGATGGCCGAGCACGAGGAGGCGGAGGGGCGCGCCCTCGATCGTGATCGTGCATTGCAGCGCCGGGTCTTCGCCTGACGCGATGACATGAACGAGGATCGCGCCGCCGGCATGGCGGTATTCCCAGCAGCAATCGCTGAGCCCCATTTCGAAGCGCGACGGCAACGTCAGAAGTTTCCACGCTCCGTCGATTTCGGCGAGCACGCGAAGCCCGCTGGCGCGGGTGATGTTGTACGCGTCGCGCGAGACTGAAAAGAGCTTGTGGAACGAGGTGTTGCCGATTGTGAGCTGCGAGGCGAAAACGCCATGCATCCAGCCGGTTGCGCAAAGAATGCCATCGCTCGGCAGGAGGTCTCCGCCGCTGCGGATGATATTTCCGTGGCGGCGTCTCACAAGCCGGTCTTTCTCGCGCAGCACAGCGTGCCGGTTCTGCGGCCCGTCCCCCACAAAATAAGACAGAAGCGCCTCGCCCCGCCGCTCCTCATGGATGCGAACCGGGCGTTCGTTCTCCGATGCGTCAAGACAAGCAAGGGGAGATGCGTCTTGCAGGATGCTGCGGATCGGAGCCTCAAGCGGCGCCCCGGCTGGCGCAAAGGCCTTCGCAGCCTCCGCCGCCGCATCGATCCGCGAAAGGTCGCTCTCGCTTGTCGGCTCGGCGTGATCCGGCTCGAAGAGGCCGAAGAAGGTCCAGGCCGCGCTTTCGCCCGGTTTCAGGCTCGCGCTCGGCGACTGGATGATGGCGCAGGCGCATTCGTGCTGAAGGCGGGCGCCGGGAAGGCTGGCGCCGAAGCCCAGCGCGACCTCATCCGCATCTCGGTAGGCAGGGCCGAAAAGTTGAAGCGCGTCCGTCGCGTAGCTCACCGCCCCATCGAGGCATCCGTGAGCGGTCCAGGGGTGGCGGCCGTCCTGCGCCATGTTCTGGCGGCTCATCACTGCCGGCCCGAAGCGCGGATGATGCGGCACGGTATGGTCGATATATTGCGAGGCGTAGGCCTCATTATTTAAGAGGAAGCCACGCGGGCCGAGGCCGAGATCCTGCACGAGGATGGCGTCGCAGGGCGCTTCGGCATCGCCCGTATTCTCAACGTCGATGCGCCACAGCCAAAGCGCTTGCGAAGGGTGCAGCCAAAGGGTTGCGCGATGGCGAAGCCCGGCCGCTTTGCCTTCCCAGATGAAGCGGTCTGCCCCTGCGCCAAACTTAGCCTTCGCGCGCGGCCCCACGGCCTCGATGACGCAAGGCGCGGCCCCGCCCACGCGAATGAGGATGCGCCCGATCCCCGCTCCGAGGGGGGAGCCAAGGACTTGATTGAGCATGGTCCGGCGGCCCTCTTGCTCATGCTCAAGGGCGAAAATGCAGCCGTTGGGAAGGATGCTGAAATCGAGGCCCGCCGCGTTATGGATGCGCTTGAGGCCGAGGCCGCTTTCGCGCGGCAATTCGAAGCTTCGCTTGTAATCGCCGTCATAAGTTATGGCGCTTTTGCCCATGGCAGTCCTCGCGCTTCGAATAAGTACTTATATAGTTATTCGCCTGGGGGCGGTTTTACGAAACAATCCCAATTTTAGTCGGTCGTTAACGCTCGTCGACGCCGCACGAATACCATGAGCTGCATGCTCTGACGGTTGGCATGAGCCATCAGATCCAGCGTTTGTTTCATGCATCGGCGCCCCCTGATTTTGCTACTGCGGCTTGGCGGGCGTCCCAGGCGGTGATGAAACAGGCGTAGCTCCAGGACAGGTCCGGCGCCGAAGTCTGCGCGCCGGTGGTCTGGTCCAGCTGCTCGGTTAGATCGCCCGAGACCGGTATGAATTCCCTTGTCCGGGAAAGGATTGCGTCGCCCTTCGCGATGAGATTTGCGGCATCCAGTGGGACCGCTGCAGCAAGCCGGTAATAATATTCCGCCGCGCCGAAGGTCGAAAAGTAGTAAGCGCCGCCGCTGACATAGGTGTCACCCTTATAACGCCCGAACACGACGCCGGATTCCCGGCCTCGATTCAGGGCGTATTCCCGGACGAACAGCTCCTCAAGTTTTTGGAACGTGGCGCGGACATGCGGAGCCTGGACGCGGTGCGCGCCCGCAGCAAGCCCGGCGTGCAGAACGCCGAGAATGACGGCGAAATCGAGCGCCTTCCCTCCCGCCGATCCGTCTTCGAGGATACGGCTGCGGATAAGACCATCGCGAGGCGACCAGAACTGGTTAAGGAGATCGCTCAGCCATCGCCCCTTCTCCTGAAGTTGCGCTGCATAGAAGGCGTCGCATTCAGCTTTCGCCCAGCGCGCGCCCTCTTCGAGCGCCGCATATTGCACCAGCGTCGTGTAATAATGCTGCGCTAGGTCCTCCTCCCAAATGTCGAAGCAGGGCTCTCCGCAGAAGCGCGCCGTGTAATCGAGATCGCCGCGGATCAGGTCCGCCAACCGGGTCTTCGCGCCGCCCGTGACAAGCCCCTCATTCCAGAACCGCATGCAGGTCAGCGCGCGGGCGGCAGGGCCGTCATGCTGCGGGCGGTTCCAGCGGATGAACTCGAACGTCCCATCGACATTGTAGCGCGCCTCGCCCAGAACGCGCTCGCCTTCGACGGCGGCGATTTCGTCGTCGGGACGCACAAATTGCAGGAACGAAGGGTCCATCTTGTCGCGAAACCCCGGATGGTCCTTCAGAAATGACGCCCCGCTGATGTTTCGAAGGCCGAGGCTGAACGTCACGAACTCGTTGAAGCGCCGCGTCCAGCCTTCCACATCCTCGCCGCATCGGATGAGAACGCGGACGGCGTCCATGACCGCCACCGAATCCCGGAGCCAGTGAAAGAAGTAGTCCGGGTCGGCGCTGGTCGTGCTCGCGAGGCATGAGCCTTTCGCCGGCTGCACCCTTGTGGCGAAGCCGGGCCGCTCTTTGACAAGCCCGGTTGCGGATATGCATTGGGTAAGCTTGGCGGCGCTATGCCTGACCTGCTCTTCGGCCCAGACTTCCAGCGGCGCATCGGCGGCGGGAGGCATTTTTTTCTCCTATGCAACCGGCGGGCTGTAGTCGAAGCCAAGGACGCGCAACCCTTCCTGAACCTCCGGGCAGCTCATGAAAAGACGCCAGAAAAGCCCCGTGCGATAGTTTTCGATCATCAGGATGATCGGGCCTTGATCGATCGCAAGATTGTCGCTGGCGACCCACCCGACGCTCTCATTGAAGGCGTCCGCAAAACCGTATTTGCCCCAAATCTTCGGCCCAAGATCGTAATAGAAATGCCGGAGCGCCCGCATCAACTCTTCCGGCGTGTAGGGCATGCTCGAAAGCGCAGCAGTCGGCGCGATCACGCCACGGTCCTGCGCGGGATCGTGCGGAAAGTAACCCTTGTCGCCGTCGCACGCCGTGACGCCCCAGCAATCCGCCCCGTAGCCGGCGTGCTTGTGGGGGTTCTGGACGCAATGGCGGTAGTTGATGAGCGTGTGGTTGCGGTTCTGTTCCCAGTAGTCCGCATAGCGGTCCTTTAGCCCTCTCGGATCGAGGCCGAGGAAGGAGTAGTGCGCGAAGAATAGCGGCCCGCCAAGCTCGGGGCCGAGCGGCAGGGCGACGCCGTAATACTCTTTGCCGTTCTTGAACTGCTGCCCTTTGGCCCATCCCTCATGGTAGACGCTGGCCTTGATCGGAAAAGTCGGCGATGCCGCCGCCAGCACATAGGTGATCAGGCATTCGTTCCAGCCTTCCACCCGATGGTGATTTTCCTTTTCGGTCTTCACGTTGCGATGCCAGTACAGGACATCGGCGCCTTTGGTGTGCCAGTTCCAGTTCACCTTCCGCCAAAGGTCGTCTATGCGCGCGCAGAGCGCCTTCTCCTTCGGATCGGCGGCGCAGAAATATTGGCGGACGCAGAGGAGCCCCTGAACGAGGTAGGAGGTTTCGACGAGGTCGCCGCCCGCATTGTCGGCCCAGAACGAGATTTCCTTCCCCGTCGGCCCGTCGAGATAGTGCGGAAACACGCCGTTGTACTGCTCGGCGGTCGCGAGATAGCCGAGCATATCGTTGAGGCGGTCGACGGCTTCTGCGCGGCCGATCCATCCTCGTTCGACGGCTGCGATCATCGCCATGACGCCGAAGCCGGTTCCGCCGACGGCGATGAGGTCGCTGCTTCCGCCGCCGTCCGGGCCGGAGCGATCGCGCGCCATCCCGCTCTTAGGGTGGGCAAAGTCCCAGAAATACCCGAAGGTTTGCCGTTGCACCAAATCCAGGAGCGCATCGTCCGCGATGCGTTCCGGCTTCAAGACGCTGCTTTCATTCATCGCCGCCCTCGACTTCTCAAACGGCATTCCCCCTCGCCCGGCCGCTTCGCGGCCACCCTCTCCCACAAGGGGAGCGGGTAATTCCGTGCGTCCCCTCTCCCGTTGTGGGAGAGGGGCAGCGTGAGGGATCGAACCGCTGGCCAATCCAACAAATGTTGCGCTCTCTTTCCCACAAGAAAGAGAAAAATCCATGACCGCTCAGCAGCCACAGGTGGCGACCTCCCCCGCCGGCGTCTCTTCCTTCTGAGGCGTGCCGTTCACAAAGCGAAGCGGAAGCTTGAGCCCCGGCAGCCTTGTTTGAAGCGTCAGGGTCCGCTGATAGAACCCATGCCCCGGAGCATGCCGGCCGACGCTGATGACCGCTGTTTTCGCGAGTTCGCCGGAAAAGATCGACAAGGCAATCTTCCTGTTTTCATCGTCGAGTTCGGAGATGGATTCGTCGTAGATGACCCAATCGGGGCTATGAAGAAGCACGCGGCCAAGGACGAGGCGCCACTGTTCATCCAATGTCAGCTCCTTATCCCAGCGCTTTTTCAGGGCGAGCAGAGGGCCAAGCCGGTTCAGGTTGACCCGCTCAAGCACCCTTACGGCCTCGGCGTCGGTATAACGGTCTGCCGGATGGGGATAGGTGAGCGCCGCCTTCAATGGCCCGGCTGGGTGATACGGCGTTTGCGGCACGAACATCATGCGCTTGCGCTCGGGGAGCCGGATCGTGCCGCTTCCCCAGATCCAGAGATGGGCGAGAGCCTTGACGAAGGTGGTCTTGCCCGATTTAGGAGGGGCGATGATCAGCACACGCTCGCCTGGAGCGATGGTCACGAACCGCTCGCCGAGACTGACGTGGCCATTCGGCGCCAGCACGCACAGGTTCTCCAGGATCAGTTCGCCGGACATGCTAGGCCTGTAGTGGATGTGCGCGTCGGCGCCATCCAGGTGTCTCACGCGTTCCAGCGCGCTGCCGTAATCAATCACGCGCGTTAGCATGGCGCGCCATTCGGCAAGGGCCGGAAAGCGGTCCACGTACCAGCGAAGGGCGCTTTGCACTTGGTAGAAGGCGCCGACAACCATCATAAGGCCGCCAAGAGAGAGCGTGCCGCCGAAATAACCCGGCGCCGCGAGCAGAAGCGGAGCAATGATGGCGAGCCAGCCATAGCCGCCAGTCACCCAGGTGAGGATCGCAAGCCGGTTCGCTATCCCGCGCATAATTGTCAGGACCCGTTCGACCGGACCGGTCAGAAACTCCCTTTCGGTCAATTCGCCGCGGCAAAGCGCTACGTTTTCGGCAGACTCGCTTAAACGGACAAGATCATAGCGAAATGACGCCTCCGCCGCCCTGAGCTGCGTGTGTGCGTTGATCAGGGGCTTGCCGACGACCCAGGTGATGAAGGAGCCAATCGCTGCGTAACCGATCGCCGACCATACCATGTAGCCCGGAATGTAGACCTGCTTGCCCTGGATGACGAAAACGACCTGCGCCGACAATTGCCAGAGTACGCCGACAAAGGCGAGAAGCATCAGCGTCGACGAAACAAGCCCCACCGCGAGGTCGACCGACAGTTCCGACAGGCGGCGCGTATCCTCCTGGATTCTCTGATCCGGGTTTATACTTATTTCTCCTGTGAGCGGCAGTAGGAAGGGGCGCGCAGGCTTCATCCACTCGTCAAGAAGGTCAAAGGTGACGGACTGGCGAAGCCTCACCTTCATTCGCTCGTGCAGCCAGGTTTGCAGGACGCCCAGACAAAGCAGGACGCTTACAATCCCGAGGAACACCTCGATCTCGTGCAAAAATATGGTAAGATCGCGCTGCCCGATGGCGTCGTAGATGCTGCCCTGCCAATTGTTGAGCTGCACCTGCATGAGCGCATTGGCGCCTATGACGACCGTAATGAGAACAAAGTACTTCGTAACGTTGTGCTTTGTTTTGGGTCCATCGAGCATCTTCCAAAAAAATCGCATTTGGCCGAGAGTGCTCTCTTCTGCGATTTTTTTTGCGTGCTTGAATGGCAGCATGGATTCCTTTCCTGAAGACAAGTGGTTGACCACCGTCTACCACCTTTATAAGCCTAAAGGTAGCAATTGACCACCAAGGGTTGCCATGACGCCTAATGCTGCGGGGATCGAGGGTCTCATCAATTCGATGTCCCTCGACGAGAAATTGGGTCAGCTTACGATGATGCGCGCCGACTTTGGCGCCGTCGGGGCGGAGCTTAGCGCGGCGAAGATCGCGGCGATTTGCGCGGGCCTCGCAGGGAGCATCCTCGACCTTCGGGGCCTGCAAAAAATTCAGGAATGTCAAAGGGCCGCGGTGGAGGGGTCGCGTCTCCGCATCCCGCTGCTCATTACTCTCGATGTGCTGCACGGCTACGAGACCATATTTCCGACGCCGCTTGGAGAAGCAGCGGCGTTCGACGCCGTGCTGTGGCAACAAACCGCATCCGCGGCGGCGGCCGAGGCGGCCGCGGAAGGGATTGCGCTGACCTATGCGCCGATGCTCGATGTGGCGCGCGATCCCCGCTGGGGGCGAATTGTGGAAAGTCCGGGCGAGGATCCATTCGTCGGCGCGCGCTTCGCCGAAGCCAAGGTGGCGGGGTTTCAGCTGGGCGACATGTCGCAAGGGGCGGCGCTTGCTGCGACGGCGAAACATTTCGCAGGCTATGGCGCCGTGACGGCGGGCCGGGAATACGCGTCGGCCGACATCGCGCCGCGCACGCTTGAGGAAGTGCATCTCCCGCCCTTCGCCGCCGCCGTGCGGGCAGGGGTCGCCGCGGTCATGCCCGGCTTCGTCGACCTTGCGGGCGAGCCGCTGACGGCGCATCGCGCGATGCTGGATGGCGTTTTGCGGCGGCGATGGGGGTTCGAGGGCGTCATCGTCAGCGACTTCTGCGCGGTGCGCGAATTGATCGTGCATGGCGTAGCGGCCGACGCCGTGGAGGCGGCGGCGCTCGCCTTGAATGCGGGCGTCGATATCGACATGGAGAGCGGCGTTTATCTGGAAGGGCTGGCGGAGGCGTTGTCCCGCGGCCTTGTTTCGGAAGCTCAGATTGACGCCGCGGTGCGACGCGTGCTCACGCTCAAAGCGAAGCTCGGCCTGTTCGACAAGCCTTTCGAGCGCGGAAGCCATCCTTTGTCGAGCGAGCAGCGCCAGCAGCATCGCGCGCTCGCCCGCGAGGCCGCACGCAAATCCATCGTGCTCTTGCAGAACCGGAACGGGCTTCTGCCCTTGAAGGGCGACGCCGGCCATCTCGCCGTTGTCGGGCCGCTTTCGGAGGCGGGCCGCGATATGCTGGGGCCGTGGCATGCGGCGGGCGACGCCACAGCGACAGTGACCTTCCTCGATGGACTTAGGCAAGCGCTCCCCGGCTGGCGAATCACGAGCGGCGCATCCCTGGATGCGGCCCGCGAAGCCGACGCCGTCCTTCTTTGCATTGGCGAAAGCGCCAGCATGTGCGGAGAGGCGTCAAGCCGCGCCAGGGCCTCTATTCCGGACGAGCAGCGCAAGTTTGCCGAGGACGTTTTCAGTCTTGGAAAACCCGTAGTCGTCGCGCTCACGTCCGGCCGGCCCCTCGCCGATCCTTGGCTATTCGAGAAGGCCGACGCCGTGCTCGCGACGTGGTTTCTTGGCTCGGAGGCGGGCGCTGCGCTGGGCGACGTTATCACCGGAGCCTTCAACCCAGCAGGAAAGCTTCCCGTGACCTGGCCCTACGATCTGGGCCAAATCCCGATCTTTTATGCCCAGCGCGCAACGGGCCGGCCCGGAAAGCCAGACGAACACGATACGAGCAGGTATCTGGATGTTCCCATAGGGCCGCAATTCCCGTTCGGCCACGGCCTTTCGTTCACCCGCTTCGCCTATGGCGCGCCCCAGCTTTCGTCAAAGACCGTTCGCCGGGGCGAACGTCTTCTCGTCGCGGTCGAAGTCACTAATGTGGGCGATGTCGCCGGCGAGGAGACGGCTTTTCTCTTCATCCGCGACCCCGTCGCCTCGATTGCCCGGCCCCTCCTGGAGTTGAGGGGTTTTGCCAAGATATGCCTTGCTCCCGGCGCGGCGGGCGTGGTGCGGTTCGAACTCGCCGCGGACGATCTTAGCTTTCCTGGCGCCGAAGGCGAGGCTTGCCTCGAAACGGGCGAAGTGCAGATTTTCGTCGGTCCCAGCGCGGATCGAGAGGCGCTGAAGGGGGGCGCTGTTTTCGTCGTCTAAACACCTGTTTCGTTTTCGCCTGGCGCCCCGATTGCCGCAAGCGCTCAAAGCGAACGTCCATCGTAAGCTGGCGCCCCTTACCCGGACTCTTCGCTTAAAATCCGGTAAAGATTGGTTTCGTTTGGTAAAACAGCCCATAGGTGAGCCTATAAGCACGAACGCCTTGATTTGCGGAGCTTCCATCCCGCCGGTTTTGCAAAACAGGCTTCTTTTTGCCATTGATTGAAGTGAAATTGCCAAAACCGGATGGTTAATATTGAATGAGCGCGTTAGCTTGGGGGTGACGCGATTTTTGGCGGCGCAGTCTTGCTGCCGCTTAAGCGAAGTTTTCTGGCTCCGCGCGATAGCTCGGCGCATCTTACATGGACGCGCGCAACAGGCCGGGAGCCGATGTTCAAAGTTGCGGAACCATAGAACGCAATTAAAGGTATAGCGGACACCAATTTCAATTTTTGTTGTCTTAGCCTGTCAACCAGCCAGGGTTCAAAGGTTCCCGAGATCAGATCCTTGATTTCTGAGCCGGTCATTTCGGAGGCCGCTGCGGAACCGAAAAAGAAATCCGACGCCAAGCCCGTGACTGTCCAATGTTTAACGTACGCATGGAAATAATACCTCCAAAGTTTTTGCATCGAGGGGTTAAAATACAACGTTCGATTCATTTAGCAAAACTTGATCACCGCTCAAAGTAATACAGTTCTGTGAAGTGCATCGAATAAAATCATATTTATATTTACTATTATCTTGAGCATGATTAATTGCACATTATTATATCGATCTCTGTCTCTTTTTTATACAGTCTTTATTGGCTAAGCCTATGCTAAATATCACCAGCCAAGATTCGGTTCAGATATTAATAGTTGCCCGCGCCTATTAATAAATAATGTTCACTTCTTATCCGTTGAGATCGGCGTTCCTCCACTGCAAGGATTTTTTTAGCAAGACAGGATCATTGATAGCCCGGCGGGCACTACCCCATGCCCTCCGCCATCCTCCCTGCCACGTTTCTGGATTACCAGGTCGTGTACGCCGCTCAGGAACTAGCTTGTGAAATATATATAAAGCCTATACGCTTAATCCTTTGTCATAAAATTGTCACACATATAATTGAGTGGAACCCGTATGTTCGGATGATACATGTTTTTTAATTGGTGATATAAGACATAGTGCAAGCGTTGTTCTACGTATACGTTCAAGCTTGACAAGAGTAATGTAAAGACGAGAGAAAAAACGGGAGATCCGTTCAACGCTGTTCCATTGAACATGATCTGGAACTAGGTTCCCTAAGGCGGAACGTGCGAATAGTGCCACGGAAAAAGTAGATGGGATTCATTAGGTTCTCCCATAAGGAGGAGGCTGAGTATGAGATCCTTGATAACAATAATGGGCGCTGGTTTACTGGTTCTATCCTATGCGGCAGTATCGGATGCTAGACCGCATGCCAGACAACCGGGTCCATCGCAGAGCGAGGCGGGCTACTATCGCTGGGATTATGATACTACGCGCGACCGGGATAGTTCCTGCTTTAGTCGTTCGACAGGCCTCCCCGATCAGTTTGCATGCAGCTCAAACGGCGGTTGAGCGCCGCACTTAACCGCGCCTCTAAGGCGCGGTTATTACGAGACCACAGACGACAATCGGTTGACTAAACTGGCCTATGGAGGCTCATATGCGTTCCATAATCGCGACCGTTATTGCCTTTTCTTCCATCTTAATTGGAACTGTTGCGGTGGCTCAGGCACAAGAGGCGCCCGAAACTTTTCTGACTGTCGGCGATCGTCTCCAAGATGGACGTGTGGTGCGGTCTCCGGATTACTTCAATCAAAATGCAAGCGGGCTATACATTAACCGGGTCCCGAACTGCACCGTATTGGGACATCAAATCTATCCTTGCGAGTGACCATCAGGCTATCCCGGCCTTAGCCGGGGTGGTTAACCTAACCAGCCCAAAAACTCTCTTACAGAAAGGGCCGGTCCCGCTGGTGCAGCCGCACACATACGCTCCAAGTGAGACTTTCCGGATTCGACCCACTGCAGAAAATGTCCAAGCGTTGCGAGGCCATTCACGTCTGCTTAGTACCTGCTATCCGAGGCAAGTTCACTTGAGTGCATGCGACGAAGTGGGCGCTAACTTGCCTCGATAGCTGTACTAGAGACCAGAGTAAGGGAGATATTCCCTTATGCTCGTGACCTGAGAAGCAAGGACTTTCATCAATATCTCTGCACGGGAGCCGGAAGCTTCGGTCCCTGAAAGATACGTTTCGACCGTCTGAATGAGACCAGCCAGCAGTTTGTCGTCGAAAGGGCCACACTCCTCAAATTCAGGCGCGGAGATAAGATTTCCTTTTACAAGCTGTTCCATCGCGGACGCCAGGCGATCGTTGTGGCCTACGCCGCCCCTTCTTATTGAATACATGGCGCTTATTAAGGAAAGGATAGGATGTATCGGAGGCTGTTCCTCGTCAGCCAACATGCCCTTCAAGTAAAGCTCATCAAACGCCCTAACGCCGCGAAGTATAATCTGGGAGGCGCGAATGTCCCATTCATGATCGCGTGCAAGGGAATCTGCGGCGCGGTTCTCGACAAGCCCCTTGAGATGAGGATGGAGGTCAGCATGGCCCCCCAGCTTCTGAAGCATTTCCTCTAACGTGCGCCGTGATTCGAATGTGGGAGGAATAAGGCTTGTCCTTGCGTCCTCAGGAGCAGGAAAGTCCCAAGGCTCATTATTAAGGGCAGCCTCTGAAAGCGCAGCGATGGCAAGCCGCCGCCGCGCCGCGCGCGAATTGGCTTCGGTCTCGGCCGGTTTGCGCAGCGCGGCCGGCAGCCGGTCCCCTCTTATCATCAGCGCAGTCATGCGCCTTCCCTCCGAATCGACGGGAATGGGAAATTATGATAGCAGCGAAACTGGAGTGAGCCTTTCGGTACGCTGATATTATTTCCATTATTCCCAAAGTTGAACATTTATAAAATTTCTTCAGTCCCGTTATGGCCGGGTAATGGTTAACAGAAGCTCGCCTGGATTTGTTTCACGCCGGAATTTGCCACAACACTCTTAATGGAGTGCGATGCCGACCGTCATAAGCTGTGAGGGTTTTGCGCTCGGCGCTTCAAAAAATGGGCGATATGGGTCGCCAGAGCCGCCGTTGGGTATAAAACAAGAGCGGGCCGGGATTTCTCCCGGCCCTGTTTGCAGTATATTGCCCCAGAAAATGGAGTTCGTCTACTTCAGGTTTGTATTCACCGTCAGGTCGAAGGACAGCTTGGCGACGAAGGTCGCGCCGCACCAGTCCGAACCGAGGCCGCTCGGATTGATCGAGGTGACGTTGCCGGCGCTGTAGTGAGCCCCTTGGTCGCCGGTCAGAACGTTACAATTCGACTTCGACAGGTCGGTGTCGACATAGCGCAGGTCGAGCGTGAAGGTCTTCCAGGTGAAGGACACGCCGGCGTTCCAGGTGTTGTATTCCGGCAGTTGAATGCCATCGGGGAAAGTGGAGTTGCCGTAGAACGAGTTCGTCTTGCCGAACCAGTAGTGGCCGAACTCGCCGGAAAGATACGCGCCCCAATCCTTGTTCGGCATCCAGTCGCCCGGCAGCGTGTATTTCACCGTGACCGAAGCGTAGGTGCCGTCAGCGCCCGAATTCAACCAGGTGGGGTCGTAGAAGACGTTTGCGCCGAGCGTGAAGGTGTCCGAGAGGGTGTAGGCGGCCTTGCCGTACACTTCCCAGAAGCTCGCGTCCCCGACATAGGCGTTGCAGCTATTGTTGGCGGCGATGAAGCCGTTGGTGCAGGTCTCTGGGCCACCAGTGCCGGTATAAGTCGTGCCGCCCGGATAATAGTAGTACCAGCCACCAAAATCGAGGGCGAGCTTGTCAAAGGTGGGGCGCACGCCAAAATAGAAGTCGGTCTCGGCGGCGGCGCGGTTGGGATAATCGATGCTTTCGATGGAAACCCCACCATAAAGCTGAACGGTGGGCTGGATATTATAGCGCAGTTCGGTATAAGCTGCGCCCGAGGGCCAATTCGCGGACTGGCTGATGCCGCGGAACATATAGTTGGACATGATGGCGCCGCCAAATGCGACGTCCCAGGCGGGCGTCGGCGCGGCTACTGGCGCATCCTTCAGGCTAGGCGTCCCATCGGCTATCGCTACGGCGGAGCTCGCCATGAGCAGAGCCAAGGCGGTGAATGTTGTGAGTTTGCGCATGTCGATCTCTCGTGTTGGCGTCGCCGGTTCCGCCGCCCGTGCAGGCAGCAACTTCACGCGTTTGCTGCGCCAATCAGCCAACGCGCGCCCCTAATCGGAATTCGGAAGTCCCCCACGGGCCAGTTTTTGTGCTCCGTCTAACTTCGAATCATCCGGTTGAACTATCGCTTGCTCATCCACTGATTCGCAATGTTGACACGATTCCTCGTAGCTGGAGCGGACCAGCTGTTGCAAATGCGCCGCGCACCCCGGAAAAGGCGCCTGTCCTGCCTAAAAATGCAGCAAGGCTGTGGAAGTCGGGGAAAGATTCTGTGCCCGGCGACTACGAACGGAGGAAAAGTCCTTCTCCAACGTGTTTACGGTTATTGGCATGCCAAGATTGCGAATCGTCAGTGCCGCAGCGCCGATCACGCCGTAACTTTCAAGAAAGGCCGCGTGCGAGCCTTTTTAGACAATGGGCAATGACCGATGAGCACGTGGATCGATCGCTTTCCTGGACTTGAGGACCTGCCGCAGGAGCACAGGAAGCGGCTGGAGGCGGAAAGCCGTGTTCTTTCTATGCCGGAGGGCACACGCATTTTCGGGCCGGGCCAGGCGCCCTCGAATTTTCTCCTCCTGCTGAACGGATGCATCCGGGTTCAGCAGGTTTCCGAAAACGGGCGGGAAATCATTCTTTACCGCGTCTCGGCCGGGGAAAGCTGCGCGCTCACCACGGCTTGCCTGCTCGGCTATGAAGACTATCGGGCGGAAGGAATTGCGGAGACCGCGATCGAGGCGGTCGCGATCCCGCGCGCCACCTTCGATGACCTCATCGCGGCCTCGGCGTCGTTCCGGCGTTTTGTGTTCAAAACCTTCGGCAACCGGTTCACCGATCTCTGCCGCGTCATCGACGACATCGCCTTCACCCGCATGGACACCCGGCTGGCGCAGAAGCTCTTGCAGCTCAAAAACGCCCAAGGGGATGTGGAAGCCACCCACCAGCAACTCGCGACAGAACTTGGAACAGCGCGGGAGGTCATCAGCCGCCAGCTCCACGAATTCCAGAGGCGCGGCTGGTTGAAAAGCGGCCGGGGCGTCGTTTCGGTTCCGTCCGACAGCCCCCTTCACGATTTCGCCCAGGGCCACGCATCGTGACTTAGTCACAGACGGCGCGCGCTAACAGCCCCACACTTGTCGCTGTGAAGAAAACATCCGGGCAGGCGGCGGGCACATGGAAACGACATTCAACGGTCTCGAAGGCGATGTCTCGCGGCGGGATTTCATCTATCTTGCAACGACAGCGTTCGCGGCGATCGGAGCGGCCGGCGCTTTGTGGCCGGCGATCGATCAGATGAATGCCGATGCGTCGGCGTTATCGCTCGGCTCGACCGAAGTCGATCTGGCGCCGGTGGGCGTGGGCCAGGCCATCACGGTTCTTTGGCGCGGCAAGCCGATCTTCATCCGGCATCGAACGGCGGAAGAGATCAAGATGGCGCAGGCCGTGGCGCTTTCTGATCTGAAAGACCCCTATGCCCAGGTTAGCGGGACCCCGTCAGACTTGTCCGCGACGGATGCGAACCGGACGAAGCTTGGCAAGGAGAACTGGTTCGTCGCCATCGGCATCTGCACGCATCTGGGGTGCGTGCCGAAGGGGCAGGCTGCGACCGACGACAGAGGCTTATACAGCGGCTGGTTCTGTCCCTGTCACGGCTCAATGTACGACACCGCCGGACGCATCCGCCAAGGCCCAGCTCCGCGCAACCTCGACATCCCACCTTACGAGTTCACGGGCGATACTAAGATCAGGATCGGCTAGCTCAACCCACGGGCTTCGTGGTCCGCCCCCACTTTCCCGCAAAGCGCCTGTAGAGCAGGTAATGCCCTCGCCTCCGACTGTATCCGTGTTCGCTTCACGGCTTCATATGGATGGCGAGCCAAAGCGTCGGCGGATCGGCGCTCGTCCATTCGACGCGGTGTCGTGCGTGCGCTTCTATGAAGACATGATCGCCGGGACGGAGTTCTCTATCCTGCGCCTCGCTTTCGAAACGCAAGCGAGCGGCGCCCGCAAGCACCGTCACCCATTCGTCCCAAGGCTGGTCATACCAAAAGCCCAGGGGACTGGCCTGCCCGGTCGAAACGATCCGTTCGATCTTCAGATCGGGCCGAACCAGGATTTCCGTGATGACCTCTTCCGTCTCGCCGACCGCCGTCACGCTGGCAAAGAGGTTGCCTCCCTTATCACGCTCAACGGTCGCTGGCTGGGAAGGCTCCACCGTCACTATTCTCGAACGGTCGTGTGGTTGAGGATCATGAAATCCATCGCATAACGCCCCTCCCCGCTCATTCCGACATCGGAAATGATCAGCGTCGCCCCTGTCCAGGCGCGCTCGCCGATGCGCTGCACAGCTTCCTGCGGCAACTCGATGCGGTCGAGAGCGGCCGACGCCGTCTCCGGGAATGGCTTCATGGAAGGCGTCTCGTCTTCCGGCTCGATCTTGCGTCCTTTCCTGCTGGAATGAGGACGGCGTTTGATCTCGACAGCAGCCGGCGGCGTCACGCCGACCCAATGCAACGACGCACCGTCGTCCCCCACGCGCGTTGCGACGAACAAGTGGGTTCCGAGCGGGCGCTCGGGATCGCGGACGGTGATTGGCATGTCGAAAAGATGCTGGGTCGCCTGCCGGACGTAAATATGCTTGGTCTTGCGGCTGATGAATATCGAGATTGGCTCTGTGCGGATGGCGGCGTCCTTTGCCGCGGCTTCAGCCGCCGAGGCCTGTTCCTCAGCTTCGCGGACGGCGTTTTGCGCGGAGACGATATCCTGATCTCTCGCCTTTTTGGCCTCGCCCGCTTCTTGAGCTTGGCTCTCCACCTCTGCAAGGTTGGCTTCGGCAGCCGCTTTTTTGTCGATGGCTTTTCTTATAGTTTCATCGTCCTGAGCGCTAGCCAAGGTGCGGATCGCATCCTCGATTTCCGCCTTCGCGGTCCGGACACGGTCTTCCGCTGCGGATGCTTGCCTGGCGGCCAGACGCGCCTCCTCGGCCTTCTTCGCAACGACCGCTAGCGCCGCTTTCTTCGCTTGGGCAGCAGCCGCCGCATTCGCAGCTGAAACGGTTTTCAACGCCCTAGCAAACTCTACCGGATTGAGAAGATGCGTGTCGCCGCTTGGATCGGCTTTGTCCAGGGCGACGGTCTCGATCGCCTTGCCTTCCTCTGAGGTCGCGGTCTTTTCCCCCTGCGCCGTCGGAGCAGGCTGCAATTGCGGCGCCGGAAGATGCGCGTTCACGATCTCCGAGGGGGCGACGTCCTGCTGCGAGATGACGACGCGCTGGCCTACAGTCGTGAGGCCGAACAGCCGTTTTGCGAAGGCGCCGGGGAGGCGAATGCATCCGTGCGAAGCAGGCCGCCCCGTCACCACCCCCTCATGCATGGCGATGCCCGTCCAGGCGAGACGCTGCATGAACGGCATAGGCGCGCCGCTGTAGATGTTGGACCTGTGCCACCGCTCCTTCTCAAGGATGGTGAAGACGCCCGTCGGCGTCGGATGCCCCGCCACGCCTGTCGAGATCACGCTGCGCTCCCACAGGCCGTTCGCATCGTAGAATGAGACATGCTGATCGGCGAGCGAGACGACTGCGTAAAGCGGGCCAGCGGCCTTGCTCCCGCCCGCCGTCTTCGGCTCCAGAGGCCTGCGCTCGATTCGCTGCGGTTTGCTCTCGATAGGCCGAGAATTGCTCTCGATGGGCGGCCGCATAAACGGCCGGTGGGCGGGCCGTTGGACCGGCCGCCGCACAGGCGCGCGTTGATAACGGCGGAAGTCGTAGGGCTGGGGACGATACTGATATTGATAGGGATTTTGATGCCAGCCTTGGAAAAAACTATAGGTCTCAGCCTGTGCTTCCGCTGGTTGCGCCGTAGCGATGGCGCTCGCGGCTGCAAAAAGCAGGATGAGGCCGAGCGGGCGCCAAGTAAAAATCGGCCGAAACAGTCCTGAAGAATGAAGTTCATGCATGTGGCTTAGGTCATTTGTAATTTTGCCGGACTGGCCAATATACGTTGCGGTCTATAGCTGCAACGTAAATAGAGACCACGGAAACTCTCTGCCGCAACTTAAGCGGGTAATTCAAGCTCAAACCATGACGCGCCCTTACGAGTTGCCCATGGAGTGAGGCTTTAAGGTCACTCTTTGACCGGATGAAGGCGAAAAAGGTGTCTGAATCAAACCCCAGGATCGATCCCCGTCCGCTGAGCCCCTACACTACATGCGCAGCGGGGAGAAATCGCGACCCGATACTGCAAGTCTTCAAGACATTCTTTCCGAATGAAGGGGTCGCCTTGGAGCTGGCGAGCGGAAGCGGAACGCATATCAACTATTTCGCTCCGCATTTCCCGCGCCTTGCGTTCCAGCCCTCGGACTGCGATGCGACGGTCTTCGAGGCGATCAAGTCGAATCGCTTAAGCGCCGGGAATTCGAATGTCGCCGACCCGCTCAGAATCGACCTTACGGATCTTGACCCCTGGCCGCTTCCCGAGCGGTTTTACGATGTCGTCTTCGCCATCAATGTGTTTCACCTCGCCCCGCTTTCCGCCGCCGACGGTTTCGCCAGCATCGCAGCGAGGGCCTTGAAGCCAGGAGGCGTCGCCGCAATTTACGGCCCCTTCAAATTAGACGGCGGGTACACAAGCGCGTCGAATGAGGCTTTCGACAGAAGCCTTCGCGAAACCGGGGTTCCCGGCCGCGGTCTCAAGGACGTTCGGGACCTCGAAAAGGCGGCAACTGATCGCGGCCTTGCCCTGAACCAGCGACTGGACCTTCCCGCAAATAATTTCATGCTCGTTTTCCACAGGAAAGACAGAGGCTTAGCCCAAGCCTGAGAGGAATATGGATAAGTGTCCTTTTCTCCTTTCGAATTTAGTGACCAAATTGCACCAACTTTAGGAAAGTGTGTATCAACGAGAATAAAACCGTAGGCGGAGCTTGCAACCCAAGGCTGACTTCTTTACCACAACCTGTGGTAATGTCTGTACGGTGTGTCGCTCAACCCGAGCTGGTTCGAGTAAAAAGCAGTTGAGGTTTTTCACCATGAATACACGTCGCGGCCAACTTTATCTGGCGCATCCCTGCTCGCTCGAAGAGATGCAGGAATTTGACGGCGGCAATGACGATTGCGCTGTGGATATGCAACCAAAGGAGGCTGCAGAATACATCGCCTCGCTTCTTGCTTCTCTCCAGCCCATTGCAGCGAGAGCGCAGTTTCGCCTTCTTTCCGACCTGATCGCGGTTGCAGAGGAGGAAGCAAGGTTCCACTGCAGCGCATAAAGTCTCGTCACGGTCTCAACGCCACCAGCCGGGCGCTCCGGCGATCGACCCGGCCCGCCAGATCGAGGGATACAAGCGCAGCATGAACGCGCCGCGCTTCCAAGCCGCTAAGCCGGCAAAGATCGTCAATATCGATGGGCGCGAGGCTTAGAAGCTTCTCAACCTCGCTCATTGCATCTCCGAGAAAAGCGAAACCGTCCTCAGCGGGTTCGGATGAAGACGGGTCCGAAACGCCGGCCGCCGCCACGCTTGCGTTGTTTTTGCTGGTGCTCTCAACGCCCGACCTTCCGTTCTTCGCCCATGCTAACAGCAGAGTTTGCAACGCCTCCCCCACATCGTCGGCCGATGTCGTAAAGGTCGCGCCTTCCTTGATCAACCGGTTACACCCGGCAGCTCTTGGTTCGAAGGGATGGCCAGGCACGGCGAAAACCTCGCGGCTTTGCTCGCCGGCGAGCCGCGCCGTGATCAGAGACCCCGAGCGCTCGGCCGCTTCAACCACCACAACGCCGAAAGAAGAGCCCGAAATGATCCGGTTCCGACGCGGAAAATCCTGGGAGCGGGCGATGAAGCCGGGCTGGCATTCGCTGATAAGAACTCCGCGTTCCGCAATGTCGCCAGCAAGGCCGACATGCTCGCGCGGATAGATCGCGTCAAGGCCGCCGGGCAGAACCGCGCAAGTCGCGAAAGGCAGGGAAGCGCGGTGGGCGGCGCCATCAATGCCGCGCGCCAGCCCCGAGACGATCAGAAATCCCCTTCGGCCGAGTTCGGCGCTGATATCGCTTGCAAATTTCAGGCCCGCCGCCGAGGCGTTCCTGGAGCCCACGACCGCAACCGGCGGCCTTTCCCAGATATCGTTTCGTCCCTTCGCATAGAGAAGCGGCGGCGGCGCTTCGATATGACAAAGAAGCGGCGGATAGCCGAACTCATGCGCGGCATGGAGCGTCATGCCCGCGGCGGCGGCCCGTTTCAACTCGGCCTCGGCGACCGCTGCGGTCGGGATGCTTCGCGCGGTCACGCGGCTTCCGAATTTCGCGAACTCCGGCAAGGCTTCCAGCGCGGCGCTCGCCGATCCGAAATGCGACAAGAGTTCCCAGAAGGTGACGACCCCGATATGGGGCGTCCGGATCAGGCGAAGCCAGCCGAGCTTTTCGCTCTCGCTGAGCCTTGCCGGGCCGGTCTGTCGATCAGGCTCTTTTCGCGCCCGCCGCTCTCTGGCCGATTTTGCTTTCATGTCCCGAAATCAAATTCTGAATATTGTTCTGATGCTTGGCAATGAGGAAGGCGGAGAGGGCGGCCATGAAGATGTAAAGCGCGCCCGGCGTCATCACGGCCACGAAAAGCGGCGTAAGGACTGCCGCGATGAGCGCCGAAAGCGAGGAATAGCGGGTTCCGACCGCAGTGCAAAGCCAAACCGCGCAGAAAAACGCCCCGGCGGGCCAATAAAGAGCGGTGATAACGCCGATATAGGTGGCGACCCCCTTGCCGCCGCGAAAACGAAGCCAAACCGGGTAGAGATGGCCGAGAAACGCGCCCGCGGCGACGAAAAGCGCGGGCTCCGTCCCAAGATAGCGCTGGCACAACAGGACAGGAACGAAGCCTTTCGCTGCGTCTGACAAGAGCGTCAGCAACGCGAGCCCTTTGCGGCCCGTGCGCAGCACATTCGTCGCGCCAATATTGCCGGAGCCGATGGTGCGGATGTCTCCAACGCCGGCGAGGCGTCCGTAGAGGTAGCCGAACGGGATCGAGCCGAGCAGATAGCCCAGGATAAACATGCCGATGGACACGAGCCACGGCTGGGCGCCGAGGAAGACGGCGAACCACATATCTTTTTCATTCATCGCCATAGTCGGCCCTTCTTGAGCTTCCTTAGTTGGAGTGACGCTCGCGTCAAAATAACCCTAGAACGGCCGGAGGCAAGTTCGCATTCGCTTCGCCGCCGACGTCCTGTCAGGGATGTCCGGCTGAGCTTACTATGAGCTTTGCGCCAGCCAGATGAAAAGCGGAAGGGTCGCAAGGGACGCAATGGTCTGAAAGGTGATGATCTGGGCCATGAGTTCGGCGTCGCCGCCCATTTTGCGGGCCATGGTATAGGCCGTCGCCGCGGTCGGCACCGCTGCGGCGATGATGGCGACGGTGCGCGGAAGCCCCGACAAGCCCACCAGCGAGCATAGGCCAAACACAAGTAGCGGCATGCCGATGAGGCGCAGAGCCACGCTCGCCGCCACAAGGTTTCGGGCTGCGTGGGCGCCCGCGAGGTCGAGGCCGGATCCAACGGCCAGCATGGTCAGGGGAATGGCCGCGGCGCCGAGGATGGAGAATGTGTCATAGACGACGTTCGGCGCACCGGTAAGGTTCAGGATAAGGCCCAGTGCGCAGGCCAAAGTGAATGCGTTGGCGGCGAGCCTGCGAAGGATTGGCCAAAGGCTTATCTCGCCATTGCCTTCTCCGAAGATCAAAAGCGTCAGAACCGTGCAAAGCTGCACCGTCGGGATGATCGAGGCGACCGAAAGGGCGGCGAGCGTCAGGCCACGCTCGCCGAACAAGGCGGCGGCGATAGCGACCGTGATGGTGCTTTGGAACCGGACCGCGCCCTGGAAAAAGCTCGTGAATACCGGCCCTGAGACCGGCCTTTTCAAGAGCAGATAGGCGGCGACAAGCGCGCCGCTCATGACCGTCACCGAACTGAAAGAAACAAAGACGAGGTCGCGCGCCGGCACGCTTCCGAGGTCGGCCCGCATCAGCGTTTTCACGAGAAGAGCCGGAAAAAACACATAGAACGTGATGTGATCGAGCGCATGCCACATTTCGTCGCCGCCGAATTTCATGGCGGCGAGCGCATAGCCGAGTGCGGTGATGAGAAACAGGGGCGCGAGCGCCGAAAGAATGACGATCATGGGTCAGAAGGAGCGCAGACCGTAATTCAAGCGGTCCAGCGCACCTTGCAAGATGTAAGCGGCTGCCGTCTTGTCGATGAGTTCGGCGCGGCGCCTGCGGCTGGTGTCGGCTTCCAGGAGCGCGCGCTCGGCGGCGGCGGTGGAGAGGCGCTCGTCCCAAAAGGCCATGGGCAGATCGGTCAGCTGGGCGAGATTGCGGGCAAACGCGCGCGTCGACTGGACGCGCGGCCCCTCCGAGCCATCGAGATTGACGGGAAAGCCGATGACGAGGCCGCCCACCCCATGCTGTTTCGCCAGGTCCAGAAGCCGCGCCGCATCCGCCGAAAACTTCGTCCGCCGGATCGTCTCAAGCGGCGTCGCGATCCGCCGCATCACGTCGGAGAGCGCGAGCCCGATGGTTTTCGTGCCCAAGTCCAGGCCGAAAAGCCGCTCGTCCCGCTTCATCCTTAGAGACAGATCGGCAAGCGCCAATGGCTCAGATGGCACAAGTTTGTCCTTGCATGTTTTTATAAATTGCGGGCGCGCCGCGGTTTCTTATTATGCGGAAAATCACCGGTCACCCCAGGGAGAGTTGCAATGAAGCTGACATGGTTTGGGCATGCTGCGGTTCGAGCCGAAAACGGCGGGCACGTCATCCTGATCGACCCGTTCCTGTCGGGCAACCCCAAATTCGACGGCTCTGTGGAGGAAGCGGCGCGCGGCGCGACGCATGTGGTGCTGACGCATGGCCATGACGACCACGTGGGCGACACGGTCGAGATCTTTAAAAAGACGGGCGCGACCCTTGTTGCGGTCTATGAACTGGCGATGCACCTTGCGGGCAAGGGCGTCGCGAAGGTCGAGGCCGGCAATCCGGGCGGCACGATCGACCTTGGCGGCGGCGTGAGCGTCAGCTTCGTGAAGGCGTTCCATTCGTCGTCAACGTCGGGGAACGGAGAGGCGGTTTATCTCGGCAACCCCACCGGCGTCGTGATCGAGGGCCTCGGCAAGACCATCTATCACATGGGCGACACGGAGATTTTCGGCGACATGGCGCTTGTGCAGGAATTTTTCGCGCCGAAGGTGGGCTTCGCGCCGATCGGCGACCGCTTCACCATGGGGGCGAAGTCGGCCGCCTATGCCTGCAAGACGTACTTTAATTTCGACGTCGTCGTGCCGATGCATTACGGAACCTTCCCCATCATCGACCAGACGCCGGACAAGTTCCTGGCGCTTATGGAGGGCCAGAAGGTGCTCGTGCCTGAGATCGGCAAGCCTTTCGAGGTCTGAACGAGTTTGCCGGAGCCAACGGATGAACCCTTTGGCTCCGGCGGCTCGCCGCCGGACCCGCCCACTGTCATTTTGCATGCTCGTTGCAAATGACGGCATCTGGCCCGAGCCTTCGATCGGCCTGCGTTCGCGTCCGCATTGCTTGCGCCGTGGATCTTAAGAAAAAGCTTTGCCGAGAGGTTAACCGCACCTTGTTTACGCCATGGCGCCGGAGCGCTGGCAGAACTAGGGCGACCGCGAAGAGGACATTGGTTTCTAAAAATAAACAGTATTTCGCCGAGCAAGCGAACAGTTTAATAAAAATATACCTGTTTTTGTGGCAGAGCGGCAAGAATCATTTTATCCACTTCGATGTAGGGTTGCACCGGCGATCCCGCTAATGGTCGCATCATTATTAGCAAAGAGAGACTCCAATGGGTCACCTGGGGAATGAAACCTGGAGAGCGCAGAGGTCGTACGTTTCGGCGGCTTTGATGGTTGTGCTTCTAGCCACCAACGCGCAGGCGGCCGTTGTTTCGGATCTGCAGGGACCCGTCTGGATGAGCCGCGGCGATGGGATCAGGCCTGTCTCGATTGGTTCCGTTTTGTCGCCTGGGGATCGGGTGCGAACCGGCGATGGTTTCGTTGTTATCCGCTATGAAAACGGTTGCGCCACAAGGCTCGGTCCGCGGCAGGCGTCTGCTGTTCTTCTGTCGCCCCCTCCCTGCCATGAAGACGGTTTTGCGGAAGGCAGTTTAAAGGATGGCGGACTAAACGGTGGCGCCGGCGGCGCCGAGATTGTGCTGGACGAGCCTTCGCTTGACGCCGTTCTTGGCGGTGGCCTTGTCGTGGGAGTGGGGGCGGGCATGGCCGTCGCTCTGGCTTCCGGCCAGCCGCGTCCCGTCAGTCCATAAGCTCGTCGCTGAAAATGTCGCCGCGATCTCCGCTCCCGGGCGCTTCCGGATTAGCGGCAAGCAAAACAGCTGACGAAGCGTCGTCCATTGTTGGCAAGATCCAGCGGTAGCGACCACAGGACAACGCCTTTCGCCCGCCGCTGAGCGGCCTGCTCTTCTTTATGGTCGGCGGAAGCGAGAGCCAATCCTATCTCCACGCCGGCTCGCCGGGCAGTAGCTGAGCCCCGAAGATTGCAACAACACAGTGGCGATGATGCTGAAGATTCGCCCGGGAGGCCGCCCGCATGACGAGCGAAACACGCCCCTGGACGCCCAGGAGGCCGCTCGCTTTAGGGGCTGTTCGCCTGCAAGGAAACAGGCTGCCTCGATTTCTCGACCACCACCCACCTCTTGCGCGCAGAACATGGGACGCTCGAATCCGAGTCAATCTGTAAATAAATTGTGTATGGTGAGCCTCGCGTAGGCTTGAAAGAGTTCTCCTAAAAGTTGCTACAATTAAGACGATATTCATGGATTCGCCTATAAGTTGCATCCGCGGGTATCAACGCAACTTGAGGATGGTTGGTGACATGATCGCCGATTTCGTACGCGTCCAGCCGGACGACCAGACGCTAAAAACAAACTACCTCGTCACGCTCCGGATGATTGAGCGGTTGCATCGACTTCTCCTCGATCTCATCAAGGATGAGTTCGAGCGTGTCGGCCGGACAGACGTCAACAGCGTTCAGGCGCTGCTTCTGTTCAACATTGGAGACGTGGAGCTGACAGCGGGAGAGCTGAAGACCCGCGGCCTCTATCTCGGCTCCAATGTGTCCTACAACCTGAAGAAGCTTGTCGAGAGCGGGTACATCCACCACCAGCGCTCGCGCACCGATAAGCGCTCCGTCCGCGTCAAGCTCACGGACAAGGGCAAGGCGATTTCCGAGATGGTGAATCGCCTCCTGGAGCGCCAGTTGAATATGCTCGAAAAGGTCGGCGGCGTTTCAGTTCCCGACCTCAAGCATTTCAACCAGATTTCTGTGAAGCTGGAGCGCTTCTGGGGCGACCAAATCCGCTACCAGCTCTAGCTGTGAAAAGCGGCGCTGCGACCGCAATGCCGCTTCGCTACCCCTATCTCAACGCCGTCGCAAGCTCGGCAGTTTTCGAAATGCGTCCCCGTCACGCACACAATTTCGGGTTGAAAATCCCTCAACTTCCCACCGTCTAAACGGGAAAGTAACCCCGTTATCGACATAATTCGATGTCAGGTGGTGAAACCTACGGGAAACTTACGATTCGATGTGCCTGTATCGGAAGGCGGGATGAAAATTATGAAAAAGAGGGTGACAGCCGTGTTTGTAGCGGCTGCCTTCATGGTTTTTACTGGCGTCGCCGGGGCGAATGCGCAAGAGCGCAAGAACGGCTTCGACGATTGGTTGGGGTTCGACCAATCGGACGATAACAGTAACTGGGACCAATCTGGCCGCGACCGCGCTTTCGCCAGGGAATGGGAGACGCAGCCGGACCGCGGCTATCCTACGCTCGCGAAGGAAAACATCGCGACCACAAAAGAGGCCATCAAGCATTACTCCGAGCTCGTCGCGCAGGGCGGATGGCCACAGCTGCCGCCGATGGAGTTGCGGACAGGCATGAACCACCCTGCGGTGGTCCAGCTTCGCCGCCGTCTGCAAGCCACAGGTGATCTCCAGGCTTATGGCGGCTATCCCGAAGTCTACGACTCCTACGTCGAACAGGCCGTGAAACGGACGCAAATCCGCCATGGCGTTCCGCCGACGGGATTCCTCGACTCCGTCACCATCGACGCGCTCAATGTTCCGGCCATCGCGCGCTTGCGCCAGCTACGGACAAATCTGGCGCGTCTGCAAAACCTTGTTCCATCGACCCCCGCTGGAAAATATGTGCTCGTCAACATTCCTGCGGCGCAGATCGAGGCGGTGAACAATAATCAGGTGGTCTCCCGCCATACGGGCGTCGTCGGCAAGCCGGATCGCCCCTCGCCGCTCCTGCAATCGGCGATCGAGGAGATCAATTTCAACAAGGAGTGGGTGGTTCCGCCGACCGTTCTGAAGGCCGATCTTGTGCCGAAAGGGCGAGATGGTCAGGACGTTCTCGCGAAATATAAGATCGACGCATATTTCGACCACGCGGCCTATCAGAAAGGTCAAAAACTCGCGCCGTCGGAGATCGACTGGGCGTCGGACGCGCCGCTTCATTATTTCTATGTGCAGAATGCGGGCGAGGATAACCCGCTCGGCTACGCCAAGATCAATTTCGCCAGCCCGCATGGCGTGTATATGCACGACACGCCGGGGCAAAGCGTGTTCTCGAAGAGCTTCCGGGCGGAAAGTTCCGGCTGCGTGCGCGTCCAGAACATTCACCAGCTTGTCGCCTGGCTGCTGGAGGATAATGGCTGGACGGTTCAGCAGGTTCTGCGCATGAAGCAGACTGGCGAGCGGCTGACTGTGCGGATCAAGAAACGCGTCCCCCTCTATTGGACCTACGTCACCGCATGGGCGACGCCCGACGGCGCCGTCCAGTTCCGGAACGACATCTACCGCAAGGACGGCTTGGAGGCCATAGCCTCGGTCTATTAGCCTCCGAGCTTCGTCATCCTGGCCAAGCGAAGTGCGAGCCGGGATTACATAAAGGAAGACGTGCATTGTGTTACGATCCCGGATTGTATCTCGGAGCGGCTGACCTTTCTCTTGCCTACGAATTCAGAAAGCATCAGCCCGTGAGGAGGGTGGCCACCCTCCTCACGGGCGGCGCGCGGCCGTATCCCGGATAGACCTCACACGGTCCAGCGTTATCTGTGGCCCGCGCCGCCGAGTTTCCATGTCCATCCGAACGGTAGAAGGGCCTTCAACGGCCGCATACAATCCAGGATCACGGACTCTCGATCATGACTATGAACCCGGCTTTGCCTGCATTCAATCACATCGTTGCGTTTGAAGTCGCCAAGGATAGTTTGGTTATACATACCTTGCCTGCTGATAAACAGCGTGTCTCTGCAAACAAACCGCAGGCGATACGCAAGGAGCTTATCGAGGAGAAACGGCTCAACGCCGAGGGCGGGCTTGGCCCTATGCTTGTCGTTTGCGAGGCGACCGGCGGCTATGAGCGCGATGTTCTTGACGTTTGTGTTGAACTTGGGATCTCTGTTCACAAAGCCCATGGGTCGCGCGTGCGTAGTTTTGCCAGATATCTCGGCCTGCTCGCCAAAAACGACTCGATCGATGCGCGCGTTATCGCTCTCTATGGGCTTAAGACCCCCGATCTTCGCCTCTATGTCCCGTTAACGCCTGAGGTTTTGGCGCTCAGAGACTTGAGAACCCGGCGCGACCAGGTTCAGCAGATGCTCTTTGCCGAGACAAACCGCCTGGAGCATGCCCATCACGCTCGCGTAAAACAAAGCCTCGACGCCCATATCGCAAGCCTTCGCAAAGACTTGGCTGAGCTTGAGGCCGAGATCGCAGCGCATGTCGAAGCAGCCGAAGAACTCGCGCGCAAGGCGCAGCTCATGCGAACGCTCAAGAGCGTCGGTCCCGCCACGGTTGCGGCTCTCCTGGCTTACCTGCCCGAGTTGGGAACGCTCAGCAGGGGCGCAGCCGCCTTCCTGGTAGGGCTTGCGCCAATCGACGACGATAGCGGCAAGTACAAAGGGCCTCGCCACATCGAGGCGGGAAGAGCCGTCGTCCGCAAGACGCTCTATATGACGGCGGTCGTCGCCATGCGGCACAACCCCGTCATGCGGCTGTTTGCCGAAAAGCTTCGGCAAAGAGGCAAGCCAGGCAAGCTCGTCATCACCGCCGTGATGCGAAAGCTCGTCGTCACGCTCAACGCCATCCTCCGCTCCGGTAAGCCTTGGAGCCATGCGGAAACCGCTGCAGAAACCGCTTGACTTCGAAGACGGTAGATAAGGCTTCGCCTTTCCGGGACTTTTTTTAGGGCAAGCAGCGATCACAAAGGAAAGCGGCCTGACGCGACGTGCGGGCGGCCGCGAACCTCTCCGGCGAACGGATAGACCCAGGCGTGCAGCCTTCCGCCGAGCGCCATCCGCACCTCCACCACATCGCGATGGAACAAGCCGGGTTTCGCGCCTCGGCCGCCGCAGCCTTCATATGCGTCCAGGGCCGCGAGCAATGCCTCGCCGCGCAGGAGAAAAAGCTCTCCATGCACCTTTGTCGTCGCGTCGCCGTCGAAAACGGCGCCGGGATAGCGGCCGAGGTTATACAGCCGCCCGGGCGTCCATCCTTCGCCGACGAACTGCGCCCGCGTCCTTAAGAGTTGCGCATAGGGACTGCGGCTCGCCCGCATGAGCGTGCCATACACGAAGAGATGCCGCGGCTCGGACGTAATCACGGCTTGACGATCACCTTGCCCTTGATCTGCCGCGCCTCCATGGCGCGCAGCGCGTCCGCCGTTTCGGCGAAAGAGAACACGCGGTCGATGTGCGGGCGGATCTTGCCCTCGACGCACCACTGGATGAGCCGCGCCATCTGATCGCGAAAGCCCGGCAGGTTGGCGGCGACGTGCCGTCCCCAGAAAACGCCTGCGATTTCGCAGCCTTTCAGAAGCACGAGGTTAAGCGGAATTTTCGGAATGTCGCCCGCCGCGAAACCGACAACCAGATAGCGCCCACCCCATGCGATGCCTCGCAGAGCAGGCTCGGCGTACGGGCCTCCGATGCAGTCGTAAATCACATCCGGCCCCTTGCCGCCGTTCAGGCCGCGAACCGCCTCCTTCACGTTGATGCCGGTAAGATTGAGAACCTGCGCCGCGCCGCGCTCCTTGCAGATCTTCAACTTCTCGTCCGATGTTCCCGCGGCCACGACCGCCGCGTTCAGGCAAGCCGCGACCTCGACGGCGGCAAGCCCCGCGCCTCCCGTTGCGCCAAGAACGAGCACCGTCTGGCCCGGCCACAGATGCCCGCGATCTTCGAGCCCGTGCAAGGCCGTGCCATAGGCGATGGGAATGGACGCCGCCGCCTCGTCGGAAACGCCATCGGGCAGGGCGACGACTTTGCGCGCAGGCGCAATCACCTCCTCCCTGCACCCGTTGTAGCCGATATAGGCCAGCACACGCTGGCCCACGGAAAAAGCTTCTACGCCTTCCCCGAGCCGGGCCACCGTCCCCACAAGCTCGCCGCCCGGTGAAAAGGGCAGGTCCGGCTTCGTCTGATATTTGCCGCGAACGATCAGCGTGTCGAAAAAATTGAGCGCTACCGCCGAAACGCAAATCGTAACCTCACCCATCCCCGGCTCGGGCGAGGGAAGTTCGCCGATCTCAAGCGCGTCGGGGCCATCGAGAGACTTGCACAAAACAGCTTTCATCGCATACCTCAGTCGAGACAGTCATTTTACGCGAAAAGCAAGGGCCATGCGCGGATACTTCGCCATCGGGGCGGAACGAATATCGAAGCCGATGAACATGGGCAACCTCTTGCGCTCGGCTCACGCTTTCGGCGCCAAGTTCTTCTTCACGATCGGCGCTCATCCCCGCGCTTTCGAAGCCTATTCCGACACATCCAAGGCCGTCCATCATTTGCCGTTCTATCAATGGGCGAACGCCGACGAAATGACCCTGCCGCTCCAATGCAAACTCGTGGGCGTGGAGCTGATCGAAGGCGCAATAGATTTGCCGAGCTTTCGCCATCCGCTCCATGCGGCGTATGTGCTTGGCCCCGAGCTTGGCGTTCTTTCGGAGGCGCTTCTTTCGCGTTGCGATTACGTCATCAAAATTCCGACGGCTTTCTGCATCAACGTCGGCATGGCCGGGGCGATCGTGATGTATGACCGCGTGCGAAGCCTTGGCTCATTTCCGGATCGCATGGCCTCGCCGGCGCCTCACCTTCGAGCGCGAATAGGCAAGCTTTCAGCAGACCGATGATTTGACGATCGATTTGCCTTGACGCCTCGATAGAGATCCAGAAAGGGTGAAAAGCACTGAAAAAAGAGATTTTGGCATGCGCGGCAGCCTGATTATTCCCGCATCTTTTCTTATCCTGGCGTCTCCTTGCGCCGTGGCGCAACAGAGCGACATTGAGAACGCGCAACAGCCTAAGGCGGCGCCCGCAAAGCATAAGCCTAAGCCCGCCGCCGCCCCGGCGAAAAAAACCGCCCAGCCTGGCCCCGAGGCGAAAGCCCATCTTCTTGAACGCATAAGGGATTGGACCGTCTACATTTACGAGGGCGCGGAGGGGCGGATCTGTTTTGCAGCGTCTGCGCCGACGGAAACGCAGCCCAAAACGGCGAAGCGGACATCGGTCATCTTCTACGTGACGACTTGGCAGAAGAACGGCGTTCACAAGGAGGTCAGCGTCAGGCAGGGCTACGCCATGAAGGCGAACGCCGTGGCGACGGTGACGGTCGGCGGGCAGAGCTTCTCGCTTTCGGCCGACGACGACAAGGCCTATGCGAAGGACCCAGCGGACGAGCAGAAACTCCTCAACGCCATGACGACCGGTGGCCCTATGATTGTGAAAGCGACGTCGGCGAAGGGAACGCAGACGACAGACCAGTACTCGCTGGAAGGCGTCGCCGCCGCTGTTCAAAAGCTGGAAGACTCCTGCCCTTAGAAAACTTTCGACGTCTCCCCAATCCCCCCTGTCCCTCTCCGCGCAAACTCGCCTTGGCAAGCTTGCCACTTGGGGCAGGCGCAAAAACAAGGGCATCGGTTCGCCCTGTCGGCGTTGTGGCTGAGGCCCGTTGGATCCGCGACGGCGGATTTGCGCGGCATCCGCGCGGGCAAGCGATCCAACAGCGGTCAGCGCCCTGTAATACCAGCCGCCCTATGTTCTGACCCAAGGCCCCCTCATCCTGTCTTTCTCCCGCGAGGGGAGAAAGAACGCTGTTTCAAGCGCGAGCGGACTCCCTCTCCCAACCGCATCCGCTCGCGGATGCGGTTTTATAGGGTAGCAATCTCGCCAAGGCGAGATTGCGCGGGAGAGGGCGGGGTGGGGGGGGGGCGCAACCGGTCAACACTTCCGGCGGTTGGTATCAGGGTTAAAAAAGGGCTGAGATTGGGATTGTTTCGTAAAACAGGGGGGCTCGCCTTCGGCAGGCGGGATTCTGTGGGGATATGGCGATTGGCGGGCGGTTGGCCTCAGCGTTCGCATGCTTGATCCGGAGGCGCCGAAAGCCTCCCCGCCCAAACAGAGTCGTCTAGCTAAAGCGTTGAAGTAAAATGGAAAAAGATAAACGATGCAGCACGCGCGCATGGTTAACAGGCCCCCGGCGGTCCAGGGTTAATATAGGCTTTCAAGAGTCATGAAACTTGAAGCAGGTCTTCGCGGATCGACCAATGTATGGACGGGGAAGTCTTCATTCTTTGGCTGACGCCCTCAATAACCGCCACGCGCTCCATCCCGAATGGAACGGTGCGATACACCCGCGAACCGAAAAATCGTAGCGGTTATTTTTGCGGATGTCATTAAAGCATCCGCACCCGCGAGCGGATGCGGAGAGAGGGGACGCACGGAATTACCCTTGCGGAAGAGCGCAGCCGCAAAGCGGCTGGGTGAGGGGGTGGCTAAACCAGCGTCCTGGCATTTGTAGGCAGGACCTTGCTCAATCGTATGATCCGACACGCTCCGCAGAGGGGCGCAGGATATAAGGCTTCTCCCGCCACAGCTTCATGGCGGCTCTTTCCGCCTGGAACGGACCCGGAAACTCAACGCCCTCCAGGCTGTTGAAGCCATGCAACGCAGCCATGAAGCGATAAGCTGGCTCGTCTTGGTTACGCCGAACGATGATGCCTACAGCGTTACCCTTCAATTCGATCACATAAGCGTCCGACATGCATGCTCCCTTGCCGGAAGACCGGCCGATTAGGCTGTCTAGAGTTGGAAAGTTGCTGTTTGGTTACGCGCTGAAAGGAATCGCGGTCACGAGGGGCGTTCGTCTCAATTTTTGATGGTCGCTGTCATAGTATGCGGCATCTGCCTCACCCGTATCTTGTTGCGACGGACTCTTGCACAAGCCCTCGCTCCACGCAAAGATTATAATATTCCATTGGGTAAGCTGATGCTTAAAAAAAGCGAATCGGTTCTCTTGAAGTCCGCGCCTTCCGGTTTTTCTTGCGAAGCTTGAGGAGAGCTGACGCCAAAAATGGCTAGGCCTCGCGCCAAAAAAGAAAAAAAATTCTCAGAGGGGTATATACTTTAGTTTGAGGGAGAAACCGGTAGCAGCAGCGCGGCTGTTTTCAAAATCTCCCTTGACCGCCACTTAAATGGGGCTATGAAAAGCGCGTCATTTGATCCTGGTCAAAGCCTTTTCCGGGGCGTACTAGGAGTTGCGCCGCCGAGACGGCGCTCAGCAAAAGTCGCAAAGCGCGCTTGCATCCTTGACCGAAGCGCCATATCCCCCTGGTATCAACGTCCCGGCATTGCAGTATGTTTAAAACAGAACGGAGTCTTGCTTCATGAGCGAGGCGAAAGCGGCAATCACCATCGACGGCCTGCAGGCGCTCATCGGCGCACTCGCAGCCCGCGGGTACAAAGTTTTAGGGCCGATCGTCCGCGATGGCGCCATCGTTTATGACGAGATCGCCGGCGTCGCCGATCTTCCGGCAGGCTGGACCGACCGCCAGGACGGCGGCCGTTACCGCTTGGAGCGTCGGGACGATGAGGCGCTGTTCGGGTTCTCGCATGGCCCCCAATCGTGGAAGCGCTACTTGCATCCGCCGATGCAGACGCTTTGGACCGCCAAGAAGAACGGCAAATCGATGGAAATCGCGCCGCCCGAAACGCCCTCTCAGAAATTCGCCTTCATCGGCGCGCGGTCCTGCGAACTGCACGCCATCGCAATCCAGGACAAGGTCTTCAGCGGCGGGCCTTTCATCGACAAGGCTTACGCAGCCCGGCGGCGCGGCGCTTTCATCGTCGCCTTGAACTGCAGCGAAGCGGGCGGAACCTGCTTCTGCGCATCTATGAAGACCGGTCCGAAGGCCGAAATCAGGTTTTGACCTCGCCTTGACGGAACTCGTGGGCGGCGGCAGCCACGCTTTCCTGGTCGAAGCCGGAAGCGAATCCGGCGCGGAACTTCTAGAGCAACTCCCGAAGCGGCCGGCGACACCGGACGACCTCGCCGCGGCAAAGGCCGTGGTCGAGCGCACAGCGAGCCGCATGGGCCGCAGCCTGGAAACCGAAGGCCTCAAGGCGGTTCTGCAAGCCAACCCGAAACATCCGCGCTGGGAGGATGCCGCGAAGCGCTGCCTCTCCTGCGGCAATTGCACGATGGTTTGCCCGACATGCTTCTGCACGACCGTCGACGATCACAGCGATCTCACGGGCGAAACCGCCACGCGCGTGCGCAAGTGGGACTCCTGCTTCACCCTTGACTTCTCCTATATCCACGGCGGCCCCGTGCGTCCAAGCGGAAGCGCACGCTACAGGCAATGGATGACGCACAAGCTCGCGAGCTGGTACGATCAGTTCGGCACGTCGGGGTGCGTCGGCTGCGGCCGCTGCATCACCTGGTGTCCCACAGGCATCGACATAACAGAGGAAGCTGCCGCGATCAGGACAGCCCCTGCCGCCAGCACGGAGGAGACCAATGGAGGGACTTGAACGCATTCTGAGTGAGCATCCGTTTTTCGCAACCTTCCCCAAGGAGCATCGCGAGCTTATGGCGGGATGCGCGAAGAACCATCGTTTCAACGCGGGGCAGTTCCTGTTCCACGAAGGCGACCCCGCCAACGAATTCTTCCTCATCCGGCATGGAAAGATCGCCTTGGAGATTGTCGCGCCCGGCCGCGAGCCGATCGTCTTCGAGACGTTGCAGGACGGAGACATTGTCGGCGCGTCGTGGCTCGTCCCGCCCTATCGCTGGATGTTCGACGCACGCGCCGTTGGCCTGACCCGCGCCATCGGCATGGACGCTGCGTGTCTGCGCGGGAAATGCGAGGCGGATCATCATCTTGGCTATGAGATGATGAAACGCTTCTTACCTATCCTTGTAGGACGGCTTCATGCAACAAGACTTCAGATCCTCGACGTCTACGGCAAGCACTGACGAGACGTTGACCGACGAGACGCTGGCGGACCCGTTCCTGCCTGAACTCTACCGCGTGGTGCGCACGGCGCCCGAGATCCCGGACGTCGTCACGATGGACATCGTGCCCGTTTCCGGAAAGGAACGGGCGCCTTTCGCGGCGGGCCAGTTCAACATGCTCTACGTGTTCGGCTTGGGCGAGGTCGCCATCAGCATGAGCGGCGACCCATGCGACACAAGCCGGCACGTGCATACCATTCGCAACGTCGGCAAGGTGAGCGCCGCGCTGGCAAGGTTGAAAGAGGGCGATGTCCTCGGCGTGCGCGGACCGTTCGGAACGGGTTGGCCGGTCCACGAGGCCGAGGGGCTCGATGTCGTTATGGTGTCGAGCGGCCTGGGGCTCGCCCCTTTGCGGCCCGCCATCTACCATGTCTTGAACAATCGCGAGCGCTATGGGCGCGTTTCGATCCTTCTCGGCTTTCACAGCCCGGAGGATTTGCTCTTTCTCCATGAATTCGAGCAGTGGCGGCAGAGGCTCGACATCGACCTTCTCGTGACCGTCAATCACGCGGATCGCAGTTGGCGCGGCAATGTCGGCGCGGTGCAAGGCTTGAAATTTATCAAGCGCGCGAACTTCGATCCCAAGGAGACGCTCGCGATGGTTTGCGGCACCGAGACCAAGATGCGTTACATGGCGAATTCGCTGCACGACGCGGGCGTTCCCCAAGACCACATCTACATCTCCATGGAGCGCAACATGAAGTGCGGCATGGGGATTTGCGGGCGCTGCCAGTTCGGCCCCGAATTCACCTGCAAGGACGGTCCGGTGCTGCGGTTCGACCGCATTTCGCACATCCTCGCCGTCAGGGAGATTTGACATGGCAACGCGAAACCGCCCCAGGCTCGCGGTTTGGAAGTTCGCATCCTGCGACGGATGCCAACTTTCGCTGCTCGACCTGGAGGACGAGCTTTTGACGCTGGCGGCGGCAATCGACATTGCGAATTTCCCCGAAGCATCGAGCGCCATCTCGGACGGGCCTTACGATCTGTCGCTGGTCGAAGGCTCGATCACAACGACGCATGACGCCGAGCGCATTCACAAGGTTCGCGAGCAATCCAAGTTTCTCGTGACCATCGGCGCCTGCGCCACCTCGGGCGGCATTCAGGCTTTGCGCAACTTCGCCGATGTGAACAGCTACATTTCCGCAGTCTACGCCTCTCCGCAATACATCAACACGCTCGGAACATCGACGCCGATCAAGTCGCATGTGAAGGTGGATTACGAGTTGCAGGGCTGCCCGATCAACAAGCTGCAACTCGCAGAGGTGATTTCCGCATTCCTTGCGGACCGCAAGCCCGCCATCCCCTCCTATAGCGTTTGCATCGATTGCAAGCTGCAGGGGAACCTTTGCGTGATGGTGCAGGGCATCCCGTGCCTTGGCCCCGTAACGCATGCCGGCTGCGGCGCGCTATGCCCGACATACCGCCGAGCCTGCTATGGCTGCTACGGCCCGATGGAAACGCCGAACACGGCTGCGCTGGCGGCGGAGTGGAAGGCGCTGGGCGCGACCGAACTCGATCTAAAGCGTGCTTTCCGCACTTTCAACGCCGGCGCCGAACCGTTCCGGAAAGAGAGCGAAGCTCATGGCGACTAAGTCAATTCTGGTCGACTATCTTGCCCGCGTCGAAGGCGAGGGAGCGCTCGACCTGCAAGTCAGCGACGGGCGCGTAACGTCGGCCCAACTCAAGATTTTTGAACCGCCGCGCTTCTTCGAGGCGTTCCTGCGGGGCCGCGGCTATGAGGAAGTCGCCGATATCGTCGCGCGCATTTGCGGCATCTGCCCCATCGCCTACCAGATGGGCGCCGTTCATGCGATCGAGCAGGCGTTCGGCGCGAAGGTCGAGGGCCAGCTTCGGGCGCTTCGGCGGCTGATTTATTGCGGGGAGTGGATCGAAAGCCACGGGCTGCATGTGGTGATGCTGCACGCCCCCGATTTCCTCGGCTTTACCGACGGCATCGCCATGGCCCGCGACCATGGCGCGATGGTCAAGAACGGCCTCGCGATCAAGAAGGCCGGCAATGACATCATGCAGTTGCTCGGCGGCCGGGAAATCCATCCCGTAAGCGTGAGGGCGGGCGGTTTCCATCGCGTGCCGACGCGAGCGGAGCTGAACGAACTCGCGGAGAAGCTGAAGCGCGCGCGCGACCTCGCTGTGGGGCTCGCGCGTTGGGTGGCGACCTTCCCCTTCCCGGATTTCGAGCAGGACTACGAGTTCGTCGCGCTGCGCCATCCGCATGAGTACCCGTTCAACGAAGGCCGCCTCGTTTCGAGCCGCGGCCTCGACATCGACATTACCGAATACGACAATGAGTTCGAGGAGCGCCACGTCGCCCACTCCACGGCGCTGCATTCGGTGCTAAAACGCCGGGGCGCTTATCTCGTCGGGCCGCTGGCGCGCTATGCGCTGAACTTCGATCGTCTCCCGGCCTCTGTGCAAGCGCTGGCCCGCGACACGGGGTTGGGGCCGGTCTGCAAAAACCCATTCCGCAGCATCGTCGTGCGCGCGGTCGAGACCGTATACGCTTTCGAAGAGGCGCTGAGGATCATCGCGGACTATGAGCGCCCTGCCGAACCTTCGGTGAAGCTTGAACCGCGCGCTGGCGTCGGCTTCGGCTGCACGGAGGCGCCGCGCGGCATCTGCTGGCACCGCTACGAGTTCGAGGCGGACGGCGCGATCAAGACGGCGCGCATTGTCCCGCCGACCTCGCAGAACCAGCCGAGCATCGAGGCGGATCTCAAAGATGTGGCAACGTCGATCATCAATGAGCCCGACGACGTCATCCGGCATCGATGCGAGCAGGCCATCCGCAATTACGACCCCTGCATCTCCTGCTCGACGCACTTCCTGAAACTGTCGATCCATCGCTCGTGACGAAAGACGATCCCGGACATAGGCGGCCGAAAATCATGGTGGCGGCTGTCGGCAACCCGGATCGGGGCGATGATGGGGTTGGGCCGCTCGTGGCCCAGAAACTGTCGGGGCGGCTTCCCGCCGCCGTTCGCCTCGTGGTCCGCAGCGGGGACGTGATGTCCCTGATCGAGGATTGGAAAGGCGCAGACGCCATGATCTTCGTGGATGCGGCGGCGTCGAACGGCTCGCCCGGGCGCGTTCATCGGATCGACCTCGCCAAGGAGGCGCTGCCGCCCGATCTGTCGTTCACGTCGAGCCATGCCTTCGGCGTGGCGGAGGCGATCGACCTCGCCCGCGTCCTGGACCTCGCCCCCGAACAGATCATCGTCTACGCCATCGAGGGCGCCTGCTTCGCCCCCGGCGCGCCGTTCACGCCCGCCGTCCTGTCCGCCGCCGCCGAAGTTGCAGATTGCATCGCCGGCGAGGTTTGGCGCATCCTGGACGCGGGTTGACGCGGCAACGGTTCGACCAACGCCGCAACCCCTCACCTTGTTCCTCTCCCTCTGGGAGAGGGAACGCTGTTGCAGCGTTCGCGCCGGAACTCCCTCTCCCATCCGCATCCGCTCGCGGATGCGGATACGCCAGAGCAGCAAGCTCGCCAAGCCGAGCTTACGCGGGAGAGGGCTGGGGTGAGGGTTGCGGCGTTGGGGAAGCTCAAAGAAGGTTTGTTCAGCGAAATTAGGGGGGAGCCTCGCATGAGCCATGAGGAAAGCGACCAGCGCTCGCTTCGGGTCCGCATTACCGGCAGAGTCCATGGCGTCTGGTATCGCGCCTGGAACTCGACAAAACGCCGACGCGCTGGGCCTCAATGGCTGGGTTCGCAACCTGCGCGACGGCTCCGTCGAGGCGGTCTTCTCGGGCGAGACGGCTCGGGTGCTGCAAATGGTGGCCAAATGCCATGAAGGCCCATCATCAGCCTTTGTCGAGAAGGTCGCGATCGTCGAAGAGGGCGCCGAAGCGCTTCCCGTCGGCTTCCGCATCCTGCCCACCGCATAACGAAAGCGCGACCGTTAAGCTGTTTCGTCGAAAGGACGCAAGCTATACGCACGGTTCCTTTGTCAAAATCACCGGTTATCCGATTTAGTGAGGCAAAATTATCACAGCGTTGATTGATAAAGCTGTTTTCGGCGGCGAAAGAGCTTCACCGTCCTTCGCTGGCGCCGCAGTTCTGATTACAATTTTTTAGCGTCATGATTCGACTGCTGCTACCGGTGGTCAGGAGAAGTTGCGTAGCGCGGGTTTCCGAGGAGGGGATGGCTTAAAGAGGCGAAATCCTCAAAGCTACATTGGGCGGAGCTAGATCGAAGCCATGAAGGTTTTCCAGATAATCGCGAACGCGCAAGGCGCGCGCCTCTTCTCCAACATGGGAGAGGCGTTCGGGTTCGGCGACGAGCTGATGGCGCAGACCGTTCGGTATTTCATTCCGCCGATCACGAAAACCATTGAGAAACGAGCGCAAACGCCCGAGGGCCTGATCTCCGTGCTCGAATTTCTGGGATCGCGTCGCTACGACCGCTTCCTGGACGATCCAAGGATCTTCGGTCATGCCCAGGTCGCGGAGGAGGGCCAGCGCATTCTCGATTACCTGTTCGCGCGCAAGGAGCGCATGCAGAAAATCATCGAGAACCGCGCCAAAGTCTTGCCCATCGATCCCGTGACGCTTGAGAAGCTGTTTCCCTTCATCGCCGTGCTCGCCATCGCGGCGATCGAGCTCAGAACGCGGCGGCCGCTGGGTGTGATCCTCTATCGCGTGTTGAAGGGCGGGGCGGACGATCGCGCAATCGCGAAATCCGTTTCTTGCCTTGGCGCAGTATCTCAAAAAGCAGGAAACGCAGCAGAAAGAGCAGCGCAAGCGGCGGCTGTTCTCCTTCTTCGGCGGTTCCGAGCCGGCCGCTCCGAAAGAGGAACCGACGTCCGGGCTCTTCCAATCGGCCTGAGCGACGGCGCGTCCCCACTGGCCATGCGCGAACCGGGCCTGTCGTTCGGCCTCGTTCGAATGTCTGGTTCGACAAGCTCGCCACGGGGGTATGCGGTTGAAGACACGTGCCCTCATCCTTGTCAAAGGATGAGGGCAGGACTTGGCGCGTTTTCAGCGCCTGCTGCTCTGGCGCGCCCCTCGGGAACTCCTGACCCGTTTGCTACGGGCGCTGACAGGACTTGTCGCCGACAAGGCGCGCCGGCAAATTCCGGCCGCGAGGCCGGTGTCGAACTAAGCAGGCATTCCTGAGCTGACCAACGAATGCCCTCGTGTTTTGGGGGCGGAGGCTACTCGTATGTGGGCTATGGGTCGCAACCTGAAATACTCATGTTGAGCACATCCCGGCAGCTCAACCTCCGAACCGGACTCATCATTGGGCACAATTTTCACCGAGACAGGCAAGCGCACTCGGATCGGTTAGCCGTTCTCTTTTTTAGGAGGCGCAGCAAGTTTGGAGCTTTTAGATGCTTCATTTGCTGATAAGTTCAAAAAGCAAATTTACCTGTTATTGAGCCGCCCGCATTCCACCCCGGCCCAATCTAAAATGACTGCGAGCGCACCTCCCGGACTGAGTCCGCTCTCAAGCGCCATCTCATAGGAGGAAATTAGACAACTTTCTAGCTTTTCGAGCGCCTCTCGATTTGCGGCTTCGATCAAGCATTCCTCCGGTGTTTCTGCATGCTTTTGAGTGAACATTACGGGAAGCCCTTCAGAAAGAGTTGAGTTCGGCCGGATTTAACCCAAGCCAGCACCGTCGTATTCGTGTGAACGGTGCGCGCTCGCAAATCTATGTCATAACGCCATTGATGCTGTGGGCGTGTAATCGCTGTGATTTTGGCAAGTTTCCTTGGAATTATTTAATTTCAATCCGCTCTCATCGGTCTTTCTGAATATTTTGCTGTGTTAACCGGATTATCCTAGATTATTTTAGTCTTGGATGGAAAAAGTTAGCGTAATTAGGCATGCCTATTTTGTCCACGAAATGGACGGAGTTTACGGAGATACGTTAGGATAAGTTTTCTCTCTGCGGACAGCTTCTCAACGCGGTCGCCGACGCCATTTTGATCATCTGGAAGTTCTTTCAATGCCTGCGCTATGAAACGCAAACGATTCACAAGCTCTAGGAGATCGAGCCTGTCTTCGATGATAGGCTGCATTGATTGCCCTTGGATTGTGAAGGAGCCAAATTATTCGAACGCCTAAGCAAATGCAAACGAACTCATATTAATTGAGACTGTCCAAATTCACCCGATAAAGAACCAAGTGCAGTCGATCAATTAAAAGACTGGCGCCCTTTTATCAAAAGCAAATTCCTGCTTGTATAGTAAAAGGGTAAGCTAGGATTTGGAGCCAAGCAACTACCAAAGTGTTAGTAGAGTGTCAGAATAAGACGTACATGCGCGATTTTTCCCGACATGGCGCCGGGCGGTTTTCATGCTAGAAGGCTGCAGTTGGAACGGACAAAGCTTAGCTTTCGAACGCAGGGCCGCACATTAGCCTCAAGCCAGGGTGGAACAAAAACCGGCGTCTTCGAAAAGGAGACGCCTATTTGCATTCCGAATTGTTTCGGAGCGCAACGCTTCCCAGGGTTAGCTTCTTTTTGGCCCAGCCACCGTAGCCCTAGTCCGCTTCCAAGAGACCGGCGTGGGCAGCCCTTGACCCAACTGAGAGTCTGATCTGAGATTTTGGTGTAGGCGCTCAGCAAGGACAGCAGGTTGCCCCCCAATCAGAGACATGTCCCGCGATATGTCAGGATTTCTGGAATTGGCCTATTTGTCCATTCGTTGGGCATATTGCGTACGTTTGCTTAGGACGGCCCATCCGAAGCAAGTTCTCTTAAGCTCGCGGCTATGGAGGCTATCGTACTTCGGGCTTTGCTAGGGCGAGAACAGCCTGAGCCCGATGATCGAGCCGACAAGCGTCACCAGGAAGACGAAGCGCGGGACGCTGACGGGCTCATTGAACAGCGCCACGCCGACAATGAGCGTTCCCGCCGCTCCGATCCCGACCCACACCGCGTAGGCCGTTCCGAGCGGAATGTCCTCGGTCGCTTGCTGCAACGAAAGGAAGCTGAGCGCTGCGCACGCGAAAAATGCGAGGCTCGGTCCGAGCCTGGAAAAGCCGTCGGACAGCCGAAGCGCCGTTGTGAAGCCTATTTCCAAAAAACCCGCAAACAGAAGGTATGTCCAGGCCAAGTCCTAAATCCCATTCATCGCCAAACCTGCACATCATGCTGAAGCGCATGACAGGAGGATGAACCCTTATAGGTTGAAAAAGTGGAAGGCTTTGTGAATTCAAGGGGGCTTGCTTACGGACGCGGGAACGAAATCGCGATCAGGAGCCGTTATATTCGGCCCAGCAGTCTGGCGTCTCGAAGACCCTGACGGCTGCAAGGCTCGGCAGCGCGGGTTTCACGCGGTCCCAAATCCAGATCGCGATGTTCTCCGCAGTGGGATTTTCAAGACCTGCTATTTCATTCAGATAATAATGATCGAGTTCTTTCAGGAGTGGGGCGAACGACGCTTCGACCTCGAAGAAATCGATGAGAAAACCCGTTTCAGGATCGACCGGCCCCTCAAGCTGCAGTTCGATCCTGTACGAATGCCCGTGCAGGCGGCGGCACGGATGCGTCGCCTTCACTCGCGGGAGGCTATGCGCCGCCTCGAACCTGAACGCCTGCGTGATTTTCATGGATGATCGGTCCTCATTCATGCGAAGTGCCGGAAGCGCTCTTATAAGTCACAGGGAAGCGCTTCGGGCAAGAGGACCATGGTTTGGGGCAAGGAATATGCACGCCGCCGCGCCATGACGTTAGGCGCCGGCGTGCTCGGCGGGGAAGCGAGGTTGAGTGCGCGCGTTTATCTTGCTGATCTGCTCGCGGCCTTTGCGGCTTGAGAGCCATCTCATCGCGTCTTCCTCGGTGTGAAAGCAGTAAGGAAGAATATGAAGGCGGCCCTTCCCAGCGGGGACGACGAGTTCGTAAGTGCCATCGTCCGCAATGCGTAGATAGGGTTGAGTAGACATTTGTATTCCTCGAGGTAGGGACAGATTGTCGCCACTAATATGAATCAAACAAGGCGGAGGTTTCATAGTTCCGCCATGGGTTTGACTGCACGGGATAAATCCAATCGGCCCCACTCGATGGTATAGGATTTCATACTCCTAATTTTTGTTCATCTTAAGTGCAATTTGCGACAATTTTTGATTTAAGTTGAAGGCGCGAAACTTCTCAACTGTCGCTCCCTCTCGGACTTAACGACCGATTGCCGCAAACAGCGCCTCGTCTTCAATCAGCCTCGGGGATCAAAGCGGAGAGAACGCGGTCCGCCGGACGGTCGCTGACCGCTAGCCCCTTTATGACCCCGGCGCGATCCGCGGCGTTGCGATTTTGGCTCAGTTTGCGCTTTCCATCGAGGCGCGTGATCGGCAGCCGAAGCCCTACGATCCCTTTGAGCTGGGCCTTGATGAAGTCAGCGGGCGCGTCCGAAACCATCCAAGGCTCGGAGCGCTCTTGCTCGTGAAGATCGGTGAGCCGCCGCACGATATCCAACAGCCTATCCGTATCGTCGAAAAACTCGACTGGACCGTAGGCATGGACAGCCACGTAGTTCCAGGTCGGGACAACCTTCTGGGTTTCGCGCTTGGTTGCATACCACGACGGCGTGACGTAGGCGTCCGGCCCCATAAAGATGGCCATGGCCTCACCCGCCGCAGGCGCCTCCCATTGTGGATTGGCCCGCGCCAGATGCGCGTAGAGCGCGCCCTTGTCTCCTTCGTTCTCATCCAGGAGCATCGGCAATGGCGTCCCAACGAGCCCTCCAGGCGTCGCTGTCACAAGGGTTCCCAAGCGAGCATCTTTAATCGCCTGATGCATGCTGGCGATGTCGTCATCTCGGAAAACAGGCGGGATGTGCATTTACAGGCCTCCTGAAGAAACCGGCTGCGGGTCAGGCTCGGTAGGCTGCGCCGTGGCGCCGGTCGCCAAAACGGCATGGCCATCTCCCACCGTGGTTCTTGGTACAATCAATCACGTTGATGTCCCGTTCTGTCCTGATGCGCCGGCATGACGCCCATTCGGCGGCGGGTCCGTGACAGACGAACATCTGCGCGCACAGTTTGCTTCAGTGTCATGGAGAAGGGAGCGTCATTGCGTCACTCAGGCTTCTGACCAAAATAAAGGGAAGTGACGAAACGGCGTTCGACGGACCCGCCGAAGCTCTGCTCAACCAGATTTCCAAGCGCTTCCAGAAACCGGGTCCGCTTGTCCGGCTCCGCCAGAGCCACCACGGAATAGGTTGCGGCAAGGGCGAGGACGCGGGCCGTATCCATGGTCACGGTCCAGTGGGTGGGGTCGAAACCGGTTCCGACAAAGCCAGCCGCCTGCATCTGGCTCAACCGAACATCGGCGTCGAGGCCAAAAGGGCGGCTGCTGTGGGGCCAGGCTGGCGTGGTTTGGAGTTGCTTGTAAAGAGGCCGGGCGGCTTTCTGGAATTCGTCCGGGTTGTCGGGATCGGTGTAGATATTCCACCACATGGCCCACCAGCCGCGCGGCCGCAGCAACGAAATCGCCTTCTTCAACCCGGCGTCCTGTTCCACCCAGTGAAAGGACGTGGCGGCGATGCCCAGATCGAATGAAGCAAGCGGCAGGATGACATCCTCAAATCCTTGGTTCAGGATTTCGAGCTGATGGAACTGTCTACCGAGCGTCCGTTCAAGGTAAGCCGCCAGCCGACTGTCAGGTTCAATCGCCGCCAAGCGTGCTGCTCCCAGGCTCAGCAATTTTTGTGTCCCGAGACCTGTTCCAGGACCTATTTCAAATGCCTCCGCCGCCGGCAGCGCGCCAAGCGCCAGCAGCCGGTCATAGATAGCCGCCGGATAGCCGGGGCGAGCGCTGGCATAGCCATCAGGGTCGCCGCCAAAGGCGCTGCGGCCCGCGGCCAACGATAAGGAACTGGACATCGGCAGCCTTTCATTCCTCATGACTTTTTTACGAAAGGTAGTCTTCCTCGCGCACAGCACGAAGACAAAGCGGAACATCACGCGGCGATAGCTTTGGCGGGCGGCGAGCGAGCTTCCGCTTGCCTCCAGTCGTGTCGCCTATCTCGTCTTTGCCTGGAGCGCAGCTTTTCACGATCTGGCAATTATAGCTCGCACCGGCGCCTCAGCAGAAACACCCTTATCGCCGCCGACAGGCTCGCCGGCTCGCGGCAAGCGTCGATCGAGGCGACAAGGGCCGTCACGGTGAGATCCATCTCGGCGGCGGCGGCCTTCAGTTCGGCCCAGAAGGCGTCCTCGATCGTGATCGAGGTGCGGTGTCCCGCAATCGTCAGCGAGCGCTTCTTTGGCAGCGCAAGGCGCGGATCGAGGCGATCTCGAACCGCGTCATGGTTTGCCGCCTGTCGCGCCACGCCTATTCGCTGGGCTTGATCATAAGCTCAGGCTTCATAAGCGCGTTGAAATCTTCCTCCGAGATGTATCCAAGCCCGAGCGCCTCTTCCCGCAGCGTCGTTCCCTTTTTGTGGGCGGTTTTCGCGATATGCGCGGCCTTGTCGTAGCCGATCTTCGGCGCGAGCGCCGTGACCAGCATCAGCGAGCGTTCCAGCAACTCCTTGACGCGCGTCTCGTTGACGATGATGCCCGCGACGCAGTTGTCGGTGAAGCTCCTGGCGGCGTCGCCGATCAGCCGGACCGACTGCATCAGATTGCAGATAATGACGGGCTTGAACACGTTGAGCTCGAAATGGCCCTGGCTGCCCGCGATGGTGATGGACACGTGGTTGCCCATCACCTGCGCGCAAACCATGGTCAGGGCCTCGCACTGCGTCGGGTTCACCTTGCCCGGCATGATCGAGGAGCCCGGCTCGTTTTCCGGAAGAGAGAGTTCGGCCAGCCCCGAGCGCGGCCCCGATCCCAACAGGCGGATATCGTTGGCGATCTTGAATAGGCTGGCGGACAGCGCATTCAGCGCGCCCGACATCTCCACTTCCGCGTCGTTCATGGACAGGGCTTCGAACTTGTTGGGCGCCGTGATGAAGGGCAGCCCCGTCTCGCGCGCGACCTCTTCGGCGAACCGTTCCGCAAATCCAGCGGGACAGTTGAGGCCCGTGCCAACCGCGGTGCCGCCTTGGGCGAGCATGTACATGCGGGGCATCGCGCTCCTGACGCGCTCAATGCCGTAGCGGACGGCCGTCGCGTAGCCGGAAAACTCCTGGCCGAGCGTGACAGGGGTGGCGTCCTGCATGTGGGTGCGACCGATCTTGATGATGTGGTCGAACGCCGCCGACTTCGCTTCAAGGGCGCTCGCCAAATGCTCCAGCGCAGGGATGAGCGAGCGCTCAACCTGGGTGGCGGCTGCGATATGCATCGCCGTCGGAAAGACATCGTTGGAGGATTGCGAGCGGTTCACATGATCGTTGGGGTGCACGGGCTTCTTCGAGCCCATGGCGCCGCCCAGCATTTCGATGGCGCGGTTCGAGATGACCTCGTTCGCGTTCATGTTGCTCTGCGTGCCCGACCCGGTTTGCCAGACGACGAGCGGAAACTCATCGTCGAGCTTGCCGTCGATCACTTCCTGCGCCGCCGCGATGATGGTGTCGGCGAGGGACTTGTCGAGCTGGCCAAGGGCCGTGTTCGTCTGCGCCGCGCATTTCTTGACGATGCCAAGCGCGTGGACAAGAGGCAGCGGCATCCTTTCACCGCCGATCTTGAAGTTGCCGAGGCTGCGCTGCGTCTGGGCGCCCCAGTAGTGATTGGCCGGCACCTCGATAGGGCCGAAAGTGTCGGTTTCGGTACGCGCGGCTTGAGAGGGGGCGTTTTCGGTGGCGGTCATGGCGGCTCGCTTCTGGCAGGAGGACGCAACTTTCTACCATGCGAACGCGCCCCGCGCTATCGGTCGAGATGGCGCTGGAAGGCATGAAAATGGGTCCGGCGGATTCGCCGCCGGACCCTGGGCATGGGGGCGAACTCAGTGTCCGCTGCGCTGCGCCGGCTCGCGGCGCTCCTCGCCGCTCCCTTGCATCGGATTTTCTTTCGGCCGGTTGCCCCACCCTGCTTCTCTCGTCTCCGAATGGAGCTGTTGGGACGCCCGCTCACCCGCCGCTTGCGTCTCTTTCACCGCGGACTGGGCGTCGCGCGCGGCCTTTGACGCGAAGGTCCCGAACTGCTGCAATCCCTCCCGATAGTGATCGAAAGTCTGCTCCACGAAGTCGGTTTGGGCATCCCAGAAGCGCTTTGGGAATTCCAGATACTCGTCCAGATGCCTGTCCCAAAGATCGATCCATGCTCGGTTCAGGGACAAGGCGCAATGACCCGCCGCATTGGCCATTCGCGCTGCATTTTCCGCGGCGGCGCGCTGCGCGTCCAAAAGGACGCCGGCATCTGGCGCCTTTGCGTTCATTTCATCCGCGTCCGCACCATTGGCTTCCCGATTTCGTTGCATCCGATGTTCTCCTTTGGTCTCGGTCGGAGCAAAACGAAATACAGAAGAAAAATGTTCCGCAAATAATTTTTGGGAAAATGATCATGCTTCTACAATAACGCTTAGTATAGCGATACTTTGCCGCAGTCTTATACTTAAGAGCCCGTTTACGTTTCGCTGGAAGATGTTTGCAATGGCAATTGCGACACTTCAAGTGTATGATTTATAAGCGTTTTTTCATGATTTGCCGAGCCTTTATGACCGTCTGCGCCAAGTTTTTTGTCCCCTGCCGAAAAAAGGGCTTGACCTCGCGGCCGATATGGCCACTTAAAGCACTTGTTTGCGAAACGATTGCGCCAATAAAGGGCGCCGGGGGGTGACTTCTGCTCATAAAGGCTGCGTGTTGAGGCTTAGCGCCCACGTGTGCTGAATCGTGCAGAAATAGCCTGCCTGGCAAACTCCGCTTCGCGCGGTGAAGCGTTCGTCAGCAGCATTGGATTAACTCTTCAATGGGAGGTCCCATGCGATGGACATTTACCCGACGCCTGCGGAGGTGCTCCGCGACGTTCTAGTAGAACGACCCGTTCTCGGCTTCCGTCCTCATGCGGCTGCGCGCGCGGCGAAATGGTTTGTCGACCATTTTCCCGGCGAGACGCTGTATGCGGTGAAAGCGAACGATTCGCCTGCTGTTCTCAAGACCTTGTTCGATGCCGGCATTCGTCATTTCGACGTGGCTTCCGCGACGGAGCTGCGTAGGATGGCGATGTTTCCGGGAGCGAGCATGCATGTCATGCATCCCGTGAAGTCGCGGCGTTTCATAGCCGAGGCCTATCACGACCATGGCGTGCGCACCTTTGCGCTCAACTCCGAGGAGGAGTTGGACAAGATCGCGGCTGTAACAGGCAATGCTAAAGATCTGACGCTCATGGTTCGCGTGGCATGTCCTTCAACCTACAGCGAAATTTCGCTCGAAGGAAAGTTCGGCGCTCCCTGGAGCGAGGCCCCGGATCTGATCCGCCGCGCTCGCCAGCAGTCGGAACTACTGGGCATCAGTTTCCACGTGGGCTCGCAGACGATGTGCCCGGCGGGATACGGCCAGGCGTTGCGAAACGTCTCGCAGCAGATCGTTCGCGCCGCGACGCTTGTCGATATCATCGACGTGGGCGGAGGATTTCCTGCGCGCTATCCGGGTAGGGAGCCTCCGTCCCTCGAAACATATATCGAGGAGATCAGCGCCGCTTTCGACAAGATGGCGGTTGGCTACACCTGCGAGCTTTGGTGCGAGCCGGGTCGGGCGCTGGCGGCGGAGGCCGAGTCCGTCATTGTGAAGGTGGATGCGCGCCGGAAGGACACGCTCTACATCAACGATGGCGCCTTCGGCACGCTTTACGACGCCGCTCACTGCAAGTGGGTTTTCCCAACCCGGGCGTTTAGCGCGACGGGGGAGCCTGTGAACTGCAGGGCTAAGAAGACCTTCGACTTCTATGGCCCAACCTGCGACAGCGCGGACTATCTGCCAGGCCCCTTTCTGCTGCCCGAGCGCATCGGCGAGGGGGACTATATCGAGGTTGGCAACATCGGGGCGTATGGCCGTGTCATGGCCAGCCGCTTCAATGGCTACGGCTATTACGACGAGGTCATCCTGGAGGATGAGCCGATGCTGTCGATGTACGCCGAACAGTCGGAGGGTGAGAGCGCCGTGTCCGCGGCTGGCTAATAGGCGCCCCGTGGGAAGTCCTGGCCCGTTGCTGCGGGCGTTGACGGGACTTCCCGCAGTTAAGGTGCGTGCGCCAGCAACTGCCAGCTACTCGCGGTCCCCGCACAGTCTATAAGAGGCAGGTTCACTAAAGCGCGTGTAGAGAATTAGGCGCGAGCCGGGATTGTTTCAAACGCAGGTCTGGATGTTTCGAGTGTCTGGGCGCCGCTTCGTGCGCTGGGATTACCCTGCGGCGACGTGGGAAAGGCGCAAAGGCGTAAAGCGCCAGCGGGCTTAGTGAGCCCGCCGAAACGGCGACAACCTCATGGTTCGACGGAAGCTCACCATGAGGTTCAACTCTTTGAAAATGGATTTTTCGAAGAATGGGGCAGGAGTTAAGCATCCTGCCAAACTTAGGCATGGCCGCCCGGCGGCCATGCCGACAAGTTTCGTAAGTTCCGTCCGATGAAGCGCGCTGCTGCTTGGCGGGCGCGCACTTCGTTGCTGCGTTCTGTTCTTGCGCCAGTTATGCCGGCGGCTTCAAATCCATGAGAGAGATTATTGGAACTGGCTTTGCGCAGCAAGTTGCTTACGCTGCTTTGGCGATAGGCAAGCTCCGCTCCACGAAGGCGGTTATAGCGTTGATGGTATCGAGGTTCTGTGGAATGATATCCTTGTCAGCGACCTGAATCTGAAATGTGTCTTCGAGGAAGGCGACGAGTTCCAGAACGCCGGTTAAATCAACCACGCCAGCCTCGAGAAGAGATTTATCATCTGCGAGCTTCTGATCGCCGATCTGAAACAGAAAATTTTCCTCAATGAAGTTACGGATAACTGAAATAGTGCTACTCATGGACGCCTCTGCTTTTTAGTGTTGCAGTTAGAATGTACGATTATCACAGCACTTTACACGTTGCAATATAAAAGAGTAAGAAGTTTTTCCTTAAGGTTACCTACTCGGGAATGCAAGTACAAAGCCTGAGATAGAATACTCCAATTTTATTAAATTGGAGTTGAACCTTTCCTCCCCACGGCAAGTTCGCCACCATCACTGCGAGCGCTCAAGCAAACTTGCCGCGGACAAGCTGTACGAGAATAAAATAGTTGCCAGGACGCCTTGTCCGCAAGAAGTCCTGTCTGCGCCCGCAGCAAATGGGTTAGAACTTGCTGCGGGGCGTAGTTTGCTGTGCCGGACAGCGCTGGCCGTTTCGATCAATCCGGCCGAACAGTCTGCCCGACCCTCGGCTGGGGCGGATCATTGATTTGTCGACCCCACCTGGCGTGACCCTGGCACTCCTGTGCTAGGGTCACGCCGTCGCCACTTCCTCGACCTTTTCCACCAACCGCGGGGAGAGGTGCAGATATCGCGTAGCCTTGCGCTTGGCGGCGATATCAGCCCACACGCGATGGAGCTGCTCCTCGGTAAGCTGCGCCGCGGCGGCCACTTCTTCCGCAGGCACAGCATTGTTGAGCCCGTAAAGGCAGAGGTCCATACGGTCGTAGGGAAGGGAGAAGTAGAATTCTTCCTGCGTCTGGGGCAGCGAGTAGGTGTCGGTGGTCGGCGGCCGCCTGCGGATCTCCTCCGGGACGCCCAGATATTCGGCGAGTTGGTAGACCTGCGATTTATAGAGGTGAGCGATCGGCTTTATGTCCGCCGAGCCGTCGCCATTCTTCACGAAGAAGCCCTGATCGTACTCAAGCCGGTTCGGCGTGCCAATAACGGCGTAGTTCAGCCGATCTGCATGATAGTATTCGATCTGCTTGCGCGTGCGCTGCTTCATGTTCGTCGCCGCGACGATGCCCTGATAGGCGCGAAGCGGCAGTCTCACGGACTTTTGCTCGCCCTCGGGACTTTGAACGACGAGGGACGAAATATTATAGCCATCCGTGGTCAGGCTATTGGCGATGATAATCTTGGACAGCCAGCCGGGGCCATACTCCGGCACGACTTCGCGGATGAAGGCTTCACGGCGGCTGTAACATCCAAGCCCGTCGAGCATCGGGCCGATGTCTTCAACCTCTCCCGTAAGACTGAAAGCGTCGGCGACAGCGCGCCCGAGACGCAGGCTCTCGGGGTCGGAATCGCGTTCCGGCATGAAAATGCAGAACACGTTCTTTGCGCCCGCGACGCGCGCTGCAAGGCCGGCGCAAACGCTCGAAATCGACGCCGCCGGAGAGCCCCAGCACCAGCCCGCGCTTGCGAAGGTCAGAGCCGAGTTGCGACCGCAGTTTCTCGACGATGCGCGCGGTTTCCGCTTCGGGATCGATTTCGAGCGTTTTCGCAGAGAAAGGTTTTGTCTTCAAAAGGGTGTCAGTCATCATGCTTCACACTTCAAGGTTTCGCCCGCAAGACGCCGGCTAATTTTTCCAGTATCGGTTTTCGGAAGGTCTGCGCGAAATTCCACGGTCTTCGGGACCATGAAATCTTCCAGGTGCTGGGCGCAGTGGCGGATCACCTCACGCTCGGTGAGCGAGGGGTCGGTCCGAACCACCATAGCCACGATGGCTTGGCCCAGGATCTTGTCGGGCACGCCCGCGACGACGGCTTCGGCGATCTTCGGATGCGCGTGGAGAACGGCCTCCACTTCCTTGGGCGCAACCTTCTCGCCGCGGGTCTTGATGATGTCGTCCTTGCGGCCAACGAAGTAGAGGAAGCCATCTTCGTCAACCTGGAACAGGTCGCCCGTGTGCAGAACCTTCTCCCAGGGGTTCGCCCCCGGACGCAACCGCTCGTTCGTCGCCGCCTCGTTCTCCCAGTATCCCTGCATCACGTGCGCGCCGCGGATGACGAGTTCGCCAGGGACGCCGGGAGGAACCGTGGCGCCATGATCGTCGACAACCATCGCTTCGGTACCCGGGATGGCGATCCCGACTGATCCAGGCCGGCGGTCCAGCTCTTCGGGCGGCAGGTAAGTGCAGCGCTTGCACTCGGTCAGGCCGTACATCGAATAGAGCCGCGCCCCCGGAAACAACTCGCGCAGCCGGGCGATGTGGTTGACCGGCAAAGCCGCCGCCGTGTTCGTGAGGTACTTCACGCTCGGCAGGAAGCCCGGCTCGATGTCGCGCATCTGCAGGATCAGCGCGGCCATGGTCGGCACCAGCGGGAAGCCGGTCACGCCCTCGGCGCGGATGCGGTCGAAAATCGCCTGCGGGAAGGCGAAGGATTTCTCGAGCACGATCGTGGCGCCCATCTTCACGGACATCAGCAGTTGATAGAGCCCGTAATCGAAGGCGATCGGAAGAACATTCAGGATGATGTCGTCCGGCGTGTTCTCCACGTAAGTCGTGATCGACGTCGCCGCGGCCTGGATGTTGTTGTGCGTCATCATCACGCCCTTCGGCCGCCCCGTGGAGCCCGACGTGTAGATGAGCATCGCCAGATCGACGTCGATGCCCTTGTGGCGGACCGGCTCGGGCGCGTGGGCGAGGCAATCCTCGAAGGCGATGACGCCGGCGGGCAGAGCGCCGGACTCGACCGCCGTCGCGATGACGGTGAGAGGCGAGTCCAGTTCTTGGCGCGCCTCCTCGACGAGGTTGATCAGCTTGCCGGTTGTCAGAATGGCCGTTGCGCGGCAATTGCTGATCACATAGGCCAGCTTGTCCGCCTTCGTCGACGGGTTGACCGGGCTGAAAGTCGCCCCCGCCTTCAGGATGGCGAAGATCGAAACCGCCGCCTCCCAGCAGTTGTCCATGAACACGAGGACGCGATCCCCGCGCTTGACGCCGAACCCGGCGAGCGCCGCTGCGAGCCTGCTTGAAGCATCGTCGAACTCGCCGTAGGTCAGCCGCCGCTGCGGCGTGACGAGCGCTGTCTTCGCACCGAACTTGCGGGCGCCGTCAACCAACCATTGTTCTACACGCATACCGTCTCTCTCACCTTTCCCATGAGTTTGCGCTTAGCTGACGACATCTCTTATGCTGCAATCGATGCGCTCGCCTGACTGTCGGTGAATCTGCTGATCCACAGTTGAGAAGAAAGAATGCCGACGAAGGCTGCGTTGTCGCGGAAGCCGCCGCCTGGGTTGGCCCGGCATTTTTCCAGAAGTTTGCGAACCATCGCGGGGTTGAACAGCCCGTTCGCCGCCACTGAGCGTTCGCCGAGCGCCTCGCGGACGTAGTCCGGCTCGCGCGGCCCGACGAAGGCTTGGCTGTCAGGCGCCCGGTAGGGCTGCTTCGTGCGCCGCGCGACCTGTTCGGGAAGCAGATCCTTCATCGCCTCCCGCAGGATATGTTTCTCGACGAGGCCCTTGAGCTTCATCTCTGGAGGAAGCGTGGCGGCGAACTCGACGAGGCGATGATCGAGGAAGGGGAAACGCCCTTCGACGCCATGCGCCATCGCCATCCTGTCGCTCTGGCTGCACAGAATATATCCAGGCAGCAGGTAGCGGCTTTCAAGGTATTGCGCCTGATGCAGTTCATGCCAGCGCTTGAAGTCGGCGGGCAGCAGGCTCGCGAGTTCCGCTGTCGCATCGTAGCCGTTCAGTTTAGCCCGCAAGTCGCCCGAGAAGAACGCCTTCGTCGCCGAGGTCCCGCGGAAGCGGGGGCGATGCGAGTAAAGGGGATCGTCGAGCCTGTCGTTGCCCGCTCCAAAGAAGGCGGCCAGATATTGCGCCGACTGCTGCTGTACGCCGGGAAGATAAGGGTAGAGCTTGCGGAAGAGATGGGCGCGGAACTTCGACTGCGGATTGCGCGCGCAGAACCTTCGGACCCGCGCTTCCTTGAAGATGTCGTAGCCCGCGAAGACTTCGTCGGCGCCCTCTCCGGTCAGAACGACCTTCATCTCATGGTCGCGGACGAGCCGCGACAGGAGGAAGAGCGGCGCCGGCGCGGTCCGGATGATGGGCCGCTCGGTTGCCTCGATGACCTGCGGGAAGATCGAGGCGATGTCGTCGCTGTCGCACTTTATCGTGCGGTGCTGAGTGCCGAGCGCCGCGGCCATCTGCGACTGGAACTCGCTCTCGTCGTGCTCCTTGCTCGCGAAGCCGATCGAGAAGGTGTGCAATTTTCCCGGCGCCATCCCGCAGGCCAGCGCGGAAACGATCGACAAGTCGAGGCCTCCCGAAAGATAGGAGCCGACGGGCACGTCCGCACGCATGCGGATGCGGGTGGCCTCCGCCAAGAGCGCCCGCAGTTCCTCCGCCGCCGAAGCCTCGTCCCGGTATGCGGGCTTGTCGTCGCGATCCGGGAAGGCAAGCGACCAGTAGGGGCGCCGCGTCAGGCCCTTCTCATCGGCGATCATCATATCGCCGGGCTCAAGCTCGAAGATGTCGCGGAAGGGCGTGCGAGGCGCAATCGGAGCCCACAGCGTGAAAACTTGATCAAGAGCGATCGGGTCCAACTCGGCATGGACCCCCGGCGCTTCCAGGAGCGATTTAACCTCGGAGGCGAAATAAAGCACGCCGTTAGCGACTGTGTAGTAGAGTGGACGCACGCCCATGCGGTCGCGCGCGAAAAACATGCGCTTGCGCGGCGCGTCCCAGATCGCGAAGGCGAAATCGCCGTTCAACTGGGAAACGCAATCCTCGCCAACTTCATCGTAAAGGTGCAGGATGACTTCTGTATCGCTGCCGGTCCTGAATATCCGACCCTTGGCCTTCAAGGCGTCGCGAAGCTCAACATAGTTGAAGACCTCGCCGTTGAAGACGATCGTAAGCCCTCGTCCGGGGAGAGACATTGGCTGCTGGCCGTCGCCCAGTCCAACGATAGAGAGGCGAGCGTGGCCCAGGCCAACGCCAGGTTCGAGGAACTGCCCCTTCTCGTCAGGCCCTCGATGGGCGATGGCCTGGATCATTGCTCCAATTACGGGACGAGTGTTTTCAGGATTTATGTCTTTGCCAAAACAACCGACGATCCCACACATACTGATGTCCTTGGTCGTTATAATTAAAACTCTCGAAATTTGCGTGTACTGCTGGACACTTAATGTCCATATCGTACTGACCTCAACCCTAAGATTATGCCCTCTGACTAGAAAGTGTCAATGAGAACTGAGACTGGAACGTTCCTTAGTTAACATTTGCAATGTGGAAAGGATTACTCTGGTCTCTTGGCTGAATGCCCATCAGAACACGTTTATAAAAGACACGATCTTTATGTAAAAGGGGTTAAGAACAGAGCTTGTCATTCAGATTTCAGTTTAACCAGGAAGCGCTCACGCCGCTGGGGCTTTCCGGCGTTCGGACAGGAGGATGGCCGGAAACTGGGCTTCTGTCGGCAAGCAGTCAGGCTCTTGATGTTGAGACGCCTTAACGTCCGCGAGAGCCCCAAGCCGTTTTTCTCTTATGGTTTTCCTAACTAAGCCTCTCAATTTACAGATTAACTGTCCCCGGGGATTAAGGTTGCGTTCATTGTGGGCGGCGCCATATTGGCTGACTGAACGCAAGTATATTAATCATAGTAGCGTGCATTACGGGTAGCGCCATGTCCGAGTTTACAAAAGTCTCAATCTCGAAAAGCGAGGTCGAAGAAAAAAGATCGATCGGTGCAAGAATTCCTAAGCCGAAATGGCTTTCGAGAAAGGTTCTTGCGGATTTGACCCTCCTTTACGATATGTCGGCGATCATCGCCAGCGCATGGGCCTCTTCCTATCTCTACCTGATTAATTACCTGGGAGCCCATTTCGATAGCAAGGGGTACTTCCTGATCGTAACGATCGTCGCGGCGCTGTTCTATATGATAGCGCGCCAGCGCGGGCAATATGACCAGCAGATGGATTTCCGCTTCACGTCCCAGTTGGCTACGCTGATCTACGTCTGCGTGATAACGATCGCTTTGGCGTTCGCCGTCGTCTTCTTCCTGAAGATACAGACAGAATTCTCGCGCGCCTGGGTTCTCTTGTGGATGGGCATCTTTTTCGCAACTCTTTCGGTCGGCCGCGCTCTTATGAGCCGCTATGTGGACGTGCTTATGCGCAACGGCATGCTCACGCGGTCGGTTTTACTGGTCGGCTCAGGCAACCAGTTTGGGGTAGCAAAGAGTATGCTCGGAGAAGGAGCAAATCACTTCAACCTCGTGAACAGCCTGGAACTGACTGCGCAGGATGCGTGCTCCCCATTTGATTGCACTCGGCTCACGGAGCAGCTGGATCCTTTCATCAAAGAAGCCCAGGAGAAGCATGTCGACGGCGTCGTTATCGCGCTGCCCTCCTCCATGGGGCTCGAGCTTGAGAAGATTATGCAACAGGTGCAGATGCTTCCGGTCGATGTGCAGGTCCTCCCTGATTTTGGCGGGGCCAACATAACGGCGAGATGCATTCAGAAAATCGGCGATGCTTCTGTCATCACTACCGTATCAAAGCCAATCACGGAATGGGGCGCCTTTCTCAAGAGGATCGAGGATTACGTTATCGGATCGATCTGCCTGGTCCTGGCTCTGCCCGCGATGGCGGTGATTGCGGTCGCGATCAAGCTCGACAGCAAAGGCCCGGTCTTTTTCCGCCAACGCCGGCACGGATATAACCATCGCGTCATCGAAGTGCTGAAGTTCCGCTCGATGCGGGTTCAGGAGGACGGCGAGACGGTGAGGCAGGCGACAAAGAACGACAGCCGCATCACGCGGGTTGGAGCCTTCCTCCGCCGCACGAGCCTTGATGAGCTGCCGCAGTTCTGGAATGTCATTCGTGGGGAGATGTCGGTCGTCGGGCCAAGGCCGCACGCGATCGCTCACAACACCTACTACGGCAAGCTTATTGAGAAGTATGCGAACAGGCACCGCGTGAAGCCCGGAATCACCGGTTGGGCGCAGGTGCATGGTTTCAGGGGCGAGACAAGGGACCCCGACATGATGGCCCAGCGCGTCGGCTACGATCTGGACTATATCGAAAACTGGTCGATTTGGCTTGACTTGAAAATCTTCATCATGACGCCCCTATTCGGACTGTTCCGCCGCTCGGCATACTAAAAGAAATTTCTCTCTCAACTGAAAAAGGGGCGTCCGAGCGCCCCTTTTTTATTGGCTCAAGCCGATCATCGCTTTTGAATGCAACGGCTTGTCGGCAGACGGTTTGCCGAGCGGCGGTTGTGTCAGTTGATCGGGGCGGGCGGCTGGCGCTTTAGGCCGCCCGGAAACGCGCCGAAGGCGCGAGCCCGAGCGGTTGCTTATGACATGCGGCCTCCAGCCGAATTCAGGTCGTCTTCTTTGGAGCCGCGCCAGCCGCTTTCGGCTTTGGCGCCGCAGCCGGCTTTACAAGGCCATCGAGCTTATTGTAATGCTCCGCGAGGAGATAATACACTGTCACGCGGCTCTTCGCGCGCTCCCCCTTCATCTTCTCCATGACCATCTTAATGGCCTTGTCGAGATCATCGTCGCTGTCGGTAAGGGCAAGCTTCCTCTTGAGCCAGCTCTCGCGCACGCGCTTGAGTTCCTCCGGGTCTGTGCCGGCGACAAGAGACAAGTCGCGGTTGCGAAGCGCGATGCCGCAATGCCTGACAATCCCGGCCACTGCCCCTTCATTCACGGCGCTCGCATACTTCTTGATGTTCTCGATGTAGTCCTGAGCGTCTGCCATCTGCGTTTCCTTTTCAAATCGTCATGTCGTTTCGTCATGTCGTTCGAAGATCACTCTGGCCTTGAGCGCTTGCAAGCGCTCAAGGCCGGGATGAAGAACGGTCCGCCTTTGCATTTTTTATGACGCAAGCTGCTTTTTCACAAGTTACGGCGAACAAGCTCACGGGAACGCCTGCGCTTTTCCTGCGTTGTGCTCCATGACAAGCGGGCGAAACGGGCTCGCTCCATTCCACAAAATTCGAACAGAAGGGAATAGCGATATGGCAAAAGAGGCCATTCACGACATCAACGCCACAGCCGATTACGCCGCGGACAAGGGGACAACGGAAATCGAGGAGCTTCGCCGGCAAGTAAAGGATTTGACTGAGAAATACGGGTCGATGGCTCAAAATACGTTGAGCGACGTGAAGGATAAAGTTCAGCAGAACGTCGGCGATATCGAGCAGCAAATTCGCGACAAGCCCGTTCAGGCGGCCCTTGTGGCGGCAGGTGTGGGCTTTCTCGTAGGCGCTCTTTTGACCCGTTGAAGAGGTAACGCCCATGTTTGGAGCAGCTCTGAGGCTATTGGCCGTCGGCGAAGCAGGCCGGCGCTTGGGCGATTACGCGAGAAGTTTGACGAAGAGATATCTCGTGCTCGGGATAGCTGGGATAACCTTCGCGACAGCGATAGCGTTCGGAATCTTGGCCGCGTTCTGGGCTCTCAATTCGTGGACGCAAAACCCAATCTCGGCGGCGGTGATCATGGTTGGGATTTTGGCCTTGGTGGGCTTCTTGATCGTGCTTACAGCCTATGGAACTACAAGGGAGGAGACTCCCAGCGCTAGACAGGCGCTCTCGCAGCCTTATCGGAGCAGCCAGAGCCTGTTTCCGACCGCCGATGACGTCGGCCGGCAAATTGAGCGCGCCGTGCGGCTTTACGGGCCGATGCGCGTTGCGACTGCTGCTGCCGCTGGGGGACTTCTCGCTGGACTTTTGGCAAAGAAATTCCGGCACATTTAGCTCCGCCCGCTTTCTTCTTTTATCTTCCTATGGCCGGGCAATGCCCGGCCATTTGCTTGCGCGAAATATCCTTTGCTTTGCGGCCTCACTGCGATTGGCTGGCGGCCTGCGATGGCTCCATCATCTATAATAGCCGACCCCACACGCTTGGTTTCCTACCCTGGTGACATATGACTCTTTAGGAACAGGGTTCGTTGTGCCCGGTTTGGGGAAATTATAACTTACGGTAACGATCGTGCCGTCACTCGCGTCGCTTGCGGCGTCGAAGATTTTTCGACCTAAAGGGGAGCCATCCATCTCCCAGAGCCACCTGATGTCTGTGCCTAATAGCGCTCGATCAGGATGGGCGGTGAATACGCCGTTCTCCGCATTGAAACAAAAGACATAAAGGTCGCCTTGCCTGAACTCGCCATCAGGCTTGTTGAACTTTTCAATGGCTGCGCCAGGGTTGGCCTTCAGCTCGTCGATGGCGCGTTCCTCCATAGCCTTCGCTTGAGCCGGGGCGCCGGATTGGGTCTGCGCGAAGGCGTTTCCGGATGCGAGAGCAACCGTTGTAGCTAACGCCACACCGAACATGCGTGCACGAAACATTGGTTTTCTCCCTGCTTTGTTTTTTGGCGCCTTACAGTGTTGGCGCTCTTCTAGGCTTTCGCCTTGGCTGCGATGGTTGCGATTTTGCCGCAAAACAGCCCCCGATAATCTACACCATTTCGTAATCGCGGGGGCATCGTGCGTTGCGCAGGGGTTGCGGATCTTTCGACGACCGCGCACACAGGAGGGCATATTCGGACGCACGAGCGCGCATGCCATCAGGCCAATGCAACACTTTTATTATTCTAAGTAGAATTATATTTATGGGCAGATGATAGGCTGAAGCTGGGATCGCCGTCGGTTCCTCTCAGCGAGGCTCCGAGAAGGCGTCCCGCCTGTCTTGTCCCGAAAATCGCTTCAGTTGGAAACCAACATGCCGCACTTTGCTAAAGCAGGTCTTGTCTTTGCCGTCCTCTTCATGCAGACGCCGGCTGTCGCCGGGGACAGTTGGGGAAACTGGCCGTCACAGGAAAAGATGGATCGCATTCGCAACTGGAATCCGCATGTGGGCCAGATCCAGACGCCCGGAGAGATCCAGAGGCCTCAAGAAATCCAGGCCCCGAAGGAAATTGAGGCTGTGAGGGCAACCGCCACTGCGTGCACAACTCATATTGGCGTCCTTGCGGACGCGCTTTTCGATTTCAACAAATCCGAATTGCGCCCGGAGGCTGAAACAACTTTGGAAGCCGCAGTTGCGCAGATCAAGGAGGCCACAGAAGAAGGAAAGCGTCCTGCGCGCGTGGAAGGGCATACGGATGGCAAAGGTGGAGACGCCTATAATATGAGGCTGTCTGAAGCGCGAGCCCGCTCGGTCAGGGACTGGCTGGCGCACCGCAATGTGCTTCCTGCAACGGCCGAGATCGTAGGGTACGGCAAGTCGATGCCAGTGGCGCCAAATAAGAATGACGACGGAAGCGACAACCCGGAAGGGCGCCAAAAAAACCGACGGGTGGAGATTACCGTGGAGACATGCAAGGGCTGACACTTGCAACGCTGAGATGGCGACCGAAAGCCAGCCCGCGCGAGATGTCCAACTCTATTTGCCCCCAAGGCAGGGCGCGTCGGCCAGCAAACGACAGCGCGGCTATCGACGCCTCAAGACATGGCCCTCAGCCGCGCCAGCACCTTGAGCCCCGCATAACCATCGGCGGGCACCATGCCGGACTTGACCTGGAAATCGTGGATGGCCTTCATCGTGTCCTTGCCGACGCGGCCATCGGTTCCGTCTGTGTTGAACCCGAGCGTTGTCAGCCGGCGCTGAATCTCCTGGACCTCGGCAAGCGTCGGCGGGCGCTCGCTGCCGGGAAACGGCTGCACCAGCGGGCCTTCGCCGCGGATCCGGTCGCCAAGGTGGCAAACCGCCAAAGCATAAGTGTTTGCGGGATTATAGGATTTGACCGCATCGAAGTTGTGCGTGAGCAGGAAAACCGGCCCGCCCGGGACCGGCTGCCAGAGGCGGGCAAGCTCCGACAGTCTTGGGAACGGCTTCCCGTTGGCCCAGCGAACGCCGTGCGACTGCCAGCTCGCGATGGGGCGCATGCCTCCCCCGCCCGCCGTACCCGCCGGCAGAAGAACCTCGTAACCCCAGCCCTCGCCACGACGATACTTTCCGCGCTTGGCGAGATATTGCGCAGTCCCCGCCAGCGCATCGTCAGGCTTGCCGAAAGGCGAGATGCGTCCATCGCCGTCGAAATCGACGCCCATGTTGAGCCAGACTTCGGGCATCCACTGCGTATAGCCCATCGCCCCCGCCCAGGAGCCGATCATGTCTTTCGGATCGGCCCATCCGCGTTCGACGATGAGCATCGCATTAAGAAGTTCCTGCTCCCAATAGGAACGGCGTCGGGGTTCGCCCCAGGCTAGCGCCGCCAACGCCGGAATGACCGGGCGCATGTGCTTCGGGTTGGTGACGAGATCGCCGAACGCCGTCTCCATGCCCCACAGGCCGAGCATGATATAGGGATCGACCCCGTAGGCGTGCTCCACGCGCTTGAGAAGCGGCATCGCTTCCTTAGCGTGCTCCTTGCCGGCCGTAATGCGCCAGTCCGAAACGCGGCGGTTGAGGTATTGCCAGACTTCCTCGCGGAACTCCGGCTGATCCTTGTCGAGGGCGTACACCGAGGCGTCAGGCTTGACCTGCCCCATCACGCGGTCGTAGGTCGCGTCCGACACGCCTTTCGCGCGGGCGCGTGAGCGAAAGGCGGCGACCCAGCGCGCGAACGGCGCCTGCGCCGATTGAGCGAAGGCAATCCCGCCAAAGGCGCCCGAGGCCAGGGCGGCGAACGCGCCCGAAAGCACGGCGCGGCGTGAAAACATGATCGTCATCGCGCGCGTTTAAACGAGAAGAGCAGCAAAATTGTGGTGTTTCCGCTACCGAGCTTCCGCGGCGTGCGGTTTGCGGCAATGCCCTTCACGTTAACCCATTCGGCGCGAGCTTCTGCTAAACAGGCCCGAGGTGTGAGTTTGTGTCATGGTGAGTCATGCGTTGCGTTCAGGCGTTGGAGCGTAGCCCCGATTGCGCGGGCGATATTGTTCAAGGCGATTGCATCGAGACGCTTCGCCGAATGCCCTCGGGCTCCGTGGATCTGGTCTTCGCCGATCCGCCCTATAATCTTCAGCTTGGCGGCGAGCTTCTTCGGCCCAACAATACGCGCGTCGATGGCGTCGACCACGCCTGGGACCGATTCGACAATTTCGCCTCCTACGATCAGTTCACCCGCGCCTGGCTCTCCGAATGCCGCCGGGTCTTGAAGCCGAACGGCGCGATCTGGGTGATCGGCACCTATCACAACATTTTCCGGCTTGGGACGGCGCTCCAGGACCTCGGCTACTGGCTCCTGAACGACGTGATCTGGCTCAAGACGAACCCGATGCCGAATTTCAAGGGCACGCGCTTCACTAACGCGCACGAGACGCTGATCTGGGCGGGGCGCGACGAGAGCGCGCGACCGACCTTCAATTACGATTCGCTGAAAGCCTTCAACGACGACCTGCAAATGCGGTCGGATTGGCTGCTGCCGATCTGCTCCGGCCCCGAACGGCTGCGCGACGACGGCGGCAGGAAGGCCCACCCCACGCAGAAGCCGGAAGCGCTGCTCGCGCGCGTGCTGCTCGCTTCGACGAAGCCGGGCGATCTCGTGCTCGACCCCTTCTTCGGAACCGGGACGACGGGCGCGGTGGCGAAGGCCCTGAGCCGCCGCTATCTCGGCATCGAGCGCGACCCCGATTACGTCGCCGCCGCGAAAGCCCGCATCGCCGCCGTGAAGCCTTGCGACGCCAAGACCGCGTTCCCGATCGTCTCCAAGCGCGCCGAGCCGCGCGTGCCTTTCGGGATGGTGCTGGAACGCGGCATGCTGCGCCCGGGCGACGCGCTGTTCGACGCCAAGGCGAAGATCAGGGCCAAGGTGATGGCCGACGCTTCGGTCGTGTGGGACGGCGTGCGCGGCTCCATCCACTCCGTGGGGGCAAAGGCGCAAGGCCGCGGCGCTTGCAACGGCTGGACGTTCTGGCATTTCGAGCAGCCGAAGGCAGGGCTTGCGCCGATCGACCTCCTCCGAGCGGAGGTGCGGCGCACGCTTACGCCCGCGGCGGCTTAGCTTACGCCCCCTTCCTCTGCGAGAGGGCGCGCCGTTGTCACGAGCGCGCTAAGCCTCCCTCTCCAGCCGTACTCGCTTGCGGGTATGGCGTCATCTTGCTTGCTAGGAGAGGAATGGGGTAAGGGGCTACGACGCCAGGGAATTGGTCAATCGTTAGGAGCCGCCACCCGCGGCAAACGTCGTTGGCTATTCCACCAAGGCGGTGAAGCCGCTTGAGGCAAGGCCGACGCCATCTTGCCAGATTTCAAAGCCGGCCTCAACGGCAATCAGATACCAGCTTGCTTTGATATCACCTCTGGCTGTGGCGTCGCCGATGAACGCTTTCAAATTAAGGTTGCACACACTGCTGGCGTTGACGGTGCGGACATAGGTAATAACATAGATCGCGCCGTTCTTTCCGCCCCACACATCCCAGGTGGCGCCGGCGATCGGCACAGCCGTGGCCAGTTTGCCGCCAAAGGGTTGGACGCCGCGGTGGGCAAGCCATACCATGAGCTCGGCCCCGTTAGGCGCGCCGCCGGTCGTGGGGGATTGATTGAACCAGATATCGTAGGCCGCGTTATAGGCGCCGCTGGAAGGCAGGGAGACAGTCCAGCTGCTGCTTACGTTAAAGAGAGCCGACGCCTGCTTCGGCAGGCCGCTGGATGTCGCGCTCGTGCATGACCCCCAATGGCATCCCTTCGCGATGAAGGGATAGGCGGCCGGCTTGCCGTTGGCGGGTAAGTTATGGGTTGATGACGTTATCGAAAAATCGCCATTGGCGTCTTTGATTTTTACGCACTGGGAATTGGCGACATCGTTCCAGTTATTGGTGTTCACCTTGTAGGTGTTGCTGGCCGGGGGAACGGCGACTGTGTCGGCTTTGCCGCATTTGATGATGGTCGCGGCCACGGCAGGCTGGGGCGGGAAAGCAGTCAAAGCAACCGGCAACATGGCAAGAAGAAGAAATGAGTTTTTCATTGAGATGCCTCTGGCGAAATGCGCTGCGGGCAAGCTAACGACGTATAGCGCGTTAGCTCGCCTCTTTCATTGCCGGGCGACGATGCTGCTGAATTTGAATTTATGTCAACACTGCAATAAATCGTAACGAGTTGTGTTGAAATCGCGCGAACCGCCCGCTCCATGGGATGCGCGCAGGCAGGAGGCTGACGCCTGATTTTGCATTCATCTCTCGACAAGCTCAGGCTCAGGCTCAGGGTGAGGCCGAGAAATTTTAGCGCGTTAAGCGCCTGAGGCCGCTTCCCACAAATAAGGCCGGCACACGGTTGTAGATCGCCGCAACATTCGCGTTGCGGCGATGGTGAGGACCGTTAACGCTAATTGCCCGTTCCAGTCTTCCCGCAATCCAGCAAGCGTCATACCAAATCCGGCTGATTGCTTCTTGTCATTGCGAGCGGAGCGAATCAATCTAGCGTCACAGATGACGCCCTTGATTGCCACGGCGCGTTCCGCGCCTCGCGATGACGGCGGGAACGAGTCAGCCGGAGCCGGTATCAGCCGCCCGCGCCGCTAATATTGGACGGGGTAGTTCGCCTGCGTCTGAACCCGCTCCCAGAACGTCTGGTTGTTATAAAAACCAGGATAGTTGTAGGAGGCTCCGTTCACGAATGGCCATGCGCGGTGCTGCCAGTAATAGGAATGGCCGCCAACGTGAGGACGATACCAGGACGGATAGTCGTACGAATAGAACTCATAGGAGTGCGGGCCCGTGGCATAGCCATGATGATAGGCTCTATGATGGTGGCGCGCGTATGTGGACGCCTCCGTCGGCGCCGATACGCCAAGGACAGCCAGAGCCAAGGCCGCGCTCAATAGTAATCTCGACATGATCATCTCCCCGCTAGCTTGCCCAACATCGGCTTGGCTGGAGCCTTGCTCCATCACTACCAAACATTATAGGCGCGAAGGCAAATCCTACTAGTGAGGTTTTACAACGGCGTAAATATATCGCCTTATTCTATCCTGCTCGGCGCATGGCCGGCGACAGGCCGAAATTATCTTTCTTGAAGCGTTGCCGAAGCATTTCGATCTGGCCCAGCGGGGTCACATGGAGAAGCATCACCTGCCTCTTCACAAGGCCGTAATTCTCTAGCTTCTCTGCATGTTCAGACGGAATATCTGTCGAAAGGCATGGGCGCTTGATAATCTTTTTCAGCGAAAAGCGCTCACCGCGAGACAGCTGAATTACTGGCATGGACACCTACGCAAACGGTCTGGAACAACAACGGGTTGACGAAACGGCGGCTGAGCGAAAGCCTTGATGGCGGCTTGGCCAACGTACATTTAAGGGTATCAAGTCGGATTGCGGCAAAAAAGCGTAACGTAGAGATCTGAATACCCCATAAACGGCGGAAGCGCAGAGGATAAAAAGGATGATAAAGAACGGCGCCAAAGAGCCATTGGTCTCGGAGTTGCGGCTGAACCCCCAAAAATCCGAGCTTGGCATCACGTTCGATGACGGAACCGTGGGCAGGCTTCCCGCGGAATTTCTCCGCGTCGTGAGCCCCAGCGCGGAGGTGCAGGGCCACTCTCCGTCGGAACGAAAGCTCGTGCCCGGCAAGCGTGACGTCACCATACGGGCCATCGAACCCATCGGAAATTATGCGGTCCGCCTTGTCTTCAGCGACGGCCACGACACCGGCCTCTATTCCTGGCATTATCTTTATGAGATCACGCGCCGGAAAGAAGAGCTTTGGAGCGGCTATCTTGAAGAGCTTGCCGCCGCCGGTCGTGACCGCTGACCGGCCGGGCCGTTGAAAAAATGTCGCAGGTTTGCTGTAGGCTTCAAATGCGCTGCAGAAAAAGCACGAGTTTTTGGCCTCATCCTTCGACAAGCTCAGGATGAGGCCCACGCGTTTTCAGTAAGTCGAGAACTCGTGGCGAGCGTGGCGAACCATGAGCGTGTCGCGGTTCGGCGGGCTCACCGGGGCCATGGGCGGCATCGTTTTTTCGGCGGCGAGAACCGTCAACGCCAAGCGTGTCGAAGGGCTATGGCAAACAGCTACCATAAGGGGCCAAATGCCCGATCGCTGGAAATCCTGAGCGGCCCGGACGATTTGGCGTCGGGCGCTAAGGCGGCCGGGCCGGAGACGCTGGACGCTCGCCGCGCTCTCGCCCGGCTTAGCGAGCGCCGCTGGCTCGTTTTCTTCTTCGCCGCGATCCTTTGCGGCTTAGCCGTCGCGTACCGGCTGCCTTGGCAGGCACAGGCGACCGCGCTTATCGCCGCAGCCGCGGGCGCCGCGCTCATCCCGCGCTCCCTGACGGCGCCTGCGCCCCAAAAAGTCGTCGCGGCGCCCAAGCCTGCCGAGCCCCTTTCCATCGCGGGGTCGCTCATCGACGCGCTCCCGGAGCCCGTCATTCTTCTCTCTCGCGATGGAACCGTTCTTCTTTCAAATGGCAAGGCGCGCGACCTTTTCGGCGGCTTGAAGCCGGGATCCCACATTTCGAGCGCCACCCGCAGTCCGCAGGTGCTCGACGCCGTCACGGATTGCGGCCCCGAAAAACCGCAACGCACCGTCACGTTCAGCGAAAGAGTTCCCGTCGAGCGATACATGGCGGCGACGGTCTCGTGCCTTGAGGCGCCTCCCGGAAAGGAGCCGTTCACTCTCCTCTTTCTCAGGGATCTGACGGAGCAGCGTCGTCTCGATCAGCTTCGCTCCGACTTCATCGCCAATGCGAGCCACGAGATCAAAACGCCCCTCGCCTCGCTGCTCGGGTTTATCGAGACCCTGCAAGGCGCGGCCCGCCACGACGAAGCGGCGCGCGAGCGCTTCCTGCCGATCATGGCGAAGCAGGGCGAGCGCATGGCCCGGTTGATCGACAATCTCATGTCGCTGAGCCGCGTGGAAATGCGGGCGCATCTGAAGCCGCGGGACGTCGTCGCGCTTTCCGAGCTTGTCCGGCATGCGTGCGACGCGTTGGAGCCCATGGCGGCGGAGGCCGGCATCGAGGTCAAGGTTCCCTCCGAGTTGGAAAGCGTGCAGGTTCTCGGCGACAGAGACGAGTTGACGCAGGTTTTCATCAACCTCATTCACAACGCCATCAAATACGGGCGTCCCGGCGGGAGCGTCATTGTCGATTCTCGAACGCCGCCAGAACGGAGCCGCAAGCATGATCGCGATTACCGTCGAGGACAATGGCCCTGGCATCGCCCCCCAGCATCTGCCGCGCCTGACAGAGCGCTTCTATCGGGTTCCCGGATCGGCGGCTCTGGAAAAAGGCGGAACCGGCCTCGGGCTCGCAATCGTGAAGCATGTGGTGAACCGCCACCGCGGCGAGCTTCGCATTTCATCCACGGTGGGCGCCGGCACGACGTTTATCATCCTTCTGGCCGAGCACCTGCCGGCCGAGGCCAAGGCTTGAGCGGCGGAGCGCCAAGACGGAGACTCTGTCATGGCCGTACTTGATGTGGATCCAGGGAAACAGGCCGTCTCGGAGATGCTGATTGGCCCTGTCAAGCCCAGCCATGACAAAAAAAAGATGTAACAGGGAATTAGCCTGTCACAAAACCTTCGTTCAGCTTTCATAAAACAGTTGCTGCGCGCGCCTACGATCCTGCCACGCGCGACCGCACCATTTGCAGGTTGAATTTTTTCATTCTCAAGGGAGAGCACAGTGAATTATCGTCTCGCCGCCTTCATTGCGGCTACGACGGCTGCCGGGCTGCTTAGCGCTGGCTCCGCATCCGCCCGTGATCAGGTCAAAATCGCTGGGTCCTCGACCGTCTTTCCCTACGCAAAGATCGTCGCCGAGAATTTCGCGAAAGCGAACACGAGCCTGAAGGCCCCGGTGGTCGAATCCGGCGGCTCGGGCGCTGGGCTAAAGCAGTTTTGCGACGGCGTCGGCGAGGGCAAGATTGACATCGCCAACTCGTCCCGCCGCATCAAGAAGTCCGAGCAGGAGAGCTGCGCGAAGAACGGCGTCGCCGACATCGTGGAAGTGAAGTTCGGCTATGACGGCATCGTCTTTGCCTCCGACGTGAAGGGTCCCTCTTTCGCGTTCGAGCCGAAAGACTGGTTCCTCGCCATCGGCGCCGAAGTCCCGGTCAAGGGCGCGCTCGCAGCCAATCCCAACCAGACCTGGAAAGAGGTCAACTCGAACTTCCCCGCATGGGACATCGTCGCCTACATTCCTGGCGAGAAGCACGGAACGCGCGAAGTGTTCGAGACCAAGGTTCTCGTCGCCGGCTGCAAGGCGACTGGCGCGGACAAGCTCATCGAAGAGAAGCTGAAGGCGAGCGGAACGCCGGCCGACAAGCTCGCCGAGGCGACAGAGAAAGCTTGCGCGAAGGTCCGCAAGGACGATGGCGGCAAGCACGCTGTCGATATCGACGGCGATTACACCGAGACGCTGGCCCGCCTCCAGAGCAACAAGCAGGCGCTCGGCGTGTTCGGCCTCTCCTTCTATGAGAACAATACCGATAAGCTGAAGGTCGCGACCGTGAGCAGCGTCACGCCGTCTGTCGAGACGATCGCGGACGCGAAATATCCCGTCTCCAGGCCGCTGTTCTTCTATGTGAAGAAGGCTCATGTCGGCGTCATCCCCGGCCTGAAAGAATATGCCGAGTTCTTCGTCAGCGACAAAATGATCGGCGAAGACGGCCCTCTCGCGCAGTACGGCCTCGTGCCCCTGCCTGAGAAGGAAGCGAAGGAGACGCGCGAAACCGTCAAAAACCTGAAGACGATGGGTCCGCTCAGCTAAGACGCAAAGAGCGTGGCGGCGGGGCAGCCGCCACGCTATGTTGCACCACAAAAATTTGGCGCTTCGGGGATAGGCTGTGTCTTTCAGCACATTGCTTCTTTTTCTTATTGGGTTGGCGGTCGTCGCTTTTCTTGTCGGATTCGCGCGCGCCAAGACCTTGGCCGCCAGCGTGGAGCAATCGCTTCATTCGCGTCCCGGCTATTACGGCGGTTATCTTGCTCTCTGGTCGACACTTCCGGCTTTCATCGTTCTGTTGATCTGGGCGGCGGCGGCGCCGCGCTTCATCGGCGCCGAGGTCCAGGCGAGCTTGCCCGCGGAAGTCTTGCAAGGGCAGGAAGCACAGATCGGACTCACGATCAGCGTCGTCAGAAGCGTCGCATCCGGCCTGAAGATCCTGAACTCGCGAAGAGGTTGAAGCGGCGAAGGCCAACCCCCAAGAGGCCCAGCGCCTTTTTTTGCAAAAAGGGATCGCCGTTGCGACCGCCCCCGATGCGGCCGTCATTCGAAGCGCCGAACTCCTGAACGCCCTGAACAGCAAAAATAGCCTCGCTCAGACTTTCGTCGCCGCGCTGCTCGCCATTTCCGGCTTCATTTTTGCTTTTTTCAGGATTTCGCCGAACCTTCGCGCCCGCACCCCTGTCGAGCGCGTCATCGTGGCCTGCCTGATGCTCGCCTCTTCGGTCGCGATCCTCACCACTGTCGGGATCGTGCTTTCGGTGCTCTTCGAAAGCATCGATTTTTTTAAAAGCGTCTCGATCATCGACTTCTTGACGGGAACGGTTTGGGATCCGCGCTTTGCGGACGCGGGCGCGTCCGGCAACGGCGAAGGCCAGTTCGGGCTCGTGCCCTTGATGTGGGGAACGCTCTATATTTCGTTTGTCGCTTTGCTGGTTGCTGTCCCAATCGGATTGCTGGCGGCGATTTACATGTCCGAATACGCCCATCCGAAGGTGAGGGCGACGCTGAAGCCGGCGCTTGAGATGCTGGCGGGGATACCGACCATCGTCTACGGCTTCTTTGCGGTCGTAACCGTCGGTCCGTTCCTGAACTTCGTAGGCTCGAAGGCTGGCCTTGTCATTCAGCCGACAAGCGTGCTCACGGCCGGCGTCGTCATGGGGATCATGATCATCCCCTTCGTCTCCTCGCTTTCGGACGACATCATTTCCGCCGTTCCGCGCTCCTTGCGCGAAGGGTCCTACGGCCTAGGTGCGACCCAGTCCGAGACCATCAAGCGGGTGGTGCTGCCCGCAGCGCTGCCCGGCATCGTCGGCGCGATCCTGCTCGCGGCGTCCCGCGCCATCGGCGAAACCATGATCGTGGTGCTGGCCGCAGGCATCGCCGCCAATCTGACGCTGAACCCGTTCGAGTCCGTCACCACCATCACGGTCAAGATCGTGAGCCAGCTCACGGGCGACCTCGAATTCAACACGCCGCAGACGCTTGTCGCTTTCGCACTTGGGCTGACGCTTTTCATTCTCACGCTGGGGCTCAATGTCTATGCGCTGTACATCGTGCGGAAATATCGGGAGCAGTATGAATGACGCTAAATGCAAAAAGGCTCCCTTCCTTGTCATGGCCGCCCTTAAGGCGCCCATCCAGCGAAACAACAAGCGCCTTCATTGTAATTTTGGATGGCCGGGTCAAACCCGGCCATGACAAAGAAGGCCTCTACGATCAGCGGGAGGCGGCATGAGCGTGCTTGCCGATAACCCATCCATGACCGATCTCGCCGCTCCCGACGCTCTAAGGCGCTTCGACAATACAACGCACATGCGCCGCCGCCGTCGAGCGGAAATCCGATTTCAGCTCTACGGACTGACAGCGATCGCCATCGCGCTTTCTTTTCTCGTCATCCTGTTCGCCTCCATCATCGGCAATGGCTGGACGGCCTTTTTCCAGACATCGATCGCGTTGCCGGTCACCTTCGCTCAGGACGTGATCGATCCGGACGGCGCGAAGAGCCCAGCCGCTCTCGCCCAGGCGAACTACCAAAAGCTCGCCTACACGGCGCTGTACAAGGCGATAGGCGTCGATCCCGCAAACAAGCCTCAACGAACTGCCGCGAACGCCCTGCTTTCGCGGGAGGCCGACTCCGAGCTTCGCCAGATGATTGCGAGCGACCCTTCCTTGATAGGCAAGACCGAGACCGTCTGGGTGCTGGCGAGCGGCAATGTCGACGCATTTCTGAAGGGCAGGATCGACCGCTCGCTGCCTCAGGAGAACCGGCAGATTTCGGACCAGCAGATCGCGTGGATCGACAGGCTGACCGGCGAAGGCGTCATAAGGAAGCTCTTCAACGTTGGGTTTTTTACGAAAGGCGCGTCGAGCCAGCCCGAGACCGCCGGTTTGGCGGGCGCGCTTTTTGGCTCGTTCTACATCATGCTGATCGTGGTGCTGCTATCTGTGCCGCTCGGCGTCGCCGCCGCAATCTATCTTGAAGAGTTCGCGCCGAAAAACCGCTTCACCGACTTGATCGAGGTGAACATCAATAATCTCGCCGCGGTGCCCTCCATCGTCTTCGGATTGCTGGGCCTTGCGGTCTTCATCAACTTCGCGGGGCTGCCGCGGTCCGCCTCCCTTGTCGGCGGCCTCGTGCTGACGCTTCGCACCCTGCCGACCGTGATCATCGCGACCCGGGCGTCGGTGACCGCCGTGCCGCCGTCGATCCGCGAAGCGGCGCTTGGCGTCGGCGCCTCAAAGGTGCAGGCCATCTTTCACCACGTGCTGCCGCTCTCTCTGCCGGGCATCATCACGGGCACGATTTTGGGGCTCATCCAGGCGCTGGGCGAGACGGCGCCGCTTCTCATGATCGGCATGGTGGCCTTCGTGGTCGACATCCCGAAATCGCCCCTCGATCCGGCGACCGCGCTCCCTGTCCAGATCTACATGTGGGCGACCGAGGCCGAGCGAGGTTTCGTCGAGAAGACCGCGGGCGCAACCATGGTGCTCCTTGCGATCCTCGCAGTGATGAACATCGCCGCCATGATCCTGCGCAAAAGGTTTGAACACAAATGGTAGAGATCTCTGTCTTGCCAACAACAACCGGCGCACCTCCCACGGGACCGGAACCTGCGCGCTCAGAGGCGCCGCGCGAAAAACGGACGCTAAAAGCCACGGCTCGGGCCGTCTCCGTTTTCTATGGCGAGAAGCAGGCGCTGTTCGACGTAAACCTTGATATTCCCGATCGCAATGTGATGGCCTTTATCGGCCCGTCGGGCTGCGGAAAGACCACCTTCCTGCGCTGCTTCAACCGCATGAACGACACGATCGTCGGCGCGCGCGTCAGGGGCGAAATCAAGATCCAGGGCAAGAACATCTACGACCCTGACGTGGACCCGGTGCAGGTCCGCGCCCGCGTCGGCATGGTGTTCCAGAAGCCGAACCCCTTCCCGAAATCGATCTTCGAGAATGTCGCCTATGGCCCGCGCATTCACGGCCTCGCTGGGTCGAAAGCCGACCTCGAAGAAATCGTGGTGAAAAGCTTGAAGCGCGCCGGCCTCTTCGAGGAAGTGAAGGACCGCCTTTACAGCGAAGGCACGAGCCTCTCGGGCGGACAGCAGCAGCGCCTTTGCATCGCAAGGGCCATCGCCGTCAGCCCCGAAGTCATCCTGATGGACGAACCCTGCTCGGCGCTCGACCCTATCGCGACGGCCAAAGTCGAGGAGTTGATCGACGAGCTACGCGAGAACTACTGCATTGTCATTGTCACCCACAACATGCAGCAGGCAGCCCGCATTTCCCAGCGCACCGCCTTTTTCCATCTCGGCCATCTCGTCGAGGAAGGCGCAACAGAACAAATGTTTATGAATCCAACGGAGAGACGGACGCAGGACTACATCACGGGGCGGTTTGGCTAAAGCGACGTTTGCGGGTTTGGCGACGGTCGCAACCCCTCACCCGGCGTCCGGCAGAGCCGGCCGCCACCCTCTCCCGCAAGGGGAGAGGGTTTGCGCCTGCGTTCCCTCTCCCAACCGCATCCGCTCGCGGATGCGGTCTCATGGAGCAGCAATCTCGCCAAGGCGAGATTGCGCGGGAGAGGGACAGGGTGAGGGGGGGTGCGCCGTCGCACGAAAGCTTGCTTAGTCCCGCAACCAGGTGATCTGGCCGGGCGTTCGGAAACTCTGGCCGTAGCGGAGGAATGGATTTGGCGGAACATCTCGTAAAGACTTACGAGGGGGAACTGAAATCGCTGGATGCGTTGATTGCTCAAATGGGGGGGCTGGCTGAACAGGCGCTTGGGCAGGCTGTCGATGCGCTCTGTCATCGCGATCCGGGGCTCGCAGAGGCGACGCTCGATAAAGACCGCAAGATCGACGAGTTGGAGCGCTCGGTTGACGAGCTCGCGATCTCGATCATGGCGAAGCGGGCGCCCGTCGCGCGCGATCTGCGGCAGATCGTGAATGCGATCCGAATTGCGGCGGATTTAGAACGCATCGGCGATCTTTCGAAGAACATCGCCAAGCGCGCGATTGCGATCGCGGCCGAAGCGCGTCCGCCGCAGGTCATGACCGGCTTCATGCATATCGGCGAAGCGGCCATGAGGCAGCTGAAAGATGTTCTGGACGCCTATTCCGAGCGCAGCGCCGGCGTTGCGCTCAAAGTCTGGCGGCAGGACCAGGATATCGATGCGATGTACAACTCGCTCTATTTCGAACTGCTCTCAGCCATGATGGAAGATCCCCAAAGCGCCGGGCTTTACGCGCATCTTCTTTTCAGCGCCAAGAACATCGAGCGCATCGGCGATCACGCCACGAATATCGCCGAGACAATCTACTTTCTGATCCACGGAAAAGCTCTCGACGAGGAGCGCCCAAAATCGGACACGACGAGCCGGACCCTCGTTCTCGGCTACAATGGAACAGACAAGGGTTGAACCATTCGCCGCCATGAGTTGAGCCTATGAATGCGAAAGTTCTGGTTGTTGAGGATGAAGAGGCGCTGGCGCTGCTGCTCCAGTATAATCTTGAGGCGGAAGGCTTTCGTGTTTCTCTGGCTCAGCGCGGAGACGAAGCCGAAGTCGCAATCAGCGAGGACCCGCCAGACCTGATCATCCTGGATTGGATGCTGCCGGGCCTTTCCGGCATCGAGCTATGCAGAAGGCTCCGCGCGGGAAAAACGGCTCGTCCCATTCCCATCCTAATCCTGACGGCGCGGGGCGAGGAGCAGGATCGCATTCGCGGCCTGACGGTTGGGGCCGACGATTATGTGGTGAAGCCCTTCTCTGTGCCTGAACTTTTGGCTCGCGTGCGCGCCATCCTTCGACGCGCAAGCCCCACGCGCATCGCCCAGACGCTTGAGGTGGACGGCATCCAGCTCGACCGCGAAGCCTATCGTGTCGTGCGCAACGGCCGCCAGCTTCGCTTAGGCCCGACTGAGTTCAAGCTTCTGGAGTTTTTGATGGAGAGTCCCGGCCGCGTCTTCACGCGGACGCAGCTTCTCGACGGAGTTCTGGGGCCGCGACGTCTATGTGGACGAGCGCACCGTCGACGTTCACATCGGGCGTTTGCGAAAGGCCATCAATCGCGGCAAAGAAAAAGATCCCATCCGCACAGTGCGCGGAGCCGGCTACGCGCTTGGAGAGAGATTTCCCGGCCAGAGCCTGCTGGACTGAAAAGTGGAGCCAGGGCAACGCGCCCCGGCTCCCGGCCCCCGCCGTGTATTCTTCCGCGCCTGCCCTAAACCGCCCGGCGCTTGCGCGCGAGCGGATTATAGGCGATCGCCGCATGGTGCTCGCAGTACGGAACACCGAACGATTTCCGCCGACCGCAGAAATGAAATCCATCCTCCATCGGGTCGCCGATGGGCCAATGGCACATGCTTTCCTTGAGGTCGGCCAGTTTGACCTGCCCGCCAATCGCCGGTTCAAGATCCGGGACCGCCCTGAGCGGAATGATCGCCGCGACAGGAATTGGCCGTTCCTGCGGTTGAGGCGACACCTTGATCGCTGTATTTCCGAAAGTCCGGTACTGCACCTGCGCTGAACGCGCAGGGAAAAGCGCTATGTTCGAACGCGGACGGGCCGTTCTGACGCGTGAAGTCGTCGCGCGGCCAGCAAGACCAAGACGATGGACTTTTCCAATAACGGCGTTACGGGTGACTTCGCCAAGCTTCGTCGCGATCTGGCTCGCGCTCAGGCCGTCAGCCCAAAGCTTTTTCAAGAGTTCAACACGTTCGTCTGTCCAACTCATAAATGTTAGCTCCTCGTTCATTTCGGCGGATCGACCGCGAATAAGGGACGCGGCCGCCGGAGATTGACCAGCGGGGCCACGGGCGCTAACGCAGAACAAGAAGACACGGCAGCATTCGGCAGCCCAGACCGAGGGCTACATCCGGCAAAAACCGGGAAATCGAAGCAACGCTACCTACTGAGATACTATTGTCGCCGTACACTTAGCGACGTGGCGGTTGCGAAAACTCTCGCATTCGGAAGGTGACGGCGCCACTCCATCGTCATGCCAGGATGATTACACAAAAGGGCTCGCTCGACAAATTACCCGCCCCTTAAAACGGCGGAACGGCGCTCCATTTTAGAGGCGGTGTGTCTTTTATGCCGGTTGACACCGACTCGAACACAAGGAAAATGGGCTTGACGTTGCAAGCCGCCCGCCGCCGGAGCGGCTTTTTTAATTGGAAAACGAGTGGAAAGAATGTCTGCGGTTCTTGGAACCTACGCGCGGCTTGATGTCGAATTCGATCATGGCGCGGGCGCTTGTCTCTTCACGACCTCTGGCGACCGCTATCTCGATTTCGCCGCCGGCGTCGCCGTCAACAGTCTGGGCCATGCCCATCCTCATCTCGTCGCCGCCTTGAGCAAGCAGGCGGCCAAGCTTTGGCACACCTCCAATCTTTACCGCATAACGGGCCAGGAACGGCTTGCCGAACGCCTGTGCGCCGCGACATTCGCCGACAAGGTCTTTTTCGCCAACTCAGGCGCCGAGGCGATGGAAGCGTCCATCAAGATGGCGCGCAAATACCATAGCCATCGCGGCCAGCCCGGACGCTACCGCATTCTCACATTTGAAGGCGCGTTCCACGGGCGCACGCTGGCGACCATCGCCGCCGGCAACCAGCCCAAACACATCGCCGGTTTCGGTCCTAAGGTCGAGGGCTTCGATCAGGTTCCGCTTGGCGACATCAAAGCAGCGCGGGCCGCGATCACGGAAGAAACCGCGGCCATCCTGATTGAGCCGATCCAGGGCGAAGGGGGCATCCGTTTTGCCGGGTGGCCCTTCCTCAGGGCGCTGCGCGAGCTTGCGGACGAGCACGGCATTCTTCTTATGCTCGACGAGGTTCAATGCGGCATGGGCCGGACCGGGAAGCTCTTCGCCTATGAATGGTCCGGGATCGAACCCGACATCATGGCGGTCGCGAAAGGCCTAGGCGGCGGTTTTCCCATTGGGGCGTGCCTCGCGACCGAAAAAGCGGCGGCCGGCATGATGGCCGGGACGCATGGCTCGACGTTTGGCGGCAATCCGCTCGCGGCGGCGGCGGGAAACGCCGTCCTCGATATCGTCCTGCAACCGAATTTCCTGTTACAAGTCCAAGAGATGGGCTTGCATTTTGCGAATCAGCTTGCTGATATCATTACTCGGCATCCGAACATCATAGCCGAAGTCCGCGGCATGGGCCTCATGCTCGGCCTGAGGTGTAACGTTCCTAACACGAACGTGGCGAGTGAGTTCTTTGCGGAGAAATTGTTAGCTGTTACCGCAGGCGAGAATGTCGTCAGACTTTTGCCACCGCTTAATGTAACAGAAATGGAAATAAGCGAAGCGTGCGCAAAAATCGGCAATGTATGTGTGAGGCTCAATGCTACACTTTCAGCGTGACACCACGCTTCGATCGCCAATGACTCTGCGTCATTTCATCGACATCGACGAATACGACAGCGACACGCTGCGTTTGATCCTCGACTGCGCCAAGGATCTGAAGACGTCGTTCAAGTCTCCCGCCGCGCCGCGTCCCCGTCTTGCGGAAGGCTCCGTCCTTGCGATGCTCTTCGAGAAGACATCCACGCGCACGCGCGTCTCCTTCGATGTGGCGATGCGTCAGCTCGGCGGCGAGACCATCGTTCTCAATCATTCCGATATGCAGCTCGGCCGGGGCGAGACGATCGCGGATACGGCGCGCGTCCTCTCCCGCTATGTCGACATCATCATGATGCGGGCGATGTCGCACGAAACGCTGATCGAACTGGCGCAGCATGCGACCGTGCCGGTGATCAACGGCCTGTCCGACCGCTCCCACCCCTGCCAGATCCTCGCCGATGTGATGACATTGGAGGAAAAGAAAGGGCCGGTTGAACCGCTGCTTGTGACGTGGGTCGGCGACGGCAACAACGTGGCCGCCTCCTGGATCCATGCCGCCGTTCGCTTCGGCTTCACGCTCCATCTCGCCACCCCCAAAAGCCTGCGCCCACCGTCTTCCCTGATCGACTGGGCGCAATCGGAAGGCGGCAAGCTCGTCCTGTTCGAGGACCCGCGCGAAGCGGCCGAGGGAGCCAACTGCGTGGTCACCGACGTCTGGGTCTCGATGGGCCAGGAAAAAACGGAGGAGCGCATCGACCTCCTGAAGCCCTATCAGGTCAACATGCCGCTCATGGAAAAAGCCGCGAAGGATGCTATCTTTATGCATTGCCTGCCGGCGCACCGCGGCAGGGAAGTGACGGACGACGTTATCGACGGGCCGCAATCGGTTGTCTTCGACGAGGCGGAGAACCGGTTGCATGCGCAGCGGGCAATCCTGGCGTGGTGTCTTGAGAAGGTTTGATGGGTGGAGATTACGGAAGGTTCGCCGATGTCACCGGCGCGGGTAAGTTCAACGATTACGTTCTCCCTTTCCAGCTAGAAGCATCTGGCGCCCGCGGGCGCCTTATCCGTCTCGGCCCGGTCGTGGACGAGATCCTGAACAGGCACGCCTATCCTGAGGCAGTGCTGCTGCTTCTCGGGGAAGCGGTGACGCTGACCGCTATGCTGGGAGCGGCGCTGAAATTCAACGGCAAGTTCATTTTGCAGACGCAGTCGAACGGAGCCGTGAGCTTCCTGGTCGTGCATTACAGCTCGCCCGGCCATGTCCGCGGCTATGCCAGTTACAGTAGCGACGATGTCCACGCCGCTTCGAATGGCGGCGGCGCGTCGAAGCCCCTGCTCGGGGATGGCCATCTCGCCATGACCATCGATCCAGGAACCGGCATGGAGCGCTACCAGGGCATCGTCGCGCTTGCCGGAAGCACGCTTGTCGATGCCGCGCACCAATATTTCGATCAATCCGAGCAAATCCCCACGTTCATCCGCATCGCCGTCGCGCGGCAGTTCACGGCGGGGGAAAAAGGAAGCCCCGGCCAATGGAGTTGGCGCGCGGGCGGCCTCATGGTGCAGAAGCTGAGTCGCGAAGGCGGGCGCAAGGACGGCGACGATGCTTTCGACGCGGTCAACGTCGACGATGACGGTTGGCGGCGCACGCAGGCGCTTGCCGCAACCGTCGAAGATCACGAGTTGCTTGATCCGGCGCTTTCTCCGGAGCGGCTTCTTTACCGGCTCTTCCATGAGGAGGAGGTCCGCGCTTTCGAGGCCGCGCCCCTTGACGCACAATGCAACTGCTCGCGCGATCGCGTCGAGACCATGCTGAACCAGTTTTCGCCCGAAGAGTTGGACGGCATGGCCGAAGACGAGGTCATCACCGTGACATGCGAGTTCTGCAACACCCCCTATAAGTTTGACGCGGATCAGTATCTCAAGGCCGACAGGAATTAGCAGTATGCTGAAAAAGGCTGAGGTCCTGGCTCCATCTTTCAACTTAGGATGAGGCCGAAAGATGGGAACGGCTTGGACCTCGTGGTGAGCTTGTCGAACCATGGGCCGCATCGTTTTTCAGTAGCCTGTTCGTTAGGAACGTGCGAGCCGGATTCGGCGCCGACTTTGCACCGTTCGTGCTGATCCAGATTATCAAGGCGCCTTAGGCAGCCCCTGTCGCAGCGCCTTGAGCGACACAATGCCGGCGGCGACGATTTGACGAGGACATTGAGCATGCGGTTTGAAGGAACGGACACTTACGTCGCCACCGACGATCTTCGCGTCGCGGTCAACGCGGCCATCGTGCTCGAGCGCCCGCTCCTGATTAAGGGCGAGCCGGGCACAGGCAAAACGGTGCTCGCGCGCGAGGTTTCCACCGCGCTCAAAGCGCCTCTCATCGAATGGCACATCAAGTCCACGACGAAGGCGCAGCAAGGCCTTTACGATTATGATGCCGTGAACCGCCTGCGCGACAGCCAGCTCGGCGACGAGCGGGTTAAGGACATCAAGAATTACATCCGCAAGGGTAAGCTCTGGGAGGCGTTCGAGTCCGAGACAAGGCCGATCCTCCTCATCGATGAGATCGACAAGGCCGACATCGAATTCCCGAACGACCTTCTGCAGGAACTCGATCGCATGGAATTCTACGTCTACGAGACGGGCGAGGTCGTGAAGGCGAAGGTGCGGCCCATCGTGATGATCACGTCGAACAATGAAAAGGAACTGCCCGACGCCTTTCTGCGCCGCTGTTTCTTCCATTACATTCGCTTTCCCGACCGCGAGACGATGCAATCCATCGTGGATGTGCATTACCCCGACCTGAAGCCGCGGCTCTTGAGCGAAGCGCTCAACATCTTCTTCAATGTCCGCGACGTGCCGGGCCTTAAGAAGAAGCCTTCGACGTCGGAGCTTCTGGACTGGATCAAGCTTCTCCTGAGCGAAGACATCGACGCCGACACGCTGCGGGAGCGCGACCCGCGCAAGCTCATCCCGCCGCTGCATGGCGCGCTGCTCAAGAACGAGCAAGATGTGCAGCTTTTCGAGCGCCTCGCGTTCCTCAACCGCAGGAAGGAGCGGGAGTAGCCGTAGGTTTGGATTGGCCCGCGGCAACCAAGCAAGCTTTCGCCGCTTCCCCAACGCCCCTCACCCTGTCCCTCAGGGAGAGGGAACCCATGGAATTGCCTTCTCCTTTTGCGGGAGAAGGAGGCGTCCGGCTTTGTCGGGTGCCGGCCGGGTGAGGGGGGCAAATTTTCACCCTGGACAGACGGTCCAGCACGCGATCCGCCGAAACGGCCCCCCGGCAGGTCGCACGCGCGGTCAAGCGTGCGGCCGGCGTACTGCGCACCCGTTAGGTTTTGTCGTCGCTTGAACCGGGCACAAGCGCGTGTTGCTCATTGCATGTCCACTTTGCGGCTTGGGGGCAGGAGGCCTTTATCAGCACATTATTGATGTGCCGAGGCCAGTCGCAGGTCAAGTCGACCCAACAAGCACGATACGTTTTCTCCCAAATACCGTTTTATAGGCTTTTGCTGAGTTTAAACTTCAAGCTGACGGCATTAAACACGGGCGTTGCGGTGGATGACAGCATCCGTTTCGGAAGGCGGCAGCAGACTCCGGTCTTTGCTACATTGCAGCATGAATAGCATGGGCTGTCGCGGGATTGGACTGATTACTGGCTATTTCTTCAGATTGGCGATGAGTGCTCAACTTACTGATTTTTTCGCCCGTAATTGTGCATTTATTGACCGGAGAGCAAACTGATATGGCCTCCCCAGTTTGGGGGTCTACCGCAAAATTGCAAATCTGATAACGAACCGCCTGGGACGGGAGCTGGTCGTTTGGCTGTTGCGCAGATACTTGAGCAAGCGAGGGAATAGCTGCTAGAGGCATAAGAGTGAGTCCGACAAAGTGACGTATTTTCATATTCGTCCCCTAACTTAAGACCTAAATATTATTAAGTGAGTTGGTTTCTATTCGGTTAAAGCAAAGTAATGTGTCTGTTAGATAAGTCCCGAGATACGCGCACAATCGGCTAAGCAAAATACACACAGACGAAAGACGAGGTTGCAGTCTTGACAATCGACGGCCCGCAAATTCCAGTTCAAGTGCGCACTTTATAAGATTGAGCGCTGGCGCCTACCACTAAGAAGCGGGAATAATCCCCACAATCCACAACCTGTAGGCGAGGAGCGGAAACGTTCACTTTGACCGTGAGATGGTGAGTGGGTAGAGTAGAGATGTGGCGCGTTGGCTTTAGGCTGGACCTATCCGTTGCCGCCTCTTTCGTCTGGCGGCGCCTCAGTAGTCCTGCCGTGACTTCCGTTTCCACATCCCCCTCATCGAACCGGTCTGGCGGATTTCCCGCAACCGGCTCTCGGACATGACGTCACGCCTTCACCCACGGCTGGTCGCTGCCGAGCGCAGTCAGGCGAACGAGCCCGAAGTGCCCGTAGAGGTGCGAGAGTGGATATGTCCCGCCCCTGCGCCGCCTAACCTTGAACTTGCTACGCAACCACCGGCGCAACCGCATCGCTGTGTAGCTGTCGAGCGCCCGGTATGCCTTGCTGACGGCGCCTACCTGAAAGTAGTTCGTCCATCCGCGCAGCGCCCGGTTCAGCTTACTGATCAGCTCTGTGGTTTCTTGCCATAAGATCGAACGGCCAGTCATCGCATGGATTTTCTCTACCATGCGTTTGATACTCTTCTTTGATGGCCGGTAGCCCAGATAGGCTTTGCCGGTTTTCGTCGAGTACATCCGTCCGAACGTGTAGCCCAAGAAGTCGAACTGCCCTTCCGGCATCTTGCAGATGCGTGTTTTCTCCTCGTTGACCGTGAGCTTTAGCTTACCCATGATCTCGCGCAGCTGGCGCTGGGCCAATTCGGCCTTCCCCCTCTTGCACAGGATCACAAGGTCATCGGCGTAGGTCACGAGCCGTGTGCCAAGGCTTTGTTCAAGCCCAAGCTTCTTCCATCCCAGCACAAACCGGCGCATGTAAAGATTGGCCAGCAGCGGGGAGACCGGTGAGCCTTGCGGAATGCCGCGCCGCCACCCCAGGGCGCCCGGCCTGTCCCTCGCGGGCGTCCGGTTGATCATCCCTGATCACGCCAAGGGGCTTCCCGTGTTGCGCGCGCTTTCCTTGTGTACATGCTGCCGCCACTACCCCGGTGCGGCGGATGGGCGTCGTCTTCGCTCAGACGCCCAACCGTATCAGCCTTCCCCGGAACGGCGGCCGGGTCGGCCCGCACATTGTCCTTTTCGAGGTTTGCACGGCGTTCACTTGCGTTGCGGCCTGTACACTCGCGCCTGTCCCCTAAATGCGACCCGCTATCCGAAGGCTTCAGCCATTTCGTTACCTCCATGACTGCTCCGGTTGCTTCCGGCGGGAGCAAGTCCGCCGGGTGGGGCTTTCACCCACTGGAAAGCGCCGCCTTTGCACGGCGCACGCCATTGCCGGACGTACCCCTGCCCGTCCGCATGTCGCAAAGACGACACGTGTTCGGATTACGACAGGCCCCCAAAATTGGCATTTTACTTATTGAAATCAGACTTTTATCCGTTTGGCACAACTCCTGCTCTGGGAGGTGTGAGATCTTTGAACGGAGCGCTTATGCGCGATACATTTCCAGAGTTCAGACAGGATGAAGGCGGGGCAGCCGCCGCAGGCCCTCGGCCATCGGCTGAAGAGGGGCTCTATTCCCGGCGCCGGCTCCAACGCCGCATCGCGCTAAACGATACGACTTTGCGGGACGGCGAGCAGACGCCCGGCGTCGCTTTCACAGCCGACGAAAAACTTCAGATCGCCGCGGCGCTCGCCGACGCAGGCGTTGACGAAATCGAAGCCGGCACGCCTGCGATGGGCGTCGAAGAGCAAGACGCGATCCGCCGGATCACACGCGCCGGCCTTCCGGTCCGCGTCATGGCGTGGTGCCGCATGCGGCGCAGCGATGTGGACGACGCGATGGCCTCTGGCGTCAGCATCGTCAACCTTTCGGCGCCCGTGTCGCATCAGCAGATCACCGCGAAGTTTGGCGGCTCCGTCGCGCGCGTCGTGGCGGCGACGAAAGACGTGATCGGCTATGCGCGAGCGAAGGGCCTTGAAGTCGCGTTCGGCGGCGAAGACTCCTCGCGGGCCAGCCGCGCAACCTTGGAGCCGATCCTGGAAGCTGCGGCCAAGGCCGGCGCGACCCGCTACCGCTTCGCCGATACGCTCGGCGTAATGGACCCGGTTGCGACGAAGGCCGCTATCGAAACGGTTCGGACCATGACTGATCTTGCGATCGAGTTTCACGGCCACAACGACCTCGGACTGGCGACAGCCAACACAATTGCGGCGATTGAGGCAGGGGCGGCCGCTGCGAGCGTGACGGTAAACGGGCTTGGCGAACGCGCGGGCAACGCGCCGCTCGAGCAGCTCGCCGTCGCGCTCGACAGCATCTTCGGACAGGCCCATGGCGTGCATTTGCCGACGCTTAAAGGCCTGAGCGCTCTTGTCGAGCGATTGAGCGGCGTCGATATCGGCGGCGCCCAACCCATCGTCGGCAATGATGTCTTCACCCACAAATCCGGCATCCACGTCGATGGCATCCTGAAGAGCCGCGCCTGTTATGAGGCGCTCTCCCCGGAGAAACTGGGGCGCAAACACCGCTTTGTCCTCGGCAAGCATTCGGGGCTCTCCGGTCTGCGCCACGAACTCGCGTATCTCGGCCTGCAATTAACCGAAGACGAGGAGCGCCTGCTGCTCAGCGCGATCCGGGACTATGCGGAACGTCATAAGACCTCGGTCCCTGCCTTCACGCTTCTCCGGCTTGCAACAACGCTTATCGATGAGCGAAGCGAGACTTTCTGGCATGGCGGGCGCGACGTCGAACGCGAAAGGAGCGCGGCATGAGCAAGGTTCTCTCCGACCTCGAAAAGCTTCACGCGGCCGAAGACTTCTTCGCCTACCTCAAGGTCGACTACGAGCCGGAAGTCTTGCGGGTCTGCCGCCTGCACATTCTGAAGCGCATGGGCAAGTACCTGGACGGCATGGACTTCACGAGCGCTTCGGAGGACCTGATTTTCGCGGGCGCACAAGACACGCTGGCCAGGGCCTACCAGGATTTCGTCGCGTCCCGCCCGATCGATCAGCGCGTCTTCAAGGTTCTGCAGGATCGCGACCCGAGCCGGACGCCCAAGGCCGATGAAGCTGCGAAGCCTTTCGTGCCTCTCGATTCTCTTACGATCATCCGCTGACCGCGCGGAGAAGGATAGACCATGCACACAGTGGTTTGCATAAAGCAGGTTCCAGACAGCGCGCAGATCCGTGTGCATCCGGTGACCAACACGATCATGCGGCAAGGCGTGCCGACGATCATCAACCCTTACGATCTGTTCGCCCTTGAAGCGGCTTTGCGAATTCGCGACAAGCAAGGCGGCACGATCACGGTTCTGACGATGGGGCCGCCGATGGCCGAAGACAGCCTCCGGCGCGCACTCACGTTTGGAGCTGACCGCGCCGTGCTCCTCACAGACCGCGCTTTTGCGGGCTCCGATACGCTCGCGACGAGCTTTGCGCTCTCACAGGCCGTCAAGAAAATCGGCGAAACATTCGGTCCGGTGGACATCGTCTTCACGGGCAAGCAGACCATCGACGGCGACACGGCCCAGGTCGGCCCTGGCATCGCGCGGCGGCTCGGCCTCAATCAGCTGACCTATGTGGCGGCCATTCGCGAGGTGAACATCGAGGCCGGCACGATCATCGCCGAGCGACGCGCCGAGGGCGGGGTGCAGGTGCTTTCGACAAAGCTCCCCTGCCTCATCACCATGCTCGAAGGGACGAACGAACTCCGCCGCGGCTCCATCGACGTGGCGCTCCGCGCGGCGCGAGCCGAGATCGTGACATGGAACGCCGTCGCCGCCGGAATCACCGAGACGGCCAAGTGCGGGCTCAAGGGCTCGCCCACAGTGGTGAAGCGCGTGTTTGCTCCGCCGCCTCGATCCGAAAAGGCCTTCCAGATCGACATCGCCGGCGTGGCGCCGGATGCGTTGGCGGCCAAGGCGCTCGATGAAGTTTTCAAGCGGCTTCCTTCGCTCGAGAAGGACTTGACCAACCTGTCGCAAAGCTAAGGCGCAAAGGGAGATTATCTTATGACTGCAAAACCTGCTCCCCAGCCTGGCGCTGGCGGCCGCGCCGGGATGAAGAAGGAGCTGCCGGAGCGCTTCAAGTCCTACAAGCATGTGTGGGTCTTCATCGAGCTTGAGCGCGGCCATGTTCACCCCGTTTCCTGGGAGCTTCTGGGCGAAGGCCGCAAGCTCGCCGACAAACTCGGCGTGCAGCTGGCGGGCGTTGTTCTCGGCGGCCCAGGCATGGGCACGCGGGAGGCGGTTGAAGGCGCCTTCTCCTATGGCGCCGATGTCGCCTACCTCGTCGAATCCCCGCTCTTGGCCGACTACCGCAACGAGCCCTACACGCGGTGCATGACCGAGCTCGTCAATACCTATCAGCCGGAGATCCTCCTTCTCGGGGCGACGACGCTTGGCCGCGATCTCGCGGGCGCCGTCGCGACGACGCTCATGACAGGACTCACGGCCGACTGCACGGAACTCGCGGTGGACGCCGACGGCTCGCTCGCGGCGACTCGCCCGACCTTTGGCGGCAGCCTTCTCTGCACGATCTACACGCTGAACTTCCGCCCGCAGATGGCGACGGTTCGGCCGCGCGTGTTCAGTCTGCCCGAATCCCAGGAGGGACGCAGCGGCCCCATCATCGAACACGACTTCAAGATGCTGGAGGAGGACATCGTCACCAAGATCCTCCAGTTCATCCCCGACCGCGACTCCAACAAGTCGAACCTCGCCTACGCCGATATCGTGGTGGCGGGCGGCCTCGGGCTTGGCAGCCCTGAGAACTATCAGCTGGTGAAAGACCTCGCGAAAGCGCTTCAGGCTGAATGGGGCGGCTCGCGCCCGCTCGTGCAGCGCGGCTGGATCCCCGCCGACCGCCAGATCGGCCAGACCGGCAAGACCATCCGGCCCAAGCTTTATATCGCGGCCGGTATTTCAGGGGCCATCCAGCATCGCGTCGGCGTCGAGGGGGCCGACCTGATCCTGGCGATCAACACGGACAAGAACGCGCCGATCTTCGAGTTCGCCCATGTCGGCCTCGTGACCGACGCGGTGCGGCTGTTGCCGGCGCTTTCCAAGGCAGTGCGCAGACGCATCCAGCCCAACACGCGCTCGCGGCTCCTCGTCGGGTGAGCCGAGCGGAATAAAGGTTTTGAAGGAGAACTACTCTCATGCCCGCAGAGAAATTCGACGCCATCGTCGTGGGAGCCGGACCCGCCGGCAATTCCTGCGCCTACACTCTCGCCAAGCGCGGCCTGAAGGTGCTCCAGATCGAACGCGGCGAATATCCGGGTTCGAAGAATGTGCAGGGCGCGATCATGTACGCCGACATGCTCGAAAAGATCATCCCGGACTTCCGGGAAGACGCGCCGCTTGAGCGGCATATCATCGAGCAGCGCGCCTGGTATATGAACGACACCTCCTATACTGGCGTTCACTACCGCTCCGACGACTTCAACGAAGAAAAGCCGAACCGCTACACCATCATCCGCGCGCAGTTCGACAAGTGGTTTTCAAGGCGCGTGCGCGAGGCGGGCGCGCTCCTGATCCTTGAGACCACCGTGACGGATCTCTGCTTCTCGGGCGGCAAGGTGATCGGCGTCAAGACCGACCGCGCAGGCGGAACGCTGCTTGCCGACGTGGTCGTCATGGCCGAGGGCGTCAACGGCTTGCTCGGCGCCAAGGCGGGCCTGCGGCCCGTGCCGAAGCCGGACACAGTGGCGCTTGCGGTCAAGGAAATGCACTTCCTGCCGAGCGAGGTAATCGAGGCGCGCTTCAACCTCAAGGGCGACGAGGGCGTCGTGATCGAGGCGGCGGGCACCATCACCAAGGGCATGACCGGGACGGGCTTCATCTACACAAACAGGGAGAGCATTTCGCTCGGCATCGGCTGCCTTGTCTCCGACATGACCGAAACAGGCGCCGCCCCCTACGAACTGCTCGACGGCTTCAAGCGCCATCCTGCGGTAGCCCCGCTTATTGCGGGCTCCGAAGTCAAGGAATACGCCGCGCACCTCATCCCTGAGGGCGGTTATAAGGCCGTGCCTCAACTTTTTGGCGACGGCTGGCTGATCGTCGGCGACGCGGGCCAGTTTGTGAACGCCGTCCACCGCGAGGGCTCGAACCTCGCCATGACCACGGGGCGAATGGCGGCGGAGGCCATCTTCCAGATCAAGTCCCGCCGGGAAGAGATGTCGGCGGAGAACCTCTCCCTCTACCAGAAGTTGATTGAGAAATCCTTCGTGATGAAGGACTTGAGGAAGTACAAGCGCCTGCCGGATTTCCTGCACTCCTCGAAAAAGCACCTGTTCGGCACCTACCCCGACCTCGTCTCGAAGGCCGCCCAGACGTTCCTGCGTGTGGATGGCAAGGACAAGAAGAGCAAGGAACACGACATCGTCCGCACCTTCGTGAAGGCGCGCGGCGTAAGGGGACTCGCCAGCGACGCCTGGAAGCTCGCCAGGTCGTGGCGCTAGCATCGCCATTGCTGAAGAACAACTGATGCGCAGTTCGGCATCACCCCTCACCCCAGCCCTCTCCCGCAAGGGGAGAGGGGGCAGGGCGTGCCCGCTGCAACGGCATTCCCTCTCCCATCCGCATTCGATCGCGGATGGGGATCGGAGAAGGAACGCTGTTTCTCCCCTCTCCCCTTGCGGGAGAGGGGCCGGGGGTGAGGGCGAGCGACGTTTGCTGGCTGTGATAGACGCAAAGAAAGGATTATCTCCAGATGGAGCAAGCAACTCAGCGGGTCGAGGAAAAGCTCTACCAGAACCGCTATCTCGTAGACGCTGGCCGCCCTCACATCGTCGTCATGCCGCATGAGGCGCCCAGCAAGGAGCTTCTCCTGCTGACGAAGCTTTGCCCGGCGGGATGCTATAGTCTCAACGCCAAGGGGCAGGTCGAGATCAGCCCGGACGGCTGCCTCGAATGCGGAACGTGCCGCGTGGTGGCCGAGCCGAGCGGAGCGCTCACCTGGGCCTATCCGCGCGGCGGATACGGCGTTCTCTTCAAGTTCGGCTAAGCAGAGTTTTGAACGACGGCCAACCCCTCACCCTGTCCCTCTCCCCCTGGGAGAGGGAACGCCGTGACTCCCTCTCCCTGAGGGAGAGGGGCTGGGGTGAGGGGCTCGAACCCGTTTGGAATCCATCGAAGACAGGAAGGACAGATCATGGACTCGGTCGAGGAATTTCTCGCCTACTCCATCAAGCTTGAGCAGGAGGCCGCGCTTCGCTTCGGAGAGTTGGCCGACACGATGGACTCGTGCGGCAACAGCGAAGTCGGGAAGCTTTTTCGGCGGTTGTCGGAATACTCCAGGATGCACATGGCGGACGCCATGGCGCGCGCGGGCTTCAGGGAGATCCCGGCGAAAAAGCCCGGGGATTTCGCGTGGCCCGACGTTGAAAGCCCGAAGTCAGCTGCGATCTGGGCCGCCGACCCCATGATCGGGCGAGAGGAAGCGCTTGAGATCGCGCTCGCAGCCGAAACCTCGGGCTACGACTTCTACAAGGGCGTTTTCGACACGACTGCCGACCCCGAAATCAAGGCGATGGCCAAGGAATTCGTCCTTGAGGAAAGCGAACATGTGGCGGAGCTTCAGAAATGGATCGCCGCTCACAAGGCCGGAAAACCCTTGCCGGTCGACCGTTAAGTCAACCATTAAATTTCGTTCTGGCGGAGATGCGCTTACAGCATAGCTGCCGGTAAACTTTACATGAATGGCTACAAAATAACCGGCGCCCGGAAAATCAGCATTTCCGGGGCCAGCCTCTTGATTTTTATCAAATTTGTGCCCCGCTCTGCAACCGGAAGGGTGTACGAAAGTGCTTATTCAATAGACACGACATCGTCATCCCCCCCGTGTTACAATCTCGTCAAATGCTAAATTGTTCGGCGCGCTCCAAAGGTTGCGCCGACGTTTGCGAGCACGAGGTTCTCTTGATGACCAAATCCGCGCCGGCTAACACCGTCACGGTTCCGGGAAGTGTAAGATACAGCGAGACAGCGCTTAGCGGCATATACGAAATCTCGAAAATCGTGACATCCCCGGCCAGCCTGAGGGTGATGCTTAACAACGTCGTGTCCGTCATGAGCTCCTTCCTCGACATGAGGCTCGCGACGATCATGCTGCTCAACAAGGAAGGCGATCCGGAAATAAAAGTGGCCGCGTCGACGGATCCGGTGATGGAGGACGCCGATCTTCCGATCAAGGTCATCGACCGCATCGTCGCCACCGCAACGCCCCTCGTCGTCCAGAATTGCGCTGTCCATCCCCTTTTCAAGGAGTGGAAGCGCCTTGGCAGTGGGGTCGGGCCGGCTTCCGTGCAGACCTTTATCGGCGTGCCGATCCGCCTCGACACGAAGGTTGTCGGCACGCTCGCCACCGAAAGAGTCTGGGAAAGCCGCACGGACGTTCGCATCGACCACGACGTGCGGTTCCTCACCATGGTGGCGAACCTTGTCGGGCAGGCTCTGAAACTGCATCGCGTCGTCGCCGAGGACCGCGAACGGCTCATGGTCGAGCAGCACAGGCTCGCCAAGGAACTGTCCACGTTCAAGGCGCCGAAAACTTCGGGATCGAAGCTCACGGGCATCGTCGGCAAGAGCCGGGCGATCCGCGCGGTGACGGAGCGCATCGAGCAGGTCGCCAAGTCCAACGCGCCGGTGCTGATCCGCGGCGAGACCGGCACGGGCAAGGAGTTGTTCGCCAGGGCGATCCACGAGTTGTCCCATCGCAAGGGCAAGTCCTTTATTAAAGTCAACTGCGCGGCCTTGCCCGAAGGCGTGATCGAGTCCGAACTTTTCGGCCATGAGAAGGGCGCCTTCACCGGCGCCGTCGCAACCCGGAAGGGCCGCTTCGAACTCGCCCATGGCGGCACGATCTTTCTCGACGAGATCGGCGAGATTTCGCCTGCTTTTCAGGCCAAGCTCCTGCGCGTGCTGCAGGAGGGCGAGTTCGAGCGCGTCGGCGGCCAGCAGACGCTGAAAATCAACTTCCGCCTGGTCTGCGCCACGAACCGGCATCTTGAAGAGCTTGTTTCGGAAGGAAAGTTCCGCGCCGACCTCTATTACAGGATCAACGTCGTTCCGCTCATGCTTCCGCCCTTGAGGGAGCGCCCCGGCGACATTCCCGAACTCGCCACGCATTTCCTCCATCAATATGCGGAAGAAAACAGCCACCCCCTCGCCTTCGGCGCCGGCGCAATCGACGTCATGACGAAGTGCTACTTCCCGGGGAACATCCGCGAGCTTGAGAATTGCATTCGGCGCACCGCGGCCATGACCCCCGCCGACGAGATCCACGCCAGCGATTTCGCCTGTCAGCAGGGCCACTGTCTGTCATCCATGCTCTGGAAAGGACCCGCGAGCGCCGAGACGACCTACTCCGCGTCCGCGCCAAAACAATCGCGGCTGAACGAGCAGCCCAGCTCAGCCCCCGCCCTCCCGGCGGACCCGTCACAAGAACGGGCTGCCCCTAAGGAAACGGTCAACGGAAACGGCGTCAAGAGCGCCGCATCGGGTGAGAGCAATGGCAATAATTTTCCGCAGCTCGGCAAAGACACGCTCGTTGAAGCCATGGAAAAGACGGGCTGGGTTCAGGCAAAGGCGGCGCGCATCCTTGGTCTCACGCCGAGGCAGATCGGCTACGCGCTGAAGAAGCACGGAATCGAGATGAAGCGCTACTGACGCCCGGGCTTGTGCTCCGCGCCGCCGTCACCCTCAAGGCGGTTTGCAGGCTAAGCAGGCGCTAGAGATTGTCATCCCGGTCAAGCGAAGCGGAAGCCGGGATCTAAAAAAGGCGCGCGCTTCAGCTTGGTATACAATCCCGGATAAGGCTTCGCCTTTCCGGGAAGATAGAAATTTGCTTGTGACGCGGCGAAATCTGGATGGCCGGGTCAAGCCTGGCCACGGCCTGATAAGGCATTTGGATATCATAAATGACGGTCGCCTACGCCATTTGCGCCGCAAAGGACATTCCCAATCGCAGGGGCAGGGGGTTTTCCCTTCTTCGTGTCGATGAGGACAAAATCGAACGCCCCTGGCGCGTTTTCGTGGTGCGTTGGGATAAGCAGTTTTTCGGCTACGTAAACTGTTGCCCGCATGAGGGCGTCAACCTCGACTTCGAGGCCAACCAGTTTCTGGAGCCGGGGTGCAAGCGCATTGTGTGCGGCAAGCATGGTTCGCAGTTCGAGCTTGCCACAGGCAAGTGCATCGAAGGCCCCTGCCTGGGGCAGAGCCTTGAACCCATAAGCATCGCGGTGATCGACGGCGATATTTGCGTAACAGGCGTGACGCTCGCGGAAGACGAAGCATGATACGCGCCCCGCGGGAAAGTCCTACGCTCTGTCCGCAGGAGATTCGGGAGGTCCTTGCCTCAAGCAACTAAGAAGAAACCAGCAACCGGAGCGTGAGAGCCAAAGGCTGTGCAAGCGTTTCAGCCATGGGAGCAGCCGGGCCGGCTGGTGTGGAACTGAAGAGAAACTCGCTGCCAGTTCGACCAACGGTCGCCCCCCTCACCCTGTCCCTCTCCCTCTGGGAGAGGGAACGCCTTTGCAGCCGCCGCGCCGGAACTCCCTCTCCATCCGCATGTGAGGGGCTTCGACGCCCGAGAATCGGCCAAACGCGGGAAGTTGCCGCCCAAAGACGCCAACTTGTTTCATTTCAAGTAAATCTTCGCGGGAGTAAGCGCTTGACCTGGATGGCGCGCCGCGTGCGCCACCTGTTGGCCGGTTTGGCGAAGCTTGACGTCGCCCCCGCTACTGCGCCGAGCCGCGGAAACCCGGCATGGGCGAATAGCCGAAAGGCGTCGTCGTCGTGTCCGTCTGGCTTGATGTGAAGCCATGGGGGCTGAACGGCGACTGCGCCGGCCCGGTCGAAAAGTGGAACCCGTTATCCTTCGTGACGCTCTTGCCGTCGACCTTATCCTGAAGCGCTTTCAACGGATCTTCTTGATCCGCGAGGTTTGCGCCGGCGCCGCCGTTGGGGCTGGCCTGTTCCGCTGACCAAGCCCAAACATTGGCCGGCGCCATCATGGATATCGCCAGGGCTGCAAAGCCGGATAAAGCGAGTGCGCGCATTTTTCCCTCGTCAACAGTTGATTTCTTACTGGGTATCATAGCATGACCCGATTCGCACAGAGTGAAGGCAACGTATTGAAAATTATGGCAAGTTTTCCGGTCGGGTGCGGCGAACGGAGCCAGGGAACAGAACTTCGCCTTGCGAATCAGCACCTTGCAACTGTGTTTCCACAGCAACTTATACAAAAGATTGGCCCAGTTTTGACCCAAATCAACTTTGTGCACTGCACAAAATGTAAAGATGTTCGTTCTTACTGAAGGAGGATGGTTTTGGCCTCTAAATGCAATCGTCCAGATACTCTCATGCGCCGAGCCAAGGAAACACGGTCGCACGCGAAGGCCTTGGATGAGATCTGGCTCAAGAATGCGCTCGAAGATGTCGCTCAAGCCTATGAATGGCTTGCGCTTCGGTTGGCGTCGACGCCGACCAAGTCGGTTAACTAGGCATGGGGCCCAAGGGGCCCCGCCTAAACTTCCTCCCCCAAATCACTTGAGTTCGGCCGCAATGCGGTCCGCATGGTAGACCTTGGTCAACGCCTCGCGGAGAGCCCCGGCATTTACGGCGACGGCGCGGTTGACTGCCGGGTCGAAGCCGAAATCCCCGCCTAGTGACTGAATGTTTCCGTCAAAAATAAGCCCGACGATCTCCCCCGCCTTGTTGATGACGGGCGAACCGGAATTGCCGCCAATAATGTCGTTGGTGGTCGCAAAGTTCATGGGCTGATCCATGTTCAGCGCGGGCTTTGCAGCGACCCAGCTCTCGGGCAGCCGATAGGGCGGCGCGCCGGTCGCGCGCTCGAAAAGCCCTCCGATCCGGGTGATGGGTTCGATGAATTTCTCGTTCTGCCAGTAGCCTTTCACGCTGCCGTAGGAGATGCGCATTGTGAATGTCGCGTCGGGATAGATCGAAGTTCCAAAAATCTTGAAGCGCGCTTTGGCGATTGCGCTGTGCGCCTTTTCGAGCGGCGCGGCGAAATTGTCTTCGTAGTCCTTGCGAACCGCGCGAAAATCGGGGTCGACGAGGCGGGCCATCGCGATCATCGGATCGGAGGAAGCGTCGACGGCCGCCTGTCCGCCTTCAAGCAGCGCCTTGCGCACAGCCACGTCGCCGAGCCTGGAGCCATCCACCAGCTCTTTCGCCAGTTCCTCCGGCGATTTTTTGCCGAGGACTCTGCGGACGAACGGATCGTCGGGGCCGAGCGCCTCCCGCAGCTTGGTCAGCGAAAAGGTCAGGGTCAGCTTCTCAAGCTCGGGATAGAAGGGCCGGTCCGCCAGGATCGACTGCCTGCGGCCCGGAAAGTTGGCGTCCGTATATTCCGGCAGACGCTTCTCGTCCGGTTGGGCCTTCTCGACCGGGTAGCGGATGAGAGCGATGGCGTCGCCGAACAGGGACGTTCCGAAAGCGGCGCGCCCCTCGGTGTAGGCGTAGCGCTCGCTTTTTGGCTTCCAGCATTTCAGCGTATCGCGGATGGTATCCCAGGCCGCGCCAGCCTCCGCCTTCAGGGCCGGGTCTGCGTCCACCCTGGCGCGGAGCTCGTTTTCCTCTTTCGTCTTCTGGGCGATCAGCGCCGGGTCCACTAGCGCCTCGAACTGGCCTTTGCGCGCCTTGAGCGAGTTCTCGACGCCGAAGAGACGGCCGGTGGCGATACGCTTTTCTTCCGCGCCCTTCGTCCGGAACTCGGTCAGCAACCCCCGAAGCTCGGAAAGCCGGAACAGCGAGCGCGGCAGGCTGACATCGCGGTCTTCCTCAAGCTCGGCGACGGTGTCGAGGCGATGCGTCGAGCCTGGATTGCCGACCGTAAAGGTTGGGTCGCCCGGCTTCACGTCGTCGCGCGCGTAAGGGAAATAGTTCGCAGCCGTGTCGAGCGGCTTTCCGTCCACGTAGACGCGAAGGTAGCTCACATCGAGATCGTAACGGGGGAACTCGAAATTATCCGGGTCGCCGCCGAAAAATGCGATGGCCTGCTCTGGCGCGAAAACGAGCCGCACATCCTGAAAGCGGCGATATTTGTAAAGGTTGTAGACCCCGCCATTGTAAAGCTCGACGACATCGCAACGCAGCGCATCGTCGCCGCCTGAGCATTCCTTCGCGATCGCGGCTTTGATGGCGCGCCTAGCCTCCGTGAACGCTTCGCCCGCCTTCCCATCGATGGCCTCGCGGACGCGGGCCGTCACGTCGCTCATGGCGACAAGCTGGTTGAGTTCATAGTCCGGGCATCGGGCCTCGTCCTTTTCCTCCTTGGCGTAGAAGCCGGTTGTAAAGAGGTCTTTCCCGCTCGCCGAAAGGTCTTCAAGGCAGCCCTCGGCGCAATGGTGGTTGGTCTGCACAAGGCCCAGCGGCGAGACGAAGCTGGCCGAACACCCTTGCGCCAGCCGCACCGCAGACAGACGGACGCGGTCGAGCCATTTCTGGTCAGGCCGAAAGCCGTAGAGCTTCTCAACGCGATCGGAGGGAAACTTATCGGGAAGCCACATGCCTTCGTCGGCTTTCGCCGGAAAGGAGGAGCCGACAAAAAGCATGAGGCTGACAAAGATGAATTTGCGCGGCATGGACAATCCACAAAAGGGTCAGTGTTGGAGCGACGTCCTGAGAGGTCTGTTGAGAAGAACGATCGACAGCCCCGCAGCGGCGCGACGCCCGCGATCATCAGGAAGAAATTGGGCTTCTCCATGCTGCTCCAAGAGGCGCGAGACAGCCGGCCGAGAAGTTACTGTTGCGGCTTGCACGCGCGCCACAGGCCGAGTGCGGTCATCCGGCCGAATTTGGCGAAAGCCTGTTGGAGCATGAGCCGTCACTCCAAACCGCGCCCACCCGATCGTTGGAAAAGCCTCTCGCTTGGCTGGCCCCGTCAGGGCATCTTGAAGCATCAAACGAAAAAACCGCCGGCATTGCCAGCGGTTTTCCTGAGACACTTTGGGGAACGGAGCGAACTATTTCAGCGGTTCGTACCCGCCGCCGAACTTGTAGCTGAGCGCAGCGCGGAATGTTTGGGCCTGCAAGTCCACCTGGCGGACCTGCCACTCAAACGCCCCACTGCCGCCGCGGGTCGGGTCCTGGTAATTCCACTTGCCGTAATCGTCGAAGAGATACTCGCCGCGGAGGGTGATGTTCTGCGTCAAGGCGTATTCGGCGCCCGCGCCTATGCTTCCTCCGGCCAGCGTCGTGTTGCCGGGCCCGCCGTGAAAGGTATTTACGCAGTCCCCCGGTATGTTGCACCAGCCGGTGATCTTGAGATTGGCTTCGGCGAGCGCGAGGCCTCCCGACACATAAAGCAGCAGCGGGCCAGCCGCGTAACCCAGACGCCCGCGGATGTGACCCGTCAGGTCTTCCGAAAGGTCGTTTGACGAATGCCAATTGTAAAAGTTGTTACATGAATTTGGATCGGTTGTGCCACCAGCCGTGGTTGAGCAGCTCTTGGCGCTCAAGACCTTGGCCAGCGAATTGGTCCACCCCACATCGCCTTCAACACCCAGCACATACGATCCGACCTGATAATTGTAGCCTGCGAGAACGCCGCCAATGGCGTTAAGCGTGCCCAAGTCGGGGTTGATTGACGTGTCCGGCACCGGCAGTTCGGTACCGCCCAGTGTAAGGCTGCCATCTTGATAAAGGCCGCCTACATGCGCGCCAATATAGAAACCGGTCCAGTTGACCGCCGGTACGTAGTTGTCCTTCAATCCACCACCGCCGATTACGGCCTGCGGTGCATCGTCTCCGAACTTGTAGCTGACCGCAGCGCGGAAGGTTTGTGTCTGCAAGTCCACCTGGCGAACCTGCCACTCGGCGCCTCCGCCGGCCGGATCCTTGTAATTCCACTTGCCGTAATCGTCGAAGAGCCACTCACCGCGGATGGTGACGTGGGGCGTCAAGGCGTATTCGGCGCCCGCGCCTATGCTTCCTCCGACCAGAGTGGTGTTGCCGGGTCCGCCGTGAAAGGTGTTTACGCAGTCCCCCGGTATATTGCACCAGCCGGTGATCTTGAGATTGGCCTCTGCGAGCGCGAGGCCTCCCGACACATAAAGCAGAAGCGGGCCAGCCCCGTAACCCAGTCGCCCCCGGATGTGGCTCGTCACGTCTTCCGAAAGGTCGTTTGACGAATGCCAATTGTAAAAGTTGTTACATGAATTTGCGTCGGTTATGCCACCGGCCGTGGTTGTGCAGTTCTTGCCGCTCAAGACCTTGGCCAGCGAATTGGTCCACCCCACATCGCCTTCAACACCCAGCACATACGATCCGACCTGATAATTGTAGCCTCCAACGAGGCCGCCAATAGCGTTAAGCGTGCCGAGGTTAGGGTCGAATGTCATGTCCGGCCCCGGCCGATCGGTCCCGCCGAGCGTAAGGTTGCCCCCTTGATAAAGAGCGCCCACATGCGCGCCAAAATAGAAACCGGTCCAGCTGGCAGCCGGCACGTAGTTGTCCTTCAATCCACCGGGACCAGCGGCAAGATCAGCCGCTTGTGCAGAAACCGCAAGCGCAATAGCCCCTACGGCGCCCAAAATTATCTGGCGCATCGCTCCTCGTGTCCTTTGTTAGCTTTCCGTTATCAAAAATGAAACGGAGGTTCTGGCGTAGAAAGCAGCCCAAACAGACGCAGCGGTGCAGCATCCTTTGCAGCCACCCGCATGGGCCAAGGCACTGGCTCCGCTAGAAGAGCAGATGACACGGCGACAGTCGCAGCAGCTCTAAACTTAGTAAGTAAGCTGATTCTTGGCTTCATCGCCGCCCGAAACGATTGGATAAGACTAAAAAGACGCAACTATGTTGCTGAAGAGCCACGAATTCTGTCAGAGGATTGGCCGCCGACGGCTCGAAGCGCAAACGTGCCTCGGCGCCAGCCCCCGGATTCAGAAAACGGCTTGGCCAGTTGCAGCGTTTTTGGCATGTCTCATGCTGAGGGGCAGCCGGGGGTGGGTTGTTGCTGTCGCAGGGGCGCCTCGATCATGGCGCTTTGCCTCCAAAACTACTTGTATGCTTACTTATGGGCTTTTTTATCGCGGTAGATACCGTGACCGTTTACAAGAGCAAAATTGGGTTCTGGCGCTTCGCCGGTTGATTTTCCATGATCCAGGAAACCGGCGCCTGAGTTGTGAATGCCCTGTTCGCCGTAAGCATGGCGCCGTGCTCGGGGCCATCAAGACCAAGCCGCTTCGCGGGGGCCTATGGCCCGTCTTGACAGCCCCTGCGCGCAGCGCCCTTCTGTGCGCAGGCCGGGGCGAAGAAACGGCCATTCAAACCGAACAAAGAAACTGGCCAGATTGCGATTTTTGTTTGCATCCGCCGTCGCGATTAATGTGCTGCGGCCGTGTGCTGCTAATTCGGCATGGCTAACGCGGGATCGAATGGCTTGCCGCTCTTGAGCACGCCGAAACATAGCACCAGCAGCTTGCGCATCGCCGCCACCGCAATCTGTTTGCCCTTAAGGCGGCCTTGAGCCCTAAGCCGTTTAGCGAGAGCTGCGACCACGGGATTGTGCTGCATCGCCGATAGCGCCGGCATGTACAATGCACTGCGCAGCGTAGCATTGCCAATTTTGGAAATGCGCGTGGGCCGGTCGATCGAACTGCCTGACCGATGCGACCGCGGGTTCAATCCAACATAAGCGACGGCCTGCGCGCTTGAGCGGAGAACATCGGTTCCCGGCAATTCACAAAGCACAAGCCCCGCAAGCACTTCACCCACGCCGCTAATGCTCAACAACAGATCACGCTTGGCGCTCAAATCGGGATCGTTATCGATCGTTCCGGCGATAGCCTTATCTACTTCAGCGAGTTGAGCGGCAAAGTGGGTGATCGTCGCCTTAACGAGCACAAGAGCTGTATCGTCCGCCAAACCGCTGCCGCAACGGTTCTTCCATTCGGTCAAGCTGTTGACAATACCGGCCCGGATGGTCTGCAGTTCGCCCGGGAGAGGGCGTTCCGCCGCACCGGTTGAGACGGCGTTCCCTCTCCCACCGCATCCGCTTGCTGATGCGGTCACTTTGAGCAGCGAACTCGCCGAGGCAAGTTCGCTGGGAGGGACAGGGTGAGGGGCTACGACGCTGGCCTGCAAGCCAGCATTTCGCAACGCGCTTCGCGCCGCTTCCGGCTTGATAACTTTCCGCCGCTCGCATCACCCGCAACACCGCGCGATGACGCCATCGAGCCGCGCAACATTGCGTTGCGTCCCCTCCACATAATAGCTCGCGCCCGCCTTCTGGAATTCCTCCAACGCCGCCGCATAATGATCCCGCGCCGTCTTCAGCGTCGCGCAGCCCTTCGCTTTGTCCGTCTCCGCTTCCCGCTCGCCGAGCGCTCGAAGCGCAATGCCGAGATTGTTCTGCGTCGTGGCCCATTGTAGCGGAACCTTGTCGCGCGTCCGCTCCTGTAGCGCCGCGCGATAGGCCGCAACCGCCTCCTCAAGTCGCGCCGTCCCGCTCTCGCGCTCGCCGAGCGTGGAAAGCACGATGCCGAGATTGTTCTGCGTCGCGGCCCAGTCCAGTGGGACCTTGTCGCGCGTCCATTCCAGAAGCGCCGCGCGATACGCCGCAACCGCCTCCTCCAAACGCGCTGTCCCGCTCTCACGCTCGCCGAGCACTCCAAGTACGATGCCGAGATTGTTCTGCGTCATGGCCCAGTCCAGCGGAACCTTGTCGCGCGTCCGTTCTAGAAGCGCCGCGCGACAGGCCGCAATCGCCTCCTCCAGACGCGCCGTCCCGCTCTCCCGCTCGCCGAGCGCTTGAAGAGCGGCGCCGAGATTGTTCTGCGTCGCGGCCCAGTCCAGCGGGACCTTGTCGCGCGTCCAAATGGTGAGCGTCTTTTTGTAAAAAGCGATTGCAGACGCTAAACGAACGTTATCGCCACGCTCTTCGCCAAGGCGGTATTCACCGGCGGCGTAAGCATGCCAGAGTTGCGCCCGCGTCTTATCCGGAAAACTCACAGGCGGGTTTTCGGCGAGCGGTTTCAGCTTGGACACGATCGGCGCGATGAGAGCGGCAAGCGCTTGGCCGCTTCTGTCGTAGACGGGCGAGATCGCGGCTGCTGCCTGCGCCGCCAACACTGCGCCGAGATCGGAGCCGAAATCGACCGGCAGTTCCAGCGTCTCATTCAGCGCATAAGATTTTTCCCCGCCGCCTTCGCCGCGGTTCGGCAGAAACCGCAGCCGTAGGACTTTGTCTCCCGCGACTTTGCCCCAGATCAGGACATCGCCATTCTTCACATAAAGCCAGTCCTGGCCGCGTTTTTCCGCCGCTTCCAACGCCTTGGCTCGCTCGCCGTGGCCAAGCGAAAGCGCCTCCGGATAAGGCAAAATATGAGCGACAACGTCGCCGTGCTGCGGAAACTGCTTTTCAAGCTCCGAAATGATGTGGTCGGTTTGAGTTTTGTTCGTATCGCCTTCGAGTTCGGCGACGAGGAGCGTGAATTTCTTTCCATCCGCTGGGCGCGTCTCGCGCTTGGCTTTGACCTTCGGGTACGCTCTCAACGCCCGACCGGCGGCAAACACCAGCGAGCCGCCGACCGCGCTCGCGATGATGGTTTGAGTGATCGTGGTCCAAGAAATATCCATGGCGCCGCCCCGAGCCGAAATCGAGGCGACCATGCGTGGATCTATCTTTGTTGGCAAGAAGCGGGGGCTTCGCTTCCACCGCCGCCGATGGGAAGGCGACGGATAACGCCGTTGGCGTTTCCGGCATGGCGAAGGCGGCGAAGCGTCCTCTCGCACTCGCGGGCAACGCGAAGGCGATGTCCAAGCGGATGCGGCCGATGGCTCGACCAGCTCACGATGAGGTCAACCTGCCGGACGGCATCTCAGGTTGAAGCTGTGCGGGTAACAGTGTAGAAGGGAATGTGAGTTTGGTTTACAAAAACTTGTCCCCAGTGACATCAATCCGGCCGCCCGGATGACCGAGCAAGTCAATGTCTCTTTCCAGCCGGATAGCGATCTGGAAACCCCGAGCCACGATTTATCCGAAGCTCGCATTCGCGCGAGCGAGCTGCGTTTCAGGACGACCTTCGAGAACGCCGCCGTCGGCATCTCCCATGTCGCGCTCAGCGGGGAGTGGCTTCTCGTCAACAAGCGTTACTGCGAAATCGTCGGATATTCGGCCGAGGAGCTGGCCGGAAAAACCTTTCGGGACATCACCCATCCCGACGACATCGCCGCCGATCTCGCTCAGCGACAGCGCATCCTTTCCGGGGCGATTTCTCACTTCAGCATGGAAAAGCGCTACATCCGCAAGGATGGCTCCCCGATCTGGATCAATCTGACGGTCGGCGCCGCGAGGCGGGAGAACGGTTCGATCGATTATTTCATCTCGGTCGTGGAGGATATCACCAAGCGGAAAAAGGCGGAGGAGGAACGCGACCGCATCGAAGCGCGGCTGCGCGAAAGCGAAGCGGATTTGCAACTGGCGCAGGAGGCGGCGAACCTCGGGCGCTGGAGCTGGGATTTGCGCTCGCAGGAGCTTGCCTGGACCGATCGCTGCAAGACGCTGTTCGGATTGTCTCTCGATGCGCCGACGAGTTACGCGGTATTCTTAAACTCGCTCCACCCTGACGATCGCGAGAGGATCGACGCGGCGGTGTCTGAGGCGATCCGCCGCGGCAAGGACTACGATGTCGAGATGCGGGCGGTCTGGCCAGACGGCTCCGTGCATTGGATCGCAGCGAAGGGGCGGGTTTATTTCGACGGCGGCGAGCCGTACCGCATGGTGGGCGTCGCTTTCGACATCACGGCGCGAAAGCTCAGTGAAGAGCAGATGTCCTATGCGCTTCGGGAAGTTCACCATCGCTCCAAGAACCTTTTTTCCGTGGTCCAGGCGATCGTGCGCCAGACGGCGCGAACCGAGACGCGAGAGGAGTTCGTGGAGCTTTTCTCCGAGCGCATTCGGGGGCTCGCCGCCAGCCAGGATCTGCTCGTCGGCAACACGTGGAAGGGCGTGGCGGTTCTCGATCTCATTCGCTCGCAGCTCGCCCATTTCAAGGATGCGCTGGGATCGCGGGTGAGGCTTACAGGCCCCGCAGTCGAACTCAATGCATCGGCGGCGCAGACGATCGGAATGGCCGTGCATGAACTGGCGACCAACGCAAGCAAATATGGGGCGCTCTCGAACGAGACGGGATATATCCTTCTCGACTGGTCGCTGACGGGCGAAGGCGGCGCCGTTTTTTCGATAGGCTGGACGGAGCGCGATGGGCCGCCTGTGGCCAGCCCAAGCAGCAAAGGGTTTGGCCAGACCGTGCTTGTACGGATGGCCGAGGATGCGCTCGACGCGGAAGTCCGGCTCGATTACGATCCGGCCGGACTGCAATGGCGATTACAGTGCGCAGCCAAAAGCGTCTTGAAAGCGTAGGCCTCGAACCGGCTGACAACGTTTTCCGGCTTCCCAACACTTCGAAATCTCGCCAGCCTGCCGAAGAGGCGCGACTTGGACGCGCGCAAGGCCTGCTCCGGACTTTTCGTTTGTCAGCATTAGCCGGAACTTCTCTTGTCGGAGGTGGCAGGAGTTCCCCGCCTGTGCCTTGCGCCTGAAATTTAATGTTGCGGTCCTGGCAATAAAATCAATCTGTGTTAATATCCCGCGACCGAGGAAGGTTTGTTTAAATCTAGGAGTAAAATCATGAAGTTACTGCTCACGATGGCTCTCTCGGCCGCCTGTCTTTGCTTTTCGATCGCGGGGGCTGAAGCCGTCACCCTCTCAGGCGGGAATAAGACGCCTGCGGTTCAGTCCGAAGCCGTCAAGGTCGGCTGTGTCGGGGGAAGACGGTGCTCCGCTTATCACATTGTTAGCGGTCGCCGCGTCTGCCGCACCTGGGTAGCCTGCCGCTAGACACGCAGCGAATACGGCAGCCATCTCCGAGCCCGTCCTGTGCGTGATGGCTGCCGGTATCGTTTTCGCATCACGACCTCGTGAGAAGATGAATCTTTGCCTTTGCAGCGCTACCGGGCGGACGTATCAACAACTGCGTACCCGTCAGAATAAAGTCAGCAAAAAGCTGATGCGATCTTAGCTCAATCTGCTTCCCTTGATTGGTGTTTCTTCAAGTCTTCGAGTCCGGTTAGGAGAGTAAATGCGATCTTTGCTTGTCGCAGCATTTGCGTTGGCGTTTCCGCTCTGCGCCGCAGCGCAAACCTCATCTACAAAGCCCAACATCGTGATTATCTGGGGCGACGATATCGGCCAGTCGAACATCAGCGCCTACACAAACGGCCTGATGGGGTATCGCACCCCCAACATCGATTCGATCGCCAAAGAAGGGGTGATCTTCACCGACTATTATGGCGAGCAGAGCTGTACCGCCGGACGCTCGGCCTTCATCACGGGGCAGAGCGTCTTCCGGACAGGTCTGAGCAAGGTTGGATTGCCGGGCGCCGATCTCGGCATCCGCAAGGAGGATCCGACCATTGCGGAACTCTTGAAGGCGCAAGGATACGCCACCGGGCAGTTCGGCAAAAACCATCTCGGCGACAAGGACGAGATGCTGCCGACCGCGCACGGGTTTGATGAGTTCTACGGTAATCTCTATCATCTGAATGCGGAAGAGGAGCCGGAGCTTCCCGACTATCCGAAGGCTAACGATCCGGAGTTTCCCAATTTCCGCAAGAATTTCGGGCCGAGGGGCGTGATCCACAGCTTCGCGAATCCGGACGGAACGCAGCGCATCGAAGATACCGGGCCGCTCACCAGGAAGCGGATGGAAACCATCGATGACGATATCGCGGCGCGCTCCGCCGAGTTTCTCGACAAGCAGGCGAAGGCGAACAAGCCTGTGTTCATGTGGGTCAACTTCACCCACATGCATTTCCGCACCCATACCAAGCCGGAAAGTCTCGGCCAGGCTGGCCGCTGGATGGGTCCCTATGCCGACACGATGATCGACCACGACAAGAACGTCGGAACCGTCCTCGCCAAGCTGAAAGAGCTTGGCATCGCGGATAACACCATCGTCATGTATTCGACCGACAACGGTCCGCACATGAACTCATGGCCCGACGCGGCCATGACGCCGTTCCGCAACGAGAAAAACTCGAACTGGGAAGGCGCCTACCGGGTTCCGGCCATGGTTCGCTGGCCCGGCAAGATCAAGCCGGGAAGCGTATCGAACGGGATCGTCTCGCATCTCGACTGGGCGCCGACGCTGCTCGCCGCGGCTGGCGCGCCCGACATCAAGGAGAAGCTGCTCACCGGCTACAAGGCCGGCGACATGACCTACAAGGTGCATCTCGACGGATACAACCTCGTTCCATACCTGACCGGGGCGGAAGCAAAAAGCCCGCGCAAGGAGTTCTTCTACTTCTCCGACGACGGCGATCTGACGGCGCTCCGCTTCGACAACTGGAAATTCGTCTTCCTGGAACAGAGGGCGCCGGGAACGCTCCAAGTGTGGGCCGAGCCCTTCACGCACCTGAGAGTGCCGTTGATCTACAATCTGCGCCTTGATCCTTATGAGCGCGCCAACATCACCTCGAATACCTATTACGACTGGTTGCTGGACCACGCCTTCATGCTCGTGCCGGCACAGGCCTATGTCGGCCGGTTCCTTGCGACCTTCAAGGATTATCCGCCCCGCCAGAAGGCTGCGAGCTTCTCGCTCGATCAGGTGCTGGCGAAGCTCAAACAACCAGCCGAATAGCGCCGAGCTTCTTAGCTGCGCGTGTCATGAAGAGCGGCGCCGATGCGCCGCTCTTCCAAACGATTTAATCCAACAAAGAGTGGGGGCATCATGCCAAGCGAGTTTAGCGAGACCTCCGGTTGCCGCTGCCGGATCGATCCAAGTCGCGGCTACGCTTACAAGCGCGCCCACCCACGTCTTCCCGCGAGGGAGCCGACCTTTAAGCCGTGCTCTTATCTCAGTCTTGCGGTAGTGGCTCTCGCGTCGGCTTTCTGCTGCTTTACGTCTGTCGCTGCTCAAGCGGCGGACTAAAAACCCAACATCATCTTCATCATGGCCGACGATTTGGGCAACGCCGACCTCGGCTATCGGGGCGGCCAAATTCAATCGCCGAACATCGACAAGCTCGCGCAGGAGGGTGTCCGGCTCGAGTTTGTCGATGGTCAGCAGGTGTGCACGCCGTCGCGGGCGGCACTGATGACCGGCCGCTATCCCATGCGCTATGGACTTCAGACGCTGGTGATCTTTCCGGCCATCGCTACGGTCTGCCCACGGACGAGCGTACGCTGCCGCAGGCGCTGAAGGAGGCCGGTTACAAAACGCTGATGACCGGCAAATGGCATCTCGGCCATGCGGACAGGAAGTTCTGGCCGCAAAATCGGGGCTTCGACTACTTCTACGGCAATGTCATGGGCGAGGTGGAATATTTCACCCGCGAGCGTGGCGGCGTGATCGACTGGCAGCGCAATGGGACATTCCTGAAGGAGGATGGCTATTACACGACGCTTATTGGCGACGAGGCGGTCAAGCTCATCGACGAGCAGGACGGCAAGCAGCCGTTCTTCCTTTACTTCGCCTCGCTCGCGCCGCATGCGCCCTTTCAGGCGCCGGATGACTATAAAGACCGCTACAAGTCGATTGCCGATCCACAGCGGCGCACCTATGCCGCGATGATCACGGCGCTGGACGATCAGATCGGACGCATCGTCGCCGAACTCGACAAGAAAGGCCTTCGCGACAACACGATCATTCTCTTTGCAAGCGATAATGGCGGCGCGACGAGCGGCCTCTTCGCCCAGGGCGCCAAGAGCAACGAAGAGCGGAAGAGCGAGGAAGGCGGAATAGAGCAGAACGCGAAGGCCCCGGCCTCCAATGCTCCGTTCAGAGGGGGCAAAGGCGGCATTCACGAGGGCGGCGTGCGTGTGCCGGCCATCGTGAACTGGCCAGCCAGGCTAAAGCCGCACGCCGTGGACGCCCCGTTGCACATGGTCGACGTGATGCCGACGCTGCTCGCGCTCGCCGGCGCGAAGGGCAGTCCCGATCATCCCTTCGACGGCAAGGACATGTGGAAGACCCTCGCTGAAGGCGCGCCCAGCCCCAACGAGGACGTGCTGATCGATGTGGAGGCCTTCCGCGGCGCCATCCGCAAGGGCGATTGGAAGCTCGTGAAGATCGCGCTCCTGCCCGGCAAGACAGAGCTCTTCAATCTCGCGAGCGACCCCGGCGAAACAACAAACGTCGCCGAACAGAACCCCGAGATCGTGCGTGATCTCGAAGCGCGCCTTCTCGCTTACGCGAAGCAGCAGAAGCCGAGCGAGTGGATCAAGGCCCAACCGGCCTTTGTGGGCGAGCAGGGAAAGACGGTTTTCGATCCCGACTTCGATATCGACGACAGCGGCCTCCCGCATGAAAAGGCGGCTTTGCCGGGTGGGTGAGCGCCGCTTTGAAATTGGTTGGTCCGCTCGCGAGAATTGGGGTTTGGAGTAGGGGTTGGTATGGCTTGGGTGTCACGGTACGCGGTACTTCGCGCTGTGGTTGGCCTCGTTGCGCAGAGCTTTCTCTGCTTCGTTTTGGCCGCGGCGGTATTGCCAGGCAAGGCTGCCGCCGGTCCAGACGATGGATCCGTCCTCCCCTTCTCACCGGCGCCTTCGGCGAGCGTGGCCGAGCCACGATTGCAGGACTCCATCCATCATCGGCGCGTGGAGACAAACCACTTGCCCAAGGACGCGCCCAATATTCTCATCGTCCTTTTGGACGACGTAGGCTTCGGCCTT
>CAVRLF010000007.1:0-35000 GCA_963721975.1 uncultured Alphaproteobacteria bacterium
ACCTTTTTCACGGTCGCGCGTACGTCGTCGCCGATCAGCGCCGTCGGGCACGTCGTGTAGACGATCATGCGGTTGATGTGCGGCATCTCGTCGAAGGCTTCGTGGCAGGCTTTTTCGAGCCGCTTGTCGCCGCCGAACACGATGTGGCTTTCCTTCATGTCCGTCGACCAGACGTACTTCATCTGGAAATGGCCGTTGTCGCTCGGATAGCGCTTGGTGTGCCAGGTGTCGTAGGCGCAGCCGACGGGGCCGTGGATCATCTGGATCGTGTCTTTGAGAACGCCGCCGATGACGAGTTTCGCGCCGCAAAACGCGCAGCCGCGCTCGGACAATGTTCCTGGGATGGTCGGCGCATTGGAGACGGGAAGGAAATCGCGCGTGTCTTCGCCGTCAACCTTCAAGTAGATGTGTTTTTCGCGTTCAGGAATATCCTTGTCGCATTCCAGAAGTACCATCGGCATGTTTACAGATCCTTGGTCTATTCAGAGGGTGGTCTTACCGTTTGCTTTCATACGGGAGAGGACTGCCCTCCTTAGTGCAGGAGGCGTGCCAAATCTTGGAAACAGCGCTGAAGGCAGTTAAAGCGCTTGTAATTCGCGGCGTTCGCGAATGTACAGCCGTGCGCGGCCGTTCGAAATCGTACGAAACCGTGAAAAATAGTTCGGCGTGGTGCGCCACGGCCATGGGGCAGCCCCGTTTAAATGACTTCGCAGCAAGCTGGATTGGCGACCTGTCATGGCCGGGCTTGACCCGGCCATCCGTAAGCCTCTGAACCTTCGAAGCTTTCCTGGATGGCCGCATCAAGTGCGGCCATGACAACAAAGGGCAAGGCGAGGAATAGCATCTGGCACGAAGGTTGCCATTACCCTCTGCAGATTTCACCTCTGGAGAAAACGCCATGACGACCGATACGCTCGAACGACCAAACGCTGAAACCGCCCCCGCCGCAACCTCGCTTCGCATCGCGGTCGGGAGCCGCGATGGGACCATCGTCAATCTGCATTTCGGCCAGACCCGAGAGTTCCTCGTTTACGATGTGACGGCTGAAGGCGCGGCGCTCATCGCGCGCCGGAGCATTGAAGACCACGCCCTGAACGAGGAGGAAGACCCGCGCGACACGGCATGCCGCATGCTCGCCGACTGCAAGGTTCTGCTGGTGGCCAAGATCGGGCCTGTGCCGGCGGCGAAGCTCGGCAATGCCGGCATCGAAGCCATCGACGCCCATGCCGGCAAGCCCGTCGAGACGGCGCTGACAGAGGTCTTCGCCGACAAGACGCAGCCGCAAAACGACGAACCCATCGATACGTCCGCGTTTCGCCTTGCGCACGCCATGCTGCGGGTGAGCGACATCGAGCGCTCCATCGACTTCTACACGCGCCTCCTCGGCATGAAGGTGCTGGAGCAACGCGACCACAAGAAGAACCAGTTCACACAGGTGTATGTGGGCTATGGTGACGGCTTCTCGCAGATGGTGCTGGAACTCGTCTTCAACTGGATGCAGGAAGAGGCCTATGCGAAGGGCGATGCCTTCGGCCACATCGCGATCCAGGTGACGGGCATCAACCGCCTGTGCAACCGGCTCGTCGCCGAAGGTGTTCCCATGCCGCGCGCGCCGAGAGGCCAGCGCCATGGCGACAACATCATCGCTTTCATCGAAGATCCCGACGGCCACCGCATCGAGCTGTTTCAGGCCGCCGAACAGTAATTGGACTGCTTTCGTCATCTCGGAAGCTGGTGCGGCTACGATCCCGTGTCTGCGCAGCGCCAATTGCGCGCACGGGATGAGGATGCAGCCCCCAATAGAAACATCAGGAGAAAAACAATGTCCTTCGAATCCGCCATCGCCTATATCACACGCATGCGCGAGGACAAGGAATTCCATCGCCAGATCAATGAACTGAGCGAGGACGAAGCCGCGAGCTGGGCGCTCATCCGCTCCCACGGCTACGATTTCACCATGGAAGATTTCATGCAGGCCAAGGACCAGATCTACAAAGAGTTGGGTATCACGCCGCTGTAATGGAACGCGTGCGCCGGGCTAACAACGCCCCCGCTGCCTAGCCCTGGGTCTCAAGGCGCAAAATGGCTTTATCAGCCGGATCATAACAAATCCTGACGTAGGACTCGTTGTTAATTAGCCCACGCAGGGGTGATCTCCCGTTGAATGCATCGGTCTCATCATCACTTGAGTATCTGAATTTCACGCCGGACACGGAGAAATATTCGTAACCACCTTTCCTTGTTTTTGGCGAGAAGCTCTGCACCTGTCCCTCAATAATATTGCACCGGTTTTCAAGGACGAGAGCCTTATGACGGAGATATTGAGAATATCTGTCTACAAACATAAATAATGCTAATATGGAAAACGACAACAGGCCAGCGTACAGGAGAAAATTATGAGACAGATTGCGGAAAGAAAAATATGGCTTAACAAAAAATATCAACGGCCGCTTGTATACAAAATATGGAATTAGATCATGATATGATATAAACATAAATACCATACCTAGAACGAGTGATGGAGCAATCCACCCATTGAAGCCGGAATCCAAAACATCGAATACTTTGAAGAAATCGTTGTTACCCATTGATAACCTATTCGAAGATAGCGTCGCCGCCTTTAGGGCTTCCTTGCGGTACACCTGCTTCTGCGGAATGCCCGGAGTAGCGGAGTATGCGGGTGCCGCGCACCGTTCGCCCTCCAAGATAGACAGCATCCCTTTAGACAACCTTACGTTCAACCCGAGCGCGCGACCGACCCCTTTACGCGTCTTGAATAGGTCTCCTAGCAGGCCAGAACACGCATTGAGACCTACCGCGGAGGAATACGGTACCCGCATCGCTTTTTCCGCGGCCTGCTAGGGCCTGTGGACATTCACCGCAAGGCAATCATGGAACTAGCTATGTAGATCATGGACTGGTAGCTGCAATCGGTCTTGTCGTATCGGGTTGCGATGCGGCGAAACTCCTTGAGTTTGCAGAAGAAATTCTCCACCAAATGGCGCCACGCATACATCGCGAAATCGCAAGGGATTGCATCTGTCCGGCTGGACTTGGGCGGTATGACAGCGGTGGCGTCTCTTCGATCCAACTCAGCCCTCAGCCAATCGACGTCGAAGGCTTTGTCGCCAAGGAAGGCATCGAATTCCACGCCTTCGATCAGGGGCTCGACGCCAACGGTGTCATGACGCTGACCGGGCAGAAGAACAAAGCGCGACAGGTTGCCAAGCGCATCCACAAGCGCCACGATTTTCGTGGTCAAACCGCCTCGCGAGCGGCCGATCGCCTGATTTTGAGTCCCCCTTTTGCGCCGGCGCCATGCTGATGAACCCGGACGATTGTGCCGTCGACGATGGCGTATTCGAAATCGGGGTCGCCGGACAGCGCATTGAAAATGTTCTCGAATATGCCATTCTTGGACCAGCGGCGGAAACGCCGGAACACGGTGTTCCAGAGGCCGAAGTCATCCGGCAGGTCACGCCAAGGCGTTCCGGCCCGCGCAATCCATAAAACCGCTTCGACGAAGAGGCGGTTATTGGCGGCAGTCCGTCCAGGATCGCCGCTCTTGCCTCGCAAAAGCGGCGCAATCCTCTCGTACTGGGCATCGCTTAACAACATCCGAACCAAGGCTGACCTCCATTTTTTCAGCCTTAAATCACTGTTCGCACAAAAAGTGAATCCTTACTCAGTTAAATGTCCACAGGCCCTAGAGCAGAAGGCGTCGCGATTATTGCAGGATGCGATGGTGGGGAATTCCGCGTCTATAAGGACCCGCTAGCAGCACATCACCTGTTATAGGAGAGCACTGCGTTGCGCTTGGCTTCGAAGTGCTCCGCCATGCTTTCACTCGCGCCATCGGCCAGCGAGATGCCGTAAGTCTCGGCCGTCGCCGCAAGCCGGTCGGCGTCCAGCGCCTTCAGCGAGTTTACTGCCGTGGATGCCATCGCGCTCACGCGCTGGCGCAAGCTCTCGTCGGTGCATTGCGCGAGCCACGCGTCGCGCACAGAGCCGGGCGCATGCCCCTCGCCTCCTGCAATCGCGTAATCCGGATCGAAGGTCTTGATCGCCGCCGCCATGGCGATGTCGGCCAGCATCAGGTGATAACGCTGATTGGCGGAGAGGCGCTGCTGCGGCTCTTCTGTCACTTGACGCCCTCTCTTTTGCGAAACGCTTTGTAGTTGATGTTCTGCTTTTCCATGCGCAGTCCAAGGATGCGGCGCGTCAGGCCGAGGTCTTTCGCGGCTTCGGTCATGTTGCCGTTGTGCGTTTTCAGCGCCTCGATGATCATCTCGTATTCGACAGCCTGTAGTTTCGCTTCGAGGCTGCAGCCAAAGGTGGTGCCGGTTTCGGTCGAGGTCTGCAGCGAGGGCGGCAAATTATAGCCATGGATGACGCCATCCTCGCTAAGGATCACCGAGCGTTCGATGACGTTCTCCAACTCGCGCACATTGCCGGGCCAATGGTAGGCCATCAGCATATTCAACGCGGGCGTCGAGATGCGCTTCACGTCCTTGCCGGTCTCGTTGGCGTAGGCTGCGACGAAGTAGTCGGCGAGCAGAATGACATCGCTCGACCGCTCGCGAAGCGGCGGGATAGTGATCGGAAACACATTCAACCGGTAATACAGATCCTCGCGGAACGTGCCTTTCTCGACCATGTCGAGCAGGTTTCGGTTCGTCGCGGCGATGATGCGTAGATCGACCTTTACGGGCCGCATGCCGCCGACGCGCTCAAAGGTTTTCTCCTGTAGCACCCGCAACAGCTTCGCCTGCATGGGAAGGCTCAACTCGCCGATCTCATCGAGGAAGATCGAGCCGCCGTCCGCCATCTCGAAGCGGCCCTTGCGCATCGCGATGGCGCCGGTGAACGAGCCCTTCTCATGGCCGAACAGCTCGCTCTCGACGATATTTTCCGGCAGCGCCGCGCAGTTGAACTTGATGAACGGCCCATCGGCGGTCTGGCCGTTGTAGTGGATCGCGTTGGCGACAAGCTCCTTGCCGACGCCGCTTTCCCCCAGGATCAGCACGGTCGCCTTGGTGCCGGCCACCTTGTGGATCAGCTCGTAGACTTCCCGCATCGGCTTTGAATTGCCGATGATGTTTGAGGGCTTGAAGCGCTGTTTCAGCGCATTGGCGAGGCGGCGGTTCTCGTTCTCAAGGCGAACCTTGTCGATGTTCTCCATGAGATACAGCTCGACCGCGGGAGCGATCATGGAGGCGATGGTCGACAGAAGCTCCACATCCTGCTTCAACAGCCGCCGGTTATGGTAGACGCGCTCGGCGCTGATTGTGCCCAGAACCTTCTTGGCGTGCAGAACCGGCACGCAGAAGAAGGATGCGTTCTTGTTGGCGCCCTTGCCGCTGATGGTGTGGGGCAGCGAGCCCGGATTGTCGCGAAGCCGCGGCACGATGATCGGCTTTCCGGCCTCCACCACCTTGCCGGTGATGCCTTCGCCGGGAGAATAAATGCCGCGCGCTTTCTGCTCCTCGGTCAGGCCGAAACTTTCATGGATGAAAATGCGTTCGGCTTCGCGGTCGTAAAGTGTAACCATGCCGCGCGCGATCTTCAGGCGCTCCTGCATCACCTTCAGGATGATGGCGAGCATCGTCTGCAGGTCTTCGCTCTCGGTGATGATTTCGCTGATCTGGAACAGCAGCGGCAGTACATTCACGCGGCATTCGCCGGTGAAGCAGTGGGTGAAGTCCTCTCCGATATCGTCCAGATCGATGGCGACCGCTTGGTCCATAGGTGTCCCGATGCCCTTCAACAAATTGTCTTAATTGCAACGTCGGCGCCAGGAGTGCTGCGCGCTACATGGTCTCTGTCAGGAGCGCGCGTCTTCCCGGAAACGACGGGCGCCTGGGGCTTTCCCGGTATTGGAAAACCCCAGGCAGGCGGCTCGCGAAACGTACATAAGCGAACGAAATCTTTCCCTCCGTTCCACCTATGTACGAAACGCCAAACGCCTCTGCATCCTGCCACAGCTATATACGATTAGGAATAGGTTTGGCCCGGTGCTTGCAGTATCGGCTGCAAAACCGCCGCCAGGAGGACGCCGCATGTCTGATCTCGCCTCGCAATCTAGCGCGTTCGCCGCTTGCAAAATCTGCACAATCCGCCTGGAGGAACTCTGCTACGAGCGCGCCTGGTGGTTCCGGGCGTTTCGGGAGGTGCTTGCCACCGGAATCCGGTTGTTCGCCGTCGCTTTGATGATTCAAACCGATGGGGGAAAGGCGCGGTCGAAAAAGTGCCATGGCTGTTTGCGCTTCCGGAAGAATGCGCTGAAGCAACGTTCGGCCTTGTTCAACTGGCTCGACGGCTACCTCAATCCTCTTTTTAACCGCGCCCGCAACTCGCTGTTGACTCCGCAAGAATTGGAGCAGGCTCGCGCGCTGGCCCGGTCGCGCGCCCACCCCAGCTTCGCCAAATCCGCCTCTGGCACGCCCCTTGCTGTATTGACCCCGATACAGGAGTGAGCGGCATGAAACACGACGAGATCCTGGCTCTGATGAACGAGCCGGCGTGCGCCCAGAACGCCAAGTCGAAATCGGGGTGCGCGAAGCCGCAGCCTGGAGCGACGCAAGGCGGTTGCTGCTTCGACGGCGCCCGCAACGCGCTGCTGCCGATCGCGGATGCCGCCCATATCGTCCATGGCCCCATCGGCTGCGCGGGCTCGTCGTGGGATAATCGCGGCACGCGCTCGAGCGGCGTCGATACCTACCGCATCGGCATGACGACCGATCTCAACGACATGGACGTCATCATGGGGCGCGGCGAGAAGCGCCTCTACCAGGCCATCCGGCAAGCGGCCGAAACGTACAAACCAGCGGCTGTTTTCGTCTACAACACCTGCGTGCCGGCGCTCCACGGCGACGATATCGAAGCGGTCACGAAAGTGGCGGCGGAGCGGCTCGGGCTGCCCGTCATTCCCGTGGATTGCGCAGGCTTCTATGGCAACAAAAACCTCGGCAATCGCCTTGCGGGCGACGTCATCTACAAGCGCGTGATCGGCACGCGCGAGCCGCCCCCGCCGCCCGCCTCGGCGGAGAGGCCCGGGATCAAAACCCACGATGTGAGCCTCATCGGCGAATGGAATGTCGGCGGCGAGTTCTGGAATGTTGCACCGCTCTTCGACGAGCTTGGCTTGCGCATCCTGTGCACGTTCTCGGGCGACGCGCGGTTCCGCGAGGTGCAGACCATGCACCGCGCAGAGGCCAATATGGTGGTGTGCTCCAAGGCCATGCTGCACGTCGCGCGCAAGCTCCGCGAAGACCACGGCACACCGTACTTCGAGGGCAGCTTCTACGGCATCGCCGACACCTCGCAGGCCTTCCGCGATTTCGCCCGGCTGCTGGGCGATCCCGATCTGATTGCTGGCGCCGAGGTGCTGATTGCGCGCGAGGAGGAAAAGGTAGCGGCGGCCATCCGCCCCTTGCGGGACCGCCTCGCTGGCAAGCGCGTGCTGGTGTTCGCGGGCGGCTACAAATCCTGGTCGCTCGTCTCGGCCATGCAGGACCTCGGCATGGTCGTCGTCGCCACAGGCACGGAGAAGTCAACCGAGGAGGACAAGGCTCGCATCGTGGCGCTGATGGGGCCGGACGCGCGCATGATCTCGGACAACGATCAGACCGCGCTCATCAAAAGCTTCCACGACTGCGAGGCGGACATCCTCGTCGCCGGCGACCGCTACATCTATCCGGCGCTGAAATCGCGCATCCCCTTCCTCGACATCGACCATGTCCGCCGCATCGGCTACGCGGGCTATGACGGCATGATCGAGCTCGCCCGCAATGTGGACCGCGCCGTCCATTCGCCGGTGTGGGAGCAAGTTCGCGCCCGTCCCAGCGCATCGAAGCGCGCGGCGTAGAGAGGAACCCATGGCCGAGATCGTCCTTCCCACCAAGCCGCTTTCCGTCAACCCGCTGAAGGCCACCCAGCCCATCGGCGCCTCGCTTGCCTTTCTGGGCCTCGCCGAGGCCATGCCGCTGGAACACGGCGCGCGCGGCTGCACGTCCTTCAACAAGCTGTTCTTCATGCGCCATTTCAGGGAACCGATCGCGCTGCAGACGACCGCGATGGATCAGATGACGACGGTTCTCGGCGCCGACAGCAACGTGGTCGAGGCGCTCGCCACCATCTGCGACAAGGACAAGCCCGCTGTCATCGGGCTGATTACGACCGGCCTGTCGGAGACGCTCGGCGCAGATGTGCCTCGCTCCGTCGAGGCTTTCCGAGATGATTTTCCGCAGCATAACCGCGTGGCGATCATCCCGACCAGCGCCAGCGACACGCTGGGCTGCCTTGAAACGGGCTTCGCGCTCGCTGTCGAAGCGATCATCGAAGCGCTCGTGCCTGCGTCGCCATCGAAGCTGCGCCGTCCGCGGCAGGTGAATGTGCTGGCGTCCGCGATGCTCGCTCCCGGCGATGTCGAGGCGATCAAGGACTGGATCGCCTCGTTCGGGCTTACGGCCATCGTGCTTCCCGACATTGCGGATTCGCTTGACGGCCACATGATCGACGCGGGCTTCTCCACGCTCTCCTATGGCGGCACGCCGCCTGCGGACATCGAAAGGATGGGCGAATCCGTCGCCACGCTCGTTATCGGCCGCTCGCTGGACAAAGCCGCCGACCTGCTCGAGGCGAAAACCGGCGGACCGGATTATCGCTTCCAGAGCCTCATGGGGCTCGACGACTGCGACGCCTTCTCCAGGACCTTGAGCTACATCGCAGGCGCCCGCATCCCGGCCAGGATCGAGCGCCAGCGCGCGCAATTGCAAGATGCGATGGTCGATTGCCAGTTCCAGCTCGGCGGCGCCCGCGTTGGCATCGCCGCCGATCCTGACTTGCTCGCCGCCATCGCGCGATTCTTCGTCTCCATGGGCGCGGACGTGGTCGCCGCCGTCGCCTCGTCGCGGGCGGATCGACTGGCCGAACTGCCCATCGACAGCGTCGTCATCGGCGATCTGGCGGATCTGGAGTGGCTGTCGCGCGAGCACGGCGCGGAACTTATCGTCGCCAACTCCCACGGCGCCGAGATCGCCAAGCGGCTGAAGACGGCGCTGCTCCGTGCAGGCTTCCCGATCTATGACAGCTATGGCGCGCATGCGCGCGCCTTTGTGGGCTACGCCGGAACGCGCCAGACCCTGTTCGAGATCGCGAACCTCCTCGCCAGCCAATACCAGGAAATCAAGCCCTACCGTTCGCGCTACTGGCAGGGCACAGAGCGCGAAGCCGAGTTCGGGAGGGACATCGCATGCTGAGAATCGCAGTTGCGTCCAGCGATAAGAAGACCGTCAACCTCCACTTTGGCGGCGCCGAAAGCCTGATGCTCTACGACGTTTCACCGGGCCACGCCGATCTCATCGGGTTCGCGGAGTTTCCCAAAGCCGAAACGGTGGGCGAAACCGGCCGCGTCGGCTTGACGGGCACGCTCCACGACAAGGTGATTCCGAAGCTCGACTACATTCAAGGCTGCGCCGCCGTCTACGCCGCCTCCATCGGCGCCTCCTCGATCCGGCGGCTGATGGCGCTCGGCGTCCAGCCGGTCATCGTCGATACCGGCCACGACATCCTCGACCTCTTGAACGAGGTGAGCCTTGCGCTCGCCCATGGCGGCCTGGCCTGGGTCGACCGCGCCAAGGCCAAAGCCGCTCAACTGCCTCAGCGCAGCCTCGCCGAAGGCATGGCCGAAAGCCACCGCCTCATCCGCTCAATCGACGAACTGGAGTGAATAAAATGGACCTGGCGTCATTAGACATGGATCTCCCTCGGGACCCGAACTCCATGACAGCCGATGAGCGGCTGCGCATCATCCAGCACGTCATCGCCCAAGTGCGTCCCGTCGTGCTGGCTGACGGCGGCGATATCGAGCTGGTCGCAGTTGAAGGCCACCGCGTGAAGGTGCGCCTCTCCGGCTGTTGCACGACTTGCTCCATGGCGGCGCACACGCTCGGCGGCATCCGCCGCCTCCTTCTGAAAGTTCTGGATGTGCCTGTGATGGTGGTTCCGGCGGAATAAAGAAGCGCTGATCCAAACCAAAATTGCCGATCGGCCAGCCTTCATGAACGCTGTCATGGCCATGGATACACGCCGTGGCGCTGGACTTAAGCGGGCGCTCCGGATGGCCGATGTTCGACCGCGGGTTGCATGACGCGCTCGGCCTCGACGCCGACGATCAGATTGACGGCTTCCTTTATCTCCTCGCTACCCGAGCATTCTTCAATCTCGCAAGTGAGTTGTCACCAGCAAATACGGCTACCTCCATCGAACTGGCGCTCGCGGCGCGATCAGTTCGTAGGCGATTGCGTAAGCACAGGGTTGGACCGAAAAATTTCTGGGAAAAGGCGCTTCAACTCGCCGATCTTGGGCATATCGTTCACAGCGATATAGGGGTGGTTCGGGTGCTGCGCCAAAAAATCCTGATGATAGGCTTCGGCCGGATAGAAGATCTTGTTGGGCTCGATTTTGGTTGCGATTGCCCCATCAAACACGCGCGCCTTGTTGAGCTGGGCGATGTAAGCCTCGGCGACGCGCTCCTGCTCCGCATTTGCGGGAAAGATCGCGGAGCGGTATTGGGCGCCGGCATCCGGCCCTTGGCGGTTCAGTTCCGTGGGATTGTGGGCGACTGAGAAATAAACCTGGAGGATCCGGCCGTAGCTGATCTTGTGGGGATCGAAGGTGACGCGCACCAACTCCGCGTGGCCGGTTGTCCCGCTGCCGACAACATAATACTGCGCCGTTTCCCTCTTGCCTCCGGCGTAGCCGGACACGGCGCTTGTGACCCCCTCGACGTGCTGGTAGACGCCTTGGACGCCCCAGAAGCATCCCCCGGCCAGAACCGCTGTCTCCGAAGGCGCCGCGCCTGCGGCCTCGTCGATCATCGGGGCGGGGATCTCGCGCGCTTTTTCGGCGGCGGATAGCGGGCCGGTCAGCTGGATCGCCAACGCCGGCAACAAAAGCGCTGCGGCGACAATGGAGACACGGGAGAGTAGTCTGATCGCTTTGGGCATGGGATGCTCCGATTAGCCGAAAGTGAAGGCGTAGGCTTCGACGCCTGGGTCCAGGAATTGGATCTCGAAAGTGTGGTCTGTTACCGGTCCGCTTTGACGGACAAGCTGGTAGAGCCTTTGCTCCGTCACGGCGCCTTCGCCGCCGGGGTCGACGTCCGAGCCGTGGCTCACGCCTGGCGCCTTGCCGTCGATCTTGACGAGAAAGTGGATCTTTTTGCCGTCCCGCGGAGGTCCGAGAACAAGATGCAGATCACGGGCATGGAATTTGAAAACGATGCCGCCGTCTTTTTTGTCGAGCACGGCCTTTTCGGCGTTGATCGTCCAATCCCCGAGCAGGCCCCATTCATTCAACCGCGGAGAGCCCTCTGTATAGACGTGGGGCTCATCGCGCGCCGCGCCGCCCGGCGAGACGAAGTTTTCCGCGCGTTGATAGCCGATATAGGTCTCGGGCGAGCGGACGCTGGCGGCATCCGAGGCAGCTTGCGCGCCCGACGCCTTCACCGAAACGACGCCTGAGGAAACAGTCTTTTCGCCGGCCTCCTGCAACAGCGTCTGAATGATCTTTTCAAACTCGTCGTATTCTCCTTCGCCGAAATGATGGTGACGGATGCGGCCCTCGGCATCGATGAAATAGTGCGCCGGCCAATACTCGTTACCAAAGGCGCGCCAGATGGCGTAATTGCTGTCGATCGCCACCGGATAGCCGATCTTCAGATCGGTAACGGCGTTCTTTACATTGGCGACGATTTTCTCGAACGCAAACTCCGGCGTATGCACGCCTATCACCACGAGTCCCTGGTCTTTGTATTTCTCGGCCCAGGCCTTGATGTAGGGGATTGAGCGCAGGCAGTTGATGCAGGAATACGTCCAGAAGTCGACCAGAACCACCTTGCCCTTGAGGCCCTCCCGCGTCAGAGGCGGCGAGTTCAGCCATTCCACGGCGCCCGAAAGCGGGGGCATAAGGCCTTCCGGAGGAAGCTTGCTGAGTCCGGCCTCGGGCCTGCCCGCCATCATCATGCCGGGTCCGGGGCCATCCATGACGACGGACGGCTGAGAGTTGGACGCCCGCAGTTTATCGACCAAGCCTTGTTCGAGCGCCGCTGTGCTTCCGAGCGAAACCTGCGTCAGGAAGCCCGTGTCGAGACCGAACGCGATGGCTACGACGCCGGCGAGAACGGCCGCGCCCAGGCCGCGCCTGATCCATTCCCCGGCCCCGAGAAAGCGCTTCATCGCGGCGAAGATCCGTCCCCCTGCCAGCAGCGCAAGCGCAAGCGATGTCGCCGCGCCCGCGGCATAGGCCAGCAGCAGGAACGAGGTCTTGAGGCTCGCCCCCTGCAGCGCGGCGCCGGTCAGGATCAAGCCTAAGATCGGCCCGGCGCAAGGCGCCCAGAGAAGGCCCGTGGCGACGCCAAGCAGGAGCGAAGCCGCGACGGACGATTTGCCGTCCTTGTCGGCGACCTGCGTAAGCCGGTTGCCCAAAGCGACGACCGGTCTTGTCAGCCTCTCGGACAGCGCCGGGAAGAGCAAAATGAGGCCGAAGCCGGCAAGAAGCACGACGGCTGCGATGCGGCCATATCGATTAACCTCGACCGCCCAGCCGCCGCCAACGGCGGCAAGCGTGGCGACAGCGGCGAAGGTCAGCGCCATGCCAAGCAGCATCGGCAATCCGTTGCGAAGGAACGGCCGGCCGGCGCCCGCGAACACGAAAGGCAGCACCGGCAGGATGCAAGGGCTGAGGATCGTCAGAACGCCGCCCAGATATGCGAGCAGAAACAGGATCATGGCGAGGCCTTCCTTCTTACGCTGACGCGGCTTTGAAAACGAGCGCGACGCCATTCATGCAATAACGCAGACCCGTCGGCTTCGGGCCATCATCGAAGACGTGGCCGAGATGGCCGCCGCAGCGCCGGCAATGAACCTCCGTGCGCACAATGCCGTAGGCCTTATCCGTTTCCGTTCCGACGGCGTTGTCCAACGGTGCCCAGAAGCTTGGCCAGCCCGTGCCGCTGTCGTATTTGGTCGTCGAGGAAAAAAGATCGAGATCGCATCCCGCGCACGCAAAATCGCCTCGCCGATGCTCGTGCAAGAGCGCGCTCGTATAGGGCGGCTCGGTCCCGCTTCGCCGCAAAATCCCATACTGGTCCGGCGTCAGGAGCTTGCGCCACTCCGCATCGCTATGAGTAACTTCGAAGGAGCCGCTGTTTTGAGTTTCGGCGCGCGGACCGGCCATTGTCAGCATCCACGGCAAGGAGGCGGCGGCGCCAATGAAAATTCGTCGTGTCATCATGAGGTGAATTCTCCCGTCCAAGGCTTATGGGCTTTCAAAAGCAAGTACGACGGCAAGGGCTGCTTTGATACGCGCCTGCGGCTTATCACGCACATGTCATCGGCTGCGAACGCTGCGTTACCGGATCTCTTTTCGGGCGAAGGGAGGAAGCGCGCGGGCGGCCATGCTCATCCTTAAAAGGAAGCATTCCGGCTGAAAACTCGCGCTTATGCGCTGCGCGCGGCTGATCGCTCATACCTGCCGCGGAGTGTTTGCCCCATGTTATCGACTGAAGTTCTTCAAGGCTCGCTTTCCTACGAGGGTGTACAGGCGGTTAAGATTGGTTTTGTTTGGTAAAATGGCCCATAAGTAATAGTATAAGTAGTGTTGGACAACGGCGAGCCCTCTTTATCTTGGTCGCGGGGGCCTGACCTGGACGCCAGGCTTGGATGAGTTGTTCCTCCTGGGATTGTAACCTCAGGCTGTTGAAGGACGACTTTTCGTTTGACCAGGAAAGCTGCCCCGAAGCGCGCTCACAAAGTTATCGACCGATGCGACGCCGGGTCCATATTTGATCAGGTAAAGCAGCGCCGCAGCCCATACGCCGTGGGTATCGAAAGCGTTGGGATAGACGAAAATCTCGATGACGAGCGTCATGACGAGGAGCGCGAGCGCCGCGAAGCGCGTGAAAAGTCCCGCGAGAATGAACACAGGCATGCTCAGTTCGGCGGCGGTCGCCATATAGGCCGCGATCTCGGGTGGGATGAGCGGGAGCTTGTATTCGTCGGTAAAGAGCGCGAGCGTGTTGCCCTCGCTCCAGCCGTCGATCTTCAAAAGACCGGAGCGCAAGAATGTCGCGGCGATGCCGATGCGGGCGACAATTGCGATCAGGTCGCCGGGTATTTTTTCGAACAACGCTGTCGCCTTGGCGATCAAATTAAGCATGAAGCGGGTCTCCTGGCTCGGAGGAAGAAAAGGCGAAGCTGCGAAAGGCGCCGGCTGTGATCAGTTTGGCGAACGTCGGCGCCAGGTCGAACCCGTCGAACGCAGCGCCGTTGGCGGCGGCTTCGCCAAGCGTCGCGCGTTTGGCGAGCGCAGCGGCGAAGGCATGCTCGGCTTCGTCCAGCCGGACAACGAACACGTCGTAATCGGGGCGGACGACAAGGGCCGCCTCTCCCGCAAGTTCCGGGCCTATGGCTCGCGTCTCGGCGTCGTGGGCGTTCGTCTCCCAGATGCTCACGATGGGGTAGGGGGAAACGATAAACGCTGCCGAAGGGTGAAGCTCAAAGGTGAGCGCGGAAGCGCGATGGGAAGGCGCGCGGGCGAGATCGGAAGGCCCGAGCGCTTGGCGGTCGGCGGCGTGATAGGCCCTCTGCCGCAGCCATTCGAGGCGGGCGACATCGGCGAGATAGGGCAGGGGACGCGCCGGCTCGAAGCTCTCCAGAAAATCGCCGAAGCCTTCCCCATACTCGATGAGCATGGGCGAGCGCGGCGGACGCGCTTCGATGAAATGGCCTGCCGCGGCTTCGAAGAAATCCTCGCCAACCAGCCGCTCAATGACGGGATAGCGGGCGCGCAGCGCATTGATGAGGCTCGCAAATACGGTGTTGCGGTAGACGCGGAAGCGCTTCGGGCGGAGCAGTCCAGCCGGAGCCGCGCCGCCTCGTTGCAGGAGCTTGTTTGAAAAGCCGCCTTGCAGCGCAGCCAAGCCTTCGACCGCGTCAGTGAACGAGAGCATGATCCTGCCTCCCTTGAGCCTTCAAGAGCCTTTCGGCCTTGTCCGCCTCAGTTTGAAGCGTTTCGAATTCCGGGATGTCATTGTCCCATTCGATCAAGGTTGGAAGCGGCCCAGTTCTTTGCAGCGCGCGCCCATAGAGCGCCCAAACCGCGTCGCGCACGGGGCTGTCATGCGCATCGATGAGAAGCGGCCCATCTTCGTCCGTCTCCGCCTCGAAATGCCCGGCGAGGTGGATTTCCCTCACATGCTCGACGGGGAACGCGTCGAGATAGGCATCGGCGTCGAAACCATGATTTACGGCGGAGACATAGACGTTGTTAACGTCCAGAAGCAGCCCGCAGCCCGTTCTGCGAACAAGCTCGGATAGAAACTCCGTCTCGCTGAAATCGCATTCTTCGAACGCGACATAGGTCGAAGGGTTCTCAATCAGAATTTGCCGCTGAAGCGCGCTTTGCGCCTCGTCGACATGAGCCGCCACATGCGCCAGCGTCGCGGCCGTGTAAGGCAGCGGGAGGAGATCGTTGAAATAGACGCCGTCATGCGTCGACCAAGCCAGATGCTCCGAAAAGAGCCCCGGCTCATAGCGGTCGATCAGCGCGCGAAGACGCTTCAGGTGGGCCTCATCCAGTGGACCGGCGCCGCCGATGGAAAGCCCCACCCCATGAATGGAGAGGGGATAGCGTTCGCGCACCCACTCAAGAAAGCGATGGGGCGGCCCGCCCGCGCCCATGTAATTTTCGGCATGGACCTCGAACCAGCCGGCGCTCGGCAGGCTTCGCATAATGGCCTTCCTATGTTCGGGCTTGAGCCCGATCCCGGCCCTGGCCGGGATCGAGGCAAGCCGATGCTGTCCGGCGTCAAGCACGGCAAGCATGGCGCGATCTCCTTGATGGGTTTTGGCGTTTTGAAGTTTTCAGGGAGGCGTCAGCCCTTTATGAACTCAAGCGAGCCCTTCCTTTTCATGCCGGATTTCAGCGTCACCTCGGTGGTGAGGCATGTGCCCTTCGCAACATACTTCCACGCGCCTTTGTCGTAGTCGGCCTTGGTGGTGCCAGCGCAGGAGTTGTTGCCGGTCGAGGCGCAATCATTGTGCCCGGCGGTGGAGACGCCGAAGCACTTTTCCTTGCCCATGCCGTCCTTGCTCATCATGCCCTCGTCGGCGGCCTGCGCGGCGGTGGCGAGCGCGAGGGAGGCCGCAAAGGCGCCGGCAAGCGCCGCGCTGATTGTTCTGTTGCTCATGTCGTAACTCCTTCTTGCAAAAAGAGCCGGCAGCGGCTCTCATCGGGAACTACGACTGCGATGCCTTGTGCGTTACAGAGGTCACGCACCTGTGTCCGTATACTGATCTCGGTTCACACAGCTGTGAGGACCGTGTAACGAAAGTGCGGGTCACAACGTAGGAGCTGAAAGGAGCAGAGGCGTGCGCATCGAAGAAGCGCGATGGGCTGATTGGATGCGGGCTGCGAACGCCGGCGACAGCCTGGCCTACCGGCGTCTGCTTGAAGCTTTGACGCCCTTTTTGCGGATGATTGTGCGCCAAGGATATACAAGAGCCGGACTAGGCGGCTGCGATGTGGAAGACGTGGTGCAGGAAACTTTGCTGGCCATTCATTTGAAGCGCCAGACCTGGGATGCGGATAAGTTGTTCACGCCATGGGTGCGAGCGGTGGCGCGCAACAAGCTGATCGACAATCTCCGCCGCCGGGGGAACCGCATCGCCCTGCCCATTGAGGACTTCGCCGATAGTCTCGCCGCCGAGCCTGCCTCGGAAGAAATATCGAACTCGGAAGCCGTGCGGCTGCTCTCTATCCTTGTCGGCCGCCAGCGAGAAATCGTCCAGGCCATATGCGTGGATGGCGCGTCCATCAAGGAGGCCTCGGCGAAGTTCGGCATTTCGGAGGGCGCAACCCGCGTCGCCCTGCACAGGGGGCTTGGCGCCTTGGCCGCAGCTTACAGGACCCAAGAGCGATGAGGACGGAAGACCTGATCTACGCGCTTGCCGAAGACCACGCGGCGCGCCCCCAGCCCGGATCGCTCCAGCGGACATTCGGCGTCGCCGTGGCGGTGGGTTTGACCATCGCCGCCATCGCTTTTGCGCTGACGCTCGGCGTTCGCCCGGACATCTCTCGCGCCATGCAAACCTGGCGCTTCGACTTCAAGTTGGTGATGACGGCCACCCTCGCGATCACGTCCGCATGGCTTGTGTGGCGGCTCAGCAGGCCCGCCGTTGACGCGCGCCCGGCAGAAATGGCCATGGCCATGGCGCCTTTGCTATTGCTCTGCGCCGTCATTTACGAGCTTTGGTCCGTGCCGGAGCCTGAATGGCTGCCGCGCGCCATCGGCTCCAACTCTGTCGCCTGCCTCCTCAGCATAAGTTTTCTCTCGCTTGCCCCGCTTGGCGGCGCTTTTTACGCGCTTCGCCAAGGCGCGCCGCTAAGGCCGGGGTTCGCGGGCGCCGCTGCGGGGCTCCTCGCCAGCGCGCTTGCCGCAATGCTCTACGCGCTTCACTGCCCTGATGATTCTCCCTTGTTCGGAGCCATCTGGTATTCGGCGGCCATCGCGCTTGTCACAGTGACGGGCATGATTGCCGGGCGCAGATTTTTGCGGTGGTGACACGGATCGACGCGCAGGAACTGGCGCCAAACCGGTTTTCTAACGAGCCGGCGCGCCTCTCATTGTGCACTCATTATCACGTGGATAATTCTTCCAGCCCTCCAAAATTCACTTTTCGCTCTACAACCTGCGACACGTTTTGGGTGGAATCCGAAGTCGCGACTCACTTAGCACAGGCGCAGCTGTTGCAACGTCGCCTCCCGTCATCTGCAAATTAACGGTTTCCCAACCTTTTACCGCAAAGCTGCAGTTGAATCGACACGTGGGGGTTGAAGGGAGATTTAATCATGAGAATTCTGCTGACTGCTGTTTCCGGCGCTTTGCTGGCGCTGGGCGTTGCGTCTTCCGCTGATGCGGCCGTGCGCGTTGGCACTTTGCGCTGCATTGGCGCGCCGAAGGTCGGCGCCATCGTCGCGTCCGTGCAGAAAGCGCGTTGCGTTTTTACCGGCGTGAACGGTCGGCATGAGCGCTATGCAGGCGAGTTCGGACGGATCGGCGCGGACATCGGCGTCACCAACGCATCGGAACTCGTCTGGAGCGTTTACGCGCCGACCTCTCTTCGTCGCCGGGCGCTTGCCGGCAACTATGTCGGCGCTTCGGCTGACGTCGCGATCGGCGTCGGCGCCGGCGCGAACGTGCTTGTGGGCGGCAACAATTCCACGGTTTCGCTGCAGCCCGTCAGCGTGAAGACGCAAACCGGTCTCGCCGTCGGCGCAGGGCTGGGCGAGCTTCAGCTGCGCTAAGCGCTCGCAAGTGAATGCAGGGCCTGGATGCTGTCCAGGCCCTTTTTTGCGTCCGCTTCAATGGACAGGAAGATCGGCGGCGATTTCCTCCAGGGGCGCCAACAGCTTCCAGACGAGGCCGGAGCTTGGATATTGCGCTTCGACCTTGCCGCTGAGCGCCCACGCTGTTTGCTCCATGAGCACGGAATAGCCGAACCCTTTCTGGATGGTCGGCTTCGTCTTAGGCCCGCCCGCCTCCGACCACGTGAGGCTGAACTCCTGGTCGGGCCGATCGCTGGCCGTACGCCATTCGATGGATATTCGCCCGTCAGGCGTTGAAAGCGCGCCATATTTCAACGAGTTCGTGAAGAGTTCATGCAGCGCCATTCCCAAGATCTGCACCGCTTCGGGCCTGACCCTGAGGCGAGGCCCGGCGAGGGTCGCGCGGTCTTTTCCTTCGACGAACGGCTCGAAATGCGTCTCGACAAGGTCGCGCATGTCCACGCCTCGCCAGTCGCTTTGGCCGAGAAGATCAAGCGTGGAGGCGAGCGCGGCGATGCGGTTGGAAAACTCTTCCGCAAATGTCGCCGGGTCCGTTTTCCCCGCCGTTTGCCGCGCAATGGCGACAACGACCGCGAGCAGGTTTTTGGCGCGATGGCGGACTTCGCGGGTGAAAAGGCGGTCCCGGACCTCGTCGAGCCTGCGTTCGGTCACATCGAAGCTCACGCCGACATACCGGCTGGGACCCGTCGCTCCGTTCGCCTGCGGGGAGGCGGAAAAGGCAAGCCAGTGCTCGCTCTGATCCGGCAGCCGGAGATGCAACTCATCGGCGAAGCGCCCGTTCGCCTTCGCAATCCTCGCCTCGAAAGGCGTCGTATCCGGCTCGATGATCATCCGGTTGAAATCCGCGAGGCTCAGGCTATGCACGTCGCCGTCGAAGCCGAGGAGGTGCGCCTCCTGGCTGTCGAAGACGATCTCCTGCCTGTCGAGATCGACCTCGAACGTTCCGACCCCCCCGGCGTCGAGACTGCGCTCCAACTTGTCGCGGGCTGCGGCGCTGGCGTGCTCGGCGCGAACGAGCGGCGTCACAACGTCATGGGCGATGACGATGTCGCTCCCGCGGCTCGCCCGCGTCGCCGTCATCACGAACCAGCGCTCCACGCCTGGCGCGTGGCAGGGGTAGGTCTGGCGGAAGCGCGCCAACTCGCCGGACAAAACCGCGATGATGCCTTCCAGGGCTTGGTGGGCAATCTCATCGCCGGTCCATGCGGCGCGCCGGATGATATCGAGGTAATTCTGGCCGAGGTAAGCCTTCGGGTCGTGGCAGTCGTTGTCAACAGCAAATCGCCGCCACGCTTCGTTCACGTGAACGATTTTGCCGGCCGCATCCAGGATCGCAATGTGAGGCGCGATTCCATCGAATGCCGCGGCGATGCGATCCTTGGAGATCATCGATATTGGCCGGAGGTTGCCTGCCTGTACTTGTGCACAAACAAAAGTATAGCTTTGCATTATGCCGATATTTGATTGATGTCAAATTCGAGAAATGCCGCAGATTATGCAACAAATCGTGATCCCGGCCGAGCGAAGCGCGAGCCCGTGCCGGATCGCAAAAAAGAAGGCGCATTAGTTTCTTATAATCCCGGGTAAGGCCTGCGCCTCCGGGATGACGGCGATGGCGACTTATTGGCGCGCTGGCTGATTTAGGACATCCGCATAGATAACCGATACGATTTTTCGGCTCGCGGGTTTATTGCATCGTTCCATGCGGGATGGAGCGCGTCTCGGCGCTGTCGAGGGCGTCCGCCCATTCATGCTGTTGGTCGAAGCGCGAAGGAACTTCAAGCTTTCATGACTTTTGAAAGCCCTTATTAACCATGTACAGCGGGGGCCTGTTAACCAGGCGACCTGCGCCAAGCTGGCCATCAGCTTCTGGGATTATCTCGGCGACCGCCTCGGCGCGCCCGAAGCGCCAGTCGTCGCAAGCCTCGCCGACCTCGTCCGCCAACTTGCAGCGGCCTGAAGGCCCGGAGTTTTGCCCCTGTTACGCCAACTCTCTGTGGACGGGGAGGCTTCCGGCGCCTCCAGGCCAAGCATGCGAACGCCGAGGCCAACCGCCCGCCAATCGCCATAGCCCCATAGAATCCCGCCTGCCGAAGGCGAGACCCCCTGTTTTACCAAACGAAACCAATCTCAGCCCTTTTTTAACCCTGGCAGGGCGCTGGCCGCTGTCGCATCGCTTGCCGCGCGGACGCCGCGCCGGATCAGAACATGGCTGCGTGAACGCGGTCGGGCGGGTTGTGGCCGTCGACAAAGGTGCGGATGTTGATGATCACCTTCTCGCCCATGTCGAGCCGCCCTTCGAGCGTCGCCGAGCCGAGATGCGGCAGAACCACCACCTTGTTGTTCTTCAGAAGCTTCGGATTGATGGCCGGCTCGTTCTCGAACACATCGAGGCCAGCGCCGCCGATCTCTCCCGCCTCGATCATGCGGGCGAGCGCGTTCTCGTCTATGACCTCGCCGCGCGCCGTGTTCACGATATAGGCCGTCGACTTCAAAAGCTTGAGCCGCCGCGACGACAGCAGATGGAAAGTCGCCGGCGTGTGCGGACAGTTCACCGAAATGATGTCCATATGCGCGAGCATCTGGTCGAGGCTCTCCCAATAGGTCGCGCCGAACTCCTCTTCCACGGCGGCCGGCGCGCGGCGGCGGTTGTGATAGTTGATCGACAGCCCGAACGATTTCGCCCGCCGCGCGACTGCGCGGCCAATCCGGCCCATGCCGATGATGCCGAGCTTCTTGCCCCAGATGCGGCTGCCGAGCATCCAGGTCGGCGACCAGCCATGCCACTCGCGCCCCTCCTGCAGGTAGGTCGCGCCCTCGACGAGCCGCCGCGGAACCATGAGGATCAGCGCCATGGTCATGTCCGCCGTATCCTCCGTGAGGATGCCCGGCGTGTTCGTCACAATGATGCCACGATTACGCGCCGTTTCGAGGTCGATATTGTCGACGCCGGTCCCGTAGTTCGCTACAAGCTTTAGTTGCGGCCCCGCGAGCGAAAGCAGCGTCTTGTCGATCCGGTCGGTCACGGTCGGAACAAGCACCGCCGCCGTCCGCATCGCCGCCACGAGCTGATCCCGGCTCATGGGAGCGTCGGTCGCGTTCAGCGTCACGTCGAACAACTCGCGCATGCGCGACTCAACGAGTTCTGGCAGCTTGCGGGTAACGACAACTTTTACGTTTTGTGACTTCATTGGGGACTCGGGGCGCGGCCGTTCGGCCTCATCAATTTAGGAACGCAACTTCGCCTTCGTTATCTACCAGATACGGCGCACGATGACAAAGACTCGGATCACTCGCGGCATCTTAATTATATTTGCACTGACGTTTACGGGCGCGGCGCCCGCTGAAGATGCGCGCGGCGTGGGCACGGCGACGGGCTTGCCGCTGCCGCGTTTCGTCAGCCTCAAATCCGACGAGGTGAACGCGCGCGTCGGGCCGGGCGCGGATTACCAGATCGCCTGGGTGTTCCGCCGCGCAGGCCTGCCGGTCGAGGTGATCGCCGAATTCGAGAACTGGCGGCAGGTGCGTGACGCGAGCGGCGGCACGGGTTGGGTGGCGGCGCCGCTCACCAGCGCGCGGCGCACGGCGGTGGTGGCGCCTTGGGCCAAGGAGCGCTCGCTTTTCGAGCTGACCTCGTCGCGGGGCGGTTCGACGGCGGTGGCGCGCATCGAGCCCGGCGCCATCGTCGATGTCATGGCCTGCGACGGCGAGGAGTGCGAAGTTTACGCCGGCAGGCAGAAGGGCTGGGTCCAGCAGAAGAATTTGTGGGGCGTCTATCCCCGCGAAAAGGTGAAATAAGCTTTTCTTGCGGCGAAGCTTCCGCAGTCCGCGCTTTTTTCTCCTCATCGCCGGCTTGCGGGGGCGACGCAGGAGGCCGCATCCACTGGCTCGAAATCGTGGATTAACGCGGAGCCAACCTCGCGCGATGCGGCTTGCGACCCCGGTCCCCATTCGCGAGCATCCTTCAAGAGAAGGCGCGGTTGTCTCCGATCAGCTCCGAAAATTGCGCAGCACGGCGTCGAGAAGGCCCGGAAAATATGCGTCGAGGTCCGCCTTGCGCAGCGTGGAGATGAAGCACACGCCTTCTTTACGCTGCGCGATAACGCCGGCCTCGCGCAGGATTCGGTAGTGATGCGATTGGGTCGATTTGGCGATATCGAGGCCCGCAACGGCAGCAAAGCAGGCAAGTTCGCCTCGTTGCGCCAGGCTGTGTACGATATGCAGCCTCACCGGATCGCTGAGCGCATGAAGAACTGCTTCAAGCTTCAAAGGCGACGTCATCTGAAGCGCATCATTCCCCATGGCAAAAAGATGGCGCACCTTATCGTGAGTTCAACAGTTCGCCGGCGCCAAAAGTCCAAGTGAGGGTGAGCTTGCGCGTCTGCGGCATTCCTGGCTCGATCGCGGTCATGGTCAGCCTCTTTCCGCGGAGTGTGCCAGAGGCGACGCCAAAAAACCAGCTGTGGATTGTGGAGCTTTCTCAAGCGCGACTTGCGCCAATATACCGCAATCTCTCCTTAGCGATTCGAAAGGGGGACGACATGCGGAAGACAAATGGGGATGCGCCCGCGCGCACTTTCACGGTCGACATGTGGTGGACGGACCTCCACGATGTCGAGATCGGATTTTTCATCCACGCCCGCCACCGCGCGAAATCGCGAGAGTTCACCCAGGATTCGGACATGATCGGCGAAGTCTTGGAAGACGGCAAGCGAGCCGGGCTGATCAGTTATCGCGAAGGGCTCTGGAAATCCGAAAACCCAGGCGAAAAACGACTTGTGCTCAAGCTTTTCACGCCATCCATGAACTTTCGCGCCAGCATGGATATGTTGGTGGGGCGGAGCGTCCAGCTTTCAGCCGGGGCCGGCGGCTTTCCGGTGACTGCATACACCATCCACATCGAGGGGCTCGATCAAGTCATCCAGCTCGAACGTTCCGCCCGCAAGTGGCCGGGGCTGCCGGAGCAGTTTTCGTTCTTGCTGATGGAGGCTGGCGAGGCGAGGCTCTACACATTGCGGCACGATTGGATCGACATTAGCGGCTGTTACACCCTGTTCGACCAGACCGGCGCAAAGGTTGGCCATTTGACAGGCCACCTTTTCGATTTGGGAGGGCGCTGGGACGTGGTTTTGAGCGAGGGATGCTCCCCCCATCTGGCGACAATTCTGCAACTCGTCAGCGGCATGCTGAAATTCAACGCGGCCGCCCGCCGCCATGTCAACCGCCTGACGCACGAGGTGACGAGCGGCGCCATAAAACTCGCCCTTGAAAAGCAGGAGAGCGACCTTTACCTGAACCCGCGGCGGAGCGCGCGCTGATTGCTTTGTGCGCGGAAAATCCTGGAAGCGCTTGCCGCCAACGGGGCAGGATTTCCAGCAGGGCGTATGTAAGACTTGCCGACAACGACGGCTGCGCCGCGCGCGAGGACGCGCAAGAGCTGGAGCAAGCGCTCTCGTGGCGCGGCGATGCATCCCTCTGTTGGCGCAAGCGTCGGGTGCGCCACATGCAGAAAGATCGCGCTGCCCCGGCCTTTCGACCGCGTCGTCGCATTGTAGTCGAGCACGACAAGCACATCGTAAAGGGCGTCGGCGCGCCAAAGACTTTCGGCGCTTGCGGTGTAAGGAAGCACGACTTTGCGATTGTAATTCCGGTCGTACGGAGCGTCGCACCAGCCGAAATCTGGGCGGAGAGGTTCGACGTTTAGCGCGGTTTGGGGCCGCCTTACCCTGTCAGAGCGATAGCAAACCGTCGCGCAGGTCCAGACGCCCTGGGGCGTGGCTCCGTCGCCCTCCTTTTTGCCGGCCCGTATCCCGCCCTTTCCAAGAGCGCACGAAAAGTGTAGATTCTTATAAGACAAAATGCCGGTTGCAGCCGCGTCCGACCTTGTCAGTAGCCTTGCGACGTCTCGTTTTCGCGTTTTTTCGCGCAGTTTTTGAGGTAGATTTCGAATGCGCACGCCGCGACCCGTTGCGTTGCGTAGCCCCGCCTCTTAAATCAGAAGCGTGAGCTTTGAGCGGAGTCAATTATGAGCAACACGCGCAATATCCTGGTTGTCGACGATGATCAAGACCTTGCGCTTTCGTTAGCGGAGCAACTCGCTCTCCATGAGGAGTTTGAAACGCACGTGGCTCACAGCGCCGCGAACGCTTTCGCCGCGGTGAAGGGCAAGCATACGGATCTCGTTCTTCTCGACGTCGGCCTTCCCGACATGGATGGGCGCGAAGCCTGCCGCCTTTTGCGCAAGAACGGCTTCAAGCATCCCATCATCATGCTGACCGGCCAGGATAGCGATTCCGACACCATCCTCGGTCTGGAGTCGGGCGCCAACGACTATATCACCAAGCCGTTCCGGTTTGCCGTCTTGCTGGCGCGCATTCGCGCACAGCTTCGCCAGCACGAGCACAGCGAGGAGGCCGTGTTCACGATCGGCGAATATTCGTTCCGCCCCGCAGCCAAGATCCTGATCGACAAGAAGGGGGGCAAGGTCCGCCTGACGGAAAAGGAGACGTCGATCCTGAAATATCTCTACAGGGCGGGCGAGAAGGTCATTTCGCGCGATGTGCTTCTCCACGAGGTCTGGGGATACAATGCGGGCGTCACCACTCATACGCTCGAAACCCACATCTATCGCCTCCGTCAGAAGATCGAACGCGATCCATCCCGCGCCGAGCTTTTAATCACCGAAGCCGGTGGATACAAGCTCATTCCCTGACGCTTTCGCCGCCGGGTGTGGCCCGCTCTGCGTTGCGGAATTCTTCGAATCAAACAAGTCTATGCCCGTTGTTGTAAGGAGTTAAAAGTGCGCTAACAACCGGGAAGGTGATCACGATGCTCGACCACAAAATCGAGCTTTTGCAACTAGTTCCTCTATTCTCAGGATTGTCTGAGGACCTTTTGAGCGTAGTCGCCAACTCAGGCCAGAAAACGTTCTTCGAAGCCGGCGATAAGCTGATCACCGAAGAAGAAGCTGGGAATGCGTCCTATCTCATCATGACCGGCAAGGCAGGTTGCTTGAGAATCGAGGGTGGCGAAACGTTCACGGAGGACCTGTGGCCGGGTACGCTCGTCGGCGAGCTTGGAATGCTAATCGAGACGGTTTACAGTGTGACTGTCACAGCGCAAGAGCGGCTTCGCGCGCTTGCCTTCCATCGCGACACATTTCGCTCTGTCATGGAAGCGCATCCAGAGTTGGCGCAGCATATTTCTGAGAAGCTTCTTATTCGCCTGCACGGGCTCGCGGCGGAGATCCGCACCGTGGACCAGAGACTGGCGCAATTGGAAGAGGCGGCATAGGCGCGGTTCTTGCCACCGCTAATCGAGGTGGATTATTCCGCCGCGGCGAGGTAAGGATCAGGATTTCCCGGTCCGCTCCCAGAACAACTTGATCTTGCTCAGGAAGTTCGTGCTCTCGGGATGCGTAGCGTCGGTGGACGCTTTTTCGAATTCCTTCAAAAGCTCTTTCTGCTTGCGAGTCAGGTTCTGCGGTGTCTCGACTTCGACTTGCACGTAGAGATCGCCCGTGAGCTTCGACCGAAGCACCGGCATGCCTTTCCCGCGCATCCGGAACTGCTTGCTCGTTTCGGTGCCTTCTGGAATTTTCACGCGTGCGCGGCCGCCATCAATCGTAGGAACCTCGACTTGTCCTCCAAGTGCTGCGGTCGCCATGGTAATTGGCACGCGACAGAACAAATCGGCGCCATCCCTTTGGAAGATTTCGTCCGGCAGGATCGAGAGAAAGATATAGAGATCTCCTGCGGGGCCGCCGCGAATGCCGGCTTCGCCTTCGCCGGCCAATCTAATTCGAGTCAAATCCTCAACGCCCGCTGGGATATTCACCGAAAGCGTTCGCTCGCGAGTAACCCGGCCGCTGCCTGCGCAACTCTGGCATGGCTTCTGAATGATCTCTCCGCGACCCTGGCAGGTCATACAGGTGCGCTCAATCGTAAAAAAGCCTTGGCTCGCACGCACCTTGCCGAAGCCCTGGCAGGTGGGACAAGTGATGGGGCTCGATCCAGAACTCTGCGCCGGAGCCGCCGCAAGCATCGCAGGTGACGGACGCCGGGACGCGAATTTGCGCTGTCTTTCCGTTGAACGCTTCTCCGAGCGTGATCTCCATGTTGTATTTGAGATCGGAGCCGCGCTCTTTGGAACTGCGTCCCCGGCTGCGGCGGCCGCCCATGAACTCGCCGAAAAGATCGTCGAAGATCTCCGACATCGAAGCTGAGAAATCCGTCCCGAACCCGTAGCCTGCGCCATTGGCGCCAGGACCCTCGAAGGCGGCATGCCCAAACTGGTCATACGCGGCCCGCTTCTGGGGATCTTTTAAGGCCTCATAGGCCTCGTTGACTTCCTTGAAGCTGACCTCGGCGGTGTTGTTCCCCGGATTGCGGTCTGGGTGGTATTCTTTTGCGAGCCTACGGAAAGCGCTCTTGATTTCGTGATCGGCTGCGCCCTTTTTCAGTCCGAGCACTTCGTAGTAATCGCGCTTCATGGTTCGTTCTTCGGATCCTTGATCATCGAAGCTTCACTGGGCTTAGTGATCAGCTTAAGCTTTTCGTGCATGAATTTATTGCACACCCAGGCTTTTGCCTAGCCTACGCGCAAAAAGAAGGGAGAGCGCCTTGCGCTCCCCATATTGTTCTCTACGCTGACTTCTTTTTGCCTTCGTCGTCCTTGACTTCCTCGAACTCAGCGTCAACAACGCCATCGGAAGGAGCCGCTCCGCCGCCAGGATGCGACGTTCCGCCTCCTCCTCCAGAAGCCTGCCCGGCCTCTGCGCCGCCTCCAGCCTGCCGATAGAGCGCCTCGCCGAGTTTCATGGCGACTTTCGTAAGCTCGTCAGCTTTAGCGCTGATCTTTGCCGCGTCATCGCCAGCCGCCGCTGTCTTGAGTTCCGACAGGGCCAATTCGATAGCCTTGCGGTCGGTTTCAGAAGCCTTGTCGCCGAGTTCCGACAGTGTCTTCTCTGTCGAGTGAACGAGTGCCTCGGCCTGATTCTTCGCTTCGACGAGCTCACGCCGCTGCTTGTCGGCGGCGGCATGGGTCTCCGCGTCCTTGACCATGCGGTCGATTTCGTTATCGCTCAAGCCGCCCGATGCCTGGATCCGGATCGACTGCGCCTTGTTGGTCGCCTTGTCGAGCGCCGACACGTTCACGATGCCGTTGGCGTCGATGTCGAACGTAACCTCGATCTGGGGCACACCGCGCGGCGCGGGCGGAATGCCGACGAGATCGAACTGGCCGAGCATCTTGTTGTCCGCCGCCATCTCGCGCTCGCCCTGGAAGACGCGGATCGTCACCGCGTTCTGGTTATCCTCGGCGGTCGAGAAGACCTGACTTTTCTTCGTCGGAATGGTGGTGTTGCGGTCGATCAGCCTCGTGAACACGCCGCCCAGCGTCTCGATGCCGAGCGAGAGAGGGGTTACGTCGAGAAGCAGAACGTCCTTTACGTCGCCTTGCAACACGCCGGCCTGAATCGCAGCGCCCATCGCCACGACTTCGTCCGGGTTTACACCCTTGTGGGGCTCTTTCCCGAAGAACTGCTTCACAACCTGCACAATCTTGGGCATGCGGGTCATGCCGCCTACGAGCACGACTTCATCGATCTCGGCCGCCTTCAGAGAAGCGTCGCGAAGCGCAGCCTCGCACGGCCCAATCGTTTTCTGCACCAGATCGTCCACGAGGCTTTCCAGCTTGGAGCGCGTCAGCTTCATGGTGAGGTGCTTCGGACCGCTTTGGTCCGCAGTAATGAACGGTAGGTTGATCTCGGTCTGCTGGGCGCTGGACAGCTCGATCTTCGCTTTCTCTGCAGCTTCCTTCAGGCGCTGGAGGGCGAGCTTGTCCTTGCGCAGATCAATGCCGCTCTCTCTCCTGAACTCGCTCGCTAGATATTCGACGAGGCGCATATCAAAGTCTTCACCGCCGAGGAACGTATCGCCGTTCGTCGACTTCACCTCGAAAACGCCGTCGCCGATTTCGAGAACCGAGATATCGAACGTGCCGCCGCCTAGGTCATAGACCGCGATCGTCTTGGAATCTTTTTTCTTGTCGAGGCCGTAAGAAAGCGCGGCCGCCGTCGGCTCGTTGATGATGCGAAGCACTTCGAGGCCCGCGATTCTGCCGGCGTCCTTCGTAGCTTGCCGCTGAGCGTCGTTGAAGTAGGCTGGGACGGTGATGACCGCCTTCTCGACCTTCTCGCCAAGATACGCTTCCGCCGTCTCTTTCATCTTTTGCAGGATGAAAGCGGAGATCTGCGAAGGCGAATATTTCTTGCCGTTGCTTTCAACCCAGGCGTCGCCGTTGTCGCCGCGAACGATCTTGTAGGGCACGAGGCCCATGTCTTTCTTGACAATCTCGTCGTCGAACCGACGCCCGACCAGGCGCTTGATCGCAAAAAACGTGCTCTCGGGGTTAGTAACCGCCTGACGCTTTGCCGGCAACCCGATCAGGCGTTCGCCGTCGTTCGTGAAAGCGACCATTGAGGGCGTTGTCCGTGCGCCCTCCGAATTCTCGATCACCTTGGGATGGCTTCCCTCCATCACGGCCACGCAAGAGTTGGTCGTGCCCAGGTCAATGCCAATCACTTTCGACATAGTTCAGAACCTCGTGCTGCTCATCTAGCTGCGAGACATCAAGCTGTGCGCCGCCAGCGACCCCGTTTACTTAATGGACTCCGTCTCGCGCCGAGATGCTTATCTCGAATTGGTGATCATATAGGGGAGCGCACATGACCGCGCAAGCGCCTGTGAATAAAGGCGCGGCTTCAAAGACGCTTAGCGAACAAGATATTGCATCTCTCGCAAATTTAAGGCGATGGCGGGCCCTTTTTGCCGCGCATGCCCCGCGCCTTAGAGCCGCGATCTTTGAAAGCGTTCCATGGCGTCCGCGCATGAAACGCAGCCACCGTCAGGCATTTACCGCTTCGCATGCTCGGGTCGCCTGGTTCAGCGCCGACGCTGTCGTTTCATTTTCCCTTGCGCCCGTGTTTCGGGAGGGCAATGATGAGAGTTTACAAACAATGGCTTAGGAGGACACATGTCTGACATCTTACCCAGCGCATTCGGCTCGGCGGGCGGGCATGCCACCCTCCCTCATTCGCCTGCCGGGCTTCTTCCCTTCACAAGCTTCTCCAGACACGAACTCAACGCGATTTTCTCATTGTACGGCGCGAAGGTCGCTGCCGGCGAATGGCGCGATTACTCGATTGATTTCCTGAAAGACAAGGCCGTTTTTTCGATTTTCCGACGAAGCTCAGAGCGACCGCTCTACCGCATCGAAAAAGACCCCAAGCTGACGAAGCGACAAGGCGCCTATAGCGTCGTCGCGATGACAGGCCTCATCGTCAAACGCGGGCACGACCTTGCAAAAGTTCTACGCGTCCTAGACCGGAAATTATCCGTGGTCGGAGCCTGACGGACAGGCGCGCAAAAGAAAAGGCCCCGTGCCGGGGCCTTTTTGAACGTCAGCGCCAAATCTCCTATCGCCTGTCGCCAAAGAGCTGAAGCAGAGCGATAAAGATGTTGATAAAGTCGAGATAGAGGCTCAAGGCGCCCATGATCGCGCTTCTGCCGAGCGTCTCTTCTCCGCCTTGCGCATTCGAATAATAATTGTCCTTGAGTTGCTGCGTGTCATAGGCGGTCAGGCCCGTAAAGATAAGGACGGCAAGAACCGAGATCGCGAACTGCAAGCCGGTCGAGCCAAGGAAGGCGTTCACGATGCTTGCGATGACAACCCCGATCACGCCCATCATGAGGAACGAGCCGAACTGCGTGAGGTCGCGCTTGGTCGTGTAGCCGTAGAGGCTGACAGTGCCGAAGGTTGCGGCCGTGATAAAGAAAATGCGCGCGATCGAAGCGCCCGTGTAGATGAGGAATATGCTCGAAAGCGACAGCCCCATCAGGGCCGCGAATCCCCAGAACACCGCTTGCGCCGTGGCCGAACTCATCTGGTTTATTCGCGCCGCAAAAAGGAACACGACCACAAGCGGCGCGAAGGCGATCACCCACCTCACCCAGCTCGCATAGATCGTTTTGCCAAGAGGCGTTAGTGCGGTTATGTGCCCAGCCGGGTCGGTCACAACCGCCATTGTATAGAATGCATAAGCGACGATGCCCGTGAGCACGAGGCCGATGCCCATGTAATTGTAAACGCGCATCATATAGGAGCGCAGGCCTTCGTCGATCGCGACGGCGCCCGCACCCGACCGAGCGCGCACGTCATACGCTCGAGAGCTTCGGTAGTCTGCCATTTTATTTGGTCCCTGACTTCATTACCCAAGGTCTGCGCAAAAGGTCTTTCAGGTTTAGGCCCCGAACGGCCTGGAGCAAAGCCTCTTTGTCAGGCGGCCTGCCCTTTGTTCGCCATCAAGACGTTCACTCGGAACGCAGATAGTGCGCCGGCTTCGCTGACAGAACCCTTAAAGTTCCTAGCGCGCCTAGCGCCGTCACGAATATGGTCTCAATGATCGAGGGCTGCAATAGCGCCGGGAGCGACACGCTGAAGCTCAAATCCATCACATACTTAACAATAAGATATGCCGCCGCCAGCCCGAGGCCAGCCGCGAGCGTGGACAGACTCACCGCAAGAATCAGATACTCGAAGAGGTGCGCCAATATGATGCGGCGCTTGGCCACGCCCAAGGTCCGCAGCACGACAGCCTCGTAGATTCGCCGGCGCTGCGCCGTTATGAGAGCGCCGGCCACGACCAGCGCGCCCATGATGAGGGTCACGCTGCCGGCGATGCGCACGGCGCGCATGACTTTCTCGAAGATGCCGTTCACCGCGTTCAGCGCGTCGCGGACGCGGATCGCCGAGATGACCGGATAAGCGGCGCCGATCGCCTTCGTGACGGCCGCTTCCACTTTTGTGTCCGGCTGCCGCCCTTCGGGCCAGCCGAGCGTGGCTAGGTAGGTGAACGGCGCCTGGCGAAGAGCGTTGGCGGAGAAGATCATCACGAAGTTGATGTCGATTGACCCCCATCTCACTTTTCGGAAATTTGCGATTTTGGCGGAAAGACTTCGGCCCAGCACGCTAACGGTCACCGTGTCTCCGATCTTGAGGCCGAGCGCCTTGCCGATATCGGCTTCGAATGAGACGAGCGGTTCGTCTTCGTAGTCGGCGGGCCACCACGCGCCTTCTGTGATCTGCGAGCCTGACGGCAGCGCGTCGGAGTAAGTGACGCCGCGGTCGCCGGTCAGAACCCACTCGGCCGAGGATGGGGCCTTGATCTGGCTGACTGGCACGCCGGCGAGCGCGGTCAACCGCCCGCGCAGCATGGGCGCAGTCGTGATCTTGGCCTCTGGAGCCATCCGATTCAGAAGCTCCTCGAATGAGGAAAGCTCTCGTTTCGGTATCCCGATGAAAAAGTAGCTCGGCGCGCGTTCGGGCAGGCGCGTCTTCAACTCATCGGAGAGAGAAGCGTCGACAAGCGACACAGCCGTAAGCAGCGTAAGCCCTGCGCCAAGCGACAAGGCGATGGTGCGCGCGAGGCTGGCCGGGCCGCCGATATTCGCCAGCGCAAGCGCCAACTCCGGCCGCGCAGGTCGCTTCAGCGCCAAAGCGAGGCGGCGGATGGCGACGCCCGCGCCCCAGAACAAGGTGAAGACTACAAACAGACCTCCGCAAGTGAAAGCGGCAATTCGGTGCTCCCGGGCAAGCAAGATGGCGGCTGCCGCCATAAGCGCGACAATCAAGAGCGACGCAATCCAATAGGCTTTGGGCGGAAGGCGCCGTTCGTCGCCGCCGCTTCGGAAAAGCTCGGCGGTGCGCACCTGTTCGGCCCGCCCCAGCGGCCACAGGATGAACGGAAGCGCGGACAGGAGCCCGAACAGAGCCGCAAGCGCAAGGGCCTCGCCTTGCAGTCCAGGTTCGATGGCGATCGGCACGATCCCAGCCATCAGGCTCACAATGAGCCACGGCACGCCCCCCGCGATCACAAATCCGATCAGGATTCCAAGAAGCGCCAGCAGGCCGATCTCTATGAAGAAAACGCGGAAAATCAGGCGCTTCGATGCGCCGAGCGCCTTATAGACGGCGATGGTCATGCGCCGTCTTTCGACAAAGGCCGCGACCGCGTTCGCCACCCCAATTCCGCCGGTCAGCATCGCTGTCAGAGCCACAAGCGTCAGAAATTCCGTGAGCCGCTTGAGCGTGCTTTTTACGCCGGGTGAAGGGTCGGAGCTGTCGCGCACGAGAAACCCGGCTTCGGGAAAATGGCGGGCGAGATCGTCTCTGAAGTCGGGCGGGGCGCCGGTTCCCGTCTTGAGGCGATAGGCCCAACGGACGAGGCTGCCCGGCTCGACAAGCCCGGTCTTTTTCAAGGTATCCGGCGAAAGCAGGATGCGCGCGCCGAAGGCTGGTCCGGCCGCAAGGCGATCCGGCTCTTCTTCGATAACGGCCGTCACAGGAAGCGATGCATTGCCGATCAAGAGGCTGTCGCCGAGGCTCGCCTGCAATTGATCGAGGATGCTTCGATCCACGGCAAGGCCGCCTTGCCTAACGGCGGCGAGCCCCCCGTCCTCCTCGAAGACTGCCGCCCCGTAGAGGGGATAGGCGTCATCGATGGCTTTCAGATCGACAAGCGCCTGCGCGCTTCCGTCCGACTTGCGCGCCATCGCCCGCATGGTGGCCACCTCGCTCACCTCGCCGAACGAGCGCAGATAGGTCAATTCCTCCGCGTTCGCCTGCCGGTGGACAAGGCTCGCCTCGACATCGCCGCCAAGGAGCGTCGTTCCCTCGCGGACGAGCGAGTCCTGGATCGCCTCCGACAGGCTGTTGATCGCGCCGATGGCTCCGGTCCCGAGCGCGATGCAGATCAGGAAAATGGCGAACCCGGAGAAACCGCCGCGCAAATCTCTCAGCGCAAGGCGAAGCGCGAGCGGCGGCTGAAAACGGCGGCCCCGTCGTTCGGCGCCTGTCTCGATGGCGGCCGTCATGCGTAGGCTGTCTCGTGAATTGAGCGCGCGATGCGCCCATCCTTCATGGCGATGACACGCTCGCAGCGCCGCGCGAGTTCGGCGTCGTGCGTGATAAGAATGAGCGTCGTTCCCGTTCTCCGGTGAAGCGCGAAAATGAGGTCCATGATCTGCGCGCCGGTTTCGCCGTCGAGATTTCCGGTCGGCTCGTCCGCGAACAGGATTTTGGGCTCCGCCGCAAGCGCCCGGGCGAGCGCGACGCGCTGCTGCTCCCCGCCGGACAACTCACCGGGCGTGTGATGATGACGGCCGGAGAGCCCCACATCGGCGAGGGCGGCTTCGGCGCGCAGATACGCGTCCCGCCGATTGAGAAACTCCAGAGGCAGCGCCACATTCTCGACCGCGGTCATGGTTGGAATCAGGTGGAAGGACTGGAACACGATGCCGATGGAGCGTCCTCTCGCCTCGGCAAGCTGATCCTCGCCCATGCGCGCAAAGTCCTGGCCAGCGACGAGCACCTGTCCCGAGGTCGCCGCTTCGAGCCCGGTCATCACCATTAGAAGGGAGGATTTGCCGGATCCGCTCGGCCCAACGACGGCGACCGACTGGCCCTTCGGCACCGCGAGGTCGATGCCGCGCAATATCTCGACGGGACCCGCCCTGCTCTTGAGTGTGAGCGTGACGCCCTTTAAATCGATGACCGGGGAAGCCCGGCCTGCCGCGCAGCTTACGGAGGGAATTTGCAAATGAGTCACCGTTTCAAAGTTGCATCGCCCGGCCTGATATGGACAAGGCTTCTCGTTTTTGCGACGGCTGCGATTGTAACATTCTATGCTTCAATTGCGTGCGCCGAGCAGGACACGGCGAAAGACGCTCGCGAGATCGTCATTCTTTCGTTCGGCGACAGCTTGATGGCCGGCTACCAGATTCCGCTCGAAAAGGCCTTTCCGGCGCAGCTGGAGGCGGCGCTGAGGGAAAAAGGCTATAATGTTCGCGTGCTCAATGCGGGCGTATCCGGCGACACGGCCGCTGAAGGGCTGGCGCGCCTGGACTGGAGCCTGAATGAAAAGGTTGACGGCGCCATCGTTGAATTCGGCGCCAACGACGCGCTTCGCGGCATTGATCCCAAGGCCACCGAACCCTCGCTCGACGAAATCCTGAAGACGCTCAAAGAGAAGGGTATCCAAATGCTTCTCGCCGGGATGGAGGCGCCCCGCAATTGGGGAAAGGACTATGATGACGCCTTTCGCGCGATGTATCCAAGGCTTGCGGCCAAATATGGCGCGCTTTTCTATCCGTTTTTCCTGAAGAACGTCGCCACGGTGCGCTCGCTCAATCTGGCGGACGGCCTTCACCCCACGCCCGACGGCGTCGCCGTCGTGGTGCGCAACATTCTCCCCGACGTTGAAAAGCTTATCGCGCGCGTCCGCGAGAAACGCGGGGCGACCCGCGCCGGGTTGCAGTAGAGGGGCTCAGCAAACATTTCTCGGCAAGCCAACGGATGAGTTAAGGCCCAGAATGCTCGTTTGACTGTAACCGACCACTAGGTTTTGGGTTCCCGTCCGCGACCATGCTCCGTCGGAGTCGCTCTCATCCAGGAAAGGACAGTCAGCCTGGATGTCATGCACCTCATATGACGCGCGGCGGGCGGGCTCCATACATGCTCGATGGCGTCGT
>CAVRLF010000007.1:40000-179412 GCA_963721975.1 uncultured Alphaproteobacteria bacterium
GGACAGTGTGTGGTGGGTAGTTTGACTGGGGCGGTCGCCTCCCAAAGAGTAACGGAGGCGTGCGACGGTAGGCTCAAGCTGGTCGGAAATCAGCTGTCGAGTGCAAAGGCATAAGCCTGCCTGACTGCGAGACCCACAAGTCGAGCAGAGACGAAAGTCGGCCTTAGTGATCCGGTGGTCCTGAGTGGAAGGGCCATCGCTCAACGGATAAAAGGTACGCCGGGGATAACAGGCTGATGACCCCCAAGAGTCCATATCGACGGGGTTGTTTGGCACCTCGATGTCGGCTCATCGCATCCTGGGGCTGGAGCAGGTCCCAAGGGTTTGGCTGTTCGCCAATTAAAGCGGTACGTGAGCTGGGTTCAGAACGTCGTGAGACAGTTCGGTCCCTATCTGCCGTGGGTGTAGGAGAATTGAGAGGAGCTGTCCTTAGTACGAGAGGACCGGGATGGACACACCTCTGGTGGACCTGTTGTGGCGCCAGCCGCAGTGCAGGGTAGCTAAGTGTTGAAGAGATAACCGCTGAAAGCATCTAAGCGGGAAACTCGCCTCGAAACAAGTTCTCCCTTGAGAACCGTGGAAGACCACCACGTTGATAGGCTGGATGTGGAAGCGCAGCAATGCGTGGAGCTTACCAGTACTAATCGTTCGATCGGCTTCATCGCTCTCATTAGTCAATGCTCACATAAAAAGTGAGTTGGCGAAAAGACAAAGACAGATCATTCTGAGCACAAAGCGCTACCCGCGCTTGTGATCCAACATCCTTCGTTTGCCTGGTGGTTATAGCGGAACGCCCCCACTCGATCCCATCCCGAACTCGACCGTGAAACGTTCCAGCGCCGATGGTACTACACTGTGGGAGAGTAGGTCGTCGCCAGGCATACAAAGGATGTTTAAATCCTCTTTTCCAAATTATATCAAAAGCCCCGTCGTGAGACGGGGCTTTTTTTGTGCCTTACTCGATGATAATCCGAGGCGCCTGCGAGGTTGCCTTCCTGTCGCTGAGGCGAGCCCAGAGGGAGTCAGCGATCGTCTTATAAACTTTAGCGTTCGTCGACAATGAGTCAGCGACGACGATCGGGTGGCCCGCATCGGAGGACTCTCGTATCGCCATATGCAGAGGCAGCGCCCCAAGGAAAGGTACGCCAAGACGCTCGGCCTCATGACGCGCTCCCCCGTGACTGAAAATGTCAGACCGATGGCCGCATTTCGGGCATAAGAAATAGCTCATATTTTCAATGATGCCGAGCACTGGCACGTTCACGCGCTTGAACATATTCAGCCCCTTGCGCGCGTCTATAAGCGCCAAGTCTTGCGGCGTCGACACAATAACAGCCCCGGAAAGCGGCACCTGCTGAGCCATTGTCAGCTGAGCGTCGCCTGTGCCGGGCGGCATGTCGACCACAAGCATATCCAGTTCACCCCAAGCGACGTCCTTCAACATTTGGGTCAACGCCGAGATCACCATTGGCCCGCGCCAGATCATCGGCGTTTCCTCCTCGACCAGGAAGCCGATGGACATCACCTTCAAACCGTATTTCTCGATGGGCGCAAGAACGTTATCGCCAATGAGTTCAGGCTTATCCTTTATGGAAAGGAGGCGCGGCAGGGATGGGCCGTAGATGTCTGCATCCAGGATCCCGACGCGGAGCCCGATTTCCCGGAAAGCCAGCGCCAAATTGACGGCTGTCGTTGATTTGCCCACGCCGCCCTTCCCCGAGGCGACTGCGATGATGTAGTCGATGCCGCCGATACCCTGACCCGCCAATTCTTTGACTGAAGGCTCACTCTTGGCGTCCGCCGTAAGCGTCACCATTGCACCGGCAACGCCAGGGAGAGCCATCACCGTGTTTTCGGCTGCTTTGCGGATAGGCTCATAGGCCCTGGCTTCCTGCTGGGGAACCGTGAGCGCGAAATAAACCTTTCCTTTGTTTATGACGATTTCTGAAAGAATGCCGAGCGTCACGATATCTTGCCCGTCTGGCGCCTTGACGCCTCGGAGCGCCTTCAACACATCGTCTTTTGTGAGAGTTTCGGTCATTGAATCCGCCGGCTGGAGGGTTGAGAGTGGTGGAACGAACAATGAGTTTTTATTTAAGGGTTAGTGGGCTATTGCGAAAGTGACGAGGCTGAATTCGTCTCCCACAAGCCGGCTCTAGAGTTTAGCGGCGCGCTCGCTTGGAGCGTCGAAATGCCTGCTACGAGGTCTGATTGTGATCGGGGCAGTGGAGCGGGGTCCGGCTAGCCGCCCAGTATCTGTGAACGCGACATCAGCGTGGTAGAAGGATGCCAGATATGGACGCAAGGGCGCGAGGGATGAATAAGTGGACAAGGTAGCAGGGCTTATCCTTGCGGGCGGACGTTCCCGGCGCATGGGCGGAGACAAGGCGTTGCGCTTCCTCAAGAACAAGCCCCTGATCGCACACGTTATAAAGCGCCTGCATGGGCAGGCGGCGCCGATTGCGCTCAACGCCAGCGGCGATCCCTCGCGCTTCTCAGCTTTTGGGCTTCCCGTCATCGCGGATGCAACGCCAGACTTCGCCGGCCCCCTCGCCGGCGTGTTGGCCGGTATGCGTTGGGCGGCAAGAGCCGCGCCAGATGCTCGCTTCCTCGTGACCGCCGCCTGCGATACCCCTTTCTTTCCCTTGAACCTTGTGGAAACGCTGCTCGCCTCGACGAAAGGGGTATACCCTCGCGTGGCTCTCTCGGGCTCAGGTGGAAAAGTCCACCCGGTCTTCGGGCTTTGGCCCGTTTCTCTAGCCGACGATCTGGCCTCATCCTTGGAAGCAGGCATGCGCAAAGTGATGGATTGGGCGGCTCGTCATCCGCATGTCGTCGCAGAGTTCTCCTTCGCCGGCTCTGGGGGGAGCCTTGCCGATCCTTTCTTCAACGCCAATACGCCTGATGACCTAGCCGAGGCGGAGCGCCTGCTGAGTGTGGAGCAAGCGCCATGACGACGTCAAGGCGCAGCCTGATGAGATTGACGCATGGCTCCACGCCCGCTCCCACACACCAAGGAAGCGTTAACGGCGGCGATAAAAGCACTCCATTGTATTTAATCTTTATTAACGATGCCGCATGCAGCATTTCTCCGCGCGGCTAAAATAACTCAGGTTTATTCTGACCGTGGAGATCAGCTGTGACCGCTGTGACCCCGCTTGAAACAGCGAAACAAGGTTATGACTGCTTCCTGAAAGGCGACGTCGCCGGGCTCGTTGCGCTTTTCAGCGATGCCTGCGCCTTCACGTCCCTCATGGGGCTGGAAGGCAAGATGCCCCTGGTGTCGCCGAAGGGCACGTTCGCCAACTTCGCCGCCCTGTTCGAGGAAATCGAATGGACGACATGGGAGAACCGGCAGTGGTTCACCGATAACGACAACGTCTTTGTCCTCGGCTGCTACGCCGGCAAAAACAAGCGGACCGGCAAAACTTTCGTGAGCGAGTTTGCCCATGTGTTGACCGTCGCCGACGGGAAGGCGACGCGTTTCAAGGAGTTCACGGATACGGCCGCCATCCTGGCCGCGGCGACGGCCTGATCGCCGCTGATCGGGAAAGGAACATAGTTTATATCCGCCCGTTCACTGAGCAATCCACGCCTGGTGAACAATGAACAGACGCACTATTTCCACAGTTGCGGGAGCGTTAGCTCTCGCATTGACGCTCAAGATAGCGTCGCTTTTTCTTGCTGTTGATCCCGCCCCTGCAGCGCAAGCTCCCGGCCCATCAGCCGATGTCTGCATCAACCCTTTGAGCGCCCCGGCGGGGCCGGCGCGCGCGCCGCATTGCATAAGACCAGGGTCTGGCGAAAGCTTCCGGGATTGCCTGAACTGCCCAGAGATGGTGGTCGCGCCGGCCGGGAGTTTCATGATGGGCTCATCGGGCGGCGAACCCGAGCCATTCACCGGCGAGGCGCCGCTTCACAGCGTCGCGATCGCCAACCCTGTCGCCATTGGCAAATACGCGGTGACTTTCGCCGAATGGGAGGCTTGCCTGACCGATGGCGCATGCGGCGGGCATAAGCCTTCCGATGAAGGCTGGGGCGGCGCCGACAGGCCTGTGATCAACGTGAGTTGGAGCGATGCAAAGGCCTATGCGGAATGGCTCTACCACAAGACAGGGCGTCATTATCGGCTGCTTTCGGAGGCCGAGTTCGAATACGCGGCGCGCGCCGGGACGGATACGCTGTTCTGGTGGGGCGACCGGATATCGCCTGCTCAGGCAAACTACGACGGCAAATTCAGCTACGCAGGCGGCCCGAAGGGCGCTTATCGGCGTCAAACCCTGCCGGTGAAATCCTTCGAGCCGAACCCTTGGGGCCTCTATCAAGTGCATGGGAATGTCGCGACGTGGACCGAAGACTGCTGGGTGGACAATTACAATGATGCTCCTCGGGATGGGTCGGCCTGGACCGCGGGCGATTGCAGGTACCGGGTCACGCGGGGTGGTTCCTGGTATGACTACCCGCAAATGCTTCGCGTCGCCGTCCGCATTATCGCCGAGCCGAGGCTTAGGAGAGACCATGTGGGCTTTCGAGTGGCTGCTGACTTGTGCGAGGCAGGTGCGCGTCCCCTCAACGCAAGCCGGGCGGAGCATTTGTCTGCGGGAAACCGTTGTTGATATCCGGCGAAAACGTGCATTGATTCCCCTATAAATCTGTGCAGAGCAGCCCGAAGCGCGTGATTAGCGCCACACTGTGTGATTTAACGCTCAGCACGTATAGCCAGCGGCAAGGCTGGCGTCCTAGGATGCAACCCATTCGGTAGTGCTGTATCGGTCATGACAAGAAAACAACTGCTTCTCCTTCCCGGCGACGGCATCGGCCCAGAGGTAATGGACGAGGTCAAGCGCGTCATTGCGTGGCTCGGCAAAACCGGGCGCGCAGAGTTCGCAGTCCAGGAGGACTTGGTCGGCGGCTGCGCTTATGACGCGCATGGCGAGGCCATTTCGGACGCCGCCATGGAGAAGGCGAAGGCTGCGGATGCGGTTCTGTTCGGCGCGGTGGGCGGCCCGAAATGGGATAAGGTTCCTTACGCCAAGCGCCCCGAGGCCGGCCTTCTCAGGCTGCGCAAGGACTTGCAGCTTTTTGCGAATTTGCGGCCCGCGATCTGCTACCCGGCGCTGACGGAGGCGTCTAGCCTCAAGAGCGAGGTGGTTGAAGGCCTCGATCTCATGATCGTCCGGGAGTTGACCGGCGGCGTCTATTTCGGCGAGCCGAAAGAGATCGTAACCCTGGAGAACGGCGAGAAGCGCGCCGTCGACACCCAGGTTTATACCGAGCACGAAATCGACCGGATCGCGCGCGTAGCCTTCGATCTGGCGCGTGCTCGGAATAAGCGCGTGGCCTCCGCCGACAAGCGCAACGTCATGAAGACCGGCGTGCTTTGGAACGCGGTCGTGACCCGCGTCCACGCGGACTACCCGGATGTCGAACTCACCCACATTCTTGCCGACAACTGCGCCATGCAGCTCGTTCGGTGGCCGAAGCAGTTCGACGTGATCGTGACCGACAATCTGTTCGGCGACATTCTCTCGGATCAGGCGGCGATGGCGACGGGGTCGCTCGGCATGCTGCCCTCGGCTTCGCTCGGCGCGAAGGACGAAAACGGAAAGCGACCGGCGCTTTATGAGCCCGTCCACGGCAGCGCGCCTGACATCGCCGGACGCGGCGTCGCCAACCCCATCGCGACCATCGCGAGCTTCGGCATGGCGCTGCGCTACTCGTTCGGCATGGGCAAGGAGGCCGACCTGCTCGACGCCGCCATCGCGAATGCGCTCGCCAAGGGCTTGCGCACGCATGACATCATGCAAGACGGCATGACCAAGGTTTCGACCACAGAAATGGGTGAGGCCATCGTCAGCGAACTCGACAAGCTGGCGCGGCGCGCAACCTGACGGTTGCGAAGCTTAAGGGAGAGGTGGGGTGACGGCGAATTATTTCAACGTCATTGGCTTCAAGGCGAATTCGACTGAAGCGCTCTCCGCGCTGATCAGCAGCCTGCTCGCGAAGGGCGGCGAAAAGCAGCCTTGCGCGGCAGGTTATTATCATCGCCTGCCTTCGGCGGGTGGGCCGGAATTGTGGGTGCATATGCAGAAAGCCGCCGACGCTGGCGCCGATCCATACATAGCCGTCGGCATTACGCCCTTCTTCGAAGGCGAAGGCCGCGCTCCGATCCGTGTGCGCGCCATGCGGCAGCGTCCCGACGACAACCATTTCGAAGGCTCTTTCTATGTGGAGATCGGGCCGACGATTGCGCTGATCGACGTGGTGGACTTCGCCCGCTTCGCCGGCCAGCCCGTGCCTTACAGGGCGACCGCGCAGATCGTGGCGTTTCCGCACGAGCTTGCGGTTTTCGAGAACGAGGACGTCTTTCAGGCTTCCCAGGCTGACAAGACGCTGAAATTTGCGTCGCGCTCCTTCCTCGCGAGCGGCCTTTTCGTTCGCGGCAAGGGCTCGGGCGATGTCGTTTTCCTCGATCCAGAAGCCGACGAGTTTCGCGCCTCGGCCCGCGCCTTCCTCACAGGCGAAGCGCTGAAGACAGAGCGTCGCCGCAATCCGGAGACCGGCCAGGAGTTCACCTGGGCTCTGATCGGCACGACGGGCGGAACCTTCGACCTCGTTGCCGACGACGCCGTCCTGCCTTACGGCCTCGCTCCCGGCATGATCGTGGAGGGGGAGTTCTGGCTTTGCGGCCGCCTCGTCGAAATTTTCGGCGACGCCTGATCCACGAACGCTCTTTCTATGTGTATAGAGATGTGTATTATACACCGGAACCCGAGCGGCGGATTGGCATGCGTACGAACATCGATATCGATGATGCGCTCATCGACGAGGTCATGAGGGTGGGGAACGTGAAAACGAAAAAGGAAGCGGTGCATCTTGCCTTGCAGGAGTTTCTGAAGGTCAAGAAAAAGAAGAACCTGTTCGATCTCGCCGGAAAGATCGAGTTCGAGGACAATTACGACCACAAAGCCCTGAGACATTCACGCTACGATGCTGATTGACACGAGCGTGCTGATCTCTCTGTTTCGGGACCGTTCCGGAATAACCACGCGTCGCCTTTGCGATGTGTTGGGCGGCGGTGACTACTATTTGACACGCTTCACGCAGATGGAGCTTTTGCAGGGCGCCCGTGACGAAAAGGAATGGCTGACGCTCTCGGACTATCTGGCGGATCAGGATTATCTGGAAGCCGCCGAAGAGACATGGGCGGGCGCTGCTCGTCTCTATTTCGATCTGCGGCGCAAGGGGCTAACCGTGAGGAGCGTGATCGACTGCTGCATTGCGGAAATTGCGATGTCCTATGACGCCACGCTTCTCCACAACGACCGCGACTTCACAACCATCACGAAATTGCGTGCGCTCAAGCACATCCAGTTGGACGCTTCGGTTGCGCCAGCGCTTCACGAGCCTGAACAAGCGCCATTGCGCTAACCTTCGAAGCCTGATTTTGCTTAAATCTTCCCGCGTAGCTTACCAAGGTCCTGGATGCGCCGCGGTGGGGCGAAAGGAATATTTGGATCATGACCGGCACAGGCCAGCAATTCATTGTCGTGGGCGAGCGGACCAACGTCACCGGCTCGGCGAAATTCCGCAAGCTGATTGAGGCGGGCGCTTATGATGCGGCGCTCGCTGTTGCGCGCGAGCAGGTGGAGAGCGGCGCCAATGTGCTCGACGTGAACATGGATGAGGGCCTGCTCGATTCCGAGAGGGCCATGACGACCTTCCTCAACCTCATCGCTTCGGAGCCGGATATTTCCCGCGTTCCGGTCATGATCAACTCCTCGAAGTGGGTGGTCATCGAGGCGGGGCTCAAATGCGTGCAGGGCAAGGCGATCGTCAATTCCATCAGCCTCAAGGAAGGCGAGGAGCCGTTTCTCAGGCAGGCGCGCAAAATCCTGCGCTATGGCGCGGCCGTCGTGGTGATGGCCTTCGACGAAAGGGGGCAAGCCGAGACGGCGGAACGCAAATTCGCTATCTGCGAGCGCGCCTATAAGCTGCTTGTCGAATCCGTCGGCTTTGCGCCTGAAGACATCATCTTCGACCCCAACGTGTTCGCGGTCGCGACCGGCATCGAGGAGCATAACAATTACGGCGTCGCCTTCATCGAGGCGGCGCGGCGCATTCGCAACGGGCTGCCCCATGCGCATGTCTCGGGCGGCGTGTCCAACCTTTCCTTCGCCTTCCGCGGTAACGAACCGGTGCGGCAGGCCATGCATACCGTGTTCCTGTACCACGCCATCCAGGCCGGCATGGATATGGGCATCGTCAACGCAGGCCAGCTCGGCGTCTATGACGATCTCAAACCAGAACTGCGCGCGCTGTGCGAGGACGTAGTCCTGAACCGCCACCCGGACGCTACCGACCGGCTGCTCGAAGCCGCCGACAGGTTCAAGGGCGGCGGCGCGAAAAAGCAGGCGCCCGATCTTGCCTGGCGCGGGCGCCCCGTCTCGGAGCGCCTGAAGCACGCCCTCATCCACGGCGTCACCGACTATATCGACACCGACACGGAGGAGGCGCGCCGCGAAGCGAGACGGCCGCTGCACGTCATCGAGGGCCCGCTCATGGACGGCATGAACGCCGTCGGCGACCTGTTCGGCGCGGGCAAGATGTTCCTCCCGCAGGTGGTGAAATCCGCCCGCGTGATGAAAAAGGCGGTGGCGTATCTCATGCCCTTCATGGAGGAGGAGAAGCGCGAAGCCGGGCTCGAAAACGCAGCGGCGGCGGGCCGCATCGTGCTGGCGACCGTGAAGGGCGACGTTCACGACATCGGCAAGAACATCGTCGGCGTCGTCCTCCAATGCAACAATTACGAAGTTATCGACCTCGGCGTCATGGTTCCGAGCCAGACCATTCTCGACAAGGCGCGCGAACTGAAGGCCGATATCATCGGACTTTCTGGGCTTATCACGCCGAGTCTGGACGAGATGGTGTTCGTTGCGTCCGAAATGGAGCGCCAGGGCTTCGACGCGCCGCTCCTGATCGGGGGCGCAACGACAAGCCAGGTGCATACGGCCGTGAAAATCAGCCCGAACTATCGGCGCAACCAGGCGATCTACGTCACGGACGCAAGCCGCGCTGTCGGCGTCGTCTCGAACCTGCTCGGCGAGGATCGCGCCGCCTACGTCGAGAAAATCCGCGAAACCTACCAGTCCGTCGCCCGCGCTCACGCGCGCGGACGCGCTGGCAAAGCGCGCGTCAGCCTCGATGATGCGCGCCGGAACGCATTCAAGATCGACTGGGCGCGTTACCTGCCGCCGCGCCCCGTTTTCGTCGGTGCGCAGGCCTTCACGAATTACGATCTCGGAAAGCTCGTCCGCTACATCGACTGGACGCCGTTTTTCTCCGCGTGGGACATCAAGGGCGCCTATCCCGGCGTGCTTTCCGACAGCCGCTACGGCAAGGCCGCCTCGACGCTTCACGCCGACGCGAAAGGCATGCTTCGCCAGATCGTCGCCGAAGGCTGGCTTGTCGCCAACGGCGTCATCGGACTTTGGCCCGCAAACGCGGTCGGCGACGACATTGCCGTTTATGCGGACGAAGCCCGTGAGAAGCGCATGGCGACACTCTACACGCTTCGTCAGCAAATGGCGCGTGACGGCGAGCGCGCCAATACGGCGCTTGCCGATTTCGTCGCGCCGAAGGCAAGCGGCGTCGCCGACTATATCGGCGGGTTCGCGGTCACGGCTGGCATTGGCGAGGAAGCCGTCGCCGAACGCTTCGCCGGCGCCCATGACGATTACTCCAAGATCATGGTGAAGGCGCTGGCCGACCGGCTCGCCGAGGCCTTCGCCGAACACATGCACGAACGCGTGCGCCGCGAGTTTTGGGGGTACGCCAAGGACGAGGCGCTCAGCCCCGGCGATCTCATCGTCGAGAAATATCGGGGCATTCGTCCCGCCCCCGGCTATCCCGCGCAACCGGACCACACCGAGAAGGAAACGCTGTTCGAGCTGCTCGACGCGGAGCGGGCGACAGGCGTAAAGCTCACCGAGAGCTTCGCCATGATGCCGGCCGCCTCCATCTCAGGGCTTTATTTCTCCCACCCCGCGAGCCACTATTTCGGCGTCGGCAAGATCGATCGCGATCAGGCGGAGGATTACGCGAGGCGCAAGGGATGGCCGGTCGCGGAGGCCGAGCGCTGGCTCGCGCCGATCCTCAACTACGACCGTGAGCCGGAAGGGCCTCGAAGCGAGGCTGCCTGAGGCAGACCAGTTGAGGCGTCTCTTCGTTGGGCGGAAGTGAGCGCATGTGAGCCTGCCTCCGCATACGCTTTCGCCTCATCCGGTAGATTTGCTTAAGATCCGGTGAAAATTGGTTTCGTTTCGTAAAACAGGCCTGTAGATAAGTATCTAAATATCTGGAGCTAATCAGCGATGCGCCGCCGGCAACACCTTACGTCGCAATCGAAGGGCTTTTTGCCATGTGCCGTAGAGGAGGTAAAACAAGAACAGCGCGTATCGGAGTAGTTTGCGCAAGCCTACGCGAGGGCGGAGGCCCTAGATGCGTAGGAAGCAATGGCGTCGGCCCCCATTGCGAGTTACTCGGGCTTGGGTTCACAAATTTGAGACTGCCCCGAAAGACGGTACTGAAACGGACGCTCACCGAGCGCTTGAAGAGCATCCCGAACTCCTCAGCGATATCATGCCGAACGTAGGGCATCGTGAGGCCGCGAAGCTGTGCCAGCCGCCGCCGGTGGAAAGCGTGCGTTCGCCCTAACAAAGCCTGCCTTCCAGCCCCGACTCGCAGCATACTTATGCTTGCTTCCAATTCCAATTTTCTCTTGGACCGTTATGACTTACAGTCGCAAATTCGATTTCTTCGCTGTCGTTCTTCTGGCTTGCGCCGCGACGCCCGCGAGCGCCCAGCAAGTGCCGCTCGACACAGGCGCCGTCAGAGCTGCGGTTCTCGCCGAAACCAACGCCTATCGCGCGTCAAAGAGCATCCCCGAACTTCAACAGAACGCCGCCCTTGAGGCGGCCGCTAACGCCTACGCCGCCTATCTCGCCGAGCACGAGAAAATGGGACACACGGCGGACGGCGCCAATCCGCCCAAACGCGTCTCCGCCCAGGGGTACAAATATTGCTTCATCTCGGAGAACGTCTGGAGTTCATTTCGCCATACGGAAACGACGCTGGCCGACGAACTCGCCAAGAAGGCGATGGACGGCTGGAAAAAATCGCCGGGCCACAACGCCAATCTCCTTGAGAAGCGCGCGCAGGAGATCGGCATCGGCGCGGCGGGTTGGAAACAGAGCGATGGGCAGGATATCTTCCGCGTCGTGCAGGTTTTCGCGGCCGCATGCCCTGGAAAGCGGCGATCCGGGCCGTCGATCAGCGCGCTCTTTCGATAGGCGGCTGCAGAGCGCCGGTCCGCGACGTTAAGCAAAGCATTTCGCACATCTCCACGGATCACCGCCGTCGTCATTCCGGAAAAGCGAAGCCCTATCTACCGTCTTTGAAGTCAAGCGGTTTCTGCAGCGGTTTCCGCATGGCTCCAAGGCTTACCGGAGCGGAGGATGGCGTTGAGCGTGACGACGAGCTTTCGCATCACGGCAGTGATGACGAGCTTGCCTGGCTGTAAGCGTGATGCTTGGGATGCAGCTTTGCCGGCTTGACAGCGTTCGGGTTAGGCAGCGACGCTGAGCGTCGCTGGCGGGAAGATGTTCCAGGGCAACAGGGCGTCGATCGCATTGATGGGATGCTCGCCGATGCGGGTCAGGACTTCGCGCAGGTAAGCCTCGGGTTCGACGCCGTTCATCTTTGCCGTTCGGATCAGGGTGTAGAAAACGGCGGCCCGCTCGCCACCGGCGTCGCTGCCTGCGAACAGCCAATTCTTTCTGCCAAGGGCCAGGGGCCTGATCGCGTTTTCGGCGGCGTTGTTTGAGATTTCCAGGCGACCGTCAGCGCAATAACAGGTCAGCGCCTCCCATCGCGAGCGCGCATAGCGGATAGCTTTGGCGAGATCGCTTTTGCCGGAGATGAGCTTCAGCTGCTCGTCGAACCAGTCGGCGAGCGCATCGAGTTTGGGTTTGGCTTTCGCCACGCGCACGGCCTTGCGCTGCCCAGGCGGCTTGCCGGCGATGGCGCGCTCAATGTCGAACAAGGCGCCGATTTTATCGAGCGCTTCCTTGGCGATGGGCGAGCCATTGGATTTGTGGATGTCAAAGAATTTGCGGCGCACGTGGGCCCAGCACGCCACTTCGGCGACGCAGGCAGGCCTGGCGTCCTTATCCCGATAGAGCTCGGCAAAGCCGCTATAGCCGTCGGCGTGCAAATGACCGGCAAAGGAGGCGAGATGGTCGCGGCAATGCTCGCCTTTGCGGTCCGGGGTATAGCGGTAGAGCACGGCGGGCGGCGCGGCGCCCGCATGGGGCCGCTCATCGCGCAAGTAGACCCAGAAGCGGCCAGTCTTGGTCTTGCCTCTACCGGGGGCGAGCACCGGCACGGGCGTATCGTCGGCATGCAAGACGCCGCCAGCCATGATGTGAGCGCCGATTCGTTCGGCTAACGGCTGCACAAGCCAGGCGGCCTTGCCAACCCAATCGGCGAGCGTGGCGCGATCGAGGTCGACGCCGTCGCGGGCGTAGATCTCGGCCTGCCGATAAAGCGGCAGGTGGTCACAGAACTTCGCGATTAACACATGCGCGAGGAGGCCGGGCCCAGCCTGCCCGTGCGGGATCGGCAGCGCGGGCATCGGCATTTGCGTCATGGCTTCGCACTTCCGGCAGGAATAGGCGGGCCGCACATGCCGGATCACCTCGAAGCGGCCGGGGATATAGTCGAGGATTTCGGTGACGTCCTCGCCCACTTTACGCAAGGCCCCGCCGCACACGCTGCATGTGCAGTCCGGTTCGTGTACGATCTCCCGGCGCGGCAGCGCCTCGGGCAGTTTGCGGCGCCGCTTCTTTGCCGGAGCCTGTTCCGGCGCCGGCTCCTCCGCCATGGCCGGAGCCGTCTCGGCGGCTGCCTCCGCTTCGGCCTCCGCCGTCTCCAGCTCTTCGAGTTTGAGCTCGAGTTGCTCCAACTCCCGGCGGATACGCTCCGACGAAGCGCCGAAGCTCATGCGCTTCAGACGAGCGATCTGGATTTTCAGCTTCTCGATCTCAAGCGTTTTCGTGAGGAGGCCCGCCTTGGCCGCCGCGAGTTCAGCGCCGGTTCTTTCGATATCGGCGGCCTGAGCCAGCACGAGCTTTTTGAGCGCGGCGATATCATTGGGCAAAGCGGCGGCGGCGAGAGGCATGCGCGCCTCTCTATCTGCTTCGCGGCTTTGGCGCCATCACCCGGCGGTCTTGGGAACCCAAGATTTTTGTGGCGCCCGCCACTCAAGCCCTTCGAGCAGCATGGACAACTGCGCCGGCGAAAGCGTCACAGCCCCCGCCTGTGTGGCCGGCCAGGTGAACCGGCCTTTCTCAAGCCGCTTGGCGAACAGGCAAAAGCCCTGGCCATCCCAATACAGGATTTTGACGAGATCGCCTCGGCGCCCCCGAAAAGCGAAAAGATGACCTGCAAACGGGTTCTGCTTCAGGACTTCCTGCGCCAGCATCGCTAGGCTATCGAACCCCTTTCTCATGTCCGTGACGCCGCAGGCCAGATAAATGCGCGCCCCGGCTGGAACCGTGATCACCGCTTGCCTCCGTCGAGGGCGCCGGCGAGCCTTGCCAAAACGGCGGGATCAATATCTTCATAGACCTTCATGCTGCGGCCATTGCCAAGGGCGATCTCGACAACACTGGCGCGGCGGCGCGCAGCGGGCGCTGTGGGAAGAGCAGGAAGCGAGGGGGCAGCGGTCTGGGGCTCTTCCACTTTAACTGGCGCAAAAACAGCGCAGGCCGCAGAAGCCATGGATATTCCGGGCAGCTCGCCCACCCGCGCTTTCCGGAGCCACCCATAAACCTGGCTGCGGGAAACGCAATGCCGATCCGCGACGCTCGCCACCGTTGCGCCCGGCGCCAGCGCCTCCTCCATGATCTGCGCCTTCGCCTCCGCCGACCACTTCCGCCGCCGCTCCACGACCTGAATGATATCAAGCTGAGTTTTGTCCATTAGCGTCCTTACGCACGTGAGTAGGAACGCTAAGCCACACGATCAGCGACGTCAGCACAAGGCAGCCACGAGGGGACGCTTACGTTCTTCGGCTGCTTCGATATGCGCTGCGATCTCGGCCTCAAGCTCAGCCAAGTCTTTGCGAAGGCTTGCGATATGGGCGTCGAGGCTTTGTTTTACGCTAGCGTGATGGGCATGCTCCAGGCGGTTTGTCTCAGCAAAGAGCATCTGCTGAACCTGGTCGCGCCGGGTTCTCAAGTCTCTGAGCGCCAAAACCTCAGGCGTTAACGGGACATAGAGGCGAAGATCGGGGGTCTTAAGCCCATAGAGAACGATAACGCGCGCATCGATCGAGTTGTTTTTGGCGAGCAGGCCGGGATATCTGGCAAAACTACGCACGCGCGACCCATGGGCTTTGTGAACAGAGATCCCAAGTTCGACACAAACGTCAAGAACATCGCGCTCATAGCCGCCGGTCGCCTCGCAAACGACAAGCATAGGGCCAAGTCCGCCCTCGGCGTTGAGTTGTTTCTCCTCGATAAGCTCCGTGCGTATCGCCTGCGGTTTGTTTGCAGAGACACGCTGTTTATCAGCGGGCAAGGTATGTATAACCAAACTATCCTTGGCGACTTCAAACGCAACGATGTGATTGAATGCAGGCAAAGCCGGGTTCATAGTCATAATCGAGAGTCCGTGATCCTGGATTGTATGCGGCCGTTGAAGGCCCTTCTACCGTTCGGATGGACATGGAAACTCGGCGGCGCGGGCCACAGATAACGCTGGACCGTGTGAGGTCTATCCGGGATACGGCCGCGCGCCGCCCGTGAGGAGGGTGGCCACCCTCCTCACGGGCTGATGCTTTCTGATTCGTAGGCGAGAGAAAGGTCAGCCGCTCCGAGATACAATCCGGGATCGTAACGGGTCGAAGCGCAGAATTTAAGATCCCGGCTCGCGTTGCGCTTGGTCGGGATGACGATGGAGACGGGCAGGGCGCGCCTGCAGATGCGAGCTTGCATTATGGCGGCCGATCATGCCGCGCACAACCTCCGCCGCGCGGGCGGCGCCGTTTTCCTCCGCCATGCGCGCCGCAATGGCTTGTGCCTGCTTCTTATAGCTCGCGACCACGGTCAGCTCTTTCAGCCGCTCGGCCAAAACATCTGCGCGCCACTGCTTTACGGGCAGCGGGCGCGGACCCGCGCCATGACGCGCCACGAGCGATCCATTGAAGAATTGATCCAGAATAAGCGGTGTGATCAACGCCGGACGCCCCGCCCGGAAACCCGCCGCGGTCGTGCCCGCGCCGCCGTGATGGACAACGCCCGCCATCAGCGGAAACAGGTGCCGGTGCGCGCCCGATCTATAATGTGGATCTGGTTGCCGAGCGACGCCAGCAGGTCTTCGCTCCATCCGCCCCAACCGCGGGCGAACACAGCCCGCTCGCCGGACCTGCGCAGCGCCTCCACCAGCACAGGCGCCCGCTTTTTCATACGCCCCAGCGGCATGCTGCCGAAGCCGACATAGAGGGGCGGCGAGCCGCCAGCCAGAAACGAGGCCAGACCCGGCTGCGGCGTCCATTCTCCGTCATCGGGGAACCAGTTGCCGGTCAAGTGCACATAATCCGGCCAGTCGCGCGGACGCGGAACCATGGCTTCGCTCGCCGCGATCAGCACGGGGACCGGTCTGCCGTTCGCCGTGCGGATATCGTGTAGCCGTCCCAGCGGCTTAAGCCCCAGGATTTGCCGCGCATCGTTCCACCAGGAGCGGAACATCGTCCACATCATGACATCCAAAACGTGGAATGAGAGCCGGTTGAGAATGCGCCCATAGCTGTAGCGCGGCTGAAGGGGGACAGCAAATTCGCTCGTGGGGAAGGCGGGCTGGAGGCTGGCCAGGATAGCGGGCGTGTTCCGCACCTCGCAGAGGCAGCTCAGGCTTGCCTGCAGGGGCGAGTAGATCAGCAGGTCCGCGCCCTTGCTGACCTCGGCCAGATTCGCGAATGCTTCGAGGAAGAGGCGCTTGTATTTCTCCGTCGCGGCGGCGCGGAAAAAGCCGTTGTTTTCCAGGGCGCCAGCGAATTCGCGGATTTGTTCCGCGACAGGCGCGCCCGCCGCGTAAGGCGTGACGCCATGCGAAGCAATCCAATCGCTGAACTCCGGCGGCGCTGCGAGCAGCACGTCATAGCCAGCGCTTCGCAAAGCTTTGCCGAGCGCAATGTAAGGCTCCACGTCACCCCGTGAACCGGACGTTGCAATAAATATGCGTTTCGCCATGACGTCTCCGAGCGCTCCTGATGCGTTGGCGGAAGATAAATGGAAGGATTGGGCGATTTAATGCCGACTGCAGTTGCAAGCCGCAGCGCTGGTGCGCCCCGGCGGAAATCCCGCCCCATTCGCCACAAGCTCGCCTGGGATTTCCCTCGGATAAAGTAAACTACCAACTTATCGGAAGCCTCTTGGCGTTGCCGGGGTCGGCCAATCGGACGCCGCGAGGGACAGGGAGCCGCCAAGAAAAAGGAAAAGTGGGCATGCTTCGGAAATCGGCCGCCCCTCCTCACGCCTTCGCTTCACATTCACGAGCCATGCGGGCGGCTGCGGGAACAAAAGGCGTCTGCAAGAGATCACGCAGTGTCTTGTAAACAACTAATGCCGGTCTCGACATGCGAACCAAAGCTTACATCGTCGTTGGCGCAATCGCAGCTCTCGGTCTTTCATTCGCGAGCCCGAAAGCTGCATCCGCCTTTCCAGCGGGGACTGACGCAGGAAAAACCTTCACCAAAACCGTATCAAGCTCCCCATCCGTTAACGTTAGATGGGGAGGAGGTTGGCGAGGCGGCTGGGGCGGCCGTGGCATCGGTTGGGGCGGTCGTGGCATTGGATTTGGCCGCGGCATCGGCTGGGGCGGCCGTGGCTGGGGTTGGCGCGGAGGCTACGGCGGGTGGCGCGGTGGAGGCTGGGGCGGAGGATGGGGGTGGCCGGTTGGGGTTGGACTTGGCCTCGGCTTGGCTGGCGCCTATCCCTACTATGGGTATGGGAGTTATTCCCCCGGGTATTATGGCAGTGGCTATTACGGCGGCGGCTGCGGCTGCTGAACGGCCAATCCTCGCAACCGCGGCCGATGACCTTTTCGGGGAGCCGGCTACAGTCGGCTCCTTTGTTAAAGGCGGTTATCTACTGCGTGCTGTTCGCGGCTGAAATGAAGTCGGCGATTTCGTCCGCCACATGCGGAGCTAGAGGAACCGGCCTGGAATAGGCCGCCGCGTTGGCGGCCACATCGGCCGATTTCACCACTTTGAAGAAATGATTGGCGTTCGGAACGAGCACGAGCTTCGCTGTGGGCGCCGCCTGCTTCAGCCGCTTTGCGTCGGCGACGCTTACCTGGAGATCCCGCTGGCCCTGCAGGATGAGAACTGGCTTGTGAAATTCCGCGATCAGCCTCGCGGGGTCGTAGGAGAACATGCTGATCAAGAAGCCCTGAATTGGCGGCGCAAACAGTTGCTGGAGCGAAGGATGCAAAGAATAAACGTCGGGGTGGCGTCCGGCCTCGAGGGCTTTTATTGTTACAGTTGCTTGTTGAAGCAAGGGACCGCCGCCAACCGCCTGCCGTATTTGGTCCCGCAGCACATCTCCCACCGGCCGGCCGGGCGCGGCCAGCAAAATCAGACCGCAAAGGCCGTCAGCGTTACTGCTTGACGCCAGCGCGACGAGGCCGCCCTCGCTGTGGCCCGCCACCCACACGCATTGTGCGCCCGTCTCTTCGCGAATAACCTTGACCCAGGCGCGAACGTCGCCGGCATAGTCGCTGATCGTGACGTCGTTGGCGTCGTCTGCTGCGCGCGAACTGCCAAACATGCCGCGTTTGTCGATGCGGACGGTTGTGACGCCCCGACGGGCGAGACCTTCAGCAAGAAGTTTGTAAGGAGAGCCAGTGACGCCGAGGCGATTATTGCCGTCGCGGTCAGTGGGACCTGAACCGGGGATGATGAGGACGGCGGCATTGCTGGCGCCCGGGCGAAGCATGGTTCCCCTGAGGGCGCCGGCATGGAGATACGCTTCCGTTGCGGGGGGCGTTTCGATTGTGGCGGTTGCGGCATGCGCGGAAATTACACAAAAAACGAAAACTAAGACAGCGCGCATGCTCTTCTCATCTGCTTTTGGTTGTGGGTTTGGTGATTGCTCGCTTTCCAATGCGCCTTTTCAAAGGCAGGCCCGGTTGTGACGCCGTGAAATCTCTCCTTCCGGCAGCGTAGAAACGTCACAGACGCGCTTCAGCCACACGAGGCGTTGCATGTTGAGCGCCTTCGGGCATCGCGCCGGCGTCCCGCGCAGTTAAGCGTTTCTTTCATCGACAGGCCGGGCGCAGGAGGATCGCCATCGACGCGGCCCTACCGCACTCGCGGTCGGTTTCTTTCTCGGCTGGTGGAGCAAAACTCAAGCGCCTCAACGGGAGGCGGCGCAGGGCCGGGGCTGAACGACACTCCTTTCCGGCTTGCCAAGACTGCTCGCCGGCGCTTTAACACAAACCTGAATGCCAGTCGGCGTGCGGAGGCCTTATCCATGACGCTCAGGATTGTGTTTATGGGAACCCCGGATTTCTCCGTTCCGACGCTTACGGAAATCATTGGAGCGGGGCACGACGTCGTGGGGGTTTACAGCCAGCCGGCCCGCCCGGCCGGGCGGGGCATGGACGCGAGAAAATCGCCCGTGCACAGCTTCGCGGAGGAAGCCGGCCTCAAGGTGTTCACGCCCAAAAGCCTTCGGCGCGCCGCGGCGCAGCAGGAGTTTGCCGCGCTTAGGCCCGATGTCGCCGTCGTCGTCGCCTATGGCCTGATCCTGCCGAAAGCCATTCTGGACGCGCCGCCGCTTGGCTGTCTCAATCTGCATGGCTCCCTACTTCCGCGCTGGCGCGGGGCCGCTCCCATCCAACGGGCCGTTATGGCGGGCGACAAGGAAACCGGGGTCATGGTCATGAAGATGGACGCAGGCCTCGACACAGGGCCGGTCGCGCTTGCCGATCGCATTTCCATCGGCCCAGACTCCACCGCCGGAGAAATCCACGACCACCTCGCCCTTATGGGAGCCTCGCTCATGGCGCGCGCGCTCACCCTTCTGGAAAGGGGCGACTTGACGTTTACGCCGCAGCCCGAGGAGGGCGCAACCTACGCCGCGAAAATCTCCAAGGAGGAGACGAAGATCGACTGGAGGAAGCGCGGCGCCGAGATTCACGACATGGTCCGGGGGTTGTCGCCTCATCCTGGCGCCTGGTTCGAAGCGCTCCTCGGAGGCAAGGCGGAGCGCGTCAAGGTGCTGCGTTCGGTGGTGGTTCCTGGGAGAGGTGAACCGGGATTGCTTCTCGACAGCCATTTGACGGTTGCGTGCGGCTCCCAGGCCGTTCGCCTGACGCAGGTTCAAAGGGCGGGCAGGCGGCCAATGGGCGGCGCCGAATTCCTGCGCGGCTTCCCACTCGCCAAAGGCACTCATTTTTGACGAGTACAGCCCGAGGCGTGTTGGCGCCCCCCCTTCGCCGCACGCGCCCAGGCGACATGCCTCGGATACTGTATCGAAATCAGAAGGTTGACAGTATGCCGCCGGAAATCCGGTGCGCGCCTGTGGTGAATGGGGCGGAATTTCCGGTGGGGGACGCCAGCGATGACAGAAAGTTGTGCAGGTGTGACGCGAAGGCAAGCAGACGTGACTGGACGTCGGAAGTAGTGTCTAACACATTGTTTCATGATGAAGGCCTCTGACCTGGAGATAGTTGTGACCAAGATCTCGTCCCTCAGAATTTTTTTCGTGGCGGCGGGTTTGCTTTCAGTCGCAAGTGCTTCGGTGCAGACATCGGCTGCGAATAACCCGAAGAGCGCATCCGTAATCGAGCTTTATACGAGCCAGGGATGCTCATCCTGCCCCGAAGCCGATCAACTCTTGAATCAGCTTGCTCAACGGCCGGATATCATCGCGCTGAGCTTCCCTGTGAGCTATTGGGATTATCTTGGATGGAAGGATACGCTCGCGCGGCCGCAGAATACGGAACGCCAGCGCGGCTACGCCAAGATCTTGAGCGAAGGCGAAGTCTATACCCCGCAGGTCATCGTCAACGGCATGCAAAATTGCCTTGGCAACAGCCGCGCCGACATCGAGACCGCGGTTGGCGCCACGGCGCCGCTTGTCGGCAAGGAGGCGGTGGCTTTGAGCGCGCGGCTCGAAAACGACAGGCTCATCATTGACGCGGGCGCGGCGGCGCCCGGCACGCAGTTGCAGGAGGGCAAGGTCTGGGTAGCGTCCGTGCTGAGTTCCCTTACCGTGCAAATTACGCGCGGCGAGAATGCGGGCAGCGTCGTGACCTATACGAATGTGGTCCGCGATCTCGTCGAAGCGGGCGAGTGGCGCGGCTCGCCCGTTTCCTACGCCTTGCCAAGGAATGCGCTCTCGAAAGACGGCGACATGCTGGTCGTCTTTCTGCAAACGGCGGAGCTTGGCCCCATCTTAGGCGCGACGCGTCTCCCCCAAGGGTGGTAGCAGGAGCCCCGGCGCATGACGACCTTCTGGTTGTTCAAAACCGAGCCGGGAACCTTTTCCTGGGACGATCAGATGAGGGCGGGGCCGGAGGGCGAGGAATGGAGCGGTGTGCGCAACGCGCTTGCGCAAAAAAACATGCGCACGATGAGGAATGGCGACCTCGGCTTCTTCTACCATTCGGTTCATGAAAAGCAGATCGTCGGCGTGGTGAAAGTCGTCCGCGAGATACACCCCGACTCGACGGATGCGACTGGGCGCTGGAATTGCGTAGATGTCGCGGCCGTGGGTCAATTTCCGCGGCCCGTTACGCTTTCGGAAATCAAGGCCGAGCCGAAACTTGCCGGCATGGCGCTGGTCAGAATTTCGAGGCTCTCCGTTCAGCCCGTCTCGGACGAAGAGTGGGCGCTCGTCTGCCAGATGGGCGGTTACAAGGCGTGAATCAAAAGTCGCCGTAAGACCGAACGTTCGCCTCTATGCCAAAAAGGGGCTACCCTGAAACAATGTCCGCGGAACCTTGAGCGAAGCTTGACGACTCGCATTCATGAGAATATAGAGAAGATGTTATAATGGCAGGGCGGCAATGAGGCTTGATTAAACCCTCCGGCACTTCACTCCCCGCTGGGGGGTTCCTTTTGGTACTTCCTTTCGTACTTTTCGGTTCGAAAGGTGAAATGATGGACAATGCTGTTTCGGGTTTCACTCACGATCGCAGCTTGATAGTGGCGTCTGTCCGGAACGCATACAGAGAGCCGTGAGCCCGTTGGGTTCACGGCTCTTGTTTGTGCGTCAGGCAGATTTCCCTGGCGCCGTGTCAAGCAACCGCTTTGCGAGCGAAGAAACGGCTGACGTCGCGCGCGACTTGAGCATAGGTTGAGTTTTGAGGCAGGGCCGCTGTCTCGCACGTATCGCCCGGGCAGATTTCGTTGCAATTCCACAAAACCCCACAAAGCTCGTTGGCCGATAGAATCCTGCCGTCCAGATCGAAGCGGGTGTTGCTGAACGCCTTGCATTGCTCCATTGTCTGAGCGCTGACGAAGATTGTGTCGATCATGTCCTCGAAAGCTTCACGGACAGAGCCTGGAATATTGGGCATGTTTGTATTCTCCGATTGGGAGGTCTTAGTCTCGTCGTTTCGTGGCGCTGCGCATATGTAGCGCGTCAGGAAGCGGGGCTTAAGTTCCAGGGCGCGCCCGAAACGGGTTGATCATGGCAGGGGGCGGTGTAAGAAAAGCAAAGTCAGCGCTTTAGTTTCTTGGCATTCCTGGTTAATTATTCGACAAGGCCAACGCCTCCGGCGCCCTCGCGGACGCAATCTTGGGGAGAAAGATATTCGGCAAGCGCCATGATTTGGCGCCGCTGAGTTTCCGATGCGGGGCGTCAGCAACGCTTGCGGCTTCCCCAACACCTTCGACGCGTTGTCCCGGGCTTGCCGGCGCGCCTGATCATATCGGGTCATCCGCGGGAGCGTCGACTTCGGGCGGAAAGACCCATAACGGGCAGCGCCCCTGCAGCGAGACGCCGCCGCGTCCTGGTCTTCTCGGTTTGCGCGTCCGCGGCCGACTTAACCAGAGTGCGTTTTTGGAATCAAATGACAGGGTCAAGCTGGAGCCGACGATGAAGTGGCATCATTATTTAGCTTATTTTTTTGGGGAGCCTTCCTCACAAACGCGATCCCGCATTTCATAATGGGAGTGAGTGGACATCCTTTTCAAAGTCCATTCGCGACCCCGCCTGGGGAAGGGCTGTCGAGCGCCTGGATAAACGTGCTTTGGGGGTTTTTCAACGCCGCAATCGCTTACGTGTTGATTGCTCGTGTTGGAGCCTTTGAATTACGCAAGACTGCGCATGCGCTCGTGGCGGGGCTCGGCGCGCTCTCTATCGGAATCATCCTGGCTCATGCCTTTGGCCGATTTTACGGAGGTCTTTAAATCGGCATGCGGTCTAAAGGAGGCGGCGTTACGCGCCCTTTGGGCGTGGTGGTGACCGGCGGAACAGCGGGGCTTGGCTTGGCGCTCGCAAGGATGTTCCTCATCGCGGGAGATCGTGTGGTCATCTGTGGACGCGATCATGATCGTCTTGAAAGGGCGCTTGGGCGACTACGACTTGATGCGCCCGGAAGCGATGTCTATGGAATGCCCTGCGATGTGTCCGCCGCTGACGAAGCCCAGGCGTTCGTGTCTTACGCCGTCTCGAAACTTGGCGTTATCGACCGCTGGATCAATAACGCCGGCACGGCGGGGCGCCTCAAACGCCCGCTCTGGGAACTGGCGGCGAACGACGTCGACGAGACCTGCCGGACAAATCTGTGCGGGACCATGATGCTCTGCGCCGAGGTCTCGCGCGCGATGCTTCGGCAGCCGTTCGAAGGGACCAAGCCTTCGTACCACATCTTCAATATGGGGTTTTCGGCTTTGGGCATGCGATCTTCGCCGACGGCGACGTCTCACCGCGCCTCGAAACGGGCCGTGGCGCTCACGACCGGCCTTCTCCACGCCGAACTCAAAAAGGCGGGCGTTAACGCCATCGGCGTGCATGAATTGAGCCCCGGCCTGGTCTTGACCGATCTCCTTCTCAAGGATGCCGGGATTCGCGAACGCATGCTGTTCAACGCCGTCGCAGAGACTCCCGAAACGGTCGCAGCGTCGCTGGCGCCGAAAATCCGCGCGGTCAGGGGTTCAGGCAGGCTTTTGAGGCATCAGCCAGTCGTCCTGATGATCGCCAAAATAATCGCCTCGAAATTGGGCTACCGCAAGGAGCGCTTTTTCGACAGTGAAGGCCGCCGTCGCTCACCCTTAGGATGAAACCAAGTGGCCGTCGCCGGGTTTGACGCCCCACGAAGGCCCGTGCCCCTCTTGCAAATGGACCTGCCCTTACATTTGCGCCAGTGAACAGCGTGAGGGAGTGAAGGAGAGATTGCGATGAGCCTTATTGGGACCCGCGGCCACCAGCTCTTTCCTGTGCTCGACGCGGCCCAGATCGACACGGCGAAACAGTTCGCGAGCGGTCCCCCGAGAAAGTTCTCGCCGGGCGAAATCGTGTTCGATGTTGGGCAGCGCAACGTTCCGATGTGGCTCGTCATAGAAGGCTCAATGAACGTCGTGCGCCGTGACGGCCTTCGTCACGAAGCGCCGATCGTCACTCAAGGCGTAGGCCAGTTCTCCGGCGAAATCAGCCAGCTTGCCGGGCGGGAGGCGCTGGCCGCCGCGGAAGCCGGCAAAGAAGGCTGCACGGGCTCTTCCGTTCGACGCTGGGCATGTGCGGGCTCTCATGATCGGCTCGGACGAACTGGGCGAAATCGTTATGCGGGCTTTCATCCTGCGGCGTGTGGGCCTCATCGAGGATGGCGGCGTGGGGTCGGTCCTCGTCGGCCATCAGGGCAATCCTGAGCTTGTACCGCCGCTTCGGCGCTCAAGTGACCGTCGTGGAAATGGGGCCGCGTCTCGTCGCCCGCGAGGATGAGGATGTCTCGGCTGCGATTAAGGAGATTCTTGAAGCCGAAGGCATCGCCGTACACATCAAGGCGGAATGCATCCGCTTCGAGCCTCGGGGCGCTGAAATCGCCGTTGGGGTTGAGTGCGCGTCTGGCCCCCCGGAGGTCACCGGCTCCCACGTGCTGCTCGCGGTCGGGCGCCGGCCCAACACCGATGACCTGGGGCTGGACATCGCCGGGGTTGAAGTCGATGCGCGCGGCTATATCACCGTCGATGACGAACTACGCACCAGCGCGCCCGGTATCTGGGCGCTTGGCGACTGCAATGGTCGCGGGGCCTTCACCCACACGTCCTATAACGATTTCGAGATCGTCGCCGCGAACCTCCTGGACGGCGAGCGGCGGCGCGTGAGCGATCGCATCTTGGGCTACGCGCTCCACATCGATCCCCCGCTCGGCCGCGTGGGCATGACCGAGGCGCAAGCGCGCGCCAGTGGGCGGCCGCTTCATGTGGGCCGGCGTCCGATGACCCGCGTGGGCCGCGCCATCGAAAAGGGCGAAACGCTGGGGTTCATGATGGCGATCGCCGATGCCGAGACGCAGCAAATCCTTGGCGCCGCCATTCTTGGCACCGGCGGCGACGAGGCGATTCATGGCGTCCTCGATGCGATGAACGCGCGGACCCCCTACACGCAGTTGAAATGGGCGATGCCCATTCACCCGACTGTGTCGGAGCTCATCCCGACCCTTCTCGGGGACATGAAGCCGGTATAAAGCGACGCTACGGCGCGGGGCTTCGGGTCTCTGAGGCGCTGTCGCTCAAGGTCTCCGATATCGACAGCCCCCGCAAGCTGCTTGCGTCGAGCAAGGCAGGGGATGCAAAGACAGCCACGCCATGCGTCCCCGATGCTGTTCGCTATATTGCGCGAGTGGCGCCATATCGGCAGGCTGCCGTAAAATAGCTGTAAAGGAGGACGCTCCACCCTAAAACAGGGTGTCATCGTGGCGGGTTCTGTTCACGATCAGTCCCTTGATCGCCGCGTCGCCTTCCCGGTTCACACTGATGACCGCCTTGACGGCTCCGGTTCGCGTCGCGTCTTCCAGATCGCGGCCCGTATTCTCAGGGACGAAATAGGTCTCAATGCCGTAGTCAACGTGAACGACGGCAACATTGAGGGATGCTCCGTCCGGAGGCAGCGAAGTCCATGGCCATAGCATGGCCCCGTGCAAGACGATCTTGTTTTCCGCTTCCGGCGCGGCTGGACGCTCCGAAGAGGCCGCCACCGGAACCCATTTCCCGTCCTCGGGCCGCCCTTGGCGCTCAAGGGTCACGAAAATGGACTTGCCCGATTCTTTACGCCTCGACGCCAGCGAGCCGGGAATTTGGGAGATCTCATAACCGAGGCGGACATAGTCGCCGCGGATCAGGTCCCTCGGATCGACGGGCGTCACGCTGAGCACGATTTCGCGTCCGTGGCTCAAGAGCATGGCGCGATTGACAATGATGGCCGCGATGGCGCCGGTTTGGAGAAGGCAGACTAGGATCGCGGCAAGCCAGACACGCGGCCTCATGACCGTGCCTCCCTTTCAAGCGGCGCGCCTCCGAAGCGCATGAGAACCCAGGCGAGGCCGAAGATGCCGGCGCCGGCGAGCAGAAAGAACAGCGAAGTATTGATAAGGTCGCCGAGCTTGTCGAAGTAGAGCGTCAGGGTTTCGGTCACGAGCCCGGCAAAGGCGAGCCACATCACGAGCCGGCTCCGCACCTGGATGCCGCAGATCAAGCCGCCGGCAAGGAGTGCGAAGGTCAGGGCGGCGGCTATGACCATGGTCGGAAGGCCTGCCGCGGGCCGGCCGAACTGTATCGCCATGAGGCCGTAGAAGGCGACGCCGAGCGCGTAGGCGAATAGAAGCGGCGCCGCTGTCTGCAGGCGCGGACTGGCCTCGCTCAGCAACAGGTAGGCGAATCCCATGGCGGCCGCGATCGCCAGGCCCACTTCGATCTTGGGAACGATCGACGCCAAGTCCTGGGGCAAAAGCCCGGCAAAGCTCACGATCGCGGCGTAGGGAACGGCGCGGACCGCGACCTCCCGCACGAGGCTGTTCCCGCTTGCCGCCATGACGGCCCCCGCCGCAAGAACTCCGGCAGCCCCGATCGCCGCCATGAGCGTATAGGGATGGGACGGCAGGTTCGCCTCGATGGGAATGAGCCAGGCCACGAACGCGGCGGCTGCAAGATGCAGGCCGATACCCGAGCGGTTCCAGGCGATTGCTGCTGTGAGCGCCGCCCAAACCGGGAGAAAGCGCCATTGCACGACCTCGGGCATGGTCTCCAGCGCTGAGAAGTTCCAGGCGCTGGCGAGGATCATGGCGGCGCCAAGCGTGAGGCTCGACCGGAAGAGAAGGCCGGCCGCGGCGGCGCCTGCGGTCCAAAGCAGCATGAAGCCCGGCAGGTTGCCGCTGTCGATGTGATACATCTGGCTCACGAGCATGACGGCTGCGCCGAAAAGCAGCGCGCCGGTCAGCACCGCAGCCTGCGCAAAGTTTGGAAGCTCGCGTTTGTACAGCCACGCGGCGCCGCCATACGCGGCCCACAGCGCGACGACGAGCATCGCCAAGCGGGCGAGCCTCGGGATCACATTCCAGTTGGCTGCGACGAAGCTGATCGCGGCGAAGCCGAGCAGGATTGCGCCGAGGGCTGCAAGCACGGCGCTGGCCGATAGCTTTGGGGCACGCGCGAGTTCGGCCTGGATGGCCTCGTATCCCTCGCTCGTGACCCAGCCCTTTTCGCGCCAGCGCTTAAGGTCGCGCTCGAGCCTCTTGGCATAGAAACGGATCACGGTTTCCACTCCTTGCGCTGGGGCGGCGAAAACGCCGCGTTCACAGCATTGATCCGCGAACCGTGGCGGTATCGTGGATGGCGTGCGTCGGAAAAATGGTCTTCCGCCGTCTGTTATACCGCCGAGCCTAAGGATTGACCTTTGGGATCCAGGGATAGGAGCATAGCGACTTTATGCGCCCGGCCTCGGCCAGGAGCCTGTTCCAGGCGGCGCATGCGGCTTCAACGATGGCGCCGTAATCGTTGAGCAGCCGCAGCGAGAGGAATCGTTCCTTGAGGTAGAGCCAGACTCGCTCGACCGGGTTCAGTTCGGGCGAGTAGGGCGGCAGCGGAACCAAGGTGAGTTGGCCGGAACGGCAAGGTCGTTAGAGCCATGCCAACCCGCTTGATCGAGGATCATCACCGCATGTTCGTCCTCAGCGATGGTTTCGGAGAAGCGGTCCAGGAAGGCCTGCATCGCCACCGTATCGGCGTAGGGCATCACCAGCGCAAAAGCGTTGTCCGTGCCCGGCTCCACGGCGGCGAAAATATAGGCGAAGGTGAAGCGCCTGTCGCAAAGTCCCGGCGGCCGCTCGCCGCGTTGCTGCCAGATATGGCAGACGCGGCCCTTCTGGCCGATGCGCGCTTCGTCCTGGAAGAACAGGCGCAGGCGCTTGCTTTTATGACGTATACGGAGTGCTCGCAGCAGCGCTGGGGCTCTTTTTAAAGGCCTCTTCTTGGGCCGGGTCTTTTTGGGGGTGGCTTGGCCTCGCCTTTTGCCGCGAGAAATCGAGACGCTTTAAGAGCCGCCCAACCGAGGCCGGATGGAAGGTCTTGCCAAAGCGGGCCTCGCAGATGCGCGCCAGATCTTCGCGTGTGAAGGCCGACACGCCGCTGTCCGCGTCGGGGCCTGCGAGCACGATGCGGGTCAGTTCGGCCTGCTCCTCAGGCTCAAGCCTTGGCGGCCGCCCATCGCCCCAGCAATCGTACAGGCCATCGAGGCCGTGCGCATTATAGCGGATCACCCAGTCTCTCAAGGTCTGGCGGTCCATGCTTCCGCAGCCTCTTTGCGGCTCATGCCCGAAAGCGCATTGGCGATCGCAAGCAGGCGGCGCGCCACGCGCGTCGTGGCTTCGGCCTTGGCCAGTTTGCGTAAGACCACAGGCGTGCGATCCCTTCTGATGATAAGCGCCGTCATGATGACCTCCAAATCACGACCATAGGGAATCATGATCTGGCCCACCACGGAATCGCAGCAGAGCAACAGGAGTCATTCCTTTCGCACAGCGGTATTATACCCGACTAAGCTGGACTGTACATTTTGCCGCTGGCGCCGTCTCAAAGAGACGGGTCGCCACCTCACTCTTTCTTCTCGCGAAGCCGAGAGACCAGACAAGGTTTTATGTAATGCGGCGCGTGACTATCATCGAATCCTTGTCTCGGCATCTTCGACGCAGTGGCGCCAAAGGCTGTCGTTGGTTATTGGGAGGAGAAACGAAGGGGAGGGTGGAGCGCCGCCATGTTTTCGCCGTCACCATGCTCGCCCAGCCATGATTGAAATTACGGACAAGATCACGCTCGACGAGTCCGAGGTTGTCGTGACCTTCATTCGGGCGAGCGGCCCCGGCGGGCAGAACGTCAACAAGGTCTCGAGCGCCGCGCAATTGCGCTTCGATGTGCGCCGCTCGCCGAGCCTTCCGGACGCGGTGCGCCTGCGCCTGGAGCGCATCGCCGGCGCGCGGCTGACGAAGGATGGCGAGATCGTGCTCACTGCTGGAACCTTTCGCACGCAGGAGGCCAATCGCAGGGATGCCATAGGCCGGCTCGTCCGCATGATCAGGCAGGCAGCTATCGAGCGTCCGGTCCGTATGCCGACGCGCCCGACTTTCGGCTCGAAGCAACGGCGGCTGAGCGGCAAGGCGAACCGCGGTGAGGTAAAGCGCCAGCGGCGCCCCCCAGGTCTTACAGGCGATTAGCCATTGTGAGATGGCGACCCGAAGGTCGTCGCATGAAAGTCCCAGAATGCAACGCCAACATCTCTACTGGCTCGCGTCACCCAATTTGAGCGAGGGCGCGGCAATCGAATCGGCGAAGTCGGGATAGCCCTGGCAAACCCACTTTTCATGCGCCGGCGATCATGCTACCACATAGCTCGAAGGCCACGTGGCGGAGTGGTGACGCATCGGACTGCAAATCCGCGCACCCCGGTTCGAATTCCGGGCGTGGCCTCCATCTTTTAGCCGCCAAATCAGCGGTTTACGCAAAAAGCCAAAACGGCGAGACGGTTAAAGCCGGTAGGTTTGGGGGACAGGCTCTTTCTGCGCGTTCGCGAATCGTTTGCAGATTACCGCTTGGCTGCTCGCCAACAGGTCACGCCATCGTCGCGGCTATCGCGACGGCGGGTTTGCTCGGCGTCCGCAGATGATTGACGGGCAAGCGATGCGACATCGGCCAGCGCCCTGCCAGGGTTAAAAAAGGGCTGAGATTGGGATTGTTTCGTAAAACAGGGGGTCTCGCCTTCGGCAGGCGGGATTCTGTGGGATTATGGCGATTGGCGGGCGGTTGGCCTCGGCGTTCGCATGCCTGGCCTGGAGGCGCCGAAAGTCTCCCCGCGCAGAGGAAGTTGTCCGCTAATACATTGAAATAAAACGGAAAAAACATAAAAATGCAGCGCGCACGCTTGGTTAACAGGCCCCGGCGGTCCAGGGTTAACAAAGGCTTCAAGAGTCATGAAATCTTGAAGCAGACATTCGTGGTTCGAGCAACCGCATGGACGGGAAAATGAAACGGGTCGCCGCTCCTGCACCCGTCGCCATGCCCATGGGAATGAGCCCTACAAATGGGTCTCGCGCCGCTCGCATGATCGCATTGCGGCGATCGATATTATGATGGAACTGTTGTTCCTTGGCGAATTCGACCAGTAAAATCCCGTGTTTCGAGATGGGCCCGAAGAGAGTAGCAAGCCCAACCTGCGAAGAAATATCCACGGTTGCGATCCCCAACAACAATGGCGGAAGCGCTCCGCAGATCGCGCTCGACCAAAATCACATCTCGGGGTTGTCCTTCATGAGGCATTTGCCGTCATCTTCCCATTGTCGGGTCATGAGTCAGATGCCCTTTTTGCTGATGGCGTCTGCGATATCGGCGAGGACGAGCGGATCGTCGATGGTGGCCGGGACCGTCCAGGCGTCGTGGTCGGCGATCTTTTTGATCGTGCTGCGCAGGATCTTTCCGGAGCGCGTCTTGGGAAGGCGATCCACCACGACCACGGTTTTGAAGGCGGCGACAGGTCCGATCTTTTCGCGCACCCGCTGAACGATTTCTTTTTCGATGTCAGCATGTGAGGTCGTCACCCCCGCTTTCAAGACCACAAACCCGCAAGGAACCTCGCCTTTGAGGGCGTCCTTAAGGCCGATGACCGCACATTCCGCCACCCCAGGATGAGCGGACAGCACCTCTTCGATGCCGCCCGTGGAAAGACGGTGGCCTGCGACATTGATGATGTCGTCCGTCCGACCCATGATGAAAACATAGCCGTCCTCGTCCTTATAGCCCGCATCGGCGGTCTGATAATAACCAGGAAAACCGGTCAGATAGCTGTCGCGCATGCGCTTGTCTTGCCGCCAGAGCGTCGGCAGGTTTCCGGGCGGAAGCGGCAAGCTGATGACGATGGAGCCCATGACGCCAGGGCTGATGGGCTGTCCCTGTGCGTCCACGACCTGAACATCGTAGCCTGGCATCGCCACGGTGGGCGAGCCGTACTTGATGGGCAGCAAGCCGAGCCCGATCGGGTTGGCGGCGATGGGCCAGCCGGTCTCCGTCTGCCACCAATGGTCGACGACAGGCACGCCCAGCATGCGCTCGGCCCATTGAACCGTATCGGGGTCTGCGCGCTCGCCCGCCAGGAAGAGCGAGCGCAAAGTCGAAATATCGTACCGCTTCAGATGCTCGCCGCCAGGGTCCTCTTTCTTGATGGCGCGAAACGCGGTGGGCGCGGTGAACAGGCTCACGACCTTGTGCTCTGAGATCACTCGCCAGAAGGCGCCCGGATCGGGAGTGCCAACCGGCTTGCCTTCGTAGACGAGCGCGGTGGCGCCGTGGAACAACGGCCCGTACGCGATGTAGCTGTGCCCCACGGCCCAGCCCACGTCCGATGCGGCCCAGAACACTTCGCCCGGCGCAACGCCGTAGATGTTGTCCATGGTCCAGCTCAGCGCGACCAGGTGGCCGCCATTGTCGCGCACCACGCCCTTGGGAAGGCCGGTCGTGCCGGAGGTGTAAAGAATGTAGAGCGGGTCTGTGGCGGCGACTTCCGCGCAGCTGGCGCGTTCGCCTGCGGCTTTGGCGCTTTGAACGGCCTCGGCCCAGTCATGGTCCCGGCCCTCCAGCAAAGGCGTTTTTTCCGCGCCCCGTTGCAACAAGAGAACCGACGCCGGTTTCTCCGCCGCCAGTCGAATCGCTTCATCAAGCAGCGGCTTGTAAGCGACGATGCGGCCGGGCTCGAAGCCGCATGAGGTGGTCAGGACGAGCTTCGGCGCAGCGTCGTCGAGGCGTTTTGCCAGTTCGTTGGCCGCGAATTCCACCGAACACGACCGAATGGACGGCGCCGATCCTGGCGCATGCGAGCATGGCGAAGATCGCTTCCGGCGTCATCGACATGTAGATGATGACGCGATCGCCTTTCTCCACGCCAAAGCGTTGCAACACGGCGGCGAGCGTCGCAACCTCCTCCAACAACTGACGATAGGTGAAAGACTTCTTCGTCTGCGTGATGGGGCTATCGTAGATCAGCGCCAACTGATCGCCACGCCCTTGGGCGACGTGCCGATCAATGGCGTTGTAGCAGGTGTTGCACGTCGCGTCGGGAAACCAAAGGCCGTAAACGCCCGCATCGGGGTCATAAATCTTTTCTGGGGCCTTGATCCAATCCACCCGTTCCGCGGCCTTGCGCCAGAAGCCTTGCGGATCCGTCCGCCAGTTTTGATAGACCTCTGCGTATGTGCTGCTCATGGTGTTTTCTCCCCTGACTGCCGTGGCTCTTCGCCTTTGGTTTTTTATGTGTGGCTCAGCAGTCGTGGCGCCTGGTGGCGAGCCAGGGCAGGATGCCGGAGAAGTCCTTCCCGGCGCCGCCCTCGGCGACGAAACGCGCATACAATTCCGCCGCCGCATGGCCAAGAGGGGTCGCCGCGTCGGCGCCTTCGGCCGCTTTCTGGCTCAACGCCAGATCTTTCAGCATCAGGGGCGCCGCGAACCCAGGCTTATAATGGTTGTCGGCCGGCGACTTCGGCCCGATGCCCGGAGCCGGACAATAGGTGTTAAGCGACCAGCATTGGCCCGATGATGTGGAGACCACATCAAACATGGCCTGGCGATCGAGCCCCAGCTTGTCGGCGAGAACGAACGCCTCGCAGACGGCGATCATGGAAATGCCAAGCACCATATTGTTGCAGATTTTGGCGGCCTGGCCCGCGCCCGCCGCGCCGCAATGGACGATGTTTTTGCCCATCGCCGTAAGGAGAGGACGCGCCGCTTCGAACGCTTCGTCAGTCGCCCCCACCATGAAAGTGAGCGTGGCGGCGGCGGCGCCTCCGACGCCGCCGGAGACGGGCGCATCCACGGACTTCAATCCCGCGCTCGCCGCGGCGGCATGGGCGGCGCGCGCGCTTTCCACATCCACCGTCGAGCAGTCGATCAGCGTTGCGCCTTGCCCGGCGGCGGGCACGGCCTCTTCGTAAACCTTCAGCAGAATGGGGCCGCTGGGCAGCATGGTGATAACCGCATCGGCCTCGCGGACCGCCTCTGAAATACTGGCCGCGAGGTGGATCCCAGCCGCTTTTACCCCCGCCGCAACGCTTGGCGCGGTATCGAAACCCGCCACGTCATGCCCAGCCTTGAGAAGGTTCGAAGCCATCGGCAGGCCCATGTTGCCAAGGCCGATAAAAGCAACTTTGCTCATGGTGCGTTTCCCCTGGTGATTGTTATTCCTGACTGCGAAGGGCGGCTCGGCGCGCTTCCTGTTCCGCGTCGGGCTCAACAAGCTGAAGCTCATGGGCGCCGAGCGGGGCAAGCAAGGCTTCCACGCGCGCCGGATCGAGGTCCTCCAGCCGCGCTGGCTTCCAGTCGGGCTTTTTGTCCTTGTCGATGACCGCCGCGCGTATGCCTTCCAGAAACTCCGCCATGTCTTGCGAGCGGTAGGTGAAGCGGTACTCCTGGCGAAGGCACTCCTCCAGCGTCGCGAAGCTTCGCGCCCGGCGCACAGCTTCGAAGGCGGTTGCGACCGAGAGCGGAGAGTTGCGCCGGATGGCGGCCGCCGCCTTGATTGCAAACGGAGTTCCGGCGGCCTCCAAGGCTTTCACCGTGGCGAGCGCGTCCGCGCCTGCGAACAGCGCGTTTATTTCGGCAAGGCGCCTCTCCAGATCGCTCGAAGGCGGCTCCTGGCAAAGCGCGTCGGCGGCCAGGGGATCGCCGGTTGCGCAAAGCGCTGCGATGGCCGCCGCTTTCTGAGAACTCGGAAGGTAAAGGTCGGCGAAACCGGCGAAAATGGCGTCCGCTGCGCCCATGCGCGCCGAGGTCATGGCGAGATATTCGCCGCAGCGGCCCGGCGCGCGGGACAGGAGAAAGGTGCCGCCCACGTCGGGGATGAGCCCGATTCCGGTTTCTGGCATCGCCACCATGGAGCGTTCCGTCACGACGCGATGCGAGCCGTGGGCCGAGACGCCCACGCCGCCGCCCATGACAATGCCGTCCATGAACGCGACAAAGGGCTTCGCATAGCGATGGATCTTCGCATTCAGGCGGTACTCGTCGCTCCAGAAGCGGCGGCCGTAATCGTAGTCGCCGGCGCGCCCCTTATGGTACAGCTCGGTGATGTCGCCCCCGGCGCAGAAAGCTTTTTCCCCGGCGCTATCGACAACGACGACGTGGACCTCATTGTCGCTTGCCCAGGCGTTGAGCGCTTTTTCAATGGCGAGCGCCATGTCCCAGGTGAGCGCATTTAAAGCCGCGGGCCGGTTCAGCGTAATGCGCCCGGCGCGGCCTTCCTTGCGAATGAGGACATCGTGGTCTTCGCTCATGCGCCGTTCCCCGTAAGCAAGCTCCGCGCCGTGATCATGCGCATGATTTCATTCGCGCCTTCCAGGATCTGGTGGACGCGCAAGTCGCGCACGATCTTCTCGATGCCGTAGTCGGCGAGATAGCCGTAACCGCCGTGGATTTGCAGCGCCTCGTTGGCCACCTCGAAGGCGGCGTCGGTGACGAAGCACTTGGCCATGGCGCAGAATTTGGCGGCGTCCGCAGCGCCCTGATCAAGCTTCCAGGCCGCCTGACGCAAAAAGACTTGCCCCGCCTGCAGCTTGATGTCCATGTCGGCGAGCTTGAATTGCAGCGCCTGGAACTGATCGAGCGTTTTGCCGAAGGCTTTGCGCTCCTTGGCATACGCCAAGGCCTTGTCGAGCGCCGCCTGCGCCCCGCCAAGCGAGCAGGCCGCGATGTTGATGCGGCCGCCGTTCAGCCCTTGCATGGCGTATTTGAAACCGTCGCCTTCAACGCCGATGATATTTTTGGCCGGAACCCTGCAATCGTCGAATTGGACGAGGGCTGTTGGCTGCGCTTTCCAGCCCATCTTTTTCTCGTTGGCGCCGAAGCTGAGGCCGGGGCGCCTTTTTCGACAAGGACGGCGGAGATGCCGGAAGGGCCGGGGCCGCCTGTGCGGCACATGACGATATACACGTCAGATACTCTGGCCCCGGAAATAAAGGCCTTGGAGCCGTTCAGAACGAGATGATCGCCTTCACGCGCCGCTGTGGTTCTGAGCGCGGCTGCGTCCGAGCCGGACCCGGGCTCGGTGAGGCAGTAGGAGGCGATGGCGTCCATTTGCGCCAATTTCGGCACAAAGTCAGCCCGCAACGCGTCGCTCGCGAATGTGTCGATCATCCACGTACACATGTTGTGGATCGAGAGGAACGCCGCGATGGAGGGACACCCCATCGCCAATCCTTCGAAAGCGAGCGCGGCGTCAAGCCGGCTAAGCCCCGCGCCGCCGTAATCTTCGCGTGTGTAGATCGCGGCAAGACCTAGGGCCGCCGCCTCCTTCAACACCTCGACGGGAAATGTCCCGGTTTGATCCCATTGGGCGGCGCCTTCGCCAAGACGCTCGACCCCGAAGCTCTTGGCCATCTCGAAGATGGCGGCCTGCTCGTCGCTCAATTCAAAATTCAACATGCTCCGGTCATTCCATGACTTGTCCTCGCCAAGCTCGAAGCGGCCGTCCTCGACGTGCGAACGCTTCGAGCGGAAGTCCTGACGGCGCCGGATCAGGCCATGGTCGGGATCACGAAGCTGGCCCCTTCCTTCACGCCGGACGGCCAGCGCGAAGTCACAGTCTTGGTGCGCGTGTAAAAGCGGAAGGCGTCGGGGCCGAACTGGTTCAGGTCGCCAAAGCCGGAGCGTTTCCAGCCGCCAAAGGTGTGATAGGCCACAGGCACCGGAATTGGCACGTTCACGCCCACCATGCCGACATTGATGCGGCTCACGAAATCGCGGGCCGTGTCGCCGTCGCGGGTGAAGATGGCGACGCCGTTGCCGTATTCGTGGCGCATGGGCAGTTCGAGCGCCTGCTCATATGTTGCCGCGCGCACCACTGACAGAACGGGGCCGAAAATTTCGGTCTTGTAGATTGTCATTTCGGGCGTCACGTTATCGAAAAGGCTGGCGCCGACGAAGAACCCCTCTTCGTAGCCTTGGAGCGAGAAACCCCGCCCATCGACCACGAGCTTGGCCCCTTCGGAAACGCCTTTTTCGATAAGGCTCAGCACGCGCTGTTTGGCTTCTCGCGTCACGAGCGGGCCGTAATCCATGTTCTCGCTGGTGTATGGCCCGATCTTGAGGCGCTCCACTCTGGCAATCAGCTTGTCGATGAGGCGATCTGCTGTTTCCTTGCCGATCGGCACGCCCACGGAAATCGCCATGCAGCGCTCGCCCGCCGCGCCATAGCCAGCTCCGACAAGCGCGTCGGCTGCCTGGTCGAGATCGGCGTCCGGGGCGATCAGCATATGGTTTTTCGCGCCCCCGAAACACTGGACGCGCTTACCGGCAGCGCAGCCGCGCGTGTAGATGTATTCGGCGATTGACGTGGAGCCGACAAAGCCCACTGCGGCGATGTCTCGGTCGTCCAGGATTGCGTCGACGGCTTCCTTATCGCCGTTGACCACGTTCAAAACGCCGTCCGGAAGCCCCGACTCTTGCATAAGCTCAGCGAGCATGATCGGCACGCTCGGCGTCCGCTCCGACGGTTTCAGGATGAAGGCATTGCCGCAAGCGATGGCGGGACAGAATTTCCACATTGGGATCATGGCGGGAAAGTTGAACGGCGTTATGCCCGCGACCACTCCAAGCGGCTGGCGCATGGAATAGACATCAATGCTGGGTCCGGCGCCTTCCGAAAACTCGCCCTTCAAAAGCTGCGGAGCGCCGATGCAAAACTCCGCCACTTCCAGGCCGCGGATGACGTCCCCCTTGGCGTCAGGCAGCGTTTTGCCGTGTTCACGGGACAGCGCTTCGGCCAGCTTGTCGATATCGCGGTTCAACAGCCGGACGAACTCCATGATGACGCGTGCGCGCTTTTGCGGGTTTTCCGCCGCCCAGCGCGGCTGAGCCGCCTTGGCCGCCTCCACCGCGCCGCGCATTTCGTCCTTGCTTGCGAGCGCTAGTTTCTTTTCGGTCTTTCCGGTCGCCGGATTGAAAACATCGCTGAAGCGGCCTGACGTTCCTTGGACCCTTTTGCCCGCGATGAAATGGCCGATTTCCATCTTGTTCCCTCCGTTTGATCTTGGGGCCAACTGCCAATTGCTTTTTATTGAGTATGCCGTTGCGAAAATACGTGGCGCAAGGCGAATGATTGCACCTATGGAATGCAAATTTGCATTTGACGGACGCGCGCCATGCCCGCATCGCTCGACTGGGATGATTTTAAATATTTTCTTGCCCTGGCCCGCCGAGGCCGGTTGAAGCTGGCGGGCGGCGATCTGGGGGTGGACCAGGCAACCATTGGTCGGCGTATCCTGGCGCTCGAAGACGCGCTTGGGGATCGCCTGTTCGAGAAAACAGCAAAAGGGTACGAGCTGACCGAGACGGGCCATCGCCTTTTGCCGCTTGCGGAGCTGATGGAGAGTCAGGCTCTGGCGGCGAAAGAGACGCGAATGGCCAGAGCGGCCGACATTTCCGGAAGCGTACGCGTTGGCGCGCCTGTCGCCGCCGGCTCCTATCTGATCTCCGCCGCCGCAGCCGATCTCGTTAAACGGCATCCGAAACTTGAAATTCAAATTGTCGCCGTGCCGCGTGTTTTCAATTTGTCCGTCCGGGAAGCTGACTTCGCCATCTCGGTGTCGCGACCAGACCGGGGGCGCCTCGTTTCGCGGAAAATCACCGATTACGTCTTGCGCCTGTATGCGCACGAAGACTACCTCAGCGCGCGGCCGCCGATTACGAGCGTCGCCGACCTGCGCCGGCATCGTGGCATCGGCTATATTTCCGATCTCATCTTCGATAAGGAACTGGATTACGTTCCCAATATCGACGCGAAGCTGCGCCCCCGGCTGACAAGCTCGAACTTGATCGTGCAACTGCAGTGCACGATCGAGGGCGGGGGCGTCTGCGTCCTGCCCGACTTCGTGGCGAGGAAGCACCCTTCCCTGCGGCCGGTGCTCGAAGAAACGGTGATTTTGATTTGCTCATTTTGGCTTGTCATCCATGAAGACCTCGCCAAAGTGGAGCGAATCCGGCTGGTGGCGGAGAGTTTTGCTGAAGCCATCAGACGCGGCGCAGGGATCGTTCCACGCCACTAATTTGATCTGTTCTCATGACCTCGGCCCCTAGGCAGGCAAAGAGGGAAAGAACCAGCTCAATTTTCTTGAGCTGCACAGGGCCGGAGATCGCGACCGACGCCGCGTTGTGGGGTTCGACTGCGCAAAGGGGCTTTGAAGGATGCCGTCATCATTTCCGATGGCGCCGGTCAGTTCAAGGTGGCGGAATAGGTTCCCGTCTCCGAATTGCCGCCCAATTTGCGAGCCGCGCTCGCACGGCGATTCGAAGACAAAGGGATTGCAATTGCCTCTGACAGCCTGCCGCGAAGTTTACAGGCGATTGCGAGACGCCACACGAGTGGCGCCAGCATTATTGATTGCGTTGAAGTTTTTATAAATCTTCTCATTCGAGAGAACCCCTGCTTTGGCTTTGCTGAGACATGAAATCAACATTGTTCAAACTCGCGTAAATAAAACAAATTTGAGCTTGACGGGGTAAGCGGCGGCTCCTATTTTGCGCACACTCTGGTGGCAGGTGGTAAGCAGCTTTTGCGCTCAGGCGCTTGTTTTTTTCGCTTAAACACTGCCGCAAAGACACCGGACACATATATCGAGGTGAACGAGGCTCTGGCCTCAGACGTCTCGTTTGTCTTCATTGGACCGGGTAGCGGGTTTCCCGCCGGTCCGTCGCCGTTTTGACTTGGAAGCGTTGATGCCAACGATACAGCAACTTATCCGCAAGCCGCGCGTCGCGCCGGTAAGGCGAAACAAAGTGCCGGCAATGACGGAATGCCCGCAGAAACGCGGTGTGTGCACGCGCGTTTACACAACGACTCCGAAAAAGCCGAACTCGGCTTTGCGCAAAGTCGCGCGCGTCCGTCTGACGAATGGCTTCGAGGTGACGAGCTATATCCCGGGCGAGGGTCACAATTTGCAGGAGCACTCCGTGGTGCTCATTCGCGGCGGTCGCGTGAAGGACCTTCCTGGCGTCCGCTATCACATCATCCGCGGCGTGCTTGACACGCAGGGCGTGGCCAAGCGCAGGCAGCGTCGTTCGAAATATGGCGCGAAACGGCCGAAGTAAGACTGAGGATCGAGAAGCATGTCACGTCGGCATAAAGCTGAGAAGCGCGAGATCATCCCGGACCCGAAATACGGCGACGTGGTTGTCACGAAGTTTATGAACAGCCTGATGGAACAGGGTAAGAAGTCGGTCGCTGAGCGGATCGTTTATGGAGCTCTGGGGCGCATCGAACAAAAAGCCAAGCGCGACGGGCTCGAATTGTTCCATGAAGCGTTAACGAACGTTAAGCCTGCTATCGAGGTTCGTTCGAGGCGTGTCGGCGGCGCAACCTATCAGGTGCCTGTCGAAGTCAGAAACGACCGCCGTCAGGCGCTGGCGATCCGCTGGATCATCACGGCGGCGCGCGGCCGGAACGAGAATACGATGGAAGAGCGGCTTTCGGGCGAATTGCTGGATGCCGCGAATAACAGAGGAACCGCGGTAAAGAAGCGAGAAGATACGCACAAGATGGCGGAAGCCAACCGAGCGTTCTCGCACTACCGATGGTAAAGTTAAGGATGGCGAGGGCTTAGTCATGGCGCGTCAAACCCCGATCGAAGATTATCGTAATATCGGCATCATGGCTCACATTGATGCGGGTAAGACGACGACGACTGAGCGTATCCTGTACTATACCGGTAAAAGCCACAAAATCGGCGAGGTGCATGATGGCGCCGCGACGATGGACTGGATGGAGCAGGAGCAGGAGCGCGGCATTACAATTACCTCGGCCGCGACAACTGCTTACTGGAAGGGCAAGCGCGTCAATATCATCGACACGCCCGGCCATGTGGACTTCACCATCGAGGTGGAGCGCTCTTTGCGCGTGCTTGACGGCGCTGTGGCGCTGCTCGACGCCAACCAGGGCGTGGAGCCGCAGACGGAGACCGTTTGGCGTCAGGGCGACAAGTACAACGTTCCTCGCATGATCTTTGTCAACAAGATGGACAAGATCGGCGCCGATTTCTTCGCTTGCGTTCAATCCGTTATTGATCGCCTCGGCGCCAAGCCTCTCGTGGTTCAGCTTCCGATTGGCGCCGAGAACCATTTTAAAGGCATCGTAGACCTTGTCCGCATGACGGGCGTGATCTGGGAAGAAGAGACGCTTGGCGCGAGCTTCCGCGACGTCGATATCCCGGAGGATCTCGTCGACAGGGCCAAGGAATATCACAACAAACTGGTTGAGACAGCTGTCGAACTCGATGACGACGTGCTTCATGCCTACCTCGAAGGGCACCATCCCGATGAGGCGACCTTAAAGCGCCTTATCCGGAAGGGAACGATCGCAAGCGCCTTTTATCCTGTGTTTTGCGGCTCGGCTTTCAAGAACAAAGGTGTGCAGCCGCTCCTTGATGGCGTGCTCGATTACCTGCCGTCGCCGGTCGATGTTCCGCCGATTAAGGCGATCGATGTGAAGACAGGCGAAGAAACCGATCGCAAGTCGTCCGACGACGAACCGCTTGCCATGCTCGCATTCAAGATCATGAACGATCCGTTCGTCGGGTCTCTCACCTTCTGCCGGATTCTATTCAGGCAGGGTTGAGACGGGCATGCAGCTTATTAACACCGTGAAGGATAGGAAAGAGCGCATCGGCCGCATGCTTCTCATGCACGCCAACAGCCGCGAAGACATCAAAGAGGCATACGCTGGCGACATCGTCGCCATCGCTTCGCTGAAGGATGTGATCACGGGCGATACGCTCAGCGATCCGAACAAGCAGGTGGTTCTGGAGCGGATGGAGTTCCCGAACCCGGTTATTGAGGTTGCTGTCGAACCTAAGACGAAGGCCGATCAGGAAAAGATGGGCATGGCGCTTAATCGCCTTGCGCAAGAGGATCCGTCTTTCCGGGTCTCCACCGATCCCGAGAGCGGCCAGACCATCATCAAGGGCATGGGCGAGCTTCATCTCGAAATCATCGTGGATCGCATGAAGCGGGAGTTCAAGGTGGAAGCTAATGTGGGCGCGCCGCAAGTAGCCTATCGCGAGACGATTACGCGTCGCCAGGAAGTGGACTACACCCACAAGAAGCAGACCGGCGGTTCGGGTCAGTTCGCTCGTGTGAAGATCCTTCTGGAGCCGCAAGAGGCGGGGGCCGGCTTCCAGTTCGAATCAAAGATCGTCGGCGGCTCGGTTCCGAAGGAATATATTCCGGGCGTCGAAAAGGGTGTTCGCAGCGTGCTCGACAATGGCGTGCTTGCCGGGTTCCCGATGCTCGACCTCAAGGTTTCCTTGCTCGATGGCGCCTACCACGAAGTCAACTCGAGCGCGCTTGCCTTCGAAATCGCATCGCGCGCCGCCTTCCGGGAAGCTGCACAGAAGGCTGGTCCCAAGCTTCTTGAGCCCATCATGAAGGTCGAGGTCGTTTCGCCAGAAGACTACGTCGGCGGTGTTATCGGCGACCTGACCAGTCGACGCGGACAGATACTCGGACAGGAAATGCGCGGTAACGCCACGGTCATCAACTCCATGGTTCCGCTTGCGAATATGTTCGGCTATGTGAATACCCTGCGCTCGATGAGCCAGGGCCGCGCACAGTTCACCATGCAATTTGACCACTATGCGCAAGTGCCGCAGAACGTGGCGGAAGAGGTTCAGGCGAAATTCGCCTGAGCACATCTAAACAAGAGCAGTCAGGAGCTTTTTTTCCGGGGCTAGGCACTAGACCGGCATGAAAGAGGAAGAACGGAGAGCCACATGGCCAAGGCAAAATTCGCGCGCACCAAGCCCCACTTGAATATCGGGACCATCGGTCACGTCGACCATGGCAAGACCTCCCTAACGGCTGCGATCACGAAAGTGCTGGCTTCAACAGGAGGCGCCACTTTCACGGCTTACGACCAGATCGATAAGGCGCCCGAAGAGAAGGCCCGCGGCATCACGATTTCGACCGCGCATGTGGAGTATGAGACTCCAAACCGCCATTATGCGCATGTCGACTGCCCCGGCCACGCCGACTATGTGAAAAACATGATCACCGGCGCGGCGCAGATGGATGGTGCGATCCTTGTGGTATCGGCCGCGGATGGCCCGATGCCTCAGACCCGGGAGCACATTCTTCTTGCGCGTCAGGTCGGCGTGCCTGCGCTCGTCGTCTACATGAACAAGGTCGACCTCCTTGACGACCCCGAGCTTCTTGAGCTTGTTGAACTCGAAATCCGCGAGCTTCTGTCAAAGTACGAGTTCCCTGGCGACGATATTCCGATCGTCAAAGGGTCCGCTCGGATGGCGCTTGAGGACGATAAGGGTGAACTCGGCTGGGAATCCATCCACAAGTTGATGGAAGAGGTCGACAAGTATATCCCGCTCCCCGAGCGTCCTCGCGACCAGCCCTTCCTGATGCCGATCGAAGACGTGTTCTCGATCTCCGGTCGTGGCACGGTGGTGACAGGCCGCATAGAGCGTGGCGTGATCAAGGTCGGCGAAGAAGTCGAGATCGTCGGCATAAAGCCGACTGTGAAGTCGGTGGTGACCGGCGTCGAAATGTTCCGCAAGCTGCTTGATCAAGGCGAGGCTGGCGACAACGTGGGTTGCCTCCTTCGCGGCATTGATCGCGAGGCGGTGGAGCGCGGTCAGGTTCTCTGCAAGCCGGGCTCAGTGACCCCTCATACCCAGTTCAAGGCCGAGGCCTACATCCTGACGAAAGAAGAGGGTGGGCGGCATACGCCGTTCTTCACCAACTACCGTCCGCAGTTCTATTTCCGTACGACAGACGTGACTGGCGTGGTGAAGCTCCCAGAGGGCACCGAGATGGTGATGCCTGGAGACAATGTCTCCATGGAAGTGGAGCTGATTGTGCCTATCGCCATGGAAGAAAAGCTGCGCTTCGCTATTCGTGAGGGCGGCCGTACCGTTGGCGCGGGCGTCGTCGCCAGCATCATAAAGTAGACAAGGGACTAAAGAGCGGGCGTCTCTAAAGTTTATTGAGACGCCTCTTCTTTTGGGAGTGGAAGATGGCAGGCCAAACTATTCGCATCCGGCTAAAGGCGTTCGATCACCGCGTGCTCGACACCTCCACGAAGGAGATTGTCAACACGGCGAAGCGGACGGGCGCCGATGTGCGCGGGCCGATCCCGCTTCCCACCCGTATCGAGCGCTATACTGGTGAACCGCTCGCCTCATATCGACAAGAAAAGTCGCGAGCAGTTCGAAATGCGGACGCACAAGCGTCTCATCGACATCGTCGATCCGACGCCGCAAACCGTGGATGCGCTCATGAAGCTGGATTTGGCGGCCGGCGTCGATGTGGAAATAAAACTGTAGCGGCGGCGCAACCGGCGATTTTTAACGAAATAAGCGGCTTATCACCCGACTTCTTGAAAAGAGTGGAACTGAGGCAGACCGATGCGATCGGGATTGTTGGCACAGAAAGTGGGCATGATGCGGATTTTCACCGACGCGGGAGAGCACGTTCCCGTGACGGTTTTGAAAGTCGATCAATGCCAGGTGGTGGCTCACCGGACGCAAGAGACGAATGGATATACCGCGCTTCAGCTCGGCTCCGGCTCGCGCAAGGTCAAAAATGTGACGCGTGCGCAGCGCGGTCATTTTGCGAAGGCCCAGGTTGAGCCAAAAGCGAAGGTGGTCGAGTTCCGCGTTACTCCAGAGAATCTCATTGAGGTGGGGGCGGAGTTGACCGCTGATCACTTCGTTGCGGGACAGTTTGTCGATGTGACGGGGACATCGATTGGCAAGGGGTTCTCTGGCGCAATGAAGCGCTGGAACTTCGGCGGTTTGCGCGCTACCCACGGCGTGTCGATTTCCCACCGCAGCCACGGCTCGACCGGCAACCGTCAGGACCCCGGCAAGACCTTCAAGGGCAAGAAGATGGCGGGGCACTATGGCGCCGAGCGCGTGACGACGCAGAACCTTGAGGTTGTTCGCACTGATGTCGAAAGGGGATTGATTCTCTGCGCGGATCGGTGCCCGGCGCCAAAGGCGGCTGGGTCATGCTCCGTGACGCCGTCAGGCGGTCTCCGCCCAAAGACGCGCCGAGACCAGGCGCGTTCCGGAAATCAAACGTGAGCAACGCAGCTGTGGAAGCAGGGGCGAAATGAAAGCGGATGTTATCACTCTTGATGCCTCCTCGGCGGGAAGCATCGAACTCAGGGACGATGTTTTCGCCCTTGAACCCAGGGCCGACATTCTGCAGCGCATGGTGCGTTACCAGCTTTCGAAACGTCAGGCTGGTACGCACAAGGCTAAGCAGCGCAGCGAGGTTAACGGGCCAAACAAAAAGATCTATAAGCAGAAAGGTACGGGTCAGGCCCGTCATGGCAACGATAAGCCGCCCCAGTTCCGGGGAGGAGGTCGCGCATTCGGTCCCGTTCCGCGTAGCCATGCGCATGATCTGCCAAAGAAGGTGCGAGCGTTGGCTTTGCGGCATGCCCTTTCTGCGAAAGCTAAGTCGGACGCTATAGTCGTGCTCGATAAGGCGGAACTCGCCGAACCGAAGACGGCAAACCTGCGGGGCAAGTTCGACGGGTTGGGACTTCGGAATGCCCTCATTATTGATGGCGCTTCGCTCCAGGACAATTTCGCGATGGCGACGCGCAACATCCCAAACGTGGATGTTCTTCCGGTCCAAGGCATCAACGTTTACGACATCCTGCGCCGGGACAAGCTTGTGCTCACGCGCGCGGCGGTTGAGGCGCTTGAGGAGCGGTTCAAATGAGACAAGAAGAACTCTACGACGTGATCCGAGCTCCGATCGTAACGGAAAAGTCGACGATGGTCTCGGAAAGCAATCAGGTTATGTTCAAGGTCGCGATGACCGCAACCAAGCCGGACATCAAGGAAGCCATCGAGCGGCTCTTTAATGTGAAGGTTTTGGCGGTCAACACCCTGATCCGCAAGGGCAAGAATAAGCGGTTCCGCGGCGTAAAGGGCAGGCAGAGCGATTTCAAGAAGGCAATCGTCACGCTCGTGGAAGGGCAGACGATAGACATAACTTCAAGACTCTAAGACAGACTTTGGTAAGGGCGCACTCGCCATGGCATTGAGAACGTATAACCCTATAACGCCGGGGCTTCGCCAGTTGGTGCTGGTTGATCGCTCGCAGCTGTGGAAGGGCAAGCCGGTGAAAGCGCTGACTGAAGGGCGCTCGGAGGCGGCTGGTCGAAACGTGCATGGTCGCATTACTGCGCGAAGGCGTGGAGGCGGACATAAGCGGACGTACCGCATCGTCGATTTTAGGCGGGGAAAGTTCGACATTCCAGCCATCGTGGAGCGCCTGGAATACGATCCGAACCGCACCGCCTTCATTGCGCTTATCAAATACGAAGATGGCGAACTCTCCTACATCTTGGCGCCCCAACGGCTCAATGTCGGGGACAAGGTCGTGTCTGGAAAGAAAGTGGACGTCAAGCCGGGTAATGCTATGCCGATGGCGAACATGCCGATCGGGACCATCATCCATAATGTCGAGATTAAGCTTGGCAAAGGCGGTCAGATCGCGCGGTCGGCGGGGTGCTACGCCCAGTTGGTCGGCCGGGATCAGGGTATGGCGATCCTTCGGCTGAATTCGGGCGAGATGCGCATGGTGCAAGCGGACTGCATAGCCACCGTCGGCGCCGTGTCGAATCCGGATAACTCGAACCAAAATCTCGGCAAGGCCGGGCGCAACCGCTGGTTGGGCAAAAGGCCCAGCGTACGGGGGGTCGCCATGAACCCGATCGACCACCCTCACGGGGGTGGCGAGGGCCGAACCTCGGGTGGACGTCATCCTGTAACCCCTTGGGGCAAAGGCACCAAAGGAACCCGCACGCGCAAAAACGTTCGCACGGATAAGTACATTATCCGCTCGCGTCACGTGAAGAAGAAGTAGAGGCAGCGATGGCACGCTCAGTTTGGAAAGGGCCGTTTGTAGACGGCTACGTGATCGCAAAGGCGGACGCCGCTCGCGAGAAAAAATCTAACGCGCCGATGAAAATCTGAAGTCGGCGCTCGACAATTCTGCCCCAATTCGTGGGGTTGACCTTCGCCGTTCATAATGGCCAGAAGCACATTCCCGTGCTGGTGTCGGAAGATATGGTGGGTCACAAATTTGGCGAGTTCGCTCCGACCCGTACCTATTACGGTCATTCCGCCGACAAAAAGGCGAAAAGGAAGTAGCCATGTCGAAATCGAAATTCGAGAGGCGGTTGCAGGATAATGAAGCGCTGGCGGTGGCAAGATCTTTGCGCGTAAATCCGCAGAAGCTCAATCTCGTGGCGCAGCTTATTCGTGGTAAGAAAGTTGATAAAGCCCTCGCAGAGTTGACGTTCTCACGTAAACGCATCGCAAGGGACGTAAAGAAGACGCTCCAGTCGGCAATCGCCAATGCCGAGAATAATCACAGTCTCGACGTTGATCAGCTGATCGTCTCGGAAGCTTATGTCGGCAAGAATCTCGTAATGAAGCGCTTTCATACCAGGGCGCGCGGTCGGATGGGGAAGATACTGAAGCCGTTTTCGCAACTCACCGTGGTTGTGAGAGAAGTTCAGGAGCAAGCCTAATGGGGCAGAAAGTCAACCCAATCGGGCTTCGGCTCGGAATTAACCGGACTTGGGACAGCCGTTGGTACGCGGATAAGAGCGAATACGGTAAGCTCATCCACGAGGACTTCCGTATCCGGGAGTTCATTCTTAAGCAGCGGCGTCAGGCCGGCATATCGAAGGTGGTGATCGAGCGGCCGCACCGGAAATGCCGAGTCACCGTTCATACGGCGAGGCCGGGCATTCTCATCGGAAAGAAGGGCGCGGACATTGAGAAGCTGCGGGCGCAGCTTGCGAAATTCACTTCTTCCGAAGTGTATCTGAACATCGTCGAAGTCCGTAAGCCGGAACTTGACGCCGACTCTCGCCGCTGAAGGCATTGCACAGCAACTTGAGCGCCGTGTCGCGTTCCGTCGGGCCATGAAGAGGGCGACGCAAGCCGCTCTGCGGCTCGGTGCGCAAGGCGTCCGCATCTATGTTTCGGGCCGCCTTGGTGGCGCCGAAATCGCGCGCATGGAGTGGTACTTGGATGGCCGGGTGCCCTTGCACACACTGCGCGCAAACATCGACTACGGCACCGCGGTGTCGGAGACGGCCTATGGCGTCATCGGCGTGAAGGTTTGGATCTTCAAAGGCGAAATTCTTGAGCATGATCCCATGGCCCAAGAGCGGCTCTCTCTGGAGAATCAGGAGGGTGGCGGTCCTACGGGACGTCCTGATTCGCGCTCAGGGCGGCGGGATCGCGATAGAGACCGGGATCGTGGCGGACGGGATCGCGATCGTGAAAGAGAAAAGGCATAGCGGCTTCGGCGACGAGACGGCTTAAGGGACAGGTGTAGGCGATGCTGCAACCGAAAAAGACAAAATTCAGGAAGGCCTTCAAGGGCCGCTTGAACGGCAATGCCAAGGGCGGCACGTCGCTAAACTTTGGCAGCTTTGGCCTGAAGGCTCTTGAACCTGAACGTGTTACTGCGCGGCAGCTTGAGGCCGCCCGGCGCGCCATCACACGGCAGATGAAACGCGCCGGCCGGGTCTGGATACGTGTCTACCCGGATCTGCCGGTGTCTAAGAAGCCGACCGAGGTTCGTATGGGTAAAGGCAAGGGATCGCCGGAATTCTGGGCTGCACGCGTGAAGCCCGGCAAGATCATGTTCGAGATTGATGGTGTGGGAGAAGAGACGGCGCGTGAGGCGCTGCGGCTTGGAGCTGCGAAGCTGCCAATTCGGACGCGCGTCGTAACCCGCCTCGGTGAAATAGCAGCGGCCAAGGATTAATGAGGCGGCCATGAAGATTGAAGATGTTCGGAATTTTACGCTCGACCAACTGGAAGACGAAGTGTTGAAGCTGAAGCGCGAGCAGTTCAATTTGCGGTTCCAAAAAGCGACAGCGCAGCTTTCGAATACGGCGCGTGTCCGTGAAGTGCGACGCACCATCGCGCGGATCAAGACCGTCGAACGAGAGAAGCGCGTGGCTGAAGCGCAAAGTTAAGGAAGACGAATATGCCAAAGCGCGTTTTGCAGGGTGTGGTTGTCTCGGACAAAAACGATAAGACCGTTGTTGTCCAGGTCAGCGGCGCCTAACGCACCCGGTTCTCAAAAAGACGGTGCGTCTTACAAAGAAATATCATGCGCATGATGAGGCAAATGCGTTTCATCAGGGGGATGTCGTTCGGATCCAGGAATGTCCACCGATCTCAAAAAACAAACGGTGGGTGGTTTTGGATCAGGTGTCTGGCCAAGCATCGTCGAAGTGAAAAGAACGCGGGGCGTGGGGTTAGGCTCCTTCGCCTGAAAGGTGAACAGCAATGATACAGATGCAAACTAATCTGGATGTCGCCGACAACTCGGGAGCGCGCCGGGTCATGTGCATCAAGGTCCTGGGAGGCTCTATGCGCAGGACCGCCACAATTGGCGACATTATCGTTGTCAGTGTGAAGGAGGCTATCCCAAAGGGGCGCGTAAAAAAGGGCCAGGTAATGAAGGCCGTTATTGTGCGCACATCTTTTCCAGTTCGTCGTGCGGATGGCAGTGTGATCCGTTTCGATAGCAACGCGGCGGTTCTCATCAACAATCAGCGTGAGCCGATCGGCACTCGTATCTTCGGCCCGGTACCTCGCGAACTGCGCGCCAAACAGCATATGAAAATCATTTCGCTGGCCCCCGAGGTGCTTTGATGACGCAGGCGAAGCTTAAGATAAAGAAGGGCGATAGGGTCGTCGTGCTTGCCGGTCGGGATAGGGGCAAGCGGGGCGAGGTTCTGCAGGTGATGCCCTCCGAGAATCGGGCTCTGGTGCAGGGCATCAACGTGGTCCGTCGCCATCAGAAACAGTCGGCGCAGCAGGAAGGTGGAATCGTCGCCAAGGAGGCGCCGATACACATTTCAAACATCGCAATCGAAGATCCATCGGATGGATCGCCGACGCGAAGTCGGATACAAATTTATGGATGATGGGCGCAAGGTGAGGGTTGCGAGGCGCTCCGGCGAGGCGATCGATGACTAAGACAGCGCAGAACTCCAGCGATTATGTGCCCCGCCTTAAGACACAGTATCTTGAGGTTGCGCGGCCGGCCCTGCTGAACGAGTTCAAATACACAAATCCGATGCGTGTTCCGCACATTGAGAAGGTGGTGTTGAACATGGGCATCGGGGAAGCCACCGCCGATAGGAAGAAGGTGGAGCAGGCGACTCGTGATATGACTTTGATTGCCGGACAAAAGCCAGTCATGACGAAGGCGCGCAAATCGATTGCCGGCTTCAAGCTGCGCGATAACATGGCGATCGGCTGCAAAGTTACGTTGCGCAAAGCGCGCATGTACGAGTTTTTGGATAGGCTTGTGACCATTGCGCTGCCGCGCGTCAAAGATTTCCGGGGTCTCAACACGAAAAGCTTCGACGGCCGTGGGAATTATGCGCTCGGCATCAAGGAGCATATCGTCTTCCCGGAAATCGATTACGACAAGGTCGAGCAAATCTGGGGCATGGATATCGTCGTGTGCACCTCCGCTACTACGGATGATGAGGCGCGGGCGCTTTTGAAACAATTCAACTTCCCCTTCCGGCAATAGGGCGAGGCGGAGAAGGCTATGGCCAAAACTGGCATGATCGAGCGAAACAACAAGCGTCGGCGGCTTAGCGCAAGAGACGCAGAGAAGCGGGCCTCGCTAAAGGAAATCGCAAACAACAAAGATTTGCCCATGGAGGAGCGCTTTGCGGCCCGATTGAAGCTGGCCCGTTTGCCTCGGAATGGATCGCCGACCCGCATTCGCAATCGCTGCGAGGTTACTGGCCGACCGCGCGGCTTTTATCGCAAGATGAAGATGTCGCGTATCGCGCTTCGTGAATTGGGCAATCAGGGGCTTATCCCCGGTTTGGTGAAATCGAGCTGGTAGGGATCACAGATCATGACGGTATCCGATCCACTGGGCGATATGCTGACACGGATACGCAATGCGCAGATGCGAAATCGGTCGAAAGTCTCGACGCCTGCGTCCAAGTTGCGTGCCCGGGTCCTCGATGTCTTGAGAGAAGAAGGTTATATCCGCGGCTATGCCGAGATCGAGTATGGCGGTGGGAAGACGGAGTTCGAAATCGAGCTTAAATATTACGATGGCACGCCCGTTATCCGCGAAATCAAGCGTGTTTCCACGCCGGGTCGTCGCGTTTATTCGAACGTGCAGGACTTGCCGACTATCGCCAATGGTCTTGGCGTCGCCATTCTGTCGACGCCGAAGGGCGTAATGTCGGATACGCGGGCCAGAGCTGAGAACGTCGGCGGGGAAGTTCTGTGCAGCGTGTTCTGAGGCGCAGTCAATTCATGGTGGCCTTCTCCGGCCATCAGCAGTGAAGAAGAAGGTTTTGGACGATGTCCCGGATTGGCAAGAAACCGATACCTGTCCCAAAAGACGTGACGGCGACGGTGGACGGACAGAAAGTTACGGTGAAAGGTCCGAAAGGCCAGCTTTCACTAACGCTCGTCGACGACGTCGAGGTCAAGATTGAGGAAGGGGCGCTCCTCGTAAAGCCCCGTTCCGATACGAAACGAGCGCGTTCCATGTGGGGGATGTCCCGGTCTCTTGTCGAAAACCTGATAAAGGGTACGACGAACGGGTTTAAGAGAACCCTGGAAATCACGGGTGTGGGATACCGCGCTGCAATGGACGGGAAGTCGCTGAAGCTACAGCTTGGTTATAGCCACGACGTCTACTATCCTGTGCCGGAGGGCATCGCGATCGCCGTTCCGAAGCCGACGGAGATCCAGATTTCGGGGATAGAAAAGGACAAGGTTGGGCAGGTTGCAGCTGAGATTCGTGGGTTTCGAGGGCCGGAGCCGTATAAGGGCAAGGGCATCCGCTACCAGGGCGAGTATATTCAGCGCAAAGAAGGCAAGAAAAAGTAGGAACGCACCATGGCCTCCACGCTCTCTAGTTTTGATCGCCGCAAGGCGCGGGTGCGCCGCAGCTTGAAGCGCGCCCAAGGTGATCGTCCGCGATTATCTGTTTTCCGTTCCTCGAAACATATTTACGCTCAGATTATAGATGACGCGAAGGGGTACACCTTAGCTGCGGCTTCAAGTATCGATTCGGAGCTCAAGGCAAGCCTGCCGAAGGGCACAGACGTTGCGGCGGCTGCGGTGGTTGGGAAACTTGTCGCGCAACGTGCATTGAAGGCGGGCATTAAAGACGTGGTTTTCGACCGTGGGGGCTATATCTATCATGGCCGAGTTAAAAGCGCTTGCCGATGCAGCTCGTGATGCTGGGTTGAATTTCTAAGGATGGCCTCAAGCTAGGCTTGAGACAAAGGAAAGGGTACGCTCGTGGCTCGAGACCCACGCGAAAGAGGCAGAGAACGGGACCGCGAGGATCGCGACAGCGAGTTCGTGGACAAGCTCGTTCATATCAACCGTGTCGCCAAAGTAGTGAAGGGCGGTCGGCGGTTTGGGTTTGCGGCTCTCGTTGTTGTCGGCGATCAAAAGGGGCGAGTTGGTTTCGGTCATGGGAAGGCGCGGGAAGTGCCGGACGCGATCAAGAAAGCGACGGATTCGGCCAAGCGAAATCTTATCCGCGTTCCTTTGCGGGAGGGCCGGACGCTTCATCATGACGTCCACGGTCATCACGGCGCGGGCAGGGTGTTTCTTCGGGCAGCGCCTCCAGGCACAGGGATCATCGCGGGCGGTCCGATGCGCGCCGTCTTCGAGACATTGGGTGTGCAGGATGTCGTCGCCAAATCGATCGGCACCTCCAACCCTTATAATATGGTGAGGGCTACGTTTGATGCGCTGAAGCACGAGGACAGCCCTCGCGGCGTCGCAGCTCGTCGTGGAAAGAAGGTGAGTGAGATCGTAACCCGCAGGCGCGACGGCGCCGAGGGGGCGGTGTCGGCTCAGCCTGCCGAGGCTTAAAGGAGTTCTTGCTATGCCAAAAGCGTCGACGGGAAAGACCCTCACGATTGAGCAGGTTGGAAGCCCGATTCGTCAGGCCTTACGATCAGCGGCAGACGCTGGTTGGCCTCGGCTTAAACAAAATGCACCGCCGCAGGGTTGTGGTCGACAACCCGGCTATACGCGGCATGATCAATAAGGTTCCGCATCTCGTCCGCGTCGTCGAAGAAAACGGCGTTCCGGTCGACGCGAAGAAGCGATAGGGAAGCGTTCGGCGCCGCCCGAGGAAGAAGTCATGAAGCTGAATGAGATAAGAGATAACCCAGGCGCAACGAAGGACCGAATTCGTGTTGGCCGGGGTATTGGATCGGGCAAGGGCAAGACGGCAGGCCGTGGCGTGAAGGGGCAGAAAGCACGCTCCGGTGTCGCGATCAAGGGCTTCGAGGGCGGTCAGATGCCCATTCACATGCGGCTTCCGAAGCGTGGGTTTAATAATCCGCTGCGGCTGAATTTTGTGCACATCAATCTGGACCGCGTTCAAGAAGCGATTGATTCTGGCAAGCTCGACGCCACGTCGATCGTCGACGCAAAAGCGCTGGTTGCATCCGGGGCGCTTCGTCGCGAGCGGGACGGGGTGCGTCTGCTGGCCCGAGGCCAAGTGAAGTCAAAATTGGCTTTCAAAGTCGCAAACGCTTCCGCGACGGCGATCAAAGCGGTCGAGGCGGTGGGTGGCTCTGTCGAGGTTCTGGCGCCCCGAGAGGATCGCTTGGCCGGAGATGGAAAACGCGCCGCTCGTCGCCGAGCAGCTCAGGCGAAGCGCGAAAGTCGCCACCCAAAAGCGGATTAGGGGATGCGCTCGCTGAGCCCCGCTATTCGTAACTTTGGGTTGCTATAGTACGGTAATAATCGAGGGTAAACTCGCCCAGACGCTGTTGCCGCCACGGTGTGGGACAGCGCAGACCGAAGTCGCAGTCATCATGGTTTCCGCAGCGGAGCAACTCGCCGCTAACCTTAAGTTCTCAACGTTTGCGAAGGCGGACGAACTCAAGCAGCGCCTTTTGTTTACGTTGGGCGCCCTGCTGATCTACCGGTTCGGCACCTTTATTCCGATACCGGGCATCGATACTGCGCAACTGGCCAAGCTTTTTGAGGGCAACCCGAACACAGTCTTCGGGATGTTGAACGTTTTTTCGGGCGGGGCTCTCTCGCGGTCGGCCATTTTCCTCTTGAACATCATGCCGTACATAACGGCGTCGATTATCATCCAGCTTCTGACCTCCGTCGTCCCAACACTTGAAAACCTTCGAAAGGAGGGAAAGTCGGGACGCAAGCAAATAAACCAATACACGCGCTACCTGACGGTTATGATCGCGACGGTGCAGTCCACGTTGACGGCGCAAGGGCTAAATAGCTCGGCTCTTGAGCCGGGTTGGTTCTTTCAGCTAACCACTGTCATTTCGCTCGTCGGCGGCACCATGTTCCTTGTGTGGCTTGGCGAACAGATAACGGCGCGAGGCATCGGCAACGGTTCGTCGCTCATAATTTTCGCCGGTATCGTCGCTGAAATGCCGACTGCGCTTTATCGAATTCTAGAGCAGGGGCGCAGCGGCGTATTGTCGCCAGCGGTGATTCTTGGTCTTTTCGTGATGATGATTGCGGTTATAACCGTTGTCGTCTTTTTTGAGCGAGCACAGCGCCGCCTTACGATTCAATACCCCAAGAGGCAAGTCGGGAATCGTATGTTCCAAGGCGATAGCTCGCACTTGCCCCTCAAGCTAAACGCTTCTGGTGTGATTCCGCCGATCTTCGCGTCAACGCTGCTGTATTTGCCCGCGACCGTTGAGCAGTTTGTGGGAAGAAGTTCCGACGAATTGACCCAGGTGTTGTCTTTGTTGGGGCCTGGGCAGCCGCTGCATGTTCTCTTTTACATCAGCTTGATCGTTTTTTTCTGCTTCTTCTATACGCCGATCGTTATTAACCCGCAGGAGACAGCTGACAATCTCAAGAAGTATGGTGGGTTCATTCCTGGCATTAGGCCTGGGCCCCGCACGGCAGAATATATTGAGTACATCCTCAATAGAATCACGTTGGTTGGAGCTGCATATGTTTCGGCGGTCTGCATCCTTCCGGAAATCCTGTCGTATCAAATGCAAGCTCCTTTTTATTTTGGCGGCACCTCCCTTCTGATCGTGGTAAGTGTCACAATGGATACGGTCGCTCAAGTGCAGAGCCATTTGCTCGCGCATCAATATGAGGGACTGATCAAGAAAGCGAAGCTGAGAGGAGCGAAGCGGCGATGAACATCATCTTGCTGGGGCCGCCCGGCGCAGGAAAGGGTACGCAGTCTAAGTACCTGGAAGATCGCTTCCACTTGAAGCAGCTTTCCACTGGCGACATGCTTCGGCACGCTGTGATGACGGGGACGGAGGTTGGGCTGATCGCAAAGCCCTATATGGACAGTGGCCAGCTTGTTCCCGATGAGGTGGTTCTTGGTGTTATCTTCGAGACGATCGATGCTCTTCCGGACGATCTACCTGGCTTCATCCTGGATGGGTTTCCACGCACGGCGCAACAGGCTTCCGATTTGGACCGCTGCTTGAAGACCCGTATCAAGACCATCGATGCGGTCATCGTTGTTGAGGTGAGCGACGACCAACTTGTCAAGCGTATCGCCGGCCGGTTCACATGCGGGACATGCGGTGAGGTTTATAACGATCATTTCCGTCTTCCTAAGACGGAGGGCGTTTGCGACCGGTGTGCGGGCGGCTCCTTCAAGCGGCGTTCGGATGACAATGCCGAAACGGTTCGGGCGCGCCTTGAGGTCTATCACAAGCAGACTGAGCCTTTGATCGGTTACTATGGCCGCGAAGGCAAACTCCACGCTATCGATGGCGAACTCCCTATAGAAGAGGTGAACAGCCGCATTAATGCGATTGTCGAAGGGGCACACTAAATTGGGTGTTTCCGGTGCAATCCAGAGCTTAGCCGCAGTTGCATGGATATCATGGCTGGACATCGTTGCGAGTCCTGATTATATAGGCCGCCTTAGCTTAAATTTGCCGCGGTTTGGAGGAATACGATTCCCGGGCCGTGTAGTTTTTTCCGGATTGAGCGGCGCTCGATCCAGCTTATCTTAAAACACGACGAGGACCACGTGGCACGTATCGCGGGTGTGAACATCCCTTCAAATAAGCGCGTTGAGATTGGCCTTCGCTATATTCACGGGATTGGCCCGCGTTTTGCGAAAGAGATCTGCGAAAAGGTCAGTATTCCTACCGCACGGCGTGTCAACGAGTTGACAGATGCGGAGGTGTTGCAAATTCGCGAAGTTATCGACCGCGACTATGTGGTTGAGGGCGATCTCCGCCGCGAAGTTGCGATGAATATCAAGCGGTTGATGGATTTGGGCTGCTATCGCGGCCTCAGGCATCGGCGCGGGCTTCCGGTTCGGGGACAGAGGACCCATACCAACGCTCGCACTCGGAAGGGTCCGGCCAAGCCGATCGCCGGCAAGAAAAAGTAGGACGTCGGAATTAGGAATTAGACAATGGCGAAGGAAAAGGCGCGCGTAAAACGCCGCGAGAAGAAGAACATTGCTTCCGGCGTTGCGCATGTGAACGCGAGCTTCAACAATACGATGATCACCATTACCGATGCGCAAGGTAATGCGATTTCTTGGTCTTCTTCGGGAGCGATGGGGTTCAAGGGATCGAGGAAATCGACGCCGTATGCCGCGCAGGTGGCCGCCGAGGACGCCGGCCGTAAAGCCCAGGAACATGGGATGCGCACCATCGAAATCGAGGTGAGCGGCCCAGGTTCCGGGCGCGAGTCCGCGTTGCGCGCGTTGCAGGCCTGCGGTTTTCAGGTGACTTCAATCCGCGACGTAACGCCCATACCACACAATGGCTGCCGCCCGCGGAAGCGGCGCCGGGTTTAGTCGGGCTCGAAGCAGGCGGTCTCGTCAGCATGTGATCGCAGCAAAAGGCGTGAGCGCGGCCGTATAAGGAAAGAAAAGTGCTTAACAAGAATTGGCAGGATCTTATAAAGCCCGGAAAGATCAACGTTGTTCCCGGCGCTAATGCTAAATATGTGGCGTCCATCGTGGCGGAGCCGCTGGAGCGTGGGTTTGGCTTGACTCTGGGCAACGCGCTGCGTCGCGTGCTGTTGTCTTCTTTGCAGGGCGGAGCCGTTACGACTGTTCACATTGATGGCGTTCTTCACGAGTTCTCATCGATCCCCGGCGTACGTGAAGATGTTACCGACATCGTCCTCAACATCAAGGACACCGCGCTTCGGATTCACTCTGAAGGCATTAAGCGGATGGTCCTTCGCAAGGAGGGGCCAGGCGTCGCCCGCGCACGCGATATCGATGCCGGCCCGGATGTCGAAGTCCTGAATCCGGATCTGGTGATCTGCACGCTGGACGAGGGCGCCACGGTTCGAATGGAACTGACGGCTAATATCGGGAAAGGCTATGTGCCGGCTGAGCGGAACCGGCCGGACGACGCCCCGATTGGGCTCATTCCGGTGGACAGTCTTTACAGTCCGGTCAAGAAGGTCTCTTACAAGATCGCCAATACCCGTGAGGGTCAGATTCTCGACTACGATAAATTGACACTTGATGTCGAGACAAACGGGGCCGTATCGCCGGAGGACGCGGTTGCGCTCGCTGCCCGCATTGTCCAGGATCAGCTCTCAATTTTCGTGAACTTCGAGGAACCGCGCAAGGAAGTCTCGGAAGAGCGTATTCCTCAGCTTGAGTTCAACGCGGCGCTTCTGAAAAAGGTCGACGAGCTTGAACTGTCCGTGCGCTCCGCGAACTGCTTGAAGAACGACAATATTGTCTATATTGGCGATCTCATTCAGAAAACCGAAGCGGAGATGTTGCGCACGCCCAATTTCGGGCGTAAGTCGCTGAACGAAATCAAAGAGGTGCTCGCCGGCATGGGGCTTCACCTCGGCATGGAAGTCCCGAACTGGCCGCCGGAGAATATTGAAGAGCTGGCGAAGCGGTTCGAGGACCATTACTGATCAGGCATAGATTACCGCAGCCATCGATGCCGCGGGCTTTGAGGACGAGACAATGCGCCACCGTCAGATCCGGCCGTAAGTTCAACCGTACGGCAAGCCATCGTCAGGCGATGTTCGCCAACATGGCGGCTGCGCTTGTAAAGCACGAGCAGATCGTCACAACGCTTCCCAAGGCGAAGGATCTGCGCGGAGTCGTCGAGGCGCTTATCACGCTCGCCAAGAGAGGCGATCTCCATGCGCGACGGGTCGTGGCCTCGCGTATTCGCGACGAAGCCATGACGGCGAAGCTTTTCGAGACGCTCGGGCCGCGGTATCAGAGCCGTTCCGGCGGGTATACCCGCGTTCTGAAGGCGGGCTTCCGCTACGGCGATAACGCGCCGCTGGCCGTTATCGAACTTGTCGATCGCGATGAAAGCGCAAAGGGCCTGGATTCCGGGGCGGTTGCAGGCGAGGAAGACGAGCAAAGCGCCGCGGCGTAGCTTCTGGGGAAAGTGTTTGCGGCTGGCTTTAGTGCGTTAAGCCGCCTTTTTTGCGCCTGAAGCACGACATGATAGCGGAATTGCGATTCCGGTGACATATATGCGGAATGGCGCGACCTCGCACGGCCAAATCATTGGCTCGAAACACTCTCAAACAGACGCAAGACGGCGACGCGGGGGGCTTCGCCGAAGCGCCGCAATCTGCGTTCGAAGGCGAGGCCTATACCTCCGAAAGCACGGCGCATCTCATCCCCGCGCTTCGAAACCTGAAGCCGGCGGGCGCCATGCCGCTGCCATCGTACCTCCAGGGCAAGCTGCCTCCCATCGGCGACCACCCGCTTCTCACCGGCGAGGACATGCCGGTTTTCGTGCCGCATCGTCCACCGCGGCCGGAGAAGAGCGAAGGGGGAAAGCCCTTCGTCATCAAATCGGATTTCGAACCGAAAGGCGACCAGCCAAAGGCCATCCGCGAACTGGTAGAGGGCGTGCGCCAGCTTGAGCGGGAGCAGGTTCTGCTTGGCGTCACCGGATCGGGTAAGACCTTCACCATGGCGAAGGTCATCGAAGAAACGCAGCGGCCTGCGCTGGTGCTCGCGCCCAACAAGACGCTGGCGGCGCAGCTTTACGGGGAGTTCAAGTCCTTCTTTCCGGACAACGCCGTCGAGTATTTCGTTTCCTATTACGATTACTATCAGCCGGAAGCCTATATCCCGCGCAGCGACACCTATATCGAAAAAGACAGCTCGATCAACGAGCAGATCGACCGGATGCGCCACGCCGCCACGCGCGCGCTCCTCGAACGCGACGACGTCATCATCGTCGCCTCCGTGTCGTGCATCTACGGCATCGGCTCGGTTGAAACCTATTCCGCGATGACGTTCACCATCCAGGTCGGCGACCGCGTGGCGCAACGCCAGTTCCTGGCCGATCTCGTCGCCATCCAATACAAGCGCAACAATGTGAGCTTCGCGCGCGGCGATTTCCGGGTCCGCGGAGACACCATCGAAATCTTTCCGGCTCACCAGGAGGATCGCGCCTGGCGCATCTGCATGTTCGGCGACGAGGTGGAAAGCATCGCCGAGTTCGATCCGCTGACCGGAGAGAAAACCCAGGACCTCGCGCTCGTCAAGGTCTACGCGAATTCGCACTATGTGACGCCAAAGCCGACGCTCCATCAGGCGATCAAGGGCATGCAGCAGGAGTTGCAGGAGCAGTTGCAGCGCTTCAACGCCTCCGGGCGGCTTCTCGAAGCGCAGCGGCTGGAGCAGCGCACTCAGTTCGACATTGAGATGATCGAAGCGACCGGCTCGTGCAATGGCATCGAAAACTACTCGCGCTGGCTCACGGGCCGCCAGCCGGGCGAGCCTCCTCCGACGCTATTCGAATATCTGCCCGATAACGCGCTCGTCTTCGCCGATGAAAGCCACGTCACCGTGCCGCAGATCGGCGGCATGTTCCGCGGCGACTTCCGGCGCAAGTCCACGCTGGCGGAGTTCGGCTTCCGCCTGCCGTCCTGTATCGACAATAGGCCCTTGCGGTTCGAAGAATGGGATGCAATGCGGCCCCAGACGACGTTCGTCTCGGCCACGCCGGGCAAGTGGGAGATAGAGCAGACCGGCGGCGTCTTCGTCGAGCAGGTCATCCGCCCAACCGGTCTGATTGATCCGCCCGTCGAAATTCGCCCGGTAAAAACGCAGGTGGACGACCTTATCGACGAATGCCGAAAGGTCATCACGCAGGGATACCGCGTGCTCGTGACCACGCTCACCAAGCGCATGTCCGAGGACCTCACCGAATACGCGCACGAGCAGGGGCTCAAGGTGCGCTACATGCACTCCGACGTAGACACGCTGGAGCGCATCGAAATCATCCGCGACCTCCGGCTCGGCGCGTTCGACGTGCTGATCGGCATTAACCTCTTGCGCGAGGGGCTGGACATTCCGGAGGTGGCGCTGGTCGCCATCCTGGATGCGGACAAGGAAGGCTTCCTGCGCTCCGAAACCTCGCTCATTCAGACGATCGGACGCGCCTCCCGCAATGTGGACGGGAGGGTCATCCTCTACGCCGACAGTGTGACGGGCAGCATGGAGCGCGCCATCGCCGAGACGAGCCGCCGCCGCGAGAAGCAGATGGCCTACAACGAGGCGCACGGCATCACGCCGCAATCGGTGAAAAGGAACATCGGCGATATTCTCGCCAGCGTTTACGAGCGCGATCACGTGACGGTGGACGCGGGTTTTGCCGAGGACGGACAGACGCCGCTCGTCGGGCACAATTTGCAGGCCGTCATCGCCGATTTGGAGAAGCGCATGCGCGAGGCTGCGTCGAACCTCGAATTCGAGGATGCGGCGCGGCTGCGCGATGAGATCAAGCGGCTGCGCGACGTCGAGATGACCATCATGGACGATCCGCTTGCCCGGCAAACCGATGTGGAGGATCGCGCCGGGCGCTATGAGGGCGCCAACCGCACATCCTATGTGCCGCAGCTTGGCGTGGACGCGACGGCGACTTCAGGCGGGGGCGCCGGGGTGAAACGAAAGCGCGCGAGCGCCGGCGCGGAGAAGCGTTCTCGGAACGCGCTGGCGAAGAGTCCGCTCTTCAACACGGGCGAGAACTCGGACAATCCCGCGGAACGGGACTTGGCGGCCGAGAACAACGCCGGGCTCGCCGGATCGCGCATCGCGCCTCCACCTGAAATCGAGCAAGGAACGCAAGATCGGCGAGTGGAGCGTTCCTGTCCGGGACACGCATCTCTCGCGGCCGCATAAACCTGCGCTCGATGAGATGGGTCCGCACGCCGAGCGGCCGTTGCCCGGCGGCAAGCAGAAGCCGACGCGGTCCGCTCCCGATCTCAAGACATTGAAGCCCGGCAAAACAATCGTTGTCGGCGACGAGGGCGAGGAACCCGAACGCCGTGGCAAGCGCCGCCGTCCCGTAAAAACTGGCCGGCCTGGATCTTGAGCCAAGTTCCTTGCCGGTCGGTTCAATGAAAATGAAGCCGCCTCTGGAAGGTTCAAGTCGGCAGGGACCAACGGCGAGTTCCGGTCACAGCTTGCGCTCGAGGCAGAAGAGGGCTCGGCGGAGCCTGCTCCAAACCGATGTTGCAAGGAGAGGCCTGCGCCGGCGTCAAAGAGCGAGGGACCGTCGATCTTGAAAAGGCCTTTGTCCGTTTAACTTAACGAAACCCGCGCCCAGGGCTCGGCTGGGGGGCGCTGCGCCGATTGAAATATCTCAGGAAAGACAAAAATCGTTTTCCAACGTCAACTCGCCGATCTTGGCGTGCAAGCTCTTCAAATCGACGCTCGAAGCCGCCGCTTCGCTCTTGTCCTTGCCGAACACGCCCAGCCGCGCCGTCGAAAAGCTGGGCTTTCCATTGCGTGATCTGATTGGGGTGGACGTCGAACTGTTGTTGCGCCAACTCGGCGAGCGACTTCTCCCCCTTCACGGCGGCCAAAGCTGCCTTCGCCTTGAAGGCCGGTGTGTGGTTCCGGCGCGGTCTCTTGCTCATCGTTGCTCCTGATTCGCTGGCACAAGCGTGCCCCTTGTCAGGCAGAAATTCCACTTACCGCGCCGTCCGAAATTGTGGAGCCACCTCTAACTGTCATGGGTTCGTTTCGCGAAACAGTGTCGCGAAACAGTTGCGTCTTTCGAAGGCTCAGCTTATTGTCCCGGCCAGCAAGCCGCCCGGCGCGACAGGGCATGCCGTGGCGGCTTCAGAGCTTCTCCATGAGAGCGTATGGTTGAGCGGCTTTTAAGGCCGTAGATATGCGCCGTCCGCGTGAGAGACACGAACGAAAGGAAGCAAAATGCCCAAGATGAAAACGAAAAGCAGCGTGAAAAAGCGCTTCAAAATCACCGGGACCGGCAAAGTCGTCGCCGGACAGGCCGGGAAGCGCCACGGCATGATCAAGCGAACCCCCAAGTTCATCAGGAACGCCCGAGGGGGCGTGGTTCTCCAAGATGGCGATGCGCGCATCGTCAAGAAAGCCGCGCCCTATGGGCTTGACTGATCGCGCAAAAATCGTAACGCTAGAGCTTGGAGATAACACATGGCACGTGTGAAGCGGGGGGTCACCTCCCATGCCCGTCATAAGGCGGTTCTGGAGCAGGCCAAAGGCTATTATGGACGCCGCAAGAATACGATCCGTACCGCCCGACAGGCCGTAGAAAAGGCCGGGCAATACGCTTATCGTGATCGCCGCACAAAGAAGCGCAATTTCCGCTCTCTTTGGATTCAGCGCATTAACGCGGCCGTGCGCGAGCATGGCCTCACCTATGGCCGTTTCATCGACGGTCTCAACAAGGCGGGCATTCTGATCGACCGCAAGGTCTTGTCCGATCTCGCCATTACCGATCCGGGCGGAATTCGCCGCGCTTGTCGGAAAGGCGCGCGACGCTTTGCCTGCGGAGCTGCGTCCTGCATGAGATTAGCCGAGCTTACAGTTCCTGAGTTGCTTGCGCTTGCAAACGTTCTTTTGAGGATAGCCGAGGAGATCCCCAAAGAGGACCGCGTGGCGACGCGAGATGCGCGAGACGAAATTGCCTATGTGCTGGGGCTAATCACGGAAAAGGAGGGCGCACAGCAGCCCTCTTCAGCTCTGCATTAGGCTTTATATACCGCTTGCGGTCGCTACTGACGGCGTGGCAGTCAACGGAACGTCGCTTGCGTCATGCGGAATATCCGGGATCGTAACAAGTCGAAGCGCTTGTTTCTTTGCCATGCCGGCTCGCGCTACGCTGGTCGGGATGACCACTCGGCAGCCAATCTGGCGGCTCCTCTTGGCGCGCTGTGAGGTGGACCGGTTGTTCGGACAGATTTCCCGCTTGGATAAGTGGAACGTCTGCCGGGGCTGGTTGGTGTCCATCCAGGAACACATAAGCCTTTGATAATGCTATGATAATTGTCATTTTCTTGAGGCGCATCTGGTCGAATTTGGGTACCTTCTGGTAACAAGCGCAAAAGTCCGGGCCGTCAAGCCCTAGCGTGTTGGCGGACGAACCCCGACGAGCCTTGGGACGGCGGGCGCTTCCGGCGCGCCGAGGTGATCCCAGAAGCTGATGGCCTGCTTGGCGCAGGTTTTCATAAGCCCCCAAGGAGAGCGTTGCGGCCTGCGTCCGAACGGTTGCGACCTTGGGTTATTCCAATTGCGGACCTGAACGCCGAAGCGGTCCGGGCATCGCGAGGTGAGCATTATAAATCGGGATCGGGTCCGCCGATCAGACGGCGTTGCGCTGTCCGGCCAAAAAGCCGCTGTTCGACAGATCGCGCGCCAGCGCCTCGTTGATGGGTGTGCCGGCAAACTCAAAGCCGTCAACGTCCTTGGCCAGCGGCAGTTTGGCGATGGTCATCTGGTATTTGATCGATCGTGCCTGCTTATCGGCGATCTCGGCCTCCAAAAGATCGGCGATAATGCGTTGCGGCGAGAACTGGCGTTTGATCCCAGCCGCTATGATCTCGCCGTAGGCGGCGCGCATGCCGAAGAGCTTCAGCTCACCCATCAGGGCGAGAATGTCGGTCCGTTCCATGAACTGGCCCTCCTCAAACTGTCGTAACGGGCGCAATCGGCGGCAGGCGAGTGCTTCAGGCGCAGCGCGTGGGGCGTGGCGATGCTCGCGGCGGGGCTTAAGTCTTTCTTGCGCGCCAGGATGTTCAGGTGTCGCGCGACAATCACCGTGAGAAGGCAACGTCAATCAGGATGAGAATGCCGCTGGCGACGTGACGGAGGGAGGGCGTAGCCCGACCGAAGGCGCGGCGTTAGCGGCGGCGCTCGTTTCACTAGGGTGGAACGGCATCTGGCGGTCACGAGCAGGCTGGACAAGCATATAATTCTTCAGAGCAAAGAGGAATCGACGCTTGCCCGGCCTCCACATCAACGACCACCAGATGAGGCTGTTTATGAGTTTTCGCCAGACACACACCACGGCTGTGGCCGCCGCCAAGGCCGGTTTCAGCACCGCGACCGGCTATCGGATCGCGTGCGATCCACGGCTGCCATCGCAGAAGAAGGCGCCCCGAGGGCGCCGTCGGCCCGATCCGCTTGAGGGCGTTTGGGAGCAAGAGATCGTGCCGATGATCGAGGCCGCGCCGGATTTGCGCGCGATCGCCGTCTACGAAGAGATCCGGCGTCGCCACCCGGAGATCGCCCCTGGCGTGCGCCGAACCCTGGAGCGGCGTATCCGCAATTGGCGGGCGCAGCACGGTCCGGAGCGGGATGTGGTCTTTCCACAGACGCATACGCCGGGCCGACTTGGGCTTTCAGATTTCACCGATCTGTCCGGCCTTGGCGTCTTGATCGCTGGCGTGCCGCTCAACCATCGGCTCTATCATTTCCGCCTGGCCTGCTCCGGTTTCGAACATGCCCACGTCATTCTTGGTGGCGAGAGCTTTGTCGCGCTTGCCGAGGGGCTGCAAAATGCGCTTTGGGCGCTCGGCGGCGCGCCTCATTACCACCGCACCGATAGTCTCTCCGCTGCCTTTCGCAATCTTTCCCGCGACGAACAGGAGGACCTGACGCGCCGCTATGATGAGCTGGTTGCGCATTACGGTATGGAGCCGACGCGCAACAATCCGGGCGTCGCCCATGAGAATGGCTCCATCGAAAGCGCCCATGGGCATTTGAAGAAGGCGATCGAGGACGCGCTGCTTTTGCGCGGCTCCCGCGACTTCCCCGATCTGGCGGCGTACCGCGGCTTCATCGACGAGGTTACCGGCCGCCGCAATGCGCGCAATCGCAAGCTTATCGAAGCGGAACGGGCCGCCTTGAAAAAGCTGCCAGAGCGGCGGAGCACCGATTACGAGGAAGCCTCCGTGGTGGTCACGTCAAGCGGCGGCTTCGTGTTGCGGCGCGTCTTCTATACGGTTCCCTCGCGCCTCATCGGGCATCGTCTGCGCGTCAGGATTTACGATGAGCGCCTGGAATGCTTCCTTGGCGGCGCGCCCATTCTAAGCTTACGCCGGGGCCAGCCGCCGCAGGCGAGCAATAAGCGCGCCCATGTCGTCGACTACCGCCACGTCATTCATGCTTTGCGCAAGAAACCGATGGCGCTTCTCAATCTCGTTTATCGTGAACGGCTCTTCCCACGCAGGGCTTACGCCCGCGCCTTTGAGGCGTTGCTGGCCAAGGAGGGCGAGAAGCACGCATGCCGCGCCACCGTCGAACTCCTGGCGCTGGCGCATGAGCGAGCTTGCGAGGCTGAACTCGCGGAAGCGATCGAGGCCGCTTTAAATGCTGGAGAACTGCCCGATCCCGCCCAGTTGTGGGACCGCTTCAAGCCTGATGCGGCGGTCATCCCGGAGGTTACCGTCGAACTGGCGCCGCTCTCGGCCTATGACGAGTTGGCCGTTGTCGCTCAACCGTGCGTTTTGGAGGCAGCGGCATGACGAAGACCTCCGCCATCAACTCCGCACGCGTCGAGCTTCTCCTGACCGAACTATGCTTGCCCGCCATCAAGCAGATGTGGTCCAAGCTCGCGGAAGAAGCGGACAAGGAAGGCTGGCCCGCAGCCCGCTTCCTGGCCGCGCTCACTGAACTGGAGATAGCCGATCGCGGACGGCGGCGTATCGAACGCCATCTTGCCGAGGCACGCTTGCCTGCTGGCAAGACGCTCGACGCTTTCGACTTCACCGCCGTGCCCATGATCAGTAAGGCTCAGATCATGGCGCTTGGCTCCGGCGATGGCTGGATCCAGCAAGGCGCCAACATCCTCCTGTTCGGCCCGCCCGGCGTCGGCAAAAGCCATCTGGCTGCGGCCATAGGCCTGGCGCTCATCGAAAACGGCTGGCGCGTGCTGTACCTGCGCACCACCGATCTCGTTCAGCGGCTCCAGGTGGCGCGCCGCGAACGTGCGCTGGAAAGCGCCATCGCCAAGCTCGACAAGTATCATCTGCTGATCCTCGATGACATCGCCTATGTCAGCAAGGACCAGGCCGAGACCAGCGTGTGGTTCGAGTTGATCGGCTCGCGCTACGAGCGCCGCTCCATGCTGATCACGGCCAATCAGCCGTTCGGCGAATGGGGCAAGGTCTTCCCCGACCAGGCCATGACGATCGCGGCCGTCGATCGCCTCGTCCACCACGCGACCATCCTCGAGATGAACGTCAGAAGCTACCGGCACAACGAAGCGCTCGAGCGCAAACGCGGCAAGGGCCGTCCGGCTGGCCGCGCGACAATCAAAACAACGGCGGAGTGACGCTCCACGTCACTCCGCAAAGCAAAAAGCCTTGCGAGTCACAGCGCCAGCGGCGATCATCGAGACGCTCGGCGATCCGCTCATCCTCACCTTGATTGCCGCTCTCCTCATCCAGATTGGCGCGCGATATTCAGGATCACGCCGGACGAATGGACGCCCTGACTCAGGGCTTCGGCGCAGGCGGGCGCACATCTCCCGCCGCCAAATCGAGCAACGCGCGATGGCCATCCAACCACTCTGACATCGCCTTCAGCTCCCGGCCGATCTCGTGATTGGCGAAAACATCAAAGAGGCTTGCTTGCAAAAGGCGTTTTTGGCGCATTTGTGAGGTCCCCCGGCAAACGTTTTTCTTGAGCAATGACTTGCCATCAGAGGGTACACACCGGTCGGACGAGCCTTCAGAAAAGGCAAAAATGTACAGCAAATTCAATTGTTTATGCGTTTATGGACGCACACTAGTGGCTCGAGTGATTGGAACTGAGGGTATAGCCTTTTGAGCTTAATGCATGCGGGCGTCCTCGGTTTTGAATTGCAAGTCGGCTTTGGATGCGCGCCTTCGTCAGCAATTGCGCTGACCGCTTTCCCGAGCGGATCAAGGACGCAAGCTGCTCGCGCTCATCTGCGCTCAGCCGCACAACGTATTTCTTGATGGCAATCCTTTTCCCGGCCACGAATCACCCCCCATCGCTGCATTGAGGCAACACAGATTCAAAATCAGCCCTCAAAATCAATGACGGAGGCCACTAGTTAGGTCCACACCAGCCGGCCCGGCTGACCACCATGGCTGAAACGGTTGCATAGCCTTCGGTTCTCACGCTCCGGCTGCTAGTTTCTTCTTAGGCCATCACCTTGGCGACCGACGGTATCGTCCAGGTCCCGTCGAGGATCGATGGATCGGTTTCGTTTGGCCAGTACATGCGCAACATCAAAATAAACTTGCCGTCCGGAGCAGGCAGCCAGTTTGATTCTTTGTCTGCGCCCGGCGAGCCTTTCTGGACGTAAATGTTGATGGATCCATCCGGGTTCACTTTCAAGTCTTGTCGGGGACTGATCGAGTAGCGATTGATCGGGTTTGCGACGAAGAAATATTGCTCGTTATACATCGTAATCGACCAGAAGCCCTCCACCGGCGGGGTCTCGCCTTTCTCGAAGCGGATGACGTATTTGTTCGCCCCATCATAGGCGCCGCCGTTCGCAGCCTTGAGCGATGTCGGGTAGACGGCGTCCTGGGGACGGTTCGCGCCAAGGCCTATGGCCGTGACAAGCGCCCGCATCAGGTAATCCGTACCATAGATCCCTGTCTTGGTTGTGAAGCCCCAGCCGTTGATGTTCTGCACCGCCGGATTGATTTTGAACTGAAGCATGATGCGGTCGAAGCCGATCTGCGGAATGCGCTTGACGAAATCCGAGTTGAACTTGCTTTTGTCGAAGTCCTGACCTGGAACGAGCCCGATTTTCGCGAAGCGCGCCAGCGCTGGCGCATCGGCGGCGGCTGGAGGATTCATCTTCATGAGTTCCGCAAGGAGCGTGAAATACGCGGCGGCATCCAGTTTGTTGACCTGATCGCGGACGGGAGTTTTCATGTCGATGGACGCGTCGACTTTCCCGGGAGGCGGCGTGTAGGGCTTGCCGTAGGAACTGAGCGGCACGAGCTTGATTTCGTCCTGCAGCGCGTGAACGGCTTTGTAGTCTTCCGGCGTGCCGGTGCAGTAGATGCGGCCTATCAGCCAAACCAAATTCGTCGGCGCCTTATACTGCTTCACGCCCTCGGGAAGCGTCCCCGACCATCCAGGCGCCGTAATGGCATAGGTTTGCGCCCCGGTTCCCGTAGTCCGCTTGCCGGGCGCCTGGAAGACATTGGTCCATCCGTCGAGCATCGGCATCAGGAAGTAGCGCCCTTTCATGTCTGGCAGGCTCAAGACCCACGGCTCCTTGCCCACATCAAAAAAAGCGGTGGTGTAGAGGGTGTCCGCGTTGGGAGCGGTGACGTCACGAAAAGACGCGTCAGGATACTCTCGCAGGTTGATGAGCTGCCCCATGGGCGCTCTTGTGCCTTTCGATTCAGCGGCATTCGTGATGACCCGCCGTGTCATTTCCATGGTCACGAGCGGATAGCCGTAAATGTAGGCGTCGGTCGCGATCCAGAAGTCTTCAAGCCCCTCGCCAAGACCTTCGAGCCAATGCGCAAATTCGGCTCGGGCGACGGAACTCAACGCTGCGCTTCCAAACAAGCTAAGGCCGCCAATCGCGGCGGCTCGGCGCGTGACCCTCATGGTCAACTCCCTCACTCAGTTCCAACAACGCTGTGACTAAGCATTTGCTTGCCTTTTTCCGCAAGCGCTATGTGGTTAAATCCGGCGTATACAGAACACGACTTTGTGAGGAAGCTTGAGGTCTGCAAGGGCCGACGAAAGAGAGAATTTATTCGCCTCCCGACTAGGGCCTGTGGACATTCACCGCAAGGCAATCATAGAACTAGCTAGGTAGATCATGGACTGGTAGCTGCAATCGGTCTTGTCGTATCGGGTTGCGATGCGGCGGAACTCCTTGAGTTTACAGAAGAAATTCTCCACCAAATGGCGCCACGCATACATCGCGAAATCGCAAGGGATTGCATCTGTCCGGCTGGACTTGGGCGGTATGACAGCGGTGGCGTCTCTTCGATCCAACTCAGCCCTCAGCCAATCGACGTCGAAGGCTTTGTCGCCAAGGAAGGCATCGAATTCCACGCCTTCCATCAGGGGCTCGACGCCAACGGTGTCATGACGCTGACCGGGCAGAAGAACAAAGCGCGACAGGTTGCCAAGCGCATCCACAAGCGCCACGATTTTCGTGGTCAAACCGCCTCGCGAGCGGCCGATCGCCTGATTTTGAGTCCCCCTTTTGCGCCGGCGCCATGCTGATGAACCCGGACGATTGTGCCGTCGACGATGGCGTATTCGAAATCGGGGTCGCCGGACAGCGCATTGAAAATGTTCTCGAATATGCCATTCTTGGACCAGCGGCGGAAACGCCGGAACACGGTGTTCCAGAGGCCGAAGTCATCCGGCAGGTCACGCCAAGGCGTTCCGGCCCGCGCAATCCATAAAACCGCTTCGACGAAGAGGCGGTTATTGGCGGCAGTCCGTCCAGGATCGCCGCTCTTGCCTCGCAAAAGCGGCGCAATCCTCTCGTACTGGGCATCGCTTAACAACATCCGAACCAAGGCTGACCTCCATTTTTCAGCCTTAAATCACTGTTCGCACAAAAAGTGAATCCTTACTCAGTTAAATGTCCACAGGCCCTAAGTCGCGATAGCGTAGAAATTCCAGCCGCTGTCTTGCAACGGCTCACAGATACCCTTTGCTTCGCCGCCTAAAATATACAAAGTTGAGCTGAGGCTGGTGGGAGCTCGAGTCACATCGACAGACAAAGGGCGCGCAAATGGCCAAGATGAACGAACATTCAAACTCTTGCCCTGCGTTCAAAGAAGACGCTCAACTGCGAAATGCGGATACAATATCGACAAAGACGCGCCATAAAGCAGGCAGGAACCGCTGTCATGATATGAGGAACTCACACGGTTCTCCCGAATGAACGTTTTAGACTTTCCCCTCTCGCGTCTTTGCTATGCAGCGCACACTGAAGACGCCGCTGAAGTTGGCCGCGCCGGTTTTGCGGCGTGGCTTGACGGCCAACTCGATCCGAAGACCCGGAGCGACGCCGATCTCGACAGCAGCCTTCGCGCTCTCAAGCTTCAAATCAAATACGCGGCTGGAAACGGCAAGCCAACCCCAGGCGGCGACACGCGCAATTGGCCAGCCATGGATGATATGCGGCCCCTGACCTATCTCGATGAGCCCATCGAGAAGCCCTGGGCGCTGCTCGATCCCAAGACGGCTCGGCCCAATGAAGAACAGGCGCGGCCTTATCACGAGGTCGCCGCGGCGGCTGTTTTTCGCGCCGCCCACAGCCGGGCTCAGCTTTACGAGCAAGTCGTTGGCTTCTGGCACGACCACTTCAATGTCCTCGCGACCGACGACAAGAAGATCGGCTGCGCGCTTCCCTCCTACGACCGCGACGCCATTCGGCCCCACGCGCTTGGCAACTTCCGCGATCTGCTGGAGGCCGTCGCGAAAAGCCCGGCCATGCTCATCTATCTTTCGAACGCATCCTCGCGGGCGGGCGCCGCCAATGAGAACTACGCGCGCGAGCTTATGGAACTGCATACGCTTGGCCGCGACGCCTATCTCAACGACCGATACGATCGATGGCGCGATGTGCCGGGCGCCGGCGACGGCGCGCCGCAAGGCTATATCGACGAAGACGTCTACGAAGCCGCGCGCGCCTTTACCGGTTGGACGGTCGAAAATGGGCAGCGCCTCGACGGGGGGAGCGAACTTCGGCGCACCGGCAAGTTCATCTACATCGACGGCTGGCACGACGGCTATCAGAAGCGCGTGCTGGCGAGCGAGTTCGAGCCTTTCGCGGCGCCGATGGCGGATGGCCGCAAAGTGCTGGATCTTGTCGCCTTCCATCCGGCGACCGCGCGCTTTTTGTCCCTCAAGCTGTGCCGCCGTTTCGTGAGCGACGCCCCGCCGCAAAGCCTCGTGGACAGCGCCGCCAAAGTCTGGATGGAGAGCGCCAGGAAGCCGGACCAGATTGCGCTCGTCATCAAGCACATCGCCTTATCGGCGGCGTTTGCGGCCTCGCGAGGGCTGAAGCCGAAATCGCCGCTCGCGCTCGCCGTCAGTTTCGCGCGCGCAACCGGCATCGACTTGACGCCAACGCAACCGCTCTTCCATCAGCTTGGCCTTTGCGGCCAGCGGCTTTTCGGCTGGTCTTCGCCCGATGGGCGGCCCCCGAGCGCGGAGTATTACCTGATGCCGGAACACCTTCGCGAGCGCTGGGTGCTGGTCGCGAGGCTCGCCTTGAACGCATGGAACACTGGACAGCCGAAGGGTCTCAAGCTCAACAAGGATGGAAGCGCCGCCACCGGCGATCTTGTCGCCCACTGGCTCGCGGTCTTCGCCGGTCCAGGCGCAAAGGCCAAGACGTTTCTCGCCGATCTCGGCGTTGATCCGGCGCAAACCGTGGTGGACGAAAAGCGAGCGGCTCAAATCGCCGGGCTCTGCGCCGCCGTGCCCCAATTTCAGATGACGTGAGGCTGTCATGCGATTGAACCGCCGTAACTTCCTCACAGGCGCGGCGGCCAGCGGCGGAGGCGCGCTTCTGGCGCTGGAAGCAGGCGTGCTGCGCCATATCGCTTTTGCAACCGCGCCCGAAGCCGGGCAGCGTATTCTTGTCGTTGTCCATATGCGAGGCGCCTGCGATGGGCTGAACCTTGTGTGCCCGGCCAACGATCGAAACCTTGTGACTGCGCGCCCGGCGGAGTTGCGCGTCCTTGCCGATGGCGACCGCGCCGGGCATGCGCTCGATGCCGCGGCGACCCCCGCTATCGACTGGCGGCTGCATCCCGCGGCGCCGGACCTTTCGGAGCTTTACCGCTCGGGCGTGCTCGCTTTCGTCCATGCGGCGGGCATCCCGGAAGCGAACCGCAGTCACTTCGTGGCGAGCGGCATCATGGACCACGGCGCTGCGGACGGCGCTTCGCTCGCTCATGTCAAGGGCGGGTGGCTTGCCCGCTATCTCTCGCAGTCCAAGGACAAGGCGGGGGCCTCGCCGGGGTTTCAGCCTCGGGTTCGCTCGCAGGCGAGTTCGCCGCTTTCGATGGCGCCTTTTCAGTCGCCGATCTCGCCAATGGCATCCCCTTGCCTTGGGACGGGAAGGGCGCCGCCGCCATCGAACGGCTTTATAAGCAAGCGCCTGGTGCGGTTGGAAGCGCGGGCGCTCGCGCTCTGGAGGCGGCGAAGCTCGTGTCGGATAGGCTGCCGCGCGGCCCGGATGGGAAATACGCGCCCTATCTCGATCAGAAAGAAGGCTACGATAAAGCGGGCGATCTGGGGCGCGGGCTTCGCACGGTCGCGCGCCTCATCAAGCTCGACATCGGCCTGACCGCCGCGAGCGTCGACGTTGGCGGCTGGGATACGCATGAGAACCAGCAGGGCGGCTTTCAGAACAACGTGCAGCGGCTTTCAAGCGGCCTTGGCGCTTTCTGGAACGACATCGCCGCCTATCACGACAGGGTGACGCTTGTCGCCTATAGCGAGTTCGGGCGCCGTCTCAGAGCGAACAAAAGCGGCGGCACGGATCACGGGCGCGGCGGCGTCATGATCGTCATGGGCGGAGGCGTCAAGGGCGGGCGCATCTTGGGGCCTTGGCCGGGCCTCGAAGAAGCCGCCCTTGAGGAGCGCGTCGATCTCGCGGTCAAGACCGATTACCGGCATGTGCTGACGGAGCTTCTGGAGCATCACGCAGGCGCGCCGGTTCACGCCGCCGTATTTCCCGGCTACAAAGCGCCCCCGCACCTCGGTCTTGTCTCCTGACCAGCCTCAATAGCCGAGCGCCCGATAATCAGAAGGCTCGCATCACGAGGCGGTTCAATCTTGCGACGAAAGCGGCCGGATCGTCAGGCGTCTCGCCGTCGAGGATCTGCGCCTGCTCGAACAGGAGCGCGGAGAGGTCGTTCACATCGTCAGCCCGCGTCTCCTTCACGGCGCCGGCGATGGCGTGCACCAGCGCGTGGCCGAAATTCAGCTCCAGGATGGGCTTCGCGCCCATGCCGCGCCCTTGCCGGGCCATCAGGCGCTCGATTTCGAGGTCCGGCCCGTGTTTCGCGGCGACAAGGCAGGCCGGGCTATCGGCGAGGCGCTTGGAGGCCTGCACATCGGAAACGTGCTCGCCGAGCGCGGCCTTCACCGCGGCGATCACGGCCTCCGTATCGGGCATGTCGAGCTTGGGCTCCTCGCTGGCGGCCTCCTCAAGCAGCGGCACCAGCGCGAAATCGACATCGCCCTTGCTCAGCGACTTGAAGGGCTTGCCGCCGAAGTCGACCGGCATCGTGGTCCAGAAGGAGTCAACCGGGTCGCTGAGCAGCAGCACCTCGACGCCGCGCTTCTTCGCCGCTTCGAGCTTGGGATTGGACTTGAGGCGCTCGGCGCTTTCACCCGCAAGATAGTAGATCTCGGTCTGGTTTGGCTTCAGATCGGCAACGTAGTTTTCGAGCGTCCGGCCGCTGCCTGCGGTGGTGACGAAGCGGGCAAGCTTCAGAAGCGCATCGCGCTTTTCATGGTCCTCGTAGAGACCTTCTTTGATCACCGAGCCGAAGGCGTCCCAAATCTTCCCAAAAGCGTCCGCATCCTTCGCGGCGAGGCTTTCAAGCTCTCCGATCACGCGGCCGGTCAGCGCCTTCCTCATCTGCGCGACCTGCGGATTGTTCTGCAGCATCTCGCGCGAGATGTTGAGCGGCAGGTCCTCGCTGTCGACTACGCCGCGCATGAAGCGCAGGTACGACGGAAGCAGCTCCGCGCCCTCCGTGATGTACACGCGCCGCACATAGAGCTTTACATGCGAGGTTCGCGCCGGGTCGAACAGATCGTAGGGCCGCGCGGATGGCGCGAACAACAGCACGGCGTAGGAGAGACGGCCCTCCGCGCGATAGTGCAGCGTCATCGCCGGCTCGTCGAAGGAATGCGCGATGGAGCGATAGGCCTCCTTGTATTCCTCGGGCTTCAGCTCCGATTTCGGCCGCTGCCAGATCGCGCTCGCGGAATTAACCTGCTCGGCCTTGCCTTCTGCATCGATGAGTTCGATCGGGAAGAGGATGTGATCCGAGTACGTCGAGACCACGCGCCTGATCTCGTAAGGCTCGACATATTTCTTCGCGTCCTCTTTCAGATGCAGCACGATGGTCGTGCCGCGCGGGACGCTCGCCGCCTGCTCCTCGCTCGCAGGCGCGATCTCGAAGCCGCCGCCGCCCGACGAGGTCCAGGCCCAGGCCTCCGCCGCGCCCGCGCGCCGGCTCACGACCTCGATGCGGTCTGCCACCATGAACGCCGAATAGAACCCGACGCCGAACTGCCCGATCAGCCCCGCGCCGTCCTTCGCCTCGGCGAGCCTCTCCATGAAGGCGCGCGTGCCGGAGCGCGCGACGGTGCCGAGATTGTCGATCAGCTCCTGGCGCCCCATGCCGACGCCGTTGTCGGCGATGGTGAGCGTGTTCTTGTCCTTGTCGGGCGTGATGCGAATCGCGAAAGGCGCGCCGTCCGCCGTCAGCGCCGGCTCGCTGATCGCCTCGTAGCGCAAGCGGTCGCAGGCGTCCGAGGCGTTGGAAATCAGCTCGCGAAGGAAAATATCGGTTTCCGTGTAGACCGAATGCACCATCAGCCGAAGCAACTCGGCGACCTCGGCCTGGAACGAATGCGTCTCGGCGGCCGGTTCTTTTGAAAGCGTATCAGCGTCTGCCATCTGTCAGCTCGAAATCTGGAATAGCGAAATGGTTGGAACGGCGCCTGATATAGCATCCTCGCCGCTGCGTGCAAGCGCTCGCCGCGCTCTTGGGGAGGCGGGCGACGGAATGCTTAGCCGGACGGCCCGGTTGCAGTTTCAGCCCGTGGCATGCTCCAAGGCGTCTTTGATGAAGCGGTTGAACTCTTGCCTGCGCGCGCCGCCGCTTCGGCGATGCGGCGGTGGAGTTCTGGCGGCGCCCGAAGCGTGAATGAGCCGGAATAAGGCCGCTCAGGCTCTTTGCCGCGCTCCCGGCACCATTCTTCATAGTCTGCGATCGTATCGGCGAAGGCCGCCTTAAGCTCATTGAGAGGACTGCCCTGAAAGGTCAGCACGGCGTGGGTGTTGACGACTTCGCCGTGGAAAAATCCGGCATCGGAATCAAGCTCGATTGTCGCCAGATAATCTTTGTGTCGAAGCATATTCATGGCTCGATCCCGGCCTCGCTCAAGAAACGTCTTACCGATTTCATCGTCAGCGCGGCGGATCGTCGAAGCCGTATTTCACGAACTCTTCGAAGTCGCGCGGCCTCAGCACGTCCTTCACGAGCTTGAGGATGTTCGCGGTCTCGTTCACGAAGCGCGTCATGAGCCGATAATCCGCGTTGTCGTCATCCGCGAGAACAAGCTGGCCATGCTCTTTCACAATCGCTTCCATCTCGGCAAATTTCTTGCGCCAGTAGATGGCATATTGAGCGCGATCCAAAGGCGTTGAAATCTTCGCGCATGGCAGCTCGAAAACCCGCGTCTTGTCGACAAACGTGTCCGCGTCTTCCTTGCAGTTCCGCCAGATGTCGAGGAGTTCGCTCATGCAGAAGGCGGACTTCAGATATTTGTCGCTGAGCACGATGAAGATGCGGTCGCCGCGTCCGATGCGCTTCATGAATTTCGAGATGCGGTCGCCATAGCGCATCGCGGTCTTGTCGCGGATGATGCTTATGCCTCGCTTCTCTGCATCAGCGCAGAGCTGATCCACGATCGCTTCCCGTTCGGGGCTTCCCTTCGTGTCGTCGTTCCAGGCGTAGGAGACGTAATATTCTGTTTTCGCCGAAGGCTCAGGGACAGGCGTGATCACGGCCGCTGGCCCTGAGAGAAACCCAAGAACTTTTTGCCTTCGGGCGACTTCCCATGGAAGCAGCCTGGAAAGGGGGATGATCCGGCCGGACTGGCGCGCGCCAAGGGAGACTTGACGGTCATCGATGAAGTCCAAAAGCCGGTTCAGCAAAACCTCCGCCTGCCCGCGCTGCGTTTGGATATGGATTTCGCCCGCCCACCCTTCCGTATAGCGCTGCTCGACAAGCGCGCGGGCGCCTGTTTCGCGGTCGTAAAAATAGAAGCCATCGCGCCAATACTCGCCGGCGAGCCCGGCCTTTTCGCCGATCCTCGAAATCAGCGAGCGCATCAGCCCCGGTGGCAGCAGTTCGTATTCGAACGTCGCTTCCGCGTGGCAGCCGTCGTCCCATTTCTGGCGAAGCTGTTCTTCAATCGCGGGGTCGTCGCGTGCGGGAAGCAGGTCGGGTGCAATGTACTCGTCCTCAATGTCTTTGTCGCCGCGCCGATAAGTGAAGCAGATCCCGCATTGCTGCATGAAGCTGAGAAACAGCTCCTGCTCCTTGATGCTGTGCTTCTGCCAAACCCATTCGGCGAGATCGGAGCGGCGGAAGCGTCCGCCATAGCGCTCGATATTCCTGAACGCCTTGGACTCGCGGTGGAACACGGCATAGACCGCATCCAGCGCCCAGGCCTGATCGAGGATGATGGCGTCGCCGAACAGGCCCTCGCGATAGAACACCGATCCGATGTTGTGCAGATAGTCGAGCAGAAGCGGCGGCGAGCTGACATTGCCGGCTTCTTCGCAAAGGGCGAGAAACTCGTCCTGCGAGATGAGCTGCTTCCCTTCAGCATACATTTTCTCCAGCCGCGCTTTCACGGCCGCGCGCCCGGCCCCGATCACAGCCACGCCTTGCTTACGCCTGAGCCATTGCACCGCTTCCGCCAGCGCCTCGTCCAGCGCTGCGCGGCCGCGATTTTCCTTGGCGCTGTAGTGCAGCACCTTCTTGAAGGGAAAGGCGTCGAGCGCTGCGTCGTCCACGGGCGGGCGAAGGCGCTCCTGCTCCGGCAAATCGCATTGCGTCTGCACCACGATCACTGGCGTGTCCTCGCCGCCAAATTCGCGCACATAGTCCAACCAATAGCCGAGCGGCTGGTTGCGAAAGGTGAAGCCACCATGGTCGTGCTCGTGAAGCGCCTCCAACTCCGGCGTCCACACCAGCATGAAAATGGCGCGCGACTTCAAGAACAGCGCGTGCGTGCCGTGATAGATATCCTGCCCGCCGAAATCCCAGATCCTGAGCGTGGCTGGATCGCGGAGCGCGGTCAGCGGCGCCGCGCCGATCTTGACGCCATGCGTTGAGGAAACGGTCTCGTCATACTCTAATCCCTGCAAGCGCCGGCAAATCTGCGTCTTGCCGACCAGCCCATTACCAATCAGCATGAGCTTGAAATCGGTGATTTCGCTTTCGCCGCCTTTCAAGTCTTTGTAGTAAGCGCGCAATCTGTCCAAGCAGAAGTCATTCCAGTCTCTTGACAAAACTTCTTTGGGCACGCCCGGCAAAGCAGCCTTGCATAGGACCACTTTCCGTAGCGTCGCCATATCCCAAAGCTCGGGAGGCGCTTTTTCCACGTGGCATCCGGAGCAGTTGAGCTCTTCCAGCTTACGGAGTTGCAACAGGGAAGAAAGGTCGATCACGCCGTTTTCCCAAAGGTCGAGCTCGGTCAGGTTGACGAGGCCCGACAGAGCCCGCGCGCCCTCTGCGCCGATGCGGTTGTTTCCAAGGTGAAGCGCGGTCAGGTTGACGAGGCCCGACAGAGCCCGCGCGCCCTCCGCGCCGATGCGGTTGTTCTTAAGGTCGAGCGTGGTCAGGTTGACGAGGCCCGACAGAGCCTGCGCGCCCTCCGCGTCGATGCCGTTGTTTCCAAGGTAAAGCTCGGTCAGGTTGACGAGGCCCGACAAAGCCCGCGCGCCCTCTGCGCCGATGCCATTGCCCGAAAGGTCGAGCGTGGTCAGGTTGACGAGGCCCGACAGCGCCCGCGCGCCCTCCGCGCCGATGCCGCTGTCCCAAAGGAGAAGCTTGGTTAGCTTGACGAGGCCCGACAGAGCCAGCGCGCCCCAGGCGCCGATGCCGTTGTCCGCAAGGTTCAGCGTGGTCAGGTTGACGAGGCCCGACAGCGCCCGCGCGCCCTCCGCGCCGATGCCGTTTTCCCAAAGGTCGAGCTCGGTCAGGTTGACGAGGCCCGACAGAGCCTGGGCGCCCCCCGCGCCGATGCCATTGCCCCCAAGGTTCAGCGTGGTCAGGTTCACGAGGCCCGACAGAGCCCGCGCACCCTCTGCGCCGATGCGGTTGTTTCCAAGGTGAAGCGTGGTCAGGTTGACGAGGCCCGACAGCGCCCGCGCGCCCTCCGCGCCAATGCCGTTGCCCCCAAGGTTCAACGTGGTCAGGTTGACGAGGTCCGACAGCGCCCGCGCGCCCTCCGCGCCGACGCGGTTGCCCGTAAGCTCGAGCGTGGTCAGGTTGACGAGGCCTGACAGAGCCCGCGCGCCTTCCGCGCCGATGCGGTTGCGCTGAAGGTTCAGCGTGGTCACATTGACGAGGCCCGAAAGCGCCCGCGCGCCCTCAGCGTGGATGCCGTTCTCTCTGAGGTTAAGCTCCCGAAGCCAGTCGAATTCTGATATTTCTATAGGAACGCGCGTCAGCCTCAGATTGCTGAGATCGAGGCTGTCGCCGCGCGTCTCGCGGCAGGCCGTAATGCGCCGCTGCGCCTCCGCCAAGCCTTCCGCTTCGTTCGCAACCGCCATGGCCGCTTATCCAATCCCGCTAAAATGCATTGGATAAGTGAGCGGCCCTGCGGGGTCAAGCTTGGCCCGAGGCTTTGCTGCAGGAGTAACAGCCCCAGATTGCATGTGTGGACTGCAAGAAATGGCGCGGTTTGTAAGCGCAAGGCTTAAGATCCGATTGATGTGTCGATTGCGGGCGCTCCGAAAAGTTGCTTGTCTAGTTAGATATTCCTGTTTTACCAAACGAAACCAATCTTGGTTCTCTGTTAACCAGCGGCTGGCGCCGAAGCGCACGCCGTGCGAGCACGGCTTACCAGTTCGGCAGCGATCATCCGCGTTCAAATGAACGCGCGCCCGATGGCCGTTTTTCACCGACCGAGCCGGCTCAATCGGCGAAGTCGGGCTAAGCGTAACCACCCGGCATTCGCCATCGCTTTGGGCGTTGGCTTTTTGCGCCCGGATCGGCGAAAAGGCGGCGGAAGCCATCTCATCCCACTTTCTCCACAAGCGGGATTTCCATTGGCGCATTCAGTCGCCGCCGCCTATGGTGCGTCCGACCGAATGGGCGTTCGGCTGTGGGAGCCGCGATCAACAGCTTGGTGAGGGGCAGACAAGTGGCGCGCGAAGCGATTATCCAGGAAGATACGATCATCAAGGGCAAGATCCGTAATTGCAGCCAGATGGAAATCTACGGCCTGGTCGAGGGTGAGCTTGCCGCCGAGTCGGTCCTGGTTCATGAGGGCGGCACATTCTATGGAACGCTGAAAAGCGATCAGGCCGATGTCGCCGGTTCCGTCCAGGGCGAGATTTTCGTGAGAAACCTCATCAGCATCCGCAGTTCGGGCTCCGTGAACGGCCATGTGCGCTATGGCCAGCTCGCCATGGAGATGGGCGCGGACTTGAGCGCCGAGCTGCGCAACGTGCCGCCGAGGCTTTCGGGCGATTTCGACATAACGGTCAAGCGGGGAAGGTCGGTCGTGATCACCACCGAGGACATCACGGCGATCGATCCGGACGACACGCCCGACCATCTCACCTATTCGGTGACGAGCCCGCGCAACGGCTTTGTTTCGCTTGCGAGCCAGGCCGGAACGCGGGTTGAGGTTTTCACGCAGGCCGATATCGAGGCCGGGCGCGTGCTGTTCGTCCACGATGGCGGAGAAAGCGCGACGGCGAGCTTCGACGTCGTCGTCGCCGATGATGGCGGCGCGACCTCCGGCGCTTCGCAAACGGTCAACGTGCACGTCAACAGCTAGCGACGTTTGCTTGCCCCGCTCACCCGGCCAATTCGCGGCTGCCCTCTCCCGCAAGGGGAGAGGGTCGCGCATTCGTCCCCTCTCCCGATCCGCATCCGCTCGTGGATGCGGATGCTTTGCAGCATCAAGCTCACCAAGGCGAGCTTGATGCGGGAGAGGGGGACTCCGCCGCAACCGTTGCGACGGCCCTCCCTCTCCCAGTGGGAGAGGGAGGGGTGAGGGGAGACAACTTCAGGCCCCTTTAGCCGTTGGCCGCGGCCGTCAAGCTATCTCGAAATGATCCGCCGCCAGGCCTCGTTTCTTCACGCCATCCCGAGGGCTGCGCGAATCGGGCGCCACGCGCTCGGGCGGCAGCCGGACGAACACCTTCGTTCCCTCGCCGGGCGTGCTTTCAATCGAAAGCCCGCCCCCGTGGAGTTGGGTGAACTGCCGCGCCAGCGGAAGTCCGAGCCCAGTTCCCTCGAACCGTTTCGTGAAGCTGTCGTCGACCTGCCGGAAATGTTCGAGCGCCCATTTGATTTCGTCGGCCGACATGCCGATGCCGGTATCGGAGATCGTGAGGCAAAGGCCGGCGTTTTCCTCCAGCTCGGCGGCGATGTCGACGCGGCCGGTCACCGGGGTGAACTTCACGGCGTTCGAGAGAAGATTGACGGCGATCTGCGCCAGCCTCGCCTCATCCCCAAGAATGAACACGGGATGCGAGGGAAGGCGGACAGACAGGTCGATCTGCTTGTTGTCCGCTTGAGCCTGCACGGAGCGCACCGCCTTGTCCACGATGGCGCCGAGGCTCTGCTTGCCTTCGGTCAGGTGCAACTTTCCGGCTTCGATTTTCGCCGTATCGAGCACCTGATCGATGATGCCGAGCAACTGGCCGCCTGACTTGTGGATGTCCGCGGCATAGTCGGTGTAGCGTTCGGAAAGCTCGCCGAAATATTTTCCGCACATCACCTCGGCGAAGCCGATGATCGCGTTGAGCGGCGTGCGCAACTCGTGGCTCATATTGGCGAGGAACGCGGTCTTGGCTCGGCTCGCCGCTTCTGAACGATGCTGCGCGAGCACCAGTTCGGCATTGGTCTTCTGCAGGTTGATGCGTTCTTCGGCGAGTTGCGCGCTCTTTGCTAGCAGCGCCTCGTGCTGCTCGGTGAGTTGGCCATTAGCGTCTCGCAGTTTCTCGCCCTCATGATAAAGAGCGACCTCATGGGCGATCCTTTTCGACATCTCGCCCGCAAGCCTGAGGGCGATGAGGCCGACAAGAAGGGCTGCGATCATGGCGATCCCCATGATGAGCATCGCGTGACGCTCCACCCCGCTCAGCGCTTCCGTTTTCCCAAGGCCCACAATAACGATCAGCGGATAGCCGGCGACCCTGCGCCAATGAAAGATCCGGACCGTTTTATCGATAACGCTGGCGCTCGTATGCGACCCCGCCTCAGCGAACGCGGCATCCTTGAACGATCTGGCGTTGGCCATCGAAGAACCGAGGCCTTCGGAACGGTTGTCGGATGTGAAGCGCGCGCGGATCACGGAATCCGATCCGACGACGGTGACATTTCCCGTTTGCCCAAGATCGATCTGGCGGTGAAGAGATGTCAGTTCCTCCGGGTTCAACGAGAAGACGAGGACGCCCCCGAAAGAACCGTCAGGCGCCCGCAGCCGTTTCGTAACCTGGATGGTGACCTGGTTCGACACGCGGCCCAGGACGGGTTTCCCGATAAAAAGGCCGAGATTGGGATTGTCTCGGTGCACGCGAAAATGTTCGCGATCGGAAAGATTGACTGGCTTCGGCGTCTTCGACAGGGACGACGCAACCAGCATTCCATCCGGTCCGATGATCGAGACCTGTATCGTGGACTTCGCGACGATGGGAATGAGCGGCGCCCATTGTGAAAGATCGAAATCGGGGCCTTCTTTCTCGATCCGTTGCGCGATCAGCTCCACAGCGCCGGAGACGTTATCCAGGACGCGCCGGACCTGCTCCTCAAAGGCGGCGGCCAGATTCGCCGCATGCGCCGAAGCGCGATCGAGGGCGGATTGCCGCTGGTCGGCGACGAGAGCGGCCGCCACCACGCCAATAAAAAGAATGATAGAGGCGCTAAAGAGGAGGATACGCTGTTTAATCGTCTCCCCAGTCGCCAATACCTTGTCGCAGCATGGATCGCCGAGCACACTATGATCTTCTTTACTCATGGACGATCCTGGAGACAAACCGTTCGCTCCAACGTAGGCTTCAATCCAAGCGCGATCGGGTAAATACATTGCTTTCTTAGTGTTCGTATTTTTATGGGATTGTGCTCCTCTTCAAAAATCGCCATGCTTGCGGTTACTGCAAGACTAAATGCGATAGTTGATGAAGAATGCGATCCGCTGACACGACCCATTCAAGCCAGTATAACGTTATTTATTTTCTAACACGACGCACAGGCCCACCCTATCTGTAATTGATTTCAAACTTAATATTGAAAAATGGGCTTTCTTTCTTCATCTCTCCTTCGGAGAGTTTTCGGGGTTCTTAAATCGGGTTGACGCTTCCCAAACGGCGCAAGGCCTGTAATCTCCGAGCGGCCAAACCTTGCCGCGGAGCTGAAATGAGCACCAACCTTGAGCCGCTCGATCGCGAAACTCTGTCGATGGACACGGCGGCGCTGGGGCGATTTTTGATCGGGAAGCTTGTCGTCAGGGCGTTTGCGGACATGCTCGCGATCGCCCGCATCGTCGAAACCGAGGCCTATCTCACGGGAGACGCGGCAAGCCACAGCTTCCGGGGACCCACGCCCCGCAACAAGGTCATGTTTGGGCCGCCCGGATTCGCTTATGTTTATCTCGCTTATGGCGTTTCTTTCATGCTGAACGTGACGAGCGCACAGCCCGGCTTGGGCGAGGCCGTGCTGATCCGCGCCGCCGAACCTCTGGCGGGGCTCGACGCCATGAAGCGGCGCCGCGGCGATGCGCCCACGCGCGATCTCCTACGCGGGCCGGGGCGCCTTGCGAAAGCTCTCGATATCGACCGCAGCCTCGACGGCGCCGATTTGTGCGCCACAGGCGCCCTCTGGCTCGCCTCCGACGCCGAAGCGCCGGGCGACATCGGCGTCAGCGTCCGAATCGGAATAACCAAAGACGCGGAGAGGCCGCTTCGCTTTTTTTTGAAGGGCAGCCAATTCGTAAGCGGTCCCGCCTCGCTCAACGCATCTCCTGGTTGTGCGGCCGCCCAACGCCATGAGAAGTCCACGGAATAAAAGGGATACTTCCGCGCAGTTTAGCCGATCAGGGTTGACGGCATCTGCCGTTGCGAGCATATATCTTTCAAGCGCCGGTTGGCATCTGGCTTCTGCCGCCACTTACCGGCAGTGCTCCTCTCTCTCGCATGTGAAGTATCGCAGACTGTCCATAACGCGACACGAGATTGAAGTTCTGGCGCAAAGCTGTCATCATTCCGCATAGTGCGTGTGGTGATATTACCGAACCCAAAGGATGTGGTTCTGAAATTCAACGGGATATGACTTTTAAAAACCTTAAGCTCAGCGAAAAAGTGCTGGCTGCTGCTGAGGCGGCAGGCTATACCACCCCGACCCCCATACAAGCCCAAGCTATTCCTTTCGCCCTCGAGGGCCGCGATGTTGTCGGCATCGCCCAAACAGGAACAGGCAAAACGGCTTCCTTCGTTCTTCCTCTTCTGACCATGCTCGAGAAAGGCCGCGCCCGTGCTCGCATGCCGCGCTCCCTTATTCTTGAGCCGACGCGGGAACTTGCCGCGCAAGTCGCAGAGGCCATTGAGGCGCTTGGCGCCCAGCATAAGCTTACTGTGGCGCTTCTGATCGGGGGCGTGTCCTTCGATGACCAGGAGAAAAAACTCGAACGCGGCGCCGACATTCTGATTGCGACGCCCGGCCGCCTTCTCGACCATTTCGGACGAGGCAAGCTTCTGATGAACGCGGTCGATTACCTCGTTATCGACGAAGCCGACCGCATGCTCGACATGGGTTTCATCCCCGACATCGAGCGCATCTGCAAGCTTCTACCTCCGTCGCGACAGACCATGTTCTTCTCGGCGACGATGCCTCCGGAAATTCAGAAGCTGACGGAACAGTTTCTACGCAATCCGGAGCAGATTCGCGTCAGTCCTCCGGCGACGGCCGCGAAGCTCATCACTCAGAGGCTCAAATTTTCCCCCGCCAACTCGAAGACAAAGCGCCATGTTTTGCGCGAGTTGATGCGCAACGAAGCAGGCGCCGTCAAAAACGCGATCATCTTCTGCAATAGGAAGAGAGACGTCGCGGTCCTGCATAAATCGCTTATCAAGCACGGTTTCAACGCTGCTGCTTTGCATGGCGATCTCGATCAGCGCCAGCGCATGGCCACCCTTGAAGCCTTCCGCAAAGGTGAAATCACCTACCTCGCTGCTTCAGACGTCGCGGCGCGCGGTCTCGATATTCCGGATGTGAGCCACATCTTCAATTTCGATGTTCCGATCAGCCCCGAGGATTATGTCCACCGCATTGGCAGGACAGGCCGAGCTGGCCGTGAGGGCTTTACAGCGATGATTGTGACGCCAAAGGAAATGAAAGGACTTCGCGCCATCGAAACACTTTGCAAGGCCAAGATAGAGTGGATCGACGGAGAGCCCTCTACCGAAAACCTGACCTCGGCAGACTTTAGCGAGCGGCGCGAGCGCACGCGCCGGGATCGTGGAGCGAAGGGCGGGCGCAAGGAGCAAGCGGCTCCGGAGCATCATCGTCCATCAGCCGAAGTCCGGCCGATCCGCAGCGGCTCACCAAGGCGCGATAAGAACAATGATCGCAGCAGCGTATCACGCTATCATCGCGAATTGCTGCCGCCAGCTACGTCCGCTCCCGTTGTCGGCCTCGGCGATCACGTGCCGGAATTTTTGAAACGTCCGGTCCGCGCGGCGTTGGGCTAGCGCTTCCGCTGCTTCTGCTCCGCAGGCCAGCATGAAAAACCGCTGGCCCCTGCGCTAAACGCGCGGCTTTCGCAGGCTGCTGAAAAGCCTAAAGTCTGGCTTCGTCCTTCGATAAGTTGAAGACAAGCTCGTCTGGTTAAACAGGACAGTGCTTGTCATGGGTGGCTGGCCTGATCCCGGATCAATCCGAGGACATGGGCGGCCATCGAGAGGGCCAAAGGTCCAGTGACTTGCTGGATGGCCGGGTCGAGCCCGGGAAAGTCCATTTGCGATGAAAAGCAAAGCGCCACCTCAAATGAGACACGGCGCTTTCGGGTTAATCCTCGTGGCGAGCTTGACAAACCATAGGCGGCATCGTTTCGCCAGCTTGAGCTTTTTCGGCCCTACTCGATCATCGTAAGTCTGGCCCCGTTTAGCTCGAAGCCGGAAAGCTGCTTGATAAAGCTCATGCCGAGAAGGTTCTGGGTCATGCGGCCGGGCTCGGCGATGACAGTCTGGACATCTTTCACCGCAATGTCGCCGATGCGGACCGTATCAAGCACGATGGACGCCACACGGGCGACTCCGTTCGCCGTCGTTGAGCGGCCATTGAACCGCAGGTTTTGCGGCGCCAGCCCGAGCTTTTGAGCTGTTTCATAGCTAAGCGCCACATAAGTTGCGCCGGTATCGGTCATGAACTCCACCTGCTGGCCTTTGATCTGGGCGATGGCGTGAAAATGACCATAATCGTTTGCGCTGAGCGTCACCTTATGCGCGCCGGCCGGTTCTTGACTGGCGGGGATAGTGCCGCGCAGCGAGACCGCCGATGCGGATAGCACCTTGGTGTTGAAACGCGCAAGCTTCGGAGATTCAAACTCAAAGAGATGGGCGAAGCCTGCGCGCGACGCCGCCTGTTTTGCGCGATCGAAGAGGGGTTCAAAAGAGGAAAATGTTAGGTACGCGCCGCCTATCGCGACCGCCCATACCAGAAGCTCTTTCAGAATCCTGCGTTGAAGTGTTCGGCTTTCCATTGTGGCCGCCGCGCTCCGCCGTCTGTGCCCCGCTGACGGAAAAGCTGTGGCCCCAACCTAGCTTTTCATCAGTAGCTTGTTCCCTGAGAATTCATAAGACCTCAATCGGCTTAAAAAACTCATACCGAGCAGGCTTTGCTGAAGCGCGCCGGGACGGGTGACCAGCGCCTCGACTTTCTCCAAGGTCAACTCTCCGAGAGAGACGCGGTCAAGCCTGACGCGGGCGGCGAAGGCCCGGCCGTTTGCCGTATCGACGGGGACGCTGTAATCCAAAGACCCGAGCTGGATGCCGGCCTTGCGCGCGTCTTCGGGCCGAAGCACGACCGTCGAGGCGCCGGTGTCGACGATCATGTTGATCCTTTTGCCGTTGACCTGCGCTTTGGCGACGAAGTGACCGTCGCCGGTTCTTCGGATCGCAACCACCGCTCCGCGCCCGCCCATGCCCGGCGCGACGGTCTGAACAGAGCCGGGCTGTAGTTCCTGAACCACACGGTCGCTGACCTCGCCAATTTCGCTGCGGTAAGCGTAAAGCGCCACCACGACAAGGCCGATCGCCGCCCAGACCCCCAGCGCCTTCAAGGCTTCCGCGGCTCTCCCCGCCGTCAGCCTGACAGCTCCAGCCATGAGGAAAATGAGAAGAGAAAGAAGGCCGGCGACGCGAGGGAACTCTTCCCGCGACAACCCGGCGATGGTGTCGCCTTCGCCGGTCAGGACGTAAAGAACAATACTAACGGCTAGAAGTCCGATGGCGAGGAAAATCATAGATCGTCCATTTTCTCGACGCGGGCGATATATGGGTGAATATCGGGCAAAAGAAAGCTCCCATTATCGGAGCATAATGAGCTCCGCGCGAATCGCTCCATAATTCGTACAGTAACCTTTCTCATTATCGCCGTTGAGAACTGAATAGGCCAGAGCAACATTTATGCGATACCCAGCCGATCTGCTCGACGAGATCCGCAGCCGCATCCCAGTGAGCCGCGTGGTGGAACGCCATGTCAAGCTCAAGCGCGCCGGGCGCGAATATGTGGGCTTATCTCCCTTCAAGACCGAAAAGACGCCCTCTTTCACGGTGAATGACCACAAAGGCTTTTACCATTGTTTTGCAAGCGGGGAGCATGGCGATGTTTTCACCTTTCTTATGAAGGTGGAGGGGCTCGCCTTTCCTGAAGCCGTGGAGCGGCTCGCCTCCGAGGCGGGCGTCATCCTGCCTGCCCCCAAACCTGTCGATGAAGGCCAGGCGAGCCACGAGGCGCGCATCCGCGATGCGCTTGAGGAGGCGTGCCGGTTTTTCGAGTTTGCGCTCGCGGGGCGGGAAGGAAACGCGGCGCGCGCCTATCTCGAAAAGCGGGGCGTTCGGTTCGAGGACATCAAGGCTTTCAGGCTCGGCTTCGCGCTGGACAGTAAGACCGCGTTGAAGAGCCATCTTGGCGGCAAGGACTTCACGCTCGCAGAGATGCAGGACGGCGGCCTTCTGATTCACGGCGAGGACATCGCCATTCCCTATGATCGCTTTCGCGGCCGGTTGATCTTCCCTATCATGGACGCAAAGCGGCGCGTCATCGCTTTTGGGGGGCGCGCTCTTCTGCCCGATCAGCAGCCAAAATATCTCAACTCGCCCGAGACGGAGCTGTTTCACAAGGGGCACGTGCTCTTCAATCTTGCGGCGGCGCGCGAGGCGGCGAAAAACTGCGAAAACCGTCATTGTCGCGGAAGGCTATATGGATGTGATCGCGCTCGACCGGGGCGGCTTCGCAAACGCCGTGGCGCCGCTCGGGACCGCGCTGACCGCCGATCAGCTCCGTTTGCTGTGGACAATGGCGCCCCTGCCGGTGCTTTGCTTCGACGGTGACCAGGCAGGGCAAAAAGCCGCACACCGGGCCGTGGACACGGCCTTGCCGCATCTTGAGCCTGGGCGCTCCCTGCAATTCGCTTTCCTGCCCGACGGCCGCGATCCGGATGACATGGTGACCGGCGGAGCGAGGGATGCCCTTGCAAAAATCCTGGCGAAACCAGCGCCGCTGATCGACGTGCTTTGGGCCCGCGAGCGGGATCGCCATCCCCTTGACACCCCCGAGCAGCGGGCCAGCCTCGACGCGCGACTCATGGAGGCGGCCCAACGGATCGAGCACAAAAGCCTTAAGTATCATTATGTTTCCGCCCTTCGCGAGCGGCTTCGCACATTAAGACAAGGCGTGAGGGGGCCGGCTCGCCGCCGCGACGCGCCTTCATGGCGTTCGCGCGTCGAGGGGCAGGCCGCACAGAGAACGCGATACGAAAAGCCAGACGCGGCGGCGCGCACGCAGAGCCTTCTCGCGAGCCGGATCGCGCAGCCCACTGCGCCTTGCAGCGCGCCTCGGGAGGCGCTCCTCCTCATGGCGATCGCCCGACATCCCTGGCTCCTTGACGAGCATTTGGAAGAGATCGCAAACCTTCATTTGGATGATGCAGACTGTTGCCGTATTCGTAACTCAATGTTAACCATACACCAGACAGAGGAGCTGCTTGACAATCAGAAGTTGTCGGAGCGCCTGTCGGGTGAAGGTTATGGCGCGGAGTTGGAGAGGCTTGAGCGTGCTTGCGCTCATAATGCCGATTCGCACTTCGCCTTGGGCGCAAATAAAGAGCAGGTGCTGGAGGGTTGGCGGCATGTCATGATGCTCCATGACAAGGCGGGAGTGCCTCGCTCACTGCGTGAAGCCGAGAGCGATTACGTGAGCGAGCCGACGAACGAGAACTTTTCCAAACTCCGTGCAGTTGTGCAACAAGTTGAAATTGCGGCATCTTGAACACGCCTTCGATATTGCGGCCGGGCGAAACATTCACCAGATAATATATGGGCGCATGGTAGGGCGTGAATTTAAGCTGATGGGTAACTTGGCGTTAAGCACAGCCACTTATCGTTTGAAGTGGTTTCGAGAAGCGAATCGTGAATGCCGCAGCGAGCAACGCTCTTTTGTTTCAGCGCCCAAGTGAGATTGAAAGCAGCCTTGAGCTAGGGCTGCCTATTCGCCTGTGGGCGCCGTTTTTCGGCATTTTCTGGAGTAGATAATGGCCACTGCGACGACAAAAACCGAGGACCAGGAAACGTCGGCGTCCGAACCGTCGGACAGCCCCGTTCTTGATCTTTTGGATGCCGCGGTAAAACGGTTGATCAAGGCCGCGAAGGTGCGCGGGTATGTCACCTATGACGAGATCAACGAGGTCATGCCCCCCGAAGAGGTCTCGCCGGACCAGATCGAGGACATTATGACGATGTTCTCCGACCTCGGCATCAATGTCGTCGATGCGGATGAGGTCGAGGAATCGGGAACCGAGCCTATCGACGAGGAAGAGGAGGATAGGCCGAACTCCCATGCGCAGTTGCCGGTCAAGCAGGAGCGCTCGACCGAGATCAGCGAACGCACGGACGACCCGGTGCGCATGTACTTGCGCGAAATGGGGTCGGTCGAGCTCCTGTCGCGCGAGGGCGAGATCGCAATTGCCAAGCGCATCGAGGCTGGCCGCGAAGCCATGATCGGCGGCCTTTGCGAAAGCCCGCTTACCTTCCAGGCCATCATCATCTGGCGCGACGAACTCAACGAGGGGAAGATTCTTCTCCGCGACATCATTGATCTCGAAGCCACCTATTCCGGTCCATTTGCGCGGAACGGCGAAGGCGAGGAAGAGGGCGCCGAGGAAGAGTTCGTACCCGACGAGCCTCCGGCGCCAGCGCCGGCTCCGGCTTCGGCGCCTATGGCGAACGGCGCTCCGCGGGGCGCGACCATCGGCATGAATGGCGCAAACGGGCATGCCCACGTCCGCCCGCCGGAAGGGGAAACCCCTCAAAGCGCCGAAGGCGAGAGCGAACCGGCAGAGTTTCGCGGCGAAGAGAATTTCGACGAGGATGACGACCTCGAAAACAGCCTCTCGCTTGCGGCCATGGAGGCCGAGCTCAAGCCGAAGGTGCTGGAAACTTTCGACCGGATCGCCACCGAGTATAAGAAGCTTCGCAAGCTTCAGGATCAGCACGTCGAACGCAAGCTCCAGGACGACTCGCTTTCGCCTCAGCAGGAAAAGCGGTCGAGGAAGCTCAGGGACGTTGTCATCCTGGATGTCAAAAGCCTGTCCTTGAACCCGGCGCGTATCGAGGCCCTGGTCGAGCAGCTTTACGATATCAACAAGCGACTGATCGGGTATGAAGGGCGCCTGCTTCGGCTCGCCGACGGCTATGGCGTGCGCCGTGATGAATTTTTGGGCCAGTATCAGGGCACCGAACTCGACTTGAGCTGGACCGATCGGGTGTCCGAGCTGAAAGGCAGGGGCTGGCAGAAATTCGTCGAGAAGGAGCGGGCGCGCATTGAGGAGATCCGCAAGGAGATCTACGCGCTCGCAACCGAGACGGGCCTCGACATCGCCGAGTTCCGCCGCATCGTCAAGATCGTCCAAAAGGGCGAAAGAGAAGCGCGGCAGGCGAAAAAGGAGATGGTGGAGGCTAACCTTCGTCTCGTGATCTCCATCGCCAAGAAGTATACGAACCGCGGCCTGCAATTCCTGGATTTGATCCAGGAGGGCAACATTGGCCTGATGAAGGCGGTCGATAAGTTCGAATACCGGCGCGGATACAAGTTCTCGACCTACGCCACATGGTGGATCCGGCAGGCGATCACGCGCTCCATCGCCGATCAGGCGCGCACGATCCGTATTCCTGTGCACATGATTGAGACGATCAACAAGATCGTGCGCACAAGCCGTCAGATGATGCATGAGATCGGCCGCGAGCCGACACCCGAAGAGCTGGCGGAAAAGCTGTCCATGCCGCTTGAAAAGGTGCGCAAGGTGCTCAAGATCGCGAAGGAGCCGATCAGCCTTGAGACGCCCATCGGCGACGAGGAAGACAGCCACCTCGGCGACTTCATCGAAGACAAGAACGCGATCCTGCCCATTGACGCCGCGATCCAGTCGAACCTGCGCGAAACGACGACGCGGGTGCTCGCCTCGCTTACGCCGCGCGAGGAGCGCGTGCTGCGCATGCGCTTCGGCATCGGCATGAACACCGATCACACGCTGGAGGAAGTCGGCCAGCAGTTCTCCGTGACGCGCGAGCGCATCCGCCAGATTGAGGCGAAGGCGCTGCGCAAGCTGAAGCACCCAAGCCGCAGCCGCAAGCTGCGCAGCTTCCTGGATAATTAGTCCCACGCGATGCCGGCCACCTCATGGTTCTACGGCATCGCCGTCAAGATGTTCAAGGACATGCGCCTGCGCATTTCCGCCCGGTGCGAGGAAAGCTGATGCCGGTTCGGCTGCATAGTCGTGCTTAAATTCGCTTCTGTAACGGATGCGGGCAATGTTGAGTGGCAAGCTCGCCTAGGACTGCTTCAGGATTTCATGACTCTCTGAAGCCTTTATTAACCCTGTACCGCTGGGGCCTGTTAACCAGGCGCGCGTGCCACTTTGTTTGTCTTTTTTCCTTTTTTCTTCAATGCCTTAGCCGGGCAACTCTCTAGGCGGAGAGGCTTTCGCCGCCTCTAGGCCAGTAATGCGAACGCTGAGGCCTGCCGTCCGCCAATATCATAGGATTTATTGGGATCCCGCCTGCCGAAGGCGAGCCACCCCCTGTTTTACAAAACAAACCCAATCTCAGCCCTTCTTTAACCCTGGTAGGGCGCCGACCGCTGTCGCATCGCTTGCCCGCGCGCATGCCGCGCAAGCCGCCGTCGTGGATCCAACACGCCGCTTCGACATTGCGCCAGAATGGCTTCGCCGCGAGATGAGCGCGGGGCGCATGAACTCGAAGGCAATGCCGCCGAGTGCGCTTCGGTCAATGGAATCCCCTGGACCTGAACCGAAACCTCATCCACCGGGCTTGCGTTCTTTCAAAGACAATCGACATAATGGTTTGCGGGGACAAGGCGCGATGCGGCCGCGCCTAGGCGCAAGTCATTGGAGTATTGTGTATGGCTCCCCGTCCATATTGGAAAGGCTATCTCAAGCTTTCTCTCGTTTCCTGCGCGGTTGCGCTTTTCCCCGCAACTTCTCGGAGCGAGCGTATATCCTTCCATTGGCTCAACCGCGAGACCAGCAACCGGCTCCGCCAGGTCATGGTCGATCCCGAAACGAGTGAGCCTGTGGAGCGCGAAGACCGGGTGCGCGGCTACCAGATTGCGAAGAACGATTACCTCATGATCGACGACGAAGATCTCGACGCAGTGGAGATTGAAAGCTCGCACACGATCGAAATCGAGCGGTTCGCGCCGAGAAGCGAGATCGATCCGGTTTATCTCGACAGCGCTTATTATCTCGCTCCGGACGACAAGGTGGCCGAGGAAGCCTTCGCGGTGATCCGCGAGGCGATGGAGGCGCAGGGCGTCGTAGGTCTCGGGCGCGCTGTCATAGCCAGGCGCGAGCGCCTGTTCGTGCTGGAGCCGCGCGACAAAGGCATCCTTGCGACCGCGCTTCATTACAATTACGAGGTGCGCGACGATCACGCCTATTTCGACGAGATTCCGGACATCAAGATGCCGGCCGAGATGCTCGACCTCGCCAAGCACATCATCCAGACGAAGGCGGGCCATTTCGACATCACGAAATTCGAGGACCGCTACGAGAATGCGCTGATCGAGATGATCCGCGCGAAACAGGCCGGGCGACCCCTTGAGGCGACGAAGCCACAACAGCCCGTGCGCGTTGTCAACCTTATGGAAGCGCTTCGCGAATCGATTGCTGCGGAGACGGACCGAAAAGAAGCGCAGGCGGTCGCGAAAGCCGAAGACGAAAAGAAGCCAAGACCTGCAAGAAGGGCCGCCAAAGCGCCGGCCAGCAGCGCAGGTCAACTGCGCAATGCTGCTGAAGCAAGGGTCGAGCCGAGGCGAACCGGCGCCGCGAAAAGCGACGGCAGCGACCAGCCTTCGCCTCCAGCCCGAGCGAAACCCGTCCGCAAGACTGCGGCGCGCCCCTGATGCCGCGCACCGCTCCCACGACGCCGGCAGGACCGACGCGATCGCCGCCCAAAAAAGGGAGCGAAGCGAAAGGCGACCTGACACGCTATCGGGAGATGCGCGATTTCTCAAGAACGCCGGAGCCGAGCGGCATTCGAAAAGACGCTGGCCCGGCTCTGCGCTTCGTCATTCAGAAGCACGCCGCGCGCCGGCTCCATTACGACCTGCGGCTCGAACTCGACGGCGTTTACAAGAGCTGGGCGGTCACGAAAGGGCCGAGCCTCGATCCACAGATCAAGCGTTTAGCTGTCCATGTCGAGGACCATCCCATCGATTACGGCGATTTCGAAGGGATCATTCCGCAAGGGGAGTATGGCGGCGGCTCGGTCATGATCTGGGACCGGGGGGGCTGGCGCCCGGACGGAGATCCGGCGAAAGGGTACGTCAAGGGACATCTCGCTTTCGATCTTGATGGCGAAAAGCTGCACGGGCGCTGGCATCTCGTTCGCACGAAGCCCCGGCCCGGCGTCAAGAAGGAGCAGTGGCTCTTCTTCAAGTCCGATGATGAATTCGCGCATCCGGAATCGGAGGAGGACATCCTTAAGGCGGCCCCGGACTCAGTGGCGACGCGCCGCACCATGGATGAGATTGCGAGCGATCAAAGCGCGGTGTGGTCGTCGGCGGGCGGGCTCGTTCGGGGCGATCTGTCGCCTGCGGGAAACGCCCCTCACCCTATCCCTCTCCCGCCGGGAGAGGGAACGCGGTTGCAAAGGCTGCGACGTAGATCCCTCTCGCATCCGCTTGCGGATGCGGATACTTCAGATTGGCAATCTCGCCAAGGCGAGATTGCGCGGGAGAGGGCTGGGGTGACGGGGCGCGCCCCGTCCGCGATCGAGGGGGCGAAGAAGGCCGATTTCCCCGGCTTCATCGAGCCATGCTTGGCGATGCCGGCGGAGAAGCCGCCCGGCGGGGACCAATGGCTGCACGAGATCAAGTTCGACGGCTACCGGCTCATGGCCGCCATCGACGGCAAGAGCGCCCGGCTGCTCACGCGCAGCGGACTCGATTGGACCGAACGCTTCCCAGGCATCGCGGAGGCGTTTGAGGACTTCCCGGCAACATCCGCCATCGTGGACGGCGAGGCGATGGTCGAGGACGCAAACGGCGTGTCGCTGTTTTCCGCGTTGCAGGAAGCGCTTTCCGAGCGCAAGGCCGCCTCCGAGGCTGTCTTCTTCGCCTTCGACCTTCTTTATCTCGACGGATACGACCTCCGCGAAGCGGCGCTTTCCGACCGCAAGGCTGCTCTCGCCGCGCTCCTGGGCGCGAACAGGCATCCGTCTTTGCGATATTCCGATCATGTCGTTGGAAGCGGGCAGTCGATGTATGAACATGCCTGCCGTCTTGGCCTCGAAGGCATCGTTAGCAAGCGCTGCGACTCGTCTTACCGCTCGGGCCGCCGCGGCGACTGGACCAAAAGCAAATGCGTCGATCGCGAAGAGTTCGTGGTGGCGGGGTACACACCCTCAACCGCAACCCGAAACGCGATCGGCTCGCTTGCGCTTGGCGCCTACGACGCCGGCAAGCTCGTTTATGTAGGTCGCACAGGCACGGGCTTCACGCAGAGGTCGGCGCAAGCCCTGTACAAAGAGCTTCAACCCTTACGGATTCCCCGATCGCCATTTGTGAATGCGCTCTCTTCTGAGGAGCGCCGAGGTGTGGTTTTCGTTCAGCCGGGCCTCGTCGCCGAGGTCGAGTTTCGCGGATGGACGGGCGACAAGCGATTGCGTCAGGCCGCGTTCAAGGGGCTTCGGGACGACAAGCCCGCTTCGGAGGTGACTCTCGACATGCCAAGGCAGGCCGAAGGCGTCGGAAACAGGACGCCAAATGCATCCGTCCGGCCTGCGAAAGGCGGGGACGTTGAATTCGCCGGCATCCGGCTGACCCACCCGGATCGTATTCTCTGGGAAGGCCAGGGGCTTACCAAACTGGGGCTCGCCGAATATTACGCCGCTGTGGCCGACGATATCCTTCCGCATATCACAGGCAGGCCGCTTGCGCTTGTGCGCTGCCCGAGTGGACAGGGCGGCGATTGCTTCTATCAAAAGCATTCCTTCGCCGGACTTACCGATGCCGTGGAGATCGCCCATGTGCATGAAAAGGAAGGGAAAGCGGAAGAAGCCATCGTCATTCACGACCTTCGCGGGCTCATCAATCTCGTGCAGGCCAATGTGCTGGAAATACACCCTTGGGGCGCGCGCATCGCGGATGTGGATCATCCCGATACGCTTATTTTCGACCTCGACCCCGGAGAGGGTTTGGCCTGGGCCGATGTCATTGAGGCGGCGCGCGAGGTGCGGCGGCGGCTCCAGGATCTGGGCGTCGAAAGCTATGTGAAGACCTCCGGAGGGAAGGGGCTGCACGTGGTCTCACCGCTGGAGCCGTCGGTCGATTGGGATCAGCTGAAGACGTTCGCCCATGGCGTTGCGCGCGCCATGGAAAGCGACGAGCCGTCGAAATACATATCCACGATGGCGAAGAAGGCGCGCGGGGGCAAAATCTTTGTCGACTACCTGCGCAATGGGCGCGGCGCGACCGCCGTCGCCGCCTACTCGACGAGAGCCCGCGCTGGCGCGCCGGTCTCAACGCCCGTGAGCTGGGACGAACTTGGCTCCGCACTGACTCCGGCACGCTTCACCGTCGAGAATATCGGCCGCCGGCTTGCGGCGCAAAAAAACGATCCGTGGGAGGGCTATTTTTCTCGCCCGCAAACGATAGGAAAAGCAATAGAAACGTCCAAAAGGGCGCGCAAGGCAAAATCGAAGCACCGCTGACGAGGTACGCCCCCGCGGGGAAGTCTCAACTCACTTGCTGCTGGCGCACTCAGCACGTCCTGCGGATAAGGCTCGCGCTGCGTGTTGATTTCTCGTACAGCTTGTCCGAGGTAAAATTCGCTTGAAAGCTTGCTGCGAAAATGGACGCCGACTTGCCTCCGGTAGAGCAACCCACGCCGATCTGGGCGCGGATCCAGACCGTCAGTCGGAAGACCCGGCGAAGCGCATCGGCGCAAGAGACTCGATCCGCCCCTCCGGCATTTGCGGCGTGTACATTTGTAAGATGCCCGCTGCCGGCGCGCCGTCCTTTTCGACGGTGGATTCGGGATCTGCAGGGTTTTGTGGGAAGCTCATCGGCGTCGCACTTAGTTCCGACAAGGCTTTCGACGTTCCGGTTATGGGCGCGCCATCTCCGGGCTCCGCTGGGGAGGCCTTCAACGCGTTCGCCGCAGCCGCAACCGACGCTCCCTCCGGGCTTTCGCCGTTAATGAGGATGTCGGTCGTGAAGGCGACGTGAGAAGCGCTTAATTCCTGAACGATGAACGCGTTCGCTTCAAGAATTTCGATGGGCTGCGCCTCCGCGCGCGCCGTCTCGAACATTTTGCCGATCCACGCAGTGTCTTCATCCTGAGCGTTTTTGCGCGCGATGGCAAGCAGGCCCAGCCCGTCTCCGGCGACGCGCTTCACCCCGTCGCCTCCGCGCCAGAGAAGATCGCCGAGCTGAGCTTGAGCCGGCGCAAATCCCTTTCGGCTTGCGCTCAGGAGCCATTGCGCGGCCGCCCGCATGTTCTTCGTAACCCCTTCGCCGCTCATCAGGAGCTTTGCGAGTTCGAACTGAGCCGCGGGGTTCCCGAAATAGCTCGCGGCATGGTGAAGGAGGCTGAAGGCTTGGCCGGGGTTCGCGGCGACGTTGGCTTCCGGCGCGCCGGCCTTGTAGAGGCGCGCCATCTCAACGAAAAGCCGCAGCGACTTGCGGACCACGCTTGTCGTGCGCGCTGATATTTTCATACTCGCTGATGATGCCGCGGAAGTAGGCTGCGGCGCTGCCATCATCCTTGTCGACGCCGCGCCCTTGCGCAAAACGTCGGCCCATTTCCAGGCGTGCGGCAAGGTCTCCCTGGCCGGCGGCTTCGGAGAGATCCGCCACACTCGCCATCGAACCAGACATACTCGCTCGCGCCGTGGAGAATAGCTGCTGCTGTGGAGCCGCCGCGCTTGCCCTTTCCGCGTGCCGTTGAATCGCCGTCTGGACAGTCGCGAGCCCAAGAGCGACTCCGGTGAAAAGGAGGGTGATGGATAACGCCCTTAAAAAATAAGTTCGCCTAGAGATCAGCATGGCGCAAAACTTCCACTGTAGCTTCACACGAAACCGACTGAAACCACGCCGGTTTCGCACGCTGCGAATACTTCAATGCCGTAGAGATGGCGTTAATTTGAGACGCCGCCTCGGCATTCGAATGGCGGACGAATTCGTTTTCAGGCGACTTCGAGGCATGCGCGGCCGGCTCGGGCAGGATGGCGTCGCCGCCTGAAGCGGCTATAGTGGGGACTATCAGCGATTCCGGCTGGGGTCCGCCGGCTGTTGTGATATGCATGGTGCGCAGCTTTCTGTTTTCGGGCGCGACCCCGCACCCTTGAACCTGGAGCAATATGCCGCGTCCGTAGCTCTGCGCGACCTCACCGACGCGACGTGATGAATGCAACTTATCGGGCTTCCGAAGATTTTAAACCGACACCCTCCATCGGAAAGAATTCCGATTTCCTTAAACATTCAACTTTTCTGGAAAAAGCGCCGCCGTACACAGTCGGGCGCTTCGGTGCGAGCCAATTTCAAGTTTTGTCGAAAACCGCTTGGCTGCCGACGAAAGTACGTTGTTCCTGTTTTATGGCCTAAACGGGGCAGGGAAGCCTCAGTGTGCGCCATTTGGGCAACAGCCGCGTTCTAAGCAGCGAAGCACTCGCGCGGCCCCGGGAACTCGTGTCGCGCATGCTGCGGGCGTCGCCAGGACTTTTTGCGGATCAAGCGTGCTCGCAACTTGTTGATTATCGCACCGATTTTCGGAGGCAGGCTCGCTTGAGAGCTTGCAGCCTCGGAAGAGCAAAATTTGCCTCCGGCCGGCGCCAAGCGCAGCGGCGCCGCTTAGGCGCGGTAAAGCGGGAGGAAAAGTCGGCCGAGGGCTTCGTGCCGCCGAACGGGTTTCATCTCCGCCTTGGCCAAGCTGAGCCATTTGAGAGTCGATGGCCCGAACAGCTTGAGGCTCTCCTCGAAAAGCGCGGTTGTAACGCCCGAATCGGATCCGCTGGAAAGCGCTTTCGTGAGTGAGGCGTTGGCGACCCAATCGGCAAGAGCTCGCAAGTCGGCGCCTGAATAGCCGGGCGTCTGTCGGGCGACCCGGTCGAAGTCCACCTTATCGGCGCCGGGAATGCTCGATACGGCGTCCATCAGGATTTGTTTCGCGCTTCAAGCGTCGGAGGGGGCACAAAAAGGAGGCGCTGAAACCGACCGGCCCTGAACAGGGCGTGATCTAGAGCCCAAGGGGCGTTTGTCGCCATGATGGTTAGAATGCCGCCATTATTACGTTGCGTGTTGTCCAACTCCGACGCGAAAGCGGCGATCAAAGCCGGGGCCGCCTCGGGCGGAAGGGCGGCGCGGCGAAAAGCAAGCACGTCGAAATCGTCGAAAAACAGGATCGACGGCGTATCAGACCGGGCCTCGTCGAAAAGCACATGCAGCCGCTTCTCCGCCTCGCCTGTGTATCTGTCGATGATGTCTTCCGGGGCGATGGTGAGAAAACGGGCGTCGCTCTCACCCGCTGTGGCCCTTGCGATCAGCGTCTTGCCGCAACCGGGCGGCCCGTACAGGAGGATGTTCCCGCCCGCCTTCTGCCGATACCGGTCGAAAAGGCTGGGCTTGAGATAGGGCAGCACGATGCGGCGGCGAATCTCGGCCTTGATATCGTCGAGCCCGGCGACATCGCCGAAAGTTACGGCTCCGTCTTCGAACTCATCAAGAAAGTTGTCGGCCGCCGCGTCGCGCCGTTCCGGCTCGGCCTTGTTATCGCGCCGGAAAGAATATGTGCTGAGCGGGATAATCTTTGCCGGGGCCGAAGCGACGTTCGGAGAAGAACGGATGCCGAAAAGGCGCTCCATGTCACGGTTTCGAATGGCGGGATCCTGCGCAATCGCCTGTCGGTAAAGCGCGGCCGCTTCCTGCTCGCGGTTAAGCCCATGCAGCGCCCGCGCGCGCAAAATGCGATCCTCGGGAAGTTCCGACGCTCGCGCTATGCGATCGGCCAGATCGTAATCCTCTGCGGCGAGACAGAAGCAGCAAGCTTTGCGGCGAACGGACGCAAACTCCTCGTCCGCAAGAGAATCGGACGAAAGGGAATGCAACAAGTCCAGCACCGCCGCCTGTGCCTGCGGCCCTTCCGCCTCGTCCATGATGATGGATAAGAGATCAGTGCTCGCACGCGCTTTATAGACCTTGATCAGCGCTTGCAGCGTCTCGTTATCCATATGTGCGGAGCCCCTCACTGTGAGGCCACGCCCGCGATACGTCGCGTCCTGAGCGCCATTACCGCTACCCCGTCAATTGTGCGCCAGATAACAAATGCCCAGATCCCAAAACACAAGCGCCTCGATGCGAACGCAAGAGCGGATTTGGAGATTTCCACTGCCCCGTGGCGCACACGCCACAATAACTCTCTGCTCTTACTCGCCCCTGGCTGAAAACGGATTTCTTTTCAAGAAAGTGTCACGTTCATGGCGGCGGCCAGAATAATCAAGCCCTCCCGTTACGCTGCCGCCGCCTGCAGCCGCTCAAGCGCCGCTCTCAGCTTTTTCGCCGCGGCCTCCGCTTCGGCTCTGCGCTCGCGATTCTCTTCGACCACCTCTTCGGGAGCCTTCGCCATGAACTGCTCATTGGCGAATCGTTCGTCGATCTTGTCGATTTCCTTTTGCAGCTTGCCGATCTCTTTCGACAGACGCTCCCGCTCGGCGGCAAGATCAATCACGTTCGCGAGCGACAACGCCATGGTGGCCTGACCGAGCACGAATTGCGCTGAGCCTTGCGGCGGCGTATCGGCAAACGCAATGTCGGAGAGCCTTGCCATGCGCTTGACGAAGCTCTCATAGCGCTCCGCACGCAATCTCGTTTCCTCATCAGCGCCAGACATGGTGAGAGGAAGCAGCGATGCGGGTGGCACATTCATCTCAGAGCGCAGCGAGCGGATTTCGCTGATGAGGTCGATGACCCAGTTCACTTCCGCCACGGCGGTCCGGTCCACAGCCTTGGACTTTGGCCATTCGGCGAGGCAAAGAAGTGAGTCGCGCTTCGGTCCTGTTTCGCCCAGCACCGCCCAGAGTTCCTCAGTGACGAACGGCATGAACGGGTGGAGGAGTTTCAGGATTTCGTCCAACGCCCAGGCGGCCATTGCCTGAGTTTCCGACTTGGCCGCCTCGTCCGCTCCCATGAAGACGGGCTTCGCAAATTCCAGATACCAGTCGCAGAACCTGTTCCAGACAAAGCGATAAACGTCGCTTGCCGCGTCGTTGAAGCGGTAGCTCTCTATTGCCTCCGTCACGGCCGCCACTGTCGCGTTGGCCTCGGCGTAAATCCACTTGTTCAGCGTCGCTTTCGCCGTGGCGGGATCGAAATCGGTGCGACGCACGCAGCCGTTCATTTCGCAGAAACGCGCGGCGTTCCAAAGCTTGGTAGCGAAGTTGCGATAGCCCTCGATGCGTTGCATAGACAGCTTGATGTCGCGGCCCTGAGCCGCCATAGCCGCCATGGTGAAGCGCAGCGCATCGGCGCCATAATCCTCCATGACGTGGAGCGGATCGACAACGTTGCCCTTTGACTTCGACATCTTGGCGCCCTTCTCGTCGCGGACGAGCGCGTGGATGTAGACGTCGTGGAACGGGACCTCTTTCATGAAGTGCATGCCCACCATCATCATCCGGGCGACCCAGAAGAAGATGATGTCGAAGCCGGTGAGGAGCACCGAGGTCGGATAATAGCGCTTCAGTTCGGGCGTCTCGTCGGGCCACCCCATTGTCGAGAATGGCCACAGCGCCGACGAGAACCACGTGTCGAGCACGTCCTCGTCGCGTTGCAACTCCACATCCTCGCCATAGTGCTTGCGCGCAAGCTCGTGCGCTTCGTGCTCGTCATGGGCGACAAAGATGCGCCTATCCGGCCCATACCATGCCGGGATTTGATGACCCCACCAAAGCTGGCGCGAGATGCACCACGGCTGGATGTTCTCAAGCCACTGGAAGTAGACGGTGCGCCAGTTCTCGGGAATGAACCGTGTCTTGCCCTCGCGAACGACCTCCATCGCAGGTTGCGCCAGGGTCTTGGCGTCGACATACCACTGATCGGTCAGGAACGGCTCGATGACTTCGTTCGAGCGGTCGCCGTAGGGAACCTTGAGGACATACGGCTCGATCTTTTCGACCAGTTCCAGGGCTTCGAGATCCGCCACAACCTTTTTGCGCGCCGCAAAGCGATCCATCCCGCGATAAGGCTCGGGGACCTCGTCGTTCAGCTTGCCTGTTTCAGTGAGAATATTGATGAGTTCGAGGTTATGCCGCCGTCCGACTTCGAAGTCGTTGAAATCGTGTGCAGGCGTGATTTTCACTGCGCCCGTGCCTTGCTCCGGGTCGGCGTAATCGTCCGCGATGATCGGAATTTCTCGGCCGACGAGCGGCAGAATCACGGTCTTGCCGACATAAGGCTTCCAGCGCTCGTCTTCGGGATTCACGGCGACGGCCGTGTCGCCGAGCATCGTTTCAGGGCGCGTCGTTGCCACGACGATGAACTTTTCCTCAAGCTCGCCGGCGTCCTTGATCGGATATTTGAAGTACCAGAGATGCCCCTTCGTCTCGACAGGAACCACTTCTAGATCCGAGATCGCCGTTTGCAGCTTGGGGTCCCAGTTCACCAGGCGCTTATCTTTATAGATGAGGCCCTGATTATAGAGGTCCACGAACACCTTGATGACGGCGCGCGAAAGCCCTTCATCCATGGTGAAACGTTCGCGCGACCAGTCGCAGGACGCGCCGAGCCGCTTCAGCTGATTGACGATCGTGCCGCCCGAATGCTCCTTCCAGGCCCAGACGCGCTTCAGAAATTCTTCGCGTCCAAGCTCGCGGCGGCCGGGCTCCTGCTTTTGAGCCAACTGCCGCTCAACAAGGCTTTGCGTGGCGATACCCGCGTGGTCGACTCCCGGCTGCCAAAGCACGTCGCGCCCGCGCATGCGCTCGAACCGCACCAGCACGTCCTGAAGCGTGTTGTTCAGCGCGTGCCCCATGTGAAGCGAGCCCGTCACATTCGGCGGGGGAATCACAATCGAGAAAGGCTCGGCCTTGGGATCAACCGAAAGCGCACGTCCGGCGCGAAAAGCTTGCGCATCCTCCCAGGATTTAGAGATGCGCGGTTCGATGGAGGCGTGATTGTACGTTTTTTCGAGCATTGCCGTTCGAAAGGAAAAGGAGCTGCGGTTTTGGTAGATTTAGAAAAGCGGTCACGATAGGGCAACCGCTAATGCAACCCGGATGCGCGCGGCGACGAGTTGTGCGCTGTTATTTCTCGGCGTTAGGTAAAAGCCCTCGCGTTGACATTTCCTCGCGGATGGCGCTTTCGAGGATGCGCGGCATATGTTCATCGAGCCACTTCACCAAAAGCGGCCGCAGCATATCCCGAACCGCGTCTTCGAAGGGCGTTCGCGATGGCGCGAGGCGTGTGGGAGCTTCGTGCGCATGGGTGACAGGCGCAACCTTCACCGGAACTTTCTCCGGCGCCGTTGCGCCCCTGGCAGACGGATCGCTGCCGGGCTGAGGGGCCGGGAGCGAGCTTGCAGGGGGGCGCGAAGGCATGACTGGCGCGCCCCAGGTCATGTCGGCCCGACTTTCGCTAGCCTGTTTTTTGCTTTCGGAGCGAGCGCCTTGCGTCTCAGTTTTCGAATGCGCCTCAGCAGGCTTGGCCCCCGGCGAAGACTCCCGAAGAAAATCTTGTCGAAGAACCTCGTCCAGAAGCGTTGGAAGGGGGCCTTCCTCGCGAGGTTCGCTCTCCCTTTGAATGGCGTGCGCAAAGGTTTCGGTTACTTCCGCCTTCTCTTCATCGCCGAGCTTTGAGAAGTCGACCTCACCCGCCGTCGCGAGTTCTTCTGAGTTCATGGATCCGGCAGCAGAACGCGCGATGCTTTCCGCAATCGCAGCGACGGCGGCCTCTTCCTCTTTGCCGAGATGGCTCGGTTGACCGGCGTCATCCTTAGCCTCGGCTCCCGCCTCGGCCTCAGGCTGAGCCCGGGTCGCCGCGTGCCCCGAACCTGCCGCTTCGGGGCCATGAGTTTGAGGCTGATCATGAATGAGCGGCACCGGGCCGTGTTCCGGAATCGCCATTTGAACGTCCTGAGCCCAGGCTCTTTCCGGCAGCCTTGGCGGCGCCTCATATCTAGGAACAGGCGGAGCAGCGCGCGGGGGCGAGCCGGGAAATTCCCGCCGCGACCACGTCGTGCGCAACGAGGGCGGCTCTGAACGCGACACGGTTGGCTGCGCTTCAGCAGCAGGTGCCACATCATCGTGCTGCGGCGGTATGTCCTCTCCCTCCAGAGCCTCCGACGGCTCTGCGATCGCAGCTTCTTGCCGCTGGGTCTGTGCTTCGCGGGCCTTCTCCTGGGCGGCTGCGGCTGCCGCCTGGCGTTCGCTCGCAACGGCTGGAGCGCCGTTTGATTGCCGCTCCTCAGGAAAAACGAGAAAATCGGTCAGGTCCAGCACCTCCTCCTCAGGCAACGCATCGAGCGGCGCCACGCTTGGTTTCGGCAGCGCTGCGCGGCCTGGAGGCTCCTCACCCCTCCCCGAAGGCACCTTCTTGGCGTCGTCCGCAATGATAAGCCGGATGGACGCAAGGATCTCCTCCATCGTCGGCTCGGGAGCCTGATCTGTACGGGTCATTGCACCTCACCTTGAAACCGTCGCGCGCAAAAGAATTGCAAGCACGCCATATCCCCACGGAGGCCGCCTGATAGCAGACGACTCAAATATTCCACGGGGTCAGGTTAGTAACATGAACCAAAAAACGCCACCCCCGGATCGAGAGTGGCGTTGCGGTTTCTGGGTATAAGCGGGATCGAGGGCCGCTTTTTTAATGAGGTGTGTCTTTGCGCAGTATCACGGGATCTGGGGCAGGTACTGAGTATAGGCAGGGCCTTCGGTCGACGTCTGCCAAGCTTCGCGGCCTTCCTCGGTCACGGGGGCCACGCGCGGGTCTTCCTGGCTATCGAGCGAAGGACCCCACCCGAACCACGCATCCTTGACTTCGCCATAGTATCGAGTTCGGATCGTACAGCTCGGCTTGCAGCGAGATATCGGATGCCGTCAGCCGGCCTTCGAAGGCGAGCACGCCATAAGACGCGACCACAAGGTCACGCTGGAACGAGACAAGGTTCACTTGCGCATTCAGGTTCTGTTGCTCGGAGTTGAGCACATCGAGAATCGTGCGCTGGCCAACCCTTTCCTCTTCTCTCACCCCCTCAAGAGCGATCCGGGTGGCCTCAACCGCGGCCTTTCCTGCGGCTACGTTGCCTTTTGCAGCAACAAGCAGTCCCCACTGGGAACTCACATTTTGTCTTGCAAGTTCACGCTGCTCGTCAATCTGCTGACGGCGCTGCGAAAGGGTCTCGATCGCTTGCCTGATCTGCGCGGAAACGCTGCCCGCCTCATAAATGGGCACGTTAAGCTGACCGAACACGCGTGTGTCCTGTAAATCCGACACATTCGGCTCGCCAAACGGCTGATCGGCCCTGGTGTAGCTCGCGTTGAAGGTCAGAGACGGAAGAAGCTGGCCCTTGACTTCCTTGACCTGATGCTCCTGGGCGCGCTCGCGGAAAACGGCGCCGAGAATGCCAGGGCTTTCCGCCTCCGAAATGTCAATGGCCCCCTGCAGCGTGCTAGGCAACAGTCTCGTCGGAGGTCCAGGATCCCGCAACGTGCCGGCGGGATGGCCGATAAATTGCGCGAAAGTCGCCTGGTCGCCATACAGCGTTCCCTGCGCGATGCTCAAATCCGCCTGCGACTGTGCAAGCCCCAATTCGGCCTGCGCCACGTCGGTGCGCGTAACCTCGCCAACCTGGAACCGATCCTGCGTTGCGCGCAATTGCTCGGACAGCACTTTCACGTTGCTCTGTCTGAGATTGACGATCGCCTGGTCGCGGACGACGTTCATATAAGCAGTTGCGGAATTGAGGAGAACGGAGACTTCAGCGCTGCGAAGGTCCTCGCGTCCGGCATCAACCGCGGCCTCGGCCGCCTTCACGCTGTTATAGGTGCGAAAACCGTCAAAGACATTTTGCTGGAGGTTTACCGCCGCCTGGCGCGGGTTGGAGCTTCCATTTTGAGCCGTACCGGAAAGCGTGCTCAGCGGAAGGGCTGTGGCGACACCTGTCGCACAGGTGCCATTGTTGTTGATGGCGCCCGGGCAGAGGGCAACCGAGCCGCCGCCTGTCGCTCCTGGGCCCTGAAATTTCGTTTGGACGTCTTCATAGCCATACTGAAATTGCGCCGATATCGTTGGCCTGTATCCCGACTTGGCGAGAGAGACCTGATTATCCGTGGCGCGAAGCTGCGCCCTTGCGGATTTCAATGTCGGGTTGAAGAGGTAGGCAGCCGTAAGGGCTTCCTTCAAGGTCTCCGCTTGGACAGCCGTGCTCATCGCCAAGATCAGCGATGCTGCGGAACAATAGGTTCTAAGCGTTGGCCAACCTAAGAAATGAATTTTGATTTTTGGCTGCACCGGATGTTCCCGTTCTCATAGATCGGTCCTACTCAAACGCACATCCAACATTACGACGCATAAAATTGGTGACTGGACAGTAGTCTCTTGAGCGACAAAGAAAAGCCAAATCAACGGAGGCGACGGCGGTTTGTGCTTTTTGCGTGGCGCAGTTGCCGAATTGCCTCGTCTTTAAAGCTCCCTAGTATGCCCCCAAGAAGTCCTGATCGGTTTGCTTCGGGCGTCGACAGGACTTACCGCGGGCAAGACGTAACGCCAACTTTCTGATTCTCGTATAGCTTATCCGTGGCAAGTTCGGCGGAGTTGGGGGCGGACTTGCCTCCGCTGTACTAGAATACGAATGCAGAGCGCTGCTCAAAACCGGGAAGATACTCGGCCCCGGCGTCGAAGATCGGCCGGCCCGAAACGGCGCCGGAACTCTTTGTAAACAGATAAGCATGCCCAAGCCATCCGCGTCTTATGATGACGGCAAGACGTCCCCCCTCGGCCAGTTGGGCGAAAAGGTCCTTAGGTTCCTCGGCGACGCCTCCATTGAGAAGGATGAAGTCGAAAGGCTTCAAGGCGAGGCCCTGGGCGAGAGGGCCGTGATGAACCGAAACGGTCTCGATTCCGGCCGCGCTTAAATTGCGCCTCATGGCTTCGGCAAGCGCTTCAGAGGTTTCAAGCGCATGAACTTTCGCGCAGATCCTGGACAGGACCGCTGCGGAGTAGCCCGTTGCGCCGCCGATATCGAGCGCGTGATCTGATTGCGCGAGGCCTGCGCCTTGCAAGAGTTTGGCGAGAACCATCGGCGGCAGAAGTCGCCGGGCCGGCGAGTCGTCAGAGGCGGGAATCACAGGGAGAGCTTCATCCATGTAGGCAAGCGATTTTTGCGCCTCGGGGACGAACGCTTCCCGAGGGAGTGTTGCAAACGTGTTCAATATCAGTGCATCGCGCACCCCGTTGGGCCTGATCTGCGATTTAACCATAGCGAGCCGCGCCGCCTGAAAGTCCATTTGATCGTCAATCTCCAAAACAAGCCCACACTATTGACCTAACAAGATTCCTTGCGATTGACCAGGGGAGACAGGACCGCAGCTTTTCCTCGCCACTTGCTCAAGAGCCAAGCATTTGTTATCCCTGCCTCCGATTGGAAGCAGCTTCGCTTTCAAAGGAGGGGTGCTAGAGTGGTTGAATAGACCGGTCTTGAAAACCGGCGTGCGGGCAACCGCACCGTGGGTTCGAATCCCACCCCCTCCGCCAGGTGGTCCGATAAGTCTCTGTTTGCAAAGCGAATTTCTGAGCACGCTTTTTCAGCCCATGCGCCAGCCCATGGGCGTGCTCGCGCCTGCGCTTTGCCTCCGCGCTGCTTTATGCCGCCTCACCGCCAGAACCACTCCGGGTAATTGAGGCTGACCCAACAAATCGCCTTGGCGGCTTCCTGAAAGGCATCGTCGTCGTCGAGATCGGGACGGAGCGCCTTCACGGCGCCGGCCGCGGCCCACAGGCAATCATGAGGTGGAGCACGAAGTACGCGCCGCGTGTGGCGGTAGGCGCGGGCTGCGGCGCGGTATAGCGCCAAAATTTCTTCTCTCGAAGCCATGCCCACATGTTCGCTTTTTGTTCCAAAGAAAGCAAGCGGCTAAGCTGTCGCTATCGTTGTCGCGATGAGGGGGGCGCACCCGGGCGGCTCCCTTGTCGCCTTAAGCCAAGCGCACCGCATCGAGCGCACGAAAGGACTGCGGGCGAATCGGCATGTGCGGTTGCGAGGTGCGGCGGGTGCAGTGTGGGAGGTGGGGAGAGAGCTTTCTTGCGCAGAGGCCGAGGACCTGGCGCAGAGGGCTATTGCCTGGGTGGGACAGGACGTATCATGCATGGCTGCGGTCTTGAGGCTGCCGTTTCGCCCCAGTCGCGGGCAGCGATTGAGGGACGATGTCAGGCGCGCGCATCAAGGTGTTCCATGCGTTGCAGCATGCATCGACGACGTCGTCGTAAGTTTCCCAGACTTGATGGCTTAGGGCGTTGCCTCGAAGATATTCCCAGATGTTTTCGGTCGGGTTCAGTTCTGGCGCATAAGGCGGCAACTTCAGCGGGATGATATTCTCCGGAATAACCAGCTTTGGCGAGCGATGCCGTCCCGCCCCATCCACAACGAGCAAGGCGATCGCTCCCGCGCTGACGCATATTTTGGGTGCTGCGGACGCACGGAAAGACGGCGGAAGCCCAGCCTCCGAACGCAGCTTGCCTACGCTTCGCTCATGCAGGCTGACGCCAAACTCGGCGGCGATGCGGTCGCACAAATCGACGCGTCGGAACCGGACGACGCCATCGCGGGCGAGATCGGCACCCTCCTCGACCCAGGAGGCAAACTTGCCCTGTTCGACCCAGCTCAGGCTTGCTGGGCGGCCGCTTCGCGCCCTGTCGGCCAGCCCATCCAAACCTTCCTTGTTGTCGCTGTGAACCCAGTCGCGCAAGCTCTGCCGGTCCATTCCACAAAGCCGAGCCGCCTCCTCGCGGCTGAAGCCATCAAGAACCATGGCGATGGCCAGGATGCGCAACGCCTGCCTAGCGTTTGCCGATAGCCTTGCCGCCGCACGCAAATCGGCGGCGCTCATATCCGTTCGAGTAATCGCAATCCCAGCCATATCAACCCCCGCAAATCGATCTGATGCCATCGATTCACAAAACGGGGCCGGAGGGGATCCCGCTTGGTGGAGACAGGACTTTTGGCGGTTAGTATTACTTGGTGAAGGCGGGGCTCGTGGAAGGCACGCGGCGTGGCTACTTTCGTATCACAAATCGTGGGCATACCGCGCTTGCTGCGCCGCTCGAGGGGACGATAAGGCGGCGTTTTGGGTTGAAGTGGAGGGTGGTTCGGGTGAACTCGGCGCCCGAAGTTCAGGCGATGAGGCGCGGTAGTCGGCCAAGGACGGTTCGCAGGATTGCCTGGTAGGGACAGGCCGACGGCAGATGCAGCTGGACCTGGGTTCTCATCTCGACCATGCGCGCCGCGATCTTGACCAGCCTAAGACGCAGCGTGTCGAATTGCGCGACCCGCCAGGCTGAGCGCTTCGGCATGGCGGCGCGCAAACCCCACATCAGCCAATAGGCTCCGGCGTGCAGGAACAGGGGGAACTGATTGGCGGTCGCTTTCCTGCAGGACGTGCGGTCGGCGGCGAGATGGGTTTTCCAGGATTTGATGTGATTTTCCGCGCAGCCGCGCCGGCAATAAATTTTCTCGTAGATGGCCTTCGGCCTGCCGCCTTCGAGATTGGTGACGACGAACCGGGCGTCGGTCCCCTCCTCGCCCGCTCGATGCGCGCAATGATGCGCTCGACGCGGCTCCAGCTTGCGGCGCCGTCGTAAAACTCCTTGAACCGGCGCGCCTTGGCCTTCTTTGGCCCGGCCTCGAAATACGCTTTGGCGCTCGTCTCGAGCGTTTCGACATGACGGCGCAGGGTCGAAGTCGGCGCAACGCCGAGGATGAAGTCGAGGCCGTTCGCCCGGCAGAAGTCGATGACCTCGGGGCAGCAATAGTGGCTGTCGGCGCGGATGAGAATCTGCGTGGCTGGCCAGTTGGCCCGGATCGCCCGCAGCACGCGCCGCAGGAGTTTGCGGATTTCCACGCCGCTTGGACGCTTGGCCGGGCGCAGCATTGCGGTCAGAAACGTCCGTCGCCGTCGAACACGACGATCGCTGAAAGCCGTATTCGTCGTAATGGGCGTTGAACAAGCGAAGCTGCTGTCCGCCATGCACAGCGTCGAACGTGTCGTCGAAGTCAAGCACGATCCGCTTGGGAACGCGCGCGTAGGACTCGCAATAGAGATCGATCATGGCTGTTCCCATGCGCAAAAGCGCGCGCAGATCGGGCAAATTCTCAAGGCGCGACAGGGTCGGCTGCGACGCCAGGTCGGGGCCGGAGGGCAGAACGTCCTGCGCCAGCTTGAACGCCGGATCGGACCGCATGGCCGTCGCGTCGTTGCCGTCCTCGTAATCGGAAGCGATCATGAGCATCCTGAACTGGATCATGTCGGCAAGGCCGTGGATCACCTGGGCCTGCGCGCGTGAATCCTCTACGCAGCCCGCCAGCCGTTCGGCGACGCCCAGGCGCTGTTCGATTCCCCGCAAAACCAGCACGCCTGCTTCTCTATCTCTAGCTCGTTCGCGCCATCGATTAGGTGGGGTCGATGCCGATTTCTACTTTAGATTGCAATATAGATGGCAAGTTTTCTGGAATGATATCCACCCCGACAGACTTAATGAATTCCGATCACAATTGATCAACAAGAAGTTGCGGTCTTCCGCGATATTCTCGGTTGGTTCTTTTGTCTCATTCTAATATCCACAACCTTCGATCTCCGCGCAGCGACTCACTTTGAACCACGCCGAACTTCTGCTATTGAGTTGCAAATATGATGAGCGCCACCTTCTGCGCGTCAATGCGCGCTCCCAATAAAAATTGGCAAGGTGTGGAATGCCAAGAAGGCTTGTGAAGTGGACTAATTTTATAATCAATCGTGAGAATGCATTGCGCGTCGGCCCTCTTCGTTTTGCGGGGGATAACGCGCGGGATAGAAGATGTTGGCAGGAGGCTATAGAGTCTTATACAGAGGTGCTGGCTCTTGACCCCTCCGCTTTAGACATAGCAATCCAACTCGGACATGCATATAAGGAACTCGGCTATTACGATAAGGCAGCGAGTCTCTATTATAAAGTTTTGGAAAAGAAACCGCGCGATGACGATTTGCATCTCCAAATCGGTCATTTAGAGAAATTAAGAGGCAGCCTCTTTGATGCTTTTAGGTGTTATGAAAAGGCCGTCGCGCTCAATTCCAAGAATACCAATGCTCAAAATGAGCTTGACGCTTTAAGAATTACCTTCGCGGAAGACGATAAAGCCGTCGCTGCTGGGAAACTTGCGCTGCTTTCATCTGCCGGGCTGCGAGCTTTAGGCGACCGCGCAAGGGATGCGAGGCAGTGGCTTGAAGCAGCGCATGTCTATCAGACCTATCTAGAGAGCGTCCCCGCTGATACGGCTATCTGGGTCCAGCTCGGCCACTGTCTGAAGGAAAGCGGTGACCTCTTGGGAGGTGAGAGCACGTATCGGCACGCACTGAGTCAGAACCCCGACGACGCCGATATTCATCACCAGCTTGGGCACGTTTTGAAGTTGCAAGGCAAGAGCAGTTTGGCGACGGAAGCATATCGTCGTTCTTATGCGTTGAAGCCGCTGCTTTGCGCATACCGCGAGTTGCAGTCGCTAGGGTCATGCACTACAGGGATAGAAATTCTTGGGCAAAGCGTCCGAACGCCGGAAATATTCATCGAAGTAACCGATCTTTTTTCAGATTTGCTGGACGCTCAAACGATTTCCGGGATCCAGCGGGTTCAACTCAATATCATTTCGCACATTATCCAAGAACATGAGCGGGACGAAGCCTTAGATTGCAGCATCGTGGTCTGGGAGGGAGGTGAATTGTGGCGTCTGTCTGACCGCTGCTTAATGGCCTTTTTGAAAGCATACGGAATCACTGGTGATGGGGCGTTTGAAAGCCGTCGCAGCCTGATTGAAGAACATGTGGCCAAGGCGGAGTTGATCCGCCCAATGCGTGGCGATACCGTCGTTTCGACGGGAACGATTTACCGGCGCACCGATCTGCTTAAGACGGACGCCCGGCTGAAGCGCCTCGGAGTTGTCCTCGGTGCTTACATCCACGATTTCATTCCTCTGACCCACCCAGAATTTTGCGCCCGGCATGAAACACATTCGTTTGCCGTCACCATGGCAGATGCTCTGTTGAACTATGACTTCGCGTTGACCGTATCCCAGCACGTGGAGCGCGAGTTGGGTAGGCTCCTGTCTCAAGCGGGGTATCCGGCGCTTTCGACCAGGGTTGTTCCGGAGGCCCACAGCCTGGACAAACCTGACGCAGAGGGTGAGGATCACTGGACGCCAGCGATCGCCTCTCTTCAGGATCACAAGTTCGTCCTGTGCGTTGGCACCATTTGTGCCCGCAAGAATCAAGCTTTGCTTCTGAAGATTTGGACGCTGCTCATGCAGGAAGATGTGGCTCCACCGGTTCTGGTCCTTGTCGGACGACGGGGGTACAACGTCAGCGACCTGGTCTCCGTGCTCGGTGCTACTAATAACCTTGATGGCAAGGTCATCGTCCTAGAGGAACTCGTTGATGATGAGCTGGCAACACTTTATCGCAACTGTCTTTTCACCATATTCCCGTCGCTTATCGAGGGGTGGGGATTGCCGGTTGGAGAAAGCCTGAGTTACGGCAAGGTTTGCATAACATCGAACGCATCGTCCTTGCCGGAAGTTGGTGGCAGTTTCGTACCCTATATAGACCCTTACAATGCCCGTGAAGGGGCTAATCTGGTTCGCCGGCTGCTTGATGACCGCGCCGAACTGCGCCGGCTTGAAACAAAACTAAGAGGCGAATTTCAACCACGCAGCTGGCATGAGCACGGCACATTATTTATCCGGGCGATCAAGGACTGCCAACAAGAATTACTGGAGGAACATAGAATTCCAGCATTCGCCATCCCGTTTAACAGGGTCGTGCGTCCAGGTAGCATCCCAGTTGATTGGAAGTTTGGGAGACATCTGCCTCCTTACCAGCTCTTGTCTGAACAGGCATCCCGGCGTCTACTTCTCGGCAAAGGTTGGTGCGCCGTTGAGTCATGGGGTGCCTGGATGCAAGGCAACCACAGTAACATTGAGCTAACGGTCAAGGGTATTCCAGGCAAAACAGTGCGAGTTGTCCTTCAGTTCCAGGCTGCGCCCTGGGCACAAGATAATCAATTGATAATTCAGGCCGCCTGTGGGGCCACAACAACTGTGGCGATACCGGAAAGCCGCCACGCCGCCCAGCATTATCCATACTTTTTCGCTTGGATCGACTGCATTCCAAGCGGTTCCGGCCACATAGAGTTGTGCTTAGAAGTAACCGGTGCAATTCATGAACCTTGGTGGGGTGAGACGCGGCAGTTTTGTGTCGGGTTGGCTCGGCTGTTGTGTATGGATTCCATCGACCGCGGGGAACGCCTCCCGCCAAACAGGATCATGAGGCCTGCGGCGCTTATTGGTCGCACTGGAGCGGCCATAACCCCTTCAAGCACGGCAACGTTCATGAAAGCCTTTCAGCGCCGGGTCATGCTGGTCGACGGTTGGCTTGAGCCCGAGGCTTGGGGAGCCTGGATGAAGAGTGAAGCGGCGCACCTCGCGCTGACGCTTGAAGCGGCTCCGGCGGAGCCTGTCAGCGTCGCCTTGCAACTGCGGGCTCCTCTCGGCCGACATGTTGCAGTGACGGTGGCTTCCCAGTGTGGGGCGACAGTCCATGCAGACATCTCCGCCAATGATCCTCGGGACTTTACTATGTGGATCGACTGCCATGTTGAGTCAGACGGGCAGGTAAAGCTTGCGATCAAAGCCAAGAGCCGTTGGGCGGGCATGGCAATGGATCAGCACGGTGTTTCGTTAGGTATCACGGGCTTTGCCTATGGGCGAAACAGATCGATTGCCGATCGCCTGGCACTGGCCGAGGCGCTTCTGTTTCGCAAGCGGTCTGACCACGAAACTGAGATCTTTCAGGACATTCTTGAATCCGATCTGCGCTTTTCCGTAGTTGGGCATATTAACGGGAGCTACAGCCTCGCCGCTATGAATCGCCGTCTCGCGCTGGCGCTAGAGGCTCGTGAGCCTGGCACCGTCCAGGTTGATCAGATCGAAGGGCATCCCGTGCGTGATTTGACGCGGGTTCCAGCCGCCGAACGGACCGAAATTTCCGAGCTTTGTTCGCGTCCACGGCACGGGGACGGCATGGTGGTGGAAATCGCCCAACACTGGCCGGTCTTCGTGCCAGCGAACTCCGCCGACCTCAAGCTGGCTTGGGTCGCATGGGAGGAAAGCATTATCCCGCTTGACATGGTTCGAGTGTTGAACCAGGGGTTCCAGGGCGTTCTAGTCCAAACGCAGTTCGTTGCAAAGGCGCTGGTCGACTCTGGAGTTCGGCTGCCGATACGTTTGATGGGGTGTGCTCCCGACATAGACGCCTATGCAGCACTTGGAGACGATCGCCTTGCCGTAATGGCTCCGAAGCGACAGACCAAGGCCGCGCCATTCGTCTTTCTCCACGTCTCATCCTGCTTCCCGCGCAAAGGAGTTGACGCTCTGCTGGCGGCTTATGCGAAGGCTTTTCGGAGGAGCGATCCGGTTCGCCTTGTTATCAAGGGATTTCCCAACCCGCATAACGACGTTCCTGCACTAATTGCGAAGATTGACAGCCTCGATGCAGGCGCCCCCGAAATTTTGATGATCAATAAGGATCTGCCTGGGTGGGAACTTGTTGAGCTTTACCGCGGAGCTGACGCAGCGGTGCTGCCAACCCGCGGGGAAGGCTTTAACATCCCTCCAGCGGAAGCTCTTGCGGCCGGTGTGCCGCTGATCGTGACTGGACATGGCGGCCACACCGATTTTGCAGGCCCGGATGTGGCACGTCAGGTCGAATTTCGCTTTTCTCCTTCGCGCACCCATGTGCATTCTGGTGGTTCAGTTTGGGCCGATCCGGATGTGGACGATCTTGCCGTTGCGATGCGAGAGATGTTCGACGCCAGCAGTGACCCCATGAAAAGTCGAGCGCTGGGCACTCGCGTTGAGCGTGGGCGTCACGTAGCCCGATCTCTCGGCAACGCTCGTGCTTGGGCGGATCGCGTGAGAAGGCTCTCACTTGATTTGCTTTCTTCAGACTTAAGGAGCAAGCCCGTTGCCCCAAGAGTGGCTTGGGTAACGACATGGGGAATTCGCTGCGGTGTAGCAACTTACTCGAGTTATCTATTGAAAAATTATCCGAATGGCGCGCAGAAGGTGACTGTACTGTGCGACGAACGGACGCCATCGGCTGCGCTTAGTTTACAGGGCCAGCCAGCTGCCCAAATCGCCTGGCGGTGGCAGGACTTGGAGACCGCCGACCGCTTGGCTGGGGAAATCGCAGCAACGCACGCCGATGTCGTTGTCATACAGCATCAACCGGGTCTGATTTGGCCGGAACCTTTGGTGCGCTTGTTGAGCGATGCCCGTCTTGGAGAACGTCAAATCATCCTCACACTTCACAACCTTCGTAATTTGGTAGATTGTGAGAACTGGGGGCAGGTGCTTGATGTGTTCCGAGGGGTATCTCGTATACTCGTACATAACATTGATGATTTGAATCTGCTAAAATCATGCGGACTTATCACCAATGCAACACTATTCCCGCACGGCACGTTGCGGCCAACGATAAGCCGTCCGCCGATACGGGGCTTACCGGCAACAGAGGCGCCTGTAATTGGGACACACGGATTTTGTCTGCCCCACAAAGGTTTTGACGCGTTAATCGAGGCGTTTGCCGACATTCGCGACCTGTGGCCTCAAGCCACTTTGCGAATGGTCACTGCCGAACACAGCGACAAGATTTCTCACCAGGAGATCGCTCGCTGCCGGCAGCTGGCGCAGTCGCTTGGGGTGGGTAACGCCGTCGAATGGCACACAGACTATTTGTCCGATGACAGCTCTCTCAACCTGCTCAAAGGCTGCGATCTGTTGGTCCTGCCTCATCGGGAAACACCTGAGTTGGCGAGCGGGGCCGTGCGAACCGCGATGGCAAGTCAGAGACCAGTTCTCGTCACGCCGGTAAAAATCTTCGAGGAAATGGGGGACACCGTAATCCGGGCTAGTGGCCTGGGTGGCGCGGAGCTTGCTTCGAGCATCGCCGCGGCCTTGCACGATCAGAAACTGCGCAACCAGACGGTTGAAAAGGCCGACCAGTGGCTTGAGGCGCACGACTGGGCCCGCATGAGTGAGCGTCTTTACGGTATGATCTGTGGCTTGGTAGCAAATCGGGATCTCTTCGCATCTGCGGATGCGACCTCCTCCGATAACCGCTCCAGCAGCGATGATCCCAAAAGCATTTCCGAAGATGAAAGCACGCCAGAGGTTTCAGTCCAATAAAGCCGGCCGGTGATAGCCGCATGGAAGCTGCGTAGTGGCTTAGCTCTTGAAGGGATGGCTTCAGGCGCAACAGCTGGAATCTCAATGAATAATAAAAGTCAGCATCTGGCCCAGACCGATGAATGGTGCGATTGTTCGCGCCCTAGACCCGTCCAGCTTAACCGCGTGCCTACGTTTCCCGCTTGCCCCCAAGGAAGGAGCCTAATGCGGTATTCTCCAGAAAGGTCAGCGTAGCCGCTCTCAGGGGCGGCTGCACCGAGGCCAACGAGAAAGTCCAGACTTAGAACGGCCCGAGAAGGTGTGAGAGGCGGTGAGAAAGTCGGCCAGTGGAGCGGCGGCGCTTGTGCTGCTGCGTGGCGGAGTAATAACCGGCCACTGGTTAGGTTGTCCCTTTCTGTACGGGAGAGGGGCGACAGGGGATGTATGCCGTGGACAACTATGCCGCGGTCCGACGTTTCGTTTTTGTCGAGGGTAAGAGCCGTCGTGAGGCCGCCCGTGTTTTCGGCTTAAGCCGGGACACGATATCGAAGATGTGCCAGTTCTCGGCGCCGCCGGGGTATGTTCGCAAGAAGCCTCCGGCGAGACCGAAGTTAGGGCTATCGCGCGCCAATCTGGATGAGGAGAGCGGCAATCAAGGTGAGGATGAGCGGATCGCCGAGCGTCTCGATGATCGCCGCTGGCGCTGTGACTCGCAAGGCTTTTTGCTTTGCGGAGTGACGTGGAGCGTCACTCCGCCGTTGTTTTGATTGTCGCGCGGCCAGCCGGACGGCCCTTGCCGCGTTTGCGCTCGAGCGCTTCGTTGTGCCGGTAGCTTCTGACGTTCATCTCGAGGATGGTCGCGTGGTGGACGAGGCGATCGACGGCCGCGATCGTCATGGCCTGGTCGGGGAAGACCTTGCCCCATTCGCCGAACGGCTGATTGGCCGTGATCAGCATGGAGCGGCGCTCGTAGCGCGAGCCGATCAACTCGAACCACACGCTGGTCTCGGCCTGGTCCTTGCTGACATAGGCGATGTCATCGAGGATCAGCAGATGATACTTGTCGAGCTTGGCGATGGCGCTTTCCAGCGCACGTTCGCGGCGCGCCACCTGGAGCCGCTGAACGAGATCGGTGGTGCGCAGGTACAGCACGCGCCAGCCGTTTTCGATGAGCGCCAGGCCTATGGCCGCAGCCAGATGGCTTTTGCCGACGCCGGGCGGGCCGAACAGGAGGATGTTGGCGCCTTGCTGGATCCAGCCATCGCCGGAGCCAAGCGCCATGATCTGAGCCTTACTGATCATGGGCACGGCGGTGAAGTCGAAAGCGTCGAGCGTCTTGCCAGCAGGCAAGCGTGCCTCGGCAAGATGGCGTTCGATACGCCGCCGTCCGCGATCGGCTATCTCCAGTTCAGTGAGCGCGGCCAGGAAGCGGGCTGCGGGCCAGCCTTCCTTGTCCGCTTCTTCCGCGAGCTTGGACCACATCTGCTTGATGGCGGGCAAGCATAGTTCGGTCAGGAGAAGCTCGACGCGTGCGGAGTCGATGGCGGAGGTCTTCGTCATGCCGCTGCCTCCAAAACGCACGGTTGAGCGACAACGGCCAACTCGTCATAGGCCGAGAGCGGCGCCAGTTCGACGGTAACCTCCGGGATGACCGCCGCATCAGGCTTGAAGCGGTCCCACAACTGGGCGGGATCGGGCAGTTCTCCAGCATTTAAAGCGGCCTCGATCGCTTCCGCGAGTTCAGCCTCGCAAGCTCGCTCATGCGCCAGCGCCAGGAGTTCGACGGTGGCGCGGCATGCGTGCTTCTCGCCCTCCTTGGCCAGCAACGCCTCAAAGGCGCGGGCGTAAGCCCTGCGTGGGAAGAGCCGTTCACGATAAACGAGATTGAGAAGCGCCATCGGTTTCTTGCGCAAAGCATGAATGACGTGGCGGTAGTCGACGACATGGGCGCGCTTATTGCTCGCCTGCGGCGGCTGGCCCCGGCGTAAGCTTAGAATGGGCGCGCCGCCAAGGAAGCATTCCAGGCGCTCATCGTAAATCCTGACGCGCAGACGATGCCCGATGAGGCGCGAGGGAACCGTATAGAAGACGCGCCGCAACACGAAGCCGCCGCTTGACGTGACCACCACGGAGGCTTCCTCGTAATCGGTGCTCCGCCGCTCTGGCAGCTTTTTCAAGGCGGCCCGTTCCGCTTCGATAAGCTTGCGATTGCGCGCATTGCGGCGGCCGGTAACCTCGTCGATGAAGCCGCGGTACGCCACCAGATCGGGGAAGTCGCGGGAGCCGCGCAAAAGCAGCGCGTCCTCGATCGCCTTCTTCAAATGCCCATGGGCGCTTTCGATGGAGCCATTCTCATGGGCGACGCCCGGATTGTTGCGCGTCGGCTCCATACCGTAATGCGCAACCAGCTCATCATAGCGGCGCGTCAGGTCCTCCTGTTCGTCGCGGGAAAGATTGCGAAAGGCAGCGGAGAGACTATCGGTGCGGTGGTAATGAGGCGCGCCGCCGAGCGCCCAAAGCGCATTTTGCAGCCCCTCGGCAAGCGCGACAAAGCTCTCGCCACCAAGAATGACGTGGGCATGTTCGAAACCGGAGCAGGCCAGGCGGAAATGATAGAGCCGATGGTTGAGCGGCACGCCAGCGATCAAGACGCCAAGGCCGGACAGATCGGTGAAATCTGAAAGCCCAAGTCGGCCCGGCGTATGCGTCTGTGGAAAGACCACATCCCGCTCCGGACCGTGCTGCGCCCGCCAATTGCGGATACGCCGCTCCAGGGTTCGGCGCACGCCAGGGGCGATCTCCGGGTGGCGACGCCGGATCTCTTCGTAGACGGCGATCGCGCGCAAATCCGGCGCGGCCTCGATCATCGGCACGATCTCTTGCTCCCAAACGCCCTCAAGCGGATCGGGCCGACGGCGCCCTCGGGGCGCCTTCTTCTGCGATGGCAGCCGTGGATCGCACGCGATCCGATAGCCGGTCGCGGTGCTGAAACCGGCCTTGGCGGCGGCCACAGCCGTGGTGTGTGTCTGGCGAAAACTCATAAACAGCCTCATCTGGTGGTCGTTGATGTGGAGGCCGGGCAAGCGTCAATTCCTCTTTGCTCTGAAGAATCATATGCTTGTCCAGCCTGCTCGTGACCGCCAGATGCCGTTCCACCCTAGTGAAACGAGCGCCGCCGCTAACGCCGCGCCTTCGGTCGGGCTACGCCCTCCCTCCGTCACGTCGCCAGCGGCATTCTCATCCTGATTGACGTTGCCTTCTCACGGTGATTGTCGCGCGACATAGGGCCATTCGTTTCCATCATCGATGCGATTTTGGCGGCGGATATCACGGCGCCGCCGAAGCAGCGGCATACGGCCAAGCGGATTTACGACCGGCTTCGCGCCGAACACGGCTTCGATGGCGGCTACTCGGCCGTGAAGGAGTATGTGCGGCTTGCGAGGTCTCGGGCCCGCGAGACCTTTGTGCCGCTGGCGCATCCGCCTGGGCACGCCCAAGTCGATTTTGGCGAGGCGATCGGCGTAATCGGCGGCGTCCGGCAGAAGATGCATGTGTTCTTCATGGACCTGCCGCATTCGGACGCGCCGTTCATGAAGGCCTATCCGGCGGAGACGACGGAAGCCTTTCTCGACGGCCATGTTTCGGCCTTCGCCTTCTTCGGCGGCGTTCCGCAATCAATCCTTTACGACAACACCAAGCTCGCGGTCGCCAAGATTTGTGGCGACGGCAAGCGCGAACGGACGGGGGCCTTCACCAGACTTATCAGTCATTATCTGTTTCGCGACCGGTTTGGGCGGCCCGGCAAGGGCAATGACAAGGGTAAGGTCGAGGGACTTGTCAAGAACGGCCGTCGGCGGCTCCTGACGCCGGTCCCCATCGCTGCAAGCTTCGAGGCATTGAACGCCAAGCTTGAAGCGGGTTGCCTTTCGGAACTCGATCGCAGGGCGGGCTCCCATCCAGAGACGATCGGCGCTAGGCTTCAAGCGGACCTGGCCGCCTTTCGGCCACTGCCGCCTGGCGTTTTTGAGCCCTGCGATCAACGGACTGCGCGCGTGTCGTCGACGGCGCTCGTTCGCTACCGCACGGCCGACTACTCCGTTCCCACGGCGTACGGCTTTCGCGACGTCACCGTAAAAGGCTTCGTGGATGAGGTGATCATCGTCTGCGCCGGGGAAGAGATCGCCCGCCATAAGCGATCCTATGAGCGCGGCGACTTTGTTTGTGATCCCCTGCATTATCTGGCGCTGATTGAGCAGAAGCCCGGAGCGCTCGACCAGGCGCGGCCCTTGCAGGAGTGGGCGTTGCCGGAGCAGTTTCCGCAGTTGCGGCGTCTGCTCGAAGCCAGGATGGGCAACCGCGGCAAGCGCGAGTTCATCCAGGTCTTGCGGCTTATGGAGACGTTCGATCAGAACATGGTCGCCGATGCGGTCAAAGACGCCCTTAAACTCGGCGCACCAAGCTTTGACGCCGTCAAGCAGCTGATCTTGTGCCGGATCGAGAAGCGACCGCCCCGGCTTGATCTCGCCGCCTATCCCTATCTGCCCAAGGCCGCCGTTCAGGCGACGCGCGCCGCCGACTATACGGCGTTGCTTGATCAGGAGGCCGCATGACAGAGGCCGCCGATAAACCGCAGCTGCTGCTCCGGCATCATCTCAAGCAGCTCAAGCTGCCCACCATTCTCGCCGAGTACGAGAAGGTCGCGCAGGAATCCGCACGCAGTGGCGTTGATCATGTGCGCTATCTGCTCAGGCTTAGCGAACTTGAACTGATTGAGCGCGAGCGGCGTATGGTGGAGCGCCGCGTTCGGGCCGCTCGCTTCCCGGCCGTAAAGGGGCTCGACAGCTTCGATTTCAACGCCATCCCCTCGCTCAACAAGATGTTGGTCCTGGAGCTTTCGCGAGGCGAATACATCCTGAGGCGCGAGAACGTCATCGCGCTTGGCAACAGCGGCACGGGCAAGAGCCACATCGCCTTGGCTCTCGGTCTTGCCGCCTGCCAGCGCGGCATGGCCGTCGGATTTGCGACCGCCGCCGGGCTTGTCCATCAGCTCATGGAGGCGCGCGACGAGAAGCGGCTTCTGCGCCTGCAAGCTCAACTCGCCGCCTACAAGCTCCTGATCATTGACGAACTCGGATACGTGCCCCTGTCGCCGACCGGCGCCGAACTTCTGTTCGAGGTCTTCAGCCAGCGCTACGAGCGGGGCTCGATCATCGTGACGTCCAATCTTCCCTTTGAAGACTGGACGTCTATCTTCGGCTCCGAGCGGCTCACCGGTGCGCTGCTCGACAGGCTCACCCACCACGTCCACATTCTTGAGATGAATGGCGATAGCTACCGGCTCAAGCAGTCGAAAGGTCGGCGCCGCCGAGCCGAGCGATCGCTCAATACAGACGCCTCCGAAACTGAAAGCGTCGATCCAAGCACGGGCGAAGTTACTTCCCGATAAAAAGAATGCCGAAAAGCATAAAGCCCCATCGCGATGGGGCTTTATGCTTTCAACGTCAGCAAAGGTGGCCGGAAATCTCTCCGCCACGGTGGCCTGAAATTACTCCGCCGTTGACACTTTGCGCTGTGGCCGGTGATGTGGATCGTGCTCAATGCGCTCCTCCTCTATAACGTTGCCGTGCGCTCCCAACGTTTCGACGCGTTCCGCAACTGGGTTGCAAGCTATCTGCCGAACGATCGCCGGGTCGTCCTTCTGGTGGTCGGATTTTGCTTCGGGGCGCTGCTCGAAGGCGTCGCGGGTTTCGGCACCCCTGTCGCCATAACGAGCTCGCTGCTGATCTTGGTCGGCTACCAGCCCCTTGAAGCGCTTGTGTTTGTGTTGATCTTCAACACCGCGCCGGTTGCCTTCGGCGCTCTTGGCGTGCCGGTTACAGTTCTGGGTGCGGTGACCGGCCTTCCCTCTCCGACACTCGGCGCGATGATCGGGCGGCAACTGCCGTTCATGGCCGTTATCCTGCCCTTCTATGTCATGGCGCTCTATGGCGGCTGGCGCTCTATACGCTCAATCTGGCCCGTCTTGCTTGTATCGGGGGGCAGCTTCGCGCTGTCGCAATTCGTTACCTCCAACTATATCGACTACACGCTGACCGACGTTTTGTCCTCCCTCGGCTCGCTAATCGCTACGGTGGTGTTCCTCCAGATTTGGAGCCCTCCAGGCGAGCCGGAGTTCTACGTTGCGCACACCATGGAAGGCCGCCGCTCCAAGACGGTTGTGCCTGATTGGGAGGGCTGGCTTCCCTGGATTGTTGTGTCGCTGACGGTGATCGCGTGGACCTCCGTTGAAGTGTCCAGCCTGGGCCAGCAGAAAATCCAGTGGCCGGGCTTGCACCATGCCATTTCGATCACCCTCTACAATGGGAAGCCCTATGACGCGGTCTGGGTTTTCCAGCCCTTTGGGACGGGGACGGCGATCCTCCTCGCAGCCATTATCACGGCGCTGCTGGTTCGCCTTCCTCTGAGAGTCCGTCCAAAAAGTTTATGATGCTTTACAAAGCTTTCTCAACATAAGCCGGATGGATGCGAGCCGAACGAAAGCCAGCGCGATCCTGGTTAGGTTCTCGAAGTCTTTGGCAAGTCTTCGGCAGCGGCCAAGCCAGGCGAAGGTTCGCTCAACCACCCATCGCTTTGGCAGGATCTCAAATCCGTTGGCTTGATCTGAGCGCTTGACGATCTCAACTTGAAGTTCAGGCAGGAGTTTAGCGATGGCCTGCTTGAATTTTGGTCCCTGATAGCCCCCATCAGCGAAGAGTTTTTTGAGGAAAGGGAACTGTCCGAACAACGTAGAGAGCAACAAGACGCCTCCATCGCGGTCTTGAATATCAGCCGGATGAACGACGACGTGAAGCAATAAACCCAGCGTGTCTACAAGAATATGCCGCTTCTTGCCCTTGATCTTCTTTCCTGCATCGTAGCCGATCGCATCGATTTGAGCCCCCCTTTTTCTGCGCTCTTTGCGCTTTGGCTATCGGCGATTGCTGCTGTTGGACTTGCTTCGCGTCCTGCTTTCTCGCGGCATTTCACGTAAAGCGCGTAATGAATGCGCTCCAGCGTCCCGTCGTAGGCCCACAAATCAAGGTAATGCCACACCGTGCTTCTCGGCGGGAAATCCTTCGGCAGCGCTCGCCACTGGCAGCCGGTGGAGAGCACGTACATGATGGCGTTCACGATGTCGCGCTCGTCAACTTCGCGTTTGCGCCCGCCGCGCTTGGCCGGCGCAATTTCAGGCTTGATCAGCTCCCATTCCTCATCCGTCACATCGCTTGGGTAACGCAAATGACTGCGGTCATAGAGCCTGCGGTTTTCCGGCGTCCACATCGGCGGCCCCTCCAAATCACGGCCGCTCCTCTTAAATCATAACAGATTCATACAATTCAAGAAGTTTTTGGACGGACACTGAGAGTTTTTCTCGGATGCGTTTTCGAGACTCTTCGCCAAGTGTGGCTCCCTGTTATCACGGTGATGCTCATCATCGGCCTCGCCTACCTCATGAACTATTCGGGCCTCGCCTATACGCTTGGAAAAGGAGTCGCCGCGACGGGGCAGTTGTTCGTGCTGCTTTCGCCTTTCCTCGGCTGGGTCGCCGTCATGCTCTCAGGCAGCGACACATCGGGAAACGCACTGTTCGGGAATCTGCAGGTCGTAGCCGCCCGTCAGCTGAACCTCGATCCGGTGCTGTTCGCCGCAGCCAACTCGTCTGGCGGCGTCATGGGCAAAATGATCTCGCCGCAGAACATTGCAACCGGCGTCTCTGTGACGAAGCTGGCGGGAAAGGAAGGCCTGGTGTTCGCCCGCATCTTCAAGCACAGCATCATTCTGACGCTCTTGCTCGGCGCCTTGGTCGCAGCCCAGCAATATCTCGTACCCTGGATGATTCCCAAATGAGCGATGCCATGAGGTAAGCACCGGCTGAGACCGGAGCGGGCCCCCTTGAGCGACTGTAAAAGGTAGAGAACCGGTATGGCTGGACTTGACGACATCGCCGAACAAAAAGAGTGGACCGACGCCATAGGCTGTGCAGCTTGCTTGCCAAGCCCATTCCGGCGAGACCGAACAAACCCGGACCGCCCGGTGATCCGGCAAAAGCCGCTCCGTTACTCGCAGGCTTGCCGGCAATCCAAGACTGCGGAACGCCATTCACTACTTGGCGGACGCCTCGACGCGGTGCGCTGACAAGAGCAAAGCCGGGACATCGCTCCGAAAGCCCGCGGCGTTGCCATGCTCGTGCACTGCACACCATCGGCGGTCTTCTCTATGTCGCCTGCACCACGCTCAAAAACCACACGCTGTTCTACCCCTGCCTTGAAACCCAAACGCGCTTGATAAGCCGTGGGAAGTCCTTTGCTGCGAGCTATCAGCCCCGGCGCCTCCGATCGGGCGACGGCAACCTCGCTCTAAAACATTTTTTGATCGTGAGCGTAGCAAATTTGAGCGGTAAATCAAACCTCTGCCGAGTTTACGCTTCAATTGTCAAGAAATAGATGGCAACTGTGCGTTCATCAAGAACTATAAAAGCGACAGAATTTTGATAAAGTTCGCATTACGTCATCGCCATGAGGTAATATAATAATTTATATAACAGACTATGGACGCAAAAAGCCGACGACCAAATCGCTCAGGGCGGCGGCCACTTCGCCAAAAATTCTCTTAGGTGATGGAGGCTTGGTAGATGTTGTCGACAGTGGTCTTCAGTTTCTTGTTGAACTCTTCATCGCTCTGCTGGGCAGTCAGGTTCTCGGCAAGCGCGCGGCTGAAGGAAGCGATCAGGCCGTGGTTCTTAGCGAGCTTATCACAGGCCTCGTCCCGGCTGTACCCGCCGGACAGAGCGACGACCCGCACCGTCTTTGGGTGTTTAATGAGATCGGCGTAGAAATCGTCCTCGTCGGGGATGGTCAGCTTGAAAATGACCTGCTGGCCATCTTTAAGGGTGTCCAAGCCGGCGAGCAGTTCCTTCTTCAGGAGCTTTTCGCATTCGGCCTTGTTGGGGGACTTGATGTCCACCTCGGGCTCAAGGATCGGCACAAGGCCGTGCGCGAGAACCTGCTTGCCCCACTCGAACTGCTGGGCTGCGATCGCCTTGATGCCGGCTGGGTTGGCGTCCTTGATAACCGAGCGCTCCTTCGTCCCGTAGATGCCCTTCTTGACGGCACGCTCTAGGAGCTTGTCAAGATCCGGGACAGGCTTCATAAGCTGCACGCCGTTCGCTTCAGCGGCGAGGCCCTTGTCGATCTTGAGGATTGGAACAATCCCTTTGTTTTCCCACAAATAAGTGGCGCTGGGCTTGCCGCCGATCTCGCGGTCCATGGTCTGCTCGAATAGGATCGCTGCGAGGACCCGGTCGCTGGTGAACGACGGACTGGTTATGAGCCGGGTGCGCGCCTCATGGATCATGTCAAACATCTGGTCTTCGCCCTTGTACTTGCTCTCGTCGATGCCATCGAGCTTAAGGGCCTTGGGCGTGCTGCCGCCGCTTTGATCGAGGGCTGCGATGAAGCCCTTTCCGGTGCGCATGATTTCATTCTGTTTAGCGTTCATTGGGAACCTCCGCCTGCTGAGCTGTGGTGGATCAATACATGAAAGAGCTCCGGGAGAAAAAGCTAAGTTCTAAAGCAAGATGTTAAACGAATCCCACCCCTTTGTCACCAGAAGTGGGGCTGTACATAGCCTTAATAAGTATATATTGCCTGAAGTCTAACGCGTTTCCGGTTCAGAATGTAACATTCTTTCCTATAACATGTGCATTTTCGGCGTGGACGTCTTAAACAGCAACGAACGCCCAACAGAATAACTGTCGCGATTAAGCTCCGTTCCATGGCAACCTCTAAATATCATCCAGTTTTGCGCACTGCAATAATGTTCATGTTGCAATGCACAATATAGCGCAATATTACAAATATATGATGCACAACAAAGACTTTGATAAAAATCAAAGAACGGAAAAATCACTCGTATCTACACTGATATTGTATAGTGTTCGCTAAGCTACAGTTGTTAACGTAAACTTTCATTTTTATTCGATAAAGACAGATAAGCAATTACCTTCCCCTTGCGGTTCCAAAAAGGAGGGGTCTGAGCTGTGTCCATAAGGCTGTTTGACTTCGCAATACAAGGATAATCCTGGAGGTGCAAATCCCGGTGGCTTCTTGGAGTGACTGAAAACACGCAGGATTGCTTTCCGAAAACGTGCCCACCCCGCGAGCTCAGCACAAAGCAAGAAGGGTGCTCGCATGGCAAGCAAGCCCGGGGAACAGCATCCGCTCAGGGAAGATTTAAAGGGAGAAACGCCATGTCCACGCGTCAGGATGCCAAAAGGCTGAGGTTGCCCGATCCCAGGGATGTGGCCGACAGTTACTTCGAAGTTGCAATCCGCGCGTCCAAACTGCTGACCGACCATATCCGCCGTCAGGTCAGCAAAGGGGCCAGCATGCCCAGTGACGAACTCGGACTCGCACAGGCCTTCATGGAGATGATGGCCAAGATGTTAGCCAACCCCCACAAGCTCGCCCGGGCGCAAATGAACCTATTTTGGGATTATTATTCGCTTTGGCAGCACGCCACGATGCGCTTTATGGGGCTCTTCCCTGAGCCCGTAGCTACGCCACACAAAGACGACAAGCGGTTCCAGGACGTGCTGTGGGAGGAACATTTTCTCTTCAATTTCATCAAGCAGTCCTATCTCATCGCTGCCCGTCACATTCACAATGTGGTGCAAAATGTAGAGGGCATGGAGGAGCGAACAGCGCAGAAAGTGAATTTCTTTACCCGCCAGTTTATTGCCGCCCTTTCACCAACGAACTTTGCGCTCACGAACCCAGAAGTCTTCCGTGAGACGGTCAGAAGCCACGGGCAGAATCTGGTGAAAGGCCTTAACAACCTGCTGCGCGATATCGAAGAGGGCGAAGGCCAGCTCAGGATAAAGATGACCGATGAGACTGCCTTCGAGCTTGGAAAGAACGTCGGGGCCACGCCTGGCAAGGTCATATTTCAGAATGTGCTCATGCAACTGCTTCAGTTTTCACCGAGTACCGGAGAGCAATGGAAGCGCCCTCTGCTTATCTTCCCTCCTTGGATCAACAAGTACTATATCCTGGACCTGCAGGAAAATAACTCGTTTATTAAGTGGGCGACTGATCAGGGTCACAGTGTTTTTGTCATCTCGTGGCTCAATCCGGACGCCAAACTCGCCAAGAAGAGCTTCGATGATTACCATGAAGCGGCCCGCATTGCTGTCGACAAGGTCTGTGACCAGACGGGTGAGCAGGAAATCAATGCGCTGGGCTACTGTCTAGGTGGCACACTTTTGGGAACAATCCTCGCTTGGATGGCGGCAACGAAAGACAAGCGCCTCGCTTCCGGCACGTTCTTCACGACCATGCTCGACTTCTCGAGTCCAGGTGAGCTGGGCGTCTTCATCGGCGAGCGGACAATTGCCAGCCTCGAAAAGAAAATGGAGCAGCGTGGCTACCTCGAGGGCGCGGAGATGGCTGGCACCTTCAGCATGCTGCGTGCGAACGATCTGATATGGTCATTTGTAGTGAATAACTACCTAATGGGCAAAGACCCATTCCCCTTTGACCTTTTCTTCTGGAATTCTGACTCGACGCGAATGCCCTACGCAATGCATAGCTTCTATCTCCGAAACATGTACATGCGCAACCTCCTGAAGGAGCCCGGCGGCATAACATTGGGCAATGTCCCAATCAACCTGTCTGAAATTAGAGTGCCCTCCTATTTCATTTCTACTCTTGAAGATCACATCGCCCCCTGGAAGAGCACCTACCTTGGGACCCGATTGTTCTCAGGTCCAGTGCGCTTCGTGCTCGGTGGTTCCGGGCACATCGCCGGAATCATCAATCCACCGGCAGCCAACAAATACGGATATTGGTCCAGCAGCAATCTCGCGAAGACGGCTGACGAGTGGCTATCGGGCGCAAGCCAAACCGCCGGATCCTGGTGGACTGACTGGCAGGCCTGGATCACAGCCCTAGATGACCGGAAAGTGCCAGCTCGGGATCCGGTCCACGGAAAACTAAAGCCCCTCGAAGACGCACCTGGCTCATACGTCAAGCTACGGTTGGATATGCCAAAAACGCGGCCGAAGTCTATAACGCTCAAGTGCCCGCTTCAGCACTCGGGAGCCAGCAACGTGATGGCTTAAGCATTTGGTATCGGCTACACTTCTGCACCACATCTCGGGAGGAAACTAATGGCCGATAAGCCGTTCGCATTCTGGCCGGCCACGCGCGAACAGGCCGAACAGCACACGAAGGAGGCGCATCCCACACATGAGCAGTTAGCAGAAGATCTCGTAACGAAAGCCATGGACGCCTGACAGGGCGTGATGCGCGCAGAGGCTGCTCGCTCCAAGGACGTCCAAGACCGCGCCGTGGAGATCACGAAGAAGAATGCCGAGTTAGCTTGCACGCTGCACGCTGGCCGAAATGATCGCCAAGGCACAGAAGTTTCCGGTACCAAGCGATAACGACAAGCCGTCTCGTCGAAAATCCGACACCCCTTCTCCCCCCCACCCACTCCGCCGACTTCGCGCAGGAGCCTGCGCCCTAAACCCAAAGCAGCAAAAAAAGAAGCCGCGGCACGCGGCGCGGCTTTACTTAAAGGCAAGTAAGGCGTCGTGAGATTGGCGAAGCTTTCCGTACTTAGGTCGCCACAACGCCTCGACAACCAAGAGCCTGGCCGGTTCGATAGGCAATATGTAACCCGCCAGGAACCGTAGGGTGCAAGCTTTTCTGTCTCTTGCATATAATCGTTTGCAAACTGACTGAGGAATGAAGATCGGAGGTTTACCAAGTCAGCCAGGGTGCGACATTGCGAGAGCTGCTCGGGAAGTTTCAGATACTGCTCCCAACAATTGCCAAAGAAATGGCAGAGCTCGATCTGGTTTTGATGCTCTGGCAGAGCGCCGCGGTTGGCCCGTCTTTTTGCGGCGCGTTCGCGGCTTTTGGCTGGGCTTGTTTTATGTTCCGCGGCCTCGATCGCGGCGACCGCCTGCTCCACATCTTCGAGCGTGAAGGCGAGCTGGTCGGCGTTCAGCTTTTCGGACGACCGACCATACTGGGCGTCGCGAGCCACGCCGCACAAGCGCGGCGTCGCGCTCGGCCATGATCTCCAGCACGAAAGCGCGCAAAGCTTCCAGATCGGAAGAAATCCGCTCGGGCCTAGCCGAGGCTGCGCCGCAAGGTCCGACAGCGGCGCCGCAAATGCGGCATCCGGGCATTCGCGAGCCCAATAGCCAGGCCGCCTCCAGCCCCGTTTGCTGCCGGCCTTTGCTCCCTTGACCATAAGCGCAGCCGCCGATGCCGGACCGCCGTTGACACTTTTCGCGATATTGCTCAGGAGAGAGGTCGCAAATGGGTCTTGCGATGGCGCTTGAGGAGGTGAGCCGCCGTTCCTGCAACGCGTGCCCATCGTGAAGAGAGAGTATTAGCGCGCCTGATGTGAGGCTCAGTTCGGCTGATCCGGCATACTATGAGCTGGAATAGGGATTGCTCGACTGCCCGCAGCATAGTCTATGATCGGGTTGAGCTTGTGGGTTATAGAGGCGCAATTATGTTTGCTTCGGGTCCCTCTAAGCCATTGGCTTCCAGGAGCTTTTTCCTTTCTCATCATTGATTTTTGAAGCCCCCCGCAACCAACCTGCCAGCGTGAGCCGGCTTGAGAGCGTTTGCCCCAGCGGTCACACACTACTAAAAGTCGCCTCAGCGCCGCTCCATAGGCCTGCAGAAGTTCGGAGCCGCGCCGCGCTTCAGAGCGATGCTGCGCGATTGCGCGAGCTATCGCTGAAAGTTGGTGACGTCTTGAAGGGATGAAGGCGGCGTATCGTGGTGGTGATTCAAGCCTCCACTTCTCCAACGAAGGAGTGATACGCCGTGCAGACCGATACCATCGTCAAGCTGAATTCAACCAGGGACGGTCAGCGATCCGCTCACCGAGATTTTGCGCAGCGGAGCGCGAGCGCTGCTTGTCCATGCCGTGGAGGCGGAGGTGGCGGACTTTCTCGCGAAGCATGGCGATCTGAAGACCGAAGATGGCCGCCAGCGCGTCGTGCGACACGGTCATCTGCCGGAGCGTGAGGTCATGACCGGCATTGGCCCCGTCGCCGTGCGCCAGCCGCGTGTCCGCGACCGCGAGGCCGGGGCTGAGGATCCTGAACGTATCCGCTTCACGCCCGCAATCCTTCCGCCTTATGCGCGGCGCTCGAAGAGCCTCGATGCGTTGCTTCCGATCCTTTACCTGAAGGGCGTCTCGACCGGCGCCTTCGAAGAGGCGCTGGCCGCGCTGCTCGGCAAGGATGCGCCGGGCCTGTCGGCATCGACCATCGCGCGCTTGAAGGAAGGGTGGATCGGCGAGCACGAACGCTGGCAAAAGCGCGATCTCTCGGCCAGGCGCTATGTCTATATCTGGGCGGACGGCATCCACCTGCAGGCGCGGCTTGAGGACGAGAAGCAGTGCATTCTTGTCATCATTGGCGCGACGCCCGAAGGCAAGAAGGAGTTGATCGGCTTCACCGACGGGGTGCGCGAGAGCGCCCATGACTGGCGCGAGCTGCTCCTCAGTCTAAAGCGCCGTGGCTTGACCATGGCGCCGGAACTGGCCATCGCCGACGGAGGCTTGGGGTTCTGGAAGGCGCTTGGCGAGGTCTGGCCCACCACGCGCGAACAGCGCTGTTGGGTTCACAAGACCGCCAATGTGTTGAACAAGCTCCCGAAAAGCCAGCAGCCGAAGGCGAAACGCGCGCTGCAGGAGATTTGGATGGCGGAGACGAGGAGCGATGCCGGGGCCTCATTCGACGCTTTCATCGAGACTTATGAGCTCAAATACGAGAAGGCTGCTGACTGCCTGAAGAAAGATCGCGATGCTCTGCTGGCGTACTACGACTTCCCTGCCGAGCATTGGAAGCACTTGCGGACCTCGAACCCGATCGAGAGCACGTTCGCGACGGTGCGGCACAGGACGATCCGCTCGAAGGGCTGCCTCTCGAACAAGACGGCGCTCGCCATGGTCTTCAAGCTGGTCGAGGGCGCTCAGAAAAGCTGGCGCAGGCTCGACGGGCATAACCAGTTGCCAAAGATCATCCAGGGTGTGAAATTCATCGACGGACTTGAGATCGCCGCCAAGTTTAAGGCGCCTCAAGCCAAATTAGCCGCCGCCTGACCCATCAGGCCATCACCGAAAATTGGCGATAGCTCCCCACATTATGTCTGCCAGATTGATTGGCTTGTCTGCAAAATGCAGGGTCCCCATGGAAAATCAGGAGATGGGGTGTCGAAAAAACGAAGTGCATCTGAAAAGGCGGCGACGCTTCGGACGTGAGTTCGCGCACTCGGAGCCGGTCAAGAATAACCCGACAGCCATTGCTGCTGACCTGCTCCCCGTAGCGCCTTCGCTCATGACCTATGCGCGGATTGCGTCAATTCCTTCGCCCATTCAGCCAAAAGATCTCGAGCACTGCTGACGGCATTGTCAAGCGAGGAAGCGCCCTTGACCGGGATACGGAATTCATGCTTGCCAAAGTCCGATGTTACGTGAAGTACAACGGTGACGTTGTAAACGGGGTCAGACCGTTCTTCCTGTTTGAAAGAACCAACCTCAATGAGATCCACTTTCACTTGGGACAGCATAATTACTCCTTGTTCTTCGTATTAAATTGTCGAGCCGCACATAAACAAGATCGGCGCAATACGCCCGGCCAACCGGCTTTGAGCTCATTGAACGCCCTTCCCCTTCTTATGGATATGGATAACGGAAGACGATTTCGCGAGACCGGGATCAGCCATGATCCGAGCAACTAATACCGCCGAGCCTAAGAGTCCGTCCAAAAAGTTTATGATGCTTTACAAAGCTTTCTCAACATAAGCCGGATGGATGCGAGCCGAACGAAAGCCAGCGCGATCCTGGTTAGGTTTTCGAAGTCTTTGGCAAGTCTTCGGCAGCGGCCAAGCCAGGCGAAGGTTCGCTCAACCACCCATCGCTTTGGCAGGATCTCAAATCCGTTGGCTTGATCTGAGCGCTTGACGATCTCAACTTGAAGTTCAGGCAGGAGTTTAGCGATGGCCTGTTTGAATTTTGGTCCCTGATAGCCCCCATCAGCGAAGAGTTTTTTGAGGAAAGGGAACTGTCCGAACAACGTAGAGAGCAACAAGACGCCTCCATCGCGGTCTTGAATATCAGCCGGATGAACGACGACGTGAAGCAATAAACCCAGCGTGTCTACAAGAATATGCCGCTTCTTGCCCTTGATCTTCTTTCCTGCATCGTAGCCGATCGCATCGATTTGAGCCCCCCTTTTTCTGCGCTCTTTGCGCTTTGGCTATCGGCGATTGCTGCTGTTGGACTTGCTTCGCGTCCTGCTTTCTCGCGGCATTTCACGTAAAGCGCGTAATGAATGCGCTCCAGCGTCCCGTCGTAGGCCCACAAATCAAGGTAATGCCACACCGTGCTTCTCGGCGGGAAATCCTTCGGCAGCGCTCGCCACTGGCAGCCGGTGGAGAGCACGTACATGATGGCGTTCACGATGTCGCGCTCGTCAACTTCGCGTTTGCGCCCGCCGCGCTTGGCCGGCGCAATTTCAGGCTTGATCAGCTCCCATTCCTCATCCGTCACATCGCTTGGGTAACGCAAATGACTGCGGTCATAGAGCCTGCGGTTTTCCGGCGTCCACATCGGCGGCCCCTCCGAATCACGGCCGCTCCTCTTGAATCATAACAGATTCATACGATTCAAGAAGTTTTTGGACGGACACTAAAGCCCCCGGCTTTGCCGGGGGATATTTACTCTGTGGCTGGGAGCTGTGGGACCCGTCTTGCTGTTGGCAATCGGTATGGCGATGGTGGTGGCGCCTCTTACCACCGCCGCGATGAACGCGGTTCCGGAGGCCGAATCCGGCATTGCCTCGGCCGTCAACAACGCGGCCAGCCGTATTGCCGGCCTGAGCTCGGTTTTAATCGTGGGGTTGGCTGCTTCTCTTCTTTATCGCCATGAGGTGCAATCGCTTCTCATCGATGGAGCCCGGGAGCTGCGCTTTGGCGCCCTGCCGGCCCCGTCTTCGCCAGCAAGGGCTCCGCTCGAAGCCGCATTTCTTTACGCCTATCAGATGGCGATGCTCATTGCCGCCGCTCTTGCCGGTCTCGCCGCTGTGGCGGGTGTTATCCTCGTCAGGCCTGGGGCTTAGGCCTGCGATGCGCGCATGCTTTCACGCCGTGGGAGTTTCCAGTTCGGCCGGACATAGTGGCAGGTATAGCCGTTTGGGTATCGCTCCAGATAATCCTGATGCTCGGGCTCAGCTTCCCAGAATTCGCTCGCGGGAACAAGTTCGGTGGCGACCCTCCCCGGCCACAAACCCGACGCTTCGACATCGGCGATCGTGTCTTCAGCAACCCTTTTCTGTTCGTCGCTCGTGGTGAAGATAGCCGAGCGGTAGCTCGTGCCGCGATCGTTGCCCTGCCGGTTGAGAGTTGTCGGGTCGTGAATCTGGAAGAAGAACTCCAGGAGCGTCCGGAAGCTCAATTTCTCGGGATCGAAAATGATCTCGATGGCTTCGGCATGGCCATCGTGATTGCGATAGGTGGCATTCCGCACCGCGCCGCCGGTATAGCCGACCCGTGTCGAAATCACGCCCGGCCGCTTGCGAATGAGATCCTGCATACCCCAGAAGCAGCCTCCGGCAAGAACAGCCCGTTCCTGGCTCATCGAATATCCTCCACCTGATCGAGATAAGCGCCGTAGCCCTCGGCTTCCATCCGGTCTCGAGGAATGAAGCGTAAGGACGCCGAGTTAATGCAATAGCGCAGGCCGCCGCGATCCTTCGGACCATCGTCGAAGACGTGACCGAGATGGCTGTCGCCAAAAGCCGAGCGCACCTCCGTTCGGATCATGCCGTGCGACGTATCGCGCAGTTCCCTGATGTTTACGGGCTCAATCGGTTTGGTGAAGCTTGGCCAGCCACATCCCGATTCGAACTTGTCCGATGAGGCAAACAAGGGCTCGCCAGAGACGATATCGACATAGATGCCCGGCTCCTTGTTATCGAGATGCTCGCCCGTGCCGGGGGCCTCGGTGGCGTTTTGCTGCGTCACCCGATATTGTTCGGGCGTAAGCTGGGAAACGGCTTCAGCGGTTTTGCGATAATCGGGCACTTGATCCTCCGCCGTCATTGCTCGTTTTGCGTGATCTAAGATTGGGGACGAATTCAACGGGTGCGAGCCCAGTCAATGACGCCGGGCTTCCAAAGCAAGCGCAGAGCGGAAACTTGCCAATGGGGAAAACGTGTCATTCGTCTGCTCGCGTCCATCCACCGGAGACAAGGCTCTCGGTAAGGCTGATGTGGCAAATGAGTAAGCGGCGGTCGATGTCGTGCCCCTGCCATTGGCAAAGCTCCTAGGTCCTGTGGACAGATTGTCGTCAATCGAAACGAAGAGGATTTACAAATCAGTTTTTCAATGATTCATAGGTAACCGGCTTTTGGAGGGGCCGGTTATGCTGACACAGATGACGGAGGAGGATTGGGCGATCGCGGTCGAAGTCTTCCGGGCGGTGCGCACGAAACGCGGCGAGCCTGGCCGCGACGACCGCAAGTTTCTGGAAGCGCTTCATTATTTCACCGTTCACAACATCACCTGGCGGGCGCTTCCGGAAAAGTTTGGCAAGTGGAACAGCGTGTGGAAACGCTTCTGGCGGCTCAGCCGGACGGGAACGTTCGAGGCCTTTTTCGAAGCGCTGGCGGGCCTGACCGAGACGGCGAATCTGGTTCAGATGTTCGATTTCACTATCGTGCGGGCGCATGTGTCCGCCGCGGGCGCAAAAGGGGGCGGCACGCCCAGGCGCTCGGCCATTCGCGCGGCGGCTTTTCAACGAAAATCCATTTAAAAACAGACAAGGACGGTCATCCCATCGGTTTCCATCTCACCGGCGGAGAGGCCAGCGATAGCAAGAATTTCGAGACGCTGCTCGAAACTGGTCCCGATATAATGCCGCGGGCGGCGGTGGCCGATAAGGGCTACGATGCGGCGGCTAATCGCGAGGCGGCGCGTGAGCGAGGCATCTGCCCTGTCATCCCGCACCGTTCGAATGCCAAGAACAAGCCGGCCTTCTTCGCCAAAATACTCTATAAAAGCCGCGGGCGTCGCCGTCGGCGATATCTGGGGCGTCGGTCGGCCTGGCTTGAACAGCAGGGGATCAAAACCGCCCTCGACCTGAAGCACGCCGACGCCAAACAGGTGCGCGCGAAAATGACGGTCGTCGGCGAACGCATTGTGCGCGAGTTGAACGGCGTTTCGTGTTTGCCGCTCGAACTTCTGCCGGCCGTCGAAAAAGGCATCACCGTCTCGCGTTCTTTCGGGAAGCTTCTCAGCGACAAGGACGAGATCCGGCAGGCGTTGTTGCGCTATGTCGGCCGCGCGGGCGGCGACTTGCAACGGCCATGGTCGCTTTCCTTGGGGGGCACCTTCGGGGGACAACGCGTGGACATTTCGACGCTAAGCTTGACCAGGGGCGTCGATAGGGATAGTTATTATCCGAGTCTTAAAACTATGTCCAGATACTTTTTATGCTCATCTTCGAAAAAAGGTTTAAGCGATGGCGGAAGGCGCTGCGGCGTTGAAATGGGGCGTGGGGCGCCGCCTCGAGTTCATCGAGTTCCGTCTCTTCTGGGAAGGCGGCGTTAACCGGGCCGATCTTATTGAGATGTTCGGCGTGTCGGTGCCTCAGGCCTCCAAGGATCTGACGCTTTACCAGGAGCGCGCGCCCCGGAACGCTGTCTACGACAAGAGCGCCAAGCGGTACGTCGCGAGCCCTGATTTCTCGCCGGTCTTTCTGAAGCCCGATCCGGATGGCTATCTGTCCCGGCTTCGGTCCCTGGCGGAGGGATTGATCGACGGCGGCGAGAGCTGGATTGCGCAGCCCCCGGACATGGACATCGCGGCGACGCCGCGCCGCGTGGTCGATGCGAACGCTCTGAAAGCGGTTCTCGGCGCCGTCCGGGACAAGCGCTCCATTGATGTTCTTTATCAATCGATGAGCCGGAAGCGTGTGGATCCGGTCTGGCGGCGCATAACGCCTCACGCCTTCGGCTATGACGGCTTTCGCTGGCACGTTCGCGCCTGGTGTCACATCGACGACAAGTTCAAGGATTTCCTGCTGCCACGCATCCTTGAGACGGGTTCCCTCGCCGAGGCGGGGGCTGACGCCGATCAGGATCGGTTGTGGCAGGAGACGTTCAATCTCGAGATTGGGCCGCATCCCGATTTGACGGCCAGTGAAATAGCCGTCGTCGCCAAAGATTATGGAATGACGAAAGGCAGGGCCGTGCTGACGGTTCGTTACGCGATGCTCTTCTACGTTCTCAAGCGTCTTGGCTTGCTGGGAGACGCGATGAAGCAGAGCGCGCGAACACATCAGATTGTCACGTTGAATTTTAAAGAGACGGAGGCCGCTCTCGTGTCAGCGGACTTCCAGCTCTATGATTAACGGCAATGAGAACCGCGGTAATACGGATGCGCCAAGGGTCGCCGGGTGTCAGCTGCTCGCCTTGGATGACGCCCTCTTGGAGCCAGCGGTGAACGGTGGAGGCGGCAAGCCCAAGCTCTTGGGCTGCCCTCTGTACGGTCAGAAGTTCGCCCTCAGGCTTCACAGCCGGCCGCTGATAGCGGGGTATTTTCCAGTGCTGGCGCAGGCTCGAAACGCGGCTGGCGGTGAAGCGGTGGCCATAAAAGGAGCGTGAGGCGAGTTTTTGAGGCGCGGGTTGAGCCCAGGGCGACGGTTTCTTGGGGCGGTGTGCGGGTTTCGCCAGTTTGTGAGAACCGATGTCATATCCATGCAGGGTTAGTGTGCAATGAACGCGGGAGAAGAGCAACAAAGGAGGCAAAGCGATGGAGATCACCCTTTGCAATACCGCATCTTGCCCAAGCGCGGCGTGCTGCTACCGGTTCACTGCGCCCCAGAGTAGCCCAAAGCAATCCGAGTTTTTAGCCGATCCGCGCAAAGAGGACGGCTCTTGCGAGCACTTTTTGCCGATGCCGGGTAACTGCGCACCAACAAAAGGGGCATTGGGCGCCGCATTGATAGTCGGCGAGTAAGCCTTTCATTAGAGTTGCGAGCGCTGACGTTTTCATCGCGCAGAAGGGCGAAGCCAAGGCATGACGCGAGGGCTTCGCCTCCTTGTCCGCGCCCAATACATCGGTGTCGGCCTTTATCTAAGGGATCTGGCGCGCGAACCGGTTCGGAGACCCTGGGACAGCACGAGTTACAAAACCCCACGAATGGAAACATCTCAGCAATGATTATTGAGATTGGAGCTATTGCGGTTGTCACAGGCGGCGTCATCGGCGCCATTTCGATCCGGCGCGCGCGACATTATAAGAGGCTGGCAACCTGTCTGAACAAGGTGAAACAGACTTCGCGAAGTTCGCCCACGGATCTCTCGCGGCGTCCGGCGCCATCCTTCAGCAACCGGATCGCGGCAGTTCCCGATTTCCTTGGCGCCGAGCAGTTTGCGAACCTGCAGCGCGAAATCGAGGCGCTTTCGGGAGCGGAGCGCAGCTATGTGCCCAGCCACAAGAAGGGCGCCGCCATTGCCTACGAAACCCTCATCGAGCAGGCGCCGGGCGTGACGGCGTTTTACCATTCCGAGGCCATGGCGGCCACCATTTCGCGAATTACCGGCGTAGCGGTTCGGCCGACCCCGCTGCACGATCAGAATTCCCTTTCAATCCTGATCTACGAGCGTTCGGGCGATCACATCGGCTGGCATTACGATCACAATTTCTATCGCGGCCGTCACTTCACGGTGCTGCTGCCAATGGTGAATCACGGCAACGCGGCGGACGGGCTTTCGCATGCACGGCTTAAGGCCATGATCGGCGATGCCGAGGCCGAGCTGCAAACACCGCCGAACACGCTCATCGTATTCGAGGGCGCCAGGGTTTTGCACAAGGTCACGCCGGTGGCTGCTGGTGAGCGTCGGGTTCTGATTAGCATGACGTACTGCGGCGACGCCCGGGCGAACTTCGTTCAGGCTGTCGCCCGGCGATTTAAGGACACCGCCTTTTTCGGGGTGCGCGCGTTGTGGACTTAAATTGGGAGCTTTACACCGATGATCTGAACGTCCTGGCGATTTAGCTGAGCCAATCGTGGTTCGGGCCGGCTAAGCTTAGGCGCTCGAACCTTGATGGCTGGACTTCGGAACTGGCCGAGCGCCGATCGAGCAACTTCCAAGATCCGTCCTCTGGGCAAGCAAGGGATGATCAGGACCTCTCATGGTCTATTTCGACGGAGCGTGTTTTCTCTTCAGTATTCCTACTTTAGGGACCTATCGCTTCCGTTCTGCGGGTTGATCCAAACCGCCGAGGTTGAGCCCTTGTGATATACCGCATTTAATGACAGCGTCATCGGAGCGGGTCAAAAATGCGGCCATGGCAACATGGCCTTCACACGTTGCTGGCGGAATATCCCGTAAAACTCATTAGGAGGAGCAGCATGAAGATCGGGATTGTCGGAGCCGGGCAGGTCGGCGCCACGGCCGCTTACGCCATGACATTGCGTGGCGTCGGCTCGGAGATCGTACTCATCGATCGCAACGTAGACCTCGCGGTAGCCCAGGCGCACGACATTCTGGACGGCACACCTTGGTCATATCCTGTCCGGGTCCGCGCCGGGGAGACGGCCGATCTCGACGGCGCCGGCATCGTTGTACTTGCGGCCGGCGCCAGCCAGAAGCCCGGGGAGAGCCGGCTGGACCTGCTAACGCGCAACGCCGAAATCTTTGCCGGGATCGTCCCGGCAGTGCTGGCAGCGACGCCGGACACCATCTTCCTGGTCGCGTCGAATCCGGTCGACATCATAACGTGGATTGTGACCGTCCTTGCCAGCCGGCACGGGGTTGCGCCCGAACGCGTGATCGGGTCTGGCACGATCCTCGATTCGGCAAGGTTCCGTACGCTGCTCGCCGCACATCTCGGGATCAGCCCGGCATACATTGATGCTCGTGTGCTCGGCGAACATGGCGACAGCTCGGTGTTGCACTGGTCGGGCGCCGTAGCGGGCGACCTGCCGGTGGCGGAGGCCGGCCGACAGATGGGGCACGAACTGGCAGAGGCCGACCGTAGCCGCATTGACACGGCCGTGCGCCGAGCGGCCGACGATATCATCAAGGGCAAGGGAGCGACCTGGTTCGGCGTGGGTGCCGGCCTCGCCAGGATGGCTCAGGTCATTCAGGGCGACGAGCGGGCGCTGCTCACCTGCTCTATGTTGACGGCGGAATGCCACGGCGTTCGTGACGTGGCCCTGTCCCTGCCGCGTGTGCTCGGCGCGGGCGGCGTGGTGACGACGTTCATGCCAAATCTCGACCCTGGGGAACGCGCGGCACTAAAGCAGAGCGCTGAGATATTGAAGGAGGCGGCAGAAGGGGTGCGGCTCTAAATGGACGAGGTGCATAGCTCGCCGCTCCACAAGTGCGCCCCGACCACTTGGGAGAAAGCGCTCCGCGCGGGGTAAAGGGGTAATTCCGCACCGCTTCAAAAGCAAGGTAGCGGCGGAGAAGCCAGATTGCCTGTGGGTTCGCCTAAGATTTCCCGGAACGATTCCTGCGTCCACAACCCTATAGATGTCGTTATGGATGTTTGGGAACCTCGCCGCCGGCAGCCCCCAGAGCACGCGAAGGTCATGAAAAGGCGCCGATGTGAACAGGAAACAGAATGGCAAAGAAAACCTCAGGCGAAGAAGAGAAAACCCTAGTCGAAAAGCTGAATTTTCCAAAGTGCGTGGAGAACGGCTGCTGGGCGCCGATTCCAGTCCCTCCGCCGGAGGGTCCGCTGATGCTCAAACTGAAGGACGTAGATGCCGGTCTCTCAAGCCGCATCAAAGACGATCAGGTGATGTCCTTCCACCTCACCGGCTGCACGGGCAATGATGGCAATGACGTCCCAGGCAAGGCCGTTGCCGAGGCGATGGCGGCGCAGGTTGAAGATGCGCGTGCAGGCGGTGGAAGCGAAGACGCAAAAACAGCGGCATTTTTCTTCCATTTGGGCGACATCATCTACAGAGTCCGGACAAGAAAAATCCGCAGCGAGAGGACATGCAAAAGCTCTTTAACGACCAATTTTACACGACCTACAAAGATTACCCTCGGGATATTTTTGCCATACCCGGCAATCACGACGGCAAAATCAAAGACAAAGACGAAAAATCAGCCATCGAACATTTCATGATCAATTTTTGTGATGTAGACCGGCATATTTCTACCGATAACCTTAGCAGTCAGCGTAAAACGATGATCCAACCCTATCCTTATTGGGTCTTCAAGACGCCGCTCGCTTATTTTGTTTGCCTTTATTCCAACGACGTCAATGGCGGGCAGCTCGACGATCCCGAAAGCAACGAGACGCCGCAATTCAACTGGCTCGTCGACACGCTGAAGATGATCAGGAAGGAAGACGATGATCGCGCGGTTCTCCTCGCGATCCACTATCCGCCCTTTTCGGGCGGGAGCAATTTCCCGGAACGCGGCAATCCCAATCTCGGTCCCACCACGCATACGCGCGCGCTCATGCCGCTCGCAAAAATCCTCCAGGAGGCGTTCGATGCGAGCAAGTTCCACCCGGACGCGGTTTTCTCCGCCCATGCGCATCTCTATCAGAGGCTGACCTATTTTTGCGCCGATGGGCGGGAGATCCCCTTTCTCATTGTTGGAAGCGGGGGCCACGCGCCAGCTGAGGCCCTGGCGGAGCGGTGCGATGGCAGCGTTAGCGCCCCGCCTCAGCTTCCCGTGCTCTCCGTCGCGCCTCCCGGCTTCGCCTTTCCCGACGGCGAGAGCGCCCAGATGGTGGCCTACAACGATAAGGAGCACGGGTTCATGCGGATGACCCTCGACCTCAAACGCGGCACGCTCATCGGGGAATATTTCGCGGCCTATAACGCAGCTAGCGGCTCAACCGGTGTCCCCGCGTTGCGCGACAGCTTCACGCTCGATCTGAGCAAGCACCGCGTTTCCTGATTGCGTATGCCTTTGAGTGCGTGGTGCGGCTCAGCCGAAGAATGCGGCGTTAGGGAGCAGACGTTGATCGTAGGTTAAGACTGCTTTTTCCAGCGGGCGAGTTGAGGGATCTGCAATCGGACCATTTTCCTGATGGCCCAACTGTGGCCCTCCTTTTTCATGGCTTGCTCAACAATGTCTTGCATTTGTTCCACGGTGCAGTCCTTAGCAATGAATTCCCCATTCTGGTAACAGCGGCTGCAGTAGGTCTGGCTTTTGCGTCCGTCTCTTCCTGTTCCGCCACCGCCGGGGTCT
>CAVRLF010000008.1:0-171172 GCA_963721975.1 uncultured Alphaproteobacteria bacterium
GCGGGATGGGGATCTAAAAGAGTCAGCGCGGAGGTGAGACCGAGGTAGGAAACCCCGAAGATTCCAATTTTACCGTTACAAGGAACATTCTTGACCAGCCAGTCCATGGTGTCGTAAGCGTCGGTGGTCTCGTTGACAACGACCTTCGGGTTCTTTTGGTCCGCGTTGTATCCGAATTCGCCATCCGACTTGAACCGCCCGCGCACGCTCTGGAATACGAAGATATATCCGTCTTTTCGAAAGTTCCTCGAGGAAAGGTGGAATCGTATCCCAGGCTTTTTCCGGCACTCCGTAGGGAGTGCGCTGCATAAGAATGGGGAGCGGCTCTTCCGGTCGATAGGGGTCATGATCACTGTCTGCAGGCGGGCGCCATCGCGCACAGGAATCATGACTTCCTGAAATTTGAAGGGAGATTCCGCGCGCGCGACACCAGCAGCACGAGAGTGGCTGTGAGGCCTGCGAGGAACTGAATCACCGGGCGCCGCACTCTCGCTGTCCAGCAGCCGCGAGATAGAAAAGATATAACTCCCGCAGCGGGAATTCCCGACAAAACTCTCGCTGTGATACCACGCGACTGAAACATAACATCCTCCCTAACAGTTTTATTCAGCTTCCTCGAGTGAAAAAGCAAATCTCTGCTACGCAACAGGCATTCTCGCCGTAGCAATAATGCGGACGGGCCCAACAAGGCCCGACTCCAACAGGGGATCATCCTTCTTCCAGTGCTTCCAGGTTGTAAATGCCACACGCCCGGTGGGGCGCGGCTTGTTTTCGAGCAGCCACTGCGGCCAATGGTCTAACACCTCGCCCCAACCTGCGCGATACGCACTGAATTTGCAGGCGGCACCCACTCGCAGTCGTTGGGCAACTGCTCGTCGCCAATCAGCCGGTTCGGCCATAGGTTGACGACGCGCACTTCCAGCTCATTCGCCCAGCGTGGAGTATCCGTGACCTCCACACAGAAGGGCGGCTTCCATAGTATGCCCAGATCTCGATCGTTCAGCTTGACCTCCGCAATCACGCTGACTCGCCCCAAGTCCAGGTACAGCGCGCGGTCTTTCCCAGCATTCGCGCCGGCACTTCAAACTCCGGCGGTAAGTTGCTGTTCCAGAGAAATACTTCACGCCCGCGTCGGGGTGTTCCGTCCAGGAGATCAGCCGCTCCAAAGTCACGCGCTCAGGCGCCCCCAGACCTTTGGGAAATTCCAACTCCCACGGACCCTCCACCAACCAGGGATCCGGCAATGTCGGCACCAGCCCTCTCAACACTCGCCCGCGGGCGGTCTTCAATTCGTATGTTCCAGGGTGAGCAGCTTCGAATGTATCCCGGTCCGTCTCCTTGTTTTACTTCGGTTGTGCTGAATTCATGCTGTAGCGTGCTTCAGCAACGAGTTCGGGGCGAGTCCGGATATCTCCACGCCGTCCCGCCGGATTGAGACCACATGGTCCGCCGGCGGCTCGGCACCCGCCCGGAAAACTACGAACACCGATCCATAGGGGGCCAAACTGAGAGGGATAAACGTACTTTCTTCGCTGCGAGGAATAAACGCGCCTTCCTCCCGCTGTTCCTTGAAGACCACCACCGGCTCCGTACGTCCTGTGTCGGGCCACCACAACTCCGGTGTCTTCCCTCTGACGCGGAAGGTGCAAAGGAATCTCCTCGCTTCCGGGACGCCGCTGGCCACAAAGTAGACTTCGTCGCCTTCCACGCTGCGATGAATGTAGCGGATTTCCTCGCCTACGGTTGCTTCATGGCAAGCAAAGTCAGGCGGTATCCGCAACTCGCCCAACACTTCCCCAAGTGTCCTGCCCCAAATGACCTTGCCATCACCAAAGCGATTTTCCGGGATGCTCACGCCGTCGCATTCGCCCCAGAGTTCCTCGGCCAGTTGCTGCACCTCATGGTCGCATTGGGGATAGTCCGCCAGGCTCGGCGAACTGACTGGTCGAGGTCCGACCACGGTGGCCCCCGCGCTGACCAACTCCTTGATCTTTCCTAGAACAGGCGGCGTCATGGTGGTCCGGGCGGCAGCGCCAGAACCCGGTAGCTCATGCCGCCCTCCAGCAGCAGCCGTCCTTCACGTATCGTCGCCTTTTGAGCAGGACCTCCGGCGGAATCACGTCAAAATCGTATCCGGGGGGCATGGCAGGGTCCGCGGACTCCCGGTTCGGGAAAGCATTCGGCGCATTCTCGGTCCCGAGGTAGGCGACATCCGCAACGAAACTCCCGCTTTGCAGCAAGGCTTGACAGCGCGCCAGATAGGCATGCCAGGCCCGCGATTGCTCCCACCAGGTGTTGGTTCGTTCGTAGTGAGTGCCCCACGGCCCCAACGGTCATACCGGGCTTGCGATCAGCCCACGGCTGCATGCTGGTGACATGCTCAGCACGAAACGGTTGACGCCCTGCGTAAAGGCGAGGTCTCCCAAGGGCTTTAGCCGGAACGGATGATTCTGCCACTTCGCGTTAAATGGGGTGGACGTGAAGGATTCCGCCGCGACCACCGGCTTTCCGTAAACATGCGCGGAACATGCCATCTCCTTGTTCCTGTTGAAGACCGCCCGCTCCTGGCCCAGCCAGAATTCGCTCATCGGTACGTCGGCACGCCCGCCATAAGCGATCTCATCCAGCGGGCCTGCCCCGTAGCCTCGATCGATAGCGTAAGCCCGTGCTGATGACTGATTTCCCGCATGTGCCCGGCATAGTTCTCCAGCAGCATGTCCGCGATAATCCGGCGCAGGTCCCACAGGAAGCGCTCCGAAACCTCCCGGCTTTCCACCGCCCGTCCGGTGAAGACGGGCAGATAGGGAAGCAGATCGTAGGCGTACTTTTTCTGAAATTCTTCCCGGAGAGCCGGCGTCCAGTTCTGCGAGCCACACTCCCAACTGTCGATGTGCGTCATCGTCAGAGATTTTGCTCCGATGGCCGCCTGGTCCGCCAACAGCTTCTCTACGAGCCCCGCGAATTGCACCTCGATCGCCTTCTTGCTCAGCCTGTCGCACTCCAGCCCCATGCCCTCCTTCGGCGGAGGATCGTTCATCGATCCGGTTGAGGTGTGGCCGAACCGCAGCACCGTCCACTTTCCCGGGGCACGTCCCAATCGAGATTCCCCTCATGGTCCATCTTGCCGGTTAAATCTATGACCTGGTCTCGGGGGACCACCATTTCCGCCGGCATATCGGGCTCGCCCGTGAACCCGTCTTGCGAGTCGGTCCAGGCGTCTTGACGGAGATATGCTGCCTTCCCGGGAATGTTTTCGATCCGCATGCCCGCGTGCAGTTCTACCTCACCGATGGGAATACCTTTGCTAAACACTCCGAGTGGAGTGTTGCCCGACAAATCTGCCGGGCTTAGCACGAGCCGGTAGTAACGGACGCTTACTTTCGGGAAATTCACGGACGACACCGGCCAATAGTAGCTTGTTCCGCGAATGGTCCGGAAGGCGTTGCCATCCTCGGATACTTGCAACTGCGCCCGGAGGGATCCAGACATTCCGGAATCCCAAACGTCTATGGCAACCGTCAGTGCCTGGGCGGTGAAGGGTTCAGCGAATTCAATATTCAGGTATTGCGGCTGGCCCGGTGGGGGCGGCGGCAGCAGGGCAACCGTAGCCCGGGTTGCCGTCGATTAGCTTGGCGGCACCATCGAAACTCTTCCGGTCGGCGCCATACGTAAGCTTGGGAGAACGGTCCGCCATCCGCACGCCCTCGCCGGCCGGCGTGGGGAAAGCCAGCACCGCAATGTCGCGGTAGTAGCCTTGCACCGTCTTCGGTTGGGCCAGTGTCCTTGAAATGCTGCCCACCATGCACGGCGGTCTCACTCCACACCACCACCTGCATGGATAACTCGGGTGTGATCCAGGGCCCTCCGCTTCCCGCCCAGCCCCCGTCATTATTCATGTTGACGGTAATGCCCAGCCGCTCTGCTTCTTTATGCGCTGACTTATTTTGCCGGTTAACGCCAAATCAGCATCATAAAAATATGGTTTGTGGTCTGGCTGTCCATGCTTAGATGCATGCAGCGCTAAATTTCTCAGAGCGCTTTATTGAGCGGACATGATCGTCAAGGCAGACAGAGCGGCGATTGCGCAGGCGGCGCGGATCATCCGAGGCGGCGGCCTTGTCGCGTTTCCGACCGAAACGGTCTACGGGCTTGGCGCGGACGCTGCGCAAGGCAAAGCCGTCGCCCGCATCTTCGAGGCGAAGGGCCGCCCGCGTTTCAATCCGCTCATCGTTCATGTCGCCGATCTTGAGGCGGCTCTCGGCTTGGCTGACTTTTGCGAAATGGCCTTCGCGTTGGCGCGCCGCTTCTGGCCGGGACCGCTCACGCTCGTTCTGCCGCTATCGGCGCGGCCTCGATACCAAATCAGCGAGCTTGTGACGGCGGGGCTTGGCGCGGTGGCGATCCGCATTCCGGCTCACCCCGCGGCGCGCGCCTTGCTTGAGGCGGCCGCCGCGCCCATCGCCGCTCCCAGCGCCAACAAATCAGGCCGCGTAAGCCCGACGCGAGCAGAGCACGTCGAAGCCGATTTCGGCGGCGAAGTGGATATGATCCTCGATGGCGGCGCCGCGGAGGCCGGCCTCGAAATCCACGATCGTTGCGCTTGCGCCGCAGCCGACCCTTCTTCGGCCGGGAGCCATCGCCAGGGAGGATATCGAAACGGTTCTCGGCTGCCGCCTTGCCGATTTTCGCCAGGGCAAAGTGCAATCGCCGGGCCAGTTGCTCAGCCACTACGCGCCGCGGGCGCCGCTTAGGCTCGACGCCCTCCACGCGCTTCCGGGCGAGACGCTCCTCGGATTCGGTCCGCTCGCGCCGGAAACGGCCCTCAACCTGAGCCGGGCCGGGGACCTGCGCGAAGCCGCAGCCAATCTTTTCGCCTATCTCAGGGCGCTCGACGCCCAACAGCCGGCCGGAATAGCAGTCATGCCCATTCCGCAAAACGGCCTCGGAGAAGCCATCAACGACCGCCTGCACCGGGCAAGCGCGCCAAGATCCCCTCACCCGGCGCCCGGCAAAGCCGGTCGCCACCCTCTCCCGCAAGGGCTACGGTGTTCAAAGAAGTGATTCCAAGGTCAAACAATGCGTTTTCCACAGAGAAAAATGCGCAGCGTTTCAACATCTTGGATCACACCTGCGCCGCATCGCTCTGTATCGACGTCACCCCAACCCGTCTTGGATTCCTGTCTCTGCTTTTTTGTGCGAGTCAAGAGAAAACCGGGTTAATTCAAGGTTGATTTGCAAGGAGGCGGGGATGGGGCTGGCCAAGGGGCAGACGACGCAGGCGGACATTCGCCTCGACCGTCGGCGCGAAGCGATCGTGGAACGGGTGGTTGCGACGGGCTCGCTTGTGCAGCGCAAGGTGGGCGGCGACCGCAATGGCGAGATCGGCATGTTGAATTTCCTGGCCTCGCCGAAAGTTACGGCCGCTTCGGTCATGGCGGCGGATGTGCAGTTGACCGCGGCGGCCGCGCGGGGACGGCGCATCGTGGCGACCCAAGACACGACGGAAGTGAATTTTTCGGGCCGGGACAAGCGCCGCAAAGGCTTGGGGCCAGGCGGGGACGGCAAAACGCCGGGCTTTTTCACCCACGCCATGATCGCCATTGACGCTGACGACGAGGCTGTCATCGGCCCGGTGTCCGCGCAGATTTGGACGCGTGAGGCGGAGCAAAAGGTCGAATACGCCAAGCGGCCGTTTGAGGACAAGGAAAGCGCGCGCTGGCTCAAAGGCGCCGAAAGCGCCGCGGAGGTCCTTGAGGGAGCGGAGCAAATCATTGTCGTGGGCGACCGGGAGAGCGACATTTATCCCCTGTTTGCGCGAAAGCCGCAGCGCGTCCATCTCGTGGTGCGCGCGGCGAGGGACCGCAAACTCGGCTGCGGCGGGCTGATGTTCGAGGCGTCTTCGGCCTGGCCCGTGCTTGGCGGCCAAATTGTCGAGGTTGCGCCCAAGACCATCGGCGATAAGAGACGCAAGGCCAAGGTTCTGCTCAAGGCGGGAACGGTTACGGTCAAACGGCCGGCCCGGGGATGCAGCAAAACCGATCCGCAGACGCTGACCCTGACCTTGGTTGAAGCTGTCGAAATCGATGCGCCGAAGGGCGCCACGCCGCTTTTGTGGCGGCTCGTCACCACGCTGCCCGCCACAAACCTTGAGGAAGCCATGGACGCCGTGCGCCTCTACCGTTTGCGCTGGCGCATCGAGCAGCTGTTTCGAACGCTCAAGAAAGACGGCCTCGATCTCGAAGCTGCGCAGCACGAGGAGGCCAGCCGCATCATGAAGCTGGCTGCGCTGGGCGTGGTTGCAAGCTGCCGCATCATGCAGTTGGTCGACGCCCGCGATGGCGGCGGCCGGCCTGCTTCGGACGCCCTTGCGCCCGGGCAAATCGAGGTCGCAGCCGCCATCTCCGATAGCCTCGAAGGCGCAACGGAGCGCCAGAAGAACCCCTGGCGAAAGGATCGCTCTCCTGGCAGCGTGGATCGCGGCCCGGCTCGGCGGCTGGAACTGTTACTATGGCAAGCCCGGGCCCAAAACCATGGCGCAAGGGTGGAAGCGCCTGCAAGCCATGCTCGAAGGCGCCGCCATCGCAATGGGGCGGCTCCAACTTGTTTGAATCCCGTAGCCCGCAAGGGAGAGGGAGTTTGTGCAGGCGTCCCTTCTCCCCTTGCGGGAGAAGGACAGGATGAGGGGTAGGAGGCCGGGTAGGCGTGCTGTGGCGCATCATGCGGCGAAACGCGGTTTGCATTCGGGGCGACGTTCGCTTCCCTCTTGGCCGCGGGCGGATCGTTCGCCATTTTCGAACTGCTCTGCGCTTAATGATCCTTCTGCAAGGGGGTTTTCCATGTCCAAGGATGTCTATCACCTCGACGATCTCGCGCCCGGCATGCGCTTCACGGCCGGGCCGGTCACGCTGACCGAGGAGGCGATCATTGCGTTTGCGAAAGAGTTCGACCCACAGCCGTTCCACACCGACCCGGAGGCGGCGAAAACCACCTTTTTCAAAGGCCATGTGGCGAGCGGTTGGCAAACTGCGGCCGTGACCATGCGGATGCTGGTCGACGGCGGGATGCCTTTTGCCGGCGGCTCGATCGGGCTTGGAGTCGAGGTTTCCTGGCCGCGGCCCGTCCGGCCCGGCGACGCACTTTCGGTGGAGCTGGAGGTTCTCGATATAACGCCGTCGTCGTCAAAGCCCGGCCGCGCCATTGCGCTGCTCAAGACGACGACGACAAATCAGAACGGAGAAGTCGTGCAAGTGATGACTTCGAAGAACATCGTCTTCAAGCGCGGCCATGTGCCCGCCGAAGCGACCTGACTGTCATAGGACTGCGGCTTGCGCTGCACTTCGCTTTCGCCAGGGCTGCGGTAGGGCCATCAATCGTGCACAGGCTCGGCGGGAATGTCGATGAGAGCGCGCAGCGCAGTCCGGGCCCGCGAAAGCCGCGACTTCACGGTGCCCACGGAGATATTGAGGATCGTCGCCGCTTCCTCATAACGCAGTCCCTCCACAGCGATCAGCATCAGAACTTCGCGGTGATCGTCGGTAAGCTGGAGAAAGGCCTGCTGAACTTCCGATAGGATGAGGTGATTATGCTGCTGGGCGGGCGCGACAAGCGGCGCGCTCTTTTCCAGGCCGCTGCGATAGGCCATATCGTGCTGGGCGCGGCGCTTGTCATTTCGGAAGACGTTCTTGAGAATGACGAAAAGCCAGGCGCGCAAATTCGTCCCTGGCTGCCACGAGCCAATGTTTGCGATAGCCCGGGTGAGGCACTCCTGAACGAGGTCGTCTGAATAATCAGCATCGCGCGTCATGTAGCGCGCAAAGCGCCGCAGGCGTGGGATTTCCGCCTTCATGGCGGCTATCGTTTCGCGATGATTCGGTAGCGTCAACTCATCTACGTCCTGTCCAGACAGCGATACATATAAAGGGGCTCCTACCAAAAAGTAAGAGATAGTTCGCCTTGCCCGGCTCAGTCGCGTGGAAGTTATTGAGCCGTCATGTCGCCGCATCGCCGAACGCCCCAAGGCGCCAGGAACTTGAATTACAAGCCTTGTGTTTGTCAATGGCATGACAAGCAAACGCCGCTCTGGCGGGAAGGACGACATGGACGACGCCTCACTGCGCAGACCGGACGAAGGGCCGGCGCCAACAAACGAACATCACGCCCTAACAAACGATCATCACGTCGATCAAACCGACATCGCGCCCTCGGATTTGCCTGACCCCAACGATCTGCCGGAACTTCGCATCATCAGCCGGTCTACAATTTTCTATTGGTGGCCGGTGTGGGTGACCGGCTACATCCTTGCGGCGATCACATATTTTGGGGGAGAGACGCTTTCTCTATCGAACGGAACGAAAATTCTCGTTCATCCGAATACGGGTCTCGGCATTATCTTCATTGTGATTTTGGCCCTCATCATGATGTTCACGAATGTGAGGCTGCGCGGCATTTATTCGGTTGTCGGGCTTCTCGTCGTGGCTTTCGTGACCGTCCTGTTCGCCTGGCTTGGCTGGTGGGACGCGATTTTCCGGATCATTCCCGAACTCACCGTTTATATGAACCTTGGCTTTTACCTGACCTTCTCAACCCTGCTCCTCGCCATCTGGGCGTTGAGGTTCTTCTTCTTCGATCGCCTTACCTTCTGGCGGCTCAGGCCCGGACAACTCACTCAAGAGCATTTGATCGGCGGCGGCGAGCAAAGTTACGACACGAGGGGCATGCTGTTTGAGCAGCGCGCGAACGACTTCTTCCGTCACACCGTAGGCCTCGGCTCTGCGGATTTGCTTCTGATAACGACAGGCGCGAGGAAAGAGGAAATTGACATCCCCAACGTCCTTTTCGCCAACCGTAAAATCCGCACGATGCAGAGGCTGATCGCCATCAAGCCTGAGGAGGCCTTGGCAAAGACGCAAGCCTGACCACGCTCTTCAGCAGGCTCGACGCCATAGAAAAGATGTCGTCGCTGTTGGCGAGCACGCCTATAGCGACGAACGTCTTACCTAATCATCAAGTCTACATTCGTCTTCAGAGGGCTTCGCGTTTTCATGTCGATCATGTTTCTGGCACGATAGAAATTCTGCAGAGGGTTTCCACTCCTTCTTATCGCTTTCACAAGTGTCATGCACGTTACCATCCGGCCAGACCGTTCTACACAAATAGGCGTCTCTAAAGGCATTTTCATCTATTTTTGCATTAGTGAAGTTTGCATCCGTTAGATTGGCGCCATAAAATATTGATTCCTTCAGTTCAGCCCCGCTAAAATTGGCGCCCTCGAGATTCGAATTACTGAAGTCTATGTGATGAAGTTGCGTTTCTTTGTGGTCTTCCTTTGGCGAGAAATCAGCGCCTCTAGCATCTGCGCCCCTGAAGCTCGATGAAAATATGTTAGCATTCTTAAAATGCGCATCCAATAAACATGCTCGTTCCATAGTAAAACGCTCTCCGATCGAGTTATTAAAGATAGCGTTACGCATATTTGCTTCTTTGAAATCAGCCATAGTCAGTGTAGCCGAATAAAGACTAGCTCCGGATAGTTGAGCTTTTACCTTTTCGCATCGCTTCAACCTTTTGTCTGAAAAGTTCTGTCCTTCTGAAAATACAGCTTGTTGAACGTCCGCCTCAGATAAATCTGCTCCGGCGAGATTTGCTCCAGAAAATTTGGCGCCTTTCAGATCTGCGGCAAAAAAGTGAGATTCGTAAAGGTTGGCTCCTTCGAAATTCGCACCCGTTAAGTCGGCGCTAGAAAGACAGGCGTACGGAATATTTGCTCCTCGGAAATACCCGCCTCGCATATCGAAAAACGTCTTGTCCCCAGGGACGCGAGCAACGACACGAAGAGCCTCACGCGCCTCAAGATTGATTAATGCGTGATTGCGTTGATTTTCATCGCTATTCGAAAATATTGTCGCGGATGCAGATAACGTTCTTAATATCATCTCGGTTCTTGATGAATATTTTCTAGCAGACGACAACGCACACGGATTTACTCCAAGGCGTTTGTAATTTTTCATCGGATCAATCAAGTCTTCATTAAGAAGGATCGTCAGATAGTTGATTCCACTGACGCGCCCAAGACCATCGCCGGACTGGAGACCTTTAAAACCATTTTCCAACTGGAGGTTGGATTGGGAGGTCTGATAGGAAAACCACGATTGCAGATACTGTACAACTTGCAAGCATATTCCGATAAAAACGGCAAAACCTGCCAACAGATTTCCAATTCTCTTGAGATGTTCTTCTTTAACGCCTGATGACGGAATGCCCAGAGGCCCAAGTATCCTTGGGAATAGCCAAATGATAAGCGCCAACGCGACGAATGCAAGCAACACCGTAGGATTGTCGGTCACAGTGAAATCTCCTTAGCAGAAGGAATGATTAATTCAGTTTTCGAAATGGATCGGGAATGGGACGCGCGCTTGCGCGCGATTTGTTACTGCTCTGCTGCGATTTATTGGAAGGCTTCAGACAGCCAGGGCGGCCCTTTGTTAGCGTAACAAGAGATCGGCCAGATATGCATTAAGTCTCTACTTGAGGCCATGCTTCGCTCCATACTACTTACATAGAACGTAGCGGCTCACGAATTATTCGCACGTACGAAAAATTAATTAATCCTAACTGTTGAAACCGGCGCGACCAAAGGAAAGCCCTCCAAGCACGACTATCCAGAGATGGATGCTTGGCATTTATGTAGAAAGTTGGGCGGCGCGGAATGAAAGCGGTTGAAACAGGACGGGCGTACAACCGCAGCGTGACAATTAGTCAAACGCGAGGGAGGCGGGCTGGCGGTTCCAGAAAACCACGCGCCAGGTTCCAGCTTGGCAATGGAGCGCGCAGCAATGGCCGGTCGACACTTTGAGGAGCCCGCGCGCGGCCATGTCGTCGAAAGCGTGTGGAACGAGCGTCAGGAAAAATTTGAGGATGCCGTTGCTGGTGACGAGAAGCGCGGCGTCATCACTGTCGAGGGATGCTGCAAGGCTTTCGGCAAGGCGCGCAACATTCGCGGCGATGACCTCTTGAGGAGGCGACCATCCCGGCGAATGCGGCCACACGCCGCTTACATCCCACGCCTTCAGCTCGCAAGCGCCGCCGAGCGCCTGGATTTCCTCGGTGGAGCAGGCTTCCCAGAGACCGTAATCGATCTCGCGCAGACGCTCGTCGATCTCCAGCGGCCCCTCGAAATTGAGCGAGCGCGCTGCGATGGCGGCGTGTTCATGCGCGCGCTTGAGCGGTCCTGAAACGATACGCTTGAGCCTAGCGCGCACGGGCTGCAGGCCCTCGCCCAGCGCGGCGGCCTGTTCCCTGCCTTTCGCCGTCAGCGGCAGGTCCGTGCGCGCGCCGACCCAGACGACCTTGTCGCCCGCCTCAAACGTGTTGCCGTGGCGCGCAAGCAAGAGAAGCATCAGCCGGCGGCCCCTTTGTGCGCATCGAGAAGCTCCCCCTCGCGCTCGATAATTGTTTCGGCGATCGCCGCATCGCCCGGCGCATCGATGGACCAGTGGGTTCGCCCGCGATAATCGACGGTCGCCACGCGAACCACCATGCCATGCTCCAGCGCGCGAAGCTGCTCCAGGCCTTCCGCCTGCTCAAGCGGAGACGGCGGAAGCGACACATAGCGCGCGAGCGCCGCCTTGCGGTAGCCGTAAAGCCCGATATGGCGGTAGATATGCGCGTGGCCCGCGTTGCGGATATGGGGCAGGACCGACTTCGAGAAGTAGAGCGCGTTCTTGTTCACGTCGAAGACGACCGTCGTCCCGCTGCCCGGCCGCGCCTTCTTCTGCTCCACGAACTCGTTGAGCGCAGCGCCCTCCAGCCGGACTGCGGGCGTTACGAGTTCGGGCGTCCCGTGGATGGTTATCTCGTCGATCATCGCCTCCAGCACCCATGGCGGGGTCAGGAGCGCGTCTCCCTGCAGGTTGAGGATGATCTCCTCGGAAATCGAAACGCGATTGCACGTGTCGTAGACCCGCTCCGTGCCGTTCGTGCAATCCGCCGAAGTCATGACGGCTTCGGCATCGAAAGAGCGAGCATGCGCGAGAATGCGCTCGTCATCGGACGCGATCACAACGCGAGACGCCTGCCGCACGTTCTTCGCGATGCGCCACACCCGCTCCAGCATGGTGACGCCGCGAACGACGCAAAGCGGCTTACCTGGGAAACGCGACGAAGCATATCGCGCCGGGATCACGATGGCGGCGGTCATGGGAACTCTCTACTTTGCCCGAAAAGATTTCGATTGCCTCGCCACCATGCCAAGCGCGACCGTATCGGGCAAGACTTTCATGAGCGCCGCGACCTGTTTGCTGCGCCGGCCGGTAATGACGATCGCCCGGCCAGCCATCACGCCTTCATAGCCTGCGGCGGCGACCTCATCGGCCGAGCTCCACCAATGTTTCCCGTAGCGCGACACTTTCTCGCGCGTGCCCGTTACGTCGTGGAACTCGGAATAGGTGAAGCCGGGGCAGAGCGCGGTCGTCAGCACGTTGGATTTGCGGTTTTCGAGAAGCAGCGACTGCGAGAACTTGATCATGAAGGCTTTCGCCGCCCCATAAAGGGTGTGGCCCGCTGAGCCCGGCGTCAGCCCTGCGAGAGAGGCCACGTTGATGATGCGGCCGAAGCGGCGCTGCAGCATCGGCGCCAGGAGCACATGCGCAAGCTCGCACGGCGCTGTCACCAGAACGCGCAGGAACGCCTCTTGGTCTTGCCAGCGCGTGCGGGCGTAATGGCCGGGCACGCCGTATCCGGCGTTGTTGACAAGACCGTCGATGACGAGCCGGTTCGCGCTCACCGCCTCGATGATCCGCTTGACACCGTCTGGATGCGCCAGATCCTGCGCGATGGGCGTCGCCTGGATTTTGTGCGTGTTCGACAGCTCATCGGCGAGCGCCTGCAGCCGCTCCAGCCTCCGCGCTGTGAGCACGACGTTCCAGCCTTTGGCCGCGAAGACTTCGGCGAAAGCCTTGCCGATGCCCGCCGACGCGCCGGTGATCAAGGCCGTTCGGCCGCGAACGTCGTCCATTTGATCTCCACCACGATTAAGGGACGCGACCCCTCGCCCCGCCCTCTCCCCGTGGGAGAGGGAGTTCGGTCGTAGCCGTCGCAACGGCGTTCCCTCTCCCAAGCCGCATCCGCTCGCGGATGCTCTCCCGCATCAAGCTCGCCAAGGCGAGCTTGATGCGGGAGAGGGACAAGGTGAGGCGCGTTTCGCTAATTCTTCACTTCGAGCAGGCGCCGCGCGATGACCTGCGCCTGGATTTCGGCGGCGCCCTCGAAGATGCTCAGGATGCGCGCATCGCACAGCACGCGGCTGATGGGATATTCGAGCGCGAAGCCGTTGCCGCCGTGGATTTGCAGCGCATTGTCCGCCGACGACCACGCCACGCGCGCCGCGAGCAGCTTCGCCATGCCGGCTTCGAGGTCGCAGCGATGGCCCTGGTCCTTCTCGCGGCCTGCATAATAGGTGAGCTGGCGCGCGATCATGGTTTCCGCGGCCATCATGGCGACCTTGTCGGAGATGCGCGGGAAGTTGATGATCGCTTTGCCGAACTGCTGGCGCTCCATGGCGTAGCGCAAGCCGATGTCCATCGCCGACTGCGCGACGCCCACGGCCCGCGCCGCCGTCTGGATGCGCGCCGACTCGAAGGTCTGCATGAGCTGCTTGAAGCCCTGACCCGCCTCGCCGCCGAGAAGCCCGTCCCCGGGCACTTCGAACCCGTCGAAGGACAACTCGTACTCCTTCATGCCGCGGTAGCCGAGCACGTGGATCTCGCCGCCGGTCATGCCCTGGGCCGGGAACGGGTTCTCGTCAGTCCCTCGCGGCTTCTCCGCCAGGAACATGGAGAGGCCGCGATAGCCAGGCTCGGCCGCGTTCGTGCGCGCCAACACCGTCATCAAATCCGCGCGCACGGGATGCGTGATCCAGGTCTTTTGGCCGGTGATCTTCCAGACGTCGCCCTCGCGGACCGCGCGGGTCTTAAGCGACGCGAGGTCCGACCCCGTGTTCGGCTCGGTGAAGACAGCCGTCGGCAGCACCTCGCCGCTGGCGATCTTCGGGAGCCACTTCTCTTTCTGCTCAGGCGTGCCGCCGCCAAGGATAAGCTCGGCCGCAATTTCCGAACGCGTGCCCAGCGAGCCGACGCCGATATAGCCCCGGCTCAATTCCTCGGACACAACGCACATCGCCTCCTTGCCGAGGCCAAGCCCACCGAACTCCTCCGGGATCGTGAGGCCGAACACGCCCAGCTCGTTCATCTTGGCGATGACATCGAGCGGGATGTACTCGTTCTTCATATGCCATTCATGGGCATGCGGCTTCACCTCGGCGTCCACGAAGCGGATGATCTCGCCGCGCATCGCCTCAAGCGTGTCGTCGAGGCCGCCATCGCCGAAATGGCCCGTCCCCGCCGCGTGCTGCACCAGTTCGACGAGCCGCTTGCGGGCCTGCGGATTGTTCGCCTTGATGAGCGTGACCACCGCTTCGCTCGCAAACATCTCGCGATCGCGCGTTTCAAGTCCGAGATCGAAGGAGCGTATGAACTCGGACTGGCTCATCGGAATGCCGCCGAGGACTTGGGCCGCGTACTCACCGATGCCGATCTGCGTGAGAAGCGCTTCGATCTCGCCGAACCGATGGGCTTCGTTGAGGCGTCGTGCGTAAGACGCCATCTGCTTGATGCCCTCGCAGTAGGTGGCAAGCCACGCAAGGCCGTGGCAAGCGTGCTGCTCGCGCTCCATCAACTCGCTTGAGAGGGTTTCGCCGGCACTGACCTTGCCGCGCACGGCTACGACGGCGCGCCGGACAAGCCTCTCGGCGTTTTCCGCAGCCTCATCGCAGAGCCGAAGCAGGTCCGGAGCCAAGAGGGAAGAGGTGGCGTGGCTCATATCGGCAGCGAGGCTCATGCTTGCCTACTCCTTTGATGTTTTCTCAATTTCCTGAGCGTAGCATGCAAGAGCCGGCTTTTGCCAAGTTGCTGCTGCGTTCGTGTCCGTCTCATTCCCCCCGCTTCTCAAGCGCGACAGCGCGCCAAAGAACCGGCGCTATTTCTTGCGGCCGAAAATCATGTCGAGCCACAAGCCGAAAAAGGTTTTCTCCGGTACTTTCTCATGCGGCGTCGCAGCCGCCTCGACCTTTCTGGAGGCGACCGACGGCGCTGCGGAAGCAGGCGAGGACGGCCGTGGCTCGGTTCTCGTCACAATCACGGGCGGGGTCTCAGCAACGACCTCACGAGGCGGCGCGGACGGTGCCGTTTCCGGAAGCGCTGCTGGCTTTTCGTGAGAGGCGGCATATTCCGGAACGTGCCCTGCCTCGGCGGCCGGCATCCCGAAATCGTGTGTCGCCTCCGCCACCTCGCGCGCAGACGCCGCCTGAACAACTTCGGTGGCGGCTGCTTCCGGAACCGCGCCCGGCTGAGCCGCCAGCTCTTCCGCGAGAGGAACAATTTCAGGCATGCAGCACGGTTCGGAACTACGCTTCTCGAATTCCATGCCGGCCATAAAGTCCTCAAGCTCTTCAGCGCTAGGCTGTTCCTCTTGAGGCGGCGGCTCATAATGTTGCACCACTGCCATGCCAAGGCTTGCGGCCATCGCCTCCACACGCGCCTTCGAGGCTGCAGCCACGTCGTCGAAGCTGGCCCCCATCGGGGCGCCTGCTGCGGCTGCCGGCGACGGTTCGGCGTGCGCAGAGGTTTGCGGCTCGCTCGCGTGTGCGAGAGGCGGCTCAGGTTCGGACGGCGTCACGTGCGATGAAAGGCTCGCAAGCCCATCAAGGATCTTTCCCGCCCGATCGAGCGCACTTCCAAAAAGTTCGCCCTCGGCCTGAAATCTAACTGCGGCGATCGCCTGCGCAAACGGGACGACCTCGTCCCCTCCACACTCGCCCGCATCTTCGCCGTCGAAGCCGGCAAGCTGGAATAAGCCCTTGATATCCTGCAACGCCCCATCGCGTGCCTCGCCGGGAAGCTCGTTGTCAACGGCCATCCTGAGGCCGTTCAGCGCCTTTAATAAATCCTCTGCCGTCATGCTTGGCTCCGTTTCTTTTCGCATTATGCGGAGTCTGAACGAAGCCGGGCCGTCAACCGAACCGCGCCTTGGAAGCCTCGATGGCATCCTCAAATGTACGCAAGCCAGTATGAGGCGCGCTGACGAGGACCGCCATGTTGCCCGGCCGATGCTCGTTCTTCCACATGCGCATATGCGCTTTCGGGATGTCGGTCCAGGGGAAAACTTCGCTCATGCACGGGTCAATTCGACGCTCGATGACAAGCTTGTTGGCTTGGCTCGCCTGCAACAGATTTGCGAAGTGCGAGCCTTGAAGACGTTTCTGGTGCATCCAGAGATAGCGCGCGTCGAGAGTGAGGTTATAGCCTGTGGTGCCCGCGCAGATCACGACCATGCCGCCGCGCTTCACCACGAACACCGAAACAGGGATAGTCGCCTCGCCCGGATGCTCGAAGACGCAGTCGACGTTGTTTCCTTTGCCGGTGTGCTGCCAGATGGCGGCGCCGAACTTGCGGACTTCCTTGAACCATTCGCCATATTCGGGCGTGCCGACCTTCGGCATCTGCCCCCAGCACTTGAAGTCCTTGCGGTTGATGGTTCCCTTCGCGCCGAGCGACATCACGAAGTCGCGCTTGTCATCCTCGGACACGATGCCGATGGCGTTCGCGCCCGATGTCGCGCAAAGCTGCACCGCGAACGAGCCGAGACCGCCGCTCGCGCCCCAGACGAGCACGTTATGGCCGGGACGCAGGATGTGCGGGCGATGTCCGAACAGCATGCGATAAGCCGTCGCCAGGGTGAGCGTGTAGCAGGCGCTTTCTTCCCAGGTCAGGTGCTGGGGGCGCGCCATGAGCTGGCGGTCCTGCACACGGCAGAACTGGGCGAACGAACCATCCGGCGTCTCATACCCCCAGATGCGCTGGGATGTCGAAAACATGGGATCGCCGCCGTTGCACTCCTCGTCGTCGCCGTCGTCCTGGTTGCAATGCACCACGACTTCGTCGCCGACTTTCCAGCGCTTCACCCTCGCGCCGACCGCCCAGACGATGCCCGAGCAGTCCGAACCTGCGATATGGTAGGGGTTCTTGTGTCCATCGAGCGTGGAAATGGGAATGCCGAGCGCCGCCCAGACGCCGTTATAGTTGACGCCCGCCGCCATGACGAAGATCAGCACGTCATGGCTGTCGAGCTTCCAGGTCGGCAGCACCTCGATCTGCATCGCCTCGTCGGGCGGGCCGTGCCGCTCCTTGCGAATGGACCACGCGTACATCTTTTCCGGAACGTGGCCGAGCGGCGGGATTTCTCCGACCTCATAAAGATCCTTCAAGCCGCCTCCAGATTCCGAGGATGTGGATTGCTTTAACGCAACGACCTCACTCATAAACCGCTCCTTGCGCATACAGCCCGACTTGTTGGTCTTGTTTGCAGCGCAGCATGCCGCGTTTTCGAGCTTAGCGCAACATAGCCTTAACGCGAAGGCTGAGCCGGTTGCGGCGTGATTTGCGTAGCTGCGCCAACATTGAAAAATGGCACTGCTGCATGTTCACCGAGAATTGTTTGCGGCGGATGTCCGCTCCAGCGCTGGGCGAGCGTCAGGTCGATCACGCGGGCGTTTTCTTTAAGCGCGTCACCCCGCACGCGAATGCCTTGCGCTTCCGCCGCCATGCGAAGTTCAATGCTGCGAGCCTCGCCCTCGGCGGCAAGAATCTGAGACTGCTTTTGCGCCTGCGCGCGGGCAATCTGCGCCTCCGCTTCGGCGCGGGCCGTGACCACCTTCTGCTCGCCTTCGAACCGGATGCGGTTCACGGTGTTTTCGGCGGCGATCGCGTCATTCTTGGCTTTCACAGCTGTCTCGACCGATGCGACGAATGTATCTGAGTATCGGATCGCCGGGATCTGAAGGTCAAAGATCTCGATGCCAAAAAGTTCCCGCACGGACTGACTGACGGCGACGCGGACATCGCCGGCGATCTGCTCGCGCTCTTCCGAGATCTTGACGGTGTTACGCTTGGCGAAAAGGCGCAGCGTACGGTCGGCGATGATCTGCTCGATGTTGTGGTTGATGTCGAGGTTTCCGGACCGCCCCACCTCATAGAGAAGCTTCAGGACAGCGTCGCGCGGGATGCGGTAGGTCACGCCGACGCTGATCTGCACGGACTGATTATCGATGGTGTACACGCGCAGATTATCGATGCGGAAGGCGTCAATCGAGACCTGGATCTTGTCCACCTTGTCGATGAAAGGCGCCTTGAAATGGAAGCCCGGCGGATAGGGCTCCTTCGAGAGAACCGTCCCTAAGCGCCTGACCCCGGCCATTTCGGTCGGCTGGACTATGAAGAAGCAGTCGCTGAGAATGAACAGCAACACGACTGCGGGAATCCAGGGCTTGATCACCCTCAGAAGGTTTGGAAAGCTCGGCAGTCTTTGCAGTTGGTATGAAGGCACATTCGTCATGGCGTCCTCCCGGCTCTCGTTATGTACGATAGCGAAGCTAGGATTTTTGATGTTTCCAGGGTGTTACTTTTGTGACAAGGATGCCAAGCAAACTCCATAATATATTTCTTGGAACGGCGAATCTTTATGAAATGGAAAGGGCGCAGCGTGGTATTGAGCCTTTGCGTTCTCATTTCATTTGCTCGCAACAGTCGCATTTGCACAGACATCGCCCACCTTCACACTGGCGCGTGCCGTGAAACTGAATAAGGCTAAGAAACAAAGCTTTTGAGATTACAAACAACACTTCGACAAATTTGTCCAAATACGATTGGTCCCTAAGCTCGACTTTGTACATTTCAGGCGGCGAAACAAAGGGTATCGGTGAGCCGTTGCAAGACAGCGGCTGGAATTTCTACGCCGTCTCGGCTTAGCCGGGAGACGGATAAATTCTCGATAGCCCAGAAATGGCGGCGGACCAAGGCGATGGCGTCGCTGAAGGAGGGTTCGCCTTTTGCGTACCACGCGGCGCTTTTTGGACGCAGTTCTCCGGTAAGGATAGGATCAGCCACCCACAGCGTAATGAGGGAGAACAGGCCGAGCAGAGCAGGCGTTGTTCGAGCGATGGCGAGGTCTGACCACTGCCGCTGAGTTTCCAGGCCAATATGCTGGCGGCTTTCCTGGAATGTTGTCTCCACGGACCAGCGCTGCACGAACCAGCTGAGAATGTCTTCCGGCATCGCCTCAAGTTCAGTGCACAGGAAGGCCTGGGTCTGCCGCTCGCCTGCGGGATCGCGGACGAGCGCCCAGCGGATATGGGCAGGCGGCATACCCGAGCTATACCAGACCGCTGTTCCCGTAGCGGCTTCGAGAACGCAGCGCTCGCCGCCATACCAATAGGGCATGGTAAGTTCGATCCACTTTGTGTTGGCGTCTTCGAGAACTTCGCTCAGCTTTGGCGGCTTAGCGCCCCTTACGGCGGGCCGCCCGCGCCGGTTCGGATCCCGCGGGGGCGGCGGAGCGTAAAGGGCGGCGTCGAGCCTCAGCCGCGTCACGAAAGTGACGTGGCTGCGAATGGCGGCGATGAGCCCAAGGGACGAAAAGCTCGAATCGCCAAGAACGACGATCTTGCGATCCGGCAGCCAGCGCCGGGTTTGGAGAATGGCCTGCCGAGCCCAATCGGTGAGCGTTTTGTGACGCCGTCCGCGGGCGGCATGATAGCGCTCGGATGGGGCGAGGACGGAGAAAAGGCAAGGCCCAGCGCCGCTTCGCCCAGGGAACGGGGACAAGCGCCATCAAAGCCAGCCAGCGCAGGCCGCTGACCTTGACGCATTGACCCTCCGTCGAGCGCACGGGATCACGATAGATGCCGCGGGCGGAGATTTTAGCGCCCCAACGGCGCTCAATCGTGTCGTCGAGGCCAATGACCACGGCGCCGTCAGCCCCAAACCGGGCCACAATCATGGCCAAGAGTTTGTGCGCAACGGCAAGGCTGCTCCAGCGGGCGCGGCTCAGAACACGGTGATAGAGCGCGAAAATCGGCGGCGTCTTCCAGCCCCATGGCGCGCAGAGCGAAGTAACGGTGCGCTTGCCGGTAGCAAGCGTGGCGCCCGCAATAAGAACAAGGACATGACTCCAGACAGGGGCCGTGAATAAGTCGCGTAAGGGCGCCATCAACTGCGCAACAATGGGCGGCAGAGTAAGAGCCGTGGAAGCTCCTGCGCCAAAGGCTTTGCAGGAACTTGTTTGGCGCGGGGCGCGATGTTTGTTCATCGCAATCGTAGAATCGATTCGTGCGCGGAAATAAGGAGTCTTGGCGATTTTTAACTTGCGGTATTTTGAATCGGATCGGTCCATGACATGGAGACAACCGCTCCGCCATCTGGCACAAGAGCGGCATGACCGGCGAAGACATCGAACTCATCGAGCATTACAAGTTCCGACGCGGTTCTCTTCTTGCCGAACGGCGCAACCGTGGATACACGTTGATCCACGCCCAGACCGGCGCCCCTGTCGCCCGGCTGCGCCCATCCGGGCGCGGCCATTCATTCGAACTCCTCTACTGGTCTTTGGGAAAGCAAGCCTGGACGCCGTTCGGCCCGTTCGGAAAAACGGTGGTCCCCCTCGAAGACGCCCTCCAGCTCATCGCCGCAAATTCAATTTTTTGGGCCGTCCTTTGAGACGGCGCCAACGGCAAAATGTACAAAGTCGAGGGCTGGTCTGGCCCTTTCTTTCTTAATAAGCATCCTCGGCGTGATCTGTATACGCACCACATCTCAAAGACCTGTGTTTCTGCTGCTTCTATGTGCGTTGGCCGGCGCGATAATAAGCGAAACACTTGTTTCCCTATGTATGACGAGTGCGTTTTGCAGTGGGTTGCTGGCGACGCGTGGACGTTTTTCGATTCCGTTAACTTCGTTCGATAAAGAAGAGTCCCTGGCGGTCTCGCCAATGGTAATTGATAAATAACCACACTCAAGTCACCTCGGGGCATCCTTGCGGGCCTGCGCCACTTTATTCGCTTGAGAGACACGGCCGATTTCCTTCCTGGTGTTCCGATCTTCGCTGGCGTTTTCCTCTCCTTCATTTGCTTCCCCTCGGATGCCGCGCGCCCTGAGTTGGGATGGTGTTCGGTCTGACCGCTTAACTTGACCTCAAGGGCACAGCGCGAGAGGTCGGCCTGGCTGGGGTGTGCCGTATCCGCCTCCTCACGGCGGGAAAGCTCTGCGTCAAGCCGCTGGATAGCCTCGAAAAGCACCTGCACTTTTGCCATCGAACCTGTGTTGTCCTGAGCAGGCCCGGCGCCGTGCGGGTCCGCCTTCCCGCGCATCTCGCGTTGCTGGCGCGCGGCGATATCCTTGGTCCGGCCGTGAGCTTGTCTTAGGCGCTTGCCGAGCGATTTGAGTTGATCCAAGGATAGCTGGCTAATCTCGGGCGCGAGTGGGGTTCACGATCTCGAGTTCTGCCGTGCTTAAGGCCCGAGCTTCGGATTCTGCTTTCGCGCTCACGGGAAACCTCCAAGGGGCATAGATGGCTGGGAACGTGCAACTAATGTTTTCGCCGCCGGCAAAACGCCGACGGCTTGATCAAGGTTTGGGTTCGGCGAACCCCACAGAGCCGCGTTCTAAACAATCTTTCCCTGGGGCGTCAGCTTGTCGATGGCCTTCGGCAAGTATTCGGAAAGTTTAGCAGCCAGATCCTCGCTCGACATCCCCGCTTTCGCGGCGAGGGCTTTTAAGGCATTCGCGCCAAGGGCGTCATTCACTTGGGCGGGAGAAACCGGCTGATTTTCTCCTGTGCCGACCCATGACTTCGCGGCAGGGCCGAGGCCCTTCTGCTCAAGCTCGGTGACCAATCCCTTTACGCCACCATGCTTTTCAATCAGGCCGTTTATGGCGTCGTCAACGCGGCGCCGATAGCGCCACCTATAAGCCCATCCATGAGACCCATAACAAACTCCGTTACTCGATGCCTGAAAAACGGCAAGCGACACTCCGCTTCAGATAGCGGCATGGAGATAAGAGCGCAGGCGTGTCGCTTACTGCAAGTGCACAGCGCCTAGAAACCGCCTTCTTCTCTCACGGTTTCTGCCACAGTCCAAACAATATGGAGCAATCGAGTCTTGAAAGCAATTACAGAATTGACGTCCACCAGCTGAGATCTTCCAGCATAGCCCTCGTACAGCAGAAAAATTCGGATTGTACTCAGAGGGTCGTGAGACTGAATTTATTCAGGAATATTCTGACCCTATAAGCGTTTAGGCACATAATATTTTCTCGTGCTAAGTATTTTCCGATCCTAGGTGGGCGGGTGTTCGTGTACGCCGATGCTTCTCTTCGTTTTTTCTGTTAGGAGAGGGATCGCCCGTCCATCATAGTCTCGCAAGGATTCGACGCGCTTGTGGTGTCCCGGTGGTGCTCCTGTGAGTAACTTCACAAACAGAGATGGCACCGTATTCCATCCTCCCCGTACAAGGCGATCCGAGGATGCAGCTCGCCGCCGAGGAGCTTTCGGTGGTTAAGAAGACAGTCGAGACGGGATCAGGATCGACCGGCAAGATGCGATCCACCTGTCCGGTCTGGATCGCACTCTTTGGCATGCCGCCGAATGGCACCTCCCGTCGCGCTCACGGTCCCCGGATTCAACATCCCTCTAAATGATGAGCTATGGGCAGTTCTTCGGGAGATTCTGATGCGCTCAGCCCCAGCCTCTCGCAGACGTCGCGAACCATCTCCGCATTGAGGTGATGATGGGATCCGGTCAGCGGCAGCTCCGCAACCCGGCCCTCCGATGGATTGTCAGATGTCCGTGACCCTCGCCGCGATGATGAGCCTGGGTGTCAAAATGGCACCCGCGCTCTGAGACCCATTGCCGGAATGTGTCGATCTCCATGAGATGTCTCCAATCTCGTTCACAATGTTTGTAACCCGAGCCGTCGACGCGGTCATGCGAGTTGGCTGACGTCGAGCACTTCGCCGCTTTCCGTAATGTCAGAAAGCAAGATATCCACGAATGGATGCTGCCGGTTGACAGCAAGACCGCGCCGATATTTGGACGTTGCGATGCGCTCGATTGCCGGCAGGTTTCGATTGCCGAGAGCGTTATACTGGGCTCGGAACAGGCTTTTCCGGCTCTTGAGGGACCGCCTGGGATCAACCCAATTATCCATTACGTGCCGGCTCATGAACGCTGTCACTTGTTGAGGGCCGTCCCAGCCGTGAAGCAGCAATCCATCGCTGCTGTGGGGGCTACCGTCTACGGCGAACCGGGCGAGCCGCGATACAGCAGAGCCGCCCTCATTCTCCCGAATGTCGGAGGCATTCGCGAGATCGTCTGTTTGAACTTCTGTGTGTTTGGTCATCACCTATAAATGGTGCATCATTGAATAATAAACAGTCTCATCTCGTGTTCTTGGCATGACTCTGCAACTTCAGGAGCTGCCTTTATTTAATTCTGGCGGGTATTTTCGGTAGCTAGACTGCGGCGATTGAAAGGACAAAACTGGCGTAACAAGAGCGGCGCAGAAAAAACACGGCCACTTTCGGGATGAACGCTCCAAATGATGTTATATTAAAAGAATCAACAAAGCGTATTGGGAGCCCCTGTTGATCACTCTCAGGATCAATCATAGGACAACCTATCACTACCGCCAGCCGGTGAGCCTCTGAGGTGGCCCCCAAAAGCTGGACAGGTGGCTAAGAGAGAGCTGCGCCCCTAAAGTGGGCGAACTGCCACCGGGGAAGAATGGCGAACACACGCAAGAAGCACAGCGCGGACTTCAAGGCGAAAGTGGCGATGGCGGCGATCCGGGAGGAAGGGACGGTCGCGGAGCTAGCGAGCAAATACGGGGTGCATCCAAGCCAAATTCACACATGGAAGAAGGCGGTTTTGAATGGAGTGACCAGCTTGTTCGATGCCGGCAAAACTGCGGCCCAGGCCGGAGAAGCAGACAAGGAGAAGTTGAGGGAACTGCACGCCAAGATTGGCGAGTTGATAATGGAGCGTGATTTTTTTCGGGAAAGGTCTGGGGGATGAGTCAGGCTGCCGGGCTGGCGATGGTTTCTCGTTCTCATCCGCACTATTCAGTTGCATATCAATGTAAGCTGCTGAAAGCGCCCCGCTCGACACTGTACTACCAGCCTGAACCTGTCGGCGAGGAAGACCTCGCGCTGACGCGCCGGATGGATGAGTTGTATCTGAAGTGGCCTTTTTATGGTTCGCGCCGTCTGACGGCGGAATTGCGGGGCGAAGGCCATGAGGTGAACCGCAAGCGGGTGCGGCGGCTGATGCAGGGCCGAAGAGTTGCGCAAGCCTTCGGTGACGCTGCTGCTGGTCTGGCGGGAATACTTTGAGGCGCATCCAGATGGCTACAGTTACAGCCAGGTCCGGCGGCGTTATCGGGAGTTTATGAGGCTTGCCCCCGAGCCTCGGATGCGGCGAACGCTGACGCCCGGCGAGATGTGCGAGGTCGATTACGCCGGCATGACCATGACGGTGGTCCGGCCTCATGGCGACGTTCAGGCAAGCATCTTTGTCGGCGTCTTGCCGTTCTCCGGCTTCATCTATGCGGAAGCGACGTGGACACAGCGCAGCGAGGACTGGCTTGGCAGTCATGTGCGGATGTTCTCCGCCTGGGGCGGCTGCGTTCCCAAGCTTGTGCCGGACAATCTCAAGACGGCGTCACCCACGCCAGCTATTACGATCCCAAGCTGAACCACGCTTATCTGGAACTGGCGCAGCATTACCGGATCGGGGTCGTTCCGGCGCGCGCGAAAAAGCCCCGCGATAAGCCCGTGCTGGCGCCGTTGCGGAACCGCACGTTCTTCAGCCTGGATGAACTGAACGCCGCCATGGCGGAAAAGCTAACCGAACTCAACGGCCGCGCCCTCAGTTCCGACGCTGCGCAGTCGCGCGCCAGCCTGTTCGAAGCCTACGAGAAGCCAACATTGAAAGAGCTTCCGCCAGAACCTTTTGTCATCGGGGACTGGAAGCGCTTCAAACTCGGTCCGGATTATCACGTCTGCGTGGATGGCGTCTCCTATTCTGTTCCGTTCAGGTTTATTGGCAAGCTGGTTGACGTGCATTGCACGGCCAGCTTGATCAGCATCTTCCACCAAGGCGAGCGGATCGCTTCCAACGCCCGGCTCCGGCCGGAGCCGGGCGCGCTGCGTCCGGCGGCGACGCGCGACGAGCATCGTCCGCCGCAGCATCGGGCTGCGGCCCGGCTGACGCCGGCGGCTGTGCGGGAAAAGGCCGCCGCCATTGGCGGCGCTGTGGCGGCGCTGGCCGACAAGATCTTCCTGCGCGTCGACCATCCGGAACAGGCGGCTCGGCAGATCACGGGATTGATGGCGCTCGGCGAAAGTTCGGCGCCGAAGGGCTGCAGGCCGCCGCGGCGGAGGCTCTGTGCGCCAACGTTCATTCCTTCAGCTACGTCCGAGCCTGGCTCGCCAAAGGCTGGACGGCTCCCGTAAGCGAGCCCTCCGGTTCTGGCGCGGGCCTCCATGAGAACCTGCGCGGCGCCAGCTATTGCCACTGATCCACACGTTCTGTTCAGAATGTTACTCAAAGAAAAAAGAACATGCATAACCAGAATATAGAAAAGCTCAAGAAAATGCGGCTGTATGGCATGGCGCCCGCCCTCGAAGAGCTGCATATTATGATCCGCAACATCATTTCATTTCCTGATTACGCGCTTGCGTCAGCCGGACTGGAGGCATAGAACAAAACAAGAACATACTGATTTGCAACGGGGTTTCCCATGGCGCGCAACAAAGTCCAGTTTCGGAAAGGCATGAGCGAGGCCGAATTCGACGACCTGTACGGAACCGAAGCGCTTTGCCACGCGGCGCTGGTGCGCTGGCGCTGGCCCGACGGTTTCGAATGTCCAGACTGCGAGGGCCAGGCGCACTGCATCGTCAAACGCGGCACCCGGATCTTGTACCAATGCAATGCCTGCCGCAAACAGACATCTGTTAAGGCGGGAACGATCTTCGCGTCGAGCAAGCTGCGGCTGCGCCTCTGGTTCAAGGCCATGTACCACCTGACCCAATCCAAGAAGGGCGTTTCCAGCCTCGAACTCGGGCGGCGGCTCGGCGTCACGCAGACAACCGCCTGGACGCTCAAGCACAAACTCGCCCAAGTCATGATGGAGCGCAACGCGGCCAAGCGATTAAAAGGCGACGTGCAAATGGACGACGCCTATAAACAGCTCTTGCGCGGACATCCCGCATACGGTGCGGATGACGCCCTGGGGTGTGTCCGCGACAGAGGACGCGGCAGGAAGCGAACTGAGATATTCAAACAAAAGAGCATCGCTGGGGCAGAAACGTCTCGAAACATCGATCATTCAAAGCAACTAAAGATTACGCCGACAATAAGCACCGCACGTTTGATTTGCAAATGGCGTCCCTTGAGTTATACTCGGCTATCTCCGCCAAACTCTGCGCCGAGATTATAGGCGAAGATCGATAGGGGAAAGCAGTCCTGCGGTGTCTCGCGATCCCAAAAGTTGTCGCCAACACTGAAAAAGAACGAAGCCCCTTGCGCGCGCACGGCGTCGCACATGCCGCCCTGTTCGGCTTAGCCGAGAACTCCACAAATCGCCGTCGCAAAAAACGTCCCATTCCGCGACAAGCGTTCCATGTGACCCTTAAGCCAGGCAACCGGCTCAGAAGGCGGTGATTTGCTTCACGGTGCCTACACAGTGCCTATACGGGAGAAGGCGCTGATCGTGATGTGTAATAGGGGCAAAACTCCGTGCGCGGGCGTTGGGCGGGACTCACAGCGGACTCATTTGTTGATTCCCTTGGGGCATGGCCGAATCGCCCCGCGACATTTCCGGGCTTGGCCTCGAAGAGCTGAAGGCGCTGCTGACGCAGGCTCTGGAGGGGAACGCCCGGCTGAAGGCGGAGAACGCCGCGCTGCGCGAGGAGATCGCGCGGCTCAAGGGCTTGAAGGGACGCCCGAAGCTCAAGCCTAGCGGCATGGAGCAGGCGGCGGAGACAGCCGGCGCGAAAGCCGGCAGGCGCAAGGGGCGTCGCGGCGCCCGGCGGGGCGCCATCAACGAGACCCGCATCCTGAAGCCGGACAGCCTGCCGGACGGCGCGCGCTTCAAGGGCTACGAGGACTTCATCGTCCAGGACATCGTCATCATGCCGTGGACGGTCCGCTACCGGCGCGAGCGCTGGCTGCTTGCCTCGGGCGAGACTGTGCTCGCCGCGCTGCCCAAAGGCGTCGCCGGCCATTTCGGGGCGAACCTCAAGCGCTTCGTCTTGAGCCAATACCATCAAGGGCAGGTCACGATCCCGCGCCTGACTGCGCAGCTGGCCGGTTTGGGCGTCGAGATTTCCAAGCGGCAGATCGTGCGGATTTTGACCAGCAAGCAAGGCGCCTTCGTCAAAGAAAGCCTGGAAGTGCTGCGTGCAGGGCTTTCTTCGGCGTCCTGGCTTACCGTTGACGATACGGGCGCTCGCCATAAGGCCCGGAACGGCTTTTGCACGCATATTGGCAATGACGGCTTCGCGTTCTTCGCAACCACCGGCTTGAAGAGCCGGCTGAATTTCCTTGAACTGCTGAGAGCCGGGAAGGACGAATACGTCATCAACGACGCCGCCCTCGCTTACATGCGCGAGCACAAGCTGCCCTTGGCGACCATCGCCCATTTCGGGAACGCGGAGCAGCGCTTTGCCGACCGCAAAGCCTTCATGGCCCATCTGCAAACACTCGGCCTCATGGACCTTAGGTCCTGTGGACAGATTGTCGTCAATCGAAACGAAGAGGATTCACAAATAAGTTTTTCAATAATTCATAGGTAACCGGCTTTTGGAGGGGCCGGTTATGCTGACACAGATGACGGAGGAGGATTGGGCGATCGCGGTCGAAGTTTTCCGGGGGGTGCGCACGAAACGCGGCGAGCCTGGCCGCGACGACCGCAAGTTTCTGGAAGCGCTTCATTATTTCACCGTTCACAACATCACCTGGCGGGCGCTTCCGGAAAAGTTTGGCAAGGGGAACAGCGTGTGGAAACGCTTCTGGCGGCTCAGTCGGACGGGAACGTTCGAGGCCTTTTTCGAAGCGCTGGCAGGCCTGACCGAGACGGCGAATCTGGTTCAGATGTTCGATTCCACGATCGTGCGGGCGCATGTGTCCGCCGCGGGCGCAAAAGGGGGCGGCACGCCCAGGCGCTCGGCCATTCGCGCGGCGGCTTTTCAACGAAAATCCATTTAAAAACAGACAAGGACGGTCATCCCATCGGTTTCCATCTCACCGGCGGAGAGGCCAGCGATAGCAAGAATTTCGAGACGCTGCTCGAAACTGGTCCCGATATAATGCCGCGGGCGGCGGTGGCCGATAAGGGCTACGATGCGGCGGCTAATCGCGAGGCGGCGCGTGAGCGAGGCATCTGCCCTGTCATCCCGCACCGTTCGAATGCCAAGAACAAGCCGGCCTTCTTCGCCAGAATACTCTATAAAAGCCGCGCGCGGATCGAGCAGGCATTCGGCAAACTTAAGCGCTTTAAGCGCATCGCCCTGCGACGAGTTGTACTTTCCAAATTATAAGCAAATTCGCGATGGTTTTTATCCTAGTATTAGTGACTATTAATTCTTAGTAAATATCGTTAGGAACTACCCCAGAATATGATGGCGATCAACCTGATTTCACCGAATCGTTAGCTGATCTACAAGGATTAGGCGTAGGGCGTCACCCATCAATGAAAGGAACTTCAAGATGGCTGTTGAAAAAACTATGGCTTCATCGAGCCTTGCCGAGGTCGTGGACCGCATTTTGGACAAAGGCATAGTCATCGACGCATGGGCGCGCGTCTCGTTGGTCGGAATCGAACTTCTCGCCATCGAAGCCCGCATCGTCATCGCAGGCGTAGACACTTATCTGAAGTATGCGGAGGCCGTCGGCTTGACCGTTCACGCCGAAGCGTAAGAGCGATCTCGCTGCCGAAAAGGCGGGCTTGGCAGGACCAAGCCTGCCTTCCCCCAAAGCGCCGCCCCGGATCGGCTTCAAAGAAGGATTACGCCATGCCGACTGCTAATGAGACTATGTCAGTACGATCGGCTGTTTCAAATATCATGCGAGCAACGGAAGAGTTTCTGGGTGACTGCGAGGAGGAATTGAAGCGTAACGCCAGCGCCCGCCAGGCCGAAGCTGCGGCTTTTGTCAAGGAGCTTCGCCGATCGGCGCGGGTTCGCATGTGTGAGCATAAATCCGCACGCGCCAGCCAAGCGCGTTCGACACGCGACGGGCTGGTCAGCCATGCCGCCGAAATCCAGCGCGAGGCCACGCGCGCCCTTCATGACGCCCGGATGCAGCTCAAATCGGTGTCTGAGGCCCGGCTTGCCGCCGCTATTCCCACTGCGAACGCCCGCGCCACGGTCCAAGCCGGGCTTGCCAAGGCGTCGCGGGAATTAAGGGGCTGCTTCGCCAGTGACCGGCTGCGCGACACCCAGAATGTGCGGCAGGAATTGCACAACTTCTCCAAAGGTTTGCGCGAAGGGGTCGATGCAATCAAGGCGGCGCACAGGCGAGCCTTGGGCGTGGGCGAAGCCCGCTTTCAGAGGAGCCGCATTAAGGCGGCCGCAAAACGCCGTGTGACAGGAACGCTCGCCGCGGTGGACTATACCATCGCTGGGCGACCCCGGCCGGCCGCATAACGGCAAGAGAGTCAGTTATCACAACTGATAAGATTACCCGGCACGAAGCGGATACTCCGTCCAACAGCGGCAAACCCATCGCGGGACCGGCGAAAACCCGCGGCTGCGGGGCGCAGGCTGCAACAGAGGCGGGCGAAAGACGAGGGAACCATGAGTGGAAGAAAATATTCCGCTGCGGACGCCATTGCGACCTTGGCGTTGCATCCAGGACAAGACTACGTGGAAACGCCGGAAATCAAGGCGCTTGGCGAGCGTGCGCTGTCATATCTTAAGGCGGGTTTCCCGCTGCACCTGCGCGGTCCCGCGGGAACCGGGAAAACAACCCTGGCCTTCCGGCTGGCCGCTGCGCTTGAGCGTCCCGCGATGCTGATCGAGGGCGACGAGTCCTTGACGACTGCAGACTTGATTGGGCGGCAAACTCGGCTCCATCACAAGAAGGTCGTGGACCGCTTCATCCATTCAGTCACGAAATACGAGGAAAACGTTCATCAGGAATGGGCCGATAGCCGTCTTACGGTTGCGTGCCGGGAAGGCTACACGTTGATCTACGATGAGTTCACCCGCTCGCGCCCGGAAGCCAATAATGTTCTGCTCGCAGTGCTTGAGGAGAAACTTCTGACCCTGCCATCCGGCGGCGGCGGGGAGTATGTGCCCGTTCACCCCGACTTCAGAGTCATATTTACGAGCAATCCGAAGGAATATGCGGGCGTTCATGCGGCTCAAGATGCACTCAACGACCGGATGATTACGCTCGATATCCATTACTTCGACGAGGCGACGGAGACGAGCATCGCCGCAGCGCGCTCGGGCTTGCCGGAGCAGATTGCGGCTCCAGTCGTGAAGCTCGTGCGCGCCTTTCGCGCATCCGGCGAATTCCGACAAATTCCTACGCCCCGGGCGAGCATTGCGATTACGCGCATGATGGCGATGCAAGACTTGAAGCCTTCGTGGGAGGATCCGCGGTTTGTGCAGCTTTGCCTTGATATCCTCGATGGCAAGTGCGGTTACGGCGCCGGGAACTCTGCGCCACACGCCCGGCTCATGGACCTGATCTCAGAACATTGCTCCGAGAACGCCGGAGGGACCACGGCGCCTAAGGCGCGGCCCGTGTCTGCAAAACTCAATGGAAGCGCAAATGGCGCTTACATCACGCAAGGGGAGGCGCATCCATGACCGCGGCGCGCACCGGATTGCCGGCAGCTCATTCAATCAGCTCATTGAGTAGCGGTGGGAGGGAGCGCCCACGAGTGGAGACGGCGACGCTGCTTGCGCGACTGGAGCGGCAAAGGACCATGCTCGAAAAACAACTACAGGTCTGGCGCAAACAGAAGCAGAAAACCGAGCAGCGGCTCGCCGCGGTGGAGAAGCAGATCGAGGCATTGTGTGAAAGCTTGAGTTTGGCGCGTGCCCCATCTTCTGCTCTGGGCGCCCGCCCGGAGACGCCGGCGCCAAGCAGGCAACGGATCGATTTGAACTACGGTTATTGAGAGGAAGCCATGAAGGACAAGCAACAAAGCAGCGGTCCCACCGGCCCGCGCCGGAGCAGAATCCCGCGTACGGTCCTTGACTTGTCCCGGGGGAAGCCAGGCGAAGGCGAGGATGGAGCCCCCAACATCGAGGCGGGGATCAACGGCATCGGTTCGCTTTTGTCCTGGCTGGGCGGCGTTGCGGGACAACTGCAAGACCTTGCTGAAAAAGGCAAGGACGGCGTCTATGAGAAGCAGGGCGAGTTCGGGGGCAAGGGCCCGGGCGGGAACGCCCGCGGCGTTTATGGCGTGAGCGTCAAGATGGGGCTTGGCGGGGCACCTTCATTTCAGCGGTTCGGTAACATCCAGCCGACGGAAAAGGGGCCGGCGGTGACGGACGTCCGGGAGCCTTTGGCCGATGTTTTCGACGAGGAGAGCGAGGTTGTCGTTGTCGCCGAGCTTCCGGGCGCGAGCGAAGAAGAGATCTCGGTCGCCGTGGAAGACCGGCTCCTTAAGATTGAGGCGAAAGGCGAAATCCGTTACGCCAAAGAGGTCGAGCTTCCGGCGAGAGTTCAAGCGGCGCCAGCCAAAAAAGTTTACCGCAATGGCCTCCTGGAAATCCGCTTGACGAAAGTGGCCGATTAGCTTTCTGACCGGACCACGGCTTGGGTCTGGCAACCCATTCTCAGACGTGGTCCCTCAGGTAATTCCGACCGTCCATGACGCGAGTTGCACAGCATATCACCTGGCATAGGATCGGAGCGACAAAGCTGCGGATCGTCTGCGACGCCCCCAGCGGGGCTGATGCTTTAGCGCAGGCGGAGATGAAGGTGATTCGCGGCTTCCAGCGATCGGGCGGCTGGCCGCATGCGCAGGTCAATGTGTTTGTTTTCGAGTCGCTGCAAACGCTCCTCCGTCAAATCGAGGAGGCCTTCGCCGCATCGCATAAGAGCGCCGCTTTCGTTCGGCAACTCGGCGGCAAGCCGATGATCCATATCTACAATACGGCCAACGCGGCGGAAACGGGCATTTTCGTAAGCCGCGGTCAGATGATAAAGCTTGGACTGTGGTCTGATCGGCTGGCGGTCGAGGGAATGCTGGCTCATGAACACGCGCACCCTCTTTCAGAAAATCTGTGCACGAACGCCGCTCGGGAAACGAGTATATCACTTGAGGTTGACGGCCCGCCGGAAGATTTCTTTCCGGCAGATTTGGAGACAATCCGGCGTGCGCTGGAAAGAATTGTCAATGAACTCTGCCTGCACGCGCCCCATGAGATCTTCACAAACGAGTTGGCGGCGCGGTGTGGCTTTGCGGAGGCGCTTCTCCATTTGAACAAGCTGTCGCTTTCGGACGGCCGAGAAGGCCTTGGCGAGCGCCAGGTCCTTGTTGAGAAGCTGCGGGCTGAGGAGCAAGCGGGACGCATAGGCCGGGCCGCGCCGGCCCTTCTCGTCTTGCTCGCATCAATGGAAGCGCATCTGAGGGTCATCCTCGAGAGCGCCGGTTTGGCGCGCGCAGGAGATTTGCATAGGGCCGGAGCGCTCGACGGAGATATGGAAGAGCAGGTTTTTCGCCATATCGAGCCTGAACTGGGAATTATTTATCGCCGCCTGCGCGAGCACAGCGCCACGCTATCCCCCACATTCACGATCCCAGAAGTGCAGAAATGGATGAGTGCGGCGTTCGATCTGCTTGCCGGTCCACCGCGTAAGCTTGGCATTAGTTGCACAATGCATCTTGTCGCCGAGGGAGATTCGCGATGCGACAGGAGAGACAATCAGCGGTAAGTTCCGCAGGGGCCGGCAAGGACGGAGACGAGACTTCGCGCACATATCTCTACGGAGTAGTGAGCGCGCCGGAAGCGGTCAACCTCCCGGCCAGCGGTGTCGCTGGCCCAGATCACCCGCTTTACGCGATAGAGTTCCGCGGCCTTGCTGCGATTGCAAGCGAATGCGCAGCCGAAGGTTATGAGAATAACCGCCGGAATATGACGGCGCATATGCGCGTGCTCGAAGCTCTGATGGTCGACCGGACCGTCCTGCCGCTGCAATTCAACAGCCTCTGCCTATCTGCGGAAGCGGTTCGCGATAAGGTTTTGAGGGGCCCCTATGACAGCCTGCTTGATCAGCTCAACTGCGTCAAGGGGCGCATTGAGCTGGGCTTGAAAGCCTTCTGGCGCAACAATGTCCTGTTCGAAGAGATCGCCGCCGAAAACGGCGTCATCCAGGACCTCCGCGACCGCATTGCACGCAAGCCGCCGGCTGCTACATATCACGAGCGGATCAGGCTCGGCGAGATGGTGGAGAAAGCCCTCGTTGTCAAACGCCAGTCAGAAGGCGAGCGCCTTCTCGAAACTCTTAAGCCGCACGTCGAGGACATCAAGCAGAAGGAGCCGGCGAGCGAGCGCGTCGCCTTGGACGCCGCGATCCTTTTGAAAGCCAGCATGCGGGCGGATTTCGACAAGCAGCTCGACATCCTTGATCGCCGCGAAACCGGGCGGCTGACTTTCAAATGCGTTGGGCCGGCCCCAATCTACAATTTCGTGCAGATGACGCTCCTCTGAGGAGAATGCGCTCATAGCGCATCCAAGCGGCAAACCGCAGAACTGGTAGGCTCGCATGCTAACTGACATCCTCTCTTTACCTTTCGCCGGTCCGGCGCGGCTTTCGCTTTGGCTGCTTCGGACGGTGGTGGAGCGTGCGGAGGCTGAACTTTACGATGAGGGCAGAATTCGCGGGGAGTTGGGCGAGCTCGAAATCAGCTATGAGATGGGAGAGATCTCGGAAGAAGATTTCTTCAAAGCGGAGGACGCCCTTATGGAGAGGTTGAGAGAAAGCCGGAGAAGAACAGAGGCGAACGGCGAATGACAGACGCTCACAAAGAAAACAGGCTTGTTTCAGTCGGGGTCAGTCCCGGCTTCAAAGCTGATCTCGCTGAACTGATTGGCAGGACTGAAGAGCTTATGCAAAGGGTTGCGCTTCAGGACTCAGATCACGAAAACGAAGCAGCGGATACCGAGGTCAAGCGCGGCCGGTGCTCGGCCACGCAAGCCGCCCATGAGGCTGGAAAGCAGCTCAGGGCGCTCACCGGTCTCAAGTTCGATAATATCTCGAACGTCGAGAAGAAAGGCGACGGCTGGCACGTCGTCGCCTCCATGGTCGAGCTGAAACGCATTCCGTCGTCCACCGATGTGCTTGCCGCCTTCGAGGTGGAACTCGACGCGGCGGGAAACCTCGACAGCTACCGGCGGATAAACCGGTATCTTCGCAGCCAAACCGGAACTGATTTCTAACGCGCCGCCCTGGCCCGCAATGGCTGGGCGAGAGGTATTCCATGGCACATGTGAACCAATCGCTGCAAGCCACCAATCTTGCCGATATTCTCGAGCGCGTTCTCGACAAAGGCATCGTTATCGCGGGCGATGTAAGGATCTCGCTCGTCGATATCGAACTCCTAACCATCAAGCTGCGTCTGGTGATTGCTTCAGTCGATAAAGCCAGGGAGATGGGGATCAATTGGTGGGAAACCGATCCAATGCTGTGCGCGAGAACGCAGGCGTTGGAAACTCAGAACCGCGCGCTTATCGAAATCTCCGAGCGCCTAGCGTCATTGGTGAAGTCATGAGCACAGGATCTGTTGCCGAAGCCGGCGACGCGCCAGGCAGGCTGGACAAGGAAGGCGTAGGTTTCCGAGTCTGCGAAGCGCCCCTGCGCGACGTCGGTCGTGGCATTGTCCGCCTCGATCCAAAGGATATGGACCGTCTCGGGGTCGCGGTTGGCGACATCGTGCTCATTTCCGGCAAACAAGTCACGGCGGCTCGCGCAATGCCGGCGCCGGCGGACGGACGCGAGCGCGGGGCCGTTCAAATGGACGGTATTGTGCGCCAGAACGCAGGGGTCAGCATCGGTCAGCAGGCGTTGCTCCGAGGTGGAGCCGCGGGAACGGCGAAAGCGGTTGTGCTTATCCCAGACCGTCCGGCCGGCTCTGCGTCACCGCTTGACCGTCGCTATCTGGCGAAGCTTCTCCAGGGGTTGCCCATCACAGCCAAGGATACCGTGCGCGTAGAGTCCCGTGGCAGGCCAAGGACATAGCTTTACGGTCAGCCGCACGGACCCCCAGGGCGTCGTCATTGCCGGCCCCTCGACAGTTATCCGGATTGAGGGCGCGGCGGCCCGCGACAGCGCCATGACCTACGAGGACATTGGAGGACTCGGCCGTCAGCTGCGTCGTGTCCGGGAAATGATCGAGCTGCCGCTCAAATATCCAGAGGCGTTCCATCACCTCGGCATCGAAGCTCCAAAAGGCGTGCTGCTCTATGGGCCTCCAGGCACGGGCAAGACGCTTATCGCCCGCGCGATTGCGCACGAGGTTGGCGTAAAGTTCTTCCATGTGAATGGGCCGGAAATCGTCGACAAGCTCTACGGCGCCAGCGAAGCCCACCTTCGCAACATGTTTAAGGAGGCGGAAGCAGCTGCCCCGGCGATCATCTTCATCGACGAGATCGATGCGATCGCCCAGAAACGAGGCGGCCTTTCCGGAGACCGGCAGGTCGAGCGGCAAATCGTGGCGCAACTGCTGGCGCTCATGGACGGCCTCAAATCGCGCGGCCGCATCACGGTTATTGCGGCGACAAACCTTCCGGACGAGCTAGACCCCGCCTTGCGCAGGCCCGGCCGCTTCGACCGCGAGATCGAGATTGGAGTCCCGGACGCCGAGGGCCGGCTTGAAATCCTCGAAATCCACAGCCGATCCATGCCGCTCGCCGAGGATGTGAGCCTAGCCGCGCTTGCCCGCCGCTCCCACGGCTACGTTGGCGCGGATCTGTCGGCGTTATGCCGTGAGGCGGCGATGGCGGCGCTTCGCCGGCTCCTGCCGGAAATTGAACTCGGCGCTTCAAGCTTGCCGCTGGACAAAATCGAGGCCTTGAGAGTGGAGGCCGCGGATTTTGAGAACTGCTTTGCCCAAATACAGCCTTCGGCGCTGCGAGAGATTGCAGTCGAGATTCCGGAGGCGAAATGGGACGATGTCGGCGGTCTCGACGATATCAAGGCGGCCCTGACCGAGGCTGTGATCTGGCCGCTGAATCACAGCGAGGTCTTCGCCGCCGCGGGCGTGCGTCCCCCGCGCGGCATGATGCTTTACGGGGCGCCGGGACTTGGAAAAACCCTGTTGGCCCGAGCTTTGGCTGGCGAAAGCGAGGCCAACTTCATTTCCGTCAAGGGGCCGCAACTGATCAGTTTGTGGGCGGGAGAAAGTGAGCGGGCCATCCGCGAAATCTTCCGGAAAGCGCGGCTTTCCGCCCCTGCCATCGTCTTTTTCGATGAGATTGACGCAATTGCGCCCGAGCGCGGAAGCGGCGCATCAAGTCAGGTCACCGAACGCACCGTCTCGCAGCTTCTCACGGAACTCGATGGCATCGAGGATCTGAAAGGCGTCTTCGTGCTTGCGGCCACGAACCGGATTGACAGGGTGGATCCCGCGCTGCTTCGGCCGGGCCGCTTCGACGCCGTGGTCGGGCTGAAGCCTCCCTGCAGAGAGGCGCGGCTTGCAATCTTGAAGGTTCACACCAAACGGATGCCGCTCGCCGATTGCGAGGAAGCTTTGGCCGCGATTGCGGACGAAAGCGAGGGCTTTTCGGGAGCCGAGATGGAGGCGATTTGCAGGGAGGCGGCCTACGCCGCAATCCGGCGCGCTGTCGCGTACGCCTCAAACGGCAAGGCGGAAAGCGCTGCGCGCCAGCCTGGGTCGCTGGAAGTTACGTCGGCAGATCTGCGACAGGCGATCGCCCGCGTGGGAGAAAGCAGATGACGGACGGGCTCTATCTTTATGGCATTTTGGCTGGTCCCTGCGCGCCGCTGCCAGAAGTGAACGGAGTAGGCGGCGACGTTAGAATTCTCCAATCGGGCGCGCTTGGCGCCGTTGTGGGCGCGCCCCCGAAGGCGGCCCTGGCGGAGCTTTCGCGGGAAGCGGCCTTGCGCTTGCTCCTCTCTCACCAGGAGGTCATGGAAGCGGCGCACAGTGTCACGAGCATACTTCCGATCAAGTTCGGCACTGTCGCCCAAGACGAGAGCGCGGTTTTGCAGGCCTTGCATTCCGGCCATGAGATTTTTTCGAAGCTGCTTGCCGGGTTTGCCGACTGCTCGCAATACGAAATCGCCGTCACTTGGCCCTTTGAGGCGGTCATCGCTGAGATAGCCGCGGAGCCGGCGATAGCGGAGGCGCGCGAGTTCGCCCGTCTGGCGGGCGGACAAGAAGCGGCGATGCGGGTCGGCCAGGCCGTAGCGGCATCGCTGGCGCGGAGGCGCGATGCAGTTCAGGCGCAACTGCTAGACCGGATTGGAGCGGTGACGATGAACGCCGCGCCGAACGCCATCATGAACGAACGTATGGCTGCGAACATCGCGGTTCTTGTCGTCAACGCAGAGGCGCCGCAGCTTCATGCGGCGATTGATGCGGTCGACGGCGATTTTGGCGGCCGCCTGACATTCCGGCTGGTAGGGCCGCTGCCGCCTGCAAGCTTTGCAACGGTGCATATCGAGTTCCTTTCGGCGGCCCAGATCGAGAGCGCCAAAGAGATGCTGGGGCTCTCCGGCGCGCTGAGCCATGAGGCGATCATGGGGGCGTTCCGGTCGAAAGCCCGGGAAATTCATCCTGACAGCGCCGGCGAAGATGCCGAAGGCGCCGGGCGCCTGTCCGAGATCAAAGCGGCGCAAAAGCTTCTCATTTCGTGTCTCGAAGCCAAATCGGAGGTCTGTCCCGGCAGTGATAGCGGGCGAGTTGTGATCAAAGTGACGGGAGCTGGCCGACGGAGACCCCTGAGTGACCAAAGGGACGCCGCCTGATGCCAGCGGAGTCGCAAGCCTCGTTGATCTATTTTTACGGAGTGGCCCCGGTTTTGGGCGCGGCTCCATCGGCCCTCGGAATCGAGGATGGCGTCATTCCGAGGATGCCCGTTGAATTCAAGCCAGCCGGAGCGGTGACCGCTATCGTAAGCGCCTTCCGCGAAGAGCCTGAAATGACACAGCAGGGAGCCGGCGGCATAGAGTGGGATCAGGGCCGTGTCCTTGCGCATCATCGCGTTCTTGATGCGCTCTGCGCCCGGATGCCTCTGCTTCCAGCCAAGTTTGGCGCCGTTTTCCGCGGCCTCGATCAACTGCTCGCATATGTCGCTGATCACGAGGATCGTTTCCGCGCGAATCTCAGCGAGGTGGAGGGCTGCCGGGAATGGGGCGTGAAATTCACCGGAAGTCTCGAACGGGCTCGCGCTGCCGTTTGCGAGGGCTCCGAGTTCGATGCGCGCGAGCGAGAAATCCATGAAGCATCGGCGGGCAAGGCTTTTATTCTCCGCAAGAAACTGACACAAGCTATCGAGGACGCGGCGCAATCTGCGCTGACGGAAGCGATCAGCGGCATAAGCGACGAACTCGCGGGTTTGGCGCGCGCCAACAGGCAAGTTAACAGCACGGACGGCCGCGCCGCGGCCGATGAAAGCATCCTGCTCTGCGAAGGCGCCTACCTTGTCGAGGATTCACGGAAACAGCAATTCCTAGAAGTGTTATCACGTCCTCAACCTCGTCTGGAAGGCCTGGGTATTTCCGCGCGAGTGACGGGGCCTTGGCCGCCCTATAATTTCGTGTCGATGTCTCCGAGGGCTATTGATGGTTGAGATTGTTCGCCCTCAACGCAACCTCGCGCTAGCAGAGATCCTCGACAGGGTTCTCAATAAAGGCGTGTTCGTTCTTGGCGATGCGACGATCTCCATTGCAGGCGTCGACTTGATCTATGTCGGTCTCAAGCTGTTCCTGAGTTCCGCCGGAACCGCGGAGCGTGTGCGTCTCGCGTCGCAAGCGACCGCAGAAAGCGCAAGCTGCCTAAAGGACTGATGTTGATGCTCTATCTCTACGGCCTCGTAGATACGGCGATGGCGCCGGCGCCGCGGGTGGCCGGGCTTGAGGGCCAGCCGGTCTTTCTCATTGGCTGTGACAAGCTCGCGGCGGCTGTCAGCAGACTGGACCGCGGCTGGCCCGCCGCCGATTGGGCGAATGTCGTGCTTCATTTCGAAGTCTTGCAATCCTTTATGGATCTGGGCGCCATTCTGCCACTTCGGTTTGGCGCAGCCTTTAGCAATGTGGATCGCCTGCGCAGTCACATCGACAGCCGAAGAGACGCATACGAAGCACAGCTTCAAAAACTACGCGGTAAGGCTGAGTTCAACATCGCCGTTTCGCCTTGCGAGGAAGAGTTCCAGGAAACCCCACCGATCGGGGCTATGAATGAATTTTCGGGCCCTGGGACGCGCTACCTTTCCGGAATGCTCGCTGCTGCCTTAGAGACACGCCGCCGCCAGTCTCAGGCGCAAAAGATTGCTGATCTTATCACCTCTGCGCTAGGGCCTAAGTTTGAGGCGGATGCGCCAAAACCCGATGCTGCTGGCGGAAAGTTCGGCGTCTCCATTGCATTTCTGGTTCCAGTGCAGCGTATCGCCTGCTTTACCACACGGCTCAGCATCCTCATGGCCGCTTATCCGAAGCTCTCTATCTCCTGCACGGGGCCTTGGCCGCCCTTCTCCTTTGTCACTGCTGCGCCGCACTCGCAGCTTGGTCCGCACTGATGCCAAAGTCTAAGTCAACGTTGGCCGAGATTGCAGCTGATGCCAATGATGCTGTTGGAGTAGGCCGGGATTTTGGCGAGGCTGCCGGCGCAACACCGCGCGCCCACCTGGACCTCAATCCAGATAACGTTCGGAACGACATTGCCCGTCTGGTGCTTGGGCTCGTCGAGGTTATTCGTCAGTTGATCGAGCGGCAGGCCTTGCGCCGCGTTGAAGACGGACAGCTGACCGACGAGCAGATTGAAGCGATCGGCCTTACCTTGATGAGGCTGGAGGAACGGATGGAGGAGTTGAAGAACCATTTCGGTGTCCCGGAGGGAGACCTCGGCCTCGATCTTGGACTGCTCTGCGATGACACATAGTCGTTGCGTGAAAAGCCGTAATTTGGCGACGCCGTTCGAGAGCAGAGCCCGCCTGACGCCAAGCTAAGAACAGGCGCGGAAACAAGAGCATCGGTTTGCCCTTATCAGCGTCGTGGCTGAGGCGTTTTGGATTTGCGACGGCGGGTTTGCGGGGCCTTTGCGCCATGATTGACGGGAAAGCGACGCGACAGCGGTCAGCGCCCTGCCAGGGTTAAAAAAGGGCTGAGATTGGGATTGTTTCGTAAAACAGGGGGTCTCGCCTTCGGCAGGCGGGATTCTGTGGGATTATGGCGATTGGTGGGCGGTTGGCCTCGGCGTTCGCGTGCCTGGCCTGGAGGCGCCAAACGCCTCCCCGCCCACAGAGAGCTGTGCAGATAAGGCTTTGAAGTAAAATGGAAAAAATGTAAGGTTACGGCGCGCATGCCTAGTTAACAGGCCCCGGCGGTCCATGGTTAATAAAGGTTTCAAGAGTTCATCAAATCTTGAAGCAGAATTCGCGGCTCGGCCAACGCGCGGATGGGGAGATAAAGTTTCATTTTTTGGCGGACGCCCTCAATAGCGCCGCCACGGTCCATCCTGGACGGACCTATACAGAAAACCCGCGAACCGGAAAATCGCAGCGGTTATTTATGCGGATCTCCGCTGGTTAAGGCGACTGTGTATCAGTTTATGATTGATTATTTATTTTTTAAACTTATTAGATTGTAGCTTCATGCGAACCATGCTTAAGGTTGCAAATGATGCGCTCGTCAACGATATCCTCTGAAGGCACAGTTTACCTGATCAACTCCAGCAGCCTGGATGCCGAAGCGAAGGGCCAACTACTTGCCTCAGCGAGCCCACGGGTCCAGATATACCGTCATCCATTAGACCTTCTGAAGGCGAACTCGTTCGCGCGGCCATGCTGCGCCGTCTTTTGCATCACTGCGCTCAACCCAGATGAGATGGAACTCATCAAGCGCCTCCGGCAGTGGCCAACTCGGGTGCCAGTTATTGTCGTTGCAGCTTACGGGGAGGTGAAAGCCGCCGTGCAGGCGATAAAGCTCGGCGCGGCGGAATTTCTTGAGGAGCCTGTGCCAGGCGGCCTGCTTGTCTGTCTTGCAAAGCAGTGGATCGCTGCGGACCGGGAGGAAAGAGCGAAGCTCCAGGAAAGTCTTGAAGCGCAAAGAAAACTCGCAACGCTGACGAGGCGGGAACGCGACGTGCTCGCCGGGCTGTTGGAAGGGCTTTCCAGCAAAGAGATTGCGGCGAACCTGAAGCTAAGCAGTAAGTCCATCGAGACATATAGAGGCAAGCTGATGGCCAAAATGCAAGCCCGGTCAACGGTTTGCCTAGTGAAGGAAATAACGTCTTTGCAGGTGTCGTGCAAACTGAACTTATGGATCTAACAGATTATACCGACCGCCCTATGTTCTGACCCAAGGCCCCCTCATCCTGTCCTTCTCCCGGTAAGCTCGCCTCGGCGAGCTTACAACTTGGGCAGCCGCTTCCACGAGCGGATGCGGCTGGGGAGAAGGAACGATATGGCGACGGCTGGCGCCTTCTCCCTCTCCCGCGCAATCTCGCCTTGGCGAGATTGCTCCTCCATGAGACCGCATCGGCAAGCCGATGCGGTTAGGAGAGGGCGGGGTGAGGGGCGCTACCGGTCAACACTTCCGGCGGCTGGTATTAAAACTACTACCGATAGTCTGATACTGCAGGGCTGATGCCAGTCACCGGCGTCCCCGCCGGGCCGAGGGGTTGCGCGACGACGAAAGCGGGCGATTTGTGGGCGTCTGCGCGACATATAGTCTCATCTTTGAAAGAATAACTATTTCTTCATTTTGTCTCGGAATGGAATCGCTCAAGTTGAGACAATCGCGGCAGGATTCAATCGGAGATTGTTCTGTGGTCAAGCTGGAAGCTAAAGCACTTATCCAACGCGGCAGAGCGCGCCTGGAATCTCAGCAGGCGAAGATTATCGAGCTCTTGCGCGATATTGATCGAGAACAGCAGCGCTTGCAGCATGAAGCTCAGGAGCTGGACTTGGCGGAGCAAGTCGTCAATCGATTGATGCAGGAATTGGAAACTGAAGTAAGCGTATCAAGCAATCTTCCTGCAGTTTTCCGCAAGTCATCAGATGATGAGTCGGACCTGATTATCTCGAAACTTGAGTCTGCTTGATCGTAATATCTACACGTTTAGTTGCGCAGCGTTGTTTGCTCGACACCCAAGCTTCAAGGCATGTGCGATGATGAAAAATTTGACACGCTATCTTTGGAACAGGTCCGCGCGCTGCGTCGCCTTTTGGTTCATCGTCATCGCGTTTGCGAGCACCCTATATGCGGCCTGGGCTTCGCTATCCTTGTCGGCCCTTTTAGAGATCTCGTTGGAAGGGTTCAGCGGCGAACTCAGTCGGGTAACCAGCGCCGCGTTCTCATTTTCGCTCGCCAAGGCTCTGGTGTCGTTCGCCTTCGGCCTGCTGATCGCCTTTGGCGTCATGCACGCCGCCATGGCGTCAATTTCCATCCGGGGCGCGCGCATCTTTATAGAGAGCTTCCCATCCAAAAGGACTTTTGCCGGCAACTTCGATCAGATCCGAAAAAAAATGACAGCGCATCCGCTCCTTGGACACGCCTGGAAAGCGTTCGAGGATAGCCTGCTCGTCGGGGGCGCGCCGCTGCGCACGACGCAGCGCCCGCAGAGCTTTTTCAACACCGCGATGCTTCGCGAGAAGCTGATCGGCCTTAAAATTATGCCCGCTGCGCCGAGCTATTTCGTCGGCGCTGGCCTGCTCCTCACTTTCGTCGGCCTCCTCATCGCCCTATACAAGACGGCCGAGGGAATGCAAGCGGTGCAGCTTGCTACGGGCGGCGCCGGCGCCGCAGCAATGCAGTCAGCCTTGCGGGAGCTGACGCAGGCGGCGACGTTCAAGTTCGCCACGTCTATTGCAGGGCTTTCGTCCTGGATCATGCTCGCTTTCGCCTTCCGGCTCTATACGATCAGGATGGAAGCATCTCTCGGCGATTTCTGCGAAGCGTTGGAAAGCAAGCTAAGTTACCTTTCGTCCCAGTCGGTCTCGATCGAGATGCGCGATAGCCTCGCTGAGTTGGAGAAGATCAACAGCGAATTGTTTCTTGCTCGCTTTGGCGAGGAAGTTGCGTCAGCGCTCGTGCGCGCTTTCGGCGGCTTGGGACAGTCGGCGGCGGACCGCCTCGCGTCCGCGCAAAAACAAATACCTGTTCAAGCTGTTGCGGTTTCGTGGAACCGCGCCCCCGTGACTCTCGAAGAAGGTGTCGCGACGGCCGTCACGTCCATTTGCGAAGAAGGGGAGGACTTTTCGGACGGCTTGCAGGCAGCCTCAACCGCGCTTGAAGCGCAGGAGGACGCCATCGAGCTGGCCTCGACGCGGTCGCGGGAGAGCGCGGACATTTTAGGAAAGTTTGCCGTAGCTCAAACGGCGGTCGATTCTGTAGAGCCGGCGAACGACAAAGTTGCAAAGTTTGCGGCGGCGGTTGGCGGGGCGGTCAAGCAGGAGGTGGACGCGTTGGTCAAGGGCCAGGAGGCGACGGGCAATTCGCGTCAAGGCCTGGCGGCGCCAGTCGACGACTTTACCGATCCGTGGGAGAATTGCGAGAGCCGGTTCGTCAAAGGCGATGAGAATTTGGATCGGGCCTTCGAGAAGCTTGCTCAGTTGAAGGCTGAGCAACCTCAACAACTCGGCGACCGCGCCGACCATATGCCTGATAAGGGATTAGCGGGCGCCACCGATAGGTTCGCCGGGCCGGTCCAAGGGTTCGGGGATGGAGCGCAAGACCTCTTCGATGCGGTCGGCAAACTCAGACATATCCTCAAAGAAGCGAGAGCGGCAGCGTGATTGCCGAAGAGGAAAGCGAAGGTGTCGCAGCGGAAGGTGAAAGCTATTTCGTCGCCATAACCGAAATGATGGCGGGCGTGCTTTTCATCTTCATTCTGGCCCTCGTGACGTTCACGCTGGATTTTCGCCCGACGACCGATACGCAGGAAAATGCGTTGCAAGTTGCGCAAGGAGCGCCGATCGACCTCCACGCGCTTCAGTCGGAGGCGCCGGCGACGAAACCCGCCGCTCTTTCCTCGCTCGGCGAAGAGCTTCGTCGAGGCTTTGAGGATCTCGAACAGGCGCGTGTGCAGCGGAGCCAGAAGCGCCGCTGCAATCCCAATCGGATCGAGTGTGGAGCGGTCGAGATCAAGGCCTTGGCGGCTGTAGATCTGCGCCTGCCTGACAGGCGCATGAGGGACAAGGGACTCTGTCGGGACGCGAGCCTTGATGAGCTGCGCTTGTGCCGGCGCCAGGACGATCGCGCCCTCGCAGGCTTGGCAGGCATAGTCCTGCCGGCGCATGACGATCAGTCCGAACTGGGTCGACGTCACGTCCAGCCTTTGGGAGGGGGCCTCGCCTATGACGCCGCCGCAGCACGGGCGGCAAGCCGTGCTCTCCAACCCGATGACGGTCTCCTCCCGCGGGAGACGGGACGGCGGCGCGCGAAGGTTGAGAGAGCGGGGCTTTCTAAGCGTCGCGATCGAGACCTCATCCGTGGAGCCCATTTCAGCGATCGCCTGCTCGGTCTCCTCCATGGCGTGACTCACGTGATCGGGATCGAGCTTTTCCGAACTGGTGACAGCGATCAGAAGGCGCGCAAATCCGGCGGCGTCAAAAATTGCGGCCCAAGCTTTGCTTCAGTCATGTCCAACCGTGGAAGCCACGGCAGCGAACACGGCGGAAAAACGAAGGGATGTCAAGCCGTTGTCGCCGAAGGCGGTGGCCGCAGGCTAGGTTTGACATCGCTTGTTGGGGCGTCATCCTCGGCTACGAGAAGTCGCGGTAAACGCGTTTCTCTACCATATTCACGGGGCTCTCCTCCACCGGTGACAGATTTGCGCCCGAATAGAGCGCGCCGAAGCTGAGGCAGCGCCTCCGCGCCTCCATGGCCTTGCATTGGCGTCCTGAGCGCGGGGCAGTTCTGCGTCTTTCTTCGCGGCGACTTCTTCTCCACTCACCCCGCTTTGGTAAATCAAAACCCCTTCTGGGCGATTTTATCGATACCATTAAAGAAACCCGTTGCAGCTGGGGTGAACCTAACGACGCTGCTGTCCGAAAGACCAAAGGTCTCATTTATACAACTCTTAGGAACTGTGCCAGCAGGGAGATCCAAAAGACGCCAGAAAACAATCGCCTCTGTTGAGGCCATAATCTTTGGATCGGTTATAATGTTTTCATAAAGTATATTTTGCTCTTTCGTATAATTCCTATAGCTTTTTGTCTGCTCAAAAGGGAGCGACTTGTCTTTAACATCCTCTTCAAGTTGCGTTTTGTCCATGAATAGAAAGTTATATTTTATATTCAATGGATTGCAATCTCGTCTCGGACGCGCAACCCCTATTTCTCCTATAAAAAACCTACTCTGGTAGAATTTGGGTACTGCCGCTTGGTAGTCGGCCATTCTCGTTCTGAATTGGTTGAGCGCCTGTTCGGGAGTGCTACCCGGAGCGAAATACATATGCACATTGGGCAACCCGGATCCATGGCTGGCATAGTATTCTCTCAAATAGGAGATGGATTTTTCGCCGCCTTTTACAGAAGATGGCATATGAATTTGGACTGTTGCGCCGTAGTGGTTCAGCACAGAAACCAACTTGTTTGAGAGATCAGCCGCCATTTTGCCGGTTGGATTTTTCGAATGATCGCATTCACTATGCGCAGGCGTCAGTTTGCAAGGCGTTGTCCCTCCCTCTGGGCACACTTCCTTTGCCGGTATTGTTTCGGCTGTGCCGATAGAGTCGAATTCATCATAGGGCACTATAAAAACGTGGCTAACGAACCAGCCCTTGAGTTCAGGATCATTAGCCATGGCGCCCACGAATTCACCAATGGTCGAGGCAAGATTATTCTCGAGATCGCTCCAGGCTTCATCTCGATAGGGCGCTTCAACCATCGGGCACCACCCGGACCACTCGTACTTATGAGTATCAAAACGAGATGGCTTGGGCCACATCCATTGCGAAAGCGGCATTCCGAACGGCAACACAAGACTTACATTATCTTTCTTAAACATCAGTAATATATTTCTGATATCGTTCCAGTATCTCTTGTAATCGCTAGCACGCTCCGGTTTCCCTTCTTTTGAAGTGGTCGACGGCGCGATCATTTCTATCGGAATGATGTCTGAATAAATACCTACATGGCGTTGATGAAGCTTGCTAATGATATCAGCAAACTGTTTAAGGGGATGAAATACCCTATTCGTTGGCAGCGCCGGCAGATCTACCACATTGGATGACAAAACAAATGAGTCCTTGACCCCTATGGACCAGCTCTTTGCCCGTTCTCCGGGAAGGATCAGTGTTCGTGCATGTTGAAGAAGAGTACAACAATGATAATAAACACGAAAATCAAGATGGGACCCATCGCCCGGGGCAATGAATGGTAAATCGAAATCCTGATTTTTTCGGGCCGCTGTAAAATCCCTGCGTTTAATATCACGCTGGGCGATGGTTTTATTGTGATCAATATCATTAACATCGATCGTCGCAAGCACGAGATCGGCAGCGGTATTGTTATCGACGAGCAAAGTGAAGCGCGCGATATAAGCGCCGTTCGTTAAAAGGTTACTGGAAGGGCCGTGGGTGAGATATGTGCTTTGGTCGTGAGGCCGCGAAGTATCCGTTTGCCAAACGTTTGTGCCTTCAGGGTTGAAGCCCGACTGATGGCGCAATCGCGCATCATTGCCATTGAAGGCTACATCGGGTCCAAACACGTAAGGGCCTATGCTGCCAACGAGATCAGAATTAATTTGCGGAGCGTCATTGTTGACGTCCGCTTGGGCCGTGTTCGCCAACAGGACACCATAAAGAATGAAAATGAGAAATGTACTAATCCGCATAATTAGCCTCGATCTATTTTGAATGGCTGCTTTGAGTGAACTGCCGCTCCCGGCAATGATAGCCCCTAAAGCTATCGCGCGCCAATCTGGATGAGGAGAGCGGCAATCAAGGTGAGGATGAGCGGATCGCCGAGCGTCTCGATGATCGCCGCTGGCGCTGTGACTCGCAAGGCTTTTTGCTTTGCGGAGTGACGTGGAGCGTCACTCCGCCGTTGTTTTGATTGTCGCGCGGCCAGCCGGACGGCCCTTGCCGCGTTTGCGCTCGAGCGCTTCGTTGTGCCGGTAGCTTCTGACGTTCATCTCGAGGATGGTCGCGTGGTGGACGAGGCGATCGACGGCCGCGATCGTCATGGCCTGGTCGGGGAAGACCTTGCCCCATTCGCCGAACGGCTGATTGGCCGTGATCAGCATGGAGCGGCGCTCGTAGCGCGAGCCGATCAACTCGAACCACACGCTGGTCTCGGCCTGGTCCTTGCTGACATAGGCGATGTCATCGAGGATCAGCAGATGATACTTGTCGAGCTTGGCGATGGCGCTTTCCAGCGCACGTTCGCGGCGCGCCACCTGGAGCCGCTGAACGAGATCGGTGGTGCGCAGGTACAGCACGCGCCAGCCGTTTTCGATGAGCGCCAGGCCTATGGCCGCAGCCAGATGGCTTTTGCCGACGCCGGGCGGGCCGAACAGGAGGATGTTGGCGCCTTGCTGGATCCAGCCATCGCCGGAGCCAAGCGCCATGATCTGAGCCTTACTGATCATGGGCACGGCGGTGAAGTCGAAAGCGTCGAGCGTCTTGCCAGCAGGCAAGCGTGCCTCGGCAAGATGGCGTTCGATACGCCGCCGTCCGCGATCGGCTATCTCCAGTTCAGTGAGCGCGGCCAGGAAGCGGGCTGCGGGCCAGCCTTCCTTGTCCGCTTCTTCCGCGAGCTTGGACCACATCTGCTTGATGGCGGGCAAGCGTAGTTCGGTCAGGAGAAGCTCGACGCGTGCGGAGTTGATGGCGGAGGTCTTCGTCATGCCGCTGCCTCCAAAACGCACGGTTGAGCGACAACGGCCAACTCGTCATAGGCCGAGAGCGGCGCCAGTTCGACGGTAACCTCCGGGATGACCGCCGCATCAGGCTTGAAGCGGTCCCACAACTGGGCGGGATCGGGCAGTTCTCCAGCATTTAAAGCGGCCTCGATCGCTTCCGCGAGTTCAGCCTCGCAAGCTCGCTCATGCGCCAGCGCCAGGAGTTCGACGGTGGCGCGGCATGCGTGCTTCTCGCCCTCCTTGGCCAGCAACGCCTCAAAGGCGCGGGCGTAAGCCCTGCGTGGGAAGAGCCGTTCACGATAAACGAGATTGAGAAGCGCCATCGGTTTCTTGCGCAAAGCATGAATGACGTGGCGGTAGTCGACGACATGGGCGCGCTTATTGCTCGCCTGCGGCGGCTGGCCCCGGCGTAAGCTTAGAATGGGCGCGCCGCCAAGGAAGCATTCCAGGCGCTCATCGTAAATCCTGACGCGCAGACGATGCCCGATGAGGCGCGAGGGAACCGTATAGAAGACGCGCCGCAACACGAAGCCGCCGCTTGACGTGACCACCACGGAGGCTTCCTCGTAATCGGTGCTCCGCCGCTCTGGCAGCTTTTTCAAGGCGGCCCGTTCCGCTTCGATAAGCTTGCGATTGCGCGCATTGCGGCGGCCGGTAACCTCGTCGATGAAGCCGCGGTACGCCGCCAGATCGGGGAAGTCGCGGGAGCCGCGCAAAAGCAGCGCGTCCTCGATCGCCTTCTTCAAATGCCCATGGGCGCTTTCGATGGAGCCATTCTCATGGGCGACGCCCGGATTGTTGCGCGTCGGCTCCATACCGTAATGCGCAACCAGCTCATCATAGCGGCGCGTCAGGTCCTCCTGTTCGTCGCGGGAAAGATTGCGAAAGGCAGCGGAGAGACTATCGGTGCGGTGGTAATGAGGCGCGCCGCCGAGCGCCCAAAGCGCATTTTGCAGCCCCTCGGCAAGCGCGACAAAGCTCTCGCCACCAAGAATGACGTGGGCATGTTCGAAACCGGAGCAGGCCAGGCGGAAATGATAGAGCCGATGGTTGAGCGGCACGCCAGCGATCAAGACGCCAAGGCCGGACAGATCGGTGAAATCTGAAAGCCCAAGTCGGCCCGGCGTATGCGTCTGTGGAAAGACCACATCCCGCTCCGGACCGTGCTGCGCCCGCCAATTGCGGACACGCCGCTCCAGGGTTCGGCGCACGCCAGGGGCGATCTCCGGGTGGCGACGCCGGATCTCTTCGTAGACGGCGATCGCGCGCAAATCCGGCGCGGCCTCGATCATCGGCACGGTCTCTTGCTCCCAAACGCCCTCAAGCGGATCGGGCCGACGGCGCCCTCGGGGCGCCTTCTTCTGCGATGGCAGCCGTGGATCGCACGCGATCCGATAGCCGGTCGCGGTGCTGAAACCGGCCTTGGCGGCGGCCACAGCCGTGGTGTGTGTCTGGCGAAAACTCATAAACAGCCTCATCTGGTGGTCGTTGATGTGGAGGCCGGGCAAGCGTCGATTCCTCTTTGCTCTGAAGAATCATATGCTTGTCCAGCCTGCTCGTGACCGCCAGATGCCGTTCCACCCTAGTGAAACGAGCGCCGCCGCTAACGCCGCGCCTTCGGTCGGGCTACGCCCTCCCTCCGTCACGTCGCCAGCGGCATTCTCATCCTGATTGACGTTGCCTTCTCACGGTGATTGTCGCGCGACACTAAAGCCGCATCTCGATACGGCAGGCCAAGCCGGCCGGCTCGAAGTGCTGTTCCACCTTGGCGTCGGGCATTCCGTTCTCGATGATGAAGGTTCCAAAACCGGAGCCTCTTTCCTTTGGAACAGGAGGGCCGCCGCTTTCTCGCCACATCAGCTCCAGCAGCTTTCCTTTGCGCGGAAGCACAATACGCCAAGTCACGGACACATGTCCCTTTTCACCCAAAGCGCCGTATTTTGCGGCGTTCGTCGCCAATTCATGCAGGATCATGACAAAGGGCGTGGCGAGGTCAGGCGGCAGCACCGCGTCCGGACCGTCGACCGTGACGCGCCCTTCGCCGAACGCGGGATACGCCGCCAACAGGCGGCTGATGATCGCGCCAATCTCGGCGCCCTTCCAATCATTCTTTACGAGAAGATCATGAGCCGCCGAAAGCGCGAACAGACGATCTTCGAACTTTTTCATCGCCTCGGGCTCGGTCGCGTCTTTCAGGGTTTGGCGCACCATCGCCATGACGACGGCGAGCGTGTTCTTCACCCGATGCGACAGCTCGCCTATCAAAACGGATTGGTGCGCATTCCAGGCTTTTGCGTCGCTGATGTCCTGAATGGTGGCCACTAGCCTGGGCGACCGGGACGGCTTGCCTGCTTCGGTAAAGAATGCCTTTCCAAGGGCGCGCAGCCATTGATCCTTGTTTTTGCCCGCCATCCTGAATTCGACGCAAAAAGCGCCGTCGCCAGCCGGTTCCAGGGCTTGGCTCAGGGCTTGCTGCGCCCTCGGCCGATCGTTCTCGGCGATGCCGGCGAAAAACAAGTCCAACGTCACAGGATCGGCCTTGCCAAGGCCCCAGAGCTTCCGGCCGCGCGCATCGAAACAAAGCTCTTTGGCTCCTGCGTCATAGTCGATAATGCCAAGGGCGGTGGCTTCTTTGGCAAGCTGCAACCGTCTTTCGCTTTCGAGGAGATTGCTTTCCGTCTGACGGCGCTCGCTAATATCGACGAAGGTGACGACGATGCCCTCGATCCTGTCCTCGACGGTTCGATAGGGCCGCATGCGCAACAAATACCACCGGCCGGCGTCGCTTCGCACCTCGCACTCGCGGGGCGCAAGATCGGACAGAACTTCGCGGGCGTCTTGTCCCAGACCCGGATGGTTGACCAGCCGATGGGTGAAGTCGGAAATCGGCCTGCCCTCATCGTTGCCCGTGATGTTGAGGAGGTCCACGATCTTGGGGGTAAAGCGCCGGATGCGCAGATCCTTGTCGAGAAACAGCGTCCCGACATCGGTCACCGAGATCAGGTTTTGAAGGTCGTTGTGAGCGCGAGATATCGTCTCGACCTTCAGTTTCAGCTCCTGATTTGTGGCTTGCAATTCTTCGTTAATGGATTGCAGCTCTTCCTTGCTCGTCTCCAATTCTTCCGCGGTCGAGCGGTACTCCTCCCCAACCGACTGCATTTCCTCGTTGGCGGCGCGAAGCTCTTCGATCGCGGCCTCGTATTCCTGCCGGCTCGTGCGAAGGAGGGTCTTGGTCGAATTCCAGCTCTTCCGCCAGCGCCTGCGTCGCGTGATCCGATCTGATCTCGGCGGAGCTTAAACTGCGAAAATCGGAGGCGCGCACATCGTCGCCGCTCGCTTCGATGAAGAGTATCAGCGCGGCAGGCGGAGCATTCTTCCGCATGACGGGCCTGACCTGCAGGTGGATCTGCGCCGCCGTTCCATTGAATTTAACAAGGACAGGCGCGGTGAGCGAGGACCGCTGCCTTTCTAACGCCTTGCCAAGCGTGGTCAGCACGTCAAGCCGCAGCTCGGGTCTTACAAGTTCGCTGACATTGGCCGTTGGCGGCCCGCCTGGATGTTGCAAATACCTCCCAGCCGATTCCGATAAGTGGAGGATGCGATAGGCGCCGTCCACGAGAACGCTCGGCGGCGCGAATTCTTCGAGCGCCTGCTTGTGAGCGGCGCCGTCGCTCACCGGAGCAGAGCGCGAGGAGGCGGGAGGACTGTGCAGCGCGTCGAGCCGCACCGTTCCAAATCCCCGCAGCGGAGGCAAGGCGGCGTCCGGCAGGCGGCCGCTCGACTTGTAGATATGGGTCTCCTTGTCGACGGCCTGGAATGCGTCCCGCACCGAATCGGCGGTCTCGGACTGGCCAAGGAAAAGAAACCCGCCGGAAACGAGCGCGTAATTGAATGTGGCGCAAGCCTGCCGCTGCAGGTCGCGATCGAAGTAGATGAGCACGTTGCGGCAGGAGATCAGATGCATGCGCGAGAAGGGCGGGTCGTTCGTTAGGTTATGCAGGGCGAACAGAACGCTATCCCGGAGTTCGCGCTTAACCTGATAATGCTCCTTCTCCAGGGTGAAAAACCGGCTCAGCCTTTCCTCGCTGACATCGGCCTCGATCGCGATGGGGTAGCGGCCTTCACGGCCGGTCGCCAGCGCTCCGCTGTCGATATCGGTGGCGAAGACTTGGATTTGCGGCCTGAGATTGCGGCGGCTCGCTTCTTCCTGCAGGAGCATGGCGATTGCGTAGGCTTCCTCGCCTGTGGCGCAGCCCGGCGCCCAGGTCCGGATGACGCTGGACGAATCCTTGTCCTCGAACAGTTTGGGGATGACAAGCTTCTCCAGCGCTTCGAACGCATCCGGGTCGCGGAAGAAGGTTGTGACCGATATCAGAAAGTCGCCAAAAAGGGCTTGAATTTCTTCGGGATTTTGGCAGAGATGCTCCAGATACTCCTTGAGCTCGGGTATTTGCTTCACCTGCATCCGCCGGGCCAGCCGCCTTAAAATGGTTGGGCGCTTGTATTTGGAGAAGTCGTGGCCCGTTCGCGTCCTCAAATAGGTGAGAATGGCGCGAAGCACGTCCTCTTGTGTGTCGAGAACGATGCTTTCCTGACTAAGCTGCTTGGCCGGGATGAGAGCGGCAATCCGATCCACGAGGCCGCTCAGGGGCAGGACAGCGTCGGCGCATCCGGTGGCGATGGCGCTTCGCGGCATGGACGGATATTCGGCCTCGTTCGGATCCTGGATGAAGATCAGTCCGCCTGCCTCCTTGATCGATTTTACCCCAACCGAGCCATCCGAGCCGGCGCCGGTTAGTATAACGGCGAAGCCGTCGCCAAGTTTGCTCGCGAGTGACCTGAAAAAGTGATCGATAGGCGTCCGCCTTCCACGCTCCTCAGCGAAATCGCATGTGTCGAGCGAGCCGTTCGAAACGATCAGCTGCCGGTTTGGCGGAATGACATAGATATGATTGGGCTCGATGTCGATGCGGTTTTGGACCTGCGTCACAGCCATCGGCGTTCGAGCGCCGAGAATAGATGACAGATCGCTCCGGTGCTCAGGGTCCAGGTGAAGAATGACCACAAAAGCGGCGCCGGTATCCGGCGGCATGGCCTCGAAGAAGGTCTGCAGGGCACGAATGCCGCCCGCCGAAGCGCCGATCGCCACGACGGGAATCCGAGGGGCTTCATTTGCATCGCGGGTCTGTTCCGGATCGTTGGACATTTCCTCAGACCCTCCCCAACATCGACGTACCGAACCAAACATTTTGCGGATACCGAATGAAAACCGCCCAACTCAAGGTAAAACCGCAGCCGCCTGTAATTTCCCTGAAGAGAAAATTCTTTCTCCGTAAGCATGAACTTGTGCGCCGATTATCCCAATTTCCGCTCCGGCTCAGGAGCCGCCGCTTCCTTGCGAAGCGGGTGGGGGGCCGGGCAACGTAGGCGCTCCACCGCCCTGTGGAGCGGTCGCCATCCAATGAGGGGTCGCCGCATTCGCCCCGCCTGTGGCCTTCCCCTCGAACTTCCACTCGGCGTAAGATTTGGCTTGGTCAAAGCCCTCAAGTTCCTTGTCGAAGTCGATCTGCTTAAGCGGCGCGTCCTTGCTTGGGCTGAGGACGCCCTTAATGAAGCCTTCCTTGGTGAGAATTGGTTGGAAATCGCGGCCCGTCATCGGGTCTTTGTAGAGTTGCCGGATGAACCGGCGCTTCGACGAATCCTTGTCGTCCGCAAGCTCCTTCAACTGCTTCGGAAAGCGACCGTTCTTCGCGCTGAACTCCTTGATCGCGCGCTTATAGGCAAGTCCGCGAAAGAGAAGCTCCGCCTCCTTGTCGCGCTTCATCTGATAGCTTTGAGCAAGTTCGAGCCGCATGGCGCCGAAAGCGATCGCAGCCACGATGATCAGCATCAAAGGAAAGGTATAGCCGGACGACCCGGCCGGCGGCGCTTTTCTCATCACAAGCTATCCGAAGGCGCCTGCACGACATATTCAAGGCGCGCCGGCGCCCTTGCACAACAAAGACGGACCACTGAAAGACGGACCATTGCGCGTCCACTACAGACATTGCAACGCGGCTTTCCTGCGGCAGCGGTTTTCCGTTCACCGGGTCAGGGGTTGTCGCCTGAATGGGCAGGAGCGTAAGGACCGCCGAAAAAGGCGATCCTTGCGAAGCATGTCGAAAGCTTGCCTTTGTCGACACGCGAATCAGCGCAATTTTCACGCCTGTTACACAATCTGCATAACTCCCATTTCTCTTTCCACTTGCCCGTTTAGGCCAGCTGATAATTCTGAAAAGTCTTATCGGTTGTTTTATATGGTTTTTTTTGTTGTTGGCTTTCCCGTATATGCAGAACGGTGTAACACTTTCGCTACATTACAAAAAAACACAGTTGCGGCCCTACGGCGAGCAGACTAGAACTCATTTATGCAAAGGTTAACAAAGCAGAAATTAACTTTGCAGGGCAAACACTAAGAGGGGAACGGCTCCGGCCGAACCCGCCGATCTCCCGGCGTCATATTTACATACGTGTGTGGGGCACACATGACAATTGAGCGCATTTATGCGGGCGCCGCCGTTATGGCTGCGGCGCTCGACGGGCTTGCTTTACCTGCCTGCGTCCCATTCGCGGCGGCGGGCAAGCTTGAAATTGACGTCACCCGAAATACGACAATAGACTGCGCCAGCAGGGTCACGGTTGTTCCAGTCGAAGCGGGCGATGCGAGAAACACGGGCTTGGTGGAGTTCGACTTCTCCGCCGATTGCGACGCGCCATTCGAACATGTTCTGCAATTCGACAATAGAGACTTGTTGCTGGTAAATGTGCTCGCTGCGACGCGCGCCGTGATTGACGCCGCCTGCGGCAGTTCATCAATCAACCGGTCAGCCACCAGTCGTTGGTTCACCGACTCCGGCCGAAACGTGGTCTTGAGACGTCGGGCTAAAACCCAGCTTTCCAGGAATAGAGCGCTCCTTCAGCTGTTGCTCGCGCAATATGCGGACCGCCTCAGAGTATTCGTTAGCGCTCAGGCTTAAGGGCGCAGATGACAGAATGTCAAACCGGGTTTTAGGGAAGATCGATATGACGAGGTTCCTCGAAGTGGCATGCGGCGTCTCTGCCCTCGTTCTGGCGAATGGCGCACACGCCGCCGGCGGTTTTCAGCTTACCTTCACCAATGAGCTTCCTTCTTTCTGCAAGATCGGCGTAGAGCCTGCTTACAGCCTGAACAGCGAGGCGACTGTTACGAACACTGGCGCGGGTTCGGCGACGGTCGATTTCGGCGCCAGCTTTTCCAATCCGGACGCCACAGGAGGCCAACTGTCAGGCAGCGTCCGCTTCACTGTCTACGCCACTGCAAAGTGCGCTTATGCTTTGACCTCGGCATATGGCGCTCTGAAAAACATCACAGCCGGGCAAACCGGCGCCTTCCGCGACTATTACGCCGATGCCTATGATGTGTCGGGATCGGGGACGCCCATTCATTTGAATAGTCTTTCTTCCTATACGCTTGTCAACCAGTTCACGATCGCAGCTCCAAACTGGTGGAAACAGAGCACGGTTGCGGTCGAGTTCCAGATTCCAAAGACTTCAAGCCCTTTGGCTGCTGGCCAATATCAAGATGTGCTTTCACTGACAGTATATCCTTCAATATAGGTGAAGTGTTTTAATCACCACACATTCAGAATGTCGGCGTTCAGTCATTAGCCATAGATACTAACAATCCAGGCGTATCGGAACATTACGTTCCAAGGTGCAGCATTTATTAGGCACTTTAAATGCCAACGCATGACGATTAAAGCACTTGAAAAGGGGCATACCATGAAGAAGACGTTTGTACTTGTCAGCGCTGCTTCGGCGCTGGCTCTCGCTTCAGGAGCGAACGCAGCGGGCATAGGCATAGGCAGCACCGGCGATCAATTCTCGATCACCATCCAAGGCGCGGTGCCTGGCTATTGCACTCTCTCCAGTCCCGGAACATTCAATGTTTCAAACGGTTCCTTTACGCCGAGCGGAACCAAAGCCGGGACTTTCGCAATCGGCAATATAGGCAGCGCGGGCGGCGTCGTCGCGGCATGGTCGGCGACGGGCAGCTTCCAGATAAGCGCAAACGAATCCTGCAACTTATCCCTGATTTCAGCGAATGGAGGCCTGGTGAATCAGTCGAATACCGGCGCCAACAAGATCGGCTACACCGCAGTGGTCTATGACGGCGGCTCTAGCAGCACCCAGGTCGCGGTGCCGACCGCTCCCAATACGTCGTTTTCTGGGTTCAATTCAAAATTCGATCCCACGACGTTGGGCAACGAGACCATCAATTTCGGCGTCTCGATCTCCGCTGGAAGCAGCCCGGTCGCAGCCGGCAACTATCAGGATGTTCTGACGCTCGTCGTCAATCCAACCATCTGATGGACCTCTCTGCCGCTGGCCGCCAGGGGCCAGCGGCCCATTTGCTCGCAGCCGCCTCAACCGAGGTTCTCCCGAGCCAGGGCCGCGAGATGAGAATGAGTTTGGAGCCGCCTCGGTGTAGGCTTCACCTGTTATTTGGGCAGTTAGATTAGTTGGAGAAAGCATGACTTGGGCATTTGTTAATCGGGCTCGCCTCGCAGCGGCGGTCTTCTTCACTTCGGCCGGACTGACGCCAGCCTGTGCTGTGAACGTGCAGCCTTTATCGTTGGAGATGGTTTCGATCGGCGCCAATTCCCGCTCCAGCATTCAGGTGGTGAATGACGGCGCCGCGCCAATGCCGGTCGAGGTGGTCATCAAGAAGCTCGACATGGGCGAGGACGGCAAGACAAAGGAGTTGGCCGCAAGCGATGAATTCCTTGTGTTTCCGCCGCAGGCCGTGGTTCCCGCAGGCGCGACGCAAAGTTTCCGCATCCAATGGGTTGGCGCGCCGGACATTAAGAAGAGCCAGAGCTACATGCTTTCCGTGAATCAGCTTCCCGTGAAGATGAAGCCTGGCGAGAGCGGGGTGCAGATGGTGTTCGATTTCGGAGTCGTTGTGAGCGTTGCGCCTGCCAACGCCCAATCGGCATTGAAGCTCGTCAGCGCAGAAGCCGCGACCCAAGGCGGAAAGCACGGAGCGGCCATCACGGTCGAAAATCCGAGCGCGATGTACTCCTACTTCAGCGACGCCAAGCTCATCCTCGAGAGCGGCAAGTGGCGCAAGGTTATCTCCGCCGGCGAACTGCGGCAGTTGGTTGGTTATGGAATCGTCATGCCGGGAAAGACAAGGCGCATTCTCGTTCCCGCTGACGTTCCAGTTGAGGGCGGCAAACTCTCAGCCACCCTCGATTACAAGCCGAAGATCGCAAAATAGCGGCGCGAGACGCGATGAGTGCGCGGCGCCGCCAGAATTCTAGGGCGCCCCGCGGGAAGTCCTGACCGACAAACTGCGGGGGTCGACAGGACTTCCCCCGGATGAGGCGTACGAGCAAGCGGTTACTTACAGCTTATCCGAGGCAGGGTTCGCATGAGAGCGTGCGGCGAAGTGGGCGCTGACTCGCCTCAAGCTTTTCGTGTGCGCCCTGCGTGAAGTCCTGACCCGCCCGCCGCGGGCGTAAACAGGATTTCCCACGGATCAGGCGTGCAAGCAACTTATTGATTCCGTTACGGCCTATCTGAGGCAAGTTCACTTGAGAGCGTGCGGCGAAGTGGGCGCCGACTTACCTCGGGCTGTACTGGTCATTCACTTCCATTGGGCGCAGGCGTCGGCGATGAGGAAGTCCCTTCGTGCGGTCGGGTTTATGACGGCAAGCCTTTCGCTTGCGTCGGGGGCTTTCGCCGCCCCCGCCCCGAGCGGTGGGTGGACTCCACAGATGGACACTGACGCCCCTTCGCAGGTTGTCGAGAAGCTCAATCCCACTGGCCGGACCTATGAGATCGAGGTTCCGCTGAAATCCGATGGGACAAGACTGGGCGATGTCGGGATAAAGATCACCGCAGACGACAAGCTGTTCGTCGACGCCAAGCTTATGAAAACATATCTTGGAAAAATCTACCGCCCGGAAGTCTTGACCGCCGCGCTCTCTGCGCCCGAAGACCAAGCCGTTGAGGCTCCAGGCGGCAGCGTAGTGGGCAAGAAGGCTCCGGGCGCGCCCGGTTCGATCGTTCAACTGGCGTCGCAGCAAATGGAGACGACAGAGCCGGAAGACCTTGGCGGCGGAAAGCCCAGCTACCTCTCCGTCGCAAAACTGAAAGAGCGCGGGATCGACGCGCGCTACGATTCTCTCAACCTCGATCTGGAGGTTTTTCCGACCGTCGATCAGCGCCCGACAGGCTTGATCAGCTTCGCGCAGGACGCTGAAGGAGAAAGCGCGACGCTTGAAGAGCCAGCCTACGTGAGCGCCTATGTCAACATCCACCTGGGCGCCAGCTATGTCAGCCAAAGCGTTTCCGGGGCCGGCGGCGCCGAGCCGCCAACGCTCGATTTCGATGGCGCGGTTCGGGTCGGGCCATACGTCCTCGAAGCCGAAGGCACGTTCTACAGCCCCACCGCGCAATGGTTCAGTCCAAGCTATTTCCAAGACTATGTCTTCTACAGGAGGGGAACGCGGCTCGTTTACGACATGCCAGACGAGGCGATCCGCCTTCGCGTCGGCGATGTCGGCCCGAATTACACGGGCTTCCAGACAGCGCCTGACCTTCTCGGCATATCGGCCGACGTAGCCTATGCCCAGCTCCAGCCCCAAAAGTCGATCCGTCCGACCGGCGCGCACTCCTTCCGTGTGGAGCGGCCGTCAAACGTGGATATCCTTGTCGATGGCGCTCTGATAAAGCGCATCAGGCTCGGCCCCGGAAATTACAATCTTACAGACCTTCCACTGAACCCCGGCGCGAACGACGTGAAGCTGAACATAGAAGACGATACGGGTCAGCGTCAGACTTTGCAGTTTACCGGCTTTTCGGGGCAAGACTTGCTGTCCCCGGGCATCAGCGAATGGTCGGTCAGCGCCGGCGTCAAGTCTTATGACATCGGCGCCGGCGAGGCGGGCTCTTCCGCGGCGCTTCCCGGTCCAGTCAATACGATAGTCGGGAAAAACGCTCCGAACAGCTTCTACGCGCAGCGCCAATATTTCTTCGACCAGCCTGCGGCAACAGGCTTCTACAGAATTGGCCTCCTGGATTGGGTCACAGGGGAATCCAACTTCCAAACCGACATGAACGTGGCCATGGCGGGCGTGGGCGTCGCAACGGAAACGATCGACGGTCTTTTTACGGCGAAGCTTGCGGCTAGCGACGCCTATGACGGCGTATCAGGCGGCGCCCTTCAGCTCGCCTATGACTACGACAAGCTCAACTGGTTCGGTTACCGGGCCAGCATTCGGCTCCTCAGCGAATACCGCACCCATGGCTTCGAGACTGTCGGAACCTATACGAACCCGGTGAACTACACCGCCTATTTGGCTGCAACCTATGCGCAGCATCTGCCCTGGAGCTTAACGGGAGGGCTCTCTTTTTCCTACTATTTCGCAGACCATGCGAGCGCTTCCGATGCGGGCGACCGCTGGCAGGCCGACGCCAGCCTCTCAATGCCGCTCTTCGACAGCGTCTCCGGCTCGGTTTCGTTCAGCTACGGCCAGGACCAGACGGCGGACGCCACCGCCTGCTGCGCTTATAATCAGAATGGCTTCCAGGCTTTCTTGCGCCTCGCCTGGACCCCCGATGCTCATTCCAACGCGTCCGCAAGCTATGACAGCCGAAGCCAGGCGGTGCAGACAGCCTACACACAGAGCGGCGAGGCGACGGGCGTCGGCTCCTGGAACGCCACTGCGATTGCCGAGACTGGAGGGAATGGGGAGACCACAGCAAGCGCGTCGGCGTCCTACTTCGCGAACCGGGCTGAGTTTTATGTCGGCCATGAAGCGGCTTTCAGCGGCCTCGGCTATGGCGAACCATTCAATCCGTACAGCACCCAGGAGCAAACTTCGATCGGCGTCGGCACGAGCCTCGTATATGCCGACGGGGCCTGGGGCCTGGGCCGCCGCGTAACAAGCGGATTTGCGCTCATCGCGGCGCATGAAAGCCTGGAAGGCAGCCCGGTTGTAGTTGGGGGAGCGGAGTTGATCGTGGCCGAAACCGATTGGCTCGGACCGGCCGTGACGCCAACATCGAGCCCCTACAGGCAGACTCGCATCACTTATGATGCGCCAGATGCGCCTGCCGGATACAATCTTGGAAGCGCAGCCTTCGATATGAAGGCGCCTTACAAAGCCGGGTACAATCTCAAGGCCGGTTCCGCTTATACCGTCACCGCGATGGGGACGCTCCTTGATGCGGAGGGGCAGCCGCTGCCTCTGCTCGCCGGCGAGGCCCACGAAGCGAACAAGGAAAACGGGCGGAAGGTGGGACTGTTCACGAACCGCGCCGGAACCTTCGGGGCGCAGGGGCTCGCGCCCGGCAAATGGATCATCGAAATGCCGACAGAGCCCGGGCCGTCCCGCTATGTTTTCGAGATCCCGGAAGGTGTGGTCGGCCTCTATAACGCCGGCGCGTTGAAACAGGAGGGAGGCGTGCAACAGAAACCGCCGATCGTCGAGGCGGAGGCGGACAATGGCACGAATTAGGCGATGGGGGGCGGCGGCGGCCCTGTTATTGCTTTTTGGGTCGTCTGCGCCGGCCTGCCAGCTCAGTCTATCCGGCCCGGTCATTCAAAAGCCATTGACCTACAATCCGTTCCAGGCGGGCGCGTCGATGGCCGAGCTTTCCTTCACAGTGCGAAACGGAGATGCCAAGCCGTGCGAGGCGGCCTTCGCTTTCTTCCGGCGGGGTGCGCCGCTGGCTGTCGACGACGGCGCGGCGCTGAAGTATCAGCTCTCGGCTCAGCCCGGCCCCGTCACGCAGAATGCGGAGACCCCGCCGATCACGCTGCGGGGCGGCGGCGCCATGGCGAGCCTGACGGTTGGCGCCAGGCAGACCTCTACGGCGCATGCGATGATTTCGGTCGGCGATGGGCAGGTGGTGGGCCCAGGAATCTATAGGGATCAGCTGACGCTTGGCTTTTATCAAAGCGAGCCTGGGCGCGCCTATACAAGGATCGCCGAAGCGCCAGTCGCCATAACCATCAGGGTGAATTCGCAGATGACGCTTGCCGTTGCGGGCGGAGGCCGCAAGACGACGCTGAACTTCGGAGATTTCGTCGAAGGAGCCGTGCGCTCGGTGCTCCTGCTCGCCTATTCGAATCAGAGTTTCCATCTGGCTGTGAGTTCGGACAACGCCGGAGTCATGAAGCCCATCGATGCGTCGCCGACCGAGGGATGGCGCGTGCCTTATACGATCAGCGTCGACAGGGGGCGGCCGCTCGATCTTTCCAGGGACCAGATCATTTCGCTCGGCCAGCGGGGCACCTCAAAGTTCGGGCTTTCCATTCCCATCGACGTGCGGGTCGGCTCCATGAAGAACCAGCGCGCGGGTTACTACCGAGACGTGGTCACGGTGGCGATCGATCCGGGGCTTTAAGCCAAGCGCCGCGATCCGACCGACGGGGCTTCGCCCTGGTTGGGCGCAGCGCAAGCCTGAACCTACGGAGCAGTTGAACCTAAAAACAGCGGTTGCTGTGGCGAAACGCCCGCCATTGTCATGGCCGGGCTTGACCCGGCCATCTAGCAACACGTTGATAAGACTTGTGGTTATTTCTACATGGATGGCCGGGTCAAAGCCCGGCCATGACAACTGCGAAGTCATTTCTGCGATCTCGATAAAAAGCGCGCCGTCTCGAAGACGGATGGAAATCCGCGACTCCAGGTTGAGGTAAACTTCGGACCTTAGATTGCTAGCGTGGTATGCCAGCCGATTCGAGAGCGTCATCAACGCGATGCTCGCAGAGTTGTCGCCGCCACTTTGGTCAGATGGGGCCGCTGGATAAGGAAACCGATGAACGCAGCTCTTCCGAAAGTCGCCATATGCTTCCCGTCGATGGATATGGTGCATGCGGATTTTGCGCTTTCACTGGCCGGGCTGTGCAACTCGACCGCTCCCATCGAAACGCCGTTGATCAACAACAAGTCGTCGATCGTGGCGATCGCGCGCAACAACGGGGTGCGCAAAGCTCAGGAATTCGGCGTCGATTATATCCTGTTTCTCGACAGCGACATGATCTTCCCAAGGACCACGTTGCATCGCTTGCTGCTTCACCAGAAGGACATCGTCGGCGCCACCTACACGAAGCGCGTTCAACCTTTTCCGGTGCTCGGCGCGGCGCTTGAAGCCAGCCCGACTTTCGACGAGCGCGGGCTTTTCGAGATGAAGCATCTGCCGGCGGGCTGCCTCTTGATCAAGATGAGCGTCTTCTCGGCGCTCAGCGAGCCTTATTTTCGCTTCCTGCACGACGAGGCGACCGGAGAGATTTAGGGCGAAGATTATGTGTTTTGCGATCGCTCGAGGGCGGCGGGCTTCCGTATCTGGTGTGACGGCGTCCTCTCCTTGGAACTCGGCCACATAGGACAAAGCGTCTTCAGGCTTGCGCGCGGCGAACATCAATCGATGCAAGAGGAGGCCTCGCAACCGGCGTTCCAGTAATCCCGCTCAGCAGGAGTTATCGAAGCGCCTTCCCCGGCGTCAAGGAAAGGAAACCGAAATGACGATCTCTGGCGTCACACCTCATGGCCATCATCATATTTGGCAGCAACAATCGCAAGATGGCCAATCGAACCAACCACCATCCTCGGGCGCTGACAATACATCGTCAACGCCATCGGTGGGCGGGTCGAGTTCCTACTCTCTTTCGAGTATGCTTATGAGCGCGCTCTGGGGCATATCCTCCAGTTCGACGTCATCAAGCGACTCGACAAGTTTGAGCACGGCGATCTCGGCGCTGCAAAGCGACCTCACCGCCCTGGCATCGGATTTCTCCTCAAGCTCGACTTCGACCTCCTCCACCGCTTCAACGTCGACGAGCGATCTCACCGCGTTCCAGAGCGATCTGGGGACATTCTTCCAGGCCATGCAGACGCAAAATCCGGGCAGCATGCCGCCCCCGCCTCCAGGACCGCCGCCTAGCGCAAGCTCCACATCCTCGACGAGCGTCAGCACAGCAATCTCTTCGTTGCAAAGCGATCTCACGACCCTTGCGTCGGATTTAGCCTCCGCCAGTTCGTCTTCGACAACCTCTTCATCGTCCGCGGTCAGCGCCGACCTCAAGACGCTCCAGAATGATCTGACATCATTCTTTGAATCCTTGCAGTCGCAAACCGCCCAAACCGACGGGACCAGCGCAACCAGCGGGCTCCATCACCATCATCACGCTGCCGCAGCTGACGCCGACTCTGCGTCAAGCGCCACATCCAGCTCTTCGGCGTCGGCAAGCGTAAGCACAGCGATTTCCGCATTGCAAAGCGCTCTCACCGCCCTTGCTTCGGATTTGTCCTCAAGCTCGTCTTCGACCTCCTCCACCTCTTCAACGTCGACGATCGGCTCCGATATGAGAACGGTTCGGCAGGATCTGAGATCATTCCTTGGAGCCTTGCGGACGCAGGATCCGGGCGCATGGCCGCTGAACGCATCCAGCTCCTCGTCGTCGAGCGACTCGGTAAGCGCGAGCACGGCGATTTCCGCGCTGCAAACCGATCTCACCGCCCTTGCGACGGATTTCTCCTCCGCCAGCTCGACTTCGACAACCTCCTCCACCTCTTCAGCGTCGACGATCGACACTCAACTCGCCTCGCTCCAGAGCGATTTGATGGCATTCTTCGAAGCCATGCGGGCGCAGAACGGCTAAACACCGTTGCTGGCTTGGCCAGCGGTTCATCCCCCTGTTCCCTCTCCTGCACAATCTTGCTTCGGCGGGATCGCCCAGGAGAAATCGTATCCGTGAGCGGATGCGGATGGGGGGCTGAAAACCCCTTGCGGGAGAGCCGCAGCCGCGAAGCGGCGGGGTGAAGGAGAGCCGGGAAAGCAACGGACGCAAGGACAATGCGCGCCTGGAAAACCTCTTTCGGAAAGGTCAACGGTTCGCAGCACAATCCCGGAAGGGCGCAAACCTCCTCCGGGATCGTAAAAGATTGAAGCGCCTATGTCTTTGCGATCCCGGCTCCATTTCGCTTGGCCGGAAGGGCGATAAACAAAATAAAGCGGCCGCCTCGTTGACCAGTTCGGCGAAGCGTTCGGTATTGCGGAGCTGTCGCGGCGGGAGACACGAGGTTCAGTCGACCGCGACCATAACGTCGGACGCCTTGATGATGGCGGCGGCGGCTTGACCCTCCTTCAGCTGCAATTCATCGGCCGCCTCGTTCGTAATCGAAGCCGTGATCGTTGCGCCGTTCACATCGAGGACGACGTGAGCGGTGGTGGCGCCCTTGATGACCTTGGTGATATTGCCTTTGAGAGCGTTTCTAGCGCTGATTTTCATGATTATCTCCATCAGACGGTTTTGAGCAGGGCTCCTGAGGCGCTGACGCACTGCCGGCCGCGTCATCCCGGAGAGGCGAAGCCTTATCCGGGATCGTAACACTCTGAGGCGCTTATTTTTTTCGATCCCGGCTCGCGCTTCGCTTGGCTGGAATGACAAATCATTGGCCAAATTAGCGGCCCTCAACGACCCGCTTGGCTACCCTTCGCAGCGCTTATACGCCCCGCGTCTTGCGCCAATCGTTTGGTTCAGCCCGTGTTTCGCAAGCCCGCGGCGACGCCGTTGATCGCGATCAGGATCGCGCGCCTCGTCTTCTCCTCGTGCTGGCCGCGCCGCCAGCGCCGGATGAGTTCGATTTGCATATGGTTCAGGGGCGCGATGTAAGGCACGCGGCGCGTGATGGCCCGAGCCAGCGCCGGGCTGTCGGCGAGGCGCTCCGTGGTTCCCGTGATCCTGTTCAGGGCTTCCACAGTGGCGTCCCATTCGACGAGCAAAGCGCTCACCACCTTGTGGGCGAGCTTCTGGTCGGGAACAAGCTCCTCCGCATACTTCCTGGCGAGCCTCATGTCTGCCTTGGCGAGCACCATGTCCATGTTCGAGAGCAGAGTGCTGAAAAAGGGCCACTCCTCTCCCATCCTTTTGAGAAGCGCCGTCCTGTCCCTTGGCGCTTTCTTTGCGAAGGCCCGGACGGCCGTTCCAAATCCATACCAGCCCGGCAAGGCGACGCGCGCCTGACCCCACGAAAAGCCCCAGGGAATGGCGCGGAGATCTTCGATGCGATGCGTTCCTTTGCGAGAAGCCGGGCGCGAACCGATGTTCAACTCGGCGATTTCCGCGATCGGGGTCGCCGCGAAGAAAAATTCGTTGAACCCCGGCATGTTGTAGACGAGAGCGCGATAGGCCTTCATGCTCGCCTCCGAAAGCTGGGCGGCGGCGTCCAGGAACTCGTCGGGAACGGGCCGCTCGGGCGTCAGCAGCGTGGATTCGATGGCGGCGGCGGCCAACGCCTCCAGATTGCCGCGCGCAATCTCTGCATGCGAATATTTGGAGGCGATGACCTCGCCCTGCTCCGTCATGCGGATCTGTCCGTTCACTGTGCCCTGAGGCTGGGCCAGGATCGCCTGATAGCTCGGGCCGCCGCCGCGCCCAACCGTGCCGCCCCGGCCGTGGAACAGGCGCAGCCTGACGACGCGCTCCTCATGGAAGAATTTCGCCAACGCCACCGACGCGCGATAGACTTCCCAGTTGCTCGTGAAAAAGCCGCCGTCCTTGTTGCTGTCCGAGTAGCCGAGCATGACCTCCTGCACGCCGCCGCAGGCCCGCGCCGCGTCCGCGATGCCCGGCAGCGCATAATAGGCGCGCATGATGTGCTCCGCGCAGCGCAGGTCGCCGATGGTCTCGAACAGGGGAACGACAATCAGCTCGGCATGCGCGCCCGCATCGCCAAGCACGCCCTGCATAAGCCCGCCCTCCTTCTGGAGAACGAGCGCTTCGAGAATATCGCTGACGGTTTCGGTGTGGCTGATGATGTATTGCCGGATCGCGCGCTTTCCATACGCTTTGCGAAGATCGCAAGCCGTATCGAGGATGTCGAGCTCGCTTGCCGTTCGAGCGGAGTAGGCGATCCCCGGCACGCGAAGCGGGCGCGGGTCCCTCAGCACGTTCAACAGCGCGCTTTGCTTTTCCTCCTCGCCAAGAGCGCGGTAATCGCCCACGATGCGCGCCGCCGCAAGCAGTTCCGCAACCGTCTCCTCGTGCACGTCCGAGTTCTGACGAAGATCGACCGAAGCAAGATGGAACCCGAAAACCTCCACCGCGCGTTGCAGCGGGCGCAGGCGCGTCTCGATCAGAGCCGCGCCCTTGTTCGCGATGAGAGAGGTCTCCACCGCGGCGAGATCGGCCCAAAGGTCTTCGGCCGTTTCATAGGGCTCGGCAGGGTATTTCGTCCGCCGCAACGGCGATGGACTGGCAAGCTTCTGCAGCGTCGCCGCGAGACGGGAATGAATTCGAATCACGGCGCGGCGATAGGGTTGATCCTCGCTATGGGGATCGCTGACGTCTGCTGCATCGGCCAAGGCCTTCACCTCTGGCGTAAATCCGACAAGGCGCGACGACATCGGCATTTCGATATGCAGTTCGTTCAATTCATGAAGGTAGTGTCCGATCGCCGTTTCGCTCTGGCGGCGCAACGCGCGCGCAAGCGTCTCCGCATTCACATTCGGGTTGCCGTCCCGGTCGCCGCCAATCCAGGAGCCCATCTGGAGGAAGGGCGGCACATGAGCCCCAAGCCTTTCTTCAAGGTTCGCATAAAGATGCGGGATCTCGCGCAGGAAGCTTCTCTGATAAAACCGGAGCGCATTCTCGATCTCGTCGGCGACGGCAAGATGGGTGAACCGCAAAAGCCGCGTCTGCCAAAGCTGGACGACCCGCGCCCTGAGCAGCGCCTCGTTGCGGTTGAGATCCCTTTCGCCGCGCAACGCCTCCCGCGCGGCGAGCAGGCGTTCGATGGCGCCTGTGGCGTCAAGGATGCTGCGGCGCTGCACCTCGGTGGGGTGGGCCGTGAGCACGGGCGACACGAGGCTTGCCTTGAGCGCTTCGCATATCTTTTCGGGGCCTACTCCAGCCTCGGTCAAGAGGCCGAAGGTGTAATCGAGCCCGCCCGGCGTGTCCTTTGCAGGGCTCCCGGCCAGGAATTCGGCCGTGCAGCGCATGCGATGGCGGTCCTCTGCGATATTCGTCAGATAGGCGAAATAGCAAAATGCGCGGGCCACCTGGACGGCTTCCGGCGGTTCGAGCTTGCCGAGAAGCCGGTCGAGTTCCCGGCCGGCTTCGGAGTTGGCTTCGTGTTCGAAGGCGGTGCTGAGCCGGCGGATGGTCTCGATGGTTTCGAAGGTTTCAACGCCTTCCTGCTCGCGGATCGTTTCGCCGAGAAGCGACGCCAGGAGGGCGATGTCGTCGAGGAGCATCCCCTCCATTTCCGGAAGATCGCTGATGCCAGGGTTGAGCGTATCAATCATGTTCACACCGAAAGGAGCGCAAGCCGCAACCGGCCAAGCAAGAGAGAACTTAAAAACTATCCCTCGCGCAAGCACTTAGTGCCAGGCAGACCGTTTCGGTTTCGCTAACAAGGGGCGTCATGGCGGCGGAAGGCAATTCTCCCGCATCGGGGTCGAATCCTGACGTTCCGGTTTCCTCGCGCTCCCATGCGTGCCACTTCGGCTAATGGATCCTATTGCGGGCTTATTCGAGAACACCGACACAATCCCGCCCTTGTCCGTTGCGGAAGTCGCGCGGTTCGGGTCCGTTGTTGCGTGTCTCTCGCGCGCTATCCAGAGAGAGCGGACAACGTCAACCGGCGTGATGCACCCCGTTTTGCATTATTTGAATAGGTCCGCTCGCCCTTTGGCTGCAAAAAAGTATTTCTCCGAGTGCGAGGTAACCCTTGATAGTTAATTTCGAATGAAACCGATACGTGGCGGCAGTATCGTCCGCTAACGCTGGCGCTGGCTTGCTGGCATAAAATGGCTGGTGGCTTTTTGCGAATTCTGGGAATAACAGCCTTCCCTGTGAGAGGCGGTGAGAAAGTCGGCCAGTGGAGCGGCGGCGCTTGTGCTGCTGCGTGGCGGAGTAATAACCGGCCACTGGTTAGGTTGTCCCTTTCTGTACGGGAGAGGGGCGACAGGGGATGTATGCCGTGGACAACTATGCCGCGGTCCGACGTTTCGTTTTTGTCGAGGGTAAGAGCCGTCGTGAGGCCGCCCGTGTTTTCGGCTTAAGCCGGGACACGATATCGAAGATGTGCCAGTTCTCGGCGCCGCCGGGGTATGTTCGCAAGAAGCCTCCGGCGAGACCGAAGTTAGGGCCATTCGTTTCCATCATCGATGCGATTTTGGCGGCGGATATCACGGCGCCGCCGAAGCAGCGGCATACGGCCAAGCGGATTTACGACCGGCTTCGCGCCGAACACGGCTTCGATGGCGGCTACTCGGCCGTGAAGGAGTATGTGCGGCTTGCGAGGTCTCGGGCCCGCGAGACCTTTGTGCCGCTGGCGCATCCGCCTGGGCACGCCCAAGTCGATTTTGGCGAGGCGATCGGCGTAATCGGCGGCGTCCGGCAGAAGATGCATGTGTTCTTCATGGACCTGCCGCATTCGGACGCGCCGTTCATGAAGGCCTATCCGGCGGAGACGACGGAAGCCTTTCTCGACGGCCATGTTTCGGCCTTCGCCTTCTTCGGCGGCGTTCCGCAATCAATCCTTTACGACAACACCAAGCTCGCGGTCGCCAAGATTTGCGGCGACGGCAAGCGCGAACGGACGGGGGCCTTCACCAGACTTATCAGTCATTATCTGTTTCGCGACCGGTTTGGGCGGCCCGGCAAGGGCAATGACAAGGGTAAGGTCGAGGGACTTGTCAAGAACGGCCGTCGGCGGCTCCTGACGCCGGTCCCCATCGCTGCAAGCTTCGAGGCATTGAACGCCAAGCTTGAAGCGGGTTGCCTTTCGGAACTCGATCGCAGGGCGGGCTCCCATCCAGAGACGATCGGCGCTAGGCTTCAAGCGGACCTGGCCGCCTTTCGGCCACTGCCGCCTGGCGTTTTTGAGCCCTGCGATCAACGGACTGCGCGCGTATCGTCGACGGCGCTCGTTCGCTACCGCACGGCCGACTACTCCGTTCCCACGGCGTACGGCTTTCGCGACGTCACCGTAAAAGGCTTCGTGGATGAGGTGATCATCGTCTGCGCCGGGGAAGAGATCGCCCGCCATAAGCGATCCTATGAGCGCGGCGACTTTGTTTGTGATCCCCTGCATTATCTGGCGCTGATTGAGCAGAAGCCCGGAGCGCTCGACCAGGCGCGGCCCTTGCAGGAGTGGGCGTTGCCGGAGCAGTTTCCGCAGTTGCGGCGTCTGCTCGAAGCCAGGATGGGCAACCGCGGCAAGCGCGAGTTCATCCAGGTCTTGCGGCTTATGGAGACGTTCGATCAGAACATGGTCGCCGATGCGGTCAAAGACGCCCTTAAACTCGGCGCACCAAGCTTTGACGCCGTCAAGCAGCTGATCTTGTGCCGGATCGAGAAGCGACCGCCCCGGCTTGATCTCGCCGCCTATCCCTATCTGCCCAAGGCCGCCGTTCAGGCGACGCGCGCCGCCGACTATACGGCGTTGCTTGATCAGGAGGCCGCATGACAGAGGCCGCCGATAAACCGCAGCTGCTGCTCCGGCATCATCTCAAGCAGCTCAAGCTGCCCACCATTCTCGCCGAGTACGAGAAGGTCGCGCAGGAATCCGCACGCAGTGGCGTTGATCATGTGCGCTATCTGCTCAGGCTTAGCGAACTTGAACTGATTGAGCGCGAGCGGCGTATGGTGGAGCGCCGTGTTCGGGCCGCTCGCTTCCCGGCCGTAAAGGGGCTCGACAGCTTCGATTTCAACGCCATCCCCTCGCTCAACAAGATGTTGGTCCTGGAGCTTTCGCGAGGCGAATACATCCTGAGGCGCGAGAACGTCATCGCGCTTGGCAACAGCGGCACGGGCAAGAGCCACATCGCCTTGGCTCTCGGTCTTGCCGCCTGCCAGCGCGGCATGGCCGTCGGATTTGCGACCGCCGCCGGGCTTGTCCATCAGCTCATGGAGGCGCGCGACGAGAAGCGGCTTCTGCGCCTGCAAGCTCAACTCGCCGCCTACAAGCTCCTGATCATTGACGAACTCGGATACGTGCCCCTGTCGCCGACCGGCGCCGAACTTCTGTTCGAGGTCTTCAGCCAGCGCTACGAGCGGGGCTCGATCATCGTGACGTCCAATCTTCCCTTTGAAGACTGGACGTCTATCTTCGGCTCCGAGCGGCTCACCGGTGCGCTGCTCGACAGGCTCACCCACCACGTCCACATTCTTGAGATGAATGGCGATAGCTACCGGCTCAAGCAGTCGAAAGGTCGGCGCCGCCGAGCCGAGCGATCGCTCAATACAGACGCCTCCGAAACTGAAAGCGTCGATCCAAGCACGGGCGAAGTTACTTCCCGATAAAAAGAATGCCGAAAAGCATAAAGCCCCATCGCGATGGGGCTTTATGCTTTCAACGTCAGCAAAGGTGGCCGGAAATCTCTCCGCCACGGTGGCCTGAAATTACTCCGCCGTTGACACTTCCCCTCGCCGTCTGCCCCTTTAGGCGTCCATGCTGGCCTGTATATTAGGAGCCAAACGAAGAACGTCATTCTAACGGAAGAAACTGTGGCCGGCCGGAGAGAAAATGGCGCGCCTTTGCGCGTGCCAAAGGCACTGATGGAGCGCTTTGAGGCCCTGGCCGGCGCAACAGATTCCGTATGCAAGGGAAAGCTCACGGAAGAATACGCGGAGCTGGCGAGGCGTGCCATCGCGGCTCTCTGCCGTAAACGTCCCAGCCCATTAGCAGCCGGCAGGCTCAATAGCTGGGCGTGCGGTGTGCTGTACGCGCTTGGACAAATCAACTTCCTGTTCGACCCGTCGTCACGCCCTCATCTTACCGCCCAAGAACTCGCAACAGCCTTCGGGCTTTCGGCTAGCACCGCTGCCGCCAAGGCCAGAACCGTGCGCGAGGCGCTCTGTATGGGGCCTTTCGATCACCAGTGGGTGCTTCCTTCCAAAGCTGCCGGTAACCCCAGCATTTGGATGGTCGCGATAAATGGCTGGCCTACCGATGTCCGCGATATGCCCCGCGCGGCCCAGATCGCGGCGTTCGAAAAAGGGCTCATTCCTTATATCCCCGCGGACGGCCCGTCATGCGATCCCGATGCAAGGGAAGCAATTCTTGAACGCTACGACGGCTACCGGCTTATTAGCGTGCAACATCAAGTGAAGGCCGCCGAGCGCCTCCGGAAGGGACCGATTGCGGAGGCAGCCGTTGCTCTCGGGATCGCCAAAACGCGCAAAGAGGCGGCAAGCCTCGGCTTGTCAATGCTCGCTCCTGCGGCTGACCTCGTCCTCTATAGTACCTGCTTGGGCAGCCAAAACGCGATGAGCTGCTATTTAGATGAGTGTGCCGGCGAGTTCTCCGGCGGCGAACAAATGGTGCTGAAGGCAATGTCCGCGGCGGTGTTTTCAATCTTCCGCGTCACGGGCTTGCACCAGGGCGCGGGTGTGGACATGCTCGATCTGCTGTCAGGGGAAGAGATTTGGCTCGTCGATCGGGGAATAGACCTTTCCGGCATGACTGGGATGGAATTCGCGGCCCGGCTGTTCCAGCCTGAGGATTTCTGGATGACCACTGGGGTTTCAATCCAACTCGGCAGCGATATGTGGCCGGAGCTGGAACGCATCGGCGCGAGCCGAAAGCAAAACAAACTGTCGGCCGCGGCATTCGACAGGGATCGCCTGGCAGAAACAGTTTACCGGGCCAGCGTCAGATGAGCCCGCCGCGTGTTGCGGGCAGGAAAGGCAAATAAGACCATGCATTACGATCCCAACCGGGGTCTCGACGCGGCGGCTTGGCTCGAACTCGACGAGGCTGAACGTATAAGCCTCGTGATGGATTATCATCGGCGGGCCCGCATCAGGCTGCCAAATGCAAAGCTTCACGCGGCCACGCATACAATCGTAGAAAATCAGGCAGCTCTCGGCGACGCTTACGTCGTAGCGGGCACGCTCGAACGGCTTATGCACGAGGGTCTTGACCGCCATGAAGCCGTTCATGCCGTGGGCTCCGTACTCATGAGGCAGGCGCTCCGTCTGAAGGGAGACTTAAACGAAGCCTACACTCAGAAGCTGGCGGAACTCAGCGCTACGAAATGGCGGTCTGGCGAGTGGTTAGAACTTCGCTGAATTTAGCAATGGCCAAGAAGAAGTCATTGGGTTGAGGGAAATGACCGCAAGTGGCCCAACTTCGCCGTCGGAGGTTCAATCCGAGGTAGTCCGCAAAGCGATCAGAAAGCAGGCGCACCGATCTAACCAAGTTTTTGATGCCACTTAGTCCGTTAGCGGCCGAGGCTGTGTGAAAAGTACAACTTTCCAAGCAAGTGATTCTTCCTCAGAATCTTTCCTGCCAAGAGCGGGGGATTTTGATGGCAGGCTTTGTGACAGGCATCGATCGCGGCCAGGGAACGATGTTTCCCACGCAGCTGGAAGATTATGTCGCCGAAGACAACCCGGTGCGGGTGATCGATCTTTTCATCGATCAGCTTGACCTCGCAAAGCTTGGTTTCGGCGTCACTCCGAAGGACATGGGCAGGCCCGCTTACCACCCCGCGGTGATGCTGAAAATCTACGTGTACGGCTACCTCAACCGTGTTCAGTCGAGCCGCCGGCTTGAGCGGGAATGCCAGCGCAACATCGAAGTGATGTGGCTGACGGGCTGCCTGGCGCCGGACTTCAAGACCATCGCCGATTTCCGCAAGGACAACGGCCCGGCCATCCGCAAGGTCTGCCGTGAGTTCATGGTGGTGTGCGGGCGCGCGGGTCTGCTCGCGGCCACAATGGTCGCCATCGACGGCAGCAAATTCAAAGCAGTCAACTCGCGGGACCGGAATTTTACGCAAACCAAGGTGGCCAAGCGTCTGGAGCAGATCGAGGCGAGCATCGCGCGCTATCTCTCCGAGCTTGAAACCGCCGATCGCCAGCCCTCCACGCCCGAAATCAAGATCGCCCGGCTGAACGGCAAGATCGCCAAGCTGAAACAAGAAATCGAGCGCATGAAAGCGATCGGGGAGCAGCTCGAAAAATCGGAAGACACGCAGATTTCGCTGACCGATCCCGATGCCCGCTCCATGCAGGGGACGGGTAAGGCGACGGGGACTGTTGGCTATAACGTGCAATGCGCGGTGGAAACGGAGCACCACCTTATCGTCGCCCATGAAGTCACGAACGCTGTCAATGATCGGAATCAGCTCTCCGGCATGGCTCAACAGGCCAAGGAAGCCCTTGGCGCCGAAGCCATCGATGCCCTTGCCGATCGCGGCTTTCACGACAGCAAGGAACTCCTGGCTTGCGGCCGGGCTGGCGTAACCACCTATGTGCCAGGTTTTTCAACATCGAACGCCAAGGCCGAGGGGCGTTTCGGCAAGCAGGATTTTGTCTACAACGCCGATGAAGATGTCTATGTTTGCCCCAACGGCGAGCGCTTGATTTACCGTTTTACCAGCCAAGAGGACGGCAAAGTCATGCGCTGTTACTCGACAACGGCCTGCTTAGCCTGCCCGCTGAAAGAACAATGCACAACCGCCAAGGAGCGCCGCGTTAAGCGCTGGGAGCATGAGGACGTTCTGGAAGCTGCCCAGGAACGGCTGGACAACAATCCAGAGATGATGACGGTGCGGCGCAGCACGGTGGAACATCCCTTCGGAACCCTGAAGTTCTGGATGGGGCACACGCACTTCCTGATGAAGACGCTGCACAATGTGAAGACGGAAATGTCGCTGCATGTGCTCGCCTACAACATGAAGCGCGTGATGAGGATCCTCGGCGTGCCCGGATTGCTGCGAGTGATGCGGTCATGGCGCATAATTTGTCACTTTTTGCTCGTTTTGGCGTGTGCGGCGCGCTCAAACGGCCCAGATCGCTGTCTGAACCGTTCCCGCATGATTTTGGCCTGCATCGCGAAATCCGCGCCGGCGCCACGGCGCCACTACGCCGCGGCCTAGAAAATCCGGGCGAAACGGACTTTTTCCACGGCCTCGGCCTAAATGAGCTCTCTGGGCTTCAAGTCATCCGTTGGCTTGTCAACAGATGTTTGCTTAGGCTGCGCTGGATCGAGCCAGCTTTGCGGACGGTCCGCTTGGCGCGCGCAGGCTGCTGCGCCCGTTTCACGGGTATTCCAATCGACAGGACGCCGACGGAGCTATATAGAGGCGTATATTCCGTGAGCGACAAGAGGAACAAAGAATGAGCATAGGAACACGCTGGGCCGCGTCCTTTTCGGCCGCGCTGTTGTCCGCCCTTCTCTTCGGCCAGGCCGCTTCAGCAGAGGACCGCGACGCCAAGGCTCCCATCATTGTGTTCGCCGCCGCCAGTCTGAAAAACGCGCTCGATAAAGTGTCCGCGGACTGGCAGCAGGAGTTGGGCCAAACCGTGAAAGCAAGCTATGCCGCAAGCTCCACGCTCGCAAAGCAGATCGAGCAGGACGCGCCCGCGCAAATCTTCATCTCCGCGGACCTCGATTGGATGGACTACCTTGAGAAAAGGGGTTTGATCGACACGAAAACCCGCTCCAACCTTCTCGGCAACAAGCTCGTCCTCATTGCTCCCAAAGATAGCAACGCCGCCATTGATCTGAAGGAAGGCGCCGATCTTGGCAAGCTTGTCGGCGACGGACGCCTTGCTGTGGGCGCTGTCAACTCGGTCCCCGCGGGCATATACGCGAAGGCCGCCCTTGAGAAGCTCGGCATGTGGCCGCAAGTTGCCGGCAAATTAGCTCAGGCTGAGAGCGTGCGCGCCGCCCTTCTGCTTGTCTCCCGCGGCGAGGCTCCCTTGGGCGTCGTCTACCAGACCGACGCCGCCGCCGATCCAAGCGTGAAGATCGTGGCGACTTTTCCTGCTGACTCGCACCCGCCAATCATCTATCCGGCTGCGCTGACCTTGAAGGCGAACGCAGGCGCGGCGTCGTTTCTCGACTACATCAAGTCCCCGAAAGCTGCGCCGGCATTCGAGTCCCAGAGCTTTACGGTTCTGAATATGGAGAAACGATCCTGACCGATTGGTGGACGTTGAGCCCTGACGAATGGACCGCCATCAGGCTGAGCCTTCTCGTTGCGAGCGTGGCGATGGCGGCGAGCCTGCCTTTCGGGCTTGCGGTCGCCATGGCGTTGGCGCGACGCGACTTCTGGGGCAAGGCGCTCGTGAACGGGATCGTGCATCTTCCCCTCGTCATGCCGCCTGTCGTCACCGGCTATCTGCTGCTTCTCGGCTTCGGCCGGAAAGGCCCCATCGGCGCCTTTCTCGATCAGACTTTCGGCATCGTCTTTTCGTTCCGCTGGACGGGCGCGGCGCTCGCCTGCGCCGTCATGGGGTTCCCGCTCATGGTGCGCGCCATCAGGCTTTCCGCCGAGGCGGTCGACACGCGGCTTGAGGCGGCGGCCGGAACGCTTGGCGCAAGCCCGTTCTGGGTGTTTCTGACCGTGACGCTGCCGCTGATCACGCCCGGCGTCATTGCGGGCATGATCCTGTCTTTCGCGCGATCCATGGGCGAGTTCGGCGCGACCATCACGTTTGTTTCGAACATTCCAGGTGAGACCCAGACGCTGCCCTCCGCCATCTACACACTGACGCAAGTTCCGGGCGGCGACGCAGCGGCGCTCAGGCTCACCGTCATCTCCGTCGTCATCTCGATGGCGGCCTTGCTGGCGTCCGAATTTCTCGCGCGCCGCGTGGGCCGCAGCCTTCACGTCGCGACATGATCGAAGTCAGCGCCTATCAGCGGTTCAGCGGCTTCACGCTCGACGCCGCATTCACAGCGGAGAGCCGCTTCATCGCGCTGTTCGGGCATTCCGGCTCGGGCAAGACGACGCTCCTCAACGTGGTTGCAGGGCTGCTGCGGCCCGAGCGGGGGCGCGTGGTCGTCGATGGCGCCGCCCTCTTCGATGCGGATCGCGGGATATTCCTGCCGCCCTGCCGGCGTCAGCTTGGCGCCGTCTTTCAGGAAGGCCGTCTTTTTCCGCATCTCAGCGTGCGCCAGAATCTGCTCTATGGCGCATGGTTCGCCAAGCTTTCGGGGAAGGAAGAGCAACTCGCCCGCGTCGCGGACCTGCTTGGCGTCGAGCGCCTCCTCAATCGATATCCCAACCGGCTGTCCGGCGGCGAGAAGCAGCGCGTCGCGATCGGCCGCGCCCTCCTCGCCTCGCCGAAACTTCTCCTGATGGACGAGCCGCTCGCAGCCCTCGACGATCCGCGCAAGCAGGAAATCATGCCCTATCTCGAACGCCTGCGCGACGAGGCTCGCATCCCCATCATTTATGTCAGCCACTCCGTCGCCGAGGTCGCGCGGCTGTCCGATACGCTGGTGATCCTCGCAGGCGGCAAGGTGCGCGCAGCCGGTCCAACCATCGAACTCATGCAGCGCCTCGATATTTTGCCCGTGGTGGACGGCGGGGAAACGGGCGCCGTGATCGAGGCTGTCGTTCAGAGCCACGACGACGCTTATGGTTTGACGGCGCTCGCCTCGCGTGGAGGCCAATGGAAGGTCCCGCGCCTCGACATCGCGCCAGGAAAGCGCGTGCGCATGCAGATCAAGGCGCGCGACGTCATGATCGCGCTGAACCGGCCCGACGGCGTGAGCGCGCTTAACGTCATCCCCGCCATGGTCGCGGAGATCGGCCCCTTGGATGGCCCGAGCGTCGAGATCAAGCTCGATTGCGGCGGCGAGGCGCTGGTGGCGCGGCTGACGCGTTACTCCGCAGAGCGCCTTTCTTTGCGCCCCGGGGCGCCGGTTTTCGCCATCGTGAAGTCGGTTTCCTTCGACCGCTCAGCTCTCGGCGCGGCCTGGCGCGATTTCAACGCATCCGACGCTGCGACCGCTCCGCGGTGACCGCGGTGAGCAGGGTTTCCGGCTTCTCGATCGCTGGAAGGCCAATCGCGGAACGCCTCGCTTGCGTGTTTCGTCATCCACCTCGCGAAGCGCGAGCCGGGATCGTAAACAATTCTGCGCTTCAATGTGTTACGACACAGGATAAGGCTTGCGCTCTTCCGGATGGCGAACTTGTGATCCTTGAGCCCGGCTCCCTCTTGAGGACATGCCATGAAGACAGAGAGAATGCTTATCCTCGCAGCGGCTGCCATGTTTCTCGCGGCGCAGCTGGCGTCAGGCGCTGCGGAGGCAAAGACGAAAGCGCATAAAACCTATGCAGGCCAGAGGCATGCCCGCGTCGAACAAAACAATTGCCCCGTGCGCCGCACGGTGAATGGCGACCTTGTCGACTGCAATGGTTGGCGGCTGAGGCCGACCGGCTGGGACAATTCCTGTCTCAACCTTGATTATCTTCCGTCCATGTATGCTTGCAGTTCATCGCGCCGCTAAGCGAAGCTCAATGCGTCACGTTTCGTAAAACCGAAGGCCTCGTTTTTACGCGCCTCCCCGCCCTATGCTTCCTGGGCGGGGTTGAGAACCTTGATCGTCACATCGCCGTCGCCGACAAACGTCTGGCAGGCCAGTCGGGACTTCGGACCTGCGCCCGCGATCTGCTGGACAAGACCTTGAGCGATCCCGGTCGAAGCCTCATGAGCGGCGATCGGTGAATCTTCCTATCCAGTTCTGGGTAAGCTCGGCATGGGATTTTATAGCCGGTCTGGAAGGTCGCAACGCGCATGAGACGCCCGCCTTCCTGCAACGCCAGTCGCCAAACAAGGAGCGCGGAGATGGGCCTTCCTGCCCCCACACACCCAATATGGGAGAAACTGTTGTCCCGAAAGGTACAACATAAATTTTCACTGTTTGCAGCAAATCTCAAGATCGATCTCGCGGCGCGAGATTACGCACAAAATCCATCCGATAAAAAACGTCTTGTTGAGCAGCTTCATGAATTTTTTACGAAATATGAGAGGCTGACGTCCGCCGAATTTACGCAAATTATGTGATGGGAGACTGCTATGGCTGATCTACACACCGTTTCTGAAGCAAACGACCTTATCGACGCTGGCAAGCGTCTTCACATCGCCGGGGATGAGGCGGCGCTGAGCAAACTCCACAAAGGCGTCTGGATTGGGGGGACGATCCCGTATTTCCTGACGCAACAAGGCGGCGTGATGGATCGCCAGCGGCTTTTCATCACCGAGCTGCCGGACTGCGTCAGCGAGACCAAGATCGCGTTTATTTCCTCTGAGCAACTCGCATTCGTTCCGGCGGACGCGCCGGAAAACGGATTTTCGCTCGTGATCGCGCCTGGCATGTCGGACGTTCACGCCACGTATGCTCTCAAGGCGGAGAAACTTCCCCACATCTACGAGCGGCCGATCATCGGTTGGGTGGCGGGGGTCCATCTCAGCGAAATCGGCGCCGTCAAACCGAAGGTCGTCAACGGCATGACCGGCGCGTTTTCGGACGACCGCCTCGTCGTTTTACACGCCACGCTGCCAGAGAACAGACTGGCGAGCATCGGCATCGTCAACGTTTTCCGGCAGGGAGCCGGCGACGCCTTCGTTTTCGATGAGACCGGCTTCTCGGGAGGCGATTGCCTTGTCAACGGCAAAAACGGCAACTTTTACGATTACGCGAAGGAGCGCAACATCGACCTGCGTTTCCCCCTGGTTGCAAACTACTCCGGCGAAATGATCAATGTCAGCATTCAGGAGCTTGATCGGGCGACGCGGTCTGCGAAATTCTACGCGCCGATCTTGAAAGGAATGGAGTACCGGCAGGCAGAGCCTGTCGCCGACTACAGGGCCAAATTCATCGAGCAGATGGAAGGCTTGCAGATATCGCCCGCCTTTTCCTGCAACTGCATCCTGAATTACCTTTACGGAAATCTGGAGGGCGAGCAGCCGATCCCGGTCGGCGGCCCTGCCACGTTCGGCGAAATCGCCTACGTCCTCCTCAATCAAACCATGGTCTTCCTGAGCATCAACGAAGTTTAGGCGTTTGCCGAACTCGTTGAGGGATTGCGGCTGCTGTCATCCCGGAAATGCGCGCCGCGCGCTATCTACCGTCTTCGAAGTCAAGCGGTTTCTGCAGCGGTTTCCGCATGGCTCCAAGGCTTACCGGAGCGGAGGATGGCGTTGAGCGTGACGACGAGCTTTCGCATCACGGCGGTGATGACGAGCTTGCCTGGCTTGCCTCTTTGCCGAAGCTTTTCGGCAAACAGCCGCATGACGGGGTTGTGCCGCATGGCGACGACCGCCGTCATATAGAGCGTCTTGCGGACGACGGCTCTTCCCGCCTCGATGTGGCGAGGCCCTTTGTACTTGCCGCTATCGTCGTCGATTGGCGCAAGCCCTACCAGGAAGGCGGCTGCGCCCCTGCTGAGCGTTCCCAACTCGGGCAGGTAAGCCAGGAGAGCCGCAACCGTGGCGGGACCGACGCTCTTGAGCGTTCGCATGAGCTGCGCCTTGCGCGCGAGTTCTTCGGCTGCTTCGACATGCGCTGCGATCTCGGCCTCAAGCTCAGCCAAGTCTTTGCGAAGGCTTGCGATATGGGCGTCGAGGCTTTGTTTTACGCGAGCGTGATGGGCATGCTCCAGGCGGTTTGTCTCGGCAAAGAGCATCTGCTGAACCTGGTCGCGCCGGGTTCTCAAGTCTCTGAGCGCCAAAACCTCAGGCGTTAACGGGACATAGAGGCGAAGATCGGGGGTCTTAAGCCCATAGAGAGCGATAACGCGCGCATCGATCGAGTCGTTTTTGGCGAGCAGGCCGAGATATCTGGCAAAACTACGCACGCGCGACCCATGGGCTTTGTGAACAGAGATCCCAAGTTCGACACAAACGTCAAGAACATCGCGCTCATAGCCGCCGGTCGCCTCGCAAACGACAAGCATAGGGCCAAGCCCGCCCTCGGCGTTGAGCCGTTTCTCCTCGATAAGCTCCTTGCGTATCGCCTGCGGTTTGTTTGCAGAGACACGCTGTTTATCAGCAGGCAAGGTATGTATAACCAAACTATCCTTGGCGACTTCAAACGCAACGATGTGATTGAATGCAGGCAAAGCCGGGTTCATAGTCATGATCGAGAGTCCGTGATCCTGGATTGTATGCGGCCGTTGAAGGCCCTTCTACCGTTCGGATGGACATGGAAACTCGGCGGCGCGGGCCACAGATAACGCTGGACCGTGTGAGGTCTATCCGGGATACGGCCGCGCGCCGCCCGTGAGGAGGGTGGCCACCCTCCTCACGGGCTGATGCTTTCTGATTCGTAGGCAAGAGAAAGGTCAGCCGCTCCGAGATACAATCCGGGATCGTAATACCGACCGCCCTCTATTCTGCCCCAAGGCCCCCTCATCCTGTCCTTCTCCCGGTAAGCTCGCCTCGGCGAGCTTACAACTTGGAGCAGCCGCATCGGCAAGCCGATGCGATTGGGAGAAGGCGGGGTGAGGGGGGCGCTGCCGGTCAACACTTCCGGCGGCTGGTATAACCCATTCAAGCGCCAACTTTTTTACGATCCCGACGCTCGCTCCGCTTGGCCGGGATGACGACGTTCGGCCCCAAAATTCTGGACTTCCGCGCGACGGGCGCCATGTTGGCGTTTGGCGGCAGCCTGTTTTCCCAAGGAAGCCGGGCCTCCAAGTTTGGCGACCGCGCCGCGCGTTCTTCGAGGATAAAAGCGATGGATGAGCACATCCGGCATGCGAAAGACGACGGTTTTCGCTGGGAGGGCGTGGAACGGCTCGCCTACAAGGAAGAAGGCATCGCGCCCTTCAAGGCCATCACGCGGCAGGTTCTCTTTCAGCGCCCGGAGCTTCAATGCGAACTGCGCTATTTCGAGATGCAGCCGGGCGGCTATTCCACGCTGGAGCGGCACGAGCACGAGCACGCTGTGATGATCTTTCGCGGGCGGGGCGCATGTCTCGTCGGCGATGAGGTGCGCGAGGTCGCGGCGCCAGACCTTGTTTTTATTCCGCCGATGACGTGGCACCAGTTCCGCGCGAACGCGGGCGAGCCGTTCGGCTTTCTGTGCATGGTGAATGCGATGCGCGACAAGCCGCAGCTTCCGACCGCGGATGAGTTGGCGCGGCTTATGGAGATCCCCGCCGTCGCCGCGTTCCTGAACGGCGCCAAGCCCGGCGATTAAGAAACGGTTGCGGGTTTCGCAACGGCTCGAACCCCTCACCCGGCGAACTCCGCTTATCGCCTGGCTTTCTGCGCGACTGCCCCGAAATCCCTTGCGCAACCTCTCTTGCGAGCCTATGACGCGGCATCATTGGAACGCGCTATGGTTTCACTGCACTATAAAGGCCGCATTCACAAAGCGAAGTTCACGATGCGCAGCCTGCGCTACATCCTTTCGGATCAGGCCGCGTGCATTTTCCCCGCCTTGCAGCGGCGCTGGCTTCTGCCTGTTGAATCGCGTCCCGTCGCCGATGCTGCATCCGGCGATTGCCCTCTTCCCTCCGCGTTGGTCGACAAAGCTTTGCCGGAGCTTTATGCCGCGCTTGGCATCTCTGCTCCCAGTCCCCTTCGGCTCACGGACCACATCTATGCCCTCGACGACGTGGTGGTGACGGGCTGGGCCGGGGCGATGATCAAGGACGGCCTTCTGCTGACGGTCCGCCCGCAGCACAATTGGGTGGCGGCGCTCCGCGCCCATCCCCATCAAGTGCGGACGCTGCCGGCCGATCGCGCCTATTTCAACCTGATGGCGGCGACGCCGGCCAAAGGCCACATCTTCCATTGGCTGTTCAACGCCATGGTTCCCCTCCTGGCCTATCTGGAGAGCGGACGATGCGCTCCTGGCCTCGGGCTGATCGTGAACGCCGGCGAAAGCGAAATCCAAAAGCGTAGCATCGATTTCCTCACGGAGCGTTACGGGATCGGCGCGATTGTTCCGGTGGGGCAGCGTGAAGCGGCAATCGTTCCGCATCTGAACGCCGCAATCCCCGTCCCCCATATTCCGCGGGCGCTGCAATCGCCGCTGGGGCTCGCCCGCCTCCAGGATCTTGGCGGCTTCATCGCAGGGCATGACGGCGAAAACGGTCCAAAGCGGATCTATGTCAGCAGAGACGACGCGCGGTTGAGACGCGTGTTGAATGAGAAAAGCTTTATGCCGAAACTCGAATCGATGGGCTTCGAGCGAGTCGTTCTCGCCGACTTGCCGATCGCTCGCCAAATCGCGTTGTTTAGGCAAGCCGAGATCGTCGCGGCGCCGCATGGCGCCGGTCTCGCCCATATCGCCTGGTGCAAGCCGGGCACGAAAATCGTCGAGTTCTTCCCCAGCCCCGACGGGCCGCGCGGCCGCGTGCGAAACGCCTCATTTGACTATTGGCTTCTCTCCGAGCTTCTGCGCCTCGATTACGCCTGCGCCCTGTCGGGGCCGATCGAAACCCGAAACGATGGCTTCAGCATCGACGAGACGCTGCTGACGAGCGCCATCGAAGCCGCCCTCGCCCGTCCGAGAGCCGAGGCCGCGCCGGTTTGATGCGTTTCATCCGTTCCGATGACGATCTCGAATGGCATATCGGCAACCTGACCGAGGCGCATCCGATGTTCGCGCCCTTGCGCGAGGCCGCCGGAACCGTTCCTGTGCGCTGGCTCGACCGCGGCTTCAAGGGGCTCGTGTTCGTCGTCACCGGCCAGCAGATCTCGGTTGCGGCCGGCCGCGCGATCTATGGTCGGCTGGAGGCCGCCTTGGGCGACATCACGGCCGAAACGCTCGCGGCGGCGGGCGACGAGGTGCTGCGCGCCGCCGGTTTTTCCGCCCCGAAGATGCGCACCTTGCGTGCGCTGCAGGAGGCTGCGTTTGCCGGCAAGCTCGATCTCGACGCGCTGGAGGCGAAAAGCGCCGAGGAAGCGATCGCGTCGCTCTGCGCCATCAAGGGCATCGGCCTTTGGACCGCGGAAGTCTACCTGCTCTTCGCGGCCGGGCATCCCGACATCTTCCCCGCAGCCGATGTCGCGCTCCAGGAGTCCATGCGGATCGCCTTTGCGCTCGACGCCCGCCCCACGACGCGCAATCTTCGCGCGACATCGGATGCATGGTCGCCCTGGCGGAGCGCCGCGGCGCGTCTCCTTTGGGCCTATTACCGCGTGCGGAAAGGCGGCAAAGCCGTCACGCCGGTCTAAGCCTCATACCAATCGCCGGAAGTGTTGACCGGTAGCGCCCCCCTCACCCCAGCCCTCTCCCCCTCGCGGGAGAAGGACAGGATGAGGGGGCCTTGGGTCAGAATAGAGGGCGGACGGTTGCATTTTATCCCGGCGGAGGTCTTGTTCTCCACACCGATGGGTTAGTCGAGACACCCAAACCGCCCCGGAGCCTGTTTACGACAGATTCACTGAGAGAGCTTCTCAACAAGACCAACCAGGCCACCTCGTCGCAACTTTCGCAGGGCTTTGTCCGCGATCCTTTCAAACCAGTGATCAAAGCAGATGACGACATCACTTTCGTCATGGCCAAGTTTACCGACGGACCGAATTTGGCATGAAGCCGCTGCTGCCGTTCCAACCCGAGGAAGAGCCAAGCCAGAGGGCGGCTTTCGGCAGTGGCGCGCATACAAGTCGCAACCATTCCCCAGGCTGGCAAAAGTGGCGCCAAGCCCATGCGAGCGCGCTCAGCCTCTTGCTTTTAATCGGTATTGGCCGCGCCGCGCCTAAAGCCAGTCCTGCAAGATCGGGATCAGCGGTATGTCGGCGGCGAGCATCGGATAGTCGCGCAGGCGTTCCTTGCGCACCCAGGCGAGCTTCTGCCCTTCGAGCGGCTCCGGCTCGCCCTCCCAGTTGCGGCAGGCATAGAGCGGCATCAGCAGGTGAAACCGTTCGTAGGTGTGGCTCGCGAAAGTGAGGGGCGCCAGGCAGCGGGCCGGCACGTCGATGCCGAGTTCTTCCTTGAGTTCCCGGATGAGCGCCGCCTCGGGCAACTCGTCCTCGCGGACTTTGCCGCCCGGGAACTCCCAGAGACCACTTTGCTCCTTGTTCACAGGGCGCTGCGCGAGAAGCACGCGCCCGTCTGCGTCGATGAGCGCGACGGCGACCACCAGGAGGAGGCGCGGCGCGGGGGCGTTAGCTGCGGTAGTCGGCATTGATGTCGATATACCCGTGGGTGAGGTCGGAGGCCCAGACCGTCGCGCGGCCGTGGCCGCTCGTTCCAGCGTCGACGCGAATTTCGATCTCACCGCGCTTCATGTAGGCCGCGCCTTGCGCCTCCTGATAATCGGGATGGCGCATGCCATCTTTAGCCACCGGAATGTCGCCGAACCAGATCGCAAGCCGGTCGCGCTCAGCGGCCTCGCCCGATTTGCCGACGGCGGCGACGATGCGGCCCCAATTGGCGTCCTCCCCCGCGACGGCTGTCTTGACGAGAGGAGAGTTGCCGATGGCGAGCCCGATGCGATGCGCGGCCTCGTCGTTCTCCGCGCCTTCGACATGGATGGTCATCACCTTCGTGATGCCTTCGCCGTCCTTGACGACCTGCATCGAGAGGTCGTGCATCAGGCGCAGAAGCGCGGCCGAGAAGGCGGCGGCCTCGGGGTCGTCCGGGCTTGCGATCTTCGGCGCGCCACGGTGGGCGGCCTCGCCGGTGGCGAAGATGAGGAGCGTGTCGCTCGTCGAGGTGTCGCTGTCGACGGTGATGGCGTTAAAGGTCGCCTTCGCATGGGTCTGCAAGAGCCGGGTCAGCACATGCGATTCAATCGGCGCGTCGGTGACGATGAAGGACAGCATGGTCGCCATGTCGGGCGCGATCATGCCGGAGCCTTTGGCGATGCCGTTCAGCGTGACAGGCGCATTGCCGATCAGCGCGCGGCGAGTGGCGAGCTTGGGGAAGGTGTCGGTTGTCATGATCGCGCGCGCGGCGTCGGCCCAGAGGTCTTCGCGAGCGCGCGGCGCCATTTCCTTCAGCACATCCTTGAACTTCGAGGCGTCCAGAGGCTCGCCGATGACGCCGGTCGAGGCGATGAAAACGCGCTCCGGCTCGCATCCCGCGGCTTCCGCCGCAAAGGCGGCCGTGGCTTTCACCGTCTCGCGTCCGCGCGAGCCCGTGAAAGCATTGGCGTTGCCTGAATTGACGACAAGCGCCTGCCCGCCTCCATGCTGAAGCTGCTCCCGGCACCAGTCAACCGGGGCCGAGCAGGTTTTCGAGCGCGTGAAAACGCCGCCGGCTTCGGTCCCTTCCGGAAACAGCATCAACAAAACGTCGGTGCGGTTCGCATATTTGATCCCCGCCTCGGCGACCGCAATCCGCACTCCCTTGATCGGAGGCATCGCGGCCAGTTCGGCGGGCGCGAACGGCGAAACCTTATGTTCTGTCGCCATGATGCAAGGCGGCTCCCGTTTTTATTTCTGCTGAGTTGCAGCGTCTGCCGCCGCTTTATTCTTTGCTTCAGCGTCTGCGGCGGCCGCCTTCGCGTCCTCGTCCATCGCCTTTTTTATGTCCGCATCGAGAACGTCGACAGCGGCCGAGGCGCGAAGCTTCTGCAGCGTGTCCTTGAGTTGAGGCTGGGCCAGCGCTTCCTTGATTTGATCCTTGGCTTCGTCGAAAGTCGGGGACGTTTTGTTGCGCCTGTCTTCGACCTTGATCACATGCCAGCCGAACTCGGACTTGACCGGATCGGAAACCTGACCCGGCTCAAGCGCGAAGGCGGTGTCCTCAAATACTTTCACCATCTGGCCGCGCGAGAAATAGCCGAGATCGCCGCCGGAAAGGGCGCTGGACCCGTCCGCGCTTTTCTTGGCGAGTTCGTTGAAATCCGTCCCTGCCTTGAGCTGTCTCAGGATGTCTTTGGCTTCCTCTTCGGTCTTGACCAGGATGTGGCGGGCGTGGACTTCCGTGATCATTTCATCATAGGCGAGTTTCGCCTGCGCGTCCGAGATGGAGGAGCGAAGCTTATCCAGGTACGTGTCGCGAATCGCGCGCAGCTTGTAATAGGCCAAGCGATCCTCGAAATCCCTGCCTGAGGTCAGCTTATCCTTGGCGGCCTCGTCCGCGAAAAGATGCATTCCGATGAGATACTCCATCAGCGCGCGGCGACGGCTCTCCGGCGGGAAGCCCGCGAGTTCGGCTTTCATTTCCGTGTCCGCGAACGCAAGTTCGGCATCGGTGATGTCGGCGCCATTGACTTTGGCGACGGGGCCCGCATAGGCGACTTGCGCGCCAAGCGCTAGCGCGAACGCGCCGATCCATAAAATTCTTGTTGTCACGGCCAGCGCTCCTCGCCTTTCGGGAAATAAAGTTTCGATAGGTCCGCCGCGGGCGCCCACCTTTTTTCTGGCTCTTTAAAACGGCGCGCTGGATCGGAAGTCTTCTCGACCGTCTCTTAAGACCTTTACAAGGCTCAGGCAAGACTTGAGTTGAGGGAGCGGTCAGCAAGGGCGCCCGTCGCGCGCTTTCTGGGGATGACCTTTTATTGGAACAAGCGCGCTGCTTCCGAATCTGTCTCTGATGCCAGTAAATGCGATATCTTGCAGAGGTTGGGCGGCATTTTTGAGCCTGTCCGCGTTATCGCAGCCTCTGAAGGGAGAGCCGAAGCCATGTCCAACGCATCGCTCATCAGCTGCGTCAAAGCGATCGCCGCCAGCATTGAGGCTAATGACTTCGAAGCCGCACAAGAAGAAGCCGATTGGATCGTGGCCGATGAGGACGGCGCCGTGCTCGCGCTGTTCGATGTTTTAGCGAAGGAGGGCGCCAAGAAGCGCCCCAATAACAAGCTGATCATGGGAAGCATCTTCCTTTTGCAGCGCGGCCTTGAGGCGTTGCGCTTCAAGATCGAAGAAAAAAACCAGTCAAGCATGGCCATAGTGAGCGATGCGATTAAGCATCTTGAAACCCTCGTTGCGGCCAAGAAGCTCAGCGCCGAGATGTTCTTGCTTATCCTAAAACAGTTCGCCGCCGCCGGGCTCGACATGGGCGACGGGTTGCGCGCCATGATGGCCAATTTGATCGAAGAGCAAGCCTCAACGATGGATGAGGCGGACTTTCCGGCGATGAACTCCGCTCTTTCTCAAATCGCAGCCGACTGCGATCATGATCCGTTTACCATCCATAGCATGCTGGAACAGACCGCCAGCGCGCTGCCGCAGGAGATGATTCAGGGCATGGCAATGGCCGCCTTCAGCGACCAGGAGCCGTCTGTGCGCGAAGCGTCGTTGGGATTCCTGTTCAGCGCATCGAAAGAGGCCAGACAAACGCTGCTTGAGCTGATGACGGCTGCGGCGCCAAAGGGGCTTGTTACGCCAGACATGCTGCGCCGCATGATTGCGATCCGCAATTGGTTGCCCAAATCCGACCACGCCCAGCTCGACGCCGCCATCAAGACCTGCCGCAAGCAGGGCGTCGCCTGCGAGCCTTGGCCGCCTGCGAAACTTCATGAAATTTTTATATCCGGCATCGACGGATCGGGCGCGCACACCGTGCTTGTCACGCTGAAAATGGGAAAGAAGTGGGGCCTGGCGGGGCTTCTTGTTAAGCTCGGCTTTGGCGTGCATGACGCCTGGGTGCACAAAGGCTTGAGCAAGGCGGAGCTGACGCAAACGCTGGACCACATGCACTCGCAGATTGAGACTTTCTCATCGAGCGCAGACTATCTCGGTTCTCTAGTCAGCCGCGCCTTGGGAATGAACGCCGGGGTGGACAATCTGCCGCCTTTCGGGTTGCTCGACTTCGCCGAAACGGTTGGCCTGGGCGCGGTAAACCCTGAGCCCTACTCTCTCGAAGCCATGGTGAGCGACCTTTGCGCCGAACTTGGAGCCGATCGCCTCACCGGGGACGCCGTCGCTGAAACCTGCGCGGACAGCGGTAACTGGTTGATGGAGCATCCAATCTTGGCGACATGGTTCGAGCCTGATGTCGCCGGCGCGGTTGGGACTAAGCGTGGCTCGACGAAAAAGCGCGTCGCCACTTTGCTCGCGGGTCCTTTGCGCGCGCGCCGGCGGAAGTGGGCGGAGCATTGCGCATGGTATGCGTTCGCTCTAAGAGCCGCGCGCCAAGGCGAAGGCTGGGAGGGATTTGCGATTGTCGCGAGGGAGCTTCTCGGTTCGCGTCCGCTGGAGGACATCTCGTTGATGAACGTCATCGCGCTCACGTCGTTGGAGGCTGCGAACCCGTCGTCGCTCCTCAACCTGATCCGCGGCGACTGAAAGCGCGGCTTCGTCGGACGCGGCCGGCGTCAGGACGCCCCGCCCCATTTCCTCCCAAGCTCGCACGGCGCTTCCGGCTTCATAAGCCGGAAATTGGCAAGGCTCGATTGCGCTCCTTTCTTGCTAAGATAGAATGCTGAAGCACGCGCCGCCACCGCTCCCAGCGCGTTGATCGGGAACGCGCCGTCAGCGCGCCCGGTTTGGTTAACAGGCCTTCCATAATCCCTTAAAAAAGCGTTTCGTCCCTGGTGCGCGCGGAGTTTGGAGGCGTTTCCAAGCAAAGCGCGCTTTCCTCAACTTTCAAACGGAGAATGCCAACAATCACAAAATTACGTCTTCAGCTGCGTTATTTTCTGCAATATTACTAATATATCTAGTTATGCCGTTTTTGCAAAACGAAGCCAATTCAGTTAACGCGCCATGCCGCATTGCGGCATGGCGCGCCTTGTTGCAACGGCTGCTGCGGGCAGGCCGCGTTCCTATCTTGTGAACGCCCTAACCGCTAGGGGCGGACTTCGAAATCAAAACGCGATGCGGCGCAGATCGAGCGTATGCGGGAAGCTTGGGTTCGGCCCTGGATTATAGGGCGTCATCGGCCCAGGCGTGTGCCCAAAGGTCTCGAAGCGCGCCAGCCGCCGCGTCTCAGCCTCCAGCGCGTTGACCGGGAAGGTGTCGTGCGCCCGTCCGCCTGGATGGGCGACATGATAGCGGCAGCCGCCAACAGAGCGTCCGGCCCAGCTGTCGAAGAGGTCGAACACAAGCGGGGTGTGCGGCGGGATCGTCGGCTGCAGGCAGCTCGACGGCCACCACGCGCGGAAGCGGATGCCCGCGGCCGTCTCGCCGTGCGTGCCCGTAGGTTTGAGCGGCACGGTGATCCCGTTGCAGGTCACCTGATACCGCGCACCGAGATTGCCTTTCACCTTGACCTGGAGCCGCTCGAGCGAGGAGTCCACGTAACGCACGGTGCCGCCCGGCGAGCCTTCCTCGCCGAGCACATGCCACGGCTCGAGCGCCTGTCTCAGCTCAATCTCGATGCCGTCGTAGGTCACGGTCCCATAGACCGGGAAGCGGAACTCAAAATGCGGCGCGAACCATTCCGCCTCGACGGGGAAGCCGGCGTCGCGCAGTTCCGCGATCACGTCCGTGAAGTCCTGCCAGACGAATTCGGGCAGCATGAAGCGGTCGTGCAACTCCGTCCCCCAGGAGACCAGCTTGCGCTTGAACGGCTTTTCCCAGAAGTGCGCGATCAGCGCGCGCAGGAGGAGTTGCTGCGCGAGGCTCATGCGCGCATGCGGCGGCATTTCGAAATTGCGGAACTCGACGAGCCCGAGCCGCCCCGAAGAACTGTCGGGCGAATAGAGCTTGTCGATGCATATCTCCGCGCGATGCGTGTTGCCGCTCGAGTCGATCAGAAGGTTGCGGAAGACGCGGTCCACGAGCCAGGAGGGAATCCAGCCATAGCTCGGATCGGGGATCTGCTTGAACGCGATCTCCATCTCGTAAAGCGAGTCGTTCCTCGCCTCGTCGACGCGCGGAGCCTGGCTCGTCGGCCCGATGAACATCCCCGAAAACAGGTAGGACATCGATGGGTGGTTCTGCCAATAAGCGATGATGCTGCTGAGCAGATCCGGGCGGCGCAGGAAGGGGCTGTCGGCCGGGGTGGCGGCGCCGAGCACGATATGATTGCCGCCGCCGGTGCCTGCATGGCGGCCGTCGACCATGAACTTTTCGGTGCCGAGCCGGGCCTGCCGCGCCTCCTCGTACAGCGTCTCGGTGACGCTGATCGCCTCATCCCAGTTGTTGGCCGGATGAATGTTGACTTCGATCACGCCGGGATCGGGCGTGACCTTGATGACGTTGAGGCGGCGATCGCTCGGCGGGTGGTATCCCTCGAGATGAACGGGCGTGCCGGTGATCTTCGCCGTTTCCTCTATCGCGGCGGCAAGCGCGGCGTAATCCTCGGCGTCGTAGAGCGGCGGCATGAAAAGACACAAGTGCCCGTCGCGCGGCTCTATGGCCATCGCGGTGCGAACCGAGCCGACCACGTCTAGTGGAGCGGGAGCCGTATAGACGGGAGGGGCGAGCAGCGTGACAGACTGCCTGCGGTCGCGCAAAAGCACGGCGCGCGACGGCAACGCGGCGTGGGCGGCGAATGGATCGATCGGAATGACCTGCGCAGCGTTGGCCTGTCCGTAATAGGGAAGCGAGCCAAGGGGGAGCCTGTACCCGATCGGCGAGTCGCCTGGAAGCAGGTACAGCCGCTCGCGCCGGAAGCCCCAACGTTCCGTCACCCAGCTCCGCCCGCGGGCCTGACTGTGCCAAACCTAAATCGGCATCACATAGCCGGCTGGCTTGTCGAGGCCCCGCTCGAAGACCCGGATGACGCGCGCCCGTTCTTGCGGGTCCTCAAGCTTGTTCGTCGCGGGATCGAGGTTGAGCGGCAGCTTCTGCTCGATGAGCAGGAAATGCGCCGGATCTTCATAAGCCGGCAGCGGGCTATCGGCAGGCAGCCCCAACTGCTCGGCGAGCGTGGCCGCAAAATTGCGCGCATCGACTTCCGTTGCGGGCTTGGCCGCAATTTCGTGGCCTATGTGCTGCTCATTTTCCCACAAGGGCTGCCCATCTGCGCGCCAGTAGACCGCGAAAGCCCAGCGCGGAAGCTGCTCGCCCGGATACCATTTGCCCTGGCCATAATGGAGAAGGCCGCCGGGGGCGAACTTATCGCGCAGGCGCCGGATGAGAGCCTCGGCGTAGAGGCGCTTGGTTGGGCCGACGGCGTCGGTGTTCCACTCCGCCCCGTCCACGTCGTCGATGGAGACGAAGGTCGGCTCGCCGCCCATCGAAAGCCGAACGTCGCCAGCCGTCAGGCGCCGGTCCACCTCGTGGCCTGCCTTGGCGATGGCGGCCCATTGCTCCTCGGTGTAGGGCAGCGTGACGCGCGGACTTTCGAGGATGCGCGTCACCTGCATATGATGCGAGAATTCGACCTCGGCTTCCTCATGCATGCCGGTAATCGGCGCAGCGCTCTGCGGCGATGGCGTTGCGGCGAGCGGGATGTGGCCTTCGCCCGCGAAAAGGCCCGAGGTCGGGTCGAGCCCGATCCAGCCGGCGCCGGGAACGTAGACTTCGGCCCAGGCGTGCAGATCGGTGAAGTCGTGGTCGGTTCCCGTCGGGCCGTCGAGCGACTTCACGTCGGGCTTGAGCTGGATCAGGTAGCCTGACACGAAGCGCGCCGCCAGCCCGAAATTGCGCAGGATATTGACGAGAAGCCAGCCGGAATCGCGGCAGGAGCCGGACTTCTTGCGCAGCGTCTCGTCCGGCGCCTGCACGCCCGGCTCCAAACGGATGAGATATTTGACGTCGTGCTGAAGTTGCCCGTTCAGCGCCCAGATGAAGTCGATGGTCGTTTTCGCGTCGATGCGAAGCTTCGAGAGATAATCCTTGAGCAGCGGCCCCGGCTCGGACGCCTTGAGATAGGGGGTCAGCTCTTCCTTCAACTCCGGCTCATATTTGAAGGGCCAATCGCGCGCATATTCGTCGATGAAAAAATCGAACGGATTGATCGTGGCCATATCCGCCACGAGATCGACCGTCACCTTGAACTCGCGCGTCGGCTCCAGAAAAACGAGCCGCGCCAAATAGTTGCCGAACGGATCCTGCTGCCAGTTGATGAAGTGGTCTTTCGGCGTGATGTTCAGCGAATAGGACAGGATCGGGGTTCGCGAATGCGGCGCGGGCCGTAGCCGGACGATCTGAGGGCCAAGGCTGGTGAGCCGGTCATAAACATATTCGGTGCGGTGGGTCAGCGCGACGTGGAGGGCCATCTTGTCTCCTGGCGGACGGCTTGGATTCGTTTTGCGGCACTGTGGCTTGCTTAAGCGCTGCTTGCAAGCTCCGTGCCGATCCGCGCGCCTTTTAGCGCGCCCTCAGACGAAATCTACCGAGAAGGTTTGGCGCCTACTTGATCTTGAACTGGTTGCGGATCGCGAGCAGGATTGAGATCGCTGCCGGAAAGATCGCGAGCTATTTCCGGGGGGCGTCTTCCGGCGGATCGTCTTCGAGGGCGCGATAGGCCGCCCCTTCCAGATCCTCGAACTGGCCGGATTTTAGCGCCCAGATGAACCCGGCAAGGCCAAGGCCGCCGAGGAACAGCGCCACGGGAATGAGCCATGCGAGCGAGGTCATGCTTTGAGCTCCAGCTTCGCCGTGCGCAGCCGGATCGCATTCAGCGTAACGAGGATTGACGAGGTCGACATGGCGATCGCGGCCACGAGCGGCGTCACAAATCCCGCCATAGCCAGAGGCACGAAGACAAGGTTGTAACCGAAGGCCACTGCGAAGTTCTGGAAGGACATCTTCCGCGTCCTGCGCGCCGTCGCCAGGAGTTCTACAACCGGCATGAGCTTCGCGCCCTGGAAGACCGCGTCGGACGCGGTCTGGCTGATATCGGCCGCCGAGGACGGCGAAATCGAGGCATGCGCCGCGGCGAGCGCCGGCGCGTCGTTAAGCCCATCGCCGATCATGAGAACGCAGCGGCCTTCAGCCTTTAACGCTTCGAGCCGCTCAATCTTTTCCTGCGGCTTCATGCCGGCATGCCACTCTTCGATGTGAGCGGCATGAGCAGCCGCCGCCACGGCGTCGCGGCGGTCGCCGGATAGGAGCGACACGCCGAAATGCGCGCGCCGGAGCGCCTCGACTGTTTGCGTCGCATCCTCGCGAAGCTTGTCCTCGAAGTGAAAGGCGGCCGGCTCCATTCCAGGCTGAACGAACCAAAGGGAGGCCGATGCGGCGCGCGCCGGATCGACGCCGCACCAGGCGGCCGAACCAAGACGCTCCTCTCCCGCCTGTGTAACGAGGCGAAGCCCGAAGCCCGGAACTTCCTCGACGCCACTGGCTGATGAAACGACGCCGAACCGCTCTTTCGCGGCTTCCACGACGGCCTGCGCATAAGGGTGCCGACTTGCGGCGGCAAGCGCTGCGGCGGTGCGCAGCGTCTTGTCGCTGACCGCGCCTCCATTCGCGAGCGATGGAACGCCCGCGGTCAAGGTGCCGGTCTTGTCGAAGACGGCCGTATCGGTCTCGGCGAGCCTTTCGAGTCCGTCGGCCGCTTTCAACAAAATCCCCTTATCGAAAAGCCGGGCGGACGCCGCCACCTGCACTGCCGGGACGGCGAGCGCCAGCGCGCAAGGGCAGGTGACGATGAGAACGGCGATCGCGATGGTGAGCGAGGCTTCCCAGCCCGCGCCCGCGATCATCCATCCAATGAAGGCAATGGCTGCAAGCGTATGGACGGCAGGCGCGTAGAAGCGCGCAGCGCGATCGGCGAGGCGGACATAGCGCCCGCGGGCCTGCTCGGCGGTCTCCATGAGGCGGGCGATCTGCGCAAGGAGCGTGTCGGCTTCGGCGGCGCGAGCCTCCATTTCCACAGGCCCGCCAAGGTTGACAGAGCCAGCGTAAACGAGGTCGTTCGCGTGAACGTTGCGGGGCGTCGTTTCTCCGGTGATGAGGCTTTCGTCGATGGCGGTGGCCCCTTGCGCAATCACGCCATCGGCGGGAAAGCGCTCACCCGCCGCGACGGCGATGCGCATCCCGGGCTCCACAAGCCGCGACGGCAGGCGTTCTATCGACCCATCGCTTGCAATGACATGCGCCCACTGCGCTTTGAGCCCGAGCAGGTTCTCCGCGGCGCCCTTTGCGCGGACGCGGACTCGCTGGTCGAGATAGCGGCCGATTAGCAGGAAGAACAGAAGCGTGACGGAGGCGTCGAAATAGACCTGATCTGTTCCCTTGATGGTCTGGTAAAGGCTCATCGTCGCCGAGAGCAGGATCGCGAGCGAAATCGGCACGTCCATGTTCAGGCGTCGGCGTTTCAGCGCCTGCCAGGCCGAACTGAAAAAGGGCTGGCCCGCGTACGCGATGGCCGGCAGGGCGATCACGGCGGAAAGCCAATGAAAGAGCGCGTGGACGGGATCGCCGGCATCGGACGAGCCGGACCAGACCGACACCGACAGCAGCATGATGTTGGCGGCGGCGAACCCCGCCACGGCCAGACGGGCGAGAAGCCCGCGGCCCGTATCCTGCCCGCTGTCGAGGGACTCCGGCGCCAGTTCCGCGGCCTTGAATCCGATCCGGGCGAGCGCATCGACAAGCGGCGCCGCGCTGCCCTGCCCCTCCTTGAAAACAACCGTGGCTCGGCGCGCCGAGAGGTTGGCCCGCGCCGAGGCCACGCCCGGCGACTCGCGCAGCGCGGCTTCGACTTTGCGCATGCAGCCGCCGCAGCTCATGTTCTCGACGGCGAGCGTCATTGTCTGACTGCTGACGCCACCCTTTCCGTTTCCGCCTTGCGCGACGCCTGAAGGAGCGGCGGATTTTTCAAGCTCTAATGCGCCGAGCTGAGCCATAGCCTTTCCTTTATGCGGTAGGTCGCCGTCTCGGTTCCTGACTTCGGCATCTCGGCGGTGAAGGACAAGACCCAGCTTCCAGGGCTGATCCCGCCGAGAGCCGCCTCGTAGATCCCATTATCGACTTCCTTGAAGGTCAGGCTGCGGTCAACCTTGTCCGAAGCCGGACGGCCGAAGCTCCCGGAGACCGCCAGGCCGATCACGGGGGCTTCTGTGTTGTCCGTAATGGAGATGCGAAGCTGCTCGCCTTCCGCGATTTTCGACCGATGACGCCAATTGAGCGCCTTCTGGGTGCGCTCCTCGGCGAGGACCTTATTGTAGCGAAGGCCAACTTCGTAGCTCGCCCCCTTCTCCTCGCCGGGACCGGTGCTGATCGCAAAATAGATGAAGGCGGCGTTGACAACGCCGATCAAACCGAAAAAGCCGAACAGAATGAGAAGGATGTGCCGACCGCTAAGACGGGAGTTTTTCGCAGTCTTTATCATTGTCCTGGTCCTCTGAAGTTGCTGCCGCGCTTGGTCGCCGTCCCGTCTTCGCTATCGCGCAGAACGAACGTCATCGCAGCCGACGCGGGAAGCGTCATCGCCTTGTCGTGCGGCACCGTGACATAAATTCTCACGGAACGCACATCATCCGCCTTCACCTCGATCAAAGGCGCATCGCCGTCGATGCCGACATAGGAAATACGTGATTTTGGCATATTGTCGACATTCAACGTGAATTGCCGCGTTTCCTGGCGCTTGTTGAGGAGACGAACTGTATACCCGTTGCGAATGCCGCCATCCTTCGTTTGGACAAAGAGCGGATTGCGATCCGGAACGACATTCATCTCAAGCACAGTTTTCCGCGAAAGGCCGAACAGCATGATGCAGCTGACGAGCGCAAACAATCCAGCATAGAGCATTGTCCTCGGCCGGACCAGCCTGAACGGGACGAGGTCGCCATGCGCCTCCGCTTGCAGATTGCGATAGGTGTCGTAGGCGATCAGCTTCGTCGGCCGGCCGACCTTTGCCATAATTTCGTCGCACGCATCAATGCATAGCGCACATTGTATGCACTCAAGCTGCGGGCCGTTTCTGATGTCGATGCCGGCTGGACATACTGTTACACACTGCGTACAATCGACGCAGTCGCCGCGACCTTCCCAACTTTCGCCCTTTTTGTGAGCTCCGCGCGGCTCCCCGCGGAAGCCGCGATAGGTGATGAGGAAGGAATCAGCGTCGAACATCGCGCCCTGAATGCGCGGCCAAGGGCACATATAGGTGCACACCTGTTCGCGAGCGATGCCGCCAAGCAGATACGTCGTCCCGGTGAAAATTCCGAGGAAGATATAGGCCACGGCTGGCGCGTCGAACTGCGAGAACTCGGAAATAAGCGTCGGCGCATCCCGGAAATAGAAGACAAGCGCACCGCCTGTGAGAAGGCCGATCAGGATCCAGCTCAAATGCGTTCCGGCGAGCCGCCACAGCTTGTTAAAGGAAAGGGGCGAGTTGGCAAGCTTGATGCGCGCATTGCGGTCGCCCTGCCAGAGACGCTCGACCATGATCATCAAATCGGTCCAGACCGTCTGGGGACAGGCGTAGCCGCACCACACGCGTCCGGCCAGCGCCGTGACGAGGAAAAGCGCCAGCGCCGAAAGGATCAGGATGCCAGTAACGTAGTAAAATTCCTGCGCCCAAATTTCGAGGCCGAAGAAATAAAGACGCTGGTGCGCGAAATCGAGGAGCACAGCCTGGTCGGGCAGGCCCGGCCCCCGGCTCCATCGGACCCACGGCAGCCAGAAATAGATGCCCAGCGTCACGATCATGATGATCCACTTGATCCGGCGGAACTTGCCGTGGACCAGCTTCGGAAAGATCGGTTCGCGCGCCGCATAGAGAGACTGCCGCTCTTTTGTGTTGACCGGCGTTACGTCGACTCAGTTGGCGCCGGGCGCAGCTTCCTGGCCCAGCGAAGCGGTTGCTGGCATTTCATTCATGGCGTACTCCAAGGCCAAGGCACGAGCATAAAAAGCATCGCAGCAGCTCATCGGCTTGCCCTATTGGCGATTTGCTCGCTCTCCTAAATCGGGAGAATGTAGCGAAAGGTGCGGCCCAGCGTCATTGCGAATTCTTCGCATCTCCCATGCCGCTCCTCGTGTTGCGTCCCGCAATCGCCTGCCAGCTTGGCGTCACGCTCTCAAAGGCTCTTGCTAGACATAAACCGCACGAGAGTCTTGTTTTTTGCTGTCATCCCCTCCTTCAAATCGCCGCCCAATTTGCGGCTCGCACGACGATTCGAAGACAAAGGGATGCCAGCGGGTGTCAAAGCGCTACTGCCCGCCTCCAAGCGAGTGCACATAGATGGCGAGCTTCTTGATGGTCGCGGGATCAAGACGGTCGACCCAGGCGGGCATCACGCCGCCATGGCCTATCTCGATCTGATGCTTGATGGCTTCCCTGTTCCCGCCATAAAGCCAGTTGTTGTCGGTCAGGTTCGGAGCGCCGAAGTCCTGATTGCCTTTGCCTTGCTCGCCGTGACAGGCAAGGCAGCCGCCATCGCCATGAAACACGGCGTCGCCGCGTTGCGCTGCGGCGTCGTCATGCGGCAGCTTGGAGAGCGACAGCACATATTCCGCGGCGTCATTGATCTGTGCGGACGTGAGCAGGTTATCACGCCCGAAGCTCGGCATCTGAGAGACATGCGCCTTTTCGTTACCGCTGCGGACGCCGTACATGATCGTCTGCTGGATCTGCTCGAACGTGCCGCCCCAGAGCCACTTGTCGTCATTCAGGTTCGGGAAGCCCGCCCCCCCTTGAGCGCCGCGGCCATGGCATGCGGCGCAGTTGTCGGCAAAGGCCACCTTGCCGCCCGCGAGCGCGAAGTTGAGAAGCTCCGGCTTCGCCTTGATGTCGGCAAGGCTCGCCTTCACGAGGGTCTCGTTCATGCCAGCCTGACTCGCGCGCACCTGATCAATGCTCGCCATGACGGCCTCGCGCTGGCTATAGCCGAGCACGCCCTTGGTGTAGTTGGAAACCAGGGGCCATGTGGGGTACAGGACCCAGTAGCCAATCGACCAAAGGATGCAGACATAAAAGACCCAGAGCCACCAACGCGGCAGCGGAGTGTTCAACTCCTGGATGCCGTCCCACTCGTGGCCGGTGGTTTCGACGCCGCTATGGATGTCGATATCGAGCTTATCGGCCATTGCTGCCTCCGGAATTGTTATCGTCTTTTTCCAACGGAATGCGGCTGGCTTCCTCAAAGCCCTTCTGGTTGCCAGGCCAGAAGACGAAGACCAGCACCCCGATGAAGAGCCCTATGAAGACGAAGAGCCCCACCATCGCAGAGATAGATTGCATGGATTCATACGTCATGACGGTCCTCAGCGCAGGTTGGGGCCCGTGGCGTCGTATTTGGCGAAGTCGACCAGCGTGCCAAGCATCTGCAGGTAGGCGATGACTGCATCGAGCTCTGTCGGATCGCCCGGCTTGCCGTCAAATTTGCGCACCTGCGCCTTTGGATAGCGCTGCGTCACGCCTGCCGCCCCCTCGCTGTCGGGATTGGCCTGCGCGACGAGATCGGCTTTCGCGTTTTTGATCTGGTCATCGGTGTAGGGAACTCCGACGACTTGCAGCGTTTCCATGCGCTCCTTGATGTTGCCGTAGTCAAGCTTGCGCTGTCCGAGGAACGGGTATCCCGGCATGATGCTTTCCGGGACAACCGAGCGCGGATCGGTGAGGTGGGCGGTGTGCCAGTCGTCGGAGTATTTGCCGCCGACGCGCGCGAGGTCCGGTCCCGTCCGCTTCGAGCCCCATTGGAAGGGGTGATCGTACATGCTCTCGGCGGCGAGGCTGTAGTGGCCGTAGCGTTCGACTTCATCCTTGAGGGTGCGGATCATCTGGCTATGGCAGAGATAACAGCCCTCACGGAGATAGATGTCGCGCCCGGTCAGCTCGAGCGGTGAATAGGGACGCATCCCGTCCACCTTCTCGATGGTCGATTTCAGGTAGAAGAGAGGCGCGATCTCCACGAGGCCGCCGATGGAGACCACAATGAGAATGCCGAGAAGCAGGACAAGTGAGTACTTCTCAAAGGGTGCGTGGCTGAGTTTCATGATCGCCTCCTACTCCGCCGGAAGGGCTTGAGGACCGCGCAGCTCAGGCGCCGCGGCGATCGCAGGTTGCTCCGCCAAATCCACGGACTCATCGCCCCGGATCGTGCGCCACACGTTGTACGCCATGATCAGGCCGCCCGACAGATACAGCACCCCGCCAAGCGCGCGGATCATGTAGTAGGGATGCATGGCCTCGACGCTTTCGACGAAGGAGTATTCGAGCACGCCGTTGGCGTCCGTCGCCCGCCACATCAGGCCCTGCATGATGCCGGAAACCCACATTGCGGTGATGTAAAGAAGGATGCCGATCGTCGCGACCCAGAAATGCCATTCGATGAGGCGTTGGGAGTAGATCCCCTTACGCTTCCATAGCCAGGGCACGAGGCAGTAGATGGCGCCGAACGACACCATGCCGACCCAGCCCAGCGCGCCGGAATGCACGTGGCCGACGGTCCAGTCGGTGTAGTGCGAGAGCGAGTTCACGGCGCGTACGGCCATCAAAGGACCTTCGAAGGTCGACATGCCGTAGAAGGCGACGGACACCACCAGGAAGCGCATGACCGGATCGGTTCGCAGCTTGTCCCAGGCTCCCGAAAGCGTCATCAGGCCATTGATCATTCCGCCCCATGACGGCATCCACAGCATGATCGAGAAGGTCATCCCGAGGACCTGCGCCCATTCAGGCAGAGCCGTGTAGTGCAGATGGTGCGGTCCCGCCCAGATGTAGAGAAAGATCAGCGTCCAGAAATGGACGATGGACAGCTTATAGGAATAGACCGGCCGTTCTGCGCGCTTGGGAACGAAGTAATACATGATGCCGAGAAAGCCCGCCGTCAGAAAGAAGCCCACGGCGTTGTGGCCATACCACCACTGGGTCATGGCGTCCTGCACGCCGGAGAAGGCGCTGTAGCTCTTCGTGCCCAGGAACGAGACCGGCACCGCCAGATTGTTCACGATGTGCAGCATCGCGACTGTGACGATGAAGGCGAGGTAGAACCAGTTCGCAACGTAGATGTGTGGTTCCTTGCGCCGCCAGAGCGTGCCGACGAAGACGAGAAGATAGGCGACCCACACGACGGTAAGCCAGAGGTCGGTATACCACTCAGGCTCTGCGTACTCTCTGCCCTGGGTGACGCCCAACACATAGCCGGACGCGGCCATCAAGAGGAAAAGCTGGTAGCCCCAGAACACGAACCACGGCAGCCAGCGGCCCCAAAGCCGCGCTTTTGAGGTGCGTTGCACGACGTAGAGGGAGGTGGCCAAGAGCGCGTTGCCGCCAAAGGCGAAGACGACGGCGGAGGTGTGAACCGGGCGCAGCCGGCCGAAATTGGTCCACGGCAGGTTGAGGTTCAGCGCGGGGAAGGCGAGCTGCCAGGCGATCAGATCGCCGAGGAGAAAGCCGACGACGCCCCAGAACACCGCGGCGATGGTCGCCGCCTTGACGACGTTGTCGGCGTAAAAGCCCGCTGGAACGCCGAGACTGCTGCTGAAGGCTTTCCGCGACGTGAAGGCAGCGGCTCCAATGGCGAACAAAGCGAAAATGCTGGCATGGAACGACATGACCGGGTCGACGGCTTCCAGCGCGATGAACGCCCCAAGCGCCAGACCGGCAATAGCGATAATCAACGCCCCCCAATCGAAAAGAGCGGCGCCGATTCCTTTCGTGCTCGCAACTTCCATAATGATCTCCCAAAAATCCCGGCGCAGCCGAGTTTATGCGTGCGATCCGCGAGACAAAGACATGCGCCCACAACCGCTCAGGAGCCTTGATATCGATCAAAACCCGGTGGGGGAAGGCTTTCCGTAGCGCGCATTTCGCCGCAGTCTAGGCCTCTGATTTTTCATATTTTCTTGAACGAACCTTGCGCGGCGAGGCTGCTTGATCTTGATCAAGGCATACCAATGGCTAATGCGCATTCTTTTGAATATGAGGAAATCGGGCATGAACGCAAATTGGATAAGAAGGTGAACCAGCACATCGGCTCCCATGGGAGCCATCGGCCGCAGCCTGTTGGGGCAGCGTTTTTGACGCTTCTGGAGCGGGACCAGAGGCGTCTGCTTCGACTTTGCGCTCGGCTTGAAAAGATCGCCGACGGCCTTCCCGTCGCCGCCCATCAGAAGAAGTCCGCCGAAATCCTCGCCTTTCTGGAGAAGGCCTTTTCGCAGCATGTTTTTCTACACGAGAAATGCCTGTTTCCGCTTGTCCGCAGCCTTGAGGACAAGAGCGACGCCATCGAGCGCATGCTGAGCCAGCTTGAGTTCGAGCATGCGGCCGACCGGGGCCTCATCGTGGAAATTCTCTCGGCCTTCATGGGCCGCGACTTCCGCAACGCGGGGCTCGAAGCGCTCGGCTACCTGCTTCGTTCATTCTTCGAGAACTATCGCCGGCATTCGGCCTGGGAGCGCATGACGCTCTACCCCATCATCAAGAAGCATCTCGCCGGCGGCGCGCCCCGGGAGCAGCACGATGCGCTGTTGCGCGCTTCCGTGGGAGCGAGCGTCTCGGATACGATCCTGCGAGCCTTGGCAGTGTGTTGAGCAGGCGGCGCCCCTCAATCGATCACGTCGTACTCCCTGACTGCACGCACGAGCGGGCGCTTCGCAAGGCGTTACTCTCTTTCATCCGCTGCGTTCTGGCTGCGCCGATGAGAAGCTTTGGCCAAGCAAGGTCTCGGCGGCAAGCGCGTTATCATCTTGACGCTCCTGGATTTCTAGCTTAGCTCGTCAGGCAAAAGGCGACGTGGGACCGATGCGTATCCTGTTGGCCATGGCCATAACTATAGGTCTGATTTTGAACTCGGGCGGCGGGTTGATCACGGTCGCTTGCGCCAAAGCGTCCATGGGAGCGCCCGGGCATGCACATCCCGCAGCCTCTCACCAGACTATGCATGCGCATGGCGCCCAAGCCGGGGATTGCCACAAGCGGCCTTCAAAATATCCGGCTCACGGCTGCAAGCACTGCGATAAGAACGCTAAATGCTCGCATGGACCATGTACGTGTCTCAAGTGCTTTAGCGTTTTCAATGATGTCTCGCCGATGAGATATGCCGGCGCGCGCGTCGCCGCGGTTCTCTGCTCGGATGCGGGCGATAAACTTCCTGAAAGCGTGCGCCAACCTCCGCCGCCTCCTCCTCAATCTTGATCCTTTTGGATGCCCTCCTCAGGCTGCGCCGCTTGCGGCTGCACGCCAGACCGCATATCTCGAACAGGATCAAAATAATGACATTGCAGTCTCTTAAAATCGCCTTTTTCGGGCTTGGCGCTCTCATGTCTGCCTCCCAGGCTTTTGCTGCGGCGAGTGATTACGAGTTTCAGGCCGTCTCGAATGAGGTCAAGGCAAGCAACAACGCGGAACTGGCGGTCCGGCTCCTACACAAGCCGACGCAGAAGCCTGTCGCCGGCGCGGTGCTGTTTCGCACCCGGCTCGACATGTCGCCCGACAACATGGCCGATATGGCGACCACCATTGCGCTCGATGGTTCGCCGGAGCCCGGCGTCTACCGCTTCAAGGCCGATCTCTCGATGGCCGGAAACTGGGCGCTGAAGCTGATGGCGAAGGCGCCGGGCGAAAGCGAGACGGTGCAAGGCACGGTCATCGTCAAGGCCAAAGACTGAGGTCATGAAACAGAGCCTCGTAGCGGGGGCCGCCATTGCGGCGGTTCTCGCGAGCGCCGTCGCCGGCTACCGTTTGGGCTCCGGCGCCTGGCCAAGCGCGCTGGCGCCTGACGCAAGGACGGCGCTCGCGCAGCCGCACGAAAGGGCGATCCTCTATTGGAAGGACCCCGACGGAAAAAACGATTTCTCGCCCCAGCCGAAAAAAACACCCGATGGCCGGGACTACCTTCCGGTCTACGAAGAAGAGGAAGCCGGCTTCCACGACTGGACCGTTGTGCATATAAAAAATCCGGACGGAAAAAACGATATTCCGCCTGAGCCGAGCAAGGCGCCGGATGGGCAGGCGCACCCGCCCTTCCACGGTCGCCAGGATGCCGGCTTCAGGGACGAGAAACCGGCAAAGCCGCAGCGGACCGGGAAAATTCTCTATTACCGCAATCCCATGGGTCTGCCGGACGTGTCGCCCGCGCCCAAGAAAGACTCCATGGGCATGGACTATGTCCCCGTCTATGAAGGCGATGAAGAAGACGGCTCCACGGTGAGGATCTCGCCCGGCAAACTGCAGCGAACCGGCGTGAAATCCGAAGCCGTCAAAAAGCGCATCCTTGCGACTGCCATCCGGGCGCCGGGCGTGGTCGAGGCCGACGAGCACCGCCAAACGGTCGTGGCGTTGCGGTTCGACGCCTTCCTCAACGAACTGGAGCACATCACGACAGGCAGCAAAGTGGCGAAAGGCGAGCCGTTGATGCGGGTCTATAGCTCGACCCTCTCGGCGGCGGCGGCTCAATATATCACCGATCTCGGCTTGCGGAGTACGGGCGGCCTGCCCCAAAACCGCGGCGCCCGGCAGCGCCTTGAAAACCTTGGCGTTCCCGAAGAGATCATCGAAAGACATCGAGCGCACCCGCGAAGGATCGCTGACCGTCACCTGGCCTGCGCCGCGGGACGGCTACATCACCGAGCACAACGTCGTCGAAGGCATGCAGGCGAAGGCGGGCGACATTCTGTTCCGCATCGCCGATCTTTCCGTCGTCTGGGTGCTGGCCGATGTGGCGGAGCGCGATCTCGGTCTGATCGCGCCCGGCCAGACGGTGACAGTGACGCCGCGCGGCTATCCCGGCCGCACCTTCAGCCGGAAAAATCGGCCTCATCTACCCCGTGCTGAACAAGGAAACGCGCACCGCGCGCGTGCGCATCGAACTCGCCAACCCCGATGCGATCCTGAAGCCGAACATGTATGCCGATGTGGTCATCGCAAGCGGCGGACAGCGAGCCCGTCATCGCCGTCCCGGAGAACGCCATCATCAACAGCGGGACGCGCCAGATTGTCATCCTGGATAAGGGCGAGGGCCGCTTCGAGCCGCGCGACGTCAAGGCCGGCATGCGCGGCGACGGCTATGTCGAGATCAAGGAGGGCGTTTCCGAGGGCGACAAGGTCGTCGTCGCCGCCAACTTCCTGATCGACGCGGAAAGCAACCTCAAAGCGGCGCTGAAGGGGCTGACCGCGGGAGACGGCAAATGATCGCCCGCATCATCGAATGGTCGGCGCGCAACATCATGATTGTGCTGATCGGCGACGGCCCTCGCCGCCGTGGGCGGCGTTTATGCGCTGCGCCATTTGCCGCTCGACGCCATCCCCGATCTCTCGGATACGCAGGTCATCGTCTACACCGACCTATCCCGGCCAGGCGCCGCAGGTGGTCGAGGACCAGGTCACCTATCCGCTCGCCACCGCCATGCTGACCGTGCCGAAATCCAAGGTGGTGCGCGGCTTCTCGTTCTTCGGCGTGTCCTTCGTCTACATCATTTTCGAGGACGGCACCGACATCTACTGGGCGCGCAGCCGCGTGCTCGAATATCTGAACGCGGCGACGTCGCGCCTGCCGACGGGCGTGACGCCGGTGCTTGGGCCGGACGCCACCAGCGTCGGCTGGGTCTATCAATACGCCGTCACGTCGAGGGACAGAACCTCGCACAAACCGCGCTCGCTGCAGGATTGGACGTTGCGCTACGGTCTCGCCAAAGCCGAAGGCGTGGCCGAAGTCGCCAGCGCGGCGGCTTCGTCAAGCAGTACAATGTCGATCGTCGATCCGCAGCGGCTGCGCGATCTCGGCATCGCGCTTGACAGGATCCGCGACGCCATCCGCGCGAGCAACGCCGATGTCGGCGGCCGGACACTCGAACTGTCCGAGTTCGAATATGTCGTGCGCGGCAAGGGCTATCTGCGCGGCATCGACGATCTTCGGAAGATCGTCGTCAAGGTCGACAAGGGCACGCCGGTGCTGCTTGCGCGATGTCGCGCGCGTCGAACTCGGCCCGGACGAGCGGCGCGGCATCACCGAGCTGAATGGCGAGGGCGAAGTCGCGAGCGGCATCGCCATGCAGCGCTTCGGGCTGAACGCGCTCGACGTCATCGACAACGTCAAGAAGCGCATCGCGGAACTCGCGGCGAGCCTGCCCGCGGGCACGGACATCATCCCCGTCTACGACCGCTCGAACCTCATCTACGCGGCCATCGACACGCTGAAGAGCACGCTGGTCGAGGAAAGCGCCATCGTCGCGCTGGTCTGCATCGTCTTCCTTCTGCACATCCGCAGCGCGCTTGTCGCGATCCTCATGCTGCCGGTCGGCATCCTGATGGCGTTCGCGGCTATGCGCTGGCTCGGGCTTGGCGCCAACATCATGAGCCTCGGCGGCATCGCCATCGCCATCGGCGCCATGGTCGACGGCGCGATCGTCATGATCGAGAACGCGCACAAGCATCTGGAGCGCGCCGAGCCAGACCAGCCGCGCGCGCAAATCATGATCGAAGCGGCGAAAGAGGTCGGCCCGGCGCTGTTCTTCAGCCTGCTCATCATCACCGTGTCGTTCATGCCGATCTTCACGCTGGAATCGCAGGAAGGGCGGCTGTTCGGCCCGCTGGCCTACACCAAGACCTTCTCCATGGCGGCGGCGGCGATCCTGTCGGTGACGCTGGTGCCGGTGCTGATGCTGCTGTTCGTGCGCGGCCGCATCATGCCCGGAGCAGAAGAACCCGATCAACCGGGCGCTGATCTGGATCTACCGGCCGATCATCAAAGGCGTGCTGCAGAGCGAAGATCTTGACGATCCTCCTCGCGCTTTTGATTCTGGGCGTCACCGTCTGGCCCGCGGCGCAGCTCGGCTCCGAGTTCATGCCGAACCTGAACGAGGGCACGCTGCTCTACATGCCGACCACGCTGCCGGGCATTTCGATCACCAAGGCGGCGGAACTGCTGCAAATCCAGGACCGCATCATCAAGACCTTCCCCGAGGTGGCCTCGGTCTACGGCAAGGCGGGCCGCGCCGAGACCTCGACCGATCCGGCGCCGACGGAGATGTTCGAGACGGTCATCAATCTGAAGCCGAAGGAGGAATGGCGCCCGGGCGTGACCATCGAAAGCCTCGTCGCCGAGATGGACAAGGCCTTGCAGTTTCCGGGCGTCTCCAATGCCTGGACCATGCCGATCAAGGCGCGCATCGACATGCTGGCGACCGGCATCCGCACGCCGGTCGGCATCAAGGTGCTGGGCAAGGATCTGACGAAGCTGGACAAGGTCGCCAAGCAGATCGAGACAGTGGTGCGGAAGCGTTCCCGGCACGACCAGCGCCTATGCCGAGCGCGTGATCGGCGGCTACTACCTCGACATCGTGCCCGACCGCGACGCGCTCGCCCGCTACGGCCTCCTGATCGGCAATCTGCAGGACGCCATCGCCATGGCGCTCGGCGGCGAGACCGTCACCACCACCGTCGAAGGCCGCGAGCGCTACACCGTCAACGTCCGCTATCCGCGCGATCTCCGCGACAATCCGCAAGCCATCGCCCGCGATGTGCTGGTTCCGCTGCCGGCCGGCGGCGCGGTTCCGCTCGGCGAGGTGGCCAAGGTGCAGCAGACGCGCGGGCCGAACGCCATCCGCACCGAAAACGGCGAGCTTGCGGTCTACATCTACGTCGACATGCAAGGCCGCGATATCGGCGGCTATGTCGCCGATGCGCAGAAAGCCGTCGCCGACAACATCAAGTTTCCCGCCGGGACTTATGTGCAGTGGAGCGGCCAGTTCGAGTACATGCAGCGCGCCATCGCGAAGCTCAAGATCGTCGTGCCGCTGACGCTCGCGATCATCTTCCTGCTGCTCTACCTCAATTTCGGGGCGCTCACCGAGACGCTGATCGTCATGCTGTCGCTGCCTTTCGCGCTGGTCGGCGGGCTTTGGCTGATGTGGCTGCTCGGCTTCAACATGTCGGTCGCGGTCGCGGTCGGCTTCATCGCGCTCGCCGGCGTGGCCGCGGAAACCGGCGTCGTGATGCTGATCTATCTCGACCACGCGCTGAAAGAGGTGAAGGCCGAACGCGAGGCGCAAGGGCAGCCCTTCACGACGGCACGATCTGTACCACGCGATCATGCGCGGCGCCGTGGAGCGCGTGCGCCCGAAGATGATGACGGTCGCCGCCATCATGGCCGGGCTCCTGCCCATCCTCTGGAGCACCGGCGCCGGCTCCGAGGTGATGCAGCGCATCGCCGTGCCGATGATCGGCGGCATGGTCTCGTCGACGATCCTCACGCTGATGGTCATTCCGGCGATCTATGCGCTGGTCAATGGCTGGCGGTTGCCGGAACCGCCGCGCCTGGGGGAAACGATCGCCCCATTCTTCAGGGCAGAACAAAGCCATGACGCATGAACGATGGATATCGGGAGTGGGATGGGGCCGCCTAATCGTGGCCTGCATCTGGGCATCGCGCCCACCAAGCGGCTGAACGTTCTTGCGGAACGGCGCTATCCGGTCCCGATGGCCTCGTTCAAACTCTCGACAAAGGCTGCAAAACGCAATTCTGCGGTCCCGACGTGTAAGTCGCCTTCATGACTCTGTGCGCAAACCCAGGGCCATCCTGAAATATGCGGATTTGCGACTCAGTTGGAGTAGAAGGCTGCTGAAAATGCCTCAAGGATGAGGTTGGATGATTTCCGATGGGCGCCCTGATGGTGAGCTTATCGAACCATGAGCTTGTCGAGGTCGAGCGGGCTACCATGAGGGCATGTGCAAGATCATATTTTCGATTCTGCTGGTTGGGCCGGTGAAGCATGGCGAAGCGTAAGTCTGCCGAACAGGGCGCCGAGGAGGCGGGCGCCGCGAACCCGCTCCATCCGCGGCTCACGAACAAGCTTTTCGGGCGCGAGGCTGCCGAAGACCTGTTCCTGAGCGCGTTCAACGCTGGCTCGCTGCATCATGCCTGGCTGCTCAACGGCGAGCGAGGGATCGGCAAAGCCACATTCGCCTACAGGGCGGCTCGCTTCCTGTTGAGCCGGGAGCAGACCGCGCAGGCGCCGAACAAGGCGTCCTCGCTCGACGTGCCCGCCAGCCATCCCATTGCGCGCCAGATCTCGGCAGGCGCGCAACCCTCGCTGTTCGTGCTGGACGCCGACGCTGAACCCACGGCCTCCATCGGCGTGGATGCAGTCCGCAAACTGCGCGCCTTCCTCAGCCTGACAAGCCCGGGCGGCTGGCGCGCGATGATCGTCGATCCCGCAAACGACCTCACGATTGCTTCGGCGAATGCGCTCTTGAAGGCCGTCGAGGAGCCGCCACCCAGAACCGTTTTTTTTCTTGTCAGCCATGGCGCATCCACCGTGATGCCGACCATCCGCTCGCGATGCATCAAGGTCGCTTTTCGCCCGCTCGATTTCTCCGGCTTCCAAGGCGCCGTTTGCGCAGCTTGCGCCGCGGGCGGCTTGCCGGAGCCGGATGAACAAGCGATGCGAAAACTCTTCGCCCTGTCAGCGGGCTCGCCTGGCCGCGCCTTGGATCTCGTTTCGGGCGGCCTTTTGGCGCTTGCGGATAAGGTCGAGCGGATCGTCGACGGCCTGCCGAGGCTCGATCACTCCCTTGTGCATGAGCTGATCCAGTCGGCGAGCGGGGCGCGTAACGCGGAGACCTTCAGGCGGCTGTGCGACTTGATCGAGGAGCGGGTCGAAGAGAAGGCGAAAAAGGAAGCGCTTGAGGCGGGCCGCCAACCGCAGGCGGCGTCCTGGGCGGAGCTTTGGCGACGTTTGCGCGAGCGACGCCTTGAACTGGAAGCGCTTAATCTCGATAAAGGAACCTTTCTCGTTTCAGCATTTTCCGATATGGAACGTATCGAAAGAAAGAAATAGCGCGCCCCTCTTTCCAGCGCCGCGCGCTCACCCCAAAATGTAATATGACAAAAACCGAAGCAAAACCGCATTTTACCATCAGTACGGCCATCTCTTACCCGAATGGCGAGCCGCATATCGGCCACGCCTATGAGGCGGTGGCGACGGACGCGCTCGCGCGCTTCAAAAGGCTCGACGGCTATCCGGTGTTCTTCGTGACCGGTGTCGACGCGCACGGCCTCAAGATGAAGCAGACCGCCGCCAAGCTCGGGCTGACGCCCGATCAACTTGCGGACCAGAACACGCCGAAGTTCAAGGAGATGCTGTCGGCGCTGGAGATCAGCTATGACGATTTCATCAGCACGCGGGAGCCGCGCCACTTCGAGTCCGTCGCCGAAATCTGGCGGCGCATGGAGAAGGCCGGCGACATCTATCTCGCGGGTTATAAGGGCTGGTACTCCGTCCGCGATGAAGCCTTCTACGCGGAGAGCGAAACCGTACTCGGCGCGAATAATGTGCGGTTCGGGCCGCAAGGCACGCCCGTGGAGTGGACCGAAGAGCAGACCTATTTCTTCCGCCTGTCGAAGTACCAGGACAAGCTTCTGAAGCTTTACGAGGAGAACCCCGGCTTCATCCAGCCCGTCGAGCGCCGCAACGAGGTTGTGAGCTTCGTGAAGCGGGGCTTGCAAGACCTGTCGATCTCGCGCACCACGCTCGATTGGGGCGTCCCCGTGCCGGATGCGCCCGGCCACATTATTTATGTCTGGGTCGACGCGCTGACGAACTATATCACGGCGTCAGGCTTTCCGAAAACCCGCTCCAAGGCCTGGAAGGAACGGTGGCCCGCCCAGGTGCACGTCATCGGCAAGGACATCACGCGCTTCCACGCCGTGTTCTGGCCCGCCTTCCTGATGTCAGCCAAGATCGCCTTGCCCGAGCGCGTTTTCGGCCACGGCTTCCTCTACAACAAGGGGGAGAAGATGTCGAAGTCGGTCGGCAACGTGGTTGCGCCGCTCGACATGGTGAACACGTACGGCGCCGATCAGGTGCGCTACTTTTTCCTGCGGGAAGTGCCGTTCGGACAGGACGGCAGCTTCACGCACGAAGCCGTGGTGAACCGCGTCAACGCCGATCTCGCGAACGACCTCGGCAACCTCGCCCAGCGCTCGCTGTCGATGATCGCAAAGCAGTGCGCCGGCCTGATCCCCGAGCCGTCCGCGCTCAACGACCAGGACAAGCCGATCCTCGAAGCCTCCGCGGCCCTTCTCCCGGTTTGCAGGGAGGCGATGGACCGGCAGGCGATCCACAAGGCGATCGAGGCTATCTGGCAAGTGGTCGCCGACGCGAACCGCTACTTCGCGGGGCAGGAACCGTGGGCGCTGAAGAAGACGGACCCGGCGCGCATGGGCTCGATCCTCTGGGTTACGGCGGAGGTGGTCAGGCGCATCGCCATTCTGAGCCAGCCCTATACTCCGACCGCGTCGGCGAAGTTCCTCGACCAGCTCGGCGTCGGCCCCGAAGACAGGACATTCGCCGCGCTGTCGCCGGAAGGAGACCTGAAGCCGGGGACAAAGATCGCGACCCCGCAACCTGTGTTCCCGCGCTACGTTGAGGATGAAGCGGCGGCCGTGGTTGAGTGATTATCACCCCTCACCCCAACCCTCTCCCACGCAAGCTCGCCTTGGCGAGCTTGCCGCTCAATAATGTACGCATCCGCTTGCGGATGCGTACGGGAGGGGGAGTCGTTCCTTCTCCCATGGGGAGAAGGACAGGATGAGGGGCCTTATGCCCAGAGGAAACGAATGCTAGTCGACAGCCATTGCCATCTGGATTTTCCGGACTTCGCGAGCGAACTGGACGCTGTTGTCGGCCGCGCGATGAACGCGGGCGTGGGGCATATGCTGACCATCTGCACGCGCGTCCGCAAGTTCGACGAGGTTCTCGCGGTGGCCGAGCGCTTTCCCGAGGTGACCTGCTCCATCGGCACGCATCCCCACTACGCATCGGAAGAGCGCGACATCGCCCTGGAGCGCCTTATCGAGCGCACGCTCCATCCGCGCGTCGTCGCCATCGGCGAGGTGGGGCTCGATTATTTCTATCAAAAAAGCAGCCGCGAAGACCAGCAGGCCGGGTTTCGAACCCATATCGCCGCCGCGCGCGAAACTGGCCTGCCGCTCGTGATCCACACCCGCGACGCCGACGAGGACGCCGCCCGCATCCTTCGCGAGGAAATGGGCCAGGGGGCCTTCAAGGCGCTGCTTCATTGCTATACGGGAGGGCGAAAGCTTGCCGAGACAGCCATCGAACTCGGGCTCTCCATCTCTTTCTCCGGCATTTTGACGTTCCCGAAGTTGGGCGAGCTGCGCGAGCTTGCGGCGTCGCTGCCTCTCGACAGGCTGCTCGTCGAAACGGACGCGCCGTTCCTCGCCCCCCCGCCCTATCGCGGCAAGAGGAACGAGCCCTCTTGCGTGCGATACACCGCCAAGGTTCTGGCGGAGGTCAAGGGCGTCAGCGAAGCCGAAGTCGCCGACATCACGACGGCGAATTTCTTCAGGCTTTTTGCCAAGGCGAAGGCGGCTGCCGGCTGTGTATAATGGTATTCTTGGCTTCGGCCTTCGAAGACGCGTAGGCCAAACTGTGGGCTAGGCGCCGGTTTGGCCAATGGTTCGAACCCCTCACTCTGTCCCTCTCCCTCAGGGAGAGGGAACGCCGTTGCAGCGGGCACGCTGGAACTCCCTCTCCCTGAGGGAGAGGGTTGGGGTGAGGGGCTCGAACCGTTGGGCAAGGGAAAGCTTGCTTAGCTGTTCAAGTGGAGTCACGATGACCCTTCGTATCACGATCCTCGGCTGCGGCTCCTCGACCGGCGTTCCGCGCGTCGGCAACGATTGGGGCGCGTGCAACCCCGAAAACCCGAAGAACCGCAGGCGGCGCAGCTCCGTGTTGGTCGAGAGGATCGGCCCCGCCGGGCGCACTGTCGTGGTCATCGACACCTCGCCGGATCTCCGCGAGCAATTCCTGCAAGCGGGCGTGACGCGCCTGGACGCGGCCATCTACACGCACGACCACGCCGACCACACCCATGGCATCGACGACCTCAGGACGCTTTTTTACACACAGCGCCGCCGCGTCGATGTTTGGGCCGATCCGCGGACGCTCGCCATTCTGAAGAGGCGCTTCGACTATTGCTTCGAGACGCCGCCAGGGTCGAGCTACCCCGCCATCGTGCAGGGCCACGTGATCGAGAATTACGCCCCTGTGATCATTAGCGGGCCGGGCGGCGATCTCGTTTTCCAACCCTTCCGGCAGATCCACGGCGACATCGACTCTCTCGGATTGCGTGTCGGAGGCGTCGCCTATTCCTGCGACCTCAACGATCTGCCGGACGAGGCGCTGCCCGCTTTGCGGAACCTCGACGTCTGGGTCCTGAACGCGCTGCGCTATACGCCACACCCCAGTCATCTCACACTGGAAAAGGCGCTCGGTTGGATCGAGCGGGTGAAGCCGAAACGGGCGATCCTCACCCATCTGCATGTGGACATGGATTACGATCGATTGGCGGCGCAACTTCCGGACGGGGTCGCGCCAGCCCATGACGGCATGGTTCTGGAATTTTGACGGCCCGAGCCGGTCGACGATAATCCATAGAAGGCTCGCTACCGGTTTGACCTACGCCGCACCCCCTCACCCTGGGAGGCCCCTGGGAGGGAGAGGGGACGCTACCGGTCAACACTTCGGCGGTTGGTATAAGCGCCGCTGGACCTCCAATTTTGAAGGGCGAAGCCTTACGGTGCGCCGCGCCCCATTTCGGCGTAAACGATGTTTACGGTTCAGCCCTGGGTTCGGCGCCTCATCCCGTCGTGACCGCGGTCGAAATATCGGCGGGATCGATGCTCTGGCCCAGCCGAGCCTTCAACATGTCGTGGTCGAGCTCGTTCTCCCAGCGGGAGACCACGATGGTCGCGACGCCATTGCCGATGATGTTCGTCAAGGCCCGGCACTCGCTCATGAATTTGTCGATGCCGAGCAGCACCGCCATGCCGGGCACGAGCCGCGGGTCCACCACGGCGAGCGTCGCGGCGAGCGTAATGAAGCCCGCCCCCGTGACGCCGCTTGCGCCCTTCGACGTCAGCATCGCCACGATCAGGATCGTCATCTGCTGGCCGAAAGTGAGGTCGACCCCCAGCGCTTGCGCGATGAAAAGGGTCGAGAGCGTCATGTAGATGTTGGTGCCGTCGAGGTTGAACGAGTAACCGGTGGGGACGACAAGCCCCACAACAGGCTTCGAACAGCCGAGACGCTCAAGCTTCTCCATGAGCTGCGGGAGGGCGCTTTCCGATGAACTCGTGCCGAGCACGATGAGCAGCTCGTCTTTGATGTAAAAGAGAAATTTGAAAATGTTGACGCCCGCGATGCGCGCGATCGTCCCCAGCACAACGATAACGAACAGCGCCGAGGTGAGGTAAAAAACTGCGATCAGGCTAACGAGATTTCCAAGAACCGTTGGACCATACTTGCCGATCGTGTAGGCCATGGCCCCGAAGGCGCCGATGGGCGCCACTTTCATGACGATGGCGATGACGCCGAAGATGGCGTGCGCGGCATCGTCGATGAAGGTGCGCACGACTGTGGCCCGGTCGCCCATCGCCATTAGCGCGAAGCCGAAAAGGATGGCGAATAGCAGCACCTGCAGCACATCGCCCTTGGCGAAGGCGCCCACGATGCTGTCCGGGATGATATTGAGAAGGAACTCGACCGTACTCTGATGCGGGGCCGTGGCGAACTTCGCGACGGCCGCCTCGTCGGGCTTTCCGCTGAAGCCCGCGCCCGGCCGCAGGATATTTCCGGTGAGAAGGCCGATGGCGAGCGCGAAGGTGGAGACCACCTCGAAATAGAGGAGCGCCTTGACGCCGACGCGACCGACCTTCTTCGCGTCCTGCATATGGGCGATGCCGGACACTACTGTGCAGAAGATGATGGGCGCGATCACCATCTTGATGAGCTTGATGAAGCCGTCGCCGAGCGCCTTGACGCCATCCTGCGTGGCGAACTCGGGAAAGCGCCATCCGACGGCTGCGCCGAGGACGATCGCGAAGAGCACCTGGACGTAGAGAAGCTTGTAGAACGGCTTCCTGGCCCGTTTGGCCGGGCTCGGAATATCCTCCACCGTCGCTGTCGTCACGGAAAGTCCCCTCCGGCTAATCCTTGCTTTTTTCTTGTGCAATCAGGTTAGTACAGCGCTTTCGAGTTTGCACCTTCCTTCTTGAACCGGGAAGAATACGTACTTAGTCGCAGCGCGCGCTTTGGGAACAACTCTTGCGCCGCGCGGAAGAGGCGCGAACCTGCTGGGGATGGCCGCATCCAAAGCCCGAGAGATGCGCCGGAGGTAACGTTCCAATCGCCGCGGAAGTCCTCCCACGTCAAAAAAGCAGACTACTTTTTCGGGGCCGCTCCTGCCTGACGCTACGGCTTATTAATAGTAGTTATGTCAGAACAATGACATTGAACGCTGCTGGTTGTATATATCTTTTTTATGGTCAAGATATAACCATTATTAACTCTTTTGGCTTGCCATTGAGGCCAAGCACTCCCTGGTAAATAATATAAATTTACTATTTATGATAAATTCAAGTTCACAGTACAAAACAATAAAATAAGAGGCGTTATTTCTAATTCTATTCAATTATCTTGAATGGAGGCGGCGATGCTATCGAAGAGGCGGAATATAACAGAGGAAATTTCAGCATGAAGGCGCTTATGCTCGCATTCAACTATACGCTCCCCTATCACGTCTTGCGCGCCGCCTCGCGCGCGGGCATGCAGGTCCACACGCTCGGCGCCGGTCCGAGCCGCGGATTGCAGCTGTCGCGCTTTTCGGCTGGTTTTCGGGCGCTGACGTTCAATCCCGCCAAACCGGACATCGCCTCTGTACTTGCGCAAATTTCGGCCGAGTGCCGCCGATTGAACCCGGACATTATCCTGCCGGCCGACGACCTCGCGACCGAGATCCTGGCCGCCTTGCGGCCGCTCTTGCCCGTGCGCACGATTGAACTTCCCTCCCCAGCCTTGTTCAACAGGCTCAACGACAAGTGGACCTTTTACGAACTGGCGCTCTCGGCGGGGGCGAGCACGCCGCAAAGCTGGCGGTATGAAAGCGCCGGAGCGCTCCTTCGCGATCTGCAAAATGGCGCGCTTTCCCTCCCCTTGATGATTAAGCCGCGCGCTCGGTCGGGAGGCGACGGCGTAAGGCCCTTGCGCACTCTGGAGGACGTTGCAGGTCTGGAGCGCCACAATTACAGGGATTTTGTCGTACAGCGTTTCGTCGAGGGGCTGGAGGTCAGCATCGACGTCATCTGCCGCAATGGCGAGATCGTCTCTTCGGTTGTCCAACAATATGACAGCACCCGGTTCAGCCTTATGTCCCTGCCGGAGGCTGTTGAGAACGTCGGCCGCATCATGCGCCTCGTGGGGTTCTCCGGCGTAGCCTGCCTGGATGCGATCGTAGACTCGTCTGGCCGCGCCCATTTGCTCGAATGCAACCCGAGATTTTGGTGTTCGATCGGCATGGTCTCGGTGCTCGGACCAAACTTCGCCGGCATCGCTGCAGGGATGGACCGGCAACAAATTGAACTGCGAGCTGATGACAGCGTCGAAGCCCGCATCGGACGCGCTATGTACGTCTCCTTGTTGCGCCCGTGGACATGGTCCGCCAATGACCGGCGCATGATCCGGTATTACATCGACGACGCGATTTCGATGCTGTGCGCCAGGTACTCCCTATTCGAGCGCCGAGGCGGCATGCTCGTTCCAAGGCTCACTGAGGCTCTGGACGAATTCCTCGGCGCAACTCCTGCGGAGCGGGAACCCAGCTTTGACGCCTGCGTGGCCGCATAGCGTTTGTTGCGGCCACGGCGCTCTCAGTAGCGTGTTGCGCTCACGCGAGCGCCGTTGCGGGGGCGGCTGTAGCCGACCTTGAAGTGCAAGCCCCCGCGAACGCATCCTCAGTTCCTTGTCGGAGCCTGCATCGTTCTCCCAATCTCGTCGGCTCCGGTCGATTTGGACATGGCCCGCGCGTCACGCGCCATCTTCAGACATTCCTGCAGGGTGACATAGCTCGGAAGCGCGGGAGGAGTCACCAGATGCAGACACTCGCCTTGCATGTCCTCGGAATAAGACGCCCATTCCTTCCCAAGCTGCGCGCGCGCCGTATGCTCCTTCGACATGCACCCCGAATAATTCGTCGTTTTGTTGAGAGCGTTATTGGCCGCATCCTGGCAGCCCGCCTCAATATTGAGGTTTGGAAGGCTCGATCGCGTTTCCCGACCGGCGGCGAATGCCTTGGCGTCGATTACACGGACGGCGCCGACCAGGCCCAAGAACGAAAACGCCAGAAGCGGGATCATAATAAGTTCTCTCGGCATGACAATGCCGTTCATCGCGGTCTCCATTAAGTCAGCAGCGGCGCCTATGCGCCTTTCTGGAATAAACCCCAACGCTCTAACTGGTTCTCGCCTCGGGCGGGGCTGACTATGGGCTTCACTATGCGAAGATCGCCATGCGAAGGCCCTTCGCGTCGACTGGGACTTGCGCCGGAAAGGAGATCGCCTCGCCACGGAAAATGCGGGCGGAGGTCCAGGAACAAGCGCAGGCGTCCAGGAACAAGCGCAGGCGTCCAGGATATCGTCGTAACCAGCCTGACCGCTTGGAAATCCCGCCTCTCGCAGGAAAGTTTCGGAAAAGCCGCAGCTTACGAGGAGAGCCAGGCGTGTTTCGAGCCCCGTCTTGTGCGGCTTGTTGCGCCGTTTTTTCGGCTCGGCGAGCGGCGCGCGCCCGTTCATGGCCCAGAAAGCCGCCTCGGGGTGGCACTCGAAAACGGGGGCCTCAGGCGCGATAGCGCGATCAACCTCGCGGACTTTCGCGAAAAGGTGAAACATCTGCTTCGAGATTTGACGCGGCGGGTCTGATGTCGCGAGCGCAGCCGCGCAGGCGGCGCGATAGTCCGTTTCCGACAGGACCGCGCGAGCGGGCGGCGCGAACACGGACGGCGCCCGCGGGCCCAGCACTTTGCGAGCGGAGCGGTCGCATTCGCGCCCGGCGCCCGTGATGCGTTCGGGAAAGCCGATGGGAATATCGACCGCAATGACGCACGGCTTGGCGGGATGGCTCAGGATCTCGTCGAAATGCCTCGCCAGGAAAATCTGCTCCTCGAAGGGCGGCTCCGTCCGTCTCAGGACGCAAACCCAGCCCGCGCGGCAGCCATCGACGCCTGCAACGCTCGCCGTCACAGTCTTGCGGCTCGCCGTGACTGGTCCGCCCCTTTGGAAAGTCCTGGCCCATATGTTGCGGGCGTCGACAGGACTTCCCACAGATGGGGCGTACGATTACCTTTTTGATTCTCGCAGAGCATATCGGCAACAAGCGTTGCGCTACGGCCCACAGCCATGGCAATAGAAGCGTGAGCGCCTGGCCGGGGGTTTTGGCCAGGGCGGCTCAATTTCAAAGCCAACCGAACCAACCGGCGGGGGCGCGTGTATGGGCTACGATTTATTTTTGAGTTACAGCCGCAAGGATAAGGCCGTTGCCGATGCATTTTACGAGGCCGCCTCGGGGCAGGGGTTGACGGTTTGGTACGATAAACTTCTTCAGGGGGGCCAGGATTGGCGACAGGGCATCGTCGAGGCGTTGACGCAATCGAATGCGCTCATCATCCTCTTCTCGAAAGAATCGAACGCATCCAAGCAGCTCATCAAGGAATTGGCCGTCGCCGATGATCTGGGCAAGCTTGTCATCCCGGTCCTCATCGAGGATGCCAAACCCGAGGGCGCCTACCTTTACGAAATGTCCTCGCGCAACTGGATCGCGCTTTATCCCGATCCTATCCGGAAGATGGCGAGACTCGTTGAGGAAGTCACGACATTCGTCAAGCCGTGCGCGAAGGCGGCGGATGGCGTCGCCGCTTTCCGGGATGCTGCGCCAATGCCTGCTCCAACGCCTCCCAAGCCCGCGAAATCGACCCTTCCGAGCGATGACGATTATTGGCTTCCCGTCCGGCGCTATGACGGTATCTTTCTGACCGTTCTCTTTCTTTTTGCTGTGCTTGAGGCGACGGGCGCCATCCATGAAGGGCTCGGCGCCGGACTTAACCTCCTTTTTGTCATACCCATTTACTTGCTATTGCTGGCGGTCCGAAACGCCCGGCTCAATCGTGGCGTTTTCTCCATGAAGTCATTCGCGTCCTATGTTCTTACTGGCGCTTTATCCGTTCCCTTTTGCTCCCTGCCAAACCATCTCGCGGGAGCAAAAATCACCGGCGATGTATCTGCTTTCATCTTCTTGGCTATCTTGGTAGCGATTGTCGCGAATATCTTGCAAGTTATCCTTCGCCCAATCTTCCAGCGGAACCGTTTTCACGAAATAATTGCCGGAAGCGCGGCCAAACTCGGGTTCTGACTGTGTCCGCCGCAATGGCGCATCCTGGTGCAATCGGAGGCAAGCCCTACCCGCGGGAAGGACTGCCTGCGGGGCGCGCCAGCGAGGCGAGCGCAGGCTCGGCGGCCGCCCACCAGCCTTGCGTTTCGATGAGCGCAAGCTCGCTTTGACCTTCGCTGCGGTCGAGAACGAAATCGATGGCCGCGGCCGACGCCCGCAAGGCGGCGGAGGCGGCGCACCCCCTGAGCCTGTGAGCAAGGAACAGGCTCGCAAAGAAATCCCCCGTTCCGTGGGCCAGGACGCTTCTCAGCGGCGCCTCGGTCGCGACAGCTTCGCGGCCCTCGACAAGGATGTTGGCGATCATTCCCTTCCGTGCAGGCGCGGACGTCGCCACGACGGTCGGCCGCGAGAGCGCCTTTGCCGCCGAGACTGCGCTTGCCGCATCCGAGATGACGCGGCCGGACAGCCAGCCAAGCTCGAACGCGTTGGGCGTAACGATATCGGCGAGAGGCAGAAGCCGGTCGCGCACTGCAACCGCTGCTGCTTCGTCGATGTAGACGCCGCCGGGTTCGTCGCCGATGATCGGATCGCAGAGGTAGAGCGCGCTGGAATTGAGCGCTTTGATCCTCTCGATCCAGGACGCGCAAAACGCGGCGTGCGCCGCGGTCGGGACATATCCCGTCAGGATGGCGTCCACGTCTGTGAGCCAGCCGTTCTCCGCCACGGCTTCGAGCATGGCGTTAAGCTTTCGCGGGTCGGTTCGCTCGCCCGCCATTGTCCTGTAGCCTGGACGGTTCGAGAGGACGATCGTCGGCGCGGCCAGAACATTGTGCCCAAGCCGCTGCAACACGAAGGCCGCCGCCGAATTGCCGACATGGCCGTAAACGACCTGGGACGAAATCGATAACACCTTCGCCATGGGAACCGCAATTCTCTCATCCGCGGATTGCAAGAGGCCGCCTTGCGGCGTTAATGGCAAAGGCGGAGCCGACCGTTCCGGTATAATGTGGCGTCCAGTTTCGCGCTAGCAGGTTACTGAAGAAGTATGAACTCCCGCCCTCATTCTTCGACAAGCGCAGGATGAGGTTTCGATAAGCTCTGGAATGAGGTTTCGCGCTTTCAAAGGGCAGTCCTCAGGGGGAGCCCGTCGAACCATGGGCGGCGTCGCTTTTTTGGCAGTCCGAACTATAAGGAGATCGATGATGAGGCCTCGCCGCAGCGTGCTTTATATGCCGGGCTCGAACGCCCGCGCGCTCGAAAAGGCGAAAACCCTGGCGGCTGACGCCCTGATCCTGGATCTCGAAGACGCTGTCGCGCCCGATGCGAAGGAAGTGGCGCGAAAGCAGGTTTGCGCGGCCGTGAAGGCGGGCGGCTTCGGTCGGCGCGAAATTGCGATCAGGGTCAACGGCTTTGCGACGCCTTATGGCGCGGCGGACTTCGAGGCAGCCCTCGAAGCGTCGCCGGACGCGATCCTTCTGCCGAAAATCGAGACGCCGGCTGATTTGGAGCATGCGCGCAAGAAAGGGCCGTCCGGATGCAAGATCGCGCTCTGGGCCATGATCGAGACGCCGCTCGCCATCCTCAACCTGAAGGAGATAGGGCAGGCCGCGGCGGCTGCTGAGTTGCCGCTGACCTGCTTCGTGCTCGGCACCAACGACCTCATCAAGGCGACGCGCATCAAGGCCCAGGCCGACCGGCTGCCGCTTATCGCCTGGCTTTCGCTGACGGTGGCGGCTGGGCGCGCTTTCGGCATTACGGTCGTCGATGGCGTCTATAACGCGCTTTCCGACGAAGCGGGCTTCCTGGCGGAGTGCGTTCAGGGGCGCGCGCTCGGCATGGACGGCAAAACGCTGATCCATCCGAACCAGCTCGCAGCCTGCAATGAGGTCTTCTCTCCCTCCGCCGAAGAGATCGCGGCTGCGCGGAAGATCGTCGAGGCGTTCGAACGGCCGGAAAACCAGGGCAAGGGCGCGATCAGCCTGGATGGCCGCATGGTCGAGCGGCTTCACGCCGACATCGCCCGCGAAACGCTCGCCATGGCCGAGGCTATCGCGGCGAAGCAATGAGACGATCGCAATCGTCGTCGCGCGCCATGACTATCCGTCCGGGTCGCGAGCGGTGTGCGCCGGGAGACCGGCAAGGAGTAGGTGGTGAGAGTCCGCCACGATGAAGGAATAGCAAACCACATCGGCCCCGAGCCGTGCGCAGGCGTCCGCGAGGACATCGGCGAAGCGTCGGCAGGGGATCGCATAGGCCAGCCATTGAGCCGCGAAATCGACGTCATTCTGGGCGCCGACGCCGTACCGCTGACGGAAGGCAACACGGGTGGGCGCGTTATTGCGAGCGCCCGTCCGGCTCAGCGCGGTCGTAGACCCTGGCATGTGCAGACGCTCCTTGTGCGGGAACCGGGAGATCTCATGTCTGGCCTGGGCGGCGCGCCGCTCCTGGTCCGCACCGGGAAGGCGAGGAGCCGAAGCCGGTGATGCACGGGCATGAGAAGTCAGACTCCGCCATTGTAGCAACGAAGCTGCCGAACAAAGCCGGGCAACCGGCAGCGGAGGCGGTGGAGCGAAAGGCGGGGACCAAGGGGAACACGGATCAGCAACGCACGCGCCGGACTCAGATCCGGGAAAGCGTGTCCCAGGCGCTGGAGCGTGTGCGGAAAGCCGCAAGGCAAAGGAAGAAGGAGAAGTTCACCGCGCTGCTCCACCACATTAGCGTCGAGACCTTGGAGGTCGCTTTCTACGCTCTCAAGCGTAAGGCCGCCCCTGGCGTCGACGGCGTGACATGGCAGGAGTACGAGGCAGACCTTGAGCGCAGGCTCATCGATCTGCATGGCCGCATTCACCGCGGGGCCTACCGGCCTCAACCGTCGCGCCGGACCTATATTCCGAAGACGGACGGACAGCAACGGCCACTCGCAATTGCCGCCCTGGAGGACAAGATCGTCCAAGGGGCTACCGTACTGGTGCTGAATGCGATCTACGAGGAAGATTTCCTTGGGTTCTCCTATGGGTTCCGTCCCAGAAGGGGAGCGCACGATGCGCTGGATGCTCTGGCGGTAGGCATTGGCAAACGGAAGGTGAACTATATACTCGACGCCGACATCCGATCATTTTTCGGGTCTGTCAGCTGGGAATGGCTGGTCAGATTTGTGGAACATCGGGTTGGCGACAAGCGCATCGTCCGTCTGATCCAGAAATGGCTTAAGGCGGGTATCCTGGAAGACGGGGTCGTGACGGTCAGTGACAGAGGAACCGGGCAGGGTTCGGTAATATCGCCGCTGCTTGCCAATATCTACCTGCATTACGTTTTCGACCTCTGGGCCGAACGCTGGCGACGGCGCGAGGCTGCCGGCGACATGATCGTCGTGCGTTACGCCGACGATGTGGTGCTGGGCTTCCAGCACGAGAACGACGCTCGCCGTTTTCTCGATGCGATGCGAGCGCGGTTCGAGGAGTTCGCTCTACAGCTCCACCCGGACAAGACCCGCCTGATCGAGTTCGGCCGCTTCGCTGCGGCAGGGCGCGAAAGGCGCGGGCTTGGCAAACCGGAAACCTTCAATTTCCTGGGGTTCACCCATATCTGCGGCCGCAGCCGCCGGGGCACATTTCTGCTCAAGCGGAAATCCCGGCGGGACCGCGTGCGGGCAAAGCTCAAGGAAATCAAAGAGGAGCTGTGGCGGCAAATGCATTGGCCGATCCCCGAACAAGGGAAATGGCTGGCGCAAGTAATCAGAGGCTTCTTTAACTACCACGCCGTGCCCACCAATTTTGCGGCGCTCGGCAAGTTCAGGCATCAAGTCGTCTACATCTGGCTGCGAACGCTCAGGCGGCGAAGCCAGACGGACGATACACCCTGGACGCGGATAGAGAAGCTTGCCGAGGACTTCCTTCCGAAACCGAAAATCCTTCATCCCTGGCCTGCTGCGCGCTTCGCCGCCAAACACCCGAGGTAGGAGCCGAATGCCTTAATTGGGCCCGTTCGGATCTGTGCGGGGGGCGAGGAGTAATCCTCGTCTCTACCGCGATCGTTTGACGCGCTCCGTTGTGGTTCGGTCCAAGCGCGCCGACTGCGGATTACTTTGCGGCGGCGCGGTTTGGGGTCGATGAGGCCGCATGGCCAAGCGCGCGCCTTATCCCAGCCTTGGCGCGTCGTTGGCGAACAGCTGAGATGCCGTCGCGATGATCGGATAGATGGGGGCGCGGCTCCCTCAAACACCCAAAAGTGAAGTATGCCGCATGGTGGCTTGAAAGGCCGGAGCGTCAGAACGGCCAGAGCGGGCTGCAGCAGCAATCGCCATGTCTTCTATTGGGGTAGGGGTAATGACAGAGCCGGTAGTGATGGCATCTGTCGAAGTGATACGGCGAGCCGCCGCAACCGAAGCCGCCGTTGACGGCGCAGACGCGGTGATGGACCTGGATGGCGCTTTCGCCCGCCGTAACGCCTTTGGCGTAGCCGGCGCTGAAAGCGAAGGCATTGCTTGAGAGAAGAGACGCAGCGGCGACCGTGATCGCGGCGCGCAGGAGCTTTTTCATGATTATCTTCCGATAGTGGCCCGTTAACCGCAGCTTAATTTCCTGAAACTGCATAATAATTTTAACATATGTCCTGGATGGCGAAAATGCGGCAATCCCTTCTGGAGGGAAGAGGGACAACGTTTGTGGCTTCGGTGTAACAGAAGCGTCCATTGCTTGGGCCTGATGGCTCTGTCGCCTCCACCAAAGTGTACACGAATGAGAAACCAACACGCCGCCGCAAACAAGCCGGTCCAAGGCCGCCGGCCAGCGTCGCCCCCACGTCGGTTTGCTACGGCCGTGGCGCCGGGCACCGATCCGTTCGTGACTATATCCATGGGCCGCCGCGGTTATAGGGCTGCATGCCAAAAGCGCTCGCGATGATTGTCTTGGAGGGCGTCATGGTGCGCAGGACGGAGGTTCGGGGCGATCTTTGCAGCAAGGAAGCTCTGCTGCGACTTGCGCCGACGCAGAAACACAGTCCGGCTCAACCGGGCGGCGATGCCATGACGGCCCGAAGCATTCGTCTTCGGCCTTTGTTGCGGCTTCGGGCTTCGGTTCGTGTTTCTCGGGTTCGCCACGCTCGACCGCGCGTGCGGCGCGGGCGCTCAGATAAATGTAGAGGCTGTCGAGATGGCACATCACGTCCTTGTTCTGGCGGAAGGAGGGCATCGCGTTGTTCTTCCGGCCTGTCGTGACGCTCGCCACGAAATCCCCATAGCTCAATCGCTTCAGGGAATTCGCCAAGGCCGGAGCGAAGGTGGATCCGGTCGCGTCCGGCCCGTGACAGACAAGGCACGTCGATGTGAAGCGCCGATATCCTGAGAACGTATACCAATCTACGGCTCCGCCCCAATGGACCTTGTAAGTCGGGATCCCGTCCGCATCGTAATATTTGCCATCGACGTCCTTGACGGCGCTTTCCTGCGGTCTGCCGCACCCGAACAAGACTGCGGATGCGAGAGCCACGCCCATGATTAGGTTTGCTCTCCTCAAGAGGCCCCTCGGCGATGCGCTGAGCGCGGAGCTGTGGCGAAGGCGAGTTGCAAACATCAATTCTCGCGCTTGATGCGGACCTGCCATAAATGCCGCCTTCGCCCATGGCCCCGCATCGATTAAATTAGTTATCTTATTACTTGTCTGAGGCGGCCACTTTACAAAACAATCCCAATTTAAACCATTTGCAAACCCTCATGTGGCGCGCGTGAGGGCTTGGGCTAACTCCTCCAGCGCTTCGCCGATCAGCGACGCTTCCTCCTCATCGAGGAGGCGGACGGCGTTGTTGATATGGATAAGCACCCAGGCTCCAACTTGCGCCTCTTCGATCAGCATGACGTTCACGCGTCGCCGCTCGCCATGGCGCTCGCACAACGCGGTGTACCCATTGCTCTCGATGATCCGCATCGGAACGCCAAGGCACACGGGGCTTCCTCTTTCTCTATTCAGCGGCGCGGCGCGTTGGGCGGGGCTTGATCGCGAATCCCGCCGCCTCAAGCTCGGCTGCAAGCTTCTCCACCATGAGCGGGAGGATGGTTGCAAGCTCCAGCGTGGGCGCCATGCCCAAATCCAGGGATTTCGGCTCGACGCCGATTAGCACAGTGCGTGCTGGCGAGAGGCCATGCAAGGCGAGCGTGGCCAGCACATCCGAAAGGCCGACCTGATGCGGCGAAATCCTCGTCCGGAAAAACGCCTGCAAGTCATCGTCCCCGAGGCGCACCAACGTTCCAGGCTCGCGCCCCCCGCGCACGCAATCTGCGATCAGGAGAAGGTCGGCTTCGGCGATCTGGTCGAGGCAATCCATCGCGGACGTGCCGCCGTCGATGACTTCAACCTCGGCCGGAACCACATAACGCGCCTGGAGCGCATTGACGGCGTACACGCCCATCCCCTCGTCCGAGAGGAGAATGTTGCCCACTCCAAGTACGACGGCGCGCCTAGAGATCATTGAACCAAACTCCTCGCGGTTCGCAATAGAACACCCCTCACCCGGCGCCTAGCATGCCAAGAGCCACCCTCTCCCGCAAGCGGAGAGGGTTGACCCAACGTTCCTTCTCCCAAGGGACAGGGTGAGGGGGAAGCTGAATTCGGCTAAGATTTGTCGATCCCCGGGCGCATCTGGTGAAATGCACTTACAGCGCCCGAACCTGCACAGCCTGTCCGCTCTTCTCGTCATGGACGTGGACGGCGCAGGCGATGCAGGGATCGAACGAATGGATGGTGCGCAGCACTTCCAGCGGCTTTTCAGGGTCCGCTACCGGATTGTCGACGAGCGACGCCTCATACGGCCCCGGCGCATCGTCCTCGGCGCGCGGCCCCGCGTTCCAGGTGGAAGGCACGACGCATTGGTAGTTCGCGATCTTGCCGTCACGGATGACGGTCCAGTGCGAGAGCAATCCGCGCGGCGCCTCGTGGAAGCCGAAGCCCATGATCTCGCCCTTGGGGAAAACGGGCTTGTTGAAGGTCGCGATATCGCCCGCGCCAATATTGGCGATGAGCTTGTCCCAGTTGGCCTGCAGCAGATCGACCATGGTCGAGCAGCGGACCGCGCGCGCGGCGTGGCGGCCGATGGTCGAATGGAGCGCGGCGACGCCAACCTTGCTGCCAACCAGCGCCGACACCGTATCGAGCACCTTGTTCACGGTTGCAATGGTCGGCTGATGGCCCGCGGCCACCGCGTTCAGCACCGCCGCTAGCGGTCCGACCTGCGCGCGCTTGCCGTAGAAAGTCGGCGCCTTGAGCCAGGAATATTTGCCGTCATCCTGGAAGTCGGTGTATTGCGGCTTCGTCTCTCCCTTATAGGGATGCAGCGGGCCGCCGGTGGTGTAGGAGTACCAGGAGTGCTTGACGGATTCCTCGACGCCCTTGCCGAGGAAATCGTCGCCGAAGCTCTTGATGGGCTGATACTTGGCGAGGTCGCCGCCGGGGATGTACCCGCCCGGATACATAAACTCGGTTCCCTTGGTGTCGATCGGGAAATCCGGGGCCGAGAGATAGTTCATCACGCCCGCGCCATAGCCGGTCCAGTCGGCATAGACAGAGCCTATGGCCGCCACGTCGATCAGGTAGACCTTGTTGACGAAGTCCGCGAGCTTGTCGATCTGGGTCTTGATCGCCATCAGGCGATCCACGGTCAGCACGGACTGGCTGTCGGTTGCAATCGGGTTCGAGACGCCGCCCACGGCCAAATTCTGGATGTGGGGCGTCTTCGAACCGAGAATGGTGACGATCTTGTTGGCCTGACGCTGGACTTCGAGAGCCTGGAGGTAGTGCGTCACGGCGACGAGATTGATCTCCGGCGTGAGCTTCATTGCCGGATGGCCCCAATAGCCGTTGGTGAACGGCCCGAGCTGGCCCGTGCCGACGAAGGATTTCAGCTTCTCCTGCGTCGCCTTCATGACCTCTTTGCCGTTCATCGGCCAGTCGCTGTACTGCTCGATCCAGGCGGCCGCCTTCACGGGGTCGGCCTTCAGCGCCGAGACGACATCGACGAAGTCGAGCGCCGAGAGATGGTAGAAGTGTACGATGTGATCATGGATCGCGTGCGCCGCCACGATCATGTTGCGGATGTATTGCGCGTTCAGCGGCACTTCGAGCTTCAACGCATTTTCCACCGCGCGCACCGATGCGATTGCGTGCACCGTCGTGCAGACGCCACAAATGCGCTGGGTGATGGCCCAGGCGTCGCGCGGATCGCGGCCCAGAAGAATCAGCTCAACGCCGCGCCACATCTGCCCGGAGGACCAAGCCTTCGTCACCTTGCCGCCGTTGATCTCGCAATCGACCCGCAGATGGCCTTCGATGCGCGTGATGGGATCGATGGTGATTCTCGTGGACACTTGCAGGTCTCCTTAAGTCCCGGCGGCTGTCAGCGGACGCGACCAGCCGGCTGGCCGGGCAGAATGGGGAAGATCTTGACGAAGAAGACGTAGGCCAGCACCTCGATCGAGATGACGCCGAGCGTGACGAGGATTTCCGGCGCCGACGGGAAGTAATGCCACGTCGAGTCGTGTTCGTAGGCGACCAGGAAGGCGTCGATGCGATAGAGCACGGCGCCGGCCAGCATGCTGGCAGCCGCGGGAAACAGCTTCGACAGGCGCCTGCGCCGCGAACTGAAGGAGAGTGTGATCGCGGGGTAAGCGAACAGCGCGATCTCGATCCAGAACAACACGCTCAAAATGCCGGAGTCGAACAGCCTCGGAAGTTCGTCGCGCCACAAAAGATCGCCGAAACGCAAGCCGAGATAGATGAAGAGGATGCCTGCGATGATCTTGCCGATCTTCGACAACAGGTCGAGGTCGTCGAAGATGTCCCGGCCGAAGCCCACCGCGGCCAGCGTCGCTTCGAGAATCACGACGGCGAAGCCCATGCAGATGGCGGTCAAGAGGAACAGCGCGGGCAGGAGCTGCGTCTGCCAGAGCGGATGAACCTGATAGCCCATCACCACGAGCAGCGAGCCAAGCGAACTTTGGTGCATGCTCGGGAGCAGCACGCCAAGGCCGATGAAGATGAACAGAATGCGGTTGAAGGCCTTTTGCATGCCCTTCCGGCCGAGCCATTCAAGGAAGGTCGGGAACCACTCGATCCAGAGCACGAGGATGTAAAGCGAGATGCAGGCCGCGACCTCGAACATCACCGAGGTCGGGTTGAAGTAGGCCGGCGACAGCGTGTGCCAGAAGTTCCAGTAGCGGCCGAGGTCGATCAGCACTGACGCCGCGCCCAAACTGTAGCCGAAGATCGAGGCTGTCAGCGCCGGTCTTATCAGCGGGTGGAATTCCCCCTTGTTGAGGATATAAACCAGGAACGCCATGGCGTAGCCGCCGCAGGCGAAGCCCGTGGCGATGACGACGTCCCACACCACCCAGATTCCCCAGGTGTAGCCGTTGTTGATGTTTGTGACCGCGCCGAGGCCGTAGGCGAAGCGCCTCACGAGGAGAAAGACGGCGATGGCCGCGAACACGCCGAGGATGGACGTGAACACGCCGAGAAGCTTGCCGCCGACAGGCGCGCTCGCTCGTGCGCGCGGCTCATGCGCGGAGGCGCTTTCGTGGGCTGGTTCTTTTCCGCCCTGATAGGCGGCCGCGACGAGACCGGCAAGCGCGATGGCGGGAAACATGAGGCCGCCATAGAGCCTGTGCTGCATGGTCTCGGAGACCGACGCGTAAGAGAGTTCGGGCAGGCCCGCCGGCATCCCCAGCTTGGCGAAGGGAACGCCGGACAGATAGCGCACCTGCGTGCCGCCGAGCATCTTATCGCCGTAGACCTCTTTCACGTAGCTGGCGGCGGCGCGCTCATGCGTATCGCCGGAATCGACCGTGCGCCTGGGGAAGACATTCTTCTCGCCGGGCTTCATGGCCTTGCGGCGATTGATTTCGTCGGTGAGGGTCTTGTAGCTGCCGAACAGCGTGGCGCCTGTCGGGCAGACCTTGGCGCAAGAAGGAATATCGTTCTTCGCCAGCTGGTCCTTGCAGAACTCGCATTTGGCGATTTTCGGCGTGGGCGTGTCGTATTGGAATTGCGGGACGCGGTAAGGGCAGGCGGCGACGCAGTAGCGGCATCCGATGCAGGCGTCGGCGTTGTAGGAGACGAGGCCCGTGACCGGATCCTTCGTCATCGCGGTCACGGGACAGACCGAGACGCAGGACGGGTCGATGCAATGCAGGCACTGCCGCTTGATATGGGCGAAGCCGTCGATCTCTTTGTCTTTATACTGGCTCGTTCCGTTCTGGTAGAGCTTGATGACGGTGAAGGTCTTGCCCGAAAGCTCGAAGGGCGTGTCCCAGAGCTTCTGGCCGAGATTGTCGTCCAGAGGAAGCTGGTTGGTGGTTTTGCACGCGGACATGCAGGCCTTGCATCCGATGCACAGGGTGGAATCGTAGAGGAGGCCGATGGCGTCGTCGGGGACGGTTTTGTTGCCTCTAGCCTCAGCGGGCTCCGCGCTCAGAGAGGCGCATGCGGCGACAGCCGCAACCCCACCCATGCCCTCGCACAGGAATTCGCGACGATTCACTGTCATGGCGGCTACTCCACGCGGCCTGAGCGGCCTGATCCTTCGAGCCTTTTCAGTCTCCTGGAAAGCACCGTTACGGCTCCGACCGCTGCGCCCGCAGCCGCCGAAAGCACCGCAACCGCCGGGATGGTGACGCCGGTCCCCTGTTCTTCGGCGATGTGCGGATACATGGCCGGCGGACGCTGGTTGGTAAGATCGGCCAGCGCGTGGATCGGCTTGGTGAATCCAATCCCCTTAGTGGTGCAGCCGATGCAGGGGTGGCCCGTTCCGACAGGCCAGGACTGCATGCCCACATCGCCGAACAAGACGGCGGGACAGTTCGCGTAGGTTTCAGGGCCCTTGCAGCCGATCTTGTAAAGGCAGAAGCCCTTGCGGTGGCCTTCGTCGCCGAACTCCAGCGCAAACCGCCCGGCGTCGAAATGCGCGCGCCGCTCGCAGTTCTCGTGCACGAGGCGGCTGTAGGCGAAAAGTGGCCGGCCCTGGTTGTCGGTGGGAGGAAGCTTGTTGAAGGTGAGGAAATGCACCACGCAGGCGAGGAAATTGTATGGGTTCGGCGGGCAGCCCGGGATCGTCACCACATCGGTACGGCCGAGCGCTTCGGCGACGCCCACGGAGCCGGTTGGATTGGGCGGCGTCGATGGCATGCCGCCCCAGGACGCGCACGACCCGAGCGCGACGATGGCCGCAGCGTCGGCCGCCGCCTCTTTTGTCAGCTCAAGCGATGTGCGGTTGCCGATCTTGCAATAGATGCCGCCGTCCTTCATGGGGATGGCGCCTTCCACCACCAGAAGGTACTTGCCCTTGTTCTTCTCCATGGCGGCGCGTTTCGCCGCTTCGATCTGGTGGCCGGCGGCGGCGAAAAGCGTCTCGTGGTAGTCGAGGGAGATGATGTCGAGGATCAGCTTTTCGAGCGTCGGATGCTCGGCGCGCAGGAACAACTCGGTGCAGCCCGTGCATTCCTGATGGTGCAGCCAGATGACGGAAGGACGGTCCTTTTTAGTGATGGCCTCGGCGACGTCGGCTGCGGCCTCGCGCGGCAGCCCCATTGTCGCAGCCATTGCAGTGCAGAAAGTCAGGAATTCGCGCCTGTCGACGTTGAAACGACGCTCGATCTCGTCAAGCCCTTGCATGCCTGCAGGCATTCGTTCCTCCAGCAGAGCGAATTATTCTCATTATTTCGTGGATACTTGCAGCTTTCTTGCTGCGCCGGGATGATCCAAATCAAAGGTCATGCTGAAGGCTAAAGGCGCATAGGCCCGCGCCGGAATGTCGCGCCCATTCTTTCGGCGTCATTGCGGGAGCAAATTTATGAATGAATACAAACGAGTGGGGGAATAAGCGGCTTGGATTTGGCCGCAAACGCCGCCGGAAGCTTGACGATGCGGCAAAAATACGCAAGCGCCTTTTTTTGCAGTTGATGACTTGAAAGCCAGGCAGTTAGTAACACCGCGCACCGACTTCGCGGAGAGGTTGAAGGTCAAGATGGAGAAGGCGATCGCTTGTTCGTGCTTAAGACTTGGGCGCAAAGCCGCCGAAACCAGTAAGCTCGGGCGCGCAACATCCTTGGCTCCTTATGCGACGCTGCGCCCGACGGGATAGACTTTCTTGCAATCGTTTAAGATCGCCAGGACGGGACAAAAATCTGGCTTATCACTCGCCTCCGCTCGGTCGAGCCAGCGCAGGCAGAAAGCGCTTTCCTGGCATAGAAGGCAGGTCGAACGCGCTCTTGCGTAGAGAGCCCCTTGTTGCCGGCGAACCAGGGCCACGGCATCGACGTCAAGGCGATTTATCATCTTATGTAGGCGTATGGCTTGCCGTTCAACGACGCCACGCTTTCCCCCCTCCATTGACGCTCCTTTCAAGCGAGGTTTCACCGCGGCCGAAAACCCATATGCGAAACAATTGTTCCGAATTAAGGCAGGACTTTTCGCCCATGGAGCGCCTTCGTCGCTGAGGTCAGGCCGTCTCTCAGAGTTGTTCGAGGGGATTGGAAGAAAAGGTCTCAATGGCTGATCTCGTTGACATTTTCAGAGGAGACAACGCCTTCGCGAAGCCCAGGCTGCACGCCTCGCGCACGGCTGCAACGAGTCGTTTGCGGCGGCGCCGGTTTTGTCAAAATCTGCGCGCGTGGCCAGTCACACTTCAACCGATCCACATCTGCGTAGCCGGTATAAAACACGACGCCGACGCCGCTCTCCTGCAAGATGCGCGCCGCCGGAAATATCTCGCCGTCGCGCAAATTTACGTCGAGAAGCGCCGCCGATACTGAAAAGGCCGGAATCATGTCGAGCGTTTGCCTCAAGGTGGCAGTAGGGCCGACGATCTCGGCGCCGGCTTGCCGGAAGATTTCCCTGAGATCCAAAGCGAGGATCGCATCGTCTTCTGCAATCAAGATGCGTACGCCCTGCAAAACACGATCTGCCGCCTTCATTCGCTTTCTCCCCGTCCCGTTGCAGGAGCCTATTGGCAAGCCGACGTTTGATCTTGCATCATAGGAACGGCGAACGTGGCGAAGGGTTCCGCCCGCAGACCTGAACGGGCGCAAAAAACAAGGCGAGCGCCTCGGGCGACACATCGAGCCGCCGGACAGGAAATCTCCGAACGGAGCCGCGATCAATTCAGATTGAATTTGCACACAACTTCATTTCCGCAGCCGAGATATTGGATGTCATGGAAGGACAGGAGGCGAGCCGTAGCGATGCCGCGTCCGTGAGGGTCAGTCATCCGTTCGGAACGAAGCTCCAAGTATTTGTCCCACTCGAATCCCTCTCCCTCATCCTTGATCGTCACGGTGAGCGCTTGGTCTGCTGCCGTGAATGTAAGAGTGGCCATCCTTTCCTTATATTGTTCGCTGTCCAATCTCCTCTCTATCTCTTGCGGCAAGCTCCCATTCAATACGAGGTTTGTCTTCTCATTGTACGTTATGCCAAGGTTGCCATGTTCGATCGCATTGATCAGGAGCTCATGAAGACCATAAACGGCGGTTTGCGGCTCTGGAAAACAGTTGGCGATGTAAAAGGCAAGCGCCTTCGCCTCATCGAGGGTGCGGAATTGAAACTTTGATTGCCGCATGAGGCCAAACACCAGTTGGCCCTTTTTAACTTCCTCCTTCATTCTTCTTTTATTTTGGAAGTCTTCCAAGGCGGACTTGACCATCCCGACGAGCAGCGCGGCCTTATAGGGTTTGGTCAAATAATAATGGACGCCAGCCTTGATGCCTTGCAGCACCTGATCGGACATCGCCGCCGCCGTTTGCATGACGACCGGGATATCCCGGAAGCGGGCATCGCTCTTAAGCTTCTCCAAAAGCTGCATGCCATCCATTCTTGGCATCATGCGGTCGAGAACAATCACATCGGTGTCCAGGTTCTCTTCCAACTTATCGAGGGCCGCGACGCCGTCTTCCGCCAACAGCACATCGAAGCCGGCCTTCGCTAGGTGACGTCTCATAATGTCGAGATTGAACTCTTCATCGTCGACCGCGAGAAGTTTGGGTTTGGTCATGATGAATACTCCTGCAGTTCATTTAGAGTTTTTGTCTTGGGAATGACAAAGCTGAAGGCCGCGCCTTTAGGCTTGACATTCTCAACCCAAATCCTGCCGCCATGCGCCCTGACGATTTCTTTGCAGATTGCAAGGCCGAGCCCCGTCCCTCCCGCGCCGTTCTTGGTTCTGCTGCCCTGCATGAATTTTTCGAACACGACATCGAGTTCCGAACTCGGGAATGCCCGGCCCCTCGTCGGCGATGCAGCAGCGAACAGCCTGGTCACCGTTTGCCAACCAATCATCAGTTAAACTGATTTCGATATGCTTCCCTTTTGTAGAGAATTTGATGGCGTTCGACATGATATTTACGAGGACCTGCGTTAAACGTTGCTCGTCAAGCACGGCATCTGTATAGCGCGCTGCTGTCGCGACATCGATCACGAGGCTCTTTTGATTGATAAGCGGCTCGAGTTCCACGAGCGAATTGTCGATGAGCTCTCTGAGATCGACGTGTTTCCATTTATACTGCATCTTTCCCGCTTCGAGCTTCGACAAGTCGAGAAGATCGTTGAGAAGGGCAAGGAGGCGATTTCCAGAAGATTGTATATGATGGAAATATTTATTTATGTCTTCGGGATCTTCGACGCCAAGGCTTTCAATTCCCATTTCCGAATAGCTGAGGATCGCGTGCATGGGCGTTCGGAGCTCGTGCGACATGTTGGCGAGAAATTCGGATTTCGCCCGGGTCGCTTCTTCGGCTTTATTCTTCTGCTCCATCATCGATTTCGTCTGCTCGTCGACCATCTGTTGCAGATTATTTCGGTGTAACGATATTTCTTCCTCGTACCTCTTTCGTTCAGTGATATCTTGCATAAATCCTTGAATTACTTCATAACTGGAACCATTGCAACTTCTGCCGCCGTGCTCACGCAGCCATTTTATCGACCCATCCGCGCATGCGATGCGGTATTCGACCTCATATTTTCCCTTTTCGGGGAGCTGCCGCGCGATGGCCGCAGCGGCCAGTTGCTGATCGTCCGGATGAATGATGCTGGCGAAACTGCGCACCTTGTTGTCGATGAAATCGTCTGGGGCATACCCAGTTACCGACGCAATCTCAGGGCTTATCGTTTTTATCATCTTGTCCGGGTCGTTACTCGCTCGAAACGCAATGGTCGCGGTGCCCTCCCTGAGCATGGCGAATCTCTGCTCGACCGTGGCGCGAGCGGCGTCGGCGCGCAAGGATTCAATGATCGCGAGAAGCGTGTTGACGATCGGCTGAACGGCCTCCGCCGTTTCCTCACTGTAGCCCCCGGGCGCGTTGGCGAGCCCCACCACCGCCGCCATCTGATGTCCCGCCATGGCCGGAATGCCAATATAGGAGCGCAGCGGTGGGTGGCCCTTTGGATACAAATCGCCGCCATAGGCTGGGTGATTGACGGGGTCATTTGCTATAACGAGACGGCGCGTCTTCAAAGTTTCCCCTAAGAGGCTATCGAGGTTATGAACCTCCAGACCTTCACGAAGAAACCTCTCGTGAACCGTGCGCATTTCATCCCCGAAATTCGCGTTCATGAAGTCAGTCGCCACGATCTTCAGATAGGACTTTCCATCCTCGTACACGACCTCACCAGCAAATCCGAACTCACTGTCGGTAAGGACAAGAAGCTTCCGCAGCACCGTCCCAAAAAACATTGCATGATAAGTCATAATCGTGTCTGATTTGGTTCTTTCCCTAATCTCATTATATTTATTTTGAATTTCATGGTTTTCATTTTGTATAGTAAGCATTCTCACCTTTTCGATTGCCTGGCGCTTGAACACCTCGACAGCTCGCGCCATAGCGCCGATTTCGTCGCTATTCCCGCAGTGCGGCACGACGACGTCGTGATGTCCTTTCGCAAGCTTCGCCATCGCGGCGGTCATGCGCTCAATCGGGCCGAGTATGCTGCGGGCGGCAAGCCATGCGACGAAACAACCACTTAAGAGGATCAGGACCGCAACCGCTCCGCTTGCAGCCTTCGCGACATCGAGCACTCCCATGGCCTGGGCTTGCAGTTCATGGAAATCGTGGTCGAAAGATCCAACAGCTTGTGTCGAAAAGTTCAGCGCTTCTTCAATCTGTGGGCGGATCTTATTCTCATATAGGTCCTTATACGCAATCAAAGCTGAGGCCAATTCACTGTAATAAAGCTCATACTGATGCAACGACGTCTTGAGTTCAGCTGCAGCGCTTGCTGCTCCATCATCAGGAGTTTTGGCGAGTTCTTCGAGAGTGGAGCGGATATGGTCCATAGACGTCTTGAGGTTTTCCGGTCTGGTTTGATCCAAAGTCGCGATGAAACGCGAATTCGTTATCGTTGAGACAGCGCTTTCGAGTTCCGAGGCTGCATGCTCAAGACTTGTATTATTGGAGGCGCGCAGGATCGTCGCCAGCTTGGAACATTTCCGGTCGATATCATCGGCAGAATCTGAAAGCTTTCCGCGGCCCGCGTTGATTGAGACGCCCAACGCCGAAAACTGGCTCTTACTGGGCTTGAGGCCAGACAGGATATTCAAAAGGCGACGGTCTACCTGTCGCCTGCTTTCAGAACGTGCGGAAGTAAGATCGCCTTCGAGAAAGGATGTTAATTTGTAGTCCTTTGCGGTCCAATGGGCAATCAATTCTTCGTCCGCATGCGATCGATATCGCTCTGCAGCTCTTTGTATGGCCTCCAGATCGCTCGTGAAGGATTTCAACGCGTGTAATGTCGTCCGAAAGCTCGACCATCTTCTCGATATGCGAGCCTACGTCGCCAAAAGAAAAAATGGAGTGCTTTGCGGCGATGCCGCAGAGCAAGACGAGAGCCCCAAAGCTCGCATAAAGCTTCCACCTGATCCCGAACTCCATACCGATCTCCCGGGCGTTTCCTGGACCACAGTAGCCGGACAAAGTTAAAAACAAGCTTGGGTTGTATTCGCGTTTTGCAGCTATGGCGCTTTTCGAGCCTGGCGGCGCCATGGCTGGCGGGGCGCTGGTCGTCTCGGGCGATTCCGACGCTCCCCTCGCGTTAACAGAATTCTCATGCATCACAGGCAATTGTGCATTGTATGCAGGGAAGTCTCCCGGCACCGCTTGCTCAAATCGCGTATGGAAACGATCCGGCAATGAAGAGCTTTCTTAACTGGCGTAGATGTGCAGTTCTTTCTTTATCGATTATATTATTCGCCCCGCCGGGCTTCGCCGAGGACACGGCTCCAAACGATAATGCCCGCTTTCTTGCAGGCTTGACCGTTGCGCCGGGCAGCGTTCTGCTGCCGATGACCAAAAACAAAGCCTTCGTCCAGCATTCGAGTGCCTTGCACAGGGCGTGGGCAGTTCTTGATTCCCGCCAGCTCTCAGGGGTGAGGACTTGGTCTGCGGAAAATCTAAACACGACGCAGCCGACGCTGTTTTACATGTTCAGCGGACCGGACTTCCTTTACGCCAACGCCTTTTTTCCGAAAGCCGCAACCTATGTGATGGCTGGTCTCGAAGCTCCGGGCGATATACCGGATATGACGAAACTGCCTCCAGCATCGCTTGCCAAGGAGTTGGGCGCGCTGCGCGTTTCTCTCAGGAGCCTTTTCTCCTATAGTTTCTTCATTACAAACCAGATGAAGAAGCAGCTCTATGGGCGGCGCTTGACTGGAACGCTTCCGGTTCTGTTCGTTTTTCTGGCGCGCTCCGGCAAGAACATCGAAAGCGTGAACTACGTTTCCGTAGATGGGGAAGGGGCGTTGCACGAGACCGACGCCACAGCCCAAAAGCAGGCGCAGTATGACACGGTTGGCGTCAAGATCACCTTCTCAGGCGATGATCAGCAAAAACAGACGCTTTACTACTTTAAGACCGACCTCTCGGATAACGGGACTGAGCATAGCGGTTTTCTGAAGATTCTGCGATCAGATCGGCGGCGGCGGCGACAGCCTGATTAAAAGCGCCTCGTACCTCCTCCACGGCGATGGTTTTTCCCGCGTTCGCGATTTCCTGCTCGAACACAGCGCCACCATCGTACAGGATGATACCGGCATTCCTCTGAAGAAGTTCGACGTCAATGAGTGGAATGTGGAGCCATTCGGCAACTATGTCAGGCCCATATCCTTGTTCCGACGGAATTACCAGCCGGACCTTCACGGCATTTATGTACAGCGGCGTCCCCATCCCCTTCGTTTCAGCTTCGGCTATCAGTGGCGAAGCGGCAAATCGATGATTTTCTGGCGGTGAAGGAGGCTGCTCGCTCCTATGCTGTTCAAAAAGCGTTGATCAAGCCGGCCAAGCCAGATGAAGTCGCGAGAAAATAGTGGCCAACGGGTATCCGCTTCATAGTGAGCGCAACCGTATACGGCCACAAGACCTTGGTCAGCCGCTTGCATGACGATTTAACGACCACGGAAAGACGCCATGGACTATCCAGATCGGGATGCAGTGATATCCAGATTCGACGCCGCGTCTGACACTTATGAAGATATTTACGAAGAACAATCGCCGATCGGTCAATTCTTCCGCAGACGACATTCATTAGTCCGCGATTATCTGAGCAATTCAGATCGGGGCGCGGTTCTCGACATCGGCTGCGGAGCAGGCGTTATGGCCTCTTTGTGCGAGAGTTTCTGGGTTCAAATATAGTGGAATCGATATCTCGCCTGGAATGATTTCGGTCTGCCGGCAAAGGCTCGGGAGCGGCGCTTCGGCAGATTTCCTGGTCGGCCAGGTCCAGAGCATACCATTCGAGGATGAGCGCTTCGATGCGACGCTGTGCCTGGGCGTTCTCGAATATGTTTCGGAGTTGGAAAGAAATCAGGCGGTCCAGGAAATATGGCGCGTCCTTAAGCCGGGCGGTCTCCTGATTGCATCTCATCTGAATGCAAATTCAGCCTATTGGCGCTGGGACGATCACATCGTCAAGAGGTCGGCAAGTTCCGCGGTCAAGTTTGTTAAAAACGTGCCGCGCTCATTCATGGATAGACGGGCATGGCATGTGGAGCGGGAACAAAGTCAGGAGCGCAAATTCGAAGAGGCCGATATTCTTAAACTATACAATAGCAAATTTAGGATTGAAAAACTTGAGCCCTACGGAGTTAATATCGTTTTGCAGCCGTTTGATCGGAAATTCCCACGCCTTGCGCTTGCCGCCAATAAAAAGATCGAAAGTCTGAGAAATTTCCCGCGATGGGCGGCATGGGCATACTTGCTGTGTGCGCGGAAAATCTAGAAGATTACGCCTTTAATATCGACCGCCATTGGTCATCCGCGCCTTCGCAGCGCACAAATAGGACGGCGAGACCTTGGGCGGGACAAGCGCCTTCAGAGGACTTGATAGGCGGCTGGAGATTTGGCAGACCCTGAACGCACGGTTTTGATGAACTGCTTTTTCTCCAATGACTGAAGAACCGAATGCAGCGACCCGAGCGGAATGCTTGCTGCGTTCGCCAACTCGGCTGCCTTGGCGGCCACAAGCTTGTTTTTATCCATTTTTCTTCGAAGCGCCTGCAATACCGCGCTTTGGCGTTCGCTAAGGCCGGATGCCTCCACGCTCGGCTTGGCGACGGATACGGCTGAAATGGCTGGAGGCTCAGCTTCCGTTTGCCCAAGAGATCGCCTTTTCTCAAGCTCCACGTACTCCCGGGCGCGGGACGTCTCGTGGAAAATCGCGAGAACTTCCAGAAGGCGGGGCTGGCTGCGCCGGGTTTGAATGACGATCACCCTGCCATCCTCTAAGACGGCTGTTCTGAGCGACTCGCCGTCGCTACTCATATCGATACCCATTTTTTTCAGCAAATCGTCACCGACTCCCGCACCATATATTAATTAACCACTTTAGCAGCAAATATGAAGTTGTCCAGTTGAAGGCGAAGAGTTCCGGGGCGTTTCAAAGAAGGGCTGCCTTGCAAGGGTGACAAGGTGGGGCAAATCACAAGGGCGGCATCTACAATTTACAACAAATGTATCTCCGAAAGATTGTGATGAGAGAACTTGTGGTTTCCTTTGTTGCAAAGCTTCAGTGAGGATTTGTCATAATACCGGCAAATCTGGGGCGAGTTCTGAACCGCCAAGAATGGCGCAAAATGGCAGGGCGTCGCCGTTCCATCAGGCGGCAACACGCCGTCCGCCTTCCTCGCCGAATTGTCCGCGATCTTAGCCGCTTGGTCTTGTCGCGGGCTTCATGAGTTCTTTTGTTTGAGACGCCGGGATTGGAATATGCGTATGGATAGCCTCAACAGACGAGTGTTCGGCAGCCTTCTCATCCTGTTCTTTGTGATGGCGGCGCTCTTGTTCCCGCCGGCGGGGACGATCTGGTATTGGCAGGCTTGGGCGTATCTCGCGGTCCTCTTCGGCGCGGCGCTCCCGATCACGCTCTATCTGGCCGAAAACGATCCTGAACTCCTGAAGCGGCGTCTCAGAGGAGGGCCTTGGGCGGAGAAGGAGCGGGCGCAGAAGATCATCATGACCTTCATCTCTATCGGGTACATTGCGCTGATGATCGTGCCCGCGCTCGATTTCCGGTTCCGATGGTCGGCCGTGCCGCTATGGCTCGTCGTCGCGGGCGACATGGTGGTCGCCGCCGGCTACGCTATCATTTTCCAGGTCTACAAGGAGAACACGTTCGGCTCGGCGACTATTGAAGTCGCCAGGGATCAGAAGGTTATTTCGAGCGGTCCGTACGCGATAGTGCGCCATCCGATGTACGCGGGCGGTTTGCTTTCTCTTGTTGGAACGCCGCTTGCGCTCGGATCCTGGTGGGGCCTTGCGCCTTTCGCGGCCATCGTCCCGTTCCTGCTCTGGCGGCTTTTCGATGAGGAGGCCTTCCTCGCGAAGAATTTGCCGGGCTATGCGGAGTATCGGCGGAAGGTGCGCTTCCGACTGGCGCCCGGGGTGTGGTGACAAGCCAGGGAATTCTCTATACGCCGTCAAAGCGGAGCGAGCGCCATGCGCATCTGCGTCAAGCAACCAGAACGGACTTTGTAAGGCGCAGCGCGCGAGCGCTCGTGGCGTTCATCGATCGGAGCTTGACCGCGAGTCCGGCGATGCGATCGAAGCGGGCTGCGATGTCCAGCATCTGCTGCTTCGCCTTGGGATCGGACAGGGTTTCTGCGATTGCGCGCGCTTCCGCTGCGTGCTGACGCCAGAGCTCTGCGTTATATAAAATATTGAGCATCATGTGATCGCTGAACGGATATGGGTTGGGCTGATAGCGAAAGAGGCGGCTTCGTGATCCAGCAGCGCTCACAAAACCCGATAAACGGCGGACGCGTGTGAGGAACCCGGACGGGTGATCTGGATGCATTTCTTCTTTTCAAGCGATTGAATGACCGAGTGGACGGATCCAAGCGGTATGCTCGCCGCGTCAGCCAGATCGATGGCCTTGATCTCGACGAGGCGGTCATCCCCCGCCTTTTCGCGAAGCGCCTTCAGAACGGCGCGTTGACGCTCTGTGAGTTCGGGGAGAAGCCCATTCGTGGCGTCGATCGCTTCTTCAGGAGCAGACGCGGGTTCGATACCTGCCGGCTCGGCAAACTGAGCATTCTCTATGTCTGCGTATTTCCGTGCGCGTTGGCCGTCATAGAACACAGCGACCATTTCCAGGATATGCGGTTCCGTCGAGGCGGTGCGCACGACAGCGTACGCGCCATCCTCCAAAACGACGGTCTTGAACGTCTTCGTATAGCTTCTCATGTCCCCACGCCTTTCCGCAGTCCAGCATCAGCTGTGGGATAACGGAGCAGCTTCAGGAAAATTCCCATTTTCGATTTGTAAATAATGAGTTAACGTTTGCGACTGGCGTGCGGCAGGAGGAGCCGCAAGAGGGCGCTCGGCGCCTGCTTCAGTCGCCGATGCCGCTCATCAGTAAGACCGGGGCAGGCCAAGCACATGTTCAGCGATGAAGGCGAGGATCAGGTTCGTGGAGATGGGCGCGACCTGATACAGTCGCGTTTCGCGAAATTTTCGTTCGATGTCGAAGTCCTCGGCGAAGCCGAAACCGCCATGCGTTTGCAGACAGGCGTTCGCCGCTTCCCAGGAGGCGTCGGCTGCAAGCATTTTCGCCATGTTCGCTTCCGCGCCGCACTTCTCTCCGGCGTCGTAGCGGCGGGCGGCGTCGCGCACCATCAGTTCCGCTGCGCGCATGGCGGCATAGGCCTTCGCAATCGGAAACTGGACGCCCTGGTTTTGCCCGATCGGACGCCCGAAGACGACGCGCTCCTTTGCGTAAGCTGTGGCCTTTTCGAGAAACCACTTCGCGTCGCCGATGCACTCCGCTGCGATCAAAATCCGCTCGGCGTTCATGCCGGACAGGATGTAGCGGAAGCCTTGGCCCTCCTCGCCGATAAGGTTAGCCGCTGGGACGCGGACATTATCGAAGAAGACCTCCGTTGTGGAGTGGTTCATCATCGTCCGGATCGGCCGGATGGTCATGCCCGCCTTTTTCGCCTCGCGCATGTCGACCAGGAAAACGGAAAGGCCATCGGTGCGCCTCGCCGCATCTTCCTTCGGGGCCGTGCGGGCGAGAAGCAGCATCAAGTCCGAGTGTTCGGCGCGGCTCGTCCAAATTTTCTGGCCGTTGACGATGTAAGCGTCGCCGTCGCGTTTCCCCGTCGTCTTGATCGAGGTCGTGTCGGTTCCGCTCACAGGCTCGGTCACGCCGAAGGCTTGCAGGCGAAGCGCGCCCGCCGCGATCTCGGGCAACCACGTCCGCTTTTGCTCTTCGCTCCCATGGCGAAGCAGCGTTCCCATCGTGTACATCTGGGCATGGCAGGCGCTGCCGTTGCATCCGGCGCGCTGAATTTCTTCGAGAATGGCCGCCGCAGCGGACAGCGGCAAGCCGGCCCCGCCATAGTCTTCCGGGATCAGGGCCGACAGGAACCCCTGATCGCTTAATGTCTTCACGAACTCGGCAGGGTAGGCCATCTCGCGGTCGAGCTTGCGCCAATACTCCCCCGGGAACGCCAGACACAGCTTGGCCACAGCGCTGCGGATTTCCTTCAGTTCAAAGCTTTCCTCGATGGCGTCGAACGTCATGCACCCTCCCGTTGCGGCCTCCCTTGAAGATTACGGCTTCGCTTCGGGAAAAGGCAAAAATGAACATCGCGTCTATCTGGGATCAAGGAAAAGCCTTCGGGCCGGAGCGCGCAAAGGAACAAGCGCTTCTGAACGTCAAGAGAGTTCTTCTTTCGCGCCGCCGTTTTCCGGCCGCGTCTCAGGCATAAAGAAGAGAAGCAGGAGAGCGCCAAACCCACCCGTCGCGCCGAGCGTCAGGAACGCGACATGGGTTCCGAACGTGTCGGCGACATAGCCCGCAGCCGATGTGCTGATCGCGGCCGAAAGCCCGATCGACATGCCGACCACCCCTTGCGCGAGATTGTAATGCCCCGTGCCGTAGGTAATGTCCGCGATGACGAGCGGGACCAGGACGCCAAGCACGGAAGCGGAAACGCCGTCGAGGATCTGGATCCCGACGACCGGAATAGCGCCGTTGAAAAAGGCGAGCAGCGCGCCGCGGATCGGCAGCACAGCCAGCGCCGCGACGAGGAGCGGCCGCCGGCCGATCCGTTGCGCAAGCCGTCCGACCCAGGGTGCAAACAGCGCGACGACAGCCTGCGGCAGCACGATGCAGGCTCCGATGAGCGAAACCGCCCAGGTGGCCGAGGTCTTTGTGAGTTCGGTGGCGACGAGCGGAAGCATTGGCGCATTTGAGAGCTGGAACATGGCCATGCCGCCAATGAAAATCCACATCGCGCGGTCTTTCAAAAGCAGCGCCAGTCCAGGAAGGATGCCGGACAGCTCCCTGGCCGCGACGCCGCCATGAGCGCTCGCCGCATTCACCTCGCTGTCCCTGATACGAAAAAGCGATAAAAGCGCCGGGAAAGCGAAACCGGCGGTCACGAAAAAAACCGCCTGCGCGGACACGAAATGACCGATCGCGCCCATGATCATGGCGGCGGCGCCATTCCCGGCTGACGCGAAACGCGCATTACGCCCCAGCCGCGGCGCCAGCGCGTGGCGTCCCACGAGGCCGAGGCTGATAGCGGCGATGGCCGGCGAAAGGACCGAGGTTGCGGCGGCCTGCAGGGCGCGCGAGCCTGCGACGGCGGCGAAGACCGGCCACACGGCGATGATGAGAGCGCTTGCGCCTATCGCAGCGACAGCGGCGGCGGCGGCGGATCGCTCCGAGCGCACCCTGTCCACAAGCCAGCCGCCCGGAATCTGACAGACAAGGCCCGCAAGCGCCCCCACGGAAAGAACGAGCCCGATGTCCGTCTGATTCCACTTCTGGGTTGACAGATAGACCGCAATGAACGGCCCGAATCCGGTCTGGATGTCTCCGAGAAAAAACGTGAACCAGTCAAGGCCCGACAGGCTTTGCCGGGATGCTGTGGAGACATACTCCCCGCCCGCTTCCGATGGCGGAAGCGTTATATCGGGCGGCGCTCGCATTCCGCTAGTTTCGCGTCACGTCGCTGTTCACCCTGTCCCGAGCGCTTATTACAACCACGGGCTTGCCCATCCTGACCTCCGGCGCCGTGCTGAGGCGCTCCGGAGACAGGTTTGTCATCACCACGGCGTTTTGGCCCTCCGGTCCGAAGCGCAAGTCGGACCAGGCGACGGCGACCTTCCTGCTTCCAAGACCGAGGAAGCCGCCATAATCCACGACGACGGCGCGCACGCGTCCGGATTCATCGGCGAGCACATCGACGATGCGCCCGGCGTTCTTGCCCGACGCAACAAGCTCCTTCCCGAGCACGCTTTCAGTGTGGTGAAGGATCGTATGCGGGATCGGCGGATCGCGTGTGGACTGTCCGTCAAACTCGCTTGCGCCATTTGCCGCCACGATGCCGCCAGCTGCGACCGAGAGCAGCAGAACGGCTCCAGTCTTCCGTAAATCTGTCATTTGCCATGCCCGAAAATACTATGCCCGATCTCCTCCTGAACATCGCGGGCGGCGCGCCGTTCCCCTCGCCTCACGCTTTATTGGCGCGCTGCGGCGAAACGGCTTCTTTCGCGAGGCAAATCCCGATCGGGTCCGATGGCGGGCTGTGTCTGAGCTAATATTCCCACTGGCCGCGCGCAGCTGTTGCGCTGCGCCTCGCGTTGATGATGGCGGAGGGAAGCTTCGAGAAAAGCAGGTATCGCAACGCCGCAACCACACCCAGCGTCAGGATCCAGAACAGCATCAGGGTCATTCGTAAAGCAGCCATGAAAACACTCCATCCTTTTCCGCATACGAACATTGGCGGAGAGACGGCCGTTCCGCGGGTCAAGCGGATGTGCTCTTCAGTTTACCGCAGTGGCGTTCAGATTCGCTCAACTGCCGATGTAGATGAAGCCGCTCCAATAGTAAGGATGCGCAAACCGCTTGGCGTCGGGGTCCGCCTCCTGCGCATCGAGTAGAAAAGAACAAGGTTATCGCGAGCCGCGACCTTGCCACGGCCCAATTGGAAGCAGCCGATCATGGAGGCGCAACCGCCTGCCGGCCGCGGCGATTTTTTACCCGGCATCGACGTTTCTGAACACAATCCTTGAGCCTTAAGATTGGGTAAATTCATCGACAATAATTACATATTTATTTATATAGCCCCCCCCTGTTTTACGAAACAAACCCAATCTTAGGACATTATTATCCCTTAGCCGGCCGGCTCACGCCGAAGCGCGTGCCGCTGTTGTAGCGCAAGGCGCAATCGATATCCCGCACGCCGCCGCCATCCCGGGGAAGCCCTGTCGGCGCCCGCAGCATGTGGGTCGGATCCCGCGGCCGAAGTTAATGCCGCATCAGGAGCGGCAGATCGGCGTGATCGAGCATATAGCGCGTTACGCCGCCGAGAAGGGCTTCGCGCTGCTCGCCGCGCGCATAAGCGCCCATCACGATGAGGTCTGCGCCAAGCTCGTGCGCCTTCTGCAAAAGCAGCGCGCCGACGGGTCCATGGCCATCGACGGCATGGGCCTGGATGGGGACGTCGTGCTCATCGAGGATAGGCGGGACGCCGGCCTCTTCCGCCTTCGCGCGCAGGATATGCACGGCTTCGGCTTTTGCGAGGATCGGCATGGCGGCGAGGACGGCTTTCGGAGCGCGGACATCGTCCTTCCAGGCGACGGCGACCACCCGGCCGAAGTCGCCCGTACACTCGGGGGGAGCGATAAGGACGGCGCGGGAGGTGTCGAATATCGCCGCGTGCAAGGCTTCTCGCGCCCTCGGGCTCGCAGCGCGCCGGGGGATGACGACCACATCGGAGCGGCGGCCTCGCTCAGCGACGATGCATCCGGCATCGCCCTCGACATCGATAAAGTCGGCCGGCGCGGTGGGGTTCGCAGAGTCCCAGCGCTCCACCTTCGTCTTTACGGCGTCAGCCCAGACCTGTTCCTCGGCGCGAGAGCGTTCCTCGTCCATCGCGCTCATGCTCTGATCGGCGAGCATAATTTTGGCGATGGGCGGGGTCCTGACCGCCAGCGCTTCGATGCGCCCGCCCGGCCCGAAGCTCAGAAGCTTCGCCGCGCTTGAGAGCACGCTCCCAACCGTGTCGGGGCTGTCGAGGACGGCAAGCGCCACGCCTCCCATGCCCTTGCCGCGGGCCGGTTTCGGCGCCTTGTAGGCTTCGGTTCGGGCCGCGCCGTTGTTGAAGGCCATGGCGCTTGCATATCCGGCGCTGACGGCGACAAGGCAGAAAATGACGGACAGGCCGATATTGGCGACCGCCGCGCCCGGCTTGCCGTCGCGAAAAAGGTCGAGCGTTTGCAGGCTGAAGGAGGAGAACGTGGTGTAGCCGCCGCAAATGCCGATCATGACGAAAGCGCGGGCGTCGGCATGAACCTGGAAGCGGCTGTCGCTCGCGGTCAGCGCGCCGAAGAAGCCGATGATGAAAGAGCCGACCATGTTGATGAGGATGGTGCCCCAGGGGAAATTCGCGCCGACCATTCGGACCATGACATTGGTCGTCCAGGCGCGCGCAACGCTGCCGATGGCTCCTCCAAGCGCGATGTAGAGATAGGTCAGCATCAGGCCTCCGAATTCATGAGGCGAACGCCCCATGCGCGCATCGTCCGGGCAGCGCGCGCATAAAAATACCCGCCATGCGGCGGGTTCCGGACGCTCTCCCGCCGCCAGTTGCAGCAGGAGCCATCAGCCCAAGGGCGGTTTTGGGGGCGCTCCATCCCCGGTGGGCTAAGTTATCAATCCTCCCTCGCGTTCCGCAAGCCCTAAACAGGCGGCTCGAGGACCGCTGGTCCCTTCACGCCGTCGCCACGGCTATATGCCCCGTTCGGAAAACCTTTGACGAGCCGCATTCGCTATCGTCGAGCCGGTCGCCGCAATGACTACGGCGACGGGGCTAAACGTCTGGCGTCAACCTGACGAGATAGCTTACGTCAAGTGAGGCGAAGTCAGCAAAGCGCAGATGGCCGAACTCAATATTACTCCCGCCGAATTCCACCCAGAGTGGAATTACGCGATCACGCCCAGGCGCCTTAAAACGCCGACCTGAAGCTATATTTTTCGGCGCTTCCTAAACTGCCACGGTTCGCGTCTCGCCACGCGAGCCATTTTTCCTTTTCAGGACCATGTCATGCTCGACACCGCCCTGCAATGGCCGCTTCAAGCAGGCTCGGACAACGCCTTCCTGGCGAAGCTACTCACATCCCAAAATGCGATCGCCCTGAGGCGATTCCTGCTCGACATTCGCGCCCAAAACTCGTATAAGGCCGGCTCGAAAGCCTCTGCGGGCTTCGGTGTGCCCAGGTAGCTCAGTTGGTAGAGCAGCGGACTGAAAATCCGCGTGTCGCTGGTTCGATTCCGGCCCTGGGCACCATTAATTTCAATGACTTAGCTCCGAAGTGTCTGTGAGCATCCGGCGCGTTCGGGAGTCCATTCGGGAGAATCCGTTCACCTTTTGCTCTTTTCGAGCTTATCGATCGCGGACAAAGCCAACCCTTGCTGGCGAAGTTCGTGGAGCCCGTCCCGAAGCCTGCCGGCGATCTCTTTCAGCCTTTGAGCCATGTCGGCGTAGCCAGCCCCGCCCATGATTGTCTCGACATCGCCCACGAGGTCCTGCGCCTCCTTCAGGAGACGCGCCGCCGAAATCAGCTGTTGAGGCTTTGCCTGCATGGTGGTTGCACTTGACGTAATTTCAAACACACCTCAAAGGTAACACAAATGGGAGCCTTAGACTACACGTCAGAGGTTGTAAAATACTCTTGAGGGGTAAAAATGCTCTATTCCGAGCAGCTTAGAGCCGCCCGCGCGCTTCTGCGCTGGGAGCAGTCGACGGTGGCCGCGCACGCGCGGGTCTCGGTCGAAACCGTAAAAAGGCTCGAGCGTCTCGATGGCCCGATCGTGGCCGTAAAAGTTGCGACCATAGAGGCGATCCGGCGGGCGCTTGAGGCCGCGGGCATCGAATTCATCGATCCGGAAGAAGGCAAACGGGGCCCTGGCGTCGCGCTCAAATGGGGCACGGTTGTTGGCAACAGCCTCACCGGCAAGGAAACGGGCAAAGGCGGCGATGGCGGGGGATTGAAGGCGCTTCATGGCGCCGAGCCCTTGGCGTCCTATTGGATCGATCACCCGCGCGAGTGGGCCAGGCTTTCCGAAGCGGGCCGCGCCGTTTTGAGCATCGAGATGTTCGGCTTTCCCGAAGCGGGAGACGAACTCTTTAGCTGAGCCGCGCCACTGCCTCTGTCGAACCGCTCTGCAACAGAAGCAGTGGCGTCACCACCTACTTTTACGCTTGACGTACATCGTAAATATCCTATTTTTGAAGCAAACATGATCGTCAGCTACCGCGATAAGCGCACGCGAAGGTTCGCACATGGCGAGACCGTGCAGGCTTTTCAGGGTTTCGCCCGACAAGCCTATAAAAGGCTCGAAGTCCTCGAAGCCGCGACCAGCCTTGAGGATTTGCGGGCTCTGCCGAGCAATCGGCTCGAGGCCTTGGGCGGCGATCGGTCCGGTCAATACAGCATCCGCATCAACGCGCAGTGGCGGATTTGTTTCGAGTGGAAAGTCGGCGAGCCCGGACCAGGCAACGTCGAGATCGTGGACTATCACAAATGAGCAAGCGCATGACACGGCCAGCCATCCATCCCGGTGAAATCCTCGCCGACGAGCTCGAGGAACTCGTCATCACCCCAACCGAATTGGCGCGGCAATTGTCCGTGCCTGCGAACCGGATCACCCAGATCATTCAGGGGAAACGGGCGATCACGGGCGATACGGCGCTCCGGCTCGGCCACTGGTTCGGAACGAGTGCGCAGTTCTGGCTGAACCTGCAGTCGGCCTACGACATCAAGGTCGCCCAGAGCGTTGCCGGCGACGAAATCAAGCAACTCCCAACAAGGCTCGCTCGCGACGCCGTCGGCGCCAATTGAGCGCCCGCCCATGAAATACTGGATCGACACCGAGTTCATCGCAAAGCCGTTCACCATCGATCTCGTCAGCATCGAACTCGTCGCCGAGGACGGGCGGGAGTTTTATGCGGAGAGCAGCGAAGTCGACTGGTCGAAGGCGAGCCCGTGGATGCTTGAGAACGTACGCCCGCAGCTTGAGGGCAAGGGCATGAGCCTCGAGGAGATCAGTTACGCGCTCCGCGTCTTCACCGATCACGACGAGCATCCTGTGTTCTGGGGCTATTTCCCAGCCTACGACTGGGTCGCGTTCGTGGGGCTCTTCGGCGGCCTCGAGGTGCTGCCGTTCCACTATCCGCAGCTCTGCCTCGACATCAAGCAATGGGCGATCGAGCTCGGCGATCCGGAGCTGCCCCACCAGAAGGGGAACCGCCACCACGCGCTCGCCGACGCCCGCTGGACGCGGGCGGCTTGGATGTTCCTGGCAAACCTTCATCCCGGGGGCGGCGAGCGCCGCGCCGTCGGCCACAAGAACCCCGGCCAGTCCGGCGCGCGGCCAGAACAGGGGCTCGGCGTTTCCCGTCCGGAGCAGGGGCGGCAATGAGCGCTGTGCGGCAGGGATCGCGGACCTCTGCCCGACCACGACGAGTCGTCCGCCGGCGGCGTCTTGCGCAGGAGTTCGGTGATGAGCCGCTGTTCCTGCCCTGTATCGCAGGGGCGGTCGAAAGCGAGCATATGCATCATCCGACCGCTACCAGACGCCCGGGATCCATTTGCTGCGAACGCGCGCAGCATACCCGGCATAACCCGGCAGTTCGCGCTGCAAAGTCGCATCTTCCAGATTGGTGCGAATGACGAGCACGACGCCAAACAGTGCCGCCGGCAACAGGGCCCAGAGCGAACCGAGCGCAAGTGCGATCCCGACAACCAGGAGTGCGCCGGAAACGTAGCCCGGGTGCCGGACAAACGCATAAGGACCTGTCGTGATCACATGGTGGTCGCGATCGGTCTGGATCCGCACGCTCGGCTCGAAATGCCGGTTGACAGCCTGCGCCCATCCCGAGCCCAGCCAGCCCAGCACCATCAGAACGTAACCAACGAAAACAGCCCAAGGAGGCGCGGGCGCCCAGCCAAAGCGGCCGCCGTCGAGCCCGGCCACGATCAGAGTGGCGAGGAAGCCACCCAATAAAATCCATATCAGGACAACGTCCCAGTTTTTGGTGCCTTCGCCGGTCATCCGCCTCCGGGCGGCGAAGATCTCCGGATTGACGCGCCAGAGCCATGCAACGCTAACCAGCACGAGGATGAAAAACACGGCCAGGAACACAAGACCGTGCTGCCATTGGAGCGTGCCTGCGGACAGGAACAGCGCCGCCCCCATCACAGCCAGTGTAACCGCTAGCGAGACGAGACCCTGGATCAGATCACGGTACGAGATCATCAGGATTGCTACTCCCTTCAGTCGCAATGTTCACCAGGCCCGCCGATCCGCACGAGCAGAAAGCCAATCGAAGATTCCATTAAGTAGGAGCGACGTGGCGCCAGTGGCATGTCAGATCCCGGCGAGCGCCAGGGCAACGACACCGCTCATCACGACCCAACCCACGTATCGTCCACGGTCGGCAATGGCATCGCCGAGGGTAAGTCCCACTTTCAGGGGATGAGCTGTGTTTCGGCGTGCAATAAGGACCCCGTTAGCGGGGTAATCGGCGTCCAAACGGGACCCCACTGACGATTGGGTCCACAAAGCCCCTGGTGGAAGCAGGGGGCTGCGTTTGGGATGCTGGTTGTGGAGACGATTGCGAAGATCCGGCGTGCGTTTTTCATCGAGAAGAAGCCGATCAAGGCGATCAGCCGCGAGCTGAGGTTGTCGCGAAGGACGGTGCGCAAGGCGATCCGCTCGGAGGCGACGGAGCACCGCTACGAGCGCAGCGTGCAACCGATGCCGAAGCTTGGCGCCTGGCGGAAGCAGCTCGACGATCTTTTGGCTGCGAACGAGGCGAAGCCTACGCGGGAACGGCTGACGGCGGTGCGGTTGTTCGAGACGCTGCGCGATGTTGGGTTTGATGGCGGCTACGATGCGGTTCGGCGCTACGCCAAGAGCTGGCGCAAGGCGCGCGGGGCGGCCTCGGCGCAAGCCTATATCCCGCTGATTTTCGCGCCCGGCGAAGCCTACCAGTTCGACTGGAGCCACGAGACCGTTGTGATGAACGGCGTCACGATGGTGGTGAAAGCGGCCCATATGCGGCTCTGCCATAGCCGGATGCCGTTTGTGAGGGTGTATCCGCGCGAAAGCCAGGAGATGGTGTTCGACGCCCATTCCAGCGCCTTCGCGTTCTTCAAGGGCGCCTGCACGCGCGGCATTTACGACAACATGAAGACGGCGGTGGAGACGGTGTTTGTTGGCAAGGAGCGCCAGTTCAACCGGCGCTTCATGCAGATGTGCAGCCATTATCTGGTGGAGCCGACCGCCTGCACGCCGGCGTCCGGCTGGGAGAAGGGGCAGGTCGAGAACCAGGTTGGCCTGATCCGCGAGCGCTTCTTCACGCCAAGAGTGCGGGTGAAGAGCTTCGACGAACTGAACGCCTGGCTCCTCGACCGCTGCGTCGCCTACGCCAAGGCGAACAAGCATCCTGAGTTCAAGGACCAGACCATCTGGCAGGTCTTCGAGGCGGAGCGGGCGAGCCTGATCGCCGTACCTGGCCGCTTCGACGGTTTTCACGCGGTCATGGCCTCGGTGTCGAAGACCTGCCTCGTCTCCTTCGACAGGAACAAATACTCGGTCTCCTCCCAAGCTGTGGGACGCCCGGTCGAGGTACAGGCTTACGCCGATCGCATCGTCATCCGGCAGGACGGCGCTGTCGTTGGCGAACATGCCCGCTGTTTCGGGCGCGGCCAGACGATCTATGACCCTTGGCATTATGTGCCGGTGCTGAGCAGAAAGCCGGGCGGCTTAAGGAACGGCGCGCCGTTCAAGAACTGGGTTCTGCCGTCATCGCTGGAAGCTGTGCGGCGCAGGCTGCACGGCTTCGATGACGGCGACCGGCAAATGGTGGCGATCCTGGCCGCCGCGCTGAGCGATGGGCTCCCGGCGGTTGAAGCGGCCTGCGCCGAAGCCCTGAGCCAGGGCGTCCATTCGTCGAGCGTGATCCTGAACATCCTGGCGCGCAAGAAAGACTTAAGCCCCGCCGCGAGCATCGCCACGCCCGACGCGCTGCGCCTGAAGCACGCGCCCGCCGCCGATTGCGCCCGCTATGACAGCTTGAGGAGGGCTAGCCCATGGAACGGACCGACATCCTCGCCCTGATGGGCGAGTTGAAGCTCTTCGGTATGCGGGCCGCCTATGATGAGATCATAGCGGCCGGCATCAAACGCCAGCTCTCGCCGCAATGCATTATCGGCGATCTTTTGAAGGCCGAGATCGCCGAGAAGCAGGCGCGATCGATCAAATACCAGATGACCATCGCCAAACTGCCGCTGGCCAAGGACCTTGACGGCTTTGAGTTCGCCGGCACGCCCATCAACGAGGCGCTGGCGCGCGAGCTGTCGAACGGCGGCTTTTTGGCCGAACAGCGTAACGCCGTCCTGGTCGGCGGAACCGGGACCGGCAAGAGCCATCTCGCCATCGCGATCGCCAGGGCTTGCATCCGCGGCGGCGCCAGAGGACGCTTCTACAACGTGATCGATCTCGTCAACCGGCTGGAAAGCGAAGCCCGCGCCGGCCGCCAGGGGCGGATGGCCGATTATCTGTCCCGCCTCGACTTCGTGACCCTCGATGAGCTCGGCTATCTGCCGTTTGCGCAAGCAGGCGGCCAGTTGCTCTTCCATCTGATCAGCCGTCTTTATGAGCGCACCTCCATCATCGTCACCACCAATCTCGCTTTCGCCGAATGGCCAAACGTCTTCGGCGACGCCAAGATGACCACCGCGCTCCTCGACCGGCTGACCCACCACTGCGAGATCATCGAGACCGGCAACGAAAGCTGGCGCTTCAAACACCGCGCCTGACGTCCAGCACGCCGCCCGGCGCTCTCATCATGCCGTCGTGCTCACGGCCCTCAAGAACAAGCCCTGCGGGCGGCCGCCAAAAGCGGCCGTTCTTGACCGCCGTTGCGCGCGCCGGCTCAGCAGTCGCATGGGCCGGGACGGAAGGATGGCGCTGCTGAACCGAACAAAAGGATGGTCCCTGGGGTCCTTTTTGCACGCCGATCCGGGGTCCCTTTTGCGAGCCGATTGACAGGATGAGCCACCACCTTGGGCGGCGAGGTGCCAGCGCCTGTCTTCTGGGCGTTACCACATTTCTGATCCTGGCTCTCCTTTAAAGGGTCCCACAAGCTCGGGTGTCTATCGCATCCGGAAACCCTTGCTGGCTCAGCGGCTGGCTACAGCGCGGCTTCGCGGCTCGAGGGGCACCACCTTGATCGCATCGGCATCGGCTGTGCAGCCAATCCCAAGCGCCTTGCCTTGATCCGCTTCGACCTCGGACCTGTCTGCCGCCCGAATTTCGATTGTCTGCCGTTGAGGCGTCTCGATAAGGCGATCGTCATCGGCGGCGGCGTTGATAACGGTCACGGCGCATGCGTCTTTCACCGCAACAAAGTAGCCTACGAAATGCCGCGAGCCCACGATGTGGCTGAACGCCTGGATCGGTTTGTAGGTCGCTACGGACGCGACGTAGCCGGCATGGGAATGATCCTGCGCCGAGGAGTCTACCGGAAAGAAGGCTGCGGCGGCGGCAACAAGAGCAAAACGCCGGGCTAATGAGCTGCGATGCGTTCGCTTTTCAAGGTGATCCTGTGGCATGGGGTGAGCCTTTCGTCTCTTGCAACGGGCCTATGGAGGATCAAGACGCCGCCGATCATTTCGGAACCGCGGCGTCACTCAATCAGGAATACGCCGTCATCGGGTCGATGGTGGTGGCGACTTCATTGACCCTGGTGATGGGAAAACCGGCCAGCCGGGAGTGCTCGCGAACTTGCTCTTCGCTTTCGGCAATGTAGATGCAGAAAGTGTTGTCGGCTGTGATATGCGACTGTATCCACTGCACTTTCCCGGAAAGCTTGGCGACTGCGGCATTCGAAGTCGCCGCAAGTTCCTTGAACTGAGCGCGGCTTAAGCTGCCGACCCCCGGAATGTGACGTTCGATCAAAAAGCGTTTCATTGGCATGATCCTGTTTTTTGGTGTTGTGCTCGACGATGGCGACGCGCTTCCGATCGATCTCAATCGGCGCTCCGCCAATCGCGGAAGTGCGATTGCCGCACCGCATCCGAGACGGGAACGACGCGGGTGATGGCCTTCAGCCTTTAGGCAAGTAGGCAATCGTTCCGGCCAGATCGGTATTGTCGATCAGATGAAGCCGGCTTTCACTGCCGCGCTGGCGGGCGGCGGCGAAAGGGGCGTATTTGGGATCGGTCTCAAAGGCCTTGACGGCTTCGGCCGACGGAAACTCCAAAAGGGCGACAAAGTTGGCGTCAAGTGGCGTGCCCTCAAGCGTCTTCACATTGGCGCTGCGCGCCAGATACCTGCCACCATGTTTGTGCACGAGCTCGTGCACCGAAGCGGCGTAAGCGGGCACCCACTTGTCGTCTGTCACCTTTACACTTGCGATCATGTAAACCGGCATGATGTTTCTCCTGCGTTGGTCGGCGACGCCTGCTCGATGGCGTCAGGGCCGCGTGCGTAAGAAATAACGCTGGACATTTGCCGGCATCAGATCGAGTTTCGACACAAACGGTCCTTTTGTGCCACTTTCAGGGGCAAAGAGATGGCTGCCGCCGATCCTTCGAGCGTCGAGGCTCTAATCGTTGCGTTGCCGGAGTCCGCGGGATCCGCAATCTACGGCCTGGTTGACGTCCTCGGTTCCACCGGAACGCTATGGCGCGAGGTCGTTGGCGAGGAGCCTGGCCGGCGTCTGATCCAGCCGAAAATCGTCTCGCTCTCGCGCGATCCGTTTCGCTGCGGCAATGGCATTCCGGTAAGCCCAGACGTGGCGATCGATGAAAATCCAAGCGCCGACATCATTGTCGTTCCCGAGTTGTGGATCGCACCCCACGACGACTTGAGCGATCGCTATTCGGAAGTGAAAGAATGGCTTCGCCAGCGATACCGAGCGCGCAATACAATCTATTCGGTGTGCACCGGCTCGGTGCTGCTGGCCGCATCCGGACTGCTCAAGGGAAAGTCGGCGACATCACACTGGGCTTACTCCAATCTCTTCCGCCGAAGCTTTCCAGACGTCCATTTTATACGTGAGCGAACCCTTGTTTTTGCCGACGAGAGCGGACGCATCGTCACCGCCGGCGGAGCGACCTCCTGGCATGACTTGACGATCCACATCATTTCGCGGCACTGCAGCCCTGGCGAAGCTCTGCACATCGCCAAGGTGTATTTGCTGCAGTGGCACGGCGAAGGACAAATGCCTTACGCGAGCCTTGTCAGGCGTCAGCCGCACGCGGACTCGCTCGTCCGTCAAGCTGAAGATTGGCTTCGCAAAAATTTCCGCGAGCCACATGCGGTTACCGCCGTTGTGGCGGCATGCAACATTCCCGAGCGCAGTCTCAAACGCCGTTTCACGAACGCGACCGGATCGACGATCATTGACTATGTGCAAGATGTTCGCATCGAAGAAGCGAAGCGGCTTCTCGAAACCAGTGACGGCTCCGCCGACGAAATTGCGCAAGCTGTCGGCTATGAAAATCTGGCTTTCTTCCGGAGATTATTCAAACGCCGCACCGGTCTTACAATGGGGCAGTACCGTCGGATGTTTCAGCCGATTTCCGCCGCGGCGATGGGCAGCGTAACAAGGCTCAAACGGCGCGACGTGTAATCAAGTCTCCCACGTCCTTTCTGGGGTCAAACTCGTCGGTACGGGTTTCATGAACGTCGGGAGGCCTGTTAGGGGACCACAGGCTCCTTTCGCGATCGGCCAAAAGCGGTCCTGGTGCTCAAAGACCTGCTTACCCGGCGATGCAGTTGACGGCTGCCCAGGCTTTAGGCTGCTTCGTCGATCACCTGCTGTACCGAGTTGTCGATCAGGATGGGTGTCTCGAAATACTGAAATTCAGGGTCTGCTCCATAGGTGGACCGGATCCGTTCCTGAAACGCCGCATCGTGCGCAAGCTTGGCCGCTTCGACATTCTTCCACAAATACACGCCGCCGCCCTGGCGGGATGCCTCGTCGAACAAGAAGGCTTTACGGATGAGGTCGGGATTAGCTTGCCAGATTGGTATGCTAAGCCGGAACTTAGCCAAGGCGTCATCACGGCTCATCCCTTCAGGCAAGCGAAACATGACGATCTCTGTAATCATGGCAGGGGTCTCCTCTCTCCTTGGCAGTCATTTTAACCGAAGATGCGGTTCTTGGGTTCGTGTCGCGGGCATGTATGGGCGTCCGTGCAGCTAGCAGGGGGTCAGCTGTTCAGTGAACGGCCGCGGAAGCGACCTGCCCCGGCGCGAGTGGGGATTGCGACGCGATGTTTCGCGAAAGCTGTAATACGCCCGCGACCCCAGGCACTGGCATGATCGAGAACCCCGCCGTCGAAGCGAGGTGCACAATGCAAGCATTGCTAGCCAGCGTCTCGCCGGTCAGGCGCCGCACGCCCGCCACGGCAGCGTGCCCGATCAGACGCCGCAGCAGCGCCTTGGCAAGCCCCAGCCCTTGCCAATCATCGGTGATCGCAACCGCAAGCTCAGCGCTGTCACTGCAAGGATCGACTGCATAACGCGCCTCGGCGATGATGATCGGCCTTCCGTCGCGCTGGGGCTCGGCTACGAGCGCCATGTGACTACGATAGTCGATCTGCGTCAGCCGCTGGAGCATCGGCAGTGGAAGCTCCCGCAGGCCACCCATGAAGCGGTGAGTCCGGGAGGCATCGGAGAGACCGTTGAGGAACGCGAGAAACTTGGCCTCGTCGCGCGCCAGAAGAGGGCGCACCGTGACGCGCTGTCCGTTTGCGATCTCGACGATCTCGACCAATTCGTGGGGATAGCTTGACGGCAGCTTATCTGAGAGGTTGCCGACTGAGAGCGGCGGCAGTCCGGACCGGCTCGCGTGAGTGCTCATGACCTGTTCTCCAGTTCCGAGATCAGGTCTGATAAAAAAACGCATTCATCAAAGTAGAGTGCCGCCACTTCGATGTTCTTCTGTGGGCTGGTGTTCATCTGGATAACTCCGGCTTTAGTACTGTTCAGTTTTCGTTAAAGAAACTCATCGCGCCGCAGCGCTTGAGACCGGTGCAACTCCACCTCGCCGGGCGCGAGTTCACTGTTTCGTGATCCCGGCGGTTGGTGGCGAACTCATTACCTGTGATAAATCATGCCTCATGACCGTCCCCTGTCCGTCTCTTGATCCCTCGACACATTGAGGACACGGCGATGTCTGAAGTTGCACTGCAGGCCCTGGGCTTCCCGGAGGTCCATATCGAAGGCCGCCCCGGCAAGTTGGCCCTGCGCAAGGCTGTTGCCTTGCTCATCTATCTGGCAGAAGCGAATGGTCCGATCGCGCGGGAGGTTGCTGCAACGCTGCTTTGGCGGGAGGCCGATCAGGAGACCGCACGGGCGCGCCTGCGGCGCCTCTTGCACCGCATCGAGGCCGCGCTCGCCGTGCAAATGTTCGAATCCGACCGGATCAGCATCGGCTGGTCCCCGGCACTCCGCCTGCGCGTCAACTCACACTTGTTCGAGAGCGCCTGCGGCCGAGAAGATTTCGAGGAGGCGTGCCGCCTTTATCGCGGCGATTTTCTGGCCGGTTTCTCGCTGTCCGATTGCCCGGAGTTTGAAGATTGGGCGTTCTATCGCCGCGAAGCCCTGAGAGGCCGGCTCATGCATGCGCTTGAGCGCCTCGTACGGCGCAAGAATGCAGCAGGCGAACACTTGGCGGCAGCGGCATTTGCGAACCGGCTCGCCGGGCTCGACCCTTATAGTGAGGTCTATTGCCGGTCTTTGATCCGCAGCCTGTTGCTTGCCGGCGATTGCAGCGCCGCGAAGCGGCATTATTCGTCGTTCGAGCAGCGCCTGCGAGACGAACTTGGCGTTGCGCCCGAGGCCAAGACGCAGGCGCTGATGAGCTCCCAAACGGGAACAACGGACCCAGAACCGACGCGCTATGCACGTGGCGCCGGAATTCATCTGGCATTTCAGGTCCACGGCGCCGGGGACCTCGACATCGTGGTCATGCCGGGCTTCGTGTCTTCTGTGGAGCGCATTTGGGAGCTGCCCGCCTACCGAGCCTTTCTGGCTGCGCTGATGACGATCGGGCGGATCATCGTTTTCGATCCTCGCGGAATTGGTCTATCGGATCGCGTGGGCTCCCCGCCGAGCCTCGACGCTACAGTCGAGGATATCGGCACGGTGCTACAGGCGGCGCAGTCGCGGCGCGCCGTTCTGTTCGGAGCATCGCAGAGCGGCGGAGCATGCATCAAATTCGCAAGCCAGCACCCGGGCCGCGTGGCTGGCCTTATTCTGTTTGGGGCGTTGGCCAAAGGCTCTTGAACGCCCGACCATCCGTTCGCATTGCGGGCCGATCAATTCAACAGCTGGCGGGAACACCTCATCGCCGGATGGGGCGGCCCCATCGGGATCGGAACCTTCGGCCCCAGTCTTTCAAGCGATCCTCAGGCCAAAGCATGGTGGGCGGGGGTCCTTCGGTCGGCCTCCAGCCCAGGCGCGCTCGAGGCTGTGCTCGATGCGATGCGCGACATGGATGTGAGACCGTTCCTGCCGCGGGTTCTGGCGCCGACGCTGGTGCTGCATCGCCGTCTGGACCGCGCCGTGCGCGTCGAGGCTGGCCGGTACATAGCGAGCCATATACAAGGAGCCCACTTCATCGAACTTGAGGGCGACGACCATTGGTTTTTCGCGGGCGCGCAGGAACCCGTGATCGAAGCGATCAGACATTTCATCGCCGATCTAAGGCCCGGCCACGGACTTAAGCACTCTTCCGCATCGTCCTTGTCATGACGTGGGTGTCGTGAGCGCTTGGCCACGCTGTTGCCTGCTTGTTCGGACGCCTAACGGCATACAGCAATGGCTTAGAAGCCAACAAATTGACACCCGGCGCTCCGGGCCAGGAACAGACCTTCCGCGGCCTTCAAAAATGCGGCTCCTATCCGGGCATATTCATTGTCAAGCGTTGCAGGAGCATCCGGTTCAGACGGCTGGCTGGTTTCTTTGCTAAACGCTCCGCCACTAAAGCGCGGGCGAGCGGTGTCTTATGTCCTCGGAACGCTGCCTCCGTATAAGTGAGATGCAAGACATCGCACTGGGCGAGGCTGCCCCCGCAGCGATGGGCGATGGGACGCGAGCGCGCGAGCCATTCGATGGATGCTTCATAGTTGGAATCCGAGCAGGCCAGCAGGGCATTGCAAACCATGAACGCGAGCGCTTCTTCCGACGCATCGCTCTCGTGGGTTGCCGGCAGCAACTTCAAGACCACCGTTTTGGCTGCGGTGCGGCGAGCCGCGGCGAACGCCATCATCGCATGCACAAGGTAGAACGGCCGCATTGCAGTCAGAGGCTGCATCTGCCAACGATCGGCCAAGACCTCCCACCGGTTGCCGAGCGGCATGTTTCGGAGCCCGAGGCGCCAAAGCAGCGCCGAAGCATCGGCGAGCGCCGGTATGTCCGAAACGGTTCCGTTGGCCATCTGGGTATCATACACCGTGAGAGCGGACCCAGGGTCATCATCCTCCAAATATAACAACGCCTGATGCCAGGCCAGATGAATGGAAAATCCGGTATGGTTGGACCAGGCGGGCTCGGTCTCGGCAAGAAATGCCAATCCTTCACTGACGCGTCCTTGCATCTCCATCACGTGAGCAATGACGTGAATCGCGCCCGGATGGCCCGGATCGATGGCCAGCGCTTGCCTCGCTATCCTTTCGGCAGGACCATATTCGCCATTCTCTTCAAGGCCAAATGCGTACATGGCGAGCACACTCGAATATCCGAGCATGCCAGGCTCCCACTCCGGCAGGACCTGCGCGATGCGATCGCGGAGCAAGAGGCGTCTGCCCAGGCGAAAGTCGAGCGCATGTGCGGCCATGAGTGCGAGAATATCGCGCGGAAAATCGATGACGATCGCGCCATAAAGCTCGGCCGCGCCGCCAGAATTCCCAGTAAGCCAAGCTCGAGCAGCAACGGCGTGACGATGGGCCCGATGATCGGGATCGGGGCAGGCCCTCATGATGAAGGCAATGCTGGCGTTAAGCTTTTCCTGTCCACTTGTATCGTCGGCGCGCACAATCAAAGCGGCGCACAGACAGTGTCCAAACACAGATTTGGGATCATCTGCAAGTAATTGGTCAACGGTGATTGCGGCAGACCGCCGATGTGCAAGCACAAGACTGAGCGCATGCTGCCATTTCGGTGAGGGATTCCAAGAACTCAAGTAAGTGTCTGTCGGCAGCGCGCCTTGCTGCGGCTCGTCAAGCGAAGCAAAATCCCGCGGCGCGGCCCATAGGATCTCTTGAAGACATCGAGCCAATCGGCGGCCGACCTGTAGCGAAAGTGGGAAACACCTGACGACCAGATGGATTGCTGGCGGGCTTTGATCGTAGTGTAACCGGGTTTGTCGAGCGTGATAGTCATCGTCACATCCCATAAATTTTAAGCTCTGATCGCTTGCCGCTTCCTGGCGGCGTGGGCGATTTCAGAACGTAAAATATCGCGGGACACCCGATGCCCGGAATGATTGCTCCGCTCGTTCAGCTGTCCAGTCGTCCAGACCTGGAAGTGACGCGCATGGCCGACGCCCTTTCCGATGTGTTGCGTGCCGGCTCATAGGTGCAGGCGTCCGATCCAATCTTGCAGCCCGCTTTCTGATGGAATTCAGGAAACCGTTCCCGATCTCCCTCGCGCGCCTTTACTCTGCCGAGTGCCGGTGTCTCCACTGTGCAGGCGCTAGCCCGAATTCGCGCTTAAATGCCCGGCTGAAACGCCTCTTCGGATTCATAGCCGACGGAATGCGCGAGCTGGGCAATGGTTTTGCTCGTCTCCCGCAAGTTCAACTTGGCGGTCTGAAGCCGCCAGACAGTGAGGTACCGGATCGGCGGCATCCCGACCAGCGACGTGAAACGTTGCACGAATGCGCTTCGGGAAAGCGCGACCTCACGTGCAAGCGCTTCCGCAGTCCAGGGTGCGCTGAGCTTTTGATGGATTAACGCCAGCGCTCGCCCAATGTAGGGGTCTTTCAATCCCTTGAGCCAGCCAGCTTCTTGTTCCGCAAGCCCTGAGGAATATCGGCGCACCGCCTCGATCAAAAGCGTCTCCGACAGTCGCGCCATGACGCTCGACGAGGCCAATCTGCCTTCTGCAAGTTCGCTGGCTGCGAACCGGACGGTGGCCTCCACCCACTCGCGCGACGCACCCTGGCGGACATCGATCTTCAAGAGCTTCGGCAAGGCCGCGATCAGCGGATTGTAACTTTCCTCGTTGGCGAGGAAACCGCACATGATGCGTGTTGTAGCGCCGCTGCCCCCATGGCAGATCCGGGCAAGGTTCCCGTCCAGGGACGGTTGCATAAGCTGGCGGGCATTCACCGGCTTGATCTTGGGCGCGCTGGCCAGGGTGTGATTGTCATTCTGCGGAAACAGCACGATCTCGCCGGCCTGGACTTCGGCCATCGGCTCGCCGTCAAGGCCGACAAGCAGCCGGCCCTCCATCACGACATGATAACCGACGATCTGCGCTGCCCTTCCCAAAAAGGGGGCGCAGTCTTCAGCGGTTATCCTCACGCCGACGCACCATGGAGCTGTGAAATCAGCGGAGAGGAAGACGCCTCCCGAAAGGCGAACCGCGCGTAGCACTTCCGTCAGCGGATCCATCTAGCGGCTGCTCTTCAGAGTTGGACGAACAGTCAAACGATACGGTGGTGCAGTCATTCGCAGCGACAACCAAGAAGCGTACATCAAAGCTGTCAGTGGCGCCATGGGCGAGTGCCCGGTTGGAAAGAGCAGCCCAGCAACGGAAGTTACAGAAACTGTGAAAGGGCCAGCGTCATGCGTATAAAGACGGACAAATTCGAGAATGCTTCATTCGTAGGGCGTAAGAGCGCCTGGGCCGCGGCGGCTGCCGTGCCATTATTGTTGGCGGGATGCGGCGAAGAGAAGGTGGCTGAGGTTCTGGTGCGGCCGGTAAAGGCGATGGTCGTGCCGGAGCCGGTGACAGAGCGCGTCCTGACCTATTCCGGTGTGATCGCGCCGCGCATCGAGAGCACACTCGGTTTCCGGGTGTCCGGCAAGATTGTGGAGCGCTATGTCAATGTTGGGCAACCTGTTCAGGCCGGGCAAAAGATCGCGAAGCTTGACGAGAAGGATCTGAAGCTCGCCGAACACAGCGCACGCGCTGCCGTGGCCGCCGCAAAGACGCGCTTCGAAGTCGCCAGGGATGCCCTCAACCGGGCGAAGTTCCTGCTGCCAAACCGCTTTATAGCCCAATCTGCCGTGGATCAGCGGCAGCTTGAGTTCCAACTCTGCGCAGTCCGCGCTCAATGCTGCCCAAGATCAGCTTGACCAGGCGATCAACGCGACGAGCTACGGTCTGCTGCTCGCAGATGAGAACGGCATCGTGACCTCTGTGCGCGCTGAGCCGGGCCAAGTCGTGGCGGCAGGACAAGCTGTCATTACGCTTGCGCACTCCAATGACATTGAGGCGTCTGTCGCGGTTCCCGAACAGAAGATCGTCAAACTCAGCCAATGGCCAGCCCGCTTCGATTTCGCTTTGGTCGGCACCTGCCATAAGAAGCGATGGCACAATCCGTGAAATCGCCGGTGCTGCCGATACGGCTTCGCGCACCTATGCCGTGCGCGTGACGATTGCGAAGCCCGTGCCTCAAATGCGCATCGGCATGACTGCGGCGGTCGCGTTCCGGATACCGCAGGATTCGCCGGCTGTGATCGTGCCGATAACGGCGCTTGCGAGCGAGGGTGGCAAAACCATCGCCTTCATCGCCAACAAAGACACTCAAACAGTTGCACGGCGCGATGTCGAAACCGGGCCGTGTCACCGACGAAGGCGTGCTCGTGAAAGCCGGCCTGAAGCCAGGTGAAATCCTCATCACAGGCGGCGTCCAGTTCCTGCAGAACGGCATGAAAGTCCGCCTGCCGAAGCAGGCCGCGACTGAAGTTGCGCAGGTAGACGGCACAGTCAGCAGATAACACACCGCAAATTCGAAGTAGGAGTTGAGCACATGGATACGCGTCTGCTGCATCACATTTCTCAGCACCAGCCGGAAAGGCAAGGCTTCAACCTATCGCGCTGGGCCATCGAGCACACCAATTTCACGCGGTTCCTGCTGGTTCTTATCTTAGGTTCCGGCATCTTCGCGCTAGCGAATTTGGGGCAGAAGGAAGACCCGGAATTCAAATTCCGCGTCATGATCGTCCAAGTCCTATGGCCCGGCTCTTCGGTCCATGAAATGCAGGAGCAGGTGGTCGATAAGATCGAGCGCAAGATCCAGGAGACGCCGCAGCTCGATAATGTGCAATCCTACACGCACCCTGGAAGCGCCGTGATCTTCGTGAACCTGAAGGGCGAAGCCCGCGGGCGTGAGGTCAGCGATGCATTTTATCAGGTGCGCAAGAAGGTTGGCGATATCCAGAGGCACCTTGCCGGCCGGCGTGCTGGGACCATTCTTCAACGATGAGTTCGGCGATACCTACATCGCGCTCTACGCTCTCTCCGGCGAAGGCTTTACCTATCCCGAGCTGAGGGACTTCGCGAGGGATGCGCGCGATATCCTCTTGCGCGTGCCGGGCGTCGGCAAAGTGGATTTGCTCGGCGTGCAGGACGAGAAGCTTTTTATCGAGATTCCGTCACGGGTGCTGGCTGAGCGCAACATCTCGCCACAGGACATCCAGGCTGCGCTCACCGGACAGAACTTGCAAGCTCCCGCGGGCTCGGTGCAGACAAACGACCGCTCCGTAAGGCTCGATGTCCAGGGCACGCTCCTGACCGTCGATCAAGTCGAAAACCTGCGTGTCAGGGCGGGCAACCAGACCATCCGCCTCGGCGATATCGCTACCATCAAGCGCGGAGTGGAGGACCCGCCCATCTCCAAGATCCGCCACGATGGCAAGGAAAGCGTCGTGCTTGGCGTCGTGATGGCCAAGGGCCATAACGTGGTCAACGTCGGCGAAGAGCTCGATGCTGCGCTCCGCCGGATCTCCACCGTCTTGCCGGTTGGGGTTCAATTCGACAAGATTTCGGATCAGCCGGCCGTCGTCACCAAGGCCGTGAGCGAGTTTCTCGAGGCTCTTGGCGAGGCGCTCATAATCGTGCTCGCTGTCTCGCTTTTTTCGCTCGGCTGGCGCGCAGGCCTCGTCGTCGCCTTGACAATCCCGCTCGTTCTCGCTGCAACTTTTCTTGTCATGTCTATCGCTGGCATCGACTTGCAGCGCATTTCGCTTGGCGCGCTCATTATTGCCCTGGGACTGCTCGTAGACGACGCGATGATTGCAGTCGAGATGATGGAGCGGAAGCTCGAAGAAGGTTACGGCAAACTCTCTGCTGCCTCCTTCGCATACAATTCGACGGCATTCCCAATGCTCACCGGTACCCTCATTACGACCGCAGGCTTTGTCCCCGTTGGCTTCGCGGCCAGCACACCGGGCGAATATGTGCAGACGCTGTTCTGGGTGACCGGGGTCTCGCTTATCGCATCGTGGTTTGCCGCGGTTTACTTTACGCCATGGCTTGGCTTCATGCTGCTCAAGGAGCGGGCAGCGCCTGAGAGCATCCGTCGCGACGTTTATAGCACACCGCGCTATCGCAGGCTTCGCGCGGCGATCGCCTGGTGCATCAGATGGCGGAAGACCGTCGTCATGTCTGCCCTTGCGGCATTTGCCTTGGCTGGCGCGGGCTTTGGGTTGATTCCGCAGCAGTTTTTCCCATCCACGGACCGGCCCGAAATTCTAGCCGACCTCTGGCTGCCGGAAGGCGCGTCTTACAGGGAGACGGAGGCTGAGGCGATCCGCTTTGAACAGCGCCTCCTTGCGGAAAAGGACATTGGTGCGGTCACAGCCTTCATTGGCACCGGTGTTCCCCGCTTCTTCCTGCCTCTCGACCAGCAGTTGCAGAACCAGAACTTCTCGCAGTTGCTCGTCTTGCCCAAAGATGCCAAGGACCGCGACGCCGTCATCGGCCGGATGCGAGCAATTCTCGCCACCGATTTTCCGCGCATCCGCGTCAGGGTGGACCGGCTGTTCTTCGGTCCGCCTGCTGGCTGGCCGGTTCAGTTTCGAGTGCAAGGGCCGGATCGCGACGAAATTCACGGCATCGCCGAGGAGGTGAAGAAGGTGGCCGCCGCCGATCCACGTGTGTTCAACGTTCATAGCAATTGGCATGAGCTGGCGCCGTCCTTGACGCTCGATATCGATCAGGACCGCGCGCGGGCAATCGGGGTCACATCAGCTTCAGTGCGCCAGACCTTGCAGGCGACGCTCTCTGGGATGCCGCTCGGCGCATTCCGGGAAAAGGATCAAACCATCAGCATCGTGCTGCGCGAGCCGGAACCAATGCGAAGCCTCTTGTCTGCGGTGGAAAACGCGTATGTCAAAACCGCCACAGGCGCCTCCGTGCCTGTTTCCCAGGTGGCGAGTGTGCAGCTAAACTTTGAGCCTGGTGTCGAGTGGCGCCGGGACCGCTTGCCAACCATCACAGTGCAGGCGCTGATCCCGGACGGCATACAACCCTCGGATGTCACCAAGGCGATCTATAAACAGCTTGAGCCTCTGCGGAAAACGCTGCCGTTTGGCTACCGAATTGAAATGCAGGGAGCGGTGGAGGAATCCGCGACGGCACAGGCCTCGATCGCCGCCAAGATTCCCGTTCTAATCATAACAATCCTGCTCCTCTTGATGGTGCAGCTGCAAAGTATGGCTAAGACTGTGCTTGTCCTCGCAACGGCGCCGCTTGGCATTATCGGCGCAGCAGCCGCCCTCCTCCTGTTTCAGCAGCCCTTCGGTTTCGTGGCGATCCTAGGTGTGATCGCTCTCGCCGGCATTATCATGCGCAATGGCGTCATCCTCGTCGATCAGATAAAGCAGGACGTCGAGGCCGGAATCGATGCCTATGATGCCGTCATCGGCGCAACGGTGCGCCGCTTCAGGCCGATCGTACTGACGGCATCCGCCGCAGTTCTCGCACTCATCCCGCTTGCCGGCTCCGCCTTCTGGGGCCCGATGTCGCTTGTCATCATGGGCGGCCTTATCGCCGCGACCATCCTCACTCTGACCTTTCTGCCGGCCCTCTATGCCTTGGCATTCGGCGTTCGCACCGGCCACGGCGCCGGCTGGCAAGCGCTCCTCAGAACCACGGTACAAGCCTCGCGAGCCAGCCTACTCAAGGCTGGGGAATAAAGAGCCCTTGTGCCTCATAAGGGCTGCAAGAAGTTCCGCAAAGGGTCCAGGCCGCGTGAAAACGCTAAGTAGGAGTCTCGGCTTTTGGCGGGGCGAACTGTTCCAAAGCGGCGGTTTTCGAGCGTTTTTTCTCACGGAAGGGCTTTCGGCAAGCCTGACGTTTCTCCAGAGGGTTTCGTCTGCCTCCTGGGTAGCAAAAAGCGGTGACTGCGCCCCACTCATGCCGCGATCGCCGCCATCAGCGGCTTGATGCCGATGATATTCATCACCCGCGTGAGATTGTAGGCGAGCACATGCAGCGCCATTTCGGTGGCGACTCGGCAGCGTCTTCATCAGAAAATGCGTTGCCCCCATCCGGGCCTTCATGGTCCCGAAGGGGTGCTCGGCAGTCTCACGCCGCACACGCATGGCCTCGGGGTTTTCGTCGAGCCGCCGTTGCACCGCCTCTACAACATGCTCGTGCTCCCAGCGCGCGATGCGGCTGCAACGCTTCCTTCGCTTGGGCCGCCATGTTTTCGAGCTGGGAGCGGTCGTTGCCGACGTTGGTTACCTCGTGCGCAAAGATCAGATGGTTCTCCGTATCCACCGAGGTCTGCACGTTGTAACCAACCATGCCCGAGCCGCGCCCGTTCGTCGCCATCGAGCGGCTGTCGGGAGGCCACTTGCAGTCGATGGCCGAGCAGGCTCGCGAGGCGCTCGAGGCCAAAACCGTCGAGGCTTTCGCTGATCAGGATACTTCAAGAGTGAGGAAATCGCGGCCTGCGAATAGGCGGGGATCGTCACTTATGTTCCGCGGCCATTGACCTCCAATGCCTGAGCCGAAGGCCGCTACGACCGGCGTGACTTCGTCTACGACGCCAATACCGACATGAATGTTTGCCCGGCCGGCAAGAGCCTCAGCTACCGGATGACGACCAAGGAGTCGGGCAAAGTGTTGCGACGTATTGGACGAGCGACTCCGGGACTCGCGCCCTCAAGCAGCAATGCACGCCGAGCAAGCAACGCAACGTCGCACGCTGGGAGGATGAGGCAGTTCTTGACTGCGTGCAGGAGCGGCTCGATCAGCGGCCCGATGCGATGATCTTGCGCCGCTCCACTGTGGAGCATCCGTTCGGGACCACCAAAGCCTGGAAGGGGGCGACCGCACTTCAAGATGAAGACGCTCGCGCACGTGGCCACCGAAATGGCGCTGCACGTGCTCGCCTACAACGTGAAGCGGGTGATTGCGATCCTTGGCGTATCGAAGTTGGTCGAGGCGATTGCGGCCTTCTTACCGTTGCCGGTGATTACGATTTGGCTCGACAGGATTTTTTTGGCGGCGCAGAGGTCGCCTCGCGCGGGTTGCGCCTGATAAATTCGATTCAGATCCTTCTCGCGCTACCGGACTAGCCGCTGCAAATCCTCGCGCTCGCCCTTGGTCATGGGCGCCGGGGTGTGATTGTCCTCCTTTATTTGGGCTTCTCCTCGCTCTCCTTCTGTGTTCCCGCATAGGCGAGGCGCTCGCTATCGGTCCATGGCCCGAAAGTGCCCTCGCTGGCGAGAAGCCGAATTTTTGGCGCCTGAGGCGAGCGCGGGGCAAAGTTGGGAGTGCTGGCGAGGCTTGGCGGCCAGCTCAAATGGCTGTCCAGTGAATCTGAAAATAGGGTGCGTTATCTCTGCAGAAAGCCGATTCCTGCCGTTCCAGATTTTCGAACCAAATGCCGGAAGACCTCAATGAGCAGAAATCGGCCCGCCGATATATCGACGCGTTACAAACGTCATCGGGTCGTTACTCAAAATCAACGGTATTGAAATGCGGAACTCGCGGCTACCCGGCGCACGCATCGTTACCTCGTCTGCTTCATAATCAATGCCGCGAATGGGTTGACCCAGGCTTGCCATCCGGTTTTGGCTGTCTGGGATCGCATAGCGAGCAATGCAGCATCAAGCCGGTCCGAGCTTCGCGGCTTGAAGACCCAGAATCGTCACTTAACAAAGAGGTGGCACATTGGTCGAGGCGATGACCCGCCAGGCTTCATCTTTCGCGCCTAGCTCCACGGTTTTGACACTTTCGCTCCTGATAGGACAAGAAACTGCTTAGGCTGTTTGACCCGCAAGTCCGGCTTCGGCCCGGTTACCACTATGGGGGGAGAATGAGGCTTCTCATAGCCGAAGATAATACGCGCCTTGGCGGCTACCTCCGAACCGCGCTCAGCGACAGAGGCTTCACGGTCGATCTGGTCGAGACCGCAGGCGACGCGGAAGCGGCTCTTTTCAGCATCGATTACAAGGCGCTCATTCTCGATCTGGGCCTTCCCGACGCGGATGGCATGTCGCTCTTAAAGACCATGCGCAAGAATAACGATATGCGGCCCGTTCTCATCCTGACCGCGCGCGATAGTACGCAAATGCTCGTGGACAGCTTGAACAACGGGGCGGACGATTATCTTTGCAAGCCATTCGAGATGGACGAACTCGTTGCCCGTATTCGCGCGCTCTTACGCAGGCCGGGTGAAAGAAAACGCGTCACCATGACCGAAGCCAATCTCCTTCTCGATACGATCGAAAGGGAGGTGCGCATCGACGGCAAGGTCGTAGAGGTTCCCCGGCGCGAGTTTTACGCTCTCGAATTGCTCCTGCGGCGCACAGGCAGCGTCGTTTCAAAAAGCACGATGGAGAGCATGCTCTACGCATTCGGCGAAGAAATATCGTCGAACGCCATTGAGGTGCTTGTCCACCGGCTCCGCAAACGCCTTCTCGACGCGCGCGCGGATGTGGCGATTCACACGATCCGAGGCGTGGGCTATATGCTTGTCGCAGAAGCCAAAAGCCACGCATGAAGCGGTATTTCCGCTCCCTTTGGTTCCGCCTCATTTTCGGGCTCTTCTTTGGCTCCGTCGCGGCGGTGCTGGTCGCGAGCGCCTTTCTGTACGTCCGATTCAAGAATGTGAGCAACGAGTCCCGGGAGCGCACGCTCCAGGGGCAGGCAAAACTTATTGGCCATCTGTTTCAGGCCGCGGGCGGACGCGAACTTGTCCTGCCCCAGTCCATGGCCCCCTATTACGGCGACGGCACCGGCAAATATGCGGTCCTGTTTGAGGACGAGACCCTGCTTGCTGCATCGTCCGGTGTGACGCATGCCTTCCACCCGGTCGACCGCGACTCGCCAGGCCGCGAGTTCTTCTCCTATGCCCAGTCCGACGGCCAGCCACCCTTTCACGGGATCTCGCTCAAGCTGCCGGGTTCGTCGCCTCCGATCTGGGTCCAGGTTGCATTCACAGATAATGAAGTCATTTTCGACTCCGTTCTTGAGGAGTTCGTGATCGACATCGCCTGGATCTGGCTGCCCTTCGTCGGCATCCTGCTTTTCATCAATATGATCGTCATAAAGATCAGCCTGAAGCCGCTTGTGGCGGCCTCGGCGCAGGCTTCGCGGATCGGACCGACGGCCGTTTCCCAACGGCTAACCGAGACGGGGATGCCAGACGAGGTCCTGAGCCTTGTCAAAGCCATCAATCGAGCTCTCGACCGCCTGGAGGAAGGCTACAAGGAACAGAAAGCGTTCATCGCGGATGCCGCGCATGAACTGCGGACGCCGATCGCGATCATGACAACGCATATGGATATCCTTCCCAATTTCGAGGGAAAGGCCGCGCTGAAAGAGGAGCTCGGTGGACTGACGAGGCTGGTCAATCAGCTTCTCGACAATGCACGAATCGAGGGCCTGACAATCAATCCAGGCGAAGCGGCCGACCTCAATGCCCTGGCCATCGACGTTGCGGCCTTTATTGCGCCTTGCGCCATCCGCCGCGGCAAAACGATCGAAGTGTCGAGAACCAAGCGGCCAGCCTTGGTGAACGGCTCGTACGACTATCTTTTTCGCGCCGTCCGCAATCTCGTGGAAAACGCTATCGAGCATACGCCCCCTGGAACCGCCGTTCTCGTCGCAGTCGAGCATCCGGCAACGCTCATTGTGTCCGACTGCGGACCGGGCATTCCTCTTGCCGAGCGAGATGCGATCTTTCAGCGCTTTTGGCAGGGGCGGCGGGACCGCGGCGGCGGGGCGGGGCTTGGTATGGCGATTATCTCGCGCACGGTTGCAGTCCATGGCGGACGGATCGAAGTTGGCGACCGGGAGGGTGGGGGCGCAATGTTCACGGTAACCTTCCCGCCTTTCGTCAAGAGAAGCGCGGCTGCACCTGCCGCAGCGAAAGCCTCCGGCAAAATCGCGGCGCTTGTGAAATTGCCGAAGCCGTAAGCGTTCTGTAAGCCAAGCAATCGATAAGGTCGAAATCGAAGAAAACGCGGGAAGCCTTATAGGCTTGTCCCGAGGCTATGTTTGGCACATTTCCAAGAAAATACAATCCGATACAAATTAAGCTAACGCATCATGAAGTAAAAATGAATAATACCCGTTGAGGTTGTCACATTTATGGCTAATTTATACTCAATATAGGCGTCATTAATTCTTGCGGTGATGGAGAGCTAACCGCAAACGGCGAAGCAAGATTGATAGGAAAGCCTGAATGTCCAAATCCTCGTACCGTATCGCGGTGAATGTCGAGTGGACGAGTAAGTGTAATGCGCGTTGCGCCATGTGCCCGCGCACAATGATTTCCGAACCCAAATTGATGGCGCTCTCGACCTTTGAGCAGGTGCTGTCCCGATTGACGGCGGAAGACGTGTTTCGTGTCATCATCGCCGGCTATGGCGAGCCAACCACACATCCGAAATTCGATGATTTCGTCGACGCCATGCGCGGGCGTCACATCCAATTCGATATGGCGACCAACGGCAGCATGCTGGACCAGGACCGCCTCGAACGGATGGACGGCGTTCTTACAAAACTGATGATCTCGTTTTCGAGCACGGACCCGGAGGTTTACCAGGCCGTGCACACGAATCTGGATCAGCAGCAGGTCATGGACAACATCCTGCTCGCGCACCGGACGCTGAAGAAAACGAAGCTGATCATCAACCTGTCGCCGACGCCGGAATGCCTGCTGACGCTCGACAATACCATTCAGTGGCTCCACGAGAATGGCATCCGCGATCTGCACATGTCGCCCACCTATTACGACCGGGCCGGAGCCATGAACACGCACGGCATGCCATCCGAAAAAGACCTCAGGGCGAAGATCCGTGAGCATCGCTTGACCAGCCAGGAGATGGGCTTCATCGCAGGCGTCAGCGACTTCGCCGGGCAATGGCGGTCCAACCGCTTCAAATGCATCCCGCGCAACACGAATATGCTGATCAACGCACAAGGCTATTACACCTTCTGCTTCAACGACATTCGCCACAGTCACTCGATTGGCCACGTCGCGAGCTTGTCGCTGCGACAGGCCTTGAAGGTGCGTGAAGCAAAAGAAGCGGATGCTGCAATCTGCGACAGCTGTAATCTCCGCGGGCGCTATCGGCCCCGGGAGTTAACCCGCATCGCATTTGCTTACGCCAAGGCGCGCCTGGCCGCCGCCTAGCTTGTGCGAGGCTTGTTGATGTGTGCCCTCGGTAGTTTCAGTAAGCATTTTGTAAGCGTGAATCCCCTACGCTCCTCTATGTAAAAGTTTTGTTACCACGTGTAATAATCCTGACAGAATATAGCCATATTTGGTCAGGGTCGTAAGTGTGCCACTTTGTACTGCGTAACTATCTTAACATTACGCAGAGCCAAGTAATACATTCGCTATGCCATAAATCTGTCCGATTTAACTGTGCACATGTAGCGATCTTGATAAAAGTCAAAAAGGATGCTCCCAGATATGGAAGAAACTTTAGTCTCGCATGAGAGGACGATCACATGAAATTTCTAGAGATTCCATTTGATCATCCTTCGCGGCCTATTGTTTCGCGTTTCATTTGTGCGACATACCTTCTTAATTACAATGCTCGCGTCGAAAATCTGCCGAAGACGCTTATCGCTGTCGTTGACAAAGAAAATAAAGTCCACGCGGCTGCCGGGTTGAGGGACGCTTCCGAGCCGTTCTTCTCGGAGCACTATCTCGATCAGACGATTGACGAACTGCTCAGTGATGCTTCAGGGCGTCGGGTCGAGCGCTCGTCCGTTGTCGAGGTCTCTTGCCTCGCGAGCCGCACGCCGGCGATCTCGGCGCATTTCATGCGGGCCTTGGTGCTCCACGGAGAGGAATCTCGGCTACGACTGGGCCTTCTTTACGGCCACGAGCCGCCTGGAGAAGCTCTTGAGGCGCATGCGCCTTCCCCTTCTCAATCTCGGCGCGGCTTGCGTGGATCGCGTTCCGTCGCCGGAGAGCTGGGGCTCTTACTACGAAACCGATCCTAGAGTTCTCGCATTCGGACGGGAGCACCTGAAACCCTTCCTCATGCGCTTCCTGGAGCCCGTCCAGGCTCACGAGGTACACGCGCATGTCTAGGCTTGCCGAGGCTTTGATCTGCCATGCTGCAGCTGCAGGCGAATGCATCGCCATGAGCGACGGCCACCGGTCGCTGACCTGGACAAAGCTTGCCGCGTGGGCCGGAGGCATTGCGGAGGATCTCGGGTCTGAGCCGGAAACGATCGGCATATTCGGTCACAACAGCGTGGAATGGGCTGTCGCCTTTCTCGCCGCGAGCGCGGCTGGCAAAACCGTCGTTCCCATACCCGTTTTCTTTAGCGGCGAGCAGCGCGCCCATGTCATCAGGGATGCCGGGATCCATCGCATCATCGTAACGGATGCCGAAGCCGCAGCCGACCCCAATTTGCCGGTTCCCGCCTATCACTTGCCTGAAACCCGCACGGGGACGCTTCCTTTGGATCGCCAAGATGGCGGCCTCATCATTTATACATCGGGCAGCACTGGAACGCCGAAGGGTGTCCGTCTGGTGAGCGGCCA
>CAVRLF010000009.1:0-36068 GCA_963721975.1 uncultured Alphaproteobacteria bacterium
AACGCGCTGCATTGTAATCATGGGCTCCACCGCATCGGCGGGTAGAAGATTGCAATGCCCCTCTTTTATCTCAAGGGCTTCCGCTTCGGCGACTTCCGGTTTCACAGGCCGATCCAGGTCGAGGTCTTTTATGATAGGCGGCAACTCCCCCTTGGCAAGCGTCTTTTGCACATCTGTGCCAAGTCCCCCGGCCTTCAGCGGCAACGCGGCCGAGAGCGCGGCCACCGCAATGGGTTGATATATGGTCCAATCGGGCCAGCCACGCTCTTCCCAGCGTAATGCCTTGCCGAGCGGGCTTGCCTCGCGCACGCCACCTTGGACGTGATGATCGAGCTCCGCTTGCAGATTTGCGGGGATCATCTCAAAGACAATAGCCGGACGACGGCCCTTGCTGACAAGCGCGTCGATGAGCCGAGCCTGTAACCGATGATGATCGGGATTGTCGTGAATCTCTCCGAGCAACACGAAACGCGCGTTTGCCAAAGCTTTCTCAAGCTCGCTGATCGTGACCGGTTCAAAATCCGAGGTCCAGATCGTGCCGGCCAGGGGATGGTCTTGGAAATGTGGCGAAGTCCAGCCGTCCTTCGCGGTCGCATGGCCTATTTGGAGAAAGGGCGCGATGGCAACGCCTATGGTCAGAACAAGAAAGGTCCAGACCGACAATCCAAGCTCTGGGATCGATAGGTGACGCTTGACCCTAAAGCATTTTATTACTTTGTGACTGACCATCGATCCCTGTGCCGCGCTCGCTGCTCTTAAGTGAGGTGATGTCTGCAACTCTGCCCCTCAAGGCTCTTAATCAGCTACGCGTTGTCAGGGTGCCAATCGTGAGTCCGGTTTCGAAGGTGCAGCAGCACACGTCTACGCACTCTGAGACTTTCTCTTATCGACCCGTCTCGACAAATCGCATGCCTCGCCACTTAACACGATTGGCTATCGAGCAACACGAACGAAAGCCCGGCATGCTTTTGAAGCGCTTCGATGAGCGTATCGCCAAAAAGGGTGGCGGGTGTCCAAAAGCCGCCTTCTCCCTTATCAAGGCGGGCTAAACATAACGCGGCCTGGCCGAGCATTTTGGAGGTCGACCCGTAACCGGGATCTGCGTCCACTGTGATTTTGGCGCGAATACATCTCCCATCGTGAAGGAGCCCGAGAAAGCGTAAATCATAAATAAAAGGTCCGTGTAACTTGATGTCTGGAAATTTTCCTCCGATGCCGTCAGGGCGAGGAGGATGTGGACGCTTCAGTTGGCGCAGTTCCGGCCGGCGCGGCTACGCCAACGGCGTAAAGCCCAAGAAGGTCGATACGGCGGCGGGCACGCTGACCCTGGATGTGCCCAAGACGGCGGGCGTCCCCGAACCGTTCTTCCCGCAAAGCCTCGAACGCGGGCGCCGCTCCTGCCGCGCGGTGATGCTCGCCGCCGCCGAAATGTATGTGAAGGGCGTCTCGACGCGAGCCGTCGAAAAGGTGTTGGTCGAGTTCGGCATCGAGGGCCTGTCCTCGACCCAGGTCAGCCGGGCCGCGGCCATGCTCGACGAAGAACTCGAAGCCTGGCGGAGCCGTCCTCTCGGCCGCTTCCGCTATCTCTTTCTTGATGCGCGCTATGAGAAGACCCGCGAACAGGGCGTCGCGGACGATTGCGCCGTGCTCACCGCCATCGGCATCGAACCCTCTGGCAAGCGCCGTATCCTGGGCGTCTACGTCGCCTTCTCCGAGGCCGAAGCGCACTGGCGAGCCTTCCTTGAAAACCTCGTGGCGCGCGGCCTGCGAGGCGTCGAATTCATTACCTCGGACGACCACCCCGGCCTCAAGGCGGCTCGCCAGGCCGTGCTGCCCGGCGCACGCTGGCGGCGTTGCCAGTTCCACCTCGCCCAGAACGCCATCCACCACGCCCCCAATCAGACTATCCGCAAGGTCATCGGCGAGGAACTGCGCGCCGTCTGGGACGCTCCAAATCTAGGAAGCGCTCAGGAGGAGCTTAAGCGCCTCGTGGCCAAATACCGAAGCCCCGCCTCCAAGCTCGCGGAATGGCTCGAAAATAACGTCCCCGAAGGCTTCGCCGTCTTCAAACTGCCGAGAGACCAGCGGCGGCGCATGCGAACGTCCAACCCCATCGAGCGCTCGATCCAACAGGAGCTAAAACGCAGGACCAGAAAAATACGCGTCTTCCCAAACGAGGATTCTCTCCTCCGCTTGGTCTCCGCCATCTTGGTCGAGATCGACGAGCAATGGGCCGCCTCGCAAACACCCTATGTCAACTTCAACAACACCAATGCCGATTGACCGTCCACAGACAAATGTCCAGACATCAGGTTGCGTTATCCATAAAAGCCCTTCGCCTGACTTTCCGAGGAAGGGCCTTTACCAGGGGCGGGAAGCACAAAGCTCTGCAAGAACCAGCGGCTGGGCGCAATCGCCGTCAGCGCCACAAACCCACCCATGGCGCCTGCAAGCGCGTAGGCGGAGAGCCGACCGCGCACGCCCCCGCCAGCGAGCATGGCCTCGTCGTAGCGGAATTGCTCGCCATAGGCATAGTTCATAAGAGCGTTTGAGCGATGCACCACCCGGGTGTTGATGGCCGCCATGATGAAGGGCGCAAGCCAAGCTTGAAAGTCGCCATCAAACTGTGGCGCGCTCAGGTTTTTCCGGCGGGTCTTCGGCCGGCCATCCTTTGGGCATAGCGCATAAGGGTTCTGAAGCTCTTTGCGCAGGACCGGATCGGCTGCTGCTTCTTTGGCGACGTTCATAAGGCTCGCGATGGTTCCTCCGGATGCCCCGCCACGCAGTGCTTTCACGCGCATCTTCACGTGCGCACAATAGCACCCGTACCGCTGCTGAGCCTCCCTTTGAACAAAGTGAACGCCGAGATCGGACGGCGCCGAGTCGAGGCCGCAACAGTGTACGATCCGCGCTCCTGTTCTTTTGGCGGTCTGCTCGTATCGGTCCAGCATGCGGCAAATCCATTGCACCTCGCCCGTCACATCGCAGTAGTCCGTGCCGGTTTCGGCGCATGCCTTAACGAGCGGTTCGCCGAAGAGCGCGTAAGGCCCCACCGTCGAGACAACGACCCGGGTTTGAGCGCACATCGCAGCAATCGACGCTGCGTCCGTGGCATCTGCGATGATAAGGGAAACTCCGTACGTCTTTGGAGGGAGGGAGCGTCGCATCTGCTCGAGCTTTTCCAGCGAACGGCCTGCGGCCGCCCATGTGAGGTCGGCAGAGCTGAAATGGTCCGCCAGATAACGACAGAGGAGCTTTCCAACAAAACTCGTTCCTCCAAACACGACGACGTCATAAGGCTTTGCGCTCATAGCGGCTCGCTGGCTTGAAGAGTCCCAAGGACATCGGGCTGATGGTGATGGCGAATCTTTTTGGCATCTGAGGCTCCGATGGGCAAATCTCGCTCCTCGAACCGAAAGCAACTCCACGATGTCATGATGCGTTCCAGGCCGATTTCAGCTTTTGGCCAGCTGTCTCAGGCCGGGGGGAGGAGCGGCGGTATACAGATAACATTTGAAATGGCGAAGGGTTCTGCGCATAGCTTGAGCCCAAAATAGTGCTATCGCCTCGCTTGAGTTAGCTCGTCGAATTTCTTCGAAGCAAAATACGGACAGATAACGCAACCTGATGTCTGGACATTTGTCTGTGGACGGTCAGTCGGCATTGGTGTTGTTGAAGTTGACATAGGGTGTTTGCGAGGCGGCCCATTGCTCGTCGATCTCGACCAAGATGGCGGAGACAAGCGGAGGAGAGAATCCTCGTTTGGGAAGACGCGTATTTTTCTGGTCCTGCGTTTTAGCTCCTGTTGGATCGAGCGCTCGATGGGGGTGGACGTTCGCATGCGCCGCCGCTGGTCTCTCGGCAGTTTGAAGACGGCGAAGCCTTCGGGGACGTTATTTTCGAGCCATTCCGCGAGCTTGGAGGCGGGGCTTCGGTATTTGGCCACGAGGCGCTTAAGCTCCTCCTGAGCGCTTCCTAGATTTGGAGCGTCCCAGACGGCGCGCAGTTCCTCGCCGATGACCTTGCGGATAGTCTGATTGGGGGCGTGGTGGATGGCGTTCTGGGCGAGGTGGAACTGGCAACGCTGCCAGCGCGCGCCGGGCAGCACGGCCTGGCGAGCCGCCTTGAGGCCGGGGTGGTGGTCCGAGGTAATGAATTCGACGCCTTGCAGGCCGCGCGCCACGAGGTTTTCAAGGAAGGCTCGCCAGTGCGCTTCGGCCTCGGAGAAGGCGACGTAGACGCCCAGGATACGGCGCTTGCCAGAGGGTTCGATGCCGATGGCGGCGAGCACGGCGCAATCGTCCGCGACGCCCTGTTCGCGGGTCTTCTCATAGCGCGCATCAAGAAAGAGATAGCGGAAGCGGCCGAGAGGACGGCTCCGCCAGGCTTCGAGTTCTTCGTCGAGCATGGCCGCGGCCCGGCTGACCTGGGCCGAGGACAGGCCCTCGATGCCGAACTCGGCCAACACCTTTTCGACGGCTCGCGTCGAGACGCCCTTCACATACATTTCGGCGGCGGCGAGCATCACCGCGCGGCAGGAGCGGCGCCCGCGTTCGAGGCTTTGCGGGAAGAACGGTTCGGGGACGCCCGCCGTCTTGGGCGCATCCAGGGTCAGCGTGCCGGCCGCCGTATCGACCTTCTTGGGCTTTACGCCGTTGGCGTAGCCGCGCCGGCCGGAACTGCGCTCATAATGGCTCGCGCCGAGGTATTGCTCACGTTCGAGCCGCATGGCGAGGTTCATGAGCGTGGTCATGACCTGCGCCATGGCTTGTGGACCTTCTGCCGTAAGCTGTTCCAGGACTGCGGCCATCGTCGTATCTTTGCTGGTCACCGGTGGTTCCTTCTTGGCGGTTGGAACACCGATGCGCGATTCGCTTCAGTTCCCCACGCGTGGGGAACTGAAGCGTCCACATCCTCCTCGCCCTGACGGCATCGGAGGAAAATTTCCAGACATCAAGTTACACGGACTAGGGCGCCTGTGGACATTCACCGCAAGGCAATCATAGAACTAGCTAGGTAGATCATGGACTGGTAGCTGCAATCGGTCTTGTCGTATCGGGTTGCGATGCGGCGGAACTCCTTGAGTTTACAGAAGAAATTCTCCACCAAATGGCGCCACGCATACATCGCGAAATCGCAAGGGATTGCATCTGTCCGGCTGGACTTGGGCGGTATGACAGCGGTGGCGTCTCTTCGATCCAACTCAGCCCTCAGCCAATCGACGTCGAAGGCTTTGTCGCCAAGGAAGGCATCGAATTCCACGCCTTCGATCAGGGGCTCGACGCCAACGGTGTCATGACGCTGACCGGGCAGAAGAACAAAGCGCGACAGGTTGCCAAGCGCATCCACAAGCGCCACGATTTTCGTGGTCAAACCGCCTCGCGAGCGGCCGATCGCCTGATTTTGAAGTCCCCCTTTTGCGCCGGCGCCATGCTGATGAACCCGGACGATTGTGCCGTCGACGATGGCGTATTCGAAATCGGGGTCGCCGGACAGCGCATTGAAAATGTTCTCGAATATGCCATTCTTGGACCAGCGGCGGAAACGCCGGAACACGGTGTTCCAGAGGCCGAAGTCATCCGGCAGGTCACGCCAAGGCGTTCCGGCCCGCGCAATCCATAAAACCGCTTCGACGAAGAGGCGGTTATTGGCGGCAGTCCGTCCAGGATCGCCGCTCTTGCCTCGCAAAAGCGGCGCAATCCTCTCGTACTGGGCATCGCTTAACAACATCCGAACCAAGGCTGACCTCCATTTTTCAGCCTTAGAATCACTGTTCGCACAAAAAGTAAATCCTTACTCAGTTAAATGTCCACAGGCCCTAATCCCGATGCCAAACTACGCCGCATTCGTCAGTCTTCTGGCGGTGCTTTTTTACTTTTATACAAGCGTTGCGGTGGCCCGCGCGCGTGCAAGATACGGCGTCAAGGCGCCCGCCGTTTCCGGCCACCCCGATTTCGAGCGCTATTTCCGTGTGCAGGCTAACACGCTCGAATGGATGCCGATCTTCCTGCCGTCGCTGTGGCTGTTCGCTATCTATGTGAGCGACATTGGCGCGGCGGTGATCGGCCTTGTCTGGATTTTAGGGCGTATCCTGTATTTCATCGGTTACACAATGGCGGCGGAAAAGCGGGGACGCGGTTTTGCGGTGCAAGCGCTCGCGGCGACCGTTCTTCTGTTAGGGGCTTTGATCGCCATCGCCGTCAAAATTCTCGCCTCAGCCTGATGCGGTTCCGGCCAAAACCGTCATTCGGCGGTCTGGCCCGGCGTCAAAAAGGGCCAGCATTTCCGTGGGAGGCCGAGTCCGGACATTTGGGTTACCAATCGAACTTTCTCATAATGGAGGCAAAGCACGCATTGGGATGAACGACCGCCCGCGCGGCTTGTCTCCTCGACGGGTTTCATCTTCCGGCGCCAACGTTGCGGTGTCTGGCGACGAGGAATTGCCTAATCAGCCGCAACAAAGCGGTAATTTGGCGCCGGACGAAACTTCTTTTGGAATAACGAACGTAAACACGGCCCCTATGGGCACGGCATTCTCGGCCCAAATTCGTCCACCATGAGCCTCGATGATCTTTTGGCAAATCGGCAAGCCCAGTCCTGTGCCGCCGGCGCCGGTCTTGGTCTTGCTGCTTTGAACGAACTTGTCGAAAATCGCCGTGAGTTCGCCGTCTGGAATGCCCGGGCCCCCGTCGGTGATCTTGCAGCAAACCATAGGGGCGCTGCTAAAGGGCCGCTGCTCATAAACTTCAATGACGATTTTGCCTCCCACGCCGGAAAACTTAATCGCGTTGGAGAGAAGGTTTATCAAAACCTGAATTATGTGATGCTTGTCGAAGTGCGCTTCGGTGCAGTCGCCGAAGCTGGCGCAGATCTCCAAGTTTTTCGCCTTTATGAGAGGGGCCAGTTCTTCGAGTGTGTAATCCACGGCCACTTTCAAATCAGCCCGCTCGTACTTGTACGTGATCTTGCCCGAATCCAATTTAGCCAAGGTTAGCAGATCATTGAGAAGTCTCAGCAGGCGCTCGCCGGAAATTTTGATTTTTTCGATGTATTTGGCCGTGCTTTGCGGTGTTTCTTCGTTGATGGCGGTAAGGCTGATCTCTGCGTAGCCGAGGATGGCGTGCATGGGCGTTCGGAGTTCATGAGACATGTTCGATAAGAACATAGATTTCGCTTGGTTGGCCTCCTCCGCCGCGAGGCGCGCCGCTTCCAGTTCAGCCGTGCGTGCTTTGACACGCTCTTCGAGCGTTGCTCTGCGCGCAGCGGCAAAAATCAACACGGCGCCGAAAAGAGCTGAGAACACCGTTCCTCCGATCAGCACAAAGTCACCATCATGCCGCTTCTCCAGACGTTCGAAAGGAAGGCGTGCTCGTCCAAACGAGCGTCCAGCGCTTCTGCATGAGTTCGAGGGTCTTACGCACTGAGAAAAGCGGGGTTGATGCGCCTTCGTCCGCCTCGCTGCTGTAAATAAGAGCATTGTCCGTTTCTATGTCGCCGTCGAAAATTCTAAGATTGAGAAGCTCACCTTGGCTTTTCGTGAGGTCATGCATAAAATCCTTGGCGATGAATGGCTCGTAAACCCAGCCACGGATTTTTGCTTTTCTTTCTTCTACTGTTTCAGGTGTCTTTTTCCCTTCATAGAGTGGACGCATGGTAAGAAAACCAGGCGTTTTCTTTTCATCTTGAACGAGCATAATCTTGCCAGTAATCGCTGATTTGCCGCTCTCAATCGACAACATAGCGGCCGCCCGGCGGTTGCGTTCGAAGGCAATATTGAGGCCGAGCGCGGGCCCATTGTCTTGAATCGGCTCTATGTAAGAAATAACGAAGAACTCATCCATTGTCGTCGCCGGATGGATATCGAAATCCGGCGCGCCGTCTTGGCGCATCCGTTCGAGAAATTGCGGAACCTCATCCGGGTTGACCCGGTCGATCAAACCGAGACCTCTTATCCCTGGAAAAGAAACCCGCAAATTAAGAGCGTCCACGAAGCGTCGCCAACCTTGGCGCGTCAGCTGCGGGACATTTTCCACAAAACCTGCGCCCGCATCGAGCGCGTGATCGTAGGAGGCAAGTCTATGGATAAGCGCCTTTTCGCTTTCAAGAGCCAAAGCTGAGAAATTGGTCATAGCCCGGCTGAAAAGGCTCTCGGACAACGATGTCCAAGTATAGAACGTTATGGCGAGAGGCAGGAGAAGGATTAAAAGCGCTCCTAGCGGAATGCTTTCAGGCTTGCGGCCGCGCCAAACCAAGACGGCGCCTAGCCAACCTGTGAGGGCGTATAGGAACATGAGCGTTGCGATGGGCCGGGGCGTCTGCTGTTTTTTTCTGTCGAAGGTTCTTAGCAGCAGCGTCGTAAAAGCGCTCATCGTTATATCCCGATCCCAGTGAACCTGAACTTTAAGCGACGTTCCTGGCCCAACTTCACGATGCAACGCACTTCATTGCCGGCGCCTAAATATCCGACGTTGTGAAAAGACATTGCGCGCGAGGCCGCGATGCTCCGCCCATGTGGATCGGTCGCGCCCCTTGGCCACCCACGTCAAAGAAGGCTTTTCAGCGTATAAAGTATTCCAAGCGCGTCGCGGGGGCTGAGGCTATCCACATCTAGCGCGGCGAGCTTTTCCAGCACGGGGTGCGGCGCATCTTCCAGCGCCGGCTCGGCGGGGGGCGGCGGCGCGGAGAACAGCGGCATGTCGGTCGGGAGCGTCAGCGGGCCATGCGGCCCGGCCCCGCTTTCGAGCTGCGCCAGGATCTGCTTCGCGCGCACCAGCACCGGCTTCGGCACGCCCGCGAGCTTCGCCACCTGCACGCCATAGGAGCGGTTCGCAGCCCCCGCCTCGACCGCATGCAGGAACACAATCGCATCCCTCCATTCGGTGACGCCCATGCGCACATTGCCTGCGCGCGGCAGGTCGTCGGCGAGCCGCGTCAACTCATGGTAGTGGGTGGCGACAAGGCCGCGGCAGCGGATGGCGTCGTGCAGATGCTCCAGCACGGCCCAGGCGATGGAAAGCCCGTCGAAGGTCGCCGTGCCGCGCCCGATTTCGTCGAGGATGACGAGGCTCCGCGCGCTCGCGCGGTTCAGGATGGCGGCGGTTTCGGTCATCTCCACCATGAAGGTGGATCGCCCGCGCGAAAGATCGTCGGCCGCGCCGATGCGCGCGAAAAGCCGGTCGGCGACCCCGATATGCGCCGATGCGGCGGGCACGTAGGCGCCCATTTGCGCGAGCACGGCGATGAGCGCGTTCTGGCGGAGATAGGTGGATTTGCCCGCCATGTTGGGGCCGGTCACGACGAAAAAGCCGGGCGCGCGTTCGCCCGCGCCGTCAAGCTTGCAATCGTTGGCGATGAAGGGCTCGCCGCCCCCGGCTAGCGCCTGCTCCACGGCGGGATGGCGGCCGCCTTCGATGAGAAAACAGCGGCTCGCGTCCACCTTCGGCCGCACATAGGCTTGCGCCTGCGCGAGTTCGGCGAGCGCCGCGAGGCAGTCGAGCGACGCCAGCGCCGAGGCTGCACGCGCAATCGCGGTCTCGGCCGCGAGCACGGCAGAGGCCAGCTCATCGAAGAGCGCAAGCTCGCGCGCCAGCGCATCGCTCGCCGCGTTCAGGATGCGGCTTTCGAGCGCCGACAGCTCCTCGGTCGTGAACCGCACGGCGTTGGCGAGCGTCTGCTTGTGCCGGAAAAGGCTGGCGTGGGGCTCAGCCTGGAGCGCCGCCGCCGAGGCGGGGCCGACTTCCACGAAATAGCCGAACACCTGATTGTATTGGATTTTCAGGCTTTTGATGCCGGTCTTTGCGGCATAGTCCGCTTGCAGCTTGGCCAGCACGACCTTGGTGCTTGATTGAAGCTCGCGAAGCTCGTCGAGGCCCGCGTCGTAGCCGCCCGCGATGAAGCCGCCGTCGCGGGAGAAAAACGGCGGCGCTTCCGAAAGCGCGCGGTCGAGCGTGCGCGCGAGGGCCGCTTCGGCCTGCCCATCCGGCGAGGAGAAAGGCGAGAGCGCGGCGAGGACGGCGGCCAGATGCGCGGGCTGAACCGGGGACTGCGCGAGAAGCGCGGCGAGGTCGTTGGCGACGGCGAGGCCATCCCGGATCCCTCCCAGATCGCGCGGGCCTCCGCGTTTCAGCTTCAGCCGCGACAGCGCGCGGCTCATATCCGGCGCCGTCTTCAGGATGTGACGCAGGCGCTCACGAAGCGCCCAGTCCTCGATCAGGGCCGCGATCGCATCGAGGCGTCCATTGATGAGATCCACATCCGTCGAGGGCGAGACGAGGCGGCTCATAAGCTCGCGCGCGCCCGCCGCCGTGACGGTGCGGTCGATGGCGGAGAACACGGTCGGCGCGCCCTCGTTTCGGGGCCGCACCAGCTCAAGGCTCGCGCGCGTGGCCGCGTCGATGGACAGAAGCGCGGACATCGCTTCGCGTTTCGGGAAGGCAAGCGCGGGCCGCTCGCCCATCTGGGTCAGGTTCACATAATGGAGAAGCGCGCCGATGGCGGCGAGGTCGCCGTCTTCGAAGTCGCCGAGCCCGTCGAGCGCTACCACCTCGAAGGCGTCCTTCAGCGCGCGCTCGCCCCTTTGCTTCGTAAAATATCCGGGCGGGAGCGGCGACAGCGGCGCGCCTGCGGCTTCGCTCGCCGCCTTCACGGCCTCGTCCGCCAGGTCGTCGTCGGGGACAAGCAGTTCCGCAGGCCGCAGGCGCAGAAGCTCGCCAGCAAGATCGGCCGCCGCCGTCTCGCTCAAAAGGAACTCGCCCGTTGAGATGTCGAGCGCCGCAATCGTAAAGCGCTGAGCGGCGCCCTTGCCGGAACGCGCCAGCGCGGCGAGGAAGTTGTTGCTGGCGGAGACGAGAAGCGCGTCCTCGGTCAGCGTGCCGGGCGTAACGAGCCGCACCACGTCGCGGCGGACGACGGCTTTCGGCCCGCGCTTCTTCGCCAGCTCCGGGTCTTCGAGCTGCTCGGCCACCGCCACGCGGAAGCCCTTGCGGATGAGCTTTTGCAGGTAATCGTCGGCGCGGGCGACCGGCACGCCGCACATCGGAATGTCCTCGCCCGAATGCTTGCCGCGCTTCGTCAGCTGAATGCCGAGCGCATTCGAGGCCGCCACCGCGTCGTCGAAGAACAGCTCGAAGAAATCGCCCATACGGTAGAAGAGCATGAACTCCGGGTGCTTCGCCTTCACTTCGAGGTATTGCGCCATCATCGGCGTCGCGCTTTTGGCCTCGCTCGCGTTTTCGCGCGCCTCGCTCTTCTGCCCGATCGACGACAAATTCAGCCTCCACCCAACTCGTACCGGCAAGGGGCGAAGTTTACGCGCATCTTGTGCAGCGAAAAGTGTGAGCCGAACTTTATCCCCGCCTCCGTCTTCACGGCGGGGGAAAAGGCGAAGCGCGCCGCGCATTCCGGCCAAGCGCTGGCGTTAGGCGATTGCGTCACAGCCGGTTCCGGTCTTGCGCAGCCCGCGCCTAACCTCCGTTAACGCCGTTCGCTGTTTTCGCCGCCAGCACCTTGTCGATCCTGCGCCCGTCGAGATCGACGACCTCAAACCGCCAGTTCTTCCAATGGAAGGTTTCGCCGACGGCGGGAATCCTGCCGAGTTGCGAAAGCACAAAGCCGGCGAGCGTCGTGTATTCCGCATCGTCGATTGCAAGCCCCGTCACACTCAGAATGCGCTCGACCTCGAAGACAGGCGTCTGCCCGTCGAGCAGCCAGGAGCCGTCCTCGCGACGCACGGCGCTCGGCTCGATGTCGGCTTCCTCCTCGGGCAGGTCGCCCGCGATGCCGGTGAGAATGTCGGTCGGCGTAGCGATCCCCTGGACCGTGCCGTGCTCGTCGAGCACGATGGCCATGTGGACGAGCGACTTCTTGAACATTTCGAGAAGCTTCAGGACATTCGTGCTCTCATGCACATAAAGCGGCGTGTTGATCGCCGCTTCGAGATTGATCTTCCCCGTCTTGTGCAATTGGTCGAACAGCGTCTTTGCATGCACGATGCCGATGGTTTCGTCCACATCGCCGCGGCATACCGGAAAACGCGAATGCCCGCTTGAGGCGATGTCGTTGTAAATTGCAGCTTCGCTTTCGGTGATGTCGAGCCAGACGATGTCGGGCCTCGGCACCATGATCGAGCGGATGGAGCGGTCGGCCACGCGAAGCACGCGCTCGATGATCTCCTGCTCGGCCTTATCGAAGACGCCGGCCTCGGCGCCTTCCGCGATCATGGTTTTCACCTCCTCCTCGGTGACGTCGGGTTCCGATTGTCCACCTGAGCCCACGAGATAAAGGACGGCGTCCGTCGACCAGCGCAAGAGCGTCGAAACCGGAGTCGCCACTCCGGCGAGCACGGTCATGGCGGGCGCTACGGAGCAAGCGATACGCTCGCGACTGGCGAGGGCGATGCGCTTCGGAGCAAGTTCTCCGATGACGAGCGAGAAATAGGAAACGCTTGATACCACGATGGCCGAGGCGGCAGTCTCGGCATAAGGGCCGATCCACCACGCGTCCGCAAGGGCTTCCGCCAGGAAGGGAGACAGCGTGCGCTCCCCATAGGCGCCCGACAGGATGGCGACCACGGTGATGCCGATCTGAACCGAAGGAAGAAAGCGGGCTAAATCTTCGTTCAGCGCGAGGGCCGCTATCGCCCCGTGGCGTCCTTCGTTCACAAGCGCCTGCAGCCTCGCGGGCCGGGACGACACGATGGCGAGTTCCGCCATCACGAGGAAGCCGTTCACGGAGATCAGGAGAAGAAGGACGAGAAGCTGCGGCCAGGGCATGGGAAGAATGCGTCTTGTTCGCGGCCTTTATAGCGGGCATTCGCGGAAACGGTAAGAAATTGCTGGGCCGGCGCTTGGATTTTGATGTTCAACTGGAAAGACGGTTTACAAACAAGAGAAACCGGGCAGACACCCGGTTTCGATTGTCATGGGCGGAGCCTCTGTTATTTCTGACAATCACCTGAAAACATTGATCCTTTCCACATAGGAGCCGCCCGCCGCCGAAGTGCTAACGCCTTCGAGGAGGGTAAAGATGTTTGGGCAGACGGCAAAGATCGCTCCCGTGAAAAGCCCAGCCCGTCACGCGCACCCTGAATTTTACTTCGTGTCGCAAACGGCGCCCTGTGAGACCTGCGAGAGCTGATTTAAGCATCGGTCCTCCGCTTCTGCCGTGGCCTTGTGTTTCGAGGAGAAAGCCACGAAAGTCAAAGTATAGCCTCCTCACGCCCATCATTTCCGCGGGCCGCGGGAAGCTTTACAGAAGGGACACAGCGCCAAACGGCTTGCCGTCTCAAAGCCCTGTCCCCCGGGAAAGCCCAGCGGATGCGCGGCACACCGGCGATAGTCCGCCGGACACGCAACAATACGATGACAGACGCGGCGACTTACTGCCCAAGTTCATCTTATCGCGATTCTGATGGTGTGGGGGCGAGGTTAACAAAAGGTAAATGACAAGCCCAGCCGGCGGACGACCGTCGAGCTTGTCTAGTCATTGGTTTGGTTGTTATTTTAGCCGGAATGCAAGTATGACTAATTGAAGTAAAACAGTAAATTATTTTTTAACAGCCGTCAAAAAAAACTCTTGGCCGATCCCGGACCCCGAGTTGGGCGTCACAACGGCCGCTTCAAGGCGCGGCTCAGCACGCCGACGATCCCTTCCCGGAAGAGGAGGACGCAGATGACGAAGATCGTCCCCTGGACGATGGTGACCCACGCTCCGAGGTTATTCAGGGAGTTCTGGATCGCGACGATGATGGCCGCGCCGACCACAGGCCCGAAGATTGTTCCCATTCCGCCGACGAGCGTCATGAGAATGACCTCGCCCGACATGCTCCAATGCACGTCTGTGAGCGTCGCCAGTTGCGAGACGATCGCCTTCAATCCTCCGGCTACCCCGGTGAGCGCGGCGGACAGAACGAAGATCGCGAGCTTGTAGCGCGGGGCGCTGTAGCCAAGCGAGATCGCGCGCGGCTCGTTATCGCGGATGGCTTTGAGGACTTGGCCAAAGGGCGAATGGATGATCCGATAAATGAAGAGGAAGCCGATCAGGAAGATCGCGGCGACGAAGTAATAAAGCGTGCGGTCGTCATTGAGGTCGAAGAAACCGAGCGCACGCCCCCTTGGAACGGCCTGGATGCCGTTTTCTCCGCCTGTGAAGGGCGCCTGCAGCGAGAAGAAATACCCCATCTGCGCGAGTGCGAGCGTGATCATGGCGAAGTAGATGCCTTGCCGCCGAATCGCGAGCGAGCCAGCCAGGAAGCCGAGCAGCCCGGCGACGGCGGCGCCCGCGAGAATGGCCAGCTCCGGCGAGAACGGCGGAAGCCCGACGGGAATATTGAACCAGCCTGCGCGCGGCAGCCAGAAGGGGAGTGAGGCGAGGCCGTTCTTGGCGGTATGCGCGGTCACATAGGAGGCGAACCCGAAGAACATGGCGTGGCCGAAGGAGAGAAGGCCTCCGAAGCCCAGCATCATGTTGAAGGCGCAGGCGAACAGCGCAAAGCAAAGCACTTGGGCCAGAACGTAAGGGTAGAGGCCGAGCCAGGGCAGCGCTGCGAGCAGGACGGCAAGCCCTGCGATGAGGACTGCGTGCAGGAATGTCGGCCCGCGCCCGCTGCGGCTGACCGCCCCTGACGCAATGATGCGGACTTCTGTTGTATCGTCAATGCGCGCCATCAGCTTGATTTCCCGAAAAGACCGGCCGGCCCGATCAAAAGGACGATGGCCATGATGACAAAAATGACCGTCGAGGCGGCCTGCGGATAGAAGACCTTGGTAAGGCCTTCGACAACGCCAAGCATGAAGCCGGTGACGATCGAGCCCAGGATCGAGCCCATGCCGCCGATGACGACAACCGCGAAAACCACGATGATGAGATCCGCGCCCATGTTCGGGTTCACCGAGTAGATCGGCGCGGCGAGGACGCCCGCGAGGCCCGCAAGAGCGACCCCAAAGCCGTAAGTGAAGGTCACAAGCCGCGGCACGTTCACGCCGAAAGCCTGGAGCAGTCGCGGATTCTCGGTTGCGGCGCGCAAATAGGCGCCGAGCTTGGTCTTCTCGATGATGAGCCAGGTCGAGAGGCAGACGATAAGCGAGGCGACCACCACCCATCCCCTGTAGATGGGCAGGAACATGAAGCCGAGGTTTCGCCCGCCCGACAGCTCCGCCGGGATTGTGTATGGCAGGCCCGACGAGCCGTATTGGTTCAGAAAGAGGCCCTGAATGATGATGGCGAGGCCGAAGGTCAGGAGCAGCCCGTAAAGGTGATCGGTTTGCTGGTCGGCGTCGTGGACCGCGAGAACGCTCGCAGCCGAGAGGAAGGATGTGAAGAGCAGGGCGAGGATGGCGGCGGCGCCATAGGCCGCGACCGGATCGATGTCATAGCCAAAAAGGGCGGCGATGTCCGGGACCCCGCTGAGGCCTAACCCACGCGCGAGATGCGATCCGGAAAGCGCCAGGAAAAACGCGAAGAAGCTGCCGATGAAGACGAGGCTGCGCGTCTTGCTGCGGACGTTGAGCTGCGAGATCAGGTTCCGCTCGATGAGCATGCCGAGCACGCCGACAAGGATGGGCGCGAGGATGAGCGCCGGCCAGTAGCCGATGGAGAAGTAGGCGTTGTTGAGAAGGAAATAGGCCCCAAACGCGCCCAGCATATACTGCGCGCCATGCGCGAAGTTGATGATGTTGAGGAGCCCGAAGATGATGGCGAGGCCGAGGCTCAGCAGCGCATAGAAGGAGCCGTTGATCAGCCCGATCAGGAGCTGGCCGAAAAGCGCTTGCGGGCTTATGCCGAGCAGTTCGAACATGTCACGCTGATCTCCGGCAAGGAGGGCCGCTCCACGGCGACCCCTTTGGGCCTAAACGATGTGTGCTTGGCTTGGCCAACGGTTCAAACCCCTTGCATGATGATTTTGCTCGAATCGGGCAATGATTTGAGCGTCCCTCCGGACCCCGGCCGGGGTCCGGAGGGACGGATCGGCGGGACCGCAATCCCCTTGGCGCGAACCGTGGGTGAGCTTGGTCCGCCGCTCCTTCGCGCTCGTCCTGAACAGATGATTGGGAGCAAGTCCCGGATGCAAGGCAAGGTCATGTCCGAACACAGCGCGTCTCATGACGTAGGCGTAGGAATCGACGTTTGTAAAGAGTGGCTCGATATCCACATCCTCCCGGCCGGCTCCGTTTTGCGTTTTTCCAACACCAAGAAAGGTCACAAGCAACTCCTGTCCGCCCTGAAGCCGCTCGGGGTGCGGATCGCGGTTGTCGAGGCGACGGGCAAATATCATCGCGGCGTCCACCGGTTCCTGCACGATGGCGGGCTTTCTGTCGCTGTCGTTAACCCGCTGCGCGCCAGGCTCTTCGCCGAGTTGCTTGGCGCGCTGGCGAAAACCGATGCGGTCGATGCGCGGATGCTCGCCGCATTCGGCCTGATGGCCCAACTCGCGGCAACGCCGCCGCTGCCCGAAGCCATTGAAAATCTGTCTGAAATCGTGCGAAACCGCGAGGCGGCCATAGCGGCGGCGACCGCTCTTGGAAACCAGCTCGCGACCGCCGCCGTCCCAGGCGTCGAGCGCCAGATCGAACATCAGATCAGGAGCGCCAAAGCCGCGGCCGGCGCGCTCGAAGCTCTGGCCGTTCAAGCCATCGAAGCCGATTCTGCTCTCGCACGCCGGTTCGCCATCCTCGTCTCTATTCCAGGCGTGGGAGCCGTGACGGCTTGTACACTGATTGCCAACATGCCAGAGCTTGGCAGCCTTAACGCCAAGCAGGCCGGCCTGCTTGCGGGGCTCGCCCCCCTCGCCTGCGACAGCGGTAAGCGCAACGGCCAGCGCCGTATCCGGGGCGGCCGCCAAGCCGTGCGCAACGGCGTCTATATGGCGGCCCTTTCGGCGGTGCGCTTCAACCCGCATCTCAAGCGCTTCTATGAGCGCCTCGTTGCCGCAGGAAAGGTCAAAAAACTCGCCCTGACTGCCGTTATGAGAAAGCTGATCGTCCTTGCAAATGAACTCATCAAAGAGGATCGCCTCTGGTCGCCCGAAAAGCCCAATGCCGAGCCTCTTCATGCTTGACTTCCATCACAGATGCTCACCCGGCGCCCGGCAGAGCCGGCCGCTGCGCTCTCCCGCAAGGGGAGAGGGTTGTTCGTGCGTTCCCTCTCCCTGAGGGAGAGGGACAGGGTGAGGGGTTACGACGGTGGTTGAACTGGTGGGGAGTTTCTTGTTAGTGCCAACCGTCATAAGTTATGCCCCTTGTCCATTGCCTCAACGCGGCGCAAAAGAAGTATTTGTATATTTACTTCCCCGGCTTTTACCAAACAAACCCAATTTTAGGCGGCTGTTAACGGTCGGAGGGGAAGCGCCCGGAAAGGCCAACCTGCGATAGGAGTTGAGGGCTCTGACGGCTGGCAAGACCCTACTTCGCTGCTGTGACGAGCGGGCAGCCCCCCTCGTTCAGCGGCCGGAACGCCTTGTCCGCCGGGATGGTCGTCAGAAGCTTGTAATAGTCCCAGGGCCCCTTGGACTCTTCAGGCTTTTTCACCTCGAACAGGTACATGTCGTGGATCTTGCGGCCATCGGCGCGGACTTCGCCCTTGCCGAAGAGCGGATCGTCGGTGGGCGTCTCTTTCATCTTCGCGACGACGGCCTTGCCGTCCTTGGCGCTCTTCAGCGCCTCGACCGCCTTGAGGTAATGAAGAACGCCCGAATAAACCCCGGCCTGGCCCATGGTCGGACGACGGCCCATCGCCTTCATGAAGCGATCCGACCAGGCGCGCGTCTGATCGTTGAGATCCCAGTAGAACGCGGTCGTGAAAATCAGGCCTTGCGCCGTCTTGAGGCCAAGCGAATGAATATCGGAAATAAAGATGAGAAGGCCGGCCAGATTCTGCCCGCCTTGTACGATCCCGAACTCCGCGGCCTGTTTGATCGCGTTGATCGTATCGCCGCCTGCGTTGGCAAGGCCGACGATCTTGGCGCCGGACGACTGGGCCTGAAGCAGGAACGACGAAAAGTCTTGTGTGTTGAGCGGAGCCCTGACAGCGCCAAGGACCGTCCCGCCGCTGTCTTTTACGACCTGCGCAGTGTCGCGCTCAAGGGCTTGGCCAAAGGCGTAGTCTGCGGTGATGAAAAACCAGGTTGTTCCCCCGCGCTTCACGATCGCGCCGCCGGTTCCGTGCGCAAGCGCCCAGGTATCGAAGGTCCAATGGATCGTGTTTGGAGAACACTTCGCGCCGGTCAGGTCGGAGGCCCCCGCGTTTGAATTGATGAAGACCTTGTTTTTCTCCCGGGTGAGTTCGCTGATGGCCAGAGCCACGCCCGAATTTGGCACGTCGACAATGATGTCGACGCCCTGCTGATCGAACCAGTCGCGCCCGGTGTTGATCGCCACGTCGGGCTTATTCTGGTGATCGGCGGACACGACTTCCACTTTCAGGCCTTTTTCGGCAGCCTTGAAGTCCTCGATGGCCAGCCTCGCGGCGACCACCGACCCTTCGCCGCCGATGTCCGCATAGAGGCCTGAACGGTCATTCATCACCCCGATCTTGACCGCCGTCTCGGCGCTTGCCGCAGTCGCCGCCACAAGGGCCGCCGCCGCGATCAACACTCTTGCGAAACGCATGTCCTGGTTCCCCCCTTTTTTACAGGTTTTTTCACACGCCCAGATAGGCGTGCAGTTTTTGTTTCTTCGCTTCAAGATCCGAGTTGAGAATAAGATCGATCACGCGGCCCTGCTCAACGATGTAGTGACGATCAGCCACCGTCGACGCAAGAAGGAAATTCTGCTCCACAAGGATGATGTTGAAGCCTTCCTTCTTCAGCTCGCGGATGGTCCGGCCGATCTGCTGCACGATGACCGGCGCCAGCCCTTCGGTCGGTTCGTCGAGCAGCAGCGTTCGCGCGCCCGTTCTCAGGATGCGCGCAATAGCCAGCATCTGCTGCTCGCCGCCGGAAAGTTTCGTGCCCTGGCCCGCGCGCCGTTCCTTGAGGTTTGGAAACAGCTGATAGATGCGGTCGAGATCGAGGCCGCCCGGCCTGATCTTCGGCGGCAACATCAGGTTCTCTTCGACCGAGAGGCTTGAGAAGATGCCGCGCTCCTCGGGACAGTAGCCGACGCCGAGGCGCGCGATATACCGCGAGGGCAGGCCGATCGTTTCTTTCCCCTCGACAATGACCGAGCCGCGCCGTTTCGCCAGCATGCCCATGACGGCCCTGAGCGTGGTGGTCTTGCCGGCTCCGTTCCGGCCGAGAAGGGTGATCGCCTCTCCGGGATAGAGATCGAAATTCATGCCATGGAGGATGTGGCTTTCGCCATACCAGGCTTCGAGGCCGCGGACGCTCAAGACCGGCCCGGCTTCAGCCGTGCGAACCGAAGGGGATTTGAGCGCGCTTTCAGTCATGGCCGGCGCCGATATAGGCTTCGATCACGCGCTCGTCCTTCGACACGCTCGCGTAATCGCCTTCCGCGAGCACGCGCCCGCGCGCGAGAACCGTGATGACGTGCGAGAGGTTTGCGACAACCGAAAGGTTGTGTTCGACCATGAGAATGGTCCGGTTGATCGAGACCTTTTCAATCAACGCGGCGATGCGTCCGACGTCTTCATGCGCCATACCCGCCATCGGCTCATCGAGAAGCATGACCTCGGGGTCAAGCGCGAGCGTGGTGGCGATTTCGAGCGCGCGCTTTCGTCCATAGGAGAGTTCGGCCGCGGGCGTTTCGACGAAATCGCTCAAACCCACGGCGTCGAGCATTTCGCAGGCTTTGTCGTTCATGGCGTTCAGGACGGACTGCGAGCGCCAGAAGTCGAAATTGCCGCCGCGCCGCCGCTGGAGAGCGATACGCACATTTTCGAGCGCCGTCAGATGCAGAAACACCGCCGAAATTTGGAACGAGCGCACGAGGCCTTTTCGCGCCACGTCGGCGGGGGGCGTTCGGGTGATATCCTCCCCCTTAAAAAAAATCTTGCCGGTCGTCGGCTTGAGGAACTTGGTCAGAAGATTGAAGCAGGTTGTCTTGCCGGCGCCGTTGGGGCCGATCAACGCGTGGATGGTCCCGCGCCGGACAGCGAGGTCGACGCCGCTCACGGCGAAGAATTCCACCGAACTCCTTGGTAAGCCCGGATGTCTGCAAAACGAGGTCATGCGCCATCGCTTCGTTCCTTCGGCTGAACGGCGCCCGGCTCAAGACGGCGTGTCGGCCCAGAAAGAAAGTCGTGAAATTGTATGCTTATTCTAAGCCGCGAGGCGAGCCGCCGCCATAGCATTTGCAGGTTGCGAGCGTTCCAATTTCACCGGCAACTTAAGCGAGATGAACGCCAGGAAGAACGCCGCGTCTTGCTCCCCCAGGCGTCCGAGAACGGTTCGGCACGGGATCGCGTTTCCGCTTTCGCTGCGGACGAAGAGCGCGTCCCGGGAGACGCAGGCTGTCGGCCCCTCAAGTTTCCTGAGCATGCGCCGCAATATCGTGCGATCCTGAGGGACCAGAAGGTAGGCCGCAGCCGTTCCGGTTAACTTCCCCCTGCGCAAGCCGAGCCTCGCAGGCCGGCCCCGAAAGCCGACGATATCGAGATCGTCGCTGAGGAAGAGAACGAGATCGAAGGCGCCCAGCACGTCTTTGAGCGCCTGCGCCCGGCTCGTCGCAAGGCCAGACGTTTCGCGAACAGACGCGGGCGATGCGGCGGGCTCTGGCGCCGCAGCTCTCGGCGGCAGTTGTTTTTTCTCCTCGCAAAGACGCAAAACCTTGCGCCCCACCGCCTTGAACGCGCGCATCTCGTCGGCGTTCAGCGTCGGCGGAGTTTCGGGCGCTTTTCGGCGCGGCCCCGCCGAACTTGCAGGAGCTTTTCTTACTATTCTTTTCTGCTTTTTTGGCTTTTCAGGCGCGGGAGGCGGCGCTGGCGGACGCGCCGTTGCGCCATCCGACTCGGTGACGATCAATCCGTCCTGCCCGTCAGCGAGTTTGAGGATTTCGACGGAGCAGCTGAGGCTTTGAACGCCTGGAATTTTGAGCGTGGCGGCGCCGCTTTCGTTGCGCTCGGCAAATTGCGCAAATCGGCGAATGAGGCTCGCCGGAATCGACGCCGAAAAATCTTCAAGGCGAAGCGCAAAGGCGGCCCTCGCCGCAGGATTTATCCAGACGACGCTCTGTCGCGTGTGGTTCCATATGAATGCTGCGCGCGGCGAGAACAGGAGATCTGAAAGAGGATAAGCGCCGGCGACGGCTGTCAGGGGCTTGGTTGCCAATGTTTGAGTCCCCACCCTCATAGCCTCAGATAAGTCCCCCGACTTATTTAAGCAGCAACAAAAGCGCGTTCGCCAGCAAAAGCAAGGCTTGGCATGGCCACGCTGAGAAGATTTTTTGTGGAGACGCTTTTGTTTCGGCTCCTCGTACAGCCGGAGGCTGTTCGCGTCCATCCGTTGCACGCGCTTTGGCGAGCCAGCCTCCGATATGCATGCGCATCCCGGCCAAGGGTCGCGCAATCCGGGATTGTTTCCAAACTGAGGTCAGCGTGTCTGGAGATCTCGTGTCTGCGGCGCACAACTCCATGCTGCTCCGCGCACGGGGCGACGTTAAGGCGATCGGTTTGCGAATCCAGCAAATTCTGCTCGCAAGCCTTGTCCGCGGGAGTTCCGCGGGGCGCGGGAAATCCTAAATGGTGCAATGCAGCAAAACCATGTTGCAATGCAACAAATCCTGCCTTATATTTCTGTTACAAGCTTGAGGCAGGGACGCGCCTCAGTAACTGAAATGACCTGCAGACTAGGAGAGTCTTGTTATGAATCAGCCCATGGAATTTGAGATCCCCGCTTCCGTGCGCGATCTTGCCAGCAAAAGCGTCGATCAGGCCCGCGAAGCTTACAACCGCTTTATAGAAGCAGCCCGCCAGGCTCATGACGTGGTGGTTAAATCATCCGATGTCATCACCACTGGCGCACGCGAGATCAACGAGAAGGCCGTGAAGTATACCGAAGCCAACCTTCAGGCGAATTTTGATCTTGCGCATCGTCTCGTCCATGCGAAAGACATCAAGGAGGCGCTCGACATTCAAAGCCAGTTCGCACGCCAGCAGATGGAGACTTTCGCCCATCAGGCTCAGGAACTCAGTCGCCTGGTCGCCCAATCGACGCAAAAGGCCGCTCCGACGAGCAACTTCTAAAATCGCAAGCACGCCCCGCGGAAGCCCCCCCCCACACACGACATGTTGTGCGCAGACAGGACTTCCCGCGGATAGGCGTGCTCGCAACTTATTGATTTCTCGGACAGGCTATGCGAGGCAAGTTCGCTTGACAGCGCCGGGCGAGTGGTGGCGAACTTGACTTTGGCTATACGAGGCGTGGCGCGTGGCCCGGCCTTCACGGGCTGAGGCGCCAAGCCTTTTTGCAGTGCAATAAAGAGCTTGCGGATTCTTGTTTGGACGTTGAAAGATATGGTCATGACTTCCGAAATCGATGCATCATCTCAGACTGTAATGTCTGCCAACGGCGACGCGCGCGCTCATCCTCACCTCCAGATCGTTCCAGAAAAACTGGTGGAACACACGACCGAGCTTGGCGAAGCCATGATGGAGTTCGTGGCCCCCGCCGCTCCGAACGAGGCTGCGCAGGTCTTTGGCAAGCGGCTGGAAAAAGTCACTCATTCCCTCGAACAAATTTACGAGGACGCCAGCGGCTCGGCTCGATCGTTCCAGCAGGTGGCCGACGAGGCGTTTCGCCGGTATTATGAACTCGGCCAGCACTTTGTCGACGAACTCGTGCTCGCCAGAAGTCCTGCCGAGGTGTTTGGGCTGCAAATGGCCTACTTTCGGGCTCAGTTCGAGCTTTTCACCGAGCAGTCGCAAGAAATGCAACGCCAGTTTGCAAAAACCTGTTTTGGATTTTTACCGAAATAGGAGCGCCGCTCCATCTATCGCCAATCAAAGAGGTCACTCTGGTTTCGTCACGGCTGTGCGACGCCAAACCGTCGCCTTCCTAACGTCAGGCGCATGTCCCTTGCCGGAGGCGGCATGCGCGGTTCTTTCTGGAACAAGCCGGACATGACTGGTAATTGAGAGCGAGAACCTCATCGGGGGCCTATCATGGCGCGCCGCCGCAATTCATCGCTCGGCTTTTTGGGCGTCTTCGGGCGCTCGGACGATCTGCGCTCGCTCGACAAGGCGCTTCACGCCTTCGACCTTCATCCCAACCTCGTGCCGGATGCGGTCAAGCTGACCATCCTCAATCTGCTCAAGGATGAGAAGGGCGAAGACCCGACCCCGCAGGACTACGGGGAAACGGCCATGCTCCTAGCCTATTGCGCCGCCGGTCGTGAAGCTTTTCACGCCGCCAATGGCGACGCGGCTGCGGGGGCCGTCGAGAGCCGTATAGAGGCGGCTCTGGAAAAAGGCGAAGGCTTCGACGCCAGCCTGATCCTGCTCGCGCTCCGGGCGGCGATCATTCATCCTGGCATAAAGGCCGAATACCAATTCGAAAGCGGGTGAGCCGCGCTCTCGCGCAGAAGTAAGGCTACTGCCTTAGCTCACGAAGTCAGGGACTTGTGCGCCGCCTTCCGTCGGGGAACTTTGCGGTTAACTCGCTTGCCCCGGAAGAGGCTGCAGCGCCCAGCTTGCGAGTACGCCTAGAAAAAAGGGCGCTGCTGTCAGCACTGTGTTGCCCGCAACCATCAACAGCAAGTAACTGAGACCGAGCTCTCTGAGCCCAAACGAAAGCGCCCCTGGCTTAGATAAGTAGAAAATTATTAATGTGGCCACAACAAAGACAGGAATGCCCCAAAGCGAGCAATTCATAAAACCTGCAAATACACAAATAAACGGAGCCATTGTGAGGAACGCAGAACCCATAAGAACCTCGATACGGCGGCTTGACGCTTCTTTAACCACAGTCAGACGACTGAATTGATATCATTAAAAGGCGACGAGTTAAGCGGGGGAGCCGGCGCTAGGCGCCTTATACCGAGCAGATCGACCGGCTTTTTCCGGTTGCAAAAGGATCGTTCGCGCGAACGCCGAATTGACGCCCCCAGGAGTTGAGCGTATCTACCGCTCACGCCGCAGCGCTGGGCCCACCGCCGCGCTCAAGAGCCGAACTCCTTCAAGGGTTTTCACCATGCCCGCATACCGCTCAAGAACCTCCACCCATGGCCGCAACATGGCCGGCGCCCGCGGGCTTTGGCGCGCCACCGGCATGAAGGATGAGGATTTCGGCAAGCCCATCATCGCCATCGCCAATTCCTTCACGCAGTTCGTGCCGGGCCACGTGCATCTGAAGGATCTCGGCCAACTTGTGGCGCGCGAGATCGAAAGGGCGGGCGGCGTCGCCAAAGAATTCAACACCATCGCCATCGACGACGGCATCGCCATGGGCCACGGCGGCATGCTCTATTCTCTGCCGAGCCGCGAGCTGATCGCCGACTCCGTCGAATATATGGCCAACGCTCATTGCGCCGATGCGCTCGTCTGCATCTCGAATTGCGACAAGATCACGCCTGGCATGATGATGGCGGCGCTGCGCCTGAACATACCGGCCATCTTTGTCTCCGGCGGCCCGATGGAGGCGGGGAAGGTCACGGTGAAGGGCAAGACCATCGCCGTGGATCTCATTGACGCGATGATCAAGGGCGCGGACAAATCCGTCAGCGACGAGGAAGCGCTCGCCTATGAGCGCGAGAGCTGCCCGACCTGCGGGTCATGTTCCGGCATGTTCACGGCCAACTCCATGAACTGCCTGACCGAAGCGCTGGGGCTGTCGCTGCCCGGAAACGGCACGCTGATCGCCACGCACGCCGACCGTAAGGAGCTTTTCCTCGAAGCCGGCCGTCGCATCGTCGACCTCGCCAAGCGCTATTACGAGAAGGGCGACGAGAGCGCGCTGCCCCGCTCTATCGCAAATTTCGAGGCGTTCGAAAATGCGATGAGGCTCGACATCGCGATGGGCGGCTCAACGAACACGGTTCTCCATCTTTTGGCGGCGGCGGAGGAGGGCGGCATTCCCTTCACCATGGCCGACATCGACCGCCTTTCCCGCAGCACGCCTTGTCTGTGCAAGGTCGCGCCGAGCAAGAACGACGTTCACCTTGAAGATGTGCATCGGGCGGGCGGCGTGATGGCTATTCTGGGCCAGCTCGACCGCGCGGGCCTCATCCACCGCGAGTGCCCCACCGTGCATGCGCGAACCATGGCCGAAGCACTTGATGAGTGGGATGTCTGCCGAACAGAAAACGGCAAGGTTCGAGAATTCTACCGCGCGGCGCCCGCCGGCGTGCGCACGACCGAAGCATTCAACCAGTCGAAGCGGTCGGATGCGCTCGATCTCGACCGCGCCAAAGGCGTGATCCGGTCGGCTGAAACCCCCTTCTCGCAAGATGGGGGCCTTGCGGTGCTGTTTGGCAATATCGCCACCGATGGCTGCATCGTGAAAACCGCCGGCGTCGACGAAAGCCTGCTCACATTCTCCGGCCCGGCCGTGGTGTGCGAAAGCCAGGAGGATGCGGTGAGCGGGATCCTCGACGGCGGGGTGAAGGCGGGCGAAGTCGTCGTCATCCGCTATGAAGGCCCGATCGGCGGCCCTGGCATGCAGGAAATGCTGTATCCGACGAGCTACTTGAAAAGCATCGGCCTCGGCAAAGAGTGCGCGCTGATCACGGATGGGCGGTTCTCGGGCGGCACGGCCGGTCTTTCCATCGGTCACGTCTCGCCCGAAGCGGCGGAAGGCGGAGCCATCGCCCTCATCCAGCAGGGCGACATCATCGAAATCGACATTCCCGCGCGAGCCATCAATGTCCGGTTGGGCAGTGCGGAGCTTGCGTCGCGGAAGAAGGCGATGGAGGCGCGAGGCGTGGCGGCTTGGCATCCGCTCGACAGGCAGCGGGAGGTGAGTCAGGCGCTCAAGGTTTATGCCGCGATGGCGACCAGCGCCGCGCGAGGCGCCGTCCGTGACGTGAAGAGGGTGCGGGGTTGAGTTAACTCCACATCGTCGCCATGCGTGGGGTCCTATGAGCAATTTTGTGGAGCACTCTGATCAAATAGGGTGACGGCGCTACTGCGCCAAAAATCCAATTGAGCGGCGCCAACGGGTTCAGACCGCCGCGGATTCCTGCGAGCGTTGGCGAACTGGCGCGCGTTTTCATACGGCAAGACCGCCTTCGCCAACGGATTGGGCGTTCGGGCCGCCTTCCAACCGGAAGCGGCCCGATGAGTAATACCAACCGCCGGAAGTGTTGACCGGTAGCGCCCCCTCACCCCGCCCTCTCCCGCGAGGGGAGAGGGAGAAGGACAGGATGAGGGGGCCTTCGCTCAGAACATAGGGCGGTCGGTATATGATCAGGAGTTCCGCCTGCCGTCGGTAACTGTCCCGCATCTCGCGCTTCAGCATTTTGCCCGCCACGTTGCGGGGGAAGGCGGTCATGACGCTGACGTCGCTAACCCGCTGAAACTTGGCGTCCACGCGGCTGTTGATCCATTCCTTCAGCACTTCAGGTTCGACCGATTCTCCGGGGCGGAGCACCACGGCCGCCACCGGCGTTTCCCCCCATTTCTCGTCCGCGACGCCGAAGACAGCAACCTCGACCACGGCGGGATGCTGGATCACAACTTCCTCGATGTCCTTGGGGTAGACGTTGACGCCGCCGGTGATGATCATGTCCTTGATGCGGTCGACAAGGAACAGATAGCCCTCCTCATCGACATAGCCGGCGTCGCCGGTGTGGAGCCAGCCGTCAACAATCGCCTTTTCAGTGAGATCGGGGCGTTTGTAATAACCGGGCATCAGCATGGGGCCTTTGCCGCAGATCTCGCCCACTTCGCGGGGGGCGCATTCCGTGCCGTCTTCTCGCAAAATACGCATCTCAAGGAATGGCGGCGGCACGCCCACCGAGCCCACCTTGCGGATGGCGTCGTGCTTGTCGAGCACCGTCATGAACCCTTCGGTGAGCCCGTAAAGCTCATAAAACCGGCCAGGCAGCACCTGATTGAGCCGGTGCTTGTATTCCAGGAGGAGCGGCGCGCCGACATTGTGGATCATCTCAAGCGAAGCCAGCGCCTCCGGCCTGAAAGCCGGACTGTTGAGGATCGCAATGATCTGGGACGGCACCATGACGATGTGCGTCACCTTTTCCCGTTCGATATCGCGGATCACCCGCTCGGCATTGAACGCCTCGTGCAAGATGTATGTGCCGCCCAGATACATCCAGGGCATCAGATCCAGCATGGCGCCGTTGAAGACAATGGCGCCGGCGTGCAGGACCACGCACTCCGGCGTCATCCGCCAGGCCGAAGCGAACAGCGCGCAGTACATGGCGCGCACATAATGCGTATGCACGATGCCTTTTGGCGCGCCCGTGGTGCCGCTGGAATACATGATGTTGTACATGTCCGCGTCAGTCAGGCCGGCATCGGGCGGATTGTCTTCGGAAGCTCCGGCGGTGAAGTCTTCATAGGCGCGGAAACCGGCCGGCGCCTTCTCCGGGCAGCCCACAAGCACAAAGCGGTCTGCCGGTATCGCCGGCAACTCACCGCGAATCCGGTCAAGCGTTCCAGCGAAGGACGCGTCGGCGAGCACGACGACCGAGTTGGAATCCCGAAGCAGGGTCTGCAGTCCGCCTTCCTGCAGCAGCGTGCTCATGGGCACAATGACGATGCCGGTCTTGGCCGCAGCCCAGTAGGCGACCATCAGCTCCAGGCAGTTGGGCAGAACGGTGGCGATCTTGTCGCCCTTTTTGACGCCGGCCGCCAGGAGCGCGTTGGCCAGGCGATTGACGACGGCGTTCAGCCGCCGGTAGGGCAGCCGCTCACTGCCCACCACCAGCGCCAGATGATCAGGCCGGTAGCGGGCGTGCCGCGGCAGCAATGCGCCAATGTTCATGAATACCTCCTCCAGCCTTATCGATGGTCAAGCAAGCCGGCGCGCTATTATCGCCGGGCGCGGTCCGTTTAGCTACAGCTCGATTTTGTCGCGCCGCCTTGAGATGTGTTTTCGACGCAAAAATATCGATGTGTCGTGAGGGTTGGCCTGCCGCGTCTGCGAGCATAGCGGCGACCGGCCGCGGCCCGCTGCCACAAGGCGAAGCGCGAATCGCATCAGCTTCCGCTATGTTCCCGAACGGCCGAGGTTGGCGCCGAGCCAAAGAGAAGCCCGCGATCGGTTCGACCCAACGGCGCCCACCCAACCGGCGGCCGGACGCTTTGCGGGACATCACGGCGGCTTGCGCTCCGGCGCCAGCCGGAGCATGGCATAGGCCCGCCGCTGCTTAATAAGTCGCCAAGATTGGGATTGTTTCGTAAAACAGGCCGAATGTATCTAAGCAAGCAACTCGTCGCCCGCTCTCCAGCTGCTATTTGAGTTCAACCGTGACGCTGTTGATTGTCCCGTTGAACGCGTAGGGCCGTCTATCGAAATAATCAAGCGACACGGGCGAGCCGAGATCGACCCCAACATCCAGCGTTTCGCTCGCGGTGAAGGCCCCAGCAACGGTGCGCTTCACATCGAGTTGGCCGACTTCGGCGCCGTCGACCTTCAACACGACCGTCGCCGCCGCGCCCGGCTTGGCGATGGCCGTGTCGACCTCGATTGTGTGTTTGCCCGCGGCAAGCTTCTCTTTCGACCGCCCGATGTAACGCTCGATGATCATCATGTTGTATTCGTAAACGAGCCGCCCATCGTCCATGTAAAGCGTGAGGCCGCCGCTCGCACCGCCGAGCGCGTACAGGACCCCCGACGCATGCTCGCCGAGGTCTGCGTCGATCGTGACATGGTTGCTCTCGCGGCCAAGCCCAGGCGCCGCAAACTCGGGCATTCGTGTCGTGGTCGCGTCGAACCGCCAGCTTCTATAGGGCGTCGAGATGCGGTCCTCGGGATGGAGGCGAAGCCAGATGCCGGCGCCAATCGGGAACACCTTGTTCTTCTTCGCTTCGACGAGGAAGAGCTCCTTCATTTTGGCCAATCGTTCAGGCTCTTTCCCGGCGAGATTGGCCGACTGCGAGAAGTCCTTCGTGAGGTCATACAGCTCCCAGACATCCTGAGCTGAATCCCAGTCCTTCAACTTCGCGGCGGACCCGGCGGTGTCCCAGGGGATAAGCGGCCCGAATGTGCAGGCATACCAGCCGTCGTGATAAATCCCACGGCTGCCGTTGTTGTCGAAATATTGCGTGTGCTTGTGCGTCTCCGCATGCGCGTCCGCGAAGGTGTAGGCCATGCTGACCCCGTCAATGGGGTCCTGCTCGAAGCCATCGACCACTTTCGGCGGCTTGATGTCGAGGATCTCATAGATCGTCGGCGCGATGTCGTTGACATGGTGGAACTGCGACCTCGGCGCCTTGTCCGGCTTGATGCGCGCGGGCCAGGAAATAGCCATCGGGTTCCGCGTGCCGCCGAAATGCGAGGCGATCAGCTTCGTGTATTGGAACGGCGTGTCGCCGGCCCAAGCCCAGCTGGCGTGATACATGTTGTCCACCTTCGGGCCGCCGAGCGCATCAAGCCCCCCAAGGTTATCGAGCGCCTTGATATGCTGATCGAGGGTGCTGGGAATGCCATTCTGGGCCAGCAGTTCGCTGATCGTGCCCTTCTGGCCTTCAGCGCTCGAACCGTTGTCGCCCCAGATGTAGAAGACCAAGGTGTTGTCTTTCACGCCGAGTTCGTCGAGACCGTTGATCAGCTTGCCGACCTGAGCGTCGACATGCTCGGTGAAGCCGGCGAAGACTTCCATGAGCCGCCGCTGGAACGGGCGCTGCGCCTCCGGGATGCTGTCCCATCCGGCCATGCTCTCCGTGCGCGGCGTCAATTTCGCGTCGGCGGGAATCCATCCCAGCTCCTGCTGGCGCTTGAAGACGCGCTCGCGCAATTCATCCCAGCCGTCGTCGAAGCGCCCTTTGTATTTGTCAGCCCACTCCTTGAAAATGTGGTGCGGCCCATGCGCGGCGCCCGGCGCCCAATACATGAAGAACGGCTTGTCGGGCGAGAAAGCGCGATGGCGCTTCGCCCAGGTGATCGCCTTATCCGCAAGGTCTTCGCTCAAATGATATTTCGGGTCGTGCGGCGGCTCGATGGGATTGAAGTTCTCATAGAGCCGGGGTTCCCATTGCGATGTCTCGCCCGCCAGAAAGCCATAGAAATAGTCGAAGCCGACGCCCTCGCCGGTCGGCCATCGCGTGAATGGCCCCATGGCGGTGGTCTCGGTCGCGGGCGTATTGTGCCATTTGCCAAAGGCGGCAGTCTTGTACCCATATTCGCCGAGCACCTTGGCGAGCGTCGCCGATGTTCTCGGGATCACGCCCGTATAGCCGTCCCAATCCACGGCGCGCTCGGCGATGGTCCCGGAACCGACCCGCTGATGATTGCGTCCCGTGAGCAGGGCCGCGCGCGTCGGCGAACAAATCGATGTCGTGTGGAAGGTGTTGTAGCTGATCCCCTCATTGGCGATGCGCGACAGCGTCGGCGTATGGACGGGGCCGCCATAGGTTTCGGGAAGGCCGAAGCCCACGTCGTCCAGAAGGACAATGAGGATATTGGGCGCGTCCTTGGGCAAGTGGTTTGTCTCCACGCGCCGATGGTGGATGGAGTCCTGCAATCGTGGCTCGGCCACGCTCGCCGAAGGCGCCGTTGGAAAGGGAAGGATGGACCCATCGTCTGGTCCGGCGGCTGCCTTGCCTGGCAGTAGCGCCGCAGCCAAAACGAAACAGAGAAAGCTTTGCGCAACAAAGCCAAGCACAGCGCGAAGTACTGCGTACGGTGACACCAAAGCCATACAAACCCCTACTCCAAATCACAATTCTCGGCGAGCGAACCAACCAATTTCAGAGCGACGCTCATCCGCCCGGCAAAGCCGCCTTTTCGTGCGGGAGGCCGCTGTCGTCAATGTCGAAGTCGGGATCGAAAACCGTCTTGCCCTGCTCGCCCACAAAGGCAGGTTGGGCCTTGATCCACTCGCTCGGCTTCTGTTGCTTGGCGTAAGCGAGAAGGCGCGCTTCGAGATCGCGCACAACCTCGGGGTTCTGTTCGGCGACGTTTGTTGTTTCGCCAGGGTCGCTGGCGAGATTGAAGAGCTCTGTCTTGCCGGGCAGAAGCGCGATCTTCACGAGCTTCCAATCGCCCTTGCGGATGGCGCCGCGGAAGGCCTCAACATCGATCAGCACGTCCTCATTGGGGCTGGGCGCGCCTTCAGCGAGGGTCTTCCACATGTCCTTGCCGTCGAAAGGATGATCGGGACTGCCCTTTGCGCCAGCGAGCGCCAGCAGCGTCGGCATGACGTCGACCATGTGCAACGGCGCGTCAACGGCGTGCGGCTTTAGCCTGGCTGGCCAGTTTACGATGGCCGGCACACGCACGCCACCCTCGTGAATGCCGCCCTTGCCCCCTCTGAACGGAGCATTGGAGGCCGGGGCCTTCGCGTTCTGCTCTATTCCGCCTTCCTCGCTCTTCCGCTCTTCGTTGCTCTTGGCGCCCTGGGCGAAGAGGCCGCTTGTCGCGCCGCCATTATCGCTCGCAAAGAGAATGATCGTATTGTCGCGAAGGCCTTTCTTGTCGAGTTCGGCGACGATGCGTCCGATCTGATCATCCAGCGCCGTGATCATCGCGGCATAGGTGCGCCGCTGTGGATCCGCAATCGACTCTGTAACGGTCTTTATAGACACCCGGCGCCTGAAAGGGCGCATGCGGCGCGAGCGAGGCGAAGTAAAGAAAGAACGGCTGCTTGCCGTCCTGCTCGTCGATGAGCTTGACCGCCTCGTCGCCAATAAGCGTGGTGTAATAGCCATCCTCCTTCAGGAATGTCCCATTGCGCTGCCAGTCGATCACGCCGCCACGCTCGCGGGTGAAATATTCCACCTCGCCCATGACATTGCCGTAGAAGTAGTCGAAGCCCCGATTTTGGGGCCAGAACTTCCTGTCCGCATGGCCAAGATGCCATTTGCCGGTCATCAGCGTTTTGTAACCGGCCTCCTTCAGGGCCTGCGGCAGCGTGAACTCATCCGTGGGCAGACCGTAGCGATGACCGGGAAAGATCACCAGCGTCTGAAGGCCATAGCGCATGGGATAGCGGCCGGTCATCAGAGCCGCCCGCGACGGCGTGCACACCTGCTGACCATAGAACGACTCGAGCCGGACACCCTCCTGCGCGAGCTTGTCGATGTTCGGCGATTGAATTTGGCCGCCCCGATAGCCGAGGTCGGCGTTGCCCAAATCGTCGGCCATGATGAAGATGATGTTGGGTTTCGAGTTCCGCCGCTTGAGCAACTTCAGCCCCAAAGCAGCAGAAAGCCGACGCGAGAGCCACTACCGCAAGACTGAGATAAGAGCACGGCTTAAAGGTCGGCTCCCTCGCGGGAAGACGTGGGTGGGCGCGCTTGTAAGCGTAGCCGCGACTTGGATCGATCCGGCAGCGGCAACCGGAGGTCTCGCTAAACTCGCTTGGCATGATGCCCCCACTCTTTGTGGATTAAATCGTTTAGAAGAGCGGCGCATCGGCGCCGCTCTTCATGACACGCGCAGCTAAGAAGCTCGGCGCTATTCGGCTGGTTGTTTGAGCTTCGCCAGCACCTGATCGAGCGAGAAGCTCGCAGCCTTCTGGCGGGGCGGATAATCCTTGAAGGTCGCAAGGAACCGGCCGACATAGGCCTGTGCCGGCACGAGCATGAAGGCGTGGTCCAGCAACCAGTCGTAATAGGTATTCGAGGTGATGTTGGCGCGCTCATAAGGATCAAGGCGCAGATTGTAGATCAACGGCACTCTCAGGTGCGTGAAGGGCTCGGCCCACACTTGGAGCGTTCCCGGCGCCCTCTGTTCCAGGAAGACGAATTTCCAGTTGTCGAAGCGGAGCGCCGTCAGATCGCCGTCGTCGGAGAAGTAGAAGAACTCCTTGCGCGGGCTTTTTGCTTCCGCCCCGGTCAGGTATGGAACGAGGTTGTATCCGTCGAGATGCACCTTGTAGGTCATGTCGCCGGCCTTGTAGCCGGTGAGCAGCTTCTCCTTGATGTCGGGCGCGCCAGCCGCGGCGAGCAGCGTCGGCGCCCAGTCGAGATGCGAGACGATCCCGTTCGATACGCTTCCCGGCTTGATCTTGCCGGGCCAGCGAACCATGGCCGGAACCCGGTAGGCGCCTTCCCAGTTCGAGTTTTTCTCGTTGCGGAACGGCGTCATGGCCGCGTCGGGCCATGAGTTCATGTGCGGACCGTTGTCGGTCGAATACATGACGATGGTGTTATCCGCGATGCCAAGCTCTTTCAGCTTGGCGAGGACGGTTCCGACGTTCTTGTCGTGGTCGATCATCGTGTCGGCATAGGGACCCATCCAGCGGCCAGCCTGGCCGAGACTTTCCGGCTTGGTATGGGTGCGGAAATGCATGTGGGTGAAGTTCACCCACATGAACACAGGCTTGTTCGCCTTCGCCTGCTTGTCGAGAAACTCGGCGGAGCGCGCCGCGATATCGTCATCGATGGTTTCCATCCGCTTCCTGGTGAGCGGCCCGGTATCTTCGATGCGCTGCGTTCCGTCCGGATTCGCGAAGCTGTGGATCACGCCCCTCGGCCCGAAATTCTTGCGGAAATTGGGAAACTCCGGATCGTTAGCCTTCGGATAGTCGGGAAGCTCCGGCTCCTCTTCCGCATTCAGATGATAGAGATTACCGTAGAACTCATCAAACCCGTGCGCGGTCGGCAGCATCTCGTCCTTGTCGCCGAGATGGTTTTTGCCGAACTGCCCGGTGGCGTATCCTTGCGCCTTCAAGAGTTCCGCAATGGTCGGATCCTCCTTGCGGATGCCGAGATCGGCGCCCGGCAATCCAACCTTGCTCAGACCTGTCCGGAAGACGCTCTGCCCCGTGATGAAGGCCGAGCGTCCGGCGGTACAGCTCTGCTCGCCATAATAGTCGGTGAAGATCACCCCTTCTTTGGCGATCGAATTGATGTTGGGGGTGCGATACCCCATCAGGCCGTTTGTGTAGGCGCTGATGTTCGACTGGCCGATATCGTCGCCCCAGATAATCACGATGTTGGGCTTTGTAGATGAGGTTTGCGCTGCGGCGCAGAGCGGAAACGCCAACGCAAATGCTGCGACAAGCAAAGATCGCATTTACTCTCCTAACCGGACTCGAAGACTTGAAGAAACACCAATCAAGGGAAGCAGATTGAGCTAAGATCGCATCAGCTTTTTGCTGACTTTATTCTGACGGGTACGCAGTTGTTGATACGTCCGCCCGGTAGCGCTGCAAAGGCAAAGATTTATCTTCTCACGAGGTCGTGATGCGAAAACGATACCGGCAGCCATCACGCACAGGACGGGCTCGGAGATGGCTGCCGTATTCGCTGCGTGTCTAGCGGCAGGCTACCCAGGTGCGGCAGACGCGGCGACCGCTAACAATGTGATAAGCGGAGCACCGTCTTCCCCCGACACAGCCGACCTTGACGGCTTCGGACTGAACCGCAGGCGTCTTATTCCCGCCTGAGAGGGTGACGGCTTCAGCCCCCGCGATCGAAAAGCAAAGACAGGCGGCCGAGAGAGCCATCGTGAGCAGTAACTTCATGATTTTACTCCTAGATTTAAACAAACTTCCTCGGTCGCGGGATATTAACACAGATTGATTTTATTGCCAGGACCGCAACATTAAATTTCAGCGCAAGGCACAGGCGGGGAACTCCTGCCACCTCCGACAAGAGAAGTTCCGGCTAATGCTGACAAACGAAAAGTCCGGAGCAGGCCTTGCGCGCGTCCAAGTCGCGCCTCTTCGGCAGGCTGGCGAATTCGAAGTGTTGGGAAGCCGGAAAACGTTGTCAGCCGGTTCGAGGCCTACGCTTTCAAGACGCTTTTGGCTGCGCACTGTAATCGCCATTGCAGTCCGGCCGGATCGTAATCGAGCCGGACTTCCGCGTCGAGCGCATCCTCGGCCATCCGTACAAGCACGGTCTGGCCAAACCCTTTGCTGCTTGGGCTGGCCACAGGCGGCCCATCGCGCTCCGTCCAGCCTATCGAAAAAACGGCGCCGCCTTCGCCCGTCAGCGACCAGTCGAGAAGGATATATCCCGTCTCGTTCGAGAGCGCCCCATATTTGCTTGCGTTGGTCGCCAGTTCATGCACGGCCATTCCGATCGTCTGCGCCGCCGATGCATTCAGTTCGACTGCGGGGCCTGTAAGCCTCACCCGCGATCCCAGCGCATCCTTGAAATGGGCGAGCTGCGAGCGAATGAGATCGAGAACCGCCACGCCCTTCCACGTGTTGCCGACGAGCAGATCCTGGCTGGCGGCGAGCCCCCGAATGCGCTCGGAGAAAAGCTCCACGAACTCCTCTCGCGTCTCGGTTCGCGCCGTCTGGCGCACGATCGCCTGGACGACGGAAAAAAGGTTCTTGAGCGATGGTAATTTCCCGAAGCGCATAGGACATCTGCTCTTCACTTAGTTTTCGCGCCGTGACGTCGAAAGCGACGCCCACCATGCGGTACGGCTCGCCGCCGTCAAATAAACCTGCCCTTTCGCTGCGATCCAATGCACTAGCCGTCCGGCCAGACCGCCCGCATCTCGACATCGTAGTCCTTGCCGCGGCGGATCGCCTCAGACACCGCCGCGTCGATCCTCTCGCGATCGTCAGGGCGGAGCGAATGAAGAATACCGCGTACTCGTCGGCGCATCATAGAAATCCGAACAGCGTCCGGCAGCGATCGGTCCAGGCAAGCTCCTGCGAGCGCAAATCCCAGCTCCAGCGCCCGAGGTCCGCCGCCTCCTGCGCCAGTTGCAAATCCGCTTCGCTTTCGCGCAGCCGCGCTTCGATGCGGTCGGTTTCCTCCTCCGCCTTTTTCCGCTGGTGATATCCTCCACTACCCAGATGAAATAATCGATCGAACCGTTCTCCCGCCTCGCCGCGCCGACCGTCGGATTCATCCAGATCGGGAGCCATCCTTGCGGATGTAGCGCTTTTCCACGCCGAAGTGAGAGATCGCCCCGGAAAGGATGCGCTGTCGCTCAGCGAGATCGGCGGCGATGTTGTCGGGATGGGTGATGTCCCGAAAGGTTTTTCCGGCCAGCTCCTCGGCCGAATATCCGACGATTTCGCAGTAACGCTTGTTGACGAGAAGCCACTCCCCGCTGAGCGCGACATGGGAGATGCCGACGGCGGCGT
>CAVRLF010000010.1:0-513214 GCA_963721975.1 uncultured Alphaproteobacteria bacterium
TGCTTGCGCTCACGGCGGCTAGGGCCGCGATTGCGATGGCTCGCAAAAACCCCATGTCCTTCCCCTTTGCTAATGACTTGGCATATTTGTTCGATACCGCGCCCGCGCCTCTTACTGCCGGAGGACTGCAGGCGGCGCCCAGCTTCCGTCGAGAACTTCCGCGCGAGGCCCGTAGAGGCGCATGCTTATTGCCATCGCGCCGGTCGAAGGCGAAGGCAGCCAGTTGGTTTGGCGTTCAGCGCCGGGATCGTCGTGCTGGATGTAAAGATCGAGCGAGCCGTCCGCGTTGTATTTGAGGGCGTCGCGGTCGCCAATGGCGAAACGATTGATGGAATTGGCGACCGGGTAACCCTCACCGTCATAAAGGGTCAGCGACCAAAAGGCGGTTACAGGCGGAAGCTGCTCTTTGCTGAAATGCAGCACATATTTATTCTCTCCAGCGAGAGGTGCGCCATCGGCATCGGCGACCACGGCCGGATAGACGGCGTCCTCCGGTTGATTGGCTCCGAGCCCGCGCCGCGCGATGATGGCGCGCTTGAGATAGAAATTTCCCCATACGCCCATCGTGTCGGTATTGATCGACCAGCCATTGACGCGGCGGTCGCCGATTTCCGTCATTTTTTCGGCGATGATTTTAGATCCATCCGCGGCGCCCTGTTCGACCGCCGCGCGAACGGCCGGGTCGACAGAAGCCATGTCGAAGGTCTTGCCGGGCTCGACGCCGATGCGCTTGAGGCGCTCGACCATTGACCAGTCGGTGACATGCGGCGGGTTGGTCTTCAACAATTCCGACGCATAGCGGAAATAGGCGTCGGGTTTCATTGTATCGACCTGCTCCTTGGGCGGCGTCTTCATATCGACGGCGGGATCGATCTTGGTCTCTGGCGCAACCGGCGCCTTGCCCCATTCGGCGAGCGGCGTCAGCTTGTAGCCGTCCTGCACACGGTGCACGGCCTCGTAGTCGGCAGGTCCATTGGTCTGGGTGCGGCCAATAATCCAGACATAGGAGGTGGGCGCGTCGATGCGCTGCGCGCCTTTCGGAAGTTCGCCCTTCCAGCCCTGCGGCGTTACAGCGTACAGGCCGGCCTTCGTGCCACTGGTGCGCTTGCCGGCACGGCGAAAACATCGGTCCACATGTCCAACAACGGCAGCAGATAATAGCGGTCCTGCGTATCGGGTATCGAAAGCAGCACCGGGCCCTTGGTCAGGTCGAGAAATGCCGACGAATAGAGCGTATCGAAATTCGGCCGTACGACTGTTTTGAAATCCGCCGGCGGAAACGTCCGAAAATGCGAAAATTCGTTCATCGGCCCGAAGCCCGGCCTCTTTCCGGCAGGGACATTCGTGCCGACGCAGCGCGTCAGATCCATCGTGACCAATGGGTAAAAATAAATATAGGCTTCGAGCGCGATGTCGTGCGCCTCTTGCTCGGTGATGGCAGGTGTGGCGAGCGCCGGCAGGGAGGTGATCGCCATCGTCGCCGCCAGTATTCCAGCACAAAAGGTTTTTAACACAGGGAATACTCCATTTACCGACGGGGTTTCATGGCAAGCCGGCGCGGCAGATGAATGTGCGAAGTAAGGCTAGAACTTTCTTTCAAATTATCCGCACGGGCAAAGTCGGGCAATCCGTAAATGCCGTTGCCGGCAAGCCTTTTGGGATTGCCATATCAAAACAACGCTCGGTCTGCTTCTGCTGTGGGTCAAGGGCGGGATTGTCTTGGCTTCTTCGGAGACGACCGAATCCGGATCCGGAAGCTGCCGTGGCGCACACGGGATTGCGACAAAACCGGCACTTCGGCTATCGACCCCTTATCACCGTCCCCGACCAGCATAAACTAAATACTGAAGGACTGTGATCGCCATCCAGCGTGAAGATGGCGTCGATTGAACGGCACGAACCTTCGCTCTAACGCGCAGCGTCACGCCGCGAACTTCCTCGCGCCCGCCACCCACGTCTCGCTCACCTTGATGTCGGCGATTGCATCCGGGCTGACCTTATAGGGATCGCTTTCCAGGATTGTGAAATCCGCTTCCTTGCCCTTTTCGAGCGACCCAAGCCGATCGCCCTGGCCGAGCTGATGGGCGGCGTTGATCGTGACGGCGCGGATCGCATCGTCAAGCGAAACGGCCTGATCGGGGCCGACCACGGAGTTGTCGATGATGCAGCGGCGCGTCATGGCGGTGCTGATGAGGGCGAGGGGACCGGGGGGCGAGCACGGCCCGTCGGTATGCAGCGTGAAGGGCAGGCCGGCTTTCACGCAAGCCCCGGCGGGGTCCGTAAAGGCTGCGCGTTCGGGACCGAAGATCTGGTCGCGATAGGCGGCGCCGTAGAGGCGCACGTGGTTCATCAGGAAGCTGGGCTGCACGTTCAGCTTTTTCATGCGCAGAACCTGGTCGGCGCGCGACATCGTCGAGTGCTCGATGCGGTTGACGCCATGGCTGGTTGAGCCTGAATAGGCCGCCTCAATCGCGTCCAGCGCAATGTCGATCGTGTAATCGCCGTTGCAGTGGATCTGCACCGGCAGGCCGAAGGCCGCAACTTCGGCGACCATCTGTTTCATCTGGGCGGCGTTGAAGTTCGGCGAACCCTTGGAGGTCGAGTTGAGATAGGGCCTGGTCTGCGCTCCCGTCTCGGTCTGGTTGGAGCCGTCGCCGACGATCTTCACGCCAAAGAGCGAGAACAGGGAATTGTCAACGGGCGCGCCTCTGCCGAGGCCAAGGCTGCGCCAAGGCGTTAAGCCCTTCATATCGTTGAACATCACGCTGGCGCTGGTGCGGCAGGCAAGCGAGTTCGAGAGCTTTGTAAAGGGCTCGATCCAGTCCGGCCGGATCGTTCCCGGCTCGTGCAGCATGGTGGTGCCGACGGAAGCGACATGCCGGGCGTAATCCGTGATCGCCTTGGCCGCGATTTCGGGCGTGATCTTCCCAAGGAAGTGGACCGCGAATTTGAGCATCGCACTTTCCTCGTAGACGATGCCGTTGAGCTTGCCGTCGGCGCCGCGCCCGAAGTGACCGCCGCCCGGAAGTTCGCCGACATCCTCCGGGATTCCCGCGATCTTGAGCGCCTCGCTGTTGACGCAGGCGTCGTGCCCGTTGGTGTACCAGATGAACATCGGATGGTCGGTCGATATGTCATCGAGTTCGGCGCGCCTGAGATCGCCGCCCTGCAGAAGGTTGTCGAAATTGGAGCCGACGATCCACTGCCCTTCCGGCGTGCGCGCGGCGACCTCCTTCAGATGCGCGAAGAGTTTTTCGCGGGTCGGATATTTGGCGTAGCCGACGTCGTCGAGGAGTTCGAAGATCAGCGCAGCCAGAATTGTGTGGTTGTGTGGGTCGATGAGGCCCGGCAGCAGCGTCCGGCCGGCAAGATCGACGACCGTTGTCGCGCTGGTTTTCAGGCCAGCAAGCGCGTCCTCGTCGCCGACGGCGAGTATCTTCCCGCCTTTGACCGCAAGCGCGGAGACGACTGGCGCGCCCGGCAGCGGGCGGATCGTTCCGCCGCGCAGAAAGATGTCGGCGCCTTCGTCCGCCGCCCAGGCCGGAGCGGACCCGCCTATGCCAAGGGCGGCAACTGCCGCCACTGAATACGCCATGAAGGCGCGCCGTGTCGGGAGGCTGGCCGCGTTGTTGAGAACACGGCTGACCCCGCCCTGGTGCAGTTCGTCACGCAATATCAGCTGGCTGAAGCACCCTTGACACATCGCCGATCCCTCCGATTTATTGTCTGCCGCCGGCCGCGATATGCCGGTGGCACAATCTTATCCAAAGGGCGTCGCCATGGGCAGACATATGTTGGCGCTCGATTCTAATTAGAACACGCAGGATGAAGAATTAATTAAATCAGAGGTTGTAAAGGCTTGTTAGGAGTGGAGAAGCCGCGCCGTGCGGCACGTGGCCGTTTATCATCCGTTTCGCCGTTGATGAGATCGCAAAAGTGATAGCTGGCGCGCAAGATGGAGAGAATGCATCCGACCCCACTTAGGCGGATGCTTTGGCGTTTTCGGCGACGACAGCAATAAGATCCATTACCAGACTAGCCGAGTTTGAGTTCGCGATAAATTGCTGTAGATCGCGGTAGAGACGAGGATTACTCCTCGCCCCCCGCACAGATCCGAACGGGCCCAATTAAGGCATTCGGCTCCTACCTCGGGTGTTTGGCGGCGAAGCGCGCAGCAGGCCAGGGATGAAGGATTTTCGGTTTCGGAAGGAAGTCCTCGGCAAGCTTCTCTATCCGCGTCCAGGGTGTATCGTCCGTCTGGCTTCGCCGCCTGAGCGTTCGCAGCCAGATGTAGACGACTTGATGCCTGAACTTGCCGAGCGCCGCAAAATTGGTGGGCACGGCGTGGTAGTTAAAGAAGCCTCTGATTACTTGCGCCAGCCATTTCCCTTGTTCGGGGATCGGCCAATGCATTTGCCGCCACAGCTCCTCTTTGATTTCCTTGAGCTTTGCCCGCACGCGGTCCCGCCGGGATTTCCGCTTGAGCAGAAATGTGCCCCGGCGGCTGCGGCCGCAGATATGGGTGAACCCCAGGAAATTGAAGGTTTCCGGTTTGCCAAGCCCGCGCCTTTCGCGCCCTGCCGCAGCGAAGCGGCCGAACTCGATCAGGCGGGTCTTGTCCGGGTGGAGCTGTAGAGCGAACTCCTCGAACCGCGCTCGCATCGCATCGAGAAAACGGCGAGCGTCGTTCTCGTGCTGGAAGCCCAGCACCACATCGTCGGCGTAACGCACGACGATCATGTCGCCGGCAGCCTCGCGCCGTCGCCAGCGTTCGGCCCAGAGGTCGAAAACGTAATGCAGGTAGATATTGGCAAGCAGCGGCGATATTACCGAACCCTGCCCGGTTCCTCTGTCACTGACCGTCACGACCCCGTCTTCCAGGATACCCGCCTTAAGCCATTTCTGGATCAGACGGACGATGCGCTTGTCGCCAACCCGATGTTCCACAAATCTGACCAGCCATTCCCAGCTGACAGACCCGAAAAATGATCGGATGTCGGCGTCGAGTATATAGTTCACCTTCCGTTTGCCAATGCCTACCGCCAGAGCATCCAGCGCATCGTGCGCTCCCCTTCTGGGACGGAACCCATAGGAGAACCCAAGGAAATCTTCCTCGTAGATCGCATTCAGCACCAGTACGGTAGCCCCTTGGACGATCTTGTCCTCCAGGGCGGCAATTGCGAGTGGCCGTTGCTGTCCGTCCGTCTTCGGAATATAGGTCCGGCGCGACGGTTGAGGCCGGTAGGCCCCGCGGTGAATGCGGCCATGCAGATCGATGAGCCTGCGCTCAAGGTCTGCCTCGTACTCCTGCCATGTCACGCCGTCGACGCCAGGGGCGGCCTTACGCTTGAGAGCGTAGAAAGCGACCTCCAAGGTCTCGACGCTAATGTGGTGGAGCAGCGCGGTGAACTTCTCCTTCTTCCTTTGCCTTGCGGCTTTCCGCACACGCTCCAGCGCCTGGGACACGCTTTCCCGGATTCGAGTTCGGCGCGTGCGTTGCTGATCCGTGTTCCCCTTGGTCCCCGCCTTTCGCTCCACCGCCTCCGCTGCCGGTTGCCCGGCTTTGTTCGGCAGCTTCGTTGCTACAATGGCGGAGTTCTGACTTCTCATGCCCGTGCATCACCGGCTTCGGCTCCTCGCCTTCCCGGTGCGGACCAGGAGCGGCGCGCCGCCCAGGCCAGACATGAGATCTCCCGGTTCCCGCACAAGGAGCGTCTGCACATGCCAGGGTCTACGACCGCGCTGAGCCGGACGGGCGCTCGCAATAACGCGCCCACCCGTGTTGCCTTCCGTCAGCGGTACGGCGTCGGCGCCCAGAATGACGTCGATTTCGCGGCTCAATGGCTGGCCTATGCGATCCCCTGCCGACGCTTCGCCGATGTCCTCGCGGACGCCTGCGCACGGCTCGGGGCCGATGTGGTTTGCTATTCCTTCATCGTGGCGGACTCTCACCACCTACTCCTTGCCGGTCTCCCGGCGCACGCCGCTTCCGACCCATCTCATCCTTTTTGAAAAAAGCGACAACATGGACCGCGAGCCTCCCATTCCGGAGCCGTCACTTTTCTCAATCGAGCTACACCCCGCCATCACGCCAGCGACATCATCGCCACAACGAACGAGAACGAAGTCGCCTTGCGGGCGCAGGGCGTTGCTGATGCCGCCCTGTTCGGCTCTTGCACCCGCGGCGAAGACAGGCTCGCCAGCGATATCGACATCATGGTTGAGGTCGCGCCGGACGTTCGCATGGATGTTGACCGCTATGTCGCGATCACGCAGTTCTTCGCTCAGACATTATTCCGCCCTCGTCACAGGCAATGCCATGGCTTTGGAAATATTCGTTTGATAACAATATCCAATACCCTCTAATCGAATGACGTATCGCTTAAGATTTTACTTATTTAAGTATTGACTAAAAACGCAATCATGCAAATCTCTGCCTATCGAATTCTTTTACACTTTCGAAAGATATTGGAGATCTTCATGTCGACACCCAACGGAAAGACACTCCCCGACATCACCATTTTTCCAGACCTCAACGTCGTCGTGCGTACGCCCGCTGGCCGTGAATATCGCGGCCGCGCTCTCGAACATGATTCCCAGTCAGTAGCAGGCGAGAAGTGGTATCAAGTGCAGAACCTCACCGCCGCCGAAAAAGACGACCAGCATGACACTGCGGTATTGCGTCAGCGCTTCTCGAAAAGCGGTCGACCGGATTACTTCCCGCAACAATCGAATGCCGAACCGCTTCGCCTCAACCTGAACCGTATTCCTCCGAGCAAACGCACGCCAAAGAATGCCGATACGTTCATTGGCGAATTATGGGACGCCGACGGTTTGTGGACCGTGCTCGTCAAGCCTTCGCAATCTGCAAAGATTTTGTTCTCGGGCTCGATCCTGCCCGCAAAAGCCGAGATCGAAAGCAATCCCCAAAGTAAGATCGCCAAATACCGTCGGCCGGTTGCCCCGGGAGAACTCCCACTGGACGCTGCCGAGATTTCGCAAGGACAAAAACCCGCGCCGCAGGGTTGAACAGAACTAGATCGTTTATGCTCAAATTATTTTACAAGTTCTCGACAACCATGCTGTAATAAAACGACATTTCAGAAATAACTTGTAAAAGCCTTGATGTTACAAATCAGCGGCTTAGGACTTCCGAACAAGCTTCCCAAGCTGAGGGTCGAGTGCACTCGCGCGCTCCTGCGATAAAGTTGGGCTAGCGCTTATTGCAGTCTTCGAGCCCTATCCCGATATCGTGGAGCGGCATTCCATGCCCGCGTTGGCTGATTGAGGTGGGCTGCGACACACCAGCGCCCCTTGAGAGCCTACCTGCGCCCGGCAATGTCTCGTACTCATCAGGTTCGTCGTTGCTCGCGCATGGCGACCCTGATTTTGAACTTATCGAATTGCTGGGTAAATCTCTCTGTACCGAGGTGAAAACTCGCGAAGCAGATCGTCAATGCTAACCAGTTCTGAGTTGGTGGAGTGAACGGTTGCTGAGCGCCACTCAAGCCCGTAGTACAACAGGACTGGACTGCTCGCTGGCGGCGCGCACAGGGATGTTCCAAATCTGCCTTGCTTGCTCCGAGGCTCTGGCAGCACTACGTCCCAATTTGGACAGATTTCGTCAAGCTTGCAACCTTCAAACCCGTACTTGCGTGCATTCTCGAAGGCGCAGGTAAGTGGGTTTTTGGTTGCGGAGTGCAGAAGATTTTGCCACTCGGTGCCCGCTCGCCTAATCCGCCATCCGCCTGGCGGATAAGGAAGAGAAGACCTCAGGAGATCGCGTTCCCACCGCTCCAACCGTTCATAGATCGGTCGCGTTATTTCGATGGGCAGGAGCTTCTCGGCCGACGCAAGCGAGAAAGTTTCCTTGTCCCCTGTTTGCCATTCATGCTCCCATGACCGGAACACAATGCGCCCGATCTCGACCTTCGGAGCCGGGAAACCATCATCCATGCCCCATTTCCTTGTGCTTGCCGATCGCGACCGCACGCCACGCTGTCTTGCCTGAATTGGGCGGCTGCAAATGAACCCGATGTCCGTCGCGTAACCGCAATGACCAAGTCGAAGGCTTCCATTTTTTCAGCTTCTCGAAGCGGGGCGGCGACGGCAGCCCAACCTTGATCTCGTCCTTCTTCCGGCTCCAATCGCTTTGCACTTTGTCGCTTTGGCGCCCCAATTGTTTTTTGAAATCCGCGTTTTCCTCTATCTCGCTGATGCAATGCAAAAGGCGAAGCGAGTCAGCCGCAACGCCGATTTCGTCCAGATCGTTGATCACATAGACAGGACACTCGGCGCTTTCAGCATCGAGCGGCAGCAGCCGCAACCAGTCCGTCTTCGGGTTCCCGAAGTCCAAATGATGTTCGATTGCCCAAATTGCGAAATAGCTGCGAAGGGTTTCTGCCGTAACTTCTGCGAACGATTTGTCATTGGTAGCGCGAAAACCTTCTCGATACCCTGAGGGCTGGCTCTTCACGAAATCCTCGAGAGTCCTCATGACTTGGCTGGATTCTCTACGCACCAGGTGCCTGAGCATATGAGCGTTAGCCGCCGTCTCTTCGATCTCGAGATAGGCTTTGCCGGGGGCAAACTCCTTGAGCGGATGTCTGCCGTTGAGGCGCGCCGTGAATTCTCTCCGGATCGGCGCCCTCATCATCAGTTCGAACCAAGCACAGGCATAATCGACCGCAAAATGCATCTGCTCATGGAGCAACAACGCTGACCAAGCGAGGGAAAGCCGACGATCCCGCCCAATCCCTCGTAGATTGCTAAGGTAAAGTTCGTCCATGAGCGAAAGGCTGGATAAAGGAATGTAGATGCCCCATTCGCGCTGGTCGGCATGGAACGACCTGTACCAAGCGAGGGCTTCAACCCCACTCCTTGCGCCAGGTCCATCTCCCTCTACAGCGCGACGAGCACGGCGCTTTTCTTCCTCCCACCGCTCTTGATCGGTAACGTCCCATAGGTCCGGATTGAAGATGGGGTCGCCGTTTATTCGCTCGGACGGGAGGGGGGCTCCTATCGAGCCGCGACGCCGTGGCCGTCCTGATGACCCACCGGTCTCGTCGTTCAAGGCGTTAGGAATTGATCTTAATTCCAAAATCAAATCGTCAACCGGAATCATTCTGACCTTAGTCTTCAAGAATGCCACTCAACTCGTTGATCTTTTCTTCCAAGAACGCGATCTGTTCCTTGGTCGTATCTGTCCATGAATGACCGTCGGACGACAAGAAGCCTGCGATATGTCTCTAACTCCCGCTTGCAGTACGCAAGACCGGGATGGTCCTCACTCATGGTTACTCCTCCGACAAGGTGCGCTTGACATGCCGCAAAATCCGACAAGCCGTTCAGCAGCGACTTAGCATGTGATTTTTTTCACGGTACCGCCGTCCGAGCAACAGCCGTGCTCGCGCCAGTCCACAAGTATCAAGTTAGTCTGTAGCCACACAGCGCCTATTAACCAAGCCAGCGGCTAGCGCACAAGACCCCGATACCACATCCCGCGTTTTACATGCTCAAAAGCTGCCTCATGATTTATAACGATAATTCACGACCAGCTTCTAAAGCACTTCCCTCGCAAGAACAGCCACTTAAGCAAAAAAGAGTTGCCTTCTAAGCAGGGGGTTGGGGGTTCGAGCCCCTCCGGGATCACCAACAAAATCAAAGGTTTGTCCTAGATACAAAAGAGAACATCGGTAAAGTTTTACAAGTTCAATGGTGAAATTTTACAAGTTCCGTTCATGGGGCGTTCCGGCAACCCTTTTCACGGCGCCGCTTCCCACTTCAACACCGCAGCCGCCGCAAGCTTCTTTTGATTCACCTCACGGGCATAATGCTCAACCATTTGCATGGATTGTCCCGTGATGGCGGCGACCTCTGCGCCGGTGCATCCAGCTTCGAAAAGGAACACAACCGAAGATTTACGAAGTCCATGAAACACCAGCCCATGAAGCGGCTTCATAACGGGACGATCAAGTTCGTTGCCCCATGATGTTTTAAAGCCGTCAGCAGTCCACGGATGCGTTCGCGTATTACTCAGCACCGTCAAGCTTCGCCGCGGTACGGACTCCAGAACGGCTTTCAAATCACGATGCATCGGGATGAAAAGCTTTCCTGATTACGCATAAACGTCAGCCAGTTTCAGGAGCCTATATGGCATCGGCGCCGTTCTGAGCGAGACGTAGGCGAGCCTTTTGCGATGGCTGCGCGAGATCATGGGCAAGCTGAAGCTGACGGTCAACGAGGATGAAGACGCGGATTCGCAAGATGCCGGAGGAAGAGTTTGATTTCCTGGGCTACACGTTCGGGCGGATGTACTCGACGAAGACCGGCCAAGCCCGTCTCGGTTACCGGCCATCGAAGAAGAGCGTCAAACGCATGGTGGAGAAAATCCATGCGATGACCGGCCGTTCGATGTTATGGCAAGAGACCACAGAGCTGATCAGTCAGCTGAACCGCGCGTTGCGCGGCTGGGCGAACTCCTTTCAAGTAGGAACCGTCAGCAAGGCGTACCGGGCGCTCGACAGCTACACAGCGGTGCGGTTGCGTCGGTGGTTGCGATCCAAGCACAAAGTCAGGCGGCGCAGACGCGGGACCTATCCACTCTCGCATCTCTACGGGCATTTCGGACTCGTTCGCCTGACCGCGCGAGGGCGCGAGCAGTCGTGGGTGAAGGCGTGAGGTCTTGTCCGAGAGACGGGTGCGGGAAATCCGCCAGCCCGGTTCGATGAGCGGGGTGTGGAAACGGAGTCACGGCAGGGCTACTGAGACACCGCCAGACGAAAGGGGCGGAAACGGATATGTCCAGCCTAAAGCCACCGCGCCACATCTCGACTTTACTGCTAATAGTTTCCTCTTACGCCCGCGGCAAACGGAGCAGGACTTCGCGCAGGGCGTTCTGGTTCCTTCACAGCGGCTTATGCTCGCATCGGAACACAGGACATAAAGCAATGTTTATGTCTTTATTGCTTTTCGCTTGCACACAGGCTACCACTGCGCCAAGTTCCAACCTCTCTTGCAAACAACTTTGGGAGAAATCTGTGTCCGCAGCACGCAAAACGTCGTCCATCCCGTCCGAATTTTACGTGAAAGACATCAGCCTTGCGGAGTGGGGCCGCAAGGAGATGGACATCGCCGAAACAGAGATGCCGGGCCTGATGGCCGTGCGCGAGCAATACGGCAAGGAGCAGCCGCTGAAGGGCGCGCGCATTGCCGGCTGCCTGCACATGACGATCCAGACGGCTGTTCTGATCGAGAGCCTGCAGGCGCTCGGCGCGGACGTCCGCTGGGCCTCGTGCAACATCTTCTCGACGCAGGACCATGCCGCCGCGGCCATCGCGGCGCGGGGCACGCCGGTTTTCGCCTTCAAGGGCGAGTTGCTCGACGAGTACTGGGATTTTGTAGACCACATCCTGGAGTGGCCGAATGGCGAAACCGCCAACATGATCCTCGACGATGGCGGCGACGCGACGCTGATTGTGCAGCTTGGCGCCGAGGCCGAGAAGAACCCGTCGGTGCTTAACGATCCAAAGAGCGAGGAAGAATACAGCCTCGTCAGAACAATCAAGCGCCGGCTTGAACGCGACCCCGGCTTCTATTCCAAGGCGAAGGCCGCCATCAAGGGCGTGTCCGAGGAGACGACGACGGGCGTTCTCCGCCTCTACCAGATGGAGAAGAAGGGCACGCTGTCCTTCCCCTGCATCAACGTCAACGACAGCGTGACGAAATCGAAGTTCGACAACCGCTATGGCTGCCGCGAAAGCCTCGTGGACGGCATCCGCCGCGCGACCGACGTGATGATGGCGGGCAAGGTCGCCGTCGTCTGCGGTTATGGCGACGTGGGCAAGGGTTCGGCGCAATCGTTGCGCGGCGCCGGCGCGCGCGTTCATGTCACCGAAATCGATCCGATCTGCGCGCTGCAGGCGGCGATGGACGGCCATGAAGTTGTGACGCTCGACGATGCGGTGGGCTCGGCGGACATCTTCGTCACCGCGACCGGCAACCGCGACATCATCACGATCGAGCACATGCGCAAGATGAAGGACATGGCCATCGTCTGCAACATCGGCCACTTCGACAACGAAATCCAGGTCGCGACGCTTAAGAACCTCAAATGGACGAATGTGAAGCCGCAGGTGGACATGATCGAGTTCCCCGACGGCCATCGCATCCTGCTCTTGTCCGAAGGGCGGCTTGTGAACCTTGGCAACGCCACCGGCCATCCGAGCTTCGTGATGAGCGCGTCCTTCACCAACCAGGTGCTCGCCCAGATGGAGCTTTGGACAAACGCCGGCAAGGGCAAGTATGAGAATCGCGTCTACACCCTGCCGAAGCACCTCGACGAGGGCGTGGCGCGCCTCCATCTCGCCAAGCTCGGCGTGAAGCTCACGCAGCTGACGAAAGAGCAGGCCGATTACATCGGCGTGTCGGTCGAAGGGCCGTACAAGTCCGACCTGTACAAATATTAAGCCGCACGCATCGGCGAAACGTCAAGCCCACCCCAACCCTCTCTCGGCGAACCCGCCTTGGCGAGTTCGCAACTCGACGTAACCGCATCCGCCGGCGGATGCGGTGGGGGGAGAGGGAGCAGGGCGCGCCCCTCGTCACGGCGTTCCTTCTTCCAGCAAGCTCGCCTTAGCCGGTTAACTTGAAATCCGGCACACCTGCATCCGCATGCGGATGCAGGACGGAAGAAAGCTCGTTTGTCATTGCGTTCGTGTTTTTGATGGCCGCGGATAGAGCGTACCGGATCGAAGTCCGGGGCAGGCGCGCTTTCCGCGATGACACTGAGGGCCGCGACGCTCGAATGTCAGGCTGGAGGACAGGCGCGTGCGCGCTATCCGGCATACTGCTTGTGGCGAGAGGATCGCGGATAGCCGCAGGGGCATTCGCGAATGGCGTTGGCGCCGTCCAAGTTGCGCCGATGTTTTTTACCCGGCATAAACGCTTTTAAAACCAATCCTAAACGCAAACCTTAAGATTACGTGAATTCGTCGACTTTAAGCGTCCCGAATATAGGTGTTTAAATATATATAGACCTGCTTTGGAGAGTAGGCCTCGGGGATTTCACCCGCAGCCCCTCGCAGAACGGTGCGTGAGCCTCTCAACTCATACCGCTCCCATCAAGGTGCCGAAATGGTCTTGCCGCACTCATGCGCCTCCTCCCGTTTCCAGTTGGGCGCAAAAGGCAGCCGCTTGACCCAGCCCCTTTGCTCCAGCCGCATTACCGGCCTTCATCGCTCGTACGGGCTGGTCCGCCCCGCAAGCTCGCCTTGGCGAGCTTGCATCTTATAGTGTCCGCATCCGCAAGCGGATCCGGATACTTAGCATCGGTACGCTCGCCTCATGGCTTTCGCCACTTGTGCTTCTCCGTTAAGCGAACGTTTACCGTGAGCGGCAAGCGCTCACGTTCGCATCCAAGCCCTGGTTCCCGTAGTTCCGCAAAAGAGCTGGACCGGGTTCACGCCCCCTATACGCCGGCTGCCGCGCGCCCAGCACCCAAGTATCCGGCGCACTTATCCCAGAGGGTTTCGCCGCCCCTGGTTCTGGCAGCACTTTGGTTTATCGACGCGTCATCGAAGGGTTTGCTTTCGCTCGTCTCCCCGGACCATACCTGCCCGCAGATCGTATCTGCGGACTTTGACCCCAACGCTCACCACCACGGCTTTTGACCGCAGCAGCTTGGGGTGGTTCGAAGCCCGCTCTTGGAAGCTGGCTTCGAAGGGCCTGCCTTCATCTCTCACGCAACCTATGCACGCTCAAAGTCAGCTTCTCATCCGAAACCTCCTAATGCGTGCGCTACGGCACACACGAAACGAAACCAATCTCAGGACATTATTAACCAGCGGCCAACCCACGCCGGCTCCGGCCGACGCCGAAGCGAACACCCCCTCTCGGCCTCGTTCAACCAACGCCCCAGTCCTTGAGCGCGTCCTCGCCGCTGCCGGGCGCATAATGCTCGCCGGCCGAAGTCTGCGAGCGTGAAAAGCGCGGGGCGGGCGAGGGCTGGAACGCCCCATCCGCCTCGACATAGGTTGAGCGCGCGGCGTTGTGCGGGTGGCGCGCGGCCTCTTCGAAGTCGAGCACGGGCGCGAGGCAGGCGTCGGTTCCCGCGAACAGCGCGGCCCATTCGTCGCGCGGCTTGCCCGCGAAGAGGCCTTCGAACTCGCGGTGAAGCGCGGGCCATTGCGAGCGGTCGTACTGGCGCGCGAGGTAGGGCGCGGGGTCAAGGCCGAGCCCGCTAATGAACGCAGCGAAGAACTTGGGCTCGAGGGCTGCGAGCGCGATGAACTTGCCGTCCGCGCAAGCGTAGGTCCGATAAAAGGGCAGGCCGCCGTCCAGCAAATTCTCGCCGCGCGGGTGGTCCCAGAGTTCCGGCGCCGCGAAGGGCGAGGATCAGCGCAAGCTGCGAGACCGTGCCGTCGAGGATGGCGGCGTCGATGACCTGGCCGAGGCCGGACTTCTGCCGTTCCAGAAGCGCGGCCAGGATGCCTATGACGAGGAAGGTCCCGCCGCCGCCCATGTCGCCGACGAGGTTCAGAGGCGGCACGGGCAGACCGCCGGCCGGGCCGATGGCGTGGAGCGCGCCTGTGAGCGCGATGAAGGTCAGGTCGTGCCCGGCGGTCTGGGCGATCGGCCCATCCTGCCCCCAGCCCGTCATGCGTGCGTAAATGAGGCGCGGATTGCGGGCCAGCGCGACTTCGGGGCCAAGCCCGAGGCGCTCCATCACGCCTGGCCGGAACCCCTCGATGAGCACATCGGCCTTCTCAGCCGCGCGCAGGCAGAGATCGACCGCCGACGCCTGCTTGAGGTCAAGCGCCAGCGAGCGCTTGCCGCGATCGACAGGCGGGTTCGGAACGGCGAACAGGTCCGCGGCGCCCGGCCGCTCGATGCGCAGCACATCCGCGCCAAGATCGGCGAGCAGCATCGCGCCATAAGGGGCGGGGCCAATCCCAGCGAATTCGAGGACGCGGACGCCCGCCAGCGGGGCAGTGCTCGTGCTTTCAATGTGCATTGGTTCAGGATTGAATGAAAGGGCGATGACAGTCGTGTGGCGAGCGTTTCCTTGCGAGTTATTTATAGCATATTCCCGTGGCCCGGTTCGAAAGGTTTGCGGTCTCGTCGCCGCCCACGTTTATAGCCGCCTTGATGAGCCGCCGCCATCGCTTGAGAAATGTCCCGGAGCGCGGTACATTAGGTCGCCACGGGGCGGGCCGGATGATTGTAAATTTCCGGGATGAATGGTTGCGCGCCTTCTTCGTCGAAGATGCGCCGTCGCGGAACGTTCCAAGCGATCTTGAAAGCCGCCCTCTTTCGCAAATTGCAATTGATCGACGACGCAATGGCGGACAAGGACTTGCGTGCGCCGCCAAGCAATCACTTCGAGAAGTTGAGCGGCAAACTGGCTGAGTTTCATTCGATCCGCGTCAATAAGCAATGGCGGCTGATTTTCCGTTGGGACGGCGGCCGGGGCGAAGCCTCGAACGTTTACTTGGACGACCATAGCTACAGGTGAACCGAATATGCTCATGACGAAGCGCAAGCCGGCCGGCATCGGCGAAATCCTGGTTGAGGAATTCATGCAGCCCTTGGGATTGCCCCAGGCCGCGCTCGCCGCAGCCATGGGCGTGCAGCGCAAGCATGTGAACGAGCTTTGCAACGGCCGCCGCAGCGTGACGGCTGCAACGGCGTTGATCCTTGCCCGCGTATTCGGCAACACCCCCGATTTCTGGCTCAACGTGCAGCGGCGCAGCGATCTTTGGGAGGCGCTGAACAGCCCCAAAGAGCGCGAGCGGATCGAGCGCGCCAAGCCGCTGGATGACGCGGGGCGATTTTCCGCCGGCGAGTAGGCGAGACTTCATGCGCTGCTCATGAGAGCCCGCGCCACCATTACGCCTGAGCCGGAGGGGAGCGCGTCGCTATGAATGTTAAGCCACCTTTGGCGCGGGGTAGAACGTTTCGCCCTTCGCGGCCATGTCGCGCAGCAGTTTCGGCGGCGTGAACCGCTCGTCGTATTTCGCGGCCAGCGCATCGCATTCCTGGACGAACCTCGCAACGCCGACCGTATCGATAAGGCTCAGCGGCCCGCCCGTGTATGGCGCGAAGCCGAGGCCGAAAACGCCGCCCACGTCGCCGTCTTCGGGCGCGGTCAGCACGCCTTCCTCCATGCAGCGGACGGCGTCGAGCGCCTGCACGTAAAGCAGCCGCTTCTTCAGCTCCTCCACCGAAGGCCAGTCCCCTTCGGGCTTTGGCGGATAAAGATCGCCAAGCCCCTGCCACAGGCTTTTCGGCCCCTTCTCCGGATAGTCGTAGAAGCCCTTGCCGTTCTTCCGGCCCGCTCGGCCGTTCTTCACATACAGGGTCTCCATGACGGAGACGGCGGGGCTCGGCTTGTAGGCCTCGCCAAGGTCGGCCTCCGCCGCCTTATGGATCTTCCAGCCGAGGTCGATGGCGGTTTCGTCGGCGAGAGCCAGCGGCCCGACAGGCATGCCCGCGAGCTTGCCCGCATTCTCGATCAGCGCAGGCGGAACGCCCTCCGCCAGCATGATCTCGCCTTCGCCGATGTAGCAGCCGCAGAAGCGGGACGTGAAGAAGCCCCGGCCGTCATTGACCACGATGGGCGTTTTCTTGATCGCCTGCGCGAAATCGAGCGTGATCGCGAGCGCCTCGTCGCTCGTCCTTTTGCCGCGGATGATTTCCACAAGCGGCATCTTTTCGGCGGGCGAGAAGAAATGGATGCCGATGAACTTAGCGGGACGGCTGCTTGCTTCGGCGAGGCCGGTGATGGGCAGCGTCGACGTGTTCGAGCCGAACACGACATCGGGGCGCATCGCAGCCTCCGCGCGCTTGGTCACATCGGCCTTGATGGCGCGATCCTCGAACACGGCCTCGATCACATAATCCACGTCTTTCAGGAGCGCGAAATCCACAGCGGGAACGATGCGGTTGAGCAGCGCGTCGCCCTCGGCCTGGCTCATGCGGCGCTTGGAAATAGCGCCTTCGACGAGCTTCACAGCATGGCCCTTGCCTCTTTCGGCCGACGCCGGATCGCGGTCGATCAGCACGACCTCGATGCTGTTCGACGCCGCCACATAAGCGATGGCCGCGCCCATCATGCCTGCGCCAAGCATCCCGATCTTCTTGAATTTCGCCTTCGGAACGCCTTGCGGACGCCGCGCCAGCTTGTCGGCCCTGCCCTTGTTCACGAAAAGCGTGCGGATCATGTTCGGCGCGACAGGGCCGCGGATCAGGGACACGAAGTATTTCGACTCGATCTTGAGGCCGAGATCGATGGGAACCTGCGTCCCTTCATAGACGGCGGACAGGATCGCCTGCGCGGCCGGGTAATTGCCAAACGTTTTGTCCCGCGTCATGGCGTTGGCGGCCATGAAGGTCTGCGCCGCATTCGGGTTCATCGCGCCCGCGCCGCCCGGAACCTTGAACGACTTCTCGTCCCAGGGCTGCGTCGCCTTCGCCTGCGGCGAGGCCAGCCACTTTTTCGCCGCCGCCAGAAGTTCGCCCGCAGGCGCGACCTCGTGGATGAGGCCGGCGCCCTTCGCCTGCTGCGGCGTGAGATGGCGGCCTTCGAGGAGCAGCGGCAGCGCAGGCATAATGCCGACGAGACGAGGCAGGCGCTGCGTTCCGCCGCCGCCGGGCAGGAGCCCGACCTGCACTTCGGGCAGACCAATCTTGATGCGGTCGTCATCGGTTGCGACGCGGTAATGGCAGGCGAGCGCGACCTCGAAGCCGCCGCCAAGCGCGGCGCCGTTGATGGCGCAGGCGACCGGCTTGCCGCAGGTCTCAAGCCGCCGCAGCACTCGTGACAGGCTCGATACAGCCTTCACTGTTTCGGCCGGCGGCGCGGTGCGAGCCAGGGTGACAAGGCGGTCCATGCCGATCAGGTCCGCGCCCGCGATAAAGCTCGATTTGCCGGACGTGACGATGACGCCCTTCACGGAGGCGTCGGCCGCTGCGCGCTCGATGGACGCTGCGAACTCGGCGACGAAGTCTTGCCCGATCAAATTCATGGACTTGCCGGGCTGGTCGATGGTGAGGGTGGCGACGCCATCGCCATCGACGGCGTATGAAATGCTGCTGGTCATTGCTCGCTCCGATGTCATGGCCGCCCTTGAGGCGGCCATCCAGGGGCCGCAAACTCGGGCGTGAGAATCTGGATGGCCGGGTCGAGCCCGGCCATGACAACAAACCTAAACCCGTTCCAGAATGGTCGCCGTCCCCATCCCTGCGCCGATGCAGAGCGCGGCGAGGCCCGTGGCCGCGCCGCGGCGCTCCATTTCATCGAGCAGCACGCCAAGGATCATTGCGCCGGTCGCGCCCAGCGGGTGTCCCATGGCGATGGCACCGCCATTCACGTTGATCTCGTCGTGCGAGACCTTCAGCGCATCCATGAAGCGCAGGACGATGGCTGAGAACGCCTCGTTCACTTCCCACAGGCCGATGTCTTCCATCCGCATCCCCGCCTTGGCAAGCGCCCGCTCGGCCGCGAAGCTCGGGCCGGTCAGCATGATTGTCGGCTCTGTGCCGATGGACGCGAAGCTTCGGATGCGCGCGCGCGGCGTGAGGCCTGCTTTTTCGCCCGCCTCCTTCGTGCCGACGAGGACGGTTGCGGCGCCGTCCACGATGCCGGAGGAATTGCCGGGCGTGTGGATATGATTGATGCGCTCGAACTCGGGATATTTCTGAAGCGCGACGCCGTCGAAGCCATAAGTCTTACCCATGTCGGCGAAGGAAGGTTTGAGCGAGCCGAGCGACTGCATGCTGGCGTCGGCGCGGATCGTCTCGTCGCGGGTAAGGAGCGGAATGCCGAGAATGTCGTTGACGGGAACCACAGCGTTCGCGAAGCGGCCTTCGTCCCACGCTTTGGCGGCGCGCTTGTGGCTCTCCACGGCGTAGGCGTCGGCGTCGTCGCGGCTGACGCCATATTTCGTGGCGATGAGGTCGGCGCTGATGCCCTGGGGCACGAAATAGGTCGGCATCGCCACGGCGGGATCGACGGGCCAGGCGCCGCCGTCGGAGGCCATCGGCACGCGGCTCATGGATTCCACGCCGCCGCCAATCGCCATCGGCGACTGCCCGGACATAACCTTCGCCGCCGCCATGTTCACAGCTTCGAGGCCGGAAGCGCAAAAGCGGTTGATCTGCACTCCGGGCACGCTCTCGTCATAGCCGGCCGTCAGAACCGCCGCGCGGGCGATGTTCGTGCCCTGCTCGCCGACGGGGGTGACGCAGCCGAGGATCACATCTTCGATCTCGCGCGTATCGAGGCCCTTGTTGCGGCCGCGGATCGCCTCCAGCATCTGCGCTGCGAGCTGAACAGGCGTCGCCTCATGCAATGAGCCGTCTTTTTTCCCCTTGCCGCGCGGCGTTCGCACATGATCGAAAATATAGGCGTCCGGCATGTACATCTCCTGGTGTGTCATGGCCGGGCTCGACCCGGCCATCCAGCCTGTGCATCAGACAAGCGTTTCGTATAGATCAAGCCAATCAGGGTTGTTTTTCTCGATAAGGTCGAGTTGCCACTTTCGTGGCCAACGTTTCAGGTTCGTCTCCCGCTGAATTGCGTTTTGCGGAGTCACAAGCTCTTTAGCGTGAACGAGTATTTTCACTCCATATTTTTGGGTTAAGATACTGCCTGTTCCTTGCTTATGCTCAAAGATACGCCGGGCAAGATTGTTCGTTACGCCGATATACAAGGTTCCGTTCCGTTTGCTTGCGAGGATATAAACAAAATAGCTCACGAGGGCTCTCCTGGATCGCCGGGTCAAGCCCTGGGTCAAGCCCGGCCATGACCTCGATCCCTGATGGGTATCGCCTCATGCAATGAGCCATCCTTCTTGCCCTTGCCGCGCGGCGTTCGTACATGATCGAAAATATAGGCGTCCGGCATGATGTATTCGTCCGCGCTGGTCATGGCCGACCCGGCCATCCAGACTTTGCATCAGAGAAGCGTTTCGTTCCTGGATGCACGGGTCTCAAGCCCGGCCATGACTTCCATCCTTGGCGAGCTAAAGCGTCCGCGCGATGAGTTCCTTCATGATTTCGTTCGTGCCGCCATAGATGCGCTGAACGCGGGCGTCGGCATAGGCGCGGGTGATGGGGTATTCCATCATGTAGCCATAGCCGCCGTGCAGTTGCAGGCATTGGTCGATCGCCTTGCATTGCAGGTCGGTGACCCAGTATTTCGCCATCGCCGACGTTGTCGCGTCGAGACCGCCGTCCATCATCTGCTCGATGCAGCGGTCGACGAAGGTCCTGCCGATCAAGATCTCCGTCTTCAGTTCGGCCAGCTTATGTTTCGTGGTCTGAAAATCGAAGACGGTCTGGCCGAAGACCTTGCGCTGGCGGACATAATCGACCGTCGCGCTGAGCGCCGCTTCAGCCGAGGCGATGCCGCCGATGGCGATCTGAAGCCGTTCCCAGGCAAGCTCCTTCATCAGAAGAATGAAGCCTTCGCCCTCGCCCCCGAGGCGCGCACCGCTCGATAGCTCCACATCCTGAAAGAAAAGCTCAGAGGTGTCCTGCGCGTGCAGGCCGAGCTTGTCCAGGTTGCGTCCTCTGGAGAAGCCGGGAAGCTCGCCGTCGACCAAAAACAGCGAGATTCCCTTCGCGCCGAGAGTCGGGTCTGTCTTCGCGACCACGATGACGAGATCGGCGTTCTGGCCGTTGGTGATGAACGTTTTCGAGCCGTTCAGCACATAACCATTGCCGCGCCGCGTGGCCGTCGTGCGAACGCCCTGCAAGTCGGAGCCGGCGCCGGGCTCCGACATGGCGATTGCGCCGATGATCTCGCCTGTCGCCATGCCCGGCAGATAGCGCCGGCGCTGCTCTTCCGTCCCATAGGCGTAGATGTAGGGGGCGACGATATCGGAGTGGAGCGCAAAGCCGGGCCCCGTCGCGCCCGCGCGCGAAAGTTCTTCGATGACGATGGTGGAATGAAGCCGGTCGCCGCCGCATCCGCCGTATTCATCGGAAATGGATGGGCAGAGAAGCCCCGCTTTCCCGGCCGCCAGCCAGACCGAGCGCGGCACAACCTTGTCTTTTTCCCACTTCGCATGGTGAGGCGTGATCTCGCGTTCGATGAAGCGGCGCACCTGATCGCGATAGAGTTCATGCTCATCGGAAAACAGCGTACGGTGCAACATGATCTAGTCCTTATGGCTGCGTCGCGCTTTTTTCAGTCCGTCCGGAGCGTTTGGAAGGGCGCCGGCCTGATCGCCTGACGCGCTGATCTCTGTGAGGTAGCGCAGGCACTGGCGATGGATGTCTTTCAGCTCATCGAGCGTGGCTGTCACATCGGCCTGCTTTTGCTCCAGTTCCTTGATGAGCGCGTTCGAGCGCTGAGCCACGAAGGCGACCTGCTGGGTGCTCTTCTCCCCTGTCGCCATAGAGATCGAGGAACAGCTTGATTTCGGCCAGCGAGAAACCGATGGACTTCGCTCTGAGAATGAGTTTGAGCCGGGCGCGCTCCCGCCGGGTGTAGACGCGCCCACCATTGGCGCGCGGCGGCGTGAGAAGCCCTTTCGCCTCATAGAACCGGATGGCGCGGGCTGTGATCCCAAGCTCGCCTGCGAGTTCCGAAATTCCGTACAGCCTCTCCGGCTCGGCAAGGCTTCGGCTCTCGTCATGTGTTGAGCTCAACGCAGCCCCGGCTTTCAAAATCTAGACGATTTGTCCGAGTTTCATGGCGAGCAACATATCGCCGTCGACGCGCATTTTGCCCTGCATGAACGCCGAGGTGGGCTGAAGGCGGCCCTGGATCAGGTCCTTGAAGTCATCGGCCGTCATGGTGATGGTGCAGCTGGCAGGATCGGTCTTGTTGGCGGCGACTGTGTTTTCAGCGCCGTCGCCGTCGATGAAAAGGGAGCCGGCTTCGCCCAGATCGAATTTCACGGTGCCGCCGAGCGGCGACTTCCCGCCTACGCGTTGCGTGAGCGCGTCGGCTACTTCGTGCAAGTCCATCTTGTCTCCTTGGGTTTCGCTACTTTTTGCAATAGGTAACGCATCTTCTTGGCGCTAACAAGAGGGAGTTGACGTATACGTCATCGCAAGGTTCTGAAGGAGTCAAGGTCTGGACCATTCGACGATAGCTTCGCGTAAGCGACCTGTGATTGTATCCAAGCAATCAAGAATTTTTCCTTCGCCGGCAGTGGGCGAAAGGACAAGACTATGAAATTGAAGAGGATAGTTGCGGCAGCCTGATCCGCGGCGGCGAACTGTGCAGCCAACTTCATGGAGATGGAAAAAATGGATTTTGACGAAGCGATCCAGGTCCATGCAGCCTGGAAGATAAAGCTGTCTGCTTATCTCCGAAAAGCTGACGGATCATTGAACTCAGGAGAGGTTCGCTCCGACAATCGCTGCGCGCTCGGGCAGTGGCTTTACGGCGAGGGCAGGAAGCATGCTTCCACGCTTGAATACCAGACTCTCATCAGTGAGCATGCCAAATTTCACCGTGCGGCGGCCGATGTGATCGACAAGGCTAACAAAGGCGCAGCTAACGCCAACGCCATGCTGAACTTCAGCAGCGACTATGGAATTGCGTCGCGAAATGTGGTTACGGCGATCATGCAGTTAAAAAAGAAAGCGGCGGCTAGATAAGCAGCAGCCAACCTTCGATCTTGAATACGCGCCTCTTAGGCGTGCCCGATCTGCTCGCCATTGAGAAGGTGTAGAACTTTTTCGTATTGCGAGATCGCCTTCTGTGCGTTCCGCCTGAAACGCTCCGCTGCAAGGTCATCTCCAGCCCAAAGCTGATCATAATCGGCCGATTTCAGGATGCGCAAGAGATCGGCTTGCCGCTTCTTGCATTCGTCCAGGAATTCCATTTTGTAGCTGCCTAGTTACTGCTCTGTGAATGCAGTCTAGGAATAATATTTACTGTACGTCAACCCTGCCCAGCGCGCGTAGTCTGGTGACGCTCGCTTATGACGCAGATCTTTTCAACCTTCAATAAACGCTATTTTGTCTCGCTTTTGCGGCGGATAGGGGGCCGGCGCTCGTCAATCGCAAAGGCCAGCGCATTGACGCATACGTCACCCGTGCTTAGCTTCTGCGGAAATCCGGGGAACGAACCGCATGAGTGAACCCACGCGCTACCGCAGCATCTTCCGCGGAAACCTGTTCGAGGGGCAGGTTCACATCGTGACCGGAGGCGGCAGCGGCATCGGCCGTTGCACGGCGCATGAGCTGGCAAGTCTTGGCGCGACCGTCATCGTGATCGGGCGCAAGCGGGAGAAGCTCGACGCGGTGGTGGCGGAAATCGGAGAAGATGGCGGCAAGGCCGAACGCGCAGTTCTCGACATCCGCGACGAAGACGCCGTCAAGACGGTCATCTCCGACATCGTCGCACGCCACAGCCGCATCCATGGCCTCGTGAACAACGCAGGCGGCCAGTTCCCCTCGCCGCTCATGTTCATCAACAAGAGGGGGTTCGACGCCGTCCTCGCCACCAATCTCACGGGCGGCTTCCTGATGATGCGCGAGGTGTTTTTGCAATCCATGCGCCAGCATGGCGGCGCGATCGTGAACATGGCCGCCGACATGTGGAACGGCATGCCCGGCATGGCGCATTCCGGCGCGGCGCGGGCCGGGATGGTGAACCTCACCAAGACGGCGGCCTTCGAATGGGCGTTCGCCAGCGTGCGCGTGAACTGCGTGGCGCCGGGCTGGATCGCCTCTTCGGGTATGGACCGCTACGAAGGCGCGGTGAAAGCGATGATCCCGAAGCTCAAGGATCACGTGCCGCTGAGGCGTCTCGGCGCGGAGGCGGAAGTGAGCGCGGCGATCTGCTTTCTCCTGAGCGAAGGAGCGGCCTTTATTTCCGGCGTGACCTTGCCCATCGACGGGGCCGCGCCCTTGCGCAACGCACTAATGGATATGGGCGCCTACAAGCCCGCCCCGGAATTTCAGGGCTTCCACCGCGCCAAGACGCCCGACATCCTGAAGAAGGACGACGAGCAATGAGACGTAGCCGCTGTTTTTCTGTCATGGCCGGGCTTGACCCGGCCATTCAGACGAATGAACCAAACGGCTTCTGGCTCTGGATGGCCGGGTCAAGCCCGGCCATGACAATCAGCGCTCAGCGAGGCCGCTGCTCATGCCGCTGATCGCCTCGCGGATATCGCTGCAATCGGAGACCTTCAAGGCCAACGCCGCGCATCTTCTGGCGCAGGTGGAGAAGTTCCGCGGCCACGAGCAGACCGTGATCGCGCATTCGTCGCAACAGGCAGAGAAGTTCGCAAAGCGGGGCCAACTCCTGCCCCGGGAGCGCGTCGCCAGACTTCTCGATCACGGCGCGCCGTTTCTTGAGCTGTCCACGCTCGCGGGCTTCGGCATGCATGACGACGATGGCCGGGCGCGCGTCATGGGCGGCGGCAGTATCGTTGGCATCGGCATCGTGTCCGGCAAGCGCGTCGTTGTTTTGGCGAGCGACAGCGCGATCAAGGGCGGAACCATTTCACCGATGGGCCTGAAGAAGTCGCTGCGCGCGCAGGAGATTGCGAAGGAAAATAGGCTGCCGCTGATCTATCTCGTGGAGTCGGGCGGCGCGAACCTGCTATACCAAAGCGAGATGTTCGTCGAAGGCGGCCGGTCTTTCGCGAACCAGGCACGGTTGTCGGCGGCGGGCATTCCGCAAGTCGCGGTCGTGCATGGCTCGTCGACGGCGGGCGGGGCTTATCTTCCGGGCCTGTCGGATTACGTCATCCTCGTGAAGGAGAAGTCGAAGATCTTCCTGGCCGGGCCGCCGCTCGTGAAGGCGGCCATTGGCGAGGACGCCTCCGACGAAGACCTCGGCGGCGCCATCCTTCACGCGACGACGACGGGCCTTGGCGAGTATCTCGCCCGCGACGACGCGCATGCCATCGCCATCGCCCGCGACCTCGTGGCGAAGCTGAAATGGGATCGCGTGCCCCGCCGCGAGAAGGGCGAGCCGCCAAAGTATGACGCGGAAGAGTTGCTTGGCGTCGTGCCGGTGTCCGAGCGCGAGCCCTACGATGTGCGCGAGATCATCGCGCGCCTCGTGGACGGTTCCGACTTCCTCGATTTCAAGCGCGATTACGGCGCGGAGATGGTCTGCGGATACGCGGCCATCGACGGGTTTGAGGTTGGCGTTCTCGGCAATAACGGAGCCATCCAGCCGGATGGTTCGACCAAGGCCGCCCAGTTCTTCCAGCTTTGCGATCAGGCGGGAATGCCGCTTATCTTCCTGCAAAACACCACGGGCTACATGGTCGGACGCGAGGCTGAACGCGCCGGCGCCGTCAAGCACGGCTCGAAAATGATCCAGGCCGTGGCGAACGCGCGTGTGCCGAAGCTCACGTCATCGTCGGCGGCTCTTACGGCGCAGGCAATTACGGCATGTGCGGGCGGGGCTTCGACCCGCGCTTCATCTTTTCCTGGCCGAACGCGCGCGTCGCCGTGATGGGCGGGCCGCAGGCCGCGAAAGTGATGGAGATCATCACACGGGCGAAGTTCGAGAAGCTGGGGCAGGTGAACGAGCCGGTGCTGAAGCAGATGTCGGAGGCGATCGAGCGCCAGCTCGACCGCGAAGTCGACGGCGCTTTACGGCAGCGCGCGGCTGTGGGACGACGGCATTATCGACCCGCGCGACACGCGCAAAATCCTGTCGCTTTGCCTTACTATTGCGGCGGAAGGCGACGCGCGGATCTTGCGCCCGAACACGTTCGGCGCCGCGCGGCTGTAGGATATTGCGAGCGCAACGCGCGCTCTTCGGTCATGGCCGGGCTTGCTCCCATAGGCGCCAAGATACGCTCGCAACCCCTTCCCAGCCCTCTTCCCGCAAACTCGTCACGGCAAGCTTGCTGCCTCGAAACGGGCTTCTGATGATAGCGGCCGATATTGTCCTGCGTTTCGGGCGGCGAGCAGCTTGGTCATGGATGGAAGATAAAGACCATGGGCTATGGATGTCCACCGCCGCCGTTTATGGAGAATGACTATCTTGCTTTTGTCACAAAACGGCGCCGACTCGTCTACGATTGTGCGGTTCCTGCGGCGGGCTTGACAACATACGGGAAAACCGTAGCATCATGGACGATGACGAATTCGAATGGGACTCTGCGAAGGCGGCCAGGAACGAGGCGAAGCACGGCGTTTCGTTCGAAATGGCGCAAAAAGCCTTTGGCGATTACTTCGCTATAGATGTCGAGGACAAGCGAAGCGATTACGGAGAGGACCGCATCATCCATCTTGGCATGGCCGGCAGCCGGCTGTTGGCAATTGCCTACACGCTAAGGGGCGGCGTGATCCGGATTATTTCAGCGCGGGAGGCAGACCCCCATGAGCGACGCAAATACCATGAAGAAAATTCATTCTAGGCCAGCCGCTGGGCACGATTGGAGCCGCCTCGACGCCATGACCGACGAGGAAAAGCACGCCGCCGCGTTAAGCGATCCCGACAACCCTCCTTTGACGGAAGAGGACTTCAAGCGCATGAAGCGCGTGCCGCGCACGAAAACCTTGCGGCGCGCGCTCGGTCTTACACAGGAGGAATTTGCGGCTCGCTTTCGCATTCCAATTGGCACGCTTCGCGATTGGGAGCAGGGTCGCGCCGAGCCCGACCAAGCGGCGCGCGCTTATCTTACCGTGATCGCAAGCGCGCCTGAAACCGTAGCTAACGCGCTCAAGCCGCGGACTTGAGCAAGGCATTCCAGGCTCGTCAGCAGACACCTTCTGTTGTCGTGGCCGCGCGATATTGTCATGGCCGGGCTTGCCCCTGGCTTGACCCGGTCATCCAGGGGAACAGGCCGCAGCTTTTCTGGATGGCCGGGTCAAGCCGGCCATGACTATTCCGGTCATGACTAGAGAAGAGCGCGGCCATGACAATCCTGCGCCTCGCGAGGACAGCGGGAACGATACAGCCGGAGCCGATATGACCGAAAAACAACCAAGCCCAAGTGACGTAAAGGGCAAGAAACAGGGGGCGGCGGACAAACAAAGCCGGCTTGCGGCTGCCCTGCGCCGCAATCTCGCCAAGAGAAAGGACGCAAAAGAAGCCAAGAATGTGGACAATCCCTGAGTAACTGGCCGCCCCAAGGTTGCGGCGCACGCTTTGCTCGTCTAGCGTGGCTGGATGGGTGGGCTGCCTCGGGGGCGAGCGCCGACGCACTCAATTCAGCGGGCATCATGGACAGAATTAAAATTACCGGCGGACATCGCCTGAACGGCATCATCCCGATCAGCGGGGCGAAGAACGCGGCATTGCCTCTCATGATCGCGAGCCTTCTCACCTCAGACACGGTTACGCTGAAGAACGTGCCGAACCTTGCCGATGTGAGCCTTCTCATTCGCATCCTGCGCAATCACGGCGTCGACACCGCCGTTGACGGAAAGCGCGCCAACGGCCAATCCCATCAGGGCGATACGCTGCATCTGACGGCGCGGGACATTGTGGACACGACCGCGCCCTACGATCTTGTTCGCCGCATGCGCGCAAGCTTCTGGGTTCTTGGCCCAATTCTGGCTCGCTGCCGGGAAGCGCGGGTGTCGCTGCCAGGAGGCTGCGCGATCGGCACAAGGCCCGTCGATCTGCATTTGATGGCGTTTCAGGCGCTCGGCGTCCAGATCGATCTCGACGGCGGTTATGTCGTCGCCAGGGCGCCGAAAGGATTGCAGGGCGGCGTCGTGCGTTTCCCCAAGGTTTCGGTTGGCGCCACGCATAACGTGCTGATGGCGGCGACGCTCGCGGAGGGCGAGACGGTGATCGAGAACGCGGCGTGCGAACCCGAGGTGGCCGATGTCGCAAGCTGCCTCAACAAGATGGGCGCCAGGATCGAAGGAGCCGGGACGCCCACGATTGTGATCCATGGCGTGGATTGCCTTGAGGGGGCGACGCACACCGTCCTGCCGGACCGAATCGAAACCGGAACTTACGCCATGGCGGTGGCGGCCGCGGGCGGAGATGTCTATCTCGACGGCGCTCGCTCCGATCTTCTGCCGGCGGCGCTCGATGTGCTGCGGCAGGCCGGCGTCGAAATCAGCGAAACGAACCGGGGCCTGCGCGTGACGAGAAACGGCGCTTCCCTGCAGCCTGTCGAGGTTGCGACCGCGCCATACCCTGGCTTTCCCACGGATCTTCAGGCGCAACTCATGGCGCTCATGTGCCGGGCCGACGGCGTCTCCAGGATCCGAGAGACGATCTTCGAGAACCGCTTCATGCACGTGCAGGAGCTCGCCCGCCTTGGCGCGGACATCGCGGTTTCGGGCGACATGGCGAAAGTGCGCGGCGTCGCCTCCTTGCGCGGCGCGGAGGTGATGGCGACGGACTTGCGCGCCTCAGTTTCGCTCGTGATTGCGGGGCTGATGGCGGAGGGCGACACCACCGTCAATCGGGTTTATCACCTTGATCGCGGCTTTGAGCGGCTAGAAGAGAAGCTTGGGTCTTGCGGAGCGGAGATCGAACGCCTTCATTCATGATGACAATCGAATTCTCATCGACCCAAGGACATGAGGCGCGTTCCATGTATCCTGAAACGCCCGAACCTCTCAAGCTTGTCGCTCTTGACGAGGACGATTTGAAAGTTCTTTCTGCTCATTTGCAGGATGCGGTGTTGCGAATGTCGGACATGGCGTGGGCGCCTTCCGAGCATAGGTTCGCGGCGATGCTCAATCGCTTCGACTGGCTGGCCGCCGTCGAAGACGATGGCGCTTCCAATCTGCGCCGGTGCCGCTGCGCGCTTCGATTCGATAAGGTCAAGCGCGCGCAGGTGCAGAATATAAAGCCTGGAGACCCGTCTGCGTTTGCGGAGTTGCTTGCTGTGACATATGAGCAAACTGAGCCGCCAAGCGGGTACATCACGCTCTATTTCGCCGGAGGCGGCGCAGTCCGGCTCGATGTGGAGTGCATCGAAGGACAGCTCTGCGATCTGGGCGTGGCCTGGAAAACGGCTACAAAGCCTCAGCATACGGTCTCCGACGTGGAGGCTCAGCCCGCTCCTGCGCATATCTGCCCGGAATCGAATTAGGACTGCTTCGTTGGCGCAATTTCTTAACTCCTCGGACCCCGATTTCGCGAAAGCCTTCGAGGCCCTCGTTCAAGCAAGACGCGATCAGCCCGCCGACGTTCGGGATGCCGTACGCTCCATCATCGAGGATGTGAAGCGCGGCGGAGACGAGGCCCTCCTCGCGTGCACGGCCAAGTTCGACCATGTGGACTTGCGCGGAACGGGTTTCGCCATTCCGCCGGAAGAGCTGGAGGCGGCCTATATCGGCCTTGCGCCGGATTTGAAGGCTGCGCTCATGATCGCGCATCAGCGCATCGAGGCGCATCATCGCCGCCATGTCCCGACGAACGAGCGTTACGACGATGCGATCGGGGCCGAGCTTGGCCATCGCTGGACAGCGATCAACTCCGTTGGCCTTTACGTCCCCGGCGGAAAGGCGAGCTATCCAAGCTCCGTGCTCATGAACGCCGTTCCTGCAAAGGTTGCGGGCGTCACCCGGATCGTCATGGTCGCGCCGACGCCGCGCGGCGAGGTCAATCCGGCAGTCCTGGCCGCCGCGCATCTGGCGGGCGTGTCGGAGGTTTACCGCATCGGCGGCGCCCAGGCCGTAGCGGCGCTGGCCTACGGGACCGAAACCATCAAGCCGGTGGTCAAGGTCGTCGGGCCGGGCAACGCTTACGTGGCGGAAGCCAAGCGGCAGGTTTTCGGCACAGTCGGCATCGATTCGATCGCCGGGCCGTCCGAGGTGGTTGTCGTCGCCGACACGAAGGCCGATCCGCAATGGGTTGCGGCCGATCTCCTCGCCCAGGCCGAGCATGACGAGGCCGCGCAGTCGATCCTCATCACGGACAGCGACCAACTGGCCCAGGCGACCACGTCCGCTGTCGAACAGCAACTCGCGTCCATGCTGCGTGGGTCGATCGCGGGCAAGAGCTGGAAAGACCACGGCGCGATCATTCTTGTGTCCGACCTTGCCAAGGAAGCGCCGCCTCTGGTGAATGCGCTCGCGCCCGAGCATCTGGAGCTGGCTTGCGCCGCAGCAGAGGACATGCTGCCTGAGATCCGAAATGCAGGCGCCATCTTCCTCGGGCATTACACGCCGGAAGCGGTTGGCGACTATGTCGCAGGCTCGAAATCACGTGCTGCCGACGACGCGGACCGCGCGCTTTTCCTCCGGTCTCGGCGTGCTCGATTTCATGAAACGCACGTCGCTTCTGAAACTTAGCCGCGATAGCTTGGCTGTGCTTGGGCCGGCGACGATGACGTTGGCGGAGACGGAAGGCCTGGAAGGGCATCGCCGCTCTGTTGCAATCCGGCTACAGGGGGCTTAATAACAAATCATGCTGCACATGCACAAAACGCAATGCTTGCCCCCCGCGAGGTTGATCAAAGTCGACCTGGACGAAAGTTCGATTGGAGGCAATGCGCCCGAAGTCGAGCACGAGCGGAAGGTTGCGATTTACGATCTCCTCGAAGAGAACGAGTTCGAACTCGTCGCCGGACCGCCCGGCCCTTACAAGCTCGCGATCGCGATCATAGAGAACCGTCTCGCTTTCGCGGTCACGTCAGCGAACGCGAATGAGCCGGACGCGATCTTTCTGCTCTCGCTTAGCCCCTTCCGGAAGGTCGTCAAAGATTACTTCATGATCTGCGAGAGCTATTTCGAGGCCATCAAGTCGGCGCCCCCCGCCAAGATCGAGGCGATCGATATGTCGAGGCGCGGTCTGCACGACGAAGGCAGCAAGCTCGTCCTGGAGCGTCTCGAGGGGAAGGTGCGCATGGACGAGGGCACATCGCGGCGGATATTTACGCTGCTCTGCGCCCTTCACTGGAAGGGCTGAGGCTGCACCCGCGCCGCGGAGCAGGCCTGTTTATGCGGGCATTCTGTTTGTCAGAACTCGTACGCCTGGAGTTGCGAGCGTTTTAACCGCAAAGCTCTCGGGCTTTGCTCCTTTGGTTTTTGATCGAGCCTTCCTTTGTTGAAGTGCAGCGAAGCGCTTGGGTGGCGCCTGCGCTGTTCGCCTCGGCCGCGGCGCTTAGCGATAGCAAAGTGCGCGCGCAGATAAACTCATCTTAAAAAGATCAGAGTATAAACCGCTTGGCCGCCTGCGCGACGACCATGCCGGCGAAACGGCGCCTTTCCAGCCCGCCGCCCCCCTGCTATTGGTCATCTGAAGCAAGTACGGGCTGATGATATGACCTTATTCAAAATGGCGTTTGGCGCTGCGCTTGCAGCGTGCTCCGCCGCGAGCGCAGCCTTGGCCGCGGAAGGGACGCCAGCCTACGACCACATCCTGGTCATCGTGGCGGAAAACAAGAATTTCGACCAGATCATCGGAAGCGAAAACGCGCCGCGGCTGAATGCGCTGGCGAAGGAGTATGGGCTCGCGACCAATTTTTACGGCGAGGTTCATCCGAGCGAGGGGAACTACGTTGCGATGCTTGGCGGCGACACCTTCGGCATTCGCGACGACGACGCCTGGGGCTGCGAGCCGTTCACAATCTCGACCGCCTGTCCTCATGCGCTTTTCCCGCACTATGCGTCTCACTCCCTATCCGCGCGAAGCCTCATGGATCAGCTCGCGGATGCAAAGCTGACCTGGAAGGGCTATTTCGAAGATCTGCCCGCGCCTGGATCGCTCGCCATCTACAGCCCCAGCGGGGAAAATCGCCCCGGCGCCCTGTATGCGTCGAAGCATAACGGGTTCGTGAACTTTGAAAGGGTGCGGCAAGACCCGCAGATCGCCGATAAGTTTGCGCCGCTTGAAGAGCTTCGCGCCGACCTTGCCGCAGGCGCGCTCCCCAATTACGCGCACATCATCCTCAATCAGTGCAACGACATGCACGGCCTCTCGGCATCAGAACAAACGCCGCCCGACTGCGCTTACGAAGCGCGCGAGGCCTTGATCCGGCGCGGCGACAAGGCCATTGGCGATGTTGTGGACGAGATCGCAGCTTCGCCCTCGTGGGCGGGCAAAGGCAACGTCGCCATCGTCATCACCTGGGACGAGAACGCCGTCGCGTTGGGGGGGGCGCAGGGCTGCTGCGGCTCGGACCCGGCTTCGAGAGCGAATTTCGGCGGCGGCCACATTCCGACGATCGTCGTGACCAATCATGGCCCACGCCATGTGGTGGACCCGACGCCCTATAACCACTATTCGCTCCTGCGCACGACCGAAGACGCATTCGGGATAGACGAGCATATCGGTTTCGCCGCCGATACGGAGAAGGGCGTCCGGCCGATGACGCCCCTTTTCGAGGTTGGGAAGACGTCCGCGAGCGCCGCCGGCGCTACGGCGCGCTGAGGCGCACGGAATCATACCCCTCTTCCCCTTTTGCGGCCGGTTCTGCCGGGCGCCGGTGGGGGCTGGCTATTTGCGGTTCAGAAGCGCGATTAGGCTCGACGTGTCCCAGCGTTTGCCGCCCATGGCCTGCACCTCGGAATAGAACTGGTCGACGAGCGCTCCCACCGGAAGATGCGCCCCGTTGCGGCGGGCCTCATCCAGCACGATGGCGAGGTCCTTCCGCATCCAGTCGACGGCGAAGCCGAAGTCGAACTTGCCTTCCGACATGGTCTTCCAGCGGTTTTCCATCTGCCAGGATTGCGCCGCGCCCTTCGAGATCGTCTCGATCACGGTCGCCACGTCGAGCCCGGCTTTCTGAGCGAAATGGATGCCCTCGGCGAGCCCCTGGACGAGGCCCGCGATGCAGAGCTGGTTGACCATCTTCGCAAGCTGCCCCGAGCCTGCCGGTCCGATGAGTTTCACGGCGCGGGCGTAAAGGGAGATGACGGGCTCCGCCTTTTCGAATGGCTCCGCGTCGCCGCCGACCATGACGGTCAGCACGCCGTTTTGCGCGCCTGCCTGCCCGCCGGAGACCGGAGCGTCCAGGAAATGCGCTCCGCGCTCGGCAGCGGCTGCGTAAAGCTCGCGGGCGATGTTGGCCGAGGCGGTGGTGTTGTCGATGAAGATCGCGCCGTGTTTCAGGCCGTGGAACGCGCCGCGGTCGCCGGTCGTGACGGAGCGCAGATCGTCGTCATTGCCGACGCAGGCGAACACAAAATCGGCGTCGCGGGCGGCTTCCTCCGGCGTCGGGGCCACCTGCCCCCCGAACTCGGCGACCCAGGCCTGCGCCTTGCCGAGCGTTCGATTATAGACGGCGACGTCGTGCCCGCCTTTCGTGCGGATATGCCCAGCCATGGGATAGCCCATGACGCCCAGTCCAATAAAGGCAACCTTGCTCATCGGGCCTCTCCTCATTCTATCGACCGCGTTAGATTTATACCAACCCTCAGAGCATCCCGCTCACATTATCGATCGAATGGAGGCGCGTCATCTGTGGGAGTTTACGATCGGCTAACGAAGATTGGGTTCGTTTTGAAATTCGCGACCTGCACGCCATGGAAGCGGTTCGCCGCGCCGGCCTCGCCAGAGGTCCGTGCCGCGCCCGATTCCGGTTTTGCGCATGCCGCGTTTGCGGCGACGGAGCGAGCCTGCGTTCGTTTGGGTGGGGAGGAATTGGAGTGCGAACTTGCCTCGGGCTGTACCAGCTTCCGCGATATTGACAAATTGTGGACGAATAAGTTGAAAAGTTTCAGCTACGCTCGGACGACAGACCTCTACTGCCCCTGCGCACGCCTTCCCATTGACGTTTGCATCGATGCCGGAGCGCACGTCACTCCAGCGAATCCGCTGGAGTGAGCCGCTTTTCGTCAGGCCTACTTCTTCTTCCAATCCCAATTAAGGTAGCCAATTGTCATAACGCTTCCAAAAACGAGGATGCCAACCCAAATCCATACTGGATCCATGTGAGCCATTTGAGCCTCCACTCGTTACTGCCCAACCAAGTTGAATAAAATCACCTTTTCGGCAGAATGACGGTTGTGATCTGGCGCCTTCCAGCCGGCATCCAGCTTTACCATTTAGCCTGTTTTCGTGTGCATAATATTCAGCTTGATGAATAAAACATACGCCCAAGCTAATTCTTTGTAAATACTCACACTGCTGAACTGCGACATTTAGTATATCATTTCATGGCAATCGCGTTTTCATCGACTATACTTAAGCTTTAGCTCGTCGTCGAAACTTTTAACATTCGCAATAGCTTGCAGCGGAAACTCCATCAACCCACTCTGTGGCTTGCTTTTGCGCCTCGGCGACTTGTTCTGGTGTCATAAGCCGGGCCGCCGCATCGCGATTTTTGCCGCCTCACGGTCATCGCGTGATGACGCCAAATTCCACCATACCGACGCCATGAGGAACTGACCCCCTTGGCATCGGCAAGAAGGGGGTTTTGATGGACGATCACACAGCAGACAGAAGACTCTTGGTAGTCCGTCCGCGGTCTGAAGAACCGCGGGGAGAGGAGATGATTGAGCCTGAGGGGGGGGCGGCGATGCTGCGGCTCAAGGCAGCTGGATGGGGGTCGAAGCGGATTGCGGCTGAGTTTGGCGTCAGCCGGACGACGGTGAGGCGGTATTTGCAAGCCGGGGGCTGGCGGCCTTTCAAGAACCCGAAACGGGAGAAGCTTCTGGGCGAGCACGGCGATTGGCTAAAGGAGCGGTTCCGGCGGCATCGCGGCAATGCCGATGTGGTGCGCCAGGAGCTGCTAGAAGGGCGTTGCGGCGAGCTTGCGGACGGTGGAGCGCGCGGTCGAGCGCTATCGGCAGGAGCTTGAGGCGGAGGCGCGGGCGAGCATTCGCTTCGAGACGGCTTCGGGCCGGCAGCTGCAGATCGATTTCGGCGAGCGGCTGGTCGAGATTGGCGGCGCCAATCAAGGTATACTTGTTCGTTGCTGTGCTCGGCTATTCGCGGCGGCTGCATGTGCGCGCTTTCCGCAATGAGCGGCGGGAAAGCTGGTTCGAGGGGCTTGAGAGCGCCTTTCTAACCTTTGGCGGCGCGCCGGAAGAAGTCCTCGTCGACAACGCCCGCGCGCTCGTCGCCGACCATGACGTCGAGACGCGCACGGTCGTGTTCAACGCCAGGTTCCTGGCTTTTGCCCGTCATTGGGGCTTCAAGCCCAGGACCTGCGCGCCTTATCGGGCGCGGACCAAGGGCAAGACCGAAAGCGGGGTGGGCTATGTCAAAAAGAATGCGATGGCGGGTCGCAGCTTCAAGAGCTTCGAGGAGCTTGAGGCGCATCTTTCGGCCTGGGAGCGCGATGTCGCCAATGCACGGGTGCATGGGACCACGGGCGAGACGCCGGCGAACCGCTTCGCAGAGGAAGCAGGCAGGCTGAAGCCGTTGGCGGGCTGCCCTGCGTTTGGCTCTTGCCGCACGCTCGAACGCAAGGTCGGCGACGATTGCGCGGTGGAGGTGGATGGCAATAGCTATTCCGCGCCTTGGCGGCTGATCGGCGAGCGGGTGGAGGTAACGGTGGCCGGGGGCCAGGTTCGCTTGCGGCATGGCGCGAAGGAGATCGCCGTGCACAAGCTCGCGGAAGGCCGCCGCCAGCGCGTCATCGATCCCGCTCATTTGGCTGGCCTCGCAGGCGCCGGCGGGCGAGCCGCGCCCTCTCCGTCAGGGACAGCCTGCCCGCCGCCGCGGCAGGCTGAGCTGTTGCGTCCCCTTGCGGAATACGAGGCGCTGGCTGGGGGAGGCTTCTGATGGCTCGCGCGAACAAAATGGAGCCGGTCCTCGATCCGCTCGAAACCATGCTGACGCGCTTGCAGCTGACCGCCATCCGCGACCAGCTCGACAGCCTCCTCGACGAAGCGGCCCGCGCCGATCTGTCGTCACGCGAAACGCTGGCGCTTCTTTTGGAGCGCGAGATCGCGCGCAAGGACCATCGCCGCATCGAGATGGCGCTGAAGCTCGCCCACTTCCCGGCGATCAAGGACTTGCAAAGCTTCGACTTCGAGGCGCAGCCCTCCATCGATCCGAGGCAAATCCGCGATCTGGCGGCGGGCCGCTTCATCGCCAATGGCGAGAACGTGCTGCTTCTCAGCCAGCCGGGCGTCGGCAAGACCCATCTCGCCATCGCGCTTGGGCGAGAGGCGATCCTGGCCGGATACTCCGTGCAGTTCGTAACCGCGACGGCGCTGGTCGCCACGCTCGCCAAGGGGCATGCCGGGCGAAGGCTCGACGACAAACTCGCGACCTTCGCCAAGGCGAAGCTGCTCATCGTGGACGAACTCGGCTATCTGCCGCTGGAGCCCGAGGCAGCCCATCTGTTCTTTCAACTCGTCAGCCGGAGATACGAGAAGGGCGCCATGCTGATCACGTCCAACCGAACCATCTCCGAATGGGGGACCGTGTTCGGCGACGCCATCGTCGCCACCGCAATCCTCGACCGGCTGCTCCACCACAGCCACGTCGTAACCATCCGCGGCGACAGCTGCCGCTTGCGGGCGAAGCGGCGCAGCGGTCTTCTGCAAAAGACCGCTGCGCCGGAACTCGCGGCCGGCGTAGAGTTCAAATGACAAAGGGGGGCCAGTTCCTCGTGTCGACAGGGGATCAGTTCCGGATGTCGCTTGACAGATTGGCGCAATGAAGGAGCATATCTTCGTAGTCCGACAAGTTGAAAATAACGTTTTCTCCGCCTGGGGAATATCTTTCGAACTTAGCCCCGGCAGCCTTCATCAACCGGGCAATACGGCTTTTGCATTTGGGGGTGGCGGCGGCAGTATCGGCACCGACCGAGCCCATCTCTGACAGCGCCTCGCGCGGAAATCCACCTTCTAACGATCCAACGATTTCGCCGCCCTTTGTCTCAACCGAAAATGAGTTCTCGGAAACTGCCTTAAGATGACCAACTACTCTACCGCAAGATTTGCAATAAATGGTCAAATCTCTAAGGATATGTCCGCAATAAGGGCCATTGCGGTCATTGATGCATCTTTCTCCGTGGATAACGCAACCTGATGTCTGGACATTTGTCTGTGGACGGTCAATCGGCATTGGTGTTGTTGAAGTTGACATAGGGTGTTTGCGAGGCGGCCCATTGCTCGTCGATCTCGATCAAGATGGCGGAGACCAAGCGGAGGAGAGAAGCCTCGTTTGGGAAGACGCGTATTTTTCTGGTCCTGCGTTTTAGCTCCTGTTGGATCGAGCGCTCGATGGGGTTGGACGTTCGCATGCGCCGCCGCTGGTCTCTCGGCAGTTTGAAGACGGCGAAGCCTTCGGGGACGTTATTTTCGAGCCATTCCGCGAGCTTGGAGGCGGGGCTTCGGTATTTGGCCACGAGGCGCTTAAGCTCCTCCTGAGCGCTTCCTAGATTTGGAGCGTCCCAGACGGCGCGCAGTTCCTCGCCGATGACCTTGCGGATAGTCTGATTGGGGGCGTGGTGGATGGCGTTCTGGGCGAGGTGGAACTGGCAACGCTGCCAGCGTGCGCCGGGCAGCACGGCCTGGCGAGCCGCCTTGAGGCCGGGGTGGTCGTCCGAGGTAATGAATTCGACGCCTTGCAGGCCGCGCGCCACGAGGTTTTCTAAGGAAGGCTCGCCAGTGCGCTTCGGCCTCGGAGAAGGCGACGTAGACGCCCAGGATACGGCGCTTGCCAGAGGGTTCGATGCCGATGGCGGTGAGCACGGCGCAATCGTCCGCGACGCCCTGTTCGCGGGTCTTCTCATAGCGCGCATCGAGAAAGAGATAGCGGAAGCGGCCGAGAGGACGGCTCCGCCAGGCTTCGAGTTCTTCGTCGAGCATGGCCGCGGCCCGGCTGACCTGGGTCGAGGACAGGCCCTCGATGCCGAACTCGGCTAACACCTTTTCGACGGCTCGCGTCGAGACGCCCTTCACATACATTTCGGCGGCGGCGAGCATCACCGCGCGGCAGGAGCGGCGCCCGCGTTCGAGGCTTTGCGGGAAGAACGGTTCGGGGACGCCCGCCGTCTTGGGCACATCCAGGGTCAGCGTGCCCGCCGCCGTATCGACCTTCTTGGGCTTTACGCCGTTGGCGTAGCCGCGCCGGCCGGAACTGCGCTCATAATGGCTCGCGCCGAGGTATTGCTCACGTTCGAGCCGCATGGCGAGGTTCATGAGCGTGGTCATGACCTGCGCCATGGCTTGTGGACCTTCCGCCGTAAGCTGTTCCAGGACTGCGGCCATCGTCGTATCTTTGCTGGTCACCGGTGGTTCCTTCTTGGCGGTTGGAACACCGATGCGCGATTTGCTTCAGTTCCCCACGCGTGGGGAACTGAAGCGTCCACATCCTCCTCGCCCTGACGGCATCGGAGGAAAATTTCCAGACATCAAGTTACACGGACTTCTCCGTGAACTCCCGGCATAGAAATATGGCCTAACTTCCTATTGTATGTTTGGCTATCTGGGTTGTTTTCTAATATGTTTCCGCCGGTTACATCGTCGCCCGTGCGCTCGATTTCGATTCGTCTCTGGCCGAACAGTATATTGGCGAGATTGCAAGTCTCATGTTCTGTTTGAATCTGCCATTCGGACGGCGTGGGTTTTTCTGACTGTGAGTGGCCCAAGCGCCCCCCCAATTTTGACGATTCGGCAGTGGCGAGGGTTCAACCGCCTGCTGCACTTTTGGATTAGCGCTGAGCGTGGCTAGCAAACCACCGACGAAGGCTAGTGGCCCGAGTCAATCAAACCGAGGATAGAGGCGCTTGAGCTTGATGCGGGCGTCGGCGGTTGTGAAGCGCCAATTGGCCTTGGTCTGATGTTTGTTGCGATCGGCTTGCCATGCGGCGACTTCCCGGCTCAGCGTTTCTTTGTCCGGGATGCGGCGATCCAGGCATTGCGAGGAAAGAACGCCCAACTCGGACTCCGCCATGTTGAGCCAACTGCCATGCTTTGGCGTGTAATGCCATTCGAAGCGCTCAACGAGCCGCTTGGCCTCGGCGGGCGGAAAGGCTTCGTAAAGGGAGGCTTTGACGTGCGTGTTGAGATTGTCCTGCACCAGAGCGATTTTCTTGGCGTGCGGGAAGAGAACGTCCGATAAGTATTTGAGGATCTTGGCGTAGTCGATGGCGGTTCGATGATCGGTGACCTCGACATGCCGAAAGCCCTCCAGCGGCGCGAACAGCATGAACAGGTTGGCGGTCCCGTTGCGCTCGTACTCGTAATCGACCCGCTCCGGCTGCCCCGGCTTCATCGGAACCGGGGTTCGCGTCTCAGAAACAAGTTGCTTGGAGGTCTCATCCAGGCAAACCAGCGGCATGTCCGGATCGTGCGGCCGCGTATAGACGTCCAGCGCCTCCTCCATCGCCGCTACGAAAGCGCCGCTCGCCGCCGGCGGAATGACCCACTGCTCTTTGCGGTGGGGCTTAAGTATGTTTTTTTTAGAACGCGCCCGATCGTGTTGTCGCTGGCGCGCTCGACGATGCCCAACTCCACCACCTTGTCCTCCAGGAGCCGCAGCGTCCAGCGGGCGCGGCCTTCGGGGGGCGTCGAGCAGGCCAGGGCCACCAGCCGGGCCTCCTTCTCGCCGTCGAAAATGGGCGTGATCGCCGGCGCCGCGCGCTCCTTGCGGCTCAACACAGCCTCAAGGCCCTCCTCCACCAGTTGCTGGCGAACGCGCGTCACCATCGACTTGTTCGTATCCAAGGCCTCGATGATCTGGCCATCGCTCCAGCCTTCGCCCTGCGCGCCAACATCGGCCTTGAGCAGAATCCGAGCCTTCAAAAGCCGCTTGGCGGGGCTTTTTCCCTTGTTGATCAGGGCTTGCAGATGATCGCGTTCTGCTTCGCTCAGTCTGACGACGTACTTCTTTACCCCGATGTCCTTGGCGGCCATGGCCCGGTCCCCATCCAGCTGATCCAGCCGCCACGTCCCAGCGGCCGGACATGCCGAATCCGACTCGCCCGCTTTTGGGAATCCCCCTTTCCCCAACATGAATCAATTTGCCGCGCCTAGCTCAAATTGAGTGACGCGACCCACTAGAACCATACAAATTGCCACAAGAGTTCCACCCAGAATTGCTCCCGCGATAGAGCTAAGGAGGAGCAGATACCCCGGTGTCCTGGATGTTGCGCTCATGCAATCAGTCGCCCCTGATTCGCCATAATACTCTCGGCGCCGAAGGCATCCGGATTGCAGCCGCGGCTTTGAGCGTTTTGGCGTTGATCTCCGACGCCAGGTTTGTGTGATCACGCGTGAGCACCGGCGCAAGGGCAAGCGAGGAGACGAAGAACACGACCGCTACCGTAGCCGCCCATCTCCACTCCGATGGGTTGCTCAAGACCTGCAGCAGTCCGGCAATGCTGCGACGACCGCGCCCCAGGTGTACGATGGAGAATGAGATCCAAGGCCTGATTGGTAGAGCTATGGTCATGGTCACTGAACGCTTGGTTTGGTTACGCTCGTTCTACAACGGGTGAGCGACACGCCCTAGACCTGTTGCAAAAATGGCAACAGCTTTTGTTTTCGTTTATAATTTGTCAAAAAAGCTTTGACTTGGCGATTGCTCTTCGACCGAAGACGGCCGGTCAGCCCACCCGTCCCGCGCTGTGGCTGCCGCTATCAAAGAGGACGGTCAGGGCGAGATACGATGCCGGCGGTGCTAGCTTATCGCTGAACCACTCTTCAAGAGTTTTGGGAGTGATCCGCAGCAAGCTCGCGAGTTGTTCGCGGCGCAAGTGATGCATCTCCTGAAACACGCGCAAGAGATCGAGCAGGCTATTGTCGCTGCGCTCGGTGTGAGAGGCGACTTTGCAGGAAGACAACAACGGATACTCCCAGACTGTGCCTGTATAAAACGTCGCGTAGCCTCGCGTCTGTCGGAGTCGTGCGGGCCACGCTTCGGGAGCAATGCATCATAAGGGCAAGCGCCGCGCACTATTTGATTTTTGTCAGAGGCGATCTTCGACTTTCGTCGGACGCTAAACGGTGGCGCCGTAAAAAAGCCGTGCCTGGGAACGCGACGCTTCAACAGCGTTTGATGTCGCGCCACTAGATAGGCAGTCGTCCGGGGTGAAGCCCCACAATATGTTGTATTCTTCTTTTGGTTTTGAGATTTAAGTTGAATAACTCTCGATCGAAGGTACCTTATCTCCCGAAGTTTCGATCTCGTGTGCACATGCATGAAGAGTACTATTCACAGGATGCGTACTTGATCTTCATGCCACGCTCATCGATCGACGCTTTTGAATGTGCAGTAGTATCGAAGTCTCGCGCGACGGGCAAACAACAGTATTTTTATCTAGTTTGCGTGCGTTGGTGTGACGTTCGGAGTATGGGAGTACCTATGTACGAATATAGCAACCTGTTTCTCGGGGTTGGGGTAGCGGTGTCATTGTTTTTGTTCGTACATCATATAGGGCATGCGGTTATTCGATATGTGCATCGCTGCTAAAGCGGTCGCGTACAAACAACGTTCGAACACGTTACCCGCGCGGTAGATACGCGCTCCTGGACATCAAGAAGTGGCCGTTGGCCAAATAATCGCGAAGCCATTTTCGGAGCGCGAACTGCTGCATGCGGTTTTGGCGTGCCGGAAATGTTGCGTGTAAGTTGGTGTACGCTGCTCATTCGTCGAGATGAATTGGCGAGGTGCGCGTTACTCATACACTTGGGCTGACACCACTTTCTCGATGTAGGTACATAAGCTCTGCTTTAAGAGAACGTCTGATTGCCAGGTCTCGATACCGGCGAAAAAGTATCGCACTTCCTTATGCAGAGGCGCCGGATCCAGCTCAATCAAAACGAGCGGAATTTTAAAGCTGTCCGCGATATATATTTCTCTGCGACAGTGGCGCGATGCATTGGAATGCGCGGATGATAAAAAACAAAAAATGCCGCACTCTTCTAATTCATCCATGATGTCAGCAGCAAAGGTCTCGGCATTCTCGACAAACTTCGTATCGTACGTCGGCTCATATCCGCATTTCGTGAGTTCCTGGATATTTACATGCAGAGTATCTTGATCCATATGGAGAATATGAAACGAAAATTCTGTTTCGATTTTGATGAAGATATTGAGAAGAAATTTTTTGAGCAAGGTCGGCGGTAACCGCATCAATGTTTGATGACGGATCGGTATAAGCAATGAGCCGCAATTATTTGGTAACTCAACAGGCTTGCTGGAACTTGCGTCTTGTCGAACGCGAGAACGATGACCTGCGGATTGCTTTTTTTAGGAAGTATTCCCACTCTGGTCTTAGTGTCCGTCCAAAAACTTCTTGAATCGTATGAATCTGTTATGATTCAAGGGGAGCGGCCATGATTCGGAGGGGCCGCCGATGTGGACGCCGGAAAACCGCAAGCTTTATGACCGCAGTGATCTGCGTTACCCAAGCGATGTGACGGATGAGGAATGGGAGCTGATCAAGCCTGAAATTGCGCCGGCCAAGCGCGGCGGGCGCAAACGCGAAGTTGACGAGCGCGACATCGTGAACGCCATCATGTACGTGCTCTCCACCGGCTGCCAGTGGCAAGCGCTGCCGAAGGATTTTCCGCCGAGAAGCACGGTGTGGCATTACCTTGATTTGTGGGCCTACGACGGGACGCTGGAGCGCATTCATTACGCGCTTTACGTGAAATGCCGCGAGAAAGCAGGACGCGAAGCAAGTCCAACAGCAGCAATCGCCGATAGCCAAAGCGCAAAGAGCGCAGAAAAAGGGGGGCTCAAATCGATGCGATCGGCTACGATGCAGGAAAGAAGATCAAGGGCAAGAAGCGGCATATTCTTGTAGACACGCTGGGTTTATTGCTTCACGTCGTCGTTCATCCGGCTGATATTCAAGACCGCGATGGAGGCGTCTTGTTGCTCTCTACGTTGTTCGGACAGTTCCCTTTCCTCAAAAAACTCTTCGCTGATGGGGGCTATCAGGGACCAAAATTCAAACAGGCCATCGCTAAACTCCTGCCTGAACTTCAAGTTGAGATCGTCAAGCGCTCAGATCAAGCCAACGGATTTGAGATCCTGCCAAAGCGATGGGTGGTTGAGCGAACCTTCGCCTGGCTTGGCCGCTGCCGAAGACTTGCCAAAGACTTCGAAAACCTGACCAGGATCGCGCTGGCCTTCGTTCGGCTCGCGTCCATCCGGCTTATGTTGAGAAAGCTCTGTAAAGCATCATAAACTTCTTGGACGGACTCTTACCCACGCGCTTCGCTCGGCATTTCGCGTCCAGACGATCATCAAGAGTCCACAGTGCGCCATGCGATTTAGCGAGCCGGATTTCTGTCGACCGTAGCAGATACGGGAAAGGCACACCAAACATCGACGATACTTTTCACCACGTGTCGGATTGGAGTTATGGAAGAGAAGTGACGATGCGAAATGCATTCATGGCATTCAAGCTGCTCTTGCAACATAAGCGTGACGTTCCATCTCCGTTGGATGGCAACAGATTTTAGCGTTTTTCGCGCGCGCTTTGCTGAGGCCTGCCGCATCCGCGGCACAAAGAGCGATGCCGTCTGCCGAAGTATCGGCATGGGCGGCCGGCGCGCGCTCAATGTGGAACACTCAGGCTTACGCGGGCTCGATCTCCACCGCGTGCGCCAGGTCGCCGATAAACTCGAGGTGAGCGTGGATTGGCTGCTCGGGCGCTCCGACGTGATGGACATTGCGCGGAACACAACGCGAGTTGCTTAGCAATGCTGTGTGCATGTGCGGCTCGGCAACGTTGTGTGTCGGCGGGTATCGACATTGATATATAGAATATTTACCTGCTTTCTGGATTGCAGCTGCCTGTGACTATATTACTATTCCACAAACATAGAAACTAATGCTAGAGAAATACACGTTTTCGAAACTACCTTCGAATATGTAAAGCAAACATGAATAGCACATCGGGCGCACCTATCAATGTCTTGGTTCTGTGCCCTTGAGAGGTCTGATCAAGACAATGGAAAGCATTGAAGTCGATCTAACGTCATTAACTGCCGATATCGTGTCGGCGTATGTGGCGCATAATGCGCTCTCGGGCGACAAGATCCCCGAGCTCATCAGCTCCGTCTATGGCGCTTTGAGCAGAGCCTCTGTTCAAGCTATTGAGCCGGAGAAAGTCGAGTTGAAACCGGCAGTATCTATCAAGAAATCAATTACGCCAGAGTACATCATCTGCCTGGAAGACGGCCACAAATTCAAATCCCTGAAACGGCACTTGAAGCACTACGACATGTCTCCGGAAGAATATCGGGAGAAGTGGGGACTGCCGCACGATTATCCGATGGTCGCTCCGGCCTATGCGGCCGCGCGTTCTGACTTGGCCAAGAATATGGGATTGGGGCGGCGCGCTATCGCGGCCGTCGCCGAACCCGAGGCGCCGGCGCCCGTGGAGGCGAAAGCGCGCGGCCGGCAAACGCGGAAAGCGACCAACGGCTCGCGGAAGTAGTTGGGAGTACGATTGAACTGCACGCACGCCATGGCGCGTGCGTTGCACATTGAATCACAAGACCTGGTAGACGGCTGGCGCTCGCGCGGAGCCGGCGCGGACGGTCTTGATGAGCTGCTTTTTCTCGAGTGATTGCAAAACCGAATGCAGGGAGCCGAGCGGTATCTGCGCCGCCGCGGCGAGAGCGCGGGCCGTCGCGGTTACTTGCTTATGCTCATCCATTTTTGCGTGAAGCGCCTCGCTTTGGCGCGGGCTGAGCGCCGCTGTTGCGGCAGTTGCCGCGGCTGGTTCAGCGTGCCCTTGCGTCGGAGCCTTTGCCGGTTCGAGCTGCGGCTCAGCGGATCGGCGGTTTTCTCTATCGGCGTAATCGCGGGCGCGCGCAGCGTCGAAAAAAATCTCGATGATTTCCATGGTATGAGGCTTTGCCGCATCGATAAGCACGACGGCATGACGGCTTTCATCGAGAACAACTGTCTTGCTGATACTGCTCATGCCTGTTTCCTATGCTCATCCGCGTACGTGACGTTAGTCTATTTTTCCCATTGCATTGTGTGGGTGTATATCCCGCGCCGCGCAAACAGGAGAGTACTGATTAAATGTAGGGTAAATTGTACCGATCGCGGAACTGCATCCTCGTCGGGCTGGCGGGGCGCCATCGAGCAGGGAGACCTCGGATGGGTCGTGGGTATCAACGCTTTGATCGAAAAGAGTGGACGCGGATTGCACGTGTTCCTATTATGTTCTCATGCAGGCGGATGAGAAAAAGGGCGATCGGTGGTTAAGGCTGGGCGATCTCGCGCCGCATGAGGTGATTGTGGTGCGCTGCCCGTGCGGACGCAGCGTCGAATACCACAAGGGATTCCTGCAGCGCAAGCGGCGGGTGTCGTCGGACACACTTGTCTTTGATTTGCAGTTTCGTTTGCGCTGCTCGCACTGCAATTGCCGCAGCGGGTTTCGCATCACCATCCTCGATGAGCGGACGCGCTGGGATAATGCGAAGCCAACGGTTGAGCGTGTGGTGGTCGCGGGGGAGCGTGATTAGTAGCGCATCAGTTGCACCGGCAAGAGGGACGCCGCTGTCGCGGTAGCAATAGGAATAGGTCTCGGCTTCGTACATAGGCCGAGGTCCCTACCTTCTCTTGGCGCCTACTTTGCAGAGAGTACGACGCAGCGCTTTTCGGACGGCAAATCCGTGAAGGCCGTCAGATCGGCGCTCAACCGCTTCGGCGGCTTGATCCCTTCGATGGCGCTAATTTTGCGGAATGCGCGCTCGCCGAGGATGAACGAGCCGGAGCGGGTTCGGCTTCCTGGTCTCCAATATCGGAAGAGTCGGGGCAGCCGTGCAAGTCGGTTCGAAAGAGATGATCGGGTGAGAACGTGTGTTGCGTTCCATCTCGGTTTGGGTGCGGGGATTGGGAGATCCTCGTTGCTACCGTGTCTTGTCTTCGCTGCGTGCGGTGGCTAGCGAGGCGAGAAGCAAAAGCGTGGCGATGACGTTCTTGTCGAGCATATTGATATCTTTCGGATTGGGAAAAGCGCCGAGAGCGCGGGGCTCGCGTCAGGCTGAATGTTGGAGATGGCTAATTAAGTCGCAAGGCTTATGCAATGAATGAAACTGAATTGTTTCTGTCTTTATGCAGGTAAGGTTACTTCTCTAAAAATGACGGACGCGAGCGCTGTGTGTTGCTGCGCGGTCATTACTCAACTGAAGAGGAACAAGGTAACCCAAAGCTCAGGCTTGACAATAAAAAGGAGCGGCGCGAGGCCAGAGATTATTGGGCGGTCGGCGGATGTGCTCGTCTTCGACTTGTGCTGCTCGCACTGCAATTGCTGGAGTGGGTTCCGCATCGCCATCCTCGACGGGCGGACTGGCGGCGACAAGTTAAGTTGCCACAGCAGCTACAGGTCAAGGACATTGGAAGCTGAAGTGCCCGCACTTCCAGCGCAACAAGTGCAAAATCGATATTTTGGCTCAAAATCGTCGTCCTGAAAAATTGTCTCGTTTGGTTAGTGTGGCGCTAGAAGCGGTATTCGAAAAAACGAAAATGAGTAAATTTTTAAAAATGCCGATAACTTGGCTTTGTTATGCGGACGAGACAATAAACGAAGTGCGGGCACTTCAGCATTGGAAGGTCTTCGTGGGCTGTGGCTAGGAGCGGAGACGCGGTCTCGAGAGTGATGGCGGGTTGTTCCTGGTGAGTTTGCGAGAGTGTTGGTCTGCGAGCGACACGAAGCATCACTTATGCTTCGTGTCGCTCGCCTGTACGCGCCGAGACAGCATAGAATATCTTATTCCGTTTGAAATGGATATTATTGCCGCATTGAAAAGAATTTGGGATCATCTGATGTATTGTCACGTTACGTTACAATTCGTCTTGCAACGGTTATTCTGTTAGACACGTTGCTATCGACATTGCGGCCCTGCAGGATCAGAAACGGGATTTCCGGGGAGAAAAACCGCGCGTGCGGGAGCGTTGCTTTTCTGTCGAATGGAGACTCTTCGTGCGTAGGTATGCTCTCGGGATTGCGGCCGTCGCTATGGTGGTCGTGGGCGCCGCGGCGGTCTTTGCCCTGACCTCTTCGGGCTCGTCTGTCGTCAGCACTGTCCGGATCCACCGGCCGATTGACGATGTGTTCGCATTCTTCACGACACCAAAGAATTGGCCGCTATGGCATCCGGCGTCGATCTCGGTTTCGGGGGCGACGGATCATTCGCTCGAAATCGGAGAAGAAGTGACCGAGGAGTTTCGCGAGGGTAACGGAAAGGGGACAGCGGTGTGGCGCGTAACTGCTCGCGATGCGCCGCGCCTTTGGCGCATCGAAACATCGCCGGGGAAATCCTGGGTGACGATCACCTATCGCTTGCGGACGGATGGCGAGGATACGGCGTTCGAGCGCGAGATGCGGTATCACTTTGGCGGGCTTTGGTATTCGCTTCTCGATGCATTTGTCGTCCGGCCGCACTTCGAGCGTGAGTCGGCGCAAGCGGTGGCGAATGCGAAGGAGATTTTGGAGAGATAGGGCAGAGTGGCGAGGAGAGCGAAGTTGCACGGGCGCTAGCGCCGTCAAGGGCAAGGTGCGGTGGGATTGCTGGTCGTGGGCGGTTCTCGATGCGCTGGGTTTTGGATGTCTTCTTGCGGATGCGGGCTATGCCTGGTTTATCCTTGCCCGGATGTGACGAGCCTGTGTCCCTTTCCCGTACAGCGCTGAAAACAGCGGAGACTTCTGCGCGACGTTTACATGCGTGCGGCTCGCAGTGTCACGGGGAATGCGTAAGTCTCTCCGACGTTTTGTCTGTGTGCAGTTTTCTCGGAGTAGGTGCGATGCTGTCTTGCGAAACGGACGCAAATGCTGGGCACAATGGCGAGGCATTGCTCGAGTTACTGCGTCTTTTTCGGCCGACGCATAAATTGAGCTTTGACGAACTCGCCACTTACTGAGCGAGACGCCGCGAACGTTGGAAGAATGGTTCAGCCAGGGCATGGCCCCGCCGGCATCCTGCCCGGCCTTTACACTCCCTTTTGACGCGAGAACACAGGCGCACTAAGAACTTAACGTAGGCGAGCAGCGCGAAATTTTTCGGAAACAGGGAGTTGAATTCAAGCCTATCTGTGTATAGGCTTTTAGAGCCAAGCAGAATAATCGCTGCTCGGCACTTCCTCTTTTCTTGCTGCACCAAGCTTTAGCTTGAGTATGTACGCGGGGTTGCCCCCGTAAAGGAAGGAGGGCTGAGATGACCCGGATTCCGACGCAAGGGCGCTCCGCACCGGAGTACCCTTATGACAAAACCCATATCGAAATGGATCAGAATCGCTTTCATCGCAGCTAATGTGTGGTTGGCCAGTGAGCGGCCAGCTCGAGTGCAACAGGTCGAACTCCCGGTAACGTCATCGGTAGAGTTTAGCCTTAGGTTTAAATGGGAGAAAAAGGCTGAGTCTGAGCCAGCGCCATCGGTGCGCAACGAAGGCGCCCACAAAAAATTGCAAAACAACTAAGAGTCACCATCCTTGCTCGCGAATAAGACCGGGTAAGAAGAACCGCTAGACGTCGAGCGCCGGTGAGCCGGACACCGGCGCTTTCGCAAGGATGGTTCGCTTAGTGACCGGCGTACATGTTAGCGGAAGAATTTGCGTACACGCGATATCAGCGCGCCGGATTTCCGCGTGTTACTGTTCAGCCGTGGCGCAGCGCACCCTCCCTGGCATGCAATGGCCTTTTTGGACGGTGGGGCGGCGCCGGCAAGGGCTGGCAGCGTGCGGGTGACGGAAATTGGATGATTAAGGGCTGAATTTTGAAGGAGGAAGAGGTCACGGATTTTGTATGCGGACGGGTTGGAAAGGCGAGGAAGTGCGCGGTGACTTGGATGATGGTGACGCGCGGGTTGCGGCGCGGAGTTGAAGTCGCGGAAGAAGGGTGGGATACGCGGCGGCGACCAGGGCGGTGGTTATGGGCGGTCGGCGGATGCGCTCGTGTCTGATGTGTAGTTTCGTCTGCGCATTGAGGATGGTGACGCGAAAATGCGCTATATCGCGAGCCATCGGGTAGCGCAAAGGTGCGCGGCTCAGGGCCTTGCCGCAAGCAAAACTGAATTTTTAATCTCAAGTATGGAACAAGGTTAAGCCCCCGCTCGTTGTCTCTAAAACGGTACAACTGTTTTAACAGACAGAGAGGGGAAAATGGAGGCCTTGATACTCGATCTCACAGAGGATCAAATCATCAAGCTAGGCACCGTAGAGATCAGCGGAAGGCTGCAAGGCTTGGCTCGCGAGGTGCGCAGCCTTTCTCAAACACAGCCAGATTTCTCAAAGCGCATCAGGCACATTCAGAAGGAGCTGAGGTCAATCGGCGGCTCATTGCACGGGATCGAATAGCCGCGCACTCTCACACCTGAAAGCACGGCCGGCTGCAGTCGAATAATCGAAGCCATGTATTGGTGGAGCGCGGAGGACATACTAAAGAGCCTCCATGCGTTGGAGGCTCAGGGTAGCAGGGGAAATATTCGCAAACAAGAGAGAGCGATGCGGCGCGATACACGCGCGGGCATCCTGACGATTACCGATCGCCCTGTATCGCGAACGGATCGAGCAGCTCATAAGCCGCTGGTTGGTGTTCGCATCCCGCTCCGCGCAGGCAGCCGAACAATAGTGCTTGCCATTAGCCACCATCAGGGCGTGCAGAATGTGCCACTGATCGCACAGGGGGTTGTGGCACCTTCCATCATGTTCATTCGCCGTGAAAGAACTTTCCAACAGCGCGATCGTGCCAATGCGATAGCAGGTCTCGTCCAGCGGGTCATCGCTCGGCGCTTCGCAGGCATGATCGGCATAATAGTCGATGGTGAACACGACGCTGCGATCTTCGACGACGACTATAAGTCGGGCATGCTCTCCCGTCGGATCGATTTCTTGCGTGAAGGAATCGAATAACTGAATAGCCGCGATAGTCTTGCGGAAAAACGCGTCGCCCAACGCGTCAACGCGTTCGGTAAGGTGCAGCCGCCCGCCGACAAGCGGGTCGGCGCGGAAGGCATCGTTCTTGCGTGCGATTAGTTCAGCACGATTGTCCAAGGTACGTACTCCGCTCTCAAGCGACATCGGCTCATTCCGGTGCCGCAGAAAGCGCGGAGCGTCTGTTCGTAGTATACCTTACGGAGTTACGCCTGCGGTAGCTGGCTTCTCGATGCGTATGGTCTTTGGGTAGTCAGTAGAGATGGAGAATACCGAGTTTCCCTCATAAATAAAATGGGAGTTATGTTTGCGCCTATATGCTAAGATGACTGATCGAGCAATCCATTCGTATTAGAAGCTAGTAGTAGTGGAGGAACGTGTGCGGGGTGGCGGTTTATCTAGGTCCTGTGGACAGATTGTCGTCAATCGAAACGAAGAGGATTCACAAATCAGTTTTTCAATGATTCATAGGTAACCGGCTTTTGGAGGGGCCGGTTATGCTGACACAGATGACGGAGGAGGATTGGGCGATCGCGGTCGAAGTCTTCCGGGGGGTGCGCACGAAACGCGGCGAGCCTGGCCGCGACGACCGCAAGTTTCTGGAAGCGCTTCATTATTTCACCGTTCACAGCATCACCTGGCGGGCGCTTCCGGAAAAGTTTGGCAAGTGGAACAGCGTGTGGAAACGCTTCTGGCGGCTCAGCCGGACGGGAACGTTCGAGGCCTTTTTCGAAGCGCTGGCGGGCCTGACCGAGACGGCAAATCTGGTTCAGATGTTCAATTCCACGATCGCGCGGGCGCATGTGTCCGCCGCGGGCGCAAAAGGGGGCGGCACGCCCAGGCGCTCGGCCATTCGCGCGGCGGCTTTTCAACGAACTCACTGCTGACCAATTTTTACGTGTTCAGCGGGACGGTGGCTTCGTGCAGTAAGGTCGGGGTCGTGGTAGCCTTGGTACTATATATGAAAAAAGATACGGATGACGCGCCATTGCAGCGAGGATTGCACGCTGATGGTAGGGCGGGAAAATTGTCGAAGCCGGTTATGCGGAAGGCAAGTAAGGATTCCGGCTTGGAGATAGTCCAAGCGCAGAATGTGAACTATGCTCTACCCACATTGGGATGGAAAGCATTTCAAGACCTCTGCGTTTCGGTTGAGGTGGCCCCGGTTGTTCGGACAGAATTTCCGCTTCGATAAGTGGAACGTCTGCCGGGGTTAGGCCGCCACGCGGATTGGCGGCAAGCCGTGTGCTCCGTAATAGGCTTGATCGGGCGTCATGCCGTCAAGGCTCGAGTGCGGGCGCCGGCGATTGTAAAGATGCAGATACCGCCCGATCGAGGCCCGCGCCTCCGGCACGCTGTCGTAGGCGTGCAGATAGACCTCCTCGTACTTCACGCTGCGCCAGAGCCGTTCAACGAACACATTGTCCCGCCAGGCGCCTTTGCCGTCCATGCTGATCGCGACGCCATTCTTTATGAGCACGCCTGTGAAGTCCGCACCCGTGAATTGAGAGCCTTGATCGGTGTTAAAGATTTCCGGCCTTCCATGCCTTTCGAGCGCTTCCTCCAAGGCCTCGACGCAGAACGAGGCCTCCATGGTGATGGAGACGCGCCACGACAGCACGCGCCGCGAGAACCAGTCGAGGACTGCGGCGAGATAGACGAAGCCTTTCGCCATCGGGATATAGGTGATGTCCATGGCCCACACCTGGTTCGGCCGCACGACATCCAGGCCGCGCAGAAGATACGGGTGGATCTTGTGCCCCGGCTCCGGCTTGGTCGTGCGCGGACGGCGGTAGAGCGGCTCGATCCGCATCCGCTGCATCAGCATTTTGACATGCCGACGGCCGACCCTGCTCCCCCTGGCGGCCAAAAGACCGCGCAACATCCGCGCCCCTGCGAAGGGAGTAAGCGTCCCCTCGTGGCTGCCTTGTGCTGACGTCGCTGATCGTGTGGCTTAGCGTTCCTACTCACGTGCGTAAGGACGCTAATGGACAAAACTCAGCTTGATATCATTCAGGTCGTGGAGCGGCGGCGGAAGTGGTCGGCGGAGGCGAAGGCGCAGATCATGGAGGAGGCGCTGGCGCCGGGCGCAACGGTGGCGAGCGTCGCGGATCGGCATTGCGTTTCCCGCAGCCAGGTTTATGGGTGGCTCCGGAAAGCGCGGGTGGGCGAGCTGCCCGGAATATCCATGGCTTCTGCGGCCTGCGCTGTTTTTGCGCCAGTTAAAGTGGAAGAGCCCCAGACCGCTGCCCCCTCGCTTCCTGCTCTTCCCACAGCGCCCGCTGCGCGCCGCCGCGCCAGTGTTGTCGAGATCGCCCTTGGCAATGGCCGCAGCATGAAGGTCTATGAAGATATTGATCCCGCCGTTTTGGCAAGGCTCGCCGGCGCCCTCGACGGAGGCAAGCGGTGATCACGGTTCCAGCCGGGGTGCGCATTTATCTGGCCTGCGGCGTCACGGACATGAGAAAGGGGTTCGATAGCCTAGCGATGCTGGCGCAGGAAGTCCTGAAGCAGAACCCGTTTGCAGGTCATCTTTTCGCTTTTCGGGGGCGCCGAGGCGATCTCGTCAAAATCCTGTATTGGGATGGCCAGGGCTTTTGCCTGTTCGCCAAGCAGCTTGAGAAAGGCCGGTTCACCTGGCCGGCCACACAGGCGGGGGCTGTGACGCTTTCGCCGGCGCAGTTGTCCATGCTGCTCGAAGGGCTTGAGTGGCGGGCGCCACAAAAATCTTGGGTTCCCAAGACCGCCGGGTGATGGCGCCAAAGCCGCGAAGCAGATAGAGAGGCGCGCATGCCTCTCGCCGCCGCCGCTTTGCCCAATGATATCGCCGCGCTCAAAAAGCTCGTGCTGGCTCAGGCCGCCGATATCGAAAGAACCGGCGCTGAACTCGCGGCGGCCAAGGCGGGCCTCCTCACGAAAACGCTTGAGATCGAGAAGCTGAAAATCCAGATCGCTCGTCTGAAGCGCATGAGCTTCGGCGCTTCGTCGGAGCGTATCCGCCGGGAGTTGGAGCAACTCGAGCTCAAACTCGAAGAGCTGGAGACGGCGGAGGCCGAAGCGGAGGCAGCCGCCGAGACGGCTCCGGCCATGGCGGAGGAGCCGGCGCCGGAACAGGCTCCGGCAAAGAAGCGGCGCCGCAAACTGCCCGAGGCGCTGCCGCGCCGGGAGATCGTACACGAACCGGACTGCACATGCAGCGTGTGCGGCGGGGCCTTGCGTAAAGTGGGCGAGGACGTCACCGAAATCCTCGACTATATCCCCGGCCGCTTCGAGGTGATCCGGCATGTGCGGCCCGCCTATTCCTGCCGGAAGTGCGAAGCCATGACGCAAATGCCGATGCCCGCGCTGCCGATCCCGCACGGGCAGGCTGGGCCCGGCCTCCTCGCGCATGTGTTAATCGCGAAGTTCTGTGACCACCTGCCGCTTTATCGGCAGGCCGAGATCTACGCCCGCGACGGCGTCGACCTCGATCGCGCCACGCTCGCCGATTGGGTTGGCAAGGCCGCCTGGCTTGTGCAGCCGTTAGCCGAACAAATCGGCGCTCACATCATGGCTGGCGGCGTCTTGCATGCCGACGATACGCCCGTGCCGGTGCTCGCCCCCGGTAGAGGCAAGACCAAGACTGGCCGCTTCTGGGTCTACTTGCGCGATGAGCGGCCCCATGCGGGCGCCGCGCCGCCCGCCGTGCTCTACCGCTATACCCCGGACCGCAAAGGCGAGCATTGCCGCGACCATCTCGCCTCCTTTGCCGGTCATTTGCACGCCGACGGCTATAGCGGCTTTGCCGAGCTCTATCGGGATAAGGACGCCAGGCCTGCCTGCGTCGCCGAAGTGGCGTGCTGGGCCCACGTGCGCCGCAAATTCTTTGACATCCACAAATCCAATGGCTCGCCCATCGCCAAGGAAGCGCTCGATAAAATCGGCGCCTTGTTCGACATTGAGCGCGCCATCGCCGGCAAGCCGCCTGGGCAGCGCAAGGCCGTGCGCGTGGCGAAAGCCAAACCCAAACTCGATGCGCTCGCCGACTGGTTCGACGAGCAGCTGAAGCTCATCTCCGGCAAAAGCGATCTCGCCAAAGCTATCCGCTATGCGCGCTCGCGATGGGAGGCGCTGACCTGTTATTGCGCTGACGGTCGCCTGGAAATCTCAAACAACGCCGCCGAAAACGCGATCAGGCCCCTGGCCCTTGGCAGAAAGAATTGGCTGTTCGCAGGCAGCGACGCCGGTGGCGAGCGGGCCGCCGTTTTCTACACCCTGATCCGAACGGCAAAGATGAACGGCGTCGAACCCGAGGCTTACCTGCGCGAAGTCCTGACCCGCATCGGCGAGCATCCCATCAATGCGATCGACGCCCTGTTGCCCTGGAACATCTTCCCGCCAGCGACGCTCAGCGTCGCTGCCTAACCCGAACGCTGTCAAGCCGGCAAAGCTGCATCCCAAGCATCACGCTTACTTCCGGCATTTGGTTCGAAATTTGGGACGGCAGGAATCGCCCTCCTGCATTGGTTCTGGAGGGCCGTTCCCGCTCTCGTCATTTGTGCTAGGGAAATGGCAGAACGTGTCCGCGCTGCCTTTGCCGCTGGCCGTCATGCTCGCAATTCCGCGCAGTCCTGACCTCACCCAGGGGGCGGTGAAAGCGTTGCGCGCCTTGGGCCCCCAACGTAAACGCCCTGTGTCCGACGTTGAAACCAGGCTGCGATGAGATCGCTCATGCATGTCTTCCCGCGAGAACCGTCGAATCGCGACTTATCATTGAGAAAACAGGGCCAATGCCTCCTTCGCGAGAACGCCGCCCGTCAATTCAATATTCGCAAAAGGCGCGGCATCGGCAATTGCGCGACTGTTCACCGTGATCTGTGCCAGGCGCGTGGACAATTCCTCGATGGAGGCTGCGAAGACGAGCCGGCCGATGCCGCACCAAATAATGGCGCCCATGCACATCGGACAGGGTTCTCCAGTGGTGTAGAGGGTTGCGCCCTCGAGTTCGCTGGCGGGGCGTTCCGCGACAAAATGGCGGATCGCCATTATTTCCCCATGCGCGGTCGGATCATTCGTTGTCTTGCCCGAATTGCGCCCGCCCGACAGCACGCGATCGCCCTTTACGATAACTGCGCCGAATGGAGGATCGCCCGCCGCGGCCTCGGCGAGGGCCAACCGCATAAAGCGTTCGTCCTCAGGGCGCGGCGCGGTTTGCGTTGCACGCGTCCAAAGGTGGGTCGCCGGAGTAGCGACGCTGGCGAGCCTTGCAAGGAGCAATGTCGTTGTCGCCCGGAGACGGCTGAAACCTGAAGAGCAACCACATAACGGCTTGGCCATGGCGCAACCCCACGTGTTTTTGCGCCGTCATGCCTCCTCATGGTTGGTTGACCTGCGGCGGCTGACGACAGGGATCAAAGTCGGTTCAGCGGCGCAATTTGCGTCCCCGCTCTATAAGGAACAACCGCAAGCCTAAAAGCATAACTCGAGGCTGGCGGCAATGCCAACTGTAGTGCGGCGCAGGCGCATCCGTGGCGATCCGCATGCGCTCAAACTCATGTCTTTTGTGTCCTGCGAAAAGGACGATCGACCGGTTGTTCTGTTTCGGGCGAAGCCTCAGCGCCTGGCTTCCCTCCGGGTGCGCGAAACACGAATGGAAACTCAGTTGAAACGTTGGGATCGTCAATCGATGTCGCCCCGGGCGAAGCGCCCTGACAGAGACTAGTGGGTCGCGTCACTCAATTTGAGCTAGGCGCGGCAAATTAATTCATGTTGGGGAAAGGGGGATTCCCAAAAGCGGGCAAGTCGGATTCGGCATGTCCGGCCGCTGGGACGTGGCGGCTGGATCAGCTGGATGGGGACCGGGCCATGGCCGCCAAGGACATCGGGGTAAAGAAGTACGTCGTCAGACTGAGCGAAGCAGAACGCGATCATCTGCAAGCCCTGATCAACAAGGGAAAAAGCCCCGCCAAGCGGCTTTTGAAGGCTCGGATTCTGCTCAAGGCCGATGTTGGCGCGCAGGGCGAAGGCTGGAGCGATGGCCAGATCATCGAGGCCTTGGATACGAACAAGTCGATGGTGACGCGCGTTCGCCAGCAACTGGTGGAGGAGGGCCTTGAGGCTGTGTTGAGCCGCAAGGAGCGCGCGGCGCCGGCGATCACGCCCATTTTCGACGGCGAGAAGGAGGCCCGGCTGGTGGCCCTGGCCTGCTCGACGCCCCCCGAAGGCCGCGCCCGCTGGACGCTGCGGCTCCTGGAGGACAAGGTGGTGGAGTTGGGCATTGTCGAGCGCGCCAGCGACAACACGATCGGGCGCGTTCTAAAAAAAACATACTTAAGCCCCACCGCAAAGAGCAGTGGGTCATTCCGCCGGCGGCGAGCGGCGCTTTCGTAGCGGCGATGGAGGAGGCGCTGGACGTCTATACGCGGCCGCACGATCCGGACATGCCGCTGGTTTGCCTGGATGAGACCTCCAAGCAACTTGTTTCCGAGACGCGAACCCCGGTTCCGATGAAGCCGGGGCAGCCGGAGCGGGTCGATTACGAGTACGAGCGCAACGGGACCGCCAACCTGTTCATGCTGTTCGCGCCGCTGGAGGGCTTTCGGCATGTCGAGGTCACCGATCATCGAACCGCCATCGACTACGCCAACATCCTCAAATACTTATCGGACGTTCTCTTCCCGCACGCCAAGAAAATCGCTCTGGTGCAGGACAATCTCAACACGCACGTCAAAGCCTCCCTTTACGAAGCCTTTCCGCCCGCCGAGGCCAAGCGGCTCGTTGAGCGCTTCGAATGGCATTACACGCCAAAGCATGGCAGTTGGCTCAACATGGCGGAGTCCGAGTTGGGCGTTCTTTCCTCGCAATGCCTGGATCGCCGCATCCCCGACAAAGAAACGCTGAGCCGGGAAGTCGCCGCATGGCAAGCCGATCGCAACAAACATCAGACCAAGGCCAATTGGCGCTTCACAACCGCCGACGCCCGCATCAAGCTCAAGCGCCTCTATCCTCGGTTTGATTGACTCGGGCCACTAGCGGCGTCGCCGGCGAAGATGCGTTAGCCATCGTTTCCACCGGCGTGATATGACCTGATGATCCATCAATTCGAATGTCACTCTTCATGCTGATCCTGCGCCTAGCCAAAATCGCGTGCGTTGCTGCACTTGCCCTTTACACAGGCGTCGTGGCGTTCGGCAATGTCGCCGATTATTGGACAAACTTCAATTTCCTCACTCACGTCCTTGATATGGACCAACTCCCCAAGGAGAGTTCGATACGCTGGCGGGCCGTGCCTTCGGTCACTCTGCATCACGCGGCGTACCTGCTTATCATAGGTACGGAGATTGCGATTGCCGCTTTGGCTGTCAAAGGCGCAATTTCAATGGCAAGGCAACGCAAAGCATCAGCCCTATCCTTTCAACAGTCGAAGAGCAGCGCCGTGGCGGCGCTTACGCTAGGCTTTTTGCTTTACGAGGGTGGTTTTGTGGCTCTTGCCGGCGAATGGTTCGGAATGTGGCAAGCCCAACAGTGGAACGGCGTACCGAGCGCGTTTCGCGCCGCTATCACGATGCTTGGCGTGCTCATCTTCGTCTCGCAGAAAGACGACGAAGTGCAATAACGTTCTGGTCGTATCCGTCACGCCGGGACGGCGGAGAGCCACGCCATCCCACTATGGCGACGCTACCTGGAAGTTGCCGGCATGACGGCTGCCGAGCCGGGGTTCTTGTGGCCAACGGCCCGGCGCTCGCCACCCTCGGGATGGAGGCTGGCGAGGAACGTTCAGGCCTTGCGCGTCCAATAGGCGTCGGCAAGCGTGTAGTGGCGGTTCCTCCTCTGATGGGGCAGCTCCGGATCGCCGAGCTCGATCGCCCATTGCTTGATGTTGAGGCAGAGCTACGGTTAAGCACCAATCACACATGATCGAGGCGAAGGGCTAGGTAATAATGCTCGGAGGCGCCCTAGTTTAAAAACCTAACATTTGCCGGCAATAAGTTGTTACGTAAGGAACAGCTGATTTGCAAGGTTGGTAGGAATATTGCTCGAACTTCTGAACTTCTCACCTAGGGAAACAGATTATGCTGAAATATTTAAGACACGTGGATCCCGGTACTCGGAACACTGAATATAAAATTGACGGATTCATAATAATTATCCTAGCCGTCCTGGCCGTATTAGCTTCACTGTCTATTGTATCCGATAAAATCTGTACAAATGTAGACTTGGATTACCCAACTACACTTTAGGGACCTTAGGTCAATCGCGGTCTCATGCTTGAATGCAGGCTCTGTTCACGAGCAGGCCTTGTATTGAAAACCAGATTTCCGCTCATTGTAGCCTACGGGCATTTGGTTCGAAATCTTGGAAATCGGCCTTACCCTGCCATCTTCTTCATGAGCGCGGGATTCGATTTGCGGTCCAAGGCAGGAGCCGCACAGTCCAAGCGACTCTAATCAGTCGACCAGAGCCTCCATACAATCCGGCTCGTTGGCGTAAGACTAAACGAGGCGAGAAATCTCGGACATTAATTCCTCGACCGTGTCACAGACAGCTGTAGCTCCGCTCTTGCACAGATCGTCTCGGTTGGCGCCGTGCAAGAAATGGGACGCGCCGGCAAAAGCAATGGAGCGGATGCCCACCGCTGCGGCGCCCTCAATACCCGCAGTACTGTCGTCCACCACGACCGCCCTTTCCTTCGGAAACCCCATTGCCTGACAAACGTATAAAAAAAGGGCCGGGTCCGGCTTGAGTTTTTCCACCATCTCGGCACTGAAAAGGGAAATGTCAGTGAAATAGCCATCCAGTCCCGTGACCTTCAGCGATGATCTGATCTTCGCCCTGCTTCCGTTCGAAGCGATGGCTTTGTGTTCGAGCGTTTTCAGAAGCGTCTCAATGCCTTTGACGGGCGTCAATGCTTCGGCGAAGGCCTGCCGCTGACGCGTCACATGCGTCGTCTCATAATCATCTGGCAATCGAACATTATATTTGCTTTCGATGATTTCTCTTGTCCTGGAGCGGCCCACCAAAAGGGAAATGGCTTCTGAAAGAGCAAGGCTTACGCCGCAGCTCTTCAGATGCTCGACGTGAAGAGAGCATGCAATCACCTCGCTGTCGACGAGAACGCCATCGCAATCGAAAATGACAAGCAACGGCGTAACCCCCTCCGCTCATTCAATGATGCGAAGCAACCACGGTCTGTTTGGTTTGTCTACGCAGTTTGTTTTTTTCCTCCTGCAGGCCCAGCAGGTCGGGTGTATGTCCTGGGGGGCTGCCTGTTCCCACATGCTCGACCACTCTCCCCGCAATAGGGTTCCTGTCAGGCTCGGGAAGTGGGAGTGCGACGCGAGCCATGCGGGTATTGATTTTCTGGGCATGCTTGTCGGCATAGCGCTGATGCCTTCTTCCGCCTTCGCCTGGGGCGACGTCGGCCACCGCGTCATCTGCCAGATCAGAAGGACGACGCTTGCTGGTATGCGCCAGACCAGCCTGAATATAGAGGCGGGGCGCAAAGAGTTGTCACGGTCGACAACGCCTATCTCACTGGGCAGGCTGCAACAATCCGGGATCGGCTCAAAATGGCTGGCGTGAGGCTGGGAGCAATTCTTAACACGGCTTTGGTGGCGCCGTGAATGCCTTCCCGCAATGGCAGAAGGCTAATGGCAGATGGCGGACTGGTTCAGGCGCGCGCGTGCCGGCCGGCCGCCTTGCAACCCAAGGCGCTGCGGACCACATGATTTGCGCAGCGAGACCTCGAACACAAAAGGCAGGTTATGGCCGACCCGGTCGTCATTTCCATTCCTCATCGGCTTGGCAGGGCAGAGGCGAGGCGTCGTTTGGAAGCGGGCATCGATCAGGTGGTCGCGCCGCTCGGACGGCTGGTGTCGATCGATCGCCGATTGTGGACCGGCGACCGCCTCGACTTTGGAATGAGCGTGGCGGGACAAACAGCGCGCGGCCTTGTAGATGTCGAAGACACTCAAGTCCGGATTGAGCTTGAACTCCCCTGGGTTTTGGCGGCCATCGCAAAGCGCGTCAGGGGCGTAATTGACCAACGTGGGCGCGGTCTTCTTGAAAAGAAGTGAGAGTGCGATGGCGTGATGGCCGCCAACCTGTGTGCCCGGCGGTTGACAGCCTCCGTCTCAAACCACAAGCGTGTAACGAGAATGCCGCGCCTCACCTCGCGAAATCATGTCCTCGGCCGTGCCGCCCGCTATAGAAAGGTTGAACGCAAAGGAGACCGGCTCGCGGCTCATTTTTTTGGCCCAGAAGCGCGAATAGCACGTCGTTTTTCGCAACGCGGCTCGCCAAACCTAGCAAGCGCTAGCCTCGGTCAGCCATTCGGATTTTTGCCAGTATTCCCAAGTCAGTTACTACAGAATTGCTTGACAATCTCACAGTTCGCGCCAGGATAAACTTGGCGACACTCAGCTACACCGCGAGCGTCGGCTTCACCCTGATCTGGTTCGGCCGAGCCAGCAAAGCCGGCCACGTCATTCCCGAGTTTTGCTCGCACCACAACAGCGCACCGGTTCACGAAAATAAGCAGCCGGTCACATGGCTTGCCTGCTTGCTTGAAGCATTGTTTCGCAGCCTCAGCGAGGGCATCTACCTGATTACGCCACTCGTAACTAAAGCCAAATGTACCGCTACCGTCGCTACTCACAAAGACCGCACCGTAGGAATCCTTCCCAGGCGGCTCTTCTTCGTTCTTGCACCTGTCTACACAACGGTTAAAACACCCGCTCTTGTAAGGCTCCGGCGTTGAATAACAAGTGCCGCCACAAATGCCGACGCAATAAGCGGCATTCCGTCCCCAGACACGATCCGGACCGACGAGAAAAAGCCCGAGCGCGGTCATAGCGGAGAACAACAATGCCACTCGGGAAGCAGGGTCGCCTCCTGTCATGATGAATGAAAGTGCGAATTTCAGTACTGCGCCTCCGGCGCCTGCAATTTCTCGTTTCAACTTGACCATCTTCAGTTTTCCGCCAGTCTCTAGCAAGGCGAGTATAAGGCCCCCCGACTGTGTTTTTCACCTTCGTTTGGATTCTTATGCGAAAGATCTGCCTACTTGAAATCAAATGGCCGGGAGAGCCGCAACGTACCCGGCGTCCTCGGTTCCGTTCGATCTTCGGGAGCGAGAACTAAAGGGGAGTTGGCCGCGGATGCGGCTGCTGAGCATCGCGCTCAAGGCAAAGCGCGTCACCGCTAGGCAAACGGCCCATGGACTTGCCCGGCCACACTTTCGCGGGCCGACCGCTTAGCCCAATTCGGCTCCTATTGGCCCATCGCAACGAAAGGCTTCGTTCAGCTTTCAGGCTAGCCCCGACGTTGGCCCATTTTGAAAAGGATGCGCGTCCTCTCGCACCCTGAAAGGAAGGTCGGGGTAGAGACCGGAAGTGCCGGGGATTTTCGCGCGGGCGCATGATGCGGCCCCATGAGTAGCGATCGTTTCAACTCTAATGTTGACCTTAAGGTCAAAACCGAGGCTACGCCGATCCGGCGGATCGAGGTGATCACGGGCGTGGAGCAGCAGCGGGCGTGCTCGGAGCACCGCTTGCGCTAGATCGACCCATGCCGCTCGGGATCTGGCGTCACTTCGGGATGCCGACGCACGACATACCAGCACAGAGCCGCGACCGGAATTCCGATCAGCGAGGTGAGCACGAAGAACATCGTGAATCCGGTGCGCTGGATAATGAAGCCGGAGCCTCCCGCAAGCAGGCTGCCCGGTAAGGCGCAGACCGAAGTCAAGAGGGCAAACTGGCTTGCAGCGAGCTCCGTTGCGGTGAGAGCAGACATGTAGTTGATGAGTACGACTTGCGCAAAGGCATAGGCGAAACCTTCGATACCCGTCGTAATGACGAAGATATAAAAGTCATTGCCGCCGTCCGCAGAGAGCCACGCGAGACTCAGATGCGAAGCCGATGCTACGACCGTGCCAACCAAGAGACTTCGCATCAGGCCGATCTTCCGAATGAGGTAGGCGCTGAAAAAGGTGGCCGCGAGCGCGATCCAGAATCCAAACAGTTTCGTGACCGTCGCGATGTCGGTGTCGGAATAGTTCAGGCTTTTGAACAAAGGCATGGACATAGCGGTCGAGAGGTAGCCGGGCATGCGAAAGCCTGCGATCAGGAGGAAGATGGGAAGGGCGAGCGGCCCGAGCCGGGTTACGATTTCCTTGATCGGCGCAACGACGGCGGCAACGAATCCCGGATGTTCATGCTTTACGGTGAGGTCCGATTCAGGCTCGGGCGCGATGAATGCGGAAATCGCTCCGACCGTCATCAGCGCCCCCATGCAGAGATAGGCGGAGCGCCAGCCATATCGATCGGCGAGAATAAGCGCGCCCGCGCCGGCGGCAAGCGTCCCGAAGCGGTATCCCATCTCTGCAATGGCCGTCATGACCGATTGCTTTTGGACGGGCACGGACGTGATGCGCCAGCCGTCGATCGTGACGTCCTGGGTAGCCCCGGCGAGGCCGAGGGCGAGCGAGAAAGCCACGGTGTAAGTCAACCACTGAGCCGGGTCGCCGAAAGCGATGCCAGCGAGCGCGAGCATGACGGCAATTTGCGAAACGACGATCCAGCCGCGGCGGCGCCCAAGTAGCGCGCTGAAAATCGGCGCATCATATTTTTCGAGGAACGGCGCCCAGACAAATTTGAACTTATAAGCGATGGTGAGTTCGCTCATTAGCCCGATAGTCTCGATCGGAACTTTAGCCTCTGACAGCCATGCGGACTGCGTCACATACACAAGAAGAAAAGGAATGCCTGAGCTAAAGCCGAGCCCCAGCATGGCCGCATAACGCCGATCGGCCCATAAATGAGCTAGGAGCGACGCTTTTTCGGGATCGTTCGGCATTTCAAGTTGCTCTCCACAGCTTTGATCAACCAACTTTTTGGCTGCGGTCCCTGCTATCCCGCAAGACGATGTCTGTGAGAAGAGTTTTCCTCGGGCGCTCGCCAGGAAATGTCAGTTGAGGCTGCCAGCAGGTGACTTGGGATTCACGATGGCAGCGACAAGGTGGAGGGCACCCGTGCGTTATCTTGGCATTGCGGTCGACGACACGCTTGCAATCGCGGAGCAATCGGGCGCCCTACTGGGGCGGCCACCTCCCATCTCCGGTCAGGCCGAAAGCGACCCAAGCTTCAATTCCAGAGGGGCCTTAGCGAGGTCGGTTTCGATACATTGTATGGAACCGAAGAGAATGTCACGCCAAGCGGCATCCGCGCGATCTCTTCACCCGAAGCCCGCTTCGGCAATGGGCCGCCCCAAGACGGCGGTCATAAATTCCTAGCGTCGCGGACCCCGAAGGCAGAGGTGGGTAGAGTCGAGATGTGGCGCGGTGGCTTTAGGCTGGACATATCCGTTTCCGCCCCTTTCGTCTGGCGGTGTCTCAGTAGCCCTGCCGTGACTCCGTTTCCACACCCCGCTCATCGAACCGGGCTGGCGGATTTCCCGCACCCGGCTCTCGGACAAGACCTCACGCCTTCACCCACGACTGCTCGCGCCCTCGCGCGGTTAAGCGAACGAGCCCGAAATGCCCGTAGAGATGCGAGAGTGGATAGGTCCCGCGTCCGGTGTTGTCCCGCCGAATGTTGAAAATGAGAGGCAGGCGTTGCTCGCCTTGAGCCTGTGGGCTCGGGGTGTCGAATCCGCGAAAGGAAAGCAACGCCATGAAGAAACCTACCACATTGACCACCGTAGCGCCTGCGGCGAACATCGAAGAGGCTTGGCAGGAGGTTGGCGACAGCTTCGAGCGCTTCTGCCTTGCGGGGCTGGCGACGTTGTCGAGCATGCTGGAAGAAGACGCTGTGCGGCTCTGCGGCCCCCGCTATGGGCGACAGGACGGCAAGGCCGGACATCGCTGGGGAAAGACCAAAGGGACATTGGGCTTCCATGGCGGCAAGGTCGAGTTTGAGCGGCCCCGGATACGCGCTCGCAACGGGAAAGAGATGCCTCTGCCGAGTTGGGAGGAGGCTGTGTCCAATGACTTGCTGGGCCAATGGGCGATGAACCTGATGCTGATCAACGTCTCGACGCGCAAGTTTGGCCGCGCGGTCCGCCTGCCGGAAGGCGACATCGGCGCGCCCAACGGTTCGGGCGTGTCCAAATCGGCGGCATCCCGCCGCTTTGTGGCGCTGTCGAGCGCGCGCATGAAGGAATGGATGGCGGCGGATTTGTCCAAGCTCGACCTTTTAGTCATCCAGATCGACGGCATTCACATCAAGGACGACTTGATGCTGCTCGCCGCTGTTGGCGTTGACGGCGAGGGCGGCAAGCATCCCCTCGGCGTGATCGAGGGGGCGGCGGAGAACGCCGCCGTGGCGCAGGCCCTGCTAGACAATCTGATTGAGCGCGGTCTTGATCCGAAGGTTTGCCGGCTGTTCGTCATCGACGGCGCCAAGGCGCTTTCCAAAGCGATCCGCAAGACCTTCGGACGCCACGCGCCGATCCAGCGCTGCCAGGTCCACAAGGCCCGCAATATCATGGAGCGCTTGCCCAAATCTTTGCAAGCCGGCGTGCGCAAAGCCTTGCGGCAGGCGTGGGAGCTGGACGATGCGGCGAAAGCCGAGAAACTTCTGCGCAATCTCGCCCGCCGCCTGGACCACGACGCCCCTGGCGTTTCCGGCAGCATTTTGGAAGGTCTGGATGAAATCCTCACCGTCAGTCGCCTGGGCTTGCCTGCCGAACTGCGCCGTTCTCTCTGTTGCACAAACATCATCGAGAACATGAACGGCACGATCCGCCGCGTCTGCCGCAACGTCAAGCGCTGGAAAGATGCCTCCATGGCGTTGCGTTGGAGGGGCCGCCATGATGGAGGCGGCAAAAGGCTTCCGACGGCTGAAAGCTTGCAAACATCTGCCAGCCCTGCGGGCCGCCCTCACGGCTCATCAGCTCAAGCACACGATGAACAGCACTATTGAAGACCAAGCACTGGCAGCATAGGCTGCTTAACATGTGACGTCTGCCAAGGATATTTCAACATGGACCGGGACAACTCCCCGCGTCTGCGCCGCCTGACTTTGTGCTTGGATCGCAACCACCGACGCAACCGCACCGCTGTGTAGCTGTCGAGCGCCCGGTACGCCTTGCTGACGGTTCCTACTTGAAAGGAGTTCGCCCAGCCGCGCAACGCGCGGTTCAGCTGACTGATCAGCTCTGTGGTCTCTTGCCATAACATCGAACGGCCGGTCATCGCATGGATTTTCTCCACCATGCGTTTGACGCTCTTCTTCGATGGCCGGTAACCGAGACGGGCTTGGCCGGTCTTCGTCGAGTACATCCGCCCGAACGTGTAGCCCAGGAAATCAAACTCTTCCTCCGGCATCTTGCGAATCCGCGTCTTCATCCTCGTTGACCGTCAGCTTCAGCTTGCCCATGATCTCGCGCAGCTGGCGCAAAGCGTCGTCGGCTGTCGCGCGACAATCACCGTGAGAAGGCAACGTCAATCAGGATGAGAATGCCGCTGGCGACGTGACGGAGGGAGGGCGTAGCCCGACCGAAGGCGCGGCGTTAGCGGCGGCGCTCGTTTCACTAGGGTGGAACGGCATCTGGCGGTCACGAGCAGGCTGGACAAGCATATGATTCTTCAGAGCAAAGAGGAATCGACGCTTGCCCGGCCTCCACATCAACGACCACCAGATGAGGCTGTTTATGAGTTTTCGCCAGACACACACCACGGCTGTGGCCGCCGCCAAGGCCGGTTTCAGCACCGCGACCGGCTATCGGATCGCGTGCGATCCACGGCTGCCATCGCAGAAGAAGGCGCCCCGAGGGCGCCGTCGGCCCGATCCGCTTGAGGGCGTTTGGGAGCAAGAGATCGTGCCGATGATCGAGGCCGCGCCGGATTTGCGCGCGATCGCCGTCTACGAAGAGATCCGGCGTCGCCACCCGGAGATCGCCCCTGGCGTGCGCCGAACCCTGGAGCGGCGTATCCGCAATTGGCGGGCGCAGCACGGTCCGGAGCGGGATGTGGTCTTTCCACAGACGCATACGCCGGGCCGACTTGGGCTTTCAGATTTCACCGATCTGTCCGGCCTTGGCGTCTTGATCGCTGGCGTGCCGCTCAACCATCGGCTCTATCATTTCCGCCTGGCCTGCTCCGGTTTCGAACATGCCCACGTCATTCTTGGTGGCGAGAGCTTTGTCGCGCTTGCCGAGGGGCTGCAAAATGCGCTTTGGGCGCTCGGCGGCGCGCCTCATTACCACCGCACCGATAGTCTCTCCGCTGCCTTTCGCAATCTTTCCCGCGACGAACAGGAGGACCTGACGCGCCGCTATGATGAGCTGGTTGCGCATTACGGTATGGAGCCGACGCGCAACAATCCGGGCGTCGCCCATGAGAATGGCTCCATCGAAAGCGCCCATGGGCATTTGAAGAAGGCGATCGAGGACGCGCTGCTTTTGCGCGGCTCCCGCGACTTCCCCGATCTGGCGGCGTACCGCGGCTTCATCGACGAGGTTACCGGCCGCCGCAATGCGCGCAATCGCAAGCTTATCGAAGCGGAACGGGCCGCCTTGAAAAAGCTGCCAGAGCGGCGGAGCACCGATTACGAGGAAGCCTCCGTGGTGGTCACGTCAAGCGGCGGCTTCGTGTTGCGGCGCGTCTTCTATACGGTTCCCTCGCGCCTCATCGGGCATCGTCTGCGCGTCAGGATTTACGATGAGCGCCTGGAATGCTTCCTTGGCGGCGCGCCCATTCTAAGCTTACGCCGGGGCCAGCCGCCGCAGGCGAGCAATAAGCGCGCCCATGTCGTCGACTACCGCCACGTCATTCATGCTTTGCGCAAGAAACCGATGGCGCTTCTCAATCTCGTTTATCGTGAACGGCTCTTCCCACGCAGGGCTTACGCCCGCGCCTTTGAGGCGTTGCTGGCCAAGGAGGGCGAGAAGCACGCATGCCGCGCCACCGTCGAACTCCTGGCGCTGGCGCATGAGCGAGCTTGCGAGGCTGAACTCGCGGAAGCGATCGAGGCCGCTTTAAATGCTGGAGAACTGCCCGATCCCGCCCAGTTGTGGGACCGCTTCAAGCCTGATGCGGCGGTCATCCCGGAGGTTACCGTCGAACTGGCGCCGCTCTCGGCCTATGACGAGTTGGCCGTTGTCGCTCAACCGTGCGTTTTGGAGGCAGCGGCATGACGAAGACCTCCGCCATAAACTCCGCACGCGTCGAGCTTCTCCTGACCGAACTACGCTTGCCCGCCATCAAGCAGATGTGGTCCAAGCTCGCGGAAGAAGCGGACAAGGAAGGCTGGCCCGCAGCCCGCTTCCTGGCCGCGCTCACTGAACTGGAGATAGCCGATCGCGGACGGCGGCGTATCGAACGCCATCTTGCCGAGGCACGCTTGCCTGCTGGCAAGACGCTCGACGCTTTCGACTTCACCGCCGTGCCCATGATCAGTAAGGCTCAGATCATGGCGCTTGGCTCCGGCGATGGCTGGATCCAGCAAGGCGCCAACATCCTCCTGTTCGGCCCGCCCGGCGTCGGCAAAAGCCATCTGGCTGCGGCCATAGGCCTGGCGCTCATCGAAAACGGCTGGCGCGTGCTGTACCTGCGCACCACCGATCTCGTTCAGCGGCTCCAGGTGGCGCGCCGCGAACTTGCGCTGGAAAGCGCCATCGCCAAGCTCGACAAGTATCATCTGCTGATCCTCGATGACATCGCCTATGTCAGCAAGGACCAGGCCGAGACCAGCGTGTGGTTCGAGTTGATCGGCTCGCGCTACGAGCGCCGCTCCATGCTGATCACGGCCAATCAGCCGTTCGGCGAATGGGGCAAGGTCTTCCCCGACCAGGCCATGACGATCGCGGCCGTCGATCGCCTCGTCCACCACGCGACCATCCTCGAGATGAACGTCAGAAGCTACCGGCACAACGAAGCGCTCGAGCGCAAACGCGGCAAGGGCCGTCCGGCTGGCCGCGCGACAATCAAAACAACGGCGGAGTGACGCTCCACGTCACTCCGCAAAGCAAAAAGCCTTGCGAGTCACAGCGCCAGCGGCGATCATCGAGACGCTCGGCGATCCGCTCATCCTCACCTTGATTGCCGCTCTCCTCATCCAGATTGGCGCGCGATAGTCGGCCTTGCCCCTTCTGCACAGGATCACGAGGTCGTCAGCGTAGGTCACGATCCGCGAGCCGAGGCTTTGCTCCAGCCCGAGCTTCTTCCATCCCAGCACGAACCGGCGCATGTAAAGATTGGCCAGCAAGGGTGAGGGGGAGAACCTTGCGGAATGCCGCGCCGCTTGTCTCTGGCCTCCGTTGTCCGTGTCTTCCGTCCCCTGCCGTCCGTTTCTTCACATCTTGATGAGATGCAGCACACGCCGGTCAACGACCCGGCGCGCCAGCGATTTGAGTAAATCGGCGTGCGGAATGCTGCCGAAATAGTCGGCAAGGTCGGCGTCGACGATGTCCGGACGCCCCGGAACATAAGCGCTTCCACCTCCACCACCGCTTGCTGGGCGCTGCGCCCAGGGCGGTACGCATACTGTTCGGGTGGAAGATCGGCTTCGAAGATCGGCTCCAGCGCCAGCATCGCTGCTGTCATGCAGACCCGATCCCGCAAGGTGGAGTTGCCCAGCGGCCTGAGTTTGCCGTTGGCCTTCGGTATGAACACGCGCCGGATCAGGTCCGGCCGGTAGCTCTCTTCCCTGAGCGCAAGCGCCAGTTCGCCAAGCCACCGCTCTACGCCATATGCTTCGACATCCGCAAAGTCTTGGCCGTCCACGCCCGGCGCGCCCCTGTTGGAGCGGCACAAAGCGTAGGCATGGGACAGAATATCTTCGCGGAAAATCTTGTCGTACAGGCATAGAAGCGGTAGCCGGCTTCAGCCTTCGCTTTCGCGTGTAACGCCGCCTGCAGTTTCTGAACGCTTTTCGGAGTTGATAGGTCGCCCAATCTCCAGGTCCCTCGCCACGTCTTGCGTTTGTCTTGAACTGAGGCCCCTTCCCTCCCCTTTTCCCTCCCCTGGCGTTACCCAGCTTCGTCGGTATTACGGGCCTCTCCGCCACCCCAAGGCGCCCGGCCTGTCCCTCACGGGCGTCCGGTTGGCCGTCCCCGGCCACGCCAAGGGGCTTCCCGTGTTGCGCGCGCTTTCCTTGTGTGCATGCTGCCGCCACTGCCCCGGCGCGGCGGATGGGCGTCGTCTTCGCTCTGTCGCCCAACCATATCAGCCTTCCCCGGCACGACGGCCGGGTCGGCCCGCGCATTGTCCTTTTCGAGGCTTGCTCGGCGTTCACTCGCGTTGCGGCCTGCACACTCGCGCTGTCACCTGTACATGACACGCTAATCGAAGGCTTCAGCCATTTCGTCACCTCCATGACCGCTCCGATTGCTTCCGGCCGGAGCGAGTTCGCCGGGTGGGGCTTGCACCCACTGGAAAGCGCCGCCTTTACACGGCGCACGCCGGAGAACGAAACCGCTCTCGCGGTAGGCTCTGCGTCACGGCAGTATTCCTTTTGAACCGTCAAGGCGAGCCGATGGCTCCGCTTGAGAATGAGGCGTCAGTCTCGTTTTCAAGAGGAGTTGCGTATGTCTATCAGCCCGCTTCGTCAGCGCATGATCGACGACATGACCGCGCGCCATTTCGGAGAGAAGTCGCAGAAGGACTACATCCGGTGCGTCAAGAACCTAGCCCTATTCATCGGTCGCTCGCCGGACACCGCTACCCTGGACACTGACCCTCAAAGCCGGGAGCACTCCGGGCTTCAGCCTGTACGACCTGGCGGACAGGCTGCGCGGCCGCGGCTGGCAGGTTCCAGCCTATACCTTGCCGGACAACTGCGCTGAAACCACGGTGCAACGCTTTTTAGTCCGCCACGGCATCACCCGCGATCTCTGTTCGCTGTTGGTGGAGGATATGAAGCGGGCCATCGACTATTTCAGCCGGCGTCCTGTCCAGGCGCCTTTGAGCAGCAAAGAAGCGTCCGGCTTCCATCATTATACCAACGGCTAAAAATACTGACTCTACGAGGGGGATTCCCTTCGGGCTCATTCTGTGAATCGATGGCGTCAAATCGATTCGCGGGGGCGAGATGGCTGGCGCCGCGGATTTGCGGGCGGCGGCAAGGCTATCGGCGAACGCCAGGCAGGCGTCGCGCATTCTGGCCATCGCCATGGTGCTCGATGGCTTTAGCCGCGAGGAGGCGGCTCGCCTTTGTGGAATGGACCGGCAGAGCTTACGCGACTGGGTTCACCGCTATAATCAGGAAGGTGTGGATGGGCTTGCCGACCGGGCGCGGAGCGGCCGGCCCGCGAACCTGAGCTGGGTCGAACTGGGCAAGTTTTCATCCTGGGTCGAGGAGGGCGCCGATCTCGCCCGCGATGGCGTGGTGCGGTTCCGACGCGTCGATTTGCGCGACCGCATTGCCGCCGAGTTTGGCGTCAGCCTGCATGAGCGCAGCGTGGGCAAGCTGCTGCGGAGGCTCAACTTTCGCCGTCTTTCCGTGCGTCCGTCGGCGCCCAAAATCCGATCCCGCGGCCCAGGAGGCTTTTAAAAAAACTTCGCAAGCCTCGCCAAGGAAGCGCTCGGCGAGCGCGCTGGCAAGCCGGTCGAACTCTGGTTCCAGGACGAAGCAAGGGTCGGGCGGCAAGGCGCGCTGACCCGCATCTGGGCCAAGACTCGGAAGCCGCCCGCGCGCGCCGCGCGACCGGCGCTTCACCTGGGCGTATCTATTCGGCGCGGTCTGCCCGGCCCGGGGCGTCGGCGCCGCCTTGGCGTTGCCGACCGTCAATATCGAAGCCATGACCATGCATCTCGCTGAAATCAGCAAATGCGTCAGCGCCGGAGCGATCGCCTTGCTCGTTGTGGACGGGGCCGGGTGGCATCGCTCGCCCAAGTTGGTCGTTCCAGAGAATATCGTTCTGCTGAAATTGCCCCCTTATGCGCCGGAACTGAACCCGGCCGAAAACATCTGGGAATACCTTCGAGGCAACGCGCTGAGCCATCAAGTCTGGGAAACTTACGAGGACATCGTCGATGCATGCTGCAGCGCATGGAACGCCTTGATGCGCGCGCCAGAAATCGTCCGCTCAATCGCCACCCGCGACTGGGCTAAGGTCAGCACGTAAATATCCCCCGGCAAAGCCGGGGGCTTTAGAAATGGAGCCGCTCAAAGCGGCTGGAAGAAGTTTCTATGGACCACTCTGACGTTCATACTGCCTACTCAGAAGCTCCAAAACTGAAAAATGCCTTGGACACTGGCGCAATTGCCGAGCGGTCTGCGAAGCTCCTCGAAGGGAGGCGGCGTGCGAAGCTCCACTCGCGTAAACCGACGATTTCGACGCCGCCGCCACACTCCAGGAAACGTCAAACTGCTACTGCCTCCCCGGCAGAGCCGGGGGACCTCCTTGGATGTTAGGGCCGTTGGTATTAGACAACGAGCTTTGCGCAGTAGGTCCTATCATGACATGCGCCCAATGGCTTCAAAAACCGTTTCGATGGAAGGCTGTCGCCAGGCCGCATTTATTGCCTCGGCGTTGCTTGTCGCGGCTTGTTGAAGCTTGAGCGTACGCGCATCGAGATGAAGCTGTTTCGCCTTCAGTCACCGATCCAAGGCAGCCACAGGCCGATTCCTGCCGTTCCAGAATTTCGAACCAACTACCGGAGAACCTCTATGACCGGAAATCGACCGGCCAGTATTGCAAAACTGGAGCGGCTGCAGACGGGTCATTTTGGTTGTGGCCCCGGTCTCGTGGATAAAGATGAGCTGGCGCGGATCACGCGCAGGAGCGCTTAAGCGCTCCTGCGCGCATCTACCCGACGTTTTTTAGGCCCTCAGTGCCTCTAATATCGAATAAGGCGGCTGCATTGCCGTGACCCTCGCAAGCCTCAATCCGGCCTTGCCAAAAAGCGCCTCATATTCGTTCAGGCTGCGTTCGCGCCCGCTCGCCATCACCAGCATGTTGAGATCAAGCAGCGCCGCGGGCCCCTTCTCGCCGATCAGCATTTCGATAACGGCAATTCTGCTGCCCGCATGCATGGATTGCGCACAATTGCGCAGGATCGTGATGCATGCCGCGTCGTCCCAATCGTGCAGCACTGATTTGAGCAGATAGAGTCCGGCTGTCGGAATGGTCTTGAACATGTCGCCCGCTAAAGCGGTGAACCGGTCTGCAACTCCGGCAGCTGCTGCTGCCTCGCGCGCGGCTTCCATTACATGCGGAAGATCGAGAACGCCGCCCTTCAGCTTTGGGCTCGCCTTCATAAGGGCAAGTACGAGAGTGCCGCTGGCTCCGCCGACGTCGATTGCTTCGGAAACGGATTCCAGATCGATCAAGCGGACGGCCTCGGCCGCAACACGCGATGAAAAGCTCGCCATGGCCTGCGTGAAGGACTTCGACTCGCCCGGTGTCTTCGCATAATAGTCGAAGATTTCGTCGCCAAGCGCGGGCAAGGTCTGGCGCTCGCCAGTTCTGACGGCCTCCACGAACCGGCCCCAGGGAAGCCAGTGACCGGGCGCAGGCGTCGATAATGCGGACCCGCGCAGCGATGCGGGTGCGTCCCGCCGCAGCGTGGCCAGCATTGCGGTGCTTTCGAACTGCCCCTTGGCATTATGCGCAACGATGCCAAGCGAGGCGGCGGCCCGCAACAGGCGGAACATGGCGTCGGGATTTGCGGAAGCGAGCCGGGCCAGATCGTCGGCGGCCAGTGGACCCTGGGCGAGGCGATCGGCAACAGAAAAGGCGGCGAGCGCGTGAACGATTTGCGAAATCCAATAGCCTGCCGTCATTTGCTGCATTCGGACGAAGGCTTCTGCCTGTTCCACCGTCACCTCCCTTCGGCTAAGAAGTATGGTAGCGGAAGCAGCAGCCGCCAGCCAGTCGATATCGTGAGGCTCGTCGGAAACGAGCCTGAGCTACACAGTAGATCAGTTCGGCAGTACCCCCAACTTGAGTCGAATCCATTTCGAACCAAGCTGGCAGCTTTCGACCCGTCTCGACAAATCGCATGCCTCGCCACTTAACACGATTGGCTATCGAGCAACACGAACGAAAGCCCGGCATGCTTTTGAAGCGCTTCGATGAGCGTATCGCCAAAAAGGGTGGCGGGTGTCCAAAAGCCGCCTTCTCCCTTATCAAGGCGGGCTAAACATAACGCGGCCTGGCCGAGCATTTTGGAGGTCGACCCGTAACCGGGATCTGCGTCCCCTGTGATTTTGGCGCGAATACATCTCCCATCGTGAAGGAGCCCGAGAAAGCGTAAATCATAAAAGCCCTTCGCCTGACTTTCCGAGGAAGGGCCTTTACCAGGGGCGGGAAGCACAAAGCTCTGCAAGAACCAGCGGCTGGGCGCAATCGCCGTCAGCGCCACAAACCCACCCATGGCGCCTGCAAGCGCGTAGGCGGAGAGCCGACCGCGCACGCCCCCGCCAGCGAGCATGGCCTCGTCGTAGCGGAATTGCTCGCCATAGGCATAGTTCATAAGAGCGTTTGAGCGATGCACCACCCGGGTGTTGATGGCCGCCATGATGAAGGGCGCAAGCCAAGCTTGAAAGTCGCCATCAAACTGTGGCGCGCTCAGGTTTTTCCGGCGGGTCTTCGGCCGGCCATCCTTTGGGCATAGCGCATAAGGGTTCTGAAGCTCTTTGCGCAGGACCGGATCGGCTGCTGCTTCTTTGGCGACGTTCATAAGGCTCGCGATGGTTCCTCCGGATGCCCCGCCACGCAGTGCTTTCACGCGCATCTTCACGTGCGCACAATAGCACCCGTACCGCTGCTGAGCCTCCCTTTGAACAAAGTGAACGCCGAGATCGGACGGCGCCGAGTTCGAAGCCGCAACAGTGTACGATCCGCGCTCCTGTTCTTTTGGCGGTCTGCTCGTATCGGTCCAGCATGCGGCGAATCCATTGCACCCGCCCGTCACATCGCAGTAGTCCGTGCCGGTTTCGGCGCATGCCTTAACGAGCGGTTCGCCGAAGAGCGCGTAAGGCCCCACCGTCGAGACAACGACCCGGGTTTGAGCGCACATCGCAGCAATCGACGCTGCGTCCGTGGCATCTGCGATGATAAGGGAAACTCCGTACGTCTTTGGAGGGAGGGAGCGTCGCATCTGCTCGAGCTTTTCCAGCGAACGGCCTGCGGCCGCCCATGTGAGGTCGGCAGAGCTGAAATGGTCCGCCAGATAACGACAGAGGAGCTTTCCAACAAAACTCGTTCCTCCAAACACGACGACGTCATAAGGCTTTGCGCTCATAGCGGCTCGCTGGCTTGAAGAGTCCCAAGGACATCGGGCTGATGGTGATGGCGAATTTTTTTGGCATCTGAGGCTCCGATGGGCAAATCTCGCTCCTCGAACCGAAAGCAACTCCACGATGTCATGATGCGTTCCAGGCCGATTTCAGCTTTTGGCCAGCTGTCTCAGGCCGGGGGGAGGAGCGGCGGTATACAGATAACATTTGAAATGGCGAAGGGTTCTGCGCATAGCTTGAGCCCAAAATAGTGCTATCGCCTCGCTTGAGTTAGCTCGTCGAATTTCTTCGAAGCAAAATACGGACATTCAGCCGATGCCAAACTACGCCGCATTCGTCAGTCTTCTGGCGGTGCTTTTTTACTTTTATACAAGCGTTGCGGTGGCCCGCGCGCGTGCAAGATACGGCGTCAAGGCGCCCGCCGTTTCCGGCCACCCCGATTTCGAGCGCTATTTCCGTGTGCAGGCTAACACGCTCGAATGGATGCCGATCTTCCTGCCGTCGCTGTGGCTGTTCGCTATCTATGTGAGCGACATTGGCGCGGCGGTGATCGGCCTTGTCTGGATTTTAGGGCGTATCCTGTATTTCATCGGTTACACAATGGCGGCGGAAAAGCGGGGACGCGGTTTTGCGGTGCAAGCGCTCGCGGCGACCGTTCTTCTGTTAGGGGCTTTGATCGCCATCGCCGTCAAAATTCTCGCCTCAGCCTGATGCGGTTCCGGCCAAAACCGTCATTCGGCGGTCTGGCCCGGCGTCAAAAAGGGCCAGCATTTCCGTGGGAGGCCGAGTCCGGACATTTGGGTTGTCTGCCACCATGTCTCTTCCGAGGCGGTAAGCGGGAGTGGTACGAGCCACGCCCTGCCAGCTTGCCTCAAGCATGGGGGGTGAAGAACCGTTCTTCTTTTTGGCAGGGCCAATCCCGGACTTACAAAGTGCCAAGCTTAGGAAACGCTAAAATTTGAAAAACGGTTACTATCTCGATGCACCCAGCCCCGGCATTCTGGGATTTCAGCCGCCAGGAGCAAGGCCACACCACGTCAAGACCACGCTGCAGCCCAGAGGATGTGTGCGCTTTGGGAGGAGCCGATTGGGTTACGCCAGGAAGTACCGACACGCGGCTCCTTCTAATCTTCGCCGAACTATTGATCAAAGGCTCAAGGCCGCTGCGACGAGGCCAGGCTATTCGAAACGAAGAGAACCGAAGATGCATCCAGGAAAGACCGGGGAAAAGACGCTGGCAGCTGTTGTCCTTTTATTCCTGTCATTTGCAAGTGCGGGGGCTCAGGTCCAAGTCAAGACAACGTTCGGAACAATCGAGGGAACCACGGAGAAGGGTACGACCGTATTCAAGGGCGTCCCATTTGCTGCTCCGCCAGTCGGGGAGCTTCGCTGGCGGCCTCCGCAACCTCCTTTTGCATGGGGTGAAGTGCGCAAGGCCGATAAGTTCTCGGCCAGCTGCATGCAGTTCGAGCCAGGCGAGCGCCTTCCTTGGACGAAGGAGTTTATGGTCCACAATGATATCAGCGAGGACTGTCTCTACCTCAACATCTGGACTCCGCGCGTCGATGCTTCGGCAAACCTGCCCGTCATTGTTTACATCCACGGTGGAAGTTTCAGAGAAGGATCTGGTTCAGTCGCGGTTTATGGAGGCAGCAACTTGGCGGGCAAGGGGGCCATTGTCGTAACGATCAACTACCGCCTCGGACCTTTTGGCTTCCTTGCCCATCCCGAACTGACCGCAGAGTCAGAGCATCATTCCTCCGGTAATTATGGCTTGTTGGATCAGATTGCCGCTCTTCGATGGGTTAATGCAAATATCGCACAGTTCGGCGGTGATCCCCATAATGTCACGATCTGGGGGCAATCCGCAGGCGCGTTTAGCGTTGAAATCCTGATGGCTTCGCCGGCCGCTTCAGGTCTTTTCCAGCACGCACAGGCTGATAGCGGGGTGGGCGCTTTCGGAAAGCCGATGGCCGCTTTGGATGGGGGCGAGCAGAATGGGATCAAGTTCGCAACAGAACACCATGCGGCTTCGATCAAGGAGCTACGCGCCCTATCGGCCGATGCGCTCATTTACGTCCCCGATCCGAAGGCCGGCCTGGCTGGAGCATTTCGCTTTGGTCCTATCGTAGACGGATGGGTGTTGCCCGACACGCCCTCCAACATGAACGCCAAGGGAAGCGACAGCGACGTCCCTGTCATTGCCGGTTACCAAGCGGATGACTTTGCTCTCTTGTTCCAGCCAATCCACACCCTCGACGATTACCACCATCTGATCCAGAAGCAATACGGTGACATGGCTGCCGAACTTGAAAAACTTTATCCCGTTACGAAGGCCGAAGACATCAAGACGGTAATGGCAACGGCTGGCCGGGACCGCAATCGCGTATCAATGTTTCATTGGGCGAGCGCACGCGCCATGAGCCATCACCAGCCTGTCTTCACTTATAACTTCGATCGCGCTATTCCTTGGCCGCAGCATCCGGAGTTCGGCGCCTTCCACGGCGACGAAATTCCCTACTTCTTCCTGAACCTCGAAATGCTGGACAGACCATGGGAGACCGAAGACTCCACGCTGTCTAGAAATGTGTCTTCTTACCTTGTTAACTTCGCCTCCAAGGGCGATCCGAACGGCGTCGGGTTGGTGTCCTGGCCCAAGATCGATCAGAACCAGCCCCAAACGATGGAACTCGGTGTTCGGTTAGGCGCTATGCCCCTGGCTGATAGGGAAAAGCTCGACTTCTGGACCCGTTATTACAATTCACCAATTAGCAGGAGTATGTCGTTCTAGCCAAGCTGTCACACTCATGCTGCCGCCGCAAATAAGGATCGCAAGTTGCCATGAGCCCCGATCACCGCTGTGATCCCTTGCCTGTTCGCGGCAGTGCATGTCGTGATCCTGTCCCGTTTTTTCAAGCCAGGGGGCTTCGCCAAATTCTCTACACTTGAGGGGATCGCTTCACTTCAGAGTAGCCCGTGGCTGCTGTTGGCGTGCTGGTTGCATTATTTAGCCTTCGATCTGTTTGTGGGAGCTTGGGAGGTACGCACCGCGCGGAGGGACGGGATCGCACATCTTGCCATCGTTCCGACCCTCATTCTGACGTTCATGGTTGGGCCAGCCGGATTTCTGGTTTTTACTTTTACCCGGCTACTCTTCCGCGAACGAAGGGGCCGCTAAAGGAGCCTGTGACTTGGGGGGCTGCCCACCACTAGGTTGTGCCCTTCTGAGATGGATGGCACCATCGCCGCGAACGCTCGCGCCAAAACTATTTAACTAAGGGTTTCAATCTCAGCAGGAGGCCGAGAAGAGACTTTGGGGGATCGACTGGACTTTCTCATGATGGGGGCAAAGCCGTAGTGGGACGAACAACGCATGCTCCCCTGGGTTCCTGCTGCACGCCGATGGACTCCCCCGGATTTATTGATGTCCCGGAAGCATGGTGAGACCACGATAATGCCAATCACTTTGTTAAAACGAGTCTCCAGAACTCTTTGCCTCGCTGGCCTGGGTTGCGGAAGCTCGGGCTCAGAACTCGCCCCAGCGACGCCACCTGCGAAAGTCAGAATCCCTCGCTCACGGCCAGACCGATTTGATATGAGGCTTGATCGAGACCGCCTTCGTTGGCGCCGACATAGTACATGCGGAAACTGCCATCCTGCATCGGCACGACACAGGGCGTACCGACGGCCTGCGTATCCCAGAGACCGGAGCCTTTCGGGGCGGGCGAAAGGACCGGCAGGCCGGAGTCCCCGTCGCCATCCCGTCTCCAATGGATTCCGTCGTCGGAGCGCGCTAGGCCGATGGAATAACATCCCGCGCAGTCGACGCCTTCGTAGAACATCACGTACTCGCCGTTGATCCTGAGCACGTGGCGGGTTCCAACGCCGCGTTCGTCAAAGCTGCCCAGCCTGCCGGGACCGAGCACCGGTCCGACCTTCTGCCACCCCAGCCCATCCCTTGATGTCGCCAGTCCTATGTATGTCGCCATTCCGACGTCGGGAATACCTTCGGCCAGCGAGTGGTAGTAGAGCTTCCAGCCGAACTCGTCGCGCACAACCTTGGGCCAAGCGCAAGTGATAGCGTCGAACGCGCCGTCCGCTCCAATGTCGAGCATGGCGCCCCGGTAGGGACCGTCCAATCGCACCCAGTTCATACCGTCACGGGAGATGGCGCAGCCGGACCGCGTCTGGAGTCCCTTGGCCGTGAACCGGCTTGTCGCGGTAACGGTCTGATCCCCCCCGAAATACCACATCCAGAAGAGTCCATCGAAGGCGCTGACATTACTGACGCCGACATGGGCCAAATCAAACCGGCCTGGATCGGAACTGGGTTCGAACACCGCGCCCATCGTCAGAGGACCCCGCACCCGGTCCCAGTGGACCCCATCGACAGAGGTCGCCAAACCGCAGCGGCCGGTGGGCAGGAGGATTTGCCGGTCGAACGAAGCGTCCCGGCCGTAGTACCACATTTTCCAGACACCATCCGCCCCCCGCATGACGTTTGGGCAGGAAACCCGCCAGGAATCCCACCATCCTTCCGGCCCGGGGGCCAACACTAGGCCGGGTTGGGGGGCAGCCTCCGAGGGTAGCGCCGTGTTGCCAGAGTCGAGTTCGGGAGGCATTGCCGATCCTTTCCTGCGCGAATGTCCCGAGGATATGGTGGATGACTGACGAATCGCAACAATCGTGCGGCCGGTACGGGATCGCTGCAACCGGTCCCATGGACTCGCTACGAGCGCCCTCAGCTGAGAGTTCTCATGGATTTTCGCATCGCGATCGACTTGAACCGCCTTAGCCCAAGTCCGCTTGCCGCCCTTCGCTTCGATCTGACCAACTCCCTGAAATGGCAGAGAGATGGGTTAATACCGTCGATTTTGAGCAACGGCCCGACGGCGTTTGTAACCTGTAGATATACTGGCAGGTCGTCGATTTCCGCTCGTTGAGGTTTTCCGGCATTTGGTTCGAGATTTCGGAACAGCAGGAATCGACCCACTGCTGCCTTCTCGCTTCCTCGACGCGGAGAACTGCGCTGGGTAACAAGGCGGTTCTTTTCATCCCCGCGGGAGGGGCCGCACTCTATTATTCAAAGCGCTGACGCGATACCCCAAGCAGCGGACGTGGCCAACGGTGTTTTACGCGTCGCCGATCGCGCACGGATCGCGGTCCGCTACTGTATACATGCGCCGATTGTCTTGCCAACCCTGCAACATAACCTACACTTCCGCAAGAGCATAACTGCCTCCTTGACTTGGGTTATGAGCTCATCGAAATGGCGGCTCGTCAAAAGACCGCAACTTTCGCGAATGCATGCTATCGCGCCTTTGCTTAAGGAGATCCAGCGCGGCAAGACCGATCTGCAAATGCTGGGCGACCGCCGTTTCGTAGAAAGCGTTCGCTGCCCCGGGAAGCTTGATTTCACCGTGTAGCGGCTTGTCGGACACGCAAAGAAGTGTGCCGTAAGGGACACGCAGGCGAAAGCCTTGAGCTGCTATCGTCCCGCTCTCCATATCGACGGCGACGGCGCGCGAGAGGTTGATGCGCTTGCGTTCCTGTGTGAAGCGCAGTTCCCAGTTGCGGTCGTCATTTGTAACGACGGTGCCTGTTCGGAGGCGCAGCTTCAAGGCGTCGCCGCTATGGCCGGTGACGATCGCAGCCGCCTCCTGGAGGGCCACTTGGACCTCTGCGAGTGCTGGAATGGGTACGCTTGGCGGGACGAGGTCGTCCAAAATGTGGTCCTGGCGGAGATAAGCATGGGCGAGCACGTAATCCCCGATGGACTGCGTGTCGCGAAGACCGGCGCAGTGGCCGACCATGAGCCAGCAATTGGGGCGGATGACGGCCAGATGGTCGGTGATGGTTTTGGCGTTGGATGGCCCGACGCCGATATTGATGAGCGTCACCCCGGAGTCGTCGCCGCTCGTCAAGTGGTAGGCGGGCATTTGGTAGCGGTGCCACGGCGAGCTTTTGACGAGCGCCTCGGCCTCCGAGGGGGAATGCGTTCGGTCGACGATCACATCGCCCGGTAGCACGAGCCGGCCGAAGCGGCTGTCGCGACCGAGTTCGTCGAGTCCCCAGCGTATGAATTGATCGACGTAACGATGATAATTGGTGAGCAAATCCAACGCTGCGTATGACGCCAATCGCTCCCCGTATAATCGAACGAGTCGGCGCAAGGAGAGGTCGGTGCGGACCGCATCGAACAGCGCCAGGGGATAGGGATCGCCCGCTTTGCGCTCCCACAAGCCGTCCGCGATCTCGTCGCCGACGGCGGAAAGCCGGGGCGTTGGGAAATGACGCGCAAGCTCGCTCGCTGAGACGTGGGCGCCCGTTATTTCCTCCGCCCGTTCGATCACATAAGGATAGGGAATCTCTTGAGCGCCGACGCCGACCTCGATTTCAGCGCCGTACTCCGCTCCAAGCGGTTCGAGCTGCTCGAGGAGGTAGCTTCGAAAAACAGCGGGATGGGTAATCGTCGTCTCGTAGACGCCGAGCCGCTCGAACTTGGCGTAGGCTCGCAGATTTGGCCCGCGCGCCGACTTTTCGCCACGATAAATGAGCCTGAGGAAGGGATAATTGAACTTGGCGCGCGTTTCAGGCGCAGGCGGGATGCCTGTGCCGAGATACTGATCGAGGGCCTCCGCCAACGCTGAGGCGGCGCTTGTGTAGAGTTCTTCGAGCCGGTCGACCGCAGCGGTCGGAGTTAATCGATGTGTGGTCTTCGTTTTCGTCATGATATTCCAAACGCGATAAAGAGGGCAAAGCAGTCATGACTTTGCAGGTGGACAGAGGCATATGGCCTTGCAGGCTTGGTTTTGTTGAGCTTGGTTGCGACCATCGCGCCATTCCAAGAGCAAGTTTAGATACGCTTGCGGTAGGTCATTCTGAAGACGCCATCTCCATAGTCTTGATGATCTATGAACGCCGCCATCGGGATATGCCTGGAGCCTCGGGTTGGCAGTCGGGTCAATGCGGCGCACCGCCGGCCCTGATGTCGGCTTTTGTGCGTGCGCCGATTGTCGTGCAACCCCGCAACATGACCGACACGTCCGCAAGAGCCGCTCGCGGGCAAAAAATAGATACTTTTTTGTCTTGCCTAAAGGCGCTCCAGAACCAACAGTTCAGGCCGAAAGCAGAAGAGACGGGTTTCAAAAAATTCGCAAGCGGCAATGCTTGCTTTCAGATCTCATAGCGGGCGATGCGCGGAAGCGCCGGCTCCGGGCAGAGAGGGCATGACCGGTAACAGCGCCTTCTTGGAATGAGTCGTTCTGTGCTCAGCACTGAATATCAAGGGTGGGGCGGCGCTCAAAGGAGTCCTCATTCACGAACCGTCATTTGAATGCGTTCCTCCCATTGAATAGCCGCGTCGTCCAATATAAAGCTGACACTTAAATACAGGTCTTAGTGTCCGTCCAAAAACTTCTTGAATCGTATGAATCTGTTATGATTTAAGAGGAGCGGCCGTGATTTGGAGGGGCCGCCGATGTGGACGCCGGAAAACCGCAGGCTCTATGACCGCAGTCATTTGCGTTACCCAAGCGATGTGACGGATGAGGAATGGGAGCTGATCAAGCCTGAAATTGCGCCGGCCAAGCGCGGCGGGCGCAAACGCGAAGTTGACGAGCGCGACATCGTGAACGCCATCATGTACGTGCTCTCCACCGGCTGCCAGTGGCGAGCGCTGCCGAAGGATTTCCCGCCGAGAAGCACGGTGTGGCATTACCTTGATTTGTGGGCCTACGACGGGACGCTGGAGCGCATTCATTACGCGCTTTACGTGAAATGCCGCGAGAAAGCAGGACGCGAAGCAAGTCCAACAGCAGCAATCGCCGATAGCCAAAGCGCAAAGAGCGCAGAAAAAGGGGGGCTCAAATCGATGCGATCGGCTACGATGCAGGAAAGAAGATCAAGGGCAAGAAGCGGCATATTCTTGTAGACACGCTGGGTTTATTGCTTCACGTCGTCGTTCATCCGGCTGATATTCAAGACCGCGATGGAGGCGTCTTGTTGCTCTCTACGTTGTTCGGACAGTTCCCTTTCCTCAAAAAACTCTTCGCTGATGGGGGCTATCAGGGACCAAAATTCAAACAGGCCATCGCTAAACTCCTGCCTGAACTTCAAGTTGAGATCGTCAAGCGCTCAGATCAAGCCAACGGATTTGAGATCCTGCCAAAGCGATGGGTGGTTGAGCGAACCTTCGCCTGGCTTGGCCGCTGCCGAAGACTTGCCAAAGACTTCGAAAACCTAACCAGGATCGCGCTGGCTTTCGTTCGGCTCGCATCCATCCGGCTTATGTTGAGAAAGCTTTGTAAAGCATCATAAACTTTTTGGACGGACTCTTAAAAAGGCTTAATAATTAGATGAATTGGCTTATCACTATTGCATTTATGTTGATCCCGACCCATGCGCTATGTGAAGCTCGAAGCGATCGGCTAGCGGAGTGGATGGTAAACGGTTTCGAGGCGGCTGTAAGAGACCCCTACCCGGCGATGGCGCGGGCGACACTTATGTGCTGTCTACGTGAAGATGTGTGCGGCGGTGAAAAAGTAGTCCACGGAAGCGGCGGCGTTCGGGCCGCCGCGGCGCCGGGAAAAGGCGCCAGCGCTAAGTTGTCCTTTGGCGAATCGTCATGGGGCAACGGGAGATGCATGCCGTGGAGCACTACGCCGCCGTTCGACAGTTCGTGTTTGTACAAGGTGGAAGCAGGCGGGAGGCGTCGCGCGTATTCGGCTTGAGCCGAAAGACCATAAAGAAGATGTGCGCGTTTTCGGCGCCGCCGGGTTATGTGCGCAAGGCGCCCGTCCGGCGGCCGAAGCTTGGGGCATTCGTCCCGATCATCGACGCCATTCTTGCCGCCGATGTGACGGCGCCGGTAAAGCAGCGGCACACGGCGCAACGGATTTTCGAGCGCCTCAAAGCCGAGCATGGCTACGGCGGCGGCTACTCGGCGGTGAAGGAGTATGTGCGCGAGGCGCGTGCGCAGGCGCAGGAGACCTTCGTGCCGCTCGCCCATCCGCCGGGCCATGCGCAGGTGGATTTTGGCGAGGCGATCGGCGTCATCGGCGGCGTGCGCCAGAAGATGCATGTGTTTTACATGGACCTTCCGCATTCGGACGCGCCGTTCATGAAGGCCTATCCGGCGGAGATGACGGAGGCGTTTCTCGACGGCCATGTGAGCGCGTTTGCGTTTTTCGGCGGCGTTCCGGTCTCGATCCTCTACGACAATGCCAAGCTTGCGGTCGCCAAGATTTGCGGCGACGGGCGTCGAGAGCGGACGCGGGCTTTCACGGAGCTTCTCAGCCATTACCTGTTCCAGGATCGCTTCGGGCGTCCCGGAAAGGGCAACGATACAAGCGAACGTTTATCGTGAGCGACAAGCGCTCACTTGGTCGCAAAGTCGAGAACCTGGTGAAAACCGGGCGGCGGCGGTTTCTGACGCCTGTGCCGGAGGCGGCGAGCTATGAGGAGCTGAACGCAAGGCTTGAGGCGGATTGCCGGGCCCGGCAGTCCGAGCGCTGCGGCCGCCACGCCGAAACGATCGCGGAGCGGCTCGCCGCGGATGCGGCGGCCTTTCGTGCTCTGCCGGCGGCGCCGTTTGAGCCCTGCGATAAGAAAGCGGCGCACGTCTCCTCGACGGCGCTGGTTCGCTATCGCACGGTCGATTACTCGTGTGAGAGGCGGTGAGAAAGTCGGCCAGTGGAGCGGCGGCGCTTGTGCTGCTGCGTGGCGGAGTAATAACCGGCCACTGGTTAGGTTGTCCCTTTCTGTACGGGAGAGGGGCGACAGGGGATGTATGCCGTGGACAACTATGCCGCGGTCCGACGTTTCGTTTTTGTCGAGGGTAAGAGCCGTCGTGAGGCCGCCCGTGTTTTCGGCTTAAGCCGGGACACGATATCGAAGATGTGCCAGTTCTCGGCGCCGCCGGGGTATGTTCGCAAGAAGCCTCCGGCGAGACCGAAGTTAGGGCCATTCGTTTCCATCATCGATGCGATTTTGGCGGCGGATATCACGGCGCCGCCGAAGCAGCGGCATACGGCCAAGCGGATTTACGACCGGCTTCGCGCCGAACACGGCTTCGATGGCGGCTACTCGGCCGTGAAGGAGTATGTGCGGCTTGCGAGGTCTCGGGCCCGCGAGACCTTTGTGCCGCTGGCGCATCCGCCTGGGCACGCCCAAGTCGATTTTGGCGAGGCGATCGGCGTAATCGGCGGCGTCCGGCAGAAGATGCATGTGTTCTTCATGGACCTGCCGCATTCGGACGCGCCGTTCATGAAGGCCTATCCGGCGGAGACGACGGAAGCCTTTCTCGACGGCCATGTTTCGGCCTTCGCCTTCTTCGGCGGCGTTCCGCAATCAATCCTTTACGACAACACCAAGCTCGCGGTCGCCAAGATTTGCGGCGACGGCAAGCGCGAACGGACGGGGGCCTTCACCAGACTTATCAGTCATTATCTGTTTCGCGACCGGTTTGGGCGGCCCGGCAAGGGCAATGACAAGGGTAAGGTCGAGGGACTTGTCAAGAACGGCCGTCGGCGGCTCCTGACGCCGGTCCCCATCGCTGCAAGCTTCGAGGCATTGAACGCCAAGCTTGAAGCGGGTTGCCTTTCGGAACTCGATCGCAGGGCGGGCTCCCATCCAGAGACGATCGGCGCTAGGCTTCAAGCGGACCTGGCCGCCTTTCGGCCACTGCCGCCTGGCGTTTTTGAGCCCTGCGATCAACGGACTGCGCGCGTGTCGTCGACGGCGCTCGTTCGCTACCGCACGGCCGACTACTCCGTTCCCACGGCGTACGGCTTTCGCGACGTCACCGTAAAAGGCTTCGTGGATGAGGTGATCATCGTCTGCGCCGGGGAAGAGATCGCCCGCCATAAGCGATCCTATGAGCGCGGCGACTTTGTTTGTGATCCCCTGCATTATCTGGCGCTGATTGAGCAGAAGCCCGGAGCGCTCGACCAGGCGCGGCCCTTGCAGGAGTGGGCGTTGCCGGAGCAGTTTCCGCAGTTGCGGCGTCTGCTCGAAGCCAGGATGGGCAACCGCGGCAAGCGCGAGTTCATCCAGGTCTTGCGGCTTATGGAGACGTTCGATCAGAACATGGTCGCCGATGCGGTCAAAGACGCCCTTAAACTCGGCGCACCAAGCTTTGACGCCGTCAAGCAGCTGATCTTGTGCCGGATCGAGAAGCGACCGCCCCGGCTTGATCTCGCCGCCTATCCCTATCTGCCCAAGGCCGCCGTTCAGGCGACGCGCGCCGCCGACTATACGGCGTTGCTTGATCAGGAGGCCGCATGACAGAGGCCGCCGATAAACCGCAGCTGCTGCTCCGGCATCATCTCAAGCAGCTCAAGCTGCCCACCATTCTCGCCGAGTACGAGAAGGTCGCGCAGGAATCCGCACGCAGTGGCGTTGATCATGTGCGCTATCTGCTCAGGCTTAGCGAACTTGAACTGATTGAGCGCGAGCGGCGTATGGTGGAGCGCCGCGTTCGGGCCGCTCGCTTCCCGGCCGTAAAGGGGCTCGACAGCTTCGATTTCAACGCCATCCCCTCGCTCAACAAGATGTTGGTCCTGGAGCTTTCGCGAGGCGAATACATCCTGAGGCGCGAGAACGTCATCGCGCTTGGCAACAGCGGCACGGGCAAGAGCCACATCGCCTTGGCTCTCGGTCTTGCCGCCTGCCAGCGCGGCATGGCCGTCGGATTTGCGACCGCCGCCGGGCTTGTCCATCAGCTCATGGAGGCGCGCGACGAGAAGCGGCTTCTGCGCCTGCAAGCTCAACTCGCCGCCTACAAGCTCCTGATCATTGACGAACTCGGATACGTGCCCCTGTCGCCGACCGGCGCCGAACTTCTGTTCGAGGTCTTCAGCCAGCGCTACGAGCGGGGCTCGATCATCGTGACGTCCAATCTTCCCTTTGAAGACTGGACGTCTATCTTCGGCTCCGAGCGGCTCACCGGTGCGCTGCTCGACAGGCTCACCCACCACGTCCACATTCTTGAGATGAATGGCGATAGCTACCGGCTCAAGCAGTCGAAAGGTCGGCGCCGCCGAGCCGAGCGATCGCTCAATACAGACGCCTCCGAAACTGAAAGCGTCGATCCAAGCACGGGCGAAGTTACTTCCCGATAAAAAGAATGCCGAAAAGCATAAAGCCCCATCGCGATGGGGCTTTATGCTTTCAACGTCAGCAAAGGTGGCCGGAAATCTCTCCGCCACGGTGGCCTGAAATTACTCCGCCGTTGACACTTACGATCTGGCCGACACAGCCGATTTGCTGGTGATCGATACGCCTCCGGGGTGGGATGACAAGCAAACGCTGTTCGTGGCGCGTTGGTCAACGTTCTGTGTGGTGCCGTCGCGCGGCAATCGCATGGATGACCTTCACGAATGCGTGCGGATGCTCTACGCGCTTCGTCGCGGCGGGATTGAGGCATTTCGCTACGGGGTGGCGCTGAATGCGCTTCGAGCCGGAACCGCAGAGCAGGATGACGCCGACGCGCGTGCCTATCTTGCCGAGGTTGGTTTTAAGGCGTTGCCGGGGCTTACACGTGATTTGAAGGAGTACGAAATCGCGTTGCTCCAGGGCAAGGCGATTACGGAAACCGGGGTGAAGGAGCTGGACAAGGAGGCGCATGCGCTGGCGAACGGCATTGCCGGGGCTGTGCTGGAAGCGGGTCGGCAATTGGCGCGGAAGCTGGAAGCAGGGAAGCCGCGCGGAAAGGAGCGGGATCGTGAGCGATAATTTTGATGCGCTGGTGAAAGCGCCAAAGTTCGCCAAGCCTCCTCTCGATGTGCCGGAAGATGGCTATGGCGAATATATCGACGGACGCTCGGCGCGTCGCACAGGGCGAACGGTGCAGTTTGCGACAGTGGTTAGTCCTGAGTTCAAGGCGTGGATCAAGGCTGCGTCGGCGGAACAGGGCAAGAGCCAGGCGGCGTTGCTCGATGACATGAAGGCGGCATATCTCGAACTTAGCGGGAGGTCGAAATGACCGAAGACGATGACGGTCCCAGACGGGACAAGCAGCTTAATTTGAAAGTGTCGTCGGATTGTAAGGTGTTCTTCGAGGCGATCTGCAAAAAGCTTGGGTTCAGCAAGGCTGAGGTGTTTGAGGACCTTGTCGCAGGATGCCTGGAAGATTTGGAAAGGCGGGGCATCAAGGTTGAGGCGTGATCATGGCAGAGGATCGGGGTTATGCGCCGGACTTTGTTAGCGCCGAGACGCTGGCATATCGCCTTGATTGCTCCCGTTCGACGATCGACGCCTATGTGCGTTCCGGGCTGCTGCCGAAGCCGTTCATGCTCGGCAATTTGGTGCGGTGGGATTTCGCGGCGGTGCGTGACAATATCAAAGGCTTGAGCGTTGGGGATGCGCGGGGCGAAGGCGAAGATGAGTTTATGAAGGCCGTTCGAAATGGCGCGGACAAAACGAGCTAGGCGTGACATTCCGCCGAACGTTCACTGTGTGCGCTCGCGCGGGAGAGATTATTATTACTTCCAACCTTCGCGGGGATATGCAGGCGAGAAAATCAGGGTCGCTCTTCCGGGCGATCCCAGAAACCGCGACGGCACGCCTAATGACGAATGGTGGGCGGCGTATCGCAAATGCATGGGGGAACCTGCCAAAACTGCGCGAGCAGGGACGTTTGCTGCCCTGATCGAGGATTACCGGGCGAGCCCCGAGTGGCGCGATCTGTCGCCATCCACAAAATCAGACTGGTCTCGTTATCTTGGCATCATCGGAAAAACGTGGGGTGCCTACGTTGTGCGCGGTCTTGAGCCTAAGCATGTCTTGGCACTGCGCGACAAATATCAGGACACGCCAGCGGCTGCGAATAACATGCTCAGGTGCCTGTCTTCCATGTTGGGCTGGTCAGTCCCTCGCGGATGGCGGCCTGATAATCCATGCCTGCACGTTCGCAAGCTGAAAGGCGGCAAGGGGTACGCCGCCTGGACGTGGAACCAAATCGGGCTGTTTAAAGAGCATGCCAAGCCGGAGTTATGGCATGCGGCGGCGCTTGCGCTCTATAGCGGGCAACGGCAAGCGGACTGCCTGAAAATGACGTGGGCGGATGTTGAAGGCGGCCTGATAGCGGTCGAGCAATCAAAGACGGGTAAAAAGCTGCGTATTCCAGCGCATCGCGAGTTGTTGCAGATTTTGCAACAAGTACCTCGCCGGGCCGTTACGGTCCTTAGCAACACACGGGGAACGCCCTGGACGAAAGACGGATTTAAAACAAGTTGGGGAAAAGAGATCGACCGGGTGCCGGAGCTAAACCGTCTGGTCTTTCACGGGCTGCGCAAGAGCGCGGTTGTGTTCCTGCTTGAGGCTGGCTGCACCGATGCGGAAGTCTCCGCCATTACGGGACAGTCGCGGCAGATGGTTGAGCATTATGCTCGGATGGTCAATCAGGAGCGGCTGGCGGCGGCGGCGGTGCTGAAGTGGGAGGCGTCTTCATGAACACCTCTGGAACGGAGCATGTAAAACATTTCGCCGGAACATGTAAAACAGTCTGCCTTGTTCCGTTTTGTTCCAATGTTAAGTCTATGAATTTGTTGGTGATCCCGGAGGGGCTCGAACCCCCAACCCCCTGCTTAGAAGGCAGGTGCTCTATCCTGTTGAGCTACGGGACCCTGCCCTGTTTCACAGGGCGATCGTCCGTGTTGGTCGATTCTTCGTTCTCATGGCCCTTTCCAGGCTTCGACTCAGGGCGCGCCGATCGAAAACCCTGCCAACGGGACGCAGGATGTTGCGGGGAGCGGTTAGAGTCAAGAGCGAGGCGACGCGAAATCGCACCAATCCCCCCCATCCGTGCGCCCATGCAGGACGATCTGCGCTTTCCCGGAGCAGAGGAAATATTGGCGCAACCGTCTTGGGAGACCTCCCGACTGCTGCATGCCGCAAATAGTTACCTATGAAAATAAAACTCAAGCCGCGCCTCGGCTGCCTTTCACAGGAAGGTAGGCGCCGATCAGATCCGGAAGGTCTTCGAAGCGCTCCAGGATAGCATCCGCGCCGAGGTCTTCCGGGGGAATCGCGGCGTACCCGAATCGAACCGCAAAGACCGGAATGCCTGCCCCTCTTGCCGCCGCGATGTCGGCCTCGCTGTCGCCGATCATGATCGCGAAAGGCAATGCGCCGCCTGCTCTCGAAACAAGCTCCGTGATGTGGCGCGGATCCGGTTTGTGGAAAGGAAATGTATCGCGGCCAGCTTTGGCGTCGAAAAGCTGAGTTGCGCCAAGCGCGGGCAAAAGTTTCGCCACAAGCCTGTCGAGCTTGTTCGTACAGAGAGCAAATTTTGCGCCCCGGCCGCGCAACTCGTTTGCTGCTTCGAAGAAGCCCGGAAACAGGCGCGTCTTGACCGCGATATGCTCCTCGTAATGGCGAACAAGCCGCTCGGCGAGACGGACTTTTTGCGAAGCGTCGGCGACTTGCCCGGATGAGCCGAGCGCATGGTCCAGCATCGCTTTCGCGCCATAGCCCACGCCACGCCGGATCGCCTGCGCGCTCGCGGGGCGGAAGCCTTCCGCAACGAGCGCGACGTTGGCCGCATCGATGAGATCGGCCGCTGTGTCAGCAATCGTCCCATCCAGGTCGAAAACAATCGTGGCCCGGTGAATGGCCTTCTCCCCCAGTCTGCGCGCCTCCGCCGCCAGCGCCGTGCGTCGGCGACTGATCCCATCGAAGCTGGGCCTATAGAGGTTTTGCGACCAAATCGAGCCGTTTCTTCACCAATCCACGCCAAACCCGCTTGGGCTCCGAGCGCTGCCGGTTGCGCTCTCATCAAACCGTGCGGGCCGAAGCCCGCACGTTGTCCGCGCTTAATAATTCATCTTTGGGAGCTTCGTGGCCTGCACCGCCGTCATGTCGAGAACAATGCGGTCGCCTTCGAGGCTGAACCGAGTGGCAGGCAAAATGATTTGGTGCTGACCGGAGCCTGTCGTAGCGCCGATATCGGTGTAAAGTTGGGTGGCCTTATTTTGCGCGCTGCTTTCCAGTCGCGTAACTTTGCCAATCTCTTTGCCATCGTTGCTGTAGACAGGCTTGCCAACCCAGCCTTTGGCGTCCTGCGGGCTAAGCGTTTGGTCGGGACCTTTGCCGGCGGCCGCAGGCAAGGCGAACAGAGCGGCAAGCGCGGCGGCAATCGCGAGTCGGCGCATGATCATTATCGTGTCTCCTCCTGAGAAAGTGTACGGAAGCAAACATACGGCGCGCCTTGCCGGGCTTACGCTCGCGGAAACGTGACGCGATAATGTCTGGCGCCCGTGACCGGGCGGTCGGCGTTGGAAGCCGTTTCTTCGTTTCAGATCCTGCGGGTCGGCCCTCGGGCGGTGGCGACTAAAGCAGAGTTAACCGGGCTCGCCAACGCATCATGGCGGCGCCATCGGATGCGGCTTGAACGCGGGCGATAGGCAGGACCCGTTTTTCAACGTCCTGGTAGAGGCGTTCCCTTGCCTCATCTGATGGTTTGCTTAACGTCGGGTGAAAATTGGCTTTGTTTGGTAAAATGGCCATAAGTAACTATAAAGGTATCTCTTGAGGCCGCATACGAAACAGCTCCAAAGACTTCGCCCGATTTCGTGCCCCTTTTGCTGGCTACCAAGGATAGAGCTTCGGACGGCATGCGACCGCGAACATGGGAAACGTCGGCGACCGCGTCCGCTGATTGAGGTATCGCGTAGAGGCTTCAAATGCGATCTTTTCGGTGGTGTCGATCGCGAGCTCTAGGCCGAGGCTCTTCGCAGTTGCAACAATTCCTTCAAGGCGCCGGATGGCGCGCGGCCTTGTTCCCGGTTCATGGGGTTCCTGTCAGCTCAAGCAGCAATGAGTGGATCGATTGGCCGTAGTCGGACGCGGTAACCTTGTCCGCGCAATACCGAGGCGGCTCACGCGAATTCGTTGATTGGCATAGCGCCGGCTCGGATTGATTGATTTCTGTGGAGGACCGGATTCCCAATGGGAATCGAAGCAGTTACATTGAAGCAAACAAGGCGTCAGGGCGATGAAGGAGCGTAAAGGTCGCCCTTGCGTTGCCCGCAACAGGCGTTGAGGGAGAGCAATGCGCGACATGGCGCCTCGGCGAACAGTGCTGATCGGGCTCTTTTGGACGATGGCTGCGATGGCGGCGTGTGACTTCGGGGACGCTGCCTCGTCGGGATCCTCGGTGGCGGCCGGCTCCGGCGCCGCTATGCCAGCGATATGCCCGAAAGGCTCGGAGGCGCTGGTGCTCGATCTCAACGGCGCGACGCCGAGTCAAGTCCCCGGGACGCCCCCGCCTGACAATTACTCGCCAGGCTTCAGCGTCATCGAAGGCCCGCTGTGAAATCGACGGTAAGCTCTATTTCTCGCAGATCTCCACAGATGGACAGCCGCCCATCGGCCGCATCCTGCGGCTCTCGCCAGGCTCGGGCGCGGAGGTCTTCATTGACAACGCTGGGGTCAACGGCCTGGCTGTGAACGACAGGGGCGAACTCTATGGCGCGGCTCACAAGGACGGTTCGATCTCGCGCTACGACCTCGTAAATCCCCGAGCCGCGCCAGCGGTGATCTCCGGCGCCTTCGTGGGCGCTCGCTTCAACTCGCCAAATGACTTGGCTATCCGAAGCGACGGCAACATCTATTTCTCAGACCCGGACTACCAGTCGCCGAAGCCTGCTCCGCAGGCCATGGAGCGCGCTTATCGGATCAAGCCCGACGGCAGGGTCGAGGACTTCGGCGAATATGAGCAGAACGGCAGCACGCAGCCGGTGCAGAAGCCGAACGGCGTGACCCTGTCGCGCGACGAAAACACCCTCTATCTCGGCGGGACGGGCGGGCTCTACCGATTCGCGCTGACGGTGGACGGCGCCGTCGGGGTCGGCAAGCAGGTCGCCGGAGTGGACGGCGGAGTGGACGGGATGACGAAGGACTGCGCCGGCAACCTTTATCTGACGATTGGCCAGAACGTCGTGGTGCTGGACAAGAACGATGCGTTGGTAGGCTCCATCCCCGTAGGCGTCCAAGTCACCAACGTCGCCTTCGGCGGCGACGACGGCAAGACCCTGTACATCACCAGTCTTGGCGCCGAGCCTAAGCTGTTCCAGGTCGTATTGAACATCCCTGGTTACCCTTATTGAGGCGCACAGCAAGAAAATAATAGGGCTCGACCCGACCCGGCCTGGAGGAGAGAAATATGGCGATGATTTCTCGCCGCCAAATGCTTGTCGCCGGCGCGGCTGCGGCGGTGATCAGTGGCTGCGGCTGCTCATCCGTAACTCTGGCGGGCGCCGGTGAGGAAGGAGTCGCTGCTGACGCAGGGCTCACGACACACAAAAGCTTCGGCGCATTCATGAACGTTTCCAGACGCCTCACTGGAAGGCAATCGCTGAACTTGAAGCTGGCCTCCAAGCTTTTCGATGCGCTCATAGCCGGAGATTCCGGACTTCCGGCGGCGATTGAGGCGCTTAAATCGTTTTGGCGGAAGCATGACAGCGTTCTTCCCGTAGACTTGATCGGCGAACTGAAACGCGGGGCTCCCGAGTTGGCGGACCTGCCCGTTACTTTGATCTCTGCCTGGTACCTTGGTCAGGTGGGGCCTGCCGGCGCCGTTATAGCCTATGAAGACACACTGATGTTCGCGCCGGTCGCTGATATTCTTACGCCTCCTTCCTTCTGCGGCGGAGACGTTGGCTATTGGGCAGCTGAACCCGGCCCGATTTGAGGAGGAGCAGATGGCCTTTGAGACGTCTTTTGACGTCGTCATCGTTGGCGCAGGCATTGCCGGAGGAGTCATCGCGAATGAACTCGCCGCCGCAGGCGCTTCCGTTTTGCTGCTGGAGGCCGGCCCGCGTTTGCAGCGGTGGCAGATCGTTGAGCAGTTCCGCAACTCTCGCGACAAATGGGACCTCATGGGTTCCTATCCTTCGACCGCCTATGCTCCGCACCCTGAGTATAACCCACCGAATAAGTACTTGGTCGAGAAGGGTCCGCACCCATACCGCCCCCAGTATATTCGCGGCGTGGGCGGAACCACTTGGCATTGGGCCGCTGCATGTTGGCGTTTACTGCCAAATGACTTCAGGCTGCGGAGCCTCTACGGAGTCGGGCGCGATTGGCCAATCTCTTATGACACACTCGAGCCATGGTATCTCAAAGCGGAAGTTGCTCTCGGCGTATCAGGTCCAAATTCGATCGACCTGGGCTCGCCCAGAAGCGCACCTTACCCAATGGACATGCTGCCGCTCTCCTGGATGGATAAGCGTTTCACCGAGGTGCTTAATGCAAACGGCTACACTGTCGTCCCGGACCCCGCCGCCCGCAATAGCCGCCCTTATGATGACCGTCCCGCCTGCTGCGGGAGTAACAATTGTATGCCGATTTGCCCAACTGGAGCACAGTATAGCGGCGATATTCATGCGTTAAGCGCTGAAAGGAATGGCGCCAAGCTGCAGCCCAGTTCGGTAGCGCGTTTTATTGAAGCCGATAAAACCGGTCGCATATTAGCAGTGCATTACACCAATCCGAACGGCGAAGCCACACGCGCCACAGGAGCCCGATTTGTACTGGCGGCCAATGGCATAGAAACCCCAAAGCTGATGCTAATGTCGCAGAGCGACTATTTCCCGCGCGGCATAGGAAACAGTTCTGACATGGTTGGCCGCAATCTGATGGACCATCCTAGCATAGGCGTCACCTTTCTTTCCCGCGAGGCGCTCTGGCCCGGACGGGGACCGATGGCTATGACGTCCGTTGTCAATTTTCGGGATGGCTCGTTCCGTTCCCGCTATGCGTCCAAGAAGTTACATTTATCGAATGCGGTTGCTACGCGCTCGATCGCTGTGGACCTTATTGAAAAGGGACTGATCGGCGCGGCGTTCGATCGTGAAATCCGGGAACGCTCAGCCGGAGAACTCTCGATCGGTAGCTTCCATGAGCAGCTGCCCGACCCCAACAATCGTGTGGTTCCAAGCGGCGAATTCCAAGATGCGCTTGGTATCCCTTGTCCTGAAATTCACTATTCCATCGACAACTACGTTCGAGACAGCGCTGTGGAAACCCGACAAACTTACCAGGAGATCGCATCTCTAATGGGCGGCGCCGAGTTTACCTGCAGCGACGATTTCTATACAAACAGTCATATAATGGGCGCCACGATAATGGGCGCCGACCCGCTTAACTCGGTGGTGGATGCAGACTGCCGATCTCACGATCATCGGAATCTCTTTGTCGCCGGTAGCTCAGTGATGCCCAGCGGGGCCTCTGTCAACTGTACGCTAACAATCGCCGCTTTGGCTTTCCGGCTCGCATCGCTGCTGAGTTCGGAAAACTAACTATTGATCCGGCCCTATGAAGTCTCTATTCGGCAGCCTCACTCTCGCGCTTCCGCGAACGACCCGCAGGAGAAGTTTCCCGCGCCGGCTGACGCCATTCATTAGCAAGCACGTGAGAGCCTGCTCAACGCCAGCTGGGCTGGGTTTATTTCAAAGGCGCCCGCGCCCAAACACTGAGACGGTTGCGCCGATGCTTTTTACCCGGAATTAATGCTTCTTAACGCAATCCTAAGCGCAAGCTTTAAGATAAGGTGAATTTGTCGATTTTGAGTGCTCTTAATATAGTTGTTTATATGGATATAGGCCCTTTTTACGAAACGAACCCAATCTTGCCAAATTATCCGTTAACCGGCGGCAGGCTCATGCCGCAGTGAATGCAGCCGCCTCCCGCCCGGCGTAAGGCGCAAACACGCTCACCACGCTCGGGCGATCCCGGACAAGGCTTGCGCCTTCGGAAGGACGATCCGTTGGCTGGGCGAAGAGGCTCAGATTTAGGCATTTAAGTCTTTTCTAAGAAGTGCAAACTACCATGGGTTGTGCTTTGTCTGCTTTTTGGAGAAACGGATGCGTGTGCAGCCGGTCGGAATGACGACTTATGTATATCCGGTTCAGAAAGTGGCGCCGGTGCAGAAGGTTGTGGCGCGGGATGCAGACGCCACAGAGGACACGGAGCGCCAAGCGTCCGCAGGCGGCGCGGTCGCCACCAGCAAAGCAGCCATAGACAGCGCCCTCGATAGAAGCTCAAGCGCCGTGCAATCCAAGCTCCCGGAGCTTCAGCTTGGCGGCGATCTCGCTGATCGCGCGCGACAAGGTCGCCAACGGCCTATGCGCCAAGTGCGCTCTTAAATGCCTCCCACGCTTGAGCATTCAGGGCCTTAAGTTGGGAGGCTTTCGACCAGGGCTGCAATCGACCAGAGGGGAACTCGCCCCAAGGCGGCAAACTTAGGCTTCTTCTTGAAGCTTCCGCAATCAGCTTCATGCAAGTTGGACAGGTTAACGCACTCAACTTGATAAGGAGGCCGGTTGTGACCATTGTCCTGGGACTGGTAGTGACGCTAGGCTGCATGCTCGGCGGGTTCGTCGTCATGGGCGGGCACATTGCCGTCATCTGGCAACCTGCCGAATATGTAATCATATGCGGGGCCGCTGTTGGCACATTCATCGTCGCGAACCCGGTGAAGGTCATCAAAAACTCAGGCAAAGGCATTGTTGAAGCGCTCAAGAATGCAGAGCCGAAGGAAGCCGATTACCTGGCCATCCTCGGGCTCCTCTATACCTTGATGAGGGAACTCAAGTCGAAGCCGAAAAATGAAGTGGAAGTCCACATCGAGAAGCCAAATGACTCTCCGATCTTCCAGAAGTATCCCGAGGTATTGCTCAACAAGGAGTTGACTCAATTCATTTGCGACTATGCCCGTCTGCATATCATGGGAAGCGCGAGGCCCGATGAGATCGAAGCCCTGATGGATGAAGAAATCCAGACGATCCGCTACGACAAGCTCAAATCCTACAACGCTCTCACGACCATTTCAGAATCGTTTCCCGCACTCGGGATCGTGGCGGCCGTCTTAGGCGTCATCAAGGCTATGGCGGCGATCGACCAGCCGCCGGAAGTGCTTGGAGAATTAATTGGCTCGGCCTTGGTTGGCACCTTTGCCGGCATATTTCTCTCTTATGCAGTTGTCTCGCCGGTCGCCACTAAAATCAAAACAGTGAGAGAGAAGAAATTCGGCTCTATCTTCTTGTCAAGCAAACGATCCTTGCGTTCATGAACGGCGCCATGGCGTCTGTTGCGGTTGAGCATGGCCGCAAGATGATCTCAGCTTACGAACGGCCGAGCATCGATCAGGTGGAGGCTACATTGACTGGCGCTTCTGACGTCAAGAAGGCCGCTTGATGCGGGGGCTCAGTCCTGATTCCCCTTTAGAGAGCATAATATGGACAGTGAACTTATAGGGGCAGCAACAGTGAACGAGAAGCCCGCGGGCCCGGATGGTCTATCCGGCGGCAACATGGACCGTGTGTTACGGATTCCTGTCACGCTCAAAGTCCTGCTCGGCACAGCGTCGATGCCGATCTTTCAACTCACGAAACTGGGGCGTGGCGCAGTCATCCCCCTCGATCGGAGAGTTGGAGAACCTGTCGACGTGATGATCAACGGTCGGATCATCGCTCGCGGCGAAATTGTCGTGCTCGATGAAGAAGGCTCGCGCTTCGGCGTTACGCTTACAGAGATGATCGATGGCGCGAAATCCCAGGTGTAGCAGCCTGCTGAAAAAGCCGTCAAATTGGTTTGATCCTTCAACAAGCTCGGGATGAGTTGAGCATTTTCGATGAGTTGATCACCGATGAGACTTCCGCGCTTAAGGCGTACTGAAACCTCTATGGTTTGAGCAGGCTGCTGAAAAACGATGCGGCCCATGGACTCCCGATGAGCCAGTCGAACCTCGACGGGCCATGAGGCTGAAGCTGTTGAAATCGATCGGCCTCATCTTGAGCTTGTCGAAGGATGGAGCCGGGATTGCCGCCTTTTTTTCAGCTTCCTGCCAGTGTTGCTTATCCGAGGCAGGTTCGCCTGAGAACGGGCGGCAGAGCGAGCGCCAACTTGCCTCGGGCTTTGCGAGCACCAACGGCGGGGCCTCATCTGGCAAGCAAGACCCGATGGCGGCGGGCGAGTGAAGGACCCCTTTGTCCGACGACGATAGAGATAACAAGACAGAGGAGGCGACCGACAAACGACGGTCGGAGACCCTTGAGCGGGAAGGCGGGCCTTCCTCCAGGGAAGTCGGCTCAGCCGCCGCGCTCCTTGTCGCGTCTGCTTTCCTGGCCACCTCAGTGCCCGGCCTTGTTGCGAGGCTGTCGCAAGGTCTTGCCGTCTTCCTCGAAGATCCCGGCGCGTGGCCCCTCGAAAATGCCGAGGACGCCATTCATCTTTTTCAACTCATAGCGCTCACTATTTTCAGCTTTCTCGGAGTTTTCGTCGCGGCCATTTTTTTTGCAGGCATAGCGGCATCGCTTTTTCAAACCGGCCCGAGACTTCTTCCGAACCGCATCATGCCGGACTTTTCGCGGATATCGCCAGTTGCCGGTCTGGGCCGCCTTTTCAGTTCCCAGGCTCTCATCGAGGCCCTTAAAGGCGTGGTGAAGATCGCTGTGGCCGGGTTTGCGGCTTATACCGCGATCGGCGGGATCGCAACTGGATTGTTCGCGATTCAGATCACGCCTGACGCCATCCCCGAGTTGATCCGGCGTCTTTGTCTCCGAGCCATGTTTGTATGCGCCGTGCTGACCTCAATCATTGCTGCTGTCGACGTGTTCCTGACCCGCCGTACGTGGACCAGGAACCTGATGATGACGAAGCAGGAAATCAAGGAGGAAATGAAGCAGGCCGAGGGCGATGTGGCCTTCAAGGCGCGCCTGCGCGCGATCGCGCGATCGCGGATACGCCGCCGCATGATAGCGAATGTTCCGAAAGCGACGCTGGTCGTCACCAATCCAACCCACTATGCTGTCGCTTTACGCTATGTCAGGAATGAGGATACCGCCCCCAAAGTCCTGGCCAAGGGTGTAGATAAACTTGCCCTTGTGATTCGTGAAATAGCAGAACAACATAATATTCCTATCATTGAGAACAAGTTGCTTGCGCGCTCACTGTATAAATCAACGGAAGTTGATCAGCTCATTCCGCAAGAATTCTATAAAGCTGTTGCCGAACTTATTATTTATCTGGATTCAAAATCTCGGCGGACAAATCAAAAACCACGCTAGGGATGGCCGAGAAACTTTCCACAGAGCTGACAAGCCGGATCCAGCCCCGCACAAGACACACGCATTAACGAAGGTTAACGCGGCGCTTTTCGCGGTTTCCGCACTCAGTAAGTGGATGCTGATATGGCCATAAGTAATGTGCTCCAACTGGCAGCCCGACAAGCGTCGTGGCTTCTCGAAAGAGAGAATCTGGTTGCTCAGAACGTATCGAACGCCAACACGCCCGGCTACAGAACAATCGATTTGAGCCCCTTCGAAGCCGCACTACAAACAGCGTCATTGCCGCTCGCGACGACTTCGTCGCAGCATATCAGCGTTGCCGACCAGGGGTTCCAGCCTGCGGCTGATGAGGTCGCAGCCTCAAAGAGCGACACCTTCCTTTCCGGGAATAATGTCAGCCTGGAAACGGAGATGATGAAAGGCAGCGAAATCAGTCGCGCCTATTCGTTGAACGCCGCGATTGTAAAGGCGTTCAACGGCATGCTCGCGCAATCCTCGAAAGGTTAGGCGATGGATGACCTTTCTGCAGTGTTTTCGATAGCTGGCTCCGGGCTTTTGGCCCAATCGCAGCGCATTCGGATCGCATCGGAGAATGTTGCGAACGCCAAGTCCACGGGCAATTCGCCAGGGGCGAACCCGTACACGCGAAAGGTCCTCTCTTTCGAGTCGGAACTGGATGAGGCGTCCGGCGCAAGCCTCGTCCAGGTCGGCGATACGGAACTCGACAGTGCGCCTTATCGAATAGAAAAGCTTCCGGGCCACCCAGCCGCTGATCAGAGCGGCAATGTTAAATTTCCGAACGTCAACATGCTTGTCGAGCTTTCGGATATCCGGGAGGGAACGCGTTCCTACGATGCGAATGTGCAAGTCGTAAAGCAGGCGCAGAACCTTGTAACGTTGACCATAGATCTTCTTAAGAGTTAGCAATGGCGATCGATCCTCTTTCTTCAGTTTCCGGTTTTGTTCCGCTCGGTCTCACGCAGCAGAAAAAGCCGCTTGTCTCCAATGCGCAAGCTGCCGGTTCCGGCGATTTCGCAAGTGTCTTGAGCGATATGGCCAAGCAGACCGCCGCCACCCTCAAGGCTGGCGAGGATACGGCAATCAAAGGCATTCAAGGAAAAGCGCCCGTGCAAGAGGTCGTTCAATCAGTCATGCAGGCCCAGACGTCCCTGCAGACGGCGATAGCGCTCCGCGATAAGGCAGTCTCAGCTTACCAGGATCTGACCAAGATGTCTATTTAAGGAGCATACTGAATGCGCGCCCTTTCAATAGCAGCTACTGGCATGTCGGCTCAGCAGCTCAATGTCGAGGTCATCGCGAACAACATCGCGAACAGCAACACGACAGCGTACAAGCGCGGCATGGCTCAGTTCGCCGACCTTTTGTACCAGACCGAGCGTCAGGCTGGCGTTCCGAGCAGCTCAGGAGGACAGCCGGTTCCAGAGGGAATGCAGATTGGGCTTGGGGTGCAGGCCGTCGCCGTTTCCAAGGTAAACATCCAAGGGTCCCTCACCAGCACTGGCAATCAGTTTGACCTGGCGCTGAATGGCCGCGGCTGGTTCCAGGTCTCCGGGCCAAACAGCCAGACAATATTCACGCGGGCGGGCAACTTCGGCATGAACGCTCAGGGACAGCTCGTTACTCAGGACGGATATGCGGTCATTCCAAATATCACATTGCCAGCAAATACAGTCAGCATTCAGGTCAACTCCGATGGCTCCGTCTGGGTCAATACAGGGTCGGGAACGTTAACGCAGGCCGGGCAGCTAACAATCGCGAATTTCCCGAATGACGCAGGACTGCAAGCGCAGGGCAATAACTACTATCAGGAAACCACGTCATCGGGAAATCCGCAAACCGCAGCCCCTGGGCAAACCGGCTACGCCACCATACAGCAAGGCTATCTTGAAAGCTCGAATGTCGATCCGGTCCTGGAGATCACCAACTTGATATCGGCGCAGCGAAACTACGAAATGAACTCTAAAATCATTCAGGCTGCGGACGAAATGTTCCAGACGATCACCAAGAATAATCTTTAAGGCGCACCATCATGCGAGTATCGGACGGCGCCGGCATAACGATCCTGCTTTTTCTTCTGTCGGCTGGTTCAGTCCTGGCGGAGGAAGCCGCCGCGCTTCTTCCAGTGCCGAAGCGGATAATCTACCCGAGCGACACAATTACCGAAGATATGATCATTATGAAGCCGGCGGCGCAGCTCAAGGGCGTCGGCGCGCTCGTAACGGATGTGGACAGCCTTATCGGCAAGACAGCCCGGCGAACTCTGCTTACGGGCCAGCCTATTCCAAGAGTTGCCATCCGCGAAGCCTATGTCGTCTTTCAGGGAAAGATGGCGGCAATCATGTTTCAGTCAGGAACAGTCACAATAACTGGCATCGCTCTGGCCCTCGAATCGGGAAGCCCTGGAGAAATGGTTAGCGCTCGGAACCCGGACTCAGGCATCGTCATTCGCGGCGTCGTTCAGCCTGATGGAACTTTGCGGGCAGACTGATGGTCAGGGCGCTGTTGATCGCAATTCTTTTGACTGCCCTGGGCGCCGCGCAGGCGACGACGCGCATAAAGGACATCGCGATTATCAAGAATGTCAGGCCTAACCAGCTCATCGGCTACGGCCTGGTGGTGGGCCTGAACGGCACCGGAGACAGCCTTCGCGCGGCCCCGTTCACTGGCCAGTCCATACAGTCCATGCTCGACCGCATGGGAGTGAACATCCGAAGCACTGGAAACAACAATCAGGTCCAAACGAAGAATACCGCGGCTGTAATCGTCACGGCTGAGCTGCCGGCCTTCGCCGCGGAGGGGTCGCGGATCGATGTGACCGTATCCTCGCTCGGCACGGCGACATCGCTCGCGGGCGGAACGCTGATGCTCTCGCCGCTCTCCGGCGCCGACAGCGTCATTTACGCCGCGGCTCAAGGTCCGGTAAGCGTTTCAGGGTTTCAATCGGCTGGGAAGGCGGAAACGCTGACACAGGGCGTGCCGACGGCCGGCCGGATCGCGAATGGGGCGCTTGTCGAGCGCAAGCTGCCTGCCGAACTGGAAAACGAAAAATCTTTCACGCTTGAACTGATTAACCCCGATTTCGCCACCGCGACGCGAACAGCCGACGTCATCAACGACTATACGCTCGAGCATTACAATGGCCGTGCGGCGCGGGCGCGGGATTTGCGCGCCATCGTGCTGTTGCGGCCGCCCGGAGTTGACGCCGCGCGCTTCATCGCCGAGTTGGGCGAACTGCCGGTCGAACCCGATACTCCTGCAAAGATCGTGATCGATGAGAAGACCGGGACGGTCGTGATCGGGCGCGACGTAAAGATTTCACCTGTTGCGGTGGCCCATGGCAATATAACTGTACGCGTCACCGAGATGCCGAAGGTCGTTCAGCCGCTTCCTTTTTCAAAGGGCGAAACGGCTGTCGAACAGCGGACCGCCATCAGCGCCGACGAGGCCGGCGGCGCTCTCACGATCCTCAACGGCCCAAATCTGCAAACTCTTGTTTCCGGCCTGAACCGGATGGGGCTCAAACCACAAGGGATAATTGCGATCCTGCAAGCTATAAAGTCCGCAGGCGCGCTTCAGGCGGAGCTTGTGGTGCAATGACCGACCAACGCTCCCTCGTCCTTCTGATCCTAACCGCTTTCTTCGCAGCAACCGTCGCGACAGGCGCATTGTGTGGGGAAAAAACTCCATCATGGGGTTGGAAGGAAGACGACGGAGCGGGGGCGGCGCGCAAAAAGCGCGCTGCGCCAGCACAAAACTCCTGGCAGGCCAAAACGGCGCCGGCGCCGGCGCCTGCTCCGGCCCCGCTTCCCCCGGCCCAACCCGCCTCAGCCGCCGAACCGCCGCCCACCTCGGTCAAGTCCTACTGCGAAAACATCGCAGATCCTGCCTTGGACGCCCGTTTCCTTCATCAGAAGGCTGAGCTTGCGCGTCTGGAGGAGGAGTTGACGAAGAAAACCACCCTGCTGGAAGCAAAGAAGGTTCAGTTTCAGGAGTGGATGAAACGCCGGGACGACTTCATCAGCAAGGCGGAAAGCAATCTCGTCAAGCTGTATTCCAAGATAAAGCCCGATGCGGCGGCTCTTCAACTCGCCGCCTTGGATGAGGAGGCCGCGGCAGCGCTTCTGCTCAAGCTCAGCGCCAAGAATGCAAGCGCGATCCTCGACCAGATGGAAACAGCAAAGGCGGCGCGTCTGGTGTCGGTCATGATCGGGGCGGCGCGCCCTTCGGACAAGGCGGCTCCGGAAAAGGACGCGCCCCGAAATGCGTCCACAGAACAGCCTGGCGCAGGACAGCAGGAAGCGGGCAAGCCCCAAGGTGACGGAAAATCATGAGAGGGGCGGCTGTTGGACTGATTTTCATGGCGGGTTTGCTGGGCGGCTGTTTGCAGACGATCCAGGAGGTTAACCAGGCGCCGCCACTCTCTCCCGTAGGAACCGGGATCCAAAACGACAACACGCTCATCGGCTCCGTGCCAGTGACGCGGCCTGCCTACGTAACCCACGCCTCGCTTTGGCAGGACAACGCGGCCAGCTTGTTCAAGGACGCTCGCGCTTCCAGGGTTGGCGATCTCGTCACAGTGAAAATCTCAATAAACGATCAGGCCTCGTTCAATAATACGTCGAACGTTTCGCGTGCATCGAACGTGGAAATGAACATCACCAACACCGCCAACCTGACCTGGAACAAGGGGCTCAACCAGCAAAGTACGGGCCAGCTCGATCCGAAGGTCCAGTCCACAACGACAGCGGCCGGCACGGGCGCAATTGCGCGCTCCGAGACGATCACCTTGCAGGTTGGCGCAGTCGTGACCCAGGTGCTGAACAACGGCAATCTGGTCGTAAGGGGCAGACAGGAGGTGCTTGTGAACTTTGAGCTTCGTGAACTCATCGTCACCGGCATCGTGCAGCCGGGAGACATCGCGGCGAACAACAGCATCTCCTACGACAAAATCGCCGAAGCGCGGATATCTTACGGCGGCCGCGGCCGGTCCATGGAGGTTCAGCAACCCGGCTGGGCGCAGCAACTCTACAACAAGCTGAGTCCTTTCTGATGGAGATCGTGTGAGGCGGAATGGCTGAGAAAGGAAATGCGCGAGGCGGAATCATTGGCGCCGTGATCGGCACCTTGGCCGCAATCGCGGGCGGCTTCGCTTTCGGCTTTTTGGCCGTCAAAGGCGGCGATACGACGGCCGCCGATGCGGCGGCGAAACCTGCGGAAAAGGCGCCTTCGGCGAAGCCGGCCGAGGTGCGAACCTTGCCGCCGATCGTCACCAATCTCCGCGATCCATCCACTCTGTACGTCCGCGTGGAAGCCGTTGTCGTTTTCGAGCCAAATACGCAAGATTTGGCGGCGCTTGCAGCGAAGATCGGAGACGATCTGGTGAGCTACCTGAGAACGGTTTCCTTGTCTGAACTGGATGGGCCTACCGGTTTCCAATATGTCAGGGAAGACCTTAGGAAGCGCTCCATTCTACTGGGGGGCGGCAAGGTAAGAGAACTGCTGTTGCAGTCATTCATCATACAATAAACGCGCGCGATTTTCGAAATGGTTTGTATCCTCGCAATCTCGTCCCCAGGGGCCGCATCTCGACAATTTGAGATAAAACCCGGCGCCATCTTGAACGGATTTGCGACCTGCGTAACGGAGTCAGCGGAGAGATGCTTTTAACAACTGGCCGCGTATTCATTCCGGCGTCGTTTGCCATCGCGGTGCTGCTCGTTGCGCTTCCCGCCGACGCTCAGCAAGGCGATTTGTCTTCCCTCATTCCCGCGTCCTCAGGCCTGACCTCGGCGCGGATAATCCAGCTTGTCCTGGCCATCACCGTCCTATCTGTGGCGCCGGGAATCCTGGTGATGGTGACCTGCTTCACCCGTTTCATCATCGCGCTTTCATTCCTGCGGTCCGGCCTGGGCCTGCCTTCGACCCCGGCGAACCTCGTCCTCATCAGCCTCGCGCTTTTCATGACGCTGTTCACCATGGGACCGACCTTCGACAAGGCGTGGGAAGGCGGCCTCAAGCCATTCATGGACAACAAGATTTCCGAGGACGAGGCGTTTCGCAAAGTCAGCGATCCTTTCCGCGAATTCATGACGGCGAACGTCCGGCAGAAGGACATCGACCTGTTCGCGGGACTGGCGCGGTCGCCAAGCGCGAACACCCCGACGGAGGCGACGCCTCTGCGCACCCTGATCCCCGCCTTCATGATTTCCGAGTTGCGGCGAGGCTTTGAGATCGGCTTTCTGATCATGCTCCCGTTCCTCGTCATTGACCTCATCACCGCGACGCTGACCATGTCGATGGGCATGATGATGCTCTCTCCTTCGACCATCGCGCTGCCATTCAAGATTTTGTTCTTCATCCTGATCGACGGCTGGAACCTTCTCATCGGAGGGCTCCTGCGCTCTTTCCATTAACTAAAAATTTAATCCTGACCTTGACAAGCCATTGCCTCCGGCGACGGGCCGCCAGGACGGTGGCGAACGAAGGAGAGTTCTCCGAGCGCATCGACGGACGCTCGCGGGCGTCATCCCGAAAAAGCGAAGCCTTACTCCGGATCGTAATACGCTGTAATATAATCTTTTTTAGATCCCGGCCGGCGCTTCGCTTGGCCGAGATGACGGAGCGTGGAACTCATCAAGTCCCGGAAAGAAAGCCCTCCTACAAAGTCTCTTCATCATAAGCATCGAGCCTCGCGGCGCTTAACCGTAAATTAGAGTTTTGAGCGCTTTCTGGTTGTTATACGGGATCGAAACTCGCGTTGGTTGTGAGTGGCTCGCAGGCATGAAGCCGTCCCCGTATGCCGGTTCCAGGCCGGTAATGTCCCGATATTCACCTCACCAAGGGACGCACCTATGACCAGCGTATTGAATAACGTCGCCGCCAATACCGCCCTCCTCAACCTTGATAACACCGTCAGCAACCTGCAACAGACCCAGCAACATATCTCGACCGGCCTGAAAATCAGCAGCGCGGCGGACAATGCGGCTTACTTCGCGGTCTCAACCGTGCTCAAAAGCGACAGCTCCGCGCTCAACACGGTTTCCGATACATTGAATCTGGGCGCCTCCGCGCTCGGCGTCGCCACCAACGCGCTTGAGAAGATCCAGACCACGCTCAGCGACATCAAGAACCAGTTGCTCGCAGCCACAACCCCTGGCGTCGACAGGGTCAAGATCCAGGCGCAGATCACGCAAGATCAGGCGCAGCTCAGAAGCATTTCAAGCGCCGCCAACTTCAACGGGCAGAACTTCCTGTCCACGGATTCGAGCGCGACCGGTTACAACGCCACGAAGTCCTTTGTCTCGTCATTCTCGCGTGACGCACAGGGGAACATCACCGTGGGGACCATCTCGGTCAACGTTGCCAACACGGCCCTTTACGATCCGGTCGGCGACAACACCGGCGCCACCGCCGCTGGCTATCTCGACGCAATGAACACCACAACCACAGGCACCTATACGGATGCGACCGGAAAAGTTACCACCGTGACTGTCGGCGGTGGCGCCGGCCTCGGCGGCGCCTCCGTCTCTCTCGCTGGCTGGAACTCCGCAACTAACGTAAGCACCGGCATTGATGTTTCCAAATTAACGGACTCAGCGTCAGACCAAGCGACGCTGAACGCCTACTCTAACATGGTGGACTCAGCGATCGAAAACGTCGCCTCTGCAGCCTCGACCATCGGCACCGCCCAGTCGCGCATCACCCAGCAATCGTCCTTCATCACAAGCTTGCAGACGTCGATCAACAACGGCGTGGGCAACCTGGTCGATGCAGACATGAACGCCGAATCGACCAAGCTGCAAGCCCTTCAGGTTCAGCAGTCGCTTGGTATTCAATCGCTGTCGATCGCCAACCAGTCGACCCAGGCCATTATGAAGCTCTTCCAGTAATAATGAACTGACCCGGGAGAGCGCACTCGCTCTCCTGCTACGCGTAAGGTACGCCCCGAACAATCCCCTCGGAATCGTTTTCGAGGGGAATATGGCAGGCGGCGATCAGCTGGAACGTCTTTGGACCAGTCTCAAAGGGCTCGGGCCGCGGCGTCTTGCCGCCTTGGCAAGCGTCGGCATCGCGATTTTCGCAGTTGTCGGCTTCGGCAGCTATTACCTCTCAAGGCCCGATCTTGAAGTTCTTTATATCGGTCTGACGCCGCCGGAAGTGGCCCGGATGGGCAACGTTCTTCGCGATGCAGGCGTGACCTTCGATGTCAATACGGACGCGACCAAGGTTTTCGTGAAGCGCGGAGAAGCTGCGAGAGCCAGAATGCTTTTGGCGGAACGCGGTCTTCCGAACAGTTCGACGGCAGGATACGAGCTTTTCGATAAGCTGGGCTCCATGGGCCTTACCTCCTTCATGCAGAACATCACGCACCTTCGAGCGCTCGAGGGGGAAATCGCGCGCACCATCCAGGTCATGAAAGGCGTCAAGGCCGCCCGCGTGCATCTCGTCTTGCCCGATCCCGGTTCTTTCCGTCGCGAGCCGCAGCCGCCTTCCGCATCTGTCGTCATCCGCACCGAGACGTCCGAAGCGCCTTCCGCAGGCGCGATCCGCCAGATCGTGGCGGCGGCGGTGCCGGGAATGAAGCCGGACAACGTCGCCGTTCTCTCGACCGACGGCACAATTCTTGCCGCAGGCGGCGAAAGCGCCGGCGCAGCGAGCGGGAAAATGCTCGATCTCGAAAAACAGGTGAGCAAGGAAATCACGGAGAACATCCGCAAAACCCTTACGCCGATGCTCGGGATTGGCAATTTCGAAGCCAGCGTATCGACGCGACTCAACCTCGACAAAAAAGAGACGAACGAAACCGCCTTCGATCCGGAATCCAAGGTGGAACGCTCCACGCGCACGGTCAAGGAAACGTCCAATTCACAGAATTCGAACACAAAATGGAATGTCAGCGTCGAGCAGAACATTCCAAACGATCAGGGCGCTTCGAAGCCGCAAGACCAGACGAGAAAGGCGAGCGAGCGTAAGGAAGAAACCAATAACTTCGAACTGAGCTCAAAGACAACCACCACCATCAGCGACGGATACAGGATCGAGAACATCGCCGTGGCCGTCGTGGTCAACCGCAAGCCCCTGCTTGCGTCCGCAGGCGAGAACAAACAAGCCGCTATTGACGAGCAAATCAACTCGATCGAGAAGCTTGTCGCCTCGGCTGCCGGTCTCCAGTCTCAGCGCGGCGACAAGGCGACCGTCATTGCCGTCGATTTCGCTGGCGGCGGAGAATTGGAGCCAGTCACGCCGCCGACATACTGGGATCAGCTGGTTGGACAGAGTGGCAGCGCCCTCATCGCAACAGCCATTGTCCTTGCGACGATCATCTTCGTTTCTCTCGGCATGCGTCCCGCCCTGCGCCTCATTCTTGAGAGCAGAAAACCTGCCCTGGAAGACGCCGAGGGAACAGGCGGGGCGAAACTTGTGCAAGCTTCGGCAGAACCAACCCTGGGGTTGGATGGCGCCCAGCACGCTCCGTCAGCGCTGCCCGGACCCGCTTCTCAGAAGAAACCGTCTCCCATCAAACAGGTGGAGAAGGCCATTGAAGAGAATGAAGAACTGGCGGCGGAGATTGTGAAGCAGTGGATAAGGGAGACCTGACATGGCGGTTGTTCCCTTGACTACTTTTCTCGCGCGGCGAGACGGAACCTCCACTGAAGGCTCCGGCGTTACGCACCTTCAAGCCATCCGCGAGGCAGCCGAGGCTGCTTACCAAAAAGGCATGGCGGAAGGAATTGAAAGGGCCAAACAAGTCTGTGAAGCCGCGCTGGCCCAGAACGAAAACGAGTTCAAGTCGCGGCTCGATCAGATGAGAAGGACCTGGGTCCAGAAACAAGGCGCGCTGCTGGCGCGGCAATCCGGTGACGCCTTAGCGAGCCTTAAGAGCGAAATCGAGGAAACGGTCGCCCGCATTCTCAGGCCGTTTGTCGCAAAGGCTCTCCTCGAAGAGGCATTGTCTAAACTTGCAATCGAAATCGAGAAGCTACTTTCAGAAGATAATGCGATACAACTTAAGATTACAGGTCCGGCCGATTTGATCTCTGAGCTGAAGAACCTGATTCCGAATAATGCCCCTGTGACAGTCTTAGAGGGAGATGCGCCTGAAGTAACAGTGTTCGCAAATAAAACCGTTATTGAAACGCGGCTGAACGAATGGCTTGATTGTATAGGAGTAGATAGCCATGTCTCCGAGGAAAATGGGTAACGAAGCAGCAAGCTCACCACATATTATAATCAAGAAAAAGCACGGCAATCACGAAGAGGGTCATCACGGCGGTACTTGGAAAATCGCCTATGCAGACTTCATGACCGCCATGATGGCGTTTTTCCTGGTTATGTGGCTTGTTAGCACCTCGTCGAAGGATAAAATCCAAAAACTGGCGAGCTATTTCAATCCCGTTCAACTCTCCGATCGCAACCCTGCGAAAGGCGTGCGGGAGAACGAAACGGGAGGAACCGGAGAAGAAAAGGCCGAAGAGGCCAAGCAAGACAAGAACGAAAAGGCTGCCCAAAAACCTCCTGCCGAGAAAAAGGCGGATGCGGAGAAGAAGGCCGAAGCTGAGAAGCAAAAGGGCGAAGACGAACAGCTTTTCCAAAATCCGTTCGGCGTCCTGACCCAGTTGGCGTCAGAGGCGGAAGGCGCGATGGCGGCGGCCATGGCGCAAGGTCAACCCGGCGGCGCCTCGGGCGGCGCTTCTCGCGATCCCTTCAGCACCGAACCGGTCATAAACCAGCCTTCCGCCCGGGCGGCTGCGCACCCCGAACACGCCAAGTCTCCAACGGCGCATCCGGCGGAAGCCAAAGCGGATCGCGCTGCGGAGGAAAAGCAGGCCAATAACAGGACCGCGCCAAACCCAGGCGAGCAGCAACCAAGCGAAAAAGCGCAGGAAGCTGCAACTCAACTCTCGAAAGAGCTGGGCCGCATTATGGAAGCGCTGCCGAAATCCTTCCGCCCTAACATCACAACAAAGGCGACGAACGAAGGGGTTCTCGTCAGCCTGACGGACGACATATCTTTCAACATGTTCAAGGTCGCGTCCGCGGAACCCTCGCCCCAACTCGTCCTCGTTCTGGAGAGGATTGGCAATCTCATCAACAAGCATCCCGGCAAGCTCGTCGTGAGGGGACATACCGACGGGCGCCAATACGCGGGCGACGCACGCGGAAATTGGCGGCTCTCCGTCAATCGCGCCAACATGACCTACTTCATGCTGCTGCGATCCAAGGTCGAGGACGGCAGATTTCTCGCAGTCGAAGGCTACGCCGACCGAAATTTAAAGAATAAGGCGGATCCTCTCGCTGCCGAGAACCGGCGTATCGAGATCTTGATAAAGGGCGCGGAGTCATGATGACCAGGCTGGCGATTGTGCTCCTCGGCGCACTCGCGATGCTTCCAACCTCCGCGCTAGCAGAAGAGAGCAGCGCGGAGCTGATCGCCCAGATCCGCGCGTTTAGCCAGCAGTTCGACAAAATTGCCAATCGCGGTTCCTCGCCGGCCACGGGCCTGGGCGAGGCTCGGGACAAGTATGGCGCTCTCTTGCGGGAGGCGGCTGCTTCGGGCGTCAAAAGCGAGGAGCTAAGGGAGCACGCGGAACTTTTTGTCTTGAGCGGAGGGGATGTCTCCGTGCTCCAACCGCTGAGTGAGGGCCTTGAACCCAAGACAATCGAGAAGAAGCTATTCGATGGAATCGTCGCCTTTGGAAGGGGCTGGACTGCGCAAGCCGAAGCGCTCCTGCTTCCCATAGACGCCATGAGCCTCGACCCGGCGCGCGGAGCGCATTTGAGCCTCGTACAAGCTCTTCTGGCCTCACGAACGAACCCGGAGCGCGCGTTCGAGCATTTCGAGAAAGCGCGCCTCCTTCTTCCAGGCACTCTGATCGAGGAGGCGGCGTTGCGGCAGATTGTTGTTTTTGCCGCAAAGACAAACAATAGAGAGAGGTTCTCCAGCGCGGCGATCTTCTATCTCAGCCGATTTCGCCGATCAGCCTACGTCGCAGGCTTCGAAACCCAGCTTGCGTTTCATATCGTTCAGTTCGAAGGGCGCGATGGGATCATCGTATTGGAGGAACTCCTCCGCGCTCATCCCAAGGGATGGGGTCGATGCCTGCCCTGCTTTCTGGCAAGCATCGCCGAACAAGCCGTCATCCTGGGAAAAATCGATCTGACCATCAGCGCTACGAAGGCGGCTACGCCCCTTGTCGCGGATGGCTCGCCTGAGAAACAGCGGCTGCTTCTCTACAACGGAGCCGCTCTCATCGTCACCAAAGACTTCGCCCGCGCCTTGGACGACTTGAACTCTGTCCAGACATCCACCCTGAATCAGAGGGACAAGGACCTGCATCTCGCCGCGCTGGAACTCGCCGCCAAGCTTCGGGCAACCCCGATGCTGTTAAGTCAATCCAGGTTGGATGCGTCACCTTCCGCTGCATTGAAGCGCAATCACGATTTCCCTCCCGGCGCGTTGCAGGCGGAAGCGAAGGCGGCGCTGGCGAGCGCGGATGCAATGTTAACCCAGGCACGGTAATGCATCGGACATCTTCGGCTACACTCAACCATACAGCAAGGCCGGCCGGCCGCGCGGCCGTGAAAGCGACGGGTCGGCAATCTGTTGATGGGGCGGAGACCTTCGCAAGCCTGCTCGGCGTAGAGAGGCCTGCCAAATCGAGCCCCGTTTCCAAGAAGCTCGGCTCTGGCGCGGCCTCATCTTTCGACCCATCCAAGGAAGATGTCGCTGCTCCGGCACAAAACGCCAGCGAAGCAGCAGCCGGCGGCTCTTTAGAGGAAAACACGGGGTCGAGTTCAACGGCCGCCAGCCAGCCCAATCAAGGCCAGTTGATCCCGGCAGGCGCTCTGGCCATTTCGCTGGCCTCATACAAGCCCGCCGCAGGCGCCGAAAAAAGCGCTTCCGCAACCCAAAGTTCTTCATCGACAGATGCGCAGTCCTCCCAGCCCTTGCCGCAGCTCCCGCAGGCACCGACGGGATACCAGGACCGCGGCGGCGGCGCTCCTGCAAGGGCGACGCAGACTGGACAAACGAAAAAGGGCAGCCCCGCGTCCCACAATACCTCTGGCGCTAAACAGGCGAGCCGAACCAATGCGCCCGCCAAGGATGCAACAGGGTCTCAAGCCGCCTCCGCCTCCCCCCTTGCCATGGCCGCCGCCGCAATAGGCTCCGGGACTAAGCTTGACTTCAACCCCGCTACGGGAGTTGCGGCAGGCGTCGAGACATCCCTCGCCTCCAAGTCGGCCGCCACGGCGAAAGCGATTCCGAATAGCCCGAGAACATGGCCCGCTTCCAGTGCTTCGTCGGCCGCACATGCGGCTGCGGGAAGCTCTACAGCGCCCGCTGTCTCCAATACGGCCAGCGCCCAGAATGCAGTCGCGGAAAGCCGGAGAGATTCGCCATCCCCCGATGCAGCGTCGACGGCATATGCGGCTGCCGGCGCCTCCCAGACGCAACGTGCTTCACATCTCGCCGCCACGCAGAATACGGTCGCAGACAGCCCCAAAACACAGCCTTCTTCCAATGACGCGCCGGCTGCGTTTGCCGCTGCGGGGAGTTTCGGGACGGCCCTTGCTTCGAATCTCGCCGCCACGCCGAATGCGGTCACGGGAAGCCCGAATACCCGATCCGCTTCAAATCTCGCGCCAGCCGCGGATGCCGCTGCGGCGAATTCCGAGACGCCGCTCACGTCCAATCTCACCGACACGCTGAACTTGGTCACGGGAGGTCCGAATACACGATCCCCTTCCAATCCCGCGCCGGCCGCGTACGCCGCTGCGGAAAGTTCTGGGACGGCCCTTGCATCCGATCTCGTCGACACGCTCGACCCGGTTGCGGAAAACGCCAACGCACACTCGGCTCCCAACGCCGCGCCGACCGCATATGCGCCTGCGGTGAGTTCCGAGACGCCCCTCGCATCCAATTCGAGCGCCGCGGCGAACTTGGCCGCGGGAAGTCCGAATACACGATCCGCTTCCAATCCCACGCCAGCCACATTCGCCGCTGCGGGGAGTTCGGAAACACTCCTCGCTTCGAACCTCGGCGTCACGCGGAATAAGGTCGCGGAAAGCGCCAATACACAATCCGACCCCAATCCTGCGCCGGCCACAAACGCCGCCGCGAGAGACTTTGGCGCGCCCCTTGTTCCTAATGCCGTCTTTGCTGCGGACAGCGTCAGGCAAAGCCGTGCAAGCGCCTCCGCGCAGGGCGCCGCGGATCAAAGCGCTGCAACTCATGGCGCTTCCAGTTCTACGCCGGGCGCCTCCGTTTCCGCTTCGCCGATTCCAGGCGCGGAGGGCAGCGTCGCCTCAAGGATCGAGCCGCCCCAGTCGTCGGCCGGTCCAGCCACGGCGGCAAATCCCGCCGTTGTCGTAAGCTCGAAGACGCATTTCGCTCCGGAAGCAGCGCCTCCCGCCGCTATAGCCAGGAACGCCGCCGCCGCGCAGATCGCAGCAGGCGAATCGAAGCAAGATCCAGCAGCCGGACAAGCCGCCTTGTCGCCCTCACAGCAATCGCCGCTCTCCGGGCCTGCAGCAATGGCGGCGCCGAGCAATGACATCGCGCCCGCGGTGACGGCGGCGCTTGCGTCTGCCCCGTCCGAGATTCAGCAGCTGCAAGGGTCCATGCAGACGCAGACGAATGCCGCCGCCCAGTCGGCTCAGCCCTTTAGCGCGATTTCGGACGAAACGAGCGATTCGGAGCCCCAAGTTGGGATCACAGCAGCGACCGTGTCTGCGACAGGGGCGAGAGAAACACAAAGCCAGCACAGCGGCTTCTCGCCCGACGGCCAGGATAAAAATTCAGCTTCCCGCGATGATTCAGGAAAGGCGGCGGCGATGGCCGCCGATGCCTCTCGGCCTTCCGAGGCAAGCTCCGCGATGGCCATTGGCGCAGGCGGCGCTTCGCCGGTCAGTCCGGCGCAACAGGTTTTTGACGAGATTCAGCAGGCTCTTCCAGCGACCAGCGACAGCGAGCCCGCCGCCGGCGTTTCGCAGCCCTCGGCTGGCCAGCAACCCTTGAAGACGATCACAGTCGCGCTGTCCCCTGCGAGCCTCGGGAGCGTGGCCGTGGAGCTCTCGCTGAAAAGCGGGCAGCTGGGCGTAAAGCTGCACGTCGAGGAGGCCGGCACGGTTCAATTGCTGCGCCAGGACGGCTCTCTCGAAAAGCTCCTGGAGTTCCGCCGGTTACGCCGTCCAGAGTCTCTCCATTAATCTCTCGCCGCAGCCCAGTCAGCAAACCCCAGCGATGGGGCAGCAGACGCCAAACGGGCAAAGCTTCCCCAACCAATCCAGTTCGTCGGGAGGCGGACAGGGACAAGCGAATTCACAAAGCCGCAACGGGCAGCCAACAGATCGGAATGCGGATCAAAGGCCAGGATATGGGCGCACTGAAAAGGTCAGCCGCGGCGGTTCTCTTTACGTTTAGCGCCATCGTCTCCGCGGTCGCCGAGCCCGACCTCTGTGAACGCGAGATGACGCAGGCCGCCAAGAAGTACGATATCCCGCTAGGCATCCTTTTCGCCGTGGGTCTGACGGAGACCGGGATCGAGGGGCGCCTGCACGCCTATGCTCTCAATCTGCAGGGGGATACCGTCTACTCTCTCAACAAGCAGCAAGCGATGCAGCGATTTCAGACCGCCAAAGCTTCCGGCATGAAGTTGATCGATATCGGCTGCATGCAGCTGAATTGGTACTATCACGGCGAACGTTTCTCTTCCGTCGAAGAGATGTTTGATCCTCACAAAAATGTGGATTACGCCGCAAGATTTTTGAAAGAGCTTCGGCAAACTGAAGGGAGCTGGACGCTCGCCGTCGGGCGCTACAACGCCGGCAAAAACAACGATCCGGCGCAAAAGCGCTATGTCTGCAAGGTCTTGGCGCATCTCGTGAAAAGCGGCTTCGGAGCCTGGACATCGCGCAGCGCGGCGTTCTGCGCCGGGGAGGCGGGTCCCGCCAAAACGCGGGCTCCGAAGGCTTTGGAACGTTGGGCCGCCAGTTCCGTGCAAGTTCACTGAGAGAACGTTTGCGTCAATATCGCCAAAAGCAGCCGAAGCGCTTCTGAGGATGAACCCAAGAAGCAGGCCATTGTTTGAAGGAGCGAGCTAATGGACCCCAACCTGCAAATTCTTGTCGTCGACGATTACACTACGATGGTCAGGATCGTTCGAAAGCTCTTGAAGCAAATCGGCTACGAGAATGTCGATGAAGCATCGAACGGCGAGATGGCGTTGGGGATGATACAAAAAAAACAGTATGGGCTCATCATCTCCGACTGGAACATGGAGCCAATGACCGGCTACGAGTTGCTGAAGCAGGTCAGAGCGGCGGCTGAAACCAAAAAAACGCCCTTCATTCTCGTGACCGCCGAGTCGCGGCCAGACAACGTCGCCGCCGCCCAGAAGGAAGGCGCCAACGAGTATCTCGTCAAGCCGTTCAGCGCGCCCGTCCTGAAGGATAAGATCGATAAGGCGCTTGCTGCGGCGGCATAGGCGTGAGAGGGCAGTTTTCCGCTCACGTCTCGCGTTTTCCTAGAGCGGATGGAGCACACGATGCAGTCAAGTTTATATGTTGCGCTTTCCGCACAAGTCGCTCTTCAAAATCGCCTTGACACCATCGCTCAAAATGTCGCCAACGGAAATTCCGCGGGCTACCGTGGAAGCGAGATAAAGTTTAACTCCGTGCTGTCGCAGACAAGCGACCCGACGGTGTCGTTCGTATCTTCGGGCAGCACCGTCATAAAGCGAAGCTCCGGACCGATTGTGAAAACCGGCAATTCTCTCGATGTCGCGGTAAAGGGCAGCGGCTGGCTGTCGGTCATGACGCCCAGCGGTCAAGCCTATACGCGGGATGGACGGATGCAGATGACCGCCGCCGGCGATCTCATTTCCATGACCGGCGCGCAGATCCTTGATGCAGGCGGCGGACCTATCCAGCTGGACCCATCCGCAGGTCAGCCAGACATCGGGCAGGATGGAACCATAACGCAGAAAGGCGCGAGGGTTGGAGTCCTGGGTCTGTTTAACCTTCCGGCTGACGCTCAGCTCAGCCGGGTTCAGGGCAATTCCTTCACATCGAATGTCCCAGGAACCCCACTCGTTGATTCCGCCGCGAACGGCGTCATGCAAGGCTTCGTCGAGCAGTCGAACGTGAACCCGATGACGGAGCTGACCCGTCTTATTTATGTGCAGAGAGCCTTCGATGGCGTCAGTTCTACCCTGCAATCCACCGAAAGCAGCCTCAAGAGCGCAATCCAGACGCTTGGCTCGACGTCCTGATTTGGGAGCGCCAGGACAATGACGCTTGAGCAACTGCTCCCCTCCGGGAATCAGCCCCGGAATTCGCTGAGCGCGTTGGCGGAGCAGGTCGAAAAGGCGACGCTCGAGCCGCCCATCAACATTTGGGGCAACGTCGCGGAACTGGCCGCCAGTCACATCCGCATTGTCGGCCTCTCAAAATTCACGAAACTCGGCGACTGGGTTTCGATCGAAACGGAATCGGGCGGCGAGATCGCCGAAGCCATCCGGGTCGATAGCAAATCGGTTATGGTCCGCCCCTTCGAAGAGAGACATCGCGCCGCCATCGGCGCCCGCGCGCGGATCACCCAGGCGTTTGCGCTCTGCCCCGACAAATCGTGGAGAGGGCGGGTGATCGATGCTCTAGCCCGGCCAGTCGACAGCGGCCCTCCGCTCGTCAAAGGTCCTTGCCTCATGCCGCTCGACAGGGCGCCTCCGAACGCGTTCCATCGTGAGCGGGTGAACGCGCCCGCCTTTACAGGGGTGCGCGCCATCGATGTTTTCACCCCTCTTTGCGCAGGCCAGCGCGTCGGCGTCTTCGCCGGTTCAGGCGTCGGCAAATCGACGTTGCTTTCGATGCTGGCGCGGGGAAACCAGTTCGATACGACGGTCTTCGCCGCCATCGGCGAGCGCGGTCGCGAAGTCAAGGAATTCGTGGAAGACACGCTCGGCGACGGCATCGGCAAGGCGATCGTGGTCGTCTCCACCAGCGACGAAAGCCCGATGATGAGGCGCCTTGCGGCCAAGACCTCCCTTGGCGTTGCGGAATATTTCAGGGATCTAGGCCAGCGCGTGTTGCTGATCTTCAATTCCATCACGCGCTTCGCTCAGGCCGCGCGCGAAATCGCGCTCGCCTCGGGCGAACCGCCCGTTTCCAGGGGCTTTCCGCCCAGCGTGTTCACCACTCTGCCGAAGCTCCTGGAGCGCGCGGGGTGCGACGACCGCGGAGGGTCTATCACGGGGATCTTCTCGGTGCTCGTCGATGGCGACGACCACAACGATCCCGTCGCCGACACGCTGAGGGGCATTCTGGACGGGCATATCGTTCTCGACCGGGCCATCGCCGATCAGGGACGCTTCCCCGCCATCGACATTCTCGGCTCCGTCTCAAGGCTCGCCATCCGGGTCTGGACGCCGGAGCAGCGGGCGGCTGTGCGCTCGCTGAAAGCGATGATCGCCAAGTTCGAGGAGACGCGGGATATCCGTCTTATCGGCGGCTACAAGGCGAACAACGACCTTGAACTCGACAAAGCCGTCCGCCTTGTGCCGTCGGTCTATCAATATCTTTCTCAAGGGCCGGACGAGGTTCGGCCGGAAGAGACGCTGGACGATATGTTGAGGGCGCTCTTGCCCCAATAGTCCGCGAGCCGCGAGCTTACCTGTCGCGCGACAATCACCGTGAGAAGGCAACGTCAATCAGGATGAGAATGCCGCTGGCGACGTGACGGAGGGAGGGCGTAGCCCGACCGAAGGCGCGGCGTTAGCGGCGGCGCTCGTTTCACTAGGGTGGAACGGCATCTGGCGGTCACGAGCAGGCTGGACAAGCATATGATTCTTCAGAGCAAAGAGGAATCGACGCTTGCCCGGCCTCCACATCAACGACCACCAGATGAGGCTGTTTATGAGTTTTCGCCAGACACACACCACGGCTGTGGCCGCCGCCAAGGCCGGTTTCAGCACCGCGACCGGCTATCGGATCGCGTGCGATCCACGGCTGCCATCGCAGAAGAAGGCGCCCCGAGGGCGCCGTCGGCCCGATCCGCTTGAGGGCGTTTGGGAGCAAGAGATCGTGCCGATGATCGAGGCCGCGCCGGATTTGCGCGCGATCGCCGTCTACGAAGAGATCCGGCGTCGCCACCCGGAGATCGCCCCTGGCGTGCGCCGAACCCTGGAGCGGCGTATCCGCAATTGGCGGGCGCAGCACGGTCCGGAGCGGGATGTGGTCTTTCCACAGACGCATACGCCGGGCCGACTTGGGCTTTCAGATTTCACCGATCTGTCCGGCCTTGGCGTCTTGATCGCTGGCGTGCCGCTCAACCATCGGCTCTATCATTTCCGCCTGGCCTGCTCCGGTTTCGAACATGCCCACGTCATTCTTGGTGGCGAGAGCTTTGTCGCGCTTGCCGAGGGGCTGCAAAATGCGCTTTGGGCGCTCGGCGGCGCGCCTCATTACCACCGCACCGATAGTCTCTCCGCTGCCTTTCGCAATCTTTCCCGCGACGAACAGGAGGACCTGACGCGCCGCTATGATGAGCTGGTTGCGCATTACGGTATGGAGCCGACGCGCAACAATCCGGGCGTCGCCCATGAGAATGGCTCCATCGAAAGCGCCCATGGGCATTTGAAGAAGGCGATCGAGGACGCGCTGCTTTTGCGCGGCTCCCGCGACTTCCCCGATCTGGTGGCGTACCGCGGCTTCATCGACGAGGTTACCGGCCGCCGCAATGCGCGCAATCGCAAGCTTATCGAAGCGGAACGGGCCGCCTTGAAAAAGCTGCCAGAGCGGCGGAGCACCGATTACGAGGAAGCCTCCGTGGTGGTCACGTCAAGCGGCGGCTTCGTGTTGCGGCGCGTCTTCTATACGGTTCCCTCGCGCCTCATCGGGCATCGTCTGCGCGTCAGGATTTACGATGAGCGCCTGGAATGCTTCCTTGGCGGCGCGCCCATTCTAAGCTTACGCCGGGGCCAGCCGCCGCAGGCGAGCAATAAGCGCGCCCATGTCGTCGACTACCGCCACGTCATTCATGCTTTGCGCAAGAAACCGATGGCGCTTCTCAATCTCGTTTATCGTGAACGGCTCTTCCCACGCAGGGCTTACGCCCGCGCCTTTGAGGCGTTGCTGGCCAAGGAGGGCGAGAAGCACGCATGCCGCGCCACCGTCGAACTCCTGGCGCTGGCGCATGAGCGAGCTTGCGAGGCTGAACTCGCGGAAGCGATCGAGGCCGCTTTAAATGCTGGAGAACTGCCCGATCCCGCCCAGTTGTGGGACCGCTTCAAGCCTGATGCGGCGGTCATCCCGGAGGTTACCGTCGAACTGGCGCCGCTCTCGGCCTATGACGAGTTGGCCGTTGTCGCTCAACCGTGCGTTTTGGAGGCAGCGGCATGACGAAGACCTCCGCCATCAACTCCGCACGCGTCGAGCTTCTCCTGACCGAACTACGCTTGCCCGCCATCAAGCAGATGTGGTCCAAGCTCGCGGAAGAAGCGGACAAGGAAGGCTGGCCCGCAGCCCGCTTCCTGGCCGCGCTCACTGAACTGGAGATAGCCGATCGCGGACGGCGGCGTATCGAACGCCATCTTGCCGAGGCACGCTTGCCTGCTGGCAAGACGCTCGACGCTTTCGACTTCACCGCCGTGCCCATGATCAGTAAGGCTCAGATCATGGCGCTTGGCTCCGGCGATGGCTGGATCCAGCAAGGCGCCAACATCCTCCTGTTCGGCCCGCCCGGCGTCGGCAAAAGCCATCTGGCTGCGGCCATAGGCCTGGCGCTCATCGAAAACGGCTGGCGCGTGCTGTACCTGCGCACCACCGATCTCGTTCAGCGGCTCCAGGTGGCGCGCCGCGAACTTGCGCTGGAAAGCGCCATCGCCAAGCTCGACAAGTATCATCTGCTGATCCTCGATGACATCGCCTATGTCAGCAAGGACCAGGCCGAGACCAGCGTGTTGTTCGAGTTGATCGGCTCGCGCTACGAGCGCCGCTCCATGCTGATCACGGCCAATCAGCCGTTCGGCGAATGGGGCAAGGTCTTCCCCGACCAGGCCATGACGATCGCGGCCGTCGATCGCCTCGTCCACCACGCGACCATCCTCGAGATGAACGTCAGAAGCTACCGGCACAACGAAGCGCTCGAGCGCAAACGCGGCAAGGGCCGTCCGGCTGGCCGCGCGACAATCAAAACAACGGCGGAGTGACGCTCCACGTCACTCCGCAAAGCAAAAAGCCTTGCGAGTCACAGCGCCAGCGGCGATCATCGAGACGCTCGGCGATCCGCTCATCCTCACCTTGATTGCCGCTCTCCTCATCCAGATTGGCGCGCGATACTTACCCTTCCATCAGAGCAGTCACGGCTTCTTGTGCCACTCTTCGATGGCGCCGCCGGCTTTCTTCCACGCAGCAAACCCGCCTTCGATGTGGCTGACCGACGTCAGGCCCATGTCAAGCAATGTTGCCGTGGCCAGCGACGAACGCCAAGCCGATTGGCAGTAAAGGACGAGCTGTTTGCCCGAGCTGAAGACTTCCTTGTGATAGGGGCTCTCGGGGTCGACCCAAAACTCCAGCATGCCCCGCGCCGCATGGAAGGCTCCCGGAATAGCGCCCTCGCGCTCAAGTTCGCCCGTTTCGCGAATATCGACGAACACCACGTCCGGATCGCCAAGTTTCCCTTGCGCCTCAGACACGGTGAGGGTCTGGATTTTCGCATTTGCGTCGGCTATCAGCTGCTTGTAACCGCGTTTGAGCTCCATCTTTCACTCCCAAATTGTAACGCCTGCCATGGTTTCTCATGGCTTCGCAGCCGTTCCAATGAGAAAACGCATTACCATTACCAAACGGTTGAAATTGGGATTGTTTTGTAAAAGAGCCCATCCCATGCCAAAGTAGTTAATAGATTATGAAGCGCCAGGGCAGCCCCCGTTCGAGTGAGCGAGACTGCTCCGGACGGCCGATTTCTCACGATCCCATGCGCGCCACTTCGGCTAATGGATCCAATTGCGGGCTTATCCGAAAACGCCGACAAAATCCCGCCCTTGTCGAGTCGCCCGAGGGACTTTCACCCTCAGGCGCTCCCAAAACCGTGCATGACCCTCTCGAGTCACACGGCTCCCGATGTCCGGCCGTTTCCATGGCATAGCGACCAATGAGCGAAGAGTGTGGGGTTTGCCCGACGCATGCGGCCGAACCAGTCTCTCGCCCCTTTGGTCCGATGGACGAACCGTTTGAATTTGCGGCGCGCCCAGCGAATGACATAGAGATCGATCCTTTTGAGGGTCGGACGCAATTGCGTCCGGTAGAAGTTGCTGAAGTAAACGATCCAGCCTCGAATGACGGGATTGTAGATCTCGGCCAGATCCTGCAGGGATTTGTCGCTGCGGAGATGAAGCCGCCAACGCCGGACTTCCCGGCTGATGCGCGTCAGCGCCTTGGGGCTGGCTGCGGGCAGGAAGCCGTGGACCGCCTTCCCTTGCCACATCGTCTTCCGGGCACGAAACTGAAAACCCAGAAAGTCGAACGAGATGGCAGGAAAGTCGCCGCGCCGGTTCGCATCCTTGCAGTAGACGATTTTCGTCTTTTCAGGATGCAGCGCCAACTTGCAGGCCGCAAAGCGATCCGCAAGCGCACTCCATAACGCCCGCGCCTCCTCAGCGCTTTTGCAGTGACAAATCGCATCGTCCGCGTAGCGCTCGAACGGGATGTGCGGGAACTCGCGCACCATCCACATGTCGAACGCGTAGTGCAGAAACAGGTTTGCGAGAAGCGGAGAAATGACGCCCTGAACGCAAAAGATAACTTCTGCTTTGACCGGTTGATAAAGGACTGGCGTTCACGTTCCGTGTTTGACCTGAGACGCAAGGAGTAATATTTTTATGTCATATGGCGCGATCAACGAAGACACAGAAGAGCGAACGCTTGAATGCGGCGCATCGGCTGATCGCGCGGGGCATCGGCATGGCGGAGGCGGCCACGGTGTTGGTGCGGGATTACGGCCTGTCGCGACGTCAAGCCTACCGGTATTTGGAGGAGGCGCAGGCGATGACGCGCCCAGTTCCGGCAGCCGAACCATCTGTGGCGGCGACATTCAAGCTGCCGGCCAGCGTGATCCGCGATTTGCGGACCTACGCCGCAACCAGCGAACTGACGCTGGGCGAGATCGTCGCCAAGGCCATTTCACGTTTTCTCGCCGCGGAGCGCGAGCATGGCTGAGCGAGGGAGCAGGGACCGTCATGTCCGCCTCGACTATGCGTTCGACCGCTTGCACTGCGCCAAGCTTCAGCAGGTCTATGAGAATTCTCGTCCCCGATCGGGCCCGCGTCGTTGGCGGGCGGCCCGGAATGAACGGAGCAGGCAATGAAGACGGCCGCGATTTACGCGAGGGTTTCCTCGGACAAGCAAAAGGAAGAGCACACGATCGCCAGCCAGACTGCGGCTTTGATCGCGTTTGCACAGGACAACGGGTACAGCGTGCCGCCGGAATGGGTGTTCGAAGACGAGGGCTATAGCGGCGCCAGCTTGGTGCGGCCTGGACTTGAGAGAGTCCGTGATCTGGCGGCGGAGGGGCAGGTCGAGGCCGTGCTGATCCATTCGCCGGACCGGCTAAGCCGGAAATATGCCTACCAGGTTCTCCTGATTGAGGAATTCTTGCGGTCCGGCGTAGAAGCCGTGTTTCTCAAGACGCCTCAGACGGAGACGCCAGAGGACCGGCTTCTGCTGCAGTTCCAGGGCATGATTGCCGAATATGAGCGCGCACAGATTCTGGAGCGCTCCCGCCGAGGCAAGCGCCACAAGGCCAAGCAAGGAAACGTCAGCGTCTTAAGCGGGGCGCCTTATGGCTATCGCTATGTCCGCAAAAGCGATGAGACGGCAGCCTATTACGAGATCGCCGACGCTGAGGCGCAAATTGTCCGCATGGTCTATGAGCGCTACACAGTCCAAGGCATGAGCATCGGCGAAATCACCAAGCTGCTCAATGCGCTGGGAACCCCGACGCGGCTCGGCGCCGGGCGTTGGGAGCGCTCCACGGTCTGGGCCATGCTGCGCAATCCCGCCTATCGCGGCGCTGCTTGCTACGGCAAAACGGAGTTGGCCAAACGGCAAAGGATCACCCGTCCTTTGCGTCTACGCGGGCGCGTCGCTGCCCGCGAAAGCGCCAACCATGAACGAAGTGGATCGAGATCCCTGTGCCCGCCATCGTCAGCGCCGAGACTTTTGACCTTGCCGCCGAGCGCCTTGAGAGCAACAAGCGCCACGCGCCGCGGCGGACCGTCGAGCCGAGCGTTGTCCAAGGACTGGTGTCTTGCCGCAAATGCGGTTACGCGATGTACCGGACCTCAACGCGTTCATCGGCTCGCAAAATCTACTACTACCGCTGCCTGGGATCGGACGCTTATCGCCATCTCAATCACGCCCTTTGCGATACCCATCCCGTCCGCATGGATCTTCTTGACGCCGCTGTCTGGGACGCGATCGTCTGTGTTTCGGCGTGCAATAAGGACCCCGTTAGCGGGGTAATCGGCGTCCAAACGGGACCCCACTGACGATTGGGTCCACAAAGCCCCTGGTGGAAGCAGGGGGCTGCGTTTGGGATGCTGGTTGTGGAGACGATTGCGAAGATCCGGCGTGCGTTTTTCATCGAGAAGAAGCCGATCAAGGCGATCAGCCGCGAGCTGAGGTTGTCGCGAAGGACGGTGCGCAAGGCGATCCGCTCGGAGGCGACGGAGCACCGCTACGAGCGCAGCGTGCAACCGATGCCGAAGCTTGGCGCCTGGCGGAAGCAGCTCGACGATCTTTTGGCTGCGAACGAGGCGAAGCCTACGCGGGAACGGCTGACGGCGGTGCGGTTGTTCGAGACGCTGCGCGATGTTGGGTTTGATGGCGGCTACGATGCGGTTCGGCGCTACGCCAAGAGCTGGCGCAAGGCGCGCGGGGCGGCCTCGGCGCAAGCCTATATCCCGCTGATTTTCGCGCCCGGCGAAGCCTACCAGTTCGACTGGAGCCACGAGACCGTTGTGATGAACGGCGTCACGATGGTGGTGAAAGCGGCCCATATGCGGCTCTGCCATAGCCGGATGCCGTTTGTGAGGGTGTATCCGCGCGAAAGCCAGGAGATGGTGTTCGACGCCCATTCCAGCGCCTTCGCGTTCTTCAAGGGCGCCTGCACGCGCGGCATTTACGACAACATGAAGACGGCGGTGGAGACGGTGTTTGTTGGCAAGGAGCGCCAGTTCAACCGGCGCTTCATGCAGATGTGCAGCCATTATCTGGTGGAGCCGACCGCCTGCACGCCGGCGTCCGGCTGGGAGAAGGGGCAGGTCGAGAACCAGGTTGGCCTGATCCGCGAGCGCTTCTTCACGCCAAGAGTGCGGGTGAAGAGCTTCGACGAACTGAACGCCTGGCTCCTCGACCGCTGCGTCGCCTACGCCAAGGCGAACAAGCATCCTGAGTTCAAGGACCAGACCATCTGGCAGGTCTTCGAGGCGGAGCGGGCGAGCCTGATCGCCGTACCTGGCCGCTTCGACGGTTTTCACGCGGTCATGGCCTCGGTGTCGAAGACCTGCCTCGTCTCCTTCGACAGGAACAAATACTCGGTCTCCTCCCAAGCTGTGGGACGCCCGGTCGAGGTACAGGCTTACGCCGATCGCATCGTCATCCGGCAGGACGGCGCTGTCGTTGGCGAACATGCCCGCTGTTTCGGGCGCGGCCAGACGATCTATGACCCTTGGCATTATGTGCCGGTGCTGAGCAGAAAGCCGGGCGGCTTAAGGAACGGCGCGCCGTTCAAGAACTGGGTTCTGCCGTCATCGCTGGAAGCTGTGCGGCGCAGGCTGCACGGCTTCGATGACGGCGACCGGCAAATGGTGGCGATCCTGGCCGCCGCGCTGAGCGATGGGCTCCCGGCGGTTGAAGCGGCCTGCGCCGAAGCCCTGAGCCAGGGCGTCCATTCGTCGAGCGTGATCCTGAACATCCTGGCGCGCAAGAAAGACTTAAGCCCCGCCGCGAGCATCGCCACGCCCGACGCGCTGCGCCTGAAGCACGCGCCCGCCGCCGATTGCGCCCGCTATGACAGCTTGAGGAGGGCTAGCCCATGGAACGGACCGACATCCTCGCCCTGATGGGCGAGTTGAAGCTCTTCGGTATGCGGGCCGCCTATGATGAGATCATAGCGGCCGGCATCAAACGCCAGCTCTCGCCGCAATGCATTATCGGCGATCTTTTGAAGGCCGAGATCGCCGAGAAGCAGGCGCGATCGATCAAATACCAGATGACCATCGCCAAACTGCCGCTGGCCAAGGACCTTGACGGCTTTGAGTTCGCCGGCACGCCCATCAACGAGGCGCTGGCGCGCGAGCTGTCGAACGGCGGCTTTTTGGCCGAACAGCGTAACGCCGTCCTGGTCGGCGGAACCGGGACCGGCAAGAGCCATCTCGCCATCGCGATCGCCAGGGCTTGCATCCGCGGCGGCGCCAGAGGACGCTTCTACAACGTGATCGATCTCGTCAACCGGCTGGAAAGCGAAGCCCGCGCCGGCCGCCAGGGGCGGATGGCCGATTATCTGTCCCGCCTCGACTTCGTGACCCTCGATGAGCTCGGCTATCTGCCGTTTGCGCAAGCAGGCGGCCAGTTGCTCTTCCATCTGATCAGCCGTCTTTATGAGCGCACCTCCATCATCGTCACCACCAATCTCGCTTTCGCCGAATGGCCAAACGTCTTCGGCGACGCCAAGATGACCACCGCGCTCCTCGACCGGCTGACCCACCACTGCGAGATCATCGAGACCGGCAACGAAAGCTGGCGCTTCAAACACCGCGCCTGACGTCCAGCACGCCGCCCGGCGCTCTCATCATGCCGTCGTGCTCACGGCCCTCAAGAACAAGCCCTGCGGGCGGCCGCCAAAAGCGGCCGTTCTTGACCGCCGTTGCGCGCGCCGGCTCAGCAGTCGCATGGGCCGGGACGGAAGGATGGCGCTGCTGAACCGAACAAAAGGATGGTCCCTGGGGTCCTTTTTGCACGCCGATCCGGGGTCCCTTTTGCGAGCCGATTGACAATCGTCCAATTGCTGGAAGATCCTTCGCTCATCCAGGCGGAGATCGACCGGCGTCTGGAAACGGCGCGGCAGAGCAGTCCGACAAGACGGCGTACGGAGACTTTGCAGCGCGAACTTGTCCGTATCCACAAAGGGATCGAGCGCCTGCTTACAGCCTATCAGGAGGACCTTCTGTCTCTGGACGAACTGCGCAGCAGAATGCCCGAACTGCGCCAAAGGGAGCGGGCGGCGCAGGCCGAGCTTTCTTCGCTCGCCAGCCAAGAGAGCGAGAAAGCGACCTATCTGCGGCTTGCGGAAACGGCGTCGTCGTTCTTCGCCCGGCTCAAGGAAACTGCGCACACCCTTGACGCCGCCGGGCGCAACAAAATCGTGCGCCTTCTCGTTAAGGACATTCTCGTCGATGACGAGAGCATCACGATCCGCCACTCCATCCCGGTGACGCCCGGTCCATCGGACGATCGCAGCCCGCCGCCAAAGACAGGCGCCGACGGCAAGCCCGAGCAATGTTATGCTTTGCGTTCAGGGCGTCATGACCCCGCCCTGCGGAGTCCCCGCCGTCCGCGGAACAATGCTGCCGTCCTCCATCTGCACGGGCGCCTTCAACCAGCGTTCGATATAGAGAAGCAGCCACGGGCAGTCCGAGTGATGCCGGACCGCCTTCAGAAGCAACTCCCAATCGAGGGTGTCGAAAAAGCCTTTGACGTCGATATCGAGCACGAAGTCATAGCGCCAGCAGCGCTGACGAGCCGTGCGCACGGCATCGATGGCAGATTTGCCGGGCCTGTAGCCATAAGAGTCGGCGTGGAACACCGGCTCCAAAATCGGCTCCAGGTAACGCCGGGCGACCTCCTGGGCGATGCGATCGGCCACCGTTGGAATGCCCAACGGCCGCGTCCCGCCATCAGCCTTCGGAATCTCGACCCGCTTGACCGGCGGAGGAAAATAGCTCCCCGATGACAGCCGATTCCAGAGCTTATAGAGGTTGCCCGAAAGGTTGGCCTCGAACTCCAAAATCGATTGCCCGTCTACTCCAGCCGCTCCCTGGTTCGCCTTCACACGCTTGAAGGCTTCCCAGACCTCCCTCTTGGGGATCAAAAACGGCTTCGCCTTGTCCACGGGCTCCTCCTGTTACCAGTTGGCCCGCAGCCAAAGCTGAACAACGCAGCCCCTTCGCTCCAGCCCCATTACAGGGCCTTCGCCGCTACTACGGGCTGCTCCGCCCCTCGCGCTCCGCATCGGTACTTTCGGCCTTGCGGTTTGAGCCGCTTGTGCCTTTTCCCTTGGCACCGGAGCCGAGGTTCTCACGTTCCATATCAAAGCCAGGTTGAGCTTCGCGCCGCCTACATGCCGGCTGCCGCCCGGGCAGGCTTCAGGGTTCTTCCGGACTTGTCCCAGAGGCAGGGTCAGCCCCCGGTTTTGACAGCACCTAATCCGCTTTCGACACTTCATCGGCGGTTCGCTTGCGCTCGCCTCTCTCAACCTTGCCTGCCGGGATCATCGTCCCGGCGTTTCCGCAACGCTCACCACCACGGCTTTTGACCGCAGCAGCTTGCGGTGGCTTGAGACCTGCACCTGACTGCCGGCCTCGAAGGGCCCTCCTTCATCTCCGATACAGTTACGTAAAGCCGTGTGGACCGGCTTTTACTCGTGACACACGACCCTGACCGGACTCCTCAGCTTCCCGGCACAACAACGGCGATTTCCAACACCTGACCAGGCCAGCGGCAGCTGGCCTGGTCAGGTTCTTGAGGGCCCGACCGCAGGCGAAGAAGAGATCGAGGAGCATCCAAGGATTTACAGGGTCAAACGGAACGCGCTTGTGGCCTTACCGGCAGCGCCCGTGTCAGCGCAGCGGCATTCTGAAACTGCCAGCTCTGGCGGATGGATTCGATTGCTGCCGGCAGTCCAAAAAGACGCCCGCTATCGCCAACGAGCACAGAGCGATCGCGAACCACGGCAGACCCGATTTTTGCGAGCCTTTGCGCACGCTCTTGCGCGGGCGGATGACTTTTCCGTTGCATGGCGCCGACGGGGTCGACAGGGAGAAGAGCATCCTCAATCATAGCCATGAGGCTCATGAAAATCGCTGGCATTGTGCAAGCTCCTATGCGGGAACTCAACGTTTGATCGGAAGCTCTGATCAACTGATTGGCGGACCACTCGTCGGCTTCAAACTCACACTGATGATCAAACGCCGTGATTTCGCCTTCGGAATCACGATCGGGCGCCATGCGGAAACGGGGCGCCTGATTGCTCTGAAAATGGCCGAGTTGCACATGACCGACTTCGTGTCCGACAAGAAAGCAAACGGCGATATAGCCGGACCAATCGGCCCAATGGCGGTCCATCAGGCCCGTGACTTTGTCGAGCGAAAGGATTCCCTCCTCCAGGCCCTCAATTGGCCAGCCGAAGAAATGAGATTTGACGAGGTTGTTGACGAACGAAATGAACCAATCTTCCTGGCCGGAGTAAATGGCCAACTGGGCGGCGTGGAAGAGAAGAGCGAACAGACTCTGGAGGCCGGGGTCGAGGCCGATTGCGAAGCTGTCGTCGGTTGGTTCGTGATAAGCAAATGCGTTGGGAGTGGCGCACTTTATGAACTCGCAACCAATTCGCGAGATTAGCGGGCTATCGTCATTACGCTTGGCCAGTTCTGCAATATATCGCCTTGCTGCGGCGCGCTGCAAATTCTCAATTTTTTGCGCGGCTTTGGCCCAATCTTTCTCCATTGTCGTTCGGCTGGCAAGGAGGACCAGATAGTGATCTTCGCCGGCAGCCTTAATCTGAGGAGCTTGAGCGCCCGCATAGGGGTAATCCTCTCCGCGGTAAGCGGCCACGCATAAGGAAGCCAAGGAACCACTCATGCTCACCAACGGTTCCGAGTCTTCGGCAGGAGGTGCGTTCAGGTCCTTGGGGGCTGTTGTGGATTTTTGGAGGCGCCTAAGAAGGCCTGCGAGGGGCTCCATTTCCGCAAAGTGCGCCTCGATGCCCATTTCACGGCAGCGTTTGAGGATCCAAAGAATTCTGTCGACGTGATCGCGGTGAGCGGGAATCGTCACAGTGGTGGTTTCGTGGCGGATGTATGCATCGGTTTCGGGATCAAGCAGAACCGGGTGCGCGGTAAGCGCTTGGCGCACTTCCACCAAGCTTTTCGCGGACAATAACGCGGCAACCGCGGGCGCTAGGTCAGGATTGTTCGGCACGGTGTCACTCTTTCGTTTCTGCTCCGAGGGAAACGCGGCTCAGAACGAAATCAACCGCTTGCTCACTTGGTTTTCTAATACGGTTAGCTATTTTGGGCCAGACGAAAGTATCAATCCAATTCTTGCTGAACCAGGTGGCGCCGGCTCCAACCACCAGGATCAGGGTTTCGCCTGCTCCCGGAAGCATGTTTTTGCCCTTTGGCCGGAGAATGCGGACGACGTCATCGGCTGAGTGGCCTTGCTGCTCGGCTGCGGCCCTGATTTCGTTTACGATTTCGTCGACATCTCGAGCGATGTCGGCAGGAACGATGGCGGACTTACTTTCCATGGGCATTTACAGCCACCTCCGGCTCGTGCTCAGTATTTGCAAGGCATTGATCAAATCATCTCATTTCTATTTCGCCGCCAGTGGGGTCACTACACAAAAATGCTCTCGCGGACAAACCGGGACCTAGGCAGTCCGCGCTCGCTGGCCGGTGGCGCTCTTACTACCCAATTCGCTAAGTAGTTTCTGCAAACCCCTCTTGGCAGCTTATTGTTCCATATACACTACCTATCCATGTGCGCAGAAGTGGTAGAACAATTCCGGATGGGCCCGGAGCGCCAATACGCCATCGTTCCCGGCGTCTCCTGCTTTTGGATCCGAAACCGGCCGTCGCGATGTAATAATGTTTTTGAGTCCGTTTGGTCGCTTTCGGCCTACTGCGGCGGAAAATGAAGCGGCTCAATCCCACCCTCCATTCGTTGGTCAAGCCGCAAATGCCTGCTTAGCCGTATCCGCTTGCGGATGCGGCCATTTTGGGAGCGAACTCGCCAGGGCGAGTTCGCTGGGAGAGAGATAGAGTGAGGGGGTGTGCGTTGGAAAACTTGCTGTAGAATAAACAGCCCGCGCTCGTCCGAACGCGGGCTGTTCCATATAATGCCTGGAGCAGGGACACGCAGTCTTGATCAGGCGATCTCCAGCATTTCGCTTTTCCAGTGATGCGCGGCGACATGCTCGGGCTGACCTCTGCTTCCATCGAGATCTTCCCTTACGGAAGCCACGAAATCCATCAACGCCCTGGAAAGCTCCGAGGTGGCGTCAGAGAGCTGCGACGACACGCCTGTAAGCGACGCCGCCTGCTGCTTGGTCTGGCCGGCGACCTGGGAAACCTCGCCCGAGCTTTTCGCCGCTTTCTGGCTGCCTTCCGCCGCGAGCGCGACGTTGCTGGCGATTTCCTGGGCTGCGGCGGTCTGTTCTTCCACGGCGGCGGCGATAGCGCCCGTGAAGCTCTGGATTTCCGCCACCTTGCCCGCGACGGACTGGATGGCGCTGACGGCTGTGCTTGTCGAGCCTTGGATCGCCTGGATCTGCTCGGCGATGGCGTCGGTCGCCTTCGCCGTCTGCGCAGACAGCTCCTTGACCTCGGCAGCAACCACCGCGAAGCCGCGTCCCGATTCGCCTGCTCGCGCCGCTTCGATGGTGGCGTTCAGCGCCAGAAGATTGGTCTGGTCGGCGATGCCGCGAATGACGGCGACGATGGAGCCGATTTCCTCGGCCGCACTGGCGAGGCTTGCGACATCCTTGTTGGTCCGCTTCGCTTCATGGGTGGCGGCCTCTACGACTGCATTTGTCCGGTGCGCCTGATCGGATATTTCCCTGATCGAGCACGACAGCTCTTCGGTCGCCGCGGCCACGGCGTTAGAACTGTCTGCGGCGCCTGCCGAGACGTGAGCCGCGGTCGCCGCTTCGAAGGTCGCCGTCTCCGCCGCCTCGGACAGCGTGCCCGCTGCGCCGCGCAACTGATCCACCTGTTTGCTAAACGTGGCGACGACTGCCGTGACGGTCGTCTGAAATCTCTGCACTTCGTCTTCGAAATGATGCTGGCGGGCGCGCTCGCGCTTCGCGGCGCCGTTGAACTGGTCCTGCAGCTCTCTTTGTTCGAGCGCCTTTGTGCGGAAGATGTCCACGGCCCGGGCGATGTCGCCAAGTTCGGTGAGTTCGCAGGATTTGGTCAGAGGGACGTTCAAGTCGCCTTTCGCGAGCTGCGCGATGTTCACGGCAAGCTTGGCGATCGGCTTCGAAATAGACCGCCCGATGAAGTAGCCTGTGACTGCAATCGTCAGAAGAAGGACGGCGAGCAGGCTGCCGTCAAAGAAAAACCGACTGTAGAACTCGGCGTCGAGGTCATCCATATACACGCCCACGCCGGCAAATGCGCCAAGTTCAGGCACATTTTGCACGAGCGTCAGCTTGGGCGTGACGGCGCCGCCGGCGCCCTTCGGAAACAGGTAGGTCGTGAAACCCGTCCCGGCCGGGCTCTTGGCGATCTTGATAAGGTTCTGAATGATCTTTACGCCATTTGGATCGCTCAACTCATTGAAATTGTGACCGATCCTCTCCGGATCGATGTGGCTCAGGTTCACCCCGGCGTAGTCGAACGCGAAGATGTAATTCGCCTCCTTCGCGTCGCCGAACTTCGTCGCTTGCAGAACCGACAGGAAGGCCTTTCGTCCCGCCTGGCTCGACGCCCCTCCGGCAGTCGTCATGTCATTACGGGCGACCGAGAGCGTCAAATCCAGGAGATTGCGGAGTTGCTTTTCACGATCGTCAAGCATTTGCGAACGCAATGACCAAAGACCGATCCCTGCGGAGGCAAGAAACCCGAAAGCCGCCAGAACGAGAAGGAGGTGAATACGGGTTGTGATTTTCAAGCGAGCGAACATGCTGGCTAAACCTTGGGTTGTTTTGACCTACATATGCCGCGCTTCGGTTAAGGCCGAATTACCGTTACGCTATAAGGCGGAGAAGGATTTTAGCGCGCGGCCTCCCAATCGCCGGAAGCCGGAGCGTGGTGGAACCTCGGCTTGTCTGCAATCTGTACGGGAATAATTAAGGAATACGCGGTAAAGATGCGTACTCAAAACGCCAGGACCAGTTGAGATGACACCTAGCCCAACCTTCCGCGATCTTTCTCCTAGCCGCGCCTTTGAAATAAACGAGGTGCTGAAGCAAGCGAGCAATCTCGTTAATCCAAGGTCAGGCATAGCAAATGATTATCTGAACCAATATAACGAAGTTTTATTGCTTGTAGAAAATTTACCCGTCCTCTTGCCGGAAATGGTTGAAGATCTTCTGGCTTGGAAATCTCGGACGTATGAAGATTATTTCAAAACATCGCCTCTGGCGAGCGGTCATCTGGCGATTGAAATATACTGCGCTCTTGACGCAGCCTTCCGGGAGGAATTCGAGGCGCGGATCGCGCGCATCAACGACCTTGCGGACAAGGCGATCATCATAATCGGCAATCAACGCCATGGACAGGATGAGATGCGCGCGGAAGATATCGAAGGCTTCTGCGAAGAAATAGCAGCCAAGCTCAGAACGGAGATCGAGCAGGCTGCCGATCTGGTGAACCACGGACTTGAGCTGCCGCCGGAGACCTCCCAGCAAATGGCGGACCGTCTGATGCGCGTTTAATGCAGTTCCAGAAAGTAATCCGCCATGGATGATTTGCTGAGCGATTTCCTGAGCGAGACGTCTGATCATATCGACGGCATCGCGAACTATCTTGTCCTTTTCGAACAGAATCCAACCGATTCTGATGCGGTGACGCAAATCTTCCGGCTTGTGCACACAATCAAGGGAACCTCCGGTTTTCTTGGTCTCAGCGGCCTGCAAGACATCGCTCACGCCGCCGAAACCTTGATCGACACGCTGCGCAACGGCGCGCCGCCGACGAAAACCGCTGTTTCGCTCCTCTTGGAGTTCCTCGATCGCATCAAGCGCTTGCTCTCGCGCGTGGCGGAACTCGGCGAGGAGCCCGCTGACGACCACAGCGACATCATTTCGAGTATCGGCGAGTATCTCGTAGGAGGCGCCTGCGACGACGGCGCCGTCGCATCGGCCGCGGGGCCGGAACGCCTCGACGAGGAGGAGCCCGCTTCGGCCGAGGAAGAAGAGGCGATCCAACAATCCGTTGTCGATGCGCCGAAGGCGCCGCACAGCGTCGCCCCGCAACAGCAGCCATCGCCGGGCAAGCCTCGCGAGAACGCCAAGCCCCAGAAGGAGGCCGAGCAATCCGCAGCAAGCAAGGCGACCGAAACGATCCGCCTGTCCGTGGCTTCCATTCAGCGGATCATGGACCTTGTGTCCGAACTTGTTCTGACCCGCAATCAGATCATGGATCTGTCTCGCCAGCATAATATAAGCCAGATCAAGAACCCGCTGGAGCGGTTGTCGACGGTCACGTCCGATTTGCAGGACGCGGTGATGCGGGCCCGCATGCAGCCGATGACAAAGCTCTTTGCCAGCGTGCCGCGCCTCATCCGGGACTTGTCGGTCGAACTGCACAAAAAATACGAACTTGTCATCGAGGGGGCGGACACAGAACTCGACCGTCAGCTCATCGAAACGATCCGCGATCCGCTGACGCATCTCATTCGCAACTGCGCGGACCACGGGATCGAAAGCCCCGCAGAACGGATCGCCGCTGGAAAACCGGAAGCCGGCCAGATATCGATCACGGCCTTCTACAACTCCGGCCAGGTCTTTATCGAGGTGTCCGATGACGGACGCGGCCTCGACGCCGATCGCCTCCGCGAGAAAGCGATCGAGCGAGGACTTTGCGACGCCGAAGCCGCCGCCAGCATGAGCGACGAGGCGGTCTATCGCTTCATTTTGGCGCCCGGCTTCTCCACGGCCAAGGCTGTCACGACGGTATCGGGCCGGGGCGTGGGCATGGACGTCGTCCGCGCCAATATCGAAGGCGTCGGCGGAACGATCTCGCTCCAATCCACGAAAGGCTATGGGTCCAAGTTCATCCTCAAGATCCCGCTGACGCTCGCGATTGCTCCGGCCCTCATTGTCAAGGTCGGCGACCAGCGCCTTGCGGTCCCGCAACAATATGTTGTGGAGGCCGTGAATGTGGACGAGGACACAAATAATCTCAAAACGATGGACGACTCTCAGCTCATCCAGCTTCGGGACGAGTTGATCCCGGTTGTCGCTCTCTCGAAGGTGCTCGACCTTCCGGCAACCGGCAGGCTTGAGGATAAACTTGTCGTCATCCTTGGATTGGGCGGCCAGAAGCTCGGCATCATGGTCGACGAGATCGACGACATTCAGGAAATCGTGGTCAAGCCGCTCGGCTCCCTCTTCGCGAGCTTGAAAATGTTCTCAGGCAACACGATCCTGGGAGACGGCACCGTGATTTTGATCATCGATCCGGCCGGCATAGCCGCCGCAATGAATATCGAGAAAATAGCCGGCAGCCTGCCTTCCGTGAACAGCCAGAGCGAAAACGCCGCCGCCATGTCGAGCCTTATTCTTTTCGAGGCTGGGTCAGGCGCGCTGAAAGTGCTGCCGCGGTCTGCGGTTTCGAGAATACTTCGCGTACCCACGAAGGATGTCTCACAGGCTGACGGAGGGCTCCTCTATCGGTATCAGGAAAGGTTCATTCCCGTCCTTCGCATGGCGGAGGTCAGCGAGACGTCCGCCACATGTCTGATTCTGGTGATCAGCCTTTACGATAAGACTTTTGGCCTTTGGGTGGACAATGTCCTGGACATCGTCGAAAGCAAAGCCGAGATCCAGTTGATGAGCAGTTCGCCGTCTCTGCTGGGAACCATCGACCTGCACGGAGGCCCAGTCGAGTTCATTGATGTCGGATACTATTATAAAATAGCGTTCCAGGAAAAACGTGCTGCCGGCAAGACCAAGGCGGAGCTTCTGATCGTCGATAGCGAGCCCGGAATGCATGAACTGCTGACGCCTCTGCTTGCTTCGGCCGGCCACAAAGTCACGGCTGTCGAAACAGCGGAGCAAGCCAACAAGCTCCTCAATCATAAGACCTTCGGCATCATTCTCCTGGACGCGAAGTCGGCGCGGCTCATCGACGAAACGGCGCTGGCCCGCCAACCGGACGCGCTTTGCCTGATCTTCAACGATGACCGGCATGAGGGCGCAGGCGAAGCCTCCATCAGCAAATTCGATCGCCACCACCTGCTAAAGGCCATCGACAGCCATCTTGACCGCTTTCCGAACAGGCAGATTCAAGACCGCCGCGCCGCATCTTAAACAACACGCCAGCTTCGCCCATCCCGATGATGAACACAAACCCGAAAAGCAGCCGCGACGGCGCAGTCGCCGTCGTCGAGGGACACGTCAACAAGACGAATTTCTTCACGGTCTTCGTGGATAAACATGTCTATGGCCTGGATGTCAAAGAGGCTGAGACGATTTTCAAGGTCGGCTACATCACACCCATCCCTCTGATCCACAGGGAGGTCGCCGGGTTCATCAATCTCAGGGGTAAGATTGTCGTGGCGGTCAGCCTGCGCCGCCGACTTGGAATCCCGGAAACCGACGAGATCTGCGAGAAGTTCGCGATCGGCCTCGAAGCCGCGAACGAACATTTTGCACTGCTGGTCGACCGCGTCGGCGATGTGCTGGCGCTTCCGGAATTGGCGCGCACCGAGATCCCTCCGCACTTCACAAGCAGGCAAGCCTTGTTCACACGCGATCTTTATCTCTATGATTCAAAGCTCACTCCCATTCTCGACATCGCGCGGCTCTTCGATTTTTCGATCTGAATGGAAGGAGCGGCGGGCCAGAAGCAAGGCCATATCGCCCGCCTGCTAACCAAGAGCAACTGCGCGAAAACTGAGGCATACCGACCGCCCTCTATTCTGACCCAACGCCCCCTCATCCTGTCCTTCTCCCGGTAAGCTCGCCTCGGCGAGCTTACAACTTGGAGCGGCCGCATCCGCGAGCGGATGCGGTTTCATAGGGTAGCAATCTCGCCTTGGCGAGATTGCGCGGGAGAGGGCGGGGTGAGGGGGCGCTACCGGTCAACACTTCCGGCGGTTGGTATCATAACCGGAGCCTATATCGGTGCGCGTGGCGGATCCGCGACAGCAACGCCGCAGAATGAGATTGTCTCCGCCTCGCTTTTCACCGTAACGACTGAGCCAGGCTCTCAGGCTTGGATATTGAAGATCTTTTCGAAGCGGCCAAGCTCCAGGAGCGACTTGACGTGCCCTCTGGGCGATCGCAGAACAAGCTCCAGGTTCTCCTTCTCCGCGTGTTCCTTCGCCACAATAAGCATTCCCAGCCCGGCGGAGTCGATCCAGTCGAGATCGCTGAGATCGAGCACGACAACTTTGCACGAGCTTCGCTTTATGTCCGAAAGCATGCCGCGAAAACTAGGCAGATCGGTTGATGTCAGTTTATCTTTGAGCTCAACTTCGTATCTGTCATGCGATATATGTGCTTCGAGTCTCATTACTTCTCCTCAGAACAGATCCACGTCGTCATTGGCTGCGGCTTTCCCGCCGGCTGGGTTGTGCAGCCCTGATGCGCCCGCAAGATGCATGGCTGCAACAAACCGCTCGCGCAGCTCGCTCAGCGTGAATTGGTCGACAATCTCCTGGAGCATGGCGGTTTCCGACTCGGCCGAAGGCAGCACTTTAAGCTCGGCAAGCGACTTTGCTGCGAGCAGGCCGCCTGTGCGGCTCGCGACAGCGAGCGCCCCACCCACATTCTGAAGGTGCTGCATCACCCTGTCCTGGAACTGCATGTCCATAATGGCGCCGGAAACAGCCTGCTCCATTTGCTGCGATGTCGTGGCGGTTCTGCGCAGCGCTTCCCCGATCGTCGCATTCTGAGTCAAGAGCCGCTCGATCATGAATTTGATGCGATCCTGGGCCTTCAAATTCTCCTCTGACATATCGATGGCCGAGATTTCGCGAAGCAGGTTATCGCCTCGCTTCACGCCGTCCGAGACCGAAGCCATCTGGCGCTTGACCGTGTCCGAGAGCGTATTAACTGCGCGAGCCAAGTCGCCGACTTCGGTCGCGACAACGGCGAAGCCTCTGCCCGCGGCGCCGGCGCGCGCCGCCTCGATCTTGGCGTTGAGAGAAAGCAGGTTCGTTTGCTTGTTGATCTTGTCGATCTGCGCGATCGACACCTGCATGGACTTGATTTCAACCTGCACATCGTCCAGCGCATACACCATGGCGACGCTTCGGGACGAAAGATGGATGATTTTCTCGACGAGCGATGAGACGACGTCTCCAATGCTCTGCGCCAACTCTGTTAACGGCACAGTCTCGCCGTTCATCTCGATCGACTGCGTGGATGACATGAGGGACTGCACTGTTGCAGTCTGTTCCCTTGCCGTTGTCGCCATGGCCTGGAACCGGCTTACAAGGCCGTGAACGCTGGACTCGACATCGCGGGAGGTATGCGTAAGCTCGCTCATCAGCGCTTCGAGGGACTTGCTTTGCGCCGTGGCGAAACTGATCAAGTCCCGTGCGCTGTGCTTCGCCGCGGGCGACGCTCCAAGGCCCTGGGCGCCGGGGGCTGCCCCCCATCCCTGATCGTCTCCGCCGGCCTTTTTAAGCGCTAAGTTCATGGCTCGATCTTTGTTGCGAAATTAAAAGGCCGCTGAGAAATAAGCCCCTATATACGAATGGCGCGAGCGCCTCCGGCATTGCATCGACCCAGGATTTCTTGTGTCATTTTGCCGAGAGAAACCTCCGTCTCGACGGCGCCGCGCTCGGCGGCCGCTTTTGGCATTCCGTAGACGACACAGCTGTCCTCGTCCTGGCCGAGCGTGCTGGCGCCATTGCGCCGCATGGCGAGCAGGCCATCCGCTCCATCCTTGCCCATTCCGGTCAGGATCACGCCAATGGCGTTTTTTCCGGCAGCCTCGGCAGTCGAATGAAACAACACGTCGACCGAGGGGCAATGGCCGCTGACCCTGTCCTTGCCTCGAACGACGCAAACGTAATTCGCCCCGGAACGGCCGAGACGCAGATGTGAACTTCCCGGCGCGATGTAGGCGTGACCCGGCAAAACCCGCTCGCCATCGCTGGCTTCGACGACCTGGATGGCGCACAAACCGTTGAGGCGCTTTGCGAAGCTTGCCGTGAAATTCTCTGGCATATGCACAGTGACGAGAATAGCGGGAGCGTCCGGCGGCATCGCCTGAAGGATGCGATTGACGGCCTCCACCCCGCCGGTGGAAGCCCCGATCGCCACGATTTTCTCGCTGGACGAATAGCTGGCGGACAGGTTCACCGGCGTTTTGCGCTCGCTTTGCGAGGTCGGCCGCCGCTGCACGCGCGCTATCGCCGCCGCCTTGACCTTCGCGATGATCTCGACGCGCTTGTCTTCCAATCCGGCCTGCAGATTGACCGCCGGCTTGGCGACGAAATCGACGGCGCCGACTTCGAGCGCCCTGAACGTTGCTTCCGCGCCTTCCTGGGTCAGCGACGAAACCATGACGACCGGCATCGGGCGCAGCGTCATGATCTTGTCGAGGAAGGTGATGCCATCCATCCGCGGCATCTCGATGTCCAGCGTGAGGACGTCCGGATTGAGTTCCTTGATTTTTTGGCGGGCGGCGAGCGGATCGCAAACCGCGCCAACCACCTCGATATCGGGATCGGACGATAAAATTCCGCGGATCAACTCCCGCATGAGGGCCGAGTCATCGACAATAAGGACGCGGACTGCTTTGGACCGTCCCATATGAGCCTATCCCTCAATCGAAAAGCTCTACATCGCCGCCTGAATTGGCAGGCATCTTCTTAAGCTGCGCGCCATAGCGACGCTCTTCTTCGGCAACCTGATCTTTGCCCGTTCCCCTCAGGAATAGCCGCGCAACCTTGCCGGTAGCTGGGTGGTAATGAATTCGTCGCCCAAGGACGCCTCCGAGGTCGGAGGCCGCGACGCGCAAACCTTCCTCCTTCAGGTAGCGGAGCGCAAAGTCGCTGTTTTTTGTCCCGATCATCGTCACGCCGCCTGAAAAATTGGCGCCGCCGAAGAGCTTGATCTCCAGATCGGTCCTGGAGCAGCCGGACTTCAAAATCGAGTTGATCAGCGCTTCCATGGCGAAGTTGCCGTAGCGCATGGCCGCGCTCATCCCGTCGCCCCACTGGCCCGTTACGCTCTCCGGCAGCATGAAGTGGTTCATTCCGCCGAGGCCGGACCTGGGATCGCGGATGCAGGCCGACACACAAGAGCCGAGCACCGTTACGATGGCTTCGTCCCTCCGTGAGGTCGCATAAGCCTCGCCTGGTAGAACGCGAACTGCGTGAGCGCCGAATTCTTCGAGATAGATCCCGGTCTTCCCGGGGCTCGACGCAGTTTTCTTCTTGAGCGTTGTCATCCACTTATCTTTTGATAGATCGTCCGACCGCGAAGCTTGAAATGGGTCTGATGATCGAGGAGGGATTCGGAGTGGCCGACATAAAGCCAGCCTCCATCGGCAAGCTGCCCATGGAATTTGTCGATGAGCGTAGCCTTCGTCTTGGCGTCAAAGTAGATCATGACGTTTCGGCAGAAGATCACATCAAATTTCCCGGCCATCGGCCAGGGGCCAAGCAAGTTCAGCTGCCTGAAGCTGATCAGTTCATGGGCTGCGCCCGCCACCAACACGCTGTCGGGCTCGCTCGCCCGTTTTTCGAAGTAACGCTCGCGTATTCCAGCAGGCACGCTTTCCAGCGAGGCGCGGGAATAGACGCCGGTCTTCGCCTTTTTCAGCATCGACGTGTCGAGATCCGAGGCCAGGATGCGAAAATCCCAGTCGCCGCCGACTTCTTTTTGTAGAGACAAGGCTGTCATGGCGATCGTGTAGGGCTCCTCCCCGGAAGAGCACCCGGCGGACCATATTCTGAGGCGTGGCTTGTGCCTCGTCGCCGAGTTCAGCGCAGGCCGAAGAACATGGTCGCGAAGGTGGTCGAAATGGTGCGGCTCACGAAAGAACTTCGTCAGATTTGTAGTGATCGCGTTGATGAGGAAGCCGATCTCGTTACCGCCGCTCTTGCTTTCCAAGAGCGTACAGTAATCGCGAAAGGACTCCAGCCCCAAGGCGCGCAAGCGCCTTGCAAGCCGGGAGTACGTCATGTCCCGCTTATGTGAGGCGAGGACGATGCCGCTTCGCTCATAGACTATTCCGACAATCGTGCGGTAATCCGCAGCGGTGAACGGAAACTCATGACTTATAGAAGTCTGCTGGCTTACGGTTTCCATACTTACGCACTCTGTACTTGAAACACTCTACTCGACGGGAAGGGAATGCTTTCGGAACTAGAATTCCTTCCAGTCCATGTCTGATGCTGAGGCCATGGCTGGGGCGGGTTGCGCCGCGCCGTTGCCCACCTTCTTCGAGCGCCCATTTTGAGGCTTGGGCGCAACCGGAGCCCGCGCAGGCTTGGCCTCCGGCTTTCTTGCTTCGCTGGCGACGGGCGCCCGCTGCGTTTTGACTTTCTGGCCGCCGCCGATCGAGTAGCCCGACATTTTGTCGAACATCGATTGGGCCTCCTCCTGGAGCGTGCGGCTTGCGGCGGCGCTCTCCTCGACAAGCGCAGCGTTCTGCTGGGTCATCTGATCCATCTGGACGACCGCCTTGTTGATCTCTTCGACGCCTGTCGCCTGCTGTTTGCTCGCTGCGGCGATTTCGGCCACAATGTCGGCGACGTGGTTGATTGATTTGACGATTTCGTTCAAAGAAGAGCCTGCATTGTCGACGAGCTTGACGCCGTCTTTCACCTGCCGGCCGCTCTCGACGATCAACCCCTTGATGTCCTTCGCCGCCACGGAGGTGCGCTGAGCCAGCGAGCGGACCTCAGACGCGACCACGGCGAAGCCCTTGCCGGCATCGCCTGCGCGCGCCGCCTCCACCGCCGCATTCAGCGCGAGGAGATTGGTCTGGAAGGCGATCTCGTCGATAACGCCGATGATCTCCGAAATCTTGTCCGATGACTGCTCGATGCGCGCCATGGCTTCCACCGCTCGGCCCGCGATGCCGCCGCCCTCGGTCGCGATCGAGCGCGCATTGATCGACAACTGGTTGGCCTGCTGGGCGTTCTCGGAGTTCTGCTTCACCGTCGAGGCCATCTCCTCCATGGAAGCGGCTGTCTCTTCAAGGCTCGATGCCTGCTGCTCGGTCCTTCCCGAAAGATCGTTCGTTCCGGAAGCAATTTCGCCGGCTGCCGACGCGATCGTGGAAGACAACTCCATGATGGCGCCGACAATGCCAGTCATGTTGTCCAGGAGACCGTTCACGCCCGCGCACAGCTTCTCAAGCTCGCCGGTTTTGCCATCCATCGAAATTCGCCAGGTGAGATCGTTGCTTTGCGCCGCCTCGATGACTTCCTGTGTCTGTTGCACAGCAATTTTCAGCTGAAACTCGGCATTCTTTTGCGGAGTAATATCGGTCGCGTATTCGACGACCTTCACGGGTTTGCCGTTCAGGTCGAGAATCGGGTTGTAGCTGGCTTGGACCCAGAGTTCCCGGCCGCCCTTTCCGATACGCTTATATTGGCCGGCATCATGTTCGCCGCGGCCCAGGCGCTCCCAGAACACGCAATACTCTGGCGACTGCCTGTAGGACGCTTCGACGAACGTGCTGTGATGCTGGCCGCGAATCTCGTCCAGCGTATAGCCCAGCGTTTTCAGGAAGTTGTCATTGGCGGTCAGCACTTTGCCGTCGAGCCCGAACTCGATGACAGCCTGCGCGCGGTTGATCGCCGCGATCTGGCCTTCGAAATTCGCGTTGGCGAGCTTCTGCTCGGTGATGTCGGTCGCATATTCGACGACCTTCATCGGCCTGCCATTCAGGTCGAGAATGGGATTGTAGCTCGCCTGCAGCCAGATCTCCCGACCTCCCTTGGAAATTCGCTTGTACTGACCTGCTTCATATTCGCCGCGAGCCAGCTTTTCCCAAAGATGCCGGTAGTCCGAATTCTGGTGGGCGCCTTGGTCCGCAAACATGTTTGCAGACTGGCCCTTGATCTCGTCCAGACTGTAGCCCATCACCTTCAGAAAGTTTTCGTTCGCGGTGATGATGCGGCCCTCAAGCGTGAACTCGACGACGGCCTGGGCCTTGCTGATGGCGTCGATCTGGCCCTTCGCATTCGCCGTCAGCTCGCGCAGTTCCGTGACATCGGACCACTCGAAGACGAAGCCGTCACACACGCCGTTCTCGTCATAGGCGGCGTTGACGCACAAAGCGAACGTCAATGGCCCCATCCGGACTTCTGCGCGATGCGGAAGCCGCGACGGATCGGCGAGCAACCTGTGCTGATGCGACGGATTTTTATGGAAAATGTCCGCGGACGTTCCGATCAGGCTTTCCGCATCCGTCTCCTTCACCCGCGCGGGAAAATGCTCGCGGTGCTTCTTGAGGAGAGCCTTGGACGCCTCGTTTAAGTACGTGATTTTGAAGTCGCGGTCGACCAGCATGAGGGGGTTGGACGCGACATCAAGGGCGCGCTTCGTTTGAGCGCTCATCTGGCGCTCACGAGCATCGCCGTCCTCTTTTGATTTCCGGGCTTTGGCGCCAAATGAGAACATAGTGCTATCCTTTTCTGTAACCCGCTGCGATCTTCAACTGCTCGCCTTGGGTTCCTGTATCGTTTGCTTCAAGCTATGCGATGCTCATTGAACCGCTTGCGGTTCGCCGGCGTCCGAGTACGAACTGTCCGCAGCGCTTCGCGAGAACAGTTCTTCGAGGGCGAGGATCACGACCATTGATTCGTTGATGGAGACGATGCCGGACAGAAAATCTGCGGAAATTCCGCGTTCCATCTCGGGCACGGGACGGATTTCGGCGCTGTCTATCGTCAGGATGTCGGAGACGGCGTCGACCAGGAGGCCGACGATCCGGTCGAGCACGGCTACGATGATGACGACATGCGACCGCGACGCCTCCGTCATGCCCATGCCGAACCGGCGGCGGAGATCGAACACCGGAACGATGGTCCCCCTGAGGTTCATGACGCCAAGAATATGTTCCGGCTGATTGGGCAAGCTCGTCGTTTCCGTCCATCCCTTGATTTCGCGGACGGCCATGATGTCGATGGCGTACTCCTCAGCCCCGATCCTGAAGCTGATGAACTGTTTGACCCCGCCTGCGCCCGTAGCGCCGCCAGTTGCGGGCGCGCCGTTCGGCGTTTGCGCCCCAAGAGCTACACTCATGTTTCTCTCCGTCTCTATGTTCATTAGGCGCGCGCTCCAACCACTGCGCGCTGCGGCGTTCCCAAACGATTGACAGATGCTCCAGGCGCTTGCAGATCGTTGTTCGCCATTCCAGCAGGCAAACGGAATTCCTCACCCGCCTCCAACAGGGCCGCGCGATCCGGCATGGCGCAGACGCCCTCAATGTCGAGGATCAGGGCCACGCGGCCGTTGCCAAGGATCGTCGCTCCCGAGATTCCGGGGACAAACTCGGCGTTCTCCGAAAGGCTTTTCACAACCACCTGCTGCTGGCCGATCAGTTCATCGACCACCAGGCCTGCTTTCGAGCCGTTTTCCGTCTCGACGACGACCACCAGCGCTTTCCACGGTTCCGGTGTCGCGCCCGGCACATTGAGAATGCGGTGCAGCGGGATGAGGCGGATGAATTCGCCCCGTACGGCTACGACTTGCGCCCCTCCCGTAACGGTGCGGACCTGACGCTGGTCCGGGCGGATGCTTTCAATGATGCTTGAGAGCGGGAGGATGTATTTCTCCTTGCCCACCGCCACGAGCATGCCGTCCAGCACCGCAAGCGTGAGCGGGATCACGAGCGTAAAGCGCGTGCCTTTTCCCGGCACGGAGTGAATCTGAATGCGCCCGCCGAGATTTGCGATATTGCGGCGGACAACGTCCATCCCGACGCCGCGCCCGGACACCTCGGTCACTTCCTCGGCGGTCGAAAAGCCAGGCGCGAAGATCAGATTATTGACCTCGTCGTCGCTGAGTTTGGCGTCTTCGCGCACGACCCCCTTGGCGAGCGCGCTTTGGAGCACTTTCTGCCGGTCGATCCCGGCGCCGTCGTCCGCGATCGTGATCAGGATGTTCCCGGCGCGCTGGGCCGCCGAAAGTTCGATCGTGGCCATCTCGGGTTTGCCTGCGGCAAGCCGCGTCGCCGCCGACTCCACCCCGTGGTCGATCGCATTGCGGATCATATGCGTGATCGGATCGGTGAGTTCCTCGATGACGGTCTTGTCGACTTCCGTCTGGTCGCCAGAGGTTACAAGCCGCACATGCTTGCCGAGTTTCGAGGCGATGTCGCGGACAAGGCGCGGCATTCTCGCAAACACAGACCTTACGGGCTGCATGCGGATGGCCATCACACATTCCTGCAATTCCCGCGTATGGGCTGCGAGTTCTTCGCTGCCTTGAACCCATTGCTGGCGTTGTCCGCCGCCCTGATCGGAAAGCTGCTGGGCGAGCATGGCCTGGGTGATCACAAGCTCGCCGACCATGTTCACCAGCCGATCCACTCGGGCCAGATCGACCCGGATGGACGTCGCTCCTTTCGATGAGTGCATCATCGCGGCGACGGGCTTGGGACCCGTTGGAAGGGCCTCCGAACGCCGCGGCGGAACATCGCTGACGGCTGCCTCATCGCTCGCGGCCGGCTCCTCCGCCTCGACGTATTCGGCTTCGATCTTCAGGGAACAATCCTGATCGACAAACTCAAAGACATCGGCGACAGACGCATAGGACGCCGATGTGCACAGATTGAAGGCGAACGACAGATAGGCGTCCTCGGGATCGATGTCGGCCAGATTCGGCAGGCTTGACAGATTGCACTCGACGCTGACTTCGCCGAGCCGCTTCAGCTCGCGAATGATCAGAAGCGGTTCGTTGGCATGCCGAAACAATTCCCGCTGCGGCTCGAACACGATACGGAAGTTCTTGACCGCATCTTCTGAATCGGGATCGGGCTCCGGCTCTGGCCGAAGAGCGGCGGCGGCGACAGCCGGTCCATGCTTCTCTTGCACGCCGGAGAGCAGATCCTGAAGCTCCAAAGCGACATCGGCGCTGAAACCTTGGGGCACCTCGCGGCCAGCTCGCGCCGCCTCAACGAGTTCGGCCAGCACGTCGCCCGCTCTCACGATGACATTGAAAACATGCTCGGTCTGCTGAATGCGATCATCGCGAAGCCTGTCGAGCAGCGCTTCGAAAACATGCGCAAACTCGACCAGCACGTTGAAATTAAAGGCGGCGGCGCCGGCCTTGATTGAATGGACCGCCCTGAAAATAGCGTTCAGGGTTTCCGAGTCGACTTCGCCCACGTGCAAGGACGAAAGGCGTTCGTCGAACTCCGGCAGGATTTCCGCGCACTCCTCGAAGAAGGTGGCCCGAAAGCGCTCGAACTCAGGAGATATGGATTGGTTCGCAGACATCGTCGCAGCTTTCGATTTGGTTACGGGCAGACCTTGTTGAGAACCTGCAGCAGCTTTTCGGGGGCGAAGGGCTTGACGATCCACCCCGTGGCGCCGGCGCTTCGGCCTTGCGCCTTCTTGTCGTCGCCGCCTTCGGTGGTCAGGATCAGGATCGGGGTGGATTTGAATTTCGGTTGTGCGCGAAGATGCTTCACGAGCGTCACGCCATCCATGTTCGGCATGTTGATGTCGGTGATGATCGCATCCACCGACGTGCCCGAAAGGAGGTCGAGAGCCTTCGCGCCGTCCTCCGCTTCGACGACGTCAAAGCCCGCGCTTTTCAAGGTGAAGGAGACCATGTCCCGCATGGTCTTGGAGTCGTCCACGGTCAGGATGCGCTTACGCATGAGCCGCCCTCCACTCGCCAAGGGTCTGTGAAAGCCCTAGATCCTCGAATGACGCTTCAAGGGCTGACGAAGGATTCATCAAAACGATTTTGCCGCCCTTCGTTTTCGCCGAGTGGGCGGCCGCCAGCAGGATCTGGACGCCGGGTGTCGTTACATTCATTGTCTCGGAACCATCGAGCTTAAGCACTGGATTTAAGGTGAGCGCCGCAATGAACCGCTCCTTCCATTCCTGGGCGTTTCCCAAGTCCAGGGATGCGGGCAATAAGAGCGTTTTCACGCGCAGCCGCGGAGAGAACATCATTGTTTCACGCCTCGTAATTGCGATGCTGCTATCTTAGGTAGCAACGCCATTCTTAGCGTGCAGAGCTTAACGGCGGGTTTGACCCGCAGCCTGAGATTGAAACAATCGGAAGATAAACCATAAGGCGTGCGCTTGGCGTCTGCGCCAGACACGCCGGTGCCTCGTCCTTCGACAAACTCAGGACGAGGCTTCGACACGTCTTTTGAGGCGCCGCCATACTGACCGTTCGCCCCTGATGGCGGGCTTGTCGAAGGATGGAAGGCGGGGCAGCCTGCTAGCGGCGGAGTTGGGACTGCGCGCTCGAATCCTCTTTGCTCATGTAGTGCAGTTCCTGGATGAAGACGTCTTCGGCGACGACAGCGCCAGCCCGGCTATTGATGTTATCGCGAACCTTTTGCGATAACCTCGCCAAGTCCGTTTTCTCGATATGCTTGAAGTCGATCTGCTCTTCCGAATAGAGAGTTTTGAAGGCCTCGTCGCTCAAGAGAAGCTCCGGCGGTTGTGGAAGATTCTTGACGAGATCGCTGTTCGCCGAAATGGACACCTGCGTCATGACATGCCCCTGAAGCGTGCCGCCGGTGACAACCGGCACGGTGAAAGACTTCAATTTTATCGTCGTAGGCGACGCCTTGCTAGCGTGCTCCGCTCCGGGTTGCGGCGGGGAGCCTTTCATCGCATGCCCGAAATAGACGGCTGCAAGCGTGACCGCCACAATCCACACAGACATCAGGAGCGAGCGGATCAACTGGTCACCTTTGGCAGAGTGCTGACCCTTGAATAGGTGCCGTCAAATTCGGCGTCCCTGATGGCGGTGGTTATGACGCCCGTCACCTCCCTCGCCGCTTCAAGGTGGAGAAGAAGAAGCCAACGGTTCAATTCGAGTTTTTGACGAAGCGTCGTCAGCAATTGCAAAACCTCCGGAGCGGCATCCTCACGCCTGAGCGTTGCGGCCGATCTCTGCAATTCCAAGAGGCTCTGTGTCTTGATGCGGCTGTATTCACTCAAGTTGCGGGAGTCGAATGCGGCCAAGGCTTCATTTTCCTGGTCCAACGCCTTTTCGAGCCGCTGGAGGGCGGCTTTGGTAAGTTCCGATTTCACGGGCGAACGGGTCAGGACCAACTCCTCCTGCTATGAACTCTTGGACCGGGAATGAGCAAAGTCCGCGGCAGGTGGGTCAGAACGTGCCGGGGGCGTACTGGTGCGCCTCAACCGCGGGACGATCTGTCAGGGCGCTCAGCAAATGGGTCACGCTTCCCGCGGGGCGTACTAAGCTTTCCATTTTTCTTTCGCGCTTCCAGGGCGTGCGCTATTCCGGCGACCCCTGCATGGCCGGCGACGCCCGCAAGCAACTCGGCAAGCATGGACCTCCAAACCTGTCCGGCAAATCCGGAGCCGAAAACAGCATTCGCTTTCGCGGGCAGCATCATCTCGAAAAGCGATTTGAGAACGGTCACTTCGAATTGCTCGTAGGGGCTCCCGCGTTTCGTGGGAGAAACCGTCTCCGGGAGAGACGGCAACGCGACCGGACCTTTCAAGGATAAGTTTCCCGACGCGAGCACCTCCTGAAAATCCGGCGCAGGCGAACTGTCCAGACTGTCCTGAGTCGCCAGGCGAGCCAGTCTTTCTTCAGCCGCTTTTGCCCGCTGAGGATCGGCCGCAGCCAACGCATCGGTGAGGAGATCGGCGCCAGGATTTATCGCCATCGGACGTTGCACCCTTATTGTTAGGCATTCACTGCAAACGGCGTCGCAAGACGCGGTTAGAAAACCCTATAAGATATTACTCTTGCTTCAACCTTGAGCTTAGATAGCCGTCAATTGCCGCCTGAAGGGCGATCTTCGTCTCGTTTCGAGAAAAGTTTTGGGCTTCTTCATCCACCTTTTTCTTGACCAGTTGTTCTTTCCTGGCGTGGTCGAGGGTTTTCTCGACTTGCGCCTCCAGCAGTCCCTTACAGTTCTTGATCCTGACTGCCGAGGAAGCAATATGTCGAAGCAATATGCTCGGTGGAATCGCCGCCAACTCGACCTGATTCAAAAGCGCGATGGCTTGCCGTTCTCGTGCTTGCTCCTCCGCCAGCGAATTTTGCAGCGTCTGCAACTCATTGCGCTCCGTCAGAAGAAGCCTGCTTTGGACCCGCAGAAGTCGTTTTGCCCGCTTCAACCTGTTCTTCATTGGGGTCGTCCTGTGGCCAGCCAATCAGCGAACTGGGCCATGAAAAGAGCGAAGATTTCGTCTGTTAGAAAATAAAGGAGCATCAAGCCGCCCCCCACAATGAACGGCGTCGAAACGAAGAAGACGGGGATCTGGGGAGCCAGCTTGTTGAGGATCCCGAACACGAAGTTGATCGTTACGGCAAAAGCAAGAAAAGGCGAGCACACTTGCAGCGACAGCAAAGTCGCGCTCGCAAGAGTGCCGACGATGTTGACCATCTCGACACGTTGATCCAGGTTTGTTCCGAAGGTCATCACGTCATAAGACTGAACCAGCGCTTTCAAGACTTCCAGATGCTGGTCGGTGATTACGAAGAGGGCGGATGCCGTGATCGCTATCAGCGAGGCGAGCGGCGGCAGCATCTCTCCGTCCTCTGCGGAGCTTTCCATGGTGCTGAGGCCGATTGAATTGGCGGCCGCTTCAGCCAAAAATTGCAGACTTGCAAAAAAGAAGCGGGCCATGATGCCGATGAATAGTCCCTTGCCTGTCTCGGCGAGAACGAGGCCAGCCAAAGAAGCGAGCGAGGGCGCGCCTTTGCGAAACTCCTCGAACTCGCCCAAGGCGGCGGATACCGCCACGCTGGCGCCGAGGCAGAACATCAGCCGCACCTGAACCGGAACTCTTGCGCTGCCAATCGCCGGGATGAGCATCAGGCAACCGCCCACCCGGCAGAACACCAGGAACGCGGACAAAACAAAACCCGGCAACCCGTCGAGCGCCCCCGCGATCATGAGACGGAACCGACCTGGGTTATGGGCACGCCGCGAGCGATTTCGAGGTGCGAAAGCACCGGCAAATTGGGGAACATCCGCTCCGTCACCATCCGGACGTAAGGCCGGATATCGGGCGCGGCCACAAGGACGAACACCGTTCCGCGATCCATGAGGTCGCGCACGGTTCTAGACAGTTCGGCGCTGAATTGCTCGATCAAAGCCGGATCGATGTCAAACTCGATCACGTCGCCTTTCGCATCCCGCCTCAGCGCCTGGTGAAGAGTGACTTCCCAGCGCTGTCCGAGCCGGAGAATCTTCAACGCGCCATCCTGGGAGAAATCGGCGCAGATCTGCTGCGCCATTCTTGCGCGCACATGCTCGGCAAGCTGCTCGGTTCTGGTGACATGAGGGGCTATTTCCGCGACTGCCTCCAGAATCAGATTGAGATTGCGGATCGAGATCCGCTCTGAAAGCAGCCTGCGCAGCACCGAATGAAGGCCCGAATTGGAGATGGCGGAGGGGACGAACTCATCCAGAAGCCGCTTGTACTCCGGGTCGAGCCCTTCGATCAACTTGCGATAGTCCTTGTAGGAGAACAACTGCGCGAGATTGTTGCGGATCGTTTCCGCAAGATGCGTCAACAACACCGACAGATTGTCAACCGGCGTAAATCCTTCGCTTTTCAGCGTGGCGGAGAAGACTTCCGGCACCCACAACGCCTTCATGCCAAAAGCGGGCTCCCGGGTTTCGTCGCCCGGAACGTTGGGCGAAGGCCCATCGCCGGTCACCACGAGCACCTCTCCGATCCGGAGTTCGCTGCTCGCCACAATCGCCCCGTGAATCTTGATCTGATAAGCCTTGGGCGGCATGAAAATGTCGTCGGACAGCTTGATCTCGGGGACGATGAAGCCATACTGCTTTGCAAATTTCCGGCGCATGTTCGCGACGCGCTGCCCGACCTCCGCATGACTTGGCAGGAGCACGCTTGCGATTTGTTTGCCGAGGCAAAGCTCGATGCCCGCAATTTTCAAAGACTCTTTGACCGACTGGCGATTTTCCTCGTCGGCCTCGGCGCGAGCGCGCGCGGTCTGGGCTTCCTCTTTGGCGAGAACATCGGCTTTCCAGCGTGGCACCGCGTAGGCCGAAAAAATCAGTGATCCAGCCAAAACAGCGAATGGGAAAAACGGCAGGCCCGGCGCGATGCTGAATACCGATGAGACGAGCCCGGCGACAAACAGGGCGCGAGGGTAATTTCCGAGCTGGTCCAGAACGGCCTTTTCAGTCGATCCGCGGGTTCCACCCTTTGAAACAAGCAAGCCGGCGGCGAGCGAGACGATCAGCGCCGGAATCTGCGTGACAAGGCCATCGCCGACCGAAAGCTTTATGAACACGTCCGCCGCAGCCGAAAGCGACATGTCATGCCTGAGCACGCCGATGACGACGCCGCCGAAAATATTGATCGCCGTTATGATCATCCCGGCGATGGCGTCGCCGCGTACGAATTTCGACGCCCCGTCCATGGCCCCGAAAAACGCGCTTTCCTCTTCAAGCTCCCGACGACGTCTGCCCGCCTCTTTCTCGTCGATGGCGCCCGCGGCGAGGTCAGCGTCGATGGCCATCTGCTTGCCTGGGATGGCGTCGAGCGTAAATCTCGCGCCAACTTCTGCTATTCGGGTTGCGCCCTTGGTTATGACGAGAAAATTTACGGTAATCAGAATAAGGAAGACGACCACGCCGATAACAAAGTCTCCGCTCATCACGAAACTGGCGAAGCCTGCGATCACGTAACCGGCCGCTGCTACGCCCTCGGCGCCATTCGATAAAATCAGCCGGACCGTCGCAATGTTCAAGGAAAGGCGCAGCAGCGTTGCAATCAGCAGCACAGTTGGAAACGCGGAGAAATCGAGAGGTTTCTGGATCCACAGCGCGACCATAAGGATCAGAACCGACAGCGAGATCGACAGCGCCAGCCCCATGTCGATGATGACCGGAGGCAGCGGAAGAAAAAGCACCATCAAAATAAGCAGGATGGCGGCCGCAAATCCGACTTCCCGGTTGCCGTTTGGCTGAGCGGCAGGTTGGCTTGCTGGTACGAGGGCTGTGGACATTACTGTGCCTGGGGAACCATCAAAGAGCGCCAGTTTCTCTCTTTCATTCGTTAGAAGCCGTGCTCGATATGAGAGTAAACCTGCTCAGAAAACCCATAGAGGATGCTGCCGATGAAGGGCGCCGTGAGCAAGATGACAAGGAATATGACAATGATTTTGGGAACGAAAGTGAGCGTAGCCTCCTGAATTTGTGTCAGCGCCTGCATCAGCGAGATGGCGACGCCTACGACCATGGCTGCGGCGATGGAGGGGCCGCTTGCCAAAATCACGACCCATATCGCAGAGCGTACGAGATCGAGAGCGTCGGCTTGGTTCATGGCGGGGTCCGCTGGGCTCAGGAAACCGTCATCCCGGATCCCAGACTGAAGTCTGGCCGTTCGCCAGAGTCGCCGTGGAGCCGCTGGAGGTTATTTGTACAGAGACGACCTTGCCTGAAACGCTGCCGTCCGACGACGTCAACGTGTGTCCGATAATGGAGCCGGCTTGTGTAAGCTCCGTCTGAGTTAAAAGGGCGTCAAGCTTCGAGTTCGCATTGACCTGCTGTTCCACCGCTGAAAATGACGCCAACTGCGATACGAAAGTCGTTGGATCGGACGGATTCGTGGGGTCCTGATTCTGCAACTGGGCAACGAGGAGCTTTAGGAAGTCAGTGTAGTTCAGAGTGTTGCTAACGCCTGTTGTGGCGCTGGACGAGCTGGCCGTGGTAGTCGTCTTCGCGCTTGTTGCTGCTACTGTCATTTTGCTGGCTCTCCGAAAGAATTGTGCTATTCAAAATTTGGTCCTCGATAGCGAAGCAACTGCGCAGCGTCTTAAGAGCATCGTAATACCGCTTCGCCTCCACCATCTGCCGGACGTCTGTCAGGGCCGTGTGCAAGTCTTGCCTCAACACCGCGTTATAAAGGTCGCGGCAGGAGGACTCGAATAACCGCTTCGCAGCATCCGCATTACTTGGGTCGATGACCATCGTCTGCACGACAAAGTAAAGCTGACGAAACGGCGTCGTCGTTTGCTCGACCTGCATGACGTGAGCTTCCAACAGGAACGTTACATCGTTCAAGAATTCGATCGACACTTTCCTGTCGACACGCAAAACGGCGCCGTTGATGAAGATTCTTTCCCCTGACTTAAGATTAATGCAGAATGGCTTCATTATTGGAGCCCATCCGCAATGGTCTGGGAGATTGCCATGAGCGCGCCGAAATCGTTGGACTCGCCGCGACTTATTGCGTCCGCCTGTTTCAACACCCCAATTCCCACGGAGATCAGATTCGCGCGCAACTTTTCAGGCAACTGATTCTCAGGCTTTCCAAGATCGACGAGCAGCAACTCCCACAGCCGGCGTAGGAAAAGCAAGGCCTTCACGGCCTGCTCAGACCCCGGGCCAGCCTTCTCAGCGCGATCCAGCAGCTGAATGGAATGCAGAAGAATAGCCCGCTCATTAGCTCGCGACAATTGAGGGGCATCCTCCAGGATTTCGCTGTAGAATCTTCGATACATCGCTGTCTTTCCATATTCAGACTAGGTGAGGTAGTTAACAAGGCTCAGCTTGGAAATCCGGTCGGTAAGCGAGTAGGCTGTTTGAAGCTGAGTCGTCAGGTCTGTGAGCGCTGACGCAGCTGCGTATGGATCGACCGTATCGAGTTGACTAACCATATTGTCGAGCAAGGACGCCCGTGTCTGCATCTGACTGTTGGCGCTCGTTGTTTGCGATTGCGAAATTCCTAGCGTCGTTTGCATGCCCGAAAGCCCTTTCTGCGCCGCGCCAATTTCGTTGATCGCATTGCTCATGACTGCTTGCTGCGCCGGAGCGTTCATGTTGCCAATGCCAAGATCGATAATGCTGACGTAAGCATTCGCGAGGTCTTGAAATGCGCTTTCATTTGCAGATACCGACGTCGTGACCTGTTCCGTTGGAGTTATCAGCGCCGACGTTCGCGTGTCTGACGCCTGGGACCAGTTGCTCGTCCAGGAGGTCCCTTGGAAGAGGTCGCTGTATGCGCCCGTCAGGAACGACTGCATCGAGGCCGTCGAGATGGTGCTGACCTGAGGATCCGTTTGCGACATGCCAAAAGCGCTACGGAAGGCTGCCGCGGTCGCCGCTTGCGCCCCTTGTGAGTAGTCCGCAACCGGCTTTACGGAAGTATTCGTCCCGGCGAAGAGGTAAGCGCCCCCCTGGGTGCTGTTCATCTGAGACATGAACGAGGAGAAAAGAGACTGCGCCTCAGTCTGGAGTGTGGCGACATCGCCCGAACTTTGCGCAGTCAGGAGATCATTAAGGAAGGTCTGCGCGTCTGAAGAAATCTGTGTGAGCGCATCTTGCGATGCGGTCATGGTGGATGAAACGATTGTATTGGAACTCTGAATAGCGGTCAGTTGGCCGGACTGCGCTTGCAGGCTCTGATACAGGCCGAACTGGCTTCCGAGGCTGCCGGCGGGGTCCGCAAGCTTGCCGGTGGATGACTCCGTCTCCGCTTTCGCAAGTCGACTTTGTAGGTCGGTAACGGCTTTACGGGGGATTTGGAACAGCGAAGAAGTGGAAACCTGCATCATCATCACCAAGCTACTGGATCGCCGCAAACAAACTCGTATACAACGTGTTGACGCTCGTTAGGAGCTTTGCAGAAGCTTGGTATGACTGCTCAAGCTCAAGCATCTTACTCAATTCATTGTCCAGATTCACGCCGGTTGAGTTGGAAAGCGCCGTGGTGGCCGTGTTTTGGACGGCGGCGCTATAGCTGGCGGTCGTCGAGGCTTGGCTTACTTGCGCGCCGAGCCACGATGCCGATGCTGCGGCATAGTTCGTAACGCTGGTTTGCGTGCCGCCGCCGGCGCTTGGATCAAACGTCAGTTGCTGTGACAAGTTTGAGATGAGCTGGTTCAGCCGGTCAGTATAGCCGGTTTGGCCAGGGGACGGATTGTAGACGTAAGGCGCCGCGCCATTGCTCGATATGCCGCCATCCCGCAACAATTCGGGATTGCCGGTTGAGGGATTTACGCTAGCGGCCACCTGGATGGTTGAAGCGAGGCCGGGATCGACAGTATCGGTCGACGGAACGGTAAGATCGCTGCCATTGGTAAAAAGGCCTGCCTGGGCCGGCTGCGTGGGGTTCGCGCTTTGATCCGTTTCCTGAAAATCCGTAATCAATCCGGCTGCGATCTGATCAAGTTGATTTTGATAGGTGACGGCAAGATTGTCTCGAACATTCACGAGGCCGGCAATCCGGCCGGTGTGGGTCGCCAAGAAAGAACCTTGAGCAGTAATAGGAACGCCGTCCGCATACACGGCATTCCCTTGCGTCGCCGCGGAGAAACTCGCCGTCGAAGAGAATGTTACGGACCGGGCTGTCTTGTCGAATAGGGTAACGCCGCTATCGGTGAAGATAGCCATGTCGTTATTGCCCCGCTTGATCGTCGTAATGCCGATCTCGCTACTCAACTGTTGCAGGATATTATCGCGCTGATCCTGTAAGTCGGTGATGTCCGCCCCTGGCGGACTGTTGACGATGCCGTCATTCACCTGTTGGAACTGACCGAGAAGGCTATTGATGTCAGTGACTGAACTGCTGATGCCGGCATCGGCCTGCTCCCGGACGGTTTAAATCGTCGCGCTAGCGCTGTTCAACCCATTCGCGAGATTTTGGGCGGCCGTGACCGCAGCTTGCGCGCCGGCAATATTTTGGGGAGCTGCGGCGTAAGCTTGGAGCGCGTTGGAAAGCGCCCCTATGAGCGCCGTCGGGGACGATGTATTATTCGTTGAGGTTCCGAGGGTCAACTCGATCAGCGTCAGCGAATTCGAGATGGCGGATTGCTGAGCCTGATTGCCATTCGCCGCCAGGAGACTCTTAAGCAGCGCATCATCGGACGCGCGGGCGACCGAGGTGACAACCGGCAAGCCGTTGATCGTCGTGATGTTTGAGATTTTACGGCTTGCATTAGCATTGCTTTGGTTGGCGATATTGCGAGACACCACGGCAATCTGCGCGGAGGCCACAGATAATCCCGCTCTCGCACCATCCAATGCCGCGCTCAGAGACATGACGAGGTTTCACCTCTGCTCTTACTCACTTACTTATTTGCCGAGGTTGATGAGGACCTGGAGAAGCTGCGATCCAGTCGTGAACACCTTTGAGTCGGCCTGATAATTGTTCTGCGACTCGATCATGTCTGTAAGTTCCGTGGCCAGATCGACAGTGGAGGCTTCCAGCATGCTGGACTGGATGGTGCCTAACCCGCCTGATGAGGCCGTGCCGATTTGAGCTGCGCCGGACTGCATGCCGGGCACGTACGCGTTCCCCGACATGACGCTCATTGCGTCCGGGCTTGGGACCGTCGCCAAAGGAATAGTGTAGACCGGCGCCGACGACCCATTTTGATAAGTCACGGACACCGTGCCATCTTTGGAGATGCTGACGCCCGCCACCTGGCTCGGCGCATTGCCATTCGTGCTCGCCGTCAACACAGTGTATGACGTAGCCAACTGAGTCGATTGCGACATGTCGAGGGTCATTTGCTGGCCGTTGGGGACTGTAAAGGTGAGTGGACTTCCTGATGTCAGCGCCCCCGTCGTCCCGTCGAAAGTCAAGGTCGTGTTACCGGCATTGAGCGGTTGGTCTGCGACGCCGCCGCTCGTATAAGGAAATGTGCCGCCGGTTGCGTCGGCCGCATTGTAGACGGCGACATCCCATTGGTTGTTGCCCATATTCGTCAGGTAGATATCAAGCGTGACCTGATTGCCGAGGTTATCGTAGGTGGCGAGAGACGTTTTCTCGGTGGGAGTGGACCCGGTGGCGTTTGTGGAAGGCAAATTGGCGGCCGCCACGACTGTAGCATTCGATGGCGCGTTGACATAAAACTTGCCTGATGTCGTGGGAGTTGCCTGCAGCGCTATGCTGTTCAGGTTCACGGGAACCAGCCCGGAAAATCCGTTTGCAATGCCGCTTTTGCCTGTTTGATATCCCAAAAGCTTGTAATCGGCGGCGTTCACGAGAGTGCCGGTGCTATCCTTTGTGAAGGAGCCCGCGCGCGTCAAAACAGGCTGGTTGTTGGGGCCTTGCACAATGAAAAAGCCGCTTCCCTGGATCGCGAGATCCGTGGTGCTTGTCGTAGAATTGAGCGCCCCTTGCCCATCGACCCCAAGATGCGGGTTCACCACGACGCTTCCGGACTGGTAGTCCTTAGTTAAACCGGTGGCCACCACCAGGGATGAGAATTCCGTCGATGCTTGCTTGTAGCCAATCGTGCTGACATTAGCGATGTTATCGCTGATCGCGTTCAGCCATGCCGACTGAGCGGACATGCCCGATGCGCTCGTTGTTAGCAAACTGTATAAGCCCATAGCTCGCCTCGACCGTGTTAGCCTGTTCGTTGTGGCTATCGCACCAGCCTTGTGCCGGACTGGCGCGCGCCTTTAACGCAGCCTAACAAGCATGTTACACGGAAGAAATTCCTGGGCGATTGACGTAAGGCTTTGAGATTTAATTCAATTATTGAACGGAGGATTACCGTTTAATCGTTCTGTCTTATGGATTTGTCACTTCTGTCGGCTCGGATCGGATCCTTTCCGCCTTCGCTATGATGCCCGAAACGCGGGGACCGATCGATTTGAGAGGAATCACCTCGCACGCCCCGCCGATATCGATGAGCGCTTTGGGCATTCCAAACACGGCGCAACTCGATGCGTCTTGCGCGATCGTCCACCCTCCTTTGTTCTTGAGCCGTGTGAACTCCTTGGCTCCATCTCGGCCCAGTCCTGTCAGCATGACGCCGAGAACGGCGCCGTTATAGGCTTCGAGGACGCTCGCCGCCAGAATATCGACGCTTGGTTGATAAATGCTTCTTGCATCCAGGCGAATTGAGACGACGCCTTCGCCGACCCTCATCTGCAATCCGCCGGGCGCGATATAGACAACGCCGGCTTCTATCGGATCGCCGTCCTTCGCTTCAACGATGACGTGGCCGCTCTTGACTGCGAGCCGCCGCGCCAGAGCGGACGTGAAGGGCTGGGGCATGTGTTGGGCGACAAAGACGGGGACCGGCAGGGGAGGCGCGAGATTCGTGAAGAGTTCGGTGAGAGCTTGGGGACCGCCTGTGCTGCTTCCGATGACGACGGCTTTTGGAACGAATCCTTTGGGAACCGCGATCGCCTCGACCGGCCCATTTTGCGCCTGCTGCGGACAGGCTCCGGCCAAACGCGAACGCCTGACGCTCGCAGCCGCGATAAGCTTCTCATGGAGGAGCGAGGCGCCTTGCGCCTTCGGGATGAAGTCGACGGCGCCCAACGACAAGGCTTCCAGCGTCGTTTTGGCGCCCGCCTCGGTCGCCGAACTGACCATGATCACAGCTGCGGAGGATATCGCGGCAAGTTGCTCCAGGGAATCGAGCCCTCCCTGAATTGGCATCTCGACATCGAGCGTTATCACGTCGGGCTGCAGGTCCAACGCCTTTTGGACGCCCTCCCTCCCGTCGCATGCGGTGCCGACAACGGTGAAGCGTGGATCGGAGCAGATTTCTCGGGACAGCGCCTTGCGCATGAATGCCGAAGTTGTCGACCACAAGAACCCGGATGCTCTCAGTCAAGGCTATGGCTCCTGGGACTGCCATTAAGAATCTTGAACCTTCTCTGAAACGCTTTTGTGAAGCTTGCGCAAAAGAAAAAGCGCCCCCGCGCTTAGATTTGCTTCATGGCACGACAGGGCTTAAGGCTCATTAAAGCAGCGGATGCTTTTTTCAGTGAGCGCCAACATGTCCGAGATCCCCTGGGACAGCCCGAGGCTGGTTGGCGCCTCGACAGGCGCGGGCGCTCACACGAACTCGCCTCGCGCTGTCCTGGCGACTTGAGCAGGCTAGGCCGGCGCAAGTCGAATCGTTAATGCTGGGTTCGAAGCGCTCGCCAAGTGAGTTCGAGTATGACAGAAACGCAAGTCGCCTTGCCTGGCGCACCACAAAATATGCCCAGCGCCCCGAGTAATGCGCTGAACCCGCCGAATAATGCGCCTGGCGCACTGCTGCCTAGCACGCCGAGCCCGCCGAGCATGACGGGGACCGAAAAAGCCGCCGCCTTGTTGCTGGCTGTCGGCAAGGATAATGCAGCGAAAATACTCTCTCAACTCGATGACGAAGAGATCCGCGCGGTAGCGCGCTCAGCCTCCGACCTCGGCTCTGTCACACAATCGACCCTGGATGACATCGCACACGAATTCGTGGTCAAGGTGACTGTCGACGGAGGACTGAGAGGCTCCTCGGAAAATATCGAGCGGCTGCTTGAGCAGATCATGCCGCCGCTGCAGGTCAGGCAGATCATGGCGGATGTGCGGGCCAAGATGAACGAAGCGGTGTGGCCCCGCCTTGTTGAACTGCCCGCTCATGTTCTGTCTCAGTTCCTTAACAAAGAGCATCCGCAGGTCATCACCTATGTCTTATCCAAAGCGTCTGCGGGGCTTTCGGCCGAGGTCGTGGCGCTCTTCCCCAGCGGTTTGCGCAACGAGGTGATGAGGCGGATGCTCACCAACAAGCTCGTCATGCAGCAATCTCTCCGTCTCCTGGAGCAGGTCCTGCGCGATGAGCTTCTGGTGAAAGTCGCAAAGACCACGGGCCAGGACACACACGAGCGCGTGGCGAAAATCGTCAACAAGCTCAGCAAGAAAGAGATGGAGGAGGTGCTCGACAGCATCGGGGCGAGCCGGCCGAAGGCTGCGGAAACGGTTCGAGGACTGCTCTTCACCTTCGACGACATCAGAAAACTGCCGCCAAGAACGAGAGTCGCTCTGTTCGAGAGCATCGAGGCGGAGAAACTGGTTCCTGCGCTCAATGGCGCCGACGATGAAATGAAAGAGTTCATTCTGTCGTCCGTGCCATCGCGGACGCGGCGCGTCATCGAGCAAGATCTGGCCGCCGCTCCGCCCATGACCGATAAGGAGATCGAAGCCGCACGTCGGGAAATCGCCGACTTCGCCCTTCAACTCGCCGATCAGGGCGCGATCAGCCTCGCTTTCGCCGACGCTGAAGAATAGCCCCCGGAGGAACTCGTGGTTCAAGAATCAAAAAACGCCATCGGGATCACCGAGAAGTTGAAGGAGATCGCAAAACTCTCCCTCGACCGGCTGCCTGTTCTCAATTCGATCTTCGAGGAAATGGCGATCGCATGCGTCGAGCGGTTCCGCGATTACTGCTCGCCCGCCTTCTCGGCGTTCGTCAATCAGATCGCCTCGGGGGACTCCTGGGACCTCCTGGAGGCGAGCGCAGACTGCGTCGCCGTCATCTTCTACTGCCGGGAATGGGATGCCAGAAATCTTGCTGGGGCTGGAGCGCCGTCTCGTTTTCGCGATCCTGGAAGCGATGTACGGCGGCGACGGAAGCGAACTACCCTTCGAGGGGACGCGCCCCTTCACCGCTCTTGAGATGCGCGTTGGGCGGCTCGTGTGCGAATTCGCAGCAAAAGCCTTGGAAAAAGCCTTCAGTAAAGTTAGCGAGATTTCTTTCGTCCACGAACGAACCGAAACGGCGCTGGAGTTCACGACGCTCGGCCAGAACAGCATGATCATGATCGAGGCGAAAATTCTTTTTCAAGTCCTCGACCAGGGCGGCGTGATGTTCGTGCTCATTCCGCAGAACGCCATGAACCCCATCCGCCAGAAACTCGAGCGCGAACGCAAGCCGCTCCCCTCATCCTACGACCCGAGATGGACAAGCGCGCTAACGAACCGGGTCTCCAAGGCGGAAGTCGTTTTGAACGCCGTGCTTGAAGGCAAGAGCATCGAACTCGATGACATTTTGCGGCTTGAGATTGGCAAGACAATCGAGCTGAACGGCACCGACCGCTCAATCGTGCTCGAATGCGAGGGCGATCGGCTTTTTCGCGGCAGCCTCGGTCAGGCGCGCGGCCATTTTACGATCACGGTCGATGCGCCGCTCAACGAAGATTTGTTTCTAGAACTTACAGAAGGCTCTCAAATGGAGTTTTAGCGGCGGCAGCCATGAAGACAGTTCATGCGAGGCCGCCTCGATGGCCCTGCGCAGCCTCGGCGATGTTCGCCCCTGCCGTGGCGGCGGATTGACGGCGCCCGTGGCGACGCCTGAAACGGACACGAGATGCAAATCCAGGAGAAGTCGGAGAGGCTGGCCGTGCAGCCCGACAATCTTCAGCTGCAACCCTTTGAGGGCCAGCCGCCTGATGAGGGACGCCAGCGCGCCGGCGCCGTGGCTGTCGATGAAATCGACGCCCGAGAGATCGAGCACGACATTCTCGCGCGCTTCTGAGAGACGATCGATAGTAGACCACATCTTGCCGACGAAGCCTGCATTGCAGTCCCCGTCTGGAACGCATCTGTGAAGCATCCGTTCCGCCACTGTGATTAACTCCTACTCCCTTCAACAAAACATAGTCTGACACAGGTGTGTGGAATTGGACTTAGCACGGCGGCGGAAGCTTGAAGCAAGTTGTCGGCAAGTTCGCTTAATGATCCGCAAATGCGCCGCCTTCACTGACAGGATGCTGAAGGAGGCGGAAATCCCGGCTCCATCCTCCGACAGGGCTCAGGATGAGGCCGAGCGATTTCAACTGACTTGAACCTCATGGTGAACTGGTCGAACCACGAGCTGGTCGCGGTTCAACGGACTCGTCGAGGCCACGGCCCGTTATCGTTGTTCAGTAGCCTGCTAACAAGTAACTCCCCGGGTTGAGGGGAGCGCCGTTCATTGTCATCCAGGCGCCAAGCTCCAGTGACAACTGGATGGCCGGGTCGAGCCCGGCCGACCCATTGCGCGGCCAGTCCGTCGCGAGCGGCTCGATCTCCGAGAAAAGGCGTCAGCGGTCCGACGTTTTGCTGCTCGGGCCGCATCGGCAGTGCTCGCGCAGCGCGATCGTTGAGAAATCTCCAAGCTTCGGTTGAATTTGAGGCTTTAACTCAACTGTTGCTCAAGCCTGAAGCGAGTAACATGCGGCGGCGAAAGCAGGCGGCGTTGGCTGCGTGCTGCGCGAGGCGACACAAGCGGACAGGTTCATGAATAGGCTTTCGATCGCACAACGTCTGTATGTTGGTTTAGGGCTTATTATCGTTGTCGGACTGGGCATGACAGTCGCCGCTCTCGTCGGCCTCAGTCGTATCGAGGGCCAATGGGAGGTCATCGAAAAGAGCAGCCTTGTGCGGCTCGATCTTGTGTTGGACGCCACGAAGAAATTCAGCCGCGGCGTTCATGCCTTCAAGAACGTCGTGCTCCGGGGGCCGGATTACGAATCCCCGGCTCTCAGCGAGATGGAGGGGATCGAGGAGGCTGCGCGGCGTTACGAAGCCCTCCCAGTCTCTCAGGATGAGAAGACCTATCTGGACGCCCTTCGCACAGGCATAACCAACTACAAGGCCGCAGTCCAGAAGGTCGCCGGACTTAAGCGGGACGGCAGGGACACAGGCGAAGTCGACAAGTCCGTCAAAGGCATGGATCGCCCCGTTGAAGACGCGATCGAAGGCCTGAGACAGCTTATCATCAAGGAAGTCGACGCCAACAGCGCCATCTTTCACGAGGCTCTTCAGGACAATAAGCATATCTTGCTGATGGGGCTCATTATAACGGCCTGTTTCGGCCTCCTGCTTGGCTACAATCTTGTTCGCTCTATAGAGTCCGGCCTGGCGGTCGCTAACGCGACCTTGGACAGCGTCGCAAAGGGCGACTTTTCCAAGGAAATCAACCGCAGCCGCCGCGATGAAATCGGCCAGCTTCTCAATCGCGCCGCGGACATGTCGGAAGTGCTGAAGGCCTTTATGGCGGCTCAGCTTGAAATGGCCCGCGCCCACAACGAGGAAGGCCGCATCAGCCAGGACATGGGCGCCGCCGCGTTCCCGGGCGCTTATGGCGACATGGCGCGCAATTTGAACACGATGGTGAAGGGGCATATCGATGTTCAGACCCGCTTTACCGAGCTGATGAGCGAATACGCCGGCGGCAAATTCGACAACCGCATGCCGCCGCTGCCGGGCGAACGAAAGGCCATCTCTGACGCCGCCGAAAAGGTCTGCGCCGGGCTGGAGGCGAGCGCGAAGGCCGCCCAGTTCAATGCGGGCGTCAAGACGGGCCTGGACAGCGTCAGCATCCCGGTGCGCATCGCCGACAATGACGGGCGGATCATTTATGTGAACCGCGCTCTCAACGAGGTTCTGCACAAAAACGAAGCGGCGTTCCGGCAGATGCATCCAGCCTTCGATGCTGACAAAGTCGTCGGCGGCAGCCTTGGCATGTTTTTCCCTGACCCCAAAGCCGCCGTGGACTATGTGCGCGGCCTTCAGTCAGTAACTCGCTCACGCCTGATTTTGGGCGGCCGCAACTACAACATCGTCACCACCCCAGTGGTCGGCGAAAACGGCGTTCGCCTGGGCACGACGGCCGAATGGAGCGACGTCACCGAGCAACTCGCTGCCGAAAAAGAGGTGGCCGCCATCGTCGAAGCGGCTGCTGCAGGCGACTTCAGGAAGCGCATTTTGGAAGCCGACAAGTCGGGCTTCATGCTGCAAATGGCGCAGGGGCTGAACGCGATCCTGGGCACGAGCGAACACGCGCTCGGCGAGATCAGCCGCATCCTGAAAGCGCTTGCCGAGGGCGACCTCAGCCAGGACATCCGCGACGACTTCAAGGGCGTGTTCGCGGAGTTGAAAGACAATTCGAACGAAACAATCGCCAGGCTTCGCGAGATCATCGCCCAGATCCGCGAGTCAAGCCAATCCATCAACATGGCCGCTCGCGAAATCGCCACCGGCAACAACGACCTGTCGCAGCGCACCGAGGAGCAGGCGTCAAGCCTGGAGGAAACTGCGGCGAGCCTTGAGGAAATCGCCTCGGCCGTGCGGCACAACGCGGACAATGCGCAGGAGGCCGCCCGGCTTGCGAGCGAAGCTTCGCAGAGCGCTGTGCGGGGTGGTGAAGTCGTCGCCCAGGTCGTGACGACCATGGCCGGCATTACCGAAAGCAACCGCGAGATCGCGGCCATCACCACTCTGATCGACGGCATCGCCTTCCAGACGAATTTGCTGGCGCTGAACGCGGCGGTGGAAGCGGCGCGCGCAGGCGAACAGGGCCGAGGCTTTGCGGTGGTCGCTTCCGAAGTGCGCACGCTCGCGCAGCGGGCGGCCGAAGCCGCCAAGAACATCAAGGCGGTGATCGCCAACTCGGTCGGCAAGGTCGACGAAGGCGCGCGGTTTGTGCAAGGCGCAGGCGCAGTCATGGAGGAGATCGTCATCCACGTGCAGCGCGTGAACGCCATCATCGGCGAGATCGCAGCCGCCAACAAGGAGCAGAGCGTCGGCATCGAGCAGGTGAACCAAGCCGTCACCTCAATCGACCAGATCACCCAGCAGAACGCAGCCCTCGTCGAGGAAGCCGCCGCCGCCGCCAAGAGCCTGGAGGACCAGTCGGGCGCCCTCGTGCGGTCTGTGGCGGCATTCAAGGTTGACGAGGAAAAGGGCGCGCGCGCCATGCCCGTCTTGCGCGACGCAAGTACAGTCCTGCATTAAGCTCTGCATAGCAGAGCCGGCCGCCGCTCGGTCCCTCACGAGCGGCGGCCACCTTCCAACAGCAGGCGCGCTCTCCCACGCTAAGAAGAAAAGAAGAGCTACAAATATATCAGTTGTCGAATTTGCTGGCTTTCATTTAACTGTTTTTCAGGCTAGGAGCTTTATTATCTGAGCATCATTGCAACGAGTTCCGAATAGCGATGAACACCAGATCTAAGAAGTTAACAGTATTTGTAGGTTCAGCGTCCGAGGCCGCAAATATTGATCGTCAAGTCCGATCAATTTTAGATAAACTTGAAGTCAGCGTCCTAAGCTGGCGGGAACTATGCGGCCCGGGAGACGTGCTCATTGATCGCTTGCTGAGTGTTTGCGGTCGGGTCGACGCTGCCATCTTTATTGCTTCCCCAGACGATCTGACAGAATATAGAGGAGGCAAAAGCCGGGCGCCAAGAGATAATATCCTCTTAGAGATTGGCATGTGCCTATCGCGGTTGGGCAGAAAAAGGGTTTTAATTGTACATTATCCCGATCCTCATGGAAACTTTCCGAGATTGCCAAGCGATCTTGATGGACTAATAACCTTAAAGCTTAACGGATACAAAATAAATGCAATAGAAGAAGGCCTGCACAGGTGGCTGGCGTCGGTGAAGGAGCTCGGTGAATTCTCTCTCGGCTTAGATTTGGATAGATTTAGAGAAAATTTAAACAAAATCAGTTCTGAAAATCGCCAATACGCCCAAAAGTATATCACAAAGAAATTTAACGAGCTAATTGATGCGCTGTCAAGAAAAGAATTTATTCTTACTCAAACTGAGTATTATTCAGAGATATTAAAAGAGATTGATGCAGCCGGACCCGGCACAGAAATCATCGCTATTGCCTTAATGTCATCGCAGATGTTAATGGGAGATAAAAAACAAGGTTTATACAATGAAAAAAACATCGAGGCCGCCAATCGAGGGGCTAAGATACGAAGATTGTTCATTTATTCCGGCCGGAACTGGAAGACAATTTTGCCTTGGGCGTATGAACAGGTCTCCTCAGGCATAGAGGTTCGTCGCGCCCCTACCAGCATCTGTAGAGATATACCGTCACTTAAAGATATCGTCATTTTTTCCAACAGCAAGTCTAAGATAAAACGTGGATATGAAGCCGAACAAGACAGATCTAATAAAAATAGAATCAGGCATGGAAAATTGATTCTGGATGTGCCAAAAACGACTATCGAATGCTTTGAGCATGCATGGGATCTGGCGGAGCCAATAAGCAGGGAAAAGGTCAAAAAAACTCGTGCTTCCATCCCGGAAAGGAACGCGCCCGGTCACCGGATGAGACAGCGGCCATTGCCGCGTGATGTCGTGACTTGCGAAGAGGCCGCCTCCGCAAAGCACATACCTCTGGCGAACGAGTTGAAGACGCTTCTCTTGAGGACATCAAATGGCCTGATGGCTCTTCATTTGAGAGGGGATCGTCGCGCTTCATTGCGTGCGGTCAAAGCTGTACTTCCCGTTAAGCAAGCCTATCTTGCCGAAGATTCGGATTTGGCTGAACTTGGTCTGGCGCCTGGAACAGTTTGCGCCGTCCTTGACCCGATATGGAAATTGCCGCACTTGATAAGTCGGAGCGTCCTCGATCTGAAATGGGTTTCAACAAATAGCGGAACGCAAAATAGTTTTTTTCGATTTTCTCCAAGAATATTGCTAAAAGCGAAGCCAATCGTTGGAGATTTCGACAGCGTTCATAATAGCTGGCAGGAGTTCGGGAGGACGTCGTTTCAAAACTAAAGGCCGCCCTGGTGACGACGCCCGGCGTGAAGTCATGGCCCACGTGCTGCGGGCATTCCACGCGGATCAGGAGGGCGAACAACTTAACAATTCTCGTACAGATCGAGGCAAGCTTGCTTGAGCGCTCGCGGTTATTGGGACGCGAACTCGCCTCGGGCTGTACAACGGGCCTCTTATGTCGGTTTTGGAGTAGCTTACACGGGCGTTTTGGACCCAAACACGCGCTTGGGAATTCGGCAAACTTCAGCGCGCGTGGCTCATGGAGCTGATCGCCTCGTCGATCATTCGGTTCGCGACCGCCATTTCGTAGGTGGCCATGGAGTTTTTCGAAGCGTCATAGCAGTCGGGGTGACTGCAGCGCGCAAAGCGCCGCCTCAAGCCGCGAAGCTCGGCGACTGATGTGGCTCTTGCGATCTCATTCTTGAGATCAGAAAGTGAGAGGGGAGCAGGCGCCGGCGCCCTGGCCGCCTCTTCACTGTAGACAGCGGCGCGTCCTGCGCTTGCGAAGACGGCGCCAAGCGAGAGCATGACCTCGGCGACCTGGGTTGAAACCCGGAACGCGGGTTGCGCGAACTCGCTGCTGCTGTGTTCCGCCAACTTGCCCAACAAGACGCTGAAATTTTCTATTGGCATCGCAAACCGGTCCTGAGTGGTAATCACATGCTCATTTTCGATGACTTCGACTTTCGAAAGTCGAGGTCCAAGCGCGCAAGTGTTCCTGTTGGCTATCTCAAGGCGGCGTAGAACAACGCAGTGACATGACACGCACTCAAATATCTTACACATCCTAAATATACACTTAACAACGCACGGGTGAATAACAAACCATAGGGCTGGTTAACGTAAGAAAACATTCGAGTAAGATCGCACATCGGATTTTACTCAAATCTCTCGGCGTTGACGAAGCAACGCCGGCTGATCCGAGGGTAGCGAGGCGCCGCCTCTTGCGAACCGCGCGATGGCCAAAGCAGAACGGTTTGGCTTTCCGGTCCAGGCGGAACGACGCCTCTTCGTTCTTAAGTTCAAGGCGCCTTGTTAAAGCGCCCAAGAAGGGTTTCCTGAGCAGCGTAACTCCTACAGCTGGAGGCAAGGCCGCACTCCTTCGCCGCGCGCGCTCAGGCGAACTCGCCTCCGATAAGCTGTACTAGAATTAGTAGTTGCTAATACGCCTTATCCGCGGGAAGTTCTGTCGACGCCCTAAGCATGTGGGTCAGGACCCGCGGGGGGCGCTAGGCCAAGGCTTCAAACGACAAAAAACGGAAACCCCTTATGCAGGCACCTCTCGCGCTTCGGATGACCGGCCCTGTTGTGGCCGCCGCGTTCCTCGTATTCCCTACGCTTGCGATGGCGCACGGCCCCTCGCGCCAGAAAGTCGTCGAGACCATTGAAATCAATGCGCCGGCCGAAAAAGTCTGGGCGAAGATCGGCAATTTCCAGGACATGTCCTGGCATCCCGCGGTGGAGAAGACGGAGGGCCAGGGCGGCAATGAGAAGGGCGCCGCACGAAAGCTGACCCTGAAGGGCGGCGGCGTGATCGAGGAGACCCTCGAAAAGCATGACGACGGGAAGATGTCCTACTTTTACCGCATCGCCAATGTCGATGTGAAGGTGTTGCCCGTCACGAACTATTCCTCCTGGCTGACCGTGGAGCCCGAAGAGGGCGGCAAGAGCAAGGTGGAGTGGAAGGGCGCCTTCTATCGAGGCTATCCGAACAACGACCCGCCAGCCGACCTCAACGACGAAGCCTCGATCAAAGCCGTGACGGGCGTGTATCAGGCTGGGCTCAACGCGCTGAAGAAATCGATGGAAGCTGGCGGTTCGTGAGTTTGACGAGCGTATTCCGCCTCCTCGCAGGAAGCTTGATCGGCGGCGCAATGCTTGCCGCGGGAAGCGCTTTGGCGGCGGAAGAAGCTTTCGTCACCAACCAGAACGACAACACCGTGGCCGTCGTCGATCTGGCGACCATGACTGTCGCAGCGAAGCTTTCGATCCCCGGCGACCCTGTCGGCATCGCGGTTTCACGCGACGGAAGCCGCGCCTACGTGACGAGTTCGGAAGGCAAGACGCTTTCGATCATCGACGCGGCCGCGCGCAAGGTCGTGGGCGTCGTTCACCTGAAGGGCGGCCCTTTCGGCGTGGCCGTGCATCCATCGGGCCGGCCCGTCTATGTGACGGACTGGTTCGAACACCGCGTCTGGGTCATCTCGCCCAACTCCGGTGAAGTCACGGGAGAGGTCCGCGTCGGCAATTCGCCCTCCGGCGTCGCAGTCACCGGCGACGGAAGCACCATCGTGACCGCCGACCGCGACAGCGACCAACTCTCTTTCATCGATGCGCAAACCTTGAAGGTTAAAGGAACCGCTAAAGTCGGCTCCAGGCCGTTCGGCGTGACGGTGGACGATACGACAGGCCGCGCCTTCACGGCGAACGTCGGAAGCAACTCCGTGTCGGTCGTCGATATGGCAAGCGGCAAGGTTCTGGCCGAGGCGAAGACCGGCGAGCGTCCCTATGCCGTGGCGCTCGCGTCGGGCAAGGCGTTCGTTACAAATCAGTATGAAGGCACGCTCTCGGTTTTCGACGCCAACACGCACCAGCCTGTCGGCGAGATCGAGGTCGCCGAATATCCGGAAGGGATCGCTGCGAGCGCGGACGGGAAGTTCGTCTACGTCGCCAACTGGTTCGACAACACGCTCATGAAGGTCGATGCAGTTTCAAACCGCGTCGTCAGCAAGGTCGAAACAGGGAACGGGCCGCGAGCGTTCGGAGCCTTCATTCGCCAAAAGCCGTAAAAGATTCTTTCTGGCGCGCCCTTTGCCCAATCCTCATATGTCTGATGGTCGCCGCCGGGATCGAGATGGACATCAGGGCAATCACGCAGATCGCGCGCTTTCTTATCGCTATGGCGCTGCTCCTTGCGGGGTCGCATGCGCGCGCCCAGTCGCCCTCTCCTGTGCATCCACTTCCGGTCAAGGAAATCGCGCCGGGCGTCTATGCTTTCGAGGCTACGCCCGCGCTCATGACCAGCGCCAACGAGGGGGCGATTGCAAATGTGGGCTTCATCGTAGGCGAGGACGCGGTCGCGGTCGTCGATACGGGCGGCAGCGTCCGGGAAGGACAGCGTCTCGCGGCGGCCATACGCTCGGTGACGGCCAAGCCTATCCGGTACGTGATCAACACGCACATGCACCCCGATCACATTTTTGGGAACGCCGCCTTCGAGCGAGAGGGCGCTGCGTTCATCGGCCACAAGAACTTGCCAAGGGCGCTGGCCTCACACGGCCCGAATTATCTCGATAAATTCCGCCAGTTTCTTGGTGAGGACTTGATTGCTGAGATCAAAATCATCCCGCCGAGCCAGCTTGTTACTGACGAAAGGAGCCTTGACCTCGGGAACCGCGTCCTTACCCTGAAAGCGTGGCCGACGGCGCATACGGATAACGATCTGACGGTTTTCGATAGCGCCACAGGCGTTCTTTTCGCGGGCGATCTCCTCATGCTCCAGCATATTCCAGTCGTGGACGGCAGCATAAAGGGATGGCTCTCGGCGTTAAACGGCCTCGCGAGCATAAGAGCGGCGAAGGTCGTTCCGGGGCATGGCCCAATCGTCACCAACTGGCCTCAGGCGCTCGCCGACGACCAGCGCTATCTCAACCGTCTCGCGGGAGACGTTCGCGGACTAGTGGCGAAAGGCGCGCCCATTTCGCAAGCTGGCGCAGCGGCTCAGTCCGAGAAAGACCGCTGGGCGCTCTTCAACGACTATAACGCTCGCAACGCGACGGCCGCGTTCGCAGAGCTTGAGTGGGAGTGAAACAGAAATGTCGTGGAGAAGCATCTCAGTGGCGGCGGCCATGGCGACTGCGGCGCTTTTCTGCGCGCCTGCCTTGGTCCGAGCTGAAAGCGCTGAAGCCGTCGAAGCGTCAGATCAGCCATCCGAGAAAACGTGGGCAGAAATCAAGGACAACATCTTCAAAGGCGTGACGCTTGAGGACGGAACCGGCATCGTGTCGCTGGATACGCCGATCCGCGCGGAGGACGCCGCCATCGTGCCGATCTCAATGGGGGTGACATTGCCCGAAGGCGATCCCCGCACGGTCAAGCGCTTTACGCTCGTTATTGACGAGAATCCGGCGCCGCTTGCAGGGACATTCGACATCGGGCCGTCGTCCGGCCTGACCGCAATCTCGACCAGGGTCCGCGTGAACGCCTACACCTATGTCCATGCCGCCGCCGAGTTGAGCGACGGAAAAACCTATGTCGTGAAGAACTTCGTGAAGGCGTCAGGCGGCTGTTCCGCGCCGGCCTCCAAGGACGCCGATGAGGCGGCGGCCAACGCGGGCGCTCTCAAGTTCAAGCAGTTTTCCGAACCCGGGGAAAAATTGCGGGAAGCGCAAATCATGATCCGCCATCCCAACCACTCCGGGATGCAGATGGACCAGATCACGCACTATTATGTCCCCGCGAATTTCGTGGAGGAATTGAAGGTGTTTCAGGGCGACAGCCTCGTTTTCGCGATGAACGGCGCCATCTCCGTCTCTGAAAATCCGAATATCCGCTTCACCTACATCCCGAATGGCGCCAGCCGCTTCCGCGCCGAGGCGCGCGATACGAAAGGCGAGGTGTTCAAGGGTGACTGGCCTGTTGAAGCCGGCGCGATGTGATCGCCCTCATCCCGTCCACGTTGCAAGCATGTATCGCGCAATGTAAAGTTCTTTCAGATCAATAACAAACCGCTTTTGCAAGCGCTATAAAGGGAGGTTGAATTGAAATCACGCGCCGCCGTTGCATTTGAGGCGAAAAAGCCGCTGGAAATTGTCGAGGTCGACCTGGAGGGGCCGAAGGCGGGCGAAGTGCTCGTCGAGATCAAAGCTACGGGCATCTGCCACACTGACGCCTATACGCTGGACGGGTTCGACAGCGAAGGCATCTTCCCCTCCATCCTTGGCCACGAAGGCGCGGGCATCGTCCGCGAGGTCGGAGCGGGCGTCACGTCGGTGAAGCCCGGCGATCACGTGATCCCGCTTTACACGCCGGAATGTCGCCAATGCAAATCCTGCCTCAGCCGCAAGACCAACCTTTGCACCGCCATCCGCGCCACGCAAGGAAAGGGGCTGATGCCTGACGGCACGAGCCGCTTCTCCTACAAGGGGCAGACCCTCTACCACTATATGGGCTGCTCGACCTTCTCGAACTTCACGGTGCTGCCCGAGATCGCGGTGGCGAAAATCCGCGAGGACGCGCCCTTCGAGAGCTCCTGCTATATCGGCTGCGGCGTCACCACCGGCGTCGGCTCGGTCGTGTTCACGGCGAAGGTCGAGCCGGGCGCGAACTGCGTCGTGTTCGGGCTTGGCGGCATCGGCCTCAACGTGATCCAAGGGCTGAAATTGGTGGGCGCGGACAAGATCATCGGCGTCGACGTCAATCCGGGCAAGGAAGAGTGGGGGCGCCGCTTTGGCATGACCCATTTCGTCAATCCGAAAGACGTGCAGGGCGATCTCGTCGCCCATCTCGTGGAACTCACCGGCGGCGGCGCGGACTGCACCTTCGACTGCACCGGCAACGTGAACGTCATGCGGACCGCGCTCGAATGCTGCCATCGCGGCTGGGGCCAGAGCATCATCATCGGCGTGGCGGAAGCGGGCAAGGAAATCGCGACGAGGCCGTTCCAGCTCGTGACGGGCCGCGTCTGGAGGGGCTCCGCGTTCGGCGGCGCGCGCGGACGAACCGACACCCCGAAAATGGTCGACTGGTATATGGAAAAGAAGATCCAGATCGACCCGATGATCACGCACAAGCTGCCGCTGGAGCGGATCAACGAGGCGTTCGACCTGATGCACGAGGGCAAGAGCATCCGCTCGGTCGTGGTTTACTAAAGATACTCGCTGTCGATGCTCTGACGTCGCAACCCCTCACACTGTCCCTCTCCCCCTGGGAGAGGGGACTCCGTTGCAACGGCTGCGGCGGGGCTCCCTCTCCCAGAGGGAGAGGGATGGGGTGAGGGGTTGCAACGTTGGTATGTTCTGCGGGCTGGCCCAAATAAAGAGCGAACTGGGATCGAAGCGTGATCGATTGGCCGGGCTCACCCGGCCAACTGGCATTTGCGAAATGGCCGCGTCAAGCGGCCTTCAGAACGCCCGACGCTTTCGCGACATGAGTTGCGATGGCGTCCATCAGCGGGGGAGACAGGCAGTCATAAGGCTCAAGGCCGAGTTCCTTCAGCCGGCTGCGAACAGCGCTCATCTTCGCGGGATCGGCTCCGGACTCGATGATCGAGGACACGAAGGCCGCGAATTGAGGCTCCTGCCATCCTCGCTGAGGCGACAACTCGGTGTGGATGAAATCAAGCCCATAGAACGGATGCTTCGTGTTCTCGATGCGGCCATACATGTGAACGCCGCAGACGCTGCAAGCGTGGCGCTGGATCGCCGCCGCTGGGTCGACGATCTTGAGCTTATCTCCATTCGCCGTCACCTTCACCTTGTCGCGGGGAACCACGCCAACAACGGAGAAGAGATATCCCGCAGGCTTCCAGCACTTCGTGCAGCCGCAGGCGTGGTTGTGGGCGGTCTGCGAACCCACCTCAACCTTGACGGGGTTGTCCCTGCATTTACAGACGAGCGTGCCGCCCGCAAAATCTGTCCGGCCTGGCTTGACCCCGTTATCCACGGCAGGGTGGATGCGGATGTTGCTCGGCCCGGCGGGTTTCCGCTCTTGTTGCGTTTCCTTTTTACGCCAAAACATTTTTCTTCCTTTGGCTATTGGAGTTGAACTTTTGCTGTTAGAGCATTCCACAACTCGCAGCGTCGCATTCCGACGCCGTTCGGGCTCCCGTGCTAAAAAACGTTCCGCCCGCGCCCCATTGTAGTCTTATCTCGCGCAGATTGATATATGGTCGCGCGTCAAAAGGCAGCTACTTTCGGCGCGGTCAAAGAGCGTGCACAGGCGAAGCAGACTATTCGCATGATCGAAGGTCAAAACAAAATGCCAAGAATTTTCATGATCCTGATAGCCATGTTCGTGTTGCCGAATGTTTCGAGTGCAGCGGAAGGAAAAGCAGCGGAAGCGAAGGCTCCGGAAGCAAAAGCTACAGAAGCCGCAAAAGCAGTGGAAGCAAAACCGGCGGAAGCAAAAGGCGTCCGCTTCTGGAATCTGACGGCGGCGACGATCACCAGCCTGCAGCTTTCGCCCGTAGCCAAGAAAGAGCAGCTTTCGCCCGTAGGCAAGAAAGAATGGGGGCTGAACCAATGCGACAACGACAAGGACCACACCGTCGACCACGACGAGCGCCTGAATATCACCGGCGTCGAGCCCGGCGTCTATAACGTGAAGTTCCGCGACAACCTGCATCGCGAATGCGTGCTCAAGAACATCGACATCAAGGATAACAAGGTCTTCTCGATCGAGGAGAAAAAGCTCGTCGGCTTCTGCACCATGTTCTAGCCAAATCCTGCCGGGCGATAGGGCGGCCATCGCTATGCGCGGCCGCGCTTCCGTCAGGGTCAGCAAGGAGCTTTGGGAAAGGGACAGGGCGTCAGCCGCCGTTCAGGCTGGCGCATTGGCTGTCCTCCTCCGACCGCCTGTTTCTTGAGCTTTAGGGTCATGAGCCGGCGCCGTCCAAGACCAAACTATAAATGCCTCCGAGATGGACCATACCCATCGCCGTATAAAACCTATGGGCCGCTTCCATCGCGATCCCCGTCGAGACGCCGGTTCGCAACTCGCGAACGCCGGCTTTGCGCACCCAATCGCAGTAGCGGTCGAACAAGCGGCGGGCGATCATGCCGCCCATTAATCCCCGGCGATGGTGCGGCGCCACATAAAGATAAAGATCGGATGCGTAGAGTTCGCGGGAAAAATAGTATTCGGAGATTACAGCCAGAAGGCCGCCGCCTATCAGGCCATCCCGCTCATAGACGAACAAACACACACGCTCGTCTTTCTCATCGAAAGCGCGCCGGTAGATGAATGTCAGTTTGTTTTCGTCTATGGAAACTTGGCGCGTCGTCACGGTCTCGTCTCGAAGCGCCTTTGAAAGGGCCAGCAATTGAGGCAGATCCTGTTCCCGTGCTTTGCGGATCATGAACGCACTCTCACCCTTGCACTCTTCCTAACAATCTATCATGCCCGCGATGTCTGTTGAAGGCATAGGCTTGATATCTCTTAAGAAACGGCGAAGCCTGCGGTTGTCGCCATCCTTGCCCTCATCGCCGACTTTTCCTGCACATCAATCATTCGCGAGAACGCTATTGAGTCCGCGTAGAAAAACGGGCGCTTTTACAAGCTGCTGACCGTAAATCTCACGATCTCACGAAATTCTATGAAATAGCGAGCATTTTCTTATGCATTGTTACCTTTGAAACATCTTTTCCGCCAAGCAGAAGATAGCTTTCAATGCGGAGGTACTGAAACCTCCTCAACTGAAACAGACTAGAGAGAACAGGAGAGCTATTATGTGTGGTAGCACTAACGTATTCCAGGACATCGGAAACGCCTTCGAAAGCGCTGGTCAAGCTATTGTCCAGGGTGTTGAAAGCGTCGGCAGTGATGTCGTCAACGCCGTCGGCGATGTCGGCCACGCCGCCGGTGATCTCTTTACCGGTAACGTCGGCAATATCGGAAATGATCTTGGCGCAGCCGTCAGTGACGTGGGCAATGGCTTCGGCGCGGCGGTGAACGCCGTCGGCGATGCAGCAGGGGCGTACCTCAGCGGCGCCGGACAGGTTATCAGCCCAATCGCGGGCGACATCGGTCAATCGATTTCGGCGATCGGCGGCGACATCGGGAACATCGGCAATACGGTTGCGAACACGGTCGATATGGCTTCGACCGCGCTCGGGCAGGGCAATGTCGGAGGGGCGCTCGGCGACGTCGCCACTGGCGCGGGAACTGTGGCGAACCAAGCCGTGCATACGGTATCGGACGCCGCTCCGGTCATCTATGCGGCGACCACTGCGTTGGCCGACACAGGGATCGGCGCCCCACTTGCAGTCGGGATCGACGGAGCGGTCGGCGGACTCAACGCCGGACTGAACGGAGGGAATGTTGGGGCAGGGATAGCCAATGGCGTGCTCCAAGGCGTCACCTCTGTCGCCACCGACGGCCTCGGTGGAGCGGCGGGGGACGCCGTTGATAAAGCGGCGGGTCACGCGGTTAGCGACGCGGCGAGTCAAGCCGCTGGTCAAGCAGAGCATTCAACGCTCGGGAACGCTGCGAGTTTCGTGACGTCACAGGGCGCCGGCGCCGGTATCAACGCTGGCCTCAACCTGGACGCTAACGTTGGTTCGCAAGCGCTCAACGCTGCTGGCAATCCAAACGCGGCCAACGGTCTGAACGAGGCCCTCACGGGGCAGATAAACCACGGTTCGACGAGCGGCGTCACCACGGAAAGCCTCGCTACCACGGGCGTGAACGGCGCTCCCGGCCAGACCGTCGAAACTGGCGCGGGCGGCGGCGGCATCCTCCACGGCAACCCCGGCCAGACCGTTGATACTGGCGCGGGCGGCGGTGGCGGCATCCTCCACGGCAACCCCGGCCAGACCGCGGACGGCGGCGTGGGCGGCGCCAACGGCACGCAGCACGGCAACCCCGGCCAGACCGCGGACGGCGGCATGGGCGGCGCCAATGGCATGCAGCACGGCAATTTCGGCCAGGCCACGGACGGTGGCGTGGGCGGGGCCAATGGCATGCAGCACGGCAATTTCGGCCAGACCGCGGACGGCGGCGTGGGCGGGGCCAATGGCATGCAGCACGGCAATTTCGGCCAGACCGCGGACGGCGGCGTGGGCGGCGCCAACGGCATGCAGCACGGCAATTTCGGCCAGACCGCGGACGGCGGCGTGGGCGGCGCCAACGGCATGCAGCACGGCAATTTCGGCCAGACCGCGGACGGCGGCGTGGGCGGCGCCAACGGCATGCAGCACGGCAATTTCGGCCAGACCGCGGACGGCGGCATGGGCGGCGCCAATGGCATGCAGCACGGCAATTTCGGCCAGACCGCGGACGGCGGCGTGGGCGGGGCCAATGGCATGCAGCATGGCAATTTCGGCCAGGCCACGGACGGTGGCATGGGCGGCGCCAATGGCATGCAGCACGGCGATTATGGCCAGTCCATCGAGAGTGGGCCGAGCGGCGCCAACGGCATGACGCACGGTAATTCCGGCCATTTCGTGGAAAGCGGCGTGAGCGGCGGCGAGGGCATGCAGCATGGCAATTTCGGCCAGTCCATGGAAGGTGGCATGGGCGCCGCCAACGGCATGGCGCATGGCAATTCGAACCATTTCGCGGAAAGCGGCATGGGCGACGCCAGCGGCATACAGCACGGCAATCACGGCCAGACCTTCGAAAGCGGCATGGGCGGGGCCAATGGCATGCAGCACGGCGATGTGAGCCACGCGCCTGTCGGCGACGAGTTCCACTCACACATGCATCACTGAGCCCGATTGCGGCTGCATCACAATAACGGCCGGCGAAGAACTCGCCGGCCGTAAGTCTGTCCGCGGCAAGGTTTGCCTTTTTGATTCTGGCATGCTTTTGATGAATTAGTATTTCTTTGTATTTCCATGTAAAATCAAATATTATACAGATATTATTATGATAAACGGCAATTATTTGTTTAATGTTACAGCGGTTACAGTCAATTCTATAAAATATATGATATATTTTTATGAGGATTTAATAAAAAAATCCTCAACAGAAACACACCAGAGAAAGAGACTAATCATGTGCGGCAGCAGCAATCCAATCGGGGATCTATTCGACCAAGCCCAGGAGCTTAACAACGTGGCCTCGGCGGCTTCGACAGGCGCCGATCCGTTCGGGGATCTCTCCCACCAACTCGGCCAGGAGCTTAACAATTGCGCATCGGCGGCTTCGACAGGCGCCAATCCAGTCGGGGATCTCGCCCACCAATTCGGCCAGGAGCTTCACAATTTGGCCTCGGCGGCTTCGACAGGCGCCGATGGCATGCAGCATGGCAATTTCGGCCAGTCCATGGAAAGTGGGCTGGGCGGAGCGAACGGCGTGGCGCATGGCAATCCCGGCCATTTCGTGGAAAGTGGCATGGGCGACGCCAGCGGCATGCAGCACGGCAATCACGGCCACGCCTTCGAAAGCGGCATGGGCGGGGCCAATGGCATGCATCACGGCGAGGTGAGCCACGCGCCTGGGAGCGACGAGTTCCACTCACACATCCATCACTGAGCCTGACTGCGGCTACATCCCAAAGACGGCCGGCGAGGACCTTGCCGGCCGTTACTCTGTGCGCTGCGCGATATGTTCACCAGCTCAATACCCGCGCCTGACCAAGAGAAGGTCTCGAAAGGCCGGGGCTGCAACTTTCGCCCGCAGGCAAGAGCCCGCGTCTATGACGTGAAGTTCCGCGACAACCTGCACCGCGAGTGCGTGATTGCATCGCCATTAAAGCCGACGGGGTCTTCTCGATCGAAGGAAAAGGCTGGTAGGCTTCTGCACCATGTTCTGGCTGATTGGCTTGCTGAATAATAACCTTCGAAGTGGCTGTAGGGGCGCGCCGGACGAGAGCGTAGCGGCGGCGTTGGAGATGTTTTCCGGGCGATGAGGATGCGACGCGTTTTTCTGTACCTTCCAATCCTGTTCCTGCTGTGCGCCCCTCAAGGCGTCATGGCGGGCGACATCGCACCCCCTTCCCCGGCGCCGGCCACGGACGGGGCAAGGAACGCTACCTGGAGCCAAGGCTTGCGCCTTGGCGTCAACGGGCCGATACCGGCGATTGTCATCGACCAGTTCGGCTATCCGGCGAAAGCCGAGAAGATTGCGGTCATCCGCGATCCCCAGGCCGGCTACGACAGCGCGGCTCATTTTACGCCGGGAAGCAACTACGCCGTTGTGGATCGATCCACCGGCAAGATCGTGAAACAAGGCCAGACCGCGGCCTGGAATGGCGGCGCCACGGATGCGGTCTCGGGCGACAAAGTCTGGCAGTTCGATTTCTCCGATGTCGCCGATCCCGGAACATATATAATCGTGGACATCGAGCGCGGGCTGCGTTCCCCCGAATTTCGCATCGATGACAAGGTTTACCGGGATGTCTTGAAGCATGCGCTGAGAACCTACTTCTACCAGCGCGCCGGCTTCGAGAAGACCGCTCAGACGGCCGGGCCGGACTGGGCGGACGCCGCCAGCCATCTGGGCCGCTGGCAGGATCCCCAAAGCCGGCCGTGGCGGTCCAAAGGCCGCTGGCGGACCGATAACGAGGCGACCAGGGATCTGCGCGGCGGCTGGTTCGATGCAGGCGACTACAACAAGTATACGAACTGGGCGGCTCGCGTCGTCATAGTGTTGCTGCGCGCTTATGACGAAAGCCCGGCCGCCTTCGGCAACGACAGCGGCATCCCCGAGTTGGGCGACGGCGTTCCCGACATTCTTAACGAAGTGAAATGGGAGTTGGATTGGCTAACGCGGATGCAAGACGCGGACGGCTCCCTCCTCTGTGTTCAAGGGCTGGATCAGGCGAGCCCCCCATCGTCGGCGAAAGGGCCAAGCTATTATGGTCCGGCGACGACCGCGGCGACGCTGATGGGGGCTGCGGCGTTCGCCTATGCCGCCAAGATATACTCGGCGAGGCCCGAGCCTGATCTGGCAAGCTACGGCAAAGATCTTACGGCCCGCGCCAAAAGAGCATGGGATTGGGCCGCAGCAAACCCCGGCGTCCTGTATTACAACAATGACGAAACGCAGCAGCCGGGCTCCGGTGGGCTTGCGTCAGGCCAGCAGGAAATGAACGATGAGGAGCGTCTGGCGGCGAAATTCGAGGCCGCTGTCTATCTTTATGAACTGACCGGCGCGCACGACTATAAGAGCTTCATCGAGTCGACTTACACAGCAGTCATCGGCGGCGAGTTCCCGACGCCCTGGAATGCAGATAAACAGGAAGCGTTATTGTACTCCACGCGCCTGCCGAATATTTCGGCTGAGGTGAAGACTATCATTCTGACGAAGTTCAGATCGAACGTCACAAACAATGCCGACCAGCTTCCGCTGATAACCTCCCAGCAAGACCCCTATCGCTCGCCGATCCTAGACTACACCTGGGGCAGCAACGCCGTGAAGGTTCGGCAAGCGAGGCTCTATCAGCTTTTGTCGTCGTATGGCGATGACGCGCCCGCAGCGGATGCGGCGGCGCTGGGCTACATTCATTATATCCACGGCGTCAATCCGCTGGGGCTTGTCTATCTCACCAACATGAAATCGGCCGGCGCCGCGCACTCGGCCACGACCATGTATCATAATTGGTTTTCCTACGGGACGCGTTGGGAAAAGGTCAGCGAGACCACCCCCGGCCCGCCGCCCGGATATCTGGTCGGTGGGCCAAACGCCCATTATTCAAAGGATCGATGCTGCACGGCCGCCTTTGGGACATTATGCTATTGGGAGGCCGCCTTTTCATTTTGCCGCAACGACTACGCTCCGCCGCTCAGGCAGCCGCCCTCGAAATCGTACCGGCAGTTCAATGAAGGCTGGCCCGCGAACTCCTGGGAGGTTACGGAGCCATCGACAGGCTATCAGGCGCAGTACATTCGCGCCTTGGCGAGATATGTGCGCTGAGCAACGTTTTCCGGCTTCCCCAAGACTTCGCGATGCTTGCCAGCCTGCTGAAGGGTTGCGGCCCGAACCTAGGTAACAGGTAGAGTCGAGATGTGGCGCGGTGGCTTTAGGCTGGACATATCCGTTTCCGCCCCTTTCGTCTGGCGGTGTCTCAGTAGCCCTGCCGTGACTCCGTTTCCACACCCCGCTCATCGAACCGGGCTGGCGGATTTCCCGCACCCGGCTCTCGGACAAGACCTCACGCCTTCACCCACGACTGCTCGCGCCCTCGCGCGGTTAAGCGAACGAGCCCGAAATGCCCGTAGAGATGCGAGAGTGGATAGGTCCCGCGTCCGGTGTTGTCCCGCCGAATGTTGAAAATGAGAGGCAGGCGTTGCTCGCCTTGAGCCTGTGGGCTCGGGGTGTCGAATCCGCGAAAGGAAAGCAACGCCATGAAGAAACCTACCACATTGACCACCGTAGCGCCTGCGGCGAACATCGAAGAGGCTTGGCAGGAGGTTGGCGACAGCTTCGAGCGCTTCTGCCTTGCGGGGCTGGCGACGTTGTCGAGCATGCTGGAAGAAGACGCTGTGCGGCTCTGCGGCCCCCGCTATGGGCGACAGGACGGCAAGGCCGGACATCGCTGGGGAAAGACCAAAGGGACATTGGGCTTCCATGGCGGCAAGGTCGAGTTTGAGCGGCCCCGGATACGCGCTCGCAACGGGAAAGAGATGCCTCTGCCGAGTTGGGAGGAGGCTGTGTCCAATGACTTGCTGGGCCAATGGGCGATGAACCTGATGCTGATCAACGTCTCGACGCGCAAGTTTGGCCGCGCGGTCCGCCTGCCGGAAGGCGACATCGGCGCGCCCAACGGTTCGGGCGTGTCCAAATCGGCGGCATCCCGCCGCTTTGTGGCGCTGTCGAGCGCGCGCATGAAGGAATGGATGGCGGCGGATTTGTCCAAGCTCGACCTTTTAGTCATCCAGATCGACGGCATTCACATCAAGGACGACTTGATGCTGCTCGCCGCTGTTGGCGTTGACGGCGAGGGCGGCAAGCATCCCCTCGGCGTGATCGAGGGGGCGGCGGAGAACGCCGCCGTGGCGCAGGCCCTGCTGGACAATCTGATCGAGCGCGGCCTTGGGCCTTGATCCGAAGGTTTGAAGGCTGTTCGTCATCGACGGCGCCAAGGCGCTTTCCAAAGCGATCCGCAAGACCTTCGGACGCCACACGCCGATCCAGCGCTGCCAGGTCCACAAGGCCCGCAATATTATGGAGCGCCTGCCCAAATCTCTGCAAGCCGGCGTGCGCAAAGCCTTGCGGCAGGCGTGGGAGCTGGACGATGCGGCGAAAGCCGAGAAGCTTCTGCGCAATCTTGCCCGCCGCCTGGACCACGACGCCCCTGGCGTTTCCGGCAGCATTCTGGAAGGGCTGGATGAAATCCTCACCGTCAGCCGCCTGGGCTTGCCCGCCGAACTGCGCCGTTCTCTTTGTTGCACAAACATCATCGAGAACATGAACGGCACGATCCGCCGCGTCTGCCGCAACGTCAAGCGCTGGAAAGATGCCTCCATGGCGTTGCGTTGGAGGGGCCGCCATGATGGAGGCGGCAAAAGGCTTCCGACGGCTGAAAGCTTGCAAACATCTGCCAGCCCTGCGGGCCGCCCTCACGGCTCATCAGCTCAAGCACACGATGAACAGCACTATTAAAGACCAAGCACTGGCAGCGTAGGCTGCTTAACATGTGACGTCTGCCAAGGATATTTCAACATAGACCGGGACAACTCCCCGCGTCTGCGCCGCCTGACTTTGTGCTTGGATCGCAACCACCGACGCAACCGCACCGCTGTGTAGCTGTCGAGCGCCCGGTACGCCTTGCTGACGGTTCCTACTTGAAAGGAGTTCGCCCAGCCGCGCAACGCGCGGTTCAGCTGACTGATCAGCTCTGTGGTCTCTTGCCATAACATCGAACGGCCGGTCATCGCATGGATTTTCTCCACCATGCGTTTGACGCTCTTCTTCGATGGCCGGTAACCAAGACGGGCTTGGCCGGTCTTCGTCGAGTACATCCGCCCGAACGTGTAGCCCAGGAAATCGAACTCTTCCTCCGGTATCTTGCAGATCCGCGTCTTCTCCTCGTTGACCGTCAGCTTCAGCTTGCCCATGATCTCGCGCAGCTGGCGCAAAGCGTCGTCGGCCTTGCCCCTTCTGCACAGGATCACGAGGTCGTCAGCGTAGGTCACGATCCGCGAGCCAAGGCTTTGCTCCAGCCCGAGCTTCTTCCATCCCAGCACGAACCGGCGCATGTAAAGATTGGCCAGCAAGGGTGAGAGGGGAGATCCTTGCGGAATGCCGCGCCGCTTGTCTCTGGCCTCCGTTGTCCGTGTCTTCCGTCCCCTGCCGTCCGTTTCTTCACATCTTGATGAGATGCAGCACACGCCGGTCAACGACCCGGCGCGCCAGCGATTTGAGTAAATCGGCGTGCGGAATGCTGCCGAAATAGTCGGCAAGGTCGGCGTCGACGATGTCCGGACGCCCCCGGAACATCAGCGCTTCCACCTCCACCACCGCTTGCTGGGCGCTGCGCCCAGGGCGGTACGCATACTGTTCGGGTGGAAGATCGGCTCCAGCGCCAGCATCGCTGCTGTCATGCAGACCCGATCCCGCAAGGTGGAGATGCCCAGCGGCCTGAGTTTGCCGTTGGCCTTCGGTACGCGCCGGATCGGGTCCGGCCGGTAGCTCTCTTCCCTAAGCGCAAGCGCCAGTTCGCCAAGCCACCGCTCTACGCCATATGCTTCGACATCCGCAAAGTCCTGACCATCCACCCCTGGAGCGCCCCGATTGGAGCGACACTGGGCGTAGGCATCGGACAGAATATCTTCGCGGAAAATCTTGTCGTACAGGGCATAGAAGCGGTAGCCGGCTTCAGCCTTCGCTTTCGCGTGTAACGCCGCCTGCAGTTTCTGAACGCTTTTCGGAGTTGATAGGTCGCCCAATCTCCAGGTCCCTCGCCACGTCTTGCGTTTGTCTTGAACTGAGGCCCCTTCCCTCCCCTGGCGTTACCCAGCTTCGTCGGTATTACGGGCCTCTCCGCCACCCCAAGGCGCCCGGCCTGTCCCTCACGGGCGTCCGGTTGGCCGTCCCCGGCCACGCCAAGGGGCTTCCCGTGTTGCGCGCGCTTTCCTTGTGTGCATGCTGCCGCCACTGCCCCGGCGCGGCGGATGGGCGTCGTCTTCGCTCTGTCGCCCAACCGTATCAGCCTTCCCCGGTACGGCTGCCGGGTCGGCCCGCGCATCATCCTTTTCGAGGCTTGCTCGGCGTTCACTCGCGTTGCGGCCTGCACACTCGCGCTGTCACCCGCTACCTCACCCAATCGCCGTCAGCGCTGGGCGTTCTTCGCTGGCGTCTCACTTCACCGCCGGCCAAGCGCCGTTGCCTCGAGCCGCGGGTTGGCGCGTCGGCTTGCGAGCGGATCGCTCGATTTGGCCTACTGATCATGCCGACACGCCGGTCAATGGCGTCCCTGCGATTGGCCTCCGGGCATTAAGCTGGACGTTTATTGCGCGGCTTGAATCCTAGTACGACCGCGATAGCCCAACAGGGGACATACCTGCCTTGTCGCGATGGGCCATTACGAGACATAGCGACCGATGGTTGCGAGGACGCTTCAACTGTACGAGTTGACACCTTGTGCGCACGGTTCCGGTTTGCCTAGCATGCACTCAGCCCTCGCCAAGTACTTCAATGGATTGGCCGCGGATCCCGTCGATGACGGGCCGCGGGGTCTCGTACCTCGAGGAAAGTGGATCTATGACGAGGGCATTCCCAGTGCGAATGTCCCCGCTTGTGCTCTCTGTCACGGAGCCGAGAAGGGAAGCGAAGCGATACCGCGTTTGGCAGGACAGCACTATTCCTACCTCGTCTCGCAACTGATCGGCTGGAAAAATGGTTACCGGAGCAACGATCCTGTAACGCATGGGGCCACCAACATCATGGAGCCCATTGCGGCCGGATTGACCAGGGAGCAAATCGCAGCCGTTGCCGCTTATCTCAGTTTCGCTATGTAGACCGCAAACATAAGATGCAGGCGCTTGTGCTTTGCCCAGTGCCATCAGCGCGCTCAACGACAAAGACTTGCCCCACGTGCCCAGCATGTTGCGACGAATGAAATGTCTGGAAGGGGTCAGGAGCCGTACCCGAAACTTTCTGCTCCGGATTACGAGCGCGATGCCGCCAAGAATGGCGGCCGAGGAGAGAACCAGACGACAGCTGATCGCCTCCCCGGGCATGAGCGTCCCGGCCAGCGCGGTGATCACCGGCACGCTTAACTGCACGGACGCGGCTCACGCCGGTGAGAGACCGGGCAGGGCGGCGTACCAAATCGCATATCCAAGCCCGGAGGCGGCCGCTCCAGACAAAGTCGCATAGACAAAGCCCGGCCAATCAACCTTCAGACCGGAGGCTGTCGCCACCAAGAGCACGAATCGCACGCGCCCCAGCCTAGCAAGGAGTAGGTCCCCCGGGTGACGCCAGCAGCCACCATAAGGACAGCGCCGAATATGGGGGGAGCGGAGACCCCCGGCGCCGCGAGCGCGGCGAGGCCATTGCAGCGCCGTCAGACGCTCTCCGACACGGACGGCCTTCAGGAACCGCCAATTTGTCCCCCGAAAGACCGTGCAGGTCCAGGGAGATCCTCCGCAACGACGGCATTCAACAGACCGGTCGTGACGCCGCCTTGCACGATAGGGCCGCCAAAAGAGGACCTTGCCGCCAATTCAGCATCGTAGTGAATTGGGTTCCTGTCTCCCGTTATATCGGTGAACAGTTCCAGTGGTCGTCCGACTCCGCTCGGCGTGCGAGCCCAGCGCGGGTTGGCCTGCAAATGTTTGTGTCCAGGGGGATGTGTTCGGCATTTTACGATCTCCTACGCTGCAAGTGATGGCAGATGGGACATGCCCGCCAGGTGATTGGCTTCTGCCTTCATGGCCGCACTCAATTCGGCATGAAGCTGCTTGACGGCGTCGAGGTCCCACGAGAACGACGCTATCGCTTCGGTGATGCCCAGGAGCGGCAGGGAGAGCGCGTCGCGCTCGGCTTGGTACGCCGCAAGCGCGCGACCGCCACCGGCAACGATCGCACGGGACAATAAATCCGCGTCGCGAAGCGCGTCGGTGATCCCGTGAGCGGTCAGGGGGTCTTTGAAATAGCCGGCGTCGCCGACCAGCGCCCATCCCGCTCCGTGACATTGCCGGAGACAGGCCGGTGCTCCGCCAAAGCCTCGCAGGCGGCCCATCAGCGTGCCGCGCTCGACGCATTCACGCAGCTCAGGGCTGCTCGCCTCCAGGACCTTGAGAAAACCGCGCCTCACATCGCCCCGGAACGTCGCCGAGAACTGATGAGCCGGAACGGCGGCAAAGACGCAGTGACCGGCATTCGTCGGGATCACCCCCGCCGCCGCATTCTTGGTGAAGCGCCAATGGGAACCATCCTGGGGCAGGTTTTCAAAGTAGCCAAAGACAATGCCCGAGGCATGAGAGCCTTCAACGTAGGCTCTGGCCTTGACGAGTTGCGCAACACTCGACTGACGACCGTCCGCCCCAATGACGATGTCCGAGCGGACGGTCATGCTCGACCCGCTGGCATCCTTCAGAGAGACGCCGATGACCCGGCCGTCGGGCGCGAACAGCAGCCCGGAAAGAAGGACGCCGTGCCGAACGTCAGCGCCGGCCATTCGAGCAGCATCGACCAGCAGACGGTCAAGCACCGTGCGCCGAGGCGCAAAGAGGCATTCGACACCGTGCTCGGGCTTGATGGCCACCCGGATGGCCTCGCTGCCGTAATGAAACGTGGTCGATCGGATCGCGGGGGCACCCGCCGCCATGATGTCCGAAATAAGTCCCCAGCGTGTGAGCTGGAGAACGGCGGCCCGCGTGAGCGCGTGCGTCGACAAGGTATCAGAGCCGTAGGCTTGCCGATCAATCATCAGCACCTTCGCCCCTGACCGCGCCAAGAGAAGGGCTGTGGCGGCGCCTGCACAGCGCGCGCCGGCAATCACCGCGTCATAGCGCGGCTCGAAGCTGCAAAGTGTGTCCATTGTGATTGCTCTCAAGCGGCCGCGCGAGCGAGGCCAAGGCTAAGGTGGGCGGCGAGATCCGCGGCATCATCGCCAGCCCCGTCGATGAAGGACGATTTGCGCCGACGCATGAACGGCAGGCCCATGACGTACAGCCCCGGTGCGACAACGCCTCCGTCGTGCCGTATGCGCCCTTTCCTATCGAGCACGGGTACGTCGAGCCAGGAGTAGCCGGGCCGGTATCCTGTCGCCCAGATCACCGTCCTGATCCTGGTGGCGCGCAGGTCGAGGCCAAGTTGGGTTTCTGGCCCGACATCCGTGGGCTCGTAGCGATGAGGCGCGGGAAACCGCCCGGCCAACCCGTTCGTGGTCACCCAAGCATCGATGCTGGCAAGAAGGCGGTTCATCTTCAGATCGGCGAGGGCGCAGTAGTTCGCCAGCGATCCCGAGAACTGCGCCTTGCCGTCGTGCAGACCAACGAGGCGCCCCACGAGCTCGACGCCCGCCTTTCGCAGGCTATTAAGATCGACGTTTATGCGCTCCGGCGTGCCCACAAGCTGAGGAGAGGGCAAGCGCCGAACTCTTTCGAGGTCTTCGACGGCATCGTAGCGCGAATCCATGGCGCCGATGGCGTTCATCCACCACTGGATGTCGCGTCCGCGGTAAATACGCGGCATCCGGACGTGCTCACCCACGGAAAGGACAACGCGGCGGCCGGAAGCTTGGATCTCTCGGGCCAGCTGGATTCCGCTCGCCGACGCGCCGACGATCATCACGCCGCCATCTGGCAGGAGGCCAGGGTTCCTGTATTGCAGAGGCGTGAGAACTCATCACCTCGCGGGGCAGGGCGGCGCCCGGCGACGGAACCGCGGCGATATTGCAGGCGCCGCTCGCAATCACCAGCACACGGCATCGCCAGGGCCCCTGACTGGTCGCGACCTCGTAGCCTCCCTCCACCTGCCGCACCCGCATCACCTGCGTTCCCGTCAGGACTGGAGCGCGCACGAGCGCCGCATACCGCTGCAGGAATTGGACGACTTCGGGCATAGTCATGAAGCCGTCGGGATCATCGCCGTCATAGGCGTAGCCAGGAAGGCGGGTCTGCCAATTCGGCGTGAGAAGCCGGAGCGAATCCCACCGTTCTGTCCGCCATGAGTTCGCAACCTCGCCGCGCTCGAGGATCACGTGATCGATTGAGCGGGCGGCGAGATGCTTGCTCATGGCCAACCCGCATTGGCCGGCGCCGATGATGACGGTCGTTGCAAACCTCATGGCACTCGCTCCTGATTCTGCCGCCGCTGTCAGTTTACGGTGACAAAGACGCTCGTCGGGTTGGTGATGATGTCGAATACGGCCGACCGTTTCTGCGATTGGGCGACCAACGCCTTGATGTCGTCCTCGCTCGCATCGGCGCTAATGTCGAAATGAACGCGGATGGCGCCGAACCCATTGCGCACCTCGTCGTCGACGCCGAGAATACCCTGAATGTCCATGTCGGCTTCGAGCGTCGCCTTCACCGAATGAAGTTGTATTCCGCGCCTCTGGGCGACTGCGGCAACGCCCGCCGTCAGGCAGCTTGCCAGACCCGTGAGGATGAGCTCGACCGGAGTCGGAGCGTTGTCTTCGGCTGCAAAGACTTGCGGATGGTCCGCCTCGACCGTGAATGTCTTATTGCGGGACTGCTCGGCGCCGAGTCCGAAGAAGTTGCCGATCGCTGAGCGGCTGTGCGTGCCCCTAAGCCACTCGCAGCTTGAGCGCCACTTCAATTGGGCCGCCTCAGGAGCCTTTTCCAGTGCGTCGCGCGCCCCGAGAAGCGCGGTCACGTTGACGCCGTTGTCCACCTTGGCGATGCTCGAGATGCTCATGGTCATTGTCTCTGTCCCCTGTGTTTTGCGTCGGCAGCATCGCTGCCATGCAAGACACTATGCCGCCTGAGGCCTCGGAAATCGTGCACTGGAGCGCGTGTTCGTATGCACAGAAGCGCACTTGAACGGCGCCGCCTCGTGTACGACGGCGCAAAGACAGGCGATAGCCGTCCATGCCAGGAGGGACGGTCGTGCTAAAGGCAACGCCTCAGCGAGTTCCGATACCTCGGTTTAAGACGACCGGGCGCCCGCAGGGGTCATGCCAAAGCGGCGACGAAAGGCTCGGTGAAAATATGAAAGATTGTTGAAGCCGCAGGAAAACGCGATGTCGCTGACCTTGCGGTTTGTCATGTGGGCACGGCTCAACAAATCGCAGGCATGCTGTAAGCGCAATTCCAAGACCCGCTCCGCGAAACCAATGCCGGTTTCCTGAAGTATGTCCTGCACGTATCGCACCGACAGCTTGAGCTGTGCCGCTGCACTGGCGACCGAGAACTCGGGCTCGGTGTAGTTCGACTCAATCACACGCAACACGGCCTGGAGCCGCGCCCCTTTGACTCCGCCCTTTTCTGCTTGTTCGGCGGCGTCCCTGGTGGGCCCCAGCGCCAATCCCACGAGATCGGTCAAATGCTTGCCTATTGCGTTTAGCATTGCCGGATCGGCGTTGGATGGCAGTTGGTTAGTTAAGTCAATGTAGCCGGTGATTAGCTGAATTAGGGGATTGCCCCTGGCTAGGGCGACCGGCGCGAGATGCAGATTGTGGCCGACGGCGCGCTGAAGCGCCTTGCTGGGGAGATTGATCGTCAGCAAATGCGTGCCTTCTGTTACGCTGGTGGCCGGCACGTCGGCATGCATGAACCATGCAGAGCCCGAATTGAGCAAGCTATCGATTGCCCCGTGCTGCACTGCCGCCCCACCGCGCCGGTAGATCCAGAAAATGCCTTCCTCGTCTCGCAAACGCCCCGTCTGGTTACGCGGCGCATTTGGCGTTGACCCAACATGGAATTTTGCCGACGTAATGTGGCCGCTGCCAATGACCACGTCACCTGCGCGTAAAGCCCATATGCATGCTTGAAAGCCGCAATCGCTGGATGGGATCACATTGAGACCGCCAAACAGCTGTCCCGCAAGCTGGCGGGTCACGTCAATACGTTCAGTCGCGGGGACCTGGTCGCTATCGAAAACGAAGCGATCGCTTCCCTGAAACGGGCCCGGCGACACTTGCGCCCGTGCCGAAACGGCGGGTCCATTGGTCCCACCGTACTGCACGCTTTTTTCGGGGTTGCCCATGGCTCACCTACCGCCGAATACTGCTAGCCCACAATATGTGCGATCGGTAATGATAAGGCACTTGCAGTACCGGCGGAAGGCGCTCACAACTTTATCGAGAATACCAATCTGAGGTAACGCGCGCGGGCGGGGGGAGACGTATGGCCTATTCGGTTTCCTGGTCGGTCTCCACATGGCGGCCGGAATGCTGTCCATTAACGGCCTTGTCGCCGTGGGTCCCGGGTGCCGAATGTCACCTTGGGGTCAATCTCGTCGGTTCGGGTTTCGTGAAAGTCGGGAGTAGTTTGTAAGCCGAAGGGAGGCGTCCGCCGCGAGGGGGCAAGGCTGGCGTTTCCTCGCCTTCTTTCGGCGAGTTTGCTCAACATCCGCTTTCCTTGTGTGCATGCTGCCGCCACTGCCCCGGCGCGGCGGATGGGCGTCGTCTTCGCTCTGTCGCCCAGCCATATCAGCCTTCCCCGGTACGACGGCCGGGTCGGCCCGCGCATCGTCCTTTTCGAGGCTTGCTCAGCGTTCACTCGCGTTGCGGCCTGCACACTCGCGCTGTCACCTATACGTGACACGCTAATCGAAGGCTTCAGCCATTTCGTCACCTCCATGACTGCTCCGATTGCTTCCGGCTGGAGCGAGTTCGCCGGGTGGGGCTTGCACCCACTGGAAAGCGCCGCCTTTGCACGGCGCACGCCGAGAGCTGATGTTCCAGGTTGGCGAATGATATAGCGCAATTGGAGGTATAGCAGACGCCGATTTTGTTGGCCTGCAGCTGCGTGCCGACGTGTCTCGTTTATTGTCGTGGTGGCAATTGCAGAAAGCACATCCTGTTGGGAGCAATACTTTCGGTACGCTGTTTTAAACATTGCTTCGCGACCTTAGCTGCCTGCGAGCGGGTGAGGATGCGCCTGGAATTCTAATGGACAAAAGTTGCGTTAGCTTGAGGTCTTGCGATGAGCGAACCCGGCCAATCATTTCTCTACGACGCCTTTATCAGCTACCGCCATGTCGAGAAGGACCGCAAGTGGGCGGAATGGCTGATTTCGGCACTTGAAGGCTATCGCGTTCCGAAGTCGTTGCAGGCAAAGGGCTATCCCGCGCGGCTCAAGAAAGTGTTCCGCGACGAAGATGAGATGCCAGCCTCCGGCGATCTCAATGATCAGATCAAGCAGGCGTTGCGAGAACTCCCGCTTCCTTATCGTCGTGTGTTCGCCCTATACGCCGCGCTCCAAATGGGTGGCGCGCGAGATCGAAATTTTCAAGCAACTCGGCCGCGGCGAGCGTGTGCTGGCGCTGCTTACCGAGGGCGAGCCGCACAACTCATTCCCATCCGCCGTCCTTGAGCGCACGCGCATCATCGAAAAGCCGGATGGCACGACCGAGATCGTCAAGGAAAATACGGAACCGCTGGCCGCTGACGTGCGCCCGCGCAAAGGCGTCAAGGATCGCGTCCTCAAAGAGCAGGCGCTGCTGCGGCTTGTCGCCTGTATCCTCGGCGTTTCCTACGACACGCTTCGCCAGCGTGAGCGTGAGCGTGCGCGGCTAAGCTGGCGGCGGAATGCGGCGATTGCAGCGACGGCGCTCATCATGCTCGCCGGAGCCAGCCTGGGGTACTGGGAGTATACGCAGCCCATGGTGGCGCATTACCGTGAGATGGTCTGGCGTTGGGGTTTGCCGGAAGGACTCGGGGCTGTCGGCGAAGAGACGCGCCGGCATCGCGAGCGAAATTACCGTTTTATAACGCAGATGGGCCGCGTACTGGAGGTCAGGGTTGAAAACAGCGCGGGCCGCCAAGTTCCCGACGATGCGCCCGACGCTGACCCCACAGCGCGTTGGATTATCGAATACACCTCGGACGGCGTGCCAACGCGCATTGACCATTTCGATGAATTCGATCGCCCTCTCTTTCAAGAGGCGTTGCACCGCGACGGCAACCGATTGCTTGTGAGCTTCGAGAATCGGGGCGCGCAGTGGTCCCTAAGAGCAAGACGCGACATGTTTATCGACCAGCAGACGCTTTCCCGCTCGGAGATAAACCGCAGCGACATCACACGCTACCTCGTCACGTTCGACGAACAAGGATTCGCGGTCGAACTGCGCTACCAAGACCCGTGGGGCATCCCGCGTCCCGACGCGGACAACAGCTACGGCGAGCGCAAATCCTATTCTCCTGGCGGCCTGCTTATGAAGAGCGCTAAAATAGGCGCGGACGGTGGAGAGCAAATTGGAAAGAGCGGCGATGCCTCAGTGGCGTCCGCATACGATGAGCAGTTTGCCATCGTCAGCCGCACATTCCTAGACGCGAGAGGGCATCCTATCAATGGATCCCAGCATTTCGCATCAATTAACTACTCCCATGACAAGTGGGGCAACATCGTCTCACAAGTCTATCTCGGTGAGGACGGCAAGCCGATCGCAAACGACGACGGCTTTACGAGGGTCGATTTCAGGTACGACGAGCGCGGTTACAACATCGAAAAGCTCTATTTCGGTGCCGATGGCGCGCCAACATCGCCGAAGCTCGGTTGTGCCAGCTTAATCATGAAACCGGATGAGCGCGGCAACGAACTTGAGGCCCGCTGTTTCGGGCTCGACGGCAAGCCGACGCTCCATCGCGACGGCTACCACAAATGGGTAGTCCAGGTGGACGAGAAAGACAGATACACGTCCTGGTCCCACTTCGGCACTGATGGTAAGCCGGTCCTGATCAAGGGAGGTTTCGCTCGGCTAACATTCGCCTACGATTCCAATAATTATCTGGTCGAGCAGGAAGCCTTCGGAGTCGATGGCAAGCCGACGTTGACTGCCAATGGCTTTGCCAAGGTAACGCTTAGGTTCGACGACCGCGGCCAACTCGTCGAAGCGGCATATTGGGGCGTAGACGGCCAACCCGCCGCCTCGCGCGATGGCTTCGCCCATGTAACATTGGCTTACGATCCCAGGGGCAACCTCACAGAACAGTCCTACTACGGCGTCAATGGAAAATTGATCTTGTCTCGCAACGGCGTTGCCCGGTGGCGGGCGATCTATGATTCTCGAGGCAATCAGACCGGGCGCGCGAATTTCGGTGTCGACGGGCGCCCGGTGCTCGACGCGCAAGGCGTCGCGTCCTACGCGCGAAAATTTGATGATCGAGGCAACCTGATTGAGCGGGCCTTTCTTGGGATCGATGGCGCCCCAACGCTTCACAAGAACGGTTGCGCAAAAATAAAGGCCAAGTTCGACGAACACGGTCGATTGATAGACGGTAATTGTTTGGGTACAGATGGTCAGCCAAAGTTGAATGAAGACATGTGTGCAAGTTGGCGTGACGAATATGATGGCTATGGGCGCGTGGCATCCTCGTGGTGCTTTGATGCGGCAGGAGCCCCGACACTGCGCAAGTCTGGTTTCGCAAGGGTCATCTACCGCTATGACGAGCGCAATCGCCTCATCGATACGCGATTTTTCGACGCGTCAGGCCGGCAGGTCGAGCGCGAGCTCGCAGTCTCCGCCGTGAAGCCAAGCTCTCAGGCTGCTAAACTCGGCATCGCCATGGGGGATCGCCTCGTGTCCTACGATGAGATAATGATTCGGACGAAGAAGCAACTCCGGGAGTTGACCGAGCAAGCTGGCTGGGGTGTTCCACACACCCTCGTTCTACGACGCGGGGCGGAGAATCGTTCCATATTGGCCCAGGCTGGACCGCTTGGCATTGACTTAAAAGTGGTTGTGCTAGGTGTGTTTCGGCGTGCAATAAGGACCCCGTTAGCGGGGTAATCGGCGTCCAAACGGGACCCCACTGACGATTGGGTCCACAAAGCCCCTGGTGGAAGCAGGGGGCTGCGTTTGGGATGCTGGTTGTGGAGACGATTGCGAAGATCCGGCGTGCGTTTTTCATCGAGAAGAAGCCGATCAAGGCGATCAGCCGCGAGCTGAGGTTGTCGCGAAGGACGGTGCGCAAGGCGATCCGCTCGGAGGCGACGGAGCACCGCTACGAGCGCAGCGTGCAACCGATGCCGAAGCTTGGCGCCTGGCGGAAGCAGCTCGACGATCTTTTGGCTGCGAACGAGGCGAAGCCTACGCGGGAACGGCTGACGGCGGTGCGGTTGTTCGAGACGCTGCGCGATGTTGGGTTTGATGGCGGCTACGATGCGGTTCGGCGCTACGCCAAGAGCTGGCGCAAGGCGCGCGGGGCGGCCTCGGCGCAAGCCTATATCCCGCTGATTTTCGCGCCCGGCGAAGCCTACCAGTTCGACTGGAGCCACGAGACCGTTGTGATGAACGGCGTCACGATGGTGGTGAAAGCGGCCCATATGCGGCTCTGCCATAGCCGGATGCCGTTTGTGAGGGTGTATCCGCGCGAAAGCCAGGAGATGGTGTTCGACGCCCATTCCAGCGCCTTCGCGTTCTTCAAGGGCGCCTGCACGCGCGGCATTTACGACAACATGAAGACGGCGGTGGAGACGGTGTTTGTTGGCAAGGAGCGCCAGTTCAACCGGCGCTTCATGCAGATGTGCAGCCATTATCTGGTGGAGCCGACCGCCTGCACGCCGGCGTCCGGCTGGGAGAAGGGGCAGGTCGAGAACCAGGTTGGCCTGATCCGCGAGCGCTTCTTCACGCCAAGAGTGCGGGTGAAGAGCTTCGACGAACTGAACGCCTGGCTCCTCGACCGCTGCGTCGCCTACGCCAAGGCGAACAAGCATCCTGAGTTCAAGGACCAGACCATCTGGCAGGTCTTCGAGGCGGAGCGGGCGAGCCTGATCGCCGTACCTGGCCGCTTCGACGGTTTTCACGCGGTCATGGCCTCGGTGTCGAAGACCTGCCTCGTCTCCTTCGACAGGAACAAATACTCGGTCTCCTCCCAAGCTGTGGGACGCCCGGTCGAGGTACAGGCTTACGCCGATCGCATCGTCATCCGGCAGGACGGCGCTGTCGTTGGCGAACATGCCCGCTGTTTCGGGCGCGGCCAGACGATCTATGACCCTTGGCATTATGTGCCGGTGCTGAGCAGAAAGCCGGGCGGCTTAAGGAACGGCGCGCCGTTCAAGAACTGGGTTCTGCCGTCATCGCTGGAAGCTGTGCGGCGCAGGCTGCACGGCTTCGATGACGGCGACCGGCAAATGGTGGCGATCCTGGCCGCCGCGCTGAGCGATGGGCTCCCGGCGGTTGAAGCGGCCTGCGCCGAAGCCCTGAGCCAGGGCGTCCATTCGTCGAGCGTGATCCTGAACATCCTGGCGCGCAAGAAAGACTTAAGCCCCGCCGCGAGCATCGCCACGCCCGACGCGCTGCGCCTGAAGCACGCGCCCGCCGCCGATTGCGCCCGCTATGACAGCTTGAGGAGGGCTAGCCCATGGAACGGACCGACATCCTCGCCCTGATGGGCGAGTTGAAGCTCTTCGGTATGCGGGCCGCCTATGATGAGATCATAGCGGCCGGCATCAAACGCCAGCTCTCGCCGCAATGCATTATCGGCGATCTTTTGAAGGCCGAGATCGCCGAGAAGCAGGCGCGATCGATCAAATACCAGATGACCATCGCCAAACTGCCGCTGGCCAAGGACCTTGACGGCTTTGAGTTCGCCGGCACGCCCATCAACGAGGCGCTGGCGCGCGAGCTGTCGAACGGCGGCTTTTTGGCCGAACAGCGTAACGCCGTCCTGGTCGGCGGAACCGGGACCGGCAAGAGCCATCTCGCCATCGCGATCGCCAGGGCTTGCATCCGCGGCGGCGCCAGAGGACGCTTCTACAACGTGATCGATCTCGTCAACCGGCTGGAAAGCGAAGCCCGCGCCGGCCGCCAGGGGCGGATGGCCGATTATCTGTCCCGCCTCGACTTCGTGACCCTCGATGAGCTCGGCTATCTGCCGTTTGCGCAAGCAGGCGGCCAGTTGCTCTTCCATCTGATCAGCCGTCTTTATGAGCGCACCTCCATCATCGTCACCACCAATCTCGCTTTCGCCGAATGGCCAAACGTCTTCGGCGACGCCAAGATGACCACCGCGCTCCTCGACCGGCTGACCCACCACTGCGAGATCATCGAGACCGGCAACGAAAGCTGGCGCTTCAAACACCGCGCCTGACGTCCAGCACGCCGCCCGGCGCTCTCATCATGCCGTCGTGCTCACGGCCCTCAAGAACAAGCCCTGCGGGCGGCCGCCAAAAGCGGCCGTTCTTGACCGCCGTTGCGCGCGCCGGCTCAGCAGTCGCATGGGCCGGGACGGAAGGATGGCGCTGCTGAACCGAACAAAAGGATGGTCCCTGGGGTCCTTTTTGCACGCCGATCCGGGGTCCCTTTTGCGAGCCGATTGACAGTGCTAGGAGATGCTGGGCTGCCACAATGGGACTCTGACCCCGTTTCCGATATGGCATCCGACGCGCCGGATCCGAAACAGCAATAGTCCCCATGATTTAAGCCTTCTTGAGCCTGAAGAAAGGAATTCGGGTATCGGAGGTAGTACGGACAAGCAAATTTCCTGACGCGATTCCGGTTTCGACCCATAGGTCGCATGCGCGTTTGCTGGAAGCGGACTACCAAATCAGCGGCATTAGCAAGCTTGGCATGGCGACGCCTTTGGCGTCAGCGGAGCTGACCGGAAGCAGTCCAACTCTTTCCGCCGCCCTGCTGGCCTCCATGCGCGCTCGCCACATCGTCGCCCTGACCTGTCAGCATGTCGCTCATATGTTTCAGGTCGACCCATTCCGTGCGCATGATGTCCACGCTGCCGTCCTTGATGTCCTCCTTCCCGGCCTTGTCCTTATCAGTTTTCGCCGAAGGGACCCAGGTCCCGGTCATCGTCGCTTTCTCGGGCGCTGTGCGGAAAGCGTCGGCGCGCGCGATCAATTCCGGATTGGGCTGATACTCCGTATTGGAGACGACATGGACAAACTTGAAACCGTCTTTCTCAAGCTGGGTGAGAATGCCATCCACCGCATCGGCGGTCGGTTTCTTGATGTCGTGGAAGAGGATGATGCCTTTGCCGAGTTGCTTGACGCGGCTCAACACATTGCTTGTGACGCGCTGGGACGTGGCCCCCGGCTCGGTATCGCCTGAGATCACATCGACAGACCAGATGCTGATGTTGCGGCTGGCGAGATAGGCCGCGGTTTCAGGCGAATCCCTCAAGCCAGGGAACCGGAAGAATGGCGCAATCGGCTTGCCGAGCGCCTGGCTGACGGCGGCGAAGCCCTTCTCGATCTCAAGCTTTGCGTCCTCGGCGGGCATCAGGTGCATGGCCCGTGGGTGGGACCAGGTGTGGGAGCCGATCGTATGGCCCTTCCGGTCCAATTCCTGCAGAAGCTTGGGGTTTTGCTGCGCCATGCGCCCGACGGAGAAAAATATCGCCTTCACGCAGTGTTTTTGCAGCGCGTCGAGCACCTGTTGCGTGTTGGCGCCGAGCGGCCCATCGTCGAAGGTCAGCACCAGCTCATGATCGCGGAGGTTCAAGGTTCGGCTCTGCGACTTGTTCGATACGTCGTTGAGAGCCGTTCCGTAGATGGGGCCATGCATCGAGTTGGCCGCGATGATCCTGGAAAGGTGCGAGAGCTTCGGATCGTAGGCGCAGTCAGCCTCCTCGGCGAGCGCCTCGCATGAGGCCGCTCCGAGGAATAAAAGCGCAAGTACGATCCTCATCCTGGACACCCATCTGCGAAAGGAAAGAGAGACACTATAGCCTCGACGCTAGCCACACTCGAAGTCCAAACAATGACAAAGCCCTGGATTATCGGCGGCTGTTGATTTAAGGCGACAGCGCATCATCCATCAGGAAGAGGGACCGAGTTTCTGTGTCAAATTTTCGAATTCGCGCCTTAAATTTTCGTTACGAAAGATTTGCTCGAAGCCGGGCTGATCCAATTTCTGCACAGCGTCGAAGGATGTCCGCGCTTCATCCATGAGCGCCTTGAGCTGAAAACTTTCCTCGACAGTTTCATAGGTATTATCCGCAACCCGCAGATCGAAAAGCGCCCTTTCGCGCGCTTGCAAAAGAAGCCGCCTTTGGGCCTGCAAATAGTCGCGGTAAAAGGCCGACACTTTTTTGGAAACATCCTGCGCCTTCAAATTGGCCTCAAGCGCGCTGCGCTGATCCTCACGGCCGGCCGATTGCAACAGTTCCCGTGTTTTTGCGCCTGTCTGCTCGATATTGCCTGTTATTTCGCGCAGGCGCGCGAGATACACCTTATCAATTCGCTCAATCACCATTTCCTGGCTATGCACGAGCATCGCGAAAAGCGCGGCGTGCATGCCGAAATAGCGCCGCGCGGATTTCAGGTCCTCGTTGGACTCCTTGACAAGCGTTCCTAGCCTCTGGTCCGCGATTTTCGCCACCTCGAAAGCCGTCATCAGTTTGAGAAGATCGCCGCCAAGCACGCTGTCAAGAAGGAGATCGAGCTGGTCCTGCGAAAGCGTCACCCCCGCCGCGGAAAGCTTTTCTCTAATCTCGCCCTTGGTCCGAAGAATATCGGCTTCGCGCTTCTTGATGTCCGCCTCGGTCGCCGCAATCGACGTGTCGACGGACTCTGTCGTTTCGGTGAAAAAGCTGGGCGCCCACCCGGGTTGAGGAACGCCGAGCCGCTTCTCGCGCAGCGTTGCGATGCGGTCCTTGCCGGCGGCGATTTTGTCCTGCTGTTTCTTGATGTCCTCTTGAAGCTTGAGGATCGGGGCGTCGGTCACGACGGCGAGCGCGCTGTCGAGCAGATCCCGGACTTCCCTTTCGCGCTCTTCGCGGGTCTCCGTCCATACGGGCTCAAACAGAAACTTGTCGCGCGTGGGCAAGTTCTTCGCGCCCTCGCGCTCGGTCGCCGCCCGCTTCAGGATTTTGTCGATCGAGGAGAGCAAGGTTGGCGATTGAAGTCCGCTCGTATCGGTCGGCGTCGGCCGGGCTTGCGGTGCCGCCGTCGCGCTGGAAGGAGAGCCCGGCGGCGTGGAGACGGCCTTGGTTTGGGCCTCCTCCGCCTGGAGCGAAGCCGCTTGTAATAGAACAACCAGAACCAACAGCGCCGAGCGCATGCACGCCTGCTGAAGAAGCATCGTTTCCCTGCTCCACTTTTCAGCCACGAAGATCCGATAGCAAATGTGGAGTGACAAGTCCAAGTTCCAGGCAAAAACGTCCACGCGAAAGCGTCGTCGGAGGTCAGATCGCAAAGCGCTTCCCGGCACAGCCGGAGGCAAATTTCCCGCCACTCGATGCAGGCGCGTTGGAGAACCTGCCGTCGATGAGCGTCATCAAAATCAAATCGTTGCTCGTACGCCTTGTCCGCGGTAGGTCCTGTTGACGCCCGCCTGTGGGGCAGGACTTTCCGCCGGGCGTGCGAGGTTTTTTGTTGAGTAGCCTTCAGGAAGCCGGCAATGACAACATATCGCCGAACTTCATCCGCCCAAAGCCGGATCGTCGTGACTTTGCTCGCTTTCTTAATTGCCTCCCCGGCGATCGCGAACGAGCAGCCTTCCTGGACATGGAGAGCGGGGAGCAGAGGATATCTTCGGAGCGCGCCGTCCGGTCAATCGCCGATCGTCGCATCGGTCCCAAGGGGCGCCATGCTGACGTCTCTCCAGCCCTGCGCCAAAGGTTGGTGCGCTGTCGAATACAAAGGCGTCCGAGGTTGGACTTATGGCGTTTTCGTTGCGGAGAAGCCGGACGAGACGACCACCCCGGCTCACGCCGCCGAACCCCTGGCGAAAGCCAGCCTGCAAAGGCCGTCGCCTGCGCCTTCCCCCTCGGCGAAAGGGCGCGCTGGCGCCTCATACCGCGTGATCGGACTTGGGGGCGAAGAAAGCCTTCCCGTTCGCAAAGCCCCATTCGCCGCCGCACAGGTGGTCAATGCGCTTTCGCCGGCGACGAACGACATCGCGGGGCTTGAGACATGCACGCGTCGTTGGTGCTTCATCGAACATAATGGCGTAAGGGGGTTCGTTCGGACCCGCTTTCTCGCCCGATCAGACGAAGCGTCGGCCCCAAAATATGGCGTCGATGGCGAGCCGAACTTGAAGGTGTTCAGCTTCGCGAGTCCCGATGCCGAAATCATCGGCGAGATCCCATTCTACGCCGAGGGGATTGCGCCGGTCGGCGAATGCAGTGGCCAGTGGTGCCACGTCCGTTATCTCGGCCTTGTCGGTTTCGTCGACACGCACCGTCTTCGACCGCAGACTTCTCCCAAGGGCTAAAGCGGAGGCGCGCCCCGTCATACCCAATCCGGTTGAATGGTTTAGGAATTGACGCTCGCCGGCGGCGAACCGTTCAACCGGATCGGGTATCAGTCATAATTGGATCGGGAGTGAGCCGCCCTCGGCGCGCCCCATCGGTCCTGGAGCGATAAACGGCGACGCTCACAGGCGCGAAGAAAAACGCCTTCGCCTGATTGAGCAAGGGCAACGGCGCTTTCTTGAACACGCTCATCTGGCTCTTGCCGCTTTCCCGCCCCGCATTTTCGAAGATGAGATAGACAGGCCGCGGATCGACCTTCAAAGAAACAGTCAGATAGTCGAGGATGATGTCGAGATGGCCCGCGCTGAGGCTGTCCGGAAAAAACAGAACGCAGGGCTGGGAGGGAATTTGGACGCCGTCGCGGTCTCCGCGGAGCGCCCGGACATCCCGGCATGTAAGGCAAACTCGCGGATATCGCGCCAGATTCATTTCTAGCGTTCCCGCGCCTTCCACGTCGAACGCGTAGCCTGCTGCGTACTCGAAATTGCGCTCGGCGGCTAGAAGCAGAGTGCGCCCGTTGCCGGCGCGAAAATCAACGAATGCGTACTGCTTGAGATCTGCGGGCAGCGCCGAAAGAGCCCAGTCGAGAAGCTTTCTGGGAACCGGTCCCTGGTAGCTGAAATCTTTCTGTAAGCCCCTTTCCGTCTCTTTGATGCGATAAAGCTCGAACGGGGGAGTTTTGCAGAAGAGAAGCTCCTCCGTCCTGCTATCGAACAGGCGACGATGAATGAGGGTCAGGAGAGCACGGCGGCGGCGGTTCCAATCCGGCAATCGCATGCGGCCCATCAGTGATCGAGCCTTCTGACTGACGGTCTTCGCAGGCTTTGCAGGACCGGCGCTCGCTGGGCGGTTCTTTGGTCGATCCCCGCTAAGGTGCTTTTCCAAAGCTTCGGCGGCCGTCAGAGGGGCTGTGTCCGGGGCAAGCGGAGACGTCTCTTCGAGCATAGCCGGCCGGACGAGATAGCTCAGGGCGAGATCGCTCAGAGGCGCGGTCTCCGGTTCATCCCAGTCGGTTTCTTCCTGCATCGCTGGCGCAAGATCAGTCGGAAGCCCAGGCTCCTGGTCGATAAAACCGGGCGCCTGATCCATCAAAAAAGCGTCAGGGGCGGCTTCCTCCAACGCCATGGGATCAAGAGCCGGTTGCATATAGCTGAAAACCTGGTCCACATATTGAGCCTCCGGTTCCGCCCTGATCTGCTCGCGAGCAGTCGTCAGTTCCTCGATAAGCCTTTCGTGAATGGGATTCGGTTCAGCCGCCTCGCGCGCGGGAAGCCCGCCGCCGCGGATCGCATGTTCCAGAAGATCGGCCAGCGGCGGATTATTCGTCGGAGCAAAGGCAGACGAGGGATGCTGCGGCATGGCGTCATTCTTGGGACGAGAATAGGCGCGTCGATCGGCGCTGGAGAATTTGCTGAGCCGCTTCTCTGCTGAATCGTCATTCGTCATGGGCGGCCCGCAATGCCGTTGCCGAACAGAAGGCCTTAAAAGCGCTCTTCCACCGCCCCTTAGAAAGACACGGACTGTGATCTTTCGCAACCCAGAGCGGGGTGCAATTGGTCTGGATGCACAGCTCGCTTATCCCGCATGCCCGGTTGCGATTTTACCGCGCGTCAACCTTTTTCTGTCAAAGTCATGAAAGTTGGTCGTTCTTTTACTTTGTAGGAGAGTGCGCGTATCATGGCTTCCTTTGGACAACCCCGCAGCCGCTCACGCGACGCCTTTCAGAGCATCATCGCCTCACTCTATAAGTTCGCTCTCGTGTTGACGGTCAATGAAGATCTGGCGCGGCAGCTTCTTCGAGGCACATGCAAGGGTTTGAATCTCCGCAAGGATTTTGGAAGCGAGGAGCGCGAGCATCTCATCGAGGCGATGCGGCGCATGTATTTCCTGTGGAGCTCAAAGCTTGGAGAAGACCCCAACGCACAAAAGCGATGCCAGCCCGATCCGCGTCTTTTTGCAGCATGCCTCCCCAAGGGAACATTTGAAGGCGACGCTTCTTTCGCGAAGTTCATCGTAAACATGTCCTCATCGCAGAGGGCGGCGCTTTACCTCGTTTATGGAGAGGGCGCATCCTACGATGAGGCGGCCGAGGTGACGGCGGTCGACATCCTTTCGCTGATGAAACTCCTGGCGCGGGGCCACGTGGCTCTGTCGCGCTGGCTCGATCATCGGGAGCTTTCCGAGGAGTATGAGAGCGATTGCTCGCCTGGGCGGGAGCGTGCCGCATGACTGAATTGAGCGACGAATTTTTGCTCGCCTATATCGACGGCCAACTCGAAAAACGGCAGTCTGGCGAAGTCTCCCAGCTCGCGAATACGAATGTGGAGATTTCCCGGCGCGTTGCGCGTTTGAGGCGTTCGCAGGCTCAGCTCGCTGCAAGTTTTGGCGCTTTCGCCCGCGAACAGATTGCGGTTCCTCGCGGCGCGCTCCAGTTCGATGAGAGCGACGGCAAGCAGTTCCGCAAGGAAAAACCCATTCTGCACACAGCGACGCCACAGCAGCAAGCCGCGAAAGAACCGGACGCGTTCCGGAAGATGCTGTTCGTGATGGCGGTTTTTGCGGGCGGGGTTATGGGCGGCTATGGCGCAACCATCGTCTCGGGCCAGCGCGCGCCGCTGCAGCCAAAAGACACGGAGAGAGCCCCGGCGGCGCAATTGTCGCCGACGTCCTGGCCGGCTGACATCGCCAGGTTCCACAGCTTCTTTCCGCGCGAGACGCTGGCGCCCCATCCCGACGCCATCGCCAACCCTGAGCTGATCCGCTTCCAGCTTTCCAAGATCACGGCGAAGGCCCTGACGCCTCCCGATTTCATCCGGCAAGGCTACACGCTCTACCGCGGCCAGGCCTTCACCTATCGCCAGGATCGCATGATGCAGCTTGTTTATGCATCGAATACGTCGAAGACTGAGCCGCCGCTCACCTTATATGCGCTTACTGCGCCTGACCTTCAGGACAGCTCCGTAGCTGTGCAGGTGCTGGGATCCAACAGGGCGGCAAGTTGGGTGACCGATCATGTCCGCTTCCTCCTCACAGGCGAGAAGGACGAGGAAGATCTGAAACTGCTCGCCGTCATGGCGCAAAGCCAGATGGCGAAAAGGTCTTAGCCGGCGGCGGTCCAAGGCGCCATGTCGTTGGCCGCGAATTCCAACCGCGCCGGGTAGACCTGTCGCCGGGCAGGCCCAAGGCGCTGCGCTACAGAATGCGATACACCGCCGGCGATCTCGCAGAGCCCGCGCGGCTCGTTTGAATCAAGCCCTTCCTTTCAAGCGAGCCAAGCACCGAGTGAAGGGAGCCGAGCGGTATTTGAGCGGCCTGGGCCAGAACAGCGGCCTTTGCCGCCACGTGCTTGCTCTCGTCCATCTTTGCACGAAGCGCCATCAAGACGGCGCTTTGCCTTGGGCTGAGGTCTGCCTCGCCCGCATCCGCCTTCGGAGAGATCCGCTCCTGAGCCGGCGCCTTTGGGACGCCCTGTGCATCTTGATGGGTCTCGCTGATCGGACCATTCAGCAGCTCCGCATAGTCTCTGGCGCGCTGCTCGTCATAGAAATTGGCTATGACTTCCATGAAACGCGGACGGTCTGGATCGGTTCGAACAACTGCCCAGATCGAGCTTTCGAGCACAACTGTTTTGTACATACCACTCTCACTTCTCATTATCTGCTACGGAATGTTTCCCGCCGACGCTTCACCCGCGATAGTCGAGCGCGCCGCCCACTCCGCCGCTGACATCCCGGTATGTGAAACCTTCATGGCGCTCAAACCAGCGATCGAAGGCGGCTGCGGCCATTTCTGATAAGAAATGAAAGCTCTGCGCCTTCTAAGCGGAGCCGCTTTTTCCCAAGCGTCAGTTCCAGCTTCGCACATTCACCGACCCGTGAACACGCAGCATAACTGGCGACCGGTTGTAGCCTCTCTCCTGCAGCACAAATATCAAGCATTTCTAGAGGGTTCAAGACTGCTGGGCGAAGAAAAGGCAGATATACGCATTCTGGGTCGCGTCACACGCCCCTTTGAAAAGCACGACTTCCCTCGATCGTAGTCAGGCTGGGAAAACCTCTGGCGCAGGTTAAAGGGTGCGGGCAACTATTTGTTCCAGTGCAGCTTATCGGAGGCGCGTTCGCTTAGATGATGCAGCGAGCGCGGCTCAATCGCCTTCGGCTGCGCCGGCTCCGAGGGCGCTGTTGTCTGGCGCCCCCCGCGAGAAGTCCTGACCCATATGCTGCGGGCGTCGACGTGACGTCCCGCGGATATAGCGTAGGAGCAAGCCATTGAATTTAGGACCGCTTATCGGAGGCAAGTTCGCGTGAGTGCGTGCGGCGAAGTGAGAGCGAACTTGCCTCGGGCTGTACTAATGTGTTCATAACGAGAATGTGTTGCGCTCCCTGGCCGCCTCCGACATGCGCAGCATTCTCATCGGACGTTTGCCGCGCAAAGTCGCTTCAGGCCATTGAGCAAAGCGCCATCGGAATTGGCTTGTTGGACTGATGGTGGACAAGCCAGCCAATTCGTTGGCAAAGTCTCCTAATTCTGCAACCAACTCTTGTCGTCGACGCCCGCAGCATGTGCGTCGGGGCTTCCGGCGAGCTGCAAGAGTTGCATTTCCGCCACGAAGGCGCGCAAACAAGATATCCGGAAAGCTTGCGCTATTGACGCATGTCGCTCGCAATGAGACGAATCATGCGCGGTCTGGGTGACTGCTCGGGAGGGTCGATGAGCGGGGAACCAACCCCAACCGGGCGCCGCGTCGGCGTCCTTGGGCGTAGAGCGTTTGTGTTCGGCGCGTCCGCGGCGGCCCTCACCGGCTGCTCCTACCTGCCGCGCGAACCGTTTACGGCTGGCGAGCAAGCCATCGCCGAGATTCCCGGCATACCGAACGCTAGGGCATGGGTCGACGGCAGCGAGGCCGAATTCCGAAGCTTCCTGCGCGGCACGGCGGTCAGCTCTCCGCGTGGACCTGGGGAGACTTTCGAAATCCTGGCGCTGTCCGGCGGCGCCTATGACGGCGCATTCGGCGCCGGCGTCCTCGGCGGCTGGACCCAGACAGGAACCCGCCCCAAATTCACCTTTGTGACCGGCGTCAGCGCCGGCGCCCTCATCGCGCCGCTTGCGTTTCTCGGCCCCGATTACAACTCCGAAATGCAGCAAGCCTTTTCCATCGACGCGGCGGAAGTGCTTGGCGACCTCGGCGGCGTCTTCTCCCTGCTCGGAACCGCCGATCTGCGCCACGGCATGCTTGAGAACCTGGTCGACAAATTCGTCAATGACAGGATGTTGGCGTCGGTGGCGGCGGAGCACGCGACGGGGCGGCGGCTTCTCATTCTCACCACCAATCTCGATGCTCAGCGCGGTGTCGTGTGGGATATGGGCGCCATCGCCGCAGGCGGCCCGCCGTACCGGCAGATCTTCCGCGATGTGCTGGTCGCCTCAGCCAGCATTCCCGGCCTGTTCGGCCCAACGTTCATCCAGGTCGCGGCCAACGGGCGTTACTTCAAGGAAATGCATGTGGATGGCGGCGGGACGAGTCAGGTCTTCGTCCTGCCCGATTTCGCTTTCGAACGCGGAAAGAGAGCCGCCGATCCCAGAAGCAGGCCGCGCATCTGGATCGTCATGAACAACCACATCACCCCGCAGTTCGAGGTTGTGGAAGCGGGGCTCTTGACGACGGTTTCGCGTTCTTTCTCGACGCTCATTAAGAACGACGCGAAAAGCGTGCTCCTTGCGACATTGAATTTTGTCGGAGCAGAGCGGTTCAACCTGACCTCAATCGACAGCAGCTTCGACGACTGGCTGCAAGCCCATCCCGACATCAAGCCCGGATTCAATAGCCCCTATATGACGGCGCTCTATCGCTACGGCTACGACAAGGCGCTCTCCGGCCATCTTTGGTCGAAAGGTGTGCCGCTTGGCGTCCAAGCGCCGCGACCGCTTCAGGAAGTCGCCGGCCGCTGAAGGGGCGGCGCTCGCGGCGTAGACGCCGCCGCGCGGCCTGTATCAATCGCGAGATGCCAGGGGAAACTTCAGATCCACTGCAAGAACTTCGGCCCAGTCCTTTTCCAGGACATCGAAGTCGCGGTCGCAGTGCAACAATTCGAGCCCTTGCAAGGGGCCGCTGCTGCCGGTCCTCATCGCCCTCCACTTCCGGGGCAGATAGAGACGGTGCGCGATAGAAGGCTAAGATGGCCAATTGTCCTGTTTGCCAAACTGACCGCAACACTGCCTCGCCACGCCCACCGAACGCGGCTCTCCTGACGCCCATTTGCGCAAGCCGTTGAGCGACATCGCCTCGAACTGGCATACGAGAATCAATCAGCGCTCGTACGCCTGAACCTAAAAACAGCGGTTGCGTCGGCGAAACGCCCGCCATTGTCATGGCCGGGCTTGATCCGGCCATCCAGCAACACGTTGACAACTCGCCGTATTCTTTATGCATGGATGGCCGGGTCAAAGTTCGGCCATGACAACGCGCGCGGCTCACCTGGAGGGTCGCGCGATAACCCTCATGCAGACGCTGTTCCAGCTCAGCTTTTCCGGTTCGGCATAAGCTCAACTGCCGGATTTAGGCTGATTCGTGGGTAATCGCTGAAAGCGCTTGCTATTCAAGTCATCGCTGACAGCCATCTGCAAATGCGTCATTCCTCATTACAGTTCGAATGATGCAGCCCTTTTCATGGCCAGCAAGCAGTCGTGATTACGCCGCTCACAAGCTGATCATTTAATTGAATGGCCTCGCTCCGGCCGGAACTTCTGATTCGCTGAGTCTCGGTGCGTTGACCTGCCGCCAGCAAGTCTGTATCTCCAATAGCGTGCGTTACGCACGGATCTTATTGGCTTTTATGGACTGATGGACACACTGCCCATCAATAAGCTGAATGCGGCGATCTGTTAACTATACGGTAACCACTTCGGTATTGTTTAAGCTTCATATTCATTTCAGTTTACGGTAACTACGCCGCCGTTCAGCTAAATAAATCACAGGGGATAGACATGATCACCAGCAATGTTCGGACGCTCGTCGTCGTTCTGGCGGGTTTTGTGGCGTTAGTAATCCTGGGGCAATCCGCGCAACAACTTAAGGTTGCCGCCTTCCCCAGCCCAGTCGTCGTCGAGAAGGCGATGACGCAGCCGCCTGTCGTGGTCGCAGCGCCAGTCAAGAAGGCGATGGGCGAGTTCGTAGCGATCCCGAAAGAGAAATGCGGGTCGACTTGGATCAATGGCGGAAACTATGTTCTGGTTACGCCCAAGACCTGCAATGACGTCGCCATTTCGTCCATGACCATAGCGGTCTCCGACAAGCCCTGCGATGCGAGCACGCAGGCCGACTTTCAGAACATCACCTACAACACCTATTTCAAGGGCGACTTCGGCTTCTTTGTAGGCCAGGGCAAGTCCGTCCAATGCCTCGCCGTCAAGGAAATTGTCGGGAAGTATCTCTGATCGAAAATCGTGGAGGCGGTCCCTCGCCTCCGCCGACGAACGAAATGAAAAGGCGGCTCCATTCAGCCGCCTTTTGCGTTTCAGCCTAGACGACGTCCTCGTTCGCCTTTACTTCGCCAGCTTTCCGCAATTCTCAGGCGCCTGAGCGACGACATAATTGCGTTGAAAACACCAAGACAAGCACCGCAGGATATAAAACAAGTTTTTATCGACCAACTAAAGCAGCCGGCATTCGAATGAACGCGAGCTACTTTGGCGTCTCCGATAGCTAGACCAGAATCCAAGGTCAGCACACCTAATCCGCGAGAGAACTTGTCAGCCTCGCAGCAATGACGCAGGACGTCCCGCGGGGCGCGCTTGTTTCAAGCCTTCACATCCCTGTCATCTGCCGCGTCTATTAATAACGGAATTTTAACCGTGAAGCTCAAGGGCGTGCATGTCGGAACTGGTGCTGGCAGTAGGTATCATCGCAGGCGTGACTTTATCCAGTTTGCTCGCCTGTACCATCGTCAACAACGAGCTGAAGGTCTGGCCCACTCCTGGAAAGGGAACTTGGCAGAGCCGCACCTTCTGGAGCCTTTTCAGGACCCTGAACGTCGCTACGCTTGTTCTGGCGTTTCTCGATTGGCGGCCTTCAGACGGATTTTCCGTGGAACGCGGCATTGGCGCTACTCTGGCCATCATTTGCTTCGCTCTCTATGGCTGGGCTTGTTTCGCGCTTGGGCGAAGGAACCTGTATTGCGGGCAAGACGGCCTCGTCACCGGCGGCATCTACAGTTGGACGCGGAACCCGCAATACGCGACGGCGATCCCTGCTTATCTCGGTCTCGCGGCGGCCTCGAACTCGATCGCCGTTTTCGCGGTCGCATCGCTGCTCACGTTGAGCTTCGTCCTGATGGCGTTCGCGGAAGAGCACTGGCTCGAAGCCGCTTATGGCGCAGACTATGGGCGCTATCGCCTTAAGGTCGCGCGCTTCTACAACTGGCGTCACGCGTTCGCAGTCCTCAAGCAAGAGGTCATGCCCGCGAAGGAAGCTTCCGAGGAAGCTCCCCTGTGACCGGCGTCATGGGATCCGGTTTTTCCGCATGGCCTTTCCTGATCGCCGCGGCCGCGAGGCGCGGACAAGAGCGGCTTGTTAGCCGACGAGACAGAGGACTTGAAGAAATGGCAGCCGCAAGCGTTGAAGACGGCGATCACTTTCGAGCAGCGAAGCCTCGCCAGTTTCGAGCCCTTTTCATTTCGGATCTCCACCTTGGCGCCAGCGCCTGTCAGGCTGAAGCTTTTCTCGATTTTCTGCGTTTCTACGACGCAGACACGATCTACCTCGCAGGCGACATCATCGATTTCTGGAGCGTGAAGCGAAGGCCCCTTTGGCTGCAATCGCATAATGACGTGCTGCAGAAGCTCCTTCGCAAAGCCCGCAAGGGAACGAGGATCGTCTTCATCCCCGGCAATCACGACGAAGGGGTGCGGGGATATTGCGGCATGACTTTTGGCGCCATCGAGATCCATCATGACATCGTGCATGAGACGGCCAATGGCGGGCGCTTTCTCGTCATGCATGGCGACGAGTTCGATGTGATCGTCCGCTACGCCAAGTGGCTCGCCTTCCTCGGGGACCGCTCCTATGAATTCGCGCTGTGGTGCAATCACCCCCTGAACCACGTGCGGCGCTGGTGCGGCTTCGGCTACTGGTCGCTCTCCAATTACCTCAAACTGCGCGTCAAAACGGCCGTGAACTTCATAGGGGAGTTCGAGCAGGCCATTTCCGTGGAGGCCAAGCGCCGAAACGTCGATGGGGTGATCTGCGGCCATATCCATCATATCGCCGATCGGATGGTTGACGGCGTTCGCTATCTGAATTGCGGCGACTGGGTGGAAAGCTGCACGGCTATCGCTGAGGATTTCGACGGGAAATTCAGCCACATTTGCTGGCTTCCGGGCTCCATCGAGCCGTCGCGCATGGCGACGCCGGTTCCAAGCCTCACCGCATCGGGCCGCGCTCAAGCCGGACATCCGGTCGCCGCCAGAAGTCTCTTCAGAGGACGGCGGCGCGCCGCCTCAGCTTGACCCTGATGGTGAGCTTGTCGCGGTCGGCGAACTCGCAGTGAGGGCATGAGCAACATCGTTTTTCAGCAGCCTGCTGATGAAGTCAGGGAGCATTGATTTGGGCAACCTAGCGGAAGCAAAAACAGTCAGGAGCGCCGCCATGATCGGCGCGGCGGTGAACCGAAGCAAGCCGCTCTCGGCTGAGGGCCTGCGGGAGCGTCTTTTCACGCTGGCGTTCTCGAACCTCGTCTATGCGCAGATCTGGGAAGATCCGGCCGTCGATCTGAAGGCTCTTGCGCTCAACAAAGACAGCCGCATCATCACGATCGCGTCTGGCGGCTGCAATGTGCTGAGCTATCTCACTGCGGGACCAGCCCATATCACGGCGGTGGACATCAACGCCGCGCATGTGGCGCTGAACCGGCTCAAGCTGGCCGCCGCCCGCTATTTGCCCAACTATGAGTCTTTCTATCGGTTCTTCGGAGCGGCCGACCACGCGGCGAATGTGTCGGCGTTCAAATTTTACATTCTGCCTCATCTCGATCCGATGACGGCGAATTACTGGCATGGCCGGCATGGACTGCGCCGCAGACGCCGCATCCGGCGCTTCACCAACAATTTCTACCGGGCAGGGCTTCTCGGCGCCTTTATCGGCGCCAGCCACTTCGTCGCAAAACTGAATGGCGTCAATCCGCGTGTGCTGCTCAAGGCCCAGACGCTGGAAGAGCAGCGCCGGATCTTCGACCAGAAATTCGCACCCTTGTTCAGCCGGCGGCTCTTCCGCTGGCTCATCAACCGTCCGGCCACGCTCTACGGGCTTGGCATTCCGCCAGCCCAGTACAAGGCGCTGGCGGGCGACGATGAGGGCGGCATAACCGCTGTGCTGCGGAAGCGCCTGGAACGTCTCGCCTGCGGCTTTCCGCTGACGGAGAACTATTTCGCGTGGCAGGCTTTCGGGCGGCGCTACGCGCCTGCCGGCGGGCCGCTGCCGCCCTACCTCAATCCTGTGAACTTTGCGCCCGTGCGCGAGAACGCGTCGCGCGTGGCGGTTCATCATGCGTCGCTGACAGCGCACCTCGCCAGCGCTCCGAGCGAGAGCTTCGACCGCTATGTTCTGCTTGACGCCCAGGACTGGATGAACGACGCGAAGCTCACCCAGCTTTGGAGCGAAATCACCCGAACCGCAAAACCCGGCGCGCGCGTCATATTCCGCACCGCCGCCGAGCCGACGATCCTTCCGGGACGCATTCCGGAGGCGCTTCTTGCTCGCTGGCGCTATGAGGCGGATTTGTCTCGGGAGCTGACCGAAAAGGATCGCTCCGCCATTTACGGCGGCTTTCACCTTTACGTCTTGGAAGGATGACGCCGATGACCCTTGCCGCAAACGCTGCGGAGAAGATGGATGTCATCTATCGCCGCCAACGCTTCATCTATGACGCCACGCGGCGCTATTACCTTTTGGGCCGCGATCGCCTGATCGAGACGCTGGCGCCTCCGGACAAAGGCGCCATTCTTGAAATCGGATGCGGCACGGCGCGCAATCTGATCAAAGCCGCACAACTCTACCCCGAGGCCCGGCTGTACGGGCTGGATGTGTCGGACGCCATGCTGCGGTCGGCGCGCGCCTCTGTGGAGCGGTGCAATCTGTCGGCGCGCATCCTTCTGCGCAAAGGAGACGCCGCCGCCTTCGATCCGCAGCGCCTCTTCGCCCTCCAGGGCTTCGACCGCGTCTTCATTTCCTACGCCCTCTCCATGATCCCGGCCTGGCGCGACGTTGTCAGGCAAGCCGCGGCATGCGTTGGCCCCCAAGGGCAGCTTTACATTGTCGACTTCGGCGACTTCGGCGGCTATCCGACGATCGTCCGGCGCGCGCAGTTGGCTTGGCTCCGCCACTTCTCTGTCGCGCCCATCCCCGCGATGGATCGCAAGATCGGCATGCTTGCAGAGCAGATGGGATTCACGGCGGCGACAGAGAAACTCTATGGCGGCTACGCCCTTCAGATGCGGCTCCAGCATCGCTGATCGCAGTCGTCGCTCGCTTCGGCAAGCTCCGAAGAAGTCAGCTATTGAAATATCGCACCACTACGAACCCGACATATTGCATAACGAAAAATGTCGTGATGGCCGTCGACAGAGTGAACGAAAAGTGGAGAAAATCGTGGACGCCCATGCGCTTGACTCCGATCTGCACGCAACAACCGAAACAGTCGCCCAGACTCAGCCGTTTAAGCTGAAGCCAAGCCTTTCAAGATCCCTCCGATGAGCAGGCCCGCCCAGCGAAGACTTTACCGGAATGGCCCCTTGATATATATCAAATTCAGAGTCGGCCGTGAGTTATCCCCAACCCGGTCTCGATCAGCGCTCATTTGCGGCTTGACCAAAGAAATTTACAGGGGCGTTTTCGAAACAGATTAATGAACAGAAATTGGTGTGGCCGTAAAACAACAAGACGTCCCCTTTCAACTTGCTCAGCATCACCAGCGATCCGATTGGTTAAAGTAATGCCGGCCTCTTTCTGAGGCCGGCATTACTGAAGAGTTGCAATGCTGGATATGGCGCGCGCGCCCTTACGGGACATATGTTTTTGCCGCACGGCGCGCCGCAACCGAAGCGCTATCGCCAGAATCCTGAAGCTTTTTCCAGCCGCTCCCACTCGCGCCTGGCCTTGCTCCAGACGACGGGAACATTCGCTTCATGGCGTCCCAGTATGTAGCCGGCCGCCGCCAGCGGCTTGGAATTTTTCCGCCGCCGCTCGATGGCGAGCCCGATCAGCCGTTCAGCCATGCGGACGTCGTTGATGGCGCCGAACAACCCCAGCAATTTTTTCAAGCGCTTCGTGAAGCTCTTGGCCTCGTGGCCGTAAAGCGTCTGGAAAAACTCGCAATTGTACCTGAGCTTTTTGAGCGCTTTTCTCATGCTGTGCCGCTCTTCGAGGTCGAGTTCGGCGAGACGTTCGCCGTATTTTCGAACCCTCTTCCACCGCCGCTCCAGGCATTCGCCGGCCAGCGTCGCTATGGGTTCCGCGAAGGCGCCTTGGGTCTCGATCAAGTGTGGGCTCAGCATCATGGTCACGAGGAGGCGCGCCCAAAGCCCCTTGTCGAGATTGACCACGGCGTCCTTATACGCCGCGTCGCGATGCGCCTTCAGAGCCTGAAGAAGGCCCGGAAAGCCCGGAACCACGCCCGCGTGGTTTTCTGCGATGGGCGCGTAGATTTCCGCGATCAGCACATCGGCGTCTCTCACGGTCCCCACGCACCGCGCGATTTGCCGCGCGTCGCTTTCGAGTTCCGCGATCCAGGGAGCCTTCGAATAAGGCTTGAGGCTGCGCAGGGCCGACCTGAGCCGGGTCAAGCCCACCCGCATTTGATGGACCGCCTCCACATCGCCGGTCTCGACTGTCAGGCGCTGGTTTGCAGTGATCTGGCGCGCCGCCGACTGAAGGATGGCGGCGAAAGCGTCTCTTGCGCTGTCGCTTTGCGAGAGTTCCACCTGCTCGGCGTGGAGGGGCGGGCTCGGCTCCGTGTCCCGTCGCAAGAGCCTGTAGCCGCGCGCCGCCTTGCTCGATCCGCTTGGCCGAATCCGGAAATCTAAGAACAACTCTCGTGCGATGGCGAGCAGGCCCTGGGACGATCCGGAAAGGAGTTCGAGTTCGACCTCGCGAAACGCCCTCGATTGGCCGCCGGCCTCGACGCGGCCCTCATCCAAGGCAAGCTCCACCGTGCAGTCTTCTCGCGTGATGACGTGCGCGGCGCGATCGATGATCGTCTCGAAAACCGGCCCGAGGCCGGACTTCTCGCAGATTTTCCTGATCGTCTGCTGGAGGCGCTTGTCGCCGATCCGGTTAAGATCGAGTTCGCCCTTTTCGAGCAGCGCCTCGCACTCGGCGACATCGGAAAGTCCGCCTTTGGGCTCCCCCCCGGCCTTTACGGTCTGAAGCCATGCCTCGCCGCCGTCATTGCGCAGGCGAAGCGCAATCCGGGCTTCGGCGAGGCTTTGATCGGGCGTATCGAAATAGATGGATCGAAGAGTTCTGCGCGATTGGGCGCTGGCGGACGCCTTGAGAAACGCACAGTCGCCCAGGCGATGAAAATCGTCGCCGGGCAGGTCAAACTTGAGCTCGAATTCGCGGCTCGACGCGATTGAAGGCGCCAACATTTCATTCACGCTCGTACGCCCCACGGGAAGTCCTGACCACTATGCTGCGCGCGCCGACAGGACTTCCCGTGGATAAGGCGTACTAGCAACTCTATGATTCTGGTACAGCTTATCCGAGGCAAGTTCGCTTGAGAGCTTGTGGCGAAGTGAGTGCGAACTTGCCTCGGGCTGTACTAAGCATCCGTTTGTCCCCCGTGTCGCCGTGCGGGCGTGCTGCAAATTGAGCGGCAAGGGACGAGACTTTCGCTTGCAGACGGGACTCTCACGCGAAGCCCGCCCCGCGACCGCCTGCACGGCTTGTTGAGGTTGCCGACATTCTGCCTTTTTCGCCCCTCGATGGCAATCGGGAGACTGCACGGTTGCCTGGTGACGACGCTTCGAACTCTTCCGTTCAAGGCGTTCATTCATCGCAGCGTCACAGAACCCCCCCATGGTTCCGCGGCAGGCCTGCATGTTCCTGGGTGGGTTGTTTGGAATAGGCTCTGTCAGGCGGATCAGGCGCTCCCCCACTCCTCGCCTGATCCGCTGTCGGCGGCTTTGCAATGACCCAGGGACATCCGCATAATTAACCGATACGGTTTTCGGCGCCCGGGTTTATCGCATCGTTTCCTGTGGGACGGAGCGCGTGGCGGCGCTGTTGAGGCGTCCGAGCCGCGAAGGCGTGCCGACGCACAAGCGCTTTTTGGCTTGGTCAAAGGCTTCAGCCCGCCCGGATTACAATTTTGAAAGTGTGCATTCCTTGATTGCGATAGATTGTGCGCCTACGATACTAAGCTGACTCCGACATCAGCAATCGGCCAGCTTTCGCTCGTCTATTTTGGGGGATCATGTCTCTCGCCGGGTTTTCTCTAAGGCGGCCTTACACGATTTTCGCCGTCATCGCCCTCATGTGTCTGCTGGCGGCGGGCGCCGCGCAGCGCATGCCGACCGACATCTTTCCCGAAATCAATATTCCCGTCGTCAGCGTCGTCTGGACCTACAACGGCATGAGCGCGCCGGATATTCAGAACCGCATCCTGGCGCTTCATGAACGCCAGCTCGCCTCGCTCGTGGACGACATTTCCCGCATCGAAGCCAACAGCTATGTCGGCGTCGGCGTGATCAAGGTCTATTTGCATGAAGGCGCGGATGTGAGCCGGGCGATCTCGCAGCTCGGAAGCTCGGCGCTGGTCGTACTCAAATACATGCCGCGCAACATCACGCCGCCGCTCATCCTGCGGTATGGCGCGACCGACGTTCCGATCATCCAGCTCAGCCTGTCCAGCAACACGGTCACGGATACGGCGCTCAATGACCTCGGCCAGAACACCATCCGGCCCGCGCTCGCGGTGGTTCGCGGCGCGTCTGTTCCCTACCCCTACGGCGGCAAGCCGCGCGTCATCATGGTGGGCCTCGATCAGGACGCCATGCAGGCGCGCAGTCTCACCCCCGCCGAAGTCTCGGAAGCGCTCGCGCATCAGAACGTCATCATGCCATCGGGCGACGTGAAGATCGGGAACAAAGATTACACCGTCTCGATGAACAACAGCCCGGACCTCATCGATGCGATCAACAACTTCCCGATAAAGACCATCAACGGCAAGACGGTCTTCGTGCGCGATGTTGCGCACGTTCACGACGGCTATCAGGTTCAAACCAATTCGGTGACGCAAAACGGGCTCCCCGGCGCCCTGATGCTGGTCCGCAAGACCGGCGGCGTCTCGACGCTGGCCGTGATCGAGGGCGTCAAAAAAGCCTTGCCCGACATTCAGAGGCTTTTGCCGGCGGGCGTGGGGCTGAAGCCAATTTTCGATCAGTCGATTTTCGTCAACGCGGCGCTTAACAGCGTGATCATGGGCGGCTTGATGGCGGCCGGTTTGACCGCGCTGATGATTTTTCTGTTTCTGGGGAATTGGAGGCTGACGCTGATCATCCTGGCGTCGATCCCGCTCTCCATCGTCTTCGCGGTTCTCGGCCTTTACCTTTTGGGTCAGACGCTCAACACCATGACGCTCGGCGGCTTTGCCCTTGCCGTCGGCATTCTCGTCGATAACGGGACGGTGGTGATCGAAAATATCGAGCGTCACGTCGGTCTGGGCGAATCTTTGGAGGAGGCCATTCTAAACGGCACGTCCGAGGTGGCCCTGCCGACCCTTCTGGCGACGCTGTCGATCAGCCTCGTGTTCGTGCCTGTGTTTCTGTTGACGGGCACGGCCAAATATCTGTTTTCGCCGCTTTCGCTCTCGGTCATTATCGCGCTGATAGCGAGCCTTGTGCTTTCGTTCACTCTCGTTCCGCTTCTTTTCAAATACCTCATGGCGTCACAGGTTCACGGCGGCCATGCCGGCGAGGCCCACGCAGCCGGGCATGGAAAGCAGCACGCTGAACAGTCGCGGCGCAAGTTCAATCCTTTCGGTTTCATCCATCGTTCTTTCGAACGGGGATTTCTCATTTTGCGGATCGTCCATCGCAACGTGTTGTCATGGATGGTCGGCCGGCCTTTGATCACGGTGTCGTTCTTCGGCGTCCTGGTCGCCGCTTCTATGACGCTGTATCCGCTGCTCGGCATGGATTTCTTCCCGCAGATCGACGCCGGACAAATGCGTCTGCACGTTCGCGCGCCTCCAGGGACGAAGCTTGAGAAAACGCAAAGCTATTTCGCGGAAGTGGAAGGCGCGATCCGCAACATCGTCGGCAGCGATCAGATCGATGTCATCCTCGACAACATCGGCCTGCCCTATAGCGGCATCAACATCGCCCTCTCCGACACGGCGACGGTCGGGCCGATGGATGGCGAAATCCTCATCTCGCTCAACGAAAAGCACACGCCGACGCCGCAGCATATGGCCGATCTGAGGCGCGAGCTGCCGAAGCTCTTTCCTCAGCTTCAGTTCTTCTTCCAGCCGGCCGACATTGTGAACCAGGTTCTGAATTTCGGGCAACCGGCGCCGATCGACATCCGCGTTTCAGCGCCGAAAGACGAAGAAGCCTACGCAACCGCCCTGAAGCTTGCGCACGACCTCAACCGCATCCCCGGCGTCGTCGACTCGCATGTCTTCCAGGTTCCCGACGCCCCCGCCATGACCGTGAATGTCGACCGCGAGATGGCCCGCGAGGTTGGGATCGGCCAGCAGACCGTCGCCAGCGACGTGCTTGTGTCGCTCAACAACAGCCTGCAAGTCTCCCCGAATTTCTGGCTCAATCCGAAAAACGGAGTGAGCTATCCGCTTGTGGTGCAGACGCCGACTTATCAGATCAACAGCGCTCAAGACTTGTGGACGCTTCCCGTGACGGCGCCGGAGGCGAAGGACCCGCAACTCCTCATGAACGTCGCGAAGTTTGGCCGCGGCAAGGCGCCGATGGTCGTATCGCAGCTCAATATCAGGCCCGTTTACGACGTCCATGCCGATGTGCAGGGAACGGACCTGAATACCGCGGCCAACGCTATCGAGAAGGTGATCGCAGCGGATCAGCCGGACCCGTCGAAGGCGATCAAGGTGAAGCTCAGCGGCCAAGTGGAGACCATGCAGGAAAGCTTCAGCGGGCTTTATTCCGGGATGGCGCTCGCGGTCGTGCTGGTTTTCCTCTTGCTCGTGATCAATTTCCAGAGCGTGACCGACGCCGTGATCGTGCTGATGGCGGTGCCGTTCTCGCTTTGCGGCGCAATGTGGATGCTTTTCGTAACGCAGACGCATATCAGCGTGCCCGCCTTGATGGGGACGCTCATGTGCATCGGGCTGACCACCGCGAACAGCATTCTTGTCGTCACCTTCTGCAATCAGCGCGTGGACGCCGGGGTAACGCCGCAACTGGCCGCGATCCAGGCTGGCTTCACGCGGCTGCGCCCGGTCCTCATGACGGCCGGCGCTATGATCCTCGGCATGATCCCGATGGCGCTCGGCGTTGGCGAGGGCGGCGAGCAGAATGCGCCGCTTGCCCGCGCCGTCATCGGCGGGCTGTTGTTCGCAACCGTTGCAACCCTGCTCTTTGTGCCGACCATGTACCGGCTTTTGCGGCGCGCGCCGAAGGCGGGAAAGAAATGGAGTGAAGCCGTTGTCCCAGCCTGACCCTTCCAAAATTGGAAAAAGCCAGGAGCCCTTCGACGGATTTGACGATGTCGCCGAAGGGATAACCGAGCCTCATTCGCACGCTGCGATCCCAACGTCCTTCGCGAAGGGAACCGGCCGCAGGCTGGCGGTTACAGCGCTTGTTCTGACGGTCGGCCTCGGCGGCGCTTACATTTATGTGAACGCCATCAAGGCGAAGGACCGCGCCGAGCTTGCAGCCGCGACCGAAGCCAAGGTCAAGGAGCCGCCGACGATCGAAGTCGTCGCCGTCATGCAGGCGCCCCCCACCCTGCCCCTGAGGCTGCCGGGAGAAACGGAGGGCTGGTATCAATCCAGGATTTACGGACGGGTTAGCGGATATATCACGAAGTGGTTCGCCGATATCGGCGACAAGGTGAAGAAAGATCAGGTCCTGGCGATTATCGACACGCCGGAACTTGACGCTCAACTCGAGGCTGCGCGCGCCGAACTCAAGGCCGCCGATGCCGAGGTCACTGTCAAGGAAGCCGATGCGGAGTTCGCGAGAACCACCTTCGAGCGCTGGCAGGGATCGGCGAAGGGCGTGGTTTCGGAGCAGGAGCGCGACGAGAAAAAGGCGGGCTACGCCGTCGCCCAGGCGAAAGTGAAAGCGGCGCAAGCGAAGGTTAATCTCGACAAGTCGAATGTGGATCGGCTGACCTTCATGACGCAATTCAAGAAGGTGTCGGCGCCTTATGACGGGGTCATCACCGAGCGGCGCATCGACGTCGGCGATCTCGTCACAGCGGGAAGCACGTCGAACACGACGCCGCTGTTCGGCATCGCCCAGTTCGATGTCATCCGCGTCTTCGCCAATGTCCCTCAAAGCGCGGCAAACGCAACGATCATGGGAACGCCGGCGAAGGTTTCCACGACCGGCAATTCGCCCCAGGTTTTTGAGGGCAAGGTTGCGCGGACAAGCGAGTCCATCGATCCGAAAGCCCGCACGCTAAAAGTGGAGGTCGACCTCCCGAATCCGCATTTGAGCCTTGTCCCCGGCATGTATGTGCAGGTCGAGTTCGATGCGAAATCGCAAGCTTTGGCGCAGATCCCGGCCGGCGCGCTCATGTTCAGGTCCGGCGGCCCTCAAGTCGCCGTGGTGCAACCGGACAGCACAATAAAATTCAAGGATGTGCAAATCGGCCGAGACAATGGTAACACGGTGGAAATCGAGTCGGGTCTTGTGGACGGCGATCGGGTTGCGCTCAACATCAACAATCAGATCGAGGACGGCAGTAAAGTAATCGTAAAGGAGAATAATAAGATCGCCGTCAAGTAGCGTGGCTGGGGGGCCACGGCGGACGGCGGAAGCCTTGGCGGCGCCGAGGATGGGGGGGGGCATGAAAGTGGTGACGAAGAGCGGGGTTCTGGCCGCCTGCGCGGTTGCGGCGCTTTGCGGGTGCGCCGTGGGACCGGATTATCGTCTGTCTGAAGTCTCCGTGCCGGTTTCCTACGGGTCTACCTGGAAGGCAGTCGTCACCCAGGATGATCTGCCGCAGCCCGCAATCCTTCGCTGGTGGCGCACCCTTCATGATCGCGAACTCGACAGCCTCGTCGAGCGCGCCGTTGCCTGTAATCCCGACATAGAAATCGCCTTGACGCGCGTCCAGGCGTTTCGGACGCAGGAAATCGTCGCCATCGGCAATGCGCTGCCACAAGTCGGAGCAAGCGGAACCTGGGCGGCGGGTACTGGAACCGATCTCACCAAGGGCCGCGTCGCTCAGTCGATTCGCGCCGGCGACGCCAGCACCGGTCTGCAAGGCATCGATCGGATGGCCGGCTTCGATGCGCAGTGGGAACTCGATCTGTTCGGCAAATATAGGCGGCTCGCCGAAGCCGTACGGGACGACGCCGAGGCCGCGGCCGAACTCAGGAACGCCGTCCTCACCAGCGTCGTCGCCGATGTCGCGCTCAGCTATACCAACGTCCGCGGGTTGCAGCTTCGCCTCAAGATCGCGCAGCAGGCGACCGAGGCGGCGCAAAAGAACGTCACCTTCGTGCAAAGCCGCTTCGATCGCGGCCTCACCAATGAACTCGACGTCACGCTGGCGAAGCGCGAGCTGGCGACGATCCAGGCGGTGCTCCCGGAGCTTGAGGCTGCGATTTCGGCCGCCGAAGGCCGCCTGGCCTTGCTGCTCGGAAGCTATTCGCCGGACGTGACGCCCGAACTCAGGCGCTCCAAAGGCCTGCCCTCCGTGCCTTCCCGGCTGAAGACGGGCGTGCCGGCCGATCTGCTTCGCAGACGCCCCGACATCCGAGGGGCCGAGCGGGCGCTCGCCGCCGCGACCGCACGCATCGGCGTGGCGACCGCCAATCTCTTTCCGGACGTTGTCTTCACAGCAGGTTTTGGCGCTCAGGGCGGCCAACCGACGGGCGGCGCAGCGAAACCCATCGGCAATCCGATCTGGTCGGCCGGTCCTGGCGCCTATTGGCCGTTGCTCGATTTTGGACGGCTCGACGCCCTCATCGACATCCAGGAGTTGCAGGCTCACGAGCTGTTCGTAGCCTACAAGAAAACGATCCTGGTCGCAGTCGAGGAAGTGGATCAGGCCATCAAGCAGTTCAGGGCGGAGCAGCAGCGGCTTCGTGAGCTGTCGGTGGCGCTCGAACAGTCGAAGCGAGCCGTCGCCCTTGCTTCCGAGCGCTACGAACGCGGCCTGACGGATTTCCTGAACGTGCTCGACGCCGAGCGGCAGGAATTTGCAATCGAGGATCAGAACGCCGTCGCCCAGCAGGCCGTCGTCATCCAATACATCTCACTCTACAAGGCGTTAGGCGGCGGCTGGGAGCTCTATGATGAGCTGCCACCGCTGAAGGAGGCGCAGCCCGCTCTCCTGGCGTCGATGAGAAGGCTCACAAACGGCTGGCATTAAGCGAATGCGCGGTTCGAGAAGGCGCGGGCCGCGCATCCGGCCTGGCGATTACGAAGAGGGGCATCGGGCTTGGCTCTAAAAACAAGGCCAGCCTGCAAGGCGTCGATGCCTTCTTCAATCATGTGCGCCGGCGGCTTTCCTTTCTTGAAAGGCCGATCCACTCCAAAACGAACAAGGGCCGCCTTCATGAAATCCCAAGACCGCGCGCGCCGTTTTCGCTAAGGTGGCGGAAAAACCGAATATTGGGGAACGGAAATGCGAATTGCACTCCTCGCGGATATTCACGCGAACCGCCAAGCGTTCGACGCGTGTCTGCGGCATGCCGAAGAGAGAGGCGCTGAGCGCTATGTTCTGTTGGGCGACCTGGTTGGATATGGCGCCGACCCGGTCTATGCGGTCGATACCGCCATGGACCTTGTTTCGCGCGGCGCCGTCGCGGTGCTCGGCAATCATGACGCCGCGGTGAATGATGGCGCCGTCCGCATCAACCCGGAGGCGCAGACGGCCATCGATTGGACGCGCGGCATGCTTGGCGTGGAGGAGCGACGGTTTCTGGCGGAGCTGCCGCTCACCGTCACCGAGCAGGACCACCTTTACGTGCATGCCGACGCTAGCGCGCCCGCGAAATGGATCTACGTGCTGACGGTCGAAGAAGCCTCGCGAAGCCTTTATGCGACGAAGGCGCAGATCACTTTTTGCGGCCACACACACAAGCCGGGCATCTTCAGCGTCACGGCGGCTGCGAAAATGACGGCGTTCAGCCCCGTCACCGACGTCACCGTGCCGCTGCATGGCCTTCGCCGCTGGCTCGTTGTGCTGGGGTCGGTGGGCCAGCCGCGCGATGGGGTCCCTGCGGCGTCCTATTCCATGTTCGACACGATTAAGAAAGAGATCACCTTCCACCGCGTGGCATATGATATTGAAGGAGCCGCGGCCGCGATCCGAGACGCGCGGCTGCCTATGTTCTTCTCGCGCAGGCTGCACATGGGAAGGTAGAGAGGCATGGTGAAGCCCACATTAGAGCCCGGGGACAATCTCGACGGCTTTGTGATGGAAGGGCTGATCCACAGGGGCGGCATGGCGCGGCTCTGGAGCGTCAAGAAGCCCGGCATCGACATGCCGCTTCTCATGAAAGTGCCGGTCCTCAGCGAAGGGCAAGACCCAGCGGCGATCGTCAGCTTCGAGATGGAGCAGATGATCATGCCGCGGATAAGCGGGCCTCACGTTCCGCAGTTCATCGCGGCCGGGGATTTCTCGGTCCACCCCTACATCGTCATGGAACGTGTGCCGGGGAAATCACTCTTGCAGCGCCTGACTGATCTGCCGCTGCCTTACGACGAGGTCACGCAAATCGGCTGGAAGATCGCAACGGCGCTCGACGATCTCCATCGCCAGCATGTGATCCACCTTGACGTAAAGCCGAGCAATGTTCTTTTCCGGCCAACCGGCGAGGCCGTGCTCATCGATTTCGGGCTGTCCCATCACCTGCAGCTTCCCGATCTCATGCAGGAGGAGTTTCGCCTGCCCTATGGCACCGCCCCCTATATGGCGCCCGAGCAGCTCATGGGCGCGAGGCATGATCCGCGCACCGACCAGTTTGCGCTCGGCGTTCTTCTCTATTTCTTCTCCACGGGCGTCAGGCCCTTCGGAGAAAGCGAACGGCTGAGCACGATGAAAAAGCGGCTCTGGCAGGATCCCAAACCGCCACGCCGTCTGCGGGACGATTATCCGCTTTGGCTCCAGGAAATCGTCCTGCGCTGCCTGGAAGTCGAGCCGGCCTGGCGCTATCCCTCCATGGCGCAGCTCGCCTTCGAATTAAGCAACCACGATCAAATCAAGCTGACGGCGCGATCGGAACGGCTCAAGGTCGATTCCTTCTGGGCGCGCATGAAGCGGCGTTTCGATCCGGACATAAGGGAAACCTACACGCCGCAAACGGTGGCGCTGCCCCTCCCATCGGCGCCGATCATTGCCGTCGCCATCGACACGAGCGAAGGCTCGAAGGAGACCAACGAGGCTGTTCGGGAAGCCGCCGCGCGCGCGCTTACGCTGCTGCCGTCAGCGCGGCTCGCTTGCGTGAACGTGCTGAAACAGAGTTATATCGCCACGCTCGATACGACCCTCGACGAGGCGGGACACAATAAGCATGTCAGCCGGCTTGTGGCGCTGAAGGACTGGGCGCAACCTTTGAAGCTCGGCGAGGGGCGGATAACGTACCATGTGCTTAAGGCGACCGACCCGGCCTCGGCGATCCTGACTTATGTGGAGCAAAACAGGGTCGATCAAATTCTGATCGGCGCGCGACAACATTCGCTGCGGCGCTCCTTTCTGGGAAGCGTGTCAGCCAGAATCGCCTCCGAGGCAGGCTGCACGGTGACCGTCGTTCGACCGCCCCGAAAATGGAGCGCGGAGCGCCCCGAACCGGCGGTTGAAACTGACGCCGTCAATCCTTGATAGCCTGCCAGCGTTATCGAGGCCTTACGCGCCTCTTTCGTCATCCCGGCCAAGCCGGGATGTTGCAAATTCAGGTCGGCGTGGTTGCAATCCCGTGTCGGCAGCGCACAGCTCCGCGCTGCGCAGCGCACGGAATGACGCCGCGACGCGCTTCACGCGGCCAGCGAACCTCGCTAAGCCTTAGGCTCGGCTTCTTCCGCGACTGCGGGAACTTCGTCCGCCGTTGTCTCCGCCAAGAGCTTGAGCGCCTGGCCGGGCCAATCCTCGCGCTCAAGGCGTCCGCCGAGCTTGAGATAATCGTCGACCAGCGCGATTTCCTCGTCCGAAAAGTTGGCGAGCTGCTCGTACTTTATCACGCCGATCTCGTTCAAGCGCTTCTCGTCATGGGCCAAGAGCCCCTTGATGAGCTTGAGGTCTTCAGCATTGCCCCTCGGCCGCTTGAAGCCCTTGAATTCCGCCTTCAGCGCCTTCGCGCGGGCGTCCGTCCGCTCGGGAATGCGGGCCGCTTTGCCGCGCAGGCCGCGCAGATAGTAAAGCTTCGCGCGGCGCACCTTGCCGCGGCGCACAACCGTGATGCTGTCGATCAGCGGAGAGTAAAGCGGAAACACGCGCTCGACGCCCTCGCCGTAAGAAATCTTCCGGACTGTGAAGCTTTCATTGAAGCCCCTGCCAGACCGAGCGATGCAGACGCCTTCATAGGCCTGAAGGCGCTCGCGTGTTCCTTCCACGACCTTGACGCTGACGCGCAAGGTGTCGCCGGGCTGGAAAGTCGGGATGCGGCGCTTTGCCTCGAGCTGCGCCATTTGCTCTTTTTCGAGCGTCTCGATGATGTTCATAACCTGAATTCCTTCTGCGGCATATCAAAGGGGCCCTCACGCCGCGCCGAAAAGAGAGCGCAACCCCGCCGCGCCAGTTGAGCTGGAATTGCGATTACTTAAGGCAAAAAAGCTAGCTTGTCGATTGCAACATTGTGCCTGCGCCTGATTTCCGCGCGCATTGCGGTGAATATGTTGACGGATCGGCTTCTTAAACGCAACATTGTGCCTATGATACGCCAACTTACACTTAAGAGCTTTGCCGCCAGCCTCCTGGCGTTGTGCGTCCCGGTTTCCGGCGCAGTCGCCGTCGACAGGGCCAGAGAGATCGTGAATGCGCTCGATCCAAAGACCATGAATGAGTTGTTCGAGGTCGCGCGGAGGCAACCTGACGCCGCGCTCACGAATATCACGCCCGTCTCTGCAAACATGTTCCGGTTCCTGTTCGTCTGGCCTGCTTCGAATCCAACCATGACTTATGACCGGGTGGGGCGAAGCTTCGCTGAGCGTTTCGCCTTTTTCGCCGATCAATGGAAGCTTTTGGCTGCCGGCTTTTGCCTGAACGGGCCCAACCTAGCCTTTGGCGCGACTGCCTATGGCGAGGAGGAGGTGAACGTCGCCTATCGCGACATCGAAGTGCGCTACGCTATCGGAACGCAGACGCATTGCGATGGCAAATATCTCTCGATGGCGGAAGTGGAACAAGCCGTCAAGGCGACTGCGGCGCCGCGCGGATACAGCATTGGCTCACTGCCCTCCCAGCACACGCCTCAGGAGGGGCTGAAGCCGTTCCTCACCCCACCGGTTTCTGCTCCGCCGGAGTAGATATCATTGCGAACTCGCCGATGAGCGTACGCCTGCGCCTTCGCGGAACATGACATCGACGCGCATTCCCGGAAGAAGCGGAGCGCCCTCCTCCAGGTCCAGGACAACCTCAAGGATATCGACATCCGCCTGCTTGCGTCGGTTCCGCGACGAAAGCTGCGGCGAGCCAAGCGCTTTCGCAATGGTGGCGACGTGGGCCGCGAACGTCCGGTTTGGGAACGCGTCCGACTTCACAACAGCGGACTGCTCTAGCCTCCCGCTCCGGTACGGCCCAGCGGATGGCGCATGAACGGAAGCAATCCGCAAACGCTCACACTTGAGCCTGCTTGCGGGCAAGAGCAAGCAGGCCCTTGACGCCGAGACCCGGCGACGCGGCGCTGATCGAAACATCGCCGGCTTCAAAACCCGCCTCCACGAGAAGGCTCCGCAAATCCTCTTCGCCAAAGAGCGCATGCGTGTCGGGGCCGGAGAACTTCCAATGGCCCATGGTCGACTTGTCGGTGGCGTAAATCGCCATCAGGCCGCCGGGCTTGAGAACGCGCCACGCTTCGCGAACCTCTCGGGCGTCTCGGCCAAAGAAATAAACGACATTGACGGCAAGGACCTTGTCGACCGAGCCAGCGGGCCAGGGCAGAGATTGGAAGTTCCCCAGGCAGAGTTGCACCCTTCCCTGCGCGATCTCCAGGCGGTTGCGGCGCGAGGCTTGCGCCAGCATATCCAGCGATTGATCGATCCCAAGCACGAGGCCTTGCGGAACCAGCGCCGACATCGCGTTTACGGCCGCGCCCGGACCGAACCCCAGTTCCAGCACCGTGTCGCCCGGTTGCAGGGACAGGGCGTTGATCGCCAGCTGGTTCGGCTTCCTATTGACCACGCTCATGACGCGCCCGGCCAGGCGCCCACGCGGGCCGGCAGGGCATTTGAGCTGATGGCCGATTGCGCTCCAGATGTCGGGCAAGACTTCACCTCGAAATATTGCAAGAAACGCGAAAGCGCCGTCTCGCTGCGGCGAGACGGCGCCCCCGGGAGGGACTTGGTGAGGCCGATCTTCGGCTAAGATTTCATCTTGCTATGGACCTTCTGCAGGAGCCCTTCCATGACCTTGGGAAAGTAGAGATCCCAGACAGGGCGCTCCGGATGGCGAGGAAGCGCCAAGGCCGCCTTCAACACCTGCTCCGCCTTATCGTACTCGCCCTGCTCATAGAGAAAGTCGGCGTAGAAATAGTGGGCGTCGCGGCCGTTCGGCGCGTTTGCGACAGCCTGCTCAAGATATTGGCGAGCCTTGCTGTTGTCGCCCCAGCCGACCGGGAAACCCGGAACGCGATAATACAGCACGCCAAGGCTCGTCGCCGCGCCCGCGTCCAACGCCCTCGGGTCCAGCTTTTGCGCTTCGAGCAGAATGTCACGCGCGCGGGTGGCGTAGTTGAGCGCGGTCAGCCCCCAGGTGAGCGAAGCGCGCTCGCTTGTGACGATGCCGTCCCATATCATCGGCTCGACCCGGCCGGGATAGCGCTGCACCAGCGCATCGGCCTCCGCGCCGATAGCGTCCATCTTCGTTTGCCGTTCGGAATCGCTGCTGCTGAGATATTTGGCCGTCGCCCACTCTTCGGCGATGCGGAGCACTTCCTTGTTGAGCGCCGGGTCGCCCGCAGCGATTGAGACAGAGGAGCCTGCGGCAAGCATCAAGAGTCCCATGCTTGCGGCGGCAAGAGTGCGAATTTTCAATGGCATGATCGTCTCCATGTTTTCAGAATAATTTTCAGGCTGACGCCGCGGCGAATTTCGCGAGTTGCTTCGCCACGGATTTGTCCACGATGTGCGGGAAGAGGCGCTGAACAAGCACGAACACCTTTTCCGGGCCGGCGGGGTAGATGCTCTTGGCGTCGCGCGCCACGCCGTCCCAAATGCGTTGCGCAACAGCCTCCGGTGAATTGAGCTTCAATCCGAAGGCCTCGACGAGAGGTCCAAGCGCGTTGGCCGCGGCCGTTCTTGTCGTGCGCGGAGCCGCATAGGTGACGCCGATGCCGAGCGACTCGACCTCACGGCGCAAGGCGATCGAAAATCCTCGCAGCCCGGATTTCGTCGCAGAATAGACAGCCATCAGCGGGTAGGGAATGTCGCCGAGCACGGACCCGATATTGACGATGCGGGGCGTATCTCCTTTTCGAAGCAGCGGCAGGGCCTGACGGATCAGAGAGATGGGCGCGACAAGATTGGTCGCGACCGCGGTTTCCAGTTCGTCGTCCGTCGATTGCGCGAGTTCTCCAATCGGAACGACGCCGGCATTGTTGACCAGGATGTCGAGCCGGCCCCAGTGCTGGTCCACGGCGTCCATAAGCGCCCTGCGATCGTCCGCGTTTGTCACGTCGGCTTTCAAAGCGTAATGCGAATCGCCTGGCAGTTTCGCCAGCGTTGCGTTCAAAGCTTCCGGCCGCCGCCCTGCAATGATCAGGCTGACGCCGCGCTTGGCGGCCTCGATGGCGAGCCTCTGGCCAATGCCGGAGCCGGCGCCGGTGATCAGCGCGCGTTTGCCTTCAAGCTGCATGGGAGGCCTCCGGGCAATGGCGAAGGCAGGCGCGCGCCGGGGCGCAAAGTGCGTCGTAGAAGGTCATGCAACGTCCTCTTGCAGTGTTTCACCGTTAGGATTGGCGATGTGGTCTTGCAGGTATTGCATCGCGGCGTTGCGCCGGATGCGGCCATTCGGGGTGAAGAGGTTGTTTGCGCCCGCTTCCGCCAGATCCGCCACGAGCGCCCTTTTCGGGCGGGCGAAATCGGGCGCGGCATGAAGCGCCTGACCGAGATGGTTCACGATCTCCTCTTCTGACGCAGCCTTGAACCACGCCTCTCCACCGGGCGAGGGAATCAGCAGAATGGCGAGCCTGCCGCCCTCTCCGGGTTGAGCCAGGATGCAGGCGCGAAGCTTCGGATCACCGAGAAGGATGGTTTCGATCCATTCCGGGCTGAGGTTTCGTCCGTAGGGGGTGATGATAAGGTTGTCCCGGCGACCGTGGATGGTCAGGAAGCCATCTTCATCCAGGCTGCCGACATCGCCTGTGCGCCATTTGCCGGAAGGCGCCTCGCCGTGGAGATAGCCGTCCATGACCGTAGGCCCCTCGACGACGATCTCTCCGTCTTCTATCGTGACCGTGAGACCCGGCAGAGGCTTTCCGGCCGCGCCCGCGCGGCAAGCCTCAGGACGGTTCACCGAGACCACCGAACAGCATTCGGAAAGACCGTATCCCTCATGGACAGGGATGCCCAGCATCCGCGCTCCTTGCGCAAGGATCGGAGGGATCGCCGCTCCGCCAACGGCGACGAAGCGAAGCTCTTTGTGCGGCCGCTTGCCGGACGCCATCAACTGCAGCGCATAGAGACCAAGAAGCTGCGGAACAAGAACGCTGGTTGTCGGGCGCTCCCGCTCGAATGCGTCGGCGATGTTGCTCGCTACCCCTGCGCCGGCACTGCGCGCTACTTCCCGGTCGAAGTGGACCGGTCCGCCGACCAGAACCGGGATCATGACGCCGCAAATGAGTTCGAGCAGCGTTGGCAGCGGCAGAAGCGAGAGGTACTTGTCCTGCGCCGACGCCCCGATGGCCTTTGCCAGCGTTTCCGCCGACCACAAGGCTTGTCCGCTGACAAGCTTTACTCCCTTCGGCGTTCCGGTGCTGCCGGACGTGTAGATGATAAGCCCTCCATCCTGGCCCTCTGCTGGAAGCGCGGAGGAACAATTCTCCGGCAGGCGGTAGGTGGGGACGCCGAAATTGCTCGCGGCAGCCTCGGCGTCCGTCACGATGATGCGGTGAACGCCGGCGTCGCGGATGACGTGCGCGCGCTGCTCGTCGCTGAAGAACATCGGGATGGGAACGACCGTCTTGCCGGCTGCGCTCGCGGCGAGAAAGGCGACGGCCCATTCCACGCTGTTGTGGCCGAATATGCCGATTGTTTCCGGCCCAAACCCGAGGTCTTCGGCCACGCCGCCTACCCATGCCGCGAGCTTGGACCACGTCACTGCCCGCACGCCATCGCCCATGGCGATCAAATCGCCACGAGTTTCCGCATGGCGGGCCAGGGCCGCGACTAACTTAGACACTCGCTTAGACATGCGCACGCGCCTCGTAAGCGGGCGCAGGCTCCTGCCAGCGCATAAGGAAAGGTGTCAGATGCTCCCGGCCGAACGCCAGCACCTTGGGGTCGGTCTCGTAGTAGGAGCCCCAGATTTCGGGCGAGGGAACGCAATCCACGCTGGCGTCGGCCAGATCGAAAAGCGGCAGGCGCATGCGCCGGAGCAACTTCTCCAGGCGGCTTGTGGCCGTGAAGAAGGCCCAGTCGTAACCGAGTTCTTCCCCGTGCAGCACCAGCGCCCGCATGAAATGGGCCGAGATCGAGGGCGTGCGGCTTACAAGACAGGACACCTCGACAATCGAGCAGCGCGGGACCTGACGCCGCGTGACGGAGGCAAGAACCCTCTCGATGGGAAGGTCGAGATAGTGCTCCGAGAAGAATGGCTCGGAGTGGTCACGCAACCCGGCCGCCGCATGAACTTTGCCTCGCCTGTCGACCACGGCGACCAGGGTTTTCGGCAGGTTAACGACGCGGGCGTCGTAACTGAGGAGATAAGTTGCGCGAATAAAACGAGAAACGACGGGCCGCAATGGATGATCGAGTGGAACCTCAACGAATTTCATACGGCTAACCTGTTCTTCGAGTGTGAGTTCATTTTTTTGAACAACGAACAAAGAAAATCATTCACTCAGTGGCAAGCGTTTCATCAAGAGCTTTTATTTGAGAAGGTACGCACTACAACTCATGATGCTTCCAGCCGAAACAGCTCTCAATCGACCTCGGGGGAGAGATGACAGAGCATGGAGGAAACTCTACGCCGGGGGACAATCGGCATTTTTACTTACGCAATGCTTACGGCAATGAAAAAATGGCATGGCTCTGTCGGGGCCGGCGTGTCAGGCGGCCAAGCGCGCTTTGGCGTAGGCGAACGCGATGCGCGTCAACTCCCGCGGCCGGTAGCGCCCGCGCAAATTGCAGTTGTCGCAGATGGCCGCATCCGCCTCTTTCGAACTCACGCGCCCTAAGGGCTTCGCGCAGCGACATGGTCTCAACGTGGCCGATTGAATGACTGTGACGAATGTCGTTGAAGCAGAAGGTGTAATTCCCTTGCGCGTTGATGAGCATATTCGTGTTGCGCGGGATGCACTTGAAGCGGTTGGATCGCCATTGGCCCGCGAAATCGCCTACCCCTGAGATGAAGCCCATTTCCTGGCTGGTCAGGCGATATTGGCGGATCTTAGCTCTGAGATCGCGCTCGGACGGCATGTCGCGCGTGTTCATGGCGCCGGCCCGGTCATAATAGGTCGGAGACATGTGCAAATCGCGGATGCCGTTCTGGTGGAACCACGCGATGGTGTCGTCGAGCGTCGCGAGGCACTCGGGAGTGGGCGACAGGTTGATGGTCAGCTTTGTTTTCTTGAGCGTCCGGTGGGCGAGCAAGATGTTGTCCATGACCTCTTGCTGGTTCAGATTCGTGTGAACGGCCTGATAGACTTCCGGGTTCGTGCTCGAAAACGAGATCATCAGTTTTGTGAAGACGCCGTCCATCCGGGCGAGGCGCTCCTCCGTCAGCATGCTGCCGTTGGTGGCCATATCGAACTGAAGATGGCTGCCTCGCATGGCCTCGACGAAATCGTCGAATTCTGGGGTGCGTCGTGGGCTCGCCATAGCCGGCGACGACGACGCGAAACACGTCTTCGGAGGTCAGGCGCGACAGCACCTGCTCGAAAGTCGCAAGCTGCATCAGTTTGGGTTCGGAAATCATTGTGCGCGGGCACATCGCGCAACGCGCATTACACTTACTCGTCCACTCGACATTCACCGCAATGCGGTACAAGGATTTGGACATCCAAGGCTTTCCTGTCAATCTAGCTTCGCTGTTTGCGGATCATTAGCAACACCGCAAGTAATAATGATGCTTGTATCGGTTGCGAATTAGTCTCAAATGTGGCGGTAACTAAAAGGTGTATTCTTTTTTATTTATTATCTTAATAAGAATAACTTAATAGCACTTGAATACATTACGTATAGACAACAAAAAAGCGCAGGACAAGCCAAAAGCTTCCCGCGCTACTCTGCAATAGGACCTTATCCGTTGCTGGCTTACGGAACGCTTACGGCGCGGCGGATTTTTGCAGCCCGGCGTTTTTTTTGCGGATTGATGCTTCCGGCTGACTTTTGCGGCGGCGGGCGCGTCCGCGAATCGATGTCATGCCATTTCAAAGCGCGCACTGGAGGCCTGACAGGCTGTAGTGAATTGTTTTTACCCGAAATAAACGCTTCTAAACACAATCCTAAACGCAAGGCTTAAGATGAGGTGAATTTCTCGATAATTGGCGCCCCGAATATAGGTTCTTATATAGATGTAGACCCTTTTTACAAAACGAACCCAATCTGCGCAAATTATTCCTTAACCGGCGGCCAGCTGACGTCGAGGCGCATGCCGCCCTCCGGCGAGGCGCCGCAAACGCCGCGCTGCTCCACAAACAGCCGCAGGCTGGACCGAATCGGCGCCGGCCAGAGATGCGGGTCAGGCGTTCGTCGTTATTCGATGAACGGGATGCTCACCGCGAGCGTAAAGCCGTTCACCAGCAGCAAGAAGCCGAGGAAGCTCAGAAACCCGCTGCCCCAAAGCAGCGAGCTGTTCTTCAGGACGATGGACGCCGAGGCCAGCACCACGCCGATCTGCAGGAAAGCCTCCGCATAGTCGAAATACGGGTCTTGCCTCAGCGCCTCGTCGCGCTGCCTTTCAAAGTCCTTGGCTTTCGCCGCCAATTGCTTCTTGCCCTCGCCCTTTTGGGAGTCGCTTTCGAGGTGGGCGATTTCGGCATCCCACGCCGCGAGCTTCTTTTCGATCTCTTTGCGGCTTGCGTCGGCCAGACCCGGCTCCGAAAGCCTCAATTGCAGCCCCTCGGCGGCGAGCTTATAGGCCGTCTCCCGCTGGTGTTTGGCTTGGTAGAAGGCCCAGGTGTCTGAGGCCTGAATGTTCGTGCGCGTGGAGTCCTTAGTGGCGTTTCCGCCGCCGACGGAGCAGATCGACAGGAGAACCGCCAGAAGGGCGATGTAAATGGCGACCCGTCGGTCAAGATCGACTTCGTCTTTCGCTTCTCTCAAGCTGTCGGCGATCTCGGTGCTTTCCATTCCGTCCTCCACGCGGTTGTTCGTACGCGGTGAGAAGGCGTTTAACCCGACAGTTGATTGCATGCAAGGCTGAGTGAGCGCCGGGATATCCTGCTCCGCTGCCCCTTGATTGTCGCGCGCCGGGGGGCTAACGTCCGCGAACCTTTTGAATGGCTAAAAAGAAACGCGCCCATGAGCCACGTCAGCCCCGCGGCCACCCTTAACCCCGCCGGCTCCTTCCAGGATCTGATCCTGACGCTTCAGCATTTCTGGGCCGAGCAGGGATGCGTGATCCTGCAGCCCTACGACATGGAAGTGGGCGCGGGCACCTTCCATCCGGCGACGACGCTGCGCGCGCTAGGCCCGAAGCCGTGGCATGCCGCCTTCGTCCAGCCGTCGCGTCGGCCGAAGGATGGCCGCTATGGCGAGAACCCGAACCGCCTCCAGCATTACTATCAATTCCAGGTGATCCTGAAGCCGTCGCCGCCAAACATCCAGGACCTCTATCTCGAAAGTCTGGTGCGGCTCGGCATCGATCCCATGCTGCACGACATCCGCTTCGTCGAGGACGACTGGGAAAGCCCGACGCTCGGCGCGTGGGGGCTCGGCTGGGAGGTGTGGTGCGACGGCATGGAGGTTTCGCAGTTCACCTATTTCCAGCAGGTGGGCGGCTTCGATTGCGATCCCGTTTCGGGCGAAGTGACCTACGGGCTTGAGCGCCTCGCCATGTACATCCAGGGCGTCGACAGCATCTACGACCTCAACTACAACGGCCGCAGCGACGACAAGCGCGTGCTCTACAGCGACGTGTTCAAACAGGCCGAAGAGGAATATTCGCGGCACAATTTCGAGTTCGCCGACACCGCCATGCTGCTCCAGCGCTTTCGCGACGCCGAGAAGGAGTGCAAGGCGCTGCTTACGGCGGGCGAACCGACGCCGGGCGCGAACAGCCAGCGCCATCTGCAAGTGCTGCCCGCCTACGACCAATGCATCAAGGCGAGCCACATCTTCAATCTGCTGGATGCGCGCGGCGTGATCTCAGTCACCGAGCGGCAGAGCTACATCCTTCGCGTCCGCGATCTGGCGAAGGCCTGCTGCGCGGCCTGGCTCAAGACCGAGGCGGGCGGGCATAGAGCACAGCTCTAATTGCAATGGCTTTTGGATAGCAACTTCCGCCAACCGGCCGAAGAGAGGCCAGAAAAAAGGGGCCTATTTCAGGGCCCCTTTCTTTGATGAAGCTTCTACTGAAGCTTGCTGCGCCACTCATGAACCTGGCGCTCAGCTTCCTCTTTTGTAACGCCATAGCGTTCCTGAATTTTGCCGGCCAGAACTTTCTCATCACCCTTCACCTGTTCCAGGTCGTCATTGGTGAGCTTGCCCCACTGGTTCTGGACCTTGCCTTCGAGCTGCTTCCAGTTCCCGACAATTTGATCCCAATTCATGAATCGTCTCCTTCGTTGGAACATATCCCCGTCCGAACTCATGCGGAGGGCGAAGGTTCCTCCCGAAGAAGGGCTCTATTTTCAGATGAGGGCTTGCCGAAGCGGTTCTGAGACCCCGCAAGTCCGCATGTCGGCAGCCGCCAGCGTGTGCTTGGACTCTACTATTGGCCCGGCCGGTCGCGGAGGAGCGCGCCGACCACAGTGGCGATGATGCCGGGCATGTCTGCGCGGAGCAGCGCGAGGTCATTGCGGAGTTCTGTCACTTCCTTTTTGACATCCAGGAGGATGTTCTCGTTCTCGGTGACTTTTCTCAGGATGTGCCTCGTCACGAGCTTCTCGCTCTTGGCATCCTCCTCCAGAAGCGTGATGCGCCGTTTCAAATCCGCGATGTCCTGCTCGACACTCATGATTTCCTCTCCACACTGACAGGCGATAGCTGGCAATTTTGGCATAATCCAGCCATAGATCCATGCGCAGGACCAAATGGCGCGACCTGAGCGGCAAGGAGGCGAAGGCGATGGCGGCGAACGTAACCGTGGTGGGCTATGGAGCGGTGGGCCGGGAAACCGTGAGGGCGCTTCTCGATCGGGGAATGAAGGTTCGCGTGGCGCAGCGCTCGCAGCCGCCCCGCCTGTTTCTGGAGACGGAATTTGTGGCGGCGGATGTGCTCGACCCCGAAAGCATTCAAAACGCCTGCGCGGGCAGCGACGCCGTGATCTGCGCGCTTGGATTTCCCTACGATTCCCGCATCTGGCAAAAGAGTTGGCCCAAAGCGATGACGAACCTGCTTGCGGCCTCAGAGAAGGCCGGCGCGCGCTTCATCTTCGCCGATAATCTTTATATGTACGGCCCTCGAACTTCGCCGCTAACCGAAGACATGCCGCTTGCCGATTTCGGCCGCAAACCCAAGCTTCGCGCGGAGATCACGAGGCTGTGGCAGGCCGCGCACAAGCAAGGCCGCGTCAAGGCTGCGGCGGTTCGCGCGTCCGATTTTTACGGCCCCGACGTTCCGACCTCGGTTCTTGCGGAGCATGGCGTCAAGAACCTGCTGGCGGGCAAAGCCGCAATCGCGCCCTTCCCCGTGATCTTTCCGCACGACATTACCTATGTGCCCGACTTCGCGCGCGCGCTCGTCACGCTCCTCGAAGCGCCGGACGAGGACTACGGGCAGGCTTGGCACGTGCCGAACGCGCCGGCGCAGACCTATCGCGAGCTGATCGAGAAAGCCGCGGCGCTCATCGGCGTGGCGCCCCAGATGAGGGTCATCCCCGAGGTTCTCCTGCAGGCGGCCGGGCTGTTCAAGCGCGAGACCTATGAGCTGATCGAAATGCGCTTCCAGTTCGACCGGCCCTATCTCGTGAATGCGCAAAAGTTCTCGAAACGCTTCTGGAGCGACGCCACGAGCTTCGAGGACGGCCTTCGGGCGACAATCGCGTCGTGCGCGCAATCGGCGAGCGGAGCCCAGAAGTAGGATGCGTGGGGCGGCGGGCTGGCTCCTCACCGGATGTGAGGAAAATGTCGTTTCCCACAACCATATTCTGCGACCGATTTTGTTCTCCATTCCAGGTTGCGCGGAACGCCTCTAACATTTGGCCGAATCACTGCATGTGAGCCAAATGGGATTGACATGACTGACTTGGCATTCGGAAGAACGCATGAGCAAGAGTTGGCCAGCGGGGAGCGTTTCGCATTTGGGGACAATTGGGCTCGCTTTCTCAAGGTCTTGGACGATCAAAGAATTGAGGAAGCAGTCGCCAGCCTCAAGACGATGCTTGAAGTTGAGGATTTGAACGGAAAAACCTTTCTGGATATTGGCAGCGGCAGCGGGCTGTTCTCGCTTGCCGCCAGACGATTAGGGGCGAGCGTCGTTTCCTTCGATTATGACCCCCAATCGGTGGAGTGCGCCAAGGAGTTGAAAAGAAGGTATTTCCCGAGCGACAGGGACTGGCGGATTAGAACAGGATCCGTGCTCGATAACGCGTTTCTCACGAGCTTAGGTCAGTTTGACATCGTGTATTCTTGGGGCGTTCTGCACCACACGGGCGAGATGTGGGGCGCGCTCGCGAACGCGGGCGGTTGTGTTGCTAAGAACGGGAAATTATTCATCGCAATCTACAACGATCAAGGCCGCGCTTCGAAGTTATGGCGCCTGACGAAGAAGGCTTATGTATCTCTTCCGCAATCGTTACGCTGGTTAGTGGTCGCCCCCAGCTATGTTATATTGTGGGGTCCTATGATCGTCAAAGATTTTCTCTTTCTAAGGCCCTTCCGCTCCTGGCTTTCCTATAAGCGGAGCAGGGGTATGTCGCCGCACCACGATGTTATCGATTGGGTGGGCGGCTTTCCATTTGAGGTCGCGAAGCCTGAAATCATTTTCGACTTCTATAAAAGGCGCGGCTATCGCTTGCTGAATTTGCGAACGGTTGGCGGTTCGCTCGGAAATAACCAATTTGTATTTCAGCGTGACGAATAGCTGACTTCATGGCGGCTTGAAAATGCAGCCGAAAAAATTTGCGTGCGCGTCCACACAACTGTACGCACACAAACCTTCCTGAGCGAAAGAAGGCCGCTCCTGGCTGACGCACGAGCGGGAGCGGTCAGTCACTCTGCCGGCGAATCCGCATCGGCAGCCCTGATCGTATGGCGGCGGCTGCCGAGCGCGACGCCGCCGACGATGAAGGCGAAGCCCGCCGCGTGATAGAGGTGCAGTCTTTCACCCAGAAAGATGACGGCAAGCAGGGAGCCGAATACGGGCACAAGGAACATGTAGAGGCCCGTCCGCGTCGCGCCGAGAAGCTCCACGCCGCGGTTGTAGAAGATATAGGCGAGAAGGCTCGGGAAGACCGCAACATAGGCGACCGCAGCGACGGTCGCTGCGCTGATCGTCATGCTGTAGCCCATCCCATGTTCGATGAGCGCGAGCGGAAAGTTCGCCGCTGCCGCCACGGCGTAAGTGCTGACGTTGAAGCTCTGCCAACTGATGGGCGGGCGCTTTCTCAACAGGACCGTGTAGATGCTCCACGTCAGCATCGCGGCGACGATAAGGATGTCGCCCGCATTGAATCTGAACGCGGCCAGCGAAGAAAGATCGCCCTTCGCGACGATCATCAGGACGCCGAGGAAGGCCGCGCCAAGGCCAAGAAGCTGCTTCGGCTCCAGCCGGTCGCCGAAGAGGCCCCAGGCTGTCATCGCAACGAACAGTGGGCCGGCGGCGCCCAGCATGAAGGCGTTCACCGCCTCCGTCGAAACGAGGCCGAAATAGGACAGCGTGTTGTAGCTGCCCGCGCCCATGACGCCCAGGAACAGGATCATGGGCCAGCTTCTTCGTAGGGCGGCGGCGTCGCGTCTCAGATGCGGCCAGGCGAAGGGCAGGAAGATAAGCGTCGCCAGCGTCCAGCGCAGAAAGGCGAGCGTCACCGGCGGAATCATCCCCACGATGGCGCGGCCGACCACGAAATTACCCGCCCAGAACAACGCCACCAAGGTGAGAAGCAGCCCCGGCCGATCGTAGAACGATCTCAAGTCTTTAATCCCCATGCATGCACGCGTTGCCGGGACAAACACAGGTAAGCGACGATTTGCTTTCTCATGCTTAAATTCTCACCATGGCGGCGCGCTTCGCCTTGAAGTAGTGTCGCTGTGTCGAAGGCATCCGGGATCGAAGGCAAAAAATGGCAAATGTCGTGGTTGTCGGCTCGCAATGGGGCGACGAAGGCAAAGGCAAGATCGTCGATTGGCTGTCGGAGCGCGCGGACATCGTGGTGCGCTTCCAGGGCGGTCATAATGCCGGCCATACGCTCGTCGTCAACGACAAGACCTACAAGCTCTCGCTTTTGCCCTCAGGCGTGGTGCGCGGCAAGCTTTCCGTGATCGGTAACGGCGTTGTTATCGACCCCTGGGCGCTCGACAAGGAGATCGGCGAACTCGGCCGGCTCGGCGTCGCCATCACCCCAGACCTGCTGCGGATTGCAGAAAACGCAACCCTCATCCTTCCGATGCACCGCGAACTCGACGCGCTGCGCGAGAACGCGGCGGGCGCGGGCGCGATCGGCACCACCAAGCGCGGCATCGGTCCCGCCTATGAAGACAAGGTCGGCCGCCGCGCCCTTCATATGGTCGACCTCAAGAACCTGAAGACGCTCCCCGCCAAGATTGACCGCGCGCTCGTCCACCATAATGCGCTCCGGCGAGGCCTCGACCAGCCGCAGATCGACCGCGATGAGCTATTCCATCAGCTCGCGGAAATCGCGCCCAAGGTGACGCCTTACATCGATGTGGTGTGGCAGCTTCTCGACCGGCACAAGCGCGAAGGCAAGCGCATCCTGTTCGAAGGCGCGCAGGGCGCGCTTCTCGACATCGACCACGGCACCTATCCTTTCGTCACCTCATCCAACACGGGTTCGGCGCAGGCCGCGACGGGGTCCGGGCTCGGGCCGCGCTCAATCAATTATGTGCTCGGCATCACGAAGGCCTATACGACGCGGGTCGGCGAGGGGCCGTTCCCGACCGAACTCAACGACGAGGCCGGGCGTCGCCTCGGCGAGCGCGGGCGCGAGTTCGGCACCGTGACGGGCCGGGCGCGGCGCTGCGGCTGGTTCGACGCCTGCCTCCTCCGGCAGACGATCCGCACCTCCGGCATCGACGGCATTGCGCTGACGAAGCTCGACGTGCTCGACGGTTTCGACGAGGTGAAGATCTGCGTCGGCTACCGGCTCGATGGCCACGAGGTGGACCACCTGCCTTACTTGCAAGGCGCGCAAAAACGCGTGCAGCCGATCTACGAGGTGTTGAAGGGCTGGCAGGAGTTGACGCAAGGGGCGCGCTCCTGGGCGCAGCTTCCGGCCGAGGCCATCAAATACGTCAAACGCCTCGAAGAACTGATCGACGCGCCGGTTTCGCTGCTCTCGACCAGCCCCGAGCGCGACGACACCATCCTGGTGCAGGATCCGTTCGAGGACTGATTCTTTCGAACGACGCCACTTTCGAATTCAGGGACGGTTCAGCAATTCGTTTGCCAAACGCGCAGGAGCGGTTGCCGGGTTGGTGAACGCGTCAAGAGCACGCAATTTCCGCAGGGGCGGCGCCGCCGGGACCTTATCCAGAAGCACGGGCAGAAATCGGGCTCCCAATTGAAGTCCGTAGTGTAGCTCCTGTTGCACCCAGGTACTTTGAATGGACGAGGCTGAGAGGAAGATCACGACCCAGCCTTCCGCGGCAGCCAAGCGAAGTTCATGCTCAATGACCTTCGTGATGTCAGCGCCAAGCGAAACAAGCGCGTCATCGAAGACGGCAAATCCAACAGACCTTAGAGTGGCGAGGAACGGAGCGACCCTGTCTCTATCGTCCCGGGAGAAGGATGGGAAAACACGCGTTTTTCGTAGGAATTCATCGAGGCAAGCTTCGTCAATCTCCCGCTGATCGACGCAAACCCGCCCTACGCGCTTCGGCTGATTTCGCCGCGCGGCTTTCACAGTACAAAAAGAAGCTGCGCGCCTGGATTTCGCGCTCGATGAGCGGCAAAAATTCCTCTGGATTTGTCAGCGCAATCAAATGAAACAGAAGCGGCGCCGCGTTCTTCGATTCCAGATAGTCGAACCAAGCGGACATTTTTGAGATCTGCACTGGCATGGGACACAAAAATCCACGCCGTCCCTTCTGTGTCCGCGTTCATTGCATGAGTTTTGCAGTCATGAGTTGATCACTTTTTGATCAAGAGGTTGCGTCTCCTCGGTATGCGTCGGCGGATCCAGAAAGACCCGTTCGAGGACTGAGTTTCCGCCTACGTCATAGGCGCCATCCCGGAAAGGCGCAGCCTTATCCGGGACGCAATACGGTGAGGCGCTCTCTTCTTTGCGATCCCGGCTCGGCGCTTCGCAAGGCCTGGATGACGAGGCAGGCAGCTTCAAAGCAAGCGGCGTGTGTGCACGTTGGCCGGGTTTAGCCGCGCCGCAACCCGCAATGGGCGCGCCAACTGTAGCGGTAGCCATACAGACGAACCACCTAATCGACGCGCTTTTCCTGCATTGCTCCGGTCAAAAGTGGTTATATCTTTACTTATACCCCGGTTTTACCAAACGAAACCAATCTCAACCGATCGTAAACCATCGACGCCATGAGACGCGACGCTCGCCTATAGGCGGCGCCAGCGCACGATAAGCTCGGAGAAGATGGCCTCCGCCTCCTCGATCCTCTTGATTGAGCACCATTCGTCGGTCTGGTGCGCCATGGCGGGCTCGCCTGGGCCAAGGATGATGGTCGGCGGACCGCCCATCGCAGACTTCAGCGCCGCCGCATCCGTGAAGAAGCTCGCGCCGCCGATGCCGGGGGCGGCTCCCGTCACCGAGCATACGACGTCGGACACGGCGCGCACCCACGGGTGTTCCGGATCGGTCCAGACCGCATCAGATGTCCCCATGACCTCGAAGCTAACGGCGTCGCCCGTCGCCTTCCTGAAGCGCTCCATCAAGCGCTCGCGGTCCACGCCCGGCACGAGGCGAACGTCGACTCCGAGGCGCGCCTCGTCGGGGACGGAATTCACATTCAGCCCTCCGCGCATCCAACCGACATTCACGGTCGGCCGCCCGAGCACGGGATGGGCGTCTTCGGAGAAGTCGAAGGCGCCGAGCGCGAGCGCGGCGCGCGCCGCCTTGTAGATGGCGTTGTCGCCCTGTTCGGGCATCGAACCATGCGCGGTGACGCCCTTGGCGGTTCCTTCGAGCCAGAACACGCCCTTGTGCCCGGCGAGAACCTTGTTGGCGGTCGGCTCGGCGACGACGATGGCCCCCGCCTTCGGCAGACAGCCTTGCCGCGCGAGGAAGTTCGCGCCCTCACAGCCGCGCTCTTCGCCAGCGCTGATGACGAGCACGAGGCCCGGCGTTCCTTCAAGATGCGGCGCGAGCTTGACGGCGGCGGCGACGAAAGCGGCGACGCCGCTCTTCATGTCGCTGCTGCCGCGCCCGTAGACCTTGCCGTCCGCGATGTCGCCGCCAAACGGCGGGACGCTCCAGGGGGCGGCGCCGAGCGGGACGACATCGGTGTGGCCTGAGAAGCAAAGCGGAGGCTTGTCGCCGGAGCCGCCGATCCGGGCGATGAGGTTGTCCCTGTTTGCGGCCATCGGCAGATAGCGGACCTCGAAGCCCGATGCTTCCAGGATGCCGCCCAGATGACAGGCGCACGGGGATTCATTGCCGGGCGGATTGATGGTTTCGAAGCGGACGAGTTCCTGGGTCAGATGAAGGGCGGAGATCATTGAGCCTGCGAGCGTTTTTCGAGGGGCTACCGGTTTAGCTCGTCAAGATCGCGATAATAGTCAAGGGCCTCAGGGTTGGCGAGCGCCTCCTTGTTCTTGACGTCGCGGCCATGCACGAGGTCGCGCACGGCGATCTCGGTGATTTTGCCGGATTTCGTGCGCGGGATATCCGGGACTTGCACGATAGCCGAAGGAACATGCCTCGGGCTGGCTCCCGTCCTGATCTTGAGTTTGATCTTCTGGCGCAACGCGTCGTCGAGCGACAAGCCTTCGCTCAAGACCACAAACAGGACGACGCGCACGTCGTTCTCCCGATCCTGGCCGATGACGATGGCCTCCTTCACCTCGTCGAGTTGCTCGACCTGGCGGTAAATCTCCGCTGTGCCGATGCGCACGCCGCCCGGATTGAGCGTCGCGTCGGAGCGGCCATGAATGACGATGCCGCCGTTTTCGGTCCATTCGGCGAAGTCGCCATGATGCCAGACGCCCGCAAAGCGGTCGAAATAGGCGTTGTGGTATTTGGCGCCGTCGGGATCGTTCCAGAATGACACGGGCATTGAAGTGAACGGCTTTGTGCAGACGAGTTCGCCCTTGCCGCCATCGAGATGCTTCCCAGCGCTGTCGAAGACATCGACCGCCATGCCGAGGCCCGCGCCCTGGATTTCGCCGCGATAGACGGGCGAGAGCGGATTGCCCAGCACGAAGCAGGAGCAGATGTCGGTGCCGCCCGAGATCGAGGCGAGATGCAGGTCGGGCTTTATGGCGTCGTAGACGAAGTCGAAGCTTTCCGGCGCGAGCGGCGAGCCCGTGGACGTGACCATTCGCAGGCCGGAGAGCCGGTGCGTCTCGCGCGGGCGCAGGCCCGCCTTTTTGAGCGAGTTGATATATTTCGCGGATGTGCCGAAGTGCGTGATGCCGATCGCATCGGCGTAGTCGAACAGGATATTGCCATCCGGGTGGAACGGCGAGCCGTCATAGAGCGCCAGCGTCGCTTCGCTCGCGAGCCCGGCTGCGAGCCAGTTCCACATCATCCAGCCGAGCGTTGTGAAGTAGAACAACCGGTCGCCCGGTCGAACATCGCAGTGAAGCTGATGCTCTTTCATCTGCTGGATGAGAACGCCGCCGGCCGAGTGCACGATGCATTTCGGCGCGCCGGTCGTGCCGGACGAGTAGAGAATGAAGAGCGGGTGCGAGAACGGCAGCGGCGCAAAGTCGGGCGCTTTCGGCGTGAACGCGCCAAGCGCCTGCGCCCAGCTTTCCGCCTTCGCGCACGCCTTTAGGCTAAGCAAGCTTTCGCGGCTTCCCCCACGAAACCCCTCACCCTGTCCCTCTCCCGCATCAAGCTCGCCTTGGCGAGCTTGACACTGCAAAGCATCCGCATCCGCGAGCGGATGCGGATTGGGAGAGGGGACGCCCGCGCAAACCCTCTCCCCTTGCGGGAGAGGGTGGCGACCGGCTTGGCCGGGCGCCGGGTGAGGGGTTCGAACCCTTGGAGCCAACAAACCTTCCTCAGGCTCTGGCTCGCCGAGATAGGGCACGACCAGCGCACATTCGACGCTCGGCAGCTTCTCTATGATCTCGCAAACCTTGTCCGCGATGTGGATCGTCTTGCCGGCGTAGTAATAGCCGTCGCAGGCGATCAGAAGCTTCGGCTCGATCTGGCCGAAGCGGTCGAGGACGCCCTGTACGCCGAAATCGGGCGACGCGCTCGACCAGATGGCGCCGAGCGAGGAAGCCGCCAACAGGCCAACAATCGCTTCCGGCATGTTCGGCAAGAGCGCAGCCACGCGGTCGCCTTCGCCTACGCCGCGCGCTCTGAACGCCTGCTGCGCCTGGCTCACCGCCGCGTTAAGTTCAGCCCAACTCATCGTCCGCTTGACCTTGTCCTCGCCCCAGAAAATCAGCGCGGGCGAAGCGTCGTTCCTGCGGAGAAGGTTCTGTGAATAGTTCAGGCGGGCGCCCTCGAAAAAGCGCGTATCCTCGAAGCGCGCGCTCGGCGTGAAAACCGGGCCGTCGCCGCGCTCGCCGATGACGCCCAGAAAGTCCCATGCGCTCGCCCAGAACTCCTCCGTTTCGTGGATAGAAAAGGCGTGCAAGTCGCTGTAAGATCGGCAGTTCAGCCCACAAGCGTCGTTGATCTTCGCCATGAATTGGGCCATGCGCGAGTTTTCCACCGTTTTTGCTGAAGGCGTCCACAGCGGGGTCGTTTTCATGTGTAAGCTCCGATAGAAGGAGTCGCTAATGCTTGGAGAAATTCTTAGACCTTAACACAAAACAACCGGGTGACGGGTCGGCCGCTGTTTGGAAAGCGCGTCGCGTCGGCAGCGCTCCTGCTCAGGTCTCTCGATAAGCCGAAGGAAAAATGAACAAGATCGCCCGTAAAACTCGGCGTGTTTTACGAGGATCGGCGCCCTTGCGGGGGGCCTTCTCTTCACGGCAGGCGCATTCGCCACTCTTCTTCCTTTTGCGATCGACGCCGAGACAATCCGCGGGCCGCTTACCCAAAGTCTGTCCGCCTTAGGCGGCGGATCCGTCGAAATTTCGGGGCCGCTCCGGATCAGAAGCCTCGCCGACCTTACCGTCGAGGCGTCCGGCGTCGACCTCAAGGCCGCGCCGGGCCGGGGTCCCGTTCGCAGCGCCAAGGCCAAGTCCATTACGGCGGCCATCCGGATTTCCTCTCTCCTTCGCGGCAAACTCGATTTCAAGAGGTTCGTGATCGAGGAGCCCCGCATCGTCTTTCGCCGCGGCTTCCCTGAACAAACCCAGCCAGCTTTCGGCCTTGGAGCCGCCCATCTGGCCTTGGCCCTTTCAGGGAAAAGCCCGTTTGCAGACATTGAACTGCGCGAGCCTCAGTTCTTTTTCGCCGCCAGCCCAACCGGCGTTTATGAGCGAGCCGGTCTGAGCCGGGTGAGACTGGTCAAGAGCGCGGTTTCGTCCGTTTCGACGGGCGTGTTCGTCACGAATGCGCCAGGGGCTGAAAGCGGAGCTTATGCCCTCGATATCGAAGCCGACGGTTTCCAGGCGTCTTTTCGGGGGCAATGCACAGGGGCATGCCAGACGGCTTTCGGGACGCTCCGCCTGACATCGGCTTTGCACGGCGAGAACGCGGTCTTGGCGGCGATGGCCCCCTGGGAGCACCCGGATAAGATCGTATTGTCCGGCGAACTGCACCTGTCCAAAAAGCGCGCGGCGCTCGACAATGCCGCCATCTCTTTTGGCGATCACGCAGCCAGAGGCTCGCTGGCCCTCGACATGAACAGCGTTCGGCCCCGTCTGGAAGGGACGATCGCCTACGACACGTTGGACGTGACGCCGGCCTGGGCGGCGGCGAAGTCCTCCCGAAAAGCGTCCGCTGGCGGCTCTGCCATGGGGACGCGCGGGGATTGAGCGCCTCCTCGATTTCGATCTGCGCCTGTCCGCTGAACATTTCCGGGCAGCTTCTCTTGAAACGGGGCCATTGGCGCTGGCCATGACCCACATCCAAGACCGTCTCAGCGTCGATATCGCCTCTGTCGAGGTTTTTGGCGGACATGCGAGCGGACGGCTCGATGTCAATCCTGGCGATCACGCCTCGCTCGCCCTCAGCGCAAACGCGTGGCAGTTGGACTCTGGAGCCTTTGCAAGCGAATTTCAGCTTCCGCTCGGCGTTAGCGGTCCGATCACGCTTCAGGCTCAGTTGTCGATGCCGGTCACGATGAAGCTGCCGGTCGAAGACGTGAGCGCTGCAGCCGGAACTTTCTCGATCCGGTTTCCTGCCGGCGGCTCGATTGAAGGCGACGCAGCCCGGACGATCAACGCCGCTCTTGCCGGGCAGGACGCTGGCTGGAGCTTTGGCGGCGGCTCATTTCCATTCGCGGCCGGAAGCATCTTTGGCGTCGTAAAGCCCGGCGGCGTCGATCTCAAAGTTCAAGGGGAGAGCGGCGGGAAAGCCATCGGCGGCGCGCTGACAATCTCCCTCCCGGATGCTGCGGTCAGCGGAACTCTTTCCGCCACCGAGAGCCTCAAGACCGGCGATTCTGACTTGGCGGGCGCGCCCGAGCAGTGGGCAAGCTCAACGAAGCTCATCCTTTCCGGGACTGCGGCGGCTCTTGTTCTGTCCCCGAGCGCCAAACCCAGCCTGTCGAATTAGGTCGAAGCGCCGACGCGCGCGGGCGCAAACCGAAGTAATCCGTTGGCGTCCCAGTCAAAACTTCCTGCCGTAGCTAAGGGTGGCGTAAGAACCGGCGCTGATCGTAGGGGAGGAGCGCCATGTGCTCTCGTCTCTGTCTATTGCAAGCCCCCCCGAAAGGGTCAGCTCGTTCGATCCATAGCGCAAATTTAGAAGCGCGCCCTCCCTGACACATTCGTTATAGAGATTGAGACGCCGTCCAACATCGAAGCTCTCGGCATTCTTGATCGTGGCTGTCGTCTCTGCTCCGACGGACAGGTTGAGCCCTTCGCCACTCATGAGCTTGTAGGCAAACCGGCCGTAGAAAGACGTGGTGTTGTCGAATTGGAGCCAGGAAAGATTGCCGGAAGCCCAAAAGCCGCTTCCTCCCTGCCAGAAACCTTCGACAGCCGCGGTCGCCCAATAGTTCTTCTGCGTAACAATCTGTCCCGCCTCCCAGAAGGCCTGGGTTTGGGCCTGATAGGCTGCGCCCGCGTAAAGCTTCGCCCATATATTCCCCCAATTGAGCTGGTAGCCCGCCATCACATCGCCAAGCGTTGTCATATTGGCGGCCATGAAGGCGCTGGAAAAGACATGTGCGTTCCCGTACACGCTGGCGAGGCTGTCAATTTTGAGCCTCCATCCGGGTTGGTCGACCGGCCCGAACACGCTCCAGACCGTACTGCTCGCCAACGCCGCCGAGCTCCCAGCATAATCCGCGGTGACATAGGTTTCGAACCGCTGGACGCCGTCCGCACGGCAGCCGGAGCAGGCGGCCAAAATCGCAGCGCATACGAGCGCTGAACGCCATAACACCAAACGCAACACAACTCGAACTCATGTTTCAGGCTCTTTCTCCGCATGGTAATCCCGCACAGCGCGCCCATCGACTTATTTTCGAAAATTTGGATAAAATCTATCGCTATAGAGAAGCAAATCCGGCAAACGGCTTCGAGCTTGACTTGGCGCTCAGTCTCTAGTACGCCCCGCGGGAAATCCCGCCCCATTTGCGGCCAGCGTTTTCAGGATCTCCCGCAAATAAGGCGTACAGCAAGTAATTGATGTTGAAGTAGCTTTTGGAGGCAGGGTCGCTTGAGATCTTGGGGCGAATGGCGAGGCGAGTTGACCTCCGGCTGTGCGAGGCGTGTGCGGGCTTGCCTCTGCGGTAGCGTGTGGGGATCAATGGGACGCAGTTTTCTGTTTGTCGCGTTGGCGTTTGTGTGTGGAGCGTTAGCGTCTTGCGCGTCCATGATGGCGTCGCACGAGTCCGAGGTCGAATACAGAACCGTGAATACGCCCGCCGGCGTGCTGCGCCTTGCGGTCGAAGATAAGGGCAAAGGCCGCCCCATCCTTTTGCTGCACGGAATCGCCACATCGAGCTTCACATGGCAGGCGATCGAGCCTGAACTCGCGAAAAACCACAGGGTCATCGCGGTCGATCTGCGCGGCTTCGGCGCCTCCGACAAACCGCTCGACGACCATTACTCGATCTACGATCAGGCCGACGTCATTGAGGCGTTCATCGAGCAGGAGAACCTGACGGATCTGACGATCGTCGGCCATTCCTTTGGCGGCGGCATTACGCTTGCGCTTGCGTTGAGATCCGCGGAGCAGCCCCGCCCGCGCATCCGCAACATCGTCTTGATCGACAGCATCGCCTACAAGCAGCCGATCCCGATCTTCTTTCGCCTCCTGCAAATTCCCATGCTGGGCGAGGTGGGCTTAACGCTTGTGCCGCCGGAGTTGCAAGCGGCGCAGGGCTTGCGTCTTGCCTATTACGATCACGACAAGATCACGGCGCGCGCGGTCGCCGAATATGCGAACACGCTCTACTCGCCCGCCTCCAAGCACGCCTTGATCAAGACGGTCGAGCAGATCATCCCCCCCAACATCGACGAGATTGCAAGCAAGTATAAGACGATCAAGACGCCGACGCTCGTGCTCTGGTGCAAGGAGGACAAAGTGGTGCCCTCCATCTTCGGCAGGCGGCTCAAAGCGGACATTCCGTCGGCCGAGCTTGTCGTCTTCGACCGTTGCGGGCATATGCCCCAGGAAGAGAAGCCCGAGGACACCGCGCGCGCGATTGAAGGCTTTCTCACCCGCAACGAAGGCTGAGATCGGAGCGGCGGCACGCTGCGGCCCTGCGGACGGCGGTCGCAATCCGGCGTTCTTCGCCCGAGGAGGGCAGCGGGGGCGACGTCAAATCTTGCGCAGGAAATGGAGCGCCGTGTCGCCGTAGGTTCGGACGAAAAGGGGCGCGAACGCCGGCGGAATGGCGGGACAGGCGTCAGCGCGCTCTTCCAGAACACAGACCGCGCCGGGTGAAAGCCAGCCGCCCTCCGCCGCTGCGCCAAGCGTCAATTCCCCAAGCCCTTTTCCATACGGAGGATCGGCGAACAGAAGCTGAAAGGGCTGCATCGGCGAAGCTGGGCCGAGTTTCGTCGCATCACGCCGCCAAACCTTGCTCGCCCCGGTGAGCGCGAGCGCTTCGATGTTCTCCCGCACCGCGCCGCGCGCATCGGCGTTGTCCTCAACGAAGAGGCAATAGATCGCGCCGCGCGACAGGGCTTCAAGACCAAGAGCGCCCGAGCCGGCGAAAAGATCGAGAACGCGCGCGCCCTCAATACTGAAGCCTTTGACCCCGTGCGCCAGGATATTGAAGAGAGATTCACGCGCCCGATCCGATGTGGGGCGCGTGACCAAGCCTGAAGGCGCGGCTATGGTGCGCCCTCGAAATCGGCCGCCGACGATCCTCACGGGGTTTCCTCGCTCTTATTCGGTCTTGGCTTGCCAGGCGCGTGCGGCCTTTTCCCGGAACCGGCAGGGCGCTTGAGGGGCTTGCCGCCCTCGCCTCGTCCCGGCGCCCCGCGCCTGGAGCCTGCCGACCCGCGTTTCTCTAAGAATTTCGGTTTTGCCCCTTCGCTCGCGCCCACGCCTCGTCCCGGCCGCTTTACCGGACGCCCCTCAGGGCGCCGCCATCCGGCCCCCGCCACGCCTTTCGCCTCGCGTCCGGCGCTTTCCCGGTCGCCGCGTGGCCCTTTTTTCTCCTCGTGACCATCTTCACGACGCTGAAAGCGCCCTTCGAAGGACTTCGGCTTGTCGCCGGGCCCGCGGTTGTCATCCGGCCGGCGCGGCCTGTAGGCGCGCTTCTCGCCGCGAGGGGCATCGTCGCCGCTGCGCTCAGAGGCAGCCGGGCGCTGGCCGTCGTCGCGGCGCTGAAAACGCCTTTCAGGTGACTTCGGCCTGTCGCCGGGCTTGCGGTTTTCGTCCGGTCGGCGCGGCCTGTAGGCGCGCTTTTCGTCGCTATGGCCGCCTTCGCCGCTGCCCGCCGGGGCGTCCGCACGCTGTTTGTCATCGCGCCGCTGAAAGCGTCTTTCAAAGGACTTCGGTCTGTCACCGCCGCTGCGGCTGTCATTGAATCGGCGCGGTCTGGAGGCGCGCTCTTCGCCGCTATGGCCGCCTTCGCTGCTGCGCTCACGGGCGGCATCCGGGCGCTGATCCTCTTCTCCCCTCCGGAAGTGCGGTCGCGTCCCTTCCGCGCCGCGCTCCGCAGATGTTTTCCAGCGCGGGCGCACGCCGCCTGGCCCGCCGTGTCCGCTGCGCTCCGGGCGCTGATCCTCCTCCCGTCTACGGAAGTTTGGTCGCGTCCCTTCGTCGCCGCGCTCCGCAGATGTCTTCCAGCGCGGACGCTCGCCTTTTTGGTCGCCGCGCCGATCTTCGCCGCTGCGCTCCGGACGCGATTTCCATTGTGGGCGTTCCCCGCCGGTCTCGCTGCGCCGATCTTCCCCGCCACGCTGCGCACGCTCCCCGCCAGGACGAGGGTTTTCGCGCCAGCGCTTCCTGTCATCGCCGCTCGATGAGCGCTCGCGATCTGCGCGCCCGGGCGTCTCTTCGCGTCTACTACGCAGGGGGCGTTGCTCAGGACCGCCTTCGCCGCTTGGTCCGAAGCGAGCGGGTCGCGGTTTCCTATCGGGAACAAGTTCTATCTTTACTTCTTCGCCTCCCTCGGCCGGAAGAATGCGCCGCCGCCTCATGGGACGTTCTTCGCTGCGCCGCTCCGGCCTTTCGACCGCCTCCGGCTTCCGCCGCAGATAGGTCGGCTTCCCGCGGCCCGGAGAAAGCCTCCTCTCCTCGCGCAACGGCTCCCGTTTGACGCCAAGCTGACGGGTGAGGCGCGGGCCAAGCTGATCCTTCAGGACGCTGATTTTCACTTCCTCGACCTGGCCGGGCTCGAGATCGCCCAGAATGAACGGCCCGAACGACACGCGGATGAGCCTGTTCACGGTCAGGCCCAGATGCTCCATGATGCTGCGCACCTCGCGGTTCTTGCCTTCCCGGATCGAGAGCGTGATCCAGACATTGTCGCCCTGCTCGCGTTCGAGCGAAGCTTCGATCGGGCCATAACTCACGCCGCCGGTCTTCAAGCCCGCCGCAAGCTCGTCCAGCCGGGATTGCTCGATTTGCCCATAAGCGCGAACGCGATAGCGCCGGGTCCACCCCGTGGACGGCAATTCGAGATGCCTCGCCAGATCGCCGTCGTTTGTAAGAAGAAGAAGCCCCTCGGTATTGAAGTCGAGCCGGCCCACCGAAATGAGCCGAGGCAGCCCCTCCGGCAGCGCTTCGAAGACCGTCGGCCTTCCCTCGGGATCCTTATGCGTCGTCACCCGGCCTTTCGGCTTGTGATATCGCCAGAGCCGGGGCGCCTCTCTCGGCGCAAGCGGCTTGCCGTCGACCAGCACTTTATCCGACGGAGAAATGTCGAGCGCCGCGCTTTCTATGACCGCCCCGTTCACGGATACACGCTTTTCCCCAATCAAGAGTTCGGCGTCCCGCCGGGAGCAAAGCCCTGATCTGGCAATGACTTTGGCAATCCGCTCGCCTTTGTCGGTTCCACCTTCGGTGAATTCGTTAAGTGCACACATGATCATGACCGATAAAAAGAGCTAGCATTTGAAAGCGCGAGGCGATTCGGGCCAAGAAGGAGATAAAGATACATGCGGCGCGAAAGGATTATCCAGGCCGTAAACAGTTTGCGCGAGGCCCTACATGCCGCGCAAATTCGCGAGTTGCTGCGCATCGCGAGAACCGGCCAGCAGGCTGACACCGTGAGCCGCACGCAGCGCATTCTTCTCGCATATAATGAGTTCACGCGCCACTATCAGCAGTTTGGCGAGGAAGAAAAAGACCTGATGACGTTCTTCGGGCTGACGCCGCTGCTCGATATCGGCTTCTGGTCGGGGCTGATCGACGGCGAGCAGGCGGTGAACCGCAAGCTCATTTCCGATGTGGACGTCGGCGCTTACAACATCATCTTCGTCATGCCGAAGCTGCGCGAGCTTTTGACGCGTGAAACCGACAAGAGCGAACTCATCATCGCCGACAGTCAGGGGACAGAGCGCGAGGTCAAGCGCGTCCGCGTCCTGATCGCCGAGAAGGAACGCTCGCTGACCGATCCGCAGATCGTCATCAACGTGATCCGTTCCATGGACGAGCTTTATTCATCGCTCTCCGCCTTGCATGTCGATGCAGGGGTGAGTCTCGCCATCGGCTCCATCAATTCGGGCAGCGTGAAGTGCTTCGATTTCTTTGGCGCCAGCAACATCATGGACGACATCAACGCGCTTCTCATCAATGTCTGGGACCGCATCAAATATGCGACGGAAGAGAATTTCCGTTACCAGATCGAGATTGCGATGATGGCGGCTGGATTTGTGGCGCGCATCAAGGACGCGCAGGCTCAGCAGATCGTCGGCGACGATCAGGCGCAACGCATGACGCGCATCGTGGCCAAGTCCATAGAGACGCTGTTTCGCTCTGGCGCCTATACCGAGGACATGGACGCCCCGCGCGATGTTAGGGCGAGCCAGGTGCTGACGCCGAGAACGCAGCTGATCGAATTCAAGCATGAAGAGCGCGCGGCGGAGGTGAAGCGCGAAGACTTGCGGCTAGCGCCTGAGCTTGTGGCCGCTGCGTCGGGGGCTGAAGCTGTTCCGGCAGCGCCTAAGGCCGCTGAAATCCTTCGCGATCTCAAAGAGCAGCTGGAAATGAAAGAGGCCGCCAAGGTTTAGCTGAGTACGATAAGTTGAAGCCGGCAGAAAGGCTCGCGTGGCCGAGCGTCACGTGGTCAATGGGTCATTGCTCACCCCTTCGCAGGCGGGCTCAATGTGCGGTGAGCACGGAGCCGCCGGCGGGGCAGGTGTCGATGGCTTCGAGAGTGGCTCCGCAGCTGGCCGGTTTCGGAACTCGCACGCGACTTCCCGCGGATCAGACCACACGCAATGCTTTCATCGAGTGCGGCTTGTCCGAAGCAAGTTCGTTCGGGGGCGCTCGCCTCGGGCTGTAGGAGCCGGCGCTCGCGGCGCGCTTGCGCATCTCTTTGCGCTTCGCCGTCCGCCCGCGGCGACGTTAGGCGCTTTTTCGCGCCAGCTTTCCACTCGCCGTAACGCCAAACGCGGCGACAACGCGAATTATGGCAGGGACTTTGTGCCGGTCGAGATGCCTGGCGCAAAGAACCCGGATTTCCTTTTCAAGGGTCTCGTTTGACGAGTTGTCCGCTTCGTGGGGGGCCGACTTGCGAACCACTTCGGCTATAAGCACGGCTCCCGTGATTGGACTTTTCTTCGCCGAGACAAGGGAGCCGTGCACAGCGGCATGGCGGTTGATCACGGCCTCGACTTCCTCGGGATGCACTTTCTCGCCGCCAATTTTAACAGCGCCGTCTTTGCGTCCGATGAAGTGATAGCGGTCTCCCCGAAGCGCGACGACGTCTCCAGTGTCGACGAACCCATCATCCTGAACGATGGGGAAACTCCCGGTCGAAAGATAGCGTTTGGCGGACCTGCTCGACCGCACTCGCAAAGAACCGTCTCTGACTTCCAGTTCCACATCCCCGCGCCGGGAGCCGATATAGCTTGCGGGAAACCCCTCCTTCTCGTCATCGACTTCGAAACCCACGCCCGCTTCGGTGGCGGCATAGGCATGAACGATCCGCGCGTCCGGATAAAGGGCCCGCAAGGCGTCGAGGATGCTCTGATCTGCAATCTCTCCCGACAGGCGCACATAGTGGGGATTAATCTTCCGGGCGGCGGAACTCATCAGGACGCGACGCCAATGCGTGGGCGTGCCCGTCAAATGCGTCACGCGCTGCTCTCCCAGCCATTCGAGGCTCTCGCTTACCGGCTCGTCGTGCCTCGTCAGCAGCAATGAGGCGCCTCCCAAAGCTGCGCGCAAAAAAATCTGGAGGCCGCCGTAGCGCCGGATGTCGTAAAATGTCGCCCAGAGAGCATCGGAACGTCCGCCTGCGGAAGCGATCGCGCCGCTGAGAGTGGACAGGGTGTGAACCGCCATCTTGGGACGCCCCATCGTCCCCGACGTGAACAGAATCCATTCCGTTTCACAGCAGGGCTCGCGGCGGACTTTCCCCTTGGTGATCTCCGGCCCGCACCGGATATGAGGACGGTTCAGTTCCTCTTGGAGCGGGCGCTCGCTCAAAATCGCATCGACGCCGGCCTCAGCGATCGCCGACTTCAGAACCGCAGCTGGCATGTCCGGAGGCGCAAGAATAAGCCTTCCGGCTATGCCGTCGAGTTCAAGGAGAGCGAGCGCCGCCGTCAGTTGGTCTGTCGCTGCAATAAGAACCGAACGGTTTTCGAGATCGCGAATGTCGCAGCTCAGCGAAGAGCCGTCGCGTAATTCCGAGAGGAATGCTTGTGATTTGTTGTTTTGAAGAAAGTTATTTCCGCTGCCGCTCCCAAGCGCTCTCGTGATAAGCGAATGGGGATCAGCTTCCTTCGGCATCGTAAACTCTTATGAGGTCTCCTAACGTAACCGGGAACCGACCCTGTTCGGACTCCGAAAACGGGTCCACGCCGATCGTCTCTTCCAAGCGCGCTACAATAACGGCCCAGCAGAGCGAATCGAGGCCAGTCTCCTCAAGGGGAAGATCGTCGGTCAGCGGAGCCAATGTCCGCTCTTGCTCGCGAGCCACACGCGTTATGGTTTCGAGAATGAGACCTCTAAAAGACATGATCTTTTCTACCACAGCTTTTCGATTGTACTACACGCAGCCCAGGCCCGTCAACAAAGCGCCTTGCCGGGATCGACTTCACCTATTTGGAGAAGGTATTTCCGATGAAGCTTATACACAACCTCCTACCGTTCCAACAAGCTATACTACAGGTTATATTAAGTACCTAACTTTAGCTGGGACATTCGCGTCGCTCTGTAATAGGTTCGGCCATCTCTGATGGATGGATGAAAAATCGCAAGAGATCCAGTTACGGCGGCGCGGACAGGAGCAGGAATGCGGCTTACCTATGGGGACGGGACAAGAAAGCTGCAACTCCGGGATGCTAAGTTGACCGGTTCAGCAGAGTGCTTGCAGTCAATGAATGCTGTTTACGGTCGCGCGGCGCGCGCCCTCGTTCCAACTCTGCTCCTCTGCTACATCGTCGCTATGATCGACCGGCTCAATGTCGGCTACGCCAAGCTGCAATTCATGAGCGATCTGAAGTTCGACGAGGCCGTCTTCGGCATGGCGGCCGGCATGCTCTACGTCGGCTACATCCTCTTTGAAGTTCCAAGCAATTTGATGCTCAAGCGCATCGGATTAAGACTGACGCTGCTTCGCATCATGGCGCTATGGGGGTTGACGACCATGGCGCTTGCGTTCGCGGCCACGCGTTGGCAGTTCTACACCGCCCGTTTTTTCATCGGGGCGGCCGAGGCTGGCTTCTTCCCCGGCGTTCTCTACTATCTGGCCCTTTGGTTTCCCTCGCGTTGGCGCGCGCGAATAACCTCGCTGTTTGCTGTCGGCGTGCCTATCTCGGGCGTCATTGCAGGGCCGTTTTCAAGCTTTGTGATGACGCATACGGCAGGATTGGCGGGGCTCAAGGGATGGCAGTGGCTTTTTCTGATTGAGGGCGCGCCAGCGGTTCTTCTGGGCATTTTCGTCTTTTTCCGGATGCCGAACCGCCCATCCGAAGCGAGTTTCTTATCGCCTGAGGAAAAGGCCTGGGTCGCTCGCGATCTCGCTCAAGACAATCACGGAGATACTGCTTCAGGCAGCTTTGCCGAGGCGCTCCAGCAGCGTCGCACATACATCGTGGCCCTGGTCTATTTCGCATTTTACTCGGCCCAGAGCATTCTTTTGCTTTGGGTTCCAACCTTATTGCGAAATGCCGGCGTGGCCGGACTTGCCGAGATCGGATGGCGCGCTTCGCTTATCTTCATCGCCGGCGCCATCGGCATGACTTTGATAAGCTGGAGTTCGGATCGCCTGGGGGAACGCCGCTGGCACCTGATCGCTTGCGGCGTGACGGCAAGCCTGGCTTATTTTTTACTGTCGACGGCCGGCGGCAGCCCGAACGGCACGACGTTGTGCCTCGCAGTCGCCTCGGTCGCCATTTTCTCCTTTCTCGCTCTATTCTGGACTGTCCCAACGGCGATCCTTGGTCGTGATGCGCGCGCCGGCGGCATTGCGCTCATCAGCTCGATCGGCGCTTCGGGCTCCGCTCTCAGTCCCGTTTTCATCGGCTGGATGCAGGTGATGACAGGCAGCTTTTTCGGCGCCATCGCCGTTCTAGCCGCAGTCTTCTTGTTCAGCATGCTCGGGATTTACATCTATGCGCCCGGCCGTCTCAGATAGGGATGCCGGCACCTGTTGCGCGTTCTTCGACGAACAAGGCGGACGAATAGCCGCTCGGAAGGATGCCGAGGCGCCATCGTTACGATGCCGCCATAGGCACTGCGACCGCCAGCAGAACCACGCCAAGCACTCGCCTCAAGATCTGGTCAGGAACCCAATGCGCCAAACGGCTCGCGAGGATAATGCCGGGGATGGAGCCTATCAGGAGCGAGCCCAGCAGATCCCAATTGACATCTCCAATCAGCCAATGGCCGCTGCCTGCAACCAAGGTAAGCGGCACCGCGTGCGCGATATCCGAGCCGACGAGCCGAACCGCCGAAAGCCGGGGATACAAGTAGCGCAGAACAACGATGCCGATCGCCCCAACGCCAATAGAGGTCAAAGTGACGAGAACGCCGAGCAGAAAGCCAAGCAAAACCGTCAGGCGATGGACGCCGCGTATCGACGTCGCCGGCGTATCTGCAAGTCCCTTCTCGAATCTCCTGCTTCCGATAAGAAGCACGGCGGACGCTAAAAGGAGCCCGGCCCCGATCGCCACGGTGACCACATGGGTGAGTTCGGGGCTGCGCACCGGGGACCGCGTGATCATGTAAATCGCCGCAAGCGCCCCCGGTATCGAGCCGAGCGCCAAAAGCCCAACAACGGGCCATTCGACATTGCCCCTGTAAGCGTGGACTTTTGCGCCTGTCGCTTTTGTGACGGCGGCGTAGAGAAGGTCGGTTCCGACGGCTGCAAGCGGATGGACGCCGAATACCAGGATCAACAAGGGCGTCATCACTGACCCGCCGCCAATGCCGGTGAACCCGACGAGCCCTCCAACAACGAATCCGCACAGGGAATAGGCGGGGTCCATCTGAGCCTCGCTTTACGTTGGGCTCGATACGATGGAAGTGCTGGTTTTGTCTTGCCTGCTCAATATCGGCTCCTCGATCGAAACAGCTATGCCCGCCGCCTCAAATAAGCGTGCGACCTCGCGAGAGCGTCGCCGAAATTCGCCTGCGTCAGCTTCGCTTTGGCCAAGATCGGCGCATAGACCTTTCGCGAGCGTATCATGTGTAATGCGAAAAGCTCTCAGAGAATCGATGCTGCGCTTGTCATCGGCGGTCCTGGTTCCGACAACCGTGCCCGCGGCGAGCGTCGCTCCGGTCAACGCGTCGACAAGCAAGATTGTGCCCGTTTCCTGGTGGTTGCTGAAAGAATCAAGCGCGGCGGGCCGGCCGAAGGAAATCGAGGCGGCGACGATGTCGTTGGCGGCGCAGCCTTCCGCTGGCTTGGGCGACAGCGTGTCGAGGTCGATATGGGCGCTGATCGAGATGTCCGCCACCGGGACGACGTCGGTCGCGGTCCTGATCAGAACGCCGTGGGTCGCGCCGAAGGGCTGTTCGGCAAGCCAGACGAGGCGCGCGTCGATGCCGTGCGCCCTGACGGGCAGGGCGGCGGCCGAAGCAAGCACTGCGCCCCGAGCCACATCGAGGTCGGCGTCAAGCACAAGCACGATCGCCTTGCCCTTGGCGGCTTCGGCGAGATCGCCGTCCATCGTCACGATCCGCGCCACGCGGGCCGAGCGCCCGGTCACCGCGTCGGCGACTTCGTCGCCAACTCGAACGACGCCCGAGCTGACCGTACCCGCGAGGCCACGGAAATCTTGCCCGTCGCGCAAAACGGTTTGCACCGGCATGCGGAAAGCGGCTTCACCGGAGGAGGAACGGCTCGGCATGGCTTCGAGGCAGTCCAAAAGCGTGAGGCCCGAGTACCACGGGGTTTTCTCGGAGAGGTCGGCGACGTTGTCGCCATGCCGGGCCGAGACCGGGATGGCGCGTGCTTCGACGAACCCAAGCGGAGCGGCGGCCGCGAGAAAAGCGGCTTCGATCTCACGGAAACGCGCCTCGCTCCACCCAACGAGATCCATCTTGTTGACGGCAAGCACAACGCGGGGAACGCCCATGAGGGAGAGGATCGCCGCATGGCGGCGCGTCTGCTGCTTCAAGCCATGACGGGCGTCGATGAGCATGACTGCAGCGTCGGCGTGGCTTGCGCCGCTCGCCATGTTGCGGGTGTACTGGTCATGACCGGGGCTGTCGATCAGCACGAGGCGGCGCTTGCGGGCGTCGACATAGCGCCAGGCCACGTCGATGGTTATGCCTTGCTCCCGTTCTGCGACGAGGCCGTCGAGCAGAAGGCTGTAATCGAGCTTTTCCGGATTGCCCGAGGCTTTCGCGGCGCTCCGCACCATCTCGCGCTGATCGTCCGGGAGGTCGGATGCATCCCACAGAAGGCGGCCGATCAGCGTTGATTTGCCGTCATCGACGGATCCGCATGTGAGGATATGGACGATGCCGCGATCCTCTTGGCGCTGTGACACAGTTGTTTTTTTCATTCTTTCAGCGCCGCTCATCAGAAATAGCCTTCCTGCTTCTTGCGCTCCATGGCGCCTGCCTGGTCGTGATCGATGAGTCTGCCCTGGCGCTCGGAAGACCGGGCTTCGAGCGTCTCGGCGACGACGCTTTCAATGTCCGTCGCGGTTGAAGGAATAGCGGCGGTCAGCGGCCAGCAGCCAAGCGTGCGAAAGCGGACCTGGCGCATGCGCGGCTCCTCGCCCTCATGAAGCGGCATGCGGTCGTCGTCGAGAACGAGAAGCTGTCCATTGCGCTCAACAGTGGGGCGCTCGGCGGCGAAATAGAGCGGCACCACATCGAGCTTCTCGCGCAGGATGTAGCGCCAGACATCGCGTTCGGTCCAATTGGAGAGCGGGAAGACCCGCACGGTTTCGCCCGTGCCGAGCCTGCCGTTGAGCAGGCGCCACATCTCGGGACGCTGTTGGCGCGGGTCCCAGCGATGACCCGCGGCGCGGAAGGAGAAGACCCTTTCCTTGGCCCGGCTCGCCTCTTCGTCCCTGCGCGCTCCGCCTATGGCTGCGTCGAAGCCGTGCGCATCGAGCGCCTGCTTCAAGGCTTGCGTCTTCATGACGTCGGTGTAGAGCGAGGGAGCGTGATCGATAGGGTTGATATTGTCGGCGCGGCCCTTCTCATTCGTGTGCACGATGAGATCGAGCTCCAGTTCGCGCACCGTCCGGTCACGGAATGCGATCATGTCCCGCGGCTTCCACCCCGTGTCGATGTGGAGCAGTGGAAACGGCGGCTTTTGAGGCCAAAAGGCCTTTCGCGCCAAATGCAGAAGAACGGTCGAATCCTTGCCGATGGAATAGAGCAGCACGGGTTTGCCAAACTGAGCCGCCGCCTCACGGAAGATATGAATACTCTCGGATTCGAGAAAATCGAGATGAGAAGTATGGAAAGTCATTGTGTCGCCGCCTCCCTTGGCATCCCTTGCGCCCCGTCATGCTGAAGAACCCGCGTCCGCATGGCTGCGGGCTGAAGGAAGCCCCAACGGGATTTCACGTCGCAACCTAAGGCAAAACTTTTGCTATTTGAACGGTTCCAGGAAGATAAAAATAGCATTCTATTTCTGCATGGCGGGGCATTGCAGACTTTTCTTCGCGGCGCAGGATCACAGCATAAGTCTCCATGAGCGCCCGGGAGGGCGGCCGCCGTTCAGATCATGGCCAGATCTAAACGGCGGCTAGGACGCCTCGCACGGTGAGAAGCAGAGGCGCGGGAAACTTGAAACAGGACACGATCCTGGCCGATGCCGGTCGGGTCCTTTAGTCGAAACTCAGCTTCTGTAGCGCGTTCGGGCTTTCTTTCAGAAGTCTCTTCGCAGCAAATTCTGCCTGAAGCGGTCCGGGAAATTCCTGACCTTCCAGACTGTTGAAGAAATGAATAGCTGACAAAAACCTGTAGCTTTGCTCATTTTGGTGCTTGCGCACAATGATTCCAACCGCGTTTCCTTGAAGTTCTATGACATAAGCGTCAGACATAAGCTTGTCCCTGCCAGTGAACAGTGTTTCCGTTGATCGTCGATGCTTCCTGAAATCGGACCTTGCGACAGCAACATTTTTGGACGGCCGGAACTGCGAACGAAGCACGAATCATCTTCTTCTGGCGTGTGTGTCCCATATCAAGCTCCAAGCATTAACACCACTAATATGATCAAAAAAATCAACTTAAGAAAGGGAATTTATCGAAGGCGAGGCTCGAACAAAGCCTCTGAACTCATGCTTTTCCAGGAGAAGAACTTAACAGGCGTGTTTGACGCTTGAGGGTTGGACGAGCAAAGGACAGCTCTGCAAATGAGGGCTCAAAAACGCAAAACAATTCCTGGCGGCGCGTTCTCGCGCAACAGCATGAGCATAAAGTTCGGGACATCTCGCTCTGAGGGGAACGAAATCCTCACATTCGCAGCTTATTACATGATCGATATCATGTGAATTTTGGTTTTTATTTAGAGCCAAGGAAGGGCGCCCGGCGAGCCGCAACGGCGCCAGCTGTTGCGGAAATCCACTTTTGTAAATCTTGAAGCGAAGCCTCAGTTGCGGTAGCCTCGGCATCGTCCTCCATGCATTGCGGCGCGCGGAGAGGTATATTGTGCCGCGATTACTCATCGGTCATTCCAGCTAGCTAGGACAATGCGGTCGCGCTCGCGTCGTCGCGAGGCGGCCGCCGTGGCGATCCAGCGCAACGAATGATTCTGGATTGCTTCGCTACGCTCGCAATGACGGAGGGCACAGCGATGGCGGATAACGCGAAGCGCACCGGCGCCGCCATCGAGGCGCATTAGCAGTTTCTGCTGTGGCTCGGCCCGCTTCTGGAAAAATTCCCCAAGGACAAGCGTTTCGCTCTCGGCGACCGTATCCTGAATATTGCGCTCGACATTCTGGAGGATTTGATCCTCCCGCAACAGGAACACACCCGACAACCGAAACAACGGTCTCGGTTTCCGTGTCGGAAGCACGCTTTTCGCCAGAGCCGGCGCGACATTTGTGGAGATGTCCGAAGACGCTTTGCTAGCCGGTCTTCCCAACGCTGCCCGATGGCGCTTCGCGCCATTTGAGCCGGACGCCCGCTCCCGTGATGCGATCTTCCGGGGGAAGAAATGAAACGCCCGCCTCTTCCAGCGCCGCCACCACGTCTCGCAAGGTGCGGGGATAGGGCCTCACCAGCCCCAGCTCGAAATCGGCGATGGTCTTGCGAGCAACTTTGGCGCGCCTCGCCAACTCCTGCTGAGACCAATCCAGCAATGCCCGCGCCGCTCTACATTGCTCCGAAGTGATCGACATCGACTCAACTCCTGCGGACACGCATCGACTGACCTGCCATCGCTAAAACAACCTTCTTGCTTGTCCGCGCCTCGTTTACGAGACGGGGGCAAGCTCCGCAAAGTCCATGCCTTTATGCGCAATTCTCGGCTTTTTTTAAATAAGCGCGTGAGACTATGCAAGGGTGATGTTCCAGACTGTAAGCTGAAAAACTGACTGTGCCCGGAGCAATCTTTCATGCCGCTTGCCGGGCGGCGCGTTCCTCGGTCGGCCCACCGATTGGGCGCAGAGTATGCAAAATGCATAGCATTACTTATAATAAGTATGCAGTGTCATTTTATGTGAAGATTTATATTTTGCATGTTTTGCAGCAAAGAATATAGCCCTATGGTATTATTGTAGGATACGCAGCGTCCATGTTGCCATATTACATCTATTCGTTAACGATTAACCAAGGCGATGACTTTTCGGCTTGCGCCAAATTTATCTTTCGTGAATATCGAAGGTGAAGCCGCAGAGTAGCGGATGTAGTGCAATTCAAAGTTGATGCAGGTTTTTTGCTTTGCGTTTACTTGGAGTGGGATGTATGGCCGCCGAGAGTTACACGGCTGCGCTCAGCGTGGCGCGATTGGATCGCCAGCTTGACGCTCTCCAGCTTACCGTGGGCAGCTTCACTACGAAGTGCAGGCAGGCCTTCAAGGCCTTCAGCATCCTCCACAGCAAAGCCAAGGATTTTTTCGCCGCGCCGGTGACTGCGCCGGCCTCCCTCTATCGCCTCTCCCTTCTCGGACAGCGGCGAGGCGTCGCGTGGCGTCTCTCTTTCGGGAAGCCTTGGGCGCAGTCGGACTGGGGGCCGGGCAAACTTGCGGAGCGCCGGAGACTGCGACTGCGCCGCACCTCGATAAGAGGAGCGCCTTCGGGGTAGCTTTTTGGCGGGGCGGTGCCTATCCCCATCGGCGTCACCCCGCCTCAGCCTGTTCAATGAGGGCTGACCTCATTTTAATCTGGCCACGAAGGTCAGCCCCGCAACCCTCTTTCATCTCATGCCGCCTCATCGAGCGATGCCGCACATGGCCTCACGGGTGAGTCCAGCGAACTGCGAAAAGCTCACCATGAGGCTGAACACGTTGAAAACGCTCACCCTCATCTTGAGCCTATGAAGGATGAAGCGGAAATTCCAGGCGCCTTGCGCGTTGGCTTCAGTTTGGTTGTTGGCGTGACCTGAGAGGATCCCCTCCCTCACGAGCGCCGCTCCGCCCCTAGCAGACTCGCCCGCTGCTAGGGGCGCTCTTACGAACCTTGGCCCGCAAGTCACGGCCTCAAAACCAAGAGCGGGGATGGTAGCGCTGGGAGCCGACGCGCATCCAGCGCAGGCTACGTCCTGATCACGTCCACGATTTCCCGCGTCGCCGGATCGACGACAAGGATGACGTCGTCGAGCACCACGATCTTGTAGCCCTCGAAGATCGGATCGATCTGCACAACACGCGCCGGCGGATCGTAAAATTCAAAGACGCCAGGAATCCGGGTTCCGACCCGTAACGGGAAATCGGCGTCCGCGCGGTGATAATGATGAATTGCGCTGTCGCCTGCCAGGATGGTGTGAATCCGGGTTCTCTGTTCGCGCGAAATGCTGGCGAAGCGGCCGTTATCGCGAGCGCCGCGGCCTTCGGCTTCATTGCCACGAGCGCCGCCAAACTCCGTCTCCCGTCCTCGGGTTTCCTCGCCCTGCACGCCGCGAGTCTCACGCTCTGTTCTAGCGCTCCGCTCGGCCTCGCCGGCCCGGCCGCCCTCGCGCTCCGCCTGAGTTTCAGCCCGGTTCCGCTCGACTTGCCGACCCTGCTCCGCTCCCCTGTTATGCTCGGCAGATTGTCCATGCTGCTCGCCACTGTGGTTTGCCTCATGGCCTTGCTGAGCCGGATGCGTCTCCTCGGCTGTTCTCCCCTGACGCTTGGCGCCGCCCTCGCCGCGCTCTTCCGCTATGCGCCCGTTATGCGCGCCGCCTTGCTCATGCTCGTTCGCAGCGCGGCCCCGCTCCCTTTGGCCTCCGTTTTCCTCGGCCGACCTTCCTTGATGTTGGATTGCGCCGCCGTTGTGTTCCGTATGAGCCGCTCCGCCTTGCATGCCGTGCTCGCCCTGGGGCGCGGCGCCATGCTCGCCTCCGCCGTGCCGCTCGTTTGTTTGCGCCTGCGCGAACGAGATCGCCGCCAGAAGCGCAATGGCCGATACGCCGTACTTGAAACTCGTTTTCATGATCTCCTCCAGATGTATGTTTTCTAAACAACTGAAGGAGAACAACATCGTTCCAACGTTCCTTGGGCGGACACAGTTTGCGCCTAAGCTTTCAATCTTATCTATCCAGATTTATTGGCTGCAGGCCGTCTTTTCTACATAACTGGCTGACATGAATGTTTTACCATCTGCTTTGTTGTTTAAGGTTTCCGGAAAGGACTGGTCACTATGTGCAGATGATCAAGGAACCCTCGCGAGATCAGAGTGATAAAAGTTGACTGTGTTTCAGTGAATTGGTTGGCGCTTCCGCCCTTGTCTGGCGTCAGGCGCCGCCAATCGCGATCCCGGCGCCCAGCACGATGAGGCCGCCGAGCACGATCTGAAAGACTGCTTGCAGGAAGGGCGTATCCATGTAGCGCGAGCGGACCCAGGCGATGGCCCAAAGCTCGATCAGCACGATGACGCTCGCGATGGCGGTCGCCGTCCAGAACGCGTTCGGCCAGCTATCGGGCACGAGATAGGGCAGGGTGTGGCCGAGCCCGCCAACCGTCGTCATCAAGCCGCAAATGCCGCCGCGCAGCAATGGCGAGCCGCGCCCGGTGAGCGAGCCGTCGTCCGACAGCGCCTCCGCGAAGCCCATGCTGATGCCCGCGCCGATCGAGGCCGCGAGCCCGACGAGAAAGGTCTGCCAGTTGTTGTGCGTGGCGAAAGCGGCGGCGAACAGCGGCGCCAGCGTCGACACCGAGCCGTCCATCAGCCCCGCCAGCCCTGGCTGCACATATTGCAGCACGAACATGCGCCGCGCGGTCTCGTCCTCCTCCTGCTTGACGTCGCGCGTCAAGAGCTTATCCGACAGCTTCGCCGCCAGGCTCTCGTGCTTCTTCTCCGCAAAGGCCAGATCGCCGAGCAGCTTGCGAATGTCGACATCCGTCGCCCGCTTGGCGGCGCATTGATAGAAGCGCTGCGCCTCGAACTCCATATTCTCCGCCTGCTCGCGGATGGTTTCAAGCGGCAGGTTCCGCGTCAGCCACACGGGACGCCGCTTGATGAAGCCTTTCACGTCTTCCCGGCGAATCGGGGGAAGGTCGGCGCCAAAGCGCTTCTCGTAGAGGTCGAGAAGCCTGTGCCGATGGCCCTGCTCCTCCTCCGCCATCTCCACAAACACCTTCGCCGACGCCGGAAAGCGCTCCTGCAAGTCTTCGGCGAAGGTCAGGTAAATGCGGGAGTATTCTTCTTCCGCCGAGATCGCGACCGCCAGAATTTCGCGTTCGGTCAGATCGGCAAAGCTCTTGAGCGGGTGACTGAATCCGGCAAACACGTGTCGCTCTCCTTAGAATAATTCTAAGCGCATTTATGGCTGCAGGGCGAGGAAGTCAATTTACGTTTCCGCGCGGCGGCCGGGCGAAAGCCTCAGCGTCTCATGCGCATAGCTCCGGCGAAGACGGCGCAGCGCGGCATCCCCCTCATCCTGTCCTTCTCCCGGTAAGCTCGCCGAGGCGAGCTTACAACTTGGAGCAGCCGCATCCGCGAGCGGATGCGGTTGGGGAGAAGGGACGCTGTTGCAAGCGCGAGTTGCTCCCTCTCCCAATCGCATCCGCTTGCGGATGCGATCATTGTAAGTTGCGAACTCGCCAGGGAGAGTTCGCCCGGGAGAGGGCTGGGGTGAGGGTAATGCCGGATGACGATGTGGGCAAGTGTGGCTGCGCGCTTTTTTGGTTAGAAAGAAGGTGTTTCTCCTGCTACGGTCGCGCCAATTCATCCCGAGGAAGGCCATCGGCCCGAACTCGAAGCCTTATCCGCGAAGCGGCGTCTCGAAGGATGAGGCAGAAAAAACCTCGCGCCTCCTAAACCAGTTGGCCCCCTATTTCTTAGCTCGCGCCGAGCATGCCGAGGCCGAGCCCCTGATGCGGCGCGCGCTCGCCATCGACGAGCAAAGCCTCGGCCCCGATCACCCGCGCGTCGCCATCCGCCTCGGTAATCTGGCGGCGCTCCTGCAAGCCACGAACCGGCTCGCCGAGGCCGAGCCCCTGATGCGGCGCGCGCTCGCCATCGCCAAGCAAAGCTTCGGCCCCGATCACCCGAACGTTGCCATCCGCCTCAACAATCTGGCGACGCTCCTGCAAGCCACGAACCGGCTCGCCGAGGCCGAGCCCTTGATGCGGCGCGTGAGTGCGATCCTGGAGGCGAGTTTGCCGGATCATCCCCCCCTGGGTACAGGGCGCACGACGCAACCTCAATGCGCTGCTCAAATTAATGGAGCCGGAGCAGGCGTAAGGATCCGGCTCGCGCTTCGCTTGGCCGGGAAGACGCTGGCGCGACGTTCTTTATACCGGCGTTACGGACACCTCGTTCGCAGGGCGATCGTCGTGAGGAGGAGGCCGTGGACGGATTCGCAGAGCGGCGCGGCGCAACACAATCTTGTGCTTTCGAACTTGTGCGGTTCGAAGGCGATATTCCATTTGAAAAATCAATAGAGAACCGCTAGCCCTCCTTTGATGGGGGGGAAGCTCATGTCAGCGATCGCAGAAAGCCTTCAACAGTTTGCCGCAGAGGAAGCCAACGAACTCAAGGCGGCGGAGGCGCGAATTGAGCAGGAGATTCGGGAAACCGAGGAAATAATCGCGGGGCTCAACGCGCGCCGCGATGCGGGGCGCCTCAGCCAGCAGCGCATTCTGGATTACAGCCCTGGACGGGGGCCTGACTACCTGTGTCCCCGCTGCTGGGGTCATGATGGCGCCAAATCGGCTCTTGCTCACAATGACGGGTTCTTCCGGTGCCCTGTTTGCGGTTTCCATATTGGGAACGCCGACGCGTGACCCGGGCTTCGATGGCGAAGCCGCGCCGCGTGCCTTCGGCATAGAAGCGGGCGTCGCAAAACTACCTATATGCTTACCTATGCCCCCCCCCCTTTTTTACGAAACAAACCCAATTTTTACGGCTCGTAAACCTTGCGGGGGACTCGGCGGACATCGCGGTCAACCGTCGCAAGGCGCGCCGGAGCAAATCCCTTGTCATGCCGCCGTTACCAAATCAAACGATGACGGGACAGGGTTTGGCGCCGAATTAGAAAGGCGCGCCTATTCCTGCTATCCCATCCGCCCATAATTACGTAAAATTGGGATACACGGCCGGCAAAGACGCCTTTGGCGAGCTTCAACGAGAGAGCGGACGAACGCTGCGACGGGCCGCCTGGAGCGCACTTGGAAAGGGAGGAATACAGATATGAATGCCCCACACAAAGACGGACGCGAGCCCGCGGTCGCAAGCACGGGTCAGGGAACGGCGCCGAATTACGAGGCCGTCATCGGCGAGATCGCCGCGAAAAGTCTTCATCTGGTCAATGAATACATCAAGCAGACCGGGGAAGACGACGGATTCACGATGATGCACCCGACAGTCGTGAGTAAGGCCTTTCAGGACATGGCGATCAGGGCGTGGCAAAACCCCGCCAACATCGCCAAGGAGCAGGCGAATTACTGGAGCGGCATGGCCGAGCTCTGGCAAAAGGGCATGGCCAAGCTTTTGTTCAACGAAGACTTCGAGCCGGTTGCGAAGCCTGCGCCGACCGACCGCCGCTTCAAGGACCAGGCGTGGGCTGAGAACGTCATGTTCGACTGTGTCAAGCAGTGCTACCTGTTGACGGCCCAACACATGCAATCGGCGGTCGGCGGCGTCGAGGGGCTTGACGATCACACGACAAAGCAGGTGCTGTTCTATACCCGTCAGTTCATCGACGCGATGTCGCCCACCAACTTCGCGGCGACCAATCCCGAAGTCCTCAAGGCCACGATCGAAAGCAAGGGCAAGAACCTGCTCGAGGGCGTTGCGCACCTCATGCAGGACCTCGATCGCAACCATGGCCAGTTCAACGTCAAGATGACCAATCTGGACCACTTCCACATCGGCGAGAATATCGCGATGACGCCGGGCAAGGTCATCTACCAGAACGAGATGATGCAGCTCTTGCAATACTCGCCATCGACCGAGACGGTGCGCAAGCGGCCCCTTTTGGTTTTTCCGGCATGGATCAATCGGTTCTATATTCTCGACCTGCAGCCCAAGAACTCGTTCGTCAAGTGGGCGGTCGACCAGGGTCATACGGTCTTCCTCATGTCATGGGTCAACCCGGATGAAAGCTATGCCGACAAGGCCTTCGACGAATACCTGACCAAGGGGCCGATTGCGGCGCTCGACGCCATCGAGAAGGCGACGGGGGAGAAGGAGGTCAACGCCGTCGGCTGGTGCATCGGCGGAACGCTGCTCGGCATCACCGCGGCCTACCTGGCGGCCAAGAAGGACAAACGGATCGTCAGCGCCACCTATTTCACGTCGATGTTCGACTTCTCCGACCCCGGCGAAATCGGGGTCTTCGTCGACGAGGCGCAGATCGAGCTTCTGGAAAAGCACATGCGGTACAAGGGCTATCTGGAGGGCCATCATCTTGCCGAGGCCTTCAGGATGCTCCGCGAGAACGATCTGATATGGTCGTTCTTCGTCAAGGACTATCTGCTGGGCCAGGAGCCGATGCCGTTCGACATCCTGTTCTGGAACTCGAACTCGACCAACATGCCGTCGACGATGCACAGCTACTATCTGCGCAATATGTACCTCCACAATCGGCTACGGGAGCCGGATGGCATTACGCTCGCAGGCGTGGGCATCGATCTTCGCCGCATCACAATTCCTCAGTACTTCCTGTCAGCAAGCGAGGACCATATCGCTCCATGGAAGTCGACCTATGCCGGAGCGAAGCTTGCGTCCGGTCCGGTGCGGTTCGTGCTTGGAGCTTCCGGCCATATTGCGGGCGTGCTGAACCCCCCGGCCGCGAAGAAATATTGTTACTGGACGAACGACAAGCTCGCCGCCGCGCCGGATGATTGGTTTTCCGGGACGAAGCGCCACGAAGGCTCCTGGTGGGGGGATTGGGATCAATGGGTCCGTCAGTTTGCCGGGCCTTTAGCGCCCGCCCGCCAGCCTGGAGACGGCGCGCTCAAAGCGATCGAAGACGCTCCCGGAACCTACGTGAAAGAGACGCACACGCTCAACAAGCCCGAGCAAGGCCTTAACAAGCCTGAGCAGGACCTTAACAAGCCCGAGCAAGGCCTCAGTAAGCCCGAGCAGGACCTTAACAAGCCTGAGCAAGGCCGCAACAGGCCCGAGCAAGAAGCCTTTGTGGACGATGTCCAGCGCGTCCTGCAGAGCCTTGATGTCCCGACGAAAAATGATATCGATGCGCTGTCGAAGCAGGTGCAAAATTTGACCGAGGTGGCGCAAAGGCTGTCCGCCCACCTCCAAGAGGCGCAAACCGCCGCCAAAACCAAGCCAAAGAGAACGTCCGCGCGCGCCCGCGCCCAAATGCGTAAGCGCACGCGCACCGGCGGCGCTTAAGGTCCGGGCGTCTGCAATTCACGTGAGCATTGGAGCCATCGCCGTGACGAACATTGTTCTTCATTCCCCGGCTTTGAGCGTTGAAATTGCGCCGCTCGGCGCGGAGCTGCAAAGCATCCGCGACCGGGCGGGCCGGGACTATCTGCACGATGGCTCCAGCTTCTGGGGCAGTCGCGCGCCGCTGCTCTTTCCGATTGTGGGCGCGCTCAAGAACAGCCGTCACGTTGTGGACGGCGTGGCCTATCACTTGCGGAAACACGGCTTCGCGCGCAACTCGCTGTTCGAGGCCGTCAAGGCGTCCGAACAGCGTGCGCTGTTCCGGCTGACGGACAGCGAAGCTACAAGAGCCGAATATCCCTATAAATTCGTGCTGGAGGCCAGCTTTTCGCTCGACGGCGCAAAACTGACCATGGCGGCGGCTGTGACGAACGCCGATACGAAACCAATTCCCGTCGCTTTCGGTTTTCACCCTGCTTTCAGATGGCCGCTTCCCGGCGCGGGCGCCAGGCTCGATCACGTGATCGATTTCGCAGCCGACGAGCCGGGACCGCTGACCCGCATCGACGCAGAGGGCCTCGTTGCGCGCCAGTTGGAAAGCCCGGTTGAGGGCCGCAGGCTCGCGCTGGAGGATCGGCTTTTCGAGGATGACGCCCTGATCTTTCTGAGCCTGAACAGCCGTTCGCTTCGGTTCGGGCCTGCGAAAGGCGGTTCGCCTGCGCTCAAGGTCGACTTCGAGAGCATGCCGCATCTCGGCGTCTGGACGAAGCCCGGCGCGCCGTTCCTGTGCATTGAGCCGTGGTCGGGTTATGCGAGCCCCGCTGATTTCTCCGGTCCCCTGACTGAGAAGCCGGGCTCGATCACTCTCGCCGGGCGAGACGAAAGCCTACGCGATGAGCGTCGAACTCATCTGAAGCCGACGCAAAGACGAACGCGCAAAAAACTGTGAAAAAAATGTTCAGCGGGGCCTCATCGTAAGATTCGCTCCTGCTTGCCCGGATAGCCTTGGACCGCGAACGTTCCCGAGGCCATCTCCGAGGTTCAACCGCTTTGTCCGATTTAAACCCTTACGCGCTGTCGACCGTAGATCGCTTGGCGCAGCTTCCTCTGCGGCAGGGCCGCTCGGGCCTGCAAGCCTTGCTTCGAAACGGGAATGTGACTGAGGCGCGGGTCATCGCCATGCTCCCCGGCGATATGGCGGAGCTTGAGATCCTCGATCAGAGGGTGGAAGTCAGGACGCCTCGGCCGCTCGAGGTCGGGAGCATCATCAGCGTCGCCGTCAATCGCACGCGCAACGGCCTTGAACTTGTTATTCAGCCGGACCCTTCCCGTTCTGCACCCACACCGCAATTCGTCGCGAGGCTCGCACGCGAGGGGCCGGGGGAAACCACTGGCGGTTTGCAGCCTTCGGGGGCGTCCATTGAGGATTGGGTTCTTGCGGCGCAAGCAGCGATCAACGAGGCGGTCCTGAGCAGCGAAGCAAATTTGCAACGCGCTAACCTGCCTTCGGCGCAGCCAAGCGTTCAGCAAGCCGCGCAGGCCTATGCCGCCGCCATGGGTTTTGCACCCCAGTCGCAATTGCAGGCGACAGTACGGACTCGTTATCAGGTCGAAGGGAATTCCTTCGATCCAGACGAAAATGACGGTTTCGAGCCGCGTCCTTCAGCATACAAAGCGGCTGAGCCAACGGCGCAGACAGCAGCCTATTCTGCGGCGTCAGGTCAGCCGGCGTCCAAGCCAGTTCCCGCGATCGTAACGTCATTTCACCCCCCCCACATGCCACACCCGATCCTGCTGACGATTGAGCAGGAGGAGGAGAACGAGGCGCAACAGACGCCACGCTCCAAAACAGGCAAGCGCTGGTCGGTAAACTTCTCTCTCGATACCGGCAGCATCGGCCGGGTCCACGTGACTATTGCGCTTTCCACATCTGTCAGCATCCGGCTCTCGAGCGAAGAGGCTCACGCCGCTTTCCTGCTAAGCGCTTGGCTTCCGGAGCTGAAAATGGCCCTCGAAGCGGCCGATTTCACTGTTGAAGACCTCTGGGTTCGCGAGGGCGGCCGCTCCGAGACGGCGAATGCTGCGTCGGTTCTTCTTTGATGATCGAGGCGTTCGGTGATGGAAGCGGATAAAAATCAAACACGCCAGAAGCTTGCCGTGGCTCTTCAGTACGAACTGGGAACGGACGCTGCCCCACGCGTGACGGCAAAAGGAAAAGGCGACGTCGCCGAGAAAATTGTTGAGGTCGCGGAATCCGCAGGCGTTCACGTCGAAAAGAACGAACCTCTGGCGCAATCATTGTCGCAGCTTGAACTCGATCAGCAAATTCCGAAGGACTTGTATAGGGCGGTGGCCGAGGTCATCGGCTTCATAATGAGGCGCGCCGCTTCTGATAATGGTCCAAAGCATCATCGAAGGTAAGCGACGTCGTCCATCCGCCCGCCACGTTGCCGGCTGTCAATCTTGCATTCTGATCAGGGCGGCTGATTGCCTCCTCCGCATGTTCGGAGCGCACTCCGGGATCTCGACGCTCATTAACACTAACTAGGTATTTTTCTTCAAAATTAGCTCTCATTTGAGTATCTATTGCTCATAGTGTCCACTCAAAATGGTCATTCAATTCAAATCTGTAACAACGATAAGTCCATGAAAAATTCAACAACGTTTATTTCCAGACTGAAGCTCCTCCGCTGCGCCGAGCTTGGTTCTTCGCCTATGGTTGTGGGCCGGATATGGGTCCACGGTAAAGGGAAGGTCCGGATCGGGAACCGTGTACGCCTCGACGCCTCCAACGCCCCGATCGAGTTCTACACCGGCCCGGGCGCGGAAGTGATTCTCGGCGATGACGTCGATATCCAAGGCGGGACCTCATTTGAGGTGTACAAGTCCGTTCAAGTTGGCGACGGTTGCAAGATCGGAGAGAGGTGCAAGCTCCTGGACAACAGCTTTCACCGGTTGAGCAAACGGACCGAGAGACCCCAATCAGGCCCGATTGTCGTCGAGGCTGGGGCCACTCTTGAAAACGACGCCATCATCCTGCCCGGCGCGCGCGTCGCCTCCGGCAAAGTGATTGCGCGCGGCGCGGTTGTTCGAGGTCGCCCGGAGGCAGGGGGGGCGACTGCCGAGATAGAAGAATGGCACGGGAACGTCGTGAAGCGCTTTCTCCGTCGCCTGCAGGCGGAACCCTTCAAGGTGGTGCAGGACGTAGTTTCACTTGCCCGCGGCGCTATTTTGTTCCGAAGTTGCGAACGGGGAGCGCGTGTTTATGCCCACGGTCCTGTCCGCATCAAAAATCAGGGCGCTATTCGCCTTGGGACTCAAGTTGGTTTTTGCCGAGGCATGATTCCCTCCGAACTTATCTGTCATCCTGGAGCTGAGATCAGCATAGGCGACGGCACCTTCTTCAATTACGCGTCGTCCATCGAGGCTAGGCAGTCGGTGACAATCGGCAAACGGTGCATGTTCGCCTCCAGGGTGCGGCTCGCTGACGCAAGCGACAGGACAAGCGGCCCCATTATCGTCGGCGACGACGTCTGGATCGCGCATGGGGCCGTGATCGCGCCCGGAATCAGCATCGGCGCCGCATCGGTGATCTCGGCAGGCGCCGTCGTCACGAAAGACGTCCCGCCTTACTCTTTGGCTATCGGGAACCCGGCCCGCTGCATCAGCATGTCCCTGTTCGTCCCCAACTGATCACGTCCTGCTGCAGTCCCGGATGCCGGTTCTGCCCCCTTGATCGACGCGTCCAGTCCGAACTCTACCACGGCCCGTGAAATGCCTTGATGACCATTGCTGTGCAGTTCACCAAAAACTCGCGAATGAAGTGGACTACAGAGAGACTTCATAGGGCCGGATCAATAGTACAGCCCGAGGCAAGTTGGCCCCACTTCGCCGCTCGCGCTCAAGCAAACTTGCCTCGGATAAGCTATACGAAATGCAATAGGTTGCGAGTACGCCTTACCCACGGCGAACAAGTCAGGCTCCCACGAGGCGTTCTGAGAGCCGACGCCGCTCCACGCGTGACAGCCGCCGAAAGAAAGGTCGAAGCTCCTCACCGATTTCTGACTCGACTGACTCGCTTGCTCCATACGGAGCGTAGATCACGGCGTGGCGGCGCGCCCAGCGCAATGTAACTTATTCTCAAGGGAAATGCCCCGGTGTGGTATTCCGGGCTCACTCCCCTCCTGGGGAGTTACTATATTTTATCAGAACTTTGCTAGAAATGATGACGCTCCTGCGCCACAGTGTTTATGCTCAAGCGATGATGCGTTCGACAACATTCATTTCCCGCTGGAAACTTCGCCGTTGCGCTGAACTTGGTTGCTCGCCTTCGGTTTCAGGCAGGATTTGGATACACGGCGAAGGGACGCTCAGGATCGGGGATCGGGTTCGCCTCGACGCATCGACCGCCCCGATCGAACTGTCGGTTGGTCCCGGCGCGGAAATGACCATCGGCGACGATGTCGAGATTGGGGCGGCGCCTCGATCCAGGCGCTTCAGTCTGTTCAAATCGGCGCCGGCTGCAAGATCGGAGCGCGGTGCAAGGTCTTGGACAACAGCTTTCACCAGTTGGGCAAGCGCCTGGAGAAACCCAAATCTGCTCCCGTCGTGATCGAGGCCAGAGCAACCCTCGAAGACGGCGCCATCGTCCTGCCCGGCGGTCGTGTGCCATCCGGCAGCGTCATCAAGCGTAACACTGTGATCCGCAGGCGCACCGCGGCAAGCACAGCGACAGCGGACACGGAGGAAGCGGCCGGCGACCCCGCTGCCGTTCCTTACCCACATCTCGAGCGGGGCATCCTAAAGCACCTACAAATGAGCCCCCGCGCGACGCTGAGCAAAGTGCTGGCGTTGATCCGCGGCAGGATCCAACTCAGAAACTGTCAGCGCGAGGGGCGCGTTTACGTTTACGGTCCGATCCACGTCAAGAATGAGGGCGTCATACGCCTGGGAAAGCGGGTTGGCTTCGTCCTGGGAATGCTCCCCTCCGAGCTCATCTGCCACCCCGGCGCCGAGATCCGCATCGGCGATGGCTCCAACTTCAATTACGTCGCCATTGAGGCGCACGTGTCGATCTCCATCGGAAAGCGTTGCATGGTCGCCTCCATGGTGCGCCTCGCCGACCGCAGGGAAGGCGAGAGCCGCCCGATCGTCATCGGCGATGACGTCTGGATCGCGCATGGGGCTGTGATCGCGCCGGGTATCACCGTCGGCTCTGGGTCTGTGATCTCGGCGGGCGCCGTTGTCACAAAAGACGTTCCGCCGCAGTCCCTCGTTATCGGCAATCCCGCCCGCTGCTTGAGCCTGTCCCTGTTCGTCGCCAGCTGATCGAGGCTCCGCAGAACCAACGCAACATTCTTATTGGGGAATATCTGGCCGATTTCCAGGAGCGCCTGCTGTTGCGGTTAAGCCGTTGCTCCCGCTCAACTACAGCGCGGCGCAGATCGCTGCGCGAAAAATACCGCCGATCGCGGTTCATGCCTTTCTTCGAAGCCAAGACAAAGGCGAAGTTGGTGAGCTGGCGGCCTGAGCCGTCTCTCGCGTAGCCGGCTCAGAATATCCCGACGGACTTCATGCTCAGGTGCCCGTCGCGGCCGAGGATAATGTGATCGTGGACGATGACGCCAAGCTTTGTCGCGACATCGACGATCTGCTTCGTCATATCGACATCGGCTCTCGACGGCGTTGGATCGCCGGACGGGTGGTTATGCGCCAGGATGATGGCCGACGCCGAAAGCTCCAGTGCGCGCTTCATCACCTCCCGCGTGTAGACGGGGGTGTGGTCGATGGTGCCGCGCGTCTGCACCTCGTCGGCGATGAGCTTGTTGCGGCGGTCGAGAAACAGGATGCGGAACTGCTCGCGGTCCTCAAAGGCCATAGCAGAACGCAAATACGACAGCACGGTCGACATCGCCGCCAACACCGGCCGCTTCCTGACTTCGCTCTGCGAGGTTCTCAGCGCGGCGGCGTGGACGACCTTGATCTCGGTCACGACAGCCTCTGTCACGCCTTCGATCTCCGTCAGCCGCTCGGGCGGCGCGGTCACAACTTCGGCGAAGGAGCCGAAGCGCGCCAGGATCTCCTTGGCCAGAGGCTTCACGTCCCGGCGGGGGATGGCCCGGAAAAGGATAAGCTCCAACAGCTCGTAATCGGGGAGCGCGCCCGCCCCACCCTCGCGGAAACGCTTTCTCAGCCGATCGCGGTGGCCCCAATAATGCGGGATCGGCCGAGGGGGCTGCGGGGCCGGTACGCCGGCCCCTGTTTCCAGCGTAATCAATTCGAATAAAGGGCTCTCTTCAAAGCTGTTGGACATGGAAAAACGCCGACGCAACATCACCAAACCGAATGCCGTTATACACGACATTATGCCTAGAGAGAATATGCACTTTAACTAAAATACGAATAAAATTTAGAGCTGAACCGGATAGGGCGGCCTGTGGAAGCCCTTGGCGCTGTACGTGAAAACCTCGACGCCCGTCTCGGTGACGCCGACGGTGTGCTCGAACTGCGCCGACAGCGAACGGTCGCGCGTCACCGCCGTCCAGCCGTCCGAAAGCATCTTCACGTGCGGCTTGCCGAGATTGATCATGGGCTCGACCGTGAACAGCATGCCCGGTTCGAGCATCACGCCCTCGCCCTGCGTTCCATAATGCAGGATGTTAGGCTTGTCGTGGAAGACGAGCCCCAGCCCATGGCCGCAGAAATCGCGCACCACGCTGCACCGTTCGCTTTCGGCGAACCTCTGGATCGCGCAGCCGATATCGCCGACCTTGGCGCCCGGCTTGATGGCGGCGATGCCGCGCATCATGGCCTCGTAAGTCACCTCGATCAGGCGCTCAGCCTTGCGTGAAATGCGGCCAACCGGATACATGCGGCTCGAAATCGCCGTGCCAGCCATCAAGTATGAACGTGACGTCGACATTGAGGATGTCGCCTTCGACTAGCGCGCGCGGCCCCGGGATGCCATGGCAGACCACATGATTGAGAGAGGTGCAGCAGGACTTTGGATATCCCCGGTAGTTCAAGGTTGCGGGCACGGCGTTGTGCTTCATGGCGAAATCGAAGACGAGTTCGTCGATCGCTTCCGTCGTGACGCCCGGCCGGACAAAATCGATGAGAACATCGAGCGCCATGGCCGAAAGCCGCCCGGCGCGGCGCATCCCCTCGAATGCGTCCGGTCCGTGTAGCTTTATTTTTCCGTCGTTTGCGAGCCTGATAGGCGCGCCGTATTCCGATCCGTGCATGGTGTCGAGGTCTGCGCGCGGCGCTTGTTTCGGTTGTCACAGGGTCGCGACGACTGCGTTGCGCAAAACCCGCCCGCATAGGTTGAGCCGTCCCATCCTTGAAATATGGCAGGTATAAGCTGAAGTCTCAACTCTAGAAGCCGTGACGCGCCCGGAAAAAGCATCCTCAGGCGTGGGGCTGCCGATAGCCGCCGCCGCCCATCTCGCTTTTCGGAGACGGCGCTCAATCCGCGCCCGCCAGCAAGGCTGAACCATGGCTTAAACGTGAACGTCGTCAGCAAAGCGCATAAATTGGCGCAGGCGGTGGCGACTCACAGATGCAATGGAGCGCTCGGAGCGGGGCGGCGCAATTCAAAGAAACGGAAAATCTTCTGTAATGCCAAAGAATAATTCAGACGCCGGCTCGTTATTTGAAGGTTTCTCGCCGCTCCCGAACGCCGCCAACCCTATCAAGGTTGATAGGCGCCAAACGGAGTCTACATCGCTTTATTTGGCTTCCGAGTTGCAAGCATCCACGTGAACGGGGCCAATTTCAAGACTACGAAAGATTGAGATATGAATGTCACCGTTTTATCTGATGCGCAAATGGTTGAGGAGGAGGTCACCGCAGCCCTTCTCGTCATCGGCGACGAGATCCTTTCAGGAAGAACGAAAGACAAAAATATCGGGTTTGTCGCCGATCACTGCAGCCAGATCGGAATTCGCCTGAAGGAAGTCCGCATCGTCGCCGACGAGGAAACGGCGATCATCAATTCGGTCATCGAACTCAAGCGAGCCTATGCCTATGTCTTCACGTCGGGCGGCATCGGTCCAACCCACGACGACATCACGGCCAATTCGGTGGCCCGTGCGTTCGGCGTATCCATTGATGTCGATGAAAGAGCCGTGGCATTGCTGCGCGAGCGCTACGCGGAAGCCGATCTGACCCCAGCCCGGCTGCGCATGGCCCGCATCCCCGAAGGCGCGGAGTTGATCGAGAACCCGGTTTCGAAAGCGCCAGGGTTCATGATCGGGAATGTCATCGTCATGGCGGGCGTTCCGGCGATCATGCAGGCGATGTTGCTCGCGGTCGCGCCAAGGCTCAAAACGGGGCTTAAGCTTTTATCGGAGACAGTCCGCGTCAACGCCCCGGAAGGCCAGATCGCAGGCCCCCTCGCCGCTTGCCAGCACGCCTTTCCCGACGTGGCGATGGGGAGCTATCCCTTTTTTGAGAATGGGCGCTACGGCGCCAACCTCGTTCTGCGCTCGACGAGAAAAGAGCGCTTGCGCGTCGCGAAGGCGGATCTGATCAAGCGGTTGGAGCCCATCAGCTGATGAGCATCGATGCCGCCCATCGTTCAACAAGCTCACCATGAGGCGCAAACTATTAGAGATGGCTTGAGCTTAACTCGACTTTGTACATTTCTGGCGGCGAAGCAAAGGGTATCGGTGAGCCGTTGCACGACAGCGGCTGGAATTTCTACGCTATCGTGATTTAGCCTAAGATGCACGGGGCAAACCGGTATGCCGCAGGCTTTTTCCAGCATCGACTTGAGCTTTTCAGCCCGCACAACGGCGGCGGGATGCAGTTTGTTGAGGCTTGTCACCCGCGAGGCGGATCAGGTCACGCATAGCGAGCAAGGTGTCGAAGTGGAACATTTGCGCTTCGACCGGAAGCACGATGTCGGCTGCGCGCACGGTTTCCATGGCGGCGCTGTCATTGTGACCAGGGGAATCTATGACAATGAAATCCGCGCCGTGCTTGTATGCAGTGTCCACGGTTTCCCTGACTCGACTTTGCGAGGTGGCGACAACTGCGACATTCTCGGTTGGGCGCCGATTTTTCCATTTTGCGACATTAGCTTGCTGGTCGATGTCGATGATAACGGAGGCAAGGCCTTGTTCAACAGCAGCAACAGCGATGCCGATGCTGGTTGTTGTTTTCCCGCCGCCTCCTTTCTGGCCGATCACGCCGACCACGATTATTTCGTCATCTGTCATGGCAACTTCTGGACTTGTGAAATAGTTTACAAGTATAGATGTTTCAATTCCCGAACGAGTTGGGTCAGGAGGCACATAAAAATTCTGTCAACCAGTTGATCTGTTGACAGCCTCGATTGTCAACCTGTTGTCTGGTTTACATGGCAGCTTCTTGCCAAGTCGAAAAATACACATCTGAGGATAGAAAAGCGACTTATCCGACGCGGTTGCCAAGAGCGGTAGAAATGGCGCTCATACGTCAGCAAATTAATTGGCAAAAACTTCGGTGCAAGCGAGATAGAGGTTCCTGATAGTACGAAGTCGTATCTGTTTTCTTTTTCCTTATCTTTTTCAAAAAATCTAGCTGGAGAGTAAGCGTGATGCTTGGGATGCAGCTTTGCCGGCTTGACAGCGTTCGGGTTAGGCAGCGACGCTGAGCGTCGCTGGCGGGAAGATGTTCCAGGGCAACAGGGCGTCGATCGCATTGATGGGATGCTCGCCGATGCGGGTCAGGACTTCGCGCAGGTAAGCCTCGGGTTCGACGCCGTTCATCTTTGCCGTTCGGATCAGGGTGTAGAAAACGGCGGCCCGCTCGCCACCGGCGTCGCTGCCTGCGAACAGCCAATTCTTTCTGCCAAGGGCCAGGGGCCTGATCGCGTTTTCGGCGGCGTTGTTTGAGATTTCCAGGCGACCGTCAGCGCAATAACAGGTCAGCGCCTCCCATCGCGAGCGCGCATAGCGGATAGCTTTGGCGAGATCGCTTTTGCCGGAGATGAGCTTCAGCTGCTCGTCGAACCAGTCGGCGAGCGCATCGAGTTTGGGTTTGGCTTTCGCCACGCGCACGGCCTTGCGCTGCCCAGGCGGCTTGCCGGCGATGGCGCGCTCAATGTCGAACAAGGCGCCGATTTTATCGAGCGCTTCCTTGGCGATGGGCGAGCCATTGGATTTGTGGATGTCAAAGAATTTGCGGCGCACGTGGGCCCAGCACGCCACTTCGGCGACGCAGGCAGGCCTGGCGTCCTTATCCCGATAGAGCTCGGCAAAGCCGCTATAGCCGTCGGCGTGCAAATGACCGGCAAAGGAGGCGAGATGGTCGCGGCAATGCTCGCCTTTGCGGTCCGGGGTATAGCGGTAGAGCACGGCGGGCGGCGCGGCGCCCGCATGGGGCCGCTCATCGCGCAAGTAGACCCAGAAGCGGCCAGTCTTGGTCTTGCCTCTACCGGGGGCGAGCACCGGCACGGGCGTATCGTCGGCATGCAAGACGCCGCCAGCCATGATGTGAGCGCCAATTCGTTCGGCTAACGGCTGCACAAGCCAGGCGGCCTTGCCAACCCAATCGGCGAGCGTGGCGCGATCGAGGTCGACGCCGTCGCGGGCGTAGATCTCGGCCTGCCGATAAAGCGGCAGGTGGTCACAGAACTTCGCGATTAACACATGCGCGAGGAGGCCGGGCCCAGCCTGCCCGTGCGGGATCGGCAGCGCGGGCATCGGCATTTGCGTCATGGCTTCGCACTTCCGGCAGGAATAGGCGGGCCGCACATGCCGGATCACCTCGAAGCGGCCGGGGATATAGTCGAGGATTTCGGTGACGTCCTCGCCCACTTTACGCAAGGCCCCGCCGCACACGCTGCATGTGCAGTCCGGTTCGTGTACGATCTCCCGGCGCGGCAGCGCCTCGGGCAGTTTGCGGCGCCGCTTCTTTGCTGGAGCCTGTTCCGGCGCCGGCTCCTCCGCCATGGCCGGAGCCGTCTCGGCGGCTGCCTCCGCTTCGGCCTCCGCCGTCTCCAGCTCTTCGAGTTTGAGCTCGAGTTGCTCCAACTCCCGGCGGATACGCTCCGACGAAGCGCCGAAGCTCATGCGCTTCAGACGAGCGATCTGGATTTTCAGCTTCTCGATCTCAAGCGTTTTCGTGAGGAGGCCCGCCTTGGCCGCCGCGAGTTCAGCGCCGGTTCTTTCGATATCGGCGGCCTGAGCCAGCACGAGCTTTTTGAGCGCGGCGATATCATTGGGCAAAGCGGCGGCGGCGAGAGGCATGCGCGCCTCTCTATCTGCTTCGCGGCTTTGGCGCCATCACCCGGCGGTCTTGGGAACCCAAGATTTTTGTGGCGCCCGCCACTCAAGCCCTTCGAGCAGCATGGACAACTGCGCCGGCGAAAGCGTCACAGCCCCCGCCTGTGTGGCCGGCCAGGTGAACCGGCCTTTCTCAAGCTGCTTGGCGAACAGGCAAAAGCCCTGGCCATCCCAATACAGGATTTTGACGAGATCGCCTCGGCGCCCCCGAAAAGCGAAAAGATGACCTGCAAACGGGTTCTGCTTCAGGACTTCCTGCGCCAGCATCGCTAGGCTATCGAACCCCTTTCTCATGTCCGTGACGCCGCAGGCCAGATAAATGCGCACCCCGGCTGGAACCGTGATCACCGCTTGCCTCCGTCGAGGGCGCCGGCGAGCCTTGCCAAAACGGCGGGATCAATATCTTCATAGACCTTCATGCTGCGGCCATTGCCAAGGGCGATCTCGACAACACTGGCGCGGCGGCGCGCAGCGGGCGCTGTGGGAAGAGCAGGAAGCGAGGGGGCAGCGGTCTGGGGCTCTTCCACTTTAACTGGCGCAAAAACAGCGCAGGCCGCAGAAGCCATGGATATTCCGGGCAGCTCGCCCACCCGCGCTTTCCGGAGCCACCCATAAACCTGGCTGCGGGAAACGCAATGCCGATCCGCGACGCTCGCCACCGTTGCGCCCGGCGCCAGCGCCTCCTCCATGATCTGCGCCTTCGCCTCCGCCGACCACTTCCGCCGCCGCTCCACGACCTGAATGATATCAAGCTGAGTTTTGTCCATTAGCGTCCTTACGCACGTGAGTAGGAACGCTAAGCCACACGATCAGCGACGTCAGCACAAGGCAGCCACGAGGGGACGCTTACGCTGGAGAAAGCCAATAACCTCCAGCAAAGCTGGAGGTTTGAATAGGAACCGCTCGAAGCGGTTTGGGTTACCTGGACCTGTCAAACAGGCTGAGTTCGTCTAGCCGTTTATCTTCACTTTCCTGATTGCGGATATAGGCGCGGATCACTTTCTCGTCTGCACCTACGGTTGAAACAAAGTAGCCCCTCTGGCCCAGCACTTGTGGCCAACGAAATTTTGCTTCTTGCCGGCTATGTTCTGTGCCATCCAGATCGATTGCTCGCGCTCCACGATTGACACCCTCTGTCAACGGCGGAGCAAAATGGGACCAGCGCGGCGCCGCAAAAGGGATCCATCGCTGAGAAGCCGCAAGACGTCCTCAGGAGACAGCACCCGCGGCAGCCTGCGCGGCTCGTGGACAAAAGCCAGACGCCGCGTCGTCACCGGCCGGTCGAGAGTGACCTTGAAGAAGAAGCGCAGCGCCGTGACGGTTGCGTTCATGGTCGGCGGATTGGCGCCGGTCTTGGTCAGATGCAGCTGGAAGGCGCGCAACTCGTCCGCCGTCGCGGTATCGGGCGAACGCTTCAAAAACGCCGCAAGCTTCTTGACGGCGCGGATATATTCGCGTTGCGTGTCGGCGATGAAATTGTGAACCGTCATGTCTTCGATCATGCGAGCGCGCAAGTGGCTGACGGGCTTTGGGGTCGATGGCGTCAGGCTCATAGAAAGCTCCTGTCTTGAGGTGGAAGCGCTTTGACCCCTCGATCCTCAAGACAGGGCGACCGCCCCGTTAGCTCAAACTCCTTGAATGGTTACGACCTCACAGCTGGGCACGGCGCCGGCGCAGCAAACTCGCGCGTAGCGCGTTCGTTCACCGACCCCAAGCCGACGAATTGCGTTCGCGCCGGTTAGCTGCCCATGAGACTGCTTCGGCTGGCAATGAACGAACTTATCAACTCGCGGGCGCGGGCGCCAGGGACGGCTCGACCGGGGCGGCCTTGGAGCCCGCCTTCGACTGCTGCTCGCGCAAATGTGCGATGCGCCGGCGCACGAATTCCACGTGATCGCGCAGCGTATAGAGGTTCGCGGCAAACTGATCGGGAACGGAAATCTGCCACACCTTCTGCTCGATGAGATCGAGTTCCTTTTCCTTGCGCTCGATGAAATCCGGGGTTGCGGCATTCTTGGCCAGGTCTCTTTCCAGAAGCTTCAGCGCGCGATACCAGCGGAGAATGCGCTCGCCCATGCGCCAGTTGTATAAGGCTGGCACGAGCCTGAAGAGCGGGAAGATCAGGCCGATCATCGGCAAGAGCAGAATGAAGGCCCGGTCGAACAGGGTTGCGACCCAGAACGGCAGGACACGCTGGAAAAAGGTTGGGCCAGACTTGTAGATACGCCGCACGTCATCGGAGACCGTGAATTCAGGGTCTTCAGACAGAGCCTCCGTTCCTAGGGGAAAGAGCCGCGCCTCTCCGGTTGGTTTCAGCATCGGCTTACCCTGCACGGCAAGGACAGCATCAGCAAGAAGCGTCCGGAGGGCCGGATGAAGGTCGTCGCGGACGAGTAGCATCGCCTTCGTCGCAACGAGCAACGTATCGACAGGAGGGATGTTTTTCGGAAAATCGATGACGCCTTGCCGCAAGGCCACGGCGGTGAGATAGGGATATCGTTGCATCAGGGCCTCGGCCTGAGCCATGTTCATCAGCTTAACATCCGGCATGTGGAGCAGCCTTTGCACCGTCTCGGCCTCGGCGCCGATGACGAGAAACCCCGCATCTGCAGCCGCGCCCGAAAAAGCCTCAGGGTAGGAAGGAAGTTTCAGCGCTATCAGCCTCGAATTGTCTGCGGTGACGCCATTCGCTTCGAGGAGCTTCCTGGCAAGATAGCTCGTGCCGCTCCCTTCGGGGCCGACCAGAATGCGTTTGCCTTTGAGCTGGGTCAGGCGCTCGATCGTCTGCCCGCGATAAAAAATCCAGACCGGCTCGATGAGAAGCCGCCCCATGGAAAGAAGTTGCGGCGCGTCGGTATGGTTCGACAGCCCGCCTTGCACAATGCCGGCCGTGACGCCGGAATTGTCGTTCTTCAACGCCTTGAGGTTGTCCAAGGACCCTTGCGACTCGCGGATCTCAAGCTTGATGCCCTTCTTTTCGACCTCTTCCTTGAAGCGCGCCGCCAGATCGTAATAAGGGCTTCCAGGGCTCGCGGCGGAGATCGCGAATGACGACGGCGGCGCCGGTTTCACATAGCGAAGCGTAAACCAGACGGCCGCCACGCATATGAGAATCGCCGGAAACAAAATGGCGAGGTACTCAAGAGAAAGAAAGCGTTTCATGGGCAAATCGCTCAAGCCCTCCTAACAGAGGTACTTCCTAAGGGCAGCTATCGGCGCGCGCAATCGTTAATGATGGGTGCGCCTGAGCGCTGGTTCTCTTGTGTACAGACAATGCTATTATGGCGTCCATATGCCTCTTTAATGGAGAGGTCCGATGACGTCGTATGCCCCGCAATCTCATCTTGAAACGCATGAGGTCACGAACGCGCCGCCGCCCTTAGGCGCGCGCAATCTTTATGCTGAGGATCGGGCGCTGAGAGAGGCTGCACGGCTTAGCGGCGGGGATTGGGTTGAGGAGCCGCTTTTGGCGCTCGGAGCAGCGGCGGGTAGCGAAGAGACTTTGCAATGGGGCGAGGACGCCAACCGCTATCCGCCCGAGCTTCAGGCCTTCGACCGTTTCGGCCGACGGATCGACGAGGTCAAGTTTCACCCCGCCTATCATCGCCTGATGGCGCTCGCCATGGAGCATCGCATTCATAGCATCGGCTGGCGGGAAAAGCGGCAGGGCAGGCACGTCGCCCACGCCGCGATGCTCGCGCTTTTCAGCCAAGCCGAAGCGGGGACCATGTGCCCGATGAGCATGACCTACGCCAGCGTGCCGGCCCTTCGCCATCAGCCCGATATCGCCACGATCTGGCTTCCGAAAATCGTCGACGGAGCTTACGACGCGCCCTTGCAGCCGATCGCCGAAAAGCGGGGCGTCACCGTCGGCATGGCCATGACGGAAAAGCAGGGCGGTTCCGACGTGCGGGCGAACACAACACGCGCCGCGCCTCTCGGCAAAGGCGGACCGGGGGCGGAGTATCGTCTCGTCGGCCACAAGTGGTTCTGCTCCGCGCCCATGAGCGACGCCTTTCTGACCACGGCTTACACGGACCGTGGGCTGAGCTGCTTCCTCGTTCCGCGCATCAAGCCGGATGGCGAACGCAACGGCATCCGGATCATGCGGTTGAAGGACAAGCTCGGCAACAAGTCGAACGCATCCGCCGAAATCGAATATCATGACGCCTTCGCCCTGATGATCGGGAAAGAAGGCCGCGGCGTCGCCACGATCATCGACATGGTACACCACACGCGGCTCGACACCATGGCGGGGTCGCTCGGCGTGATGCGGCGCGCGCTCGCCGAGGCGGTCCATCATGTCAGCCACCGCCGGGCGTTTCAGCGGGCGCTGATCGATCAGCCTCTGATGCGCGCCGTCATCGCCGATATCGCGCTCGATTACGAGGCGGCGGCCATGCTCACGATGCGCGTCGCGCGCGCCTTCGATGGCGAGAGCGAGCATGACCGGCGCTTCGCGCGCCTCGCGGTCGCGCTCGGGAAGTTCTGGATCACGAAGCGCACCCCGCACTTCGTCTATGAGTGCATGGAATGTCTGGGCGGCGGCGGCTATGTCGAGGAAAGCCCATTGCCGCGCTTCTATCGCGAAGCGCCAGTCAATGCGATCTGGGAAGGCTCCGGCAATGTGATCGCCCTCGACATCTTGCGCACATTCCAGAAGGAGCCGGCCGCGCTGGAGGCCTATTTCGAGGAGCTTTCGCCTGCGCGCGGGTCGCATCCCTGTTTCGACCGCGCCTTCGAGGAGCTTTCTCGCGCCGTCGGACAAAGCGCGCCGGAGGCTGATGCGCGCTTTGTCGCAGAGACGATGGCGCTGGCGCTTTCGGCGGCTCTGCTCTTGCGGGACGGTCCGGAAGCCGTCGCCTCGGGATTTTGCGATGCGCGGCTTGGCGCGCAAGTGCGCGGCCTGAATTATGGCGCGAGCCGCGCCCGCATCGACATGACCGCCATCATCGAGCGGCAGACAGGCGGCGGCGCGCCATGAGTCCGTAACAGCGCGCAAGCCTTAAAAACTGTATACATCTCCAAAAAGAGATACTAACTTATATCACGAGTCCGCTACAGTGAGGAGCGGCAATCATTCCTGGCTCCGCTCACGCTAAATTTCGTGGCGATCGGAACCGTTTTTTAAATGGATTGTTTACAGCCCCGGAAATGTGCGCGCGGCGCTAAGAAAAAATGTCCGCTGCGGATCGCCAGGTCGCAACAGAAGGGGGAAGTTGGGGATGCTTGTGCTTGAAGGGTCAAAGCTGGAACAGGCGAAGCCGGTGATCGCGGAGGGGAACATGCCCGCAAATGCGGCAGACTTTGAAATCCAAGGAACGCCTCGCGCCTCCAAGTTAAAAATATCGATAGAAAAAAAGATAGAAAATGTCTGGCTTGAATGGAGGGAGCTCGGCTGGACCTATAATGAATTTGTCGCTCATCTGCTGGAGGTTTTGGTCGTTCTCAATCACAGAACGATTGCGCCAAAGCTGAACGCAGAAGAAAACACCTCACAAAGGGTGACGACTCCGTAACAGTGGGTGGCAGACCCAGGGGCGAAGGTCGAAACGCCTGGGAGAACCGGGCGAATTCGGGCTATCTCGCTTCGGCGCGCAGCCGCTGAAGCAAATCTTTGATCGGGTGATCCGTCCAGGCTTTCGTCACAAAATCCCGGTGTTCGGTTTCCGGCGCGGTGGAAATGAAGGTCACGCTGCCGCCGCGGAGACGACCCTTCAATTTCGTGTTCACGTTCACGTCGCGCTCTTTCAGCAGGCTCGCAAGCTCTGTATTTCTCGCCCTCGTGGAGTCCGCATAGGCGCTCACGAAGAAGGCTTTCTCGCGCGACGAGATCCAGTTTGCGAACGTATCCATGTCGCCGTAGAGCGCGTCGAGCAGAACAACGCCGCGGACGCGCGCCCCCGCCCCGCCATGGCGGATGCAGGAGGCGGCCGTCATGTAGCCGCCACTGTAGGCCACAATCACGATGGGCATCTTGTCGAAATAGGCCCGTGAGCGCGGATTGCCGTGGGCGTTTGCAAGCTCGACGCTGACTTCATCCAGAAAACGCTGGAGGCCGCCGGGCTCCCACAACTTGCCCGCGCTTGAATCCGAGGCGTCGAAGGCGAGTTGCGGCGCGACAAGAACAGCGTTCACTCCCGCCTCGGACACCTGCTCGGGCACGCGCTGGCGGTCGATTACGTCCCGTTGCAGCGTGGCGCCGTGGCCATGTAGGAAAATCACCATCAGCGCAGGCCGCCGCAGATCGAAGCCGCGCGGAATATGAAGGAGCACGCGGTTGTCGCTATATGTCGGGTTTTCCCAATAGATCTTACCGCCCGACGCCCGGCGCCCATGTCTGCCCCAGTTGCTGACATCGAGGAAAGGCCGCCCCGTGTTGGGATTGACGCCGTGATAAGGGAACGGCGCGTTTTCGAATTCCACGAGCCTTGTTCGCGTACGCCTCAACGGAAGAAGAGGCGGCTCCGATTTGATGGCCGATCCCTTTTTCACCGTTTTGACCGGAACGAGAAGCGAATCGAGTTGCGCCGGAGCGCGACCCGCGCTCTCCCTCAGAAATGCCTGTTTCCCGATTCGGTTCGGGTGGTCTGTGGCTGCGCTTTCCACAGCCAAATCCTCATCGGCGACCGCAATGGCGGCGAGGACTTGATCCGTCGACCCCGATCGCTGCACATAATCGACGGACCCGGCTTCGTCCCCGCAGCCGCTCGCAAGGATCGCAAACATCGCAAAAAGCGGGAAGCGCAAGCTGCCTAACAATCGCTGGATCATGGGCCGGGGCATTTTTAGCAGGGACTTCGAACGCTTTCTTTACCAAATCGGTTTGCTCGCCACGCTCCCTTACGGATAGTTCGCAATCGTGTCCATAATGAGCTAGAGCGTCGGTGAGAGTAACGCGAAAGGGCTTTCTAAAAGGTTTCCCTCGAAGGGTGTGTTTGAGTCAAATCGTCAAGCCCAAGTTGCCATAGTGCAACTACCGCAACATTAACCCCATCCGGAATTGTTGAACGGAGGGTTAATTGATATGACCACCCCATGACCAATTCTTCGATAACCATGGAAGACGCAACGCCAAGCGGCGCGAGCGACCGTCAGTCGCGGCTCGATCTCAGAAAAGTGTCGGCGCTGACAGCTACAGCGCTTGCGGTCGCCGATATGATCGGGACCGGCGTTTTCACGAGCCTCGGCTTTCAGGTTCGCGATATCCCATCGCCCTTTTCGCTCGCCATGCTCTGGGTTGTCGGCGGACTCGTCGCGTTATGCGGCGCGCTCTCCTACGCGGAGCTCTCCGCAGCTTTCCCCCGCTCCGGAGGCGAATACAACTTCCTGTCGCGCGCCTTCCGCCCCGCCATCGGCTTCATGGCCGGCTGGATTTCCGCCACCGTCGGCTTCGCCGCGCCTGTCGCGCTCGCCGCCATGGCTTTCGGACAATATCTGGCGGGCGTCTTCCCAGGAGCGCCCGTTCTCGCGCTCGGGATCGGGATTACGTACCTCGTCTCGGCCGTCCATCTCTTCGGCGTTCACAGCGGCAGCGCGCTGCAAAACATCTCCACCTTCATCAAGTTGGGTTTGATCCTGGGCTTGATCGCGGCGGGGCTTTTTCTCACCGATCCTCAGCCTGTTTCCTTCGCGCCCTCGGGCGCAGACATCGGCTATATCACCGGCGCGCCCTTCGCGCTCAGCCTCGTTTTCGTTCTCTATGCCTACTCGGGATGGAACGCGGCGACCTATATCGCAGGTGAGATCAAGGACCCGGAGCGCAACTTGCCCCGCTCGATCCTCGCAGCGGTTTTGATCGTCACAACGCTTTACGTCGCGCTTAATGCGATCTTCCTCCGCACAACGCCCATGAGCGAATTGGCGGGCCAGATTGACGTCGGGCTCATTGCCGGCCGTCACATCTTCGGCGAGGCGGGAGGGCGCGTAGTGGCGGCCCTGATCTGCATCGGGCTCATCTCCTCCATCAGCGCCATGATGTGGGTGGGTCCTCGCGTGACCATGGTCATGGGCGAGGACAATGCGCTGCTCGGCGTGTTCTCACGGACCGCCAGGAACGGCGTCCCGGTCAACGCAATGCTGTTTCAGCTTCTTGTCGTGACAGTTCTGCTGCTCACTCAGAGCTTCGAGGCCGTGCTTGATTTCATCCAGTTCAGCCTGACCTTCTGTTCCTTCCTGGCGGTTCTGGGCGTCATCGTTCTCCGCTACCGGCAACCAAACCTGCCGCGGCCTTATCGGGCATGGGGCTTCCCTATTACGCCGCTCCTCTTCCTCGCGGTGACCGGCTTCGTGCTCGCACATGTTCTTGTCGAACGTCCCCTTCAATCCATCGCGAGTCTCTTCACAATGCTGGCCGGACTTCTGATTTATGCGTTGTCCGTGCGACTGTCGAAAAGGAACCAGCCTCTATGACAAAAGCAGCCATCCTTCTTCGATCCCTTGTGCTGTCCGCCTTCTTGATCGCGTTGGCGCCGGGTTTGGCGCGCGCCGCCGACGGGCAAGCCGCGGATGACATCGCCCATTTCCTGGCCGGGTTGCCGCCGTCGGCGAACTCTCCGCTTGCCAGCCTCACAAAAGACCCCGCGTGGAAAAAGCACGCCGAGGTTTTCGAATCCGACTGGAAAGCGTTGGAGAACAAACAGCTCGAGAATGTTCGCGCTTGGTCTTCGGCCAACCTCAAGCAGACGCAGGCGGTGCTGTACTACATGTTCAGCGGGCCGGACTATCTCTACGCGAACGCTTTCTTTCCAAACGCCAAGACAATCATCATGGCCGGGCTTGAGCTAACCGGGCCGATCCCGGAACCGAGCGACATCACGCCCCACTCCGTAGGCAGCGAGGTGACGGCAATCCGCGCGGCGCTCGGGAATTTGCTCAAGCACAGCTACTTCATCACCAGCCAGATGGGCTCGCAGCTTTCGCGTCCGAAGCTTTCCGGTACGCTTCCGATCATGTACGTCTTCCTTGCCCGCTCTGGGAAAACGATCCACAACGTCAGCCTCGTCGGGCTGGATGTGGATGGGAAACTCCATCCGCTGGATGAGGCGGGTTTCGTTCCTGCCGCGAAAGGCGCGAAAATCGTTTTTGCCGGGAGCGACGGCGAGGAGCGCACGCTTTACTATTTCAGGACGGACCTTTCGAACAAAGGCGTTCCGAACGGCGGCTTCATGAAGTTCTGCGAAAGCTTTGGGCAGGGAGACGCCTTCGTCAAAAGCGCCTCTTATCTCCTCCACAACCCCGGCTTCTCGGAGGTTCGCGATTTCCTGCTCAAGAATACGGTTTCGCTCGTCCAGGATGACACCGGCATCCCGCTCAAATTCTTGAACGACAACGATTGGCAGCTTCACCCCTTCGGCACGTATCTCGCGCCCATCCGGGAATTCGCGCATGCGCAGCAGCCGAAGCTTGTCGAACTCTTCAAGAAACAGAGCGCCGGTCCACTAAATTTCACTGTCGGATATCGCTGGGGCAAGCCGTCCAATCTTCTGCTCGCCGTCAAAGGCGCGCCGGCGCCAAAATCGCAATAACCCCCTCCCAGCGAACTCGCCAAAGCGAGTTCGCAACTTTTGCGCTGAACGCCGCAACAGGCTGGAACCTGCCTTTCAACCCAGTTAAGACGTCTCTTCCTTGAGGGGAAGTGAGCGCCAGTTTGCGGCGAGCGCATGTGAGCCTCGCTCCGTATGCTCTTTCCCCTCATCCGGCAGGTTCGCTTAACATCCGGATCCCCACCCCCGTGGCCTTCGCCCAAAGATTCCTGTGTACGAACTGATGCTTGAGTGCATGCCTGTTCACTATTTGGCTATGCTCGAGCCTATCTAGTTACGTGATTTGAGCATGATCAATTGAGCCTGAAGTTTTTGATCGATGTTTGGGAGAAACATGAAATACGCACTCACTGCCGCCGCCATTGCTTTTTCTGCAACCGCCGCCAACGCGCAAACCGTATGGCAAGGGGATCTCTTCGTTACTTCCGCCACTAACGCCTGTGCCTCAGCGGGTGTATCGGTTGGTGACTTCCGCTAAGCGATTTTCGAGCCGAAGACCCTGCCGGGCAACGGCAGCTCAGATCAAATTGCGATCTTCCGTCCGCGGCGGTCTGCAGTCTTGTTGTGCCGCTGTCCGGCACACTCGATAAAGCAACGTCATTTCAATATCATGCTATCAACCATTCGGCCACCCAAGCTCAGGGGACGTACCAAAACGGAGGCCTGTTTGCGGTCACGCTTCCCAATATTTCTGCCACCAACATGCCTTCGGTCGTAACCGTGACGTATTCGTGGAAAAATAATGGTGTGCCGAATTGCAATATTACCCTCACAGGCAATTTGACGCGACGGCCTGGGAATTTGACGCAATAAGCGGGAGTTGCTTTGCGTGGCCGGCCCCTCGCTTTGGGCCGGGCACTCCGTCCGATTCCGGCGGTCAAGTCGCCTCCTCATGATCGTACCGAGACTATCCGGAATTGACCCATAGGGTGCGTTTGCCGGTAGGGAATCGCCAAGCACAGCGGCGTTCTTTGGCGAACCCAGGCGTTCTTGCTTAAATACAGCCCGAGGCAAGTACGCCCTCGCTGCGCCGCACGGTTTCAAGCGAACTTGCTTCCGGCTTTAGGCGGCTTACATACGGCATTGTTGCGAAACAGCGGCGAAGCCATAATGATTTTTAAGCCCTTCGAGAAAGTTCTTATCGCCAATCGGGGCGAGATCGCCTGCCGCATCGCCCGCACGGCGAAAGCCATGGGCTACCGCACGGTTGCGGTGTTTTCGGATGCCGATGCGCGCGCTGTGCATGTGCGCGTGGCTGACGAAGCCGTCCGCATCGGCCCTTCCTCGCCGCCGGAAAGCTATCTGAATATCGCCGCCATTCTCGAAGCGGCGCGAAAGACAGGTGCGGACGCCATCCACCCCGGCTATGGCTTTCTTGCCGAGAACGCCGATTTCGCGGAAGCCTGCGAGCGGGCAGGCGTCGTTTTCATCGGGCCGCCCGGCGACGTCATCCGGAAAATGGGCGACAAGGCCGCCGCAAAAGCCATCATGCAAGCGGCGCGCGTGCCATGCGTGCCCGGCTATTTGGGCGAAGACCAGTCGGCCAAGCGGCTTGCGGCCGAGGCCGGGAAGATGGGTTTTCCGCTCCTTATCAAGGCCGTGGGCGGCGGAGGAGGCAGGGGCATCCGCGCGGTTCGCAGCGCGTCGGAGTTGGACGAGCAGCTTGCCGCGGCGCGGCGCGAGGCGAAGAGCGCGTTTGGCGACGACCGCCTCATGCTGGAACGCTTCATCGAGCATCCGCGCCATCTCGAAGTGCAGGTCTTCGGCGACGCTCGCGGCGCCATCGTCCACCTCCACGAGCGCGATTGCACGACCCAACGGCGGCGTCAGAAGATCATCGAGGAAGCGCCGAGCCCTGTCTTGTCCCCAGCCCTTCGCGAACGGCTAACCGGCTACGCTGTCGAGGCGGCGCGCACGGTTGGCTACCGGAACGCGGGCACCGTGGAATTCATCGCGGACGCCGAGCTGAATATCTATTTCCTTGAGATGAACACCCGCCTTCAGGTCGAGCATCCGGTCACCGAGATGGTGACGGGCCTCGATCTCGTGGAATGGCAGTTCCGCGTGGCTGCGGGCGAGCCGCTTCCCTTGAGGCAGGATCAGATTTCACTGCGCGGCCACGCCATCGAGGCGCGTCTTTGCGCGGAAGACCCTTATGACGGGTTCCGGCCTCAAACGGGCGCGGTGCTACGTGCGCCACATGGGCGGAACGGCGTTCGCGTCGACTCGGGCGTCGAGGAGGGCAGCGAAGTCTCCCCCTTTTACGATTCGATGATCGCAAAAGTCATCGCATGCGGCGGCGGCCGGGCGGAGGCGGCGCGTCGGCTCGCCTGCGCGCTCGAAGATGAGCCGCTGCTCGGCTTCCCGACCAACCAGCAGTTTCTAGCCCGGTTGCTCCGCAGCAGAGAATTTCACGAGTCGTCGCTCGCCACAGATACGCTGGATGCCTGGTTTGAGGCGAAAGCGCCCCTTTTCGAGCGTCCTGCGCCGTCAAACGAAATCCTGGCTTTGGCCACAGCGCTTTATGCAGATCGCGGGAGTGGGGGCGAATGGTTCTGGTCGGGCGCCGCGTTCGATTTCTTCCTCGACCTCGATTGCGGCGGCGAAGGGAAGAGGGTGCGCTACAGGCGTTCGCGCCAAGGAACAATCGCGGTTTCCTTCGAGGGCGGCGAAACGGAAATTGCGCTGGTCGATGTCCGCCTTCCCGATATCGTCTTCGAGGCGTCCGGCGTGCGACGGCGGGCCATCGCGTTCTGGAGCGGGGCTGATCTGCATCTCAGCGCGGATGGCTCTTCCTTCGTCTTCAGCGAAGCCGGCCATCACACCTTGGACGCCGATGCCGATGGCGAAAGGATCATAGCGCCTGTGGCAGGCCTTGTGCTCAGCGTCTTCGCCGAGCCTGGGCAGACGGTTGAAGCCGGGCAAACGCTCGCGCTCATCGAGGCCATGAAAATGGAAACGCGCGTCACCGCCATTCACGCAGGCCGCATCACGGCCGTGCACGCCAGCGCGGGCGCGCAGATCGCCATGCAGGCGCTTCTCTTCGAGATCGAAAAGCTGGACGAGCCCGCCAATGTCTAAGGCAATCCTCACATGCGCCTTGAACGGCGTCCTGACCGACCCCCGCCAACATCCGATGGTGCCCGTGTCGCCTCAACAGATGGCGCAGTCGGCCCGCGAGGCTTACGACGCGGGCGCCGCCATCATTCATGTTCATTTCCGCAGCCAATCCCCCGGCATGGGACATCTGCCGAGCTGGGAGCCCGAGGTCGCGGCCGAAGCCGTGGGCGCCATCCGGTCGGCCTGTCCGGGCGTGATCATCAACCAGACTACCGGCGTGCTCGGCGCGGACATTTCCGGCCCCGCAGCCTGCCTCAAGCGCACGCGGCCGGAAATCGCGGCCTGCAATGCTGGAAGCCTCAACTATCTGAAGCTCCGGGCGGACAAGCAATGGGCATGGCCTCCGCTCCTCTTCGACAACCCGGTCTCGAAGGTGAAGGCGTTCCTCGACGCGATGGCCGAGAGCGGCTCGCGGCCGGAATTCGAGTGCTTCGATGTCGGCATCGTCCGCTCCGTTGGCCTTTACATCGAGAACGGAATGGCTCAAGCGGCACAGTACAATTTTGTGATGGGCGTCGCTTCCGGCATGCCGGTCGACTCCGATCTTCTGGCTTTGCTTCTGAAATATCGGCACAAAGATGCGCCCTGGCAGACGACGCTGATCGGCCGGACGGAGGTTTGGCCGGTTCATCAGCGCGCCGCCGATCTGGGCGGCATGTTGCGCACCGGGCTCGAAGATACATTTTATCTCCCAGGCGGCGAAAAAGCCGTCAGCAACGGCGCGCTGATCGAGGCCCTGGCGCGATGCGCGCGCAACGCCGGACGCGAGATCGCCTCGCCGGACGAAGCCAGGATGATGCTTCACCTCGGAGGAGCAGCGCATGCAGAAGAGAAGCGAGACATCGCCGCAAGCTGAGACCCCGCCCTTCGTTGCGCCCCCCCGGCGTTTCCTGCATACGGCGGCGCGCAGAGGGACCGCTCCGGCGTACTATGTTCGCGACGAGTTCCGGCTGGACGCCCACATCCTGGAACGCCTTCCGCGATGAGGTTCGCCAGGCGGCGCGCGCGCTTGTCGCGCTCGGCGTGAAACCGGGCGACGTTGTCGCCGTTCTTGGCTACAACAAGCCCGAGTGGGTCATCATGGATTTGGCCGCCATGATGGTCGGCGCCTCGGTGGCCGGAATCTACTTCACGTCGTCCGCCGAGGATGCGGCGTATATCATCAATCATGCGCAATGCGCGGTCTTGCTCGCCGAAAAGGATGAGCACTTTCAGCGTATCGCAAAAAAGCGCGCACAACTGAACGTTCTTCGCCACGTAGTCATGATGAAGGGCGCCGCGGCGGACGATCCTCTGCAAATGTCTTGGGAGGCGTTTCTCGCCCACGGCGAGAGCCGGTTCGACCCGGAGGTCGAGCGGTGCTTGCAGGCCATCCAGCCCGGCGACGTCGGCTGCCTCATCTACACCTCCGGCACGACCGGGCCGCCGAAGGCGGTACAACTCAGCCACGGCGCGCTCGCTTCGACGGCTGGCTTGATCCAGCAGCTTTGGGACGTGTCGGAGCGCGACTGCGCCATTTCCTACCTGCCGCTGGCGCACATCGCCGAGCGCATGATTACGGTGCATTTCCCCCTGACGGTCGGCAACGCCATCTATTTCGCGCGCGACATCCAGGAACTCGGCCAGCACCTCAAGGAGGTCAGACCCCATTTCTTCTTCGGCGTGCCGCGCGTCTACGAAAAGATTGCGGCGGCGGCTCAGGGGAAGATCGCGGAGACGACTGGGCTTAAGGGAAGAATGGCCCGGTGGGCCGTGCGCACCGGGCAGGAATGGTATCGCAAGGAGCAGATCGGGCAGCCTCCGGGGCTCAGGACAGCCTTCGCCAAGGCCGTCGCGTCGAGGCTTGTGCATCGGAAGGCGAAAGCGGCCATGGGTTTCGATCGCGTGCGCTATGCGGCTTGCGGCGCGGCGCCGATCCCTACGGAAGTCTTGCACTTCCTGAACGGACTCGATCTCCCGGTCCGCGAGTTATGGGGCATGTCCGAGACCTGCGGGGCGGGCACGACGAACCTTGCCGGCGCGACCAAGGTAGGCTCGGTCGGGCGCGCGCATCCGGGACTCGAGCTCAAGATTAGCCCGGAAGGCGAAATCCTGGTCAAGGGACCGTACGTCTTTTCGGGCTACGCCAAGGACCCGGAGGCGACGGAAAGAGCTTTCGACGATGGCTGGTTCCGCACCGGCGACCTCGGCTGCATGGACGGGGACGGCTTCGTCACCATCACGGGGCGCAAGAAGGACATCATCATCACCTCGGGCGGCAAAAACATCGCGCCCGCGAACCTGGAGATGGACCTTGTGGCGCTGCCGCTCGTCGAGCACGCCCTCGTGTGCGGCGATCAACGCCCCTACCTGACCGCGGTCATCACCATCAATGCAGGCGCGTTGGCTCAGTTTGCGCGGGAGTGGCGGCTCGCGGAAGACGATCCGCGGCTCATGGATGCCATCCGCCAGGAACTGCAATCCGGCATCGACGCAATCAACGCCCGGCATGCGCGCGTCGAAACAATCCGGCGCTTCACGATCTTGCCCGAGCCTCTCTCCATCGAAAGCGGCGATCTCACGCCGACGATGAAGGTGAGGCGCGCGGCCGTTCTTCGAAAGCTTCACCCTATTATTGACGAACTCTATCGGCAGGGCGCTGAAGAGCGAGTGACTTCTTCTCAGCAAAGATGAACCTATTCTATTCTGGCAGCGGGATGAACTCTTGCCCGTCGCCAGGCACGATATCGAAGCGCTTTTGCGCCCAATCCTCTTTCGCCTGTTCGATCTTCTCGCGGGACGACGATACGAAATTCCACCAGATATGGCGCGGCCCGTCCATCGGTTCGCCGCCAAGGAACAGAAGGCGGCTTGGTTGGGCGGCCGTGACCGTAATCTCGTCTCCGGGGCGAAAAACAAGGAGGCGTCCGCTTCCAAACGTGTCGCCGTATATGTCGACCGCCCCTTGCGCGACGTAGATGGCGCGCTCCTCATGGGACGCCTGCAGCGGGATTTTCACCCCTAGAGCAAGCTCCACGTCCGCGTAGAACATTTCGGAGAAGGTGCGCACGGGCGAGGTCTCGCCAAAAAGCGAGCCCGCAATGAGGCGCACACGCTTCCCTTCGGCCTCGATCACGGGCAGCGTTTCCGCCCGGTGATGGAAAAAATCAGGTTTCACCTCTTCAGCGGCCTGGGGCAACGCAACCCAGCTTTGAATGCCGAACATCTTGCGGCCGGGCTCCGCCTTCCATTCGGGGGCGGTTCGCTCGGAATGCACGATGCCTTTCCCGGCTGTCATCCAATTCACGTCGCCCGGCATAATCGCCTGCGCCGAGCCAAGGCTGTCGCGATGGAAAATCTTGCCCTCGAACAGATAGGTCAGCGTTGCAAGACCGATGTGCGGATGCGGCCGCACGTCGATCCCTTCTCCTGCGGCAAACTCTGTAGGCCCCATCTGATCCCAAAAGATGAAAGGCCCCACCATTTGCCGCTCGGTCGACGGCAAAGCCCGTCGAACGTTGAACGCTCCCAGATCCCGCACGCGCGGAATGATCACACTATCGAGCGCAGCGCAGGACTTGCGATCTCCAGGGATAGGGTCTTCGCTCGACCGCCAACTCATACAAGCGCTCCATCGCGGGGGCGGCCGCGCCGCCAAATCGTCCAGTCGGAGGCAAATTCGCTCTCCCTCGAACTCGCCTTCGATAAGCTGTATAATGACAAATTGTCGTCAGCGCGCCTTGTCCGCGGGAATCCCGGAAGCGCCCGCCGCAAGCGGAGCAGGGTTTCCTTCGGGGCGCGCCGCCAGAAAGATTAGCATGATTTTTCTTTGGGATCTGCGTTGTTTCCGCGAGCAAGATTTTATCGGCGTGACGCTCTCCCGCGGAGGGGTTCATCCGAAAGTACAAGGCCGCAGCTCGGCGGTTTAGGACATTTTGTCTGGAAACGGCGTTGAGTGTCGTCGAGTTTGCGAACATATTCTGCTTGCAATCGCCTGCTTGAACATAGGTCACCGTTGAAAGGGTGTGAGAGAGAGCTAATGAGAAAATTTATAAAGATTGGCGTGCTTAGTGCGGCCTTGGTTTGGTCGGTATCCGCCTATGCCGAGGGCGACGCAGCGCATGGCGAAGTGGTTTTCAAGCAATGCAAGGTGTGCCATGCAATTGGCCCCAGCGCGAAAGCAGGCGTCGGGCCGGCGCAAAACGGCGTTTACGGTGCGACGGCAGGCACACGCGCCGGCTACAATTATTCTCCCGCGATGAAAGAAGCTGGGCAGAAGGGCGTGGTCTGGAACGACGCCACCCTCGATAAGTATCTTGAGAACCCGAAATCTGTCGTTCCCGGCACTAAAATGATCTTCCCTGGCCTGAAAAACGAGAAGGACCGCCAGGACGTGATCGCCTACCTGAAGGCGAACCCCGCCTAATGAGGCGATTTCGGCTCCGCTGCTGTTGCAGGCGCTCCAAATCGGGGCGCCTTTTTTTCTGCGTCGTCCGCGGCCCTGAACCGTCTCCTCATATCGAAAACATGCGATACGCCCGCCAATGTGACGAGAAGGATCACCAGAAGGGCGGATGAATTCGTCCAGGCGATCCTGACCGCGAGCATGAAACAGAGACCTGATCCGAGATTTGCGAGGTCGCCTTGCAGTTCGTTCGCCTCGCCTCTTGCAAGGCGCCGCCAAGCGACGACGCCCGCTTCAACGACCACAAACAGAATCAGGATATCGAGGAGAATGGTCATTCGCTAGCGGACGGGATTGAGCTGCAGGATTTTGTAATTCAAGATCCCGGCGAACGTCACCCATGAGATATAGGGGACGAGCAGCCAAGCCGCCTTCTTGGAATAGCGGGACACGACGAAAATGGGGATCAAGACGGATGCCCATAGCCCGCCGGTTTCTATAAGCGCCCAGTCCGGGCGCTTGAGGCGGAAAAACAGAACGCTCCATAAAATGTTGAACACACCGCTTGTCAGGAAGAGAGCGACAATGCGGCGTCTTGCCGTGCGTGTGCCTGCGTTCCGCCACGCATAGACAGCGGACGCCGCGGTCAGCGCGAAAATAGCCGTCCATGTGGGGCCGAACAGCCAATCAGGCGGCTGCCACGACGGCTTGTCAAGAGACTTGTACCATGGTCCGAGTTTGGTGGTCGCCGCGCCAACCCCACCGATGGCCTGGGCAATGACGAATGCGACCAGAAACTCTTTCCAAAAGCCGGTTTGAGGTTGTGGCCTCTCTGATTGGGGCGAAGCGTGCGTCTGCGACAATGTCACGGTGAAACCAGTCCCAGAAGATGCGCAAGATCTTTGAAAAAGATCCTCGCTTGCGCAACAGGGCTCGAGCGAACGAGTTCCTTGTGCATGTAGGACTGCCAAGTCAGGCGCTGAACGTCGGGGTCGCGGCAAATATGCACGAAACGTTCGCGCCGTTTGTCATTTCGATACCAGAAGTGCTGCAGGAGGCCCAAGACCCAGAACACCCGGCCATGCGCCTTCAAGAAGCGTTTCCGAGCGTTCGCCAACACCTTCGCGTCGCCGGTCTTCAACGCCTCCGACACCGTTTCGGCGACGATGCGCCCGCAATGCATGGCGTAATAGATGCCCTCGCCCGACGCCGGAGCGACAACCCCCGCGGCGTCGCCGGACAGGATCACGTCGCGACCGTTGTCCCATCTTTTCAAAGGCTTCAGCGGTATCGGCGCGCCTTCCTTGCGGACCGTTTCGACATCATCGAGGCCCGAAATCCTTGCGGAGTTCGCCTACCGCGTTGCGCAGCGAGAAGCCCTTATGCATGCTGCCGGTGCCGATGCTGGCGTGGGAGCCATGCGGGAAGATCCAGCCGTAAAAGTCCGGGGAGAGCTTGCCCTGGTAGTAGACGTCGCAACGCGTCGCGTCGTACTTCTCGTGGCCTTCCGTCGGCGACTTGACGATCTCGTGGTAGGCGAACACGAACGGAACCTGCGGCACATCGGGCAGCGCCTGCCGGTGCACCGCGGAATTGGCTCCGTCCGCGCCGATGATGATCTTGCCCGTCACGCTGCGAAGCTCGCCGTCTTTGGTGTTATAGGTGACGGTGGCGCGGCCTTGATCGTCGCGGGAGAACGTCTCGAATGTCCCGGTGCGCCGCTCGGCGCCGAACTCCTCCGCGCGGTTGCGCAGCCACTCGTCGAACACCTCGCGGTCCACCATGCCGACATAACCGCCGTCGATCGGCATGTCGACTTCTTTGCCGGCCGGCGAAATCATGCGCGCCGAATTGATGCGCGCCACGATAATGTGGTTCGGGATTTCGAAGTCCTTGATCAGCCTGGGCGGAACGGCGCCGCCGCATGGCTTGATCCGGCCAGCCCTGTCGAGAAGGAGCACGGAATGTCCCATCCGCGCAAGATCGTTCGCGGCGGTCGCTCCTGTCGGCCCTCCGCCCACTACGACAACGTCAAAGCTGTCACGCTCACTCATGTCATTCGTGCTCCGGCTTCGCCCACGGCCTGGGCGGATGAGTTGAAAGAAAGTTCAGAATTCTTTTCCTGCGAGGCGAACGTCACCGACGCCATCAGACGGACGGCAAGGCCCGTGGACATGAGGAACAGGAACCCCTGGACGAGAAAGAGAAGCGCATAGGCGCCGGCGCCTAGTCCCATTGAAATGCGCGCCAGATCGACGGCTACTGGACCCGCCACGGCGCCGAGACCGAAGGCCGTTCCCTGCGCGGCGCCCCAAAGCCCCAGGCGTGTGCCTTCGCGCGCTCCCGTGCCCGCGTTGGCGAGAGAGATCATGGTCCCGATTGCGGCGACTGCGTAGACGCCGTTGGCGACGCCAAGCGAAAACACAACCCCCTTCAAAATGCCGGCGACGCCGCTGAAGCCAACCAGCGCAAGCGTAAACAAGCCGAGTGCAGAGGCGAGACAGCCTCCCGCAACCCAAAAACGCGACGTCATCGCACTTTTTCGGCCGAGGCTTCCGATTACGGCGCCGAGCGCCATGCCGAGGACAATGCCTGCGCGGTGCAACCCAAACAGGGCTCCAGTCTCACCCGGCGTCCATTTGTAGGAGGTCGCGGCGAACGGCTCAAGCAGAACCTCTTGCGCACTGAAGGCAAGCATGGAAACGAAGATGAAAACAGTCATACGCCGCGCTTGCGGCTCAGACCAAACGTCCCGCACAGCCTCCAAGAAGGACGCCGCTCGCTTCTCCAACTCCACCGGGCTGCTCGCTGCGCCTTTCTCGATGCCCCAAATCGCGATCACCGATAAAGCGAGGCAGAATGCGGAAATCGCGCTGCTCACCAAGATCATTCGATGCATCGAGAAAGGATCGATCAGTGCACCATATGTTATGGCCGATATCGCCGTTCCGGCAATCATCATGGTCCACACGAGAGCCGCTGCGGTAGGCTTGCGCGCCGGGCTGGTTAGCTTTGCTATCAGGACGATAAGCGAAGTTCCCGCCGCGCCCGCACCGACGCCGACGCCGACGTAGGAAAGGACGGCTGCCGCAACGCCAAGCGCAGTATTGGTGGACATCACAGCAATCGAAGCGGCGGCGCTGATTACGGAAAGCGCCAGAACCGCCATGCCTCCAATCACCCACGGGGTGCGTCGACCTCCCTTGTCGGAGCCGTAGCCCCAACGTGGGCGAAGCATTTCCGCGGCGTAATGCAGCCCGATGAGAACGCCGAAAAGCGTCGCGGGCAGACCGAGTTCCTTAACCACAACGCGATTGAAGGGAGAGGTGGCGAGCACAACGATGCCGCCGAGCGACATCTGCACAAGGCCAAGCCTGATGATCCCCAACCAGCCGAGGGAGCCCTGCATTACATCACGCCTTGAATGATCGGACGGATCGCGAAGGCGGCGACGAGCATGCCCAGCACATAAAGCGTCGTGCCGGTGGCGTTATAGAAAATCGCCTCTCCCTTCGGGTTCTTGAGGAGGCGATTCATCAGAAAGAACTGAATGGCGAGCGAGAGGCCGATAGCATCTGCGTAGAAGGGGCGGTCCCAGGCGATCAGGCACCCGATGACGATGATCTGCGGCAGCGCCATGACGGCGCATGCCAGCCGCGCTGCATTCGTCACGCCGAGCTGAACGGGAACGGAACGCACGCCCGTCTTGATGTCGCCCTCGACAGACTTGAAGTCGTTCAGCGTCATGATCCCATGCGCGCCAAGACTATAAAGAGTGGCGAACAGGACGATGCGCCAATCAGGAAATGCGCCGGCCATGATGGCGGCGCCCGTGAACCAGGGCACGCCTTCATAACAAACGCCGCAAGCCAAATTGCCCCACCACCCGTTTTGCTTCAGGCGAGCGGGCGGAGCGCTGTAAGCCCAGGCGAGGATGAGGCCAAATGTCGCCGCCCCAAAACCCCATGGTCCGAGCGTCGTCGCCAGCAAAAGAGAGAGAATCGTCCAGATGACCGCAATATAAAAACCCCAGGCCCCTGGAATGCGACCGGACGGAATGGGCCGCTCGGGCTCATTGATGGCGTCGACATGGCGGTCGTACCAATCGTTCACTGCCTGGCTCGTGCCGCAAACCATGGGTCCGGCGAGAAGTATGCCAGCGACGAGGATTTGCCAGTGATCGCTGATCGAAGCGCCAGACGAGACGATCCCGCACATGAACGCCCACATGGGCGCAAACCACGTGATCGGATGCATATATTCCAGGACTGAAGCGAGGTCGGGCCGCGTCAGGGCTGGCGGAGTCTGGGCTGGTGCTGTCATGGGCGAACAGTAATTTTAAGAGTTTGACCTGTCAATTTTGGTTTACAGGCCGCCGCAAAAAATAAATCCGAAATGGTTACTCGCCGTGTTCGGACGCGAGGTCGCCAAGCCCATAGCGTCGCAGCTTGACGTACAGGCTTTGCCGGCTGAGGCCGAGCATCTCGGCGGCGGACGCGCGATTGTCGCCCGTCAGCTCAAGAGCCGCCTCGATGCAAAGCTTCTCGATGAGGTCGCTCAATTCCCGGACGAGGTCTTTCAAGGAGACCCGCCCGACAAGCTCGGTGAGCTGCTCGACGGAACGGGCCAGATTGGCCGGACGCAGCTTTGAGGTATTGCGGGTGGCCGAGGAGCGTATAACAAAGCCGAAGCAGGGCAGCTCGCCGCCCGGCGCCGCGACGGCTGAAACCTCGACCTCTTCGAGGGAGCCGTAGGCGCCGCGAACGATCGTGGAAAAATTCCGCACCGAACTGTGCTCGCGAAGGTTCGCCGTCAAGACATTGATGTCGACGCCCGAGCGGCCCAGCCAATTCTCAAGCGGCTGCCCCCTCGCCTGCTCCTGGTTCGAAAGCTGGGCCAAATCCAGAAAGGCGGTGTTGGCCGTAAGAATGTGCGCGTCGAGGTCAGTGACGACGAACCCGTCGGGCAGGCCGTCCATGATCTTGGCGAGGGAGGCGCTCGTTTTTTGTGCGCCCTCCGGCGCCTGCGTTTCGGCAGGCGAAAGCCTCGCGAGAATGAACGCGCTCGATCCCTGCCGGAAGAAAGACGCCGAAAAAATGAACTTGCGGTCGAAGCCCGCGAGGCCCACGGGGATGCTTTCGCCTGCGCCCGTCGAGCGCACCGTCGCGAGAAGATCCTGAAGCGCCGGCCCATCGGCCGGATCGATCAGCTCAAGGAGCGTCTGGGCCGCAATTTTCTTCGACGGCTCGCCGATCAGCGCGAGCGCCGCCGGATTAACCTCGGTTATGCGCCCCGTCGCCGCGTCCGCGATGACGATGGCCTCCGACGCGATCTGAAACAGCAGGCGGTAGCGAAGCTCGGTCTGGCGCAGCCTCGCGTAGTCCCGCTCGATCGACATCTGCGCGTCGACAAGCTGCTGCTGCAAACTCGCCAGCGCCCGAAGATCGCGGCCGAACGCGACGACCCGGCCATCCTCCCTCACCTGCAACGCCGAATAGCGCACCGGCACATGCCCGCCGCCGGGCGCGATATGATTGACCTCCCGCCAGCGCGTCGGCGCCTTGAGAGCGGCCTCGCGCATGAGTTCCTCGACCTTGTGGCGGCTGTCAAGGGTGACAGTGTCCGCCCAGGGAACGCCGACCCATCCGCCAAGTCCGGCTTTGGAAAGGTCCTCGCTGCCGATGGCCACATCCCTGATGACGCCGTTCTTGTCCACCACAAGCGCCACGTCCGCCGCCGACGAGATCAATCTCGCAACGACGTCGGCGTTCAAAGCGCCAAGCGTTTTCTTGGGTGAATGAAACGGGTTCACAGTGCGAGAGACCAAAATCTCCATTGGTAAGGCTTAAGTCCTTTGCGCTCCGGTTTAACTCGGCGCAGCTTTTCGAAGCATGAGCGCTTGGGCGCTCATGACAGCCATGCGCCCATCGGCGGCGAAAGCATCCGCTCCAATTCGTTCCGCCAGTTCCGGCTGCTCGACGAAAAGCTGGCCGCCGACGAGGATGCCGATATCGCGATTACACGAATGCCGCCGCACGAGCCGTATGAGCGTCGCGAGCCGATCGATGAATTGCTCCGAGCTCAAAGAGAAGCCGGCGATGGCGAACCAATGTTTGTCAACTAAGTGGGCAATTTCATCCGCCGAGTCAATCTGGCTGCCGGCGACATCCCAGCCGTCACGCCTGAGAAAAGCTTCGACCACGAACAAACCGAATGTGTGCTGCTCCCCGGGCGTTGCAAGGAGGAGCGCTCGCCGCGCCTGCGGGCATTCTGAAACCTCGCTCTCGAACTCCGGACCAAGGTCGCGCAACATCTGACGCAGCCTCGATAATCCGACGGTGACTTCCGTAAAGCTGCAAAGGTCCGCTTTCCAAAGCTCGCCCAGATAGGAGGCCGTCGGCGCCAGCAGGGTCATGATGATGTTCTCAAGAGACCGACCCTCGCTGCGTTTTTGCTCGACGAAAGTATAGGCGCGGGTATGGTCGAGAGCGAGGATCAGGCCGCCGAACTGCTGAACGTCATCGGGCGTCAGCAGATAAGCCCCGGGCGCTAGCGACTCTGCGCTCCTATCTGGCCGGTCAGAAAGTAGAAGCCGCGGAATGATCTCACCCTCTATCGTTTTAGCCAGCCGCGTGATAAAGGCTGAGTTGTGAGGGTCGAGGCTGTCCGACGATCCAGACTGCGACGCATCGCCCTCAAGGCTTACGCTAACTGCTTCCCGTGGTGACTGCATACGAAAGCTTCTCCAGACGCAACACACCACAGCCCCGGCGAAGACCGAGGCTTAAGCGAAAAGGCAGAAGCCCTCAAAAACATTTTACAAGGCCGGAATCGCTTTCTTCTTGTGGTGCTCCTAAAAAGGCTTTCACCAAAATAGTTGTAAATTGGGGTTTACGTCAAGTTATGTTGACAGTCCAGCCCCGTCGGTTCTAAATACGGGGGTCACGATGTGGGGAGCGCGCATGGAACCAAAGCAGGGCAAAAAGTTGAGACGCCCGCTTTATTCGCCTGAAGAACGCATCCGTCGCGACAGCTCTCCGTGGACCATCGTACAGGGCGTGCTCGCGCCGCTGCAGTTCGCTGTCTTTCTCGTCAGCCTCGTGCTTGTGGTGCGTTATTTGGCGACTGGCAGTGGCGAGTATTCGGCGACGGTCTCGATCGTGGTCAAGACGCTTGTTCTTTATACAATCATGGTCACCGGCGCCATCTGGGAAAAGAAGGTTTTCGGCCAGTATCTGTTTGCGCCTTCCTTCTTCTGGGAAGACGTGATGAGCTTCCTCGTCATCGCGCTTCACACTCTTTATATGGCGGCCCTCATCTACGGGTTTCTCGACACAAAGCAACAGATGTACGTTGCTCTCGCAGCCTACACGGCCTACGTCATCAACGCAGCGCAATTCCTGTTGAAACTTCGCGCCGCCCGTCTCGATGAAGCGCGCAAGCGCGAGGCGCTCAAGCTTGAGCCGGAGATGGTCCGATGAGCGCCGATGGAGCCGTGCTCGCCGTCGAGTCTTGCGAACGCCCGATTTTGCGCGAGCGTGGTCAGCGCGAGGTCTTTTGCGGCCTTACGGGCATCGTTTGGCTGCATCGCAAAATCCAGGACGCGTTCTTCCTCGTCGTCGGCTCCAGAACCTGCGCGCATCTCATTCAGTCTGCGGCCGGCGTCATGATTTTCGCGGAGCCGCGATTTGCAACCGCCATCATCGAAGAGCGCGATCTCGCCGGCCTCGCAGACCTCAATGAAGAGCTTGACCGCGTGGTGACGCGCCTCCTGGAGCGACGCCCCGACGTCAAGATGCTCTTCCTCGTCGGCTCCTGTCCGTCCGAGGTCATCAAGCTCGATCTGCATCGCGCGGCGGAGCGTCTGTCGCATAGCTTTGCCGGGAAAGTTCGCATTCTTAATTATTCGGGCAGCGGGATCGAGACCACCTTCACCCAGGGCGAAGACGCCTGCCTCGCCTCCCTCATTCCGGAATTGCCGGCTGAGCCGCGCGGGGCGCCCCCTTCCCTGATGGTCGTCGGCACGCTGGCAGATGTGGTGGAGGACCAATTCGCGCGGCTCTTCAAGGATCTCGGCTTGGAGCGCGTCCGTTTCTTCCCGCCAAGGAACAGCGGAGATCTTCCGCCCATTGGCGAGAATACGTTTTTCCTTCTCGCACAGCCGTTCTTGACAGACGCCGCTCGCGACCTTCAAAAGCGCGGCGCCAAGCACATTCAGGCGCATTTTCCGCTCGGCGAGGAAGGAACGACGCTTTGGCTGCAGGCGGCCGCCAAGCATTTCGGCGTCGCAGATGCGCGCTTCAAGGCGGTTGTCCAGGCTCCGCGCGAACGCGCCAAGCGTGCGCTCGCCGCTCATAAAGAGAAGCTCGCGGGCAAGAGCATCTTTTTCTTCCCCAACTCCCAGCTTGAGGTGCCGCTGGCCCGCTTCGTCAGCCGCGAACTCGATATGAAGCTGACGGAGGTCGGAACCCCCTATCTCCATCGCCAGCACCTTGCGTCCGAACTCGACCTGCTGCAGAAGGACATCGTCTTGAGCGAGGGACAGGATGTGGAGCGCCAACTCGACCGCTGCCGGCAGATGCGGCCAGACCTCACGGTCTGCGGACTGGGCCTTGCGAACCCGCTCGAAGCCGAAGGCATGACGACAAAGTGGTCGATCGAGCTTTTATTCACCCCCATCCAGGGTTACGACCAGGCGGGCGACCTTGCCGAACTTTTCGCCCGCCCGCTTAATCGCCGGACCCGCTTGGAGGTTTAACGGATGCAACTCACCGTCTGGACCTATGAAGGGCCGCCGCATATCGGCGCGATGCGCATCGCCACTGCAATGGAGGGCGTGCATTACGTTCTGCACGCGCCGCAGGGCGACACCTACGCCGATCTTCTGTTCACGATGATCGAGCGGCGCGACAAGCGGCCGCCGGTCACCTATACGACATTCCAAGCTCGCGATCTTGGCGGCGACACGGCCGAACTCTTCAAGTCCGCGGCGCGGGAAGCGTACGAGCGGTTTCAGCCGCAGGCGCTGCTTGTCGGCTCGTCCTGCACGGCGGAACTAATCCAGGACGATCCGGGCGGGCTGGCCGAGGCGCTGAAGCTGCCGATCCCGGTCATCCCGCTTGAGCTTCCGGCCTACCAGAAAAAGGAAAACTGGGGGGCGTCGGAGACATTTTATCGTGTGGTGCGCACCTGCTGCCATTCACAAAGCGGGGCGGCGCGCCCGAAGCACGAGCGCCCCATCTGCAACCTTCTCGGCCCGACAGCGCTCGGCTTCCGCCATCGTGACGACGTGCGGGAGATAACGGGCCTTCTCGAAAGCATGGGCGTCGGCGTCAATGTGGTCGCGCCGCTCGGCGCCTCTCCCGCCGATATTGTCCGGCTTCCCGAAGCCGACTTCAACGTGCTGCTCTACCCCGAAATCGCGATGTCGGCGGCGCAGTACTTGGAGCGCACCTTCAAGCAGCCTTACACGAAGACCATCCCGATCGGCGCGATCGCGACCAAGGCCTTCATCGAAGAAGTTGCGGGGCTCGCAGGCGTGAGCGCCGACCTGCCGATGAAATCGAGGCTGCCCTGGTATTCGCGCTCCGTCGACTCGACCTACCTCACAGGCAAGCGCGTCTTCATCTTTGGCGACGCGACGCACGCTCTCGCCGCCGCACGCGTGGCCTCGAAAGAACTTGGCTTCGAAGTGGTGGGACTTGGCACGTACTCTCGCGAATTTGCGCGCGAAATCCGCGAGGCGGCGAAACTTTACGGCGTCGAGCCGCTCATCACCGACGATTATCTCGAAGTCGAGGCGTGCGTGCGCGATCTGCATCCCGAACTGGTGCTGGGCACGCAGATGGAGCGGCATATCGCCAAGCGGCTTGGCGTTCCCTGCGCCGTCATTTCCGCCCCGATCCACGTTCAGGACTTCCCCGCCCGCTACTCGCCGCAAATGGGCTTTGAGGGCGCGAACGTGCTGTTCGACTCCTGGGTGCATCCTCTGATGATGGGGCTCGAAGAACATCTGCTCGGCATGTTCCGGGAAGATTTCGAGTTTCACGCAGAAGCCGCTCCCTCTCATCTCACCTCCGTCTCGGCGTCTGCGCCTGCCGCTCCCCCGGCAAAGGAGGCGGAGCAGGCGAAGGAAGAGGCTGTCGCGGCCGTCGAAGTAAAAGCCGCCTCCGCACCTCAGCCTGCCGAACCCGCTCAACTCGTCTGGCTGGCGGACGCGGAAGCCGAGCTGCGCAAGATTCCATTCTTCGTTCGAGGTAAAGCGAAGCGAAACACCGAGCGCTTCGCCGCCGAGCACGGCATTTCAAATATCACCGTAGAGACATTGTACGATGCTAAAGCGCACTTCAGTCGCTAGCAGCGCTCCCGTGCGCTTCGTTATTGTGACGCTGGACAGCCACCTCGCCAGCGCGGTCGCCCGCGCGAACGAGGTTCTCGCGAACGAGATGCCCGGTCTTCGCATCACGCTGCACGCGGCCTCCGAGTGGGGACAAAACCCCGAACTCCTGGATGAGTGTCTCGACGACATCGCGACGGGCGACATCGTCCTGACCACCATGCTCTTCATCGAGGAGCACATCCAGGCCGTGTTGCCAGCGCTGCAGGCTCGCCGCGACCATTGCGACGCCATGATCGCCTGCATGTCGGCCAGCGAAGTCGCCAAAGTCACGAAGATGGGCGGCTTCAACATGGACGGCACCGACTCCGGCGTCATGTCGCTCCTGAAGCGCCTCAAGCCGAAGAGGAAAGAGGGCGAGGCGCCTCAAGCCGGCGGCGCAAGCCAAATGGCGATGTTGCGCCGGCTGCCGAAAATCCTGCGCTTCATTCCAGGCTCCGCCCAGGACGTGCGCGCCTACTTCCTGACGCTGCAATACTGGCTCGCCGGCTCCGACGACAATATGGCGCACATGGTGCGCTTCCTGGTGAACCGCTATGCGAGCGGCCCGCGCCAGGCGTACCGCGGCAAACTCTCCGCCTCCGAGCCGGTCGAATATCCCGAAGTCGGCGTCTATCACCCGACGCTCAAGAATTGCGTCGGCGCCGGCATCGACGAACTGCCGCACGCGAAGGGCCGCCCCGCCGGCACGGTCGGCGTGCTCGTCATGCGCTCCTACGTGCTGGCAGGAAACTCGCTGCACTACGACGGCATGATCGAAGCGCTTGAAAAGCGCGGGCTGAATGTCATCCCGGTCTTCGCCAGCGGCCTCGATGGGCGCGAGGCGATCGAGCGCTACTTCATGAAGGACGGCAAGACGGCCATCGACGCGCTCGTCTCGCTCACCGGCTTCTCACTTGTCGGCGGCCCCGCCTATAACGACGCCAAGGGCGCGCAAGAAATCCTGGGCAAGCTCGATGTCCCCTACATCGCCGCCCATCCCGTCGAATTCCAGACGCTCCAGCAATGGGGCGCCGACCAGCGCGGACTTATGCCGGTGGAGAGCACCATCATGGTCGCGATCCCCGAACTCGACGGCGCGACAGGTCCGGCGGTGTTCGGCGGCCGATCCGATGGCACCGATGCGCCTTGCACGGGCTGCGAGCGGAACTGCACCTTCCCCACGTCTCGCGCCCGCGACATGCATTCCTGCCTTGAGCGCGCAGAGACCCTGTGCTCGCGCATCGAGAGGCTTATCGAGCTGCGCCGCACTGAGCGCTCCAAGCGCAAGATCGGCGTGGTGATGTTCAACTTCCCGCCGAACGCCGGCAATGTCGGCACCGCCATGTCGCTCGCCGTCTTCCCTTCGCTTTATAATGTGCTCGTGAAGCTGAAGGAAGAGGGCTACTCGGTTGAGGTGCCCGAATCCGTCGACGCCATGCGCGAACGCATTCTCGGCGGCAACGCCGCCCGGTATGGCACGGCGGCGAATGTTCACGTCCGCATCCCGGTCAACGACTACATCCGCAGCGAACGCTGGCTGACGCAGGTCGAAAAGCAGTGGGGTCCGGCGCCCGGCAAGGCGCAGAGCGACGGCGCAACAGTCTTCGTTCTCGGCGAGCAGTTCGGCAATGTCTTTGTCGGCGTGCAGCCTGCCTTCGGCTACGAGGGCGACCCGATGCGGCTCCTGTTCGAGCGCGGCTTTGCGCCGACGCATGCGTTCTGCGCCTTCTACCGCTATTTGCGCGACGAGTTCAAAGCGCATGCGCTTCTCCATTTCGGCACGCATGGCGCGCTGGAGTTTATGCCCGGCAAGCAAACCGGCCTATCGGAAGATTGCTGGCCGGATCGCCTCATCCGCGATTTGCCGAATTTCTACCTCTACGCCGCCAACAACCCATCGGAAGGCACGCTCGCCAAGAGGCGCGGCGCGGCTACGATCGTCAGCTATCTGACGCCGCCGGTCACGCAGGCGGGGCTCTATCGCGGGCTTCTGGATCTCAAGGGATCGGTGCAGCGCTGGCGTGAATTTGCGCCCGAGGTTGCAAAGGAGGAGCGCGAAGCACTTGCGACCCTCATCCAGGCGCAGGCTTCCGCGGTGGATCTCGCAGACACCGAGCCGGCTTGGTTGTTCGAGGAGACGGAGGGCCGCATCCTTGGGCTGACGCACAAGATCCTGGAGCTTGAAGAGACGCTGATCCCGCACGGCCTGCACGTGGTGGGCAAGCCCGCCTCCGACGACGAGCGCATCGATCTTCTGAATTTCGCAGCCGAGGCGCTCGATGGCGAAACCCCGGCCCACGCCACAATCGAGGCAGTCGCCGGCGGCGTGACCGTCGAGGACGCGCTGAGAAAGGCCGGACAGACTCGCACGCCGGAAAATCTCGAAAAGTTGCGCAAGCTGAGTGAGATGTACGGCTATCTTGGCGAGGACGCTGAGCTGCCCGCCATCGTCACCGCGCTCGACGCCCGCTATATCCGCCCGGTTGCAGGCGGCGACATTATACGCAACCCCGAAATCCTGCCAACAGGCCGCAACATCCACGGCTTCGACCCCTTCCGCATCCCGAGCATATTCGCGATGAAGGAGGGCGAAAAGCAAGCCGCCCGCCTTCTCGACAGGCACATCGAACAGGGCAACGCGCTGCCCGAATCCGTGGCCTTTGTGCTCTGGGGAACCGATAACCTCAAGACCGAAGGCGAGCCGATTGCGCAGGCGCTTGCGCTCATGGGCGCGCGGCCGCGTTTCGATAGCTATGGCCGGCTTTGCGGCGCCACGCTTCTGCCTCTCAAGGATTTGGGACGCCCGCGCATTGACGTGGTCATGACCATGTCCGGCATTTTCCGCGACCTCCTTCCGCTGCAAATGAAGCTTCTCGCGGAGGCGGCATACGAAGCGGCGACCGCCGACGAGTCGGAGACCGAGAACTTCGTCCGCAAGCATGCGCTCGCCTATCAGGCCGCGCACAAATGCGACATGGAAACGGCGGCGCTTCGCGTCTTCTCGAACGGCGACGGCGCTTATGGCGCAAACGTCAATCTACTCGTCGACAGCGGCGCTTGGCAGGATGAGGACGAGCTTGCGGAGACATACAGCCGTCGCAAGTCATTCGCCTATGGCCGCGGCGGCACGCCCATGGCGCAGCCTGCGCTGTTGAAAACCATGCTGGCCGACGTCGATCTCGCCTATCAATGCCTCGACTCGGTCGATCTCGGCGTCACCACAATCGATCAGTATTTCGATACGCTTGGCGGCATCACGCGCTCTGTGCGCCGCGCAAAGGGCGGCCAGGAACTGCCGGTCTATATCAGCGACCAGACGCGCGGCGAAGGTAAGGTGCGGACGCTGAACGAACAGGTTTCGCTCGAAACGCGCACGCGCGCGCTCAATCCGAAATGGTATGAAGGCATGCTGGAGCACGGCTATGAAGGCGTGCGCCAGATCGAGGCGACCGTCACCAATACGATGGGATGGTCGGCGACCACAGGACAAGTCGACCCCTGGGTCTATCAACGCCTAACCCAAACCTATGTGCTCGACGAAGAGATGCGCAAGCGGCTCGCCGCCCTCAACCCCACGGCGACGGCTCGCATGGTCAACAGGCTGAATGAAGCCCACGAGCGCAACTATTGGAAGCCCGACGACGAGACGCTGGACGCGCTTCGCAAGGCGGCCGAGGAACTCGAAGACCAGATTGAAGGGGTTGGCATGGAGGAAGCCGCATGACGATGTATGAGCGTATCCCGGCGCAGCCGATCCCCCAATTCCGCGCTAAGGGCGCCCCGTCCGGCCCTGACAATGAGGGCGACGGCGAAGGCAGCGTGCAGGTTCACCTCGATCCGAAGCTGAACATCGGCACGGCGAAGGTCTTTGCGGTTTACGGCAAGGGCGGCATCGGAAAGAGCACGACCTCGTCCAACCTGTCGGTCGCTTTCTCGAAGCTCGGCAAGCGCGTGCTGCAAATCGGCTGCGATCCCAAGCACGACAGCACCTTCACGCTGACGAAGTGCATGATCCCGACCGTCATCGACATCCTCGAATCCGTGAACTTCCATTCCGAGGAATTGCGCACGGAAGACTTCGTTTTCGAAGGCTACAACGGCGTCAAATGCGTGGAGGCCGGCGGACCGCCGGCTGGCACGGGCTGCGGCGGCTACGTCGTCGGCCAGACGGTGAAGCTTCTGAAGGAGCATCACCTTCTCGAAGACACCGACGTCGTGATCTTCGACGTGCTTGGCGACGTGGTGTGCGGCGGTTTCGCTGCGCCGCTTCAACATGCGGAGCGCGCTTTGATCGTCACGGCGAACGATTTCGATTCCATCTTCGCGATGAACCGCATCGCGGCCGCAATCCTCGCCAAAGCGAAGAACTATAGGGTTCGTCTCGGCGGCGTAATCGCCAATCGCAGCCGCGACACCGACGAGATCGACCGCTTCAATGGCGCCATCGGGCTCAATCGTGTCGCGCACTTCCAGGACCTCGACGCCATCCGCAGGAGTCGCCTGAAGAAGCAGACATTGTTCGAGATGGATCCGACGCCTGAGGTGGAAGGCGTACAGAAGGAGTATTTGCGCCTCGCCTCGTCGTTATTGGCTGGAGCGGAGCCGCCGATCAACTGCAAGCCAATGAAGGACCGCGATATTTTCGATTTCCTGGGATATAATTGATGCCAACGCCCTCCTACCTCGCCCGCCGCAACGACCTCGAAACCTATTTCGACAGGACGGCTGCCGATAATTGGGCGAAGCTGACGACCGACGCGCCGGTGAGCGGAATTCGCGCAACTGTGCGTGCGGGCCGCGACCGGATGCGCGCAACGCTTATGAGTTGGCTGCCGGACGACTTGCACGGGGCGCGGCTTCTTGATGCAGGCTGCGGCACCGGGCTTCTTTCGATCGAAGCGGCAAGACGCGGCGCGCATGTCGTCGCCGTCGATCTTTCCCCTACGCTGATTGGGGTTGCGCAAGAACGCATGCCCCCGGATGTCGCCGAAAATATCGAATTTCATTCGGGGGATATGCTCGATGAGCGCCATGGCAAGTTCGACTTTTGCGTTGCCATGGATTCACTCATTCATTACCCTGCCAAAGACCTTGTAAACGTGCTCGCGGGGCTCGCGGACAGGACAACATCGAAGATGCTGTTCACATTCGCGCCCAAGACTTTGGCGCTCAGCGTGATGCATGCCGCCGGGAAATTTTTTCCGCGTTCGGATCGCTCGCCTGCAATCGAGCCGGTGTCCGAAGCGAAGCTGTCGGTAATGATCGTGGAAGACCCCCGGCTGGGGCGCTGGCGGCAGGAAAGGTCGCTTCGGATTGTGAACGGCTTCTACACCTCGCACGCGATGGAGTTGACCGCTTCGTGACAGACCTGTGCGACCATAGGGACGGAAGACTGGCTTCTCTCGACGCTCCGAGCGAGGAGAGAGACGCGGGCGTCCTGCCTGGTTGCGCCAATGCGATTGAAGCCGGGCAGCCTGAACCAGTCTCGCCATTTCGAGCGGTTCTCCAAAAACTTGGCCCGCGTTTCCTGCCTTTTGCGGATGCGGCCACGCCTCAACTGCCGCTTAGCCGTCTCCTCAGACTTTCGCTTTTCCAAGTCACCGTCGGCATGGCGCTCGTGCTGCTCAACGGGACGCTCAACCGCGTCATGATTGTCGAGCTTTCGGTTCCAGCCTGGCTGGTCGCGCTAATGATCGCCCTGCCGCTTGTCTTCGCGCCGTTCCGGGCGGTTCTCGGCTTCAAATCCGATACGCATCGCTCGCTGCTCGGCTGGAAAAGGGTGCCCTACATCTGGTTCGGCACGCTCCTGCAGTTCGGCGGCTTGGCCATCATGCCGTTCGCCCTCATCCTCCTTTCCGGCGACTCCCAAGGGCCGCCAATCCTCGGGAAGCTTGCCGCCGCTTTTGCGTTCCTGCTTGTTGGCGCAGGCCTGCACACCACGCAGACGGCCGGCTTGGCGCTTGCAACCGATCTGGCCCCGGAAGACAAGCGCCCGCGAGTAGTGGCGTTTCTCTACGTGATGCTGCTCCTTGGCATGACCGTAAGCGCGGTTTTGTTCGGTCGGTTGCTGGAGCAATTCAGCCAAGTTCGCCTCATTGAGGTCATCCAAGGCACTGCTCTCGCAACCATGGCGCTCAATCTGATTGCGCTGTGGAAACAGGAGCCGCGGCGGCCAAGGCAAAGGTCCGTCGCTGCGGAACCGAAGCCGGACTTCTCGGCGTCCTGGCGCGCCTTCATGGCGGGTGGTCCCTGGAGAAGGATTTTTGTCGCGCTCGGCCTCGGCACAGTCGGCTTCAGCATGCAGGACGTTCTGATCGAGCCTTACGGCGGGCAGGTTCTGCATATGGCGGTCGGGCAGACAACCGCTTTGACGGCCTTCTTCGCGACCGGCGCGCTTCTTTCGCTCGCGTTGGCCGCCCACCGGCTCGATCGGGGCGCAGACCCTTATAGGCTCGCGTCATATGGCGTTCTGGTCGGGCTTCTGGCGCTAACGGCTTTCGTTTTCTCCGCGCCTTTGGGCCAGCCTCTCTTCTTTGAACTCGGCGTCGGCGCGCTCGGTTTCGGCAGCGGCTTCTTCGCAGCTGGGACTTTGACAGCCGCGATGGAACTCGCAAAGCACGCCCAAGCCGGCTTGGCGCTCGGCGCCTGGGGCGCGGTAGGCGCGTCGGCGACAGGCGGCGGCATCGCGCTTGGAGGCGCGCTGCGGGATCTTATGGCGGACCTTGCGGCGCAGGGACGCTTCGGCCCGGCGCTCATGGGAGCAGACACCGGTTACCTCATTGTCTATCATGTCGAAATTGCCCTGCTGTTCGCGACGCTCGCGGCCATCGGCCCCTTGGTGCGGACAGCGGGTGATGCATCCAGGCAAACGCCAGCCCACCTCGGCCTTGCCGATTTTCCAGGTTAATAAAACTTTGGAGGTATATAAATGCCAGTTGGCGCCTTAACATCACACCTCGACGTCGCCCAGGTCGTGCTTTATGCGTTCTGGATTTTCTTCGCGATCCTCATCCTGTATCTAAGGAGCGAAGATCGGCGCGAAGGCTATCCGCTGGTTTCCGAGCCGCGCGGCGGCAATGAGACCCCAGGCTGGTTCGCTCTGCCGACCAAAAAGGTCTTTAAGCTGTTCCACGGCGGCACGGCGACCTCTCCTCAGTCCATACCCGCCTCTCAAAAAGAGCGCCCGATCAAGGCCGTTCCTGCGAGCACGTTCGGCGGTTCGCCCCTGATCCCGACCGGCAATCCCATGCTGGACGGCGTTGGGCCGGCTTCCTGGGTCCAACGCGATAACACGCCGGACCTCACCGTCGAGGGCTTGACTCGGATCGCCCCGATGCGCGTCGCAAACGACTTCGAGATCGACGAGCATGATCGTGACCCGCGCGGCTTCACAGTCATTGGCGCCGACGGCGTCGTTGGCGGTACGGTTCGCGATATCTGGGTCGATCGTTCGGAAGTGCTCATCCGCTATCTCGAAGTCGAGATCAAGGGCGGTAGGCGCGTTCTGCTTCCGATGACCTTCGCCAAGATCAATCAGGGCAAGGGCACCGTGAAGGTCGAATCCATTCTTGGCAGCCAGTTCGCCACCGCTCCGACCATTTCGAGCCCGGAACGCGTGACGCGCCTTGAGGAGGATAAGATCGTGGCCTATTATGGCGGCGGCATTCTCTATGCAGAGCCTTCCCGTCAGGAGCCCCTTATATGAGTGAATACGACTTCGAGCCGGTTCGGGGCCTCCCGTTCCGGCCTTCCGAAGACGAGAAAATCTTGTGGCAGGGGTCGCCGAATTGGCGATCCCTCGCTGTTCATCTTTGTCATGTCCGCTCCATCACGATCTACTTCGTAGTTCTGATGCTCTGGCCCTTCGCGGTTGCCTTTTCGGAAGGCAAACCAATAGGAGACGCGCTTGAGATTGATGAGTGGCTGGCCGCTCTGCTCGGCATTGTCATGGCTATCGCTTTGACGTTCGCCTTTCTCGTCGCGCGGACCACCATCTACACCATCACGACGCGCCGCGTGGCGCTTCGCTACGGCATTGCTTTCACGAAGGCCGTCAATGTGCCGCTTCGGCTGATTAAATCCGTCGGGGTCAGGATGCATTCCAACGGCTCAGCCGACATTGCGCTTTCCCTGACCGGTCCGGACAAGATCGCCTATCTCATTCTTTGGCCTCATGCCCGGCCTTGGCGCTTTACCTTGCCGGAGCCGATGTTCCGCTCCGTTTCCGACCCGCAAGGGGCATCCGACGCTCTCAAAACCGCCCTCGCGCCTTTTGTGAAGGACGCATCCGAAGGCGCCGCAACGAATTCCCAACACGCTGAAGACGCAGACAAAAAAGAGACAGGCCTGGGCCAGCCGGCCACGGAAGCCGCTTAGGGATTCAGAAACGCCCGTAATGGCACAAAGCATCAAGAAACCAGCGCTGCTGGCAGCTGCAGCGATCCTTGCCGTCCTTGCGCTTGTGATCGCCATGAATGTCATCGGAACGCAAACGGTTGACCTTACGCTCAAGCGCTCGGCCGTAATTACGCGGCCGCTGATTTTCCGGGACGCGCCGCAGGGCGCAATGGCTGTCTACGATCAAGGGGCAAGCGCCCCCTTCATCGTGGTGCCGCGCGAGGGGAACACCTTTATGGCGTCCGCCCTGCGTCTTATGGGCCAGAGCCGGGAGTTGCGCTCCAAAGCGGGTCCGGAGTCGCCCTTCATCCTGACCTTATGGAACGACGGCAAGCTCTCCCTCTCAGATCCGGCCACAGGCGACACACTTGAGCTTGCAGCCTATGGCCCGACCAACGCTAAGACCTTCGCCCAACTTCTTCCCACCGCAGGCAAGACGCGATGATATCCATATCCGATTGGCTGGGGGGCCACAAAACCCTCGAGGTGCCGTGCACCATCGAGGTCGAGCATACTGCGGATAGCCTGCATGCGTATGTCGAACTCGACGGCGACGTAGACATCGGACCCGGCGACGAGGTGATCGTCCATGGAGAGCCCATACAGCCTGCGTTCGGGGAGAAGATCGTCGAACGGCGGAAGGCGACCGTGAGGCGCGCGAACTGGTTCGACCGGATGACAGCTCGCGTCGCCGGACTCGAACTCACGGATCTGTATGAAGTGAGTTTTACCCCCAGGAGGAAACTATGACCGAGGCAGCCAATCGAGCCGAGGCGATGAACGAGTCGACCCGTCAGGCGCAGAAGGACACCATCTTAACGCCACGGTTCTACACGACGAATTTCGATGAAATCGACCGGATCGACGTGACGCCCGTCCGCCAGGAGTGGGATGAACTCATTGCTGAGATGAAGAGCGATCCCAACCAAGAGCACTTTATCCGAAACGAAGAGTTCAAAGGCGACCTGACTGCGTTGCCCGAGGAGCTCAGGAAGGAATTTGAGGATTTCCTCATCAGTTCCGTCACTGCAGAGTTCTCAGGCTGCGTGCTGTACGCCGAGATGAAGAAGAGAGCCAAAAATCCTGATATGAAGGAGCTTTTCGGGCTCATGGCGCGCGATGAAGCGCGCCATGCCGGTTTTATCAACGAAACGCTCAAGGATTTCGGCATCGGCGTCGATCTCGGCTTCCTCACGAAAGCGAAGAAATACACGTTCTTCCAGCCAAAATTCATCTATTACGCAACTTATCTTTCCGAAAAGATAGGTTATGCTCGCTACATCACGATCTTTCGTCAATTTGAAAGGCATCCCGAGCTTCGCTTCCACCCGATCTTCAAGTGGTTCGAAAATTGGTGCAACGACGAATTTCGCCATGGCGAGGCGTTCGCGCTGCTCATGCGGGCGAACCCGCATCTCCTCAGTGGGCTCAACAAATACTGGGTGCGCTTTTTCGTGCTTGCGGTTTTCGCAACCATGTATGTTCGCGATCATTCCCGGCCGGCATTTCATAAAGCGCTGCAGATGGATGCGACGGACTACGACTTTAGGGTTTTCCGTATCACGAGCCAGATTTCGCAGCAGGTTTTCCCGGTCAAGCTCGATCTCGACAATCCAGCGCTGCACCGGGGGTTCGATCGTCTGTACGAGTTGTCCGTCAAACGAGAGGCGGCCAAGGCGCAAGGCGGTATCGTGGGTCTTGTAAAAAACTTTGGTTATTCCGCTGCGGCAGCAGTTACTTTCGCTCGGCTTTATATGTTGCGAGCCGCGCCCAACGAGCTGCCTGACCGTGTGCGGTTAGCCCCAGCGTGGTGAGGAAGAGGTGATTACGTACGTGCTCCCGGCTTTGTTCGTCCTGTTTATATGGTGGTTCAGCACGGGAGCCGTCATCTATCTCAATAATCTACCTAGATACACCTATAAATGGAGTTTTCTCGGCGTGACAGCCGTTCTTGTCGCGTCGATCTATGGCCTGACGCAGACCAGCCAGAGCGATACCATCGTCTCCGCCTATCTGAGTTTCACGTTCGGTCTTCTGGCCTGGGCGTGGACTCAGTTCACATTCTTCACGGGCATCATAACAGGCCCTCGTACAACGGCATGCCCCTCATCTTGCAAAGGCGCCCGCCACTTCTGGCATGCTGTTGAAACGAGCATGTATCATGAGATTACAGCAGCCTTGCTTGGAGTGGTGATCTGCTTTTCGACGATGTACGGCAAGAACCATGTCGGATCTTGGACGTATACAATTATCTGGCTCATGCATTCGAGCGCAAAAATAAACGCGGTGCTCGGCGTGCGGAATCTGAACGACCACTTCTTCCCGGAACAGCTGCGTTACCTGTCGAGCTTCCTCAAACGCAGGCCGATGAATCTTCTGTTCCCGATCTCGATCTCCGTCTCGACGTTCGCAATCGCCATCCTCGTGCACAGGGCGACCCTTGAGAATGATTCCTTTGAACTGCTCGCATTTACATTCTATATCGTGATCCTGGCCCTGGGGATTTTGGAGCATTGGTTCCTGGTGCTGCCCATCCCGGCAGAAACACTTTGGAACTGGAGCGTGAAAGCCAGAAAGGCGCTGACGGGACCTGAGCACGAGGAACCTGTGTTAGGCGCGGAAGAAGCGCCACAACCTTCGCCGACCCGTGTTCCAGTCGCTGCTGGGCAGGATATCTAAGAGTCCGTCTCGCGCAGGCGCCGCCTCCCCCTGCATTTTCATGAATCTTCCGCCGGGCGGCGCAGCCGCCTTCTTCATTTGCTCCGTCATTCGGCAAGACCACAAACCACGACGCATTCGCAACTAAGCGAGGACGACCAACTCGCCACGGGTGTGACGCCGTTATGTGCGCCTGTCGATCGGCATCAAGCATCGCGGACTTGGCGCTGGCGCTCGCGAGCACGTCAGTTTCGCATGCTGATTGTCGCGTTAGACGCCGTCCAGCGCCTGCTGCAAGTCCTCGATCAAATCGGCAGAGTCTTCGATGCCAACCGAGAGCCGTACGAGCCCCCAGCCGATGCCGAGTTCGGCGCGTCGTTCCGCAGGAAGTGAACCGTGACTCATCGTGAGCGGATGGCCAACAAGGCTTTCGACGCCGCCGAGGCTCTCAGCCAGCGTGACGAGTTTAAGCGACTCCAGCATACGCCGGACGCCTTTCTCTTCCACATCGAGTTCGATCGTGACCATGCCGCCGAAGCCCTTCATCTGGCGGGCGGCGAGCGCATGCTGGGGATGGCTTTTGAGGCCGGGATAAATCACGCGCCTGAGCTTCGGGCTGCTTTCGAGATACTGGGCGACGGCCAACGCATTGGCCGAGTGGCGCTCCATCCGAAGGGCGAGAGTTTTAAGCCCGCGCAGTGCGAAAAAAGCCGGGAACGGGTCGAGGACCGCGCCCGTGGCATTTTGCAGAAAGCGGATGCGGTCGGCCAGGTCCTGATCGCGCACAACCAGCACGCCAGCCACAACGTCGGAGTGGCCGCTCAGATATTTCGTGGCCGAATGCACGACGACGTCGAAGCCCAGGTCGAGCGGTCGCTGGATCAGGGGCGAAGCGAAGGTCGAGTCCGCGACGGTCAGCGCGCCTGCGGCTCTGCCGATCGCTGCGACGGCGGCGAGATCGGCGACCTTCAGAAGGGGGTTCGTCGGCGACTCCACCCAGATCATCCGCGTTTTGGGGGTGACTGCCGAGGTGAGGGCGTCGAGGTCCGTCGGGTCGACGTAGGTTACGGAAAGCCCGGCGGAGCGCTTGCGCACGCGCTCGAACAGCCGCCACGTCCCTCCGTAAAGATCGTCGCCGGCGACCACGTGGCTCCCTTGGTCGAGAAGGTCGAGCAGCGTGGCCTCCGCCGCCATCCCGGAGGCGAAGGCGAAGCCCGCAACGCCCCCCTCCAGTTCCGCGACAGCGTTTTCGAACGCCGCACGCGTGGGGTTGCCGGTCCGGGCGTATTCCCAACCCGTATGCACCCCGGGCGAGGATTGAGCGAAAGTGGAAGAGGCATAGATCGGCGTCATCACCGCGCCGGTGCGCGGGTCCGGCTCGGACCCGGCATGGACCGCCAGCGTGGCTGGCCTCGCCTTCTGAGATCGTTTTGACACGTCAGTCTAACTTTCTGCGCAGATGGTTGAGGAGATCGATGCGGGTGATGAGACCAAGGAAATGGTCTCCGTCGACGACGACGGCGACCATGCCCCGGTCGAAGAGAGGGATGAGGTTCTCGGGCGGGGTATTGGGCGAGACGGTTTCAAGCTTGCCGGTCATGGCTTGCTTGACGGGGAGCTTGAAATCGAGCGTCTTCTGCGTGAGGGCGACAAGCAGGTCTGACTCGTCCAGGAGACCCACGCAGCGGTCGCCGTCGAGCACCGGAATCTGGGACACATCGTAAAGCTTCATGCGGCCATAGGCCGTTTGCAGCGTATCGTCCGCTCCCACGGTCACGACGGCGCCCTCGTCGAAGCGGCGCGCGATGAGATCGCGTAAATCGCCATGGCCCGGCCGCTGCAACAGCCCCTGGTCGACCATCCAGCGGTCGTCGTACATTTTCGACAAATACTTGTTGCCGGAGTCACAAACAAAGGTGACAACCCGTTTGGGTTGCTTTTGTTCGAGGCAATAGCGTTGCGCGGCGGCGATCAGCGTGCCCGAGGAGGAGCCGGCGAGAAGGCCTTCCTTCCTCAACACGGCGCGAGCCGCGGCGAAACTTTCGCCATCCGAAATGGTATAGGCCTTCTTGACGCGCGAAAGATCGCTGACGGCCGGGATGAAATCCTCGCCGATGCCTTCGACGAGCCAGCTTCCGGCCTCGCCGATCACGCCGGTATGGATGTAGTCCGCAAGCACGGAGCCCTTCGGATCGGCGAGAATCATCTCGGTCGACGGAGAGACGCGCGCGAAAAATCGGGACAGGCCGGTCATCGTCCCGCCGGAGCCGACGCCAGCCACGATGGCGTCGACCTTGCCTTCCGTCTGTTCCCAGATTTCGGGGCCGGTGCTGCGTTCATGCGCGGCGGGATTGTTCGGATTGTTGAACTGGTCCGTAAAGAAGGCGCCTGTTTCCGCGGCGATGCGCGCGGCGACATCCTGATAATATTCGGGGTGGCCTTTCGCCACGTCCGAGCGGGTGAGCACGACTTCGGCCCCCATGGCGCGGACATGAGCGATTTTCTCCCGGCTCATCTTGTCCGGGATGACAAGCGTCAGATGGTAGCCGCGCCGGGCCGCCACGAGCGCCAGCGCCAGGCCGGTGTTGCCGGCGGTCGCTTCGACGATCCTGCCGCCAGGCTGCAGCCCGCCGGAGCGCTCGGCGGCGTCGACCATCGACACCGCGATGCGATCCTTGATCGAGCCCGTCGGGTTCTGACTTTCAAGCTTTGCGAAGACGCGGCAGGGGCCAAAATCGAGGCTTTTAAGCTCGATCATCGGCGTATCGCCGATGAGAGCTAGAGGCTCAGCAGTGTCGGGCATCCGTATCGATCCATGTTACGATGCTTGTTTCGACGGTTTTCCCAGTCGCTAAAGTATCCCGAGAGAGCGCGCAGCGTTCCGCCGGATCTGCCTTCGGTCTTCCTCCAGTTTGGAACCGGAGTCAAAGGGCAATCGAGCAAAAAAACTCTTCTCACGATTTCGTGCTAGATGAAGTTACCAGCTACATTCTCGATATTCGTTTGAATTGAAAAATTATTCTTTTGTTCCGCTGTACGATAGCAGGGGCGTGTTGTCGGCTCGTGAGATTCATCAGCGGCGCAGCGATCATAAACAGATGAGCAGCGCCAGCATGACGTCGACAAGCGTCGTCACGTTGATTTCAGCCATCGGCGCGACTTCTTCACGCTACGCTGCGAGGCGCCCATGAAGTTCCCCCTTTCGAGAGCTGACAGGACAGTTCGCTGCCCATCCGCCACTAATCGCAATTGCCTGTTCCGCGAGGAACAGCGGCGGCGGCCGGCGCGTGAGATGGTGACGACATCAACAGCAGCGCACATCCAACGAGAGGCTCCCCACATGTCAAACCATCAGCAGCAGCAGCACAGCGACCACGGCTCCAGCGACTACGGTTCCGGCCACAGCGAAGGCTCGGGACGTTCCGATTACGGGTCGGGGCATGGCGGTCACGGCGGCTGGGACGGAGGCGACAAGGGATCGCATGATCAGGGCTCGCACGGCGATCAATACGGGCATGGCGGATATGATGGGCGCTCGGGGCATGATGGCGGCCATGGCGACGGCGGGTACGGTCACGGCGGCGGCGACGGCGGGTACGGTCATGGCGGCGGCGACGGCGGATACGGCCATGGCGGCGGCGACGGTGGGTACGGCCACGGCGGCGACGGCGGGTATGGCCACGGCGGATACGGCGACGGCTGCGGAAGCCACGATAGCGGGTGCTGCGATCACGGCGGCTGGGACTACTGCGGCTAAAGCTAACTGACTAACGTTTCCTTTCCTCCCGGCCGCAGGTTCGATCCCTGCGGTCTTTTTATTTGGGAGAAACGGAGAGCCAGGAATTTCACGGGTCGGTCTGTTATTCGACCTGCCCTAAAGGCTCAACACGATCAAAAAGACAGCGAACATAATAACAACAATGTCGGGGGGCCAGGCAAACAAGAGCTGCTTTAACGAGCGCGCCGCATTCTTCCTGGGCAAAAGAGGCGACGGCAAAAGATTGAGCAGTCGATAGGAAACCGTCTTGGCGTTCAGATAGGCTGGGATAGCGCCGGGCGTAGCTGCAATGAATGCGACAAGCCTCGCCGCAGCCGCCGCACGCGGCAGCCGCGCAAGTTTAGCCGCCTCCTCCCATGGATCGATATCAAACCGCGATAGCATCGAAAGAACGGTGATGGGCGTCGCATCGCTATCCTCGTTGATGCATGCGAATAAGAAGTCATCGAACTGAGGCTTTAAAATGGTAACCGAAGTAGAACTCGTCATCACACCCAACACCAAGGCTCGCGCTCTATTGGAATTTTGACATAACGCGCAAATTCCATAGGATGATATCGTTTGGAATGCTTTGAAGGGCCTGGTTCGTTCCCGTTGGAGCCGTCAACAATCCTTGACCATCGGATTGATGAGGCTTGGCTTTGCGCTCGCCCTGTTTGATGTCATGGACGACGTCTTCGGTGAGGAGCGACCAACGGCGACGGGAGAGCGCCCAGTAAAGGAGATGTGAAGGAGAAGGCAGACCAGTCTCATGAGCCGGCGCTGAAAGCAGCGTCTTTGGCGCCGTCGGCCCAACACTCGCGAATCAACCGGCGCACCACCGCCGCCTCTCCGGCATCGTTAACCGCCCTGCGAAATTCCGCCGCCTTGGGCAGGCGCGCGCTGTACCAGTTGAGATGCTTCCGCGCGATCTGAACGCCAGCGCGCTCCCCGTAATAGCTGAGCATCGCCTCGAAATGCTCCATAACCGTCTCCAACTGCACGCATGGTTCGGGCTCGCCTGACGCAGCGCTCCCACACAAAAACGCCGCCGCCTGCGCGATAATCCAGGGTTGTCCGCAAGCCCCGCGCCCGATCATCACGCCATCGGCTCCTGACAGCGCCAACGCTCGCGCCGCATCGGCCGGGCCGCGAATATCGCCGTTCACCATGACGGGAATAGACACCTCTTCTTTGACCCGCCGTACGAAACCCCAGTCGGCCTCGCCGCCGTAAAACTGGCAGCGCGTTCGGCCATGCACGGTCACCATGGCGATCCCGCAGTTTTGCGCGATTTTCGCAAGACGCGGCGCGTTGAGTTCGTCCGGCCCCCAACCCATCCTCATCTTGACCGTCACCGGAACCGTCACCGCCTTGACCATCGCCTCGAAAATTTTCGCCGCGTGCGCCTCGTCGCGCATCAGCGCGGCGCCTGCTTGGCCTCTGACCACTTTTTTCACCGGACAGCCGAAATTGAGGTCGATGATATCCGCGCCGCGATCCTCGGCGAGACGGGCGGCTTCCGTCATGATTTCGGGCTCGCGGCCCGCCAGTTGCACAGCCAGGAGGCCCTCGTCCGCCTCGCGCTCCGACATTCTCAGCGTGATGCGGTGCTCGCGAACAACAGCCTTGCTGGCGAGCATTTCGGTCACCACCAACTCTGCTCCGAATTTCCTGACGATGCGGCGGAAAGGCCGATCGGTGATCCCGGACATCGGCGCAAGAACGATCGGGCTGTGAAGCGTCACTCCGCCAAGCCGGATGGGTTTCAGTCGCAGACTGCTGCGTTCGTTGGGAGGCGCCGCTTTATCAGGCATGGGGCGGACCCTAGCATTTGCCTGCGCATCGAGGCAATCGAGGCTCCGCGGCCGGCAGCCTGAGGGCGTGCGGCGAATTGTGGGCGAACCTGCTTCGGGGCTGAACTATTTGATCCGGCCCTGTGAAGTCTCTCTATGCGGCGCGCTTCATTCGCGAGTCTTTGACGAGCTGTGCAGCAAGGGCCAACCAACGATCGTCGTCCCAGCCAAGCGAAGCGTGAGCCGGGATCCTTCCAAACTCAGGTCGGCGTCTTTTACGAAAGCTTCCGCTCAGCGCGGCTCCGCCGTAAAGTAGGAAGACAGTTCTCCGAAAAGCTTAGCTGTGCGTTCGGGTGAGCAGCTGTCGCCGGAGAACCAGGCCGACGACGCCTCCTCCTGCAATGGGCCAGCCATTCTTTCCTCGATCAACTCGATCAAAGTGATGACGCAGGCCTCGATCTCTTCGAGACCGGCCGTGAGGGATTGAGAACGGGCCGCGATGTCGGGGAGTTCCGAAGCCTGCTCGCGCCGCCTGGAAACAAGTTGCAACACGCTCGTTAAATCGCGGCAGACTTCCGCATTCACCCCCGGCACCCCGAGCGCCGCCCGATGCATGCGCGAGATGGAGCGCAGCAGACGGAGGGTTTCAAGTCCGCGATTGCGATCGACATAAGTGCGTAAAAAGCGTCTGCCTTTTTCGGTGGCCAGAAGGGCGTCTTCAAGCGCGCAATAATCAGCCTCAGACAGGGAAGCCGGTGAAAAAGTTATCATGTACGCCGCCGGTCAAACAAGAGTTCACTTTCGTAAAGATTAGCTGGGAAATGTTGCTAAACACTTGCCGAGCATCTTTTTAATATGCCGCGATGCCGACATTGTTTCATGGCAGGACCCGCCTGGGCGAGGCGGCCGAAGCGCGTTTCCCGCAATGCCGGCCGTGACCCATGTCGAAGCCCTTGAAGCGTCAGGATGCCGAACCGCGCAGTGACACAGCTTGATCCGATCCTTCATCCGGCCTGCCGAGCCGCAACCGACGCCGGCATGACTCGGATCGCGGTCTCGGGGGACTGGACGCTTGCGGTTTTCTCGCGCATTCGCGCCTGCCTCGACGAAATGGGCGAAGTTGCGCCGAAAGGCCGCTCCGTCGAAATCGACCTGAGCCAGCTGCGAAAGCTTGACACGGCGGGCGCGCTTGCTCTCGTCACCTTGCGGAACAGCCTTCAGCGCGAGGCCGCCGCCGCATTCGTCAACGAACGCGAAGAGCAGCGGATTCTGCTCGACGAGGTGGCTCGGGCTGCGGCAGCCGTCTCAGAACCGCCGCCACGCCGCAGGCCTTTCGCCGAAGCGGCCGCGTGGGTCGTCGCCGCCGGAACGGCAATCGGCCGCGACGCAGTGCGGCTGACCACATTTCTCGGTGAGACGGCGGCGGCGATGGCGAGGATCGTCGTCCGGCCCTCCCGATTTCGCGTAACGTCGTTCATCCATCAAATCCAGCAAACCGGCCTCACCGCCGTGCCGATCATCGCGCTCGTCTGCTTCCTGATTGGCGGCGTCGTGCTCCAGCAGGGCGCGCGTCAGCTCCGCAGTTTCGGGGCTGAAAATCTCTCCATCGACATGCTCGGCATACTGGCGCTGCGCGAAGTCGGCGTCATCCTCGCCGCCGTCATGGTCGCCGGCCGTTCGGCGTCGGCGTTCACCGCGCAGATCGGGACCATGAAAATGCGCGAAGAGATCGACGCGATGCGCACGCTCGGCATCGATCCGATCGAAACGCTTATCGTCCCGCGCATTCTGGCGCTCATCGTGGCCCTGCCGCTTCTCGTTTTCGTCGCAGACATGATGTGTCTTGCGGGCGGCGCGCTCATGGCGAAGCTTTATCTCTCGCTCGATCCGCCGATTTATCTCCAACGGCTGAACAGCGCCGTGCAGGTCAAGCATCTCTATGTCGGGTTGATCAAGGCTCCGTTCGCCGCCCTGGTCATCGGCCTTGTCGGCTGCCTAGAAGGCATGAGCGTCGAGGGCAGCGCCGAATCGCTCGGCGCGCAGGTGACGACGGCGGTCGTCAAAGCCATCTTCCTCGTGCTGGTGCTTGACGCAATATTCGCCATCTTCCTCTCCGCGAGCGGGTTTTGAGGATGACCGAGATGCCGCCCCCGCCTGACGAGGCTACCTTCGCAAATGGCGTAGAACGCGATTACGCGATCCGCGTGCGCGGCCTGACCAAGCGGTTTGGGCGGCAGGTCATCTTTGAAAACCTCGACCTCGATGTGATGAAAGGCGAAATCCTCGGCATCGCTGGCGGATCGGGCGCCGGCAAGTCGGTGCTGTTGCGCACGATCCTTGGCTTGGCGCCTTTCGAGGCGGGGACGGTCGAGGTTTTTGGCAGAAACTTCAAAACCCTGTCGAACCAGGACCGCATCGCCGTCGAGCGGCAATGGGGCGTGCTCTTCCAGGACGGCGCGCTGTTCTCCTCGCTCAACGTGCTGCAAAACGTGCAGGTCCCCATGCGTGAGCATCTCGATCTGCCCCAGAAGGTGATGGAAGAACTCGCGCTCCTGAAAATCGCCATGGTCGGCCTGCCCGCGAACGCGGCCTACAAGGCCCCATCGGAGCTTTCCGGCGGCATGCGCAAGCGCGCCGGGCTTGCGCGCGCACTGGCGCTCGATCCCGCCATCCTGTTCCTGGATGAGCCGACATCGGGCCTCGACCCAATCGCCGCCGCCGCTTTCGACCGCCTCATCCGCAATCTCCACCAGACGCTGGGGCTCACGGTCTACATGATCACCCACGACCTCGACAGCATCTTTGCGGCATGCGACCGGGTTGCGGTGCTGGCCGACAAACATGTGGTCCGCACAGGTTCGCCTGCGGACCTTGTGCGCGACCCAGGCCACCCATGGGTGAGGGAGTATTTCTGCGGAGAGCGCGGCCGGCTTGTTGCGAGGGCATCATAAGCATGGAAACACGAGCGAATTACTTCATCATCGGCGTCTTCGTCCTTGGGCTCCTCGGCTCGCTCCTTGGCTTCATCTACTGGATGAAGAACGACGCGTCGGGCTCCTCGGGGAAGAGTTATCATGTGATCTTCGACGGCTCGGTGCAGGGCCTGACGGAGTCCTCGCCGGTGCTTTTCAACGGCATCCGCTTTGGCGCGGTCCGGGCCATCGAGCTTGTCCCGGAGGATACGCGCAAGGTTCGCGTCCTCATCACAGTCCGCGATGAAACTCCCGTTCGAACGAATTCCCGCGCCCGCATTGCGCATCAAGGTCTGGCAGGCTGGGTCGCCATGGAAATCACGCCGGGCACGCCGGACGCCGCCGCGCTTCAAGCCAAGTCGGGCGAGCAATATCCCGTTGTTTACGCCGATCCCGGTTCGGGATCTCTAATGACCGGGGTGTCCGACGCCGCGAGCCAGGCGACGGCGCTCGCGACGCGATTAAACACGCTCATTGCGAACAATGAGGACTCCATTCGCCACACCATCACGAACCTGGAGTCGTTCTCCACGACGATGGTGGAACGAAAGGACGACGTGGCGAGCATCATCCAGGATGTGCGCGGGCTCTCTTCGCGCTTGAACGACATTTCGCGAAAGGTGGACGCCGCAGTCGACCGGCTTGCGGGAGCGTCGTCCGATCACCCCAAGTCCGTTGTGTCGCAAGTGCAACAAGCCGCGAGTTCTTTTCGCAAGATGTCCGAGAAACTCGATAAATCACTGGGCGACAAGTCCGGCGAGTTGACCCAGCAGATGGAGCGGTCGCTTCGCGAATTCGAGCTTTTTATGAAGGAAGGCAGGCGTTTAGCGGACAGCCTCGATCGCGTCGTCGAGAAGGTTGAGCGTAATCCGGCGGGATTTTTGCTCGGCGGGCAACAATCGCCAAAGTACTAGCGCCAAAAGGAATCGGCCTTAACAATTGCAGCGTGGCGAGGTTTGGGCCTTTCTGGAGTTTGCGATGCAACTTAAGAGTGAGATAGCAGCCTTTGCGGCGGCGATCATGCTTGGTGGTTGCTCGTTTGGCCTTGCCGGCTCGGCCCCCGCCACATACGATTTGCAAGCCCCGTCGATGGACAAAATTCGCAGCGCCGGGTCGATGCAGCTGACGATCTCCCCGCCTGTCGCCATCAAGACCATCGACACCGATGAAATCCTCGTCAAGGGAGCGAATGGGCGTGTGGCCTATTTCTCCGGCGTCGCCTGGGGCGATCGCCTGCCGCGTCTCTTCCAGGCCCGCCTCGTGGAGACGCTTTCGAATTCAGGAGCTTTTCGCGCCATCCTGACAAATCAGGACCGGGTTTCCGGCGACCTCTCGCTCTCCACTGAAATTCGTAATTTCGAGATAGAACCTTCCCCTGAAGGGGGCGAGGCTGTCGTTGACGTCTACGCCAAGCTGGTGGACGAGAAAAATAATGCTGTCATCACCACTAAGCGCTTCCACGCAAGCGCTCGCGCTGCAAGCAGCGATCCCGCCGCCGGCATAAAGGCGCTGAATGACGCTTTCCAGGAGGTGACCCTTGGAATCGTCTCCTGGGTGTCGCGCCGCACCGCGTGACCGCAAAAAGGCCCGCGGAAGCAAAATGCGGATTGCGTTCCGGCTTCAAGTTTTATGAACATTTGCAATGGGATCGCCATCGCTTTCTGTTGTGGCAGATTGACACAAACCTGGTTTGCCTTGTCAATTGACGTTGACACATTCGTCGGTGCGAATATGGTCCAGCTGTAGGGTCGCCGCATCGTCGGCCCTATCAAACGGGATCTTTGAAGGAGTTACAATAAATGGCTGATCCAAAAAAGGTCTATCCCACGGGTTTGACGCTGGCTGAAGCCGAGGAGCTGCATTCCCACGTGATCAATGGCACCCGCGTTTTCGGCGCTGCTGCTGTGCTCGCGCACTTCCTTGCTTACGCCCTCACCCCGTGGCTGCACTAACCACTATTTGGAGTACTAAAAATGGCTGATTACACTGATGGCGAACACGGCATCTGGCTCGTTGTCTCGCCGGCTGTTGGTCTTCCTCTCTTTCTTGGCGCGGTCGCGCTGATCGCGGTCCTCGTGCATGCTGCTTTGGTCGGACACACGAAGTGGTTTCCGAAATATTGGGAAGGCGGCGCTAAAGTTACTGAGAGCGTTCCCGCTCCGGCCGTTCGTTAAGGCGTTTGCCGCCGTTTAGCGGTGGCAAATCTTCGATAGTCTGGACCAAACCCCCTTCCGAAGCCACAGCCTATGCTGCGGCTAGGGCATAAAGGCCTCTAGGACATTATCGTATAAACATGCGGCCTGCGCGCAGGAAAGTTTCTCTGCTCGCAGGCCTTTGTGTATGGCGTCCCCGCATGGCGGGCAGGTCTCTCAATTCCGCATGGGCAGAAATTTCGCGAATAAAGCCGACGACTTCTCATCTTGGCCTGAGATTTGCATGCCGTTAATGATCGCAAGCGTCCTGTCAACCGAGCCGCGTTGACGTTAGAGCCAAGCGCTGTGCGCCCCCTCAACCCACTGGATTTGCACATTAACTTCAGCTTAGCGGTACATCACGCCGCAATGCGCCCCTTGCTCCGGAGCAGTATAAAGCCCGGCGAAACGTTGACGCATCTACTTTTTGCCACCACCAGAGATTGAAATCAGCCTTTTCCGGCCAGAACCAACCTTGCGTCATATTGACCCAAAATGTAAAGGTGTGTCAAATGGAGTTGACGCATGCAAATGTCAGCATATGCTTACACTCAAGCTGCGATTAAGAAAACTTTCGCTCAAACGAGCAGCTGAACGAGCGGCCTCCGTGCGGGTTCAGCACGAACAAACCTAAAAGGTCCTTTAAGGAGGTACGATTATGGCTGATCCAAATAAGGTCTACCCGACGGGCTTGACCTTAGCGGAAGCTGAGGAGTTGCATGGCCATGTGATCAACGGCACCCGCGTTTTTGGCGCGATTGCTGTCGTCGCTCACGTCCTGGCTTATGTCTATTCCCCTTGGCTGCACTAGAATCACGACACTTTAACTAGGAGAATTCAACATGGCTGATGTTGATGGACAAGCTGGCATTTGGTTGGTTGTACCTCCCAAAGTCGGGCTTCCCCTGTTCCTTGGCGCCGTTACTCTGATCGCGATCCTCGTTCATGCTGCTCTGGTTGGCCACACGACTTGGTTTGGCAAGTACTGGGAAGGCGGCAAGAAGTCCGCTGAGATCGTAAGCATGGTGAAGAGCGCGTAGCTTTGTCTCAACAGGCGGCCTGGGCCATGGTGTTCCGGCCGCATCTGTGCAAATTCTAGGAACAGCGATATCTTCCGGCAATACCGCTCGTCGGATGTAGGCAAGGTCTGGCAGCTAAAAACTGAGAAGACATGCCGTCATGTGTTGGAAGTTTGCGCCTGCGCGGAGGTAAGAGCTGCCGCTGTCGCGCAGGCCATCGTGACTAATCGCACTGGTGGCGCCGGGGAAAAGACAGGCCCTTGAGGGCAATCACAGCCGGATTTTCTGAAGTGAATCGGTTCCTGGTCTGTGACAAGATACGGATGCAAAAGCGATGCGGGGGCAGTTTGGCCTGGCAGCGCTGTTTTTGCTTTTAGAGGGCGTAGAAAGCGAAGCTTCCGGGCGTTATATCGGCGAAGGCTGATTGGCGCCTCCAGGCCCCTTCTGTTTGGAGTTACTCTTTCGATGGCTAATATGGCCCACCGCGTAACGGAATACTGGTTCCGCCAAGGCGCACGTTTTCTTCCTTTCGCTGACGCTGCAACGCCTGAATTGCCTCTGTCGCGCCTGCTCCGCCTGTCTCTTTTTCAGGTCTCGGTCGGCATGGCTTTGGTGCTGCTCATCGGCACCCTCAACCGCGTGATGATCGTCGAATACGGAGTGCCTGCTTCGATCGTGGCGATCATGATCTCTTTGCCGCTTTTCTTCGCGCCTTTCCGCGCCGTCATCGGCTTTCGATCCGACGTCCATCAGTCGGTTCTCGGCTGGAAGCGCGTTCCCTTCATTTGGCAAGGGTCGCTCGTTCAGTTCGGCGGTCTCGCCATCATGCCGTTTGCGGTGCTTGTCCTCGCCGGACAGGGCGAGTCGGACAGTCTCCCGGCATGGGTCGGACAGATCGCGGCCGCCATTTCATTTCTTCTCGTCGGCGCCGGCTTACACACGGTTCAAACTGTGGGTCTTGCGCTGGCCACCGATTTGGCGCCGAAGGAGTCGCAGCCCAAGGTCGTTGGGCTCATGTATGTCATGCTGCTGTTCGGCATGATCGCGAGCGCTCTCCTCTTTGGCTATCTGCTTCTGCATCCATCCACAGAGCGCCTTGTCCCCGGGCAGCTTATCGGTGTGATCCAGGGGGCCGCCGTCGCGACACTCATCCTCAATTCGATCGCGATGTGGAAACAGGAGGTGCGCAAGCCCAAGCGGCTTATGACGCCGGAGGAGTTGGCGGTGGAGGCTGCGCCGCGCCCCTTGTTCAAGGATTCCTGGGGGGCCTATACAGCAGGCGGAAATGCAATACGTCGCTTGGTCGCGGTCGGATTGGGCACGATGGGATTTAGCATGGAAGACGTGCTGCTGGAGCCGTATGGCGGCCAAATCCTGCACCTGAGCGTTAGTGATACGACGAAGCTGACAGCCACTCTTGCAATCGGCGGCCTTTTCGGCTTCGCGCTCGCCTCTCGCATCCTGAGCCGCGGCTTCGATCCCTTCAGGATGGCTCTTTACGGCGCGCTTGTCGGCATCCCGGCGTTCATGTGCGTGATTCTCGCAGCCCCGTTCGGCTCGATTGCGCTTTTTGTCATCGGCACATCGTTGATCGGCTTCGGCGCAGGTCTCTTCGGGCATGGCACGTTGACGGCGACAATGAACCTCGCGCCAAAAAATCAGGCAGGGTTGGCGCTCGGCGCCTGGGGCGCTGTTCAGGCCACGGCCGCTGGCCTTTCAATCGCGCTTGGCGGCATCATCCGGGACCTTGTCGCCAGTATTTGGAGCGACGCCTCTCTTGGAGCCGCAACGGGATACATCACCGTTTACTCGATTGAACTCGTCCTCCTTTTTGCAACCATGATTGCGATGGTTCCGCTTCTGCGGAGCACGGACGCTGTACCGGTTGAGGTTGGTGTTGAGGTTGAGGACGAAGGAGCGATTCCGCAAACCGAGACGCCGCACGCCGCCATGTAGGCCGCATTCGGGATCGAGGAGCGGCTTTGGAAGGCTTGGTCTACTGAAGCTTTTGGAGTGGTTTTCATCGGCGGCTCTTTCGTGGCGTCCCCAATTCCGGTCGCCACGAAAGAGCCGCCGATGGCGTTACAAGGTCTGCAACAGTTCCTTCAGAAAGATTGCGCAGCGCCTTGTTGCGGGAACTCTCCTCGTATGCGTGGCGGCGCGTCCCGCAGGAACTTCTGCCGCACATGCTGCAGGCATCGACAGGGCTGCCCGCGCATAACGCGTATCAGCAAACTTTTAAATCTTCACAGTCTGCGTCCGAGACGCGCGGGCTTGAGCCTGAGAACGCCAGTGCGAGGGCCAACCCGTTGAATAGGCTTGGCGTTACCCAACGGCGCTGCAGTTGGATTTTCCGGAGAGTCTATAGCGTTCTCAGCATGCCAGGCTGATGACAGGTTCCGACCGCCGTTTTTAGGTGGAGCGGTCGCAGGCCGCAGGCGCGGCGGGTCTCGCGCCAGAGAGTTTGTCTCACAGGCTCCGCCCTTCGCAGTCAAGCTCGCACGAACCTCGCCTTTGCGAAAGGATATACGACCTCGGCCGGCCGCGAGACCGTGGAGATGGTCATCCACGCCGCAGGCCGCATAGGCTATAGCCACAGTCAGGCCGCGCGCCATCGCCAGGCCAGCGCGTCTCGTGAAAATGATCGCGCCGACTCGCAGGCGCTCGACAATTCCGAGCCTTCCTCATGAAAATGAAAACGCCCGAGGTTTACTCCCGGGCGCTCGATATGCACAGCCTTCACCATGAGGATGCGACGCTTGCTGTCGTCATGCGGCAAGCAGCCTGCTGCGCCTCAGAAGGGAAAGTCGAAAATTCGACATTCCCGGTGCGTTTTCTTTCCCGCGTGCATTTTGCTTCGCAGAGCCTCCGCCTTTTGGGCCCTTGATAGGTTCCTCGTTCTCATGAGAAGCCTCCTGAACGCGACGCTGGAGGCGCAACGCCTGTGATGGTACGCGTATAACGCATGCCTGCGCGCCTCATGCAAAGGTCCGTAGCCAAGTTTCATCGCGGGAGCCTTGACAGGCTTCTTCTTGCTTGCAGCCCCGGGCTTCGCCTCGATATAGCGAAGCTCCTTCCCCGAAGCGACTTCAGAATAGTTGCTGAGGGAGAGCTTTGCGATCTTGCCCCCACGTATAAGTTCCGCGACCATCTTCTTCTGCGTGGACGCGTCCGCCAAGTCACCCTTGGCGTTCTTTATGCCAACGATAATCAGCGATTTCTGGTTGCGCTCGTTCTCTGACGAGGAGGAGAGCGGATGTCCCAGCGGCAAGCCGTAAAGCTTGGCGTTTTTTGACACATAGGGCTTCCGCGCAATAATTCCGCAGAGATGCACAGACCTATTTTTTACAAGGCGCATGACTTTCTTTGCTGAAAGCGCCGTGTCGCGCGAGCCAAGGTCGACACAAGCGACGGTGTCATACCGCGCGGCCGTCCGCGCGAAGTCGTCGCTGTCAAGGAGCGCTGACAACTCGCCGTTTGACGGATCGACAGCGCGATTTCGCCGGGCGCCGCCGTGTTCGGCACAACGTAAACCTCGATGTCCGCCGACCCGCCGTTTTCGGTAGAAGCGGTGAAATCCTGCTTTTCGACGGCTTCGCTCGCTGGAACTGCGATAGCGCTCGCGCCTTGGACGATATTGAAACGGCCCGTGGGTTGCGCCTTGGGCGTGACTGAGGCGTCAGCGGGTTGCTCGGGAACTTTTTCAGCCTCGTGTTGCGCCAGCGCCGGGGTTTCTTCGTGGTGGGCGGGCGCTTTCGCCTCCGCCTGGATCGGGGCCGCTGCCGGTTCCTGCGGCGCTGGAGCCGCTTCTCCAAGCGGGACCTCCGCCGGAACTGGCGCCGGAGCCTCCTCGTGGCTGGCAGGCGCGCGCGTCTCGGCCGGATGCGGTTCGGCCAACACCGGAGCCGCCGCATGCTCCTGCACCGCCGGAGCCTCTGCTATTTCAACCGGAGCCGGAACTGGAGCCTCTTCATGGCTGGCGGGCGCCTCATGGGTCACTGCCGGGCGCGGCTCCACCTGGGCCGGAGCCGTCGCCTGCTCATGGACTGCCGGGGCTGCCGCTTGCTCAACAGGAGCCACCGCTTCTTCATGGCTGACCGGCGCCGGCGCCTCCGTCGGATGCGGTTCGGCCGCCGCGTGTTCCTGCATCGCCGGCGCCGCAGCCGTTTCAACCTGCGCGGGAACAGTCGGAGAAACCGGGACTTCCGCCCGAGCGTGAACCTCCTCAGCAGGGGCCTTCTCTTCGGCCGCCTTCGGGGCTGGCTCAGGCAGAGCTTTTTCCTCCAGCGCCTCCACTTTAGGAGTCGGCGCCGTCCTTTGTTCCTCGGCTTGCTGGACAAAGCGTTCGGCCTTGGGGGCGGATATCGTTTCGCTCTTCTCCGCGAGAGGCTTCTGGGCCGGGATGCTGCTGATCAGCAGGCCTTCGCCATGAAGCCACGGAGCCACGAAACAGACGAAGAAGGAAAGCGCAAAGACGAGCGCCCTAAGATACCAGGACAACTCCAACCACCAAATAATCGCACTCATTTAACCGCCCCACTTTCGGACCTTGTTAACCTTAATTCAGCGATTTACCGAATGCCGCATGTAAATGCCGAATATCTTGAGCATAGCCTTCGCAAAAATCATGCTTTCGTTCAAGATGCCAGGAAGACGCGGGTTCCTGGCCCTTAAGGGGAAAGGCGTTCATTCAGGGTTTCTGAGACGGCGTCAGAAACCTTCTGACAGGTTTGCATTTATGCTGACGGTCAGCTCTGTTTCTTTCTTATATTGTACAAACAGAAATTGAACACAGCTTACGCCGAACTCGAACGTTACCCTGAGCAGGTGACGGTTGAGTTAATGCGCGGCCCAAAATAGGCCGCCGAGATTCAAATTACCGGTGACTTTGTAAGAGAACGCACATACGTCGGGCGCATACTTTACGGGAACAGTTTTCTCGCGAGTAACCGAAGCCCTGGAGCAGGGCGTAAAGTGCTAGCCTCCCTGCGTGCGAACGCTGGTCCATAAAAAGATCCCAGTAATGCGGTTTATGAAAGACGGCGGCATGGTAAGCTTTCCTATCCCATCTAATGAACGTGAGCGCCTGAAGGAGCTTCGCAGGCTGCGCATAGACCAGGGAGGAGCAAGCGGCCCCCTGAACGAAATTTGCGCGATCGCAGCCAAGCTTATTGGAACATCCATTTCCCACGTCTCGCTTATCGACGAGCACGAGCAGCTCTTTGCGGGTCAAGTCGGCCTCGACGTCGACCGGACAGCGAGACGGGACGCCATCTGCGCCCACACGATCATGACGTCGAAGCCCCTCGTCGCTGAAAACGCCGACAATGACCCGCGCTTCTCTCGCAGTCCGCTCGTCGCGACAGATCCCGGCGTCAAATCCTATTTGGGAATCCCGCTTGAGGTTTCCCCCGGAATCCAGATCGGCGCTTTGTGCGTCGTCGACAGAAAACCGCGCCGCTTCAATGACGACGACGTCCGAACGCTGCAAGGCCTCGGCCAGATCGCCGTTTCAATCATCAAGAGCCATCGCATGAGCGAAGAACTGGACGAGCAGCTTGCGAGCGCGATCGCCCTTCAGAAGGACATGCTGCCGAGCGCAGTGCGTATTGCGCAAATACAGGCTCACTGCCCGGTGGACTTGTCGAGCTATTACAATCCACGCGACGGAATAGGCGGAGACATCTGGGGCGTCGAAGCAACCGGTCCCCGACGCATCATGATGTACATCGCCGATTTCACAGGACACGGCGTCGCCGCCGCCCTGAACGCGGCTCGATTCCATTCCTTCGTGCATATGGCCTGGCAGCGGACGCAAAGACCCGCATCTCTGCTGCAGCGACTGAACCGAAGACTGTGCGAAGTCCTCCCGACCGGGCAGTTCGCGACGATGTTCTGCGTCATGATCGACTTCGCAATGCATAAATTGGAATACGCCTCGGCGGGCGCTCCTCCGCAACTCTACCGTGCATCGCCCCAGCTTCGGTTTGAAGTCATTTCTCAGTCGAGTTTGCCTCTCGGCATCCTGAACGACGTGGTCTATGAGAGCGAAACTGTTCCTTTCCATGCTGGCGGGGTGCTGGCTCTCTACACCGATGGCCTTGTGGAGACGCCCAGACCACCCAATAGCATGCTGACCACAGACGGCCTGCGAGAGTTATTGGACAACGAGGAACAGAAGAAGGACGCAGGCCATATCTGCCGCAATGTCGTCGATCGCCTCTTCTCCGCTCCTTTGACCGACGTGGTGGATGACATCACGCTCATCATAGCCAAGCATACCGGCGCCGTTGGAGAGCCTGTAAGTGATTATGAGGTTTGAGGCGCCAATCTTGCAGCGGACGCTGCGCGAGATCGTGGGCGCCGATGTCAGCTACGTCATCAAGGGCTAAATCGAACCGGCAAGCCATTCAGGCCCCAATCCGAAATTCTGAGACTTGATTACCCGGGTGTTTCCGCCAATTCCATCGTCATGGCCGCCCTCCGAGGCGGCCATCCAGAAAGTCAGAGGAATTTCAGATTTTGACTGGATGGCCGGGTCATGCCCAAGCGCATGGCCCGGCTATGACTGCAGAGCAAAAATTCGCCAATCTTTTCATGGCCTGTTACCAGAACGGGCGCATCAGGATAATCAAGTTCTGGGGCAGGGTCGAGTTTTCCATTGTTTCTCAATTCTTGGCGATAAGAGGCGAAAAACGATACTGTAACCCTCTCCGCGGCGGAGAACGCGACGCGTTCGCCGCAAAAAGCGCGACATCGAAGGACCATGACGATGTTTCACTGGGGTGACTTGGTCGCCGAACGAACGGAACACTATGGCGGGCTCGTGATAGGGGTCGATCCTGTTTTTGAGGATATGCCGAATTGCTTCCGAGAGCGTTTTGATGATTACGGCGACTGTCTGACTGCGTATGTGGACTTCCTCATAGAGTCGTCGAAACAAAAGGTTGGCTTTGTTAAATTCCAGTCCGCCTTTTTCGAAGTATTCGGCATGCCCGGTTTGCGCGCTCTCGCAAACGGAATAAAGCTCGCAAAGGGCAGCGGCATGGGAGTTATCCTGGACGCCAAGCGGGGTGATATCGGCTCTACGGCGGCGGCCTATGCAAGGGCATACTTGACGCCAGGCGATGCGGGCGGACTATCCGGGCTCGAGGCCGACTGCTTGACGGTCAACCCATTTCTCGGCCCGGATACTCTTGAGCCATTCGTCGATTGCTCGCGTCGATTTGGAAAAGGGCTCTTTATTCTTACCAAGACATCAAATCCGGGCTCGGGGTGGCTGCAGGACAAGCACATCGACGGCGAGCCCGTCTCCGACAGGATAGCGCGGCTGATCAACGGCTGGGCGGAGGAAACGCTTGGCGCATCCGGGCTTGGCGCCGTTGGCGCCGTTGTCGGCGCAACATTTCCAGCCGATGGCCGAAACTCCGCGCCTTGATGCCGAGTTCCGTCATTCTGGCGCCGGGCGTCGGGCCTCAAGGCGGAACATCAGCGGACATCGCCGCCCTTCGACGCGAGGCGGGAGGGGGCGTCCTCGTTCCTGTCTCCCGCGGGATCACCAAGGTCGACGACCTGACAGTCTCGCGCGACGGTTATGGCGCGATCATCCACGCCCGCATTGAAGAGTTGGCCCGCTCTCTCTCATGAGCAGCGCCCGGCGCCGCAAACGCCAAGGGCGCCCGCAGTCCAGAGATTTGGTTGCCGTGATGGGGGAAAGTCTGGGGCGCACGGGAAAGTAAATCTGCGCCCGGAGAAGAAAAAATATCGTGGGCGCCGATGCCGCACACGGCTCACGGGCAACTTTTTGTCATGCACGTCATTCGTAATACGCCGCATTGATGCGAGAGAAGAAGGCATGAACCCTATGGAACTTGTGCTGCCCACCGCTGAATATATGCAGTCTTTTATCGAGGCCGTGACGGAATATCAGCAGGAGGGCGGCAGTGATCATAGGAGCCGCCGGTATGGCGAATTGTCCGTCTTTGAGCTGGAATCGGACTTTGAAGCCTACGTCGAGAGTGCAAAGAGCCATGCCCTCGGGAAAAACTTGCCGGAAGGATATGTGCCAGAAACGACGTATTGGCTTATTGATGGCGGCGCGTTTATTGGCCGTGTCAGTATTCGCCATCGGCTAACTGAGGATCTCCTGCAAATCGGCGGTCTCATTGGGTATGACATCCGGCCGAGTAAGCGGAGCCGTGGCTATGGAACGAAGATCCTGGAATTGGCGTTGCCCCGGGCGAAGGAAATCGGGCTGCACAAAGTGCTTGTGACATGCGATGCGACCAACGCCGCCTCGCGCCGCATCATCGAAAAGAATGGGGGCATTTTTGAAAACCAAGCGCCCAATCCTGAAACGGGGATCGATAAATTGCGCTTTTGGATAGACGTTGATTCGGTTTACACTGGCTTGGCGGGCACCCGCTGACATTTACTAAAACTAAACTACATTTCGATGCTGTTTATTTACTTCCTCGATGCACAGTTCGGGGCTGGGTTTGTTCACGTCATGCGTCATGAAATTAGTCCGGTTTGCAGTAGCAAGTCTGTCTGCGCTTCTTATCGCCGGAGAGGGCAAGGCCGAGCCGTGCAACGACCCCAGAGGTTTGTCCGCCTCCCAGCCGGAAGCGATGGCGACATGCGAAACCGTCGTCGTGAAACGGTCCGCGATGCCGGAAACGGCTTCTGCGGCGGAGAAGACGTCCTTTCTGGCGACGCCGCCTCCATCGCCCTCTTCGCTCCTGCCGGACTGGGTCTACGCCGGAAGCGGCATTGTTGACGCTCATATAGGAGAAAGACAGATCTTCGTGAATGGTCGGCCTACCAATCGCTATACCGGCGTTACGCTGATCACCCCTTTCGAGCAAAGCCAATACAACCCCTATCCCGTCGGCCCTGAGATCGGCGTTGGGTGGAAGACCCCCTCCTTGGCGGCCTACGGCGTCACCGACATCAGCATCGGCTTCACGGCGTTCCGCAGCAGCCTTTACACCACCGCGACGATCCTTGGCGTCCGTGCGGGCCACGATCTGGCGGACGGCGTCAACGCCGAACTCATCGTCGGCCCGATTTTCACGGGCTACTCCGAGCACATCGCCGTGGCCGCCGAACTGGAATTCGACCTCAAGGAGATCGCCGCGGGTCAGCGCTGGGAAATCGCCGAAATCATCCCGGGCGGGCTTATGGTCAAAAATCGCCTCATGCCGGGCAAGGCCGAATTCTGGACACCGGGCCAAGGCGTGAACGCCGCCTTTGAAGTGTGGGCTGGCTTCAAATTTCCTCTTCAATAATGCTGATGTGAAAGCATCGTGCGTTTGATCGGGCGCAGAAACGCAAGCGCGCGGACCGGCTCAAACATCAACCCATTTCGTCAAAATTAACCATTGATTTTGGGCAACTTTGTCAGTGAAAACGGGTAACTTTACAAAACCGGCGACATGACGTTGCAGTAAAATCAGGCCTTTACAGAGATACTTATATTGTTACTTGGCGCCCCCCCTGTTTTACCAAACGAAACCAATCTTCAGGGTATTTTAAGCGACGCCTCCCCACAGGGCGAACCAGCATTCAGCCCGCAGAACGATCCTTGGCAAGCGCCGCCTGCCCCATAATTCGCGCTGGCGGCTGGACAAGGCAGCCCGTTCGTTGGCAATGTCACGAAAGCATACCTAAATTCGCGCATGCTCTCTGACGCCCCTCGCGCTCGCGAGCGGATCGCGTCGACATTCTATCGAGAGGAAACCGAAAGATGAAAGCGGGTGATGCAGGCTCAGGCCCGATCGAAGGGCCATTGGCTCCCGATCTCGTCGGCAAGATGGACGCTTGGTGGCGCGCCGCGAATTACCTGTCCGTGGGACAGATCTATCTCATGGGCAACCCCCTTCTCAGAGAGCCGCTGAAGAAAGAGGATATCAAGCCGCGATTGCTCGGCCATTGGGGCACGACGCCCGGCCTGAACTTCATCTATGTCCACCTCAATCGCGTCATCAAGGAGCGCGATCTGGACATGATGTACATCATCGGCCCTGGTCATGGCGGGCCGGGCATCGTGGCCAACTGCTACCTTGAAGGCACGTACTCCGAAGTCTATCCGAGCATTTCGCAGGACGCGGAAGGGATAAGGAAGCTGTTCAAGCAGTTCTCCTTCCCCGGCGGCATCCCGAGCCACGTTGCGCCGGAAACGCCCGGCTCGATCCATGAGGGCGGCGAGCTTGGCTATGCGCTGAGCCATGCCTTCGGCGCCGCTTTCGACAATCCGGACCTCATCGTGGCCGCCGTTGTCGGCGACGGCGAAGCCGAAACCGGCGCGCTCGCCACAAGCTGGCATTCCAACAAGTTCCTGAATCCGGCTGCCGACGGCGCGGTGCTGCCGATCCTGCATCTCAACGGCTACAAGATCGCCAACCCGACAGTGCTCGCACGCATCAGCCATGAAGAGCTGGACCAGCTTTTCCGCGGCTACGGCTATGCGCCGATCTTCGTCGAAGGTCATGAGCCGGCGCGGATGCACCAGCTTATGGCCGCTGCTCTCGATGAGGCCATCGGCGAAATCAAGCGCATCCAGGCCGCAGCTCGCACCGGCGGCGCCACGGAGCGCCCGCGCTGGCCCATGATCGTGCTTCGCTCGCCGAAGGGCTGGACCGGTCCGAAGGAGATCGATGGCAAGCGCGCCGAGGATTACTGGCGCTCGCATCAGGTGCCGATGAGCGAGGTGCGCGACAACCCCGCACACATCGGGATCCTTGAGCAATGGATGAAGAGCTATAAGCCTGAAGAGCTCTTCGACGAAACCGGCCGTTTCCTGCCGGACATCGAGGCGATAGCGCCGAAAGGCGAGCGCCGCATGAGCGCCAACCCGCACGCCAATGGCGGCCTTCTCCTGCGCGACCTGATCCTGCCCGACTTCCGCAAATACGCCGTCGAGGTCGAGAAGCCGGGCGGCAAGGATGCCGAGGCCACGCGCGTGATGGGCAAGTTCCTGCGCGACACGATGAAGCTCAATCTGCCGAGCAAGAACTTCCGGCTCTTCAGCCCCGACGAGAACAATTCGAATCGCTGGCAGGATGTGCTCGACGTCACGAACCGCGTCTGGGACGCGGAGACCTTCCCCTATGACGACCATCTGGCGCCCAGCGGCCGCGTGATGGAGATGCTGAGCGAAACCCAGTGCGAGGGCTGGCTGGAGGGCTACCTGCTCACCGGCCGCCACGGCTTCTTCTCCTGCTACGAGGCCTTCATCCACATTGTCGGCTCGATGTTCAACCAGCACGCCAAGTGGCTGAAGGTCTGCAATCACATTCCCTGGCGGCGCCCCATCGCCTCGCTCAACTACCTGCTCAGCTCCCACGTCTGGCGGCAGGACCACAACGGCTTCTCGCACCAGGACCCCGGCTTCATCGATCACGTGGTGAACAAGAAGGCGGAGGTCGTCCGCGTCTACCTTCCGCCGGACGCCAACTGCCTCCTTTCAGTCACCGACCACTGCCTGCGCAGCCGCAACTACGTCAATCTGGTCGTCGCGGGCAAACAGCCGGCGCCCGTCTGGCTGACGATGGACGAAGCCATCAAGCACTGCACGGCAGGCATCGGCATCTGGGAATGGGCCAGCAACGACCAGGGCGGCGAACCCGATGTGGTGATGGCCTGCTGCGGCGACGTTCCGACGCTTGAGACGCTGGCCGCCGTCGATCTCATCCGCCAGCATCTGCCGGCGCTGAAGGTTCGCGTGATCAATGTCGTGGACCTGATGAAGCTCCAGCCTGCGAGCGAGCACAAGCACGGCCTGAGCGACCTCGACTTCGACACGCTCTTCACCAAGGACAAGCCGATCGTTTTCGCCTTCCACGGCTATCCCTGGCTGATCCACCGGCTCACCTACCGGCGCACGAACCACAAGAACCTGCATGTGCGCGGCTACAAGGAGGAAGGCACCACCACGACGCCGTTCGACATGGTGGTGCTGAACGAGATGGATCGCTTCCACCTCGTGGGCGACGTCATCGACCGCCTTCCGCAGCTCGGCTCGCGCGCGGCCTACGCGAAGCAGCGGATTCGCGACGCGCTTATCGACCATCGCCAGTACATCACCGAGCATGGCGAGGATCACCCGTTCGTGCTGAACTGGCGATGGGGTGAACACGAGGCGCCGGGACGAGGTCGCAGCTCCACCTCCGCCGACAACCTGTGAGCGGACGCGCTGAGGCAAGTTCGCGTTCACTCCGCCGCACGCTCTAAAGCGACCTTGCCTCGGAATAAGCTGTACTGAGAATTCTGAGTTGATAGTCCGCCTGACCCGCCCGAAGTCCTATCGACGCACGCGGGTCAAGCCCCTGCGGGGGCGCTCTAGCAGGCTACTGAAAAAGCATGAACTCTTGAACCCATCCTTCGACACGATCAGGATGAGGGGAAGCGTTTTGCGCTTCGTCCAGAGCAAGAGCCTTCCTTGAAGAGCGAAGTGCGCAAAACCGGAGCCCGCGCCAACGGCCTGTTGCCTGCTGTTATAGGGAGTGTTTCGGAATAGGCAGCGCTTTCTGCATGAGCCATCTCCGACCTGAAACATCCTCCTCTTTCGCCGCTGCGCCCCGCCTCAGCTCAAAATCCAATCATACTGTTACCTAGGTAACAGGCCTCGGATACGTTTCCGACTAATTTCCATTTCAGGACGAAACGGTCGTCCTAAACAATACAAACCCAGACAAACAGGAGAACTATCATGGCAAATAACGTAGCGGATGACGTCGCCCACACGCAGTCGGATTTCTTGCAAACTATAACCGACGCACAAGGCGGCAGCGCGCATGTAACAGGGGACATTGGCCAAATGTTCAGTGACATCGGCAAATTGGTTGCTGATGAGGTGCAAAACGGCAACATCGGAGACAGCAAGACTATAATGGCTGATCTCGGCGCGGCAGGGAAGGATTTCCTTCAGACCATCTCTGATGCATCAAACCACAGCGATCATACAGGGGACTCTTTCGCCAAAACGCTCGGCGACCTCAATAAATTGGTAACCGATCTGGAGCACCACGATGCGAACCAGCCTGCCCAGGCGGGTCAGCAGCCGGACAACGTGCAACCGGGTCACCAGCCGGGTCAACAGCCGGGAATGGCTCCAGTTGATCAGCAGCATCACGTTGACCAGCATCAGGATCTTGGAAATACGCATGGGTTCGACGCGCATGTCACGCATGACGTCCCCGTCATGCATCATGGATGACGGTCGACTGGAAGGCCAGCGATCACGTCGCCGGCCTTCCAACCTTGCTTGGCGGGAGATTGAACTTTCCCCTGCAGGTTACGCCATTCATTCCGCCAGGATGCCAGTTGGAGACAAGCGGCGCTTCGTGGGGTCTCCCATCACGCCCGGCTGGGGTGCGGCCCCGGCTTGCGGCGCGTTGCGAGAACACGGCGCTTTTCGTCCTTTCCAGCATGGGTCAAGATCGTGTAAATCGCGGCATGAGCGATTTGACGGCGGCGCGGGAAACTTTGCGGAAGACCTTCGGGTTCGCGGATTTCCGCGCGGGACAGGACGATATTATCGACGCGATCCTTGACGGCAGGGACGTACTCGCCGTCATGCCGACGGGCGGCGGCAAGTCGCTCTGCTACCAGCTGCCGGCGCTCCTGAGGGATGGGCTGACCATTGTCGTCTCGCCGCTGATTGCGCTCATGCGCAACCAGGTCGCGCAATTGCAGGCCTTTGGCATTGCGGCGGGCGCGCTCAACTCCTCGAATAGCCGCGAGGAAACCGCTTCCCTTCTCGACGCCATTTCGGACCGCCGCCTCCGGCTTCTGTACGTGGCGCCCGAAAGGCTGGCGCTCAGCGACACGAGAGCGATGCTTCAGCGGGCGGGCGTCGGTCTCCTCGCCATCGACGAGGCGCACTGCGTCTCCCAATGGGGGCATGATTTCCGCCCTGATTATCTTACCCTGGGCGAGGTCGCGGCCTTGCTCCCTGACGTTCAAATCCTGGCGCTGACCGCGACGGCGGACGCCGCCACGCGCCAAGATATTCTGGGCCGTCTCTTCTCGCGGCCGCCCGCCGTCTTCGTCCACGGCTTCGACAGGCCGAACCTGCGTCTCGCCATGCGCGCCAAAAGCGACGCCCGCCGGCAGTTGATAAGCTTTATCGGCGGCCACAAAGGCGAAAGCGGCATCGTTTATTGCAGCGCGCGCCGGCAGACCGAGGAATTGGCCGCGTTTTTGAGCGAGAAGGGCATTGCCGCGCTCCCTTATCACGCCGGCATGGAGAATGCGGCGCGCTCGCACAACCAAGACCGGTTCCTGCAAGAGGACGGCCTTGTCATGGCGGCGACGGTCGCTTTCGGCATGGGCATCGACAAGCCGGATGTCCGCTTCGTGGCTCACGCCAACATGCCGAAATCCATCGAAGCCTATTATCAGGAAATCGGGCGCGCGGGACGCGACGGCCTGCCGGCGTCGACGCTGACGCTTTATGGCCTCGACGATATGCGGCTGCGGCGCTTGCAGATCGAGGAAAGCGAGGCGCCGGACGAACAAAAGCGCGTCGAGCGCCGCAGACTCGATGCGCTCATCGCGCTATGCGAAGCGCCGCGTTGCCGGCGGCAGACGCTTCTTACCTATTTCGGCGAGACCGCCGAGCCTTGCGGCAACTGCGATCTCTGCATGGAGGGCGTCGAACTTGTGGACGGCACGATCCTGGCGCAGAAAGCGCTGTCCGCCATCGCGCGCACCGGCCAACGCTTCGGCGCCGAGCATCTGATCGCCTTGCTGCGCGGCCAGATGACGGAGCGCATGACCGAACTGAACCATCATCGCTTGCCGACGTTCGGCGTGGGCGGCGACGTCAGCGCGAACGCATGGCGGGCGATCTTTCGCCAGCTTTATGCGGGCGGCGTCATCAATCTTGATGTCGCCGGATACGGCTCCTGGACAATTACGGCGCGGGGCCGGGAGGTCTTGCGCGGCAAGGAGGCGGTGGAGCTAAGGAAGGAAGCGCTCGTGGAGCGCGCAGACAAGAAGGCGCAGCGCTCCGCGTCGCCAACCAGCGCGAACACCCAGGCTTTATCCGGCGCGGACGCGGCTTTGTTCGAAGCCTTGAAGGCAGTTCGGCGTGCGCTCGCAACCGAAAAGAAAGTCCCCGCTTACGTCGTGTTTCCCGATAAGACTTTGCTCGACATGGTGCATTTGAAGCCTCAAACGCGCGATCAAATGACTATGGTCCATGGCGTGGGCGCCGCGAAGCTCGAACAATATGGCGAGGCGTTTCTGGCTGTGGTCAGAGAGCGCGTTGCAGGCGCGGCGTCAGCGTGAACGTCCGCCAAGCAAGGTTTTCTGGCGAGCGGATGCGGATGGGAGAGCGCGGCGCAGCGTCTGTCTTTGCCGGGCGCCGGATGGGGGTTCCAACCGTTGGCCAAGCCAACACAGCTTAGCGACGTCGCATCAGCCGGCGCTGCCTCCGGCGTTCATGGCGAGATTGCCGCCATCGACCGCAAGAAGCACCCCGTTCACGGCGGCGGCAGCCTCGGACGCAAGGAAAATGGCGGGGCCGACGCAATCCTCTGGCGAAAGCAAGTGGCCCATAGGCAGTCCCGTCAGAATACGTGGCAGCACCGTGTCCCGGAAATGAGGGTTGTCGAGGTGGGCCTTGAGCCCTGGCGTCAGAACCTGGGCCGGAAGGATGGCGTTGGTGCGTATGCCCTTTGACCCGTACTCCACCGCCAACTCCTTCGTCATCTGATGAACCGCGCTTTTCGTGCAGCTATAGGGGAACGCCCCCCTGCCGAGGGCCGTTTCGCCGGCGTTCGAGCCGATGTTGATGATCGCGCCCCCTTGCCCGCGCGCCAGCATGCGTTGCAAAGCCGCCCGGATGCAGAGGAAGTAACCCGTCACGTTTACGGCGAACATGCGTTCCCAATCGTCGAGCGCAACCTCGTGCGGCGCGGCGCGGCGCGGAAAGGTGAACGGAACATTCACGAGAATGTCGACGCCGCCCAAGACTTCGTCGGCCTTGGCGAAAAGCTTCTCGATCTCGTCCGCCTTCGAGATGTCGCACAATTCGGCGGCGGCAAGCCCGCCAAAAGCGGTCAACTCCTCCGCGGTTCGGGCGAGCCCCTCGGCGTCGATGTCGCAAATCACAAGATCCGCCCCGGCCCGCGCGTAACCAACGGCGATCGCGTGACCGATGCCGCCATTCGCGCCCGCGCCCGTTACGACAGCCGCACGCCCTGCCAGGCTGAACAACCCGCTCGTCATGATGCCGCCCCGTCTTCGATAAGCTCGATGCGCCCGGTCGCGCCGTCGATGCTGATGGCCATGCCTTCCTTCAGAATAGACGTTGCGCCTGCGAGAACAACGGCCGGAATGCCGCTCTCCCGCGCCTGGCAGGCGGCATGAGCGAGCACGCCGCCCACCTCGACGATGAGGCCGGCCGACATTCTGAGCATCGGGGCGAGGCCGAGATTGGCGGAATGGGTGACGATGATTTCGTCGCCTCTCAGGGGTTGGCGCCGCCAAGGCTCGCCATCCGCCGCCTCGTCGAGCACCCGCACCCGCCCCGCCGCGCTTCCAGGCGCCACCGGCGCGCCCTCCAGGCGCGTGGATTGCAGCGTCGAGCGCAGCCCGATCGCTCCCGCGTCGCTCGCAAAAATGACGGGCGGCAGACGCCGCTGGCCGGCGAGCAGCGCGCTGATCTTTCGATGGCGGCGGCGCTGGCGGACCAGCGCGACAAGGTCTTCGCCCGCTTGAAAGCAGCCGGAAATTTCCGAAGGAGCGAGATAGAAAATATCGCCGTCCTTCCATCCAAGGCGGCGGTTGATTTCGAGAAGGGTCTCTCTCAAGACCCTGTATTCGCCGGTATAATAGTGCTTGATGGTCTCGCGTAGCGGCAGGAACAACTGCGCGAGGCGCAAATCCGCGAAGAACGCGCGAATTTCAGCCTTCCCCGCGCCCTGCCCTTCCAGGTTGCGGCGCACATCGCGCTCAGCGTCGCGGCGGCGGCTTTGTTGTTCCCGAAATTCGCGGCCCGGCTGGCGTCCCGAAACCGTCAAGTCGTGCAAAAGCCGCTCGATGTTGCGGGGGTCCTCCGAAAATCGTGGCAGCGAAATTTCCAGCTCATTTTGCGAGCTGTGCCCATAGGCGCGCAAGAATCCGTCGCGCGTGATGCGGGCTTGAGCCAGATTTTCGAGTTCGATCGCCTGCCGCGTGATGAGGCTGCCGTCGAGGCCCTGTATAAGGCGCTGGGCGGCCGCGCAGTCGCCCAGATGGCGCCGAAGCCGCCAGCGCACCAGATCCGCGAAGTAGAAGCCAAGCCGTGCGGCGGCGACGAACCAGACGCAGCTGAACTGCCTGAGGTGGTCGATCCTCTGCTGAAAAAAGGCGAGAAGCTCGGCGTTTTCGGCGGCGAGGAGGCTCGGAGGCGCCGGCTCAAGAGAACGGTGCAGGATCGGCTCGATCTCTCCGCGATAGCGGCGGTAAACGCCGCGAGCCGCCTTCCTCATAGCGGCATGAAATTGCCAGAGGGTTGCATGCCGTCGCGGCCCATCAACTTCGCCGTGCGCCGAAATTGCTTCGGCAAGGCTCATCGCCTGGGCGTAGAGACCAAATTCCGGGTAACTGGCCCGCGTGTGATCTTTGGCAATGCTCGATAGGATCGAATCGATGTCAATGGGCAGGCCGAAGTCGAAGGTTCCCGCGTCGACTTCGACATTGAAATAAGCCTGCCCGCCGATGAGTTCGTAAAGCCCCTCCGCACTGCCTTCTTCCAGTCGGTAGCCGAGCACGCGCCTGCCCAGGGCGATTGCTCCGCCGCGATCTGCAAAAATCGTGCGAAACAGGCCGAAACTCATCGGCGTTGGCGTTGGCAAAAGTTCGCCGACATTTCCGCTGCTGAAGATGGCGTCAGCCCCGTTGAGCCGTCCCTCTCGGCGCAACGTCTCGACGCGGCGCGCAAGCCGCGCACGCTCGGACGCGAGATAGGCTTCGACCTCGGAGTCGCTGATCGGCCCTTCCTCGGGCAAGCCCGTTATGGGCCTTGCCTGGAGCAGGTAAATCCGCCCGCTGGCGATGGCGAATTCGATATCCTGCGGACCGCCGAAAACCCTTTCAACCCGCGTGGCGAGGCGAGCCAGAGCCGCCGCTTCGGCCTCCGTGATCGCTCGCCGTTCGGCCCGGTCAGGCGGAAGCACGACCTCGCCTTTCCAGGTCAGCATAAACGGCTTGGCCGTAATCGATGCGGACTTCTCGGTCCCATCCCGGCCGACGACAAAGACATCGCCGCTGATGCGCCCGGCGGAAAGGGGTTCGCCGAGACCCGGAACAGCGTTGATGACGATTTCGTCCCTCGCGCCATTGATGGGATTGGCCGTAAAGGCGACGCCCGCCGCATCCGCATCAATGAGGGACTGCACCAGAACGGCCATTGCAGGCGCGCGCCCATCTCGCTCGCGCGCGCTGCGGTAATATTCGACCGATGGGGCGTGCAACGCCCGAAAACAGGTCTCCACCGCAGCCAGCATCTCGCTCTCGCTCGCGACCGGCAACACGGTGGGGAAAACGCCAGCCCACGAGGCGTGCTCGCCGTCTTCCTCGCTGGCGGAGCTTCGTACGGCGGCGATTTTCAGCCCACTCCGCCGCCATGCCGCCACGATGGCGTCCCGCATGAACTGAGGCAGCATTGGCTTGCCGAGGCCCGCCGTCTCAAAGCAGCGAAAGGCTTCGGTCGTGATGCAGAAACCGGGAGGGACATCGAACCCGGCGCGGAGTAGCGTCGCCAGATGGAAAGCCTTGCGCCCGACCAGCGTAGCGTCCCCCAGACCAACCTCGGTGAGATCGAGGATGAAAGCAGCCGGCGCGGCGGCGGGCCGGTCCAAGCTGACTTCGCCGATATGGCCAGCTAATCGCCCCTCACCCTGTCCCTCTCCCCCTGGGAGAGGGTACGACGCAGCAACGGCTGCAGCCGAACTCCCTCTCCCATGGGGAGAGGGTTGGGGTGAGGGGGTGTGCCGTTCAGGTATCCGGCAAACGTCGCTTAGCTCCGAGATGCAAGCCATCAATTGCCTCGACCTGCGCTCAGGGCGCGATCGCTATAGACTGCGCGCGGGTGATGCGGCCTTCGTCGCGGCGGCCTCGCTCGCTCACCCAGCGGTCGCGGACCTCGTTCCATTCCTCTTCGAACTGCGAGACATCGTCATGGCCCGCGAGCACATGATCGAGCACGCGCCGATAGAAGGCGCAGATATCGGCGACGAGATCCACCGACCGCTCGCGGCCGGGAATTTTGAAGCGGTTCACCCCGAGCCTCACATAGTCCGGCATTTCCCAGAGCAGAAGCTCGGGTGTCCCCTTCAGATCGGGCTGGCCCATCAGCTCGGAATCAGCCTCAGATCCCATTTCGCGCGGCAGATGCGATGGCAGCTTCCGCCACGGCTGGCGCTGCCGATGAAGTGGTTTTTGCCCGCCGCATCGACCGTGTGCGAGATCTTGAAGTAGCTGCTGGAATAGCAGCGGCCGGGGCAGATGCGCCCGCGCTTCATGCTCTGGAACATGAAGGCTTCCAGGCTCACCCCGGTTTTGTCGCGGATCTCTTCAAGCTCCGGCACGCCCCAGCGATAGGGAATGACGACGATGTTCGCGCCAAGGCTCTTATAGAACTGGATGTCGCGCACATTGAAGATGCCGGCCGTGACGCTGACATGAATGTCGAGGTCCGGCAGCCGCTCATGCACGAGCTTGATGCAGCCCGGATCGCAGATCATCACGCCGTTCGCGCCCCAGGCCGCGTATCGCTCGACCTTCGATAGGAAGACATCGATCTCATCGGGCGCGGGCATCACGTTGATGGCGATGCGCACATCCTTCCCGCGAGGCGCGCTCCATTCAATGAGTTCGCGAATCTCGCCATCGGCGAATTCATCCGTGGCCGGGCGCCGACTCCAGCCCTTCGGCCCGACGAACACGAAATCGCAGCCGCTATCCAGTGCCCGCACCGCCATCTTGAGCGTTCCGCCAGGGCCCATCAACGCAACCATGTTTCCTCCCCTTCTTATTGCAGGAACGCCGGACCGAAGAGGCCGCGCGGCATATGATCGATGCCGAGGGCCTCACTGCCAGCGATGGCCTTGAGCCGCTCGAAAAGGCTTTCGAGATGCGCGCCGTCGTCCGGCCCCCATTCGTACTGGATGCGCCGCAGCCAGGAGAGCCGCAAGGCGGCCAGCATATCGAGGCTGTCACCCGGCCCCGCCGCCGCCTGGCGCCAGATGGTCTCATCCGCGCGCATGAGATCGACGGCATCGGTATAAGCGGCTCTGAAAGCCAAGATCAGGTCTTGCCTTGAGTTGGCGAAGTCCGGCTGGACGACAAAGAAGGTGGTTGGAACCGACGCCCCTCCAAGCTCTGGAATGAGGTCGAGCACGTCGCACACCTTAATGAAACGCCCGCCAGTGGTCAGGCGCGGAACAAGCTGCCAAGGCAGCACCGCAGCATCCACCTCGCCAGATTTCAGCCACTCCGCCACAGTCGTTTTCGAGAGCGCTTCCTTGACAATGGCCTGTTCATGAATATCGGAGCCGTGTCTGCGCCGATAGGCGGCGCGGATCACGATCCAGTTCTTGTCGTTCGCGCGGATGACGCCAATGCGCCGGCCCGGCAGATGGGATAAAACGCTGATCCCCGACCCCACCGCCGCCGCCATGCTGCCCATGATGCGGCCATAGGGGAGGATCGGAGTGAGCGGCTCACTGGTCTGAAGGCTCCGGGCGATCGAGATCCAGTCGGTGTCGATCAGGTCCGCCCGGCCCGCGGCAAGCGCTCCCTGTGTCGCCTGTGTCGTGGGGCTTCCTTGGTCGCCGCTCTGTGTGAGTTGCAGCTGGAAGCCGTGGCGAAGGTCGAAGCCCTGCTCGATAATGACGTGCATCACCCAGGACGGGCTGCCCGTCGCCTCGAACGCCGCCCGCAATGGTCCCAATGGCGGCGTCATGCCAGACCCCGCCCTCTCTCGTCATGGCCGGGCTTGACCCGGCCATCCAGAGTTACAGTGAGGGCATCGATTGTTTCGCTGGATGGCCACCTCAAGGGCGGCCATGACAATAGAGGAAGCGCCCATGACGATGAGAGGCCGCGCGCTTCAGTCTGTTGCGACCCCGGATTGGGCTTTGCCCTTCCACGATGCCAAACTCGCGGCGCGGATCGCCGCGGACCTTGCCGCGCTTGCGATGACGCCGGAAAAAGTTCAGCCTGAGCCTGTATCATGCTTGCAAAACGCCTTCCTGCGTGTAGGTCCCGGCGCGATCCATCAGCACGCCCACGCGCTTGCGCTTTTCGACGTTCCAGCGCACGCGCAAGGCCGCCAGTTCATCCGCATACAAGCTCATGTCGGTCTTGCCGCCGCTCGTGACGCCGTCGATGGCTTTGCGATAGAAGCGGACGAGATCGCGGATCATGGACGTGGGCCGCTCGCGGCCGGAAATCTTGAAGCACTCGACGCCGAGCCCGATGAAGCGCGGCAACTGCTCCAGCATGAGCCGTGCGTCGCGCCTCAATTTGAGGCTGACCGGATCGCTATCCTCGCTGGCGAAATCCCACTGGGTCTGGCAAACCCGATAGCACTCCTTGGCGCCGCGGTTCGCGCTTCCGAAAAAGTGGTCCTTGCCCTCGATGTCGAGCCAGTCGCGGAACTTGAGATAGCTCGACATGATGCATTTGCCGGGGCAGACTTTGCCGGTCTGAACCGTCTCGAAGAGGAAGACTTCGAGCCCGATGTTCGAGGCCGCGCGCGTCTCGGCGATCTCCTCCTCCCCCCAGCGATAGGGCAGGATGATCACGTCCGCGCCGAGGTTCTTGTAGAAACGCGCGTCGAGCGAATTCGTGACGCCGCTGCCGATGCTGACATGGATCAGCGTGTGGGGCAGCAGTTCGCGGATCAGCGAGATCGCGCCCGGATCGGTGACGATGAAGCCGGATGCGCCCCAACTGTCGTAGAGCCGAACCTTATCGAGAAAATCATCCATCTCGAAGGGGCTGGGGAACGTGTTCAGAACGATGCGAACTTGGCGGCCGTGCGCGTCGGCATAGCGGACGGCGGCGTGGATGTCGTCGTCGGTCATCTCGGATTCGTGGGGCCGCCGGCTCCAGCCCAGCGGACCGACATAGATGATGTCGGCCCCTTCGTCGATGACCGTTCTGGCCATCTCCAGAGTGCCGCCCGGCGCAAGCAGCGCTGGCATGTCAAACCCTCCCGACATAGCGGCGGCCGGCGCTTTCGTAGTAATAGCCGTTGCAGAGCCCCATTTTGGACAACTCGCCAAGCTCCTTGAGCGCCTCGCTCTGGTCGCCCAGCGGCTGGCCGGTGAAAGCCTTTGTCAGCGCTTCGCGGTAGATGCGGCCGACGGCGGCTATATAGTCGGTGTCCTCGCCGTGGCTCTGAACGTAGAACGCGTTGAGCTTCGCGACGGCGAGTTCATCGACATGTTCCAGCATGCAGAGATCGCTGCCGCTCAATGTCATGCGCCCCGTATCCCTGAGCGACCAATCCCCTTCCGAGCGCGTCAGCCAATGCTCCTTCGAACAGGGGAAATTGCACGTTTCGCCCGGGTTTCCGCCCGTGTTCTCGACGATGAAGCAGGTCTCCGAGATCACCAGCGGGATCTTGCCGTGGACCGGGATCAGCACCTCGATGGGGGTTTTGTCCCTGATGTAGATCGCTTCCTTGAGGCTCAACTCGGGATTGGGGTAGACGCGCGTCACGCCATAGTCTTTCAGCACGCGCGCCGTGGCGTCGGTGTAGAGATTGCCGAACACGCCCATATGGATCGGCTTCGTGCAGCCCATCTCGCGCAGCATTTGGAGCACGCCGAGATTATGCACTTCGAACGCGTCGAACTGCAAAGGCAAGGCCGCCTCGATGAACTGGCGCACGAGCGGCAGATCGTGGTTGCTCGGCACGGCGAAAATCCGCAGGTAGCATTTCTTGCCCTGCGCGGCGACTGTGGCGACCGCCTCCTCCAGATACTCGGGATGCGCGCAGTAGTTCTCCGGATACTCCAGGCAGGAGAAATCGCCGAGATAGAGCGCGTCGTAGGCCGAATAGTCGCCCCGGCGAAGCCGCTGCGGCGAGGCGACGTTGGTCGAAAGCTCGAACATGGATGCTCCTTAGAGAATGGCGCAGAATTGTTTGATTTGGGATCGGCGATATTACCCCTCACCCTGCCCCTCTCCCTCAGGGAGAGGGGACGCCTTCGCAACGCCTCCGCCGGAACTCCCTCTCCCAGGGGGAGAGGGCTGGGGTGAGGGGCATCATCCCAAGCCCGACGCATGACCGATCCTTCATCAACGGCGAATATCAGAGAATAGCGCTGGATTGGGGGAACTCGGCGGCGGCCCGCGTCGCGCGGCGCGCTTCCTGCTCGGCCTCGCCGATCAGCCTGCGGTCGCGCGAACTGCGCTCGGTCTTCCAGCGGCGATTGAAGTCATTCAACTGGTCGCGATACGGCGTCAGATCGGGGTTATCGGTGCTCGCGATATAATCGAGCACGCGGCGGTAGAAGCGGACGATGTCGCGCACGAGTTCGTTCGAGCGGTCGCGCCCCGGCGCCTTCAGGCAATCGACGCCTGCCGCGATATAGGCTGGCAACTCATCGAGCCAGAGGGCCGGATTGGTCTTGATTTTCAGCTCGTGCCCGAGGTCTTGCTCGTCCGCGCCAAAATTCCAGTCGGTCTGGCACACGCGCAGGCAGTCGCCGCCGCGGCTCGCGCTGCCGTAGAAATGATCCTTGCCGTTCTCGTCGAGCCAGCGGCGATAGCTGAAATAGCTCGACATCATGCATTTGCCGGGGCAGATCTTGCCGCCGGACCGCGTCTTGAACAGGAAGACCTCGATGCCGATGCCGGTCTTTTTCTTGATGTCGGCGATTTCCTGCACAGACATCCGGTAAGGCAGCACGACGTGCGTCGCGCCAATTCTCCCTAAGAAGCGCACGTCCTCGAAATTGGTGATGCCGCAGCCGACGCTGGTGTGGATGGCGACGTGGGGCGACAGATCGTGAACAAGCCGCATGCAGCCGACATCGCTGATCATGAAGCCCTTCGCGCCCCAGTTGGCGTACATCTGGATGCGCTCGATGAACATCGGAATTTCGATCGAACTCGGCAGCGTATTGACGACGACGCGGACTTCCTTGCCGCGGGCGGCGGCGTAGTCGATGGTCTGGCGGATTTCGTCGTCGGTCAGTTCATGCTCGGAACCGCGGCGGCTCCAGCCCCTGACCCCGACATAAACGGCATCCGCCCCCTCGTCGAGAACCAGGCGACACATCTCCCTGGTCCCCCCAGGGGCCATCATCATGACCATCTCGTTCCCTTCCCCGGCTCCGTAGGCGTCGTCCCGGAAAAGGCTGAGCCTTATCCGGGATCGTAAAAAATCGAACCGCCTGCCTTTTTGCGATCCCGGCTCGCGCTGCCGAACGCATCTTGCTTTTTGGGTACAAAGATACCGGCGGCTCATGTGGGCCGTATATCTATGGGCGCCATTGGTGTTTCGAATAGGGGCGCATGCGTCCGCGCCGTCGCGCTCCGGAAGGTCGGCCTTAGGCGTTGGTTCTGGCTTCGATCATGCAGGCATTACCGAGGCGGCTCAAGCAGCGGAGCCAAAAGTGCGCAGCCGACTTACGCCGAAGGGCGCTCCTGCATACAGATTAGTCTGCGCTCCCCGAGCTGCCAGAGTTCGGAATAGACCGTCAAAATGAGTGCTCCGACGAGGAGGGGGCTTAAAAGCCAATGGGCGGACAGCTGGTGAGCAGGAACGAGAAAAGCGCCAATGCCTGCGGGCGGATGGACGACCTCGAAGGCAATCATGGCGAAGGTCGCGACCCCAACAGCGACAGCGCTCGATATTTCTCCTGGGCCTAACATCCAGTAGCAAAGCAGACCGCATGTGACCGGGTCCGGGCCGGCTTGCTTGTCGGAAGCGCCATGACAAGGACGATCGACGTAACGAATGGAACACGCCAAAGCGCTTCGCCTGCGAATCCTGCGAGCAGTTCCATAATCCCAATTGCGATAGAAGCGCCGAGCGCTCTGTAAAGCCAAACCGCGGCGCTCTGCTTTTCCTCGCCCATGCACGTTTCAGCCTGCAGCCGGAGCGCTTGCTTGGATAGGTGTATTTGGCGGCCCGCCCCTGCAGCTCATACGCCTCATTCTGTGCATGCATACATTTTGGGTGGCCTAGTCGAAGCTTGTCGCGCTGTCAAGAGCGTTTTCATGGTTGCGGCGCGCGGCGGCTCGTCTTTCCGGCTTTGATCAAACGCGGCTCGATCTGTCGGACGCGCGCGCGATGAAGGGCGGCATCGGTTGGATCGGCGGCAGGCGCACGGCGGACCCGGCCTGCCGCAACGCTTCGAGGAAAGCGCTATAGGGTTCGATGCGCTGATATTGCGATGGCACGACAGCGACTGTTCGCCGGTCGGGCCGGTCGGTGGCGTAGAGGTTTATTCCGCCCGAGCCGCAGCAATTGTCATACACCGCGAGCGCCGGAACGAGGCACACGCCCTGCCCCGCGCGCACCATGCTGAGGGCGACTTCATAGCTGCGGCATTGCGCGAAGAGCCGGTGAGAGGGCAGCATTTCCTGGTACCAGTACTCAACCTGCCGGGAGTGCTGCGAGGCGAAATTGAAGCGGATGCAGCTATTGACGACCTTGCGCTGATCCGGGGGCAGATCGGCGTCGGGATCGCTCACGGCGGAAAGATCGATGCCGCTGGGGGCGGCGAAAACGTAAGGGTCGCGCACCACCGGGAATTCCTTGAAGGAGCCGCTGCTCAGCGAAACCGAATTGGCGGCCACGAGACCGATATTGACCTGCCGCGTGTAAAGCAGATCCAGCACCTCCGCGGGGGCCATCTCATGCAGGTCGAATTCGACTTCGGGAAACTGCGCGTTGAGGCGCTCGATCGCGAGCGGCACAACTTCGCGGATGATCGAATTGAGGCCCGCGAGCCGAATGACGCCGCGGGTTCCCGAGGCGAACTCCTGAAGCGCGCTTTGCGCCTCATCCACCTCGTGCAGGATGACCTGCGCGCGCCGCAGGAGATACCGGCCCGCATTCGTCAGCTCCATCTGATTGAGCGCGCGGTCGAACAGCTTGGCCCCGATTTTCTGTTCGAGTTTTGAGAGCTGCTGCGACAGCGTCGGCTGGGCGAGCCCGAGTTGCTTCGCCGCTTGCGTAAGGGTCGCCGACTGGGCAATCGCGCAAAAGATGCGCAACTGGTGCAGGTTCATGCTGGCCGCTTCCCTCTTTGAAGCGTCAGGCGCCTGTTGCATGCGGCAAGCACGCAATGAAACGGGCGTTCTCGCTAGGGCTGCCGACGCTGACACGAATGTACTCGGGCAGCTCAAACGCATCGAGCTGCTTGACCAAAATTCCACTCTTTCTCAAATCCTGGCATACGCGTGCGCCATTGCCGACCTTGACCAGGAGGAAGTTCGCCTCGGAGGCTAGAAACGGCAGACCGAGCGCCGACAATCGATCCGCCAGCCAATCGCGGCCGCTCGCGTTGAAAGCGATGGTGCTCGCCAGGTGGTCGGAATCGCCAAGGGCGGCAACGGCGGCGATCTGGGCGAGGCTGCTGGTGTTGAAGCGCTGCCGCTGACCATCCAAGGCGTGCGCAAGAGGCTCTGGCGCGATGGCGTAGCCCATCCGCAGTCCCGCAAGGCCGTAGGCTTTCGACAGGGTGCGCACCGCCACGAGCGAGCGTCCCGCCGCGATGTAGTCGACGGAATTGGGAAGATCCGCCCTCGCCGCATAGTCCATATACGCCTCGTCAAGGCAGACGACGGGCCGATGCGGCAGTCTTTCGAGGAACCGGTCGAAACGGGCTTTGGAGATGACAAGGCCGGTCGGATTGTTAGGATTCCCTAAAATGACAAGGCGCGTTTTCGGCCCCACCCATTCGGCGATCTCATCGAGGTTGTAGGCATGCTCGACAAGCGGCACAGGGATGACCTCGCAGCCGACGCGCTCGACGGCGGCGCGATAGGTGGGGAACGAGGGCCATCCTATGACTGCGTCGCCACCTTCACGGAAAAGCGCGCGCGCCAAGAGATCGAAGATTTCAGACGAACCGTTGCCGAGAACGATATTGCCTGGCTTGACGCCGTGCTTCTCCGCCAGCGCAGCTTTCAGCGCGGCGCCCTGGCTGTCGGGATAGCGGTAGACCAGCCCCGCATTCGACGTGATCGCTCGGACCACCGCGGGCGATGGTCCGAGCGGGTTCTCATTCGCCGAGAGGTCGATCATATCGTGGCGGCCTTGCAAATTGTCGGGCACTGGATCCTCAAAGCCTTTTTCAGCCGCTTGTCTAACGGCGCCAAACCAATCAGGCAAACGAACCGTCTCTGACAAAGCGGCGATGAGTTGTATGTGAAACGCGCGCGGAGCGTCGAACAATAGGCCAGAGGAAAGCGCTCCGCAACGGCTGGGCGCCTTCGCCCATATCGGCGCCGCGGCGTTGTGGCTGAAGGCGTGTTGGATCCGCGACGGCGGTTTGCGCGGCATCCGCGCGGGCAGGCGATGCGACAGCGGTCAGCGCCCTGCCAGGGTTAAAAAAGGGCTGAGATTGGTTTCGTTTGGTAAAACAGGGGGTCTCGCCTTCGGCAGGCGGGATTCTATGGGACTATCGCGATTGGCGAGCGGTTGGCCTCAGCGTTCGCATGTCTGGCCTTGAGGCGCCGAAAGCCTCCCCGCCCACAGAGAGGCGTTCGTCTAAGACATTGAAGTAAAACGGAAAAAATATAAAAATGCGACGTGCGCACTTGGTTAACAGGCCCCGGCGGTCCAAGGTTAATAAAGGCTTCAAGAGTCATGAGATCTTGAAGCAGGCCTTCGCGGCTCGACCAACGCACGGATGGGGAGATGAAGCCTCATCGTTTGGCGAACGCCTTCAATAGCGCCGCCACGGTCGATCCTGAACGCTCGATCTGGCTGTCTTCGAGATTGAAGCGGCGCGTGTTGTAATCGGAGAACATCGCATCGATGCCCCGGCACAGGCCATAATCGTGGGCGCGCCGCCCATCCAAGAATCACCGTCGAATCAAAAGGCGGACCGTTCGAATCACGTCAGCATTCCCAGCGCTACAAATTCTTGATGGGTGGTAAGTCTGCCGAGTTGCTTGAGCGCGGCGCTGTGGTTGTTGTAAAAGCTGCCGCGAGCGTTCGATTGAGCCTGCTCGCCCAGTTTCCTGAAAGGCTGAGCTTTATTTTCATGCTTCTCATGCGCATTTCCCATCGGAAACGAAGCCGTGAGATCAATTTGCGGAGAGACCACATGATCAATCGCCGGACATTGCTGATCGGATCGGCAGCCTTGGGTCTCGCCACGGCGAGGACCGCGACCGCGCAGCCGGAAAGCATTTTCACCGGGCCGCAGATTCCCTTTTCCTTCGATAAGCTCATCGCCTCGGCGAAAGAGTTGAGCGAAAGGCCGTATCAGAAACCAGTCGTCCACGACCCGGAGCTGATCGAGCGGCTCGATTTCGACGCCTACCAGCAGATCAAGTTCCGGCCGGAATTGGCGATCTGGGGGCAGGGCGACGGACCGTTTCCCATCGAGCTTTTCCATGTCGGGCGGTTCTTCAAGGAGCCCGTTCGCATCTTCGTCGTCTCCGCCGCGGGCGTGGCGCAGGAGGTCGGCTATAGTTCGGACCTCTTCACGTATGGCAAGAGCGAGTTCGCGAAAGCGCTGCCCGCGGACACCGGCTTTGCCGGCTTCCGCATTCTCGCGGCGCCAGGCGTTCCGGACTGGCTTGCCTTCCTTGGCGCCTCCTATTTCCGCAGCCCCGCCGAAACCGGGCAGTACGGACTGTCCGCACGCGGCCTCGCCATCGACGTCGCCATGCCGACGCCGGAGGAGTTCCCTCGGTTCTCGCAGTTCTGGCTGGAGCCGATGGCGGGGAGGCGCGGCGTCATCATCAACGCCTTGCTGGATTCGCAGCGCATAACCGGCGCTTACCGGTTCGAGACGACGCATGACGGCTTCACGCTCATGACGGTGACGGCCAATCTCTTCCCGAGGGCGGAAATCGAGCGCGTGGGCGTCGGGCCTCTCACCAGCATGTACTGGTATGGCAAACCCAACCGCAGAACAGGAACCGACTGGCGCCCGGAAATTCACGACAGCGACGGCCTTGGCGTTTGGACCGGCTCCGGCGAGCGGATCTCGGCGGCCGATCAACAATCCGCTCAGCGTGCAGACCAGTTCATTCTTCGATCAGCGCCCGAAAGGCTTCGGTCTTCTGCAACGCGAGCGCGACTTCCGCGACTATGAGGACGACGGAGCATTCTACAACAAGCGCCCGACCGTCTGGGTCGAGCCCATCGGCGACTGGGGCGAAGGCGCCGTGCAACTGGTCGAAATCCCGACAAGCGACGAGATCCACGACAATATCGTCGCCTATTGGAAGCCGCGCCAGCCCTACCGCGCGGGCGAGCATCATGAGGTGCAGTATAAGCTCCATTGGCGGCTAGACGAGCCGTATCCGTCGCCGCTCGCGCGCGTGGTCGCCACTCGGACTGGAGCCGGCGGCATCCCGGGCCAGCCAAAGCTCAAGGGCATCGTCAAATATGTGGTGGATTTCCGCGGCGGCCGGCTCGGCGAGTTTCCGAAGCGGGGAGATATCGACGTCGTCGTGACCGCCGCCTCGGGTACGATCGAACGGACGGCCGTCTATCCTGTCGTCGACACCGACATGTGGCGCGTGATGTTCGACTTCACCGCCATTTCAGAGGACCCGGTCGACCTTCGCGTCTACCTGAAGAAGGATAACGACGCGCTGAGCGAGACGTGGCTGTTCCAGCATCTGCAATCGCTGTCGACGATGTAGCCGTTGTCCCTGGCGCCGTCCGAGGCAAGTTGGCGGCCCAATCGCCGCGAGCGCTCACGCGAACTCGCCTCGGATAGACGTACGAGCGGGAGCAGGGTGAGGGAGCGTTGGGGAAGACGGAAACGCTTAGAGTCCGTCCAAAAAGTTTATGATGCTTTACAGAGCTTTCTCAACATAAGCCGGATGGACGCGAGCCGAACGAAGGCCAGCGCGATCCTGGTCAGGTTTTCGAAGTCTTTGGCAAGTCTTCGGCAGCGGCCAAGCCAGGCGAAGGTTCGCTCAACCACCCATCGCTTTGGCAGGATCTCAAATCCGTTGGCTTGATCTGAGCGCTTGACGATCTCAACTTGAAGTTCAGGCAGGAGTTTAGCGATGGCCTGTTTGAATTTTGGTCCCTGATAGCCCCCATCAGCGAACAGTTTTCTGAGGAAAGGGAACTGTCCGAACAGCGTAGAAAGCAACAAGACGCCTCCATCGCGGTCTTGAATATCAGCCGGATGAACGACGACGTGAAGCAATAAACCCAGCGTGTCTACAAGAATATGCCGCTTCTTGCCCTTGATCTTCTTTCCTGCATCGTAGCCGATCGCATCGATTTGAGCCCCCCTTTTTCTGCGCTCTTTGCGCTTTGGCTATCGGCGATTGCTGCTGTTGGACTTGCTTCGCGTCCTGCTTTCTCGCGGCATTTCACGTAAAGCGCGTAATGAATGCGCTCCAGCGTCCCGTCGTAGGCCCACAAATCAAGGTAATGCCACACCGTGCTTCTCGGCGGGAAATCCTTCGGCAGCGCTCGCCACTGGCAGCCGGTGGAGAGCACGTACATGATGGCGTTCACGATGTCGCGCTCGTCAACTTCGCGTTTGCGTCCGCCGCGTTTGGCCGGCGCAATTTCAGGCTTGATCAGCTCCCATTCCTCATCCGTCACATCGCTTGGGTAACGCAGATCACTGCGGTCATAGAGCTTGCGGTTTTCCGGCGTCCGCATCGGCGGCCCCTCCAAATCATGGCCGCTCCCCTTAAATCATAACAAATTCATACAATTCAAGAAGTTTTTGGACGGACACTTACGTTAATTTCGATTTTGGCTTGCTTTCGCTGCAGCAGGAATTATAGGCCTTTGAAAAAAACTTGGGCGGTTTTGTTCCTCCACGGCGCAAGGAAGACGCAAAGGCAATGCCTCTGGACCTGACGATCATTCAGCCGTCGCATTATTCTTCGAAGACGGATCGCAACATCTTCAAAACTCGCCGGCGCGCGCTTGTGCCGCTGACCCTGCCCTATCTCGCAGCGCTCACCCCGCCGGACTGGCGCGTCACCGTGATCGACGAGCCTGTCCAGGAGATCGACTTCGACCGGCCCACCGATCTTGTCGCGATCACGACCTGGACCTTGCAGGCTTGGCGCGCGTACGACATCGCGGCCGAGTTCCGGCGCCGCGGCGTGAAGGTGATCATGGGCGGCCCGCATGTGTTTTTCTATCCCGACGAGGCGGAGGAGCATTGCGACGCCATCGGCATTGGCGAGGCGGAGCCGATCTGGGCGCAGATGCTGGCGGACGCCGCCGCGGGGCGCCTGCAAAAGCGGTACGTGGCCCCCGTTCTTGACCAGGCTGGGCTTTCCGGCCTCCCCAAGCCGCGCTACGACTGCCTGGACCTTTCCAAATACGGCCCGTTCCGCACCTACACGCTGCAATCGTCGCGCGGCTGCCCGCTTCTGTGCGACTTCTGCTCCGAGCGCATCTATCTCAGTACGCGCTTCCGCTGGCGCCCCGCGGAGGATGTCGTCGAGGACGTGCGCCACACTGGCGGCAACAGCATCCTGTTCGCCGAAAGCAACTTCGGCGGCAAGCGCGAGCGCGCCATGGAACTGATGGAGGCGCTGATCCCGCTCAAGGTGCGCTGGTCGACGCTGTGGACCTCGAATTATTGCAGCGACACGGAATTTCTCGATCTCGCGCGGAAAAGCGGCCTACTCCACGTGAATATCGGCATCGAAAGCATCAACGCGGAAACGCTGTTGAACATGAACAAACGGGTCAACAAGGTGACCCGTTACGCCGAGATGTTCGAAAACATGCGCAAGCGCGGCATCAGCTATTCGCTGAACTTCATCTTCGGCTGGGACAACGAAGACCCGAGCATCTTCGACGCGACGCTGAAATTCCTGGAGGAGCATAAGGTCGCGGCGGCCTATTTCAGCGGATTGGTTCCGACGCCCGGCACGGCGCTTTTCGACAGGCTCAAGGCCGAGGACCGCATCATCAACGAGGAGGAGATCGGGCGCTATTCCACGCAGATCTGCCACGTTCAGCCCACCTGGTGCACGCCGGGCGAACTCGAAGACAACATCAAGCGCATCCACCGTGAGTTCTACACCTACCGCTCCATGCTGCGCAGGCTGCCGCTTCCCACGAGCAAAGCCACGATCGCGAACTGGGTGGTCAATGTGTCGGAGCGGCGAACGGCTCGCGCCGTCGGAAACAACGAATTCGACGGGTTTTGATCCCGGCCCCCTAAGGCGAGCTTGCACGGAAGAGGGGACGATGCACAAACCCTCTCCCCTCGCGGGAGAGGGTGGCGGCCGGCTTTGCCGGTCGCCGGGTGAGGGGGCCTTCGCATCACGCGCGATTCAACAAGGGAAAGAAGCAAAATTCGGGGGTCGGCGAAAATCGCGCTTTCGCGCTGAGCCTCAGCTTGTTAAGTACTTCGGCCACGGCCCGCGCCACCCATGACGCGCTCCGCAGCAACGGCCGGCCCTATGAGCGAACCCCCGCACTTCTCATACGACGTCTTCCTCAGCCATAACCACGCCGACAAGCCGCGCGTGCGGAAGTTGGCCGGAAAGCTACGCTCTGCGGCCTTAAGCGTCTGGTTCGATGAGTGGATCATCAAGCCGGGGGATGACATCTACCTCGCCATCGAGAACGGGCTGCAGACGGCGCGAACGCTGGTGCTCTGCCTGTCGCCTGCGGCGCTGGGGTCGGACTGGGTGGGGCTGGAGCGCAGCACGGTGCTCTTCCGCGACCCGTCCAATGCCGGCCGCCGCTTCATCCCGTTGCTACTGGAGCCGTGCGATTTGCCGGACACCTTGCGGCGGTACAGTTATGTCGACTACCGGAAGGGGGCTGCGTCGGCATTCAAAGCCCTGCTGGAGGCATGCGGCGCGGAGCAGCAGGGGGGCTCAACCGCGAAGACAGGCGATGCAGGGTCATCTGTGGCCGGAGAAACTCGGCAGGTAAGGCATGACGAGAAGCCGGTGCCGAAAGAAATCGCTCCCGTGGCCAAGGCGGAGCAAAAATCACCACTACAAACCCAGTCACTAGCGGAGTTGGAGCGAACGCTCACGGGGCACAACGATCTGGTGACCTGTGTGGCAGTCAGTCCCGATGGGAAATGGGCAGCATCCGGTTCCAGGGATCGCACGATAAAGATTTGGGACCTTGAAACGGGTAACGCCAGAGCTAACCTGCGCAACCTAGCCGAGCTGACTTGTCTTGCGTTCACGCCTGATGGCGCGCAGATTTTTTCAGGCTCTCACGACAACGCAATTTGCCAATGGAATGCCAGCGACGGCCGCCTTATGTCATGCTGGAAAGCAAGCAGACACTCCATAAATTCGCTAGCTGTTCTGCGTAACGAAAGAAGGATCATATCCAGCGGCGGAAAAGATGATCCAACTCTCAAGCTTTGGGAGGTCGAGACGCAGAAGTGCCTTTCCAAGCTTACTGGCCATAAGCGATATATATTGTCTGTCGCTGTGACCCCGGATGGAAAGCAGGCCGTTTCAGGTTCGGGTGACAGAACCGTCAGGCTCTGGAACCTCGAAACGGGCGCATGTGCGGCGGTACTTCAGGGCCATTCTGGTTACGTGAGAGCGGTCCAAATTACTGCAGATGGACGCTTTGCCTTTTCCGGCTCCGAGGACAAAACGATCAAGATCTGGGACCTGACGAAGGAGGTCTGCCTCGGGACCTTGGAAGGCCATAATGGCTACGTGCATTCAATCGCCCTTTCACCCGATGGCGGTTTAATCGCATCCGGTGGCGGTTATAACTCATCCAGGATGTTGCACGAAAATGCTGTGCGCCTTTGGGATTGGAAATCCGGCGGATGTCTGCAGGTGATCCAGCTCGAAAAGTTCGATCGCCGCTTCGGCACTATTGTGGCCTTCAGTCCTGACGGGACACGTCTTCTCATGGGCGGCGGAAACTGCGAAATTTACATCTATCGAGTCTCGGCCGCGCAGTCTGCGCCATCGGCCGCGCCTGCGCGTCGCTACGTCAATGCCAAGGTTGTCCTCATCGGCGAAAGCACTGTGGGCAAGACAACCCTCGCGCATCGCCTCGTCGACGACCGCTACGTCAAGACCAACTCCACACACGGCATGAACGTCTGGCGGCTCGATCTGCCGCTGCAGCCGGACCCCGCCATGGAGCGGGAAGCTCTGCTGTGGGATCTGGCGGGACAGGAGGACTATCGCCTCATCCATCAGCTCTATCTCGACGAAACCGCGCTGGCGTTGCTGCTCGTCAACCCGCAGAAGGACGATCCCTTCGCCGAAGCGGGCGACTGGCTCAAAGCGCTGCGCACAGCGGTCAATGGCAAGGACTCGGCGCGCGATGCGGCCAAGCTGCTTATCCCGACGCGGCTGGATGTTGGCGGCATGAAGGTCAGCGAACGCAAGATCAAGCGTTTCCTCAGGGATTACGGCTTCATCGACTGTCTGCCCACCAGCGCAAAGCGTGGTGACAACTGCTCGGACGATGCGAACAGCGGCCAGCCGTCGCAGCTCAAGCAACTTATCGCTCGGCATATTCCCTGGGATAAGTTGCCCTGGACGTCCACGCCGCGTCTCCTGGCGAAAATCAAGAACACCATTATGGCCATGCGCAACAAGCAGGATATCCGGCTTTTGCGCTTCGCCGAGCTGGCGCAGCGGTTGGAGACGGCGCTGCCCGACGAGACAATTTCCGAAGCAGACGTGCGCACGGCGGTGACGCTGCTCGGCAATCACGGTCTGGTGCGGGCGCTCAAATTCGGCGACCTCGTGCTGCTGCGGCCCGACCTGCTCAACGGTTACGCCGCCGCGATCATCCGCGCCGCCCGCGCCCACAAGGACGAGATCGGCTGCGTCACCGAGGAGGAAATCTATAACGACACGTTCGACTTCACCGGCGTTGAGCGGCTGACGCATCGCCCTGACGAGGAACTGCTGCTGCGGGCGCTGGTGCAGACGCTTCTGGATCATTCCTTGTGCATTCGGGAGAAGGAGGACGGCTGCACGCTCCTGATCTTCCCCTCCCAATACCGCCGGGATCGCGAGATCACGACCCACCCGGAGATCTTCGTCACCTACACGTTTACGGGAGAACTCCAGACCATCTACACGACGCTGGTCGTGCGCTTGTGGTACGGCAGTTCATTCAAGCATAAGGAGCTGTGGCAGAACGCCGCCGAGTTCGCCACGAGCAAGGGCCAGACTATTGGCATCGTGTTCGAGAAGCTGGGAGACGGCGAGGGCAAGCTGAGCGTCTTCTTCGACCACGGCGTACCCGATGAATTGAAGGTGGTGTTCATCGAGTTCGTGCACCGGCATTTGCAGAGATATGGCAGCGAGTTGCGGCGCGAGCGGCGCTATGTGTGCGGCTGCGGTGAGCCGGTGACCGACATGGCTGCGGTACGCAAACGGATGGATTCCGGCAAGGACTTCATCACCTGCATGAATTGCGACGAGCGGGTGCCCTTCAAGGACCATATCGAGGACTGTCTCGGCTCGGACCGGGTGGCGCGCGAGGTCGTGGCGATGGATGAGCGGGCCACACAGGAACTCGACGCCCAGGCGCTGGAGCAAATCCTGACCGGGCATATGCAAGCCATCTGCGGCGAGGCGAACCAGATTTTCCGGGAGCTGACGAAATTGGACTACGGCATCGATGGCGAGGTCGAGTTCAAGGACGACGGCGGCAAGGCCAGCGGCAAAAAGATTTACGTGCAGCTCAAAAGCGGCGCGTCGCACCTACGCAAGCGCAAGACCGACGGCAAAGAGGTGTTCGACGTGAAGGAGCTTCGTCACCTCGACTACTGGGTGAGCCAGCCTGTGGACGTGTATCTCGTGATCCGCGACGCCGAGGAGACGATCCGCTGGATGAACCTGACGCGCTATCTGAAGGAGCGCCCGAACAAGGCGAGCCGCCAGATCGTCTTCGAGGGCGAGAAGCTCGACTTCGAGGCCGTCTGGCGGCTGCGCGACGCGTTTTTCCCCAGGCGCGGCGCATCGCCGCCGCCGCTATAGACACACGCGCGAGACGAGTCCATGTTAGCGGCGATGCAAGCGGCGCCTCTGTCGAACATTGCGGAATTCACGGTCTCGGAGCTTTCATCGGCCATCAAGCGGACGGTCGAGGACGCGTTCGGGCTCGTGCGGCTGCGCGGCGAGATTTCGGGCTATCGTGGGCCGCATAGCTCGGGCCACGCCTATCTCTGCCTGAAGGACGACAGCGCCCGCATCGACGCCGTGATCTGGCGCACCGCATTCGCGAAACTGAAGTTCAAGCCCGAGGAAGGGCTTGAGGTCATCGTCACCGGCCGCATCACCACCTTTCCCGGCAAGTCGAGCTACCAAATCGTCATCGAGCAGCTTGAGCCGGCGGGTGCGGGCGCGCTCATGGCGTTGCTGGAGGAGCGGAAGAAGAAATTCGCGGCCGAGGGGCTGTTCGATCCGGAGCGGAAGCGCCCGTTGCCATTCTGGCCGCAAGTGGTGGGCATCGTGACCTCGCCCACGGGCGCGGTGATCCGAGACATGCTGCATGGTTTCACCGAGCGCTGCCCGACGCGCGTGCTGCTGTGGCCGGTGCGCGTGCAGGGGGAAACCTGCGGTGCGGAAGTCGCCGCCGCCATTCGCGGTTTCAATGCGTTTTCGCCCGGCGGCGCGCTGCCAAGACCGGATTTGCTGATCGTGGCGCGCGGCGGCGGCAGCCTCGAAGACCTCTGGGGCTTCAACGAGGAAGCCGTGGTTCGCGCCGCGGCGGAAAGCACGATCCCGCTTATTTCGGCCGTGGGCCATGAGACCGACTGGACCTTGCTCGACCTTGTGGCCGACGCCCGCGCACCGACGCCGACGAAAGCGGCGGAATGGGCCGTGCCGAAGCACTCGGACCTCGTCTTGCGGCTGTCGGAATGCATCGATCGCGCCCGGCGATGCGTGCGGCGGCACCTTGAGAAGCTTCGGGCGGAGTTCCGCGGCGCCGAGCGCGGCTTGCCTCGCCCGCAGGCGCTTCTGGCCGTGCCGCGCCAGCGCCTCGATACAACGGGCGCGCGCCTCGGCCAGTCGCTGCGCCATTTCAGCGAGCGCTCGCGCGCGCGCCTCGAATACCAGTCTGTCCGGCTGACGCCGCGTCATATCCGGCTCGTCCTGGAGCGCGGGGCGGACCGGCTCAAGCGGGCGGGCGACGGCGCGAAACGGTGCTTCCGCGAGGGCGTCGTCAAGAAGCGCGAGCGCCTGGCCGATCGCGGCGCGCGGCTCAATCCGCGCCTGCTTGCCGGGCCGTCCGCCCGGCAGCGCGAACGGCTGGGGTCGCTGGCCGCGCGGGCGACGCAAGGCGCCCGGAACATGTTGGAGATAAAGGGGCTAGAGTTGGCGTCGCTCTCTCAACTTCTGCGGAGCCTCAGCCACAAGAGCGTGCTGGACAGGGGCTTCGCGCTCGTACGCGGAGCCGGCACCGCCGTGATAAGCCGCGCCGCAGCTTTGCAAGCGCCCGCCGCCCTTGACATTGAATTTGCCGATGGTCACGTTTCGGCTCATTATTCAGGATCGAAAGCTGAGGCAGGCGAGCCTGTCTTGCGCCGAAGGATCGTCGCCCAAACTCCGCGCCGGACGGCCAAGGACGATGGCGGGCAAGGCACTCTACTTTAAGGCATGGGCAGAGAATGAATCGAATTGAGCGCTCCTTCGCATTCGGGCAAGAGGCCAGGGTCCGCTATCTCGATGGCGAGTTTCAGGTTCTCAAGAACGGCGCGTTTGTGAGGTGCGCGGTCACGGGCGAGCCGATCCGCATCGAGGAGCTGCGCTATTGGAGCGTGCCCTATCAGGAGGCCTACGCGAGCGCACAGATTGCGCTCCGCCGCCATTTGGATCGCGAACGGCTCAAGTAGTCTCTCCGAAACGGTCATCACGGAAGGGCGCAAGCGCTTATCCGGGATCGCAAAACATTAAAATGCACGGTTTTTCACGATCCCGGCTTGCGCTCCACAAGGTCTGGATGACGAAACGACTATAACGCGGCATCCGCCATCCCTTGGTCAGTATGGCGAAGTGTGCTTAACAATCTCAAAAGCTGCGCTTCGCCGTCTTCCGAAAACTCAACGCTTATCGGCATCGCAAACGCATGCTGACGGAGTTCACCAAGAGCGCCTTCGGCTTGTGAGAGCCGGGCGTGATCCTTTTCCGTCGTTATCAGCCCGGCATCGAGCGCCTTTGCTTCCGCGAGGAGCGAACGGGCGTCCGCTTCCGCATAAGGATGGTGATCGGGGAAGCTTCGGCTCTTCACGACGGTCACGCCTGCCTCCTGCAAGGTGTCGAAAAACTTGGCGGGTCTGCCGATGCCGCAGAAGGCGAGGAAAGGACGGCCGCGAAACTCCTCCGTGATGGCGGGGATAATTCTCGCCGCAAAAACCGGCAACGGCGTCGCCCGATCGCGCTGGCTCTCCCGTCCGAGCAGCCCCGTCACGTCAGTCTCGCCCCGCGCGCCGACAATAATGACGGCGTCCGCCATCGCGAGTTGGAAGGCCAGCCGGGCGCGCAGAGGGCCGAGCGGAAAGACATGGCCGCACCCGACGCCCGCGCCTGCGTCCACGACGGCGACGCTAAAATCCTTCGTGAGCGAAGGATTCTGGAACCCGTCGTCCATGACGATGGCGTCCACGCCGAGCGTCTCAAGCAGCTTCGCGCCCGCCGGACGGTCCCGGCTCACGACGGTGGGGGCAGCCCGCGCCAGGAGAAGCGGCTCGTCGCCAACACGGTCAGCGCCGTCCGTCGCGCCGTCGATGAGGCGCGGCCCGCGTTCGCTGCCGCCATAACCGCGCGTGAGAAAACCGGGATTGCGCCCCGCCTCGCCTAGCATGGAGGCGAGCTTTAGCGCCACCGGCGTCTTGCCCGCGCCGCCCATTGTGAAATTGCCGACGCACAGGACGGGCAGCGCGCTGCGGTAAGGGGAGGCGGCCCGAAAGCGCCTCTCGACCATCCCGCCATAGACCGCCGAGACAGGCCAAAGCGCCCAGGCGGCGAGCGGGATGCGCTCGCCGTACCACCAGAATGGCGGTTCAATCGAAGTTCTGCCTGATCTGGCGATTTGTTTCATAGTGGCGAGAACGAGTAAACGGCGATGGCGTAGTTGCGCAATTTTGGAACGAAACCCGCCGCCGGCCATGCGGCCAGGGGCTTGATCTCGATCTTATAGCCAAGGCTTTGGATTGTGGCGACAAGGCGTTCGTTCTCGTTTTGGCTCGGCGGGGCCGCAAGAACCTAAAACGCAGTTAATATCCACAGCCCTCTGTGCTGCTTTGTTCGCATCAGTTCTCAGCCGCAGGCTGGCAGGCGCGATCGGAAGCGCGCGCCCCGAAAAGTCGGTCTAAGCAAACGTGCATGGCTTCGCCAACGCTTGAACATTTTCTGCAGCGGTTGCGGCTGCTCAAAGAAGGTGAACCAACGTTCGCGCAGGCGCCGATAGCGGATATAGCCTCACGACCTGAAATCGACGCAAAGGGTGGATGCAAGAGCATCTATTCCGATGGCCATTGTGGGTGGGTGATGTTCAACGTAATCTCTGAACGGCTCAGGTGGCTGTTGGAGATCGGGGCATACATGGCGGAATATGGCGAATGGAATTGAAAGGGCGCGGTCCTCAGCGATGTGACGGCCGAGAAGGAATATGGGATAAGCCGCGACTTAATCGTGAAGGGTATCCAAGCCGGCAAACTTGAATATCGGGAAGGGGCGGTATGGGGCAATCCCTACCTTCGGGTCCTCCGAAGCCAGCTCGAACCGTATATAGCTGAACAGTTGGGGCCAGAATATTTGACAAGCCAGAAGGCCAAAACTGAATTGCGAGCTATCAGCAAGGAGATCGCCGATCTCAAGAGGAAACTAACTGAACTTGAGGCGCGAAAGGTTGAACTCGAGCGCGCATTCAAGACATAGCGCGTGGAGCTGCGCAATCCGATGTCTCACTATCGAGGCATCGACGACGAGCATAATTTGACTCGCCGAGGGCTTCAGTTTCAGCAAATCGCTGAGACACATCTTTTTGCCGACGCGTCGTCTGCGATAGCCACAGCAATCCCGGTCTTATCGCTGCCAGCTTTTCGGCTCGGTTACGGTGACGCGATTGTGACTTTGCCACCTTACTCCCACTCAATAGTGCCGGGCGGCTTCGAGGTCACATCGTAGACAACGCGGTTGACGCCTTTCACCTCGTTCACGATGCGCGTCGCGATGCGCCCCAGCAAATCCAGCGGGAAGCGGTAGAAGTCCGCCGTCATGCCGTCGACCGAAGTGACGGCCCGCAGCGCGAGCACATGATCGTAAGTGCGCGCGTCACCCATCACGCCGACGGTCTGCACGGGAAGCAGCACCGCGAAAGCCTGCCAGATGTCGTCGTAGATCCCGGCCGCGCGCAGCTCTTCCAGGTAGATCGCGTCGGCCTTGCGCAACACGCGCAGCTTCTCTTCCGTGATCGCGCCGGGAATGCGGATGGCGAGCCCCGGCCCCGGGAACGGGTGGCGCTTCAGGAACGCGTCGGGCAACCCAAGCTCGCGGCCGAGCGCGCGAACCTCGTCCTTGAACAGTTCGCGCAACGGCTCGACGAGCTTCAGCTTCATGCGCTCCGGCAAGCCGCCGACATTGTGATGCGACTTGATGGTGACGGATGGGCCGCCATGCGGCGCTGCGCTTTCGATCACGTCTGGGTAAAGCGTGCCTTGGGCCAGGAACTCGGCGCCGCCGACCTGATGGGCGGCTTCGTCGAAGACCTCGATGAAGAGGCGGCCGATGGTCTTGCGCTTCTGCTCGGGATCGGAAACGCCGCTTAGCGCGGATAAAAAGCGAGGCTGGGCCTGCACATGGATCAGCGGAATGTTGTACGCGCCGCGGAACAGGCTTTCGACTTCCTCCGCTTCTCCTTGGCGCAGGAGGCCGTGATCGACGAAGATGCAGGTCAGCGCGTCGCCCAGCGCCTCGTGGAGCAGGACGGCTGTGACCGCCGAATCCACCCCGCCCGAGAGCCCGCAAATCACCTTTGCGCCGCCAACCTGCTCACGAACACGGGCGATCTCGGCATCGCGGAACGCCGCCATCGTCCAGGAATTGTCGCAGCCCGCGATCTTGTGCACGAAGTTTCGCAGCATGATCGCGCCGCCTGGCGTATGCACGACCTCGGGATGGAACTGAACGCCGTAGAACCGCCTGCGCTCATCGGCGATGGCCGCATAGGGCGCGTTGCGCGTCGTTGCGATCGAGGCGAAACCGTCAGGCAACGAGGCAACCCGGTCGCCGTGGCTCATCCACACCGGGGCCTTCTCGCCAACCCCGGCCACGCCCTCGAAGAGCGGCGACGCCGCCTTGATGTCGATAAGCGCCGAGCCGTATTCACGCTCGCTCGACGGCTCGACTTTGCCGCCAAGCCGCGCCACCATCCCCTGCTGGCCGTAGCAGATGCCGAGCACGGGCGCGCCCGCCTCGAAAATGGCGTCCGGAACCTGCGGCGCGCCCGGATCGAAAACGCTCGCCGGACCGCCGGACAGGATAATCGCCTTCGGCTTCAGCTCCGCGATGGCTTTCTCCGACGCGTTGAAGGGCGCGATCTCGGAGTAGACGTTGGCCTCGCGCACGCGCCTCGCGATGAGCTGCGTGAACTGCCCGCCAAAATCCACAATAAGAACGACATCGCTGATCGGGAGACCGTGCAAGGGACGCTCCTCTCTCCTTAGTGCGCCTCGCGGGAAATCCGCCTTGTTTGCGGCAAGCGCTTTCGGGATTTCCGCAGATAAGGCGCACTGGCAAATTCTTGACCCTGGTGCGGCTTTTCGGAGGCGGGCTCGCTGAGCGCTTGCGGCAAGTGGGAGCGAGCTTCTCTCCGGCTGTAGAGCCACAAAAGAATGGGTCCGCGGACTGCGGACCCATGCCTAAGATAGACGGATTTTCAGGTGCGTCCAGCGCGGAGCTTGCTTCGCGCTCAACTCTTAGTCGCAGCTTTCGACGTGGCCGGTCGCATGCTTCTTAATCTCGCCGCAGGCGAAAGTCCTGGCCTGCTCGGGCAGCACCTTGTTGATTTCAGCCCAATACGGAGCTTCGCCAGCCGCGGCGAAGGCGCCATAGAACCAGTAACCGGTGACGGCCAGGAAGCCGATGATGATCAGGTAGAAGATGGCCTTGATGAAACCCATAGCGGAAACTCGCTTTTCTGCTTTTCTGATGGTTGGTCTTGACGGGTCGGTTGCCCCATGAGCACACCCGAGGCGTCATTAGATCCACGCTGTAACAAGCTTTTGACCGGATCCGTGATGCAGCAATGAAGAAATTTTGTCTATTTTGCGGCAGCGCGAACCGGGGCAGTTGTTTCAAGGCATTATGCGGCGCATTTTAATAAAAGCGCGATGTAAAAACCGTCAGTCCCATGACGGAAAGGCGTTAGAAGTAGCCCCGGCATAGTGTGATTTCCGTTCCCGGATACAGACCGGGACAGAACTTCTGCGGCGCGTGGCCCTGCGTCAATTACGGAGAAACTGGGATTGTGCTCTAGAAAGGCTTTGATTTGCTTGCCGTTTTCGTGCGCCAGGATCGAGCAGGTGATGTAAGCGAGCGTTCCTTCCGGTTTTACGAGCCGCGCCGCCCGCTCAAGCAAGGCGCTTTGCGTGGCCATGCGCTCCGCGAGCTGCGCGCTCGTCAATCGCCACTTCGCGTCGGGCCGCCGCCGCCAGACGCCCGTTCCGCTGCAAGGCGCGTCGATCAAGACGAGGTCCATGCGGCCTTCCAAAGCGTCGAGTGCGCTCTCATCGCCCGGCAGCAGCGTCTGCACATTGCGAGCGCCCGCGCGCTTCAGCCGCTCGAAGATCGGGCGAAACCGGACCGCGTCCGAATCGTAGGCGTAAATCTGGCCGGTGTTCTGCATCCTGGCCGCCATCGCGAGCGTTTTTCCGCCTGCGCCCGCGCAAATGTCGGCGACCTGCATGCGTGGTCCCGCGCCAGCCAGAAGCGCCCCGATCTGGCTCCCCTCGTCTTGCACTTCGAACCAGCCGCGGCCGTGCGCCGGATCGGCCTCCACATTCGGGCTGCGCGCGCCGCCTTCGCGGGGCGGCAGGCGCACGCCAACCGGGGAATAGGAAGTCGGCGCCGCGTCATGCCGGGCGAAAGCCTTGAGAACTTTCTCGCGGGTCGCCTTCAGCGTGTTCACGCGCAAATCAATAGGCGCGCGCGCCGCCAAGGCCTTTCCTTCGGCGATGGCGCAGTCTCCGAACTCCTCTGTGAATGAGGGATGGAGCCATTCCGGATAGTCGCCCTGAATCCAGGGAGGAGCATCGGACAAGTCGTTATTCGCAAGGCCGCTTTCCTCTTCCGGCGTGAGGCGCGCGGGAGAAAATCCCTCCCCGCTGCAAAAGCCTGCGATCTCTTCAGCGGAAACGCCCCAATCGTTGCGAAGCGCGGCGAGCGTTATGGCCCGCGGCGTATCCGAGCGCATCACATAAGACAGGGATTGTTTGTGCCGCAGGCTGTCGAAGACGAGGTTGCCGATGGAGGCGCGGTCACCCGAGCCGGCGAAGCGGTGCGCCTTGCCCCAATCGGCGAGCGCAATCGGCGCGGCGCGTCCCCGCTCCATGATTTCGGTCAGAACCTCGATTGCCGCCTGCAGCCTTCCGCCTTGTTGCATGGCGCTAAGCGTTTCCAATCGGATAGTTCGGCGCCTCACGCGTGACCGTCACGTCATGCGTGTGGCTTTCGCGAAGCCCCGCGTTCGTAATCCTCACGAACTCGGCTCTCTCATGGAGTTCGGCCAACGAGTGTGAGCCTGTGTAGCCCATGGCCGCGCGCAAGCCGCCCACGAGTTGGTGCAGAACGGCCGACACCGGACCTTTGTAGGGAACCTGCCCTTCGATGCCCTCGGGCACAAGCTTCAGCGCATCGGCCACTTCGCTCTGGAAGTAGCGGTCCGCGGAACCGAGCGCCATGGCGCCAAGCGAGCCCATGCCACGGTAGGATTTGTAGGAGCGTCCCTGATAGAGAAAGACCTCCCCGGGGCTCTCGTCGGTGCCGGCGAGCAGCGAGCCGACCATCACCGAATCTGCGCCGCCTGCGAGCGCCTTTGCGATGTCGCCCGAATATTTGAGGCCGCCATCGGCGATGATGGGCACGCCGTGACGCGCCGCCGCCTCGGCCGCTTCCATGACGGCGGTCAGCTGAGGAACGCCGACGCCCGCAACGATGCGCGTCGTGCAAATGGAGCCGGGGCCGATCCCGATCTTCACGGCGTCCGCCCCCGCATCGATAAGGGCGAGCGTTCCCTCGGCGGTGGCGACGTTGCCGGCGATCACCTGGACAACATTTGAGGCTCGCTTGATGCGCTTGACCGCGTCGAGGACGCGCTGCGAGTGGCCATGCGCCGTATCCACGACGATCAGGTCTGCGCCTGCGTCCATCAGATATTCGCTGCGCGTAAAGCCGTCTTCGCCAACCGAAGTCGCCGCCGCCACGCGGAGCCGTCCCTGCTCGTCTTTGCACGCAAAGGGATGCTGCTCGGCCTTTTCGATATCCTTCACGGTGATGAGGCCAATGCAACGATAGTCGTCGTCGACGACGACGAGCTTCTCGATGCGATGGGTGTGCAGGAGGCGCTTGGCGTCATCCCGGTCGATATTGTCCTTCACTGTGATGAGATTGCTTTTGGTCATCAGTTCGTGGACCGGCTGGGCGGGATTGGTGGCGAAGCGCACGTCGCGGTTCGTCAGAATGCCGACGAGCTTGCCCTGGCCGTTGTTATTCGCTCCCTCAACCACCGGGATGCCTGAGATCCGGAAGCTCTTCATCAGGCCCAGCGCGTCTTTCAGGGTCGCGTGGGGCGAGATGGTGACCGGATTGACCACCATGCCGGATTCGAACTTCTTGACCTGCCGGATGTGCTGGGCCTGTTCTTCGGGCTGCAGATTGCGATGAATGACGCCGATGCCGCCAGCCTGCGCCATGGCGATGGCGAGCGATCCTTCCGTGACCGTGTCCATGGCGGCCGAGAGGATCGGAATATTGAGCTTGATGCTTCTTGTGAGGTTGGTGGTGACATCGACCTCAGACGGCAGCACATCGGACAGGCTCGGCTGCAGCAGCACATCGTCGAAGGTAAGCCCCATCTCCTGCCGAATAATGGCCATTTCAAACCCTTTGCGCGCCAAGCCGCGTCGATCTGTTTGGAATTCTTGCTGGGATTTAGCACCCCCGCCTCAATCTGGCAACGGCGCGCAAGTCAAGTCTGCGTATGGAATGGCCAAAAAGGTTTTCGAAATCAGAGCATTATAAGACTAAAGAAGCCCTTCTCAAAGCTCAGGAATGAGCGCGAAAAGCGTCGTAACGCCTGACCAGAAACCCGAAGTCCCCGGACGCCTCCCTGACCGGCCTCCGGCATTGTTCCGGTCATCCTCTCCCGCAAGAGGCTGCGTCGGGATGGCGCCGTCGGGCATTGAGCGAAACATGCAAACGTCTTCGATATCCACTGTTGTCCCTTTCCCGTCCAGAAAGGGACAACCTAACCAGTGGCCGGTTATCACCCCGCCAGGCGCCAGCGCTAGCGCCGCCGCTCTACTGGCCGACTTTCTCACCGCCGCTTGCAGGACTTCCCGCTGGTGCCTTAGCGGTTCGCGCTGGCGGTCATAGCGTCGAGCTTCATGTTAAGCTTGAGCACGTTAACCTTCGGCTCTCCGAGGATGCCAAGCGAGCGGCCTTCAACGCTTTGGCTCACAAGCTCGCGCAGCTTCGCTTCTGAGATTCCCCTCGCCTTGGCGACGCGGGGCGCCTGGAAGTACGCGGCCGCGGGAGAGATGTGCGGATCGAGCCCGCTCGCCGATGTGGTGACGAGATCGACGGGCACAGGCGCGGACGGGTTCTCGGCCTTCAACTTCTCGGAAGCTTCCGTCACGCGGTCGATCAGGCTCTTCGAGGTCGGCCCGGCATTAGCGCCTCCCGAATTGCCGGCGTTGTAGGGCGCGGGAACCGTTTTGGTCGCGTCGTTCGGGTCCGTGTCCGTAGTGGCCGACGGCCTGCCGTGGAAGTAGCGCTCATCGGCGAAGTTCTGGCCTATCAGCTCGGAGCCGATGACCTTGCCGTCCTTCTCGATCAGGCTTCCATTGGCCTGATGGGGAAAGACAAACTGCGCAAGCTCCGTCATGCCGAGCGGGTAGGCGAGGCCCGTAATGAGCGTCAGCGCGATGATCATAACGATAGCGGGTTGGATTTGTCTCAACATGATTGCTCTCCTCAGGCCAAGCCGATGGCGGAAACGGCCATGTCGATCAGCTTGATGCCGATGAACGGGACGATGAGGCCGCCGACGCCGTAGATCATGAGATTGCGGGTCAGCATCTTGGACGCGCCCAAGGGCCGGTAGCGCACGCCGCGCAGCGCGAGCGGGATCAGAAAGATGATAATCAGCGCGTTGAAGATGATCGCCGACAGGATCGCGCTTTGCGGCGTCGAAAGGCCCATCACATTCAGCGCGTTGAGCTGCGGATAGAAGGCGACGAACATCGCCGGGATGATGGCGAAATATTTCGCCACGTCGTTGGCGATGGAGAAGGTTGTGAGCGCGCCGCGCGTGATGAGGAGTTGCTTGCCGATCTCGACGATCTCGATCAGCTTCGTCGGGTCGCTGTCGAGGTCGATCATGTTGCCGGCTTCGCGCGCCGCCATGGTGCCGGTGTTCATGGCCACGCCGACGTCGGCCTGGGCCAGCGCGGGCGCGTCGTTCGTGCCGTCGCCGCACATGGCGACGAGCTTGCCCTTGGCCTGTTCCTCGCGGATCAGGTTCAGCTTGTTCTCGGGCGTCGCCTGCGCCAGGAAATCGTCCACGCCCGCTTCGGCTGCGATGGCTGCGGCGGTCAACGGGTTGTCGCCGGTGATCATGATGGTGCGGATGCCCATGCGGCGCAGCTCGGCGAAGCGCTCGCGGATGCCGCCCTTCACGATGTCTTTCAGGTAGACCAGCCCGAGCAGGCGGCCGTTGCGCGCCACCGCGAGCGGCGTTCCACCCGCCGTCGAGATGGTTTCGGAGGCGCGCTCAAGCTCCGGCGGCGTTGGCATGTTGGGATTGCCGGTCGCTTGCCGGACGTAGTTGATGACGGCGTCGACGGCGCCTTTGCGGATTTGCTCGCCTTCAAGGTCGATGCCGCTGATGCGGGTCTGCGCCGAAAACGGGATGAAGCGATGCCCGCTGAAGTGGGACAGGTCGCGGCCCCTGATGTCATAGCGCTCCTTGGCCAGCACCACGATGGAGCGGCCTTCCGGCGTCTCATCCGAGAGCGAGGCAAGTTGGGCCGCGTCCGCAAGCTCTTTCTCTGAGACGCCCGGCAAGGCGATGAACTCCGACGCCTGCCGGTTGCCGAGCGTGATGGTGCCCGTCTTGTCGAGGAGGAGCGTATCCACGTCGCCCGCCGCCTCAACCGCGCGTCCCGACATGGCGAGCACGTTGAAGCGCACCAGCCGGTCCATCCCTGCGATGCCGATGGCGGACAGAAGCGCGCCGATGGTTGTCGGGATGAGCGTGACGAAGAGAGCGACGAGCACCAGCACCGAGATGCTGCCGCCTGCATAGGCCGCGAAACTCGGGATGCTGGCGACGGCGAAGACGAAGATGATGGTCATGCCGGCAAGCAGGATGTTGAGCGCGATCTCGTTCGGCGTCTTCTTACGCTCCGCGCCTTCGACGAGCGAAATCATCCGGTCGAGGAAGGTCGAGCCCTGGCCGGCCGTGATGCGAACCACGATCCAGTCCGATATGACGAGCGTGCCGCCCGTCACCGCCGAGCGGTCGCCGCCAGACTCGCGGATCACGGGAGCGGACTCGCCCGTGATGGCCGCCTCGTTGACCGACGCCACGCCCTCGATCACCTCGCCGTCGGAGGGGATGAGATCGCCCGCCTCGACGAAGACGACATCGCCCGGCTTCAACTGCATCGCTGGCGCTAGCTCGTAGCGCTCATGGTTCTTGGCGTCCGCGAGCTTCTTGGCGTTGATGTCCGTTTTCGCCGCGCGAAGGCTGGCGGCCTGGGCCTTGCCGCGCCCCTCGGCGACGGCTTCCGCAAAGTTGGCGAACAGGACCGTGAACCAGAGCCAGAGGATGATCTGGATCGAGAAGCCGGTGTCTGCGCCGCCCATGATGAGGTCGCGGACGAAAAGCACCGTCACGAGGAAGGCGACGACCTCGACCACGAACATGACCGGGTTCTTCGCCAGCGTCACGGGGTTGAGTTTCTTGAAGGATTCGCCGATGGCCGGGATCAGGATCTTCGGATCGGTGATCGTAGCCGACCGCCTGCTTTTAGCTGTGGCTGCTGCTGGAGCGAGCATGGATTTTTACCTCGAAGCTCAGAAGGTTTGACCGGCGGCCATCGCGAAATGCTCGACGACAGGTCCGAGCGAGAGCGCGGGGAAGAAGGTGAGGCCGCCAAGGATGAGGATCACGCCTGAGACGAGCAGCACGAACTGCAAGCCATGCGTCGGGAAGGTTCCGGCCGACGGCGGCAGGATTCTCTTGCCCGCCAGCGATCCGGCTATGGCAAGCGCGGGAATGACCATCAGGAAGCGCCCGATGAGCATCGCGAACGCCAGCGTCGTGTTGTAGAACATCGTATTGGCGGAAAGCCCTGCGAACGCGCTGCCATTGTTGCCGGTGGCGGAGGTAAAGGCGTAGAGCGCCTCGCTGAAGCCGTGCGGTCCGGCGTTTGCCATTCCGGCGAGCCCGTCCTTGGCGACGACGGCGATGGCCGTGAAGCCGAGGATCGAGAACGGCAGGATGAGGATCGCGAGCATCGCCATCTTCACTTCCTTGGCCTCGATCTTCTTGCCAAGATATTCCGGCGTTCGCCCGACCATGAGCCCCGCAATGAACACGGCCAGGATCGCGAACAGCAGCATCCCGTACAGCCCCGAGCCGACGCCGCCGAAGATGATCTCGCCGAGCATGATGTTGAGCATGGGGATCATGCCGCCGAGCGGCGTGAAGCTGTCGTGCATGGAGTTGACCGCGCCGCAAGAAGCGTCGGTCGTCACGGTCGCGAAAAGCGCGGAGTTGGCGATGCCGAAGCGCGTCTCCTTGCCTTCCATATTGCCGCCCGCCTGGAGCGCGCTGGGAGCGGTATCGATGCCAAGCCTGGCGAAGGCGGGATTGCCGGCGCCTTCGGCCGAGTAGCAAACCGCCACGCCAGCGAGGAAAAGAAGCCCCATGACCGCGAAGATGGCCCAGCCCTGCCGCTGATCGCCAACCATGCGGCCGAACACATTCGTAAGCGCCGCGCCGATTGCGAAAATCAGGACGATCTGGACAAAGTTCGTGATCGCGTTCGGGTTCTCGAAAGGATGCGCGGAGTTGGCGTTGAAGAAGCCGCCGCCGTTCGTCCCGAACATCTTGATGACTTCCTGAGAGGCGACCGGGCCTTGAGCGATGATCTGTTTGGCGCCTTCGAGGGTGGCGACTTCGGTGTAGGGGTTCAGGTTCTGCGGCATTCCCTGCCACACGAAAAACAGGCCAACCACGATCGAGACGGGCAGCAGCACGTAAAGCGTGCAGCGGGTCATATCGACCCAGAAATTGCCGACCGTGTTGGAGGTGCGCCGCGAAAAGCCCCGGATCAGCGCCAGCGCGAGGGCTACGCCGGTGGCGGCGGACAGGAAATTATGCACAGTGAGCCCGGCCATCTGCACGAGATAGCTCATGGTCGTTTCCGGCGTATAGGACTGCCAGTTCGTGTTGGTGATGAAGCTGACAGAGGTGTTGAAGGCGAGGTCGGGCGTGACGGCCGCCTGCGCTTGCGGATTGAACGGCAGCGAAGCCTGGAACCGCTGCAAGAGATAGAGCGTCACGAACCCGGCCACGCTGAAGAACAGCATGGACACGGCGTAGCCGACCCAGGTCTGCTCCTGCCTTTCGTTGACGCCGCTGATCCAGTAAAGCGCCCGCTCGACCGGCCGAAGCGGCGAGATGGGCAAAACCCGCTCGCCATTGAACACGCGCGTCATATACCAGCCGAGCGGCTTGGCGATGAGCACGATGACGAGCACATAGAGTGCGATCTGCACCCAGCCTAGAATTGTCATGAATCGCCTCCTCAGAACCGCTCGGGACGCACCAGCGCGTAGACGAGATAGACGAGCAACAGAGCGGTGACGGCTCCGGCCAGAATGTAATCAAGAAGCATGATGGTCCTCACAGCCGGTCGCAGGCCGCCACATAGGCAAGGGCGATGACGAAAAAGCCGATTCCCATCGCCAGCATCACAATGTCGGTCATTTTGAGCCTCGAATATTACTGCCGCGCCGAAGCCGGGAGGGCGCCCGGTGCGGCTATCGCGGCAAATCAGCAATCAGACATATAAAAACAATTCGAGCGCAAACGGGCTCCTATAGGAATTTCATAGCCGCGTGATGGGCGCTTGGCTGGCATGAAAACGATGTGGCGCGCGCCCCCGGCGGCTTGCGCGATAGGATCGCCATGAGTTTGAAGCCAGCGATATGCTTGGCCTCCTCCTGAGCCCGTCGAAGGATAAACGGTTTGCCGTCATCGACGTTGTGACTGCCTCTGTCCGCTCCCTGTCAGGGTTAAAGAAGGGCTGAAATTGGTTTCGTTTTGTGTGCGCTGGGCGACCGGCGGCGGAGGCGGTGGAGCGAAGGGCGGAGATTGCCGAAAGACGATGCGGCCCATGGCCTCATATGGTGGGCCGTCGACACGCAGGTTCACTGGGCTTGTCGAAGGTTCTGGTCAGGCAGCAGCCCTGATCGTGCAGTGCGGCAGTTGCAGTTGGCGGGCCAGTCCTGCCGCCTCTTTTACGAGCGCAGTCGATCATGCAAAACCGCGCTGCTGCGACCATTGACTTGAAACCCGCCCCACGCCCATCGTAAAAATACCAAGGGCGAGACAGGGTATCCGGTCGATGACGGCACAGACATATGGCGCGAATTGGGCGGATCTTTCGGGCCGGCTCTCACGTTCCGGGCATGTCTTGCCGATAAGGGTCTACTTCGAAGACACAGATTTTTCCGGCGTCGTCTATCATACGTCCTATATGCGCTGGTGCGAGCGCGGTCGCTCAGATTACTTGCGTCTTCTTGGCATCAAGCACAACGCCTTGCAGGAAGGGGCGTTTGCGGGTGAGCCTTGCGTCTTCGCATTGCGCCGCCTCAACGCCGAATTCCTGAAATCCGCTCGCATCGACGATGTCCTTGAGGTCCACACGTCTTTGGCCGAACTGACCAAGGCCAGCATCGTCCTTAGGCAAACAATAGAGCGGGAGGGCAAACCCATCTTCCGGCTCGATGTGCAGTGCGTGCTCCTTTCGATGAGCGGGCGGTTGTTGCGACTTCCCGCGCCCATGCTTCATCTGTTGAAGACATCTTAATGGGCGCTTGCTTCCCCGCCAAAGACGATTGAGGACAATAAAGTTGTATTTTTACAACAAATACTGGTTACACTTAGCATAAAATTAAGCTTAACGCTGTAACTTCCCTAACAAGCGCTCGTAACCGGGTGTCGTTGTTTCACAGAGTAAGCGTTTGCTTTGTCTTTGTAAGTTAGGGGGAAGATGTGATGATTAAGACAATTGCCGCGGCGGCGGCGGCAGCTCTCGTAAGTGTAGCCGGCGTAACGGCGCATGCTACGGACCTCTATGGTCCCGTAGGTATGAAGGACGGCCCCATTCCCATTGTTGCCGCTCCGCCGCTCTGGACCGGCTTTTACGGCGGCTTTCATCTTGGCGCGGCGTGGACTGATCTCGGCGCTCGGCCCAATACGTTCTATGACGGGGCCGGCGGCTCAACAAGCGTAACCGTCAATGACATCGTCAGCGCTACCGGTTTCGGCGGCGGCCAAATCGGCTACAATTGGCAGTTTGCGCCCAGCTTCGTCCTCGGCCTCGAGGCGGACTTCGACGGCATTGGCGGCAATAATGAACGCGGCTCGACAGTCGTGACCCACGACGGACAAGGCATCCGCAACGTTTTTGCGGCGAAGCTTACCGAGCAGGGTGGATTTGCCGGCGACGTCACGGGCCGGCTGGGCTACGCCTGGGCGAACTGGATGCTCTATGCGAAAGGCGGTTTCGCCTGGTTCGATCCTTACCTGCAAGGAACGGCGACCGTCTGGAATAAGTCCGGCGGCGCCATGGTGTCGGCCATCAACAATGGCGAACAGACGGGGTGGACTGCAGGCGCGGGCGTTGAATGGAAGGTCGATCCAAGATGGTCCGTCAAGGCGGAATATCTTTATTACGACTTCAGCGTCAAGAATAATTGGAATGTCACTTCCGCTGTCGGCAATGTTGACAACAATTGGAAATGGTTCGGTAACGACCTCACGGTGAACACTATTAAGCTTGGCCTGAATTATCATCTGGCAAGCTACTACACGCCGCTCAAGTAGCATCCCGCCTTGTATGTTACGGGGCAAAACGGCCCGCATAGACGGGCCGTTTGTATTCCGGCGTCGCAGCATCGACAAAGGGGATGAAATCATGGCGCCCCCCGATACGGTCGCCGGACAGAGGGTCACACGCACGCCATGACCGAGAATCCCAAAACTTAATTACCCACTCCACATCTTTGCCGTCTGTGCCAGCGGGACTCCCGTTCCTTCGTCACCCCTATGTATAGACCGTTGCACAGCCCCGATCTCACGCATTCCGCACGCAGCCTTTACTTCAATCGTATAATTGAGTACTTAGAGAGGAAACGGCGGCGGGCCAACACGCAATGGCGATCGAGACGGGCAATAGTCACCTCCGATGAAAAAACAAGTTTTCCAATTAACAATGGCGCTGTATTTAAGCGTATTCCCGATCGGAGCGCGAGCAGCGAATATTCTTGATATCGAGGTCTATAAAGAAACTTTTTCGGATGATTTTCGTAAAAATGTTGATGTAACCCCTGGGGGGCCGTCAAGATGGATTGCGCATACACCATGGCATGGGGATTTTGGAGACGCCGTGTTTGTCGATCCCATGCCCGGTTTTCCCTTCATCCCGGGGGCAGACGGCTTAAGAATAATCGCCCGTAAAAACGAGCAAGATCGCTGGCAAAGCGGCATTTTATCTTCACGCGACGATCAGCAACGGGGGTTCGCACAGAGCGGCGGTTATTTCGAAGCCCGCATGAAATTGCCGGCAGGTCCCGGAGTATGGCCGGCCTTTTGGCTCGCATCGGAAGGGAATGGCGTCGAAAGTAGCGAAATAGATGTCATTGAATACTACGGCCATCGTACAGACGTCTATCTCCAAGCTGTTCACGTCTGGTCGAAAACTGGCAAAGGCGAGCTTTATGGGAAGGGAAATGTGTCCTATGTGCCAACAGACTCGCTCATTAATGACTTTCACACCTATGGCGCCGAGATCACTGACTCTGGAAATAATTTTCTATCTCGATCGCAACGAAGTCTGGCGTACGAAAGCTCTCCCAAGCGACCATCAGCCGATGATGCTTCTTGTTAATTTGGCCCTGGGATCCGGATGGCCGATAGAAAATACTCCTAATCCCTCGGTCTTGATGATCGATTATGTGAAGGCCTTTCAAAAGAAGGCCAAGTAAATAGCCGGCCAACAAACGCCTCATAACCAAGCGGCAGGAAAGAGGTGCGCTAAGACTAGGGTTCGGATCGGGCTTTTGCCCTTTCGCGACGGCGGCGCCTGCAATCCCAAGATAGAACAATGACTCGTGAGATCTCCGGCTTGGAAGCTCAGCTTAAGTTGCTCGTCCGCTCGGCTGCGTTTGCAGGCTCGGACTACGGCGGCACCCCGAGGTCATGGCCGAACCCCATTGGCGGTTGCATTCCGCGCTTCCTTGCGTTCGTTTTGGCCGTTTCGCGGCGGGCAGCGCCGCTTGGGCGCCGGCGCAATACGGTAGAGAGCAGCGCGAGGCCGCGCGGCGACTCGGATGAAGTCGGCGGGGAGATCGTTCGTGGACGATCCGACGACCGCGAGATAATCGAAGTCGCAAGCAAGCGCCCGGTAGGGACGCAGCCGAAAGCGGTCATCTTCATCCAGGCTGTCGTAGCCGCCGCTCAGCAGGTCTTTCACTTCCGACACGAGAATTGCGCCGCCATCATCGGCGTTGACCGCGCCAATGGCGGCAAAACGCCGTTTGAGCCGCACTGTCGATTGGCCGGGGGTTGCAAAGAAAGCCGGGACGAAAGCCTTTCTGTCAAGGATGGCCAAATCGGCTACATGCCACAGATAATCTTTGTCGTCGTCGGTGAGCGCAGTGGCTAGTCTCGCTCCAGAAGGCAGATGCGCAGCATTCATCTGACGCAAGTCTGCCACGTCATCGACAGGCCTGCGCCAACTGACGATCGTCGAAGCGCTACCTGCCGCGAGCAAGACAAGGCAGACGCTGCAAAATAACGCCGGTCGGGGCCAGGGGATGAGCCGCGTCCATTCCACAGCCAGCACGGAGAGCCCGACAACGACAAGGATCGCGCCCATCCGTAATTCGACATTCGTGCCGCCGAAGCCTTCCGAGGGCGACAGCAATGTGGCGAGCGCCGCGACGAGCAGGAGGCCAACGCCGGCAGGCGCGACCCTTAGCCTTCCGGTCAGCCATGCGGCGAACCAGGCAAGCATGATCAAGATTGGCGGCAGATAATGCGCAGAGGCCCCAAGCGCGGTGGAAACCGTGACTGGGGCCTCGACATTGGCCAGGAAGTCAAAGAGGAACTCTCCGCCCTTGCCATGCTCCACCCACAGCGCCCAAACGAGAAGGCTTGGCGTAAAGACGACGAGGCCCTCGAAAACAGCTCGAAGCGCCCGGCGCAGCTTGAAATCTCCGGCAAACAGCCTGCCAAGTTCAATCCCTCCAAGAAGGAGCGCGAGGACCGCCAGCGCCATCATGTGGCAGAACAGAATGACAAAGCCGAGCCCCGCCATTGCAGCCAGAAATAAAGGCGAGCGCCGGTCTCGCATGACCCAGAAGCCGGCTCCCAGCAGCGCAAGCCCTGCGCCAAAGTGAAAATTGAAAAAACCGAGGCTGAAGGGCGCATTGAACGCGAACGGCGCGGCCAGCAACGCCTGCGCGTCGTACCGACCCCAAAAGCCGCGGAACAGAAGACCGGCGCCGGCGATCCAAAGAGCGAGGCCAAGCGTCGCGAAAAGCTTCAGTCCCGCGATCGGACCGATCAGAGCGGCGACCGCCGGCACAAACACATCCATGCCAAGATTGGCCACGGGCCTTAGGTGAACTGTCCAGTAGCGCGCGAGAATCGGGTCGAGGGGAAGATTGGAGAGCAGCGTCACGCGCACCAAGTGGGCCGGATAATCGAGGATCGGAAGCTCTGTGAACGCCCAGATTGGCGCCGCTATGATTGCGAGAGCCAAAAGGGCGAACGCCCAGAACATTCGGGGGGAAAGCGGCACGGTCTTACTCCGGAGGGCGGCGCGGCTGAACGCAAAAACATCTCTTATCCCCCGCGGAAAGTCCTCCCGCAGATAAGGCTTATTAACAACTATATGATTCGAGTACAACTTATCCGAGGCAAGTTTGCTTGATAGCGCGCCGCAAAGCGGGCGGCAACTTGCCTTGAAGCCGCCCCATGGCGTCCGGCGCCCGCTTCTCGCCTCTAGAAAACCGCCGACGCTCTCGGCGGCTCATGCTGGCGCTTCATGGCCCGCATCGCCTCCTCGCGGGACGCGCGCTGCCGTGAAGCTTCAAAGCGCCCCATCAAATCAAACGGTCCGTTCCATCGGCGTGCGCTCCCCGGGGCTGTCACAGCGGTGGCCGACGGCGGCCGCAAAAAAAATCGCTCGCCAAACGGTGGGGCTTCCCCTCCCGGGCGACGTTAGGCAAGCGTGAGCAGGATGGCGCCTCCGAGGAATCCGCAATCGAACGCGGCTGTGCATTCCTGGCGAGAAATGGTTGGCAAAAGGTTAACAGGCTATTCCGGGTTACGGCCGAGCAAGGCTAAGCGGCAGAGGCCGCGCTGGTTAGTATCGATGCCTATTTCGCACGCGCGTTCGATGGTCTGCACTGCTCCGGCCAAGTAAAAGCGCATAAGACGCAAGAGATAAGATCTCATGGAAAGAAAGTCCATTTGCATAGCCACGCCAGACATTATCGGCCCCATCCGCAACGGCGGAATTGGAACGGCCTGTTTCGAAATCGCTAAGGTTTGGCGAGTGGCCGGTCATGATGTGACAATACTCTATGTGAATAACGACTCGGGCGCTAAACGCGCCTCCGATCCATGGCGCAAGTTATATAAGGCTCTTGGGATCAAGTTTGTCTTCTGTCCGAAAGACAACCGCTCAGGCGTACCAGAGCATCTAGCGCTCCCATGGGATGCTTGGCAGTGGTTGCAGAAACAGTCATTTGACATCGTTTATTTTCCAGAATGGCGCGCAGTCGGCCTCTACACGGTGCTCGCTAAGAGGTCGGGACTCGGTTTTCGGACGACACGGTTGATTGTAGGACTTCATTCTCCGACGAGTTGGCATAGTTTCGGCGGCATGATGTTTCCCCAGGGGATCTGGGAGGTAGCGCTCGACGCTGCCGAGCGCCAGTGCGTCGCTCTCGCGGACACGGTTGTCAGCCCGAGTCAGTACATGGTCGATTATATCAGCGGTGAGGACTGGGCTTTGCCGGACGACGTCCGGGTTATTCCAAATCCCTTCTCGGCCCCGACCCAACAACCGGCTTCGTCAGATGGCGCAAGGATTGAAGAGATCGTATTCTTCGGTCGTCTTGAACGCCGGAAGGGGCTGATGCTTTTCATGAAGGCGCTCGCGCAGATCCCAGAGAGAGACGCGCGGCGCCTTAAAGTGACCTTTTTGGGCAAGCCGGGGTATTTCCCGGGCGACGTGCTGGGGTACCTTATTGACGGGGCGTCAGATCGTTTTCAGCAATGGCGAGTCATCGACGACCTTGATTCGCATGGCGCGCTGAAGTACCTGACCGAACCTGGGCGTTTGGCTGTCATTCCGTCGCTCGCTGAAAATTCGCCGATGACAGTACGCGAATGCATAGCGTTGGGCATTCCGTTCCTTGCCTCGAATGTTGGCGGCATTCCCGAATTGATTTCAAGCGATGTGAAAGAAAGGGTTCTTTTTGAACCGACGCCGATTGCGCTTGCGAAGGCGATCAAGCGCGTGATTGAGGAACGGGCGGTGAGGGTGCGCTCGCCGTTTACAGAAGAAAGCGTCGATAAAGCTTGGCATGAAACGGTGGAGACAGCGGATGCAGCAGCCGCGGCCGCCGACGGGGGCGACGCGAAGGTTTCGGTCATCATCCCAACCTACAACCGTCCACGGGAACTGGAAGAAGCGTTAAAAGGGCTACGAGCGCAAACCTGGAAAAATTTCGAAGTTGTGCTCGTTGATGATGGCGGCTCCGATCCCCAGGCGATCGCTAAAATCGAATGTCTTCAGCCCGAATTTGACGCCGCTGGATGGAAGATCATCAGGCAGAAGAATTCCTACCTCGGCGCGGCGCGCAATGCCGGGTGGCGGCAGGCCCGCGGCGATTTGATTATCTTTCATGACGACGACAATATTTCCTCACCCACTCTCATTGAGACTTATGTCCGCGCGCTCGCTACGTCGGGGGCCGACATCGCCACTTGCACCATGGCGCCGTTCAATGGTCCAAGTCCGGTAGGTTCGAGCCGAGATTCAAGGCGGGTGTATCCATTCATCGGCAATGCAGCAGGCATCGGCCTCTTTACGAACCAGTTTGGCGACGCCCACGCCTGCTTTCGGCGAAGCGCGCTGGAAGCGCTCGGAGGCTTTACAGAGGATTACGGCATAGGCCACGAGGATTGGGAGATCTTCGCGCGTGCGTCTCTTCGCGGGCTTAAGATCATCACTGTGCCCGAGCCGCTCTTCTGGTACAGGGAGAGTGAGCAGTCCATGTTACGAAGCCGACTTTCAGGCGATCCCGATCACGTGCGCTCGCTTCGCCCCTACCTCGAATCCGTCCCCGCCGCGCTCCGACCTGCTCTGCAATTCGCTCTAAGCCAATTTCTCAAAAAGGAGGACGCGCTCGCCCACCGCAAGACTGAGGAGGCGCTGCCCGCCCAGGCTGAGGAGGCGCCCGCCCGCCGCAAGACTGAGATTGAGGCCCTCTGTCTGTCGGTCCTGCCTGGACGGTTGAGGTCGACACAAACCTTGCTTCGCGCGTGCAAGGGCGAGTTGCATTGGCTGGACCCGGTCTGGAATTTCCGGTTCTCTATCGGTGAAGTGAACGTCTTGCGACGGTTGAATCGCATCGGCGCGAAATATGGCGAGAACATTGATTTCAACACCATGTTGTTGGGGGCTCTTCCGCCTAAGATCAAATCGATCGATCAGGTCCTTGAGCTTGCCTCACTCTCAAAGCCGTGGCAGGAGATTGCGTGGCGGCACCCTCTGAAAATTGCTTACTGGCAGGCGGCAAGAAGGGTGCAACGCGCAGCACGCCGGATGCGACGAGGGGGATATGCCCATCTTTGATGTAGGTAAAAAGAAGGTCTTGTTTGTTCACATCCCAAAGTCGGGTGGTACGTCAGTTGAAGCATGGATTAGAACGTTCGCTGAGCTGCGTTTTCATACAATAGGTAAGCCAAGCGCGTTAAGGTGCACTCCTCAACACCTTACAAATCATAATTTTCTTGAATTTTTTGGCTACGGGTACTTTGATTATGTCTTCGCTATTGTCCGCAATCCTTTTGATCGCTTGGTAAGCGAGTACCGAATGCGTGCGATGGAAGGGCAGGAAGGATTCTGGCGCGCCTTTCCAAATTTTTCCCCCTGGCTGGAAGCAAGCCTTGCTGCGCAAAAGAGCGACCCCTGGCATTTAGATAATCATTTACGGCCCCAGTGGGAGTTTCTTTCGGACGCAACCGTAGTTTTTCGTTTTGAGGATGGGATGGACAGCATCTTGGCGCGGGTTGCTGATGAGTTGGGCGTCAAACCGCCTGAGACTGTTCCCCACGAGATGCAATTTAGTGTAACGGCGCCAGAGGTGAAGTGGGACAAGCGCGATATCATCATGGTTCTGGATCATTATGCACGAGACTTCTCTGAGTTCGGTTATCCTGATGCGCCAAGACTGAGAGGCGCCGCACCGTCAACTGGCCAAGCTGATACGCCCAGCGGGACGTGCTGACCCATATTGTTGCGGATAAGGTGCATCAGCAACCATTTGATCTCGTACAACTCATCGAAGGCAAGTTCGGTTGAGCGCCTGCAGCGGATGGGGGGGCGAGTTTGCCTTGGGCTGTACTAGAAAAGTTTAAGCGAAAGCCGTCGCCCGATGGCGCAATGCCGAAACAAAGAACCTGCCTAAAATATCCGGGTCGAAGCCATCTGGGAGAACCGAGTTGAAATTTCCCCAGCTTCTCATGCCGCCGCCGTTCATCACGCTGCCCATGGCAGCATAAGTACCTATATAGTTATCGTGCGAAATGGCTATTTTACGAAACAATCCCAATTTTAATACATTAGCAACGCTCTATGGCGCCCCTGGCGACGGTTCATCAGGCGGGAGTCGTAAGCGCCTGAAGCCGCTCCGCAATGAGCAAGCACAGGATTGCCCACGCGGCGCCCCCGCACCATCCGGCAAGCACATCGGTTGGCCAGTGAACGCCGATATAGACGCGGCTTATCCCGACGAGGGCCGTGATCGCTACGGCGACAGCGAGGATATAACGCCTGCTTTCAGCCTGGCGCTCAAAGCGCGCGAGCAATGCGCCGAGCGTCAGGAAGGTGACGGCCGAGAGGAAGGAGTGGCCGCTCGGGAAGCTGTATGTCTCAGTCTGCGCCACGGCGGCGACGAAGTCGGGTCTTGGTCGTTGGATGAGATCCTTCAGCACGAAGCTGACGGCGGTTCCTCCGCAGATTGAGACGAGGACGAAAAGGCCTGCTCTCCACTGCCGTTTCAATCCGAGGAAGCCGAGCGCAGCCGTCGTGATCAATGTGAGCACGGCCGTGCCGCCGAGGCTTGTCACGTCGCGCGCCGCAACCTGGAGCCAAAGCGGCCCGAGCGGCGACGCCGGGTCGCCCGGTCGCCGAAACGCGAGGAAGACGACGTGGTCGAAAGACTGGAAGTCGCCCATGAGCAGCCCCGCGGTGATCGCCGCGAACACGACCATGAGGCCGGCCGCAAGAAGAAGCATCTTGGGCTGCGCGGGCTGTCGCTTCGCCGGTGGCGCATTGTGAAAGAAGGCTGCGGACACTCATACCTCCTGGAAAGTTTGCAAGCGGTTTTTCAACGCGGGAACGATGCTTTCGTTCGCTACATCGCCGTCGTGGCGAGTTCCGCAGCGGCCGCCATTGTGACCACGGCTAAAACGGGCAGTTTCGCCACAGTAAGCGCCGCAAAGGCAAGAAGAGCGAGCGCTGCATCGAGGGGGCGAAGAATGGTCGATGTCCAGATTGGCTCGTAAAGCGCCGCGCCCAAAATGCCGACGACGGCGGCGTTCACGCCGTTGAGGGCGCCGCGAATGGCGGTTCTTCTCCGAAGCCGGTCCCAAAAAGGCAGAACTCCATAGAGGAGCAACATGCCTGGCAAGAAGATCGCAATCAGGGCGACAAGCGCGCCTGCGACGCCTCCCGGCCCGACGCTCGATCTGGCGCCGAGAAAGGCCGAGACTGTGAAAAGCGGACCGGGAAGCGCCTGCGCCGCGCCGTAACCTGCGAGAAACTGGTCGCGGCCCACCCAGCCTGGCTTGACCACGGTTTCCTGCAACAGCGGGAGCACGACGTGACCGCCGCCGAAAACGAGCGCTCCCGTCCGGTAGAATGCATCGACGAGGGCGGCGAGGCCGCTTTGCGAGAGAGCCGCGAGAGCCGGAAGGCCCACGAGAAGCAGAAAGAAGACGGCGATCGCGGTGAGTGCGGAGGCTTGGCTGATCCGGATGCCGAAAGAATGGGGGGGCGCTTGAACATTGGAGCGAAGAAAAGTGAGGCCGAAGAGCGCGCCCGTTGCGATGACGGCTAATTGAGCGCCGGGGCCCGGCGTTGCAATCAAAAGCGCCGCGGCCAGGAAGGCGAACCCGGCCCGCGGCCGGTCAGGGCAGAGGTTTCGGCCCATGTTCCACACCGCTTGGGCCACGACCGCGACGGCGAGGAGCTTCATTCCGTGGATGACGCCGCGTGCGGCGTTCGTTTCGGCGTAGCTCAGGCCATAGGCGGCAAGCATCATGAGAAGCGCCGAAGGAAGGGTGAACCCCACCCAGGCGGCGAGCGCGCCGGGCAGGCCGCCCCGCATCAGACCGAGCGCAAACCCCGTCTGCGAACTCGCCGGACCCGGCACGAACTGGGACAGCGCAACAATGTCGGAATAGGCCTCGTCGCGCAGCCATCTGTGGCGGTTTACGAACTCGTTTCTGAAATAGCCGAGATGGGCGATGGGGCCGCCGAAGCTAATCAGGCCCAATCGCAGGAACGCCAGAAAGATCGTGAGCGTGTTCGCCATCTGTGGAGGTTGTAACGTCGTATCGCCGGCGTCAGCCGGATTTGCGCAACAGTTCCTTCTTGGAGAGGGAAGCTGGCGGCTTGCCCTCCCCCCTTGCGGGCGCAGGCTTCGCCTCGGTCTTCCGCTTGTCCTGGAGCTGTTTTGCGCGTCTCGCCGCCGCCACTTCCCAGTCTTCCGCAAGCACCTGCGCTAGTTCGTCCGAACGCTTCATCGCAAGCGCCGCCATCTTCTGCATGTCAGTGTAATGAGCATAGTTCTCGAAAAGCAGAGCTTCGTCGTGCTCCTTAAAGGCGTCGACGGTGAAGCGAACCTCACCCTCGGCAAGGCCAAGGCCCCGCAGCACGTCTCGCGTCAACTCCAGCGACGACAGAAAGGTCTCGCGCTCGATATTCTTGACGCCGAGATTCATGAGCTGATGGACATGGCGGCGATTGCGGGCGCGGGCGTAGATCGGAACGTGCGGGAAGTAGGTTTTCACGAGTTCGGCCGTCTTGAGCGATTTCTCGACGTCGTCGATGGCGAGCACGAAGGCCCTTGCCTTGCCCGTTTCGGCCGCTTCGAGGATCGAAAGCTGGCTGGCGTCGCCGAAATAGCTCTTATTGCCGAATTTGCTGACGAGTTCGACCTGATCCGGATCGGGATCGAGCGCGGTGAAGGGAATGCCCTTGGCGGTCAGAATGCGGGCGACAACCTGGCCGACGCGCCCGAAGCCCGAAATCACGACGTGACCGTTCTTGGCGGGCAGGTCGTCGTAAACCGGTTCCGCTTTGCGGATACGCTTACGAACGAGATCGTCCAAGGCGAGGAGAAGCGGCGTCGTCGCCATGGACAACGTGACGATCATGCCAAGCGCGGACGCCGACCCGGGCGTCAGCACGCCCCCCTGTTCCGCGCTGGCGAAGACGACAAACGCGAATTCGCCGCCCTGCGACATCACCACGGCGAAACGGCGCGCCGATGGTCCGCTGAGCCGCTGCCACCGCCCGAGCAGGTAGAGAACGAGCATCTTCACAGCCACAAGCATCGCCACCGCAGCCGCGATAAGTCCGGGCTGGCTGAAAAGGGCGTTGAAATTCAGGGACATTCCGATCGAGGTGAAGAATAGAGCAAGCAGGAGCATTTCGAACGGTTCGATGTCGGCCTGGAGCTTATGGCGAAACGAGGAGTCGGCCAGAAGAACGCCCGCGAGAAACGCTCCAAGCGAGGCGGAAAGCCCGATCTCCGTCATCAGCAGCGAAACGCCAGCCACTGTGAGGAGCGACGCCGCGATCATCGCCTCGCGCACCTGCGTCGAGGCCAGCAGGTGATAGAGCCTGTCGAGCAGGTAATGCCCCGCAATGACGATGAAACCGATGGCGGCGAGCGTCTTGAGCGCACCGGAGAGGGTTATGGCGGATCCGACAGGCGCATTCGCCGCGAGCAACGGAACAAACGCGATCAGCGGAATCGCCGCGAGGTCTTGAAAAAGCAGGACCGAAAAGGCGAGACGGCCGTGGCGAGAGGTGAGTTCGCGCTTCTCCTCCAGGGTCTGGAGCACCAAAGCTGTTGATGAGAGGGCAAGCGCCAACCCCACCAGCAAGGCTTGCGAAAAAGACAGATCCGAGCTTGGATTGACGCCCCAAATCAGGACGACCAGAAAGGCGGCCGTTCCGGCGAGTTGGATTGTCCCGGCGCCGAACACCGCGTCTCGCATCTTCCAGAGGCGCTTAAGACGAAGTTCGAGTCCAATCAGAAACAGGAACATCGCCACGCCAAGCTCTGCGATGTGCCTTAGCGTGTCAGCATAAGCAGACGAATATCCAAAGAGCTTGCCGGCTCCATAAGGACCGATGATTGCTCCCGCCAAGAGATAGCCGAGAATGGAGCCAAGCTTAAGAGCCTTTGAAACCGGCGCGGCGAAAGCCGCGACGGCCAAAAACACCACCAATTGAACCAGAAGGTTGCCATCCATGGCGCTTTCCTCCGCGCGAACGACCGGGGAGAGACGTCATAGAAGTCTCCGAACTCACGAATGCAGTCAAATGCTGCGTGCGCCGCCTAGAACCCGACGATGAGATTTCGAATCACCAGTCAGCCCACCTTGGCGTCAGCTAGAAAAGCTTTGACAAAGCAACAAGCGCAAGCGCCACGAAAAGCGTTTTCGCTGACCAGTCAACGCCGAACTTCTTGAGCAGATCGATGGCGAAGGGAACCTGGTAAACGTCGAAGATTGAAAGGCCGACGATGACTGCGAGTGCGATGCCGAGAAGCCAAATCAAATAACTGAACTTCATTTTATCCCCCAATTTTAGATGAGCCACCAGATACTGGTTGACACGGAAGTTAAAGAAGACCGCTCAAACTGACAAGGGTCGCGTCAGCCCAGCGCAACCCTTTCCACTGTCATATGACCGCTAAATGCGAGGCTCGGCCATGAGGAGATTCGCCACGCCACCGCTTTTTACGACGCTTTCACGATTTCCTCTGTCATCTTCTTGGCGTCGCCGAGGAGCATCATGGTGTTGTCCCGATAGAACAACGGGTTGTCGATACCGGCATAGCCCGAAGCCAGAGAACGCTTGATGAACATCACCGTGCCCGCTTTCCACACCTGGAGAACCGGCATGCCATAGATCGGCGAGGTCTTGTCGTCTTCCGCAGCAGGGTTGGTGACGTCGTTGGCGCCGATCACGAAGGCCACATCGGCCTGCGCGAACTCCGAGTTGATGTCCTCAAGCTCGAAGACCTCGTCATAGGGCACGTTCGCTTCTGCGAGCAGCACGTTCATGTGACCGGGCATGCGGCCTGCGACCGGATGGATCGCGTATTTGACCTCGACGCCTTCCTTCTTCAGCGTGTCCGCCATCTCGCGCAGCGCGTGTTGGGCCTGCGCCACCGCCATGCCGTAGCCCGGCACGATGATGACCTTTTGCGCGTTTTTCATGATGAAGGCCGCATCGTCCGCCGAGCCGAGCTTGACGGGTCGCTGTTCCTGGCTGCCGCCAGCCGCAGCAACCTCGCCGCCGAAGCCGCCCGCGATCACCGAGATGAACGAGCGATTCATGCCCTTACACATGATGTAGGACAGGATGGCGCCTGAGGAGCCGACGAGCGCGCCGGTGATGATGAGCGCTGTATTCGAGAGCGTGAAGCCGATGCCTGCCGCCGCCCAGCCGGAATAGGAGTTCAGCATGGACACCACCACCGGCATGTCTGCGCCGCCGATGGGGACGATCAGCAGGATGCCGAAGATGAAGGAGCCGACCGCAATGGCCCAGAACAGCAGGTTGACCTGAGCCGGTTCCTGGCCCTGGCTTCCCGCCTGAACGAACATGACGATCAGGGCAATGAGACCCGCCGCGAGACCAAGGTTGATCATGTGGCGAGCGGGCAGCAGGATCGGTTTGCCCGACATGTTGCCGTTCAGCTTCGCGAACGCGATGAGCGAGCCCGAGAATGTGATCGCGCCGATGGCGACGCCGATCGACATCTCGATCAGGCTTTGCATATAGATCGCGCCGGGCTTGCCGATGCCGAATGCTTCGGGCGCGTTCAAGGCGGCGGCCGCCACGCAAACCGCGGCGAGACCGACGAGGCTGTGGAACGCGGCGACAAGCTGCGGCATCGCCGTCATGGCGATTTTGCGCGCAATGTAGGCGCCGGCGCCTCCGCCGATGGCGATGCCCGCGGCGATCATCTGCCAGCTGAGATTGCTCTCGGGCATCGCGACGCCAAGCGTCGTCGCGATGGCGATGGCCATGCCGATCATGCCGTAGGTGTTGCCCTGCCGCGCGCTTTCCGGCGATGAGAGACCGCGCAACGCCAGGATGAACAGGACGCCGGATACGAGATAAAGCAGAGCGACGATATTAGGAGTCAAGGTCATGAGCGCTCCACCTTCTTTTCTTTTTTCTTGTACATGGCGAGCATCCGGCTTGTGACGAGGAAGCCGCCGAAAATGTTGACGGACGCCATGACCAACGCCGCAAAGCCCAAGAGCTTGGCGTTGGAGTTTCCGGTCCCGGCCATCACGTCGGCTGCCTGGACGGCGACGGCTAGCAGGGCGCCCACGACGATCACAGACGAAATCGCGTTCGTCACGGACATCAAGGGCGTGTGCAGAGCAGGCGTCACGCTCCAGACGACGTAGTAGCCGACGAAAATCGCTAGCACGAAAATCGAGAACTCAAACACGAAGGGGCTAACCCCATGCGCGCCCTCTTCGGCAGCGAATGCCACCCCAGGCGCCGCCATTGTCAGGGCCATGAGGGTGAGGGCCGTCAGCGCCGGCATAAATAGGCGGCTCATGCTGCGCCTCCTTTCAGACGTGGATGCACAATCTGGCCGTCCTTGGAGATCAAGGTGCCTGTGATGACTTCGTCGTCCCATTTGATGGCGAGATTTCCCTGTTTTTTGTCGATTTGGGGCTCAAGAAAAGCGTAGAGGTTCCTGGCGTAAAGGGCGGACGCATTGCCGGGCACCTGCCCCGCAACGTTGGTCAGGCCCATGATTGTCACGCCGTTATGCTGGACGATTTGGCCGGGGACCGTGCCCTCGACATTTCCGCCGCGCTCCGCAGCCAAGTCGACGATCACGGAGCCCGGTTTCATGCTCTCCACCATCGCCTTGGTGATGAGCCTCGGCGCCGGCCGGCCCGGAATAAGAGCCGTTGTGATGACGATGTCTTGGTTGGCGATATGGCTTGCGACGAGTTCCGCCTGCTTCTGCTTATACTCGGCGGACATCTCTTTCGCGTAGCCGCCGGCGGTTTCCGCCTGCTTGAACTCTTCATCCTCGACCGCGATGAACTTGCCGCCAAGACTTGCGACTTGCTCCTTCGCCGCTGGACGAACGTCGGTTGCGGAGATGACAGCGCCCATGCGGCGGGCGGTTGCGATGGCTTGCAACCCAGCGACGCCGGCGCCCATGACGAATATCCGCGCGGCAGGAACGGTTCCGGCCGCCGTCATCATCATTGGAAGAGCACGGCCGAAGCGCGCCGCCGCGTCGACCACGGCCTTGTATCCCGCCAGATTCGATTGCGAGGACAGCACGTCCATCGACTGCGCGCGGGTGATGCGCGGCATGAACTCCATGGCGAAAGCCGACACGCCCTTCGACGCCAGCGCCTCCAGCCCGTCGCGCGAGCCGAAGGGATCGATCATGCCCGCAAGGATCGCGCCGGGCTTCATCGCCTGCAGCTCTTCCTGGGAGGGACGCCCGACCTTCAGGATGATGTCCGCCCTTGAGATGGCGTCAGCCGCGTTTGAAACGATCTCGACGCCTGCGTCCTTGTAGAGCTGGTCGGGCATATAAGACCGATCTCCGGCTCCAGCTTGGAAGAGGATTTGAGCGCCTAGACCCTTAAATTTTTTTGCTGTTTCCGGGGATAGGGCCACTCGCGTCTCGCCCTCCCCCTCCCTCGTGACGGAGATTGTGATCATTGAGCCTACGGAAGTAAGAAGCTTAAGTGAGGAAAATCGCCATCCCGACCAGGACGATCGCGACGGATGCTATGCTGAATTTCACAAAGGCGGTGAAGTTCTTGTAGGTTTTTTCATGGGCCGGCATGTCCATGGCTTCGTACACATTGGTCTGGTCCTTGTCCATAGACAGATCCTTCCCTGGTAGGGCTTTTGCCCTTTTTGTTGCGCGACATTTGCACAAGTTTTTGTCAGCGCCAAGTGTTGAGTCAGTTCCGTTAGTGCTACAAGACCGCGCATTCTTTAGTATTGCGCGAGTGCGTAACTCTGCCCGGCGCCGAGGCAACACGCGAAGAGGAAATGTGGCGTATGGCGGCGTTTGAGCGTGCGGTAGTGCTTACGCTCTCAATGAGCGTGTTTTTGTCCGTCGCGGCGATGGCCGGCGCCCAGCCGGACGATGTGAAGCTCGCCCAATGCGCGAAGGATCTCTGCGCCATCCTCATCTCCAAAAAGGCGAAAGGCCCTGATCTCAACTGCGATCTGGCTAAAACATGGGACCGGGATCAAATCCAGAAGGGCGCAGACTCCAAAAATCTGGTTTGGGGCCTCGGTTCGGCAAAGTGCGCCGCGAAAGTCAAAGCAAAACGCTCCGAACTGATCGCCGCCGTGACGGCGCCAGAAACGACCTTCAAATTCGACAGGCAATCCTTCGCCTGCGAGATTGGGGCCGAAAGATATGAACTCAGCGCCACGATCGCCCCGGAGCTGACGTTCAAGCAAGGGGCGACGACAGCCGTCTCGCTGCACATGAACGATATTCAGGGTGCGCCTTTGATCAAGGTCGTGGTCTGGACCGCGGCTACCCTCGAAGAGAATTTCGGCATTCTTCAAAACGACATGGTTCGCGAAGTGAACCGCTTCATCAAAAAGGAGTGCCCGAAAATTCTCGCCGACGCAAAATAGCAGGCTTTTAGATTAGCTGGATGCTGAAAAACGATGCTTCCCATGGCCGCGGGGTGAGCCTTTCGAATCACGACAGGCGCACCGTGAGGCGCCGTCAAAGCGCTGGGCCTCTTCCTGAGCTTATCGAAAGATGGGAGTGAAATTTTGAGCCTTCTTCACCAGCCTGTCAGAAGCAAAAGCGCTTTCGCATATGTTTTCCGGGATATTTGCTTCATTGCCGCCGCAAATGCGCCCTATCCCTGCCCTAAAGGGCAATCTATTTTTGCGATGGCGCGCCGGTTGGCCGACGGCCGCCGATGATGAATATCGGCGGCCAGGCATAGGCCATGGACAGCGAGCACGACTATTACGCGATATTGGACGTGCCCCGGGACGCCTCGGATGCCGACATTCGCCGCGCCTTTCGCGCACTCGCCAAAGAGCATCATCCAGACAGCCGCGGCGCTGGCGGCGGTTCAGGGTCGCCTGATCGCGATTTCAGGCTGATCACTGAGGCGTATGAAACATTAAAAGACTTTAACCGGCGCGCCGCCTATGACGAGGAGCTGGATGAAGCTTGGCGATTGGCGACGCGCGCTGCGCGGTCTGGAAAGCGCTCTTTCGCGCTGGGCCTCGCCGCTGGCATCGTGCTCGCGATCATTGCGGTTGGCGTTGTGAATTATCTCGACCGCGCTGGCCGTCTCGGCGGCGGCAAGGCCCAGGACTCCCTGAAAGTGGGCATGGCCTCCGAAATGGTCGCCAATCAGAACCGCGAGGCTCCGGCTGAGCGAAACAGGCTGCGGGATACGGCAAGTCCGCCCGCGTCGCCGCAAGCCGGCAAATCTCCCTCTCCCGCGCAGTCTGACTTAGCGCCGCCATCGCCAGTCAATTTCTCTTCGAGGCCGCTGGTTGATCGCCCAGATCTCTTGGTTTTGGGAGAACCCGTCGGCAGTTCTTCCAACAAGAGTTCAGGGGAGCCTATCGAGGTTGTCACGGGGCTGGCCGGGCGGAAAAAGACCCATCGGATTCAGCCAGGAAAAGGTCTCACGCAAAGCTTTGCCGACTGCCCGTCCTGCCCTGAGATGGTCGTAATCCCCGCCGGAGAGGGGCTGATGGGATCGCGCGTGGAAGGCGACGGCTCTCACTCCGAAGAGAGCCCCGCGCATCGCCTTCATATCGCGAGGCCGCTGGCGATATCGAAAACCGTCATTTCGGCCGGCAATTGGCGGGCGTGCGTCGATGCTGGCGTTTGCCGCCTGAACCTGTCTTCGCTGCTTGCCGTCGGCCCGAGGGAGGCGGCGACGCGCATGTCCTGGTCCGACGCGAAAACTTATGTCGAATGGTTGTCGCAGACGACGGGGCAGCATTATCGCCTGCTGAGCGAAGCCGAGTGGGAATACGCCGCGCGAGCTGGCCGAGGGCGGGGGCCGATGGAGCCAGAAGCGGGCGGACGCTACGCTGCCGATACGACCGGCCTGTATCCGCGCGTTCGCTTCGGCCGTTTCACCACCGCAGGCCCCAACGCATGGGGCATAGAGGGCGGCGGCGTCCTCGAATGGGTCGAAGACTGCTGGCACGGGACCTACGATCAGGCGCCGCAAGATGCTTCGCCATGGCTATCTGCTGATAGCGGCGACTGCGCCGAGCGCGTTCTCCGCGGCGCAGCAAGCGCGAGCGGCGGATTGGGCTGGCGGCCTTCCGCGAGAGCCAAGGAGGTCACGGACACCAAGGCGCCGACAATTGGCTTTCGGGTTGCCAGAGAGGTTGCGGCTCCGGCGAAGACGGCGCTCGAAGGAAGTGAAAACGGGCGGCGTCAGCCGTGAATGCGAAAACCTGATTCATTCTCTTTCAGTTATTTTCTCAGCCGAACGAAGTAGTCTTGAAGGCTGCGCCTCTGCAGTATCAGCCTAGCACCTTAGGTTGGTTCAACCCGGTCATGAAATATTCGTAATAAAAGAAGACGAAAACCGCCAAGGACATTACTTGGGCTTAATGCGCTGGGCGGGTAAGCGCAATAACAGAAAGAAGCGCGCGGCGCCCCTCGGGCTGGAGGCAAAAAACTGGTCGGCTTCAAGCCAACTCGCCTAATAGGTTGCTGAAAAAACGATGCCGCCCATGGTCCGACAAGCTCACCATGAGGATCAACTCATTGAAAATACTGGACTGCATCCCGAGCTTGTCAAAGGATGGAGCCACATTTCGCGGCTTTTTCAGCACTCTGCTAATCGAAGAGCCTGATCATGAAACATAGAGTCTGCACCTGCTGTGTCTGGGCCTGCGGCGGCCTATGCCCCGCCAGTCCTGCCCGCAATCCGCAAAATAAGCTTCGCCGATCTCACCGACGCGTTAGCCGAGGGCTGGGAGGATTTCAGCCAGAAGCCGAGCCACGTGCTGCTCCTTGGCGTTCTTTACCCGATCGTCGGCCTTTTCATCGCTCGCCTGACCTTCGGCTACGATGTGTTGCCGCTGCTCTTCCCGCTTGCGGCGGGCTTCGCGCTTCTCGGCCCGTTCGCGGGTCTCGGGTTTTATGAGATCAGCCGCGAGCGGGAACAGTGCCTTGATCCGTCCTGGCAGAGCGTTTTCCACCTCTTTCAAAGCAAGTCGCGCGCGTCCATCCTGGCGCTTGGCGCGCTTCTGATGGTGATCTTCTTCGCCTGGATCGGGGCAGCCGAATCCATCTTCGAGGCGTTGTTCGGGACTGAGCCAGTAACGAGCCTGAGCGGTTTCGTCCATCAGGTCTTTGAAACCGAGAAAGGGAAAACACTGGCGATCGTTGGCGTCGGAACTGGTTTTCTGTTCGCGCTCCTGACCTTTTCGATCAGCGTCATCTCTTTTCCGCTTCTCGTCGACCGCGATGTGAGCGCGCCCGCCGCCATCGTGACTTCGGTCCGGGCTGTGCTTGCGAATCCGGTCACGATGATGGCGTGGGCCGCGCTTATCGCAACGGCGCTCATCGTCGGCTCGCTGCCGCTCTTCCTTGGGCTTGCAATCGTTCTGCCGGTGCTCGGGCACGCAAGCTGGCGCATTTACCGCAAAATTGTCGTTTAGCCCTGCCAATCGAACCCTTCGTCAGAAACCAAGATAAAGCTTAAGCCCAGCCCCACGCGTCATGAGATCATCCTTCCTCGCCTTCTGGGCAATCGCGCGCCCCTACTGGACTTCACCCGAGCGGTTGCTGTCCGGCCTTCTGCTCGCCGTTGTGGTCGCGCTCAATCTCGGCGCCGTCTACGTCATGGTTCTGATCAACGACTGGAACGCGCTGTTCTACAACGCCTTGCAGAACTACGACCTCGCCGACTTCTGGTGGCTGCTCGTCCGGTTTTGTGTGCTTGCAACCATCTATATCATCGCCGCGGTTTACCGGGTCTACCTGCGCCAGATGCTGCAAATCCGCTGGCGGAACTGGCTCACGCAGCGCTACGTCGCCCGGTGGTTCAGGAATGACGCCTATTACCATCTGCAGCTTGGGGATAACCGCGCGGCCGACAACCCCGACCAGCGCATTGCCGAGGACATCAACACCTTCGTAGGCCAGACGCTGATCCTCGGCCTCGGCCTCCTGGAGTCCGTCGTCACGCTGGCGTCCTTCTCCCTGATTTTGTGGAACTTGTCGGGCTCAATCACTGTGGGGGGCTTGAAATTCCCGGCTACATGCTTTGGGCCGCTATCCTCTATGCGATCGTCGGAAGTTGGCTTACCCATCTCATAGGCCGGCCGCTCATCCCCCTCAATTATCAGCAGCAGCAGTACGAAGCGAATTTGCGCTTCGGTCTCGTCCGCGTGCGCGAAAACGCCGAGCAGATTGCGCTCTATCGCGGCGAAGAGGCGGAGGAAGGCGGCATCGGATCGGCCTTCTCCAACGTCGTCTCGAACTGGTGGGGGATCATGCGCAGGCAGAAGCTTCTGACTTGGTTCTCGTCGGGCTATGACCAGATCGCGATCGTGTTTCCCTTCGTGGTCGCGGCGCCACGATATTTCTCGCACGCCATCCAGCTCGGCGGGCTGATGCAGATTGCGCAGGCCTTCGGCCAGGTGCAAGCAGCGCTGTCCTGGTTTGTGACCAATTACACGAGCGTCGCCGAATGGCAGGCGACTCTCGATCGTCTGAGCGGCTTCGAACAAGCATTAGCGAAGGACGGGGAAAAGAGTCATGCGATCTCGGCGATTCGCGCCCCGGGCGCAAAAGCCGTGTCGGTTTCAAACCTGAGCATCTACCTCCCCGACGGCCGCCCCCTCCTGAAAGACCTGTCCTTGACGCTTGCCTCGGGCTCGCGCGTTTTGATCTCGGGACCATCGGGCAGCGGCAAGAGCACATTCCTTCGGGCGCTGTGCGGGATCTGGCCCTATTGCGAGGGGCGGATCGTTATCCCGGAGGGTCAGAAGATGCTGTTCTGCCCCCAAAAGCCCTATTTGCCGCTCGGCACATTGCGGCAGGCAGTTCAATATCCCGAGAGCAGCGGCGCACATAGCGATGCGGACATGAAGCATGCTCTTTCAGCATGCGGGCTGGAAGGGCTTCGCGGGCGTCTCGACGAGAGCGAGAACTGGGCGATGAAGCTATCGCCGGGCGAGCAGCAGCGTCTCGCCTTCGTCCGCGTACTCCTCATGAGACCGCAATGGCTGTTCTTCGATGAGGCCACCTCGGCGCTCGACGAGGATTCCGAAGAGCGCCTTTATGGCCTCATCGCAGATCTGCCGGGCTGCGCCCTGATCAGCGTCGCTCATCGGAAGACCTTGAGCGCCTTCCATGATCGCACGATCGCATTTACGAAGACCGGCGCGGCGCGGGGACAGGATCAGGCGATTGCGATCATGAGCGGCGCCGCCGCTCAGGCGCAGGCAGCGCCCGGAGAGTAAAACACGCGCCGAAGACGCTCTGTCCCGCGATGTCTCGCAATTCTTACGCCTTACCCTCTGTCAGCCTCTCAGCGAAGCACGCTGCCTCAGAAGCACCGATAAATCGGCGCGTCCGGAGATCGCACAAAAACCCCTCCGTGAAAAACGCCCCCGGATCTGGCGCAAGCCATTCGGGGAGCGCCAATCATGGGTACGCCCTCGTCCAAATTAGAGTCCGTCCAAAAAGTTTATGATGCTTTACAGAGCTTTCTCAACATAAGCCGGATGGACGCGAGCCGAACGAAGGCCAGCGCGATCCTGGTCAGGTTTTCGAAGTCTTTGGCAAGTCTTCGGCAGCGGCCAAGCCAGGCGAAGGTTCGCTCAACCACCCATCGCTTTGGCAGGATCTCAAATCCGTTGGCTTGATCTGAGCGCTTGACGATCTCAACTTGAAGTTCAGGCATGAACGACGACGTGAAGCAATAAACCCAGCGTGTCTACAAGAATATGCCGCTTCTTGCCCTTGATCTTCTTTCCTGCATCGTAGCCGATCGCATCGATTTGAGCCCCCCTTTTTCTGCGCTCTTTGCGCTTTGGCTATCGGCGATTGCTGCTGTTGGACTTGCTTCGCGTCCTGCTTTCTCGCGGCATTTCACGTAAAGCGCGTAATGAATGCGCTCCAGCGTCCCGTCGTAGGCCCACAAATCAAGGTAATGCCACACCGTGCTTCTCGGCGGGAAATCCTTCGGCAGCGCTCGCCACTGGCAGCCGGTGGAGAGCACGTACATGATGGCGTTCACGATGTCGCGCTCGTCAACTTCGCGTTTGCGCCCGCCGCGCTTGGCCGGCGCAATTTCAGGCTTGATCAGCTCCCATTCCTCATCCGTCACATCGCTTGGGTAACGCAAATGACTGCGGTCATAGAGCTTGCGGTTTTCCGGCGTCCGCATCGGCGGCCCCTCCGAATCATGGCCGCTCCCCTTAAAATCATAACAAATTCATACAATTCAAGAAGTTTTTGGACGGACACTTAGATTGCGATGCCCTTTACAGAATTCCCAAGCGCTGGAGTTTCTGTATCACAAGCTCCACGATCTCATCGGGGCTGCTATCGCCGGATTTTATATGAATTTCCGCATCGTCTGGCGCCTCATAAGGAGAGGAGATGCCCGTGAAATTGGGGATCAAGCCGCTGCGTGCTTTTTGATAAAGCCCCTTCGGATCACGCTGTTCGCAGACCTCAAGCGAGGTGTCCATGAAAACCTCCATGAACTCTCCTTCGCCGAAGAGCGCTCGCGCCATGGTGCGGTCGGCCTTGAAGGGCGATATGAAGGCGGTCAGCACCATCAATCCGGCGTCGACCATCAAACGCGCCGCATGCGCCGCCCGGCGAATGTTTTCAACCCGGTCGAAATCAGAAAAGCTTAAATCCCGGCAAAGCCCATGGCGCACATTGTCGCCATCGAGGATATAGGTGTGACGGCCCATGGCGAACAGCCGGCGCTCCAACAGATTGGCGATCGTGGATTTTCCCGAGCCGGAAAGACCGGTGAACCACAAGCAGCACGGTTTTTGCTGCATAAGCTTGGCCCGCTCGATCTTTGTCACATCGGTCGCTTGCCAGGCCACATTCGTGGCGCGGCGCAGCGCATACATGATCATGCCGGCCGCCGCAGTCTGATTTGTCAGCCTGTTCACCAGAATGAAGCTGCCGGTTTTTCGATTTGATGCATAAGGATCGAAGATAAGCGGCCAATTCGTCGAGATATTTGCGACGCAAAGCTCGTTGAGTTCCAGATCATCGCCACTGACGTGCTCAAAGGTGTCGATGCTGATCTTATGTTTGATCGAAGTAATTTCGGCCGTGGCCCACTGCGCCCCGCAACGGATCAGGTAAGACCGGTGCGGCATCATTTTTTCGTCGTCCATCCAGATCAGATGAGCGGCGAACTGATCCGCTACCGCGGGGCGATCCTTCTTCGCCACCAGCATGTCGCCGCGGCTCAAATCGATCTCGTCGGCGAGGACGGCGGTGACGGCCTCCCCGACGCCAGCCTCGGCAAGCTCCCCGTCCTGAGTGACGATGCTGCGAAATCTTCGTGAGCCGCGCCGACGGCAGGGCGACGATCTCATCCCCACACCTCAAGGAGCCGCCGGTGACAGTGCCGGAGAAGCCCCGGAAATCGCCGTTTGGCCGATTGACCCACTGAACCGGAAACCGCAGCGGGCTTTCTTTGCCGGCGGCGGCGACGTCCACATTCTCCAGAAAGGAGAGAAGCGTTTGCCCACGATACCAAGGCATGCGTCGGCTCAAAGCGGTAACGTTGTCGCCATCGCGCGCGACAACGGGGATGAGCGTAACGTCAGGCACGCCCAGTTCTTTCGTAAACTCAAGATACTCGGCGGTGATTTCCGAAAATATTTTTTCCGAGAAGTCGACGAGGTCCATTTTGTTCACGGCAAGCACGATGTGCTCGATGCCGAGTTGAAACACAATGTGGCTATGCCGTCTCGTCTGAGGCAGGATTCGCTTGCGCGCATCGACCAGCAGGACCGCAAGCTCGGATGTGGACGCGCCGCTCGCCATGTTGCGCGTGTATTGCTCGTGGCCCGGCGTGTCGGCCACAATGAACGACCGTCGCGGGGTCGCGAAGTAGCGATAGGCGACATCGATGGTGATGCCTTGCTCGCGCTCGGCCTGGAGCCCGTCCACGAGAAGCGCCAAGTCGACGCCGCTCGTTGTGCCAAAACGTTGACTATCCTTCTCAACAGCCCCGAGTTGATCGTCCGGGATAAGATTGCAATCGTAAAGGAGACGGCCGATGAGGGTGCTTTTGCCGTCATCGACGCTGCCGCACGTCAGAAAGCGCAGAACGCCTTTCTTCTCTTGAGAGGTCAGGTCCTGATGTTTTTGCGCGTGAGGAGCAACTTCTTCCTGAAACAGCATCAAAAATAACCCTCTTGCTTCTTCCTCTCCATCGATCCGCTTTCGTCGTGATCGATGAGGCGCCCCTGCCGCTCGGAGCTTCGGGACCCCTCCAGTTCAACGAGGATGTCCTCTAAAGAACTGGCGTTGGATCGGATCGCGCCTGTCAGTGGATAGCAGCCAAGCGTTCTGAACCGCACCTTGAGAAGTTGCGGCGTCTCATTGGGGTTGAGCGGCAGTCTGTCATCATCGACCATGATGAACATTCCGTCGCGCTCGACGACTGGACGCGGCTTGGCGAAGTAAAGCGGAACGACGGGAATTCGCTCTGCAGCGATGTAGCGCCACACGTCTCTTTCGGTCCAATTCGATAAGGGGAAGACGCGCATCGAATCACCAGGGCGCAGCTTCGTATTGAACAGCCGCCACAATTCCGGGCGCTGATTTTTAGGATCCCATCGGTGGGCGGACGTGCGATGTGAGAATACCCGCTCCTTGGCACGGGACTTTTCCTCATCGCGGCGAGCGCCGCCGATTGCGGCATCGAAGCGGTGCTCATCGAGAGCCTGGCGTAAAGCCTCCGTCTTCATGACTGTGGTATGTACGGCGCTGCCATGGGAAACCGGGCCGACGCCTTCGCTCAGGCCCCGCTGATTGATGTAAACGATCAATTTTAAATTATTTCGAGCGACAGTTTCGTCTCGAAACGTAATCATCTCCTTGAATTTCCATGTCGTATCAATGTGCAACAAGGGAAATGGAGGCGGAGAAGGATAGAAAGCCTTCATGGCCAGATGGAGAAGAACGGAGGAATCCTTGCCGATGGAATACATCATGACTGGATTATCGAATTCGGCAGCGGCTTCACGAAGGATCTCGATGCTCTCATTCTCAAGATCTCTCAAGTACTTTGAAGACATAGAACTCCTTCCAATCCCTAACCGCCATCGAGTAGGCGAAAGCGCCACGGTGCTCCATTTAAAGTTGAAATCACTTTATTGTTGAGACGGTAGCCAGACCATGCACACTTGAAAAATCCTAACGGCAATTAATCCACAAGAAGTTGCCATTTTTCGCGTTATTCTCGGTTGGTCAGCCCTCTCATTTTGTAATATCCATCCCGCACTTCGTCGACCAGGGAACTCGTCGATGGCCACGCTTCGATTCAGTCTGGGGCTACGGCAGCGCCATTCCGAGAACAGGCGTCGGCGCGCCATTGATCTGATTTCTGTGGCATGCTTCGGCCAAGAGCAAAATAGAGGAAACGTTGAGCATAATGGGAACGCCGCGCGGAATAATACGTCTGGCGTTTTCTTGCGTAGAATCGCGCGACCGCGAAAGCAGAGGCGATGGGCTTTATTCGCGCTAGGTGCGCCTTAAAATGCGGGTTAGACGCCTCTTTTTAAATCGTCTGGCCTTTTGTGCGCTGAACCCAGCAATTAGCATTTTGAGTAGTAAACTCGGAGAGGTCTCAGCTTCTGGCGGCGCCTCTCCCCTGAGGCGCGTTTAGTCTTTCGAGGGAAACAACGACGATGATAATCTTCGTCCACATAGAAAAAACTGCCGGCACATCACTTTTCGATTGGTTTCATGATCTAACAGGGCGTCGGGTCGGTTGGTATGGTCCTCGGAACACTCCAGATTTGTTTTTTGGTAACCCGGAAAGTCGCACAAAGTGTCTGATTTATGGGGGGCATTTCGGCTATCCACAGGTCAAGCAGTATCTAACTCTGGATGACAAGGTCTTCTCGGTGCTCCGAGAACCAGTTGCGCGCGCTGCCTCTTATTACAACCATGTCGTGATGCGTGACAAAAACCATCCCTTGCATAAGGAGGTGGCAGGAAAAGGCATCATCGAAGCGGCCAAGACATCGACTCGTTTCCTGGAGGCTATAAGTAACCACCAGTGTTTCTATCTCTCCGGCAGCAGGTCCTTCTCCGAGACGCAAGCAATGATGCCAGAGTATCGTCCACGCGTGTTTACGGTCAATCAGCTAAAGCAATTCACAGCGGAGGTGGCGCAGGTCCTGGGCTCCAAAGACATTCCCCAGGTGCGTCGCCAGAACGTGGCTGAGACCGATTATTTCAGTCAAATATCTGACGATGAAAAGGACTACGTAAGAGAGATCAATCAGGAGGACTTCAAGCTTTATAACTGGGCGCTCCAAAACGAGGAGATCAGCAACATCCATGATAGCTTGAAGGCGGCGCTCACACAAAGGTGACCGAAAGGTTTTGAGGGGCTATCGCGTCGCGCCACGTTCGATATGCGGAACGTAAGAAAAACCGAGGTATCGAAGGGAGCAAGACGCCGTTCTCGTTTTTGAGTAAAGGATTAGCGCGCCATTGATCCCAACGGCCGTTTTTTTTGTGTTTTGGGCGCCCAACCCAGATCCATTGCCCAAAACTGCCCCGGGGCGCGGTGAACGCTCGACGCGCCGCGTGAAATTCCGCCGTTCCGGCAGCAGCTTGCTCAGTTTAGGTCATTGAAGAAGAGGCGGCGCGAGGGTTCGTCCTGAGCACTATGTCTCCATTTTTGGGCCGCGTCGTCTCCGCGAAGAGCATTTAGCGCCTCCATAATATAGGGCCGAAACCGCTAGCTGCAACGCCTGCGTTAGCGAAGTTTTTCATCAGCGGCGCTATCATCGTGGCGGCGGAGCAGTTTAGATCAACCGGCTTTTAATTGGACTCGATTAAAAGCGGAAAGGCTGTTCATTTTTGAAGCGCTAGAGCAGCTTTCGGTGCCCAGTCGGATGCGGACCGCTTAGGGATAAGTTAACTACTCTTTGCCCTTAGCTAGCCGTCAGCTTAGATATATGTTTCCTGTTCGGCAAGGCCGTTGGATGCTTTTAAGGCGATTATTTAACTTTGGCGTTATATTAGGATTGCAGAGCGAGAGTACAGTCAGCAAGTTACCGTAGCGTGCGGCATTGCAGGAGTCAGTATGTTAGAAACAAATATCGGCGCCCCAGAAAACTGGCGCCCCCGAACGATATCACCATCATGGATGCAGTTGATTTGTCCGGTAGGTTTCTTCGCCGCCACTGGCGCGTCATAGCTGCCTCGGCGCTGACCGGCCTAGCGCTCGGCGTCCTCTATGCACTGCTGGCATCGAAGCAGTATACGGCGCGAGTCATGGTCGAGGCGGACATGTCCCGGCAGGAAATCAGTCCGCCGCAACAGAACATGGTTGGCTCGCCGTCATTTGATCCCAATGAGATTGATAGTCAGATAGAAGTGGTCAAATCGGCGAATGTGCTGCTTCCCGTCGTGAAGCAACTGAAACTCGAAGAAGATCCGCAGTTCTCCAGACATGTCGGTCCGCTGAACCGGTTCCTTGGAATAGCGAATGTCGATGAGCAAGCCCAGACGGCCACCGCATTGGAGGCGCTCGACAAGGCGTTGGACGTCAAGCGGCTTGGCAAGACGCATGTCATAGAGATGGTGTTCAAGGCTCAAAACCCTGCTCGCGCGGCGGAAATCGCGAACGCCATTGCAAACTCGTTCATCCAGGACCGCCGGCAGACGAAGTATGAAGCAGTGCAAAAAGCCATCGCCTGGGTCGAAAATCGAGAGGAGGAGGCGAGAAAGCAGTCCTCCGCCGCAGACGAAGCGCTGGAACAATTCAAGATGTCGCGTACTGGAACCAATGTTGGAGCGGGGCGGACCTTGGAGCAAACTCAGATCGAGCTGAGGGAACTTGACAACAAGGCAAGGATGCTTCGCGCCGCATATGAGAATTACGCCACGTTCCTGCACAAGGATGTCGAGCAACTGCGGCAGCAATCGATGCCGACGAGCGGCGCAAGGATCATATCCCTGGCCCTGCCCCCGTTGAAGGCGAGCGCCCCCAAACTTTCAACCGTGGTTGTGGTTGCGCTGCTTGCCGGATTTATCCTGGGATTTGCAGTCGCCTTGGTTCGCGACATGGCCGACCGCACGTTCCGCACACGTCAGCAGGTTCGGAAGCATTTCGGAGCGCCCTGCATCGCGATGATCCCACAGCTTGGCGCTTCGGCTTCGAAGCCGGGCGCGCTTGTTCGCCTGCTGCCTTCCAAAGTGGCGAAGGCTTTTGGGGACAAGCTGACCATAGACGCCATCGCTACAGATCATGCCGCACGCACTCCTGATCTGCCGCCGATTATCAAGGAAGCTCCGCTTTCTCCGTTCTCAGAAGCCATGCAGTCGCTCAGATTGACCCTCGATCAAGACCACGATTACTCAGCGGCGCAGGTCATCGGCGTGACGTCGGCGCTTCCCAACGAGGGCAAATCCACGATCGCCGCCACTCTTGCGCAGACGCTCGCGCAAGCCGGAAAACGCGTGGTTCTTGTCGACTGCGATCTGAGGCTGGCCAAACTCTCGAAAGCTCTTTCAAGCAAATCGTCCCTGGGCTTGCGGAATGTCGTGACCGATCAAGTGTCGCTGGAAAGCGCCATGAAGCGCCACGAAGCCGGGTTTATGTTCCTGGCGGCCGGGAGCGGAGCGCATGCCAGGCATCCGAGCGAGATTCTTACGGCGACTGACGCTCGCATCGTGTTTGATGAGTTGCGAAAGGACGCCGACATCATCATCGTCGATCTTCCGCCGCTCAGCCCCGTTGCGGATGCCCGCGGCGCCAGCCGATTAGTCGATCAGTACCTGCTGGTTGTCGCATGGGGAGAGACCAAGGTCCAAATTGTCGAGCAGTCGCTCGAAGCGGCTCCGACTGTCAAGGGGCGCATGCTGGGCGTCGTATTGAACAAGGTGGATCTCGACGGCCTCGGTAATTACGAACCGGCCTACGTAGGCTATGAAAACTACTATTCTGCATCCCCACTGTTTTCCTCGACCAGGCCTGCAGTCATTTAACCGCAAGCTTAGTGCGAGAGAGTTGTTTTGAGGCGAAGTCATATGCGCGCGAGTGTTTGGGTTGCGGTCGAAAAAATCCTGCAGCAGGGCCTTTGGTTCCTGCTCTTCCTCTTTATCGCCCGAATACTCGGGCCTAAGACCTATGGCCAATTCGCCATTGTCGTTGTGTTTACCCAGTTTTGTGAAATCATGGTTGTGGAGGCTACGGTCGAGGCTGTGATCGGCATGAAGCCTCTAAGCGCCAAACACATCATGACAGCGAACGCCATCTCGCTCGCCGTGGCCGCCTCCATGGGAGTGTTGCTGTTCGTTTTGGCGCCTTTCATCTCGAACGGCTTCGGCGAGCCTGAACTGGAGCCGATCTTTAGAGCCCTGTCGATCCTGCCGACTCTGTCCGCTCTGACCGCGTCGCCGACTGCAATCCTCAGGTCTGAACTGCGCTTCAAAGTGCTGGCGATCAGATCGACGGCGGGTCTAGTCTTCGGCGGCGCCTGCGGAATACTGCTCGCGCTCAATGGAGCCGGGATTTGGGCGCTTGTTGCCCAGACGCTTGTCCAGAAGTTGGCGGAGATTGCCGTTCTCTTTGCGAACACGAGACGATTCCGCCTTGGGTTTTACCGCCGGCATTTGGTGCAACTCAAACAGTTCGCCGCCCCGGTTTTTTTCTCCAGGGGACTGGTGTTTATCGCAGCCCAGACCCCCCGCATCGTGCTGGGGCTGTTTCTTGGGCCGTTGGAAGTAGGCCTCTACACTTTTGCAACCCGGTTCCCGGACACGCTGGCCATCCTGACGCTCGTGCCAACTACGGTGGTGGCGAGAACAACGCTTAGACAGCACGCAGACAGACAGAAAGCGCTTGAGGAGGCCTTCTGGAAGCTCTTGAGAAATACGGCCCTTATAGCCTTTCCGGTCTTCACTGGAGCGGCAGCGGTTATACCGCTCTTCATAACCATCGCCCTCGACGCCAGTTGGGCTCCCGCGATTTTGCCGTCTCAGATTCTGATCATCGCTTTGATGACCTGGTCGCTGAACTATGGATCGAGCGCGTTGCTCTTGGCTACAAATCATCCGCAAGCTGAAGCGCAGATGTCGGTGGCGCAAACAGTATCGACATTTTTCGTCTTGTTTGCGGCGCCCTTCGGCGTCGAGGCGCTGTGCATAGCCTCCACCGTGCGATGGGCGCTCCTCGTCCCCGTGACGTTGGTCATTGTCTGGCGCAGCTGCAAGATCAGGCCTTCGCTGGTTTTGAACGCGCTGGCGGCGCCTTTTGCAGCTTCTGTACTGATGGGCCTGGGCGTGGCGCTTTTGGGAGTTTTCGCTTCATCGAGGCTCACTCCGTTGGCCGCCCTTCCGCTCCTGGCCACATTTGGCGTCATTCTCTATGGACTTTTGATCAGTTTCTCCGAGCGAGCCAGAATCCTCGGAATAATCGATAAATTCAGGGGCGCGAGATCAATCTCGGCGCCAATCGCGCCGCCGCCCGCGGAACCAAAATGCATTTAAGAATGGACCCAACTGTGTTGAATCGTTGTGAAACGCTCATTTCCGATATGGTTTCTACATCGGATCGCCCAAGCCGGTTCGAGTGGGCGGTCGCTGTTTTCATGGTCATCGTCCAGCAAGGCGCCTTCGCATCGTCCATCTATGGCGTCTTGCATCCCGGAGAAGAAATTACGGGAGGCGATAATATCTTCTACTCGCTCAGCACAGCAATCAGCATGGTCCTGCTGGCCATCGTGTCCACGCGCGCGCTCCCTCAATTACAGGGCCTCCTCCTCAGGAATCCCTTCACGATCCTCTATATACTGGTCGCGCTAAGCTCAGCCATCTGGTCACTTCATCCAGATTTGACCCTACGCAAAGGGGTTATCTATGTTCAGACAATAGGCGTTGCAGGATATATTGCGGCGCGGTTCACGACGGAACAAGCGCTCCGGGTTCTCGCAAAGAGTTTTGAAATTTGCGCAGTTTCTTCGGTCATATTCGTGGCGCTCTATCCCGACATTGGGCTTATGCACGGCAGTGAATTCGGAGATGGGCAGGAATTGAATGGAAATTGGAGAGGCGTTTATCTCCATAAGAATGGATTTGGCTTCAATATGGCCATCGCGGTATTGGCTCAACTGACGCTGATCGCCCTGAGCGGCAAGCAAAGCATAAGAGCCTACGCCTGGGTTGCATTTTACTTTGTATTGATTGTGCTATCAAAGTCTGCGACTGCTCTAGTTATTGGTACATCTTATTTTCTTGTTTCAACGATTTATACCTTTTGGACAAAAAATAAGTTATTTGGATATACTGTGTTGCTTGTGGCGGGGTCCGGGGCAATTGCGCTTTTGCTGGCCTCCTATCTGGATGCGGAATTATTCTTAGGTCTTCTCGGAAAAGATCCAACCTTGACCGGACGCACCGAGATCTGGGCCGCGGTGGGCGAGTTGATCGATGAAAAACCGATCTTCGGTTGGGGATACCGGGCGATGTGGGTCCCTACGGACCAGGTGACCATGTGGGTGGATAGAAGGTGCGGCGACTGGGGGGTGCCAAGCGCCCATAACGCCATGCTGGAAATCGAGCTGGAGCTTGGCATGCTGGGGGTGTCTGCACTGGTGATATTGATTGTGCAGGCGTTTTGGCGAGGCATACGGTGCTGTCTGGTCGGCCTCATCCCGCTGGGGCTGTTTTCCCTTGCTTTCTTCGTCGCAACAATCATCGCCGGCCAGACGATCGAGACACTTGGGATCGGCCAGGAACTCGACTGGTTTGTCTTCACCACACTCAGTTTTATAGCCGGAGAAAGGCTAGCTGCAACTGTTCCCACGGAGCTTTATGAAACATGAGCACAAAAACATACGATCCCACGATGCCTCTCATTTCACACGTGGTGTTAGGATACTATCGCCTGCAACGGCGATGCTATTTGAGCCGTAACTTCATTATGAGGCGCATTGTTAGCAAGTTTCTGAGCGCCGTCAATCAGCTCACGATCCAGCCTATATTTCATTGTGTCCTCTCGAAAGAGGCTGAAATCGGCAAAAACTTTATGATGCCGCATCCTTTCGGCGTTCTGATTTCGCCGCATGCCATAATTGGCGACAACGTGAAAATAATGCACGAGGTCACGATCGGGCACAACGAACTCTCCGATTCCGAGCCTGGTCCGATGATCATCGGCGACAACGTCTATATCGCGCCCGGCGCCAAAATCCTCGCGTCGCGCATCGCGATTGGCGAGGGCGCCGTGATCGGTCCGAACTCAGTCGTGGTCAAGGACGTGCCTGCGGGCGCCATCATGTTGGGCGTGCCGGCCAGAAATACGGCCCAGGTTGTCAACGCTGCGCAGGTCGTTGGTCCTGCCAAGCAGTTCGCGTGATTTGGAACTCCCAAGCGCAGACTTGAGGGTGGAGAAGCTGGCATGTTGTTCACTTCGGGATTGTTCTTCTTTATCTACTTGCCCATCGTCTTATTCGGGTTTTATGTCATCGCCCGCGTGATGGGCCAGAAGCCGGCGTCGATCTGGCTCGGCTTGGCGTCGCTGTTCTTCTATGGCTATTGGTCCCCAATTTACATATTCTTGTTGCTCTCTTCGATTGTCGGCAACTACCTTGCGGGCCTCCTGATCGTTCGCAACCGAGGACAAGCCGCTTCGGCCTGGATCACCGGCTTCTCCGTGAGCCTCAATCTGCTTCTCCTCTTTTACTTCAAATACTACAATTTCTTCGTCGATTCCGTCGGTTTGGGGGTGATCGGCTTCCCGGTTCTCAACGTCTTGCTGCCTATCGGCATATCCTTCTTCACTTTCACGCAGATCGCCTATCTTGTGGATGTCCACAGAGGAAAAGCCAATGAGGCGGATTTCTTCCACTATGTTCTGTTCGTATCCTATTTCCCGCACCTGATCGCCGGACCGATCCTGCATCATCAGGAGATGATGCCGCAGTTCGCTGCGACCCGGACATACCGGCTAAGCGTCCCGTCGCTCGTCGTGGGCCTTTCCTATTTCGGGATCGGGCTCGTCAAGAAGGTCGTGATCGCCGACAGCCTCTCCCCTCTCGCAGACGCCGCGTTCGCCGCTGCAGGCGCCGGAAACATCGACAGTCTTTGGGCTTGGCATGGCGCCATTTGCTATACGCTGCAGTTGTATTTCGACTTTTCGGGCTATTCGGACATGGCCATAGGCCTGTCTTACCTGTTCAACATCAAGCTCCCGTTCAACTTCGATTCACCGTACAAGTCCCGCAGCATCATCGAATTCTGGCGGCGCTGGCACCTCACTCTGTCGCGCTTCCTCAGGGACTACCTTTATTTCACGCTCGGGGGGAATCGCTGCGGCGTCTTCCGCCGCTACCTCAATTTGATGATTACGATGCTGCTTGGCGGACTGTGGCACGGCGCGGCCTGGACCTTCGTCATCTGGGGCGGACTGCATGGGCTCTACCTCATAATCAACCATGGCTGGCGCTGGGTGGAAGAAAAGCTCGGGCTGACTGCAGTGACCGCCAACTGGGCAGGACGAACGGCAAGCTGGCTCATCACCATGGTTGCTGTGATCATAGGCTGGGTCTTCTTCCGCGCTTCGAGCGTGCCGGAAGCGCTGACCATGCTCAACGCGATGTTCATCCCGACTGGGGTCGCGTCCGTTCCGTACCTTCAGGCATCGGATTGGTTTGCGCCTCTGGTTCTGCTCGCCGTCTGCGTTGGCCTGCCCAACTCTCAGCAATGGGTTGAGCCACTGTTTGACACCCTCAGAAGGCCTGACGCGGCGTGGCTGCTCCGCAGGTCAAGGGGCTTAACCATTGGCGCGACCACCGCATTCTGCACGCTCCTCGTTCTGATCGCCGCCTCTCGAACCGAGAGCGCCTTCATCTACTTCAACTTTTGAGTTGACCATGACAACTTTTCAACGCGTTCGGTTCATAGCCTCGATCTTTGTAGGATTTTTCGCATTCCTCGCAGGCGCGGAAGCGCTCCTTTGGCTGCTGCCGGCCCCCTCGGGGTTGATTGCGGCCGATCCCGATCCCAACTGGCCCGCGCATCGCGAACAGCAAAACCGCAACTACGTTTATTCGGCCGCGTGGGACTTCGAGAATGTCCAGAGGGGCAGGATTAACAACTTCGGATATATCGCTCCCTTCGATTACGAAGACGGCGCCGAAGTCGGCGTCGTGATCGGGGACAGCTTCATCGAAGGCTACATGAATCCGTATCAGGACATGCTTCAAGGCCGGCTTGCCGACCGCCTTGGCATGCCGATGAGCCAAATCTACAATTTCGGCACGTCCGGCGCAGCCCTGCCGCATTACCTGGGGGTATCCCGGCTGGTTGGGAGACGGTTCAGGCCGAAATGGGCGGTCGTCCTGGTTAGTGAGGACGACTTCGTGGAGGGCTTCTCAAGCGGTGCAGGCCTCTACCAATGGGCGGACGGCGCCGATATCGTCCGCGTCAATCCGGAAGCACTCAAGTCACGCTGGACGAAACTTCTTCGCGAATCCCGTCTGGTCAACTATCTGCGAGGAAATCTGAAATTTTCTTTCAGGGCGCTTTACACCGACGGATTTCGACACGACGCCGCCCAGGAGTGCAAACCTGCTTCCTTGTCCGAGCGTGACAAACTCCTCTTGACTACATTCGTGGCCGAACTGCCAACGGCTCTGCGACTGCAGCCTGATCATGTCGTTCTCGCGTTCGACTCTGACCGCCAACAAATCTACCGCGGTGGGAACGGTCTGCGTTGCGCAAGCCAAGATCTCTTGGGCCGTGAATGGCTGAAAACCAAGGCCGCCGAGGCGGGGTTCGCTGTCGTCGACACACGGGAGTTGTTCCTGCGCTCGTGGCGTGAGACTGGAAGGAAACTCGATCGAATGCCGGTCGACGATCATTGGAATTCGCTCGCGCATGAGATCGTCGCCGACGCCGTGGCCGATCGGATCCGCGCCGCAATCATGACGCCGACCGCTCAAGCAAATGCGACGGGGGCAGTCGCGGGAGCAAGTCCCGGAGTTCCGGAGCCAATCAGTATGCCGTGAGGGCTGGACCAACGGCTTTCCATTGCTACGATGCGTTTTCCCTGGCTTTGGCGTTGGCGTTGGGATCAAGCTTTCTTGAGCTGAACCCACGCCCCGAAGAGTTCGCTATTACGTTGTCGCGGCGACCAATGCTCCTCCGCCTTCATTTAGGATGGTTGCAGGGTGAACATGGGCGCCTTTTTATATCGGGAGCGTCTGCACAAACTGATATGGAATTCGTAATATTTTAGCATTTACTCTCTAATGGTATTCTTACTTTATGTGTCCAATACTTTGGCGCGTGTTCAGGCGAGAATCAACTGTGCGGCGGCAAAGCATTCGCCAGGCGGGCAGAACTGGGTGTGCAATGATGATTTCGCGTTTTCACGACTTCTCCTCTTCATATTGGCAGGCCGTGCATCAAGAGCTTTCCCTTTGGCGCCGGCATGGGCTTACTGCATCGGTCTGGGTCAGGGATGACGACGCGATCGAGGTGACCGAAGCCCTCGATAAGCTCGAACGCATTGCGCGGCGCTTTTCCATCCAGATCGGCTTGGCCGTCATTCCAAGCAAGGTCGAGCAGTCTTTGATCACGCATCTGGAGCGCCGCAGCGAAGCGTTCTATCCAATGTGCCATGGCTACAGGCACGTCAACTACGGCGCCCGAGAGCATCCATCGGAGTTCGGCGAGGACCGCCCCCTCGCGGAACTTTCCAAAGAAGCTCGGCTGGCGTCAGAGGCTTTCAGCGCTCACTTCCGTCGCCCGCCGGTGTTCGTGCCGCCCTTCTGCCGCATCAGCCCCCATCTGGAGAGAAGGCTGACGCAGTTCGGCTTCAAGCGCCTGTCGAATATTCCCGGGAAGACGCAGCAAAGGCTGGCCAAGTTACATAGCCGCATTTCGCATTTGCCAAGCCTTCCAAGATACCTGTCCATGAATGTCCCAAATGTCGACATTCATATCGATGTCATCGATTGGTGGGCGGCTTCGGCCAAGCAGTCGCAGCAGGTTGCAACCGATCTTCTGGGCGAATTACGATTACGACGAAAAGGGTATATACCTCCCCACACACCTATTGGGGTTCTTACGCACCATCTCGTCCATGACGAGCCGACTTGGCGATCCTTTGAGGAGTTGCTTGAGAATCTGGCTGCAGAACCCGCTGTGCGGCTGTGCGGGGCGGCGGACGTGATCGATAATTCTGCTGCGGCATCAGCGTCGAAGAAAGATTGAAGGCATGGCGACGATTTCTATTATCATCAAGGCCTACAACGAAGAGCAAAATATTGCTCGGGCTATTGAAAGCGCGCTCAAGGCTCTCGGCTCCCTCCAAGGTGAAGTGATCCTCGCCGACGGCGCCTCGACCGATAGAACGGTGGAGGTGGCCAAAGCTTATCCGATCAGGATCGTTTCCTTGAACAATCCCTCCGAGCGCTGTTGCGGCATCGGACCGGAGATGGGATTCCGCGTCGCCTCGGGCGACTTCATCTTCCTGATGGACGCCGACATGGAACTCGATGAGACCTTCCTGCCGAAGGCGCTCGAAGTCCTCAAATCAAACCCGGATGTGGCGGGAGTTGGAGGCCTCATCAGTGAAAGTTACGCCCAAAATCTCGAATTCGTGGCGCGCATCCAACGGCAGGTGGAGGAGCTTAGCTCAGACCCCGTGAGCGCTCTGGTTCTGAATGGCGGCGGACTCTATCGCCGCGAGGCGCTCCGCCAGGTCGGCCACATGTCCGACCGCAATCTCCATTCCTTCGAGGAGTACGATCTTGGCGCCCGTTTGAGGGAAAAGGGGTGGAAGCTGCTTCGCATGCCCGATCGCTCGGCGAACCACTTCAGCCACCAGATGTCGACTCTTGCGCTTATGTCGATGCGCGTTCGCAGCGGCTCATTTGTAAGTTATGGCAAGCTCATCCGCGGTTCTTATGAGAAGCGCTATGTCTTTCGACTTCTCAGAGAACTCCGAGCCGTTCAAGTCAGTTTACTTGCGGCCGCGTTCTGGACTGGCGAATTGCTGCTTGCGCCGTTCGCGCCTCAGTTGGCGCTGATCAGCTCAATAGCGGGCGTTATAGGCTTTGTGGCGTTGATGTCGCTGAAACGGCGCAGCCTCGCGCTTGGGGCGTTCACCGTGCTGACCTGGCACCTGGGAGCTGTCGGTTTGATTTCCGGTCTGTTCAAGCCCAGAACCCCCCCCGAGGCGAAAATCAGCTTTACGGAGTGGAATGCCGGCCCTGAACGCTCGGCCCGCCCCGCTCCGGCATACGAGCCTCGCACCGCCATCAGCGCTTCGCCTGTCTTACGCAATTGCGCACAGCCGCTTCCGGCGATGCTCCCCAACTCGCCTATGATGACGTACCGCATGACGAAAGCCGGGGACAAGGCCGCCTCACAATAGTCGCGAGCGGTCAAGGCGATAAGCTGTAGCGGCGTCCTTGCCGGCAGACTATAACGGCGCGAATGTATCGCGCGGTCGTCGATAAGCCGATGGCCGCGCATGAGTCGGCTATCCGGCCAAATAAGTTCATTTAAGGCCCATGTATAAAGACTTGCGTCGGAGATGTTGACGTCTGTCTTGTGGTCTTGAGCGGCCGGCTATTTCGAACCAGACAGGATTGGGTCCATCATGACAGATTTTGCTAAAACTGTACTTGTCACGGGAGGAGCCGGGTATATCGGGTCACATACTTGCAAGGCCCTGAAACAGGCGGGCTATCTGCCCATCACCTACGACAATCTTGTTTACGGTCACGACTGGGCCGTGAAATGGGGGCCGTTCGAACGCGGCGACATCCTCGACCGCGGCCGGCTCGACGAAGTTCTGAGACAATACAAGCCGGAAGCCGTGGTCCACTTCGCAGCGTTCGCCTATGTCGGCGAATCGGTCACCGATCCGGGCAAGTATTACCGCAACAACGTCATGGGCTCCCTGACGCTGATCGAGGCGGCCCGCGACCACGCCATCGGCCGCTTCGTCTTTTCCAGCACATGCGCGATTTACGGCATCCCCGACTCCGTCCCCATCCGCGAAGATGCGCGCCAGCAACCGATCAATCCCTATGGCGCCACGAAGCAAACAGTTGAGCGCATACTGGCCGATTTCGGAACGGCGCATGATCTTCGCTCCGTCGCGCTCAGATATTTCAACGCAGCCGGCGCCGACCTCGGCGTCGAGACGGGCGAGAGCCACGATCCCGAGACGCATCTCATTCCGCTTGTCCTCGATGCGGCGGCGGGCGCGCGCCCCGACATCACGATCTTCGGCACGGATTATCCGACGCCCGACGGAACCTGCATCCGCGACTACATTCATGTCGCCGACCTCGCCGACGCGCATGTGAAGGCGCTCCAAGCCCTGGAAGCCGGTTCGCCATCCTGCGCCTACAATCTCGGAAACGAGCGCGGTTTTTCCGTTCGCGAGGTGATCGATGCGGCGGAGCGCGTCACGGGGCTCCGCGTCCCCGCAAAGGTCGGAGACCGTCGGCCGGGCGATCCTGCGAGCCTCGTCGCCGACGCCTCCAAAGCGCGCCGCGAACTTGGCTGGAAGCCCCGGCTTAACGACCTGGATCAGATTGTCCGCAGCGCCTGGGCATGGCATCGGCGCTGACCGCGCCACTGGCCGGGCGACTGTTCGGATTCTGGCACCATAAGCCGCCCGGCGCAAAACAACAGCAAGATGTATCGCTCTGTGTCGCCCCTCGGCGGGGCGTCGAAACATTTCCACGCTATCGCAGACACTTAGATATCCAAGCCCCGTCTTGTAACGCTCAAGTTCGTTACAACGCCGCCCTCGACGCCTGGCGCCAAATCCGTCAGCATTCCTTCGTCCCCATTCGCCGGCCTTGAATCGAGTTAGTTCAAATACTCGATAGTTGCCGCCGGGTTCATTCAACAGCGGACGATAGGGTGATCGCGGTTCGAATTTTGGGACGGGCGACGCCATGACCGTAATAGAAGTTCTTCAGGAAGCAACGCGGGACGTTTCTGTTCGCACGCCATTGCGCGTCCTTCACTACATCGGCACTCCCCCGGGAAGCGGCGTCGATACCTTCGTTTTGCAGCTCTGCGCAGCGCAAAAGCGCGCCGGCCTCTTTCCTGCAATCGCTTTAGACCTCGGCGACCGGAAGACGTTCGCTGCCGGTCGCGGCGTCGCCATCCATCCCTTTCCAGTTCTTCAGGGCGGTGAACTGCGTCTTCCGAGGAAGCTCGGCGCTTTGCTCTTGCGTCTTCACAGGGTGAGACAGCTGATGCCTCTCTTCCGCAAGTACGATATCTTGCATATCCATGAGGGGGTTCTTTCCCTGGACGCATTTGTGGCGGCCCGGATCGCCGGCGCCAAGGCGATAGTCGTCACTCAGCATGGGCGTTTGGCTTTTCACAGGACTTATTGGGGGGCGACGCAAAAGTTGGCCTTCTTGCTCGAAAAGCGTTGGGCGTCGCGGATCGTCATGCCTTACGGCGCCTTGGCGGAGGAATATGCCGACGCCGGCGTTCCTGAAATCCCGCATGTCCGTTACGCCGTTTTGCGCTGACGAACGTTCCTTTGCTGGGAAAGCGGCCGAGCCCAGCCAGGGGGAACTCACGCTTGCCATCGCGGCCCATTTGAACGGCCTAAAGGGGCATGCTGAACTGATCGCCGCCGTTGCCCGCCTGAGCCCGCGCTGGCCAGGCCTGCAGCTCAAGATCTTCGGCGACGGCGTGAAGCGCGCGGAACTGGAAGCCGACGTCGAGCGCCTGGGATTGCGTGAGGTTGTCGAGTTCCAGGGCCACGTCGATCACAGTGAAATGCCTGCACGACTGCGGCGTTGTCACGTCATCGCCTTGCCGAGCTATGCGGGCGGCGAAACCTTTCCGATCTGCTTGCTTGAAGGCATGGCGCTCGGGCTTCCTGCAATCGCCACGCGCTTGAACGGCATTCCGGACATTATCGCGGACGGCGAGACAGGGTTCCTCGTTGAGCCGCGCGATGTCGATGCGTTGACGACGGCGATTGAGCGTTTCCTCACCGATCCCGCATTTTATTCGCGCGCCCGGCAGAAGACGCTCGCCCGCTTCCACGAGCGGTTTGCGTCGACCGCTGTCGCAGCGTCTTACTCATCGCTCTATGAGGCAACTATGGGGCTATAGCTGCGGCTGTTTGGCGACTAGACAGCTCCACGCAGCATCGGGCCGCGCTTCAGCTTTAGTAAATTGAAGACAATGTTCAGAAATATTATTACTCTCTATTTTAAAGAGGAGTATCCCTGTATATTAAATAAATTCTGAGAATGTGCTGCAAAACACATTCTTGGAGGTCGCAATGTGTCGCTTTGCTTCCCGGCTTGATTTGCGCAGGAGGACTTTTCTCGTCCGCTCGGCGCAAGTTCTCGCAGTCGCGGCGTCAGCCTGGTTTTGCGCGGCGCCGCTTCATGCGCAAACGACCCGCACCCTGAAAATCGGTTACATCCTTTCGAAGGACTCCCAGCTCGGCGCGGGCGCCAAGGCGTTCGCCGAGGAGGTCGCCAAACTGAGCGGCGGACGGCTCGCCGTGGAGCAATACCCGAATGCGGCGCTTGGCGGCGAAGTCGAAATGATGAAAGCCCTCCAACTGGGCACGCTCGATCTGGCGTTTATCACGGGCGCGCCTTTGCCGAACGTCGTGCCGGAGGTTGGCGTCTTCAATATTCCCTTCATTTTCAGAGATGTGGACCATGCCCATGCGGCGCTCGATGGCCCGATCGGGCAGGACTATCTGAAGAAGTTCGAGGCGAAAGACCTCGTCGCGCTGGCATGGGGCGAAAACGGCATGCGCCACCTGACCAACTCCAAACGCGAAATTCATACGCCCACGGACTTGAAAGGGCTGAAGCTGCGTCTGCCGCAGTCCGAGGTCATGCTGATCGGCTTCAAGGCGCTGGGCGCCGATCCGGCTCCCTTGCCGTTCCCGCAGCTCTTCGGCGCGCTGCAATCGGGACAATTCGACGGCCAGGAAAATCCGATCGCGACTATCCTGTCGGCGAAGTTCAGCCAAGTGCAAAAATATCTGACGCTGTCGGGCCATGTGTACGATCCGGCTGTCTTCCTGGCTTCGCCCGATGTGTTCGCCGAGTTGCCGGACCAGGACAAGAAGTTCCTCGCCGAGGCCGCTCGCGCCGGCGCTCTGGCCTCGCGCAAATTTGCGGCCGAAGCTCAAGAGAAAGGCGTCGCCGCGCTCCGCCAGGCTGGCATGACGGTTACGACCGAAGTGGACAGGACCGCGTTCTCCAAGGCCATGGCTTCCGCGATGCCTGACTACGAGAAGCGCTTCGGGGCCGACATCATCCAGCGCATTCGTCAGACCGGCGCCGGCCTCTAGGCAACGTTGGCTGATTTGGCCAATGGCGCACTCCCTCACCCGCCGCTTCGCGGCTGCCTCTCCCGCGCAATCTCGCATGGGAGAGGATGGCGTCCGGCTATGCCGGGCGTCGGGTGAGGGGGCGCCGTTGGAAAAGACGGTTTGCGGCGTTTCGCATATCACTCTGTGACTCTGAGACTGTAAACAATGGCATGGGCATTCATCAGTCGCCGGCTGTCGATCAGGCGCAAAATTTTCGGCGGGTTCGGACTTCTCATCGCGGTCTTTCTTGTTGCGGTGGCCATCTCGTTGAGCGGGCAGGCGCGGGTCGACCAGGAATCCGACACGCTGTATGGCAGTTCCCTGATGGCGGAGCACGTCGCCGATTTCGTCGCCAGGGCGAACGACGCGCAAAATAGCGTGTTGCGTTATGCGGTCAGCGAAAACGACGCCGATTTAGCCGCAGCGCAGAAAACTCTGTCGGCTTTCGACGAAGGCGCGCGCGTTCTTGAAGAAGCGAGCGCCGGCTGGAAAAGTGGGCAAGCTGCTGTTTCGAGCGCGGCGGAGGCGGAGTCGCACTACCAGGCCGCTTCCGCGGGCACAATCCAGGCCATCGCCGCCCGTCGCGAGGCGGCGTCACAATTCAACAAGGAAATCACGGCGCTCCGCACCATCGGCTCGGCCATATCAGCGACCCTCTTACGCGAGAATGCGGCGCCCGAGACAGTGACGACGGCCGTTCGCCTGGTGGAAGCCGTGCAGGTCGCTTCCGCGGCGGCCAAAAGTTTCCTCGCCTCGCGCAATCCAACGGACGCGGACGCAGCCCAAACCGAATTGGCCGCGCTGCAAGCGGCGATCCAAAGCCTGCAAGGCTCAACGACAAACAGCAAGCGCGTGCAGCGCTTTCTCGCGGCCGCGGCCGAACCGCTGGATCATACAAAACAGGCGCTGAGCCTCCTCATCTCGGCAAACGACAGTTTCGTGCGCCTCTCAGCCGAAAGGAAAGCTGTTGGAGAGACGCTGCAAGGACGTCTGAAAGAAATCCGCGAGATCAGCGAACAGGAACGAAAGGCCGCGCTTGCCTCGATGCGGGACATATCGAGCTCGAGTTGGCGGCTCGGACTTATAGCCTCTACCCTGGCGCTGTGCCTTGGCGCGCTGCTGGCGAGGCTGATCGGACGCAGCATCCTATCGGGCCTGGCCTTGGCGAACGCGGCCATCAAGGCTGTCGCAAAGGGTGACTTTTCGAAGGACATCGATCAAAGCCGCAAAGACGAGATCGGCGAACTGCTGGGCCACACAGCTGAGATGAGGCAGGTGCTGAACGCCTTTCTTGCGGCTCAATCAGAGTTGGCGCGGCAGCATAATGAGCACGGGCGCATCAGCGCGACGATGGACGACGCGCAGTTTCCCGGCGCCTACCGTGAGATGGGGCGGAAACTGAATCAAATGGTGAGCGCGCACATCGAGGTGCAGACCCAGTTCATGGATTGCATGGTTCAGTATGCGAACGGCCGCTTCGAGACCCGCATGCCCGCGCTGCCGGGCCAGCGCAAGGCGATTTCCGACACCGCCGAGCGGCTGCACGGCGTGCTGCTTCAAGCCCAGGAGGCGGCCAAGGAGACGCAGAAAATAAAGATCGCGCTGGATAGCGCAGGGTCATGCGTCATGATGGCCGACGCCGACGGGTTCATCCGCTACCAGAACAAAGCCATGATGAGCCTGATGGAACGCTCCGAAAATGGCTTCAGGAGCGTCTGGCCCAATTTCTCGGCGGCGAGCCTCATCGGATCGAGCTTCGATCGCTTCCATAAAAATCCAAGCCATCAACGCACCGTTCTTGCCACTCTCAGGGACGAGCATCGCGCCGACCTGAAGCTCGCCGACAGGCGCGTCCGGATGACAATCAATCCAATCTTCGATGAAACCGGCGCACGGCTAGGCAGCGTGATCGAATGCCTCGACCGCACCGAGGAGGCGAACGCGGAGAAGGAAGTGGCGGCCATCGTCGAGGCCGCCGCCGCGGGCGACTTCTCGAAGCGGATCGACGAGGCCGGCAAGGCAGGCTTTCTGCTGGAGACGGCGCGGGGCCTCAACGCGGTCGTGGCGACAAGCGAAAGCGCCCTCTTCGAAATCGGCCGCATTCTCAAAGCGATGGCGCAAGGCGACTTGAACCAGACCATCGAGGCTGACTTCAAGGGCGCGTTCGCGGAGTTGAAGGACAATTCCAACGAGACCATTACGCGCCTTCGCAACATTATCGCGCAAATCCGCGAGGCGAGCGTGTCCATCAACACGGCTGCGCGCGAAATCGCGGTGGGCAATGACAACCTGTCGCGGCGCACCGAGGAGCAGGCGTCGAGCCTTGAGGAGACCGCGGCGAGCCTTGAGGAGTTCGCCGCGACTGTGCGCCAGAACGCCGAGAACGCGCAAGTCGCCAACCGGCTCGCCGCTGACGCCTCCGACGCGGCTCAGCGCGGCGGCGACGTGGTGGGCCGGATCGTCGCCACGATGGCCGGCATCACCGACAGCAACCACGAAATCGCCGACATCACCACGCTCATCGACGGCATCGCGTTCCAGACGAACCTTCTCGCGCTGAATGCGGCCGTCGAAGCGGCTCGCGCTGGCGAGCAGGGCCGCGGCTTCGCGGTGGTCGCGTCTGAGGTGAGAAGCCTCGCCCAGCGGGCGGCCGAAGCCGCCAAGGACATCAAGGCGGTGATCGCGAACTCGGTCGGCAAGGTCGACGAGGGCGCGCGGCTTGTGCAAGGCGCTGGCGCGGCCATGGGAGAGATCGTGGCTCAGGCGCGCCGCGTCACCGACATCATCGGCGAGATCGCGGCCGCAAGCAAAGGGCAGAGCGAAGGCGTCGCCGAGGTTAATCAGGCCGTCATCAGAATCGACAAGATCACCCTGCAGAACGCGGCGCTTGTCGAGGAAGCCAGCGCGGCGGCGAAGAGCATGAACGATCAGTCCGAGGCGCTTGTGCGGTCTGTGTCCATCTTCAAGCTTACGCACAAAAAGGAAACCCTCGGCAGCACGGGGCCGCAGCCGGCCTGCATCGAACTTCCGCGCCCCCCGGCGCCGCACGCTTTGATTTTGGGACTGTGAACAATGGCATGGGCATCCATCAGTCGCCGGCTGTCGATCAGGCGCAGGATTTTCGGCGGGTTCGGACTTCTCATCGCGGTTTTTCTTGTCGCGGTGGCGATCTCGCTCCGGGGACTGGCGCATGTCGACCAGGAGGCGGACGCCTTGCACGTCAGCTCCTTGGTGGCGGAGCGCGTGGCCGATTTCGTCTCCACGGCGGTCGAGGCGCAGAAAGGCATGCTGCGCTACGCGACAAGCGAAACCGATGCCGACCTTGACGCCGCGCAGAAAGCCTTGTCGGCGTTCGCCGAGGGCGCGCGCGTTCTTAAAGAGACGAACGGCGATTGGAAAAGCGGCGCATCCGCTGTTTCGGACGCGCTCCAGGCGCAGTCGAAATATCAGGCCGCCTCGGCGGACACAATCCAAACCATCGAACGCCGACGTGCGGCGACGTTGCAATTCAACAAGGAAATCATAGCGCTGCGCGCCATCGCTTCGGCCATCCCGGCGGCGCTTCTTCGCGAGAACGCCGCGCCAGACGCCGTGATGACGGCCATCCGCTTGCTGGAGGCCGTGCAGGTCGCCTCCGCCGCGGCCAGCCGCTTCCTCGCCTCCCGCAACCCAGCGGACGCGGCAGCGGCCCGAACCGAACTGGACGCGCTGCACGCGGCGATCGCAAGCCTGCAAGGCTCGACCGCGAGCAGCAAGCGCGTGCAGCGCTTTCTCGCGGCCGCGGCCGAACCTCTCACGCATACGAATGAGGCCCTGAACCTCCTCATCGCGTCGAACGAAGGTTTCGTCCGTCTCGCGGAAGAACGGAAGGCCGTGAGCAACGGAATGCAGGCGCGCCTGAAAGAGATCCGCGAGATCGCCGAGTCGGAACGAAAAGGCGCGCTCGTCTCCATGCGCGACATATCGGGCGCGAGTTGGCGGCTTGGGCTCATGGTCTCCGCCATGTCGCTTTGCCTGGGCTTGCTCCTGGCGTGGCTGATCGGCCGGAGCATCATCTTGCCTCTCGGCCGCATCAGCATGAGCGTCTGCCAACTGGCCGGGGGCGATCTTGCGGTCGAAATTCCCCATCGCGGCGAGCATACCGAGCTCGGCGTCATGGCGAACGGGATTCAGGTCCTTAAGGACGCGCTGATCGCTTTCGAGGAAAGGGTCTTGGCTCTTACCCACCATCTCGCTGACGCGTCCGAGCAAATGCAGTTGACGGCCGATTCGATGAATGTGATCGCCGAACAGACGGCGAACCGGATCGTCACGGTGGCGAGCGCCGCAGGCCAGACATCCACGAACGTGCAGCACGCAGCCGACGTGACGGCGGAACTGTCCGCCTCAATTCGCCAGATCGCCTCCGAGGTAAAAGAGTCGACGAGCATCGTCGCTCATATCGTGATCGATGCGGAGCAAACGTCCAATATCGTCAAAAATCTTAGCTCCGCCGCTAGGCGGATTGGCGATATCGTCGCGCTCATCAGCGCGGTCGCGAGACAAACAAACATGCTCGCCTTGAACGCCGCCATAGAGGCCGCGCGCGCCGGCGCCGCGGGCAAGGGCTTCGCCGTTGTGGCGGCGGAGGTCAAGAAGCTGGCTGAACAGACCACAAAGGCGACGGAGCAGATCATCCCTCAAATCTCCGAGATCCAGGCCGTCACCCGGAATGCGGCAAGCGCGATAGAGGAGATTTCCCTGAAGATTTCGCAGATGTCGGTCATCTCCACCAGCGTGATGACCTCCATCGGGGAGCAGGACGCGGCGACCCGGAAGATTGCGCACAGCGTTCAGGAGGCGGCGGCCGGCACGACCGAGTTCAGCGACCATGTCAGCGAGGTGCGCCAGACCGCGGACGAAACGGGAACGGCCGCATCCAAGGTGCTCGGCGCGGCGCGGGAACTTGCGGCGCTTTCTGGCAGCCTCGGCAATGTCGTCGAGCACTTCCTCCGCGGGGCGAAGGCGGCTTGACGCAATCTCTCAGATTTGCGCCGCGCGCCTCGCACTCAGCGCCACCGGCATGCTTGGGTTAGGACCAAAGCCGCTGGCGAACACCATGCATCCTGTTGGAGGAGGCCCTCGCATTTGCTCGCCGCGAGCCTATTCGGAATAGACGGGCCGGTCCCAGTCCTCGTCCCAACCGGCTTCCGCCGGCGGATACTTCTTCATCCAGTTCTCCACCCACAAAACGTGTTCGCGCTCATCTGACGCCAACTGCTCGGCGACGCGCTTTATTTCCGGGACCGCCGTATGCTTGGCGATGGCCTCAAACCAGACCGCCGCGCGCTGTTCGTTTCGTTTGGCGATTTCCAAAGCCTGATAAGGGCTCATGAGATAATGAACCTTTTCGAATTCCGTGACCTCTGGACCGTCAGGCAGGATCCAACTGCAACGGGCCTTTTTCCCACCGACCAACAGATCGCCGGCGCGTGCGCGGATCTCATCGTGGTGTTGCATTTCGAGTTCGGCCATGCGGCGGAAGACGCCCGCTACTTCAGTGTTGTTATGGACCTCCATTTGCTCGGCCAGCAACGTATAGCGGTCGGAGGCTTCGATCTCGATAGCAAGAGCTTGCGCATAGAACTCGGCGGTGCTGCTTATGCTGGTTGCGTCGGGAAGATCGGTCATGCCTCAAACTCCTTCTCCAGGACGGAGGGGTCGAGGTGCTGATGCGGGGCCGGGGCGTAGCAACCTCGCGTCCCGCGGTAGAGAATGCCGATGTTGAAACCGTCGTCGTCCATGAGATATTGGGCGGCGAGACCTGGATCGTCGGTCTCCGGCTGCGGATGATCGCGGAAGATGCCCTTCCATGCTTCGCGCTGATCGGGCCTAAACGTCACGCAAGGGCTCAAAATCTGCAGGAACGAGAAACCCGGCGTGCGAACGGCTTCGACAATCATCCTGGCGCAATGGACAAGATTGGCTGACGACGTTCGGCCGATGAAGTTGGCGCCGGATGCGAGCGCGATGAGCATGGGATGGAAGGGCGAAATGCCAGAACCTCCGGGAGCGATCGCGGTTTCGAAATCGGGTTCCGTCGTCGGCGAAGGTTGCCCCTTCGTCATGCCATAAATGCGATTGTCCATGACGATATAAGTCAGGTCGACATTGCGGCGGCAAGCATGCAGGAAGTGGTTGCCGCCGATTGAAAAGCCGTCGCCATCGCCGCTGGCGACGATCACGGTCAGATCAGGCCTGGCGACTTTGAGCCCGGTCGCCAGGGCGAGCGAGCGGCCATGGATGCCGTGGAATCCGTAGGTGTTCGTGTAGGCCGGGATGCGCGAAGAACAGCCGATGCCGGACACCACCGCCACCTTTTCCGGCCGAAGCGCAAGCTCCGCCATGGCCCGCTGGAAGGCTAACAGGACCGCATGGTCGCCGCAGCCCGGGCACCACACGGGTTTGATGTCGGATTTGTAGTGGGCCGGCTGAAAGGTTTCGTCGGCTTCGAAACCGTGTGTCGGAACGAGGTTCATGCGTGCGCTTCCTTCATGAGAGAAGAGAGGATTTCACCGGGGCGAATGGGGAGCGGGCCTGGGCGGTGGATCGGGAGGACGTCGGCGCCAAGATCGTAATGCGCCCTGAGATACCGCCAGAACTGGCCTTGGTGGCTTTGTTCGATAATGAGGATGCGTTTGACGCCTTCAAGCTCTTTGCGAAGCTTCTCTGGCTGGGCGGGAGAGATAAGCCTGATTGCGATCAGCTTGACCGCAAGCCCCTTGTTCCGAGCCAGATTCACGGCTTCGCGAACCGGCTGAGTGGAAGAGCCCCACGTTATGACCGCCAGTTCGCCTTCGCCTTCGATGTCAGCCCAAAAGTCGCCGTAGCTGTAGCCGGAGACTTTCCGCTCGCGTTTGTCGAGTTGAGCGATGTGATCCTGCGCCTGGCTGGATGGAGTGCCGCGGGTATTGTGCTCAAGGCCGTCGGCGGTGTACTGGCCGCCCTTCATGCCCGGCAGCGATGTGGGGGAAATTCCGCTTTCGGTGTTCTCGTAGCGGCAAAAATTCGCTGGAATCGCTTCCACCACTTGCCGCTTGGCGATGAAGGGCGCGTCCTTCGGCCGGTCGATGATGGCCTGAGACTGGCCGATGGATTGGTCGGAGAGCACCAGGACCGGCGTTTGAATCGCTTCCGCGAGTTCGACGCTCCATTGTGTGGTCGCAAGGCAATCGGAGATGCCGAGTGGCGCCACGACAACGTGCGGAGCGTCGCCATGCAGGCCATAGACCGCGATATTGAGATCGGTCTGCTCGGATTTTGTGGCGATGCCGGTGGAGGGGCCGGTGCGCATCACGTCCACCACCACGATCGGCGTCTCGGAAGCGACCGCAAGGCCCAGGGATTCGATCATCAGGGAAAGGCCGGGCCCTGCCGTCGCCGTGAGCGACGGGACCCCGCCGTGGCTGGCGCCGATGATCATATTGATGGAGGCCAGTTCGTCTTCGGCCTGGACCAGCACCCCGCCGCACTTCTGCAAGGCAGGCGCCATCCATTCCAGGATTTCGGTCGCGGGCGTGATGGGATAGCCAGCGACAAACCGAACGCCCCCCTTGATGGCGCCATAGCCCGTGGCTTCGTTTCCGGTCAAAGACCAGCGTCCCTTGGTCGGTTTTTGCGAGAAATTCAGGTGGTGCGCGTGCGGCAATCCTTTCGCGGCCTTGACGCCCAGGCGCACCGCCGCCTGGCTTGCAGAAAGGAACTCGGGTTTGCGCTGACCGATCGTCGCCTCTACCGCGGCGATCAGCGCTTTTTCCGGCATGCCGACCAGGGCGCCCAGAATGCCCAGGGCTATCATGGAAACACGCCCGCCCTTGATGCTTTTCGCCATATCGGCGATCTCTGTATAGGCGAGCTTTGCGCCGTAAGCCGCGATTGCGGGAGGCGCTTCGCCTGCGCCGGAATCGGCGACGATGAGGCTTTGATGATCGAGCGGAATCTCGGCGGCGAAGCGCTGCGAGTTCTCGAAGTCGAGGGCCAAGAGGATATCGAAGCGATCAGCGTGGCTTTCGACCGGGTAGTTGGCGAGCCGCAGCAAGGCCGCCGCTTCCCCTCCCCGGATTTGCGGTCCCGATGAACGCGTCATCAGGCCGTAAAGGCCGCAGCGTGCCGCGGCATCAAGGAAAGTCTCGCCCGCCGTCATGACTCCCGCGCCGCCCGAGCCGGTGAGAACAAGAGACATCGAGTCAACGACAATTGGTTTATGCATTTATGCACGCACTTACCGTGCGCTCCCTCCGTTTGGAAATAGGGTGCGTTGAGATCAAGAGCGCTCTGCGGCTTGGGCGCCGAAAGCTGAACTGGAGCAGCGCTTAAGCGTCTAGGGTTTGTGTTCAACGAAGGGATATGAGGAGGGGGCGGCCTTCCAATCGGCGAAGAAAGCGCGCGCCGCAACGCCAAGCGTAATGAGAGGGATCGGGCTATTCTCGTTCATGACTTTTCGCTCTCAGCGATCGGCCACTCCTCAGCAAGACATGTGCCAGCTTTACGCAATTAATAAAAAATGAATGCGCTATTTAGGAAATGTAACGCCGTCACGCACCGTAACGCGTGTCAGCTTCGATACAGAAATGAGGTGGGTCGTCGTGTTTCAGACAAAACCTGTAGCACCTGCATTCACAACGTCGACGCCAAATGCGCCAACAAGGCCAGCCGCTACCACGGCTCGCCGCTCAGGAGCTGGAATACTTGCTCCGCCCACGAAGCGCCACGCCTCCGACTGACGCCTCGCCCTCGATCGGCGCGACCCCATCGCGCGCCTTGTTTTCGGTTGCAGCCTCGATCTTTGCAAGCGGCGCGTCGTTCGGTGACATAACACATGCCACAAATCGCTTTCCCCTGGAAACTTTCCCGAGCTATGTCTGTTGCATCGGGCTAAGCCTAAACAGCAAGAGCAGCAGCGGGAGTTGAACCCGCGGCCAGCCGGGAGGAAAGAGACGCTATTAGCCGCAGTAGTCCCAGCCGCCGTGCTCCCAGCCGCCGCAACCACCGTGGTCCTCTATCGGCGCAGCGGGCAAGGCGTGGTGAAAGGCCCTGCTCTCATCCGCTGCGATGGAGGCTACGGTCACGTCAGGGCCGCCGGTAGCATTGCCACCAAAAGGCTGGCCGTGCGGGTCCAATGTGCCGTGCGGAATCAATTGACTCAATCCGTGGCGATAGTCGCTGGAGTCATGCCCCGAGCCGAAATCGAAATCGTGATGCCCGGATTGGGAGTCGCTGGAGTCGTGATCGCTGTGCTGTTGCTGTTGGTTCGTAAGCGTGATGCTTGGGATGCAGCTTTGCCGGCTTGACAGCGTTCGGGTTAGGCAGCGACGCTGAGCGTCGCTGGCGGGAAGATGTTCCAGGGCAACAGGGCGTCGATCGCATTGATGGGATGCTCGCCGATGCGGGTCAGGACTTCGCGCAGGTAAGCCTCGGGTTCGACGCCGTTCATCTTTGCCGTTCGGATCAGGGTGTAGAAAACGGCGGCCCGCTCGCCACCGGCGTCGCTGCCTGCGAACAGCCAATTCTTTCTGCCAAGGGCCAGGGGCCTGATCGCGTTTTCGGCGGCGTTGTTTGAGATTTCCAGGCGACCGTCAGCGCAATAACAGGTCAGCGCCTCCCATCGCGAGCGCGCATAGCGGATAGCTTTGGCGAGATCGCTTTTGCCGGAGATGAGCTTCAGCTGCTCGTCGAACCAGTCGGCGAGCGCATCGAGTTTGGGTTTGGCTTTCGCCACGCGCACGGCCTTGCGCTGCCCAGGCGGCTTGCCGGCGATGGCGCGCTCAATGTCGAACAAGGCGCCGATTTTATCGAGCGCTTCCTTGGCGATGGGCGAGCCATTGGATTTGTGGATGTCAAAGAATTTGCGGCGCACGTGGGCCCAGCACGCCACTTCGGCGACGCAGGCAGGCCTGGCGTCCTTATCCCGATAGAGCTCGGCAAAGCCGCTATAGCCGTCGGCGTGCAAATGACCGGCAAAGGAGGCGAGATGGTCGCGGCAATGCTCGCCTTTGCGGTCCGGGGTATAGCGGTAGAGCACGGCGGGCGGCGCGGCGCCCGCATGGGGCCGCTCATCGCGCAAGTAGACCCAGAAGCGGCCAGTCTTGGTCTTGCCTCTACCGGGGGCGAGCACCGGCACGGGCGTATCGTCGGCATGCAAGACGCCGCCAGCCATGATGTGAGCGCCGATTCGTTCGGCTAACGGCTGCACAAGCCAGGCGGCCTTGCCAACCCAATCGGCGAGCGTGGCGCGATCGAGGTCGACGCCGTCGCGGGCGTAGATCTCGGCCTGCCGATAAAGCGGCAGGTGGTCACAGAACTTCGCGATTAACACATGCGCGAGGAGGCCGGGCCCAGCCTGCCCGTGCGGGATCGGCAGCGCGGGCATCGGCATTTGCGTCATGGCTTCGCACTTCCGGCAGGAATAGGCGGGCCGCACATGCCGGATCACCTCGAAGCGGCCGGGGATATAGTCGAGGATTTCGGTGACGTCCTCGCCCACTTTACGCAAGGCCCCGCCGCACACGCTGCATGTGCAGTCCGGTTCGTGTACGATCTCCCGGCGCGGCAGCGCCTCGGGCAGTTTGCGGCGCCGCTTCTTTGCCGGAGCCTGTTCCGGCGCCGGCTCCTCCGCCATGGCCGGAGCCGTCTCGGCGGCTGCCTCCGCTTCGGCCTCCGCCGTCTCCAGCTCTTCGAGTTTGAGCTCGAGTTGCTCCAACTCCCGGCGGATACGCTCCGACGAAGCGCCGAAGCTCATGCGCTTCAGACGAGCGATCTGGATTTTCAGCTTCTCGATCTCAAGCGTTTTCGTGAGGAGGCCCGCCTTGGCCGCCGCGAGTTCAGCGCCGGTTCTTTCGATATCGGCGGCCTGAGCCAGCACGAGCTTTTTGAGCGCGGCGATATCATTGGGCAAAGCGGCGGCGGCGAGAGGCATGCGCGCCTCTCTATCTGCTTCGCGGCTTTGGCGCCATCACCCGGCGGTCTTGGGAACCCAAGATTTTTGTGGCGCCCGCCACTCAAGCCCTTCGAGCAGCATGGACAACTGCGCCGGCGAAAGCGTCACAGCCCCCGCCTGTGTGGCCGGCCAGGTGAACCGGCCTTTCTCAAGCTGCTTGGCGAACAGGCAAAAGCCCTGGCCATCCCAATACAGGATTTTGACGAGATCGCCTCGGCGCCCCCGAAAAGCGAAAAGATGACCTGCAAACGGGTTCTGCTTCAGGACTTCCTGCGCCAGCATCGCCAGGCTATCGAACCCCTTTCTCATGTCCGTGACGCCGCAGGCCAGATAAATGCGCGCCCCGGCTGGAACCGTGATCACCGCTTGCCTCCGTCGAGGGCGCCGGCGAGCCTTGCCAAAACGGCGGGATCAATATCTTCATAGACCTTCATGCTGCGGCCATTGCCAAGGGCGATCTCGACAACACTGGCGCGGCGGCGCGCAGCGGGCGCTGTGGGAAGAGCAGGAAGCGAGGGGGCAGCGGTCTGGGGCTCTTCCACTTTAACTGGCGCAAAAACAGCGCAGGCCGCAGAAGCCATGGATATTCCGGGCAGCTCGCCCACCCGCGCTTTCCGGAGCCACCCATAAACCTGGCTGCGGGAAACGCAATGCCGATCCGCGACGCTCGCCACCGTTGCGCCCGGCGCCAGCGCCTCCTCCATGATCTGCGCCTTCGCCTCCGCCGACCACTTCCGCCGCCGCTCCACGACCTGAATGATATCAAGCTGAGTTTTGTCCATTAGCGTCCTTACGCACGTGAGTAGGAACGCTAAGCCACACGATCAGCGACGTCAGCACAAGGCAGCCACGAGGGGACGCTTACGTTGGTTCGACATTTGGGTGCTCTCTCGTTGGAAGTGCGTTGACCTGGCGTTGGCGGCATCTCACGAGCCGGCCGCGTGAGCTGTTCCTTGCGGAACAAGGGGGGTACGGTTACGAGCCCTGGACCTTTACCGCGTTTGCCAGATCGCGGACCGCCTTGACGTGAGCGTGGACTGGCTGCTTGGGCGCTCTGACGTGATGGAAATCCAAAAATAATTCGAATGCGCAACCGCTTGTTCCCCAAGGAACAGCGGCCGCGGCCGGCGCGTGAGATGTTGGGGACATCAAGAGCAACTCACTTACACCCAAGGAAACCTCCCCAATGTCGAACCAATCCCACAACGATCACGGCTCCAGCAATCACGGCTCCAGCGACTACGGCTCAAGCAGCCACGGTTCTAGCGACTACGGACACGGCTCCAACTACAACTCTGGACACGGCTCCAGCGACTACAGCTCGGGGCATGGCTCCAGCGATTACGGCTCGGGGCGTGGCTCGCACGGCGGCTACGATGGCGGGCACGGCGGATATGACGGTGGCCGCGGTGGCTACGATGGCGGGCACGGCGGATATGACGGCGGTCGTGGCGGCTACGATGGCGGGCACGGCGGATATGATGGCGGACATGGCGGATACGACGGCGGCCATGGTGGCTACAGCGACGGCGGACACGGCTGCGGCGGCTGGGAAGGTGGCCACGACGGCTGCGGCTCTGGCGGTTGGGAAGGCGGCTGCGGAGGCTGGGAACACGGCTGCTGCTAATATTGCCCTAACACCTCTTGCTTCCTCTCCCCCTGAAGGCCGCGTATTCCGCGGCCTTTTTGTTTGGGCGCCAAGCCCTGGGATCGACAGGCTCACCGCGAGGCCATGGTGGGTATCGTCTGTCAGGCTGCCGCCAAGGCGGAAAAATCCGCTTATCGCCCTGTCCAAATTTGTGAGCCCTGTTCTGGTCAGGACCTCCTGCCGGGCCGCCCGCCTAGATCGCGGGGAGGGCTTTGAGAACGGCGCGCCATCCGCTAAATAGGGAGCAACCCCGCGGAGGAGCCATGCACCGGATGCACCCGGTCTGGACGCTCGTCTTGTGCGCCGGCGCGATGCTGGCCATCAACATGGGCGTTCGCCAGACCTTCGGGCTTTACCTGAAGCCGATCAGCCAGGATCTCGATCTCGACCGGCAGGTCTTTTCGATGTCGATGGCGATCCTCAATGTGGTCTGGGGACTGGCTGCGCCTTTCGCGGGCGCGGCAAGCGACAGGTTCGGCGCAATGCGCGTCGTGCTGGCCGGCGCGGCCTGCTACGTCGCGGGGCTCGCGCTGATGGCTATGGCCGCCGGCGGAAGCCAGATCGTGCTTGCGGGCGCGCTCATCGGCCTTGGCGTCAGCGGCACGGGCTTCACCGCCATTTTCGGGGTTATCGCGCGCGCGGCCCCGCCCGAAAGCCGCGCCTCGGCGCTCGGCCTTGTCACCATGGGCAGCGCGATCGGGCAATTCGTGGCGCTTCCTTACGCGCATGTGCTTCTGGAGGCGACCGGCTGGTCGGCGACGCTTTGGATCATGACGGGAACGGTCGCGCTTATGGCGCCCTTGGCGTTCATGTTTTCCGAAAGCGGCGAGAGGGCCCCGCGCGGAAGCGCGCGCTCGGAACTTTCGATGCGCGGCGCGCTCGCCGAGGCGCTTCGATATCCGAGCTTCCTTCTGTTGACGGCGGGCTTCTTCGTCTGCGGCTTTCATATTGCGGCCGTCGCCATTCACCTGCCCGCGTTCCTCGCCGACAAGGGGTTCAGCCCAGCCCTTGGCGCGATTGCGCTGACCATCATCGGCGGCGCGAACATTTTGGGAACCTATGCCTGCGGCCGCGTCGGCGACGCCGTGCCGAAGCACCTGGCGCTTGCGGCGCTTTACCTGGCGCGCGGCCTCGTCTTCCTCGCGCTGCTCTATCTGCCGCTCACCGAGACGAACGTGCTTCTTTATGCGTTCCTTCTGGGCCTGCTCTGGCTCGGGACGATCCCGCTTACGAGCGGCCTCATCGTGACCTTCTTCGGGCCGCGCTGGCTATCCATGCTCTACGGCATCGTATTCTTCTCCCACCAACTCGGAAGCTTCACGGGCGCCTGGGCAGGCGGCTGGCTTTATGATACCTACCACTCCTATGATCTCTTGTGGTGGACGTCGGTTGCGGTTGCGGCGCTTGCTGCGGTGATTCACCTTCCCATCCGGGAACGCCCGGCTTCGCGGCCTGCCACAGCTGCGGCGCCCGCTGAATAGAACGAGCGAACATGCCCGCCAGCTTGAAATGGAGCCTGATCGCAAGCATCGCCGCGCTTTGCGTCGGCGCGTCCTACCTCATGATCACGCGCGGCCCGGCGCTGCTCCTCGACATCGGCGGCGCGCTGATGGGGTGCTTCTGAGGGGGCGGCGGCTTCGTAATGCACAAAAGAGGAGAGCTGCGGCTTTGCTGTGACTTGGGTTTCCAGCCGCAAAATCGCGAATGTTGAGGTTGAACGCAGTAGGCCGTGCCCCGCCTTCAACTTCCCGGTTGAGGCGTTTGTTCCTTGGGGGAGGGCGAGCGCCGGTTTGCCCGCGAACGCATGTGAGCCTGCCTTCGTCTCGCGGGAGATCGCTGCTGCCCTGGCTGTGGGCGCTGATGACCTTTCTCTTGCCGAATATGCGAAGGAAAACCTTCTACTGGTCCCGCGTGTTCCTCGTGAAGAACCTATGGATTGTAACCAGTACTTGAAGAGGAATTCCCTTCAATTCCTCGCGCAAATAGGTCGGCAGCCTCTCAGTAGCCGCGATATAAACCGCCGCATAAAAAAAGGAGATGGCAGTATAGCGAAACCCCGCAAGAAAATCGTGGAAGGTAACGGCTATTCCGACAGTCAGCTTTGCGAAGGGCTCAGAGATTAAGATCCCTCCTAAGCCTGCAGCAAATTTGACGAAGCTCCAGACGGCTATTCTCGCGACTTGCGACACAAACCTCGGCGTGGATGCTGAACCGGATAAGCCGCTCAGCACATACGTCAGCAATTGAGGGCCGAGGGCGAGCGCAGCCACGATCGCAATCAGGGTAAGTTCATCTTCGACATTGGTGAGGTAAGCGTAGATAGACTTGCAGGTTTCCTCGTACGCCCCGCAAACCTCCGTAAGACGGACATCTTTTTGCTCAGCAATAACCCGCATGCCGTAAAATAATATGAAGAAAAGTGAGTTGATGTACCAGATCAGGTATATCTCGCTATCATGCCGTCGCCGGCTCATGCTGCCAATTGAGAAGAACAGGAATATCAGGCCCCAAATCGCATACCTGATGTCAGCGGCGGAAGGCATGGGCCTCTTCCCTCTCTTGCAGCTTAAGGGAGTGTACTGTAAGCGATGCCCCGTCACAGGGTAGCGGCGTAAACCCAGGGCATAAGCTCATCGATGCGGCGCGCGGGCCAGCGATTGACGAGCTTGGTAAGCGCGTCTGTGAGCCAAGCGTTTGGGTTGACGCTATTGAGTTTGCAAGTCTCGATGAGCGACGCCAGACACGCCCAGTTCTGGGCGCCCTGATCATGCCCGGCGAAGAGACTATTCTTGCAATTCAAGGCAATAGGACGCATTGAACGCTCAACCGAGTTGGAATCGATTTCGATGCGGCCGTCATCGAGGAACCGGATCAAGCCGTCCCATTGGTTCAATCCGTATTGGATGGCGTCGCGAACCGGCGACGATTTGGAGACGCGCTTAAGGCAATCCTCGAACCAGGATTTCAAGCCCTCGACCTCAGGCCGGGCTCTCGCCTGACGGGCGGCGCGCCGCTGTTCGGCGGCTTCCCGCGAATGTCCTCTTCGATCTTGTACAGTTTTCGGATGCGCTCCAGCGCCTCTTGGGCGATGGGGGCCGGCCCGTTGGCGGCGATTTCGTAGAATTTCCGGCGCAGGTGCGCCCAGCAATAGGCGAGCGCTGCCGGCCCGCCGCGGCGGTCAGGACGGACAAGGATGTTGTAGCCGTCATAACCGTCGACCTGCAGAACGCCCGAGAAGCCTTCCAGCAGCGTCTCCACATGCTTGCCGCCGCGGCCCGGCGCATAGGAATAGATCACGGCGGGCGGCGTTTTGCTGCCCCACGGCCGGTCGTCACAGGCCAGAGCCCAGAGGTAGCCGGTCTTGGTTTTGCCGCGTCAGAGTGAGCGCTTGTCGCTCACGATAAACGTTCGCTCAGATCAAGGACCGGGCAGCGCGTTTCGTCGGCGAACAGTTTGTCCATCTCTTTCAGGATGATGACGAGGCGTTCGTAAAGCGGCTGCAGCTCGGCCGCCGCGGCGCCAACCCAGGCTGCGAGCGTCGAGCGATCCAAAGGGAGGCCCTGGCGGGAGAAGATTTGCGCCTGGCGGTACAGCGGCAAGTGATCGGCGTATTTCGCCACGACGACGTCGGCGATGAGCGCTTCTGTCGGGATGCCGCCCTCGATCAGCCGCGGCGGCGCGGGCGCCTGCGCCACGGCGTCCCCGCACGCGCAGGCGTATTTGGGACGGCGGGTGACGATTACGCGGAAGACCGCTGGGATTTTGTCGAGGCGTTCGGACCTCTCTTCGCCGATCACGTGCATGGCCTTGCCACAGCAGGGACAGAGCGTGCTTTGCGGCTCGATGACCTGCTCGATCCTTTGCAGATGCGAGGGAAGCGCGCCCCGGTTCGCACGGCGTTTCTTCGCCCGCTCGCGCTTCAGGCCTTCGTCTTTCTTTTCGTCTTCGGCTTCGGTCTTGGCGCTGTCAGTCTCAAGCTCTTCCAGAACCAAGGCGAGTTGGTCTTCGCTCAGCCGCTCGGATTTGCGGCCGAAACGCGCCCGCCGCAAAACGGCGATGATATGATGAAGCTTTTCGTTGGCGGCGTTGAGTTCGTCGCGCTCTTCGATAAGGAGCCGCTTCTCAGCCCGCTCGGAAAGAACCAGCGCGCGCAAGGCGTCGACAGTGTTGGGAAGCGCATCGGACGAAGCTGCGATCATGACGGCAGTTTCACTGATTTGCGCTCAACTTCCAGTAGAAATCGCTGACTTTTGCGCCGGCAAATTATTGCGTCGCCGTGGGCCGCTGAACCCGCCGCGCGTGCACCCGGGTCCACTCCAGCCCCTCCAGCAGCGCGGACAACTGCGCCGGCGACAGACGCATCACGCCGTCCTCGATCTTGGGCCAGCGAAATTTGCCATCCTCCAGCCGCTTGATCAAAAGGCAGACCCCGGTTCCGTCCCAGAACAGCAATTTTACTCTGTCCGCCCGTTTCGAGCGGAACACGTAGATCACCCCCGAAAACGGATCGGCCTTGAACTCGGCTTCCACGATCGCCGCCAATCCCATGACCCCTTTGCGGAAATCCACCGGCTTCGTGGCGATCAGCACCCGCACATTGGTTGGCGGCACGATCATGCGACGGCCTTCACCGCACGCAGCACCGCCGCCAGAACCTTGGCGTCAACGGAGCCGCGCATGCGCACCGTGGCGCCGCCAAGCACAATTTCGATCAGGGCAGCGTCAGAAACTGGAACTGGCGCTTCGGCCGGCGCCGCTGGGACGGGCCGATCATCGGCAATCATCACCGGCGCAAAGGCGGGCGTTCCGCCGCACGTCAGCCTGGCCTCGCGCTTGCGAAACTCGTTGCGCCAATTGAATAATTGCTGAGGCCGCAAACCATGACGCCGAGCCACATCCGAGATCACGACGCCGTCCTGGCAACTCTCCGCGATAATCGCCTGCTTCTCTTCGTCAGACCACTCCCGCCGCCGTTCCACACCCGTGATGACCTCGATCCGCCGTATCGGCGTGACCTCGGTTTTGACCTTAGGGTCAACATTAGAGTTGAAACGATCGCTGCTCATCGGGGCCCATCATGCCCCCGCGCGAGAAGGCCCGGAAGATGGGGTCGGAGCACCGCTTACAGTGTACTTAAGCAGAAGCTGAGTGAAAGAAATTTGTGGTGACTGCTTGATCTATACGACTTCTCTCGCAAGCTAGCGAGTACTGGAAGGGTGCTGCTTGGGAGTTGGTCCGGTTGTCCGGATGCCCGCAGGGAGTGCGCGGATGGCCCAGCCATGGCAGGCATCCGGAAACCTATACAAAGGCAGGCTTGTGTCGGCGTTTTCGGAGAAGCCTGCATTGGGATCCATTAGCCGACCTGGCGCCCATGGCATCTCGGTAAAACCTGCACAACTGCTTGCGACCCAAGGCAGCCCTGCTTTCTTTGACGGTCACGCGGCGAGCGCTGTTGCGGATGAGGATCATGGAGATGCCTGCGCTTGAATCTAACCCCAGGGAGACACCGCATGAGCGCCTTGTTCAAGCATGATACCGACGCATCGGACGATGTGCTTAACGCCATTGCCCATATCCCGACGCTGAGCCTCGCCTCTGTCGCGAACAAGGCTTTCTTCGAAAAACTCGGCGACCGCGATTTCATGCGCATCGCCTATTTCCTCGCCAGGAAGAGCTTCGACGAAGGCGGATGCCCGATCGGCGCGGTCATCGTCGATGACGCAACCCGTCAAATCATCGGGAAGGGGCACAACACGCTCGTGCAGGAGAACGACCCTTATAATCACGGGGAAACGTCTGCGATCAGAGACGCCGGGCGGCGGGATTTCAGCCGGATGACGCTCTACACCACGCTCAGCCCCTGCGATGTGTGCGCGGCCCTTCTTCATATGCGCGCGTTCTGGAGGACCAGGACTGCATCGCGCTCTATGGCCGGCGCCGGCGCGAGCGACCCGATCTCGATCTGGAGGATTGGAAAGGGCTCGCGGCCGTCATGAAAGGACGGCCGCTCGTGTAGCGTCTCGCAATGGCTGCCTCCGATTGCGGCAGGCTCTCATCGGCGGCAGCGAGACACAGGCCAAACGAAGTCTGGTTATGGCGTCGATAGAGCGACCGCTTACGCTTTGCGTCTTTCAGAGGGGTTTCGGCGCGTTCAGAATCCGAAACCGAGCGCGCCCCAGCGCCAGGATCGGGTTGAACCTACTGAAGACTACGTTGTTGGGGCGTCACCGTAAGCCTGATGGTGAGCTTTGTTAAGCTTCTCCATCGCAGCCGCACGCACTTTCGGATCGTTACTGCGATAAAGAGCAAGGAAAAACCGATCCTGCATCAGGTCATTGATGTGGGCTTTGGCCTTTGCGGCGTCCTCCGCCGTTGGACTGTAGGAGGCCTGTTTGAGATTTCCCGGAAAGACAGCATGAGTAAAGGCGATATCAGTTCTTAGTGCGGGCATGATGTCCTCCTCGGTTACCTTCGTTCCACCCTGGCCTCACGCTTAAGAGAGGCGTTCGCGCTTAGAAAGACCAATTCTCCCCAAAATCATGGGACATAATCACGAGGGCGTCGGTGAGACCATCCTCGTTCTTGACGAAATTGGAGAGGAGAGCCTCGGTACGGAATCCGAGGCGCATGAACATATGTTGGGCCGCCTCCTGGCTGATCGCCATCCGCGTCCAGAGCTTTTGCAGCCCCTGCGCGCGCGCCTTCAAAAAAATCTGCTCCGCCAGGGCTTTGCCGATCCCACGCCCCCGGTGTGTGGCTGCAACACTGATGCAAATTTCGCCGATATGCCTTGTCCAGGCCAGGTTGCTGGTTTCGAGATTGCAATAGCCGATCATGTTGCTCCCCTCGGTCGCAACAATGCCAATGCTTTCGCCCAACCGAATTTTCTCCATCCAGTAATCGATCGCCTCATCGTTATGGACGTCGATCAGCAAGTAGTAATTATCCTTGTGGGGAAGCGAGCGGATGAAGCTCTTGAACAGCTCTTTGTCCTCAGCTTTCATCGGTCTAAATTTCACAATCATCGCGGTCTCCACCGTCCTAAGAGTTTCCTTTTCGCGGGCTCCCGGCGTAAACTTTGCCTGAGACCGTGCGATTATCGACCGAGCATTATCGCTAATGCCTGGTTTCTCCATCTCTCATGGCTTGAAATCTTATGACGACTTCCATTCTGAGAAGCGCGGTGGCGAGGTCTCGATAAAGTCGCAGCTCAGGGGCCGGCCGTACGTTTAGCGACCGCAATTGCGCAAGGGCTCGCTCCTGAAGCGCAAGCGGAGCAGCCAAGTCCTCCTTCATGTCATGAATTGCTAGAACGATCGCTCTGCGGCAGAAATAAGCGTCGCCGACAGCGACCACACCGTCCAAGTAACTTTGAAGAACGGTATGAGCGCTTCCTCGTGCTGCCCTGAGATATGTCTTGGCGATTTCATCGAACGCGGAGAGCAACCGCACTTGGAAAGGACGCCGCGCTTCAGCTAGGGCCACATGGGCGTTGGTCTGAAGTCATTAAAAAGGGCTCCGAAACTCACAATTAAAACGCGGCGAAAGGCTCTCAGCCTTGCCATTGAATCTGCGAGCATCTTCCTCGTCGAAGCCATCATTCGCTCGATGACCTTCATCCAGTGATTGGGATTCGGTCAATAAGCTGACGAGAGCGCTTTGATCGAAAGCGAGATTTCAGTTGAGGCGTCTTAAGGTTAGACCAAGCTTTGCAACCCAGCAACCACGAAAGTAAAAGTGGTTTGTAAGAATAAGACGGACATGTGAGGATTGCCCCGACGGGATACCGGGATCGTTACGATGCTTTGCAAAATGGCAGGCTCTAGCTTTTTATTCTGAAAATGGAAAAATGGAGCAAAGAAGATCATAGGAGAGCCAATATCTGTCAAGAGGAAAATCTATCATCACGCATGCGCCTGCCTACTGTTGGTGCAAGCCGATGAGATAAAGCGATTTTTGCTAAGGTTTGTTCCTTCGCATACAATTACAGCGTGAGGAAGCGCAGGGCGAGCCGTGACATTCGTTGGAAGAGTTTTGGTCAGCGTCCCGTGAGCCAGCCCTTATCCGCTGCATACCGTACAAGTTCAGCCCGGCTTTGGAAGCCAAGCTTTTGCATGGCGCGCCTCTTGTAGGTCTCCACACTTTTCACGCCAATGAACAAGATGTTTGCGATCGCCTTGTTGCTGTGGCCCGCCGCGACCAGCGGCAGCACCTGTATTTCGCGCTCGCTCAGCTCGGCGTGTCCCTCGGCGTCTTCCTTTGGCCTTTTCGGGGCTCTGTCCAGGGCGTGAACGGCAACTAAGGGATCGAGATAAACCCCGCCTGCCGCCACTGCCTGGATCGCGTGAAGCAGCACCTTTGCCGCCGACCTTTTGAGCACGTAGCCGACGGCGCCAACCTCGACAAGCTTTCGTAAATAGGATCGATCTTCATGAACGGTGAGCGCGACCACTTTGCAGCCCGGATGCCGCGCAAGAAGCCGCTGCGTCACCTCTACGCCATCGAGCCCGGGCATGGATAAATCCAGCAGCACAATCGAGGGCTGAAGCTTGATAGCCATCTGCAGCGCCGTCCGGCCGTCATGCGCCTCGCCGACTATTTCAATTTGGGGATCGCCGTCCAGCAAAGCCCTGACCCCGGCGAGCACAACAGGATGGTCGTCGGCGACGAGAACCCGAAGCGCGGTTGGCGCACTCAAAGCGGCACACGAACATAAAGGGTGCATCCGCAGCCAGGCTCGGACTCGATCTCCAGCGCGCCGGAGACAAGCGATAAGCGCTCTCGGATGCCGAGCAATCCGAGGCGCCTGGAGGGCCCGTCCGCCGGCCCGGCTTCGTTGGCGGAAAAGCCACGTCCGTCGTCTTCAATAATCATTCGCACTTCCTTTTCACTTGCTTCAATTATAACCGCCACCCGCGTCGCTTCCGCGTGTCTTGCAATATTGGTGATGGCTTCCTGCAGCACCCTGTAGAGCGTCGTTTCCACGACCGACGGCAACCGCCGGCCGTTCAAAGCTACGTGGAGGTCGAATTGTAGCTTGAGATGCTCGCTCCACGTCTCCATGATCTGGCGGATTGAGGTTTCGAGCCCGAGATCGTCCAGCGCGGTCGGGCGGATTTCCCAAGCGAGCCGATTGACTTGGGACCATAATTCGTTGGCAAGTTCCTTCAAGACCTTAAGCGGCTTGCCGAGCTTTGTGCTTTCGGGAATCGAGTCATCAAGTTCATCCAGGCCGAACTGCAAAAGCGTCAGCGTTTGTCCGAGGCTGTCATGCAATTCTCTTGCGATGCGCTTGCGTTCCGCTTCCTGACCGGCGACAGTTGATCGTAATACCTCGGAAAGCTCTGTTTTAGCCCGGCGCTGAATCTGTTCCTTGAGTTCCGCCGCCACAGCTCGGGACTGCGCCAGGCTTTGGTCCAATTTCGCGCTGCGCGCCTCCTGTATGACGCGCGCAGCCTCGCGCTCGCGCGCAAGCTGATCCACGCGCCGCAGGATCACCTCAATCAAAGACAGACGCAGCGTTTTCGCCGCCTCTACGTCCACGCTCCGCCAGGGTTGAGAATGCAACCGCACCAATTCGCGCCACGCGGCAAAGCTTTTCCGCGGCGATATGGGCTCGCCGACATTGACGGGCCCAATGGGCTTGTGTGGATCGCCGGCCCAGGTGACCGTGCGGATCACTTCCGGTCTGAACCAAAGAACGTAGTCGCGCGGCGTCTTGGATACCGACAGAGCGATAAGCCCCGTCGCCGCCTCCGCAAATTCGGCGGCAGGCGGATAAAGCAGGGGCAATTGGTCCGTACAAAAGACGCCATCCGCCGCGGTTTCGTTCAGCCATGCCACCAATGCCGCGACCTGATCCGCTTGCGGCGCTTCGCCCAGTACGGTGTAATGGTTGTCGAGCCATAACCCCACGCCCGCGGCGGGGATGTAATCCAGAAGATTTGGCCGGTGACGCGTTAGGCCCTCGGCGAGATCAGCCTCTCGGCTCATCCGCATTACGAGTTCTTCGTGGATGCGTTTGGATTTGAGCTGCGCCTCGAACTCCTCGGCTGCGACCTTTGTTTCGAGCTTCGCCGACGCCGTTTGCGCGAACAACTCACAGGCCATACGAAGGCGATGCGGCAGATATCGTGGCGTCCGGTGATGACAGGCAATCAGCCCCCATAGCCGCCCGCCCATGACGATCGACAGCGACATCGACGCCACAACGCCCATATTGGCGAGATATTCCATATGGATGGGCGAAACGCTGCGAATGAGGCTGTGGCTCAGGTCGAGCGGCTTGTCATTACGAGGATCGTCTGCGGATTGGATGGGCGCGGGCGTATACCTCGCATCGGGGATGAGCCGGATCCAATTTTTAAAATAGAGCTCTCGCGCCTGCTTCGGAATATCGGAGGCAGGATAATGGTGACCCAGGAACGACTCCACATCTTCGCCGCGCGCTTCCGCATCGACGCAGCCGGTGCCGTCCGGGAGGAACCGGTAAACCATGACACGGTCGAAGCCAGAGACACGTCGAACGCCCTCAGCGAGACCTTGGCAGAAATCTTTTGGCGTATCCGCGTGTTGCACGCGAGACAGCATGGCCTGCACGATCGCCAGAGCGTCCTCGGGGATGCTTTCCCAGACGGGCTCAAGCTCCAGCACCGCGAGCGTCCCGCTTCGGTAAACGAAAGTGTCGACAGCTCCGCCGTCGCGGTTGCTGGCGATGGAAAAGGCATGCGCCGGCCGGATCATTGATCCTTCTGTATCGAGAAGGGTTCTAAGTTGGCGAACGCGACCGGGCGCGAACCAATCGGAGAGGTTCGTCGTCAGCAATTCGATTGGCTTCGCGCCTAAAATGCGCGGCGCGTCTCCGCCAGCCTGAAGGATTTGAAGGTCATTCGGGTCGACGGCGAGTAAAGCGCCGTGGGGTTGCACCGATCCGGGAATATGGATTGGTTCGCGATCGCAGTTTGTTATATCAGCGCCGAACGCGGGGCCGCCATCGATAGCGCCAGGGCTGCGGGCGTCGCTCATCGGGCCTAGCCTTCACTCTGATGTCCGTGGCTCTTCTCAGAGTAGACGTTACAGCCGAAGCCACGTCAAGGACCGGCTCAGTAAAATACTTCCGCTGGCCGGCTCGCAGCCCGTTTGCGCCTTCGCGCTGGCGTAATACCGACCGCCCTATGTTCTGACCCAAGGCCCCCTCATCCTGTCCTTCTCCCGGTAAGCCGCCTCGGCGAGCTTACAACTTGGAGCAGCCGCATCCGCGAGCGGATGCGGTTGGGGAGAAGGAACGCTGTTTCAAGCGCGGGCGGACTCCCTCTCCCAATCGGATCCGCTCGCGGATGCGGTTTCATGGGGTAGCAATCTCGCCAAGGCGAGATTGCGCGGGAGAGGGCTGGGGTGAGGGGGGCGCTACCGGGCAATACTTCCGGAGGTTGGTATAGAGTTCGTCCAAAAAGTTTATGATGCTTTACAAAGCTTTCTCAACATAAGCCGGATGGATGCGAGCCGAACGAAAGCCAGCGCGATCCTGGTTAGGTTTTCGAAGTCTTTGGCAAGTCTTCGGCAGCGGCCAAGCCAGGCGAAGGTTCGCTCAACCACCCATCGCTTTGGCAGGATCTCAAATCCGTTGGCTTGATCTGAGCGCTTGACGATCTCAACTTGAAGTTCAGGCAGGAGTTTAGCGATGGCCTGTTTGAATTTTGGTCCCTGATAGCCCCCATCAGCGAAGAGTTTTTTGAGGAAAGGGAACTGTCCGAACAACGTAGAGAGCAACAAGACGCCTCCATCGCGGTCTTGAATATCAGCCGGATGAACGACGACGTGAAGCAATAAACCCAGCGTGTCTACAAGAATATGCCGCTTCTTGCCCTTGATCTTCTTTCCTGCATCGTAGCCGATCGCATCGATTTGAGCCCCCCTTTTTCTGCGCTCTTTGCGCTTTGGCTATCGGCGATTGCTGCTGTTGGACTTGCTTCGCGTCCTGCTTTCTCGCGGCATTTCACGTAAAGCGCGTAATGAATGCGCTCCAGCGTCCCGTCGTAGGCCCACAAATCAAGGTAATGCCACACCGTGCTTCTCGGCGGGAAATCCTTCGGCAGCGCTCGCCACTGGCAGCCGGTGGAGAGCACGTACATGATGGCGTTCACGATGTCGCGCTCGTCAACTTCGCGTTTGCGCCCGCCGCGCTTGGCCGGCGCAATTTCAGGCTTGATCAGCTCCCATTCCTCATCCGTCACATCGCTTGGGTAACGCAAATGACTGCGGTCATAGAGCCTGCGGTTTTCCGGCGTCCACATCGGCGGCCCCTCCGAATCACGGCCGCTCCTCTTGAATCATAACAGATTCATACGATTTAAGAAGTTTTTGGACGGACACTAAGGCTTCCGGCGGGCCTGCCGCCGAGCTGCGCGCCGCCGTCGTCTCCCTCTCCGGCGAGGCGCCGCAAACGCCGCCCTCTTCACAAACAACCGCAGGCGGGACCGGATCGGCGCCGGCAAATGCGGCGCTCAATCCAGTTCCGCTTCGGGGATCTGGGTTGAGAGTCGCGCGCGCACCGGCGCCAAGCGCCTAGCATGATGGCGCCATTTGCCGACCGAGGAGGCATAGACCGGCCGCCGGACCTGAACGGCGCTGGCGGTGGCTGAGGGTGCCCGGCTCTCATGAAACCGCAACACGTCGTCGTCCCAAGGCAGGCCGAGAAAGCTTATGATCCGCCTGCTTTCCGCCAATTGATCTTTTACGATGTCCTCGTAGTTGACTTCGAGCAGAACATCAGATGGCAGCGCCGCCTTCCAGTGCGCGGCCAGTCGGCGAAAGGCCAGGTAGTAGTCGGCCAGTTCGATCTGGTCATAGGAGAATGAGAACTTGCCCTGAAAGTGAGCTTTGTAAATCGCCCAGCACGCATCCAAGGGATGCCGGCGGACGAGGATGATCTTCGCTTGCGGCAAGGCGGCGTGGATCAGGCCGCAATAAAGATAGTTGTTCAATGTCTTGTCGACGGAACGTTGGCCCGTACGCGCGCGGAACGCCGTTATCGCCTCAATGTAATTTTTGCCGATGGCCGCCAGATCGAGGCCGCCCGAATCCGCCAGTTGAGCGCGTCGAACCGCGGCGGCGAAAGCCGCGGTTTCTCCTGCGGAACTCATAGCTTTGTGGCTTGCTATGATTTGCTCGACGAGCGTCGTTCCGGTGCGCGGCAGACCAAGGACGAAAACCGGCGCGGCCTCGGCGTAGCCGGAAGTACAGGAGGCGAGACCGGCGCAGGTCTGCGTGCCGATGATGCGATCGATTTCCGCGATCTCAGCGGCGTTGTTATAGCTGATCGAGCGGCGGTGCAGACTGCAGCCGGCTTCGACATGATCGAAGGCGCGAGCGTCGAGATCGAGGTCCTCGCATTCCTTGGCCAAGGCGAAGCGCAGCATGACCTCATCGGACCGCGGCAGATCGCCTTCGCGGATCAAGCTTTCCATCTCGTCGATGTGATTGCGATCGCAGGTCTGTGTGCGCAGATCCGCGCGCAGGTAGTGGGCGCGGGCGAAGCGGCGGTCTTGCGCAATCGCTGCGTCGCAATGCGCCTCTGCGTCTTGTAGCTTGCCGGTCATGCGCTCGGTGGCGGCAAGATTGAACAGGTACTGCGGCGTCTGCGGACGAGCCGCGACCGCGCGCTGAAGCAGTTCCATCGCTCTCTGGTGAAGGCCGAGCAGGCTGAAGATCGCGCCAAGCGCGTCGAGAGCCTCGGGCGCATGGCCCACGACGCTTGACGCAGTCTCAGCGGCTTCGAGCGCCTGAACCGCGTCGCCGGTCATGAACAGGCACTTCGCTCGCAAAATATGGCCAATCGGATCTTTCGGCGCCAGCGCAGCGGCTCGATCGGCGCAAACGATGGCGGCGTCCGGGCGCCCTCGCAGCAACGCGGTTTCCGTCAGAAGCGCCCAGGCTTTTTCATTGTGCGGCATGCTCGCCAGCACTTGTGCGCAGATCCGCTCGGCTGTCGCCACATCCCCGCTGGAGAAAGCGCGATGAGCAGTCTCCATTAAAGACGCAGCTTGATGTGGAGCAGTCGTGAGGGGCAAGCGGCCATCCTTATGAAGGTGATAAAGCAGTTGGAATGAGCATCAAACAGGAACTTGATCGTCCGGGTGTTTCCGTCAATTCCATCATCATGGCCGCGCTCCGAGGCGGCCATCCAGAAAGCAAGAGGCATTTCAGAGGTTGACTGGACGGCCGGGTCAAGCCCAGCGATGACTGCAAAGCGTCAAGTCCAGGAAAGACGTTCAACCATTCATGCAATCACGCCCCTTCGCGAAGGAAGGGGCGCTTGTCGTCAGGATGTATCGCTATCAACGATAGGAGTTCTGGTCGCCATCGTTTTGGTGATGCTCGTCATGGCAGCGATCATGATCGCCTTCATGGCCGAAGCAGAAATTGCCCCAGAGGTCGCCGATCGCCGGCCCGTTGGTCGGAACGTAAGGACTGTTCTCGGCCGTCTTCGGGTTCGGCAGATTGTCGCGCGTACGGTTCGACAGCTTGGGCAAATGCCAGTTCCGTTCGATGAATTTCACGATCGAAGCGTGGTCGGAGTATTCATGGGCGACATGGCCGCCTTCCGAATATTTGGACACGACAATAAGCGGAATGCGCGTTCCGTCGCCGAAATAATCGACGGGCTGGACATATCCGGAATTATAATATCCGCCGCCCTCGTCGACCGTGACGAGGATCGCGGTGTCTTCCCAGACTTCCTTATTGGATCGCACCAGGTCGACGATCTTCTTGGTGAAGGCTTCGAAGATATCAACCTTGGAGGACGCCGGATGGCCATCGTTGAATGTGCTCGGCTTTACGAAGGACACGGCAGGGAGCGTGTTGTTGGCGATGCCATCGTAAAGATCGTTCACGTCCTTGTTATGCGCCGCAATCTGGTCCTTGTGGGACATGATCGACTGCGAATAGAGGAACGGATTGCAGATGTTGCAGTAGAGATAAGCGGCGGGATCGATTGTGCCGTAGTTGGCGCCGAGGCCCGGCGCCGTCTTGAAGTCGGTCCAGCGTTCGCCGAACCAAGCCCAGTTGACATTGGCCTGATTAAGCGCATCGCCGATATGGCGCTGCTTGATGACGGGCGGCAAGGTGAACGGCCCGTTGTTTTTCGGATCCTGCGCCCCACTGCCGATGTAAGAGGGAACATAGTTGTTGAGCAGATAGTATGCGCCGGGAGCGCAGTTCGGCGATACGTTGAGGGCCTTGAGGTAGCTCACGATCGACGCGACGGCCGGCTGGTTGGGATCCGAACAATTGGTGTAGCTGCCGCCGATTTCGGTGGATTGGCTCCCATAGCCGTCGTTGGTGTACCAGTTGTTGGTCCCCTTGAGCGGGTTAGGATTTTCGATCTGATTAGCAGGCGGAGTCGCCGGGTTGCCGTGGGCGTCAGCGTAGTAGAGCGCGTCAGCGTACGCGACCATCATCTCGTTTGCGTAAGTCCCGCCCATCACCGGCTGGTGATAGTTGTCGTTGATGGTGTACTCGCGCGCCAGCTTTGTCAGGTAAGGCGCATCGCCATTAGCGACATTATAAAAGCCCATGGCGACGTTGCCCTCCTTGAGAAGGGGCACAGGGGCGGGCGATGGCGGCGGGGCGCCATTGCTGCCGGCTGAGACGGTTTCCTCGACCCAGGGGAATAGATCGGCCTGGCAACCGCTCGGATTCTGCGTGGTCGCCTTTGTGGCGTCGCAGTCGAGCTGTTGCCACATCTGATAGAAGCGATGCACCGGGCTACCGCCATAGGTGTCGTAGAGGCTGCCGCCCTTCGCCGTCACAAGCGGATAGGGGCCAGCCGGCAGGTCGGCGTAGTTGGCGACGCGCGAATCCGGCCAGTTGCTGCTCAATCCCGTAGCGCCCGTCAGCATCAATGGGAGGTCAGCAGTCGGAAGGCTGTATTGGCCGGCCTTGCCGGCGACCTCCTCGGCATGTTGGGCGAGCGGCAGGGTGGCCACGCATCCAGGTCCGTTGACAGCGGCGCCCGTCTTCGGATCATAGATATTCGTATAGCATTTGAGCGGGGCGTAGGACGTGCCGGGCGCCTGCACCTTGTTGCTGGTGGTGTTGTAGGGCGTTTTCCCGCCGGGGCTGATCTGGTAGGTGGTTTTGTCCACGGCGGAATACTGCGTGGCCTTGGCGTAGTTCGGGCCGGGCGTTCCGTCTTTGTTGATAATGCCCTCGGACAGAAGATTATGAACGTGTTCGCCGGCGCGCGGCTCATAGGTCGCGAAAAGGTGGTCGAACGTGCGGTTTTCACCGAGAATCACAATCACGTGCTTGATTGGACTCTCGGTCTTATGGTCCGCTTCATGCGCGTAGACGTCACATCCAACTGCCGCCATGATCGCTGTTGTGACGAGCGCACTATCGCGCAAGCGTTTCTTAAACTGCGTGAGCACGATGCTCTCCTCTGTGAAATGGATTTTAGGCAAGAAAAATTCAGCGTTGGCGATCTGTGAGATCGCCAACGGGCAAACGAACACTGTGTTCGTAATGTCTTCTTCTAAGAGAGTTGCCGCTCTCGCGCCCTTTTTAGTAATAGCTGACAATAAACAGCCAACAAACCATATCGCTTTTCACAGCCCCTCCCGATTCTTTGCTAGAACAAGCGATTGCCGGATAGGCCGCCTGTATTACAGGTTGATGACAAAACGAGGGTATATGAACGTTTTATTGCTGAGGTTGTCTTCTATTCAAGAACAGAAACAGATAATACAAAAAGGAACGCAACTAAAAATGGACATACATAATGTTGCTCAACCGAGAATGGTGGAAAAGCGTTACAAAAACTGTCTTTTCTAACTCGCGCGTTGGTAGATCAACGATTAAATATCGCGCGCCAATCTGGATGAGGAGAGCGGCAATCGAGGTGAGGATGAGCGGATCGCCGAGCGTCTCGATGATCGCCGCTGGCGCTGTGACTTCGCAAGGCTTTTTGCTTTGCGGAGTGACGTGGAGCGTCACTCCGCCGTTGTTTTGATTGTCGCGCGGCCAGCCGGACGGCCCTTGCCGCGTTTGCGCTCGAGCGCTTCGTTGTGCCGGTAGCTTCTGACGTTCATCTCGAGGATGGTCGCGTGGTGGACGAGGCGATCGACGGCCGCGATCGTCATGGCCTGGTCGGGGAAGACCTTGCCCCATTCGCCGAACGGCTGATTGGCCGTGATCAGCATGGAGCGGCGCTCGTAGCGCGAGCCGATCAACTCGAACCACACGCTGGTCTCGGCCTGGTCCTTGCTGACATAGGCGATGTCATCGAGGATCAGCAGATGATACTTGTCGAGCTTGGCGATGGCGCTTTCCAGCGCAAGTTCGCGGCGCGCCACCTGGAGCCGCTGAACGAGATCGGTGGTGCGCAGGTACAGCACGCGCCAGCCGTTTTCGATGAGCGCCAGGCCTATGGCCGCAGCCAGATGGCTTTTGCCGACGCCGGGCGGGCCGAACAGGAGGATGTTGGCGCCTTGCTGGATCCAGCCATCGCCGGAGCCAAGCGCCATGATCTGAGCCTTACTGATCATGGGCACGGCGGTGAAGTCGAAAGCGTCGAGCGTCTTGCCAGCAGGCAAGCGTGCCTCGGCAAGATGGCGTTCGATACGCCGCCGTCCGCGATCGGCTATCTCCAGTTCAGTGAGCGCGGCCAGGAAGCGGGCTGCGGGCCAGCCTTCCTTGTCCGCTTCTTCCGCGAGCTTGGACCACATCTGCTTGATGGCGGGCAAGCGTAGTTCGGTCAGGAGAAGCTCGACGCGTGCGGAGTTGATGGCGGAGGTCTTCGTCATGCCGCTGCCTCCAAAACGCACGGTTGAGCGACAACGGCCAACTCGTCATAGGCCGAGAGCGGCGCCAGTTCGACGGTAACCTCCGGGATGACCGCCGCATCAGGCTTGAAGCGGTCCCACAACTGGGCGGGATCGGGCAGTTCTCCAGCATTTAAAGCGGCCTCGATCGCTTCCGCGAGTTCAGCCTCGCAAGCTCGCTCATGCGCCAGCGCCAGGAGTTCGACGGTGGCGCGGCATGCGTGCTTCTCGCCCTCCTTGGCCAGCAACGCCTCAAAGGCGCGGGCGTAAGCCCTGCGTGGGAAGAGCCGTTCACGATAAACGAGATTGAGAAGCGCCATCGGTTTCTTGCGCAAAGCATGAATGACGTGGCGGTAGTCGACGACATGGGCGCGCTTATTGCTCGCCTGCGGCGGCTGGCCCCGGCGTAAGCTTAGAATGGGCGCGCCGCCAAGGAAGCATTCCAGGCGCTCATCGTAAATCCTGACGCGCAGACGATGCCCGATGAGGCGCGAGGGAACCGTATAGAAGACGCGCCGCAACACGAAGCCGCCGCTTGACGTGACCACCACGGAGGCTTCCTCGTAATCGGTGCTCCGCCGCTCTGGCAGCTTTTTCAAGGCGGCCCGTTCCGCTTCGATAAGCTTGCGATTGCGCGCATTGCGGCGGCCGGTAACCTCGTCGATGAAGCCGCGGTACGCCGCCAGATCGGGGAAGTCGCGGGAGCCGCGCAAAAGCAGCGCGTCCTCGATCGCCTTCTTCAAATGCCCATGGGCGCTTTCGATGGAGCCATTCTCATGGGCGACGCCCGGATTGTTGCGCGTCGGCTCCATACCGTAATGCGCAACCAGCTCATCATAGCGGCGCGTCAGGTCCTCCTGTTCGTCGCGGGAAAGATTGCGAAAGGCAGCGGAGAGACTATCGGTGCGGTGGTAATGAGGCGCGCCGCCGAGCGCCTAAAGCGCATTTTGCAGCCCCTCGGCAAGCGCGACAAAGCTCTCGCCACCAAGAATGACGTGGGCATGTTCGAAACCGGAGCAGGCCAGGCGGAAATGATAGAGCCGATGGTTGAGCGGCACGCCAGCGATCAAGACGCCAAGGCCGGACAGATCGGTGAAATCTGAAAGCCCAAGTCGGCCCGGCGTATGCGTCTGTGGAAAGACCACATCCCGCTCCGGACCGTGCTGCGCCCGCCAATTGCGGATACGCCGCTCCAGGGTTCGGCGCACGCCAGGGGCGATCTCCGGGTGGCGACGCCGGATCTCTTCGTAGACGGCGATCGCGCGCAAATCCGGCGCGGCCTCGATCATCGGCACGATCTCTTGCTCCCAAACGCCCTCAAGCGGATCGGGCCGACGGCGCCCTCGGGGCGCCTTCTTCTGCGATGGCAGCCGTGGATCGCACGCGATCCGATAGCCGGTCGCGGTGCTGAAACCGGCCTTGGCGGCGGCCACAGCCGTGGTGTGTGTCTGGCGAAAACTCATAAACAGCCTCATCTGGTGGTCGTTGATGTGGAGGCCGGGCAAGCGTCGATTCCTCTTTGCTCTGAAGAATCATATGCTTGTCCAGCCTGCTCGTGACCGCCAGATGCCGTTCCACCCTAGTGAAACGAGCGCCGCCGCTAACGCCGCGCCTTCGGTCGGGCTACGCCCTCCCTCCGTCACGTCGCCAGCGGCATTCTCATCCTGATTGACGTTGCCTTCTCACGGTGATTGTCGCGCGACAATTAAAGCCCGCTGGAGGTTTCGCCCTGTATTACCAACCGCCGGAAGTGTTGACCGGTAGCGCCCCCTCACCCCGCCCTCTCCCGCGCAATCTCGCCTTGGCGAGATTGCTACCCTATGAAACCGCATCCGCGAGCGGATGCGGTTGCTCCAAGTTGTAAGCTCGCCGAGGCGAGCTTACCGGGAGAAGGACAGGATGAGGGGGCCTTGGGTCAGCGGTCGGTATATTTTGCGGGCTCATGTTGCGAGCGGCTTGCCGAGATCCGAGTTGAGACTTCCGTCGGGGGGCCTGCACTCGCGCCGTCGCTTTCGTCCCGTCCCACGAAGGCGAATTGAAGCCAACGCGGCTGAATTTATTGCAAAAGCGCTTGCTACCAGATATCAAGGCAGGTTGCAGGAACGTTTTTTTACCCGAAATGAACGCTTCTAAACACAATCCTAAGCTCAAGCGTTAAGATAAGGTAAATTCGTGGATTTTGAGCGCTACTAATATAGGTGTTTATATAGATATAGGCCCTTTTTGCAAAACGAACCCAATCTCAGGAAATTATCCCTTAACCGGCGGCCGGCTCTCGCCCGCGCCGGCTGACGCCGAGGCGCACGCCGCTATAGTCCCGAGCGCTTGCCGCTATGAGGCGCCAACTTGCCTCGGGCTGCGCCAGGCGAAGGGCGGAAATCTGACCGTGAACCTAGCGCCGCCGCCGTCGCGGTCGCCAACCTCGATCGTTCCTCCGTGGGCCGCGACCGTGCGCGAGATGATCGCCATGCCGAGCCCCGCTCCGCCGCCACGGTCGCGGCGTCCCTGCCAGAAGCGCTCGAAGATCGCCTCGCGTTCTGCTCGCGGAATGCCCCGTCCGCGATCGGAAACCGCAAGGGTGGCGGGATCTTCGACGGCGATGTGAACGGCGGTTCCTGAGGGCGTATGCTCGATAGCGTTCTCGACGAGATTGCGGACCGCGCGAAAAAGGTAATCGTACGACCCGTTCACCAAAGCCGGCGTTGGCGTTCTCGTCACCTCAAGCGTTTTTCCGCGGGCGATAGCGCATGGCGCGAGAAATGCCGCGACATCGAGAGCCAGGGCGTTGAGATCGGCCGCCTCGCCTGGGTTGATCCGCAGTCCCTCGATCCGGGCATTATCGAGAAGCTGATTGACGAGCCTTTTCAGCCCGCCCAATTCCTCTTTCAACGCGGCCTTCCCTTCGAAATTGGGAAGGATGTCCATGTGCGTCGTCATGATCGTGATGGGCGTGCGCAACTCATGCGCCGCATCCGCGATGAAGGCTTTCTGCTCCTTGTAGCCCTCCTCCAGCCGGTCGAGGGCGCGATTGATGGCGCGGACAAGGGTCAAGACTTCATCCGGCATCCCCGTTTCCGTAAGCCGCTGCGATACAGCCGAGGGCCCGATCTGCGAGGCTTGCGCGGAGGCCGCTACGAGCGGCTTCAGGCTTATCTTGATGACGATCATATTGATGAAGAGGAGGATGCCCACGAAAGGTAGCCAGATCCACGCGATGTCGATCACGAACTCCTCAAGAACGGAGTTGAAAATGACTTCGTTATCCTTGAAGGCGACTTGCACCCAGACCGGAGGAGAAGACCCCGGCAGCTTGAGCGAGATGCCGTGAAAGGGCGGCTTGCCGTCAGGCTGGGCGTAGGAAAAGAACTCGCGGCTCACCTCAGGGTCTATGGGGTGGAAAGCGCGCGAGACGCCGGAGGACGCAGCAAGAAGAGTTTCATCCTGGAAGAGAATGACATATTTGCCAGCGCCGTCGCCGTAGTAGGGAGACATTGTGTCGGGCAGAACAATCGCGCGCCCCCCGGCCGACTGGAACAGACGGCCGATAAGTTTCGCCTGCCCCTGGAGCGTGCGCTCTCTCGCTTCGCCGCTTACGTTCTTGAACCGCACATAGAGGAAGACGCTTGCGACCAACACGGCCGCCACGGAGCCAAAAAAAAGCCCGAAGATGAGCCGCGCCCAAAGCGAGCGGAAACGCCGCTTCATGCGTCGCTTTTGGCTTCGGCGGTGAGCATGTAGCCGACGCCGCGGATCGTGTGGATCGCAACCTCGGCGCGCGCTTCGAGGAGCCGCTTGCGAAGCCGGTGAATGAGAACCTCCACCGCGTTCGAGGAAATCTCGTCGCCGAAGGCGTACAGCATGTTTTCCATCGTGGCCTTGGAAACCACGCTGCCTGTGCGGCGCAGGAGCAATTCAAGCGCGTAAAATTCGCGCCGCGGCGCCGCGATGATCTTGCCGTCGACGCGCACCTCCCTTTCCACCGTGTCGAGAATAAGGTTGGCTTCGGCGATCGCGACGCTTTTTCTGTCGCCTGGCCTGCGCAAAAGCGCGCGGATACGGGCGACGAGTTCATCCATCTCAAATGGCTTGCAAAGGTAGTCGTCCGCGCCGCTGTTAAGGCTATCCACGAGCATGGACGTGCTATCGCGCGCCGTCAGGATGAGGACCGGCCGCATATCGTTGTTCCTGCGCATGGTCTTCAAAAGTGACATGCCGTCGGCGTCGGGAAGCCCTAGATCCAGGATGAGCGCCTTGTAGTCGATACTGAAAAGAGCGGCTTCCGCGTCGCCTGCGGTTCCAACGAGGTCAACCGTAAACCCTCTGTCGCAGAGCGCGGCGCGTAGGTAGGAGCCAAGGCGCTCGTTATCTTCCGCTACAAGAAGTCTCATGCTCCCCCCGACAGAGACACCCACGATGGCTAGGATCAGAGGCCCAGCCGACTAAGCAATTTCCGGTGCTATCACGAAAGAAAATGTCAAAAACGAGGAGTTAGGCCGAATAACCCGAATATGACAGGTGATGATATCCCCGCCGAAAGAACTCATCGGAAGTCCGGTTTGGCTTCCGCACTTTTCATCGCCGCGCGCGCATTAGTCCGACCTTCCGCGCCAGCGAAAGCGTAAGCCATTGATCCATATAGAGGAGATGGATGAACGGCTTATCACCCAGTGGAAAGCGCAGCTTTTCGAAGGCGCGGCCGGGGTATTCGGCCAGGACAAGGGTGAAGCAGCGGCTTCGAGCGTCGATTTGAAGAGCCTGCACGCGAAAATCGGCGAACTAACGCTTGAGAACGATCCCCGATCAAGTCGGGGACAAGCTTTTTAGAAAGCGCGCTCACCAAGGCGGGATTGCTGAGCGCAAAGCGATGATCGACCGTGACCACGAACTGCCGGTCGTCAAGCAGGCCGAGGCCGCCGGCCTTGCGCGCAGCACGGTGTATTACCTGCCGCGCCCGGCATCCGCAGCCGATCTCGAACTCATGCGCCAGATCGACAGGCTGCATCTGGAGTTCCCCTTCGCAGGGGCGCGGATGTTGCGCGGTCTTTTGGCCGCCAATGGGAGCAAGACCGGACGGCGTCATGTCAAAACGCTGATGAAGTGGATGGGGATAGAGGCGCTCTACCGGCGTCCGCGCACGACAAAGCCGGAGCCGGGGCACAAGATCTACCCGTATCTCTTACGCGGCCTGGAGGTCGTGCGGCCGAACCAGTCAACACCGATCAGGGCAGCCAGTTTACGGGAACAGACTTCACCGGCGTGCTCATCAAGAACGGGATCGCGATCAGCATGGACGGCAAGGGCGCGTGGCGGGACAACGTGTTCGTGGAGCGACTCTGGCGCAGCGTGAAATACGAGGAGGTCTACCTGCACGCCTACGACAGCGTGCCGGAGGCGCGCGCCTCGATTGGGCGGTATCTCGATCTTTACAATCGCCGCCGCCCGCATTCGAGCCTTGACGGCATGACGCCCGATCAAGCCTACTACGGAGCACACAGTTTGCCGCCAGTCCGCTTGGCGGCCTAACTAACCCCGGCAGACGCTCCACTTAGCGTTCCGTCCGAACAACCGGGGCCATCTCAAAGCTTCGTGCGAGCGCCACGGCGATCCGCTCATGCAGGCTGGCAATTGAGTTCGCCACATGGCGTTCGGGCCGGATTGGCGGCGCCTCGGGGTTTGTAACCTATGGAAACGGCGGGTTTTTTCAGCCGGCCGGCGAAGGCGGGTCCTGAGGGGGGAATCGTCTCCTGTTTAAGCTCGCGATAATCGCGTTCTATGCGCCAGCGCAGCTTGGTTGCATCGACCAGTTCGCCAAAGGCGATGCCGGCGGCCATCGTAGATTTACGCCAAGCCAATAACCTCCAGCACAGCTGGAGGTTTGAATAGGAACCGCTCGAAGCGGTTTGGGTTACTTGGACCTGTCAAACAGGCTGAACTCGTCTAGCCGTTTGTCTTCACTTTCCTGATTGCGGATATAGGCGCGGATCACTTTCTCGTCTGCACCTACGGTTGAAACAAAGTAGCCTCTGGCCCAGCACTTGTGGCCACCGAAATTTTGCTTCTTGCCGGCTATGTTCTGTGCCACCCAGATCGAGCTTGCCTTTCAGGAACCCCACAACGCTTGCCACCGCAAGCTTCGGGGGATCGAGATAAGCATGTGAACGTGATCCGACATCAGATGCCCTTCCTCGATCTTGCAGTTCTTTTGGGCGGCAAGGCGATGAAACACATCTTTAAGCTCTTTGCGGATGGGACCAAAAAGAGCCTTCTTTCTGTATTTTGGCGTGAACACCACATGATATTTGCATTCCCATGTGCTGTGATTTAGATGATCTCTGACTTGCGTCATGTTCATCTCCTGATCGTGCGTCGAGCGGTCGAAACACTCGGGAGATCTTCTTTAAATGTAAAACTCAGGGTTCCTCCGCCATAGGCGGAGGCTTAGCATCTGGGATAGTTATTATTTGCCAAGCTTCTTCGGGCAGGCTCAGCGCCAGCGCTTTGACAGTGACCGGCTGGCGCTCCTCATCGCGGCGCAGGCGTGTTGGCCGCGTCCCTTGCCCGTCCATTCCTTCGGCGGCAGCGGCGCCGTCCCAGGCGCCCAAACGCTGGCGCCAGGGCCGATGCCCATGGCATACTGGAACCCCAGCGCCGTAACCTCATCTCGAAATTTGGCATCTGCCCCATAGCCTGCATCCGCCAGGACCATGCCACGGGGAACGCCTGCGCTGCAGGCTTGCTTGAGCAGTTCAAGGACGATTTCAGGCTTGGTCTGGAATGTTACATCCGAGGTGTTCGCGCGCGCCGGGCGCCGCGACATGCGTTTGCGTCCAAATCCTATCCGCCCCACCCTGCGACGCAGGGTTACACCGCACCTTCACCTTAGGGCGATCATGGCGCAAGGGTTACGCACGTGGATTCACAAGGACCAACGAGCGTAGAGCAGCATCTGTTTGCGCCGAGAGCTGGGAGAGTATATGGGCGCAGGCGCCGAAAGAACGTCAATGCCGTCCGAAGAGGCGGCCGCGGCTGCGACCGAGCCCTCCACGCCTGCTTCACAAAATGGCCACGCGTCCGCGCTTCAATCATTGACCTGTATCGGTCCGGCCACGCGCTGTCGGGCATCTCGGTCAACGAGAGGAGTTCATGCGCCGCGTCGTTTCTGCACTCATCGTCATCGCGCTCTTGCAATCCGCAACGGCAGCGCCGCCCCCTGCGAATGGACCCTGGCCCGAGGTCGCCCAACGCTGGATCAAGAAATACCGAGCCAAGCCCGAGCCGATGGCCGCGCCTGGCGTGATCCGCGGGCTAAGCCAGCACGGCGCGCTCAAGGAGCCCGAAAGCTCAGGCCTCTATGTCGGCTTTTTCGCGGGCGTGCTCGGCGCAAACCCGAAGAAAGCGTGGACGATCATCGAGAAGACCCTGCCGCTGCCCTTCGAAGACCAGTGGATCCTTGTCCGCGCCGTGGCCTATTCGGGGTTACCGGAATGGAAGGACCACATGCACGGCCTGGCCATGCGGCTGCCCGACCGCCAGGAAATGGTGCAACGCTATCTGTCGGGCGATCTGCCGCCGCTCAGCGAGGTGGCGCTCGAAAAGACGAAGCCCGGCGCGTTCGACAAGGTGAAGAGCTTCTTCAACGGGGATATGTTCTTCAAGGCCAACGCCGAGCCGCCGAAGCGCCAGGTTACCTTCGAGACGAACGCCGACCTCATCGACACACTTTGGGGCATCTATTTCGCGACGGGGAAAGAGGGTCCGATCGCGCAAATCGTCACGCTTCTGCCTTGGGCGAAGGAGCGCGACAGCGTCGAGAAGCTGACGACCGGCAGCATGGCGCGCTTCACGCTCGCTTCAAACGCGGCGCGCGATGTCGATCTGCTTCGCGTGCTGAAAGGCTTGCGTGAGCGCCAATCGGATGAGGTCAAGCCCGTGTTGAAGGAGGTCATTGAGGCGGCGGAGCTTGCGGACACGGCGCGTCTCGGCAAGGATGCGATGGCGGCGCTCGACGAGTTGAAGAAGAAAGGCCCCGGCTCCACGCGCGATCTCCTGACCTGGGGATCGGTCGGAGAGGCCGCCGTTTCCATGGGATGCCTTGGCCTCGCGGTCGCGGGGCAGGTCGAGGCCGGCATTCCTTGCGTCCTTGGCGGGGCGCTCGGCACTGGCGCGCTGCGCTATATTGGGCAGAGCACGAATTGAACGCCCCGAGTTCGACTATAAAGCCCGCGGCGGAAGTTTTCCGCCGGCCTTGCGACCGGCCTACTGCCGAGAAAACACCTTGCGCGCTTCTGTATCTTCCAATCCGGGTTGTGAATTCTTGCTTAGCAGACCCTCTTGGGCTCGCCAAAGAACGGGCATCATGCGGGCGCAAGCGCTTTCCCGTCACAGCGGAAGGGCGCCCGGCCAGTTCCCACGGACTGAACGGCGACGCAAGCCATCACCATATTGATGTCAAACGTATCGGCAGCATTCGGGTCTTGCGTTTTCAGAGGTAGTGGTTGGCGAACGTCGCGGCGAGGAAAGCGAGCACGGCGCAGGCGGGAAAGGTGGCGACCCAGGCCAACATAATGCGGCGTAAAACGCCCCAGCGCACGTCGGATACGCGTTTGCTCGCCCCGACGCCGACCACGGCGCTCGTGATTGTGTGCGTTGTCGACAGCGGAATGCCGTATGACGAGGCGACATAGATCGTCGACGACGCCGCCATGGTCGCGGCGAAGCCCTGCCACGAGGTCAGGCGCGTCATCTTCGCGCCAACCGTCTTGATGATGCGCCAGCCGCCGAAGCTGGTGCCAACTCCCATCGTCGAGGCGCAGAGTATGATGACCCACCATGGAATATGAAACTCAGGGATGACGCCGCCGGCAAGCAGCGTCATCGCGAACACGCCCATGAACTTCTGGCCGTCGTTGAGGCCGTGGTTGAACGCGAGGAAGGCGGCCGAGGCCATCTGCGCCCGGTCGAAATTGCGTTTTGCGCGCGTCGGCTTGGCTTTGGCCGCGAGCGCGATGATGATCCGGCCAAGCGCGAAAGCGCCGACGAACCCCGCAAAGAGCGAGGCGACCAGACCGATGATGACCTTTTCCCAGCCTGCCCATTGCAGCGCCTCCCAGCCGCCGCCCGCGAAGCCGGCTCCGGCAAGCCCCGCCAGAAGGGCGTGGGACTTGGATACGGGAATGCCGAGCCGGGCGGCGAGCGTGCCCCATCCGATGATCGAGACCATCGTCGCCGCAATGGCCGGCACCGTCAGCGCCGATGGGGCCACGATGCCTTTGCCAACCGTGGCGGCGACGGCCGTTCCGGCCATGGCGCCGATGGTGTTCATCACCACCGCCATGACGATGGCTTGGCGCGCTGTCATCACGCCTGTGGAAACCACGGTCGCGATCGCGTTGGGCGCATCCGTCCAGCCATTGACGAATTCCGCGGCGAGCACGGCGAACAGGGCGAAGGCGAGGCCGATGGTCAGCGCGTCCACTCACGCCTCCTTGCGGGCGAGCGAAAGAATTTGGCGGGCGCAGTGATTGGCGTCGTCCGTTATCTGCTCCAGGAGATGGAACAGCTGATGCCAGGCGATGAACCCGAGCACGTCCTTGCCGGCGCCGCCGAACTCGTCGACGAGATTTCTCTCGTAGCCGGACACGAGGCGATCCGCCTTGCTTTCGAGTTCGTCGATAACGTCGGCTTCGGTGCGGACGCGCGGAAGAGACAAGCGAGGTTCCGCCAGCATCATGACAAGCTTATCGACATGGACGAGCATGTGGGCGGCGAGGTTCATAAGCTCATGCGCTTCGGGCCTGAGCTGAGACAGGTAGGGTTTGTAGGCTTGGATGTGCAGCACGACTTTGCGCATTCCGTCGATGACGTCATCGAGAACGTCGGTGAGCCGCATCGCGTCGGGAATGTCGAAGCGCATGATGAACGAATTGTCGAGCAGCTCGTGTATCTCGGCGACGATCTTGTCGGCCTGATGCTCGAAGGCGATGATCCCTTCAGCATCCTGGCCGTTGGTCTCGCGGAAGTGCGCGGCGCATTCCTGGGCGATATCGGCGAGGAGCTTGAGAAAGGCGGCGTACTGGTCGTTGCGCGATGGCCCGAACAGGGTTGCCAAGGCGCCTTGGATGGTCTTTTTCATTGCAGAGTTCCAATCGATCAGGACGTTGCCGTGAGCGTTTGAAGAGCACATCAGCGGCCTTCTGTCGACGCCAATTGCGACGGCCTAAAGTTCTGTGAATAGGGCGTTTTCAGTAATAGCCGAGTTCGCGCATGACGTCGCCGTGGATCGAATCGAAGAGTTTTTGATGCGGCGCGATTTCCGCGATGTTTTTCCTGTCATCGCCGCAACGAAAATAGGCGGGGAACATCTTGTGGAGATCGGCGAAACCGAGCGTCACGTCGCCGGTCGCGGGCCTCCCTAGGAAGTCGACAATTCTGTTGCTGGCTTCTTTGGGCGCCTCGGCAAGCGCTTCATACCTTAGAAACAGCGTGCGAGCGCGCCTCTTGGGATCCCAGGCTTTATAATGATCGGCCCAAAAGCCTGGAAAAATTTCGCCCCGGATAAGCTCTTCCAAGGTTGCGGGAAGCCCCTGAATGTCGTTCAAATAGTGGAAATAGGAGACGATCGCGGACCTTCCGTCCCGGATCAGATAGATGGCGGGCGCGTCGTCGAGCGGAGGCTCGTGCGTCTTGATGATTTCGGGCTCTTTGCGCGCGACAGAGCCGTCGCGCCTTCCCCGTTCGTAATGGCCGACCAGATCGGCGACGCCAGGAGCGATGTCCCAACGCGCGCTTTCTCCCTCATAAAGGGAGGCGGAGCGCAATGAGAATGCTTGGTTCAGAATCAGGCGCAAAAAAGAGCTGCCGGAGCGCGGATAGCAGGAAAGCCACATGGCGGTTGTGTAAGCGGGATTGCGATGATTGCCAAGGATGCTTTGCCAGTTAAGCCGCCGGTTAGTACCGCCCGAGGCAAGTTCTGACTCATATGCCGCAGGCGTCGACAGAAGTTCCCGCGGATCAGCAGCGCCCGCATGCGGGAACGTCGTTTGGGCCTCACGCTGGGCGGGAGGCAGCGGCGGGATGCGCTATCATGAGCCGGCCTGCCGGTTAAGGGATAATTTGCCGGAATTGGGTTCGTTTCGCAAAAAGGCCCATATCTATATAAACAGCTATATCCAGAACGCTCGATATCGGCGAATTTTACCTTATTTTAGGGCTCGGGCTTAGGATTGCGTTAGGAAGCGTTGATACTGGGTGCAAAAGCAGCGCCGCAACCTGCTCGCCGCAGCATGGGGGCAGGACTTCCCGTGGGGCGTACGAGTGGCGCTTCGGGGCGGTCGGTATTATTTCACAGGCTGCAAGGATGACGCGATAAATAGCGGCGGCCAGAACGTCAGTCCTAAGGAAGGAGAAGCTGTGATCAACCAACATCCCCGTGTGCATCTGTCCCTCGATTACGCGAGAAAGAGTCCGATCATCAGGCGGCTCTTTGTGGCTGAGATCGGCCCGCATGAACTTGATGGCGCCCCGAACGCCGAGTGCAAGGATTTGAAGGATGAGATCCGCGCGATCCGCCTTGAAAACCTCGTGCGCTGCAAGGCTCCTGCGCAGTTCCGTTTCGCGTCTTCGTTGCCGATGACGGTCGGCGGAAAGTTCGCCCAAAAAAATGCGTAATGTAATTGTCACCGGTGGTAGCCGCGGTCTCGGGCTGGCGACCGCACTCGAACTTGCCGGGTCGGGTTATAAGGTTATTGCCGTCGCGCGCCATCTGAGCGAGGAACTCTCCGCCTCCATCGCTGCGAACAGCGATGGAGCCTTATCCTTCGCTCCGGCGGACCTTTCCGATTTTGAGGCGATTCCCCAATTCGTAACCCGTGTCCGCAAAGAATTCGGAGAGATATATGGGTTGGTGAACAACGCTGGCATCGGGACCGATGGCGTGCTCGCCAACATGCATGTCGCCAGGATTAAGGAGCTTATCGATCTAAACACGGTTTCTCCAATAATTCTTTCAAAGTTCGTCCTCCGATCCATGATGATTGCCGGCGAAGGACGTATCGTGAACGTCAGCTCCATCGTAAGTTCAACCGGCTATAGTGGGTTGTCCGTGTACGCGGCGACAAAGGCGTCGCTTATTGGCTTCTCGAAATCCTTGGCGCGAGAGGTTGGGCGCCTCGGCATCACGGTGAACGCCGTAGCCCCCGGTTTTATCGAGACTGAAATGACAAAGGGACTTGGCGCCGACGACAAGAAGCGGGTAGCCGAAAGAAGCGCTCTTCGGAGGTTGGCGCAGCCGAAAGATGTGGCTGGAGCCGTGAAATTCTTAATGGGAGAAACGGGGCGTAATATTACCGGGACAGTGATAACAATCGATGCAGGAAACACTGCTTGACCGATCAAACTTTGATCTGGTCCGTCACAATGGCTTCGTAGAGGGGAGGATCGAGTTCAACAAATCTCGCCTTCTCGTGATCGTTGAAGTAAAGTGGATCGGCAATGCTCCCCGGATCGTAACCTTCCGAAACGAGATCTGATTTCTTGGGTTTGTAAGTTGTCGTGAGTTCTAATCCCTTGACGATACGCAAAAACAGCGGTTGAGAGTAACGCGGCAGTCGCAAATCGAGATAAGCTTTGAACGCCAACAAATCAAAACCGTCTTCCGCCGAAATTGCGGCCATTCCTGCTCTCCCATCTGCGTTGGGAATCGCGACGCCGTAAACCATCGCCTCACGCACACCTGGATAGGCCGATATTACATGCATAACTTCCGACGCGGCTACATTCTCGCCTTTCCACCGGAATGTTTCACCGGCGCGGTCCACAAAATAGAAATAGCCCCGGTCATCTTTTCGCATCAAATCTCCGGACCGGAACCACGCATCCCCTTTCGTCACCACATCTCGAAGGATCTTCCGGCCAGAATCCTCTGCGTTCGTGTAACCCTCGAAGGAAGCCGCCCCGGCTTCAGCCTCAGTCGCGATCGGGAAAACCGCTTCACCGGTTTCGTTTGCGCCGCACACGACGCATAATCCGTCGGCGGTGCGCAACGGCGCGATTGTTTCAGGATCGATTTTGATAAGCTTGATGGGAAAGCGATGACCTAGGAAGGCCGGAATGCGGCCTATCGAGCCAGGCTCCTCGTCAACATTGTAGAGCGAAAAATTTGCTTCGGTCGCAGCGTAGAATTCGAGGATGTGCGGGATCCGGAACCTTTCTTTGACAATATGCCAGATGTCGTCGCCAAGCCCGTTGCCACAGAACAAGTGCAGTTGGTGAGCGTCCTCGTATTTTGAAGGCGTCGACTTCAATAGATAGCGGCAGAGTTCCCCAATATACTGAAATATCGTACACTCATGCTTGCAGACGTCTTCCCAAAATCCTTTTGCCGAAAACTTTTCTCTGATCAGAATGGACCCTCCTTTTGCGAGGAGCGCGCCCGTCGCGGCGACGCCGCCGACCGAATGATAAAAGGGAAGGCAGTTGTACAAGCGATCCGACGTCCGGATGTCCATCATCCCGGCAAACCAATGGCTCCAGGACATGATCCGCTTGTGGCTGACATTGGCAGCCTTGGGAAGGCCGGTTGTTCCAGAGGTGAAGATACAAAGCGCGCGGTCCGCCAAATTGACGGCTCTCCGCTCGTCCTCGTGCAACGGACCGTCGGGAACATCATCGAGATGCCGGGTAACCGAGCGAAAGCCTGCGCGAGGCTCCCCATGAACCCAGATTTCGGGCCTCCTTGAGCTGAAAGGCAGAGCCTCCGCCAGAACAGGGCACAGCGTATCCGACACAATAACGTGACTTACAGCTGCGACGTCTATGCAGTGAGCGAGAGAGGCCCCCTTCAGATTTGTGTTGAGCAAAGCGACGACGCATCGCATGCGGGTGACGCCAAGCCAAATGGCTAAATACTCCGGCCGGTTATGCATCATCAGGCCGACAGTGGCGCCCGGCTCAAGTCTTAGCTCGGACGTCCAACGTGCGTACTTGCGGGATCTTTCAGCCAAGGTTTGAAAGGTGAAGGTTTCGCGTTCCGAAATCAGCGCCGTAAAGCTTCCAAAACGATCGGAGAGTTCCTCCAACAAAACAGGGAAGACCCGTTGGGGGGCCTTTTCAATCGGAGCGGTTTCTTTCAGCGCTCGCAACCAGGCTTTCTGCCCCAAAAAAAAGGTATCGTGACGATACCTCTCATCATCTTTCGAGACCGATCCCATGAGGAACCCTTTGCGAAATCCAAGAAGAAAGCGACCCACGCGGCAAGTCGGCAAGGGGAAGAGGGCATTCCCCTTGTGTGTCATTGGAAGGGGCTAATAGAGCTTCACAGCGGCTTGATCCGCCATAGTCTCTTTGTGGCGCTTTTCCGATCCCATCTTCTAATTGCGACTTATCGATGCAAGGGGAGGAGCCCCTGAATGCAGGTGCGGCGATGCACGGCGTAATCTTCTGTGGGGAAGGGTTGATAGGCTTAATCATAGCCGCCATACCAAGCTCCATTTCTTCACGCCGTCACCGGTTTTGCGCATAGCTCCATCGATCTAAATTCTTCGCTTTCGTAGGACCCATGTGATATTTTGGCCGGCAGCATGCTAAGGTTTCCGCATAATGATCTACAATCCAGAAACAGTAAAGAATTGGGCTGGAGACAGCCAATGGCGTGCTCTACGGGCAGATTTCGCTCGGTTCAGGTCGAGAGATTATACGGGGTGGGGGTCAGAAGGATTATGGGCGCTGGCGCTATTCCGTTTTCAGAAAATCGTGAAGCGTAGTCGACCCAAATGGTTTTGGATGCCTTTGACTGTTGTGCTGGCGGTTGTAAAAAAGCTTTTTACTATAGTTATCACAATTGATCTCAGTCCGGATGCGGAGATTGGCCCTGGTTTATTGATCGTTCATGGCGGCCAAATTAGGGTGCACGGATTAACAAGAATGGGCGCTGATTGTACCCTTCATCAATTGACTACGATTTCCTTTGGAGAGCGTGGAGGAGTTACAATCGGGGATCATGTGGTTATCGGCTGTCATACGAGCATAATTGGGCAAGTCACGATCGGAGATTCTGCGACAATTGGGGCGAATTCGCTGGTCGTTGATAATGTTCCTTCCGGCGCAACAGCCTTGGGCGTTCCCGCGCGCATAGTACTCGGACAAGCTAATCGCCTTATGGCTCGGCGTCCCGTGAATCCAGTGGCAGAGCAATAAAATCGGGAGCGTCGCCGGCGTTACAGGGCTCATTTTTTAGCGTCAAGGCGACAGGTTTCTTTGTGCGTGCGAGCGTTCGGCTGGACCGCGAAGAGGGGTGCTCGTTGTCACGCCCTGCCCCTTCAAAACCCCGCATTCACGGGGAACCGGCATGCGTGTTACGATCAGGTCTCGCGAGGTTCCCAGCCATGGACGACCCAGTCATTTCCAAATTCCGCGCGGCGCTTGGCCGGGCTTACGGCCCGCGCCTGGAACGCGCCGTGCTCTTCGGCTCACGTGCGAGGGGCGACGCCAAGCCCGGCAGCGATTACGACATCGCCGTGTTCCTCAGCGGCATGGAAAGCCGGTGGGACGAGGCGGGCGTGCTGGCGGAGATCGAGGTTGACCTTCTGGACGAAACGGGCGCCGTGGTGCATGCGCTGCCTTACCCCGCCGGCGCCTGGCGAGACCGGGCATCGCCGCTGATGCATGAAATCCGCAAGGACGGCCGCGACCTATGAAGGAAGCCGCCGCGGCGTATCTGGCCAAGGCCCGCCAAGCTCTGGACAAAGCCCGGCGCGTGCTTGCCATCGGCCTTTGCGACGAAGCCGGGCGGCATGCCTATTACGCCGCATTCCACGCCGCGCAAGCCCTGCTGTTCGAGCGCGCGGACAAGGTTTACGCAACTCACCAGGGTGTCAAAGCGGAATTCGCGCGGCTGGCCAAATCCGATACCCGTATCGAACGCAAGCACACCGCGTTTCTAGCCCGCGCCTATAGTTTGAAATCCGCCGCCGATTACGAAACCGGCGCCGCCGCGAACGTTACAGAAGCCCAGGCCTGCGAGGCCATCGGCCTAGCGGAGGAGTTCGTCGCGGTCATCGAGGGGTTCGCAGCGGAATAGGACAGCGGTTGCCGGAGCTTGCGGCTGTTTTTTCCGCCATCGCTGTGGACGCGATGCCGATGCGCTTGGCCTCGTAACCGCCATCGAGAATGGCGCGCCACCAATCGCCGTTCTTGAGATACCAAGCGATGGTCTTTTCGATGCCGGTCTCAAAGCTCTCACGGGCGCGCCAGCCAAGCTCGGTTTCGATCTTGGCGGCGTCGATGGCGTAGCGGCGGTCGTGACCCGGCCTGTCCTGCACGAAGGTGATTAGCCCGCGTCGCGGCTGGCCCTCGCGTGGGGAAACGCGGTCCAGTTGATCGCAGATCGTCTCGACGATATGCAGGTTGGTGCGCTCGTTCTTGCCCCCGATATTGTAGGTCTCGCCCAAAACGCCGTGCTCGGCGACGAGAAGAAGCGCTCGGGCGTGATCATCGACATAAAGCCAGTCGCGAATATTGTGGCCGTCGCCGTAGACCGGCATCGGTTCGCCGAAAAGGCCCCTGACAATCATGTGGGGGATGAGCTTCTCCGGAAACTGATACGGCCCGTAATTATTGGAGCAGTTCGTGACCAGAACCGGAAGCCCGTAGGTATGGCGCCAAGCGCGCACGAGATGGTCGGAGGACGCTTTGCTGGCCGAATAGGGCGAATTCGGCTGATAGGGGCTTTCTTCGGTGAAAAGGCCAGCCGCGCCAAGCGAGCCGAACACCTCGTCCGTCGAAACATGCAAAAAGCGAAACTGCCCGGCTTTTCCTTTCGGAAGCTGGCGCCAATACCGCAAAGCCTCCTGCAGGAGCGCGAATGTCCCGATAATGTTGGTCGTGATGAATTCCTGCGGGCCGTCGATTGAACGGTCCACATGGCTTTCCGCCGCGAGGTGCATCACCAAATCGGGCTGGAAATCGTCGAAAACCTTTCGCATGGCCGCCGCGTCTGCGATGTCGGCTTCCAGAAAACGATAGCGCGGGTTTTCACTGGCGCCCGGAATCGAGGCCGGATTGGCCGCATAGGTCAGCTTGTCGATATTGAGGATGTCGTGATCGGTTTCCGCAAGTAGGAGACGAAGCAGCGCTGAGCCGATGAAGCCGCAGCCGCCCGTCACGGCGATTTTCTTCTTTGCCGTCATGATCAGGCAACCTGCGTGAACGGCGCGATGCCGACGCCGAAAAGCTCCGGAGACATCTGCGGCAAGCCCATCAGGTACTGCCCATAGGTGCTCTTCTCACAGCGCTTCACCGAGGCGAAAAACTTCTCGGGCGTAACGTAATTCATGCGCAGCGCGATTTCTTCGGGGCAGCAGATTTTCAAGCCCTGCCGGTGTTCGAGGATCTGCACGAACTGGCTCGCCTCGATGAGCGATTCGTGCGTGCCGGTGTCGAGCCAGGCGAACCCGCGCCCCATGAGTTCGACGCGCAGCTTGCCCCTTTTGAGGTAGACCGCATTCAGATCGGTGATTTCCAATTCGCCTCTGGGCGAGGGCCGCAGCGATTTTGCGATGTCAACAACCTCGTTGTCATAGAAATACAGCCCGGTCACGGCGAAGTTGGATTTCGGGCGCTTGGGCTTCTCTTCGATTGAAATCGCCTTGCCGCCGGCGTCGACTTCCACAACGCCGTAGCGTTCGGCGTCGGTCACGCGATAGCCAAAGACGGTTGCGCCCTCCTTGCGGCGGACGGCCTTCGAAAGAAGTTCGGGCAACCCCTGACCGTAGAAAATGTTATCCCCAAGAATCAGACAAGCCGGCTCGTCTTCTAAGAATTTTTCCGCGATCAGAAACGCCTGAGCGATCCCCTTGGGCTCCGGCTGTTCGGCGTAGGAGATAGTGATTCCGAATTGCGAGCCATCCTGCAGCAATTGCCTGAAGGCGGGAAGATCCCGTGGCGTCGAGATCACGAGGATGTCTCGGATGCCGGCCAGCATGAGCGCGGAAAGCGGATAATAAATCATCGGCTTGTCGAAAACCGGCAGCAGCTGCTTCGAGACTGCCATTGTACTGGGGTAGAGCCGGGTCCCGCTGCCTCCAGCGAGAACAATTCCCTTCATTACAGACACTCTTTCTTGCTAACTGGATATCTCCCGGTAGCGGAAAAGAGCGGGGGTTGCAATCTTGATTTTTGGGGGATATGCCGGTTCAAGCCAGCACTTGTGATGATGTTGCTTGGGGGGCACAATGCAAATTTCGGAAACCGATCTTGCAGACGCAAAGATATTCGAGCCGTCAATATTTAAAGATGATCGAGGATATTTTTTAGAAACGTTCAGTATCAAGAGATATCGCGAAGCTGGTCTTCGTGATGATTTTGTTCAAGACAATCTATCAATATCCAGAAGAGATACGCTAAGGGGGCTTCATCTCCAAAATCCGAACCCGCAGGGCAAGCTCGTCATGGTTTTGAGCGGAACGGTGCTCGATGCCGCCGTCGATGTCAGGGTCGGAAGTCCGACTTTCGGGCGTCACGTTTCCGTCGTGCTCGACGAGCGGACACATCGCCAGCTGTGGGTTCCACGCGGTTTTGCCCATGGATTCCTGGTCCTGTCCGAACAAGCGACGTTCCTCTACAAATGCGATGCGCCCTACGACCGGGCAAGCGAGATGAGCATTCGCTGGAACGATCCCGACATCCATATCGATTGGGGCGTAGAGCGCCCGCTTCTTTCCGGAAAAGACGCGGAGGCGCCGCTGCTCCGCGATCTGACCGACAGGCTTCCTCGTTACAAGGATTGACGCATGCGGATCCTCGTCACCGGCGCGTCGGGTCAGGTCGGGCAAGCTCTCGCGCGCGAACTCGGCTCCCTCGGCAATCTCCGCCTCGCACACAGGCAGGACCTTGACCTATCGGACCTTCACTCCATCGCCGGCTGCTTGGATGAAATCGGTCCGAACCTCATCATCAACGCTGCCGCCTATACGGCTGTAGATAAGGCCGAGTCTAAGCCCGGCATAGCCTTCGCCGTGAACGGGACCTCTGTCGGCGTCATGGGCGAGTGGGCCGCCCGGCATGGCGCGCCCCTGATCCATTTCTCGACCGATTACGTTTTCGACGGCGCGGCATCGGAGCCCTATGACGAAAGCCACCCTATCAACCCGCTCTCCGTCTACGGAAAAAGTAAAGCCGAGGGGGAAAGGCTCCTCCTCGGCTCAGGCGCGCCTTGCCTCATCGTGCGAACCGCGTGGGTCTATTCGGCCACCGGAAAAAACTTCCTGAAAACGATGGTGAGGCTTGCGGTGGAAAAAGAGGAGCTTGCCGTCGTCAGCGACCAAACCGGAACCCCGACATCCGCGGGCCAGATTGCGAAATTCATTTGTTCCGTAATCGGCGGCGGCCGCGAAGCCCTTCCGGCCCGTTTCGAAGCATCCTCTCGCATCGTCCACTTTACGGCGTCGGGATGGACATCCTGGCATGGCTTCGCCAGCGCCATCGTCGCCGGGATGAAGCGCCGCGGCCTTCCGGTCAAGGCGACAAAGGTCAGAGCGATTGCGACCAGCGATTATCCGACGCCGGCCGCGCGGCCGAAATTCTCGCGGTTGTCGTTGGCTCGTTTGGAGCGCGTCTTCGATTATCGACCCGAGCCATGGGAGCGCGCCCTGGATGAGGTTCTCGACCAATTACCGCGAACGTAACAGACAACGCTCCGGAAGCAGTAGTCTCTCTGCCAACTTATCAGTGATAAGCTCGTCTGACGGGCCAAGTGAAGGCGAATATGGGAATGCCAAAAACGTAAGTATAAAGCTTTATCCAATCAAACCGTCGCTTTATCTGCTTGTCGGGTTTCCCCCTCTTCAGGTGGCACGAAATCTCTAATCCGTAGCGTTTGAACTGCCAGTCTCCGCCTAAAGTGTAAAAGTGCGGCCCCGGTGTAGTTGTGCCAAGCATCCTTATCATATGGGCGTCAATGACCTCCCTGGGGTAAAGCTCGCTTATTTTATCGATGGCTTTGCCAAGTCTGGCGGCCCGATTGGGATTGTCTCGCACGACCCTTACCTTTAACCAACACAATTCATAGGTGTGCAGAATATCGTGAACATAGCGCGTTGTTGCGAAAGATCCGATTGGCGCCGGCGGCGTCAAGGAGCGGCAACGATAGCCTTTTGCGACAAGCAATTGCGATAAGCCAATCTCATATTTTATGATGACATCAATGACCGCTGATTGCGGTTCTATTCGGCCCCAGAAGGACAAGAAATCTACATCCTGCAAAATCGGCCGCCGGAGAACCAGGAAGTAACTGCTAATATGATCGAATTTGCCTTTTTTCTCGTTCGCAGTCGGGCCCCAGAAATCGCAGTCAACTTCACTCATCTTCTCGAAGGCGTCTTCGAAAGGATAAATCGGCGCGTAACAAGAATCGTTTGCGAGGATGAGTTCATCCCACCCTGCCAGCTCGAAATTAAGGTGCGCCAGACCGCGCTTCCAGCTTCCGAAGTCGTATTCGCCGTGTCTTCGCGCGAGAACGAGTTCCGCTAGCCCTTCGAGTTTCGCGGATTCGCCATCGCGCAATGTGCAATCGGATATGAACAATATTCTGTCGGCGACACGCGCGAGTCCGCGCAGATAGTAGATGACGTAATCGTCGATAAGACCGTCGCGGTCGTAGTGTGCGAAAAGCGCAATCCGCTTCATGACAATCTGCCTCGAACATTTGCAGGGCGAGGGAATACGAAATCGAAACTATGGCAGGGTGATGAACGACTTGTGCGCCTGCGGCAGAGTTCACCGGCAAACCGGGGGACTTTCCTGTGCTGGGTTCTCAGGCTGCATCCCAGAGGTTTCATCGCCGTCGCCGCTCGTCATCACGGCCCAATAGCCGCCCGCCAAGCCAAAATACCGTTCCCGCCGCTCGAAGTTGAACCTGAGCGCAGCCAAGCTTCCCCGAACGATTGATTTAAACCATTCCACAGGTGGATGAAGGGTCACCCCGTGTTTGCGTGTGACATAGGCTTTGGACACCGCCCAATGGAAGGAGCGAAAATATATCCCTCCTTTCTTGCTTCGCGTTGACTTGCCATGCTCGTGTCGTCCCACCGCGTCATGCACATAAACAATGGATCCGCCGCTTTTTCTCAACCGCCGGCATAGATCGTCGTCCTCGAAATAAAGAAAAATGCGCTCGTCGAATCCGCCAAGCGCCTGGAATGCCTCCCTTCGGCAGAACATGGCTGCGCCGGACATGGCCTCAACGCAGCAGTCGGCCGCCGGTATGTGCTTCGGCTTGCTTTTATTGTGGGGAGGCGGGCAAAGAATGGAGGAGTCCTGGAAGACGACGCTGCCATCGGGCTTGAAAAGCCGTGGCGCAAATAAGGCCGCGCTGGGATAGCGCTCCGCCGCCTCGGCCAGTTTGCCGATTGACCCGGGCTCGAAACGCACGTCAGGGTTCATGAAAAGGATGAAGTCGCCGGAAGCCTCATGAGCGCCCAGGTTGCAGGCGCGACCGAAGCCCACATTTTGAGGCGCGCTCAGGAGGCGGGCAGGATAGCGCTTGGCGACATTGACCGAGTCGTCGCTGCTCGCATTATCGACAACGATGATCTCCGAGGCATCAGGCAGCCGCCCAAGACATTCGTCCAGGATGTGGCCGCTGTTATAGCTCACGATGACAATGCTGATAGCCGGATCTTTTGGCGTCACCTTCACACCGCCTGAAGAAAAAGGTTCTCTCAAAGCTTCCCAAGGCCGAAGCCGAAGGTTCTATTCATAGGCTCCGCCCGCTAGCGCGCCAAGGCTCTCTCCAATCTCCTCCACACCCATCCTTCCGCTTTGCTCCTGTCACCCAGGACATAGGCCGCGACGTTGGCGTTTCGCAACAGGAGAGACTGATCGTTTTCCGCCACGACGCGCCCTGCGAACAGCAATCTGTCGCCAAGGGCTATCTCGAAATCGTCGTCGGGCAGTTCAATCGTCGCCCCATCACGGACGGCGAGGAGAGCAAGGCATGGACTGCGGCCGTCTCTCTGTTTCACGCTCCGGCACAAATCGCCGACGTTGACCGGCCGGCGCAGGCGATGCATGAGGCCGGTCAAGCCGGGCGCCTCCTCCTCGTCGATTGCGAAACTCCAAAATCCGGGCGTCTCCTCGCCGAGCAGAGAGCGAAGTCCCTCCGCCAGCGAGTAGGCCCAGAAATCGTCTTTCCGCCGCACGAGATCGAGGAACTCCGCAAGCAGCGGCGTGCGCAGCACGGCTATGCATTCGTTCGCGATGATCTGGCTCGAAACCATGGTCATGTTCGCCCCGAACCTCGCGAACAGCATTTGGTTGGACTGCAAATTCTGGCGCACGATCACGAAAATGCCGGGGTTCAGCCGCCGCGCCGCAATCGAGATCGCGAGATTGGTCGTATCGTCGTCGGTGCCGGCGAAGATCCCGCACGCCGTTTCAATGGCGGCTTCGCGAAGCACAGCCGCGCCCATGCCGAGCCCCTTGATGGATCGCAGTCCATCCGCGCGAATTCCGGCCGGATCGATGACTGTTGCCTTGAAGCCGCCCCTCTGCACCGCGGCGACCACCTCATTGCCGAAGCGTCCGTAACCGCAGACGATCCAATGGCCGGGCGCAGCCGGTATCCGCGGCGGCAGGCTCGGCGCCAGATAGGAGCCGGGCGTGCTCGTGAGCCAGGCGAGAAGGCGATGGCTGTCGGGCGCCCTCATGGCGAGTTCCATATGGTTCCCGAACTCGCGGAATGGATTGATCACGCGATAGGCGCCGATCGAGGACATCGAGGCGGCCACGGCCGGCGAATCCGCCCGGCTGACGACGGGCAGCCCAGGCCGCAGGAGGCAGGCCGACACCGCCACTGCGAGATTGGCCGAATCGTCGTTGCACAGAGCCAGCACGCCCTTGCACTCGGGCTTCAGCAAACCCGCCGCCGTAAGCGTCTCGCAAGAGCGGGCGTCGGCCGCAAGCAACGGGGCGCCAACCGAGAGGTCTTCGATTTCCAGCTCCTGGATTTTGCGCTCGTCCCGGTCGATGGCGGTGAAGCGAGAGCCAAGCTTGTCGAGCGCGCGGACGACCGTCATGCCTGTTTCGCCGAGTCCGCAAACGAGATAGAAAGGCTCCCTCAGCCGCGCGACCGAGCGGCGAAACCGCGCGCTGACGATGGCCTGCTGGAAAGCCTTGTCTTGTGAGAGGCCGAGGAGCGCGCCCAGAAGATAGGCCCAGCCGATGACGGACAAATAGATGATCACCGTCACAAACAGGCGCTGCTGATCGGTGAAGGCGTTCGGGATTTCTCCAAAGCCGATGGTCGTGGCCGTGTAGGTCACGAAATAGAACGCCTCGAAGAGCGTCATCCGCCAGGGCTGGCCCTGAGCGTCGACGCCGGGGATGAGCGAGATCCCTGCTGTCGAACAGGCGAAGATGAGAATGATCAGGATGAACGGAGCCCGAAGGCGCCGCACCGTTATGAAAAAGACGCTTTGCAAGTCAGCGCCTCTGAACGGCCGTATCGATGATCATGATAATGACGGAGACAACGTTCGCGAAAAGCGCGCCCGCCGCAAGGGCCACAATGCTGGCGAGCGGCGCCGCGCCAAGCTGCGGCGCTCCCTGGGCCGCAAAGAACCACACCAGCGCGGCTGCGAACAGTTGCAGAAGCGCGACGAGGCTCGAAGCCAGATGCACGGCCCCGACATGGGTGCGGTCGCCGAACTTGAGGATCACCGCGATCAGGCTGGCGACAATGGCGGCGAACAGCTCCCACGAATTATGCTGGTCGAGGTTGCCGACGTCGCCGTAAACGAACCCGAAGTTCAGGGTCGCCGCCAGCAGGATGAAAAATCCGAAGACGACCTTTTCAAGATTCATCGATCCTCCGCCCGCCGCTGCCGCCTGCGCGGGTACCTCAAGCACGGTTGCCTCGCACGGGCCTTGCGAAAGATCAAGCCGGGCTCCTGCGGATCGACGACGGCGGAAATCTCCCCTATCCACTCGCAGCGTCGCCCCCAAATCCTATTCGGGAGGCGTTGCTTAAAGCCCTCTTAAAATTGGTTTCGTTTCGTGAAACAGGGCTTCTAAGTAAGTTCATCCTGGCCTTTCAGCGCGCCGGATGGCTCAGGTTTCAAAAATCGCCCAAGCGGCGATGCCTGCTGTTGGTTAGAGGCGGTGATCCTGCGGGAGGGCCAGTTTGCGGCCTGACTTTCCTGCGAAGCTGTAGGTTACAGCGCCAAGCTCGCCGTGAACTAGCGGATCTGTTGGATAGAGATATTTGTTATCAGGGCAGCTTATCGCGACTTCATATTATATGAATAGCCCTTATCTTCCTCATCAGCTTACGGTCCTTGTGTCCAATATTATGGGATCCAATGCGTTTACCGAAGCGCTGAAGATGAACGGAGAGAGCATGACAAGCGAGAGTAAGTGCCCGTTCACGGGCGGGAGCCGCTCACACACGAACAAGGATTGGTGGCCCAATCAGCTGAACCTTCAGGTTCTCCACCAGCACTCCAATATGTCCAATCCGACGGGGGAGGCGTTCGATTACGCTAAGGAATTCAAGACCCTCGATCTCGACGCCGTGATCAAGGACCTGCACGCCCTGATGACGGACTCGCAGGATTGGTGGCCGGCCGACTTCGGCCACTATGGCGGGCTGTTCATCCGGATGGCGTGGCACAGCGCAGGCACCTATCGCATCACCGATGGGCGGGGCGGCGCGGGCGGCGGCCAGCAACGTTTCGCGCCGCTCAACAGCTGGCCAGATAACGCCAACCTCGACAAAGCGCGCCGCCTGTTGTGGCCGATCAAGCAGAAATACGGCAATAAACTCTCCTGGGCCGACCTTTTCGTCCTGGCCGGCAATGTCGCTTTGGAGTCGATGGGCTTCAAGACCTTCGGTTTCGGCGGCGGCCGCGTGGACACCTGGGAGCCTGAGGAGTTGTTCTGGGGCCCCGAGGGAACATGGCTCGGCGACGAGCGCTATAGCGGCGAACGCCAGCTTTCGGAACCGCTGGGCGCGGTACAGATGGGCCTGATCTACGTGAACCCGGAGGGGCCGAACGGCAATCCGGACCCTGTCGCCGCCGCGAAGGACATCCGCGAAACCTTCCGCCGCATGGCCATGAACGACGAAGAGACAGTCGCGCTGATTGCAGGCGGCCATACATTCGGTAAAGCCCACGGCGCGGGCGATCCCTCTCTGCTCGGCCCGGAGCCGGAAGCCGCCTTGATCGAGGATCAGGGCCTCGGCTGGAGGAGCAGGAACGGCACGGGTTTCGGCGCAGACACTCTCACTGGAGGCCCCGAAGTCACCTGGTCGCAGACGCCGACGAAGTGGAGCAACCACTTCTTCGACAACCTGTTCAAGTTTGAGTGGGAGCTGGAGAAGAGCCCTGCCGGCGCCAAGCAATGGCGGGCGAAGGGCGCGGAGGCCACGATCCCGGACGCGCACGACCCGTCCAAGCGGCATGTGCCAACCATGCTGACCACTGACCTGTCGCTGCGGTTCGACCCGGCCTATGAGAAAATCTCGCGGCGTTTCTACGAGAACCCCGACCAGTTCGCAGACGCCTTCGCCCGGGCATGGTTCAAGCTGACCCATCGCGACATGGGGCCGGTCGCGCGTTATCTGGGCGCGCTCGTTCCAAAGGAAACGCTGATCTGGCAAGACCCCATCCCCGCTGTGGATCACCCACTGATCGACGAGCAGGACTTCGCCGCATTGAAGGCCAAAATCCTTGGCTCCGGCCTGTCCGTTTCCCAGCTTGTCTCAACCGCCTGGGCTTCGGCGTCCACGTTCCGGGGCTCCGACAAGCGCGGCGGAGCGAACGGCGCGCGCATCAGGCTTAGCCCCCAGAAAGACTGGGCGGTCAACCAGCCGGCCGAGCTTGCGAAGGTGCTCCATGCGCTGGAAGCGATTCAGAAGGAGTTCAACGCCGCGGCCCCCGGCGGCAAGAAGGTCTCGATCGCCGATCTCATCGTTCTCGCCGGCGGCGTAGGCATCGAAAAGGCGGCGAAGGATGCGGGGCACGACGTAAGAGTGCCCTTCATGCCAGGCCGGATGGATGCGTCTCAGGACCAGACCGACGTCGAATCCTTTGCTGCGCTCGAGCCCAGGACCGACGGCTTTCGCAACTATCTCAGCGGCAAGCAGTTCATGGCGCCCGAGGAAGCGCTCGTGGACAAGGCGCAGCTCCTGAAGCTGACGGCGCCTGAGATGACGGTTCTCGTCGGGGGCCTTCGCGTGCTCGGCGCAAATGCCGGACATTCCTCGCACGGCGTCTTCACCAACCGGCCAGAGACGCTGACGAACGACTTCTTCGTCAACCTGCTCGACATGCGATACGAGTGGCAGCCCTCCGCCAACCTCGAAGGCGTGTATGAGGGACGCGATCGCAAGACGAAGGAGGTCCGGTGGACCGGCACGCGCGTCGACCTGATCTTCGGCTCGCACTCGCAGATGCGCGCGCTTGCTGAAGTCTATGCGTGCGCGGACGCGAAGGAGAAGTTCGTGAAAGACTTCGTGGCTGCGTGGACCAAGGTGATGAATGCGGATCGCTTCGACCTTGACGCTTGATTTCTGCGTCAAACGGCGGATTAGCGATCCGACACTGCGATCAGGGCGGCACTGCATATAGGCAGGCCGCGTCTTTGTTTCCGGCGGTTATGCCAACCGCCGGAAGTGTTGACCGGTAGCGTCCCCTCACCCCTCCCTCTCCCGCGAGGGGAGAGGGAGGCCGCCAAACCAGTGTCGATCCACGTCGAGCATCACCCGATAGCGTCTTATACCAACGGCCCTAAGTGCTGACCTTAGCCCAGTCGCGGGTGGCGATTGAGCGGACGATTTCTGGCGCGCGCATCAAGGCGTTCCATGCGCTGCAGCATGCATCGACGATGTCCTCGTACGTTTCCCAGACTTGATGGCTCAGCGCGTTGCCTCGAAGGTATTCCCAGATGTTTTCGGCCGGGTTCAGTTCCGGCGCATAAGGGGGCAATTTCAGCAGAACGATATTCTCTGGAACGACCAACTTGGGCGAGCGATGCCATCCCGCTCCATCCACAACGAGCAAGGCGATCGCTCCGGCGCTGACGCATTTGCTGATTTCAGCGAGATGCATGGTCATGGCTTCGATATTGACGGTCGGCAACGCCAAGGCGGCGCCGACGCCCCGGGCCGGGCAGACCGCGCCGAATAGATACGCCCAGGTGAAGCGCCGGTCGCGCGGCGCGCGCGGGCGGCTTCCGAGTCTGGCCCAGATGCGGGTCAGCGCGCCTTGCCGCCCGACCCTTGCTTCGTCCTGGAACCAGAGTTCGACCGGCTTGCCAGCGCGCTCGCCGAGCGCTTCCTTGGCGAGGCTTGCGAAGTTTTTTGTAACTCCCCAGGTCAGGCTGTTTTGATTTTGGCGATGAGGGCATCGGGGCTTTGCTGAAGGGTTTCGATGAGGCTCCAGCCTTGTTTTCTGGCGGTGGAGAGCACGGTGCACAGGGTGGCGAAGTTCTCGGCGCCGGTCGCGGTGCGGAAGCAGCCTGAGATTTTCTGCCTGACCTTCATCATGCGCAGATCGCGTTCAGCCAGATTATTGGTGAAGGGCGCGCTTGGATCGACCAGAAAGCGCAAGACGTCGTCTTTGCGGCTTTGCAGGCGCAAGAGCAGATTGTGCCCTGTCCGGCGCCGCTGGCGGCCGCGCGGCTTCTTTCCGTTGCCCGTGTCGGGGCGCGCGGGCGGCGGCTGGGCCTCGTGGAACGCCAAGCCCTGAGCCACAATGCGGCTATAGCGGGCCTTAAGCCAGCCAATGAAGCGCGGGTCCAGCGCCGCCTCCTTGCGGCTTGCGATGTTCACCGCATGACAGGCCTGGCGCAAGAAGCGCGACATGGCGAAGGCCCACGGCTCCTTTTCGATCTCCATCAGCGCCTTTAGCTCCCGCAGATGATGGGCGTTGCACAGCGCGTGGAGCACGCCTGGCATGGTGAAATAGGAAAGCGCAAGCCCGATCGCCGGCTATGGCGCGGTGCGTGCCTCGGACGGACGCTCGGCGCGCAAGACAGGCCGCGTTGTGCAATTCGCGACGGGGGAAGGTGGAGGCGGCCAAACGCGGCAAGTCGGAGGCCGCTTTGCTCGACGACATGAAGGCCGCCTATATCGAAAAATACGGAGACGAGTAGATATGCTGTCCTTGTTCAAGGCAAAGCCGAAGGCTGCGATGCGGGTTGAGCCCGCAGCGAACATCGAAGCGGTCGGTTTCGGGGAAGCCGAGTCCATCGAGTTCGTCCAGCGAAAGAAACAGCAGAACATCAAGGCGTCCGAAGATTGCTGTGGGGCCTTCGCGCGGATCGCGCAGGCTCAAGGCATGGCCAAGGCCGAGCTGTTCGAGGACCTGATCGCCGAGAGGCTGGAAAGCCTGCGGCGTCAGGGGATGGATTTGGAGGTATCAGCGGGCTAACGAAGGAATGGGTCCATGTCTCATGTTCACGATAGGACTTATCCATTGGCTCTGCGGGCGAGCCAGGCGGCGGCTATGCTGGGCGTGAGCGAAAGCCAGCTTCGCCAATGGGTGACCGAGGGGAAGGTTCACAAGCCTTACCGCCTCCGCAAAAATGTCGTGCTGTTCGATGCCCTGACGCTTGCGAGCGATTGGGATCGCATGAAAGAGGAAGCTGAAACATCGCCGTTGGCGGTGGTTGGCGAGCGGAGTGATGAAAGCAATCCGTGCGATGATCTTATAGGTTAAAGGGCAGCGCCGGTCTGAGGCGAAGCTGCACAATATGAGAGTGACCGGACGAAAGCTCGGGGAGGGCGGCGGAGGCGGCTTTCGGAGATCGAAAGTAAGGTTGGAATCGAAAATGACGTTGGTGAAATTCAAGTATGTCACGCGCGATTGCGATCGGCATGGCAACGTGCGTTTTTACTTTCGCAAGCCTGGAAAACCGAAGGTACGGCTGCCTGGAACGCCCGGGTCGGACGATTTTCTGAACGCTTACAGAGCCGCGCTTGCGGAAGGGAAGCCTGTGGCGGTTGAAAAGAGTTTCGATTGGTTGTGCGAGCGCTATTACCGGTCCGCGGAATTTCAGGCGCTTGAGGACGATACGCGTCGTCGGAAGCGGTCGGTGCTGGACGAGATAGGCAATATTGTCGGCGGCGGAGGGCGGCGGCTTGGACAGGCTCCTTTCACGAGTTTGAAGCGGATGCATGTGCGGCAATTGCGGGACATGAAGGCGTCAAAACCAGAGGGCGCCAATTTCCGGGTCAAACAGATTTCCGCGCTTTATGCCTGGGCGATCAGGAATGAGTACACGAGCGTCAATCCAGCCGAGAAGGTTGAGAAGCTGGGCGGCTCCTCTGATGGATATTACACCTGGACGGAAGAAGATGTTGAGACGTTCGAAGCGCAACGGCCGCTTGGTTCGCGGCCGCGTTTAGCCATGGCGATCATGCTTTATCTTGGGGTGCGGCGTCCCGATGCAGTCCGCATAGGTCGCAAGCACGAAAGCAGGGATGGCGTGTCGGTCAGCTTCACGCAATTCAAGGGACGAAAAAAGGGCGGCAAAATTCTGACACTGTCGGTTTTGCCGCCGTTGCGGAACATTCTGAATGGGAGCGAGCTCGGCAGGGGAACCTGGCTCGAAACATCGTTAGGCAAAGGTTACAGCGCGGCGGGTTTCGGCAACGCCTTTCGGGACTGGTGTCGGGAGGCGAGACTTCAGCAATGCACGTCCCACGGCCTTCGCAAAATCGGCGCGGTGCGCGCAGCCGAGGCTGGAGCGAGCGAGCACGAGCTTATGGCGATGTTTGGTTGGGAAGACGCCGACACGGCTCGCGTTTATACACGCAAGGCTGCCCAAAAAAGGCTGGCTGCAAGCGGGGCGGCGAAAGTCTCTCTCAGCCGGTCCAGCGAGGTGTCTATTGTCCCACCTTCAAAAAGGTCTGGAACCATCAATAGCTTAAAGAAAGGATGGCTCCCCGGGCCGGACTCGAACCAGCGACCCAGCGGTTAACAGCCGCTTGCTCTACCGACTGAGCTACCGGGGAACGGTGGATGATCAACAACACCCACGATGCGCCTTCATACCACATGTTAGCTTGCGCACAAGCCCAATTCGAGCATTTCAACGGTGTTTCTAGGCCGATCCGATCCGCGCCGCGAAATGGCTGGAACATGAAGCCAAGCTCGCGCGAGCGGAACCTCGCCCAAAAGATCGCCCATGGCGCCTGCTGTCCCACCAATGCCTGTACGGGCGCCATTCGCTGCAGGTTAGCGTTTTCGGGCGTTCAGCCACGAGGTTCCCTTGCGGCTGGACGGCAGGCAGCTCCAGCGCCAGCCAGCGGGCGCCCCACTGCCGCGAGCAGGAATGCTCGAACTCCTCCAGCCGTATCTACTCTGCTTCGTGCGCTGCCTCCGGTGACGCGCGATCTTCTGGGAAAAGGGCGATCTGCGTCACCACCCAGCAATGTTCGTCGAAACAGTTTGACCACGGAGGAGCGCGGCGTCTTTCGCGGCGGGCGCATTCGCGCCGAGGGTGGAGGCTGACAAGGGTGTCCCATAAGGTGGTCCCAAATAGAAGAACGCACGTTTAAGCTCCTATTGGATCGATCAGCCTTGCGCATCAGCGCTCGACGCGAAGCCGGTAGCCCACGCCGGTCTCCGTTTTATAGACAGTCACCGGCGGCAAACGGCGTGCATAATTTGACGGAGATCATCCCAAGGGGCTTGTATTCGAGCGGAAGCGAGAAACAAACATCGGCCGCCTGTCTCGCACTAGCGACCAAGAGAGCGGTTAAATAACAAGGCTCGAACGGTTGCGTCGCATCTTCCCTTCGACCCTTCCAGCCGCGGGCATTCTTTGACAAGAGCGGGAATGTCCAAAATATCCGGCACGCGAGTGTGACGGACACAAACTGCTCCACCTGGACCCCACGCAGCCTCGAATGTCATTTCCGGCGTCGCGTCCTTGCGCTGTATGCCAATAGCGTCAAAAATGTCGATCTCCGTTCCATCACGGGTGTGACTTTTGCCGTCACCACAATAGTCCGCGCGGAGTAGCCGGACGCAGGCCTGATAATAAGGGGCGAGGGAGGCGCCATTGGGGGCGGAGGCCCAGGGCTTATAACCCAAGCGGACACATTTTCCCTCCGCCCCTCCCGTGCAGGTGAGGAGGATTCCGGGGTGCGTGGCGTCATAGCGTCCGTCGGCCGTGAAGGCTCCAGCGAGCGGAAAGCCGAGGCGGCGTCCGTCGGGATCCGGTTCGCACAGGCTGCGCCATTCGCCTTTCACGGTATCCGCTTCGGAAAGCGAGTAGAGGACGACCTCGCCGGCTGGATCCTTTGGGTCACGCTCGACCCCCTCGATACGAATACGGCGCTGCGCGCCCCTCCCATCGCCAAGGATCAGAATGGAGCCCGGCAATTGCTCTTGATTGAGAATTTCGCCGTTGTCCAAAGTTACCCGAAAGGCGGTCCCCTCGACTTGAACGCTACGGACCGCCACGCTCTCGGCCGCCAATGCCGACAAGCAGCAGCCCAAAAGCCCAGCGGCCAGCAACAGGCTCGCCGCCGGACAGAACAGACGCAGATGCGCCATCATCAGCGGCGGGCAGCGCCAGGAACGATCGCCGCTTCAACCTTGACGCCGTTCAGATCGGCGACCGCAGAGCCAAGCGCGCCGCTCCACTGTTTCGATGCCGCCCGAAGGCCAAGCCAGCGGAAGTGAAAAATTAGGTAAAATTGCGACAACAGCGCGAGCTTGGCCGCGATGTTCAGAACTATTTAATTTGAGGCGATGGCGCTTGTTCCTCTGGGGGGCTCAGCCGTCAGCCAGAGCGGCCGCGTTTGCCAAGCGGCTGCTCAAAAGCGAAGTCGCCCATGGCCTCACGGTAGCCCCGCCGAACCGCAACAAGCTCGCCGTGCGGCTGAAATGAATGCTGCCCATGGTTCGACAGGCGCACCATGAGGTTGTAACCGCTGAAAACGCTCCCCCGCTCACCCTGAGCCTGTCGAAGGGTGAGAGCGCCACTCGCCCTCAGGGTTGGCCGCTTTGCTCAGCGCTCGACGCGAAGGCGGTAGCCCACGCCGGTCTCGGTCATGATGAGGCTCGGCCGCTCGGGGTCCGGCTCGATCTTCTGCCGAAGCTGGCGCACGTAAATCCGCAAATATTGAACGTCCGAGGCCGCGCCCCAGACCTGCTGCATGATGAAGCGATGGGTGAGAACCTTGCCCGCATGCAGAACGAGGAGGCGCAGGATGTCGTATTCCTTGGGCGAGAGCTTCACCTCCTCGCCGTTCACCGCGACGACGCGGCGGACAAGATCCACACGCAGCGGCCCGCTCTCGAACAACGGCTCGCCGCCCTGTTCCTGATAGCGGTGACGCAGCGCCGTGCGAATACGTGCGACAAGTTCCGCGATACCGAAGGGCTTCGTCACATAATCGTCCGCGCCAAGCTCCAGCGCCTCGACCTTGCCGCGCTCGTCGCCGCGGCTCGACAGGACCACGATCGGCAGCTTCGATCCGCTCTTGCGAATGCGACGGATGACGTCCAGCCCATCCTGATCCGGAAGCCCGAGATCGAGGATGACAAGTTCAGGTTTCTTCGCCTCGATCGTCGCAAACGCCTTCTCCGCGTTGTCGGCCTCCAACACCTCGAAGCCCTCCGCCCCAAGGCTCGTGCGCAGGAGACGCCGGATCGGCGGCTCGTCGTCGACCACCAGAAGCGGCGTCCTGCCACCTCCTGCCATCATGGCTTTCCAGCTCCTCTCGTCATGACCGCCCTTGAGGCGGTCAAGCCCTGCCATGACTTAAGCTGAAACAACGGTTGCGACGGCGAAACGCCCGCCATTGTTATGGCCTGTTCCCTTCTTATCGTCATGGCCGCGCTCCCTGTTGTCATGGCCGGGCTTGACCCGGCCATCCAGCAAAACATTGAAAAAACGTACTTTTCTTGCTGCATGGATGGCCGGGTCAAAGCCCGGCCATGACAACGCGTGGTTTAAGCGCTTCCCACCAATTCTCTTTCATGGCAAGGAAAGGTGATCGTAAAGATCGCGCCCGACCGGTCGGCCCTGTTCGCCGCAACGATCCTCCCTCCGAGCGCCGTGACAAATCCGCGGCATATGGCGAGCCCCAGCCCTGTTCCTGCGCGCTGGCGGTCGCCCTGCTTGACGCGGTGGAACTTCTCGAAAACGCGCTCAAGACGATCCTCGGGGATGCCCGGCCCCTCGTCCAGAACCTCGACGGCGACCGCGCCCTTCGTCCGCCGCGCGCGAACGCGGATCTCCGATCCCGGCGGCGCATATTTCGCGGCGTTGTCGAGGAGGTTCACAAGCACCTGCTCGAACAGCATGACATCGAGATCGAGCATCGGCAAGTTCGCTTCGAGATCGACCTCGACCTTGTGGCCGGACGCCATGCCCGCAACCCTTTGCAGCGCCGTGGCGACAACCTCGTCAATATCGACGCGCACCTTGTCGAGTTCGATCGCGCCGGACTCGATCTTGGTCATGTCGAGCAGGTTCGCCACAAACCGCGAAAGCCGCTCCGCCTCCTCCTGGATCGTGGCCATCAGGTCTTCGCGGGCCGGATCGTCCAAAAGAATCTCGGTATTCTTTCAAAGAAGTCACCGCGCCGAGGATCGACGCCAGCGGCGTCTTTAAATCGTGCGACAGAGAGGTCAAGAGCGCCGCCCTGAGCCGCTCGCTCTCGGCCGCAAGGCGCGCTTCGTTGATCTGTCCGGCAAGCCGCACCCGCTCCAGCGCCACCGCCGACTGGTCAAGGAGCGCGTCGAGCAGGCGCCGCTCATCCGGGGTCAACAGCAACTCCGGCCGCTGGCCTTTGGCGAGACCGACAACGCCGACCGCGCCCGCCGCCGTCCGAAGAGGAAGGAAGAGCCTGCTTGCGCCCGGCAGCGTCTCCGAGCCGCGCCCCGCGGCGCGATTGTTCTCGAAGGACCATTTCGCCGCGCCAAGCTCCGCCTGATCGAGGTCGTCCTCGGGCGGGAAACCGGTCCGCACGCTGAGCACGCCATGGCTGTCGGGGAGGACGATCACGACATCGGTCTTGAGCGAATGCGCAATCTGATAGGCGGCGGCCCATAGGAGGTCGTCCAGGGACACGATGCCGGCGAGCTTCTTCGAGAAGGCATAAAGCGCCTCGGTCGTCGCCGCGCGGTTTCGCGCCGTTTGGGCCTGCGCGCGCACTTTCGCCGTCAGATTGCTGACGACGAACGCGGTGAAGAAGAAAAAGCCGAGCGCGGCGAAGTTCTTAACGTCCGTCAGGCTTGTGTTGTAAAGCGGTTCGAGGAGGAAGAACTGGTAGCAGATCATGCTCCAAACGGCGGCGACCATGGATGGCCACAAGCCGTATTTATAGGCGACGCCAATGACGGCGACGAGGAAGACGAGGTCGGAGCTTTCGATGCCGATAAAAGGCTGCAGAACATAGGCGAAGGCAAGCGCCAGCGCGACGGCGGCGCTCGTGGCGATATAGGGAACGACGTCCCAGCCGTCGAACTCTAAGTCCCGCGTCTTGATCGTCTTCTTCGGGATGGGATCGCCGGTGAGGTGCTCGCCCGCGATCACATGCACGGTGATGTTGCCGGCGCCGCGCACGAGTTCATTGACGACCGAGCCGTGGAAGAGTTCGAACCAGCGCGTGCGGCCAGACTTGCCGACCACGATCTGGGTGACGTTGTTGGCGCGCGAATAGGAGAGGATCTCCTCCGCGACGTTCGAGCCGGGAAGCGTGATCGCCTCGCCCTGGAGCTTTTCGGCAAGCCGCAGCGTGTCGGCGACGCGGTCGCGTTCGACCTCTGAGAGCTGCTGGCTGCGCCTCGATTCGACATAGATGGCCGTCCAGGGGGCGTGGAGGCGGTCGGACAGGCGTTTCGTGTAGCGCACGAGGCCGGCGGAGCGAGGCTCCTCGCTGACGCAGACGAGCAGGCGCTCGCCAGCGGGCCACGGACCTGGAATGGCGTGCGCCCGCATGTGGCACAGAAGCTGCTCATCCACACGCTGCGCCGTACGCCGGAGCGCGAGTTCGCGAAGCGCGGTTAGATTGCCGGGCGAGAAGTAGTGGTTCAGCGCCCGCTCCGCCTGTTTCGGGACGTAAACCTTCCCCTCTTTGAGCCGCTGGATCAACTCGTCGGGCGCGAGATCGACCACCTCGATGTCGTCGGCCTGGTTGAGAAGGGAGTCGGGCACCGTTTCGCGCACGCGGATGCGCGTGATCTGGGCCACGACATCGTTCAGGCTTTCGACATGCTGGATGTTGAGCGTGGTGTAGACATCAATGCCGGCGCCGAGCAGGTCTTCCACATCCTGATAGCGCTTCGGATGGCGGCTTCCGGGCGCATTGGTGTGCGCAAGCTCGTCGACGAGGACGATCTGAGGATGCCGCTTCAGGATGGCGTCGAGGTCCATCTCATCCAGCACATGCCCGTGATAGTCGATCTTGACGCGCGGAACGATCTCGAAGCCTTCGAGCAAGCCTTGCGTTTCCGCCCGCCCATGCGTTTCGACGACGCCGATGACGATGTCCGCGCCCTCAGTAAGCTTCGCGCGGGCGGACATCAGCATTTCGTAGGTTTTGCCGACGCCGGGCGCGGCGCCGATAAATACCTTGAGGCGGCCGCGGCTCCGATCGGCGCGCCGCGCCTCTTCAAGGAGCGCATCTGGCGAGGGCCGCCTTATGGCGTCGGTCTGAACCATTCCAGTCAGCTCGCCGGTTGCCCGGGCTTGTCAGCCTGTTTCACGATGACATCATATATATCCGCAGGCCTTCTTGCTTTACGAATTGCCAAAGCGCGATCTTTGTCCCGCAGGAGTTTTGAGATGGCGGCAAGATTTGTGAGCGACTCGTTGGCGCCGGGCTGTGTGTTTGTCGGATTGAGGACGGCGCAGACCAGATCGACCCGCTCGCCGTCGATGGCGTCGAAGCCGATCGGTTTGGCGAGCGAGCAAAGAAAAGCGTGAGCCCTGTCGAGGTCGGGCAGGCAGACATGGGGCACGGCCACGCCGCGGCCGATGCCGGTCGACCCAAGCGCTTCGCGTGCGGTGAGCGCCTCGCGGATGCGCTCGGAATTAAGGCCGCACCGCGCAGCGAGCGCCATCGCCGTAAACCTCAAGGCGTCCGATTTGTCGCCGATGCGCACCTGCACCGCAATCGACGCCGGTGTAATCAAGTCGGTGATACGCACGCTCTCACCCACACAAGAAAATCTCCCTTGAGAATTGGCGCCGTCGCCTAACTTTCAAGGCGTCCCGGCCTCAAGCAAGGCGGCAAGACCGATGAATTGAATGCGGGAGTGAGCCGGAGCAGGCCGGCCCCGGACATCAGGCTCAGCGCTTTTTGCCCATTGACGGCGGAGCGCACAATCATGGCTGATGGTCGTGAACCTGGTGAGCGAGCATCTTTACCTTCGCCAGCGACGCCCACGGCTACCGACACGCGACGAGGTTTTCCTGGGTTTCCTTTTGAACCGGCGGCAACACGGATCGATAACTGACTGAATCCAGGTCAAGCCTTTCAATAACGCACGTTACCGGCTGGTATCCTTTAATCAAGTAAAGGTGCATGCCTCCCATAAAAATATGCAGGCACTCAAAGTTTACAAAATCGGACTTACCCCATACCGAGATATGAGCCTCCTGGGCATGCCCCTCCCAATCATCTTGGATGTATTTGTCAGGATAAATTATAATGATATGTCCGCTGCGGTAAACAAGAAAGTTTATAAGATCCAAACCTTTGGATTTACGCATATGCTCTAGACAATCCCCGATGATAACTAAATCGAACCGTAATTTTGGCTTGTCTATGAGCTCATCGGCATCGGTGATCATTACCTGGTCATACAGGTCGCGTAACTTGTATTGCTCCACATAAGTTGCATCGATTTCAATAGCGGTTGTATTTGTTTCAAACTGCGCAACTTTTGCGGCCATAGCGACCAGATGTGCATATTTTCCCGCGCCTGGGCCGATATCGCAGACAGAGGCAGGCTTCAACAGGGCGAGCAAGGTGAAAACAGTTTTGTCAAATACATCGCTGGAGAACGGCATGGAGAGGCATCCTTTATGAATCAAGGGCCTATCATAATTGATGCGCAACCTAAGCGCGATGTAAAATTTATACTAAACTGTGGCGCGCGCCACTGAAGACGGATTTGCCCGAATTGGTGGGCGGATGGGCGAGAGGACCGCGAAGACGGTCACTTCGTTCAGCGCCGCAAACACAGAGGCGTTCGTTGGCGAACAAGGCATCTGTGCTCACGGCGATCCAAACGGGCCGAGTTTAGCGGTTCGCGCTGACGGTCTCGGCGTTGAGCTTTATGTTGAGCTTGAGCACATTCACCTTCGGCTTCGCGAGGATGCCGAGCAAGCAGCCTTCGACGCGTTGGCTCACGAACTCGTGCGGTCGCGCCTCCGGCATGCCCCTCGCCTTGGCGACGGGCTATTACAGCCCGAGGCAAGTTCGCGCCCACTTCGGCGCACGCTCTTAGGCGAACTTGCCTCGGATAAGCTGTACGAGAATCAATAAGTTGCTTGTACGCCTTGTCCGCGGGAAGTCCTGTCGACGCCTGCAGCATATACTGTCGAGTTATTTTCTTGCCTGATTCGGGTCCGTCGCCGCACCTTGGCGCTAGCCCAATTCCTCCACAGGGGTTAAAAATAGAAGCAGAGCCGGAGCAACGAGAGGCAGACCAATGCCCGCCGGCACAATCTGGGAGGAAACCATCGTGATGAAAAAGTGCGGCTTCGCCGCAATCTTTGGCGCGGCGATCTTAATCGCCAGTACGGCGCCCGGCTCTCTGTTCGCGGCCTCCGACGCCGCGGTCGGTCAGCTTATCGCGGAAACCGGAAGCACAGCACAGGTCGCCTCAGCCTACGGACAGGGCGTCGCCGACGCTTTTGTTCACATCAACAAGCTGGGGGGCATCAATGGGAAGGCCATCGCGCTAAACACTGTCGATTACGGCTACGATCTGGCGCGCGCGCTCGGCGCCTACAAAAGCTGGAAGGAGACCCTAAAGCCGGTCGCCATCCAAGGCTGGGGCACCGCCGACACCGAAGCCCTCGTTGACAACGTCTCCAAGGACGCGGTCGTTTTGATGTCGGGGTCGTCGTCCGGGCGTCTGACCGATCCGATCGGGCGTGGCCCCTGGACCAATACCCCCGCCCCCTACAATTTCTTCTACGGGCCGTCCTATTCGGATGGCTGTCGCGGACTCGTGCAGTGGGCGGCCGAAGAGTGGCGTCGCTCCGGAGCCTCCAGCCGCTCGACATTCCTTGGCGAACTCGAACGGCCCAAATTCGTGTTCATGGGGGACAACCAGCCCTATCCGAACTCGCCCAAGGCGGCTTGCACGGATTTCGCGCTTAATCTCGGGTTCGAGGTTCTGCCGCCAATTCGCTACGCGTTGTCGCCGGCTGACTTCAGCTCCCAATGCCAGGCGCTGAAAAGCAGCGGCGCTCACTTCGCCTTTCTCGCCAACACGGTGGAATTGAACGTCGAACTCATCAAAGCATGCGCCGGGATGGGCGTCTCCACGCAATTTATGACCAACATCTACGGCTGGGACGAAGGCGCCGCCGTCCAGGCCGGAAGCACGGGCAACGGGATGGTCTGGGTTGTCAGCGTCGCTCCTTGGGACAATGACGTGCTTGGCATGTCGACCGTTCGCGAGATATCCAAAATATCCGATCCGACCGGCGAGGCTGGGCGGCCTGTTCATTACATTCGCGGCATCTGCTCAGCCTACCTCATGCGTGATGCGATGCTCGCCGCCGACAAGGCTGGCGGCATCACAGGGCCGGGCATCAAAAAGGCCCTGGAGGAGATGCGCGATCATGTGCCAACCGAACTCCAAGGCGTATGTCTTCCAACCACCTTCACCCCGGAAGATCATCGCGGGACCACGACCGTGATCCTTTACCGCAACGACTTCAACTTCGCTGGGCCGCGAGCGCAGAAGGTTTATACGACGACCCTGCCGCTTCGCCCGGATTGGCTCGGTTGGTGACCGCTTTGCGAAGTCGTCGATTTCTCCCGAGCAGACTTCGCCAAACTGGCCGACAAGTGGCGAACTTCCTACGTCGTCATATGTGGCCAAGCTAAGCGCGAGCCGGGATCGTAATGGATAGGCTTTTTAGCCCGTCACGACCCCGGATTGCTCCCCTTCGGGATGATGCGATTTAGCAGGTTGCTGAAAATTTGAAGCCTTTATTAACCATGGACCGCCGGGGCCTGTTAGCGGCTAATCAGGGGGGCGGCGTTGGCAAGACGACAACCGTGATTAATATTAATCTAGGGTCGGCCTTCGCTCCATGGGCGCCTGCCGGATAAGGCGAAGGAGCTTACGGAGGCAGGCTCACATGCGCGCGCGGCAAACTGGCGCTCACTTCCGCCAAGGAGGAGACGCCTCAAGGTGAAGGGCAGGATCCGGCCGGTGACCGCCAATCTCCGTTGGCAAAGCCGGGAAAGGTCGCTCACTCCGTCTTGACGAGGCCGGAGAAAGCGGCGACGGCGAGGAGGCTCGCCACCCAGCCGAAGACAAGCTCGGTTAGCACAAGCGCATTCGTTCCCCAGTCCGGGACGACGAACGCGTAGCCGCCCGCCTCGAAGCCAACCTCCTTGCGCATCGGCGCCCAGTTCTTCTCCTGGTAAAGGTCGACGACTGGAAGCAGCACATTGAACGAGTAGACCCAGGGGTTGAACTGTGAATATTCGGCAAAGGCGGGCACGACCTCGGCGCAGGTGGTCCATCCGCCCGGCCGGTCCCGGCATTTCTCGAAGGCCCCTTGCGTGAACACCTGCGCGTCGCGTGGGGCGAAAATACCTCTTTCGGCGGCAAGCTTGTAATAGAATCCGAACATCACGCCGACAACGGCCATGATGACAAGGATGCGCAACGGTTTGTAGCCGTGGCCGATCAAGAGCCCGGTGGTCGAATCCCACAAATACCTTGGCAGAGCGCGAATGCGCCCGAGCTTCCGGCTCCGCGAGTGGGACAAGCGCCGGCGCACGAGAAACCCCTGCCTCTCGATGGCGAGATGGCGCGCCTCCTCCGGATGCCCCATCGTTTTGAGCACCTTTATGACCTGCTCGAAGGGCTGAGGCTTGAAGTCATGTCCCATATGCGCGGCGGGCTGGCATTTGAGCCACTTTTTTCGCGCTTCAGCGTCGATCGGCGCGTTGCCGCCGAATCTCTCATAGACGAAACCGTCCAAATGAATGACATGCCGCATCGCGTCTTTGCCGTTTGCCTGCGGCAGAGGCCAAGTCTCCTCGCTATCGACAAGGACGCGGATGGTGGCGCTTTTCAGGTCGAGCGATCCGTTAAGGATGGCCGCCGGCCGCGTCGCCCGCTCAAAAGGCGCCAGCATCAAGGCGCCCATCACCTCGGCATTGACGAGCGACAAGGCGTCCTCGGAGAAAGCCTCGCCGGGCGCCGCGAAATCCAGCGCCATGAGACCCTTCGGGACCGAGAAGACGCCGCCCTGGCAATCGATATTGCCGCGAACGCGCGCGCCGTTGAACTGAACCTTGCCCTTGGCGTGGAAGTCATCGGAGAGTGAGATGTTGCCGTTAGCCACGATGCGCGTGAAGCGCAGCGCGGTCGTGTCGCTATTGCCTGCGCATTTGAAACGCCCGGCTCTGCAATCGATATCCCCGCCGATCTCGGCGCCCGAGAAGGACACCTCGCCGTCGGCCTCGCAGGCTCTGAGATAAAGGCTGCCTTTCAGGTTCAGCCGATGGCATTTCAGCGCGCGAATGGCGGCGTCCCAGCGAGAGGGCGGCATCGCTTCCGGATCGAAGCCAGATAGGAAGGTTCCCTCGGAGCAGTCGAAGGTGCCGCCGATTTCGGAGTTGTCGAGCTGGATGAAGCCGTTGGCGACAAAGCCCTCTCGGAATTCAACGCTCCCGCCGATGGTCGCTGTGATCAGGTCCGCGGCGAGACGCTGAGAGCGCCAGCGTTGGCCCTCGATTCTGCATCCGCTACAGGACAAGGCGCCCATGATCTCGGCGCCGAACAATTGCAGGCTTCCATCGATGATCGCGCCGCGGAGCAAAAGACTGCCGTCGATCATGACGCCGTCGCCCTGGATCGAGGAAACGGCCGTCCTGTCGAGGCTCACGACCTTGGTTTCGGCGTCCGCAAAGCTGAATTCTCCGCTGATGACGCTGTCCACGATCCAAAGCGGCCGGACTTTCCTTGCACCATCGAGGTTGAGCGAGCCATCGATATAAGCGCCCTGAATTTTAAGGCCGCCTTCGTGAACAGGCGCGGCGGGGTCGCGGCCGAGCGCCAGAAAGCGCACGAAATCGGCCCGGAGTTGGTTGTCGTCCGAAGGCGCGTCGGGCCGCGAACTGCCGAACGAGCATTGCTTGCCCGTCGATGCGACCGCCAATAAAGTCCGTTCCGCCGGTTTCAGCGGCGCAAAATCTTGCAAAGTCACCATATGAAATTCCACTCATGGATGCCGGCATGCGGGCGGCGGCAAGATCCGGGAGACTTCAAGCTTAAGAGAGGCAGGCCCTATGGTGCAAGGCATCTCCGTGTTCGGAGACTGGCCCTCGCCGATCTTAGCCTCGCTCGTGGCCGGAAGCGCTTTTTGCTTCGGGCGCGTTCAAGCTGAGGGCGGCGCCATCTATTGGAGCGAGGGGCGGCCCTCCGAATATCGAGCCCGCCTCGGCAAGGCGTGAGCAATTACCCATCCGTCCGTTAAGGAGAGTTTTGTGGTGAATATAAAAAAGCAGCTCAATGGCGCTGAACTTGTTCTAATTTTTGCCAGCCACCGCTTCGGTAGATATCAAGAATTAGCGCTGGACCATGGCATTGCAAATAACAAAGCCTTAGCGAATTGTAGGCATTGACGGCCAAGAACTCTCCATCCGATTTTCGTATATATATCCATACAGACCCGAGCCTCAGATAGGCATCATTTGATGGATAAATATACTAGAAAAGTGCCGCAAGACTCTGGCAGTTGCGCGCCCTATGAGGAGCGGAGAGCGCCGAGGACAAGAGCCGCCGTGACGCGCTCCTTCGCCGATTTCGGAGCATCGAGGTCGAGGCGACGAAGCAGGGCGCGCTCGCCAAGCGTTGGCGAAGACCACGGCCCGCCGCGCGCTGCAAGCCGCGCCAGCTGGAAAGGCGAAGACTGCGCGGTCTTCAGGAGCGTCATCGCAGGGGCAAGCGCTGTCTCCTCCGCCGTGAGATCCGTTCCGAAAGGATAGGCGGGCAACGTGTTGTCTTTGCGCGCGGGGCCTAAGACCTTCTCGATCCATTCCTGCGTGTTGTTCCGGAACGCGGGCGGGATCTCGTAAGTCTTTTCGATCTTGCCCGCCGCCTTCGCCACCCGCAGAAGTTCCCCTTGGAAGCGGTTGTCGGCGATGTTGAGCATCGCCGCGATCGTGTCGCGGTCCGACTGCCCGCGTACATCGGCCGCGCCGTACTCGGTTACGAAAATGTCGCGCAGGTGACGCGAAATGGTGGTGTGGCCATAGGTCCAGCGGATGTTCGACGAGGGCCGCCCATTGTCCATCCGGGACGCGTGAAGCTGCAGGATGGAGCGCCCGTCCTCAAGCTCGAAAGCCTGCGCGACGAAATTATATTGCCCGCCCACGCCGCTGACGACGCGGCCATCCTCCAGCGCATCGGAGACGGCTGCGCCAAGCAGCGTCGCCATCATGGCGCTGTTGATGAAGCGGGCGTGGGGGCGCTGGGCGCGCTTCAACTCCTCCTCGCCGTAAAGGTGGTTGGTGTAGCCGATGCGGGTCATGCGGAAGGCGCGCCGCTCCTTTGGCGGAAGCTGGCGCAGCGCCTCGTAAAAGCGGCTGGAGCCGACCAGGAAGCCGGCATGGACCAGCGCGCCTTCTGCATAGTCCTCGGGTGAAAGCTCGCCCGCATCGGCGCGCCGCTGCGTTTCGAGGTCGGCGAAGGCGCGCCGCTTGAGAACGCCGCAGCGGTAAAGATGCAGGTAGCCCTCGACGAAAAGCTCGGTCGCGCCGTAAAGGCCTTTCTCGAAGGGCGCCGTTTCGACGGGCAGGCGCGGATGCAGTCTCCCCGAGCCAAGAGCACGCGAGAGTTGGCGGAACGTTTCGTTTCTCGTCTGCCTCAGGAGAAGCGCATGGGTCAGCGCGTCGGAAAAGGCGCCGATGCCGAGCTGGATCGCCCCGCCATCCTTGACGAGCGCCGCCGTGTGGATCGCCGCGGCGTAATCCTGAAGCGAAACCGCCTCCTTCGGCGGAGCGAACGGCGGGAACTCGAAGGCCGGCCCTTCGAGAATGTGATCGAAGGCGGAGCCCGGCATTTCGGCCTCGCCCTCCATATAGGGCATCGCGCCGTTCACCTGTCCGACGATCGCAAACGGTGGCCCTACCTTGCGGCCGCGCAGCAACGCCGGCAGCACCTCCAGGCTGAGGTCGGTGTTCGAGGCGAGGCTGTAGGTCGCGCCATCGCCCTCGCCTTGCTTCGCCACGAGTTGGCCCAGCACGTTCACGCCAAGCGTCAGAATATGCCTCGTGGCGTGCGTGTAGTTGAGGCTCGTGTAGCCCTGCTGCGCGAGCGGGCTGTTCAGGTAGGCGCCGGCCTGGAAGAAGAAATCGTGCACCTCGATGTTGGGCGGGAGCCGCCCGCGCTGCAGCGCCACAGCGTACTCGAGGTCGGGGAACCGCCCGAAAAGGCGCTCGACGAGCGGGCCTGCAAAGCGGCGCTCAAGATCGCTTTTGAGCGTGGGCTTCACGAAGCTCAAGGCCGTGAAAATCTTGAGCGATATGGATTTGTCCTGAACGGCGCGCCGGTAGAGAGCATTGACGAAATGGTTCGGCTTGCCGATCGCGATGGGCATGGCGAGCACGATTTTGCGCCCAACCTGCGACAACACCGCTTCGACGCAAAGCTCGGCGTCATTATGAATGTGGGGGCGCATGAAATGGCGGTCCGGCGGGGAAAGTGACGAACTTCGATCATCGGCTGCAATCGTAAAGGCCGCGTTTCGTTCCCCTGCCCTGGCGACGAAACGCTAATCCGTTCGCTTGGGTTCGTTTGGCGCGACGGTCGCATAGCAAGCATACGAGGGCTTCTCTGCACGCCTTGACATACGCCACCGCCTCGCGTTGGCCGCTGGTGCTGTTCAAGCCTGGCGCCGTTTCCTTGGATTGCGGTCACCGAGTGAGCGTTCGCGAACGGCAACGACCTGTATGCCGTCCAACCTATTGACGGCCCGAAATAATCAGAGAACGTTATACAACTTATCAGGTTGTGTGTGTCGCTAGCGGATCAAGTTGTGTGTTGACACAAGCTCATGACTGGTTTCAAATATCGCTGAACAACTCCCAGTATTGAATTGAGGGGTTTGCAAGCTGAGGGTTCGGTTTGCACCGCAGGCCTGTTCGACCTGCGCCGACTAAAGCATCGTACCGCCTCAAGGCGAAGGGTTTGCTCCCAGCAGAGAGCTGAAATAGATATATCTTGTTAAAGTCAGTCTGCATCTTCAGGGATGGCGGAGCAGGGGTAGCCTTGGTTTATCGGACGTCGCTCGCGGCCCGAAAATCGCAGCGAGCATCACAGATACCCTAGACGCCCTAAATACCATCGCCAAGACAGTATTCGGCGGCCGCCTTCAAGTCGCCGTCGATCGCGAAAGCGAATGCGAATGTCGTAGCGCTGAAACCAGCAGGCAAGCGCACAACCGGACCGCAGATGAGAGGAAAGGCGCCGTATCCACTGGGCGCGCCCAGGGGGAGGGCTTTTTACTTAGCGATCATCGGAGGACCGATATCATGGCGATCAACATCTGGAACGGCGCAACGGCCGATTGGTACACCAGCGCTAACTGGAGCCGAGGCATCCCCACAAGCACCAGCGCTGTCGTCATCAACAGCGGCGAGCCTCAGCTTCTGAGCGGCGATGCCAGCGCAACCGTCGCCTCGATGCACATTGGCGGCGGGGAACTTTTGATCAACGACCCTTCGCAAACGCTAAGCGTGCTCGGCAATCTCGGCATAGCGAGCGGCGGCATTGCAGAGGTCGACGCAGGCAGCCTGGCGATTGGCGGAACCGCCACGGTGGGCGGTGTCTTGAACTTGCAAGAGACGCCCATCAGTGAGAGCGTGTCCGCCAGCAATCTGAACATAACCAGAAGCGGCGTTGTGAATGTCGGTACTTCCGGCGTAGGCCCCATCCCCCCCGGCCGCGTTAGCCTGACGGTTGGCGGAAACGCCACGGTGAGCGGCGTTTTGAATGTGCTGAACCCGGCCCAACCCGATACTCCCACGGTCAGCACGTCCGGCAATCTGAGCATAACCCGCGGCGGCGCCGTGAATGTCGGGCTCTACGCCCCTAGCACCGATTACGTCGGAGGCGCCGCCATGACGATTGGCGGCAAACTGTCCAACAGTGGCAAGCTCACCGTTGGCTTCATCAGCGACGTCCTGGACTCTCAGGTACGGGTGAACGGCTCGGGTGGGATCGTCAATACCGGCACGATAGACATTGTCACCCAAGAATATGCAATGTCATTCCTTACATCAGTCGGAACGGTGACGACTTCGGGCACGATTGACGTCGGCGACGGCCTTAATAGCGGCACGATGGCCGGCCTATACGCCCCCACTGTGAATGTGACTGGAGGCATACTCGAAGGCAGCGGCATAGTGGGCGGCACAGTCAACAACACGGGCGGCACTGTCATGGCCGGGCCAGCGAACTCGACCCAGGCGTCGTCTCTGGCTGTGGGCGTCTATAATCAAGGCGGCCGCGGCATCTTGCAGGCCGATACCTACGGCAGCGGACAATCGAGCGTCCTCCATGTGAACGGCAGCGTCCATCTGAGCGGCGGAACCTTGCTGGTCGACGCGCAAAGCGCACTTACGTTGAACACGCCCTATACGGTGGCGACCTTCACCGCCGGCGACCTCACCGGCCAGTTCAGCCACGTCAAGACAGAAGGCGCGCTCGGCAATTACACCGGCAACGGGACCAGCGTCAACCTCGGTAATGGCGATACGCTCAAGGTGCTCTACAACAATGCGGCCGGGACGATCCAGCTCGAGGAGGTCGCGACGCCCGCCTCATCTTCGACTGTCGCCCAGACCAGTTCCAATGCTATTGCGGCGGCGGGCCAAAATACCCAGACCGCGCTTCTCACCCAGTACGCCGCGTCGAACTTTGCACCAGCGAGCGGCGCCGCTGCTGTCGTGACCACGCCCCAGGTTGCGACGACCCCACTCCTGGCGAGCCCGCACCACGCCTAGCCGAGGTCGCCCGATGAGGGCGCTAGGCGCTTGTCCGGACGCCGTCTCATCGCCGCCGCGGGAACAATCGCCGGTGAAAAGGCGTGCAGGTTTGGCAGCATCGGCGCCCTGTCTCCGGGCGTGCAAATTGAAGACGCCTCTTATTACTCGCAGACCACAAGAGGAGAAATACCATGGCGACGAACACCTGGAACGGCTCACTGGCCGATTGGTACACGGCCGCTGACTGGAGCAACGGCATCCCCACAAGAACCAGCGATGTCGTCATCAACAGCGGTCAGCCGAAACTTTCGAGCGGCGACGCTGGCGTCACCGTCGCCTCGATAAGCATCGGTGGCGGGAGCCTAGCCTTGTTCGACGGCGCATCCGTCAGAACGTCTGGCGACCTGAGCATGGAGCCCTACGGCATTGTGAGTGTCGATAATGCTGGCAGCGGCGGCAGCAGCCTGACGGTCGGCGGCAACCTCAATGGCGGCATCCTCTTCGTCGGTAACAGCGGCATCACCTCGGCCAGCACGGTTACGGTCAAAGGCTCAAAAGGCATCACCGATGGGCACTTCATTGAACTTACGGGCAACACCAGCGCCCAGGCGACCTTGAATGTGGCCAACGCAGCGGCTGGCTTCGGCACGGCGGGGGTCGAGACCGGCGTCCTCGAACTCCAAGGCGATTCTGCTCGTGGAGTTTAAATACGGCCAGATCAACACTATCAATGGCACGGTTTTTCTCGTTGGCTCGAATGCGCGGATTGCGGACGCCGGAGCCGCGAACAGAAACAGCGCGCTAGCCGGCCTCCACACGGTGGCTGGAGAACTTCTCCTGTTCAACGGCGCCTCCGTCAGCACTTACGGCAATCTGAGCATAACCGGCAGCAGCAGCGAAGTGGAAGTCACCGGCAGCGGCGCCAGCCTGACGATTGGCGGAAACCTGTCCAACGCCGGCCAACTCGTAATTGGCTCTCCGTATGTCGCTGGCGGCACAGTGAAAGTGTATGGCCCGGGCGGGATCACCAATACAGGCTCGATAGACATTGCGGGCGGAAGCCTGACATCCAGGGCCCTGAACGGCACCGGCGCCGTGACTGTCGAGTATGGCGGCGCCCTGGAGTTCGGCAGAGCCTCCAGCGCGTCGGTGACGTTTGGGAGCGGCAGCAACACCCTTAAGCTGGATGATTCCAGGCGGTATAGCGGGACGCTCTCGGGCTTGTCGAACTCCGACAAGGTAGACCTTGCCGACCTCTTCTATAGGAATGGCCATATGTCGGCGAAATACAGCGGAACCGCCTCGGGCGGCACGCTGACGTTGAGCAACGGCTTCACCAGCGTCAGGCTGGCGCTTTCCGGCGACTACACCAGTTCGACCTGGACGCTCTCCAGCGATGGGAGGGGCGGAACGAATGTGGTCGATCCGGCGTCATCGCCGGGCGGCAGTTCTTTGGTAGCCCAGGCCAGTTCTAATGCAGTCAGCGTCCCGGCCGCCAGCCAGAACAGCCAGACCTCGCACGCGCTTCTCACCCAGTACGCCGCGTCGAGCTTTGCTCCAGCAGGCGGCGGCGCGACTGTCGTGGCCGCGCCCCACGTTGCGGCGACTCCGCTCCTGGCCAGTCCGCATCACATCTAGCAGGCGCACGGCTCGATGAGGGCGCTCGACACTTTTCCAGGCGCCCTCTCATTGCATCCGCAGCGCATCTTATTTTTCTCAATGATCGATGGAGGATAAACTATGGCGACTGATGCATGGAACGGCTCAACAGCCGATTGGTATACCAGCGCTTACTGGAGTAATGGCATCCCCACAAGATCCAGCGCTGTCGTCATCAACAGCGGTCAGGCGCAACTTCTGACTGGCGACGCTGGCATAATCGTCTATTCGATGAGCATCGGCGGCGGTAACCTCTCCATCGGAGATCCTTCGCAAACGCAACGCGTGCTTGGTGACGTCAGCATAGCCAGCGGCGGCGGCGTGTCTGTCGACACCACAGGCCTAAGCGCCGGTGGCAGCAGCCTGATGATCGGCAGAAATCTAAGCAACAGCGGCTCGTTCGCAATCGGCGGTTACACCAGCGCACCGACCACCGTTATAGTGGGCGGCTCGCTCTCCAACGCGAGCAGCGCCACTCTTTCCCTCTCGGCCTCCTCAGGCGGCGCCCAGACCACCTTGGATGTGAGCGCGACGGCGGGCTTCGGCAGAGCCGGGGTATTGACCGGCAGCGTCTTTCTGTCAGGCAATTCGCTTTTGGAGTTCAACCGCGGTCAGATCACCAACATCGCAGGTGAACTTTGGCTGGCTGACGACTCTCGGATCGCCGATGCCGGCTCCACAACCAGCAGCAGCGCGCTGACCGGTCTCTCCACGGTGAGCGGCGTCTTCGGATTGTCCAACGGCGCCTCCGTCAGGACGTCCGGCAATCTGAGCCTAGCCAGCGGCGGCGTTGTGCATAACTATGGCGGCAGCCTGACGATCGGGGGAAATCTGTTCAACAGCGGCATTCTTGAGAACCTCGGCGCCGTGACGGTGAACGGCAGGGACGGGATCTCCAATGCCGGCTCGATCATTGTTGCGATGGGCGCCAGCCTTACATCCAAGGCCCTGAGGGGCGGATCTGTGGAAATGGAGGGCGGCAGCGCCTTGGAGTTCGGCGGCTCCTCCAATACCCAAATAACATTCGGGGTCGACTACTACGGAGGGGCCATCAACACCCTCAAGCTGGACGACTCCAGACAGTTTACCGGGACGCTCTCGGGCTTGTCGAATGTAGACACGATCGACCTCGCCGACCTCCGCTATGTGGCGGGGAAGACGACGGCCAGTTACAGCGGGACCGCCTCGAGCGGCACGCTGACGGTACGCAATGGCTTCACAAGCGTCAAGCTGGCGCTCGTTGGCGATTACACCAGTTCGACCTGGACTCTCTCCAGTGATGGTCACGGCGGAACGAATCTGGTCGACCCGGCGTCATCGCCGAGCGGCAGTTCTTTGGTCGCCCAGGCCAGCTCAAATGCAGTTAGCGTTCCGGCCGCCAGCCAGAACAGCCAGACGGCGCATGCTCTCCTCACCCAGTATGCCGCGTCGAGCTTTGCCCCGGCGGCCAGCGCCGCAGCTGTCGTAAGCGCGCCGCAGGTTGCGGCGACCCCGCTCCTGGCGGGCCCGCACCACGCCTAGCGGCGGTTCGGCCGCATTCTCCAATCGCGAAAGCGATTGTCGCGGGGAAAACCGCAGCGTGCGCGCGGATCTGCCGGGCGCACCGCAGCTTTACATCACCTCGGAAGCATCAGCGGAGAAACACTATGGCGACGGATACTTGGCTCGGCGGAACAGGCGATTGGTACACGCTCGCTAACTGGAGCGATGGCATACCCACCCAAACCAGCGATGTCGTCATTAGCAGCGGCATGCCCCTGCTTCAGAGCGGCGACGCTGGCATAACCGTCGCCTCGATAAGCAACAGCAGCAACGCCGACCTTTTGATCGACGATCCTTCGCAAACACAAAGCGTTCTCGGAGATGTCACCTTGGGCACCCTCAGAGTCCAAGACAACAGCCGCATGACGATCGGCGGGAATGTCTCCGTGTACGAACTCTCGATCGATAATCTGGAGGGCATGAGTGGCAGCGCCGTAACGATTGGCGGAGACGCCACCGTGAACTCGCTCGCCGTAGACGGCAGCAGTAACAGTAGCCTGACAATCGGCGGGAACCTATCAGCCAGCAGCGCCCTCATCACCTCGGGCGACAAGGTGACGGTATACGGCTCGACCGGCCTCACCAATACGGCGCTCGCCCTCACCATGGGGGGCAGCAGCACAGCCCAGGCAACTTTGGATGTGGCCAACGCGGCGGCCGGCTTTGGTACGAAAGGGGTGCTGACCGGCAACGTCGATCTGGAGGCCAACTCGCTCGTGGAGTTCCGACGCGGCCAGATTAACACCATCGGCGGCGTTCTCACTCTCACTGGCCCGAATGCGCGAATTGCCGATGCCGGCTCTACCAACAGCAACAGCGCGCTGACCGGCCTCTCCAAGGTGACCGGTAAGCTCGACCTGAGGAGCGGCGCGTCTCTCAGGACGTTCGGCGATCTGAGCATAAGCGGCGTTGTGCAACTCGACAACTACGCAGGCGCCAACAGCTTGGCGATTGGCGGAAATCTGAGCAACGGCGGCACGCTCGCAATCAGCGGTTCCACCGTGGCGGTGGGCGGCTCCCTCTCCAATACAAGCGCTATTACCCTCGCCGGCACCGCCGGCGCCTCCAGCACACAGGCCACCTTGAACGTGCGCTCGGCGGCGGGCTTCGGCACGGCGGGGGTGCTGACCGGCAGTGTCTATCTACAGGGCGATTCGCTTTTGGAGTTTGGCCACGGCCAGATCACCGCCATCGACGGAACCCTTTGGCTTCAGGACACGAATGCGCGGATAGCCGATGCCGGCTCTACAATCGGCAACAGTGCTCTGACGGGGCTCTCCACGGTGAGCGGTATGTTCGGATTGTCTAACGGCGCCTCCGTCAGGACGTCCGGCAATCTAGGCATCGCCAGCAGCGGCGTTGTCAATGTCTGGCTGGGCAGCAGCCTGACAATCGGCGGAAACGTGTCCAACGGCGACGCTCTCAACGTCAGCGGCGCTTTGACGGTGAACGGCAGGGGCGGAATTTCCAACAACGGCTCGATCGATATTTCAGGTGGAAATCTTACATCCCGGGTTCTGACGGGCGGAACGGTGACCATTGAGAACGCCGGCGTCCTGGAGTTCGGCGCCGCCTCCAGCGCCTCGGTGAGGTTTGGGGGCGGCGCATACGGGGGCGGCGTCAACGTCCTCAAGCTGGATGATTCTAAGGAGTTTTCCGGCACCCTATCGGGCTTGACGAGCGCCGACACGATCGACCTCGCCGACCTCCGCTATGTGGCGGGGAAGACGACGGCCAGTTACAGCGGGACCGCCTCGGGCGGCACGCTGACGGTACGCAATGGTTTCACAAGCGTCAAGTTGGCGCTCGTCGGCGATTACACCAGTTCGACTTGGACTCTCTCCAGCGATGGTCACGGCGGAACGAATTTGGTCGACCCGGCGTCATCGCCGAGCGGCAATTCTTTGGTCGCCCGGGCCAGCTCAAATGCAGTTAGTGTTCTGGCCGCCAGCCAGAACAGCCAGACGGCGCATGCTCTCCTCACCCAGTACGCCGCGTCGAGCTTCGCTCCGGCAGGCGGCGTCGCTGCTGTCGTAAGCCCGCCGCAGGTTGCTGCGACCCCTCTCCTGGCGAGCCCGCACCACGCCTAGCAGCTTGTCGGACCGGGTGGAGCAGCGTCACAATCCATGCGGAGGAGCCTGCGTCAGGGGCTAAGCACAGGCGGGTGAACAGCCCTTCGGGCGCCCCGCATCCCGTTCCAGGCCATGGGGCAAGGCACCACTCGCCTCCCACATTTTCGGCGTGCGAGGGGTCGGGGGAACTGCCGCTCCCCCGGTTGGTTTTCAGCCTACAGGCTGTCGCCGAAGTCGGCGCGGAACTTCGCGACGAGTTTTTCCTGCCAGTCGGAGACTGGCTTCAGCAGCCCGTAGAAGAAGCGCAGGATCTCCGGCTCCTCGACGAAGACAAGCCCGCCGACCAGCCTGCGGTTCTGGTACAGCCAGTCGATGCGGTCGATGGCGTAGTTGACCTGCGAGAGCGTGAACACGCGCCGCGGCATCGCCAGGCGCAGCAGCTCCATGGCGGAGAACACCTCGCTGCCGTCGGGATTGCGCTGCTCGGAGAGCGTGCCGCGCTCCATGCCGCGAACGCCGCCCGCGATATACATGGCCGAGGCAAGCGCGCCCGCGATGTATTGCGACGGCGGGACATGATCGAGGAAGCGCTTCGCGTCGATATGGCAGCCGAGGCCGCCCGGCGGCGTTATCATAGGGATGCCGCGCTTGACCAGCTCATTCACCATATAGGCGATGAACTGCGGGCCCTGGCTGATCATGTCCTCGTCCATCGTCTCTTCGAGACCGACGGTCAGCGCCTCGATTTCGCGCACCGACATGCCGCCATAGGTGAGGAAGCCTTCGTACAGAGGCACCAGCCCACGCATGCGCCTGTAAATCTCTTCGCTTCGCATGCACATCGCGCCGCCGCGCACGCAGCCGAGCTTGCGGGCGGAGAAATAGATAATGTCGCAGAGATCGGCGGTGCGCCGCGTGATTTCGCGGATGCTGAGGTCCTTGCAGCTCGCTTCGCGCGTCTTGTTGAAGTAGAGATTGTCGGCGAGAAGGCTGGCGTCCAGGACAAGGAGCAGGCCGTACTTGTCGCACACTTTGCGGATGTCGGCGAGGTTCTGGAGCGAAACAGGCTGGCCGCCGATGAGGTTGGTGCCGGACTCCACGCGCACGAACGCGATTTTGTCGGCGCCGTATTTCTTGATGACGCTTTCGAGTTTGCCGATGTCCATATCGCCCTTGAACGGCAGGTCGCTCGTGACCTCGAGACCTTCGTCCTTGACGAGTTCTTCCACGACGCCGCCATTCAGCGTGATATGCGCCTTGGTGGTCGTGAAGTGGTAGTTCATGAGCACGGCGTGGCCGGGCTTTACGAAGGTTTGCGAAAGGATGTTCTCGCAGGCGCGGCCTTGGTGCGCCGGCAGGATCCAATGCATGCCGAACAGGTCGCGCAGCTTGGCTTCGAGGCGCGTATAGGTGGCGCTGCCGGCGTAGCTGTCATCCGAGACCATCATCGCGGCGAGCTGCTGATCGCTCATGGCGTTCACGCCGCTGTCGGTCAGCATGTCCATGAACACGTCGGCGTTTTGCAACAGGAACGTGTTGTTGCCCGCCTCGTTGACGGCCTTGAGCCGGTATTCTATGGGCGGCAAGGTGAGCTTCTGAACGATGCGCACCTTATGCATTTCCAGCGGGAGATTGCCGCCACTGAAGAATTTGATTGTCGCCACCGCGAACCCCTTTAGTCGATTTTTCGATAAGCGAGGCTGAGGGTAGCAACCTTTGGCTGGGCGATCCCTGCGGAAATAGGACGCGGCATCGCGTCACTTCATCGCGCAACGAAGGACTGAGAAGGCTGCCTTCGATTTCCAATCATCCAGCCGCCGCCGACACTGACAGCGATCCCAAATTTTTTTGGGTTGTTCCTTACGGAACAGCCGTCATGGCCTGCTCGTGGGAATGTGCTCTCGAAGGCGATGAAGCTTTCTACCGAAACTAGAACATTGAGAGGACACCCAAATGTCAAAAGAATCCCACGGCAACGAGAACCATGGCGATTATGGGCGCGGCGAGCATCCCGGCGGCGAAGGCGGACACCACCCGGGCGGCGGTGAAGGCGGATATCATCCGGGCGGCGGCGAGGGCGGATATCACCCGGGCGGCGGCGAGGGCGGATATCACCCGGGCGGCGGCGGGGGCGGATACTACCCCGGCGGCGGCGAGGGCGGATACCACCCGGGCGGCAGCGAAGGCGGATACCACCCGGGCGGCGGGGGCGGATACTACCCCGGCGGCTCCGAGGGCGGATACCATCCCGGCGGCGAGGGCGGATACCATCCCGGCTGCGGCGAGGGCGGATACCACCCCGGCTGCGGCGAGGGCGGATACCCGGGCGGCGAGGGCGGATGCCATCCGGGCGGCGAGGGCTGGGGCGGTGGGTGCGAGACCCCCATTTTCGAGACTTATCACGGCTGATCAACAACGCCAGCCGGCGCCGCCTGTCGCCGGCTGAGCTTCTCGGCGCCATTTGCTCATCGGGAAAAACCATAAGGCGCAGCGCGAGGAGCCGCTAGCGCCTGCGGGGGATGACCGGAGCCGCTGGTTTCGGCGGGCTGGCGGCGACGGCGCCCAAGGCGTTGCAATCCACGAAGTTCCCGACCACCGCGCCATACCGCAGCGTGACGGGAAACTGCGCCGCATACGTCCCCGGCGCAGCGGTCCCCCGTCCCACGTACAGCCGCGCATAGACCGTCGCCGTCATCGGCCCGTCGCCGGTGCGCTGCAGAATGTGCGCCTGCCCCATCGCGCCGCCTCCCCATGGTCTCGCCAAGGTTGCATCCTGGAAGAGCTGCATCGCCAGCGTGTGCGCCGCTTTCGCCCCCGCGAGAAGGCGCTGGCCGGAGGCGTTGACCGCGCCCTGTCCGACATCGACGCAGGCGGCGATATTGGCGCCCTGCGAGCCGGTGCAGGTGACGTTGATCATGCCGCGCGCGTCGTAGGTTCCTGCGCTTGACGCCGTGACCGTGTCGAACGTCACCGGCGTCATGGTCATAGCGCAGGAAAGCTGCGCGCTCGCCATAGCTGGCGCGCCCAACACCCCTAGGAGCACAAGGCAGATCCGTCTCATCGCTTAGCCACTACGGTTTCGCCGCCGACCTGCTCGGCGACCTTCGTCGCGCCGTCCTTCTGCTTGGCGACTTCGGCAGCGTCGCCCGCGGCGCAGACCACGCCAGGGATTTGCACTTGCCCGTTGGAATTGGGCGTGAAGTCGAAGGAGGCTGTGTAGGGCGCGCCCTTGGGGTCCTTGATCAGCACCGCATTTGTGGCGGCAAGGCCGGTGAGATAGGATTCGCCGTCATTGCCGATGGGGAACGCCGTCTCGCCGCCATTCACCCAGGCTTCCGAGCCTGCTGGCAGCCACTCGCCCCTGCCGTCTTTGAAACTCACCATCGCCGCGGCCGGAGAAGCGTTGCCCTTGAAGCGAACGGTGATGCCGCCGCGCTCCGCAGGCACGACAAGCTGGGTCGTTTCGGGCATGTTGGCCTGCACGGGCAGGCTCGCCGGATCGATGGAGATTTTATTCTCCTCCCTCGCCCGCAGGGAGGATAACAGTATTGTGCCATCGGAATTTGTCTCGCCGATAAGATTATTCTCGTAAAGAACGCGGGTGTTGGGAATGCCGGTATCGACGACAGCGAAGCCGTTGTCGATACGATTGGCGAAGTGTACGCCGCTCAGAAAGGCGACCGCGCCGTCCACTTCTGCTGTAACCTGTGCGCTCTTGCCGGTCTCGATCACGCCTGCGCTCGCCTGGAAGGCCGAGGCGCGATAGCTGGCCGAGGCGGTGTTAACGGCTTGAGGCCCTTCCAGCGCCGTGACCTGGTAGCCATAGCTGCCCGCTTCCTGCCCGAGCGAACGCGTGAAAGACCCTCCAGTTCTATAGGTTCCGTTGCCCGCTTCAGCGATGGCTGAGGCTGTGTACTTGTCCAAGCTATACATGAGGGCCGCATAGGCGCCGTAATTGTCCTTGCGCTCGAAGTCTTTGAAGACATTTAGTGAAACTGTGCTGTCTTTCCAGAAGAAAGGCCGGCTATACGAAAGCGTGCTAATCTTATAGGCGTTGTTATCGTAATCCATGCTATCAGTATAGCTGATATTTACGGAGCTATCGTCGAAGTAAAGCGGGACCGAAACCGAAAGCTGATCCTGCCGCTTGTAAACAGCCGAGTAGCCAGGGGTGCAACCGGCTATGAGAGGGCCGCATACCGGCGCTGTGACGGAAGCGAGGTCTTGATAGTCGCCAAGACCCTCCAGAGCGCGCGCCATGAAACGTGCGCCCCATACTGTAGTTTCGAAGGAGCCATAGACCTGACCGCCAAACGCGCCGTTCCATTCGCTCCCCGAAAAAGCAACCGAGACGACGCCGTAATGCCAAAGCCCAAAATCGATGCCTCCGCCAAGGTTGGCGAGTCCCGCCCCGCCCTCGGCGTGCCCCTCGATCGTGAGGCGCGGCGTCACGCCGTAGCGGAAGCTTCCCGAAGCGATGGGGTTTCCATCGTATTGATCCGAGTAGAGGCCATAGAATTGTCGCGCAAAGCCGGCTTCCAGCGAGTAGTCGAAGAGGTCGGGCGCGAGGAGATTTGTGGAGTTGTAATAGGCGTATTCGGTGACGCTCTCCTTGCCGGTTGGGTCACGCAGGACGATTCGCATTGTGCCCGGCCCGGTGGCGAGCGGGATGTTATTAATATTGAAGGGGCCGCCCGTGACCTCCTGCGAGAACAGGCGCGACTGATTGGCGAAAACTTCCGCGGTCGTGGGCACCGCCGCGCTGCCGGAAAATGACGGCATGGGCTGGGTGATAAGGTCCGGCCGCAGCAGGAAATCGCGCCGGATTTGGACGCCCCCCATGCGGATGGCTGTGCTCCAGTTGAGCGTGCCGGAAATGAAGTCTCCGGCCAAATAGGTGACGAGCGTATCGGGATTTTCATAAGCCCAGTTGGTCTCGAGCCGCAGGAGATAAGGCGTCAAATCTGTGGGAGTCGTGTTCGCCGTGAAGGATTGGTTGAAAACGCCATATTGCGAGAATATGCGCCCATTGGCTGTCGCGGAAGCGCCCTGATACTGGGGGTAGTAGTTTGTCCAATAGTCCTGCGTGCCGCCGCTCGCAAAAAGAGCGTAGTTGAATACGGCGTTCCAAGACGTTTCTTGGCCACCTGCGGGAGCTTGGCGGCGCTCGTGGGCGTCGAAATCGAGCGGTATGCGAGCATCGTCTGAAACCTTCAGATGAATAGTCTGGCTCAACACGTCGTAACGATAAGTCAACCCCGGCGTTTTCTCCAGGCAAACGCCACCGTTCGCATGAAGCGCCACCTCGGGAACCTTGAAATTGAACCCCCTCAGATCCTCAGGATCAATGGTCAGGCAACTATCTTTATGGCGTTTGAACCGGGTTAGCTTATGAGTGTCGTAATCATTAATAAAAACCTGAAGAACAAGGTCTTCCTGCTCCGTTGCAACAACAGGAAGACCAGAGTCGAATGTCAGGATCGACGCCTTTTGTGTTAGATTGGGCGAACGCCGCACTGACAGCACATCCGAAGGCGAAAACAATCCCAGCTTTAACTGCTCCTGCCGACAGTGATGGAAGCATTGATCTGCCCCAACTCGCTTTCCGCCTTGATGGTTAGGGTCTTTCCAGCTGTCGCTCCACTTAACCCCCAGGCTTTTGTCTGCCCCCCGAGGACGTATCCAGCAGTGTTGCCCTTTGTAAGTTCCCTGTTTTTGTCGTCGTTGACCGTGAGCTTAGTGATTTTAACGCGTTTTTGCCCAACATTTGCGGCTTCAAGAACGAACTTCCCGTTTCGCTCAATTGCCTTCCATGTAAGCAGCCCGGGGCGCACGTCCTGCCCGTTAACGAAGACAGGTATGCTTTGCCGAATTACAAGGCTAATCTGTCCCGCCTGGAGTTTTTTTCTGTCCGGGATTTGCTCGATAAAGACGCGGTAGGCTTCTTGGCCCGTTACCGGAGTTTGTGTTACCCGTACAACTCTGACGGTATTTGAAGCCCCGCTTCGAGCCGTCGATACAGGGGGGCTCACAACTATATCCGCGGTTTTTTCCAGCTTGTCCTCGCCCCCCACCTGTGACCAGCGGAAAACGCGCGCTTGAATGGCGACGCCAATTTTATCACCGGTATCAACATTAACAACTGAACTCGTCGCACCCGGAGGAAGCTCAATCATTACAGGCGAAACCTGTATCGATTGAGCCTCAACCGAACCGATGGCCGAGGAAGACATAATCGTCAGCGCTACAAATTCTATTACTCGGCTCATCGTGCAATTCCTAGTAGGTGATTGTGATAGTTATTGAGTCTGTGTAGTTATCAGCAGGCTGGCTGCCCGTCGCTGTAAGCCTGCCATACACGGGATAGCTATGGGTTCCGGAAGACAGGGGCGGTCCATTTAAGTAGCCCCACTCCAGACCGCTAGTGCGGTTTGCTGCGGAGGATGCAAGAATGTAGGGGAGCGAGCCTCCAGTAGTAGCAGCGTTCATTGCACGGGACCCAACGTTGCCACCCAGGACAATGCTTATGGGCGTAATTCCCGCAGTGCAGGCTTGCTCTACCGAGCCCTGGCCTGTTGGCTCGGCCCCCAACACGACGGGAGTTGTGACCGTACTGAAATTCACAGTCGATCCAGTGACAGTGCAGCCGCCAGCTACCGTAGCAGTGACGGGTAGCTGACCGGTGGATGGGCCAGCATAAGCACCGGGCACGCCGAAAGCGATCGCGGTCGCAGCAAGCGCCGCGCGAGAAATGATCTTCTTCATTTAAAGAAATCCCTAGTTTTAAGTACCCATTATAGAGAAGCTGAAATGTCAGTTTCCGCCTCCCCGCTCCAGGAAGAGATTCAGAACGCGCCGCTTCCTTGTGCGAAACTACCAGGATTCGTTTTGGCAGCGCTCAACCCAACAGGGTGGATTGTTTCCAATTTTACACAATTGCGATGTTTGTTGCCAAAACGGCACATATGTTTTAATACGTTGGCAAATATGCAGGCTGCCCGCGATGGCCTTCGGCCTCCTCAACATGAGGAGCGCCGCGTTGAAAAACTGAGCAATGCGGAGATGCTAGCCGCCTTTATTCACGCCGTTATGGGTTGAGGGGCCCGACCGCGCACCTAACGATGGTGAACTGGCTTCAACATGCTGACGCGCGCCGCGAAGAGCAGCGCGCGATAAAGGGGCATTTTGTGTTGAAGAGGAGGATAGTTTGCAGGGAACTCGGCGCCCCGAAGTTCAGGCGATGAGGCGCGGTATTCGGCCAAGGACGGTTCGCAGGATTGCCTGGTAGGGACAGGCCGACGGCAGATGCAGCCGGACCTGGGTTTTCATCTCGACCACGCGCGCCGCGATCTTGACCAGCCTAAGACGCAGCGTGTCGAACTGCGCGACCCGCCAGGCTGAGCGCTTCGGCATGGCGGCGCGCAAACCCCACATCAGCCAATAGGCCCCGGCGCTACTCGGCGGTGAAGGAGTATGTGCGCGAGGCGCGCATGCGGGCGCAGGAGACCTTTGTGCCGCTCGCCCATCCGCCGGGCCATGCGCAGGTGGATTTTGGCGAAGCGATCGGCGTCATCGGCGGCGTGCGCCAGAAGATGCATGTGTTTTACATGGACCTTCCGTATTCGGACGCGCCGTTCATGAAGGCCTATCCGGCGGAGATGACGGCGGCGTTTCTCGACGGCCATGTGAGCGCGTTTGCGTTTTTCGGCGGCGTCCCGCTCTCGATCCTCTACGACAACGCCAAGCTTGCGGTCGCCAGGATCTGCGGCGACGGGCGGCGGGAGCGGACGCGGGCGTTCACGGAGCTTCTCAGCCATTACCTGTTTCAGGATCGCTTCGGCCGTCCGGGGAAGGGCAACGATACAAGCGAACGTTTATCGTGAGCGACAAGCGCTCACTTGGTGGGAAGGTCGAGAACCTGGTGAAGACCGGGCGGCGCAGGTTTCTGACGCCTGTGCCGGAGGCGACGAGCTATGAGGAGCTGAACGCAAGGCTTGAGGCGGATTGCCGGGCCCGGCAGTCCGAGCGCTGCGGCCGCCACGCCGAAACGATCGCAGAGCGGCTCGCCGCGGATGCGGCGGCCTTTCGTCCTCTGCCGGCGGCGCCGTTTGAGCCCTGCGATAAGAAAGCGGCGCGCGTCTCGTCGACGGCGCTGGTTCGCTATCGCACGGTCGATTACTCCGTTCCCGTACGCTACGGCCACCGCGCCGTCGTGGTGAAGGGGTTCGTCTCGGAGGTCGTGATCCTGTGCGGCCAGGAGATTATCGCCCGCCATCCCAGGTCTTACGAACAGGGCGACTTCGTCTACAATCCCCTCCATTATCTGCCTCTTCTCGAGCGCAAGCCGGGGGCTTTGGATCAAGCCGCGCCGTTGCAGGGCTGGGACCTGCCGGAGGTCTTCGGCCGCCTGCGGCGCCTTCTGGAGGCGCGCCTGGGCAAGCAAGGCAAGCGGGAATACATCCAGGTCTTGCGATTAATGGAGGCGTTCAGCAAGGAGGCGATCGCCGCCGCGGCGGCCGAAGCGATCCGGCTCGGCGCGATCGGCTTCGACGCCATCAAGCAGATCGCGCTCGCCCGCATGGAGAAGCGCCAGCCCGCGCTCGACCTCTCAGCCTATCCGCACGCGCCGAAGCCGACCGTGAGAAGCACGCGAGCAGCCGCTTACGCCGAACTGATGGGGAGGGCGGCATGAGCGCGTCCGACGCCGGTCCTGCCGCTGTGCCGCAGGTTTTGCTGTCCCATCATCTGAAAGCGCTGAAGCTGCCGACCTTCCTGAGCGAATACGCCAAAACAGCCCAGGACTGCGCGCGAGAGGGCGTCGATCACGCGCGCTATCTCTTACGCCTGGCGGAGCTGGAGCTGATCGCGCGGGAGCGGCGCATGGTGGAGCGCCGCATCCGGGCGGCGCGCTTTCCGGCGGTCAAAAGCTTCGACAGCTTTGATTTTGCTGCGATCCCAACGCTCAACAAGATGCTGGCGCTCGAACTGGCTCGCTGCGAATACGTAGCGCGCCGCGACAATATCGTCGCGCTCGGGCCAAGCGGCGTCGGCAAGACGCATGTGACCCTCGCTCTTGGCCTGGCGGCTTGCCAGCGCGGCTTCAGCGTCTCCTTCGCCACGGCGTCTGCGCTCGTCAATCAGCTGATGGAGGCCCGCGACGAGCGCCGGCTTTTGCGTCTGCAGGCTCAACTCTCCGCCGTGAAGCTGCTGATCGTCGACGAACTCGGCTATGTGCCCTTCTCCCAGACCGGAGCCGAACTGCTGTTTGAAACCTTCAGCCAGCGTTACGAGAAAGGCTCGACCATCATCACCTCGAACCTGCCGTTCCAGGACTGGACCAGCGTTTTTGGCTACGAACGGCTCACCGGCGCGCTGCTCGACCGCTTCACCCATCACGTGCATATCCTGAAGATGAACGGCGAAAGCTACCGGCTCAAGCAGTCAAAGAGCCGCCGCCGCAAGAACGCCAAGCCGGACGCCGAAGAAGCCTGCGCCTCCACCGCCTCGCCCGTTGACGACATCGCCGATCAAGAGAAGTAGGAACAACCAAGCAGCACGCATGAAAAAGGGGCCTCGCGAGGCCCCTTTTTCATGCGTGCTGCTTCTCAGCGATGGATCCCTTTTGCGGCGCCGCGCTGGTCCCATTTTGCTCCGCCGTTGACAGCCTGCAGCTGCAAATCGAAGCGCTTGCTCGCTTTGCCCCTCTTTCAACGCCTGGAGTGCAGGCTTAACAAAGGCGCGGCCGATGGTGCGGCGCTGACGCTGGTCATTTGCGTCCTCATGGTCGCCGCTGATCTTTAAGAACTCGAACAGAAGCTCGGGCGGCGGCGGTGCGTTGTTGGGCCGCCGTGCCGCCCATACTTGCACCGTATTGATTTCCGCCCGCCGCAAAAGCTGCTTTAACCTGCTTCGCTGGGACTTCCGCGAGGTGAAGGCCTTCATTCTGGCCAACAACAGCGACAATCTGCGTGGGCAAAACGAGGACGATTTTCTGAAGGCCATACAAAATGGCGCGAACGAAAAGATGTAGGAAAACCGTCCCGCCGAATGTGCATTGCGTATGCTCTCGCGGCAGGGACTATTATTATTTTCAGCCGTCGCGAGGATATGCGGGCGAGAAGGCGCGGGTAAAGCTTCCCGGCGATCCGATGAACCGGGACGGCACGCCCAACGCCGAATGGTGGGACGCTTATCGAAAGTGCATGGGCGAGCCCGCCAAAGCCGCCAAGGCTGGCACATTCGCGGCGTTGATCGAGGATTACAGGGCGAGCCCCGAATGGCGCGAACTGTCAGCATCCTCTCAACGCGACTATGGCCGCTATCTTGACGAGGTTGTCCGCCTGTGGGGCAAACTCATGGTGGCGGGCGTTGAGCCAAAGCATGTGCTTGCGCTGCGTGACGCCAAATCCGAAACCCCTGCGGGGGCGAATTACCTCATTCGCACGTTGTCGGCGGCAATCTCGTGGGGCATCCCGCGCGGCTATCGACCCGATAACCCTTGCCGCCATGTCCGGAAGCTTAAGATCGGCGAGGGCTACTCGCCCTGGACGTGGGAGCAGATTGAGCACTTCCGCGAACATGTATCGAAGCCGGAGCTTTGGCACGCAGCTGCGCTCGCGCTCTATTCGGGGCAGCGGCAGGGAGATTGTCAGTCTGCGGTATGGACGGACATCAGCGGCGCCACGTTGTCGGTGGTGCAACAGAAGACGGGCAAGAAAGTGCGCATCCCGACGCATTGCGATTTGACGGCGGTTCTCGAAGGCATACCGAAGCGGGCTGTGACAATTTTGAGCAACACCCGGGGCAATACGTGGACTTTTGAGCAACACCCGGGGCAATACGTGGACTGCGGATGGCTTCAAGTCGTCATGGGGCAAGGAATTCGATCGGCCTGAGATGAAGCCCCTTCGCGGCTTAGTCTTTCACGGCCTGCGCAAATCGGCGGTGGTGTTTCTTTTGGAAGGTGGCTGCACGGATGCGGAGGTTTCGGCGATCACTGGCCAATCGCGCCAGATGGTCGAGCACTATGCGCGGCAGGTCAATCAGCACAAGCTTGCCGCGGCTGCGGTGTTGAAGTGGGAGGCGTCAACGTGAACACCTCTGGAACGGAGCATTTAAAACATTTGGCCGGAGCATGTAAAACGGTCTGCTCTGTTCACCTTTGTTCCGGCATTAAGTCCTTGATGTTATTGGTGAGCCCAGATGGATTCGAACCATCGACCCTCTGATTAAAAGTTACAGGATGATACTTATACCGGCTTGCTTTAGCTTGTCTAGAGTTGGAAATGACATTGAAAAATAACGAGTTATATTTTCTCCATTTATCCGCCCTTGCATAATGTTTCATTTTTGGTGCTTACTATTCTTATCCCAGTAAGCACATGGTCTCTTGCAATCATGCCCACCGCCAAAATCACGAAAACCACCGTTGACGCGCTGCAGCCGCAACGCCGGTCTGACGGCTCGCTCGCAGATGGCTATCTTTGGGACACCGAGCTCAAAGGCTTCGCTTGCAAAGCGACGCCCGCCGGAAAGAAGATTTACCTCGTGCAATATCGCCTTGGCGGACGGACGGGTAAGACGCAGCGCGTCACGCTTGGTCCCCACGGAAAACTGACTGCGGACCAGGCCCGCAAGCTGTCCCAAGTCGAGCTTGGAAGGATCGCTGCCGGTCAAGACCCAGCTCGCGCCAAGCGTGAGGTGCGGTGTAAATTGGCTGCGGCGACGTTTGAAGATGTGGCGCAGCGTTATTTGTCGATGAACGGCAAGAATAATAAGAGCTGGCCGGAAACGCGGCGCATTCTTGAAGTCGATGCCATCCCTGCCTTGGGGAAGAAACCCATGGCGGCGATCGGACGCGGCGACGTTGCAGCTTTGATCGATAAAATGACGCAGCGCGCCCCCGTCGGGGCCCGTGCATTGTTTGCAGCGATCCGCCCTCTCTTCAAATGGGCGCGCGATAGGGAAATTATCGAGAATAACCCCATCGCTGACATGAAAGGGCCGCCTCCGCCGGCCGCCCGGAAGCATGTCCTCGACCATGACGAGATAAGAGCATTCTGGATTTCCACGGCGGCGCTCGATTGGCCCTTCGCGCCCTTCTACCGGCTGCTGCTGCTCACCGGGCAGCGGCGAGAAGAGGTTGCAGGCATGCGCTGGGAGGAGATCACCCTTGAGAAGGGGATTTGGCGTTTGCCATCGAAAGAAGAGTATCAGCCGCAACGGACGAAGAATGGCGAGGAGCATTTTGTGGACTTGAGCCCGCAAGCGGTCACGATACTCGATGCGCTGCCAGGAGCGCGCGCAGGGTTTGTGTTTACCACGACCGGAAGGACACCGATCAGCGGTTTCTCAAAAGTCAAGGTGCGCCTTGATGCGCTCATGACTCAAGTACGCGGCCGCGCGCCCCGGCCATGGCATGTTCACGACCTGCGCCGAACGGTGTCGACGTTGATGGGCGATGATCTCGGCATCGATCCGGCTGTCATCGATCGCATACAAAATCACACGTCCAAGCTGAAGGCCAACATGCGTGGTCCGTATCAA
>CAVRLF010000011.1:0-284435 GCA_963721975.1 uncultured Alphaproteobacteria bacterium
AGTTCGTCATGGAAATCGGACAGCCGTCCGCCGGACGATGCTGGGACGCCTCCTCCACGGCGTCACGGGCGTGAGCGCCGGCAAACCGCCATCGAGCAAAGATCCAAGCGCTGGCGAAGCTCACGCCCCGCTGAGCAATGGGCTTTTTTACGGCGAAGAGTCTGCTTGTTATAGGCGCGCGCCTCTTCTATTTTCCCCCCATGACCTCCGCACTCAACCGCTATGAACCCGCCGCCGAAGTTTCCGCAGCGCCGAAACCCTCGCTTGCAGGCATGACCAAGGCCGAACTGTCATCGGCGCTCGCCGAGGCAGGCGTGCCTGCGAACCAGGTCAGGATGCGCGTCGCCCAGCTTTGGAACTGGATTTATACCCGGGGGGCCCAGCATCTCTTGAGCCTCACGAATGTTGCGAAAACGCGGCGCGCCGACCTCGATGTGCGCTTCACGCTGGCGAGGCCGCAGATCGCGGCCAGCAGATCTCCAAGGACGGCACGCGCAAATGGCTGCTGTGGCCTTCAGCCGCAGCGGTTCGGGCGAGCGCGCGCCGGAAATTGAAACCGTCTACATCCCCGAGCCCGATCGCGGAACGCTCTGCATCTCAAGCCAGGTCGGCTGCACCTTGACCTGCAGCTTTTGCCACACCGGCACGCAGCGGCTCGTGCGCAATCTCACGCCTGCGGAAATCATCGGGCAAATTCTCGCGGCCCGCGACCGCATCGGCGAATGGCCCGGCGCAATCGCTCCCGCCGATGGGCGCGGCATCCCCGAGGCGGAGCGCAAGATCACCAATCTGGTGCTGATGGGTATGGGCGAGCCGCTCTATAATTTCGACAACGTCAAGGCCGCCATCGCCGTCGCCTCGGACCCGGACGCGCTCGCTCTTCTCGAAGCGCCGCACCACACTTTCCACATCCGGCGTCGTTCCGATGATCGGCCCTGCGGGCGCGGACATGGGCGTGATGCTCGCCATCTCGCTGCACGCAGTTCGCGACGAGTTGCGCGACGAGCTTGTGCCGATCAACCGCAAATACCCGATAGCGGAGTTGCTCGCAGCTTGCCGCGCTTACCGGGGGCTGTCCAACGCGCGCCGGATCACCTTCGAGTATGTCATGCTGAAGGGGGTGAACGATACCGTCGCCGAGGCCAAGGAACTCGTCCGGCTCCTTTCCGGCATCCCCGCCAAGATAAACCTCATCCCGTTCAATCCCTGGCCGGGCTTCGCGGTTCGAATGTTCCGACTGGGGGCAGATCGAGCGCTTTGCTGACATCGTCAACCGCGCGGGCTATGCAAGCCGATGCAGGACGCCGCGCGGTCGCGACATCATGGCGGCCTGCGGGCAGCTAAAGTCGGCGAGCGAGAAGCTGAAGGCGAGCGCGTTGCGCGAAAACGCCGCAGCGGATGCCTGACGCGGAGTTTGGGGGGAAGCGATGGGCTTGTACCAGATCGTGCGCATTGTGGTTGGCGTAATCCTGTCCGGCGCGATTGGCTGGGTTTCTCTCTTCGCCTTCAACGCGGTGAAAATTTGGCAGCAATTCGAGGCTTTTGAAGCCGCGGGTTCGCGTGGCCAAGATCTGGGCGCGACCTGGACCGCCATGGAAAGAGCGATCCAGACGATGCAGGGCGGCTCCGCTGTGTTTCTGGCGGCCGGCATCGCGGGCGTGCTTCTCGGAGAGGTTTTTAGAACGCGCTCGCTTGTGTTCTATGTCGGCGCGACCGGAGCGTTGACGGCTGTTTTCGCCGCTGCATTCTGGCAAGACGGCGGCCCGCTGGCCACAGATCCGGCAGTCACGGCGCTGGCCATGGCCGGATTTGTAGCGGGCGGAATTTATTGGATGATCGCCAGCCCGTCGCGCGGGTAAAGCGGGCAAGCCCCATGGGAAGTCCCGCCCCATTTGCCGCGGAGGCAGAGATGGTCTACCGCGGGTAAGGCTCAATCCATTGTTTTTAGCAGCCTATCGGCATTCGTAGAGGCGCCTCGTTTCTTCCGTATTTCGGCGGCAGACTGGTGTTTTCGCGCAAGTCATAATTACTTCTCCGAGACCGGACTATAATATATCGGCGCGCGGGATCGTGGCGCGCGCTGTTTGCTATTGGCGTAAGGCCCGATAGGCACAAGTTTTTCCGTAAAATCGAAATCAAGTCGCAGCCGATGCAAAGGCCGTATCGATATATTATAGTGCGTCGAAACATTACCAGATAACGGCGTCTGGACGAAGGTCTTATGCCGCTGAGTAAATCCAAATCCTTATTTACCTTAAGAACTCGCTAATTAGCTGTTTTTTAAACACGGTCAAACTTTTTTCTCAGCATTGCCACAATATTTTTTTACAAGACAGTAGTCATGCGTATCAGAAGGCTGTGCAATCATGTCGGAGTCCTGGCGAGATATCCTTGAAAATGCGGCGGGTAAGCTTTCAATAGAGCTGGAGCCAATAGCTGCTCCTGCGTATAGTTCCGCGGCGGCGGCGTCATTTGGTCCGCGCAGGCTTTCCCCGCAGCTTTCCTTTGCGGAGAGTCGCGAGTTATTGGCGCGAGAGCTGCAGGCTATTTCGGTTCAGTCACGCAAACCCCGGCCGCCCGCGCCGAAACTCGAGACGAGACGAGCGCTCACCGTTCCCGTCGCGCCGCCAAATCAGAAGAAGCAGCCTGTCCGCATCCCGCGAAAGCGTAGGCCATGGCAGACTATTCTCACGACGATCTTGTCGGCCGCAATCACGGGCGGCTTGGCGTCGTATCTGCTTCTGGCTTATGGAGGGGTCCGCAAAGAAGAGGTTCTGGCGTTGGCCGGGTATGTCGATCAAGGTCTTCGACCTCTCGGCGAGGCCAGCGGCCAAGCTCAGCCCACCCAGTCCCCGAGCATCGTAGCCGTGGTGAATTGCGCCAAGGAAGACACTTTGATGGAGAGCGCATCCTATCAGGCAAACCACGGCGACGGCGAGGGAGGGCGCGCGGTGTTCGAGCTTTTGGCGAACCACGGCAGCGCACGGGGCGCTTTCGCGCTCGCCGAGACATACGATCCCGTCAGGCTGGCGCAGCATCCCGAATGGCGATTGCAACCGGACCTTCGCCTCGCCCGACAGTGGTATCAGAAGGCTGCCGCGCTTGGCAGCGCCCCCGCTCATGACCGCCTGAGGGACAGCGACAAGGGCGCCGCTTCCCGACCGTAGGCATTCGTCAGGCCCGGCGCTTGCGGAAGAACTCGCGGAGAAGGAAGGCCGAGCGCGCCTCCGCGATGCCACCGTAAACCTCCGGCGCATGGTGACACGTCGGCGACGCAAAGAAGCGGACCCCATGCTCCACCGCGCCGCCCTTTTCATCCGCCGCGCCGAAATAAAGCCGCCTGATCCGCGCAAACGAGATGGCCGCCGCGCACATCGCGCATGGCTCCAGCGTCACATAAAGGTCGTAGCCGGGCAGGCGCTCGCTTTTCGCCGCAAGGCAGGCCTGCCGGATCGCGACGATCTCCGCGTGTCCCGTTGGATCGCTCGCCGCAATGACGACATTGCGCCCGCGCCCAGCGATTTCGCCGTTCGGCGCGACGACGACGGCGCCAACCGGCGTCTCGCCAAGCGCGCCCCCGCGCTCGGCTTCCGCGAACGCCTCTTCCATGAACCTATTGTTTCTCACCCGCCCAGAATAGAGGAACCGCGGCGCATTTTGCACTCCGCAATACAAGTCCCGCGCTTCGCCGGATCACAATCCGATGGTCAGATGCGCGAAGCTTGATTAGATACTGCCTTAAGGTGGCAAGCGAAGACGCGGCGGGGCGATGTCCGGCAAAATCTTTCTGAACTATAGGCGCGACGATTCCCGCTGGCCCACGCTCAGCCTCTATAACCTGCTGGCGCAAAGCTTCCCGCGCGAGCAGCTTTTCATGGATGTTGAGGGCTACATCCGGCCCGGCGACGACTTCGTGGAGGTGCTGGAGCAGCAGGTCTCGGCCTGCGAGACCATGGTCGTGATCATCGGGCCGCAATGGCTTTCGATCGCGGGCGATGGCGGAAACCCGCGCATCGCCGACGCCAACGACTGGGTCCATATCGAGATCGCGACGGCGCTGGCGCGCAAGATCAGGGTCATTCCTGTGCTTGTGGACGGCGCCTCCATGCCGCGCGCCTCCGACCTGCCCGAGCCGCTGAAGGCGTTGGCGCGGCGCCAGGCGATCCGGCTCACCCACGACCGCTTCAACGCAGACGGCCAGAGGTTGGTCAAGGCGCTTCAGGAAAGCCTGGGCGGCAAGCAAGCCCCAGCCGTGGCGAGTGGCGCCGACCTCGGTCAGGCGTTTCAAGAAAGCCCCGGCGGCAATAAATCGTCGTCGGCGGCGAGCGGTGATCCGGCGCTTCGCGTGCGCCCCGGCTCCGGCGAGAGCTTCCGCGATGGTGATGCGGCATGGGCGCCGGAAATGGTTGTCGTCCCCGCGGGCAGCTTCATGATGGGCACGGCGCAAGCGGAGATCGACGCTCTCTGCAAGGAATACCCGGGCGCCGCTGAGTGGTTCAGGCGGGAAGGTCCACAGCACAAGGTGACAATCGCGAAGCCGTTCGCGGTTGGGCGCTTTGCGGTGACGCGCGGCGAGTTTGCAGCCTTCGTCAAGGAGAGCGGACATGCCGTTCTAGAGGGCGGCTCATTTAAAGATCCAGGCTTCGCGCAGGACGACAGCCATCCTGTCGTGTGCGTGAACTGGGATGACGCCAAGGCCTATGCGACGTGGCTCTCCGGCAAGACCGGCAAAAACTATCGTCTCCCTTCCGAGGCCGAGTGGGAATACGCCTGCCGGGCGGGGTCTTCGACGCCGTTCTGGCAGGGCTCCTCGATCTCGACAGATCAGGCTAATTACGACGGCAATTATACATTCGGCGGCGGAAGGAAAGGCGAATACCGGCAACGAACCGTGCCGGTGAAGTCGTTCGCGCCGAACCCCTGGGGCCTCTATCAGGTGCACGGCAATGTCTGGGAATGGTGCCAGGATTGCTGGAACGAACGCTATGAGGATGCCCCAGCCGATGGCTCAGTATTGACAACCGGAGATTGTGCGTTTCGCCTTCTGCGCGGCGGCTCCTGGCTCAGCGGTCCGAGGTATCTCCGGGCGGCTTCTCGCTACAGGTTCTCTGTGGTCGGCCGTAGCTATGCGGTTGGTTTCCGCCTCGCCAGGACGCTTACCCCCTGATTTTTTTCATCTTTACCTCTTTGTTTCTTTTTTTGTTGATAGTCCGCCGAAGGCGGCCGATTTTTTTTGAGGCGCGCAACGGATCGCGTATTCTCCGAATCTGGAGGCATGCCCTCCGTGTCTGGGTCTCGCTCATTGCGCCCCGGACCCTGAACGGCTCTCTTGTGCGTTTCGCCTTCTGCGCGGCGGCTCCTGGAACAACAATCCGAGGAATCTCCGGGCGGCTTCTCGCAACAGGAACACTGAGGACAACCGAAACAATGCGGTTGGTTTCCGCCTCGCCAGTACGCTTGACCCGCCAGAGCCGGTATGTTCACGGACATGCCGGGCGTGCACTTTAAGCGTCCAGGGCCGTTCATGATGAGCATGGCCGGGGATGCGTGATCCCGAAAAGTGGCATCCGGTTTTCGGATAAGATCACGCACAAGCAAGTGGTTTGCGCCCGTAACCGCTGCGGCGCCTGACCTGGGAGACGCATGGGCTCCGTCAGGCGCCGCGGAAGCTGCAAGGGCGCGCGTTGCGCTCATCGCTGATCAGACCGGCCCCTGACATAGCAACCCCTCAACCCTGCCCCCCTCCCCTGCCCTCAAACGCCTTTCGCTTTTCTTCATCTTCTTTTCTGATAGGCTGCCTGGGGGCTCATCTTGTGTTGCATGGGTCGCAGCGTGGAGGGCGTCCCCGTGCGCGGCGCAGCGCGCAGCGTCGCCCTGCAGACACGGGATTGTAAAACAGACTGACCTGAGTTTGGAATGATCCCGGCTCGCGCTCTGCTTGGCCGGGATGACGATGGTTGGCCGGAATGGTGGAGTTTGAGGTTGTCCGCACTGTATTTGATTTAAATGATGGGGTTTCGTTCGGGCACCCGTGGGTGGGTTTTCGCGGCTTTTTTCGGAGCGCTGACCCTTTGCGCCGCCGCTTTTGCAGGTTTCGGCGCCGGGGAGCGAGGCACGGACATCGCCTTGCAACTCACCGGCCGGCTTGCTTTTCTCTTCTTCTGGCCGGCTTACTCGGCTGGCGCTCTGACTGTATTATTCGGCTCACCCTTCGAGCCTTTGAAGCGGCGCGGACGGGCCTTCGGCCTTTCGTTCGCGGCCGTTCTCTTCGTTCATCTTGGGCTGATCGGCTGGTTATGCGTTATTGGCGCAGCCCCGTCGTCAGGCGTCTTCATTTTCTTTGGCATCGCCGCCTTTTTCACCTGCCTTCTTGTTTTATATTCATTCGATAGTTTTCGGAAACGACTTGGCCCAAGGGGATGGCGGTTCTTGAGTGTGATTGGGCTCAATTACATCGCCTGCGCCTTCGCCTTTGACTTCTGGAACGGCTCCCTTCGCTGGGATCTGAAACATGTCGCGGGGTATCTGCCTTTCGCAATTCTTTCGATTTTAGGACCGAGTTTACGGCTTTTCGCCCACCGGTGGCAGGTTCGACGGCTGGCCGAGATCGCTAAAGCGCCGACGACACTTGATTTCTAACAGACTTATTCAGATTCCAGCGGCCCTTGCGATAAACGCATAGCTGGACGCTATGCTATGCGCTTTTTGCATACCTGCTGGCCGCGGCCTTGTCACGGTTTGGACAAGCAATAAGTTATATTCTCAAGCAGCGGAAAACGGAGCCTCTCCGTTTGCCGATATATCCCTATTGGCGACTCCCTAAAGGAGAACATGAATGTCGCTCTTAAAATACCTTCCGGCTGAGATACTTGGCCTTTCCGTTCTTGTCTCTGCGGCTCTGACGAGGATAATCTTCCAAGATGTCTCGGATTTCTGGTTTGCGCTTGTGACGGCGCTTGCATTATTTGCGATCATGCAGGTGAGGACGCACCTCGTGCTTGATGTTCAGGCGAAAGAAAAGCCCTCGCCCTAAGCGAAAGCAGCCGGGTGCGGCGATGATCGTCGCGCTCCTGTCCAGGAAGGCGAAGCCTTATCCCGGATCGCAACACGATCGCCGCCGCCGTCATCCCGGAAGGGCGCAAGCCCTATCCGGGATCGATGCGCTGGTACGGCGGTTTTGCGATCCCGGCTCGCGCTCCGCTTGGCCCGGGACGACGACCTCGGCCGGCGCGTCTTGAAGTGGAATGAAGGGATACCCCCTTGCATGATGATTTTGCTCGAATCGGGCAATGATTTGAGCGTCCCTCCGGACCCCGGCCGGGGTCCGGAGGGACGGATCGGCGGGACCGCAATCCCCTTGGCGCGAACCGTGGGTGAGCTTGGTCCGCCGCTCCTTCGCGCTCGTCCTGAACAGATGATTGGGAGCAAGTCCCGGATGCAAGGCAAGGTCATGTCCGAACACAGCGCGTCTCATGACGTAGGCGTAGGAATCGACGTTTGTAAAGAGTGGCTCGATATCCACATCCTCCCGGCCGGCTCCGTTTTGCGTTTTTCCAACACCAAGAAAGGTCACAAGCAACTCCTGTCCGCCCTGAAGCCGCTCGGGGTGCGGATCGCGGTTGTCGAGGCGACGGGCAAATATCATCGCGGCGTCCACCGGTTCCTGCACGATGGCGGGCTTTCTATCGCTGTCGTTAACCCGCTGCGCGCCAGGCTCTTCGCCGAGTTGCTTGGCGCGCTGGCGAAAACCGATGCGGTCGATGCGCGGATGCTCGCCGCGTTCGGCCTGATGGCCCAACTCGCGGCAACGCCGCCGCTGCCCGAAGCCATTGAAAATCTGTCTGAAATCGTGCGAAACCGCGAGGCGGCCATAGCGGCGGCGACCGCTCTTGGAAACCAGCTCGCGACCGCCGCCGTCCCAGGCGTCGAGCGCCAGATCGAACATCAGATCAGGAGCGCCAAAGCCGCGGCCGGCGCGCTCGAAGCCCTGGCCGTTCAAGCCATCGAAGCCGATTCTGCTCTCGCACGCCGGTTCGCCATCCTCGTCTCTATTCCAGGCGTGGGAGCCGTGACGGCTTGTACACTGATTGCCAACATGCCAGAGCTTGGCAGCCTTAACGCCAAGCAGGCCGGCCTGCTTGCGGGGCTGGCCCCCCTCGCCTGCGACAGCGGTAAGCGCAACGGCCAGCGCCGTATCCGGGGCGGCCGCCAAGCCGTGCGCAACGGCGTCTATATGGCGGCCCTTTCGGCGGTGCGCTTCAACCCGCATCTCAAGCGCTTCTATGAGCGCCTCGTTGCCGCAGGAAAGGTCAAAAAACTCGCCCTGACTGCCGTTATGAGAAAGCTGATCGTCCTTGCAAATGAACTCATCAAAGAGGATCGCCTCTGGTCGCCCGAAAAGCCCAATGCCGAGCCTCTTCATGCTTGACTTCCATCACAGATGCTCACCCGACGCCCGGCCAGGCCGGCCCCTCGCCCGAAGGGTAGAGGGCGGGATGCGTTGTTCCCCCTGCCCTCACGGGAAAGCAAGGGATTTGCACCGATGGCCAAACCAGCAAACTCCGAGGCGCGGCGTCGGTCACAAATTGACGTGATTGACGACCCACGCGCCGGCCGCCGCCGCGGCGCCCGCGAGCAGGATGGGCGGCAGCGTGCGGATGAAAACCGTCAATAGCGGCACAAAAGCGGATAGCGCTTTCTCGCCGGCTTCCAAAAGCTCCCGCCCGGCCCGGTAGAGGAGATACACGACAACCGCACCGGTCACCGCAAGAATAGCCGCCTTCCACCAGGGCAGCCCGCCCAGCTGATGCCAGGGCACGGCAAGAATTTGCGTGACGGACCATTGCCATATCATCTGGATGAAAGCGACGACCGCCGAGATCGCCTGCTTCAGAAATTGGAGCAGCTGGTTCACAATCTGCATGCTTCGCCCTTTCAGTCGACTTCATCTGCGATGATGCTTGGGCAAGTCCTGACTGTCCACTGCTCTGGCGTTGTGTTGCTTAATCGGGCTTGGCGGCGCGAGCCGGGGTCGTAAAATTATGCGTTTAAGCCTGTCAAGCCCCCGGATTGCTGCTTCAAGATCTCATGACTCTTGAAAGCCTTTATTAACCCTGAACCGCCGAAGCCTGTTAACCAGGCGTGCGCGCCGCATTTTTATATTTTTTCCTTTTTACTCCAATGGCTTAACCGAACGTCTCTTCTTCGCGCGGGGAGACTTTCGGCGCCTCCAGGCCAGGCATGCGAACGCTGAGGCCAACCGCCCGCCAATCGCCATACTCCCGTAGAATCCCGCCTGCCGAAGGCGAGACCCCCTGTTTTACCGAACAAAACCAATCTCAGCCCTTTTTTAACCCTGGCGGGGCGCTGACCGCTGTCGCTTCGGCGCCTGAAGCAGTTCGCCTCGACCATGGTCGATTTCGATCCGCGCTTCGAGATCATGCCCGGCGCGAAGGCCCGAACTGTCATGGCCCATGAAGATGCCTTCGAGGCGGATCCGCGCCATACGATCGCAGAACAGGGGGCGCAGCGGCTCCAAAGCAGCGCCTCAATTTTGCAATGAACCCGCCATTGTCTTTTCATAATCGAGCCGCACCTTCGACCGCGTCGAGGAAGAATCGACAAAGAGGGAGATTTCATGCGCACATTCACAGGATTATGCTTTGGAGCGGCGCTTGTCGCAGGGCTCGCGTTGAGCGGCGCGCCGGCTTCCGCCATCGAGACGCAGCCGGGCGCGCAAGCCGCTGAGGCAAGCATGGCGACGCCTGTGCAGCACTGGAGAGGCCGCTGCTTCCGCTGGCAGACTTTCTGCCGTCACAAATACCCCGTGCTCGGCTGGCGGCATCGCCGCTGCCTGGCATTGCACGCCTGCTGGCATTAGGACGCACGCCGCGGGGAAGTCGGGCCCCGTTGCTGCACGCGCTGACAGAACTCCAGCAACGGTTCCTGTACAGCTTATCCGAGGCGAGTTCGAATGAGAGTGCGCGGCGAAGCGGGCGCCAACGCGCCTCCGGCTGTAGTACGACCATCAGCGGCCGACAACATCTGCAGCCCCGTCTTCCCGGCGGGGCTTTTTCTTCACGGCAATAGCCCCTAAATCTCAAGGCTGCGATTACGTTTCCTTAAGTCGCATCCGGCAAGATGCGAAGTAAGTGGATGTTTTTTCCGAGCGGTCCTGATTGGAAACGAGAGCTTAAGTCTTGACTGCGGCCCGGCTTCCCACCACAGGCCTTGCGCCTCCTTCGCAAGAAGCGCCGGAACCGCTCCCTTCAGATCTGCCGCAGGCCATCCTGTTTGCGTGCAAATTCAATGCGATCAGGTCGCCGATGGCGGCGGCGATCCTACGCCATCTCGTCGGCAAACGGGCTTATGTGCGTTCGGCGGGCGTTAAGCCAGGCGAGCCCGACCCTTTCGCCATCGCCGCCATGGACGAGATCGGCATTGACATGACGCGCCACGAGCCTCGCTCCATCGAGGATCTCGACGACGCCTCTTTCGACCTGATCGTGACGCTGGCCCCGGAAGCCCATCACAAGGCGCTTGAATTCACGCGCACCATGGCGGTCGATGTGGAATATTGGCCGACGCTCGACCCATCCGCGGCGGCCGGCAACCGCGAGCAGATTTTGCAGTCCTATCGCGCAGTGCGCGACCAGCTTTTCGAGCGCATCAAGGCGCGCTTCGGGCTTGCGGCCGCGCCGCAAGCTTGAGGCGATGGGCAATCTTTATGGTCCGAGTGCGCCTCCCGGCGAGCGCTCTTGGAAGCGGGATTCTGCGTGTGGTTCTGTGGTTCTTACGTACGGACCTCAAGGTTTTCCCTGACTATTCCGGAGCGCGCTTCTTCTTCAAAAAAAGATTGGGGATGCCTTCAGGTTTATTTCGCGAGGGCGGGATGAATACGGCAAAAGTTTCTCGGGAAGCCTTTGAGAACCGTTTGTTTGTAGAGCCGGCGACATGGACTCCGCCTTTTCAGGCTTGGAAGAAGAGAGCGCAAATAACGCGAGAGCTTGCCGAAGCCGCAAAAGACGGCCAGGCGAAGAACCTGCTGCTCAAGATTGCGGAAACCTACGAACGGCTCGCTCACCCTTAGTAAGCGCGGCAAGGCAATCGCGCATCCAGTGACAACTCGCTGCGAGAGCCTGCAGCGTGGATAGCAGGCAATTGCGAGACGCCACGCGAGCTTTTCTTGAGGGCGCGAACCTCCTATATTTCGCTCATGCAAGCCTTCGCCGCTCTTCTCGACCGGCTTTATTACACCCATTCCAATAACGACAAAGCCGCGGTCCTGACCGATTATCTCCGCCGCACGCCCGACCCCGATCGCGGCTTCGCGGTGGGCGTCATCGCGGGCGCCGTCAATTTCGAGCTGTTCAAGCGCGCGCTCGTTCGCGACCTCGTGGCCCAGCGCGTCGATCCCGTCCTTTTCGCGCTGTCCTACGACTATGTGGGCGAAATGTCGGAGACGGTCGCGCATATCTGGCCGAAGAACCCGCACGGGCTCGTCCTGAACCGGCTGCCGCCGCTGCACGAGGTCATCCACGAGTTCCAGATCCGCGACAAGCCGCAAATCCGCGAATACCTTGCGCTTCTCCTGGACAACATGTCGCCGCCTGAGCGCTGGGCGCTGCTGAAGCTCGGCACAGCCACGCTTCGCATCGGCCTGTCGGCCCGCTCGGTGAAGCACGTGCTTGCGGATTTCGGCGGCGTCAGCGTCGGCGAGATCGAGGAGGCCTGGCACGCGCAACAGCCGCCCTATCTCGACCTGTTCGCCTGGCTGGAGAATCGCGGGCCGAAACCTGAGTCCAAAGATGCGGTGACGTTCCACCCCGTCATGCTCGCCCATCCGCTGGAGGACGCCGACCTGCCCGCGATCACGCCGGACGCCTTCCGCGCCGAATGGAAATTCGACGGCATCCGCGTGCAGATCGTGTCCACGCCTTGCGGCAAGGCGCTGTTCTCACGCAGCGGCGACGACATTTCGGCTGCGTTCCCCGACGTGCTCGCGCGCGTCAACTTCGATGCGGTGCTCGATGGCGAACTCATCGTGAAATCCGGCGAGGAGATCGCGAGCTTCAATCACTTGCAACAGCGGCTCAATCGCAAGTCGCCCGACGCGAAGCTGATGGCGAACTATCCTGGCCATCTCATTCTCTATGACATGCTCGCCGTCGAAGGGCGCGATTTGCGCGCGCTGCCGCTAACCGAGCGAAAGGCTGAAATAGCGCGCTGGTTCGAGGCCGCACAGCCGCTGGGAGCCGAGCTTGCCGAGCCCCTTCAGTTCCAAAATCCGGGCGACCTGCAAGCCTTGCGCGCAGAAGCCGCAAAGCTCGCCTCCCCACACATCGAGGGCCTGATGCTGAAGCGCCTCTCGTCGCCCTATGTCCCCGGCCGCCCCAAGGGCCAGTGGTACAAATGGAAGCGCGATCCCATGCTGGTCGACGCCGTGGTGATGTATGCCCAGCGCGGCACGGGCCGGCGCTCATCGTTCTATTCGGACTACACCTTCGGCCTCTGGCGCGATGGCGAGCTTTCTCCCATCGGCAAGGCCTATTTCGGCTTCACCGACGAGGAATTGCGCGAACTCGACAAGTGGGTGCGCCATCACACCGTGGCGCGCTTCGGCCCGGTGCGTGAGGTTGAGAAGACGCTGGTGTTCGAGGTTGCGTTCGACGCGGTGCATCGCTCGACGCGGCACAAGTCGGGTGTGGCGCTGCGCTTCCCGCGCATCAACCGCATCCGCTGGGACAAGCCCGCGCGCGATGTGGACGAACTTGCAAGCCTCGCGAAATGGCTGGATTAATTGCCCTGCTCGAAGATTTCGGCGAGTTCGATCACTATCCCCGGCGGATCAAGGCGAAGAACTCCCTCTTTCAAGATTGCCGGTGGCGCAATGCCTTCTCCTTGTCGGCGGTAGTAGATCAACTCCTGCGCATCGGGGTCCGCGATCACATAGTGCGCGATACTGGGGACCCGAAAGTATCCCGCGAGCTTATCCGTCAAATCTTCTCTCGCGGTCGATGGCGACAAGACTTCGACAGCGATAACGGGCTTGGGCACAATGATTTCGCCGCGCTGCATTCTTGGCCCCGCGTAGACAACCACATCCGGCTCGAAAGCTGTGTTCGCGTCGACCTTCACGACAAATCCATCGACGGCCGCGAAATAATCGGGCGCATGGATCCGTGTTTCCCGCGAGAGCGCCGCGTAAATCAAGCCCTTCAGGTTGGCATGACCCCAGGTTTGCGATTGCTGCATTTGCGGTGCCCCGTAGAACAGTTCCCAATGCTTTTCGGGGCGCTCCTTCGCCCATGCGAGGAACTCTTCCGTCGTCATCAGCTTTTGCGCAAGCGCTGTCATGCGAAGCACCTCGACCACAACCACCGGCTTCGGTACGATGATATCGTGATCGTCCATCGGCCCGGCGAAAACAACCACGTCCGGCTCGAACGCGGTGTGCGGGCCGGCTTTAACGACCAGCCCTTGTGTGCCGACGAAGAGATCGAGGCGGCTGGCCGCAATATCCTCCTCGAACAATCGCGCCAGATTGCGGATGTGCCGGGCATGACCCCAGTTCTGAGATTGCTGCAAGACCGGCTCCCCGTCGAAAAGCTCTCAATGCTTTTCGGGGCGCGCTTCCGCCCACACGGCAAACTCTTCGGCGGTCATCGAACTTCTGGCAAGCGCTCTCATGCATTGAATATAGCAGACATGCCGTAAACCGCAATTTAGCCCACAGTGACCCGGAACTCTTTATGAGACGATATCGGAGTCGCCCTTGAGCGCCAGTTCCAGGAGCGCGGCCGGATGGCGAGCAGTGAGGCCGAGGCCGTCGTGGATCTGCTTGCGGCAGGAATACGCTGTCGCCGCGACGAGCGCGTCGCGGCCCGCCTTGCGAATGGCGGGGAAGAGCGCGAGTTCCGCCATGGCGAGCGAGGCTTCGAGCGTGTCCGGCGTTAGCCCCACGACGCCATTCAGGCCGCAGCAAGTGGGCGGCGCCGGGTTGACCGCCAATTCAGGGATCAGTTTCAGCGCCGTCTCGGCCGCATTTTCTAAGCCGAGCGCGCGCTCGTGGCAATGCGAATGCAGCACGAGGTCGGCCTCGATGGCTTTCAGGGGCAACTCGCCTGCGCGGCCGGCGATGAATTCCTCGAACAAGAGGACCGGCGGGGTTTGCGGCGGCAGCCCGAGGCTTGCATACTCGTCGCGCATCATGAGCACGCAGGAGGGTTCGAGGCCGACCACCGGAATGCCTTTCTCGGCGAAGGAGGCCGCGGCGGCCGCCATGCGCATGGCCTCCCGGCGCGCCTCCTCAAGATAACCGGCGTCGTAATAGGTGCGGCCGCAGCATAAAGGCCGCTTCCCCTCGTCCTTGAAGGCGATGACGCCGTATCCGGCGGCTTTCAGGACATGCGCCGCCGCGCGCAAATTTGCAGGCTCGAACGAGCGGTTGAACGTGTCGGCGAAGATGGCGACGAGGCCTGCGCGTCCCGGCTCAGCCGGCTCCGCCGTCTCGGGCGCCTTGAACCGCCGCCACAGCCATCGTGGCCAGGGCCGGTCCGCCGCGAACCCCGTATGGCGCTCGGAGAATCGCCGCAGCCCCGGCAGAAAATCGCGCATCGCGAGCAGAAAGCGCCAGCACCATGCCCGGTCGATATAGTCCGGCAGCCGGGCGTAGAGATCGGCCGCCCTGGAGCCTTGCCCGAGCGCGTGCGCCGCTGCGAGGACTTCCACCTTCAACTTCGGGATATCGACGCCGGAGGGGCATTCCGCCGTGCAGGCCTTGCAGGACACGCATAGCCTCATCGCCTCAATCATCGGCGCGCTGGCGAGCGCCCCCTCGCCAAGCTGGCCCGAAAGCGCAAGCCGCATCACATTGGCGCGCCCCCGCGGGCTGTCGCGCTCGTCGCGGGTGACGGCGTGGGATGGGCATGTGAAATTGTGCTCCGCCGAGCGGCAGTGGCCGAGGCCCGAGCACCGGCTTGCATGACCCTGCGCAGGCGAAGAGCCCGCGCCCCATGAGAGCGCGGCGCCGACAGCATCGTGTTTGCTTTCGAGCGTGGCGCGAAGGAACGCTGCGTCGTCGAAATTTGGAGCGCGAAGGATTTTCCCAGGATTCAGGAGAAAGCCGGGATCGAGTTGGGCCTTGAGATCCTTTAAGAGAGCGAACGCCTCCGGAGCGAGCGAGCGCTCCAGCGCCTCGCTGCGCGCGAGGCCCAGGCCGTGGCCGGACGTCAAAACGCCCTCATGCTTGCGAACAAGCTCCGCCATGTCGTCGGAAAGCACGCGCATGCGCTTGCGGTCTAGGGCATGGCGAAGATCGAGGACGGGGCGCACCCGTAGGCATCCTCGCCCGGCCCGTCCGTAAACCGCCGTCTTGACGGCGTGACGCGCGATGAGCGCCTCAAGCTCGGCGCCATAGGCTGCGAGCTGATGCAGCGGAACGGCCGCATCTTCCAGGAAAGACAGGGGGCGCCTCCGGATTTTGGCGACCACGTCAGCGCTGACGCCTCATGGCGCAAGCGCCACAGAGCAGCCCGCGCATTCTCGCCAATCACTTCTATGATGCTGAGCCTGTTCTTGCCCGCCTCGGCGACGACATCGGCGAGCGCCTTCAGACGCCGCGTGTTGTCCACCGGGTTGTCTTCGTCAAACTCGACGATCAGGAGAGCGTCAGGCACGCCCCTGAGGAGGCGCGCGGCCTGTGTATCGGACTTTGCGCGCTCGGCGAGAAAGGCGAGCATGGTCCTGTCAAGAAGCTCGATGGCGGCGGGATTGAGGCTCGCGATTTTAGGGACGGCCCGAAGCGCGCGGCCGAGGTCGGTAAAGCGGCACACGCCAAGCGCGCGGTTTGCCGGTCTTTTCGCGAGCTTCAGCTCGATGCTGGTCGCGATGGCGAGCGTGCCTTCGGCGCCTGCCAGGAGCCGGGCCAGATTCTGATCTTCCGAATACGACAGCAGGGTGCGGAGATCGTAGCCTTCTGGCTCAGGCGTACCGGGCGCGCGCAACGGCCAAAGCGTTGCGATGGCCTTTTCATGAATTTCGCCGAAGTGCAGAAGGTCGACAAGGCGGTCGCGCCCCGGCAAGGACTTCTCATGGGCCTCTGCGACGGGGCCAAAGATGACGCGCTGTCCGTCCGCCAGAAAGGCGTCGGCGGAAACAACATTATCGCGCATCGAGCCACAGCGCATGGCGCGCAATCCGCTGGAATTGTTGCCGAGCATTCCGCCGAGCGTGGCTTGGCCAGCGGACGCAATCTCAACCGGGAAGAAAAGACCGTGCGCTTCCAGCGCCGCCTGCAATGCGGCGGGCGAGCATCCCGGTTCAACGGTGCATTTCAAGTTTTCGGCGTCGATCCCGGCGATTCTCGTCAGATGTCTGGAAAAATCAATGACGATGCCTTCGCCGAGCGCCTGTCCTGCGGTCGACGTTCCGCCTCCACGCGCAATGACCGGCAGACCGTGTTCGCGGGCCATTTCGACGATGATGGCCACATCGTTCGCACTCTTGGGGCAAGCCACGCCAGCCGGGAAGCATTGGTACATGGACGCATCGGTCGCGTAGCGTCCCCTCGTGAAGAGGTCGCTTGCGGCGTCGCCTTCGATCTCATGCGCAAGCCTGTCCCAGAACGCGGGTCCAGCCCTTCGGATTGCCATTTTCCCTCGGGTAGCGGCGGTGAGAGACCCATCGCCGGCAGGGCTAGGGACGGCTCATCATCAAGCCGCAGACCATGGCGCAGAGTTACCGCTCGCGCAATGTCTCGAATTCGCCTGTTGGATGGTGTTTCCGGCGCCAGACGCTATGCTCAGTTAAGGGGGGTTCTATATCAGAAGCTTATTGAGTTTCCGCCTCTCGAGAGCGAAGGGGCCTGATTTACAAAACAAACCCAATTTAGGCCCTTATTTAACCCTGACAGGGAGCGGAGAGGGGGAATCCAACACGTCTCGATCACAACGCCGCAGCGTCGATGAAGGCAAACCGATTCCCTTGTTTTTGCGGATGTCCTAACCTCGACTTTGTACATTTTGCCGTTGGCGCCGTCTCAAAGGACGGCCCAAAAAATTGAATTTGCGGCGATGAGCTGGAGGGCGTCTTCGAGGGGGACCACCGTTTTTCCGAACGGGCCGAACGGCGTCCAGGCTTGCTTTCCCAAAGACCAGTAGAGGAGTTCGAATGAATGGCCGCGCCCGGATGGGCGCAGCCGGGCGACAGGGGCGCCGGTCTGGGCGTGGATCAACGTGTATCCACGGTTGCGCCGTTCGGCAAGAAGAGAACCGCGTCGGAACTTGTAATGCTCGATGAGTTCGATGTCTTCGCCGGTCATGCCGCTCTTGCGCCAGATGGCGGGGCGGTTGTCTCCATGTCATGGACCGATCCGATTCAAATGCCGCAAGTTAAAAATCGCCAAGAACTCCTTATTTCCGCGCACGAATTGATTCTACGATTGCGATGAACAAACATCGCGCCCCGCGCCAAACAAGTTCCTGCAAAGCCTTTGGCGCAGGAGCTTCCACGGCTCTTACTCTGCCGCCCATTGTTGCGCAGTTGATGGCGCCCTTACGCGACTTATTCACGGCCCCTGTCTGGAGTCATGTCCTTGTTCTTATTGCGGGCGCCACGCTTGCTACCGGCAAGCGCACCGTTACTTCGCTCTGCGCGCCATGGGGCTGGAAGACGCCGCCGATTTTCGCGCTCTATCACCGTGTTCTGAGCCGCGCCCGCTGGAGCAGCCTTGCCGTTGCGCACAAACTCTTGGCCATGATTGTGGCCCGGTTTGGGGCTGACGGCGCCGTGGTCATTGGCCTCGACGACACGATTGAGCGCCGTTGGGGCGCTAAAATCTCCGCCCGCGGCATCTATCGTGATCCCGTGCGCTCGACGGAGGGTCAATGCGTCAAGGTCAGCGGCCTGCGCTGGCTGGCTTTGATGGCGCTTGTCCCCGTTCCCTGGGCGAAGCGGCGCTGGGCCTTGCCTTTTCTCCGTCCTCGCCCCATCCGAGCGCTATCATGCCGCCCGCGGACGGCGTCACAAAACGCTCACCGATTGGGCTCGGCAGGCCATTCTCCAAACCCGGCGCTGGCTGCCGGATCGCAAGATCGTCGTTCTTGGCAATTCGAGCTTTTCGTCCCTTGGGCTCATCGCCGCCATTCGCAGCCACGTCACTTTCGTGACGCGGCTGAGGCTCGACGCCGCCCTTTACGCTCCGCCGCCCCCGCGGGATCCGAACCGGCGCGGGCGGCCCGCCGTAAGGGGCGCTAAGCCGCCAAAGCTGAGCGAAGTTCTCGAAGACGCCAACACAAAGTGGATCGAACTTACCATGCCCTATTGGTATGGCGGCGAGCGCTGCGTTCTCGAAGCCGCTACGGGAACAGCGGTCTGGTATAGCTCGGGTATGCCGCCTGCCCATATCCGCTGGGCGCTCGTCCGCGATCCCGCAGGCGAGCGGCAGACCCAGGCCTTCCTGTGCACTGAACTTGAGGCGATGCCGGAAGACATTCTCAGCTGGTTCGTGCAGCGCTGGTCCGTGGAGACAACATTCCAGGAAAGCCGCCAGCATATTGGCCTGGAAACTCAGCGGCAGTGGTCAGACCTCGCCATCGCTCGAACAACGCCTGCTCTGCTCGGCCTGTTCTCCCTCATTACGCTGTGGGTGGCTGATCCTATCCTTACCGGAGAACTGCGTCCAAAAAGCGCCGCGTGGTACGCAAAAGGCGAACCCTCCTTCAGCGACGCCATCGCCTTGGTCCGCCGCCATTTCTGGGCTATCGAGAATTTATCCGTCTCCCGGCTAAGCCGAGACGGCGTAGAAATTCCAGCCGCTGTCTTGCAACGGCTCACCGATACCCTTTGTTTCGCCGCCTGAAATGTGCAAAGTCGAGCTAACCGACGCCTTCCAGTGAGGACGAAGCCACGACGCCGCCCGCTATGGGCTGGCGCACGCCCGTCGTTCCGGGAAAGGTCGCGGGCAGGTCGCGCAGGCGCCGCACGGCGAGATAGGCAAAAGCCTGCGCTTCCATGAAATCGGGGCTGAGGCCAGCCAAGTCGGCCGTTATCATGTCGGGGCCAAGCACGCGGCGAAGCCCCTCCATCATGTGAGGATTATGCGCGCCGCCGCCCGAGACGATCCAGGTTTTCGGTGGCGCGGGAAAAAGCCGCGCGGCGGCGGCGATGCCCGCAACCGTAAACGCCGTGAGCGTGGCTGCGCCGTCGGGGGCGCTCAATGCTGCGAGCGCGTCCAAGGAAAATGCACGGCGATCCAGGGACTTGGGCGGCAGCGCAGTGAAAAAAGGATGCGACAAAAGCGCATGAAGAGCCTTCGGGTTTACAGTCCCGGCGAGCGCAAGGCGCGAATCTCTGTCCAAAGGCTCTCCTGTGTGCTTCGTCGCCCAATCGTCGAGAAGGCAGTTGCCTGCGCCGGCGTCGAAAGCGATGAGTTGTTCAGGTGGCCCATCCGGCACATAGGTGACGTTTGCGATGCCGCCGATATTCACAAAGGCGGCGGGTAGTTCGAGCTTTTCGTAAAGCGCGAGCGCGCGGTGAAAGATCGGAACGAGCGGCGCGCCCTGGCCTCCGTTTTCCACATCGGCGGCCCGGAAATCGTAAACGACCGGAACGCCGAGGGCTGCGCCCAAAGCTGCGCCATCGCCAAGCTGGATAGTCAGCCGCCGCTCGGGCCGATGCAGCACGGTCTGGCCGTGGAAGCCTATGACATCCACGCTTGAAAGCTCGATGCCGTTGTCCACCGCGAAGGTCTTCACGCTCTCCGCGTGTTTCGCGGTCAGCATGGTTTCGGCGGCGGCGAGAACGCCGCTTCGATCCGAGCGTTGCTCCACGCGCTGCGCGAACAGCATGGCCTCGTGAACGAGTTGCCGCTCGGGCGCGGCGTAAGCGAAGCCAGCCGCAGTCCCCAGCGAATGGAGCTTATCGCCGTTCGTTTCGATCAGCGCCACATCGACGCCGTCCATGGAGGTGCCGCTCATAAGCCCGATCGCTTTCATCAGCCCTCGCTTGACGCAAAATAGGAATGCCCTAATAACATGGCGCCGTCTCTGCTACACGCTCAGAGCCTGGCTGTCGAGGAGCGTCGGAGCAAAGGAGGACGCCATGCCGGCCGCATCCGGAACTTTATTGGATTTCGTTCAAGTCTTAAGAGAGCGCGGTTACATCCATCAGGTTTCCGATGAGGACGGCTTGCGCGCGCTCGCCGCGAAAGGCCCGATCACCGCCTATATCGGCTTCGATTGCACTGCGCCGAGCCTGCATGTCGGCAATCTCATCGGCATCATGATGCTGCGCGTTTTGCAACGCTGCGGACATCGCCCCATCGCGCTCATCGGCGGGGGCACCACCAAGGTCGGCGATCCATCGGGCAAGGACGAAACCCGGAAGATCCTGACCGAAGCCGAAATCGACGCCAACAAGGCCCGGATCGGGATACGTTCGGGAAGTTCCTGACCTTCGGGGAGGGAAAGACGGATGCATTCCTCGTCGATAACAACGATTGGCTCAAGGACCTCCATTACATAGATTTTTTGCGCGAATATGGCGGGCACTTCACGATCAATCGCATGCTGACGTTCGATTCCGTGAAGCTGAGGCTTGAACGCGAGCAGCCTCTGACCTTCCTCGAATTCAACTACATGTTGCTGCAGGCCTACGATTTTCTCGAACTCGCTCGCCGCCACAGTTGCGTCTTGCAAATGGGCGGGTCGGACCAGTGGGGCAACATCGTCAACGGCATCGAGCTTGGCCGCCGCGCCGAGGGCCGCGAATTGTTCGCGCTGACGACACCGCTCCTGACCACGTCCTCCGGCGCCAAGATGGGCAAGACGGTGAAGGGCGCGGTCTGGCTCAACGCCGACATGCTGAGCCCCTACGACTATTGGCAGTTCTGGCGCAACACGGAGGATGGCGACGTGGGCCGCTTCCTGCGCCTGTTCACCGAGTTGCCGTTAGACGAAATCGCCCGGCTCGAAGCGCTGTCCGGCTCCGAGATCAACGAGGCCAAGAAGGTGCTCGCAACCGAGGCGGCGGCGCTCCTGCATGGGCGCGAGGCGGCGGAGGCGGCGGCGGAAACCGCGCGCAAGGCTTTTGAAGAGGGCGCGGCGGCGGAAGGGTTGCCGACGGTCGAGATTTCCAAGGAGGAGTTGGAGAAGGGAATCGGTCTTCTGATCGCCAATACGACGGCGGGACTTGTCTCCTCGACCAGCGAGGCTAGGCGCCAAATCAAGGGCGGCGCGATCCGTGTGAACGACATCGTGGCCGCCGATGAGCGCGCCGTTCTGACGCTAAAGGATTTGAACGAGGACGGCGTCATCAAGCTGTCGCTTGGCAAGAAACGGCACGTGCTGTTGCGGCCAACCTCGTAACGCTTCGCGAGGTTCGTCGCCAAGGATTCTTCCGTTAATACCAGTTTTGACAAAATTCAATCGCGCCAGCCACCGGCTGACGCGATTGCGCTTTATCCAGAACGTTGCCGGGCTATTCGTCTACGCTTTCTTCGGCGCTCTCACCAAGGTCAGGGCAATGATGATGCCAAGGGCCGCCAGCCCGCCAGTGACGTAAAAGGCATAGATATAGCTGCCGAACACGTCCTTGGCTTGACCTGCGATGAGCCCGGCTGCGATGGCGCCTATTCCATACGCCGAAAAGATCACGCCATAGTTTGCGGCGGAGTTCTTGATGCCGAAGAAGGTCGCGGTGCCGGTCGGTGCGATGGCAAGCCACGATCCCAAGGCGGCCCAGAGGCAGGCAAAGCAGAACATGAACAGGATCAGCGTGCCTTCGCCGGCGAAGAGCACCATCAACACGGAAGCCAGCAACACCAGGAAAGCGGACAGCGCCGCTGATTTTCCAGGGCCCATCGCGTCCGTCAAATATCCGAAGACGGGCCGACCGCCGCCGTTAAACAGGGCGAAAAACGCAACCAAGCCTGCCGCAGTCTTGGCGTCCACCTTGATGATTTCCTGCCCGACGCCGCTGGCGATGCCGATAGCCATCAATCCGGCCAAAGAACCGATGATAAAGCACAGCCACAAGCCCCACGCGGACAACGTCCCAAGCATCTCGCCCGGAGTATATTCGATAATACCGCCCTTGCCGGCGGCAGGCTGCCAACCGTCGGGCTTCCAGCCCGCGGGCGGAAACTTAAGCAACAGCGACAGCAAAACCAGCGCCACCGCGAAGAAAATCCCCAAGAACCGGAAGGCCGAAAGAACGCCCTGGGATTCAATCAGGCTGCTTGCCACATAGGCGGTGACGAGCGCCGATGCGCCGAAACCGAGAACCGTAGCGCCGACAGCGAGACCCTTTTTATCCGGGAACCATCTTGTCGCAACGGCGATCGGCACACCGTAAACGATGCCCACGCCTGCGCCGGCGATCACGCCGTAGGTCAGATACATCTGGTTGATGCTCGTTGCATATCCAGTCAGTATCCAGCCCGCAGCCACAAGCAGGCTGCCGATAATGCTGATCAACCTGGGACTTACGCCCCGTTGCAGCACCCGCCCCGTGATAGGCATCAGAATGGTGAACACCGCCAGGAACACCATGAACGGGTACAGCGTCTGAGTGGCGGTGATTTTCAATTCAGGGGTGGAAAAGACAGTTTGCAGCGGTTTTCTGAATACGCTCCAGGCATAGACCGTGCCGAGACACAGGTTCATGACCATGCCAGCCAGGACGAATAACCATCGCCCGGAGTTCGCCGGCAGTCCGTACACAGACGCCTTGACGTCAGCGATGCTAACGTTTGCCATCTTCTTTTGCTTCCTCCATTTGTTCGATTGAAAAGCCAAGCATAAAAAATTCGCCTGATTTATTCGCTGTCCTCAGTCCGGCGGACATCGTCCGAGCGAAGCGCGATGGACAACGCACAGGTTCTTGAATTTCTGGAGTTTCAGTCATCTATGATGGGAGTCCTGCCCGCACGGCGTTCGTTTTCGAAATTGCGCCTTTCTTGACACGTTAGTGATTGCGAGCGGCTACGCATTTGATCTGGCGCAAATTTCTTTCTCAGCCTTTCGTTGGATGCTTGACCGGCAAGCGTATATCGAAAGCGATCGCTGCGCCGGCTCTGAGCAGCGTTGGCGCCCAAAAACGCAAAGCAGGCTAATTTCTATTTAAGATTGCAAGGAATCGCCTTAACGTTGTAAAACGCAGGCGGAAAAGGCGGAGGATGGAAGCCATGACGATGCAAGGCGTCAATTATGCGACGAAACCCGTCACGAGAGCGAAGAACAGGCGCGCGAGCCTCGGAAACGCAAGCGTCGACTTTCACGCGGGCAAGAGAGGTCTCAGCGATGACGCCATCGCGGCCATCATGAGTGAAGCGGTTCTCGACTGTCTTCGTTTGTTCGATCCAGCGACGACGAAGCGGAGAGTGTCGGAGATGTCCACCGATCGCGGACATCATCATCCGGCGGGGCGTAAACCCTATCCCGAATCGTGAGAGTTTGAAGCTTCTTTGCGATCCCGGCTCTTCGCTTGGCCGGGGCGACGAAATGCGAAGCAAGCGGCGTGCGCCATCTGTTGGTTAGTTTGGCGCTCCTGGGTTGTCACCTTTGTCGATGCCTGCTCCTGGGGTTTGCGCCAGATATGCAGCAGAGCGCATTTCCATGATCCGCGACACCGCGCGTTCGAAATAGGCGGCGTCTTCTCCGACTTGGCACAACTCATGAGGCTCAACCGCAGCTGAAGCCACAAAGCCGATCCTGTGATCGTAGAGCGTGTCGATGAAGGTCAGGAAGCGGCGCGCCGGGTTTTGATCGTGCCGTCCCATCTTCGGGATGCCGTCGACGAAGATCGTGTGATAATGGCGGGCAAGCGCAAGGTAGTCTTGTGTGCCCAAGGGCTTCTCGAAGAGATCGGCGAACGTGAAGCGCGCAACTCCCAGGCAAGCGCAGGGTACGTGGAGCTTGTGACCCAGCACCAGGATGGTTTCGCTGGCGCATGGTTCGCCAAAGGTCAGCTTCCACCAAAGTTCATCCATGGACGCTTTTGCCGCGTCATTGTCAGGCGTGAAGTAGAGCGTGCTGTCCGATAGTTGTTCGAGGCGGTAATCGTGCCCTGCTTCGAGTTGGAAAAGCTCCAGGTTCTGCTCCACAAGATCGATGAAAGGCAGGAACTGGTCGCGGTTGCGGCCGGCTTTGTAGAGGTCGCTCGGTTTTGAATTCGAAGTGATGACAACAACGGCGCCCGCTTCGATAACGGTGCCGAAAAGGCGGTTCAGGATGGTTGCGTCCGCGATGTCCGTCACGAAGAGTTCGTCGAGACACAGAAGGCGCGCTTCGGCGGCGATGCCGGCGCCGACGGCGACGATGGGGTCGTCTTTCGCCTCCCGGCGAGATACCGCAAGACGGGCGTGAATGTTCGCCATGAACTCATGGAAATGAGCGCGCCGCTTGTTTTCGACCGGCGCTTCCTGAAAGAAGAGATCCATGAGCATGGTTTTGCCGCGCCCGACGGGACCGAAAATGTAAAGTCCCTTGGGCACCTCGCCGCGCTTGCGCGTGAAGAAGGAAAAGAAATCGGTTCGGGCCGGAGGCGTGTAATATGCTAGGCGATTGGTGAGCATTTGCAGCTTCTCGACAGCGAGCGCCTGGGCGCTGTCTGGCGTGATCTTTCCCTCCGCCAACAAGCGGCGGTATCTTTCTAATAGCGATGTGCTCATTCAGAAGCTAGCGGACGTTTCGAAGTTCGAGTTCCACCGCCGTAACGGTTCGGTTTGGCGACGCCAATTCAATATCAAAATCGGCTCGCTCATTCGATCTAATTCTTGTGCCGCCGATCTTAAGTTTGGCCGAATATTCCCGGTCGAACGCAGGATCCTGGTCCTTTACGGTTACGAAGAACTGCGGAACATTGACCTTCCGGTGCGCGCGATTGAAGACGCTGCCTCTTACGGTCAGGACAGGCTTGTTGTCCAAGGTCGACCACTCATATCGGATTGACTCGAAGACCAGAGGCTGCACCGTAACCGGCGTCCCGAGCATGCGATAGAGAGAAGCAAGTCCGGGAGCCGCGTCGGCGAGGATATCCCGGAAAGCAAAGAATCCCACGATAAGACCGCTCGCCACGCAGATGAAAAGACCCCACGCCGCCGCCAGCGCGAGCCCCCCGCGGCCTCTGCGGCGTGTCTCCCCCGACTTTTCCTGTGTCTCTTCGATTTCCCGATAGAGGCGGTGATCGAAAGCCGCGTCGTCGTCCCTGACTTCAACCGGCTCCTCCTCCACAGCTGGTTCGGGCTCGAAAACGTCCTCGTCGGCGGCTGGGGATGTCTTGGCCCAAAGGCCCGCGACGCCGGCAGGCTTCGCCTGAGTTTCGGTCGCGGCCGCCACCGCCGACTTGAGATGTGTTTCTAGATTTTTGGTCAGTTCAACATCCACAAGCGATGAGCCGCCTTGCGTTCTGCTGGAGCCGGACAGGAAGTGCGCCCTCATCGCCTCGCGAAGGGCGGCGTCAGGGTCGCCGTCTTCGATTGCACCGTCTTTTTTCTCTGCGAACCAAGCGTCATCCTCCCCCATCTGGAAATGACGCTCGCCTCCCGCATCACCGCTGCGCCCGCCATCACCCTCAGGCACGCTCCAGTCACCCGATTTTTTCGAGAGGTCCGGAGGTTGCGCAAATCTTTCCGGCCAGCGATCTTCCATGCGCGGGGCGCGCCCGGAAAGCGCGGCGCTTTCGTTGCTATCCTCAAACATTTCGGCGTTTGAGACAGGCCGACTGTGCCCCAAACTCGCAAAAACGCTTCGAACGGCTTGCCGCGCCGCGTCCAGCGTGCTCCCCTCCGCCATTTCCATCGTCTTTTGCTGAACGGGACTGGGTATGCGCGGAAACGGGATTGTTTCTGCGCTTGCCTGAGGCTTGGTCCTCGCCGCGCGATCTTCGGCCTCGTCTATCTGCTTCTTTTTTCGCCGAAAACTGCTGAACCAGCTCACTTTCCCCGAGTTTTCGTGCTCCTCCATGAAACGAGCATCCACGTTCAGACGCCCTTCGTCGGCCTCTGCCTTTGCATCGGCTTCCTCGTCGGCGTCGGTTTCTTCGCGAGTTGCAGCCGGTTCCTCATACGATGGCCATTCGAATAATTCCTCACGTGCTCCCGTAGTCGTGAGGCAATCTTGGGCGGTTTGCCCTGTGGGGGCTTCCTTCTTTGTTTCTTGGCGCTCTTCAAACAATTCAGCTGAGGAGAGGTCGAAAGCCTCAGCGTTTTCCCCACCGCTTTCCGGCATGGCGCGCCAGACAGTGCCGCACTTGGCGCAGCGGACGGTGCGGCCATCCGCCGGCAACTCGGCCTTGATGTCGTAGCGGGTTGAGCAGGCAGGGCATTCTATGATCATTCGATGAACTCTATTTCCAGGTTTTTTTGCCGCCGCCGTCTCGCCATAGTCTAAATCGATTGCTAAATCGCACGCGCTCTATGATTAGACCTGACGACAACGGACTGCAGGGTGGGGTTGTGATATTGGGGCATGCTCTTATTCGTTTCGAAAATGTCGGCCTCCGTTATGGAGTCGGGCAAGAGATTTTGCGCGATATCAACTTCCATTTGCTGCCAGGGTCGTTTCATTTTCTAACCGGAGCGTCTGGCGCCGGCAAAACGACGCTGCTCAGGCTCCTCAACATGTCCCTGCGTCCCACGCGCGGACTTGTCTATCTTTTCGGACGAAATATAGCCAAGAATACGACCGGCCAGCGCGCCGACCTCAGGCGCCGCATCGGGATCGTTTTCCAGGATTTCCAACTCCTCGATCATCTCACCACATGGGAGAATGTCGCGCTTCCGCTCCGCGTCATGGGCCGGCAGCAAAGCGATTACCAGGAAGATGTGACCGAGCTTCTCAAGTGGGTGGGCCTCGGAGACCGGATGCACGCTTTTCCCGCGGTCCTTTCCGGCGGGGAAAAACAACGCGCCGCCATCGCCCGGGCCGTGATCGCCAAGCCCGAGCTTCTTCTCGCCGACGAGCCGACGGGTAACGTCGACCCGCAGATGGCCCGCCGCCTCCTGCGGCTTTTCATCGAGCTGAACCGGCTCGGCACGTCCATTATCATCGCAACGCATGATTATCAGCTCATGACGCAATTCCCGGCTGCCCGCATGCAGCTCGAGAATGGGCGCCTTGAGATTCAAGAGTAAGAGCGAATTGTCCCCATCATGAGCAGTGTTGAAACGCTTCCGGTTCCGTTCAAGGCGCGCCCGCAACCCGCGGTCAAGTTCGCGCGGGCGAACGCGCCTATCGTGCCTCCCGGCTCCGTTACGGGAAGCTCCCTTACTCTTGTTGTCGCCATCATGTCCTTCCTGGCGGCTCTCACGGCGGGCGGCGTGTATGTCGTTTTCAGCGCCGCGAACGTCTGGACGAACAAGATCTCGGCGGAGATCACCGTTCAGGTTCAGCGACGGGCGGGCGAGAACGAAGACGACAAGACCGCGGAAGTCACGCGCTTCATCTCCGATCAGAATGGGGTCAACCGCGTCACGCCGTTCACGCGTGAGCAATCGCTCAAGCTTGTAGAGCCATGGATCGGAAAATCGGACGTGCTGAAGACTTTCGCAATTCCACGGCTCATTGCGGTGGAGATCGACCGTGATAACCCGCCCGATATATCGACGCTCAAGAAAGTGCTGGAGGCTAAGTATCCTGGAGCCCTCCTGGACGATCACGGGCATTGGCGTCACGAAATACGCCGCCTCACCAGGCTTCTCGAACTTGCAGGCATTGGCATGCTTTTCCTCATGGCCACGGCGACGGGCGCCGTGATCATTGCAGCGGCGACGAGTTCGCTGGCGTCTAACCGTGAAATCGTCTCTGTTCTGAACTTTGTCGGCGCGGAGGAAAAGTTCATCGCCCGGCAATTCGAGGCGCATTTTCTGAAAGTAGGAATCAAAGCCGGAATTGTCGGGGCTGGCCTGGCCGCGATTGCGTTTCTCTGCCTGCCTTATCTGACCGAAGGCGTAAGCAATTCCGCGACCTCTCAGGCGGAGATTCGTCGGCTCGTCGGCGCCGGCACGCTCGACCTGTGGGGATATATCGTTCTGCTCTTCGTTGTCGTCGGGGTCGCAGCAATTTGCAAAATGACGTCCCGTTATGGCGTCCGGCGCATTTTAAATCAGCAGAATGCCTAGTTATGCACAAGCGCCTCCTATTACGCAGGATGTGAAAAAACATGGGCGCGCGCCAGGCCTTGGCGGTATACTGACTATCGGATGAGCAACTCCCGCCACCAGAAGCGCCCGCGAAAATCTTGGAGCCTGAGAGCAATTCTCATGCATGCTGTGCGCGTGACGGTCATCCTCGGCCTCGCTCTCATCGCTGGCTTTTTTATTTTCGCGTACTCCGTGAGCGTCATTCCGTCTGGAGCCTCGGGGCTTGCGGACGGCATCGTGGCGCTGACCGGCGACGACGACCGGATTTCCGAAGCGGTGCAACTCCTGTCCGAAGGCAAGGGGAAGCGCTTGCTCATATCGGGCGTCAACAAGAGCACGCGAACGCCTGAAATCATCACGCTTAATGTTGCGACCGGGAAAGAGGCGCTGTTATTTCGCTGCTGCGTTGACCTGGACAAGCGCGCCCTCAATACGGAAGACAATGCGTCCGAGACAACAGCCTGGGTCAGGCAGAAAGGCTTTCGCTCCCTGATCGTGGTGACATCGACCTACCACATGCCGCGAACGCTGATCGAGTTGCGGCAATCGATGCCGGACGTCGACCTGCTGCCATACCCGGTCAAGTCGCCTCGCCTTGAGGATAACTGGTGGAGCGATTCACGCACGGCGTGGGTTCTCGGGAAAGAGTACTTGAAGTTCATAACAGCTTTCGCCCGTTACGGCGCCAATTCCATATTAGGTCCGACGGCAAGAGCCGATCACAGCCCCTCGTTGATCAATGCGCGCGTCAACTAAAATTGCGCTCTATTTGAGATCGCTGCTGTTCTATCTTGTTCTCTACACCAACTGGGTGCTTTTTCTCGTTCTGGGGAGCTGGCTTTTGCTGGCTCCACGAAGCTGGGCTATGGCGGCGCTTTCGCTGCATGGCGACGTGACGGTTTGGCTTCTCCGCGTCATCTGCGGCACGAAAATGGAGGTTCGCGGGCGCGAGAAACTCCTTCCCGGCCCTGTTATCGTCGCGGCGAAGCATCAGGCGGCGTGGGAGACATTCGCGATCATCTCGCTCATGCGCGATCCGACGCTGGTGATGAAGGCCGAGCTTCTATCCCTGCCGATCTACGGGAGGTTCTGCCGCAAGTTCGAGCTGATCCCCGTCCAGCGAGAGCTTGGTCCGGCGGCTTTGCGCCAGATGGTGCGCGAGGCTAGGACACGGGCGGCGCAAGAAAGGGAGATCGTCATTTTCCCGGAAGGCACTCGGAAAATCCCAGGCGCGCCCCCCGACTACAAGCCCGGCGTTGTCTTTCTCTATCAGGATCTGAAAGTGCCGGTTTGTCCGCTCGCGTTGAATTCCGGCATGTTCTGGCCGCGGCGCTCCTTCCTGCGCTATCCCGGCACAATCGTCGCCGAATTTCTCGACCCGATTCAGCCCGGCCTACCCCGTCAAGGATTTATGGAGAGGCTGCAATCGGCGATCGAGCAAGCTTCGCAGGCCCTTTGTTTGGAGGCTCGGAAGGAATTGGAAGACCGGGGATTGACGCCGCCCGAAAACTTTACCAGCGTCCTCCCGGCTGAGGCCGAGCGGGAGGAAATCTAGCGCTTCCGTGCTGCCCTCTGTCACCTCGGATTACGTTTCATATCTTAAGAGAACCGTAAGAAGTTATCCACAGGCCGCGCTTGACTACCAGAACAAAGAGTGAACGTTTGGTGTCTAAAAAGGGAAAACCTCGTGCGAGTTCTGGATAGGTCACCAATGCCCATCACGATTGCCCAGCAGATCTGGGATGCGAAATACCGGTTCTCACTACCGGGCGGGCATGCCGAGCAGAGCATCGAGGAGACATGGGAGCGGGTAGCGCGCGCCGCGGCCTCTGTTGAGCACGAACGGTCTCGCAAAACTTGGGAAAGCCGGTTCTTGGACGCTTTGGCGGGCTTCGCCTTTATCCCCGCGGGGCGCATTCTCTCCGGCGCCGGCACAGGCCGCGACGTAACGCTGTTCAATTGTTTCGTGCTGGGCGAGATCGGCGACGACATGGGCTCGATCTTCGCCAATGTCAGGGAAGCCGCACTCACCCTGCAGCAGGGCGGCGGCATCGGTCACGATTTCTCGACGCTGAGGCCCAAGGGCGCGCATGTGCGTGGCGTGGGCGCCGATGCATCCGGTCCCGTCAGCTTCATGGATGTCTGGGACGCCATGTGCAAGACGATCATGTCGGCCGGCGCGCGGCGCGGCGCGATGATGGGCGCGATGCGTTGCGATCACCCCGATATCGAGGCTTTTATCGAGGCAAAAGCCGATCCGGCGCGCTTACGCAACTTCAATCTGTCTGTCCTTATAACCGACGCCTTCATGGAAGCCGTCAAAGAGGACAGGTCCTGGCCGCTTATTTTTGGCGGCGAGGTTTACCGCACGGTGAGCGCGCGTGGACTCTGGCGAAAGATCATGCGCAGCGCCTACGATTACGCCGAGCCCGGCGTGATTTTCGTCGACCGCGTCAACGCCCTGAATAACCTGAGCTATTGCGAGTCGATCAGTTGCAGCAATCCCTGTGGCGAGCAACCTCTGCCTCCCTACGGCGCCTGCCTTCTCGGCTCCGTCAATCTCGCGGCGCTCGTCGACGAGCCGTTCACCCCTCGGGCGGCATTGAACGAGAAGCGATTGGAAGACTTCGTGCCGGTGGCGGTGCGGCTGCTCGACAATATCATCGACGTCTCGCGCTACCCTCTGTCGCAGCAGGAAAAAGAGGCGAAAGCCAAGCGGCGCATCGGCTTAGGCGTCACCGGGCTGGCCGATGCGCTGATCCTATGCGGCGTTCATTACGGCTCCGAGAAGGGACGCGATCTGGCTCAGTCCTGGATGGCTAAAATCAGCCGCGCCGCCTATGCGGCGAGCGCTGAACTAGCCAAGGAGAAAGGCGCGTTTCCCCTTTTTGACGCGGGCCAGTTCTTGGCTCGGCCCTTTCCGGCGTCGCTCCCGCCTTCGCTGCAAAAAACCATCAGGACCGCCGGCCTGCGCAATGGCGTGCTGACCTCCATCGCTCCGACTGGCACGATCTCGCTGCTCGCTGGCAATGTTTCGAGCGGAATCGAGCCCGTCTTCGATTTCGAGTACCGCCGCCGCCTTCTTTCGCCGGACGGCTCCGAACGCCACGAAATAATCCGTGACTATGCGGTGCAGTTGTTCCGCGACAAGCACGGCGACGCGCCGCTTCCCGACGCCTTCGTAACGGCGCACGACCTCTCCCCAGAGCAGCACCTGCGAATGCAGGCGGCGCTGCAACGGCACGTCGACGCCTCCATTTCAAAAACGGTCAACTGTCCGGAATCGATCGCCTTTGAAGATTTCGAAATGCTTTACCTCGAAGCCTTCCGGCTTGGGCTCAAAGGCTGCACGGCTTATCGGCCCAACGATGTGACGGGCGCGGTTTTGTCGCCGGCGCCGCCAGCAGGAGAGGCCGCGCAAGCCTTGCAATCCGCGCTCCCGCTGGCGCCCGCTGACGCTCTGCCGCGCGCCCGCGACACGGTGCTCGCCGGCTTCACGTACAAACTCAAATGGCCGGGCTCGGACCACGCAATCTATGTCACGATCAATGACGCGTTCGATCACGGCCAGCGCCGCCCATTCGAGATCTTCATAAACTCCAAGAACCTGGAACATTACGCCTGGACGGTGGCGCTCACCCGCATGATCAGCGCAATCTTCCGCCGCGGCGGAGATGTGTCCTTCGTCGTAGAGGAGCTGAAGGCCGTTTTCGATCCGCGCGGCGGCGCCTGGACGAACGGCAAGTACGTGCCGAGCCTGCTCGCCGCGATCGGGGAGATTATCGAGCAGCACTTCATCCATATCGGGTTTCAGGCCGGGGACGCTCAGGAAAAGCGAACGGACAAGGCGATGATCAACATAAAGGAATCTGAAAGCGACCGGATTGGGGACAATTTCGCCTTCAAGCTTCTGTCCTCGCTGCGGATCTCCGAGTATGATCTATCAGGAGGGGTGCCGGGTGTGCCGTAATTGCGGACACTCCACCTGTAGCTGATCAGGCGCCGCTTCTTCGACGAATGCACTGTTGCCCTTAAGCCTAGCAATCAACATAATGCCGGCGAAGCCGAATATTCAGGGAGGATATCAATGACGGTGAAGACCTATCCGGTTCCGGAGAGCTGGAGCTCGTCAGCTTGGGTCAATAAAGAAAAATACGAGGCTATGTATGAGCAGAGCGTTCGCGATCCGGACGGGTTTTGGCGCGAACAAGGCACCCGCGTCGACTGGATCAAGCCCTTCACGAAGGTAAAGAACACCTCCTACGATCCGCATAACGTCTCCATCAAATGGTACGAAGACGGAACGCTGAACGTCTGCGCCAACTGCGTCGACCGTCACCTGGAAAAGCGGGGCGATCAGGTCGCCATCATCTGGGAAGGCGACGAGCCGAACGTGGACCTCAAGGTCACATACCGGCAGCTCCATGAGCGCGTCAGCCGCTTTGCCAACGTGCTCAAGAAGCACGGCGTGAAGAAAGGCGACCGGGTCACGATCTACATGCCGATGATCCCTGAAGCCACCTATGCGATGCTGGCCTGCGCACGCGTCGGCGCGATCCACTCCGTGGTGTTCGGCGGCTTCTCCCCGGACAGCCTTGCCAGCCGCATCGTCGACTGCGACTCGACCGTGCTGATCACAGCCGACGAGGGTATCCGCGGCGGCCGCAAGGTTCCACTCAAGGCAAATGCGGACAAGGCCCTTGAAAAGTGCCCGACTGTTGAGCGCGTTATTGTCGCCAGGCGCACGAATTCTCCCGTCGCCTGGACATCGGGCCGCGATTTCTGGCTGGACGAGGAAATGCAAAGCGTCTCGGCCGATTGTCCTCCGGAAGAAATGAACGCCGAGGATCCGCTGTTCATTCTTTACACCTCCGGCTCGACGGGACAGCCGAAGGGCGTGCTCCACACGACGGGCGGCTACCTCGTCTACGCGGCGATCACGCACCAGTACGTCTTCGACTACAAGGAAGGCGATATTTATTGGTGCACGGCGGACGTTGGCTGGGTCACGGGGCACAGCTACATTGTTTATGGTCCGCTCGCCAATGGCGCGACCACTCTCATGTTCGAGGGCGTCCCGAACTATCCTTCCGCGTCACGCTTCTGGGACGTTGTCGACAAGCATCAGGTCAACACCTTCTACACCGCTCCGACCGCGATCCGGGCGCTCATGGGCGCCGGCGAGCAGCACGTCAAAAAAACGAGCCGCAAGTCATTGAAACTGCTTGGAACCGTGGGCGAGCCGATCAATCCTGAAGCCTGGGAGTGGTACTATCACATCGTGGGCGACGAGCACTGCCCCATTGTCGACACCTGGTGGCAGACTGAAACGGGCGGAATCCTGATTACGCCACTGCCTGGCGCGGTCGCGACGAAGCCGGGCTCGGCGACGCTGCCCTTCTTCGGAGTGAAACCGGCCCTCGTTGCTCCCGATGGGCAGGCGATCGAAGGCGCCGGTGAGGGCAATCTCGTCATCACCGACTCCTGGCCGGGCCAGATGCGCACCGTTTTCCGCGACCATAACCGTTTTGTGCAGACCTATTTCTCCGCCTATCCCGGGACCTACTTCACGGGCGACGGTTGCAAGCGGGATGCCGACGGTTATTATTGGATCACAGGCCGCGTCGACGACGTGATCAACGTGGCGGGCCACCGCATGGGCACCGCTGAGGTCGAATCGGCTCTCGTGGCTCATCCCAAGGTGGCCGAGGCGGCCTGCGTTGGTTATCCGCACAGCCTCAAGGGACAGGGAATCTACGTCTACGTCACCTTGATGAGCGGCACCGAGCCGACCGAGGCGCTCAGGACAGAGCTTCGCAATTGGGTCCGTCAGGAAATCGGCCCGATCGCGACGCCCGACCTGATCCAATTCGCACCCGGCCTGCCCAAAACCCGGTCCGGCAAAATCATGCGGCGCATTTTGCGGAAGATCGCCGAGGACGATTTCTCGAACCTTGGCGACACATCCACGCTGGCCGAGCCGGCCGTCGTATCCGATCTGATCGAAAACCGCATGAACAAGCCCGCGGTTGCGTAAATCTGTGCGCCCGGCTTTGCCGCCGGGCGCATCTCCCCATGCCGCAAGGGTTCAAGCCCTTCTCCCTAAGCGTGCCTTATCCACAGGTTACTCAGAAATCCACAACCTTCGCGCGATAGAGTATGTGCTTGCGTGGGGTTTTGTGGCAGCTCAGTCACACTCACGATGCAGAAGCGCGTCTGTTTTTGGTGAGCGTGAGATTTGTAGACGAGTTTGATCTAATGAGAACTGGTCATAGTGCAGCTTAGGATATCCCCATGGTTGAGCGGAAGGTTATCGAGAGCGTTCGTGATAAGGTGGCCTCTGGCGCTCGTTCGCCGCTTTTGATGCCCATCATGGAAGGAAACACGCTCGAAAGCGACGACGTCACCGAGTTCCTGAAAGGCCGGTTGTCCCGTATGCAAAATAAGTCCGCTCCACGGCTGCGGGTGAGGTTGAGCTGAGGAAGCCTGCCTCTGCGCTGAACGTCGCCAGCCGCATGCTTTCTGCGGCGTCAGAAATTCGGAAGACTGCGCTTAAAGACGTTGATCGGGGACGCCCCCTAGCCTAGTGTTCGCCCACTTAAGGCCAGTTGGGCCGCCACTCAATCATATACAGGTTTCTATGCGCCCCTCGAAACGGCAGGTGGGCGATTTGCGCCCCGTCAGCTTCCAGCGCGCCTTCTCGCTCCACGCGGAAGGATCGTGCCTTATTAAGTTCGGCAACACCCATGTGCTTTGCACGGCAAGTCTTGAGGAGCGCGTTCCGCCGTGGATGAAAGGCCAGGGCAAGGGCTGGATCACGGCTGAATACGGAATGCTGCCTCGGGCCACTTCCGAGCGAACGCGCCGTGAGTCGACGACTGGGCGCCAGTCGGGAAGAAGCCAGGAAATTCAGCGGCTCATTGGCCGTGCCCTTCGCGCGGTGGTCGATCTGCAGGCCCTTGGCGAACGGCAAATCTCCGTGGACTGCGATGTGCTGCAAGCTGATGGCGGCACGCGCACTGCCGCCATAACGGGTTCATGGGTTGCCCTTCACGATTGCTTCCAATGGATGCGCGCGCGCGACATGATTAGGGATGGCGTGTTGAAGGATCAAGTCGCGGCCGTCTCGTGCGGGATTTGCAAGGGCGAGGCCGTGCTCGACCTCGATTACGCCGAAGACTCCGAGGCGGAGGCCGACGCGAATTTTGTCTTTACCGGCAAAGGCATGATCGTGGAAATCCAGGCCAGCGCCGAGAGAGCTGTCTTTTCTGAGGAGCGCATGGCCGAGCTTACCGGTCTCGCAAAGAAGGGCATCGGCGAACTTCTCAATTTGCAGAAACTGACGGTTCTTTAAGGGAAAGCATGGGCGTTCGCCTTCACCTTGAGCGCGGCGACAGTCTGGTCGTCGCCACGCATAATATGGGCAAGCTTAGGGAGTTTCGCGACTTGTTCGATCCGCTGGGAATTGCGGTTGCGTCCTCTGGCGAGCTTGGCGTATCTGAACCCGAGGAGACAGGGAGCACCTTCGAGGAAAATGCCCGCCTCAAGGCCATAGCGACGGCGGCGGCGACAGGGCGGCTTTCGCTTGCCGACAACTCGGGCCTTGCCGTCGAGGCGCTTGCCGGCGCGCCCGGCATTCATGCCGCCCGCTGGGCCGGTGAGCCGCGGGATTTCCAACGGGCCATGTCGAGAGTTGAGAGCGACCTGCAAGCGGCGGGCGCCGTCGCCCAGGCGCAGCGCCGGGCCAAGTTTGTTTGCATGCTCTGCCTTGCAAATCCCTCCGGCGCGGTCCAGATCTTCCAAGGGATCGTTCCGGGGCGCCTTGTCTGGCCCCCTCGCGGGACGCAGGGCTTCGGTTACGATCCTATGTTCGTACCTGACGGGCATGACATCACTTTCGGCGAGATGGACCCAGACAAGAAGCATGCGATTTCCCACCGCGCCAGAGCCTTCGCTGCGTTTTGCGCCGCCGTTGTCGACCGAGGCTAGTATAGCCCGAGGCAAGTTAGACCCAATAGCCGCGAGCGCTCACGCGGACTGACCGTGGATAAGCTGTCTGAGAATCAAATGGTTGCCCGTCCGCCTTATCCACGAGAAGTCTTGTCAGCGTATGCAGTAAATGAGCCAGGACTTCCCGCGGGGTGTGCTGGTGGAACGGGAGCTGCTTGGGGGAAGGCTGCGGTCGCCATCTATATCCATTGGCCGTTCTGTCTGTCGAAGTGCCCCTATTGCGACTTCAACTCTTATGCGCGGCGAACGATAAGCGAAGAGGAATATCTGGAGGCCGCGCTCAGCGAACTCGATCATTACGCAGCGGCGACGCGCGCGCGGCCGATTTCCAGCATCTTTTTCGGCGGCGGAACTCCTTCGCTGATGTTTCCAAGGACAGTGGGCGCACTCCTGGATGCTGTCGCCAGACTGTGGCCCGTTGAAGCCGGCTGCGAGATCACGCTTGAGGCCAACCCCTCCAGCGTCGAATCCTCTCGCTTCGAAGGCTATCGCTCCGCTGGCGTCAACCGCGTTTCTCTTGGGGTGCAATCGCTTTCCGATGAGCAATTGCGCTTCCTGGGCCGGCTTCATACGGCGGCCGAGGCGCGCCATTCGCTCGATATCGCCGGCCGACATTTTGAGCGCCTGAGCTTCGATCTGATCTATGCGAGGCCGGGCCAAATCGAATCCGATTGGCGCGCCGAACTCAGAGAGGCGCTTGCCTTGGCGCGCGGCCATCTTTCTCTCTACCAGCTGACCATTGAGCCTGAGACAGCGTTCTTCGACCTCAAGCGGCGCGGGAAGCTGAGGTTGCCGGGGGCGGATTTGGCGGCCGACCTTTACGTCCTCACGCAGGAGATCTGCGAAGCGGCAGGGCTTCCAGCCTACGAGATCTCGAACCACGCCGCGCCGGGACAGGAAAGCCGCCACAATCTAACTTATTGGCGTTATGGCGATTATCTTGGGATCGGGCCGGGGGCGCATGGGCGCTTCAGCGCCGGCGGAAAGAAGTATGCGACGGCGGCCGTTAAGGCGCCCGCAGCCTGGCGCGCCAAAGTCCGCGAAGGCGGGATCGGTCGCGACGAGTTCTTTGAGCTGGATCCGCGCCGCCAGGCGGAAGAAGGTGTGCTGATGGGGCTTCGCTTGAGCGAGGGGATCAATCTCCGCACCCTGTCGGCAAAGACAGGTCTCAGCCCCACGCTTCAGGCGATCACGCCGTTGGAGAAGGAAGGCTTGCTTGAGCGTGATGGCGATTGGCTAAAGGCGACGGAACAAGGCCGGCTGGTTTCGAACGCGCTCATCGAGGCGGTGGCGGCGGGCCTCGAACAAAAAGCTGCCTCCTAATATTGAGCGATGGCCGTCCCGAAAGCCGACGGGGCCGGGTCAATTGGCTGATTCCCGGATCGTTGGACTTCCATAATTGCGAAGCCACGTTCCGCCGTGCCGTCAGGCCGGAGGCGGAAAAGGCCGTCAACGCCCTGGAAACCGCTGGACCGCGTCAATTCGGTCGCAGCAAAACGCCGACCTGGGGGGTTGGTCGAAAGCGATATGGCAAGCGCGACGGCGTCATAGGATAGGCTCGCCAAGCGCGGGGGCGCATCGCCATAGGTTTCGGCATAACGCTTGGTGAAGTCCTGCCAACCCTTTGGGTCCGGAGCAGCAAACCATCCTCCCTGCAAGGCCGCCTCCTTGCCGACGCCGACGTAATCCCAGCCCGAAAGCCCCATCAGCTTCACCGCCTCTGTATCGGCCTCGTAATACGGGAAAAGCGGCGCGAGCGACGGCAGCGTATCGCCGCTGGCCGGGATGAATATGGCGTCGACCTGAGGCGGCGCGCCTCTTTTCGCTAGCGCCGCTATTTCTTTCACGGGCTGCATCATGCCGTTCGCCTCTGGCGGGTAAAACTTCGTCATCACGATCTGCCCGCGGTTATCCTGCACAGCGCGATTGAAAGCCTGCTCGACAAGGCGGCCATAATCGTTTTGAGGAACGAGGGCTGCGAAGCGGGTTTTCCCCTTGCCTACAGCATAAGAGATTGCGCGCGGCACGTCGCTGCCGGCAATGAAGCTCAGGAGATAGACGCCATTGCCAGCCACGTTGCGGTCGCTGGAAAACGCGAGAACCGGCACGTTGGCGGCTTGCGCGACGGGGGCTACGGCGGAGACCTCATTCGCGAAAAGTGGGCCGACCACAAGCTCGGCGCCATCCTTCACGGCGTCCTGGGCGGCCTGACGCGCTCCTTCCGGCGTTCCATGCGTATCCTTGGGGATCAGCTTCACATTGGGTTTGTCGAAATCGAACAGCGCCAACTCGCCCGCCTGCTTCATTGCTTTCGCCACCTGCTGGGCGTTGACGTTGCCGGTCAACGGCAGAAGGAGCGCAACCTTCACGGCGCCGACGGCGGGCGTTCCGCGAGGCGCCGCGCCGGAGAAGTTCGAACCGCCGCTCGAACCGCCAAGACCGCCAACGGAGCAAGCCGTCACGCTGAGGCAGGCGAAAATAAAGGCGATGCCCGCGAGAACGCGAACTGAGGCGTATTCGGTCGTAAGTTTCATCAGGCGATATTCAGCTTTTCGTTGACCTGTGCCGGTGATGAAGGCAAGCAAACTGCAGCCTTCGACTCGCGGCAATCATGCAGGCAGGTTCCCTTATGAGTAACGCCGTAACTATGGCTGATTGGTGATGACGAGGCGGCAGCGGGTAAGAATTTCACGCTCCGGATGTCCAGAGGACACATCGGCGGCGGATTCCGAGCCATCGCGCCTTCAACAAAACATACTGTCGGGCGCACAAAAGCAGCTCGATAGGCTTGGCGCGGCTCCGCTTGCAGCAGGGCTCCATATCGTTTCGACCCCCATCGGTAATCTTGGCGACATCTCCATTCGCGCGCTTTTCACGCTCGCCGCCGCAGACATAGTCGTGTGCGAAGACACGCGCCACAGCCGCCGGCTTTTCTCGGCCTATGGCATCGGCCGGAAACTGGAGACGTACCACGACTTCAGCGGCGAAAAAGATCGCGCGCGCATTTTAGGGGCGCTTGGCGAAGGCAAATCCGTCGCTGTGATCTCGGATGCCGGCACGCCGCTCATTGCGGACCCCGGCTTCAAGCTGGTGCGCGCCACCGTCGCCGAGGGCTTCCGCGTGTTTCCTGCGCCCGGCTCATCCGCCGTTCTATCGGCGCTGGTTGCAAGCGGCCTGCCGTCCGACCAATTTTTTTTCGGCGGGTTCCTGCCGCCAAAGGAGACAGCGAGACGCAAAATGCTTGAGGGGCTGCGCGCCGTTCCCGGGACGCTCATCTTCTATGAGGCGCCAAGCCGGATCGAGGCCACGCTCGCCGCGCTCAGCGCTATTTTCCCGGACCGTGAGGTGACGCTTGCTCGCGAACTCACCAAAATCCATGAGGAATTCACGCGCGGAACCGCAGAGTTGCTGCTTGCAAGGATCAAGGAAACCCCTCCCCTTGGAGAGATTGTGGTGCTCATCGGCTCTGGCGAGACGCCCCCGGCGCAGGACGCGGATCTTGAAGATGCTCTGCAGAGGGCGATGAAGCGGCTAAGCCTCAGAGAAGCTGTTGAAGAAGTTGCAAAAGGGCTAGGCGCAGGAAAAAAGAAAGTCTACAACTTGGCGTTGAGATTAAAGGGCCAATCGTCATGAGTTTTCCCCGCCGAAGCTCCTCTTCACAAAGCTCCTACGCCATAGGCATCGCCGCTGAATGTTGTGCAAAGCAACTCCTCGAAAGCAAGAGCTACAGCATTCTGGCGCATCGCTACAAAACGAAAGCGGGCGAGATCGATCTTGTTGCCAGAAGGGGCGATCACCTCGCTTTTGTCGAGGTCAAGCAGCGTAAGACCCAGGATGAGGCCGCTTGGTCCATTGCACCGCGCCAGCAGGCCCGCATTGCGATGGCCGCGGAGGTTTTTCTTGGCGAGCACGCAGCCCTTTCCCAATGCTCAGCGAGCTTTGATGTCGTTCTCGTCAGCCCTACTGAAGGCTGCGCCCATATTGAGCAAGCCTTTCTTGCGTAATCAAGCCCCCGCCTTTAAGTCTCGTCTCACACAACGATCGTGAGGCGGGAATGCAGTTGAAGACCGGGGTCCAGATGGATCCGATCGAAAAAATTCATATAAATGGCGACTCGACGTTTGCGCTGTTGCTCGAAGCGCAGCGTCGCGAGCACAGCATTTTTTATTACACGCCTGACAAGCTGTTCATGAGGGATGGACGCGTTTTCGCTGAAGGCCAAGAGCTTCGCGTCGACGATGTGCATGACGCCCATTACGAATTGGGGGCGAAGCAGACGCTGGAACTGAAGGAACTGGATGTCGTCCTCCTTCGCCAGGATCCGCCCTTCGACATGGCCTATGTGACCACAACTCACATACTCGACCACATCCATCCCGGAACCCTGGTTGTGAACGACCCGGCGAGCGTACGAAACGCTCCCGAAAAGCTGTTCGTGACCGAATTTCCCGAACTGATGCCGCCGACGCTCATCACCCGGTCTCTTAACGAGGTGAACGCTTTCCGCGCAGAGTTCGGAGACATCATCATCAAGCCTCTCTACGGCAATGGCGGCGCGGCCGTCTTCAGAGTGCAGCCCGACGATACGAATACCGGCTCGCTTGTGGAATTGTTTCAGACGGTGTTCCGGGAGCCTTTCGTCGTTCAGCGATACCTGCCTGACGTTCGGCAGGGCGACAAGCGCATCATTCTCGTCGATGGAAAGCCGGTCGGCGCCATCAACCGGGTGCCGGCCGCAAACGAGACGCGGTCGAACATGCATGTCGGCGGGCGGCCCGAGGCGACAGAGTTGACCGCCCGCGAACGCGAAATCTGTGATGCAATCGGGCCTGAACTGAAGCGGCGCGGCCTCATCTTCGTCGGCATCGACGTAATCGGGCACTTTCTCACCGAGATCAATGTGACATCGCCCACCGGCATCCGGGAGGTCAGGCGTTTTGGCGGGCCCGATATCGCCACCCTCATCTGGGATGCGGTGGAACAAAGGTGTTCCGCAAAAGTTCTTTAATTGTTCTTGATTTAAAAAAAAATGAAGATAATATTTGTCCGGTTGTTAGAAATTGTGGTGGAGCGCTCCCATGTTCGCGCAGGTGTCAACGGTCGCCTTTGAGGGCATCGACGCGAAGCAGGTCGACGTCCAGGTGCTCATTGCGCCTGGCCTCCCAGCCTTTTCCGTTGTTGGGCTTCCCGACAAATCGGTCGGGGAAAGCCGGGAGCGCGTGCGCGCGGCCCTCACCGCGATCGGTCTTGGCCTTCCGGCGAAACGGATTACGGTCAATCTCGCTCCGGCGGACATGCCAAAGGAAGGGACGCATTACGATCTGCCCATAGCGCTTGGCGTCATGGCGGCGGCCGGAGCGATCTCCCCGGATGCGCTCAAGGATTTTATCATCATTGGCGAACTTGGCCTTGATGGCGGGCTTGGCGCGCTTGCGGGGGCGTTGCCCGCGGCGCTTGGAGCAAGCGCTCTCGAAAAGGGGCTGATCTGCCCAGCGGCCTGTGGACCCGAAGCAGCTTGGGCGTCGGCCTCGATGCCGATCGTGGCGCCTTCGCATCTCGTGGCTCTCGTCAATCATCTGAAGGGAACCGCGCTTATTCCGAAGCCTCATCCGCACCTCGATCAAAGCGCGAAAGCGGCTCCGGACCTCAAAGACGTGCGCGGCCAGGAGAGCGCGAAGCGGGCTTTGGAGGTCGCGGCGGCAGGCAGCCATCATATGATCATGATCGGTGCCCCTGGCGCGGGGAAGTCCATGCTGGCTCAGCGCCTTCCAAGCATTCTGCCGCCGCTTGAGCCCCAGGAACTCCTTGAGGTCGCGATGGTCCAGAGCATCGCAGGCGTGATCGTGAACGGGTCGCTCACTTCGAACCGGCCTTTTCGAGCGCCCCATCATTCCGCGAGCATGGCGGCTCTAGTAGGCGGCGGAGCCCGGCCCAAACCGGGAGAGGTCGCGCTCGCCCACCATGGCGTCCTCTTTCTCGATGAGTTCGCGGAATTCCCTCCGTATGTGCTCGACGCGCTTCGCCAGCCGATCGAGAGCGGAGAGACGGTTATCGCGCGGGTCAATCATCGCATACGCTACCCCTCACGGTTTCAGCTCGTGGCAGCCATGAATCCATGCCGCTGTGGGCATGCCTGGACGCCGGGCGTCACCTGCAGGCTCGGACCGAGATGTGAGGAAAACTACAGGGCGAGAATTTCCGGACCGCTTTGGGATCGCCTCGATATTCAGATCGCGGTTGCGCCGGTGAAAGCGACCGACCTTGCTCTGCCGCCATCGCGTGAGACGAGCGCCGATGTCGCCAAACGCGTCGCCGCCGCGCGGCATATCCAGGCGCGGCGATACTCCATCATCGGTAACGATGTCGTGACGACGAACGCGCGATGCCCGCCCGCTTTGCTGGAGGAGTTTTGCCCGCTCGATCGGGAGGGCATGCGCCTCCTGGAGAGGGCAGCGGAAGCGGAGGGTTTGTCCGCGCGCGGCTATCACAGAACGATTCGCCTCTCAAGGACGCTCGCCGACCTCGACACTAGCACCGATATTCACGCCATCCATGTCGCAGAAGCGCTAAGCCTGCGGGGCTATGGCCTCGCAGCGCGCCGCGCCGCTTAAGGTTTTCTTTGGCAGAACGCATTTTTGCGTTAACATGACCCTCGGCGGCGCGGGGGCGGTGTAACGCTTGAGCGCGGCGCTCTTCTCGGTTACATAAGGTTGATGTATCCTTTGGATGGGCCTGGGGTGGCGGCATAGGCGCTGCTGGGTGTCTTGCGTTCTGCCTTTGGAAAAAAAGAGCCGCATGATAACGCTATCGAAAATATGCGCTGATCAATGTCCAGCTTCACGCCAGCCCGCCTCATCTATGACATCACCATCAATATTTTAGAAACAAACTCGGACTCGCTGAGCGCCTTGCCTCCCTGATGAAGGAGGCGACCGCAACAAGCAAGGGCGGGGATACTCGCGCTAACGAAACATGCGGCATGATAGGGCCGCGATTAATCGGAGGAAGAAATGGCAGGCAACGAAAAGTTTGTTTATCGCTTCGGCGCAGGAAAAGCCGATGGCTCGGCGGAAATGAAAAATCTGCTGGGCGGCAAGGGCGCCAATCTCGCAGAGATGTCTAATCTCGGTTTGCCCGTACCTCCGGGCTTCACCATTACCACCGACGTCTGCAACGCTTATTACGCACTCGGCCGGAAACTGCCGGAGGGGCTCAAGGAGCAGGTCGAAGACTCTGTTGTCTATATTGGCAAGACAGTTGGCGCCACCTTGGGAGACCCCCAAAATCCCCTTCTCGTTTCAGTTCGCTCGGGAAGCCGGGCGTCCATGCCAGGCATGATGGACACGATCCTGAACTTGGGCCTGAACGATGAAACGGTGAAAGGGCTTGCGGGGCGGTCTGGCGACAAGCGCTTCGCTTATGATAGTTATCGCCGCTTCATCCAAATGTACTCGGGCGTTGTGCTCGATGTGAAATATCACAATTTCGAGGAGCTCCTGGAGCGCTATAAGCACCAGAAGGGTTACGAACTCGACACCGATCTCACGGCCGACGATTGGCAGACCCTCATCGTCGAGTATAAAGAGGTGGTGCAGCGCAAACTCGGTCGGCCATTCCCCCAAAACATCAACGAGCAGCTTTGGGGCGCGATCGGAGCTGTCTTCGACAGCTGGAACAACGCGCGCGCTATCAAGTACCGTCAGCTGAACGGTCTCCCGGAAAGCTGGGGCACAGCGGTGAACGTCCAGGCGATGGTGTTCGGCAACCGCGGCGATACGAGCGCAACGGGCGTCGCCTTCACTCGTAATCCATCGACCGGCGATGCCAGGCTCTACGGCGAGTTTCTCGTCAATGCACAAGGCGAGGACGTGGTGGCGGGCATCCGCACGCCGCAGGCCATTACGGAAGTGGCGCGAAAAGAGGGCGGCAGCGACAAGCCTTCTCTTGAGGCGATCATGCCGAGCGTGTTCGCAGAGTTCGCGAAAATCTGCGGAACGCTCGAACGCCACTACCGCGATATGCAGGACATCGAGTTTACCATCCAGGAAGGCAAACTCTGGATGCTGCAATGCCGCAATGGCAAGCGGACGACGCCGGCTGCCCTGAAAATCGCGATCGATTTAGCGAGGGAAGGGCTCATAAACAAAGAGGAGGCGATCACCCGAATCGAGGCCACGCAACTCGATCAGCTCCTCCATCCGACCATTGATCCCTCTGCGCAGCGCAACATCGTCGCAACCGGCCTGCCTGCCTCACCAGGGGCCGCCTGCGGCGAAATCGTCTTTTCTCCCGACGACGCAGAGAAGCTGAAGGGCCAAGGCAAGACCGTTATCCTTGTGCGCACCGAAACGAGCCCGGAGGACATCCACGGCATGCATGCGGCGGCGGGCATTCTTACCGCGCGCGGCGGCATGACGAGCCATGCGGCCGTGGTCGCCCGCGGCATGGGTCGGCCCTGCGTCTCCGGCGCCAGCGCCATTCGCATCAATACGGAAGCGGGCACGCTCACTGCGGGAGACGTAACGCTCAAGGAAGGCGATCTGATTACGATCGACGGATCGACCGGTCAGGTCATCAAGGGGCAGGTTGCGATGCGTCAGCCGGAACTGACCGGCGACTTTGCGACCCTAATGGAATGGGCCGACAGCGTGCGGCGCATGAAAGTGCGCACAAACGCCGATACGCCGAAGGACGCCAAGCAGGCGAAGCAGTTCGGAGCGGAAGGCATCGGTCTATGCCGCACCGAGCACATGTTCTTCGATGCGACCCGCATCATGGCTGTGCGCGAAATGATCGTATCTTCCGACGAAAACGGCAGGCGCGCCGCTCTCGCGAAAATCCTGCCCATGCAACGCCAGGACTTTGTCGACATCTTCGAGATCATGGGAGGCCTTCCTGTCACGATCCGTCTGCTCGATCCTCCGCTTCATGAGTTCCTGCCGCACGGCGACGAGGAGATCAACGAGCTTGCGAAATCGCTGAAGATGGAGTCGTCCGCCCTGCGCGCCAGGCTCAACTACCTCAAAGAGCAGAACCCGATGCTCGGCCATCGTGGCTGCCGTCTCGCTGTCTCATATCCCGAGATCGCCGAGATGCAGGCGCGGGCGATTTTCGAGGCGGCCGTTGAAGTGAGCAAGAAGACGGGGTCGCAGGTTGTCCCCGAGGTCATGGTGCCTCTCATCGCCACGAAAGCTGAACTCGACATCCTGAAGGCGATTATCGACAGGGTGGCGAAGGAGGTCGAAGCCGCGGCCCACACGTCGCTTTCCTATCATGTCGGCACCATGATTGAGCTGCCGCGCGCGGCGCTTCGGGCTGGGGAGATTGCGAAGACGGCCGAGTTCTTCTCCTTCGGCACGAACGACCTTACCCAGACAACCTACGGCCTGAGCCGCGACAACTCGGGCACGTTCCTGGGTGATTACATCGCCCAAGGCATCTTCGCGGTCGATCCGTTCGTTTCGCTCGATCCGGACGGCGTGGGCGAACTCGTCCAGATTGCCGCCGACCGCGGACGGAAGACTAGGCCCGGCATCAAGCTTGGCATCTGCGGCGAGCATGGCGGCGATCCGGCGTCTATCGACATTTGCGAAAAGGTCGGCCTCGACTATGTCTCTTGCTCGCCGTTCCGTGTGCCGGTGGCGCGGCTTGCGGCGGCTCAGGCCTTCGTGCGCCTGAAGGGGGTTAGCGGATCGTCCACCGCGTAAGGGCTTACGGCGGGCGATTCGCCCGCCTTCATCCGGCATTAAACAGCGCGTGGCCGCGAGCGTTTCAGGCGCTTCCGGCACCCAAAAAAGCAAGGCGTAAGGCGGTGAACACGCCTCAGGAACTTAATCTTGCTTGCCTCTCGAATAAGGCCCAGATCGCTGCCGGCCTTTCGGCCATCGAGGCAAGCCTTACCGCCATGGCGGCCTTGCTCGACGAGGCCTACGCAAATCCCAAGGGCATCGTCGTCGGGATAACCGGACCGCCCGGCGCGGGAAAGTCCACGCTCATCAACGCTTTGATCTCGAAATGGCGCGCCCAAGAAAAAACGGTCGCCGTCATCGCCGTCGATCCCTCGTCCAGGGCCACCGGCGGAGCTCTGTTGGGCGACCGAGTGCGCATGAGGACCGACCCGAACGACAGTGGCGTTTTCATTCGCTCCCTCGCCGCGAGGGGCCGTCTCGGCGGCCTTGCAGATATCGCTTTCCCATCGGTCGCACTGCTTCGCGCGCTTTACGATAAGATCATTGTTGAAAGCGTCGGCGTCGGTCAGTCGGAAACCGACATCGCCACGGTGTCCGATACGGTGGTCCTTTGCATCCAGCCGGCGTCCGGAGACTCGCTTCAGTTCATGAAAGCCGGCATCGTCGAAATCCCGGACATCGCCGTTGTCACCAAGGCCGACATGGGCGCAGCCGCCACACGCGCGCTGGCCGATCTGAAAGGCGCCCTCAGCCTTTCGCACCGGGAGAAAGGCGCATGGGAGCCAGAATGCGTCAGCGTTTCGTCCACAAGCAGCGACGGCAGTCTCCGCCAGCTTTTGGCCGCTTTCGGCCGACACGAGGAGTGGCTTCTGCGTAAAAATCGACTAGCTGCGAGCCGCGAGCAAAAGGCTCAAGGCTGGGTGCGGGCTGAAATCTTAGCTGAGTTCGGCCGAAGGGGCCTCGATGCTGCTGAGCAAGGATTTTTCCAGTTCTGGAACGGCAAGCCTTTCGCCACCGTCAGAAAGCTGATCGAGGAATTAGCCGTGGTGCGAACACCTCGTGCGGCTTTGTAGACAAAACCGCTCCTGCATGGCGCAACCGGATGGCTTCGCTACACGCTTGGCAAGCTATAGTTCGTCAATAGCAACGGCTCAGCATTGTCGCCTCCAACCATAATGTGATACCAACGGCCCTAAGTGCTGACCTTAGCCCAGTCGCGGGCGGCGATTGAGCGGACGATTTCTGGCGCACGCATCAAGGCGTTCCATGCGTTGCAGCATGCTTCGACGATGTCGTCATAAGTTTCCCAGACTTGATGGCTAAGCGCGTTGCCTCGAAGATATGCCCAGATGTTTTCGGTCGGGCAACTTCAGCGGGACGGCGCTGACGCATTTGCTGATTTCAGCGAGATGCATGGTCATGGCTTCGATGTTGACGGTCGGCAACGCCAAGGCGAGCGCTGGCTGCTTGCCTCGGGCGAGACTGTGCTCGCCGCGCTGCCCAAAGGCGTCGGCGGGCATTTCGGGGCGAACCTCAAGCGCTTCGTGCTGAACCAATACCACCAAGGACAGGTCACGATCCCGCGCCTGACTGCGCAGCTGGCCGGTTTGGGCGTCGGGATTTCCAAGCGGCAGATCGTGCGGATTTTGACCAGCAAGCAAGGCGCCTTCGTCAAAGAAAGCCTGGAAGTGCTGCGTGCAGGGCTTTCTTCGGCGTCCTGGCTTACCGTTGACGATACGGGCGCTCGCCATAAGGCCCGGAACGGCTTTTGCACGCATATTGGCAATGACTGCTTCGCGTTCTTCGCAACCACCGGCTCAAAGAGCCGGCTGAATTTCCTTGAACTGCTGAGAGCCGGGAAGGACGAATACGTCATCAACGACGCCGCCCTCGCTTACATGCGCGAGCACAAGCTGCCCCAGGCGACCATCGCCCATTTCGGGAACGCGGAGCAGCGCTTTGCCGACCGCAAAGCCTTCATGGCCCATCTGCAAACACTCGGCCTCATGGACCTTAAGGTAAAGCCCGATCCCTTCCAGATCGCAACCGAAGCTGCGCTATGGGGCTCGATTGTGGAACAGGGGCTCCTGGACGGCGTCGTCATCGTCTCCGACGGCGCCGGCCAGTTCAAGATCGCCGAGCACGCGCTCTGCTGGGTCCATGCGGAGCGCCTCATCCACAAGCTCGATACGTTCTGCGCCGCCCACGTCCAGGCGAAGGAGCGCATCCGCGCCCGCATCTGGCGGCTTTACAAGGACCTCAAGGCGTACCGCCAGGCGCCAACTCGGCGCCGCGCCCGCCAGCTTGAGCGCCGCTTTGACGCCATCTTCTCCACCGAGACAGGCTTCGCCACACTCGACAGGCTTCTGGCGCGGCTTCGCGCACAGAAAACCGAACTGCTGATGGTCCTGAAGCGCCCCGAGATCCCGCTTCACACGAACGGTTCGGAAAACGACATCCGCTGCCAAGTCACTCGGCGAAAGATTTCCGCCGGAACGCGTTCGGATGAAGGCCGCGACGCGCGTGACGCCTTCCTTGGCCTCATGAAAACCTGCGCCAAGCTGGCCATCAGCTTCTGGGATTATCTCGGCGACCGCCTCGGCGCGCCCGAAGCGCCAGTCGATCCCGAACAGGTCCTTCAGGAGTTCGGCCAGCCGGTCCTCGGGAATGAAATGACAGGTCCGCAAATAGACGGCCACCGCCGTAATCCGGCCGCCATAGTGCACGGGCGCCGTCACGCCCTCTGGAAAATCGGCCTGGCATTGCGCGCCGCACGCCCTGACGGCATCGGAGGAAAATTTCCAGACATCAAGTTACACGGACCTTTGCGCAGGCGCACACATGCGCGCGATGCTCCGTCACGGTCAGCGCCTGCGGTTCGGGCAAGTCCATGACCTGCCGTTTGCTGTGGCGCGCGCTCGCCAACACCGGCGTCCCGCCGCATTGCGGGCAACGCACGGGATAATGGTCAATCACCCTATCGGGCGTCTCGATTTGCCGCAGCGTCTCGCCTTTGTGGCCTCGTTGTCCGCCGGACTTCTTGCCCGTTTTCTCCCGCAGGCTTCTTGCGCGCGGCTCTTTTTTCAGGCCGTCGCTCGACGGCGGTTTGCCGCTGTTGGAGCTGTTCAGGCCAAGCCGACGCTCAAGCTCAGCCACGCGCGCCGTGAGCGCTGCAATCTGCTCCCGCTGTTTTTCGATGATCGCCAGCAGCGTCTCGATCGTTTGAGATTGCGATGGCTGATTCGCCTGCTCCGTAGGACGCTTAAATCACGACAATAGGCGTCGCCACAGCTCGAAATGACTTATCCTCAAATCCCCAGCCGCCGCGCCATTCCTGACTCACTGCCGCGTCCGTACTCTCCTGGGGAGTTACCGGCGATTTTCTGCAGCCGCTTTTCCCGGCGCGCCAACTCCTCCGGGATCGACATCCCATCGGGAACATCCGCCTGATCGGCGGCTTCGGCCTTCGCCAAAAGCTCCGCGACCTCGGCCTTCACCTGCGCCTCGATCTTGCACGCATGCTCATAAGACAGCGCGCTGTGCTTGCTCGCGTTGGCGTGGATCTTCGTCCCGTCCAGGCCGACCGTCCCCAGCTTCAAAAGACCCATCTCGGCCGCCAACAGCAGAACCTTGACGATCTCCTTCAAAAAGCGCCGCCGGAAGGCGGCGATGGTGTCGTGATCGGGATTCTGGTTGGCCGCAACAAAGCGAAAGGCTGCCGAGTCGCACGTCGCCCGTTCCAGCTTGCGGCTCGAAAACACGCCCGTGGCGTAGCCGTAAACCAAAAGCCCAACCAAAAGCCGCGGATGATAACTGGCCGAGCCCGAGCCGCGATAGGCTTTGCTCATCGCCGACACATCCAGCTGATCGACGACATCCACCACAAACCGCGCCAAATGATGCTCCGGCAGCCAGTCATCAACGGACGGCGGAAGCAAATACGCGGTCTGACGGTCGATCGGGCGGAAATTGCTCATCGGGCTGTCTTCCAAAGCGGGGCAAATCAATAATGTGATTCTACCCAATGCTTCGCCTCAGGCTAAGTCCGACAGGCTGCTAGACCGAGTTGTCGGGATCGGGACATGCTCAGGCGCCGATACCGACAAGTTCGCCAAATTCAAGCTCGCAGCCATGCCCGGCAAGCTCGTCAACACCCCTTTGATCAAGGAGTCGACCGTCAACATCGAAGCCATGACCATGCATCTCGCTGAAATCAGCAAATGCGTCAGCGCCGGAGCGATCGCCTTGCTCGTTGTGGACGGGGCCGGGTGGCATCGCTCGCCCAAGTTGGTCGTTCCAGAGAATATCGTTCTGCTGAAATTGCCCCCTTATGCGCCGGAACTGAACCCGGCCGAAAACATCTGGGAATACCTTCGAGGCAACGCGCTGAGCCATCAAGTCTGGGAAACGTACGAGGACATCGTCGATGCATGCTGCAGCGCATGGAACGCCTTGATGCGCGCGCCAGAAATCGTCCGCTCAATCGCCGCCCGCGACTGGGCTAAGGTCAGCACTTAGGGCCGTTGGTATTACCCATAATCTCGTGCAGTTGGCGCCGGGGCCAATTCGACCTTCCCCCTCTTGCACAGGATCACAAGGTCATCGGCGTAGGTCACGAGCCGCGCGCCAAGGCTTTGCTCCAGGCCAAGCTTCTTCCATCCCAGCACAAACCGGCGCATGTAAAGGTTGGCCAGCAAGGGGGGAGACCGGTGAGCCTTGCGCAATGCCGCGCCGGCTGTCCTTGGCTCCGGTGGATCTTATCTTATATGACACCATCAATTCACAAAACGGGGGCGGAGGGAATCCCCCTTGTAAAGTCAGGACTTCCGGCCGTTGGTATAAGCTGAAGCTCACGGTCAACGAGGAGAAAACGCGTATCGGCAAGATGCAGGAAGGGCAGTTCGACTTCCTGGGCTGCACATTCGAGCGGATGTATTCGACGAAAACCGGCAAAGCTATCTGGGCTACCGGCCATCGAAGAAGAGCATCAAACGCATGGTCGAGAAAATCCATGCGATGACTGGCCGTTCGATCTTATGGCAAGAGACCACAGAGCTGATCAGTCAGCTGAACCGCAGCCTACGCGGCTGCGCGAACTACTTTCAGGTAGGCTCGCTCAAGCGGATGATCAGCGCCCCCTGATGATGAGCCCTTCGGGGCCGCTCTCGACGCTGAGCCCGCGAGCGCCGGCCATCTCGGCGAGACGCGCCGGCCCCCCGGGATAATCAAGGCCTATCTCGGCGCTGCGCGGGTTCACCGACCGCAACTCCCAGTGCTGGACGCCCGGCATGCCTTGCAGGCGAGCGCGGATGGCCTGCCATTCCTTGAGCCCCGAGAACTCGGCTGTGACCTGAACAGGCTGCAGATCTCCAGAGGGCGGCGGAGCCGCTTCCTCGGCCGCCTCCGGGCTTCGCGAGACTGCGGTCACGACCGCCGAGGAGCCGCGGGTCAGTTTCCAGCGCTCCTGAACCGTCTCGAATGCAAGCCGGGCCGCAGATTGCAGGGCCGCCTCGTCGACGCCGCTCTTCGGCTGGACCTTCCGCTCCAGCGAGAACACCCCGAGCGCATCGCTTCCGATAAGCTTCACCGTCAGGCTATCCCCGTCCAGCTCGGCAAGCGCGAGGAGGACTTGCGGGGTCTTGTATTGCGATTTCAGCGTGTCTGCGCCGGACGCCGGATTGGCGAAATAGGCTTTGGCGATCGCCGCGGTGAGGTCGCCGCGGGTTGGCGCCAGCTTCGCCGGCACTTGCGCGTGCGAAAGATCGAGGCTTGCGAGCGCGTTCCGCCATGGGTTGCGATCGCTGCCCTTGGTCGCGCCATCTTCGACGAACACAGGCACGATCAGGATTTCCGGCCCGCGATCCACGATCGGCGTGATGCCGTACTGGCGTAAGAGTGACCCAACCCCCCGCTCAGAAAAAGTCACGCCGAAGGTTGCGACATAAGACGTTCCCGAGACGCCCTCGCCGCGGACATCGATGTTGGCGACGAGACGCTCGATTTGTTCGGGGGGGAGATTGCGGATGCGGCCCGCGCTCCTGTAGTCCGCCAGCCGGGAAACAAGCCAGCGAAGGGCGCGTGATTCCGCGGATTGCGTGGCGAGCTTCTTGGCCTCGACCGCGTTGTCGGCCTCTGCGGCGGCGTTCACGTTCGCGACCGTGAAAAGGCTCGGCGCCCTTTGCTGCGCGTTAACCGGCGCGCACAGGAAGAGGGCCATCGCCATCGCGCCCGCAAAAATCTTTGCTCTGTCCGTCGTCGCCATGGATTGAACTCCCGCTCGTCAGGCCGGCAGCGCTTGCGTAGAATGCGCGCTCAATGATAGCCCTCTTTAAATCGCATCCTAAGGCCCCGCAAGTGTGGGGCGGTCTTCCTCCCAAGCGTTCACGGCAGGCGGCATGACAGAAAAAACGAATGGCTCCTATGCGGCGGCAGGCGTGGACATCGACGCGGGCGAGGCGCTCGTCGAGCGGATCAAGCCCTTCGCCAAGGCGACGGCGCGCAAAGGCGCGGCGGCGGCGCTCGGCGGCTTCGGCGGGCTCTTCGACCTGAAAGAGGCCGGTTTCAAAGACCCTGTCCTCGTCGCTTCGAACGACGGCGTGGGGACGAAGCTCAAGATCGCCATCGAGACGGGCCTTCACGACGCCATCGGCGTCGATCTGGTCGCGATGTGCGTCAACGACGTGGCGGTGCAGGGCGCTGAGCCTCTTTTCTTCCTCGACTATTTCGCCTGTGGAAAGCTCGATGTCGACGCCGCCGCGCGCGTCGTGAAGGGAATCGCGGAAGGCTGCCGCCAGGCGGGCGCGGCGCTGATTGGCGGCGAGACGGCCGAGATGCCGGGCATGTACGCGGCGGGCGATTACGATCTTGCAGGCTTTTGCGTAGGCGCCGCCGAGCGCGGCGCGCTTCTTCCCCGTGAGGACATCGCGGAAGGCGACGTTATTCTCGGCGTCGGCTCCTCGGGCGTTCACTCCAACGGTTTTTCGCTTGTGCGCAAGATCGTGCGCGACAGCGGCCTGTCATGGACGGCGCCAGCGCCCTTCGAGCCGTCCCGGTCGCTTGGCGAGGCGCTTCTCGATCCGACCCGCATTTATGTGAAGGCCGCCCTCGCAGCCCATCGGACCGGGCGGGTGAAGGCGTTCGCGCATATCACCGGCGGCGGCTTGCCTGGAAACGTCCCTCGCGTCCTGCCGCCCGACGCACGGGTGAACATCGACCTCGGCGCCCTGCCCTGCCAGCCCGTCTTCCATTGGCTCGCAAAGGTCGGCAAGGTCGAAGAAGCGGAAATGCTGCGCACGTTCAATTGCGGCGTCGGCTTCATCGCCGTCGTCGCCCCTCATGACGCCACGACCGTCACGGCCACATTTCACGATCATGGCGAGAAGGCGTTCCCGATCGGCATCATCGAGCGGCGCGCAGACGGCGCGCCCGCCGTCCGCTTCAGCGGCAAGCTCGGGGCTTCGGCATGACGAACCGCAAACGCGTCGGCGTACTCATTTCCGGGCGCGGCAGCAATCTTGCGTCGCTGATCGAGGCGCAGCGCGCGCCGGATTATCCGGCCGAGATCGTGCTTGTCCTCTCCAACAAGGCCGACGCCTTCGGGCTCGTCCGCGCTCACGAGGCGGGCGTGGCGACGCGCGTCGTCAGCCACAAGGGCTTTGCTAGCCGGGAGGCGTTCGACGCCGTCATTACGGACGCCCTGAAGGAAGCGCGCGTCGACCTCGTCTGCAATGCGGGCTTCATGCGGCTCCATTCGGCGGCGTTCGTTCGCAAGTGGTCCGGGCGGCAGATCAACATCCACCCTTCCCTGCTGCCCGCCTTCCGCGGCCTTCACCCGCAGGCGCGCGCTTTGGAGGCGGGCGTACGCGTGGCGGGAGCGACGGTCCATTTCGTAAGCGAAGAGATGGATGCAGGCCCGATCATCGCGCAGGGCGCCGTGCCGGTCCGCCCAGGCGACACGGAGGAGACGCTTTCCGCCCGCATCCTCGCCATGGAGCACCGGCTCTACCCGCTGGCGCTGAAGCTTGTAGCGAGCGGCGCGGCGCAGCTGGAAAACGGCCGTGTGGAGTTTGCAAGCGCGGAGGTCAGCCCATCGCTGTGGCCTGAAGCGTAAGCAAACACGTGTGGTTTCGCCAACGCTTGGAGCTGTTCCCTTGCGGGTCGGCTGACAAAGGGCCGCGGCCCGAGGGTTCGTGAGAGGGTGACCAAGCCGTTAAGATTGGTTTCGTTTGGTAAAACCGCCATAAGTAAAAACACAAGTAGTTTTTGACGTAAGTCGACGAAGCGGCCGGACTTCGCGGCGCCGACCGCAAGCGCCGAAAGCTTCGGTTTGGGACTGCTTCGGGTCGACGAAAGAAAGTTTCAGAATGGGCAAATGTAGGCCGCTCCGCCTTCGAGACCGGATCCTAATTCACCTTTTCCTCTTCGCGCGCCTTCATGGTGAGTTGGCGTACGCGCTCCATAAAAGACCACGAGGCAAAAATCGTGACGGGGAGCGCCAGGGCCACAAACATATCCGCCGTTACATTGTGCGGCAGCCATCCGGCATCCTTCATTCCCTTGGCGAGATAGACGGTAAGGCCAGAGAGATAATAGGCAAGCGCCGCGGTGGAAAGGCCCTGAACGAAGCCCTGCAGGCGCATCTGCAAGCGCGCGCGGCGGTTCATGTCCTGGAGAAGGTCGCGGTTCTGTTGCTCAAGTTCGAATGTGATGCCGGTGCGCATGAGATCGATTGCGCGCACAACTTGGCTTGAGAGGCGCGCCAGGCGCGTTTCTATGGCGTTGCAAGTTTCGATCGCAGGATCAAGCCTTGCGCTGAAGAAGGCCGAGATGGTCGTGTAGCTGCCAACTTTAGCCTCCTGGATGAGATCGAGACGGTTTTTGACAATCGCATGATAAGCGCGGCTCGCTCCGAAACGGAACGCCGTCTGGGTCGAAAGCGCCTCGCTTCCTGCAAGGAGGTCGCTCAAGCGTTTCAGAAGATCCTGGCTGGTGCGCTGGTCGCCGCCTTCGCTCAAAGCCTGATTGATCTCTGAGATTTCCCGCTCCATGCGCTCCAAAGCGGGGCCGGCGCGGCGCGCTTCCGGAAGGCCGAGAAGCGCCAGCGTGCGATAGGTTTCGATCTCCAGCACGCGCTGCACCAGCCGCCCCGCCCTTGTCGCCCCAAGTTTGTCCGATCTGATGAGCAGGCGCGTAAACCCATGGGCGTCGAGAGTAAAATCGGTCAGAACCTGAGCGACGCCTTTGGCTGCGCCGATCACGCAAAGGCTCTGCGAATTGAATAATGCCGCGAGACTTTCGTCAGATGGTCCGCCGTCGATCAGCGCCAGATGCGTTGCAACCACGAGAGGTCCCGGCGGGAGAAAGGCGATCTCCTTTGCCCCCAGAGGATCGGGATGGACAAAAGGCTCCGCCGCGCCAAGCGTCGCGGACCAGGTGTAGGTGGTGAACTCGGTGTGCTGCTCCCAGCGAAGGTCCCAATCCGCTAACTCGAGGTGATGGAATTTGGCGTTTTCCGGGGGTTTCGCCACGCCGCTCCTGGCGCAAAGATCGGCGATGGCCTTGCGGTCGTTGCGAGCGTCTTCGTCATTGGTTGCGAACGCGAAATGATACACTCGCCGCGGCGCGTCGACAGGCAGGAACGGGCGAGCGTGAAGTTCGGCAAGAATAGCTTTGCGCCCGTCGTGCTCAATCATGCCGAACGGCTCGGTCGCCGCCCTCCGCGCTCCGTCTCCGGCTTGCGTCATGTTTCTTTCCATCTCTCCGCCTGGACTCGCACAGTCTACACAATCGTTTGCCAGTTTCTTAACGCGGGACAGGAGAATGGCCAAATCTAGCCCCCGGCGCGGGAGGGCCGGGGTGAGGGGCGCGAATTCCCTACCCCGATAACAGGGTTTGAAGCGGCGGCGGGCGGCACGGGCGCCTCAAAACGTCGAGACGAGCGCGATCCCCGCGACCATGAGCGCGCCGCCAACGATGCGCCATATGTTCGCCGTATGCACGGGCGTGTTCAGCAGGCCGAAATGATCGATTGCGATCGAGGCGACGATATTCGCGGCGATGATGAGGCCGTTCACCGTTCCTGCGCCGAGCTTGCCGATCAGGATCAGCCCGGCGAACACGGCGACCGCGCCCGCAAGCCCGCCCAGCGGCGCCCACCATGGCATGGCGGCCACGCTTTGCGCCGAAGGCAGCGGCCGGGGCAGAATGGCGAACATGGCGGCAAAGAAAAAGGCGATCAGGACAAAAGATACAAAGCTCGCCAGCCAAGAGTTGACTAAATAACTCTTAAGCTGAGCATTCATGACGGCGCCCGCGGCCTGAAGCACGCCGGCAATAATGATAAATGGATAGAACCAGGCAGAACTCATGACGGTCTCGATCTCCTCTGTGGTTGCTGAGGCTGCATTGCAGCCATTCTGTCTGTCAGAAACACAAAGAAGGAAAAGCGCGTCGCGGTTTCATCATAATCTCGACGGACTAAAACCGTTAAACGATCGTTATCGAATGGCGTGGGGGTTTCCGGCAATTGTACAGCGTATCTCGCTGGCTCACGCAGAGATCCCAAGCATTCCCTCGTTGGCGCCAGGCGCTGGCTTCGCATCGACGGGTTCTGGGGAAAGAGGAATGTCTTGGGGCGAACTCTGGCATTTGAGGGAACCAACAATGAAGAAATGGCACGCTGGCCTTCTTGGCCTTGCGGTGACAAGCACTCTCGCACTTTCCGCCAACGCGGCCGACATGTATCGTGGAGGCCTGAAGGACGGACCGCCGCCGCCGATGCCTGTCGCCATCGCCGCGCCCACCTGGACCGGCTTCTATGTCGGCGTGAACGGAGGCTATGGCTGGGCCGCCAGCGACGGGCTCTTGTCGCCCGAAGGCGGATTTGGCGGTGGCCAGATCGGCTACAACTGGCAGGGCCTGTTCGGTTACAGCCCCTTGGTGATCGGCCTTGAAACCGACTTTCAAGGCTCCGGCATCTCGGACAGCGCTGTCGACGTGCTGGGCAACTCCATTGAGAACAGCCTTAATTGGTTCGGCACCGTTCGCGGACGCGTCGGCTACGCCATTGGCCCGACGCTCGTCTACGCCACCGGCGGCTTTGCTTACGGGCAGGTTAAATCGAAAGGCAACCTGGCCGGGCTCGCCTATGACATATCCGAAACGCAGACCGGCTATACCGTTGGCGGCGGCGTTGAATACAAATGGAACCCAGCATGGTCGGTCAAGGCCGAGTACCTGTACATCAACCTTGATGCGAGCAACTTGAACGGCGCCGGCCCACTGAACGCATCGACAAGCGATCGATCAGACGTCAACATCGTCCGGGTGGGCCTGAACTACGCCTTCGGCAATGGCGAGTTCGGCGCTTTGAAGTAAAACAACGTTTGTCGGTTCATCCCTCTCGCCCGGCGCCCGGCAAAGCCGGACGCTGCGCTCTCCCGCAAGGGAAGGCTGGGTGAGAGGCTGGCGGGGGGGCGCCCTGCCGGGTTGAAAGCGGCGCCTGATGGCGCCGCTTTCTTTCGCGCTCCGTGCAGCGAAGTCGCCGGTACGAGATCTGCGTCAACGGCCTTTCTCTTCGATCGCGAAGTCGAACGATTGTCCGGAAAAGGGTTCGTTCCTCAATTCGAAATGCCACCACTCCTTGTCATAAGGCTTGAACCCGGCGTCCATCATCGCCTTGCGCAGCCGCGCGCGGTTCTCCCGCGCCTCGGCCTCAAGCTTGTCGTTGGCGATGTTTGCGCTTGGATCGAGACAGTCGTAGCCGGTTCCCATGTCAAGCCCCCCATCCTCGAAGCGCTCCTTCTTCGGCGCGGCGCAGGAGATGAGCGGAGCGGCGGGGTCGAACGAGCCGGGAGCGGCGCCCTTTCTCGCCAGGCCTAAGTCTATCGTGCTCCCCCTGGAATGGGCCGAACGCTGCGCGATATAACCTTGCGCGAACAGGGAGCCTTTCTCCGTGTTGGGAAAAAATTCCGTCTTCATGCCCTTTTCGGACGGGTCTTTGCTCCAGCGCGCGAAGTCCGCGACCGCTCTCTGCGGCCGATAACAATCCCAGACAATCAGGGACCGATCTTCTTTCGAAAGCTCCGCCTGCACTCTTAAGAGCGCGTTTGCGGCTTCTTTTGTCAGAATGCATTCAGGCGCATCGTATCCTTCGATCCGTCGCCCCACAAAATTATGCCCGCCATGATAGCGGATGTCCTGAATGATGCTGGGGTCGATATCGGACAGGTACACAAATCCTTCCGGAAGCGCCGCTTGCGCCGCCGTCGAAACGCATAAAGCGCTCGCCGACGCGATAAAAGCGCTGCGAATGGATGCTGGGAGAATTCGGAGAGAGAGCATCAGGGAAACGAGGCGTCATCCGCCGCCCTTCGAACAGATTGAGTTGAGGTGAAGGCTGCACAGCCTCTTCAGTTTTGAACACGCATTTCTGCGGATCGCGGTCAACCGGAAAGCGGGCCTCCTACCTTCAATCTTAGGGATTGGATAAGAAAAGCGCCGCCTTTTTTGCATTCGCTTAGACGCAAGCTTTCAGTTTTGGGATTATGGTTTGCTACTGACGGAACTGTCATTGCCGTGGTTTGCCGATGAGGCTCTTTTGGCTCCTCTCATCAGGATCTCCGCCACATTTCAGAGATCGCCTTTGCAGATCTGAAGCCTGACCAGAAGAGCCGGAATGGAGATCGCTATGCCGCTCGTGGAATGGAATGAGAAACTGTCAGTCGGGCTGCCCAGCGTCGATGCACAGCACAAAAAGCTCGTGGCCATGCTCAACGACCTTTATGAGGCCATGCAGGCACGGCACAGCCACGAAGCGCTGGGCAAAGTGCTTAATGGGCTGATCGACTACACCGTTTACCATTTTCATCACGAGGAAGCTCTCTTCGCCAAAACCGGCTATCCCGCCGCCTTAGAACACCAGAAAGAGCACGACGACCTGACGAAACAGGTTCTTGCCGTGAAGCAGAAATATGAGGATGGCGCCGCCCCGACCCTGTCGATGGAGGTGCTGAACTTCCTGAGAAAATGGCTGCTCACCCACATAACGGGGAGCGACAAAAAATTTGGACCGTACCTGAGTGCAAGAGGAATAAAGTAACTGCGTCAGCGTCGGCTTTTGAACGTCTCCGTCAATCGTAAAATTACACAAACATGCCATGGTCCATGCTCACACATGGGCGAGCCTAAGTAGAAAGCCAGGTCTATTCCGGGTGACGCTACACTATCGCGCGCGTTTGGCTGACGAGCAGAGGTTGGCATGCGTCTTTGCCTTCCCACAACAGATACGGATGTTGAAAGCCTGATCGAGTTGCGCCGACACGCCGGGGCCTTCTTCGTTCAGGTTTTGTGGATGTCGATTGCCGTAAACGGAGCGATCGCATGTTATTTCGGACTGAATACGCCCCTTGTGCTCGCTGGCTCGCTGTTGACCGCAATCGCCGGCGCGGTCGCCTATCTGAAAAATCCGGTTGGCCTTGGCGCGCGACTCATTATTGCTGTCTGTCTTACGAATAATTACTTCTTCCTGATTTATAGCACGTCCTATACGCCATATCAAAGCGATGCCCACATGTCTCTGCTTTTGCTAGAGGCGGTTACGATAATATTCTTTTGTTGGAAAACGCTGTGGGCGATATGTTTATACGCTCTCGCCCAGCACGCCATATTCAACTTGTTCATGCCGTCCTACCTTTATCCATCGGGAACCGACTGGCTTCGCTTTGGCTGGGACGGGATCATGGTCTTCACGCAATGCTTGGGCGCCACCTACATCGCCGTTCGCGTCCACCGCATGTTTGCCGAAAGCAAAAGGATGTTTTGCGAACTTCAAAAAACGTCCGACCTTGCCGAGCGCCGGAAAGTCCTGGCGGAACAGGCTTGCGACGCCAAGGGGCAGTTTTTGGCGAACATGTCTCACGAGTTGAGAACGCCGATGCACGCCATTTTAAATTACACCAGCATGAGCGAAGAAGTGCTTGGAACTGGCGAGACCAAAATCGTCAAACGCTATATCAAAACCATTCATTCATCAGCAGAACGATTGCTCGATCTTCTGAACGATCTTTTGGACCTTTCGAAATTGCAGGCCGGAAAAATGGCGTTCAAAAAAGAACCCGGCGATGTGGTCGACGCGCTCGAACAAGCGGTGATTGAAACAAGATCAATTCTTCTCAAGAAGAATTTATGCATCGCCAAAATCATAAAAACCGAGAATACTCTCGCCCTCCTCGACAAGCAAAGGATCGTGCAAGTCCTGATCAATCTTATTGCGAATTCAGCCAGATTTTCAGAACCGAACGCCTCGATCGAGATCGTTGTCCAGCGCTTCGCGCTCGATGAAGAAACGTCCCTGCACGTCCAGGTTCTGGACCGCGGACCGGGCATCCCCGAGGCTGAACTCACCACCATTTTCGATAAATTCACTCAGAGCAGCACGACCAAGTCGGGCGCCGGGGGAACCGGCCTTGGCCTCGCCATCTGCTACGAGATCGTCCTTGCCCATGGCGGCATGATGTGGGCGGAAAATCGCGACGGCGGCGGAGCGGTCCTGAACTTCCTGATTCACAGCAAGATGTCAGAACTCACCGGTCTCAAACATCTCCAGGCCGCTTAAGTCATCGCCCAGCTGGTTCAGCCAGTTTTGCAAACCTGAGGATAATGCATCTCCTTTGTGTTGCCCCTTGCCATCTGTGGCGGAACCCTATCTTTTGAAGGTTGAGTCAAGCAGCCGCGGAAATTTCCATCCGACACGACGATGGTTGACTCTTGCGAAGGCTCCCCCCGCCCTAACTCCGCAAGCAACAAGCAGGGGATCATTTCCGGCTTACTAGCGTTTGCATGTCGGGCTTAGCGACGCTTACGGTCATTGCCAGGGAGTTGGAAGTTGGATCGGCTCAAATATTCGGAGCGGAGAGCGCCGAGCGCAGTATGGCTCAGCATCGGCAATCCCGAAATCAGGGAAGGCTCGCCTTTCCCGCGCGGGGCGAGCTGGGACGGCAAGGGGACAAATTTCGCGCTCTTCTCCGCCAACGCGACCAAGGTCGAGGTCTGCCTCTTCGACAGCGCCGGAGACAAAGAAGTCGCGCGGGTCGAATTGCCTGAATACACCAACCAGATCTTCCACGGGTATCTGCCCGAGGTCGGCCCCGGCGCCTTCTATGGCTACCGCGTTCATGGGCCGTATGAGCCGGACGCAGGACACCGCTTCAATCCCAACAAGCTCGTGCTCGACCCCTATGCCCGCGCGCATGCAGGCGAACTCAAGTGGGATCCGGCCGTCTTCGGCTATCGGATGGAGTCGATGGACGACCTTACCTTCGATGAGCGCGACAGCGCGCCCTTCATGCCCAAATGCGTGGTGGTCGATCCCAATTTCGACTGGAAAGGCGAGCCCAATCGACAGTTTGCGCCCTGGGATCACATCATCCTCTACGAGACCCACGTCAAGGGCTTCACCAAGCGCCATCCGAACGTGCCGGAGGCGCTGCGCGGAACCTATGCCGGCCTCGGCGCCCGCGAGGCGATCGAGTATGTGAAGTCGCTCGGAGTCACTTCGGTCGAGTTATTGCCGGTTCATACCTTCATCAATGACGGTCATCTTATCGAGAAGGGACTCGCCAATTACTGGGGGTACAACACCATCGGCTTCTTCGCGCCCGACCCGCGCTACGCCGCCGACGCCGCCAACTCCTTGCGCGAGTTCAAGGAGATGGTGGCGCGGTTCCACGACGCCGGGCTGGAGGTCATCCTGGACGTGGTCTACAATCACACGGCGGAGGGCAATGAGCGCGGCCCGACGCTGTCCTTCAAGGGCATCGACAACGCCTCTTACTACCGCCTGCCGCCCGACCAGAAGCGCTACTACATCAACGACACCGGCGCCGGGAACACGGTCAATCTCAGCCACCCCCGCGTCATCCAGATGGTGACCGACAGCCTCCGCTACTGGGTGCAGGAGATGCATGTGGACGGGTTCCGCTTCGATCTCGGCACCATCCTCGCCCGCGAGCCGCATGGCTTCGACGAGCAGAGCGGATTTCTGAAGGCGGTGGGCCAGGACCCGCTGCTCAACACCGTCAAGCTCATTGCCGAGCCCTGGGATTGCGGCCCCGGCGGCTATCAGGTCGGCCGTTTCCCGGCGGGCTGGGCGGAGTGGAACGACAAGTTTCGTGACACGGTGCGCGACTATTGGCGCGGCGAGGCGTCGGCTGCGGCGCTGGCGCCGCGTCTCGCCGCCTCGGGCGACGCCTTCAACCACAGCGGGCGGCGCGCCTGGGCCTCGGTGAATTTCGTCACCGCCCATGACGGCTTCACCCTCAGCGACCTCGTGACCTACAACGACAAGCACAACGAGGCGAATGGCGAGGACAACAACGACGGCCACTCCCACAACCGCTCCTGGAATTGCGGACACGAGGGGCCAAGCGACGATCCCGCCATCAACGCGCTGCGCGAGCGGCAGGTTCGCAACATTCTGGCTTCGCTGCTCCTGTCGCAGGGCACGCCGATGATTCTGGCGGGAGACGAGTTCGGCCGCACCCAGCAGGGCAATAACAACGCCTATTGCCAGGACAGCGAGATCAGCTGGCTCGACTGGGACATCAATGAGAAGGGCCACGCGCTTATCCGCTTCGTCAAGAAGCTGACGGGGCTCCGCCATGAATATCCGATGCTCAGGCGCACCCGCTTTCTCACCGGCGAGTACAACGAGGGGCTTGGCGTCAAGGACGTGACCTGGATCAACGCCAACGGGTCTGAGATGCAGCCGGACGACTGGCAGGACGGCAATATGAAATGCTTCGGTATGCTGATGGACGGGCGCGCCCAGGCGACCGGCATCCGCAAGCGCGGGGGAGACGCCACGCTCCTGATGATCCTCAACAGCTTCCACGACGCAGTCAACTTCACGCTGCCCGAAAGCCCGGGCGGCAGCGGCTGGGACCTTCTGGTCGACACCAACACGCCGGATCAGGAGAAGCAGCCGTCTTTCAAGTTTGGCAAGCCTTATCAGGTTACCGGCCGCTCGCTGCTCCTTTTTCTGATGCGGCCCAAGCGCGCGGTCTTCCGCAGGGGACAGCGGCGATGACCGGCGACAACGGCGCCGGCGGGACTCGCCGCCTCTTCCGCCGCCTGCATGGCGCCGAGATCAGGCCCGAGGGCGGCGTGCGCTTTCGCCTTTGGGCGCCCGCCGACAGGCGGGTCTCGCTGTCGATCGAGCCGGAGGGCCGCTTTATTCCCATGCGCAGCGCCGGCGAGGGCTGGCACGAGCTTGAACTCGACGAGGCCGCCGCTGGCATGCTCTATCGCTTCGCGCTTCCGTACGGGCTCAAGGTCCCGGATCCGGCTTCGCGCTTCCAGCCCAAGGATGCACATGGGCCGAGTGAAGTAATCGATCCGAGAGCCTATCGCTGGGCCGACCTGGACTGGCGCGGACGGCCCTGGCATGAGGCGGTTCTCTACGAACTGCATGTGGGCGCCTTCACAAAGGAAGGCACATTCCGCGCGGCAATCGCGCGGCTGGATCACTTGGCCAGCCTCGGAGCAACCGCGCTGGAGATTATGCCGATCGCCGATTTCCCCGGCCGGTGGAACTGGGGCTATGACGGCGTGCTGCCCTACGCGCCCGATTCCAGCTATGGCCGCCCGGAGGATTTCAAGGCGCTGATCGAGGCCGCCCATCAGCGCGGTCTGATGGTTCTCCTCGACGTGGTCTATAATCACTTTGGTCCCGAGGGAAACTACCTCTCCGTCTACGCCCAGGGTTTCTTCACCAAGCGCTACAAGACGCCCTGGGGCGCCGCCATCAATTACGACGGCAAGCACTCAAAGCCGGTGCGCGAGTTCATCATCGAGAACGCACTCTACTGGATCAAGGAGTTCCACCTGGACGGGCTGCGGCTCGACGCCGTGCATGCGATCTTCGACAACAGCCCGAAGCATGTGCTGGACGAACTGGCCGAACGCGTGCGCGCCGAAGTCGGGGACCGCCACGTTCATCTGGTGCTGGAGAATGAGAAGAACGAGGCCAGAAGGCTCGCCCGCGGCGCGGACGGCAAGCCGCTGCGCTATACGGCGCAATGGAACGACGATGTCCATCATGTGCTTCGCACGGCAGCGACCGGCGAGGACAAGGGCTATTACGCCGACTATCTCGGCGATACGGAGAAGCTTGGCCGCGCGCTGGCGGAGGGCTTCGCCTTCCAGGGCGAGGTGATGGCGTATCGCGGGAGCCCGCGTGGCGAGCCGAGCGCCGGCCTGCCGCCCACCGCCTTCATCGCTTTCATCCAGAACCACGACCAGGTCGGCAACCGCGCCTTCGGCGAGCGCATAACCGCTATCACCAGCCCCGAAGCAGCGCGCGCCATCGGTGCGACATACCTGCTCCTGCCGCAGATCCCGATGCTGTTCATGGGCGAGGAATGGGCGGCCTCGCAGCCCTTCCCCTTCTTCTGCGATTTCGGCGGCGATCTCGCCGACGCCGTGCGCAAGGGACGGCGCAAGGAGTTCGCCAAGTTCCCGGAGTTCAAGGACGCGAAGACCCGCGAGCGCATCCCCGACCCGCAGGCCGAGAGCACGTTCGCCTCGGCCAAGCTGCGTTGGGACGAGATGGCTACGGAGCCCCACGCTGGCTGGCTCGAATGGTATCGCCGCCTCATCGCAACGCGCCGCGCCGAGATTGTGCCGCGTCTTGCGGCGCTCGGCGGCCATGCGGCTCGCTTCGAGGTCATCGGCGACGAGGCGGTAGTCGTGCGCTGGCGCCTCGGCGGCGGAGAAAGAAACTCGCTACGTTTGACCGAAGTCGCAACCCCTCACCCTGTCCCTCTCCCTCAGGGAGAGGGAACGCCGTTGCAACGAATGCGGCGGAACTCCCTCTCCCAGGGGGAGAGGGCTGGGGTGAGGGGTTGCGACGTTGAAGACTCCGGAAAGGCTTGCTTAGCTCTAGCGGCAAATCTCTCGGCGACGCCGTGGGAGGGCTTCCCGGCCGCTCCCGGCCGCATCCTCTGGCAGGAAGGCGACGTGAACGGCGGCTGCTTCGGTCCCTGGGCTGTGCGCTGGTCCATTGACCCGGCGTGATGGCGGCTTTGCGGGTACGGAACGCCCTGATGATGAGGAGGATCAGCCCCCGGTTTCGACGGAGGCGCTGGGACGCGAGGCGGGGCGCATTCGCAGGGTTAACAACGACTTGAAATTGGGATTGTTTCGTAAAAAGGGAGTCTGCAACAAATGTAGATACTTACCTGTGCCTCGAATTGTTGCGGGCGCCCCCCAATACCCGACTCCCGAAAGAAAGACAGTGATATGCCGCCCGTGATTCCCCGCGCAACATACCGCTTGCAGTTCCACAAGGATTTTGGCTTCGACCGCGCCGCCGAACTGGCGCCCTACCTGGCCCGGCTCGGCGTCAGCCATCTCTATGCTTCCTCCTATCTCAAGGCGCGGGCGGGCAGCACGCATGGTTACGACATCGTTGATCATGACGCGCTCAACCCCGAGCTGGGGGATCAGGCCTCGTTCGACCGGATGAATGCGGCGCTCGCCCAAAACGGGCTGAAGCAGGTGCTGGATTTCGTGCCGAACCATATGGGGGTCGGCGGCGCGGACAATCCGCTCTGGCTCGATGTGCTGGAATGGGGACCGGATTCGGCTCATGCTGGGTGGTTCGACATCGACTGGGATCCGGATCGCCGCTACCTCCGCGACAAGCTCCTCGTTCCCTTTCTCGGCGACCAGTACGGCGCCGTGCTCGAGGCCGGGCAGCTCTGCCTCAAATTCGACGAGCGGGAAGGCGGGTTCGCGGTCTGGGCCTACGATGCACACAAGCTGCCCATCTGCCCGCTGCATTACGCGCGCATCCTTGGCGACGCGCATCCCGAGCTGGAGCGGCTCGGCGACGCCTTCGCGGGCCTCCCTGAATGGCGGCCGCAGGTGGCGCGGCGCGCGGCCGAACTCAAGGCGGAACTCGCCGCGCTCTGCCGCGAACAGACCGATGTGCGCGACGCCGTGGCGGACGCGGTTGCGCGGCTCAATGGCGCGCCCGGCGACTTCGAAAGCTGGCGCGGCCTCGACGCGCTGATCCAGGAGCAACATTGGCGCGCCGCGCATTTCCGCGTCGCCGCCGACGACATCAACTATCGCCGATTCTTTAACATCAACGACCTCGCCGGCCTCAGGATGGAGCTGCCGGACGTGTTCGACCACGCGCACCGCCTGGTTTTCCGGCTCCTGGAAAGCGGCGTGCTCGACGGTCTGCGCATCGACCATATCGACGGGCTGCTCGACCCCAAGGGCTATCTGGAGCGGCTGCGCGAGAAGGCGGGCGGCGACTTCTATCTCGTGGTCGAGAAGATCCTGGCGCCGCATGAACGCTTGCGCGAGGACTGGCCGATCCAGGGAACCACCGGCTACGGCTTCACGAACCTCGTCCTCGAATTGCTCATCGATCCGGCCGGCGAGGAGAGCTTCAGCCGCATCTACGCCGACTTGGCCGGGCGCCCCGAGCCCTTCGAGGACATCGTTCGCGACTGCAAGCTTCGCATCATGCGAAACGAGATGGCGAGCGAACTCAACGTGCTCGCCCGCGACGCCGCGCGCGTGGCGCGGCAAAATCCGCGCACCGCCGATTTCACCCGCAACATCCTCCACCGCGCCATCCGCGAAATCGTCGCCTGTTTCCCGGTTTACCGCACCTATGTGGACTCGGCCGACGCCCCGACCGCGGACGACAAGCGCGATCTCGACTGGGCGATCGCCCACGCGCGCCGCAACGAGACCGAAGTCGATCCGAGCGTTTTCGACTTCCTGGACAAGCTCCTCTCCGGCGAGCTGGCGACGCCGCGCAGCGGCTTCAGCCGCCATACCGTGCTGCGCTCAGCAATGAAGCTGCAACAATATAGCGGTCCGGTGATGGCGAAGGGGCTGGAGGACACCGCCTTCTACCGCTACAACCGCTTCATCGCGCTCAACGAAGTGGGCGGCGCCCCCGAGCAATTCGGCCTGACGCTCGCCGCCTTTCACAAGGCGAACCGCCAGCGTTGTCAGCATTGGCCGCACGCCATGCTCTGCACATCGACCCACGATACGAAGCGCGGCGAGGATACACGGGCGCGCCTTGCGGTGCTGTCCGAGCTGCCGCAGGATTGGGCGAAGCAGGTTGCGGTTTGGAGCCGCCTCCTGCGCGCCGCGCGCGGCGACGTTGAGGGCACGGCGCCGCCCGACCCCAATGACGAGTACATGTTCTACCAGATGCTAATCGGCTCCTGGCCGGTCGAGTTGCTCGGCGCCAACCCCGATGTGGATGGCCTCGCCGCCTATGCCGAGCGCATCAAGGGAGCGCTCATCAAGTCGCTGCGCGAAGCCAAGGCCCACTCCACCTGGGCGGCGCCCAACGCCGCCTATGAGGAGGCGATGCTCGGCCTCGCCGAGCTTGCGCTGGACCCGCGCCGCTCGGCTGCGTTTCTCGACGCCTTCCTGCCCTTCGCCGAGCGCGTCGCCCGGCTCGGCGCGCAGAACAGCCTGACGCAGACCGTCCTGAAGCTCACTTTGCCCGGCGTGCCCGACATCTATCAGGGCGCCGAGCTTTGGGATCTCAGTCTGGTCGATCCCGACAATCGCCGGCCGGTCGATCATGCGCTGCGCGAGCGGCTGCTGGACGAGATCCTGCATGCGCTTTCCGGCGACTGGCAGGACGCCATGGCGCGCTATCTGCGATCCTGGCAGGACGCGCGCTTCAAGCTCGCCGCCACGGCAGCCATCCTCGGCTTTCGCCGCGAAGCCCCCCTCCTCTTCGCCGACGGCGATTACGAAGCGCTGCTGGCGGAGGGCGACGGCGCAGATGAGATCTGCGCCTTTGCGCGTCGTCAGGGGGATGCGGCCATGCTGGCGGCAGTGGCGCGCTTCCCGGCTCGGCGGGACATCCGCAGCGCGCCGACCGACGAAATGCTGCCCGTGCCCGAGCCGCTGCGCGGCGGGCGGTGGCGCGAGTTGCTGAGCGGGCGGGTGGTCGAGTTCGGGGCCGAACTCAACGCCGCGACGCTGTTCCGCGACGCGCCCGCGGCGGTTTTCGTTCGCGCCTGATGCCGGCCGCCATAAGCGTGTGGCGACGGTGCCTAGTCCGCAGTCTAGCTCTAGCTGGCACGACGAAGGAGGGCATGGCGATAAGGCCGGCGTCTCATTCACCCTGCGCCGGAGGGTCCCACCACTTGGAAAGCCGCCGGCTCAGGAGCCGCGCCGGGATGCCTTCGTAATGCGAGATATCGTTGAAGAGACGCAGGCGCGGACGCACCTCGCTCATGAAATCGAGAATGTTCAAGGCTGCCGGGCTTTGATCAAGGCGATCCCGGTAGCTGCGCATATCGAAGCCCAACAGGCTGCTGATCAGAAGTCGGTTGGTGCCCTTGTGCGAAACCACCAAGACACTCCGATGCCGATGCGTCTCGACGATGCGGCGAACAACAGGCAGGACGCGATTGAGGACATTCAAGCCCGATTCACCACCTTCCGGGCCGATGGTGAACGGATCCTCCTGCCAGATTGCATACTCGGCCGCGAAATCGCGTTCCACCTCACTTCGGGTTAGCCCTTCCCAACGCCCGTAGTCGATTTCTCTGAGACAGGGCTCCGGAATGGGTTGCAGACCGTGCGGGGACGCCAAGATCCGCGCGGTTTCAACCGTGCGGGCAAGGGGACTTGTGTAGATGGCGTCAAGCTTGTCCTTCTTGAGCCGTTCGGCGAGGCTCGCGACCTGTCTTTGACCTTCCGCCGCCAGAGCGACATCTGAGGAACCGGCGAAGCGATCTTCTTCCGTCAGCTGGGTCGCCCCATGACGAACCAGATAAATGCGAGTTGGCATAGCAGGAGCTTCCCTTTTAGAGCGGTCCATTTTCCGTCGATCGGCGACGAGCAATCGACAATCCAGTATCGAAATTCAACACGTTACCTCAAATTGTCCGCAAGCGACGCGACGCACTTCTTGCTAAGACTTTCTCATCGGAAACACGACGCTCCTTCAGCTCGGCGATTTCGGGTAATCCTCGATCCAACAGACGTGTGCCGATGCTGGCTAAAAGTTCGGATTTAGCTACGCCGGCGCCTGCCTTCCTCTTCCTCGAAAATCTCTTCCCGCACCTGGCCATAGCTGAGCAGGGAAAAGAGGATGGTGCCGCCAAATACATTCCCGGCGAGCGTCGGCAGGAAGAACTTCAACGATACATCATAGAAGGTGAGAAGCCCGGCGACCCATCCGTAAAGCGCTTCCGCCGTGCCGGCGACGATATGGGTGAACTGGAACAGGGCGATGAGATAGGTCAGAAGGCCGATGACCAGGAACTCTCCGCCCGAGACGGAGGCGATGATCCAGACCACCGCGGCGATGAGCCATCCGGCCCCGATGCCCTTCGCGAACATTTCCCAGGGCGTATTGCGCATAAGGCTTTCCACGAGCTTCGCCATCTCCCCTGTGACCTCTCCGCCGAGCATTGGGAGAAGAGCAAACGCGCAAGCGAAGACGAAGCAGCCGACCACGTTCGCGGCAAGCACGATGCCCCAAAGCCGCAGCATCCTGAAAAGCCAGCCGAGCTTCCGGCGTGTAATGACCGGCAGAACCGCCGTCAGCACGTTCTCGGTGAAGAGTTGCTGGCGGCCGAGAATGACGATAATGAATCCGACCGAGTAGCCGGCTGAAGCGATGACGTGGCTCCACGTCGACTGGGGGAGAGCCGCGCTCAACGCCGCCTGACTCAAGAAGGAAAACCCGATGGAAATGCCGGCCGCCACGCCTGACCACCACAACGAGGAGGCGGGCCGGCGCAATTCCCTTTCCCCTTCAAGGCGGATGATTTCGTAAACCACGGGCGCCCGAGGGCGCTGAGCCTCCCGTGCCTCGCTTTGCTCCTTTTCCGTAAGGCCGCGCTCAGCCTCCGGAATTTCGTCCTCGTCCAAAGAATAGGTTTCGTCAAAGGCCGGTGGCTTTTGGGGCGGCGTCACGTTATGCGATCCTTCAGCTGAGGGGCGATCGAGACTGTAAAACCCGGGCGGGCTTCTCGATCCATCGCCTTGCAGGAACCGGAGCGCGCGGCCTTCGTTGACCCCATAGGCGGATGCGTCATCGGCGCGCCGTCGTCGACTTGAAATCTAGCCGAACAGGAGAATCCATGGCGCGCACGTCTGCCGCAGACTTGGCTCACGGCCTCAAAGGGGCAAAATTCCCTATGAGCAAAAAAGATCTCGTCAAACTCGCCCGCCACAATGGCGTGGCGGATGCGGTTCTGCAGACCTTCGAAGATATGCCCGAGGGCGAGTACGGCTCGGTCACCGACGTTGAACACGCCTTCCACGAGGAACACGGAGGTGATCGGTCTCATCAAAGCGCCAACAAAGGCGAGGCCACACAATCAGCGCAGAAGGGCGGCCATCACAGCCGTGGCGGTCATGAGCATTGATGGGCGGACACCGCGCACTTGACGGCGAGGTTGCGAGAGAGCTTGGCGCGGGCCTGATCACAGACGCGGCGCCAGGCGCAGTGGCGGCAATCCAGCCCGCTCGTGGTGGCAAATACGGGCTTTAAATAGGGTGCGGCTGCGGCTTCGTAGCCGCATTCCGGACCTACGAAGCATGCGCCTCATAAGCAGACAGATGGGATGGGAGGCGCCAGGCGATTTTGGGATCGGCGACGTGCGGGACCGGCTCGACATCGCCGCGCCAGGCCACGCCCATAATTTGCGTCGTGTTGTAGATCATGGTGTTCCAGCCGCACTGCTTGAAATGTTCAAGCCCGCGTCCAACCGCCGGGGCGGCCAGATCGTGGAACAGAACAAGGGCATCCTTGGCGCAATGCGGTTCGCAGGCGACGGCGTCGAGATAAGGACCGGGCTCTTCGTGATTGCCGTCGATGAAGACGAGCGACCAGTCGCCCCCTTTGGCGCCAACAAGTTCCTTGACCGCATCGGGACTGACGCCGCCGATCAGATTGACGCGATCCAACACGCCTGCCTGGCGCAGAGAAGTCACAACGTCGCCGCGGACCTCTGGCCGCGTCAGCAACGGATCGATGACATCGAGTTGCAACCCTGCGGCCGCCAGATGCGCAGCTGACCAACCGAGGAAACATCCGATCTCAAGCGCCCGCTTGCCGGGCGCCTTGAGCGCCGAATTGAAAAGGATGTGCGCCTCGTCGCAATTCAGAAATCCCACCAACGGAGCCCTCGCATCGACGTACCAGGAGTGGGGATATTCGCGCCGCAGATAAGGCCAAGGGTTCTGGCTGCAATCGCCCTGGGTCATGTTGCGGAAACAGGGTGAGAGATTGATCGGCCTGAACTCTGAAGAAACGTAATCGTGGTCGCTCAAATAGCTCTTGAGAAAAGGGTAATGCAGGCTCGTCATGAGCCGGCGGTTATCCGTAGTGTTGAGTTCGCACAGGCGGAACTTGGTGTGGCCGGTCAGATGGACAATCCAGAGCTTTTGCAAGGGATAGCCCGGTTCCAGAAGGGTTCCGGTGGGTATGTCGATCGCCGGCAGGGCGTTGTGGCAGGTCCAGTTGCAATGCGCCGGCAGCGGCAGGATCGGGATTTGCCCTGTCAGGATGGAGGCGTTGAGCGCAGTCTGCTCCACATAAAAATTGTTCGTTTTTTGCAGCAGCGCCCGCATAGCGTTGGCCCAGACGTCCCAGGCCACGGACTCGCGATGCAAAGCAAAGACGCCGGCATTAGCGAGCGGGCATTGCATCATTTTGAGCGCCAGCTCTTCACCCCAGCCCAAGGCATAGATGGCTCCTTCCAACCCGCGCAGTTCGGCCGGGTGCTGGTAAAGACTGCCATAGTGGCGGCTGATTTCTGGCGTGATCGCCAAGCGGCGGGTTTGTGCGCCGTTGAGATAGGCGGAGATGCCTTGCGGATCCTGAACCCAGGCATCGGCATCGATCCAGAAGTAGAGTTCGTAATTCGGGAACAAGTCGCGTAGGAACGGCCGCGCCACCAAAGCCCGCAAGGCGTTGTTCGCATTGGCCTGATCGGGAAACTCGACCGCCCAGCCAGGTTCGACGATGTGCTCGACTTTTGTTTTCAGTTCGGCGCGCTGCCAATCCAGCAATCCGATGTCGAGCACCGCGATATCGATCGAGCCGGGCTGGCTGTTGGCCCGTAGCGAAGCGATTGTCCCGCAGACAAGGGGGTAGAATTCGAGATCGGCGGCGGTGACGGCCAGCGTCTTCATGCATTCCCTCGCTTGGTTCGGACAGGGGCCGAGTGCAAAGCCATGTGTCGGCCTGCTGGTTGCTGGAAAGCTAGCGCAGAAATAAAGCCGCTTTTTCTGCCCGCCACGCCGCCTGCGCTGCGAAGGCTGGAGAGAAGGGATTAATCTCACTCAGAATATTACGCCACGTAATGTAGAGCTGTAGGCATGCGCAGAGCTTGCAGCGTTCTGACCCACGTGGCTCGGCGGGCGTAGACAAGACTTCCTGCGAATAAGGCGTACTGGCAACCTGTGGATTTTGTACAACTATCCGAGGCAGGTTCACTTAAGAGCTTGCGGCGGAGCCCGCGCGACTCGTCCCAAAAAGTAAACTACAACTGGTCTAACGGCAAAATTACCTAGCCCGCCTAAAGACGCCCTTCCCTTTCTTGTTTCGCCGTCCTGCCCGCGCGCTCTTTTCGTTTTGTCTTCTTGAGGTTCTCGCGGTTTTTCGCAGGGCTTTCCTGGTTCGACGCCCCCGCCTCGTGCAGAGCGATCGCGATCGCCTGGCGGCGACTTTTGACGGGCTTTCCCGCCCCGCTTTCAAGTCCGCCATGCTTATACTCATGCATGACGCGTCCTACGGTTTCCTTCTGCTCCTTGGTTTCCTTCGACATTTTCTGTCCTCTCGAGGCTGACGCCTCGGATTGCTCCGAGGCGTCACAAGCCGCCTTACCTCCGGATTATCGAACCATCCCGAGTTCTTTTCTGTTCGCTGGACCGCGTGAGAGGCGTATTCTGCCGCTCGTCCTGCCGCCTCAGCGTCCGGAAGTAATGCACAATCGCCCAGATTATCGCTATGCCGAAGGTCATGAAAGCCAGTGCCGGGATGATTTGTTCTGTATTGAGCAAGGGGTCTTCCTCCATGGTTCTGTCGAAATCGGCTTAGGAGCCGTACGCCTTTGAGGAGAACTCATGGAAGATCGTATTGATCCGGTTGGATAAGGCAGTATTCATTTGGACAAGAGAGACTCTTTCTTTCAGATGTATTTATTTATAGAGAAAAATAGATTGCTCTACCAAATCGCTCCACCAAGATGGGGGCACTGCGACGGAGCGTCTTGGCGATTTCCGTAAGGCCCGGCCAAAAAGGCGCGTAACCTGCCGTGAGGATCGCGTCCGTAGTGTCGGCCTCGCAGCAGAATTTTTCGAATGGCTCCGTCATCATGCAGGCGGGTGGACGGCCGACGTGGATTCGCGTAAAACCAAAGAAAATTGGGGACGGGAATGGGCTTGATCAGCGATCTCTTCACGTGGTGGAACGGCGCGACGCTTTCGACAAAGCTCTACACGAGCGCGCGCGGTCAGTATGTGGGGGAGGACGAACACCGCAATCGCTATTACCAGGACTCGAGCGGAAAGGGGACGGCCGGACGGCCACGCCGCTGGGTCATTTATGAGGGGTTGGCGGAGGCCAGCAAGGTTCCGCCGGACTGGTTCGGCTGGCTTCATTATACGGTCGACACGCCTCCCACGGAGGAAACCTATCAGCCGAGGCCGTGGCAGAAGCCGCACAGGGAGAACATGACCGGCACGCCGCTGGCCTACCATCCGCCTGGAAGCCTTGTCGGCGACATGCGCCGCCCGAAGTCCGACGGCGACTATCAGCGCTGGAAGGCGGAGTGACGCGCTAACGTACTCTGCCCGGGAAGTCCTGACCCATTTGCCGCGGGCGCTGACCAACGGTTTGCCCCCTTTCCCATTTTGCGGGAGAAGGTAGCCGCGAAGCGTCCGGGTGAGGGCGTCGAACCGATGGCCAGACCAATAACGCTGCTACGCGCCTCTAGCTGCTCCGCCATACACGCAACGTGACAATGGCCGGGGAACGGGCTCGGATGCGGCGGGTTGCCGCGGTATGCCAATCGTCTGGAACGATAATAAGGTCGCTTTCACAGTCTCGGAACCGCTGCGCGCGCCGGCGTTGAGCCTGATCCTCGCTTACGGCGCGACGATCCCGTTCATCGGTGGAGCGGCCGTGGCCGCTCTTGCCAGCGACAAAGAAATCGTCCAGCTCTGCCTCGACTTGATCGTGCTTTGGGGCGCCGCCATCATCCTGTTTCTGGCGGGCGTGCGGCGAGGGCTTAGCTTCCGCACGCCGAACGGCGTGACTGCCGACCAGATCGCAGCCTCGATGTGGTATTTTGCGGCCGGCTTCGGCGCTCTTCTGCTTTGGGCGGTGCACGGGCTTCTCGGCTCGAACGCGCCTGCGATAATCCTGCTTCTTCTCGGATACGCCAGCCTGATCGTTTTCGACGTCCGCGCCGCCCGCAATCTTGAAGCGCCGCCTTATTTCACCCGGCTGCGGCCAGTTCAGATGCTCATTCCGATTGTAAGCCTTGGTTTTATGCTTATTCTGTGCATAATTTGACTTAGATCAAAAAGACGCCTACCTCCTAACAAGAGCACCCCCCCTTGTTTGATTTCGACAACAGCTATGTGCGGCTCCCGGAGCGCTTCTATTCCCGGCTTGCCCCTGTTCACGTCTTATCGCCCAAGCTCGTTCGGCTCAACGAAACGCTTGGCCGCCGCCTCAATCTTGATCCGGCCGCCCTGTCTTCGCCCGAAGGCGTCGCCGTGCTCGCGGGCAACAGGGTTCCCGAGCGCGCCGATCCGCTCGCGATGGCCTACGCCGGCCATCAGTTCGGCATGTTCGTCCCCCAGCTTGGAGACGGCCGCGCGATCCTTCTGGGCGAGGTCGTCGACGGCGACGGCGTGCGTCGGGACATCCAGCTCAAAGGATCGGGACGCACGCCCTTCTCCCGCAGCGGCGACGGCCGGGCCGGGCTCGGGCCGGTGCTTCGGGAGTATATTGTCAGCGAAGCGATGGCCGCGCTCGGGGTTCCGACGACGCGAGCGCTTGCAGCGGTTATGACGGGCGAGACGATCTGGCGCGAAAAGCCGCTTCCGGGCGCTGTGCTGACCCGCGTCGCGCTGAGCCACATCCGCATCGGCACCTTCCAGTTTTTCGCGGCGCGTGGCGACGTGGAGGGGACGCGCCATCTCGCCGACTACGTCATTCAACGCCACTACCCCGAAACCGCCGAAGCCGAAAATCGCTACCTCGCCCTTCTCGACCTTGTCATAGCGCGCCAGGCGGAACTCGTCGCCAAGTGGGCGCTCATCGGCTTCATTCATGGCGTCATGAACACGGACAATACGTCAATCGCCGGCGAGACTATCGACTACGGGCCTTGCGCCTTCATGGACGCCTATCACCCCGAAACCGTCTTCAGCTCCATCGACCATTTCGGCCGCTACGCCTACGGCAACCAGCCGCGCATCGCCCAGTGGAACCTCGCGCGCTTCGCCGAGACGCTGCTTCCGCTCTTTCACGAAGACGTCAACGCCGCGGTGGAGATGGCGCAGACAAGCATCGGCGATTTCCTTCCCCGCTTCGAACATGTTTTCGCCGGCGGTCTCTGGCGCAAGCTGGGATTGCTGAACTCCAAGCTCGGCGACACGCTCCTCGCTAAGGATCTGCTCGACCGCATGGCCGCTAACAGCGCCGACTTTACGCTGACGTTCCGGCGCTTGTGCGACGCCGCCGGCGACGCTGCGAGCGACGAGGATGTGAGACGCGGTTTCCTCAATCCCGGCGCGTTCGACGAATGGGCGGTCCAGTGGCGCGCGCGCCTTTCTGCCGAGGGCGGCCGCGACGCCGAGCGCGTCGCCGTCATGCGCGCGGCCAATCCCGCCTTCATCCCGCGCAATCATCTCGTCGAGGAGGCGATCGCGGCGGCGCAGGATAACGGCGACTTTGCGCCCTTCGAGACGCTGCTAGCCGTGCTGGCGACCCCATACGAGGATCAGCCGGGTTTTGAGCGCTACGCCAAGCCGCCGCGTCCCGATGAGGTTGTGCGCCAGACCTTTTGCGGCACCTGAGCCAACACTCCCATCATCTCCAGGGCGCGCCCAGCGGGGTGTCTCTGCCCTGCGAACTGCCGGCTTCGACAGCGCACATCGGAATTTTAAGAAGAAAGTTATTTGATATGCATCAAGGTGAAGATATGCCCCTCGCCTATGATTCGCGCCTACTCCTCCGCAGTTTGTTCCCGCTGAAGCTAGATCAGGAGTGCGTATGAAATTCTCTATTCTTACTCTCTCTTCGTTGCTCGTTTTTGCAATGCAGCCGGCGCCAATCGTAGCGCAGCAAGTTACGGGCGCGCCCGGTTCGCCGAACGCGACGACAACCATCGACGGCCACGTCCTGCCCCCGCCGCCGCAACCCTTCAAAGGGCAGATTGAACTCAACGCCGCACAGTCGAAGCCCTACTGGCCCTCACGCGTTGTGCCGCCGAAGGGGGCGCCGAACATTCTCCTGATAATGACGGACGACGTGGGCTTTGGAGCGCCATCCACTTTTGGCGGCGTGATTCCGACGCCCGCGCTGGACCGCATCGCGAATGCGGGGCTGCGTTACACGAATTTCCACTCGACCGCGCTGTGTTCGCCGACTCGCGCCGCGCTGATCACCGGCCGCAACCACCACTCGGTTGGCTTCGGCGTCGTCTCCGAGCAGTCGACCGGATTCCCCGGCTACAACAGCATCATCCCGAAGGATAGCGCCACAATCGGCCGAATCTTGCAGGAAAACGGCTATCGCACGTCCTGGTTCGGAAAAAACCACAATACGCCGACCTATCAGGCGAGCCAAGCCGGGCCGTTCGACCAGTGGCCGTCCGGAATGGGCTTCGAGTATTTCTATGGCTTCGTCGGCGGCGACACCAGCCAGTGGCAGCCGAACCTGTTCCGCAATACGACGGCGATCTACCCCTATATCGGCAATCCGGGCTGGAACCTGACGACCGCCATGGCGGACGACGCCATCCATTGGATGAACCAGCTCAACGACATCGACCCATCGATGCCGTTCTTCCTCTACTACGTGCCCGGCGGCACGCATGCGCCGCACCATGCGACGCCGGACTGGATCAAGAAGATCAGCGACATGCATCTCTTCGACAAGGGATGGAACGCGCTGCGCGAGCAGATTTTCGAGAACCAGAAGAAGGTCGGCGTCATCCCGAAGGACGCGAAATTAACGCCGTGGCCGAAGGATTTGCTGAAGGACTGGGAACAGACAACGGAAGAGGAAAGGAAACTTTTTCTCCGTCAGGTTGACGTTTACGCAGCCTACCTCGCCTACACCGACCATGAAATAGGCCGCGTTATAACTCAGTCGAAAAGCTGGGCAAGCTCGACAACACGATCATCATCTATATCAGCGGCGACAACGGCGCGAGCGCGGAGGGTTCGCCTGTGGGCACGCCAAGCGAATTCCTGGCTTTCAACGGCGTAACCCTCCCGGTCGAGGAACAGATGAAGTTCTACGACGTGTGGGGCTCCCAGTACACTTACAATCATATGGGGGTGCAGTGGGCCTGGGCCTTCGATACGCCCTTCAAGTGGACGAAGCAAATTCCATCCTTCTTCGGCGGCGTTCGCCAGGGCATGGCGATCTCATGGCCGGGGCACATCACCGACAAGGGCGGCATCCGCAATCAGTTCCACCATATGATCGACGTTGTGCCGACCCTCTTGGAGGCGACGGGCATTCCCGCGCCCAACATGGTGGACGGCATCGCCCAGAAGCCGATCGAAGGCGTGAGCATGGCCTACACCTTCGACAAGGCTAATCAGGACGCTCCCTCAACCCACAAGACCCAATATTTCGAGATGTTCGGCGTGCAGGGTCTGTACAACAACGGCTGGATGCTGAGCGCCGTGCCGAAGCGCGCTCCGTGGGAACTGCTCGGCAAGGCGATCGAAGATCCGGCGACGGCGTTCAAATACGAACTGTACGACGTGCGGAAAGACTGGACCCAGAACAACGACGTTTCGGCCGAGAACCCGCAGAAGGTGCGGGAGATGACGGACCTGATGTTCGGCGAGTTCGCGAAATACAATGTCCTGCCGCTTGATGCATCGGTTGCAACCCGTGTGGTGTCGCAACGCCCGAACCTTTCGGCGGGCCGCAAGGTGTTCACCTATTCGGGCACGCCCGTCACCGGCATTCCGGATAATGCGGCGCCGAATGTGCTGAACACGTCCTACACGATCACGGCGGATATCGACGTGCCCGCGGAGGCAGACGGCGCGATTGTCAGTGAGGGCGGCCGTTTTGGCGGTTATGGGCTTTATCTCTTGAGGGGCAAGCCGGTGTTTACCTGGAACCTGCTCGACCTGAAACGGGTGAAGTGGGAAGGGCCGGAGGCGCTCTCTCCCGGCAAGCATACGCTTGAGTTCGACTTCAAATATGATGGGCTCGGCTTTGCGACGCTCGCCTTCAACAATCTCAGCGGCATCGGCCGGCCGGGCACGGGCGTGTTCAAGGTCGATGGAAAAGTTGTCGCAAAAGAGACGATGGAGCGCACGATTCCGCTGATGCTACCCATCGATGAGACATTCGACATCGGCTCCAAGACGGGTACGCCGATTGACGACAAGGACTATCAGGCGCCGTTCATTTTCACCGGCAAGATCGACAAGCTGACGATCTCTGTCGAGCCGCCAGTGCTAACAGATGCGGACAAGAAGAAGCTGATGGAAGCGAATGTCAGCGCTCAGGACGCGAAGTGAAAGCCGGTGCTGAAGCGCAGCGGCTTGATCGGTCGCGGCGTCTTCGCAGCCTTCGAGACGCCGCTCATCGTGCTGGCCACGCTTGCGAGGATCAACCGGGCTTTGGCGCTACGCGGACGAGCCGCGCCCCCAGCGGGTTCGCCAGACGTTGCCGCGCCTGAGCCGCCCGCGCCGCTTGGCGATCTTCGCCCGCGCTTCACCGTCGGGATGCCCGGAAGGAACAAGAAAAGAAGTCCGCCGTTTCTGAGGCGTTGCGGGCTGCGAAGGAGGATGCCATGCCGGGAATGGAAGATAGCGAGGAGGGCGGCGCGTCTCAGGTTAATCCCGGCGACGAAGCGGCGCCGGGCACGCTGAACTCTGGGGAAGACATATGCCGCGTCTGTAAGGGCTCCGGCAAAATAGATGGTCGCGCCTGCCCGAATTGCGGAGGGACCGGCAAAGTCATCCAAGGCATCGGCGGCGCTTGATCAGGCGTGGGCGCGCCCGCCTTGAAATCACGGCCGGCGTTGCACCAGCCATCCGCGGGTTCGAGTCGTCGTGGTCCCGTGCGCGATGCGTCGCAAAGCGATGATCCGCCGACTGGGAATCGTAACAAACGCTTATTTGCGTTTCGAAACGATCCCGGCTCGCACTTCGCTTGGCCGGGGATCACTGATGCGTTGGCGAAAGCTGCTTTGTTCTGGCATGCTGGGTCTTGCGGATGCGCGCGCAAAGGGGGCCTCAATGAGCTTGGCAATCATCCTGACAGAGATCATTCTCATTTCTTGACAGCAGCCTGAGCGCTTGGGCTGTGTTCGTGTGTTCAAAGCATAAGATCAAAGCTTCAGTTCCAGGGCCGCCAGCCCTACAAAAACAAAAAACTGAGCGCCGGGAGGATTTGAATGAACGTGGTTGTCGAAACATCGGATGGCGTGGGGCGAAAATTGCTCTGGGCGCTGATAGCGGTTCTTGGCGCGGCCTCCTTGGGCGTCGTCGCCTTGAACCGCGGTGAAACCATCAGCGCAGCCTGGCTCGTGATCGCGGCGGTTTGCGTGTATCTGCTCGCCTTTCGCTTTTACGCCCTTTTCATTGCGAACCGGGTTCTGCGCATCGATCCGTCCAGACCGACGCCAGCTTATCGGCACAATGACGGACTCGATTACGTTCCCACCAACAAATACGTCCTTTTCGGGCACCATTTCGCAGCCATTGCGGGCGCGGGTCCGCTTGTCGGGCCGGTGCTCGCCGCGCAGATGGGCTACCTGCCCGGCACGCTCTGGATTTTGATTGGCGTTGTTCTCGCAGGCGCCGTCCAGGACATGACCGTCCTTTTCTTTTCCGTGCGCCGTGATGGCCGTTCGCTCGGCGACATGGTTCGCTCGGAGATGGGGACGGCGGCGGGCGCGATTGCGCTGATCGGCGTGCTTTTGATCATGATCATCCTGCTCGCGGTGCTTGCGCTGGTCGTGGTCAAGGCGCTGGCGGGCAGTCCGTGGGGAACGTTCGCCGTGTTCGCGACAATCCCGATCGCGGTTTTGATGGGCGTTTACGCCCGCTTCATCCGTGTTGGCCGCATCGCGGAAATGTCGGCCATCGGCGTCGTTCTGCTTCTCATTGCGCTCGTCTACGGACGCTATATCGGCGATGACCCGCAACTTGCACCCTTCTTCAACCTCACGGGCGAAACGCTTGCGCTGATCATCATCGGCTATGGATTTGTCGCGTCCGTGCTGCCGGTCTGGCTTTTGCTCGCGCCGCGGGATTATTTGTCGACCTTCCTCAAGGTGGGGACGATGGCGCTGCTTGCGTTGGGCATTCTCTTCGTCCAGCCCGACTTGCAGATGGCGGCGGTGACCAAGTTCGTCGACGGCAGCGGGCCGGTCTGGTCCGGAAGCTTGTTCCCGTTCCTGTTCATCACCATCGCCTGCGGCTCGGTTTCGGGTTTTCACGCGCTGATTGCGTCCGGCACCACGCCCAAGATGATCGAGAATGAGAGCCAGATCCGCTTCATCGGCTATGGCGCAATGCTGACGGAGTCTTTCGTCGCCATCATGGCGCTGATCGCGGCGACGGTGCTGCATCCGGGCGTCTACTTCGCTATGAACAGCCCGGCGGGCCTGATCGGCGCGGACGCCGCGAACGCCGCGCAGGTCATATCGAGCTGGGGCTTTGTAGTCACGCCCGACGCGCTGACCCAAATCGCCCAGGATGTCGGCGAGAAGACGCTTCTGTCCCGCACGGGCGGCGCTCCGACGCTGGCGGTCGGGATGTCGCAAATCTTGTCCGGCTTTCTCGGCGGCCGGACTATGATGGGCATCTGGTATCACTTCGCCATCTTGTTCGAGGCGCTGTTCATCCTGACGACCGTCGACGCCGGCACGCGCGTCGCGCGCTTCATGATCCAGGACATGATCGGCAGCGTGATCCCCTCCTTCCGGCGGACGAAATCCTGGTCGAACAACCTCATCGGATCGGCGCTGGCCGTCAGCGCCTGGGGCTATTTCCTTTATCAGGGCGTCATCGACCCGATGGGCGGCATCAACACCTTGTGGCCGCTGTTCGGCATCTCGAACCAGATGCTGGCCGGGATCGCGCTCATCCTTTGCACCGTCATCCTCTTCAAGATGAAGCGCGAGCGCTATGCCTGGGTGACCATCCTTCCCACGATCTGGCTCCTGGTCTGCACGCTCACGGCGGGTCTTCAGAAAATATTCAGCGACAATCCGAAGATCGGCTTCCTCGCGCACGCGCAGAAGTTCGAGGGGGCGCTCGCAAGCGGAAAGGTGCTGGCGCCGGCGAAGTCGCTGGCCGAGATGCAGAGGGTCATCAACAACGACTATGTCGATGTGACGATGGCGGGCCTGTTCGTGGCTGTGGTCGTAGCCATGGCGATCTTCGGGCTGGTCGCTTTGATCCGTGCGCTCGGAACGCCGTCCATCACCTCGGTCGAAATCGAAGAACGAGGCGCTCTCCCGGAAGCCGTCCATGGCTGATGACCGTCTCAAGCCCTGGCGATTGCTGGTTCAAACGGCCCGTCTCATGATCGGCGTCCCCGATTATGAGACCTATGTCGAGCATCGCCGGGCAAAGCACCCCGGCAAGTCCGTCATGACCTACGAGGAGTTCTTCCGGGAACGCCAGGACGCGCGCTACGCCGTCGGCAGGGGCAAAATCAACAGATGCTGCTGATCCTGCGCAAAAAACGGCCGCCCCACCAAGCCGCTTGCGCTACCAGGATTTTAAGGCGAAGCAGCATTCCCTATCCTCATCGCCTGACGCAGGGAATTGGTCATGGCGACAGCCCCACGGAGTTGACGGCTTGGCGGACTTGGGGCGTCACTGCGCCTTCGTCTCTTCATTATCGAGGAAGAGCAACCCTTCCTCGATCGAGACGATTTCCTTGCCGTCGAACTCGTAATCTTCGCCATCCGGCAGGCGAATAACGCAGCTCTTTTCACAAAGCTCCAGTTTTTCGCCTGCCTTGATGGTGCGCTCGCTTTGCCTGTCGCCCTCGATAACAATAAGCGCCTGGTCGGAGGCTTCCCTGTTCGTCAGGGTTATGCCGAACGCGGAAACGGACCAGAACGCCAGAGGCGCCACGATCAAAACTCTTGAAGCAATCCGCATAGTGGTCTCATCCTCGATTGGAGCGATGCACGCCGCCATGCTTACAAGAGAAATAGGAAAAAGGGGAAGAACATATCTTCGCCCCCTTCCTGATGCGAGCCTACTTCTTGCCGCCCTTTTTGCCGCCCGCTTTTTCGCCGGATTTTGTCGGCGGTTTAGGAGCTTCCTTCGGCTTGGCTTCAGGTTTCTTTGCCATGTCTTCTCACCTCTGAAAGATGCGCCAAACGAAGCGGCGCAACTCAGAGTTTGAAAGCAACCCGCTCATCGCGCAACGAAAATCTACATGGATTCTAACGGAATCTGCGAAAGGATCGAGATGAACATGACGAGGCCGGCTCGGCTTATGTCTATCGCCTGTATAGGCGTCATAACTCTTCTTGCTCCATTCCAGCCTGTAAGCGGCGCTGAAAACTCCGCTTCGACGCTAGGCTGCTGAACTCCAGAGGCGTTGGCGGGAAAGCCCGACGAAAAGGCGATTCTCCGGGTCCCCTACGACGCCTCGATCGAGCCGAACGCAGACCCAGTCGGCCTTCCCTCCGTACCGAAAAAGATGCGCGGGTCCATACGGGGCGTAAAGCTTCCGCATGGGGAAAAGCTTCTGGCGCTCACCTTCGATCTTTGTGAAAATCCTGGCGAGATCTCGGGTTATGATTATGAGATCATTGATACTTTGCGCCGGCTTGGCGTCAAGGCGACATTTTTTCCAAGCGGCAAGTGGCTCCTCGATCATAAGGAGAGAGCTTGGCAGCTTCTCGCCGATCCCCTTTTCGAGGTCGGGGCTCACAGCTGGGTGCACAGAAACTTCAGACTGTTGAAAGAAGACGAGGTGCAAGCCGATCTGGCCCTCGACCTGAAAGCCGACGCCCGCGTGCGCGAAGGACTGCACGCCGAAGCGTGCTATCGCGCGAAGGCGCAGAAAACAAGCGAAGCAGATCATGCCGCCCTGTTCCGCTTCCCGTTCGGCACGTGCAGCGCCGAAAGCCTGAACGCCGTGAACGATGCGGGCCTCCTCGCCATTCAATGGGATCTTCCCACAGGCGACCCGGCCAAGGCGCAAACCGCCGAAGCCATTCGCAAAGGCGTCGATGCTGCAGCGAAACCCGGCTCCATCATCGTCATGCACGCAAACGGCCGCGGCTGGCACACCGCCGAAGCTTTGCCTCAACTGATCGAGGACCTGCGCAAACGCGGCTTTGAGTTTGCGACGGTCGGCGAGCTGCTGGCGAAGGGCGAACCCATCATCGCCGACAGCTGCTATGAGTTGAAACCCGGCGACAATGCGAAATACGACAAGCTCTTTCCCGTCGATCACCCAGCCGATACGCATTGGTCTGTAGGCGTCGAAGTGGGCGCCGGGGCGAAGCCGGAGGAATAAGCATTTGGCGGCGTCCCGACGCACATCCGCTTTCGGATGCGGGACAGGGACAAGGCGAGGGGCGCCCGCCAGGAAATTACCGACCTCGTGGCCCCGCCGCCGGTACACTGGTCAAGCCGCGAGCGCCTGCTCAGAGCGCGCGCAGGATTTCAAAAATCTGCAACGTCTTTTTAACTCTGGGCCGCAGGCGCCGTTAAACAATTTAGCGCGCCGCCTTTTGCTTTTTATTTTTTGTTTTCAATATGTTACCGGGCAGCGCCGCCGGACGGGACAGTTAATCCCAACGCTGGGCCAAGCCTGCGAACGCGCAGGCTGACCGTCCGCCAAGCGCCACGGTTCTTATAAAACCGTTTTATATCAATAGCTTATTTATCCTGAAGGCGCGCAGACATGGGTTTTACAAAACAAACCCAATTTTGGTCTTTTTTTAACCAGGAGGATGAAACGCGTGGGATGTGGAACCAAAGCGGCTCCAGCGCCCGCGGGAGATGGCTGGACCAGCAGCTTGCAGTTGCGGCGACGAAGCGGCCGATTTGCAAAACGGGTCCCAACTGGCCGTCCCCTCAGACCAGGATTTTCATCCTGGGTATGATGTGCATGCGCGGAAGGATAGGGATCGGCGGAGATGACGCTCGTTCCTTGGTCGAACTGCTGCCTGTGGTCCGGCTGCTTTCGTTTCCCTGGAGAGTTGTTGCGGCGGCGCTCGCGGAACCGGAATCCGCCGCGCCCCTGTCGCTGAAACTCTGTGAGCTGTCCGAGCTATCGGAGCTGCCGCCGGCGCTCTGGCTGGAAGCGGCGGCGTTCACTGCGAATGCGGCCGCAACGTCCGCCGTTGAGCTTTGCGGCGCGGCGGCCTGGCTTGAAGCGTTCGTTATGAAAACGCCAAGCAGAGCGTTCGGGACCTGAACGCCTTGATCCCACTTTGCGTCATCGCTTTGGGGCGCGTCTTTCACGCTTCGCCCCGCCAATAAGTCCGGTTGAGCTCCGGCGTGATCCGTCATGCCGCCGCCCGTCATCGACGGCTCGGCATTATTGGCGAACGCCACAGGAGCAAGCATAGCGACATTCGTAACAGCGGATGTCATCGACGCACCCAATCTAACGCAACTCCATACGGTCCCGCGATCCGTAGCAGGCCCCGAGCAGCCTGATCGTGAACCGCGACTGGGACCAACTACGCCCTCGATAATACAGGCGATGGATTAAGCTCAAGCTGCCGCCGAACTTGATTTTCCCGACTGCGCGGCGAGCGGTTCTTAACCAACGCCGCGCCGGCTGGATCATGCCGGACGCCTTCGCCTCGCTATGAGACGGCGTTGGGCTGGCTTGCCGTCGGAACGTGATCAACATGTTCCGCAATCGTGTGCGCGATGTCGTCAACCACGTCCCAGGGGGTGTACTCGATCGAGGTTTTCGGATCGGTCGGGCCGCCTGTCATCAGCATGATGAAGCGGATGAGCTGCCGGTCGCGCCAGCTGTAGCGCTGGTATTCGAGCCGGCCGGGAATGGCCCTGGCGAAGACCGGAGCAAGCTCATATTGCTTGATGGCTTTGCGAATGTAGACGCTGCCTTCGGGCGTTTCCTTGCCCGGCTTCCGCGAGGTCAGGTTGACCACCAGGAAGACGAGCTTCGGCTTCGTCGCGAGCTTCTGGTACGCGGCGAGGAAGTCCCTCGCCTCGGGCAGGATCTTTCCGTAGCGGATCGCGGCGACCATCACCACGAGATCGGTCTTTTCGAGGATCGATGCAGAGGGCTGGATCACCCCCAAATCCTTGGGAAGCGTCTCGATGTGCTGTTCTGAAAGGCGCTCGGCGATACGCTCCGAGATCCTGCGCGACTGGCCGTCGCGCGTGGCGTAAAAGAGTTCCATGCTTGGGCCTTGAGAGGCGCTGCCGCCTCGGAAAGTGAGCTTCTGTTGTTTTTGCCTTCGGTTAGCCTAGCCATTGACGACTGGCGTGTCGAAGTCAAGAAGCAGCGAAAAGAAAGAACGTCCGACGATGAACTCTTTCGAACCTGCCGCGCATGACCTTGGCGCGCTCGCCCTGCGCTCGCTGACGGCGGAGAACGCCCAAAAGCTGGGCGAGGCTCTTTCTGCAATCCCTCCCTGGTCCGTCATTGGATTTCCGGCGGAGCGGTTCGGGGAATGGTTGCAGAGGGAGGAGCCTACGATGAAAAAGTTTGAAGTCCTGGCAGGGGCGGAGCTTGCAGGCGTGATCGTGATTCAAGATCCGTTCCTGCACGGGCCATACCTGAAGCTGATTGCGATTTTGCCGGGGTTTCAGGGACAGAACCTCGGCCTGCGCCTGCTCCAGTGGATGGAGGCTGAGGCGCGCTCAGCCGAGGCGCGCCAGCTTTGGCTTTGTGTGTCTACGTTCAATAGGCGCGCTCGGGCGTTTTACGAACGCTTCGGCTTCAAAACCGTCGCAACCCTGGACAAGCTCGCCTCCGACGCCTCGGACGAGCTTCTGATGCGCAAGCGCCTCTTCTATGGGCCATCCGGCGGCTGACCTACTGCACTTCGAGAACCATGCGGCCTCTGATCTTGCCTTCGACGATCTGCCGGGCGAGGGCCTCGGCCTCCTTCCAGGAATGCGTTTGCGTCATGCCGGCCAGTTTCGCCCGATCGAGGTCCTTCGCGAGCCGCGACCATGCCTCAAGGCGCTTGGCCTTTGGCGCCATCACGGAGTCGATGCCGATGAGCGTCACCGCGCGCAGGATGAAGGGCGCGACCGTCGTGGGCAGGTCCATGCCCTGGGCCAGGCCGCAAGCCGCGACGGCGCCGCCATATTTCGTCTGCGCCAGCACGTTCGCCAGCGTGTGGCTGCCGACGGCGTCGACCGCGCCCGCCCAGCGTTCACGGCCAAGCGGTTTGCCGGGTCCCGACAGATCCTGCCGCGCCATGATTTCGGACGCGCCGAGCGAGCGCAGATAGGCCTCCTCCTCGGAACGCCCCGTCGAGGCGATCACGGCAAAGCCAAGCTTCGATAACAGCGCGATCGCCACGCCGCCGACGCCGCCAGCGGCGCCCGTCACGATGACAGGCCCCTTCGCGGGCGCTGCGCCGTGCGCTTCGAGCGCCATGACGGCCAGCATCGCCGTGTATCCCGCCGTGCCGATGGCCATGGCTTCGGCGCGCGTGAGGCTCTGCGGCAGCGGCACGAGCCAATCGCCTTTGACGCGGGCGAGTTGCGCGTAACCGCCGAGATGGGTTTCGCCGAGCCCCCAGCCGTTGAGCACAACCTGATCGCCCGGCTTGAAGTCAGGGTGGCCTGAGGTCTCGACGACGCCCGCGAAGTCGACGCCGGGAATCATGGGCCACCGCCTCACGACGGGCGCCTTGCCGGTGATGGCGAGGCCGTCCTTGTAGTTGACCGTGGAGTGGGTCACCCGGACAGTGACGTCGCCCTCCATCAGGTCGGCCTCGGAAAGGCGGGTCCAATTGGCGGCCGTTCCGGCTTCCGTTTTCGTCAGGACGAGAGCTTCAAACTGTTCTGGCATCGATGAACCCTTTTACCGCGCCGCTACAACAATAAATCAGGTGTATGCCAAACAATGGCGGATGCAAAATAGATCCCTCGGGCGAACTCTCACAGGCTGTTGCGCCGTCAATGCAGGGGCGCAAGCGCCTATGCAATTAACCTCTCGGCAAGGCGCTTTTCGCTAAGATTCCGCCCGGCCGGAATGACAGCTGGTTTTCGTTGGGGGCAGCACACAATTTTGGTCCAAAGTCGCACAAATTCTGGACGATTGTCCGGTTCATGGGTGAGATGGCGATGCAGATTTCAGCAACCGGCGCCAAGGCGCGGCCTAACGACCAACCTTCGCCAAGTCTAAGCCAGACGCTACCGGGATTGACACAAGCCGGACTCATCGACGTCTCCGGCGAGGATTTCGGCGATATGGCGAACTTCGATCGCCCTGCCTTCGCGGGACGCCTTCCCCGCCAAATTCATCAGGCAGCCAAGATCGGTTCCGGTCAGGACGTCCGCCTTGGTCTCAAGAACGCGCTCCACCTTCTGCGACGCCATCGCGTTCGAGATATCGGGGTATTTGATGGAGAAGGCTCCGCCGAAGCCGCAACAGACATCGCGGTCCGACATTTCGACGAGTTCGATCCCGTCCAGACTTTGGAGAAGTTTCCGCGGCTGCGAGGCGACGCCCATCTCCCGGACGGATGAGCAGGAATCGTGATAGGTCACGCGGCGCGGAAAGGGACGCCCCGTGAAATCCAAGCCAAGGTCATCGGCGAGGAAGGCCGTGAGTTCCCTGACGCGGCTTGCGAAGCCTGTCGCCCTCGCATGCCAGGATGGCTCCGTCTCGGCGTCGAAAAGTTGTGGGTAATGCTTGCTCAGCATCCCGGCGCAAGAGCTGGACGGCGCGATCACAAAGGGAAAGGCCTCAAAGGCGGCGATGACCTGTTTGGCGATGTCCCTCGCGGTTTCCCGGTCGCCCGAATTGTAGGCGGGCTGTCCGCAACACGTCTGCGAAAGCGGGACGACGACGCTGCAACCGGCTTCCTCAAGCAGCTTGACGGCGGCAAAGCCTGCCGATGGCCGGAACACATCGACGAGACAGGTAACGAAGAGAGCAACCTGAACGGGACGACCTTCCATGGCTGCTATCCTTCAGGATCGAAACTCCCGAAGGTTCAAGAGCGGAGCGTCACGCCGGTTCTTCAGCCTTCAGAAGAGTTTTTTTTAAAGTTGGCCGCGCTTGCGAATCCAAATCGAGACCTTCATCCCAATATGGCGTCGGGCCGTAGATGTCTGCAAGGAAATCGACGAAGACGCGAAGCCGTGTCGGAACATACTGCTTATCTGGGTAGATCGCATAGACGGCGACGCCGGGCGCTTCTCGATATTGGGGAAGGATATGCACAAGTTTTTTCGACTGAAGGTCGTCGCGGACTTCCCATGTCGAGCGCAGCGCAATTCCGCACCCGGCGAGGGCCGCATGATGAACGACATCGCCGCTATTGGTCTTGATCTCGCCGGAAAGCTTCAGCGAGGTTGCGCCCTCTGGGCCCTGAAGACGCCAAACTGTGTTATTCTCTATAATGATTTTATGCTTGGAGAGATCCGCAAGCGTCTTTGGCGTCCCATTTTCTTTGAGGTAATCTGGAGTCGCGCAGAAAAGACGGCGGCACGGCGCGAGCTTTTTCGCGACCATGCTTAAGTTGTCCAGTTCGGAAAGGCGGATCGCGACATCGATACCCTCACGGACAATATCGACGATGCTATCGGTGGCGATAATCTCGATGCTGAGGTCGGGGTATTCTTTCTGGAACTTTCCGAGATAGGGAGCGATATGCATACGGCTGAACCCTGTGGGCGCCGTGATTTTGAGCGAGCCGCCGGCGCGCTCATGGCCGGAGGAAACAAAAGCCTCGGCCTCCTGTACTGTCGCCAGGATCTGAACAACCCGCTCATAAAAGCCGCGGCCTGTCTCTGTAAGTTGAAGCTGGCGGGTGGTGCGATGAAACAACCTCGTACCCAACCGTGTTTCAAGATGACTGATTCGCTTACTGACAACGGCTGGAGAAAGATCCAATTCGCGTCCAGCTGCGGACATGCTGCCCGCGGTGACCACCCTTGCGAAAATCTCAAGGTCTGCAATCGAAGTCACAAGCCCCTCCTAACCCCATCACGCGCCCCTCCTATCTCCAGTCGAATTGGAAACAATTCCCCTCTGAAATTGTATGCAATCCAACGTGATAGATACGCAAAGCGCTTATAAGAACTGACCCCACCCGCATGTCAAGTGTTTCTACAAAAGATCATGCATCTGCATTTATAAGTGTAACCTTTGTTCACCACAATATCTTGTGGGTGGCGTTACGAGAAGACAGGAAACGCCTATGTCGTTAATTCTAATGCCCGAGGTAGACACCTCAATTCTCAGCCGCCGCGAACAGATCTTAAGTGGGCTCTCCAAAGCGATTCGATCAAATGCCGTCATCAGCGATGAGGTCGGTCTTCGCGCCTTTGAGACCGACGCACTTACGGCTTACCGGTCTGTTCCCCTTGCCGTCGTATTGCCAAGCACAACGGCGGAAGTCAGCCGTCTTCTCAAGTTTTGCAGTGACAATAGTTTAAGGTTGGTCGCGCGGGGAGCGGGCACGTCTCTATCAGGCGGCGCGCTGCCCTCGAACGACGCCATCGTCATCGGCTTGTCGCGCATGAACAGGGTTCTCGATGTGAATTTCCTGGACCGGACGGCGACCGTTGAAGCCGGGATAACGAATCTCGGCATCTCGAACGCCGTGGCGCATGCGCGCTTTTTCTATGCCCCGGACCCATCGAGCCAACTTGCATGTACGATTGGCGGAAATGTAGCGATGAATTCGGGTGGGGCGCACTGCCTCAAGTACGGAGTGACGACAAATAACGTCTTGAAGATCAAGATGGTGTTGATGAACGGGGAGGTGGTGGAACTCGGCGGCGATTATCTCGACGCGCAGGGCTACGACTTGCTCGGCCTTGCGGTCGGCTCAGAAGGCCAGTTCGGGATCGTCACGGAAGTGACCGTGCGTATTCTTCGGCAAGCGGAGGGCGCGCGTCCGATGCTTATGGGCTTCGCTTCCGCCGAATTGGCGGGGGCTTGCGTCGCGGCGATCATCGCCGATGGACTCATCCCCGTGGCGATCGAGTTCATGGACAAACTGGCGATCCACGTTTGCGAGAATTTCGCGAAAGCCGGATATCCGATGGACGTGGAGGCGATGCTGATCGTCGAAGTCGAAGGCTCCGAAAGCGAGATCGAAGACCAGATCGGACGCATCACAGAGATCGCAAGCCGATTCGATCCGAAGACTTTGCGTGTTAGCCAGAGCGAGGAGGAAGCGGCCGCGATCTGGAAGGGCCGCAAGTCCGCCTTCGGCGCCATGGGGCGCATCTCTGATTACTACTGCATGGATGGCGTGATTCCGCTCCGCAAGCTGGCTGAGGTGCTAAAGCAGGTCCAGGGTGTTGGGGAGAAGTATAATCTCAAGGTTGCAAATATTTTCCATGCTGGCGATGGAAACTTGCATCCGCTCATCCTTTACAACGCCAATGACGAGCGCGAAAAGGCGATCGCGGAGGAATGCGGGGCGGACATTCTTAAACTATGCGTGGACGCCGGAGGCTGCCTTACCGGCGAGCATGGCGTCGGCATCGAGAAGCGAGACATCATGCGCTATCAGTATACGGAAGCGGACCTGCTTCAGCAGATGCGCGTGAAGTCGGCCTTCGATCCACAATGGCTTCTGAACTTCGGCAAAGTGTTTCCGCTCGACCTCCAGGACCATTTCAGGACCACTCGGTAAAATGGTTGAGATTTATACGCCTAATGACGAAACGGAGCTTGCCCGCCTCGTGAAGGATGCAAAAGCCGGCAATTATCCGCTAGAGGTTTGCGGCTTCGGGTCGAAGCGCGAGGCGGGACGCCCCATCAACCCGGCCGCGGTCGTTTCCACGGCCAAGCTGTCCGGCATAACCTACTACGAGCCCGGCGAACTCGTCATTTCCGCCAAGGCCGGAACGCCGCTTCATGAAATCGAAGCGGCTCTTGCACGAAAAGGCCTGGAGCTTCCCTTCGAGCCTGCGGATTTCAGCCGCATCTATGGAACGGAACCGATGGCTGTAAGCGCCGGTTCGCTCGCCGCCATGAACATCTCCGGCCCGAGGCGCATTCTCAGAGGCGCCGCCCGCGACTATCTTCTCGGCATCCGGGCCGTGAATGGCGAGGGCGAAGTCATAAAGTCTGGCGGTCGCGTGATGAAGAACGTCACGGGCGTCGATCTTGTGAAAGGCTTGTGCTGCTCCTGGGGCACGCTCGCCGTACTCACGGAACTGACCTTCAAAGTGCTGCCGAAGGCGCAAGAGACGCGTACGATCGTTTTTCTCGGCCTCTCCGACGAGGCTGGCGTTGGCGTCATGAGCGAGGCCATGGGGAGACCGTACGAAGTCTCCGGCGCCATTCATTTGCACGGCGCGCTCGCGAAAAGGCTAAGCGATACGGACATCGCGTCTGCGAACGCCGCTGTGACGGCGATTCGAGTGGAAGGCTCCCTGCAGAGCGTCGATTATCGACAGGAGAAGCTTCGGCGCGAGTTGTCGCCCTTTGGAGACGCCTTCGAACTCGATCATTCACAGTCGGTCAAGTTCTGGTCGGATATCCGCTCGCTCGGCTTTTTGTCCGCAAACTTCGACCAGCCCTTGTGGCGAATTACGGTCGCGCCATCCAAGGCTGCGCAGATCGTGCGCGCGCTTTCCGCCTTTTTCCCCTTGAGCGCAGCCTACGAATGGTCGGGCGGCCTTATATGGCTCGAAACCCCGCCCTCTTCTGAGGCGAGCGTGACAGAACTCAGGCGAGTGCTCGCGGAATTCGACGCGGATTCGATGCTGATGCGCGCGCCGCGCTCCGTGCGCTCCAGCGTGGAAGTGTTTCATCCGCTGCCGCTCACAAAAATGAAGCTGGTGCAGGCGATCAAGAAAGCTTTCGATCCGGCCGGCGTCCTCAACCCCGGGCGCATGTACGCGGGAGTTTGAACGACCATGGAAACGCACTTCACCCTCGAGCAGCTGCGAGACCCGCGCCTGAAGGAGGCCGACGACATCTTGAGGCGCTGCGTGCATTGCGGGTTCTGCATCGCCACCTGCCCAACCTACCTTCTGCTTGGCGACGAGCGCGACAGCCCCAGAGGCCGCATCTATCTCATCAAGGCGATGCTAGAGGGAAACGCGGCGCCGAAACAAATCCGCCCCCATCTCGATCGCTGCCTGTCCTGCTGCTCCTGCATGACGACCTGCCCAAGCGGTGTGGACTATATGCATCTGTCAGACTACGCGCGCCAGTTGATTGAGAAATCAAGCATGCGCGCGCCGAACGACGAGTTCGATCCGGAAGCTCTTGCGCAACGTGCTCCCTTATCCGAAGCGGTTCAGGCTTGCACTTTTGACGCTGGCGGCGATCCGACCCTTTCGGAGGGCGCTCAGCCGCTCGCGCTCGAACCTCATCAGGACGATTCTGGACGTCGCGCCCAGAAGCCCTCTCAAGATCGGGACCTATACTTCTCCCCAAACGGTGAGGACCATGAGGCCGAGGCGCGGGCGCGTGGCCTTGTTGAGCGGATGCGTTCAACGTGTGCTCAGCCCCCAGATCAACGACGCCACTGTCCGGTTCCTCAACCATCTCGGCTATGACGTGACCCTTTCGGAAGGTGAGGGCTGCTGCGGGGCGCTTACCCTGCATATGGGAAAGGAGGCGAGCGCCAAAGCGTTCGCGAAGCGGAACATCGACGCCTGGCAGGCCGAACGCGGGAAGGGCGAACCGCTTGCCGCGATTATCATCAATACGTCGGGCTGCGGCACGGTCGTGAAGGATTACGCCCACCTCCTCGCCGACGATCCGGACTACGCCGAGAAGGCCAAGTATGTCTCATCGCTCGCCAAAGACATCAGCGAGTTCGCGGCTCAGCAAAAGCTCGACGCGCCCGTTGGATGGAGCGACATTCGCGTCGCCTATCATTCGGCGTGCTCCCTGCAACATGGCCAGAAGATCATCGACGAGCCGCGCCAGCTTCTGCGCCAGGCCGGCTTCACGGTCCTCGAAATCCCGGAAGGGCATATCTGCTGCGGCGCGGCGGGGACGTACAGCATTCTCCAGTCGGACCTCTCGAAAGACCTGCAGGAGCGCAAGCTCAAAGCCATAGGCAGCCTGAAGCCCGATTGCGTGGCGACGGGGAATATCGGCTGCATCGGTCAACTCTCCGCCGGGCCTTTCCCTGTGGTGCACACTGCGGAGCTTCTGGATTGGGCTTACGGTGGTCGCTGCCCCGAGCCGCTCAAGCATCTGGAAGTCCGCGTCCGCCCGCTTCCGCGCGAAGGCGATGCGGTCGCGGAAGGCTATGAGCTGGCTTAGCATGCCTCCTCTCTGAGGCTCAAGCTGCCGCATGCGAAAAGCGCGCAGGGCAAATTTCAGCAGCACTATATTAAGAGCGGACTTCTGTCAGCGAGCGCCAAAATGGGTGGTTTTGCTCCCGAAATCGCATGATTGAGTTCGCTCTGGCCGGAATTGAGCGGATAGAGCCTTCGGCAACCATCTACTTAATGCGGCGACGCCTTCGAGGACGGATCTCCCTATTCGATCAGGAGCAAACCGCGCTTCTTATCGCCGTCCAAAGTGTTCATGGCCGCGAAAAGCCGGGAGCGTTCGATAAGCCAGGGTCGGAAGTTCTCGTTGACATCCAATACGAAAACCAAATCCTCATTCTCAAGATATCCGGCTATCGGCGAAAAATGTCCTCCGCCGGCCCCGAAGATCTCTCGGCGTCGGAAATTGACGATATATCGCCTGCCCGGGTCGTTTGCCCCCCGCAAATGTTCGCGAAATTCGTCCGGGGTCAGGTCGCGCAACACCGTCACCTTCCGATTGGTGTGGGCTCTCGCAACGTCCGCCAATACGTCTAGGGTAAGACCAAAGGGGCAAAAGCCGGTCCAGCATCGGCCCGTTCCGGCGAGAACGTCGCTCTCGGTCTTCGCAGGTTCCGAAAATGAGCGAAACACATTCGCCAGACTGGCTGGACCGCAAACCGACAAATTCGATTGTGCGACCAACCGATGATGAAAGGTTTGCGCCACGGGGAGTCGCCAGCCCCGCTCAATGGCGTCTGCCTTTTGCGTTACGGACGCGCCAATCGCTTCAGGTGATAAGTGAGTTGGCCTTAGTTCGAAAGCCGTCGCTGCGAGAAGCGCGGCCATGATCGACCCAATTATCAAGAGTTTGCGCATGACTATCTCCACCTTTGGGGCAGGCGCCGCTGTTCGCGGCGACTCCTCTACCGTGATCGGCCGGGTCCAACGCGATCGGAACGTCGTCGCAGTCTCCAGATCGCTTCAATCTCAACCGTATTGGCTCCCAGAAAAAGCGAGGCCAGCGCAGCCACGAGCAGGAGAGGAGCGATCCCGCCAAAGTCAGACGCGGGTCGGCCGAAGCGCGGAATGCCGGCCTCCCATAAGTCTTTTGTGTCTGGCGGCATGGTTCCCTGCCTGTTGAGAAGCTAAAACAACCACGATAAGCTTCTCACTGCGGTCGGAACTCTGCTGTTCCCTATGGAACATGCCATGCGCCTCGCCTGCCATTGGCAGGTTACAGGCGAGCCGGCGAAAGGAGCTTTTCGCATAGCCGACTGGCCCCGAGCAGGAACGGCGGCTCGTCCGCCAAAAGCGGGCGCTCTCCGAATTGGCCGGACTTCGGCTCGGGACCTGTTGCGAGGGTGATGATTCGCCTCTCCCAATCGCGCCTGCCGGAGAAGTCGTCCTCGGCTTTGCGCAACGCTTTGGCCGCGGAGTTATCTTCAGCGGCCTGTTGGCTCCTCATCGATTAGCAGAACGCTGCTTGGCGTCGCTCCTGGCATCGAGGGACCACTTGTTAAGTGGTGAAGAGCAGACCACCGGGCACATCAACTGCAAGACTACATATTTTTTTGCATAAAATGTTGCGTGATGAAGTCGTTCGAGTTGGGACAAGAGTAAAAAAAGGGTTTAAAGTGTTATTCGCGTCGAAACGTTAATTGTGCGGCGCAAAACCTCCCCAAAAATTCTATCGAGGGCCACGCCATGGACCTACAGGACACTCGTATGCAGTGTTTGCGTATGGCTGCGGAGTTGGGCGGCAAAGTTGATGCCGTCATCGCCGCAGCGCAACGTATGTTCGATTTCGTTAAAGGCGCCGAAATGGCGGCGCCTGCGCACGCCGCCAGCGATGCGCCTGAGCCTGTTGCGACCGCCGAGCCGCAGGCGGAAGCCGTCACGGCGCAGGCTGGCGCGATTGCGGAGCCTGCAACCCACGAGCCCCTTGTCGCCGACCCCATCGCAGCCTGCGGAACAGCCCTTGTGATGCCGGAGGGTGGAAACCTGGCCGAAGCCTTGCCGAGCCCCGAAGCCATGACTGCTGCTGAGGTTCTGGTCGAAATGGCGGCTGAGAAGGCCCCGACCGAGGAGACCCCGATGGAGGTCGCCGCCACCGAGGCGCCTGCCGCCGAGGCTGAAGAGGCCCCAGCCGAGGTTGCGGCCGAGGAAACTCCGATGGAGGTCGCCGTCGAGGAGGCACCCGCCGAGGCCAAGGCTGAAGAGGCTCCAGCCGAGGTTGCAGCCAAGGAGACCCCAATGGAGGTCGCCGCCGAAGAGACGCACGCCGAAGCCAAGGCTGAGGAGGCTGCTGCCGAGGTTGCAGCCGAGGAGACCCCTATGGAGGTCGCCGCCGAAGAGACGCACGCCGAAGCCAAGGCTGAGGAGGCTGCTGCCGAGGTTGCGGCCGAGGAGACCGCAATGGAGGTCGTCTCCGAAGAGACGCACGCCGAAGCCAAGGCTGAGGAAGCTCCTGCCGAGGTTGCGGCCGAGGAGACCCCGATGGAAGTCGCTGCCGCGGAGGAGGCTGCCGAGGCTAAGGCTGAAGAGGCTCCGGCCGAGGTTGTAGCCGAGGAGACCCCAATGGAGGTCGCCGCCGTAGAGACGCACCCCGAAGCCAAGGCTGAGGAGGCTCCTGCCGAGGTTGCAGCCGAGGAAACCCCGACGGAAGTCGCCGCCGAAGAGACGCACGCCGAAGCCAAGGCTGAGGAGGCTGCTGCTGAGGTTGCGGGCGAGGAGACCCCGATGGAGGTCGCCGCCACCGAGGAGTCTACCGAGGCTAAGGCTGAAGAGGCTCCGGCCGAGGTTGCAGCCGAAGTCGCCGCCGAGGAGACGCACGCCGAGGCCAAGACTGAGCAGGCCCCAGTCGAAGTTGCGGCCGAGGAAGTCCCGACAGAGGTTGCAGCGAAGGAGACGCACGCTGAGGTTTCCGTTGAGACCAATCCGACCGTCATTGTTCCAGGGTCTTCCGCGCCGCTCGCCAACCTGGGTGAGCAGCCAGCACAGCAAGTCTAAGCTCCATCGAGGCCGATAATTCGAGACATCGAAGGTTGACTATCATCGGGTGTTTCCAGCATCAGCCCCCAAGGCTCTGCCCCTCTCGCCAGCGCGGGCAGAGCCCCAGCTTCCAGATTTAGCCAACGTTCTTGCGCACGCGACGTTTGACGCCGCAGCAGCAAGAATGCGCAATTGACTCCGGAAGTCCGGCGCCACATAGGACGAGGGCGTTTGCAGGGAGTTTGGTGAATGTCTGGATTTCAAACTAAATTTTCAAAAAATGGCGTGTTTTTTCTGATCCTTGCCTTGGCGGCGGGCGCAGTGCTTTGGCTCGCGCCCCACAGACGCCCCCTGACCCCTGAAGAACTTGCGGCCGCAAGCGCGCCCGATACCGATGCGGAGAGGGCAAGGAACGCGCAATGCGCAAGGGATGTCTGCTCGATCGTGTTGTCGAAAGAGGCGAACGGTCCGGATGTGAGCTGCGAGCTTGCGCATCGCTGGCAGGAAAAGGAAATCGAGGCGCTTGCACAGTCGAAAGACGTGTCATGGGGGATGGGGCCGGCGCGATGCAGCCTCAAGATCGGCGCGAGACGCGCTGATGTCCTCGCGGCGGTTACGTCTCCTGAAAATATTCTGAAGCTAAGCGGTAAATCGGTCGCCTGTCAGGTCGGAGTCGAGAGATATGAGGTCAGTGCAGACATAACGACGAACTTCACTCTCAAGAACGGCGTTGTGACCGCAGTTTCGCTCGGCGGAAGCGACTATGAAGGCCCGATTTGGATCGCGAGAACGCTTTATAGCGCCTGGGGAATGGAGAAAAAGTACGGCTCTTTTCAGCGCGACATGCTTCGGGAAGCGAACCGCTTCATCAAGACCGAGTGTCCGAAGCTCCTCGCCGGCCCGAAACTTACGGCCAACTCGAAGATTCCCGTCAATCCCAAGTAGAGCCGCCCGTCGGAAACCGCTCTAACAGCTTCGCATCTCACCCGATTTGTAGATGCTATAAGTATCATTATGCTTATGCGCCAGGAGCGCAGGTTATTGACAGTTTCACTGTCTTGATTGATGGCGAGGAATACTCTGCTTGGGTGAGGTAGTTCTCCGTCAGCGGAGACGACAAGCCAGACGAGGCGGAAGGGCGGAATTAGGCGCCACATCCGGGGATTGTGCACATTCGCCGCTGCCGTGGCGCCCGCGCCGCTTATGATTGCGCCGGCGCCAGATCCGGATAGTATTGTTGTTTCAGCCTGACGCAGTAATCTTCAAGATTGGGATAGGACTTGGCGCTGCCGCGAATGCCGCTTTCGGAAACAGGGCAAAGCACGCCCAGCACGAAGGCGAACACGGTCGCATCGGCTCCGCATGGCCGCTCGCCCATGATATAAGGCGTGTCGCCCAGGATCGCCGACAGCGACGCGAAAACCCGATCCGCGAGGATCATTTTTTCGCCCTCCGTATATCGGCTGACGCCCTGGCCGTGCAGCGTTCGCCTTATCCGCCGCCGGACAAGCCCTTTCACAAACGGCCGCACCAAAAGAGGCGCCGCTTTGAAGAGCTTGGCCTGGCCGCGCTTGAAGTTGGCGTCATCGACCCAGCGGTCATACATGAGGAGCCAGTAGAGATGATCCTCGCACATCTTCTCGACAGCCCAGGCGAACCCGCGCTCTCGCGGCGAAAGCCACTTGTAGAAGTCGATGTTATAGCGCTGTTCGAGATGGAGGCGGATAAAGGTGGTGTCGGCGATGATGTCGTCTCCGTCGCGGATATAGGGCAGCTTGCCCTTCGGGGCGTTCGCAGAACCCTTGACATCCGTGCTATAGCTAAGCCCGGCCATCTTCAAAAGCACCTCGGCTTTGGTGACGAAAGGGCTCGGGTCAGGCAGCCCGAAAGCGGGGCCGAAGGCATAAAGCGTGATCATGGGAACTGGCGGTTTTCCTCTCAGGGGATTTCTCCGGCAGAACCGGAATTGGGCGGCGCCGTTTTAGCGTTCGCTCCACAAATGCTCAAAATGCAAAACTTGGCCGCTTTCGATTTACGGTGCGAAAACAGAGCGTAAACAGGATTTCCGGTCAATTTAAACAAATTTAACGCTTTGCGCATTCAATTGCGCTGTTCGGTAAGGGCTTGTAAAGATCAGTGATCGAAACGTGACCGTTGGTGAGTTGGTGAAGTCGAGGTTTTAATGCGTACAAGGCTGAAAGTGGGGCTATTGGCGGCGATGCTCGCTTGCGTGGCGTTTGCGGCTGCAAAAGCGCAGGAGGAGAAGTCATACTTGCCTCCGAAATCGTTCCAGGAGAAAAGGGTAACAACCGTTCCCAACATGCGGGCGCCAAGAATGGCGCACGCGAAGATCGTCAGGCGCGCGCATGTGCGCACCTATGCCTGGAAAACGCGCGTGGCGGCCGTTCATCATCATCGTAGAACGCGGCTGGTCTACCACCGGTTTGATTACCCCCAGCGCTATGCCTTTTACCGCCCGCGCTACGCCTATTACCAGCCCGCGTTCCCGGGCTTCCTGTTTGGGTTCCTCCCCCTGTATTGAGCGGCTCGCGCAGCCTGAGGCATCGAAGAAGGCGGCCCTGGCCGCCTTTTCTTGTTGGCAATGCGAGAGACATATGGCGAGGCTTTCGCTTTTGGCATAGCAGGTATGCGAAACGAAAGCGTGACTGTGCATGGCACATGCCTTGCTGCTAATCAGGCCAAGTCCGTGGAAAATGAGGAAAGTGCATGTTGGGAATTGGTGACAAACTTCCGCCCTTCCAGATTGTCGGCGTCAAGCCTGGGTTTAATGTCCATGAAGAGAAGGGCCAAAGCGCGTTCGAGACGCTGACAGAGGCGAGCTTCCCGGATAAATGGAAGATCATCTTCTTCTATCCGAAGGACTTCACCTTCGTCTGTCCGACCGAGATCGCCGAGTTTGCGAGGTTGTCGAACGACTTCGCCGACCGCGATGCGGTTGTCCTTGGCGGGTCGAGCGATAACGAGTTCTGCAAGCTGGCTTGGCGGCGCGACCACAAAGACCTGGACAAGCTCAGCATCTGGCAATTCGCAGATACGAAGGGCTCGCTCATAGACGGGCTTGGCATCCGCTCTCCAGCCGGGGTAGCCTACCGCTACACCTTCATCGTCGATCCCCAGAACACGATTCAGCACGTCTATGCGACGAACCTGAATGTCGGACGCAACCCTGCGGACACGCTTCGCGTTCTCGACGCGCTGCAAACCCAGGAATTGTGCCCCTGCAACCGCGCCGTCGGCGGCGCTACGCTGAAAGCGGCCTAGCGGTTCATCCGTGAGCCTATGCGCTTGGACCGTCGGACGCTTCGACAGTCTAAGCGACGATTTGTCGTGGTCAGACATGAACGGTCACTTCGATTCGGACGATTCGAAAGAACAGTGTGCTGGCGCGCGTGATATCGTCGCGCGCCTGGCCGCCTTCACAGCATCGACGGCTGTCGCCCCTCAGCGAACGTTGGCTTTTGTCTCCCCGCCTGAACTTTGATGGACGAAACAGGGGGCGCCGACTTCGGGTGCTGGTCAGGATTCGCGCCAGCGGTTGAGGTTGGCCGCATAATGCGCCGGCTCGCCAAGAAGAGGCTCCATTTTAATTTTCGCGAAATCGTCTTGGCTTCGGCGCTCCCTTATTTTAAGGGGTGGACCCGAAGCATGTGCAAGCTTTGATTGAACGTGTGGGCGGCAATCCGATGAATGTCTTTTCAAAATCACAGTCCTGGAATCCCAATCGCGCTCCCCGGAAGCGCAACTGGCGGCGGTTCGCCGTTTTCTCATTGGCGTCGGGAGCCCTGATGATAAGCGCAGCGCACGCACAAACCGCCTCCGGATGGGTGGAACTGAAATCTGCGACTGACCGCATTGTGCAGATCACGGGCCACGCCCTCGCGCTTCAGCCCGTCAAGGGCATGAACTTTTCACTGACCGTGGACCGCCGAAGCAAGGGCGCAACTTCGACCACCCGGCAAACCGGCAAGTTCGATCTCGCCGCAACCGAAACCAAGGTTCTGTCGTTCACCTCCATCAATATTGAGCCTGGCGATGAGTTTACGATCGAACTCAAACTTCTCAATCATGGCGTCGAGGTTTCGCGCACGACGCTGATTTCGACAAGCGCCCCGGTCGCACAATCGCTTTAGACCGAGATGCACCATGGGCGAGGGCTCGGCGGAACAGTTCGCCCCGCCAGCGATTTCACCCTCAGACTTCCGTAAAACGAGGGTGAATCAGGATGAAAGCGTCGCCGAAAACGCAGCAGAAAACCATCGTCCGCGCTGTCGAAGCGCAGCCCCATCTCGACCTTGACAAAGGGCAGGAGACCCAACCCTGGGGCACTTTGACCGATCTTCCTATCGCGCTGAGCGAAGAGACGCGCTTGCAGAGCATCGAAGCGCTGAACCAGCTTCTCGCCGATACGATCACGCTGCGCGACATGTACAAGAAACACCATTGGCAGGTCAGCGGCCCGACCTTTTATCAGCTCCACCTCCTCTTCGACGCCCATTATGAAGCGCAGTCCGAACTCGTGGATACGATCGCCGAGAGGATCATGTCCCTTGGCGGGGTTTCGCTCGCGATGGCTCACGATGTAGCCGAGGCGACGATGTTGCGCCGGCCGCCAAAGGGCCGAGAGACGCCTGCCATGCAGATCACGCGCCTTGTCGAGGCGCACCGCCATATCCTCGCCGAATCCCGGCAGGCCGCCAAAGCGGCGACGGATGCGGGCGACGACGGCACGAACGACCTTCTTGTCAGCGACGTGATCAGGCTGAACGAGAAACAGACTTGGTTCCTTGCCGAGCATCTTGTCGCGGCGAGGCTGGAATAGCGCTCGCCCCGTATCTAGCGGGCGGACGAAAAGCGACGACGCACATGGCCTGACAGTAGCCCAGCCGAGCGCGACAGGTTCACCATAAGGTTCAATCCGTTGAATTTGCTAACCCCACCCTCGGCTCATCGAAGGGTAACCTGAAGGCTCTTTCCTTCATGGAAGAAGAGTGAGGTTATGCGCTGCTAATCAGAACCCGGTTGGGCCACGCCAGGTTATCTGCTTGTCGGACGTGTTCAGGCTGTCCTGCCATTTCGCGACGGGTTGCGGCAAAGCGTCGCCGCGCGCCGACCTGTGCGTGGTCGTCCCCCGATCCCCTACAGAGCCGGCGTCCTCGTTCTGTCGAGTTAACCAGGTTTGCGCGAGTTCCGCGCCGCTTTTGAATCTCGTCAAAAGCGTCGTCATCGTCACACGCACGTCTTCGCAGACCTGAGGATTACGTTGGCAAAACCCGCGCACATCCTTCACGGTCTGTTCCGCGGACGAGATCAATCGCCGGTTGTCTTCCTGAGAGCCAGGAAGCAACAAGCAGACTAATCCTATCCAGAACGACAGCCGGAGAAAAAAAAAACATAACGCATCACTCTTTGCTACAGCTGAGCCTCCATGCTAGTGCTGAGAAAAAAAATAAACGAAAAAGCATATGTTCAAATTTTATGATTATGTTCTTTGAATGTGATGAGAAGAACTGAGATTTAATATGCGACTAATCCTATTACTCTCTCTCAATGTTAACAATCGCTCTTCACGCAGAAACCACCTTTCTTTAAATGACGCTTTATGCAATTATTCCACCCATGACCCGGTTACAGGCGCGTCTCACGCTCTTCGCAATCATGACGATCTTCCTGGCGACGGCGAGCAATGCGCTGTTTCTGCAGGAGCACGCGCGCTTTCTAAATGGCCTTCCCAGCACCGCAGTTTCGCTGACGCAGCTTCCTTCCGATAAATCAGCCCCTGAGGCTCCCCCCCTCCCGGATCTTCTGGAACAGGATCCGAAAGCCTCGCGCCTGCATGTTGCGCTGCACCGGGAGCTTGGACGGCGCGGCTATGCGAGCCAGCTTCGGGTTCGTCCGAACGGCCTTCGGCTCGCCGTTCTCGCCTATGAGTTCGATAATGGCCTGCCCCTGACGGGCGAACCCACTGACGCGTTGTTGAAGCGCGTCCTGTTCGACGTAAACCAGGGTCCCAGAGGCTCTTTCGCCGACCGCGCCGAACTCAACGCGAAGCTTGTGATGGAATCGCAGAGAACGCTCGCGGGCCTTGGCTTCTTTCGCGGCACATTCTCCGGCCGCATCGATGTCTGGACCTCCAACGCAATCCGGGATTTCGAGCGTCATCGCGGCATCCCGCAGACGGGCAGGCTGTCCGATCAGACCCTTCTCGAATTGATTTCCTACTCGGGTCAGCACATCCGGCTCTCTTAGGGCTGAAGCCCCTTTGAAGAGATACGGCGCCAACGGGGAAAGCTCGCCCCCGCACCTCACCCGCCGACCCCCCTCTCGCATCCGCTTGGACAATATGGAGCCGCGAGTTCGCCAACGCGAAGGCGTAACTCCGGGGAAGGGCGACATCGGGAATAGCCGCCCAAAGAAGCCGATGAAAACCCCTGCACCTTGTTCATTCCCGGGGGTTGTCGGCCGCAAGGCTGGGAACTCGATACCTGGTGCCAAAAAAACACGCCTTCGCGGCTGAAGGCGCAGCCGCGCATATGGTTACACTTTTTGCTGTGGCGTGCGAGGTAAACAAACGCTTAACAGTCACAATCACAAGCGTTCCTTGTTGCAGCGATTCTCTTTGTTCGGGAGTGGGAAATGCCGGACGAAAACTCATTTGGAATCGAGCGGGCATGCAAGGCGGGAGCGCACGACATACTTCGGCGGGACGGCGAGAAAGCGAGCGCATCGCCCGCGTGGCTGGAATAGCGGCGTTTTGTCTGCTGAGCGGGTGCACCTTGCTCAATCCGCACGTGCCGACGCCCGAAGTCGAGGTTCCGGACGCCTACAACGACAAGAGCGCAACTCCCTCGAAGCCGGCGGCGTCGCCGGACGATTTCGTGGCCTTCAAGTCGAAAAAGCTGACCGAGCTGATCGAGCTGGGACGCGGGTTCAACTTCGATATCGGCGCAGCGATCGCCCGTATCCAAGAGGCTGAAGCGCAAGTCAGGATCGCGACCCAGGCGCTCATTCCGCTCATTGAAGCCAACGGAACGGGGAGCCAGAGCCTGACCCACCTCTCAGGGCAGGCGGTCAAGTCGACATCGGTCATCGCCCAATTGAACGCAAGCTACACGATCGATTTCTGGGGGCAGAACCGCGCGCTCGTGTACGCCGCCATATCGAACCAGTACAATCAAAGCTTCGCCGCCGCCACCGTGGCGATCTCGACGGATGCAAGCATCGCAAATACCTACTTCGAAGCGATCGGAACGCAAGAACAGATCGACATATCGAAGAGAAACCTGGAGGCGGCCAAGCGCATCCTGAAGGCCATCCGCGACCGCTTCGCCGCAGGAACGGCGAGCGGGCTCGATGTGGCGCAGCAGGAGACGCTTGTCGATAACGTCGCCGTCACCATTCCGCCGCTCGAACGGCAGCTTGAACAATACAAGCATGCGCTCGCCGTTCTTGTGGGAATGGCGCCTGAGTTTTTCAGTTACAAAGCCGACAAACTTTTTTCGGTCGCAGTGCCTACTATCCCGGCCGGCTTGCCGTCCGAGCTTTTGTGCCGCCGTCCCGATATCGCAAGCGCGGAGGCGCAGCTTTCGACGGCGAAGTTCAATGTTTCTTCGGCGCGGGCGGCAATGTTTCCATCAATCCAGCTCACTGGCAATGGCGGCTTCGAAAGCGTAGCGCTGGCGTCCCTGTTCCAGCCGCAAAACGCGTTCTACAATGCCGCCGTCGGCATCACCCAGCCGATCACCAACGAGTATCAACTGCAGGCGCAACTCGACCTCCAGCGCGCAACTTATGGCGAGTATCTCCAGGATTACCGCAAGGCCATCGTTTCCGCCTTCCAAAATGCCGAAGACGCCTTGATCGCTTACAGCAAGGATGCCGAGCAGGAGCGCCTGCAATACGAAGCGGTGCAGGCTGCGAGGCGCGCCTTCAAGCTGTCCGAGGATCAATTGAAGGGTGGCATCATCGATGTAACGACGCTTCTTCAAGTGCAGCAAAGCTTGTTCACGGCTGAAATCGCCTACGCGCAAGTAAGACAAGCTCGCCTTCAAGCCGCCGTTACCCTATATCAGGCTCTTGGCGGTGGGTGGTATAAGCCGAGCGACGCTGCGATCGCCGAAGTTGCATCTGTCATAGAAGTGAAAGCAAGGGTGCCATGAGAAGGCTTTTGCCCTATCTCGTTTTTTTGCTTGTAACTGGCGGTCTGATCGCTTTCGTGTACAAGGATCGGCTGTTCCCGCCGCAAGTTGGGGCAGAAGGGTCGCAGCAAGGGATGGCGGGCGCGTCGGGCGGCCACTCGCATGGCAATGGATTTCATCGGGGCGCCCAAGTCGTCCCGGTCCTTGCGGAAAAGGCGCGCACCGACAACGTTCCGGTCTATTTGACCGGCGTCGGCACGGTCCAGGCCTTCAACACCACGACGGTTCGGACCCAGGTCAGCGGGCGACTGATCGACGTACCCTATACCGAGGGCCAGGATGTAAAGGAAGGTGACGTGCTTGCGGTCGTGGATCCCGCTCTGTATCAGGCGGCCTACGATCAGGCTGTCGCGCAGAAGGCGAAGGACGAAGCGCTTCTCGCCAATGCGCGCCTGGACGAAAAACGTTACTCTGACCTCGTCAAATCGAACGCTGCGACGCAGCAGCAGGCTGACACCGCAAAATGGACGGTCCTCCAAGACGAGGCCCAGGTCAAACTCGACCAGGCGCTGATCGATAACGCCAAGGCGAGTCTCCAATGGGCGACGATCAAGGCCCCCATCGCCGGACGGACCGGCATCAGGCTCGTCGATAAAGGCAACCTCGTCAGCGCGACCGACGCGACGGGCATCGTTGTCATTACCCAATTAAGACCCATCGCCGTGGTGTTCACCCTTCCGGAAAGCACAGTGGCCGGGGTTCTCGATGCTGAGGATAAGGGCTCTGTTCCCTTGCGGGCCGAGACAGGGGCGGGAGTTCTCGGCGAAGGAAAACTTCTCGCGATCGACAATCAGATCGATCAAACCACAGGCACGGTGAAGATCAAGGGCGTCTTCCCGAACGATCAGAACCGGCTTTGGCCCGGCCAGTTCGTCAATGTCAAGCTGAAGCTCAAGACGCTCGAAAATGTGATTGTCGTGCCTTCGCTCGCCATCCAGCAGGGCGCGAGCGGAAGCTACGTCTACCTCATGACGCCCGAAAACACGGCGAAGCTCACTTATGTGAAAGTCGTGCAGGAAGGCGAGAAACAGTCGGTGATCGGCGAAGGCGTCGCCGCCGGCGATATGGTGATTACGAGCGGGTTCGCCAACCTCCAGGACGGCGCGAAGATTAAGCTCGATTCCGGTCAGGGCAAGGGCGCCGGCGCTCCGTCCGCGAGCGCGGCTCCCGCCAGCGAAAATGGCGAAAAGGCTCCGGAAGAGGGCGCGAAGGAAGGCAAGCCCGAACGCAAACGCCACAAGAAAGAGGCCTCCGTGAACGGGGATGCTTCAGGCGAGGAGCAGGGGGGCGGCTGGAAGAAGCCTGTACAAGGACAGGCTGAAGCCGCAACCGCTGAAAGCACGCGCAGGCCATGAGCATTTCCGCGCCCTTTATCGCGCGCCCGATCGCCACGTCGCTTCTCGCTGTTGCCGTGCTCCTGAGCAGCGCGCTCGCCTATTCCTTCCTTCCAATATCGTCGCTTCCGCAGGTCGATTTTCCCGTCATCCAGGTGACGACGCAGCTTCCCGGCGCGAACGCGGACACGATGGCCCGGCTTGTGACGGCGCCCTTGGAGCGTCAGCTCGGGCAGATTCCCTCGCTTGAAGGCATGAGTTCCACCAGCTCGCAGGGCCTGAGCCAGATCACGCTGCAATTCAACCTCGACCGCGACATCAACGCTGCGGGCCAGGATGTGCAGTCGGCGATCAGCGCAGCTGGCGGAACGCTTCCGCAAAACCTGCCCTATCCGCCGGTTTACCAGAAGGTGAACCCGTCCGACCCGCCGATCCTCACCATCGCGCTCACCTCCAAGAGCGTTTCAATGGAGAAGCTCAGCGACGACGCCGACACGCTGCTTGCGCCCAGGCTCAGCCAGGTTTCGGGCGTGGGCCGCGTCACCGTTCAGGGCAATATCCGGCCCGCAATCCGCATTCAGGCCAATCCGCTCCAGCTTTCGTCTTACGGGCTTGCGCTTGAAACCTTGCGCGCGGCTATCGCAAACGCCAACGTCACCGGATCGAAGGGCGTACTCAGCGGATCGGACAAGGCCTATCTCATTGGCGCTAACGATCAGCTCGAAACCGCAAAGGCTTACGAAGACATCGTGGTCGCCTACAATAACGGCGCGCCGGTGTTGCTGCGCGATGTTGCGACCGTTCTTGCGGGGTTGGAGAACAACAAGGTGATGGCGCGCTATAATGGCGCGCCCGCCGTCGTGATCGACGTTCAGCGTCAGCCGGGCGCGAATATCGTCGGCACGGTCGACCGCATCCGGAAAATCCTGCCGAAGCTTGAGGCGGCTCTTCCAACGGGCGTGAATGTGCAGGTCGTGGCCGATCGCACGGGCACCATTCGCGCGTCCGTGCGCGACGTGCAGTTCACGCTCGTGCTCAGCGTCGTCCTCGTGGTCATGGTCGTGCTCTTGTTCCTGCGGACGCTGAGCGCCACCATTGTCGCGGGTGTGACGCTGCCGCTGTCCTTGATCGCCTCTTTCGGCATCATGTATTTCGCGGGCTTCAGCCTGGACAACCTCTCGCTCATGGCGCTGACCATTGCGACGGGCTTCGTGGTCGACGACGCGATCGTGATGATCGAAAACATCATGCGCTATATCGAGAGAGGCGAGACGCCGATGGCCGCCGCCTATAAAGGCGCGGGCGAGATCGGGTTCACCATCATATCGCTGACGGTCTCGCTCATTGCGGTTTTCATTCCGCTTCTGTTCATGACGGGCATCGTCGGGCGTCTTTTCCGCGAGTTCGCGCTGACGCTGACCATTGCGGTGCTGACCTCGATGGTGGTCTCGCTGACGCTGACGCCGATGATGAGCGGCCGGCTTTTGCGCCTTCCCCGCCACGGAGACGCGGCGCCGTGGTATGCGAGGCTCGCTGAAGCGCCTCTCAACGCGCTGAACGCCTTCTATCGCACGACGCTCGATATCGTGCTGCGGTTCAGGACCGCAACGCTGATTGTGGCCGCGATGACGCTGGTCCTTACGATCACGATGTATCTGGCCATCCCGAAAGGGTTCTTGCCCGACCAGGATACTGGCTTTCTGACCGCTGAGACGGAAGCCGCGCCCGATACATCATTCGACCGGATGAATGAGCTTCAGAACAGCGTCGAGAAGATCATCCGCAAGGACCCGGACGTTCTCGGCGTCGTATCGGCGACCGGCGTCGGAACCACGAACGCCACGCCCAATGTCGCCCATTTCGCGCTGACCTTGAAGCCGAAGAACGACCGCGCCGCCAGCGCCTCCGAGATCATGCGGCGGCTCACGGCGGCGACGGGAGGCGTCCCCGGCATTTCGACGACATTCCAGATCGTCCAGGATATCCAGATTGGGACGGCCCGTAGCCGTACGGCCTATCAGTATGTGCTTGTCGGGCTCGACCGCGAAGGCTTCACCGGTTGGGCGAAGAAGCTCGAAGCGGAACTGAAACGCGACAGGCGCCTCGTGAACGTCTCCTCCGACCTCCAGGAAGACGGAAACGCGGTGATGATCAACACCGACCGCGTCATCGCGGGCCGGCTCGGCGTCACCATGCAGGCGCTGAACGACACGCTCTACGACGCCTTCGGGCAGCGCCAGGTTTCGACCATCTACGGGCAGTCCAACCAGTACCGGGTGATCCTGGAAGTCGATCCGAAATTTCAGACCGATCTGGCGGCGCTCGGATCCATCTACGTCCCCGGCAACGCCATCAGCAACTCGACCACCGGCAATTCGGTCACCGGTCTTTCCAGCGGGAGCAGCGGGCCGACGGGATCGTCGATCACGGCCGTGCCCACAATCGGACAGGGGCGCGGGGCGCAGGTTCTTCTGTCGTCTTTCGCGACCATCGACAGGACCGTTGCGCCGCTGTCGGTTAACCACGTCCAGCAATATCCCGCCGCGACCATCAGCTTCGATGTCGCGCCCGACGTGTCGCTCGACGCCGCCGTTCAAGCCGTGGCCGACGCCACGGCCCGCCTTGGCTTGCCAAGCTCGATCGTCGGAAGCTATACCGGCGCGGCGGCCGAGTTCAATGCTTCGCTCAAGAGTACGCCCTTGCTCGTGCTCGCCGCGGTCGTGACGATCTACATCATCCTCGGCGTGCTCTATGAGAGCTTCATTCATCCCTTCACCATTCTCACGACGCTGCCATCCGCCGGAATCGGCGCGCTCTTAGCCCTCCAATATTTCGGCATGGAATTCTCGTTCATCGCGCTCATCGGCGTCGTCCTCCTGATGGGCATCGTGAAAAAGAACGCCATCATCATGATCGACTTCGCGCTCGACGCCGAGCGCCACCGGGGCATGGCGCCGGCCGAGGCCATCCGGACGGCCTGCCTCTTGCGCTTTCGTCCGATCATGATGACGACCGTTGCGGCGCTGCTCGGCGCTCTTCCACTCGTGCTCGGCAGCGGTCCGGGGTCTGAACTCAGAACCCCGCTCGGCGTCACCATCATCGGCGGCTTGCTGCTAAGCCAGTTCCTCACCCTCTACACCACGCCTGTGATCTATCTCGCGATGGACGGCCTGAAACGCCGCGTCGAGCGACTTTTCGGCATCGAAGAGGCAAGCGCTACGCCTCCTGGCGGGCCCACGGGCGGACCGCCGCCGGCAGGCGCGCCCGCCGCGCCGGAAACGCGAGGCTAGTGTCCATGTCGCGTGTATTGGCAGGTTCGAACCCCTCACCCCAGCCCTCTCCCCATGGGAGAGGGAGTCCGTTCGCGCTCGCATCAGCGGCCCCTCTCCCAGAGGGAGAGGGCTGGGGTGAGGAGGGAGCCCCATGGCGCCTGCCTCATCCTCCAGCGGACATTAGCACATGAACCCGTCAGCGCTCTTCATCCGGCGGCCGATTGGCACAATCCTGCTCGCTGTTGGGCTCTTTCTCGCCGGCGTCGTCGCCTATTTCAAGCTTCCGGTCGCCAGCCTTCCGAGCGTCGACATGCCCGCGGTCCGAATAAGCGCAACGTTGCCTGGGGCCGATCCCGAGACTGTGGCGGCGACCATCGCTGCGCCGCTGGAGCGGCATATCGGAGAAATCGCAGGCGTCAATGAGCTGAGCTCTACGAGCCAGCTCGGCTCCACGAGCATCCAGGTTCAGTTCGACCTGTCGCGGAACGGAGACGACGCCGCCCGGGATGTGCAGGCGGCCATCAACGCGGCGCAGGCCGATCTTCCGACCACTTTGACGCGCCGGCCGACCATCCGGAAATCGAACGCCTCAGCCGCGCCGATCATGATCCTGGCCATGACATCCCCAATCCGGCGGCCCACCGATCTGTACGATCTCGGCGACCTCATCGTATCCACGCGCATCAGCCAGATCAGCGGCGTCGCCGAGGTGCTGATCGGCGGCGCGCAGACTCCAGCGGTGCGCGTCGTCGCCGATCCCGGGGCGCTGCAATCCCGCAGCCTTGGCTTCGAGGATGTGCGCACCGCGATAACGCAGGCCAACTCGCTGGTTCCCATTGGAACGTTGAACGGGGCGGACAAATCGACGGTCGTGACCACGAACGGCCAGATCGACAAGCCGTCGGATTATGCATCGCTGGTCGTGAAGGTGAAGAACGGCGATGTGGTTCGCATCGGCGACATCGCCCAGGTTTCGACGGGGACGAGCAACAGGCTGGCGGCCGGGTACTTCAACACAGACAACGCCGTCATTTTCATCATCTTCAAGACGCCGGATGCGAACGTCGTCAACACAAGCGATCAGATCTACGCTCTGTTTCCGGAACTGCACCGGCTTCTTCCGGCGGACGTGACGCTCCAGGTGCTCAACGACCGAACCAAGACCATCCGGACCAGCATAGCGGATATTCAAAAAACGCTTATTGCGAGCGTGGTGCTTGTCATGATGGTGGTGCTGATCTTCCTGCGCCGGATCATTCCAACGCTCGCCGCGGGCGTCGCCGTTCCGCTTTCGCTTGCCGGCACCGTGGGGCTCATGTGGCTCTCCGGCTATAGCCTCGACAACATCTCGCTGCTCGCTTTGACGATCTCCGTCGGTTTCGTCGTGGACGACGCCATCGTAGTGATCGAGAACTGCTACCGCAACATGGAAGCGGGGCTGAAGCCGCTGGAAGCGGCGCTGCAAGGCTCCCGGCAGATCGGCTTCACCATCATCTCCATCAGCCTGTCGTTGGTGGCGGCCTTCATCCCGCTTCTCTTCATGGGCGGCATGATCGGCCGGCTGCTCGGCGAATTCGCCTGGACCCTGACTTACGCGATCCTCCTATCTGCTGTGGTGTCCCTTACGCTGACGCCGATGATTTGCGGCCGTTTCATCCGCCGCTTGCCGCAGCCTCGGGAAACCTGGCTCGACCGGCGAATTGAACCCCTTTTCGAAAGGCTGATAGGCGGTTACGAGCGCTCGCTGACTTACGCGCTCCGGCACAGATGGCTTATGCTTCTCGTCACGCTGACGACTCTGGCGCTGACGATCAACCTCTACATCGTGATGCCGAAGGGCCTCATCCCGCTCGGCGACACGGGCCTTGTGATCGGGTTTGCGCAAGCCTCTCCCGATGTCTCTTTCGACTCGCTGGAAGACATTCAGAAAAAGGTGACGGCGATTTTGGACGGCGACCCCGCCGTTGAAGGCGTAGCTGTATCGATCGGCGGCACCTCCGGCTTCGGGCAGAGCAATCAGGCCCGCTTTTACATGTCGCTGAAGCCTATTGAGGAGCGCAAGGAATCCGCGATGGCCGTGATCGGCCGGTTGCGTCAAAAACTGGCTGCGGTCAAGGGCATCGACGTGACGATGTTTCCGGGCCAGGAAATACAGTTCAGCGGACGCCAATCCCGCGCGCAATACCAGGTCACGCTATGGGGACCGGAGTTGAAGGACATAGCCGAATGGCTTCCTAAGCTGCAGAATTGCGTCAAGCAGGTTGCGGGCGTCGTCGATGTTAACAATGACCGGCAGGCGGGCGGGCCGCAGGCGATGGTGACCATCGACCGCGTGAAAGCCGGAAAATATGGCATTGCGGTCAAGGATATCGACGCGGCCCTCAACGACGCGTTCTCTCAGCGCGCCGTGTCGACCATCTATTCGCATCGCAATCAATACAACGTCGTTCTGGAAGCAAACCTGGACGTGCAGCGAAGCTTGGCGGGACTTGATACCGTTTACGTGAAAGGCAGTCAGGGACAACAGGTGCCGCTGGGCGCCATCGCCAACATCAGCGTCACGTCCATGCCGCTCGTAGTGAACCACACGGGGCAGTTCCCCGCCGCCACGATCAGCTTCAACACCGCTCCCAATGTCACGCTCGGACAAGTTCTGCCGCAGATCCTGCAAATCTCAAAAGATATCCAGCTGCCGGAATCGCTCCATTTCGAACTCGCGGGAGAGACGCTGGCCCTTCAGCAGGAGCAGACCTCCGAGGTGCTGCTGATCGTCTCGGCGCTTGTCGCCGTCTATCTGGTTCTCGGCATCCTTTACGAGGATCTCGTCCACCCTCTCACGATCCTTTCGACGCTGCCATCGGCAGGCTTCGGCGCTCTCTTGACGATGCAGGCGACAGGGCAATCGCTCTCCATCATCGCCTTCATCGGCATCATCCTTCTTATCGGCATTGTGAAGAAGAACGGCATCATGCTCGTGGACTTCGCGCTTGACGCCGAGCGGACCAGGGGCCTGTCCAGCGAGGACGCCATCCGCCAGGCTTGCCTGGAGCGATTCAGGCCGATCCTCATGACCACGCTTGCGGCGATGTTCGGCGCTTTGCCTCTGGTGCTTGCCTCGGGGCCGGGCTCGGAGCTCAGGACGCCGCTCGGCTACACGATCGTCGGCGGTCTCGCTGTCTCCCAGCTCCTGACGATCTATACGACGCCCGTGATCTACCTTTGGCTCGACCGACTGCGCCGGCGGCGGGGCAGAACGGCGCCCGCGTCATCGCCTCTGCCTTCGACGCGCTGATGGCAGCGACAGCAGAGCGATGCTCCGAGAGATTTCTTGACGCCTGTCGCGTCAGCACGCGTAGCCCATAGCTGGCGCCCGCCCGCTTGGCGCATCTTGGTCACGCTTGAGTTGACGCTTTCGTCTTCCCGTGGCTTATGGCGCGCGGTGGCTCCGGCAACCCAAGGAGCGTGTCAACAAAGGTTTCTCTGCCGTTCGACTGGGCGGTTGAGCAGATTGCCAATCTGAAGATACGTTCTCCACATCTGGGGTGCTTCGGAGCCACTGCTTTTTTCATTGCGAGGGAGCGATGGCTAGGCGGGACTTCATTGTCAAAGATACACATCGCGCGCTTTGGTACGAGAATGGCGTGCTCCTGAGAACGCTCGGAGCTGGCCGCTACAGGCTTCCCGGCTTGTCTCGTTACCTGTTCGGGCGGCGGCCCGTCATCGAGGTTGTGCTTGTCGACATGCGCGAACGCGAGTTGACCATCAAGGGCCAGGAAATCCTGACCGCAGACAAGGTCGCCATCCGCGTCAGCATCATCGTCCAGTTTCGCGTCTCCGACCCGAAAGCCGCCATCCACGAAGTCGAGAAATACGAGGAGCGCCTCTACAGCGACGTGCAGCTTGCCGCGCGGCGCTCGCTGGCCTCGATGACGCTCGAAGAAATCCTGACGAACCGCAACCGTCTCAGCGAAGACATCTTGCGCGACGTGAAGGAGATTGCCGCCCGCTATGGCGTCTCGATTGTGCGCGCCGACGTCAAGGATCTGGTCTTTCCCGGCAACCTGCAAGAGATCATGAACAAGGTGCTGGCCGCCGAGCGCATGAGCCAGGCGCAGCTTGTCGAGGCGCGCACCAAGGCGCAGACGCAAGCGATCGATGCCGAGGCCCAGGCCGGGATAAGAAAGGTCCAGGCGGCCGCTGAAGCGGAAGCGCTACAGCTTCAGGCTCAAGCGGCCGCGGAGGCACAGAAGATAAGGGCGGAGGCCGAAATTAAGGCTTTGCGCGGAAGCGAGGAGACGGCCAAGGCTTACGCCGCGCATCCGGCTCTGTTGCGCCTTCGCGAACTGGAAACGCTCAAAGAGCTCGCGCAGTCGGCGAACGCCCGCATTTATATCGATTTCAAGAAGCGCGAAGACGACGGCGGCCAGTAAGCTTCATCGTTTCGCCTAAGATTGGCCATCCCCGGTCTCCAACCAAAGACATCAGGCCACGATCAGGGGAGAACGAGGATGAGCCCGGGAAAAGCGCTGTTACGCGCAAGCCTTCTTGTCTTCGCGGTTCTCGCCGCCTTGTTCATCTTGAAATTTCTGACTGGAGAAAAGCCCGTCCCGCCCACGACGGGGGAACACTACTCGAACTCGATCAGCTTCGAGATGGCGTGCAAGAACTATGCGAGCCAGAAGCTGAGCGGCGGCGTCATTGCGCAGGGCGATGCGCAGAAATACGAGAAGGTCGCCACAATCGGGCAGTCGACCTCGAATTTTGACGCCGACCGCGCCAAGGTCGACGCGATGATCGCGTCCTCGGGCGGCCTCACGCAATATGAGCAGCAACAAGGCCTGGCCGGGCGCCGCACCCTGCAATTGGGAATCGGGGTGCCGCCCGCGAAATTTGATTCCTTCATCGAGGAGGCCCGCAAGATCGCCAAGATCACCTATCTGGCGATCGTGAAGACCGACAAGACCAACGAGTACCGGCAGCTTCGCGCAAAAAGGGAGACGCTGGAGAAAGCTCTCAAGGCGCTCACCGAGATGGCGAGCGCCGGAGGCTCGGTGGACGAGCGCCTTAAGGTCCAGACCCGGCTCACCGAAATCGAAGAAAAGATTCAGGATCTCGGCGTTTCTCTTGGCGACTTAAACGCGGAGAACGAGTTTTGCACCGTCAAGCTGACGCTCCTGGAAATTGAGCCTCCGCTCAGCCCTTCGACAGCGACGCGGGCGCTCAGAGCGTTTTTCTGGGCGCTTGAACATTTCATTTTTCTGGCCGCCGGACTGTTTTTGCTGGCCTTTGCGGCCTGGCTCGCGGCCCGGTCCATCGAAGCGATTTCAAAAGCGTGGTCGAAACACTCCAATCGTTGAGAGGGTCAGGATTTACCTCGAGTGGAGTGACTTTGTGAGAATTCGCGACGCGACTGCCGGAATCGACCCACAGGTCACTTCCGCGTCGCCTTGGGAGCCGCAGGGGCGGGTTTCGCCTTGTCCTTTTCCTCATCAGCCCGTTTCGACGCCATGAGCCGCTCCATGCGGTCCAGGCGCTCCAACTCGGCCAAGCGGTGTTTGACCTCCGACATGAAATGCCGAATCCGATTGGCGTTGCGGCCGAGATCGTGCTGGCCGAAGCGCGATGACGAGCGGATGTCGACTTTCGCCGTCTTGGTCGAGCCTGTGACGCGGATCGAAATATCGTCCGTGAACCCGAAGAACAGCGTCCGATCCATGGCTTCGATGTGGCCGCTTCTGCCGCCTTCGGGCGCTTGCTCGTCGATGATCTTCCAATGGAGCGCTTTGACGACGTCGCGGACCGCGGAATAAACATCGATAAGCGAGCGCGGCGCCTGAAAGGGCTTTATGTCGGGATAGGCCGCCGATTGCAGCGCCGCGAACGAAGCCTCGTAGTGCGCCGGGTTCGCCTGGCCTTGGCGGATTTGCGCCACGCGGTCGAAAGCGGGAGGCGCGGCTGTGTCCGTCGAGACGTCATAGAGCGGCGGCAGCCTCAGGAACGCAGGAAGCGCCCACAAGGGAACGGCGAGCACAAGCGCGCTGAGAAAGGCGGCGGCGGATGCGCGGCCAGCGCCCAGATGGCCTTCATTCCAAATCGATACCAAGGCGGCTGCAGCCAGAACGAGGCTCATGACCGCTCCCACAGCCGCGCCGCCCAGAACCTTCAGCGCCAACGGCGTCGCCAGCCCGAAAAAGCGATGCCAGACGAACGCCGCCGCGAAGACGAGAACCGTCAGGATGGCGAGCCGCAAGCTCCAAACCGCCTTTCGGGAAAGGTGCTCGATATAACGCAAAGGGTCTCACTCCCCGTTTACGACGCTAAGTGGAAAGGCTCGCAAATGCCTTGCGATTTTTCCAAAATGTAATCAAGAATTCTCTTGCAGTGTCGCAATGAAGCCACCGAATCACTCGACGCTTGACCTTGACGCCGACCTTAGGGTCCAAGCGCCGGCCCGTAAATGATGGAGTACGACCGTGAATGAAGATTATCAATGGCGGCAACTCGGCTCGATCGTGAATCAGGTGCTCATGGATGCGCGAACCGAAGCGGTTCGGAAGGGAGCGCAGTTGAAATCTCCGCCCCGCCCCCTCTCACCGAGAACGCAACCGATGCCGGCCAATTCGGCGACCGGGAAACTCGGGCACGGCTTTCTAAATCCCGATTATCAGGCGAAAACGCCCGCCCAGCTTGAGCTTCCATTTGGAATCGCGGCCGAGGAGACCCTAGGAAAGCGCTCGGCCAAGACCGCGCGCCTTATGTGAGGGCGCACGCATCAGTGTTGGGTATCGGTTGTTTCCCCGCCGGTCGCAGAGCCGCCCAGCTTGCCGCCTTTTTCAGAGCGGTTGGGCTTTTGAACGGCGTCGGGCTCGACGGCTTTGGAAGGCGGCTCAGAGGTTGCGATGGTTTCGCCAAATCGATAGGTGACTGTCTGAACCGGGCTTCCGCTCGATACGACGCGAACCGGCGCAGGCGCTGACGCCGCCGGCGGGTTCGTCCGCACAGGCGATGCGGGCGCTTTCGCCACTGCAATGCTTGCAACCTGATTTCGGCGCTGTAATGACCGGCGACGCGGACGTGTCCGCCGTTTCGCCAGCCGGCGCTGGTTGCACAGCCGGCTCCTGCGACGCTGCGGCGACGGCGACGGGCGCAGGAGATGGCGTCTGCGGATGCGGCGTTAGCCCCCTGTCCAAACTGGCCAGCACGGTCTGGGGAACGCCGTCGATGCCCTGGATCTGAGAGGGATTGAGTTTCGCGTAAGCCGGGCAGGCGCCATCCGGCGTCGGATCGCCGCCAGCGAAAGACACATTGACGAGATATTGCTTGCCGCACACTTTTACGACCGGCGGCTTTCCGGTTTCTTCGAAGGAATCGTATCCTTCCTTCAACTTGACCCAGAACGGATACCAGCGATTGTCGCGGTGCCGCATCATGTTCCAGGCAGTCATGCGGAACGGCAAAGCTTGAACGTGAAACTTCATCTGCCCGGCGTTGAACGCGTCGCGGGCGAGAATGTAGATTTCCTCGATATAGGCGTCCGTCATAGCGTAGCAGCCAACCGACTTGCAGTTGCCGTGAACCATGAGCGCCGAGCCCGAATGGCCGTTCGCCTGATCATAGGCGTTCGGGTAGCCGATATTGAACGCCAGATGGTAAAGGCTGTGCGGATTCATCTGGGAGCGGCCTACAGTGTAGAAGCCTTCCGGAGCCTGCCTGTCGCCTTCATGCACTTTCGGACCAAGCTCGCCCGACCACGCGCAAATGGGGTAGGTGCGGAAATGCTGGAAGCGGCCGTCCTTGTACTTCCAGACCTCGAACTCGTTTTCTTCCTTGAAGATGCGGATAAAGATCGGCGATTCCGGCTTCATGCCCTTGATGGCAAGAAGCGCCTGCGTGGAGCCCGGCAACTGGCGATCGCCCGGGGCGACGGACTCCTCGGAGCCACCTCCGCCAAAGAAGCTGAAACAGCCGGTCAGGCAAACGACGAGCGGCGCAATAACAGCGAAACGCAACACAACTCCCATAACCCTCAACCCCTGCATGTCTCCAGCAGAGGATGGATTTTTTGCATTAAAAATCCGTTTCAGCCGAGGGGTAAATCTTACGGGTTGCATCCTGAAGTTGCAGGCTCCTGATTTCGCGCTGTCGTAGTGGCGCAATTTCGAAGTTTTTTAGGGCCAAAATGCGACAGAGGAGCTATGGAAGTAACCACAGCCGGAGGTCGGCGCCTCCGTTCGCTGCACGCGCTCAAGCGGCTCCGCCTCCGACAAGCTGTCCGTAAATCAAAGAGTTGCTCGCGGACGTCATCCGCTCGAAGTTCTGTCCGCGCCTGTAAAATGGATCGACGCTTCCCGCTGCGCCTCAGACTCTAACGTCCCGAAGACAAGGTTCTTCCAATGCCCAGGAACTTTTCCTGACGCTGTTTGCGGATATCCACACCCTCCAGGTTTTCGAAGTCCGCAAGCGCCGCTTCGATCGCCTCGCTGACCTTCTTGAGCGCCGCATCAGGGTCTCGGTGGGCGCCGCCGATCGGCTCCGCAATGACGCCGTCGATGACGCCGAGCTGAAGCAGGTCCTGGGCAGTGATCTTCATGTTGGTGGCGGCGTCACGGGCCTTCGCGCTATCGCGCCAGAGAATTGAGGCTGCGCCTTCCGGTGAGATGACGCTGTAGATCGAGTGCTCCATCATGAGAACGCGATTTGCCGAGGCGATCGCGACCGCGCCGCCGGAACCGCCTTCCCCGATGATGATCGCAATCAGGGGCACAGTAAGATACAGGCAGCAGTCGGTCGAACGCGCGATGGCTTCGGCCTGGCCGCGCTCCTCCGCTTCGATGCCGGGATAGGCGCCCGCGGTGTCGACGAGGCTCACAACCGGCAGGCCGAACCGATCCGCCATCTGCATCAGGCGCACGGCCTTGCGATAGCCTTCGGGCTTGGCCATTCCGAAATTATGCCGGAGCCGCCCTTGCGTGTCCGCGCCTTTTTCGTGGCCGAGGATCATGACGGTGCGGCCGTTGAATTGGCCGAGCCCCCCGATGATGGCGAGGTCCTCGCCGAAATATCGGTCGCCGCCGAGCGGGATGAAATCGACGATCAGCTCGCGGATATAGTCGCAGGTATGCGGCCGCTGCGGGTGCCGGGCCACTTGCGTCTTCTGCCAGGGATCGAGGCTGCCATAGGTTTCGACAAGCGCCTGCTGCGCCTTCTCTCGGAGCCTTGCGATATCCTCCTTGATCGAGACGGCGCTGTCTCCATCGCCAAGGGCGCTCAGTTCCTCGATCTTGCTTTCGAGTTCGGCGATAGGTTTTTCAAAGTCGAGATAGGTGCGCATCGGGGAAGGGGGCGAAAAGGCCAAGGTGCGGATTGCGATGTATGCCTAGCATGGGCCAAGGTCCAGGGCTAGTGCGTCCCGCAGGAAATCCTCCCCGCCTGTGGCGACATGGACGCCAATTCGCCTCGTTATCCGCGGCCCTCGGTCGCTCCGAAATGGAAAATGGACTTCTGCGGCAAACCGCGCCTGTCGGTCGCCATCCTGGCAAGGAGTGATCGAGTAACGGAAAGGCCCGGCCAGCCGCCGGGCCGCAGCCTGCTTATTTCGCCGCTTCGAGCTTGGTCTCCTTGGATTCTCAGGCGCGCCCGGCGCAGCGACCTTTAGTGCAGGAGCACCTTTCCATCGGCCACGACTGTCCGTTGCGCTGCCGATTTGCGCCTTGGCGCCGCGCCGTTCGCCTGAGCCGTCTTGAACACCGCGACGGATTGCACGAGCGTGTCCGACTGCTCTTCGAGGCTTCGGGCCGCGGCGGTGGCCTCCTCGACGAGCGCCGCGTTCTGCTGGGTGATCTGGTCGATCGAGGTGATCGCCTGGTTCACCTGCTCGATGCCGCCGCTTTGCTCTTTGCTGGCGGCCGCGATCTCGCCGATGATGGAAGACACGCGCCGCACCTGCGCCACGATCTCGCTCATGGCGTGACCTGCGCTCCCGACGAGCCTGGCGCCCTCGTCGACCTTGCCGACCGAGGCGGCGATCACCGCCTTGATGTCCTTGGCGGCCTCCGCTGCGCGCTGAGCGAGGCTGCGCACTTCCGAGGCGACGACCGCGAAGCCCCTGCCCTGCTCGCCTGCGCGCGCCGCTTCCACGGCGGCGTTCAGCGCCAACAGGTTGGTCTGAAACGCGATGCCGTCGATGAGCGTGGTGATGTCGGCGATCGCGCGGTTGCTTTCGGTGATGCCGTTCATGGTGGCGACGACCTGCGCCACCACCTGTCCGCCGCGCTCGGCGCTCTCAGCCGCCTCGGACGCCAGCCTATTGGCCTGTTGCGCGTTCTCGGCGTTCGCCTTCACGGTGGAGGCGAACTCCTCCATGCTGCTCGCCGTCTCTTCGAGGCTTGAGGCCTGCTCCTCGGTGCGCTGCGACAGATCGTTGTTGCCGGCGGCGATTTCGCGCGCCGCGGTGTTGATGGACAGGCTCGCCTCCCGGATCTGGGAGATGATGTCGCGAAGCCGCTCGATGGTTTCGTTCGAGTTGTCTTTCAGTTCGGCGAACACGCCCTTGAAGTCGGCGCAGATGTCCTGGCTGAGGTCGCCTTGGGCCAACGCCTTCAGGATGCGGGCGATCTCGCCGAGCGCCTGCTCGCTCGTGCCCAGCACCTTGTTCAGCCCCTGCACCATCTGCAGCATGAAGCCGGACTTGTCGGCTTCCGCGATGCGTTTTCCGAAGTCGCCAGAAGCGGCGGCTTCGACAAGCGCCGCGACTTCTTTTTCGGCGTTCAGTTGCTCGGTCACGTCGGCCCACCGGCCCGTCACGCCAAGCCGCTCGCCGTTTTTGTCGAAGATAGGGCTATCCACCACATGAAAGACGCGCCCCGCCAGCGCCTGATGCATCTCGTGCGGCTTTGTGAGCGCGCACAAGCGTGTGACTGCGGCGCGCGAGTTGTCGAAGAGGAGGCCTGCGCTGGCCCCGATCGCCTTTTCGGCGTCGAAGCCCGGGATTTTCTGGCGTATGCCCGCCTCGTTCTTGCGTAAAAGCGTCATGAACGCCGGATTTAAATAGATCATGTTGGCCTGTTTGTCGGCGACGCCCACTGCATTGTCGACACAATCGAGCGCGGCTTTGATGAGGGCGTTGAACTCCGCGGTTTTGGCGCTCGCCTCAAGCCCGGAGCGAACCTGTTCGGCGGCGTCAGAGATCGCCCTGCGCTCGCCCGGCAAGGGCGGCATGCGGTTTTCGAACCTGCCGCCGGCATATTCGCTCATCAGCTCATTGAAGCGGATCTGAATGTCGATATGGCCTTTCACCATCGCGTTCAGGTTCCGCGCCATGTCGCCATAGGCGCCCGGGAACGCGCCGGCGCGCATCTCCTCGCTAATGCGGCCTTCCTCGTTGTGGGCACGGGCCATGTCCAGCTCGGCCTTGGTGAATTTCTGCAGAGTCTGCACGACGCTGTTCACGGCGGCGCCGACCTCGCGCAGCTCGTCGCGCGAATGGCTGTCCACGGCTTGCGAAACATCACCCCGCGCGAGCCGCTCGGCGCCGGCCTCAATCGACTTCAGAGAGCGCAGCACCGAAAACAGCATGCCCGCGAAAAGATAGAAAACCACAGCCAGAACCGCGGCGGAGCCGCCAAAGATCATAGTGAGGTTCCACTCCAGCCGATTGATGCGCGCAACAAGCAATCCGTCGAGCTGGTCCATGGTCACGTCGAACAGGCCAAAGATCGCATCGACGGCGGTCGACGCGTCTCGAAAATAGTCAGCGGGCTTCATGCTGAAGTCGCCGTTGATGATGGCGGCTGCGCCTGTCTTCGTGAAGTGTTGGGCTGCGTCATTCATCTGCTTGATCTTGGCGTTCAAGGCGGCGCCCAAGGCCGGATTTTCCTCGATTGCTTTTGTATAATCACTCAGCATGTCTGGGAAGAAGACCGCGTAGAGCCTCTCGAGTACCACGAACTCCGTTTTCTCTTCAGGCGTCAGATCATGGCGCGCCAGAATGCCTAGGCCCAATGCGCGCAAACGGCCAATGCTTGCCATGACGTGAGGGAGCCTGAAGGCTGCTGCATCGAGGATGGAGAAGGAGTTGAGATCCGGATCTACGGTCAGGCCGGATTTATCCGATATAAGAGTCCAATAATTGGAGAGGGCGTCGATAAAAGCGTTGTGGCTTTTTAGGTTTTCTTCCGGGGTATATTGTAGATTGTGCGTCTTCAGATCAGCCCATTGCTTTTTGAGCTCGGCGAAAGCCGCCGTCGTCTTCAGTGCCACGCCGGTTGTCTCGTCAAGGACGGTCATGACCTGGAGCCGATCCTCCAAACGGGACTCGATTGCGAAAAGCTTTTCTTTCGCCGCTTGGTCGCCGCTGAGCGCGAGCACACTTGTGCCTCGGTGATCCTGGATCTCCTGAAGCAAATAGCGCCCCGGAACAATCTGTTGAACACCGAGGCGCTCAGTTTCGGAGCTCTGTATTTCGGTGTGGAGTTTCCCGTAGAGATAGATCAACAACGCCGCCAAAGGCGCCAGGAACAACAGGCCGATTAATCCGATCTTAAGCCCGAAGCGAAGCCGGCTCATAATTCCCATGGCCGGACCGAAGATGATATTGAGCATTTATGAGCGCCTCCAAGAAACATAAAGCTTTCGCGAGCCGCTCAATTATGCACATTCAAGGTTGGAACACGGTTGAGACGAAGCCTAAAATTAAAAATTCACAGGTTAAGCTTACGCAATAACGCATAAGCATTGAAATAAGATTGGTCCGCGGCTTTTGGCATGGGGAACACCCTTCTCGCGCCAAAGACGCGAGAAGGGGCTTCGGGCCGCCTCAGCATCAGAGAAGGAGCGGCTTTCCATCAACCAAGGCTGACCCGTTCTTCACAGTCCCGCTATAGCGCTGCTCCGTTCGCATGGGCCATCCGGAAGATGGCGACGGATTACGCGAGCGAGCGGCTGGAAGACTGGTTGAAGCTTTCCCGGGCAACCCGATTATGCGCCTCCAAAGTTGGAGCCCGGTTGAGGCGAAGCCTAAAATTGCTGGGAACCTTGGTTTTGCAGCTGCCTTTGTCGACGAATGCCGCCCACGATCCCACCCGCAGCCCCTTATGAGACGGGCCGCGCGGCGGACCGGTAGAAGACAGCGAGCGCGCAAGCGAAAATCAGGGCGGCGACTGCGGTTGAGACGTGAGAGTGCGCGAAGCCTGAAAAAGCGAGCGAGCCGCTCCGCCCGCTAAGGGCGTCGGCCGCGGCGAGGAAGACGCCGGTCATGCTCTCGCCCACAAGGAACCCAGAGGCGATGAGCACGCCGCGCCGACGCACTTTCGCCGGCCTTGGCCTCAGAAGCCCCAGCAACGGCGCGCTTCGCAACCGCCCTTTCTGCAAACCAGCCGATCCCCCCTCCGAGTGCAATTGTCAGCGAAACTTCGTAGGGCAGATAGATGCCGATGCCGACGGTGAGAGCGGGAAGCGAGAAACCACGGCGGCGGCGCAGCCACGACTCCACGGCCACAAGCGCCACGCCGAGAACGGCGCCGATGCCTACCATGTTCCAAGGGAGCTCGCGATGGATGATGCCATTTGCGATCTGCGTCATGAGCGCGGCCTGCGGCGCGGGCATCGCGTTTTCCGGCTGCATGCCGGCGCGCGGCAAAGACCCGACAAACCCGTAATTCGAGTAGAGGAGCTGCAGAACCGGGGCGATTGTTATGGCCCCGGCGATGACGCCAATGGCGAGCGCGGCCTGCTGCCTCCACGGCGTTGCGCCGACCATGTTTCCGGTCTTGAGATCCTGGAGGTTATCGTTTGCGATCGATGACACGGTCACAACAATCGACGCAATGAAGAGCGTCAAAGCTACGACTGCGCGGCTTTCCTCTCCATTTCCCATCGGAAACGCGAAGCCGAAGCCGGCTGCGATCAGGATTGTGCTGAGGATGCCGATGCCCGAGATAGGACTGCAGGACGAGCCCAAAAGCGCCGCCATGTAGCCGCACGCCGACGCCATCAGGAGCCCCAGAAACACGGTTAGCAGCGCGACAGCGGGCGCCACCCAGATCAGGCTCGCGTCGAGAGGCGCGCCGAAAGCGAACCAGGCGAACAATCCCACAGTTAAAATGCAGAGCACCGCGATGGCGCCGCCGATCCAGATAATCGGGATGTCGTTCTCTTCGCGCGGCGTGTTGGCGCCATCAGGCTTTTGGGACGCCTTGAGCGCCAGCCCAATGCTGTCGATCAAAGGCTTGATCAAGGTGACGACGGTCCAGAGACCGCCGCTGGCGATGATGCCTGCGCCGATCAGCCTGACTTTTTCCGACCAGATGGCGTCGGCTGCGGCCGCCAGATCGTGGGACGGCGATGGCTCCATCGTCATAAGAACGGGCACGGCGACGCCCCAGGCGATGAAGAGCCCGAGGAACAGCGCGAGGCAGGCGCCAATGCGGACGAGGTATCCCACGCCGATCAGAGCAAGGGACAGGCTGCCGCCCATCTGGAACACGGCGCCGCCGTAGGCAATAGAGCCGGCAAGCTTATCCGGCAGGAGCTTGAAGCCATTCGTGAGCAGGTTCAAGATCGCAGCAGCAGCGGCGCTAAGACCGAGTTCCTTCAAGCCGCCTTCGCCGCCGCCGTCTCGCTCATCATCCCCTTCCTTGTGACCCGCCCGAAGCACCTCCGCCGCCGCAACGCCTTCTGGAAACGGAAGAGCGCTGCCCACCACCATGACCCGGCGCAGCGGAACGGAATAGGCGACGCCCAGAATGCCGCCGAGGAGGCAAACGGCCATCGTCTGCCAGAGCGGGAAATCATGCCAGAAGCCGATCAGAAGAAGCCCCGGAAGAACGAGAATGACGTTACACAACGTTCCCGCAGCGGATGCCTGGGTCTGCACGATGTTGTTCTCAAGGATGCCGGCTTGGCCCAGCGCCCGCAGCGCGCTCATGGAGATGACGGCGGCCGGAATTGACGACGAGAACGTCATGCCGGTCCTCAGGCCCAGGTAGACGTTGGCGGCCATGAAAACCACGGTGATTGCGGCGCCAATGATCATTCCGCGAAAGGTGAGTTCGGCAGGATCTTTTGCGCGCTTCACTGACCCTCGCAGGAGGCGCCAGGAAGGTGGGGGGTACTCGTCGGGATTATTCGCATGAGACTTTCCGCTCGCCAGTCAGACGGTATAGTTCCAAAGCAGCGAACGGCCATTTCGTTCCCGCCAGGCTCGATCATGTCAACCCGCTGAAAAAGCGAAGGGAATAGTCGAGAGACGGCGACCCGCGCCCTGTGCTCAAGCGAGGCTCGGCATCTCATGCTCAGCATGCTGATCGGCCCGTTGACCCAGACACCCTCAAAGCGCGTTCTGACGCGCGCCCCGCGGGAAGTCTGGCCCACATGCCGCGGGCGTCGACAGAATTTCCCGCGGATAAGTCGTGCGAGCGTCCCGTTTCTGAATTGCTGCCCAATTTGCAGCAGATTTGCACAGCAAATTAGAGGCAAAGGGATACGAACATCCTTCCTCCGATAGATTTGTTCCCAGTCACGGCATCGCTAAAGACTAGGAAGACGCGAAGCAAAGATTCTTCTCCAAAACGGCATCTTCGATGTGATTGACGCACCCAAACCGAGATGATGCAGCTGGCGCGAAAAACGATAGTTTTAAACTACTCGCTCAAAACGGCGCGCGCCGATCTGCTAGCCGGATTTACGGTTGCGGCGATCTCGCTGCCTCAGGCGATGGCTTATGCGCTCATCGCTGGCATCGACCCACGCTTCGGCCTTTACTCCGCCATCGTCGTGACCTTCGTCGCCTCCGTTTTTGGATCGTCGAACCATCTGATCAACGGCCCCACGAACGCCATCTCGCTCGTTGTTTTCAGCGCGCTCGCCTTTATCGATCCGGAGGCCCGCTTCGACGCCTCTCAGGCGGCTTTTTTGCTAGCGGCGATGATCGGCGTTACGCAGATCATGATCGCCGTGTTCCGGCTTGGCGACCTCACGCGCTACATCTCGGAGTTCGTCGTGATCGGCTTCATGACAGGAGCCAGTTTTCTCGTCGCCTTGAGCCAAGTCGGCAATTTCCTCGGAATCAAGGATCGCGGCACAGGTCACCAGCATGTGCTCGTCCGCTTCTGGAGCACGATAACCGAAGGCGGTCCCGTCAACGCTTACGCGCTTGGCGTCGGCGCGGCCACCATCGTTCTTGTTATCTTGCTTGGACGGTTGCGGCGACGATACGCGTTGGCGCAAATGGAGATGCTGATTGCGCTGATCGCCGTGACAGGCGTGGCGGCCTCTTTCGGCTGGACCATCCCGGGCGCGGACAGCAAGACCGTGATCTCAGTCATTGGCGCCGTCCCGGCGAGCCTGCCCGCGCCGCACATCCCTGAGATCAAACTCTGGTGGGTGCAGGAGATGTCGAGCAGCGCGCTCGCCATCGCGTTCCTGGGCCTGCTCGAAGCTTTGGCGATCGCGAAATCGATCGCGAGCACAACGCGCCAACCCCTCGATTACAACCGGCAATGCCTCGCGGAAGGCTTCGCCAACCTTGCCGGCGGCTTCTTCCAATGCCTGCCGGGGTCCGGCTCGCTTACGCGCTCGGCCATCAACTTCCAGGCTGGCGCCGTAACGCGCTTCTCGGGTGTGTTTGCGGCGGCGGCTGTGGCAGTGGTCGTCGTGCTTTTCGCACCTCTGGCGCGATATATTCCAAAAGCCGCGCTTGCAGGTTTGCTGGTCTTGACGGCCGGTCGTCTCGTCGACTGGAAAAGGTTCGGCTACGCCGTGCGGGCGTCCAGCTACGATGCCGGGCTCGTGGCGGCCACAGCCTTCGCCGCGATCTTCATCAGCGTCGAATTCTCGATCCTGATCGGCGTCACCCTTTCGATCCTGCTGTTCGTCCCGCGCGCCGCGCGATTGCGAGGGCAGGAACTTGTCGTCGCCCGCGAAGGAATTGTGCGCGAGCGGTTGCCCTCCGATCCAGAATGCACAACGCTTCTCATCTACGATCTTGAGGGCGAACTATTTTTTGGCGCGGCCCCGGAAGTGGATCGACACTTCGATAACCTCAAGCGCCGCCTGGGCGATGGCGTCCGCGTGTTGGTTTTGCGCGTCAAGCGCACCCGCAATCCCGATATGGTTTTCATGGAGCGCTTGCAGCATTTTCTGCAAAACATGGAACAGGCCGGCGTGACGGTGCTCCTTTGTGGAGTCCGCGCGGACTTTGCTCAGGGACTTAAGAATCTTCGTTTCTATGACTGGCTTCCCTCCGACCGGGTGTTCCTGGAGGAGGCCAAGGAATATTCAGCGACGCTCAAAGCCGTGCGCCACAGCTACAAGATCATTGGGAACAACCTCTGCGATCACTGTGCTCAAAAGGAGCCGCAGGATGAGGAAGCCCTTTATTATATGATCTAGCAGGATGCCGAAAAACGATGCCGCCCACGGCCTCACCAAGAGCGCTCCCCAAAGGCTGAAGCGTATCTGGAGAGGCCAAGATTCCGGCAAGCGAGAAAGCTTGTTTGCCCGGACAATCAAGTAAAGGTCGATACAAACGCCCACTCCGATAGAGACCTGAGCTTGTGCTCCTGAGTTTCTTGTTGTTTTCTGACTCAAAAGACACTTGCCATGTCTTTTCTTTTGCTAGTGCTAAAGGGCCAAACCGCAGCCTCAAACATAGTCGGCGCTATTCTTCTGGCGAGGCATCGCTTCCCGAAGCGCACGCGAACGTACAAAACCCGGCGGGCGATGCACGGGCAGGTACGATCCCGCCACCGATTTCCCCTGTTTTCTCAGCAGGATCGTTTTGGCCCGCGGCTTGCTAGGACAGAGACTGGTCCTGTTTCCGAAGGCGCGCGACATGAGCATCAGTTCAGATTGTTTGGCGATCCAAACCCGCTTCTCAAGCATGGCGACGCATGTGCTCGGTCAGGCGACGGCGCGAGCTGCGCAGCGGGCCCTGATCCTCCCCCACTCGGCTCACGGATTGATCGCGGCGGAGCATCTCACCGTGCATCGCGGAGGCAGGGAGGTATTGCGGGATATTTCGCTCGCCTTCGAAGAAGGAACGATTACCGCAATCGTGGGGCAGTCAGGCGTCGGCAAGAGCACGCTGATTGGCGCGCTGAATGGACTGATCAAGCCGTCGAGCGGCGCGGTCTCTGTTGCGGGCGCCGGCTGGCTGAGTGAAGCCGCCGCACTCAAGGAGGCGCGCCGTATAACGGCTACGATTTTCCAGGACCATGCTCTGATTGGGCGGCTTCCAGCCATCGAGAATGTGCTTCTTGGACTGGCCGACACGCGCCATTCCCTCTCTTTGCTTCCGTGGCCACAGCGCCTGCGCGAACGCGCGGCTCTGGCCCTGGATGACGTCGGCCTTCTCGACCGTGCAACGGCGCCCACAGACCAGCTTTCCGGCGGCGAACGCCAGCGCGTCGGCATTGCGCGCGCGCTCGTGCGCCGTCCGCGCCTGCTGCTTGGCGATGAGCCTTTCGCGTCCGTCGATCCGGCGCTTGCGATGCGGCTCGGGGAGGAGTTCCGCCGCCTCGTCCTTCGCAGCGGGCTCACGGTCGTCCTCGTGCTGCATCAGCTTCATCTGGCGCGGACGCTTGCCGATAGAGTAGTCGGCCTGAGCGCCGGCCGCGTCGCCTTCGATGGACCGGCCGCCGCTTTCAGCGCTGACGAAGAGAAACAGATTTTCGGGTCCTAGCAGGCTGTAAAAAAAGAGAAATCACCCTCGCCCCATGATGACCTCGCCGAACCACGACAGGCTTTCCATGAGGTTAACCCATTGGGAACACTCAACCTCATACCGAGCTGGTCGAAGGATGAAGCCTAAATTTCCGGTTTTTGCAGCAGCTTGCTAGGCCGGCCCCTGACCGAAGAAGAAAAGGAGAAGACATGTTGAGGACGCTGAGCCGCCTCATGCTGGCGGCTGCCTTGCTCACTGCGCTGACGCTTTCGCCCGCTGCGGCGCAGACGCGGCCGGATAAGCTCGTGGTGGGGCTTCTGCCGGGCGAATTTGCGCCGACTGTCATGCGGCTGAATGAACCGTTGCGCGCCTATCTCGAAAAGCGGCTCGGCCTTCCGGTGGAGATCTTCGTCGGCGCAAACTACGCCGCGACCGGCGAGGCTTTGCGGTTCGGCCGCATCGATATCGCGTATCTCGGGCCGGTGACCTACATCCTGCGCTCGCGCGCCGCGAAGCTTGAGCCTTTTGCCCGGCCTTCGCATGACGTCGTGGGGCCGACCTTTCAGGCCGTGATCATCGTGCCAGCCGACAGCCAAGCTCAGAGCCTGAAAGACCTCAAGGACGGCGACATCGCGTTCGGCGATCCGGCATCCACCTCCGGCACGTGGGTTCCGCGCTACCAGCTCCTTGAGGCGGGGCTTGTCTCTGGGCGCGATTATACGCTGCGGGTTCTGGGCGCGCATGACGCCGTGGCGTTGGCCGTCTCCAACCATAAGGTCGCCGCGGGCGGCCTTTCGCTGCCGATCTACAACCGACTTCTGAAAGAGGGAAAGATCGATCCCAAAACCGTTCGCGTGCTCGCCGCCTCGCCCGCCATTCCCGAATATATGTGGACTTTCCGGGAGGGGCTCGACCCGGCCTTCAAGGAGGAGATCCGCAAGGCTTTCATCACCGTGACCGACCCGGAGGCGCTGAAAGTATTCCGTGCGGAAGCCTTCATTCCTTGCGTCGATTCCGACGTGGACCGGGTGCGGACCTGGATCGCGGCGATCCGGGCGGCCAACCCCGATGCGGTTCCGGCCTCCCAATGAGCGCCGCGTCCCTCAACCCGCACATAGCGGCCATCCTCGCGGATGGCCGCCGCAAGCAGCGCGACGCGATCCTCACTTCGGCGGAGTCGCAGGCGTCATCGTGTGCGCTTTCGCCTATGCCGGCGGTTTCGAGCGCGAGCGCTATGCCGATGCGCTGCCGACCATCCTGCGGCTCGCCGCCGACGCGATGCCGCCCGATTTCAGCCGCTGGCGGGAATGGGGCGCCCGCTTCTCGAAACGCTGTCCATGAGCGTCGCGGGCACGGCGCTCGCCGTCGCCCTCGCCTTGCCGCTCGGCGCGCTTGCCGCTCGGAACATTGTGGCGCAAAGCTGGATCGGAGCGCCCGTGCGCCTCCTCCTCAATGTGCTCCGCTCGATCCCCGGCCTGATCTGGGGCGTGATCTGGGTCGCGGCGGTGGGCTTCGGCCCGCTTCCCGGCATCCTGGCCTTGGCCACGCATTCGACGGGCATGCTCGGCAAGTTCTTCGCCGAGACCATGGAGCATGTCGATCCGGCGCCCGGAGACGCGCTGCGCAGCCACGGCGTCTCGCAGCTCGGGATTTTACGCTTTTCTGTGCTGCAACAAGTTCTGCCGCGACTTGTAGACGTGATCATCTACCGCTGGGAGCATAACCTGCGCGCCGCCACAACGGTTGGGATCGTCGGCGCCGGCGGGCTGGGTCTCGAAATCATCACGGCCTTCCATCTGTTCGAATATCGTGAGGCTTCGGCGCTGATCACCGTGCTTCTCTGCCTTGTTACAGCGATTACAATAATTGGCGCTCAGCTTCGCCGCCGCTTCCTCGGCCAGGGTTGAGGTCGTGGGCGCCGCCACCGCTCAAACAAAGAGTATGACCGCGGTCCGAGGGGGACGCCCTGCGCGCTGGCTGCCTGTAGAACTCGAGGGCGCGCCGCGCTTTCGAGCATGAGCGGCGCCGCTCTGAGATAGCCGATCACGGCAGAAACAGCATACAATGCAAGCGTGAACGCAACAAATAAAAGGTATTCATGCGCGCCGTAACGTCTTGAAAGCGAGAAGCAATCAGTAGAATCTATTTCGTTCATAAGGACATTTATTGACAAGGGTTAATAACAGGTTTTGAATATTCGAAATTGGATAACTTTCGCCGATTTCGCCTGCATTCCCAGGGACGGCGGAATGAAGGTCAAGACTTGAGTTATTGAGGTCGCCAGCGACCCGAAAATTGTATGGGCGGCATCGATGCGATCCCTAAGCAGAATTGGGAGGCCACAGCCTTTGGATTGCCGCCGATCGCCAATGCGAAAGCAGTTGTCGCAGCGCAGAAATCAGCAGTTGAGCACGCTCGCGGCGCGCAGGCTTAAGCGGATGACGCCCACCTCCTGAGCGCACCCAGTAGGATTTTTTCTCAGTGAGTATTGGAGGACAAAGACTATGGCGACGGACACTTGGAACGGCTCAACGGCCGATTGGTACACGAGCGCTGACTGGAGCGCAGGCATCCCCACAAGAACCAGCGCTGTCGTCATCAACAGCGGTGAACCTCAGCTCCTGAGCGGCGATCCTGGCTTCACCGTCGCCTCGATACGCATTGGCGGCGGCAGCCTTTGGATCGCAGATCCTTCGCAAACGCAGCACGTACGCGGAAGCGTCAGCATAGCCAGCGGCGCCAGCGTGAGCGTCGATGCCAGCGGCTCCAACGCTGGCGGCAGCACCCTGGCCATCGGCGGAAATATGAACAACAGCGGGGGCGTCACCATCGGAGAGATTGTCCCTCCCATGGGCGGTTACAGCCTCACCTCGGCTAGCACGGTGACGGTTGGCGGCTCGCTCTCCAACGCAAGCGGCGCCAGCATCACCCTCGCAGGCAGCCCCTCCCCCGCCAGCGCGCAGGCGACATTGAACGTGGCTGGCGCGGCGGGTTTCGGCGCGGCGGGAGTGGAGACCGGCAACGTCTCTCTGTCAGGCTCTTCGCTTTTGGAGTTTGGCCGCGGTCAGATCACCGCGATCCAAGGCACACTTTCTCTCCTGGGCTCAGGCGCGCGGGTCGCCGACGCCGGGGCGACAAGCAGCAACAGCGCGCTGAGAGGCCTCTCCACGGTGAGCGGCACGCTCGCCTTGGAAAGCGCCGCCGGCTACAACGGCGGAACGTCCGTCACCACGTCCGGCAATCTGACCATAACCAGCAGCGGCGTCGTGAAAGTCGATCCGGTGCACTACGCCAGCGTCTTCAACAATGGCGGCAGCAGCCTGACGATCGGCGGCAGACTGTCCAACGCCGGCGTTCTCGCCATCGGCAATGAATATTCCACGGCCACCACAGTGAGGGTGAACGGCCCGGGCGGAATCGTCAATACCGGCACAATAACCATTGATGATCAAACCGGCTCTACAAGCCTTACATCGGCCGGCCCGGTGTGGACTTCGGGCACGATTACAGTCGGCTACGTTGGCGGCGAGGCGCCTGATGCCGGCAGGACGGCCAGCCTGGTCGCCCCACATGTCAATGTGATTGGAGGAACGCTCAAAGGCCTGGGCGTCGTGACGGGCACAATCAACAACACCGGCGGCGACGTCATGGCCATCAACTCCTACTTGTATAACACCTTGACCGTTCAGGGTGATTATCGTCAAAGCGGGGGCGGCTCTCTGCAGACCGACTTCAACGGGCGAGCGGGCCTCCTGGCTGTTAGCGGCGGCATCCACCTCAGCGGCGGAAATTTGCTGATCAACGGGATAACCTCGCTCACTTTGAACACGCCCTACACGGTGGCGACGTTTACGCCCGGCGACCTCACCGGCAAGTTCGCCCACATCCAGACCGAAGGCTCGCTCGGCAATCACACAGGCAACGGCAATAGCGTCGACCTCGGCAACGGCGACACGCTCAAGGTGCTCTACAACAATGCGGCCGGCACGATCCAGGTCGAGGAGGTCGCCACGCCTGCGACAGCGGCCAGCACGTCCGGCAGCGCTTCGGCGACGACAGCAGGCGCATCGGCCGCCAGCCAGAATGCCCAGGCCGCGCTTCTCACCCAATACGCCGCATCGAACTTCGCTCCGGCGGCCGGCGCCGCAGCTGTCGTGACCACGCCCCAGGTTGCGGCGACCCCGCTGCTCGCCACCCCGCACCACGCCTAGCAACCGTCCGGTCCAATGAGGCGCTCGACATTGCCCGGGCGCCTCCTTCGGACGGGCATTCGTGGACGCCGCGAAGACTATTGCAAACCTGTGTCTGGCTTATTGACAAGGAATAATAATAGGTTTTGTATACATTTGGATGAGGTTATTGCATTCGGGTCCGTTTTCATCCGCAGGAATGGCGAGGCGGCCGTAAGTTTTGGATTATTGACGTTGCTGGCGGCCGGAAAAATCATAGTGAGCACCGGTGCTATCGCCCGTACAGCATTCGGCGGCAAAGCCTTCGAATGGCTGCTGACCCCAATGCAGAAGCAGTTGTTGCAGCGACGAAACTAGCAGTTGGCGCACGGGTTTAGACGGAGCCCTACCGGACGCGGCCGGTAGGGGAAGCGTCTTTTCTGTTCTTAAAGGCCGTTGGAGGACAAAGACTATGGCGACGGACACCTGGAACGGCTCAGCATCGGATGGGTACACCAGCGGGACCGCATCGGGCGGGACGCTGACGGTGAGCAACGGAACGACCAGCGAAAAGTTCGCCCTTCTCGGCGACTATACCAGCTCGAAATGGTCGCTCACCAGCAATGGTCACGGCGGGACGAACCTCATCGATCCGCCTGCGTTGACCGTCGTCGCGTCGGGCGGCAGCATCACGCCTACTGCAGCCGCCGGCGCCAACGCAACGCAGCCGGCCAGTTCTGCTGCAGGGGGCGTTTCGACCGCCGGCCAGCACAATCAGGCCGCGCATGCTCTTCTCGCCCAGTATGCCACATCGAGCTTTGCTCCGGCAGGCGGCGGCGCGAGCGTCATGGCCGCGCCTCAGGTTGCGACGACCCCGCTCCTGGCCACACCGCACCACGCTTAAGCTTGCGCCATGTTCAAAAGCCGCGGGTCGCACAACAAAACACCAGATCAGCCCGCGTCCGCAGGCGATGAAAAGAGCCATGACGACGCCGTCCAGGCAAACGACGGCGCCGCCTCTTTTGTCACGCTGTTGAGCATCCACGGCGTCGCGGCCGACCAGGGCCAGATCGCGCACCGCTTCGGCGGCGCGGCGGTCGGGCTCGAAGACATGCTTAGGCTTGCGAAGGATATGGGGCTAAAGGCGCGCATCCTGCGCACGAAGTGGGCGCGGCTTGCGCACACGCCCCTGCCTGGGATCGCGATGCTGAAGACGGGCGGGTTCCTGCTCGTCGCCAAGGCCGATGACGAAAAGGCGCTGGTGCTCGCCCCGAACGCGCCCCGGCCCAGCCTCATGAAACGCGACGAGCTTGAAGCGGCATGGGACGGCCGGCTCTTCCTCGTGACCACACGGGCGGGCCTTCTCAACCTCGCCCGGCGCTTTGATCTCACCTGGTTCCTGGGGGCGGTATGGAAGTACCGCTGGCTCCTGTCCGAGGTGCTGGTCGCCTCATTCTTCCTGCAGCTGTTCGCGCTCGTCTCGCCCTTGTTCTTCCAGGTGGTCATCGACAAGGTGCTCGTGCATCACACCGAGGCGACGCTCGACGTGCTCGTCATCGGCCTCATCGCGATTGCGCTGTTCGAAGCCATCATGGGAGGGCTTCGCACCTATCTCTTCGCGCATTCGACCAACCGCATCGACGTCGAGCTTGGCGCACGGCTGTTCCGGCATCTGCTCGCGCTGCCGCTCGCCTACTTCCAGGCGCGTCGCGTCGGCAACTCGGTCGCACGCGTCCGCGAGCTGGAAAACATCCGCACCTTTCTCACCAGCTCCGCGCTGACGCTCGTCATCGACCTCGTGTTCACGGTCGTGTTCCTGGCCGTGATGTTCATCTACTCTGCCACGCTGACGGCCATCGTGATCGCGGCCTTCCCGTTTTACATTCTGATCTCGGCCGGCGCGACGCCCTTGTTCCGCAAAAGGCTCGACGAGAAGTTCCAGCGCGGCGCCGAAAACCAAGCCTTCCTCGTCGAAAGCGTGACAGGCGTCGAGACCTTGAAGTCGATGGCGGTCGAGCCACAGATGCAGCGCCGCTGGGAAGAGCAGCTTGCGGGTTATGTCGCGGCGAGCTTTCGCGTGCTGAGCCTTGGCAATGTGGCGACCGAGTCCGTTCAGTTCATCAATCGCGCCGTGACCGCGCTTTTGTTGTTCTTCGGGGCGCGGCTTGTCATGGAGGGCAACCTCACCGTCGGCGAACTCGTCGCCTTCAACATGCTGGCGAGCCGGGTCAACACGCCTGTCTTGCGGCTTGCGCAGATCTGGCAGGATTTCCACCAGACGCGGATCTCGGTGGAGCGGCTTGGCGACATCCTGAATTCGCCCGCCGAGCCGCAATTTGCGCCTGGACGCGCGGCGCTGCCAGCGCTTCGCGGCGACATCGCGTTCGAGCATGTCACGTTCCGCTACCGCCTCGACGGCACGGAAATCCTGGCCGATGTCTCCTTTTCGATCCCCGCGGGCCAGATCGTCGGCATCGTCGGGCCGTCGGGCTCGGGCAAAAGCACGCTCGCCAAGCTCATCCAGCGGCTTTACGTGCCCGAAAGCGGTCGCGTGCTGATCGATGGCGTCGATCTCGCCCTTGCCGATCCCGCCTGGCTCAGACGCCAGACCGCCATGGTTCTGCAGGAGAATATCCTGTTCAATCGCAGCGTCCGCGACAACATCGCGCTCGCAAACCCCGCCGCCCCGATGAACGACGTCATCGCCGCTGCGACGCTTGCGGGCGCCCATGATTTCATTTTGCAATTGCCCGAAGGCTACGACGCCATCATCGGCGAGCGCGGCTCGACCCTGTCGGGCGGCCAGCGCCAGCGCATCGCCATTGCGCGCGCGCTGATCGGCGACCCCCGCATCCTCATTTTCGACGAGGCGACGAGCGCGCTCGACTATGAAAGCGAGCGCGTCATCCAGGGGAACATGGCCGGCATCGCCAAGGGGCGCACCGTCATCATTATCGCGCACCGGCTCTCCACGGTCCGAAGCGCGCACCGCATCCTGACCATCGACAAAGGCCGGCTCGTCGAAGACGGGACCCACGACGAGCTGATCAAGACCAGGGGCCGATACGCCACGCTGCATCGCATCCAGGCAGGCATCTATGAAACAGCCTCCGAATAACGCCATCGCCCTGCCGCAAGTCAGTCGGACACGGGATGAACTGGCCTTTCTGCCGGCCGCGCTTGAAATCGTCGACACGCCGCCCTCGCCCATTGGCCGCGCCATCGTCTGGTCGGTGGTCGCGGCGTTCAGCGCCGCCGTTCTCTGGGCCTGTCTCGGCAAGGTCGATATTGTCGCCACGGCCCCCGGCAAGATCATTCCATCCGGACGCACCAAGACCATCCAGCCCTTCGAGACGGGCGTCGTCCGCGCCATCTATGTCCGCGACGGACAAAAAGTCAGCGCCGGCGACGCTCTCATCGACCTCGATCCCGCCATCAACGCCGCCGAACAGAACCATTTCAAGGGCGATCTGCTTGCGGTCGAGCTCGATGTGGCGCGCCTCAAGGCCGAGCTTGCCGCGCCATACGATCCGCTCTCGGCTTACGCGCCGCCGAAGGAAGCCGATCCCGCCCAACTCGCCGCACAGCAGCGTTATCTTCTCACGCAGACCGAGGAGCGGCGCTCCAAGATCGCGGCCATCGACCGACAAAAGGCTCAGAAGGAGGCTGAGGCGGCCACCGCCAGAGCCGCCATCGCCAAGCTCAAGCCACCATCCCGCTTCTCCTTGAGAGGGCCAACGTCAATCGGACGCTTGTCCGCCAGAAACTTGTGTCGAGGCTCGCCTATCTGGAAACGGAAGGAAAGCTCGTCGAGCAGCAGGAAGACCTCAAAGTCCAGCGCGCGCATCTAAAGGAGGCCGAGGCCGCCATCGCCGCCATCGCCGAGACGCGCAACCATACCGCGTCCGAATTCGAGCGGTCGCTCTCGGGCGACTTGTCCGAGGCCGAACGCAAGGCAGCGGGCCTTCGCGAGGACATCACGAAGGCGAAGGAGAAGGCGAAGCTCCAGCATCTCGCGTCGCCCGTCAGCGGCACCGTGCAGCAACTCGCGGTTCACACGATCGGCGGCGTGGTCACGCCCGCGCAACCGCTTCTCGTCGTGGCGCCCGCCGACAGCGAGATCGAAATCGAGGCCATGATTTCGAACAGGGACATCGGCTTTATAAGGGAGGGACAGGAGGCGCAAATCAAGGTCGACACCTTCCCCTTCACCCGCTACGGGCTCCTCTCGGGCCGTATCCTCACTGTCTCGGGCGACGCGATCACGCTCGATGCGTCAAAGGAGAAGACCGCCAACCCGGAAGCCAAGGACGCCTCCAAGCCGCAGGATTTGGCGTTCTCGGCCCGCGTCTCGCTTGGCGCCAAGGCCATGCAGATCGATGAGAGGCTCGTCAATCTCACCCCCGGAATGGCGGTCACCGTTGAAGTGAAAACCGGGCGGCGGCGCATTATCAGCTACCTCCTCTCGCCGCTGATGAGATACAGCCAGGAGAGCATTCGCGAACGGTAACCGCCCATCCGCAAGAAGCCTTTCGCAGCTGCAGCCACCGCAGGCAGGAGCGCAACCAGAAAAACAGCGGCGCGTGACGGCGGCCGTTACAGCGAGGTTGGATACTCATGATCGAAGCAAGCGCTCCAACCGACCGATGGCCGGCCTTCGCCGCCGCTCAAAAACCGGCGCCGGCAGCGATCGCCTGAGAGCCACCCTTTCAACGAACGCCGTTGGCTTTCACTCACGATTTCAACCAGCCTTTAATGCGGGCGCCATCATAAATGGGTAGTCGGGTGAGATGTTCACAACCACAGAAGGCATCGATCGATGAACTCAAAAGAAGGCTCGCAAAGTTACGAGTTTACCGTTCAGGATGCCAAAGACATCGGCGCGCTTTTTGCTGACCTCAAGAAAGGGGTGGAAGCCTTCGAATGGATGCTCAGCACGACGGCCGGTGAAGCTCTGACATATCATTTTGAACTCAGTTATCTCCTTAGAACTATAAAGGCAGCCATCGCGAGTTCCGCTGGACGCCTTCCCAGCGCCGCTTGCATCCTCAACCAGCAGGAGATGTACAACCTGCTCTGCGAGGGACCGCTTCTCGATCTCACAGGCGGCGTCACGACGGCGGTGACATTTGTCAAACTGGCGGGCGAAGAGGGCAAATTCGTCCGCGTTGCGATCGAAGGCCTGTCAGAGTCAGAAGAGACGACTTATCAAATTTATGGAAAGACCGCACGAAGCGCGACGCGATGGAAATTCGGGCGGCGGGGAGCCTGAGCAAAGCGCGAAGCGCTCCAGAAAACATTCGAGCGACAACGGATCGAAACCACGCTTTGCGCGCGCCAAGGCGAAGGAGCCGCATGACTTGAATATATCATATGTCGGCACGGCGGGGAGTAAGCTTTAGCCATCATCGCCTGCGTTCAGATTTCCAGACCGAACACGACGACAGCGAACTCATTTCGTCAGAGGCGGGCGATGATGAGTTCGACCAGCGGTTAGGATATCCGCATAAATAACCAATACGATTTTTCGGGTTTGCGCATCATTCCATGCGGGCGCGTGGCTGCGCTGTTGGGGGCGTCCGCCCGTTCATGCGTCGAAGGCCTGCTTCAAGAACTCATGACTCTTGAAGCCTTTATTAACCATGACCGCCGGGGGCCTGTTAACCAGGCGAGCGCGCTGCATTTTTTATATTTTTCCTTTTTATTTCAATGCTTTAGCTAAACAACTCTCTGTAGGCGGGGAGGCTTTCGGCGCCTCCAGACCAAGCATGCGAACGCCGAGGCCAACCGCCCGCCAATCGCCATAGTCCCGTAAATCCCGCCTGCCGAAGGCGAGACCCCCTGTTTTACCAAACGAAACCAATCTCAGCCCTTTTTTAACCCTGGCAGGGCGCTGACCGCTGTCGCATCGCTTGCCCGTCAGTGATGAGCGCGAGGACGCCGCGCAAAGCCGCCGTCGCGGGTCCAACGCGCCTCAGCCACAACGCCGCCGCGCCGACAGGGGAACCGATCCCCTTGCTTTTGCGCCTGTCCTTAGCCCAGCGTTCAACTTCAAGTCGTGACTTCACGCGCCCAAAGGCGAGCGCAGATCAGCCTTCTTCGCCGTTTCCTTCGCAAAATAGGCAACGCGCGGTAGATCAGGTTTTATTGCGCATCGATCAGAACAAATCGACGTCGCCTTCGGACAGTCTATGTGTGGGCGCCCACTGTCCCTCAAGCTGCATCGCGGCGATGAAGCGGTCCCGCATGTCGCTCAACGTGAATTGTTCGGCCATCTCGATCAGCAGCGCGAGGCTATGGCGCTCAGGCGACGATAGCGTCTCGAATTCGGCCAGCGCCTTCATGGAGAGGATGCCGCCGGCGCGGCTCAGAACAGCCAGCGCCGCGTTCACGTTCTGGATATGCTGCATTACACGGTCCTGGAACTGCATATCCATGATCGCTCCAGAGACGGTCCGCTCAATCTCTTCGGAGGCGTCCGCCGTCTTTTTCTGCAAACCGGCGATCATCGTGTTCTCGCCGACCAGACGTTCGGTCATCTTCTTGATGCGCTCCTGGGCTTTGAGGTTCTCCCGGGACATGTCGATGGTGGAAATCTCATGAAGCAGATCGTCGCCGCCCTTCAGTACGCAGGACAGGAGGGATTGCACCGTATCCGCCTGATCGCGCGCGGTTTCAGCTATGTCACGAAAGCGTTGAACCAAGCCTTGCACGCTTTTCTCGACATCGGCGGATGTGATTGAGAGTTCGCCCATAAGCGCTTCGACGGACCTGCCTTGCGTTCCGGCGAATTCGACCAGTTCTTGGACGGCCTGTTTCTGAGCCTGATTTTCTGCCGTTCCGCCATAGAGATTACGCGCTAAGTTCATGGCTCACTTCTTGCAGTCAGATAGGGATGTAACGGCGCAGTCGGCGGCGCCGCGGTTGGGTATTCACCAGTCATGCCGGCCAGGAGCGCTTCAGCTTCGACGGCGTCGCGATCATTCGCTGCTTTCAGCATTCCAGAGAGGACGAAGCTTCACTCATCCCGCCAGAGCGTCCGGGCCGGCGCGGTTACGGGCAGACCTTGTTGAGAACCTGCAGCAGCTTTTCGGGGGCGAAGGGCTTGACGATCCACCCCGTGGCGCCTGCGTTTCGGCCTTGCGCTTTCTTGTCGTCGCCGCCTTCGGTGGTCAGGATCAAAATCGGGGTGGATTTGAATTTCGGTTGTGCGCGCAGGCGCTGCAGGAGCGTCACGCCATCCATGTTCGGCATGTTGATATCGGTGATGATGGCGTCCACGGACGTGGCCGCAAGCAGGTCGAGGGCCTTCACGCCGTCCTCCGCTTCGACGACGTCAAAGCCCGCGCTTTTCAAGGTGAAGGAGACCATGTCCCGCATGGTCTTGGAGTCGTCCACGGTCAGGATGCGTTTACGCATGAGCCCCCCTCCACTCTCTTGGTCGGGATAATCCGACCGCAGTCGGGTTTCGCCGACTGCGACGCCGCCAGGAGAAGCTTTGCTCCGGGGGCGTTGGCGTTGCTCTCTGCCGCGACGAAAACATCATATCAGGCGCCTCGCTGTTCGCCACCACTACCTCGAGTAGACAATCTGGCGCATCTTTAACGTGCAGCCCTTAAAGGTCGGTTCAAGGCGCTGCCTCAGAGAGAAAAATCCCGCCGGGGGGACAACTCGGATGGCGACCCGTCCACAATCCACGGACATACGGCTGACACGTCACCCGCGTCGCCGGCGCCAGCCGAGATTGGCGGGCAATTTCGCCTATTCCGCCGGCCCTGGCGACAGCCGCTCGGGCGCATGCGCGTCCTTGGCCTTCTCCTGTGATTCGGGCTCTTGCGCCGGGCCTCTCCGGAGCTTCTCCGCGATCCACTGGAAAATCACATAGAGCGGCGGGATGGCGAAGATGCCGACGAAGGATGCGAGGATCATGCCGCCGAAGACCGGCGTGCCGACGTCGCGACGCGCGAGTTGCGAGGCGCCCTCCGCCACGACGAGCGGGTAAAGCCCGAGGATGAAGGCGAGCGAGGTCATCATCACCGGCCGGAAGCGCAGGCGCGCGCCTTCGATGGCGGCATCGAGGAGCGGCTCGCCTTTTTCGCGCTTTTCCTTCGCGAATTCGACGATCAGGATCGCGTTCTTGGCTGCGAGCCCGATCAGAACCACCATTCCGATCTGCGCATAAAGATCGAGGGTCAGCCCGCCCAGCATGATCGCCGCGAAGGCCCCGAGCACGCCCACCGACACCGAAAGCAGAACCGGCACGGGGATGATCCAGCTCTCATATAGCGCGACGAGGAACAGATAGGCGAACAACAGCGCAAAGCCGAGAATGATGCCCGTCTTGCCCTCTGCGCGCTTCTCCTGGAACGCCGTGTCCGTCCATTCGCCCGCGAAGCCTTGCGGCAACGTCTTGGCGGCCACCTGTTCCATCGCGGCCAGAGCCTGCCCCGAGGAGACGCCCGGCGCAGGGGTGCCCTGTATGGTGACGGCGCGCTTGTTGTTGTAGCGGATCAGTGCAGGCGGCCCGACGATGACGCGCGGCTCGACGAGGCTGCGCAGCGGGATCATCTTGCCTTCTTTGTTGCGGACGTTAATGCGATAGATGTCGTCGATGCTCGTGCGGTCGGCGGCTTCGGCCTGGACCTGAACCTGCCAAGTGCGCCCGAACATGTTCATGTCGTTGACGTAATAGCCGCCGAGCGAGGCCTGAAGGGCCTGGAACAGCGTGTTCAGGGGCACGCCGAGAATCTGCGCCTTGTCGCGGTCGATATCGAGATAGATGGAGGGGTCTGTCGCCGAGAACGTGCTGAACACGCGGCTCAGCTTCGGGTCCTGGTTCGCGGCGACGAGCAGGCCGCGCAGCACCTGCGCCAGCGCCTTCGGATCGCCGCCCTTCAAATCCTTTAGAACATAGGTGAAGCCGCCGCCCGTGCCGAGGCCAATGATCGGCGGAGGCGGCAAGGGCACGACGGTCCCGCCCTTGATCTCGCGCAGCTTCGCATTGAGCCGCGCCATGATCCCGTTTGCGCTTTCAGCCGCGCCCCGGCGTTCCTCGAACGGCTTCAAGGTCACGACGAAGAAGGCGGAATTCGGCTGGGAGTAGTTGTCGATGAAGTTCAGGCCGATGATGGAGGTGTAGTCCTCGACGGCATGCTCCTGCGCCAGGATTTGCTCGGCCTTTTCAACGATCTCCGAGGTGCGCGCGACGGATGCGCCGCCGGGCAACTGCGTGACGACGAAGAAGGCGCCCTGGTCGTCTTCGGGCAAAAAGCCGGTCGGCGTGATCCTGGAAAGCCCCCAAACGCCGAGCATGGACGCCGCCACGAAAACGAGGCCGATGAACGCAATCCGGACGAGCTTCGCCACGGCGACGCCATAAGCGTCTCGCACGGCATCAATGGCGCGCATCACCCAACCGATGACGCCGCGCCTTGGCCCGTGATGCGGCTTCAACAGGATGGCGCAGAGCGCGGGCGAGAGCGTCAGCGCGTTGATCGCCGACAGGAACATGCCAACCGCAACCGTCACGGCGAACTGGCGGAAAAGCTCGCCCGAAATGCCGGGGATGAAGGCGACCGGCACGAACACCGAGAGAAGCACGAGCGTGATGGCGATGATCGGCGCGGTGATCTCGCGCATCGCGAGCTTGGTGGCGTCCGCGGGCGAAAGCTCCGGATGCTCCTCCATGACGCGCTCGACGTTTTCCACCACCACGATCGCGTCGTCCACGACGATGCCGATGGCGAGCACGACCGCAAGCAGCGAAACCGAGTTCGCGGAATAGCCGATGGCGTACAGAACGATAAACGCGCCGATAAGGCTGACCGGCACTGCGATAGCCGGGATCAGCGTCGCGCGCAGGTTTCCGAGGAAGAGAAAGACTACGAGAACGACGAGGATGAAGGCCTCGACGAGCGTCTTTTGCACTTCATGGACCGTGGCCTTTACAAAGGTGGTCGGATCGTACGTGACCTTCCACGCAAGGTCCTCGGGGAAGGCCTTCGCAGATCCGCCATCTGCGCCTTGATGGCATTCATGGTGGTTATTGCATTCGCGCCGGGCGTCTGGTAGATCGCCAGCGCCGCCGCCGCCTTGCCGTTGAGCCTTGTTTCGCGATCGAAATTCGCCGCGCCAAGCTCGACGCGCGCCACGTCCTTCAGCCGCAGCACTGAGCCGTCGGGATTGGTGCGGATGACGATGTTCTCGAACTCCTCGGGCGATGCGAGGCGGCCTTTCGTCTGGATGTTCAGCTGCAGCCTTTGATCGTCGGAGATGGGGCGGGCGCCGATGCGACCCACGGCGGCCTGCACATTCTGCGCCTGGATGGCGCTGATGACGTCGCCTGTGGTCAGGTTAAGCCCGGTGAGCTTGTCGGTCTGCACCCAGGCCCGCATCGCGTAGTCTTGCGGTCCCCAAAGCGAGGCGTCGCCGACGCCGGGCGTGGCCTTGATCTGGTCGAGGATGTTGATGGTGACGTAGTTCGAGATGAACAGCGGATCGTGCGTCCCCTTGGGCGAAGAAAGCGCGATGACGCCAAGCAGCGCCGAGGACTTCTTCTTGACCGTCACGCCCTGCTTCTGCACGTCCTGCGGCAGCTTCGAGAGCGCCACCTGAACGCGGTTGTTGACGTTGACGGTGTTGATGTCCGGATCGGTCCCAAGCTCGAACGAGGCGATGAGCGTGTAGCTGCCGTCATTGCCGCTGACGCTCTTCATGTAGATCATCTTGTCCACGCCGACGACCTGGGCTTCGATCGGCTGGGCGACCGTCGCATCGACGATCGCTGCGGACGCGCCGGGATAGGTCGTCGTGACCGAGACTTGCGGCGGCACGACATCGGGATATTGTGCGACCGGAATGAGGAACAGCGAGAGCGCGCCTGCGATTGTGGTGACGATCGCGATGACGATGGCGAGCCGCGGCCTGTCGACGAAGACGGAGGAAAGCACGGGCTAGCTCCTTGGTTCAGGCATGGGCGAGGCTAGGACCGAAGCGCCCGACCGAACGCCTAGCAACCCTTCCACGATGATCTGCTCGCCCGCTTTCAGACCCAATTCAATGACGGCGTTGACGCCGAGTTCCCCTCCGACTTTAACGCGCCGAATCACGGCTTTCCCATCCTCGACGGCGAAGACATAGGCGCCTTGCTGGTCCGCGATCAAAGCGGCCTGCGGAATGACGATCTTCTCTTGCGGGTTTCCTCTGTCGACATTGACGCGGACAAGCTCGCTGTCCATCAGCACGCCGTCCGGATTGGGCAGAGTGGCCCGCACGGTGACGGTATCCGTCGCTTTGTCGACGCTGACATCGACAAAGTTTATTTGGCCCTTCTCGCCATACACGGAGCCATCGGAGAAGCGAATCGTCACCGCGATGTTGTTACGATCGGCGGGCTTTCCCTGCTCGCGCAAGGCCAGGAACTCACGCCGGCTGACGGGAAAGACGACATACATCGGGTCCTGGCTGACGATGGTCGTCAGCACGCCGCTGTCGGGGGAGACGACGTTTCCTTTTGTGACCTTGGTTCGACTGATCTTTCCGGTGATTGGCGACGTTATGTTGGTGTAGCCGAGGTTAATCTTGGCCGTGTCGAGGTCGGCCTGCGCCTTGATGATGTTCGCCGCCGCATTGTCGTCCGCGGCTTGGGCCTGATCGCGCTTTTGAGGGGTGCCGTAGGTTTTATCGAGCAGCTCCTTGGCGCGGTCGAGTTCCACCTTGGACAATATTTTCGACGCCTTGGCGCCCGCCAGCGCGCCTTCCGCCTGCTCGACCGCCGCCTTGAACGTGTCCGGTTCGATGCGATAAAGCGGCTGGCCCTCTTTGACCATTTCGCCCTCCTTGAACAGCACGGCTTCAAGGTAGCCGGTCACGCGAGCCCGAACCTCAACGCGATCAATCGCTTCGACGCGGCCGACGAAGTCCTTCGACTGGGCGATGGGCCTCGCTTGCGCGATGACGGTCGTCACCGGCGCCGCTAGGGGCGCTTGTTGAGGCATTCCTTTTTGGGCGAAAGACTGCGTGCTGAGCGAGAGAAAAAGCACGGCCAGCAAAATTGGGTGACGCATTGCGCGGCCCTTTCCTGATCTGTGAAGCCGCGGGGAAGTTCGGCTTTCGAACGTCCCACATATGGCGCGTGGACCTTTCGCGGACCCACTCATGCGGAACAGGATAGAGTTTATGAGATTTTTATGCGGGCGAACATACAGCTTCTTGCGATCACGCCATAGTGAGCGCCGGGTCGGGAGCCGACGCGCCGGTTCTTTCGCGATCCCATGCGCGCCGCCGTCGGTTTCGGATCCTCATGCGATCTTCCCCGGATGGCCAAGACAATCCCGCCCTTGACCTCGATGACTCAAAAGCGAGCGGCGCGCTTTAAACCAAACTTTCGAGCCAGCAAAATCGGGAGCTCGAGTTAATCTTAATCACCAATGTCAAGACATTTTTCAGAGAATTACGGTAAAAGAAATAGATGTTGGTTTTCGAGCAACAGCCGTCGCGCCGCCTTTCTCAGGAAGCAGAAGCTTGAAGCCGCGCACAGGGCGGTGTATGCATATCGTCAATCATTGAGTACAGTTTGAGGCGTCGTAGCGTGATGAGATCGTTGAAAAATGTCGGATATCCAGGACGGAGTGATCGCCAACCAGTGGAGCCCGACAGCAGGACGTATTCGCGGTTCAATCCAGGTCCCAAGCCTCGCCCGTCTGAAACGCGAAGCCCGTCCGGGAACCCCGTCATCAAGATTCTCTTGCGCATCGACGAATTGAAGCATCGCGAGTGGGCGGGACGAGGCGTCAGGCGGGATGCTGCAGAGACCCTTGCCGAACTCGAGGCTTGTCTCGCCGCGATCCAGCCATAACCGCCCGGGGCGCTACCAGCGCGAAGATGGCAGCGCTCCATTAACGAAATAAAACTCGGCGCGCCTGATCAGCTTGGCGCCTTCAACTCAGGGAGCTTTGCGGCCCCTGATGCTGGCGGTCGTGAGCAATGTGGCTTCAATCAACCTCGCACGCCCGCCCGCAAATCGAATGCACCATGACAGAAGGCGCACGGGTTCGTGAGATCTCGCGGTGCGCCCCTAAAGGTCGCCATGCCGACAGCAGCCGGGAAATCGTAGGCTTGCGACGGCGTCTTTCTGACGGCGCTAAGAAATCTGGTTCCACCAACGCATCATTGCGGGGTCATGCCGCGCGAAGCCCTGCAGGCATGAGATTGCAAAACACACTCACCTGCGTTTTGGAAGCATCCGGCTCGCGCTTTGCAAGGCCCGGATGACTTGGCCGAGTCTGCTCAGCCTTGCTCGCCGTCCGCCTTATCAAGCCTTACGCAGCATGAAGTCTTCCACGGCGGCAATCAAGCTTCCAATCGCCCCGGCTCAGATGACGCTGGCGCAGCGCGCGACAGAGGCGTTTTCGCCGCTTGCGCCCTTTCCAGCCTCCCAATTCCGAAGGCCTGATCATCGAGGAAAGGATATCTATTATATGAGAAAGCGTGGCGGTTCTAGGGCAGATCATCAGCTATCCACACAATCACCAGTTCAATATTATGTGATTCGGTGGAAGAACATCACATTTTACTATTTTGCATAGACTGCTACCCGGGCCGCCTCCGAGTAGACGCGAGGAACCATACATGCCGTAGAAAAATGTCTCTGCCGAACTGGGATTTTCCGCGCAGCCGTGTACATTACAGTGGGGCTATGAGTATGCGACGAAAGTTTCTTATAGGGCTGGTTCTCGGCCTATGTATAGGCTCCTTCATCCCATCTTATTTATATTCCACTGTTTTTCTGCATCGAGCACCTCCACCTTTAGTCAGTTCCGATAATTCTTCAATGACATTCAGCAGCTTGAGCGCTGAAGAGATTAACCGGAGAACCCTCAGAGCGGCTGCTGGCATAGAAGGCCCCATACACAGATATTGAGCCGACCGGTCCTTGTTGCGAGCGGACCTGCGCCCAACGCGGAAGACTGAAGCAGGGTCAGGACAATTTTAACGTCACATGCAGCCCGTCGGGCTCACGGCGCATCGTGATAGGCAATCCGCTCTGCTGGAAGACTTTCAGCATCGGGACATTGTCGGGCATCACTTCGGCCGTAAACTCTGTGATCCCCGCTTCGCGCGCGATCCCTGCGATATGACGCATGAGCGCAGCGCCGATCCCTTTCCCCTGATACGCGTCGATCACCGCGAATGAGACCTCTGCTCTGCCCGGTTCGTGAACCATGTAGCGGACGCCGCCGACAATCGTGGGACGCCCATCCTCCTCCACGATCACGACGAGGCAAACATGGTTCACAAAATCGACGGTCATATAGTAGGCGATTTCCTGATCCGAGAAATAACGTTTCGGACCGAAGAAACGGCGATAAATCGACTGCGGACTCGTGCGGGCGACTGCCGCCATAACGTCCCGCTCATCCTCCCGTTTCAGAGCGCGAATTGTGAAAGAGCGTCCATCCTGCATATTGGCGGTGGCCGAATAATTTGCTGTGTCCGGCACGCCCGACAATCTCCAAAGTAAACGGCACCGCTTCTATGCCCGCCATCAGCAACTGATCCGACCCGCGTATGAGGGGTGATCACCATACAGTAATCCGGCCGGGTTTCAAGGCTTCGCCGCCGCATCAACAGAAATGCGCAATTCATTGCTACGCTACAAAGCATGCGTGCACCGTATCCGCTGTGGCGTAAAGCGGTGCTATTTGTAAGGGCTTTAGATTGGCCCTCGCATTCGGAGGCTATGACAATTGACAGGCGTTCCGCCTTTGATCGGCTCCGATCAAAGGCGGGTTGATATCGTCTCAGGGGATCTGCGGCAAATTCTGCGTATAAGCTGGCCCGTCGGTCGATTTCTGATCCGGCGTCCGCCCCGGTTCGATGACTGGGGCGACGCGCGGATCTTCGCCGCTCTCAACGGAGGGACCCCAACCGTAAAACGCGTCCTTGACTTGGCCGTAATAGCGCGTCGGATCGTAGAATTCTGCAGCCAGAGCGATGTCGTACGCGGTAAGCCGTCCCATGGCGCTCAGCAAGCCGTAAGAGGCTACGACGAGGTCGTGCTGGAACGAAACCAGATTCACTTGCGCAGTCAGGTTCTGCTGCTCGGCATTCAGGACGTCGAGAATGGTGCGCTGGCCAACCCGTTCTTCCTCGCGCACGCCCTCAAGAGAAACCTTCGTCGACTCAACCGCCGTCTTCCCCGCCGCGATGTTACCCCTTGCCGCGACGATCAGGCCCCATTGCGATGTAGCGTTCGAGCGGGCGAGTTCGCGCTGGACGTCGATCTGCTGGCGAGCTTGCGACAAGGACTCCGTCGCCTGCCGGATTTGTGCGGATACGGCGCCAGCTTGATAAATCGGCACATTCAGTTGTCCGAAGACCAGCGTGTCCTGCTCCTGGGTGGTTTCGGGAGCCCCAAATGGCTGGGCGGCATTCGTGTAGCTCGCATTGGCGCTCAAGCTCGGCAGAAGCTGGCCCTTAAGCTGTTCGACAGCATGTTGCTGCGCCCGCTCCTGAAAAATAGCGCCCAGAATATTGGGATTCTCCACCCGCGCGACGCCAACCGCAGCCTCCAGCGTCTTTGGCAGCAACCTTTCGGGCGCGCCAGGATCCTTCAGCGCCCGAGGTGGATGACCGACAAATTGGGCGAACACCGCCTGATCGCCATAGAGCGTTCCTTGCGCGATGCTCAAATCCGCCTGGCCTTGTGCGAGTCCGGATTGCGCCTGGGCCAAGTCGGTCTTGGTGACTTCGCCAACCTTGAAGCGGTCCTCCGTCGCGCGGAGTTGCTCGGCCAGCACCTTTACATTGTTTTTGCGGAGGTCGACGATCGCCTGATCGCGAACAACATTCATGTAAGCGGTCGCAGAGCTCAAAAGGACGCTCTCTTCAGCCGCGCGCAGGCTCTCGCGCCCAGCTTCGACACCGGCCTCGGCGCCTTTCACGTTGTTATAAGTCTGGAAGCCGTTGAAGATGTTCTGCTGGATGTTGAATTCCGCAGAACGGGGAGTGCCCGAGCCGCTCGTTACGGTGCTGGCGGTAGAATTGAGCGGGTTTGCGGTTGCGCTTTGCCCGCTTGCTAACACGCAGCTTCCGTTGGGATTGACGGCTCCGGGACAGATCGCATAGGACCCCGTGGAGGATGTCAAATTGGTTATTGTCGTCTTCTGGTTCTCGTAGCCATACTGCAGCGTCGAGCCAATAGTCGGTCTATAGCCGGACTTGGCCAGCGAGACGTTGTTATCGGTCGAGCGCAGCTGCGCCTGCGCGGCCTTGAGCGTTGGGTTGAAAAGATAGGCTGCTGTCAGCGCTTCCTTGAGCGTCTCAGCGTGCAACGGCCCATTACAGGCGATAAGAAGCGCCGCAAGCCCCCCCTTCGCCAGCATCCTGCCTGAATGGTTACGAGTTTTCTGAGACACAATTGATATCCCGTTGTTGCGAGAAGCTTCACCGCACCCGACAGCGAAAACGATCACGCATAAAACCGAGAACAAAGGCCTCTTCGCCAAGAACCGCAAGCTGCCGGGACAGCGGATGCGAAAAGAATACGCACAAAAACCTGTGTGGGAACGCCGCCCGGCGCGACTCGCAGCCGGACCCACGATCATTTTGGGAGGTTAGTCGCGAATCTCACCGCTCGAAAGCCAAAATTGCTTTCGAAGATTGCTTTCTTGGGAAGGCGTTGCATTTTTCGCAAGGCTCGTCATTGCGAAGCGTCCGGCTCATCCTCGTGCGCGAACCAAGCCGCGACGAGTTCCCAGGCCGTCGCCAGCACGATGGGGCCGATGAACAGCCCGATGACGCCGTGAGCCAGCGCGCCGCCCATCAGCCCGACAAAAATGACGAGCATGGGCGTTTTGAGGCCGTGCGCCATGATGATGGGGTTCAGCACGTTATTCAGGAGGCCGACCGGAATCAGATAGGCGCTCAGCGCCAAGGCTGTGGCCGCATCCCTCGATGCCCAGAGCCAGATCAGGACCGGAATGAACAGGAGCCCCTGAATCTGGAGGATGCCGGTCACAAGTACGCCAAGCGCGAGAAAGCCGCTCCCCGGCATCCCAGCCACGAGAAAGCCAAGGCCTGCGAGGATGGCTTGCAGGAACGCTATGCCGATCACGCCCTGCGAGACATTGCGGATGGTCGCGCCCGCGAGCTTCACGAGTTCCTGGCCGCGCGTCGGAAGGATGCGCCGCGACGCCGTCCTCACCCCTTCGAGCAGCGAAGGGGCCGGCGGAAAAAGAGCGCCCGCGATGATCACGGAGACGAGGAACGTCGGTATTCCCGTGGCCACGCCTTCGGCCACGCTGCGCGCCGCGCCTGTGAGCGGAGAAAGATAAGGAAGCGCCTCCGTGATGGCGCTGTGCACATTCGTGGAAGCCAGATCCCAGAAATAGAAGGCGCGCTCGCCGACGAACGGCCAATGTTTTACTGCCTCGGACGGCGGCGGAATCGCGATATCGCCGGAGCTCAGGCGCTGAGAAAGGGACGCGGCGCCCTCGATCATGCTCATGCCGAGCCAGATGATCGGTCCCGTGAAGACGAGAAGGCTGATCGCCGTTACGAGAAACGCCGCCAGCTTCCGCCGGCCGCCAAGGAAGCGCGCCGTCCAGGCGAAGACGGGATGGAGCGTCACGGCCAGAATGACGCTCCATAAAGCGATCGACAGAAACGGTCGCAGAAGGACGGCCGACAAGTAGGCGAGGAAGAATAGGAGCCCGAGTTTGACCGCAAGCTCGAAGATGTCGTCAGACGACTGCAGAATGGGCGCCGCTCGCCGGGAGAGCGGCCTTGGAGTGTTTCGTTTTCGTCCATCGCCGCTCCACGCTCCGGTGCGTCATTACCCAACAAGGCGAAGCCTTATGCGGAAGGCCAAAAGGCGAAGCGCCTGTTCTCTTCGCAATCCCGGCTCGCGCTTCGCTTGGCCAGGATAACGTCCGCGGCGATCGGTTGGCGCAGCCGGCAAGCTTCTCTTGGCGGAAATGTTGACAAACACGATTAGCTCATTTCTTTTGACTTTAAGCGAAGTTTTCTGGCTTGCCCAACACTTCGATGTTTTATTCCAGGCTTGCAGCACGCCTGACAGCCGTGGGCGTCTTAACAAGAACGCGCGCCGCAGTGCGTGGGACATTGGCCTGATTTCGGTGACTGCCCGCTGCTCGGGGATGAGCCGCCGTTCCGGAGAATCAATTCTAGGCCGAGGCGCTCCCCAGCTGGGGCGGGGTGCGAGAGCAAATCATCAGGCGGTTCCAGGCGTTGATTTCAGCAACGGCGAAAGAAAGATCGGCTGCTTCCTTCTCGGAGAAATGCTGTCGCACCTCAGCGTAGACCTCATCGGAAACGTCGCCTCCGGTAAGCCGCGTCAGGGCTTCCGTCCAGGCCAAGGCGGCGCGCTCCTTCGGGCTATAAATCGGCGTTTCGCGCCATGCTGCGAGGAGATGCATCTGATCCTCGCTGACCCCATGTTTACGAGCCAATGGCACATGCATGGCGATGCAAATGCGCAGCCGTTGATCTGTGACGCCCGTATCTTCACCAGTTCCAGCAGCCCGAGCGGCAAGCCGCTGTTTTGCACATACGAGTGTACTCCAAGCATGGCCTTGTAGCCTTCGGGAGAAACTTTGGTAAGATCGAGACGTTGGTTCATTGCTTATTCCTCAAAGTGTTGGGTGAGAGGGTTCTCGCCGGCGAAGTGGCGGCAGTTTATCTTGTTACACCGCATTGCGATTGCCAGAACCAGCGCTGAAGGCCTGCGGCGCCCTCTGACGTGTCAGTCGCGACATCTCTTCCTTGGGGGGAACTTGGCGCCCCTATTGTCGCAAGCGCTCAAAGCGAACGTAACCTTGCTTAAAATCCGGTGAAAATTGGGTTTGTTTCGTAAAACCGCCCCGCCATAGGTAAGCATATAAGTATCTCTCTCGAACGCCTTGATTTACGGCGCTTCCATCCCGCCAGCTTTGCCAAACTTGCTTCTTTTTGGCGCTTGATTGAAGTGCAATTGCACAAACCCGATGGTTAATTTTGAGTGCGTTAGCGTGGGGTTATCGCGATTTTGGCGGCGCAGCCTTGCCGCCGCCTCAGTGAAGCTGGCCCCGCGCGATGGCGCGGCGCATCAGAACATGAACGCGTGCAGTAGGACGAAGGCCGACACTCAAAGGCATGGATTTCGCGGATGCCTTGCACTTGGCGAAGGCGCAAGGCAGCGATGGGTTCGCAAGCTTTGACCTGCGGCTTGCGAAGGCGGCCAAGGAAGTCTCCGGCATTGAAGTTCATACGCCCTGACTGTTGGCTTGCGCTCGCCGGATACATTTGGTTTACCCCCAACCGGGTCGAGAACTGGATTGTTTTGGCCTTGTTGGTTTGGCCATGGCGCAGAGATCCCGAAGCCGACCTTCCGCGCATGAGATCGCGAGAAAACCGGCGCGGCGGCTCACGCCCAACCCGGAATCCTACCCACCATGCGCCGGCGAAATGCGGCTGCAAAAGCTGGGGCTCTTCGTTGGCGAAGCCGGGAATTTTTGCTTAACCGCCGGATTGCGCGCAATCAACTGGCAGGCTTCACGAGCGCAAGCGTGTGCTGAGCGATCATGAGTTCCTCGTCGGTTGGGATCACATAGACGGCGACGGCGCTGTCCGGGGCCGAGATCAAGAGCTTGTTACCCGCGTTGGCCGCCACGCCGAGCTTCACGCCGAGCCAGCCTAGCTCCGCTGCAACCCGCGCCCGGATCGTGGCGGAGTTCTCCCCGATGCCCGCCGTGAACACGAAGGCGTCGAGGCCGCCAAGCGCCGCCGTGAGCGCGCCCGTGAACAGCGCAATCCGGTAGACGAAATAGTCGATCGCGAAGGCGGCGCGCGGGTCGGCGCTCGCCTCAAGTTCGCGCATGTCGTTGCTGACGCCGGACAGGCCCATCAGCCCGCAATCGTGGTAAAGCAGATGCAGCACCTCGATGGCGCTCATGTTTTTCTGCTCGATCATGTAGAGCACCACGCCTGGATCGATCTGGCCGGAGCGCGTGCCCATCGGCAGCCCGTCGAGCGCTGTGAAGCCCATGGTGCTCTCGATGCTTTGCCCATCCCTCATCGCGCACATGGATGCGCCGCTGCCGAGATGGGCGACGATAACTCGCGTATTGGCGTGGTCGGGCGCAACCTCGGGCAAGCGCCTCGATATATATTCGTAGGAGAGGCCGTGAAAGCCGTAGCGGCGGATTCCCTCGGCATGAAAATGCTCAGGGATGGCGAAATAATCGGCGACGGCGGGGTGCTTGCGGTGGAATGCGGTGTCGAAGCAGGCGACCTGCGGCAGTCCCGGCCGGTTGACCATGATGGAGCGGATCGGCTCCAGATTGTGCGGCTGATGCAGCGGCGCGAGCGGGATATATTGCTCCAGCCGGTGCAGAAATCTCCTCCGTCACAAGCACTGGCTGATCGAAGTCCGGGCCGCCATGCACGACGCGATGGCCGACGGCGATCGGGTGAATTTGCAACTCGTCCCGAAGCCACGCGCCAGCCGTATGCAGCGCCGCCGGAACGTGGGGCACGGCCTCGGTCGAATAGGTTCGCTCGACCAGAACTTTCCCTTCCGCCGACTTCGCGGTCAGATGCGGCTTGGTTCCGACGCCTTCGATCTTGCCTTCGAGCAGGCTTTCGAGGGCGCCAGCCGGGTTGAGGCCGAATAGCTCGAACTTGACGCTCGAAGACCCGGCATTGGCGACGAGGATTTCATCCATGACGCTTACGCCGCCGGCAGGCTGGTTTCGCGCCGACGCGCGTCGGCGTAAAGCGCCGCCACCGCGCAAGACGCCATTCGCGCCCTGAGCGAATCCGCCCGAGAAGTGAGAATGATGGGCACGCGTGCGCCAAGAACGATGCCGGCCGAAGTCGGCCTTCAAAAGGAAGGTGAGATTTTTTGCGAGCATGTTGCCGGCCTCCAGATCCGGCACGATCAGGATTTGCGCCCGCCCCGCAACCTCGGACTTGATGCCCTTGATGGCGGCGGCTTCCGGGTCGATGGCATTGTCGAAAGCGAGCGGGCCGTCGAGAACGCCGCCCGTGATCTGGCCGCGCTCGGCCATCTTGCAGAGCGCCGCCGCATCGATGGTCGAGGGGATTTTCGGGGTTACCGTTTCGACCGCCGACAGGATGGCGACCCGAGGCGTCCCCTGCCCCATATGCGTGTAAAGATCGATGGCGTTCTGAACGATGTCGCGCTTGGCTTCGAGGTCGGGGAATATGTTGATGGCCGCATCCGTTATCAGCAAAGTCTCTTTGTAAGTCGGTACGTCCATTATGAATGCGTGGCTGATGCGGCGCGCGGTCCGAAGGCCTGAGGTCTTCGCCGTGACGGCCCGCATCAGCTCATCCGTATGCAGGCTGCCCTTCATCAGGACTTCGCCTTTCGCCTGCCCGATGAGATCGACGCCCTTCGCAGCCGCCTCTTCGCTATGCTCGGCCTCGACAATCTCGTAGCGGCTGATATCGAGGCTGAACTTCTCCGCGACCGCCTTGATTTTCTGCGTCGGCCCGACAAGCAGGGGCTCGATGAGTTCGGCTTCCGCGGCCTCGACGGCGGCGTTAAGCGAGGACTCATCGCAAGGATACACGACGACCGTTTTTGGCGACTTGACCACGGCGGCCCGGGCCATCAGCCGCGCATATTTTTCATGCGGCGGTCTTTCTTCAAAAGCCTCGTCGCTCATGGCTTCCCCCCTGTTTTCGGAATGGCGACGACGGCTGGCGCGTTTTCGAAAGCCTCCGGCTTCGGCACGAGCTTCAAAGACTCCGCCCGCAATGCGGTCCATGCGCCTGCTTCCGAAAGCCCGAAGAGCTCCTTGACCCTGTTCAAGCGCTCGACGGCGTCGCCTGTCAGCTCCCCGCTCGCCTCCAGCACATCCTTGACGATGTCGAAGGCTTTCTGGCGAGCCTCGGCGTCCGCCGGCAGAAGGGCCGGGATCGCCTCCAGCGTCGCCTCCGTATCGAGCAGCATCATGAAGAACTGATCGCGCGCCATGGCCTTGAACTCGGCAAGCGTCAGCCGCGGCGTCGCCCCTGACAGCCGGATGCGCTTCAGCTCATTGACGCCGCGCTCATCGACCCGCCCCCGAGCCAGGCCCACATAGATCAGACCGCGAATGGCACATTCCTGTAATCCGCCTCTTCTGATGCGCGACTTGAGTTCGGCGATGCGGTGCTGAACGGCCTCCCTGTGGAGCGCGGATTCCGGCGCGTGGCGCTGCGGCTCCGAAGATTGTGGATCGACGCCCGCCGCCGCCTGTAGCGCAGGCGAGCCGTAAATCGACAAAAACAGCGTCTCTACGAAGCTGTCGCGCAGCTTCCCAAAACTTTCCAGCGCCTGGACAATCTGCCCCGAGGCGGCGTGTTCCGCAGCCAGGAACGGGTTGTCCGAAGAAACAGGATATCTGTTTTTGCGGGCCCGGTCGGCGACCTCGCCGAGAATGGCGGCGAATGGGTTTTCGTCGCTTAAGAGCTCGTATTGCAGCCGCAGCGGATGAATTTTTCGCATCCACTCCGCAAAATATGGCGTGACTGCCGCCTGCACAAGCGGCCGAAGGAAGGTGCGGTAGAGCGCGAGATTGGCCTCGGAAATCTGCGCGACGGTTGCGAACATGCGCTCGTCTTCCGGCTCGTGCCCGCCAAGCCCGCGGATGTCGTCGAGGGTGCGCGGCTCACACCGCATGACCCAATCGCCCTCCACGAGGTCGGCGTGCGGCGTGCCGCCGGTCTTGCGTTCGAAGCGCGCTTCGTAAAGCCCGGGCGGAAGGACGTCGATGAGATCGATGTTGCTGGAGAACTCGGCATGCTCCTTCTTGGCGATCCCGCCGGACACGAAGATGCCAAGATGGCCGACCGTTTCGTGGATGACATAGACGATGGTCTGGCCGTAGGAGCGGATCTCCTCGACATCCTTGTAGAGATCGAGAATCCACCCAAGCGCCTGCTGCGGCGGGGTGATGTTGTCGCCCTTCGAGCAGAACACGACGACCGGCGAGCGGATGTTGCGCAGGTCGATGGCCGTGCCGTCGGTGAGTTTCACGTCGCCTGCGGCGAGCATGTTCCCGATGAAAAGTTCGTCGACGATCGCCTGAATCTCTTCGGCGTTCAGACTGACGTGTCCGCCCCACCAGCGCTCGAATTTGAGGTAGCGGGACGCTTCCGTATCGACGTTCGAATAAAGATTGTATTGTTTGGACCAGAACGTATTGGCGGGGTTCAGATACTCGAAGTTCTGCACGAGCCAGGCACCGTCAAACTTGCCTGCGCCGATGTCGCTGGCGAACGCCGTGAGCCAGCTTCCGCCAAGGAGGCCGCCCGAATAGCGCATCGGATTGACGCCGCGGACGCCCGCCCAGTAGGACAGCGGCGAGCCCGCGATGATGACCGGCCCGAACAATTCGGGCCTGATCGCCGCCAGCATCATGATGGCCCAGCCCGCTTGGCAATTTCCGATCACGCACGGCTTGCCGTCGGCGTCCGGGTGCAACGCGATCACCATTTCGAGGAAGATCGCCTCGGCTCGCCCGACATCCTCGATGGTTTGGTCCTGCTCAGGCTCGGGCAGGAAGCCGACGAAGTAGCAGGGGTGCCCCGCCTTCATGGCGACGCCGATTTCGCTGTCCGCCTTGAAGCCGCCGATGCCAGGGCCGTGGCCCGCGCGCGGATCGACGATCACGAACGGCCGCGCCGTCGGGCTGATTTGCACATCTTGCGGGGGGATGATGCGCACGAGGATATAATTGACCTGCCTTTTGAAGGTCCTGCCGTCCGCGACCACCTCGAACTCGTAGGAGAGGACATGCGGCGCGAGCTTGGCGCTGTTCTCGCGATATTGATTTCCGCGCTGTCGCAGCGTGTCCCAGAACAGGACTTGCCGCTGGACAAAATCGGTCGCGTACTCAACCGCGGGACCGAACAATTGAGGAAAGGCGCCCCAGCCGACAGGGGGCAGTTTCGATCTTTCGGGATCGCTCATGGCGTACTCCCTCGCGCGTGGCGGACTTTAACTCGTTGCAGATTTAAGCAAACAAATCCAGGACTCGTTGACGGATGTCAAAGGAAAGCGCTTCCGCGGCATCATCGCCTGTTTCAGGGCGCGCTGTAAAGCGAAGGCGATTGCGGCCGGCATGGCCTCGAACACCGCGAACAACGTTTTCCAGCCTTCTCAACGCTTCAAATTTGCCAACCTGCGATTGCTTGAACGCGCGCAACGGGCGGCCTCTCCTACCCCATCCTTGCCCCGCAGAACCGTTAAATCTAAAAGAAAACCAGGAATTCCATTGTATCGTCATCCTCGGTGAATTCGAAATGCTCTCCGAGGCCACGCATGAGCGCCATGGCGGCGTCGTTTCCGGTCATCACCGAGGCCGTGAAGCCCCGTATTCCCCTGCTTACCGCGACTTCACGAAGACGTTTGTGAATGGCGCGGCCAAGTCCTGTTCCGCGAAACTCTGGCGCAACCATACAGGCCACCTCCGCCAGATTTGTGGACGGATTCAAGAAATAGCCTCCGATCGCGGCCATCTGTTCGTTCTCGCGGGGGCCCGTTACGGCGACAAAGGCCACGTTCAGGTCGAAGTCCACGTTGCACAGTCTCTGCGAGTCCATAAAAGATAAGGAATTCAACTGCCGGAAGAACCGCGTCCGGATGTCCTTCCGCGACATCCGGTAAAATATGGATTCGACCCCTTGTCGATCCCCGGCCCGCGCTGGCCGCAGCAGCACGCCGCGTTTGTCTTGAAGGACCACGCTTCGCTCCTCCTCCACGGCGTAGCTCCTTCGGCTCACAAGGTCTTGGTGCGGCCTGACGAGCTTGAACTCTCTGGCCGCCTTCAGCAGTTCCTCCCTGAAATCGGGGTGAGCTATTTCGATGAGCGCCACTGCGCGTTCCGCGATCGACTTGCCGAAGAGATAGGCCATGCCGTACTCGGTGACGACATAATGCACTTCGGGCCGCGCAAGTGTGACGCCTTCCCCGGCAAGCAACCTCGGTCTGATGCGCGAGGTCTTCCCGTCATCCGTGGTCGAACGCAGGCAAATAATCGCCTTGCCGCCTTGAGAGCGAGCCGCTCCGCGATGAAATTCAGGCGCGGAGGAAACGCCGCTATAGAAAAGACCTTCGAATTGATCGGTGCACACCTGCCCGGTAAGGTCAATCGCCCAAGCCTGCGTAAGCGACACGAGCCGGTCATTCCGAGCGATCAGCGCTGGCGCTGAAACATAATCTACGGCGTAGAATTCGACCGCCGGGTTTTCGTCGACAAAATCGTAGAATCGGCGGGTTCCAAGCGCGAAACTGGTGATGATACGCCCTTGGTGAACGCTTTTGCGCTTGCCGTTGATGACCCCAGCCTCGATGAGATCAAGGGCCTCCGCTGTAATCATCGTGGAATGGACGCCAAGATTCCGACGGCTTCCCAAATGCTTCAACGTCTCGTTGGGGATGCGGCCAATATCGATATGGAGGGTGGCGCCGTCCTCGATCAACTCCGCAACGTAGCGGGCGATCGCCTTGGTCGTGTCTCCCACGGGCGGGTGTAAATACTCCACCAGTGGCAAGTCAGACTGAATGCAGCAGGTGACGTCGTTGAGATCGATAAGGCTATTCCCGTAGGTGCGAGGCATATTGGGATTTATCTCGGCGATAACGGACTTCGCGGTCTTCAGGATCGGGGGAGCGATATCGACCGAGATGCCGAGACTTGCAAATCCGCGTCGGTCCGGCGGAGAAACCTGAACACAGGCGACGTCGGCGCGCAGCCGCCCTCTGGAAGCCATTCCCGACACGTCGTAAAGCGATATGGGGACATAATCGGCCGCCCCTGATTGAACCGTCTCCTCCATGTCGGTCCCGACAAAAAAAGAACGATGGTGATAGTGGCTGCCACGCTCGCCCAGCAGTTCCTTCAGGCCCGATGTCAGAAAATGAAAAAATTCAACGCCATGAATTTGGGTGTTTTCCAAGGCTCCAACGAAAACTCTCGGCAAGCCGCACCCCGTCCCGACAAAGATTTTGTCCCCTGGTTTTACAAGTGATGCCGCCTCTTCGGCGGTGACCGTTTTAACGGACATAGCAATGGACCCGCGTTTGATCAAAATCAATGGTCAAAGCAATATGCACGCAGGTCAAAACAACTCCTTTTGAGCTTTGATCTCGAAGTCCCGACCGGTGAGAACGAATTGCCGCGCCAATCCGTTGGACTTTAACCCGCACGCCGCCGTACCTGAAAAATCTCCGCCCATGAGCGAACCGAGCCGATCTGAGACGTCAAACGGCAAGATGCAGCCATAATGCCGAAATAGATAAAGGGCTTTCTCGCTTATTCGAATTGAACCGCAACGAGGTTTTGCAATGAAAGCCTATCTTATCGGAGGCGGCATTGGTTCGCTGGCCGCCGCCGCCTTTATGGTCCGCGACGGCGGCGTTCCTGGCGGCGACATTACGATTTATGAGAAATTAGACATTCTCGGCGGCAGCCTCGATGGCGCGCGCCAGCCGGACGGCGCTTACCTCGTGCGTGGCGGCCGCATGCTGACCTTCGGCCACTATGAATGCACCTGGGATCTGTTCGGCATGATCCCCTCACTTGAGAATCCCGGCAAGACGGTGTTGCAGGACACAGAGGCCTTCAACGAAAAATATAAGTCACATTCGCAGGCGCGGATCGTCGACCGCAACAGGCACAAGGTCGACGTATCGGAGATGGGTTTCACCATGTCCGACCGCGCGGAACTCCTCGCCCTGACCGAGGCCTCCGAAGAGGAACTCGGCGCCGACCGCATCACCGACTGGCTTTCGCCCGCCTTTTTCGAGAACACTTTCTGGCATTTGTGGCAGACAACCTTCGCCTTCCAGCCCTGGCACAGCGCAGTCGAACTGAAGCGCTATCTGCACCGGTTCATGAATGAGTTTCCGCGCATCGACACGCTCGCCGGCGTGAGGCGCACGGTTTACAACCAATACGACGCGATGGTCCTTCCCCTGGCTGTCTGGCTGGAGAAACACGGCGTGCAGTTTGTCGCCGGCGCCGACGTCGTCGACGTTGGCGTCGGCGAGGAAGGCGGCTTCGTTTGCGTCAACGAACTCAAAGTGCAAACAGTGGATGGTCTCAAAACCGTTTCCGTCGCCGACGGCGATCTGGTTTTCCTCCAGAATGCGTCGATGACCGACGCTTCGAGCATCGGTTCGATGACAAGCCCGCCGAAGCGCTTGACCAAGGCCAACAGCCAAGGCTGGGCGCTTTGGGAGAAGCTCGCGAAGGGACGGCCGGACTTCGGCAACCCGGCGGCCTTCAATTCGAGCATCCCCGAGTCCTGGTGGGAATCGTTCACCGTGACCTGCCCGGCGCCGACCTTCTTCAATCAGATGGAGGCGTTCAGCGGCAATGTGGCGGGAACAGGCGGCCTTGTGACGTTCAAGGATTCGAACTGGCTCATGTCGGTGGTGCTGTGCGCCCAGCCCCATTTTTCAGGCCAGCCAGACAATCTCCAGGTGTTCTGGGGCTATGCCCTGCACCCGGACCGCATCGGCAATTTCATCGCCAGGCCGATGGCGGACTGCACAGGCGCGGAAATCCTCGCCGAGGTCTGCGGCCATCTCAATTTCGACCGCAGCGTCTTCGACGGCGCGACCTGTATCCCCTGCCGGATGCCTTACATCACCAGCATGTTCATGCCGCGCGCCAAAGCGGACCGGCCGCTGCCCGTGCCGAAGACCTCCAGGAACCTCGCCTTTGTCAGCCAGTTCGTCGAGATCCCGGAAGACGTTGTCTTCACCGTCGAATATTCCGTAAGGGCGGCGCAGATGGCGGTCTATCAATTCCTCGGCGTCAAGCGGGAGGTTCCGCCCGTGACGCGGTACGACAGGTCTTTTGGGACCATCCTCAACTCTGTCATGAAGTCTTTTTCCTGATCCTTTGCTCTTTGCAAGACAGGCGCGCTCCTGCACACCAACCCGCCGGGATTTATGCTCCTCGACATCCGCCAACGGCTCGAACTCGGCCTTGTGCTGGCGATCAGCCTCATCATCCGCGCCATGCCGCTCAAGATGGCGACAGCCTTCTCCGCCGCCGCATGGCGCACTATCGCGCCCAGAACCCGCCGTCACCGGCGCGCGCTCAAGAACCTCGAAAAGGCGATGCCCGAGAAAACGCCGGCGGAGCGCGAGGCCATTGCGCTTGGCATGTGGGACAATCTCGGGCGCGTCATGGCGGAGGTGTTCCAGCTCGACCGTCTCATCAAGGATCCCTCGCGGTTCGAGTTTGAAAATCCGGCCCTGCTCTCGCACTATCGGGACAAAATGGGGCCTGTCGTGATCGCCGCTCCTCATATGGGGAACTGGGAGGTCGCCATTTTTCCATTGCATGCGATCAAGGCGCGGCCTGCAGTCGTTTACAGGATCGTGGAAAATCCTTATGTGGATCGCTGGCTCCGCAACCAACGCTCACCCCTTTATCCAGCCGGCCTCTTCGCCTCCAAGAGCGATGAAGGCTTTTCGATCGTCATGCGCATCGCCGCTCATTTGCGCGGCGGCGGAGCGCTCGGCCTGCTGGCCGACCTCGTGGACTGGAAGGGCGTCCAGGTTCCGTTCTTCGGCCATATGATGTGGGCGACGGTCGCGCCCGCATGGCTGGCGCGCCGCGCCGGCGCCGCCTTGTCGTCGGCCGCTGCATCCGCATCGGCATGGACTCGCGGTTCAAAATCGCCTTCAAGGAGTTGGAGGTTCCGCGCACGGACAAGCCGGACGAGGACATCCGTGTCATGACGGCCGCCATTCAAAGGGAGTTCGAGGCCTGGATTCGCGAGCATCCGGAGCAATGGATGTGGTCCAACAAGCGTTGGCCAGACTACGAAATGCGAGGCGGAACGCAGAGACTGATTCGCTGGGCACCGGGATCTTGTTGCGGTCCTCATCGAAACGGCCAACACAACCCCGCCCTTCACCAAAGGTGAACGCGCGGCCAAAGAGGGCTATGCGGAGTAGCGCTATGGTCTCATTGTCCTCGCCACTCTAAATCCGAGTGTGTCCAACTGGACCTTGACGTGCCGCTTCAACCGGACGGCCGCACGGACAAGATCGGGCTCATTGCGCCAGGATCCGCCTCGAATGACGCGGAAGCTTGCATCGCCTCCCTGCATCCTGGGCGAGCCATCGACCGGCGCGCCCTCAAAACTGTCGCGCCAAATATCTTCCACCCACTCCCAAACGTTGCCGTGCATGTCGAAGAGGCCAAATGCGTTTGGCCGAAACGATCCAACCGGCGCGGTTTGCTGGATCCAAGCGCCGCCGCACCCGTCGCAGTTGGCCTCGCCATTGCCAGGGTCATCTCCCCACGCGTAACGCGCTTTCGAGCCGGCGCGCGCCGCATACTCCCATTCAGCCTCAGTGAGAAGTCGATACCTCCTGCCCGTGAGGCGGGAGAGCCAGGCCACGTACCGCTTGGCGCCGTTCCAGCTTACGTTAATGACCGGCATCGCGCCCCGCCCCCATGCGTCCAAAGCAGGCGGGCACTCCGCGGCCGCCGCGCAGGCGTCCCATTGCTCAAACGTTACTTCAGTCTTGGAAATGGCGAAAGCTTCGGGGATCGCCACCTCGTGCTGAGGACCTTCGCCGTCAGTCCGACCCATTTCATTGTCGGGCGAGCCCATGGCGAACTTGCCTGCGGGCGCCACGACCATCAGGGGACAGGCAAGCGCGCATTCCCTGAATTCGGAACTGGCGGTTTCGGCGGCGGTCCTCTCCTGCTCCATCGTGAGCGCCGTCGAGGCATACGAGCGCCGCGTGCTCATCGTTACCTCCGCTGCGCCCGTCGTCTCGATGCAGGCAGGCCAACATAGGCTGAAGAGAACGCAAAGAAGCGCAGGCGCGGTTCTCGTCATCATTCTATTCGCGTTCGCCTGCGTGATTGGAAGCGGTTCATTCAATGCTCGTGGCGCGGCTGATCAAAGCTTCGAACTTTGCGTCCAGCGCTTTCGCCGCGGCGAGCAATTCCGAATCACCGTCTATCGCAATCAGAGATGACGGGCGCACATAGACAAGCATCGCCCCACGGCCCTCCGGCTTATCGACGAGCAGAAGCTCAACCGGAGCGAATAAACCTGCGGCAATGTCCAGGCGGAGCATGGTAATGGCGACCAAAGGATTTCCCAGAATCCAGCGCACGGCTTTGCGGCGGACGCCGAAGACCGCAATCCAGCTCCCATGGTCGATTTCGGAGAACAACGTGAATCCGCTCTCGCCAAGCAACCTTTCCTCGACAGCACGCTCGTAGTCTGATTGCCTGACCGCGTTCTGCGCGAGTTCCACAAGTTCCGGCGCTGAAGCACGTCCCACAAGGTTTCGCAAACGCTTCAGAACCTCGTCGAAAGATAGAGGGATGTCCACCATCACCCGGACGCCTGTGAATTCTCGTGTGGTCAGTGATGGTTGGGGCATAGCACTTTCCTCCTTGGCGGGCCGCGTCGAGACAAAACTCATCGCGCCCCGCACCGAAACCGATCCGACGCCGCGGGGCGCAGCCCCTCTTGTGGCCACCGCTATCGAAGGCCTCCGCTCACGAAAACCCGCTCGCCGGTGAGCCACGCCGAGTTGTCCGAAGCAAAGAAGACTGCGGCGGAGGCGATATCATCCGGCCGGCCCGCGCGGCCGAGCGGGGCCCGCGCAATAGCTTCCTTCTCGAAATCAGAGCCAACAACACCGGCGCTATGGGTGCCTTCGGTCACGACAAATCCTGGGCTCAGCGCGTTGACGCGGATTTCTTTGGGCCAAGCTCGCGGGCAAGAACACCCGTGATGGCGTCGACGGCGCCTTTGGTTCCGGTGTAAACAGCCGAGTTGACCGGGGTGAGACTTGTGACGACGGAGCTGATGTTGATGATGCTGGCGCCTTCGCCAAGATGCTTGGCCGCGGCCTGTGTTGTGAGAAGGAGCCCGAGTACGTTGATGTTGAATATCTTGTGGAAGTGATCCTCGGTAATGCCCTCAAGCGGAGCAAACTCGTAGACGCCGGAGTTGTTCACGAGGATGTCGATGCGGCCGTATTTCTCGATGGCCGCGTCGACGATGCCCTGCGCGTCGGCGGCTTTTGAAACGTCGCCATGGACGGCGACGGCCTTGCCGCCGGCTTCTTCAACGGCTGCGACGACGGCGTCCGCGCCAGTCTTGCTGGATGCGTAATTGACGACCACCGAAGCGCCTTCTGCGGCGAGCGCCTTTGCGATGGCCGCCCCTATGCCCTTTGACGCGCCGGTGACGATTGCAACTTTGCCCTGAAGCTTGCTCATGTGTCAGTCCTTTGACGGAGGTTTTGGCCGCGCAATGCGAAGCGATTTCATTGCGTCGGCGTTCCATAGTTCATGAACTTGGAACTATTGCGGGGCAATGCAAGCCAGGTGTCGGCGCAGGGCTTTTCACATTCCCGTCAAAGTCTTGACCGCGTCAATAAAGCAGGAATATCAGGGCCGTAACAGGAGCCGGCATACCCGCTCTTGCCCGAGCGCGCCAAGGCGACGCCCGAGCCTGTCTTGAAATAAGCACGACAGCGCCCCTTGCCGCGCAGGTCGTTCCCCGTTATGGACTCCTGGCGCGGCGCTTTGAGCTGAGGGGGGCGCCATCGCGGGGGAGAGATGGTCGCCTTCAACAACAAGAGTTCGTCCGCCGAAAAGATCGGCCTGCATCTGTCCGAGATCGGCCGCCTGCAGAACAATGCCGGCTCGCTCCTGCAACTCACGGCGATCCTCTTCGCCGTCTGCGTCTACTTCTACAACGATATGATCTATCCATCGACCGACCACCGGGCGGTTTATGCATCCCTGTTCGCGGTGACGGCCATCTCCATCCTCGCGGCCTGCTTGCTTTATCTCAGATGCTTGACGCTCTCCGTGGGCTGGAGCGCGAAGGTCAAGCATCCCAAGACGAAGTTTCACCTGCTCTCGACGCTTTCCGAGGAAGAGATTAAAGAAACGCTTACCCTCATCGTGCGCTCGTTCAGGCGCGGCGCGTGGTGTTTCTTCATGCGCTTCTTCAGCTCGTTCGTTTTGATCGGCATGGCAGCTTTCGGTGAATTGAACATGCTTCCCCAATAGCGGCGCTCGAATGCCAATCCCTTGTCGTCGCTGCGCCCTCTTAACCCCTAGCCGTCATCCGGTATCTCGGCTATTTAACAAACAAGAACCCATGGAAACGCCGCATGTCCGTCCGCCGTCTTGACCCTTCCCAGCCGAGCGACTTCGAGTTCACGCCAGAGAACCTTGCGTGGGCCATGGAGCAGATCAGGAAATATCCGGAGGGCCGGCAGCAGGCTGCGGTCATACCGATCCTTTGGAGGGCGCAAGAGCAGCACCATCGCTGGCTGCCGGAGCCTGCAATCCGCTACGTCGCCGATCTTCTTGAGATGCCTTACATCCGAGTCTATGAGATCGCGACCTTCTACACCATGTTCAACCTTGCGCCCGTCGGTCGCTGCCATGTGCAGCTGTGCGGAACGACGCCGTGCATGCTGCGCGGCGCCGAGGAGATCAAGGCGGTTTGCGAGCGCGAGATCGGTCCGCAGGGTCGGGTTTCGCCGGACGGGGTTTTCTCCTGGGTCGAGGTGGAATGCCTGGGGGCCTGCGTGAACGCGCCCATGGTTCAGATCAACGACGACTATTACGAGGATCTCACGCCGGAGAACTTCAAGGCGCTGCTCGACGGGTTGCGGGAAGGACGCGAGATGAAGCCGGGTCCGCAGACCCCTCGCCAGTTTTCTGCGCCCATTGGCGGTGCGACAACGCTTACGATGGCGGCGCCGGTCGAAGCGACGAGTGGCGTCGGAGCGCATCAGGGCAAGACGAAGGACGAGGGCTGAATCCATGCTGTCCGATAAAGATCGCATCTTCAAAAACCTTTATGGGCAGCATGATTGGCGCTTGCCGGCCGCACGGCAGCGCGGCGCCTGGAGCAGCACTCAAGGCATCATCCAGAGAGGCCAGGATTGGATCGTCGATGAAGTCAAGGCGAGTGGCCTGCGCGGGCGCGGCGGCGCTGGGTTTTCGACAGGCCTGAAATGGTCGTTCATGCCGAAAAAGTCCGATGGCCGGCCGCACTACCTCGTCATCAACGCGGATGAATCGGAGCCCGGCACCTGCAAGGACCGCGAGATCCTTCGGCACGATCCGCATCTCCTGGTCGAAGGCGCGTTCCTGGCGTCTTTCGCGATGCGGGCGAACGCCTGCTACATCTACATCCGCGGCGAGTTCATCCGCGAGCGCCAGCGCTTGCAGGCGACCGTCGATGAGGCTTACGCGGCCCGCCTGATCGGCAAGAACAATGTGCATGGCTGGGATCTGGACATCTACGTCCATCACGGCGCGGGCGCTTACATCTGCGGCGAGGAAACCGCCCTTCTCGAAAGCCTCGAAGGCAAGAAGGGGCAGCCACGCCTGAAGCCGCCGTTCCCCGCGAATGCGGGCCTTTGGGGTTCGCCGACCACGGTCAACAACGTCGAGTTGATCGCTGTCGTTCCCGACATCCTGAAACGCGGCGCCGATTGGTTCGCAAAGCTAGGCAAGCCCAACAACACCGGCACAAAGCTCTTCTGCATTTCGGGCCACGTCAACCAGCCTTGCAATGTCGAAGAGGAGATGGGCATCGGCTTGCGCGAGTTGATCGAGACGCACGCGGGCGGCGTGCGCGGTGGTTGGGACAACCTGCTCGCCGTAATTCCCGGCGGCTCTTCCGTGCCCTGTGTCCCGGCCCACATGTGCGACGATCTGGGCATGGACTTCGACAGCCTGAAGGCCGTCGGTTCAGGGCTCGGAACCGCCGCCGTGATCGTCATGGACAAGTCGACCGACATTGTGAAGGCCATCGCCCGCCTCTCCTATTTCTACAAGCACGAAAGCTGCGGGCAATGCACGCCGTGCCGCGAAGGGACGGGCTGGATGTGGCGGGTCATGGAGCGCATGGTGGAGGGCCGCGCCGAGCCGGCGGAAATCGACATGCTGTACGACGTCTCGAAGCAGATCGAGGGCCACACGATTTGCGCGCTAGGCGACGCTGCGGCTTGGCCCGTGCAAGGGCTGATCCGCCATTTCCGGCACGAAATCGAGGCGCGCATCGACGCTTATCGCTCGCGCCAAACAGTGAAAGAAGCCGCGGAGTAGGAAGCAGCCTGCTCCGCACTCCAATGAGCGAGCGGCGCGAGCCGCTCGAAGGTCGGCCTCAATGAGAGGCCGCCTTGCGGTGCTCTTGCGAGCCATTTTCCCAGAGCGGAAGGGAACTTATTGCGCGGCCGGGAGAAGCGCCTCGGCCTTCTGCTTGCCTTCGAGCGGCGGGAAATCTTCGGGCGTTATGGTCTCTTTCTTGAGAAGAAGCGCGGTGCCTTCGTCCAGCTCCTTCCGCCGCGCCGTCAGCGTCGCCTTCGCCTTGTCGTAGGCGTCATCGACAAGCTTGCGGACCGCGACGTCGATCTCGCGATTCGTCTGATCGGAATAATCCTTGGGGCGCGTCCCGATCAGGGCCTCGCCAAGAAAAGCCTGTCGCTGCGGCTCGTAGACGCGCTGGCCGAGCGCATCCGCCATGCCGAACCGGGTCACCATCTGGCGCGCGATGTCGGTGGCGCGGTCGAGATCGTCGGCGGCGCCCGTCGAGATTTCGCCGAAAATCACCTCCTCGGCGGCGCGGCCGCCCATGAGCACCGCCATTCGGTTAACGAGTTCGGAGCGCTCGATCAGGAAGCGATCCTCGGTCGGGCGTTGCATGGTGTAGCCAAGGGCGCCGATGCCACGCGGGATGATCGACACCTTATGCACCGCGTCCACGCCCGGCAGCGCCGAAGCGACAAGCGCGTGCCCCATTTCGTGATAGGCGACCACTTTGCGCTCTTTCGGCGACAGAATGCGCGAGCGCTTCTCGATGCCGGCCACGATGCGCTCCACGGCGCGCGTGAAATCCTCCATTGTGACCTGCTCGCCGCCCCGGCGCGTCGCTGACAGCGCCGCTTCGTTTACGAGGTTGGCGAGATCCGCGCCGGAAAAGCCGGGGGTGATCGCAGCGACCTGCTCAAGGTCGATCGAGGGCGCGGCTTTCACCTTCTTGATATGCACCTTCAGGATCGCGATGCGCGCCAGCTTGTCGGGCCGGTCGAGCGCAACCTGGCGGTCGAAGCGGCCCGCGCGCGTGAGCGCCGGATCAAGAATTTCGGGCCGGTTCGTCGCGGCGAGCAGCACGATGCCTTCGCGCGGATCGAAACCATCGAGTTCCGCGAGCAGTTGGTTCAGCGTCTGCTCCTTCTCGTCATTGCCGCCGCCCATGGCCCCCGCCGCGCGCGTGCGACCCAGGCTGTCGAGTTCGTCGATGAAGATGATGCAGGGCTTCATCTTGCGGGCTTGCTCGAAGAGGTCGCGGACACGAGCCGCGCCGACGCCCACGAACATCTCGACAAATTCGGAGCCCGAAATGGAGAAGAAGGGCACGCCCGCCTCGCCCGCAACCGCCCGCGCCAGCAGCGTCTTGCCGATGCCGGGAGGACCGACGAGGAGGATGCCCTTGGGGACGCGCGCGCCGAGGCGGCCGTAGCGCTCCGGGTCTTTCAGGAAGTTGACGACTTCCTTCAACTCGTCCTTCGCCTCGTCCGCGCCCGCCACATCGTCGAAGGTGACGCCCGTCACCTTCTCGACGTAAATCTTCGCCCGGCTGCGCCCGACGCTCATCAGCCCGCCGAGCCCCTGCTTGTCCGCGATCCGCCGAAAGAAGAAGGCCCAAATCCCGAAGAACAACAGGACGGGAACCACCCAGGAAAGGAGGTCGCGAAGGAAGCTCTGGCCGGCGCTGCCGCTGAAATCGACCCCGTATTTCTCAAGTTCGTCGGCGACCGAGGGATCGACGCGGGTGGTCGAGAAATATTTCTTGCCGTCCTGCGGAGTCTTGAACTCGCCGCGTATTTGCGACGGGCCGACGACGACCTTCGTCACTTCCTTGTCTTTCAGGAGTTGCTGGAAGCGGCTGTAGGGGACGGACTCGATCTGGGTGTAGCTCATCCAATAGAATTGGAAGAGGAGGAGAAGCCCGAAGGCGATTGCAATATAGGTCAGGTTGAGCTGATGTTTCTTATCCATCGTCGCGTCCCTTTGTGACCGTCTCCACTTAAGGGGGATCCGTGCCCGGCGTAAGGGGTAGGCCTTATAAAGTTGACTTCATAAGCCCCCGCTTTGCGTGACAAAGCAACCTGTTTTGCCCCCAAAAGCCCTCCACAGGCCGAGCGGAAGATACCTGAGCGTCAAGGCGCCGCTTGGCTGAAGCGATGCCCCTTCATGCTTCGAGACGGCCTTGGCCTCCTCACCAGAGGGGCTGCGGGTGTTACGGACTCCATCTCATCGTGAGCCTGTCGAACTGTGGGCGACGTCGTTCGACGCTCTTCGATGAGAGCTAAGGACACGCCGAACAATAACTAAATCGCTATCCGTCGGCGCGCGTCCGTGTGACTCAACCCGCCGGGATTCCAGAGGTACGCGCACATCGGTTTCATGATCGACGAATACGCTATTCGATATCGCTGGGAGACAGTGGGCTGCAAGCTCGACGAACGCTGGCGGCGTGTGGATACGGTCGATTAACTCTATTGGGTTCGTTTCGCAAAAAACGCCGTTTTGCGCTAGCTAAGGTTGTGCTTCCTGAAACCTAAGATGGAAACGGGAGCTGTTCCTATCTCTGCTCCCTATTTGGTATACTTTATTCCACAAGGGGCCACTTTGGGAAAAGGCGCCCATCATCCTGAATGGAACGAAACCATCAAGCCAAGCCCACTCGTAAAATCGTAGCGGTTATTGTTTGGAGCGTCCTAACCAGACTGTTTCGAAAACGACCGCCAATCGCGGCTTTGATCATCCCGGGAGGGCGCCAGCCTCATCCGGGATCGAAACAAATTAGAGCGCTTGCCCTTCTGCGATTCGGTCTCGCTTCGCTTGGCCGGGAGGGCAAATGCGAAGCGCGTCCTCGCAGCCGCGCCTCAAGAAGCGAGCGAGGGGGCTTCCTGTCCGGTAAGTTGGAGCCCGGCGAGCCTCGCGTAGACCCCGCCCGCGTTGATGAGCGAAGTGTGCGTGCCTTCCTCGACGAGGCGGCCGCCATCGATCACGAGAATGCGGTCGGCATGGATGACGGTCGCAAGCCGATGGGCGATCACGAGCGTGGTGCGCCCGTGCATGACGCGCTCAAGCGCCTCTTGCACGAGCTTTTCGCTTTCCTGGTCGAGCGCGCTCGTCGCCTCGTCGAGAAGCAGGATCGGCGCGCTCTTCAGAATCGCGCGCGCAATGGCGATGCGCTGGCGCTGGCCACCCGAAAGCACCACGCCGCGCTCGCCAAGCAGCGTGTTGTAGCCCTGCGGAAGTTGGTCGATGAAAACGCTCGCGAGCGCCGCGTCCGCCGCCTGCCGAACCTGCAGATCAGTGGCGTCCGGCGTGCCATAACGGATGTTGTCCATAACGGACTCGGCGAAAATCACCGTATCCTGCGAGACGAGCGAGATCCGCTTTCTCAACGCCGTGAGATCGGCCTCTTCGACGGGTATGCGGTCGATGACAACGTCGCCTGCCTGAGCGTCATAGAAGCGCAGGATCAGGTTGAAGATCGTGCTCTTGCCCGACCCCGAAGGCCCGACAATCGCCACGCGCTCGCCAGGGCGCACCTGGAAGGAGACGTTGTGCAGCGCGCGATCATCAGGACGCAACGGATAGGTGAAGGACACCTTGTTGAACGTCACCTCACCTTTCGCCTCTTTCGGGAAGGGGCGTGGTACGCGAGGAGACGCAATATCCGCCTGGACCGACATCAACTCGGCGAGGCGCTCCGCGGCGCCTGCCGCGGATTGCATCTCGCCGTAAAATTCCGACAACTCGCCGATGGAGGCGGCGGCGAGCACGGCGTAAAGAACGAACTGCGCAAGAACGCCGCCCGTCGTGAGGCCGGCCATCACATCATGCGCGCCGTACCAGAGCACGCCGACGATGCTGGCGAAAATGAGAAAAATTGCCGACGCCGTCAGCATGGCCCGGCGTTGCGTCCTCGAAACAGCCGCATCGAATGAGCGCTGCGTGGCGAGGACGTAGCGGTTCGCGACGCTCGCCTCTGAGGTGAACGCCTGCATGGTGCGCATCGCCGCTAAATTCTCGCTCGCAAACGCCGAGGAGGCGGCGACCTCATCCTGCGCGATGCGGCTGAAGCGACGCACCGTCCGCCCGTAAAGGATCAGCGGCACGATGATGAGCGGGATTACGACGATCACGAGCAAGCTCAGCTTCAGGCTGGTCACGATCATCATCGCGACTGAGCCGAAAAACATCACCCCGTTGCGGAGCACTTGGCTCACAGATGTCGAGACGGCGGCCTTGATCTGCGTCGTATCGGCGTTGAGGCGCGACATGATCTCGCCGGAATGCGTCTTCTCGTAGAAGGCGGGGCTGAGCCTCGTCAAATGCCGGAAAACATCGGCGCGAAGGTCCGCGACCACGCGTTCGCCGAGCCAGGACACACAGAAGAAGCGCGTCGCGCTCGAAAAGGCAAGGAGCGCGCCGACGGCGAAAAGGCCGCCGAAATAGATGTTGATCAGGCTTTCCTTCTCGGAGGTGAAGCCGCGATCGATCATCTCCCTCACCGCGAAGGGCAGCATCAACGTCGAGGCGGAAGACAGCAAGAGCGCGACAAAGGCGATAAACGCAACGCCCTTGTATTTGAGAACGTAGGGCCGTAAAAGCGAAAGCGGCTTCAAGCTTCGGCGCGGCTGCTTTTCCGCCTTTGGCGAAGTCTCGGCTTGCGCTGATTTATCAGCTATGGGCAAGCTGGAGGGGCGTTCGGCGATATCTTGGAGGGTCACAGATTACACTCACCGCGTATGCTCGCGCCGCCAAATTTCCTGAATAAAAGCAGCGCGATGACGCTTAAACTTGTCATCATCTCATTTCGTCCTGTATAGCAACCATAATGGAACAAATACAAGGCGCATTTGGACGCGCAAGGGGAACAGATCATGAAAAAGGACGCACATCCCGATTACCATAGGATCACCGTCGTTATGACGGACGGCACGAAGTTTGACACTTATTCGTGCTATGGGTCCGAAGGGCAGGCGCTTCAGCTCGATATCGACCCAAAAACGCACCCGGCTTGGACGGGCGGCGGCCATGCCCTGGTCGATCGCGGGGGGCGCGTCAGCAAGTTCAAGAAGAAGTTCGAAGGCTTCTTGAAATAAGCGCTTCCTTCGAACGAGGCCGTGATTGGAGAGGCGTCGCGCCTCTCTCTTCGTTTTTGCGCGCCCACTTTGGCTTGGGCGTTTGGTTGCGTGCATTCTCGTAGTGCAGCTTCGATTCTGCTTGCGGCGGAATCAGGCCGGCTCTGGTCAAGCTTATCGGAGGCAAGTTCGCTTGCAGCGCGCGGCAAAGTGAGTGTTTCCAGACTTTCCCGACAGCATCCCCCTACCCTGTTCCCGCACTAGCTCGCCTTGGCGAGCCAAGCTAAAGCTAGTGCGCCCCGCGCCGGGGACGCCTGCGCAAAGTCTTGCGGAAAGGGTGACTGTGAAGCGGCCGAGCCAGGAGACGAACCGGTGGCGAAATTGGCTAACATTGCTTAACGGCAGGCGCGTTCATTGGCCTCGCCCGCTGTTTCAGCGGAACGACAGCGGCCGATCCGGGAAGGCGAGTTGATCCTTGTCCCGCCATGTGCTGCTAACGTAATTGATTTCCATGAGGCGGCGGACGCCGTAGATCGGGCGCGGCTCGAAGCCATGCCAGCTATGCGGACCGGCGATGAAAATCACCGCCGAATTGAACTCCGCCGTCCCGCGCCCGCACCACTTAACGTCGTGATCGTAAATGTCGGTGCCCCAGTCTTGCGCGAACGGCCCCGTGCAAAAATAGATCACCATGGAGAAGAGCTTCTCCTTGATGTCGCGGTGCGGCTCAAGCCACATGCCGTCGAGATCCTGGATGTACTCCATGCGCAGGAAGCCGCCTTCCCCTTCCACGCCGCAGGTTTCCTTGAACTGCCGCACGACCTCGGGTCGCTGCATCGCGTCGCTTAAGACCGACATGGCGGGAAACAACTCCCGCATCTTCGGCGTGAAAAAGATGCGCTGGTTGTTGAAGGCGTCGCGCGTGCCCTTTGTGTCGATGCTGATGATGGGCGGCGCGATCGGCAGGGTGAGGACGCCTGTGCACATCGACTCGGGCAACACATTCCGGACCTGCCAGCGGCGGTATGGCTCTTCAAGAATTTCCGGTTTCGCCAGGGCTTTCACGAAATGGCTTGCGATGTCCTCGGCGTCGGGAAGAGGGGGGTAGGTCATATGCGGTCCTTGCATAGGAATTGAGGGCTCGGCGCCGAGTGGGTTTTCCCGGGGCGCCACAGATCGCCGCTGGCGTCATCCCGGAAATGCCGCAGGCGTTATCCGGGATCGTAACGGATCGAAGCGCCTCCTTGTTGCGATCCCGGCTCGCGCTTCGCTTGGCCGGGAGGACAGTCTTGGGCAGAGGGCGGCCTTCGCCTCTTGGTGAGCTTTGTCGCAGTGCGGCGGGCTCACCGTGAGGCCATGGGCGACATACCTTTGTTCAGCCCAGCACTAAAACTTGCGGGGCGCCCACTCCAGAACCTTGCGGGTGATGGGATTGGACTTCACCATCGCGCTGAAACTATGGCGCAGATATTCCTTGCGAACGTACCATTCGGAGTTGACATAGCAGAGCTGCAAGCTTGAACGCGCGCCCTTCTGCGGTAGGAAGCCGTGCCAGGAATGGTCGCAAACGCGGAACATTAGCATCCGGCCGAACTCGGGCGGAAATTCGAAAGCGTAATCCTCGCGATCCGAGCTGCGCAGCACGCGAAGCCGCCCGCGCTCATACGGCCACTCATGGCTGAAGCCGACGAGCACGGTGACGATCTTGTGCTTCGAATTGGGGTGCGCGTAGCCCTCATTGTAGTTCCCCGTCGTGTTGCCCATCATCACGATGCAGGGCGGATAGGGGCTCAGGTCCATGTCGAACTTCTGCTCGACAAGGCGGCGGAAGCGGGGGCTGAGCAGATCCTTGACGGCCGCATCGAAGCGCGGGCCATACTTCAGACTCGGAAGGCCGAAGCTGCCATGCGTCGGGATGCTGGGTGCATCGGCCAGAACCTCATCCTTGTGGGATTCCGGGATCGCATTTTCGACGAAGCAGAAATCGTAAGGATCGCGGCGCAACTCGGCTGCGGATATCGCCGCCTCGTCCAGCAGCGTGAAAGGTGGATCGTTGCGTTCCATGGCTTGGCCTTTTCTCTCTTAAGTGCCCTAAAATGCCGGAAGCGCCGGATCGTTATGCGGCGCCGCGGCGATGCCCTCGATTTCGACAAGCCATTCCGGCCGGCAGACTGCGCCTTGCACGACCACGGTTGGAACGCCCGGAAAGCTCTCATGCAACATGCCCGTCACCCGGCCGTAATCCGTAGGGTCGCGCAAATAGACGAAGAGATGCTGCATGTCTTCGAGCTTGGCTCCGCCGGACTTAAGTAAAGCGTCGACGTTCTCGATGCATCGGTCGAGTTGTTTCACCACATCGCCAACATGAAGCACGTTGCCTTCATGATCGATGCTCGCCGTGCCGGAAATGAAGTGATGAGCGCGGTCCGCATAGGCGATGCGCGTGCCGCGCTCGAATGTGACGTGGTAGTCTTTCGTGGCGCAAAGCTTCTCGAAATCGTTGAGGAAGGACATCTGTCTTGGCTGCAGGTCGATGATGGAATAGGCGTCCATCGAGACCACGTCGTATCGGTGCGAGCAGGAGCCTTCGATCCCCGTGCTGGAAATGTAGTGCGTCGAGGCGGTCAGCCCTTCATGCGTGAACAAATCGCGCCGGCTGTCGACCATGCCCTGGTAGAAGACGTCGACGTTTCGGAGATAAATCCAGGTCCGCACGCAATGGCTGGCAAGGTTGCCGCCCAGATCCGAAAGCGTATCGGTGAGATTGTCGAAGATTTTGCGCGTCTGCGCGGCCGACGACGGCGACGGATCGAACGCGCCGGCGCAAAGCCTCGTGCTCCACAAGTGGCGCTTGCCGTTCTTCTTGACGAGCACATGCTTCATGGTGAAGCGCTTCTTCGCAAGCTGCCCCTTTGTGACGATGTGATAGGCTAGAAGCGTGATTTTCGCGCCGCTCAAGGGCGGCTGCTGCACAATGGAGACGGCCACGGGGTTGTCTTCATGCTCGGCGACAAGTTCGCTGTTGCGGACGAGCGCCGCCTGATTCATGACGTCGCTCAGGAACAGCCGCCGAAAAATCGCCGTCTCGGGACCAAGCCCCAGCGACTTCATCGCCTCGGCATAGGCCGATTGCACAAACTTGATCTGGTCATCGAATGCGAGATGGGCGGGCGGAGCCACGACGATATTGTATTCTTCGTCGCCGTTATCGCCGCGAAAACTGCGATACGTCACGCCGTCGTGAGAAAGCACCTTCAACATCGCCGTCACCCCCTGTTCCAAGATGAGAGGCGCGTCCGCCGCCGGTTTTGCGCCTATGCCGCCGCTAACCCATGATGAAGGTGATTTGCGGGCGCTTAGCGAGGCGGCTTCCAAACACCATGCCGGTTGGGGAAAGCCGCCTTCTGATCCTGGTCATCATCCTGTCGCTCAAGCCGCCTTCATTAGCGCTGTTTGGAGGCGGAGAGCTAGAGGGCGCCGGCGCCAAGTCACAACCGGCGGCCATTTATCCAAAGGAAAGTGCAGATCCGGGCTATGCGCGCGATGACGTGTTCATGCTGATCAGCCGGTAGGCCGGGCAAAAGCCCACAAGCGCCGTAATGAGCGGGATCACGCCAATCCAGCCCCACGGCGTGTGCGGCCCGACGAAGACGATCGCGATAAGTCCAAGCCCGAAGATAATGCGAAGGATGCGGTCCACGCCGCCGACATTGCTCGTCATAATAGCCTCCCAATGAGTGATTTTCGAGCTAGAACACATCCGAGGCGTCACGTCTGTGACTTTGTCACTTAGCCCGACTTCGTCGATTCAGCATAATGGAACGTTGCGCCTCCATTGCACCCCAGATCGCTTGATCACAGATGGAAGCTGTACTACTTGTAACAAGATATCGTGATTCGAGTAAGATGAGGTCGAGGACCATGGAACTTAGAAGACGATGAAGTTCTTTGTCCGCGATTCATTGATAAAATCGACCTTGGCCAGCGAATCCCTCACAGTTGCGGGGCATAGAGTATTGTTTTTCTAGCCACCTTAAGCTTTTGGTTAAAACTGAAACTCAAATGAAGAGCACCTTGTTAATGCGCCTCGTCCGGGGGCCCGGACAGCGTCGCGTAACAGGTCTATCGAAAGCCCTAAGAAGACCAGTCGCGTTCGTTCGTTATCTGGCTGAGTTATTTCGATTTCGACTTCAGATAAAACATTTTTCGGGAACAATTCCTGGCAGCAATATTGTCCTGCGTATCTTATTCGTAGGAGTTCGCAACTCCGTAAGTGAAACCTTTTTCAATTCCATCGCTGAAGTCAAAGATCTCGGAACAGTACACCCGCTGCGGCAAAATTCGGCTTTAGCCAAGCTTATTCGGGACGATACAGACATCGTCATCTCCACGAAACTCCCCTGGTCTCGCGCGAAAGAGGGAGAGTTTATAATGCCGCGTCAGCTTGACTGCATGCTGACTTTGCCTGACTCTGAAGATGATTTCATTAAGCGTTTGCGCGCCGACGTCAGGCGTAAAGCACGTCAGGCCCAGAGAGCGGGTCTGCAATCGGAAGAAGGCGGCGCGTTTGAGGATTACAGGCTATTTTACGATGCTATGTTCTTGCCGCTGTCGTATTATCGCCATGGTGAAAGGGCGATCATTCCTCCGTTCGATCAGATCTACAGGGCCGCACATCGAACCACGCTCCTCTTTATACAACTGAACGGCAATCGGGTCGGCGGAGTGTTGATCCGTTGGCCCACTCTATTCCGACATTTCGCATATCTTGGCGAATTTGGCATGTCAGAGGAGGCCATTCGTGACCCAGTCCTTTTTCGTCAAATGAACATGTTTGCTTATTACATTACATGTCTGACATGTATAAAGCGTAATGTAACCTATCTCGGGCTCGGTGACGCCCACCCCAAGGTCAATAGCGGCCTGCTACGCTTCAAAGGGAGTTGGGGGGCAGACTACCTTCCAAATGCCGATTTTTTCCGCTATCGCGTTGATTTTCGCTCCCAGAAGCGCCACCGGCTTTTGCAAGCCTGTCACCTGATTCGGGTTAAAAAAGAAGAGCTTATTGCCGTCATCGGCGTCGACAATGATGGCACCTTTCACGACGCCGATGGAGATGAGGCCTGGAGGGGCGTGTATCGCAAGTTTGAAAATTTCGAGTTCATCTACCCGGATGGCCGAAAAGAGTCGTCGGCCGGAGACGCTCTCGGTACCGTGAGATCGCGCCAGGAACACCAACACGATTAGCATGGCCAAAGTGACAGTTGTCGCTTTGTAAAAGGATATTCCCCTGTCAGCCGCGAATGTACCATGGCGTTATTCTCCGTCATCTTTTCCGAGAAAATTCAAGGCAGCGGGCCTTGCGGACTTGTCCTTGTCGGCGCCGCCGGGAGGGAAACGAGCGCCGGTGGGGAAGCTTGTCTTCTGACCGGGGACGATGCTTTAATAGGCCTAGGGTTGAAGGAGAATTCATCCTTCAACGACCCAATTGTCCACGGAGATTGTTGGTTTTCGGTCTCCTTTTCGACGGCATCTATTATTCGACGGCCAAGTTGTTCGATCGTTAGGTTCTCTGTCTCGATGTTCTTCAGCAGTGCGCGCGTGAATGGACTGTTTCCATAGAGGCCGTCTGATGCCGTTGCATTAAGGGAGGTGGAATAAATGAAGAATACATTTGAGTTCCTCATCATGCCGCTGCTTTGGCGGGGAACAGATTTTTCTATGCCCCGGGGCTGAAAACCAGCCGTTACAGTGAGCGCGCGCGAGCGGCCATCGGCCTCTGTAGCCCGAAAATTTACGTCTGGCTTATTGCGGCAAGCATCGAGAAAAACCAGAAGTATATGGCTCCTGCTCATGGATGTGATTATCTTGCTGAGCGGGATAGCCGCTGTTACGGTTTGAACATCGCCAAGTTCATTGTTAATCGCAACATCGACGGGCAGCACGTAAGCTTCACCCTCAACATCGATGCCGTGTCCTGCATAGAAAAAGAGGGCGATGGAATTTGGCGTGATCTTCGAACTGAACTCAGCTTCGCGCGCCATAAAGGTACGGTTATCTGCGTCGATCGCTAAAATAACGTTAAAACCCAAGCGCTTCAGCTTCTTTTCAAGTTCGTTCGCATCGTTCTGGGCATTTGGCAACTGATTGACATTCAGATATTTGCCATTTCCAATTACAAGCGCGACCCGCTTTCGCGGCGCGGCGAAAAGCAGGTCCGCAGAGAAAGAAAAGAACAAACCTGCAAAGATAAAGACTATTCGCAAAAACTGGGGCATGGCGGAAAGGTACATCAGGCTACTTTCAGGGAAAGTCATGCCAACAAAGCAGGCACACACTATTTCTGGAATTCAAGACTTGGCCGATTAATCGACCCAATTACTTCAAATCGAACGTCAGCCCGACCTCCGGACCATGCATCAAGGCATTACCATTAAGAGACCAGTCGTGCAGCGGAGCGTAGAGTGTAATTCTGTACCGCGCCGAAAACTTGATGTCCGGCGTCAGTTGATAAGCATAACCAGCGTTCGCGTCGATGCCCCCAGCCCAGGCGCTGGTCCTGATGCTTGCGCCTGACAATACGGACTCCTCTACGGTCCAAAACTTGCCCATAATTCCTACAACATTCGCAAAAAGCATGTGCTTGCCGTCATCGCTCAATAGGCTCGTCGCCCCGCCGCCCGCCTCGGCGAAAAAGTCATCCTCGCGGCCCTTCATGAGCAGGCCAAAAGGAAGGAGCGGAACGTTGTCCCCGGTTATCTGGTCTATCATATAGGCTTGGTTTATCGAATAGGAGTAAGTCCAAGAGATGTATCGTCCCCCAAGGATGAAATTCATTCTTTCAGTCGAGGGGATAATGAATAATGCCTCCGCATCAAGGCGGGAAGCGTCCGTGTATCCTTTGTCAACTTCGGATAAAAAGCCAGGTCCCGACGTAGATACCGATGAATATCCTGCATGCGCTTGGCCGTAGAGCGCTGTTAGCGCCAATGTCGAGCTACCAAGTAAGTCGCCATTTTTAACGCCTATAGTTCCCCCCGACATCGGATATCGTTGAGCAGTGGTTAAATCAAATATTGGGGTTGACGGATTCTCGTAGTAGCTTTTACTAAGAAACGCATACCATTCACGAGGCTGAAAGCTGAGTTGAGTTCCGCTCGGCGTGGCGTGCGGGCTCTGCGTTGCGTGCGAAGGGGCGCCATCGCTTTCTAAAGGATACCCGCGGCGCCCTGGTTGATCCAGGTCGTAGGTTAAGCCAACCTCCGGGCCATGCACGATGTAGTTGCCATTACTGAACATATTTTCGATCGGGGCGTAAATAAATACTCTGTACCGCGCCGACAATTTCATATCCTCCATTAACACGAAGGCGTAGCCGACATTAGCATCGACGCCCGCGGCCCAGGCTTGGCCTTCAGTGGTTTGGCCAATACTTGGCATTGTCTTGAGGTCTCTTACGCCAATGAGACCGGTAAGGTTGGCAAAAAATATGTGTCTACCGTTATCTGAAATAGGTGCAGAAATCCCTCCTCCGAGCTCTGCAAAATAGTCTTTCTCAACTTGCGTCTGTGAAAGACCGCTAAGGCTCATAGTAAAATCAATTTCTGGAATATACATCTCTGAAAAGCTGTACTTTTCGTTCCAGTTTATGTAACGAAAACCAGCAAATGCAGTGACGCCATCTCTGACGGGGATTATTGTGAGCGCTTCCGCGTCAAATCTTGTTCCAGAATTCGTGCCCCACGAAGAGGCGGAGAACGGCGCGCCCGCCTCGATTCGAGAAAATTCTGAAGCGCCTTCGCCGTAAAGCGCAGTGAGAGCAAGTGTGGCGTTGCCGAGGATGGCTGGGTTTCTTATGCCGACAGTCAGTCCGGCAAGGTCGTAAGAGGACGCTTTAGAACTGGTGATCATTCCATTGTCCGCATTTTGAAATGAACTGTCACTGACAAATGCGTGCCAGTCACGCGGCTGCAGGCTTATTTCTGTTTTGTTATCGTCAGCAATGGCGCCGTGGCAGGCGGCAAACAAAGAGAGAGGAACGCAGATTGCGCCCAAGGCGGCTGAGAGAGAAAATGGTCTGGTCATAGAACGCATTCCTTTTGTTGCGATCACTCACTCCTGTGCGCCTGCGCGATACAAGTCCGCTGCAGAACGGCGAGGCAAAAGAAACTCGTTCTGGTTGCATGGCAAGCTAACTTAGATCACGAACACTTGCAAAAATTCGCTTCTCTTTAAGTTAAATCGCCTTAAGGTTGTGCTTAATGCGCCACGTGGCTCCCTCCCGCCGAGTGGGGCGAGTTCGCTTCCAGCCCGCATGTGGACAGGCTATACAAGGCCAGGGGAGATGCCAGCGTGCGGCTGCGCCTGATCCCGCGGCATGAAAGGTTGCCCCGATCTGCAAAACGGTCCATCTTAGAGGAAACGAAAGATAGCGCCGCCGCCCATGGTTCTTCCCTTAGACGCCTCCGGCGTTAAGCTCTCCGTTTTGGCCGCCATCGGCAAGACGCCGCTGATCCGTTTGCGCCGCACCTCGGATGAAACCGGGTGCGAGATATTGGGCAAGGCGGAATTCCTCAATCCCGGCCAATCCGTGAAGGATCGAGCCGCGCTCTTTATCGTCGAGGATGCGATCCGACGTGGCGCGCTCAGGCCGGGCGGGACCATCGTCGAGGGGACAGCGGGAAACACGGGCATCGGCCTTGCGCTCGTCGCCAGCGCGATGGGCTTTAAGACCGTGATCGTCATCCCGGAAACGCAAAGCCGGGAGAAAAAAGACACGTTGCGGCTCATGGGCGCCGCCCTCGTGGAGGTTCCAGCGGTCCCTTACAAGAACCCGAACAACTATGTGAAATATTCGGCGCGTCTCGCCGAGACGCTGAACGAGGCCCGGCCCGAGGGCGCGATCTGGGCCAATCAGTTCGACAACGTCGCCAACCGGCAAGGCCATATCGAGACGACGGCTGAAGAAATCTGGAGCCAGACCGAAGGCAAGGTGGACGGCTTCATCTGCGCGGTCGGCACCGGCGGCACGCTCGGTGGCGTCTCGCTCGGGCTGAAGGCGAAGCGGCCCTCAATCGTCATCGGCGCCGCCGACCCTATGGGCTCCGCGATCTACAGCTATTACGCGAACGGCAAACTTGAGGCGGAAGGCTCATCCATCACCGAAGGGATCGGGCAGGGTCGCATTACCGCAAACCTCGAAGGCGTCGCCGTCGACAAGGCCTACCAAATTGCCGATGCGGAAGCGCTCGACGTGGTGTTTCGCCTGCTCTCTGAAGAAGGCCTCTGCCTCGGCGGATCGAGCGGCGTCAATGTCGCCGGCGCGATGCGCCTCGCGCGCGATCTCGGCCCCGGTCATACCATTGTAACCGTGCTTTGCGATTACGGGACGCGGTATCAATCGAAAATGTTCAATCCGCAGTTTCTGCGGGACAAAGGACTTCCGGTTCCGTGGTGGCTTGAGTCTGCGCCTTCCGTGCCGCAAGTCTTCCAGAATCAGGTTTGAAAGCAAGCGTTTATTTTGGGGGGTAAGCATGACCGATTTCTCATCGAAGTGGCTTGTCGAGACGGACTGGCTCGATCACCATTTGGGCGCGCCGGGCCTTGTCGTGATGGACGCCACCTGGACGATGCCCGGTGAGCCGAAGCTCGGCGCAGACATCTTTCGCGAGGGGCATATTCCGGGCTCTCTCTTCTTCGATATCGACGGCCTGTCGGACGCGTCGTCCCCCTATCCCCACATGCTGCCGTCGCCTGAAAAATTCGCGTCTCGGATCGAGAAACTGGGCGTCGGCGACGGGATGAAAGTCGTCGTCTATGACAACAAAGGCATCTTCAGCTCGCCCCGCGCATGGTGGATGTTCCGCGTCATGGGCCATGAAGACGTGGCCGTTCTGAATGGCGGTCTCAAGAAGTGGCTGGCCGAGGGCCGCCCGGTGATAAGCGGCTCGCCGGGAATGCGCTCCACCCGCCATTTCACGCCGCGAAAAAACTCCGAACTCGTCCGCGAGATTTCGGACGTGCTGAACGCGGTCAAGGCGGGCAGGACGCAGATCGTGGATGCGCGCTCGAAGGCGCGCTTTCTTGGCCAGGAGGTGGAGGTTCGGCCGGTGCCGCGGGTGGGGCATATGCCCGGCGCCCGCAACCTGCACTACGCCGCGCTGATCGAGGAGAGCGGCGCCATGAAATCCGCCGCCGAATTGCGCGCGCTTTTCGAAAGCGCCGGGATCAATCCGGACAAGCCCGTCATCGCCTCTTGCGGCTCCGGCATTACGGCCTGCATCCTGGCGCTGGGGCTTGCGATCCTCGGCAATGAGTATGCGTCCGTCTACGATGGGTCCTGGGCGGAGTGGGCCTGTGTGCCGTCGGCTCCTGTGGTCACGGAGTAAGTCGTTTTGCTGCTCTGAGCTCAATAATAAACGCCTACGCCGGAACCTCAGGCGGGTTTGGGCGGCGGCGGCGGGAGCGGCCTTAGTGTTGGGTTTAGCTCATGAAGGACATCCCAGTTTTCGACTCGAACCCCTCCGGGCTTGACCATGAGGATGTGGCGAGGGTACCCGTGCATCTTCATCGTTAAGTACAGAGGAAACCAGCCGACGCCCGCTCCGGGCGGAAACCCGCCTTTCTCGAGATTGAACTTGTCATACCCCAAAACCTGGATGAGGCCTGGCACGATCGCCGGCCTGGCGCCGCCCCTTACATCTGTATAAAGCTTTAGCCGGGCGTTATTTATATTGCCCTCGTAGATTTCACGAAGGAGGAAGGCCGTATAGCGAGCCCTGCCCATACTTTCGCCCTGCGCCCCTCCCCCCTGCTCTTTAAGATTGGTCCTGTAGAATTCCTCATAGAGTCTGGGACCAATTTCCTTCAAAACATCGCCCTTCAGCATATCCAGCCACTGGGCGCGCTCTACGGCCATGTTTCTCCGCGCGTCCGGCGGCAGCCCTCCTCCCCAGCCGCGCAGTTGACCGTTAAATTCGCGCTCCGCCAGCGTGAGCCACTCCGCAATCTGGTATGTTTGAGGGAGGTAGATCAGATAGCTGATAAGCAGGGCGGCAAAAACGACAATCAGCAGAAAGATAAGAATTTCGAAACCGCTGTAGGAGGGGAAATCGGGCCAGAACGAGCCAACCCTTATGTCGCCGATCCTTATGTTGCGAGCCAGAGGATGCCGGCCAAACAGTTCTTCCAGAAGAAATGGGATAGCCACCAGCAAAGCGAAAAATACCAAGCCTCTCAGCCAAGCCATCGATCAAGCCCACCATGTTGACATGCGACCGCGCGCACGGATCGCGCGCGTAATGATAATGGCGTCGCGGGCTTTCGGTAAGACCCAAATTCCGAAACTTCGACAGATCTTGATAGCCCAGAAAAGTTATTTTCTTTGAATGCGCGGCATGGTTATAACCGCTTTATGCCCCAAATCTCTTTTTCAGAATGGGTTTCGCCGCGGAGTTTACGCCCCGCCGCAAGAGCAGAAAGGAAACAAGTCATGAGACAAGCGGCTTTCCTTGCTTTTCTCGCCGCCATCGCAATGGCCGGCGTCTCCACAGCAGACGGCGCCGACAGGTGGACGCGAGGCTACGGCTATCATCATTCCCCGTATTATGCGCGGCATGGGCGGACGGTCTACTCGGTCTATCGCAGCCCGCGCTTCGTGCCGCCGCCGGCCGCCCCGCAGCCCTTCTTCTTCGAATTCTTCCCGACCAGTCGCGTAAACACGCACATGTACTGATGAAGCGAAGCGCGACCACATCCCTCATGGTTGGAGACGGCCTTCGGCCGCCGCACTATGATGGCGCCTCGGGCTCAGGGGTGAAGCGGAGCGAATTCAACGGCTAACGCCAACCGTCAGAGCGTTCGAACTCGTGTGGCCGGTTGGAGTTTTTGCAGGCGCGTCGTTGTTAAAAAATCTCACGCGCCGTTAACCGAGATTGGGTTCGTTTCGTAAAAACAGCATGTTTCGGCATGTAAGTAACTTTATATAAGCGCCCGGCAAGAACAAAAGCGTCATAATTTACGACAAATTCATATAAAACCTCGTGGCAAGCTTATCAAACCATCAACGTGGCGCGGCTCGGAAGGCCCGACGTGAAGCCATGCGCACCGTTAGGGGCGACCTTCGAAAGCGGCGGCTCGTTTCGCTCTATTCGGCCATCCGGTCGTAGCCTTCGGCGATGTCCAGCAAAAGGAGCTTGGCCTGAGGCAGGATCACGAACTCGGCGAAAGTGCGTGTTTGCGCGGCTCTCTCCCGCCACTCCTGAGCGTCGGGCTTGAAGAGCGACTCGCATGATGGCCGGTCCGCTGCACTCTCGGCCACGTCCATTTTGTTGGCGCCGGTCAGGAACCCCCTGCTTATCTCGTTGGCCGTTTTGAAATCTCCGGCAAGCTCATTCAAGCGCACCAACTCACGCCTGCACTTTTCAATCAGAAGAGAGGTTTCAACAACCAAGCACATGGCGCAAACGTCCTAAGATCAACAAGGACCTTGCACGCTTCAACGCCTGGAATGTCGACATGTTCCCAAGCTTCAGCTCGCGGAGACATTATTATCGTATGAAGACTGGCTGGTTTGCATTTCACAAAACTTTGGGTTGAGCGGATCAGCTCGCGCTTCAATTCTCTTCTGTGGGAACGTTGCTGTGTATGGCGACTTCACCCGCCGTCACCAACGTCATGGTCATGCAAAATCAGCGCGCTTACAAAGAGCGGCTTCTTGAGGCAGGGAAACGGCCGCGAGGAGTTGCAAGCATTAAGAAAACTCTGTTCGTTATCGCGATGTGATCAAGCAGGTTTATGAATTGGAGATCCTCAGAGGAGCCTAAACCAAAGATAACGCTTACAGCGCGTTCAACCGAAGCGCCATCATACTAGAACGTTGCTAATTTCCCTGGCTCTGTGCTTCGACAAGCTAAGGATGAGGACTATCGAATCAATAATTTCGACCTCATGGCAAGCTTGCTATAGAAGTGCTGACGCAATACCAAATCTCCAGCATAGAACCTATATCTTATGCAGTCTGCAAAATATCGCCATCTCTGCGCCTGTTTCCAATTCGTATTTTGTTTTGAATGTCGTTCGAGGCTCTGTGGGCGGCTCGCCACGACCATTATTTCCAAACGCAGAAATCTCATTGACCCCAAGCGGGTTCGGCCTATGAGTGGCTTGCAAGAGAGATGTTGAAGGACAGCCGATATGGCGAAGGGCAAGACGCCTGGGGACGAGAAAAATTCTCCTAAACCGCAGGTTGAGATAAGCTTTCCGACTGTCGGCATCGGCGCATCTGCGGGCGGCGTCACAGCGCTTCAACATTTCTTTCAGGAGATCCCGGCCGATACTGGCGCGGCTTTTGTCGTGATCGTGCATCTTGAGCCGAATTACACAAGCGAGCTTGCCGAGATACTCTCCCGAAAAACGGCGATGCCGGTACAACAGGTGAACCGCAAGGTTCCGCTTGAGCGGAACAAGATATACGTCATCCCGCCGAATTGCAGGCTGCTCATTGCAGACCACGAAATCGCGACCTTCGCTTTCGACGAGCCACGGGGGAAACGGTCGCCGATCGATCAATTCTTTCGCTCGCTTGCGGACCAGCACGGCGATGACTTCGCGGTGGTTTTAACGGGCGCCGGTTCGGACGGCGCGGTTGGCGCGAAGGCGATCAAGGAGGCCGGCGGACTTATCCTCGTGCAGGATCCAGACGAGGCCGAATATCCGTCCATGCCGAGGAGCGCCATCGCAACGGGTTTCGCGGATGTGGTGGCGCCGGTTCGGGATCTTGCGCGCCAGCTTGTCGAACTCCTCAAGGTCAAGGCGCACGCGCACGCGGAAAGCCTGGCGCCGACCGATGAGGAGGGGCTGAAGCGCATTCTCACTTTCGTGCGCTCACGCACCGGCCACGACTTTTTGCGCTACAAGCGCTCGACCATCTATCGGCGTCTCGCCCGCCGCATGCAAGTCCGCAAGCTCGACACGCTGGGCGCGTATTTCGACCTCATCAAGCGCAAACCCGAGGAGGTTCAAAGCCTCTTCCACGACCTTCTCATTTCGGTCACCACGTTCTTTCGCGATCCGGCGGCCTTCGACGCCTTGGCTCAAGAAGTCATTCCGAGGCTTTATGAAAACGATGACACGGCCGGTCCGCTGCGCATCTGGGTTCCCGGATGCGCGAGCGGCGAGGAGGCTTACTCCATCGCCATGCTTTTTGCCGATGAGGCCTCGCGACGGGAGATGCGCGCGGAGGTGCAGATTTTCGCCTCGGACCTTGATGCGACCGCGCTTGCGATTGCGAGGGAGGGGCGATATCCGCTCGCGGTCGAGGCCGACGTCGGCGAGGACCGCCTGCGGACATATTTCACCAGGGAGGCGGATCACTTTCGCATCAGACGCGAAATCCGCGACATGGTTCTCTTCGCGACCCATAGCCCTCTCAAAGACCCGCCCTTCTCCAAGCTGCATCTCATATCCTGTCGTAACTTTCTGATCTACCTGGAAAGAGATCTGCAGCAGCAGATGATCGCGACATTCAATTACGCCTTGAGGCCCGGCGGCTATCTGTTCCTCGGCTCCTCGGAAACGGCGGAACAGCCGGCAGGGCTTTTCCGTGTCATCGACCGCGACGCCAGGATCTATCAGTCCACGCGTCACGCGACGGGAGAGAAGGATTTTACTCATGTCTTCATCCCGCTCCGCATTGGAGACGCGCCAGTCTTCAACGCGCCAGTTCGCGCCGGAGACCGCACTCCGGTTGCAGCCCACCAGCGCGCGCTTGAGTTAACCGGTCCTCCGAGCGTGCTCGTCGATGGCGCCCACCAGATCGTCAACATGTCGGAGGGCGCCGGGCGTTTCATTCAGCCTTCAGGCGGCCAGATCCGAAACGATGTCAGGGAGTTTGTAAGGCCCGAGCTGAGGTTCGACCTGCGCGCAGCGCTGCACCGGGCCTTCGAACGAAATCAGCCGAGCCTCAGTCTGCCCATTCCCGTGCAGTTCAACGGCGCGCCCAAGAGAGTATTTTTGCAGGTGAAGCCGATTCCGCTCGAACGGGATAGCACGCGTCAGGCCGTTATCTTCTTCATCGAAGGCGATCCGGTCGAACCGTCAGAAGCCGGCGACGACGCCGCCGAACACGACAAGGCGCTGGACATTACAATACGCCATCTCAAGCAAGAGCTGGAACTGACGCGCTCGCGCCTGAGAGCGAGCCGCGAGGAATCCGAGGCGGCCAATGAAGAGCTGCGCGCCGCCAATGAGGAACTTCAATCCATCAATGAGGAATACCGCTCGACTGCAGAAGAGCTGGAGACGAGCAAGGAAGAGCTGCAATCCATCAACGAGGAGCTGCAAACCGTCAATGCGGAGCTGAAGACCAAGCTCGACAGCGTTTCCCGCACCAATAACGATCTGGGGAACCTGATGGCGTCGACCGATGTCGGAACGCTGTTTCTCGACAGCAACCTCCACATCAAACGGTTCACACCCAAGATTTCAGAGCTTTTCAATATCCAGGCCTCCGACGAAGGCCGCTCCATCACCGATTTCACCCATCGGCTCGATTACCCGGACTTCACCAGGGACGCGCAGGCCGTCCTTAAGAATCTGAACGCGGTCGAGCGCGAAATATCGAGCGATGGGCGCTGGTTTCTGACGCGCTTCCGCCCCTACCGGACAACGGATGACCACATTGAAGGCATTGTCTGCACCTTCGTGGACATCACCGAGAATGTGAAAACGGCGAAAACCCTGAAATCGAACGAGGAGCACCTGCGTCTCTTGCTGGGCGAACTTTCGCATCGCGTCAAGAATACGCTGGCGGTCGTTCAGGCCATGGCGCGGCTCTCATTCTCAGAAGATACGCCGAGAGATGAGGCTGTGGAGGCGTTCTCAAGCAGGCTGAGCGCCCTTTCCGCCGCCCACGACCTCCTCGTCAAAAGCGACTGGCGCGGAGCCTCACTGAAAGTTTTGGCCGAGAGACAGCTTGCCCCTTACACGGTCGAAGGCGCGCGCGTCACAATGGATGGCCCGGATATTTTTCTGCCGCCAGACCTTGCCACGCCGCTCGGGCTTGTTATGCATGAACTTGCGGCGAATGCGTTGAAATTCGGGGCTCTTTCGTCGAAGGCTGGAACTCTCAAGTTGGACTGGGGATTTATCGCTGACGGGGTGGGACCTGAGTTTCAGTTCCGCTGGCGAGAGACGGGCGGCCCGACGGTCCATCCTCCTTCCAAGCAAGGCTTTGGAAGCTACTTGATTAAAAATGGCCTGCCCGAAGCGGAAGTTGGACTGGACTTCGATTCCAAGGGCCTTTCATACACGCTGGCCTTGCCGGCAAACTCCGTGCGGAGAGAATGACCTCGATTTCTGATCAGCCATTGCAGGGAATGCAGGTCCTGATCGCGGAGGACGATGCGATCCTTGCGTTCGACCTGGGCATCATCCTGCAAAAGGCGGGGGCGAAGATACTCGGCCCTACGCTCACGCTGGCGCACACTTTGAGCCTGGCGCAGACCACGTGCGTGTCCGCCGCCGTGCTCGATGTCAGCCTCCGCGATGAGGAGATTTTCCCCGCGGCCCTTGCCTTGAAGGGGCGAGGCGTCGGGATCGTTTTCTACACCGGCTACGCCGCGGTCGACCATCTGAGGCGGGATTGGCCCGATGCCCAGGTGCTCACCAAGCCAGCGCCTGCGCGGCTCCTCGTGGAGGCTGTGCGCCAGGCTTTGGGTCCCGGCGTCGCTCACGCCGCCGCCTCTTGAGACGGCGCTTTGTCCGGCGATGAGCCAATTCTCATGGGCTCGCCAACGAACGGACGTCATGCCAACGAAAGCGCAACACTCCCGCCCTTGGGTAGAGGCCCCTTCCGGGTAAAAGGATGGGCGGCGGCGCCCCCTGGAATCGGACTTATCCAAGGCCGCCAATGGCTTCGAGGCCAGCGCGGCAAGGTGCGCGAGGCTGCCTTGACCCGACTTCGCGGGGGCTTCGGATGATTGCGCGATGTGCCTCCCTCCGCTTGGAGCTTCGGAGGGAGGCGTCATTCAAAATGTCGCCCTCCGGGCGGCATTGGTGACAACCTGAGCGTGTCATAGGTTGCTTAAAGCTCCATCAACGCAAGGGCTCATAAAGCCGGGGGCTTCGCAATCGACGGCTTTAATTTAGTCTTACGATCCTGGATTAGATAATCGAAAGTTTGACGGTTGGTATGGGTCATCCGCGTGAATGGATGGAGGTGCGGCCCGAAGGCCTTTACTGCAAGGCCGGCGCGTTTTTTGTCGACCCTGTCCGACCGGTGGCGATGGCGGTCATCACGCATGGCCATTCCGATCACGCCAGGGCCGGGCATCGCAAAGTTGTGGCCACGCCGGACACCATTGCGATCATGGCCTGCCGGTTCGGCGAGGGCTTTGCGCAAGAATGCGTGGCGCTGCCTTACGCGCAGGCGATGCATTGCGGCGAGGCGCGCGTCACGCTTTACCCCGCGGGGCACATCCTCGGCTCGGCGCAGGCGCTGATCGAGCATGGCGGCGCGCGCCTTGTCGTGTCCGGCGACTACAAGCGCACCGCCGACCTTACGGCGCGGGCGTTCGAGCTTGCGCCCTGCGATGTGTTCGTGACGGAGGCGACCTTCGGTCTGCCTGTTTTCCGCCACCCCGATCCACAAAAGGAGATCGAGAAGCTGCTTGATTCGCTCGCGATCTTTCCCAAGAGCTGCCACGTCGTCGGCTGTTATGCGCTTGGCAAGACGCAGCGCATCTTGTCCGAGCTGCGGCGCGCGGGCTACGATAAGACGATCTATCTGCACGGCGCGCTCATGAAAACGACCGAGCTTTACGAACAGCGCGGCGTGGCGCTCGGCCCTTACGCGCCCGTCACCAAGAAAAACCGCAAAAGCCTCGCCGGCGAAATCGTTTTGTGCCCGCCCTCGCAATTGGCCGACCGCTGGTCCCGGTCGCTGCCCGAGGTGATTCCCGCCGCCGCGTCAGGCTGGATGCAAATCCGCGCCCGCGCCAAGCAGCAGCGCGTCGAGCTGCCGCTGGTCATCTCCGACCATTGCGACTGGACCGAGCTGATCGAGACCATCCATGAGACGGGCGCCGATGAGATCTGGGTGACGCATGGCCGGGAGGAAGCGCTCGTTCATTACTGCCGCAGCGCGGGCCTTGAGGCGCGCGCGCTTTCGCTTCTCGGCTATGAGGACGAGGAAGGGGAATAACCCAAAAAATGATGTTCCCGGATAGCCGCTTACGGCTATTGGCGCGAGAACCGTCTATGCATGTGCAGCTGGCACAGCCCGAGGCAAGATCGCGCCAAAGCCTGCGCTCAAGCAACTCGCCTCGGATGAGTTGTACGAGAATCAACAAGTTGCTCGCACAGCTCACTCGTCGAAAACCCTGTCAGCGCCAGCAGCAAACGGGTCAGAACTTCCCGCGGGGGAGCGCCGGGAGTTTTGCGAATTGCCTTCGGCGTGTCGTCCCGCCGCGCTTTTGCGGCTTGACGACAGGCCTCATAAACAGCAGGATGCGGCAATTTGCGGAAAGGGTGGGCTCCGCTGATTGGCGCGGGCCGAAAGGGGAGAAGCGTGCGCCTTGGAGAACAGGGGGGAAAGAATATAAGGGGTAAGTGATGAACGATGGAATTTCGCTGGAGATGCTCGCCTTCAATCTGAAGTTGCTGGGCAGGAAGAGCCGAAAAAAGGTTCTTATCAGCGCAGGCAAAGCCGAAAACAAGAAGCGCATGCTTCCAGCAATCCAGCAATTCTTGGAACTCGAAGTCGATATTTATTCTACGCCAGGCACTCATAAATTTCTAGCGACATACGGCATCGAAAGCGTAGAAATTCACAAAATTACAGATCGCCGTTCCCCCAATATTCTGACTTTTCTAAAGGAAAACCGGTTTGATCTCGTCATCAACGTGTTGACCGGCGACAACGATTATGACGAGGCGTCGGACGCCAAGCTCATCCGCACGCTCTGCATCGAAAACGGAATTCCGCTCATCACCGATTGCGATGTCGGAATCGCAACGCTGCAACAGATTTACCGCGATACCAGCAAGGGCAAGTTTCGCTACAAGATCGCGGATAGTTCGCAGCCCTGGAACCTGCGCCTTCATTTCATGGAAGCCGTCGAGAGATTTGGCGGCTTCGCAAATCACCACGCCCATTTCGACAAGGCCTATCTCATCAATATGGAGAACCTGCGCCTGAGCCAGGTCGATATGCAGAAGAAATGGGAGATCTACCGGTATCTCAAGGAGAACTACAGCCACGACGACCTTGTGGAGCGCATAAGCCGCGGGCTTGACGCCATGATCGCGCAGGGCGTGACCTATTGCCGGACGATGGTCGACGCCGACAGCACGGTCGGGCTCCTGCCCATCACGGCGGCCGTCGAAGTGAAGCAGCGCTACGCCGACAAGATAGCCTTCGAGGTCGGCGTGCAGCCGCTCCAGGGCGTTCTCGATCCCGCCTCCTACGAGCAATATGCGGAAGCCTGCGCGATGGCCGATTATTGCGGCGGCCTTCCATCCCGCGACCGCCCGCGCCCCGAGGCGCATCTCGACGTCATACTCGACCTCGCCAAGCGATTGGGAAAGCCGGTCGAAGTGCATGTGGACCAGGAGAACAACCCGCTCGAAAACGAAACAGAGCTTCTTGCCGCGAAAACCATCGAGCACGGCATGCAGGGCCGCGTCTTTGGCATTCACGCGATCTCCCTCGGCGCCAAGGACGAGCGCGAACAGGACCGCATCATCGAAAAGATCCTCGAAGCCGACATGGGCATCGTGATCTGTCCCTCGGCCGCGCTCAGCATGGCGAAGCTGCAAATGACGGCGCCCTTGCACAATTCCATCGCGCCGTTTCCGAAGCTGCATCAAGCTGGCGTGCGCTGCTATCTTGGCGTGGACAACATCGCTGATCTGTTCATGCCGATGGTGGACGGCGACATCTGGACCGAGTGCCGGATGCTGATGGAAGCCTGCCGCTTCTACGACATCAACACGGTCGCGAAATGGGCCAGCGCGAAACCCCCCTCGCTGCAGGCGGCGAAGTCGCTGGCGGCGTAACTCTTTTGCCGGTTCATCCCCGGTTCGTCCTCTCGAAAGTCCGCCCTCGGCTTGCGCCCTGAGAGGCGGCGTTTTTCAACGGGCGACAGCCGCCCGGCGACATCGCGCCAACCGCGAGCAAAGGGCGGCGCTCATTCGGGCGACTGCCGCCTTTGATGAGTGCGATTGGCAGCGGCGCAGACGTTAAGGCGGCAACGCGAGCGAGCGCTGTCGAAGCTGGAGCGCAGAAGATTTTTGTGGCAGATATGCCCTCCATGAAGCTCAACATCGGCGCGCTCGCCGCCTTCGCCCTCGCGGCCCTTTTCGCGTTCTGCGCCGCCGCCGGCGAGCGGTGGAACGCCCTGCCCACCCTTCCTCCGATGCCGACGCCCGAGCAGTCCGGCTATGCGCCGGTGAACGGCATCAAGATGTATTACGCGATCTACGGTAAGGGCGATCCGGTCCTTCTCATCCACGGCGGCCTTGCGAACTCGGATTACTGGGCGAACCAGGTCGCGGCGCTCTCGAAGACGCATGAGGTGATCGTCGCCGACAGCCGCGGGCATGGCCGCTCAAGCTGGACAAGCCAGCCGATCGGTTACGATCTGATGGCCTCGGATTACGTCGCGCTTCTCGACCACCTCAAGATCCCCAAGGCCGCGATTGTCGGCTGGAGCGACGGCGGCATCATCGGGATCGACATCGCCATGCATCATCCGGACCGCGTCACGAAGCTTTTCGCGCAGGCGGCGAACGTCACGACGGACGGCGTAAAGCCGAACATGGACAAAGCCCCCGCCTTCGCCGCCTTCATCAAGCGCAGCGCCGCGGACCATGAGCGGCTGTCGCCGGCGCCGCAGAATAACAAGGCTTTCCTCGCCTCGATCGAGAAAATGTGGGCCAGCGAGCCGAACTGGACGAAGGCGCGGCTTGCCGAAATCCGCGCCCCCACCGCCATCGTGACCGGCGACCACGACGAGGCGATCAGGCGCGAGCACACAGAGTCCATGGCGCGCGCCATCCCCGGCGCAAAGCTCATCATTTTGAAGGACGCGGGCCACTTCGCCATGCTGCAAGATCCGGACGCCTACACAAAGGCGGTTCTCGATTTCCTGGATGGGCAGTGACCGTGACGAGCGCGACCGCAGCAGTGATCGGGGCCGGCCCTGCGGGGCTGATGGCCGCCGAGGTTCTGGCGGCGGCAGGCGTTGCAGTCGCGGTCTACGACCACATGCCGACGCCGGGCCGGAAGTTTCTGATGGCGGGGCGCGGCGGGCTGAACCTCACCCATAGTGAAGACCTGCCCCGCCTTCTCTCCCGCTACGGCGTGGCGGAGCCGGATTTGCGGGCCGCCATCGACGCCTTCCCGCCCTCCGCCCTGATCGCTTGGTGCGAGGGCCTGGGCCAGCCAACCTTTGCCGGCGCCAGCGGCCGCGTCTTCCCGCGCGCGATGAAGGCCTCGCCGCTGCTTCGGTCGTGGCTTGCGCGATTGCGCTCGCTGAATGTGGCGTTCCGGCCGCGCCATCGCTGGATCGGTTGGGATAAGGCCGGAAGGCTTCTGTTCGACACGCCCAGCGGTCAATCCGCGGTGGAGGCTCGCGCTGCGATCTTCGCGCTTGGCGGAGCGAGTTGGCCCCGCCTCGGATCGGACGGCCATTGGACGACGATTTTCGCCGAAGCCGGCATCGCGGTCTCCCCCCTCAAGCCTTCGAATTGCGGCTTCGCGGCCGACTTTTCGGAGCATTTTCGCGAACGCTTCGAAGGGCAGCCGCTGAAGGGAGCCGAGTTCCGCTTCGCCAGCGAAAAAGTCCGAGGCGAAGCCGTCGTGACGAGGACCGGCCTTGAGGGCCAGGCGATCTATGCCCTTTCGCCAAGGCTGCGCGACGCGATCGAGCGCGACGGCGGCGCTATCCTCACCATCGACCTGCGGCCCGGCGTCGGCGTGGACACACTTGAAGCCTCGCTGTCGAAGCCGCGCGAAAAGCAGTCGCTCTCGAACGTCCTGAGAAAGGCCGCCAAACTCGCCCCAGTCGCCACTGGTCTTTTGCACGAGGCGGCCCGCAATGAGGGCGATCCTCTCGCATCGGCGTCGCCGGCAGAACTCGCCGTCATGATAAAATGCGTCCGTGTCCGCATCACAGCGACGGCGCCCATCGCGCGCGCCATATCCTCGGCGGGCGGCGTCGCCTTCGAGGAACTCGACAGCCATTTCATGCTGCGCAAAAAGCCTGGCGCATTCATCGCAGGAGAGATGCTCGATTGGGAAGCGCCGACCGGAGGTTACCTCCTGCAAGGCTGCTTCTCGACCGGCGTCGCCGCCGCGCGAGGCGCTCTTGTATGGCTTGGCGAACGATCTCTCGATTGACGCAGCCTCCGCGACGGTCCTATTTATCAGCCTGAGAACGAATTAGGAAAGCACATCCCGATGGGAAAGAGAACATACCAGCCAAGCAACCTGCGCCGGAAGCGCAAACACGGCTTTCGCGCCCGCATGGCTACCAAACAGGGGCAACTCGTTCTTGCGCGGCGCCGCGCCCGCGGTCGGAAAAAGCTGTCCGCCTAAAGCGACGTTTGCTGCTTTGGCCAAGGGTTTGCCCCCTCATCCTGTCCCTCTCCCGCGCAAGCTCGCCCCGGCGAGCTTGCCACTTACAGTGTCCGCATCCGCGAGCGGATGCGGAGGGGTGACGGGAGGCTTGCACGAACTCTCTCCCCTCGCGGGAGAGGGCGGCGCCCGGCTTTGCCGGATTCCGGGTGAGGGGGGGACAGCCCAACCAGCAAACGTTGTTTTAGAGGAGCCAGCCGCGACGGGCCCCATGGAGACGCTCAAGACGCGCGCCGAGTTTCAGCGCGTGCGGAAGGGTCGCAAATGGGTCGCTGCGGCGTTCATCCTGCAAGGCCTTGCGCGTCCGTCTGACGACGAAAACAACCCGCGTTTCGGCTTTACCGTCTCAAGCAAGTCTGTGGCGAAGGATAGCGCGGGCGGGAAAAGAAGAGGCAAGGCGGTTGACCGCAATCGCGCGCGGCGAAGGCTGAAGGAGGCGGTTCGGCTTTCATTTGTTGCGCACGCAAGGCCCGGATTCGACTACGTGATCATTGGCCGCGCCGCCGCCTTGACCAGAAATTTCGTAGACCTACTTGCGGACATGCGGCTCGCATTCCATAAAGTGGGCCAGCCGGCGCGTTCCGATAAGGATCGTAACCCTGTCGTGTAATCGCTGCGCCGGTCTTGCCGGTTCTGCTTCCATTGCGGACAGGAACAAGCTAAAGCGGTTTGGCTGGAATTGGCTTCGCGGTGCGCAAAGACGCATTTCGAACATCTCCCTTGAGCGGGTTATGGAAAACAACAGAAACTTTATTCTTGCTATTGCGCTGTCGCTTGCTGTCCTGATTGGCTGGCAATTTCTTTATATGGGGCCAGCCCAGAAAGCCCGGCAACAGGCGATCGAGACGGCCCGACAGGCTCAGCAAAGCCAGTCCGTCAAGACCGAGGCGCAGCAGGCGCCCGGCAGCCAGGCCTTATCGCCGTCGCCGGCCGTACAGGTTCCGTCCGCTCCCGTCTCAGCTTTGGCATCGCGGGAGGCCGCAGTCTCCTCGTCGCCGCGGGTGAAAATCGACAGCCCCGCTCTTATCGGCTCCATCAATCTCAAGGGCGGTCGGATCGATGATCTCGTGTTGCGGAACTACACCGTCTCCGTCGACCCGGACAGCCCGAAAGTTGAACTGCTGTCTCCGTCGGGCAGCCCGCATCCTTATTTCGCCTATACGGGCTGGCTGCCGAACGAACCTGGCTTGGCCGTGCCGACCGAAAACACTCTCTGGCGGCAGGAGGGCGCGGGGTCTTTGACGGCGATATCGCCTGTCGAGCTTCGCTGGGACAACGGCGCCGGCTTGATATTCCATCGCAAGATTTCGGTCGACAGCAACTACATGTTCACGATCTTCGACGAGGTCGAGAATAAGTCCGGCAAGCCTGTTGAGCTCTGGCCCTGGGGTCAGGTGGCGCGTTTGTACGAGCCGGAAAAACTGCTTGGGTATTCTGTGCTCCATGAGGGGTTGATCGGCGTCCTCGGCCAGACAGGGCTTAAGGAACTGACCTACGTCAACGCGCTCAAGGCCTTTGACCCGGTGAAAAACGGGGCCAAGGACACTTACTCCGACAAGGGCGGGTGGTTAGGCTTCACCGATCAGTACTGGGCGGCGGTTTTCATTCCCGATCAGTCAAAGTCATACGAAGCGAGCATGTTCGGAAATGAGCAAAAGCATTTCTATGCGAACCTCCGTCAAAACTCGATAACGGTCCAGCCCGGGCAGACCGAAGGGGTATCGAACCGGCTGTTTGCGGGCGCGAAGGAGGTCGGGCTCCTCGAACAATATACGGTAGACTCTGGCATCGACCGGCTGAACCTGCTTGTTGACTGGGGATGGTTCGCCTTCATCACCGAGCCGATGTTCCATCTGATGAACTTCTTCTACAAGCTCATCGGCAATTTCGGCGTCGCGATCCTGCTGACGACAGTGGTTGTGAAGCTTCTCTTCTTCCCGCTTGCCAACAAGTCTTTCGAGTCCATGAGCAAGATGAAGAAGCTTCAACCGGAGCTTAAGAAACTCCAGGAGCGCTTTAAGGACGACAAGCAGCGCCAGCAGCAGGCGATGATGATGCTGTACAAGAAGGAGAAGGTGAACCCCATGGCGGGGTGCCTTCCGATCGTCATTCAGATCCCGGTCTTCTTCTCGCTCTACAAGGTGCTCCTGGTCTCGATCGAGATGCGGCATGCGCCGTTCTTCGGCTGGATCAATGATTTGGCGGCCCCAGATCCGACCACGGTCTTCAACCTTTTCGGGCTCATCCCCTGGACGCCGCCGCAATATCTGATGCTGGGCGCTCTGCCCCTCATCATGGGCATTTCCATGTGGGTTCAGATGCGGCTTAATCCCGCGCCGCCGGACCCGGTGCAGCAGCGGATCTTCGCCTGGATGCCCGTTGTCTTCACCTTCATGCTTGCGCGCTTCCCCGCTGGATTGGTGCTGTACTGGACGTGGAACAACATCCTGTCGTTCGCGCAGCAGGCCTTGATCATGAAACGCCAGGGCGTCGATATCGACATCCTGCACAATGTCGGCGTCAAGAAGATTGGCGGCGGCGTGAAGAAGGCCGGTGCAAGGTTCAAGAGCAACGGCAAGGAAGCGGTTGTCGCTGAGATCCAGGATGTCGATCTTGATATGCCGGAAAGCGCCGGGAGCACGCCGCAGACTGTTGGGACCAAAAAGGCAGGCGGCCAGCAGCCCAAGAAGGGCGGCCCCAAGCTGAAGAACAACGCCGCAGCCGCCCTGCCGCCGAGCCAACGCGATGCGCCCCGCAGAGGAAATTGAGGCGCGCGAGCTTGCGGCTCGCGCCCTCGAACTCTTCAAGGCGCCAGCGGAGTTCGTGCTGGGCGTAACGGATGTCGACTTTCTTCCTATGAGCGACCGCGTGGAAATCGCTTTCGCGGGGCGCTCTAATGTGGGGAAGTCGAGCCTTCTAAACGCGCTTCTCTCCCGTAGAAGCCTGGCCCGGGTCTCGAACACTCCGGGCCGCACCCGCGAACTCAACTACTTTTCGGTCGGCGACAGACTCTATATCGTCGACATGCCGGGCTATGGCTACGCGAAGGCTCCGAAGTCCCTCGTGAAAGGCTGGACCCAGCTCATCCACGATTACCTGCGCGGGCGGCCTCAGCTGAAACGCGTCATGCTCCTCATCGACAGCAGGCACGGCTTGAAAGGCTCCGATAAGGAGATCATGACCATGCTCGACAAGGCGGCCGTTTCCTATCAGGCCGTGCTCACCAAGGCCGACAAGCCGAAATCCGGCGATCTGGCGCAGGTCATCGCTGAAACGGAGGAAGCCCTTCGCAAACACCCCGCCGCCCATCCAAAGGTGCTCGCGACGTCCGCCGTCGAAGGGCTAGGCATCGAGGAGCTTCGCCAAGCAATCGTCGAGCTTTGCTAAGGAACTCGGGCGCAACGCAGCCGGGCGACTGGAGCAGGCGCGGGGAGCCGTATCGAACTCACCATAAACTCTGATGGAATGGCGCCGCCTTCAAGCCGTCACACCCCATTCGGGAAGCGCCTGCGTTTGACGAGCAGAGTACGCTTGCGTTTGCGGAAGGGCGCAGCTAACCACGCTGGAAAACGCGTAATTTTCTGGGGGCGTAAACGCATTGTCGCGGGCGTCATCCGGGAAGACAAAGCTTATCCGGGATCGTGACACATTGGAATGGCAGCCTTTTTTGCGAACCCCGCTTCGCTTGGCCGAGATGACGAAGCCCTGAAAGCGAAGTCCGTAAATAATCCGCAAAGTCTGTTCAGGAATGGAAAACAGTCACAATGACGCACAGCACTAATGACCCGGCCGCGCTGCAGCGCGTGGGAATTTTTGGCGGCGGCGCCTGGGGCACGGCGCTGGCCCAGGCCGCGCGCCGGGCCGGGCGCGATGTCACGCTCTGGGCCTATGAATCCGAAACGGTTTCGGAGATCAACGGGCGCCATGCCAACAGCGTTTATCTTTCCGGCGTCACCCTTGATCCCGCCATCAGGGCCACCGCAGAAGCCAAAGACCTGGCCGGGTCGGATCTCATCCTGCTCGTCGTTCCCGCCCAGTTCCTTCGCGCCATCGCCGAAAAGATTGCGCCGCAGTTCAAGGCGGGAACGCCGGTGGTGATCTGCGCGAAAGGGTTCGAGGAGAGTTCGGGCGCGTTCATGAGCGCGGTCGTGAAGGAGGTCTTGCCGGGCGCGGAAGTCGCCGTGTTGTCGGGGCCGAGTTTTGCTGGCGAGGTGGCGCGCAACCTGCCGACCGCCCTCACGCTCGCGTGTGAAAACGAAGCGCTCGGAGCGAGGCTCATGGCCGCTCTCGCGCACCGAAACTTCCGCTTGTATTGGTCGAGCGACGTCATCGGCGCCCAGATCGGCGGCGCGGTCAAGAACGTGCTGGCGATCGCAGCAGGCATCGTCGAAGGCCGCGCATTCGGGCGAAATGCGCACGCCGCGGTGACAACGCGCGGCTTTGCGGAGTTGGTGCGGCTCGGCACGAAGCTCGGCGCCCGCTTCGAGACGCTGACCGGGCTTTCGGGTCTCGGCGATCTGATCCTGACATGCTCCAGCCTTCAGTCGCGCAACATGTCGCTTGGCGTGGCCCTCGGGCAGGGGCAGGCGCTCGCGGATATTCTCGGCGCGCGAAAGTCTATCACCGAGGGCGTTTACTCCGCGGCCGCCGCGGCTGCGCTGGCGAAGAGGCACGGCGTCGAAATGCCGATCTCCGAAGCTGTGCATCATGTGGTGAAAGGGCATATGAGCGTCGATGAGGCGATCGATGCTCTTTTATCGCGTCCCCTGCGCGCCGAAACCGATCATTCGCCAGCCACGGGCCAATAAGCCATAACGAACAGGGCCGCGGCGTGCGCGGCCCATCTGAAGGTTATCAGCTGTGGTATCCTTAGCGGTAACCGCCACCATAGCGATAACCGCCGCCATAACGATAACCGCCGCCGCCGTAGCGGTAACCACCACCGCCGTAGCGATAACCGCCGCCGTATGGGCGACCAACCGCAACCCCGCCGTGAGGCCCGGCGCAGGCGGCTCCGCGCATGCCACGCGCGCAAACATAGGCATTAGCGTCCGACACGTAGGCGGCAAGACCGAAAAATGCCGCGAGCGCAAACAGCAAAGTTTTCATGAATCCAACTCCCTTGGAACGCGAGCCGCCGCGGGCGGCCCAGGACTGAATGCTGCCAGCAACGCAGAGGCATGTAAAATTTATACTGTCTTGCAACTTATGAGATCACGCGTTGTTGAGCTTCGCGTTTCGAGGCCTAATTGCCGCCACCGAACATTCGCGCCTATTACGAAAGCTACCTTCCTATCCTACTTCTTGGGTTGGACGCTGACGGATAGGAGAAAACCTCATGCAGCTGACGGAACAACACGAGCAACTTCGCGAGTTCGTCGTTCGCTTCGTGCAAAACGAAATCAATCCTTTCGTCGACGACTGGGAGAAAGCGGAAGAATTTCCGTCGCATGAGGTCTTCAAGAAGCTTGGCGCCCTGGGCGCGCTTGGCGTGAAATATGACGAGGCCTATGGCGGTCTCGGCCTCGACTTCTCCTATTCCGCCGTCGTCGCCGAAGCGCTCGGCGTCTGCGCGTGCGGTGGCGTGCCGATGGCCATCGGCGTCCAGTCCGACATGGCGACCCCTGCTCTGCACCGCTTCGGCAGCGAGGAGCTGAAGCGCACTTGGCTCGCGCCGAGCATCGCGGGCGATATGGTGGCCTGCCTCGGCGTCTCGGAGCCGGGCGGCGGATTCCGACGTGGCGGCCATCAAGACGACCGCGCGCAAGGATGGCGGCGACTACGTGATTTCCGGCTCGAAAATGTGGATCACGAACGGGATGAAGGCGGACTGGTGCTGTCTCCTCGCCAACACCTCCGAAGGCAAGGCGCATCAGAACAAGTCGCTGATCGTGGTCCCCATGGACGCGAAGGGGATCATGCGCCAGAAGATCCGCAAAATCGGCATGTTCTCGTCTGACACTGCGCAGCTTTTCTTCGACGATGTGCGCGTTCCGCAAGCGAACGTAATCGGGCCGGAAGGCATGGGCTTCACCTTGCAGATGCTGCAATTCCAGGAGGAGCGGCTCTGGGGCGCGGCCAATTCGCTGACCATGCTCGACAGGCTGATCGACGCGACCATCGACTATACGCGCGACCGCAAGGTTTTCGGCAAAGCGGTGCTGGATAATCAGGTTGTGCATTTCCGCCTAGCGGAGTTGCGCACCGAGGTGGAGGCGCTGCGCTCGCTCACCTGGCGCGCCGTCGAAGACTATGTGTCGGGGAAGGACGTGACGCGGCTTGCGTCCATGGCCAAGTTGAAATGCGGGCGCCTGATCCGCGAGGTCGCCGATGCCTGCCTGCAATATTGGGGCGGCATGGGCTATACGTGGGACAATCCGCTGAGCCGCGCGCTTCGCGACGGACGCATCGTTTCCATCGGCGGCGGCGCCGACGAAATCATGCTCGCCATTATTTGCAAGCTGGAAGGCACCTTGCCTCGCCAAAAGAAGGAAGACCCCCGTGAGCCAGCACAATCCGAGCGCGCTTTTGCTTGAACGGCAAGGCGGCGTCCTGCATATCCGCCTGCACCGGCCGCAGGTCCGCAACGCCATGTCGCAAACCATGCTGGTCGAGCTTCTGGATACGCTGGCCGAGGCTGAGAAAGACGGCGTTCGCATCATCGTCCTGCGCGGCGGCGGCGGACATTTCTCGGCGGGCGCGGACTTGAAGGACATGGCGAGCGCGCGCGCTCAGCCCATCGCCCACCAGACCGACGCGATCGCCGAGACCAACGCAAAGTTCGGGCATGTGTGCGCGGCTTATGCGCATTCGCCGCTGGCGGTTGTCGCCGTCCTTGAGGGCGTGGTCATGGGCGGCGCACTCGGCCTTGCCTGCGCCGTCGACGTGGCCATCGCGGCGCATACGGTCGACTTCCGCCTGCCCGAAACCTCACTTGGCGTCATCCCGGCGCAGATCGCGCCTTTCCTGGTGGAGCGGCTCGGCTATGCGGAGGCGAAGCGGCTGTCCGTGACCGGCGCGCGGTTCGGCGCCGGCGAAGCGTACCGCATCGGGCTCGTTCACAAGGTCTGCGAGAACGCGGCAGACCTCGATGCGGCCATCGCCACAACCCTGCAACAGATCCTCGCCTGCGCGCCCGGCGCGATCGCCGAAACGAAGAAGCTCCTGCAGCGCGCGCGCTTCGAAGACCCGGCCGCGCTGGTCGAGCACGCCGCGGCGGTATTCGCCAAGGCGGCGCGCGGCCCGGAAGGCGAAGAGGGAATGCGAGCCTTCATCGAGCGGCGCAAGCCCTCGTGGGCGTCGTAGGTCGCGCCCATCTTTATGATGAGCATACAATGGCTCTCAAAGCGAGACATTCGCCGCTATGCCGAGCGCCTGGAACGCCTCCGAGCCGCCGCGCGTGAGATCCTTGCCGATGAGCTGATCGCCGCTCATCGCGCGGATGCCGCCGTTCTTCGCGCCCGTGATCATGTTCATGGCGATGAAGGCGTAGCCAGCGGCGGAGGAGGACGCGCCGATGCCGACGTCCGCGCCGTCGATATAGTTGTTGATGACGCTCATCGTGCCGAGCCGCCACGCCCCGCCCAGCCGCAAGCCGAACTGGCCGCCGCTGACGATGTTGTTGGAGACGAGCCCGTCGCCCACGACCCAGATGGCGGCGCGGGCGCAGGCCGAGGCCCGGTTGCCGGTGATGAGGAGCCCTGCGCCGGAGCAGACGAAGCCGTCGCCCGCGCTCGACAACACCTGGCAATCGGCCACAGTGAGGTTGCGGCACTCGCTTGCGACAAGCCCTGCGCCGATGAAGGCCACGCCGCGCAGGCTGATATCGGCGCCATCGCGGCATTCGAAGGCGGCCGAGCCTTGCGGCGCAGCGAGAATGCTGAGCCCCGGCGCGCCAAGCACTGCGGCTTTTGACGGGAGGTTGACCTTGGCGACACGATAAGTCCCGGCCGGGATAAGGACCGCCTGCCCCGCCGCCGCCAACTCGTCGACCGCGCGCTGCATGGCCGCCGTTTGGTCGCGCTCCGCATTAGGCTCCACGCCGAAGTCGGCTACGCTTCTGCCGAGCGCCGATTGCGCCAGAGGCGCGGCCTCAGCCGTCGCCGCCCCCAAGAACGCCGCCGCCCCGCCCATCCCGATGAAGTGCCTGCGATCCATGGCCGATGCTTCCCCCGCGCTTGAGCCCATCCTGCCTCGCGCGTAGCACAGCTTCGGCGCTGGCGTGAACAAGAATTCGCGCGCCTGTCACCGCGTCCTTCATTGTGAGGAGCGGCTCGACCTCCGGCCCCGCGCCGAAGGCCGGCATGTGGACGAAGCTCACGAGCCGCCCGTCCCGCTCGCCATCGTGGAGGCTCCAATAAAAGAGCGCGTTGCAGAGATAGCGGCCGGCGTCCTCGGAGAGCGCGGCCGCAATTCCGTTCTTTCTCAAGGCGCGGAGAAGATCCCGAGGCGGCAGCGTGGCGTAAAGGACCGGCTGCCCCGAGCGCACAAGCGATCTCATTCGCCGCACCTCGCCGGCGTGATCCTCCCTGCGTCCGCTCATATTGTAGGCGCGTGTTTCGATCTCGAAGGCCGCCGACCGCTTCGAAACCCCGAAATGCAAGATCGCATGCGGCTGGAAACGGGCGGTTGTCTTCCTGACGGTGAGTTTGGCGGTCGCCCACACCACCGGAATGATGGCCGTCGCAACCTTTACGTTCGCGGCGACGGGCGACTCTTGCAACGCCAGCGCCAGGGAGGACGAGGCGTTGTGGGGGACGCCGGGAAAGGGGCCAAAGCCCGTGACAAGGACGCGAACGGGATCGGACGCGTCGCTCATGGGCGTGCAAGGATAAGAGAAGCGGCTTCGTCGGCGGCGACCGAGGGCGGCTTGACGCCGTTTCGCACCTGCGCCTCCAACTCGGCGATCTTTGCCGCTGCGATGTCGCTCGACAGGAACGTCGTGCGGATGTGGTCCTCGATCATGGCGTGCATCCAGCGCACATCCTGCTCGCGGCGCTTGCCCTCTAACTCGCCCGTGGCCTCCAGCGCAGCCCGGTGCGCTTTGATCTTCGCCCATAAGTCGTCCAGCCCGCGCCCGTCGCGCGATGAAATGGTGATGACCGGCGGCTTCCAGGACGCGCTGGGCGGCGTCAGAATTTTGAGCGCGGACGCATAATCCGAGGCGGCGGCGCGCGCGGGGATCTCGTTGCCGCTGTCGGCCTTCGTAATTGCGATCATGTCCGCAAGCTCCATCACGCCTTTCTTGATGCCTTGCAACTCGTCGCCGCCGCCCGCCAGCATAAGCAGAAGAAAGAAATCGACCATGCCCGCAACCGCGACCTCCGATTGCCCAACACCGACGGTCTCGACAAGGACCACATCGAAGCCGGACGCCTCACACAAAAGGATGGTTTCGCGCGTGGTGCGAGCGACGCCGCCGAGCGTGCCGGACGACGGCGACGGGCGGATGAAGGCGTTGGGATCAGCGGCAAGGAGCGCCATGCGCGTCTTGTCGCCAAGGATCGCGCCGCCAGAACGGCTGGAGGAGGGATCGACCGCGAGCACGGCGACGCGATGGCCGAGGTGTGTGAGCAGGCTTCCGAACGCGTCGATCAGCGTGGACTTGCCGACGCCCGGAACGCCCGTGACGCCGATGCGATGCGAGCGTCCGCCCGCGTCGTTCAGGAGCGTCAGAAGCCGCCGCGCCTCTGCGCGATGCTCGGGCTTCTTGCTTTCGATGAGCGTGATGGCGCGCGCAACCGGGACGCGCCCGCCCTCGCGCACGCTCGCGGCCAGCGCGTCGATGTTAGTCCTATCGTTCCGGCCCGCGGGCTTCGCGTCTTGCATCCCCAAGCATTAAGAGAGGCAGGGCTTTGAGACAAGCGGCCCGCGCCGGCCTGAGACTAATGGCGGCGGCGGGGCGGCCGTGTCGCGGCCGGGGTCGAGGGTCCGGGCGAAGTCAGCTTTCCTGCTTTTCCTTCCCGGCGTCTCGATCCGACGCCGCCAGGAAGGCCTGCGCCTCTTCTTTGCGCTCGAAGATATGGGGCGCGATGTTGCGTTGCGAGAAGGCTTCGCCGAGCTTGGCGCGCATGAAGCCGCTGGTCGCATAGCGCGTGATGGTCGTGAAATAGTGCGCCAGGAAATACCGGTCCATTTCAGCGTAGGCGTCGTACATTTCCTGGTTGATGCGAAAGCGATCGTAGTTGATGACGACGCCGACCCGCTTGCCTGCGCCGCGGCAACGCTCCTCGCAGATATCCCAGATCGCCTTCACGTCGCCTGCGACGCGCACATACATGCCCTCGAAATTGAGGAAGAGGATGTTTCGCTCGGCGTCGTAGGTCACGCGCTCCGGGAGCGACAGGTTGAGGAATTCACTCTCCAGGTTCATGGGGCCTGCGCCGAAGATGCGGGCGTCCATGATGGCGTACTCGCCGATGATCGGCTCGAAATCCATGTGGGCCAAAATATCCCGGGCGACATCGATGCCGGGCGCCACCTCGATCAGCGCCAGCCCCCGCCGCACGCGGCGAAAGACGCATCTCTCCGTGACGTAGTAGACTGGCTTGCCCCGGTCATAAGCATACTGGCCGTTGAAGGTGATCTGGCCGACCTTTTTCAGGAATTTCCTCTGCCTGCCTTCTTCGAGGATGCGGAGCTTGCCGTCCTCCACCGAGACTTTGAGGCCATTGCCGGTAAATGTGCCTGCGAAAACGACAAGCCGCGCATTCTGGCTGATGTTGATGAAGCCGCCCGCCCCCGTGAGCCGGCCGCCAAACCGGCTGACGTTCACATTGCCCGCTTCATCGCACTCGGCCATGCCGAGGCAGGCCATGTCGAGGCCGCCGCCATCGTAGAAGTCGAATTGCTGGGTCTCATCGATGATCGCATCCATGTTGACGCCCGTGCCGAAATCGCGGCCGGACGAGGGGATGCCGCCGATCACGCCCAACTCCACCGTGAGCGTCAACAGATGAGAAACATGCTCTTCGTTGGCGACTGAGGCTACGCCCGCCGGAATGCCGATGCCAAGGTTGATGATGCCGTTGGGCGGCAACTCGAAGGCGGCGCGGCGCGCGATGATCTTACGCTCGTCGAGGGCGGACGACACCAGGCTTGCGCGCGGGGCGCGGAATTCGCCCGCAAACGCCGCGTTGTACTGGGTGGCGACCGTCTGCCTGTGTTCGTGGGGCTCGGCCACGACGATACAGTCCACCAGGATGCCGGGAACCTTCACCTGCCGGGGCGGCAGGGAGCCGCGCTCGGCGATGCGCTCAACTTGCGCGATGACGATGCCGTTGCTGTTCTTGGCCGCCATCGCCATTGAGAGGTTGTTGAGGGTGAGAGCCTCGCGCTCCATGGTGATGTTGCCGAAGGTGTCGGCCGTGCTGCCTCGGATGAAGGCGACGTTGACCCGGCCCACATGGTAGAACAGCCACTCTTCGCCATGAACTTCCACAAGGTCGGCGATATCCTTGACGGTCGCCTCGTTGACGCGTCCGCCGCCGTAGCGCGGATCGACGAAGGTGTGCAGGCCGACCTTGGAGAACGTGCCCGGCTTGCCTCCGGCAAGGTCGCGGAACAGCTGGCAGATGATGCCCTGCGGCAGATTGTAGGCTTGGATCTTGTTCTCCAGGGCGAGCTTGCCGACCTTCGGCATCATGGCCCAATGGCCCGCCACCACGCGCTTCAGAAGCCCTTCGTGGCCAAGATGGTTGAGGCCCAGATCCTTGCCGTCGCCATGGCCCGCGCCTGCGAACAGCGTGAGGTTGCGGGGCGCGCCCGTCGCCAGGAAGCGCCGTTCCAGCGCCGACAGAAGCGCTTCGGCGAAGCCGATCTGGACGAACCCGGTGCTGGAAAGCGTATCGCCGTCGCGGATAAGCGCGATCGCTTCGTCGGCCTTCACGATCTTGCTGCGCACGGTTCCCTCGCTGCTTCGCGTCCCCGGAAAAAGAAGTCGAAGAGGTTGAACTCCGCCGCCGCCCTCACCCGACCCGCTCCCCGCCTTGAGCGGGCGTCTTTGTATCGAAGTTTGATTGTAAATCAAGGGCGACGGATTGGGACAGCGCAGGCTGACGCACCCGCATTTCTCCCTCACTGGCGCCGATCCGGTCCTGCCTGCGGCTATCTTTGAAGAGGGCGGCGTTTGCGGCGCCTTGCTGGAGGGAGACGGCGGCGGCGTGCGGCTCGGCGTCGGCCGGAGGCGGCGTCATCCGACTGACGGTTAAGGGATAATTTTCCGAAATTGGGTTCGTTTTGTAAAAAGGGCGTCTCCACCGATATAAGTAACTATTTAAAAGAAAAATATTGGCGAATTCACCTTATTTTAAGCCTCGGGCTTAGGATTGTGTTCAGAAGCGTTTACGCCGGGTAAAAAAACAGGTGGCCGCAAAGCGTCTCTCCGCCCGGGCTTGGCGAAGCATCTGGGCCGCCCCGGCGCATGGGCATCCCTGGGATGAACGTCGCGGACGAAGCCTTGAGCCAGCGCAGAGAAGTGCGGCAGGATCTAACGGGTCAGGATGACGAAATCGCTGTAATCATCGGTTTCGCTGCTGATGCCGCTGTCGGACACGATGATCGATCCGCCGGCCCAAAGCATTTCGGATATTTTCCTGGCGGCTTCGGGGGGAATCTCGACGCGCTCGATCGCCGCGGAAGCCGATGTCGCGGGCGCAGGAACGCGAGGGCCATCGCCGTCATCGTCATACAACCCGCGGCGATGCTTGCGCGGACGGTCCATATCGGCGCTCGCCTCGGGCACAGTGAGCGCGAGCCAGCGAAGCTTCGAGGCGCCCGCAGGGCCGCCCTTCGCCGGGGGCATGGCCATGTAGAGGTGGGTGCCCATCGGTTTGTCGGGATTACGGATCGTCACCGGCACATCGAAAACTTTGAGAAAATTCTGCCGCACATAGAGATGCTGCGTTTTGCGGCTGATGAAAACCGAGACAGGCGCAAGCCTGCGGCTCCACACTTTCACGTTTTCGGACGCCGCTCTTTGAACGTTGTCGCGATCCTTGTAGACTTTGAGGGTCGCGCCCCATTCATCGTCCTTTTGCGATTTGACGAGCTGGGCCGCCTCAACTTGCGCTTCGGCCTCCTTGATCTTCGCTTCCGCTTCGGCCTTCGCCGCACTGGCGGCGTTTATTGCGCCCTCGCCGGACGCCTTTGCGAGCTGCCGGTCGAATGCTTCGACACGCGCTTTGGCGCTGGCGAGGGCGATCTCCGCCTTCTTCAGATCGACGCTTGCCTTCTGCATTTCCTTGCTCTTCGCCTGAAGGGCGGCGCGCGCCGGCGCTAATGCAGCCGTCGCTTCCTCCGCCTTCCTGGCGGCCAGGACCTTCATGACCCTGGCGTATTCGAGCGGGTTGAGAAGTTTCTGCGGAGCGCCGCCCGACTGTGTCCCGCCGTTCTCGGGCTTGATGGTGACTTTCTCCGCAGCGCCGTCAGAGGCGGCCGAAGCGTGCGCAGATGTGCCCATGGTCTCCGGCCGGGGTTCGGGCATAAGGGCCGGAACCGGCAGCTTCGCATTGGAGAAGGACGTGGGCGCAACGTCCTGGCGGGAAATGATCACGCGCTCATTGCCCTGGGTCAGGCTGTACATGCGCCTTGCGAACGCGCCAGGCAGCCTGATGCAGCCGTGAGACGCGGGATAGCCCGGCACAACCCCCTCGTGCATGGCCACGCCCGACCAGGTTATGCGCTGCATGAAGGGCATCGGAGCGTTGCTGTAGATATTCGAGTGATGCAGCCGCTCTTTCCCAAGAATGTTGAAGATGCCCAGCGGCGTCGGATGACCGGGCATGCCTGACGAAATGGGCGAGCGGGCATAGAGGCCATCGTTCGAATAGACCGAAACATGCTGGCGCCCGAGCGAGACGACGAAAAACATCGGGCCGTTTGGCGCCGCTGCTTCCGGTTTCTGTTTCTCCGAGGCTCCCGGGCGCGGGGGATACCGGATGTCAGCCCGGCTATAGGGATCGTCGTATTCCAGATGGCGATGACGCGATCGCGCAATCGCGCCGTCTGTGAGGAGAAGGGCGGCGCTTGCGGCGCAAGCAAGGATGAGATTGCGACGCCACAGATGACAACGGAAGAAGATTGGTTTCACCGACAATTTCCCACCACCAGAAGTCTGAGCCGACATGCACGCCTATGGGGGCGCCAACTTGCCTCGGGCTGTTCGAAGTTCCCCCTGGGTACTCCACCCGCTGCAAGCGGTCCAGATCGCTTATTAACGCCCACTGAAAAAGGATAACCGAATCGCGGAATAGGAAAGCCGGCGCGCTCCGCCGGGAAATAGCTTGCGCCAATATCATGGCGTAACAGCGCCGCATCAACAAGCGAGAGCCTTACATGTTCCCTCCCACGTCGTGTCCTGGGGCCAAGCGCGGCATCGATATTACTTTTTCACAAGCCATCATTCATTAATCGTATATTGCTCCGCCCACATATGGAGGAATATAACTCTTTTTCCTTTCCGACCGAAAGGATGAGAGCGCCGTTGATATAAATTGCGTAGCATATGGCGCTCCTGCATTGCACCACCGGAGGACGTAAGTTGCGGAGCATACATACTATCGCCGAAGTTCAACCTCGGGATATACTCACCGCTCCGGAGCTCAGGAAGGTGCGCAGCTTTCTTCGCGACGCCGACTTGCTCGTAACAGAGGTGAAGTCACTTTTCTTCAACACCGGCGACGCCGCGACAGCCGCCCGGCTCAAGGACATTCAAGGCCGGCTTGCCGATGAGATTCGCGCTGTTGAGCAGTTGATCACGACGAGCGCGCCGACCGCACGGCATCCCGCCGCACCTCACGCGGCCGATCACCACATATAGCTCGGGATGACGGAAACCTCGTCGAGTTCGTTCGCCATCTCGCGATAAAGCAACGCGAGAGCGCGCATGACGTCTTGCGCTTGCGCATTTTTCTGTCGGCGCGCCTGTTCCTCGACGCGTTTGGCGCGCTTTAAAAGCCTTAGTTTTCGAAGACGGACATCCATAGCCCCCCCATTCACATGTACGAATGCAAATGCGCTCGCCCTGTTCCATCGGCCAAAGTTACGATTCGGTAGCAATGCAGCCGCTTACCCCGGCAATTGTCCCTGCCAGCGCGCTTGAAGATTGGCGAGCAGCCAATCGATGAGAATGAGGGCGCTCCCAAGCGTGAAAAACAAGGCAAGAAGGATCAAGCCATTCATAAAAACAGCTTCGTACCCGTCGCGAATGACATCGAGGAAAGGATAGGGATAAACGCCGACGATCGCGCCGCGAATGAGCGTGTACGTAAAGTATATGAATGGATAGCCCTGCCAGAAGATCTGATCGCTGAAGCGAAGGGAGCCCTTGGGCGTAAAGAATACCCAAAACGCGATATAAAGCATTGGCATAACGGCGTGGAAAATCCGGTCGGTCAGATATTCAAGCCCTTGCGGGGTCCAGAGACCTTGAAGCACCGTGGCGTAAACGATTGCGACAACGAGGATGTAAACCCCGAGCGCAGTCTGTACGCCGGGCCAGTTCCAAAAACTCTCTTCATCCGGCTCGCAGGCAACAAGCATAAGGCAGGCGGCGATGAGAAGGTTTGTGAGCGTTGTAAAAAAACTTAAGTAGTTTGTGACCTCCCAGACGACAGAAACATCATGCTCGACGGCGTCATACAAGATAAGATAAAGCTCAAGCGCCAAAGCGCTCCAACCAAGACTTGACATTCCGCCCGCTACAAGCCTTTTCGTGAGCATATGCGCTTTTGTCCTCTCTTCGGTCTTCAGCCGATCGAGACGACAACAAACAAAAACGGGGCCAGGGGCCCCGTTTTCACTTTCAAATTTTGATGACTACTTTGATTTTCTGATTGATCAGGCGCTCGCGGCCGAGCTTGAAATCCGCTTGCGCATGAAGCCTGTCGCGCTTGATCGCGAGTTTGTTCAGAGCCGAGATATAAGCGCGCGCCGAAGCAACCATGGTGTCGGTGTCGGAGCCGCGCCCCGTCACGGTCTTCCCGTTCTCTTCGAGGCGAACGCTCACCTCGGCCTGCGCGTCGGTGCCCTCGGTCACCGCATGCACCTGATAGAGAGGCAGCCGCGCGTCGTGCGGCACGATGGTCTTGATCGCGTTGAAGATGGCGTCGACCGGCCCGTCGCCGCCCGCCTCGGCTGTCTCGTGCTTGCCGTCGACTTCAAGGGTGATGGTGGCCTTCTGGTGGCCGCCCGTGCCCGCGATGACGGTGAGAGACAAGACCCTGATCCGGTCGCGGGAGTTCGCGATCTCTTGGTCGACCAGCGTCTCGATATCCTCGTCGAACACGTGCTTCTTGCGGTCGGCCAAATCCTTGAAGCGATGGAAGGCGTCCTCGAAGGCGTTGTCGCCCAGATCGTAGCCCAAATCCTTCAGCTTTTCGCGGAAGGCATGGCGGCCCGAATGCTTGCCCATCACGAGCGAGCTTGCGCGCACGCCAACGCTTTCGGGCGTCATGATTTCATAGGTCTGCGCGTTCTTGAGCACGCCGTCCTGGTGAATGCCGGACTCGTGGGCGAACGCGTTCTTGCCGACGATGGCCTTGTTGTATTGCACGGGGAACGCTGTGATAGCCGAGACGCGACGTGAGGCGCGCGCGAGCATCGTCGCATCGATGTTCGTCCAAAAGGGCATGACGTCGTTACGCGTCCTGATCGCCATGACGACTTCTTCCAGCGCCGCATTGCCCGCGCGCTCTCCGAGGCCGTTGATCGTGCATTCGATCTGCCGCGCGCCGGCCTTTACGCCGGCCAGGCTGTTGGCGACAGCCAGACCCAGGTCGTTGTGGCAATGCGTGGAGAAGATCACCTCATCCGCGCCCGGGACGCGCTCGCGCAGCATGGAAATGATCGAGGTGAATTCATCCGGCACCGTGTAGCCGACCGTATCGGGGATGTTGATGGTGGTCGCCCCGGCCTTGATCGCGGCCTCGACGACGCGGCACAGGAAATCGGGTTCGGTCCGCGTCGAGTCCATCGCCGACCACTCGACATCGTCCACGAGATTTCGCGCGCGTGTGACGGAGGACATGACCGCCTCGTAAACCTGCTCGGCGCTCATCTGGAGCTGATATTCGCGATGCAGCGGAGACGTGCCGATGAAGGTGTGGATGCGGCCGCGCTTCGCAAACCGGGCGGCTTCGCCGGCCCTGTCGATGTCTTTCGGATTGGCGCGCGCGAGCCCCGCGACCACGGCGTTCTTGACGCGTTTGCCGATCTCCGCGACGGCCTCGAAATCGCCCGTCGAGGCGGCGGGGAACCCTGCCTCGATGATGTCGACGCCCATTTCATCGAGGATTTCGGCGATCTCCATTTTCTCTTCGAAGTTCATGGTCGCGCCGGGGCACTGCTCGCCGTCGCGCAGCGTCGTGTCGAAAATCAGAACGCGGTTTTTTTCTGAGCGGTTTGCGGCGGACGAGCTGCCCGCCTTCGAAGAAGGAGCTTCTGTCATTGTTTGAGAATCCTTGCCTGAATTGTTGGAAATATCACAAAACCCGGCAAGTCCTCCATCGAGCGCCCGGGCTTTAACCCCCAAGCGCTCGCCCGTCAGCCGGGCAGCCAGCGCTCAGGGGCGAATAAGGAGAAGAAGGCCGCGCAACGCCGCTGGGTCCGCGTTGATGCGGTTGTGAGAAGCAGCAGAGATGATAAAAGCGCGCGCCATCGGCTTGGTCGATCCAGTTTCCAGCGCAAGCATAAACCATATTTTCGCGGCTCGAACAAGGGCCAGCGACAACTGCGCACTCGGCCGGAGCGGCGCGTGCGCGCAGCGAGATCTGGGGACGCCGACGTTTTTGTCGTGGATTGGTCCGTCCGCCGCCCTTGTGTCGCCGCCGCGCCGCGACAACGCTGGCGCCAGCGCCAACAAGCAATTCGAGCAAGCGATTCGAGGAACCAATGCACGGCTTCGCGCAACGCGTTTTGCCGCTCTCCGCCGAAACGGCGGCTCATTCCACGGCTGCGAACACACAAAAGCGCGAGGCGTCGCGCCGTCTCGGCGAGGAGCTTTGGCGCGTCTACCAAAACTTGCCGCAAGACCGCAAAGCGCTTGTGCGGCTCAAAGCGCTGATTCATCCGACGATTGGCAGGGCCCCGTTTCTTGAGGTGGTGCGCAGAGCCGGTTTGCGGTCGAAAGACGGCAAGGCGTACATAGCGATTACCCTCAGCGCCGAATTGCACGCCCTTCAGCTCAGGAAGCTTCTCAATGGCGATCTGGAGTGCGCTCCGGAAATCATGCACGCCGTTGTGGTGGAGACCTGCGCCGACAAGGGCGCGGCGCATTTGATCGGCGCTGTCAATGCCGCAACCCCGCACAGCGAGCGCGAACAGCCAAACCGGCCATACTATCGATATCTTCCGTCCATCGATCAGGATTTCCCGCTTTTTCGCCGTTGCAGACTTGCGATTTACACGAACGACGTGGCCGAGTTCGTCCGGCTTTACAGGCTCGTGGACGCCGCCACATCAGCCTGCATGGACAGCCGGATACTCATTGAGTTCATGGCGGGCTTCGCGCTTGATCAGCGTTGGCTGGAGACATTGCATCCTGTTATTCGCGCAATGTTTACCCAGCACGCCGTGCGGATGCTCGTCGAAGAGGGGCAGACCGACGAAACAAGCGCCATCGTTCAGCATTGCGCGGACGAGGCGGCTGAGGAGCCCGGATCGGACCTTAACAAGCTGCTCCTCCGCTTTGATATTCTTTCCGCCAATTTCGAGCGGGCGCGGCGGCGCATCGAGAAGCTGCCGGAAAGCGAGGCGCACCTCGCCGCGGCGCACGAAGCGTCGATTGCGTTTCTGACAGGAGACAACGAGGCGGCTCTTGTCGGGTTCCGCAACGCTCTGAAACTGCGCCGCAAGTCCTCCGGCAGACGCAAGGTGGCGCTTGAGGCGGAGGCCGGGCTGTTCCACATGCTTGCGCTGTTGCGCGCAAAGGACCCGGCCCTGCATGAAGAACTGCGCAACCTTATCGACGCGGCGACGATGCAGATGACGCCCTTCTATTCGGCGCATCGCAGCGTGGAGGCGCTGCTCGACCTCATCGAGGGCCGGGACGGCAAGGCTCTCGAAGCGATCAAGCGCTTGCTGGAGCATCCTTTGAACAAACCGGCGGAGTGCGCCGTTGTCGAGCTCGCAGCGCTCTTTATCGATGCCGCGCTCGTCCGCAAGCGCGCCGCCCGCATCGAGGCGGACTATCATCGTTTTGCTCAATCGATGCCTGTCCTGGCCCGCATTTGCGCCGAAATCCTGAGCCGGGTCGCCCGCGATAAGGCGTTGTGGCGGGAGCGCGCCGATGCGCTGGGAGGCAAGTCTATCGTCGCCTTCTCCGAAATCGTCGCCCTCCTGGAGCCGTGGGAGCGCGCCTTCGATACGATGACGGCGTTTCTCAAGCCGCAAGAGCCGAAGCGCGTCGCTGAGAAAGCTTCCGCAAAAGCAAAGCGCCTCGCCTGGCTGGTCGACTACATGGAGGGCGAGGTCTCAGTCGTCGAGCAATCGACGAAGGGAAGCGGCTGGACCGGCGGACGTCCGGTCGCCTTGAAGCGGCTTTACCAACTCGACGCGCGGCTCGACTATCTGATCGAGCAGGACCACCGCGTGCGCCGCTGCCTGCACAAGCAACAAGTCTGGTACGGCGACGGGGAGTACTATCTCGATGAATACGCTACGCTGCCGAGCCTTGTCGGACACCCCCACGTGTTCAACGCCGCCGACCCGAGCGAGCGCATCGAACTGATCGCCTATCCGGTGGAACTCGTCGTGAAGGAGACGGCCGACGGCTACAACTTCAACCTGTCGCACCGCGCCGACGCGCCGACGGCGTTCCTTGAGATGGAAACGCCAACGCGCTGGCGGGTCGTAGATTTGTCGCAGAAGCTTTTGCAATTGCAGGCGACGCTCGGCGAGCACGGGCTGAACATACCGCGCGACATGCGCGAGCGGGTGGCGAGCCTCCTGAGCGAGGCCAATCCGACCGTGCCCATTCGCTCGGAATTGGCCGATATCGATGTCCCTGCTGCGCCGGGAGACGCTTCGCCCGTCATGCAGTTGCAAAGGCGCGGCGAGGGCTTGAGGATCAGAACGGGCGTGCGTCCGTTCGGCGCCGCGGGGCCGTTCTATCTCGCCGGGCAGGGCGGCGCCTCGGTCCTTGGGACGGTCGACGGCAAGCGCTGCCGCGTCAACCGCGATCTCGACGCCGAGAAAGCCGCCATGCATGCGCTGATCAAGGCGTGCCCGACTTTGCTCGCCTGGGGCGTCTCTGGCGGCGAATGTGAAATCGAGACGCCCGAAGACTTGCTTGAGTTCCTGGAGCAGGCGCAGGCTTACGAGGGCGCCGTCGCCTTCGAATGGCCGGAGGGCGAGGCGCTGAGGGTCAGCCGGACGATCGGCGCGCAAAAACTGTCCATCAAGCTCACGCAGAAGCGCGACTGGTTCGAGGTGTCCGGCAAAATCGAGGTCGATGAAGACCTTGTTGTCGACATGAAAGACCTGCTCGCGCGGCTCGACAAAGCGCACGGCCGCTTCGTGCCGCTCGACAACGGCCGCTTCATCGCCCTGACCGCGGACCTGCAGCGCCAGCTTCGCCGGCTGGAGGGCGTTTCCGAAGAAGCGGCCGGAGGGCGCCGCCTGCATGGCCTCGCCTCGATGGCCGTGGACGATCTCGTCGAAAGCGCCGGCAAGGTGCAGGCCGACAAACATTGGCGCGAACTGTCCGCGCGCATACGGGCGGCGGGATCGCATACGCCGAAGGTTCCGGCCACGTTGCAAGCCGAGTTGCGCGACTATCAGGCCGATGGCTTCGCCTGGATGTCGCGGCTGGCCAATCTCCAGATGGGCGCCTGCCTTGCCGACGACATGGGGCTCGGCAAGACGGTGCAGACCATCGGCGTCATGCTGGAGCAGCAGGGCAATGGCGCCTGTCTCGTGATCGCGCCAACCTCTGTCTGCCACAACTGGGACATCGAGCTGTCGCGCTTCGCCCCCTCGCTCACCGTGCATCGTCTGGCCGGCGCCCAGGATCGGGCTGCGGTCATCCAGGCCATGGGGCCGGGCGACGTTCTGATCGCCTCTTACGGACTCCTGCACCAGGAAGACGAGGCGCTGACGGGGCGAGCCTGGAACATGCTCGTGCTCGACGAAGCGCAAAATCTCAAGAACGCCGACACCAAGCGCGCCAAGGCCAGCCAGAAACTCGACGCCAAATTCCGCGTCGCGCTGAGCGGCACGCCCATCGAGAACTATCTCGACGAACTTTGGAGCCTGTTCAACACCATCAATCCCGGCCTCCTCGGCTCGCGCGAAAGCTTCCAGCGCCGCTTCGCCGGTCCCATTGAGCGCGACCGCAAGCCCGCCGCCCGCGACGCGCTTCGCGCCTTGATCCGCCCGTTCATCCTGCGCCGCACGAAGAGCGCCGTGTTGAGCGAGTTGCCGCCGCGCACCGAGTTGACCGTCACCGTGCAGCTGCCGGAGGACGAGCGCGCCTTCTACGAAGCGATGCGCCGGCAGGCTGTAGAGGCGATCGCGGCGCTCGACGGCCCGGCCGGACAGCGCAAGATCCATATCCTGGCAGAAATCGGCAAGCTTCGACGGCTCTGCTGCCATCCGGCGCTGGTCGACCCCAAAACGACCCTCGAAAGCGCCAAGCTGGCCGCCTTCCTGGACCTTGCCGACGAACTGTTACGCAACCGCCACAAGGCGCTGGTGTTCAGCCAGTTTCTTGGCCATCTCGAAAAGGTGCGAAACGCGCTCGATGCGCGCGGCGTTCGCTATCAATATATCGATGGCGGCGTGCCCGCGCAGGCTCGGGCGGAGCGCGTCGCGGCCTTCCAGGCGGGCGAGGGCGACCTGTTCCTGATCAGCCTCAAAGCCGGGGGCACGGGCCTCAACCTGACGGCGGCCGATTATGTGATCCATCTCGATCCGTGGTGGAACCCGGCCGTCGAGGATCAGGCGTCCGACCGCGCCCACCGCATCGGCCAGAGCCGCCCGGTGACGGTCTACCGCCTCGTGGTGGAGGACAGCATCGAGGAGCGCATTCTCGACCTGCACAAGCACAAGCGCGATCTCGCCGCCGACCTGCTCGACGGCGCGGAGGTCAGCGGGCGGATGACCGAGGACGAGCTTGTGGCCCTGATCCGGCGATAAGACGCGGCGCCGGTGAGGCGGCCGCCAGCTAAGGACAGGCGCAAACACAAGAGAATCGGTTTGCCCTTATCGGCGCCGCGGCGTCGTGGTTGAGGCGCGACGGCGGGTTTGCGCGGCGTCTGCGCGCCAGGACTGACGGGCGAGCGATGCGACAGCGGTCAGCGCCCTGCCAGGGTTAAAAAAGGGCTGCGATTGGGATTGTTTCGTAAAACAGGGGGTCTCGCCTTCGGCAGGCGGGATTCTATCGGACTATGGCGATTGGCGGGCGGTCGGCCTCGGCGTTCGCATGCTTGGCCTGGAGGCGCCGAAAGCCTCTTCGCGCGAAGAGAGTTGTTCGGCTAAGGCATTAAAATAAAAAGGTAAAAATATAAACAGTGCGGCGCGCACGCTTGGTTAACAGGCCACGGTGGTCCATGGTTAATAAGGGCTTCAAGAAGTTCTCGCCGTTCCGATAAAATATGGGCTAAAAGGCTTGGCGGAAGCGCATAGGATGATCAGCGAAAAAATCGTCGCCCTCAGCTGAAGGCCGACGGCGACCGCGGCGCCCCGCTGCTGGTTTTTCGACGAGCAGTTCCCGACCGGCGGCGAGGCAGCCCCTCACCGACCGACCAGACTGCAAAAAACCCCGCTATGAGAAGCGGGGGCCTCTGCGTTTTTGGAACCGTAAATCCGAAGCTTACTTCGTTTGGTTGGATGGAGCGGCGGGAGCCAAAGCGGCGGATGGCGCTTCTGTGATGGCGCTGATAGCGGACTTGCCCTTGCCGCCCTGCCAGTAAGCAGAAAACCAAGTCGTGTGGGTCAGGATGGCGTAATGCACGAGCAGCGAGGTGATCGCGACGGCGCCAAGGAGGAGCGGCAGCCCGACTGTCGGTTTCACAACCAACCAGATCTCGTGTTGTCCATCAGTAGCATGAGGATCAGCCATGTGTATTTTCTCCTATCTACGTTTCTAATGAAGCCAGGGGCTGACAAGGTAGGCGAGGATGTGCGCGACAACCGCGATGGCGCCGAAGGCTCGTGCGCCGTTGATCACATGACCATGCAGTTCCTCGGCTTCTGCCAAGGTTAGGCCTGTAGGATAGGTTTTATTCGGATCTGCCATAGCTTACCTCCTCGAAGTTTCTTGCTTTCAACATGTTCAATCTGCACGTAGGCGCTTATTGCCAGCAGTGTAACGCCGGCACTCGGGAAAAGTTCCTTAGAAGAATCTCTCAAGAACAGCGATACACGCAAGAACAGCGATAAGAGTGTAACGCTTTAGCGCGCGAAAGCGGCCATGATCGCGACTGTTCGACGAACAAAGCAAGTCTTTCAAGTCAACTGTAAAGCTGTGTGTAGCCATCTGATGCCGCGGTGAAGGCTGGGTGCTAACGAGGACCATGTCTGCTTTACCTCCGTTCACGTTTAACGGTTCGAAAACTTTGAAAAATCAGGGATTCGCCCTACTGCACGCATCATGTTGAGACGAGCCGCGCTAATCGCGCACAACTGGAAACCTACTTATACCAACCGCCCTATGTTCTGACCCAAGGCCCCCTCATCCTGTCCTTCTCCCGCGAGGGGAGAAGGAACGCCGTTACAACCGGCGCAACCTTCTCTCTCTCCCGTCGCGGGAGAAGGGCGGGGTGAGGGGGCGTTACCGCTCAACACTTCCGGCGGTAGGTATCAGAGGGAAGTTCCGGCCTGTTGCGCACGTTGAACCAAGCGCTGGGGAAGCCAGTAAACTCGGTTGGTTCCACTCAGGCTTCGACGATGGCTTCGAAGCCGCCGAAGATCATGCGCTGGCCATCGAAGGGCATGGCGCGCTGCAGCCGTGGATCGTCCATGGCTTTCTTCATGCCCTCGTCACGCGCCTGACGGGATGGCCACGCGATCCACGAGAGGACCACGGTCTCGTCGGCCTTCTTCTGAACGGCCATGGGAAACGAGGTGAGCTTGCCCTCCGGAACGTCGTCGCCCCAACATTCGACAACGCTCAAAGCACCATGCTCCTTGAAAAGGGCGGCGGCCTCCTTCGCGTGCCTGGTGAACGCGTCCCGGTTGTTCGTAGGAACCGCCATAACGTATCCGTCGACGTAGCTCATAGTGTTCGCTCCCTTAGGGTCTTGTGGTTGCTTCCAAGGGAAACCCGCGTTTCACGGCGAAGTTTCCAGCAGCGATTGGGAGCGCGCTCCAGCCGGCGGGGCGGGACGGCGGAAATGCATGCCATTTTCCTGTAACATGGGAGGATGTCTCTTAAGCAGATGCTTCACCGTGGATCTTGCGGCAATATGCCGATGCCTTAATATCTTTTGTTGGCCGACTGCAAATCGGAGCAAGGGGCTGTGACGGCGCCCTCGCGCCATGACGAATGAAAGAGGTTCCATGCGCTTACCCTCCAACGGCCAGCCCGGCAAGCTGCCTACCTTCAGGTCTCGGCCTTTGTCGTTTTTGCGGCTTGCAGCTAAGAAACGGAGGCGCTTTCCGCTGTTTCCGCTCAGGAAACCAGTGCGGGTTTATGGCAAGATCGGAAACCTCGAAGTCCGGCTCGCCCGCTCGCTGGCCGACATCAAGAAAGCCCAGCGCCTGCGCTTCGAAGTCTTCTACAAGGAGATGGCCGCTGTCGCGGACGCAAGGACGCGGGTGAAAAAGCGCGACGAGGACGAGTATGACGTCATTTGCGATCATCTGCTCGTCGTCGACAAGGCAAGCGACCGGGTGGGGAAGAGGCCCTGGCCAAGGCGGCCGAAGGTGGTCGGCACCTATCGCGTGCTCCTTCAGGAAATCGCCGAACAGAACCAGGGGTTCTATACGCAAGGCGAGTATGACATCGCGCCCCTCATCGCGAAGAAGCGGGCGACGCATCGTTTCATGGAGCTTGGCCGGTCCTGTGTTTTGAAGCCCTATCGCAACCGACGCTCCGTGGAGCTTCTGTGGCAGGGCCTGTGGACCTATGTCCGCGAGCATGGCGCGACCGTGATGCTCGGATGCGCGAGCTTCCCAGGCACCGACCCGAAGGCTCACGCGCAGGCGCTCAGCTTCCTCTACCATTATTCGCTCGCGCCCGAGGAGTGGCGCGCCGCGGCTCACCCCGAGCAGAAGGTCGACATGAACATGATGCCCAAGGAGGCGGTGAACGCGAAGGAAGCGCTGAAGGCGATGCCGCCGCTCATCAAGGGCTACTTGCGGCTCGGCGCGTATATCGGCGATGGGGCTGTTGTGGACAAGCAGTTCGGCACGACCGATGTTCTCATCATTATGCCGGTGGAGCACATCGACTCACGCTACTTCTTGCATTTCGGGGCGCCTGACGAGGTCTTGCCGCAATCTGCTTCGACGCGGGGCCATTCGGTCCACTGAGCAGGCTCCCCGAGGGGGCGGTGTGCGGGCGAAGGGGCCATGAAAGCGTTTTCATCTCTTGCGGCGGTGGTGGCGCTGTGGCTCGGCGTCAGCCTGTCGTTGTGGCTTTTTTACAGGCTTTTCCGCCGGCATGATGGGTCCAGGCAAAAGCAGTTGGCGGCGGCCTCGCTCGCTCTCGTCGACGAGGGCGCAGCGCTGTTTGATGCGCTGAGGGCGCGCGCTTCCCAATCGGTGGGCGCCTCAGGATCCTACGGCCGGCCTTCGAACGATCCCCGGGAGGGGATGCAAGACGATGTCAGGGCGCTTCTCAACGCCATCGAGGCGAAAAGCGCCTACTTCGATCGCGTCAATGTCGCCAAGAAAAAAATAGAGAAGGCCTTCGGCTTCTCGGATTTCGCTCCGCTTGCCGAAATCCTGCAAATCCGCCGCGATTTCTGGGCCGCCTCGGAGATTTTCCTGATCGAGGACATTCGGGCGCTCGGAGCGGAGCTTACGGAGCCGGAGTCTTATGAAACCTTCAGGGCGGAGGCGCTCGCCCTGCTTTTCCGGGACGAGAGCGCCGATGAGCGGGACGGCGACCCCGTAGGCCTGAGATTCTCGATTGCGCGCGAAGAGGCGGCGGATTTCAGCGCCCATATCGAGGAAACGATCGCCGCCGAATTCGAAGAAGACAGGGCGCCGACGCCAGCCGAAATCGTCGCCGTGCCCTTAACCCTCCTCCGCTCGGCCGCGTTCGTGATCGGCGAAGGCCGCACCATCCTGAGCGAGGCGGCGCAGACCGCGCACAGCTTTGCGCGCTCCGTCGGCTCCAAGGGGCTGATGGCGGCCGCGGAGGAATTGCGCAAGGCGCGCGGCGATCTTCCCGGCCAGTTCGCTGCCGCGTTCGAGCGTGCCGGCGGCCTCGCCAGGAAGGGCGGCGGCGGCTTGAAGCGGCATTACGAGTTTGTGCTTAAGGCGCAGGAACTGCGCGCCCGCTATGCCGAGCTTCTCGCCCGGGCGCCGATCCTGACCGAGAAGGGCAAGCAGTTCCTTGCCCGCCTTGAACTCGAAAAGCGCGCCGAGCAATTCCGCGAACTCGTCGGGCGACGCAGCCGACTGGGCGCGGCGGGGGGTCGTGATGGCGATCGCCTATCTCATCAGGGGTCTGCAATACGTCCAGGCGAAGATCACGCCGCAACAGAACAAGCAGCTCGCCGTGGTCGGCTCGGCGGAAGAAGCGGTTCGCGCACCGGCTGAGAGCGAGGCGGCCGAAGAATCCTTCAGGGTCTTGCTCTTGTCGTCGGCGTCCTACGCTGGCGGCAATCGCGGCCGAGGAAAGCCCGGCGGCAAGTCCCGGACGATGAAACCGCGCCAGGCGGCTTCCGGGACAGTCCAAAAATCGGCGCCCGCACAGGCGCGCCCCGCAGGTCGCCTGCGCGACCTCGTGACGGGAGAAACCGCCGCAGCGGATTATGGGGCGGTAGCCGACGCTCCGCGGCCGCGCAACGCACATCCCGCTTCCGTCAGAAGTTCCGGCTCTCTTCTGGACAGGCTTGCGACCGTGGACCATGATGAGGAGGTCGAGACTGAAGACCTTTCTTCCTTGCGCGAAAAGGCCCGTTCCAAGCGCCGGTCCGACCGGCATTCCAAGTCCATGCGAAATTGAGGCTTCGTCCGAATGTTTTTGCGTTTCTTCTACGAGTTGAAGCAATCCGGCATTCCCGTCAGCGTCAAGGAATATCTGACCTTTCTTGAAGCGGTGGATTCCGGCGTCGCGGATAACAAGATCGACAATTTTTATTATCTCTCGCGCGCCTCGCTCGTGAAGGATGAGCGCTGCCTCGACAAGTTCGACCGGGTTTTCGGGCATGTCTTTCGCGGTCTTGAGAGCGTTTCCGAGGGCATCGAAGCCGAAATTCCGGAGGAATGGCTGCGCGCGCTCGCCGAACGCCTCCTCAGCGACGAGGAGAAGGCGCAAATCGAGGCGCTTGGCGGCTGGGACAAGATCATGGAGGAGCTGAAAAAGCGCCTCGCCGAGCAGAAAGGCCGCCACGAAGGCGGTTCCAAGTGGATCGGCACAGGCGGCACGTCGCCATTCGGCGCTTACGGCTACAATCCGGAAGGCGTGCGCATCGGCCAGGACGGGAACCGCAATTTCCGCGCCGTGAAAGTCTGGGACCGCCGCGACTACAAGGATCTCGACGGCGAGGTTGAACTTGGCACACGCAACATCAAGCTCGCGCTGCGGAAGCTCCGGCGCTTCGCGCGGGCTGGCGCGGCGGACGAACTGGACCTCGACAACACCATCAAGGGGACGGCGCACAAAGGCTATCTCGACATAGCCTTCCGCCCCGAGCGGCGCAACACGGTGAAGGTGCTCGCGTTCTTCGATGTGGGCGGCTCGATGGATTATCACATCCGCGAGTGCGAGGAGCTGTTTTCCGCCGCCCGCTCCGAGTTCAAGCACATGGACTATTACTACTTCCACAATTGCTTGTACGAGAGCGTGTGGCGTAAGAACGTGCGCCGCTGGGACGAGAGCGTCCCGACCTACCAGCTGATGAACACCTATCCCGCGGATTACAAGGTCATCTTCGTCGGCGACGCCTCCATGAGCCCTTATGAGATCATCGTGCCGGGCGGCTCGGTCGAGCACTGGAATGAGGAAGCGGGGCAGGTGTGGCTGCAGCGCATGCTCGCCGTCTATAAGCACGCCGTCTGGCTCAATCCCACGACGGAGCGCTATTGGAGCAGCACACAGTCATGCACGCTCATCCAGCAGATCATGGGCAATCGCATGTTCCCGCTGACGCTCGACGGCATCGACGCCGCCATCACGGAGCTGATGCGGTAGCTCCCGCGAGGGGCAGTTGAGCCGCAGGCCGCTCCGTCTACCGCCGCGCCATCCACATCGACGACGCCGTAACCGGTCGGCATTTGGAGGTGATCTTGCGCCTCGGCGAGACGCCATCGGGCAAGGGCCTTGGGGCGAAAAGATGGGTTATAGTTATCGAGGCTATCAGGCTATCGGACCCTGATGTACTTTGGGCTGCCCATGAAAGCGCGGTTCGAAAAGGCGCCGGGCGATTGAGAACGCCACATCGAGGAGGATGAGATGCGCCTTGAGAACAAGACGGCCATCGTGACGGGCGCTGCCTCGGGCTTCGGCGCGGAGATCGCCAGGGTCTTCGCACGGGAGGGGGCGAAGGCGGCCGTGCTCGACATCAACGGCGATGGCGCGTCGGCTGTCGCCCGCGAAATCGGCCCAGCTGCAATTGCTGTCGCCGCCGATGTAACCAAGCGCGCGGACGTCGAAAACGCCGTGCGCAAAACTTTGGACGCGTTCGGCCGCATCGACATTGTGGTGAACAACGCAGGCTGGAGCCACAAGAACCGGCCCATGCTCGAAGTGACGGAGGATGAGTTCGACCGTGTTTACGCCGTCAATGTGAAGTCAATCTACCACATGGCGCACGCCGTCGTGCCGCTGCTGGCGCAACAGGGCGGCGGAGTCATCATCAATATCGGCTCGACGGCGGGCATCCGTCCGCGACCGGGCTTAACTTGGTATAACGGCTCGAAGGGCGCCGTAAATCTGCTGTCCCGCTCGATGGCCATCGAACTGGCGCCGCTTAAGATCCGCGTGAATTGCGTGGCTCCCGTCATGGGCGCGACCGGCCTTCTGGAGCAATTCATGGGGCTGCCGGACACCCCGGAGAACCGCGCAAAGTTCATCGCAACCGTGCCTTTGGGGCGGCTGTCGGAGCCCCGCGACATCGCAAACGCCTGCCTCTTCCTCGCCTCTGACGAGGCTGAGTTCGTGACGGGCGTCGTGCTCGAAGTGGATGGCGGGCGCACGATTTAGGCTGTCCGCCTGAAACGGGCTTCCCTAAAACAATGAGGGGCGCGACATATCCAGGACAGAAGAGGTTCTGAGCGAATTTCCCACCCGGCGAAAGATAGGCGCGTGGGGTTGCCAAGCCGCGCGTGTTTGCTTAAGTTCGCGCTTCGTTCCAAGGAGGATTCGTTGGCCCGGCGAGCAGGAAGCGCCGATCTGCCCCTTCACAATGGCCACGTGCCGTCGTGGCTCGGCCAACGCATGGCCCGGCTTGGAGCCGTGATCGCAGAAGCTATTGTCCATCATTACGGCCGCGACGAATTCCTGCGCCGTCTCGCCCACCCGTTCTGGTTCCAGTCCTTCGGCGCCGTCATGGGCATGGACTGGCATTCCTCCGGCGTCACCACCAGCGTGATCGGCGCGTTGCAGCGCGGGCTTCAGCCCCTGTCGAGCGAGCTTGGCGTATACGTCTGCGGCGGAAAGGGCGCGCGCTCGCGGCAGACCCCGCAGGAGCTAATGGCGATCGGGGAGCGCGTTGGCCTCGACGCGCACGCGCTCGTCAAAGCGAGCCGTCTCGTCGCGAAGGTGGATAGCGCAGCGATCCAGGATGGCTTCGGCCTTTATCTGCATGGTTTCATCGTCACCGTTGACGGGCGCTGGACCGTCGTTCAGCAGGGCATGAACGCCGACAGCGCGATGGCGAGGCGCTATCACTGGCTGTCGGAGGGGCTGGAAAGCTTTGTCGACGCGCCGCATTCCGCCATCGAGGGAGAAAACCAAGGCGAGATCGTCAATCTCACAGATCGGCGCGCGGGACGCTCGCGGACCGGCCAGCTCGATCTGCTGCGCAGCCTCGGCCCGGATCGCATCGTCGACGAGTTTTCGGTTCTGGAGGGCCGCAGCGGGGCGCCGCCGGGGCCGCAGCTTTCTCTTCCTCATGTTGTCATGCCCACGCATCACGATGTCCGGCCCAGGGATGTCGTCCTGCGGCGGCTGCACGGCGCTCTGGCCGCCGCCGCAAATGCAGGGCCTGCGGACTTCGCAGACCTCCTTCTTGTGCCGGGCGTCGGCGCGCGCACTGTCGAATCTCTTGCCATGGTTGCGGAGGTGATCCATGGCGCGCCCTGCCGTTTCGCCGACCCGGCGCGTTTCTCCTTCGCGCATGGCGGCAAGGACCGTCACCCTTTTCCGGTGCCGACCAAAATCTACGACCACACGATCTCAGTCCTGAAATCAGCGGTCGCAGCCGCAAAGCTCGGGCATGAGGAGCGGCTTGAGGCCATTCAGCGCCTTGATCGGGAGGCTCGCCGCCTTGAGCGGTTTGTGACGGGACCTCAACTGCAAGAGCATACGGTCAAGGAACGGCGCTCGTCTCACGCTTATGCCGGCCGGAGCGTGTTCGGATGGGAGCCAAAGCCATGAAGCTCGGATCAGGGTTCCGGCAAACCGGGTAAGCTCGGGTCTACCCGGCGGAAGTTTGCTGGCGCGGCCCGATATGAAATGGTTCAGAGAGCGGCCGCTTGATGTGCGGATAAAAGGAATCGCGCGCTCTGAGGGCGCCAAACGAGGCGACCTTCAAGGCGAACAATCCTGGACAGCCAAATCGCCCTCCTCCATCCGGCGTTCGCTGCGCCGGGCCAAATCGTGGAAGGCCGCGCCGAGGTTCTTCTTGATTTTCCCGAAGATCGCTTTTTTCGTACCCGGCAGTTGCGCCGAGCAAATTTGCGGCGGGAGTGAGCAAGCCATGATCGAGGCCTTTATTTGCGACTATGTCCGCACGCCGATAGGCCGTTACGGCGGCGCGCTGTCGAGCGTCCGCGCCGACGATCTGGCTGCCATTCCGATCAAGGCGCTGATGGAGCGCAATCCATCCGCCGATTGGGAGGCGCTCGACGATGTTTGCCTCGGCTGCGCCAATCAGGCGGGCGAAGATAACCGCAACGTGGCCCGCATGGCGCTTCTGCTCGCAGGGCTGCCGGTCGCCGTGCCCGGCTCCACCGTGAACCGGCTTTGCGGTTCGGGCATGGACGCCGTTATCTCGGGCGCGCGCGCCATCATGTGCGGCGAAATCGACCTTGCGATTGTGGGAGGCGTGGAATCCATGTCGCGCGCGCCTTTCGTCATGCCAAAGGCCGAGACGGCGTTTTCTCGCGCGAGCGCACTCTTCGACACCACCATCGGCTGGAGATTTATCAATCCCGCCATGCAATCGCTCTATGGCGTCGAATCAATGCCGGAGACGGCGGAGAACGTCGCCGCCGATTTCGCGATATCGAGGGAGGATCAGGACCGGTTCGCTCTGGAGTCGCAGCGAAAGGCCAGGCGGGCGCAGGAGTCGGGCAGGCTTGCGCGCGAGATCGCGCCCGTTCGCATTCCTCAACGCCGGGGCGAGCCGAAAGTGGCGGCGGCAGATGAGCACCCGCGTCCAGAGACCACGCTCGACGAGCTTGCCCGGCTGCCGGCGCCCTTCCGCAAAGGGGGATCGATAACGGCAGGCAATGCATCCGGCGTTAACGATGGCGCGGCGGCGCTGATCGTGGCCTCTCCAGCGGCGGTCAAGCGGCACGGGCTGACGCCCATCGCGAGATTTGCCGGGGCTGTGACGGTGGGCGTCGCGCCGAGGATCATGGGTTTTGGAGCGGCGCCCGCCATCGAGAAGCTCTGCCGGCGCGCGAAAATCGCGACAGCCGATATCGATATCCTGGAGCTGAACGAAGCTTTCGCCGCCCAGGTTCTCGCAACCCTTCGCGCCATCGGCATCGCCGACGGCGACGAACGCGTCAATCCCAATGGCGGCGCCATAGCGCTTGGGCATCCGCTTGGCATGTCGGGCGCCCGCCTTGTCGGAACAGCCGCCCTGGAGCTCAAGGAACGAAACGCGCGTACTGTGATGGCCGCCATGTGCATCGGCGTGGGGCAAGGCATGGCGCTGCTGCTGACCTCTGCATGATCTCTCGCATCGGTGGGCGGGCTGGACCGGAGTTCCTGGTCGGCCTGTTTACCGTGAGGTCATGCGTCCCAACTTTTCAGCGGGCGATGTTTCTCGCCGCCGCATTTGCGCCGACCGGCCCGGGCTAACACAAATGAAAACGGGCGAAGCAGCCAAAATGATCTGAAACAGTCGGGTAGAAACACTCATTGAACATCAGGCGCATTTCGTTGATTTGCAGCGAACTGCAAGCGCGTTTGAAAATATAATCGATGCGCTTGGGGTCTTGTCGATGTTCCCACCCATCAGCCCCGGCAAGATGACTTGGCTCGAAAAAGCGGCGCGGGTCGGATTCATACCATTGATCGATAAATTCGCCGTTCCGGACGACATGCTGGTAGGCTTCCTCTCCGGCAGGAGCATTGAAATCTCCCATCAGCAACGTCCCGCGATCATCGTGCCGGCGCCGCTCATCGATCAGGCGCCTGAGGCAATCAAAATCGCTTTTGAACCCCATTCCAGGCAGTTCATGTGCGCGTTCACGATGTGGAGTAAACCAAACCATGGAATTTCAAGGCGGCACATGGTGATCCGGCGCGAGGCGAGATCATGGGGATCCTTGTTCCAACTCACCCAGGGAGACTCGCAGTCGTGCATCGGATAGCAGCTTAAAATCGCTGTGCCTTCCCTCCAGGCGCCAAATCCAATGTGGCTCCAATCCTGGAAAAGATTAAAGCGCCGTCCACTTATCTCATCGATCTTCCGCTGAATCCGGAACGCCATATTGGACTCTGAAAAGCCGTAGGGCGCCGTGATGCGATCGTGGAGATGCTCGCCGACTTCCTGAAAACAGATGACATCAATATTTTCGCGAACAATGGCTTCCGCGATCAGAGAGACTTCGCGTCCATGCTCCTGAAGGACATGCCCAATATCGCCACGATGCTCTTGATACGTGTGCAAATTCAGAGTGAGAATTTTCAATTCCATTGCAAGTTCAGACGAAGGCGAGCGAGAAGCTCTTGTGGCGTCCGGCGACTCTGCTTGAAGCAAGGCGGTTATTGGATCGTCAATCAATTTGCACTCCGCGCCGCCTTTTCGAATATCACCGAGAACAGTTGCACGTTTGTGACTGCCTCCCCGAAATTATCACACATTCGCTCCCGATTGCTTGCTGTATCGGCGTGAAGCGACGGACGGAGCGACGCCGTCCGGTTTGGCAAGGCCGCAAAGCTCTGCTTCACAAAAGGCGACCGCCCACGATGCTGCAAGACATCGCGTCGGACCCGATCAGATAGGGGGCGGCGTTGGAGAAGGCGCGAAAGCTGCTTTGGGGGGCGTCGCTAGCCGCCCCGGTTCATGCCCGGGATGGCGGGCGCCGCGCCGATATTGCGGAAGAGTTCCTTCAATAGGCCCTGGTCGCGCGTGTAGGAGGGCGTTTCGCGGCTCACCGCGTCCACCACCACGCCGTCTTTCAGGCCGTAATTGGCGATCTTCTCGACGCGATCCTGTTTGTTGAAATAGACCGCGACGATGCGCCTCTCGGTCACGGATGGCGACATGAACGCCATGGGTTGCATGGCCGTCGTCGAGATGTAGTAATAGGCGCCGCCGGCGACGGCGGACTGGGTGTCGGGCGTGCCGAGCGCAAGCGTCACCTGCTCCTTGCTCATGCCATCCCGGACCTGGTTCAGGTCCTCCTCCTGGAACTGATGCCCCTGCCGGATGACATTGCCTCCGCAGGCGGAGAGAAGAAAGCAGCCCGCGACGATGGCGGCGCAAACCTGGCGGCGGCGCGCTTGGCTGCGCCCCAGGCCCAAATCCTGAGAGGATTGATTTGACATTCGGCCCCCAAATTTGATGTTTTGCAGCAGCGCTTCGGTTCGTGACCTAACTTTGCCGCAACATAATGGCAATGTTTTCGGATGCGATTAAGGCTTAATAAGGTACATTCGACGACGGGCGCTTAACTGGAGTTCAGGCTGAACGATGTTCCGCTGGTTTGCAGAACGCTCAGCTCGCCGTGAGGCGGCTGAAAAGATATATGATTCGATCGTCGCGCAATCGCGCAATCCGGTTTTCTACGTGCGCTGCGGCGTGCCCGATACATTGTCAGGGCGCTTCGACATGCTCGTCATCCATATGTTCATCGTCATGCAGAACCTGAAGCTCGGGGCGAACGAGGGCAAGCTTCTCGGCAAGGAAATCATCGAGGCGTTCGTGCGCGAGATGGACAGCATGGTGCGCGACCTCGGCATTTCCGATGTGTACGTCGCGCAGGAAGTCCGCAAGATCGCCGATCTTTTTTACCGCCAGCTTGTCGTCTACACGAACGCCGTCGAACAGAAAGACAAATCGGCTTTGGCCGAAGCGATTTGGAAGAGCTTTCAATCCGGCGATGAAAACGCCGATGTGGCCGCCGACGAACTTGCCTCCTATATTTTCCAGGCCATCAAGAACATTGGCGAGATGCCCTTGAACCTCCTCCTGCAAGGTCACCTGAATTTCCCTGAAATCTATGGTTTGAAACAGGCCGTTTGACGGCATTGGAAGGCGCCCATGAGCAATCCTCCGCTTCAGTGGTCGATCGACGCGCATTCGGTTCACGCAGCCCTGAGCTTGTCCTACGAGGCCAATGCCGGCGAGCTTGAGGCGCTGAAGCGCTATGCCGAGGTCGAGGACGTGAAAAGCTTCCGCGCGCAGGTGCAAGTCTGGCCGCTTTCGGGCGGCAAATTCAAGGCGACAGGCAGCCTTGAGGCGGAGGCCGTGCAGGCGAGCGTGGTCGATTTGAGCCCCGTTCCAGCCACGATCGATGAAACGTTCAGCGTGGAGTTCTGGCCGCAGAACTCTCATCGAAGAGAGGAACGAAGAAGGCATTTCCGTCGAGAACGAGCAGCCCGAGCCTCTTGTCGGCGAGCGGATCGCGATCGGCGCGTTCCTTTGCGAACTTCTCTCCGTCTCGCTCGATCCCTATCCACGAAATGCGGACGATACGTTTTCCTGGGATCCGCCCGAGAAGGAGCCGCGTGTAACGCCCTTCACGGAACTGGCCAAACTGCGGCAAAAAAAGCCGGATGGAGGATGAGAGGCCGCAGGTTCATTGGCCGCAATCTTTTTCGTTGTCACAAAACCTTAATCCAGTATGTTCTCTGCTCAGTCGGCGCTGCCTCTGGGCGAGCGCCCTAAACGCCTGCGAGCTTTCTGGTTTTTGAACATGGGGTCGGCAGTTACAATTGCGCTAGACGCGATGGGTGGAGATTTTGGCCCGTCCGTGGTCATCCCGGCCGCGGCCCTTTCGCTTATCCGTCATCCCGACACCCAATACATCATCTTTGGGCGCGAGTCCGAGATCCGGGCGCATATGTCGACGGATTCGCCGCTCGCAAAGGTCAGCAAGATCGTTCACACCGACGTCGCCGTCGCCATGGACGAGAAGCCGAGCCAGGCTTTGCGGCACGGTCGCTGGAAAAGCAGCATGTGGCTCGCGCTCGACGCTGTCAAAAAAGGCGAGGCGCAGGTCGCCATTTCGGCGGGCAATACAGGCGCTCTCATGGCGATGGCGAAATTTTGCCTGCGCATGCTGCCTGGGATCGACCGGCCCGCCATTGCGGCCCTGTGGCCAACGCTCACAAGCGAAAGCGTGGTTCTCGATGTCGGCGCCAATGTTGGAGCGGACGCCCGCGTGCTTGTGGACTGCGCTAACATGGGCGCGGCGCTTGCCCGCGCTCTGTTCTCGGTTGAAAAGCCGTCGGTGGGGCTTCTCAACATCGGCGCGGAGGAAGCCAAGGGCCTTGACGAAATCAAGTCCGCCTCGGCTGCGCTGAAGAATCCAAGCCTGCCGATCGATTACCGCGGTTTCATTGAAGGCGACGATCTCGGAAAAGGCGTCGTCGATGTCGTCGTCACAGAAGGCTTCAGCGGCAATATCGCCTTGAAGACGGCGGAAGGCACAGCGAAGCAGATCGGCGCCTATCTCAGGGCTGCGATGAACCGCTCGATCATGGCCCGCTTAGGCGCGGTTCTGGCGCAAGGAGCCTTCCAGGCGCTCCGCGCCAAGATGGACACGCGCAAGATGAATGGCGGAATGTTTCTCGGTTTGAATGGTCTTGTAATAAAAAGTCATGGGGGCGCGGAACTCGGTGGGCTTTGCAAGCGCTATCGACCTGGGTTACGACATGGCGGCCAGCGGGCTCGTGGAGAACATTCGGCGCGATGTCGAGCGCTTTCACGACGCGCTGCAAGTCAAACCAGCACGAGCCTTGAAAGCAGCGGCGCAGTGACAGAAATTCGATCCGTAGTTCTTGGCTGCGGGGCCTACCTGCCCAGCAGAATCCTCACCAATGAAGATCTCGCTCGCATGGTCGACACCAGCGACGACTGGATAAGCGAGCGCACGGGGATCAGGTCCCGGCACATTGCAGCCGAGGGCGAGAAGACATCCGACCTCGGCATCGCGGCGGCTGCGGCGGCTCTCAAGGACGCGAAAGTTGACGCCGGCAGCATCGACTTCATCGTGCTCGCGACCTCCACGCCGGACAACACATTCCCGGCGACGGCGGCCACGATCCAGGCCGAGCTCGGCATGACGCGCGGCTTCGCGTTCGACGTTCAGGCGGTTTGCTCAGGCTTCGTCTATGCGATGAACGTGGCCGACAATTTCCTGCGCCTGGGCCAGGGAAAGCGCGCCCTCGTCATCGGCGCGGAGGCGTTCTCAAGAATCCTCGACTGGGAGGACAGGGGCACCTGCGTTCTCTTCGGGGACGGCGCAGGCGCGGTTGTCCTTGAGGCCCAGAAGGTGCAAGACCCGATGCGGGAGCGTTGCATCATCGGCTCCATGCTTTTCGCCGATGGGCGCCATCGGGACAAGCTCTTCGTCGATGGCGGACCATCCTCGACGCAAACGGTCGGCCATCTGCGGATGCAGGGCAAGGAAGTATTCCGCTTTGCGGTGAATGCGATCGCCAGCGTGGTGCAGCAGACGCTCGAAGCCCATAATCTCACGCCGAACGACATCGACTGGTTCATCCCTCACCAGGCGAACAAGCGCATTCTCGACGGGACGGCGAAAAAGGTCGGCATCCCTGAAGGAAAGATCGTCGTCACCCTCGACAGGCACGGAAACACGTCGGCTGCCTCCATTCCGCTCGCGCTGGCGACGGCGGTCCAGGATGGTAGAATCAAAAAAGGCGATCTCATCCTTTTGGAGGCAATGGGCGGCGGGTTCACCTGGGGAGCAAATCTCTTGCGATGGTAGCGGGGAAAAGCGTACAACACGGAATAAGCTCTTGGGCAGGCTGCGGCATTCTTTCGCAAAAAAGTTGTTTCCAAAGAGATTTTCCTAATATTAGTATTTGCTATATCATCTGTGCGACGATATCTATGTCCGCGCTTCGTTCTTTGGGGAGGGACACGGCGCGTTATGGCGCTCAACGGAAAAACACTGACACGGGCCGACTTAGCTGAGGCGGTCTTTGAGAAGGTCAAATTACCTCGCAACGAGGCGGCTGAGCTTGTTGAGTCGGTTCTGAAACAGATCGTTTACGCTCTTGAGCGCGGAGAGCCCATAAAGCTTTCCTCTTTCGGTTCGTTTGGCCTCCGCCAAAAGTCCGAGCGCGTGGGGCGTAACCCAAAAACGGGCGAGATCGTTCCGATCACGCCACGCCGGGTAATCGTCTTCAAGGCTAGCAACATCATGAAGGATCGGATCAACGCCGCTCTTTCAACGCCCATGCCCACAGCCACGCCGGCTCCGACCGCTCCTGCTGCTGCGAAAAAGAAGACGCCCGCCAAGAAGCCCGTGACCGCGGCCGAGAAGGGGAAGGTCGCCGTCGAGAAGGCGAAGGCGCCGAAGGTTGCCCCCGTCAAGGCGCCGGCAAAAAAACGGGCGGCGAATTCCTGAACGGGGGCAATCCCCCACTTTGTGAATTCGTTCAGTGACAATGCTTGACGGGCGCAGCGATTGTCCGCAAAGTGCCTGCATCGGAGCGTAGCGCAGCCCGGTTAGCGCACCGGTCTGGGGGACCGGGGGTCGCGAGTTCAAATCTCGCCGCTCCGACCATTTTCCCCCAAGCGAAATTGAGCGTAATCAGGCGTTTAGCATCTGTGTGTGCCGGTGAAAAATCTTAGCAAGCAGAAACGATGACTGGTTGAGAGGCTGCTTCCCGCGGAAGCGCTTCATCACAAGTGTGACCCCGACTACCTGCTCAGAAGTCTGATTCATTTCACGTCATCCCTCAGTCTTGGGAAGGTTCCGCTCTCGCCCGACATCGGCGTGAACTTGAGGAAGCGGCTGACCTATCACCTCAAAAAATCTGACGAGCCCCATGTCGCCTTCATCGCAGCCATCCCTGTTTGGGGATAAACTTACGCGAGAACCAATAATTCAAGCACATCCTTGGCGAATCCAGGCATGTTTTTGGTTTATCATCGGCCGGCTGGGGGACCGGCGCCGGGCGAGCCTGTTGTAGCCTCCTCCTGACAGTCGAATGATGACGTGGACGCCAGTTTGGCGAACGGCTGGGTTGTGCCCGCCGCATCAAGGCGGCGCGCGGCGCGGAAGATGCGCGGGAGGGCAGGAGATGTTTTGGATTTACGATTATCCAGTTTGGGCTGTCTGGCTTCTGTTTTGCGGCGTCTTTGTCGCCTTCACCTGGATCGGGACTTTCCTGATGCGCAGCACGATCCATTCCTGGCTTCACGGCGATGTGCGCACAAATGAAATGGTCGGGATCGCACTGTCGAGCTTCTTCGTTCTCTTCGGTCTTCTGCTTGGCCTCCTTGCGGTCGCCACCTACCAGAATTACGCCAATATCGGCGACATTGTCGACAAAGAAGCCTCCAGCCTGTCCGCGCTCTATCGGGATGTCAGCGCCTATCCGAAACCGATGCGCGGCCAGTTGCAGGAGCGCCTGCGCGAATATGTGCGCTACACAATAGAAGAAGGCTGGGAGCAACAGCGCCGGGGCGCAGTGCCGAAGGGTGAGTCCGCTCGCTCCGGCCTGATCGCGAGAACGCTCTTGTCCTTCGAGCCGAGCAAGAAGAGCGAGGAGATCCTCCACGCGGAAACGCTGCGCGAGAGCGCTCAGAGAATTCAGTACAGCCGCGCTCGCATGTCCAACATCACCACAGGGCTTCCAGCGGTGCTATGGTGGGTGGTCGCTTTCGGCGCAGTCCTGAACATCGTTTTGATCTGGATGCAGGACATGGAAATCCACGTTCACCTGATTCTGGGCGCCATACTTGCGTCCATCCTCGCCAGCGTAATCTTCCTCATCGCCGAACTCGACAATCCATTCCGTGGCGAGGTCAGCATCGGCCCGGATTCGCTTGAGGGAGTCTATAACGGCATCATGAAAGCCGAGACACATGGGACGGCGGCGGAAGCGAAGGAAATGCTGGCGAGGGCCGTCGCCGCCGTGGAAGCGGACAAGCTCAAAGCGATTGAGAGTTTCAATAAGGGGCGGGACGGATTTCTGGAGGGCGACCTCTATCCCTTCTGCTTCAAACTCAGCGACGGGATCGAAGTCGCCAACGTCAATCAACCTCAAAAGGTCGGCCAAAACGTGAAGGACTCGAAGGACGTCGCCGGCAAGGCCTATGGCTTGGAACTCTACGCGGCGGCGCAGAAGCCAGCAGGTGAAATATCTGAAGTCAGCTATATGTTTTTGAGGCCGGGTTCGAGCCAGGAGCCTTCGCCAAAGACGGCCTTCGTAACAAGAGCCGCAGAGTTGGGCTGCGCCGTCGGTTACTATCAGTAATCGACCGCTGTCCGGAGCGAAAGCCCGCGGGCGACCCTGCGGGGTGGCGCTACCAGTCTTTGTGAGTAAGAATTCTCCAGCCGATGCCTACGCCCACAAGCAGGCAAAGCAATCCTAACCCGCTCAATATCGTCATGATGACCCGATCCATTCGTCTTGTTTGAAGCGATCAGAATATAACTCGCAGCAAGCTGCAATCTTTGCGCGAGAAAGAAATTGTAACAAGTTTGGGCGCGTCGCCGAGGCCGCCTTGCGGCTATTTCCCCGGCAGCGGCCAACCGATCGGCGAGCCGAGTTTCTTCGCCTTTTCGAAATCGGCGCGCAGATCCTGCTTCATCCCGTCGAGCTGCGGGTAATCGGGCGGCAGGTGATTGACGATGCAGGCCGCAAGGCAGACCTTAGCCTCGGCCTTGGCGCGCTCGGCCGCAGCTATGTTCGGGAAGGACGTGGCGCGTAGGAATGCTACGCAAAGGAACTCGCAGAAACCTCCGATGCGCTTGATCGCCGTCCGTTTCTGTTCCTCCGTCCACTGCCCATATGCTCCAGGCGGCAGACCGCTGATCGGCGCTTTGGCGATAAAGGCGTTTACGTCCTCATTTTTCGCCTGCGCGAACGGGCTTAAAGCCGCTGCGCCCCACGCAACCGCGATCGCCGCGATGATTAAAACCACGCTAAGGTGTGTGTTGCGAAGAAAGTGAGACCGAGACATGAGCGATCGCCCGTAAATATCCCCCGGGAAAGCCGAGGGCTTTAGAAATGGAGCCGCTCAAAGCGGCTGGAAGAAGACCCAGTGGAAAGCCCCCGTTTCTCGAAGGGGCGGCCGGGTGTTCGGCAATAATTTCGTTCCTTCTTTAACCCTGACAGGCGCTGACTGCCGCCGCATCGCTTGTCCGTCAAACATAAGCGCGTGGATGTTGCGCAAACTTTGTCAACCGAAGCGCGACCGAGGGCGCGCGCCAGCACGCCATTGCTGAAACTTCCGCGTTGCTCCTTGAAAAGATCATGTTTCGAGACATCTTTCTGCCTTGCATCAGCCTAATTTTTCGCGGCACTTAGTCGCCAGAAGCCGTACAACCTTTCCGCGAGTTGGCGCTATGGTCCTGATCCGATTTTTCTTTGTGGCTTTGGTTATGCTGGCCGCCGTGGTTTCGGCCGCCGCTCAGCAAAAGACGCCCATTGACGACGCCATCGTCCGGGAATCGGAGAGTTTCGAAAATACGCTGCAAGCCGCATGGCCGACGAAGGGCAAGGACGCCAAGGCCTGGAAGGCCGAGGGCGTGAAGGCGAGCGACGCCAAAGATCACCGCGCGGCGACAGGCTATTTCGCGTCGTCGGCGCTACTCGACAAGAAGAACGGCGAAGTCTGGCTGCAACTGGCGCGCGAATATCTCGCCATCGAGACCAATAAATACGGCGAGAAAAACACATTTGCGCGCAATGCGGGCTCGTCCGCCTATATCGCCTATATGCGTTCGCTTTCAACCGAGGCGAAAGCTGAGGCGCTCGCGGTTCTGGCCGAGAGCCTTGGCGTGCGCAACCAGTGGCGATCAGCCCTTCACATCTACAAAATGAGCCTCGCCCTCGTCGCCGATCCCGACGTGCAGGAGGCCCATGATGAAGCCTTCAACGCGCATGGCTTCCGCATGCTCGATTATACGGCGGACAACGAGTTCGAACGCGCCGCGCATCTGCGTGCAGTTCTCCGACGCTCTCGCCAAGGGCCGCGTCGACTTCGCGAACTACGTCACGGTGAACAATGAGAAGCCCGCTTCCGTGCGCGTGCAGGGCTCGCAGCTCTGTGTGGAAGATCTTCTGCACGGCAAACGCTACGAGGTTAAGGTCCGCAGCGGCATTCCTTCTACGGAAGACGACCTCTTGCCGAAGCCGGTGGAGCTGACGGTCTATATGCGCGACCGCTCCGCCTCGGTGCGTTTCTCGGCCCGCAATTACGTCCTGCCGAGAACCGGCCAGCAGGGCATCCCGCTCGTCAGCGTCAACACCACGCTCGTGAAGGCCACGATCTATCGCATCGGCGACCGGCGTCTGGCGGAGGAGGTGCTCGACGGCGACTTTCAGAAGCCGATGGAGACATACCAGCTGAGCCAACTCGCCAACAGCAAAGGGGAGAAGCTCTGGTCGGGCGAAATGCCTGTCGCTTCAAAGTTGAACGAGGAAGTCACGACGGCCTTCCCGGTCGACACGCTGCTGCCGAACCTGAAGGCCGGCCTGTATGTGATTGCGGCGAGCGCCGCCGAGGAAGGCGCGAAGCCTGAAAACGACAGCAAAGCGGACAGCGATTATAGCGAGAAGGCGACGCAGTGGTTCGTGGTTTCCGATCTGGGGCTGACGGCGTTTTCCGGCGCGGATGGCGTGCATGTCTATGTCCGCTCGCTCGGCGCGGCCGGTCCCGTCGCCAACGTCGAAATCCGGCTTGTCGCGCGCAACAACGAGGTTCTCGGCGCAGCCAAGACCGACGCGCAGGGCGCAGTCGCCTTCGAGGCGGCGTTAACTCATGGCGCAGGCGGACTTGCGCCCGCGCTCGTCATCGCGCGTGGAGCGGACAGCGACTACGGCTTTCTCGACATCACCAAGCAGGCCTTCGATCTTTCCGATCGCGGCGTCGGCGGGCGCACGCCTCCAGGGCCTCTCGACGCCATGGTCTTCACTGAGCGCGGCGTCTATCGCCCCGGAGAAAATGTCTACGCCACTGCGCTTTTGCGCGACGCCGCCGGGAACGCCGTCGCCAGGACGCCGCTGATCGTGAAGCTGTTCCGGCCTGACGGCGTCGAAGACCGGCGCGAGACGCTAGCCGACCAGGGCAATGGCGGCCGTAGTTGGCAGGTCGCGCTGCCCGACACAGCCATGACGGGCTCCTGGCGCCTGTCAGCCTCGGTCGATCCCAAGGCCCCGGCGCTTTACGAGAAGACCTTCCTCGTAGCAGACTACGTTCCAGAGCGGCTCGAAATGAAGCTCAACGCGTCGCAGCCCGTGATCGCGGCGGGCTCCCCGGGCACAGTCGCGCTTTCCGGCCGATATCTATATGGCGCACCTGCCTCCAATCTCGGCCTCGAAGGCGAGATGGCGATTTCGGCGTCGAGCGAAATCGGTGGTTTTCCGGGGTTCCGCGTGGGCCTTGAAAGCGAGAGCTTCATAACCCTCCGCAAAGAGCTTGAAGCGCTGCCGAACACCGATGCGACGGGCGCCGCTTCGCTTTCCATCCCGCTGCCCGATCTGCCGCAAAGCTCGAAACCTCTGGCCGCCGACGTTACGATCCGCCTGCGCGAGCCGAGCGGACGGGCGCTCGCCGACAAGATCGCGATGAAGATCGACACGGGCAAAAGCTTCATCGGCGTGAAGCCGCTTTTCGACGCCTCCGTGCCCGAAGGCGCCGCCGCCGAATTCGAAATCGTCGGAATAGGCCCGGACGGCAAGCAGACGGCGATAACCGGCCTCAAATGGGAGCTTCAGCGCGTCGAGAGCCAATTCCAATGGTATGCGCGAGACAACCGCTGGTCTTCAGAACTCGTGAATTATGAAAGCCGCATCGCCGGCGGCGCCATCGATGCGCCCGCAACGGGCGCAGTCCGCATCAAGGCGCCGGTCGAACCCGGCAACTATCGGCTCGACATTGTGTCGGCTACCACGCAAGGCCCTGCGACGAGCTACTCGTTCTCGGCTGGCTGGTTCGTCTCCGAAACGTCCGACACGCCGGAGATCCTGAACCTCGCGCTCGACCGCGCCACGTACAAAACAGGCGACGACGTCAAAGTGACGATCATGCCGCGCATGGCCGGACAGGCGCTTGTCGCCATCGTCAGCGACAAGGTGCTCGCCACGCAGATGATCGACGTGGCGGCCTCGGGCGGCTCCGCAACCTTCAAGGCCGATCCGGCCTGGGGGCCGGGCGCCTATGCAACCGCGATCCTCTATCGGCCGATGGACAGTGCGGCCAAGCGCATGCCAAGCCGCGCCGTCGGCGTAAAGTGGCTCCCGCTCGATACGAAATCTCGCACGCTGTCCGTCGGGCTTGAAACGCCGCCAGCGGTGCGCCCCGCGGGGCCTGTCACGGTGTCGGCCTCCATCTCGGGCCTCGATGCGGGCGAAAACGCGATGGTCGTCATTTCCGGCGTCGATCTCGGCATTCTCAACATCACGCGCTACAAGACGCCCGCGCCCGCCTCCTATTTCTTTGGCCAGCGCCGGCTCGGGCTTGAGATGCGCGATCTCTACGGCAGGCTCATCGACGGCATGCAGGGCGTGCGCGGCGTCATTCGCTCGGGCGGCGACGAAGGCGGCCTCGAAATGAACGGAAGGCCGCTCGCAGAAACGCCGCTTGCGGTCTATTCCGGGCCGCTGCAGACCGACGCGCACGGAAAAGCGCAAGTCACGTTCACGCTACCGGCCTTCAACGGGACCATGCGGCTTGCGGCGCAAGCCTGGACGCCATCCAAGATCGGCTCGGGCGAAAAAGATGTGATCGTGCGCGACGCTGTGGTGGCGCAAGCCACGCCGCCCAAGTTCCTGATGCTGGGAGACAACTCCACCCTGCACCTCAGCATCGAGAACGTGGAGGCTCCGGCCGGCGCCTATCAGCTAGCGGCCAAGGCCGATGGGGGGGTCGAGGTCGTCGGCCCCGCCGAGCGCACGCTGACGCTCGACCTCGAAAAGCGGATCAGCCAGACCATCCCGATCAAGGGAGCGTCGGTCGGCGATGGGCATGTCTCTTTCTCGCTGACAGGGCCGGGGAATGTCGCCATTGAGCGCACATATGCCATCGCGGTCGAACCGCCCGCGCCGAACGTGCGCCGCCGCACCACACAGATGCTCGCCGCCACGACCGGCTCGCTGCGCGTCGGCAGCGAACTCATCCGCGATCTCGTTCCTTCGACCGCAAAGATCTCGGTGACCGCGAGCCGCACGGCGTCCTTCGACGTGCCGGGCCTTTTAATCGGCCTCGACCGTTACCCGTTCGGCTGCGCGGAACAGACCACGAGCCGCGCGCTGCCGCTCCTTTATTTCGACGAGGTGGCCTCTCGCACGCGGATCAGCAAAGAGCCCAAAGCCAAGGCCGCCATCGAGAAGGCCATTGCGCGCCTCTATGAAATGCAGTCCTCGTCCGGCGCTTTCGGTCTTTGGGGGCCGTCTGGCGAGGATATGTGGCTCACCGCCTATGTGACTGACTTCCTCACCCGCGCCAAGGAAAAGGGCTACGCCGTTCGGGATGTAAATTATGAGATCGCACTCGACCGGCTGAAGAACGTCGTCAACAATACGCGCGACTTCAAGAAGAGCGGCGAAGACCTGGCTTACGCGCTTTACGTGCTCGCCCGCGCAGGGCGCGGCGTGTTGGGCGATTTGCGCTATTACGCCGACACCAAGATCAACTCGTTCTCGACGCCGATTGCGCGCGCTGAGCTTGCGGCAGGCCTCGCCATGCTCGGCGACAAGGAAAGGGCCACGCTCGCTTTCGCCTCGGCCTTGTCGATGCTCGCGACGCCGGATCCGCGGATTCCACTCGCCAATCGCGCCGACTACGGCACAGAGCTTCGCGACGCCGCGGCCGTGCTCGCGCTGTTGGGCGAAAGCGGAGCCGCGACGCCACAGCTTCAGAAGGCGTTCAACCTCGTCACGAAGCTTCGGTCCCAGCAGAAGGAGACGACGACGCAGGAAAGCCTTTGGCTCCTGCTGGCCGCGCGCACGCTCGACGCCCAGAACAAAGACTTGGCCCTCGAAGTGAACGGCGCGCCGGTCAAAGGCTCGTTCCAGACGGTGCTTTCGGGCGCCGACTTCAACGGCCCGATCGAAATCACGAATGTGAGCGCGAACCTTCCGAACGCGGCTTCCGGGAAGTTCCAGGCGGTGCTGACCGCGGCTCAGATGGCTTCCCAGGGGCTCGTGATCGCAAACCGCGGCCCCGACGCTGTACCGGCCTCGGTGCTTGTCACAGGCGAAGGCATGGAGCCAGAGCCGTCTTCGGAGAGCGGGTTCAAGATCGAGCGCAAGACCTACGCGCCGGACGGCCGCGAGATCGCCTTCGACACGCTGAAGCAGAACGACCGCGTGGTCGTGATCTTGACGGTGACGGAGATCGATCCGAAGCTTGCGCAAATCGTCGTGGAGGACCGGCTCCCGGCAGGCTTCGATATCGAGAACCCGGCGCTCCTGAAAGGCTCGGATCTGAAGGCGTTCTCGTGGCTGCCTTCGACCTATACGCCGGTGTTTTCGGCTTTCCGCGACGACCGCTTCGTCGCCGCCTTTTCACTCACCGAGACAGGGCGGAAGGTTCCTGCGCAGCTAACCATGGCCTATGTCATGCGGGCGGTGATCCCGGGCGTCTACACTCATGCCGGCGCGCGCGCCGAGGACATGTACCGCCCGGATCGCTTTGCGCGCACCTCAGGCGCAAAGGTTGAAATCACGGCGGCGCATTGATTGAACGCTGCCCTCTCACCCAGGCTTTCCTCAAACGGAGAGAATGGCGGCCCGGGAGCATCCCATGTGGCTACCCCGAGAATGGCTCTTGCACCTTTTCGGGGTCGTTCCAATTTTCACGAAATTCTGGGATCATGCATGAGCCGAAATAGTTCTATGAGTGCATGTGTGGTTGTTTTTTTACGCGAAGGCCGCAAGAGCGAGCTTCCGCTACTTCTCGATATGATTGTCTGGATCGGATAAATTGTGAATGAGTGAGGGTAAAAGACACAAATGGTTTATTCGCGGCTCCCTTGTTTTCTCACTCCTTTTGCTCGCTGCCGCATCGCTCAAGCTCTTCGATCCTTTGCCCCTGGAAGTCGCGGCCTCGTCGTCGCAACTCGTTCTCGACCGCGATGGGCGTCTCATGCGCGCCTTTACGACCCCCGAGGGGCGTTGGCGTCTCGATGCGAAGCCTGAGGATGTCAGCCCGACCTATCTTGCGCTTCTGTTCGCATTCGAGGACCGACGTTTCTGGCGGCATCCCGGCATCGATCCCCTCGCCTTCGGCAGAGCCGCCCTTCAAGCCATCACACACCGCAAACCCATCTCCGGCGGATCGACGCTAACAATGCAGGTAGCGCGGCTTCTCAGGGGCTCTCCGACGCACTCACTCTCCGCCAAGTTCCAGCAAATCGCCGACGCAACGCGCCTTGAGTGGACGCTCAGCAAGCGGCAAATCCTCTCGCTCTACCTGAAGCTCGCCCCTTATGGCGGCAATCTCGAAGGCGTCCGCGCCGCTTCGCTCGCCTATTTCGGAAAAGAACCGCACCGGCTAAGCGTCGCCGAGGCGGCCTTCCTGGTGACAATTCCACAGGCGCCGGAAGCGCGCCGCCCCGATCGGGGCTACAATTCCCTTGTCGACGGGCGCAATCGCGTCATCCGGCGCGCAGCCGCGGCCGGAGCGATCACCCAGGCGGACGCAAAAGCGGCGCTTGCTGAGGCTGTCCCGCGCGGACGCCGCGATTTCCCGGCGCTTGCGCCCCATCTCTCCGAGCGGCTCGCGAGCGCGTCGTCAAACCAGCCAGCCATCGCAACCACGATCGACCGCACTCTCCAGGAAGCCGCCGAGACCATCACTTGCAGAAATGCGCAAAGTTTCGGAGAAAAAATCTCGATCGCCGCGCTGATCGTAAGCAACCGCTCGGGTGAGGTGTTGGCGCATGTCGGCTCCGCGGGCTATTTCGATAATTCGCAACTCGGCGCAATCGACATGACGGCCGCAATTCGTTCGCCCGGCTCGGCGCTGAAACCGTTCATCTATGGCCTCGCCTTCGAGGAAGGACTCGCCCATCCAGAAACGCTAATCGAGGACAGGCCGGTGCGTTTCGATGGCTATGCGCCGGTGAATTTCGATAACATCTTCCGTGGGAAGGTGACGGTCAGAACCGCGCTCCAGCTCTCGCTCAATATCCCCGCCGTAAAGGTGTTGAATGAGGTGGGCCCCGTGAAGCTGGCGGCGCGATTTCGCGAGGCGGGCATGCCGTTCACCGTGCCGCGCAATCTAACGGTGGCGCTTGGCGGCACAGGACTGACGCTTGAGAACTTGACCACGCTTTATCTCGGGCTTGCTCGTGGCGGAAGCGTCATACCGCTTCGCTACCAAAAGGAAACCGGTCCAGTATGGGGCGGCGAGGAGCCTCCGGCGCTGCTTCAACCGGCTGCGGCGTGGTATGTGGCCGACATCCTGCGGGGGGCGCCGGCGCCTGCAAACGTGACGCCGGGCGCGGTCGCTTTCAAGACCGGCACCTCCTACGGTTTCCGCGACGCCTGGGCCGCGGGGTTCGACGGGGAGCATACGGTTGCGGTTTGGGCCGGCCGCGCGGACGCCAGCTCCGTGCCGGGGCTTGTCGGCTTAGAGGGTGGCGGCTCCGGTGCTTTTCGAGCTGTTCGGCGCCATTGGGCCGCGCCGCGCGCCTTTCGCGAGCGCGCCATCGAACGTTATCGGCGCGCGAAAAACGGCCGACCTGCCGCCGCCTCTGCGCGCTTTCCGCGAACAGAAGCGCGAAGCTTCAAGCGGCTCCGGCCACGACTTGACGTTGCACATCGCCTTCCCGCCAAGGGACGCCGATGTTGAGATCCCATCATCGGAAGGCCAGACGGAGAAACTTCCGGTCGCGTTGAAAGCGGAAGGCGGAACGCTGCCGTTGACCTGGCTCGTAGATGGCGTGCCAATCAAATCCTCGCCGCACAGACGGGACGCATTCCTGAAGCCGCCAGGCCCGGGCTTTGTCCAGATCACTGTCGTGGACGCGGAAGGTCGTTCGGACCGCATGCAGATTCGCCTCCATTAATAATCGCGCCCCGGATCAAGAGGTAAATATCCCCCGGCAAAGCCGGGGGCTTTAAAACATGAGCCGCTCAAAGCGGCTGCTGGGGACGCTAACGCGGCCCCAATTTTGTGAACCGCCTCAAGGCGAGTTGTCAGTTCCAAAGGCGTAATTGATCGAGACGCTTGTCTTCCGCCTCCTGGTTCTTAGTATATTGCCTGATCACCTCTTCATCGCGGCCCACGGTGGCCACGAAATACCCACGCGCCCAGAAGTGCTGGCCCACAAAGTTCCGCTTCCTCTCGCCGTAGACACGCGCCAAATGAATTGCGCTCTTGCCTTCGATGTAGCCGATCACCTGCGAAACCGAATACTTCGGCGGGATCGAGATCAACATATGTACGTGATCCCGCATCAAATGCCCCTCCTCAATCCGGCTCTCTTTCTGCGCCGCAAGGTTTCGAAACACATCGCCCAAATACTTGCGCAGTTCCGTGTAGAGCGTCTTTCTCCGGCACTTCGGAATGAAGACAACGTGATATTTGCAGTCCCACTTCGTGTGGCTTAAGCTCTCATCATCGTCCATCGATCTCCCTTTCGTGTGCTTGGCGGCTCACGAAAGGGAGTGTCGGGGATTCACTTCCGGAAATGTCAAACTGCTACTGCCACCCCGGCAAAGCCCAGGGGAATCGCATATAAGTATTGACAAGGCTGTTGCGCGGCTTTGCGAACAGGATTCTTAAGAAGTCTTCCTAATCTGGAGGGCTTCCATGCAGGCATTGCTTGCCATTTTTCTACGAAGTTCGCGATCCGCGCGATATTAACGCCCGTCATCCATGTGCGTCCCTACTTTTCATTGCGTTGATTGCGACGCTTTGCGGAGCAAAGACCTGCGTGGACATCGCTGATTTCGCCGCCGCCCATGTGGAAGAACTTTCCAAGATAGCAAAACTTCCGCATGGGGCGCCGAGCCACGATTGTTTTTCCCGGCTGTTCCGCCTGCTGGACCCAGAAGAAATGGCTCGTGTTTTGACGCGTTTCGCCAAAGCGCTGCGCGAAGGGCTGGGGCTTCCCGCCGCCAAAGGCGTGGTGGCCATCGACGGCAAGCGGATGCGCCGCGGTTACGAGCGCTGCAAGGCTTTCATGCCGCCTTTGATGATCAGCGTCTGGGATGCGGAGACCCGCTTGTCGCTTGCCGCGAAGGCCAGCGGCGACGGCAACGAGGTCAAGGCAACGCTCGAAGTGCTGAAAAACCTGGACTTGAAGGGCTGCATCGTTACCGCCGACGCCTTGCATTGCCACCCGGCGATGGCGGAAGCGGTGCTGGCGGCGGGGGCGCATTATGCGCTCAAGCTCAAGGGCAATAACGGGCCGCTTTACGCTTGCGCCGCCGAAGCTTTCGAAAAAGCGGATAGAGCGGGCAAGGGAGCTTCTTACGAAAGCAGCGAAAAGGGGCATGATCGCATTGAACGCCGCCGCACCACCGTGATCCCGGCGCCCAAAGACGCTCCGCGCCTTCCGGGCTTGACCATGCTGGCGCGAATCGAAAGCGAGCGGAAAAAGACCAGCGGCAAGAGCGAAACCGCCGTTCATTATGTCGCCCTTTCTAAGCGTATGCCGGTGCGTCGGGTGCTGGATATCGTCAGGACGCATTGGAGCGTAGAGAACAATCTGCATTGGGAGCTCGATGTAGTCTTTCATGAAGACGATGCGCGAACCCGCAAAAACCATGCACCGCAAAATCTGTCATTCATCCGTAGGATGGCGCTGGATATGCTCAGCACTCATCCCGATAAACGCTCCCCCGCCAGAAAAATGAAACTTGCTGCTTGGAAAAAAGAGTTCTTGTTCGATCTCTTTGCTTATATGCAATAGCCCTGCGGCAAAGCCGGGGGGCTTCCCGTTTGGGCTAAACGCTCCCTCGTCACGACGCAGCCCTTTGACAGCAGCCAGCCTCAGATTAGTATTAGTCGTTAGCTCTCAAGATCAGCACGCCATCAATGGTCTGGCTTTCATTCGGCAGCTTCGCCTTCAATTTCAGCGCCCAGACGCCCGACAGGGTGAAGTCGGCCTTGAAATCGATAAACATTCGGGTCGGTCGATGTGTCGGCGGCGATCTTGCCTTTCGTATCGGCCATGTTCTCCGGCGACATGTCCAGCGCGGTTTGAACAAAGGTCGCCCCCTCCACCGGCTGCTTGGTCCGCTTGTTGATCAGTTTGATCGAGATCACCCTACCTTTGCCGGCTTTAAATTCGGTTGAGGCTGCCTGAAACTCGTAATTAACCGGCGCGGCAAGCGCTGGCGAAGCCAGGGCTGCGATGGCCAGCGCAATCAGCGCAATGCCTAAACTTTTTATCCTTGGGATGGTCATATATACTCCGCTCACGCCGAAATCCAAAAATCCCTCGGGTTGATGACGCGGAAGTTGTCCGCAATCGAATCGCGCAACTCTGACCAGTTTTGCGGGACTTTCTCGTGTAAGAAAGTGAGCGCCGCCCCGGCGAACTCCCGTGATGTGGCGTAGCACTTGTTGTACGTCACATGCTTGTGCATCACGCCCCATAACAGCTCGATCGGGTTCAAATGCGGGCAGTAAGCCGGGAATGAAATGCAGCCGGATTCGGCGGCCAGGCTGGGCCAGCCAATCTTGCACAAGCCTGGCGTGATGATAGCGCGCGTTGTCCAGAAAAACGTGGATGACCGCCAGCAGCGGGTACAGCGTTTCGAGCGCTTCCAAAAGCCTGATCGTCGAGGCGGCGTCGATGGTTTCGGCCTCGATCATGCGGGTTTCTCCGGTCTCTAAATTCAGAGCGCGCAAGTGAGCGCTTGGCGCTCACGATAAACGTTCGCTTATGAATGTTGATGCGCTGCCGCCCGCTTGTCTGCTCAATCGCCAGATTTTCTTCTTTGGGCGCCCAGCAGCCAACGGGCCGCGCGGCATGGGTTGGATGCACAGCATCCAGGAACAGCACGGCTTCGTCAGGGCCAAGCGTGTTCGATAGCTTCTCATAACTTTCGATAAAGGCTTGCTGTTTTTCTGTATCGAGCTTGCGGCCGATGACGTCCGGCTTGTGATATTCCAACCCCAGCCGATGCAGAAACGCGATCAATCCCGCGCGGCTTTCGTAAACCACGCCGAACTCCCGCTCGATAAACGCTCCGATCTGGCGCGTGCTGCGCGGCAAGGTCCGGGCGACGTAGGCCTTCAGCGCTTCCTCTTGCTCCGCGGAAAGACGGCTCGAACTGCCCCCAGCATCGAACTGTTCCAGGGCCGCGATCCCGCAGTCGTCGTAGAGTTTGCGCCAGCTTCTGACCGTATCGTCGTCGAGATACAGAACTTTAGCCGCCCGCTCGCAGCTGAAGCCGTCATCAAGAAGCAGGATGGCGTTCGCCCGGCGCGCTATCCGATGCTCTGCGGAACCGTCGCGCGCCAGCGACAGCAGTTCCTTCCGTTCGGCGGCATTCAGAAAATTCTGGCGAATCATGAACCTCACTGAGATCCTCTTCGCCAAACTTAGCAAGCACTTTCTTTCGGATTCTCACTGAGTCGGGGTATATATAGATAAGAAACTTGGTTCGAGCCTCCGGGGCCAAGGGCCATGCCCCGCGATGGCGTCCTCACTCGGGGCAATTCAAAGCGATAAAGTTTGGAGGATTGCTGCCTCAAGACAAGGCAGGCACCGTAAAACATAAAGTGAACGTTTGGGGATGTTCGTGTTGCAAGCATGTTGCAGGGAACCAATGAGAATGCCTTGTAACTCGTTAATAATGAAGCACACCATCTTGCAACGCCCGGCAACACGCTATTTGGGACTTCTTTGGCCTAACCCTTGATTTTATTGGTAGCGGAGGAGTGTTTTGGCTTCAAAAGGCACAAATTGCTGCCTTTGGGGGTATGGATTAACGAGAGCGGCCGCGTTGATACCGTTGGGCTTCAGATTGAAACCCCGGGATATAAGATACTGAATAGCCTATAGGCTTTTGCAAGGCCACCTTGATTTTGCGGAGCCGCAGCCAGATTGTGCCTGAGGCCGGGCATCGACCATTGGCAGGCTCGCGGGGCAGAGAGTCGGACACACCACTCGCGCGCGCAGTGAGCTTCGGATCGTTGGCAATCCCACAGTTCTTTTGTGTCGCGCCAACTGCGGTCATCTCGGTGCCAGTGTGAGTTACCCCACCTTTCGCCGCTCCTATACAAAAGGGGACCTCGATCGATACACGACCGCCAAGCCGGACGCATCGGCGGCCACGTCCGCTGATTGGGCTATAGCGTCAAGATCTTCTCGGCGATCTCGATCGCGTCATAACCTCAATGAGTTGGCCCGATGCCTTGCCACCCGCCACTGTGGCAGCCCTAGCAGGAGTTCAGCGCACCGCTCTCTAAGCGGCACACCGCGCCCGGGGCTCTCTGCACCAGCTATAGCCTCAAGCCCTGCTCCTCTGGGCCGTTGCCGGCGCCACCGCCTGTCGGGTCAACGCCAGGGCGAGCACGATCAGCACCGACGCAATCCCAATCGCCCCAAGGTAGACCTCCGACAGCTGCAGATTACCCACTCCCCGGAGCGGCCCTACGGCAAATGCGCCGATGCCGTAGCCCACCATGTAGGAAGCGACCATCCAACCGGAGACAGTCTCGACGAAGGGGGGTATCTCGCCACTGGCGGTACCTATGCTGAGCGGTAGACACGCCGAGCAGGCAAACCCGGCCAGCGCCAAGGCCATGACGCCCTGCGTTGGCCCATGGGCGAGGGCGACCGCGGCGAGCGCGACAACAATCAACACTGGAAGAATACGAAAAATCTTTGCCGGCGGCACCGACGTCGAAATAACCGCTACCAGAAGCCGGCCGGCAGTTACCGCCCCCCAGAATACAGCCAGCGCCAAGTTGGCCGTTGCTGGCGGTAACCCCCGCTGCTGGTGCAGATAGACGGAGCCCCAGTTCCCGAACAACGTCTCGCAGACGCCGTAAAGGAGAGCGAAACTGAGCCATATCCAGAAGCGCCGCGGCAGGGCACGCAATACCGCGTTCACCCCCATCGTCGAACCGCCCGCCGCGCCCGCCAGCAGCAACGGTTGCGTCCGCGCCAGGCCGGCGAGAAGAAGCATCGCCACCGCGACCCCAGCCGGCAACAGCTGCCAGCGACCGCCACCGGCGAGCAAGGAGACGATTATAGGCGCTAGCGCGGTGCCGGCACCAAGCAGCGTGTGCAGCGCGGTGAGGGCGGCTTCACTGCGTTTGGGAAAGAAGCTCGCGGCATAGGCGTTGATAGCGGTCAGCGTAGCCCCGAAGCCTAGCCCGAGCAGACCCGTTGCGACCTGCACCATTGCGAATGCGAGCAAATGGGCGCCGGTCGCGGATGAACTCAGCGCGAATACGGTCATCGCCAACGCTGTCGCAAGGAACCCGGCGATGAGGTGTGAGAGGCGGTGAGAAAGTCGGCCAGTGGAGCGGCGGCGCTTGTGCTGCTGCGTGGCGGAGTAATAACCGGCCACTGGTTAGGTTGTCCCTTTCTGTACGGGAGAGGGGCGACAGGGGATGTATGCCGTGGACAACTATGCCGCGGTCCGACGTTTCGTTTTTGTCGAGGGTAAGAGCCGTCGTGAGGCCGCCCGTGTTTTCGGCTTAAGCCGGGACACGATATCGAAGATGTGCCAGTTCTCGGCGCCGCCGGGGTATGTTCGCAAGAAGCCTCCGGCGAGACCGAAGTTAGGGCCATTCGTTTCCATCATCGATGCGATTTTGGCGGCGGATATCACGGCGCCGCCGAAGCAGCGGCATACGGCCAAGCGGATTTACGACCGGCTTCGCGCCGAACACGGCTTCGATGGCGGCTACTCGGCCGTGAAGGAGTATGTGCGGCTTGCGAGGTCTCGGGCCCGCGAGACCTTTGTGCCGCTGGCGCATCCGCCTGGGCACGCCCAAGTCGATTTTGGCGAGGCGATCGGCGTAATCGGCGGCGTCCGGCAGAAGATGCATGTGTTCTTCATGGACCTGCCGCATTCGGACGCGCCGTTCATGAAGGCCTATCCGGCGGAGACGACGGAAGCCTTTCTCGACGGCCATGTTTCGGCCTTCGCCTTCTTCGGCGGCGTTCCGCAATCAATCCTTTACGACAACACCAAGCTCGCGGTCGCCAAGATTTGCGGCGACGGCAAGCGCGAACGGACGGGGGCCTTCACCAGACTTATCAGTCATTATCTGTTTCGCGACCGGTTTGGGCGGCCCGGCAAGGGCAATGACAAGGGTAAGGTCGAGGGACTTGTCAAGAACGGCCGTCGGCGGCTCCTGACGCCGGTCCCCATCGCTGCAAGCTTCGAGGCATTGAACGCCAAGCTTGAAGCGGGTTGCCTTTCGGAACTCGATCGCAGGGCGGGCTCCCATCCAGAGACGATCGGCGCTAGGCTTCAAGCGGACCTGGCCGCCTTTCGGCCACTGCCGCCTGGCGTTTTTGAGCCCTGCGATCAACGGACTGCGCGCGTGTCGTCGACGGCGCTCGTTCGCTACCGCACGGCCGACTACTCCGTTCCCACGGCGTACGGCTTTCGCGACGTCACCGTAAAAGGCTTCGTGGATGAGGTGATCATCGTCTGCGCCGGGGAAGAGATCGCCCGCCATAAGCGATCCTATGAGCGCGGCGACTTTGTTTGTGATCCCCTGCATTATCTGGCGCTGATTGAGCAGAAGCCCGGAGCGCTCGACCAGGCGCGGCCCTTGCAGGAGTGGGCGTTGCCGGAGCAGTTTCCGCAGTTGCGGCGTCTGCTCGAAGCCAGGATGGGCAACCGCGGCAAGCGCGAGTTCATCCAGGTCTTGCGGCTTATGGAGACGTTCGATCAGAACATGGTCGCCGATGCGGTCAAAGACGCCCTTAAACTCGGCGCACCAAGCTTTGACGCCGTCAAGCAGCTGATCTTGTGCCGGATCGAGAAGCGACCGCCCCGGCTTGATCTCGCCGCCTATCCCTATCTGCCCAAGGCCGCCGTTCAGGCGACGCGCGCCGCCGACTATACGGCGTTGCTTGATCAGGAGGCCGCATGACAGAGGCCGCCGATAAACCGCAGCTGCTGCTCCGGCATCATCTCAAGCAGCTCAAGCTGCCCACCATTCTCGCCGAGTACGAGAAGGTCGCGCAGGAATCCGCACGCAGTGGCGTTGATCATGTGCGCTATCTGCTCAGGCTTAGCGAACTTGAACTGATTGAGCGCGAGCGGCGTATGGTGGAGCGCCGCGTTCGGGCCGCTCGCTTCCCGGCCGTAAAGGGGCTCGACAGCTTCGATTTCAACGCCATCCCCTCGCTCAACAAGATGTTGGTCCTGGAGCTTTCGCGAGGCGAATACATCCTGAGGCGCGAGAACGTCATCGCGCTTGGCAACAGCGGCACGGGCAAGAGCCACATCGCCTTGGCTCTCGGTCTTGCCGCCTGCCAGCGCGGCATGGCCGTCGGATTTGCGACCGCCGCCGGGCTTGTCCATCAGCTCATGGAGGCGCGCGACGAGAAGCGGCTTCTGCGCCTGCAAGCTCAACTCGCCGCCTACAAGCTCCTGATCATTGACGAACTCGGATACGTGCCCCTGTCGCCGACCGGCGCCGAACTTCTGTTCGAGGTCTTCAGCCAGCGCTACGAGCGGGGCTCGATCATCGTGACGTCCAATCTTCCCTTTGAAGACTGGACGTCTATCTTCGGCTCCGAGCGGCTCACCGGTGCGCTGCTCGACAGGCTCACCCACCACGTCCACATTCTTGAGATGAATGGCGATAGCTACCGGCTCAAGCAGTCGAAAGGTCGGCGCCGCCGAGCCGAGCGATCGCTCAATACAGACGCCTCCGAAACTGAAAGCGTCGATCCAAGCACGGGCGAAGTTACTTCCCGATAAAAAGAATGCCGAAAAGCATAAAGCCCCATCGCGATGGGGCTTTATGCTTTCAACGTCAGCAAAGGTGGCCGGAAATCTCTCCGCCACGGTGGCCTGAAATTACTCCGCCGTTGACACTTTGTCGGAAACCGCGATGAACGTGCGTAAGGCGTCAAGCCTGTCCACCATATTATCCCGAGTTACGCATTAATGAAGCGCAGTTTATCCCAATTATCGTTCATCCAATAGGGGATTACCTTCGCTCCATCAACCTGGAACACTGAAGGAGCTTGATCATGAAACGCTTTGCTATCCCGACCCGCGATGAAGCGCCTGCCGCATCGCAACCATTGCTTGACGCCGTCAATGCGCAGCTCGGCGCCATTCCCAACCTTTTCCGGCTCGTGGCTCTGAGCCCGGCGGCGCTTCAGGGCTTTCTTGGCCTTAATGGCGCGCTTGGCAAGACGCTCGACGTGAAGACCCGCGAGCGCATCGCGCTTGCCGTCGCGCAAGTCAACGGCTGCGATTATTGTCTGTCGGCGCACAGCTATGTGGGCCGCAACTTCGCGAAACTCGACGAGGCTGAGATCACCGCTAACCGCCAGGGCCATTCCAACGACGCCCGCGCCGATGCTGCGGTCGCGTTCGCAAGGAAGGTGACCGAAGCTCGCGGCAAGGTGAGCGAAGCCGATCTAGCGGCGGTCAGGGGCGCCGGTTTCAGCGATGCCCAGGTGATCGAGATCGTCGTCACTGTGGCGCTTAATGTGCTCACAAACTTTGTCAATAACGTCGCCGAGACGCCGATCGACTTCCCGGTCGTGCGTGCGCATGCCGCGTAAGTTGAGACAAGAGGACCCCAAAATGAAAAAGACCAAACGCGTCATCGCTGCACTCCTCGCCTTGGCTGGCTGCGTGGCCTCTACGTCCGCCATTGCCGCACAGGAGACCAATCACCCCCTCCATGAAGGCCCCTCGGTCAGCATTCCTGCCGATCAAATCAAGTTCTCCCCGGCTGGCGTTAAGACAGAGAAGGGCGAGCTGCAGGCAGGCGCCGCCTATGGCAATCTGCAGCAGAGCAAGCACGGCTCCTTCATCCGCATGCCGCACAGCTTCGTAAGCCCAATTCACAGCCACACCGAAGACTATTTCGGTGTTGTGATCCAAGGCGTGGGAGCCAATCACGCCCCTGACGGCAAGATCATCCCGCTGGCTGCCGGCTCCTAACGCGAAAAGGGACTACAACCAAGCAATTGCCGACTACGATAAGGCGATCAAACTTTATCCGACATACGCCCCGGCCTACCTCAACCGCGGCAATGCCTACGAGGCTCAAGGTGACCACAACCGCGCGATCGCGGATTACAATCAAGCGATAAAACTTAGCAAGCAGGAATAGACGGTGATTACGCCAGGCCTGGCCCTTGAGTGAGCCGCGGCTATCGTCAAGGGCACAAATTGTGCTGTCATAGACATGCGCCGCAGAAGCGGGCAAACTGCCTTCTATCGACAATGGCCTTTTTTAGGAATTCATGTGTAACCAAAAGGAGTCGGTAATGGATGATGACATGCGACGGCATCTCCATCAGCTTATCGAACGAGCGGCCAACAAGGATTCAGTGGCTTGCTTAGCTATCGAACAAATGATCCTCGATTTCGAACGTAAAGGCGCCACTGACGACGTAGCAATTGCGTTGGAAATACTGGCGCGCCTCCTTCCGGAGCAAGTCTATGAAGAAGTCGTGTTTAGGCTGCCAGGGCGCGAATGTTATCCCAATCCGGTGACAAGCGGCGGCGGCGGCTTTTAGGACAAAGGGGTGGATAGCATCCTTCGCGGCCACCGTTTCTGGAGGTGGTAAGCCGGTCCCATCATAAGCATGCGCGGCCGGCCGTTACAAAAGTGTTGCAACGTGAAAGCCGCGTTCGGAGCGAAGTGAGGCGCCAGCTCAAAACGGCGGTTCATCCCCCAACAGCAGGCACACTCCCCGAGCAACTCAATGACCGCAAACGCCCTGTTGCGTTAATCCTCGCCGCCGGCCGAAGCTTGCATCCTGAAGACAAACCACGGGGAGCGCACCATGCGCTTAGGCAGGCTGGGCGTTCCTTAACGCATCAATCTGCAGCGCCGTTCCTCGGGTTGCCTCGCGCCTTGTGGGAACTCCGTTGGAGAATCCAGATCGCTTCAATCTCGACCGTATTGGCTCTGAGAAAAAGCGAGGCCAGCGCTGCCACGAGCAGGAGAGGAACGATCCCACCAAAGTCAGACTCGGCTTGGTCGAAGCGTGGGAGTTGAGTGCCCCATGCATCTTTTGTGTCTGGCAGCATGGTTCCCTTTCCTTTTGGAGAAGCTCAATCAACCGCGACGATCTTCTCACTTCGGTCGGAACTCTGCTGTTCCCTAAGGAACATGTCATGCATCTCGGCGTCGGGACCTTCCCGCTAGACCCCAAGGAAGAGAAGTGACAACTCATCAAGCCAGAGGGCTGCTTTCGGCCTCACCCGGAGATGCCAAGCCCCGTTTCGCGGAAGACGGTAACGTCACTCACAGGTTACAAGTCGAGCATACCTTGATCTTATGGGTGAGGCCGGGTGGGGACGCCATGTTAAATGCTGCGACTATTTCCAGGCGGGAACTCATGACCGGGGCAGCAGCTACAGCGGCCGGTTGTATGCTTCCCGCGGGTTTCGCCTGCGCGGAGGGCGCTATCATGCCGGCGCGCTTCGACGACTTCAATGTGCTGCTCGATGTGCGTCTTGCGTCCGGTGAAATGCTGACATTCTACACCGATACCGGCGGCGGCCATCCCATCCTAAAGAAGGCCGTCGTCGATCGCCTCGGCTTGCCGGCCACGCCACGGTCCGGCCCAGAACTCGACGACTTTCCCAGCGTTACGCGCATGCCGGCTTTCGATCCGGCGCTTCAGGTTCCGCCCGTGGAGGGCGAGGTTCTAGTCATGATAAAACCCCATGCTCTCTTCGACGACGTTGCCTGCGACGGCATGCTGCCAAATGGCTGGTTTGGAGGCCATGTCTGGACATGGGATTACCCGAAACGGACCCTCACGCTGGAGAGAAAGGACTGGAGGCCTCCGGAAGGCGCGCGCGCTCTGCCGCTGCGTTTCAAGACCGCGCCGGATGGAGCGCGCGCGAACAACTTCCCAAGTCTTCATGTTGAGATCGATGGCGAGGATTGTCCGATGCTCTTCGATACTGGGGCAAGAACGCTGCTCACGCCGGAAGCCTTTCAGGCCGTAGCGGACGGGCGCGGCACCGGACGGGCGACAAGCTTCATTGTAGCATCGATTTTCGAAAAATGGCGAGCGGCCCATCCGGAGTGGAAAGTCATCGAAAACGCCGACGCCGATGGTAAATATCCCCCGGCAAAGCCGGGGGCTTTAGAAATGGAGCCGCTCAAAGCGGCTGGAAGAAGTTTCTATGGACCACTCTGACGTTCATACTGCCTACTCAGAAGCTCCAAAACTGAAAAATGCCTTGGACACTGGCGCAATTGCCGAGCGGTCTGCGAAGCTCCTCGAAGGGAGGCGGCGTGCGAAGCTCCACTCGCGTAAACCCACGATTTCGACGCCGCCGCCACACTCCAGGAAACGTCAAACTGCTACTGCCTCCCCGGCAGAGCCGGGGGACCTCCTTGGATGTTAGCATCCCCGAACCTATGATACTTGTACCAGATGTTGTGATCGCAGGCTTAAATTCAGGCCCAACCTGGTTTACACGGAGAGCGGACCACAATTTCCACAACTGGCACGATTTGGGCGAAAGAATCGACGGCGCAATCGGTTCGCACGCGTTCAGGCAATACGTAATAACGGTGGATTATCCGGCTGCAACGGCGTATTTGAAGTGAGCCGCTTTACCCAATGAAACGGCGCGAGGGGTCGAAAGCCGTCCTCGAGTTTCCGCGGTTAGTTGAGGGCCGGAATGGCTGCTCCCGGATCCGGAATCTGCAGTTCGCCACCGCCTTCTTGCAAATGGCGCAGATGACCCTGAACGGACGAAGTGGCGCCGCGCGTCGCGGGGCCTCGATAGAAGAGCCTGCGTTCTTTGCATGAAACATCGGCGCGCGGCGGTATAGCGGAGAATTCCGTCCAGTTTTCAAACGAAGCGGCCCGTGATGTAGTCTTGCGTGCGCTTGTCGGAAGGGCTCGTATCGCGCGCCAATCTGGATGAGGAGAGCGGCAATCAAGGTGAGGATGAGCGGATCGCCGAGCGTCTCGATGATCGCCGCTGGCGCTGTGACTCGCAAGGCTTTTTGCTTTGCGGAGTGACGTGGAGCGTCACTCCGCCGTTGTTTTGATTGTCGCGCGGCCAGCCGGACGGCCCTTGCCGCGTTTGCGCTCGAGCGCTTCGTTGTGCCGGTAGCTTCTGACGTTCATCTCGAGGATGGTCGCGTGGTGGACGAGGCGATCGACGGCCGCGATCGTCATGGCCTGGTCGGGGAAGACCTTGCCCCATTCGCCGAACGGCTGATTGGCCGTGATCAGCATGGAGCGGCGCTCGTAGCGCGAGCCGATCAACTCGAACCACACGCTGGTCTCGGCCTGGTCCTTGCTGACATAGGCGATGTCATCGAGGATCAGCAGATGATACTTGTCGAGCTTGGCGATGGCGCTTTCCAGCGCAAGTTCGCGGCGCGCCACCTGGAGCCGCTGAACGAGATCGGTGGTGCGCAGGTACAGCACGCGCCAGCCGTTTTCGATGAGCGCCAGGCCTATGGCCGCAGCCAGATGGCTTTTGCCGACGCCGGGCGGGCCGAACAGGAGGATGTTGGCGCCTTGCTGGATCCAGCCATCGCCGGAGCCAAGCGCCATGATCTGAGCCTTACTGATCATGGGCACGGCGGTGAAGTCGAAAGCGTCGAGCGTCTTGCCAGCAGGCAAGCGTGCCTCGGCAAGATGGCGTTCGATACGCCGCCGTCCGCGATCGGCTATCTCCAGTTCAGTGAGCGCGGCCAGGAAGCGGGCTGCGGGCCAGCCTTCCTTGTCCGCTTCTTCCGCGAGCTTGGACCACATCTGCTTGATGGCGGGCAAGCGTAGTTCGGTCAGGAGAAGCTCGACGCGTGCGGAGTCTATGGCGGAGGTCTTCGTCATGCCGCTGCCTCCAAAACGCACGGTTGAGCGACAACGGCCAACTCGTCATAGGCCGAGAGCGGCGCCAGTTCGACGGTAACCTCCGGGATGACCGCCGCATCAGGCTTGAAGCGGTCCCACAACTGGGCGGGATCGGGCAGTTCTCCAGCATTTAAAGCGGCCTCGATCGCTTCCGCGAGTTCAGCCTCGCAAGCTCGCTCATGCGCCAGCGCCAGGAGTTCGACGGTGGCGCGGCATGCGTGCTTCTCGCCCTCCTTGGCCAGCAACGCCTCAAAGGCGCGGGCGTAAGCCCTGCGTGGGAAGAGCCGTTCACGATAAACGAGATTGAGAAGCGCCATCGGTTTCTTGCGCAAAGCATGAATGACGTGGCGGTAGTCGACGACATGGGCGCGCTTATTGCTCGCCTGCGGCGGCTGGCCCCGGCGTAAGCTTAGAATGGGCGCGCCGCCAAGGAAGCATTCCAGGCGCTCATCGTAAATCCTGACGCGCAGACGATGCCCGATGAGGCGCGAGGGAACCGTATAGAAGACGCGCCGCAACACGAAGCCGCCGCTTGACGTGACCACCACGGAGGCTTCCTCGTAATCGGTGCTCCGCCGCTCTGGCAGCTTTTTCAAGGCGGCCCGTTCCGCTTCGATAAGCTTGCGATTGCGCGCATTGCGGCGGCCGGTAACCTCGTCGATGAAGCCGCGGTACGCCGCCAGATCGGGGAAGTCGCGGGAGCCGCGCAAAAGCAGCGCGTCCTCGATCGCCTTCTTCAAATGCCCATGGGCGCTTTCGATGGAGCCATTCTCATGGGCGACGCCCGGATTGTTGCGCGTCGGCTCCATACCGTAATGCGCAACCAGCTCATCATAGCGGCGCGTCAGGTCCTCCTGTTCGTCGCGGGAAAGATTGCGAAAGGCAGCGGAGAGACTATCGGTGCGGTGGTAATGAGGCGCGCCGCCGAGCGCCCAAAGCGCATTTTGCAGCCCCTCGGCAAGCGCGACAAAGCTCTCGCCACCAAGAATGACGTGGGCATGTTCGAAACCGGAGCAGGCCAGGCGGAAATGATAGAGCCGATGGTTGAGCGGCACGCCAGCGATCAAGACGCCAAGGCCGGACAGATCGGTGAAATCTGAAAGCCCAAGTCGGCCCGGCGTATGCGTCTGTGGAAAGACCACATCCCGCTCCGGACCGTGCTGCGCCCGCCAATTGCGGATACGCCGCTCCAGGGTTCGGCGCACGCCAGGGGCGATCTCCGGGTGGCGACGCCGGATCTCTTCGTAGACGGCGATCGCGCGCAAATCCGGCGCGGCCTCGATCATCGGCACGATCTCTTGCTCCCAAACGCCCTCAAGCGGATCGGGCCGACGGCGCCCTCGGGGCGCCTTCTTCTGCGATGGCAGCCGTGGATCGCACGCGATCCGATAGCCGGTCGCGGTGCTGAAACCGGCCTTGGCGGCGGCCACAGCCGTGGTGTGTGTCTGGCGAAAACTCATAAACAGCCTCATCTGGTGGTCGTTGATGTGGAGGCCGGGCAAGCGTCGATTCCTCTTTGCTCTGAAGAATCATATGCTTGTCCAGCCTGCTCGTGACCGCCAGATGCCGTTCCACCCTAGTGAAACGAGCGCCGCCGCTAACGCCGCGCCTTCGGTCGGGCTACGCCCTCCCTCCGTCACGTCGCCAGCGGCATTCTCATCCTGATTGACGTTGCCTTCTCACGGTGATTGTCGCGCGACAGGCTCGTAAAGAGATGCTCCGTTTCTCCAAATTCGACCAATTCGCCCAAATACATGAAGGCAACATATTGGGATATGCGCGCTATGGGCGGCGCGCGCCCGGATTGCAATCCACAGCGCCAAGAGCTACGTCAAGCTGTCATGCCTTGGCACGCCTCCCCAGTTTGCAGAGAGAGACGGTTCCCCGGGAATTTTATTCTGCGTCCAGGACAACGAGGTGGTTCGTTAAAAGGTTCTCTTGCGCCGCATCTGGCGGAAAATGGATCGCGAGATGGTCCCCGATCCGGCGAATGGCTTCGACGAGCCCCTCTCCAGCATTGCCACGGCCGATATCGGCGGTCAGTTTGGCGATGATGCCTTCCCATTCCTGATCGGGGACCTTGGCATGGATTGCGGAATCGACAACGATTTCCGTATAGCGCTCGGCGACAGAGACAAACAACAAACGCCGGTATGACCGGCGGTTGTGTAGATGTCCTGCGCGAAGAATTGCTGCATGGCGAACTGATGCGCCCGGCTTCGCATGACACTGCGCGGGACCAGCGCATACCGCAGAGACGGATAATGCAAAATGAGGGCAAGCGCCGCGAAGACCGCGAGCTGGATCAGGAAGATGTCTTGCACGGGCGTCCACGTCCAGTGGATGAGCGGCCAAGGCACAATGAGGGCGCTCAGCGCCGCCCACATATAGGGTATGTAATAATATCCCGCGCTCGCTCGAATGATCACGGTAACGATTTCGCCCGAAGTCTTGTTTTCTGCATCGGTGATGGCGTTCTCAATATCAAGTTTTTCAGCGTCCGAGATCAACATCGCCGCTCCCTACCAATCGCCAGACGCGCGCCGCCGCCGGAGTCGCCGCCACCTCTCGCCGCTACTGCGTTTTGCGTGGCCCGAAGTCAACCTTTGGCGTTTGTGTTTCCTGCGGCGTGACGTCGAAGGTCGCCATATCCTTCCCGGATGAATAGAGGATCGACTTCCAGATGCGGCCGGGGAAGGTGCTCAGCTCGGTGTTATACCGGCGCACAGCGTCGATATAGGTGCGGCGCGCGCCGGCGATCTGGTTCTCCGTTCCTTGGATCTGGTTTTGCAGGGCGAGGAAGTTCTCCCCCGATTTGATGTCGGGATAGCGCTCCGAGACGGCGAGCAATTGGCGCAAGGCGCCCGTCAGCTGGTTCTGCGCCTCAGTGAATTTCTTCATTGCCTCGGGGTTTGTGAGAATATCGGCCGGCAGGTTCACCTGCGCCTGCGTGGCCTTGGCGCGCGCCTCGGTGACTCCCGTCAAAACCGATTTCTCTTGATCCGCAAAACCTTTAACGGATTCGACCAGGTTTGGAATGAGATCGGCCCGGCGCTTGTACTGGTTCTGGATCTCGGACCAGGCCGCCTTGGCTTCCTGTTCGTAGCTCGGGATGGCGTTGATCCCGCAACCCGACAGCGCAAGCGTGGCCGCGATTAGCGTTGCGAATGGCATAATGCGGCTAAATTGGCGGATATCCATCCAAGCCCCCTCCTCTTATCTTAAAAGCTACTGCAAGGTTATCGCTGCCAAGCAGCTGCGGCAAATCGTATTTAAGTATAGGTCTAAGAAAGCACAGAAACGGCTCGCCTTTGCAAGCCGTTTCTACGGGATCCTGGACATATCTTGCCCAGGATCGATAACTTGGCTTGAAATTATACTATCAAAGGTTCACCGGAACTCAGAACCGCTGAAGGCTTTTGGAGGCGCTCGCAGCCAAGTTTCAGTCTTCGGCCTCGTCTTCAAACTGCATTTGACGGCTTTCAAAGGCATGTTTCATGTCACGAACATACGACGCCAGAAAGCGCATGCGTATCTTCTGATTGGCATCGAGGGTCTGATAAAGGGGCTGCCATGCGTCGGCGAGCTGTTTAAGGCTTGCAGCCCGTTCAGCCATGTTATTGGCGCGCAGCCGCAGGAGCTCAAAAGGATCTTGCACTTGTTGTTCGCCATTCAGTATCGCGACCGCTTTTTCCAGGCGGCGGTATCGTGCCAGCGCCCTGGCTCGCATAGCCTCCTCGACAGCCGGCCAATATTTTTCTTGCTCAGGCGTCAGCCCTAAGGTGACTTTGATGACTTCAATGCGCCGATCCGTCAAAGCATTCACACGGTCAGTCAAGGCCTTCATTTGGGCTTGCTGAGCAGAATCGGGAGCGGAAGGGGCAGGGGCAGGTCCCTCCGCGTAAGCGAACGAAGCCGCAGTGATGAGGAGGACAACGAGCCCGGACGCTACTCTAGACATACAACACCTCCAGGAGTGATTAAGGACTGGTTCTAGAAATTCGTTTAACTTTGGATATCGCACACGAGGACGGTCCGGCGGTCTTGTGCCGCCGGAGATATTTTATCGTCAGGCCTTTGAAAGATCAGCCAGTTCCGTCTTGAGCGTATCAATGGCGGGCTTCGCCTCGCCGCTCAAGTAGTTGATCTCTTTAATGATCCGATCGAGAATTGAATTCAAGTCGGACATTTTCGCCGAGAGGGTGCCGGAAACCGACTTCCTGGCTTCAGCGGAAAGTTGCTGGGCCGTGGATCTCAGCTGGGCCAAGCGGTTGGAAATCTCCCGAATCTCACCCACCGCGGTCTCTGCGGAAGCAGGATCGCTGACTTTTGGAAGCGCAACGCGAAGACGCTCGATATTGGTCGCGATGTCGTTCTCGATCGTTGTGAGTTCAGCTGTTTCCTTGGCTGCTGCCGCGGCGATCTGGGCCGGGGTCACCTCGACCGTTTCCTTGGCTAGAGCCGGCTGCGGGGCAGTTGATGTGATTTCTTGCGCCGTCCGGGTTTCTTCGCGCTTTGGCAAGAGATAGAGGGCGGCGCCAGCAATGATTAAAGCCGGTAGCAGCCAATAGGCCCAGCTTTGTGAGGAGGGGCCTGATGCTACTGAGGCAGGTCTATAGCTGGCTGCGGGCGGTGTAGGCCGTATAGTGGCAGGGGCTTCCACGTCGTGCATGAGACTTGCCAGACCCGCGGGCATCGCCCGTTCGATGTTGGTTTTTTGGCTTATGAGCAGGTTGGCAAGGCCTTTGTTGTCGAGCCCCGACGCGCTTTGTTCGCGCTTCAAGAAGGCTAAAACCCCAGGCACAAGAAAACCGAGAAGCTTTCTTCCTGATCCCAAGTCGATACCAGCGTATCTGGCGACCATGGAACCTAGCGTTTCAAGGGCGCTGCCTCCAAGGAGCGAAGAGCCGATGTTCCAGCCGGATCCGAACAGGCTCTTGCCGGAATCCAACAAGTTTTTTGCGATATCCCCGCCGCGGCCCGCGAGGTCGTCGACCTGGGACAATGCACGGCCCAGCCTTTGAGCGCCGTCATGTCCGGAGGCCGTGTTTGCGAGCCCCGCCAGAATGCCGGGAATGCCCGCGCTTACCCCTTTCTGCATCGCTGGCTGCTCCAAACCGAGCGTGGATGCCAATCTTCCGACAACCTCGGGGGAAAAGGACTGCATAATCGCCGAGACAAGATTTGTTGCCATCAGAAGCCTCTTTAATGTTTAAGCAACGGGACCTGCAAGTAGACGATAGCAAATCTACTTCTTGGCTTTGGCGTGATGTTCGGCGTGGCCTTTCGCGGCTTCCGCAGTGTGATGCTCGGCATGCAAGGCATGACCGTGGGCTGCCACTGCATGGTGTGCGGCCTTTTCAGTTGCTCCGGCTTCATGGTGCTTGGCCGCTTCGCGGTGGTGTTGCGCGGCAGCCGCGTGATGCTCGGCAGCGCTTTTGTGGTGTTCTGCAATTTTGGATGCGGGGGTGGTGGTAGCCATAGGATTTTCCTTCTCAATTTGTCAAAGGGTGCAGTAAACACGGCCACTCTTAGAAATTAGCAGAAGGCCGAGTTTAAGTTATACACAATTGCTGGTGGCTTTTGTAGTAGCTATCCAATTAAATTCTCAGCAAATCTTAGGCTTTACTGAGTGAATTGAGTTTGACGCGCAGCGCATCGATGGCCGGCTTGACAACGGCATCGACGCCAGGGATCGCAAGCACCCTGTCGAACAGCCCCTCAAGAGCAGGGCGAGCTGTTGTAATACCGCCGAGCCTAAGGATTGACCTTTGGGATCCAGGGATAGGAGCATAGCGACTTTATGCGCCCGGCCTCGGCCAGGAGCCTGTTCCAGGCGGCGCATGCGGCTTCAACGATGGCGCCGTAATCGTTGAGCAGCCGCAGCGAGAGGAATTGTTCCTTGAGGTAGAGCCAGACTCGCTCGACCGGGTTCAGTTCGGGCGAGTAGGGCGGCAGCGGAACCAAGGTGAGTTGGCCGGAACGGCAAGGTCGTTAGAGCCATGCCAACCCGCTTGATCGAGGATCATCACCGCATGTTCGTCCTCAGCGATGGTTTCGGAGAAGCGGTCCAGGAAGGCCTGCATCGCCACCGTATCGGCGTAGGGCATCACCAGCGCAAAAGCGTTGTCCGTGCCCGGCTCCACGGCGGCGAAAATATAGGCGAAGGTGAAGCGCCTGTCGCAAAGTCCCGGCGGCCGCTCGCCGCGTTGCTGCCAGATATGGCAGACGCGGCCCTTCTGGCCGATGCGCGCTTCGTCCTGGAAGAACAGGCGCAGGCGCTTGCTTTTATGACGTATACGGAGTGCTCGCAGCAGCGCTGGGGCTCTTTTTAAAGGCCTCTTCTTGGGCCGGGTCTTTTTGGGGGTGGCTTGGCCTCGCCTTTTGCCGCGAGAAATCGAGACGCTTTAAGAGCCGCCCAACCGAGGCCGGATGGAAGGTCTTGCCAAAGCGGGCCTCGCAGATGCGCGCCAGATCTTCGCGTGTGAAGGCCGACACGCCGCTGTCCGCGTCGGGGCCTGCGAGCACGATGCGGGTCAGTTCGGCCTGCTCCTCAGGCTCAAGCCTTGGCGGCCGCCCATCGCCCCAGCAATCGTACAGGCCATCGAGGCCGTGCGCATTATAGCGGATCACCCAGTCTCTCAAGGTCTGGCGGTCCATGCCGGCGGCTTCCGCAGCCTCTTTGCGGCTCATGCCCGAAAGCGCATTGGCGATCGCAAGCAGGCGGCGCGCCACGCGCGTCGTGGCTTCGGCCTTGGCCAGTTTGCGTAAGACCACAGGCGTGCGATCCCTTCTGATGATAAGCGCCGTCATGATGACCTCCGAATCACGACCATAGGGAATCATGATCTGGCCCACCACGGAATCGCAGCAGAGCAACAGGAGTCATTCCTTTCGCACAGCGGTATAATAAGGGCCGCAAGGGTGCTCCTGCTGTCGGCGGGCAGCTTCGCGGAAAGGTCGCGAATCTTGTCAAACTCCGCGGCCTCCTTCTCCAGTTCGGGCAGCGCGGCTTTAGCAGAAGCCGGATCGCTGACGTCTTGCACGGTGGTCTTCAGTCCGGCAAGGGCAGACTGGAGCGAAGACTTGAGATCGACGCCATCGACCGACAGAGTTCGGACAACCTGCCCCGCGGTCGTCTTTGTTTGCTCGACGACTTCCGCCGGCCGGTTTCCAAAGATCCACCACGCCAATGCCGCGGCGGCGACTGCCCCAAGAACCCAGCGCCAGCTCCCTGATTGAGGGACGTTTTCTGCTTTTGCAAGGGAAGCGCGCGCCGTTTGAGGGGCCTGGGCGCTGGCAGTTCCGAACCCCGGTACTCCGGCTGCTCGAAGCATATCCCCAAATCCGGATGGTAATGCAGCCGAAATATTCTCTTTTTGCGAAGACAGAAGCTGCGCCAGGCCTGATGCGTCAAGGCCCTGAGCAGCCTGCTGCTTGCCGAGCGTGCCAAGTACCGCAGGAGCCAGCATGCCAAGCAATGATGAGCCCGCGCTTTGAGAGATCCCCGTGAGCCAGCCTACAGCGCCGGTCAGAGCGGACACAGTGGAGCCGCCGAGCAGTGAGCTTAGCGTGCTAATGCCCCCGTGAACGAGCGACTGCTGACCACTGCCCCCGATCGAGGATTCCAGAGTCTCCACGATGCTGGGGCTTTGTTGGCCGATTGCACCGGCGAGCTTGCGCGCCCCATCAGGCGTGGACGCGACATGTGAAAGGCTTCCCAAGAGTGCGGGAGCCAAAGCTGTTGCAGCTTGGCCAATAAGACTCCGGTCTAGCCCAAGAGCCGTGCTAATCCGGCCAATCAAGCCGGGGGTCAGGTTTTCGGAGACAAGGGAAACAAGATTGATGCTCATAGGACGCTCCCTGATTCATGATGCGACAGAAATGCAAGCACAATCCCGATCAGAGCCGTCCCGCTGCGGTACATACAGCTCTGGTCCTCTCGGATAGAACTCCAAGGCACTCCCCTCAGAACCAGCTCCTTGGCCGTTGCTTCAGCGCCAACTCGGTTCCCTTCGGCGTCAGCTTGTCGATTGTTTTCGGAAGAATCTCCGACAGCTTCGCGGCCATTTCATCCGGCGACATGCTGGCTTTTGCGCCAAGCTGCTGCACTGTCTCGTAACCCAAAGCGCGTTGGATCTGAGCGGGCGAAATGGGGTGATTTTCGCCCGTTCCCACCCACGATCGGATGATGGGGCCGAGACCCTGCTTTTCAAACTGATTGACCAAGCCATTTACGCCGCCCTGCTTCTGGATGAAGCCGTTCACGACGTTCACCAATTCGGCGCTGACATCGCCGCTGATGAGACTATCCAAAACACCCATAACACCCTCCACGGCCTTAACAAAACAAGCGGGGTGTACCGTTCGGCTTGCCGAGCCAACCGCCAAAAGCGAAAAGGCCCAAGCCATCCGAGGGTGGCTTCGTTACCGCTTTGCCAAAAGCTTCGGCTTCCTCTGACGCCCACTGAGCTTTCTTGCTCATCAGGACCTCGATAGCGTCCCTCTCCAGCCCTGTCAGGCTCTCGAAAGCGACTATAAAATGCGCGCCCTCGCGCTTAACGACATAGTAGCCCGGAAGGACGTCGCAGCCCGTGCCTGTGAAACTCTCTGGCCGCGACCAGCGCAACCAATCAAGGATGCGCAGGGCGATCATCTCCAGGAGCGCGTGTCTCACATCGGCGCTTTGTGGCGCTCCTTCCGCCTCCAGGAAAAGATCAAGGATAGCATTGGCGGCTTTCTCGAATGCGATGGGTCTCTTGTAACCTACGCGAACTAATTCCTTATACAAGTAAGTATCAACATGATTAGATAGCTTGTCACCGCCCATCTCCTGCGACGGCTGCATATTATAATAGTAGTCTAGTATTTCCTGAAAAGCTGCCATCATTACAACCGAGTACTCTCCGCAGCAGAGGCTCCCGCATCAATGCCGCGCCCGGCACAGTAAGCCTAAAAACTAGCGTTCATGTTCGGCCGCCTCTGCGACGCGCATTGCTTAACGCCCGCGAGTATCTTGTCTCGAAGAACGCCACTCTTAGAGTACGAAATGCATACATAGCACACACTGATCAGCATTTTTATGACAGGCGCCATTACGGTTATTGGTCTTGACGTCACTGGCCGCCGCTGGGCTAACTCGATATCGCTGCGCCGCTCAGGGATCACCGCTAATTGACGCCCAAGCACAGGCTGGGTGCGTTGCTTTCCCGGCCTGGTTGCCTCATATTGCCCAGATCGGGCGCGAACATGAAAGAAGGTGGTTCCCAAGCCCCAGCGATGCATTAAGCGGCACGCCTGCGATCCTACATTCCATGCCGCTACCTGAAGCAGAGTATCGTTTGTCGTTTTCTCAGGCATCAAGTAACGGAGTTTATCATGAGTATCCTGGATGGGATTGTCGGTGGCGCTATCGGTGCCGCATTGGCGACGGCCGTAAATAGCCTGATTGAAAAGCATGGTGGCGTAAAGGGATTGGTCAACGACCTTGAGCAAAAGGGCCTCGGCCCTGAGGTCAAGTCATGGGTCGGGACGGGAGAAAATAAGACGGTCTCACCGGGCCAGGTCAACGATGCCCTTGGCGCGAATACCCTGAAAGAGCTCGCTGCAAAGGCCGGGATTTCGAGCGAAGAACTGGCCGCTAAACTTTCCGAGTTCTTGCCGAAGGCGATCGACAAACTGACGCCCCAAGGCAAGATCGCTTAGAATCCTGTCTGACTGCGAGAGCGGAGTTGCACGATCCAAACCTCGGTTAAGCCGCCAGCGAAATAGGCGGCTTGCTGGAGGGTAGGACTAAATCCATCGACAACAGCATCATGGACACCTTTCTCAAAATCTTCATTGTCATGGTACTGGCTCTTGCCTTCATCGGTTGGCTCGCGGACCGACGTGCGGCCGCCAAGAGGTCCGACGTAACGCCTGGACTTTCGCTTCTGCCAGGCGACATCAAGTACGAGAGTCCGAACGGAAATGTTCGCGTCTATTTCCCTGTCGTTACATCGATCGTACTCTCGGTCGTGCTCACCCTGATCCTTCGCTTATTTAGCTGAGTGCCTCCATGCTGCGCGGTAACCGATGCGCGGGCGGATACGCTGTCTGAGGGCGGCTCTCCACGAATGGCTGGCGGTTATATCGCCGATTAAGCGTGACGAAGCGGGTACGCATACGCAACTCCTATTGTGAGTAAGGCTGACGCCTCATTCTCAATCGGAGCCTTGAGCTTGCCATGAGCGTTCAGAAGGGAACTGGCGGGAGAAACAGGTATCTACCGGAGCCGTGCCGCGATCGCTTCTTGAGAGAACCCGGCAGCCACCGCCCGTCCAGCGCTTCCCTTTTTGGCGCATAGAGGCGCTTTGCGGTGGCTACCAACAAAGCCGATGCGACGGTAAGGCAGGAGAAACTGGCCGCCCGTTGATTGCCCTAGGTTGGCGAGGGGATTGGCTTGATCCGCGATGCGCTGCTCGCTCCCCCAAGATTGGGCGACATAAAAGGGGATTGATAACAGCAGCACCCACGCTAAGAACTGAAAGGGATGAGCGTTTTGCCGGGGCGCTCGCCTGGCTGGCATGATTCAAGAACTCGCTTGTTTATCTCACCCCTCTGGATAGCGGAAGCTTCAGCAAGCGCAACGGACAAACCCAAGCCTCAACTCTTGCGCGTGGAGGCGCGTACGGGCTCGCGTCAAATATTGCTGACGTGAATATGCAAGCTTATGCTCGGCGTCGCCGCATTGCCGGTGAAGCTCCTTCATGGGTTGGTAGGGCGGGAAAACCATGAAGAAGACTATGATTATCTTAGGTGTCGTGATTGGTTCGATATTGCTGCTTCCTGTGGCCCACTGGGCTGTGTGGGCGCTTGTCCCGCCGCTGTCACCCCATGAGCTGGCGAAGACGGGGCACTTTGTTTCGGTTGACGGCATCGACACCTACTACGAACGGTACGGCTCGGGTCCGCCCCTGATCCTCATTCCAGCTGGCGGCAGCCACACGAGCACCTGGCGCTTCAACGTCAGCGCCTTGAGCCGCTCTCATGAAATCTGGATACTCGACCTCCCTGGCTCCGGCTGCTCGGAGAAACCCGCTACATTTCCCTACACTCACCGCAGCTACGCCGAATTCCTCCGGGATTTCATGACGCAAACGGGGATAGCCAAGGCTGCGATTGCCGGGCATTCGCTCGGCGGAGCGGTCGCGCTTGAATTTTCCCTTGACTTCCCCGAGCGGACCGCCGGACTCATTCTCATCGCCTCGGGCGGCTATCCTCGCGAAGAAATGCCCGGTGCGCTTAATCTTTTGCTTCACCGGCCGCTCGCTCCTCCAGTACAACGTGGCATGAATGCAATCCTGATGTCGTTCGGAGCATATCCCTTTGTCGTCAAACGCTTTTATTCATTCTTCTATCATGATCCAACGCCATTTGCGCGCGACGCGAAATTGATCCAAGAGACCTGCGACATCAACCGTACCCCGAACGCCTGGGACGCGATGTACTGGATGCAGCGGGCACTGAACTTCGACTTCGCCATCCCTGACGTGACCCGTATCAAATCGGTGAATGTGCCAACCCTCATTATCTGGGGACGCGAGGACAGGATTGTGAACGTTCAGACTGCCGAACGCTTCCATCAGGAAATCCCTCGATCGCAGCTCGCCGTCATCGACGGCGCCGGGCACATGGTGCACGAGGAGAAGCCAGACGCCGTGAACAATGCTATCACCTCCTTCCTCGACATCGTGCATTGGTAATCCAGATTGCTATGCCCAAAGGATGCTCGCCTTGGTTCGAAGGTCTGGAACGGCAAATCGACCAAGGCGGGCAAGAGCGGGATAAGCCGCTACGCCCATGCTCGAAGGAAAACCGCACCATTTCTTTCGACGCGTCTGGGCCGTGCGGATCGGTGAGAGCCGGACCGGCTGCCCCCGCCCAGGCGTGGCCTGCTCCACGGATACTCTAATTTTCACACACTGTCCGCCCCTTCTGATCGGCATAGGTGGTGCGGACAAAGGAGCGGCCCCCGGGCGCCTGGCCGCGCTCACTCGTTTGTTGCAATCCGGTTGCGCCCCGCACTGCCTGCGCTGCGAGCACCGTCGCCGCTCATTGAAAGTGATTTTGTCTACGTTCGTTGATAACCGTCAAACTCAATTACAAGCTTAGGCTTAGTTTTAGGATTAAGCCGAGGATCATAAAAGGGGCGGCGTCATGAAGACCATTTCGAGACAAGGGGCTCGCGTTTCCGTTTGCTTGGCGCTGTGTCTCGGCTTGGCGGGCTTCCAGAGCAACACCGCCGCACAGCAGTTTCCCCTCCCGAACACGGCGGCGGATGTTCCAAGCCCGCCGCCGGGCACGGAAATGACGAAGTCGTATGTCGAGACGATTGGGCGCATTGCCTACCTCTGGGGCTGGCCGCTCGTGAATATGTCCAACCGGGCCGCCGTCGCATTCCAGGCTGGCGGCGCTGCGATTAGGGGGGGCGCTCCGCTAGGCTATGGCGGACTTGCCATGCTGACGGGTTACATGGGCCCGGAAGAGCGCGGAATCGAATGTCCGAACCAGGACGTCGTCTACGGAACAAGCTTCTTTGATCTCGCCAAGGAGCCTGCCGTCTTTCAGGTTCCGGATTTCGGTGACCGTTTCTGGGTCTATGCCATCTACGACGCGCGCACCGATGAGTTTTCTGCAATCGGCAAGGCCTACGGCACAAAGCCCGGCTTCTACTTGATGGCTGGCCCGGATTGGACTGGCGAGGTGCCCAAAGGGATCGCCGGGATCGTGCGGTCGCCGACAAATCTCGTCTATGCCGTCCCGCGCATCTTCATGACGGACACGCCTGAGGATCGAGCCGCCATTCTGCCGGTGATCAGCCAGGTCGGCTTCTATCCGCTGTCCGAATTCGACGGCGCGATGAAGATCAGGGACTGGAGCAAGCTTTCCCACCTTCCGGGGCCGTGGCCTGCGGGCCAGAAAACGGAACTTCCCTTTGTGCAGCCCGGCACGTTCTTCGGCGAACTGCCGGCCGTCATGAAACAGGTCCCGCCGATACCGGGCGAAGAAGCGCTGTACGCCGTGATCGGCAGCGTGCTCGACGCGGCCGCCAAAGATCCTGATGTCATGAAAACCCTGAAGGAGACGGCCGCCGCGACCGAGCGCGACATCTGGACCTACATGAAGTGGCGCTATAACGGCCGTCCCGCCGGGAATGGCTGGAATTCGCCCGTGAACAACGCCCGCTGGGGCGCCGACTACCTCAATCGCACGGCAACCGCCCGCTCGAACATTCTCGAAAACCGCCCCGAGGAAACCAAATACATCTTCACGGACGACGACAGCCAGGGCCATCAGCTTCACGGCCAGCATCTTTATGCCATCACCTTTGCCAAGGGCGAGGAACCTCCCGTCAAAGGCTTCTGGTCGCTCACGCTGTATGACGAATACCACTTCTTCCATCCCAACACGCTCGGGCGCTATGCGCTCGGCACCAAGAACAAGACCCTGAAGCGCAACGCGGATGGCTCGCTGACCCTCTATGCGGGCGCGAGGTCGCCCGGAAAGGACAAGGAAAGCAACTGGCTGCCGGCGCCGGAGGGTCCGTTCTCGCTGTATCTGCGGGCCTACTGGCCGGACAAGGCCATCCTCGACGGCGCCTGGACGCCGCCAAAAGTCGAGAAGCTGAAGTAAGCCGCAACGCTTGGGTGCAGCGGGCAAGGCGAGGAAATGCGCAGGAAAGAGAGAAATCTTTCAAGTCAAAGGGTGCGCGTATGACGTTTTCAAAGAGAGTAAAGATCGGCCTTTTTGCAGCCGCGGCCGCTTTAGCGGCGGGGTTCCCGGCATCCGCACAAGAGGAGAAGAAGCCCAACATCCTCTTCATCATGGCCGACGATATCGGCTGGATGCAGCCAAGCATCTATCATCGCGGCCTGATGGTGGGCGAGACGCCCAACATCGACCGCATTGGCCGCGAAGGCGCGATGTTTACCGACTATGTCGCCATGCAGAGCTGCACCTCGGGGCGGAACGCGTTTTTCACGGGCATGTATCCTCTGCGCACCGGCATGATCCCGCCGCAGTTGCCCGGCAGTCCGACCTATTTGCGGCCCGGTACGCCTGCGATTGCCAGGTTTTTGCACGATCTCGGCTATACCACGGGCCAGTTCGGCAAGAATCACCTCGGCGATCATCCGGACTCCCTGCCGACGGCGCATGGCTTCCAGGAGTTCTGGGGCTATCTCTACCATCTCGACGCCATGCAGCAGGTGAGCTTCCCGGACATCAACAAAAACACCGGCACGCAGACCGTTGCGCCCCCTTGCAAGAACACGCCAATTCCTGGCGTTCCTGAAGTCCCCGGCGCGGTGGACCCCAAAACGACAACGTGCCTGACGCCGCCACGTCCAATGCTCGCTTGCAAATCCTCGGATGGGTCCACGAAAAATCAACGGTGTCAGGATGAGGGGCCTTTGACGCTGGATCGTTCGCGAACCGTGGACGAAGAAATTTCAGCCAAGGTTATCGACTTCCTGGACCGCCACGATCCCAAGAAGACGGGAAAGCCCTTCTTCATCTGGTACAACCCCGCCCGCATGCACATCACTACGGTGCTGCCGCCGAAATACGAAGCCATGCTGGGCGAGCGTGGCGGCAAAGACTGGGGTATCCAGGAAGCCGGTATGAAGCAACTCGACGACAATATCGGCTATGTGCTCCAGAAGCTCGAGGAGATGGGTCAGTCCGGCAACACGATCGTGGTGTTCACGACCGACAACGGCGCTGAGTCCAGCACCTTTCCCGACGGTGGTATAACCCCCTTCAAAGGACAGAAAGGCGAGGCTTGGGAAGGCGGCTACCGGGCGCCAATGGTTGTCCGCTGGCCCGGGCACGTCAAGCCTGGCACCGTCGTCAACCAGCTGTTTGCTTCGCTTGACTGGCTTCCGACCTTCGTCGATATCGCAGGCGGCCCCAAGGGCGACGGCCTGAAAAAGAAGATCGAGGCCGGCGAGTATCCCGGCATTGTCAAGACCACGCTCGATGGCTTCGACCAGCGCGATTTCCTCGAAGGGAAAGCCGATAAGTCCGCCCGCGATGTGTTCTTCTACTATTCGGGAGCCACGCCCTCGGCGGTCCGCTACAAGAACTGGAAGATGTATTACACCATGTCCCAGCCTGGTGCGGCCGGCTGGGTTCTGCCGCTCGTGCCGTTCCACTGGACCTTGGTGCAGAACATCAAGCGCGACCCCTTCGAGCAGGCGGTCGGCATCGATCAGAAGACGGGGATGAGTTCCGGCGGCGCCCTCGGTGCCCCGAGCACGGCCTATCTCTATGACTGGAACATGCTGCCCATCGGCCAGCAACTGTGGCTCAAGGAACTTGAAAGCTATCAAAAGTTCCCGCCGCTCCAGGAACCGTCAAGCTACAATCTTTCGCAGGTCTTGGAGCAGGTAAAGGCCAGCGGCCATCCCAGCGAATAAGCTTCACCAAAAAAGGATGAGCGCTTTCGCTCATCCGTTCTAAACCGCGACAGCAAAGACTGCAGGGATCCGCAAAGCAATCCGTGAGAGCTTAAATCATGAAAAGGCGCTGTTTTTTTCCTATTGCCGCGATACTTGCTTTATCGCCCTTATGCCCTCCCCTGGGAGCACAAGAGCCTGTATCGCCCCTGGTCGAGCAAATGTACGGCGGCAAATGGCCGGACAAGGCCACGATCGCGCAGTTGAACCATGAATGGTTTTACCAGAACGCTGTTCAGGCGTATGCGCTGACCCTGCCAACTTTGAACATCATCGGTTTGCGCGATGGCTCGGAGGCCAAGTTCGGCAAAGGCTACAATGTCTTGCCCATCTGGAAGGACCGGATGAATGCCAGGACCTGGGTGCCCACGCCGAACTGCGACGTGATCTATTCCATGAGCTATCTGAACTTGCAAGAGACCGGGCCGATCGTTGTGTATGCGCCGCCCCGTGTGATCGGAATGTTCACCGACTTCTTCCAGCGCACCCTTACCGATGTGGGTGCGGCCGGACCTGATCGCGGGGAAGGCGGCCTGTACCTGCTCCTGCCGCCCGGCTACCAAGGCCCCTTGCCGGGGGGCTATTTCACCTTCACCTCCAAGACATACAACGTCTTCCTCTTCTTCCGGACCGTCCTCACGCAAGGCCCCGATGGCCCGGACACCAGGGAGGCCGTGGCAATCGCCGAAAAGACCCGCGTCTACCCGCTTAGCGCAGTGGACAAGGACCGCAAGCCGATGCAGTTCCCCAATGCGTCGAATGTGCCGGTGAACATGATGTATCCCACGGACTTCAGCTACTGGGAGAAGCTCAAGGCCTATGTTGATGACGAGGCGGCAGACGCCTTCTCTGCTGAGACCCGCGGCGTCCTTGCCGCAATCGGTATCGTGAAGGGGCAGCCATTCCAGCCCGGCCGGGAACAAAAGGAAGCGCTCATGCGCGCGGTGGAAATGGCTCCGAAGATGATTTCGGCCTGGCGACTTTCGGGCCGGGCTGACGAGCGCCAGCTGTACTACAAGGATCGCCAGTACCTCAATGGCTGGGCCGGGGCGGATGCCGCCTTCTTTCAGCCTGACTATCTCGATATTCAACAGCGCGCGGCATTTTTCCAGATCGCTTACTCATCTTCTCCCGCCATGGAGGCCGACATGATCAATCGCGGCTCCAAGTATCCATCGACGGCGAGGGACAAGGACGGCGACCTGCTCGATGGCAGCAAACCCTACAAGCTGCACCTGCCCGGGCCTATTCCTGCTGCCTTGTATTGGGCCGTGACCATCTATAACCCGGCGGATGGCACCATGCCGCAGACGGCTCAACCCTTTCCATCACGCAACCAATTCGACAAACCGCACACTAATAAGGATGGGTCCGTCGATCTCTATTTTGGTCCGGCCAAGCCCGGCAGCGTGAATGACAAGAACTGGATCCAAACCCTCGACGGCCGGGCTTTCCTGGTCATGATCCGGCTCTATGGCGCCGAAGCAGCGTTTTACGATCAGACCTGGAAGCCGGACGACGTGGTCAAACTTAAATGACGATTTATACCGCCGAGCCTAAACACTGACTGCTGGAATCCAAGGATAGGAACATAGCGACCTTATTCGTTCGGTCTCTGCCAGGAGCCTGTTCCAGGCGTTGCAGGCGGCGTCAACGATGGCGTCGTAGTCGTCGAGCAGCCGATGCGAGAGGAAGCGCTCCTTGAGATAAAGCCAGACGCGCTCGACCGGGTTCAGTTCGGGCGAGTAGGCTGGCAGCGGGACGAGAGTGACGTTGGCTGGAACCGCAAGCGCGTTCGAGCCATGCCAGCCCGCTTGATCAAGCACCATCGCTGCATGTCAACGGCGGAGTAATTTCAGGCCACCGTGGCGGAGAGATTTCCGGCCACCTTTGCTGACGTTGAAAGCATAAAGCCCCATCGCGATGGGGCTTTATGCTTTTCGGCATTCTTTTTATCGGGAAGTAACTTCGCCCGTGCTTGGATCGACGCTTTCAGTTTCGGAGGCGTCTGTATTGAGCGATCGCTCGGCTCGGCGGCGCCGACCTTTCGACTGCTTGAGCCGGTAGCTATCGCCATTCATCTCAAGAATGTGGACGTGGTGGGTGAGCCTGTCGAGCAGCGCACCGGTGAGCCGCTCGGAGCCGAAGATAGACGTCCAGTCTTCAAAGGGAAGATTGGACGTCACGATGATCGAGCCCCGCTCGTAGCGCTGGCTGAAGACCTCGAACAGAAGTTCGGCGCCGGTCGGCGACAGGGGCACGTATCCGAGTTCGTCAATGATCAGGAGCTTGTAGGCGGCGAGTTGAGCTTGCAGGCGCAGAAGCCGCTTCTCGTCGCGCGCCTCCATGAGCTGATGGACAAGCCCGGCGGCGGTCGCAAATCCGACGGCCATGCCGCGCTGGCAGGCGGCAAGACCGAGAGCCAAGGCGATGTGGCTCTTGCCCGTGCCGCTGTTGCCAAGCGCGATGACGTTCTCGCGCCTCAGGATGTATTCGCCTCGCGAAAGCTCCAGGACCAACATCTTGTTGAGCGAGGGGATGGCGTTGAAATCGAAGCTGTCGAGCCCCTTTACGGCCGGGAAGCGAGCGGCCCGAACGCGGCGCTCCACCATACGCCGCTCGCGCTCAATCAGTTCAAGTTCGCTAAGCCTGAGCAGATAGCGCACATGATCAACGCCACTGCGTGCGGATTCCTGCGCGACCTTCTCGTACTCGGCGAGAATGGTGGGCAGCTTGAGCTGCTTGAGATGATGCCGGAGCAGCAGCTGCGGTTTATCGGCGGCCTCTGTCATGCGGCCTCCTGATCAAGCAACGCCGTATAGTCGGCGGCGCGCGTCGCCTGAACGGCGGCCTTGGGCAGATAGGGATAGGCGGCGAGATCAAGCCGGGGCGGTCGCTTCTCGATCCGGCACAAGATCAGCTGCTTGACGGCGTCAAAGCTTGGTGCGCCGAGTTTAAGGGCGTCTTTGACCGCATCGGCGACCATGTTCTGATCGAACGTCTCCATAAGCCGCAAGACCTGGATGAACTCGCGCTTGCCGCGGTTGCCCATCCTGGCTTCGAGCAGACGCCGCAACTGCGGAAACTGCTCCGGCAACGCCCACTCCTGCAAGGGCCGCGCCTGGTCGAGCGCTCCGGGCTTCTGCTCAATCAGCGCCAGATAATGCAGGGGATCACAAACAAAGTCGCCGCGCTCATAGGATCGCTTATGGCGGGCGATCTCTTCCCCGGCGCAGACGATGATCACCTCATCCACGAAGCCTTTTACGGTGACGTCGCGAAAGCCGTACGCCGTGGGAACGGAGTAGTCGGCCGTGCGGTAGCGAACGAGCGCCGTCGACGACACGCGCGCAGTCCGTTGATCGCAGGGCTCAAAAACGCCAGGCGGCAGTGGCCGAAAGGCGGCCAGGTCCGCTTGAAGCCTAGCGCCGATCGTCTCTGGATGGGAGCCCGCCCTGCGATCGAGTTCCGAAAGGCAACCCGCTTCAAGCTTGGCGTTCAATGCCTCGAAGCTTGCAGCGATGGGGACCGGCGTCAGGAGCCGCCGACGGCCGTTCTTGACAAGTCCCTCGACCTTACCCTTGTCATTGCCCTTGCCGGGCCGCCCAAACCGGTCGCGAAACAGATAATGACTGATAAGTCTGGTGAAGGCCCCCGTCCGTTCGCGCTTGCCGTCGCCGCAAATCTTGGCGACCGCGAGCTTGGTGTTGTCGTAAAGGATCGATTGCGGAACGCCGCCGAAGAAGGCGAAGGCCGAAACATGGCCGTCGAGAAAGGCTTCCGTCGTCTCCGCCGGATAGGCCTTCATGAACGGCGCGTCCGAATGCGGCAGGTCCATGAAGAACACATGCATCTTCTGCCGGACGCCGCCGATTACGCCGATCGCCTCGCCAAAATCGACTTGGGCGTGCCCAGGCGGATGCGCCAGCGGCACAAAGGTCTCGCGGGCCCGAGACCTCGCAAGCCGCACATACTCCTTCACGGCCGAGTAGCCGCCATCGAAGCCGTGTTCGGCGCGAAGCCGGTCGTAAATCCGCTTGGCCGTATGCCGCTGCTTCGGCGGCGCCGTGATATCCGCCGCCAAAATCGCATCGATGATGGAAACGAATGGCCCTAACTTCGGTCTCGCCGGAGGCTTCTTGCGAACATACCCCGGCGGCGCCGAGAACTGGCACATCTTCGATATCGTGTCCCGGCTTAAGCCGAAAACACGGGCGGCCTCACGACGGCTCTTACCCTCGACAAAAACGAAACGTCGGACCGCGGCATAGTTGTCCACGGCATACATCCCCTGTCGCCCCTCTCCCGTACAGAAAGGGACAACCTAACCAGTGGCCGGTTATTACTCCGCCACGCAGCAGCACAAGCGCCGCCGCTCCACTGGCCGACTTTCTCACCGCCTCTCACAGACCGGCGCGCCGGGCAAGCTCCAGCCCATGCCGTACGGCCCGGCAACCTCCAATCAAATCCAGCTCAGTCCCCATTACGGAACGCTTTCGGCTTATTTCAACCGGGAACTCCTCGCCACTCAGGCGACGGCGCACGCGCTAACGGACGGCTCGACGGGAGGCGCGCTGGCGCAGCGGCTTGAGACGCACATCGTCAAAACCGGCGATCCGTTGCGGGAGGACCTCGCCGGTCAGATGATCGAGGCGCTGACGGCCTTGTCAAATGAAGCCGGGGAAGGCGGCGAGGTTTACTGTGCGCTCTATGAATTCCAGGATGAAGAGGTGATCGGGCGGCTTGCGGCCTTGAAAGAGAAAGCACACGTGATCCTTTCCAACATGCCGGGAACCGTGAACGACGAGAAGACGAACGACACCTACGCGGATGAGCGGGAAGTCATCCATGGGGCAGGTGCCGACGTCATCGACCGGTTCATGCCCTCCGGGCATATCGGTCACAACAAGTTTCAGGTGCTCGATAAAGGGGGCCCGCAAGCGGTTCTGTTCGGCTCCACAAACTGGACCTCGCACGCGCTTTGCGCGCAGACCAATAACTCGATCATCGCGCGTTCACCGGCTGTGGCGGCTGCCTACAAGGACTATTGGGATCGTCTGAGGGCGGACACCGTGCCGCCCGGCTCGAACGGCAAGGCCCAGCAAGCCGGCGCCCTGCGCCAGCAGAACGCCCGAGGCTGCAAAGGGATTGCATTGGAAGATGGAAGCGGCGCGGTCGATCTTTGGTTCTCGCCAAACACCAAAACTGCGCGCGCTAAGGAACACAGCGACGATGAGGCCGTCCCGCCCGATCTTGCCGAAGTGTTCGATATCATCGCCAAAGCGCGGCAGGCCATTCTCTTTCTCGTATTCCAGCCGGGCACGCCGAGCATCGTCGGCGCGGTGGCGGATGTTTTGAAGGCGAAGCCGTCTCTGTTCGTGCGCGGGGCGTTCACGGATGCAAATGCGTCCAATCAGTTCTACACCGCGATCCATGTCGGCGGCTCGGCCGGAGTGCCGCATAAGCGACAGCAGGGCGACCCGCCGTTGCCCGAGGATTATCGTGTGATCCACGCCCAGGGGATCACCGGGAATGACGCCTTCGCCCAGTGGGAAGCGGAACTCAATCGCGCAGGCCATGCAATCATCCACGATAAGATCGTTGTCGTCGATCCTTTCTCGGACAACTGCGTGGTCGTGACCGGGAGCCACAATCTTGGTTATCAGGCCTCGTATAACAACGACGAGAACATGGCGATCATCCGCGAGCATCGCGCGATCGCGGAAGCCTACGCCGCCCATTGCCTTGACGTCTATGACCATTACGCCTGGCGCTATTGGCTCAGCCAGGACAAGGACAAAGCCTGGCATTTCCTCGCGACGGACGGCAGCTGGCAGAATTCCTATTTCTCGGACGACAACCAGGTCAAATCGGCGGAACTCGCCTTCTGGCTCAGCGCGACGCCATCCGCGGACGCTTTACCGACGCCAAACGACGCATCGCTTCGGGCTCGTCCCGCTCTTCAGGCAGCGACCGGCGGCTTAGCGCCGGCGATAGGTCCGCATTCAGCAGCTGCGCATCGTGCCGCTGCAAAGCGGAAACCGAAGCGCCAGGATAGCTAGCAGGAAGGTCACAATGGCGCGGCCGGAATGATCTGATAGCTTCCGTCACGCTGGCGACAAGATAAGCTACTAGCGGAAGTTGACTTCCGACATAATCTACGACGCTCGACCTGAGGGGAATGAAGACTCAAGATGAAGCACCCTGGCGATGCCAGCGCGAGCAGAAAGGCAGTCTCGCGCGAAGTCAGCCCAGATCTGTCTCATCTGCGCACCGACTTGATTGATCTGCTCCCATGAAGCGCGGGCGGCGAGCGGAGCATGCTCCCACCCCATGCTTGGCGAACTTCAGGGCCGGTTTACGAATACCGCCGCCTTGCGTCGAGCCACAAGCGCCTCGCCTAGAGGCGCAAGTCACTTGCTCTTCGTGCGAGCCGGACGTTTAGACTCCGTTGCTACTTATCTTCATGATCTGATCATGGCTCAGCACCCATATATGGGCCGGCAACGGGATGAAGTGTTCGTCCATGATATATTTTTCGTTCGCTTCGTCCGGCGCGATCGCCCAGAGGAGGAATTTGCGTATGGCCACCGCCACCGCCGGCGTCGGCTGATTTTTCGAGACGATCGCATACTCGTAATTGACGAGGGGATAGGCGTTTGCGCCGGGGGCGTTGACCAAGGTCAGGCGCTGATCGGCGGGCGTTCTCGGGGTAAGCGACGCGGCGGCCGCTTGGATTGTCTCCGGCGTTGGCAGCAGGAATTCACCCGAATAGCTCTTGAGCGCGGCCATGCCGAGACCGGCCTTGGCAATATCGGGATAAAAGCTGATGCCAACGTAACCGATTGAATTGGGGGTCTGCTGTATCTTTTGTACCATCCCCGCATTGCCGATGGCTTCCAACTCACCAGGCACGGCAGGCCAGGCAATCTTGTTGCCAAAACCGTAACTATTCTCCCAGGCCTCGGTGGAAAAGGTCAAATACTGAGTGAAAATAAATGTGTCGCCTGAACTCCTCGCCGCGCCGGATCGGAACAATAGTGCTGTGGGGCAGCGTCACGCCCGGATTGAGGGCCGCAATCGCTTTGTCGTCCCATGTGCGGATCTTGCCTGCGTATATTCCCGCAAGCGTCGGGCCATCGAGCTTTACATTCGCCTGATTGAGGCCGGGTATGTTGTAGGCGACCATCTGCGCCGAGATCGCCATCGGAATGTTCAGGATCTGGGGGTGATGCCTGATGTCGGCGTCCGACATGAAGGAGTCGGACGTGCCGATCTGCACCGCGCCTGAAATTGCCCGGTCGATGCCTGCGCCTGAGCCGGTGGCCGCCGTGCTGATATTGATGCCCGGATGCGTCTTCGCGTATTCGGATGCCCAGACCTTAAAGAGCGGGTAAAGCAGGGTCGAACCTGTCTCGGTCAGGGTGATGGTCTCGGCCCGCACCGCTGGGGCTGCGAGCAGCCCAGACACAATTGCGAGGGCAACGACGAGCCCACTCGCGCGAACAAGGCGCGTCGGGATCGGGCGAGCCAGAATGATCGACTTAAGCGTATTGAAGCCGGCTGCTTTTTTGCAAGGAGCATGAACGGTAGAATGGCCCGGCATCTGCCTGTTCCTTCTCATCGTTTCTCTTAAAGGGTGTCGAGTTTTACGCCGGTCGTCTCAATCCGGTAAGCCCATGTGACCACCGCGCCCAGGATCGAAGTGCCGATCAGGCCGTAGAGCAAAGCCTGCGTGCCGATGCTTGCGAGCAGGATCGGGAAGAAGAAGGCGGTCAAGACAGCTCCGACCTTGGCGAAAGCCGCGGCGAAGCCGGCGCCCTTGCCGCGGATCGCCGTCGGGAAGACCTCGCCAGCCAAAAGGTAGGTCTGCGCGTTCGGACCAAGGTTGGTCATGAAGTTGAACAGCATAAAGCCGGAGAAAATCAGGATTTTCTCCGTGCCGCCTGAGAAGTTCAAAGACAGGGCCGCCAGCAATAGGCCGACAGCGCAGCCTATGAAGCCGAAAACCTGCAACGAGATTCGGCCGACGACGTCGGCCAGCAGAACCGCGAAGATGATGCCGACGATGAGCAGCGTGGTGATAAGAGCCGCTCCCCTCGCAGCTGTGATGTCCTTCGCAATCAGGTCCGCGAGGCTTCGCGCATGATCCTCATTGGCACCCACGGCGGCTGCCAGGATCGTCGGGGTGAAGATGCCGATGCCATAGGTCCCAAGGTCTTGCAGGAACCACGGCACCGACGCAAAGATTGTTGCGCGTCTGTTGGCGGCGTTGAAGAGCGATGCATAGGTCTGCTTGGATTGAGAGCGCGCAGTTTCTTGCTCGTCGCGTGATGCAAGCTTGATCTCGCCTGGGTACTGCGGCTTCCGCACCAGCAGCCTTGCGCACGCCTTCTCGGCCTTTTCGACCTCACCCCGCACAAAGAGCCAATTGGCGCTCTCGACAATGTACAAACGGCCGATGGTGACGATCAACGCGGGAACGATCGCCGAGGCATACATCCAGCGCCAGGCGCTGAGTTCCGGCAAAGTCGAGAGGATGGCGTAGCCGACCGCCGTGCCAGCGAGGGCGCCGACCGCCTGGAAGGCGAAAGCGCCAAGCACGAGCCTTCCGCGGCTTGTGCTAGGGATGTTTTCGGAAATAATAATATGAGCCGTCGGGTAGTCACAGCCGAGCGCGAGCCCGATCCCAAACAGGCAGAGCACGACCAAATAAAAGTTTGGGGCGAAGACGAGCGCCACCAGGAACGCTACAAATATTACCATCTCTACAAAGAACATGACCTTTCGGCCGAAGCGGTCCGACAGCCCCCCGAGGCCGACGGCGCCTATGAGGATGCCGAACAGGGTCGCGGCGGTGATGATTCCCTTCTCGGCGGTGCCGATATTGAACTCGCTCGCCAGCAGCGGGAGCGCGACGCCGGTCATGAAGACGACGAAACCCTCGAAAAATTTCCCCGCCGCAGCCAGGGACCAGATCAGCCATTGCATGCCGGTCATCGGTGCCGACCGCAGGCGGGTCCCATCGGCCCATATAGGCAATTCGTCGATGTGGTCTTGAACAGATTTTGCGCGAGATTGGCTGACCACTTCAGGCGTTGCGATGTCGTCCATTGTGCGACCTCATTCCAACAGATTTCTGAAAAGCACGGCGGCCCAGTGCGGAGCGGGCGTGGGGAAACGGCTCGTCCAACCTGCCTGACAATCCCGCCTTCATGCGTTGCGCCGTTGCTGAACAACGAAGAGGCGCTATTGGCGATCTCGAATTGACCGAGCGCCGTTCAACCAATCTGTCTTCCCAGAATCGTATCAGGAGGACTTGCGGCGGGATTTCACAGAGTTCGCTCGTCGAGCTGCGTGCGAAAACGCCCAGTACACCAAGACGCTGGGTCCGAAGATGAACCTCGTCGATGGTAGCGTCCGCCTCAAATCGCATTGTGAAGCTTGGATACTCTCACGCGGCTGCCTACGGGTTGCTGACAATACTAATGGGAGACTTCGCAACACTTTCGTGACGACGGACCAAACACCATCTTTTCTCAGTGTTTCCGCCGACACTTGCAAGTCCGAGCGCGCGCTGCTCGCACGTAGCCCGACAGCCAAAATAAGCAGACAATTCGTCAGCGACCATGGGACAGGCGCGGAAGGTGGGGTATGAACAACTCGAAGCGTCCTTGAGCGTAGTCTGCGTCGCATTGAGGACGAGGTTGGTTGTCACTACATGCCCAAGGTCCTCGGACCAGCATTACCCGGCGCCGGCTTTTTCCAAACGTATTAGTCCCCGGCGCCCACCGCGCTCTCTGCCTCAAGCGAAGGAGCATGGTATGAATTTGCCCATGATTCACGGGAGGGCATCCGTGCGGGCTCCAGCGGGCTTTGATCGTCGCAACATGCGCTCTCTTGGGATCGACTGTCGCCAGGGCGGCCGAGGCTTCCGCCGATGGCGCAAGCGAAACGTCCAACGTCGCGCTCCCTCAATTCCTCACCCGGCTCACCAATCCCGATAATCTGCGGACATGCCTGGAAGAAGCCGGCGTGCAACTCACCTTCAGCTATTATGGCGATCTGCTCGGCAACCCGGCGGGCGGGGTCCGGCAAGGCCTCGGCTATGATGGCCGCTTCGGCACGCTCATCGACGGCGATCTTGAAAGCTCTTGGGCTGTCTGGCGCAACCTTCCACGCCAGCATCCATCAAATACATGGCGCCAGCTTCAGCGAGAACAATCTCGAAAACATCATGCTCGTGAGCGGCGTCGAGGCCCCGCCCGCAATGCGGTTATTCAATCTTTGGATCGAGCAGAAGCTTGGATCCGACGCCAATCTGCGTGTCGGGCAAATCACGGCGGCACAGGAATTTCTCGTGAGCCAGAACGCCACGCTGTTCGTCAACACGACCTTCGGCTGGCCGGCGCTCCCCGCAGAGGACCTGCCGAGCGGTGGACCTGCCTACCCTGAGGCGACTCCAGGCGCGAGGATCGCCTACATGCCGAACGATCACCTCACGGTCAAAGCGGCGATCTTCGATGGCGACCCGGCTGGTCCGGGCGCGGGCTTTCATCGGCATCCGAGGCTTCAGGGTTGCCCGGCACTGTGAAGCTCGGCGCTTGGCTGCTTACCGGCGTATATTATGACCAGGCATCAGGCTCAGGTGGCGCGCCCTCCCTTCGGCAAAATGGAGACTACGCCTTCTATGGCGTCGTCGATCAAGCGCTCTGGCGCGTGGAGACCGGGAGCGATCGCGGCCTGAACTTTTTCGCTCGCGTCCTGGCAGCACCGAGCGACCGCAATATCGTCGATCGCTATGTCGATGCGGGGCTCACCTTCAAAGGCCCGATGAAATCCCGAGCTAACGACATTCTGGGCCTTGCCTTCGCTTACGCCCGGAAGCGGCCAACGAGGCCTTCCCCGGCGCCTTCGCTGGCATCCCGACCCTAGCTCACCCCAGCTTCGAGGCTGCCTTAGAGCTCACTTATCAGATCGAGGTCGCGGACCGCCGGACGCTGCAGCCGGACCTTCAATACATCTTTCATCCCGGTGCGGGTCTGGCTGACGGGATCAATCCAGGCTCGGCGTCCAAAATTCCAAATGCGCTCGTCCTCGGCCTTCGCACAGCCTTCAAATTCTAAAGTTTTTCCGACATTAATGGAATCGCGGGAAACGGCGGCGCTCCAAACCGGAGTGGGACGTAACAAATTCAATTGTCATACACTGGACTTAACCTTTCCGGACGGAGGATGCGCTGCGCCGTCCGCTACCGAGATTTGCCGCCCCCAGGCGTTTCGAAACCCCAAGGCGAGACCTGTTCATGACTTCCATCGCATCCCTCTGGATTTGGCTCGGCATCGCGGCCTGCGTCCGCAGTGTTTTCCGGTCTGAACCTCGCTGTGTTCAGCCTGAGCCAATTGCGCCTGCAGCTCGAAGCCGACGGGGGGAATGCCGATGCGGCGCGCTTGCTCGAACTCCGCAAGAACTCCAATCAGGTGCTGTCGACGATTATCTGGGGCAATGTCAGCACCACCGTCCTGCTCACGTGCTGTCCAATTCGGTGCTCGCCGGGGTCTACGCGTTCTTGTTCTCGGCCATTGTCATCACGCTGCTCGGTGAGATCATTCCGCAGGCCTATTTCGCGCGCAACGCCTTGAGGATGGCGAGCCGGTTCCTGCCGTTCCTGAGGTTCTACCTCTTTGTCCTCTATCCCGTGACAAAGCCAACGGCGATGCTGCTCGACTGGTGGCTCGGAAAAGAGGGCGTCACCTACCTTGCCGAACGGGACATCCGCGCGTTGATCGGCCGCAGCGCCGCGAGCGGCGGCGATATCGGCCGGCTGGAGGCGATCGGCGCGCAGAACTTTCTCGACCTCGACAACGTGCTGGTCTCCGACGAGGGCGAGGAACTCCATCCGCAAAGCATTATCAGCCTGCCGCTGGAACACCAACGGTGCGTGCTGCCGAAGTTCGATCCCTCTCCGGAGAATCCCTTCCTGCGGCAAGTCGATGCCTCCGGCAAGAAATGGGTCATCATCACCAATCCCGACGGCGAGCCGGTGTTCGTGCTCGACTCCCATCATTTCCTGCGCGACGCGCTCTTGGGCGAACTCGATACCGATCCCTCCACCTATTGGCATCGCCCGACCGTCGTTCGGGACATGAAGACCCGGCTCGGTGAAGTCATCGGAAGCATGAGGGTCGTCCCCGAGCGACCCGGTGATGATGTGATCGACCATGACTTGATTCTTGTCTGGAGCGAACATAAGCGGATCATCACCGGCTCCGATCTGCTGGGCCGACTGCTGAGGAACATTGCGACGGTAGAAAAGCATACCGCAGCGGTGCCGAAGAACGGCGCGTCTCTGCAGTAGGCCCCAAGCCCGCGCGGCAGCCGACGCATGGTATGCGACCACCACGGTTAGAAATGTGTTAGTTCGCCTGAACGGCTCCTCGACAGAGCAAAGCGACGGCGAAGGGGTGCGGGCGGTCAGCCTCGCGCAGACGCTTCGAGGCCGGCGATGTCAAACTTTGCCATCTTAGGTTGAGCATAGCCTCGGCTACGCGTTTTGCTTTGGCGGTGTCCGGGTCGCCCATCAACTCGCTTAGCCGTTTGGGGATGATCCGCCAGCAAAGGCCCCAGCGGTCCCGCAGCCAGCCGCACTGCTCGGTCGAACCGCCCTCCTTCAGTGCATCCCACGGCCTGTTGATATAGGCCTGATGGAAGGCCGATTGAATGGAGTAAGGATCACATCATCAAGCTGTTCTCCGTTCTGGCCGTCATATTCATGCCGCCCACGGTGATCGCATCGATCTAAGGCATGAATTTTAAATACATGCCGGAGCTGAATTGGAATCTCGGGTATCCCTTGGCTCTCGTGCTGATGGTGGCCTCGTCAGTCTTGCTTTATATGTATTTTCGCTGGAAAAACTGGCTCTGATTGACGAGTTCATAACGGTGCGATGGCTTCGAGTGATGGGCAGTCATCGGCAGGAACGGCAGCTCATCACCAACAGCAGGCCCCGCCGTCCTCAGCCTTCGCGCGCTCGATGAACTCGAGGATTGAGGCTATGCCTTATCCAAACTCATTCCCCTGACTGGCTCAGTGAATGTGTTTCGGCGTGCAATAAGGACCCCGTTAGCGGGGTAATCGGCGTCCAAACGGGACCCCACTGACGATTGGGTCCACAAAGCCCCTGGTGGAAGCAGGGGGCTGCGTTTGGGATGCTGGTTGTGGAGACGA
>CAVRLF010000012.1:0-89215 GCA_963721975.1 uncultured Alphaproteobacteria bacterium
CGATACCCCGGTTGAAGGACGCCGGGGCGGAAGGAATTGTGGAATTCCCACTGAACAAGATCGTCGACTAATACCAACCGCCGGATTGACCGGTAGCGCCCCCTCACCCCGCCCTCTCCCGCGAGGGGAGAGGGTTTGTTGTCGGCGCGCCGACCGGGACGCGGGTTCGGGCGGCCGGCTATAACGGTTGTGCTATTCGGGCTTGTGCGAATTGCCGACCCGGTCTGCGATGGCCAGCAGCAGCATGGCGACTGCGAAGGCGAGCAAAATGCCGACGACCCAGCCCAGCTTGATGCTGTCGACGCTGCGGTCGATGTCCATGAACCATTCAAGGACGTTGACGGCGGCGATCGCTATGATCGAGCCGAGAAGCTTTTGCTTCAGGTCGGAAAAGCCGATCCCGAGAATGCCGGGGGGCCACTTCGAATGCTCGGAGGGATCGACCCGCGTGACGTAATTCATGTAACCCGCGCCTATCACGATCAAGAGCAGATTGGCGGTGAGCGAAAGGTCTACGAGCTTCAAGATTCCAACTATTAAGACATCTTCCGAGGCCGAGCCAACCAAGCTCAGAAAGGCTGCGAGCTTCAGAACGAATGTGTAGGCGAGCGCTCCGAGCCCAATCACCAGCCCGAGCAGGAACGGCACAATAAGCCACCGGCTCTGCGAGATGACAAGCTCGATCGCATGTCCAATCCGCTTCATCTGCGTCTCTTGATTGTTGGGCGTCATAAAGAGGGTGGGCCGCATGGAGTATTTTCGACCGAACCTGCCAGCGAAAGCGGGAACAGTCCAGATGGAAGCTCGACGCTAGCGGTAATTTGTTCTTTGGCCAAGGCCGAGTTTGATTTTCATAGGTCCCAAGCGGCTCGCATTTCGGTAATATGGGTCTTCGGCGGTGACGCATATCGGGGCCGCGAGCTTGTCTGAAAGACCGGCTCGCTTAACAGTACACCGCATGGCGATGCTGCAAGATAGCAGCAAGGGAGGAAAAACATGGCAGAGACCAGGCAAATGGAAATCCCGCGAGAAATGCGCACGCTCGCAACCCAGAACATCGATCAGGCTCGCGAGGCCTGCAAGCAGTTCCTGGACGCAGCGTCCAAAGTGCAGGACATGATGAAAACACTGGTCCCGGCAAATCCGGCGCTGAACGGGTTGAGCGAGGTTGCGGATCGGGCGATGAGATTCACGCAGCAAAATCTCGATGCCGGTTTCTCTTTGGCCCACGAACTCGCCGAGGCGAAGGACGTGCCGGAGGTGCTGCAAATCCAGAGCAGGCACGCCCAGTTGCAGATGCATGCTTATGCTCTTCAAGCCCAGGAGCTTGGCTTGCTGGTGAAAACCGCTCTTCAAAACGTTAAGCCGGGCGGCTAAGCGGGGCGGGAAAGCTCCGCCCATACGCGTTCGCTCACCGTTGAATTCCGGCGCTCGTTTTGCTTCTGCTGCAAGCGGGGGCCAATGCCGGAAAATGACCAAGGCCGGCGGCTCAAGGCGCCGCCCGGCCGGCAGTGGCGCTTTGCGACGCGGGGCACGGTTTTTGGGCGAGACTGCGCCTAAGATCCTCCGCTCAGGTCCAGCTTTTGGCCCTTTCACACGCTCTACCCGCGACCGTACCACGCTAGAAGCCGCAGCTCTGTCAAGGGGCACATTCTCAGGCGACGGCGGCTGCACGGGTGTGGGCGTCGCTGAGATTCCACATAGTAATGTAAAGACGAAAAAAGAATACAAAGAAAGACGTGGATAAGTGCAGCCCTGGTTTGGCTCATAGACCGAAGCACTTTATCGGTTGTTCACGAAATCGTGTTCTCCAACTCGGTCGGACACCATGCCTAGGCTTCGATTGCTACACTGCGGATTGTTACTGGTTGGTTGCTCCTCCGCGCTCCTTGGCGCCGGAACATCGCCTGCTCTGAGCGACACCATCGAAGAGGCATTCATCAGGGCGGCCTGGACCTGGGACCTCAATCACGACCGCGATGCCACATGCGATGAATGGCGGGCCTATGCGGCGTGGCTGTTCAAGGGAGCCGACAGCGATCACGATGGCAAGCTGACACGGGAGGAATTCGCCAAGCTGCCGGAAATCAACAGGCTGTTCGAAGTCGCGAATTTTTACTACTACGACGTGAACAACCAGGGCTATGTCACTCAAGCGGACTTCGTGGACCGTCCCAATCCGGCATATGCGGCGCTCGATCAGCACAAGAGCTGCGTGATCAATTTGCCGATGGAGGAAACAAGCTGGGAGTGGTCGGTTTTCGTAGAAGTGGAAATCGGCAGCTGCTACAGCCACAACGGCAGTAGCTGGAGACGGTGGCACAGCCGCCACAGCGGCGGCAACCGCCACGGCCACAGCGGCAGCTGCGACAGCCACAGCGGCGGTAGCTGGAGACGGTGGAGCAGCCGCCACAGCGGCGGCAACGGCCACAGCCACAGCGACAGCAGCCACAGCGGCAGTAGCTGGAGACAGTGGAGCAGCCGCCACAGCGGCGGCAACGGCCACAGCCAAAGCGGCCACAGCCACAGCGGCCACAGCGACAGCAGCCACAGCGGTCGCCGCAGCGGCAGTAGCAGCGGCCACAGCAGCGGAAGCAGCCACAGCGGCGGCACCAGCGGCAGCAGCCACGGCAGCGGAAGTGGAAGCGGAAGCGGAAGCAGCGGCCACAGCGGAAGCAGCAGCGGCTACGGCAGCAGCAATAGCAGCAGCAGTCACAGCAGCAAGAGCAACTGCCCCAACTCGTCGGGAAAGGGATGCAACTGAGGGGATCTTGCGCATTCCCCGGAAAGGTGACCGGGACTGAGAAAGCACCGGTCGTGGCGGACTAATAATCCCAACTGATGAAGCGCACAATAGTGCCGGGATAGCTGCGGCGGCTTCGATCAGCAATCTGCAGTATCCTGGAGGGAACGCCTACTGCGATCTTGAGAAAAGCTCGTGGTGTGAAGGTCTTCGCCAATAACAAGCGCTTCTGGTCTAAAGTACATCCCTTGGATCAATACCGTCGATTTTGAGGAGCAACTTGATGGCGTTTGTAACTGTCGATATATCGGCAGGCCGATTTCCGCTCATCGAGGTCTTCCGGCATTTTGTTCGAAAATCTGGAACGGTAGGAACCGGCCTATTTGGCCGTACGCGGGACCAGAAAACCTGCCAGCTTCGCTAAAGCTTGGCTGGCTAGCGTCTCGGAAGGAGAGGGCTGCAGAATTGATGCGGTCCGGCGCAAAGAACGACATTCGCAAGGATAAGATGGTCCGCCTCAATTCGGCGATCGAGCGCGAGTTGGCCGGCGCCGAATTCGAGCGCAAGCTGCTGCGTCGCCTGATGGATGGCGCTTCCGACGCCATCTATGTCAAAGATGTAAACCGGCGCTATATCCGCGCCAACGCCGTCGAACTCAGCGTCCTGAACGTGGATCGGGAGGAAGACGTAACGGGAAGGCGCGAGGATGAATTCCTGGCGCCCGAGCGCGCAGCCCTTCGACGGGCCGAAGATGAAAAGTTGCTCGCGACAGGCAAGCCTCCCGCCGATTGCATCGAATGCTTCGAAGCGAGGGACGGCTCCGTCTCATGGTTTTCGGAACACAGAGCGGCGCTTCTGGACGAATCCGGGACGATTATCGGCCTCGCGGGGATCAGGCATAACATAACGGAACTTAAACGCCAGGAGAGTATGCTGGCGCGCTCCAATCTGTACCTTGAGGAATTCGCCGACGTCGCCTCGCACGACCTGCGCTCGCCTTTGCGCGCGATCGCCAACACGGTCGAGTGGCTTGGCGAGGACCTTGGAGAGAACCTCGCCGATGAAGTGCGCGAGCACCTGGATCGCCTGCGCCTGCAGGCGCGCCGCGCGATGACGCTCGTGAGCGACCTTCACACCTATTCGATGGTCGGCCGCAAGAAGGAACTGGAGGAGCGGGTCGACATCGCGACGGTGGCGCGGGATAACTTTGAATCTCTGCTCGCGGCCAAGAGCATGCGCCTTGAGTGCTCCGGCGAGCCGGCGTCATTGCTGACGGCCAAAGCGCCGCTGGTTCTCGTCTTGCGGCACCTCATCGATAACGCCGTGAAATACCACGATCGGCCCGATGGCGCCATTTTGGTCAGATGGCGACAGGAAGCCCACGCCATCGCATTCGAGGTCGAGGATAATGGCCCGGGAATAGCCGAGCAATATCATCATCTGGTCTTCCAGCCATTTCAAAAACTGGAAAGCTACGAAGACATTTCTGGAAGCGGACTGGGCCTCGCCACAGTCAAAAGAACAGTCGAGCACTTTGGGTGCACGATCACTTTGCATTCACCTCTTCAGGACGGTCGCGGCGCGAAGTTCTCTTTCAACTGGCCGCGTTGCCTTCCGCGAGACCTCGTCCTGCGTTGAACCTTGGCCTTCGCTGGCGGCTTCGGTGTAGCGCCAGCCCTGCGATCCGCGCGGGCTCGAAAGCGCGCCTCACGCGGTGTGCCTGATCACGAAGCGGAACACGTCGCCGTCCTTGGTCGATTCGACAAGCTCGTTTCCGGTTGTGCGGCAGAACGCGGCCATGTCGGCCACAGAGCCCGGATCGGTGGCGAGCACTTCGAGCGTGCCGCCGGCGGGGATCGCGCTCAGCGTTTTCTTGGTTCTCAGGATCGGCAGCGGGCAGTTGAGGCCTTTTGCGTCGAGCGTCTGGTCAGCCATGAGTCCTCCCTGAACTCGATACGTTGGGTTTTTATTGCGTCCGTTCTTGTCGGCTCAGATGAACAGGTTCACGTCGGATTTCAGCGCCTGCTCCATGTACGTGGCCGCTCCGCCAAGCTCAAGCCCATCGATCATGTCTTCTTTCTTGTACTCGAAAAGGTCCATGGTCATCTGGCACGCGATCAGCTTGACGTCGGCTTCGCGCGCCATGTCGCGCAGCTCCTCGATCGAGGCGACGCCCTTTTTCTTGATCATGTCCTTCATCATGCCGGTCGCCATCTTGTCCACGCCCGGGATCGCGGAGACCCAGTTCGGCATGCCCATGTGCATGCCGCCCATGGGCATTTTCATGGCCGGGTTGCCGAGCGGCGAAATCTTGAGGTCAAGCGTCTTCAAGAGCAGCGGGAGACCGTAAAAGGTGAAGAACATCGTGGTGTTGACGCCCATCGCCGCCGCCGTCGTGGCGAGAATGAAGGGCGGATAGGCCCAGTCGAGCGAGCCCTTGGTGACGATGATGGTCATCGACTTCTGATTGGGCGCCGCCCCGGTTCCTTCGGCCATGCTCGCCTGTCTCCCTGATCCGCGCGTTTTAATGTATATATTCGAATGTCTCTATTTAAGAAGGCGATGTCAACTGCCTTGCCCATCGCCTTCCCGGATGGCCTGGAGTGGCCCGCGCCCGCCCAAACGCGGATATGCTGCTCCAAGACTTTAGAAGCGATCAACTTTTCCGCCTTTAATCGAGGCCGATTTAAGGCGGGTTGATTTCGTCAGGTGACGCGCTTCAGCTTGCCGATGCCCATCATTTGCAGGGCGGCCTTCTCATAGAAGGGCTCGCTTTCGCCGCGCCGCATCTTGCGCAGGAAATAGGCCTCGAACGCGATCTTGGCGCGATGCACCCATCTGCCGGAGGCGGACCAATTCACGTTGCGTGGCGGAATTTGCGGCTGCGCCACAAACGCCACGCCCGAGTCGCCGAAATCGGCGAGGCAGACCGCGTTCCAGGTCGCCTCGTGCTGGGCGCCCTTGCCGCGCAAAAGTTCGCCGATGTTGAGCGCGGTCGCGGTCACCATGGACTCGATCATGAAGCCCGTCTTCGGCACCCCGCAGGGCACGGCCGTCGGCCCTATGGGAGGAATGGCGACGCAAACGCCGACGGAGAAAACGTTGCGGTAGGTCGGGTTGCGCTGCGTCTTGTCGATGAGGACGAAGCCGCGGGGATTGACGAGGCCTTCGACTCCGCGCAGCGCCTCGATGCCGCGGAAGGCCGGCAGCATCATCGAATAGGCGAAGGGCAGCTCATGGGTCTTTTTGGGCTCGCCCTCGTCGGTCAGTTCCTCCACGACCATCTTGCCGGGCTCGACCCTCTTCACGCGCGCATTCGTGATCCACTTGATGTGATGGTCGCGCATTTCGCTTTCGAGAATGCCCTTGGTGTCGCCGACGCCGTCGAGGCCCAGATGCCCGATATAGGGTTCGGGGGTCACGAAGGTCATCGGCACGCGGTCGCGGATCTTTTTGCGGCGCAGCTCGGTGTCGAGGATGAAGGTGTATTCATAGGCCGGCCCGAAACAGGACGCCCCTTGCACGGCGCCCGTGATGATGGGGCCGGGCTTCTCGCAGAACGCCTTGAAGGCTACGGACGCCTTCTGCGCGTGATCGACATGGCAGACGGACTGCGTATGGCCGCTGGGGCCGAGCCCCTCGATTTCGTCGAAGGCGAGCTCCGGCCCGGTTGCGACGACGAGGAAATCGTAGTAGATCCTCTGGCCGTTCACCAGTTCGACGCAGTTCTCGCCGGGGTGGACTTTCTGCGCGGCGACCGGAATGAAGTTGATCTTCCGCTTCGCAAAGGTGCGCGTCAGGTCGATCTCCACCTCCTCGCGCGTGCGCCAGTTCACCGCAACCCAGGGGTTCGACGGGACGAAGTGATATTTCTCCTCTTTGGTGATGACGGTCAGCGTGTCGCCCTTGCGCAGCTGATCGCGCATTTCATAGGCCATGATGACGCCGCCTAAGCCCGCGCCCAACACGACGATGTGCGCCATTCCCCCTCCCTCGAATGCTGTTTCTTCTTATATTAACATATTCATACATTATGATCTAGAAGCTTGGCTTTGCAAACCACAAAACACGCAGCAGACGCGCGCCGGAATGTCCTACCGAGGTCCTGCGGCGATGCCGAGGGTCGCCGTCGCTCGCCAATACGCTTTGAGCGCTTGACGTTCACAAACAGTTTTGCATCGACTTTCGATGCTCTTCTGGACTGCGTGAGATGAATGTATTATCGTATTCACACATATGAATGATTGTCAGCAATATGCAAGTATGCTAGCGTGACGAAAATCCGCTGAAAACGGGCGATGTTAAGACAAAAAGATAAAAAATAAGTTGCGCGTGGTACGGCGATAAATTTCGACCGCGAGGATGCGCCGGATTGGAACAGGGAGGTTGAATGACGAGCGACGATGCGCCAAAAGCCGCGCAATCTCAAAAGCATGCGACGCCGCTCCTGGACGAGCTTGAGACAGGTCCCTGGCCGAGCTTCGTGACGGGTCTCAAAAAGCTTCGGGATGCCGACGACAAGCCCTACGCGCCGATGATGAATGATCTTCTCGGTCAGCTTGAGCACTCATACGAGAAACGCCTCGGCTTTTGGAAGGGCGGCACGGTTTCGGTCTTCGGCTATGGCGGCGGCATTATCCCCCGCTTTTCAGAGGTGGCCGACAAATTTCCGGCCTCAAAAGAATTCCATACGCTCCGCGTCCAGCCGCCCGCCGGTTATCACTACACCACCGATCTTCTTCGCAAATTGTGCGACGTCTGGGAAAAGCATGGGTCCGGGCTCATAGCCTTCCATGGCCAGAGCGGCGACATCATGTTCCAAGGCTGCACGACTGAGAACACCCAGAAAGCGTTCGATGAACTGAACGAGATGGGCTTCGACCTCGGCGGCGCTGGCCCCGCGCTCAGAACCTCCATGAGTTGCGTGGGTCACGCGCGCTGCGAGAAGTCCTGCTATGACGAGATCAGGGCGCATCGCGCGGTCATCAATAACTTCCTCGATGAAATGCACCGGCCTGCGTTGCCCTATAAGTTCAAATTCAAGTTCTCGGGCTGCCCGAACGATTGCGTGAACGCCATCCACCGCTCGGATTTCGCGGTCATCGGCACCTGGCGCGACGCCATGAAGGTGGACCAGGACGAGGTGAAAGCCTACGTCGCTTCGCATGGCCGCAAATACACGATCGACTCTGTCATAGCGATGTGTCCGACGCGTGCGCTCAGCTTGAACGATGACGACACGCTCGACGTCGACAACAAGTCCTGCGTGCGCTGCATGCACTGCATGAACGTCATGACGAAAGCGCTGTCTCCCGGCGACGACCGTGGCGTCTCGATCCTGATCGGCGGCAAGCGTTCGCTCAAGGTCGGCGATCTCATGGGCACGATGGTCGTCCCGTTCATGAAGCTTGAGACGGACGAAGATCGCGAGAAGCTCATCGAATTCGCGACCAAGCTCATTGACTTCTTCGCGGAGAACGCCTTGGAGCATGAGCGCATCGGCGAATGCCTGGACCGCATCGGGCTGCCCGCCTTTCTCGAAGCGATTGGCGTCGATCCCGATCCGAATATGGTCAACCATCCGCGCACGTCCTCTTATGTGCGCACGGACGACTTTACCGCCGAAGCCGAAAAATATTTCGAGCGCAAGGCGAAAGAGGCCGGCTTGACCGTCGCAGGCGAATAACACGGAAGCACCGGCGGGGCGCGCTGCTCGGCCTGCGCCCGCCGGTCGCCGCTAACCCATTCGATTTCGCGGAGACTTCTTAGATGAACGCCCCTGCTCAACCGCGCCGCCCCGTTAAATCCGGTGTGCCCGATCCGTTTCCCCACATGCATCCGGTTCTGAAGAAAAACTATGGCCAGTGGGCTTGGCACGACCGGCCGCGCCCTGGGGTGCTGCACCACGTCGCGAAAAGCGGCGACGAGGTCTGGACCGTTCGCGCCGGCACGCAGCGCCAGATGGACGTCTTCACCGTCCGCAAGCTGTGCGACATCGCGGACCAGTTCGCCGAAGGCCATGTGCGCTTCACGACGCGCAGCAACATCGAGTTCATGGTTTCGTCCTTCGAGAAGGTCCCAGCGCTGATCCAGAAGTTGCAGGCGGAAGGCTTCCCTGTCGGCGGCACCGGCAACTCCGTGTCGATGATCTCGCACACGCAGGGCTGGCTGCACTGCGATATTCCGGGCACCGACGCGTCCGGCGTGGTCAAGAGCCTGATGGACATGATGTACGACGAGTTCATCAAGGAGGAGATGCCGAACCGCGTGCGCATCACGACGTCATGCTGCCAGATCAACTGCGGCGGCCAGGGCGACATCTCCATCAACGTGCAATATACGAAGCCGCCCAAGATCAACCACGACCTCGTCTCCAAGGTTTGCGAACGGCCCGCCGTCGTCGCGCGCTGCCCGGTGGCGGCGATCCGGCCGGCGATGGTCAACGGCAAGCCTTCGCTCGAAGTGGACGAACAGAAATGCGTCTGCTGCGGCGCCTGCTATCCGCCATGCCCGCCCATGCAGATCAACGGCGCTAATTCGACCAAGATCGCCGTCTGGGTTGGCGGAAAGCACTCCAATGCGCGCTCCAAGCCAGCTTTCCACAAGCTTGTTGTCGCAAATCTCCCCAACAATGCGCCGCGCTGGCCGGAAGTCGCCGACGTGGTTCGCAAGATCCTTTATGCTTACAAAGAAAACGCGAAGGACTGGGAGCGCTTGGGCGAGTGGATTGAGCGCATCGGTTGGCCGCGTTTCTTCGAGCTGACGGGCTTCGCCTTCACGAAGCACCACCTCGATACGTGGACCGGCGCGCGCAAGACCATGAACATGTCGGCGCATGTCCATTTCTAGACGAGGAAAAAGACGTGCAATTTGCGATCGTCGTCAATGAAGGGCCGTATACGCATCAGGCGTCCGACTCGGCCTATAACTTCACGAAGGCCGCCCTGGAGAAGGGGCACGGGATTACCCGCGTCTTTTTCTACCATGACGGCGTCAACAACGGCACGCGGTTGGCCGTGCCGCCGCAGGATGATCGGAACCTGCAAAAACTTTGGAGCGAGCTTGGCGAGAAGCACAAGCTCGATCTCGTGGTCTGCATCGCCGCGGCGCAGCGGCGCGGCGTGCTAGACGCCGACGAGGCCAGACGGCACGGCAAGGACGCCAACAACATCGCGCCCGGTTTTCGCATTTCCGGCCTCGGCCAATTGATTGAGGCAGGGATTCTGGCCGACCGGCTTGTGGTCTTCGGGGATTAGGAGAACGCCATGGCCGACGGCAAAAAGAAATTTCTCTACATCAACCGCAAGGCTCCCTACGGCACCATCTATGCGCTCGAGTCCCTCGAAGTCGTGCTGATCGGAGCGGCTTTCGAGCAGGATGTTAGCCTCGCCTTCATCGACGATGGCGTCTTCCAGCTCATGGCTGGGCAGGACACGGGCGCTTCGGGTATGAAGAACTTTTCGCGCACGTACAAGGCGCTCTGCGACTACGACGTGCGCAAGTTCTACGTCGAGCGCGAGTTGCTCGCAGAGCGCGGCCTGACCGTGGAAGACCTGATGCCCATCACTTACGAGGATGAAAACGAGGATTACGCCGAAAAGCCCTCGATCATCCCGGTGAACCGCGCAGAGCTTGCGGCCATCATCGCGCAGCAAGACGTCGTCTTAAGTTTCTGAGACGGGAGAGCCGAAGCCCATGTCGACACTTCACACGGTGAACAAATCTCCCTTCGAGCGGAACGCCTTGCAAGCTTGCGTAGGGCATATGATGGCGGGCGACGCAGTGCTCATGATCGAGGATGGCGTCCTTGGGGCTCGCAAAAGCCCGGCGACGAGCGAAATGGTGAAGACTGCGCTTGAGAGCGGCTCGGTGTATGCGCTGGCCTCGGATCTCTCGGCCCGCGGCGTCAAGCCCGAGGATGTCATCGAGGGCGTCAAGCTTGTCGATTACGGCGGATTTGTCGATCTCGTCGCGCAGCACGCGCGAACCGTCGCCTGGCTCTAAGGCCCATGTCTAACTCAACCACTGAACGGAGCTGGTTCATATGAGCATGCAGTATAAACTCGGCGACTTCGTCGCAGATCACGACGAGGAAGGCTATCTCACCGACATCGGCGTCTGGAACAAGGACTTGGCGCTTCTGATCGCGAAGAGCGAAAATATCGACATGAAGCCTGAGCACTGGGAAGTCGTCGATTTCTTGCGCGATTATTACGACGAATACCAGATTGCGCCGGCCATCCGCGTGCTCGTCAAAGAGATGAAGAAGAAGTTCGGCCCCGCGAAGGGCGACCAGAAATATCTGTACGATCTCTTCCCCTATGGCCCCGCCAAGCAGGCGTGCAAAATCGCCGGCCTGCCGAAGCCGACCGGCTGCGTCTAACTGTTTGTCATGGTCGCCCTTGAGGCGGCCATCCACGAAACAGCGATTCCCCAGCTGGATGGCCGGGTCAAGCCCGGCCATGACAAGACCTGAAAAACCAGTCAGAGAAGCTGGCTGCTAGGGACGGATTGGCGTGCAAACCACGATTTACGCGGTCATGTTCTACGTCGCGGCGGCGATCTTCGCTGTCGGCCTCCTTTTGCGCGTTTGGCAATATGCGAGAACGCCGGTTCCTCTCAAGATCCCGACCACGCCTGCGCCGACGACGAGGGCGGGCGCCGCCTTTCGCATACTTCGCGAAGTCTCCGTGTTTGAAAGCCTGTTCAAATCCGACAAATGGATTTGGCTGTTCGGTTGGGTTTTCCACGTCTCGCTGGCGTTCGTGCTGTTTCGCCATCTGCGCTATTTCACGCAGCCCGTATGGCTGCCCGTGGCTCTGATGCAGCCGTTTGGGATTTATGCCGGCTTTGCGATGGTCGCCGCGCTTTTCGCGCTCTGGTTCCGGCGCGTGGCGATGGCGCGCATACGGTATATCAGCGACGCGTCCGACCACCTGCTCTTGCTGCTCCTGATTGCGATTGGCGCGTCGGGGCTCGCGATGAAGTTCGTGGCGCACACGGACATCGTTTTGCTGAAAAGTTTCGTCCTCGGTCTTATGGCGTTCGACTGGCAGCCGCTGCCGGCCGATCCGCTGCTCCTGACCCACCTGGCGCTCGTCGCTTTGCTGATGATCGTCTTCCCGTTCTCAAAACTGTTGCACGCGCCCGGCGTGTTCTTCAGCCCGTCGCGCAATCAGGCCGACAATCCCCGCGAGCGCTGGTATGCGCCAAGGCGGCGTTTTGCGACCAAGGCATAGGGAGGCGCGCCGTGGACCAATACAAAGCGCAGGATACGGACGAAAGCCCGCTGCATCCGGACCCGCTGGAAGTTCCGAATCTCGCCTATGGCGCGATGTCCAAGAGCAAGCCTTACGTGGCGTCGGCGGCTCACCAGACCGCGCTCGGCTTTCCGGGCGAGCTTGTCGAGAACTGGCAAGAAAAGGCCATCCTGAGGCTCGGGGACCTCGTTAAGAACAACCGTGCGCTGCGCTTCTACCTAGACGGATGCGTTCGCTGCGGCGCCTGTACCGACAAGTGCCACTACTTCCTCGGTACAGGCGACCCCAACAACATGCCGGTTGCGCGCCAGAACTTGCTGCGCAAGGTCTATCGCCGCTATTTCACGCTGTCGGGCCGCATCGCGCCCTGGCTGGTCGGCGCAAAGGACCTGACCCGCGAAGTGCTGGATGAGTGGTACAGCTATTTCCACCAGTGCTCGCAGTGCCGCCGTTGCTCGGTCTACTGCCCCTTCGGAATCGACACCGCCGAAATCTCCATGGCCGCCCGCGACATCATGGACCACATCGGCCTGGGGCAGAAATACTGCAACGAGATCATCGGCAAGGTCTTCAAGATCGGCAATAATCTCGGCCTGCCGCCCAAGGCGCTGAAAGCCACGCTCGCCGGGCTTGAGGAGGATATCGAGGAGGAGACGGGCGTTCCTGTGCGTCTGCCGCTCGACGAGGAAGGCGCGGACATCCTTCTCGTCACGCCGAGCGCCGACTTCTTCGCCACCCCGCATATGGAAGGGCTGATCGGCTATGCGAAGGTGCTGCATGAGGCGGGCGTCTCCTGGACGCTCAGCACCCATGCCTCCGAAGCCGCCAATTTCGGCATGTTCATCGGCTCTCACGAGACCATGCAGAAGGTCTCGCAGCGCATCGGCGAGGCGGTGCGCGCGCTGAAGGTGAAGCGGCTTATCTTCGGCGAATGCGGCCATGCCTGGCGCGTCGCCTATAACTTCCTCAACACGCTCGCGGGGCCGTTCGATTTTCTCGATCCGCGCTATCCCGTTCCGCAGCATATCTGCGAATTCACCTACGATCTGATCCAGAACGGGAAAATTCGCCTCGACAAGTCCAAGAACGACCCTATTCGGCTGACCTTCCACGACAGCTGCAATGTTGCGCGCGCCTCCCGCATGGGCGACGCGCCGGGCGGACAGTTCGAGATCCCACGCGCGATTCTCAGGGCCTCCTGCAATCACTACTACGACATGGACCCCGACACGATCCGCGAGGCGACGCTCTGCTGCGGCGGCGGCGGCGGTCTTCTCACCGATGAATTGATGGACATCCGCACCAAAGGCGCTTCGCCCCGCATGAAGGCGCTCCGCGAGGTCGCCGACAGGCATGGCGTCACGCACATGGCCGCCATCTGCGCGATCTGCAAAGCACAGTTTTCGAAGGTGCTGCCGAAGTTCGGGTTCGACAGGGAGGCCATCGTCAGCGTTCACCAGATGGTTGCGAACGCCATCGTGCTGACGGGCTCGCTGCAGGAAGCGGAACTGAAGGCGAAAGCCGAAGCTCACGCGGCTCTTCCATCGGCGGAGCCAAAAAAAGAGGAGCCGGCGCAAGCGGCCGATGTGGAGGAAGCAAACTGATGGATCGCGGTGATAGGGCCCCGGAGGAGCACACGTTTCGGCGGTTCGAAGAAGGCGAGAGCATGTGGAGCTGGCCGGATCTGACCCAGAAGATCTTCCAGGCCGATCGCTCCTACAAATGCCCGACCTACGTGCACAAAACGCCGCCATGTCAGGGAAGCTGCCCTTCAGGCCACGACATTCGCGGCTGGCTCGCCATCGCGCGGGGCATGGATAAGTCGCCGGTCGAGGGCATGCCCTGGCAGGAATACGCCTTCAACCGCATGATGGAGGCCAATCCATTTCCGTCGGTGATGGGCCGTGTCTGCCCCGCGCCGTGCGAGGACGGCTGCAACCGCAATGAGGTCGACGATTTCGTCGGCATCAACGGCGTGGAGCAATATGTCGGCGACTGGGCGATTGAGCGTGGTCTGAAGGCGCCACAGCCCGGGCCTGACACAGGCAAGAAGGTCGCGGTCGTCGGCGGCGGACCCGCCGGCCTCGCGGCGGCTTATTCCCTTCGGCGAAAGGGCCACGCGGCGACCCTGTTCGAGGAGCACGACCAACTCGGCGGCATGATGCGCTACGGCATTCCCGAGTATCGCACGCCGCGCAAGAAGCTCGACGCCGAGATCGGCCGCATTCTCGACCTTGGCGTGGAGGTCCGGCTCAAGACGAAAGTGGGCCGCGACATCAGCATCGACCAGCTTGAGGCCGATTTCGACGCCATCTTCTGGGCGATCGGCGCGCAGAAGGGCAGGGGGCTTCCCGTGCCGGGCTGGGGCGGCGAGAACTGCCTGACCGGCGTCGACTTCCTCGATGATTTCAACCGCGGCCTCCTCTTTTCGACCGCGAAGCGCATCGTCGTGATCGGCGGCGGCGACACCTCCATCGACGTGGCGTCGGTTGCGCGCCGCATCGGACATATCAGCCAGCACGCCAAGCACGATGAGGCCGGCGTGGAGGTTCTCGGCTACACGGCCCATGATGTGGCGGGAACCATCCGCCGCGAGGGCGTCCAGGCGGTGCTGACCTCGCTCTTCCCGCTGGATCAGATGACGGCGGCGGCGCGCGAGCGCGAGGATGCGCTGCGCGAAGGAATCGACATACGCGGCGGCGTCATGCCCGTCGAAATCGTCACGGATGAGACGGGGCGCGCGACAGCGATCAAGATGCGCCAATGCACAATGAATGGCATGACGCCGATCCCCACGGAGGGCGCGGAGTTTGAGATCCCGTGCGATATCGTGATTTCAGCCATCGGGCAGATGGCGGATCTCGCCGATGGCCTCGAACGGCTGAGCAGCGGCAAGGGCGCCATCGCGATCGACGCGGTCTACAAAGTCAAAGGCATGGAGAAGCACTTCGCAGGCGGCGACGCCGTGCGCCCGCATCTTCTGACCACCGCAATCGGCCACGGTCGCGTCGCCGCTGAAACCGTTACGCATTTCCTCGACGGCAATTCTCAGGACAAGCGCCCGAAGGTGGATGTGCATCAGTTCAACCTGCTCGAAGAACTGCACCAGCGCGGCCTCGATCCTGAGCCTTACGATCACCAGCAGAAACGCGGCACCTCGTCGGCCCCGTTCGCAGTCCACAATTATGAGGACCGCTCGGCGGCGCAGATCATCCCGCATGACGCTCTTCACAAAGGGCATTTCCCCCCTGCGCCGCGAAACAAGCGGCAGGAGCGCCATGTCGGCGCCGACGCCGTCATCGGCGATTTCGGGGAGCGCATCATTGCTTTCACGGAGGAGCAGGTCAGGGCGGAAGGCGAGCGCTGCATGAGCTGCGGGCTCTGCTTCGAATGCGACGCCTGCCTGATCTATTGTCCGCAGAAAGCCATCGACCGCGTTCCGAAAAAGGAGCGCGCCGTTGGCCGCTACGTCGAGACCGATTATAAGAAATGCGTCGGCTGCCACATCTGCCAGGATGTCTGTCCGACCGGCTACATCCAGATGGGCCTCGGGGAGTGATGCGGATGCGCTCCGGCGACTGCCTTCTCCGCGTCATACTGGAAAGCGCTTCAGCGCTTATCCGGGATCGTGACAAACGCGAGGGGCGCGGCATGAGACTGGCGGCTGTCATGGCGCTTCTGCTTGCTCTTGCGAATACGTCCGCCATTGCGGAAGAGCTCATTCCGCATCCGCCCAAGGGCAAGGGCGAGCATTGTGTTGCGCCCACCGAATTCATGCGCCGCAATCACATGAGCATGATGATGCATCAGCGCGACGAGACCGTGCATGAGGGCGTGCGCGGCAAGCCCTTCAGCATTGCAAAGTGCGTGGATTGCCACGCCGTGACGGGCGCCGACGGCAAGCCCGTGAGCTATGCGGATTCCCGGCATTTCTGCCGGAGCTGCCACGACTTTGCTGCTGTCTCCATCGATTGCTTCCAGTGCCATTCGTCGCGGCCGGGCGCAGAGCAAACGCAAAGCGCAGAAAGCGCCGTTCCGTCAGACTTGGCCGCCGCGGCTGCTGTCCTCCAGGAGAAGCGACCATGACAGAAGGCAAGCCCACCGATCCCGGCAAGCGCGCTTTCCTGAAAAGCGCCGCGGGCCTGACGGCTGCGCTGCTTGCGCCAGGCGTCATGCTTTACGCCGTGGGCGAGGCGGGCGCCGACGAAACGGCGCCTGCTTCTTCGAAGGTGCGCTGGGGGCTTCTTATCGACGCCGGCAAATGCAAGACGAACTGCTCGGTCTGTGTAGACGCCTGCTCCACAGCCTTCGGCTGGGCAAGCACGGGGCATCCCGAAACAGACCCGCAGTGGATCCGGAAATTGACTGCGAAAGATCCGAGATCGGGCAAGGCTTTTTCGGTCCCGGTCATGTGCCAGCATTGCGGGATTCCGCCTTGCGTCGACGTCTGCCCCACAGGCGCCTCCTTCAAGCGCGCCGACGGCATCGTCCTGGTGGACCGCCATATCTGCATCGGCTGCCGCTACTGCATCATGGCCTGCCCCTACAAGGCGCGGTCTTTTGTGCATGAGCCGCTGGAAAACCAGAAGCCCGATGCGCCGCGCGGGAAAGGGACGGTCGAAGGCTGCACGCTGTGCGCGCATCGCATCGACGCCGGAGGAGCGCCGGATTGCGTCGAGGCGTGCCACGCCAAGGGCAATGGCGCCATGCTTTTCGGCGACCTGAACGATCCTTCGAGCGAGATCGCAAAGCGCATCGCGACCTATCGCGCGGACCGCATTCGCCCGACGCTCGGCTGCGATACAAGCGTCTATTACACAAACATCTAAGAGAAGCCGCCGCTGCTGGGCGGGGCGGGGTGAGGGATGGCAAAGGTCGCTTATCATAGGCTCACAGATCACAGCGCCTTCTTCTGGGGGCTGCTCGTCTTTCATGTCTTTGTCATCGCAGTCGGCCTGGCCGCCGCCTTTTACATGGAGGAGAACGGCCATGTCGTCACGGGCATGTCGAACCAGATTGTCTGGGGGACGCCGCACGTCTTCGCAGTGTTCCTGATCGTGGCGGCTTCGGGCGCGCTGAACGTGGCCTCCTTCTCGTCCGTCTTCAATGCGCTCGCCTACAAGCCCTATGCGCGGCTTTCGGGCGTTCTGGCGATCGCCTTGCTGATCGGCGAACTCATGGTGCTTGTGCTCGATCTGGGCCGGCCCGATCGCCTCATCGTGGCGATGACCAATTATAATTTCCGCTCGATCTTCGCGTGGAATATCTACCTTTATATCGGCTTCGTGGCTGTCGTCGCTCTCTACCTCTTCGTCATGATGGATCGGCGCATCTCGCGTTCCCACACGCCGACAAGAGTGATTGGCGGCTTCGCCTTCTTCTGGCGCTTTGCGCTCACGACCGGCACCGGCTCGATTTTCGGTTTTCTCGTCGCGCGCGACGCCTACTCCTCCGCGATCATGCCCGTCTTATTCATCGCCGCCTCTTTCCTCTACGGACTCGCCTTCACGGTCCTCGTTCTCATGACGGTTTGCCGGGAGACGCGGCAAGAACTCATCAGCGAAGAGGTCATCCATAAGTTTCGCGGACTCTTCATCATTTTCGCCCAGTCGGTCCTGTACCTCACAGCCGTGTTTCATCTGACGAAGCTCTACGCGCCGAGATACCGCGCGGTGGAAGCTTTCCTCTTGCGCGATGGCGGCATCTACACTTTGGTCTTCTGGATCGGCCAGATCTGGCTCGGTCTGCTCTTGCCGCTGACGATCCTCGTCTTCTTTGGGAAAGGCCGCGACGCCTGGCGCTCAATGGCCATTGCGACGCCTTTCTTTCTCATCGGCGGCCTGGCCCATATGTATTGCACAATCATTGGCGGGCAGGCTTTTCCGCTGCAACTCTTCCGCGGCATGCAGATTTCAAGCTCTTTCCACGACGGCGTCGTCGCCAGCTACTCGCCGTCGCTGCCTGAAGTGCTGCTGGGCGTGAGCGGCATTTCCGTCGCCATGCTGTTGACGGGCATTGCGCTTAAGCTTTTGCCGTTCCTGCCGCGCCGCATCGAAGCCTGATACAACACGGAGCCGCCTATGATCCGCCCTCCTCACCCCTTCGCGCGCTTCGTGCAAATCCTGGGCCGCGGCAAGACGCTGTCCCGTTCGCTCACCGTCGAGGAAGCGCAGGAGGCGATGGCCATGATCCTCGCCGGAGACGTGCTGCCGGAGCAACTCGGCGCCTTTCTCATGCTGCTTCGCATCAAGGAGGAAAGCGCCGACGAGATCGCAGGCTTCGTCCGCGCCGCGCGGGCGGCCATGACGCTTCCGGCGCCGGCGCCCAAAGTCGATCTCGATTGGTCGTGCTACGCCGGCAAGCGCCGCCAGCTCCCCTGGTACATTCTGTCCGCGCTGATCCTCGCCCGGAACGGCGTGAAGGTTTTCATGCACGGCGCCGACGGCCACACCGAGGGCCGCGTTTATACGAGGGAGGTTCTGGAGAGATTGGGCATTCCGGTCGCCTCAAGCTTCGAGGAAGCCGCGACGCACCTGAACCAGCGCAATTTCGCCTACATGCCTCTTGAGGCGATCAACCCCATTCTCGCCGGCCTTTTCGGCTTGCGCTCGATCCTCGGGCTGCGTTCGCCGGTCCACACGCTGTCGCGCATGCTCAATCCGTTTGGCGCGCCGGCGATGCTGCAGGGTGTCTTCCATCCCGGCTATATGACGATCCACCAGAAGGCCGCGGTTCTGCTCGAACAGCCGCACATGGCCGTTTTCCGCGGCGAGGGCGGCGAAATCGAACGCCGCCCGAACAAGCCATGCGAGGCGCTGACCGTTCATGACGGCGCGGTCGCCGAAGAGCGCTGGCCCGCTCTCCTTCCCGACCCGCGCCAGACGCCCGAGGAAGACATGAACCTCGACCGGTTGATGCAGGTTCTCAGCGGAGAGGCTAAGGACGAGTATGGCGAGGCTGCGATCGCCGGCACGCTCGCCATCGCCCTGAAGACGCTTGGGTTCGCAGAAACGATCGAGGCTGCGGAAGAGAAGGCGCAGGCGATGTGGAGCGGCCGCGACAGGCTCGGCGCGGCGGCATAGTCGTGGCGCGCGTTCTTCTTTCGGCCGCCCATAAATCATCGGGCAAGACAACGCTCACCGTCGGGCTCGCCGCGGCGCTTGCCGCGCGCGGGCTGGCCGTGCAGACCTTCAAGAAGGGGCCGGACTATATTGACCCGATGTGGCTCGCCCATGCAAGCGGCAGGCCCTGCTTCAATCTCGACTTCAACACGCATACGCCTGCCGAGATTCTGCGCTGCGCGGCCGAGCGCGAAAGGCTCGTGGACTTCGCGCTGATCGAAAGCAACAAGGGTCTGCACGATGGCGTCGATGTGGAGGGGCGCGAACTCGAGCGCGGCGCTCGCGAAGCTTCTTGCCGCCCCCGTCATCCTCGTTATCGACACGCTCGGCATGACGCGGGGCATCGCGCCTCTTGTCCTCGGTTACCAGGCTTTCGACCGGGAAACGGATATCGCGGGCGTCATCCTCAACAAGGTCGGCACGCTGCGCCAGCAGGATAAAATGCGCCAGGCGCTTGAGCGCTACACGGACATCCCCGTGATCGGCGCTGTGCCGCGGAACAAGGATTTCGCGATCGCGGAGCGCCATCTCGGGCTGATGACGCCGTCCGAAACGCCGGAACTGCGCGAGCGAATCGCAAGCCTGCGGAGCGCCGTGGAGGACGGCGCGGACGTGAACCGCATTCTGGCGCTTGGCGAAGCCGCGCCGTCGTTGCGGGCGGACGCCGGGCTTTCCCGTGCGCCGCGCGCCGGCCAGCGCATTCGTATCGCGGTCGCCCGCGACAGCGCCTTTGGCTTCTATTACGCCGACGACCTCGAAGCCTTCGAGCGCGCGGGCGCAACGCTTTCATTCTTCGATGCGACGTCCGACAGCCGTCTTCCCGATGCCGACGGCCTCTTCATCGGCGGCGGCTTCCCGGAGACGCAAGGCCCGGCGCTCGAAGCCAACGGGGAACTGCGCGCCGACATTGCGCGCCGCATCCGGGCGGGCCTTCCGGCTTATGCGGAATGCGGAGGCCTGATGTACCTCGCGCGCTCCATCCGCTGGAAGGGCGCCGCCCACGAGATGGCGGGCGTGATCCCGGCCGACGCCGTCATGTACGAACGGCCGCAAGGGCGCGGGCTTGTCCTTCTGGAGGAAACGGACGCCTCGCCTTGGCCTGGCGCGCCGGGGATGCAAATCCCCGCGCATGAATTCCATTACGCCAGGCTGGAGAATTTGAGCGCTGGACAGCGCTTCGCTTACCGCATGGCGCGCGGCGAAGGAATAGGCGGCGGCTCAGACGGCATCGTGATCGGCAACCTGCTGGCGAGCTTTTCCCATCTGCGGTCGAGCCCGCGCAATCCTTGGGCGGAGCGCTTCTTGGCCTTCGTAGACCCGCATCGGCGCCGAGCCGCTGAAGCGGCCTGAGGCCGCGGCTTTTTTCGATGCATTCTTCGAGGCGCGTTTGTAAAGTATCCAAGAAGCTCAGACCAAGAAAACATCGGAAGAAATGTCAATGAAGCAAACAATACTCGATTGGGCTGCTCAGCTTACGCCTTATACGACGCAGCTTGCCTATGCGGGCGCGATCGTGCTGTTCATCGGCTCCCTTGCGCTGCTGGTTTGGGTGATCAATCATCGCGGAACGGGCGTCCTGCGCGTTGCAGGGCGGGCGCTTATTGTGCTGGGCGCGTTATTCCTGGCGCTTCAGGCGGTGACAATCGTACTCGGCCTGGACGCGACCACGAATTTCGATGACGCCTGGTTCAAGATTGACCGGAAGCCGTTTTGGATCGTCGGGCTGGCGCTTCTGATTCCTGGATTGGTGCTGCGCATTCTCGGAGCCATTCGCCCCACCCATTAGGGTGGCTCCCCCTCAGGCGCCCACGATCGCGCGGAGCTTGGCGACATCGCAGGAGAAGCGGTTGGGGCTATATTCCCGGATAAGACCCCGGCGCTTGAGTTCCGCCATCGTCCGGCTCGCCGTTTCGGCTGTGAGCCCCAGCACCGCGCCCAGATCTTCGCGGCTGAACAGGCTGCAGGAACTCGGCCGCCTCAAGTTCCGAAAGCCAAAGAAGAAGGCGGATGGCGCGCTCGCGCGCCGTGCCGGTTGATAGCTCGGTGATCCAGCGATCCGAGTGAGAGAGAGCGCGATACCAATGCGCCATCAAAGTGTGAAAAAGCCGCTGATTGCTGCTCAGAAGACGCTTCACGCAACTGACCGGAAGCCTGCAAACCTCAGTTTCCTTGAGAGCGATGGCCGAATGTTGGTAATTCTCGGCCTGCATGCACTCCAGTCCCAAAATGTCGGTCTTTCGAAGGAGACGCACAATCCGCTGCCCGCCATCGGGAAGGTAGTGCGACAGCTTGACGAGCCCCGTGCGGATGGTGAAAAGCGAGAGTCCATTTTCACCCGCCCGGTATATCGTAGCGCCCGCAGCGTAATGGAGCTGATCAATCGGACGGTGAATCTCATTGAAGTCCCCTTCCTCCAATCCGGCAAAGAGAACGGATTGCCGAATATTGCAACTGAGGCAATCGGCGACGCCTGTCCAAGCTTCGCCGGATGAGACTGGGTTCAATGCGTGCGCCTCTTGAGAGTGGTTGAGCGTTCCACAACGCGCGTGGTGAAGCTCATCCTATGGCGATCATTGCGCATTCGCAATGACGACAAAGGCCCATGCCGGTAGCGTAGTCTTCAAGCGCAAAGTCGCCTTTCAATCCCCCTCCAATAAGGCATTAGGCATGAAAATTGGCGTCACCAGCCAAAATTTTCGCACCATTACCGCGCACGGCGGGAAGTCCCGACGCTTTATGATCTTTGAAGCGTCGGACGGCCATATCGTTCAAACGGACAAACTCGATCTGCCGAAGGAAATGAGCATCCATGAGCACCCGTGCAATGCGGCGCACCCCATCGACGGCCTGGATGTTCTGATCACCGGCAGTTGCGGCGAAGGCTTCCTGAAAAAGCTTGCGGAGCGCGGCGTCCGGGTGATCGTGACAAGTGAAACCGATCCTCTGACAGCCGTGGCGGCGGCGGCGGCAGGAGTGGGCCTTCCCGAGCCCCTCGCCGAAGAAGACGATCACGACGATTGCCAATGCAATTGCGCTGCGACCGCCGGCGCCGCTTCGTAGGGCGCCGTTGCTGGCAGACGTCTCCCCCTCTGTTCGGAGCGCGGCGGCCAAAAAACAAGGTTGCCGTGGGTTCCCTCTCCTCGCGGGAGAGGGAACGATCTACGCGAAGGCGGGCCACACGTTCGGTTTCTTTTTCATGAACAGCATCCGAACTCGACGGCAAGCAGAGCCCCCCTCTTTGGTCGTTTGCCGCCTGTCTTGAGAAGCAAAGAAGAGCCTCGACCCCATCCTTTGCAAATCTCGACGGGTCTTTGCACGCAGGCCTCCCGTCGCCAACCGCAAACATGTTGATTGTCATCTTGAGGCCCGCTCATGGCGTTCGCACCGGCGCCTGGCAGCATGAAGATTGTTTACGATCAATATACCATCCCATGGCAATATGGCTATGCGGTTGTACTGCACATCAGGAATAATCCAAGATTGTAATGCATCCCATGCCGCATTCCTCAGCCATCGCAGCGGGCGGGCCGGAAACACCCTCCTGCACGTGTATGCTTATTGCGATTGGTCTAGCAGAGTAAAAGTGGGCGTTCTGTCCGTACGATTACCATCTGTGAGAGGAAACGAAATGCAAGTCGCAGAAAGTCATGAAAGCGTAAATTCGCGTCCAATACCGCGTCTGGACCGGACGGAAATCAATGTTCTTGTTGTCGATGACAATGCAGACGATTACAAGGCCGTCTCCCGGCTCTTGGCTCGTCTTGACGGGTACGTCGTAACAACAACACGCGCTTCCTCCGGTCTGGCCGCTCGTAAAGGTATAGCAACCAGTCGATTTGATGTCGTGATCGCCGACTACAAACTCGGGCCTGAGACAGGCGTCGATGTCATTCGGTCGATACTTCGGCATAAGCCAGCAATAGCTCCCATCCTTATCTCCGGAAATCTTTCGCCTGATGTGCAGAAGGCGGCCCTCAATGCCGGAGCGATCTATTGCCTCGACAAAGACTGGCTGAGCGCCAAAACGCTGGAATGCGCCATTCGCACCGCTCTCGACGCCGTGTTCTCGGGTGACGAGACTGTTGCGAAAGGTGGAGAGCGGTCGAGGTGGCTCCACTAAGCGCAGTTCGCCACCTGCCCAACAGATGGCGAACGCCGCCTGCTTCGCATGTCGTCATCTCGGCCAAGGGAACCGCGAGCCGAGATCCAAAGAGTTATGTGCCCTTAATCTGTTACGATCTCGGGTAGGGCTCACGCCCTTCCGGGATGACGATGACTGCGAATCCGAAGACATGTGAGCGCTGCGAATGTCGCGAGCCCCGCGACGCCTCTCACCAGCCTCCACGGCCGCCGGGCTCCTCGGCGAGCGATTTGCCTAGCCCCTTCGCCTGCTATTTTGATCTTTCGTGGAAAATCCAGAATTCAGCTTTGACCGTCACGACAAATCACATTGATTGATTCCACACTGGTTGAGGCAGGACCCATTCCATGAGACGCATTGTGATAACGCTCGCAATTTGCGCGGCAGCCTCGCAGGCTTTTGCCGAGTGCCCGAATGAAGGAACCATCAACGCTTTCGGTCACACGTTCAAGAGGGGTGGGCTTTACGCCATGCTCAGCGACGACGCGCAGGACTGCAATGCTAGCAATCAACCCGCCGGGGTTGCAAAAGCCAACGAAGCTGCGCCTGTCAGCGCAACCCCTCTAGGGCAGCCTTATTGCCGTAAGATCATGCAGAGCAAAGACCCTCAAATCGAAGCCCAGCGTCGCGATTGCACCTATTGGTACGGGCATTCAATCGAGGCGCGGTAACCTTTTCAAGGCTGCCTGTCCAGTTCAATGGAAGCTGGCTGGCTCGGGGGCGCATCCGGGTGTCAGAAGTCGAGGCCGATGTCCAGGCTCCTGACGGAATGGGTGAGAGCGCCGACGGAAATCATATCGACGCCTGTTTCGGCGATCGAGCGCACCGTGACGAGGCGGACGCCGCCAGAAGCCTCGCACAAAATCGCAGGCCTAGCCGTCTTCGCGCGCGCAACGGCGCTTTTCAGTTCCGGCACCGCCATATTATCGAGCAGCACCGCATCGATGGAATGCTGAAGGGCCTCTTCAAGCTGCTCCAGTGTGTCGACCTCGACCTCGATCTTCACCAGATGGCCGTTTGCGGCGAGAACCTTTCCAATCGCTGCTGAAACGCCGCCGGCGGCGGCGATGTGATTATCCTTGATGAGGACCCCATCGAACAGGCCGAACCGGTGGTTGAATCCGCCGCCCGCCCTCACCGCATATTTCTCGAACGCGCGAAGGCCGGGCGTCGTCTTGCGCGTGCATATGATGCGTGTACGCGTGCCGGCGACGGCCTCGACGAAATGACGGGTGGCGGTGGCGATGCCGGAGAGATGTTGCAGAAGATTGAGAGCGACGCGCTCCGCCGTGAGAATGGCGCGCGTTTTTCCTTTGACGCGCGCGATAATGCTTCCGGCCAACGCGGCGTCGCCTTCCTTCACATGCGGCTCGATGACGATCTCCGGGTCGAGCGCGCGGAACGCGGCCGCCGCCAGAGGTAGACCGGCGATGCACCCGTCTTCGCGAATGGCGAGAACGGCCTCCGACGTCGCCTGCGGGGAGACGACCGCGTTTGTGGTGATATCGCCCGCAAGCCCGAGATCTTCGACGAGCGCGGCTCGCACCGTATCCGCCGTAAGGTGATGGGGAAATTGCAGTCCGGCATCGACGTGAGCCGCCATGTTCTGCATGAACAGCCTCAATTAAAATGAGAACGGAACCCTGCCGTCCCTTTAAAAGGGCCAGGGGAGTCACCTTAGCAAACAGTAACGCAGATCCCGATTACATCACAGCATGTCTGCGGGGGGCGTCGCTGATAAATTCTCCGAAATAGCCGCCGGTTACATCGGCGAGGATGTCACGGGCGCAATCCAGCGTCAAATAGGTGTGATGAGGCTTGTTGTCCGCTGCCTCCGGGTGATCCAGCCGGAAATGCGCCCCTCGGCTTTCCTTTCGAGCGAACGCTCCAGCAGTGACGAGAAGCGCCGCGGTGACCATGTTCTTGAGCGCTGGCGCCGCGGCACCGGCTTTGATTTCCTGAAGCGACCAGAGCGCGGCCCGCAACGACGATTCCGACCGCTCCACCCCAACCTCATTCGCCATGGTCTCTCTCAGCCACTTAACGAGGCGCGTTGCGTGCAAAGCATCCTCGACCGGCAGATTAACTGTCTCGGGCGCGCCCCCCTGTTCGCCGAGCGCGCGCCAATACTGCTCCCCGGCCAGGATGTCTTCGGCCACGCGCGCCCCGAAAACCACGGCCTCCAGAAGCGAGTTCGAGGCGAGCCGGTTTGCCCCATGCACGCCGGTGCAGGCCACCTCGCCGCAGGCCCAAAGTCCGCTCAGCGTGGTCCGCCCACGCGCATCGGTCGCGACGCCTCCCATGTGGTAATGAGCGGCGGGCGCGATGGGTATCGGCTGCTTCGACGGGTCGATCCCGGCTTCGACGCAAAATTCGTAGGCCGTGGGGAAGGCCTCTTGGAGATGGATGGAGCGGCAGTCGAGGAAGGCTCCCCGGCCGATCGTGACTTCTTCATGGACGGCGCGCGCCACCACGTCACGGGGGGCCAGTTCGGCGCTTGCGTGCGCCTTCAGCATGAAGCGTTCGCCGCTGCGGTTGATGAGAAGCGCTCCATCGCCGCGGATGGCTTCGGACGCGAGCGGCGCAGGGTCTTGACCGATATCAAAGGCCGTCGGATGGAATTGCACGAACTCGGGATCGGCGATCACGGCGCCAGCCCGCGCGGCCATGCCGAGCCCACTTCCATTGGCTTCCTTGGGATTGGTGGTGACCCGGAAAAGCTGACCGGCGCCGCCCGTCGCCAGCACCACCGCCCGCGCAGGCAAGAATGAAGCGCGCCCCGGTTGTCCGGCCCGGCTCGCATAAACGCCGACAACCCGGTCCTGTCTCATCACCAGTTCGACGGCTTCCATATTGTCGAAAACCGATATCGAAGGCGTCGAAGAAACGGCGGCGATGAGAGCGGCCATCACCGCGCGGCCGGCGCGATCGCCCTGGACGCGCACAATGCGGCGCGCGCTGTGAGCGGCCTCGCGCGAGAGGCGCAGCCTTCCCTCAAGGTCCCGGTCGAATGGCACGCCGAAGCGCAGCAAATCCTCGATGCGCTCCGGCCCCTCGCGGGTCAGGATTTCAGCGATTGCGGGATCTGTGAGACCGGCGCCAGCCGCAATCGTGTCGGCGGCGTGCGATTCCGCTGTATCGCCTTCACCTATCGCAGCGGCGATGCCGCCCTGCGCCCAAGCCGACGATGCGCCTTGGCCGAGCGGCTGCGGCGTGAGCACCGTCACAGGGAGCGGGGCAAGCCGGAGCGCCGTGAAAAGCCCGGCCAGACCGCCGCCGATCACGAGAACACGGTCTGTGCCGCCAAGGCGTCGAAACTTCAAGGGCTCTTGAGTCATGGAATTTTCCCTTTGCGCGAACCGCGCCCGAAAAGTCAGGCGGTAAGGTTCACCATCCGTTCGACGGCGCGCCGCGCCGGCGTCGCTACCTCTGGATCGACGGTCACCTCGACTGTGCCGTAGCGGAGGCTGTCCAGGATTTTCGGCAGCGTGATCCGCTTCATGTGCGGGCACAGGTTGCAAGGCCGCGTGAACTCAGTCTTGGGCGCTTCCACAGCCACGTTATCGGCCATCGAGCACTCCGTGACGAGAACGACGCGCTTTGGCTGATGATCCTTGACCCATTTGATCATGCCGCTTGTGGAGCCCGTATAGTCGGCCGCTTCGATGACGTCGGGCGGGCATTCCGGGTGCGCGATGATTTTCACGTCCGGCTCGCTGTCGCGATACCGCCGAAGCTCTTCGCCTGTGAAGCGCTCATGCACTTCGCAGGCGCCCTCCCACGAAATGATCTCGACGTTGGTCTGCGTCGCGACGTAGCGCGCCAGATACTGGTCGGGGATCAACAGCACCCTTGGAACGCCGAGGCTTTCGACCACCTTCACCGCGTTGGCCGACGTGCAGCAAATGTCGCATTGGGCCTTCACCGCCGCGCTCGTGTTGACGTAGGTGACGACGGGCACGCCGGGATAGGCGGCGCGGAGCGCGCGCACGTCTTCCGCCGTGATGGAGGATGCGAGAGAGCAGCCAGCTTTCGGATCGGGGATAAGAACGGTCTTATCCGGGTTCAGCAATTTCGAGGTCTCGGCCATGAAGTGGACGCCGCCTTGGATGATAATGTCCGCGTCCGTCTTCGTCGCCTCCTTGGCAAGCTGGAGGCTGTCGCCGAGGATGTCGCCCACGCCATGAAAGACCTCAGGCGTCATGTAATTATGGGCCAGGATGACGGCGTTTTTTTCGCGCTTCAGGTCGCGAATGGCCTTGATGTACGGCGCATATCCGACCCACTCTAGCGGCGAAATAACGCGCTCGACTCGGGCGTAAAGCGGCTTCAACTCGCGAACCGCTTCGCGGACGAAGGCGTGATCGAAATCGTGACGCGAAGGCTCGAGGCCGGCATCGGGATCGATTGCAGGGACAGGATGGATGCTGCGTCTGCGGATCGGCTGAATTCCGCTATCCAAGAATGCCATGTGATCCTCCGACCTCCGGTTATACTCACTTTGAGCATTAGGGGGGTATAAAAAATAGACTCAGGCCCCGTCAGGCTGTGCCCAAGCCTAGTTATGCTCACTGAGACTATAAGATAAGGGGCGATTCGTCTCTTGCCAACTCTTTTTTGCGAGAGCGACGCCACTGCGTCACAACACACGACACAAATACGCGCCGGGCGCCCAAAGGACGGCCGACGCGCTTTCCTTAGTGGCTCGATCAGGGGTGGGCGTGCGCCTCTCCGTTCACCGCCTTCGCGACTGACGGGAACCATCCCTCGAAGGTCGGATCGAACTCGTGATAATTGCAGGTGATTTCCTCACCGGCGGCGATATCGCGGAGGGCGAAGCCCTCGTCGAAATGCGTGAAATCGGTGTTTGGCTTCTCGCTGTGATTCATGAACCGGCCATTATCCAACTCAAGCACCCAAATGCCCGGCTTAGTCATATGAGGATAAGAATAGCGGGCAATGAAGTCTTGCATGTGAGGCGGAAGTTCTTCAATGTCAGTCTCCGTAAAGAAGACATCGAATTTCGGTTCGAGACGCCAAATGACATCGCCGGCTTTAATGGGCTCAGCAGCGTAAATGCCTACTCCCTCGATTGGACTATTCGAGAGATAGGTGCGAACAAGCATCATGGTTAGGAAGATCCCAGTAGTTTTGTGAGGTTGATTTTGCTTCAGTGAAGCTTGACGGCATTGCGCCAAGTATTGCGCTCACGGCCTTCTGTGCGACCTCGGCCGCGAAGGAGGCTGTCGTCTCTCACATGTGTTTTTTCAACATCCTTGAGCGAAGTTGGGAAAACAGCGCTTGCTCTGGTTGCTGCTAGCAACTCAGATTACCGATGATTGCCTCAATTGACGGGATTTGCAACATACATATTTGGGCTGCTCCAGAGACCTGAAATTTACTTGTGAAAATGCGACTCGATCTCCTTTTAGTGCGGCGAGGAATTGCCGAAACGCGCTCCAAAGCGCAAGAACTCATCAAGCGAGGCGCCATTCGCGTGCCGGGCAGATCCGACGTAAAGGCCAGCCTGCAAGTATCGGCCGATGAGCCTCTCGAAGTCCTTGAAAGACAGCATTATGTTGCGCGAAGCGCGGGCAAACTTGTCGCCGCGCTCGATCATTTCGCGCTCTCGCCTGCGGACCTGAGTTGCCTTGATGTCGGGGCCTCAACCGGAGGTTTTACACAGGTTCTTCTGGAGCGCGGGGCGGCGCGCGTTTTTGCTGTGGATGTTGGTCGCGATCAGCTTCATCCTTCGCTCAAGACTGACCCCCGCGTCGCCTCCTGGGAAAGCACGGATGGTCGAACGCTGACGCTAGAGCATTTCCCGGTCTCGATTGGGGCGGTGACATGTGACGTTAGCTTCATTTCTCTTCTCAAAGTGCTGCCGACTGTGCTTCCCCTGGCTCAAAAGGGGGCTTGGCTCGCTGCACTTGTGAAGCCCCAGTTTGAGGTGGGGCGCTCGCTGATCGGCAAAGGCGGAATCGTCAAGGACGAGGCGGCGAAACTCTCCGCTGTTCAAAGAGTCATCGAATGCATAGAGGCCGCTGAATGGACAGTTCTCGGAACGCTTCCATCGCCGATCAAGGGACAGGACGGCAATGAAGAAACGCTCCTCGCCGCCAGACGTGGCCTCTGACTTAACGCCTGCTTCGGCGGAAGATCAGATAATCTGCCTTGCGATTGAATCGATGGGCGCCCAAGGCGACGGAGCAGCGCTCGCCGGGGGCGGGAAAATCCATATCCCCTTCACTCTTCCGGGTGAGACAATTTGCGCAAAAGTCGTGGGCGACAAGGGCGAGGCGATGTCCATCGAGCGCCCTTCGCAGGACCGCGTTTCGCCGCCGTGCAAGCACTTCGGCAGTTGCGGCGGCTGCGCTCTCCAGCACTGGCGTGATGGTCCCTATGCGGACTGGAAGGCGAGCCTCGTCAAAACGGCGCTGGCGCGGGAAGGACTCGATTCGCCGGTCGAGCCCTTGAGAATTTATCCGGCAGCGAGCCGACGCCGGGCGACGTTCAGCGCATTCAAGGAAAACGCAGATTTGACGCTCGGCTTCAAGGCCGCCCGCAGGCACGATGTCGTGGATCTCGACGAGTGCCCCATTCTGCTGCCGCAGATCGCGTCCGCCTTGCCTTGCCTCAAAGCGGCGCTCGCGGACGTGCTCCCGAAGGCGAGCGAAGCAAAAATTCATGTCGCCGCAGCCGAGAACGGCCTCGATTGCAGCATCGAAGGGCCAAGGCTTCCCGCTCCGCGCATGGCGAGGCTTGCCCAGGCGCTTTCAGATGCTGGCGTCGTCCGCGTTGCGTGGCGAGGCGAGGTCGTCTTCCTGAAAGCGGCGCCCTTCGTTTTGGTCGGGGACGTGAAGGTCATGCTGCCGCAAGGCGCATTTTTGCAAGTGGTCGAGGCCTGCGAGCGCGACATGGCGGCGTTCGCGGTGCAAGCGCTGGCGGAAGCCAAGGCGGCGAAAGGCCCGGTCTGCGATCTTTTCGCCGGGCTCGGCGCTTTCACCTTTCCGTGCGCCAGGCGTGCGCCCGTCACCGCTTTCGAGGACAATGCCGCTTCGGTTGCGGCCCTGAACGATGCCGCCAAAAGCGCAAGTGGAATAAAGCCTGTCAAGGCGGTTCGGCGCGACCTCTTCCGCAATCCTCTCGGATTCATGGAGTTGAACGCTTATTCGGCCGCCATTTCCGATCCGCCGCGAGAAGGCGCCGAAGCGCAATCGCGCGCGCTTGCTGCATCAAAGATCGGCGCGGTCGTCATGCTGTCTTGCAATCCGGTTACATTCGCTCGCGACGCCGCGATCCTTGCGGCAGGCGGCTTCACCCTTTCCCGGCTTGCGGTCTTCGATCAGTTCAAGTTCTCGCCGCATGTCGAGATCGCGGCTTTGTTCGTACGAGCGGGCGGCAAAAAGGGCAGGCTTGCGCCCGCCCTCAAACGGTGATCACTCAAACGGTTATCAATGCCGGGTTACGCGGCGTTGGGCGTCCTGGCTTCGGTCGCGCCGCCGTCGATCACGCGCGGAGCCGGCTGGCCCTTCGTGATCGCAATCGTGCGCGGCTTCATCGCCTCGGGAAGCTCACGCTTCAGGTCGACGTGAAGCAGGCCATGCTCAAGCGACGCCGCAGATACTTCCACGTAATCGGCCAAGCGGAACCGGCGCTCGAAATTCCGGGCAGCGATGCCCTGGTGAATGTACTGGCGCACCTTCTCCTCGCCCTTCTTTTCGCCGCGGACGGTCAGCGTGCCTTCCTTCACATCGATGGAAAGGTCGCTCTCGCCAAATCCGGCGACGGCCATAGAAATTCGGTAGTTGTTCTCGCCTAGTCGCTCGATGTTGTAAGGCGGAAAGCCAGTGTCTGTGTCTACATTGGCGAGCTGGTCGAGGACGTTTGCGAGATGATCGAAACCGATCGAAGACTTATACAGGGGGGTGAGATCAAAACGTCTCATTTGGTTTCTCCTTCGTGAAGCGAGAATTTTGAGCCTGCCTTAAAGGCCAGGCGACTTGCAGCCTTATGGCCTGCACCCAATGATTTATTTCGGAAAGCTTGGCTTTCAAGGGGGGCTTGAGCATTCCAGCGCAAGTGAAGTATGAATTTTTGCAATGGCGAGGAGGATCTGCACATGGCCTCAGAAATGGCGGAGCTGATCGGCACAACCCGTAATCCTATCCCGAACGGGGCCGTGGCGGGCGCATTCGTCGCCCGCGGAGGGGGCCGCATTCGTTACGCGCGTTGGGCCGCCACGGCCGAGCGCCGTATCGGCACCGTTTGCCTCTTCCACGGCCGCACGGAGTTCATCGAGAAATATTTCGAAACGATCACTGATCTCAGGAGGCGCGGCTTTGCGGTCGCCACCATGGACTGGCGAGGGCAGGGCGGCTCGTCGAGGGCCCTCAAGAACCCGGCCAAAGGCCACGCCGAGACTTTCGCTCAATTCGACGGCGATATTCGCCAGTTCATGAGCGAAATCGTGCTTCCGGACTGTCCCCCGCCCTATTATTGCCTCGCCCACTCCATCGGCGGCCATCTCGTCTTGCGGCTCGCCCAGACGAAGGTCTGCTGGTGGGACCGGATGGTGCTCACGGCTCCCAAAATCGAGCTCGGCGGAACGCAGTCTCAGAGGTCTCTGGCCTGCACGGTGGCTCAAGCGGCTGCGCTTTTCGGTTTCGGCCACGCCTTCGTCCCGGGGGGGGAGCTCATCTATGGGAGAATGCCGCCTTCGAAGGCAACCCCGTCACCTCGGACAGGCTCCGTTATGAGCGTGCGCGGGAGGTTCTTCGCGCCGCCCCTCACCTCGCGACCGGATCGCCAACAATCGGATGGGTCGCGGCTCTTTGCGGATCCATCTCGACGATAAACACGCCCTCCTTCATGGAGAGCGTCAATATCCCGATCCTGATCGTCGCCGCCGCAAACGACACATTCGTCAGCGCCGCCGCGATCGAACGTTTTGCAAGCCGCCTCAAGAATTGCGCCCACATCGTCATCGCCGGGGCGAAACACGAAATCCTTCAGGAGCGGGATCAGTTTCGCGAACAGTTCTGGGCTGCCTTCGACGCGTTCGTTCCGGGTGCCGTGCTTGTCCCCCGCCGCTCCGAACAGGTAGTGGTGGTTCGATAGCACACGTAAAAAAGGGATGAGGCGAACTCATCCCTTGTCAATTCAAGCGCCGTAGCTGTTAGTGCGGCAATGCGGCTCCGTCTCCATCAGTCGCTTTCAGGTCCTGCAACTGGGCGGCGGCAAGCGCCGCAGCCTCGTCCCACTCGATTGGCTCGGGCTTACGGACAAGCGCGATGCCCAGCACCTCATCCATCCTGGCGACAGGAATGATTTCCAGCGCGTTCTTCACATTATCCGGAATTTCGGCGAGATCCTTTGCATTCTCTTCCGGGATAATGACGCGCTTAATGCCGCCGCGAAGCGCAGCCAGCAGCTTCTCCTTGAGACCGCCGATCGGCAGCACTCGCCCGCGAAGCGTGATTTCGCCCGTCATGGCGACATCCCGGCGGACAGGAATGCTGGTCAAGATAGAGATGATCGCCGTCACCATCGCAACGCCCGCCGAAGGGCCATCCTTCGGCGTGGCGCCTTCGGGCACGTGCACGTGGATGTCCTTTTTCTCGAACATCGGCGGCTCGATGCCAAAGGCCACCGCCCGGCTGCGGACATAGGCGTTGGCGGCCTGGATGGACTCTTTCATCACATCCTTGAGGTTGCCGGTGACGTTCATCCGGCCGCGGCCCGGCATCATCACGCCTTCCACGGTCAGAAGCTCTCCGCCAACCTCTGTCCAGGCCAAGCCCGTGACCACGCCGACTTGGTCCTCAAGTTCCGCTTCTCCGTAACGATACTTTTGCACGCCGAGGAAGTCGCGCACGGTTTCGCCGTTGACATGCACTTGCGTCTCCTTGCCGCTTTCGATCAGCTTCACGGCCTTGCGGGCAAGTTTCGCAATCTCGCGTTCCAGGCTACGCACGCCCGCCTCGCGGGTGTAGCGCCGAATGATCTCGACAATGGCGTCGTCGTCCACGGTCCATTCGCCGGGCTGCAGGCCGTGAGCCTCCATCTGCCCGCGCATCAGGTGACGCTTGGCGATTTCGAGCTTTTCGTCCTCCGTGTAGCCCGCGAGACGGATGATCTCCATGCGGTCTTTCAGAGCCGGCGGAATATCGAGCGTGTTGGCTGTCGTCACAAACATCACGTTGGACAGGTCGTAATCGACCTCCAGGTAATGATCATTGAACTCATGGTTCTGCTCAGGGTCGAGCACTTCCAAGAGCGCAGACGCCGGATCGCCACGGAAATCCATGCCCATCTTGTCGATCTCGTCGAGCAGGAAGAGCGGGTTGGTCTTTTTCGCCTTCCGCATGGACTGGATCACCTTGCCCGGCATGGAGCCGATATAGGTGCGCCGGTGGCCGCGGATCTCTGCCTCATCGCGGACGCCGCCGAGCGACATGCGCACGAACTCGCGGCCCGTCGCCTTCGCGATCGACTTGCCGAGCGAGGTCTTGCCGACGCCGGGAGGGCCAACCAAGCAAAGGATCGGGCCTTTCAACATGTTGGTCCGCTTCTGCACGGCCAGATACTCGACGATGCGCTCTTTCACGCGATCAAGGCCATAATGGTCCTCGTCGAGAACAGCTTGCGCTTCGTCGAGGTCCTTCTTCACCTTGCCCTTGACGCCCCACGGAATGGACAAGATCCAGTCAAGGTAGTTGCGGACGACGGTCGCCTCGGCCGACATCGGGCTCATCTGCTTGAGCTTCTTGAGCTCGGCGACGGCCTTGTCTTTGGCTTCTTTGGAGAGCTTCGTGTTTTCGATCTTCTCCTCGAACTCGGCGATGTCGTCGCGTTCGTCGGAGTCGCCCAGCTCCTTCTGAATGGCCTTCATTTGCTCATTCAGGTAGTACTCGCGCTGGGTCTTCTCCATCTGGCGCTTGACGCGGCTGCGGATCTTGCGCTCGACCTGCAGCACGGAGATTTCGCTCTCCATGAGCGTGAAGACGCGCTCCAACCGGTCCGAGACCGAGAGGAGCTCCAGAATTTCCTGCTTGTCGCCGATCTTGATGGCAAGGTGCGAAGCGATAGTGTCGGCCAACTTCGAATAGTCGTCGATCTGGCTGAGCGTGCTCAGAACCTCGGGCGAAATCTTTTTATTGAGCTTTACATAGTTCTCGAACTGGCTCACTGCCGACCGCGAGAACGCCTCTATTTCGTCCTGGTTGCCGAGCGTCTCCTCCACGCGGTCGACCTCGGCCTCGAAGTAAAGCTCATTCGTGCAGAAGCGCTTGATCTTGGCGCGGGTGGTGCCTTCAACCAGGACCTTGACAGTACCGTCTGGAAGCTTCAAAAGTTGCAGGACGGTCGCCAGCGTGCCCATCGTGTAGATGGCGTCCGGCTCAGGATCATCATCGCCTGCGTTTTTCTGGGCCGCCAAAAGAATCTGGCGATCGGTGCGCATCACCTCGTCAAGCGCGTTGATGGATTTTTCGCGTCCGACAAAAAGAGGCACGATCATATACGGAAAAACAACGATGTCACGGAGCGGCAGGACGGGAAAAACTTCGTTAGGACCAGCCGTCTTTGATTGATCCGAATGGGTGTTCGTCATGTCAGTCTCCTAAATTCGGCAGCGAAACCTAGCCACCGTTTACTATTGCCGGCTTTTGCCGGCTACCTGCCCGATGCGCCATAGTCTCGTCTCGGGCAAGAGTACACCGACCGGGGCGCGCAGCTACAAAGGAATGCCAAAATCCGGTTAATAGCAACGCGGCGTTTTGCACCGAAGGGTTGTATAGCGATGAATATTGGCGGGACCGTGGAACATAGTGTGGCGGTTTGTGGTTAACAAACCGTCGCGTCATGCGCTTGATTCATCTAAGCGCTCGGCGTAGATCCGCAAGGGCTTGGCATTTCCTTCGATCACCTCGGGACTGATGACAACTTCTTCCACGCCTTTCAAGCTTGGCAGTTCGAACATGCTGTCGAGAAGAATGGCTTCCATGATGGAGCGCAAGCCTCGCGCGCCTGTCTTGCGATCGATAGCCTTCCGCGAAACAGACTTCAGCGCCTCGTTCGACAGCGTCAATTGCACGCCTTCCATCTCGAAAAGACGCTGATACTGTTTCACGAGAGCGTTCTTCGGCTCGGACAGGATTTTGACAAGCGCCGCCTCGTCGAGGTCTTCAAGCGTGGCGAGCACCGGGAGCCGACCGATGAATTCCGGTATGAGGCCGAATTTCAGCAGGTCTTCCGGCTCGACGCTGCGGAGGATTTCACCCATCCGCCGCTCATCCTCGGACGTAACCTTGGCGCCGAATCCGATCGAGGTCGAGCGCCCACGCTGCGCGATGATCTTTTCCAGACCAGAGAAAGCGCCGCCGCAGATGAAAAGGATGTTCGTCGTGTCGACCTGAAGGAACTCCTGCTGCGGATGCTTGCGCCCGCCCTGCGGCGGAACGCTCGCCACAGTGCCTTCCATAATCTTGAGCAGAGCCTGCTGAACGCCTTCGCCCGAAACGTCCCGCGTGATTGAGGGATTGTCGGACTTGCGGCTGATCTTATCGACCTCGTCGATGTAGACGATGCCTCGCTGGGCGCGGTCGACGTTATAATCCGCGGCCTGGAGAAGCTTGAGGATGATGTTTTCGACATCCTCGCCCACATAGCCCGCCTCAGTGAGCGTGGTCGCATCCGCCATTGTGAACGGAACGTCCAGAATGCGCGCCAAGGTCTGCGCCAGCAACGTTTTGCCGCAACCGGTCGGACCAATGAGCAGGATATTCGACTTAGCCAACTCCACGTCGTTGTTCTTCGCAGAGTGGTTGATGCGCTTGTAGTGATTATGGACAGCAACCGAGAGGACGCGTTTGGCGTAATCCTGGCCGATCACATAATCGTCGAGAACGTTGCATATTTCCTGGGGGGTGGGGACGCCGTCGCGAGACTTCACATACGAGTTCTTGTTCTCCTCGCGGATGATATCCATGCAAAGCTCAACGCACTCATCACAGATGAAAACGGTAGGCCCCGCAATGAGCTTACGGACTTCGTGCTGGCTCTTGCCGCAGAAGGAGCAGTAGAGCGTATTCTTGGAGTTGTGACCCCTGCTTTCTTTCGTCATTGACCTACCTTAGCACCCACATACCAGGAAAGTTGGACTTTGATTGCGCCTGACTGATGACTAAAAGACCTATTTTCCTGGCCCAAAAAGCCAACCTCAAGCCCATCTCGGCCGCCTCGCTCCTCCTTGTACGCTGCCCTCTAGTCTTACGGCTTCTGCGTCGATTGTCTATAATTTCAATTCGTCGAGCCCCGGAGAGGCGAGCGCTACGTTGAACCGCCTATGCTTTCCAGGCAGTTAAAAATAGCGCATCTGTTTTAGCCGTCGCAAGAACGACACAGAGGCTTGCCTATGAGCGGCTTGAACTAGCGTCGTCGGCAGGCGCGCGTTTGGTTATCACCTCGTCTATGATGCCAAATGCCTTCGCCTGTTCCGGTGACATGAAGTGGTCACGATCCAATGTGCGTTCAATGACCTCGTAGGGCTGGCCTGTGTGCTTAACATAGATTTCGTTCAGCCGACGCTTGGTCTTCAGGATGTCCTCGGCGTGCCGCTCGATGTCGCTCGCCTGTCCCTGGAAACCCGCGGACGGTTGATGGACCATGACCCGCGCATTCGGAAGAGAATAGCGCATGCCCGGCTCGCCCGCCGCCAACAGAAGCGAGCCCATCGACGCAGCCTGTCCCACACAAAGAGTTGACACGGGCGGGCGTATGAATTGCATCGTGTCGTACATCCCTAGGCCGGAGGTTACATGGCCGCCCGGCGAGTTGATGTACATGGCGATTTCCTTTTTCGGGTTTTCCAATTCAAGGAAAAGAAGCTGAGCCGTAACGAGCGAGGCCATCATGTCCTCAACGACGCCCGTCACGAAAATGATGCGCTCCTTCAAAAGCCGGGAATAGATATCGAAAGCACGCTCGCCGCGGTTGGTTTGCTCGACAACCATAGGAACAAGTTGGTTGGTGTAGAAATTAACTGGATCGCGCATTCGTTTCTCCCTGGCGTAAGGCGCTGCGGCACAGCGATTTTTTGTATGGTGCTCGCGATCTCGCGGGCGGAGAACTCGGCGGCTTGAGGGGCCGCTGCGGACTCATCCGCACCGTATAGATGGGGCGATTTGAGCATAAGCGCAACCAACCTCTAAGCCGTCCCTCAAGAAGAGCGGCAGGTCTGATTTCCTGAAGCTGACCTAGCCCAAATCGCGCACTCTGGCGCCCAAATCACACAGATCAAGACAGAGCATCAGCTCCGCCCCATTCCGGGATCCCACGAATGATTGACGCAGTGTCTTATTGACGCCTCAACGCAGCGCTAACGCTGCCGTGGTCAGCCATGGTGATGATGCTCGTGGTCGTGATCGCACCCAGGCCCGCATTCGTCGTCATGGTGGTGATGTTCATGCCCATCATCCCCGTCAAGAAGAGCCTGCTCGCGCTGCTCTTCGGCGGCGAACTCCATAAGCTGCGCAGGCGTGACCTTTTTATCATCGGTTTTCACGAGTTCAAGCGCGAAGTTCATGACCTTATCTTCATAAACCGGCGCGCGAAGCTCATTCATAGCCTGCGGATTTTTACGGTAGTACTCGACGACCTCTCTCTCCTGCCCGGGGAATTGGCGCGCTCGCTCTATGATGGCGCGGCGGATTTCCTCATCCCCGACCCTGATTTCGTTGATGTTGCCAATCTCGGCGAGGATGAGGCCGAGACGGACACGCCGCTCGGCGAGTGTCCGATACTCCTCTTTAGCCTTTTCCTCTGTTGTGCCCTGCTCTTCGAAGGTCTTCTTAGACTGCTCAAGTTGGCGCGTGACGTTGCGCCAAACCGCTTCGAACTCGCCCTCGACGAGCGAAGGCGGCATGTCGAAAGCATGCTTCTCGTCGAGCGCATCAAGAAGCGCCTTCTTCAGCTTGTTTCTTGAAATTGTATCGAGCTCTTTCTGGAGTTGGTCACGAACGGCCTCCTCAAGCCTGGCGAAGGTCTCCATGCCGAGGGACTTCGCAAATTCGTCGTCCGGCTTCGGCTCGACAGCGCGCGCGACCTCCTTCACGGCGACATCGAAAACCGCGTCCTTCCCGGCAAGCTCCTTGGCCTGATAATCCTCGGGAAATGTGACGCGGACCTCGCGGTTCTCACCTGTTTTCGCGCCAGCAACGCCTTCTTCGAAACCTGGGATAAAGCGCTTGGACCCGATTATAACAAATGCATCCTCGCCCGCGCCGCCTTCAAAGGGCTCTCCGTCCACGCTGCCTTTATAATCTATGGTGAGACGGTCGCCTTCCTCAGCTCCGCCGTCCTTCGGCTCGAAGGACACGTTCGCCTTCAGCAGCCGTTCGAGCGCTTTCTTGACGTCATCCTCTTGCGGCTCCGCAACCGATTTCTCAAGCGTGATCGACGCCAAATCCGCAAGCTCGATCTTCGGCAGGATCTCGAAAGACATCGTGTATTCGAGATCGCCGCCCTCGAACATGCGCTCGACGGCTTCCTTGTCTTCGGGAAGCTTGATGTCGGGTTGGAACGCCGGACGCTCCTGCCTGTCTTGCAACGCTTTCGTGCTCGTCTCGCCGACAGTCTGCTCCAGAACCTCCGCCATTACGGAACGTCCGTAAAGCTGGCGCACATGCGAAAGCGGGACCTTGCCGGGCCTGAACCCATTGAGTTCGGACCTTCATCTGAAGGTCTTCGAGCTTCTCGTCGACACGCGCCTTCAAGTCGGCCGCAGGGACAACAACCTTCAACTGGCGTTTCAGCCCCTCTGAAACAGTCTCTGTAACTTGCATTGTAAAACCGGATCTTTGTTGGCCGCTATTCGGCAGAATGATGAAGGGAACAAACAAGCGTCGCCGCGGGCTATGGTCCGCTTCTGCGCAGTGAAATTGCACATTGCCAGACGATCCACAAGGGGCCGCGTCTTTTCAGGTGGAAAAATCAAGTTTGCTCCACCGCAAAAGGCGAATCGGGCGCCCGCAAACCGTGTTAAGTCCTCGGAGAGACTTTCACGCTCGTCTCGAAGCACTCTGCCCCGGGACAAGATTGCATGCAATCGCCTGATGCCTGCCAATGTGCGACGCTACGGCGCGCTGAAATCCAAAGGCGCGGGCCTTCCTGCGACAATGCGCAAGCGACATTACAACGAGGCGCTCTTTACACTCCGGGCGGGCAAGAAGACCTGATGCAACGGAGTTGACCCATGCGGGTTCTGGTCGTCGGCGCCGGCGGCTTCATCGGACGGCACATCGCCATCGAGGCCGCCAGGGTCGGACACGAGGTCGTCGCCTGTGGACGAGATACGGCGAAGCTTCGCTTCATGTTTCCTGCCTGGGAAGTAACTCATTGCGATTTCGGCAGCGACAGCATGGAGGATTGGCGGGAGCGCCTGCAGGGCGTCGACGCGGTCGTCAATGCAGCTGGCATCTTCCAGGGTGACGGCGCTAACAGCCTGGAGACCGTGCATGTGACCGGGCCGCGCGCGCTTTTTGAGGCTGCGGCGGAACTCAGGATTCAAAAGCTCATCCAGATCTCCGCGCTCGGCGCCGACGACCGCGCCGAGTCCAAGTTCCACATCACCAAGCGAAAGGCGGACACACTCTGCCTGACCCTTGCGGAAAGCCATCAGCTTCTCGGCTGGACGGTCGTTCGGCCCTCGCTCGTGATCGGCAGGGGCGGACAAAGCACGGCTCTGTTCGCGGCGCTTGGGGCCTTGCCTCGCCCTCCGCGCCTCGCCGCCGGGAGGTGGGAGCTGCAGCCGCTTCATGTTTCCGATCTCGCCTATGGAGTCATCCTTCTTCTGGAGCAGAACGAACCGGCGCCACGGGAACTCGATTTTGCCGGCCCCAAGCCGATGACGACCGATCAATTGACGCACACGCTTCGTCGCTGGCTTCGCCTTCCGCCCGCTGGCGTGTTCACGGTGCCGGAGTGGTTCTTGCGGGGCGCGTCTAAGTTCGGGGGACATTTCTTTTTCGGCGCGCTATCACGGCAAAGCCTCGACATGCTCGCGCGCGGCAACACGGCTTGCGTAACTCCCCTGAAAGAGAGCCTGCACTGGCTGCCACGTCCGCTGTCCGAGGCGATGGCGGCGGATCCTTCGACGCAAGCAGACCTCTGGCACGCGCGGCTTTATTTCTTCAAGCCTGCGCTGCGGACCGGGCTAGCGCTGCTCTGGATTGCGACGGCGATCATTTCCGTCTTCGTCTATCCGCTTGAGAAGAGCATGGCCATGGTTTTGGGGCTTGGCGTCAGCGAGAGCCATGCCCCTGCGTTCGTCTATGGGGGCGCGGCGCTCGACGCGGTTCTTGGCTCCGCGCTTCTTGCCAACATCCGCCCGGCCCTTGTCGGGACCTTGCAAATCGTCGCCATGCTGGCGTTCACGATGCTCGCCACCATCGCTGTCCCGCAGGTCTGGAGCGAACCGTTCGGGCCGTTGACGAAGAACCTCGCAGTCATGCTGGCGACGCTGACCATGATCGCGCTCGAAGCGAGGCGATGAGCTACCTCCTCCTGAAGTGCATCCACATCTTAAGTTCTACGCTGTTGTTCGGGACCGGCCTTGGCACGGCGTTTCACGGCTATCTGGCCTTCAGGACGAAAGACCCGCGCGTGGTCGCCACCGTAGGACGCTCCGTGGTTCTGGCGGACTGGCTTTTTACGGCGCCCGCCGTTGTGGTTCAACCGGCAACGGGGATCACGATGGCGCTTCTGGTGAGCGTACCGCTGACGCATGGCTGGCTCGCGCTTTCGATCGCCCTTTATGTCCTGGTTGGCGCGTGCTGGCTGCCTGTGGTCTGGCTGCAAATCCAACTCAGGCGCATGGCGGCGGCCTGCCTTGCGGACGGGCAGCCGCTGCCGCCCCAATATTTTCGATATTTGCGCCTTTGGTTCATCCTTGGCTGGCCCGCTTTCACCGCCGTTCTCGCGATTTTCTATCTGATGGTTTTCAAGCCGGACCTTTGACGCCGGCGCGAGCATAATCTGTCGCTCATCGTGCGACTAAACTCAGTCTCAGCGCGCAAAGCGCTTCTTAAATTGCCCGCCGAGATCCGGAAGGTTCGCTCAGGATTTCAGGCAGGACGCCAAACTTTCCGCGTCCGCCCGCATGAGCGCGAAATATTGGTCGGAACCGGGGGAGATGTTCGCGCCGATCTCGTCGAGAACCCCGCTCTTCGCCGCTGTGCCTTCGGTCAGCATTTCGACGAGCTTTGGCGGGAACTGGGGCTCCGAGAAGACGCAAATCGCCTTCGCCTGCCCGATTTTGTCGCGGATTGCGCTGCAGTCGCCTCGCTCCCGGCGGGCGCTCGGGGCTTAGCGTCACCGCGCCAAGGCCGTCGAGGCCGTATCGCTTCTCCAAATACTGCGTCACGTCGTGGAAGACGATGAAAGGCCGGTTATACAGGCCCTTGAACTTGGCGTTCAGCTCCGCGTCAAGCGCTGCAAGCCTTGCTTCGAGCTTCTCGGCGTTGGCCTTATAGTTCGCCGCGTGTTCTGGGTCCATCTCGCTAAACTGCCGCGCGAGATGGCCTGCAATGACGATCGCGTTCACGGGATCAAGCCAGAAATGCACGTCTATTGGGCCGTGCTCGTGACCGTGCCCATCGGCTTCTTCGTTCCCATCGTCCGCAGGGTGCATCGGGCCGCCGTCCTTGCGGACAGGAAGAAGCGTGAGGCCCGGCGTGCTCTCCAGATCGATGACGCGCGCGTTCTTTGGAAGCGTGGCGATGGCCTTGTCGAGGAAAACCTCAAGGTTTTCGGACACGCGGATAATGGCGTCGGCGCTGCTGAGCGCTTCCGCATCCGAAGGTTTGAGGGCGTAAGAATGGGGCGACGTGGCGCCGTCCAGGAGAAGCTTCGGCTCGGCGACGCCGTCGAGGATCGCGGCCGCAAGCGAATGAATGGGTTTGATCGTCACAACCACGTTCGGAGCGGCGGCGCATGGAAAGACAAAGGCATGAATGGCGGCAAGCGCTCCTGCAATGCGAAGGGCGCGCCGGAAAGGAAATATTGCGAAAACAGTCATGGCATAAGGTTGTAACGGGGAAGCTTCAATTATGGAATGGTGTATCATTACATGGTTGTCGAAAGGCCGAGGTGTTGACCTTGTTGCGCCGCAAGTCTTGTCCCCGCCTTGAGGGTGCACACGCCGATGTGAAATGGCGCTCGCGTTCAGCCCGCTTGATGAGACCCTTAAGCGGCAGCTGTTGACGCGACAAGAGGCTCGCATACGCGCTTAAGCGACGCCTTCAGGAAATCCTCGAAAATTTTCACGGCGGGGCGCACGAGATGCGATCCAGGCGTGATGCTCACAACCTGAGCCGAAGGCACTTTATCACGCAGCCGCTTTACGACCAGCTCGCCGCCGTCATAGGTCGTGTTTGTGAGCGGCTCCGACGCGTGAACGGCATAGCCGTGCCCCCGGCCGACAAGACCGCGCATCAGTTCGTAAGACTTGATCCTGAGGCGGATGTTTGGCTGCATGCCAAGCGCGTCGAAGACGCTGGAAACCCATTCGCAAATCAGCGGACTGTCGAAATAGATGAGCGGTTCCTTTTCGAGCTCGGTCAGGCTCACATCGGGCGCTTTTGCGAGGCGATGATTCGCTGGCAGGGAAACGACCGCCGGGAGGGAAAGGAGAGGCTTGGCGTCGAACCCGGAAGGCACGCCGTTGATATAGGAGAAAGCCATTTCGATCCGGCCTTGAGCCAGATCCCGCACGAGTTGCTCCTGATCGCCCTCCTCAAGCCGCAATGTAATGAGCGGGTGGCGCTCGGCGAAGTCCAGCATGATGGACGGCATGTACAAGGCCGCGAGCGTTGGAAAACATCCCACGGTGATCTCGCCGCGATCGGTATCGCCGAGCGCCTCAGCCGTTTTCGAGAACTCTTCGGCGTGTTTCAGCAGCAAACGGGCCTCTGCGATCAGCCGTTGGCCGGCAGGGGTCAACGTCACTCCCTTTGCATGATGGCGGACGAAGATGGTTATGCCGAGCATCTGCTCAAGTTCAGCGATGGCCGCTGATACCGAGGGCTGCGATACCTGCAAGCGGCGCGCGGCTTCCGTGACATTGCCACAGTCCGCAGCGGCCGTTACGTATCTAAGGAGTTGCAAGGAAATGTTCATGGGCTAATGCTTAGCCTAGGTGGAGGCTTATGCGCCACAAAAGAAAGTCTAATACTTTGGTTGTCAAAAGGATATTTACAATTTTAAGGCAGTAGCTGCAAATCAGACACAGGGTCGCGGGTGGGGTGAAAATGCTTAACGTTCTTGCTCAGTTGCGAGCCGCGGAGGAAAAGCCCCCGCGGAAAGGCGCGGGGACCTTGGAGGCGATTTACTTGCCTTTGATGGCGTCCTTGACGCCGCCGGCGGTATTTTGGACTTTACCGGCCGCCTTGTCAGCCTTGCCTTGAGCCTCGGTCTTGGTGTCGCCTGTCACCTTGCCGACCGCTTCCTTGATCGAGCCTTTGACCTGCTCTGCTGAACCTTTGACGCGATCTTTGTCCATCATCTACTCCTTTGCGGTTGTTGTGACGTAAACTCGTCAAACAGCAAAGAGTTCGATGGCTGCCGGAATGCTTGGCGGCGGCGGGCCATAAGCCCGCTCGGGCGCACTCTCGCGCCTTAACGAGACCGGCAAAAAGCCTCGTCTAAGAATGCGCTTGAGAATAGCGGCGAATGGGAGCCGACCGGCGGCGCTAGTTTATTTCGCAGAACAAGCGAACGCTGAAGGAAGCCAAGGCGCATTCACGCAGGTGTTATCCCACCCGCGAGCCGTAGACCGGCGCCTCCAACCATCGGCGGAACAGTTGACGCAGCGCCAGTAGTAGTCCTGCAAAGGTGAAGCGCCTGGCTCGTAAGCAGCAAACTCGCTATGTGGGGCTTTTCGCAATTGAGCCGCAATGCCGTCTATGGGCGTAACCATCATCGATATGGCAGCTGCAAGCGCTGCTAACTTTATGCTGGCTTTCATAACTTACTCCCTACGGCGCAACCCTCATTTAGAAACTGGCGACCAGCCGTCCAGGCAATTTAATTCTATCACCGGCAAAGCAAGCAATCATATTTTAAAACATTTGTTAACGTTGCAGGTTTGATTTAAATGAAAGTATATTGACAGCTGCATGCTCCGATCGATGGCGCCGCCGTGATGCTGCTTTTTAAGGTGGTTACCCCTTTTGATACGGTTACTTTATCCCAAAATTTTTATATCAATCCCTCGATACAGATCAATTTAGATGGTCGGGTCTCGTTCCGGCGCCCAGCACGCCCGGCGACGTAAAGGAAGTAGCAATGATTACGAGCGGTAAGCCGTTCACGACAATTACGTTTGAAGACGGCTCTATAGCCGTTGTGCGAGCGGATTTCCGCAAACCCAGATTTCTTGAATTGATTGCAATTTTCTACGAAGCCTCACGAGCTCGCTCGTACGCCGAGATCGAAAATGGAGGGCTTGCCGAAGAGCTGCCGATAGAATCGAAAGAAGCGCCCCGGCTCCCTTCAGAAGCCGCTCAACACCACAATGGCGCAGCAGCCAAGATCACGCCGGATCTCAGCCCTCGCCAAAGCGCCGTGCTGCAGGCGCTCCGCGAAAAGATGGATGAAAACAAGCGGGTCGAAGCGAAAGCGGCCGCCATGGCCGAGGCTGCCAACATACCGCTTGGATCGCTTCATTCGGTGCTGCAATCGCTGGAGAAAAAGAAGCTCATCAAGATGGAGAGGTCAGGCTCCGCGAAAGCGCCCGCTGTCTATGAGGTGTTATGATGCGCATTTGCATGCGGATCCGAAGCGGTGAGGCAGATCAAACCGTCGAAGTCTCCCCAGGGGCGCTTTAGCCGCTTGAAAGGCGGCGCTACTTGGTTTTTGCGGCCTTTCGGTCAGCTTGTCCCGTTTGCGCGAGCGCAAGCATCCCCCCAGATATATTTTTGGCCTTGTATCCATTCTGGAGAAGGATGCGGGTTGCGAGATAGGAGCGTTGTCCGGAGCGGCAGAAAACGTGGATCTCGCGGTCGCGGGGAAGTTCGCTGAGGCGCGCGCGCAGCTGCCCTACCGGAATATTGAGCGCCTCCGGCCTGTTCGCTTCAACAAATTCGGCGGGCTCGCGCACGTCCAGGAGGAAGCCGCCATCGGCTGCATCCCAATGGATGGTCGGCATGTCGCCGTTGAGCGCGTTACCGGCGACCATTCCTGCAAAGTTCACGGGATCTTTCGCGCTTCCGAACTGAGGCGCATAGCAAAGCTCCGCCTCTTCCAGATCGGAGACTGTCCCGCCCATCTGCAGCGCCACGGCGAGCGCGCTGATGCGCTTGTCGACATTGTCCTCGCCAAAGGCTTGCGCTCCGAGGAGACGCCCATCGGATTTCCTGAACAGCACCTTCATCGCGATCTGCTTTGAGCCTGGATAATAGGCGGCATGCGAGTTCGGGTAGAGATACGTTTTCTCATAATCGCTGTCGCCGAGGCGCTTCAGGGTTTTCTCGCTGACCCCGGTCCAGGCGATGGCCGCGCCGAAAAGCCCCACGATAGCCGTCCCTTGCGTGCCTCTGAACCGAGAATTCGCGGCCCGCAATGACATCGGCGGCGATCCGGCCTTGCCTGTTTGCTGGGCCGGCCAGAGCAATGAGGCTTGGTTCGCCTGTCACGTAGTCCTTGACTTCAACTGCGTCTCCCACGGCGAAGATATCCGGATTGCTGGTGCGCATCTGGTCGTCGCCGCGAATGCCGCCGCGCTCGCCAATCGCAAGCCCGGCCGACTTGGCGAGCGCCGTATCCGGGCGGACGCCCAGGGCGAGGATCACGAGGTTTCCCCTATGGGCCTTGCCCGACTTCGTTCTAACATTGATGCCGCCATTCCTGACCTTTTCGAATGCGGCGACCCCGTCGCCGAGCGCGAGCCGGACGCCGTGGGCTTCGAGACGCGCCTCGACGAGGCGGGCGAACTCCCCATCGACCGGAGGCAGAACCTGACCGGCCATTTCGACGAGGGTGACTTCAATTCCGAGATGAACGAGGTTCTCAGCCATCTCGAGTCCGATGAAGCCGCCGCCGACGACAACGGCGCGCATCTTGGAAGTCCTGGAGCGCCGTCCCTCGATCCATTGCCGGATCTTCTCTCGCGTCGGGCACCGTTCGCACCTGAAAAATCCCGGCAGGTCTATTCCCGGCAAGGGGGGACGTATCGACAGCGCCCCCGGCGACAGAACCAGCTTGTCGTAAGTTTCTTCAGCGATCTCGCCGGTCTTCACGTCGCGAAGCTTCACCGTTTTCGTCGCAGGCGAAATTTCGATGGCCTCGCAACTCGTCCGGACATCGATCGCGAACCGCTCGCGAAATAGCTGCTCGCTTGCGACGAGGAGGCTCAATTCCTTCTCGATGACGCCGCCCACATGATAGGGCAGCCCACAGTTTGCGTAAGACACGTAAGGGCCGCGTTCCACCATGACGATCTCGGCTTTTTCATCGAGCCTGCGCAGGCGCGCCGCGCAGGAGGCTCCGCCAGCCACGCCACCGACGATGACGACTCTCATGTCTCGTTCCTTCTGCACCGGTGGAGCGGCGGCGCTCGATGATGAGGCAGGCGTCGCTCCCTCTTTCCTTGATTGTGTTATTCATATATAACGATACTTGAGAAAAATAACAAACGCCGACTGTGAGGAAATGTCATGCAAAGACGGCAGTTTCTACGGTGGGCCGCCGGCGCAGCAGCCGTCACGCTTGGAACAAGAGTAAGCGCTGCTGATCAAAGCGTTAGCCTGCCCTTCGCCAATGGGGAGCGTCCTTTCGCCCTTTACCCGCAAAAGAGGCCGCTCATCCGTCTCACCACGCGGCCGCCTGGGCTTGAGACCCCGTTCGAGATTTTCAACGAGAGCCTCATCACCCCGAATGATGCGTTCTTCGTGCGCTACCATATGGCAAATCTGCCTTTGACGATCACTCCGGAGGACTACCGTCTTCATGTTGAAGGCAAGGTGGAAAAGCCGTCGCAGTTCACCCTCAACGATCTCAAGACCGGCTTCGAAGGGGGCGAACTCGTCGCCGTGAACCAGTGCTCGGGCAATAGCCGAGGTTTCTTCGAACCCCGCGTCCCCGGCGGACAGCTCGGCAACGGCGCCATGGGAAACGCCCGCTGGCGCGGCGTTCCCTTGAAAGCGGTTCTCGATAAGGCTGGCGTCCAGGCCGGAGCGAAAGAGGTTTCTTTTCAGGGGCTTGACGGCACGGTGCTTCCAGTGACGCCGCGTTCGTCAAGAGCCTCAATGTCGATCATGCCCGTGATGGCGAAGTCATGCTCGCTTACGCCATGAATGGCGAGGATTTGCCCTTCCTGAATGGCTATCCCGTTCGTCTCGTGGTTCGAGGCTATTACGGCACCTATTGGATCAAGCACCTCTACAAGATCACCGTCCTCGACGCGCCTTTTGAAGGCTTCTGGATGAAGAAGGCTTATCGCCTGCCAGACAGCGACTGCAACTGCATTAAGCCAGGGACGACGCCAGCGTCAACGCATCCGATCGCTCGCTATAATGTCCGGTCCTTCATCACGAACATCAACGAGGGGCAACACATTCCCTCGGGAAGGTCCGTAGAAATCAAGGGTATCGCCTTCGACGGCGGCCAAGGGGTCACCGATGTACTGGTCTCAGCCGACGGCGGGAAGAGCTGGACCGGCGCAGCGCTGGGCGCGGACCTGGGCCGATACTCTTTCCGTCCCTGGTCGCTGGCGCTGAGCCTGCCGCCGGGGGAGCAGGAATTAAGCGTCCGCGCGATCAATCGCGCAGGCCAGACACAGCCCACCGCCCCGCTTTGGAACCCCGGCGGCTACATGCGCAACGTCGTCGAAAAAGTTCGGGTTCGAGCCGTTTAGGGGATCGCGATGAGAGAAAGCAATACTTACCGGCGCGCTATGCGCATCAGTCTTGTCGCGGCCATTGGTTCTTTTTGCGCGCCCTTCGGCTTATTGGCTGAGCCTCGAACTTATGTGCTGCCCGAAGAAACAGTCCGCTTGCTTCCTGGGCCGGGTCTCGATGTCGCAAAGGTTTGCACCGGCTGTCACTCCCCAGACTATGTCGGGACGCAGCCGCCACATCAGGGCAAAGCCTTCTGGACGGCGGAGGTCACGAAAATGAAGAAGGTTTTCGGCGCCCCTGTCGAAGATGCGGACATGGAGAGGATCATCGACTATCTGACAGCGACGTATTAGTTAGCCGCCGCGATCGTTGGCGAGGGCGGCGATCAGAAAGCGCTGACCGGAAGGGCGAAGGCTTGCCGCGCTTTATCGCCAAGCCCTGGGTTTACGCTCACCTTCCGCTTTGCAAAAGACCTCGTAAAGCAGTCCGATGAAGCGTTTGATCTCATCGTCGGCGATGCTGTAGTAGACGGTCTTTCCGTCTCGCCTCGTCGTCACTAGCCCATCAAGGCGCAGGCGCGCCAGTTGCTGCGAGACGGTCGCCTGGCGCAGCGATAATGAATGTTCGAGGTCGGTTACGGAGCACTCTTTCTCGGAAAGAATGCAAAGAAGGAGCAACCTCGTCTCATGAGAGAGAGCTTTCAAAAACTCGCTCGCGAGACGAGCATTGTGCAGCATCCGCTCGAGGTTTTGCGAGACTTCGCCGGTGACCTTGGGCTCTGTCCCGAGCCCTTCTGGAGGACTGCTGGTCATGGTTATTTTTCCGCGTTCAATTGCGATATGTCATTGTCGAACATAATAATATATGAATATCACCTCCATCGCAGCAAAAATGCTCTTCTTCTTAAGGAGGAGCGGTATCCTTGCCCAAACGCTTGGCGTTTCCAAGGGTTTGAGCCTACGAATGTTTCGGGCGACCAGTGGATGAACGGGGTTAGGATGCAGAATTCGGCCGCCTTGGCTCTGAGTGCGGGAGACTGTCTCCTGCGCCGCCCCGGGAGCGTTCGGCCGCGATTCTCGTGTCGGGCCGCCTGATGCAAACCGAAATCGTGACCATCGCGCCCGGCTCGCTTGTCGGCGGCGGATCGGTTCTCGCCGTCCCTTTGCTTGTTTATGTCGTCGGCGTGACCTCTCCTCATATCGCCATAGGCACGAGCGCCGTCGCGGTGGCCTTGAGCGCGCTCGCGAATCTCATTCAGCACGCTCGACTTCGGAACGTGAAATGGCGATGCGCCGGCGTTTTCGCCGCGGCGCGTGGTTGGCGCGTTCCTGGGGTCGATCATAGGCAAGGCTATCGACGGGCAGAAGCTCCTTCTGCTCTTCGGTCTTTTGATGATTGTGATTGCGGTCTTCATGGCAAGCCGGAGCGGCAGTCCGGGAAGGACCGACGTCAGGCTCACTATGCATTCCGCAAACAGGCTTGTCCCACAATTGAGCGGCTATGGCTTCGGTGTGGGAATGCTTTCCGGCTTTTTCGGAATAGGCGGCGGTTTTCTCGTGGTTCCCGGACTGATGGCGGCCACGGGTATGCCGATCCTGGAGGCGGTTGGCTCATCGCTTGTCTCGGTTACAGCATTCGGTTCAGCGACGGCCGCGAGTTACGCGGTTTCGGGCCTCATCGATTGGGCGCTCGCGGGCTTGTTCATCGGCGGGGGGATTGCAGGCGGCATTTTCGGAAGCCGCGCCGCCAGAAGGCTTTCGGGCAGAAGAGATCAACTCAAATTCATCTTCGCCGGCGTCGTCGCGACTGTGGGACTTTATGTGACCGCGCGCGGCCTCATGCCTCTCATGGGCGGCCAGCTCTCTGCACATTAAAGCCAAAAAGGGGGAACGGGAGGACATGGTCGAAACAAGCGCCAGTGTGTGGAGCGAGCGGCGCTCCCGCGTTCAAAGTTATTTGCCAGGCTTCATGCTGAGCCTGGTTTTGGCCATGGCCGGCACATTCATTTCGATAGGGTATGGCGGCCCAACCATCCTGTTTGCGCTTCTTCTCGGCATGGCGTTCAATTTCGTCACCGAGGACAAGCGCTTCGAGGCGGGGCTCCAGTTCTCGTCCAAGGAGATCCTGAGGATCGGCGTAGCTCTCCTCGGCGCTCGCATCACGGCATCCCAGATCACCAACCTTGGCTGGTCTACGCTCGCGGGCGTCACGGCGGCGGTCGTTTTGACCATCGCGGTTGGGCTCGTCGCCGCGCCTTTGGCCGGAATGACCCGGCGCTTCGGGGTGCTCACGGCCGGCGCAGTGGCCATTTGCGGCGCATCGGCGGCGGCGGCCATCGCGGCCGTCCTCAAACGCGAGGAGAACCACGAGCGCGACATGGCTTTCACCATCATCGGGGTGACGACGCTCAGCACCGTTTGCATGGTGATCTACCCGCTTATAACGAAGCTCTTTCATCTCAGCCATGCGGAGTCGGGCGTGTTCCTTGGCGGCACGATCCATGACGTGGCGCAGGTCGTAGGGGCCGGCTACAGCGTTTCGCCCGAGACAGGCGACGTGGCGACAATCGTCAAGCTGTTGCGGGTCGCCTTGCTGCTGCCCGTCGTTCTCGTCGTCTCGCTCGTCGAGCGGAAGGCGCAACAGGGCGTAGCAAGCGGCGAACGCGTCCGGCTGATTCCGAACTTCCTGTTGATTTTCATCGCCATCGTGGCGCTGAACAGCTTCGGATTTCTGCCCGGCTTCGCGCAGTCGGCAATGAGCGACGCGTCGCGCTGGTGCATCGTCATTTCCATCGCAGCGCTCGGCATCAAGACATCGCTGGCTGCGCTCGCAAAGGTGGGGCATCAGGCGATTTTGTTCATGGTCGCCGAAACAGTCTTTATCGCTTGCCTTGTGATGATGCTCGTCAGACTGGGCTAACCCGATTGCCCATAGGGCGAATAGGGCGCATCACGACGACGAAAATCTCGCCTTGGAAGCGCTGCTCGACAGCCCGTCGGCAAATCAAGGCCAGAGGTTCAAGATTTCTCTCTGGAACTCCAATGCAGTTCCGCATTACGCCCGTTCAATCATGACTTCTTCCAATGTGAAGGTTCCCTCGATGGCGCCCTGCGCCGTTGAGAACCGGATCTCCAAATGGCACGGCTCCTCAATTTCAAAAAATAACTCGCAGCTGTACCGGCCGCGCTTCGGAAGAACAGATCGTCCCTTCACCAGCGCTTTTTTTCCATCAAAGATATCAATAATAATCATGTTGCCGCTGTCGTTGTCATCGATGCTGAAAAACGGAGTTGCTTTCCAACGGCCGCGTGACAGATACAGGTACGGTCCGAAGATCACCATTCGCGCTTTTCCGAGGAGACTGACGCTTTTATGATAGGTCTCTTCCTTGTCGGGCGGCCTGAACATTGATCCGGGCCATTCCAATCGGGTGACTGCTTTTCTGGAAGCAACCGATCGGTATGGCGTCAAGCAAGCCTTGATCAGGTCTTCTTCGAACTGGCTCAACGGCGCTTCGTCCTTTGATGAGCGCTTTTTGAGCAGCGTTCCGACTGAGCAGTCTTCCGAATGCGCCGTTTGAAGCAGCTTCATCAACACTTGAGAGAGAGACGCCTCCGTGAGCGGGAGCTTGTAAAAGGACGCAATCTCCAGAAGAAGTCTCCTAAGGCTAACCGAGCAAATTCGCCGATCCAGCAAGAACTGTGCATAATTAATAAAGAGATCATGGGTAAACGCCAGGCAAAGCGAGACCCTGCGTACATTTTGGCCGAAGTCCGGCTGAGCAGTCATCTTAACATATTTGACGACTTCTCTTGGATCATCGGCGAGTGCGATTATCGGGATACGGCATTCAATCAGCTGCTTTGCAATGATAGGGTTGGGCGCATTGGCTGTTAAAAACATGTGCTGCGCGGGATCGCGCAAGAGATCTACCGGAAGAGACTCTGCTTTGTCGATGAAGCTATGCTGGATTTTTCCAAGCGTCGCCTCAATGAGCGCACGCACGACTTCCTCAAGCAGCTTTCCTAGCGCGGAGGGCGGTATCACAACTGCAAATATCATCTGAGTTGTGGCGGTCTACGCGCGCTGGGGAACAAATGCGGGCTCTACTGGGATGGGATCAGAAGCGATGCGTGAATAAAGCCCATCAAGTCGCTTCTCGTAGGCCTCTAAAGAAAAGCGCTTCGCGACAATGGCGCCTCGTGAAACCATTTCGGAGCAAAGACCCGGATTGGAGGCCACCTCTGTCATGGCCTGCTTGATTTCGTGGATGTTGTAGGGATCAACAAGGATAGCCCCATCGCCCGCCACCTCCACCATCGAGCCTATGTTGGAGGTGATAACTGGGGTCCCGCAGATCATGCCCTCAAGAATAGGCAGGCCGAACCCCTCGTAGAGAGACGGAAAGGTGACAGCCAGCGCTCCCCTGATGAGGTTGACCAATTGACGGAAGCTCGCATATTCAAGCTGGATGATCTTGCCGTTGCGCCCGCTGCTCAGTTGTTTGAGCAGCTTCTTCTCCTTGTCGGCTTTCCACGCCTGCGCTCCCACAACCACAAGCGGGATATCGGCGCTTGACGCCAAACAAGCCTCAATGATCCGGCCGATATTCTTTTTGGGTTCGATCGAGCCATAAAACAGGAAGTATTTCTTATACTCCAGCTGAAAAGCGCCCCGCAACTCATCCCGCAACACACTTAATGGCGCAGAGAGATACTCCTTGGGGACCGTCACGGCCTGATATGTGTTTGTAACTCGGCTTTCGGGCACTCCGAGAATGGTCATGATATCTTTTTTCGAAGTTTCCGAAACGGTGACGATGTGATCTGCATGCTTGGCAAGGTGCCTTACGAGCTTGAAATACTCTCGCTTCTTGTCGAGTGTCGTAAACGGCAAGCGTAGCGGCACCAAGTCATGCAGCGTATAGATATTGACTGCTCCGCGCCCCTTGATGGGAAGCGGATACGTCCAATGCATAATACGAGCGCCGCCAGGAGCAGGCACGGTCATTCTTCGGCCATAAAGACGGAAAGCAAGTGCCGCTTGCTCAAACAGGTTGGGGGCGTTCCATAGCTGATCGAAGTCAGGAAGCTTCGACGTCAATTGTTTATAGATAACGGTTCCTGAAAGGTTGATCGGACTAATCGACCGCGCAAATGGGTTCACAATAGCTCCGACGACGCCGCGCGCGCGCTCAAACAGGCTGCGGCGAACATCAGACTGAGCGTCGAAGAAGGCGACTTCCCTCATGAGGCTGTTCTTGCCCGCGGCGCCTCGCACGCCATAAAGCACGTGCACCTCATGCCCCATCTCGCGCAGGCCGAAGGTCAAATTTCGAGCATAGGTGGCTACGCCTGTTCCTTTCTCTAGCGCCAGGTTGAAGCCATCCACCATAACTTTCATGCTCGCAAATCTCCCGATAACGGCAATTAATTTCCTCAGCTTCATTCTTGGTGAAATCATGACCGCCGAACTGCTCCTGCGCCTTATCTAGGATCAGCCGAAATAGCCGACGCTGCTTTTCCGAAATCAGCGGTTTCTCACCTTTCCCGACTTCAGAATTTTGCATAGACAAAGGTGAGTGCGCCGCAGAGTTATGCTACCTTAGGTTTAGAACAAGAGGAGTTACAGCTTTTGATTTAGCGGGTAGTCCATTGGTGTGGCGTATCGGGTACAATTACTTTGCTATTCCTATAAAGTCTAAACAAACGATAAGCGTCTCCGCCGGGAATCAGCGCATAAGCCAAAAACGTTTTTTGGGGCGATGCACACTTTGGGGGTGTGGGGTGGCGCGGATTCTTTTTGTGACCAGCCCGTTTGGGCAATTCTTTCGTACTTTTGCGGAGGACCTCACCGAAAGAGGTCATAAGGTTTGGCGCATCGCGTGGGACGGCGGCGATTTCGTTTCAACGCCTTCGCGCCATCGAATCGCCTTTCGCAACCGCGACGGGGACTATGAGAGTTTCCTTAGAACAATTGTCGTGAAGCATCACATCACGGCGATTGTCACATATAATGACACTGGCGAGCGTAACCGCACCGCCATCAGGCTGGCCAAAAAAATGGGCCTTAGCCGCTATATCATCGAGCACGGCTACCTCCGCCCGCACTGGATCACCTTCGATCGGGACGGCGTAAACGGACATTCTACGCTTCCGAAGGAAGGAGCGTTTTACCACAATAACAATGACGGCCCCGAAACTCCGCAAGCCTTTCCTTGCCGCATGCGAGATCAGGTCCTCAGCACGATCAAGCATTTTGGAGCAAGCATTGCTCTTTATCCTTGGTTGCCCTTCGACACCACCTATTATGGCAACTCCGTGTTCACGCAGGGCGTGGGATACATCTCCGAGTATTTGTGGCGGAAAACCAATAACGAAAGCCAGGCGGTCGAGGAGATCGTCAAGCATCGGCGGGAAGGCAAGAGGATGTTTTGCCTTATTCTGCAAAAGCCGGGCGACGCGCAGCTGCGCGTGCATTCCTCCTACGGTTCAAACAACCCTTTCCTGCGTGAGGCATGCGAATCTTTTGCAGCCTTCGCCCCCAAAGACGCTGTGCTGGTTGTCAAGCAGCATCCGCTTGATTATGGCGTCGAACAGACCCCGCGCCTTTTCGAGCGTCTGGTCAAGGAACTGAAGTTGGAAGGGCGAGCCCATTACTTGAGGAAGACCAGCATCGATATCGTTTTGGACAACGCAGACGGGTTCGTCACCGTCAACAGCACAGCGGGACTTGCCGCCGTTCAGCGCGGACTGCCGGTGAAATGCTGTGGCAAGGCGATCTTCGATATGGAGGGGTTGACCTTCCAGGGAAGCCTGAGCGCGTTCTGGACAGAGGCCACACCTCCTGACGCTGCAACCACTGACGCCTTCATCGGGTATCTGACCAAGTATTCTCAGATAAACGGGGCGCTCTATGCGCCAAAAGGGATTGAACTTGCGAGCCGCGCGCTTTGCGATATCATTTCCTATGATCTTTTCTCGCCTCATCATACGGGCGTCCCGGAGAAGACGGTGGTCTGGGGCGAAACGAAGTCTCCTGGCATACCAGTGGCCGTTCCCGCTCTCACGCTGTAATTTTTACAACCCGCAAACTCATTGCATCCGATTGTTGTTTATCAACGACATCGAATAGTTATTCTTATAAGTATTTTCTTTTCTGCGACGCTGAAGCTTGTCGTGATGGATCGCCAGCGCCTTTTGGGGGCTGCGTGTGGTTTTCTTGTGGCTCTCTGCGCTATCAGAGCCCCTTGTTGCATAATTTGCCTTGTTAAATCCATTGCACAGGGCGTAGAGCAGCCATTGGGCGATGCGGTGGGAGTAAGTTGATGGATAATTCGTACTCTGACATTATGCAGTTTGCTAAATTTGTTATCAATCATTTGCTTAAGCCATATCCAGATTCAAATTTCGCGAAACGAGCCATCGTCGAGACCGAAAGGCCTCTCCAGGGAAACACGTGGTTCTGGGCGGATGATAATGCCAAGATACTGGAGCTGTTGAGCAATCCCCAAATATGGCGAGTTTACCCAGCAGAGGTGAATGACATCATTCACTTCTTGCTCGCGATGATTGATGGACCCTTGATTTTCCGTAGAGTCGGGATACCAAGGTTGCAATCGCCGGCGGTGGGCAAAGATGATAAGATTTTTAAGCACAGCTTAATGAATGTTTGTGCTGATCCCGGCAAGGGCGTTGTAAAACTCGGAATGAGATTTCACGATGGCAGGACCTCGTGGAATGTCATCTTGACCGGTAACTACATTCGCTTTGTATTTCGTGGCCGCAGTCATACCGTGGATGTTGAAGACAACATTTGCGATTCGGGTTCTGAGATCTGCGACCACACTATGTTCTTTTGGTGGAAATCAAAAATACAGATTGTCAGTAAAAACCCATTTAAGAAACAGGTCTACTTCATTGGAATTTTAACTTACACGTGCTCCGTCAAAGCGTCTTCCCTGTTTTTCGACCTGAAGGTTGAGTTTGAGATTGAACACGGCGTCAAAGTTTCTGACGTTGTTCTTTCTTCTACGCTCGATGATCTTAGTCACGGCGAAAACAATATTCGCTATGAGCGGATGGCTATAGTCTCCCCAACTCACCAAGCGCAATTTGTGAGCGCCACCGCTGGTTCTCGGCTTGACATTCAGGCCCTTGGTTGCGCCTATTGGGCTGTTTTTCAGCGCTCATATATGCCTGGATTTGCGGCCGCAATACACAATCTCCCGGTTGGCGAATGTCCGGCGTCAATGTTGCGTGTTATCTGTAGGGAAAACGAAGCCGAATTCCATAGTGTGGTCTCGGAGTTCCAGTTTGCCGGTCCACAAAGTGGAAAGCTCGTTGCTCAAGACCGGAAAATAATCACGTCAGGCGGATTTTATGCGGCCGCAGACACGTACGCACAGTTCTTGCAGAGACAGTCCCTGCTCTCAGATACCAGCATCTGCCCGATAGATTTCTCTGTTTCTTATGATTACGGAGTGGAGGTTCACTCCCTCGCCCGTTGCTTTCGAACGCTGAGCGGCGACAATATAAATTTTGCGAACGAGGAACTAAAGGCCAAGCTTCAAGAGTCCATTTCTCATCTGTTTGACGTTTACAATGACTATTTCCTGGAACAGACGCCTGATGGCGACTCGGGAGCCTTTTCAAGGTCGCTTTCATTTGTAGCGCTTGCCTATGCCGAAATGCTTGAGGCGACGGGAGAGGCCCGATACGCAGAGGAGTTGCGCAAGACTTGCGAACTCATATGCAGTTGTGAAATTGAGAATGCTGCTGTTGACGGATCGCCTCAATCGGGTTTTGTCATGAATAGGAAACACGACCCAGTTCCCTTTGCTGACTGTCATGCCGCTTGCTTGTTAGCCTTGACACGTTCGACTGAGTTGCTCGGGGAGAACGATTGGCTGCCGAGTATAGATCGTGGTCTTTCCGCGTTTTGCATCGACACTGTACTTATAAATCTCGGTGGTCCCAGAAAACAGGACGTGGTAGGAGTGGATTTCCTGGATTCTAACGGTGAACGCCGCACATTGGAGGCGTTTTGGAACTACAAAGCAGGCCTTTGTCTCCGTCTCTTCAATGCACTGCGAAATACAAAGCATGAGGGGCTCCGCGCCATCGGCAAAAAACACAGCGAGCGTCTCTCAATTTTTGAAATGCTGATGCGAGAGCGTATCAATCGGTCGCTTCGCAAGAGGGAGACTGGGACTGAAATCCTGACCTCAACGCTGTCCAATGAAACGAACTCAGAAACGCAACCCTGGGTAGCGCTTGGCCTTTGTGGTGAGAGATAGGTCGACGCCAAGGCATGTCATTAAATTAAAAGACTATCGGCGATCGACGCAAAAGTAACGGAATGTAATTAGTAGGAGCACAAGCGCATTTGTTGTGCCTCTGTCGGCCGCCTGGCGCCATCGGACTGATCGAAGACGCCGTAAACGCAAAATTTGTCTGTGCAGATCTTGCTGCCTAGGGTTGCGCTTGCAAAGCCTTTCTATCCAACCGTCAAAAGCGGAAAACAATCGAACAGAAACTTCAAAAAAACACGACAACTTGGCCGCGGGAGCGGAACCAGAGCGGGAGCGCGCTGTTAACGGACGTAAAGTCTCAGTCCGAGGCTGCGTAAAAAACAGCAAACAGGAGCTTGAATGGCCTCCCAGCACCCGAAGAAATCTGGCTCGACCTCAAATCGCGGCTTCGCCTCGATGGACGCAGAGAAGCAACGCGCCATCGCCTCCAAGGGCGGGCAAAGCGTGCCAAATGAAAAAAGAAGCTTCAGCCAGAACCGCACATTGGCCGCGGAAGCCGGTCGCAAGGGCGGGCAGAACGTTTCCGATGAGAACCGCAGTTTCTCCCGCAACCGCGATCTCGCCGCCCAGGCGGGCAGGAAAGGTGGACAGGCGAGCCATGGCGGCAAGACACGTGAACATCGCTCACAGGTCTAAAGACCATCGTCTGGAAAGCGCGCCCTAGGAACAGCCCCGTCATGCCGGCGGGGACTGTTCAATCCGCTTGTCCCCAACTGTTGTAAATTTCTCCTTTGCGATTCCCCAAGCGCCGGTTATGCGTGTGACAACGTAGAAAACGGACTTGATCATGGAACGCTTCTTCGGCGGCAGCCCGCTTTTTGTCATTGTAAAGCTTGTTATAGCCTCGTTGATTATCGGGGTTATTCTTTCCTTTTTCGGCTTCGATCCAAATAAGCTGTATCACGGGGTCATCTGGCTCGGCGATTGGGTCTCGTCTCTCGGCTTCGACGCCGTACAGAAAACGGCCCGCTATATCATTCTCGGCGCCCTTATCGTCATTCCGCTTTGGCTTGTGGTGCGCTTCTTCGCGTTTCTGGGATCCGATCGCCGTGTTGAGCGGCCCGAGGCCCCCGCTCATCGCAGAGCGAAAAAGTAAGACGTCAAGAAGGTCAGCGCGTTCGTGCGGGCGCGGAGAATGGGCTCGTAGTAGCGACCCGATGTTTTGTCGAGGCAACCGCCTGCCCGCTGGCACATCGGACGCAGCTGTGCTGGTTGCGAGATTGCCGCGCTGGAGGAGGTTTGCGGACGTGTTGACCGGTAGCGCCGCCTCACCCCGCCCTCTCCCGCGAGGGGAGAGGGAGTCCGCTCGCGCTTGAAACAGCGTTCCTTCTCCCCAGCGCATCCGCTCGCGGATGCGGCCGCTCCAAGTTGTAAGCTCGCCGAGGCGAGCTTACCGGGAGAAGGACAGGATGAGGGGGCCTTGGGTCAGAATAGAGGGCGAGATTAGCCGTCGATCGCAGCCCACGTTTTGGTGAGCGTCCACCGCGATCCCGATCCAGCCTGCCCGTAAACATCAGCGGCTGATCGGGTTCGAAATTGTGCTGCTCAATGAGCGCCCACAGTTTTGCGGTGCGCGATCCAAATTCCGGCCGCTATCGGCATGGGCGGACTCCCTTGAGTTGGCCCCAAGCTCAAATTATATTTTTTGGTTGTACTCGCCGATCTCCGGATATGTCGAAAGATGCCCGTCAAGCTCCGCGAAGATGGCGCGCATATTTGCCTCCGAGGCCGGGCTTTCCACCACGACGACCAGCTCAGGCTTGTTGGACGAGGCGCGCACCAGCCCCCAGGTTCCGTCCTCCAGCATGATGCGGATGCCGTTCACGGTGACGACATCGCGGATGGGCTGGCCCGCCAGCTTTTCGCCGCGTTCGGCGATGCCTTTGAAATGCGCGATCACGCGGTCGACCACGCCGTATTTCTTCTCGTCGGCGCAATGCGGCGACATGGTCGGCGACTGCCAGGTCTTGGGCAACTCGCGATAAAGCTCCGACATGCTTTTCGTGGGGTTGTTCGAGAGCATGTCACAAACGGCGAGCGCGGAGACTAGGCCGTCGTCATAGCCGCGGCCGAGCGGCGGATTGAAGAAGAAATGGCCGGATTTCTCGAAGCCGACGAGCGCGCCGGTCTCATGGCTGTAGCGCTTGATGTAGGAGTGGCCGGTCTTCCAGTAGGCGGTGCGGGCGCCGTTCTTGATCAGCACGGGGTCGGTTGTGAAAAGGCCGGTCGATTTCACGTCCACGACGAAATGCGCGTTCGCATGGCTGGCGGAAATGTCGCGTGCGAGCATCACGCCCACCTTGTCGGCGAAAATCTCGGCGCCGTCCTCGTCGACCACGCCGCAGCGGTCGCCGTCGCCGTCGAAGGCAAGGCCGACATCGGCGCCCGAGCGCTTCACTGCGTCCGCGAGCGCGTGCAGCATTTTGAGATCCTCGGGGTTCGGATTGTGGTTCGGGAAAGTGTAGTCGAGATCGACGTTGAGCGGGACTACCTCGCAGCCGAGCCTTTTCAGCACTTCCGGCGCGAAGGCGCCCGCTGTGCCATTGCCGCAAGCGACCACGGCTTTCAGCTTGCGCTTGAACGACTCGCGGTTTGTGAGGTCGGCGATGTAACGCTCGGCCAAGTCCTCGTGGAAATGGTAAGAGCCGCCCTCATGCGGCGCGAAGCGGCCTTCCAGGACAAGGTCGCGCAGCGCGCTCATATCGTCCGGCCCGAAGGTGAGCGGGCGCCCCATGCCCATCTTGATGCCGGTCCAGCCATTGTCGTTGTGGCTCGCCGTGACCATGGCCACGCCTTCGACCTCAAGGGCGAACTGCGCGTAATAGGCCATCGGCGAGAGCGCCAGCCCGATGTCGTGCACTTCCGCGCCGCCGGCCAGCATGCCGGCCATGAGCGCGTATTTGATGCTCGATGAATAGGCGCGGTAATCGTGCCCCGTCACGATCCTGACAGGCACGCCGCGTTGGCGCATCAGCGTCGCCATGCCCAAGCCGATGGTCTGCATCCCCATCAGGTTGATCTCCTGCGGGAACAGCCAGCGCGCGTCATATTCGCGAAAGCCGGTCGGCTTCACGTAAGGCAGCCGCTCGAAATCGGCGGTGTTGGGCCGCAAGTCCTGGCGCGGTTTCGGAAAGGCTTGGATGGTCATGGCGTTCTCCCGAGTCGTCGAAACCTGGATAGCCTGTCGCCCGGAGCAAGCCAAGAGCGGTTTTACCCTGGTTTTACCCGACCTGGGGATTACGCGATTGCGAACAGGTTCGCCGGCCGCAGCAGGCCCCACGCTGTCGGCGAGACGTGCGCCTTATCCGCGAGAAGTCCTGTCGAGGCCCGCAGCAAATAAGTCCGCCTTCCTCCCAGCGCACCCCGGCAGCCTCGGCGCCGCTGCGACGCTCGCAAGGTTCTCGGCGGCGGTAGGCCCCGCGGATAGCTTACCAGTAGCGCGAGCCGCCGTCGCTGACCCGGTTGGCGGCGATTTCTCAAGGGCCGGGCGCGCCAAAGACCGTCGGCTCCTCGCTCCAGGAGCCCAGAACTTTCTCCTCGGGGTCGGGGCGCGAAGCGTGAAGAACGACGGTCCGGACCAGGAGGTAAAGCACGGCGGAATTAAAGATATGCCAGAAATAGTGCGTGCCAATCGGAAGGGCGTGGCACATCGGCTTGTCGAGGGTTCTTGCGGCGAAGGAGAGGACGAAAACACCGGCCGCCGCGTAAAAGGCTTTGCCAGCGCTGGCGTTACGCAGCCAGACGCCGGCGCCTGCGGCCATCAGGAAGACGAGCGTCGGCAGATACATGGCGCCGCCCCAAAGAAAGGTCTCGAACTTATCCGACTCCAGATAGAACGTCGCCGCAAAGAGAAGAAAAGTCGCAAGCGTTTTGAGCGGCCACGGCCAGCGGAAGAACGCCGTCAAAATCAGCCAGCAATAGACGATTATGAAAATCAGGATGGGAATGACATCCGCCCATTCGGCCCAGCGCTTCGCAAAGGTGTGGAAGGTTAGGCTGCCGGCGCCCACGACCGCGATTATCAAGCAGAGCGCCCGGATCGCGCCCCCAAATGCGGCGTTCGGATGGGAGTGTTGCAAGCGCCACGCCATCCCGGCCGCGATGAAGAATGCGATGTTGGAGACGGCATTGAGCGGTTCGGCGTTCCAGACGGGGCTTGTGCGCTCGCAATACATTTGGATCGGGCGGATCATATCGCCGAACCAGGAACTCCATGATCATGATGCTATCCCCCGCAGCGCGGTTTCAGTCCCTCGGTGAGGTCGGACGATCCAGCCCGCACGGCCTGAAACACAAAAGCGGAGCGCAAATGCGCCCCGCAAAAGACTATGGACAGGCTGTTATCTGAAATCGCGCCGCAGCCGGTCCAGAGCATCCCAAGTGGGATATCCGTCGTCATGCTGCATCCCTGCCTTACGCTCATAGGCGCTGAGAGCGTCTTTTAACTCATCGCCGAAAACGCCATCGGCGTGGACGTTGTAACCTGAGCGGTTCAGCAATTGCTGCAGCTCACGAACTTCCTGAGGGTTGAGATCTCTATCCTCAATTCGCGCTTCCCGTCTGTCTCCCTCGCTTCTCTCTTCGCTTCCGTCCTCTCTTTGTGCTTCCCGCCTATTGTCGTCCCTGGAAGCCTCCCGCCTTTGCTCAGCTCGGCGCTCCTCAGCTCGGCGCTCCTCGGCCCGGCGCTCGTCAGCACGTCGCTCGTTGGCGCGGCGTTCGTCGGCGCGACGTTCGTCAACGCCGGAGCCGTCATCGGCGGAGCCCTTCTTGTCATCGAGCGAAGCCAAGCGCTCAACTTGCGCCTTCTGAGGTTCCGCCATGTCCGAGGCGCAGGGGAAGGCGGAGATCGTGCAGCGTTCCGTGCCGCTGACGGCGCCCTTTACACAGAGCACGTTCTTGCATGCCGCGAAATTTAAATCCTGGAAGCGCTCGCCGTACTTTGTGATGACTTCGCGCTGCCAAGCCGTCTCGGCGATAGTGGACGCCTTGCGGAAGACGCCGAAGCTCAGTTCGCCGGAGGCCTAAATCCGCTCCCTCTGGCAGCCCCTGGGCAGCTCGGGAAGATACGGCGCCACAGCCTCGGGCGTACCGTCACAGATCGGCGTCGCCTTTGATGGCGCGGAATACCCCCCCAACACGGCGCTTGCGGCAAGAATACAGAACAGCCGAAACCCTACTTTCATGATCACCCCTCCGTCCGTTCGAAACAAATCCGCAGCCAACAAAGATCAACCAGAACGCCTCGGCGCACGATGCTGTAATCTGTGATCCTCTGTGGCGCAGGCTGGGCGGTTAAATCGGTCCGCGTTTTTCTACTGGGGTGCATTCAAGCGGGATAACTTTGCACAGTCAAGAATACGTTAACGAATGTTAACGACTTGGGAATTCGGCGCCACTCCTGAGCCCCGCGGGAACTCCTGGCCCCGGGCGTCGAAAGCACTTTCCGCGGACAAGGTTTATAAGCAACATATTGAAATACAGATCATCCGAGGCAAATTCGCTTGGCGCTCACAGCATTAGGGAGCGAACTTGCCTCGGGCTGTACGAGAAATGCGCGCCTCACTGTATTAATCCGCAATAAATCGTGAGTTGCGCCGCAAGCAGGGAATCAAGAGTATATGAAAAGTATCCCCTAATTGCTTTCCCCAGAAGCCAGAAGCTGAACCTCGCTCTGTCCCACCAGAGCGAGGTTTTTTTCTTTTAATGGGCTAAGTCAACGCGTTCCGTCGTTGGGAAAAAGAGTTTCTTCGGTGCGGCTCGTCTTTTAAAGAATCGCGCAGTGGCGTCCCAGCCTCGGTGAGGACTTCGTTCTGCTGAGACCAGGCTTCGGCGCAAGCCACGCAACAAAACCTGCGACCGGCAAGCGTAACATACTCAAACTCAACGACTTCGCCGGAACAAAAAACGTTGTCGCATAGGACCATGTCGTCTCTCCCTTCCTGTGGCGCGCACGCAAACAAGAGACTGACGCAAAACGGGGCGCGTCCATTTGGACTCAGACAAGCTGCTCTGCCGTTTCTAAATCGATCACCTTTTCTGCTTCAAGGCGAGATGATCCAGGCCCTCGCCTTATACATCGAATCACACAAGTAATATTATAACAGACCTGAAGGGGCTTTCCGAAAGCAAGGCAAAGCGAACGCCGCCCCTCCGGAAACTCGACCGGCTCTCTTCTTCGGGATCAAAAAATGGATTTCAATTCGTTCGGCGCCGGATTGCGCAGAGGCGCATCCCGGACGCCAATCATCGGCCGCGTCCGCTCAAACCTACGCCGTATTTAGCGCGGACCGCCCACGACTTTGGCGTCGTGCAGCGCTCCGATTTCGGCGTCGGCGTACCCGATTTCGTGGAGAATCGCGTCGGTGTGCTCTCCGAGTTCTGGCGCGCGCGTCGGGGGCTCGCGGTTATAGGCGCTGAACGAGATCGGGCTTCCGGGGACGAGGTAATTTCCTATCCCAGGCTGCTCCAGGACGCTGAACATCGGGTTGGCGGTGGAGCAATCCGGGTCTTCGGCGAGCGCTTGCGCAAAAGACCGGAAGATGCTCCAGGTGATGCCGCGCTCATTGAAAGAGCGGGCGAATTCGTCCACGCGGGTCTTGGCGAACCACGGCTTCAGAAGCTCGGTGATGTCGGCGCGCGCCCTGAAGCGGTCGCCCTCTAGGCCAAGATTCAAGCCGAGCTTTTGCGAAAGTTGTTCGAACTCGGCCTTAAGGCCCGTCGCGGCGACAAGCCCGTCCCATTGGCGCGGCGTGATGGCGGCGACCATGACGCGCTTGCCATCGGCGCAGACAAAGTCCTGCGCATAGGCGCCGTAAAGGGAATTGCCGAACTTCGGGCGGTCGTACTGGTTGATGGCGACTTCGCCGATGACGCCGAGATTTCCGAGCATGGCGAGCGCCACGTCCTTCAGCGCAAGCTCGACAGACTGGCCCTCGCGCGTGATGCGGCGATGGCGCTCGGCCGCAAGCAGGGAAAGCGCCGCCATCTGTCCCGTGATGCAATCCCAGGCCGGAAGCACATGGCAGATGGGATCGGAGCCCTCGGGACCCGTCACCATCGGAAAGCCGATCGAGGGATTGACGGTGTAATCGACGGCGGGACCGCCCGCCCGGTCTCCGAGCACCGTGACCATGATGAGGTCGGCGCGCTCCTTCTTCAGCTTGTCATAGGCCATCCAGCCGGCGCGAATATTCGTGAGAAACATTCCCGCATCCGGCCCCGGCGCGCAGATCAGGCGGCGCAACACCTCCTGTCCGCGCGGATTGCCAAGATCGACCGCAATGGAGCGCTTTCCCTTGTTCAGGCCAGCCCAGAACAGGCTGCGATTCTCCTTGGTGACAGGCCAGCGATGATGATCGAGGCCGCCCTGCAGCCGGTCGAAGCGGATTACATCGGCGCCCATCTGCGCCAGCGTCATGCCGCCGAGAGGCGCCGCAACGAAGGCCGAGCCTTCAATGACCCGCATTCCTTGAAGTATCTTGACCACGGCGCGCTCCTTTTGAAATGGCGGGGCTTAAGCTCGGAAAGGGTCTTGCCAGTGTAATGTCGCCTGCATGCAGACATATCCCTCGCCGTTGGATGTGTAGAGATCGAGGCCGCCATCCTCGCGCGTCTTGCCGGAGAGGTACAGCTTGTCGAAATCGAAAAGGGGACGCACCCCGCGAAAGCTGTAGCTGGCGACCCGCATGCGCGGATTTCGCGTCTCCGCGGCCTTCATCATCAGCATCGCCTGAAGCGGTCCGTGCACGACAAGACCGGGATATTTTTCGACCTCGGACGAGTAGCGCTGGTCGTAATGGATACGGTGGCCATTGAAAGTGATCGCGGAGAAGCGAAACAAGAGGACCGGATCGATCGGATAAGGCTGTTGCCACGTGAGGCTATCCGGCAACGGGATCGGCTTTGGCGCCATGTAGGCCTTCGGAATCTCGATATAAACGATGTCCTGCTCCTCGGAGATGGCAAGCCCGCGCGGCGAGAAAACGTCATGTTTCACCGTCACGAACGCCATTCGGGCGGCCTTGTTCTGCTTCTCGTCGACTTTGAGGATTTGAGACCTTTTTTCCATGATATCGCCGATCCGCAGCGGATCGTGGAACGTCACGCGGCCGCCCGCCCACATGCGGCGATCGAGAGGCAACGGAGGAAGAAAGCCTCCGCGTTTGGGGTGGCCGTCGTTGTCGATCTGCGACATGAGCGCAAGCGGGCGGAAATAAATCCAATGCCACAGATTGGGGATGCGATCGCCTTCCTCTGCATAAGGCGTGGTATCGAAGGTGACGGATAGCGCTCGAATTGGCCTTGCAACCGCTTGGTCGACGGTGCTCTCGGTGCGTCCGACCCACTGTTGCCAATCGGGTTCCGTCATTCCGCTCCCCCTTCTTCCTGACCCAAAATGTTTTTCTATTTTTTGCGGTGCGCCTGCGGCTCTGCTTTTCTAAAGTAAAGTGTAATTTGCGCCGTTTTGCAATGCGACCGTCGTCGCCTCTGCCGAGCGCCGCGGTTTCGGCATAACCGGCGGAGATCGAGCCTGAGCGCCTGCCCGTCAAAAATTAGGGACGCTGATCGATCCCAAATCGTCAGGGCGACGCCAAGGCGCGAAAAGGCGGCCACGACGCGCTTTCCGATGTGGACCCGAAAAACACATACCTAAAGCAAACAACCATAAATGTAAGGATTCAAGACTTCGTTCCGGACCCGAGATATGATGCAGCATGAGCAGGTTTCCGTTGTCCGAAGCCGCTGAACACATAGCGCGTCGTTATCTGCAAACGACCTTGCCCCGGCGCTGGATGCATGTCGAAGCAGTGGCGCGCAAAGCGGCGCAATTGGCGCATATGCTTTTTGCAAACAAAGATGGCGAGGCGCTCACAGCGGCGGCGTGGCTGCATGATATCGGCTACGCGGCGGATGTTTGCGACACGGGCTTTCATTCTCTCGATGGCGCCGTCTGGTTGTGCAGGGCCGGTTTCAACGATCGCGTCTGCGCGCTGGTCGCCCATCACACATGTGCGGACATCGAGGCGGAGGGACGCGGCTTTGCCGACAGGCTCGCAATCTTTCCGCGCGAGACGTCGCTTGTGGCCGATGCGCTCTTATACGCGGATATGAGGACAGGCCCCGACGGACAGGACTTCTCCGTCGAAGCAAGGATGGATGAGATTGTCTCGCGATACGGCGAAGGCCACAGCGTCGCTCGTTTTATTGGTCGGGCCCGGCCCGTTATTCTGGCGGCGGCGCAGCGCGTTGAGACACGCTTGACACTGTATCGCGCCGCCGAAAGCTCATAACCTCCCTCTTGCCGCCGCGCCTGCTCCACCTGACGCGAAAGCGGCAAACGGCGCGCCTCGCCGATAGCGCCATTGCCGGGTTGCGGTCGGAAGACGCTGGACCGGCAAATCAGTATCGTGAATTGGCTGACAGGCAGGGAATTCTCAGCCAGTAGCCAGTGCAAGATATTGATCCGCTTATACTTTCTGGGTTTTATGACGGAATTTTCTGGTGGAGGGGGTTGGATTCGAACCAACGTAGGCTTAGCCAACGGATTTACAGTCCGTCCCCTTTAGCCGCTCGGGCACCCCTCCAAAGAGAATAAAGACAAGCAAAAACAGCACACTAGCTTTTGCGCTCCGATTTTGCCGCCATCTCGACCCTGGTTTGCAGCTTGGCCTGCAATTTGTCAATCCCTTTTTGCTTTGATTTGTTCTTGTTTTGTTTGTGTAGCGTCAATCTTTCCGACGTTGCGCCGCAAATGCCGCATCAACGATAGGGGGATATGGCCCGATTTTGCCAAGCTTGGCCCAAATATTGCCTTCGAAGCAGGACAGTGAGGGGAATTCGTTAAGAGAAGTTGAACGTCTTCCCTTGGCGAAGCGCGTGGCCGGAACCGGTCCACGCCTCTGAGACATGTTAGAAGGTTAGAACAGTAATGCGCAAACGGGGACTCGCGCTTGGCGCTTTCCTTATCGTCCTTGCCGCGGCGACCGGCCTTGTCGTTTGGCTCTCACCCGATAGGGGCGGCGCCGTGGCGGCCGGCGCCAATATTTATAAGAGTTTTGAACTGTTCGGCGACGTGCTCGAGCAGGTGCGCTCCAATTATGTCGTGAAGCCTGACGACGCAAAGCTGATCGAAAACGCGATCAAGGGCGTGATGACCGGGCTCGATCCTCATTCGGCTTACCTTACGCCGAAAGAAGTCGAAGACGAGCAGGCCGAGACGCGCGGCGAATTTGGAGGGCTCGGCATCGACGTCACCATGGAAGACGGTATTGTGAGGGTGATAGCGCCCATCGACAACATGCCTGCGGAACGGGCGGGCGTTTCTGCGGGCGACGCCATTACGGCTATCGACGGCGAGGCCCTGAGGGGGCTCAGCATGGACGCGGCCGTTGACAAGATGCGAGGGCCGGTCGGCTCCCCTATCGTGCTCACCATCGCAAGAAAAGGTCTGCCCAAACCGCTCACCGTGAAGGTTGTCCGCGACGTGATCCGCGTCAACCCCGTTCAATATAGCGTCGAAGGCGATGTCGGCTGGATCAAGGTCAAGTCCTTCGAGAACGAGCATACGACCGAGTATCTCGAGCAAGCGGTCGCCGACGTCAAGAAGGCCCTTGGCTCCGAAGTCGCCGGTTACGTCCTTGATCTCAGAAACAATCCGGGCGGCCTTCTCGATCAGGCGATCGCTCTCTCCGACGCTTTTCTCGACCACGGCGTTATCGTCATCACGAAAGGACGCGCGCCTTCCGACATTGATCGCGCCGAGGCGCAGCCCGGCGACATCACGGACGGAAAGCCTCTGGTCGTCCTCATCAATGGCGGATCGGCTTCCGCTTCCGAAGTCGTGGCGGGCGCGCTCCAGGATCATCAGCGCGCACAACTCGTAGGCACGCGGTCGTTCGGAAAAGGCTCGGTTCAGACCATGATCCCGCTGCCAAACAAGGGCGCAATTCGCATCACGACCGCGAGATACTTCACACCGTCCGGCCGCTCGATCCAGGCCACGGGGATCGAGCCGGATTTCGCCGTCGAGCCCGAGCTTCCGGCAGACCTGAAGCAGCAACTCGCGATGCTGCCATTCGAATCAGAGGCCCAGTTAAGAGGTCACCTGAAAAACGAAGGATCAGAAGAATCCGGTGGAAGCCTCTCTTATGTGCCCAAGGAAAAGGAAAAGGACGTTCAGCTCAAAGCGGCCTTAGCGCTTCTTCACGGCGTGCTTCCGCAACCGGGAAAGAAACCGTTAGACCAGACGCGAGCGGCCCGCGCTGTTCCTTTCGCACTCGGAACAAATGGCGGTTGAACTGCGGTTTTGTCAGCGAAAGACGGGGCATGGCGGGAATGACGGGAGTTGAGGCATAAAGTGGAAAAACCCTATCGGTTGCGGGTGGGGTGGGCAGGCATGTTCGTATATGCGTGCGTCGACATCGCCAAACTTGAAGCCTCCGCTCATCGTTACCCGCTTCGCCGCCGAGGCCACACGCGCCAAAAGGCGATGTTGGGCGCGTGACGCCGCGGCCGGCGTTCCTATATTACCTGCATGAACATCATCGTTTTCGGCCCCACCGGCGGAACAGGCCGCGCCGTCATTGCGAAATTGTTGGCGGATGGCCATACGGTTACGGCCTTCGCGCGAGACCCGTCGAAGCTCTCTCCCGCGCCGGGGCTCACCATTGTCAAAGGCGACGCCATGAGCGTCGGCGACGTGAAGCAGGCCATCCCCGGTCACGACGCCGTCGTCATAAGCCTCGGCAACCCGCAATTGCCGCTCGCCATATCGCTTGGCGCGCGCCGCACGACAGCCGCCGACATTTGCGAAATCGGAACGCGCAACATCCTCCTTGCACTGGGGCCTGGATCGCCGGTTCGCATCCTCGCCGTGACCGCTTTCGGCGTCGGCGACACGCGCGACGCGCTGCCGCTTATGTACAGGATTTTGTTCAAACTTCTCATGCGGGAGCTCATGGCCGACAAGGAGCGTCAGGAGGCGGTGCTGAAGGCGCCCGACCTCGACTATGTTCTCGTGCAGCCGGTCGGGCTCACCGATGCCCCCGCCACTGGCGATTGGGCCGCAAGCACAAAGGGCGAAACCCGAAAAATGCGCATTGCGCGGAAAGATGTGGCCGCGTTCATCGCCGAAGAAATCGCCGCCCCGCACTATCACCGGCAAACGGTGGCTCTTTCGGGGTAATCAGTTTTTGCATCATGCTGTCCGGCTTGAGTCAAGACGGTCGTCCGCACGCTGATGCGCGCTTTCGATCATGAAGACGACATAATCGCGCGCGAAGCGGAAGGCGGCTTGGTTTCCGTACGGAGAATGCATGTCCCGGCGCCGCTTTTCGATTGTGCGTATTCTCAAGGTCCGCGAAACCGGCAACGCCGAGTTCTGGATCGCGAACCTCATTGTCATGGCCTCGACGGTTCTCGGCGTCTATCTTGCGGCGCAGGCCGGCTTCAAGACGGCCCTTCAATTCGAGGTGGCTCGCAGTGAACGCGACGGCTATTACATGCGCCGCGCGCTTCTCGACGAGGTGAAAGACAATCTCAGCTCCGTCGACGACTGGAGCCAGACCTTCGAGAAGGCGCTCCGCAACCGCATTTCCGACTCCTATTTCCTGCCGTCCGACGCCTGGACCGTATATTGGTCCGACAAGAATGGCTGGTCCAACGCCGGCATCGTTCCCGACGAACTGAAAATGAAGACTTTCGTCTGGGAAACCATGAAGCAGCAGACCATCACCTTCCAACTCGCGCCGCAACTCATCTCGGCCGTGCGCCGCTATTACGACAGCATGGACGGGAACATGAAAGACGTGCTCGGCCACGAATGGAAGGCCGGCCCAGCGGCGAAGGCGATCCTCGAAGACACGCAGCACATGCGCGACGCGTTTGTGCCGGCCTTCGAGAAGGACATCGCAGATTTGCGCGCAGACCTTGAGACGCAAGGCGTGCCGGTAAAATAAGGACATCCGCACACATCACCGATACGATTTTCCGGTTTGAGGGCTTGTTGCACCGTTCCATGCGGGATGGAGCGAATTGCCGCAATGCTGAGGGCGTCAGCCAAAAAGTGAAGCTTCATCTTCCCGTCCCTGCTGTTGGTCGAGCCGCGAAGGCCTGCTTCAAGATTTCATGACTCTTAAAGCCTTTATTAACCCTGGATCGCCGCGGCCTGTTAACCGAGCGTGCGCGCCGCATTGCTTTTATTTTTTGCTTTTTACTTCAATGCCTTAGCGGGACGACCCTCTGCGCGGGGAGGCTTTCTGCGCCTCCAGGCCAGGCATGCGAACGCTGAGGCCGACCGCCCGCCGATCGCCGTAGTTCCGTAAAATCCCGCCTGCCGAAGGCGAGACCCCCTATTTTACCAAACGAAACCAATTTCAGCCCTTCTTTAACCCTGGCAGGGCGCTGGTCGCTGTCGCATCGCTTGCCCGAGCGGACGCCGCGCAAACCCGCCGTCGCGAATCCAACACGCCTCAGCCCCAACGCCGCCCTGCCGGTAAGGGCAAACCGATTCTCTTGTTTTTACGCCTGTGCTAAACGGCAATTCGGGGCGCAAGGCAAGACGCCGGCTCCGGCTTGTCGTTTCCGTGATGAGCCTCAGCCTGCCTTTCAAAGAATTGGGAGACATCCCAAGCGGCGCCGCCCGCCCGGAACAGAAGCGCGCCGCGACGCCTTTGCTATTTGTTCTGCTTCAGTCCAACAGGATTTGCACGTGCTTTGCCCCCTCCCTCCGGGGCGGGTCATAGCGTCCCCTCTTTTTTGCAGAACGGCAGCGAGGCCGCGATTAAGAGCAAGATCGCGAGCCGGGAGAGTATTGAGATATGCAGGAAAGAGCGACGCCCTATTGGATGCAGGGCAACTTCGCGCCGGTAAAGCAAGAGGTGACGGCGATAGACCTGCCCGTCGAGGGCGCCATCCCCCCAGAGCTTTGCGGCCTTTATGTCAGGAATGGCGCCAATCCGGTCCGAGGCCAATCCAGCCATTGGTTCCTTGGCGACGGCATGGTTCACGGCGTGTCGCTCAAGGACGGCAAGGCGGAGTGGTATCGCAACCGCTGGATTCGCACGCCTCCCTACGAAGGCCAGCCGCGGACGCCGATGTCTCCGTTCGACCTTCGTTACAGCCGCGCCAATACACATGTGATTTCCCACGCAAATCGCATCATGGCGCTCTATGAGACGGCGCTTCCGATGCAATTGACCCGCGAGCTTGAAACAGCCGGGTTCAACGACTTCGGCGGCAAGCTGAAAACGCCTTGCACCGCGCATCCCAAGATTTGCTCGCTCACCGGCGAGATGCATTTCTTCGGATACAGGGCGCTGCCTCCGTTTCTCACCTACCATGTCGCGGATTCATCGGGGGCGCTCCTTCGCAGCCTGGAGATTCCGGTGAAAGCCGCGACCATGGTGCACGATTTCGCGGTCACCTTAGGGCACGTCATCTTCATGGACCTGCCCGTTGTGTTCGACCTTCCTTCCGCGATGAAGGGCGTCGCCATACCATTCTGCTGGAGCGACTCTTATGGCGCACGCCTCGGCATCCTGCCGCGGGGCGCGGGCCTCGACCGGCTGAGATGGGTGGAGGTTGAGCCGTGCTACGTCTACCACGTCGCAAACGCTTTCGAGAGGCCGGACGGGACGATCGTCGTCGATGTCGCCAAGTATAAGGAGCATTTCCGCGGCGGCGCGTCGACGCATTCCTACTCGTTCGACACGGCGGTCTTGACGCGCTGGACGATCGCGCCGGGGGCGTCGAATGCCGAGGAACAGCAACTTGATGACCGCACGATTGAGTTTCCGAAAATCGACGATCGCCGGACCGGGCAGCCCCACGGCGCCGTGTATGCGCTTGCGACGCATGGCACGCTCGCCACGGGCGTTTTCACCGAGCTTCTGAAATACGATCTGAAAAGCGGACACGTGCAATCGCAGGACTTCGACGGCCTCGGAATACCGAGCGAGTTTACGATGGCGTCCGCCGGGCCGGATGCCGGTGAAGATGAAGGCTGGCTTCTCGGCTTCGTTTACGATCGAACCCGCGATGCAAGCGACCTCGCCATCTTCGACGCACAATCGATCGCCGCGGGTCCGGTCGCCAAAATCCGTCTGCCGGGGCGCGTTCCGCAGGGCTTTCACGGAAGCTGGATCGCCGATGAACCCGCCGCCGAGTTCTGACCGGCAACCCGTGAGCTTATAGGTTGTAGGCGTTCGGTCGTAGGCGTTCGTTAGGACTCGTCGCCCGTCGTCATCATAGGCGTAATCCCCTGTCTTGTGCGGCGTCTGGACCGCCTTTCGTTGCCGGGCGCCGGTGAATCCGCTAAAGAGAACGTGTATTGTTCCCCCGGTTTACAATCGGGCCGCGAAGTAAGGTGTGGCTTTTTTCAAAGCAGGGTGACATCCAGGCGCGAGGGCTGGACCATGAAAATCAGATCGGCAGCAGTTATAGCTGTTCTCATCACGATGTTTCCCCATGCGGGGCATGCAGCCGATCAGTGTGACACGCGCGCTTTTGGCGTTCAGATCGATCAAACGGCCCAGGCTTTGCGAACGCTCAACCGCGAGAGCGAGAGGCGCTTTCAAGAGCGGCTTCTCGCCATAGCGAGAGCGCACGGCTGGACCGAGGCGCAAAAGGCGGACAAAGCCGCCTCCGCCATGGACGACAGCGAGCTCGAAACATTCAACGCCGAGATCGAGCAGCTCGTAGGCCGGCTTGATGCGCTCAATGTTACGCCCAAAAACGACATCTCCTGCGCGCGTCTCGACGAACTCAAAGCGGTCAACGACAAACTTATCTCGGTGATGAGGCAAAAGGCCGGTTTTATTCTCGCGCAACTCGAGAGCGAGGCGGCGAGCCCTCCCATCTCTCCCTATGCGAAGACGGCTCCGATAGCCAAAACCGCCCAGACTCCGCAATTGGCTTCGGCCACTGTGGAGGATAAGACTTTTGCGAACGCGCCCTGGTCGGCGAACGTCGCCAAGGCTTTGCGCCCGCCTGCAAACGCTCAGCCGGCGAAAGCTCCAGCAGCCGCGGAGGCGCCATCCGCGCCCTCCAAAGCGCAGCAGGCGAAGACGGCGTCGACCGCCGCCGCGCCGCCCCCGCTTCATCCATCGCCCTCCCAACAGAACGAGAAGCTCGCCTCCTTCAAGCCGCCGGTCAGCGATGCTCTTCCGCCCTCGACATCTTCGCCGACAGGCTACACGCCGCAGGATATTCGCAGCGCCGGCGAAGGCGTGTTCGGCACGCTGACTTCCGAATTCGCCGCTGTGATGAACCATGCGTTCGACACCTTCGGCCAACCGAACGCCTATATCGTTGGCGATGAGGGCGGAGGCGCGTTTCTCGCGGGTCTGAGATATGGCGAGGGCACGGTCCACAGTCGCGTCAAGGGCGTCGAGGCGGCGCCGGCGAGCATCTACTGGCAAGGGCCGTCGCTCGGCGCGGACATCGGCGCGACCGGTTCGCGCGCCCTCTTCCTCGTCTATAACCTCGATGACGCCTCGGGACTGTACAGGCGCTTTCCGGGCATCGACGGATCTGCTTACGTCGCGGGCGGGTTCGGGCTGACCGTATACCGGAGCGGAAACCTGCTGATCGTGCCAATTCGAACGGGCCTCGGCCTTCGAATAGGGGCCAGCGTCGCCTATCTGAAGTTTACGGAGCGGGCGAGCTTGAACCCGTTCTGATCCCGGTCTAATCCTGGACGGGTCCACCCCTCGGAATAAGCCTGCTTCATGCTTGTAAAGTCCCAAGGAGCCGTGCCGCAAACGGCTCACTTTCCGTTGTCGTTTCTCGAGTTCGTGTCGCTGATTGCGCTTCTCATGGCGCTGACGGCGCTTTCCATCGATGTTATGCTCCCGGCGCTGCCGCAAATCGGCGACGCGCTTGGCGTGCCACGCGAAAACAACAGGCAACTCGTCATCAGCGTTTACTTCATAGGGTTCGCGGCCGGACAATTCCTGTTCGGCCCGCTGTCGGACCACTATGGGCGGAGACAGCCGCTCCTGGCCGGGCTTGTTCTCTACATCGCCGGAACCGTGATTGCGCTCTCCTCCGGCTCATTCGGAGCCCTGCTCGCAGCGCGCGTGTTGCAAGGGTTCGGCGCGTCGTCTCCACGCGTCATTGCGCTCGCCATCGTCCGCGACCGCTTCGGCGGACGCGAAATGGCCCGCGTCATGTCCTTCGTCATGATGGTCTTTATCGTCGTGCCGATCCTGGCCCCCGGCATCGGCGAGATCATCCTGGAGCTTTCGGGCTGGCGCATCATTTTCTATCTGCTTTTGTTCGTTGCAGTAGGTTCCATGATCTGGGCGTGGCTCCGCCTGCCTGAAACGCGCCACGAGGAAGACTGCCTGCCCTTTTCCGCCGCTTCGATCTGGCAGGCGACGAAGCTCGTGATGACGACCCGTCAAACGGCCGGTTATATGATCGGGATGGGGTTCGTTTTCGGGCTTCTGCTCAGCTACATCGTCAGCGCGCAGCAAATCTTCGTCGATGTTTATGGCCTGGGTTCGCGCTTCCCCGTCGCCTTTGGCGTCATCTCCTGCTTCCTTGTCGCCGCGTCGGGCCTCAACGCCTTGTTTGTGCGCAAGATCGGAATGCGCGTCGTGTCGCATTGCGCCATCTTCGCCGGCCTTGCCGTTTGCGGAGTCATGGCCCTGTCGGGCTTTCCGGAGAAGCCGCCGCTCATCCTCTTCGGCCTGTATATGGGCATCGTGTTTTTCTGCTTCGGCGTCATCATGCCGAACTTCAGCGCCCTCTCCATGGAGCCGATGAGCCATATCGCAGGGACCGCATCGTCGCTCGCGGGTTTCTATTCGACGGTCGCGGGCGCGGCCTTCGCCACGGCGATCGGGCGGGCCTTCGATGGAACGGTGAGGCCGCTTTGCATCGGCATCACGCTGCTTTTCATTGCAACACTCGTCACGGTTTTGATCACTGAAAAATTCAAGCTGATGCAACATAAGGCGGCGCCTGATGTTCACTTGCTGCCCGAAGAATGAGCAATCGCTGACAAGGTAAAATTCTCAATTGTAAGCTTCGCCATCTTCGATTATATGCCACTCATCGATTGTCGCCCGCCAGCGAAGGTTCGCCCGCGGGCGTGTTTCGTGTCGGAAAAATGAAAGCCCGCATATGTTCGAATCGCTCGTCCGACCGCCTTTCTGGCATTTTCGATAAGCTGACGCGTCGCGGCGCGCTGACCGACAGCGACGTGGCTGAAGCCATGCGCGAGGTTCGGCGGGCGCTTATCGAAGCCGACGTGGCGCTCGACGTGGTGAAGTCGTTCACCGACCGCGTGCGCGAAAAAGCGGTGGGGCAGGAAGTTGTCCGCTCGGTCACGCCCGGCCAGATGGTCGTGAAGATCGTGCATGACGAGCTTGTGCGCACGCTCGGCTCCGAAGCCGAACCCGTCGATTTGTTAGCGCCCGCGCCTGTTCCGATCATGATGGTCGGGTTGCAGGGCTCCGGCAAGACCACGACCTCCGCCAAGATCGCAAAGCGCTTGACCGAGCGCGACAAGAAGAAAGTGATGATGGCGTCGCTCGACACGCGCCGCCCCGCCGCCCAGGAACAGCTCAAAATTCTCGGCGAGCAGATCGGCGTCGATACGCTGCCGATCGTCAAGGGCCAGACGCCGCAGCAAATCGCGTCGCGGGCCATGCAGGCAGCGCGGCTCGGCGGTTATGATGTCCTTATCCTCGACACGGCCGGCCGCCTCCATATCGATGACGAGTTGATGCGCGAGACCGAAGAGGTGCGCGACATCGCCAAGCCGCACGAAACGCTGCTCGTGGCCGACAGCCTCACTGGGCAGGATGCGGTGAACCTCGCGCGCACCTTCAACGAGCGGATTGGCATCAGCGGCATTGTGCTCACCCGCATCGACGGCGATGGCCGCGGCGGCGCGGCGTTGTCGATGCGCGCCGTGACAGGCAAACCGATCAAGCTGCTCGGCACCGGCGAGAAACTCGACGGCCTCGAAGACTTTTATCCCGAGCGCATCGCGAGCCGCATCCTCGGCATGGGCGACGTGGTCAGCCTTGTGGAGAAGGCCGCCGAGACCATCGACCAGGAAAAAGCCCAGGCGATGGCGAAGAAGCTCGCGAAGGGCCAATTCGACCTTCAGGATCTGGCCGACCAGCTCAAGCAGATGCAGAAGATTGGCGGCATGTCGAGCGTGCTCGGTTTCCTCCCCGGCATCGGAAAGATCAAGAAGCAGATCGACGCCGCCAACCTCGACGACAAGATTTTCAAGCGCCAGGGCGCGATCATCTCCTCGATGACGGCGCAAGAGCGGCGCAACCCGAAAGTCCTTCAGGCAAGCCGCAAGCGCCGTATCGCGGCTGGTTCCGGCACGACTGTCCAGGAGATAAACCAGCTCTTGAAAATGCACCGCCAGATGGCCGACGTGATGAAGGTTGTCGGCAAAGGCAAGGGCGGGCTGGCGAAGCTGTTCGGCCTCAACAAGATGCCGGAGGCGACCCCGGAAATGCTCGAGGCGATGAAGAAGGGCCAGCTTCCGGCCGGAATGAAGCTGCCGGGCGTGCTTGGCGGCGGCGGGCTGAGCCTGCCCGGATTGCCCGGGCAACCGCGCTTCGGCGGCGGGGGCCTGCCAGGCCTGCCGGGAAAGAAGAAGTAGCAGGCGCCATCGCCGTGAAAAGACTACTCGCAAAATCGCGTGTTCATGCTGGAGGGCCGGCAGCACCCAGCCAGCCCACAGCGAACATGTGATGGAAGGTAGTTGCAGCATGGTTGAACAAGTCAAGGCGGCGGATTACGGGACGGTCTCGGTTCTCCTCGTTGTCAAAGATGCGAAAGCGGCGATGGCCTTTTACGAAAGGGCATTCGGCGCAAAGGAGCTATTCCGCCTGACCACGCCAGATGGCGGCATCAAGCATGCCGAATTCAAGATCGGCGATACGGTCATCATGATTGAGGACGAATACCCCAAGTGGGGCAGCGCGTGTCCGGCGACGCTTGGCGGTTCGCCGGTCGTGCTCAATTTGCTGGTCGACGATCCGGAGGCCACGGCGGCCAAAGCCGTTGCTGAGGGTGGCACGCTTCAGGTTCCAGTCACGGACCACCTCCACGGCTTTCGCGCGGGCCGCATCCAGGACCCGGCCGGGCATTTCTGGATCGTGTCGAAGCAGATCGAAGAGGTTAGCCCGGCAGAAGTGCAAAGGCGCATCGACCTCGCGGCGGCCGCCAAACGGTCTGTTGGAGGAGGCGGGTGACAGGTTTTGATGGCTTCAGGTTCTAGCCATCATTTGCAGGAAGAAGGATTTCCGCTCCAGGCGGAAAATAGAAGAGGAAGAAAAAATGCCATTGAAAATCCGGCTTTCACGGGGTGGAGCTAAGAAGCGCCCCTATTATCGCATCGTCGTCGCCGAGGCTACGGCGCCCCGCGATGGCCGCTTCATCGAGAAGCTGGCGCCTATAATCCGTTGCTGCCAAAGGATCATGCGGATCGCATTACGCTCGTCGAAGACCGCGTGAAGCATTGGCTTTCGGTCGGGGCTCAGCCCACCGATCGCGTGCTGCGCTTCCTCGATGCGCGCGGAACTCGCCAAGCGTCCCGAGCGGAACAACCCGAAGAAGGCGGAGCCCGGCGCGAAGGCCAATGAGCGCGCAGAAGAGAGACGCAAGAAGGCCGAGGCCGGCGAGGCTGCTTAAGGCCTGTCTGTGCGTTGGGAACAGCCTGGGGATAGACCTGCTGATGTCGTTCGGGCTGATCGCCGTTTCGCTTGTGCTTGTTTTCTATGCGCTGGAAGATCGACGCGCCTCGTGCGCCCCGCGGGAAGTTCTGACCCGCTTGCTGCGGGCGCTGGCGGGACTTGCCGCTAATGAGGCGTGCGAGCAACCTATCAATTCTAGTACAGCTTATCCGAGGCAAAGTTCGCTTGAGAGCTTGCGGCTATCGGTGTGCGAACTTGCCTCGGTTACTAGTTCGTCCTCGCGTTTGCATTTTCGTGCATGCTCGCCAGCGCCTATGGCTTCATGAAGGGGCATGGCCTTTCGGCATGGTTGAAGTCGATCTGGGCCGGCGTGGCCTCTTGCGCGATGGCGGCGGCGAATTCACGCCGAAACGGAGCGGCTGACATGACGGCGGAAGACAAGGTGCTCCTTGGGCGCATTACCGGCGTTCACGGACTAAAGGCGAGGTCAAGATCGCGACATTCACGAGCGAGCCCGAAGACATTGCGGCTTATGGCGCGTTGACGAGCGCGGATGGCGCATGCGTTTTCTGCATTTCCGCCATTCGCAGCGTCAAGGGCGGCGCAGTGATCGCCGTACTCAACGGCATAGCCAATCGTGACGAGGCGGAAAAGCTAAGGGGCACGGACCTTTACGTGTCCCGCGCGGTTCTGCCCCCGCCCGAAGACGAAGACGAGTATTATCATTCCGATCTGATAGGGCTAAAAGCCATCTCCCCTGAGGGCGAGGCTATAGGTAAGATCATCGCCGTGCATAATTTCGGCGCGGGCGATTTGTTGGAGGTGCGGTTTGACGGCGAGCCGCAGGCGGAGCTCATCCCGTTTGAGAATAAGCATGTCCCCCGCATCGATCTTGCTGGGCGCGAGGCGGTCATCCTGAGGCCCGTCTATGAGAAAGAGAACGCAGAAAAGTCATGACCCTTGTCGGGCTGATTTCGGACACGCACGGCTTGCTTCGGCGCGAAGCTTCCGCCGCTCTCGCCGGCGTAGATCGCATTCTTCATGCCGGCGACGCCGGCCGGCCCGATGTCCTGGAAGCGCTCCAAGCCATAGCGCCTGTGACCGCCGTTCGTGGGAACGTCGACACCGGCCGGTGGGCGGACGCCTTGCCGCTCGACGCCATCGTCTCGATTGACGGGTTCAACATCTACATTCTTCACAATCTCCAGCAAATGGCGATGAATCCCAAAGCTGACAATATCGCCGTGGTCGTCTCGGGCCACTCACACAAACCGCTCATCGAAATGCAAGACGACGTGCTGTACGTCAATCCCGGCAGCGCGGGGCCGCGGCGTTTCACGCTGCCGATCTCCATCGGGTTCTTGAACCTGTCCCCGAACACTCCCATAAGGGCGTGGCTCAAGACGCTGAGCGCATAAGCCATGCCGTGGCGAGCGACAGTGCTGACGCTTTTTCCGGAGATGTTTCCCGGGCCGCTTGGCGCAAGCCTGTCAGGCCGCGCACTTGAAGATGGTCTGTGGCGGCTTTCTACCCTCGCTATCCGTGAGTTCGCATACGACAAGCATCGCTCGGTCGACGACACACCGGCCGGGGGCGCGCCGGCATGGTCCTGCGCGCGGATGTGGCGGCGGCGGCCATCGACGCGGCGGTTGCAAACGCCCCGGATATGGCGCGCATTTACCTTTCGCCGCGGGGCGCCCCCCTCACGCAGGATCGCGTTCGCGGCCTTGCTCAAAGCGCGGGCGTGATCCTCTTTTGCGGGCGCTTTGAAGGGCTCGACCAACGCGTCATCGAAGCGCGCGGAACTCGAAGAAATCTCGATTGGCGACTATGTGCTGTCAGGCGGCGAAATCGCCGCGATGGTCTTGATCGACGCGTGCGTGCGCCTCTTGCCGGGCGTCATCGGCGCGCAGGCATCTCTCAGCGAAGAGAGTTTCGAAAACAATCTCCTGGAATATCCTCACTATACGAAGCCGCGTGTTTGGGAAGGCCGCGAAATCCCGGACGTCCTCCTGTCCGGCAATCACTCGCGCATCGCCCGCTGGCGGCGCGAACGCGCGGAAGCCCTGACGCGGCTGCGTCGCCCCGATTTGCTTCAGGAAAAGGCTTGCACTATTGAACCCTGCCCTCCGCCGGAGGAAAGCGCGTAGGATGTCCGGACCGCGCCGTGGATAGAAGGCCCGATTGCGGGTCCCTGACGACCTGCGTGTGCCCAAGCAGCCCGGCTTCGCCCGGCGCCCCACCCTTGCATTTGCCTCGTGGCGCGGTCTTGTGAAATCCTAAGGCCCGAATGCGCATGACCGCCACGTCGCCGGACTGCGAATGAAGGACATGCGCTTCCGGTTTGCTCAGATAACACCAACCGCTGAAGGCCTTGCTCTGCGCGCCCATGATGTCGAAATAGTCGCCGATATTGGCCTCGAAGGACGCCGTGGTCGGGCGATGCGTTCTTGGATGCCAGACGTAGATGAATATGAAAGAACCGTCGGGCTGGACTTGCGGAAGTTGTATCTTCTCAAGGCCCGGGATATTCAGCGATGAAAACTTCGAAGCGATAATATCGATCTTCTCATGAAACAGATCTGACGCTTCGGAACGAACGCATTTAACCGATAGGATCAACACGAATGCTATAGCAAGAGGGAAAATCCTCATCATCAGTCCTCGGCAGGCGCCGCCGGTGGTGCGGAAGCTCTTGCCCCATTTCAAATGGTAGCCTATTTTCTAACTTTGCCAAGTTCAATTCTCATTGCCTCCGGCTGGGCTATTAGGGTACTCATAGGGGAAGGAATTTATGCCGAAAAACGAGTAGTTGCGGCGAACTTCACGAGTTCGCGGTAGCCATGTTTTTCCCCAATGTGGAAATTTTCACTTTAAATTGCACAGGCTCAGTTGTACAACCGTAACAGTCGCGTAGCGTTGAGTTGGAGGTTTGTTGGTGATGGTTACACCAGAAGAGGTCGATGAGTTTTTTCGACGCTTGCTCGCAGGCATACCGGCAGAGCACAAGCCCAGCCCCTGCGACCAATCCCAACAACTTCTCTCGGCGTTCAACAGGATCAGCGACCCTCGCCTGCGGCAGGAACTTTTGATTCTGATCGAAATCGTTTCCCAACGGCCTGATCTCCTGTATCGGAGCAGCGAGCGCTGGATGAAGAGCGCACTCGCGCCCGTGCACTAAAGCATCCTGCCGGTCGTCATTTCCCCATGAGAACGTCCTTCACGGCCGCGCTGGCCTTTGTCATGTCGAGTTGACCGGCATACCTGGTCTTGAGAGCCGCCATGACCTTGCCCATGTCCTTGACGCTTACCGCGCCGAGCGAAGCGACAAGTTCGCGTATGGCGGCGCGAGCCTCTTCCTCGCTCATCTGCTTCGGCAGGAAGTGCTCAATAATGGCGATCTCCGCGCCTTCCTTGTCGACGAGGTCCTGCCTTCCGCCTTGCTTGTAAAGCTCGATGGACTCACGCCGCGACTTGATCAAGCTTTGCAAAAGGTTCAGCACCTCGTTCTGGCTGATGTGCTCATCGCCGCGGGGGCGCGCGACATCAATGTCCTTTTGCTTGATCGCTGCATTGACCATGCGCAAGGTTGTGGTCTTAATCTCGTCCCTCGCCTTCATGGCCTCCTTCAAGGCTTGTGAGATCTTCTCGCGGATCATGGCGCATTCCTTTCCTCTATCGCCTGATGTAGCGCTTTAAAAGCTCCGTCACAAATCGATAAAGCGAGAGGATAAGCGCCGCCGTCATGTGGCGTTGGATAAAGAATTGGGCGTCTTCCCCGCCGAATATTTTGTTGAAGGAGCCAACGCCGAACTGAGCAACAGCCGCCATGCCGCCATCGTCGCGACCACTACGGCTCACCTTTCCGCGTCAATGGGGAGACGATTATGCGCGAAAGCCCCTCACCGAACTCGAAAAAATATCTGAAACCGTTTTAGGAGAGGGTGCGGCGTCACCGAGGCCGCAGAGAAATAGTTTGGCGACAGCAATAGCTGCGCGGGACGGCCCATTATCGCGGCTCCCGGTGTTTTTCCCCGGCGACGCGTTAAGTATTGGCTTTTGCAGCGCTTTGGCGTTGCGAAAACGCAAACGGTTCATGAAGTATGAGTGGGCGCCACGCCGCAGGGCGCCAATCTCTCAGCTGTGATGAGCCGCGGCGGGCCTCCGCCCTAAGAAATCTTCCCCGATCGGGTCCATGTTGGCGATTTCCGCCAGGAGGTCGACATCCGGCACGACGATTTCGCGCGTCGTGCGAAGTTCGATGACGCCTTTCCTTTTGAGGCCGCTGATCTTTCGGCTTACGGTCTCAAGCGTCAGGCCGAGATAGTCGGCAAGCTCCGAGCGCGTGAGAGGCAGCTCAAACTGGGCGGAATTGTCGGACAAGGTCTGGCTCGTCGCGTTTCGTGCGCGTCTTGCGATGATCAGGAGGAGGCTCGCGACGCGCTCATAGGACGATTTCCGCCCGAGCATGAGCGTCCAATCGCGGCTGATGTCGAGTTCGCGGACCGTAAATTCGAACAGCCAGCGCTCTAGCTCAGGGTAGTCGTCCAAAAGCCGGTTGAAAGCTGCGCGCGGAAACGTGCACATATCGACATCGGTCGCGGCCGCCGCCGAAAAGCGGTGTTGCTCGGCGAAAGTATGGCCGAGAAACTCCGGCGCATAGACGAGCCCGATGATGTGCCGTTCGCCCTCGGCGGTCGTCTTGATGAGCTTAACGACGCCGGAAACAACCGCAGCGAAGGAAATCGCCTCATCGCCGTCTCTGAAAATGTATTGATTGGCCGGCACCGTGCGCCTGCGCGCGATGGAGCTCAGTCTCTCAAGCTGCTCCGCCGACAAGGAGGCGCAGATTCCGCGATGCCGGATGAAGCAGGACTCGCACCTGCCGGGCGCAAAGTGAGCACGCTCAGCTGTATGAATAGACATGGTCTTCAAGCTTAAAGCCCCGACACAGAGGGTTTCGTGGTTAGGCTCCAGCCTAAAGTCTGAACGCGCGCCTGTCCAATGCCTTTGCGCTAGATCAAATCAGCGATGTTTGAATTGGGGCGGTCGCTTTGTCGCAAACGCCGCCATCCCCTCCTTTTGGTCTTCGGTCGCGAAGAGCGACTGAAAAAGGCGCCTCTCGAAAAGGATTCCTTCGGCCTGGGTGCTTTCGAACGCCCGATTTATGGCTTCTTTCGCCATCGTCACAGAGGGAAGCGAGCAGCTTGCGATCTTCTCCGCGGCCTTCAGAGCCTCGTTCACAACTTCGTCAGCTGATACGATTCGCGAGACGAGTCCGCACCGTTCGGCCTCTGCTGCGTCCATGTGCCGCCCGGTCAGACAAAGGTCCATCGCCTTGGATTTGCCCACGGCGCGCGTCAGCCGTTGCGTGCCGCCAGCAGCGGGAATTACGCCGAGCATGATTTCGGGCTGCCCGAACTTGGCCCTTTCGCTTGCGATGATGAAATCGCACATCATGGCGAGTTCGCAGCCGCCGCCAAGGGCGTAGCCCGAGACCGCGGCGATGACCGGCTTGCGGCAGCGGCTGAGGCGCATCCAGGGCGCAAAAAAGTCGTGCGCGACAATGTCGCCGAAGGACAGGTCCTTCAACTCCATGATGTCGGCGCCGGCGGCGAAAGCCTTCTTCGAGCCAGTCAGAACCATGGCGCCAATGCCGTCATCGGCCTCGCACTGGTCCAGAATCTGGTTCAGCTCGGAAATGAGCTGCCCATTTACGGCGTTCATCGCCTGTGGCCGGTTAAGCGTAATGAGCCCAACCCTGTCTCGCTTCTCGAATAAGACCGTTTCGAAGGCCATTATGATTCCTTTCAAAGTCTGGCTTGGCAGCGTGGGCAATAGAAGGTGGAGCGGCCTTGCTGCGCCTTGCGCTCAATAAGGGCGCCGCACCCGTTGTGGCAAGTCTCGCGCTCGCGCCCGTAAACGTCGAACTTTTCCTGGAAGGCGCCGCCTGCGCCGTCGGCATGGCGGTAATCGCGGATCGAGGAACCGCCGGCAAGAAGCGCATCTTTGAGAACGCCCCTGATGGCCGCGCAAAGCCGCGCGCAAGCCGCCCGCCCGCTTTTGCCCTTCGCGAGCAGCCCCGCCTCTGCGTCCGGGGGCAAACCGGCCCGGAACAGCGCTTCGCAGACATAAATATTGCCGAGCCCTGCGATGATGCGTTGATCCAGGAGAAAAGCCTTGAGAGACTGCACCTTGGCGACGGCGCGTTTCGCCAGAAAGGACGGCGAGAGGTCGTCCGACAGCGGCTCGACGCCGAGGGCTTTGAACAGCGGATGCTCGGCCATGGCGCTTGCCGGAAAAAGCGTCATATAGCCGAAGCGGCGCACGTCGTTGTAGCGAATACGGGCGCCGTTGCTCATGGCGAACACCACGTGATCGTGGCGCGGATCGGCGTCGTAATCGTAATAGAACGCGCCTGGCGTATCCGCGTGAGCCTCCGCCTTGTGCTCGATCGTGAAGCGTCCGGTCATGCCGAGGTGCATCGCAAGGCCAAGCCCGCTATCGGTTTCCGCGATGATGTACTTGGCGCGCCGGGACAGGTGCCGCACGCGCTCGCTCAAGAGCCGCTTCACGAAACACGCGTCGAACGGAAAGCGCAAGTCGGCACGGTTAAGCGTGACCGCATCGAATGCGGCGCCTTCCATGGCAGGCGCAAGTCCCCGCCGGATGATCTCGACTTCGGGCAGTTCGGGCATGGTTGATGCTTGCCACAACGCCGGCGCTTGGCAAGCGCTTTCGCAACGCCTCTCTTATCATCCCCGCAATGGCTTGGCGTTTCGATGCCTAGGGCTAAACCGCCCCTTAACGCGGTGGTATTTTCGCCGACCTGGCTTCGTCCGCGTTCCCTTGCCGGGTGTGCCCTGTTCGTCCGAATTTATGGCGGCCTACGAAGCCGCACAATTCGGGGGCTGAAGCGGAACCAGCGCACACGTCTCCCGGTTCCTTCCACGCGGTCGCTCAACGCTATTATGCCCGTGCGGACTTCACGGCTTTACGGCTATCGACACAAACCACCTGTCGCGGAAGCATGGAGGGCATGCGCGAGCGCTATGATTCACAGGGGTTTTGCATGATGCTGGCGGAGTGGGAGGGTGTGAACCAGCCTAGCGAAATCAGAGACTTACATTGGCTAACACTGAATTTTGGCCCCACTGTTTCCTAAGGGGCATTTTCGAATTTGGCTAACGTCCTCTCTGACCTTTGGTTCGAATCCCTCGGAAGGATTTCGAAGTAGTGACCGGGCCGGATAGCAGCGCCTCCTGAATTTTCTGCCAATCTTCACCGACCGGCAATCATGTTCTCTGTCAAGCGCGGCGCGAGCCGAAGCAGCATTGGCAGCAGACGCGCCTGTCCGGGCAGCACTTCATCCCGCTTGTCATCGAATCCACGTAGCGCCTGCCGCACCACCTCGGCAGACGATATCTTACGTCCCTTTTTGTGCTGCACGGCGGGTGTATCGACCAGCGGCGGCGCCACCTCGAGTACATGCACGTCGAATCGCTTCATTTCGCGGCGGAGCGATTTCGTGAAACTGCGTAAGCCCGCTTTGGCGGCCGAATAGATGGGCATGCGCGGATAAGGCACGAGCCCATAGCCGGACGTGACCACAATGATGCCGGAGCCGGGGCGCTTCTTCAGCGCCGGCAGCAAGGCGAGGATGAGTTTGAGCGGTCCAGCGAGATTGAGGTTGATTTCACCTGCCACATCGATTCCCGAAAGGTCGTCCGCTTTGAGATCGTATTCGCTTGCCCGCCCTGCGTTGCTGACCAGCAGGTCGATTGCTGGCGTCTTTTGCAGGATCGTGTCCGCAAAGCGCGCGACTGAGTCCAGATCGGACATATCGCAAACGATGGTCTCGACGCCCGGAATCTCGTGCTCGAGTTGGGCGAGCTTTTGGCTGTCCCGAGCACACACAATGGTCCGGTAGCCGCGTCGCGATAGTTCGGCCACAAAATCGCGGCCGATACCGTAGCTTCCGCCCGTGACAACGGCCACCTGATCGCGCTCAGTCGTCATGATCAATGCCACCTTTCCAATGCTTGAGGCGAGCAGGCTCCTAGCCAAGGCCGCCAAGACGATCTTGTCGAGATAGGCGAAGAGAGCCGGAACTTCGGCGGCGGCAGTAGCCTTCAGAGCGCCATGTAATATACGAAATCCGCTAGGGTTGTCCGGAAATTATGGAAATTCGATTTTCACCGGACAACCCGTGATTTGTGAAGGTGGAACAAACACTGTGGTCAGGGTAGCCTGCGAGGCCGGAAAGGTGGGAGGCCGAAAAGGATAACGGCCATGATGCTTCCATGCACCAGATCGCTCAACGCGCTTTCGCTGACCGCACGCCAGGAACTGGCGAGCGATAACATCGTCGTCAGTGTCTTCCATCCCAAAATGACAGCAACCGAATTCGGGCAGAATGCGCGAGGCGAGAAATATCATTCGGCTGCAGGGCGTCCCGGCATGACAGTAGACACGGCGGAGGCCGTAGCCGAAAAAATGATCCACGTCCTCGAGTTCGGGGAAGCTGAGGCGCAAATGTAGATGCGCCTCACCGACGCTGATACGCCAGAGGTAAGAATAGGGAATTGACAAGACCGGCGTTTCCTAACACGGCTCAAGCGCATAGGTCCGATGTTCAAGTGAAGGCAGAGGTGGAGCGGCAGGCCGCTAATACTCTGATTTATCAAGTGGAGACCGGAAACCAGCGACGGTTAGATAAATCCCGAGCAGGAGCGTGAGCGAGCCGGAGAGCAGGATATAGGTCGGGGAAACTCCGCCATACAAGGCTACCAGTCTGGTGGACGGAAGAACCAACAACAACACAGCCCTGATCAAGGTGAGCCAGCCGAGCAGCGTTATGATGACGGTAAGTGCGCCTCCCGACCAATAATTGTGGAGCAAGACTATGGCAAGGCCGCCGAACAGCGTGAAAACGCCGACGGTGAGCACCAAGGGCGCATCAGCCACCAAGGCATTGACGGTTGTCACAAACGCTTCGGGCTGCGGCAGCATCACGGCGGCCATTATAATGCAATACAGGCCAAAGAGTTGGGCAAGAAACACAGTGCGCACGGACATAGCGACACCCGTTAAATAGACATTACAGAAGTGCGAGAGAGTAATTCCGACGATACTCCGGCCGGTTCGCTCAAACAACCGCTACCCGGTTCGCACGGTTTTGTGTCGTGCTCAGGCCCGGTGACGTATCGCTGCTTGTGCTAGGTTGAGCCGCAAGGAGAAACCGGGATGTGCGGACGCTTCACACAGAATTTCACGTGGGAGGAGTTGATTGGTCTCTATCAGCTGACAAATCCAGCCACGCCCAATCTGCGGTCGTCCTGGAATATCGCGCCCACACAAGACGCAGGCGTGATCGTTCCCGAGGAAAGCGGCTTAATGCACAAGGCGATGCGCTGGGGCCTTGTGCCTATGTGGGCGAAAGACATCAAGATCGGCAATCAGGCGATCAATGCGCGGGCGGAAACGGCAGCGACGAAGCCGCTTTTTCGCGGTGCCTGGAAAGAGCGACGATGCCTCGTGCCTGCATCCGGCTTCTATGAATGGAAAATGCTGCCGAGCAGCACAACCAAAAGCCGGACGTTCAAGCAGCCGTTCTATATCTCGCGCAAAGACGGCCTTCCGCTTACCTTTGCGGGCCTCTGGGAGAAATGGAAGGACGGCATGCTGTCCTTCACCATCCTTACGACCGAGGCCTATGAGGGCATTCACGATCTGCACACGCGCATGCCGATGATCCTTGATGAGCAGGGGAGTAAGTCCTGGCTTGAAGGCAATCCCCCGGCGCTCGCGGGCGATATCGACACGGCAATCCGCTTTTACCCAGTGTCGACCCGGGTGAATAAGCCTTCTTACGACGCACCGGATTGCATTGAAGCTCTTGTCTAAATTGGATGGCGAAGCTGCTCTTCGAGCCGCCTGATTTCGGCGAGCGCGGCTTGAAGAAGGTGGTCGATGTTGGCGGCGGCTAACTTATCGGCTTCGCCGATCGCGTGCGCAGCCTCGAAGAGATGAGCGGCGGCTTCCTTTAGATGCCGGAGGCCGGCTGCGATCTGCGCCTGCATCGTCTGCGGTCCCGAACGGACTTCCCACGGTTCCAAGGCCGATGTCCTTGGTCGCGGGCGCGGAGAGGCTCACGACGCGGCGCTCCCGGGCCGCAATGACGCCCTTTCAGGGGCTGACACTCCGGCTTCGCGGACCAATGCATGCATCAACTACGCGCGCGCCGAAAGCACAAAGTCCGGTGCCCGATCGGGCTGTATCGTGATAATCGGCTTCGGCATCACCTCCTGATCGGCGGCGAGAGCGATGCGGAATGATTGGACGAGGGCGGCGAGGACCAGCGTCGCCTCCGCCATTGCGAACTGAGCGCCGACACAGATGCGGGGCCCTGCGCCGAAGGGGAGATAGGCAAAGCGTGGCGGTTGCGGCGCACCGGGCAGAAAACGCGAGGGATCGAAGGCATCGGGCTCGCGCCAGAGGCGCCGGTGGCGGTGCAACACCCAGGGCGCGATCATCAGCACGGCGCCGCGCGGAATTTCGAGAGCGCCGGCGCGGTCCGGCCCGATCGCGACCCGCATCATCGTAAAGGCAGGCGGATAGAGCCGCAGCGCCTCGCTCACGACGGCACGGGTCTCAACGAGCGAGGTCAGCGCGCCGGGGCCGCCCGCGGGCCCAAGGTCGAGGCCAGCGGTCTCGGCGGCGATCGCATCCTGCCAGCCGGGCGTGTGGGCGAGGAGATAGAGGGACCAGAACAGCGTGATTGCGGTGGTCTCGTGTCCTGCGACGATCATCGTTGCGACCTGATCACGCAATTGCTCGCGGGTGAAGGCTGAGCCCGTTTCGGGGTCGCGCGCGGCGCGCAGCAGATCGAACAGATCGCGTGGGCCGGCGTCCTCACCCGACGCCAGACGCGCATCGATGATGCGGTCGATCAGCGCCATCCAGCGCCGCTGGAAGCGCCGGCGGGCGAAGTCGCGCGGGGCCGGCATCGACGCCGGCAGCAGCATGTCGAGCAGATGCGGTTGCGAGAGACGCGTGGCGTAATCGGT
>CAVRLF010000013.1:0-257590 GCA_963721975.1 uncultured Alphaproteobacteria bacterium
CGCTTCAACTCGGTGACGTCTGCGAAGCGGCGATGCGTCTGCCAACTTTCGCCCGCGTCGTCGAACATACGGCAAGGGGCGTTGCCCAGCAGATACTTGCTGTCGCCCTCGGAAGAATGCGGAAGTTTGATCTCCCCTGAAAAGGCGCGATTGGCGGCGGCCTTCCTGAGGGGAGGCCCTCTCCCGTCAAATGTCGCCCGTTCTGAAAAGTATTCGCAAGTTTGCCGGAGCCTGCCCGACAGGCGCCGATTTGGCGAGGTCTGGGTCCCCACGGAACGTGGTAGAGGTTGTTGTAAGCAGCTGTATTGCTGACGATTTCTTTGCAGCTGGCATCCATCGCGATAAGGACCGGAGCTCGGAATCGCGGTGAGCCTCTCTTCCAACTCTTCGTGCCTCCGTCTACCGTTCCCCCCCAAGGCCTTGCGCAGCAGGCCGGCGGGTGTGATTTCTCGCTCCGCTGACGTCGATGGAAGCGCCGAAAAACGATCAACTCTAACCGCAACGGTCCTGCCGCGCGGAAACAGCCAGCGTCGGAGGCTCGGCCTTCGGGCCGGCTTAACGCGCCACTGAAGTTCATATCTCCCGGGACCGGCAGCCGCCGCTTCTGTTCCCGGATTCCCCCTCGCGTTTGCTGATCTTGTGCGCGGAATTCGCTCGTTGTCCAGGCTTCGAAAGTAGGCTCCGTATCGCCGGGGCCTCAAGTCCGTAGAGAGCCCAAGCGCTTGGACCCACTCATCGTGGTTTTCCGCCAGCCTCCATTCCCAGGTCCCGGCTTTAACCCGCCTCTTTGAGCCAACGCTATTTGCTCTCTGGAGCCAGACGCATTCTGAGTTCGCTCTCATGCAGAGCCTCCTCCACGGCGCTCGCGTTCGGTGATCTCTATGATGATGCTGATGTAACGTTCTGATGTCCTATCTGCGAGGGTGCACGGCCCGCCCGAAAAAGTAGCCAACGCGTAGGCTCGCCTTCCGTGAATTCCACCCGCCATCTGTACATTGTACTCCTTGGCCGGACCCCCGCCATATACTTGGGTACTTTTGTGATGCTTTTGCGTTCGGGGGGATGGATCGTTGACACCCAGGCTTCGAAAACAGGCGGCACAGTGGCCTGGGTTCCCACCGTATAAAGAGCCACGTGTTTTTGGACCATTGGCTGCGATTGCTGCGCGAGCCTCAACTCCCAGGTTCCGGCCTTGGCGGCCTCCTGGTGCAGATGCGTTCTGCAGTTCGCTCTCGCGCAAGGCCCTAACGGTCTCGACTCGTTCAGTCGCCTCCTCGCTGAAGATCGTGATGCCGCCTATGGCTCGATCGCTCGTCAGCCGAGGGCGCAGTTCCCAGCGCAGCCACCGCGCTTCGCCCGTCGGCGCGCAAGAAGGGCCCCTCGTCGACGCGAACTACCTCGCCTGCCAGGCCTCGCCGATGCGGCCTTTTTGAGCGCTCGGGGATTTCAGGGAATACCTCGTAACGGGTGCTGCTCACGATGCTCACCGCATCGGGACAGTAATCTTCCAACTCAATCCCTACTGCAGGCCACAGAGCGCATGTCGCGGTCGAACATGGCGATAACGGCGGGCGCCTGTTCGACCAAGTGGCCGAGGCGCTCCTCGCTTTGGCGAAGGGTTTCCGTGGCTTTCTTTTGCCTTGCGTAGTTGCGGTAGATTTTTGAGGTCCCATCATTTTCCCGTTCAAGTTCCGGATGGGCGAAATCGTTAACAGAACATCGACGGGACTGCCGTCCGCATCCAGGTGGGACTGTCTCATACGATTCAACCCGCGCCCCCACTCTGATCCTGGCAACGATCTGGTCTTCTTCATTCTGCCGGTCGGCAGGGATCAGGCGGCTGAATGGAGCTGCCTATCATCTCGTGCGCTTCGTAGCCGCATGTTTCGCCGCTGCCGGAATTTGAACTCGTGACTGTCCCTTCAAGCGTCTGGCTTACTCTATCGCGTCAAAAAGACGAGTTGACGATCGCCGCCGACAAACCCGCGCACCCGGAGGTTTCCCCCTCCATCGCATTGACTGGGGCCCCTCTTTTTTCTTGTGTTTGGCGCCGATGCATGAAAACTCCTGCTTCCTAACATCAACCCACCTTCAATCCGAATGATATAAAGGCGAGAAAATTGATTGTTTCTGAAACGCCATTACAATTCTCCGAGCAGGAATGGACGCAGGTGGCTCCACAGGTGGAAAAAACGACGCCGTCACAGGGCTGTGTCTGCTGAACCGTTGACGGTTCGCCACCAGAGGACTTCTCAACTCATTAAAGGCGCTCAACCTCATCCTGAGCTTGTCAAGGCTAAAACCTCTCGTAGCATCCCAAGGCCTAGCTGGCGCCCGCGCTTCCCCTCCGTGTTAATTCAAGCGTCAGCAAAAGTCTTGTTATAGTGCGCCCGCTGAGAGCTTGGCCGGCACCTCCCACACGGCGAACGGACTCCGTGCAAGGCTCCGAATATTTCAGGACCTCTGCAAAGCTGTTGTCAATGACAAGGATCATCTTATTGCTGCAGGGAGGCAAAAGAAAACACGTCCGAGCTTCTGTAAATTATTCTTTTATAGGTCGACGCTTAGAGGGCCCTTTTACCAAACGAAACCAAATTTGGTGGATCCATAACTGGTTCATGCCCGCTCCGGCTGACGCCGTAGCTGGCAACTCGGAACTGAAAACCGGTCTGCGGGGCCGCGTCGCCGTAGGGTCAGCCCCTCCTCAGCGTGCGGCCACGTTGCGCACTTCGGCCGCCGTCGGGGGCGGCGCGCACGGCCCCGAGCGTCAAATCCCTGTCCCTCTTCGCGAAGCGCCGCCCGGCGGGGTCCGTGCCCAGGAGTTCGTGGTGGCGATAAAGGCGTGGGCAAGCCGAGGAGCGCCTGCAGCAGCCGGTGGATGTCCGTGGCGCGGGGAAAACATTCCTTGCCGCGCGTGACGAGGGTGCCCCCCTGGAGATGGTTCGTCCACCTTACCATCTCAAATGATAGCTGGCCGAATAAATCCGTGGTGGGCTTAATGGGTTACTTCGCCGAACCCCGGCGGGGCCGCCTCGACCTTTCCGGCGTGGTCGTTCCAGGTCTAAGGGCCCGGTCAACCGTGGAGCGCCGTCACCACATCAAGCCGCCAGATCGCCGCTTCGCCGCGGCTAAGCCCTCGCGCGTGCTCGTCTTCATCTGGACGGCTGACATGTCCCCCCGCAGGCCCCTGCAGTCGCCAGATGCGGCGCCGCGCTAAGGGCCAGCGCCTCGTCTCGATCTCCCGGCGCGTGCAAAAGCAGGGGATAATAGCAAGCTGCATCTCCCGCAACCCAAGGCGCCGCCGCGTACTCCTGCACGTGCTCCCATCGCCGTCCGACCGGCCCTTCCCATGCCGAGCCCCAGCCAGGCGCAAAATCCTCGAAAAGCGTCGTGGGTGACTTGGCTCCCACCGCACGCGGATCGATGCCCTCCCATCCGCAGCCAAAATCGGCCGCCCTCGGCCATAGGCCGCTCTATAGGCGAAATAGCGCCGAATAGGCATGGCCAAGATGCAAATTGCCGGTTCCGGGACTTCTGGCAGCGAAGCCTGTGATGAGGGGCAGGCGGGGGCAACTTGGATAACGAGTTGGCGCGCGCAACAGAAAACTGATGCGCAAATCAGGTGTGATTGCGTGCAGAGGACAGTCTCTCTGGCCGCTGTCACGGCCCCTTTGGCAGACCCTGCCGCGCTGAGCGAGAGCCGGGACAGGAGTTTCAGCCTCTGATACTTCCTGATCAAAATCAAGCTCAAGCCTGCGCCTGTGGCCGCCCACGCGACTTGTTCGATCAGGCAGACCCCCGGCCTAGTTGGATTTTGCAGCAAACAAACAAGACAACTTTTAGTCAACTAAACGTTTTGACATGGTCGGGCATGTCTTCCAGCTCGGCAAGTCTCATGGATGCATGGGAGCGCTTTCCCGGGCGAGTCACCCACGAGCGCGTCCGCCAGATCCATCAAGACGGTCGGGCTCGGCGTTTCCCTGGCATGCACAGCGAAGCCGGAGGCGCGCGTGCAAAACCCGTGCCGTGTGCCTCTGTCCGCCCCCATCTCGGGCAGCCGGGCGGTCAAATCGGTGCCCAAGCGTATAGAAGCCGGGCTTGGCCGTCGCGGAGGGTTATGGGTCGCGCCCCGCCTGGCCAGGCCTATTCACCGCCGCGCTCATCGATAATCTTTGGCAAAAACCCAGTCATTTTACCGGACGTTTACCTCTGGTTGTCGGGCTGGTCTAATGCAAAGATAACCAATTGCATAGGCTCTCGAAGCAGCCTCTGGGGGGGGGGTGGGGGCGCTTAAAAACCAGGACGCATAGTTTTGTGCCTCAAACCATCAGGCCGGGAATTTAGCCACGTGAAACCAGGGCGCTTGGCAACGCAGCCACCGTAGATCTTGAACAACTTCTTGGCTCGCCGCCCCTTCGGCCCCATCGTATACGGGCTTGAGCAATCCTTCCTGTATCTGTGGTCCCTCTGCAACCGCCCCCGCCGTCACCAGAAAATGGGAAACGAAGTCGAAACTCAACTCCAGGCACGACCTCCAACGCGCGAAAGAGCGCAAGCAGCGGGGGGCTTCCCGCCTCTCGAAGCCTTGTCGGCGAGGATCAACGAATTGAATGGAGCCGACTTGCTTCGCCGAGTCTTAAATTGAACTACCGTTCGCTCTAAAGACGAACTTGAGAAGCAGCTGCTCAATGAATGGTGCGCCGGCCATCTTGCAATGGTTTGAGAACAGGTTTGAGGAACTCAACGAAAGGCACTCGCGCCGGGGAGACCGACGCAAGCCAGATTGTTTCCGCCTACGCTCAAAAGCCGGCCGAAATCATCGACCGCGTGGACCGGCTTGCGGCGGCGTTGCCCGGCGAAAAGACCATGGCGGCCGTGGAGACGCAGCTTTCCGAGCTTTGGTGCTCGCCGCGGGAGAGCCACGCGCACACACAGCGTGTCCGCATGCAAACTGCATCGCGCGTGCGGCGCAAGAGATCCGGGCCGCGTCCGAGAAAGCCCAGGAGGCGCGCGCCGGCTTCGAGGAAACGGCGCGCCACACGTGGCCAAGGAGTTGGGACGGACCTAGGCCGTATCGGCCTCGCGCGCGGTTCAGGTCACGGCGCGGCAGGCTGCCGAGGCGCTCGGCGAGCGTGGCGATGGCCATCGCCTTGAACGAATGGAAAGCGAGCTTTGTTTGGTCAAGTGTCGCTTGTTTTTTTCGCGAAAATAGCTCACCGGCACTGGGGCCGCGCTTGAGCGCATCCACGAAACCTCGCTCGACTTGCTGGAAAAAAAGCCTTTCGGAGCGTCTGCCGCAGCGCCGACCTACAAACGAGCCTTCGTTCACACGCCTATGTCCGGTGCACACGAATACAAGATTGGTGAGGCTTTTGGATCGGAACCTGAGAATTATCCGAGGCTCGACGCCATCACGCTGCGACAGCCGCCGCCTCCGGACCCGAACTTCTGGAGGTGCGCTGAAAAGAGGCAGGCGAAAAAGTTATCGCTTCGAAGCAGGGAGGCGTCGCCAAACCGCAAGGCGACGCTCGCCTCGGGCCCCGGCCCTGTATCAGAGGGCATGGGGTTGCGCGATGGAGGAGCGTTCCTCCTGCTCCTCGGACTTGTGATCGTCGCCATCGTTCTTTTCGATGGCGAGCGCGGGGCTCGTATCACCGTGCATACGAAGACCGAGCTTCCTCTTTATCAGCTGGAGCGTGCTGCCTGACGCGGTACCCGGTGTCGCCAATGCAGGAACGCCCGACCGTCACGCCTCCAACTGGGAAGAATCTCTGGCTGATAGGAGTGCGAATGGTGTTCCCAAAACGGCTCCGTCGCTTTTCAATGCGGTCGATTACCCACGCGAGCCCCTCTTCGATTTAGCCCGAACCCCACGCGGTTATCCGGGGGCTTGCGAATTCGGCTGATGTGTGGTGATCGGCCTGCATGCTCAGTTCCTGATTTCGTGCCCGTTTTCTGAATGAGGGGACGCCCGAGGGGGCCTACCTGCCGCGGCGGCGCGCTGGCTGCAGAGGGTGGCCGATCAGGAACATGTCCAGTCGCAGTTCGTGCTGGCTTCGCTGTACGAGCGCGGCGTCGGCGTGGCGGAACACGGACACCTTCGGCGCGCACGCTCCAGCGCAGGGCTGCGCAGCGTGGCGATATCCGCGCCATGCATAGCCTTTGGCCGTGCCGCTCAGTGCTCAAGGCGCGCGCCAAGATGACCAGGAATCTGCCGCCTGGTTCGCAAGTGCCGCCATGGCCGGCCTGACCGACAGCCAGGTCAATCTCGCGATCCTCTACGAGCGCGGAGTTGGCCTGCAACAGAATAACCAGAAGGCCGTATTCCGGTACGATACTTTTGCCTCATTGGCTGGCGACAAGGAAAGCGCAAGCGGCAAAGTCGCAACGCCTCAAGCGACAGTTGCCGGACGCCGAAACACGACGCGGCGGACGAACAGGCCGGCTCCGGGCGTCTGAGCGTGGATCAACTTCCCACCTCGGCAAGCGGGGAAAAATGTTTCCCGTATCTAATCTACCGACGAGCGCCCTTCCGCCATGATCCTGGCCTCGGACTTTCGCGTACTCCCACTCAAAAAAAAAAGTTTTGGGAGAGGTTCGGCCGTCGCCTATGGCGCTTTGGGCGCTCGCAATCGCCATCACAACCGCCGTATGTCAGCGAACCGGCCCACGCCGTTTTCAGCGGAGATATGAGCCCGAAGGCGAGATCCGGCGACGCCGACGATGCCGATGCCATGGATGCGTGGGACGCTAAGACCGTCGCCACCGCGATGCAAAAGGTGGTGGCGCGCCGTCCGTGCCACGACAAGCACGGGACGCGGCTTGGATATGCGCTTTCCAAGCTGCAACTGCAATCACTCGAAGCTTACGGAAAGGCGCTCGACCTCAATCCTGACCCAGCGCGAAGGCCTCGAAATATCAAGGCGAAGCTTACCTTATGCTTGAAAAAAACCGACGCGCAAACCACCCATCGCGCCTCGACGCCTAATGGAGGCGCGTGGTTCTGGTTTTCACCGACGCAATGCCTGCGGCGAATATATCCAGTTGAAGGAGAGGATCGAAGCCTACCACACGGACAGGCAAAGCTATCGTCGCCAATGAAAACCTGGGGCGCGGCTCCTCAGGCGGCCCAACTTCCATGAGTTGCGGCGAAGCGATGGCATGAAACGCGTTCTTGTGAGATGTACCAGACGAAAAGACCGCCTTGGCCGAGAAGCGGATCGAATGCCGAGTCGAGGATGTTGCTTCCCGCTGTATAGTTGCTCAGCGACGGCAGGATCATGCGCATGCCGTTCGATACCAAACAGCGCCCCCGGACAAGATGACCGTAATGGGAAACCCGCGCAACAGGATCGGAGCCTGCCAGCGATTCCTCGTTCGCCGAGGCAGGGGCGCGGACCGGGCTCGGGGTGAAATTTAACCCCGCTCAGCACCAAGTGCTGTGTGATGAATAGAGTCCGGTTTGCCAGAAGGATCGGAAGTCACCCAACACCCACTCCGCGGCCCTCCATCATATCCTGGAGCCAGTCAACCCGCCGCCTGCCGAGACCTTCCCAACAAGACCCCGAGAAGCTGTTTTCAAGGGCGACGACGCGCTGAGGGTCGTAGCGGTCGACGGGGTGCTTCAGTTTGGCAAAAGCGGATCGAGGCTGGAAGTTTTATAGGGAGGCAGGAGAACTCGTCGCCTGGAAGATAGGAGCATTTCGAGAGCTGGACAATCGCCACGATAAAGGTGTTTTCGGCGGGCCAAAAAAGAGCGCCGGAAGGATCGGCGACAAAAGTATTCCCGGCAAGAAGGATACGGGAGACCCGTGTATCGTGAAAAAATACGGCAAGCGTCGCGCTGAAGTGTGCGTTGTTCCCAAGCATATGCTGTCTGCCTTTATTGCTAAGCGGCCATAATGTCAAGCCGCGATGCGCATATTGTCCGTACTAACATCCTGTTTCTTGGGCTAAAATCATTTGAAGGTGTTTAGCCTTCTCTGAGGTGGGATTATTTGCGTGAGTTTCGTTACAAAAAAATCACTTTTGTTGAAGTTCATTTGCAAAGTGTTAAACAACTTCCACCCAATGGTGTGTCGACGCAACAGCTGTTGCAAACTTGTTACGCAGCTTGCCCATCGTAGGCAAACGGAAGCAGCTTGAAGTGTGCGTATGGCAGGTATTGCTGATTCTGGATCAGCCCCTCGACCTGCTTCAGCCGCTCCATAATGCGCTGAAGCTTTGCCGCCTCGGCTATTTCCCTTTCTGCAGCACTTCGCGGTATGGTTTCCGGCGATGATCTGCTGGATATATTGTGTCGCAGGCTGCTCATCTCTCCTTATACTTTTGCCTTGAGCGCGTCGAATTATTTTGCCGAGTTCTGATGCACGGCTCTCGAGTGCAGCATGCCCACGTCATCGCGTCCGTGGCTTAGCACCCAACACTTTGCACATTATAACGCTGCTGCCCTTGAGTCTCGTCTTCGAGGGCTGGGACGCGGCGGGTGAGATCGGCAATCTGAGCTGCTACGCTGTGCTGAAACCCCTCTTTGCCATGTTGCTGTCACATTATCAGGCTGTTCAAACCTCGGGGATCAACGGCGGCTGCTCTTGCGCGATTCTCGCTCATCGCGGAAGCCGCCTGGGGGCTTATCCGCGATCTTCCCAGCCAAGAGCCAAGAAGATGCGCCGGATAAGGCTGCGCCTTTCCGGCATGGAATACCTGCGCAAGCGGCGGCAAACCTGCGCCCTAAAACCACCCCCTCTTCTTGGTCTGCGCAAGCTTCTCCTTCGCGAGCGCTTTGTTGCGGACGGCATATTAAACATCGGGATCATCTGGAGCGCGCGATCATAATCTCTGACCGCTTGCGCGTAACCCCCTTCAAGAACGAAGCCAAGCCGCGACGGTTGTAGGCGTCTTCGTAATTCGGCCTCAGGCGAATTGCTTGATCGTAATCGGCGATGGCGCTGTCATAGTCGTATGTACTGTAATGAGCGTCGCCGCGACGCTTGTAGGCGGCTGCGTAATCGCACTTCACGCGGATCGCTTCAGTGTATTTGCAGATCGCGTGACCGTAGTTCTCAGCCTTAGCGGCGTTATCGCCGCTGTCAAAGAAACCCTGCGCAAAAATCTGGGGCGCAGGCGCTTTGTTGCGGACGGCATATTCGACATCGGGATTGATTTGGAGCGCGCAATCATAATCTCTGACCGCTTGCGCATAATCCCCCTTGTGGTGCCAAGTCGAGCCGCGACGATTGTAGGCGTCTTCGTAATCCCGCCTCAGGCGGATCGCTTGGTCGTAATCGGCGACAGCGCTCATAACGCCGCTAAGGCTGAGAACTACGGTCACGCAATCTCCAATTACACTGATGCGGTCCGCCTGAAGCCTGCTTACGCAGCCGCTTACAAACATCGGGGCGACGCCTATTACAGTGCAGGCGACTATGACAGCGCCATCGCCGATTACGACCAAGCGATCCGCCTGAGGCGGGATTACGAAGACGCCTACAATCGTCGCGGCTTGGCTTGGCACCACAAGGGGGATTATGCGCAAGCGGTCAGAGATTATGATTGCGCGCTCCAAATCAATCCCGATGTCGAATATGCCGTCCGCAACAAAGCGCTCGCGAAGGAGAAGCTTGCGCAGGGTTTCTTTGACAGCGGCGATAACGCCGCTAAGGCTGAGAACTACGGTCACGCGATCTCCAAATACACTGAAGCGATCCGCGTGAAGTCCGATTACGCAGCCGCCTACAAGCGTCGCGGCGACGCTCATTACAGTACATACGACTATGACAGCGCCATCGCCGATTACGATCAAGCGATTCGCCTGAGGCCGAATTACGAAGACGCCTACAACCGTCGCGGCTTGGCTTGGTTCTTTAAGGGGGATTACGCGCAAGCGGTCAGAGATTATGATCGCGCGCTCCAGATCAATCCCGATGTCGAATATGCCGTCCGCAACAAAGCGCTCGCGAAGGAGAAGCTTGCGCAGACCAAGAAGAGGGGGTGGTTTTAGGGCGCAGGTTTGCCGCCGCTTGCGCAGGTATTCCATGCCGGAAAGGCGCAGCCTTATCCGGCGCATCTTGGCTCTTGGCTGGGAAGATCGCGGATAAGCGCCAAGACGCTTTCCGCGATGACAATCGCGCGAGCAGCCGCCGTTGAATTGCCAATTTCGACGGCCTAATGTGACAGCGACATGACTTTGGGGCGTTTGCATGGACGTTGCAGCTCAGATTGCCGATCTCACCCGCCGCGTCGCAGCCCTCGAAGCAGAAGCTCAAGGGCAGCAGCGTTATAATGTGCGGAGTTTTGGGATGCTCACCGAGTTGCGCGATGACGTGGCCATACTGCGCTCGCATGCCGTCGGAACTCGGCAAAAGATTCGACGCGCTAGAGGCCAAAGTCGCTGGAGAGATCGGCGGCCTGCGACGCGATCTGCCTGGCATCATCGCGGAAACCATGCGCGAAGTGCTGCGGGAAGGGAAATAGCCGAGGCGGCAAACCTTCACGGCATTATGGAACGGCTGAAGCAGTTCGAGGGGCTGATCCAGAATCAGCAATACCTGCCATACGCGCGCTTCAAGCTGCTTCCGTATTTCGCCCAACTGGAGCAGCAAGCTGCGTAACAAGTTTGCAACAGCTGTTGCGTGATAAGCACTTTCCTGGAAGTTCTTAACGCTTTCCAATGAACTTCAACAAAAGTGATTTTTTTGTAACGAAACTCACGCGAATCAGCCATCCTGAGAAGGCTAAACACCTTCAAATGATTGTCCGGTCAGATGTTAGTACGGACAATATGCGGTTCGCGGCTTGAGTTTATCGCCGGTCCGCCTCAAAGGCAGACAGTATGCTTGCAACGACGCTTCAGCGCGACGCTTCCGTGTTTTTTCACGATACAGGCGCCTCCCGTATCCTTCTTGCCGGGAAATCTTTTGTCGCCGATCCTTCCGGCGCTCTTTTTTGGCCCGCCGAAAACACCCTTATCGTGGCGGATCTCCAGCTCTCGAAATGCTCCTACCTTCAGGGCGACAACGTTGTTCTGCCTCCCTATGACACCTCATCCGCTTTCGAGAAACTGGAGGACGCGCTCGACCGCTACGACCCTCAGCGCGTCGTCGCCCTTGGAAACAGCTTCTCGGGGTCTTGTCGGGAAGGTCTCGGCAGGCAGCAGATTGACTGGCTCCAGGATATGATGGAGGGCCGCGAGTGGTATTGGGTGACTTCCGATCCTTCTGGCAAACCGGAGCGGGTCGACGGAGTCGTTGCGCCGCACTTGGTGCTGAGCGGGGTTAAATTTCGCCCCGAGCCGGTCCGCGCCCCTGTGGCGAACGAGATCGCTGGCGGGCTCCATCCTGTTGCGCAGGTTTCCCATTACGGTCATCTTGTCCGGGGGCGCTGTTTCGTATCGAACGGCATGCGCATGATCCTGCCGTCGCTCGGCGACTATTCAGCGGGAAGCAACGTCCTCAACTCGGCATTCGATCCGCTTCTCGGCCAAGGCGGTCTTTTCGTCTGGTACATCTCACAAGAACGCGTTTCGTCCATCGCTTCGCCGCAACTCATGGAAGATCGGGCCGCCTGAGGAGCCGCGCCCCAGGCTACCATGGCGACGATGGTTTGCCTGTCGTGTGGTAGGCTTCGATCCTCTCCTTCAACTGGATATATTCGCCGCAGGCATTGCGGAAGTACCCGTCGGTGAAAACCAGAACCACGCGCCTGCATTCGGCGTCGAGGCGCGATAGCATCGTTTGCGCATCGGCAAGCCGGTCAAGCATAAGGTAAGCTTCGCCTAGATATTCGAGGCCTTCGCGCTGGGTCGGATTGAGGTCGAGCGCCTTTCCGTAAGCTTCGAGCGATTCGTCGAGGCGGTTCAGCTTGCGAAGCGCGTATCCAAGCCGCGTCCAGGCCTTGTCGTGCCACGGACGGCGCGCCACCACCTTTTGCATCGCGGTGGCGACACCTTCCCAGTTCTTCGCGTCCCACGCATCCATGCCGTCGGCATAGTCGGCGTCGCCGGATCTCGCCTTCGGGCTCATATCTCCGCTGAAAACGGCGTGGGCCGGTTCGCTGATGCTGACGGCGGTTGTGATGGCGATTGCGAGCGCCCAAAGCGCCATAGGCGACGCCAAGCCTCTCTCAAAACTTCTTTTCATGCGAGCGATACGCGAAAGTCCGAGGCCAGGATCAATCGCGGAAGGGCGCTCGTCGAAAAATCAGCTGCGGGAAGCGTTTCCGCTTGCGAGATTGGGAAGTTGCTCCACGCTCGGACGCCACGAGCCGGCCTGTTCGTCCGCCGCGTGTGTTTCGGCGTCCGGCAACTGTCGCTTGAGGCGTTCCGTTTGCCGCTTGGCTTCCTTGTCGCCAGCCAATGAGGCGACCTCGTACCAGAAATAGGCCTTCTGGTTATTCTGTTGCAGGCCAACTCCGCGCTCGTAGAGGATCGCGAGATTGACCTGGCTGTCGGTCAGGCCGGCCATGGCGGCGCTTGCGAACCAGGCGGCGGCTTCCTGGTAGTCTTGGCGCGCGCCTTGAGCGCTGAGCAGCACGGCAAGGTTATGCATGGCGCGGATATGGCCAGCGCTCGCAGCCCTGCGGTAGAGCATGCGCGCCGAGGTCTCGTCTTTCGCCACGCCGACGCCGCGCTCGTACAGCGAAGCCAGCACGAACTGCGACTCGACATGTCCCTGATCGGCGGCCTTCTGCAGCCAGCGCGCCGCCGCGGCAGGGTCGCCCTCGGGCGTCCCCTCATTCAGAAAACGGGCCGCGATGCGGAACTGAGCATCGCGATCGCCGCGCATCGCGGAATTCGCAAGCCCCTGCAAATCTTCGTGGGGTTCGGGCTGAGGCGAAGAGGGCTCGCGGTTTTGATCGGCCGCCGTGAAAAGCGACGGAGCCGTTTTGGGAACGCCGTTCGCTGCCTTGTCGGCCGGAGATTCTCCGGCTGGAGGCGTGACGGTCGGGCGTTCCTGCATTGGCGTCAAGGGCTGCACGTCCGGCAGCACGCTCAAGTGGAACGCAGGAAGCTCGGTCTTCGTATGCAGGTAATACAGCCCCGCGCTCGCCATCAAAAGAACGATGGCGACGATCACGAGTCCGAGGAGCGGGAGAGAGCGCTCCTCGTCGCGCAACCCATGCCCTGATACGGGCCGGGGCGGCGATGGGCGAGCGTCGCCTTGCGGTTTGGCGACGCCTCCCTGCTTCGAAGCGATGACTTTTTCGCCTGCCTCTTTCAGCGCCTCCAGAAAGTTCGGGTCCGGAGGCGGCGGCTGTCGCAGCGTGATGGCGTCGAGCCTCGGCTTCTTCTCAGGTTCCGATCCAAAAGCGTCGCCGATTGTGTATTCGTGTGCGCCGGACGTGATCGGCGTGTGAACGAAGGCTCGTTTCCTGGTCGGCGCTGCGGCGGAGCGCTCCGAAAGGCTTTTTTCCAGGAACATGCGCAAGGTTTCGTGGATGCGCTCAAGCGCGGCCGAGGTGCGGTCGGTATTTTCGCGAGACAGCGTGTTGAGTTCGCGAAGCTCGCTTTCCATTCGTTCAAGGCGATGGCCATCGCCACGCTCGCCAAGCGCCTCAGCAACCTGCCGCGCCGTGACCTGAGCCGCGCGCGAGGCCGATACGGCGACGGTCCGTCCCAACTCCTTCACCGTGTGGCGCGCCGTTTCCTCGAAGCCCGCGCGCGCCTCCTGGGCTTTCTCGGACGCGGCCAGGATCTCTTGCGCCGCACGCGCGATGCGGTTTGCGTCGGACGCGCTTTGTGTGCGCGTGGTCTCCAGCGAGCGCGAAAGCTCGGAAAGCTGCGTCTCCACGGCCGCCATGGTCTTTTCGCCGGGCAACGCCGCCGCAAGCCGGTCCACGCGGTCGATGATTTCGGCCAGCTTGACGTTGACGGAAACGATCTCGCTTGCGTCGGTCTCCCGGCGCGAGAGCATTCCTTTCAGTTCCTCAAACCTGTTCTCGAACCATTCGAGATCGCCGGCGCGCCGTTCATAGAGCGGCTGCTTCTCGCTCGTCTTCGGGGCGAACGGCGGTTCATTCGAAGACTCGGCGAAGCGAATCGGCTCGTTGAATTCGTTGATCCTCGCCGACAAGGCTTCGAGAGGCGGGAAGCCCCGCTGCTTCGGCTCTTTCGCGCGTTGGAGGTAGGCCTGGAGTTCAGCTTCGGCTTCCATTATCTCCCCTGCCCATGCCGAGAGTTCGGGTGACGGCGGGGGCGGTTGCAGAGGGACCGCCGCTGCAGGAAAACTGTCGAGCCCGTGCTCGATCGGGCCGCGCGCTTCGCGGGCCTCCTCAAGATTTAGGTCGCTGCTGGTCAAGCGCCCTGGTTTCACGTGGCTAAATTCCCACCTATAGGTTGAGGCGCGACCTCGTCCTGGTTTTCAAACGCCGGGACTGTGATTCGCGAGGCCGTTTCGAGAGCCTATGCAATTGTTATCTTTGCATTAGATATGCAAACATGGGGTAAACGTCCGGTAAAATGACTGCCTTTTTTCGAGGTCATCGATGAGCGCGGCGGTGAATAGGCCTGGCCACAGCAGCGCAACCATAACCCTCGCGACGGCCAAGCCCGGCTTCTATCGCTTGGGCGGGGAACTTGACCGCCGGCTGCAAGAGATGGGGGCGGAGAGCGGCCTTCTGAGCGTATTTTGCACGCACACCTCGGCTTCGCTGTGCATCCAGGAAAACGCCGACCCGACCGTCTTGATGGATCTGGCGGACGCGCTGGTGGGGCTTGCCCCGGAAAGCGCCCGATACCGCCATTCGACTGAGGGGCCGGACGACATGCCCGCCCATATCAAAACGCTCCTTACCGCGACCTCTGTTTCCCTGCCCGTCAGGGGCGGGAGCCTCGCGCTCGGGATCTGGCAGGGGGTCTACCTGATCGAGCATCGCGTGGGCGGCCACAGGCGCAGGCTTGAGCTTGATTTCATCGGGAGCCTCAGAGGCTGAAACTTCCTGTCCCGGCTCTCGCTCAGCGCGGCGGGGTCGCCAAAGGGGCGTGACAGCGGCCAGAGAGACTGTCCTCTGCACGCAATCACGCCTGATTTGCGCCGTCAGTTTTCTGTTGCGCGCGCCAACTCGTTGTCCATTCTCACGCCATGCCCCTCATCACACGCTTCGCTCCGAGTCCGACCGGCTATTTGCATCTTGGCCATGCCTATTCGGCGCTATTCGCCTATGAGGCGGCGCAGGCCGAGGGCGGCCGGTTCTTGCTGCGGATCGAGGACATCGATCGCGTGCGGTGCAGGCCGGAATTCACCGACGCGCTTTTCGAGGATTTGCGCTGGCTGGGGCTCGCATGGGAAGAGCCGGTGCGGCGGCAATCGGAGCACATGCAGGAGTACGCGGCGGCGCTGGCGAGGTTGCGGGAGATGGGCTTGCTGTATCCCTGCTTTTGCACGCGCCGGGAGATCGAGAACGAGGCGCTGGCCTCCGCCGCCGCGCCGCATCTGGCGCCTCAGGGGCCGGACGGTCCGCTTTATCCGGGGACATGTCGCGGTCTCGATGAAGACGAGCGCGCGCGAAGACTTAGCCGCGGCGAAGCGGCGAACTGGCGGCTTGATGTGGTGACGGCGCTCCAGTTAACCGGGCCTTTAACCTGGAACGACCACGCCGGAAAGGTCGAGGCGGCCCCGCAGGATTTCGGCGACGTCGTGCTGGCCCGCAAGGATGTTCCGACCAGCTATCATTTGAGCGTCACCGTGGACGACCATCTCCAGGGCGTCACCCTCGTCACGCGCGGCAAGGATCTTTTCCGCGCCACGGACATCCACCGGCTGCTGCAGGCGCTCCTCGGCTTGCCCACGCCGGATTATCGCCACCACGAACTCCTGACGGACCCCGCCGGGCGGCGCTTCGCGAAGAGGGACAGGGATTTGACGCTCGGGGCGCTGCGCGCCGCGGGAAAGACGGCGGCCGAAGTGCGCAGCATGGCGGCGCGCTAAAGAAGAACTGACCCTGCGGCAACGCGGCCCCGCAGCCGTTTTCAGTGCCCATTATGCCCGCTTCGGCGTCAGCCGGAGCGGGCATGAACCGGTTAATAATCCACCAAAATTGGTTTCGTTTGGTAAAAGGGCCCTATGTACATAAACATGTAATTCGTCGAAGCGACATGTTTGCTTTCCCCTATCTGCAGCGATGCGCTGATGCTTGTCATTGACAACAGCTTTGCAGAGGTCCTGAAATATTCAGAACCTTGCACATCGTCTCGTACGCCGTGTGGGGAATCCCGACCCGCTTGCGGCGGGCGCTGACAAGACTTTCTACGCATAAAGTAGTACCGATCAGAAAGCGGGCGCCGGCTTGGCCTTCGGCTGTACGAGAGGTTTTAGCCTTGACAAGCTCAGGATGAGGTTGAGCGCCTTTAATGAGTTGATCCTCTTGGCGAGCCGTCGCGGTTCGGCAGGCTCACCGTGTGACGGCGTCGTTTTTTCGGCCTGCTGGAGCGGCCTGCGTCCATTTGTGCTCGGAGAAGTTGTTCTGGCGTTTCAGAAACAATCAATTTTTCCGCCTTTATATCATTCGGATTGAAGGTGGGTTGATGTAGGGAGCAGGACTTTTCATCGTCGGCGCCAAACACGCGGCGTTTGAGGGGCCCGTCAATGCGATGGAGCAGGAAACCTCCGGGTGCGCGGGTTTGTTGGCGGCGATCGTCAACTCATCTTTTGACGCGATCGTAAGCCAGACGCTTGAAGGGACAGTCACGAGTTGGAATCCGGCCGCGGCGAAACATTTCGGCTACGAAGCGCACGAGATGATCGGCGGCTCCATTCGCCGCCTGATCCCTGCCGACCGGCAGAATGAAGAAGACCAGATCGTTGCCAGGATCGGAGTGGGTGAGCGGGTTGAATTGTATGAGACAGTCCGCCTCAATAAGAACGGCAGTCCCGTCGATGTTCTGTTAACGATTTCGCCCATCCGGGACTCGAACGGGAAAATAGTCGGCGCCTCAAAAATCTACCGCGACTGCGCCCCGCAAAAGAAAGCCACGGAAACCCTTCGCCAAAGCGAGGAGCGCCTGCGCCACTTGGTCGAACAGGCGCCCGCCGCTATCGCCATGTTCGACCGCGACATGCGCTATCTGGCCTGCAGCAGCCGTTGGTTGGAAGATTACTGTCCCGATGCGGTGAGCGTCATTGGCCGCACCCATTACGAGGTATTCCCTGAAATCCCCGAGCGCTGGAAAGAGCCACATCGGCGAGGCCTGGCAGGCGAGGTAGTTCGCGTCGACGAAGACCCCTTCTTGCGCGCCGACGGGCGAACGCAGTGGCTGCGCTGGGAACTGCGCCCCTGGCTGACGAGCGATCAAGCCATAGGCGGCATCACGATCTTCAGCGAGGACGTGACGGAGCGGGTCGAGGCCGTACGGGCCTTGCGCGAGAGCGAACTCAGAACGCATCTGGCCCAGGAGGCCGCCAAGGCCGGAACCTGGGAGTTGAGGCTCGCGGACAATCGCAGCCAATGGTCCAAAAACACGTGGCTCTTATACGGGTTGCAACCCGGCCAATGTGCGCCTTGTTTCGAAGCCTGGGTGTCAACGATCCATCCCCAAGATCGCGAACGCGTCACAAAAGCGCTCAGGGAAGCGGTGGCGGTCGGCAAGGAGTACGAAACGCAGTGGCGCGTGAAATTGCCGGAAGGCGAGCCTACGCGTTGGCTGCTTTCGCGGGGCAGGCCGATCAAAGGCGCAGACGGTGCTCCAGAACGTTACATCGGCGTCGTCATCGACATCACCGAACGCAAGCGCATGGAGGAGGCTCTGCATGAGAGCGAACTCAGAATGCGTCTGGCTCAAGAGCGAATGCGTTTGGCTCAAGAGGCGGCTAAAGCCGGGACCTGGGAATGGAGGCTGGCGGAAAACCGCGATGAGTGGTCCGAGAGCGCTTGGGCTCTCTACGGACTGAGGCCCGGGCAATGCGAGCCTTCTTTCGAAGCCTGGACGTCAACGATCCACGCACAAGATCGCGAACGCATCGTCAAAACGGCCAAAGAAGCGGCGGCTGCCGGTCGGGAGTATGAACTTCAGTGGCGCGTTAACCAGCCCGAAGGCGAGCCTCCGCGCTGGCTGTTTGCGCGCGGCAGGCCAGTTGCGGGCGCAAACGGAGAGCCTGAGTGCTACATCGGCGTTGTCATCGACATCACGGAACGAATGCGCCAGGAGGAAGCTCTGCGCAAGGCAGAGAAGGCGGAACGGCAAAAACGCGAAGAGTTGGAAGCGATCCTTGCCGCGATTCCGACTCCGGTCCTTATCGCGATGGATGCCAGCTGCGAAGAAATGGTCGGCAATACGGCTGCTTACGACCTCTACCGCGTTCCGTGGGGAACCAACCTCGCCAAATCGGCGCCTGTCGGGCAGGCTCCGGCAAACTTCGAGATCTTTCAGAACGGGCGACATTTGACGGGAGAGGACCTTCCCATCAGGAAGGCCGCCGCCAATCGCGCCTTTTCCGGGGAGATCGAGCTTCGCTTCGTTGAGGGCGACAGCAAGTATCTGCTGGGCAACGCCCTGCCGTTGTTCGACGACGCGGGCGAAGTTCGCGGCGCCGTCGCCGCCTTCGCAGACGTCACCGAGTTGAAGCGCACAGTGGCGGCGCTGCGCGACAGCGAGGAGCTGGAAAGACAAAAGCGCCAGGAGCTGGAAACAATACTAGCCGCCATACCCGCCGCCGTCCTTATCGCGAAGGATGCCGCCTGCGTTGAAATCGTCGGCAATAGGGCAACCTACGAACTGTTGCAGCGTGCTCCTGGGTCGAACCTCTCAAAATCGGTTCCCGCCGGCCAGGCGCCAAACAACTTCGAGGTTTTTCAAAATGGGCGCCCCCTGGCGCCGATCCGAGTTGCCGCTGCGGAAAGCCGCTGCGAAAGGCGCCTTCTCCGGGGAGGAGATCGAAATCCGGTTCGCCGATGGCGGCCGCAAGTTCTTGCTTGGCAACGCCTTGCCTCTCCTGGACAGCGCAGGAAATGTCCGCGGAGCTATCGCTGCCTATGCCGATGTAACCGAACTCAAGCGTACGGAGGCGGCGCTGCGCGAAAGCGAGGAGCGCCTGAGATATGCGCTCGACGCAGCGAACGCGGGGACCTGGGAGTTTGTGCCCGAAACCGGTGAGTTCTCGGCATCGGATCGCGCGCTCGCTTTGCACGGCGCGCCTCCAGGCACGCCGCTGACGCGCGAAAAGGCCCTGGATGCCGTGCACCCGGAGGACCGGTATCGCGTCGAGGAGGACTTCCGGCGCGCCGTGTCTGGGCGAGAACCCTTCAGGCACGAATTTCGCTTTCTGTTACCGGACGGAGAGATCAGGTGGGTTGAATCACGCGGCGAGTCGCGGACCGCTTTTGGAAGACAGGTTATCAGCGGATTGCTCCTGGATATCACCGAGCGGAAACAGGCTGAGATTGCCTTGCGCGAAAGCGAGGAGCGCCTGAAATTTGCGCTTGAGGCCGCCGGTGCTGGAACCTGGCAGGTGGCGCTGGAAACCGGAGAGTTTACTGCATCGGATCGCACGCTTGCTTTGCACGGCCTTCCTCCGGGAACCCCGATGACCCATGAAAAAGCGCTGGCCAACGTCCATCCTGAGGATCAGCTGCGTGTCGAGGAAACTTTGCGGCGGACCCTTGAGACGGGGGAACCTTTTAGGGTGGAAACGCGCATTATGCTGCCGGGCGGGTCAATCCGCCGGATCGAATCGTGTGGCGAGCTGCGATCTGTTTCTGGCAAGCAGGTGATCGGCGGACTGGTGCTCGACATCACGGAGCGGAAACGGGCTGAAATCGCGCTGCGCGAACGTGAGGAACTCCTGCACTCTATCATCGAGCACGCCCCCATTCCCATCATGCTATCGAGGGAGGATGGCAAGGTCCTTTTTATCAACCCAGCCTTGACGGAACTGACCGGATACACGGCGTCCGACGCGCCAACCCGGGACAGGTGGGAGGCGTTGGCCTATCGCGACCAGGCATCGCGGGTTGAGGAAGATATTTGCCGGACATTTGAAAGCGGTCGTCCCGTCGATCTCGGCGACCACACTGTCTACACGAGGTCCGGCGAGAAGCGCCTCTGGTCGCTCAGGAGAGCGCCGGCAGGGCGCGACGCTTCAGGCCAGCGGCTCCTCGTCGGCGTGGCGCTTGACGTCACGGAACGCAGAAAAAGCGAAGAGGAGGCGTTGGCGACCAGATCAAAATTGGAAACCGCGCTCGCGGCCATGAGCGACGGCGTTTTGATTTCCGACTCCGAGGGGCATTTCGTTCATTTCAACGAGGCTTTCGCCAAGTTCCACAAATTCAAAGCAAAGGAGGATTGCGCCACGACATTCTTGGCGTATCCGCAGTTTCTGAGCTTTTTCCTGCCGAGCGGCGAGGAAGCGCCGCCAGAGGAATGGCCTTTGCGAAGAGCGCTCCGCGGTGAAACGGGATTGAATGCTGAGTACGCCATCAAGCGGCGAACCGGCGAAGCCTATGTCGGAAGCTACAATTTCGCTCCCATATCCGATGCGGGCGGCTGCATCACCGGCGCTGTCATCACCGTCCGCGACATTACCGAGCAAAAGCGTGCGGCGAACCGGCTGCGCGAGAGCGAAACGCGGCTCAGCTCGATTATCGACACGGCGGCCGACAGCATTATCGTCATTGATGAAAAAGGGATCATACAGTCGGCGAACCGCGCGACCGGGAGCATTTTCGGCTACGGTTTTGCAGACCTCGCCGGGCGCCCTATCGGCACGCTGATGGCGCCAACTCTAGCGGCGCAGCATGATCGCTTCCTCAAAGGCTTCTCGGGCAGCGGCGGCATCAGGCAGGTCGAAGGCCGCCGCAAGGACGGTTCGAAGGTCCCGCTCGACATCGCGGTCGCGGAGTGGCGCGATGGGGACGGCCGTCGTTTCTTCACCGGCATCATGCGCGACCTCACCGAGCGAAAGCGCAACGAGGAAGCGCTGGCGAACGCCCGCCGCCTCGAAGCGGTGGGGCAACTCGCCGGCGGCGTCGCGCACGATTTCAATAATCTCCTGCACATCATCTCGGGCAATATGGAAATCGCCCAGGATTTTATCCCCGATCAATCGGCGCGGGGCTTTCTTGAGCGTGCGAAAAACGCCGTCGAAAAGGGCAGCGCCTTGAATGCTCGACTGTTGTCTCTTGCGCGCAAGCGCCCGCTCAAGCTGGATAGCCTTAATCTCAACGTTCGGGTCCAGGAAACCGCGAAACTCCTTGCGAGCACGGTCGGAGAGCATATCGGGGTCGCAACCGATCTCGCCGCCGGCCTTTGGATGACGATGGCGGACGCGGGCGAAATTGACAGCGCGATCCTGAACCTCGCCGCCAATGCGCGCGACGCCATGCCGGGCGGCGGCGACATCCGGATTTCGACAGCGAACGTCACGCTTGACGCCTCGGCGGCGGCCAGACTGCATCGCGAAGCGAAACCGGAAGACTACGTTCGAACTCGCCATCGTCGATAATGGCGCGGGCATGTCGCAAGAGGTCCTCGACAAAGCGACCGAGGCGTTCTTCACCACCAAAGGACCAGGGGTTGGAACCGGGCTTGGCCTCACGAGCGTATCGAGCTTCGCCAGTCAGATGGGCGGGTTCATGTCCATCGAAAGCGCGCCGGGAGAGGGGTGTACGGTTAGCATCTATCTGCCCCGGACAACCCAGGGGTCGGCGGCGCGCGGCGTCCTGCCGAGCGGAAGCCCCCTCGGCCACGGCGAGCTTATTCTGATCGTCGAGGACAATGATCAGGTTCGCGAGATAACGCGTAAGCGGCTCGAAACGCTCGGCTACGCCGCCACGGAAGCAAGAACCGGCGCCGAAGCCCTGGAGCGGCTCAAAGCGCAAGAGGGGGTGCGCCTTGTGCTGAGCGATATCGTCATGCCCGGCGGCATGTCGGGTTACGACGTGGCGCGCTGGGTGGCGTCGCACAAGCCCGACGTCAAAGTCATCATGTGCTCCGGCTACAGCGAGGGAAGTCCGCTCGCGGGCGCTCGACATGGGATCGATCACGTCACGACGCTTGGCAAGCCCTATTCCCGCGATCAGCTTGCGCGCGCGTTGAGCGACGCCTTCGCACAGATGTGACAAGGCCGCGGCGCCTTTCCTCATGACGCCCTCGTGGCGCGAACACGCCTGCGATCGGATGCGGCGTCAAGATGGCGCCCTTTGTAGTCCGTTATTTCACGGCCTGCAATTGTCGCCTTTTTGAGAGGGCAAACCAAACCGGAACCTTTTAGATTGTGCAGGTCAAGCTTGTTTCGGCAGATGACGCAAGCCTGGCTTGGAGCGGGAGCGGACAGCGAAACAAGAACGCCTGACCATGAGCATTGCGAACGCATCGAGCGTTGGACCGAAAATTCTCGCCGTCGATGACGAGGAACTCAACCTCGACATTATAGGCTATTACCTGGGACGCGCCGGCTATCAGGCATCGCTCGCCGAAGACGGCCTTGTCGCCTTGCAAATGCTGGAGGCCGACCCCGGCTTCGACTTGATCATCCTCGACAGAATGATGCCGAACCTCGGCGGCATGGAGACCTTGCACCGCCTCAAGGCTGACGCGCGTTTCCGGGAGATCCCGGTGATCATGCAAACGGCGGCGGCTGCGCCAGATCAGGTTTCGGAGGGAATCAAAGCCGGGGCTCTTTATTACCTTGCCAAGCCCTACGAACGCGACACGCTCCTCGCCATGGTGAACGCCGCTCTGGAAAACGTCAGAACCAGGAATGACTTGAAAGAGAGAGCGAGCGCTTGCACCCGGGGCCTCGACCTCATGGAGGAGGCGCGTTTCCACTTTCGAACCCTGGAGGAGGCCACCGGCCTCGCCTCCTACATCTCCAATTGTTTCCCAGAGCCCGAAAACGTGGCCATGGGCTTGCATGAGTTGCTGATCAACGCCGTCGAGCACGGCAATCTCGGTATCGGTTACGCCGAAAAAACCGACCTCGTCCGCAATGCCGCCTGGAAAGAAGAGGTCGAACGCAGGCTCGCCTCGCCCGAATACAGCAAGAACCTCGCCACCCTCACTTTCAAGGCGACGCAAGGGGCGCTCGTCGTTCATATCAAGGATGCGGGCCGAGGGTTCGACTGGAGGCGCTATTTGGACTTCTCCGCCGAGCGGGCGATGGACCCCCACGGGCGGGGGATCGCCATGTCTCGCGCCCTATCCTTTCACAGCCTCGAATATCTCGGCGCAGGCAATGAGGTCAGGTGCACCATTAAGCGCGATGCGGCGACAGCCTGCCAAGGCTGAGGGCGAGAATCAGCCGGCGGAAGCCCGCAGGCGAACATTTTCCAGTCCCAGGACCTGCAAAAACCCGAATTTGCGATACGCAATGCATGCTAAAGGCGGCAGGGTTGTAGCCAGGGCTTCAGATAGGGGCGGGCAATTCGAATGGGCAGGAACGCTATTGCAGGAACGATTGCTTTCATTCTCTTGATTGCAAGCCTGGTCGGCTTGTGGCGCGTCCTGATCGAGAAGGCCGAATTACGCCTGACAGCAGAAACCCTTTCGGACTGGGCGCGCCAGCATCCGCCCAAACCTTGGCGCGGCTTCGACATCGCCATTTTGAACGTTTCGGTGAACCGCGACGTTCAGATCAAGGCTCATATATCCGGACACCACATCCATACGCCGATCGATGTCAGCGGCTCGCCCGAGTTTAACGCCAATGCGCGCGCCGTGTTCTTCCATGTCAGGGAAACAAAGCTGCCGCGCAATTCGACTCGCCCGATGCTCAGACGGCTCAACGCGGTGCTGGACCCGCTCGCCACCTACATCGCGCAAAATCTGACGGAAATTATTCCCGCCAAGAAGATCAAGCCGGATACGCGCGGCGCCATGCTGCTAACCACGGTGAAATCCGTTCGCGTGGATGGCGATGCGGTGATCGTGGAATTCCAGGGCCAGCGGGTAGCTGCCGCCGCCGGCGTTCTCGTGCTCTGCGCGCTTCTCTCCAGTGGCTGTCTTCTTGCACTATGGCTTCGCGCCAAGCGGGCCCGAACGATTGTTGGAGATGGGTCCGGCTCCTAGCGAGGAGCCGGCGAGTTCAGGAGCGAGCGGCGTCGGAGAAGCTGCCCAACACGACCAGCTTGCGAATACCTGCATGTTGGTTATGAGGTCCGTCCAGCATCCCCCGATCTAACACTGTGGGTTGGAAATAATAGCACTGGAAAGGGAATTATCCATCTGATCGTTGAGTGGCATTTAAGGGGATATTCGTTCAACGGAGGCTTCTATGATCGACACACGAACCGCCCCTTATGCAGCGCTTCTCCTGCGCATCAGCCTTGGCGTTCTCTTTCTGGCCCACGGACTTCTGCTCAAAGTCCTCACCTTTACCGTTCCGGGAACAGTCGGGTACTTCCAGAGCATCGGCTATCCGGGCTTTTTCGCCTATCTCGTGATCGCCGGCGAGATCGGCGCTGGCGTTCTCCTCATTCTCGGGACATACACGCGCGTGATTGCGCTGCTGGCGCTTCCCATTCTGATTGGCGCAACGCTCCAGCATCTCGGCAATGGCTGGGTCTTTTCGGGGGCCGGCGGCGGCTGGGAGTTCCCGGTCTTCTGGATCGCGATGCTGTTCGTGCAGGCGCTTTTCGGCGACGGGGCTTTTGCCTGGCGGCGCTCGTTCGGGCTGGGCTCGCCGAAGCGCGTCGAGCACGCAGTTTAAAGACGAAGGAGGCCGCCATGAGCCACGACGCAACGCCTCTTCCAGCGATCGAACCGCAGTTGACGCCGCGCCCGATCGACCCGAACGTCCGCATCGGCCACGTGCATCTGAAAGTGAGCGATCTCGGCCGCGCGCTCGCCTTCTACTGCGGCGTGCTTGGATTTGAGCTGAAGCAGCGGTTCGGCGGAGAGGCGGCCTTTCTCGCCGCCGGCGGCTATCACCATCATCTCGGCCTGAACACCTGGGAAAGCAAAGGCGGCTCCGCCCCGCCTCCCGGCGCGACCGGCCTTTACCACGTCGCGATCCTCTATCCCTCGCGAGCCGCATTGGCCGACGCCTTGAAGCGTTTGCTGGCCGCCGACGCCCCGTTCGACGGCGCCGCAGACCATGGGGTAAGCGAAGCGATTTATCTGCGCGATCCGGATGGCAACGGCGTCGAGCTTTACCGCGACCGGCCTGAGGCCGAATGGCCGCGCAACGCGGACGGCACAATCGCGATGACGACCAAACATCTCGATCTTCGCGCGCTTCTGGCCGAAGCGGCATGACGCGCGTCCGTAACGCAAACCGCAGACGCTATTGAAGACGACAATTCAGGCGCTCGGCTGGGGGCAGACCTGATGCTTGGCCTCAAGAAGGTGGACAAGGCGATTTAGGCCAAGATAGATCAATCCTGAAAAACATGCCATCGACGGGGGTAAGGCGATGGACTACCCAGCTCGTTCGACAGCGGCAAAGCCGCTGTCGACAGGAATGCCTTGGTTTGTTCGTGGAGACATCGACGGCTTCTTCGGGCTCGCCATCGACAATCTCGTCCAACTGCTGGTGATTGTGGCGCTGTGCCGAGGGGTGCTCGGCTTCTCCGACGCTCTGATCATGGGAACGATCCTGCCGGGCGTCGCCGTCTCGCTCGTCGTTGGCAACGTGTTTTACGCGTGGCAGGCGAAGAAGCTTTCGCGGCGAACCGGACGGAGCGACATCTGCGCGCTGCCCTATGGCGTCAATACCGTCTCGCTGTTCGCTTTCGTCTTTCTTGTCATGCTCCCCGCGCTGATGGCGGCCAAGGCGCGCGGGCTTGGCGACGAGGAGGCCGCGCTCGCGGCTTGGCGCATGGGCCTCGTCGCCTGTTTCAGCGCCGGCCTGATCGAAATCCTGGCGGCGCCGGTGGCCGAGCGCCTGCGTCGCGCCACGCCCCGAGCCGCGCTTCTGTCCACGCTCGGCGGCATCGCGCTCGGCTTCATATCATTCTCGTTTCTGTTCCGGACCTATGTGAGCCCGGTCGTCGGGTTTGCGACGCTCGGCGTGATCTTGCTGGTCTATTTCGGCAAGGTTCGGTTCAAGGGCGGCTTGCCCGGCGGTTTCGTCGCCGTGATGCTCGGCATCGTGCTGTCGTTTGCGACGGGACTCATTCCGCCCAGCCCGCCGGCTTCCCAGACGCTGGGTCTGCATGTTCCCGTGCTGGCGCTAAGCGATATCCTTGCCGGTCTTAGCTGGCATGATTTCTTGACCTACCTCTCCGTTATCGTGCCGATGGGCGTCTTCAACGTTCTGGGCTCGCTGCAAAATATCAAGTCGGCCGCGGCGGCGGGCAATTCGTTCCCGACGGCTGCATCGCTTGCGATGAACGGCGTCGGGACCATCGCCGCAGCGCTTTTCGGATCGTGCTTTCCCACCACGCTCTATATCGGCCATCCCGGTTGGAAGGCGATTGGGGCGCGCGCTGGCTATTCCATCTTGAACGCGGCGCTCTTCACCGTGCTGTGTCTGACGGGCTCGCTCGCCTTTGTCGCGTGGCTGGTCCCGATCGAGGCTGGAATGGCGATCGTGCTGTGGATCGGCATCATGATGGCCGCCCAAGCATTCGAAGCGACGCCGCGTCATCACACCCCGGCCGTCGTCATCGGCCTCTTGCCGGGTCTTGGAGCCTGGGGCGTTCTGATGGCCAAGGATGGCCTTCGCGCAGGGCATGCAACGTTCTCGCCGGACCTCGTGGCCAAAATGACCGAGGGCGGCAACTTCATCGGCGGCGGCTTCGCCCTTGAGCAGGGCTTCATTTTCACGGCGATGATCCTGTCCGCCGTCACGGTGCATCTGATTGAAAAGCGCTTCGCGAGCGCCGCTCTGTGGTGCCTTGCCGCTGCGGCGCTGTCTGGCGTGGGGCTGATGCACAGCTACGCCTTCACGCCAGCCGACGCCATCGGCAGTTTCGGCGTTCCCGCATGGCGATACGCGGCCGGGTATGCCGCCATGGCGGCGGTATTTCTGGGGGCTCGGTGGTTCGTGCAGCCCGAGGCAAGCTCGCGCCCCAAAGCCTGCGAGCGCGCAAGCGAATTTGCTCCGGAAGCTGTACTCAAATCATAGAGTTGCCGCCGCCGCGAAGGACTGCTTCAAGATACTCATGACTCTTGAAGCCTTTATTAACCCTGGACCGCCGGAGCCTGTTAACCGCGCGGAGCGCCGCTTTTCTTGTCTTTTTTCCTTTTTATTTCAATGCCTTAGCTGGACAACTCTCTGTGGGTGGGGAGACTTTCGGCGCCTCCAGGCCAGGCATGCGAACGCTGAGGCCAACCGCCCGCCAATCGCCATAGTCCCGTAAATCCCGCCCGCCGAAGGCGAGACCCCCTGTTTTACCAAACAAAACCAATCTCAGCCCTTTTTTAACCCTGGCAAGGCGCTGACCGCTGTCGCATCGCTTGCCCGTCAATCATAAGCGCGCGGACGCCGCGCAAACCCGCCGTCGCGAATCCAACACGCCTCAGCCACAACGCCGCGGCGCCGACAGGGCGAACCTTGCGCCTGTTCTTATCGTCCATGCTCGCGTGAGTGAGGCCGCTAATGCCACGTCGCGGGGGCCGGCTCATTCAGCGCTGCAGTTTGTCCAAGGTGACAGGCAGGTCGCGGACGCGCTTGCCCGTGGCGTGGTAAACCGCGTTTGCAACGGCCGCCGCAACGCCGACGATGCCAATCTCACCCACTCCCTTGATCCCAAGCGGGTTGATGATCGCATCCGGCTCGTCCACGAAGATCACCTCGATGTCATGGATATCGGCGTTCGCCGGCACATGATACTCGGCGAGGTTCGCGTTCATGAAGCGACCGAACCGGTGATCCAACAGCGTCTCTTCGTGCAACGCCATCCCAATTCCCCAGACGACGCCGCCGACGATCTGGCTATGCGCCGTCCTCGCGTTCAGAATGCGCCCTGCTGCGATTGCGCTGACAACCCGGGTGACGCGGATCACGCCGAGTTCCTCGTCAACCTTCACCTCCGCGAAAATTGCGGAATGCGTATTGCGGGCATATCGGCGCTCATCTTTGAAATCGGTCGAGCGCTCCGCTTCGCAACGATCCACGCGGCCATGTCGCATCGCGTCGGCGAATGACACAGAACTGTGCGGCTCTCCTTTGCTGACGATATGACCGCCTGCGAGAGTGACCTCGCTCGCGGCCAATCCGGCGAGCGGCGCACCGGCCGCTTTGTTGGCGTGGCTCAACAACTGCTCACGCACCGCTCGGGCGGCCTCCGCTATCGCATGGGAAACGGACGCCGCAATCCACGATCCGCCCTCGACGGGGGATTGCGGAAGCGTGGAATCGCCAAGCTTGACGCTTACATTCTCAAGGGGAAGGCCCAGCATGTCCGCCGCCACCTGCGCCATGATCGTGTAAGTGCCCGTGCCGATATCGGATGTCGCGCAGGCGACCTCGGCGTAGCCATTCGCCGTCAAGGTAATGCGCGCGGTGGTTTTCATCTGCAGCGCTTCCCACACGCCCGACGCCATGCCCCAGCCGACAAGCTCCTTCCCGTCGCGCATGGAGCGCGGTTCGGGATTGCGCTTCCTCCAGCCGAACGCCTCGGAGCCTTGGGCATAGCAATCACGCAGAGCCTTGCTTGTGTAGGGCAGATCCTCATTCTGATCACGATCCGAATAATTTCGCAGGCGCAGTTCCAGCGGATCGATTTTCAGCGCCACCGCAAGCTCATCCATTGCGCACTCCAGCCCGTAAACGCCTGACGCCGCTCCCGGCGCGCGCATGTCGCACGGGGTGGGGACATCAAGCCGGGCGAGCTTGTGCTCGTACTTCGCATTCGGGCTTTTGTAGAGCGCGCCAGACCACGTCGTATCGTTGCGAGCGAAGGCCTCATAGTGCGATGTCATCGCAATCGCTTCATAACTCGTCGCTTCGAGCGCGCCGTCAGCTTTCGCGGCCAGAGCCAAGCGCTCGATTGTTCCCGGCCGGTAGCCGAGCGTGACCATCTGCTGACGCGTCAGCACCAGCCGCACCGAGCGTCTCAAGGCCTGCGCCCCGAGTACGGCCAGCACTGCTTCATATTGCGGGCGAAGACCCGATCCGAACGCCCCGCCGACGAAAGGCGAAACCACACGCAGGTCATCGGCGTCGGCGCCGAACACGCCGCACAGGTAGCGCTGCACGTTCTGAACGCCCTGGGTCTTGTCGTAGACAGTGAGCTTTCCATTGCCCTCCCAGATAACGGTCGAAGCATAAAGCTCCATCGGGTTGTGGTGCTCGACCGGAACGACATAGTCAGCCTCGTGGCGGACTTCGGAAGCAGCGAAAGCACGCGCCGCCTCACCGCGCGGCTCCGCCAGCGACATGGCGAAAGCCTCGCCGGCCAGGGTGAACGCGCTTTCGCGTTGCGAAAACAGGTCAGTGGCCGGCTTTTCCTCGCGATAGTCGATGTGCGCCAGCGAAGCGGCGAAACGCGCCGTCTCCCAGCTTTCCGCCAACACGAGCGCGACGGGTTGGCCGCTGAAAAGCACATTGTCGTTGTAAAGCGGGCGAAACGGCGAGCCCTCGGGCGCTACGTCATCCTTGTAGGCGCTATCGCCCTCGGCCATCGGCGGGCGGTTTTCGTGGGTCAGCACCGCAAGGACGCCTTCGACCGCCAGCGCCCCGCTTGTCTCGATGCGATCAATTCTGCCCTTGGCGATTGTCGATGTCACAACGGTGCCGTAGGCAAGACCCGGCGCGTTGAACTCGCCGGCATATTTGGCCGCGCCCGTAACTTTCGCCCTTCCGTCAACGCGCGGGATGGCGGCGCCGATATAGGTTGTCATCACGCTCATCGTATCGCCTTGTCGGACTGTATTTGCGGCGTTCCGTTCGACGCTTGCGTCAGCGCGCGCACGATGGCGCGGCGGGCAAGTTCGATCTTGAAGGCGTTATGGGCGAGGCCCTTGGCGTCCCGCAAAATGGCGTCTGCGGCCTGTTTGAAAGCGGCTTCCCCCGCTCGCTCCCCAGCAAGCCCGGCCTCCGCGGTCTTGTCTCTCCAAGGCTTATGAGCGACGCCCCCGAGGGCGAGGCGCGCTTCCTTGACGACGCCGTCTTCAACATGGAGGGCGGCGGCGACCGACACCAGCGCAAACGCATAAGAAAGGCGATCGCGGATCTTGAGATAGGTGTAGTTTTTGCTGAACCCATTCGCCGGAAGCTCGATCGCGGTTATGAGTTCATCGGCGTTCAGCGTCGTGTCGCGATCCGGGGCATCGCCTGGCAAGCGGTGGAAGTCCGAAAATGCGATCCGCCGCACGCCGTTCGGACCTTCCGCAACCACAATGGCGTCGAGCGCAGCGAGAGCGACGCACATATCCGAGGGATGCGTCGCCACGCAAGCGTCGCTCGCGCCCAGGATGGCGTGAATGCGATTGAGGCCGTCAAGCGCTGAACAGCCGCTTCCAGGGTTGCGCTTGTTGCAGGGGGTGGCCACGTCGTAGAAGTAGTAGCAGCGTGTCCGCTGCAAAAGATTGCCCCCCGTCGACGCCATATTGCGCAGCTGAGCGGAGGCGCCCGCCAGCACCGCGCTTGACAGAATGGGATAGCGCTCTTCGATCAGCGGGTGATAGGCGAGGTCCGAGTTCGGCGTCAGAGCGCCGATGCGCAATCCGCCGCCATCGGTTTCCTCAACGCCATTGAGCGCCAGCCTCGAAACGTCAATGAGCATCGGAGGACGTTCGACATCTCCTTTCATCAAGTCGATGAGGTTGGTGCCGCCCGCTATAAACTTTGCGCCGGGATGACCTGCAATGCGCCGAACGGCGTCGGCGACGCCGGTTGCGCGGACATAGTCGAAATTGATCATGATTGCGCCATGACGTGCTGGATGGCTGCGACGATGTTGGGGTAGGCGCCGCAACGGCAAATATTGCCGCTCATCAGTTCGCGGATTTCATCGGCGGACTTCGCCTTGCCTTCACGGATCATGCCTGCGGCCGAACAAATTTGTCCTGGCGTGCAATACCCGCATTGAAAAGCGTCGTGATCGATAAAAGCCTGCTGCAAGGGATGAAGGGAGCCGTTGGAAGCCAAGCCCTCTACGGTGGTGACGCTGGCGCCGTCCTTCATCACGGCGAACGTCATGCAGGCGTTAATGCGACGGTCGTCAACCAGGACGGTGCACGCCCCGCACTGGCCATGATCGCAGCCTTTCTTGGTCCCGGTGAGGTCGAGATGATCGCGCAGAAAATCCAGGAGCGTCGTCCAGGGGGCAACGTCGCGTTGGAGGGGCGCGCCATTGACGGTCAAACTGATTTCAAACTTTTCGGGCGCTTTTGTTTTCGGCAACGTTCCTGAGGGTAGGCTGTCGTACGCCATCGGTGACCTCGCATTCGCCATCGATATCGAAGGCAAATGTTAGTGGAAGCTGGCTGTTCCCTCTCCGAGCGTCGAAGACGCCGGTTCTTTCGAACTCAGCCAAAAATTCAGCAACACGCCGCCGCTATTTGGATAGCCGAGAGGCTTGGACATAGCAGCAAAGAACTGCCGCGAGGTCGGCAACGACAACGACAACGGTGAGAGCTGTGATGAGACGACGGCCGATAACCAACCGTAGCCGTTCTTGACTCGCCCCGGAAACTACGAGGAGGCGACGGCGCCACGACCGCCGGGCGGGCTGCCTGCAGATGGGATGCGGAGCTATCAACCAGCGGTTTTTTTTCACAGCCAAAGAGCGTTTGTCGTTTTTATGCCGTTGCAAACGGCGACAGCCAGTCCGCTGAAGGCATGTGCCCTATGATGTGTGGAGTGATCGCACACCGATAGGCTGCTTCCACGCTGAGCTTTGCGTCGTCATCAGCCGAGCAGAAGCTTGGCGGCGATAACGATCAGCGTGGCTGTTCCGATCCAAAGCGGCATGGCGACCGTCCAGCGGGCGCCGCTGCGAAGCTCCTCTTTTTTGCCCTCCGCTTCGGCTTCGAGCGCATCCATGATCCTTTTGCTGCGCTCGACGAGCTGAGGCGTCTGCTTCAGCACCGTCGCCAGGGCGTTTACGTTGGTCGCCATCTCGCAAATCTGCGCGCGGGGGCCGATCTGGTCGGTCAGCCACGCGCGGACCACGGGCTCCGCCGCAATCCAGATGTTCAGCCTCGGATCGAGGGAGCGCGCCACGCCTTCAACGACGACCATCGTCTTTTGCAGGAGCAGAAGCTCGGGGCGCATGCGCATCTGGAACACTTCCGTGTTCTCAAGAAGCTGCGTCAGAAGGCGCGCCATCGAGATTTCCTCGGCGGGGCGGCCCATGATCGGCTCGCCGATCGCGCGAAGCGACTGCGCAAAGGCGGCGACGCTCTGCGTTGCGGGGACATAACCCGCCTCGAAATGGATTTCCGAAGCGCGCTGATAATCCTTGGTGATGAAGCCGTACAAAATCTCGGCGAGAAAACGGCTCTCCTTCGGGCTGAGGCGGCCCATGATCCCGAAATCGACCGCGACGAGGCTTCCGTCGCGCGGATCGGCGAACAGGTTGCCCTGATGCATGTCGGCGTGGAAAAAACCATCCCGAATCGCGTGCTTGAGAAAGGAGCGGATGACGTTCAGGCCGAGAGCGCGCCGATCAAGTCCCGCCGCGTCGATGGCTGCGAGGTCGCTCAAGGGAACGGCGTCGATCCAGTCGAGCGTCAGAACGCGCTTTCCCGTGCGTTGCCAGTCGACGTTGGGCACGCGAAAGCCGGTGTCGCCGCCTTTGGCGATGTTCTCCGCGATCTCGGAGATGGCGGCCGCTTCGAGACGCAGGTCCATTTCCAGGACCACCGATTGCGCGAGCGTGTCCACCGCGGCGACGGGGCGAAGTCGGCGCGTCTGCGGCGAGAAACGCTCGGCGGCATGGGCCGCGAAATAAAAGCTTTCGAGGTCGCGCTCGAATCGCTTTTCGATGTGGGGCCTGAGGATCTTGACGGCGACGGCGCGCAGCCCCGTTGGCGTGCGCACCGTCGCCTTGTGCACTTGCGCGATGGACGCCGCCGCGAGCGGCGGCCCGAAATCCTCGTAGATTTCGTTCCAGGGCCTGCCGAAAGCGGCCTCGATCTCCTGGTGCGCTTCCTCGACCGAAAACGGCGGCAGCCTGTCGCGGAGCGATCCGAGCGCATTGGCGAGTTGCGGGCCGACGACATCGGGCCGCGTCGCCAGGAATTGGCCGAGCTTGATGTAAGTGGGGCCGAGAGCCCGAACCGCCCGCGAGAGGCGTTCGCCTCTTTCTTTTCGCCTGATGGCTGGCTCGTTATCGTCGCTCCCGCGCAAAACGCGAAGCGGCCCCGGCAGCGTGACCAAATCCGGCACGAAGCCAACCCCATGCCAAGCCAGCGTCGCGCCGGCCCTCGTCAGACGGAAAGCATTCTTTAATGTGTTGATCATAGCCGCGTGCGGAATTGCAGGTTCCTGCCGATTAACACGCGCGAGCGTTAATGTCAGGTTTTAAAATCGACGCAGCTGAATATAGTGCGCGCGATGCTCCCCGGCATCAGATTTTGGAACGCCTCGCCACCTAATTGGTGACGAAGCATGCCTTGTCGCCGCCAACGCCCTTGATCTTCTGACACAACTCCATGGCTTCCTGTCGCGAGCTAAGCGGACCGGCGACGGCTCTGTAATGCACGCCCTTCGCGCCTAAATCTGCAATCTTCGACGTCAGCGGCACCTCGCCAAGCACAGATTTATATTTGTCCGTAAGCACAGCTAGATCCCTCTGGATCGCTTTTTCGTCGGGAGCCGATTTCAAGGACACCCAGAATCCGCCGGATGGGGTAGCTGTTGGTTCGGCGGGAATCAGCGAAGCCGAACGCGCAGTCGGTGGGGCGCTTCTTGGCGTTGTCGTAGCCGCCGCGAACTGCGGAGCCTGGGAGGACAGCACCGGAACTGTCTGGAATGGCGTCGCCATCGGGGCTGCGGCCGGAGCGGCCGCCTGCGGCGCTCCGGGGCCGAAAGGCGGCGGAAGCTGGCCGCTGCCCGCATCGGTTATGGTGGGCATAACCATGGGACGCCCGGCATCGACGCGGGTCCCGTCAGGGCGGTAAATCTCGCTTCTCACAACCGTTGGCTGATCCGAACCGCGGGCCGCCGAAGGGGCCGGCTGTTGGGGCGCGTCGCTCGACTGCTGCGCCTTTCTCAAAGCTTCATCGATACGCTCTTCAAGCGAGTTGCCCGGGGCAGGCTGGCTCGCCGCAGGGGCCATCGGCGCAGGAGGCGCATAGGCGGCAGCCTGGATCTGCTGCCCGTCTGGCGTCAGCCTGTCGTAGATGGTCTTCTCGCCATTCGGGAACTGCTTGCCGCCCGGATTTCCGGGCAACTCTTTCAGGGGGCGGTTATCTGCGCGGATATAAGGCGTTGCGCTTTCTTCAGCGCCGCCTTTGAACGACTTGTAGACATATGCGCCGCCGCCGCCGACCACCATGGCCCCCGCAAGCGCGGCGACTATGAGCCTTTTCCGGTTGCGTTTTTTTGGCACTGGAGCATGTTCATTTTCCAGTTCGTCTTCGTCGGCGAAGAAATCCTCGTCGAACTCGTTATCCTCTGGCGCCAGATCATGATGGGCGTGGTCGCCTCCATCCTCGGCGTGCTCGTCCTGCCAGTTATCCTCGAAATGGTTTTCGTAATCATCTTGCTGAGAATACGTATTCGCCGCGTATTGCGGAGATGGCGGAGGAGGAGTTTGATATCCCCTATCAGGCTGCGGGACGCGTTGTCTTTTCGGCTCTTCATCAGGCAGGAAGAAACGCCCCGCCTGCGCTTCAGGCGCGCCCCTGGCCGGGAATTGGCGCTCGTAATCATCGACAGCAGCGGCTGCCTCGCGCCGGCCAGCAGGGGGCTGTTGGCTGCGATTTTGATCGTAAACGTCGTTCGGGTATTGCCCAAGCGAGGGGCCGGCCGCATCCCGTACAAAAAGGTCGTGGCCCGAATCATGGAAGCCGAGATTCGGAGCGTCCTGCTCATAGGGCGGCGGCGGCGCCATATAGGAGCTCGCAGCCGGATCCACGTAGCGCGTCGTGTCGCCCCGCTGCGGGGCGTCCGGATAGTAGCCCTGGGGTTGCGGCAGCGTCGGCTCTTGCTGATTCGGGTAGCCCTGCCGGTTGAAGTTGGAATAGCCGCCGCCACGCTGCTGCTGGCTGTCGCGTCCACGCTGGTCCTGGTAGGGGTCCTCCGCAGCACGGTCACGCGATGACGATTGATCCCAATCGCGGTCCTGCCTGACGGGGCCGCGACCCCCTTGGTCGGGACGACGTCCGCGGCGCGATGCCAAATCGTCATTCGTAGACATCGAACAAATTCCTCCTGCTGTGGTAGTACAGACAAAGGGGACTAACGCATTTCGGAGATTGCTTCTACGCCGAGTAAGACCAACGATGATCGCAGTACTTGCGCGGCCCCAGTAATGAGCGCAAGACGCGCTCTCGTAATGTCTGAGCTATCAGAAACGATGAACCGCAAATGTGGCGACTCTTTGCCCCGAGTCCAAAGGCTGTGGAATACTGCCGCCGTTTCATGGGCATAGAAAGAAATTCTGTGGGGTTCGTGCGCTTCTGCCGCTCCTTCGACAGCGCGGGGGAACTGCGCCAGCTTCTTGATGAGGGCGAGTTCCAATTCGTCGGACAAAAGGCTGAGATTCGCGTCTGCCAGCGAGGATGCGCCAAGGTCCATGTCCGGGAACGCCTCGCGCGCCTTGCCAAGGACTGAGCAGGCCCGGGCGTGAGCGTACTGAACATAGAAAACCGGATTGTCGTTCGACTGTTCGACCACCTTGTCGAAGTCGAAATCGAGCGTCGCATCGTTCTTTCGGGTCAGCATCATGAACCGCACCGGCCCCGGCCCGACCTCGTCCACCACCTCTCGCAGCGTCACGAAAGAGCCGGACCGCTTGGACATTTTGATGGGCTCGCCGCCGCGGAAAAGGCGCACCAACTGGCAGACCTTCGCGTCGACGGCGGCCTCACCGTTGGAGATCGCCTTCACGGCCGCCGTCAGCCGCTTCAGATAGCCGCCATGATCCGCGCCGAGCACGTTGATCATGGTCTTGAAGCCGCGTTCGAATTTCGAGCGGTGATAGGCCATGTCGGCTGCGAAATAGGTGTAGGAGCCGTCGGATTTGACAAGCGCGCGATCGGCGTCATCTCCGAAATCAGCGGCGCGAAACAGGATTTGCTCGCGATCCTCCCAGTCGTCCGGCAGCTTGCCTTTCGGCGGAGCGAGGCGGCCGACATAGATCAGGCCTTTTTGTTTCAGCGCTTCGATGGTTTGCGCGATCTCATCATGGCCGCCGCTTGTCAGCGAACGCTCCGAAAAGAAAACGTCATGCCGGATGCCCAGCGAGGCGAGATCCTCGCGAATCATATCCATCATGGCGGCAATGGCGCGCTCGCGCACGGCGGAAAGCCACGTTTCCTCCGGCTTGCCGAGCAGGTCTTGGCCAAACTCCTTCGCAAGCAATTCGCCGACGGGCTTCAGATAGTCGCCCGGATAGAGCCCGGCGGGAATCTCGCCGATGTCCTCGCCAAGCGCCTCGCGATAGCGAAGAAAGGCCGAGCGCGCCAGCACGTCGACCTGTCCGCCGGCATCGTTGATGTAGTATTCGCGCGTCGGCTTATAGCCCGCGAAGGCGAGCAGGTTCGCCAGCGCATCGCCGAACACGGCGCCGCGCGTATGGCCGACATGCATGGGGCCCGTCGGGTTTGCCGAGACATACTCCACATTGACGGGCTCGCCCGCGCCAAGCGCGCTTCGGCCATAATCGGCGCCGCCGGCAAGCACGGCGCGCAGCACGCCCGGCCAGAACTCGGCTTTCAACGTGATGTTGATGAAGCCGGGCCCTGCGACATCGACCTTCTCCACGTCGGGAGCCAACCGGATGCGCTCGGCGATGACCGTCGCTAGTTCCTTGGGGTTCTTCCGAGAGGGTTTGGCGAGCGTCATCGCCGCGTTGGTCGCAAGATCCCCGTGGGCAGCCTCGCGGGGCGGCTCGACCACGAAACCGTCAAGTTTCGCATCGGCGGGCAAGACGCCTTCCTCACGCAAAACTTCCAGGGCGCTCAGGATGCGCTCCTCAAAAATCGCAAACATGTTCATAGCAACGTCATTGGCGCATTTACCGATCGCGCGCAATCCCACGTATGATTTTCACCGCGGAGTTCTGTTAATGAGAACTGCTAAAGTGTTAACAAAGTGCGAGCGCCTTCGAGCGGCGCCCGCTGAGTCGACTTAGTATCGTCCGCCCTCGCCGCATTCCTCGCGATAGCGGCGGCAGTTGCCTTCGCCTTCCTCGCCGCGCGCTTCTTTGTGCTCGCAGGCCCGCCGCAGATGCTCGCAATGTTCGGCGCGTTCGCCGCACTCTTCGCGATAGCGGTGGCAGGTCCCTTCGCCTTCCCGGCCGAGTTCCTCTTTGTGCTCGCACCGGTAGCGCAGGCGCTCGCAATGTTCGCCGTACTGCACCGGAAGCACGCCGGTTTCGAGAACGGCTCCGCCGGCCGGATGAGGGGTTGAAACCGGCCCCGCGAAGCCGGCGCCTGTTGTCATCAGCATCATGGCCGCGCCAGCGGCCAGCACCTTGATCGAATTCCGCATAACTTCTCCCTTGAAAAGAATATGTCTCAAAACGCGGCAGCCGCCTCGGCTATTCCGCGTGCATGTGTCGTCCAGTCGCCCCGGGCATGTGCCGGCGCCAATGAAGAGGAGCGCCGCGAGGCTCGAATCTGGGAGACTGCGGATCAAAATCGATCGGGAAAATGGCCCCTGTGCGGCGATTTTTCGAGTAATTCGCGTTCCTCCGCAGGCGATCCACGGAATATTATTCGCTGGCGCCATGATCTTCGAAAACTGATTTTCCTAAAGCCTGCGGACTCGCCGCCCGTTCCCGAACAAGGCGTCATGGGTTTTGAGCGCGAACATATCCGTCATCCCGGCCACGAAATCGCCGACGGCGCGCAGCCGGGCGACAGGGTCCGCGATCTCCGCGTCCCGCTCCGGCTCTAAATGCATCTCCTCGGGGTGTTCGGCGAAATAGGCGTAGAGCTCGCGAAGGACGTGTTGCGCCTCGGTCATCTTTTGGACAATGGCCGGGTGGGTGTAGACCTTCGCGAAAAGAAAGCGCCTGAGATCGGCGATGTCCGCGGCCATTTTCTCCGAGAACTGGGCGAGCGGCTCCCCGCGCCCGCGAATGTCTTCGATTGTCGAAGGGTTGGCGGCGGCGATCCGCGCGCCCGTCTCGGCCAGCACATCCTGGACCATGCTCGCGATCATCCGCCGAATTCATTTCATAGACGAGGGGCGAGTCGGGCAGATCGCCGTAGCGAGCGCGGACCGCAGCAAGCGTGCGGGCCGCCATCGGCGCCTCCTCCAATTCCTTTACGGCGATGTAGCCGGCCCGGTAGCCATCATCGATATCGTGGTTGTTGTAGGCGATATCGTCGGCGATGGCGGCGATCTGACCTTCGAGCGATGCGAAAGTGTCGAGGCGCAGATCCTGGAGCGGGATGTAGGCGCGGATGGCGAGCGGCAGGCCGGCTTCGGCATAGCGCGCGAGCGGCGCGCCGTCCTTATCGATGAGCGGTCCGTTGTGCTTGACGATGCCTTCCAGCGTCTCCCAGGCGAGGTTCATTCCCCGGAATGACGCGTAGCGGTGCTCAAGGAAAGTCACGATCCTGAGGCTTTGCGCGTTATGATCAAAGCCGCCGACATCCGCCATGGCCTCGTTCAGGGCGTCCTCGCCGGCATGGCCGAATGGGGTGTGGCCGAGGTCATGGGCGAGCGAGACAGTCTCGACGAGGTCTTCATTCAAGCGAAGCGCGCGCGCGAGCGTGCGTCCGATCTGCGCCACTTCAAGGCTGTGGGTGAGGCGTGTGCGGTAGTGATCGCCCTCGTGGTAGAGGAAAACCTGGGTTTTATGAATGAGCCGCCGGAACGCCGTCGAATGCACAATGCGGTCGCGGTCGCGCTGATAGATATTGCGGGTAGGGCAGGGGGCTTCGTCGAAAAGACGGCCTCGGCTCTCCTCGGGATGCGCAGCGTAAGGGGCTAGTTCCGCCATGCGTTTAAGTCTTAACGGTTAAGCCGGTTGACAATAAGGCGCGGACGTCCAAACTTCTAAGCATCGTTCAAGAGAGGCGAACAATCGCAATGACCATTGACGCAAACATAAGCGTGAGCGAGCGCGCCGCCAACCGCATTCGGGAGATCATGGCCGCGGAGGGCGGCCAAAAGGCGTTGCAAATCAGCGTCCAAGGCGGCGGCTGTTCGGGTTTCCGCTATGATTTCGAGATCGTGTCTCAAACGAACGCAGACGATCTCATCATCGAAAAGGGGGGCGCGCGCGTCGCGATCGACCCGGTTTCGGTCCCGTTCATGGCGGGGGCGGAGATCGATTATGTGGACGACCTGATCGGGGCCTCGTTCAAAATCGCCAATCCGAACGCGACGGCGTCCTGCGGCTGCGGCACGTCCTTTTCCGTTTAGCGCGTCGTGGTCACCGTCGCGACATGGAATGTGAACTCGATCAGGCAGCGGGAGGCGGCTTGCGCCGACTGGCTGCGGCGCGTGGCGCCCGACGTTCTTTGTCTTCAGGAGCTGAAGTGCGAAAGCAAGGGGTTTCCGCGCGTGACCTTCGAGGATCTCGGCTATAATTGCGCGGTCGTGGGCCAGAAATCCTTCAACGGGGTTGCGATCCTTTCCAGGTTTCCCATCGACGAGACCATCGTGGGATTGCCCGGCGATCCGAGCGACGAACAGGCGCGCTACATCGAGGCTGTGATCTCGCTTCCCGGCGGCAAGGCGACCCGGGTGGCCTCCATCTACGCGCCGAACGGCAATCCCGCGCCTTCGCCGAAGTTCGACTATAAGCTTCAATGGCTCGCCCGCCTGAAGGCGCATGCGGAGACCCTTCTCGCCTATGAGGAGCCGTTCGTGCTGGCCGGGGACTACAACATTATTCCGCGCGCCTGCGATGTTTATAATCCGGCGGGCTGGGTCGAGGACGCTTTGTACCGGCTGGACTCGCGGCAAGCCTTCCGGCGCATCTTGAACCTGGGGCTGGCGGACGCCGTGCTCAGCTGCGATTCAAGTGGCGGACGCTATACGTTTTGGGATTATCAGGCCGGCGCGTGGCAGAAAAATCTCGGCCTCAGGATCGACCACATCCTGCTGTCGCCTCAGGCGCTTGCGCAACTCAAAAGCACGGAAATCGACCGCCGACCCCGCGCCTGGGATAAACCCTCGGACCACACTCCGGTTCTGGCGACGGTGGATCTCTGAGGGTGTTCGGCGCCTGTACGGCCGCGCCAAACGAACGCCTCCTGTTTTGCGCAGCTCCGTTTTTTCAGGCGTGGCCTAGACAGCGGCAGAGGCTATGGCTCTCCCGCCAGCTTGGCGTCCTTGCCCAAAAGATCACCTATGGCGCTCCTATCCCTCCCCCTGCGTGTTCAAGCGCCATTCGCCGCCGGGAATCAGCAGGTCAGCGTTTTCACACAATTCCTGCCGACCAAAAACCGGGATCGCTCCAAACTTAGGTTCGTGTGTTACGCGGTCCCGTATCTGCCTCGCTTCGCACCGCGTGCTGGATGACCCCGAAGCTGCTTAAGAAGCGCGGCTTTCGCGGTCGAGTTCATATTCTGCGAGGCCCACTTTCAACATGTCGTAGGCGTCTTCGAGAAATTCCTCCTCGTCCATGTACTCGACATAGCTTGGGAAGTAGCCCGCATCCTCTTCTTCTTCTTCGGCTTCGTCGGTCGCGCCCGCGGCCTGGAAGGTGATGCTGCCATCCTCGTTGATATAGACAGCGGCGAGCGTCTCGTTGTCGGGCTTATACTTGATCTGGACGATAGGATCGCTGTTCTCCTCGGCGACCGCGAAATCCAGCCGCTTGCTGTTGATCTGCTCCTTCAATCGTTGGCAAAGCTTGGACGCCGCATCGCGCCTCGCTTGCGGGTCGAGCTTGGCGGTCTGCATTTCACGTTTCACTTCATCAACTTCGTCGTCGAAACCCATGGGGGAATCCTTTCGCTAAAACCTCTTGACCCTGAGACGCCAAACCTGCGACGCCTTATCAATTCAATCCATGCATCAGCAACTCGAACAGGCGGCGGCCGTCCGTACCGCCAAGGGCGGCGTCGGCGGCGCGTTCGGGATGTGGCATAAGGCCCATGATACGATGCGTGCGATCGACAACGCCAGCAATGTCGCGGCGGGAGCCGTTGGGATTACCGCTTTCCCCAGAGTCGGGCGCGGCCGAATAGCGCCACACGACCTGCCCCTCGTTTTCGATCCGGTCGAGCGTTTCCTCGTCGGCGAAATAAGAGCCGTCTTTGTGCGCAATCGGCATCGTAACCTGCTCGCCCGCGGCATAGGCGTTCGTATACGGCGTGTCGGTTCTCTCGACCTTCAGGAGAACGTCGCGGCAGATATACTGCAGGGAGGCGTTGCGCATGAGCGCGCCCGGCAGAAGCCCAGCTTCCGTGAGGATCTGAAAGCCGTTGCAAATGCCCAAGACCGCTACACCTTGCTTGGCCTCCGCGGCGACCGCGCGCAGGATCGGCGAATGAGCGGCCATTGCGCCCGAACGCAGATAGTCGCCATAGGAAAACCCGCCCGGCAGGACGATCAAATCCACAGACGGCACGGATGTTTCCCCATGCCAAACCATGGCGGGCTTCTTTCCCGTCACGGCTTCGAGCGTCACGGCGACATCGCGATCGCAATTCGATCCGGGAAAGACGATAACGGCGCTTTTCACAAGAGCTCCACGCGATAGTTCTCAATGATGGGGTTGGCGAGAAGCTGGCGGCACATGGCGTCGATCTCGCCCTTCGCCGAGGCTTCATCCATCGCTTTGAGCTGCACTTCGATCAGCTTGCCCTGCCGCACATCCTCCACGTTGGCGAAGCCGAGCGAATGAAGCGCATGCGCTATGGCCCGTCCTTGCGGATCGAGCACTCCGTTCTTCAGCGTAACCGTGATGCGCGCCTTCATCGCGGACCCTCCATGATCTGACCGACCTAGCCTATTTTGACTGCACAAGCACCGGCCCTTTTGGCTTAGGCGCCGGATTCTCCACAAGAATGCCCAACCGCTTGGCGACTTCCGAATAGGCTTCGATCAAGCCTCCCATATCCTGGCGGAAGCGGTCCTTGTCGAGCTTGTCCTTCGTTTCGATGTCCCAGAGCCGGCAGCTGTCCGGGCTGATTTCGTCTGCAAGCACGATGCGGATTTGTTCGTTGCTCTCATAGATGCGCCCGAACTCGATCTTGAAGTCCACAAGCCTGATCCCGATCCCCAGAAACAGGCCGGTCAGGAAATCGTTGATGCGAAGCGCAAGCGCCATCATCTCGTCGATCTCTTGCGGCGCGGCCCAGCCGAAGGCGGTGATATGCTCTTCCGTCACCATCGGATCGTTCAGCTTGTCGGCCTTATAATAGAATTCGATGATCGAGCGGGGCAGCGGCATCCCCTCTTCGAGGCCGAGCCGCGCGCAAAGCGATCCCGCCACGACATTGCGGACCACAACTTCAAGCGGAATGATCTCGACTTCGCGGATGAGCTGCTCGCGCATGTTGAGGCGGCGGATGAAATGCGTCGGCACGCCGATCTCGTTGAGGCGGCTGAAAATGTACTCGGAGATGCGGTTGTTCAGAACGCCCTTGCCCTCGAAACGCTCATGCTTCTTCGCGTTGAACGCGGTCGCGTCGTCCTTGAAGTGCTGGATGAGAGTGCCGGGCTCCGGCCCCTCATAAAGAACCTTCGCCTTTCCTTCATAGATGCGGCGACGGCGGTTATTCATTGGGGAACCCCCTTCTTGTGAAGGAAATAAGCAATGCGGATAAGGCGAGGTACTTCAAGCGCATATTTGCGTCATTGTCACGCGTTCCCGCATGGCTGCGAACCGCGTTCTCGTTGAAACTTGTTGCGGCCAAATTAGTTACCTCCCTGTCGGCCGCTCTGGGATTAGCCGAAAAGCCCTGTTGACGCAGCGCAAACGAGCACTATCCATGGTACGATAATAATGCAAGGTCTGCACCGAAAGATGGCCTCGCGGCGCCCGCTCTTAAAGGCCTCTCCGCATGGTCATGAAGGCGTAAAGGCGTACCTCAAATGACGACATTCGACGAACGAGAGCATGCTTACGAGGCGAAATTCGCCCACAATGAGGAGTTGCTCTTCAAGGCTAAGGCGCGCCGCGACAGGCGTTTTGGTGCTTGGGTGGCGGCGCAGTTGGGCCTGAGCGGCGCCCATGCCGAGGACTATGCCATCAAGGTCGTTCGCGCCGACCTGGCCCATCCCGGCGACAAAGCAATCGTGGACGTGGTGCTTTCCGATCTTAAGGAGAAGGGCGTCGCCGTCGACGAACGCAACCTCAAGGTGAAGCTCCTGGACCTTATGGAAGAGGCCGTGGCGGAACTCGAGGCGGACAAATAAGCGAGCCTGTCAAGTCGGGTTAGGCGATGAACGGTTGACGCCGATGCATGGCCGTCGGCGCGGCCGTGGTCGGCCTGCACTATAGCACGCCAAGCTTCTTCTGCAGACTTGACGAAGACGTCGTGTATTGGAAGGCGACCCTCTTTCCGGGGAACACGTAGCGATGCGCCTGCTGCGCCATCAGCGCGGCCTCGTGAAAGCCGGAGAGGATGAGCTTTAGCTTGCCGGGATACCTGTTGATGTCGCCGATGGCGAAAACGCCGGGCTCCGACGTTTCGAATTTCTCGGTGTCCACGGCGATCAGATTCTCGTGCAGGTTCAAGCCCCAGTTCGCGATGGGGCCGAGCTTCATGGTAAGGCCGAAGAACGGCAGAAGCCGCTCCGCCTCGATCTCGAAATGCTGCTCGGGACCGCCATCGACGGGGCCGCGCACGGTCAGCGACTTCAGTTCGCCTCCCTCGCCGTGAAGCTTCGTCACTTGCCCGAGAATGAAGGTCATGCGTCCTTCCCGCACAAGCGCCCGCATCCTGTTGATTGAATCGGGAGCGGCCCGGAACTCGTCCCTGCGATGAATGAGGGTCACGCTTTTCGCCACGGGCTCAAGCGTCAGCGTCCAGTCGAGCGCGGAGTCGCCTCCGCCGACGACCACAACCTTCTTGTCCCGGAACGCCTCCATTTTGCGCACGGCGTAGAACACCGATGTCCCCTCGTAAGCCTCGATGCCCACAAGAGGCGGCCGTTTCGGCGTAAAGGACCCGCCGCCCGCAGCGATGACGATGACTTTCGCAAAAAAGCTCGCGCCCGCATCGGTCTCGACCTCGAAACCGCCCTCCACGCGACGGAGCGCATCGACGCGCTGCCCCAGATGGAAGACCGGCTGGAACGGCTTGATCTGCTCAAGGAGCCGATCCGTCAGCTCTTGCCCGGTCACGATGGGAAGCCCCGGAATGTCGTAGATCGGCTTCTCTGGATAAAGCTCGGCGCATTGGCCGCCGGGCTTGTCGAGAACGTCGATCAGATGCGCTTTCAGATCGAGCAGCCCCAGTTCGAAGACCGCGAACAGGCCAACGGGACCAGCCCCAATGATCAAAGCGTCAGTTTGAACGGCTGTCGTCATGGAAGGAATGAATTTGCTCTCAGAGAAGGGTGAGGCGTCTCCGCGCCGGTCAGTCTAATTCTGGTGCTCCGGAATGCGGACGACAAGTCCGTCGAGTTCAGGCTTCAGGCGAATCTGGCAGCTCAGGCGGCTATTGTCGCGCACCTCGAACGCAAAATCGAGCATGTCCTCCTCCATCGGGGCGGGCGCGCCCGTCTTCTCCTTCCACGCGTCGTCGACATAAACATGGCAGGTCGCGCAGGAGCAGGCGCCGCCGCATTCCGCGATGATTCCTGGAACCGCATGCTTGATCGCCGTCTCCATGACGGTTTGCCCCGGCTCCCCCTCAACCTCGTGAACCGTTCCATTGTGTTCGATATAGGTCACCTTCACCATGGCGCCGCCATTCCCCTGTGTCACTCCGCCTCTGATTGGACTCTAATTAAAGCGGGTTGATCCATTCCAAAAGGGTCGGAACGGCTTGTCCGACCTCGGATGAACGCGGGCCGCTTTAGGATCGTGGTCGTTGTGTAAGGGAGATGGGGGCGAATCTCCAAGCGCCAATTCGCGATCGCCGCATCCGGACGCGGGCCTGGAAAGCAGCGCATCATGCTTAACAAGAAGTGAAAATATCTGTGGTTTATGCATGGACAGCGGCGAACGCATCGTCAGCGCGGAGCGAATCGTCATATTAACCATACGAAAGCATGGACTTCGCATCTCAGCTTAAAGGCGGTTTCCGATAAGTTTGGGGCGTTCGTTAATCTTTTTTTAGCCTTAAAAACGCATTAGCGAAAAGTTGCGATGGGGTCTTTTCAGAACAGTGTCCGGGCATGCGTTTGAGGGGTCACAAAGCATGTGCCTTGAATTGATGCGGACTGTTGCGGGAAGGTTTCCAAGCCTATCCGCATTTTGCGGCGCGAGCGGCATCTCAGCTCCATCACACGAGATCAGGACGGCCTGATGAGTCAGAAACAAGCGATCTCCCCGACGCCAATCGACCTCAAAGCTGAGGACGAGACGCGGACGAAAGGCAAAAACGGCGCTCCCGCCGCAGCCGTCCCCGATTCGAATCCCAAGCCGCCCGCCGCCGAGGCGCCCGCCGCGCCAACCCCGCCGCGGGAGATGTTCAAAGCTCCGGCAGGCGATCCCCAGCCGAAACCAAGCCGCCCACAAGCGCCGCGCCGCATCCAGGACAACAGCGACGGCGCCGTGCACATATCCCCCCCATCCAATCAGCCTGGGCGACCCGCGCCTCAGCCGCAGCCGCAGAGGCGTCCTTCAGCGCCGGCGCGCTCACATGTGGCGGCCAACGACGACATGCCCTCGATCGGCGGCCTGATCTATGCGATGCAGCAGCGGCCGTCCCGTTCGCCCTTCCTGATCGCGCTCATTGCATCGGCCATCTGGTTCGTTCTCGGCCTTCTTGTATCATGGGCCGTGTTTCAGAAGGCCTTCGACGCCTCAGGCGGCACGGCCGATTTCCTCGCCAACCCGGCCATCGCGGCTGTTATTGCGACCGTGGTCATTCCCATCGCGCTGTTCTGGTTCCTGGCCATCCTTGTCTGGCGCGCGCAGGAGTTGCGCCTGATGTCGTCGGCCATGACGGAAGTTGCGGTCCGTCTTGCCGAACCCGATCGGATGGCGGAGCAGTCGGTGGCTTCGCTTGGGCAGACGGTGCGCCGTCAGGTCGCCGCCATGAACGACGCCATCTCGCGCGCGCTCGGACGAGCGGGCGAGCTTGAGGCGCTGGTTCATAACGAGGTGGCCGCGCTCGAACGGTCTTATACGGAAAACGAGAACCGGATCAGAAACCTGATCAGCGAACTCGCAAGCGAACGCGAAGCTCTTGTCAACAACAGCGAGCGCGTGAGCGAGGCGCTGCGCGGAATCGGCAATCAGGTGACGCGGGAGATTACCGCCGCCAGCGAAAAAGCTTCGCAGTCGCTCGGTCATGCCAGCGTGACCATGACGGAGACATTCACGAGCCGGGGTCAGAAGATCACCGCCGCCGTCACCGCAGCAGGAACGGCCATCGACGAAAAGCTCGCCGAGCGCGGCTCGCGGATTACAGAGCAGCTCATGCGGCACGGCGCGCAGGCCGCGGAGTCGCTGCGCATTTCGAGCGTCGAAGTCACTCGGGCAATTCAGGAGACATCGGACAGGACGGCTGCGGCGATTTCCGCAAAAGGCAACAGCCTTGTCACCTCCGTCGTTGGCATGAGCGAGCGGGTGGGCCGGGAGATCCCCGTTCTGCTTGAGAAGCTGGGCGCCGAGCAGACCAGGCTCAGCACGATCATAGACGGCGCAACCCGAAATCTGTCGGCGCTCGAGACGGCGCTGGCGGAGAAGACCCAGTCGCTCGGGTCGACGCTCAACGAACGCACCAGCGTGCTCCAAACGGTCCTGAGCGAGCACTCGCGCAGAATCGACGCCTCTCTCAACGAGCGCACCCAGGCGCTCGAAACGATCCTCAGCCGGCGGACCAATAGTTTCGAGGTGAGCTTGAGCGAGCGCACAAAACAGCTCGACGCGACGCTTTCCCAGCGCGCCCAGGCTCTGGAGGCGTCCGTATCGAAACATACCGGCTCGATGAAGGAAACCCTCGAAAAGCACTCTGGCTCGCTGGAAACAACGCTGGCGCGGCAGGCGGCTTCGATCGAGCGCGTCGTCTCAACCAACGCCGTGAGCATTCAGAAGGCGGTGGAAGAGCTGGCGACCCGCTCCACGACCGGCTCCGATGCGCTGGCTACACAAGCGCGCGTGCTGAAGGAGGTTTCGGCCAACCTTGTGGGCCAGCTTGGCGGCCTCACCAAACGGTTCGAGGATCAGGGGCAGGCGCTGATTACGGCGTCCCGCACCTTCGAGATGTCGAATTCGAAGGTCGAACTCGATGATGGAGGCGCGGCAGGTCGGCTTCACCAGGCTCATGGAAACGGTGACGACGCGCGCCGCCGAACTCGACCGGATGATGAACAGCTACTCCAACATGCTGGAGCAGTCGCTCAGCCAGGCTGAGCTTCGCGCTCGCAAGGTGACCGAGCTTCTCGCCAAGGATTCGGCCGAGAAATCCCAGTCGGCGATCCGCGAGATCGAGCGCTTACGCCAGGATGCGCAGACGCATACGCAGAAAGCGGTGGCCGAGCTTCAGGCCAACTTCACATCGCTTTCCGATCAGGTTTCGAGCCAGCTCACGACGTTGTCTTCCAAGTTTTCCGACACCACGCGCGTCGTTCGCGATACGACGCGGCGCGCCGCCGTCGATCTCGAATCCGCCCAGAACGAGCTTCAGCGCCACGCTAAAATCCTGCCGGAAACGGCAAAGCAGAGCGCGTCGGCCATGCGCCGCGCCTTGCAGGATCAGCTTTCGGCGCTCGACGCCCTGTCCGATCTGGCCAGTCGCCATGCCTATACCAGCGCCGTCGCCGCTCCAGAGCAGCGGATCGAGCCTCAGCGCCGGGAGCGCGAGCAGCTTCCGCCGCCGCCCCCACCAGTCCAGGAGGCAGCGCTGCCGCTGCCGTCTCGCGCCGCCTACGACTACGGTCAGGCCCCGGTGGAGAAGCCTTCTTGGGCCGCCGAGCCGCAGCCTCCTCGTCCTTCGCCAGCCGCGCCGGTAGAGCCCATCGATATGTTGCCGTTACCGGCGTCGCTTCCGGCGCAGGTGGGCGCCTTCCAGGAAAGCGGGCCTGCTGATCGTCGCGGCCAGTGGTCTCTCGGCGATCTTCTGGCCCGCGCCTCCGAGGACGAGCCCGCCTTCTTCGACAGAGACGAGCCGTACGCGCTTCCGCCCCAGCCGCAGTCCTACATGGCGAGAAGCGGGAACGCCGACGACGAGTTGGGCATGGACTTCACCATGAGCGACATCGCCTCATGCATCGACGACCGGCGCGTGATGGACATCTGGCAAAAGCTGAAGCGCGGCGAGACCGATGTTCTGAACCAGCGCGGCATGTACCCCCGCCAAGGTCAGCAAATCGTCGACCGCGTGCAGAGGCGGTATGAAACGGATACGACCTTCCACGGCATCGTCGATCGTTATCTGAACGACTTCGAAAAGATGTTGCAGGATTTGAGCCGCACCGATCCAAGAGGCGCGACCGTGCAGTCCAGGCTGGCGTCGGATGAGGGGCGGATTTATTTCGTCCTGGCTCATATCAGCGGAAGGCTTGGAGCCTAATCTGCAACTCTATCGCGGCGCCTATGGATTGACCTGTGGGATCCAGGGACAGGAGCAAAGAGACTTTATGCCCGGTCTCGGGAATTCCGTGAGGAGCCGAGGACGGCGGCAACGCGCTTCGCCTCCAGCATCAGCGCCGAGACGAGCGGCGTCAGGGGCTCCCGCGGCCCGGCGATGAGGCCCACTGTGTGAACTTCGCTTTCGCCTGCAATGGGGATGGTTTCGGTATCCGCAGACAGGCCGAAGATATGGGTGAGCTTCTCCGGCATGATGCTCGACCATCGCTCCGAGTGGATGTGCGAGAACAGCACGATCATCGAATTGCTTTCGAGCATGACTGTTGCATTGGCGCCGGCTTTCTGCAGATTGCGGTCGATGATGCGGCGGTTCTGCATGTCCCGCGTCAGCAGGCATAAAGGCGCCGTCGCGGCCTCCGCCCAGGTCACCGATGACCGCCCCGCGAGCGGGCTGCCTTTCTCGGTCACCAGACAATAGCGTTCCTTGTAGAGCGCGATCTTGGTCACATTCCCGAGCGGTTCATTGTCGATGTAGGTGAGGCCTGCGTCGATCTTGAGATTGGAAAGAAGTTCAAGGATCTCCTCCGAGTTGCGCGAGAGCACCGTGTAGCGCACCTTCGGATGGCGCGCCTGAAAGGGCGTCGTCAGCGCAGCCACGATGGGAAGCGCGGTGGGAATGGCCGCAATCCGCAAATGCCCGGTCAGGCCGCGCTTCAGCGCTTCGACATCCTGCCGGAGCCCGCGCGTATCGGAGACGATGCGTCTCGCCCACTCCAGAACGCGCTCCCCCTCGGTCGTCAAGCCGAGAAACCGCGAGCCGCGCCTAACCAGCATGACGCCGAGCGTATCTTCAAGCTGCTTGATGCCGGCCGAAAGAGTGGGCTGCGTCACCCCGCAGGTTTCGGCTGCGCGCCCGAAATGCTTTTCATGCGCGATGGCGATCAGAAATTCGAGCTTGTCGATCATCCGGGCGGCGCAGCTTTATTATCAATGCGGTTACAGGCCGCGTGTCCAGGCGGGCCGAAGCGGCGCCGCCTCGGGGACCGCGATGGCGTCGCGCAGCTGCGCGAGAAGCCGCGGCTTATCGGCGCCGAGCGTGCCCCTGAGCACAAGCCAGTTCGAGGAGTGATCGCTCCGGAACACGGTTCGCTTCAGCTCCAGCTCCGAAATGAAAACCTCCATTTCCTGCAGGAGGCCGGGGATGCTGAGCGGCTCCCAGCCGGGAAACGCGCCGCGCAGCCGCTCCTCGCCTTGCGGAAAGCTGACGACGAGCGTGGCGACAAATTCCGGCTGGGCGGCGTTCATCAGCGCCGCCGAGTTCATCGCATGCTGTCTGGTCAGCGCTTGGCCGCCAAGCCCGTTCAGGATCATGACAGAGCGCTTGATCCCGGCCTCGCCAAGCTTTTGAAGCGCGTCGAGCGTGGTCGCAAAGGTCTCCCCCTTGTTGATGCGCGTTAGCACCTCGTCGTCGCCCGATTCCGCGCCGACATAGACAAGCGACAGACCGAGCGCAGCCAGCTCCTTGATCTCCTCGACGGATTTCTTGCGAAGGTTTCGCGGCAGGCAATAGCTGGAAATACGATGCACGCCGGGCAATTCGCGCCGGATGGCTTCGAGAATCGTCACAAGGCGGCGCGTGGACAGCGTCATGGCGTCGCCATCGGCGAGGAAAATCCGCCTGGCCTCGCCGCCAAGCTCTTGGCCGCAACGCCGGATGATCTCCAGCACCTCCTCCTCGCCGCGAGGGCGAAAGCGCTTCTGCGGGGCGGTATACATTTCGCAGAAGGTGCACTTGTTCCAGGAACAGCCATTGGTCACCGGGAGGATCAGCGAATCCGCTTCGCTCGGCGGCCGGTAGACGGGCGGAATATAGGTGATGAGGTCACTTTGCATGCCAAAGGGCCTTTCCATGCTCGCGAACGGGGCAATCCCCTCTCACAATGACATAGTTTAAGGCCGCTGCCGATGGAAGCGGCGAAGCCGCATAAAGCAGAAGGAGCCTTGAGGCGAATCTGCTCGGCAGCCTCCCCCAATCTGGCCAACGGATGTCATCCCGGCCAAGCGAAGTGCGAGCCGGGATCGCAAGAATGCGGGCGCTTCGATGCGGCATCATCCCGGATAAGCGCAAGCGCTTTCCGGGATGATGCTGTGGAGCTTCGCCTTTCGGGGTGATGCGGCGCGGCGATGCGTTGGCGAACCCGGCAGAACCTGCCTAGGCGTGCGGGTTGACAAGGAGCGGCGTTGTGGAATTCTTCGGCGCCTCGACGACATTGACGCCGCCATGGCTATCACTGGAAAGCGTGAAGGCGGACGTCGTATAGTCGCCAAGCAGCCCAATCATGTCGATTTGCACGCCGTTGCCGATGGTCAAGGTCCCGCCTGCGCTCGTCCCCGAATAGTTAACCGTCATGCTGGGCCCGTAAACGAGGTTCGCGAGATCGAGCGTATCGGAGGTTGTGAGGCCCACGATCTTGCCGGCGAAACTCTGCGCCGCATCGAGTTCCAGCGTCCCCTCCGCTCGGGGAGCGAAGATCATCTTTTGCTTTGCGACGCCGAAAATCTCGGCATCCTGCGTTCCGGCGATCGTCACATTCGCAACCCCGGTCGATATCGCATTCACTTTGACGCCCAGGTTCGCAGCTGCGCCTGAGAGTTCAGCGGTGTTGCCCGCGGCGTCTTCAATTGCGCCTGCCGAGGGCAGCTCAACGCCGCTGATGCAAAGCGAGCGCGTGCCTAAAGTTTTCGTTGCGAGATAGTCGAACTGAAGCGCAGTCGCCGTCGAATGTTGCGCATCGTATGTCGCCTGGCCGCCAAGATCCAAGAGCAGCGCCGGCGTCCCCGTCACGGTGACGGCCTCGCTCATATGCAGCGTAATCGCCAACGTGTTTCCCGTCGTGACCGCGCCCGAGGATGGCGTCGTCGTGACGCCCGTCACCGTCGGCGCCGCGGTGTCGATCTTGAGCCCGAGCGAGGCGCTTGCCGGCAGCATCGCCGCCACAGCATTGCCGGCCAGATCCTGGATCGAGGCGCCCACCGGGACGTTCATCTTTGTAACCTTGAGCGCACCGGCGTTCTGCCCTGCCGCCACCGTGTAGTCGAAGACGAGCATGGTTTGGGTCGACTTAGCTTTGTCGAAGATGGCTGTGCCGCCATCGTTCAGCGAAAGCGTGGGCGCGCCTGTCACCACAATGGGCTCGCTCATGGCGGCCGAAATCGTGACATTCCAGCCTGCGTTGAGATCGCCGCCGGGGGTGGAGCTTAGAGATGAGATCGCCGGAGAGGCCGAATCGATCTGCAAGGCGAGATCCGTCTTGGCCCCCGCCAGATTGGCGGCGTGTCCCGCCGAGTCCGTGATCGAGGCGCCCGCCGGCAGCGTAATGCCTGTCGTCTGCAGGTCCGTCGAATTCTGTCCCGACGCCACTTTGTAGGCGAACGTCAGCGCGGATGTTCCACTGCCGCTAAGGTAGGTTGCTACGCCGCCGTCGCTGAGCGCGATAGTCGGCGCTCCCTTCACGATAACAGACTTGCTGAAAGCCAGAGTGACTGTCACCGTTTGCCCGGGCCGGACATCGCTGGACGCAGACGACTTGGAAACCCGCGTGATAAGCGGCGTCACCCCACCAATTGTTAGCCCCGCGAAGGTCTGTATGGCCCCAGAAACATTCGCAGCCAGCCCCTTCAAATCGGTGATGGCGGCGCCCGCCATGCTGAGACCTGTAACTCCAAGAGAGGGAGTGCTCGCAGCGTTTGCGCCGACCGTATAGGCGAAGGTCAGCGTCTTACCGTCTGAGCTGGCGCCTTGATAAGCAGCGCTGCCGCCGTTATTGAGTGACAGCTTCGGCTTCCCGGTAACCGTGACGGCCTTGTTGAACGTCACCGCCATCCTGACGATGGAGCTGATCTGCTCAAGCCCGCTTGATGGCGTGGCGACAACCGAGGTCACGGAGGCTAGCGTGTCAAGCGCGATCTGCGTATAGCCACCGTCAATTGGCTTTACAGCAAAAACCCCTCCCGTGACATTTCCATTGATGTTGAGCTTATCGACAGTGCTGGCGCCATCGGTAAGGGTGAGAAAGCCGTTGCTAAAACTGGCGCCGGTAACCGCGCCCTGCACGTCGATTACGTCCGTCAGGTCGAGGCCCGAAATGGTAAGGGGGGCCTGCGACGCACTCAATGCGCCGCTGCCAAGCGTCAGCGCGCCGCCGGCGCCGGTGAAGGCGACGGTGTTGGCCGCGGTCGCGCCCAAGCTCGCGATGGTGACGCTTGCTCCGCTTTCTATGTCAACGGCGCCGCTACCCGTGAGCTTGCCATCGAGGGTGAGAGGCTCGCCGCCGGTCACGTCGATGACGCCATTGTCCACAATGGTGGGGGCCTGAAAATAGACGCCCGTGACCGTAACGCCGGAATTGATTGTCAGCGAACCGGTTGCAGCGCCTCCGGTTGCGCCGATTTCGAGTGTGGAATTGGCGTCAACGGTGGCGTCGCCTTCGGATAGACCGCCAAGCTGCGTCTTTCCCCCACCAGAGACATTTATATTCCCGTTGGCGACCGAACCGCCGACAGTCAATGCGCCGCCACTCACGGAGAACAAGCCGCCGCTTCCGGTTATGCTACCGGTAATCGTCGCTGCGCCGCCGCTCACGCTGGGCGTATAGGAGCTGGAATTGACGATATTGCCCGTGATCGTAGCCGTGCCGCCGCCGCTGACGGTAAGGTTATCGTCAACGCCATTGGTGATATTCCCGCCAACTGTCAGCCGACCGCCATCGACCGTGGTTGAGCAATGATCGCTTCCGGTGACAGAACCATTGACCGTCAGCGAGCCGCCGATGGAGGATGAAGAACCCTCCTCAAGGACGAGCGCATTGGTTATGAACTGGCCTTGAAGAGCGGCGCCGCCATAGATTGTCAACGACGCAGAATCGCCGACCCCCGTGATGATTTGCGTGTGGTTCGGCTGGTCGATGATTGCGGCGTCAGTGCTTCCCGGCGCCACATAAGGCCCAGTCCAGTTCGCCGGCTTGACCCAGTTCACGGGATTATCCCAGCTACCGCCCCTGGACGAGTCCCACTGCAAAACATCTCCCAGACCGGTTCCAGCTGGCGCCGCGAGCGCGTTTGCGTCGATCCTAGTGTAGCCCTTGCCAAGCGGCGTCGCGGAAAAGGAATCGCCGGAGTAGTCGCCATCGAGCGTGAGCTTGTCTACAATGTCGCTGCCGTTTGTGAGGGTGAGCACGCCGTTGCTGAAACTGGCGCCGGTGACCGTGCCCTGCACGTCGATGACATCCGTCAAGCCGAAGTTCGAGATGGTAAGGGGAGCTTGCGACGCTTTTAGCGCGCCGCTGTCCAGCGTCAGCGCGCCATTCTGGTGCGCAAAATCGATGGTGTTGGCGGAAGCCTTGTCCAAGCTGGTGATGGTGACGATGGCATCTGTGCCGATGTAGACCGCGCCACTGCCGGTAAGCTTTCCATTGAGGCTGAGTGAGCCGCCGGTCACGTCTATAACGCCGTTGTCGACGATACTGGGCGCCTGAAACCAATATGTGTTGTTGGGGCTGCCGCTGCTGCCCGCAACCGTGACGCCTTGATCGATGGTCAAGGCGCCCGCCGCGGCGCCTCCTGCGGCGCCAATTTCAAGAGTGGAAGTGGAACCAACGTTGATGCAGCTGAATTGAGACAATCCGCCAAATTGTGCGACGGCGCCACCCGCGATGGAGAAACCGCCGACTGTGCCGGCGCCGTTCTTGATCGTGCCGCCAACGGTCAGCGTACCGCCATACATGGTGAAGGTATCGCCCCAGTTGTTGGTGATATCACCGTCTATGGTGAGTGAGCCGCTAACGATGGTGATGTTGTCCCATTCCGAGTTGTTGATGATGCTCCCGGTGATCAGCGCCTCCCCACTATTGATGTCCAGGTGGAGAAACCCGTGGCTCTTGATGTCCCCGTCGATCGTCAATTGGCCGCCGTCGAGCTCCATGCTGGCGTTGACATCGCCGGTTACGGCGCCGTTGACGGTCAGCGAGCTATTGGAGGGAAGGGCGATGTTTGACTTCTAGGCCTGATAAGACAAGCGCCCCGGTGGTGAACTTGCCTTGAAGAGACGTAGCGCCGTTGTTGGTGAGCGATGCACACGTACCAACGCCGGTGATGATATGCCCTGAAAGCCCAGTGTCGTTTATGGTTACGAGGTCTGTGCTGCCTGGCGTCGCGGAAGCAGGGTCTTCGCCCGTAGTTGTGTCGATCCAATTCGCAGGATCATCCCAGCTGGCCGCTGCCTTCGAGCCCCATAGAGCTGATGCATTCGAGCCCCATACAAAAGTGTGCGCCATAGCATTCCTTTCGACATGCTCGCCGTTTAGGTCACGCCCCTACGTGTACGGCGGGAAACGCTCAACTCTGGATGCTAAGCTTTGCGGATTGCCTGGGGATAACGCAACCTGATGTCTGGACATTTGTCTGTGGACGGTCAATCGGCATTGGTGTTGTTGAAGTTGACATAGGGTGTTTGCGAGGCGGCCCATTGCTCGTCGATCTCGACCAAGATGGCGGAGACCAAGCGGAGGAGAGAAGCCTCGTTTGGGAAGACGCGTATTTTTCTGGTCCTGCGTTTTAGCTCCTGTTGGATCGAGCGCTCGATGGGGTTGGACGTTCGCATGCGCCGCCGCTGGTCTCTCGGCAGTTTGAAGACGGCGAAGCCTTCGGGGACGTTATTTTCGAGCCATTCCGCGAGCTTGGAGGCGGGGCTTCGGTATTTGGCCACGAGGCGCTTAAGCTCCTCCTGAGCGCTTCCTAGATTTGGAGCGTCCCAGACGGCGCGCAGTTCCTCGCCGATGACCTTGCGGATAGTCTGATTGGGGGCGTGGTGGATGGCGTTCTGGGCGAGGTGGAACTGGCAACGCTGCCAGCGTGCGCCGGGCAGCACGGCCTGGCGAGCCGCCTTGAGGCCGGGGTGGTCGTCCGAGGTAATGAATTCGACGCCTTGCAGGCCGCGCGCCACGAGGTTTTCTAAGGAAGGCTCGCCAGTGCGCTTCGGCCTCGGAGAAGGCGACGTAGACGCCCAGGATACGGCGCTTGCCAGAGGGTTCGATGCCGATGGCGGTGAGCACGGCGCAATCGTCCGCGACGCCCTGTTCGCGGGTCTTCTCATAGCGCGCATCGAGAAAGAGATAGCGGAAGCGGCCGAGAGGACGGCTCCGCCAGGCTTCGAGTTCTTCGTCGAGCATGGCCGCGGCCCGGCTGACCTGGGTCGAGGACAGGCCCTCGATGCCGAACTCGGCTAACACCTTTTCGACGGCTCGCGTCGAGACGCCCTTCACATACATTTCGGCGGCGGCGAGCATCACCGCGCGGCAGGAGCGGCGCCCGCGTTCGAGGCTTTGCGGGAAGAACGGTTCGGGGACGCCCGCCGTCTTGGGCACATCCAGGGTCAGCGTGCCCGCCGCCGTATCGACCTTCTTGGGCTTTACGCCGTTGGCGTAGCCGCGCCGGCCGGAACTGCGCTCATAATGGCTCGCGCCGAGGTATTGCTCACGTTCGAGACGCATGGCGAGGTTCATGAGCGTGGTCATGACCTGCGCCATGGCTTGTGGACCTTCCGCCGTAAGCTGTTCCAGGACTGCGGCCATCGTCGTATCTTTGCTGGTCACCGGTGGTTCCTTCTTGGCGGTTGGAACACCGATGCGCGATTCGCTTCAGTTCCCCACGCGTGGGGAACTGAAGCGAATCGCGCATCCTCCTCGCCCTGACGGCATCGGAGGAAAATTTCCAGACATCAAGTTACACGGACTTGCCTGGGACCGACCTGGGTCAAATGCAGTCTATTTTGGCGAGTAAATTTTAACGCTTGCCGGACACATGGCGGGTTGCGACATTGAAGGCCGCGAGCCTTGGCGTCGGGGTCGCCGCTGGCGACGAGGCATGGCGCCTTCGCCAGTTTCGCCCGATGCGCTGTGCGCCGATGACGCGGATGCCGACCGGAGCGGCGTGATCTCCATGTCGGACCTGACCGCCTACATGCCGAGGAGGTTTGAACCTATTGACCGGCGACGATCAACAACTCGGCGTCGAGCAGCGCTGCCAGGACGAGATTTTTGTCGTCGGATGTAATGCGGCTTTGCCGATGGCTGCGCCTGCGCAAAAAATTGTATACATATATACTTACTTAGGGGCGTTTTACGAAACAATCCCAATTTCAACTACTCATAAACCATTCACAGGCCTCGTCGCGGCTGGAGTAAGCCAGCCGCCAAGTCAGTCAAGCGCCGCTCCGCGTTTGCCAGGACTGCCTGCTCAGCGACCGGCCAGCCGTTCGGCGAACAGGACGATGGTCTTGCGATAGACCTCGGCGTGGTTCCACTCGCGCATCACTTCGAAGTTCGCTGTGCCTTCGCCGAAAGGCGCCCCTGCGCGCCAGCCATTGGTCTTGAGGAGGTTGGCCGTCGAGGCGAGCACGTCGGGCGCGCTGTGCCTCAAATCGACATGACCGTTCCCGTCATAATCGACGCCGTATTTGATATAGGATGAAGGCAGGAATTGCGTCTGGCCGATTTCTCCGGCATAGGCGCCGACGAGATCATGCGAGGAAAGATCGCCCCGCTGCACGATCTTCAAGGCGGCGAGAAGTTCGCGCTGGAACAACTCGGTCCTGCGGCAGTCGTGGGCCATCGTGGCGAGCGTGCGGATCACCGGCAACCGGCCCATGTCGCCCGTGCCGAAGTCTGTTTCGAGGCCCCAGATCGCGACAAGCACATTGCCAGGCACGCCGAATTGCCGCTGGATGCGCGCCAGGAGCGCGGCGTGGCGCTGCATCAGCTGCTTGCCGCGCTGGATGCGGCCGGCCGTCACGCGAGTGGAGGAGTAGCGCTCGAAACTCATCTGGAACGTCCCGTGCTGCCGCCGGTCGAAGGCGAGCACGGACTGGTCGGGCGAGACGCCCGAGAGCGCGGAGTCGATAACGGAGCGCGAGACGCCGGCGCTCGCGGCCTCGCGCGACATTGCGCCAATGAAAGTACGAAAATCGCCGCCGCATTGCGCCGCGGGAGAGGACGTTGTGGCCAAAACGGAAAGCGCGAGCGCCGTGAGAGAATGTCTGATCATACCGAATCTTTGTCTATCGCCAATGCGAACGTTGCATGCGCATGGCGTTGAGGCGAAGACAAGGCAAGTCAGCAGATTTGCAGCCTTGCGAGGCAAAGATGCAACGCCGCGAAGTTCGATGGTAGGGCGCTCTTTCCCGAGTGACGGGATCAGGGTTTGGCTGCGGCGGCGGGGTCCTTTTTGAGAATCGCCATCAGGCTGTAGACCGGCGTCTCGCCCGGCACGCCTGCAGTCTCATTATAGAGCAGAAAATCTCCGGCTTTCTCTATGGAGATGTCATTCACGCCGCCGGTATCGACCGGGCTGATGGTGCGCAGCTTGTTGTCCTTCACGACGCCGACCTTGGTCCCTTTTGCTCGCGCCGTGTTGGTTCCCCCCTCGAAAGAGATCTGTCCGTCTTCCTTGATGCTGAATGTAGCGACGTCCGTAAAGTCCTGCTTGGGACCGCTTCCGCACGTCATTGAGGCTTCGTGCACTTCGTAGGCGGTTTTTGAACCGCGAAATCTCATTTTCACTTCGGGACAGGCGCTTATCTGTTCACCCATCTGAAATGACCCTGTGCCAATCCAATCGCCGTTCACGAAGGTCGCTCCGTTGTCAGCAAGCGCATTCGAAGCCATAAGAGCGCCCGCCGCGGTCAAAATCACAAAGGATTTCATCGTATCCATCCAGCGAAAATGTCGATGAAGACAATTGTACGTGTCTTCGATGTTGTCCGTGTAACTTGATGTCTGGAAATTTTCCTCCGATGCCGTCAGGGCGAGGAGGATGTGGACGCTTCAGTTCCCCACGCGTGGGGAACTGAAGCGAATCGCGCATCGGTGTTCCAACCGCCAAGAAGGAACCACCGGTGACCAGCAAAGATACGACGATGGCCGCAGTCCTGGAACAGCTTACGGCGGAAGGTCCACAAGCCATGGCGCAGGTCATGACCACGCTCATGAACCTCGCCATGCGTCTCGAACGTGAGCAATACCTCGGCGCGAGCCATTATGAGCGCAGTTCCGGCCGGCGCGGCTACGCCAACGGCGTAAAGCCCAAGAAGGTCGATACGGCGGCGGGCACGCTGACCCTGGATGTGCCCAAGACGGCGGGCGTCCCCGAACCGTTCTTCCCGCAAAGCCTCGAACGCGGGCGCCGCTCCTGCCGCGCGGTGATGCTCGCCGCCGCCGAAATGTATGTGAAGGGCGTCTCGACGCGAGCCGTCGAAAAGGTGTTAGCCGAGTTCGGCATCGAGGGCCTGTCCTCGACCCAGGTCAGCCGGGCCGCGGCCATGCTCGACGAAGAACTCGAAGCCTGGCGGAGCCGTCCTCTCGGCCGCTTCCGCTATCTCTTTCTCGATGCGCGCTATGAGAAGACCCGCGAACAGGGCGTCGCGGACGATTGCGCCGTGCTCACCGCCATCGGCATCGAACCCTCTGGCAAGCGCCGTATCCTGGGCGTCTACGTCGCCTTCTCCGAGGCCGAAGCGCACTGGCGAGCCTTCCTTGAAAACCTCGTGGCGCGCGGCCTGCGAGGCGTCGAATTCATTACCTCGGACGACCACCCCGGCCTCAAGGCGGCTCGCCAGGCCGTGCTGCCCGGCGCACGCTGGCAGCGTTGCCAGTTCCACCTCGCCCAGAACGCCATCCACCACGCCCCCAATCAGACTATCCGCAAGGTCATCGGCGAGGAACTGCGCGCCGTCTGGGACGCTCCAAATCTAGGAAGCGCTCAGGAGGAGCTTAAGCGCCTCGTGGCCAAATACCGAAGCCCCGCCTCCAAGCTCGCGGAATGGCTCGAAAATAACGTCCCCGAAGGCTTCGCCGTCTTCAAACTGCCGAGAGACCAGCGGCGGCGCATGCGAACGTCCAACCCCATCGAGCGCTCGATCCAACAGGAGCTAAAACGCAGGACCAGAAAAATACGCGTCTTCCCAAACGAGGCTTCTCTCCTCAGCTTGGTCTCCGCCATCTTGGTCGAGATCGACGAGCAATGGGCCGCCTCGCAAACACCCTATGTCAACTTCAACAACACCAATGCCGATTGACCGTCCACAGACAAATGTCCAGACATCAGGTTGCGTTATCTTCGATGTTCAATTTAAATGAAATTCAGGTTTTGCCGGAACTGAGGCGCGCGGCCTCAAGCGCGGAGCGCAGCGAGAACTCGGCGTTGGCGCCGCTTTCCCCTTCTTTGCGCAGATTGATATTCGCCGCGATCTTGGCGGGAGAGCCCGTGAACACGAGCACGCGGGTGGCGAGTTCGGCCGCCTCGGCGACATTGTGGGTGACGCACAGCGTCGTGACGCGCTCGGCTCGCCAAAGCGCAAGAAAGAGACTGCGCAGTTCGTGGGCCGCCTTCTCGTCGAGCGACACGAAAGGCTCGTCCATCAGAAGCACCGTCGGCGCGAAAGCGAAAGCCCTCGCAATGGCGGCGCGCCGCTGCATGCCGACCGAGGCCTGCCCCGGGTAAAGAGCTTGGCAGCCCGACAGCCCGACGCGGTCGAGCCATGCGGCGGCGACATCGAGCGCATCGAGCTTGCCTTTCAAGGGCAAGGCGACGTTCTCGATCAGCGTCCTCCACGGAAGAAGCCGGGGGTCCTGAAAGATGTAGGAAAGCCGGTGCGGAGCAGCGTCCGGAAAAGAGAACTCGACCGTCGAAATTCAAGTCCAAACCGGCGATGATGTTCAGTGTGGTCGTTTTGCCTGCGCCTGAAGGCCCAAGCACGCAGACGAGTTCGCCATCATTGACATCGAAGGAGAGGCCGGCGATGGCTGGGCGCGAGCCTTCGCCTACGCCATAGGTCTTTTCCCGGATGTCGACGGCGAACGCGCTCATTGACGCCATCTGTTGGCTGCGAGCTGCCATGGGCGCATGACGAAGGTCTCGATAAGGAAAATGACGGCGATGAAACTGGCGGCGTAGGCAAGGATGCCCGTCACGTCGAAAAGCTGGAAGAAGGTGTTCAACTCGAACCCCACGCCGCTCGACAAGCCGAGAAGTTCGACCACAAGCACGATCTTCCAGACGATCGCGAGACCGGAGCGGGCCGCCGCTGCAAAGTACGGCGCGAGCTGAGGGAGATGCACCTCGCGCAGCCTCGTCCACCACCCAAACTGGTAGACGGTCGCAAGCTCATCGTAGGCGGGAGACAGCGCCTGCGTTCCCTCCCGGATGATGACCGCCACGTTGGGGATCTTGTTCAGCGCGACGGCCGTGATCGCCGCCGCCTCGTTCAGCCCGAACCAGAGGAAGCAAAGGATGATGACGATCAGGGCGGGCAGGTTGAGAAAGAGAATGAGCCAGCTGTCGAAGAAAAGATTGAGCCTCGAAGATCGGCCCATGGCGAAGCCGATAGCCGAGCCGACGATAACGGCGACTACGAAACTTGCCGCGACGCGCGCCAGGGTCACGCCGACCTGGAATAAGAGCTGGCCCGACGCCGTCTCGGAGACGATACGCTCGCCGACGGCGACCGGATCGGGAAAATGCCTTGATTGAGCGATCCACGCGGCCAACGCCCACACGGCGACGAACGCAACGAGCGAAACCACAGTGGCTATGAGACGGCCCCAGTCGCTGATGCCTCCGGCGTCGATCTTCCGGCCAGCGCCCGCGTTTGCAGCGCGCGCTTCCTCCTCAGCCGGAAGCGTCCTAGAGAACAAAGCCATCCCAAAATGCCCTGGGATCAAACGTAACGCCTGCCCCTGTCACCTCTTCGCCGCCTGTTTCCTTCACAACCGCGAACAACTTGCGCGCCGCGTTGCGGTCGCGCTCATTCCAGCTGCGAAGTATGCCCTCGCGGTACCGGGCGCGCAGCATGCGATATTCCTCATCGCTGCTCGCTTTCATGAGCGGCCTGATTCGCTCCCACTCCTGATCCGAGGTCGCAAGGATGGATTGCCCTTTCTGAACGGCTCTGGAAAAGCTTTGCACCGAACCGCGACCGTTGCTTGCGAAATTTGCCGCGAACACAAAGCCAACAAGCGGGAGCGGGCTTTCGATGCCGAGCGCCTGCATGATATGGGAAACCGTGATCGCCTGCCGATAACCCTGGGCCTCAAGCTTCACCGCGAACGGCCAGAAATTGAGAAGAGCGTCGATCCGCCCGGCAAGAGCCTGCTCATTCAAGAGCGGCGGCGCGGCGAAGACGGGCGTGGCCGTGGCCGCAAGATCGCCTGCGCCGTTTTGCATCCCGTACGCCCTGAGCAGCAGCCAGCTTTTGTCGATCGGGCCGCCGGCCACGCCGATCTTCTTCCCCTTGAGATCCGCCACGCTCTTGATCGGGCTGTCCGCCGGGACGATCACGCCGCCCAAGCCTGCGGAAAAAGGCATGAAGAGATAATCGCCTCCGAGGCTTCTCTGGCGCATGACCCAGAACCAATCGCTCAAGACGATATCGGCCTCATGCCCGAGAAGCGCGATGGTCGCCGCGCCCGTTGAGGCCAGTATGCGCAGCGAAAGCTCAAACCCCTCTTCGGCGTCGAGCTTTCTTTCCTTGATCACGTCGAGAAGCCAATGGGCCGTGCCGAACTGCACCGCCCCGGTGGTGACGCCGGGCTTCTCGGCTGCGATTGCGCCGCCGCTGATGACGGCGGCGGCGGCGCCCGCCGACGTTACAAGAAGGTTGCGCCGTGAAATCATGTGTTCGAATCCATGCAATGCCGAGAGGAAACGACGGGCGTGTGCCTATAAATTAGGTCATGACTGCTGACTGACGAGGGGGAACGGAAACGAAGGCATCCCGAGCGATCTGACATACCGCTAGCCAACAAGGACTGCGCCCGAGCATGCAGGCGCCGGCATTTTCATATGCTACCATGGACTGAACGATATCGCTATCAATACGCCTGCGTCGGAACCCGAAGAAAAACCGCTTTTGCAGAAGTGGTTAGGCCAGCCGAGGAAGGTGCGGCCGATTTTATGAAGTCATACGTGCGAGCGTGCATAAGCCGGTAGAATCGGCTTTGTTTCGTAAAACCCGCCTAGGTGAGCAGTTCTTGAGACGACAAAAATTCCACCTCGCCCTTCCCGCGAAAGGCGAGCATGGTTGGTATTCGGCGTGAAACGGACGACCCCGCGCTGAAGCTCGAGGCCGCCAAAATTCGAGGCAGAATTTAATTAGTGTCGAACGCGGGTTGCGGACTGCCTGCAAAACACGGGCATCGCAAGGATCCCTGCGACATCTCTGAAGCTCTCGCGTGCGGCGTCGGTGAAATCCTCGGCGCATATTGAGGCCGCTGTGCAATCCATTTTGCTGGCTTCCAAATGCGAAAGCGCAGCCACCGCCAGCAAGGTGTCTCGCAATTCAATCGGGCAGGGCACGATGCCACGAGTTTCACAATAGCGCCCGATGAGGCTCATGATCTCATTCACAAGGTCAGGATCTCCGGCCCCTGCCACTACAACCCGAACGTCCCTGTCCATCACGCGTGATCCTAATAGCCCATCCGAAACTAAAGTCTAACCCTGTTCCCACTATATCGTTCCAAGCAATTCTTAATGTGCGACAATCTGCCCAGCCGCGTCGATACCGCTCAGTCGCCGGTCTAAGTGAACACGCGTGAGTTGTGCCAAAGACACAAATATACACAAAACTGCGTCAAAAGCGCCATCTTTTGCGAAAAATCAAAATTCGTGTTTGCGTCGCTCACGGATGAGTTCCATAGTCAATCTGTCCAGGTTTCCTCCCCGGACCCATACTTAAGCCGCCAGGTCCACTAGCGGCTTTTTTCATGTCCTCCGCCGGACGAGGGGGGCGCTACGGCAAGAGCCTGACGCCCCTCAATGCCACGTCGGCGCCGTCCCGCCACCCTTGAACATACAGGCAATCCGCGTTGCCGGTATCCCTGAGGGACGCTGATGGGCGACCGCTTCTACGACTCGCTCGCCTTGATCGAATGGCTCTGCCAACACGGCTGGGGCTGGCGTCTGCGCTGCCAGGACCTGCTGCTTCAGCAAGGATGGCGGCGAAACAATCGCAGACTGCTTTCCGCGCGAAGCTCTATAAACACCGCTGGAGGGTGGAGTTATTCTTCAAATGGATCAAGCAGCACCTGCGGATCCCGGACAGTGAACAGAGCAATCGGGCGGTGGCGGCTCACGCTCGCTTGTTGGTTTCTTCCATGAGTCCGAGCAGACCTTTGAGCAGATCTATGGGTTGCGGGGGACAACCACTCACCGTCAGGTCCACAGGAATCACTGAAGAAACCGGACCAACGCAAGCGTAGCTTCCGGCAAATACCCCACAATTTACGCCGCAGTCACCAACGGCGACAACCCATTTCGGATCAGGCGTTGCATTATAGGTGCGCTCCAAAGCCTCTCGCATATTCCATGTGACGGGACCGGTTACCAGCAGCACATCCGCGTGCCGGGGCGAGGCGACGAATTTCAGGCCGAAGCGCTCCACATCGTAAATGGGGTTGTTCAGCGCGTGGATTTCGAGTTCGCAGCCGTTGCATGAGCCGGCGTCAACCTCGCGGATGGCGAGCGAACGGCCGAGCCTGCTGCGCGCCCGCTCGCCCAGCGCCTTGGCCAAGTCTGCAAGCATTGCATCAGTGGGCGTTGGTGCAGAAGTTGTTGCCGGGCCTTTGAAAAGCGCGTCGAGAAGGAGGATATGCATGAGCGGCCCTAAAGGTCGTGGCCCGAATAGGAGCAGTTGAACGACTTGTTACACAAAGGAAAATCAGCGACGATGTTGCCTTTGATTGCGGTTTCCAAGAGCGGCCACTGAAACCAGGATGCATCGCGGACATGAAGATGAGCGATCCTGCCTTCCTCTTTGATGCGAACGTGGAGAAACAGATCGCCGCGAAAGGCTTCGATCAGGGCGGCTCCGACGCCTGGGGCGAACGAAGGCGGCGGCGAGAACGCCGGGCCTGCCTCAAGCTTCCTCAGAAGTTGGCGCACGATTGCGATGCTCTGGCCGATTTCGTCGATGCGGACCCAAACCCGCGCATCGACATCGCTTTTTTCGCGCGTCGGCGTCTCGAATGTAACGCTGTCATAGGGCGGGTATGGGAAGGCTGACCGGGCGTCGAAGGCGCGGCCCGCGGCGCGGCCGACATAGCCGCCGGCGGCAAATTCATGGACGTATTCGGGTTGCGTGATGCCCGTGCCCATCGTGCGATTTTGTAACGAGGGCGACTGATCGTAGGCCCTCGCAACTTGAGCGAAGCTGGCCTCAATGGCATCCATGAGCGCAAGAATTGCGGCGCTGCAATCCTTGTCCAGATCGCAGGCTACCCCGCCCGGGACGATGCGATCCATCATCAAGCGATGGCCGAAGCACGCGCCATTTGTACGGAGAATATCCTCGCGGATGATGGCGCACCGCGCCTGGATTGCAACGACGCTGGCGTCGTTGCAGATCGCGCCCACGTCGCTCACATGGTTCGCAAGACGTTCCAGTTCGGCCATGACGCCGCGCACCACGTAGGCGCGCGCCGGGACGCGCCAGCCCAGCGCCATTTCCACGGCGCGGGAGAACGCGAAACTATAGGCGACCGTGCTATCCCCGGAGATGCGCGCGGCGATTTTGGCCGCCTGCTCAATGGGAGCGCCTGCGCAGAGCGCTTCAACTCCCTTATGGACATAGCCAAGCCGCTCTTCGAGGCGGACGACTGTCTCCCCGTTGGCGGTAAACCGGAAGTGGCCCGGCTTGATAATGCCGGCGTGAACGGGGCCTACAGGGATCTGATGCAAGCCCACGCCTTCAACGGGCAGGAAGCGATAGCCTTTTCATTTCTCGCCGGCCGGCTTGGCCACACGCCGTGATCGAGCCAGTCGCGGTCATCGGGCAGTCCGATGGGATTTGTGCCGTAAAGGTCGCGCATCGCCCGTTCAAGCCGCATCGCGGGCGTATGCTGAAGGCCAACCGAAGGATAAGCGCCGTTCGGGCCGGAACAGAAAAGATGGCTCGCCGGCGCATGGAGGGGGCAGACAAAGCCATGTGCATCCGACTGTCATCGAACCAAAGCGCGCTGAGGTCGTGCCTGCCCAGCGAGCACCCCTTGCAAAGGGCTGTCCAGAGCGCTTCCGTCGCCTCAAGGCGGACGTAGCCATCCGGCCCCGCGCGGCAATCCACGGCGATCGCATCGGTAAGCGCGACGGCGTCCGTTTCTATTCCCGGGTAATCGGCGTCTTTCATCCAAGCAACTCCGCGGCGCGCTGGAATCCGGAGACCAGCGCCGCCGGCAAATAGAGCCCCGCAATGAGCACCAGGGCAAGATGCACGACCAAGGGGGCCGAAGAGGCGTTCACACGATGCGCCGGTTCAACCGACGCGCCGAAAAGGACATTCTGAAGGCGGAGAAGGAGGGCGCCGAACGCGATAAGCAGTCCGAAACCGACCGCAAGCGCAAGCAATGGCGACCGCGCAAAGGTCGAGGTGAGGATCAGAAACTCGCTCATAAAGGCGCCGAACGGCGGCAGCCCGGAAATGGCGATCACGCCGGCGGCCAGCCCCACGGCGAGAGCGGGGTGCGAGACGCTCAAGCCGCGAATGTCGGCAAGCCGCTGGGTTCCCTTCGCCTGCGCCACATGACCAACCGCGAAGAAGATCGCCGATTTCGTCAGGCTATGCATGACCATGTGCAGAAGACCTGCGAAATTCGCAAGCGGGCCGCCCATGCCGAATGCAAAGGTGATGAGCCCCATGTGCTCGATCGAAGAGTAAGCGAAGAGACGCTTGATGTCGCGGCGCTGATACAGCATGAGCGCCGCGAAGATCAGCGAGATCAAGCCGATGGTGATCATGATCGGGCCGGGCTTGAGAGCGCCGGGATGGGCGGCGAGCAGCATTTTGAAGCGAAGAAGCGCGAAGAGCGCCACATTCAACAGAAGCCCCGATAACACGGCGGAAACCGGGGCCGGGCCCTCGGCATGGGCGTCGGGAAGCCACGCATGCATCGGCGCCGAGCCCAACCTTCGTGCCATAGCCGACAAACAGAAAGATGAAGGCGAGGCTTATGAGCGGAGCATCGAGTTGCGGCGCGACTTCCATAAGCCGGCTCCAGGTCATGGCGGGAGCGCCTTCGCCAAGAACGCTCTGTCCAGCCAGATAAATGATGATGGTGCCGAAAAAAGCGAGTGAAATCCCGACAATGCCGAGCATGAAGTACTTCCACGCCGCCTCAAGCGCGGTCGTGGTCCGGTAAACGCCGACCATAATGACGGTCATCAACGTCGCGAATTCCAGACCAACCCACATCAGACCGATATTGTTGGCGAGAAGCGCGAGATTCATCCCGCCCATCATGGCCTGGAACATGGCGTGGTAGAAACGCACCGAGCGCGGCGTCAGGTGGCCTGTCTCGATCTCGTGCTCGATATAGTCTCCGCTGAACACGGACGTAGTGAAGCCGACAAGCGTATTGAGAATGATGAAGAAGACGTTGAGATCGTCGAGGATTACGTAAGTCTTTACGACAGGCGGAAGAGCAAGGAACGAGAGGCCTGCGGCGAAAGTCAGCCCGGAGGCTATCACGTTGCCGATCGCCGTGATTTTATAGCTCGGAATAAGAGCAAGGAGCAACGCCGACAGAAACGGAATGCCAACGACGGCATAAACGGCCTGGTTCATTGCAGCGCCTCTCTGCGGACGCGCTCAAGGAACTCCTCGACGCTGTCGAAGCGCTCCCGTATGCGAAAAACGAAAACGGCAAAGACGAAAAGGGCGATCAACACAGAGAACGCCACGCTGACTTCAACCACGAGAGGCATGCCGCGCGCGCCGGTCGCGGCAAGAATGAGGCCGTTTTCGAGAGACATGAAGCCAACGATCTGTGTCACGGCGTTGCGCCTTATGATCATCATCAGGAAGCCGAGAAGAATAATTGCAAGGGCGAGCGCCAGGCCCTCCCGGGTGAAGGAGGCCGCCCCAGGCGTCACTTTGAGGACAAGCAGCAGCGCCAGGCTTGTTAGCCCCAGCCCTAAGAACATGGCCGCCCCCGCATTCACCACCTGCTCGACGTCGCGTTGAATGCCAAGGCGAACGACCATGCGGTTCAAGGCGACGGGTATCACAATCCCCTTGAGGCCGAAGGCCATGGCCGCGGTGATGAAGAGGTCGGGGGAATTCTGAATGTAGCCCTGCCACGCCACGGCGAGCGAGAGCATGATGGCCTGCGTGGCGAAGGTGTTGAGGACGGCGAAAATTCGGTCCTGGTAGAGAAGGATGAAGCTGCAAACGAGCATCATCCCGGCGAGGAAGTGCGCGACGTCATAGGCGTTGGACATCACATCACCTCCCTTGAGAGGAATGCGAGCAAGATGGCCAGGAAGGAGAAAACGAAGGCGCCGCCGAGAAACTCGCTGACGCGGAAAACCCGCATTTTTGCGGTGCTGACCTCCCAAACGCCGAGCAGCACGGCTGCGAAAGAGACCTTGGCGAGATAGGCGGCGAGCGCAATCAACCAGGCTTTGGAACCCCCATCGATCGGGGCCATGCCGAAGGGCAGGAAGAGGCAGATGATCAAGGAGATGTAGAGAACGAGTTTCAGATGGCCAGCCGCTTCGATCATGGCGAGGTGGCGGCCCGAATATTCGAGCACCATGGCCTCGTGCACCATTGTCAGTTCGAGATGCGTGGCGGGGTTGTCGACGGGTATGCGAGCATTCTCCGCGAGCGCCACGACGACGAGCGCGACGAAGGCGAGCGCAAAGGAAACCCGGATTTCGATCGGCTGATTGATCAGAAATTGCGCAACTTCGGGCAGCCTCGTGGTGCCGGCGGCGAATGCGATGGTCAGCGCGACGAGGAGCGTCGCCGGTTCGGCGAGCGAGGCGATCATCATCTCGCGCGACGAGCCGATGCCGCCAAAGGCCGTGCCTACATCCATGGCCGCGAGAGCGAGCAGCGCCCTGGCCGCGCCGATAAGCGCAACCAATGCGACCACATCGGCGGCCCAATTGAAGATCAGCCCTGACGCGACCGTCGGAACGAGCGCCGCGGCAACCCAAGTAAAAGCGAAGATCAGATACGGCGCTGAGCGGAAGAACCAGGACGCGTTCTCTGCGAGCACGACGTCTTTGCGGACGAGCTTCAAGAGGTCGCTGTAGCCTTGAAGGATGGGCGGTCCGCGCCGTCGCGTCAGCCTCGCCTTGACGCGGCGGGTGATCCCGGTCACCGCGGGCGCTATGACGAGCACCAACGACATCTGGGCGCCCTGAGCGAGAAGGGATTGAATTGAGGCCGACATCAAATCCACGTCGCGGTTATGATGAGAAGGGTGATGAGCGTGCAGAACATGAGAACGAGGTAGCGGCGGATCGTAAGAAAATGCAGCGCGTTGAACCGCTTGGAGAGCGACCAGAGGCCTTCGGCCGGCGCCAGGTACACATAGCGCCAGAGGTAATCCGTGAATCGCAGGACGAACCTCGCAGGCTGAAGCGACCCGGGGGGAGGCATATCCACCTCTTCCCTGGCCTTGAAGACGATGCCGTTGTAGACGCGGCGAAGCGGTTGGCTGAAGCTCGAAGCGGTGTATTGAGTGGCGGGCGACGCGTCCGGAAAACCGCAGTCCCAGGCAGGCGAACGCCGGGTTCGCCCGCTGGCCACGAAATGAACGACAAGCGAGGTCGCGATCGCTGAAAGAGCGACAAACAAAGCGATTGTCGGAGCATCGTAAATGGCGCGGTCTTCATTGATGGCGACGAGTGAAAATGGAGTTGGGCCTTCCGCGAAATTCATGACTTCGGCGCCTGTGAGCGAAGTCAGCAAAGGCCCGATCGCGTAAGCGGTGAAGCCGCCGAATAAGCCTCCAAGAACACAAAGCACCGCAAGAAAGCCGATCGCGGCGGTCTGAATGAACGGCGCCTCATGAGCCGCCCCGGCCTCTGCGCTGCGCGCCCTGCCGAGAAAGACCGTTCCGAAGGCCCGCACGAAGCAGGCTGCGGCAAGCCCCGCTGCGAGCGCCAGCATGGCGCCGACGACGGGAGACAGGAATTGGAGGATCGGCTCCGGAAAAACCGACCCCACAAGCACGGCCTGGAAGAGCAGCCATTCCGATACGAAGCCGTTGAAGGGCGGCAGCGCGGAAATCGAAAGCGCTCCGATCAGCCAGTAGAAGGCCGTTTTCGGCATGCGGTGAATGAGGCCGCCCAAGCCGTCGAGGTCTCTGCGGCCCGTGGCGTGAAGCACGGCGCCCGCCCCAAGAAAAAGCAGCGACTTAAACCAGGAGTGGTTGAGCGAGTGAAGCAGGGCGGCGGCCAAGGCGATGGAGGCGGTGCTCGTTATGCCGGAAGCCTTGAACGCGATCGCCAATCCAATGCCGGCGAAGATGATGCCGAGATTTTCGATGGTGGAATAGGCGAGCAAGCGCTTGAGGTCTTGATCCTGAACCGCGTAGAGAAGGCCGCCAACCGCCGACGCGGCTCCGAGGATGATGAACGGCAGCGACCACCACCAAACGGGATCGCCCAGAAGATCGAAAACGATGCGAATAATGGCGTAGACGGCGACTTTGGTCATCACGCCGCTCATGAGCGCGGAAACATGGCTTGGCGCCGCCGGATGCGCGAGCGGCAGCCATGCATGGAGCGGCATGATCCCGGCCTTGGAGCCCGTCCCGACCAGCGCTGCGGCGAGCACCAACGCCGATACGAGCGGAGTAAGCTTATTGGCGCGGATCGTGTCGAAAGCGTAGCCGCCGGCAGACCCGGCCAATCCGCCAAACGCAAAGAAAAGCGCAACTGTCCCGATGGCGGCCATAACGAGGTAGACATAACCAGCTTGCCGGTTTTCCGGGTTCTCGTGGCGCGAGACGACAAGCAACCAGGAACTGATCGACATGAGCTCCCAGAAGAAAAGAAAGCCGAAAGCATCGTCCGCAAGAAGTACGGTGTTCATCGCCGCGCAGAACGCGGGATAGAAAACCTCAATGCGCTTGGAAAGATCGTCGCGGCCAAGCCCTAATCCGTAAATGCTGGCTGCGAATATGCCGATGTTGACGATGAGCCCGAAAAAGGCGCTCAAAGCATCGAGGCGAAAGTGAAGCCCTATTGAAGGCAACCCGATAGGCAGATGCGCCTGCAGGGTGACTTGCGTGAAAAATGCGGAGATGTCACCGGCGCAAGCCAAAGCCGCAGCGGCGGCGCAAACCGGGTAAACGAAGGCAAGAAAGCGGCGCGGAACCACCACCGCGATAAGCGCCGCGCCCACATAAATTGCGAGCGCGGCCGCAAGCACCAAAAGCTGCCACTGTCCTCCAGTGCTCATTTCATGGGCCTCTCCGCCCGCTTTTTGAGCCGCACGCCACGCCCACCGCCGCTACTCGGTGCGCCGTCGCCGATCAGTTCCACGCCCGCACGATCGAGCGCCTCCACGATTTTCGTGAGGCTATCGACAACGCCGCGTACTATTCCTGGGCTTGCTTCCATGCGCTGAACGGTAGGTAAAGAGACGCCGGCTTGATCAGCGAGCGTTCTCTGATCGATACCGAGAAGCGCACGAGCCGCGCGCAGCTGGGCTCCAGTTAGCACTGCATTTCATCCTTATCAAGCACAATGCCACTGCAAGAATACAATCTCTGTTGATATGTCAACCATCAAAGAAGATGTTTACTGCGGCAATATGGACTCTCTAGGCTAGGCTGGAGACAACAAAAATACGTGGCCCAGTTGCTGATGTAACTGGGCTGGCGAGACGGCTCCTATGGCCAGAACCGTCAGCAATTGAAAGTGGATGGTCGAGCTTATCGCAATAGACATGCGAGGGTCTGAGGTAGACCCCGCGTGCAGCGCCTGGGTGTCGATAAGTTCTGGCGCTACGTGGTCAGCCAGAAGGCTGTGATCCCTCCGCAGAAAATAAGAATGACGCCGAAGAAAACGAGAAAAACGACAACATTTTCAAGCGGGCTTTCCTTCTTATATACTGTTTCCATTACCGTTATCCTTTCAAAAAGCGCAACCGCGCCCGATGCCATGTCTCCGGGCGGCGATCTAATATCCCTGGCGCCTGGCTGGCGAGGCCTAAATGGCCATTATGTAATCGGAAGCGGGCGCCACAGACGATTCGATAGTCCGTTCATGGGGAAGGCGCGGACAATAGGCGAAGATCGGGGACTGGGCAATGTCGACTTAGTTTAACGCCGAGGTTCTTTAATTGTGGGGAGGCGGGGCTGCCCCGCTGGATCATGATCGCCACAATCCGGCCGCAGAAACGCTCCACCTGCTCGGCATCGCCAGCGCTCGCCTTGTCGGTATATGCCGTCATGGTAGACTGAGGAAGTTTTTCTCCAAACTTGCGGAGGCCCATGCACCGGCTTATCGATGGCGTTCTGCGCTTCAATAGAGATATCCACGGCCCCAAGCGTGATTTGTTCACCCAACTCGGTGAGGCGCAAGCGCCCTTCGCGATGTTCATCGCTTGCTCCGATAGCCGCGTGGTGCCGGAGCTTCTAACCCAGCGTGAGCCGGGTGAACTATTTGTTGTGCGCAATATGGGCAACATCATACCGTCCTACGCGCCGTCTGTCGGCGGCGTATCGGCCAGCATCGAGTATGCCGTAGCTGCACTCGGCATCGAGAGTATCGTCGTCTGTGGCCACTCTGACTGCGGGGCCATGAAGGCAATCTTGCGAGAGGACAAGGTCGATAATATGCCGGCTGTCGCGAAATGGATAGAACATGCGACGGCTGCAAAGAAAATCGTGGATGCGACGCTGCCGTCTTCTGCCGACGAACGCACCCGCCTCAACGCGCTCGTTCACGAAAACGTCTTGTGTCAGCTCCACAATCTTCAAACGCATCCCGTCGCTGCGGCAAAACTCGCGACAGGCCGGCTCAAGCTTTATGGCTGGGTTTATAATATCGAAAACGGCACGGTTGATACTTACGATGCGGCGACGGGCCAATTCGTACGATTGACCGAGGGTTCCCATGCGCATGCAACCCCGCCAAGGCGGTTTGGGCACATCGCGCCGCAGGAGTAGCGGCGGATCTTTTACGTGGGACAATTCCGTCACAATTGGACCGAAGCCGCCCTGTGCCGTGAAGCTGTTAAGGCTTGGACAGATTATTACTGTGCAGGATAACATCTCCATGCCGGGACCCTATCCCAACGGTCGATGAAAAGGCGCTAAAATGGCGGAAGAAAATCGCTTGCCCCGCTTTGCCATTCTTATCGATGCCGACAACACGTCGCCGCGCATCGCCGCCGGCCTTTTTGAGGAAGTCGCCAAATTCGGCGAGGCGAGCGTGCGGCGGATCTATGGGGATTTCTCTGGCCAGCGCTTGAAGTCATGGGCCGAGATCCTTTCAAAATATGCGATTGATCCTTACCAGCAGTTCGCCTACACGACTGGAAAAAACGCGTCCGACATTGCGCTCGTGATCGACGCCATGGACCTTTTGCACAGCGGCCGGCTGGACGGTTTCTGCCTTGTCTCTTCGGACAGCGACTTCACACGGCTTGCATCGCGTCTGCGGGAACAGGGCGCCGACGTCTACGGCTTCGGTGAGCAGAAAACTCCCGAGAGCTTCCGGCAGGCCTGTCGCAGGTTCATTTACACTGAGAACCTGCTGCCCGAAGCGCAAGTTGTCGTTCCTGGGGAGGGGCCTTCCCCGAAGGCTCTCGAGCCGCCGAGCGCGGCCATCCCGATCCTGAATAAGGCTATCCAGCAAATGGAGACGGAGGACGGCTGGGTAGGCTTGGGGGTGGTTGGACAGCGCCTTGCAAACATCGCCTCCGACTTCGACCCGCGGACTTACGGCTTTCGCAAACTCAGCGATCTCGTCAGGAAGACAGGAGCCTTCGATCTCGATCAGCCGGAGGGCCGCGCCATGCGGATCAAGGCAAGACCGGCGCAAACACCGAAGCCCCGGCGACAAAAAGACAGCCAAGCCAGCGATTAGCAACGCTGCATCCAGCTTGACTGTCTCTATGGATGAATGCCTGCCTGGCTCCTGGTATCCAACCGCTCCCTTGCCAATCATTGATTGCGTATCTGAATAGGACTGAGCCGCCGTATTGTATTGGTCTAGACCATGAAATTCTGCGTCGCGCTTCCAATTTGCGGACAGGAGAAGCTCGGAAATCCAAGGAAAAGGCATTTAATCGTTTTCATGTAATAACGCCAAAATTCCATCGAGTTCGGGTGGTATCGAGTAGTTTTCGATTCTATGTGTGGATTCTGTCAATCGTATAGGATATATTGTCAATGTCTTTTTTGATGCTATTTCGAGCGGCGTGCTTTTACGCTGACAAAATTTGAGGTCATCGATGTCTTCTAAACCGTATCTTAGAGTGGCGGACGATGGGACTTTTGAACTTCTTGTCCCTTCCGGCACAGGCTTCATACATGTTCTTCCGTACTGCTTCCACACCGAGGAAGACGCGGCGAACTGGCTCGCCAGCCGTAAAGGCAAACAGAGCATCCAGCAAATCCGTCCTGAATGCGTAAAAGTGGGAGCGGGTCAACCCGGCTTAAACGCAGCCGTCCCCGGTCCCAAGAGCATTGGGTCCTTAGTGGCGCCGCCTCGGCCAATAGCAGCAGAGGCAGCGCCGGTCGTCTGGACAGATTTTGCGATTCAATAAGGGAAGCGGGCCAATTCATCTCGATACCGAAGGCAACTCGTCAACCCGATCCCTTTGCGGATGCTCGCCGAAGAAGCGCACCATCTCCCGCGACGCATCCGGTCCCTGCGGGTCGGTGTAGGAGCCGGCGAGGCTGCCGCCCGACCATGCGTGACCGGCTTCGTGCACAACCCACATTTCCAGCGCCGCCTTACCCTTGCCGTCGAGGTAGCTCGTCCGGCTGTAGCTGCGGCCGCCTTCCGCCTGACCGCATTGGATCTCCGGCCGAAAATGTGCGTCTCCTTTCATTCGTAATTGCTCGATTATTCGCTCGCCGTTTCTGGGATGCACGATTGTGTCCCTGTCGCCATGAAAGACGATGGCCGGCACAACCGGCCGGTTTCCTGCCGGTCCAGGAACAAGCGGCTGTTCGTTCGAAATCGCGGTGCGTCCGTGCCGCATGGCCCTGAATGCTGACGGAACATTTCGAGCCGCGCCGCGCGCGAGACCAGAGTGCACGCCCACCGCCGCATAGATGTCCGGGTAGGTTGCGCCGAGGATCACTGCGGCTGCGCCGCCCGCCGATAGACCGGCGACATAAACGCGTCGCCGATCGATGGCGTAGTCGCGCATGATTTGACGCGTTATTCCGGCGATGAGCGAGGGTTCACCGCGCCCTCGGTGCTGGTGACTGGGGTTGAACCAGTTCCAGGATTTCGAGCCATTGGCCGATTTTGGCTGCTCCGGATAAGCGACAAAACAAGCATGCTCCTCGCCGGCCAGGTTCATGCCTGTGCCGGCGGCAAAATCGTCGGCGGACTGGGTGCAACCGTGCAGCATGACGATCAGCGGCAGCGGCTTGCCACGATAAGAACTGGGAATGTAGAGTTTGTAGGCGCGGTTTCCAGCGTGGCCCGCGTAGGAAGCCGCCAGGAATCGACCGCTCTCCGACAACGGCCATGGGCCGCGCGCGTGGGCGGGTGGAGTAGCCGACGGCTTCGCACAGATCCTGCACGTTGAGCTGTGAGTTGGGGTTTGAGGCTGGTTTTCGGTCTGGATGAGCATCTTTTGCAGGAGTGCGGCGGCCTCGGTGAGCCGCCCTGTACGCGTAAGGCGCGCCACCTCGATTATCGACATTTTCATTGTCGGATCTCCTTGATGGGAAAACAGGCCGAGCCGAAGCATAGGGCCGCCGGGCGGTTTCGCGCCGGCTTACAAGGCCAAGAAGCTCGGGACGCTTATTCGTCGCTCCTTGCGACGAACCAGGCTGCTCTGCGCCATGATCGAGACAGCGTTAGCTAAAACGGCGAGCGTGGTTACGCGCGCTCAGGGCGCATGCATGCCAGAAGCGCATAGCTATGACGCTTCTGATGTCAAGTTGGGCGGAAATCGCCTTCTGTTTGCTCAGCTTCAGGCGACCGCTTTTCTCTCTTTAAGCTTAGTTAGATATGACCTTATATGAATGCTCAAGAACAAGCTTATCGCGGTCGCAAGCGCTAGCCAGAACTCCTCTGTCTCTGGAAATAACATTCTCGTCGCTAAGACCAATACAAAAATAATTGAACCCATCATCTCAGTAGTCAGCGTTGTAAAAATCTTCATTGATTTAATTTCCTTCATGAAATTGTGGGGTTTATATCGAAGTCTGTGCGATATCTGATCACTCGATACTAGAAATCATCACTTATTGATTGGCAAAAGCAAGGCAGGCCCCTGGTCGGCATCCATGCATAAAACGCATAGCTTTAACATCTGCAATTGCAAAAACCATCAAAGTGGCCCCCTCCCGAGCCTGAGGCGCCGTCGATTTTATTCCAGTGTCACTGTTCTCTTTGTGATATGGGTCAGTGGACAGCATGTTGCTGGCTCTCGCGCCCGTCTATCTCGGCTTCCACGGATCGACGCGGGCTACTCGGGAGCAGGGCGCGTAGCTGGCATGTGTTTCTCGGCGACTGCGAGTTTCTCGGCTGCCTCGGTCACCGCAGTGATCGGCGTCGCCACCCTCAGGCAGGTCAAGCATCCGCGCGAGTTGCTTCTGGCGGCCATGCCACTTATCTTCGCGTTCCAGCAGGCCGTTGAAGGCGCGCTCTGGCTGCGCCTGCCCGCTGGCGGCGGCAGGGAGTCCGTCGCCGCACTTTCATTGAGCTTTCTGCTTTTCGCCAAAGTCCTTTGGCCGGTTTACACGGCTCCCGCAGTGCTTTTGATCGAACCCGGCCGCCGGCGGAGGCAAGCTCTTTATGCCATAGCCGCGCTCGGCTGCACGATCTCGATCTACATGCTCAACCGCCTTATGGAGAATCCGCCCGCTATCGCCATCTGCGGGCACAGCATCGACTACGGGGGTAATGAGAATGCCTTGTCCTGGCCGAGTTTTCTCTATCTCTTCTGCACCTGTGTCCCGCTCCTGCTTTCGTCGAGCCGGGCTGTTCGGACCTTCGGCGGCGTCATCGCGGCAGGCTTCCTGGTCTCGGCCATCACCTATTTCGCGACCTTTATCTCGGTCTGGTGCTTCTTTGCTGCGGCCGGCAGCGTCCTGCTTTACTTTTATTTCAAGAGCATATCGGCTCTTGATCCACACCAGTAATTTGGCGAGCCTCCCGGAATGACACCAACCGGCGCTGCGTCTCGTCCCACAATGCAAGGCGCACGCAGCGAAAGCTTTCAAGCAGCGTCAGCCGACTGACGTCGCGCAGTTCCGGATGGTCGCGCAACACCTGCGGCAGCCGGTAATAGGGGATGCGGCTTGAGAGGTGATGCACGTGGTGCATGCCGATGTTAGCCGTGAACCAGCGCAGGAGCGCGGGCAGTTCGTAATGCGAGCTGCCGAGCAAGGCCGCCTCGTGCAAATTCCACTCCGCATCGGGGTCCCAGGCCGTATGCTCAAACTGGTGTTGGACATAAAACAGCCAAATGCCGATCGTGGCGGCTAGCAGCGCGATTGGCAGGTGAACGAGCAGAACTGCTTTGATGCCGATCGCCCAGGCGAGCGTGACGACGATGAGCGCAATCGCAAGATTGGTGGCCATGGTGCTGGCCCAGGGGCGCCAGCCGGCGCGCATCAGCCCCAGGGGCAGGCGGTTCTGCAGCAAGAACAGGTAAGCGGGGCCGAGACCGAACATGACCAGGGGATGCCGGTACAACCGGTATTGGATGCGGCCCCAGCGCGAAAGCGCGCGATATTCACGGACGGTGAGCGTGGCCACGTCGCCGGTGCCGCGGCGGCCGAGATTGCCACAAGTGGCGTGGTGGATGGCATGCGTGTAACGCCAGTGACCGTAGGGCGTCAAGGTGAGGACGCCGATAACGCGTCCTGTCCAATCATTCGCCCATCTCCTTGAGAAAAAAGCGCCATGACCGCAGTCATGCTGGATCATGAACAGGCGCACGAGAAAGCCAGCGGCGGGGACGGCGATGAGCAGCGAAGCCCACCAATAACCCCAGGCGAAAGCGAACCAACTCGCGAGCCACAACGCTGCGAGCGGCAGCGCCGTTATCAAAAGTTCGGCGATGCTGCGCGGCAGACTCGGCTCGCGATAGCGGCTGAGGATCTGCGTCCAGCGACGAGCTTCGATCGCCGCTGGATGCATATGCGGGACTGGGATCATTCCGGCGTTCATTCTGTTCCCGTTACGTACTAGTGTAGATCAGACGGCGATTGAGGGCTGTGTTCCACCGCGCCTTCAAGGCGAGATTTTCATGCAGGGGCAGATAAGCGGTCGCTGACCGACCTTTCTTTTGCATCCGGCCCTTCTCCGCACACGTCACGCTGCCCCGTTCAGGCGCATGTCGCGGCCATAGCAGGCGAGCATTGTTACGGCCGCCATAAGCCGGTCCACTTTGCAAGGCTTCGCCATATAGAGGTTGGCCCCGGCGGACGCGCACTCCTCCCTCAATTCGTGGGTCGCCTCCGCCGTTAGAGACAAGATTGGGATTAATCGCTTCCTATCTGCGCGCTCCCTAATGATCTTGATGGCCTCGACGCCAGTCATGACCGGCATATGGTTATCCATGATGATGAGGTCGAAGTCGCCCCTATCCAGCTTCGCCAAGGCCGTCCGACCATTTTCCGCCAACTCAGGTTCGCATCCGGCCCGCTTCAGAAGCATGGCCATGAACTCCTGATTGAGCGGATTATCTTCGGCTACCAGAATACGGAAAGCGCCAGCTGCAAGCATCGGTTTGGTTGACGCCGCGCCGTCGCGGCAACTCTCTGAATGTGATTCCCGGCGCCAGTATCAGAAATATCCTCAATCAATGAGAGGAGAGTTTGGGAGGAAGAGTTAATCAACTCCGCGTACCCTCTTTGCTGTCCGGTGAGGTCCGTCCTGAGAATGAGCTCGGTGAAGCGGAGGATTACTTGCAGGGGGGCTCGCAGTTTGTGATCCACATTCGATAGAGAGTCGTCATTGGCCCGAGGGGATGCCGTTTCAGCTTCCCCGTGAAGCTGCTCGGTTTTTGCTTGATTTTGCAACGTCTCACCTGCTCGATGCGCCAAACGTGACGCGTGCTTTTTCCCTTTGTGGGCGAGGCTAACGGATGGGGAGCGATGAGCCTAGATGTGGAAAATACTCAGAACTAACCGATGGCTTAGTCTTCACTTACAAACGCTTCTGTTTTCTTGAAGATATCTGATCTTTACCTCTGATGTAAAAACGTCTGCTGGGCGCGCGAGCGATTTGTTGGCGCTTGCTCACAAATCCGCCCATCTAAGAACATGGGCAAAAATAACCGCTACGATTTTCCGGTTCGCGGGTTTATTGCATCATTCCGTTCGGGATGGACCGCGTGGCGGTGCCGTTGAGGGCATCCGGCAAAAAATGAAGCTTCATCTGCGCGTCCATGCGTTGGTCAAGCCGCGAAGTCCTGCTTCAAGATTTCATCGATCTTGTGGCGTTGTTAACCATGGACTCGCCGGGGCCTGTTAACCAGGATCGCGCGCCCCGCTTGTTATATTTTTCCCCATTTACTTCAATGCGTTATCTGGCCGGCTCGCTGGACGGGGAGGCTTTTTGCGCCTCCGGGCCGACCGTCCGGCAATCGCCGTGAGTTATATAAAAATCGTTCTATATCAAAATCTTACTGAGCTTCCGGCTCCCGAATGCGAAGGGGGCTGATTTACCAAACGAAACCAATTTACGCCCTTCTTTAACCCTGCCAGGGAGCGGACAGAGGCAATCCAACACGTCTCAGTCACAACGCCGCAGCGTCTGAAGGCAAACCGATTCTCTTGGTTTTGCGCCTGTCCCAAGTCTTGCGGTCCTTGCAACCAAGCGTCCGCGCTTCAAAATCAACGAAGGCATGGCAAATGTGACGCACTGTCTGTAATTTGCAAAATCCGTCATTCAGTCTTGAGCGCGAGGGAGAAACTTGCAGATCTTGGAATGTACGCAGGGAAGGAAAGTCATATCCATGAAATTGGACCTATGATAGTTGGTCGTTTTAGTTGCTGCTCTTCGCACGCGATCGAGGGCATCCATGTCAGCGCACGATGACGCGCAATCCAATAATATGAGTGTCCGGACAGCGAGCCCCCCGGTTGACGCCAGCCGCAGTTCCGCGTCGCCCTTCACAGTTGTGGGCGTAGGAGCATCCGCCGGCGGCCTCGACGCTTTCAAGACCTTGCTTGCCGGTCTGCCCGCTGAAACGGGAATGGCTTTTGTCCTGATTCCAGCATCTCGATCCCAAGCACGCCAGCTTCATGGCCGATCTTCTCGCGAGCCGCACGCGCATGCCTGTCTCGCAAGCGGTCGACGGCGTTCTGATCGAGCCGAACCACGTCTATCTTATTCCGCCTGCGGCATCCCTCGCCGTCTCGACCGGTAAACTTCGTCTTGCAGAGCCCGCGGAAAGGCACGGGGCGCGAATGCCCTTCGATTTTTTCTTGCGCTCCCTCGCTAAGGATTGCGGACAGCGAGCGGTCTGCGTCGTGCTCTCGGGCACGGGCACGGATGGCAGCGAGGGCCTGAAAGCGATAAAAGACAATGGCGGATTCATTATTGTCCAGGATCCGCCGGATGCTCAGTTCGACGGGATGCCAAAGAGCGCGATCAGCACGGGCTTGGCCGATGTCATAGCCCCCGTCGCAGAAATCCCGAGAGCTCTTGTCAAACACTCAAAGCGCCTCCTTTCCTCGCCAGCGGAGTTCGATGTAAAGGAAAGCGTTACGAAGCGGCTTGCGGAAATCCTTGATCTCGTAAGAACGAAGACCGCGCACGATTTCACGGTTTACAAGACTGGGACGTTAACCCGTCGGATCGAGCGCCGCATGGGCGCCGCGGGCATCGTGGACGCCGACCGTTATGCTGAAAGGCTTCGCACAGACTCCGCTGAACTCGATAGCCTTGCCCGAGACCTGCTGATCAATGTAACGCAGTTCTTTCGTGACCCGGTCGCGTTCGAAACGCTGGCGGAAAGCGTCATTCCGCAGATGATCGCGGCGCACCCCGCCGACAGGCCATTGCGCATCTGGGTTCCTGGTTGCAGCACGGGCGAGGAAGCTTATTCCCTTGCGATGCTTTTTCTGGAGGCCATCGAAGCGTCGAAGCGCACCATAAAACTTCAGGTCTTTGCCTCCGACATCGACGCCGGCTCTATCGAAGCCGCCCGCGAAGGCTCTTACGGACGCGCGACTGAACTGCAAGTAAGCGCCAGCCTCCTAAGCCGCTTTTTTTGCAAGGAAGGCGATCTTTACAGGATCAGGCGCGGCCTGCGCGAGACTGTGGTTTTCACGGTCCAGGACCTGCTATCCGACCCCCCGTTCTCTCGGCTTGATCTCATTTCCTGCCGCAACGTGCTGATCTATCTGCGCCCGGACGCGCAAGAGAAGGTTTTATCGCTCTTCCATTTTGCTCTTCATGCGGGAGGCGTCTTGTTCATCGGGCCATCCGAAACGATCGGTCCTTTCACCGATCGTTTCGAACCCATCAACAAGAAATATCGAATTTACCGCCATCTCAACGCCAGCCGCGCCGGTGAAGGGGGCTTCCGCCCAGGCGTCGCAACTACCGAGCGCACCGGGCCTGCAATCTCGGCTTTGTCGAGGAAGATAAGCCGGCGCCCCAGCTTAACGGATCTTGCCTCGAAGGTTCTCGTTGAAACTTTCGCGCCAGCTTCGGTTCTGATCGATAAGAGATATGAGGCGCTATATTACTCGGGAGCGATTGATCGGTTTTTGCAAGTCGCTCCTGGCGAAGACAACCGCAATCTTCTCCTTATGGCGCGGGAGGGACTCCGGCCCAAACTCCGGGCGGCGCTCGAGAGCGCGCGAGAAAAGGGCGAACCGGCGTCCAAGGCTGGCGCACAGGTCTATCGCGACGGCAAAGCGTCGGGGGTGAAAATCGCCGTCCAGCCTATTCCCGCCGAAGACCTCTTCCTTGTCAGCTTCATTGAAGAGCAGGAGCGCACGCCGCCTGCGCGGGACAGCCACCCGCCAGAGGATACATCGCGCATTCTTCAATTGGACCAGGAACTTGAGGCGACACGAAAGGAGTTGAACGCCGTCATCCGCGATCTCGAAATCGCAAATGAAGACCAGCGGGGCGTGAACGAAGAAGCTCTCTCCATGAATGAAGAGCTGCAATCCGCCAATGAGGAATTGGAGACCTCGAAGGAGGAGTTGCAATCGCTCAACGAGGAGTTGACCGCGCTCAATGCCCAGCTTCAGGAGACGCTGGAGCGCCAGCGCACGACTGCCGCGGACCTGCAAAATATCTTGAACAGTTCCGACGTCGCGACCCTCTTTCTCGATATCGACCTTAATATCCGCTTTTTCACTCCGGCGTCACGGTCCCTTTTCGGCGTCAGCGCGGTCGATATTGGACGGCCGCTCATCGATCTGGCGCAACGCTTTCACGACGATGCGCTGCTGCCGGACGCACGCGCGGTGCTGTCGAACCTGGAGCCGACCCGCCGGGAAATCGAGAGCCATGACGGCAATTGGTACATCCGGAGCATTATGCCCTACCGCAATGATATGAGCGCGGTCGAGGGCGTTGTGCTGACCTTTGCCCGCATTTCGGAAATGAAGGCTGCCGAGCGGAAGATCGAAGCGGCGAGGGCCTATGCGGAGAGCATTATCGCCACCGTCAAACAGCCCCTCATTGTGTTGGCTCCTGATTTGTGTGTCGTATCGGGGAGCGCTTCGTTTTTTGAATTTTTCGGCCTCGACCCGAAAACCTGTTTAGGTCAACCTATCGAGCTTGGAGACGCCCTCAAAAACGAGTTGCTGGCCAGCTTCATAGCGCAGGCTCTTGCAGGCAGCCCGGTCGAAGACAGACAGCTAAAAATTGAGGCGCCCAAGCTCGGACCGCGAACGGTGCTTGTGTCCGCGCGTCCCATCTCGCCCCGGTCGTCCGAGACCCCGAGAATACTCGTCTCCTTCGACGACGTCACCGCAAGCCACGCCAAAGCCGAGGCGCTTGCGGCGGCCAAGGAAGAAGCGGAGCGGGCAAATCTGGCCAAGTCGCGCTTTCTCGCCGCTGTAAGCCACGATCTGCGCCAGCCGCTTCAGACCATGATCTTGGTGCAGGGTATCTTGGCGGAGACGGTTTCAGACCCCGCCGCCAAGACGCTGATCGAACGGCTCGACCGTACGGTCGCCGGAATGTCGAGCCTCCTGGACAAGATTCTCAACATCAACCAGCTTGAAGCTGGCGTCGTCGAGCCAAGGCTCTGCGATTTCGTTATCAACGACATCCTCGATCAATTGAAGGGCGCGTTCCAAATTCACGCCGCCACTGACGGCTTGGCCTTGCGCGTGGCGCCGTGCCATCTCGCGGTGCGAAGCGATCCACGCCTCCTTGAGCAAATCCTGCGCAACCTGCTCTCCAACGCTTTGAAATACACAAGCCGCGGCAAAGTCCTGCTCGGCTGCCGGCGGCGCGGAGACAGCTTGTGCGTCGAGGTGTGGGACACGGGCGCGGGGATACCCGAAACCGAGTTCGGCGCGATCTTCAAGGAGTATCATCAACTCAGCAACGCCGCGAAAAACGGCAAGGGGGTTGGCCTGGGTCTTGGCTTGGCGATCGTGCAGCACCTAGCGGACCTGCTCCATACGCCAATCCGCGTTCGCTCGCGCCTCGGCCACGGGTCGGTTTTTGCGATCGAGGTTCCCTTGGCGCAAACCTCTCCGGGCGCATCTCCCGCATCCGAACGGCCGTCCTCATCGGATGCGGATGATAGCCGTCGCGCCGGTCATAATATTCTGATCGTCGAAGACGACGAGGAGGTCCGTAATGCTCTCAAACTCTTTTTAGACAGACGCGGCTACTCCACAATGACCGCCCGCGACGGCGCAGAAGCCCGCGCCATCGCCTGCGATGACGCCAGGGGCGTGGACTTGATTATCGCCGACTACAATCTCCCAGGCGCCAACGGGCTTGAGGTGATCGCCCGGATTGAGGAATCTTCCACGCGGAAAATGCCCGCGATCTTTCTGACTGGAGACATCTCGGCATCGACACTCGTCGAGATTGCGGCCAAAGGTCATGTTCACCTCTATAAACCGGCCAACCCGCAGATTTTGATCCGCCATATCGATGCAATACTCGATAGCGGCCATGCGGATCTTTCCTCATTAGCGCTCGTGGCGGATAATGACGGCGACGGGCAAGGCGGTGATCGCGACAGCGCAGTCGATGACGACAGGCAGAAAGCTTTAGCCGCCACAGTGTTCATCGTGGACGATGACCCCGAGTTGCGCGAGGCGCTTCGGGATATGTTGCAGCGCCGAGGCTACCGTACCGAATTATTCAGCGACGCTTCCGCCTTCTTGAAGGTTCATTCACCGAGCCGGGGGGGCTGCTTGGTCGCCGACGTCCGGATGCCCGGAATCGGCGGACTTGAGCTGATCGAGCGCCTGGGGGACATGCAGTCCCCGCTCCCGGTCATCATCTTGACCGCTTATGGCGATGTCGCCATGGCCGTGAGAGCCATGAAGGCGGGCGCCTTCGATTTTCTTGAAAAACCCGTTCAGCCAGATGAACTGCTTCGGTGTATCGAGCGCGCGCTGAAGTTCTCGGAGGAGTATGGCGACCTGTCGGCCGGCCGCACCATGGCCGCTTCCAAGATCGAAAGTCTGACGGCGCGGCAGCGCCAGATTCTCAACCTCGTTGTAACCGGCGCCCCAAGCAAGAATATCGCCGCAGACTTGAAAATCAGCCAGCGCACCGTCGACAATCATCGCGCCGCCATTATGCGGAAACTTGGCGCAAAGTCCTTGTCCGCCATGATCCGCATCGCGCTGGCCGCCGCCTCGCCCAAAAGCAATTCATGAGCATGCAGCGACTTCCCCGCGCCTTAGGATGCTCCAAACAATAACCGCTACGATTTTACGAGTGGGCTTGGCTTGATGGTTTCGTTCCATTCAGGATGATGGACGCCTTTTCCCAAAGCGGCGACAGAAGCAGCTCCCGTTTCTATCTTAGGTTTCAGACAGCGCAACCTTAGATAGCGCAAAACAACGTTTTTTGCGAAACGAACCCAATACGGTTAATCGACCGTATCCGTTCGCCGCCAGCGTTCGTCGAGCTTGCAGCCCACTGTCTCCCAGCGATATCGAATAGCGTATTCGTCGATCATGAAACCGATGTGCGCGGACTCTGGAATCCCGGTGGGTTGAGTCACACGGACGCGCGCCGACGGATAGCGATCCAGTTATTGTTCGGCGTGTCCTTATCGGAGCGGCGACGCGGCGTGCGAGGAGCTTTCCTTGTCGAGCCCTCGCTGAGTATTTTCCGAATCTATGAGGTCTCGAACTCCATCGCTTAAGATTGTTGCTTCGATACTCAAATGGGTTTTTCATGCACGACCTCTCCAGGTGCAAGACGCCGAACCAGGGAGAACCCTCGCTCTCCGAAAGGGTCTTGGTAGAAATCCCGCGTCTGCGGACCTTTGCGCGGTTGATGACGAATGACGCTTCAAGCGCCGACCGAGCGGTCACAGAGACGCTGAAATATGCTCTCCACCATATTGAGAGGCTTGGCGCCTGCAAAGACTTGCAAATCCACCTCTTCATTATCCTTCGGGCCATTCTCGTTAAATGTGAGGCTGAGTTGCAAGTGTCTTTCTGGATCGAGAATGGACATCTTGAGAGGCCAATCAGCCTTGCGACCGGTCTTCTCAGCCTCCCCTTTGAGGGGCGGGAGGCTGTCGTCTTACGGGCTGGCCTGAGGCTGTCTCGTATGACAGCGGCTATAATCATCGGCTGCGAGCCGCACATATACGACGCAAGAGTTCTGAAAGGCCTCATCCGCCTTGCGGAGCTTCTGCCGCAAGTGGCGCTTGATGGCGCCATTGATGTCGGCGGAGGCCAAGCCAGCAAAGGTTGCGTCCGCAACGAAAAACGCCCTAAACCATGCGCTTTACGACGCCGTCTCGACGGATGATCCCGTGATAAGCCGCGCCCAAGAGATGGAGCGTAATGAGAACGACAAGCAAGCCTGCGCCGAGTTCATGGGCTTCAGCGAATTGTTCCGCAACGCCCTTTTCCTGTTTGCCGATTGGAGACGGGATCATGAAAAGGCCGAACCAGTTCACGGGAACGCCCAATGCGTTGGTGGTGAGAAACCCGATGGCCGGCTGGATCAGAAGCATGGCGTAAAGCGCGTAATGGTTGAGCCTTGAGCCCACGCGGATGAGGGCGGGCTGATCGGAGAGCTTCGGCGGCGGATTGCCGAGGCGCACCAAGAGACGAAGGAGAACCACGGCGAACAGGAGAACGCCAAAGCTTTGATGAAGGTTGAGGAGTTCAAGCTTGAACGCCTTGTCCTGGGGTTCGAAATCCTTGATCCAGGCCCCGAGCCCGAGCATGACCACGACGAGGATAACGGTGGTCCAATGAAAGAAACGGGCGGCCGGTCCATAGCGGAAAGTCATCGTGGCTCCAAAGCTAGGTTCGCCTGCAAACTAAATGGGAGCTTAACTCAGCTTCGCCCCGCCTGCTCCGTCGGCGTCATGCAATTTCCCGTGAGCCCGCGTTCGTGTGAAAATCGATAGCGGCGGAAGATGGAAAGGGCGGGCGCGATGGAAATGAAAGCCGATAAGCCGGGAGCGGTCGACGCCGCGCCGCAAACAAAGCCGCTCCATCGGGATCGGATCGCGTTTGGAATGGCGACCGCCGTGGCCTCGTTCCTCATGCTGAGCACCATGAATGTGTTCGCGAAGCTGTTGAGCCCCGCTCATTCCGTACTTGAGATCGCGTTCTACCGAAATGCGGTTGCGGTTATGCCGTTTGCGGTCTGGATTTTCGTGCTTGGCCGGCGCGACCTGCTCAAGGTCAACACGCGCTTCGACGCCATCATCCTGCGCTCGGTGATCGGCACTCTCAGCCTTATCGTAACCTTTCGGGCGTTCACGCTTCTTCCGATGGCGGACGCGCAAACCTTGTTCTTTACGTCGTCGCTTTTCCTGCCGCTGATGGGGCGCGTTCTCCTGAAGGAGCGCGTGGGCGCGCGCCGGTGGAGCGCAATCCTGATCGGCTTTATCGGGATCCTCATCATCGTTCGCCCGACGGGCCACGTGAACATGGCGGGCGTCGCCTTTGCGGTGTCGGCGGCGTTCCTGCACGCCTCGCTTGGCACGCTTTTGCGGGTGCTGGGACGCACCGAACGGCCCGAGACAGTCGCCTTCTACTTTCTTGTCCTGGGAACGGCCATGACCGGCCTCGCCATGCCCTTCGTCGCCAAGACGCCGCAGATGAGCGAAATCCCGCTCTTCCTTGGCACCGGCGTCGCGGGGGCCATCGCTCAAGTGCTGCTGTCGACCGCGTTCAAATATACGCCGGTCGCGCTGATCACGATCTTCAACTACACCGGCATCATCTGGGCGACAGGATACGGGTGGTTCATCTGGGGCGACTGGCCCGCCCCGCCTGTCTGGATTGGGGCCAGCGTCATCATCGCATCGAGCCTCTTTATCGTCTGGCGCGAAAGCCGCGCAGCGAAGCGCGCTCGTATGCGCTGCGAGAAGTTGTGACGCCCATGCTGCGGGCGTGGACAAGACTTGCCGTGGATAAGGCGCTCGCCGAGGCCAATTCCTGCCTCGGGCAACTTTCGGAGCGCGCCCGCTATCGGTGAATGAACCGCCATTCACGTCGACAACAAGTTCCGTGCGCTTTCACTTCTTGCAGCCTGCTTCGATATGTTCAGGCTCCGGCTCGTCCCAATCATTGGCCGGCAATTTGTCGAAGGGGGCGGTGAAGGTCTGCCGAACCATGCGAAACCCGATCGGAACGGGATTGCCGGGCGCGTAATCGACGATCCAAAAGAAATCATAATTGGAGTCGGGCCAAGTCTTCGGCACGCCTTGTATCTGGTCGAGGTGTAACAATTGGCGGAGTGTCGTCTGTTCTCCTGGATTTTGCTCTTCGAGCTTTGATTTGGCGATATGGTTGTGTTCCCAGGTCATAACGACGGTTTTGTCTGCGTAGCGAGGATCATTGAGGACGTCGTGGGCTGCCTCCTGGGTGCGGCGGATGAGTTCAGCCTCTTTTGCATCGTCATCTTCGTGTTTGCCATCGACCTTGTAGATGGCCACAGGCACATTCCAGCTCTGCGCCGCTGGCGTATTTGTCTCAACCGTATGTGGCGTGATGGCCAGGAAAGCCTCGGGCTTCTCTTCGTCTGGGAACAGCGATTGTGCGGCGCCTTTGCCGAGAAACTGATTGGCGAGAGCTTGCGCCCGCTGTAGCCCAAGCTCGCAGAGCTCATGACGATTAAGTTTCTCGCCATGCCGCAAAATGATGACCCGCTTAGGCCCCGCCAGAATTTGTCCCGACCCCAACAAAACAATCAGCCCGATCCCAAAACACCGCAATAAAGAGGCGCGCATGATCTTGTCCCCCTTCCGGTTGACCATTCGACACAGTTCGTACTGCAGGACTGCGAGCAGGCTTCGCAGGCGCCTGACTTCTGGATAAAAATAATGTGTCAATGGGCTGATCCCAATTGCCGCATGAGAAGCCGGTGAACCTTTATTTCGAGATCCAAGGTCGAAACAAACCAAAGCATGCGGCGTCACTGTTGGCGGCCGCTGGGTCGCGGGCGGCTATATTAAGGCGGCGGCTGGTTTAAGCCTTTGGAAGATCTCATTAATCTTGAAGGGCTTTATTAACTCTGGGCGGCCAGGCCCCATTAAGCAAGATGGCGTCTGCGTTTTCTATATTTTTCCTTTGTTATTTCAATGTCTTATCGAAGAAAGCCTGTGGATGGGGCGGTTTTCGAAGCTCTGGGCCAAGCATGCGACTGCGCAGGCCGGCACCCGCAAATCGCCATGAGACGTATTAAAACCATTTTATTCAAAGGCTTATCGAGTCATCGCTGAGGCGCCCCTTTTTGCAAAACGAAGCCAATTTCACCCCTTATTTAACCACGAGGATGACGCGCCTGAAACGCGCGGAGACGCAACCGAAGCGGCTCCAGCGCCTGCGAGGGGTTGTGGGCATCGCTTGCGGCCAGTTTCCATTGCGGCGCACGGGCCGCTTTTCAGGTCACACATGGATGCCCGGGAACAGATGCGAGAACGCGATCTGGTCCGGCGTAAGCTGCTGCTCCGGCTCGCCTTCTTTCTTCGGCGCCGACTCGGGGAAGACCTGATACAGCACATTCATGATCAGAAGCAGAAGCCTCGGCGAGATGGTCTGCACCAGATTGCCGAACACGCCAAGCCCGGTCGCCTGACGCGCCGTGCGATTGATGATGGCCTCTGCGATCATGCCGGCGGCCTGCTCGGGGGTCAGCACCGAGGCATGCTCATAGATCTTCGTGGGCGCGATCATGGGCGTTTGCACAAGCGGCAGGTTCACGATGGTGAAGCGGAGGCCGCGCTCGAAATACTCCGCCGCGGCGCTGCGCATCCAGGCTTCGAGCGCCGACTTGGAGGCGACGTAAGCCGAGAAGCGCGGCAGGTTTGCCTGCGCGCCAATCGACGAGATCGCAATGACATGACCGTCGCCCTTGCGGCACATTTCCGGCAAAAGCGCCATCGTGAGGCGCACCGCGCCGAAATAGTTCACCTGCATGGTGCGCTCGAAATCGTGCATGCGCTCGTAGGATTCCGAAATGCTGCGGCGGATAGAGCGGCCCGCATTGTTGATGAGAATATCGACCGTCCCGTGGTTCTTGAGAATCGTCTGCACGACTGCGGCGCATTGATCGGGGTGCGTGATGTCTGCGGCAAAGGTGACGAGCGTGAGCCCGCGCGCGGCGGCCTCCTGTTTGGCGGCCTCCAGCTTTTGCGGATTGCGGGCCAGAATGATGGTGACCGCGCCTGCCTCGGTGAGCCTGAACGCCGCCGCCTTGCCGACCCCCGAAGACCCGCCCGTGATCAGGACGACCTTGCCCTCGACGTGCTTCTTGAGCGTGCCGCCGTTGACGATGTCGGGATCGAGATGGCGCTCCCAATAATCCCACAAGGCGCCCGCATAGGTTTCGAGGCGGGGAACCTCAAGCCCCGCGGGCTCCAGGATGCGTTGCGTCTCCGTGCTATCGAACCGGGTAGGGTAGCTGAAATAGGTGAAGACATCGTCAGGGAGCGACCAGTCTTTCATGATGGCGCGCTGCAGGCGGCGCATGGCCGGTAACTGAGCGATCCCGCTCAACAACGGCATCGGCAGATGGCGCAGAAGGCTGATATTGACGCGCATGCTTATGTCTGGCGCGTGCCCGGCCTTAGCGAAAATGTTCATAACCTCGCCGACCCGGTGCGGATGCGGGTCGGTGAGGTGGAAGGCCCGGCCGTCGAGACCGTCTACATGGGCGATATGGTCCAGGCCCGCGGCGACGAAGTCGACCGGAACCAGGTTGATCCTGCCTCCCTCGATGCCGACCATAGGCATCCAGGGGGGAAGCAACTCCCTGATCTTCTTGATGACGCTGAAGAAATAATAAGGCCCGTCGATCTTATCCATCTCGCCGGTGCTCGAGTCGCCGACGACGATGCCCGGCCGGTAAATGCGCCACGGAATGGCGCACTCGCGGCGGACGACCTTTTCCGACTCGTGCTTGCTCTTGAAATAGGGGTGATCGAGCCCGCGCGCCTCCTCGAACATGTCCTCGCGGAATGTGCCCTCATACAGCCCCGCAGCGGCGATCGAACTCATGTGATGGAAGCACCGCGCGCCGATCTCTTTGGCGAAAGCCACCGCGTTTCGCGTGCCCGCGATATTGGTCTCCATTTCGATCATGGGATCGGCGGCCAGATTGTAAACCGCCGCGAGATGAAAGACGTGGTCTACCTTGCCCTTGAGGGCGCCCATATCCTTGTCGGAGACGCCGAAGCCCGGTTTGAGAATATCGCCTTCGATCGGGATCGCGCGTCCGGCGTCCGCGGCCCAGAAATTGCGCAACCTCTCCAGCCGCTCCGGCGTTGGATTACGCATGAGGAAATAGACGCTCGCCCCATCGCGGGCCAGAAGCCTCTGGGCCAGCCGCTTGCCGATGAAGCCGCTGGCGCCCGTGACGAAGTAAATCATGCTGACTCTCCCTGGCGGGCGGGTCCGCCGCCTCTTGCGCCACGCGGAAATTTAGGAGCGGCTGCCTAAAATGGTTTGACTAATGTCAACCAGAGCGCGAACCCGCAGCAATATAAATATGTTGATCAGGAAATAACTCGCTCGGCGAAGGGAATTGGAGTTCAGTCATGATCAAGAAGCTCAATGAACTAGCGGGAGAAGGCGGCGAGAGCGGTCTTGTCTCCACCATCCGGGAATCGGCTGGGAAAATCTGGCTTGCGGGCCTTGGCGCTTTTTCGAAAGGGCAGGAAGAAGGCGGCAAGCTTTTCGAGGCGCTCGTGAAAGAAGGCGAGGCGGTCCAGAACCGCGCTTCGAAGTCGGCGCAAGACGCGATGTCGGAGGCAAGGACGAAAGCGACGGGGGCCTGGGACAAGCTCGAGAACGTGTTTGTGGAGCGCGTGCAGCGCGCCTTGCACAGCCTCGATGTCCCGACGAAACACGACATCGAGGCGCTGTCGAAGCGGGTGCAGGAACTGACTGAGGTCGCGGACAAGCTTTCGGCCCATCTCGAAGAGGCGCCCGCCGCCAAGCCGGCGGCGAAGAAAACGCCGCCGCGCCCGCACAGCTAGCATCCGCTGATGCTGAAGGATAACTCGCAGCCGCCCGGCGCGTTTTCCCCCTCATCCTGTCCTTCTCCCGCAAGGGGAGAAGGAACGCCGTTGCAGCGGGCGCAGCCGGCTCCCTCTCCCCTTGCGGGAGAGGGCTGGGGTTACAAGGGGGAATGACATCTCGCGGTGCTAGAAATGCGGGCGACGCCCATGAAAGAGGATGAACCGGCCAGACGCGCCCCATCGGGCCTCGCCCTTGCGGGGGGCGGCCCGCTCGGCAGCATTTATGAAGTCGGCGCGCTCGTCGCGCTCGACGAAGCCTTGTGCGGGCTTCGCCTCAACGACTGCGACGTCTTCGTCGGCGTCAGTTCGGGGGCCTTTTTCGCCGCAGGTCTCGCCAACGGGCTTTCTCCGCGCGAGATGCATGCGCGCTTCATCGAGACGACGGCCCACGACGATCCTTTCGAGCCCGAGGTCCTCGTGAAACTGGCGCTTCGCGAATATGGACAGCGGATCGCCATGCTGCCGCGCCTGTTCGCGTCTGCGCTCTCCGATTACCTCCGGGGCGACTCGAAGCGACGCCCCATCGAGTCCTTTCAGCTGCTTTCGAAGGCGCTGCCGAACGGCGTCTTCGACAGCGCGCCCGTCCGCCGCTATCTTCAGCGGCTTGCGGCGACGCCCGGCTTGACCGACGATTTCCGCGAACTGAAGCGCAAGCTCTTCATCATCGCGGCCGATCTCGACACAACGGACCTTGTCACGTTTGGCGCGCCAGGCTTTGATCACGTGCCCATCTCGAAGGCGGTGGAGGCCAGCGCCGCGCTGCCTGGCTACTTTCCACCCGTCAAGATCGAAGGCCGCCACTATGTGGATGGCGCGCTGCTGAAGACGCTCCACGCCTCTGCGGCGCTGAAGGAAGGCGTGAAGCTGCTCTTCGCCATCAACCCGCTGGTTCCCTATAAGGCGGAACGGCAACTCCCCGAGGCAGAGGCCAAAAGCCTTGCCGAAGATGGCCTTGTCACGGTGCTGTCGCAGACGTTCCGCTCGCTCATTTATTCGCGCATGAAGGTCGGAATGGAACGCTACCGGCATGAATATCCCGACGCCGACATCGTGCTGTTCGAGCCGCGCCGCGATGACCGCGAGATGTTTTTCACCAACGTGTTCAGCTACGCCGACAGACGCCGGCTTTGCGAGCACGCCTACCAGCAGACGCGGGAGGATTTGTTGCAGCGCGCCCCGACGTTGAAGCCCGTTCTTGCGCGGCACGGCGTCTCTCTCAACGAAGCCGTGTTGAGGGACAAAAGCCGGACGCTCATGCAAAAGACCGAAGAGGCGCAGCGCCTGCAAACCATCCTGCAAAATCTCTCCAAGACTCTGGAGCGACTTGAGCCCATGCTGCATGGGACGAATGAACCGGCTTAGGACCTTGCGGCGGCCAAAAGCAAACATCTCTTGGCGAGCGTTTCGCCGATCTCGCGGCGTCCGCCCCCCCGATAGTCGGTTACCCTGCGGCGGCTGCCCTCGTTCTCAATCGAATGGCATCGTGAAGCTGCTTGTTTGCGACCGCAGCCTCGCCGCCGGATGTTGCCTGGTAAAGATCGAGAGCCTCGAATTCTCCCGCTTTTGATGGCGCGATTGCGATGTCGGTGTAAGTCAACCGATCCGGCGCCGCCAGCACCTCTGTTCGGATGACTTTGCATCGCCTGTAGATCGATAAATAGCGCCAAGCCTTGAGGGCGGTTTCGGCGAAATAGCGCGGATAAAAGACGAGTGGGCTTTCGATCGGGAGGCCGCTTCTGCGATCACATCGGAACTTCAGGCGCAATGCGCCCCCTTCCAGGGGATGGACGCCTTCGTAAGTATGCACGAGCTTAAACCAAAGAAGCGTCGATAGAGTCGTCCCCACCCGGCCTTTCGGATTGGCTGCAACGCGCCGAAGAATCGTGCGTATGTGGTCTAAACTGTAAAAGCTGGCCCAGGCGGCGCGGCGCGCATCTTCCCATTCAGCGTCGCTCATTCTCGAATGATGAGTGACGCAATGATTCAGATCGTATTTATTCATGTCAGGGTCTAGCCAGACCCCTTTTTCTAAGAGGAGCTTATGGTCCTCCGATCCGGGCAGAGGGGTCAGCACAAACAGTTCCAGGACATCCAGCGGCAATTCCTTTTTGATAATTTCGATATCCCGAAGGATCGACTCCTTCGTGTCTCCTGGAAAACCGATAATGTAGCCGGCGCATGTGATCGCGCCGTGGGCGCGCCATTTCTGCAGCATCTCCCGGTAGTCGGTAATCTTGTTCTGACGCTTGTTGGCGGCGAGCAAGTTGTCAGGATTGATGTTCTCCAGCCCGATAAAAACGCGGCGGACGCCGGCTTGCGAGGCCTTTTCGATGAAGTTCGGGATCCTGTGACATTGCGTGTCGACCTGAATCGTGAAGCCGACCTTCGGAAATCCGTTTGAGCGCAGCTCGATCATGCGGTCGAAGAGCATTTCCCAGTCGCGATTGCGAGCGAAATTGTCGTCCGTGATGAAAAAGCGATAGATTTTCTGCGCGTAGTTTTCGCGGATGATCTTCTCAAGGTCGTCTGGGGTGCGGAAGCGACTCTTACGCCCTTGCACATTGATAATGGTGCAGAATGAGCATTGATAGGGGCAGCCGCGTCCCAAATCCATGCTGGAGAGCGCTCCCGAGGTTCGGCGAAGATGCTGTTGCGGAAGGATCGGGACAGGCTGGCCCTGCAGCGCCGGAAGCTCATTCATATAGTTATAAAGGAGAGCGAGCTTGCCCTCCCACGCGTCGCGAATAACCTGATCCAACCGGCCATCTTCGGCCTCTCCCGCAAAGAACGAGAGTCCGAGCGCCTGCGCATCGCGCATGTCCCTGGGCCATTCGGGCAGCATGGCGATACAGCCGGAAACATGAAAACCGCCGATGCAAACGGGAAGGCCGGCCTTGAGGAATGGGCGGGCGATGTCGACCGCTCGCGGGAACTGATTGGATTGCACGCCGACGAGGCCGATGAGGGCTTTGCCGCCGCGCTCCCAGATCATCCGGATAATCTTGTCAGGCCGCACGCGCTGGTTTGTTTCATCATAGGTGTGGATACGAATTGCGACGTCCGGACCAAGGATGCTGCGGCGCTGCGCATCGAGCGCCAGTCCGTTCAGGCAAGCAAGCGTGTTGGAGGGAACGGCCGATCGAAACCATTGGATGGGATAGCCGTCATCATCATAGTGAGCGGGCTTGATAAGCACGAGGTGAAATTCACGCTGCGGTCCTAAGGTCATCCATCCCCCATGCACTCAGCGCCGCCAATCCGACGGCTCAGCCTTAAGATGTTTCTCTTTAGGTAGCGAGAAAGATGACGGGTCACACAAGTGCGGGCGCGCCACAGTTACGCTTCAACCGCGCTTTTACCAACAAGCTATAGTAAAAGGCAGCTAATATTGAGCGCGATGGCGGGAATCGGGTCTAGTGCGGTCCCCCGGGTGGTTACGCCCCCCGCGGGGCGTGCGAGAGTGGGCCAGGTGATGGAGCACAAACCGAAGAGGAAGACCCGCGAACGGATCCTTGAGGCCGCGCTCATGCTCTTTAACCGTTTCGGCGAGCCGGGCGTCACGCTCTCCGCCATCGCCGCCGACATCGGCATTAGCCACGGCAATCTCCATTACCACTACGCTTCCAAGGAGATGATCGTCGAGGACCTGTTCCGCGACTTCCGTCGCGACATCGTGCGAACGCTCGTGGCGCCGAATGGTCATCCGCCGCACGCCGAGGATGTCTGGCTTTTCCTGCACCTGATGTTTGAGACGATCTTCAAATATCGCTTTCTTTATCGCGATCTGAACGAGCTTCTTTCGCGGCATCGCTCCATCGAGACCGCTTTCCAGGACATCCTCGACCATAAGATCGCAACGGCGCGGACGATCATGCGACGGCTCGTCGAGGCCGGGGCCATGCAGGCGACGCCGGCCGAGATCGAGACGCTCGCCGAGAATATGACGATTATCGCCACCTATTGGCTGTCCTACGCCTTCGTGCGCAATCCGCGAGGCGAGCAGGACGGCGAGACGCTGACGCGCGGCGTCGCCCATATCCTGGCGCTGGCGAGCCCCTATCTGGAGCCGGAGCAGCGGCAGCTTTTGCAGCGCCTTTCACAAAGCTATCTGGAAGGAGGATAAGGACATGGCGGCGAAGCACGCGAAATGGAACGCATACACAGGGCGCGTGGAGGGCTTTGATTATCAAGGCCCTGCTCTCAAGAAAAACTGGGCGCGCCTGCATCGGGGCGACTGCGAGCCGTTCCCCGACGGGGCCTATCTGAAGAAGCTTGTCGAAAAGCATCCGGGCCTCAAGCCGAAAATGCCCATGGCCGAGGCGGTGTCCGCGCTTCAGGATGCATGGCGCGCCTATCACCGCGGCGACTTTCTCGAAGCCTTCGCGCTCGGCAAGTCGCTGGGCCTTCTTGGCGCGACGGTCGCCAACAAGGCGGAGAATATCCAGGCCACCTATCTCGAACACGACAAGGAAACAAAGCTCGCGTTGTTTCTCGATGTGGTTCATCGCGGCGAGGAACTGCAAAAGGCTGCGCTCGATCTTGTAAATGGCTGGTATCTCTATGCGCAGGCGCTTGGCCGCTACGGGCAGGGTATTTCCGTCGCCAAGGCGCTGGCCGAAGGGCTCGGCGGCAAAGTGAAGTACGCCCTGGAGCGCGCGCTCGAACTGGAGCCGAAGCACGCAGACGCCAATATCGCGCTCGGCGCTTATCACGCGGCGGTCGTCAACAAGATGGGCGGCATGGTCGGGCGGCTCACTTATGGCGCCAGCAAGGAGGCCGCGGTCGAGCATTTCCAGGCGGCGATGAAGCTCAATCCAGGCTCCGCCGTCGCCCGCATCGAATACGCGAACGGGCTCGCCATGATGTTCGGCAAAAGCAAACTTGCCGATGCCACGGATCTTTACAAGGAGGCCGCGAAATGCGAGCCCGCCGACGCCATGGAATGGCTCGACGTGGAGCTTGCGAAGTCGGAGATCGCGGCCTGATCGACGGGCGGACGGCTCCCTTCCGCGCGTCGTCACCCGGCCAAGCAAAGCGCGAGCCGGGACCGTTGGCGCGGCGCGCCCCGCGAACTCAGGATGACGCCCACGGCGATGCGCAAAGCCACGGCGACAGGAGCGCGCTCGGCCTCTGCGCTTGAGTGTCGGGGGGAGAGGCGCGATGTCTTTTTGCCATTGGGAAAAAATCGGCTTATCGTCGCGTCGAAGTTGCATGACCTTTCGGGAGGTATTTCATGGCGACACGGCCGCCGGCAAACTTGCGAGAACATCTTCGGCTAGCGACGCGCGACGCGCATTTGCGGCTTGAAGCCGAGGTGGACTTCGACGGTCGTCTCACATCGCTTGCCGTCTACCGTGCTTTCCTGGAGGGTTTCTACCGCTTCATCAAGCCGGTGGAGGCGGTGCTTGCCGGGCTCGACCTGAGCGCCTTCGGCATCGATTACGCGACACGGCGGAAGCTCGGCTGGATCGAGGCGGAATCTGAAGGATCTCGGCCATACGAGCGAAAGCATGGAGGCGCTGTCCAGTTTTTCCGAACTCCCCGCGCTGATGGAGCCCGTAGAGGCTCTGGGCGCCCTTTATGTTCTGGAAGGCTCCAGCCTCGGCCGGCAGGTCATGCTGTCGAAACTCGCTGAGCGCCTGGACATCCGCCCCGACTGGGCTGGCCACTTTTTCAGCGGCTACGGAAAGCAGACGGGCGCAATGTGGCAAGCCTTCGTTGCGGCTTTGAACGAGGCGGGCCAGGCGCCAGCCGCGGCGCGCCTGATCGAAATCGTCGGCGCTGGCGACCTTCGCCGCCTTTGAGAAGTGTCTTGCGGAAACGAGAGAAGTTTGCGCCTGACCCTTACTGGCTTGCCGAGGAATGGCCGAGAACTCTTGGGTTCTGGCCATTCCCCGGCTGGCGTTTTGCGCAGGCTTGTGGACAAGAAACGTGAGTTTGTTATTGAGGCTCGGCGAGCGGAGCGAGTTCTGCACGCGTATTGTTGACGAAAATAATTTCCCGGTTCGCCCCCGGACGGGCGTCGGGATAGGCGTTACGCACACTTTGCCAGATCACGATGTTGTCATGTTTGTCGAGTTCCGTACTCGCTTCGGACGGATCATGCAGAATTGCGTCCGCAGACCAACGCCTCAATGCAGGCGAAGCATCAAGAAGTTCCCCCCAGACCGGATTACAGTAGATGAAAAAGGCATGCTCCAGATTGGCGGCTAACGCCTTTTCGATTTTGTCGACGAGTTGGGAGGTTAATTCACGACCAAGCGAGTGATAGAAAAAGAACGCTGCTCTCCCCTCGACCGGCAAACAGGTAAGCATATCGCCTTCGACAATTTTCATGGGCGGCCGGCCGGGAAATGTTTGCATGACCTTATCGACGTTAGCCTGGGCGATCTTCGCCAGATCCGGAGACAGTTCGACGCCTATAATTTCGTCAAAGGGAAATTCGGAGCCTATGATGACGACACGGCCCTTGCCGCAGCCCAGATCGACAAGGGAGCGGCTCTCTGTGGCAGGCAAGGACGCCAGAGCGGCGCGTATCACACTCGGTTGAGCGCCATAGTAGAAGCAGATGCCGGCCTGCACCTTTGGATCGGGGTGAATTGTGCCTACCGAATGAAACCCGCTCGTGTCGATATTGTAAAACTCGTCGATCGGGTGCGTGCTGCAGTAGTGCGCGCCCAGCCATTGACGAAGTCCGGGTTGTAAGAGCTTTCTAATATTTGCATTGAGCAACAGTCTGTCAGCAAAGGCTCTCACCTTGTTTCGCTGCGCTTTCAGGACCATAAAATCTACCCTAACTCAGTTGGCGACGAAAAGAAGCACAACCATTTGCTGCGATGGCGCGAATATTGGCTACGTATGACCTCCCGGCCGAGCGGCGAATGTGGTGACAAATATATTATTAATTTGGTCAAAATCACAAATAAAATCGAGCAAGAACAAGCGCGGGATGGGAACCGCCAATTCCCTTCTCTGTCCAGCACGCCTCGTCGAAAAAATTCGAAGCTATTCTCGTGACTACCGGCAAGGTAAGTAAGCACAGCTCCGCCTTCCATTCCGCAGCAACGCTACAGCAGCATTGTCGTTCATAGATCGAACCAGAGCTTGGCGCAGTCAGTTCAACATCTTTGGCTAAAGTTGAAGCGTCCCATTTCAGAGGTCGCCGCTTCACTTGTAGCGCGCTCGCAATCGGAGACAAGGGATGCACGGATGCTTGCAAGGACTACCCTGGCGGGGAAGTCCCGCCTAATGTGCTGCGGGCGCCAACAGAAGGCGGCGCGCTATTTCCGTGGCAATGTGCGTCGCGCGGTGCTGTTCGTGCGGGTCGCGGTATGCGGCTGCGCCGCCGATTTTGGCTTGGAGCCCCTTGTCCGCGGCTGCGAGGGGACCCGCGGCTTGCACGCTTGAGGCGCTGGCGTTTCGGCTTCCGGTGAGGGCGGAGGCTGCGTCGGCTTTGCCTTGGCGGCTTTTGCTCGAGGCTTCGGACGCGACTTTTCCGCTTTCGGCGGCGCTTCGGCTTCTGGCAGCGGCGCAGCCTGCGTCTTCTGTTTGGCCCTGACGCGCTTTGCGGCAGGGCGCGGCTCGCCGCGCGCCGGAGCCGCGGCAGGTTGCGCCGCGTGCTCGGCGGCTTTGGCGTCGGCCTCGCCCCAGGGTGACATCAGCACGTGATAGACAAGCTGTTCGAACTGCGGCCTGAAATGGCCGATGATGGTTTCCGGATCGGGGACCATCTGCGCGTCGGTGACGAGCCCGAACTGAACCATGCCGTTGTAGGACAGGATCGAAACGCCCATCCCGATGTCGCCGGACTGGGGTACCCAGCACAGCATCTGCTCGATCTTAGCGCCGCCGAAATAAAGCGGCGCCTGCGGCCCCGGCACATTCGTCATCACCGCGGTAGCGCGGCGGATGAGCATGTTGAAAAGCCTATCCTGCACCATTTGCGGCGCGTAGCCGAGTGCGGCGAACATGCCAAGCGTAACCGGAGGCTCAAGCGATTGCTTGAGAGCCTTCATGCGGCGGTGAACTTCGTAGAGCCGCATCAGGGGGTTCTCGATGCCGACGGGAAGCTCCACGCCGACGATCCCGAACTTGTTCCCAAGCTGGCCGGCTTCGTGCCGCCTTCGCATATCGACCGGAACCACCGCCCGAATTTCGACGCCCTCGACGCGGTCGCCTTTGTCTTTCAGATATTGGCAGAGCGCGCCCGCCACGGACGCGAGCAGCACGTCGTTGATCGTGCAGCCGAGCGCCTTGCTGACGGTCTTGACCTCGTGAAGCGGGATGGCGTCGGTCCAGGCCACGCGCTTGTTGCCCGAGGGGTTGCCTTTAAATCGCGTCCGGCTATCCTCCGGCATCAGAAGCAGCCAGGCGAGTTCTCCGGCCACGCCTGCGCCGATTTTCGCGGTTTTCGCCGGATGGGCCGCAAGCGCGGTTGCCTCCTTCCAGAGGCCGGCCGCGACGCCGGCGCCCTTTGCGAGCGTCTCGATGCCGGGCAAAGGCAACCAGGGATGCGGCTCAGCGTCGTCGCGCCTGCCCGCGTGGCCCCTGCCGCCATCGGTGAGGGAAAGCATCAGGCCGACAAGCGCCACCCCATCGGCGACGGCATGATGGATCCGGAAGATGACCGCCGCGCCGCCCTGGTAATCCTCGACGATGTGCAGCTGCCAGAGCGGCCGCGCTTTGTCCAGATGCTCAGAGGCGAGCGCCGCCACATAGCGCTGAAGCTCGCTCTTATCCGCCTTGCCGGGCAGGCGGACGCGCTTGATGTGCCGCGCTTCGTCGAAAAAGCGATCGTCCGCCCACCAATAGTCGGCGGCGCGGGCTTCGACGCGCTGCCTGAACCGCGGGACCGAAAGGAATCGCTCGGCGATGGTAGCCTCAAGCTGATCGAGATCCAGAGGCCCGCCAAGCGTGAACAGCCCCACGATCACCATGGGATTTCCCGGGCGGTCCATGCGCAGCCACGTCGTGTCCACCGATGACATGCGCTCCGCTTTCGGCATTGCCGTCCACCTTTTCGGCGCTGGAAATCGCGGCTTGGCGTCGCTGGCGCTACACGTCTTGAGCTGCGCCGACCAGATAGTCTTCCGTAAATACATCACAAAGGGAAACGCTTGACTACCAAGAACGAGGTCGTTGCGCGGATTGAGAACTCAGCTCGGCATCGCGGCTCAGGTGAGGGCGAGGCTTGCCGCCGATCCGAAGGGCCAGGCGGCGCGCGAAGCCTTGCGCGTCTGGCAGGCCGACCGACTTGCGCGCACCCATGCCGACCTGCTTCAGAACCCTCGCTACGCCGGCACGGCGCAGTTTTTCCTGAGCGACATTTACGGCCCCAAGGATCTGAGCCGCCACGAGGACGAGGTCCGACGCATCCTGCCTCTCATGGCTAGGGCGCTTCCGGTCCCAGGCCTCGAAACCGTGGCCGACGCCATCGAACTGAACGCGCTTTCCGAGTCGCTCGACGCCGATATGGTCGCCGCGCTGGGCAAGACGGTCTTCGCCCTGACTGAGACCGACTATGTGAAGGCCTACAGGGCCGTCGGACGCCGCCCGGACCGCGAGCGGCAGATCGCGCTCATCGCCCATCTTGGCAAGTCCCTCGACAGGCTCACCCGAAAGCCTCTGATCGGCGCTGCGCTCTCGATGATGCGAAAGCCCGCCGTCCTCGCCGGGCTTGGCGATTTGCAGGCCTTCCTCGAAAGGGGCTATTCGGCCTTTCGCGCCATGAAAGGCGCCGACGAATTCCTTGGCGCTATCGCGTCGCGCGAAACAGCGCTTCTGAACGAATGGTTCGCATGCGACGCGGGGCAGGGCAGGGCGACGTAGCGGATTTGCCTGGTTCGCCAACGCTTGCCGTGGCGTCATCCCGTGTCGGTGAGGGTTTACAACCGGTTACGATTGGTTTTGTTTGGTAAAACAGCCCTAAGTATCTATATATTCATTTTTTTGTGACGCGAACCGCCATCGGCGAGAACGTCATGCCTTGTGACGATCGGTTTTGGCGGCGGCGGAGGCGGTCGAGCCCAGCTTCCGCGCCGGGCCGGCGGCGTTTCGCGGAGCAGATGAAGCGAATCATCATCTGAACAGCCCATTCGATGAGCGCGCGATCCACAGGACGAATACATCGCCGAGTACTGTTTTCACACGGTAAATACACGCGCGCCGATCTTGGACAGGTTGGCTCAAGCTCCGCCGTCTAGCCCACAATCGATTTGCAGTCGTGCGTTTTATCCGAACCAATTCGGCAGGCGCGTATCTCGCTGCGCGATTTTGCTTCATGAGGCAAACATGGCAACCACCCTAAATATAACTTCTGCTTCATACAATCCCTCTAACAAAACGCTGCAAGTCACGGTCTCCAACACCGGTGCGGACGCGTCGCAGATACTCTTGTATACAGGCGCTACTGCTATCACAAGTAGCTCCGCCACTGTATTGGCGGGGGCGACTATAGACGCCGCCACCTCTACCTACACACCCACCGTTACTCTGACAGTTGAGAACCTAAGCTCAAGCAATCTTCAGACATATCTCGGCAATCTTTGGGTTATTCCGGAGGGGGGGAACCCATTCAAAACCAGTCCCTCAATCACCTGGGGCACAGCGGTTCAGGTCAACGCTAGCATATTCGGCGCGCCGACCATCAACACCTATATTCAATCGGGATCGAGCACTGGGAGCCAGTCCACGACCGACGTACTTACCGTGACCGCCAGCGAGGTTGGCGCGGGCATTGCGAAGGTAACGTTCCTGGACAGCGTGACAAGCACTACGGTCACCGTGACGTCGGCGCAGCCGGATGGCAGCTGGACGTACACCGCGACCGGCCTTGCCAACGGCGCGCATACCTTCTCCGCTGTGGCTTATGACAACGCAGGCAATACGACTACCGCCACCGTCACCGACTGGGTCGACCAGATTGCGCCGCACTTCACCAGCTCGGGCGTGACCCAATCGGTAGCAGCCGCCTCGACCCAGTCCACCACGGACACGATCACTGTGACCGCCGCCGACAACACCAGTGGCTCGGGCGTGAAGTCGGTGGAGATTTACGACGGCACGACGGATTTTGGCGCCGCCACGTCGGTGGGCACAAACACCTGGAAGTACACCGCGACCGGCCTTGCCAACGGCGCGCATACCTTCGCCGCCGTGCTGACGGACAACGCAGGCAATGCGACGGCGTTGGCGTCTTCGCCAACCGCAGTCGACGTCGTCCAGCCAACCGTCATCAGCGGAATCTCACAATCGGTCTCAGGCAGCTGGACCAGCTCTACGTCGGACGCTCTTACCGTGTCAGCCACCAGCACCAACAGCACGGTGAAGTCGGTGGAGATCTACGATGGCTCGACTGATCTGGGCACCGCGACGCAGGTCGGCACCGGCAGCAACTGGACGTATACTGCGACCAGCCTTGCTGACGGGGTGCACACTTTCAACGCTGTGGCGACCGACAACGCAGGCAATACGGCTTCGCTGAGCGCCACCGACAAGGTCGACCAAACCGCGCCGGTTGTCAGCGCCGTCACTCAAACGGCGACAGGCTACGGCACCAATACGGCGACGGATACGTTCACCGTAACAGCCAGCGACACCGGCTCGGGCGTGGCGTCGGTGTACATCTACGACAACGGCGTGAAAGAATCCGCGGCCGCGGCAGCGAGCGGCGGCGCCTACGTGTACACCGCGAGCGCTCTTCCCATCGGCGTGCACACCTTCACGGCGGTTGCGACTGACAACGCAGGCAATACGTCTTCGTCTTCCCCAAGCGTTATCGACGTAGTCCAGGCAGCCGGCGTCACCACCATCACCCAGACGGCTGGCGATTCCACTGCAGGCAGGGTTATCTCGACTTCGTCGACGTCAGACACGATCACCGTGACGCCCTTCTACGGCAGCGGAGCGACCGGCGTGTCAAAGGTGGAGATCTACGACGGGACGAAGGATCTAGGCAGTGCGACGTACGGCAGCGCCTGGACATACTCGGCAACCAGCCTTGCCGCCGGCGCCCACACTTTCACCGCCGTGGTGACTGACAGCGCTGGCAACACGAATAGCGTGGCGACCTCTATGCCCGCCATCGACTACGTCCAGTCAGTCGGCATCACCGGCGTCACTCAATCGGCATCGAGCAGTCAGGCCGCGCCGACCAATGTTACGTCGGATACAATTACCGTGACCGCTAGCGGCGTCGCCACATCTCTGGATGTTTATGACGGCACGAAAGATCTGGGCCACGCGACGCTGGACAGCCTCCACAGCCGGTGGACGTACACGGCGACTGGCCTTACTGACGGCGCCCACACCTTCGCCGCGGTGGCCACCGATGGCTCAGGCAACTCGTCGTCGTTGGCATCCTCGCCAACCCAGCTCGACTTTGTCGACCACACCTCCCCGGTCATCAGCGCCGTTACTCAAACGGTAACGGGGGCCTGGAATCAGGGTACGACAAACACGGTCACCGTGGCCGCCACCGACGGCAATGGGTCGGGGCTGCAAAAAGTGGAGTTCTACGACAACGGTTCAAGTATCGGAAGCGTGTCGTCCCCAGACGCCAACGGCAACTATATCCTCGACGTAACCAGCAGCTTGTCTGCGGGCGCGAACACATTCACCGCCGTGGCGACAGACATTGCGGGGAACACTTCCACGTCTTCGCTAAATGTCATCGATCGGTATGACGCTACCCCTCCGGCCTTCAGTGGCGACATTACTCAAACGGCCTCGGGCAGCTGGACGAAGACAACGTCGGACACGCTCACCCTTACCGCCACCGACGCCACCTCCGGCGTGAAATCAGTAGAGGTTTACGACGGCGCGAAGGATCTAGGCGCTGCGACCCAGGTCGGAACCAGCACCACCTGGAAGTACACAGCTACCGGGATTGCCGATGGCGCGCACACATTCACGGCGATAGTGACCGATAACGCCGGCAACAGCGCCGCTTACGGCGGGGCAGACGTCGTCGATAAGGTCGATGCGAACGGTCAGACCCTGACGATGGTTCAGACTGGCCCCAGCACCTGGAACAAGGGGACGTCCGACACAATAACGTTGGGTGTCACCGAGGCGTTCAGCGGCGTGACGTTAAGTTCGTTGAGCCTGACACAGGACGGCGCTTCTGTGACGCTGACGGGATCGGGACCCTATACGTATACAGCGACCGGTCTCGCGGACGGCGTGCATACGTTCGTCGCAACTGCGACCGACAGCTTGGGCAACACCAGCGCGCAGACCCTCGTCGATGCAATCGACACCACGGCGCCGATTGTCAGCGCTCTCACGGGGGCGCCTTCGGGCTGGACCAACGCAACGAGCGAAACCATCACAGGGACGGCGACAGACGCCGGCTCGGGCGTGGCGAGCGTGAGCGTTTACGACAATGGTACTTGGATCGGCTCAACAGCGGTCAATAAGTCCGGCAACTTCACGTTTGTCGAGGCGGGTCTCACCGCGGGTGCGCACACCCTCACCGCCACGGCGACGGATAACGCGGGCAATACGTCCACGGTGACATCTTCTTCACCGCGCGTCGTGGCCAACGTCGATCTGACCCCGCCGGCCATCACCGCCATCACTCAATCGGCCTCGGGCAGCGTGACCACATCTACTACGGACACGATCACCGTGACGGTTGGGGACGGGACCAGCGGCTCGGGCGTGAAGTCGGTGCAGATCTACGACGGGACGACCGCTCTCGGCGCTGCGACGCTGAGCAACGGCGCCTATGTTTACACCGCGACCGGCCTTGCAAACGGCTCGCACACCTTCACCGCCGTGGCGACAGACAACGCCGGCAACACGGCGACATCTTCGGCCGTCATCGATCAGGTCTCGACCGTCGTGCCGGTTGTCAGCGCCGTCACTCAGTCGGCCTCGGGCAGCTGGACGCCATCTACGTCGGACACGGTCACAGTGACCGCGACTGACGTCGGCGGGCCAGGCGTCGCGTCGGTGCAGGTCTACGACGGCACGAAAGCTCTCGGCGCCGCGACGCTCAGCAACGGCAGCTGGACGTACACGGCGACCGGCCTTGCTGACGGCGCACATACCTTCGCCGCCGTGGCGACGGATTCGGGAGGCAACACGTCCGCGTTGTCGACATCAACCGCCGTCGACCAGGTCGATAGCGCTGGGCCGTCCGTCAGCGGCATCACGCAGTCGGGATCAAGCGCTGGGACCACATCCCTGTCGGATGCGCTCACGGTGACGGCCAGCGACGCCACGTCCGGCGTGAAGTCGGTGGAGATCTACGACGGTACGAAAGATCTGGGCGCCGGGACGTACGGCAATGGCGCCTGGACGTACACCGCGACCGGCCTTGTGGGCGGTTCGCACACCTTCGCCGCCGTTGCGACCGACAACGCTGGCAATACGTCCACGCTGGCGTCCTCGCCGACCGCCATCGATTTGGTCAACCAGACCGGCCCAGTCATCACCGGTTTCGGTGAAACCGGATCGAGCGCCTGGAACCAGTCCACGTCCAACACGCTCAGCGTGACTGTCACCGACCCCAACACGGTGACTGCGGTGGAGATCTACGACGGCAAGGCCGCTCTTGGCGCAGCGACGCTGAGCAACGGAAGCTGGATGTATACGGCGACCGGCCTTGCGGACGGCGTACACACCTTCACCGCGGTGGCGACGGACAGCGCGGGCAATACGTCTTCGCTGTCGGCTCCCATCACCGACGCTGTCGACGCCACGGCGCCGATCGTCAGCGCCGTCAACCAGACGGCGACGGGCGCCTGGACCAACGTCAAGTCGGATACGTTCACCGTGAGCGTCAGCGACGGCGCCGGCTCGGGCGTGAAGTCGGTGGAGATGTACGATGTCGTCAACGGCAAGACCCTTGATGCAGGCGCAGCGGAGCTGAGCAACGGCAACTGGGTGTTCACGGCTGGCGGGCTCTCGGAAGGCACGAACGTCATGTACGCCGTGGCTACCGACAATGTTGGGAACAAGTCTACGACGACTTCGCCGAGCGCCACCGATCTGATCGATACGCGCGGCGCCCCCGATCTCAGCACGCCCAAGGAGACCCTTGGAACGAACGGTCAGGCGACGTTCAGCTTTGTTGTGGGCGACCTGGTGAACGGCCAGCCCATTACGAACGCCCCGTCGATCAATCTCACGTACTGGATCGACCAGAACGCGAAAGACAGCTCCGTCCCGACCTCCGGAACGAGCACAATAACCGGCGTATCGATCGGCGCCAGCACATGGCTCAACGAGGCTATCTCGACAGATGTCAGCGCAGCCAGCGGCGCCTACTTCCATGTGGAGGCGGTCGACGCGTTGGGTCATGCTTCGGCGATCTACAATAGCAGCGCCATCTCTGCTGGCACAACTGTTGTCGGTAAGAAGTAGCTCTCTACTAAGAGTTGGAGGCCGCCCTCGAGGCGGCCTCCTGCCCACATTCGTTCGTTTTGTTCACTTTGTAGAGTAATCGCATCGTAAACCATGTAAGGATTTCGGTAGCAAAGATGCTTAAGCGTGTTGTTTGGGACTCGCAAACCCTGTTTACTCGCCACGCCCAATTCATTGCTGGCAAATTGCGTCGCGGAAACTTCAAGGAAAACTTCCTCAATCTGCTGAAGCTCGGCTTCGGCTCTGGAGAATCGCCGGACCCGGCGCCCGACGCGCCGCAGTCTGGGGCTCTTGCGCTCGCGGAAAACGGAGCGGATAGCGGGCTGATGAGCCTCGTCGGGATCGCCGGCTATTACCGCATCGCTGCGGATTGGCGGCATCTCTCGAAGGAATTGGCGCTGAAGGGCGCCGCCGGCGATAATGACATCATCAGATGCGCAAAGCTCATCGGCCTGAAGGCGCGGGTCATCGAGAGTCCGTCGCAGGACCGCCTGACGACGGCGCCGGTTCCCTCGATCGTGCGGCTAAGAGACGGCGGTTACTGTGTTCTGGCTGGAAAAACGCCAGCGGGGCTTTTCCGCATCGTCGATCCGGTCTCGCGCGGCTCTCGGGAGCTGCCGCTGGAGGAACTCGTCGAGCAGATCGAGCCGTCGCTCATCCTCGTCGGCCGTCATTTCGTGGGGGCAGGGTACGATCCCCGCACCTTCGGCTTCCACTGGTTTGCCCCATCGCTGTGGCGCTACCGCAAGCCGCTCGCCCATGTGATGATCGCCTCGCTGTTCGTGCAGATTTTCGCGCTGATTGCGCCTCTGTTCTTCCAGGTGGTGGTCGACAAGGTTCTGACCCATCGCGCCTACTCGACTTTGTTCGTGCTGATCGCCGGCCTCGTCATCCTGGGGCTTTTCGACGTGGCGCTGCAATACCTTCGCTCCTATGCGCTGTGCCACACCACCAACCGAATCGACGTAGAACTCGGCCAGCGGCTGTTCCGCCATCTTTCCCGATTGCCGGTTTCCTACTTCGAGACGCGGCCCACGGGGCAGACTGTGGCGCGCATGCGCGAGCTGGAAACCATCCGCTCCTTTCTGACCGGCCAAGCCTTGTTCTCAGCGCTGGACCTGTTCTTCGCCTTTGTCTTCATCGCCGTGCTGTTCGCCTACTCCTGGAAGCTGACGCTCATTGTTTTGGCGACCATCCCCTTCTACCTGATCATCGCGGGCGTGGCGCGGCCTTTGTTGCGGGAGCGGCTGAACGAAAAATTCAACCGCGGCGCAGAAAGCCAGCAGTTCCTTGTCGAGGCCATCGTCGGCATGCAGACGATCAAGGCGGCTGCGGTCGAGCCGATCGCGGCCAAGCAATGGGAGGAAAAGCTGGCGGCCTACGTGCGGTCGGCTTTCAAGACCGCCATGCTGGGGTCCAAGGGGCAGAACGCGATCCAATATGTCAGCAAGGTTTCCAGCGCCGCTCTTCTCTTGTTCGGCGCAAAGGCCGTGATCGACGGCGAGTTGTCGGTCGGCGAACTTGTCGCCTTCAACATGATCGCCGGCCAGGTCGCGCAGCCGATCTTGCGCCTGTCGCAGCTCTGGCAGGATTTCCAGCAGGTGCAGGTCTCGGTGGAGCGCCTTGGGGATATCTTGAATTCGCCGGTCGAGCCGACGCCTGCGACGCGCGCGCAGCTTCCGCCGCCGCGAGGAAAGATCGAGTTTCGCAACGTTTCCTTTCGCTACAGTCCCAACGGACCGCTCGTGCTCAAGCAGGTTTCGTTCGGCATCACTCCCGGCACAGTGGTTGGCATTGTCGGCGCCTCGGGATCCGGAAAGTCGACCCTGACAAAGCTGGTTCAACGGTTCTATGTTCCCGAAGAGGGGCAGGTTCTGCTGGATGACGCCGATTTGTCCCACGCCGACCCGAGCTGGCTGCGGAGCCATATCGGCGTTGTTCTCCAGGAGAATCTGCTTTTCAACCGCACCATCCACGAGAACATCGCTTTGGCCAATCCGGCGATGCCGCGGGAGCAGGTCATGACGATCGCAAAGTGGGCCGGCGCCGACGAGTTCATCGGCAAGCTGCCCCAGGGCTACGACACGATGGTCGAGGAGCGCGGCGCGAACCTGTCGGGCGGCCAGCGCCAGCGCATAGCCATCGCGCGCGCCCTGACGACCAACCCGCCCCTCCTGATCTTTGATGAGGCGACCTCTGCGCTCGATTACGAAAGCGAGCGCATCATCCAGCGTAATATGCGCAAGATTGTGCAAAACAGGACTGTCTTCATCATCGCCCATCGGCTGGTCGCCGTTCGCGATTGCGATCTGATCATCGGCATGAGTGATGGACGGATTGTCGAGGCCGGCTCTCATGATGAGCTGATCAGCAAGCCCAACGGGCTTTACGCCCGACTCTGGTCGATGCAAAGCGAAAGGGCCGAGCCATGAGCGAAGCAAAAACCATCGTGAAGGCGCCGGCGCCCAGCCTGCCGCAGACTATAAAGCCTAATCGTGAGGATCTCGAGTTCCTGCCGGCGGACCTGGAGATTTTGGAGACGCCGCCCTCGCCGGTGCGCATGGCGCTTATCCTCATCATCTGCACATTTGTGGCCACGGCGCTCATCTGGACTTGGGTCGGCCATATCGACATCGTCGCTGTGGCGCAGGGCAAGATCCAGCCGGCTGGCCGCGTCAAAATCATCCAGCCGCTCGAAACCGGCAAGGTCGCTGCGATCAGAGTTGAGAATGGCAGGCGCGTGAAAGCCGGAGATTTGCTCATCGAAATGGATATGGGCGACGCCGCGGCGGAGGAAGCCGCCGCAAAGCTGGCCTATGAAGCCTTTCGCGCCGAGGCGAAACGGCGGCGGACAGCGATCGAGGCGGCGCAGACGCATCTCATAACGGCGACGTCGGCTCGGCGTCATTCCTGGTCCGCCGAAACCATGGAAGCGGTCGACGATCGGCGCCTCGTGAGCATACCCAAGATTTCCTGGGATGCCGAGACGCCGGAACAAATTCAATTCCGGGAAAATCAGGTTCTCGCCGGCGATCTCGAGCAGCTGAAAGATACGATCGCCAATTACGAGGCTCAAATCCACCAGAAGGAGATTGAGCGCGACCGGCTCGAGGAAGCCATCACGACGCAAGACAGGCTGGTCGCCACCTTGCAGGAGCGCGTCGACATGCGCACCACCTTGGCGAAATCAGGAGCAGGCTCAAACGCGAACCTGATCGATGCAAAGGAGACGATGCTCTATCATATGAGCCAGCAGGCCAATCAGAAAGTGCAGCGTGACGCCACCATCGCCAATCTCGACGTTCTGGCGCGCGAACGCGACAAGATGTTCTCCAACTTTGTGGCGGAAAACGCGCAGAAACTCGCCGAAGCTCAAAAGCAGGCTGACGAATCGCACGAGAAACTGGCAAAGGCCAAACTGAAATCGGCGCGCATGTACTTGAAAAGCCCGATTGATGGCGTTGTTTATGGTCTGTCGGTGACGACGATCGGCCAAGTGGCGGGCGGCGGGGAAGAGTTGATGCGCATCGTCCCCAATGACGCGACGCTCGAAATCGAGTGCTATCTCGCCAATAAGGATATCGGCTTTGTCAAACCCGGCCAGGAAGCCGTCGTAAAGGTTGAGTCCTTCCCGTTCACGCGTTACGGCACGCTGCCGGCGACTGTGACCCGTGTCGCTAGCGACGCGATCCCCGAGCCTGATGCTGAGCAGATCGAAGGCGCGGCGCGGCAACCGAAGGACAGGGGCTTTGCTGGCGCTCAGCGCACGCAGAACCTCGTCTTTCCGGTTACGCTGACTCCCGCGAGAAGGACCATGGCTGTCGATGGGCAGACGATCCCGTTGACGCCAGGGATGGCCGTCAACGTCGAAATCGCGACGGGCAAGCGACGCATTATTGAGTATATCTTCTCCCCGCTCGTCGAAACGACGTCCGAGGCGATGAAAGAGCGGTGATAAAGCCGTCGCCAGGAGTCGCCATTGGTTCGCTTTGCGGGAAATCCTGAATGCTGCGGCGCTGACAGGATCTCCCGCGAGTTAGGCGTATGAGAAACTTACCGACCGCCCTATGTTCTGACCCAAGGCCCCCTCGTTCCTTCTCCCGCGAGCGGAGAAGGAACGATATTGCAACGGCTGGCGCCTTCTCCCTCTCCCCTCGCGGGAAAGGGCGGGTGAGGGGACGCTACCGGTCAACACTTCCGGCGGCTGGTGTAAGTCGTGACGTTTTGCCCATAAGAAACCTGCTCCGGGAGCGTTGCGGCTCTTCGGCTTCATCGGAGGGATCGACAGGAGCAGAGACGCCGCCCTTCGCTACGCGCAGGCGCTACATCCGAGCGCCTGAATCCCACACGGGGCTGCCTTAGCGATATTGATACGGGCGTGGCGCCGCCGGATATTGCTGGAAGCTTGAGGAACTGCGGCCAAAAAGCGAATCGAGGAAGCTGCTCCCAAAACTCGTGGAGCGGGGCGGGTCGGTGCGAGGCGGGTCAGTGCGAGCCGCATCGCTGCGGGCCGGGGCGCCGCTGAGGGGCGCCGGCTGTTCATAGGCCTCTTCGTACTGGCGATGTCTGGGAGCGAGTTTGGCCTCGTTCAGTTCGACCGGCGCGAGGTGATCCCGCCCCTTCTCAATCTGGCTCCACTTGCCTTCGAGCGCGAGCGTGATGCGATGCTCATGGTCGTAGACGTCGGGAAAGGTATGAAGCCTGCCGTCGTCGTCCACGAGCGCTGTGAAATAAGTCATATGGACCATGATCCTGTGCTCGATGGGAATCTCGTTGTTATTGCCGCCGGTCTTGAGCACCTCTTTTGTCTTGGCTGCGTCCCAGCCCTTATCCGCGCGAAGCAGGATTTCGGCGAGATCGACCGGGTTGTGGACGCGCATGCAGCCGTGGCTGTAGGTACGCTTCGGAGCGTTGAACATCCACTTTTCGCCCTCGGCCGCATCGTGCATGAAGACGGTGTGCTGGCTTGGGAACGAAAATTTCACCTTGCCCATGACGCTTAGCGAGCCATTCGTCTGGATGACGTCGTAGGTCCGAATATCGGTATTGGCCCAGTTGACCTTTCGCCAGTTGACCGGCTGGCCATCCTTCTGCATTTCGAGCCCCCAATGGCTCATAAGGCTGCCGCCACCTTGCATGAGGTTGGGCAACAGTTCACGCACCTTGATGGAGTCGGGCACGATCCATGTCGGCTTGAAGGTGATTTTGCGAAGCGCCCGGCTGAAGATCGGCGTCTCCTTGTGGATTTGGCCGACGACGATGGCCTCCTTCCGCACGAGCGCGCCGTCTTTGACGACGCGTTGCGTGAATTCCGGAATATTGTTCCAGACGTAGACGTCGCCCAGATTCTCCGGCATCCACCGCCATTCCTCCATGTTGGCGAGCAGCCTTTTCGCCTCGGAGCCCTCATGCTTCCCGTGGCCGCCAAGGGCCAAATATTTCTGCCGAAGCTTCTCAAATTGAGGGTGCTTCGGGTGCAGGCCGCGCAGATAGGCGTCCGGCTCGTCTGCCGCGGCTATGCCATCGAGAATGGCTTGCGGCTTGAGAAGCTGGGGCCTGCGGTCGAGATAGGAACTCAGCTGCTCGGACGGAACGATGATGCGCCCGCCGCGGGCGTAGCGGCCATATTTCAGGATCGCGAGCGAGATTTTGAGCTCGAAGGCGGCCATTTCATCGGGCGACAGGTACGACGTTGCGCTCTCCGTTATGAGCAGCGGGGGCATGGGAAAGTCGCGAGGATCGAGGCCGAAGTCCCTGGATCGCTTGATCTCGGCTGCCGCCGCGAATGATTTTGCGTTGAAGCCAATGTCCGGTTTCAGCCAGAGCGGAGCGTAGCCCCGGCTTTCATAGAACGATATCAGCGCGGCGCGTTCGTTGCGCTCCTCGTCGCTGGCTCCATCAGGGAGGCTCGACAGCGCTTTGCGCAAGGCTTCAGCCTCAGCGGGCGCCACGGCCGGGACGTTCAAGGCCTTGCGCGACGGCTCCCCAGCCGAATTTGAAATGACAGGCCGTTCGGTCGACCGCGAAGGCGCGCTCGCCGCGGCGGCAGGCTGGTCCTGAGGCGAGGGCTCGGCCTCCTCTTTGGCTTCGGCCGCTTCCTCCGGCTCTGGCATTGCGCTTCCCTCGGCTTTTTCCGCTGGCGGCGCCGCTTCTGCGGATTCGGCAGACGACGCGGGCGCCAACGCCGGTTCGTCCGCAACCGCATTACCACCTTCTTTGGATGTGTCGTGCGTCGCCAAAGCAGGCTCTTCGGGTCTTGGCGCCGCCCTGCTGATCGCCGCGCTCGCATGGCCCGGGGAAGAGCCGACTGTCGGCGCAGCGGCTTGCGGGCTGATCATCGTTGGAGCGGGCGCTGGCTCTTCTGCGCGCAAGGGTCCTGCCGCCATGGCTGCAATCGCCACAGCTCCGACCGCGAAGAAAAGCCTGCAAATCATCCTGATGCTCCTTAGCCGGGGAAATCACAAAAAACGAAGCCGCGCAGAAAATTAGCCCCGTGCCGAACGATCGCGGCGAAGAGTGGAGAAAGTGTGGACGAGCCCCAATCGTAAGTCTGTCTATGCGCTCGCGTGCCTCCCGGGCAACAGTTCCTTGGACGTTGAGGGTTTTGCGATTCGGTTTGCTAGGCGAAAAGCGGGAGAAGAGTCTCCCCCAAGGACAAAATATGAAAGGATAAGCCGGGCTCGGCGGACCTCAAACGCGATCGCCTGATTGAAACGGGCGGCGGCCGCGGGCATGATGCCAGCGTTCATTCGGGTGTCCTGGACTGTATCGAAGTCCTTTTACCAGTCGGTGGCGTCGCGGACCCAGGATTGCAAAGGAGCTGTCTTAGCTGCTATCGCGCGCTGCCGGGGTGGAGGATGGTTATCATTCGCCCTCGGGGACTCTTCTTGTTGAGGTGAGCCGATGCAATTGCGCGCTGTCTTGGCGCTAGCCATCGCCCTGTCGTGGATGGGCCGGGCGCCGGCGGCGCGCTCTGCCTCCGCCTTTTCGCCCTGCGACGACCGCAGCGCAGTCTCGCGCCTGGCCGAAAACGTCAGCATCTCTTCGATTGCGCCGAAACACATCGGGCGGGGCGAACGCATCGAGATCGCCTGGCGCCTGCCGCCGGTCGAACTGCCGGCGACGCGCGTCTTTTTGATCGGGGCGATGCCCGACGGCGTCCGTTTCGAAGGTGAGTTTCACGATGACGAAAGCGGCGCGATGAGCCACGGCCCCGGCTTTGTCGCTCTCACCGGTGCTTCGCGCGCGCCATTCAGCATTCGGTTCGGGAGCGGGCGCACTCGCGCGATCATTCCGGTTCACGACACCGACATCGCCCGAAACGGAAAGCTTTGGGTCAAGCCCTACCTCGCAGGCGCTCTCGCCATCGCATGGGCGTTGGTAGCCCTGAACCCCGGCTGCGATGACGGCGAGGTCAGCGCGCCCGTCGCGATGCTAGGCTCCTTCGACATTGCGCCCGCAGAGGCGAGCGTCGTCGCTCAGAACTTCGTTGCGCCCGATCCCGAATTCGAGCCTCAAGACATCGGTGAGACGCAACGGATCGAGGAACCTGAGATTTCAGCGGACGGCCGGTATCGCCTGGAGATCTTCCCCCGGCGCTATCGCGTGTTCGACCGCGCGAGCGGCGCAAAAATCATCGACCGGAGCGGCGTCACGCCCCGCTTCTCACCCTCTGGCCGCTTCCTCGCCGCATCGATCGCCGCCCCTGGGAGCGCCTTTCCGACAAACTTCGAGGTGATCGACCTCCTCGTCGGAAGGCCAATAGGCCATGCTTCCGGGCCGATACTAGGTTGGTCCAACGGGGATGCGCTTCTTCTCGACGGCGGCGCCGCGTATCAGAGCGTCAGCCTCACAGCCACGCTGATCGAGCCGCAACTCTCGCCGGAAGGCTATGCCGCCAACTGGCCTTACTTCTCGACCGTGTGCGTCACCTGCGACGCGTGGGCGAGTTCGAACATGACGCTCGACTGGGACCGGCTTGCGGCGCTTCGCGGAGATAGTGGCGATACGGCCGCCACGGAGATCGTGTCCCTGGCGTCGGGCCGGAAGATCGGCGGCGCGCCCAACGAGGATGCGGACGCTTTCAGAGGATTTCTGCAACGTCTTTATGGAAAGGGCGATGTCGTTCTCGCCAAGGGCTGGAGCAGCAACGCGACGCTCATGCTCACCCATGTCGGGCGCGGTTTCGAGGGCTATGCAGGCGATGGGCCCTCGCTTCAGCCGTCCGATCGGGACCGCCCAAGTCAAACGGCGCTTCTTGCGCCGCGACGGCTGGCGCCCGCTGATGGTCGGGTCTTGCGCGATGAAACTTTGAGCGTCGGAGGCCCGCGGTGAGCAGGCGATGGAGAACGAAGGGCCAGGGCGAATGAACGAGGCGGAATCGGCGGTCTATCCCCGGCCCGGGGCTTCCGTTGTCGTGTTTCGGGGAGACGAGGTTCTGCTGGTCCAGCGCGGCAAGCGACCCTATGACGGCTTCTGGTCCCTTCCGGGCGGCGCAATTCAGTGGGGCGAGACCGCCGCCGACGCCGCGCGGCGCGAACTCAAGGAAGAAACGGGCCTGCTTGCCACGACCCTTGCTTTGGGGGATGTTGCCGATGGGATTCTCAAGGATGGCAAGGGCGCCGTGACAGCGCATTATACGATCATCGTGTTCGCTGCGCGCGACGTTGAGGGCGAACTGGCCCCGGCTTCTGACGCCGCAGCGGCCGCCTTCTTCGACCCTGAAGGGAGAAGGCGTCTTCAACGAACGCCGGGGCTTGAAAACGCGATCGAGAACGCGAAACGGGTGCTGGAACGAGGCGGGCTATGAGATCGCAGCTGGCAAATGTTTTTTTTCTGGCCGCCATCGCTGCGCCGGCTCTGACGGCGCCGGCTGAGCCTGCCTACGCGCAAAACGCGTCTGGGGCGCAGAAGCAGCACGCTGCGCCCGCGCCTGCCGCGCCCAAGCCCGCCATCTCCGATGACCGACCCTACGACGTCCAACTCTTCCGGCTGGCCGAAATCCTGGGCACGCTCCATTATCTTCGCGAGCTGTGCGGCGCCAATGAAGGCCAGGTCTGGCGCGAGCAGATGCGCGATCTGGCCGCGAGCGAGGGGACAAGCGCACTCCGCCGCGCGAAGCTTGTGGAAAGCTTCAATCGCGGCTATCGCGACTACGCCCGAACCTATCGCACATGCACCCAGCCTGCGATGCTTGCGATCCAGCGCTACATGGAGCAGGCGTCCGCCATCGCCGACGGGCTGATCGCCAACGATAAATAATGGCGGCGCCTAATCCTTCATGCCCTTCGCCGCAGCTTCCAAGGTCTGTCCGGCTGGAAACGCCGCCGTGAAAGTGGCAATCGACACATTCCCGTGGAAGAAGTTTTTCCAATCATACTGTTCGTAGTCGCGAACACTGATCGTTACGGGCGTCTTGCCTATTATGGTTGAGTAGGAAACACTTGGCCCGACGGCGTCCTGCGATCCGATGAAGGAGCCCAAAAGGGCGCCTGGACCGGAATCACCCGTGATTTGCCTGTAATCGTAGCCGGCGGCGCCGAGGATCAGGCCGTTATCGAATTTATAGCCAACGGCCCATTCGGCGTGGAATTCGTCGCCGGTTTGATATTGGGTCGCGTCGTTCTCCAAACTCGTCATGAAGCCGATAGCGCCATTGAACTGGAGCTTCGTATTCTTCTCGAACCAGGTGAAAGCCCAGCCGAGGTCAAGCGAGGGACGATTGAACCCTGTCAAAGGATAGAAGCCAGGCTGATAGCGCCCTGTCGGAATTACGCCGAGAACATGGAACGTGTGCGAGAAATCGCCCAGGTCCCAGCCCAGTTGCACCTGAAGCGTCGTATCGCCGAGCCCCCACCCTTCGGTGCTATCGGTGACCGTGTTGCCCAAGGGGCCGGTTCCCCTCGCTTCAAGATTGATATGGGAAACGGGAACAGAGACGAGCAACCCCAGATAGCCGTCCAAGACCTTTGTTTCGGGCACCGTCAGGATGCTAACGCCTTCGGAGAAAATCTCTGCTTTGGCGCCGGCGTTGAAGACAAGGCCGCCGAGTTCGATGTTCCCGCCGATCGTGCCGGTGAAATAGGAAATGCTGTCGGTGACATACGTGCCGGGCGGCGGCGTTATGCCCGCCCCGAAAGCTTGGCTGCCCAGCGGATAAGTGGTGAAGGCATATTCGGCGGCTTGGCTGCCTGGAGGATTAGCAAAAAGGCCGCAGGACAAAGCAAGGGCGCTTATCGCCCAAAGCCTTGAGCAGGAAAAACGCCTGCACGTTTGACCCGAAACCCCCTCCGTTGCATCCGTGAGGCGCAACGTTGCGTCCGGCGCGCCGCCAACATTGTGTTGTCTTTTACTGATGAACGCCCGACGAATTCTCCCGATCATAGCCACCTCCCTGAGCGGTTTAGGCGAAACGCGGAACGTCAGAGCTTGATGTCACGATTTTTGCAATCATTAATAGTGCGTTTTTACCACAGTTAAGTAGCGAAGTTTGCTTCTCAAGTGCAGAGCAAGTTCGTTTCAACTCAATTCCTGGGCGCAAAATTCATTCAATTATCCGGGGTGAAGCACGAGCTTTCCGCGGGCTGCTCCAAATTGTATTTCATGCGCCTCGGCGGGAACGCTTTCTATGAATGCGCGTTCCGCAAAACTAAATAGCTGACGCGTGTTGATCACCGCGAGGCGAAAAGCAATCGGAGGAAATCGTGACCGGCAGGCAGTGGCGCAACGCGGCAATCAAGCGATTGCTGCGGAACAGCATTTCGCTCATCGGCGCATTCGCTTTATCGGTTGTTTGCCTGACCGCGACCGCCTATGCACAGGGGCAAGCGGCGGCGGGCGACCAGCGGCCCAATATACTGGTGATCTTCGGCGACGACATCGGCCAGACAAACATAAGCGCCTATTCGTTCGGCGTCGTCGGCTACAAAACACCGAATATCGACCGCATCGCCCGCGAGGGCATGATGTTCACCGACTATTATGCCGAGAACAGTTGCACGGCGGGCCGATCATCCTTCATCACCGGCCAGACGCCCAAGCGCACGGGACTCTCGAAGGTCGGCATTCCCGGCGCGCCGATAGGCCTTCAGGCGCGTGACGTCACCATCGCTCAGGCCCTGAAATCCTTAGGTTATGCCACAGGACAGTTTGGCAAGAACCATCTTGGCGACCGCAACGAGTTCCTTCCCACGGTGCACGGCTTTGACGAGTTTTTCGGCAATCTTTACCACCTGAACGCGGAGGAGGAGCCCGAACGGCCCTATTGGCCTAAGGACGACAAGAAGTATGTGGACAACAACTCGCCCCGCGGCGTGCTGCGCTCAAAGGCGACCGATAAAGATGATCCTACTGAACAGCCTCACTGGGGACGCGTCGGCAGGCAGACCATCGAGGACACTGGCCCGCTCAACCGCAAGCGAATGGAAACCATCGACGACGAAACGACCGCCGCCGCAATCGACTTTATGGGCAGGCAGGCGCAAGCCAAGAAGCCGTTTTTCGTCTGGATGAATACGACGCGGATGCACGTCTTCACGCACGTTCGCGAACAGATGCGCGGCCAAAGCGGCATGCCCGGCAACGAATATGCCGACGGAATGATCGAACACGACGGCGATGTCGGTAAGCTGCTCAAGGCGCTCGATGACCTTGGCGTCGCAGACAACACAATCGTCATCTACACGACCGATAACGGGCCAAACCAATTTTCCTGGCCAGACGCCGCGACAACGCCGTTTCGCAGCGAAAAGGATACGAATTGGGAAGGCGCCTTCCGCGTGCCCGCAGCGGTGCGCTGGCCGGGTCACATCAAGCAGGGCGAAATCTCGACCGCGATGATTTCGGGGCTCGATTGGTTTCCGACGCTGCTCGCAGCCGCTGGTGATACGACGATCAAGGACCGCCTCCTCAAGGGCGCGGACATCGGCGGCGCGGCCTTCAAGGTGCATCTCGATGGCTACAACCAGCTCGATTACCTGACTGGAAAAGACAAGGCCAGTTCGCGCAGAGATTTTGCCTATTTCGACGACGATGGCGATCTTGTCGCCTTCCGTCACGACAATTGGAAGGCCGTGTTCGCCGAACAGAAGAAACCAGGCGGTTTTGCGGTGTGGTACGAGCCTCTCACCACCTATGTAAGCGTCCCCTCGTGGCTGCCTTGTGCTGACGTCGCTGATCGTGTGGCTTAGCGTTCCTACTCACGTGCGTAAGGACGCTAATGGACAAAACTCAGCTTGATATCATTCAGGTCGTGGAGCGGCGGCGGAAGTGGTCGGCGGAGGCGAAGGCGCAGATCATGGAGGAGGCGCTGGCGCCGGGCGCAACGGTGGCGAGCGTCGCGGATCGGCATTGCGTTTCCCGCAGCCAGGTTTATGGGTGGCTCCGGAAAGCGCGGGTGGGCGAGCTGCCCGGAATATCCATGGCTTCTGCGGCCTGCGCTGTTTTTGCGCCAGTTAAAGTGGAAGAGCCCCAGACCGCTGCCCCCTCGCTTCCTGCTCTTCCCACAGCGCCCGCTGCGCGCCGCCGCGCCAGTGTTGTCGAGATCGCCCTTGGCAATGGCCGCAGCATGAAGGTCTATGAAGATATTGATCCCGCCGTTTTGGCAAGGCTCGCCGGCGCCCTCGACGGAGGCAAGCGGTGATCACGGTTCCAGCCGGGGCGCGCATTTATCTGGCCTGCGGCGTCACGGACATGAGAAAGGGGTTCGATAGCCTGGCGATGCTGGCGCAGGAAGTCCTGAAGCAGAACCCGTTTGCAGGTCATCTTTTCGCTTTTCGGGGGCGCCGAGGCGATCTCGTCAAAATCCTGTATTGGGATGGCCAGGGCTTTTGCCTGTTCGCCAAGCAGCTTGAGAAAGGCCGGTTCACCTGGCCGGCCACACAGGCGGGGGCTGTGACGCTTTCGCCGGCGCAGTTGTCCATGCTGCTCGAAGGGCTTGAGTGGCGGGCGCCACAAAAATCTTGGGTTCCCAAGACCGCCGGGTGATGGCGCCAAAGCCGCGAAGCAGATAGAGAGGCGCGCATGCCTCTCGCCGCCGCCGCTTTGCCCAATGATATCGCCGCGCTCAAAAAGCTCGTGCTGGCTCAGGCCGCCGATATCGAAAGAACCGGCGCTGAACTCGCGGCGGCCAAGGCGGGCCTCCTCACGAAAACGCTTGAGATCGAGAAGCTGAAAATCCAGATCGCTCGTCTGAAGCGCATGATATCGCGCGCCAATCTGGATGAGGAGAGCGGCAATCAAGGTGAGGATGAGCGGATCGCCGAGCGTCTCGATGATCGCCGCTGGCGCTGTGACTCGCAAGGCTTTTTGCTTTGCGGAGTGACGTGGAGCGTCACTCCGCCGTTGTTTTGATTGTCGCGCGGCCAGCCGGACGGCCCTTGCCGCGTTTGCGCTCGAGCGCTTCGTTGTGCCGGTAGCTTCTGACGTTCATCTCGAGGATGGTCGCGTGGTGGACGAGGCGATCGACGGCCGCGATCGTCATGGCCTGGTCGGGGAAGACCTTGCCCCATTCGCCGAACGGCTGATTGGCCGTGATCAGCATGGAGCGGCGCTCGTAGCGCGAGCCGATCAACTCGAACCACACGCTGGTCTCGGCCTGGTCCTTGCTGACATAGGCGATGTCATCGAGGATCAGCAGATGATACTTGTCGAGCTTGGCGATGGCGCTTTCCAGCGCACGTTCGCGGCGCGCCACCTGGAGCCGCTGAACGAGATCGGTGGTGCGCAGGTACAGCACGCGCCAGCCGTTTTCGATGAGCGCCAGGCCTATGGCCGCAGCCAGATGGCTTTTGCCGACGCCGGGCGGGCCGAACAGGAGGATGTTGGCGCCTTGCTGGATCCAGCCATCGCCGGAGCCAAGCGCCATGATCTGAGCCTTACTGATCATGGGCACGGCGGTGAAGTCGAAAGCGTCGAGCGTCTTGCCAGCAGGCAAGCGTGCCTCGGCAAGATGGCGTTCGATACGCCGCCGTCCGCGATCGGCTATCTCCAGTTCAGTGAGCGCGGCCAGGAAGCGGGCTGCGGGCCAGCCTTCCTTGTCCGCTTCTTCCGCGAGCTTGGACCACATCTGCTTGATGGCGGGCAAGCGTAGTTCGGTCAGGAGAAGCTCGACGCGTGCGGAGTTGATGGCGGAGGTCTTCGTCATGCCGCTGCCTCCAAAACGCACGGTTGAGCGACAACGGCCAACTCGTCATAGGCCGAGAGCGGCGCCAGTTCGACGGTAACCTCCGGGATGACCGCCGCATCAGGCTTGAAGCGGTCCCACAACTGGGCGGGATCGGGCAGTTCTCCAGCATTTAAAGCGGCCTCGATCGCTTCCGCGAGTTCAGCCTCGCAAGCTCGCTCATGCGCCAGCGCCAGGAGTTCGACGGTGGCGCGGCATGCGTGCTTCTCGCCCTCCTTGGCCAGCAACGCCTCAAAGGCGCGGGCGTAAGCCCTGCGTGGGAAGAGCCGTTCACGATAAACGAGATTGAGAAGCGCCATCGGTTTCTTGCGCAAAGCATGAATGACGTGGCGGTAGTCGACGACATGGGCGCGCTTATTGCTCGCCTGCGTCGGCTGGCCCCGGCGTAAGCTTAGAATGGGCGCGCCGCCAAGGAAGCATTCCAGGCGCTCATCGTAAATCCTGACGCGCAGACGATGCCCGATGAGGCGCGAGGGAACCGTATAGAAGACGCGCCGCAACACGAAGCCGCCGCTTGACGTGACCACCACGGAGGCTTCCTCGTAATCGGTGCTCCGCCGCTCTGGCAGCTTTTTCAAGGCGGCCCGTTCCGCTTCGATAAGCTTGCGATTGCGCGCATTGCGGCGGCCGGTAACCTCGTCGATGAAGCCGCGGTACGCCACCAGATCGGGGAAGTCGCGGGAGCCGCGCAAAAGCAGCGCGTCCTCGATCGCCTTCTTCAAATGCCCATGGGCGCTTTCGATGGAGCCATTCTCATGGGCGACGCCCGGATTGTTGCGCGTCGGCTCCATACCGTAATGCGCAACCAGCTCATCATAGCGGCGCGTCAGGTCCTCCTGTTCGTCGCGGGAAAGATTGCGAAAGGCAGCGGAGAGACTATCGGTGCGGTGGTAATGAGGCGCGCCGCCGAGCGCCCAAAGCGCATTTTGCAGCCCCTCGGCAAGCGCGACAAAGCTCTCGCCACCAAGAATGACGTGGGCATGTTCGAAACCGGAGCAGGCCAGGCGGAAATGATAGAGCCGATGGTTGAGCGGCACGCCAGCGATCAAGACGCCAAGGCCGGACAGATCGGTGAAATCTGAAAGCCCAAGTCGGCCCGGCGTATGCGTCTGTGGAAAGACCACATCCCGCTCCGGACCGTGCTGCGCCCGCCAATTGCGGATACGCCGCTCCAGGGTTCGGCGCACGCCAGGGGCGATCTCCGGGTGGCGACGCCGGATCTCTTCGTAGACGGCGATCGCGCGCAAATCCGGCGCGGCCTCGATCATCGGCACGATCTCTTGCTCCCAAACGCCCTCAAGCGGATCGGGCCGACGGCGCCCTCGGGGCGCCTTCTTCTGCGATGGCAGCCGTGGATCGCACGCGATCCGATAGCCGGTCGCGGTGCTGAAACCGGCCTTGGCGGCGGCCACAGCCGTGGTGTGTGTCTGGCGAAAACTCATAAACAGCCTCATCTGGTGGTCGTTGATGTGGAGGCCGGGCAAGCGTCGATTCCTCTTTGCTCTGAAAAATCAGTATGCTTGTCCAGCCTGCTCGTGACCGCCAGATGCCGTTCCACCCTAGTGAAACGAGCGCCGCCGCTAACGCCGCGCCTTCGGTCGGGCTACGCCCTCCCTCCGTCACGTCGCCAGCGGCATTCTCATCCTGATTGACGTTGCCTTCTCACGGTGATTGTCGCGCGACAGCATGAGCTTCGGCGCTTCGTCGGAGCGTATCCGCCCGCTTTATCGGCAGGCCGAGATCTACGCCCGCGACGGCGTCGACCTCGATCGCGCCACGCTCGCCGATTGGGTTGGCAAGGCCGCCTGGCTTGTGCAGCCGTTAGCCGAACGAATCGGCGCTCACATCATGGCTGGCGGCGTCTTGCATGCCGACGATACGCCCGTGCCGGTGCTCGCCCCCGGTAGAGGCAAGACCAAGACTGGCCGCTTCTGGGTCTACTTGCGCGATGAGCGGCCCCATGCGGGCGCCGCGCCGCCCGCCGTGCTCTACCGCTATACCCCGGACCGCAAAGGCGAGCATTGCCGCGACCATCTCGCCTCCTTTGCCGGTCATTTGCACGCCGACGGCTATAGCGGCTTTGCCGAGCTCTATCGGGATAAGGACGCCAGGCCTGCCTGCGTCGCCGAAGTGGCGTGCTGGGCCCACGTGCGCCGCAAATTCTTTGACATCCACAAATCCAATGGCTCGCCCATCGCCAAGGAAGCGCTCGATAAAATCGGCGCCTTGTTCGACATTGAGCGCGCCATCGCCGGCAAGCCGCCTGGGCAGCGCAAGGCCGTGCGCGTGGCGAAAGCCAAACCCAAACTCGATGCGCTCGCCGACTGGTTCGACGAGCAGCTGAAGCTCATCTCCGGCAAAAGCGATCTCGCCAAAGCTATCCGCTATGCGCGCTCGCGATGGGAGGCGCTGACCTGTTATTGCGCTGACGGTCGCCTGGAAATCTCAAACAACGCCGCCGAAAACGCGATCAGGCCCCTGGCCCTTGGCAGAAAGAATTGGCTGTTCGCAGGCAGCGACGCCGGTGGCGAGCGGGCCGCCGTTTTCTACACCCTGATCCGAACGGCAAAGATGAACGGCGTCGAACCCGAGGCTTACCTGCGCGAAGTCCTGACCCGCATCGGCGAGCATCCCATCAATGCGATCGACGCCCTGTTGCCCTGGAACATCTTCCCGCCAGCGACGCTCAGCGTCGCTGCCTAACCCGAACGCTGTCAAGCCGGCAAAGCTGCATCCCAAGCATCACGCTTACCCACCTATCGCATACCCAAGATCTTCAATCTCAGGATGGACCCTTTCGAGCGGGCCGACATCGCATCCGACCAGTATGATGATTGGCGGGTCAAAAACGCCTACTTGATGGGCTGGATGAACCTGAAAGCCGCGGCGTTCCTACAGACGTTCAAACAATTTCCGCCAAGCCAAGCCCCGGCCAGCTTCACGATCGACCAGGTCCAGAAGGACATCGATCGCCAAATTGAACGGTTGAGCGCCAAGCCGGCGCAATAACGGATTTTCGGCTGGCAATTTAGCGGGCGCTGCAAAAGCCGCAAAAGGCCAGGAGCGAGGTCGGCTCGCGCCAAGCGATCCGATGTCCGGCCAACCCATAGGCGAACTGCACGAACAGCACCGCCCCGAACATGACCAGCACCACGCCTGACGCCTGATTGATGCGTTTCAGGCGGCTTTCCGTCAATTTGTGGCGCACGCGCGCGATCAGTCGCGAGAGGCCGGCCCACCACACGAGGCTGCCCCCCATGATCGAGCCAACAACGGTGACCGCCTGCACCCGGTTGTCGATGCCTCCCAGCACCGACGTGGCTCCGCCAAAGAGCGCAAACAGTCCAAGAATTGCGCCTGGATTGGTGATGGTCAGGAAGAACGTCTGAGGCACGATGCTCAAATGCGGCATGATCCGCCAGACCTTGAGCCGGAGCGTGGGCCGTAAAATTTTCGGCATCATGTTGGTCAGCCGCCGCAGCCGGGCGATGTTCGTCGTCGCCGTCGCGACAATTTTCGGCTGCGCCATGAACACATTGAGACCGAAGCCGGTCAGGATCAATCCGCCGACGAGCTCGATCTTGAGCTGGTGATCGCGCATGAAGCCGGAGATGGCTGAAGCCCCGTAGGCAGCGACCGTCGCGATCAGCCCATCGGCAAAGATCGCTCCGAGACCGGCCGCGAACCCGCCCCAGAAGCCACGCTCAAGCGTGCGCTGGATGCAGACGATGTTGACAGGGCCGACAGGCGCGGCGATGAGCACGCCGATGATGAGGCCAATGATGGCGAATCTCGTGGGATCGATGATCGACTGCGCCCACATTGGCCCTTAAAGCTCCTACCTGCGCAAAAGATAGCGTGCCGCGCCATCATCGCGCCGAAAATTGGAAGATAACGCGCCTAAACTCACGCTGGCGCCTGAGTCTCATCCATGCCGTGAAACGGGCATGCCTTGCAACAGGAGACGAATGTGAAAACGTTGCCAAGCGTAATTTTCTTCAAAAGCCCGAAACGCATTCGCAACGCCATCTGCGCCTTCGTCGCAGCCCTGTTGCTCGAAGCCCCTATGTTTGCGGCGCCGGCGTCGATTGCGGAAGAGGTTCAACTGGGGCGCGACGTTTCGAAGCTGCCGCCCGAGGTGCAGCGCATGCGGCAGGCCATCCTTAAGGCCGCCATGAGCGGAGATATCGAGGAACTCCGCATCCCCATCGACATGAACGAACTTCATCCCATTTTCGCAAAAGATCGCACCCCTGACCCGATCGCCTACCTGAAATTGGCCTCGGGCGACGGCAAAGGCCGCGAGATGCTCGCGATCCTCTTCAATCTGCTGACCACGGGCTATGTGATCAAGAACCCGGGCGCGAAGAACGAGATGATCGTCTGGCCGTATCACGCCGCCATCCCGCTCGGCGGGCTTACCCCGAGCCAGGAAGTCGAAATCTACAGGTTTCTGCCGCCGGCCCGACTGAAAGAGATGGTCGCGGCCGGGAAATATTCCTTTTACAGCATTGGCATAGCCCGGGACGGGGTTTGGCACTTCTTCATGCGGGATGAAAAATAATGCGGCCGCGGCCCCATGGCGAACCTGTCAAGTCGCGACAAGCTCACCACGAGTTCGACTCACTGAGGCCATGCAACCTCATCCCGACCCTGTCGAAGGATGAGGTTGTCGAGGCTTGTCTATGTCGCCCATGGTTTAACAGGCTCGCCGCGAGGTTCGACTTGTCGAACGCTCGACCTCATCCTGAGGTTGTCGAAGGACGAAGACTGCAGCGGCCTTTTCAACGGCCTGCTTAGCTTTGCTATATGTTTCGCCCCCTGAAGAAGTGGGCGACGAGCGAGACGACGAGCAGAAGCAGAAAGACGTAGAAGATGATCTTCGCAATTCCGGCCGAGGCGACGGCGATGCCGCCGAACCCGAACACGCCGGCGATAATTGCGATCACGAGGAAGGTCAAAGCCCAACCTAGCATAGTTCTCTCCCTTACACGGACAAGTTCATTTCAAGACGAACACGCCGGATTGCGGGCGCGTTCCTCAACCGCCTTTGCGCCTGCGGGGAAACGAGCGCGCTTGGGCAGGCTGGAAGCTGGCCTCGCCACGGAGCCAAAGCGTGCAGGCGATGGCGCGCCTGCCTGCTTCGATCATCCAGAAGCCGTTCGCCTCGCCCCTCATACGGCTCGATAGCGCCGTGGGCGCGCCGACCGCAAGCATAGGTCGCCCTTCGACCTCGGTTTCGACCGCGTAGCTTTGGTGGATATGCCCGGACATGATAAGATCGACGCCGCATGTGGCGAAGGCGGAAAGCGCCAGCTTTGCGCGCCGGGCCGGTTCCGCTCTCGGAAAGCCCGACACTTTCATCAGCGGATGATGGGCGGCCACGGCCTTGAACCGGCCCGCCGGCGTCGCGCAGAGCGCGGTCGCCGCCGCCTCAATGTCGCGAAGCCGCGCCGCGCCCTCCTGCCAGCGCAGATGCGGCTGCCAGGGGCGCGTGGTGTTGAAGCCGAGCACAATGCCCTCGTCCCGCTCGATCACGGGCATGAGGCCGGCGCCGTTTGCGGCGCGCCGGTAGCGGCGGAACGGATGGCGAAAACGCTGAACGAGGTTGAAGTAGGGAAGGTCGTGATTGCCGGGAAGCACCAGCGTCGGCGCTTCGAACGCGGAAAGCCAGACCCTGGCTTCCTCAAACTCCCGCCGCCGGGCGCGCAGGGTCAGGTCGCCCGCTATTACGACGACATCCGGCTTTTGAGCGTCGATCAGCGCTCGAAGTTCGTCGGCGAGTCCTTCCGGCACGCTCCCGAAATGGAGGTCCGCGGCGAGCGCGATCCTCATTTGGCTTGGCTTGGCGCAAACACCTTCAGCGCCTTCGGATGGATTTGATAGCGGAGCGGCGCCTTCAGCGTCTCGACTTCGCCGTCATTCGACAAGCGAAGCCTTTTCTTGCGTGTTTTTATGACCAATTTCCTCGCGGACAGGCAGTCGAGCCTGTCGTCCCCGCTCCAGAACCCGAGCGCGGCGCGCGCCAGCACCCACAAAAGCCCGAGCCCGCTATGCGGCTTGGCGATGTAGACGCCCAGCCTGCCCTGGTCGAGGGCCTCCCTTGCGAAGGTGAGCGAAGGCCGCTGCCTGTACACGTTGTTGGAGACGGCGAGCGACAAAACGCGGACGCGGCGGCTCTTCTTTTCGTCGCCGTCGATGGAAAGCTCCAGATGCCTGCGGGACGAAAGGATCGTCCGCAAGAGCTTGAAGTATCCTGCCAGGCGAGGCCAGAAGGGCTGCCCTCTAAGGTTCTGACGCTCCTCGCTGATTTGCGAGGGAAGACCGAGCATCGAGTTGCAAAGGAAGATTTCTCCGTTCACCTCCGCAACGTCGATTTCGCGACAACTGCCGCTGGCGAGCGCTCTGAGAGCGGCTCGAGGTTCAAGCGGGATGTTCAAGTCGCGCGCGAGACGGTTTACGGTGCCGAGGGGAAGAACGCCAAGCGCGATCCCAGAGCCGATGAGCCGGCTGGCGGCGCATCGAACGGTGCCGTCCCCGCCGCCGGCGATCAAAATGTCGGGCGCCGCGGCGACCGCCTTGTCGAGCGCCGCCTCGATGTCTTTGGGATCCACGACGTCGACCTTTACTTCGTGGCCGGCGCCCTTGAAATCGGCTTTCGCTTCGCTTGCAAGGTGTTCGGCAGTGTAGCCAAGCGCGCTTCCGGCTTTTCGGTTGATGACGGCATGAACGCGCATTGTACTCACGCCCCCGAACCCCTCGACACGCTCACGCGAAACACGGCAAGGCGAAGCAAGGTTTCCTCCAGGTGAGGCGCAGCAGCCTTGCAGGCGGACCCGCGCATTCTCTCGAGGACGAGAGCCCGAAGGGAACCTGAGGGGACCCCGATCCTACTCGGCCTACTCAGAGTTGTTTTGCGCTTCCCGTTTTTCCTTGGCCGCCTTCTGGCGCTCGACCACCTTCACCGACAGGATCGAAAGCTCGTAAAGAAGCAGCGTCGGGATGGCGAGGCCGGTCTGACTTAAAACGTCGGGCGGGGTGAGGACGGCCGCCACCGCGAAGATGATGACGACGGCGTAGCGCCATTGCTGTCTCAGCCATTGCGACGACACCATGCCAACCCGCGCAAGAAGCGTGAGGACGACGGGAAGCTGGAAGCAAAGGCCGAACGCCAAAATCAGCGTCGTGATGAGATGCAAATATTCGCTGACCTTCGCCGTCAGCTGAATGTGAACCTGTCCGTCGCCCCCCGCCTGCTGCATCGACAAGAAAAACCGCATCGCGAGCGGCATGACGAGAAGGAAGACGATCGCTCCGCCAAGGATAAACAGGATGGGGGTCGCGAACAAATAGGGCAGGAAAGCCTTGCGCTCGCTCCGGTAAAGACCGGGCGCGACGAACATATAAAGCTGCGTCGCCAGCATCGGAAAGGACAGCACCATCGCGCCAAAGAACGAGACGCGAAGCTGCGTGAAGAAGAACTCCTGCGGCGCGGTATAGATCATCTCGATCCGCGTCTCGCCGCCCACCGCCAGCTTGTAGGGGATGAGCAGAAAATTATAGATGTGCTGGGCGAAAATATAGCAGAAGAAAAAAGCCGCCACGAAAGCGATAAGGCAATAGATAAGCCTACGGCGAAGCTCGACCAGATGCTCGATGAGCGGCGCTTTCGACTGGTCGATTTCGTCTTCTTCGGGGTTCGCCACGGCCATCGTGTTTCGCTCATGCTCTCAAGCTACGCGGTCTTTGGCCGTCGCCGCGGGCCTTGCAAGGCCGGAGCCCTTGGCTTTTCTACAGGCGCAACATTGCCCGCTTCGGCTGGAGTATGCTCTGACGCGTTCGCTTCTGCAGGCGGCTTCGTCTGGTGCGACTGGCGGCCGCTGGAGCTTTGCTTTCGACAGTCAGCGGCGGGCTCCGTCGGGAGCTTGCGGAGCCGGTGTGACGGGCTTCGGCGTGGACTCCAGGTTGATCGCTTTCGCAATGCTGTCTTTGAGTTGGTTCGCAGGGTGGAGCGACCGGAATTCCTGAATGTTCTTGTGCAGATCCTCGTAGCCGGCCTCGCGCACCGAATCCTCGAACTGGCGGCGAAAATCATCGGCCGAGCGGCGTAGCTTCGCAGTCATCCGCCCGAGCGAATGCAGAACATGCGGCAACTCCTTCGGGCCGATAAAGATCAGCGCTATGACCGCGATGAGAAAAAGCTCAGACCACGCGATATCGAACATGTAGGAATGTCGCCCTCGAAAAAGCCTCAGATGCGATGCACAAAACGGCTTAAGCCTTCGTCTCAGTTCCGGCTGGAGCTTTCGCTTCCGTCTTGGCGGGTTCGTGATCGATAGGTTTCGGCGCGCTCTCGGTCTGGGCGGATTGCGGCGGGGCGGCCTGGGAGTTGTCGTCCGACATTCCCTTCTTGAAGGCCTTGATCCCCTTGGCCACATCGCCCATCAGATCGGACACCTTGCCCTTGCCAAACAAAAGCACGACCAGCAGCAAAACGATAAGGAGCTGCGGAAGACTCCACGTCGCTCCAAACATGAGATCTTGAGGCATCCCCATCCACTCCTTCGCCCGCTCGTTTCGGTAGGGCGTTCCTTCACATGTCGCACTGAACGTGGCCGCACGTGCAAGGCATGTCAAGCACATGCCGCTTGGCATAGCGTCTCACGCGAAACCTTGGTTGACCGATCCAAGACAACTGTATCGCAACAGCTTGTCGCGTGCGACGATCATCCCGCCGAAGCCGCGCGGATGGGAGCGATAGGCCCCACCATCTCGCCTTCCAGCTCCAGTTCGTCATCCCCTTCGTCATCGTCATCTTCGACGTGCTCGCCCGGAAGCTCATCCTCCAGAGGGTCTTCATCCTCGCGCAAGGCGGCGCTGTCGTTAGGCTCGGGCACGGTAAAACCTGGCGGCAGATTGCTGTCGAGAAGGCCCGCGCCTTTGAGCTCCGAAAGACCGGGCAGATCGCGAATGGAATCGAAGCCGAAATGCTCCATGAAACCTTCGGTGGTTCCGTAGGTGACGGGGCGTCCGGGAGCGCGCCTTCTCCCGCGAAGACGGACCCAGCCGATTTCAAGAAGAACGTCGAGGGACCCCCTGGATATGCCGACGCCCCGGATCTCCTCGATCTCGGCCCTCGTGACCGGCTGGTGATAGGCGATGATCGCCAGCGTCTCAAGCGCCGCACGGGAGAGCTTGCGCTGTTCGACCGTATAATGTTCGAGAAGGAAAGACAGATCCTCCGCTGTCCTGAAAGACCACTTTCCGGCCACGCGGTTGAGGTTTACGCCTCGCCCGGCATAAAGCGTCTGCAACTCTTCGAGGAGCTGGGCGACATCGTCTTTCGCGCCGAGATGCTTGGCGATCGAAGCTTCGTCGAGCGGCTCCGAGGCCGCAAACAGAAGCGCCTCCAGGATTCGGAGCTTCTCGCGCCGGTCGGCCGAAGGCAGGCGCGTCACGTTCGACGGTAAGGGCAGCGGCAGAATCGGCGCGCACCCATCTTCGCCGCCGCTGCTTTTTTTCCTGCCGCCATTGCCTGTCATCGGGAACCTTCCATTTATCCCCAGCTTGTTACGAGGCTGTTTCGCCTGATTTGGGGATGATGCGCAAGAGGCCCAGAGGCGCCCGACAAGCCCCGGTCTGCGAATGGAGCGCGAAAGCCCGATAAGAAAGCGTAAACAGGCGCATTTTCAATCAATTGGCGGTCCCGGCTTGAGGCAAATTTATACTCTTAGGCCTTATACGAAAAAGGATGACGCCTTGAGTTCCGCGTAAGCCTGCATCGAAGTCGCAAGCCTTTCCGTTTCATGTGGCGGCCCGGCTTGCCCGTCAGGCACGCTCCAGGTTGAGGTTATAGTTGTTTGACGTCATTGCGCGTTTGGGTGAGAGGGGGATCCATGTCTCAGCAACATGAAATCGATGACGATCTCGACGCTGCTTATGTCTCCCGCGTACGGCCCCACATTGAGCGGCTGGCCCTCGCGGATGAGGACGTGATTCTCGATTTTTCAAAGGTGGAGTTCGTCGACAGCTCGGGTCTTGGCGCGCTGGTTTTTCTTCACAAGCGGCTCGTCTCGAAAGGACACAAGCTCAGGGTCGTAGGCTTACGCGGACAGCCCTTGCAGCTCTTCACCAATCTGCACCTCGTTCCCTTGTTCTGCGACTGAGCCTTGCCGGACTCGGACGCCCCGCGGGGAGTCCTGACCCTTGCAGCGGGCTCCGACAGGGCTGTCCGCGAATAAGCTGTAAGGGTCGGGAAGCGCGCTCTCTGCGCCCGTCGGGTCGCCCTTGAGGCGGTCGGGCGAGACGAAATAGTCCTTCGAAATCCAGCTATCGGCTTGGCGCTCGGACATGATGGGCGCCGCGGCGCGCTATGCCGCTCGCGAGCCGGCGGCGACCTCCAAATTGGCCCAAAACCTGATCAGTGAACTTGAGCGGCAAACCGGGCAAAATGCCCATTGGGGCGTTCGGGCAACCAAAGCCGCAGCTTTCGAAAGCGACGATGGGGCGAGCCATCGCAACCGCTTGCTCACTGCGACGAGAGCTGTCCATGGCCCCGGCCAAACATTTTGAAGGAATACTGATATGGACATAGCGGAATTCAACGCGTTGCATACGCCTGCGCTGGAGCAGAACGAGGTGCGGCACAATTTGCTCCTGGGGTTTATGTCGCGACCGCCATCACCCGATGCGGCCGACGAGACGCGCCGCTGGACGCTCGGCGGCGCGGGCGCCTGCGCTCTTCAGACGAACCTCAACCGCAGCATCATTCTCGGCGAACTGGACGAGCGCCAAAGCCATGCGCTGGCCGATCAGGTCCATGGCGGCGTGTTTGCGGGCGTGGTCGGCCCGGAGAACACCGCGCATTGGTTTGTCGGCCGCGCGATTGAACTCGGTCTCTCTTTCGACGAAGGGGAACCGCAGATGATCCACGAACTGCGGGCGCCTTCAGTGTATCCCGGCGCTCCCGGCAAGGCGCGGCGCGCTACGACGGACGACCTCGACTTGGCTTTCGCGTGGATCGCCGCGTTTTGCGCCGAGGCCGTGCCGGACGATCCGCCGCCAACCCAAGAAGAGGTTGCGAGGAAAATAAAGGAGCGGGTTTTGCTGGTCTGGGAGACAGGCGGCGAACCGGTTTCCCTGGCGGGTCTTGCCCGTACAACTCGGAACGTCGCCGCCATCGGGCCTGTCTACACGCCGCCGGAGTTTCGGGCGCGCGGCTATGCGGGGTCGGCGACGGCCGCCCTGGCGGATCACATTTTTGCGTCTGGCAAGTCCGCGGCTTGTTTGTATACCAGTCTGCGCAATCCCTACTCCAACCGCTGTTATGCAAAAATCGGCTTCAAGCCGGTGTGCCCAACCTGGCATTTTCACAAGGTCCACCAGCAAAGGTGCTGACCTCTGCATAACGCTAACCGTCAGAGCATGCTGCTCATCGCATCGGTCGAAGCTTTGGCGGACGCGTCACCCTGTGAAGGTTTACAATCAGCTAAAATTGGTTTCGTTTGGTAAAAAGGGGGGGTGGGGCAAGTAAGTATATAACTAGTTTTTTGAAACGCCAAGGACCGGCATGGGCGAAAGCGTCATGACTTATGACGATGGGTTCCCCACGGGCCAGCCCATGGCCGCAATCACGCAGACCCGGCAGTAGGCGCTCTTCAGCGCCTGTAGCGGTATCGCAAATAAAGATAGAGGGCAGGCAAGCCTATGATCCCCGAGGCTAAATCCTGGATCAATTCGTCGGAACGTTTGCCTGCCGATATGTCGGAGTACGTTACCACCACCAAAAGCACAACCCATAACCCGAGCGCCACGGCAGGATACTTAAGCAGAAGACCGAGCGACCTCTTACTCCTGTCCATAAACGACAAGCTCTTGTCGGCGGTAAGAAGCCTGACCTCCTCACTGTACGCCCTGTTCTGGGCGCGCATGTCCTTGAAAAATGTGTTCGCTGAGGACGCGCTAATGCTGATCTCTTGCGGCGAAGGCGCCGGTTCGCCGGCTCGCGCGTTGGAGGAGCGTGAATCGAACTTCTCCGACAGGAGTTTCGCCAGCTGGTCGAGTTCGCCTTTCGTTTTGTAAATTTCCGGCGTGTGGATCGCCCTGTAGGGGATAGGCAGTTTGCAGTCTGCGATTTTGATCGGGATCAGCTTGTTCAAGTCCCGGGCAGTCTGGGCTTCGCCCAGCACCCAGTCTGAAACCACGGAGCGAGGCGACCACAACACGATGACAGCCTTCGCGCGCTCGATTTCATCGTCAATCACGGTATGGAACTTGTCGCCGGCGACCATGCGTCGATCCCACCATACCGACAGCCCATTCGCCTCCAGCAACGCGGCAAGCGTCGAGGCGGAACTCGACATCCTGGTGCGCATAACTCAGGAAAAGATCGCTCATCGACGCCGCCTCCCTTGCCATTCGAAATCCAACGCTCGCGCAATCAAGCTGTGTAACGGCGCGTGAAGCCGTCCCTCATGCCAGACCAATCCAAGCTCATGATCTAAATAAACAAGACTTACATAAGCCGCTAATGTGCGCCGCTTTTGTGGCCGACGGCAGGGCATATCCCTTGGCGGCTCACCGGTGAGACGGGCGCGGCGAAGCCCGAGGCGCCTCTCCGGGGCGACGCCATCGGGACGCGCGCTTGAGTGTGTGATGCTCTAGAATGCGGATTTCACGACGCCGCCATCGGCTCTCAGCACCGCGCCGTTGATGGCGCTCGACAGCGGGCTTGCAAGGAAGACGATGGCTTGCGCGATTTCCATCGGATCTTCGAAGCGCTGAAGCAGCGAGCTGGGGCGCACCGTTTTGAAGAACTCGTCTTCCACGGCTTTTTCATCTTTTCCTTGAGACGCGGCGACGCCTTTGACGAAATCGATGACGCCCTCAGAGGCCGTCGGGCCGGGGGCGACCGTATTCACCGTGACCTGCGTGCCCTTCGTGAGTTCGGAAAGTCCGCGCGAAATGGCAAGCTGCGCCGTTTTCGTCATGCCGTAATGGATCATCTCCTGCGGGATGTTGATCGCCGACTCCGACGACACGAAAATGATCCGCCCCCAATTCAGAAGCAGCATCGGCGGCAGGAAGGCGCGGGAAAAGCGCACGCCCGACATCACGTTCACTTCGAAAAAGCGCAGCCAATCTTCATCCGGGATGTCCTGAAAGGGCTTCGCCTCGTAGATCCCGGCATTGTTGACGAGGATCTGGACATCGCCGATGTTCTTGACCTCATCGATGATCTTCATGACGGCGGCTTGATCGTTGAGGTCGCCAAAAACGGCATGAGCCGAGGGTAAATCCTCACGAGCCTTCTCGACCAACTCCTTGCTGCGGCCGTGGATGATCACCTCGGCGCCCTCGCGCAAGAGAAGCGCGGCGGTCGCCTTTCCGATGCCTTTGGTCGACCCGGTCACGAATGCGAGCTTGCCTTCGAGGTTGTAGTCCATGACGGTCTTTCCTAATTGGGAGACAAAAGCGAGACGGCAGACGGTTACATAATCGAGCCGTTTCGTTCCAAGTTCCAGGCCGCAGAGGAGAACCGCGGATGTTTATCGCCATGAACAGGTTTCGGGTGAAAAGGGGATGCGAGGCGGATTTCGAGGCGGTTTGGCTGAATCGCGACGTTTTCATCAACAAGGAGCCGGGTTTCGTGGCGTTCCATATGCTGAAGGGGCCGCAGACGGACGAGTGCAGCCTCTATATTTCACACACGATCTGGGCGAGCCGGGAGGCGTTCGAGAACTGGACGCGCTCCGAGAGTTTTCGCGCGGCGCACAAAGGCGGGGGCGGGACCAAGCCGCTTTATCTCGAAGGCCCGCACTTCGAAGGGTTCGACGCCATCCAGGAGATCAAGCCGGCCGCGACGTCGCAATAGAGCGGCCGCGGGGCTTTGTCCTGGGTTTGAAAGGGCCGATACGTCATAACCGGGTTGTTTGCGTAGTGCGTTCCCCGCCCGGTCCGCCCATCCATACCGGAAAGAAGCCAAAGATTGCGCACAACGGATGGACGTGGCATCGTCTCGCTCATATTAGTTGGAAACTATTCCCAACCCGGAGCGCTTGATGAGAACGCGGCTGAAATCTATAGCAAAAAAAATCCTGCCAATGAACTCAGCTGATTACCTGAAACGGCTGAGTGGCCGAGACTGGCCGCCTGTGCCCTTCGATAATATGTACCCGTGGTTGAACTACACATTCTCAAAGGTGGTTGGCGCGCTCGGAACGCTCGGACATCATCAGTACGCTTGGGGGGTCATGCAAGGCGCCGCCCTTGCGAAGGTCCTCGGGCTGCCGAGGGTCTCTGTCATTGAATTTGGAGTCGCTGGCGGACAAGGCCTGTTGGCTCTCGAAAAGATTTCCGAGATTATTGAACAAAGAACAAACGTTGGCATCGATGTCTTTGGTTTCGATAGCGGGGTTGGACTGCCGAAGCCACAAGACTTTCGGGATCAACCGAATATGTGGTTCGATGGTCAGTATTGCATGGACAGAGCGAAGCTTGAGTCCAAGCTTCGCCGCGCGAAACTGTGTCTCGGTCCAGTAAAGGAAACGATACCGCCTTTCCTGGCGGGAAATCCCGCGCCTATCGCATTTGTGTCGTTTGATCTTGATCTATATTCATCGACGAACGACGCATTTCTCCTTTTCAAGTCGGATTATGCCAATCTTCTGCCAAGAGTGATTTCGTACTTTGATGATATTTGCGGTCACACGTTTAACGACTACTGTGGCGAGCGGGCCTCTATAACAGAGTTTAATAACTCCAATGGCGCCCGTAAGATTTCTCCAATTTATGGGCTCAGATATTTTGTTCCGCGCTTCGCCAGCAATGAGCTATGGCCAGAGGGGATGTATTATGCTCATTTCTTTGATCATCCGCTGTATAACAGACCAGATTCACTAAATAAAGTGGGTGTCATGGAAATGACTGGGAACTGGCGTTGGCAACGACCGCCTCAAAACTGAAGATATATCGAACTTACGATATGATGAAATTAACAATCAGCTTGGCCCGCTGGCGTCGGTGCGGCGCCGCCCGTCGCGATGGCTTAAGGCGTTGGCCCAGCGCCGTCGTCGCCAGCCAAATCGCCGATTAACGGACCGTTAAGCCAATACCGCTACTTTTTATTAAAGTACCGTGTGGGGTAGCGCGGGGGTTGGCGTTTACGGGGCGTTTGCGTGAGGGAGTTTAGTGCGAGTGAGGGCGCGGGGCAGGCCGCCCGTTTCGGCGCGGCCGTCGCCGATTATCTGCAATTCCTGGCGGCGCGCGCCTGTTGTGTCGGAAGCGCCGTTCTGCGAACCTTCCTCAGGGTGCTGTGGCGCTCCATCCGCTTCGTCTTCCATTGGCTCATAACCCAGTCCGCCGAGGCGCGGCGCGACGCGCACAAGGCGCTTCTGCGCCTCATCCCATGGCTCGTGATAGCGGTCGTCTGGATCGGCATCACGCTCGCAAGCATCATCGCCTATTACGCCAGCGTCCTTCCAAGCCCCAAGCAGGCCCGCGAGTCGATGATCCTTAAGCTGCCGCCGAGCCTCACCATCCTCGCGCGCGGCGGCGAGGTTATCGGCGAACGGGGCATGCGGCGCGCCTACGTCCCCTACAAGGACATCCCTGAAGGGCTGGTCAAGGCGGTGCTTGCCACGGAGGATCGCCGCTTCTTCTACCACTTCGGCCTTGACCCGATCGGCCTTTTGCGCGCCGCCAGCAGGAACTGGCGCTCGGGCGAAGTCATGCAGGGCGGCTCCACGATCACGCAGCAACTCGCGAAAAACCTTTTCCTCAAGCCGGAGCGGACCATGAGCCGCAAGGCCGAGGAATTCATCCTCGCGCTCTGGCTCGAAAGCCGGTTCACGAAGCAGGATATTCTGGAACTCTACCTTAACCGCGTCTATTTCGGCAGCGGCAACTACGGCATTGCAGCGGCGGCGTATTCCTATTTTGCAAAGACGCCGCAAGATCTGACGCTCGCCGAAGCGGCGCTTCTGGCGGGCCTCATCAAGGCGCCATCCTATTTCTCGCCGACCGTCAATATGGATCGCTCGCGAGCACGCGCGAAAGAGATCCTCCGCATCCTCGCTCAGACCGACCAGATCGACATCAACCAGTACGCGGAAGCGCTTGCCCATCCGCCCCAGCTTCAACCGCCTGTGTCGAAGCCGGGTTTCGGCTTCGTCGACGACTGGGCGGCAGAGGCGGCCCCGATGCTGGCCGCCGAAACCGACCGCAATCTGATTGTGGAGACGACGATCGACGCCGGCCTCCAGCAAGCCGCCCGAACCGCCGTCGAAGACGTCATGCGGACGAAGGGCCGGATGGCGCGCGCCTCCGAGGCCGCGGTTCTCTTGCTTTCGCCCGATGGCGCCGTCAGGGTCATGATCGGCGGCAGAAATCACGCCGACAGCCAGTTCAATCGCGCGGTGCGCGCCATGCGGCAGCCGGGCTCCGCCTTCAAGCCTTTCATCTATCTTGCCGCGCTCGAAAGCGGCCTTACGCCCGAAACGGAGGTCGACGACAGCCCCATCGAGACCGAGGGGTGGAAGCCGACGAATTTTGGCGGGACATATCGCGGAAAAATCAGCCTGCGAACGGCGCTGACCCATTCCAGCAATGTCGCCGCCGTCCGCTTGATGCAGGCTGTCGGCCCCGACCGCGTGGTCGACGTCGCGAACCGGCTGGGCATCCGCACTGCGCGCAATGTCGGCCCGACGCTCGCGCTCGGGACATCGGAAACGACGCTCCTCGAAATGACCTCGTCCTTCGCCGTGTTCGCAAATGGCGGGCTTGCCGTTCTTCCGAGGGTGGTCGAGCGGATCAGGGACGATCAGGGACGCATCCTGTTCGAGCGGGCGAAGGAGGAACGGTCCCAACTCGTCAGCGCGCGCGATGTCAGCGCCATGAACGACATGCTGAACGCGGTCGTGGCTGGCGGAACCGGCCGCGGCGCATCCCTCGATTATTATCCGGTGGGCGGCAAGACGGGCACGACCCAAAGCTTCAAGGATGCCTGGTTCATTGGCTTCACCGCGCAATGGGTCGGCGGCGTCTGGATGGGAAACGACAATGCAAGCCCTATGCATAGCATCACGGGCGGCTCGCTTCCTGCCGAAATCTGGAAAGAGGTTATGCTGAAAGCGCAAGAAGGGCTGCTGGCGCAGCCGCTTCCCGGCACCGAGATGAACGCCGAACTGGCGAAGAAGGCCGCGGAAGCGCTCGGGCTCGACGCCGTCCCCACGCCCAATCCTTTCAGGCGGCGCGGCCTATCCGATGCGAGGAACGAGGCGGATAATCAGGCCGCCGGCGGCCCGAAAGCCGCGGCGCATTCGTCAAGGAAGGCGGAGAAGAAGGGGTAGGGCCGACCTGAACGTCAGCCCCTGGACGAGGATCGAGAACAGCACCACGATGTAAGTCACCGGAAGGATGATGTCTTTGGACGCCTCTGCCGGAAGCGCGAGCGCCATGGCGATGGAAAGGCCGCCGCGCAGGCCGCCCCATGTCAGAAGCGCGATCGTCCCCTTTTCCGGCCGCCCAATGAGACCCATCAGCCCGATCGGGACGCCAACGCTGATCAGGCGGCCGGCAAGCATGGCGCCTATCGCCAGAATTCCAAGAACGACGTGGGGAACGGCCACGTTGATGATCACGATTTCGAGCCCGATCAGGATGAAGAGAACGGCGTTCAGCACGTCGTCGATCAACTCCCAGAACACATCGAGCCGCTCGCGGCTTAGCTCCGACATGCCGACATTGCGGCCCTGATTGCCGACGATCAGCCCCGCCGTGACCATGAAAATCGGCGCCGAGACGTGAACCAGCTCCTCGGCGGCGACGTAGCCTCCCGTGGCGAGCGCCAGCGTGAGCAGCACCTCCACCTTGTAGTCCTCGACGGAGCTCAAGAGGCGGTATGTGATCCAGCCGCCCAGGATGCCGAAGGCCGCGCCGCCCAGCGCCTCCCGCAGGAAAAGCGCCGCCGCATCGCCGACCTTCAGCTCGCCGCCGCTGTTCGCAAGTTCGAGGATCGTGAGGAACAGGACGACGCCGACGCCGTCGTTGAACAGGCTCTCCGCGCCGATCCTTGTGTAGGTTTGTTTCGAAATCCCGGAGCCTCTCAGGATCGCCAGCACCGCGATGGGGTCGGTTGGCGAGATGAGCGCGCCGAACAGCAAGGCGTTGAGATAGGGCATGTGCAGGCCGAGGAGGCGCGAAGCCTGCCACACGAGCGTGCCGGTGATGAACGTGGCCGCGACGACCCCGATGGTCGCCAGGATGGCGACAGACCAGCGGACGCTCTTCAAGTCGTCGAGGTTTATATGCATCGCGCCCGCGAAGAGCAGGAACGACAGCATCCCGTGGAAAAGCACGTCGGAGAAATCGATGTTTCCGATGACCAGCCCAAGAACCTCGACGTTTGCGAGCCCGGTCCGGCCGAGGATGATGATCACGAGAGAGACCGCGAAAGCGAACGCCATCAGGCCGATAGTCTGCGGGAGCCTGAAATATTTATGATTGATAGTGGCCCCGATCGCGCTGAGCGTGACGACGGCGGCGATGATCTGGAATGGCGTCATGAGGCGTGGGCGAACTCGAGCCGGAAGCTGCGGGAAGGAGAGAGCTTCCTGTTACCAAATCCGAGCCCTTGGCCGGAAGGATATTCGGCGACGCGCTCGCCGCCAAGCGATATTGCTTCGATGTGAAAGCCCGACCCCAGCGCGCGATGTCGCGGCCGCACATAGGCAGAAGCGCCCGCGACAGCTTATGCAGTCGGAGTTTCGGTTTCGCAGCCACAGCACGACAGGCAAAGGCCGTCAAAACATGGTCACCTCGCAAAGCCTGTCGCCTGCCAGCCGCTTTGCGGCTGAGCGTTTTTGCTGGCGGCTTCGTCGACCGGCTTCTTGTTGTCGGGCGTAAGCATGTATCGTGGCGGCTGTTTGGAGGCAGGCGTCCTGTTCAAATAATCATAGCGCGTCCGGGACGAATAGTTGCTCTCCGTGCCGCTATAGAAGTCGGTGTTGGCGCGCCCCGGCAGCGATTGCGAGCGCACGAGATAGGGCGTGATCGTCAAGATCAGCTCGGTGCGCTGCCCGGTGTCGCCGTGGTTCCCGAAGAGGTGTCCCAGAACGCCGTTGGGGTCGAGTCCGGGAATGGGAAGGTCGTTCAAGCTGTGCTGCTCGGTCTCGGAGATGAGCCCGCCCAGCACCGCCGTTTCGGCCTCGCGCAAAATCATGGTGGTGTGCACGTTGCGCGTGCCGATGGCGAAGGCCGGCGCCGCCGCCGTGCCCAGGTTCTGGCCGAGCGAACTCACCTCGACGTTGAGGTCGACGAAAATGGAATCGTCGAGGTGATATTTCGGGATCACGTCGAGCGCGATGCCGAGGTCGTGATATTCATACATCGTGCGGCTTTGTCCGGTCGCGTCCTGGATGGAGGCCGACTGCAACGGCACGCGGTCGCCAACGTGGATCTTAGCGGGTTGACCGTCGACGGTCCTTATCCGCGGGTTTGACAACGTGCGCGAATTGACCACGCTTTTCAGATAGTTCAGCGTCACCGTCGGCAGGGTGACCGTGCTCTGCCTCAAGAGCGGCGAGCCTTGCGCCAGGCCCTGCAGGGTCGCCCCCGCGTTCGAAGTCGTAGCCGACGTCACGGCCGAGACGCCTCCCGTCGCCGCCGCGGTGGCGGCCGAGGCGGCGTCGGTCGGGATGGCCTGCGGCGTGACGCTGATCTGGCTGCCCCAGTCGATGCCGAGCTGATCCGACTTATTGCGGTCGATCTCCAGGATCTCGACATTGAGCATGATTTCCGCGGGCTTCCTGTCGTTAGCCGCGATCAGTTTCTCGACCACATCGAGCGTATCGCGCAAATCGCGCACCTGGATCGTTCCAAGGTCGTTGTTGGCGACGAGCGTCTTGATCTCCATCGCCGCCTTTAGAATCTCGGCCATCCGCTCCGCCTTCAAGGTCGACAGGTGGAACGTCTTGAAATAGAGATCGGCGTACTGCTTTTTCTTTTCCGGCGTGTCCTCGTAGACGAAGATCGAATTCGGCCCCAGGACCTTGTAGCCGGCGTTGGCCGCCTGCAGAACCATGTTGAAACCCTGCTCGAAGTTCACGTTCCTGGCGCTGACGCTCACATCGAGGTTGTCGGCGTTCTTGTCGAACACGAAATTCAGATTGTAGGGCTCGCAAACGGCCTGCAGCACGTCTTTGAGCTTGGCGTCGCGGAAGTTGAGGGCGACGGGATTTTGCGAGTGAAAGGCTGCGAGCACATAGCGCTGCTCCTCGCCCTTTTTCATGCGGTCGAGATCGTTGATCTCTCTTTTCAACCCCTCGCTGTGGCCATCGAAACTCGCGGCTTGCTGATAAAGCGTTCCGGCAAGGTCGTAATTGCCGACCGCCTTCGCGCGGCTCCCTTCGGCGTACAGGCGCGCCAGCTCCTTGCGGCCGGCCGCGGTTTGGCGGGCCTGTTGCAGTTCGGCGTTCTTAGGCTCGGCGAGAAGGCCCAGTTCGTATTTTTCGATCGCTTCCTGATAGCGCCCTTCGCGGGCCAGCGCCGCCCCTGTGGCGAGGAAGTGGTTCGCCGTCTCGGTCTCACTGCGCTGAAGCTCGTCAAGGCCGGCGATGTCGGTTGATCCGCGATAGCGCTCACGAAGCTCCATGACCTGCCGGATGCGCAAGTGATCATCGTTATCGTTGGATGGGTTTGGCGAAAGTTTTGAGGCGCTGTCGCCCCCGGCGACAGGGTCGAGATCCATTACGCCGGCGCCGCCGCCCGGCGTGCATGCACTAACCAGTGCGCTGAGCGCAACAATTACAGCCCGTTTAAAATACATAATACTGTCCCTAAGGCGCCTGAGCTGAACTCCCCAAGGCCCACGGTTGATGACCGGAGACGCGCTACCGACGCACTACAGGACAAGATATCTGGCTTGCGGACTTTGGCGGAGACTTGAACAGCCTCTCGAAATCCCACTCAGCCGACGCAAAACAAATTGAAACCGCGGGGTATAAGCATGACATGAGCCCACCCTTGCCGCCCGCGGTATAACCAACGCTGCCGATAGTAGTTGAGCAAGCCTGAATGGTCTAGCAGCGTGCAGCCGAATTACGTGGGCAAATCCAAGCAATTAACATTTTCTTAACGGAAGTTGCCCGCCAGCCTCACGGCTTTGGGTTGTGTAATTGTAATCACAAGTTGAGCCGAATACTTTTTCTATTCCTCGCTCAAACGAAAACTACGCGACGCGCCAGAGGTTTTATCGACGATCTGCACGTTCCGGCCTTCAATGGAAGCGACACGCAAGGCTGCTCCCTCTCCGAAAGGCTCTCCGAGCGCCACGGTTAGGAGTTGGGCTCCAACGCGAACGAGAACGGTGACGGAGTCCTGTCTGCGAACGACGCCCATGGCTTGCACATTCGCCAGAAGGTCTGGTCTCTCGGGCGCCAAATTCGCCGGCTCAGGCGTCAGATTTGCCGGGGGCGGCGCCGCGGCCATAGCTGCCTCTCCTCCTCCAAATGCGAACAGATCGCGGCGGGCTTCCTGCTCCACCTCCGTATCGAGCGGTTGCAGGATGGGGAGTTCCTCGGTCGAGGCGGCCCTTCGGGCTGTTTCGGCGGGCGATTGATCCTGATCGAAGTCCAGCCAGAAATATCCGATCAGCGCAACCGCCGCCAAGAGAGCGTAAGCCGCATACCGCATACGTTCGCTGAGAAATCCCGCCATCTCCGCCATCTCTTCGACGTGTCTCTTGCAGCCAGCCCGCACTCATCGACCCATTGGCCCCGATTCGCGGCTAAAAAGTCAGACAAGGCGCTCACAAAAAATAAGGCCCCAGAATTCTGAGGCCTCATGCGGCGCCAAGATAGCTTTTTTAGGTCAACAGTGCAGAAAAGCGCTTCACCAGCTTTGGTCGCCTGACCCGAGATCTTTGTTGCTAATTGGGTCCGAGCAAGGTTCCCTGTCCCGAGCAGAGATCCCAGCCGGCGCCCGCGATATAGCCGGCATACTGTCCACAATTCCCGGCCGCTATATCCAGGAAGCTGCCTATGGAGGGGCCGCCAACGCCATAAATGGCAAGCAACGTGCTTTGGGACGCGTTAGGCGTGAGGCTCTTGTAGCCCATGTTGAAGCTCATGACGCCTGCCTCGACCGGCGCGGCGACGCTTGTCCCGCCGACCGGCAACCAATAGGAGCCGCCGCAATTATAAATATAGGTGCATGCATATTGCGCATAGACCCACACCCCCGTATCAGGGTCGGCGACCGCCGCGACGTCCGGGACGGCGCGATAGAGCGAGTTCGGGGCGCTCTGATACGAGGACAAACCCAGGCTGCTCTGATAGGGGGGCTGCGGAACATACTGGCTTATTCCCGACCCCGTCTGTTGCCATGTCAGCTCGCTCTCGAAATTGCCGTTTGTAGGGTTTCGGCTTATGGACGTTCCCCCGGCGGAGATCACATAAGCAGAGGAACTTGGCCATAATACCCCTGGGGCGTCGCCGGCAGACGCTATGTAAGTGACGTTGTTGGCCTGGGAGAAGTGGCTATCATAGCTCATTTCCCCTGCAAATTCGGAGCTGCCCCAACTCATGGAGACGACGCCGCCTCCCGCGCTTGAGACAAGGGCCGTGGCCTTATCGACAGCTGTCAGCAGATCGCTCATGGAGTTCTGAAGCGGCCTCAACCAGGTAGATGGCTTTGGCGTTGGGCGACATCGCATAAGCCCACTCCACATCCAAGGACGATTCGAGCGACCAGCCGGTCCTATCATTCCGGATCCGCCCCCCGCTTGCAGGGACAACTGAAAAATTTTTGGGCGTCGGTAGACCGAATTGACTGGCGAAGGTTGTGAGGTCCGAAACGATATCCGGGTTGTGGTAGGCGTCCACGACCGCGATCGCCGGCGCGTTGATTACGCCCGTGATGACCGGCAATGCTGTGTTCGTCGGGTTGCACCCGCTCGTCGGGGTGACGAGATGATACACGCATGCGAGCGAAGAGGGCGTCTCGTAATAACCTGGAGGCAGGGCTGACGACATCGGCGATGGCGGCCAGTTCGACCGACGTCCGCTCGCTTTGGGCGGTGTGACATTCGCCACAGGCAGAAGCACCCCGACGACATTCGTGTGCACATTCATCCCAACGTCTGAGGGCCTTTGCCTGTTCGAGTCAGGATGCCAGTATGTCACCGCGCCATGCGTCTGCGGCTTTGAGGAACTAAACTGCGCCGATGCGCCGCCCGAAAAAACTCCAACGATAAGCAGTCCGATTCCTGTTGCGACGAAGCGGTTTGACGACCGTTTTCTCATGGACACATTCCAATAGAGGTTTTCCAACAATGCCCGCTTGGACGGGCGCGCCATCCCCACCGCGATGCTGAGGCTGCGCAGAGGCCGTATTTCCTTACGGGCGGAAGCTTATCGGTGCGTCTCAGGCTGTTGCCGAGAAACGTCTTGTTTCAATCTTAGGTGGTATTGTCGCCGTATATTAACTTGGGCCCCGCTAAAGTGGACACGCTTCAGATTGGACGCGTTGGCATGGCTTCTTTCGGCAAGAAAACGATTTCAGCGGAGTCTGGCTTAGGCGCAGGCGCTGGCACTGGCGCTGGTATTGGCGCTGGTATTGGCGCTGGCGCCGGTATTGGCGCAGGCGCCGTCGTGCCGGCAGCCCGCGTTGCCGGCCCCGCTTCCCCGCAAATAGCCGTTTCGGCCCTTAAGACGGCGGACCTTATTCGCGACCAAGTCCTCATTCGGATCGAGCCGGTCGCGGCGGTCCGCATGAACAAGTCTGAACTGACGGTATTTGTGAACAAACTCGTGGCTGAGATCGCAAATGAGCGGAAGCTGCTTCTGAACCAGACCGAGCAGGATACGCTCACCCGCGACATCGTCGACGAGATGATCGGGCTCGGACCGATCGAACCGCTCCTGCACAATTCAACGGTGGCCGACATCCTCGTGAACGGACCACAGATGATTTATGTGGAGCGGCGGGGCAAGCTCGAACTGACCAACCTCAGGTTTCGCCACGACGCGCATGTTTTGCATGTCGCGCAACGCATCGCGTCCCACATCGGACGAAGCGTCGACGAATCCAACCCCATGCTCGACGCGCGCCTCGCCGACGGCAGCCGCGTCAACGTCATCATTCCGCCGCTGAGCCTGAAGGGCCCATCCATATCGATCCGGAAATTCTCGCAGAAAATCCTGAGCCTCCAGCATCTGGCGGCCGCAGGCTCGATGTCGCCGGCGCTCGCTACCTCATTGGAGATTTTCGCGCGCTGCCGGTTGAACATCATCGTTTCCGGAGGCACCGGCTCGGGCAAAACCACGTTGCTCAACGCGCTGTCCGGCATGATCGACCCGGGCGAACGCATTGTCACCATAGAGGACGCGGCGGAACTGCAGCTTCAGCAGAGACACGTCGTCCAGCTTGAAACGCGGCCCTCAAATCTCGAAGGCCGCGGCAGGATCGACCAGGGGGATCTCCTGCGCAACGCGCTCCGCATGAGGCCGGATCGCATCATCGTCGGCGAAGTTCGCGGAGCCGAAGCCTTCGACATGATGCAGGCCATGAACACCGGCCATGACGGGTCGATGTCGACCATCCATTCCAACTCGGCGCGGGACGCTTTGGCGCGTCTTGAAAACATGGTGCTCATGGGCAATCCCAATCTCCCGGTCCGCTCCATACGAGGACAGATCGCGAGCGCCGTCGACGTCATCATCCAAACAGAGCGCATGCGCGATGGCGCCCGCCGCGTCACCGAAGTTGCGGAGGTGGTTGGAATGGAGGGCGACGTGATTGTGGTCGGCCCCCTGTTCCAGTTCGAATACAAAGGGGAAAAGCCCGGCGGCGGCATCGACGGCGAACACAAGTCGACGCCTGTCGCTCCGCGTTTCATAGCGCGCATCAAGTACTTCGGCCTCGAAGACCAGCTGCTCGACGCCCTGGGCGTCCAGAAAAGGTGGAACGGTTAAACATGCTGGCGCCTATTCTGCTTTTGCTTCTGGTCATTGGCGGGACCCTGATATTGGGTCTCGCCTTGATGACGACGGCGCGAGGCAAGCGGCGGGACCTCGAACAACGCTTGAGCCTCCTGGCCCCGTCCCAATCCCAACAAAGCGCCGGGCCGGAAGCCGCTCCCACCGCCTCCGAAAAGCCGAAAGGCCGCCCGTTGCAACTCGAGCGGCTCCTCCTTTTAAGCAGCGATCACCCCTGGAAGCTCGAAATACAGCCAGCGACGCTCACGATCACGGCGCTGATTTTCGCGGCCCTGGCCTGGTTTGCGTGTCACAGTCTGCTGCGCGGGCCGGCCGCATTCTCGGCGGCGGCGGGCTGCCTTGGCGCCTATCTTGGCTTGCGCATCGCCGTCATCCGCGAGCGTAGCCGCATGGAGACGACTTTTTCCACCCTTTTTCCCGACGCCGTCGACGGCGTCGCCCGCATGCTTCGGGCGGGCCTTCCGGTGACTTCGGCCTTTCAGATGATCTGCGACGAATCCCCCCCGCCCGTCGACGCTGTTTTTGCAACGCTGGCCGGCCAGCTCAGGATCGGCCTGCCCATCGAGGATGCGCTCCGCCGCAGCAGCAAACGCATCCTGATTCCGGATTTTCAGTTCTTCGCCGTCGCCATCCTCCTCCAGCAGTCCGCGGGCGGCAACCTGCTTCCCACGCTTGAAACGCTTGCGCAGATGATGCGGAACCGGCGAACGATGCTCATGAAAGCGAGCGCGGCGACCGCGGAGGTTCGGTTCTCGGCTTATGTGCTGGCGGCGCTCCCCTTCATCACCATCACGGCTCTTCTTATTATGTCGCCGGACTACCTGACGCCCCTCTTTAATGACCCGCGCGGTAACGCCATCCTGGCAGGCGGCGTAGGGGGCCTCGTCACATCTTTCCTTGTCATGAGGCAAATGATGAAAAGCATCGAAGAGCCGTGATCTGAGGAGGCCGGGCTATGCATCACGAGCTTATGACCCATCTTTCCGTCTTCGGCCGCTATGCGCCCTTCCTGGGGCTTGCGGCTGTTCTCGCAGGCGGCGTCGCGATGATCGTTTCGAGCATGGGCATGCGCGCTCGCGTGCTTGAACGGCGTGTCGAAATGGTGCAGGCGCGGCCAAAAGGTCGGGAAGCGGATTCCAGGGCGTTCGGCTCGCGGGAGGACTATCAGTTCGTGGAGGGAACGCAAGGCTTGTCCGTGCCGGAGCAACGGCAGATCGTCCGGCTGTTCGGCGCATATAAGGTGAGCCCGGACGCCGCGATCCTGGTTTTCACGCTGGGCAGGCTGGTCGTCGTCCTGTGTCTTGGCTGCCTCGCGTACATCGTCGCCGCCAAAACGACGTGGCCGCTGCCCTTGCTGAGCGCAACGGTCGGCGCGACGGCCGGATGGTTCATTCCCATTATCTTCATCAGGGTCGGCGTGGGCAGGTACCGCAAGGAGGTCTCATCGGGGCTCCCGGACGCGATCGAACTGTTGGCCATATGCGCCGACGCTGGCATATCCCTGGAAAGCGGGCTTCAGCGCGTTTCGAAGGAATTGCACCTGACACAGCCGGCTCTGGCGAACGAACTAGGGCTCACCTGGGCCGAAATCAGCATCTTTCCAAATCGAGACCAGGCGCTCTTCAATCTGGCGGAGCGCACCAATCTTCCAAGTCTGCGATCGGTCGTCGGCACGCTCTCTCAGAGCATGCGCTTTGGCACGCCGCTCGCGCAATCCCTGCGTACAGCCGCTCTTGAGATGCGAAACGACCGGTTGCTGAGGATGGAGGAAAAAGCCAACCGCCTGCCGGGAATGATGACTTTTCCCGTCATGCTGCTGATCATGCCGACAATCTTCCTGATTGTAGGCGGTCCGGCGGTCATCAAGATCATGGACACCTTCAAATAATCCGTTGCGAGTACGCCCTAGGCAGAGTTTACCGCGCTCGCCGACGCCTCTTAGCGGCGACGTTGGATGCGGCTTGAACGCGGGCGACAGGCCGATACCTGCCGTTCCAGAACTCCGAACCAATGCAGGTAGACCTCAATGAGCGGAGATTGCCTGTCGATATATCGACGCGGCACAACCCCATCGGATCGTTCCTCATAATCGACGGTACGGTTGTAGAGGCCACTGCGGCGTAACCGCAGTGGCCCCTCATTCGGGCTGGGGCATCAGCGGGCCCGAGCCTAGTGGTGGACGATGTGGTCGAAGTGCATGCCTCCATGCCCTTGTCCCTGATCGCCGGGGTTGGCGACGATGTGGTCGAAGTGCACGCCGCCATGCCCTTGTCCCGAACCGCCGCCGTTCTGGAGCCAAGGCGGAACGATGCCGGTGTTGCTTGGTCCCGACTCACCAGGATTGGCGACGATGTGGTCGAAGTGGATGCCGCCATGCCCGTGTCCCGAATCGCCGCCGCCTTGGTGCCAGGGCGGAACGATGCCAGTGTTGCCAGGCATGTGGTCCGTCCCGGTATGTGCGCCATTGGCCTCCGTCAGCGCGCCGAACGTTGAGCCAAGGTTTGTGCCATTTCCGTGATCCGGCAGCGTGTCGAAACCGAGAACAGCGCCCTTGCCGATATCGACGACACCGTTGAGGATGCCCAAGCCGGCATCGGCTTGGCCGTGCAGCACGCCGGTAGTGGCGTCGATACCGCCTTTGATCGCGCCATCGGCGATGCTCTGAAGCCCGCCTTTAAGGTCGCCGTGGCCGAAGTGCTTGACGCCATCCACAACACCGTGGCCGACATCTGAGAGGCCGGTGAGCACGCCTTTGCCGGCATGGTAGACGCCATCGCCAAGTCCTTTGGCCACGTCCGTCAAGCCGACGAGAGTGCCCTCGTACGCCCCACCGGCCACTTCTCCAAGCGCCTCGGTGCCGTGAAGGAAGGCCTTGCCCTGGTCCTCGGCGATGTGCAGCGCTCCCGTCCCGACGTCAAGGATGCCTTCGCCGACGCCCACGGCTGCATCGCCGAGGCCCTTGGCAGCGCCAGTCGCAACATCAAAAAGGCCCTCGGCAGTGCCTTTAGTTACGTCGACGCCCGCGCCGATGGCGCCGTTGGCGATCTGGTCCAGGCCAGTGGTTACGTTGCCTTGGACGATCGAGCCGACGCCATGGTAGAGGCCGGAGCCCAAGTCTTCGGCGCCGTGGACAATGCCGGAGCCGTAGTCCGTAACGCCGTGGTAGACGCCCTCGCCGATGTCGGCTGCGCCCTTGGCAAGGCCAGTACCGACATCCACGGCGGTATTGACGACCGTGCTTGCTGTATCTTTGACAGCATGCCCGACATCCTTTGCGGCGTCGATGAAGTCTCCAAGAAAACCCATTTTCTTTCTCCTTAGTTTGTTTTTTGCGGGGGAGCACCATGCTGCCCGGCATGAGCCAACCTCTCACATGGCGGGGCCGACCGCTGTCCCATGGGTAACAACTTCTAAGTTTTTGTAAGATTTCATCACTATTTACGTCCAAGCTATACATACAATCTTGTCACGGCATATTTTCGTATATTTTATAATTATGTAAGGATGGATTCATTGTGACATTTTCAGCACGTCTTAACCTTATAAGTATGGTGTATATCAATTTCACATTATTTTTTATACGATAGAATTTCTTATAATATTGTAGATACATCGCTATATTGAGAATATCTTATCGTTCAATTAGCAAATCTGATAGATACAATAATTTATATAAATTTTAAAAATGTTCTAGTGTGCTCAAATTCATGAGATATATTTTACAATAATATTGGCGCGGCTGCTCTCGATTGGATAAAATATTATAGAATCTATAAGGTATTTTGATAGAGATACCGCTTTCTACTCCGTTTCAAAATTTTACTTGACGCTCAAGAGAGGAGTGCAATGCGCTTCGTCGAACCAACCCGCATAAAACTGTCGATCGAAGCGCGTCAGCTTCCGGCATCGCCCGCGAAGGGCCTGAAGTGCGACCGCCGCATCATGGACAGCGCGGGCTTCGCGCTTTCATCAACTGCGGCCTGAGCCGCGAAACTCAAATCCGCGGGATGAGGTGATTACCTGATGCACTCCTGACGCGCTCACCGTCAGCCTGCGTCGCCTACCGCGCCAGGACATCAGGCCGCGTTAGCACATCACCTCTTACGATGCCCGCGTTCACCGCCCAAACAAGGAAGGTAGGCGACGAAACTCGAACTGGGTGCCGGGTCTCTCGCCCGGCTTGGTCACAAGAGCCGCTTTTAGCGGCCGACCAACGAAGGGGCTGCCTGCGACGGCAAGCGTGGCTGCCGCTCGATATTTCGGCATAGCCCGAACACGCCGCCCGCCCCCGGCACTGGCATGATTGAAAACCCCGCATTCCGCGCGAGCTGAAGAACGCGACCGTTACAGGCCCTCGTCTCGGCGGTCAGGAGCCTCAAGCCCGTTGCAGCAGCGTGCCCGATCAGCCGCCCAAGCATCACCTTCGCAAGCCCCTGCCCCTGCCACTCATCCGCGACCGCTGCCGCAAGTTCAGCGCTGTCGCTCTCGCGACCGATGGCATAGCGGGCCTCGGCGATGATCACCGGCCTTCCCTCGCACACGATCTCAGCGACCAGCGCCATGTGGGTACGGTAGTCGATCTGTGTCATGCACTTGAGCATATTGGCTGACAGCTCCCCGAGGCCCTGGAGGAAGCGGTTACTCCGGGAAGCGGGAGAGAAATTCCTCACGAAAGCCTGAAACTTCGCGGCGTCGCCTGGCAAAATGGGGCGCACCGTAACATGTTGTCCATTGGCGGCCTCAAAAGCCTCGACTAGGTCAAGGGGAGACGGCAGTGGATCTGCAAGGCAGCGCACCGTCCGCAGTCCCGGCTGGCTGGCGCGAGCGAACTCTCGCCATTGCGCAGACACTGCAAGGGCGCGCTTGCCCGGTTCGTAGCGCCGGGGTCGCTCGCTTGATTTTCCGTAGATCGCCGATCCGATGGCGTCGCGGCGGATTCCGCGCAGCAACTCGCTCGCATTCTTAAGCGGATGCATGATTTTGGTCGCGGAGACCAGCGTTCGGAAAGTGATGTCTATCATGTTTGCCTCCGTGAATAGTCAGATCGGCAGTGGCGTCCTTAGCGCGGTAACGGCCTGGCTTTTTAGTTCAGTTGACGCTTTGGCGCCTGCATGAGCAGACACTCCTATGTTTTCTCCCGCGTCCTCTAGTTCATGAAGTGAATCCATGCTGTATACTGAACTACAGTTCGCGGCATTGGAGTGTATACTCACGCTGACGTTGGATAACTCATTAAAAGTTATCGGCTGTCTTGTGAGCGCTGGACTCAGCAACGCTAACGCGTTAAACGTTGGCGGGAATGCCAAAAGCCCCACAAAAGCTGCCAATCGCTCGCGAGATCGAGATTCTGGCCTTCCCGGATGTGACTCTGCTTGACGTAACGGGCCCGTTGGAGGTTTTCACCACAGCCAATCAATTGGCCTCGCGCACCGGGCTGCCTCTACCTTACAATGCCCGGGTCGTAGCTGAGAGCAAGCTGGTGGTGGCTTCATCCGGACTTGCACTCTGCTCAGACCCACTCCCTGGGCCGAGCAAGCCCGTCGACACGCTGGTCGTCACCGGGGGGCCTGGCACTTTTGCCGCCGCGCAATCCGAAACTCTGGTGAAGTGGATCGCAGACCGCGCGCGGCAAGCGAAGCGTGTGGCGTCAGTATGCACCGGCGCCTTTCTGCTCGGCGCCGCGGGCCTGCTCAAGGGCCGGCGCGCAGTGACTCACTGGGACTGGTGCGATAAACTAGCTTGTGACTTCCCTAGCGTGCGAGTCGAGGCCGACCCAATATTCATCCGCGAGGAGAACTATGCGACCTCGGCCGGAGTTACTGCTGGGATCGACCTGATGTTGTCCTTCGTTGAGGAGGACATAGGACACGCAGCGGCACTTGCGGTCGCACGCTATCTGGTGGTGTATCTCAAACGGCCGGGCGGACAAACTCAGTTCAGTGACGCCTTACAGCTGCAGACCACCGACAAGGGCTTTGACCGCTTGCACGGCTGGATTTTGGGTCACCTCGCCCACGACCTCTCGGTTGAGTCGCTGGCGCAGCGCGCTGGCATGAGCCCGCGAACCTTCGCCCGGCGCTACCGGGAGCTAGTAGGGTTGACACCGGCACGCGCCGTCGAGCGCCTCCGCGTAGAAGGTGCCCGCCAGATGCTGTCGGCAGGGCCGCTTCCTATCAAGAGCATTGCCCGTCGCTGCGGTTTTGGATCGGAGGAGACCATGCGGCGCTCATTCCTCCGCCAAATCGGAGTGACGCCGCAAGATTACCGGCAGCGGTTTCCGCAAGGGGTGGGCGCGCGCCCCGAGCTTAAGTGGGGGTGTCCGCAATTGGGCTCAGGTTCAGATTGAGGTGAGCACCAAAACGCGCCCACAACAAGCAAATGACCACGGATCTTGACGTCGGCAATACCACCAGCTTGAGACAGAGCCTCTTGAGATCACACTGGCGGCTCCGGACCCGAGGGAGAAGTGCGCCCGCATCGGCATGACGCCATTCAACGGCGAGCACGTGAGAGCCTGCTCAACGCCAGTTCGGCTGGGCTTATTTCCAAGGCTCCCATGCCCAGGCATTGAGACGGGTTGCGGCGATGCTTTTTTACCCGACATAAACGCTTCTAAACACAATTCTAAGCGCAAGCCTTAAAATAAGGTGAATTTGTCGATATTGAGCGCTTAAAATATAGTTGTTTATATGGATATGGGCCGTTACTACGAAACGAACCCAATTCCGGCAAATTATTCCTTAACCGGCGTCTGGCTCATGCCGCAGTGAACCGCCGCCTCCCGTCCAGGGTGAGGCGCAAAAGACACTGACCTCACGTCTGGACGATCCGGATAAGGCTTGCGCCTCCGAAATGACGATCCGTTGGCCAGATTGGCGGCGTTTGCTTAGCCGCAGAAAATCCGGTGCGAGCGGCGTATGGGCCGTTCCTGCGGGCGCGTACTCGTCTTATTGAACCTTCGCTTGCCAAGGCTGCGGGCCGATATAAGGAAAGCTGCCGTCCAACAGCCTGATGTTGTTCAGGATCGTAGGGTTGCCCGGATCCCGCTCGGCGGCCAGAAGAAACTTCTTGCGCGCGGTTTTCAGATTTCCCCTCAACATCTGCGAGTAACCCTGATTGTTCAGGACCTGGACTGTTTCCCCGCAAAGGTCGATGGCGCGCTGATAGGCGCGATCCGCGAAGTCGAAACGCCTCAGCCTGTCGTAGCTGGATGCGAGCGCAACCCACGCTGAGCAATCCTCGGGCGCCTTCTCCACGGCGTCGCGGAAATGGTGCTCAGCCAACCCAAAATTGCCCCGGTTGAAGAGCTCGGCCCCCACACGATAGGGTTCGTCCGACGGGAAATATTTCTCGCTGTCCGGTTCCTGCACAGTAAGCGTCGTCGGGGCGCTTGTGCTGTCGACCACAGGCCCGCACCCGGAAAGCGCAAGAGCCAGCGCCACGGTCAGGCCGCGGCCCCAAGCCGGAAGACGCGCCCTCGCCCGGGATCGGGCTTGCCTCGCGTCCGTCGTCACATGCGCGCCCATTACTTAGCCCCACCGCCGGACATTCCGACAGCGCTGATGGCTTCAGGAGACAAGGGCGGCGCGCCTTCCTTTATCCTGCGGACATCTTGATAGCGCTGAATGGCCCCGGTCATGCGCGCGCCATCGGCAGGCAGATTGCGATCCTTGACCTTGCGAGGCCAGGGGTCGAGCATTTCCGACACGCCATTGACATCCTTCGCATCGCCCGCGCCCACGGCGATGGTATCGGTTCTATGAAAGTAAGAGCCGAAGAAGTCTTCGAAAGTCTGATCGCCCGCCAAGGCGATGGAGGCCGCCGCTGCTAATGCCAGGACGCTAAATCCGGCTGTTTTCATCATATGCAAAACCTTTCACTCAAAGCCAATCATCCAACCAACGCCTAATCACACTCAATCCAACGCTAATCAGCCAGCGGAACGATATGACCGTAGGGTCCGGCCAGGCCGCCGCCAGACGTCACAAATTCGGAATATTTCTTCGGAACTTCGGTTTGACCCAGGAGGAAGAAATCGACGTCGTTGCTCGGCAGGTATTTGTCGAGAGGGCTCGCGACCCGCTGTCCAGGGACGATGGGCGCAACGATGTGCGGCGTGACAATGACGACGAGATCCGTTTCTTTTTGCTGGTAGGCTTGGCTGCGGAAGAGCGCGCCAAGCACTGGAACGGTGCCGATCCAGGGAACCTGGGAGATGTTCCTGAGCCCCTCGCTTTGCAAAAGGCCTGCAATGGCGAAGGTTTGACCATCGCGCAGCTCGATCGTTGTGCGCGCCTCTCTCTTTTTCAGCGCCGGGATCAAGAAGCCCTGGTTATCGATCGCGTTCGCATAATCGAGTTCACTGACCGACGGCGTGAGCCGAAGATTGATGATGCCATTTGCGAGAACGGTCGGCTGGAAGGTGAGCTGGACGCCAAACTGCTTGTAGTCGACCGTGATCGTCGGCGTCGAGCCGGAGGACGGCTGGACGACGGGGATCGGGACTTCGCCACCGGCCAGAAAGCTCGCCGTATCGCCGGAAAGAGCGACGAGATCCGGCTCGGCCAGTTCGCGCACGAGACCTTTTGTTTCCAGAGCCGAAATCAGAACGTCGACATTGCCGACGGTGCCGATCGCCGTCACGAACGGCGAGGTGCCCGACCCGCCGGTCAGCGACCCGACCGTTTTCAGGAGCGGGAGTCCAGTCCCCGTCGACGAGTTCGCCACGCTGCTGCCTGTGTTGACGCCGCTCGTGCCGGCCTTGTTGCTGGCGTAGAGGTTCACCCCGACATCGCGCTCCGCGCTGCGGCTGGCTTCGAGGAAACGCACCTTGAGCAGCACCTGCTGGCTTGGCGCGACGCGCATCAGGTTGATGACAGGCGTATCGGGAGAGACGCTTTTCGCGATTTCGAGGGCATGCTCGGCCTGGACGGCGTTGCCGGCTTCGCCGCTGAGCACGATCTGCTCGTGGCTGCTCGACACGTGGATGGCGTGGCTTCCTGTATCGCTTCGGATCCTTTCCGCAATTGCCTGCGTGTCGGGCGAGACCTCGATATCGAGCACGCCGATCAATCTCTTATCGAGGTCGAAGATGGATACGTTGGTGGTGCCCGCCCTCTTTCCCTGGAGGTAAAGCACGCGGTCGGACATCGGCAGCACATCGGCGATGTCGGGGGAGCCCACGACCGCCGAGGAGAATGGCATATGCAACGTAAAGGTGCGAGACTTGAATCGCGTAACTTGAAGACGGCGCACGGGAGCGCTGTCGTCGGCGTTCAGGCTCTGGGATTGCGCGTCAGCAACTCCAGCCCAGCCAACCGCTGCTGCAAGCAGGACGCGATAAGTAAGCCGGTTTACGCCATGCAGACATTTTCTAACAAACATCCTCGACATGTTTCAGTCCTTTTGTACGCTTTGCCGGCTGCCGGGACCGATGTCCGGGCGCGCCGTAAAACTGGACAGTTCGCCGCACCGAGGGGCTAACGCATTTGCCTGGCGCCGCCTGCCTTCTTGCAGCAGACGCCAGACAGCGGCAGAGTCGATACGTGCTGCGAATTCTCCCTCATTAACAACTTGGGGTTGTGTTTTTGCTTGTGGATTGCGGTGATGACGGACGCCGCGTTCGCCAACGCGCCGCGGCGGCGTCATCTCGTGCGTGGCGCAGCGCGCAGCAGATGCGGGATTTCCGATCTGAGTTTGGAACGATCCCGACTCGCGCTTCGCAAGGCCTGGATGATCCGGGGGGCCGGCAAAGGGCGAGGCCTGTGAGACTACTTCGAAATGCGAAGGTTGCTGAGGCCGACCGCAATCTGCTGGAATGTCGCGTTCAGGCTCTCTGACGTGGGATTATAAAAATAGGTTGAAGAACTGGTCGCGCATTCCGACAGAAGCGTCAGGCTGCTGTTAGCGATAACGGTGCCGAAGCCGATGGCGTAAATCAGGATGCGCCCTGGATTTCCAGAGGCGTCTGTTACAGCCTTGATGTTGTTGCAGAGCTGGATTTCTTTCTGGTCGAGGTTGTAATCAGGCTGGTCTTGAACGCCGTTTAATGCTCCGGGGAGCGACAAAAGGTTGAGGTGAGGCCCGGCGCCGAAGCCATAGGCGCTGAAAATGGATTGATTGAAGCCGTTCGTGGTCGTTGTCGGCGGTGCATAACTGGTGCCCAGTTGCACGTCATTCTCGCCATCCGTAAGCAGGATAATGGCCTTGATGGTTGAGGCGTCTTTATAGGACGTCGCGGCGTTCTTCGGGAAAAGAACAGAGGAAACGGTCGGCGAAATGAGATGCCATCCCCAGGTCAAGCCAGCTGAAATGACTGTCGCGCCATACGCCTTCATGGCGTTGATCTCACTCAGTATTGTGGTCTGGTCGTTCGAAAGCGGCATGATCTGCTGCAAAGGACAGGAGAAGTTCGGTCCCATGCTGGTCATGCCCCAGCAGATCCCGGAGTTGGAAGTGCCCTGCACATAGCCGTTATTATACTTCGTCACGTTGGCCTGGATTTGGGCCTGGGTCCCGCTCCCGGAATCGGGCAGGTAATGATTGCACAATCCGTAGGGCTCGCTGGGCGCCAAGTAGGGGGTGAAGAGCGTATCGGGAAAGCCGACCGTCGGCGCCACGTCTTCGAGGTCGTAGGGCTCCGTGCGCTGCCGGACGCACCCGCCCCAGGACGAATTTTGCAGTTTACTGGCCAAAAAGATGAGCCCCTGCCCATTGGGAACGTTGAGATTCTCGGTGGTCAGGCTGCCCGATCCGCCCGAATCCATCCAGGAGGCGTTCGCGTACTGCGTTCCCACGTTTACGGCCGCCGTGAAAGGCACGACGGCGATTTTCACATACTGCCTCGTAGGGTCGTTCGCAAAAAGCGTAGTGACCAGCGTTGTCGCCGCCGCTTGCAGCCCCGCAATTCCGGTCATGTCGCCATACATTTGATTCATGGAGCCGGTGTTGTCGAGCACGAGGACGACTTCGAGCTTGGTCTCGTTCAAGGAGATCGTCGAGCTGACCGTGACCCCGAGCGTGCTGTAGCCTATGATCTGCAGAAAATTGGTCTGCATCGACGCGCTTTGCGTAATCGTGGTCGAAGTCGTCGAGTGCGCAACCTGGGGTATCTGAAGCGTTACGTTCCCCGACAAGCTCGGGTAGTTGGCGGCAATGAAGGCCTGAGCCTGAGTGGCGGCGTCGGCGTCCGAAAGTGTTGGATATTGGCCGACATCCAGGGCGGCGGCGTCGACGGCGCTCTGGAGCTGCTGCTTCATGACCAGATATTGGCTCAGGTCGACGGCGATCGCCATGACTGTCAGAAGCGGCAGCATTAGAATTGCAAACAGCACAGCGATGACGCCGCGATCGTCCCCACCGTAACCCGATGCTTTTTTGACGATGCTTCGAAACATGGTTGCAACCTGCCCTGGTCTTGAATAGGAAAAAGCAGATTGAACACGTTTAGCGTGTATTGTGTCGAATGCAACCTCTTGTGGTTGGTTTGGCGGGATGGACCGGAGATATTTTTCGGGCGTTCGCATGCTGGACGTTAAACAGGACCACGAAAGTTTCGGCAGTTTTCACATGCGCTCTGCGACGCCCCGTTTACGAAAATCCTTGCGCAACTTTCTTCAGGAGCGCAGAGCCGTCTCCGTGGTGGAATTTGCGATCATCGCTATCCCCTTTTTCATTCTGATCACGGGCATTATCGAGGTCGGCCTCGTTTTTTGGGCCGGGTATGAACTCGAAAACGCCACGGCGGCGACTGCAAGGCTCGTTCGGACGCTTCAGGCGCAGAATGCAGGATATACCGTCGCTCAATTGGGCGCGCAGCTTTGCCAGAACGTCGTCATTCTCACCAACTGCAACTCGAAAGTGCAACTCAGCGTGCAGACGTTTACGAGTTTCGCCGGGATAACGGTTCCAAACCCTGTCGACCAGAACGGCAAGCTTCAGACGACCTTCACCTATTCGCCGGGCGGCGCAGGGGCGATCGTGCTTCTCACGGCCTTCTACGAGTGGCCGCTGACGACCCCTCTCAGCACCGCGGTTCTCTCCAATCTCGCAGATGGAAACTACCTTCTTCAAAGCAGCACCGCGTTTCGCAATGAGCCATAATGAGCATCGGCCGATGACGACGAAGCCAAGCGAACTGCCGCCCGCAAGGCAAACTCAGCCGAGCTGGCTGACGGCTTATCATCCCGGCCAGGCGAAATGCGGACCGCTACGCCTTTCCGGGATGACGCCGCTGGCGATCTGTCGGCGCGCGGAAAACCTGCTTAAGGCGCAAATACGCCTTGTCCGCGGGAAACCCCTGGGGAGCTTGCTGCGAATGTTGCGGGATTTCCCGCGGGGCGTACGAGGCTGCGCGGCGTCGCGCTTGCTCGCCGCGGAGCGTGGGGCGATCGCCGTCGAAGCGGCCATCGTATTTCCGGTTCTGCTGACGATGTTTCTCGGCATGGTTGAGTTCGGCCAGGCCTTTACGGTCAAGCGGCGGGTTCACATCGTCGCGAGCGCTACGGCAGATCTGGTGGCGCAATCTCAGACCGTTGCGATAGCGGACCTCAACAACATCGCGAGCATTGGAACTCAGCTGATGCTGCCCTATTCCTCGACCGGACTCACGTTGGTGATCACGAGCGTTGCAGAAGACGCTTCGAACAACATCACCGTACAATGGAGCTGCTCCTGGAGCAGCCTATCGAGTTCCGCAAACTGCACCACAAGCGGAGCTTTATACGCCGGGCTTCCCGCCGGCCTTCTCAGCGCAGGCCAGAGCGTGATCATTGCGCAAACGCAGTACCCTTATGCGCCAGCGGTTGGAAAGTTTCTAACGGGCGGGCGGACCTTCTCTTCATCGACATATTTCAGACCGCGCCTCACGGCCGCTGTCACGCTACAGCAATAAGATCCCCCCGCTCTCCGTGTCGCCCGGACTCACCGGATGACAGCGGGCGGCCGTCGAATGGAGCTCTCAAGCGAACCTGTCGAAGGCGGCGCGGGCGTACGAGGCAGCTGTCTCAAAGCCGTTGAGACGTCGCCCGCCCACGTCGGGGGCTGCTCCTGCGCGTTGCTCGAAGTCTCCTCCAAAGAACGGACGGAAAGCTGAAGCTTTCCCAATTGCAGCGCGACGAACACGGTCTCCGCCTGCCTTTTCGTGAGTTCGAGCGTCACCGTTTTCGGGAGCCGCGGCTCAATTGCAAGCTGGGCGCCGATCTGGGCGCCCAAGCCCGCCCTCGCCTGTTGCGTCAGCGTCTGATCGACCGCAATCACGCGAACGTTCTGCAGAATGGTTTCGGCGACGACCTTGAGCCGCGAGTCGCCGGGCTGGTCGGTCAGGTTCTGCGTCAGAATTACGTCGACATAGTTGCCCGGCTCTATCAACCCGTATGCGCTCTGTTGGGCGTCGACGGGGATGGATATGGCGCGGCCTCCAGGTTTCAGAGCCGCCGCTAAGAACCGCTTATCGCTGTGCTTTACAAGGTCGCCCGAGGCAAGCGCCTCGCCGCTGGCGAAATCGCGCTTGGCGAGAGCCCCCACGAACTCGGCCTCTAAAGCTTGGCCCCGGGCGATGTTGCCCGGACGAAGCTCCGTAGGCGCAATGTCTTTCCACTGGATGTCGCCTTGTTGCAGCAGAGTTCCTGAAGCGATGTCGTGAGAGACGCTCATCACGGCTATCTTGGCGGGCGGAGGTTCGGGCGGGCGCGCCTCGGGCCTTGGGGCTTCGACAGGTGGCGGCGCATCCTGGTTCGTCAACCATACATAGCCGAGGCCCAATCCTGCGAAGATGCACAAGACCCCTAAAATAAGCAGGACATTGCGGAACATGGGAGGCTCTCCCTAGCAACGGAATACCAGATCACGCCGCCAAGGATGGCGACGGCGTAGGGCACTTGCTTGCGCGAGGCGATGCGGATGCCCTCGACCCTCACCCATTCCGCGACGCTACCTTTGGCGTTACGCCCGGTTGCGTCGCCAGCGCCGCCGCTAAAGGCGCTTCCGATCATATAGCCCGCGCCGAGGTAGAGGCAGCTCAGGAGGCCTCCCGCCAGAGCGATGCCGGCGAGAAGGTCTCCGATATCGCCCGGCGGAACGAGAAACGTCGTTGCAGTCATGAGTTTCGCGTCCCCTCCGCCGATGGCGTCGTAGTGGCAGAGAACGCCCAGCGCCAGAAAGACAAGCGCCGCCGCCGCCAAAGTGACCCCGATCTGTCCCGGCCGTATCGCGAGACACAGGAGAAGCCCCGAAAGAGCGACCCCAAGCGCCAGTTCGTCCGGTATGATGCGCTCTTTGAGATCGCTCGCCGCACAAAGAAGGAGCGCAGCAAAGCTGATCCCCCAAAGGATCTTGGGTATGACGATAAAACTCATGTCAACCTCGACGGAACCATCGAAGCGCCGACGAAAATTCGGCGCTCTCGCCCCGCCGGCGCGATCGCTGGCGACAAAACAAGGCTAGATGCTGGTCGCCACATTATGGAACACGCTGCTGAGGTTGGTTCCCAACAGCGTTACGGCTGTGATGATCACAACGGCGATCAAGGCGGCAAGCAGGCCGTATTCAACTGCGGCGATGCCCTCTTCCAACTCAACTTTGAACCAAGCGTAAGCGGCTCTGCAAATATCTGAAATGCGGCGCATACAACTCTCCATGCGATTGGGTTGTGGTTATTGAGTTCTAGCACGGATAAGTTGCAGCTTTGCCAAATGAATAAGGAGCATTTTTCGCGTGGCGTTCATGTCTTATTAACTGTTGTTAATAGGACGTATCGGAGACGATGGGCGCGGACTGAGAAGCATGCGGCTTGAGGCCGTAAAGCGCAAAGCGGCTGCGTCGCGATCCGCTGTTGGAGCCAAATAAGCCGACAACGCGGTAATTTTCGGCGAGAAAAGATGTCACAAGCGCCCGGCGCTCCGCCTTTTCGCAGCCGATCTTGTAGTAGGGCTCGGACACGACAATAAAGGCGGGGCGGCTCTTGAGAGAGTTCGCCAGCGCGCTGTCTGCGCCATCAACTGGAAAGTCGCACAGAAGATGCATGGGATTGAAGATGGCGTTGGGCGGATTGGCGCCGGATGCCAGATAGACGCCTAAATCGCGATCGATAACCAGGATGCTGTCTTGCTTGCGAAGACCGGCGCCGTGCATCGCGCGTGCAGCTTGATCGGCGGTAGCGGCGTTGACGGCGTCATAGCACGACCAACGGACGGTGCTTCCGACAAAAATGGCGACGCTCGCGAAGGCGACCACCCTGGCCAGACCACGCCTTGTTCTCGTTCGAAAACGCGCCATCCCATGATCCAGCAAGGCGCCAGCCAAGACGCAAAGGGGAGGAAGCGCAGCCAGCATGTAGAAACAGCATACCGCCCTCACGGCGAGCACGCCGAAAAGCGCGCCAAGCGCCCATGCCCCGATAAAGCGAAGCGGCGGGAGCACCCCTGGCGGAAACCCGCTGCGGAACGCCCATCCCGCGCCCGCGAAGATAATGAGCGGGGCTATGAGCAGAAGCTCAAGGACAAATAGCCCGGGCACCTCGGCCCATGATGCGTATTGCGCGTTCATCCGGCCGAAAGCGGAGACCACCGTATCGTCGAAGAAGACGCCGAAATGGCCCTCGGCAAGGAAAAACAGGGCGAAGCCTGAAGGGATGACCAAACAGCCTGCGGCGAAGGAAGCAAACGCCTTGAGGCCTTCCTTCCGTGGGCGGGCGAAAAGAAGAAACGCCGCGAGCGGAGCGGCTTCGAATATGGCCGTTTGCTTGACCATGGCCGCCGCCCCGAAAAGAACCCCCGCCCCCGCCGCCAGCCACAAGGAAGGCCTGGGCCTTGCGATGGCGGCAAAGCCCGCGAGTATGCCGAAAACGATGAACGGCTCCCTGATGAGTTCGGCGGGAGAAACGTTGCCGGCCAGCGTCAAGCTCGTCGCGACATACAAAAACGCCGCCGCAATGCCGGAAAACTCGCCGACGAAACGCCGCCCGAACAGGTAAAGGGCGTAGGCGCTGGCCGAAACCGCCGCCATGGTGAGCGCCTTGGCCGCAATCAGGCTCGCTCCAAAAACAGCTTCGGCCGCAGCCATCAGCCCGAACAGGAGCGGCGGCTTCACATCGAACGAATGGACATAAGGCGGCATCCCGTCCAGCCATTGGCGACCGATGACGAGATAGAAGGCTTCATCGGCGCCGACATCGGAGAGGAAAGGAAGCCGCGCTAGCACCGCGCAGGTCGTCAGCCCGGCCATGATCGCAAGCGGCTGAATAAAACCTGAACTCCAAGACGACTGGAAAGGTCTCATATTTGGCGCTCCGAGCTGGAAATGGCTGAACTTAGCGGAGAAAATACACTTTTAGGTTGTAATAATGAATACAAATCGCCGGACCACCCCGCTCAATGGAGTGCTACACTACTTAAGATTGCATCAAGAAAAATACGTTAAAGGGTAGAGTGTAAGGGGAAGCCTGGGATGAATAAGGAACAAACAGTCGCGTATGCCGGCGATGCCGGGCGGCCAGCGCCGCCGACGGTTCGGGCTTTCCTGCGCGCCAAAGAGAGTGAAGCCGTCATCTCCCAGTGCCTGACTGCGCTTGGTGTCAACGACATGCAGGTTACCCCAGGCGGTCTCAGGGCGGCGGTTGAATGTCTGGCGAAAGAAAGCTCCCCGAAGCTCTTGATTCTGGATGTGAGCGGAGTTGAAGATCCCTTACTCGAACTCCGCACCCTCGCGGATGTGTGCGATCCAAGCGTCGCAGTCATTGCGATTGGCGAGCGCAACGACATCGGCTTCTACCGCGAGTTGAGAAACGCCGGGATATCCGACTACTTCACTGCGCCCGTTCAACGCGATCTGATCGCATCCGCATGCAAGACGATTTTATTTCCGGACGGCTCCGCGATCGACCGGCGGACGGGAGAACTCGTCTACGTAATTGGCGTTCGCGGAGGCGTCGGCGCCACCACCATCTCGACAAGCCTTGCCTGGTCGCTCGCCGAAAGTAAGCGCCGCCACACCGTGCTTGTCGATCTCGGGCTTCAGACCGGAGACGCGGCGCTGCAACTGGACGCTGTCCCGAACGCCGCCCTTTACGATGCGCTGGGCCATCCCGAACGCGTGGACAAGCTTCTTCTTGAGCGCGGATTGAAGCACATAACCAACCGTCTCAGCCTGTTCGCCTCGCTGGAGCCGCTCGATTCGGAGGCGACTATCTCTGAGGAATCCTTTCTCTGGCTTCTGAGCAAGCTCCTTCCCTCCTACCGCCTCACGATCGTCGAAGTTCCCGCAAGCGTCGCGATGAAGATGACGTGGGCTCTGAAAATTCCGAGCACCTGCCTCCTGGTCAGCAACGGCAGTCTCGCCGGCGCCAGGGATTTAGCGCGGTGGAGCGAGATGATCGGCCCCGATACGCCGGATCGTCACACCTTGCACATCGTCAATCACACTTCGCCGCATGGGGAACTCAAGGAAGCCGATTTCGTGCGCGCGTCCGGGCGAAATCCAAATGTCACCATCCCCTATAGTCGCGAGTTGGCCGAGGCTGCGCAGCTTGGCGTAAAAGCCATGCAGAAAAGCGCCTTTTTCAAACGGAGCCTCGCTCCCCTTCTGCATGAGTTCACGGGCGAAGCGCAGGAAAAGAAAGGCTCGGTATTCAGCCGGTTTTTCAAGCCTCGGGATCAAGCCCAAACAGGCGATTCCCCCGACGTCTCCCCGAAAAGCCGCGCCAGACCCGTTTTCATTTCAAAGTAGGCGATCGGGGCGCGAAGCGGCGGACGCGCGGTAACTACGCCAGTGTTCCCTTCCTCGAAATTGAGGCCGCGCCCGCCCTACCCCTTTTGAGGCCAAATAAGGGTATGCGAATATTCACAGCACGCAACCTTTGAATGACCGCGAACCACAGCTTTTTGCTACCGGACCTTGCAGGCCGTGAACGCGTCACCGGTATAGCGAACGGTGAACCCCGCCGGGCTGCGCCCCATAGCGTAACCAACAAAATGCTTGCAATATCAGTCTGGTAAAGCCGTTTTCATTGGCGGCTTCGCACGCTAGGCAGTCGCAAAAATGACCCCCAAAGAAGGCGCGCCTTTGCCACATCGCACAGAAAACGACGCCCGCAGGCGCCGTCGCCGATGGTCGCCCTTGGGGGCGCCCGATCAGTGTTTCCAAGCGGATCCACGAGTGACTCGGACGTTGTCCCCGGAAAGGCCAAGCCTTATCTCCAGCTTTTGCGAATCCCGGCTCGCCCCTCGCTTGGCCGGCTGGCGAGAGGGGCAAGCAAGGCATCCCCAGTTAGTTTGACAAATCTTGAAAGGGACTATTTCAAGGGAGCGGGGCCACTGTTAATCAGATAGTTGAACCCGAGCTTGACCGTGTCGACATTCAAATCTTTGCCGGTCACGCGCCAAGTGTTGTTGGCGTCGAAAGCCCAGGTTTGATTGGCGTTGTTGAAGTCAAAGTGGAGATATTCGGCTTTCATCGTCCAATTGGAGCCCAGCATATACTCTAAGCCGCCGCCGACGGTCCAACCGTCGAGGATGGCGTTCTGGCTCCGGCTGGCGGTGGCGATGGCGGCAGGCGTCACAGTCGCATCGACAATTTGGCTCGACGCCTTGAGGCTGTCGTTCAGCCAGGCAAATCCTCCCTTGGCGTAAAACAATGCCGGTCCCCAGGCCAAGCCGACCCGGCCGGTCACATCGCCATAAAGGCCGCCCTCACTCTTGAGCGCAATTGTGGCGGCTTTGCTGAGAGCGCCAGACGAGCCATTGAGCGCGGCCAACGAGTAGGCGTTCTGGCTGGTGTTCCCCATGGCGCCGAGATCGGCTTCGAGGCCAAGGACGAAACTGCTGATCTGATAATTGTAGCCGATCTGGCCGCCGCCGAAAGCGCCCGTCGAATTCAGGTTGTTTCCGCCAAAGGCTGCGAGCGTGTCATGCTTATGCCCGCTATTGACGTGTCCGTCGTTCCAGACATTCTGCCCGGTCTGAAGGCTGGACCAGTCCGCGCCGGCATGTGCGCCGAAGTATAATCCCGTCCACATCGGCGCTGGAATATAAATGGGAGGCGGCGCGTCCTTGTATCCGCCGCCGGAGTAGAGGTCGGCGGCGTTGGCGGCAGCCGCCATGACGAGCGCGCTGAGTGCGGGGGCGCCTGCCTGGATGAGTTTCGCGAGAGTCATGATACTCTCTCCTTTTCACGCAAGTTCTACGCATTGGAAATGCATAGAATTAGCTACTTCAATTGCATGAAGGATCATTGAACTCTAGGTGGAGTTATTTTTCGGATACACTTTTATGGAGATTCCAGCCGCGAGAACGAGCGCTTCGCGTTCTCGGGATAGGCGAAACGCAGCCGAGAAAGCCGGTGGAGTTCGACAAGGGAAAAACGGAAGACGTGGCGAAAGCCGAAGCGGCGCCTGCTGACTGACTTTCCAACGTCACGATTGCGCCTTGAGCAGCGCGCTTGCTTTCGGCGCCGCATGAGCTATATCAAACGCAGAGCGGGCTAACCTCAAAGAGCAATCTCTATTGTTTAAACGCGCTCATTTTTTGTGTCGCATTGCGGGGGCAGGGCGACGCACCTTAAAATAGAACCGGATCGGGAATGATGAGCGCAAAATCAGAAGTGACCCAGGAAAAAAAAGAAAATAGCGCTTTCGATCTCGCGGTCGTGCTTTTGCAAGCCGTCGCCATCGCCATCGTCATTCGCATTTTTCTCTTCCAGCCGTTTAACATTCCGTCCGGCTCGATGATCCCGACGCTTCTCGTTGGCGATTACCTCTTTGTTTCGAAATATAGCTACGGATATAGCCGCTACTCGTTCCCTTTCGGTCTTGACCTTTTCGACGGGCGCATTCTGTTCTCGAAGCCTGATCGCGGCGACGTCATCGTGTTCAAGACGCCGCGGGACAATGCGACCGACTACATCAAGCGGCTCGTCGGCATTCCCGGCGACCGGATTCAGATGATTGGCGGCGTCCTGAACATCAACGGCGAACCCGTCAAGCGCGAGCGCGTCGCCGACGTTGTCGAAGATACGAAGTGCGGACCGGGTCAGGTGGTGCACCAATATCGGGAGACGCTGCCGAGCGGGGTCTCCTATCTTACCCAGAAGCTTTCGGAAACGTGCCGCTTCGGCCGGTTCGGCGCTGCGGACGACACCGAGGTTTTCGTCGTGCCGCCGCACCATTATTTCATGATGGGCGACAACCGCGACAATTCGGCTGATAGTCGTTTCACCGATGGCAATGGCGTCGGCTATGTGCCGGAGGAAAATCTGGTCGGGCGCGCCCGCATTCTCTTTTTCTCCATCGACGAGAATGCAAGCTGGTTTGCGCCGTGGCGCTGGCCGATCGAAATCCGCTGGCCGCGTATTGGAAACGTGATCCACTGAGTGTCTATAAAGAAAACGCATATTAACGAGCTTGAGGCTATGCTCGGCTACACATTCAAGGATAGGAGCCTTCTGACCGAAGCGCTTATCCATTCGAGTGCGCGGACGGAAAATGGCGGCCGGGATAATGAACGTCTTGAGTTCCTTGGCGATCGCGTCTTAGGGCTTTCCATTGCGGCGATTCTGTTTGACCGCTTTCCGCAGGCGCGCGAGGTGGAGCTGGCGCGGCATTTCAACGCGCTTGTGTGCAAAGAGGCTTGCGCTGAGATTTCGCGGCGGCTGCAACTCGGCTCTCACCTTATCATGGCCCCAAGCGAGGCGCGCTCCGGCGGCCGGAAAAAGGAAGTGATCTTGGCGGACGCCTGTGAGGCGCTCCTTGGCGCGATCCTGGTGGACGGCGGGTCGCTTGCAGCCGAGGCCGCCGTCGGCCGCCTGTGGACGCCTTTGATCGGAACGGCGGAGGCCCCGGCGCCGGACGCGAAAACCGCGTTGCAGGAATACGCTCAAAGCCAGAAATGGGGCCTGCCCGAATATAATCAGATCGGCCGAAGCGGGGCGGACCATGCGCCAAGTTTTATGGTCGAGGTATCGGTCAAAGGCCTAAAACCCGAGCGCGGTGCCGGGCCATCGCTGAAGAAGGCTCAGCAGGCGGCCGCCGAAGCCCTTTTGAGACGTGAAGCAGTCTGGCCGGCGGAGCACGAGCATGCCTGATAAAGGATTGGGCGAGAATGGCCCGCATTGCGGGTTCGCTGCCGTCATCGGCGCTCCGAATGCGGGCAAATCCACGCTGGTGAACGCGCTCGTGGGCGCGAAGGTCTCGATCGTGACCCACAAGGCGCAGACGACGCGCGCCCGGATGCGCGGGATCGCCATCGCGGGCAAGAGCCAGATCGTGCTCGTGGACACACCGGGCATCTTCAAGCCGAAACGACGGCTGGATCGCGCCATGGTCGAGACGGCGTGGACCGAGGCGCGCGAGGCGGATATTGCGGTGATCGTCGTCGACGCCGCCCGAGGCCTTGACGATGTCGCCGAACCCATTCTTCAACATGCAAGCGACCTTGCCATCCCTCTTGTCCTCGCCCTCAACAAGGTCGACAAGATCGAGAAGGCGAAGCTTCTGGCGCTAGCGGCCGAAGCCTCGAAGCGCCTTTCCCTGGCGGAGCTTTTCATGATCTCGGCGCTGTCGGGCGATGGCGTGGAGGACTTAAGGGCGTATCTCGCCAGCCGCATGCCGCCGGGGCCATGGCTCTTCCCGGAGGATCAGATCGCCGACGCGCCGCTTCGGCAATGGGCGGCGGAAGTGACCCGCGAAAAGATGTTCTTGAGGCTCCACGAAGAAATCCCCTATTCGTCGACGGTCGAAACGACAGGTTGGAAAGAACTGCGGAACGGCTCGATCCGCATCGACCAAACCATTTTTGTCGAGCGCGAAAGCCAGCGTAAAATCGTGCTCGGCGCAAAAGGACAGGCGATCAAGCATATTTCGATGGAAGCGCGCCGCGAGATCGCCGAAGGCGTGGAAAGCCCGGTGCATCTGTTTCTTTTTATCAAGGTGAGGGAAAATTGGGCCGACGATCCCGAGCGTTATCGAGAGATGGGGCTCGACTATCCAAAGTCCTGACAATGACTCTGCGGCTTCAACTCATGAGATGGGCTGACGACGGCATTTTTCTGCTGGGCCGCCCGCATGGCGAATCGAGCGTGATCGCGGACATCTTCACGCGCCAGAACGGGCGAGCGCGCGGCCTTGTCAAAGGCGGGCGCTCCCGGCAAATCCGCCCCATTCTGCAAACCGGCAACGGCCTCAAGGTCGAATGGCGCGCGCGCCTCGACGATCAACTCGGCGTTTATACAGCGGAGTTAACGGAAGCGACCGCGTCGCGCGTTCTCGACGACAAGCTTTCGCTCGCGGGCGTCACGGCATTGGCCGGCCTCTTGCAGATTTTGCCCGAGCGCGATCCCTATCCACGGCTTTTTGACGCCGCCGAGACGTGCCTCAAGACCGCCGGCGAGATGCGCTTTCCAGCCTCCTTCATCCGGTTCGAACTAAGGTTTCTCGACGAGCTTGGGTTTGGCCTGAACCTCACGACATGCGCAGCGACCGGGCGGACGGACGATCTCGCCTATGTGTCGCCCAAATCCGGCCAAGCTGTAAGCCGAGAAGCCGGGGAGCCTCACCGGGACAGGTTGCTCGCGCTTCCAGCTTTTCTCAAGAGCGCGCAAGGAGGAGACCCGCCCTGTGATTCAGATTTGTTCTCGGCTTTCGCGATGACGGGGTATTTTCTCAGCGCGCATGTCTTCACCGAGACAAAAAAACCGGTTCCCAAGGCGAGAGAAGAGTTCATTAGGCTTTTGCACAAGCGCGGCATTTGAAGCACAATCTATTGCTGAGCCGCAGAAGCTGGCTTTTGACAGCAAAAACTTAGGTGTTGCCGTGCTACTCTATTGGTGCTAGCCGCCTTTTGGGGATTGCTGGATAAGCTCTCGCAATGGGGAGCGGGACAATGATTGTTGGTGGCCGTTGGCAAGCCGACGCAATGCGCGCAAAGCCGCGTTGCTGAATAAGGAGGGCGGCTCGCCATATGGGTAAGAAAATGAAGGGGTTTCTGTGAATCTTTTTGACGGCATGCTCCCAATCGATCCGGCAGCCCTCAAGGCTTTTCTGCTGGATCACAAGATGTGGGCCGGTCCCATTCTTGGGGTGATCGCGTTTGGCGAGTCTCTCGTCCTCATAGGGCTGTTTTTTCCGGCGACCGTCATCATGGTCTTCGCCGGACTCGCCATTCAGCAAGGCAAGCTCGACGCGGCGACCGTGATAGTGTGGTCCATCGCCGGGGCGGTCGTTGGCGATATCGTCACATATTGGATCGGCCGCTGGATCGGGCCGAGCGTGGTCCATCACTGGCCCCTCAACCGCGACAGGGAGGCCGTTGCGCGCGCGCGGCTGTTTTTCCGGAAATACGGCTTCCTCTCGATTTTTATCGGCCGCTTTCTTGGCCCGGTCCGCCCGACGATTCCGCTCGTTGCCGGCATCATGCGCATGCGCCACATCATCTTTCAGATCGCAAACGTCACTTCGGCGATGGTCTGGGTGCCCTTCATGCTGTCCTGGGGGTACGCTTACTCCAGCGCCGTCGGCGACCTGAGCAAAATGACGCCGGTCAGCTGGATCGCTCTCTTCGCGTTTCTCGTTATGGTGATGATGACCCTGACCTTCGCCACTGTCAGGATGCAGGGCCGGAGCGCGAAGGATAGACGGAAGCGGCCCGCCGCCGCGGTGAAGCCAGCGGAATAGCATTGGCAAATGAGATGACGCCGGGCGTCACGATCGACACGCGCGGGCTGTCATGTCCGCTTCCTGTGTTGAAGGTGAGCAAATCCATGCGTTCAATAGCGCTTGGCGCTATGGTGCGCGTTCTCGCCACCGACCCGCTTGCCGATCAGGATTTGCGAGCTTATTGCGAAGCTTCGGGATGCGCGTTTGTGTCCGTCGACAGGCTCCGCGACGACGTGCTTTGCATCGTGCTTCAAAAACGATGAGGCCGTGGCCTGTATCATTCGCTTGAGCGGCCCGGCTATTTGATTCGGACTTTATGCAGCCGCCCTTTGCGCTTCGGAGACGGTCTGAACAAAGGCTGTAGCGCGGGCCACGTGTTCCGCCAATGTTAGCGGCCGGTAGTCTTTCAAGAGTTCCGCAGCTTTCTTGCGCTGCTGAGACCTGGCTTCGACGAAATCCTTGACTGTCTTTACCCAGGTCGGTCCATCGATCGGATCGATGAATGTCGCCCAACGGCCCCCGACCTCCCGGTGAGCAGGAATGTCCGAGGCGATGACTGGCACGCCGAGCGAGAGAGCCTCGGCGACCGGAAGGCCGAACCCCTCGACGGTAGACGGCGCCACGACCGCGGTGGCGCCACGGACAAGCGACGCCAGGCCAGCATCGCTGAGCCCCGACGCCTCAACCAAAAAAGGCGCAAGCCCGCGCGAACGATCGAGGACATCGATGACGTTTTCGTTCTCCCAGCCGCGATGGCCGACAAGAACAAGCCGAGGGGTCGCCGGACCCAGGATTTCGGCGAGGCGGCGCCATACCGCAAAAAGAAACAGCATGTTCTTGCGCGGCTCGATCGTGCTGACGTTGACAAAATAAGGCGTCATCGTCTGCGGCTGGTGGAGATTGCCCGTGTTCTGGAACCAATCGGTCACCCCCAGCGGGATGATTTCAATAGGCGGAGGCGGAACTTTGTGCGCGTCGAAATGTGCCGCGACCGATCGGGCGGTGTAGTCCGAGTTGACGATAATGCCCGACGCGAGGCGCGATACCGTTCTGAGGCGGCCTTCATGGCGGGCGGGAGAACCGGGGGACACGAATTCGGGAAAATCGATCGGGATGAGATCGTGAATGAAGAAGACGCATTTCATCGATGCGGCTTCGGTCCACTCGAAGCGTTCCACCTTTTCAAGCTGAGTGTGGGAGCTGTTGAGGTAAACGCCCGGCTGTCCAACGCCGCGCCTGATCCTGCGCTTCAGCCGCGTCGAAGCGCGGACGAGCGAACGCATCGGGAAGATGGCCTGCTCGCGTGTGCGCTGAAAAAGCGGAGGAGCGGCCACCCGAAAGGTCTGCGCTCGATCCAACTGCAGCGGGGTCTCAAGATAATCCTTGAGCTTAAGATAGAGAGCATCCTCGTTCGGCGGGCTTGCGATCCTCCAAGCGAGCGCTACCCTGCGGAGCACCTCCTCGATCAGCGGTTTTCTCAACGCGCCGGTGAACAGCGGCGTTGTGATGACCCCGACGGAGTCCACGCCGCTTGGCTTGCACATAATTTCGGTCGCATAGGCATATTCGACCCGATCGATCCCCGTCGGCGCGGAGCCGATCATGCGGGTGGCGACCCGAGTGATGTCCAGAAACAATCTCATCGCAGTTCACAGAAGTGAATGAGCTCAAATCGCCTGCGCCGCGCCATCGTGAATACCACCCCACCTACCCGCTTTAGGCACAACGCTTCCGCCCCGCGCCTGACAATCGCTGACTTCGACTCGCTCGTACGTCTTATCGACTCTCGTACAGCTTTTCGGAGGCAAGTTCGCTTGAAAGTTTGCTGCCGAGGCGGACGAACTTGCTTGCTTTAGAGCGAGGATCATAGCGCAGCGCCTTACTCAAGCAAGGCCAGGCTTTGAAGCTTCCCCCGCTTGTGAGGCGCGCCCCACGGACCCGCAGCCTTTCGCGCCGGCGCAAGAGGTCGTTGCAAGCCATTGATTGGCCGAGTTCCGTATTCAAGCTTGCAGGAGGCTGTTGGCGAGACAAAATCGTAAACGCGCAAAGGTTTCCATCTTAAATTGTGTTAATTGCTACTTAGGATTGTAATTCAATCTAGCTCTCCTGTTATTTATTTCCTCCCGTATTCAAGGAAAAAGCCGTCACAGTTCTCCCAATTCTGCAAAAGTCTCGACAGCCTCTTCCGAATTTGTCTTTTCAATCAACCCTGGGGCATTTGTTAGTGTGCTTGGGCGACGTTGCGAGGGGCACGTGATAATCGGTTTTCGTCTTTTCGCCGTTTTTGCAGCAGCAGCGGTTCTCTCGGCTTGCTCTATTATGCCAGGGGCTGGCCCCGGTCTCCTCACGACATCTAGCGTCGACGATGTGACAGGCGGTCCCAAGATCGTCGATATTGACGGGCATGTCATATCGGCCCTGCGGTCGGGGGCGAACCAAAGCCTGACCAGCTTCTCCCAGTACCAGCCGGCCTCTTTTCCCGTCATCGGGATCGGCGATATCGTCAAAGTGAACATCTGGGAAGCCGCTCCCGGCAATCTTTTCAACGCCTCAAATGGCGGATCGGTTTTGGTCGGCTCCGCTGGCGGAACGGTCATCCCCGATCAGGTCGTGCAGCCGGGAGGAACGATCACCGTTCCGTTCGCCGGCGACGTCAAGGTGGCGGGGAAGGCTCCCCGCGAGGTCGAGTCCGCTATTGTCAAGAAGCTCTCCGCCAAAGCGGTCGATCCGCAGGCGCTGGTGAGCGTCTCAAAGAGCGCTGCGAATTCCGTGACAGTGACGGGCGACGCCGTGGTCGGTGGGATCGTGCAGCTTACGCCAAGCAACGAACGCGTGCTCGACGCCGTGTCTATGGCCGGCGGCATCAAGACCCCGATCAACGACACGCTCGTCGCCTTGAGCCGGGGCGGAAAGGTCGTCACGGTTCCCTTCCTGGTCTTGACGAAGAGCGCCGAGGAAAATATCCGGCTCAGCCCCCGCGACGTGCTCAGCGTTTACGCTCACAGGCGCACCTACACCATTCTGGGGGCCGCGCATTCCCAATCGGATATTCCGTTCGACGCGCCGGTCGTCACCTTGTCTCAGGCGCTCGGACGCGCGGGCGGCCTGGACGACGAAAAAGCGGACGCGGCCAATGTCCTGATATTTCGCTATGAGCCAGCCAATTTGATGTCATCGATGCTGGGCGAGCCTGTGGATGCGGATCAGGTTCCCGTCATCTACAGGTTGAATTTGCGCAGCGCCGAAGGTCTGTTCTACGCCAAGGGCTTTTATATGCATGACGGCGATATCGTGTTCATAACGAATGCGCCCGGCGCCGAATTCGCCAAGTTCCTTCGCATCATCGGAACAGCAGTCACGCCGGCGGTCTATGGCGCGGATATCTATAATGTGGCGAAGTGAAAAGCCGTTCGCTGTCCTGACACATTTGCCATATAGAGCGCGCCTTGAACTGGCTTGATGCAAGAGTTATGCTGCGCAACTTCCGATTGTCACTTGTTTCGACATTGTTTGTTTTGATTGTGGCGGCGCCGACCGTCATAAGCGGCTTGTATTACTTTCTGCTTGCTTCCAACCGGTATGTCGTCGAAGTGATGTTCACAGTCCGGGGCGTGCAGGGGGACCAGGGCGGCGGCTTGAAGTCGCTTTTTCGCACCTTCGGGATAACCCGCGCCGAAGACGACACCTACGCTGTGATCGACTTCATTCTTTCCCGCGACGGCGTTCTTAAACTCAACGAGCAGTATCCATTGAAGCCCATCTTTAATCGCCCTGGCGTGGATATATTTTCCAGCTATCCAAGGTTTTGGCGCGGAGACAGCATCGAGGCGCTTTACGAATATTACCAATATCGTGTTGAAGCGTGGTACGAGTCCAAAGGGGGCATGGTCACCATGCGCGTTTCCGCCTTCCGCGCCGAGGACGCCGCGGAGTTGGCTCGATCGCTTCTGAAACTCAGCGAAAACCTGGTCAATGAGATGAACACGCGCGCGCATGCCGATGCGATTGCGTATGCGGAGGAGGAGGTGCGTCGAGCCGAGAACCGCGTCCTTGAGGCGCACGGCAAGATCACGGCCTTTCGCAATGACGAATTGATCCTCGACCCGGTGGCGGATTCCAACAAGCTTGAAGATCTGACCGGGCATCTCAAGGAAGAACTGGCCGACGCACAAAGGCAGCTGAGCGAAACATTGCAGGGTTCTCCTTCGAATCCGGCGCTCCAAGCCCTGAGAAGCCGGATCGGCGCGCTGGAAAGCCAGATCGCCGCCGAAGCTTCAAAAATTGGACGCGGCGCAAAACCCTTGGCCCCGAAAGTCCAGGTTTATGAGCGGCTGGACCTTGATCGTCAGTTCGCCGAGAAGCTTCTCGGCGCCGCCGTCGATATGCTTCAATCCGCCCGGCAGGACGCCCGGCGGCAGCAGCTCTACATAGAAACCGTCATCAGCCCGCGGACGCCGGATGAAGCCATCGAGCCAAGAAGCACGCGCTACGTGTCGCTGGTCTTCGTGATCGGCTTGGCTTTCTACAGCATGATCTGGCTCATTGTCGCCGGATCAAAGGAGCATATGCATGGGTGACGGACCATTGCAGGCCCAGTCGGCGATCATGCTGAGCTTGTGTCATTCACTCTTGGAAGGAAATTTGAGGCGTGTCTGAGTTTGCTCCACAACCCTGGACCGAACTAGAATTAGCGCCAGCAGGAGCTGACGTTGACCAGCATAGCGTCGAAGAGCGATGGCAAGACGCTGCTCTTAACCGGCTCAAGAGTTTCCTCCTACGCAATGTGCTGCTAACCCTTATAGTGATTGCGCCGGTCTTCTTCACAACGATTTATCATGTGTTTATCGCCGCGGACATCTATGTTTCCGAAGCACATTTTATCGTGCGCAGCCGAGCGGGTTCCGGGGCGTCGATGCTGAGCGGCCTGGCGGACACGTCGGTCCTTCAACCTCTCACCTCCATGTCGTCATCCTATGACGACACACAGGCCGTTAATGATTATCTTACGTCGCGCGATGTCATCGAGCGACTTATCAAGGAGATCAATCTCCTTGAACTTCTGTCGCGACCTGAGGCCGACTTTATCGCCCGCTTTCCCAGGTCCATCGGAAGGCGGAGCCTTGAGGCCTTGTTTGAGAGGTTTAATGACTTCGTGTACCCATACTTCGACGAAGGCACGGGCATCAGCACGCTCTATGTTTACGCATTTCGTCCAGAAGATGCGCGCAAGATCGCCATCGCCGCTCTGGCCTACGCTGAGGAACTCGTAAACCGCATCAATAATCGCGCCCAAAATGACGCCATCACCTTTGCAAAACAAATGGTGGCGGAGGCGGAAGTAAGGGTGCGGGCCCAGCAACAGCTCATTACCGATTTCCGTAAGCGGGAGGTCGTTTTAGATCCTATTCGTCAGGGAGGCGCCCTCATCGATCTTATTGCAAAGATGAATGGCGAGGTCGCCGATCTAAAGGCGGAGCTTGAAGAGGTTAGCGCCAATTCGCCAAGCAGTCCCAAGCTAAATTCGACAAGAGCGAGGATCCGAGCCTTAGAAAAGCAGATCGATGAGGAAAGGCCTTTGCTGGCAGGGGGCGATAATTCGTTAGCGCCTAAAGTGGCGGAATATGAGAAATTGACCCTGGAGCTCGAACTTGATGTTAAATTGTTCACAGCAAGTCTCCTGACGCTTGAGGGCGCCATTAAGGATGCCGAGCAACAGCGGCTCTATCTCGAGCGAGTGGTGGAGCCAAATCTTCCCGATTATCCACTTTATCCTAGAAAACCAGTTTCCATACTCATAGTATTCGGATTTTCATTGTGCATCTATTGGATTCTCAAAGTGCTCGGCGAAATCGTATGGGAACACGAGTTATGATGCAGCCAGGCGAACCCGCCAAAATCGACGCAATTGTGTTGGATAATATTGTCAAGGAATTCGAGACCACAATAGGCACGCGCCGTGTGCTCGACGGGATTTCCTTTTCCGTCAGTCGGGGCGAAAAAATAGCTGTGCTCGGTCGGAACGGCGCCGGAAAATCCTCCCTTGTCAAGATCATCGGAGGCGTCGAACTTCCGACAGCTGGGCAAGTCATCCGTGGACTTTCGATGTCCTGGCCCCTTGCGCTCTCCGGCGGCTTCGAAGGCTCAATAAGCGGCATGGACAATATTCGTTTCATCTCTCGCATTTATAAGAAACCTCTCGAAGATATGATCGCTTTCGTGGATGACTTTGCTGAACTCGGTCGCCAGCTCTATTTGCCGGTCCGGAACTATTCGTCAGGAATGCGCGCGCGCCTCGCATTCGCCCTGACAATTGCAATTGACTTCGAATGTTTCTTGATCGACGAGGTCATCTCTGTCGGAGATCGGCGTTTCCAGACCAAATGCCGCGAAGCGCTGTTTGTAGAGCGAAAACATTGCGCTATGATTTTGGTGAGCCATGACGTGCGCATTATAAAAGACTACTGCAATCAGGCCCTTATCCTCAAAAATGGCCGCGGCAAAGTCTTCGATGACTTAGATTACGCTCTTGGTATTTACTCAACTTTATAGGTAGTTACCGAGGTAGGTCAGGTGGTGCGAAGCTTAGCGATAAGCACATCGGGACTTTCCTGGAGGGTTTCTATGAGATCCCAGCCTTGCTTTCTGGCCGTAGAAAGCACGGTTTGCAATACGGCAAATCCCCCGCCCCTGCGATGTGGAAGCAGCCGGAGAGCCGCCGCTCAAGCTCAGCCGCACGCGTCTGCAGTATCTGGGGCCTTTTTCTTAGTTTCGCCTCAGCAAACGATCATACTCCGCGTGTGCGCCAATCCAAAACCAAGCGTAGCAGTCTGGCTCTTCCGTGGCCAAGGCGCGGTAAGCGGGTCCAACGCGAACCGACCACAAGACTCCCGTTTTCTTGAATTGAAGCGACGGATGCCTTGGGTTCGATTTGAGAAGCTCGAAACTCTTGTCCGCCAGACGCTGATGTGTAGGCGGAAGCGCGTCGTAACAGAAGCTGGCCGTTGCGAAGTGTCTCACAACTCGCGACCGCGTCCTTCGGCGTAATCGCGCTTTGCCTGCTCGATAAGCTTTTCGAGTTTTCCCGACTCGCTATCGCGAGCAATCTGGCGGTCCCACTCGTCCTCATCGAAAGCACTCACGGAACTCGGCCAACTCCTCGCGCGAAAGCTTGGCTATGGCTTTCTCCAGCTCCTTCACGGTCATGAATGGGCATCCCCAAGATCTTTCGCGGACTGATTGCGCACGCGTGAAACGCCGCCCTTAACAATCGGGCGCGTCGACGTAAAGCTTCTCCCCCATCTCCTTGAACTTGTCGGCCATCTCTTCCATGCCGGCCTTTGCGGCCATCTCAGGGCTCTCGTTCAGCTTCGCCGCGTAGTCGCGGACCTGCTGCGTGATTTCCACAGAGCAGAATTTCGGCCCGCACATGGAGCAGAAATGGGCGACCTTGTGCGCGTCCTTCGGCAGCGTCTCGTCATGCATGGCCCGGCTGCCTTCTGAGCAGAGGCCGAGATGACGCCAATGCGTATTAATGAACTGCGTCACAGGATCGGCGGAAGCGAGAGGCGGTACAGATTCTTAATCCCACATCAAAACGGATTTTCATCATCCAGGTCTTTCTCAAAGTTCGACGGCCTGCTTTTCTTATTCAACTTGACGTTTAACAGCTGTAAGTTTTCGTGGAACCATTTCCAGCCCAGATCAGTAATTAAATAAGCTTCATAAATTTCTTCAGAATATCGGTCAAACTCCCTAGAGTTAATCAACAACCCACGTGCAAGTAACGCACTCAAGGACACGTTCGCGCCCATGCCGTTGTAGCCGAGCTTTTCCATCTCTTTCTGTACCATGAAATTACTTACAGAGGCGTCGATACCGGGTGCCGATAGAGCTACAGCCCCCATGCAAGCGACCTCCATCTCATTTAGGGATTGTCTTGGGGCTTCGGAAGCTGCGGGCAGCTTCAGCAAATCGGCCCCCTTTTCGATAATTGACCGGAGCCGTTCTACTATGCGCTGGCCAAGTTGCTCAAAATCCTGTGTTGAGTCAGCGGAGTACTTCACGATATGCCGATGTTGAACATCGAATGGAAATGGCGTGTTTCTCTCTTCGGAGCAAATTATACATATTTCCTTGTTCGAAGCGATCGCATATCCCAATTCGAACCAAACGTTTGGGTTATCAAGCGTTATGTCAGCAAGACAAACAGCGGCTCCTGAAATAGCTTTTTCAATCTGCTGAACTGGGATGCTTGCTGAGGCATCTCTGTCAACGCGATATGCCTCTAGCCCGGCCTCAACGATGGCGCGGCGATAAACATCGTCAAAGCGCTTATCGAATTTGCCCCCGTCGAATGGCTGAATAACGAAACAAACCTCCACCATAAACCCCTCCACCGCGAATCGTGTTGGGCATCTTACAGTCTGACGAAGGACGCGCCTAAGTGATCGTTAACTTTCACCTATCTTATTTGGCAGGGATATATACGCTGCCGCCCATCTCCTTGAACTTGTCGGCCATCTCCTCCATGCCGGCCTTTGCTGCCATCTCGGGCGTCTCGTTCAGCTTCGCCGCGTAGTCGCGGACCTGCTGCGTGATCTCCATAGAGCAGAATTTCGGCCCGCACATGGAGCAGAAATGGGCGACTTTGTGCGCGTCCTTCGGCAGTGTCTCGTCGTGCATGGCGCGGCTGCCTTCGCTATCGAGGCCGAGATTGAACTGGTCGTCCCAGCGGAAGTCGAAGCGGGCGCGGCTGATGGCGTTGTCGCGAAGCTGGGCTGCGGGATGGCCCTTGGCGAGGTCGGCCGCGTGGGCTGCGATCTTGTAGGCGATCACGCCCGCCTTCACGTCGTCGCGGTCGGGCAGGCCCAGATGCTCCTTCGGCGTCACATAGCAAAGCATCGCCGTGCCGAACCAGCCGATCATGGCCGCGCCGATGGCGCTCGTGATGTGGTCGTGGCCGGGCGCGATGTCGGTGACGAGCGGCCCCAGCGTGTAGAACGGCGCCTCGCCGCACAGCGCAAGCTGCTTCTCGACGTTGACCTTGATCTTATGCAGCGGCACGTGGCCGGGGCCTTCGATCATTACTTGGCAGCCCTTCGCCCAGGCGACCTTCGTCAGTTCGCCCAGCGTTTCAAGCTCGGCGAACTGGGCGCGGTCATTGGCGTCGGCGATGGAGCCGGGCCGCAGTCCGTCGCCGAGCGAGAACGACACGTCATAGGCGCGCATGATGTCGCAAATCTCGTCGAAGCGCTCGTAGAGGAAGCTCTCGCGGTGATGGGCGAGGCACCACTTCGCCATGATCGAGCCGCCGCGCGACACGATGCCGGTCACGCGCTTCGCGGTCAGCGGCACATAGCGGAGCCGCACGCCGGCATGGATGGTGAAATAATCGACGCCCTGCTCGCACTGCTCGATGAGCGTGTCCTTGTAGACCTCCCAGTCGAGCTTGACCGGATCGCCGTTCACCTTCTCCAGCGCCTGATAGATCGGCACCGTGCCGATCGGCACCGGCGCATTGCGCAGGATCCATTCGCGCGTCGCATGAATGTTGCGGCCCGTGGAAAGGTCCATCACCGTGTCCGCGCCCCAGCGGATCGCCCACACCATCTTCTCGACTTCCTCCTCTACCGAGGACGTCACGGCGGAGTTGCCGATATTGGCGTTCACCTTGGTGAGGAAGTTGCGGCCGATGATGACCGGCTCAAGCTCGACGTGATTGATGTTGGCCGGGATGATCGCGCGGCCGCGCGCCACTTCGGAACGCACAAATTCGGGCGTGATGAACTCCGGGATCTCCGCGCCGAAGCTCTCGCCATCCGCAAGCGCCTCTTTCGCTCGCTCCAGGGCCGCAGCGCGTCCGCAGTTTTCGCGGTGGGCGATATAGATCATTTCCTCGGTGATGACGCCGGCGCGGGCGAGTTCCAGCTGGGTGATTCCTTTGTTGTCATGGCTGCCCTTGAGGCGGCCATCCAGAGGATCGGAAGAACCACTTTCTCTCTTTGCCTGGATGGCCGGGTCAAGCCCGGCCATGACGGACGCCGCGCGATAAATCGTGTGGCGAGCGGGAAATTCGCGGGCGAGATGAGCTGCGCCGACATTGCCGTTGTCCTCGGGCTTCACCTCGCGGCCGGCGTACTCCTCCAGGGCGCGCGCCTTCACCCACGGTTCGCGAAGCGGCGCCAGCCCCTTGTTCAAATCGATCTCAGCCGCCTCATCCGAATAAGGTCCGCTTGTGTCGTAGACGCGGAACGGCGGCTCGCCGCTACTCTCATGCAGCGCGATCTCCCGTAAGGGAACGCGAATGTCAGGCCGCCCCTCGGCTTCGACATAAACCTTCCGCGATCCAGGCAGGGAGCCCGTCGTGACGGTCGCCGGCTTGACATCTTTCGGATCGATTGGCGCGTTCATCCCTAACCTCTTTTCTGCGCGTGCGTTATTGCTGCCGGGCGCGGCCGACATTGTTTCGATTGTGAGGAATGGTGGGGGTCATTAGCAAGTCACCATCCCTCCGCCGGTGCTAGCCGGATCAGGTTCGATGGGTTTTCACGCGGCCTTGCAGGCTTTCGCCGCAAGTGGTTCAGCGCGATCTCAGCCGCATGCCTGCGGCGCCCCTTGGTAGACAAAGATAATCGTGCGAAAGGTTCCCGAATGCAATGGACGGATTTACCACAGGACACGCATTTGCCTTGCTTCTTGCAGCAAGGGGCGCGGTCGGTAGGTTGAAAGCGCGGGTTAAGCCACAGAACCGCCCAGAATCGCTAGAAACGCTCATTTTTGATTAACGCGCGGCCATGATGCTGGAGTGGCGACGGCGTGAGCCGAATTGCTTGGGCGGGATGAAATGAAAAAATTTGCATTGCCTTGCGTCGTGGCCTTGGCGCTTGCGGCCTGCGCCTCGAATGCGGACCAGCCGCCGCTGCAAGTCGCCGCCGTCGACATTTCGAAAATGCCGCAGGCCGGAATTTTCACCGTGAGGGATGTCGTGGTGACGGAGCAGGGCCAGGATACGCTTCGGCTTTCGGCCGCTGCGACGAACCAGTTCACCTTCGCAGACCTTTCGACGGTGATCTGGTGCCGCGCCCGCGAGGAAGCCGTCGCCCGCAAATATGACGGCTGGTATCAGGATGGCATTCAGCAAGTCTCGAACGGCCCAAATGAGCCTCAGGTCGCCGTCGCAACGGCCCATTTCTTCAAGGGCAAAGCGCCTGAGGGCAAGAAGCCTCTGAAGCATGAAAAAAGCCCATGCAATGAGATCCCTGCCGCCGCGAAGGTTAAGGCGTGAGAGAAACTCGCGATCGGTTCGACCAACGTCGCCCTCCCTCGCTAGCTAATAGCAATTCAAATAGCGAATAACGGTATGGCCTACATGTTGCATGACCAAAAACAACGAAACCGCTACTCCGACCCCTAGGAACAGGTTGCTATATGCGTCCACAGGCGCTCCCCTACTCTCCTAATGCCGGTGAAGAGCCGGCACACCACGCAGAAAAACTTTTAGGCTTCAATAGACGCAATATTTTTACGCATTTATTTTCCGGCATCTCTTTTTATAAGCAGAGTACAAAGTTCAGATCATGTAACGTTGAAGGGTCTATCTTCATACGTTCGATTGATGTCGGACCAGCATTTCGAGTTATGTTACCTGTTCTCAGGCTTTATTCAAACAAAATCTAGAAATGCAGCAGGCACCACAAGATATGGGGCCATCAGAACAAAACAGGCTCCCTATATAGTAGCTAGACCTAAAAAGCTTCTACAGAGAAGCATATCCTGACGAAGGCTATTTCCACCGTCCCCATCTCCCGCCGAAAGTCGAATTGTATTTGATCAAAATCAAGAACAAGGTGGCGTGGATATTTATTTTGGTCGCACACTTCGGTTTCGCCTACACGCAATTACGAGTGTATGCGTCGCTTCCTATAAGGCAATGTGTGCGGGACGCGCCAAAACACGGCCTAGAGGGGCTCGTGTTTGCCCTCTAAACAGCGCGGCGCATCAAGCGGGTTGAGTTCAAGCCATTCCTTGTAAAATCTTAACGAAAAAGAAAATCTGTTATCATTTTTGCAACAAGATTAGGCCGCTTCGCTTACCCGCTGTAGTACGAGAGCAACAAAACCAAGCGTTCAATGACATGATAACAGCTCTTCCGATGCGGGCCTTGATCCCGTCTCCCTTCGTTTTCTCAAACGGCAACCGCTATAGAACATCCGAAGCCGGACTGCTTCAGGTCGAGGCCGTGGAAAAAGTCCGTTTCGCCCGGATTTTCTAGGCCGCGGCGTAGTGGCGCCGTGGCGCCGGCGCGGATTTCGCGATGCAGGCCAAAATCATGCGGGAACGGTTCAGACAGCGATCTGGGCCGTTTGAGCGCGCCGCACACGCCAAAACGAGCAAAAAGTGACAAATTATGCGCCATGACCGCATCACTCGCAGCAATCCGGGCACGCCGAGGATCCTCATCACGCGCTTCATGTTGTAGGCGAGCACATGCAGCGACATTTCCGTCTTCACATTGTGCAGCGTCTTCATCAGGAAGTGCGTGTGCCCCATCCAGAACTTCAGGGTTCCGAAGGGATGTTCCACCGTGCTGCGCCGCACCGTCATCATCTCTGGATTGTTGTCCAGCCGTTCCTGGGCAGCTTCCAGAACGTCCTCATGCTCCCAGCGCTTAACGCGGCGCTCCTTGGCGGTTGTGCATTGTTCTTTCAGCGGGCAGGCTAAGCAGGCCGTTGTCGAGTAACAGCGCATGACTTTGCCGTCCTCTTGGCTGGTAAAACGGTAAATCAAGCGCTCGCCGTTGGGGCAAACATAGACATCTTCATCGGCGTTGTAGACAAAATCCTGCTTGCCGAAACGCCCCTCGGCCTTGGCGTTCGATGTTGAAAAACCTGGCACATAGGTGGTTACGCCAGCCCGGCCGCAAGCCAGGAGTTCCTTGCTGTCGTGAAAGCCGCGATCGGCAAGGGCATCGATGGCTTCGGCGCCAAGGGCTTCCTTGGCCTGTTGAGCCATGCCGGAGAGCTGATTCCGATCATTGACAGCGTTCGTGACTTCATGGGCGACGATAAGGTGGTGCTCCGTTTCCACCGCGCATTGCACGTTATAGCCAACAGTCCCCGTCGCCTTACCCGTCCCCTGCATGGAGCGGGCATCGGGATCGGTCAGCGAAATCTGCGTGTCTTCCGATTTTTCGAGCTGCTCCCCGATCGCTTTCATGCGCTCGATTTCTTGTTTCAGCTTGGCGATCTTGCCGTTCAGCCGGGCGATCTTGATTTCGGGCGTGGAGGGCTGGCGATCGGCGGTTTCAAGCTCGGAGAGATAGCGCGCGATGCTCGCCTCGATCTGCTCCAGACGCTTGGCCACCTTGGTTTGCGTAAAATTCCGGTCCCGCGAGTTGACTGCTTTGAATTTGCTGCCGTCGATGGCGACCATTGTGGCCGCGAGCAGACCCGCGCGCCCGCACACCACCATGAACTCACGGCAGACCTTGCGGATGGCCGGGCCGTTGTCCTTGCGGAAATCGGCGATGGTCTTGAAGTCCGGCGCCAGGCAGCCCGTCAGCCACATCACTTCGATGTTGCGCTGGCATTCCCGCTCAAGCCGGCGGCTCGACTGAACACGGTTGAGGTAGCCGTACACGTAGATTTTCAGCATCACCGCGGGGTGGTAAGCGGGCCTGCCCATGTCCTTCGGAGTGACGCCGAAACCAAGCTTTGCGAGGTCAAGCTGATCGATGAAAAGATCGATCACCCGCACCGGGTTGTCTTCGGCGACATAATCTTCCAGCTGCGTGGGAAACATCGTTCCCTGGCCGCGATCGATGCCTGTCACAAAGCCTGCCATCAAAATCCCCCGCTCTTGGCAGGAAAGATTCTGAGGAAGAATCACTTGCTTGGAAAGTTGTACTTTTCACACAGCCTCGGTCTTGAGCAATCCGTCCGAGTGGAAATGGGCGGGCTCGATGGCGGTTATTTTCTTCTTCGCCTCGCTCGCCCTTGCGCCGGCGCTCATGCGTGATCAGACGAAGCTGGCGTCGGAGATCAACGCCAAAACGCTCAAAGCCGCGGCCGCAATTCATATGCCTTCGGCGTTACCGAGGGCTTTGTGGCAAATCAAGGGCGAATGAAGGTTTTCCCCGCAATCTACAATTCAAGAAGATGTTACTGAGAGAGCCTACCCGATTTACAGATTTCCATTTATCTCGCGCGCAACTTCGGTGATGAACGCCAAATTATCGTTGCGTTTCGGTGACTTGTATGTATTGGAAATCCGCCGCAGGGCTCATGGTCGCGTTTTGCGCTTTTTCTTATGTAACGACCCTGCTCACATTGAATGCTCATACACAAGAGGGGATCCAAGCTTTCCATCCCCTGCACATGAACAATCTGAGCGCCGAAGAAATCAACCGTCGAACTCTGCAAATCGCGGCCGCCGTCAAAATCCCGATGAAGTAGGCGTCCCCTTCCCACCTCAACCGCGCAGCCCCTTCCCGTCCAAGCGTTGGTCGAGCCGCGAATTCTGCTTCAAAATTTTATGACTTCTGAAGCCTTTATTAACCCTGAGTCGCCGGAGCCTGTTAACCAGGCGTGTGCGCCGCTTCGCTTGTGTTTTTTCCTTTTTACTTCAATGCCTTAGTGGGCGACTCTCTTTGAGCGGGGAGGCTTTCAGCGCCTCCAGGCCAAGCATGCGAACGCTGAGGCCAACCGCCATAGTCCCATAGAATCCCGCCTGCCGAGGGCAAGGCCCCCTGTTTTACAAAACAAACCCAATCTCAGCCCTTCTTTAACCCTGGCAGGGTCGCTGACCGCTGTCGCATCGCTTGCCCGCGCGGACGCCGCGCAAAGCCGCCGTCCAACGCGCCTCGGCCACAACGCCGCGACCGCTAAGGGCGAACCGATCCCCTTGTTCTTGCGCCTGTCCTTAATAACCGGGTTCATGAGCGGGCTAAATCATCGTATATTAAGGCGCAAAAGCAAGACTGCAGCTTGGCGGATAAGAAATTCGGAGGTGGTAAGACCTACAGAGCAACCGAGTCCGCCAGTGGAGTACGCAATGAACCGCCTTGTGCAAAATCCAGGCAGCGCCACCGCCTCGAACTCCCGAACCTGGCGACACGCCATTGTGTTCAGTCCCGTCGATTATGGCCTCCTGGCCATGCTGCTCGTCACCCTCGTTTCGATTGGCGTGACAATCGCGGGGAATTAGCTTGCCGATGTCTTTGGCATCTGAATAAGCGCCGGCGCGACTCCACCATTCAGCCGACCGCTGCGATGTCTCCGGCCGCTGCAATCCCTTGCTCGCAGATGCGGATCGAGCAACGTTCTGGAAGAAAGGCGCTACAGCTGCAGCCTGAGACGCATCCGGTGCGCGAGCGCCAGCATAATGAAGGCGTAGACGGCGGCCCAGGCAAGGCCGGTCATGCCCTCGGTCAGAGGGTCTGGCAGCGTCACATGCAGGCACCTCATCAGCGCCGCCACGATGTTGGGAAGCATGTAGATCAGAAGCGGATTGGCGGCGGCGGGACGAAGAAAAGCGGTCCAGCCTCGCGCGCCTCTGAGATCGATTAGCCAGTAGAGAAAGGCGAACAGCTCGACGCACACAGCAGCGCTGTAGCAGGCCCAGCTTGGCGTGGCGTCGGTTTTCGAGACGCCATAGACGGGCTCAAGGACGGCTCCCAGGATCACGAGCGCCAGCGCCAGAAGCAGCGCCGATCCGAAACGCTGCGGCGTTCCTTCTGCGCCTCTATTGAAAAAGAACAACGTCGTCAGGACGCCGCACAGTACGATGGCGGTGTGAACCGCATTGTCCGACTGGCCGGCGAGCAGTTGCAGGATCGGCGAAGACCGGACCGCATCCAGTTGAGCGAGACAGTAGTAGGTCAGCGAAAGGGAAAGGGCCGCAATCAAGGGCGCTGCGCGGCCGCGTCCGAGGAGATACATCGCGCTGGCGAACAGGTAAGACCAACCGATAAGGCCGAGAATACCCCACCATTGCGGCGAAAGCCGCAACAATCCGTCTTCGCCGCCGCGAAAAAGGACGCCCAGCACGACAAGTCCGGCCACGCCTGCAAAGCGCAATCCGACAGCGAGCGCCTTGTTTTGAAACCGGTAGACGCCCCAGACCAGAAGCGCCGAGGCGTAGAACAGGAGCGACCACAAGCCGATCGATATCGGCATGGCCCCTTCATTGTAGCCTTCCTCGGCATTCACCATGAAAACGCCGAGCACGAGCAGCCCAAGCGTGCGGATCAGCACATGACGCAAAAGCCGCCAGACCGTGTCTCCGGCAGCGAGCCGCTGGGCCGTGGCGAAGGGGATGGACATTCCGACAATGAACAGGAAGGCGGGGAAGACGAGGTCCGGCAGCGTCAAGCCGTTTGCATTGCTGGGCGTGTGATAAAGCCAGGACGGCATGCCTTCGACATCGTCGAGCGTATTCACAAAAATCATGGCGAGGATCGTCAATCCCCGAAAGGCGTCGATCGCAAGCACGCGCCGCAGCGGCAGCCGAAGCGGCGAGGGCGGCGCTGTGGTTTCGGCGCCTGCCGCATACGTCACTAAACTCATGAAAGCTCCACAAAAAAAAACGCCGGTCCCGCCTGCGCAAGGCTCTTCCCTAAATAACCGGGAGATGATGTGAACGATCCAGGCGTTTCAAAGGCGAGCCGCACACGTCCACGCATTTCTTCGGGACGGAGGAGCGTCGCGAGCAGAAAATTCTCCAAGGCCGCAAACGGGGTAGCACGAGACTTATGCAAAATGACGCGGTTGCGGCTACGCTTTGCTGGTGTATGGTGCCGCCGGACATTTGCAAGGGGAGGTGGCGTGATGAGCCAGGTCAAGTTCGTTCTCGACGAAACGCAGATCCCGAAGTTCTGGTACAACCTCACAGCCGATCTGCCGGCGCCGCTGCCGCCGGTTCTGCACCCCGGCACCAAGCAGCCCGCGGGCCCTGGCGATCTTGAGCCGCTGTTTCCAATGGCGCTCATCATGCAGGAGGTGTCGTCCGAGCGCGAGATCGAGATTCCGGAGCCGATCCGCGACGTCTATCGCATGTGGCGGCCGTCGCCCTTGATCCGCGCGCGCGGGCTCGAAAAGGCGCTCGGGACGCCCGCCAAGATCTACTACAAGAACGAGGGCGTTTCGCCCGCCGGCTCTCACAAGCCGAACACGGCGGTGCCGCAGGCTTGGTACAACAAGGAACAGGGCATTACGCGCCTTTCGACCGAAACGGGCGCCGGCCAGTGGGGTTCCTCGCTGGCGTTTGCGGGAGCGCTGTTCGGCATCGATGTGACGGTCTTCCAGGTTCGCTGTTCTTACGACCAGAAACCCTATCGCCGCGCCCTGATGGAAACCTATGGCGCGCGCTGTATCGCTTCGCCGTCGAATGAAACGGAATCCGGTCGGTGCATTCTCGCCGAACGTCCCGATAGTCCCGGCTCGCTCGGTATTGCGATCTCAGAGGCGGTCGAGGTCGCGGCCAAGGACCCGGCCGTGAAGTATTCGCTCGGCTCGGTGCTGAATCACGTCATGCTGCATCAGACCGTGATCGGGCAGGAAGCGATCAAGCAACTCGAGATGGCGGGCGACGACCCTGACATCATCATCGGCTGCACGGGCGGCGGCTCCAATTTCGCGGGCATCGCCTTCCCCTTCCTTGGGCTGCAACTGCGCGGCGGCCGCAAGCGGCGCATTATCGCGGTGGAGCCCGCCTCGTGTCCATCGCTGACGCGCGGCAGATACGCCTATGATTTCGGCGACACCGCTCATCTGACGCCGCTGATCAAGATGCACACGCTCGGCTCGACATTCATCCCGCCGTCCTCCCATTCCGGCGGCTTGCGCTATCACGGCATGGGTTCGATGGTGTCGCATGCCTATGATCTGGGATTGATCGAGGCGCGCGCCTATCACCAGAAAATCTGCTTCGACGCCGGCGTGCAGTTTGCCCGTTGCGAAGGCATCGTGCCGGCGCCGAGTCGACGCATGCGGTGCGCTGCGCCATCGATGAGGCTCTCCGCTGCAAGCAGGAAGGCAAGGCTGAGAACATCCTTTTCAACCTGTCCGGCCACGGCCATTTCGACATGGGCGCCTATATCGCCTATTTCGACGGCAAGCTCGTGGATCAGGACTATGACCAAGGCGAACTCGCCATGGCGCTTGCGGGGCTTCCGAGCGTCGCAGCTTAAGAGCCGCCACGGCCGGCGATGTCGCCGGCCGAATACTGCCGACGCCCATGGCGGCGTACAAGATTGCAAACCCAGTAAGCGCGACCACAGCTGCCTCAGCGGCGGCGTCAAAGTCTTCCGCGCCGCGTCCACAGAAGCGCGGCCATAGAGAGGCTTGCGAAAATCGCCCCCGCGAGGAACGCCCCCCGGGGGCCGGCTGCATCCCAAAGCTCGCCAGCGATCACGCTCGCCGTCAGAAGCGAGAGGCCGGCAATGAGATTGAACATGCCGTAGGCCGTGCCCCGGAGGTCCGCAGGCGCGGCGTCGGCGACAAGCGCGGCGAACAGGCCCTGGGTCAGCCCCATGTGCAATCCCCAAAGAATGACGCCAATGGCGACGCCCGCGACGCCGCCGGCGGCAGCAAGCACGCCATCGGCGACAATGAGGAGGACAAGTCCGGCGGTCAGAACCGTATGCCGGTCCATACGGTCGGACAGGACGCCGGCCGGGTAGGCTGAAGCTGCGTAAACCACGTTCATGAGCACCATCACGGCGGGAACGAGCGCAATGGGCAACCCAACCGACCGCGCCCTAAGAATCAGAAACGCTTCGCTGAATCGGGCGAGCGTGAACAGCGCGCCGATGGCTACGATCCGCCAATAGCCGGAGCCGAGACGGGCGAGCGCAGCCATGCTGAGCGGAGAGGCGACTTTCCTCGGGTCTCCCGTTCTTTCAGGCTCCTGCACGCCGAACGCGATGAGAAAGAAGGAGAGAAAGCCGGGAATGACCGCCATCCAGAAAACCGTGGTGAAATCGTTCGCCGTCGCCAGCATGAAAAGGATCGCGAAGAGCGGCCCGGCAAAGGCCCCGACCGTATCGAGCGACTGCCGCAGACCGAAGCTTGCGCCCCTCATCTCAGGCGGGGAGAGGTCGGCCACGAGCGCATCGCGCGGCGCGCCGCGGATGCCCTTTCCGATGCGATCCACGAAGCGCGCGCCGACGAGCCAGGCGAGATTTGGCGCGAGCGGAAACACGGGCTTCGTGAACGCCGCCAACCCATAGCCGAGCGCGGCCAGTTCCTTGCGGCGGCCGAGCCAATCCGACAGCGCGCCGGAGAAGATTTTCGTGATCGCCGCCGTCGCCTCCGCGAGCCCTTCGATAAAGCCGACCTCAAGCGTGGACGCGCCGAGCACGCTGATCATATAGATGGGCAGAAGCGCGTGGATCATCTCAGACGAGATGTCCATCAGCATCGACACAAAGCCGAGCGTCCAGACGCCCGCTGGAATGGCCAGCAGCCGAGTTGCAGCCGTGGCCCTGGTCTGAGGGACAGGCTGATGCGCCTCATCAGGGGATGCGATTGACGCGGCTCTGCCTGCTTCCTTGGCAAGTGGGTTGAGGTCGGGAGCTTTTTGCTTCATCTTCCTTCTCTATTACCATGAAGCTCCTGTAGCCGCCCCCTGAAGTGTTCGCCACCCAGACGCTTGGGCCGGGGTGGCGCTTCGCGAACTTCTGATAGCGGCCGGCCCTGTGATTCGTATTGAGGTTCCCCGGCTTACCACGTCTTGGCGAGCGCTTCCTCCTATGCCGCAAGTCAAGATGCAGCCTCCATCGTGATCGACACGCGCCAGACAGGCCTTTTTGCGTCTGCCGCTTGACAAAGCCGCCATCGCAACGCACCTATGTTAATGTAACTTACATTTACATAGGGAGTTACGCAAAATGCACCTGGCCGAAAGGCTCGACGACATCGGCAAACCCGCATGGATCGCGCTGATGATCGTTTCCTTCATCATCTGGTGGCCGATGGGCTTGGCCGCCTTGGCCTTCTTATATGGGAGTAGACGCATGGGATGTGGGCATCACGGAAACTGGCATGAACGCCGCGAGCGCTGGCGCGAGGCGCGCGAGGAGTGGCGAGCCTTCAAGCGGGGCGATTTCGCAGCGATGGGGTCAAGCGGCAATGCCGCCTTCGATGATTATCGGACCGAGACGCTGAAGCGGCTTGAGGAAGAGCAGAAGGAATTCACGGGTTTTCTCGACCGCTTGCGCCGCGCGAAGGATCAGGCCGAGTTCAACCAGTTCATGGCCGAACGGCAGAACAAACCGGCGAACGGGCCTTCATAAGCGTAAAGCGGAAGGCGTGCGGGGGGCTGTCCGCTCCTCGCGCGCCTTGGGCGATCGCAGCAAGAAATGATCTCGGCGTCGCCTCGCTCAATGTTCAAAATGAGAGTCAGGCGTTGCGCGTCCTGATTCTGCCCCGGCGCAGGCTTTTTGTGGCGCTGCTGGGCGCATCGAGTTTCTCCTACGCGGAAGCAATCTGCACGCAGAGCCTTCGAATTGGATCGCGGCCCATGTACGGGCTGTGGAAGCTATCGGCGGCGTCCCGAGGCTCTTCGTGTCGGACAACCCCAATGCAGCCATCCGTAGAGGCCTGCTTCCGCGTAAATCGCGTTCAGCGCTGCGCCAATGCTGTTTGGAGAATACGATTTCCCAACCCCAAACAAGCTTGGGAACATCAAGGGCTTAAAGGTCAATTGGTGCCCAGAAGAGGACTCGAACCTCCACGCCTTGTGAGCGCTAGTACCTGAAACTAGTGCGTCTACCAATTCCGCCATCTGGGCTGTGGCCATACACCTAAATCCCGCTGCATGCTTTGTCAATCCAAGCGCGGCCTTGCGGGCGTTTTTCGAAGAAGCGGTCAAATATCGGTGGGGCGGCAAGCCGCGCCTTTGCAATCCGGCGATCCCGGGTTATGCATGAAGGATCTATTGATCAAGCGCCCACATAGGTCCGGCATGTCTGCAACATTAGGAAATTCGACCGTCGTCACCGTTTTTGGCGGCTCAGGCTTTCTCGGACGGTATGTCGTGCAGGCGCTTGCGCGCTCCGGCTGCCGGATCAAGGCCGCTGTTCGCCGTCCCGAACTCGCTCTTCACCTGCAGCCGCTTGGCGCGGTGGGGCAGATTGCTCTCCTCCAGGCGAATGTCCGCAATGAAAAGTCGGTCGCCGAGGCCGTGCGGGGCGCCGACTGGGTGATCAATCTCGTCGGCATTCTGCAATCTTCGGGCAGGCAGAACTTCAAGGCCGTCCATGCCGATGCGCCCGAAGCGATCGCGAAAGCGGCCAAGGCGAACGGCGCGAGAGGGTTCGTGCATATTTCGGCGATCGGCGCCGACCGGCTTTCAGACTCGGCCTATGCCCGGACGAAAGGCGAAGGCGAGGCCAGGGCGCTGGCGGCTTTCCCCGGAACCGTAATCTTGCGGCCGTCGCTTGTTTTCGGTCCTGAGGACAACTTCTTCAACCAATTCGCGGGTCTCGCCGCAATGTCTCCTGTCATGCCTCTCATCGGCGGCCAAACGCGCTTCCAGCCGGTCTATGTCGGCGACGTGGCGCGAGCGGTCACAGCGGCGGTTTCGGGGCAGGCTTCGGAGGGCGCGGCATACGAGCTTGGAGGCCCCACCATCTACAGTTTTCGCCAGATCCTGCAAAAGGTCTGCGAATGGACGCAGCATAAGCGCGTCCTCCTGCCGATCCCGTTCTGGGCCGCCAAAATTCCGGCTTTCTTCCTGCAAATCCTGCCTGGAGCGCCCATTACGATCGACCAGATCAAGATGCTTCAAAGCGACAACATCGTCAGCCCGGAAGCAATTCGAGACCAGCGAACGCTTCAGGGCCTTGGCGTCGACGAGCCTCGCAGCGCCGAGGCGATCGTGCCGTCCTATCTGCAACGCTATCGGCCCAGGGGAGAGTTCTCCGCGGATCGCGTCAGCGTTCTTTGACGCTTGGCGAGTTGGCGGGTGTGATTGATGGCGACGCTTCTCCATTACCCGCTTTGCCCTGCCTCTCGCGCCGTCAGGCTCGCTCTTCTCGAAAGCGGGATCGAACCGGCTTTTTCAGAAATCAAGCCGTGGGCCGTCACGCCCGACTTTCTCAACATGAACCCGGCGGGAACGCTGCCGGTGCTCGTGATGGAAGGAAAGACCCTTTGCGGAGCTTATCCCATCGTGGAGTACTTGTCCGAGACCGTCACACGGGAAGGCTCGCCCTCCGCGCGGTCCCCCATCTGGACGGGGACGCCCTCGGAGCGGGCCGAAGAGCGGCGCGTCTCGGAGTGGTTTTTGCAAAAGTTCGACTCGGAGGTGACGCAAGGTTTGCTCGATGAAAAATTCTACAAGCCCATGTCCCGCGGCCGCCTAGCGCCCGACCTAGCCACGATCAGGACTGGCAGAAGCAATTTGCGCTATCATCTCTCCTATGTGAGTTTTTTGAGCGATCAACGAAAATGGCTTGGCGGCGACCAGTTGAGTTTCGCCGATTTCGCCGCGGCGGCGCAAGTTTCGGTGATGGACTACCTGGACGAGATGCCGTGGGCCGAATTTCCGGAGGCGAAGGCTTGGTATCAACGCCTGAAATCGAGGCCCTCCTTCCGGCCCTTGCTCGCTGATCGCATCCCTGGCTTTTACCCGCCGGAGCATTATGCAGACCTCGATTTCTGAGGAAGAACCTGTTTCTCGTCCGAACGCCGATTTTACGGGCTGGATCAAGGAGCGCGCCCTGAAGGAAGGCTTCGATGCGGTCGGCGTGGCGTCGCCCTCCGCCGTCCGCGACGCCTCCGGCGATCTTTACGCCTTTCTCGAAGCCGGGTTCCATGGCGAGATGGGGTGGCTGGCGGCGAACGCCGACCGGCGCGCAAGGCCGCAAGCGCTTTGGCCCGAAGTGCGATCGATCCTGATGGCCGGCATGAATTATGCGCCTGCGGCCGACCCCCTCGCCGCGTCGAAGAAACCGTCCCATGCGGCAATTTCGGTTTACGCCCATGGCGCGGACTACCACGACGTCATCAAGGGGAAACTGAAAGCGGTTGCGGGAGACTTCGCGCGCCGCGCCCGCGAGGACGTCAAGGTTTTCGTCGATACGGCCCCTGTCATGGAGAAGCCTCTGGCCGAGGCCGCCGGGCTCGGCTGGCAGGGCAAACATACCAATCTCGTGTCCCGCGAGTTCGGATCGTGGCTGTTTCTCGGCGCGATCTTTACGACGGCCGATCTCGCGTCCGATACGCCGGAGACCGGCTATTGCGGGTCCTGCCGCCGCTGTCTCGACGCCTGCCCGACGAAGGCGTTCCCCGCGCCTTACCGGCTCGACGCGCGCCGCTGCATTTCCTATCTGACCATCGAATATAAGGGGCAGATCCCGCATGAGTTTCGAAGCGCGATTGCGAACCGCCTTTACGGCTGCGACGATTGTCTTGCCGTTTGCCCGTGGAACAAGTTTGCTCAAGCGGCCCGCGAAATGAGCTTCACCCCACGCGAAGCTTCCCATAATCCTCCGCTTGCGGAGCTGTTGACGCTCGACGACGAAGGGTTTCGTTCACGGTTCAAGGGCTCGCCCATCAAGCGCATCGGCCGCGACCGCTTCATTCGGAACGTCCTCGTTGCGGCGGGCAATTCGGGCGACCGCATGCTTCTTGAAGACGTGCTCCCGCTTTTGGACGAGGCGTCGCCGCTGGTTCGCGGCATGGCCGTATGGGCGTGCCGCCGGCTCGCGGACGCGGCAGAAGAAGCAGAGCTAAAAGCGAGATTTTATGCTAAAGAGCGAGACGTTCGGGTGCGTTCGGAATGGGATGTGGCGCCATGAGCAATCTTTTCGTTTTCGGAATGGGATATTCGGCGGTCGAAACGGCGGTGCTTCTTGAAGCGGGCGGATGGCGCGTGTCAGGAACCGTGCGTTCGGCGGCGAAGGCGGTTGACCTCGCGAAAGAGGGGATATCCGCCGTTCTTTTCGACGACCGCGCCGCCGTCGAGAAGGCGCTTCAGGCGGCGACCCATCTTCTCGTATCCACGCCGCCCGGCGACAAGGGCGATCCGGCGCTTTCCGCCTACGAGCAAGCGGTTCGCGACGCTCCGGCCCTGAGTTGGATCGGTTATCTCTCCACCATCGGCGTTTATGGAGACCACCAGGGTAAATGGATCGATGAGGAGACGCCCACGGCGGCGCCTCGTGGGCGTAAATCCGCGCGCGTAGAGGCGGAACAGGCGTGGGAAGCGCTCGCCAGGGAGCGCGACGTCCCGCTCGACCTTTTCCGTCTCGCAGGAATATACGGCCCCGGCCGTAACCAGCTCGACCGCATCCGCGCCGGCGACGCCCGGCGTATCGTGAAGCCCGGACAGGTCTTCAATCGCATTCATGTCGAGGACATCGCCCGGACCGTGATCGCCGCCATCCGGCGCGAGCGACGCGGCGGAGGCTGCCGCATCTACAATGTCGCCGACGACGAGCCCGCGCCGCCGCAGGATGTGCTTCTCTATGCGGCCGAGCTGCTCGGCGCGCCCCCGCCGCCGGCGGTCCCGTTCGAGGAGGCCGAGCTATCGCCGATGGCGAGGAGCTTTTACGAGGATAACAAGCGCGTCCACAACACCAAGATCAAACGCGAACTCGGCGTGGTGTTGCGCTATCCGACTTACCGGGAAGGCCTGCAGGCGCTGGCGAGACTGGGAAGCATCGAGGTTTGAGCCGGGCGAGCGCCAAAGGCGTTTGGCCTCGATCGCCCGCCCCAGAACGCGGCTTACAGGCGCCCTTCTTCGTCCCGTGAAGGTTTACGATTGGCTAAAATTGGGTTTGTTTTGTAAAATGGCCATAAGTAAATACACGAGTAGTTTTTTCAGCTTCGCAGGATAAAATCGACCGGCCTAAGCAAGGTTTCTCGGCGCCCCCAACACTTCGACGCATTTTCCAGGTCTGAACCCTCACAACAGGCTGAAAGCGAACTCGGCATACTTCAAAAAAACCGCCAGCACCCAGCCAAGCGCCGTTGCCCAACGCACGGCCAAAGCTCGTCTCGATCGCAACAGCGAGCTTATTGGCGTCCTGACTCTAATCTCTCAACGTCGGAAAAAGATAGATCTACGATAATGGGCAAGTGATCGCTCAATGATAACCATAGGTCACGATCGCCGATTTCGACATTTCGTATTTGCCATCCACGACCAGCGAAAACGTAATCAATGTGATAGCCGTTTTCCCGTTTGCGGTACATAAACTGTGTTTTGCGAGTTTCTTCTCCATGATCCTCCGCGAAGTGTCGGTGATAGCAGCTTTCTAGCCCAAGCTCTCTGAGCTGTCGTACGACATCCGAGTGGGACTTTCCCGGATGCTTACGGTCCCAGATGGTATTGCTGTTAAAGTCGCCAATCGTCATTGCGAGCGGGTGGTCAAAAAGAGCAGGGTGGCGCTGGAGCAGCGTCCAAATCTGCCGAATATACCGAGTTTCGGAAGGTTTTCGCTTTGTCCAAACCGCTATTAATGGCCAGCTATCGTTGATTTTACATGGCAAAAAAAGCCCAGTTCACGAAAATCGAACTCGATGCAGTTAAAGACAATGCCCTCTGAATAAAAGACGCCTAGACCTTTGTCTTTGTTGCTCCCGACCCATAGGTGATTAGCTGCCCAGCCTCGGTATCGCCTGTCTTCGGCCCTCACGGGATCTTCGCATTCGGGCACGATAGCTATGTCGGGATGTAGCTCAGCAAGGAAGCGCCATTTTTTCCGAAGCGCCATGTTGCAGTTCCAGGTTACGAAACGCCAGATTGTCTTTTTCATATGGCTGAGCGAGTTGAAGGTCCGAGTTGGGGCAACGGCGGGATTGTTTCGGCCTTTTCGGAAAAGACGGCAATTGGATCTTTTAGCCGACCTGCCGAAAATGGGTTGCGAGAAAACCTGCGGGACCGCTCCCGACCCGGAGCAGATAAATGGGAGACCGGGCAAAGCGGAGGGCCGGCCCCATTTGCTGGCGGAGCCGCCTGAGCTATGCCGAACTGGAAAACTTGAGCTGGAGCAGCGTGTGCATGCGGTTTATGGCGCGGCACTCCAGTGAGCTGCACGGCCGGGGCAAGCCCAAGGGCATAGCCCGCCATGACAATGGCGGGCGGTCGCCGCGACCGCTGTTTTCAGCCCGTGTTCGCCGATCCGGCGCCTGAAAGGCTGTGGATGTCGATCCTGGGCGCTCCGAAGAGTTGCTTGTATAATTAGATAGGCCTGTTTTACCAAACGAAACCAATCTTGGTTCTCTGTTAACCAGCCGCCAGCTCAGGAGCGCCGGCCGCGCGAACGCGGCCGGCGCGTTTGGGCGATCAAATCTTGGGGCCGCTCGACGCTTACGCCGCCGTAACGCGCTGCTGCCCTCCGTTGCGGCTTCCGTCCGGCGCGTGATATTGCCGCCTTCTGGGCCGCCTTGGCTTTTGCTCAGTTCCGGCGCTTGCGACGCCGCCTTTGGCGGGGGAGGCGGCGCGGCGCTGTGGCCTCGATTTGGCCGGCGCTCTCACCGGCTCGCGGCGAACAGGTTCCTCCATCTCGGCTTCGGCGCCATTCGACTGCGTGAGCTGACGTCCGATAAAGCGCTCGATGTCGCGCAGGCTGCTCCGCTCGGTTGCGTCGCAAAAGGAAATAGCCACGCCGTCGCTTCCTGCGCGCGCCGTCCGCCCGATCCGGTGAACATAATCCTCAGGCGCGTTCGGCAGTTCGTAATTGATCACATGGGTGATGTTGTCCACATCGATGCCGCGCGACAGGATATCCGTCGCCACCAGAACGCGCGTCTTTCCGTTGCGAAGGCTTTCCAGCGCCTTTTGCCGTGCGGCCTGGCTCTTGTTGCCGTGGATGGACTCCGTTGGAATGCCGCCTTGCTGAAGCCGCTCGGCGACGCGATTGGCCGAGCGCTTCGTTCTGGTGAACACGACGACGCGGCCGAACTCCGGTTGATCCAAGAGGCCCGCCAGCATCGCCTGCTTCTTCGCCGAAGCGACGTGGCAGACGCGCTGGTCGATACGCTCCACGGCGATCGACTTCGCTGGAATGGAGACGCGCACAGGGTCCTTCAAAATTTCCTCGGCCAGCGCCGCGATTTCCTTGGGCATGGTCGCCGAGAACATGACCGATTGCTTCTGCTGCGGCATCGCCTTCATAAGCTTCCGCACATCGCGAATGAACCCCATGTCGAGCATCCGGTCCGCTTCGTCGATGACGAAAAACCCGACCTCGGTGAGATCGACGCAGCCCTGGGACAGATGGTCCAGCAGACGGCCTGGGGTTGAGACAAGAATATCGACGCCCCTTGAGATCGCCCGGACCTGCTGGCCGAAAGAGACGCCGCCCATAAAGATGGCGCTCGTCACCTTGAGGCGATTGCCATAAGTTTTGATGCTCTCCGCAATCTGAACGCCCAATTCCCGCGTGGGAACGAGAATAAGCGCGTGCGTGGTTTTCGGCCTGAGGGGCTGACGCCGCTCCGAGAGAAGCTGCAGGAGGGGCAGCGCAAAGGCGGCCGTCTTGCCGGTGCCGGTCTGCGCCAGTCCGAGCACGTTGCGCCCCTGCAGAATGTGCGGAATGGCCTTTTCCTGGATTGGCGTCGGTTTTTCGTAATTCTCAGCCGCAAGGGCGTGCAACAAGGGTTTGATAAGCCCAAGAGCTTCAAAAGTCGGAAGTGTCACGTATTGTCCTTTTAAGCCGCGTGCGCGACAGGAACGGCGCACATATCAAAACGGCGTGGCGGCCAAATCCACGCGCAGCTGGACGACCGAATTGTTGAAAATGTTTGCGGCAGGAAAGGCCATAGAAATATCTATGCAGCAAACTGCACGGCCGCGATGGGTTGCACGCTGGCATGTCTGACAGCCCTTGTCAAATTTTTACAACGCTGGGCGAGCAACCCTGAGCCGGACTTTTGTCGCCTGCCACATCCGCCGCCCACCGTGAACTTTTGGGTTCGGACGAAGCCCACATCCAATCCGGGCCTCGAAAAACCGGGATAAGGCGGGGGCTGGCGGCCCTCGCCATATTACACGCCACATTGCCCTATAGAGCCGGCCAAATCGTTCTTTTCCGGGTTAGGGGCCTACCTCATGGTTTTGCGGCATTGGATCATCGTGTGCTTCGTTCTTGCGGCGTTCGGTTCGGCGGGCGGCAGGGCCGGAGCGCAAAGCCCGACGCAGCAAACCCAGCAATCAGCGGCGGCGGCGCCCGCGCAGCCAGCCAAACCCGCAAGCCCGCCGCAGGCCAATATCGCCGACATCACCAAGCGGGCGAACGATAGCGTCGGCGTCGATCTTCCGGCTCAGATCAAAGGCTGGCAGAGTGAGTTGGACCGTGTCGAAGAGAACCTTCACAAGCCCAATCGCAGCTACACGGATTTGAACGGTTTCCGCGACGCTCTCCTAAAGCTGCGCACAGACGGGGAGGCGTTTGGGAAAAAGCTCGAAACGCCCCTGGGCGCGATCGAGGAACAGGTCCAAAAGCTGCCGCCCCTTCCCGCGCAGGACCAGCCGCTTGAGCCCGTGCAGGTCGCGCAGTTGCGCGTCGATCTCACTTACCACCTCGGGCTGCTCAAATCGGCGCAAAGCTCGCTTGATGCGACGCAGTATCGGGTCAATCAGCTTCTCAACACGATCCAGGACATCCGCCGCAAGAACTTCACCAGCAATCTCTTCCAGCCCGCCCCCGGCGTTTTCTCCGCCGACACCTGGGAGAACATACCAGAATATGCGAGCCTTGCCGAAGCGCGCGTCGAGGGGCTCGTCATGGAGTGGTGGACCTCAAGCGATAAGCAGGAGCTGGAATATCTGCTCCTAAGCGCGCTTGCGATGCTGGCGGTGCTGGGGTTCTTCCGGTGGCGCGGCGTCCAAAAATTAAGGGCCTGGCCGGAGGCTGGGGCGCCGCCCTTCTGGCGGCGGGCGTCGTCGGCTGCGGGCGTGATCCTTTTGAGGTCGATGCCCGTGGTCGTTCCGGTTGTGTTTCTCTACAACGCGATCGACGACATCCAGCCTTTTCCCGAAAAAATCGGATGGTTATTCTACGCTGGCGCCCGATCCCTTATCGTCGTCGTGGTTGTGAATGCTCTCATGTTCACGGTCCTTTCGCCCGGCGCTTCGCAATGGCGTTTGATCCCGGTTGGGGACAAGGCCGCCTTTCGGATCACGCGACTTGTGCTGGCGCTTGTCGTCCTTTACGGGCTCATGACCTTCGTCTACTCGGCGACACGCATTGCGCAAGCGCCCTTTTCGCTTACATTGGCTTTGACGCTGCCGGCGAACCTTCTCGTTGCGGCCCTGGTCATGGCGATCCTGAAAACGCCGATTAGGGAAAGCGCCGTGGAGGGGATGCCTTCGCTGGCCTGGCTGCGCCTTCTCCGGCTGCCGATGTGGGCCATAAGCCTTGCAATCGTCGCCACCGCCTTCGCCGGCTACCTCGCTTTATCGAGGTTCATCGCGCAACAACTCATCGTAACGGGCTCGATTCTGGCCCTCGTCTATCTTCTCCTCCTGTGGGCCGACGGCTACGGTCAGGGCTTGAGCGACGAGAACTCTTCGGTCGGCTCCTGGCTGAAGGGCAAAGCTGCTCTCGATCAGGACAAGCGGGAAAGGCTTTCGGTTCCAATCAGCCTTTTGCTCAAGTTCATCGTTCTGGTCGCGTCCGTGCCGTTCATCCTGCTCCAGTGGGGATACCCCTGGCCGGACATTATCGAGTTGTATCGCCAGCTCTTTTTCGGCTTCCGGATCGGGAGCGCCGAAATATCGCTCGCCGCCATCCTGGCCTCGATCATCGTCTTCGTGCTTGGTTACTTCGCCGCGAAGCTGTTTCAGGGGTGGCTTGACCGACAGGTGCTCAAGCCGGCCGGCCTGTCGGGCGGCTTGCGTGATTCCATCCGCACCACTGTGGGCTATGCGGGCGTCTTCGCCGCGGCGTTGCTGGCGCTGTCCTACGCGGGCTTCAATCTTTCAAACCTCGCCATCGTCGCCGGCGCCTTGTCCGTCGGTATTGGTTTGGGCCTGCAAGCCGTGGTCAGCAACTTCGTATCGGGTCTCATCCTGCTTGCCGAGCGGCCCATTAAAATAGGCGACCTTGTGACCGTGGGAGGCGAGGAAGGCTACGTTCGCAAAATCAGCGTCCGTTCAACAGAAATCGAGACGTACGACCGCGCCAATGTCCTGGTTCCGAACTCCTCGTTCATAACGGACAAGGTGAAGAACTGGACGCTCCGCAACAGCACAACCCGGGTGACGCTATCGATCGTCGTTGCGCACGACAACGATCCGCGGCTTGTGAAATCGCTTCTTCTCAAGGTCGCCGAGGATCATCTGAACGTCATGACGTCGCCGGCGCCCTTCGTCGACTTCGAAGATTTCAACGCCGATGCGCTGAACTTCAAGCTCTACGCCTATATTTACGACTTGAACAAAGGCACGAGCACCAGAACCGATCTCAGGATTGGAATTCTTGAGGCGTTCAAGGCCAATGACATCGCCTTGCCCTCGCGTCAGACCGAGGTCATGCTCCACGAGATGGGGTGGTTGCGCGAAGCCGTAAACCAATATATGGCCAGCCCAACAAATGGACATGCCGCCAACGGCAACGGCGTCTCAGCCGCCGCCTCCGGCAAGAGCAAAGAGGTTCTATCGTAATGACAATCGGTAAGGCGATCCAACAGCTTGAGAGCTTCTTTCTCTTTGTGATCGCGCTCCTGACCGTGGTTGGCGCCGTCAAGGAAATCTACTTGATCCTTGCGAAGCGCGATGTCGGCCTTCAGGATCTGCTCTTGATGTTTCTCTATGTCGAGGTGCTGGGAATGATAGGCATCTACTCGGACAGCAAGCAGATCCCCATCACGCTGCCGATCTTCATCGCAATCACTGCGCTTGCGCGAACGGCGATTCTGCAAAAGGAGCAGGACCCCGAGCATATCATCTATGAAGCGATCGCGATTCTGCTTCTCGCAGTCGCTTCGTACGTCGTCAACCTCAGGCCTGCGCATCTCGCCCTGCGCGTGACGAAGGACGGTGAGAAACTCGTTCCCGATGATCAGAAATACGATTAGGTTGCGGTCGGGCTAACTTAGCGCCCCACCGGCCGGGCGGCCGACCGGCCCGGCTGACCGCCATGGCTGAAAATGCCCGCCTTCATTTCGTCGTCCCGGCCAAGCGAAGCGCGAGCCGGGACCGTTGCAAACTAAGGTCGGTGTGTTTCGCGATCCCGTGTCTGCAGCGCAATGCTGCGCGATCCGCCTTTTTTCTCTTTAATCTTTGATGATCGGAAAGAACGCTTGATCCCGGTAGGCGCGGGCGATGTGCGGGAAAAGACGCTTGTGGCCGGGCCGCCAATCGCTCACCTCGCCGGCATGCCTGACCCAGCGGAAAGCTTTATGCTCATGGCTGAGCGTCACCACGGCGTCATTCGGCACGGCTTGGGCGCCCACGCAAATATTGACCTGGCTGATCGCGCCGGGATAGGTCGACGGCGTGCGGTGGGCGACCGCCATGTAGCCGAGCAAGGCGACGTGAAGCCCGGCTTCTTCAATAGTTTCGCGCATCGCTGCGTCGAAGGGCGATTCGCCGACATCCATCCAACCGCCCGGGAGGCACCAATGGCCGTTCGGCAGTTGCAACGCCAGGATTTCTCCCCGTTGATTGGGGATGGCGACATCGACGCCGATCTTCGGCGTAATTGAGCCTCGCTCCTTGAGGAAGTTGTCGCGGATCGCTTCGGCGTTGAGGCCGGTTATGGAGGCGTACTCCGTGCAAGCAAGATCAAGCAGTTTTTGATAACGCGCGCGGTCGTAGTCATTCTGGGTATAAGAGAGCCCTTCCTGCGCCGTGGCTCTCACAATATCGAGAAGCATCTCGACGTTAAGCGCCGAAGGTTGAATATAGTCTTTATCCATTGACCATAACTTTCCCGCAAACAACGATTTGCACAAAAACAAACGGCTCCAGCAGCCGCTTGCCGGAGCCGGGATTTTGTGAATGCCTATCGGCCACGCCAAAAGCGCAGGCTGTATTCTAATCTAAGCGTCCTTTGTGGGTCTGGCCAACGACGACTTGACACACCTCTCTAGTTCCCGGCCAAGCGAAGCGCGCCGGAATCGCAAAGAAGTAGACGTTACAGCACTTTACGATCCCGGATAGGGCTTGTGCCCTTCCGGGATGACGGCGGCGGTGGTCGGTGGACGTGCTCGGCTCTGCTGAGGATGTCAGCCGACGATCTCGCTCTCCTGAAACACGAGGCCGATCTCCTGCGCGGCGTTCTCAATGCTGTCCGAGCCGTGCACCGAGTTGCGCTCGATATTCTCGGCGAACTCCTTGCGGATCGTTCCGGGCGCGGCGTTGGCGGGATTGGTAGCGCCCATGATCTCGCGGTTCTTGGCGACGGCGTTCTCGCCTTCAAGAATTTGCAAAACAATCGGCCCGGAGGTCATGAACGTCACGAGATCGGTGAAGAAAGGCCGCTCCTTGTGAACCGAATAGAACGCCGCCGCGTCGGTCGTATCCCAATGCACCCTTTTCTGCGCAACGATGCGAAGCCCCGCATCCTCGAACTTCGCAATGATCTTGCCGGTGATGTTCCGGGCTGTCGCGTCGGGTTTGATAATGGAAAGGGTGCGCTCGACGGCCATGTGTTCGCCTTTTTGTGAGTTGGAGGATATCGTTATCTGGGCTGAATATAGGATGCGCCCGGGAAGCTGACAGTGCGGCTTATATCGAAGCCCCCTGGAAGGGGCAAGTCGCGGGCGAAGGCCATGAACAGGTCAATGCAGACCGAGGCCAAAGAAGCTAAAGAAGCGCTTTACGCCGCTGAGGCGCCGAGCGCTCCTTCGGGTCGAAAAACGCCCGCTCTTTCGGCATCGTCAGCCTACGGGTGTTTTTGAGGCGCCGCCTCTCCGGCATATCACGCCTTGCAAATGGAAAGCCGTTGCTTGACATCGAAAGCGGTAATAACTTCCTTTCGGCAGCACGCGGTGATCAAGAAGCGTTCTGCCAGTTTCTCCAAGAACTTTTTGCCTGCATATGTTCCCGATTTGGGCCCCTGGCGCTCCATCGCTGGGGGCTTTTCGTTTCCATATAACGAATAGAACGCAGGAAATATTCCGCCGAGGGAAGCCATGGAAACAGGCAAGGCTCTGATCGCGATTGGCGTAATTTTGATCGGCGCGGGCCTCCTCTGGCTCCTTGGATCGCGTCTGGGACTTGGCCATCTGCCGGGCGACATCGTTATCGAGCGCGAGAACTTTCGCCTCTATCTGCCGCTCGGGACCTGCCTTCTTGTCAGCGTGGTCCTGTCTGTCGTGTTCTCGATCATCGGCCGCCTGTAGCAGGGCGCTGAAAAACGCCGCCGCCCTTGGCTTCACGGTGAGCTTGCGAAGATGGAGGCAGGATTTCCCGCTGTTTTCAGCAGCCTGATAGCGGAAAGGCGGCCACTTCATTGTTCTTGATCCCAAGCGCAAGCTTGCCGGATCGCAAGGCGAGCGCCTTCTCGCCGAAAAGCTGCCGACGCCAGCCCCGAAGCGCTGGGATGTCCGGCTCGTCGAACTGCGCCAGCTTTTCGAGATCTTCGGCGCTTGCGAGAAGCCGTGGCGCGATGTTCAAATCCGCCGACACCGCCTTGAGCAGAACCCGCAACAGCTCCACGGCTGCGGTCGCGGAGGCTGGGAGATCGGCATGGGCGCCCGCTTCGGCGACGTCGGACGGATCGCGGGCGAGCGCCGCCTCCACCGCTTGTATGATGGCCTCGCCGCGGGATTTCAGCACCTCCCGGGCCGTGCGCAGCCGCGACAGCGTCTCAATGGACCGCGGCGCGTGCTTGGCGATCTCGTAGATGGCCTCGTCCTTGATGACGCGCCCGCGCGGCACATTCTCGTCCTGCGCGGTGCGCTCGCGCCAGGAGGCGAGCTCCATGATGACGGCTCTGGCCTGCCGCGATTTTCCGCCTAGCTTCAGCCGCTTCCATGCGTCTGCCGGATCGAAGGCGTAGGTCTTCGGATCGATGAGGGTCGCGACCTCTTCCTCCAGCCAGGACTTCGCGCCCGGTCTCCTGAAGGCGTTGGTTGAGCTTGAGATAAATGTCCCGCAGGAAAGTTACGTCGCCGATCGCGTATTCGAGCTGCTTCGGGTTGAGCGGGCGCGCGCACCAGTCCACGGCCTGATAGGTCTTGTCGTGATTGCGCTTCAGGATCTTCTTGACCAGAGACCCGTAGGAAATGGCTTCGCCGTGGCCGAGCGCCATCGCCGCCACCTGGCTGTCGAACAGAGGGCGGGGGATGACGCCCGCTTCCTGATGCACGATCTCGATATCCTGGCGGGCGGCGTGAAAGACCTTGAGCACCGCCTCGTTCGCCATCAGCGCGTAAAACGGCGCCAGATCGATGCCGGCAAGTGGATCGGCTACGTATTCCAGCCCCGGCGCGGCCATCTGGATCAGGCACAGCTTCGGCCTGTAGGTGGTCTGTCGCATGAACTCCGTGTCGACCGTCACAAAGGGCTGGCGGCTAAGGAGGTCGCAGGCTTTTTGCAAATCCTTGGAGGACGTTATGACAGGCGGCAATTCGGTCATTTGGTTTTTATAGCTCAACTTGTGGGTCGGCGCATAGAAGCGCCTCGCGTCCTTGACAAAGATCGCCGTCCGTGCGCTGGATTTTGCCAAGATTTGACGCTCTTTGTGACGAGAGGGCGTACTTAAGTGTGTCTCTTTTATGCCGCTGCGCCGCTTGCATGATGAAAATTTTTCTGGTGGCCCGGCTTTGATCCAAGAGGATGCGATCTGTGGAAAAAACCGCTCAACGCGGGCGGGCGAAATCCGCCATTTCCGGCAAGCAGGAATCGGAACCCGCCGAGTCGAAAACCGCTCATGTTTCAAAAGCGCATGGCCAAGCCGGACATGAGGCGGAGGCTCAGCATGCCTATCGCACGATAACGTGCGGCGCGCTGCGAAGGGGCGACGCCGGCAGGCATGTGCGTCTGTCCGGCTGGGTGCATCGCGTGCGCGATCATGGCGGGCTCCTCTTTATGGACCTGCGGGATCATTACGGCCTGACGCAATGCGTCGTCGATCCCGAGGCGGCCGCTTTCGCGGCGGCCGAGAAGGTGCGCGCCGAATGGGTGATTCGCGTCGATGGCGAGGTTGTGATTCGAGAAGGCGACACGGCGAACCCGAACCTGCCGACGGGCGAAGTCGAGGTGCGCATCGGCGCGCTCGAAGTGCTGTCGAAGGCCGATGAGCTGCCGCTGCCCGTTTTCGGCGAGCCCGATTATCCGGAAGATATCCGGCTGAAATATCGCTTCCTCGACTTGAGGCGCGAGACGCTTCATCGCAACATCATGAAGCGCTCGGCGATCGTCTCCTCCATTCGCCGCCGCATGACGGAGGAAGGCTTCTTCGAGTTTCAGACGCCGATTCTCACGGCGTCGTCGCCGGAGGGCGCACGCGATTTTCTGGTGCCGTCGCGGATGCATCCCGGCAAATTTTACGCCCTGCCGCAAGCGCCGCAGCAGTTCAAGCAGCTCATCATGATCGCGGGCTTCGACCGCTACTTCCAGATCGCGCCCTGCTTCCGCGATGAGGATGCGCGCGCGGATCGCTCGCCGGGCGAGTTCTACCAGCTCGATATCGAGATGAGCTTCGTCACGCAGGAGGATGTGTTCCAGGCCGTGGAGCCTGTCTTACGCGGGCTGTTCGAGGAGTTCGGCGAGGGCAAGCCGGTAACGGCGGCGTTCCCGCGCATCCCTTACGACGAGGCCATCGCGAAATATGGGACCGACAAGCCGGATTTGCGCAATCCGCTTCTGATGCAGGATGTGAGCGAGCATTTCCGGGGCTCCGGCTTCAAGGTGTTCGCAGGCATGCTCGCGAAAGATCCGAAGGTGCGGGTCTGGGCGATTCCCGCGCCGGGCGGCGGCAGCCGCGCGTTTTGCGACCGCATGAACGGCTGGGCGCAACAGCAGGGCCAGCCGGGCCTCGGTTATATCTTCTTCCGCGAAGGCGAAGCGGCGGGACCCATCGCGAAAAACCTTGGCGTGGAGCGCTCGGCGGCCTTACAGGCGCAGCTTGGCCTGAAGGAAGGCGATGCCGTGTTCTTCGTGGGCGGCGACCCGGCGAAGTTCTACAAATTCGCAGGAGAAGCGCGCACCAAGGTCGGCGCCGAGCTGAACCTTGTGGCCAAGGATCGCTTCGAGTTCTGCTGGATCACCGACTTCCCCTTCTACGAATGGAACGAGGACGAGAAGAAAATCGACTTCTCGCACAATCCGTTCTCGATGCCGCAAGGCGGGATGGAAGCGCTCGAAGCCGCCGCAAGCGCGGGCGACGAGGCGCTGCTCGGGCTCAAGGCGAATCAATACGACATCGTCTGCAACGGCATTGAGCTGTCCTCGGGCGCGATCCGGAACCATAAGCCGGAGCTGATGTACAAGGCCTTTGAGATTGCGGGCTACGGGCAGGACGTGGTGGACGCCAAGTTCGGCGGCATGATCCGCGCCTTGAAGTTCGGGGCGCCGCCGCACGGAGGGATTGCGCCCGGCATCGACCGCATCGTCATGCTGCTCTGCGGCGCAGACAATTTGCGCGACGTGACCATGTTCCCGCTGAACCAGCAGGCCGAAGACCTGCTCATGGGCGCGCCGTCGGAGGTGTCCGCGAAGCAGCTGCGCGAGTTGCACATCCGGCTCAACCTGCCGAAGAAGGAGGCTTGATCGAAAGCGCTCACACGTGATAGCTTTCAATCATGGCGACATCCGAGCAAATAAAGGCCGCGCGCGCGCTTCTGCGCATGGAGCAGGAGGAATTGGCTCGTCGCGCCGGCGTCTCCGTGACGACGATCCGCCGCCTTGAGGCTGCGGATCGCGAATACGCGGTTGCGGAAGAGACGGCGGCAGGCGTTCAGAACGCGTTGCAGGACGCGGGCGTGGAATTTATCCACGATGGCGTGCGCCGCGTGCGCAAAGTGGTCGATCGCGATCTGGTGGCGGATTTGATGAAGATTGCGGAGGAAAGCGCGCGGCTTCAAAAAGGCGACGAACTTTTCACCGAAGATGACCTTTACGACGAAAACGGCTTGCCTGCGTGATTGCGATCGATAGCTCGGCGCTGGTCGCAATTCTGAGGAATGAGCCGGACGCTCTTTCGTTTGCCGAAGCCATAGGCGCTGAGGAGCTCGTCATTGTATCCGCAGTCACCTCCTTCGAAACAGCGATGGTCTTGGCGGGCCGCTCTCATGGCGAAACCGCTTGGGGGCATCTCGATGGGCTTTTGACGCGCGCCAAGGTCGAGGTTATTCTGTTCAACTCCGAGCAGGCGCTCCTGGCCCGCGCCGCGTTTCTCAAATTCGGCAAAGGCCGGCATCCAGCCGGGCTGAATTTCGGCGATTGCGCCGCCTATGCCCTCGCTAAATCCAGGAATGTCCCCCTTCTTTATAAAGGCGAAGACTTCGCCAAGACCGATATCGTAAGCGCTTTATAGGCGGAAGCAGCTTAAGGGCTTCCTTCGCCACGAGAATAGGGCAGGGCGGATGATTTCAGAGTTTCTCGGGATAACGGCGGCGCTGACCGCGATCATCGCGGCGCGCTACCTCTTGCTTTCTGGCCTCTTCTATTGGCTTCTCTGGGGGCGCAACGGCGAAAAACTCAACGCGAAACGGCTGAACCGCGACAGGCCGATGCGCGCCGTCGTCATGCAGGAGATCAGGCTGTCGCTTTTGTCCTCGGTCGTTTACGCCGTGCCTGCGGCCATTGTGCTTGTCGCTCTGTTGCATGGCGGAACGGCGGTTTATTACGATTGGCGCGCTTATGGCGGCGTTCCCTATCTTTTTCTGAGCTTCTTCCTCTATCTCGCGGCGCCGGACGCCTATTACTATTGGGCGCACCGGCTGATGCATCACCCGCGGCTGTTCCGCTGGATGCATGCTGGGCATCATCGCTCGCGCCAGCCGACGCCCTTTGCATCCTTCGCATTCGATCCGGCCGAGGCGGCGTTAACTGGCTGGCTGCTGCCCGCCATGGTCTTCGTCATCCCGATCCACATCGTGCTTCTTGTAGCGCTCCTGCTTTTCATGAGCATGGTTGCGGTGTTCAACCATTCGGGCTGGGAGATCCTGCCGCGCTGGCTCGTGCGCGGCCCCCTCGGCAGCCAGCTTATTTCAGCCACCCACCATAGCTACCATCACATCCGCTTCGACAAGAATTACGGGCTTTACTTCCGCTTCTGGGACAGGATCATGGGCACCGATACGATGCCCCAGGAGGCGCCGCCGGGCGCGAGGCTGACCACGCGCCCCGGGCCGGCCTAGAATAGATAGCCCCAGCGCTGGCCCCAGCCGTCAACATAGGAGTCTGCTCTGGGATAGGCGGGCGCAACTTCGCTTCCGCTGCCTGCTCCCTGGCTCTCAAGATAGCGCAGGGTCTGCTTGCGCAGCGTATATTCGCAGGAGAGTTGGCAGGCGACCCAGATTCCGCCGGGAAGCTCCACCTCATCGCCCAAAGGGCCGCGCCTGACGGAAGCTACAACTTTCCGGTCGCCATACCAGAATTCGGCGTAGACAGAGCGATAAGGCTCGCAACACTCCTGGCTTGCCGCGCCCGGCCCGGGCGTCTTGCCAAGTTCAGCGGCCTCGCTGGCGGCGGCGATGCCAAATAGGCCGGCGGCAATCACAATCGGGCGAAGAATCATGCCATATTCCTCCCTCATGAAGCCTTAGGCAAATTCATTCAATTTCGCCAGCAATGTCGCGCGCCGATGCGAGTGAAAGAGCGGGAAGTGAAGCAAAAATGTTCGCCCCGGCTGCTCCCTCGATTAAGGTGGCCGCAACGCGAGCAGTCAGACAGGCCCATCCGATGCCGTTTCTCCAGGCAGCCACGATTTTCGACTATTGCGAGCGCGGTCGCGACGCCGCCTTCTGGGCGGAGCCTCTGAACGCAACCACGAACGCCGGCTTCATTGTCGCCGCGCTGGCCGGCGCTGTCATGATCGCAAGGCTCGCCTCGAACGAGCGCTCGCTCTGGCAGATTTTCTTCGTTTTGAACTTCATCGCCATCGGGGTCGGCAGCTTCCTGTTCCACACCGTGCCGAACATCGACACTGTGCTGGCCGACACGGCCCCCATCGGCATCTTCATGCTGACCTATCTGATCTTCGCTCTTCGGCGTCTCGCTGGCGCATCGTGGATCGTGACGGCGCTCGCCATGGCGGTCTTCGTCGGCGTCATCGCGATGGCCTTCAAGATGCGATGCTGGAACGGCGAAATGGGATTTCGCTCGAAATTCCACCCGGCGGCGACGCCAAATGTCTGAACGGAAGTCTCGGCTATGGCCCCGCGCTCGCCGCCATGTGGCTGATTGCTGCCTGGCTCCGCTTTCGCAGGCACCCCGCGGCGCTTCTCATCTTCTCGGCGGCGCTAATTTTTCTAGTATCACTTACATTCCGGTCCCTGGATCAGCGCCTCTGCGCCGACTGGGTCGTTCTTGGTCATCGGATGGGGACGCACTTCATCTGGCATCTATTGAATTCGGCGACGCTCTTTTTGCTCCTCGTCGCAGCAATTCGATATGCGCGGCGCGGCGAGCAAGAAATTCTGCCGCCGCATCCGAAGCCTGGGTCGTCGCCCTACGTCTTTTCATAGGCGCAGACGACGCCAAGCCTGGATCGGCTGGATGCCTTTTACAGATTGAACATCGCCACCAAAGCTGCGCACAAGACACCGAGACAGAGCGCAAGGACTGCAGCAGACACCATTTCCTTTTCCTCCGAGTTCGAGCCGGACCAACCAAGCCCGCGCCGTCAGGCGATTTTGAACATTTTCCAACGCACTAGGGAATTTAGGCTAATCGAACCCACGCCCCAAGCGCGCTCGCTCAGTGGGGATCCGCGCCTCTAACCCGTTTGGCTATCATCCTCTTCTTGCTCGTTGACGCAAGATAAAAGAACGCTAATGTGCCTGGGCAAAATGTCATGTGGGCGGACGTGGCGAAACGGTAGACGCAAGGGACTTAAAATCCCTCGGCTGAAAGGCTGTGCGGGTTCAAGTCCCGCCGTCCGCACCAAGACGCTGCGCATCTTGCGTGGCATCGGATCGGTTTTGAACCGTAACGTGTAGACTTGTGGCTGATTCGCGGTTGCTGGACAAAATCAGGACACCTTTATCAAAAAGCTAAGCACACAGACGATCTGCACAATTCGCAGGCCGATCATGTCTACTGAGCCGATCAAGGGAACATGACAATGAAAAGGGCGATCTTAACCGCAGCGGCGATGCTTATTTGCCTGCCGGCCGCTTTTGCCGATCCGAGCTGCCAGGAGCAGGCCACGACAAAGAAGCTCGCGGGCGCAGCTCAGAAGAGCTTCATGACCAAATGCGAGAAGGATGCGACCGCCTCCTGTCAGAAGACTTCGGCGGACAAGAAGCTGGCTGGCGCCGCGAAAACAAGCTTCGAGACGAAATGCGTGAAAGACGCTGTCGGCTCCAAATCCTGATCGCAGCTACTGAGCCGCTTCGGGCTTGAACAGAAAAACTTCGCCGCTGCTTGTGGTCTCCTCGGTCAGAAGCGAGAGCGCAAGCGGTGCAAGCGCTTCGGGCGGAGGAAGCGTGTTCTCGTCTTCGCCGGGATAAGCGAGCCGGCGCATGCGGGTGCGGACCTTGCCAGGATCGAGCAGGTTGACGCGAACCGGCGTGGATTGCGTCTCGTGAGCGTAGGTCTTCGCAAGCGCCTCAAGACCGGCCTTGGACACCGAATAAGGCCCCCAATAGGCGCGGCAGCGTTGCGCCGCGCCGGACGTGAGGAACAACACACGGCCAGCTTCGAAAGCCGCAAGATCGGGTCGAGCGTCCGGAGCAGCCGCCAATTCGCGGAGAGGTTGACAGCGAGCGTTTCCGACCAATCCTTTTCGCTGAGATGGCCGAGCGGCGTAAGAGGCCCAAGCACCCCGGCATTGCCGACGAAGATGTCGAGCTTCTGCCAGCGCTGATAAAGCGTCGGCCCTAGCGTATCGATCTGCGCGCCGTCCTTGAGATCGAGGCGAAAAGCGAAATGCGCGCGCCAAGCGCCTTCATCTCGTCATCGAGTTCTTCCAGCGCGCCTTTCGTGCGCGCCGTGGCGATGACCTGCGCGCCTTGCAGGGCGAGCGCCTTGGCGATGGCGCGACCTATTCCGCGAGACGCGCCTGTAACGAGCGCGACCTTGTTGTCGAATCGAGGCAGGGAAGTGTCTGTTTTGCAAGTTGTCATACGCCATCAGAGAAAGACGATGCTGCTGCCCAGGCTCCGGTCCATCCCAATCTCGCAGGGTGGTGGGATATTCGCCTGTAAAGCAGTGGTCGGTGAATTGTGGGCAATCCGGATCGCGTCTTGGGTATCCAAGCGCACGGTAGGTGCCATCGACAGAGAGGAAAGCCAGACTATCGCAACCCAAAAGCCGCCTCATGCTTTCCACATCGTGATTGGCGGCCAGGAGCGAGCGGGCGTCAGGCGTATCGATCCCGTAATAGTCGGCATGTTTGATCGGAGGGCAGGCGATCCGCATATGGACTTCTTCGGCGCCGCGCTCGCGCATCATGGCGACGATTTTTGTCGAGGTGGTGCCGCGGACGATGCTGTCGTCGATCAGCACAATACGCTTGCCCTCGACGCTGACGCTCGGCGTCGGATTGTGCTTGAGCTTCACGCCAAGCTTGCGAATGCGCTGCTCTGGCTCGATGAAGGTCCGCCCGACATAGTGATTGCGGATGATGCCAAGCTCGAAGGGCAGGCCTGACGCATGCGCATAGCCGATGGCCGCCGCCACGCCCGAATCGGGAACCGGGATAATCACGTCGGCGTCCGAGGGCGCTTCCTCGGCGAGTTCGCGACCGAACGCCTTTTCGCACGTCATAAACACAATGCCCGCCCATGATGGAGTCGGGGCGGGCGAAGTAGATATATTCGAAGATGCAGGGTCTCGGCTGACAGCGTGGGAAGGCTCTGTGGCTCTCGATCCCATCATCCGAAACGATGACGACCTCGCCATTCTCAACCTCGCGCACGAAACGCGCGCCGATGATATCGAGGGCGCAGGTTTCCGACGCCAGGATGGTTGCGTTGCCCAATTTTCCAAGAATAAGCGGGCGAATCCCCAGGCGGTCGCGTATGCCGATAAGCCTCTTTCGCGTCAAGACGCCGAGCGCGTAGGCGCCCTCGATCTGTTGCAGCGAATCGAAAATTCGCCGGCCATAACCGTCCCTGCGCTCGCGGCTTCTGCAATGAGATGAACGATGACCTCGGTGTCCGAGGTGGATTGGAAGATGGCGCCCGAGGCGACGAGTTCCCGGCGAATGCTCAGCGCATTCGTCAGATTGCCGTTATGGCCAAGGGCAAGCCCGCCCACATCCAGATCCGCGAAAAGCGGCTGGACATTCCGTAAAGCCGTCGCGCCGACAGTGGCATAGCGGACATGACCAAGAGCCATGGTGCCCGGCAGGTTGTCGATTATGGACTTCTGGTTGAAGTGGTCGCCAACAAGACCAAGCCGGCGTTCGGAATGAAACTGCAGGCCGTCAAATGTGACGATGCCCGCCGCCTCTTGGCCTCGATGCTGAAGGGCGTGAAGCCCTAGTGCGGTTAAAGCGGCCGCCTCAGGGTGATTGTACACCCCGAATACTCCGCATTCTTCATGAAGTTTGTCGTCGCCGAAGCCAAACGGCTCCGTCTCCGAAGCCGGCATGCCAGTACACTCGTCCACTTCAGCGTCCTTCACCCACTCTGCCGCTTCCTGTCCACGAAAACGGCGTCCCACAAAAGGCTCGCATCCGGCGCCTCAAGCGGGAGGCGAAGCCGGCGGCCGATCACGTTTAAATAACGACTCTGGGTTGTCAGGCAATAGGGATTTAATCGTATCTCCGGCGCTCTCAATCAAAGGTAGCGAGCGCGCTTCCCTTACCCATTTGGGTAGGTTCTGCCGGTCTACGATCTGTCCCACGATCAGATAGGCGATCACGACCAGGATGAGGCCACGGACAAGCCCGTATACGAAACCGAGCGTGCGGTCGACTGCGCCGACGCGGCTATCGAGCACGCGTTCGGAGATATTCGCCGTAAGCAGGCTGAAAACGATAAGGCTCGTGATGAAAACGACGGCGATCAGCGTGGCGTCGGCCAGCATCGGCGTATCGATCCAGGTCCTAACCTCGCCCTTGAAGTTCGAATAGGCGAGAAGCGTCACGATGGCCGCGAGCGCCCACGACATGATCGAGAGCATCTCTCTCGTGAGCCCTCTCAGCATGGCGAGAAAGCCCGAAAAAACCATGATGCCAACGAGTATGATGTCCAGCCCTTAAATTGGCATGAGCCTTGCCCCCTCCTCGCGGATTGTACGACCGTCATGCTCGACGTCCGTATTAAGCCGCTTTATGCAAAATGAGTAGCCAAATCTTTCAATTGAGGCAGCCTGGTAAGCTTTACTGCGAAACCGTTCTTTGAAATTTCTCCCGCGGCCGGAAGGAAAGCTGAGCGAAAACCTAGCTTTTGAGCTTCCTTCAGCCGCACGGTCATTTGTTGAACAGGCCGTAACGCTCCAGATAATCCGACCTCACCGAAATAAACGGTATCTTTCGGGAGCGCAATCCCCGAGAAGGCGGAGAGAAGGGCCGCGGCCACAGCCATGTCTGCGGCGGGTTCCGAGATGCGCAGGCCCCCGGCGACGTTCAGGTAGACATCCTGTGCGCCGATCTTCACCCCGCAACGCGCTTCGAGGACTGCGAGAATCATGGCGAGCCTGTTCTGGTCCCATCCCACGACCGAGCGCCGCGGCGCTGCGTAAGGGGAGGGGGCGAGCAGCGCCTGGATTTCCACAAGGATCGGGCGCGTTCCCTCGATGCCTGCGAAAATTGCGCTTCCGGCGACTTCGCCATCGCCCTGGCTCAGGAAAAGCTGCGACGGATTGGGAACCTCCCGCAGGCCGTCGCCGTGCATGTCGAAGACGCCGATTTCGTTGGCGGGACCGAAGCGGTTCTTGGTGGCGCGCAGCAGCCTCAGATTGTGGGCGTTATCGCCGTCGAAGGTCAGGACCGCGTCCACCATGTGCTCGATGACCTTGGGGCCGGCGATCTGTCCCTCCTTGGTGACATGGCCGACGACGACGATCACCGGCCCGCGCGTTTTCGCAAGCGCGATGAGAGACTGCATGCTGGCGCGGACCTGGCTTACCGTGCCGGGCGCGGATTCGATCAACTCCGTCCACAGCGTCTGGATGGAGTCGATGACCATGAAATCGGGAACAGGTCCCTGTTCGGCGGTGGCGAGGATGCGCTCCACGCAGGTCTCGGCGACGAGGCCGAGGGGCGCGCCCGAAAGGCCGAGCCGGGAGGCGCGCAGGCGGATCTGATCGGTCGCCTCCTCGCCCGAAAAGTAGAGCGCACTGTGGCCCTGTCCCGCGATGGCGGCGGCGGCCTGAAGAAGAAGCGTCGATTTCCCGATGCCGGGCTCGCCGCTGAGCAGCACCGCCGAGCCGCGCGCAAAGCCGTCGCCGACGGCCCGGTCGAGTTCCCCGATGCCGGATGAGATGCGCTCTACCGTGCGGGCCTGATCCGCAAGGCTCTCGATCGCGGCGGCTTTCGCCCTGCGTTTCGCCTTGAGGCCGACGCCGCCCGGAGCGGACAGCGCGCTTCCCTCCTGGGACAGGCTGTTCCACGCGCCGCAGGAGGGGCATTTGCCCTGCCACTTGCTAGCCGCTGCGCCGCAGGACTGGCAGACGTAATCCTGGGCGAGCTTCACCATGGGAAGGCCCCCTCACCCCCGCCCCTCTCCCGGTCGAACTCGCCTTGGCGAGTTCGCAACCCAACGAGACCGCATCCGCCAGCGGATGCGGTTGGGAGAGGGGAGAAGCGACGGGACTCCCTCCCCCGTCGGAAGATGGGACGTTGGTTCGAGGGCGCGGCCTGCTCCCTCTCCCCTTGCGGGAGAGGGCTGGGGTGAGGGGTGCTCTTTCTAATCATCCGCATAAATCCGGCAATAGCGATGGCTGAGAGAGGTCAGCACCTCGTAGCCGATCGTGCCCCCGAAAGAGGCGAGATCGTCGACGGTGACGCGGGCGCCCAGGACCTCGACCCACCCGCCCCGATGGACGAGGCTGTCCGGAACATCCGTGGCGTCGTATGTGATCAAATCCATCGACACGCGGCCGAGAAGCGGAAGCCGGTGGCCGCCGATATAGGCTGGCGGGCCGTCGCGCGCATCGCTCGCGGAGAAGGCGCGGAAGAAGCCGTCCGCATAGCCGATGGCCGCCGTCGCGATCCGCGTCCGGCGCTTCAAAGTGTGCGTTGCTCCATAGCCCACAGTTTGCCCGGCCTCGCCCCAATGCACCTGCGCAATGCGCCCATAGAGCCACGCGACAGGCTCGATCGGATTTTCGGCGTTGAATTGCGCATTGCCGCCGTAGAGCGAAATGCCCGGCCGGGTTACGTCGAAATGGAACCTTGGGCCGAGAAAGACGCCGGCCGAATTGGCGAGGCTGCGCGGAACGCGCGCGAAGGCGGCCGAAAGTTCGGCGAAGCGCGCGCGCTGGGCCTCGTTCATCGGACTTGCCGCGTCGTCTCCGCAAGCGAGGTGCGTCATCACGAGGGTCGGCTCGAAAGCGGCGAGTGCGTCGCGATTCTGGGCGAGGTCAAGCGCCTCGTGAGCCTTGAGCCCAAGCCTCGCCATGCCCGTGTCGAGATGGATTGCGGCAGGCAAATTTCTGCCCCGCCTCTGGCAATAGGCAGCCCATTCCGTAACCTCTTCCAGGCTTCCCAGAACCGGGCGGATGCGAAGCTCGTCGTAAAGCGCGCAGCTTCCGGGAAAAAGCCCGCTGAGAACATAGATCGTAGCGTCAGGCGTGATCGTGCGAAGCGCTTCGGCCTCGGCGAAGGTCGCCACAAAAAAGGTGCGGCATCCCTCCTTTGCGAGCGCCGCCGCGCACTGGTCAGCGCCAAGCCCGTAGGCGTTCGCCTTCACAACCGCAGCCGTCTCGGCGCCCTTGGCCAAGCTGCGCAGCGTGGCGTAGTTGCGGCGGACAGCGCCAAGCCGCACGACGAGGGCGGCCGTCGCCTGCGCGGGGACATTCGCCAGCCGTCGAGCATTATCTTGTGCGAACGTCTCCGCCATCTCTAATCGTACCGCTCGGGCATGCGGTTGTCGTCGGCCAGATCGCCGAACCGCGTGATGTCGGCCTGGAATTGCAGCCGCACCGTTCCCGTCGGGCCATGGCGCTGCTTGCCGATGACCACTTCGGCGAGCCCTTGCACCTGATCCATTTCATCCTGCCACTTCTGATGCTCTTCCACTTTCGTCATGGACGGCTCTTTGCGCGAAACATAATATTCCTCGCGGAAAACGAACATCACCACGTCGGCATCCTGCTCGATGGAGCCCGACTCACGCAAGTCGGACAGCTGCGGGCGCTTGTCGTCGCGGTTTTCGACCTGCCGCGAAAGCTGCGACAGCGCAAGGATCGGCACACACAATTCCTTCGCGAGCGCCTTAAGCCCCACCGTGATTTCCGACACTTCCTGAACGCGGCCTTCCTGCGAGCGCTTCGCCGAGCCTGTCAGAAGCTGAAGATAATCGACGACGACAAGGCCGAGGCCCTTCTGCCGTTTGAGACGGCGCGCGCGGGCGGCAAGCTGGGCGATGGAGATGCCGCCGGTGTGGTCGATGAACAGCGGCAAGGTCTGCAATTCCATCGCGGCGGCTTGCAGGCGTGTGAATTCGACATCGGTGATCTGGCCGCGCCTGATCTTTTCGGACGGAATTTGCGCCTGCTCGGCGAGAATACGCGTCGCCAGTTGCTCGGAAGACATTTCCAGGCTGAAGAAGCCGACAATCGCGCCGTCGACGGCGGCCTCTGTTCCGTCATCTTGCTGAGCGGCGCGGTGGGCCTTGGCGATGTTGAAGGCGATGTTGGTCGCGAGCGCAGTCTTGCCCATGGAGGGGCGGCCGGCGAGAATGATCAGGTCGGAGTTTTGCAGGCCGCCCATCATGCGGTCGAGGTCCGTCAGACCGCTGGAGAGGCCGGACAGCCCGCCGTCGCGTTCATAGGCGCGCGCGGCCATTTCGACGGCGTCGATCGTCGCGTCGCCGAACGACATGAAGCCGGAGCCGTACTTGCCCTTGTCGGCAAGGTCGTAGAGGCGCGATTCCGCCGCCTCGATCTGGGTCTCCGGCGGGGCGTCGACGGGCGAATCGTAGGCCACGTTCACCATGTCCTCGCCGATGACGATCAGCTCGCGCCGGACCGCCAGATCGTAGATCGCGCGCCCATAGGCCTGCGCATTGATGATGGTCGTGGCCGCGGCGGCGAGCCGCCCGAGATACTGCGCGACCGTCATCTCGCCGATGGGCGGGTCGGCGTCGAAGAAGGTCTTCAGGGTGATCGGCGAGGCGTGCTTGCCGACCTGAATCAGCTTGGCCATGACCTCGAAAAGGCGGCCATGCAGCGGCTCGAAGAAGTGGTTCGGCTGCAAAAAACCCGAAACGCGGTCGAAGGACTCGTTATTGATAAGGATCGCGCCGAGCAGCGCCTGCTCGGCCTCGATGTTGTGTGGGGCCTGCCGGAAGGGCAGTGCGTCCAGGCTCTCTTCCAGCGTGGGAACCTGGGGGACGGCGGAAAGTGCGGGGGAGCGTCTCATGCGGGAAGCTGAACATGATTCCCTCGATTCGCCGAATAAACCGGGCGACGCGCCGGTCCGCGCGTGCACAGGCTTCTGAATGCATGGGACGAATCGTTAAGGGGCGGAGGGCGGCCTTGACTGCGGCGCGGACGCCAGCGCCGAGTCGCGCGAAGGCCAGAGCGACTGCTGGACGTGGAAGGGCGGACGCTTTTTATCGTTCACACTTGGCCGGACGAAAGGGCGCCCGGCCACATTATAAGCGTACGAGAAGCCACGCGCCGCGAAAGAAAGGCGTATGAGGATGGTTAGAAGACTGACGGCGGAGGAAAAGGCCGCCTTGGAGGCATTAAGCGGAGTTCCGGATCTCACCGACCCGGACGCGCCGGAGGCGACAGCCTGGGATGGCGCTGTGCGCGGCGGCCTTTATCGACCCTTGAAACAGCCAGTGACGGTGCGGCTCGATGCGGATGTGCTGGAATGGTTCCGCGCCCGGCATGCCAAGGGCTACCAGACGAAAATCAACGCGATCCTACGGGACTACATCTCCCAACAGCGGCAGGATCCGGCCTCGTAAGTTGCCGGACGGCGCCATTGCTGTCGCGGCTGTTGGCGTCCCTTTAGCCCGAAGAGGTAAGGAGACGAAGACTAAGGATTTAACGTCCTGCCGACACGGAAACCGAGAATATCGTTACGGTCGTCGGGAGTGTTCCTGTCGCGGTAAGCGGAGCGAAGATTCCCTAGCGTGTTGACCCAGGAGCCGCCGCGAGCCACACGCCTGCTGCTGCTTCCGCCCATCCAGGCGCCAGCATTGCCCTTCAGGATTTCAGGCTTACCGACGTACCTGTTATGCCACTCGTCCTCGCACCATTCCCAGATGTTTCCGTGCATGTCGTGGAGGCCGAAGGCGTTCGGCTTCTTCTCGCCAACTGGATGCGCTTTCATTCCTGAGTTGCCAGAATACCAAGCGTAATCGCCGAGTTCCTTCGCGCTATCGCCAAAGAAGTAAGCGGTTCTGCTCCCCGCCCGGCAAGCGTATTCCCATTCCGCTTCGCTGAGAAGCCGGTAGGGCTGATGTGTCTTCTCCGACAGCCACTTGACATAGGCTTGCGTGTCATTCCACGAGACATCGATGACGGGGCGGCGGCCGCGTCCCCAGCCTTGATCTTCCGGCTTGTATTTGACGCCGCCCGCAGCGAGCGCCGCGTCCCACTCTTCGAAGGTCACCGGGTATTTGCTTGCCGCAAAAGCCTGCGGGATCGTGACTTTGTGCTGCGGGCGCTCGTTCGCGTATCCTTCGCCGTCCTTCGATCCCATGAGAAATTCGCCCGACGGGATCAGCACCATCTCCGGCGCAATGTCGAGATCGCGGAAGCTTTCGCCCGGCTTCAGCCACACCTCGCGCGCCTGCTGGCCGGCGCCCATCAGGACCCGCACCCGTCCTGCGGGCTTACGTTTCGCCCTTGGCCGGGCCGGGACGGGAGCCGGCGGGTGGCGTGGTTCCGGTGCTGGATGCGCATTGGAAGGGGCGACGCCGCATCGCTTCAGCGCCGCGAAAATCTTGGCGCGCTCCGTGACCGGCGGAATATTGCCGGAGTTGAACGGCAGCGGCGCCCTGTGCGGGTCGAGCGTTTCGTCGCGGACCTGCAGAAGCTTGCCTTGCTTGTCCGCTTCATTGGCTGCGGAATAGACCCAGCGCGAGGCGATCGAGTGCTCGGCCCAGATCACGATCACGGCTTTCGCCGCCGCGATCTCGTTGCGGATGCTGTCCGGGAAAAACACGTCGTCCGGCAACAGCCGCGTGTCCCACCACGTGGTGTAGCCCTCCGCCTCCAGGTCGCGGGCAAGCTCCTCCGTCAACGGCGCGTGCTTCTTGGAATAGGAAATAAAAATGTCGGCCATTAAATCGTCCGCAGCGCTTTCGCTTCGCGGAGGAATAGCAGCGCCGCGCGGGGAGGGGAAGAAGAACGGCGGAAACGCGGGGGCGTATCCAAGGGCATGCGTCGTTGAGGCGTCGCCTTCGGTCAAGGGATGCCGCACATCGTTGCGCTCGCGGCAAATGCGTAAACTCCTCACCCAACGCCGACCCCGGACATGAAGCGCGCCGGCGTTATTGCTTTGCTCAAGGCGGACACATGCAACTTTCAAGATGCCGGCCTGGCTACGATGAAAGATTTGTTCGAATATCCTGCCGGCAGCTAAAGACTTAGTGATCGCCTTTCTTGTTGCTCGACAGCGCAGAGCCAAGTCGTTACCTTAACTAACTGCATTTTCAAATGTCAGCACAACCTAGACCGCTTCCGGCTTTCGGCCGTAATGATCCCCATACTTTACAAGAGGCATCAGATGGTTCTTTCCCCCACAGAGGCGCCGACAGCGAACGGCGACCCCTCGCCCAAGTCCTGGTGGCTTTATCTGCTTCTCGGCATCGTTCTTCTGATCGGCGGAGTCTTCGTCCTTGGCGACGTGGCCTTCGCCTCGGTCATCAGCGCTATTTTCATAGCGTGGGCGCTTGTGATTGTCGGCGTCTTCCAGATTGCTCACGCCTTCAGCTCGGTGGGATGGAAGGGCTTCGTTCTCGATCTCCTGCTCGGCGCGCTTTATATTGCGGCAGGATACCTGCTTCTGGCTAACCCGCTCGCGGCGACCATCAAGCTTACGCTTCTGCTCGGCATCATCTGGATTGCTTCAGGGCTCTTCCGGATCGTGCTCGCGGGCGTGCTCTGGCGGCAGGCGGGCTGGTCTCTCCTGTTTTCGGGCGTTATCGGCGCGCTCGCGGGAGGCGTCATCCTCTCAGAATGGCCATCGTCCGGCCTTTGGGTGCTGGGCCTCTGCCTTGGCGTCGACCTCATATTCCACGGCATCGCCTGGATCGGGTACGCGATGTCGCTTCCCTCCGAAACGGCGCCTCAGGCTGCGTAGCTGTTCCCGTCACATCCCGGAGGGGCGCTAGCCCTGTCCGGGATCGCAAAAGATGCGACCCCGGATATGCGCCTATGCGCATTCCGGCGCGCCGACCATGGCGACGACCATGGGCGCCCGCGTCTGATTGAGGCGCGATGCTTTAGCGGCAGACCACCCATCTGCGGCAGACACGACGGCTACCGCGCCAGCTCCAACCGCCGGCGCATCGCCTTCCACTAACGCACTGGACCTTGACGGCTTCAGTCCCAGGAGCCGAAATCCCGTTGCTTCCGGAAAGCGTTACGGCCTCAGACCCAGTTAGCGCGAAGAAAAAAACAGCTGTAGCAAAAGCCATTACGAGTTTCAGGTTCATCTTACTCTTCCCAATGTTGATTGGATTTTTAATATAAACGAGGCGGTTCACATTACCAACAGCAAACAATGTGCTATATAAGTCTCAGTCTCTTTGAATGCTTGGTACTTATTCAACCTATACTGTGGTGCGCGTGCATGCGAAGTGGATGAAGCGCCCCCGCATCAGAGTCCGTCAGCTGCCAAACCCAATGATTCTCTTTGAGAACGCCATGCGCCCAAACTGGGTCAGGCCGCTCTCAGCGGCGGCCGCCACCAGATTGCAGACCAACACCATCGTTTGAAAGGGCGACAGGCTTACGGTTGGAGAAAAAAGAACCCAACACGCCAGGACCCCCATAATCACAGACGACGCCCAGGAAATAGCGATATCGGTGAAGCCGAACTGGTTGCTGCGCGCGCCCGACAGGATCAGGCAGAAAGCCTGGACCGCGATGTAGAGCATGTCGATGACCGGGACGATGGCCCACATCCAGCCTTGCGAGGGCTGCCCCTGAAGCCCCAAAGCGGGGATGAGCAGGAAATAAACAACGTTCGCCACGATGAAAATCACGGCCAGCCATATGCTGATGGCTTCCTCCCATCTGGTCCGGCCTCGGGGGAACGTCTCTGATCTAGCCATGCGAACTGACCCTTCATTTCGAGGAGGTGTGGCTGCCAGTCATGTCTTCTTCTTTGCAACCGGAAGTATTGAGAAGTTGCGCTCTAGCGTTTATTGTGCGCTCATCGAGTATACTCGGTTCGGGGCGAAAACTCATCCATATATAAGAGAAATCTCGGCGGCGCTCGTCAGCGTCCGGCTCTATCTCTGCTTGGCTCCAGTTTAGCTGGCCATTTGGTCTCAGCGGCGGACACAATTTTGGGGGCCGCGCCCTCGCCCACGATGACGAACGGCGCCCAGTAAGCCGGATGCGCTTCGTGGGGCTCGCCCGTGTCGATGAGCGCAAGCATGGACTGGCGGACGGCTTCGGCGCGGCCCATCGTCTTGTCCTTCGCAAGGCGGGACATTGCTCCGGCGATAAGCTTGACCGTGACCTCCGAATTCACGCTCCAATGCGAGACGAGGAGCGCGCGCGCGCCGGCATAGAAAAAGGCGCGCGCCAGGCCGGATAGAGCCTCGGCTCCCTCGGAGCCGCCGGCGGCGGTGTTGCAGGCGGACAGGATCGCCCAATCCGCATCGAGCTTCAGGTCCGCGATTTTCGAGGCGGAGAGATAGCCGTCGTCATCCGCCGCAGCCGTTTCGGGGGGCGTTAGGATCAATCCGGGTTCAGCTTGTCCCGTGATGTCGCCGGCCACCGCGCCGTGCGTCGCGAAGTGAACGACGCGGTATGCAGACAGCAGGCCCTCCCCATTCAATCGCGCGAGCTCCGGTATTGTCGCGCGCGCGCCAAGGTGGATATCTCCGGGGTCGGCGCCGAGCGCCTTGGCCACGGCGCAGAGCTCTTCCGCCGTTTCCGGGAGCGGCTCTGCGCTGCGTAAGCTGGCCGCAATCTCGGCCGGGCCGCCGCGCGTCACGATTTGAGCGACGCCGCGGCTTAAGCCCGACGTGCGCGCGGCCGCCGCCACAGGGCAAGTCGTGTTCAAGGCAGCCGTTTTTGCGCGGGCCGCGTCTTCGGGGGCGCCTTCGCCTTCGAGCAGGGGATTGCCGAAGCCGATCATGGGGCGGGTCGCGCCGCTCGGCTTGGCGCGCCGGCGCAAGATCTTGAGCGAAGACGCGGACGGCAGGACCGTGATGGCGTGGTCGCGAATGAGCCAATGCGCGCGGAGCAGCGCCTGTTCGGCCGTCGCCGACGGCTCCGGCTCCGCGGTCGTCAGCACCTGGAAGGGCAGTTTCGTAAGCGCCCCCGACGGCGCGATGAGGAGGCTCTTGCCCTTGATCATGTCCTCGGCCGGGCCGAGCAGCGCCTTGTAGAGCGCGTAGGAGCGGGCGAGGTCGAAGGGCAGCGGCGAGCCAGCCTCATTGTCGTTATCGGCATAGGCCGTGTTGGTCAGCTTCGGGCATGGCGAGGCGGCAATCTTCCAGCTTCCTTCGTAGTCGAGACCGCAGCGCAGAGCCGCAACCTCGCGCTTGAGCGACGGCGCGCCGAGCGTGCTGCGAAACCAGCGCACATCGGTTTTTGTGACGACCCAGACGAAGGTTTCCTCAGGCGTGGCCGCGAACGCGCCCGTGTCCAGAAAGAGGATCAGCGCTTCGTCGGCGCGCAAATCGCTCTGCAAATCCTCGACGCTCGCCGGCTCGGGGCTCGCAAGATCCGCATAATCGATAAACTCTGCTTTGAGCTTCGCGTCGATCTCGCCGATGCGCGCGGCGACGGCATGCAGGCGCGCCGCGTTGGCTGCTTCGGCCTCGGCGTTTCGCTTTTCCGAAGGCTTGGAGAAGGCCGCGAGCTGAGCTGCGTTCCTGATGCGCCATTCTGACAGGAGGTCCTGCCGGTCGCGAATGACGCCCGCCAGCAAGGCGTTTCCCTTCGCGCCTCGCGCCGCCATCTGCGCCATCGCCTCGGCGGCCTCGGATTGCGTCGCCCATTGCGCGTTCAGCGCCATGCTGCGGATCAAGGCTTGCGGCGGCGAGCGCTCGCCTTCGGCGCTGCGGTAGGCCGCTTTGATCAGGGCGCGGTAGTAGGCGCCCACCCGAGCGGTCTCGCTTTTCCGGCTGTCCGCCAAGGGCTCCTCGGCGGACGCGCCGAACAGCCTCGCGCGACGCTTGGTCAGGGCGACGGCCTCTTGCCAAATGCTGGTCGCCCGCCCCCAATCCTTACCTTCGAAGCAAAGCGCAGCGAGGTTCGCAAGCGCGAGCGCCACGTTGGGGTGGTCGTCGCCAAATGCATTTTTGTAAAGAGCGAGGCTGCGCTCGTAAAGCGGCCGGGCTTCCTCAAGCTTGCCTTCGGCCTGATAGAGCGAAGCGAGATTGTTCAGCGCGAGCGCCGCGCCGGGATGATCGAGGCCGAGCGCCTTCTCGGCGAGGGCGAGGCTGCGGCGGTACAAGGGTTCCGCCGCATCCAACCGGCCTTCGTCCTGGTAGAAGGCGGCAAGGTTATTGACGGCGGCGGCGACATCGGGATGCTCGGGTCCAAAGGCCGCCTCCGTGATGGCAAGGCTCCGCTTATAGAGCGGTTCCGCTTCCGCCGGCTTGTCGTCCTTCTGATACAACGTCGCCAGGTTGGAGAGCGCCTTCGCAAAGTCCGGATGCTGAGGCCCCAGCGCCTTTTCCGAGATGGCCGCCGCGCGTTGCAGGATTGGCTCGGCGGCCTTGAGCTTGCCTTGCGCCAGCGACAATGCGGCGAGGTTGTTGAGAACCGACGCCACGGCGGGATGCTCGGGACCAAGCGCTTTTTCCAGGATCGCGATGCTGCGCAACAGGAGGGGCTCCGCCGCCGCGAACCGGCCTTCTTCGCGGTAAAGCCCCGCCAGATTGTTGAGCGAGAGAGCGACGTCGGGGTGGTCTGGCCCCCCCATTTTCTCCCGCATCGCCAGAACGCGCTGCAAAAGGGGTTCGGCGATGGCGAGCTTGCCTTCGTCCTCGTACAATTCCACCAGATTGTTGAGCGCCGCGCCGACGTTCGGATGCTCGGGCCCGAGCGCTTTCTCCATGATGGAAAGCGCGCGGACATAGAGCGGTTCGGCGAGCCCGAACTTGCCGAGCGTCTTGTAGACCAGGCCGAGATTGCTAAGCGGGATGGCGAGAAGCGGGTCCGTTGGCTCCAGGTTTTTCTCCTGGATGGCGAGGCTCCTCTCCAACAGGGGCAAGGCGGCGTCGAAATTGCCTTCGCCCTGATAGATCGTCGCGAGGTTGTTGAGCGATTGCGCTGTCTCCGAGCGCTCCTCGCCAAGCTGCTTGACCCGGATGGCGAGGCTTCGCTCAAGGAGCGGCTTCGCCTCTGCGTAACGGCCCTGATCGCCATAGAGCAAGCCGAGATCGCTGAGCGCCTGGGCGACCTCTGGATGGTCGGGGCCGTCGAGCTTCTCGTGGATCGCAAGGCATCGTTTCAGGACAGGCTCCGCGGCGGCGAGCTTGCCGTCTCGCATATAGGCGTAGCCAAGGCTGCCGAGCACCGCGGTCGTGATCGGGTTCTCTGGCCCAAACCGGCGCTCCGCCTGGGCCAGAACGCGTTCGGCCAGCGCTGCGGCTTCGGCATATTTCCCGTCATGGGTGAGCTGGCCAACCTGACGGTAGAGGAGGACGATCTCGTCGGGCTGGCCGCTTTGCGCGAAGACCGACGCCGCGGGCGGCGCCAGCATCGCCAGCGCCAGCATGGCCGCCGCCACAGCTCCGCAGAGGATGGCGCGCGGTGGAATCGTCGTCGCGGACAGTCTTCTCAGCCTTGGCATGAACACGCCCCGAACTCTGCTTCATTCGCTGGGCGCTTTTCCTGAACTACAAATTCGCCTGCAAAGGGGCGGCGTTCGCTGGAGGCTCGCCTTTGCAACGCTCTTCGCCGCGACGCTTACAATTCGATGCAACACATTCTTGAGTTCCTGACCCTCAGACTTGAGTCCCTGACCCTCGGAAAGCCGTCGGATTACCGGGCGCCGCTACCTGTGCTGCGGCGCGACGTGCTGCGTTACAGAGGCTGCTTCATCGCTGTCCTGAGACGTTCTTGAAATGCGGGGCGTCAGTCTGAATCGTCTGAGCAGCGCCCAGAAGAGCTGCCAATGCGCTCGCTCATCTATCAGCTTTTCTCTCACGATGCGTTCGTTCGCCAGGATGTTTTCGAGGCGATAGCCAAAAAGATGCCAGAAGATGCGTGGATCGAGCGAACCTTGACGCATGAGAACTTCGCAGTGCTCGAAGAACCCCAGATAGTCTTCGGCCTGCACCCACTCCAAGGGAGTGGCGGGGCCCGCCCCCTGTTCCGTCCAGGCGCCCTTGGGGCGCAACTTCGCGTAAACGGCGTCATAGTCGTGGGACATGTCTTCCAGTTGTAAAAGAAAGACCGCGCGACCTGTGCTGGCGCTATGCCTGAGCTGCGCCGCGGCATAGAAAATGCCGCCGACAGCTCCTATGGCGCCCAAGACCTGCGCTACGTTGGCGGCAACGGCCACCTGTTCCGCAAATGACATCGCCCCTCTCCAAAACCCATGGCTTCCCAAAGCCTAGCAAACTGCTGCAAAAAGCGAAATCCCATGTCGGACCATGGACGGCGTCGTCTTTCAGCACCCTGCTAGAGCCTCGGCTCTAACTTACGAACATATAGCGCGAAGCGGTTTGAGAGATCTAAAGGTTTGAAATTCGTGACGATGATGGAGGCCGAGCGCGCTTTATGTGCAGAGAGGGATTATTTCGGCGGCCAATCCGTTATACGAATGAAAAGCCCCCAGCGCGATGCGGCGCCAGGGGCTGGAATTGGCAAGTATATCCAGGCAACAGGTCTTCCAGAGAAACTGGCGGGGTCATTTTTGGCGCCCCGCTGGAGAGGAAGCTATCACCCGGCGCCGCTGTTATGGAGTGGCATTTCGCACATCGCCAGACATATCAGAGACAAGTCTCCGGGAAAGCACACGTAGGCGGATCGTGGCAAGAGAGTGGGGCGGGGGTCGGCGCCCGCGCTGAACGGCGTGCCTCGAACTCCAACCGAAAGGGACTGCGAGGGCAATTTCCTTCACGCGCCGCAGGCCGCAACCCACCTCTAAGTCATGTAAGCGCCCGGACAGGGGCCGAGCGCTTACATCGGCCACGCGCGCTCAAGCGTGGTGCGGGCTGGCGAGCAGCGGGGTCGCAGCAACCGCGGTCGGGCTCACAACTGTTGCGCCGCCGCTTGCCGGAGCAAAGCTCGATGCGGCGTGCTGGGCGAGAGGCGCGGCCTGGGTGTTCTGGCTAGCGGTCGCCGAAGCGCCGCCTGACGTGCTGGCCGACGCCGCAGGAGTGGCGACCTCCTCGACCTGGATGGCGCCCGCCGCATTGTTGTAAAGCACCTTGAGCGTATCGCCGTTGCCGAGGTTGACGCTGTTGCCGTTGCCGGTGTGATTGCCGAGCGAGCCTTCGGTCTGGAGGTGGGCGAACTTGCCGGCGAGGTCGCCTGCCGTAAACGTCGCCACAGTGTAGGGCGTGTTCAGCGTGAGCGCGCTTGTCGCGTCGACCAGCAAGGTTCCGCCGCTGAGATGGACGCTGCCTGCAGACACGAAGTTAGAGGTCTTACCGATTGACGCCTGTAAGACGCCTTTGCCGCTTTGATCATAGGCGCCGAGGCTAAAGCTATCGATGGGAAAGGCGTCGGCTAAGACCGCGACTGTGCCGCCTGTGTTGTTGACCGTGCCCGTCACGGTTCCGTTGCCTTCGAGCAGTCCTCCGGTTACATGGACAGTCGGGGCAATAAGCTTGACCGAAGTGGCAGGTCCTTCATCGAAGTTACCGGTGCCGACAATGAGCGTGCCCGAACTCGTCACCGTGCCGACTGATGTAAGGCTCCCCTCTGGGATGTTGCCAGAAACGTCGATCGTGCCGGTGTTGGATATTTTGCCGTCCACCGTCACTGAGGCGCCGCTGAAGGCGACGTGAGTGCCGATATTAAGAGAGCCGGCGTTGGACAGGTTGCCGCCAATCGTCAGGCTGGCCGTGTTGGCCAGTGGGCGGCCGTCTACGCCGACATTCACGACGCCGCTGCTGGTTATGGTCAGATTGCCGGAAGTGCTCACGGATGAGCTGTTATTCGGCGGCTCGTTTACGTAGGACGCGTTTGGCACATTCAAGACGCCGCTCACCCTGGTGTTTCCGCCTATGGTCAGGGCTCCAGCGTCGACCTCCGCCGTGGCGCCGCCGGCTATGCTGACGTTTCCGAGCACGCTTAGCGTTTGCAAAGGATCGTAGATATAAAGTTCGCCACCGCCAAGGCTCGTTGACGCGACGGTTACGCTGGCGTCCCCACTCAGAAGCTCGGGCTCGCCGCTGTTGATGACGACAGCGCTGGTTCTTTTGGGAATGCCTCGGCTCCAGTCAGCGCTTGTGTTCCAATCGGCTGTTGCGCCGTTCCAGATGTCTTGCGCCATAGTTTTTTCCTCCGATAGTTACTCAGAACAATAATAAGCGCCCGGATAGGAGGTGAGCGCTTACATCGGGCAGCACGCGCTCAAGCGTGGTGCGGGCTGGCGAGCAGCGGGGTCGCCGCAACCTGGGGCGTAGTCACGACAGTCGCGCCGCCGCTTGCCGGAGCAAAGCTCGACGCGGCGTGCTGGGCGAGAAGCGCGGCCTGGGTGTTCTGACTGGCGGTCGACGCGCCTGCGGTCGTGGCCGAAGCGCCGCCGGATGTGCTGGCCGCTGTCGCAGGCGTGGCGACCTCCTCGACCTGGATCGTGCCGGCTGCATTGTTGTAGAGCGCCTTGAGCGTGTCGCCGTTGCCGAGGTTGAGGCTCGCGCCATTGCCGGTGTGACTGCCGAGCGAGCCTTCTGTCTGGAGGTGGGCGAACTTGCCGGTGAGGTCGCCGGACGTAAACGTCGCCACCGTGTAGGGCGTATTCAACGTGAGCGGAAGGAGCGCGTCGACCATCAGAGTTCCGCCGCCGAGATGGATGCCGCCGGTCACAGCCAAGCCGCCTTTTTCGCCCGGAAACCCGATGTTGGCCTGCAAGACGCCGCTGCCGCTTTGATTATAGGCGCCGTGTACGGCCAAGGTCTCGATAGCGCCGTGCTGGTTGTCCGGGCCTCCTTCTACAGTGCCGCCCGTGTTGTTGATGGCGCCCGTTACGACGCCGGTTCCGTCGAGCAGTCCTCCAGTCACATGGACAATCGGGGCGACCAGGCTGCTATCCGTGCCATTGCTTCCTTCGATGCTAACGAAGCCGACAGTAAGCGTGCGCGAAGTCGTCACCTTGCCGGCTGATGTGAGGCTCGCCGCTTCAATGCCTATCATCCCGGTGTTGACGATTCCGCCCGGGCCGTTCACCGTCACTTTGGTGGTTCCAATGTCCGCCTGATTGCCGATGTCGAGAATGCCGGCGTTAGACAGGTGTCGGCCGATTGTGATGCTGCCGCCGCCAGTTTCTCCGAAGATAGGGATGCCCGTATCGACATTCGCGGCGCCGCCGCTGGCTATGCTCAGACTGCCGCCAATCGTCAGGGTGCTGGCGCCCACGATGCCTCCACCCGAGTTAGGTGCGCCGCTGATCCCCACGCGGCCGCCGCTGGCTATGCTGACATTTCCGAGCACGCTTTGCGTTTGCGAAGGATCCTCGATCACAAGAGCGCCGCCGCCCATGCTTATCGAGGCGACGGTAATGCCAGCGTCGCCGCTCTGAAGTAGGGGCGCGCCGCTGTTGATGACGACGGCGCTGGTTCTTGTGGGAACGCCCCGGCTCCAGTCAGCGCTGGTATACCAATCGGCTGTTGCGCCGCTCCAGGTGTTGGTCGCCACGATATTGTCCTCCGAATGCGCCCTGTAGAGTGGATGCGGTTTCCTTTAAATATGTGCGCCCTGCGCAAGCTTGGCTGCGCCCTGCAATGTTTTCGCACTGGCGATCGGCGTCAGTTTTAAAAGATTCTGCCGCCGAGGACTGTTTTAGCGATCGTATCTATTATGCTCGCTGCGATCTTCTAGTTGCAGGCGCCTCAAGAGTTCGAGCCTGCCACTGCTCCGCGATCCCTGAGGATGCAAACGAATACGAACGTAAATTAGTGAGCAGGTGATATGAGAAGCCACATATTAACCTATGTCAACATTCATCCGGATGAGTTGGATAGGATCAGTTGATTATATTTTGGGCTCTCAATTAAAGAGACTTGGCGCCCACGAACGCCGGTCCGCGAGAGGAAGTCCGCTTTCAGCGCGTCGGCGCTGGCGCCGCCCGATGCAGTCTCGGCTCTTCGCCTTCACGATTGTCGCCGTCCGGAATCCCAGAAAAGCGTCGCATCCCCCTCACCCACCCGCGTGCGAACTTCATTGGATTTGCGCAGCAGGGGGCTAGTGGCCGAGTTCAATCAAACCGAGGATAGAGGCGCTTGAGCTTGATGCGGGCGTCGGCGGTTGTGAAGCGCCAATTGGCCTTGGTCTGATGTTTGTTGCGATCGGCTTGCCATGCGGCGACTTCCCGGCTCAGCGTTTCTTTGTCCGGGATGCGGCGATCGAGGCATTGCGAGGAAAGAACGCCCAACTCGGACTGAGCCAACTGCCATGCTTTGGCGTGTAATGCCATTCGAAGCGCTCAACGAGCCGCTTGGCCTCGGCGGGCGGAAAGGCTTCGTAAAGGGAGGCTTTGACGTGCGTGTTGAGATTGTCCTGCACCAGAGCGATTTTCTTGGCGTGCGGGGCACCTTGTCCTCCAGGAGCCGCAGCGTCCAGCGGGCGCGGCCTTCGGGGGGCGTCGAGCAGGCCAGGGCCACCAGCCGGGCCTCCTTCTCGCCGTCGAAAATGGGCGTGATCGCCGGCGCCGCGCGCTCCTTGCGGCTCAACACCGCCTCAAGGCCCTCCTCCACCAGTTGCTGGCGAACGCGCGTCACCATCGACTTGTTCGTATCCAAGGCCTCGATGATCTGGCCATCGCTCCAGCCTTCGCCCTGCGCGCCAACATCGGCCTTGAGCAGAATCCGAGCCTTCAAAAGCCGCTTGGCCGGGCTTTTTCCCTTGTTGATCAGGGCTTGCAGATGATCGCGTTCTGCTTCGCTCAGTCTGACGACGTACTTCTTTACCCCGATGTCCTTGGCGGCCATGGCCCGGTCCCCATCCAGCTGATCCAGCCGCCACGTCCCAGCGGCCGGACATGCCGAAATCCAACTCGCAAGTCTTTGGGAATCCCCCTTTCCCCAACATAAATCAATTTGCCGCGCCTAGCTCAAATTGAGTGACGCGACCCACTAGTCGCGGCGCCGGTCTCCGGACGGCGCGCGTGCAAGCGACACAACCTGGATCTTTCTTTGCGGCGCAAGCGGTATGCGGCCGCAAGAGAAGCCGTGGAAGCAAGCCGAAACAATCATTCGGCGCCGCCGCATTCTGTCCGAAGGCGAGGCTTTTTAGGGCGGCGAAATGAGGAGCCTGTTTCGATTACGTCCAGCGCCGTCTTGAGACGCGATCAGCCTCCCGGCGAACTGGCCAGTTTCCTGCGCGCCTGTAGTCTCTCCAAGTCAGCGAACAGAGCCGAAAGCTGCCGCTGTAAATTCGCCTCGTAGCGGCCAAGCTTGCCCGCGAGGTCTTCTGTGAGGAAGGCGCGAAGCGAACGCCCCACAACGAGCCCGACGTCCTTATAAGCTCTCCCCAAAAGATTGTCGGGGTCTCCCGGAAGACAGGGTTTGCCGATACTATACGCGCTCTGGCTTCTTTCGCGGGCCTCGACCCAGGCGACGACCGCGGCTTCGAAGGCGGGAACGCGCCGCAAGCGCCAGATCAGGCCGGCAATCCGATGGGCCAGTTCTCTTTCGATGGCGCCTTGCGGCAGAAGTTCAGCGAAGACGTTGTCGCGCATCTGGTGGAACTCATCAGGACTTTCGTGGGCGAAAAGCCCGCCGCCATAGGCTGTAAGCCCGTGGGTCATAGCGTTTCGGCTGCTTTGTTCTTTGCCTTCCGTTGTCCTGGGGCCCGTGCTGAGGCGGGCGTTGAGGCGGTTTGCTGCGATCCGTTTTTCACTCGACATAAACGCTCTCGAACGCAATTTTAAACTGAAAGCGTAAAATACACCCAAAATGTTAATATTTATTGTTTCCAAATAATTACTTACATAGAAAAAACAGGCCCTTTTTGCAAAACGAACCCAATCCTGGAAAATTATCCCTTAACAAAAGACGCGCCCTCAAGCGGTCCGAACGGGGACGACCACGCACCCTTCGGGAAGTCCCGACCCCTATGCTGCGGGCGCTGACGGGACGAAGGCGTACGAGCAATCATTTAAGTTTAAGACAGCTTGACCGAGGCAAGTTCGTATAAGAGCTTGCGGCCAAAGGGAGCGCGAACTTGCCTCGGGCTGTCCTAGCCCCAATAGCGGTCGCGCAAGAGGCGCTTATAAAGCTTGCCGGTCGCTTGTCTTGGCAGATCGTCTTCGAAATCGATGGAGCGCGGCGTTTTCTGGCGCGAAAGAGACCGGCTGAGAAAGGTGATCAGTTCCTCCGCCAGGGCGGGGCTGGGCGCGACCCCCGGCATCGGCTGCACGACCGCCTTCACTTCCTCGCCAAGATCGGCGTTGGGGACGCCGAACACGGCGGCGTCGGCGACCTTGGGATGGGTGACGAGCAGGTTTTCGCACTCCTGCGGATAGATGGTGACGCCGCCCGATATGATCGTGAAGCTGGCGCGGTCGGTCAGATAAAGATAGCCCTCTTCGTCGACATAGCCGATGTCGCCGACCGATGTCATGGCGCCGTCGGGCGAGCGGTTCTCTCTCGTTTTTTCAGGGTCGTTGAAATATTCGAAGGGCGAGCTGGGCTTGAACCAGATCATGCCAGGCGTGCGGGGCGGGCAGGGCCGGAACGCCTCATCGAGAATATGAAGGTCGCCAAGGACAGCCTTGCCGACCGTTCCCTTGCGCTGCAGCCACTCTTCGCTGTCACACGCGGCGAATCCGATGCCTTCGGTCGCGCCGTAATATTCGTGGATGATCGGCCCCCACCAGCTGATCATCTCCTCCTTCACGGGCGCCGGGCAGGGGGCAGCTCCGTGAATGGCGACTTCCAGAGAGGACAGGTCGTAGCGCAGCCTCGTCGCCGCCGGAAGTTTCAGAAGGCGCGAGAACATCGTGGGCACAAGCTGGCTGTGCGTTGCGCGGTAGTCCTGAACGTGTCGCAGGAAGGCTTCGGCGTCGAAGCGCTCCATGATGACGACCGTTCCGCCCGTCCGGATCGCAGTATTGACCGCCACCAGCGGCGCTGCATGATAAAGAGGCGCGGGCGAGAGATAGATCATCCCTTCGCGAAACCGCCAAAGCCGCGTCAGGAAGTCATGGTTGGGCAAAGGCTGCGAAGGAGGTTGGTCGGGCAGCGCGCGCAAGACGCCCTTCGGCCGCCCCGTCGTTCCCGACGAATAGAGCATGGCGGCGCCGAGGCTCTCATCGGGGATCGGCGTATCCGGCATCGCAGCGGTCGCCTGTTCGAGACCGAGGATGCGTTCGCCTTCGCCGGCCTGCTTTCCTGGCTTCGCCAGCGGTTTAAACCCAGGGGTTTGAACTACCGGCAGACCATCGGCTACAAGGCAAACTTCCACCTTCGGGCAGTCGTTGAGCGTTTTCAGCGCGACATCCAGTTTGGCCGCTGACGTAATCAGGATGCGAGACTCGCTGTTGTTGACGATGTAGGCGGCTTCGCCCGCCGTCAGCGAGGAATTTACGCAGGTGTAGTAGAGCCCCGACCGCTCGCCCGCTGCGCAGGCTTCGATATAGCGGCTGTTGTTCTCCATGAAGATGGCGTAGTGATCGCCGCGACCAAGGCCGAAGCGCCGGAACAAATGGGCAAGGCGATTGCTGCGGGCCTCAAGCTCAGCGTTGGTCACGACCTCGCCGGAGGCGGCCATGATGACGGCGGGCTGGCCCGGGCGGGATTTTGCGTATTCGCGCGCGAACATCTTAACGCTCAACCCCGGTTCGCTCGGTCTTTGGCGTTCTGCGCCTTTATGGCGTCGCGCGCGACGCGCCAGTCTTCATCTCGCCAGCTGCGCAAGTCGTAGAAGTTGCCGCCCGTCGCCAGCGACTGGCCGCCGTCCATGCCGATAGTCTGGCCCGTCAGCCAGTTGCAGCCATCCGACATCAGGAAAACCGCGAGATTCGCCAGCTCTTCGACCGTCCCCCCACGCCCCATCGGGTTCATCTTCGCCGTGCGCTCGCCGGGCGCAGCCCCCGGCGTCAGGCGCTTGTTCATCCCCTCCGTCGGGATCTCTCCGGGCGCGATGGCGTTCAGCCGGATGCCGTAGCGCCCCCATTCGGAGGCGAGCGAAAGCGTCATGGCGTGAACGGCGGCCTTGCTCATGGCGGACGGCACAGTGAAAGGGCCGCCGTTCCAAATCCAGGTTGTGAGGATGGAGAGGATCGAGCCGCGATGTCCGCCTGCGATCCAGCGCCGGCCGACGGCATGGGTCACGTAGAATGTTCCGTGCATGACGGTATTGGCGATGGCGTCGAAGCCGCGCGGGCTCAAATCCTCGGTGCGGGAGATGAAATTGCCGGCGGCGTTGTTGACGAGACCGGTGAGCGGGCCTGAGGCGAAGATGTCCTCCGCCATCGCGTCCACGGCAGAGGCGTCGCGGATATCGACCTCGAAGGCCTGCACCTTGCCGCCATGCTGCTGCATGAGGCCCGCCGCCGTCTCCTCGCAGACGGTCTTGCGTCGCCCGCAGATGAAGACCTCGGCGCCGAGGCTGAGGAAGCGGCCGGCCATCGCCTTGCCGAGGCCTGTGCCGCCGCCGGTGACAAGGATGCGTTGGCCGCCGAACAAACCATTCTCGAACATTAACTCTACCAATCGTCGTGCGCGCTGGGACGAAAGCAGGAGCGTTGCTCTTGCGATCCGGTCGTAACACAAAAGCGCATGATTGGGTCCATGGCGAAGGTCGAACGCCTCGCAGTTGCGCCGCGTCCAGCACGGCTGCGGGGAGGGGACAGGGCCGAGATGAATCGAACGCGTCCCTCGCGCGCTTCGTTGTGTTAAAGCGGCGCTCTCTCTGTCCGCTGCTTGGCAAAAACACCTCAAGGTTTGTTCATTGCCTTTCACCCGTTTGCGCCATGCAGCGAAGAAGGCATTATGTTATTTGATTTAGATCAAAGTGAATGCGTCGCCATGCAGCCGGCGCGAGCAGTGACGCAGGAGGAGATTCCCGGGAGGCTGTGTGACCCGGGCGGAGTTTTGCGTATGAGCACGACGACCCATGAGCCGACCTTATACACGCCGCCGCGCCCGGTATGCTCGGTCGAACAGCCGAGCCTGCGCCAGTTCCTGCGGGCGATGCGGACAAATCCGCTGTTGCTCTGGCCTGAGGCCGCTTATGAGCAGGCCGCCATCGTGGACAGGCGACTCGGGCGGACACGAATTCTCATCAACGACCCCGACGCGATCCACCGGGTTCTCGTCGAGAACCCCGGCAATTATGGACGGTCTCCAGCCGCGCTTCGCATTTTGCGGCCGATCGTCGGCGACGGGTTGCTGCTGAGCGACGGCCACGATTGGCGCCATCAGCGGCGCACCATCGCGCCGGCGATAGCGCCGCGCGTGATGCCGATGCTCGCCCGCCACATTGGAGCCGTAGCGGAGGAGACGGTCGCGCCGTTTCGATCGCGCAGCGGTGCTCCCCTGAACCTGTTGGAGGAGATGCAATTCGCCGCCCTGGAAATCGCCGGCCGGTCGATGTTTTCGCTTGAGATGGGCGCGTTCGTCCCCGAAATGCGCGCCATGCTGGGCGATTACGCCCTGCGGCACTCGCAATTGCATCTCTTCGACATGCTGCTGCCGGCCTCTATCCCGGCTCCGAGCGACTTCGCGCGCTGGCGTTTTCGGCGCCGGTGGGTGGCGTTGATCGGGCGTTTCATTGACGTGCGGCTTGCGTCCGATCAAGACGGCGCACCGCGCGACCTGTTCGACCTGCTTCGCTCAGCGCGCGACCCCGAAACGGGCGCCGCTTTTTCGCGCGAGCAGTTGTGCGATCAGGTCGCGACAATGATCGTCGCCGGTCACGCGACCACCGCGGTTTCGCTGTTCTGGTCGCTCTATCTTATCGCCAGGGCGCCCCGCTGGCAGGAGGCGATCGCCGACGAAACCTCCGGTCTCGACCTCAGCGCCGAGGGCGCCCCTGATGCGCTGGCTTCGCTCGTTCAGACCCGCGCCGTCGTCAGCGAGGCGATGCGGCTTTATCCGCCCGCCTTTTCCATGATGCGCGTCGCTATCGGCCCGGATCGCGCGGGCGACATTGAAATCCCGCGGGGCGCGGCGGTATTCATTGCGCCATGGGTGCTTCACCGCCACCGCCGCCTCTGGCGAGATCCCGACGCCTTCGATCCGTCGCGTTTCCTGCCAAGCCAGCCGGCGCAGCCGCGCTTCGCCTATCTGCCCTTCGGCGCCGGGCCCCGCATCTGCGTCGGCGCGCAGTTTGCGATGGCGGAGGCGACGCTGGTCCTCGCCGCCTTGGTCCAATCGTTTCGAATAGCTCTCGACGATGATCGAGAGGTCATGCCGAAGCCGCTCATCACAACACAGCCGGATCGGGCGCCGCCTTTCCTGCTTACGCCGCGCGCCTGAACTTGCTTCTTGGCGCCGTGCGCATCCGTTTCGTCTCGATCGTACTCGCAGGGGGGGCGGTGCGTCGCGGTTCGGCAGCAGCGTTTATGATCGCACTTGACGCTCGGCTTTCCGGCAGGACGCTGATATCGCCATCTCCGCGCTCATGCGCTTGGCTGCGGCCTTCGAGACGCAACGGCGGGGGCGATGCTTTCCTCGGCCAGACCTCAGCGCCGGCGTTCGCTTCGGCTGAAGTTGCTGAGATGTCCCGCGCGGGCCGCCTGGGCGCGCGCCTCCTTTATGATGCCGGCGCTTTTGCCTTGCGGCGTGGGGCGAGACATCAGGCGTTCCAGATCCTGGCCGCCGCAGGCCGGACAGGCGGGCGTCTCGCCGAAGCGCGCCAACAATTCGGCGTCCTTGTCGCATTCCTTACAACGGTATGTGTAGAGCGGCATGCTTAGAAATCCCTCCCGGACCCGCCAGCGGCGCCCGTCATCCACGCTTCCAGAGATGGCCGCAAACGCAGCCGCGATCTTTCGGTGGTTCGCCTGCAGAAATCGCGCCAAATGTCGGAAGGCGTAATCAGATTGAACCGGGAGAAATTCACAAGGCTGGATCGCGCGTGGATGCGGATCAGGCCCTATCCGGGTCACGGCTAAATCGCATCGATCGGCTGAGGGGGCGTGCGCAAAATCGGAATCGGTTGCGACGATTTTTTGAGGTGAAACCTTTTTTCCTCGAATGGCGCCCGCGCCGCTTCCGGGCTTGTAAAAGGCGCTTTCGGCTTGTAACGGCCCCGGATATGCGCAAAGGCGCATTCCGGGTGACGATCGTGGGGACGCTTCGCAGGCCAGCGGGGCGCGATGCTTTGGCGACGCCCCTTATCCGTCCGGCGATGATCTGCTGGCGCGTCCAGCGCTCAGGCTAGCCGCCGCTCGCGCTTGGCGCTTCCTGGCGTTTCTCCGTGGCCTCGGCCGCTCCTTCGCCTTCATGTTTTTTCGCTTCGACGAGAGCCTCGCGTTTGGCCTTCACAAGGGCTTGGATTTGACCTTCGCCGACGCGAAAGAGGTAATCGCTGGCGGAACTTGTGAAAAGGTATGCGCCGCCGGCCGCCTCCTTCTTGTACTTGAGGGCGACGATCGAATCGTCTGTGTTCTTGATTGAGACTTCGATATCCGGTCTGTCGACCTTGGCGAGCGCCTCGGCGCCTTTGCCTTCGACAGCGTCGAAAATCGGATGGGTGACCGTCCCCGCAAGCCTGTAAACCTCGCCATCCTTCTGCGTTTCGCCATCGGCGAGGCCGGCTACCCAATACCGGTTGTCCTTGCGGTCGAGCTTCAGATCGCCGATCGAGATGCTTGCGATCTTGTCATCCGGAACGCCGAGCACGCCGCGGTTCATCCAGTCCTCGCCGCGCGCGCCGACATCGTAGGTTGCGAACGCGATGGCGAAGATGTTGGAGTTTCCGCCTGCGCGGGCGTAGACCTGTCGGAACGAAGGCGACGTTCCGAGCATGAGTTCGCCGACGGTCTTGTCGCCTTTCTTAAGCACGATCCGGCGTTCGTGAGCCTTGTCCGCCACCTTGAAACGCTGGGCGGCGTCAGCCGAGGTCGCGGCCGCCCATCCTTTTTTCAAGTCTGCGAGTCTTGTCAGAAAGGCCATGATCCGCTGCCCATCGGCCGGGAAATCGGCCATAGATGGCACGACCCAGCTCTTGTCGCGCTTGACCAAAGCGACGGAATTCGCGCCGCTTTCGTCGATGTCGATCCGATCCACGGCGCCTGGGTCGAACGCCAACAGCGGCTCCTTCGCTTTGAATGAGGCATGATCCGAACCGCTGAGAAAAAGGGCAAGCGCGAGCATAAGCTGCACGCCGAGAATCCCTGCAAAGATTAATGAGAGACGCTGCATTTCTGTCAAACTCCGCTTCCGCCAAGCACCGCCAAATATTTACGTCTCGCAGCGCGCCGTGAAGCGCGGTTGACGAGATACACAAGCCCAAGCCCGAAGAGCGCCAGGGCATAATTCAGATATTCCCAGACCGCCTGGCTTCCGCTTTTTACGGGCGAAAGCGTGCGCGAGAATTGGCCGCCACGCGCGCGCAGCGCGAGCAGGTTGCGATCTTCGAGCGACCAGTCGACAAGGTTCTGGGCGAAGTCAAGCGGCGCCAGATATTGCGTCCTGTCGACTTCGGACACGAGAGACAGCACGTCGTCGGACAGGAAACTGCTCGACCCGATCACGATGATGCGAGCGCTCTCAGGCGAACGCTCGATGACGCCGGTGATCGTCGCCTTCTCTTCTTTTTGAGCGGGGGCGGCCTTATCCTTGCCTGCCTCGGCCTCTTCGCTCGTCTTCTCTTTGGTGGGCGTCTCGTCCTTTGCGAGCGGCGAAGGCTTGCCCGCGAAGAAGGACGTGAACTGCCCTTCAAGCATCACGCCTAAAAGCTGCCGGCCTTTTTCCCGTCCCTCCTCAAAGCCGAGGTCGGAGAAGGTCTGAAAGTCAGGCACGACGGCGTCGGAGTTGGAGGCCCAGGAGTTGCGGGAGCTTTCGATCAGGCGCACGACCTTCTTCGCCTTCGCTTTCTCCGAGTCCACTTTGATGGGCGCGGCCCATGATAGCGTCAGCTGTTTGAGGCCTAGGGTTGGCGTTTCTCCTTGAGCGAATCCATCGCCGCGGACATCCACAAAATAGGGATAGTCGAGGAGTTGGATTTGGCGGATCGGGATTCCGCCAACCTCGCGCTCCACGGGGATCGGCAAGGGCGCGTTCTGATGGTCGAGCACCATGGATTGCGGTGCTTCGAGCCCGTGATGCTGAAGCCACTTCTCAAGGCCGGACGGCGAGGGGGAAGCGCTCAGATTGCCTTGCAGCGACACTTTCAGGGGCGAACTGGCGACGATGACCGTGCCGCCTTTCATGAGGAACTGGTCGATCGCGAAGCTTTGCGTTTCGTCAAGTTTTTCGGGAGCCGCCACGAAAAGAATATCGGCGTCTTCCGGAACGCGCCCGCCGCGCAGATCGGCCGCTTTCACCTGGGCGTTCTGCTTGAGCTTTCCCTCAAGAGCCTGAAAGGTCGGACCTCCGCTTCCCGGCATGCCAAGCTGCGGCATTGGCGGGGTCGATGGCGGCGTGTAAAGCGCCACGGTGCGCAAAGCGCCCGGCCTGAAGCGCTTCAGCTCGGCTTCAATGTTCTGCTTCAGTCCCGCCTTGTCGAGCGATTGCGGGATCGGAACCTGCTCGACCTTGCCGCCGCTTTTCAAGATGAGATGGAACCAGAAATGTTTGGGGTTCAAGAGGCCCGCAGCCAGTGGGCGAAGCCCGTAGCTCTCCTCAAGACTCTTGGCGACGGCGCCGCCGCCCTCATCCGGGTTGACGATCGCGGCGTCGAATTTCGCCGCGCCCGACTTTTTATAGTCGCCGATCAACGCCTCCAGGTCCGCCCGCAATTTCGGCAATGGATCGGGAAGCTTGTCGTCGCCGGAAAGATAGGCCTCAAGCTGCACCTTCTGCGGAAGGGCGCTAAAAACGTCGCCTGAGCCGCGATACCCCTCGATGGCCTTCTTGATGGCGCGCGTGATTTCATATTCCGGGTCGCGCAGGTTGACGTCGAGGGCCGTGTCGCCAGCCTGCTTGACTTCGATCAGATCGCGGAAGCCGAGCGTCTGGAACTCGTCGCCATATTGAACGAGGATGTTGAAATAGGAATTGGTGACGGATGCCTGATATTTGCTCGATGTCTGGAACGGCACGGGACGGATGCCGAAACGGCTGTTCGCCTCCGATTCCAGAGCGGGCTCCTTCGCGGGATCAATGAATTCGACCCGGATGCGCCCGCCTCCGGCGATTTCGTACTCCTTGAGAAGATCGCGCAGGCGCGGCGCGAGCGGCGCCAGCAGCGGGTGCGTTTGCGCGCTGAAATAGCCGCGGATGAGAAGCGGCTCCTGGAGTTGCTGCACGTAGGAGCGGGTTTCGCTCGAAATCGAGTAGATGCTCCCCGATGTGAGATCGGCGCGCGCCCAGGTGAGCTGACCGAGCCAAAGATTTCCGGCGATCAGGTTTGCGACGAGGAGCCCCGCCGCCAGCCGCCATTGGAAATGCTTTTTTGACTGTCCCTCGGCGGACCATCTGAGGCTCTCCAGCGAATAAAGATTGAGCGCCAGGAACACGCCAAAAATGCTCAGATAATAGTAGATGTCCCGGAAATCGATCACGCCGCGCGCGATCGAATTAAAGCGCGAGCCGCTCCCCGCCAGCCGCAAGACTTCGCCGCCGTCATTGCCGAACAGCGAGGTGAGCGCGTCCGATCCCAACACATAGAAGCCGCCGCAGATGAGCGCCGTGACGATGAGGCTGACGATCTGATTGTCGGTTCGCGAGCTGACGAAAAGGCCAATCGCGATATAGGCCGAAGCAAGCGCCAGCGTGGCGAGGTAGCCTCCAATGACCGGTCCCCAATCGAGAGGGCCGAGCACCGAGACGGTGACCGGCAGGGGCAGCGTCAGCGCGAGAACGATGCCGACGAGGGCTAGGCAGGCGAGGAATTTGCCAAGCACGAGATGTAAGGGCTTCACCGGCGCCGTCATCAGAAATTCGAGCGTGCCGGCGCGGCGCTCCTCGCTCCACATGCGCATCGTCATGGCGGAGATGAGGAAAATGAGGAGAACCGGCATCCACTCGAACAGGGGCCGGACATCGGCGATGTTGCGGGCGAAGAAGCGGTCCACCCAGAAGAAGATGAAAAGCAGCGCCGCGAGAAAGGCGCCGATAAAAATGAACGCCGCGGGCGATGAAAAGAACGCCGCGAGTTCCTTGCGTGCGATGCGAACGACATCAGACATGGGCTACCTCATGGTTTTCCAAGCCGGTGGTGATCTCGGCGAACACTGTCTCCAGATCGCGCTGCTCGGCGTGGAGAGAGAAAAGCTCAAGCCCCTTATCGTTGATGGCGCGCGCCACCCGCGGAGCCACGTCCTCCAGCGCATGGCCGTTGAGGCGCAGACCATAGGCGTTTGCGCGGCCTTGAGACGGCAACGCTTCGATGCTTCTGACGAGATCGAGCGAGGAGATAAGCGGCTCGACGATATCGGGGTTTCCGTTGGTGACGAGCATGAGACGCGACTCGCGACGCAAATCGCTCAAGGACGAATCGAGCGCAAGCTTTCCGCGATTGATGACGATGACGCGCCCGCAGACCGCGGCGACCTCCTGAAGGATGTGGGTCGAGATGATGATCGTCGCCTTTTCCGCAAGCCGCTTGATGAGATCGCGCATGTGCCTGATCTGCGACGGATCGAGCCCGTTTGTCGGTTCGTCGAGGATCACGATCTGCGGCTTGTGTAAAATCGCCTGCGCGACGCCGACGCGCTGGCGATAGCCGCGCGACAGGCTGGAAATCGGCTCCATCGCCTTCTCGCCGAGTTCGGTCGACGCGATCGCTTCCTTGATGGCCTGCGTGCGCTCGGCCCCGCAAACGCCCTTCAACTCCGCCGCGTAGTCCAGAAATTCGACGACGCTCATTTCAGGGTAAAGGGGACAATTTTCCGGAAGGTAACCCACCCAGGATTGCGCCAGACGGCGCTGTCTTTCCATGTCGTGGCCGTTAATTTCGACAGACCCTCTCGTCGGTTCGAGAAAGCCGGTCAGCATTTTCATGATGGTCGTCTTGCCGGCGCCGTTGTGGCCGAGGAGCCCGACGATCTCTCCCGCCTCGATCTTGAAGCTGACATCGTCGACCGCCGTGAAGGCTCCGTAATTCCGCGTGAGATTTCTTGCAATGATCATGGATACTCCAGCCCGGGCCCGAGGTTCACAAATATGGTCAAGTTGTCTTAGGATCAGATGTTGCTTTTCATCGAAAGCAACCGAAGCAAGCCCGCGGTTTAGTTGCAATACAAAAGCGTTATCAAGCTCAGCCTAGAACTTGCCTATCCGTATTGGAAAAGGCTGTGGCGAAAAAATGGCGTCAACATTACGATCAGGTAAAGAGGTTTTGTCGCTGGCGCGCCCTCGGAAGCTCCGCTAAGAATCTGGATTATATCGCAAACCCCCTTGAGAGGCGCCAAGCCCCTAGCCCGAGCGTCGAGCAGTTAATTTACGTCAATCAAAGTGCGCGACGGGTCGGCTCGGCGCGCCAAAATTCCCACAGTTAAGGAGAAATTTAACTCAAGACGTCTTCGCTCTTTGACTCGAATCGCAAGTCTCCCCAGACTTTAGACGGGAAGATTGGGGGCTCTTGTGGGCGCAGAGAATTATTTCTTTGGCTGTGGGCGGCATTTTTTGGCTGCGGTGGTTGCCGCCGCTTGTATGGCCGCGGCGCCGGTCGCCAGCCGTGCGGACTATATTGAGCCGTTCGAACAGACCGCGCATCCCTTCTGGAACTTGGATGAGGTTCGCGTCGGAGCATTCAAGCAGGCGATCGATAACGCGCACGGCGAGGGGACGGGCGCGCTGAATCTCGAAGTGCTCGGTGGCCGTTTTCCGAGCGGCTACGAAAACAGCATCCTCAACTTCTTCCTGACGCCGCGCCCACATCTCGGGACGACCGTCGCTTTCGGTAAGACCGACGAGTTTTACTTTGGCGTGACCTGGGACGCCAGGTTGATCGGCAACACCTTTTTTGAGGCTTCGTTTGGCGGCGCTGCTCATGATGGCCCCTTGCACGAGCTGGAGGTGGCCTCCTACGGCTGTGAGGTGAACTTTCGGGAGTCGGCCTCACTCGGGTTCGCGCTTACGCCGGATTGGCGTTTGATGGGAACAATCGATCATATGTCGAACGCCGGCCTTTGCGGCAACAACAGGGGCCTGACCAATGCGGGCGTTCGGCTAGGATACAAATTCTAACTGTGTTATACTTGACGGCCTTCCCCGGAAGGTTCGGCAGGCGGCATGGTTGTCCTCACCAAGATTTATACAAGAACCGGCGATAACGGCACGACCGCTCTTGGGTCCGGTGAGCGCGTCCCGAAAACCAGTGTTCGCATCCAAGCCTACGGGACTGTCGACGAAACAAATGCGGCCATTGGGGTAGCGCGGCTTCTTCTGCCGGCAGATCAAGTGCTTGTTGCGGACATGCTGGCGCGCATTCAGAACGACCTCTTCGATCTCGGAGCCGACCTTTGTGTGCCTGATCGAGGCGAACCGCTCCCCTACACGCCCTTGCGGATGACCATGGAGCAGGTCGCCCGGCTTGAGCGCGAGATCGACCTCATGAACGAGGAGATGGCGCCGCTGGCATCCTTCATCCTTCCCGGAGGTTCTCTGGTGGGGGCTCAGCTGCATGTGGCGCGCACAGTCTGCCGGCGCGCCGAACGCTGCATCGTGGAGTTGAAAGAGGCCGATCGGGAGCACGTCAGCGAGGCGGCAAGCCGTTACATCAACCGCCTGTCCGATCACCTTTTCGTGGCGAGCCGCTATGTCAACGACAAAGGCAAGGCGGACCTTCTTTGGCAGCCCGGCAAGAATGCATAATAATGCATCCTTAAGTTGGATCATGCATAATGCATAATTAAGTGAGCGCAATGCATTGTTCCGAGATTGGGTTCGTCCATGCTGTTCGTGCCGATATGGGATATGAACCATCTCAAAAGAGTGAGATTCCAGTATGTGACCGTTGGCCTTATCGTTCTTAATACATTGATTTTTTTTGTTTTTGAACTCCTTTCGTCTTGCATTCTCCAGCTAAGGTCGTGGACGCTCTGGCCTTCAATCCGCGCGACGTGGCGAGTTTTCACGCCTTGGTCGAACATGCGCCGGAGCAAAGGCTTGTGACCTACATGTTCGTGCATGGCGGCGTCTGGCATCTCCTCGGCAACATGGTGTTTCTTTTCGTCTTCGGCGACAATGTCGAGGACGCGTTGGGGCATGTGCGCTTCGTGTTTTTTTACCTCATCTGCGGCGTGATCGCGGCTTTGGTGCATAGCGCCGTCACCGCATCGCCGGACATTCCCCTGATTGGGGCGAGCGGCGCCATTGCAGGCGTCATCGGAGCCTATGTGATGCTCCATCCGAGCGTGCGCGTGTGGGTCCTTTTCCCGGCGCCGGTTGTTTCATTTCTGCCGCTTCGCTTTTCCGCGGCTTTTGTGATCGGTATGTGGATTTTCTACCAGATCGCCAGCGGCATCGTCTTGACCGGAGACGCAACGGCCTGGTGGGCCCATGTCGGCGGCTTTTTTACAGGCGTCCTGCTCGTCATCATCATGAGACGCCCCGGCGTTCCCCTCTTCGATACGGCGACGGGTCTTTAGGGATGGCTGGCCGAATGTCTAACCTCCCGCGCATTGACTCTTTCGCAGGTGCGAAATACCCTTTTCTTTCTGAATGGCGCCGCAAATGAATTCGATCCAACCATCAGGTAAGTTGACCGGGCGGTGCGGTGCAGCATATTCGATGGGTAGGAAAATCAGGGCCCTGTTCACATGAAAATACTCGTACCCGTCAAACGGGTCGTCGATTACAACGTCAAGATCCGTGTCAAACCGGAGGGAAGCGGCGTCGACATCGCCAACGTCAAAATGTCCATGAATCCCTTCGATGAAATCGCAGTCGAGGAGGCTCTTCGGCTTAAGGAAGCCGGGCGCGCGACGGAAGTGATCGCCGTATCCGTTGGGCCACAAAAGGCGCAGGAGACGCTGCGCACCGCGCTTGCGATGGGAGCCGACCGCGCGATCCTCTACAAGACGGACCTGAACCTTGAGCCTTTGGCGGTCGCGAAAATTCTGAAGCACGCCGTTGAAGAGGAGAAGCCGGGGCTTGTGATTTTAGGCAAGCAGGCCATCGACGACGACTCGAACCAGACAGGCCAGATGCTCGCCGCGCTTCTCAATTGGCCGCAAGGCACGTTCGCCTTCAAGATCGACGCCAAGGATGGCGCGCTCGACGTGACGCGCGAAGTCGATGGCGGCCTGCAAACCGTATCCCTGAAGCTTCCCGCGATCGTGACCGCCGATCTGCGTCTCAACCAGCCGCGTTACGCCTCGCTGCCGAACATCATGAAGGCGAAGAAAAAGCCTCTCGTCGAGAAGGATGCAGCGGCGCTTGGAATTGACATCGCGCCTAAAATCAAGGTGATTAAGACGGCCGAACCGCCCACGAGGAAGGCAGGCGTCAAGGTGAAAACCGTAGCAGAACTCGTGGATAAGCTGCGCACTGAAGCCGGGGTGTTGCAATAATGGCCGTTCTCCTCATTGCAGAGCATAACGATCACGGATTGAGCGGGGCGACGGCGAAGGCGCTTACGGCGGCTGCCGCGCTTGGCGGGCCTGTCCACGTTCTTGTCGCCGGCTCGAACGCCGAAGACGTCGCTCAGAAGGCGGCGGCCCTTAGCGGCGTCGACAAGGTTTTGTTGGCGGACGCCGATCATCTCAAGGCCCAACTCGCCGAAGACATGGCCGCGCTCATCGTTCCCTTGATGGAAGGCTACGACGCGCTCGTCGCCGTCGCCTCGACCACGGGCAAGAATTTCGCGCCAAGGGTGGCGGCGCTTCTCGATGTCGCGCAGCTTTCCGATGTGACCGCGGTTCTGAGCCCGAAAGAGTTCGAGCGTCCGATCTATGCCGGCAATGCGATCCAAACGGTCGAATGCCCTCAAGGCAAGAAGGTGCTGACGATCCGCACCACAGCTTTTGCGGCCGCGCCCGAAGGCGCCGCAGCCCCGGTCGAACGTATCGACGCGCCCGCCCCGAACGGCGTCTCCCAGTTTGTCGGCGAGGAACTCTCTCAATCGGAACGGCCCGAACTTACGGCTGCGAAGGTCATCGTTTCCGGCGGCCGTGGCATGCAGTCCGGCGAGAACTTCAAGCTTCTGGAGCGGATCGCCGATAAGCTTGGCGGCGCCGTTGGCGCAAGTCGCGCGGCCGTGGATGCAGGCTTCGTCCCGAACGACTATCAGGTCGGTCAAACCGGCAAGGTCGTCGCGCCTGACCTTTACATTGCGGTCGGCATTTCGGGCGCTATCCAGCATCTCGCCGGCATGAAGGATTCACGAGGTCATCGTCGCCATCAACAAGGACGAGGAGGCTCCGATTTTCCAGATCGCCGATTATGGGCTTGTCGGAGATCTTTTCCAGATTCTGCCGGAATTGGAAGCGGCCCTCGACAGCCGAAAGTAGCCCAAATAGAAGCTAGAGCTTACGATGGTCCAAGCAACACCAACTTTTCGGGGAAACCCCTTCATCAATAGAAGCGAGGGGCGGGAGCAGATCCCCATCAAGACGGTGGGGATCATCGGGGCCGGGCAGATGGGCAACGGCATCGCTCATGTCGTGGCGCTTGCCGGCTACTCCGTGCTCCTGAACGACATCAACAAGGAGCGGGTCGAGACGGCGCTCGCCACCATCAACGGCAATATGAGCCGGCAGGTTCATCGCGGAAAAATTACCGAAGACGACCGCGACAAGGCGCTTTCCCGGATCGGCTTTGCGAGTTCTCTGGAAGCCTTCGCCGACGCTGACATCGTCATCGAGGCTGCGACAGAGGACGAGGACATCAAGCGCAAGATCCTGATTGCGCTCTGTCCGCAACTGAAGCCGCACACGATCGTCGCCAGTAACACCTCGTCGATTTCGATCACGCGGCTTGCCGCCGTCACCGACCGCCCCGAGCAGTTCATCGGCGTGCATTTCATGAACCCGGTGCCGGTGATGGATCTTGTCGAAATGATCCGGGGCATCGCCACGGACGAATCCACTTTCAACAGCGCGCGCCGCTTCGTCGAGGCGCTCGGAAAGACGGTCACGGTGGCTGAAGATTTTCCGGCCTTCATCGTGAACCGCATACTCCTGCCGATGGTCAACGAGGCCGTCTACACGCTGTATGAAGGCGTGGGGTCTGTGGAGGCCATCGACCTCGCCATGCGCCTCGGCGCACGCCACCCGATGGGGCCGCTTCAACTCGCGGACTTCATCGGTCTCGATACCTGCCTGTCTGTCATGCAGGTGTTGTATGAGGGTTTGGCGGACACCAAGTATCGGCCGTGTCCGCTGCTCGTGAAATACGTTGAAGCCGGGTGGCTTGGCCGCAAGACGCAGCGCGGATTTTACGATTATCGCGGGGACGTGCCCGTTCCCACACGGTAAGGCGCAAGCTTAGGAGTCACGCTTTCGCCGACTCCCATGCTAAGTTGGGCGCACGCGAAACTGCGCAGTCCAAGGTAGGTTATGTCAACCATCAGCCATGCCGGCGCCACCGCCTGGGTGGATCGCCCCTACACAGCCGCTGTCGTTCTTGCAAACGGACTCATCATTCAAGGCAATGGCATTGGCGCAGTGGGAGAAGCGACTGGCGAGGTGTGCTTCAACACGGCGATCACAGGCTATCAGGAAATCCTGACGGACCCGTCCTATGCCGGGCAGATCATCACCTTCACCTTTCCACACATCGGCAATGTCGGCGCCAATCTTGAGGACATAGAGACCGCAAATCTCGCGGCGGTCTCCGGCGTGCGCGGGTGCATCCTCCACGCGCCGATCACAGGTCCGTCGAATTACAGGTCCGCCCAAGGCCTTGACCGCTGGCTGAATGCCCGCGGCGTCATTGGCGTCACCGGCGTCGACACGCGCGCGCTGACCATGCTCATTCGCGAGAGCGGCATGCCGAACGCCGTTATCGCGCATAATCCCGATGGCGTTTTCGATTTCGACGCTCTTGTGGCCAAGGCCCGCAGTTGCCCGGACATGGAAGGCGCCGAACTCGCCGGCGCCGTTACCGCGGCGCAAAGCTACGAGTGGAGCGAACGGGTGTGGGCCTGGAACCGGGGCTTCGCGCAGCAAGAGAACCCGGAGTTCCACGTCGTCGCGATCGATTACGGCATCAAGCGCAACATTCTGCGATGTCTCGCCTCGGCGGGATGTCGGGTCACCGTGCTTCCCGCCTACGCAACCGCGCAAGACGTTTTCAGCCGCAAGCCGGATGGGGTCTTTTTGTCCAATGGACCCGGGGATCCCGCTGCGACAGGAGAATACACCCTCCCCGTCATCCGCAAGATCATTGATTCCGGACTGCCTCTGTTCGGCATCTGCCTTGGCCATCAGTTGCTCGGGCTCGCCCTGGGCGGGCGAACCATAAAAATGCCTCACGGCCATCATGGAGCAAATCACCCGGTCATGGATTATACGACCGGGAAGGTCGAAATTACTTCCATGAACCATGGCTTCGCCGTGGAGCGTGAAAGCCTTCCCAATTCTGTCGAGGAAACGCACGTCTCCTTGTTTGACGGAAGCAATTGCGGCATCCGGCTCAAAGAGCGGCCTGTGTTCTCGGTCCAATACCATCCCGAAGCATCGCCCGGCCCACAGGACAGTCATTACCTTTTTATTCGATTTGCAAATATGATGAGGGAGAGAAGATATCTCTCGATGGAGGATGAGCGCGTCTCAGGGTTGAGCTGACGAGGCTTCCTCGACTGTCTAGTTGCGTTTACAGATGGAAATGTCAAAAAAAGTTGACGTGCGGCAGTTTGTAATGCTTCTAATGCCTAGACTTCCGATCCTGTTCGCGTAATTATCTGGCGGTACAGGCGGAATTCCTGCCAGTGCGACTAAGCTGGCGCTTTCGCCCGGCGCACGCGCTTGCGCCGACCCGCCAAAGAGGAATGCTTATGGACTACCATGGGAAGTTTGCCCAAGCTCTGGAAGCACTGACTTCCGAGGGACGGTATCGTGTCTTTGCTGACATTCTGAGGCGCCGCGGAGAATTTCCGCGGGCGGTCCACCACACGCCGGACGGCGCGAAGCCGATTACCGTATGGTGCTCAAACGACTACCTTTGCATGGGACAGCATCCTTCCGTGCTAGCCGCCATGCATGAAGCGATCGACAAGGTTGGCGCCGGCTCCGGCGGCACACGCAATATTTCCGGCACAACGCATTACCACGTCGAACTTGAGCGCGAGTTGGCGAGCCTTCACGGCAAGGAAGCGGCTCTGCTCTTCACGTCCGGCTATGTTTCGAACGACGCGACATTATCCACGCTTGTAAAGATCCTCAAAGGCGCGGTGATCTTCTCGGACGAGAAGAACCACAACTCCATGATTACCGGTATTCGCCACGGCGGCGGTCCAAAGCGCGTGTGGCGCCACAACGATATGGAGCATCTGGAAAGCCTGCTGCAGGAATATGGCAACGACGTTCCGAAGATTATAGCTTTCGAATCTGTATACTCAATGGACGGCGACATCGCTCCGATTAACGACATCTGCGATCTTGCCGAGAAGTACAACGCTTTCACTTACATTGATGAAGTCCATGCGGTTGGCATGTACGGCGACCATGGCGCGGGCGTCTGCGAGCGCGACAACGCTATGCATCGCATCGACATCATCGAGGCGACGCTTGCGAAGGGCTTCGGCCTGATGGGCGGCTACATCGCGTCCACGTCAAAGTGCATTGATGCGATCCGCTCCTATGCGGACGGCTTTATTTTCTCTACGTCGCTTGCTCCCGTGATCTGCGCGGGCGCGCTCGCCAGCGTCCGTCACCTCAAGCAGAGCACCCTTGAGCGCGAGAAGCACCAGCTCAATGCCGCGGTGCTAAAGGAAAGGCTGGCGCTTGAAAACCTGCCCGTGATGCATACGCCGAGCCACATCGTGCCGGTGCTCGTCGGCGATCCGGTGCAGTGTAAGGCGCTTACGGACTCACTGCTCGACCGCTTCGGGATTTACGTACAGCCGATCAACTATCCCACGGTTTCGCGCGGCACGGAGCGCATCCGCTTAACTCCAGGGCCGATGCACACCGCCGAACAGATGGATTATCTCGTTCAAGCCCTTCGCGTCATGTGGGATGAAATGGGGCTCCGCAGCGGTTACGAATGGTGTCAGATGTGGCGCGGTCGGATCGCGGTGGCAGGTCAGCCCGACTTGGCGGCTGCAGCAGGCGGCTAACCAACGAAGAGTTTCCCCCTCGTGGGCATTCGAACCACCTCGGCGAAAGCCGGGGTGGTTTTTTCTTTTTGCTCTTCCACCGCAAGCCGGGCAATATAATGGGGAACGTTAGGCTAGCGCTCTTGTTAGCTGAAAAAATCGTACGCCCCGACGGAGGACCCCCTATGACGGACACCCATCAGCAAGGCTTTGCGAAGCTTGTAAAGTTGATCGAGGCTGTTGACGTGGGGATGCTTACGACCGAGGACAAAAATGGGCGCCTGCGCTCGAGGCCAATGGTGACTCAGAGAGCGGAGGCGGGCGTTCTTTGGTTCTTCAGCGCCAAGGATACTCCAAAGATATTGGAGGTTCAGAAAGACTCCGAAGTAAACCTAAGCTACTCTGATCCTGCCAAAGAAGTCTATATCTCTGTCTCTGGCGTGGCCCGCGCGTTCCAAGACCCGGCGAAAGTCCGCGAGTTGTGGAATAGCGACGCCCAGCGTTGGTTTCCAGAGGGGCCGGATGATCCGTCCATTACGATCCTGAAAGTTGAGATGACCCAGGCCGAATATTGGGATGTCAAGGAGCGCGCTATGATCAAGCTTTCGGGGAGAGGCGTTAGCGTCGATTAAGAGAAAAGGAAGCGGCCTGGATGAGATTACAGATCACCGGCGGGGGATTGCTTTCCGCATGACCTTTTATTGCGGTGCGCCGTTCCATTTGAGCGAGGAATGGAAAGCGCACGCGCAACAAAAACGGGTGCCCTGGCGCCGGCGGTAATTCGAGCATCTATCAAGTTTTGGCCCTATCAAAGAACCTTCAACTTCTAGCGGGACGCGGGAACTCGACGGAGTATTGTCCGAAGCGGGATAAGAAAATTGGGGCGCCGGTCAAGCCGAAACAGGTTGCAATCCTGGAAGCGAACGACGAGGGAAAGAGCGGCGCCGACGCATTAGTCAGCTGCCGCAAGGGCAACGCGCAAAAAGGGGCCTTTCTTTGCAGCTGGCGAAGTGTACAGCTGGCTCAAATTTCTCTTTCGAGCCGCCCGCTTGAGAGTAAGCAACTGTCCGTGCGGACAGCGGCCTGTCTCTTACCTACGCGTTGTCTCGGGGGTGGCGCCGGGTGCCGAGCCCACCGTTCCGGGTGAATTTTTCGTCATGCCGGGATGTGTGGCGTCGCTGTCTCCCTTTTTGGCCGACTGGGCCATGGTTGGCTTGCCCTCGGTCTGACGTTTCACGTCCTCGGAGCTTGTCGCTTTGTCGCCAACCTCATCCTGCATCGCGCCGACAGTTCCGGGAGGTCCTTGGTCCCCGGCCTTAGGCTGTTCCGCCGCTCCCGCCGAAGCGCTTGCTCCAGCGGTGGCCAGGCTCAAAGCCGCTGTCGCAAAAAGCGTCTTTGCAATCCCCTTCATCGTCTCCTCCTTGTTTCTTGAGAAAAAGAACGTCGCCAATGAAGCTCATGTTCCAGATGACAGTCCTGCCCCATATGCTGCTCGCGCCGGCAGGACTTCCCGCGGGACTGTGGCGTATTGGCGGCGTGCGGCGATGGAGGCTCTGGACCTAAAGCGTCTGGTGGCGGGCCCGCGCGCTTCGCTCTATGGCGGCCGTCACGAGCTTGTCCAGGTGAAGCGCGTCGCGAACGAGTTCCAGAAACCTGATTTCCTCATCGGGCACTTTCAAATCCGCCGCCGCCACCTCGACGGCCAAGGCGTAAGCCGTCTCGTAGAGTTTCTTCGGCAACGCCTTCTCGATCGTATCAAGCAAGTCGTCGAGGCCTTCCTCATTGCTGAGGAGGTCGCCGCAACGCTCGGCCGCTTTGGCTAGATTTTCTACATCATAACCCATGAAGACAGGATAGTGCCGCACAACCTGCGCGATGCGGTCAAGTTCGCGATCCGAAATCTGACGGTCGGCCGCAGCCGTGGTGATCATGACATAGATGAGCGCTTCGTGAGGCGTGATCTTCGGCATCGTGCGGTCCTATATATTTTGCTAAGGTTTAGGCTCCCGCGCCTGCCGCTGCAAGAGCCTATGCAAAGGAAAACGGCGCTCAGCCGTGTCGGCTCGCGCCAAGGCTTGCGCAAGCGCATGCTTTTGCAGAGGCCTACACCTCGAAAACATAAGGAATTCCAAGCTCAAGCCGGCGCAAGCGCTCGCCATGACCCACCGCCCGGAACGCATTTTCCAGGTCTTCGCCGCTCTCAGTGAAATGCGCCCACCCATCGGTGTGGATCGGGACGATGGCGGCGCTCGGGAAGGCGGCGGCCGTCTCGATTGCGTCGTTCGCGTTCATGGTGAGGTTGAGCTTGCCCCGCGTTCGCGCGGCTCCCGCGAAGAGGAGCACGAGGCCGGGGTCGAAGCGCCGATTTACGGCTGCGACGCCGTCGAACCAAACCGTGTCGCCGGTGATGTAGATTGGCCTGAAGTCCCGCGTTTCAGAAAAGACCACAAAGCCAATGACATCGCCCGAAAGGGGTTCGATGCCGACCGGCCCATGCCGGGCGGGCGTTGCTGTGATCTTGATCGAGCCGCCCTTTCCATTCGAAATTTCTGCGGTTTCCCATGGGCGGAGCCCTTGCGCGTCGCCCGAAAGCCGGCGTGCTCCCGCCTCGGTGGTGAAAACCCGGTTCGCCTGCGCAAGAAAAGCGCGCCCTGATCGATCGAGGTTGTCCGAGTGCTGGTCGTGGCTCAGGAGGACGGCGTCGACAGGCCCGATTGCTTCTGCGCTGAGGGCGGGCTTCGCCGTCTTCCTGAGCGCGACATGAGGCAGCGGGTACTCGCCGGGATCGTCGAATGTCGGGTCGGTGAGAAGGCCGGAAACCGTTCAGTTCGATGAGAGCCGTGGGGCCTCCGATGAGAGTGATGACGGCTTGAGCCATGGCCTTTCCTTTGCGTCGCGAGCCATCGTGAACATGAAGCCCCGCACATGACGAGGCTTCTTTCGGATATAGGCTCGCAGGGAAGACGCGTCAGCTCATGTCGATCGAGAGCGCCACGAAGCTGTGGCAACGCAGGAGCTGCGCCGCGTCCCTTTCCTGGGCTCGGGAAGGAAGGCTCGGCCGTGAGCTTGTCGGTTTTCTCAACGCGATTTTGCAGGAGAACCCGCTGCCATAGTCATCGACAAATATGACGAGATTCTGACGAGGCGAAGGTGCTTGATAATGACTTGGCGTCAACCTTATCGAAACTTACCCAGAAGCGGAGGAGTCCATGAAAAAATCGATTATGGCTGGATTGACGGCGCTTGCGCTCTTGAGCCCATCCCTGAGCTTTGCCCAAGAGCCGACCGGACCGCAAGGCCCCGGCCACTGGGAACATTGGCGCCCAAGCCCTGAGGATATGAAGGCGTTCACGGATGCGCGTGTGGCGGCGCTGAAGGCCGGTCTGGAACTGACCGCGGACCAGGAGAAGAATTGGCCCGCCGTCGAGCAGGCCATTCGCGACATGGCCAAGGCGCGAGAGCAGCGCATGGCAGGCTGGCGAGACCGCGCCAAGGACGAAAAGGACGACGCCATTGCTCGCATCAGATCGCGGGCGGACGCTATGACCGAGCGCGCGGCTGCGCTAAGGAAGCTCGCCGACGCCGCCGAGCCGCTTTATCAGTCGCTGAGCGACGATCAGCGGCATCGGCTCCGTTTCCTCGTTCACATGGCGATGGGGCATCACCATGGCGGTGGAGGGGAACACGGCGGCGGATGGGGCCATCATCACGGCAGCGATCTGTAAGCTACGAGAAACATCAAAAAGCGCCGTCCGCGAAAGCGGGCGGCGTTCTGTCATTCTTTATCGCGGGGCCCATCGACAGGCTGCAGGTGAATCGGCTTTCCACTTCCTTCAACTTTTTGTGAAGCCATAACGATATCGCCCGCCTTGATGATGAGGTCTCGAACCGCGGCGACGCTCTCGCCCACCTGAACCCAGCCCTCAAGCTCGTTCATGAAGATATCGGCGCCGCCATGCGCGCCCTTGCGCACCCGCTGGATGTCCTCGACGCAAATCAACGTAATGTTGCCGCCGGTGTCGTGAAGCTCAATGAACATGGATGTTGTCCTCCCGAACAGGCATAACAGCTCGCTTGCCAAATCAATCCGCCGTTTTCGAAATCGATTAAAGCCAGAAAAGTTGCTCCGTCTCTAAAGCCCGGGCGGCTGATCCCCGCCCGAATTGGCGCGGGCCCTCTCGGCTCGCTCCACCGAAGGCCCCGACTTATAGCACCACCGCGAAAAATAACGCTCATTATTTTGAGGGTATGAACGCGCTCCCAAAGGCGCAGAATAAAGCGCGGCGCGACAAGCTTTCCATAAGCTGAATCCAATATAGCTGAGTAGTGTCAAAAGATCCGTAAGCCTGCCAGAAGCCCTCTTTAGAACCGCTCTAATTAAAAAAGAAAAAGATTGCGCTTGCCGCATGGCGACACTAAAAAATACAGACATCGCCATTTTTTTTCTTCTATCCGCGCCGGTTCGACAGATCTGTTCGAGGGCGGCGGGCGGCCGAGAGAACGAACACGCTGAATGCCCTTCGCCCTTATTCTGATGTTGCTCCTGACAGCGCTCGCCTTCTTCCCCGAAAGCGCCCGCGCCGACGAACCGTTTCCGCTCGGGCTGACTCTCAAGGATCATATGTTCGATCCTCCCGAACTTAAAGCGCCGGCAGGGCGAGATATTGCGATCACTCTCAAAAACGAAGACAACAGCTTCGAAGAGTTCGACAGCAATTCTCTTCGGACCGAAAAGATTGTCACGGCGAAAGGAAAGGTTACGATCAAGCTGAAGCCGCTCGCTTCGGGGCGGTACCCGTTTCGGGGCGAATTTCACGATGCAACGGCACAGGGCGTGCTGATTGTCGAATAGGAGCGAAGCATGCTTGCCGCCGCCATTATCGTTTTCCGTGAGGTTATCGAAGCCGGGCTCATCGTCGGCATCGTGCTAGCGGCCACAAGGGGCGTTCGCTCCCGCAGCGTCTACGTGCTGGGAGGCATCGCAGCCGGCGTGATCGGCGCCTCGCTGCTTGCCGCTTTCGCGGGCACGCTCTCGAATGCGCTTGAGGGCGTCGGCCAGGAGGTCTTCAGCGCCTCCATCCTTGGCGTCGCGGTGATCATGCTCGGCTGGCACAATGTGTGGATGGCGCAACATGGCAGGGAGCTTGCCGCGGAGCTGACCGCCGCCGGGCAGGCGGTTGTCGCGGGCAGCAAAACCTTGACCGCGCTCGCCATTGTCGTCGCCATCGCCGTTTTGCGTGAGGGCGCCGAGGTTGTGCTGTTCCTCTACGGCGTCGTCATCGCCAACGGAGAAAGCGGCTGGAGCCTCTTCGTCGGCGGCATGCTCGGTCTTATCGCGGGCGCATTGATAAGTGCGGCGACCTATGCTGGGCTCCTGAAAATACCGCCCCGCTACCTGTTCAGCGTGACGAGCATGCTGATCGCGTTCCTCGCGGCGGGCATGGCGTCGCAATGCGTCGCTTTCCTCGAACGCGCGGATATCCTGGACCTTTGGAGCACGATGCTTTGGGATACGTCCTGGCTTCTCTCGACGGGCAGCCTCGCCGGGCGCGTGCTGCATACGCTCGTCGGCTATGACGATCGGCCGTCCATCATGCAGGCCGCAGCCTACATCGCGACGCTTTCTGCCATCCTCGCAGCCATGCGCGTGTTCGCCCCCGCGAAGTCGAAAGTAAAGCCCAAGCTCAGCGACGCTTCTGCGCACTCGAAACAACGCGTTGCGATTTGAGCGGCTTATCCTCGGTTCGTTCCAGCCTTCCGGCCGGCGTCTGCAAACGCTGGTCGACCGGCCTGATAAGCAAGGTTTGTTGGCTTGGGCTAAAGCAAGCTTTCCCGCTTCCGCAATGGAACGCCTCACCTTGTGCTCTCCCGCGCGGTCTCGCCTTGGCGAGATTTCTGCTCCAAGAAACCGCATCCGCGAGCGGATCGGACACTCGAGAGAGGCAAGTTCACCAAGATGGTGTAGCGGGCCGCGCGCTTGCGCGGGAGAGCGCAGCGTGCGGCTTCGCCGGACGCCGGGCGAGGGGTTTCCAATCGTTGGTCAAGCAAACTTGAAAAACGGATCGGCCTTTGAACTCCGCATCCACGACGCCGCAGACGCGCCGTGGCTCCGCTCAGCACGATCTCAATCAGGTAAAGTCGAGATGTGGCGCGGTGGCTTTAGGCTGGACATATCCGTTTCCGCCCCTTTCGTCTGGCGGTGTCTCGGTGGCCCTGCCGTGACTCCGTTTCCACACCCCGCTCATCGAACCGGGCTGGCGGATTTCCCGCACCCGTCTCTCGGACAAGACCTCACGCCTTCACCCACGACTGCTCGCGCCCTCGCGCGGTCAAGCGAACGAGCCCGAAATGCCCGTAGAGATGCGAGAGTGGATAGGTCCCGCGTCTGCGCCGCCTGACTTTGTGCTTGGAACGCAACCACCGACGCAACCGCACCGCTGCGTAGCTGTCGAGCGCCCGGTACGCCTTGCTGACGGTTCCTACTTGAAAGGAGTTCGCCCAGCCGCGCAACGTGCGGTTCAGCTGACTGATCAGCTCGGTGGTCTCTTGCCATAACATCGATCGGCCGGTCATCGCATGGATTTTCTCCACCATGCGTTTGACGCTCTTCTTCGATGGCCGGTAACCAAGACGGGCTTGGCCGGTCTTCGTCGAGTACATCCGCCCGAACGTGTAGCCCAGGAAATCAAACTCTTCCTCCGGTATCTTGCAAATCCGAAAATACTAGACTCTACAAGGGGGATTCCCTTCGGGCTCATTCTGTAAATCGATGGCGTCAAATCAATTCGCGGGGGCGAGATGGCTGGGATTGCGATTTACTCGAACGGATATGAGCGCCGCGGATTTGCGTGCGGCGGCAAGGCTGTCTGCAAACGCCAGGCAGGCATCGCGCATTCGTAAGCGATGCCCCGTCACAGGGTAGCGGCGTAAACCCAGGGCATAAGCTCATCGATGCGGCGCGCGGGCCAGCGATTGACGAGCTTGGTAAGCGCGTCTGTGAGCCAAGCGTTTGGGTTGACGCTATTGAGTTTGCAAGTCTCGATGAGCGACGCCAGACACGCCCAGTTCTGGGCGCCCTGATCATGCCCGGCGAAGAGACTATTCTTGCAATTCAAGGCAATAGGACGCATTGAACGCTCAACCGAGTTGGAATCGATTTCGATGCGGCCGTCATCGAGGAACCGGATCAAGCCGTCCCATTCGTTCAATCCGTATTGGATGGCGTCGCGAACCGGCGACGATTTGGAGACGCGCTTAAGGCAATCCTCGAACCAGGATTTCAAGCCCTCGACCTCAGGCCGGGCTCTCGCCTGACGGGCGGCGCGCCGCTGTTCGGCGGCTTCCCGCGAATGTCCTCTTCGATCTTGTACAGTTTTCGGATGCGCTCCAGCGCCTCTTGGGCGATGGGGGCCGGCCCGTTGGCGGCGATCTCGTAGAATTTCCGGCGCAGGTGCGCCCAGCAATAGGCGAGCGCTGCCGGTCCGCCGCGGCGGTCAGGACGGACAAGGATGTTGTAGCCGTCATAACCGTCGACCTGCAGAACGCCCGAGAAGCCTTCCAGCAGCGTCTCCACATGTTTCCCGCCGCGGCCCGGCGCATAGGAATAGATCACCGCGGGCGGCGTTTTGCCGCCCCATGGCCGGTCGTCGCAGGCCAGAGCCCAGAAGTAGCCGGGCTTGGTCTTGCCGCGTCAGAGTGAGCGCTTGTCGCTCACGATAAACGTCACGGATCGAGGACCGGGCAGCGCGTTTCGTCGGCGAACAGCTTGTCCATTCCTTTCAGGATGACGACGAGGCGTTCGTGAAGCGGCTGCAGTTCGGCCGCCGCGGCCCCCACCCAAGACGCGAGCGTCGAGCGGTCGAGAGGAATGCCCTGGCGGGAGAAGATTTGCGCCTGGCGGTACAGCGGCAAGTGATCGGCGTATTTCGCCACGACGACGTCGGCGATGAGCGCTTCTGTCGGGATGCCGCCCTCGATCAGCCGCGGCGGCGCGGGCGCCTGCGCCACGGCGTCCCCGCACGCGCAGGCGTACTTGGGACGGCGGGTGACGATTACGCGGAAGACCGCTGGGATTTTGTCGAGGCGTTCGGACCTCTCTTCGCCGATCACGTGCATGGCCTTGCCGCAGCAGGGACAGGGCTGTGCTTTGCGGCTCGATGACCTGCTCGATCCTTTGCAGATGCGAGGGAAGCGCGCCCCGGTTCGCGCGGCGTTTCTTCGCCCGCTCGCGCTTCAGGCCTTAG
>CAVRLF010000014.1:0-299582 GCA_963721975.1 uncultured Alphaproteobacteria bacterium
GGCGAAGGCGGCCAACTGGCCCCGATACTGACGCTCAGTGCGAAAGCGTGGGGGAGCCGACGAGATAAGATACCCTGGTAGTCCCGCTGTGAACTCTGGATGCTAGCCGTTGGGGAGCTTGCTCTTCAGTGGCGGCTAACCTGTGGGCTCGCCGCCTGGGGAGTACGGTAAGCGAGATTAAAACTGGAAGGGATGACGGGGCCCGCACAAGCGGTGGAGCATGTGGTTTAATTCGAGGCAACGCGAAGAACCTACCAGCTCTTGACATGCCGTGCTACGTGGAGAGAATACGGTTCCCTTCGGGGACGCGGACACAGGTGCTGCATGGCTGTCGTCAGCTCGTGTCGTGAGATGTTGGGTTAAGTCCCGCAACAAGCGCAACCCCTCGCCCTTAGTTGCTACCATTTAGTTGAGCACTCTAAGGGGACCGCCGGTGATAAGCCGGAGGAAGGTGGGGATGACGTCAGTCATCATGGCCCTTACGGGCTGGGCTACACACGTGCTACAATGGCGGTGACATGGGCAGCGACACAGCGATGTGATGCTAATCTCAAAAAACCGTCTCAGTTCAGATTGCACTCTGCAACTCGAGTGCATGAAGTCGGAATCGCTAGTAATCGCGGATCAGCTGCCGCGGTGAATACGTTCCCGGGCCTTGTACACACCGCCCGTCACACCATGGGAGTTGGTTTTACCCGAAGGCGTTACGCTAACCGCAAGGAGGCAGACGACCACGGTAAGGTCAGCGACTGGGGTGAAGTCGTAACAAGGTAGCCGTAGGGGAACCTGCGGCTGGATCACCTCCTTTCTAAGGAAGAACCTTCAAAGCGTTGAGCTTCATCAAGCAAAGCGTTTTATCGGTTCTCTTGGAACATTAGCTCCATGTTACCCACATGAGAGCATTTGCGGAGCGCCGCCGTCTTCGTTTCTCTTTCTTCCCACTTGCGAATGAGTTCGCCGGGCCTGTAGCTCAGGTGGTTAGAGCGCACGCCTGATAAGCGTGAGGTCGGTAGTTCAACTCTACCCAGGCCCACCATCCCTTTGGTGATAGAAGGAGTGGCGGTGTCGGAGAGTTACGGGGCCTTAGCTCAGCTGGGAGAGCGGTAGCTTTGCAAGCTTCAGGTCGCCGGTTCGATCCCGGCAGGCTCCACCAAGAAGTAAGTGGGATGAAACAAGTTTCGGAGATAACGTCTCCGATTATGGAAGCTTAGCTTCCGATCAAACTTCAAAAATCGTGAAAAGGGGATTTGCCTGGTTCCGCGCAAGCGGAAGCCAATTGGCCGTCGATGCAACCGCGCCGGCGCTGGGTTCTTCTCAGAATGATCTGGTCTTTTCGTCAATGCTCTTTTGTCAGCTTTCGGGCTGACGTCCTCTGCCGAGGGGTGAGCATTGATAATGAGAGCGATCAAGCGACTTAAGGGCATTTGGTGGATGCCTTGGTGGCAAGAGGCGATGAAGGACGTGGTACGCTGCGATAAGCCATGGGGAGCTGCGAACAAGCTTTGATCCGTGGATTTCCGAATGGGGCAACCCATCCTCGATAGCCAGAGTCACAAGTCCGCACAGACGCAAGTTTGTACGGGTTTGAGCTTCTGGTTATCAAAGAGGATATCTTCCCCTGAATAAAATAAGGGTGAAGAGGCGAACTCGGGGAACTGAAATATCTAAGTACCCGAAGGAAAGGACATCAACCGAGACTCCGCTAGTAGTGACGAGCGAACGCGGACCAGGCCAGTGCAATTGCGAAAAAAAGTGGAACACTCTGGAAAGTGTGGCCATAGAGGGTGACAGCCCCTTACACGTAAATTTTCGCATGCGCCTTGAGTAAGGCGGGGCACGTGAAACCCTGTCTGAACATGGGAGGACCTCCTTCCAAGCCTAAGTACTCCTTGCCAACCGATAGTGCACAAGTACTGTGAGGGAAAGGTGAAAAGCACCCCGACGAGGGGAGTGAAATAGAACCTGAAACCGAATGCCTACAAACAGCCGGAGCGAAAGTGACGGCGTACCTTTTGTATAATGGGTCAGCGACTTAGTCTAACGAGCAAGCTTAAGCCGATAGGTGTAGGCGCAGCGAAAGCAAGTCTGAACAGGGCGTTCAGTTCGTTGGATTAGACCCGAAACCGAGTGATCTATGCATGAGCAGGCTGAAAGTGAGGTAACACTCACTGGAGGGCCGAACCCACGCCTGTTGAAAAAGTCGGGGATGACTTGTGCATAGGGGTGAAAGGCCAATCAAACTCGGAAATAGCTGGTTCTCCGCGAAATCTATTTAGGTAGAGCGTCGGACGAATGCTTCCAGGGGTAGAGCACTGGATGGGCTAGGGGTCCTTACCGGATTACCAAACCTAACCAAACTCCGAATACTGGAATGTCTTATCCGGCAGACACACGGCGGGTGCTAAGGTCCGTCGTGAAAAGGGAAACAGCCCTGACCGCCAATTAAGGTCCCCAAGTCGTGGCTAAGTTGGAAAGGATGTGAAAACCCCAAAACAACCAGGATGTTGGCTTAGAAGCAGCCATCATTTAAAGAAAGCGTAACAGCTCACTGGTCTAAATAAGGGTTCTTGCGCCGAAAATGTAACGGGGATTAAGCCACGCACCGAAGTTGCGGGTTTGCAGCAATGCAAGCGGTAGCGGAGCGTTCCATAAGCCAGCGAAGGTGTGCCGTGAGGCATGCTGGAGGTATTGGAAGTGCGAATGCTGACATGAGTAACGATAAAGAGTGTGAGAGACACTCTCGCCGAAAGTCCAAGGGTTCCTGCTTAAAGTTAATCTGAGCAGGGTTAGCCGGCTCCTAAGACGAGGGCGAAAGCCGTAGTCGATGGGAATGAAGTTAATATTCTTCAGCCAGGGGATGGTGACGGATTGTGCAAATTGTCAAACCTTATCGGATTGGTTTGGCCGTGAAGCAGTCCCAGGAAATAGCCCCCCAAACGACCGTACCCTAAACCGACACAGGTGGACAGGTAGAGCATACCAAGGCGCTTGAGAGAACTGCGTTGAAGGAACTCGGCAAATTACCCTCGTAACTTCGGGATAAGAGGGCCTTCGCTTTGCGCAAGCATTGCGGAGGGGCACAGACCAGGGGGTGGCGACTGTTTACCAAAAACACAGGGCTCTGCGAAGCCGCGAGGCGACGTATAGGGTCTGACGCCTGCCCGGTGCTGGAAGGTTAAGAGGAGGGGTGCAAGCTCCGAATTGAAGCCCCAGTAAACGGCGGCCGTAACTATAACGGTCCTAAGGTAGCGAAATTCCTTGTCGGGTAAGTTCCGACCTGCACGAATGGCGTAACGACTTCCCCACTGTCTCCAACGCAAACTCAGTGAAATTGAATTCCCCGTGAAGATGCGGGGTTCCTGCGGTTAGACGGAAAGACCCCGTGCACCTTTACTATAGCTTCACACTGGTATTCGTGATTACATGTGTAGGATAGGTGGGAGACTATGAAGCGGAGCCGCCAGGTTTCGTGGAGTCACCCTTGAAATACCACCCTTGCGATCATGGATATCTAACCGCGGGCCGTTATCCGGTTCCGGGACAGTGTGTGGTGGGTAGTTTGACTGGGGCGGTCGCCTCCCAAAGAGTAACGGAGGCGTGCGACGGTAGGCTCAAGCTGGTCGGAAATCAGCTGTCGAGTGCAAAGGCATAAGCCTGCCTGACTGCGAGACCCACAAGTCGAGCAGAGACGAAAGTCGGCCTTAGTGATCCGGTGGTCCTGAGTGGAAGGGCCATCGCTCAACGGATAAAAGGTACGCCGGGGATAACAGGCTGATGACCCCCAAGAGTCCATATCGACGGGGTTGTTTGGCACCTCGATGTCGGCTCATCGCATCCTGGGGCTGGAGCAGGTCCCAAGGGTTTGGCTGTTCGCCAATTAAAGCGGTACGTGAGCTGGGTTCAGAACGTCGTGAGACAGTTCGGTCCCTATCTGCCGTGGGTGTAGGAGAATTGAGAGGAGCTGTCCTTAGTACGAGAGGACCGGGATGGACACACCTCTGGTGGACCTGTTGTGGCGCCAGCCGCAGTGCAGGGTAGCTAAGTGTTGAAGAGATAACCGCTGAAAGCATCTAAGCGGGAAACTCGCCTCGAAACAAGTTCTCCCTTGAGAACCGTGGAAGACCACCACGTTGATAGGCTGGATGTGGAAGCGCAGCAATGCGTGGAGCTTACCAGTACTAATCGTTCGATCGGCTTCATCGCTCTCATTAGTCAATGCTCACATAAAAAGTGAGTTGGCGAAAAGACAAAGACAGATCATTCTGAGCACAAAGCGCTACCCGCGCTTGTGATCCAACATCCTTCGTTTGCCTGGTGGTTATAGCGGAACGCCCCCACTCGATCCCATCCCGAACTCGACCGTGAAACGTTCCAGCGCCGATGGTACTACACTGTGGGAGAGTAGGTCGTCGCCAGGCATACAAAGGATGTTTAAATCCTCTTTTCCAAATTATATCAAAAGCCCCGTCGTGAGACGGGGCTTTTTTTGTGCCTTACTCGATGATAATCCGAGGCGCCTGCGAGGTTGCCTTCCTGTCGCTGAGGCGAGCCTGCGCTGCGCGCGCTGAAGGCGGTGGCATATCGTGCCCAACCGATGTGCGGGCGCTGACCAACACGAAGTCGGTGGATTGGGGCTGGCGGCGCTCGTGCAACTGCCGGAGGATGGCAAACGGAAATTTCGTCCGGGGCCCCCGGGGGCCACCTCAACAGCGAGCTAGGGAAGGGATGGTGGACGCTACAGGGATTGAACCTGTGACCTATCGCGTGTGAAGCGATCGCTCTACCGCTGAGCTAAGCGTCCCTGGGATTGTCAGAACACCACCAAATTGCCCGCAAATCGTTACCCTACTATCGCATGTGAAGCGAACGATCGAACGCTAAGCTAAGGTCTCCAAATCTTCGCCTATCTAAGGGGTTGGCCGCCGGGCTGTCAACATTATCGCCTCACATCATCGCAGATCTTTCCGCGAAAAGGGCCTGAGGTCAGGCCACAGCCTCGCGGAGCGGCGCCAACACGCGATCCCCATTGAGCGCGTGTCCAAGCTCAGCAAAGTTGTGCACGATCATCTTGGCCCCTGCGCGCCGGAGTTCGGCCTTGGTGTGATAGCCCCAAGTGACGCCGATGCTGGCGGCATTCGCGGACGCGGCCATGAGCATGTCGTAGGAGGTGTCGCCGATCATGACGGTCGTTTCAGGCGATGCTCCCGTCTCCTTCATTGCCTGAGCGAGCATCGCAGGATGCGGCTTCGATGGCGCGTCGTCCGCAGTTTGGATCGTGGCGAACAGGCCGTGCAGGTTGTTCTGCTCGATGATGCGCGCGACGCCGCGTCTTGATTTTCCCGTCGCAAGGCCGAGGACGACATCCTCGCGCTCTGCGAGCGCCCGCAAAAGCGAAGCGGCGCCTTGGAACATGGGCTCGCGCATAGCAGGGTTAAGGCGCAAGGCCGCGCTTCGCTCGCGGAAGACGCGCACGACGTCATCCCTTTTCATCTCGCACTGATCCGGGGCAAGGGCGGCGACCGCCTCGTTGAGCGAGAGGCCTACGATGCGCAGCACGCTGCTGCGATCAGGCGCGACAAGCCCTGCGCTTTGGAAGGCAAACCGCATGGCTTCCGTAATGACGTGCTGGCTGTCGGCAAGCGTGCCGTCGCAATCGAAAACGATAAGGATTGGCATCGAGCCATTTCTCTCTCAAAAAGCATTCCGTTGAGCGCTTGGCGTTCGACCCATCACCCTTGCCGCGCCGCATGCTGACGCCACCAATACAATTTATCCTCGGGAAGCCCTGTCTCCCCCGTAACAATTGGGGCAGGACTTCCGCCGCGACGAACGAGCGACACTTCAAACGAGGCGCACAACAGGCTGATGACAATTTTACTCGCCGTAACGCTGCGGATCGAAGCCCAGCAGTTCGAACGTCTTCGCCATGTGAGGCGACAGCGGCGCTGTAACGTCGATTTCCCCCAATGTGGCGTCTTTCAAGGTGAGACGCCTTGCATGAAGATGAAGTTTCCGCTCGATGCCGTCCATGGGCAAATCAGCAACATCGCCATATTTTTGGTCGCCCAGGATCGGCGTTCCAAGAATATCCATATGGGCGCGCAGTTGATGCTGCCGGCCCGTCACCGGCTTCAGCGAGAGCCACGCCAATTTGCCGGACCGGTCGATGACGGAATAGTAGGTGGCGGCGTGCTGAGCCATCTCCTGCTCGCCGGCCTTCGCCTTGCGCACGCGGTCGCCATCGGGGCCTGCCGCCTTCACCAGGGCGGCTTCGACCTTGCCTTGCAGCGGCTTGGGGATGGCTCGAGTCACGGCCCAGTATATCTTCTGCACCGAACGCGTCTGGAACAGCCTGCCAAGGCGTGCGGCCGTCTGGCGGTCCTTGGCGACGACCAGGATGCCGCTTGTGTCGCGGTCGAGGCGATGAACGAGACGGGGGCGCTCGCCGCCGAAGCGGTCCGCCATGCCCGCAAGCAGGCCATCGATGTGTCGCGCCGTTTTCGTGCCGCCCTGCACAGCGATTCCAAACGGTTTGTTAAGGATCACAAGACAATCGTTCTCGAAGACGATCATGCGCTCGATGAAGTCCCGGTCGGCTTTCGACAGGCCGGGAGGGGGCTTCAGTGAGGGCGCAGGCTCAGGCGGGGGGGCGGTGAAATGGGTCGGGACGCGGATTTCCTGCCCGGCGCAAAGCCGGGCCTCGGCCTTGGCGCGGCCGCCATCGATGCGGACCTGGCCGGTTCGCACCAACTTCTGCACCAGCGTGTGCGGGAGCGACGGATAATTTTTTTTGAGCCAGCGGTCGAGACGGAGACCGTCATCGTCCGCGCGGACAATGCGCTTTTCGATGGTCATGTCCGCACCTTTCGCCAGCCTTGGCGCAAAGTAAAGGGGGGCGCGCGCGAAAATCGCCTACACATTCGCCAAATGAGGGGACCGCCGCGCCGGTTTGCGAGGCAGACCTTAGCCATAAGTTGAAGAAGGAAAAACAGGGCTTTAATAGGAAAAGCATATTCAATAAATACGAATGGTTGCTTCAGCCTATTTCCACAACCGCGCCTTATTTTGGGCTTATTTTTTTCATTTTTCTGCCATAATATGGGAGTGCGATAGAGTGCTAAACAGAAGTGGAGGCCGTGAAATGAGCCTTTTTGCGCATATCGAGGAACTGACCGAGAAGCATCAATCTCTTCAACGCCAGATAGAAGAAGAGATGGCGCATCCCCTCGTCGATAGCCTGAAAGTCTCCGAACTCAAACGTAAAAAGCTTCGCCTTAAAGAGAAGATTGAAAAGCTCAAATCCGAGCGAAACGTGGCTTAGCCACCCCTCCTCCCTCCGAACAAGCTGACAGCGGCTCCGCCGGGCAACCCGGCTTAGAGTATTGTTTGCGTTGGGCCGCTGCGCTGCCGGATACACAAATCCGGGATGCTTCAACAAATCTATTGCGTTAAGGCGCGCACCTCTGCATTTCTTCCCGTATGAGCGAGAAGAATAAGAACCGCAGCCAGGTCAAGGCGCGCCTCCCCAAGGGTTTGCGCGACGTAGAAGCGCAAGAAATTCGCGCCCAGCAGCACATGCTGAGCAGAATTAGCAATGTGTACGAGCGGTACGGTTTCGAGCCGCTCGATACGCCAGCTTTCGAATATACCGACGCGCTCGGCAAGTTCCTGCCCGACACAGACCGGCCGAATGAGGGCGTGTTTTCGTTCCAGGACGAAGACGAGCAGTGGGTGTCGCTGCGCTACGATTTGACGGCGCCGCTTGCCCGCTTCGTGTCGCAGAACTTCGACGCGCTGCCGAAGCCGTTCCGCCGCTATCAATCCGGGTACGTCTACCGCAACGAAAAGCCAGGGCCGGGCCGCTTCCGCCAGTTCATGCAATTTGACGCCGATACAGTGGGCACAGCGAACCCGGCAGCAGACGCCGAGATGTGCATGCTCGCGGCCGACACGCTTGAAGCGCTCGGCATCCCGCGCGGAAGCTACGCCATCAAGGTTTCCAGCCGCACCTTGCTCGACGCTCTTCTCGACAAGGCGGCCATTACCGACATCCGGCAGCGGCTCGTCGTGCTGCGAGCTGTGGATAAGTTCGACAGGCTCGGCCTCCATGGCGTGGGCGAACTTTTGGGCAAGGGTCGCAAAGACGAGAGCGGCGACTTCACGCCGGGCGCCGAACTCTCTTCCGGGCAGGCGGAGGCGATCCTGGCTTTGCTGTCAGGGCGTGAGCCCGCCGACGAAACGGTGGGCGTGATCATCGGACTCGTGCGCGAGGCGGGCTTCGGCGAGGACCGCATCCGCTTCGACGCCACGGTCGTCCGCGGCCTCGAATATTACACCGGCTCTGTCCTTGAAGCCGATCTGACATTCCCGGCCACGGATGAGAGTGGTCAGACAGTGCGTTTTGGCTCGGTCGGCGGCGGCGGACGCTATGACGGCCTCGTCTCGCGCTTCAGGTCGCAACCCGTGCCCGCCACGGGCTTCTCGATCGGCGTGTCGCGCCTTTACGCGGCGCTCACCCATCTCGGCAAGCTCAAAGCCGATGCCGCCTCGCAAGCGCCCGTGGTGGTGCTCGTCATGGATAAAGCCCGCGTCGGCGACTATCAGAAAATGGCGCGCCAATTGCGCGAGGCCGGCATCCGCGCCGAAATGTATGTGGGCGACGCCGGCATGAAAGCGCAAATGAAGTATGCCGACAAGCGCGGCAGTCCTTGCGTCATCATCCAGGGCGAGGACGAGCGCGCCCGCGGCGAGGTCACGATCAAGGACCTTCTCGAAGGCTCGCGCCTGTCCGGCGAGATTGCCGAACGCGATGAGTGGCGCGCCGCGCGCCCCGCGCAATTCGCGGTTTCGGCGGATGATATGGTCGAAGCCGTGAAGCGGCTTCTCAAGGAGCAGCAAAAAGCGTGACGGCGGAAGGCGCAAAGGAATACGAGGCCCTGGAGGCGCAGGCGTCGAGCCTGATCACGCTTTTCACCTCGAAAGGCTATGAGCACGTCTCGCCGGCGTACATTCAACCTGCCAGCCTTTTTCTCGACCGTATTGGCGAAGCGCTCCGCGCGCGCACCTATGTCTTCACCGATCCTAACGGCGAAGAGCTGTGCCTGCGGCCGGATTTGACCCTCCCTGTCTGCCGGGTCTTCCTGGAGCGCGGCGCGCCTGAAGGCGTCGCCAAATTCTGCTATAACGGCCCGGCCTTCCGCGTTCAGGAAAAGCCCGACCCCTTGCGGCAGCGCGAGTTCAGCCAGGCTGGGATCGAATTCTTCGGTGGGGGCGGCCATGAAGCCGATCTTAAGGTGCTGGCGCTCACCATCCAGGCCATTCGCGAAAGCGGCGTGAAATCGTTCACGGCGCGTGTCGGGCATCTCGGCTTGTTCAAGGCGTTGCTCAGCGGCTTGAACATCCCGCCGCGATGGCGGGAGAGGCTGGAACGCAGCTACTGGCGCCATGCCGCCTTCGCGCGGGAGCTTGCAACGCTCTCTCGCATGAAAGGCAATGAACCGCCGCTGGCCGCGCTGACTGAGAGCGGGCTTCTCAATCAGCTTGAGGCGAACGGCATCCCACTCGTCGGCCTTCGTCGTCCAGCCGAAATCGTCAAGCGCCTCCAGGATAAAGCGGCCGACGCCAACGAGCCTCCGCTCGCGCCCGATGTAGTCCAACTGATTGAAAACTACCTTCAAACGCGCGGCGATGTCGCGACGGCGCTTCGGACGGTGGAGGCCCTGGCGCGGCAGGCGAATCTCGACCTCGGGGATGCGCTGGAAGATGCGCGGGCGCTCTTCTACGGGCTGAAGGCTCTTGCGGGATCGGCGTCGATCGTATTCGAGGCCGATTTCGGTCGTCATTTCGAATATTATACCGGCATGGTCTTTCAGATCGAGATCGACGGCGCTGGCGTCGCCGGCCAGATCGCAGGCGGCGGCCGTTATGACGAACTCATGCGCGCCCTCTCCCACGGCGCGCATGACGTTCCGGCCGTAGGCGCCGCCATTCACACCGAGCGCCTTCTCGCGGCGACCACACAGGCGTAGCCCGCGCTCATCTGAACGCGGGCTACGCCAGCACTTTAGAATCGATCAACTTTTCCACCTTCAATCGATTCCGATTAAGGGCGGGTTGATCTAGGGTGATGCATGGATCGACTGATCATCGGCGTGCCCTCGAAGGGACGCCTCATGGAAGATACGCTGGCGCTCTTCCGCGCCGCGGGTCTTGGCATCGAGAAGACGGGCGACGCGCGCGGCTATCGCGGCTCCATGGACGGCGCGCCTGAGGCGTCGGTCGAGTTTCTTTCGGCCGGCGAGATTGCGCGGCATCTCCAGTCGGGGCGCATTCACCTCGGCATAACGGGCGAAGATCTCATCCGCGAGCAAATCCCTGACGCCGACGAACAGGTCTCTTGTCTTTTAAAGCTCGGCTTCGGCCACGCCGATGTCATCGTCGCGATCCCGGATTGCTGGCTCGACGTCGAAACCATGGCGGATCTCGAAGAGGCGGGCGCGCTGTTCGCCGCTGAGCACGGCAGGCGCTTGCGGGTCGCCACCAAATATCCTCTGCTGACGCGCCGCTTTTTCACCGCGCACGGCGTCGTTCACTACCGAACCGTGGAAAGCCTTGGCGCCACGGAGGGCGCGCCAGCAGCGGGCATGGCTGAGGCCATTGTGGACATCACCTCCACCGGCGCCACGATCAAAGCGAACGGGCTGCGCATCCTGAGCGACGGCGTCATTCTGAAATCGGAGGCGAACCTGGTCGCCTCGAAAGCATTTGTCCAGGGAGCAAAGACCGCGACCCTTTGCGCCGCCATAACCGAGAAGCTCGCCGCCGTTTTGCGTTCTTCCCGTTGACGCCAACCCGCGCCGCCCAGCGCAGCGGCGACAGCATCAAGAACCTGCGTAGGCCGCTCACACCCGCTTTCGGGGTGGCCGGTCGGCATGCGCCAAACTGGCCAACCGATCGTCATCCCGGCCAAGCGGAGCGCGAGCCGGGATCGTTCCAAACTCAGGTCCGCATCTTTTAAGATCCCGCGTCTGTGGAGCATCGCTTCGCGCTGCGCCGCGCACGGGATGACAGCGAGGCGATCGGCGTTTCCGCCTTACTCGACGCCGATCATGACATCTGAGGATTTGATGATGGCGTAGGCCGTCATTCCCTCCTTCAGCTTCAGGTCTTCGGCCGCCTCGTTCGTGATCGAAGAGGTGACCGTCGCGCCGTTCACTTCGATCAGGATGTGGGATGTTGTCGCGCCCTTGACGACCTTGGTGATTTTGCCCTTGAGCACATTGCGCGCGCTGATTTTCATTGCAGCCTCCGATTGGTGAACGCCTGTCGGGCTGACGCCGCAGGCATCCGCACACAAAGCTCCACGGAATCAAATCTGGCAACTCAACTTAGAGGCAATGCCGGAGACAAGTTCGCTCCCCAATCGCCGCCGGCGTTCAGATGCGCACTTGTCTCCGATAAGCTGCACTAAAATCATAGTGTTGTTAGCGCGCCTTATCCGCCGGAAGTCCTGTGAGCGCCCGCAGCAAATGAGACAGAGACAGGACTTCCCGCGGGGCGTATCCGCCGCAACCGCCCGGCGGCGACGTGTTGATCCACGGCCTTTCAATCGAGCGTTTGCACAAAGCAAAACTGCCTATTATATTCGTCCTAACCCTGCGATTGACGTTCCCCACACAATCGACAAAGACGCCCAGGAAGCTGAGAGGGATCGCTTCCAGGACCGGAGGATTTATGAGCGACATACCCCTGATGCCAAAGGCGACCGCCGTCTGGCTCGTTGAGAACACATCGCTGACGTTTGAGCAGATTGCGGATTTTTGCGGCCTCCATGTCCTTGAAGTGAAGGGCATCGCCGATGGCGACGTGGCCCATGGCATCCGCGGCCTCGACCCGATCACCTCGGGGCAACTCTCCCGCGAGGAGATTGCGCGCGCGCAGAAGAACGCGTCCTACAGGCTGAAGCTGTCGCGCTCGAAAGTGTTCATCCCCGAAATCAAGGGCAAGCGCGCTCCGAAATACACGCCGGTATCGCGCCGCCACGACCGGCCCAACGCCATCCTCTGGCTCCTGCGGGCTCACCCGGAGTTGCGTGACACGCAGATCATGCGACTCGTCGGCACCACGAAATCGACGATCGAATCCATCCGCGAGCGCACCCATTGGAATTCCGCCAATCTGCAGCCGCAGGACCCGGTCGCGCTCGGGCTGTGCTCGCAGATCGACCTCGATTCTGAAGTGCAGAAGGCCGCGAAACGCGCAGCCGAAGAGCAGAAGGACGAGCCGGTTCCGGCCGGGGTCACCATCCAGCCAGTTGAGGAACAGCCCTACCTCGACATCGAGGAGTGGAAATAGCGCGCCCTCCAGTCAGATTTGACAGTTGTGGCGGCCTTCCACGGGCTAGCGCGCGACTGTCAACTCGAAAGCCCGCCCCCTATAAGCTACGGCGTCCTTACGTTGCAGCCGCGCGCAATATACTACTTACATACTTACTTGAGCGGCAAGATGGCTGTTTTACCAAACGAAACCAATCTTAACCTGCTATAAACATTGAAGCGGGTGGCGTCGGGCCGCCAGAATCGCGGTATTCCTGCCCTATGCAGACCTATCTCGACCTTCTCCGCATCGTTCGCCAGCGCGGCGTCAAGCGCGGCGATCGCACGGGCACGGGCACGCTGAGCCTGTTCGGCCATCAGATGCGGTTCGATCTCGCCTCAGGCTTTCCGCTTCTCACGACAAAGAAGCTGCATGTGAAATCCATCATCCACGAGCTTCTCTGGTTTCTCGCAGGCGACACGAACATCGCGTATCTGAAGGCGAACGGCGTTTCCATCTGGGACGAATGGGCGGATGAAAAGGGCGACCTCGGCCCGGTCTATGGCGCGCAATGGCGCTCCTGGCCAGCGCGCGACGGCGGGAGCATCGACCAGATCGCCGAGTTGGAGCGCGCGCTGAAAGCCGACCCGAATTCGCGCCGCCATGTCGTGGCGGCCTGGAACCCGGCCGATTTGCCGCGCATGGCGCTCGCGCCGTGCCACTGCCTGTTCCAGTTCTATGTCGCGGAAGGCCGGCTTTCGTGCCAGCTCTATCAGCGCTCCGCCGACGTGTTCCTCGGCGTGCCCTTCAACATCGCATCCTACGCGCTTCTCACCATGATGATGGCGCAGGTCACAGGCCTTCAGCCGGGCGAGTTTATCCACACGTTTGGCGACGTGCACCTTTACCTCAACCACATCGAGCAGGCCGACGAGCAGCTCAAGCGCGAGCCGCGGCCTCTCCCAAAGGTGGCGCTGAACCCCTCCGTGCGCTCGATTTTCGATTTTGCCTACGCTGATTTCACGCTTTCGGGCTATGCTCCGCATCCGGCGATCAGAGCGCCTGTCGCGGTTTGACGGCGCGCGCGGAGTTCATCCTGTCCCTCATCGTAGCGGTCGCGGAGAATGGCGTGATCGGGCGCGCAGGCGCGCTTCCCTGGCGGCTTGGCGGCGACTTGCGCCGTTTCCGCAAGCTCACCATGGGCCATCCGCTGATCATGGGCCGGAAGACCTTCGAGGCGATCGGCAAGCCTCTCGATGGTCGGGATTCTCTTGTCGTGAGCCGCAGCGTCCCGAACGCGCCGCCGCCGGACGCCGGGGTGTTCCGCGCAACCTCGCTGGAAGATGCGCTGGCGCTGGCTCGCTCGCGAACTCAGGCGCGTGGCGTCGATGAGGCTTTCGTGATCGGCGGGGCGGAGCTTTTTCAAGCGGCTTTTCCGCACGCAAACCGCCTCTACCTGACTCGCGTGCACGCCTGTCCTGACGGTGACGTGCGCTGGGAGCCGGCCTTAGGCCATGAGTGGCGGGAAGTCTCCCGAGATGAGCGCCCCGCGAGCGATCGCGACGATTTTCCTGTCACCAATGTAATCTACGAGCGCCGGAAAGATGCTTGACGCAGACTAAGCCGAGGTCCATATGCCGGGGCACATCGGGCGAGCGGGGCATCTTCATCCTTAACCATGAATGCCAATTCCTCGCGAAAGACGACGATTTTGTCAAATCGTGACCATAATTGACATCCGTTTACAGACCTGATGAATAGCCAAGCGGGCGACCCGAACGCAGCGATGCCGCCCATTGCGAAGGAAAATCGAAATGCCGTGGAATAAGAATAGCGGCGGCGGCTGGAAAGGCGGTCCAGGCGGCCCTTGGGGGCAAGGTCCCTCCGGCGGCGGGCAGCAGCCGGACCTTGAGGAGATTCTTCGTCGCAGCCAGGACAAGCTTCGCCAGGCCATGCCGGGCGGAGTTGGGATTCTCGGCTCCATCCTGATTTTCCTCGTCGTCGCGACCGCCGTCGGCTATTTCGGCTTCACGGTCCGCATCAACCCCGATGAGCGCGGCGTCGTCCAGCGCTTCGGAAAATATGACCGCGAGTTGTATAACGGCCTCAACTACCGCTGGCCTTACCCTGTCGAGGAAGTGACGGTCATTCCCTATACGCGGCAAAACCGCATCGAAATCGGGTTTAGCTCGGGAGCGAGCGGCGCCTTCGGCCAGATCCGCTCGCCGAACCGCTCCGAGGAAAGCCTGATGCTGACCGGCGATGAAAATATCGTCGACGTCAATTTCAGCGTGTTCTGGAATGTGAAGGATGCGGCCGCCTTTCTTTTCAACGTTCGCAACCAAAGTGACAGCCTCGACGCCAATTCAAACGTCAAGGCGGTCGCCGAAGCCGCTATGCGTGAGGTGATCGGCCAGAACGAGATTCAGCCGATCCTGACGAAGAGCCGCCAGGAAATCGAGGAGGCGGTCAAAGGGCTGCTTCAGCGTACGCTCGACAGCTACAAAGCCGGGATCAACATTACGCAAGTGGTCCTGCAGAAAGTGGACCCGCCCCAGGAGGTTATCGCAGCGTTCCGCGACGTTCAAGCCGCCCGCGCCGATCAGGAGCGCGCCCGCAACGAGGCTGAAGCCTATGCCAACCGCGTCATTCCGGAAGCGCGCGGCGAGGCGCAGCGTATCCTGCAGGCGGCGCAGGGCTATCGCGAACAGTCTGTCGCCGAGGCAAAGGGCCGAACGGACCGCTTCCTCAAAGTTTACGAGGAGTATCGTAAGGCTCCCGATGTCACGCGGCGGCGCATGTATATCGAAACTTTGGAGCGTGTTCTCGGCGGAATGGATAAGTTGATCATCGACGAGAAAATGAGCGGGAGCGGCGTCGTCCCCTATCTCCCGCTTAGCGATCTGCAACATTCGGGACATACCGGAGGGCAGCGATGAGAGCGGGCTTTTTCGGAGTTCTTCTCCTTTTCGTCATGGCGACGGCTATCGCTATCGGTTTTTCCGCCTTTATCGTCAATCAGACGCATCGGGCGCTCGTTCTGCAGTTTGGTGAGCCTATCAGGACCATAGACGAGCCGGGCCTTTATTGGCGCACGCCTTTCATTCAGACGGTCGAGCAGTTCGACAAGCGGATTCTTGATCTGCAAACCGAGGAGCAGGAAGTTATCGCCGCCGATCAGAAGCGCCTGATCGTAGACGCGTTCGCCCGTTACCGGATTGGCGATCCCCTTCAATTCTACCGCGCTTTTCGAAGCGAAGTGGGCGCGCGCCAGCGGTTGACTGCAATGGTCAATTCCACCATCCGCAGCGTGCTCGGCCGGGCGACTTTTATCGACATCGTCCGCAATAAGCGCGAGGCGCTCATGAAACAGACGATCAAACAGGTCAATGACGACATCGGCAACCTTGGCGTCGAGATCGTGGACGTGCGCATCAGACGAGCAGATTTGCCCGAGGCCAACAGCCAGGCGATCTACAGGCGAATGCAGACCGAGCGCCAGCGCGAAGCGGCCGAACTGCGTGCGCAGGGAAGCGAGCAATCGCAGCGCATCAAGGCGACGGCCGACAAGGAGGTTACGGTTCTCGTCGCCGAGGCGAACCGTGATTCCGAGCGGATGCGCGGTGATGGCGACGCCGAACGCAACCGCATTTATGCAGACTCCTTCACGCGCGATCGCGATTTCTTCGCATTCTATCGGTCGATGCAAGCTTATGAAGAGGCTTTGAAAGGCAGCCATACGCGGATGGTGCTCTCGCCGAACTCGGAATTCTTCCATTATTTCAATGAGGGCGCTGCGAAGCAGGCAGACGGGGTGAAGGCCGCGCCCGCCGAGCCGGCCGGATCAAGCGCCGCCGCTTCTACGCCGCCAGTGCGCTGACAGATCGGTCGCAAAAGCGAGATTGTAACCTTTATCTGCTATCGCCAATTGGACTAGGACGATTGCGCTTGGTGCGTTTATGCCCCACTTTATAATTGGCGGCGTTTTCGGAGGCGTCTTTCGATCGTACTGTTGTTCTTTTGGCTGAGGCCCCAATGACAATCTATAATCGGCTCCGGCTGTTCGTGTGCGCCGGGACGGTAGTTTTTGCGTGCATAGCAGGCCCAGAGCGATCATTCGCCGTGGACGCGAGACCCGATCTATCCTTTGCCGACATTGCGGCCCGCGTGAGGAATTCTGTCGTCACGGTTGCGGCCGCCGTGGTCGATGAGAAGCAGTCTAGCCGGCTGAAAGGCCGCGAGAGCCGCGCTGAGGGCGATACCTTCGGAGACTTCAGCCCGCTCCGTTCAAAAAAAGGCCTCAGCGAACTCGCCCGCCAGGTCACCTCGATAGGTTCGGGCTTCGTCATCGATTCAAGCGGGTTGGTCGTCACGAACAATCACGTCATCGAGGGCGGAAACGCCATTTACGTCATCCTCTCCGATGGATCGGAGTTGAAGGTCGACAAAGTCATTGGCCGCGACTCGAAAACGGATGTCACACTTCTCAAAGTGACGCCCCAAGCCTCGAAGCCTCTTACCGCCGTGCCTTTCGGCAACTCGGGCCGAATGCGCGTCGGCGATTGGGTTATGGCGATCGGCAACCCCTTCGGCTTGAACGGCACCGTGACAGCCGGAATTATTTCAGGGCGCGGACGCGATATCAATGCCGGCCCCTATGACGATTTTCTGCAGACGGACGCGTCGATCAACCGCGGAAATTCAGGCGGTCCGCTCTTTAATGCGCTTGGCGAGGTGATCGGCATCAACACGGCGATCTTCTCGCCCTCTGGGGGAAGCATCGGGCTCGGCTTCGCAATCCCCTCAAACACCGCCCAACGCATCATCGATCAACTCAAGCGGTATGGCGAGACGCGTTGGGGCTGGGTCGGCGTGCGCCTTCAGACGCCCAGCGACGACCTGGCTAACGGCTTTCATCTCGCGAGCGCTTCAGGCGCTTTGGTCGCCCGCGTCGATAAGGGCGGCCCTGCCGAGGCAGCCGGGCTCCAGGAGGGCGATCTCATTCTTTCCTTTGCGGGCGCCGAGGTGAAGCATGCCCGGCAGCTTCCTCGCATTGTGGCGCAATCCCCCGTTGGCGAACAGGTCGACGTTGTGATCCTGAGGGGGGGCGAGCGCCAGACCCTGAAAGTTATGGTCGGGCTCCAGGAAGAGCCGCGCATACCAACGGCGCCCCGTCAGCGGGGCAAGTCCAAGCACCACAAGATCAGCTTCCAGTCGCTGTCGGAAGAAAACCGCGAACGTTTTTCGCTGGCCTCCAATGCAGAAGGCGTGGTGGTAACGGGCGCTCAAACGCAAGAGGCCGCGAATAGTCTGGTGAGGGCCGGAGATTTGATCGTTGAAGCGGCTCACAAACCTGTTCGCAGCCAGGAAGACCTTGAGAACCGCCTGACGGAATTGCGGCGCATCTCGCGGGCTGATGTGCTGCTCACCATTCAAGATCGTGACGGCGGCGTGCGCTTCGCCTCGCTTCCACTCAACGATGAATGACGCTCTCTTCTACGCAAGCAGACTTCTTAGAACCGTTGTGAAGTCGCCAATTTACGTCTACCGCTACACGATTTCGCCGCTGATCGGACCGCGTTGCCGTTATCTGCCCACGTGCTCGCAATACGCAATTGACGCCATCAATTTGAACGGGGTCTGGATTGGCGGCTGGCTTGCGGTTGGCAGACTAGCTCGCTGCCATCCTTGGGGCTCCGATGGCTATGACCCCGCCCCTGACCTCCGAAACGCAGGGATCCCTTACTGGGCGCCTTGGCGTTATCTGCGATACTACCCGCGCGAGGGGTCAGGCCGAGAGCCTGGAGACGACGCCTTCAATTCCGAAAAGAAACATACCTGCCCCTCCGATAAGGAGGTGCGAAGCGGTGGCGGCGAGGAGAGAATTCGTTCGCGCAAAAATCCACCCCCACAGCATGCCCGGAAGAAAGGCCGCTATCGCAAAAGCAAGACTGATATGCGCATGCGCGGCGGCGAAAACGAGGTTTGAAGCGAGGATCGAAACCCAGCGCCGCTTCAACTCGCTGCCATGCAGGAACGCATACAGCGGCGCCTGAATGCCGGACCGGGCTACGAACTCCTGCAGAGGCGTGAGCAGAAGATAAATGCCGAGCGCGAGCCAATACCATGCGGTCATCGGAACAGCTTGGCCTCCGACCTCCACATCGGCGCTATCGATCAGGGGCACGCCTGAGAAGCTATCCGAAGTGCTGATCAGGATCCACTTGGCGGCGACGAAAATCAAAAGAAAGAAGAACGAAGCCTGCAGTGAATAAGAGAGAGCAGAACGCCAGTTGTCGAACCGCAGGCCGAAAAACCTTAGCGGAAACCCGCTCGTGGCGATGATCGGAATGAAACAGAGGCCGAAAAGCAGGATCACGACCGGGCTCAGCGCAAAATTTGCGTGGGCGAGACTCTTGAAGCTCGGCAGAAAGCTGAGCGTCAGCGTGTAGAACGACAACAGGCAAAGCGTCGCCACCACGATATGACCGACGCCGTTGCGATAAACGGCGAACTCGTTTTCAAGCTGGAGGCTATTGACGCGGAGCGTCATGGATTCATCGGCATGCTTCGTGAGATGATGCCGAAGCTTGTTGGCGACCACGTCGCGAAGCCGCCGCGTGGTGCTTCTGCGCCGCGATGCGCTCAGGTCCACGACGGCGACCAGCGTATCGGACTTCGCCATGAAGGAGACCGCGCTCGGCTTGCCGTCTACAAAAGACATTTCGCCGAATATGTCGCCGCGCCGCAGGATACCTAGTTCATATGAGGTCAACTCGCTCTCGATCGGAGACAGCCCCTCTTTGGTTAAGGCCACCTGCCCGTCCATGACGATATAAATTTTGCCGGGGTTTCTCGCCCCTTCCTGCAGGATCACGCGGCCGTGCCGGAATTTCTTGTGCTTTATGTGGGGAAGAACAAGTCGCACCTGCTGACGGGATAGACTTGAAAATAGAGGATTCTTCGGGATTTCATCAAAACGGCTTCTAGCTCTCGCCGGAAAGCGTGACGTCGTTGCCGAGACTAGCGCGTTTGCTAATTCTACCATGGGTTCCCGAAGCCAATCCCTCTCGTCTCAGTTGTTTCAGTGTACTTCAACTCCGTTGTACACATCGAAACCATGCGCCGGCAAAACGATCCGATGGGCATTCCAGCCATGCTGATCTTATCTACAAGATTACGTGTACAGAGATTTATAGCAAGTTCCCGCTCAAGCCAGCATAGAAGGCCGCCTGCATACGCCCGTTTCCCGTCTCCTCGACATGATACCAGCAACTAATAGAAACATCATAGAGCGAGCGCCGAAATTTTGAATTAACGATAACTTCAGTTTTTCTGAGCCTGATCAGCGAACGATTATGCATCCCTATTTATCATTGCATTCGATGTAAAACGGTTCAACTCTGTTTTTCTTGGCTCAATATTCCAATTCCTGTGACGCTCCTTAATTGCTCACTCCCCCCGATCTGTTTGTTAATAATAGCTGATATTCTTCAGCACGCCTGTTTCAAAATTACGTGAGCTAGGCGGTTTAAAGGGAGAGTGCGTCAATTTGGTTGAAGCATCGACGGTTTCAGCTGTCGGCGCTGCGTACATCGGCGGAAGCCATCAAGCTGCTGACGCTACGCTTGAGCGTTTCTTTCGCGTGGGCAAGCTCCGCGGTTTGGTCTCGACGCGCCAGCATCCGCCAATGTCGCCGTAGAGTGCGCCACGCAAGCGAAGCCCACGGCATGGAATGTGAAACAGGTTTTCGCCTCAAGGCCAGCATGAGGGGCCGTTCTCCGCCTTTGCCGAGCTTGGCATTGGCGCCCCCAATTCGTCATCGTGAAGCTGGTCCGCAAACCTAGTTTGGCGGGATGCTAGCGGTTCAGCCTGGCTGCGTGCCAGCGTAAATGATCCTCAATAAAGGTCGCGATGAAAAAGTAGGAATGGTCGTAGCCGCCCTGCATCCGAAGCGTGAGCGGAATGCCGGCCTTATCACAGGCCTCCTGCAAGAGTTCCGGCTTTAACTGCGTTTGCAGAAAGCCGTCGGCCGTGCCCTGGTCGACAAGAATGTCGTTCACCTTCGCGCCACCCGCGATTAACGCGGTGGCGTCGTACGTCGTCCAGGCGTCGCGGTTCTGGCCGAGATAGCCGCCGAGCGCTTTTTCGCCCCAAGGGCATCGCATCGGCGACGAGATGGGAGCGAGCGCGGAGACCGCTTTGAACCGGCCCGGATTGCGCAAAGCGATGGTGAGCGCGCCGTGGCCGCCCATCGAGTGGCCCATAATGCTTTGCTTCGACATGTCCGCCGGAAGCCCGCCTTCGACGAGGCCCGGCAATTCCTTCTCGATGTAGGATTTCATGCGGTAGTTGCGGGACCACGGCTCGACCGTGGCGTCGACGTAAAAGCCGGCGCCGAGGCCGAAATCGTAGGCGCCCTGCGGGTCTCCGGGGACGCCCTCGCCGCGCGGGCTTGTATCGGGCGCGATTACGAGCAGGCCAAGCTCGGAGGCGACGCGCTGCGCGCCGGCCTTGACGGTGAAATTATCCTCGGTGCAGGTCAGGCCGGAGAGCCACCACACCACCGGCACGCGACTGCCCGCCGTGGCCTGGGGCGGCACATAGGCCGAGAAGCGCATCGGCGTGTGCGTCTCATTCGAGTTGTGGCGGTAGACGAATTGCGTTCCGTTAAAGCTGCGCGACTGCGAAACGATTTCCAACTGGCCCAAAGCCCGCTCCCCTTCTCTAAAACTCATCAAAAGAAAATGCGTCAAAGCGGCGCAAGGGAACCTCCCCTCGCGCCGGCGCAAGGCATAAATTCCGCCTTATCCGCTCAGCCCGAGGGTTGGCGGGAGATTTTTGAGCTTAGCGCTTGCAGGTCCGGCGAGCCTGGACATCAAGCTCGGAAGGCAGATAACGGGTCACTTCAAAGCCGGCGTCGACCGTCGCCGCAGCTGGTTTTTTCCACTCTTTCATGGCTTTCCTCCTGTTGGAAATCCGCCGGATATGGGGATCTCGAGTGTATATATAGTGCGTCAGGAGTGGTGCGGCAATTTAGCAATTCTAATTACCGGGCCTGCTCATCCTTATGGCGGGGCCATTCACTTTTTCTGAATGATGCAGACAGAAGAAACAAATATGACTTAATTGCATAGCTGGCGCCTCACTGCGCCCGATTGCTGGTTGCGCCGCAAAAGAATATGCTGCAATGCAACATGAAGAGATGGCTCGACCCGTAAAGAGCTGAGCGGGAAAGCCAATGAATGACAGATTGCTCGGCTGACGAAAGGACCCACTCATGAGCCGTTTTGCCACCGCCATAGCCGCCGCAGCCCTTTTCCCCTTGGCCGCCTTGGCGCAGGATGCAACTCCGCATTCCGTTTATGCCGCCGGCGTCGTGACCTACAAGCCGATCCAGGGCTTCAGCCATGTCGTTGGATCGAGGCATTTCGTTGGCTACTTCGTCGCGGCAAAGGACGGGTGCGCGGTCACTGTAATCAACGCCACCGTCGGCGACGATCGCCTGATTGAGACGCCTCGGCGCCAGAAGATCGCCATTCCGGCCGGGAATCGCATCGAGGTGAAAGCTGATCACGGCAAGGCTCTCGGAATCGGCTGCACGGCTGATGCGGACGCGATCAAAGTCGTGGCTCTCGAACCGCGCAACGGCGTGAGCGCCAGCCGCTGAAGTAAGAACGTTTTTCGCTTTTGACTGAAGCCTCACGGCTTGACTCTCGCGCGCCGATCAACATGTTCGGTAGCGTTCGGCAGTCAAAAACCGTGAGGCTTTCGTGACTCTTAAAGCGCCTCGCCCCCTCGACGGCGGGCTTTCATGAGCGCAGGCGCAGACGTGCTGGCGCAATCGCCCGGCCTCTCTTTCTCCCGGTATTTCATTTGCTTCAAGGGCATCGTCTGGCGCGAAGGCCTGCGCTTCCTGCACCAGCGCGAGCGCTTCGTTTCGGCGCTCGTCCGGCCGCTCGTGTGGCTTTTCATCTTCGCCGCGGGCTTCCGTCAGGTGCTCGGCATCTCGATCATTCCGCCCTACGACACCTACATCCTCTATGAGGTCTACATAACGCCGGGCCTCCTGGCCATGATCCAGCTGTTCAACGGCATGCAGTCCTCGCTTTCGATGGTTTATGACCGCGAGATGGGGAACATGCGCACGCTGCTGGTCAGCCCGTTCCCGCGCTGGTTCCTGCTCTCGTCGAAGCTTCTCGCCGGCACTTTCGTGTCGATCCTCCAGGTCTACGCCTTTCTTGGCGTCGCCTACTTCTGGGAAATCGAGCCTCCGCACATCGGCTATCTGACCGTCCTGCCAGCGCTCATCCTCTCGGGGCTCATGTTCGGCTCGCTCGGCATGCTCTTGTCATCGATGATAAAGCAACTTGAGAATTTCGCCGGCGTGATGAACTTCGTCATTTTTCCGATGTTCTTCGCATCCTCCGCGCTCTACCCGCTATGGCGCGTGAAGGAATCCAGTCCACTCCTCTATCGGGCGTGCGAGTTCAACCCCTTTACGCACGCCGTCGAATTGACCCGCTTTGCGCTGTACGCCAAGGTCGATTGGCTCTCGCTCGCCGTCGTCTCGGGATGCACAATTGTGTTCATGGTCGGCGCCGTTCTGGCCTATGATCCCTCGCGCGGGCTGACCGCGCTCAAGGGACAAACACGAGCCGCCGCATGACACGCACGTTTGCCATCCTCGCCGCTCTAAGCTTTCTTCTGGGTGCGGTTTCGCCCGGCTGGGCGCTCGATAAACGCTATCCCGACTGGCCGTGCAAGCAGCTCAAGGTTCCTGAACTCTCGCCGGCGGCGACCTGGGCAGGCCCGCCGATTGATAAGGTCGGAAACGCCTGGCAAACGGCGCCGGGGCTTCCCGACCTTGTCGCGCTCCTCGCCGCGCGCCGAACGCCGATGGCGGAGGCGGAAAAGGAAATCGCGACCTATCTGACAGGTACGGCGGAAGAAAAGCAGGAGAAGGCGAAGTTTCTGTTCGCGGGGCTTCTGGACACCATGAACGCCCAGCGCACGCAAGTGATGAATGGCCTTGAGCGCGCCTATCGCAAGCAGAAGGAGTTTGCGCAGACGATCCGCGGCGAAACCGACAAGATCAGGCAGCTTCAGGACGCGCCGAACGCGGATCAGAAGCAGATCGAGGAACTCGGCAGCCAGATCGAATGGGGCACGCGCATCTTCGAGGATAGGCGCAAGACGATGAGCTTCGCCTGCGAGGCGCCCATCCAGATCGAGCAGCGCCTGTTTGCGTTGAGCCGCGCCATCCAGAACGCGCTCGGCTGAGCCAATGTAACGGTCCGTAAACCGTTCCCGGGATCACCAACGTATGCCTCTGTGTTTGGCGATCCCATCCGGCTAACGCGGATGCAATCTATGGGTCGTGAGCCGACGTGCGGGTTAGTTTGCGATCCAATGCTTGCCAAGTCGGCTAACAGATCCCAATGCAGGCTTCTCCGAAAACGCCGAGACAATTCCACCCTGACCCACTTGAGGCCTTGGGTCGTGGCTTCCAGGGGGAGCGTCACGGTGCGATGCAGAGTTTGCGGAAATCGGTCGTGCCGCTGATTACTTGCCCAATTGAGTATGGAGTATGGTCGGCTCGCTGCTTACGCTATGCTACTTTGTAAACAGCTTCTAATACACATTAATTTTTTCGGTTATTGTTCCAAAGTCGATCAGCTTCATTAAGCGCGTGGCCTCATGGGAAATCGGGCGTACTCCTAGCTCTTTGCGGCGTAACAGCGGCAATAATCACGTTGAATCTGTTGCGAAGTGTAGGGTCTTCTGCAAGCCGTGATCCTCGGGGTGTTGCGCTCGACTGGGGCGGTCTGGCCCTTTTTTTGCTTATAAGTATCCTCGGCGCCATCTGTATACAACCTGACCTTAAGCGCGAGTGTGCTTATTGGTGTGCATATGGGGCGTCGGTCAAATTCGAAGCGCTGCCTTGGGTGTATTCGCTGCATTCAAAAAAAGGTGATGATTGCAGTAAAACCCACCTGGCTGCTGGCTTGTGAATATTACAAATCGCTCGGGAGTTCGTATTTTGCATAGCTGCAAAGCAACTCGAGCGATAGCGTGTGCGCGGATGCATTGAGACAAGAGAAATCCTGCCAAACACGTTTGAATGCTCATTAACGGGGCGTTCGCCAGCGACGCCTTATCAGGGCAAATTCGATCGCAAATGCTACGCCTGGTGGCAATCAAGACACTTTCGGGAGGCATTGGCACAGTTCAGGCTTGTTTCGATCTCAGTAAAGTTTTCTCGAAGGAGGCATACATGAAAGATAAGGTTCTTCGCTTGGCGCTGGGAGCGTCGATGCTTTTCGGTCTTCAGCAGTCGGCAGTGGCGGTGCCCCTGACAGCACCCGCCAGTCCGGCTGAAATCGTGCTCGGCCAGATGAGCGCTGCTGAGCCGGTCTACTACGCACGTCGGACTACGACGGTAAGAGGCGGCAACGGGCGCCACGGGACCTCCTGCGCGGGCGGTCGGCGCTGCGTAGGCGGTTACCACGGCGGTGTCTGCCGCAGCTGGGCAGCTTGCCGCTAAACCTAGCCTGATCAGATTAAGCGTGTCGCCGGCCCAGGGAAAGTCTTTCTATATCTAGGAGTAAGGTCATGAAATTTAAGCTCACGATGGCTCTCTCGGCAGCCTGCCTTTTCTTTTCGATCGCAGGGGCTGAAGCTGTCACCCTCTCAGGCGGCAATGAGACGCCAGCGGTTCAGTCCGAGGCCGTCAAGGTCGGCTGTGTCGGTGGAAGGCAATGCTCCGCTTATCACATTGTTAGCGGTAAGCGCGTCTGCCGCACGTGGGTAGCCTGCCGGTAGAATAGCCGCAAATACGGAAGCCGTCTCCTTGAACGGGAGCGGCTGCCGGAACTTCACCGGCCCTTACATCAAATAAATTCATCATATAGCAGGCCAGTAACCGACATCGCTGTTTTTGCTTCGACCTAACGAAAAGGGGCGCCAATTAACGCGGCCTCCCCGGCCCGACCGGACATACTCGACGGACCCAGCGTTTACGCGTCGAATGATCCGAGTCGGCGCGCCAGAGTTTCGGAAGGGGCCTCACCGAACGTCATTCGATAACGCTTCGAGAACCGGCCCAACTCGAAAAAGCCGAACCGGGTGGCAATCGTTGTGACGGTCGCTCCCGGCTCAGCCTGAAGCAGCGCTTTTCTTGTGTGCTCCAGCCGCCGCCGCCAGATGCTTTCAAGCGGTGAGTAGCCGCGAACCCTTTGGAAACTGATCTGCAGCGTGCGAACGCCGACATCAAGCGCTGCCGCCACGTCCTCCACGCCCATGACCTCGGTCAAGTGAGCATCGATCCATTCTTCGGCTCGGAGGACATGGCGTTCTGAAATCCCTGGGATCGCCTCGGCTTCATAAAGGACCACCTGGGCCATGCATTCGGTAAAAAGACTGAGCAAGAGACGCTCGGCATGAAGACGAGCCTTGCCCGGCGACGCAAGTGGAGACCCGGGCCGGTCCACCTCGGTTCCGAGCCACATCGCCATTGACCGAAGTGTCTGAACAGCAGCGGAACTTGCCGGGGCGCTATGCCACCCCTGGATTGGCGGCAACTTTTGAAAGCGTTGCCCGAGTGCGCTCCACACAGCGCCGGCATTTAAGGTAACTAAGAGGAGTTTGCACTTGTCAATATCTAGCTCGAGCTCGGGGCCATAACATGTAAAGACCATCTTGCCTGCTTCAGCAACCACGCCGTCCAAGCGGTTCCTCAACGCCCCTGTTTGAGGAAGGATAAGGCGAAAGCTGTCCGAGCGCAACTCCCCGCCCTTGATCTTGGTTGCACAATTGTGCTCAACATAACTAAAGCAGGTCCCCCCAAGCTTTGCCTGGTTCCAACAAAGCTCAAACGGGCCTTCAATAATACTTATCTGGTTGGGCTCCCATAGCCAACTCGTAAAAGCTTCGGCCTCATCAACATCCGAAGTTTGAAATATCCGGCTGTTGGGCAGAAACTCCATCGGGCCTTTCCTTGCAAAAGAGGTTCCAAGCTTAAGCACGTATGTGCTCATTAAGTGTGTGGATGGAGGCTTATTGGCGTGCAAATAGGGCCGGGGCAAGTCCGAAAGCGCTGCCTTGTGATGATTATATTGCCGGCCGAGGATAGCACAGCAAGCGTGTCACCGTATCGGGGCCGCTCTGCACAAGAGATCGCGGAGCTCAATCGGAACCATCCCATTAGCTACAGCCGGAATGATTCTGGTCGGCCCAACTTTTGCTTGGACATTCGTAGATCGAGAGCCCGTTCGCTAGAACCGCATTAGGGTCGACGAACAATCGAGATCGCCGAGAAGATCAATCTCTGAAACCTCGACGCAATACCACAATTTGCGGACTAGGGGGCGATGTGTTGCGCGTCGCCGATCACGTGGGGATCAAGGTCAGCTTCATGTATACAATCCCAATCGTCGTGCGATCTCGCTTGATTGTCGCGGACGTCAGCAGATCGCTTACTTCACCGTCAGGATCTCAATCCATAGTAGTCTGCAAAGCGATCAGAAAGCGGGCACAGTTCTAAAAAAGTTTTTAATGCCACTTATACCAACGGCCCTAAGTGCTGACCTTAGCCCAGTCGCGGGTGGCGATTGAGCGGACGATTTCTGGCGCGCGCATCAAGGCGTTCCATGCGCTGCAGCATGCATCGACGATGTCCTCGTAAGTTTCCCAGACTTGATGGCTCAGCGCGTTGCCTCGAAGGTATTCCCAGATGTTTTCGGCCGGGTTCAGTTCCGGCGCATAAGGGGGCAATTTCAGCAGAACGATATTCTCTGGAACGACCAACTTGGGCGAGCGATGCCATCCCGCTCCATCCACAACGAGCAAGGCGATCGCTCCGGCGCTGACGCATTTGCTGATTTCAGCGAGATGCATGGTCATGGCTTCGATATTGACGGTCGGCAACGCCAAGGCGGCGCCGACGCCCCGGGCCGGGCAGACCGCGCCGAATAGATACGCCCAGGTGAAGCGACGGTCGCGCGGCGCGTGTGGACGGCTTCCGAGTCTGGCCCAGATGCGGGTCAGCGCGCCTTGCTGCCCGACCCTTGCTTCGTCCTGGAACCAGAGTTCGACCGGCTTGCCAGCGCGCTCGCCGAGCGCTTCCTTGGCGAGGCTTGCGAAGTTTTTTTAAAAGCCTCCTGGGCCGCGGGATCGGATTTTGGGCGCCGACGGACGCACGGAAAGACGGCGAAAGTTGAGCCTCCGCAGCAGCTTGCCCACGCTGCGCTCATGCAGGCTGACGCCAAACTCGGCGGCAATGCGGTCGCGCAAATCGACGCGTCGGAACCGCACCACGCCATCGCGGGCGAGATCGGCGCCCTCCTCGACCCAGGATGAAAACTTGCCCAGTTCGACCCAGCTCAGGTTCGCGGGCCGGCCGCTCCGCGCCCGGTCGGCAAGCCCATCCACACCTTCCTGATTATAGCGGTGAACCCAGTCGCGTAAGCTCTGCCGGTCCATTCCACAAAGGCGAGCCGCCTCCTCGCGGCTAAAGCCATCGAGCACCATGGCGATGGCCAGAATGCGCGACGCCTGCCTGGCGTTCGCCGATAGCCTTGCCGCCGCCCGCAAATCCGCGGCGCCAGCCATCTCGCCCCCGCGAATCGATTTGACGCCATCGATTCACAGAATGAGCCCGAAGGGAATCCCCCTCGTAGAGTCAGTATTTTTAGCCGTTGGTATTAGGCCGCTTCCTGCCCGCAGCGCGCATTCTGCGCCCGCCGATTTGACAGGGGCGCCCATGTTGCGCATTGAGGTTTCTTGAACCGCAAACCGCCGACATCCTTCCGCGCCTCAATCATGATGAAATCGAGCAAAACCCAGGACTTCTGGATCGACACTGCCGATGGCCGCATCTTTGCGCGGGCCTGGAGCTTCGACGGCGATCGCTGCGCTGGAAAAGAGCCGATCATTTTGCTTCATGATTCGCTCGGCTGCGTGGAGCTGTGGCGCGATTTTCCCGCGGCTCTTGCCCTGGCGACTGGACGAGCCGTCATCGCTTACGATCGCCTTGGATTTGGCGGATCGGATCGGCATCCTGATCATCTTTCGCCAAGTTTTGTACGCGGCGAAGCGCACGGAGCATTCTCCGCGCTGCGCGCTTCCCTCGAAATTGAGAACTTCGTCGCCTTCGGGCACAGCGTCGGCGGCGCAATGGCGGTCGCAGTCGCCAGCGCCTTTCCGACGCATTGCCGCGCCCTCATCACCGAGTCCGCCCAGGCCTTTGTCGAGGACCGCACTCTTGAGGGCATCCGCAAGGCTGCGCGAGACTTCGAGCAGCAAGAACAGATGGAACGCCTGCGGCGCTATCACGGCGACAAGGCGGAATGGGTCTTGCGCTCCTGGATCGAGACCTGGCTTTCGGAAGCGTTCGCGTCATGGACTCTTGATGAAGACCTGCGAAATGTGCGCTGCCCCGTTCTCACGGTGCACGGCGACAACGACGAATACGGCTCCATTGCGCACGCAAGCCAAATCGCGTCCCTCGCTGCCGGCCCGGCGACGTTGAAGATTCTGCCGAACTGCGGGCATGTTCCGCACCGCGAAAACCGGCGGCTCGTGCTCGATTCGATCGGCGCGTTTCTTGAGCGAAAGCCTGCTTGATCCAGCAAGCCGACATTTCTCATCCGTCGAAATGCTTGCGATTCGCGCGCCCCGGGGTCAGCGGAAAGGATTCGATAAGCTTAAGGTTACGCTTAAACTTAAGGTGGAAACGACTGAATCGCCTCCCCGACGGCCAGGGCGCCGCCGTCAAAAGGGCGGCAGCAACCCAACAGCTTATTAGATTTCAACGACATAGCGGGGCTCGCATGGCGACTGTGGCCGTTCCACCACAGGATCCTTTAATAAATCATTCACCCATTGCAATCGCTAGTGCCCGAAAGACAAATCTTCTAAGGGAGGGTAGATAGAGTTCGCGCATCATGCGGCGGAAGCCGTTGAACGTAGTTAGTTTATGTATGAGTCCGTAGGGTCATTGATGACCTGAGCGTTGTTGTTTCGTTCTGATATAGAATTAGTTTTAGGAGTGAAGAAGATGGGGGCGTGGTACAGGGCTGGGCCGCTTGTAGGTTTGGGCATACTTTGTGGATGCTCGCAGTTGCCTTTGGATGGGCCGCCTGTCTATGAGATAACTGGCGGGGCATCTGCTGTCCTTTCCAATCCACCGAATACGGTGGCCCTTGAGTACGCCCTTGTGGAAATCAATCCATTCAACGTTGAATGTTTGATTAACGCGGAAACTAGTTCCCTCCTCAAGGCTTTTGGCGGAAAGAGCGGTGCGCCTCCTGTTATCCGCATCGGTGTGGGCGACGTACTGGAGGCGTCCATTTTTGAATCATCGGCTGGAGGCGTTTTTAGTCCCGGAGGAGGGGCGAACAGTCGGTCCGGTAACTTTGTGACCTTCCCAAGACAAACGGTGAGCAGCGCCGGCACTATCTCGGTCCCATATGCAGGAGTGCTTGAGGTGGCGGGGAAAACGCCGCAACAAGTCGCGCACGAGATCGAAGGCAAGCTTGTAAGCCGTGCGATCGAGCCGCAAGTCATTGTGAGCGTGATCGAGCAAAATGCCGCCTCCGTCACCGTGATCGGCGATACGACAAATAACAGCAATACCTTAAAGCTTTCAGGGTCCGGTGAGCGCATTCTGGACATGATTTCAAAGGTTGGTGGGCTTAGATACCCGGCCTATGAAGTGTTTGTCACGCTCCAGCGCAAAAAGCGAACGGCGAAGGTGTATTTCCCGACGCTTGTCAGTAATCCGGATGAAAATATCTATGTCCAGCCAGGCGATGTCATTTCTGTGACTCGGGAGCAGCGAAAGTATGTTGCACTCGGCGCCGTTGGGGCTGGAATTTCGACACAAGTCACTGGCGCTAACCAAACAACCTTTGGGGCGGTCGGTCTGTTTACGTTTGATCAGGAAAAACTTTCTCTTAACGAAGCGATTGGGAAAGCCGGCGGACTCCTGGACGATCGCGCCGATCCGGCGCACGTCTACATATTCCGTACGGAGCAACGCAGAACATTGGAAAAAATGGGCGTAGATCTCAGTCGCTTTGCACCCGATCAGCCACTGATACCAACAGCCTATAGAGCGAACTTCCGCGACCCATCGGGCTTCCTTCTTGCGCAGAAGTTCCCGATGCGCGATAAGGACGCCATCTACGCGGGCAATTCGGATTCAACCGAGTTCTCCAAGCTCCTTATCTATACGCGGCTTATCACCTCGACGGCGGCCGGGGTCGCCGCAGACGCCAATATCGTGGCGTACCACGGGCCGTAAGCCCGGCGCGTGGCGCCGAGAGTGGATGCTGGAACGAGCCTCAGCCTAACGGAATGATCCAGATTCACTCTCTAAAGGTCATGTATGTTGACGTTAGATTGCTGCGCTTGATCACCTAGAGTCTGCTTCCCTGTAGCGAAAATGGCGGCGGAGGGATATGTTATTGCTTGCGCGCCGAAGCAAGGTGATGAGCAGAAAGAATCGCTGTTGCAAGCGCTTGTTCGACCACCCGATAAAAATCAGGGTTTCGCGCTTGTTTTCGCGAAAACGATTATGTCGGCGCGCGAGTTGAACGCTTTTTTCCAATACTGAGCCACGCTACGTTATAGTTGCTGGCAATAATCGCCATGTGACGCCGCAAGGCAGCTGGACCTCCTGCTGAGAGGTCGCCCCTAAGCGGTTGCGTGGCGTAACTGCGACCTGGAAGGCGCGGTGGGTTGCGGCTGGCTGCATCGAATTCAGGAGGCGAAATCAAAAAATGTGTGGCATCGCGGGAATCATCGGACGGCTGGATGAAGATAATCGGGCCGCCCTGCAGCGGATGAACGACGCTATGCTGCATCGCGGACCTGATTCCAGCGGAACTTGGGTCTCCGAGCCGGACGCTCGCGGCTGGGGCGCGCTATTGGCTGACCGTCGGCTCTCAATCCTCGACCTTTCGCCGGCTGGCGCCCAGCCCATGGTCGACCCGGTGACCGGGCACGTCGTGGTCTTTAACGGTGAGATCTATAACTTCGGCGAACTGCGGCAGCGCTTGATCTCCGAGGGGCAAAAGTTCGAATCCAGCGGCGACACCATCGTCATGCTGCGCGCTTTGGCTCTGCACGGGCCGGCGGCGGTAAGCTGGCTCAGGGGCATGTTCGCCTTCGCCTGCTGGGACCCCAGTCAGCGCCGGTTGCTGCTGGCCAGGGATCCCCTCGGCATAAAGCCCCTGTACTTGGCTCGGTCTACGGATCCGAAGGCGGGATGGTCTGTAGCCTTCGCCTCCGAGCTTCGGGCGCTGCTGGCCTCCGGGTTGATCGGGACGCCTCACCTCGATCCGCAGGCCTTGGCCAGTTATGTCTGGAACGGATTTGTCGTCGGCCCCTCTACGGCGGTCAAAGGCGTTGAACTGCTTTGGCCGGGTCGGCTGATCGAACTGAACGCCGCCGGCGAGGATGTCCGTAACGAGGACTTCTGGCGCATCTCGGGGCGCGCGCCCGATAAGAGCTTAAACGAGAACGACCTGACCGCCATGTTGGAGGAGACGCTCAGACTGCACCTCGCCAGCGACGTGCCCCTGGCGGTGTTCCTCTCCGGCGGCGTGGATTCGTCTGTCATGGCGAACCTGGCTCAGCGAGCCAACCAGACCCCGATCCACACCTTCACTTTGACCTTCGAGGAGGAGGAGTACAACGAAGGGCCTGTCGCCAAGCAGATTGCGGCCGCCATTGGGACCCAACATCACGAGGTGATGCTGACCGAGGGACGCTTCGTTGAAAATTTGGAGGCGGCGCTGGACAGCCTGGACCAGCCGACGTTTGACGGACTGAACGCCTATTACATGTCGCAGGCCATTCGCTCCGCCGGGTTCACTGTGGCGCTGTCGGGCACGGGCGGCGACGAACTCTTCGGAGGCTATACCTCATATCGCGACCTGCCGGTGCTGCAGCGCTGGTCCCGGCGCGCGGGCTGGGCCCCACGCAAGCTGCTTGTCACGGCGGCGCAGTTGGCCACCTGGCCGCTGCGGCGTTCCGGGGGGGTGACGGCGCCTCAGTCGCGCTGGGCCAAGCTCCCCGAAATGGTTCGCCACGGGGATGATCTGTTAACTTTATACCAAATGGCGTACGCGCTTTTCCTCCCCGACTTTCAACGCGAGCTTATGGCTCCTGGCTTCGCCGAAACCCTCGCCAATGGCCTGCCTTCAGCTATGGAAGCCCGGATCAGCAACGAAACCCAAGGCCGCACACCGCTCTCGGCCATCAGCGTCATGGAGCAGCGGCTTTTTCTGGGTGAGCGGCTGCTGCGCGACAACGACGTAGCGAGCATGGCGTCGTCGCTGGAGCAGCGGGTGCCGCTGGTCGATCAGGTTCTGTTCGAGAGCGTCGACCGGCTGTCGGATAACGCGCGCTATCAACCCTTGGGCCGGAAGGCCATGCTGCGGCGCATCGGTCTGCGCGGGCTTGATCCGACCTTGTTCGAGCGGCCAAAGAGCGGGTTCGTACTGCCGTTCGACCGCTGGATAAGGCGCGGCTTGAAGGACGCCATGCACCAGACCCTGCGGGATCCGCAGCTCGTCGCGGCGGTAGGCCTCAACCCCGTGGCCGTAGAGCGGCTATGGATGGCCTTCCTCGACGGGGCGCCCGGCATCTATTGGTCTCGAATCTGGTCTGTCTATGCCCTCATCCGATGGTGCCATCGCAACCGCGTCTTCCTGTAAGGGCGGTGAGAACGGCGGGCGCGGCCGGGGACAACCCATTTGGGGTGGGTGCGGAAGATCTGCGCTTCAGCCCGCCGTCGGGGCGTCTCCGGAGCTTTCTTTGCGCAGGAGGGCGCGGAACAACTTAACGTCGCCGCGCCGGACCAAGCCGAACGCGACCGAGCACAGCAAGAACGCGCCCATGCACACGGGAACGCCAACCAGAAACGGCAGCGGCGATATCCACCAGAAGAGAAGCAAGGTGAGCGCGGCCGCTCCGACTGCCCTCGCTATATCGACCGAGACCTCCAGGCCAAGGTGTTCCCGCAGCAGGAACACCGTCCCCCCAAAGACAAAGAATTCGCTTGCAACAAAGGACGCCACCACCCCAATTCCGCCGTTGCCGGCCTGCTCCTGAAAGAAGGGGATGAGGACAAGCTCCAGCGCAGTGGCGACCACCACGCTCACCAGCTTGACCGCCGTAAAGGCCCTCGCGCGACTGAGCGCAAAAAGAGCATTGGTGAACAGGGTGTTCATGAAAATCAGAAGGAATGCTGGAGCATACACCTTAAGGACGATCCCAGAAGCCTCGAAATGCTGCCGCCCATACACGATGGAGACGGCGTCGTCCGCAAATAAAAAGGTTCCAACTGCAGCAAGCGTGCCGAGCCACAGGATTGGCCGCAGGGCGACTCGAATTTCCGCCTTGAACGGCGTCCCATTCGCCGCCGCGCGGGAAAGGCGCGGAAATGATGCCGCGCCGAAGATGAGCGCCGGCGCGAACATTGTGCCCAGGATGTTCTTCGCGGCGCCGTACCACCCGATCACGTCCGCTGGAGCGAGTTTGGACAGAAAGACTGCGTCGATATAGGGCTGGATATTGCTCGCGATGGTCGCGGTGAAAAGGGCGCTGCCGCCAATGATGAATTCGCGGGCGATTGTGGGAGAGAAGCGTAGCGGACCAGTCGTCACGCGGCGATAGAGGCGGTTGGCGACTGCAAGCGCCAACAAGCCCGCCAGAATCTGGGCCGCCAGCACGCCCGGAAGACCTCCGCCTACAGCGAGCGCCGCCAGGGCGAGGCCGAGCAGGATGGCCTTATTCGCGACTGACACCCAAGCGTCGAGGCCCATCCGATCATGGGCGCGAAAGACCATTCCATAGGTCTGCGCCAGAAAAAAAGGCAGACTTACGGCGATGAAGGCGACGGAATACCAACAGGTCGCCGCGTCGTAGCCCAATGCCCAGGCTGCGATCCCGAACGGAACCGACACTAGTGCCGCGCCGGCGGTTCGCAAGACCAGGGACGTGCCGAGGAGAAGGCTGCCGCGTTCCGGCTCGCATGCTATCGCGCGGACCATATAGACGTTCTGCCCCCAGTCGACCAGCACGAAGGCGAAAGCCGAGAACGAAGCAATCAGGAAGTAGATGCCGAAATCCCTGGCTCCCAGGGTTCTTCCAAGAGCCGCACTGAAGAGTATCGCCAGGACGGTGGTCATCGCCTGACCGAGCGTCAGGTAGAAGGCGTTTCGCGCAACCGTCCTGCGCCCGCTTTCCATGTCATCCGCCACGCTCTCCAAGAGGGATTCTCCTAGATTTCCTGAGGCGTCTGGCTGCAGCCGTCCGGTTCCTTTAAACATGCCCAAAACTCATGTTCGGGATGCGTGAGCCACTCATTTCGCCGCAGCAGGGCTGCCTGTCGCGACCGAACCGCAGTTCCACGCTCTGCACGTCTGAAGTTGGCGTCTTCGCAATTTCTTTGTTCGGTTTCACGCGGACGAACTCCAGGCTGCAGATTTTGCGTCTCGAATGTTTCTGGGGCCGCGATGCTAAATTGATCTGTTAGACGTATTCGAGCTTGCTTAGCGGCTCGGGACCTCAGCGCGTGAGGCAATGTAAACGATGCAGGGTAAAGAGACGTTGCCGAAAGCGTGTTTCGGCAGATTTGACGAGGGTTCCGGACGATAAGGCAGCCGGAGGACCGAGGATTGTTTGTCTTATCGATTGGAGGTCTCGCGAAGCTTGCTTGAGGCGCGCGCGCTCCCGACCTAGCCGATGATGTGACGAGCGGGATGCATGCTGAAGCCGCCAAGAAAACGTTTCAGGCGACGTTGTATCAAACGAGGCATCGACGAAGAAATTTGGTGTGATCGATAGGACGGATTTGCTCTGGGGCGCCGCCATCCCAAGGGATGCGCTCGATGACATGTCCGACCTCCTTTGGAGTTTCATCGGCGACCCGACGTCAACACCCACGGACGCCATGCGGGAATAAGTCTGCGCCATGACCTTCCCGGCAGTCGCAACCGCGCGTGCTACTCCATTATAGGTTGCTATCATAAACGAAGTCAAAATAGGCTAGTATCCATTACGCTTGCAAACCAAAAACCAGCTCTCATCGAATTTGAACGCCAGCCCAGAACGACTGCGGCGTAAGCCGGCATCGTATCGTTGTTGGGGTCTCTGACCGCCATCTCGCGCTGAGTTTCAAATGAAGGCGCTTGTCACTCTTACGACTAACACCGTTCTCGATGAATTGGCCCAAAGTACACGTTACACATCAAAACCTGTCCTATGCCAGCGAAAACTCTTCGCGCTTGGTCTACTCAGTAGACATGAATGCCTTTTTTTTGTAATTGTATGCATTTTGCAGCCTCTGTCATTAAAAAACCAATCCGTAAACTCTCAAAAAAGGGCAGCGGCCTCTCTTTTTGTAAAGTCTCAGTTGTGCTGGATTTTATGCAAATTGAGCAAAAGTGGCGCCAATAAGCTGATTTTTTTGTTGGAAGCGCGGATTGATCTCGTTGGATATGAACAACCCCACGCGTTGCATCGGCGTGCTCAGCTCTTCAAGGCTCGGCGCCCGTCGAGGAGGCCCTGCGACGGCACTCGTTTGGGCGAAACCCGAACCCGATTAATCAAGGTAAAGACAGCGCCTCGCGCGGCGCCAGCACAACTCAAATATGTTGGAGAGTTCGGGCCTCCATTCAAGGCTGCGCGAACGGGGCGCCGGCATCATAGCGCGCCTTAGCGGGCAACGTGTAGAGCTTCGTTGCGCCTTCCGGTTCGACCCACGGCCAGACATATCCCCTGCCTGCGTTGAAGAAGTCAGGCTTTTTGGAGAGATAGAGCGAGGCCGGCAGCGTGTGATCGGCGGCGTTCGGATCCCACTGGACCGTGTTGGTGAGGTAGTCAAAATTACCGTGCCGGATCGTCGTGGCGGCGACCTCCGCGTCGTAGGGCTGAGGGCTGACGTTGTCCCAGCCGAGCAGCCAGATGGCAGGGGATTCCATGCCATTCGGGCCAGTGACATCGTAGGTCCAGCCGGTCATGCGCCCCGGCGCGCCCATCACATTGCCAAGGAAACTCATCCAATAGGAGTAGGCGCTGGCCCCGGCGCACCGCTTCGGTTTGTTGCCGGTCTGCGTCGCGTCGTCCACCCTGTTTCCGTTGAACGGGTTCGTGAAGGCGCTACGGACGCCGCCCAGGTGGTTGCGGAAGACGGTGTGATAAATGGCGTTGCCGTGCGTGTGGTCGGAGTCCCAGTTGAAGCCATGATTGCCCTCAAAAAGCACATGATGGGAGCCTGCCATATGCGAGGCGTTGAGTCCGACCTCGAGCCAGCCGTCAACGGTATTGATATATCCCTTGTCCACGTAGTTGTAGCCGAATACGGAGCCTGCTCCGGCGCTGCGCGCCACCATCACCTTGTTCGCCATCGTGACGATGTTGTTCTCGAAGAGCGCTTCCGCCGATCCGGCGGCGAGGCTGATCGCGTAGCCGGCTCCCCCTGGGTTCGCCCAGGCCGCGTCATGGACATACGAGTTCGCGCACTTCGACCCGGAAGGAGTTGTTCACCGAGACCCCGTCTCCCACCCAGAGCGTGACCTCCACCGCTTTCGCCCAGGAATAGGCGGCGTTCTCGAAGCGGATGGCGCTGTCCGATCCGCCGATCACCGTTAGATTCTCGACGCCGGCGTTTTTCACGGGCGCCTCGTAATAGGCGGTGACTTGGGCCGCGTGCGAGACGCGGTAGTCGATGTGCAACGGGGTGGTGAAGGCAATCGTGTTCGCGCTCACCGAGGCCACTTCCTTTATTTCCGCCGTCACTCGGTCTTGCCGGGAGAACCATTCCGCAGCAGGGCCTTCCGTCGGCGTCGACGCCGCGAGTGGGTCATCCCATGGCTGGAGGGGATTGTGGAGCGACCACACCACCCGATAGTCCGGGGACGCCCAGATTTGCCCGCGGCCGAGCCGGTCGGGCTGCCAGGAGGCGCCGGACAGTTCGTCCAGCAACACGGTCTGCCCCGCCCTGAATCGCCTGCCGTTCGCCACCGTCACGGAATAAGACCCTTTGGCCCCGTCACTGGCGAGGTTTTGCGACGAGGCGCTGTTGGGCTTGATCCACCGGTTCGATCCAATGATGATATTCGGCTGCAAGTCGAGGGCGATGTAGGTGTTCATCCTCGCCCCGTTTGTCTTCTTCAGGATCGTCACTCCCGCTCCGGCGCCGCGCAGCGTGATCCCCCTGTGGATGATCACGTAGTTGTTCGCCAGGAATGTGCCGGCGGACAGTTGCACCACTTGACCCAGCGGACAGGAGTTGATCGCCCCCTGTATCCATGCAGAGGATTCCACCGCCCCGTCGCCGAACTTCGACGCTTCGATCCTGGCGCAGACCGTGCTCCGCGCGGGAACTCCGCCGACAGCCATCATGCCGGGGCGCCATGCTGTGCGCCTGTCCTCCGTCAGAACCGCCGGCGCGCCCGGCCCGTCGCCGGCGACCGCCCTGGCCGCCAGCGGCCAAAGCGCCAGCCAGACGAAGAGCGCCATTACGAACCCTTGGCGGCGACTACGCATGCCATCTCCCCATCGCCAGCCTTTTTTAGCGCTGTCGAATGAAAAAGGTAACCTTTCTTGAAAGTCCTGTCGACGCCCGCGGCATACGGAGGCCGGACCTCCCGCGGCGCGTGCTATGCAAACTCTGCCGGGCTCGCCAACGCATCGCCGCGGCGCCATAGGATGCCGCTTGAACGCGGGCGACAGGCCGGAACCCGGCTTTCAACGTCCCGGTTGAGGCGTCTCTTCCTCGGTGGGGAAGTAAGCGCCAGTTTGCGGCGGGCGCATGTCAGCCTGGCTCCGGAAGCAGCTTCGCCTCACCTGATGGTTTGCTTAACATCGGGTGAAAATTGGGTTTGTTTCGTAAAGCGGCCATAAGTAATTATCAAAGCATCTCTATGACGCTCTGATTTTGCGACCGCCATAGGTGCCCTTTGTTAAAATTGCTATATTACCACTACTTCTGCGATAAAGTTGCGAGAAGGCGTTACAAAGCATCAACTCGATTTGGAGGCGCAGAACGCGCCCTCCAGGCCGAGACCGGACGAAGTGGCTTTAAAAACTTCGTTAGATCGGCACGACCGCTTTCGGATCTCTTCGCGGCAGACGCCGTAAATCGCGGCGAGTTTGGTGCTCGGGACGACAACAGACACGTGCGGCGCAATAAATCAGCTCTTCGACCACCCCGTCAGCGCGGTGGAGCAGTAAACAGGCCACAGTGAGGGCGAGCGTTTTAGCGTCATTCCCTCACCACATCTCGGCACGAATTGTATTAAAGCCCAGTTCCCCGATGGGAGGTTCGGCCCCGTCTCATGTCGACCACAAACGCCGCGAAGAGCTTTGCCGCACGCTCCGCGACCGCGCTCTTGGCCATGGCCGAAGGGTCCGGCCCGAGAACCGCACGAATTATTCGGCGGGCAACACCGGGTCGACGCCTTTCTTCTTCAACATGACCACCACGAACCTTGCCGGCTTCGTCGTGCTCGCGTTGCGCCCGACCGCGTGCACATCGTTAGGGCCTTCGTAGAAAGTCTGTCCTGGCGTCAGGGTCACCTCCTTGCCGCCCCTGACTTGCTCGACAATCGTCCCTTCCAGCACGTAGACGAAGGCGTTCGCATCATGCCGATGAATGTGCTCTACAGCTCCGGGCGGATACTCGACGGTGAGCATCACCATCTCCTTTCCTGGCACGTCAGGGAGATCCTTCTGCATGACGGGGGCCACAATTGGCTGCGGCGGCGTCTGCGCGAGCGCGCTGCCGAAGAGCAGGGCGGCGCCGAGTAGCGAACAGAGGATAGACTTCACGAAGCGCTCCTTCGGTTGATGGATACGGGATCAGGCCCCTTCTTGTAAGCGTGGAGCCATTCGTCGAGATCGATGCGGCCAAGGCGCGCTTCGCCCAACGGCACGAGTGAGCGCTCCTCGACCTGGCCGCCCCAGTATCGGGCCTTCAGGTCGATCGCGACCTCACGCCGGTCGCCGACCGCTTTCAGATAGCGGGCGACGATTTCGTTGAACGGCGCTCTTTCCGGGCCGGCGATCTCGACAATGCCTTTTCGCGGGGTTGCGAGCGCTGCGTCGGCGACGTTGGCGGCGACGTCATCCGCCGCGATCGGCTGAAACAGGACGGGCGGAAGCCTGACTGTGTTTCCATCAGTGCTTGAATCGGCGATGCCGCCGAGAAATTCCATGAACTGGGTCGCGCGGACGATGGTGTAGGGGATGCCGGAGGCCTCGATCAGTTTTTCTTGGGCGGCCTTGCCGCGGAAATAGCCATTGTCGGTGCGGTCTATTGCGACGATGGATAGCGCAATATGGTGCCCGACGCCTGCTGCGGCCGCTGCAGCGAGAAGGTTGCGGCCGGAGGTTTCGAAGAATTCCAACACTGCCTTGTCTTCAAATGAGGGCGAATTGGCGAGGTCGATCACCACCTGCGCGCCGGCCATGACCGCTTTCACCCCCTCTCCTGTAATGGTATTGACGCCCGTGTTTGGCGCCGCGGCAATTACCTCATGCCCCCTTTGCTTTAGCTTCTCCACAACCTTCGACCCGATTAAGCCGGTCCCACCGATAACCACGATCTTCATGACAGCACCTCTCATGACGGTTTCGAGACGCCGCCGCCACCCACGCCGCTCGCTACCCGGATCGTATTCAAGGTCGATCGTAGGATGAGATGTGCGGCTTTGCGGCTTCTCGCCGGCGGCTGCGCGTGCGTAGCAAGTGGCCACGCGGCCTCGACCATCGTGATAAATTCGCGTCGGCGCATATCGGTTCCCAAGCTCAGACGACAGCATTGTAAGCCATTAGCGCGGTGCAGGGCGACTATCTAAGATGGTCAAAAGGCGGGATTGGTTTGGCCTTGAAGAAGACCGCATTCGGATCTCGAAGCCGTCTTGGCGCAAATGGGATCGCGGGAAAACCGGCACGTCGGGTCACGATCCAAGGGAGACCCAGCGTGCGTTTCAACCGGGGGCCCTCCAATTATTTGTCAGGAGAAAGCCCAGGCCATGCTGTTACCATGAACGATACGAAGCCATCGCGTGCGACGCAGAACAACATCCGGCGCACGCTGCGGCTGCGCATTTAGCAGTCGCTGCGCCTGTGTTCTGATGCTCAATTCAATGCAAAAAATTATTTGTATAAATAGTTATGGGCCATTTTACCAAACGAAACCAATTTCAACCCTTTGTCAACCTCGAACGGTGAGGCGGGGGACGCGCCAACCGGCGGGCGAACCCTCTTCGCGGCTCGGTCATCCGCGCGGCTCATGAAGCGCAGCGCGCCGGCGCCGAGCGTGCCGCCAAGCACGGAAGGAGGCCCCGCCTCGCCCTGTCCGGAGGGTGTAGCAAAAGGATAAGCAGCGCCGATCGGACTGCCCGCTCGACATTGGGCGTGGCACGGATCGCCGTTTGTCCGCAGGCCCCGGGCAAAAAAAGAACTGGCGGTGGGTGAAGCACCGCCAGTTTGGGGATGAACCGGTACTCATGAGAGCCAGCTCCAGCCGCGAGCCGGCTCTCTAGGTTTTCAGAACTTCACGCGGAAGCCAGACGCAACGGACACATCGTTGGTCTGCAGGAAGCCCGAGGAAAGTCCGCCGGCAATTTCGCTGACTGTGACGCCTGCATAGATGTCGAAGTGCTTGTTGAAGGTGTAGTCGATCAGGAAGGATCCCTGGTTCAGTTCACCGGAACAGTTAGAGGCGATCTGCTTGCCAAAGCCGTTGTTGATCTTGCCTGAAGAGGCTGTGCTGCAGTTCTCAGACTTGGCGTTGAGATAGGCGTTCTGCCCCCAGTAGTAATATGCGCCGGTGAAAGCCCAGGGGCCGGTCTCATATCGCAAGCCCGTCCACGCAGTTTCCAGCACCTTGTCAGAGCCATAAGCCAACTTGCCTGCGGTGAGGAACTGATAGCCGTTCTGCGTCGTAAATCCGCTATAATAGGACTGCTCGTGATCCGGATTCGACATGGTCACGTACTGGTATCCGCCGAAGATCGTCACCTTCGCCGGGGTCGGCGCGCAAGGCGCGTCCTTCGCCCCGCCACAGGGAGCATCCTTCATGCTGACTGGCGCTCCTCCAAACAGGCTCGGCGCATCGAAGGAATATTTGCCCATCACGTCCCAAGCGTCGTTGTTCGTAATGGTGCCTTTGAGCGCATTCGGGCAATTCACGCCGGCAACACAGCTGGTGACGCCGTTGCCGTTGCCGGTAGCGCCGGCAAGGTAGAGTGGATTCGGGATGCTGGTCAGGCTAACAGCGCCATTCTCCTTGGTATAGAAGCCGTCGATGGAGAGGCCCGCATAGGTGACGCCAAGATTGGCGCCATAGCCATCGCCCATCATCGGCGTGTCCTGGCCGCCATTGGTGTACATGCCAGCAGCGTGGACAGGACCATAGGAGAGGATGTACTTGATCGAATTGTCCCAACGCGCGGTCTCCGTGCTGCCGATGCCGGCGCCTGGGGTGCCCGAAGCGCCGATCAGCGAGAAGGCGTAGGAGAGCGCCATCGGATCGTAGGTCCCCATGCCGTCGTTCACCAGCGAGTTCTGACGGCCAATAGTCAGCGTGCCGTAGAGGGGGTTGCTCAAGCCGCCGTAGGCAGCGCCGTTGAAAGCCTGGCCGCAACGGCTGCCGTCGCCGTTCGCGTCGAACTGAGAGTAAGTCTTACCGTTGTTGCGCAGGAGGGAAGCGCAGGCGTCAGCCAGTTCACCCGAGATCGGATTGAATCCCGTCTCGAGCTTGCCGATGGCCTGGAAGCCGTAGCCGATGTTCTCCTCGATCTTCAACCCCACCTTGGATTGCTCCAGGGCGTTGTTTGTGATGCCGGTGAATTCGCCATTGGCGTATCTGGCGCCGTAGATGGTGTAGTTGCCGCCATTATACCAAGCGCCGCTGACTGGCGCGCCGTTCTCCGCATAGAAACCGCCGACGTCGACTGTTCCGTAGAGCGTCACGCCGTGCCAGGTTATTGGACCATCAGGAATAGCCGGCAAAGCATCTTTTACGCTATCTGCACTTAGATCTGCTGCGTGGGCCGCGGCTGTGAAGCCAGCTAACACAGCCGCGCAGGCTAGAATTTTCCGCACGATAGTTCCCCCTGAAGATGGTGATGAAGCAAATATGCAAGTCCCCCAACTCTCATATGTGTGGATATATAGCTGATTCGACTTTACTCGCCGATGCAACCGCACCACAGTTATGGTTTAATGTTAGGGGGCAGTTCCGCGGTGTGGTGAAGCGCCCGCCTCGACGACAGGGGCGCTGTTTGGTTGGGCGCGTGCGAGCCATATGTTCCTGCGCATGATCGCCTATGACGTGGTCTGGCATATGCGCCAAGCCCAGGCGCCGATCACGACAAGGAACGCGCCGCTGCCCGAGCGGCCTTCGCCCGTTGCGCCCACGCAGACCCCGCCAAGCCGCCTCCGACGGAAAAATTGGCCCATACGACCGCAGGCGCAGACATGCTCCTCGCAGAAAATCTCTTCTAATCCAGCACTTCAGATATTGAGGCGGCTTTCCTGCGAACAGAATTAGTCGCCCCCAACCGGCGCCAAGACAGGGCGCCATTTGCTGCTCGAAGTGTTTAAACCGCTTAGTCCGCAGGTAGAGGTGCGCCAATGAGGAATAGACTTGCGACTTCTCTCGTAACCGCTGCGTTGATTTTTATAGCTTTCCGCAACGGCATTGCTCAGGACGTCCGCAGCGGAAGCGCGGCAAGCGATCAGCGCACTCAAAATGCCGTGAGCTCGCCGGACGGCCGGATTGGCCCGGCCCCTCAAAACGAGCACTCCACCGCCAACGCGCCTGCGGCGGGCGGCATCGCGAACCCGCAGGGCGGCAAGAGCGCGACTAATATCAAAAGCGGAACTTCCGCGGCGGGGTCCTCTTCCACAAAACTTCATTGTCGGGCCGTGCGCACCGACTTGGGCGTATATGAGCCATTACGAATTATGTCGATCACGGTCGATCCCGCGAAAAAATACGTGAAAGTTGTTCATGAAGGAGATGGTCAGACCCTCGAATTCACCGACGGCTCCACCAGCGCGCAGGGTCACAAGAATTTCGTGAAGGTGACGGACGAGACAATCGTTTACGGCCAGGGTCGCGAGTCATGGAAGATCGATCGTTACACCGGCGCATTGACGAGCACCTTGATCGCCATTTCCTTTGAATGCCAACTGCGACCTTCCGAACGCATATTTTAAGCCGCAAAAAGACGTTCGCATTCCCAGTTGAAAAAAAGAGCGGCGCCCGAAGACGCCGCTCTAATCTAGTCCGTGGGTTTCAACCCGGAGCGACTTACCACTTCACGCGGACGCCGCTTGCGAACGTCGTATCGTTGTTCTGCAGGAAGCCGGACGAAAGTCCGCCGTTAATTTCGGTGAAGCTCACGCCTGCATAGATGTCGAAATGCCTGTTGAAGGTATAGTCGATCAGGAAGGATCCCTGATTGAAATCGCCGGAGCAGTTGCTGCCGATCGTGTTACCGATGAAAGTACCTGCTTTCGCTTTTCCAATATTGGAATGAGTCGCTGTCGTGCATGCAGTCCCACCTTCCGCGGACCACGCCAAATACTGGTTCTGTGACCAATAGTAGTAGGCGCCGGTAAAGCTCCACGGGCCAGTTTCATATTTCAGGCCCGCCCATGCGGTCTCAAGTACTCTGTTGCTGCTGTAAAGTTCGGTGCCGTTGGTGGCAGTCGTAAGAAACTGATAGCCACCGATTGTATTGAACCCGTTGTAATAAGCTTGGTAGTGCTCCGGATTCGACAGGGTCGCGTACTGATAACCGCCGAAAATCGTCAGCTTGGCCGAGGGAGGGGCGCAAGGCGCATCCTTCGCTCCGCCGCAAGGAGCATCCTTCATGCTGACGGCTTCGCCGAACAGGCTTGGCACGTCGAAGGTGTACTTGGCCATCACGTCCCAGGCTTCATTGTTCGTGATTTTGCCGAGCAAGGCGTTCGGGCAATTCAAGCCAGCAACGCAGTTGGAGAAGCCCGCGCCAGTAGCGGTGAGCGGATTGGCGGCGCCGAATGCGTATGGGACGCTACTTAGGTTAACGGCGCCGTTCTCCTTGGTGTAGAAGCCGTCGATGGAGAAGCCCATATAGGTTGCGCCCACGTTAGCCCCGTAGCCGTCACCCATCATCGGCGTGTCCTGTCCGCCGTTTGTGTACATGCCAGCGGCGTGGACAGGACCATACGCCAGGATGTATTTCACCGAGTTGTCCCAGCGCGCTGTTTCCGTGCTGCCGATGCCGCCGCCGGGCGTTCCGGAATAGCCGACGAGCGAGAAGGCGTACGAGCCCGCCATAGGATCGTAGGTGCCTAATCCATCGGTGACGAGCGAGTTCTGGCGGCCAGCGGTCAACGTGCCGAAGATCGGGCTGCTCAAGCCGCCGTAGGCCACGCTATTGAAGGCTTGGCCGCAACGGCTGCCGTCGCCGTTGTTATCCATCTGGCTGTAAAGCTTGCCATTGTTGCGAAGCAAGCTCGCGCAAGCGTCGGAAAGTTCGCCGGAGATCGGATTGAAGCCTGTTTCGAGTTTACCGACGGCTTGGAAGCCATAGCCGATATTCTCTTCGATCTTTAAGCCGACTTTGGATTGCTCCAAAGCGTTGTTGGTCAAGGTCGAAACGCCCCCGTTGGCGAACCGGGAACCGTAGATGGTGTAGTCTGCGCCGGGATAGAATGCGCCGCTGGCGGGCACGCCATGCGAGGTGTAGGCGTAGCCCACATCGACCGTGCCATAGAAGGTGACGCCCATCCAGGTAATAGGACCGTCAGGGAGCGCTGGCGCAGAATCCTTGACGCTTTGCATAGTGAGGTCAGCCGCTTGCGCAGAGACCACCAGGGCGCCCAGTGCGATGGCGCTGATAAGAGATCGTTTCACCGTGTAAATCCCCGTTTTTGAGAACGCTGTACATTGGAACTCCATTTAATGAGCCCGCCTGACGGCAGGCCCCTACCGCATGGTTTGCATTCCGCTGACAGTCATCCCCTCGCCCCCCACTCAAATTGCCAACAAGGCACGGCTCGAGATGCTCTATCATGGGCGTAGCTTCGGACATGATGAACGCCAACTTACTTCGCCCGACCTTGTTGTACCTGAACCAAGACTTGCCGACAAAGCACCAGCTCGCCCTTAACCGCCGCTCAAGCGCTCTCTGTGTCTTTTTAGCGACAGAATATTACCTTTATGCCGCAACCCCGCCATAAGACGGCACTGCCTGACCGCTGTCGGCATTACAAAGTTCCCGCTTAAACAACGTTGAAACAGAAGAATCATTCTCGCCCACTGGATGAAGCGCCAAATGCGGCAGCAGTTCAGAGCGGAGCGGCGGCTTCGCGAACTGTCGGTGGCGCTCGAACAATCGAAGCGAGCCGTGGCGCTTGCAACCGAACACTATGAACGCGGCTCGACGGATTTCCTAACGTGCTCGACGCCGAGCGGCGGGAATTCGAGGATCAGAGCGCCATCGCCAGCAGCCATCGTCATTCCAATACTTCGTGTTGTACAAGGCGCTCGGCTGCGGCTGGGAGCTTTATGACTGCCGCCGCTGAAATAGGCGAAGCCCGCGCTTGAGGCGTCGATGCGCAGGATTGCAATGATTGGCGGAAACACAAAGAAGGGCGCATCGCTGGTGGGCGCGATCCCGCGCACGGCGCAGCGCGAAGCGTTGCGCTGCAGACACGGAATGGCACAACATGCCGACCTGAGTTTGCACAGTCCCGGCTCGCGCTTCGCTTGTCCGGGACAACGTAAGGGCGGGCATTTTCAGACATGGGGTCGGCCGCTGGGCCGGTGCGAAACTAAAGAGAAACGAGTTCGGCGCAGGCGGACCAAGGAACCGGACAGGGATGGGCAACCATGTCCTGAGCCCGCTATACACCCTTTTTTAAGTTGATACGAAAAGGCCGGGTCTAACCCCGGCCTTTGCTATAATATTTGCTCGAATTCTGGTCAGCTCGCGGCTGGCTCCGCAGCGGGTTGCTCGGTGGACGCAGTCGGCGCCGCTTCCTTGCCCGTCTTCTGGTCGATGCCCTTCATCGCGAGCCGGACCTTGCCGCGATCATCGAAGCCCATGCATTTCACAAAGACTTCCGTGCCTTCCTTCACCACCTCGGAAGCGTGCTTCAGTCTGCGGTCCGACATTTGCGAAATGTGGACGAGGCCGTCGCGCGAGCCGAAGAAGTTCACGAAGGCGCCGAACTCGACGATCTTCACGACCTTGCCCTTGTAGATCTGGCCGACTTCCGGTTCGGACGCGATGGACTTGATGCGGTTGATGGCGTCCTTGATCGAGTTCAGGTTCGCGGCGGCGATCTTCACCGTGCCGTCGTCGGAGATGTCGATCTTCGCGCCGGATTCCTCGACGATGGAGCGGATCACCGAGCCGCCGGACCCGATCACTTCGCGGATCTTGTCGGTCGGGATGGTGATGGTCTCGATGCGCGGGGCATGCTCGCCAAGATCGGTGCGGGCGTGGCCGAGCGCTTTCGCCATTTCGCCAAGGATGTGCAGGCGGCCTTCGCGCGCCTGCTCCAGCGCCGTCTTCATGATCTCCGTCGTGATGCCGGTGATCTTGATGTCCATCTGCAGCGCGGTTACGCCCCGCGACGTGCCGGCCACCTTGAAGTCCATGTCGCCGAGATGGTCCTCGTCGCCGAGGATGTCGGACAGGACCGCGACGCCGTCGGCTTCTTTGATGAGGCCCATGGCGATGCCGGCGACGGGCGCTTTCAGCGGGATGCCCGCGTCCATCATCGCCAGCGAAGCGCCGCAGACGCTCGCCATCGACGACGAACCGTTCGACTCCGTGATCTCAGAAACGACCCGGATGGTGTAGGGGAAGGTTTCGGAGTTCGGGATCATGGGATGGACTGCGCGCCATGCGAGCTTGCCATGCCCGATCTCGCGGCGGCCGGGCGAACCCATACGGCCGACCTCGCCCACCGAGAAGGGCGGGAAGTTATAGTGCAGGAGGAAGGTTTCCTTGTAGGTGCCTTCCAGCGAGTTGATCCATTGCTCGTCCTCGCCCGTCCCAAGCGTCGCCACCACAAGCGCCTGCGTCTCGCCGCGCGTAAACAGCGCCGAGCCGTGCGTCCGCGGTATCACATGCACTTGGCAATCGATCGGCCGCACCGTCGTCAAATCGCGCCCGTCGATGCGCTTGCCCGTCTTGAGGATGCTCGTCCGGACGACGTTCTTTTCGATTTCCTTGAATGCGTCCGCCAGCTTGACCTTATCGTTCGGCGTAGGCTCCGCCGGCATAAGCTCTGTCAGAACCTTGGCTTTCGCCTCGCTGACCTTCGCGTGCCGCTCTTGCTTGCCGGCGATCTGGAAGGCCTTCTTGAGGTCCTTTTCGACAAGCTTCTTGACCTTGGTCTCGTACTCGTTCTTCGTGTCCGGCAGAACCCACGGCTCTTTCGCGGCCTGCTCAGCAAGGCTGATGATGGCGTCGATGACGGGACGGTAGGCCGTCTGACCGAAGGTCACGGCGCCAAGCATCACCTCCTCGGAAAGCTCCTTCGCCTCCGATTCGACCATGAGAACGGCGTCGCCCGTGCCCGCAACCACGAGATCGAGTTCGGTCTCTTTAATCTGATCCGATGTGGGGTTCAGCGTGTATTGGCCATGGGCGAAGCCCACCCTCGCAGCGCCGATCGGCCCGAGGAACGGCAAGCCCGAGAGCGTCAACGCGGCCGAAGCGGCCACCATCGCCACGATATCGGGGTCGTTCTCCATGTCGTGGGACAGGACCGTGACGATAATCTGCGTTTCGTTCTTGAAGCCCGGCGCGAAAAGCGGCCGGATCGGGCGATCGATAAGCCTTGAAATGAGCGTCTCGCGCTCCGTCGGGCGGCCTTCACGCTTGAAATATCCGCCTGGAATTTTGCCGGCGGCGTAAGCCTTCTCCTGATAATTTACGGTCAGGGGGAAGAAGTCCTTGGATGGATCGCCCTCGCGTTCGCCGACAACGGTCGCAAGCACGGTCGTCTCGCCATATTGCGCGAACACCGCAGCATCCGCTTGGCGCGCGAAACGGCCTGTCTCAAGCTTCAGCGTCCGCCCGCCCCACTCGACTTCTTCACGATAGATCTCGAACATTTTTATTATTCCAACAGCTTCAACCGGAGGCCCGTCCCCCGGCTACATCTTTGCGTCCATTGCTTGTGCGCCCGTCATGCTTAGCGCAGAATCCTGCGCCCTCCTAGAGGAGAAAAACAGGGTGATCATTGTGCTCCACCGGAAAGCTTGAATACTTTTCGGCCCCGCTTCAGTTTCGCGGCGCACCGTTGGGGCACGCTCTCGGAGGGGCGGGGGAGCCACGCTGCTCGCGCCTACTCTTCGCCCGCCGAGCAAAGTGTTTCAGACATGTCCACGAACAGCGCTTGGAGCCATCCCGGAAGGACACGGGCCCTTTCCGGGATCGTAACGGATTGATACGATCCCGGCTCGCGTTCCGCTTGGCCGAGATGACGAACTGCGCCGCTACTCCGCCGCGATGGCCGGCCGTTCGCCAAGCTTTTTAAGCGCGCGGTCGATCCAAAGCCGCGTCAGCTTTTCGGGCAGGCTGTTCTGCCGGAGCCGCTCGTTTAGAGCCGGGAAATCGACGCGGTCGAGCGGCTGGTCCTGATTGAAGCAGGAGAAGATCACCGTGCGCGCGCCCGTTTCCGGATCGATATGCGCTTGCAGACACTGGGCGCACACTTCCTTCATCATGCATTGCATCGGGGAGTTGATGCTGCCGATGGCTGTGTGACCCGGCTTCAGGAAGGGCTTGAGAAGAGCGTGGCGCGCCATGCCGACAGCCTGCATCATGCGATCCGAGCCGATGACGATTACATGCTCGGCCTCGCTCAACGGCACAGCCTGCTCGCCGAGGCGGCCGGAACCATACTCCGCCATCGCCTGGACGATGTTGCCCACGAAAGTCTTGTCCTGCGGGCGCGCGGGCTTGAAGCCAGGCGCCTCGTCGCAGCACCAGATGATCACGTCGGCCGCCCGCTCGATCTCCTCGACCTTGTAGCGGTCCTGCATCGCCTTGTAGCCGGCGAAATAGATCACGCGGCTGCCCGCCGCCCGCATCGCCGCGCCGATGGAGAACAGCACGGCGTTCCCGAGGCCGCCGCCCACCAGCGCCACCGTACTGTTGGCGTGAATCTCCGTTCGCGTGCCGGTCGGCCCCATCAGGACCACATTCTGGCCGGGCCGCAAGGTGGCGCAAAGACTCGAGCTGCCGCCCATCTCAAGGGCGATAATGGAAATGAGCCCGCGCTCCTTGTCCGTCCACGCGCCGGTCATCGCCAGGCCCTCCATGGTCAGAAGGGTCGGCGGCAATCCCGGCTCTTCGAGGCGCTGGGAGGACATCTCGTAGTTTTGCAAGCGGTAGAACTGGCCGGGCTGGAAGGCGCGCGACTGGGCCGGCGCCTTCAGCACCACCTCCACGATGGTCGGCGTGAGCCGGTTCACGGCGTGAACGCGCGCCTGCAACTGATCGCGGCAATGCGCGATCATCTCCGCTCCCGTCGCGGGAGACGCCGCCTCCCTTTGCGCCAGGATGCGGCTGACGATCGGGTAACCGCGCTTCGCGCTGCCCATGGCCTTCACGACATTGCCGAAAAAGCTCGGATGCAGGTCGCCAAAAAAGCTGATGAAGCGGCCATCCTCGGCCTTGTGCATCAACACGCGATCGACATTCGGCTTCGCCGAAGAGCGTTCCGGCGTCACCGGATCGCCAGCCTCGTCCACGGCCTGGAAGTATTTGCCGTCGAGCTTGAAGCGCTTGTCTTCGCGCGCGAGCACGGTGTTCGGATGCGTGCCTGCAGCCACCAGAATGGCGCGCGCCGGAAGCACCACTTCCGTGCCGTTGGGCTTTTTGCAGCGCAAGCCCGCAGCGTGGCCGAAGCGATCGACCTCAACGGCGACGGGCGTCAACTCCTCCGCGAAGCGAACGCCTTCCTCCATCGCCTTGTTCACTTCTTCATGGTTCAGCGTGTAGGACGGACTTTCCATCAGCTTGCGGCGATAGGCGATCGTCGAGCCGCCCCACGAGTCGAGAAGCTCGGCGAAGCGCGGCGCGTGACCTTCGAGCGCGGCCTTTTCGCGCTCGGCGCGCAAGGCTTTGGCGTGCTCCAGAAACGTCTCGGCGACTCCGGTCTCTTCCTCGGTCCACGCCGCCCGGACAGCCTCCACTCCGCGCTCGGCGACAAGCACGTGATAGCGGGCGGCGAACTTCTCGACCTGCCGGACATAATAAGAGAGAGTTTCGGTCCCGGTGTCGATCGCGGTGAGGCCGCCGCCGATCACGACGACAGGCAGGCGGATCTGCAGGTTTGCGATAGACGCCATTTTCGCGGCGCCGGTGAGTTGTAGGCCCATTAGGAAGTCGCTTGCCTCACGAACGCCGCGCGCAAGGTTGTTCGGCATGTCGATCACGGTCGGACGGCCGGCGCCCATGCAAAGCGCGATGTGATCGAAACCCATCGCCCAGGCGTCGTCCATCGAACGCGTCGCGCCGCCGCCGAAGCGCACGCCGCCGAACGCTGCGAATTGCGCGCGGCGCTCCAGGAGGATGCGGATCAGCTTGAGATAATTCTTGTTCCAGCGGACCGTGATGCCGTATTCGGCCACGCCGCCGAAGCCCGCCATCACGCGGTCGTCGAGGTTCTCATACAAGGTTTCGACATCGCGCACCGGCTCGCAGGGGATCTATGTCCAGCGGCTCAAGCTTCAGGCCGTCGATGGCCACGACCGTATGGCCGTCGTTCATAAGGTGATGCGCGAGCGTGAAGCCAGCAGGACCAAGCCCCACGATCAAAACCTTGCGCCCGGAGTCGGGCAAGGGCAGCGGGCGGCGAATGTCGAGCGGGTTCCACCGCGTCAGCAGCGAATAAATCTCGAAGCCCCAGGGCAGGCCCAACACATCCTTCAGGATCATCGTTTCAGCCTGCGGGATGTCCACCGCTTCCTGCTTCTGGTAGATGCACGCCTTCATGCAGTCGTTGCAGATGCGGTGGCCGGTCGCCGCAAGCATCGGATTGTCTCCGGCGATCGTGGCGAAGGCGCCGAGCACGTGGCCCTGCGCGCGAAGCGTGTGCATCTCGCTGATTTTTACGTCGAGCGGGCAACCAGCAAGCGTGACGCCGAACGGCGACTTCTGAAAGGCGCCCGTCTTCTTGTCCTTGAGCCCCTTGCGGCAGGAGTCCTTGCCCTGGTTGTGGCACCAGATGCAGTAATTGATCTGGTCGAGCGCCTGCTGGCCGGTCATGCCGTGATCGGTGAGCGCGAAGCCGTCGCGCGCGCGCCAGTCGTGCTCCGGCAGGCAAGCCATGGTCACGCCGTTGCGCTCGATGGTCGTGAGCGGGACGAGCCTCTGGAAGTCGATCTTCTGAGGCGACCGGAACAGGGTTCCGCCTTCATGGAACGTGCGCCCCTCCTCGGTCAGCGTCGCCCATGCAGCGTAACGCAGGGCCGTATCGAGCCATTCCTTGCGTTCGTTGCGCTCCCAGGCGTCGACATGGGCGGCGAAAGAAGCCTCGGTCAGCTTCTCGCCCATCATCTGCTCAAGTTCGGCTCGAAGCGCGGCGCCGTTGAACGAGGACGGATCGGCGTACTTCTTAATGGCCTGCCTTTGTACAAACAGCCGCTTGCAGGCATGGATGGGGTCGAGGTGTTTCGTTTGGGCGACGACCTCGTCGAGCGCGTCCTGGATACCGTACAACTCGGCGACAAAGGCGTCGAGGATCGGGCCTAGCGAGGTGATGAGATGGCTCTCCGCCTTCGCGTCCAGCGCATCGGGCGCCGCTCGCGCAGCGAGCAGGCTTTCATGCAAGGCCGGATCCAGCGCGGCGACCTGAGCGAGAAAATGCTTGTCGAGTGAGATAAGGCCCTCGCGCGTCGCGAGCGAGGAGAAGGTCGCGCCGAAGCCGAGCACAGCAGCATCCATGGGTTAATCCTCGATTTGGGCTTGGCCGATCACGCCAGCCATCTCAGGGTGAAAGGAACGATCTGATCTTGGCGGCGTCAAGGGGCGGCATCCCCAGGGATCGCGCTCGCCCACACCTTGTAAATCCAGACAGCCGATTAAAGGTGATTTACTCTGCGTCTATCATGACGAGGTGGTTCGGCAAAAGGTTCTCTTTCGCCGCAGAGGGCGGGAAGTGTTTCGCGAGGTGCTTTCCAATGCGCCCGATCGCCTCGATCAGCCCGTTGGCGGGACGCCCCCGGCCGATCTCGGCTGTGAGTTGGTCGATGATGCCTTTCCATTCTTCATCGGGAACGACCTGGTGAACCTCGTAATCGACGACGATTTCCGCATAGCGCTCGGCGACCGACACGAAAAGCAGAACTCCCGTGTGGCCTGCCGTGGTGTAGATGTCCTGCGCCACGAATTGCTGCATAGCGCGCTGGTGGGCGCGGCTGCGCATCACGCTTCGCGGCACGAGTGCAAACCGCAAGCTGGGCCAATGAAGGAGCAGCGTGAGCCCGGCGAAAACCGCAAGCTGAATGATATAGATGGATTGCACCGGCATCCAGGTCCACTGGATAAGGGGCCAGGGCGTGGCAAGCGCTATAAGGGCGCCCCACATATAGGGCACATAGAAATACCCCGCGCTAGCGCGCGCGATCACTGCGACAATCTCCGCAGACGTTTTATTCTCCGCCTTCGTGATGGCGTTCTCCACGTCCAGCTTTTCCGCATCCGAAATCAAGATAGCCGCTCCCTACCAGTCGCCCGATGCGCCGCCGCCGCCGAAGTCTCCGCCGCCCCCGGACCAGCCGCCGCCGTCCCCGCCGCCGCGTCCTCCTCCCGACCAGTCGCCGGGAAAGAAGATGGGGCCGCCACCATACTGGCCCCGGCGCGTGTATGGTCCGCCGGAAAGCGGCCTTCCTGCTTGCTGGGACTGGACCCAGAGGACGAAAAGAAAAATCGCGACAACGATAACGAGCGTGATGAGTTCCTCATTATCCGACGCGTTGCGCTTCTCAGGCCGCGCCGCCGCCCGCTCCTTGACCGCTTCCGCATCGCCAAGAAGCACGTCGCGGATGTCCTGAACGCCGGCCTTGACGCCGGCCGAAAATTCGCCCCGCTTGAAGCGCGGGAGGATCGTATTCTGGATGATGAGCTTGGAGAGCAGATCGGTCATCTGCGGCTCAAGCCCGCGGCCAACCTCGATGCGCACCTTCCGCTCGTTCGGCGCCACGATCAGAATGACGCCGTTGTTCGTGCCCTTCTGGCCAATCCCCCAGGCGCGCCCGAGCTGATAGCCATAGTCCTCGATTGGGTAGCCCTGCAAAGACTTGGTCGTGTAAACGACGATCTGGTCGCTGGATTTGTCCTCCAGCGCCTTGAGATCGCTTTCGATTGCGGCCTTGTCGGCAGGCGTCAGAAGCTGCGCATTGTCAACGATGCGGCCCGAGAGTGGCGGGAAGTTAGGCTCGGCCTGACAGGCGATCGAAAACAGCGCCGCCGCAAAAAAGAAGAAGACGAATGCGGCCAGTATGCCTCGCGGGAGACCCTGCCCCGGAAGCGGCGAGCGCCTCCAGGAGTTCCCTCGGAGAAGGCGTACTGGCGACAGCAGGTTGTGACGGGTTCGCCAACGCATCGCCGCAGCGTCATCCCGACGCCCCTCACCCCAGCCCTCTCCCAACAGGCGCGACGCAGCGCGCCTGCCCTCAAATGAAGCCGTACCCGCTAGCGGGTACGGCTGGAGAGGGAGAAGGCCGAGCTTGAAACAGCTTTCCTTCTCCCGTGGGGAGAAGGACAGGATGAGGGGCGAGACTAAATTCATTGCGCGTCGCACTTTACGTCTTGCGCGGACCGAAATCGACCTTTGGCGTCTCCATTTCCTGCGCCGGAACTTCGAACGGCGCCATGTCTTTCGCGCCGGAATAGAGAACCGACTTCCAGATCCGGCCGGGGAAGGTGTTCAGCTCCGTATTATACTGGCGCACCGCCTCGATGTAATCGCGCCGCGCGATTGCGATGCGGTTTTCGGTTCCTTCGAGCTGGCTTTGCAAGGCGAGGAAGTTCTGTCCGGATTTGATGTCGGGATACCGTTCGGACACGGCCAGCAATTGACGAAGCGCGCCGGTGAGTTGGCTTTGGGCCTCGGCGTATTTCTTCATGGCCTCGGGATTGGTCAGAACATCGGGCGGCAGATTGATTTGCGCCTGTGTCGCCTTCGCGCGCGCCTCCGTCACGCCGGTCAGCACCGACTTCTCCTGGTCGGCGAAGCCTCGCACAGCTTCAACCAGGTTCGGAATGAGATCGGCCCGGCGCTTATACTGGTTCTGTATTTCGGACCACTTCGCCTTCGCCTGCTGCTCATAGGATGGGATCGTGTTGACCCCGCATCCCGACACTGCAAGCATCGCTGCAATGAGCGCGGCAAATGGAATAACACGGATGGAATGGCGGTTGGGCACGTCCGGCTCCCCTAAAGATTAAAAGCCTCTAAGAGGTAATGCCGCCAAGGCAGTGCTGCAAATTGAATCCGACGCCTCCCTCAAAGAATCAGCAAAACGGCCCGCTTTCGCGGACCGTCGCCTGGCGAAAAAAGAAGAGGCAAGCCTATTTGAGCGGCTGGTAGGGGCTGCAGAAATGATAGTTCGCGCCGACCTTGAAGGTTTGCACCTCGAAGTTGTTGTCGAAGACGTTGCCGATCGGCGTCGCCAGCTGGCTGGAGGTGTTGAAGTCGAAATACTGGTACTCGGCCTTGACGCTCCAAGCGGGCGTGATTTTGTATTCGAGACCGGCGCCGACCGTATATCCGGTGAGGTCGTTGTGACTGTAGGAGCCGCTGCTATCAGTCACCGACAGGCTGCCGCCATAATAAGCGTAACCGCCCTTGGCATAAAGGAGGGCGGCAGGACCGAAAGCATAGCCGAGACGGCCGGTAATGTCGAAGTAGAAGCCGGAGCTGACAGCGCTTACCGCGCCGACGCCGCCCGTTTCTGTTGTCGAGCGGCTGAGACCGATGTCGCCGATGTCGACTTCAGGACCGATGACGAGGTTGCCGAGCTGGTAGGCAAACCCGATCTGGCCGCCACCAAAAACGCCAGTTGCGTCGCCGTTGAACGCCACGGGAGTAGCGCCGTTCACGTCGGTGAAATCAGCCGCGGCCCATGCGCCGCCGATGTGAACGCCGATATAGTATCCGGTCCAGCTCGGATAGGCGGCCGCAGGGATGGCGCCATCTTTGGAGCCGCCATAAAGGTCGGCAGCGTCAGCCACGCCGCCTGCGCCAAGCAGCGCAACGATCGCCGTGGCGGCGAGTGTCTTGTTCATGTTTCAATTCCCAGAATTGCCAACGCTAATCCATCGCCAGCACGGGCTTACATGAAGAAATCTGGCTACCTACACCTAGCGTGATTCGCAATTCTTTGGACCGCCTGCGCGGAAGGCGTGCGAAGAAACCGGGCTTGTTGCCAGCCCGCAACGTTTATTGTTTCGTTATGAACTGGTTTTTGTTGTAGACAAAAGTCTTAAGCTGCTTGAGCCGCGACCCGATCCGGATCGCAGCCCACCCAGAGATGGGGCAGGCGTTGTCGATACATTTTAGGAATTTCTATGAGCTGAATGCGAGGCGACTCGAACGGGGCGTTCGGTTTGCAATACCGGTCGCCTGACACAGAAAAGAGACCCGCCTTTCGCGAGCCGCTTCAACGGGTCAAATCAGGGCGGTCGACTATTTCAAAGGCGTGTAGATGTTGCCCAAGTGGTAGTTTAAGTCGACCTTGAAGGTATTGATGAAGACCCAAAGTCTACCACCGAAGACAACAAAGCGATCCGCTTTCGCGGACCACTTCGCTCGTCAGGCTAGGTCACGCCCTACTTCAGTGGGGTGTAGACGTTGCCAAAGTGATAGTTGAGGCCGACCTTGAACGAATTGACCGTAAGGTCGCGGTTGAAGTCCCAGACGTGGTTCAGAGCGGTATCATTCCAATTGTAGCAATTCCGGCCGAAATCAAAATACAGGTATTCCGCCTTCACGCTCCAGCTCGGGCTCCACATATATTCGACGCCGCCGCCGACGGTCCAACCATCAAGCCCTTTGGAATTGGCCGTCCACGCATTGCCAGCGCTGTCGATACCGCTGGCAGAGAAATTGGTGTCAAGGTAAGCCCAGCCGCCTTTAACGTAGAACAGAGAGGGTCCGGCCGCATAGCCGAGACGGCCCGTCACGTCAGCGTAGAAGCTGGCGTCGTTGTTCATGTGTAGATAGCCAGGTCTGTTGGCGAGATAGCCGTCATTCCAGCTGCCGGTCAAGCCAGCTGCGCCGAAATCGGCTTCGACGCCCATCACAAAAGCGCCGGTCTGGTAGTTGTAGCCAAGCGTGCCGCCGCCGAAGACGCCGTCGTTGTTGTTATTCCAAGAGTACGCGGCCGCCCCGGCGAGAGGGTGGTGATTGACCCAGTAGTCATTGTACCCGTTATCGCCGTTATTGATATCGGCCCAGAAACCGCCGACATGCCCGCCAATGTAGAACCCGGTCCAGGTGGGAGTAGGCACGTAAGCGGGAGCCGCATCTTTCATGCCGCCGCCACGATAGAGGTCGGCCGCGTTCGCTGCGCCTGCTATGCCAACGAGAGCCGCGACTGTGGCGGCTGTGAGTGTTTTTTTCATCGAATGTCTGTCCTGAATTGCCCAGAAACGCAGATGCCACGCGAACGATCAACTCGCTTTCCCGAGTCTCATATTGAAGGGCTAGCCTGATTCGCTGAAATTCCCGCGGTCATAACGACCGTGGAGGGCAATCCGGCAATTTCCTGTTGCATAATTGCGACTTTTGCAATCCCGGCTTACGGGGGGTTGCCGGTTGCCTTACCGATCTGGCGCTGCGGCGACGCGCCAGATCGCGCCGTTCGCATCTTCGCTGACGAGCAGCGATCCGTCGCGAGCTGTCGCCACTCCGACGGGGCGACCCCAGACGCTTGTGCTGTCGCCCATGAAACGCCAGAAGCTTGTGCTGTCGACGACGAAGCCTGTGAGAAAATCTTCGTATTCTCCGGTCGGCTGGCCGTCTCGCATGATGATGCGGACGACTTTGTAGCCGGTGCGCGAAGAGCGGTTCCAGGAGCCGTGCAGCGCGACGAAGGCCGAGCCCCGATAATCCGGAGGAAACGCGGTTCCGGTGTAGAACGTCATTTCAAGCGGGGCCGAATGCGGCTGAATAGGCACGTCCGGGTTGGCCACCTTTCCCGCCAGATCGCTTCTTGCGCCCTTCCAGCGCGGGTCTTCGTGATCGCCCATGTACCGCCAGGGCCAGCCGAAGAAGTCGCCTTCGCGGACGCGCGTGACGTAATCCGGCACGAGGTTGTCGCCGAGACCGTCGCGCTCGTTCGTCGAGCAGTAGAGGTCGCCGGTTTCCGGGTGCACGGCGAGGCCGACGCAGTTGCGTAGGCCGGTGGCGAAAGCGCGGCGCTCTTTTCCTTCTGGCGTGAAGACCAGCACATTGGCGCGACTTTCCTCAGAGCCCCAGGCCGCTCCAAGGCCATGCTCCGCTTCCCACTTTTGTATTTCTTCGGGATCCTTCTTTTTCATGCCTTCCGCAACGTTCGTTTCGGAGCCAACGGAAACGAACATGCGCGCGCCGTCCTTCGAAAAAGCGACGTCCCGCGTGACGTGCCCTCCCGTCGTCGTAGCAAGCTTAGCCACGATAGTTTCAGGCGCCGACCGAGGCGCGAGGTCGCCATTCGTATAAGAAAAACGGATGACGCGGTTTTCTTCCGCAATATAGACCCATTTCGGGTCGGGTCCCGCGGGATAGAAAGCAATGCCGAACGGAGCCGAGAGGTCGCGGGCGAAGGTGGCGATCGTTGCCGCGGAACCGCCATCGGCGCTCGGCCTCAAGACGCGCACGTTTCCTGAAGCCGTCTCCGACACGAAGATGTCGCCATTGGGCGCAGCGCGCAACGCGCGTGGCTGATCGAGGCCTTCGGCGAAGAGGCCGACCGTAAACCCATCTGGCACGCTGAGCTTCGCGCTTTTCGGCCGCGGCGCCTCGTGAGGCGAATTGCCGGCGGATTTCGAGGCGTAGGGCGGCGGCAAATCGGCGGGCGTGATCCTGTGTCGGCGACCGGGTCGATCCATGCGCCAGTCACCAAAAATAGATGTAGCCGCCGCGGTCTTCTCAGGTTTTGTCGCCGGGCCGACGCCGTCGTCGGCGGTCCCGGCGCTTGCCTGTCCGCCGCACAAGACGGCGAGGAAAACAAAAGCGTTGACTATGCCGATGACGCGAACCCCGTATGTCATGACGCCTTCAAAAATTAAACACATAGCTGCTTAGGGCCATTTTACCAAACGAAACCAATTTTAACCGCTCGTATACCTCAAGGATGACGCCGAGGCTCGGCGCAGCTTACTTCAGGATGTCAGGCCGATCGCTTCGCCAGTTGGCGTCTGATGCAATGCTTGCGCCCCCCCGTGCTCCATAGGGGACTCTGGTCCAGTCCAAGAAATCAAAATCCCGTGCAAAAACGGGATATACCGAGCCGCGGCCTATTTTGAGAAGGGCTTGTCCGCTGCGGGAGAGAGAAGAGAATCCACCTCCGCCTGTTCTTCGAGCGAAAGGGGCCGCGCCGGGCTTTCCGGTTGGGACCGCCGAACCACGCGGGAAGCCAGAAGAAGGCCGCCGCCCACAAGCAGGATGGGGGCGATCCAAAGAAGCAGCGTGTTGAGATGAAATCGCGGCTTCAGCAGGACAAACTCCCCATAGCGCGCGACAATATAATCAATCACCTGCTGGTTGCTTTCGCCCTTTTTGAGTTGCTGTCTCACGAGAAGCCGCAGGTCCTTCGCGAGCGGCGCGTCGGAATCGTCGATGGACTGGTTCTGACAGACAAGGCAGCGAAGCCCGGCTGAAATCTCCCTGGCGCGGGCTTCGAGAGCTGGGTCCCTCAACTGTTCCAGCGGGTCGACCGCCAGCGCCGACCCGGCGCAAAGAGCCAGAAGCAACCCAACAACAAATGTCTGGATGTATCCGCGCATGTCCTACTCCGCCGGCGCGGGCGCGGTCGGGAGCGACGCCTTCGCAGCCCTTTTAGGCAAGCCAATTCGAAGCCTTCGGTCGAGCAGCGAAACAAGGCCGCCAAGGAACATGATCAGCGCTCCACCCCAAATCCACCGCACGAAGGGGTGGTAATAGGCGCGGACCGAGAATGCGCCCTTGTCCTCGTTTCCGAGAACGACATACACATCGCCCCCTAGCCGGGGCGAAATGCCGGCCGCCGTCGTGACCTGGGGAGGCGCATCGTACTTTCGCTTCGACGCAGTGATTGTGCCGATGAACGCGCCGCCGCTCTTCAAGTCGAAATCGCCCGCAAACTCCGCATAGTTCGGACCGGACTGCTCATAGATTTTCTTGAATGTGAGTTGATAGCCGCCGAGGTCGACGGTGTCGCCGATTTTCATGACGGCGAGACGCTCGACATTCCATGTCGTGGCGCCGGCGACGCCGATGACAGTGACGGCGAGACCGATATGGCCGAGCGTCGCTCCCCACTGCCCACGGCGCATGCTCCAAATCCGGCGAACCGTTTCGGACAGCGGCGCCGAGAGGAAACGCGCCCGCCACAAAACCTCCAAGATGGAGCCTGCAAGAACCCAGGCGCCGAGCGTGACCGCAATTCCCTCCTTGACGTCCGCGCCAAAAGCGATCGCCGCACCGCCCGCGATTACGGCGACGATGGCGGCAAGACTTAGCCGTTTCGCCGCCTCACCGAGATTGCCGCGTTTCCAGGCGAGAAACAGACCGAAAGGAACCGCAAGCAGGAGCGGCATAAAAATCCATACCACTGTCGAATTGAAGAATGGCCCGCCGACAGAAATCTTGTCTCCGGTCAGTGCTTCGAGCGCCATCGGGTAGAGCGTTCCGACGAGGACGATCCCGCACGCCACGGTCAAAAGCAGGTTGTTGAGCACAAGGCTCGATTCGCGGGAGAGGATGGAAAACGCCGAGCCAGAAGAGAGCGAACTCGCCCGCCACGCGAACAGCGCAAGCCCCCCGGCCGTAAACGTGCTGACGATGGCCAGAATGAAGACGCCGCGCGATGGGTCGGACGCGAAGGAATGCACCGAGGTGAGTACGCCGGAGCGGACAAGGAATGTTCCGAGAAGGCTGAGACTGAATGTGAGGATCGCAAGAAGGATGGTCCAGGCCTTCAGGCTGTCCCGTTTCTCCATCACGATGGAGGAATGAAGAAGCGCCGTCCCCGTAAGCCAAGGCATCAGCGAAGCGTTTTCAACCGGGTCCCAGAACCACCAGCCGCCCCAGCCCAGCGTGTAATAGGCCCACCATGAGCCGACCGCGATCCCGATCGTGAGGAATATCCACGCGGCAAGCGTCCAGGGCCGGACCCAGCGCGCCCATGCCGAGTCGACGCGGCCGAGCAGAAGCGCCGCGATGGCGAAGGAGAAGGCCATCGAGAACCCGACATAGCCGGTGTAGAGAAGCGGCGGATGGATTGCGAGCGCCGGGTCTTGAAGGACCGGGTTCAGCCCTTGCCCTTCGATCGGCGGCTGCGCGATGCGCAGGAAAGGGTTCGATGTGGCGATTATAAAAAGAACGAAGGTAGCCGAGATCGCCCCTTGAATGGCCAGGACCGCGGATCGCAAATCGAGCGGCAGATTTTCCCCAAACAGCCAGACCGCCGCGCCGAAAAGCGTGAGGATCAACACCCACAGAAGCATGGAGCCTTCGTGATTGCCCCAGACGCCAGAGATCTTATAGATGAGCGGCTTCGCGGAATGGGAGTTCTCGTAAACGTTCGCAACAGAGAAATCGGATGCGACATGCGCCCAGATCAACGCAAGAAAAGAGCCCGCGATCAGCGCAAAAAGAAGGGGCGCGGAGGCGTCCGCCATCGCCATGAGTCGCGCGTCCCGCCTGCGAAGCCCGATCAGGGGCGCGCCAAACTGAATGAGCGACACGAACAACGCCAGGATGAGGGCGAAGTGGCCCAATTCAACAATCACGGTCTCTCACTCCAGCCTTCTCAGGTGCCCGGCGTTTTTTGCTGGCCGCCCTGCTCCTGCCAGCGGCCATTTTTCTTTAGGGCCGCAGCGACTTCGGGCGGCATATATTTCTCGTCGTGCTTGGCAAGCACCGTATCGGCGACAAAGACGCCATCCGCGCCCATCTTGCCTTCGGCGACGACGCCCTGACCTTCGCGGAAGAGATCGGGAAGGATTCCCCTATAGGTCACATGCAGCGACGCGGCATTGTCAGTGACGCTGAAGGCGGTTACGGCGTCAGCTTCGTGCCGAATGCTGCCTTCTTTCACAAGCCCGCCGAGCCGGAATCGTGTTCCCGGTTTCGGCATTGTCTTCTCGACCTCCTCGGGGCTCATGAAGAACGTCACTTGCGTCCTGAGCGCGCTGAGCACAAGCGCCGAGGCGATGCCGATCATCGCAAGCCCAACGACAATGACAACCGCCCGGCGTTGTTTTCGCGTCATGACTTCGGCTGTCCTCCGTTGGCGCCGGGCAAGGCGAGGCCCAACCCTTGAGCAAGCGTGTCGATCTGCTCCAGCGCCTTGGCGTCGGATGCGAATTCCTGCCTGGCCGTCACAGCGGCGTCCTTGGCCTTATCCGTTTCTTTCAAGACGGCATAGGAGCGTATGAGCTTCAACCACCCTTCGAGATCCGATTTATTCCCTTTCAGCCGCTCGGCAAGCCGTTCGACCATACCGCGGATCATTTTGCCTTGCTCGCTCTCAGGCGGCGCGATCGTGGGTTGCTGAGCAACGGCGTTGTTTTCTTCAGGAGCGGCGCCACCATCTGCGAAAGCAAAGCTCAATTCTTTCTGAATTGCGTCGATCTGCTCAAGCGCGCTGGCGTCCGAAGCGAACTGCTGCCGCGCGACGACCATCGCGGCCTTGGCCTTCTCCGCATCCTTCAAGACGGCATAGGATCGGATCAGCATCAGCCAGCCCTGCAAATCCGACTTGTCTTTCTCCAGGCGGGCGGCAAGCCGTCCGACCATGCCGCGAATCATCTTTTGTTCTTCGCCGCGCTCCTCTGGCGTGTCCGCGGCCGTCGCCTGTTTGTCCTCGGGCGCAGCGCCGTTCTCCGGAGCCGCCGTGAGTGCTTGCAGACGCTGCGTCACAATGTTTCTCAGCGTCGGATGTATTTGCGCAGCAAGGAGATCGCGGTAGGTCTTTTCCGCCTCGGCTTTCTTGCCATCCTGCTCTGCGAGGAGTGCGCTCCAAAAACGGGCGCGCGTCGAGTTCGGGTTAAGCTTGAGCGCCGCCTGCAAGGCCTGCGCGGCCTGTTCCGAAATAAAGCCTTCATTGGCGAAAGTCAGCGACTCAGCGAGGCCTAGCAGCATGGTCTCGTTTTCGCCGCCTGCGTCGATCGCCCTTTGATAAGTATCGGCCGCTTTTTCGAAAATTCCACTCTTGAAATAAATCGAGGCAAGAGCCGCCCACCCGGCCGTATCCGCCGGGTTCTGCCTCAGGCGGCGCTCCATATTGGCCACCTGAACATCGAGCGTCTGCTCTCCGAGTGGAGCATTCAGACGCGCTTCAAGCGGTTGGTCTGGGAAGCCCGGTTTCCCATAATAAACGTAGACTCCGATCGACCCGAGCGAAACGACTGCCGTCACGGCTACGAAGACAATAGCCGCGTTCAAAACACCCCGTTTTTTTTGCACGTCGGCTGCACTTTGCCGGCTTGCCCGCAACAGCCGGCGTGACACTTCCGCTCGGGTCTGCTGCGCCTCTTCAGGGCCGAAAGTTCCGCGATCTTCCTCGCGATCAAGCTCGCGAAGCTGAAGCTTATAGGCCTCAATCTCGGAGGCGTTTGCATCGTTTAACAAAGGCGCGCGACGAAGCGAGCGTGTTATCCAAAGGATCACGCAAGCCGTCAGCACTGCAAAAATCAGCCATATCATCGCGGTGCGACACTACTCTGCCCGACTAGGGAAGTCAAGGCGATCCAGAATTACGATTTGGATAAGATGGAAGGGGCGTGCAAAGGAAATACGGACCGCATTCACGAGCCAAAAAAAGGGCGGCTCGCGTGATGAAGCCGCCTAAGCAATCGCTATCGCTGCGGCGAAGAAGCGCAGCTCCCGGAAAAAGCCTACTGGAGTGATTAAGCCGGCTTCTTGGCGAAGAGGATGCAATATCCGTTCGGGTTGATCTCGCCGTCAACGATCCGGCAGGAAGAGGGCGCTTCAAAATGCTGACAGAGGTTGCACTGCTTGCCGTCTTTCGGCGTTTGTTGATACATGACCGCCTTTTGCTGAGCCTTCTTCGCGACCTGCTGCGCCTTAACGCTGCTGGCGACGCTCATTGCGCCGACCGCGCCGAGCCCTAAAGCGCCGAGCTTCAGAATTTCGCGCCGCGAGGTCTTCTTGCCGTTGTTTTCCATGGGTCGTCCTTGATTCTTAAGTTGCTGGTCTTCCTTGGCCGTTTTCCGGTCCTTATGGATAGGTCACCATCGATCTGCGAACGAGGCGGGAACCACAAAAGCTCGCTCGCTCAAGGGGATTCGCCGCATCGGCAAACTGCTGGTGAGTCTGTTCTGCATTTCTGAGTTGCCGGACAGCCGCGTCCCTGATTGGCATCCCAAAAGACGTCCCCGTCCAAAGCTTCAGTGACCGCCTAGAGCCTAGCTTGTAGCTGAGTAAGAAGCAAGCCGCCGGCGCCTGCCCAAGAGCCGCAGCAATGTGGTCGAGCGTGACAAAACTTCTTTCGGCACAATCATTGGCTGCAGAAAAACTAAAAATGCATAAGGCGCTTCGACAACTCTGGGGCGTTATCTAGCTTCTTAATTCAAGTGTAACCAGGTTCAATGGCGCCTCGCTTTGCGGATGAGCGTGATGCTTCTGTTAGACGCATTTAGCGAGGCAATCCGTCTTCTTTTGCAGGATACGGTTAATCAAATCGCTGGCGATATATTCTCTCGTCCGCGGCGCCGCTCGATGCGACTTCTGCAGCAAATATACCGGACACTCCCGCCAGCCTCAGCCGGTCACAATCTCTGATCGAAAGCCCAGTCAAACTGACGCAGGATGCGCCGCTTTGATTATAATCAAGAATCTTCCAACAAGGGAGGCAGAGGCAAAGGGGACGCTCTGCAGCGCGTGGCGGGAGCGCATTTTCTCTGGCATGAGATATGATAGGGGAGATGCGAAACGGACAAAAGTAAGTAAAATGCCGGCTCATTTGGAGGTTGATTTTGTTAAAATTGTTTTTTCAAAGCTTATGGACCAATAAGCATGAACGATTGTTTTCGCGTGACCAACAAAATGTATGGGCTGTCCATTCTGGATTTGAAGGTCCAGGTGCTCTGTGCATCGAACGACGCGATTACACTCAGGCGACGAAAGCCAACTCAGGGCGGCTCGGATGCTTAAGCTCCGGATCGCCGCCTTCTGTGCGGCGACCATTGTCGCGATCGGTGCGCTTGTTGCAAAGGCGGTGCTGGACCAACACGACGTCGCGATCGGCCGCGCCAACGCAGAAGCTGCGACTTTGGCCGCGGCCCTCGAAGAGCGGCGTCCCAGCGGCCTTGATGCGGTTCCGGGCCTGCGCGAGTTGATAAAGCCTTCGGGGCGCCGGCGTTCGGCCGTGAGGATTGGCGTCGCCTCGCCCGCGAACTTCTCGAAGCGCAAGCGAACCCCAATCCTGGAAAAGTCGCGACAACCGATCTCATTCGAACAGATGGCGTGAGGCTCGCGCTCTACACGGCTGCAGGGGGCTTCGAGGGCGCAGCCTTTCTGTCAACCGATCTGCCCGAGGGTCTCGCCTCGGAGCGAAAGGCTCTCGAAGGATTGATCGTGGCGGTCGGTTTGGATAAGGCCGAAGTGCTTGCTCCAGCGTACCGGCAGGCGCTGATCGTCATCGGCCTTGGCGTCGTCGCCCTCAGCCTTCCCCCTGATCATGATGATTATGCTCAACCGCGAGATTTGCCGTCGCGTCCAAAACGCAATGGCGCTCGATGAAAAGTTTCGCAGCGAGCATGCCGCCTTGTTGTCCGTTAGCGAAGAGTTGGCTCAAGTTCGGATGAAGCTCCACAAGATGAATGTCGAGCTTATCCGCGAGAAGCGCCGCGCCGAGGAGGCGAATGAGGCCAAGTCCGCCTTTTTGGCGAACATGAGCCACGAATTGCGGACTCCTCTGAACGCGATCCTTGGGTTCTCGGAAATCATCCGCGACAAACTTCTCGGCACGGATGTCGACCGGTATGCAGCCTATGCCGACGACATTCATCGTGCGGGCGGGCGCCTCCTCGGAATTATTAACGACCTTTTCGATGCAGCCATCATAGAGAGGGGGAAGATCGAACTGAAAGAACAGCCCGTCAGAGTGTCGGCGCTTATTCATCGCTGCGTGATTACGCTGAGGGAAGAGGCATCCTCCCGCGGCGTTCGGCTCGAAGCGCCGGCTCACAATGCCGGCGCCTCGATCTACGGCGACAAGGCGAAACTCAGGCAGATTTTCATGAACCTCCTTTCCAACGCGATCAAGTTCACGCCTGCGGGGGGCGGCGTCGAGATCGGCGCAGAGGCCGGACCCGATGGAGGGGGCCTGCGCCTATGGGTTCGCGACACGGGGATTGGGATGACGGGCGAGGAGGTTTGCCGGGCGCTCGAACTTTTCCGGCAGGTCGATAACAGCCTTTCCCGCCGGTTCGAGGGCGCGGGGCTCGGACTGCCGCTAGCCGTCAAGCTTACGGAACTGCACGGGGGAAGGATCGACGTTCAAAGCGCGCCGCGCAGGGGGACGAAGGTCGACGTTTATCTGCCCGCCAGCCGCGTCATCTGGGAGCCGGCGCTTTCGCTGCCCAAGCGGCCGCTGGCGGACGGTCCTTTCAAAATTGCATCCTGACCCTGTGTCTGGAGCATGGCCTCGGTTGTTGCGCTATATCAAAAGCCGTTCTACAAACAAGGCGAATTCTAAATGGAGGGTTGGGCTCACCGTGTCCAAGTACGATGAGGCGCGGCACGATTGGACGCGTGCGCAGGCGGAAAAACTTTACAGCCAGCCTTTCAATGAGCTTCTTTTCCAGGCGCAGAGCGTTCACCGCCGCCATTTCGACCCGAACAAGGTTCAGCTGAGCCGCTTGTTGAATGTGAAAACGGGCGGCTGCGCGGAGGATTGCGCCTATTGCAGCCAATCCGCCCATTACAGCACAGGATTGTCCGCGTCGAAGCTCATGGAGGTCGAGCGCGTCATCGCGGAGGCGTGCAAGGCGAAAGCGGCGGGCGCGACCCGCTATTGCATGGGCGCAGCGTGGCGAAGCCCGAAGGAGCGCGACCTCGATGTGCTTTGCGCCATGGTTCGCGGCGTGAAGGCGCTCGGGATGGAAACCTGCATGACGCTTGGCATGCTCACCAGCCGCGACGCCGAGCGCCTCAAATTCGCTGGCCTCGATTACTACAATCACAACATCGATACGTCCGAGCGCTTCTATAGCGAGGTCGTCAAGACGCGGACGTTCGCCGACCGGCTGGAAACGCTCGGCCACGTGCGGGAGGCGGGCATCAAGGTCTGCTGCGGCGGCATCCTTGGCCTGGGCGAGGAGCCGGCGGACCGCGTCGACATGCTGGTGACGCTCGCGAACCTGCCGCAGCATCCCGAAAGCGTTCCGATCAACCTCCTCATCCCCATGGATGGCACGCCGCTTGAGAACGCGCCGCCGCTCGATCCCATCGCCTTCGTTCGCACCGTGGCGCTCGCCCGCATCATGATGCCGCTCTCGATGGTGCGGCTTTCGGCGGGACGGTCCGCTATGAGCGACGAGCTTCAGGCGCTGTGCTTCTTTGCGGGCGCGAACTCGATCTTCATGGGGGAGACGCTGCTCACGGCGGAAAACCCTGGCGAGGACAAGGACATGGCGCTCTTTTCGAAGCTTGGCCTGTCGCCGATGCCGATGGAAGAACAGACGGCCCATGCCCAAGCCGTATGAGGACGCGCTCGCGGCCTTGAAGGAGCGCGGGCGCCTTCGGGAACTCGCTCTCCCGGCCGGCTTCGATTTCACGTCCAACGATTTTCTGGCGCTCGCGGATTCGCACGAGCTTAAGGATGCGGTGCGCCAGGCGCTCGACCGCGGCGTCGCCATAGGCGCAGGCGGGTCGCGCCTTTTGCGCGGCAATTGCCCGGAACATGAAAGCCTGGAAGCCGAAGCCGCGGCGTTCTTCGGCTCGGAGACGGCGCTTTATTTCAGCAGCGGATTTTCCGCAAACACCGCGCTCTTCGCGGCCTTGCCTCAGCGCGGCGACCTTGTCGTCCACGACGCGCTCATCCATGCGAGCGCCCACGACGGGATGCGCGCCGGAAGAGCCGAAATCGCCGAAGCGGCGCACAACGACGCCAACGCTGTCGAGGACAAAATCCGCAGCTGGCGCGCGGCGGGCCATAAGGGCCGCCCGTGGATCGCCGTCGAAACGCTTTATAGTATGGACGGCGACCGCGCGCCCGTCGACGACCTCGCCGCCATCGCCGAACGCCATGACGGCGTTCTCGTCATAGACGAGGCTCACGCCACGGGCGTTTTCGGGCCGGATGGGCGCGGCCTCGGCGCGCAGCTGGAAGGACGGGCGAACGTCGTCTCGCTCCACACCTGCGGGAAAGCGCTCGGAACCTCCGGCGCTCTCATCTGCGGACCGGCGATCCTGCGCGATTTTCTGGTCAACTATTCCCGGCCCTTCATTTTCTCGACGGCCCCCTCGCCGCTCATCGCCGCGTCCGTTCGGGCTGCGCTTCGGCTTTGCAAAGAGCAGCCGCAACGGCGCGAAGAGCTTCACGCCTTGATGGACTTTGCGAACACCGCGATGGAGGCGCGCTGCGGCGTTCAGCCGAGCGGATCGCAGATCATCCCCGTGGTCGTGGGCGCCGACAAGCGCGCGACGGCGTTGGCGGCCGCCATGCGCGGATACGGCTACGACATCCGCGCGATCAGGCCGCCCACCGTGCCCGAAGGCACGGCGCGGCTGCGCATCGCGCTCACCTTGCACGCCAGCATCGCGCTTGTGAGTGAGATGATCGACGCGCTGCGCTTCGAACTTGGGCGGCTTGCCCCATGAGCGCCGGCTTTATCGTCACCGGAACCGACACCGGGATCGGCAAGACGGTCTTCAGCGCCGCGCTGGCGGGCGCCCTCGGCGGCTATTACTGGAAGCCCGTCCAGGCAGGGCTTGAGGGTGAAACCGACAGCGATGTGGTGCGCCGCCTCTCCGGTCTTGCCGCAGAGCGCATTCTTCCGGAAGCCTATCGGCTCAAGCTGCCCGCATCGCCACACATCGCCGCCGCGCGTGAGGGCGCAGAGATAAAGCCAGAGCGGCTTCCGCTTCCCTGGGGCGCAAGGCCGCTTGTGATCGAGGGCGCGGGAGGATTGCTTGTGCCGCTGGCCCGCGATCGTTTGCAGATCGACCAGTTCGCATCCTGGGGGCTTCCCATTATTCTCTGCGCGCGCACCGGGCTTGGCGCGATCAATCATGCGTTGCTTTCGTTGGAAGCCTTGGCAAAGCGGCAAGTGCGCGTTTACGGTATCGCCTTCATCGGCGACGAAGCGCAGGAGGCGGAAAACACAATTGCCGCATTCGGCAGAGTTCGCCGCCTTGGCCGACTGCCCGTTGTCGAGCAATTGAATAAAGCGCGCCTCGCCGCCGCTTTCCGGGCCGGGTTCGATCTCTCCGATTTTGGCGGCAGGAGCGCGTAATGGAACGCCCCCGATCGCCGGTCTGGCATCCCTTCACACAGCACGCGCTTCAGCCGGCGATGACGAAAATCGCGTCCGCGAACGGCGCCTGGCTTCACGCTGCGGACGGCGCGCGCATCTTCGACGCGATCTCCTCCTGGTGGGTCATCACGCACGGGCACAACTATCCGCCCATCGTGGAAGCCATCCGGAGGCAGGCGGGCGTGCTCGATCAGGTCATCTTCGCGGGCTTCACGCATGAGCCTGCGGAGGAGGCGGCGCGGCGGCTTCTCGCCATCGCCCCGCCTGGGCTCGCGCACGCCTTCTTCTCCGACAGCGGCTCGACCTCTGTCGAAGTCGCGCTCAAGATGGCGCTTGGCGCGTTCCGCAACCGGGGAGAGCCGCGCTTTCGCATCGCAGCGCTCGAACACGGCTATCACGGCGACACCATCGGCTGCATGTCGGTCGGCGCGCGGGGCGTCTTCAACGCGCCCTACGAGCCGCTTCTTTTCGAGGTGGAGCGCATGCCCTTTCCGGGCGCGGACGCCGAGCAAGTCACGCTCGACGCGTTCGAGGCCTCCTGTCGCCGCGATCCTCCCGCCGCGCTCATCCTGGAGCCGCTGATCCTTGGCGCGGGCGGCATGCACATCTATCGCGCGCCCGTGCTGCGCGAACTGAAACGCATCTGCGAGGCGTTTGGCGTTTTGTTCATCGCCGACGAGGTGATGACGGGTTTCGGCCGGACGGGAACGCTTTTCGCGTGCGAGCAGGCGGGCGTCTCCCCGGACATCATGTGCCTCGCCAAAGGCCTGACGGGCGGCGCCATTCCGCTCGCGGTCACGCTCTGCACGCCGGAGATTTTCGACGCGCATTATTCGCTGGACCGGGCCCGCATGTTTTATCATTCGAGCTCGTACACGGCGAACCCCATCGCCTGCGCCGCCGCCGTCGCCAATCTCGACGTCTGGGCGAAGGAGCCCGTCCGGGAGCGCATCGCAGCGCTTGTCGCCTCGCAAGCGGCGCGGCTGACGCCGTTGCAAAGCAATAGCCGCTTCGCAAATGTCCGGCAGATAGGCACGATAACCGCCGTCGATTTCAAGGTGGATGCGGGCGGCTATCTCGCCGCCGTCGGGCCGAAACTGTACGATTTCTTCCTCGGCTGTGGCCTCTTGCTGCGCCCTCTCGGCAACACTGTCTACGTGATGCCGCCCTATTGCACCACCCCGGCTGAGCTTGACGCCGTCTACGCTGCAATTGCCGAGGCTGGCGGCTCGATCGGGTCCCTGTGACATGCTCGTTGGGGTGCGCTTTTGCTCGAACCTCCGGATCGGCTTCAATTCGCGCCCACATTGCCTGAGCCCGAACTTTAAGAAAAAGCCGCCTTGCCTGGACAAGCGCTGCGTCGACGAAGCGTTTACAAGCCGTAAAAATTGGGTTTGTTTCGTAAAACCCAGGCAGATTGCCGGGCATGGTTAACGAAGTTCGCGGCGCCCCGCGAAAAGGCGCTCACTAATTAATTCATGCCGCGAAAACATAATTAACGGCGCATTCGCTCGTCCCGGTTCACGAAATAAATGGGTGTTTTTGCGCGGATTCATTGATTTTGATCAATTTTAATTTCGTTTTGCCGGGACGCACCCAAATTGCGCCCTTCTGTTAAGGTTAAGTGAGCCACGAGGGGGGCAGGATCATCCCTGCGTGTTTTGCGCCCGATGACAGGTGTTTTCCGGTCTGGCAGATTGAAGGTTTAGTACAGGCCGAGCCAATGAAGTACTTTTGGACCAGCCGCAAATCGCCATGAGCAAGGCGACTGCGGCTTACGGCGGTTCACTCAATTCAGGTGCAGGTTCGAAAGCGTCACCGCCAGCTCTTGCGCGCAGGCCGGGACAAGGAGCTGATCGGAGGGCAGGTCGAGCATCGATTGATAGCCGGTGAGCGACGGCTTGCGGTGAATGCGCGTTTCGAGCCGCACCGCATGGATGACCCAAAGCTCGGGGATGCCAAAGGTCGCATAAAGCGCGGCCTTGCGCCCGATATCGTAGGCGAAGCTCGAATCCGCGATTTCCACGACAAAGAGCGCGGCGCCGGCATCCAGACCCCTTATGCCTGTCGCTGGGTCGAAAAATACAAAATCAGGTTCGAGGTAAGTATCGGGCGTAAGACGGAACGTGGTTTCAGGCACAAAGGTGAGGTGATCAGGCAAGCGCCGCGCCCAATATAGATTTAGCGCGTGTTTCAAAACCTCGTGGCTATTGCCCTTTGGCGACATCGGCACGACCTCCCCGCCGATCAACTCGATCCGCTCGTCCTCGCCGAGAATTCCGGCCGCGACCATGGCCTCCAGTTCTTCCACGGTGAAGCGCCGCCGCAGCATTCCCTCCGCCGCTTGCGTCGTCATCTCCCGAGGCGCGTCCACATGAACTTGCATGGTCATAACGCTAATGTAACGCATTTGCCGCTCCCGGCAAATCGCGAGCTGAGGCGCCCGCGTGGTCGTCCCAAACTTTCGTCATCCCGTCGAAGCGAAGGGCGAGCCGGCGCCGCAAAAGATGGGCGTCTCAATATATTACGATCCCGAATAAGGCTGCCCTTTCCGGGATGACGCGGCGCCCCGCTGGCGCGCCCGGTTAAGTTTGCAAGCATGGTCCAAGCCCGTGTCGGAGGCGTCCACCTTCGAAGCGAAGGAGTGCGCGCGGGCATCGAGAACAAGCCATGGTTGAAGTCTCCTGAGAGGCTCCCCCAGGCAGGGCGCTTTGGACGCCGGAGCGCTTAGAGCTTGATTTATGCACTTCGGATGCGCAATACAAACTCCCACGAGGGTCCAGGAGATGGCGATATCGTCGCGTTTCCGAGGAGCGAGTTTCAAAAAATGCGGGTTTGCAGGGATAGGCCAGGATAGCCTCTTGTCGGGAAAGTTGCTTGTTAGTCAGAGAGTTAGAAAGAAAACCAGAAGTGCGAGGCGGGGTGCTTGACAGGCATCGCGGGCGTATTTTTGAAATTTTCTTACCGCGAACGCCCTGCTTCAAGGGTGGTCCTTCTCAGCCGGCCATTAGCCCCTGCGGGCCTCGGCTTAACGATCAGAATGCAGCTGTATGAACATCGTCATTGTCGAAAGCGCCGCGAAGGCGAAAACTATCAACAAATATCTTGGCGCGGATTACAAAGTCATCGCCTCGTACGGCCACGTCCGCGATTTGCCGGCCAAGGATGGCTCCGTTCTGCCGGACAGCGACTTTGAAATGTCGTGGCAGGTGGAGTCCAATTCGCAGAAGGTCGTGAACGAGATCGCCAAGGCGGTCAAAGGCGCAAGCCGTCTCATCCTCGCAACCGACCCGGATCGCGAGGGCGAGGCCATTTCGTGGCATCTCCTGAAAATCCTGGAGCAGAAGCGCGCGCTGAGCGGCGTCGCGGTGGAGCGCGTCGCGTTCAACGCCGTCACGAAAGACGCGATCATGACGGCGATGGCCAATCCGCGCGCCATCGACGAGCCGCTGGTCGACGCCTATCTGGCCCGCCGCGCGCTCGATTATCTTGTGGGCTTTACGCTTTCCCCCGTGCTCTGGCGCAAGCTTCCCGGCGCGCGCTCTGCTGGCCGCGTGCAATCAGTGGCGCTCCGGCTCGTGGTCGACCGCGAGGCCGAGATCGAGGCGTTCAAGACGCGCGAATATTGGACCGTGGAGGCCATGCTTCGCACGGGAGGCGGCGAGGAATTCGGAACCCGTCTCGTCGCGCGAAGCGGCAAGAAGCTCGACAAGTTTGACATTGCGGACAAATCGACGGCGCACGCCTATCGCGACGCCATCACGGGGCAGCCCTACCGCGTCGAAAGCATCGAAGCGAAGGAGCATAAGCGCAACCCGGCGCCGCCCTTCACCACCTCGTCCCTGCAGCAGGAAGCGTCGCGCAAGCTGGGATTGTCCCCGCGCCAGACCATGCAGATCGCCCAGCGCCTTTACGAGGGCATCGACATCGGCGGCGAGACCGTCGGCCTCATTACTTATATGAGAACGGATGGCGTGCAGATCGTGCCCGAGGCCATCGCCCAATGCCGCGGCCAGATCGAATCGCAGTTCGGCAAGCGCTACGTTCCTCAAGCGCCGAGACACTACAAGACGAAGGCGAAGAACGCCCAGGAGGCGCATGAGGCGATCCGCCCGACCGATTTCCGCCGTCATCCCGACAAGCTCAAGGGGCTGAACGCCGAGGAGGCGCGGCTCTACAAGCTAGTCTGGCAGCGGGCCGTAGCCAGCCAGATGGCGAGCGCGGACATCGAGCGCACCACGGTCGAAATCTCGGTCGAAGGCCGCGACGGCCAGCCCTATGGCGTGCGCGCAACCGGCTCCGTCGTGATGTTCGACGGCTTCCTCAAGCTTTACGAGGAGGGCCACGACGATGCAGAAGACGAAGAAGGCGGCCGTCTTCCGAAACTCGCCGAAGGGGAGCAACTCCGCGACGCTGGCGTGAAGGCCACGCAGCATTTCACCGAGCCGCCGCCGCGCTACACCGAAGCCACGCTGATCCGCGAGATGGAGCGCTTAGGGATAGGTCGCCCCTCGACCTACGCCAGCACCATGGGCCTCTTGCGCGAGCGCGAATATGTGAAGCTCGAAAAGAAGCGCCTTGAGCCCGAAGACAAGGGCCGGCTGGTGACGACGTTCCTGGAGGCGTTTTTCAAGCGCTACGTCGAGTATGACTTCACGGCCTATCTCGAAGACCGACTCGACCAGATTTCGGACGGCAAGCTCAACTGGAAGGAGCTTCTTCGCGAGTTCTGGCGCGACTTCATCGCGGCGGTGAACGAGATCAAGGATCTGCGCGTCACCCAGGTGCTCGATGCGCTAAACGAACTGCTCGGCCCGCATATTTTCCCGGCCAAGGCGGACGGCGGCGACCCGCGGCTCTGCCCCTTGTGCAGCCTGGGCCAGCTCTCCTTGAAGGTCGGCAAGTTCGGCGCTTTCATCGGATGCTCGAATTATCCAGAGTGCCGTTACACCCGCCAGCTCAAGACGGGAGACGGCGAGAACGGCGAGGCCGCGGCGACGCCCGGCGATGTCGAGCTGGGAGCGGACCCTGAAACAGGCTTGCTCGTCTGCCTCAAGAACGGGCGGTTCGGCCCCTATATCCAGCTCGGCGAAGGCGGCGAGGGGGAGAAGCCGAAACGCGCGTCGATCCCGTCGAAGACAGAGCCCGCCGCGATCACTCTGGAGTATGCGCTGAAGCTTCTGGCTCTGCCCCGCGAGGTCGGCCTTCACCCCGAGACGGGCAAGTCGATCATGGCGGGCTTCGGGCGCTATGGCCCCTATGTCGAGCACGACGGCAAATATGTGAAAATCGACGCCGAAGAGGTTTTCACGATTGGCCAGAACCGGGCCGTGACCGTCATCGCGGAAGGCAATTCCCGCGGCGGCCAGGCGCAACGCACGTCGACGCCGATCAAGGTCCTGGGCGAGCATCCCGAGCTTGGCGGCAAGATCGAGGTTCTCGCGGGGCGTTTCGGTCCCTACATAAAGTTTGGCAAAGTCAACGCGACCATTCCGAAAAGCACGGCGCCCGAGGCTGTGACAATCGAAGACGCCGTCCGGCTCATCGCCGCGAAGATGGAAAGCGGCGGCGGCAAGACCAAGCCGCGCGGCAAGGTGCCGGCGAAAACCGCAAAGCCGAAAGCCGCCGCCAATGGCGAGGGGATTGCGAAAGCGAACGGCGTCAAGAGCGCCAAGGCCGAAGGCGACGCCAAGAAGCCGAAAGCGCCAGCCAAGAAGACATCAACAAAAGCGGCAAGCAAGGCGCACTAGCACTTGAGGAACAGCACGATTGGCATGGGGCGCAGCCCCTCACCCTGTCCCTCTCCCTCAGGGAGAGGAGACGCCGATGCTACGGCTGCGGCGGGACTCCCTCTCCCTTGGGGAGAGGGCTGGGGTGAGGGGCTGCGACATTCCCAATTTTTCGGGTGCTAGCCCGTGCCGCGCAAGAAAGACGATATGACCGTTAAAACGAAGCGCGCGGAGCCCGCACGCTCGAAAGTACCAACCAAGGAAGACATTCTTCAATTCATTCGATCCTCCACCGCCAATATCGGGCGGCGTGAAATTGCGCGAGCCTTCGACATCAAGGGCTCGGATCGCATCGACCTCAAGCGCATGCTCAAGGAGCTTGCAGCCGACGGCCTTATCGCGGACCCAAAGCGCGGGATGCGGAAGGACGCCCTGCCGAAGGTGGCCGTCATTGTGGTGCGCGCGCAGGACCGGAACGGCGATCTCGTCGCCTCGCCCCTCAACTGGAATGAAGACGAAGACGGCGCGCCGCCGCGCATCCTGCTTGAGGTTACAAGGCGCTATGAAGGGCCGGCCATTGGTGTGGGCGACCACGTGCTTGCCCGTCTGCGAGAGGCTGGCGGCGAAAACGACGGGGGCGCCGGCGCAATCGACTTCCTCGCTTCGCCCATCAAGCGGCTTCCGCGCGAACGGCCCCGTCAGCTGGGCATCTTGAGAAAATCGGGACGCGGCTTTGTCGTCGAATCCATCGACAAAAAGGATTTGAAAGAGTGGCCCGTTCTGGACGGGGAGGTGGACGGTGCGGAGGACGGTGAGCTTGTGCGCTTCGACACCGTTCGCGATGTGCGCTTAAATCGGCCGTCGGCTCGCATTACAGAGCAAATCGGCCACCCGAAGGCCGAAAAAGCCGTCAGCCTCATCGCGATCCATAATCACGGCCTGCGGGATTGTTTCGGCGATGAGTGCCTCGCCGAGCTTGAGAAACTGCCGGAAGCGTCGATGAAGCATCGGGAGGATCTCACCCGCGTTCCGCTCATCACCATCGACCCGGACGACGCCAAAGATCACGACGACGCCGTTTGGGCCGCGCCCGACGCCGATCCCGCCAATGAAGGCGGCTGCATCGTTATTGTCGCCATCGCCGATGTTTCATTTTACGTGCGGTCCGGATCGGCGATCGACCACGAGGCATCCTTGCGCGGCAATTCGGTCTATTTCCCCGACCGGGTCGTTCCCATGCTGCCGGAGACGCTGTCGAACGGGTTGTGTTCGCTCCGCGAAGGCGAACTGCGCCCCTGCCTCGCGGTGCGCATGGTGTTCGACCGCAGCGGCAAGAAGCTGTCACATCGCTTCGCGCGCGCCATGATGCGCTCAGCGGCCAAGCTTTCCTACACCCAGGCGCAAGCCGCCATCGACGGGAAACCCAACGAGAAGACCGCGCCTCTCGTCGAGCCGATCCTGAAGCCGCTCTGGCAGGTCTATTCCGTGCTCAAGGAGGCGCGCATTCGCCGCGGGCCGCTCGATCTCGATTTGCCGGAGCGCAAAATCATCCTTGACGAGCGAGGGCTGGTGTTGCGCGTGATCGTGCCGGAACGCCTGGAAGCGCACCGCCTCATCGAAGAATTCATGATCCAGGCGAACGTGGCGGCCGCGGAAGCCCTTGAAGCGAAGAAGTCGCCGCTGATCTACCGGGTGCACGATGCGCCCTCTTCGGAGAAGCTCGTGGCGCTCAGCGAGTTCCTGGCCAGCATCGACATCAACGCTCCGAAAACAAGCTTCAACCGTCCGGGCCAGTTCAACAAGATCCTGGCGAAGGCGGTCGGCACCGAGCATGAGGAAATCCTGAACGAGGTCGTGTTGCGCGCCCAGGCGCAGGCCGAGTACCGGCCCGGCAATCTCGGGCATTTCGGCCTCAACCTGCGCCGGTACGCGCATTTCACCTCGCCGATCCGGCGTTACGCGGACCTTGTGGTGCACCGCGCGCTCGTGAGCGCCTTCGGGCTTGGCGAGGGCGGCCTGTCGGACGCGGAGAAGTCGAAGCTCGACGCCATCGCGGAGGCGATCTCGCAGAGCGAGCGCAAGGCGATGTCGGCGGAGCGCGAGACGGTCGACCGGCTTATCGCGATGCATCTGGCGGAGCGGACCGGCGAAGAATTCAAGGCGCGGATTTCGGGCGTGACGCGGTTCGGGCTGTTCGTGAAGCTCCTCGATACGGGCGCGGACGGGTTCGTCCCGATCGCAACGCTTGGGCGGGACTATTACAAGCACGTCGAAAACCACCACGCGCTTGTGGGCGAGCGGACCGGCGAAAGCTACAGGCTTGGCGACCGCGTCGATGTGCGCCTGGTGGAAGCGAACCCGGCGGCGGGCGCGCTCCGGTTCGAGATGACGAGCGACGGTCGGTATTCGCCCGCGCTGGCAAGGGCGGGCAGGAAGCGCGGCGGCAAGGCCCCCTGGAAGACGGCGAAGGGGCCGAAACGGCGCTGACAACCAGAGTTCAGCAAGCTTCGCTGGGCGCGCCAACGGATCGCATCGTAACAAGTGAAATGTTTCTTTTTTTGCGGTGTCGGCTCGCGCTTCGCAAGGCCTGGATGACGATATTCGGAGCGACTAAGACTTAGTAGCTATCGCTAGTGGTTTCTATCCGCCTTGCTCGTACAACCCGAGGCGATTGGCGCCCACTTCGCCCGCACGCGCTCAAGCGAACTTGCTTCGGATAAGCGCACGAGATCAATAATTTGCTAATATATCCCTTATCCGTCCTGTCTCAGCCGTACTAGTGGCCCAAGTCAATCAAACCGAGGATAGAGGCGCTTGAGCTTGATGCGGGCGTCGGCGGTTGTGAAGCGCCAATTGGCCTTGGTCTGATGTTTGTTGCGATCGGCTTGCCATGCGGCGACTTCCCGGCTCAGCGTTTCTTTGTCCGGGATGCGGCGATCCAGGCATTGCGAGGAAAGAACGCCCAACTCGGACTCCGCCATGTTGAGCCAACTGCCATGCTTTGGCGTGTAATGCCATTCGAAGCGCTCAACGAGCCGCTTGGCCTCGGCGGGCGGAAAGGCTTCGTAAAGGGAGGCTTTGACGTGCGTGTTGAGATTGTCCTGCACCAGAGCGATTTTCTTGGCGTGCGGGAAGAGAACGTCCGATAAGTATTTGAGGATCTTGGCGTAGTCGATGGCGGTTCGATGATCGGTGACCTCGACATGCCGAAAGCCCTCCAGCGGCGCGAACAGCATGAACAGGTTGGCGGTCCCGTTGCGCTCGTACTCGTAATCGACCCGCTCCGGCTGCCCCGGCTTCATCGGAACCGGGGTTCGCGTCTCAGAAACAAGTTGCTTGGAGGTCTCATCCAGGCAAACCAGCGGCATGTCCGGATCGTGCGGCCGCGTATAGACGTCCAGCGCCTCCTCCATCGCCGCTACGAAAGCGCCGCTCGCCGCCGGCGGAATGACCCACTGCTCTTTGCGGTGGGGCTTAAGTATGTTTTTTAGAACGCGCCCGATCGTGTTGTCGCTGGCGCGCTCGACGATGCCCAACTCCACCACCTTGTCCTCCAGGAGCCGCAGCGTCCAGCGGGCGCGGCCTTCGGGGGGCGTCGAGCAGGCCAGGGCCACCAGCCGGGCCTCCTTCTCGCCGTCGAAAATGGGCGTGATCGCCGGCGCCGCGCGCTCCTTGCGGCTCAACACAGCCTCAAGGCCCTCCTCCACCAGTTGCTGGCGAACGCGCGTCACCATCGACTTGTTCGTATCCAAGGCCTCGATGATCTGGCCATCGCTCCAGCCTTCGCCCTGCGCGCCAACATCGGCCTTGAGCAGAATCCGAGCCTTCAAAAGCCGCTTGGCGGGGCTTTTTCCCTTGTTGATCAGGGCTTGCAGATGATCGCGTTCTGCTTCGCTCAGTCTGACGACGTACTTCTTTACCCCGATGTCCTTGGCGGCCATGGCCCGGTCCCCATCCAGCTGATCCAGCCGCCACGTCCCAGCGGCCGGACATGCCAAATCCAACTCGCCCGCTTTTGGGAATCCCCCTTTCCCCAACATAAATCAATTTGCCGCGCCTAGCTCAAATTGAGTGACGCGACCCACTAGCCGCGACCTGATGCGTTTCTTTATTATGCGACGGCTTGGCGCGGGTCAGCGTTATTGAAGGGGCGCTGGCGGCTTGCAGCTTCTATCCTGGAAATGCAATTCGAGGGCGTTCTGTATACGCAACTCTGGCGTTGGCCGTTGCGTCGCACACGCAAAAGATGTTGTCAGTCGTTCAACTGGTAATATATTCTCGCCAGTAGAACATAAGTTCTGCCAGTTTTTTCTGAAGATGTGTTGCATGCAAATATTCGCTTGTCGACGCCCCTAACGTCTTGATCGCTAAGGGCTTTTTTTATTATCAAGGAGCTCAGGCGGCGGTCTCACTGCTCCTTCTCCGCCTCCTTTATCGGCTTCTGCTGATCCGGCTTCACTTTCGCGCCGTCCGCCAGCCCAGCAGGCGGGCTGACGATGAGATCCTGTCCCGGTTGAAGCCCCATCGCAATTTGGACTTGGGCGCCATCGTCCTCGCCGATGTCAACTTTCTGCAGATGCGCTGCGCCGTCGGAGTAGGTGGCCACTTGCATGCCGTTCTGATCGAAGATCAAGGCCGAGGATGGAACCACGATCACTGGGTTCGGCCTCGGAACCATGAAGTGGACCGTGCCGTAAAGGCCGGGACTTAACGTTCGATCCGGATTGTCGATGTCCGCCTCGATCAGGAGCGTGCGCGTATTGGGGTCGAGCGAATTGGCCGTGCGCGCCACCTTGCCTTTAAAGCTCCGGCCGGGAATTTCAGGAACGTCGAGCGTCGCCTCCATGCCCGGCTTCAGTTGAAGGGCGACATCTTGCGGAACATGCACCTGGACGCGCAGGACATTGTCATGCGCAATCGCGAATAAGGGCGTTCCCGAGGTAGCGTCGGCGGCGACAAGACTGCCGATATCGATGTTGCGCTGGGTGATGACGCCATCGAAGGGGGCCACGACGCGCTCATAGGATTGAAGCCTCTCCAGCCTGGCGATCTGCGCCTTCTGCGCCTGGATATTGGATTTCGCAACATCCACGCCGGCATTTTGCGCGGCGAGATTGTAGCGGTTCTGGTCGCCGGTCTGCTGCGTCTCCCAGCCTTGCTGAACGAGCGGCTTGAAGCGGTTGTTGGTGACATTGGCGAGCCCGCGCGTCGCCTCGTTCTGCTCAAGCGTCGCCTGCATCTGCTGGAGCTGCGCGCGGGCCTGTGTGAGTTGGTCGTCAACTTCGGGCGCCGAAATGACGGCGAGCAAATCGTTGTTCTTGACCCGGCTGCCGATATCGACGAGCCGCTGAGAGATGTATCCGCTCTGGCGGGCATAAATCGTGGCGGCGTCGAAGGCTTGCGTCGTCGCCGGAAGATGAACCTCCTTCGGCGTATCGATCGCTTTCACCTTCTCGATCTTTAATTCAGGCACGCGGTTCTTGCGGTTGTTCAGCTCCTGTTGCGCCGCCTGATTGCGCTGATCTCTTTGATACACGCCAAGGCCCAGGAACCCTGCAACACCAAGAAACAGGCCGACGCTCGCGACGATCAAACTTCGCTTTCGCGATCGGTTGAGCGAAGCGTCATTGCTCTTGCCGCCGTCTCCGCCTTGCGACCTTTCTGGCTCGCCGCCGGGCGACGGGCCGCGGCCCGTCGCGGGGGAATCGGACGCCGAATCCGCCTCCCGGGCCTCGCCTTCATCATCGTCGTGATGGAGATGCCGGTCGTACTCTTCCTGCATGATCATGCGTGCTGCCTCTCGGGCTGAGAAATCTTGCCTTTATCTTCGCCGCTTGATGGCCCTTCCTCGCCCGCTCCGGAGCCCTGGAGACGAGCTTTCAGCCCGTGAATGACCGCATACAGGTACGGCACAACGAAGAGCGTGGTGAGCGTCCCGACAAGAAGCCCGCCGATCACGGCCCGCGCCAGAACGGTATTCTGCTCTTCGCCGGGGGCGCCAATCGCCATCGGCAGCATGCCGACGACCATCGCGCCGGCCGTCATGAGAACGGGGCGAAGGCGCGTCCTGCCCGCTTCAAGGGCCGCCTTCTCAGGAGATACGCCCTGAAGCAGCCGCTCGCGTGCAAACGTCACGAGCAGGATCGAGTTCGCCGAGGCGACGCCGATGGCCATGATCGCTCCCATGAGCGAAGGCACGCTCAAGGTCGTCCCTGTTATGAATAGCATCATAATGATGCCGCAGCCTGCGCCTGGAAGGCCGAAGATGACGGCCAGCGGGTCAAGGAAATCCTGAAAGTTCACGACCATCAGGAGATAGACGAACACGGCTGCGAACAGGAGGCCGATGGTGAAGCGATTGAAGGCCGACTCCATGCTCGCAGCCTGCCCCAGCAGCGACATGGTGTTGCCCGGCTTGAGCCTCGGCTTCAGGTCGGCGATCACCTTGTTGATATCCGAGGCGACGCTGCCGAGGTCGCGGTCGGAGACGCTGGCATAGATATCGTAAACAGGCGCAACGTTGTTGTGATTGATGACCGATTGGATATAGCGCCGCGACATGACGGCGACGTTGCCGAGCGTGTTCGGGATCGGAGAGACGGCGCCGCCCGAGGCGCTTGTGATCGAGGTATTGAGCAGGTCGTTCACGGTCGACACCTGCCGCTCCGGCGTCTGAACAGCGAGGTAGTATGGGATGCCCTGCTTCTCATCGATCCAGAAATTGGGGTAGACCTGCTCGGATGAGCTGAGGCTGATCGTGAGATCGTTCACGATCTGCTGGGCTTGCAGGTTCAAGTTCTGCGCGCGGGTTCGATCGATATCGAAGTAGAGGTTGGGGGCGTCAAGCTCCTGCTGGATATGGGCGTCGACAACCCCTTGAATGCCCGCAAGGCGCTTTTGCGCTTCCTTTGCGAGTTCGACATTGCTGGGGTCTCGGCCTTGGATCTGAAGGTCGATCTCGGTCGGCACGCCGAAATTCAAAATCTGCGTCACCATGTCGGCCGGCTGGAAATAGAACAGAAGGTCCGGGAACCGTTCGCCCAATCCCTGGCGCAGCTTTCTGATGTAGTCCTCGGTCGGGCGGTGATCCTGCCTCAACGAGATCTGGATGATGCCGTCATTCACGCCGATGATGGTGTTGTCGGTGAACGCAAGGTTATAAAGCCTTTGAGGTATTCCGATATTATCGAGGATCAACTCGCGGTCCGAATCCGGGATAATCCCGCGAATATAGTCTTCAACCCGCTGGAAATATTTCTCCGTGTCTTCAATACGCGTCCGGGCGGGAGCGCGCACGTGCAGCTGGATAAGCCCGGCGTCGACGGTGGGGAAGAAGTCGCGTCCAACATGGTAGGCGAGCACGCCCGCCGCCGCAAAGACGACGACCCCGATCACGGGAATGATAAAGCGGTGGGCGATGAACCCGTGCAGCACCCATGCATAGAAGTTGCGGAAGCGTTCGAAGCGGTCGTTGAAGCCGCGCTGAAAGCGTCCGAAAAAGCCCGGATTATCGTGATCGCGGCCAAGATATTCCGCTCGCAGAAGAATGCGGTTGATGATCGGGACGAGCGTCCGCGAGATCGTGTAGGACGCGAGCATCGCGAACACGACGGCGTAGCCCTGCGGCGTGAAGAGATAACGGGGAGCGCCTTCCAGGAAGACGACCGAGACAAACACGCAGGAGATGGCGAGCGTCGACACGAGCGTTGGCAGCGCAATCCCGGCCGCGCCTTCCTCGATGCCCTTGTCATACTCCATGCCTTCGTCGAGAACCCTGTGCGTGTTCTCGATTGTGACCGTGGAATCGTCCACGAGAATGCCGACGGCGAGTGCGAGGCCGCCAAGCGTCATGGTGTTGATGGTCTCGCCGAGCGCGCTTAAGACCGCAATCGAGGTCAGAATCGAGAGCGGGATCGAAATCAAGACGATAAGCGTGGACCGCCAGCTTCCGAGGAAGATCAGGATCATAAGGCCAGTCAGGCCAGCGGCGATGGCGCCTTCGCGCAAGACCCCGTCGATGGATGTGGTCACGAAGACCGACTGATCGAACAACTCCTTGATTTCCATGCCCGGAGGCGCGGCGGCGCGGATCGTCGGCAGCGCCGCCTTCACGCCGTTCACGACATCGACCGTGGATGCGTCGCCGTTCTTGATTACGGTCAGCAGCACGCTCCGCTTCCCGTCCGTTCTCACAATATTCTGCTGAACGGCCCAGGCGTCGCGGACATGACCGACATCGCGAAGGTAGACGGTTGCGCCGTTCACCTGCTTGATGGGGATGTTGTTGAGCTGCTCCACGCTCGAAGGTTGAGAGTTCACGCTCACGATATATTGGCGCCCGCCGATTTTCGCGTCGCCTGCGGGCACAGTGAGGTTCTGGGCGTTGACGGCGTTCGTGACATCCGTCGGCGTCAACCCTTGAGCGAGCAGCGCCGCGGGGTCGATGTCCACCATAATCTGGCGGTATTTGCCGCCATAGGGCGTTGGCAGCGTCAGGCCCGGAATCGGGGCCAGCGCCTGGCGAACGCGGTACAGCGCATAGTCGTAGAGCTGCTGCTCGTTCAGCGTCTCGGACGACAGGCTGAGCTGTAGGACGGGGACGCTCGACGCATTGTATTGGATGATGATGGGGGGCTGGATGCCTGTCGGCATGAGCGCCCGGATCGAGTTCGAGGCGGAGACGATCTGCGATATGGCCAGCTCGGTGTTCACGCCCGGCTGGAAATAAACCCGCTCGACGACGATGCCCTCCAGCGTCTGCAACTCGATGTTCTTGATCCCGGTCACGCTCGAACTGATCGAATACTCGCTGTAGGTCGCGACGCGGACCTCCATCTCCTTCGGACTGAGCCCAGTGTACTGCCAGATGACGGTGACGACTGGTATCTTGATTTGAGGGAAGATGTCCTTGGACGTGGTGACGATGGCGGTGACGCCAAGGAAAACGATCAAAATTGCAAGAACATAAAAAGTGTGAGGAAAACGCAGCGCAAACCGAACAATACCCATGAAGCTTCCTGCACTCTGATCCACGCCCTGCGTGTGTGAACCAGCCGCAAACGCTTTGGTTCGCCATCGGGACGCGTGATTTTGTGCATGTGCGCTATGCGATTTCGCCGCAGTCGCCGCTCGCATCCAATGCCGCCGTGGCGAACGCCGTCTGTCTTCGCATCCGCATCGAGGATTTCTTGCTTAAAGCCGCAGCGCGCGGTTCGGGCGAGCGCAGCGCGGTGGCCTGAAAAATTTCATGCCCGATTAACCGGGAAAAATCGTTCAGGGCGCTGCTGTCTTGGCGCCAAACGCCATCTGCGAGGACGATTTCCTCGGGTTCTCCTACGGGTTTCGTCCCGGAAGGGGAGCGCACGATGCGCTGGACGCCCTGGCGGTCGCGATCTCCAAGCGTAATGAGAGGCGTGGAAGCCGCCCGCGCCCTTAGGCGGCATGCTCTGACGGTTGGCGCCAGTCTAAAAGGGGCGAGGAGCAAATGCCGCCGATCTCGTTTCGGCCAGCTTCGTAACGCCCGCCAGATCGAGCTTGCCCGAGCCGAGCAGCGGAACGGCGTCCACCACTAGCACCTCCGCGGGGATCATCAGGTCGGCTGCGCCTTTCGCTTTCGCAAAGTGCAGGAAGGCGGCGCGGCTCGCTCCGTTTTCCTGCGTGAGAAGCACCAGCCTTTGCCCCTTGCGCGGATCCGGGAGCGCGGCGGCGGCCGACAAAGCGCCCGGCCAGCACTGCGACGCCAGCTCTTCCACGGCGGCGAGCGAAATCATTTCTCCGCCGATCTTGGCGAATCGCTTCGCCCGGCCCCTTATCGTCATAAAGCCCGACCGGTCGATGCTCACGATGTCGCCGGTGTCGTGCCAGCCCTGGCTCAAAGGCTCCAGCACGCCGGGTCTGCTCGCCTTGAGGTAGCCCAGCATGACGTTCGGCCCGCGGACGAAAAGACGCCCGCCGTTTGGCACGCCGTCGACGGGCTCAAGGCGCGTCTCGATGCCCGGCAGAACCCGGCCCACCGTGCCTGAGCGGCTGAACATGGGCGTGTTGAGCGCAAGCACAGGCGCGGTTTCGGTGACGCCGTAGCCTTCCAGGATGCGCGAGCCGAATTTATCCATGTAAAGGGCGCGCGTCGCCGGCCGGACAGCTTCGGCGCCCGCCACAATATAGCGGACGGAGCGAAAGTCGTAAGCGTTGGCCGTTCTCGCATAGGCGGTCAGGAAGGTGTCGGTGCCGAGGAAAATCGTCCCATTCGCGCCGTAGACGAGTTCCGGAATGATCCGGTAATGCAGCGGCGAGGGATAAAGATAGGCTGGCACGCCCGAAGTGATGGGCAGCACGAGGCCGACGGTCAGCCCGAAGGAATGAAAGACGGGCAGCACGTTGAACAGCTTGTCCTCACGGCCGAAATCGATGCGCGCGGCGGCTTGCGCCACATTGGCCAGCATGTTCGCATGGCTCAAGACCACGCCCTTGGGCAGGCCCTCCGATCCAGACGTGAACAAAATAACGGCGCGATCCGACGCCTCTGCGCTCGCCAGCGGCTTTTGATAGCGAAGCGTCGCCGACAGCTTATCGAACACGGTTACGCTCTTGCGCAGGTCTTCCAGATAGACGAATTCCGCGCGCATGCTCACTTGCTCGATCAGCTTTTCGAGCTGCGCCTTCTCGACGAAGGCGCGGGATGTGACAATGGTCGAAACCCTCGCGGCCCTGCAGGCCGACATGATGTTGGCTGCGCCTGCCGTGAAGTTGATCATGGCGGGGACGCGGTTCGCTGACATCAAGCCGAGAATGGTCAAGGCTGCGCCATTGCTGGTCGGCAGCATGACGCCGACGGCTTCGCCTTCCCAAGCCAGCTTCGTAAACTTTGCGCCGAGCACACGGGCGGCGACGAGAATGCGTTTATAGGTCAGCGTGCCGGTGACAGGATCTTCGAGCGCGATGCGATCCTTGCCGTGGACGCGCGCCGCCTCGACAACCGCTTGGAAAATCGTGCGGTCAAGAGGCGCCGTGTGAAAAATCAGGTCGGACATGATGTTATACAGGGCTTCGCCTGCGGCTCCGCGCCGTGCCTTGCCCGTCAGGCCGTCGTCGACTTCCAGCGTGACGGGTTCGCGAACGACGATGCGTACCTTGGGGAACCAGCGGCGGCGCGCCTGTTCGGGCTTCAGCCGGGTGAACGGCGTGGCCTCGACCCCCTCAATCCGAACGGGGACGACGCCGGCCCCGCCCCTGTCTGCGATCAGGCCCGCGCCGTCATAGACTTTCATCAAGCTGCCGGTGACGGTCAGGCGTCCTTCAGGAAAGATGACAAGCGTTTCGCCCTGATCGCGGACGGCCTTGACCAGCGTGCGCACGGCCAGCGGGCGCGTCGGGTCGAGCGGCATGGCGCGCACATGGCGCAGGAAGGGCTTGACCCACCAGCGCTGCGCAATGGCGTGGTCGACGGCGAACAGCGGGTCTTTGTCCAGGATCGATAAGGCGAGCGCCGCGTCGAGATAGCTGACGTGGTTCAAGGCGATGATGGCGTTGGGACCAGCCTTGGCGATGTTTTCAAGGCCGCTCGCTTCGATGCGATACAGCGCGCGAAAGAGAATCCAGAGGAAATCGCGCAAGGGGTTGGTCGGCATCGTTCGGTAAATAATGGCCGCGCCAAGAAGCGAAAGAACGCCGATGACATAGAATATGCCGTCCATGGCGAGGCCCGCCTTCTGCAAGCCGCTTACCGCAAGCGCTCCCGCGAACATGAAGGCGGACGAAAGGATGTTCACCGCGCCCACGATGCGCGCGCGCTTGGCGTTCGGCGCCCAGACCTGGACCGCGGAGAAGGCCGGCACGACGAATAGGCCGCCCATGATCGCCATGACGGCGAAATCGATGGCGAGCCGCCACGCTGCGGGCCGCGCGAAGAAGGCTTTGATGTCGAGGGTTTGGAGAGGCGTTTCGAAGCCGCTCGCCAAGAAGCCGACGTCGAGCGCGACCGCGCCGATGACGAAGCAGGCGACGGGCGCGGGCAAGAGCACGACGCGGCCGGTGGAAAGGAAAGAGCCGATGCCAGACCCGATTGCTATCGCGACCGAAAATTCGGCGAGATAGATGCTGACCGCCAGTTCGTCGCCGCCCATGGCTTTGATGAGCGAGGGCGCAAGCGATAGGATAAGCGCGCCGATGAGCCAGAACAGCGCCACCATCACGCCCGCGCGCCACAGCCGCGTTTCGGCCCACAGGTCTTTCATGAGTTCGAGCGAGGAGCGGAGGGGGTTGCGATCGATCTTGAGCGTCGGCGCTGCCTCCGCTGTCGCCGGGATGGCCTTGCTGACAAGCCAGCAGCCCACGGCGAGGAGCAGCATCAAGGCGCCAAACAGGGCGGCGTGGCCTTCCTTGGCGGCGATGCCGCCCGCGATTGCGCCCAACAGGATCGCGATGAAGGTTGCGCCTTCAACGAGCGCGTTGCCGGTCGGGATTTCATTGAAGGACAGATGATCGGGGAGGATGCCGTATTTGATCGGCCCGAACAGCGCCGATACGGTCCCGAACAAAAAGAGCGCGCCGAACAGCAGGGGCAGCGAGGAAAGCCAGAAGCCTGTTGCGGCGACGCCCGCCGCGGCGATCTCGGCCGCCTTCAGGATTTTCGCGATTCGCGCCTTGTCGAAGCGGTCGGCTAGCTCGCCGCCAAGCCCCGAAAACAGGAAGGACGGGGCGATGAAGATCGCGCCCGCGAGCGTCACCAGCGCTTCCCTGTTTTCGCCCGCAAGCTTGAACAGGATGAAGAAAACAATCGCGTTTTTCAGAAAGTTGTCGTTGAACGCCGACAGGAACTGCGTCCAGAACAGCGGCGCAAAACGGCGGCTGGACATCAAGGCAAACATGATTTTTCTCGTCGCTGATCGGGTTAAGCGTTCGTGAGCCAAAGCAAAGCTGCCAACTGGCTGACGGATTGTCATTGCGGCCAAGCGAAGCGCGAGCCGCGGGTCACGAAAAGGGAGACGCTCACTCACTTTCGCCATCCCGGATAAGGCGCTACGTCGCATCCCCTTGCATGATGATTTTGCTCGAATTGGGCAATGATTTGAGCGTCCCTCCGGACCCCGGCCGGGGTCCGGAGGGACGGATCGGCGGGACCGCAATCCCCATGGCGCGAACCGTGGGTGAGCTTGGTCCGCCGCTCCTTCGCGCTCGTCCTGAACAGATGATTGGGAGCAAGTCCCGGATGCAAGGCAAGGTCATGTCCGAACACAGCGCGTCTCATGACGTAGGCGTAGGAATCGACGTTTGTAAAGAGTGGCTCGATATCCACATCCTCCCGGCCGGCTCCGTTTTGCGTTTTTCCAACACCAAGAAAGGTCACAAGCAACTCCTGTCCGCCCTGAAGCCGCTCGGGGTGCGGATCGCGGTTGTCGAGGCGACGGGCAAATATCATCGCGGCGTCCACCGGTTCCTGCACGATGGCGGGCTTTCTGTCGCTGTCGTTAACCCGCTGCGCGCCAGGCTCTTCGCCGAGTTGCTTGGCGCGCTGGCGAAAACCGATGCGGTCGATGCGCGGATGCTCGCCGCATTCGGCCTGATGGCCCAACTCGCGGCAACGCCGCCGCTGCCCGAAGCCATTGAAAATCTGTCTGAAATCGTGCGAAACCGCGAGGCGGCCATAGCGGCGGCGACCGCTCTTGGAAACCAGCTCGCGACCGCCGCCGTCCCAGGCGTCGAGCGCCAGATCGAACATCAGATCAGGAGCGCCAAAGCCGCGGCCGGCGCGCTCGAAGCCCTGGCCGTTCAAGCCATCGAAGCCGATTCTGCTCTCGCACGCCGGTTCGCCATCCTCGTCTCTATTCCAGGCGTGGGAGCCGTGACAGCTTGTACACTGATTGCCAACATGCCAGAGCTTGGCAGCCTTAACGCCAAGCAGGCCGGCCTGCTTGCGGGGCTGGCCCCCCTCGCCTGCGACAGCGGTAAGCGCAACGGCCAGCGCCGTATCCGGGGCGGCCGCCAAGCCGTGCGCAACGGCGTCTATATGGCGGCCCTTTCGGCGGTGCGCTTCAACCCGCATCTCAAGCACTTCTATGAGCGCCTCGTTGCCGCAGGAAAGGTCAAAAAACTCGCCCTGACTGCCGTTATGAGAAAGCTGATCGTCCTTGCAAATGAACTCATCAAAGAGGATCGCCTCTGGTCGCCCGAAAAGCCCAATGCCGAGCCTCTTCATGCTTGACTTCCATCACAGATGCTCACCCTAGCCCTCTCCCAATGGGAGAGGGGACGCTCGCACAACCCCTCTCCCATCCGCATCCGCTCGCGGATGCGGACACTTAAGGTGGCAAGCTTGTCATGGCGAGCTTGTGCGGGAGAGGGTGGCGGCCGGCTCTGCCGGGCGCCGGGTGAGGGGGGTGTTAGCTTACGCGCCCGGTTTGCCGGCTTCCATGAGAAGCCGTTCGGTGCGGGCGTCCTCGATCCGGTTCATGAGCCTGGCCGCCTCGTGATTGTCCCTGAGCGTTTTGGTCAGCGTAATGCAGGACTGGGTGAGCATGATCGCGCCCATGGCGAGATACCCTTTCGCCCAAAGGTCCAGCGGCAGGAACAGAACGCCCGCGGCCACCATGCCTGCGGAGGCGAAAAAGGAGATGTAAGTGAACGTGACCCAGGCGCTGCTATGGGGTTGCGAAGGTTGATTCATGGCGATGGACTCCAGCATATCGCGTTTCCGTTTCGTTGAATGGATAAGAGGCGGCCGGCGGCGCTCCTAACCCGCGCTTTCTCTGAGGCGGGCCAACACGTCGTCAGCCGTGGTTTTGAGGCGGGGGCCGAAACCCTCGGCCGCCATGCGCTCGGCGACATCGGCGGGATTCGTCGCCGGGTCGAGTTTCGCCAGCGCTTCGTCGGCGGCCATCGATTTCGGCCTGCCGTTCGCGCAGGCGATGGAGCGTCGCCTCCGCCTCGGACAAAGTGCTCTCGCGCGGTCCAGCCGCCTCGATGGGCGTCTTCCGCATGGCGCGAACGGATTCGGCTGCGCGCGCCACGCGCCGGCCGCGTTCGAGCGCCACGAGGCGTTGCCCGGCTTGGCTGACGGCCGTGCGCAGCCTTGCAATCTCGGTCGCAAAAAGGGTGCGGGCTTTTTGGGCGGCGTCCCGGTCCGCCTCCAGGGCGGCAATCGAGTCTGCGCCCTCGCGCGCAATCCCCTCCTTTCCGACTTTCAGCGCCGCTTTGACGCGGACCTCAAGGTCGGCGATGCGAGCGATGGTCGCCTCAAGGCGCCTGGCTTCCATCTCGTCCTGCGCGATGGCGAGAGCGAGCGCGCGTTTCGACTGCTCGATGGCTGCGCTGACCTCGCGTATCTGCTGATCGAGGATCAGAAGCGCGTTGCGATCGGCCAAATCCTCCGCGGCGCTTGCGGCGCTCCCCCTCATCAGGAGAAAAAGGGTCTTGAACATGGGAACCTCGAATTTTGAACGTTGTTCACAAAATGATCTTTAGTGCAATGTTGAACCTTGTTCAAGAAAATAATTGAACGTTGTTCATCTTTTTCCGATAGGATGCCGGCATGACTTCCAAGGTGACGATGCGGCGGGAGCGTCAACTCGACGCACTGATCTCAGCAGCCGAAAACAGGATCAGGGCGAACGGCCTTGCGGGCGTGAAAGCGCGCGAGCTTGCCGACGAAATCGGCGTCGCCGTCGGCGCGATCTATAATCTCGTGGCCGATCTCGACGAGCTCATTCTGCGGGTCAATGTGCGCACGATGAACCGGCTCGACGAGGCGCTTCTCGAAGCCGCGCCGCCGCCCTTGCCGTCCACGCGCGAGGGCGCCGCAACGCGACTTGTCGCCATCGGGCTCGCCTATCGGCGATTTGCGTCCGAAAATATGAGGCTATGGCGCAATCTCTTTGAATATTCCCCTCCGCCGGGCAGCGCTTTGCCCGAATGGGCCGCGGGCCAGGACGTCCATCTCATCCGCCATATTTGCGGGCCCTTGCGCATGTTGATGCCGGAAGCGGACGAGGCTGACCGCTATCTGATGGCGCGTACGCTGTTCAGCGCGGTGCACGGCGTCGTTTCCTTCGGCCTGGATGATTGGCGGGTGGGCGTGCCCATCGACCGCCAAGACGATCAAATCGAAAAACTCGTGCGGATCATTTGCGAAGGACTTCATTGACACAGACGGAGCGATGCCGCGCCTTTCGCCGCCACCGTCCGAAGCCAGGATCAGGACGGGGCTCATGCTTGCTAGAAGAAACTCACCGCGTGAAGGGAGCCGCTGTTCGTTTTCATGGCCCCCCTTGATCGCCGGATCAAGTCCTGGATCAAGTCCGAGGACATGGGCGGCCATCCGGGGGCAGAAGTTCAAGCGATTAGTTAGTCTCTTACCAACCAACCCTTGTCATTTTCTGCTCGGAATCGTTCAAGCGAGTGCAGGGATGATGGCGTGGTTTCGTTCCATTCAGGATGATGGACGCCTTTTCCTAAAGCGGCGATAGGAGCAGCCCCCGTTTCTACCCTAGATTTCAAAAATCACAACCTTAGATAGCAGAAACAGCGTTTTTTGCGAAACGAACCCTGTACCTTTCTCTGGCGGTTCATCGAAGGCGCCGCAATCCGCACGCAGTGAAGCGTAGCGGAACGGAGTGCGGATTGCGGGCGACGGCCCAAATCAGCGTAGCCTTCGCGAACCGAGCCGGTCTGGCGGGAGCGGCCAAACGAACCCTGCGATCCGATCGCCAAAATTGGACGCGCGCCCTGCCAGACTGGCCGTAATCGATGCCCCGTGGGGAGTCCGCGCCGGACCTGTGCCTTGTTCCGAGCGCCAGTACAGGGATCGGCGAAGGTTGCGGCGGCTCGCAGTTTGAAGCGGGGAGAAGGCATGAGCGAACAGCAATGGTGCGCCGGCGTGGACTGGGCGAGCGAAGTTCGTGTAACTTGATGTCTGGAAATTTTCCTCCGATGCCGTCAGGGCGAGGAGGATGTGGACGCTTCAGTTCCCCACGCGTGGGGAACTGAAGCGAATCGCGCATCGGTGTTCCAACCGCCAAGAAGGAACCACCGGTGACCAGCAAAGATACGACGATGGCCGCAGTCCTGGAACAGCTTACGGCGGAAGGTCCACAAGCCATGGCGCAGGTCATGACCACGCTCATGAACCTCGCCATGCGGCTCGAACGTGAGCAATACCTCGGCGCGAGCCATTATGAGCGCAGTTCCGGCCGGCGCGGCTACGCCAACGGCGTAAAGCCCAAGAAGGTCGATACGGCGGCGGGCACGCTGACCCTGGATGTGCCCAAGACGGCGGGCGTCCCCGAACCGTTCTTCCCGCAAAGCCTCGAACGCGGGCGCCGCTCCTGCCGCGCGGTGATGCTCGCCGCCGCCGAAATGTATGTGAAGGGCGTCTCGACGCGAGCCGTCGAAAAGGTGTTAGCCGAGTTCGGCATCGAGGGCCTGTCCTCGACCCAGGTCAGCCGGGCCGCGGCCATGCTCGACGAAGAACTCGAAGCCTGGCGGAGCCGTCCTCTCGGCCGCTTCCGCTATCTCTTTCTCGATGCGCGCTATGAGAAGACCCGCGAACAGGGCGTCGCGGACGATTGCGCCGTGCTCACCGCCATCGGCATCGAACCCTCTGGCAAGCGCCGTATCCTGGGCGTCTACGTCGCCTTCTCCGAGGCCGAAGCGCACTGGCGAGCCTTCCTTGAAAACCTCGTGGCGCGCGGCCTGCGAGGCGTCGAATTCATTACCTCGGACGACCACCCCGGCCTCAAGGCGGCTCGCCAGGCCGTGCTGCCCGGCGCACGCTGGCAGCGTTGCCAGTTCCACCTCGCCCAGAACGCCATCCACCACGCACGCCCCCAATCAGACTATCCGCAAGGTCATCGGCGAGGAACTGCGCGCCGTCTGGGACGCTCCAAATCTAGGAAGCGCTCAGGAGGAGCTTAAGCGCCTCGTGGCCAAATACCGAAGCCCCGCCTCCAAGCTCGCGGAATGGCTCGAAAATAACGTCCCCGAAGGCTTCGCCGTCTTCAAACTGCCGAGAGACCAGCGGCGGCGCATGCGAACGTCCAACCCCATCGAGCGCTCGATCCAACAGGAGCTAAAACGCAGGACCAGAAAAATACGCGTCTTCCCAAACGAGGCTTCTCTCCTCCGCTTGGTCTCCGCCATCTTGGTCGAGATCGACGAGCAATGGGCCGCCTCGCAAACACCCTATGTCAACTTCAACAACACCAATGCCGATTGACCGTCCACAGACAAATGTCCAGACATCAGGTTGCGTTATCGCGAGCGAAAACCATCACGTCTTTCTGACGGATGGCGCAGGCCGCAAGATCGGCGAGAACATCTTCAAGCATAGCGGTGAAGGCTTGGCTGAGATGGCCGCCTGGCTGCTGACGGCAAGCGGCGCCGCCAGCTCCAGCCAAATCTCCGTCGCCATCGAAACGCCGCACGGTCCCGTGGTGGAGACGCTGATCGAGCGTGGCTTCATGGTCCACGCCATCAATCCAAAGCAGGTGGATCGCTTCCGGGACCGCTTCACGCTGGCGGGAGCCAAAGACGATAGCCGCGACGCCGAAGTGATGGCGTCGGCCTTGCGGACCGATCCGCATTGCTTGCGGCTGCTGGCCGCCCTCGACCCAACCGTCATCGAACTGCGCGAGTGGTCGCGCATCGCAAGCGATCTTGGCGCGGAGCGCAACCGGCTCACAAACCGCATGCGCGCTCAGTTTTGGCGTTATTACCCGGCCATGCTGGAGCTTGAAGAAGACCTTGGCGCCGAGTGGCTGCTCGATCTTTGGAAACTCGCGCCCACGCCCGACAAGGCCTCGCGCATTCGCGAGGGGACGGTCGCCAAACTGTTGAAACGTAATCGCATCCGGCGCTTCGACGCCGCCCATGTCCTGGGGCTGCTGTGCAAGCCGCCGGTGCAGGTCGCCGCCGGAACGGCCGAAGCTGCCAGCGCCCACATCAAGACGCTCATCGCGCGCATCCGCCTCCTGAACGGGCAGATCAAAGAGGCCCATCGCCAGTTGGACGCTCTCACCGCCAAGCTTATTCCTGCAGAGAGCGCGCAAACAGGGCAGGCCAAGCAGCATGACGTGAAAATCCTCACATCCTTGCCGGGAGTGGTGTGAAACTAGACAATGAGCCGGCGTCCTTAACAGTCCGCCTGGAGCATGATGAAAAACCGAACCACGCTGACAAAGCGTCTTAAAGATGTATGCGCTAAACCTAAGATATTCAGGAGGCGCGCATGAGACGCTACACGATGAAAATATCGGACGAAGCGCTGAAAGTGGCTTTTGAGGCCGGCGCTCTCGACATATGTCGCACCCACAGGCACGTCTTCATTCGTACGCATGATGGAGGCGCTGAACAGAATGCCCACGCGATTGCTGCGCGCATGATCGGGCATGACCAAGCCGACCGGGCGGACTTGATAGACGCGCTCACGGATGTCATTGAAATGGGCGTCGATGAATGTCCCCATTGCGCGGCCCCTGCTGCAAGTTTACGGGACGCCCCGCAACTCAAAGTCGGAAAGCCTTCCAATGTATCGGTAGCGGCTGTGTGTTCTGCTCAGGCTGCCTGTAAGTTTCGCCAATGCTTGCCTTTGAACACGCCCGACGTGGCGAGACTGATCGGCGCGCAGTGTTCGGGCGACTGCTGCGCCGAGAGCGCGGACATGCCAAGCGACGGCCTGGGGATTGCTGCTTGATTGCGCACGTTCAGGCTTTGCCCTGGCTCCGTCTTTGATGTTGGACCTTTAAATTCAACATGGCGAGGTGCCCTGCTATACGACTGGAAGCGGGGAAGCGCCCGCAAAAGGATCACACATTTCGAAATCCCGCGCGTCCATAATGCGGCGGCGGCGCAAAAAAAAACCGTGCAATCAGTTGGGAGCCGCTTCCTTTAGTCATCGACTCCTCGCCGGCTGCCGCCAGCGGGATCGCTTTTGCCTTCGGGGTCGCCTGCTTCGAAACCACGAATGGCCCATCTGGCGCCGATGCCGAACAACAAAAGCGCGAGCGGCGGCCCGAACAACACGACCGGGACAACCGGAACATTCTGGCTCGCAAATTCGCCGCTCATGAACTTGATTGTGAAGTAGATCGCCCATCCCATCAGCCAGGCGGACGAAACCAGGATCCAAAGACGGAACATCCCGCGGCGCCAATTCACGGGAGGCTTTTCCTGTTGAATGTTGAACCGGCGGTGTTGCATGGTTGTGGCTCTCAGTGGATACATCGATTTCCGCACATTTTCGAGGCCTGCTGGAGGCTTACTGGCTTGGCGATCTGCAGGGTTTTCAGTGAGATGCCGAGGCGCCCCTCGAAATTCCGGGCCGTCCCTATCCCCTGTCAGTGATTAAGGCGTAGACGGCAAAACAGTTCCGCCCTCGCCAGCCGTCCTCAATACGCCGTCGCCGGTTCCGGCGCGGCTAGGCGTCGCCAGCGCCGCTAGCGACGCCGATAGCCATATCCGCCCCAATGATGAGGCCGGCGCCAATAACCGTAATAATGGTGTGTCCGGTACACATGCCAGCGACGCCAGTAGGGGCGATAATAGCGATACGGCCGACGCCAATAGCCGTAGCCGCGCGAATAGTTGCGATAGTAGCCCGAGTACGGCCGACGCCAATATGAACGATAGTAACCGTAGTGCGACCGATGCCCATAGTAGCGGCGCCAATAGGGTCGGTAGTACCCGTAAGAGCGGTAGCGCCAGTAAGGACGGCTCCGGCAACCGTAGCGCCAATAAACCTCGGCGACGCCAGGGGATTGCTTGTCGACGCCGGTGAGAGCGGGCGCGCTCACCGCCGCGTTCGCCGAGGAAAGCCCCGAGTGCCAGAGAGAGCATCGACAGCGTCACGGCGATCACTGAAGCAAAAGAAAGTCTCATAGCTTGCGATCCGATATCTGCAGATTGAGTCTTCGGCTGAGCCAGAGGCTACCTTTATTTCAACCATGCGTGATTTCAAATGTAATTAAAATTCTTGGTTACCCGCCTGCGCGGGCGCCGCTTGGGCGATTGTATGCGCCATGGCCGGCCAGGCGAACGCGCTTGTCTCTTGCTGGTTTTCGCTTAAGTATGCGCGCTTCGGAGAACCGACCATGAAACACCAACCAACAAAAGGCCCCTCGCAAAGACAACTGCGCGCCGGCGAGCTACTTCGCCATGCGCTTGCGGAAATCTTTCAAACCGAGGATATCCAGGACAGCGAACTGGCGGGCGAGATCATCTCTGTCGCCGAGGTGCGAGTGAGCCCGGATCTGAAGCACGCGGCCGTCTATGCAAGCGCGCTGAGCGGCAAGAACAGCGACGCCATCGCGAAGGCTCTCAACCGACATCATCGTTTTTTGCGCGGAGAGCTTGCGCGCCGCGTCGAGTTGAAATATGTGCCCGAGCTAGCATTCAAGGGCGACCACGTTCTCGACGAGGCAGGACGGATTGATGAGCTTCTGCGCTCCCCCGAGGTCGCCCGCGATTTGAAATCGGAAACGTAAAGCGAAAAGTCATGGCGCGCCGCAGAGGCAACGATATTAATGGGTGGCTTATTCTCGATAAGCCGCAAGGGCTCACTTCAAACCAGGCGCTTGGCCGCCTGAAGCGATTGTACAATCCGAAGAAGGTCGGTCATGCCGGCACCCTCGATCCGCTCGCGACAGGCGTGCTGCCCATCGCGTTTGGCGAAGGCACCAAGACCGTCGCGCATGTGGTCGATTGCGAAAAGACCTATGATTTCACCATCCGTTGGGGAGTCGAAACCGACACGGACGACGCGGAAGGCCAGCCTGTGCGGACAAGCGACGCGAGGCCTAGCCGCGAGGCCATCGAGGCCGCTCTGCCTCAGTTCATCGGCGACATCATGCAGGTTCCGCCCTGTTACTCCGCAATCAAGATCGAGGGGGAGCGCGCCTACGACCTAGCCCGCGATGGCGAAACGGTTGAGCTGTCGCCGCGGCCTGTCTCGGTCTATGAGCTTGACATCGAGGAGACGATATCGCCGGAGCTGACGCGCCTCATTTGCGCCTGCGGAAAAGGCACTTACGTCCGCTCCATCGCCCGCGACCTCGGCCGCGCGCTCGGCTGCTATGGCCACATCGCGGCGCTCAGGCGCAACTCCGTCGGACCATTCGACGAAGAGAACGCGATTTCCCTGGAAAAGCTGGAAGAGTTAAGCAATAGTGCCGACGGCTACAGCGCTCTTATGGGCGCGATCACTCCTGTCGAGACGGCGCTGGACGGCATCCCGGCGCTCGCCGTTAGCGGGGACGATGCAGCCAGGCTGAAGCGGGGGCAATCCATCCTCATCCGGGGCGGGAACGCGCCAATCCTGAAAGGCCCGATCTACGCAACCTCGCACGGGGTCCTCGTCGCCATTGGCGAGGTGGAGCGCGGCGAGATGCATCCGGTCCGGGTTTTCCACATCCCCGCCTGAAGCCGGATTGTCACAGAACAGGCGGAGATAACCGATGTCGATTACTGCCGAGCGCAAGACTACGCTCATCAAAGAATATGCAACGAAGCAGGGCGACACGGGGTCGCCTGAGGTTCAGGTCGCAGTTCTCTCGGAACAAATCGCCAACCTGACAGAACATTTCAAGACTCATAAAAAAGACAACCACTCGCGCCGCGGGCTTCTGAAGCTCGTCAGCCAGCGTCGCCGCCTGCTTGACTATGTCAAGAGCAAGGATGAGGGCCGCTATCGCGATCTCATCGGACAACTCGGCATTCGTCGCTAGGCAGACTAGTACAGCCCGAGGCAAGTTCGTCCCCGGTTGCCGCGAGCGAACTCGCCTCGGATAGGCTGTGCTGCTTTCAATGAATTGCTAACGCGCCTTATCCGCGAGAGATCTTGCCCAAGCCTGCGCGTGGGCCAGGATTTACCGCGGGCGTGATGGTTATCCCATCGGCAAATTCAAATCGGCAACGGCTGATCGTCATTGCCGATAGTAGGTTTTTGCGCCAGTCGCGTGGTCCGCGACCGCCGCCCCCCTTGCGTGACGTTCGGTTCGGCGGCGCATTCCGCTTTCATAACGAGGAGGAAAAGCTGCATAGGCCGAGAAGTCTGTCGATGGATCAGGATACAGCGCCTCTGCCGCAGTGCTAATCCCTTGAAGAGCCGTATGCGCCAAGCTAAGAAGTCAGAATCGAGCTTGCGGGGAGGCAAAGCCAATGCATGCACTTCTAGCGTTCATAGCCGGGATCATTAATCTTTATATCTGGGTCATTATCATCGGCGCGATCTTGAGCTGGCTCATCGCTTTCGACGTGGTGAACCGACGGAATCGCGCGGTCTATACAATCGCCGATGCTCTCTACCGCCTGACCGAGCCCGCGCTGCGTCCCATCCGCAGGGTGCTGCCCGATCTTGGCGGCCTTGACATTTCGCCGGTCATATTGATCCTCGGGCTTATCTTCATAAAGGATGTCGTCATTTTCGACTGGCTTTGGAGATTGCTCTGATCCGGGTCTTTCAGAGCATTCGGCTTCATGAGGCCATCCCTTGAGTTCCCCAGCCACGCCAAAGGCTGATGGCGTTGTGCTTCATGTTCGCCTGACGCCGAAAAGCAGCGCGGCGCGCATTGCCGGCGTCGAGGATCATGGCGGGAAGCCGGTTCTGAAGGCCTACGTCACGACGCCGCCCGAAGACGGCAAAGCCAACGCCGCGCTTCTGGCCCTCGTCGCGGGTTGGCTCAGCGTGCCGAAATCCACCGTCGCGCTCCTGTCGGGCCAAAAGTCGAGACTGAAATCGGTTGCGGTGGACGGGGACCCCGATAAGCTGCTGAGCAGGATTTCCACACTCCTCGCCAATCCTTCGCAGGGCGACGCAAAATCGAAAAAGAAAAGGCAGGCCGATGGCTGAAGCACAGATTTTGAACGGTGTGGCTATGGCGGCTGAGATCAAAAGCCAAGTGGCGGAACGCGCCGCGGCCTTCGCGGCCGCTTCCGCCCGCCCGCCCGGACTCGCGGTCGTGCTTGCGGGCGAGAACCCCGCGAGTCAGGTCTATGTGCGTAGCAAGCTGAAGCTCGCGCGCGACCTCGGTTTCCATTCCGTGGAGCGTCGCCCGCCTGCGGACATCAGCAAGGCCGGCCTTCTCGATCTTATCGAACTCGCTGAATGCGGACGAGGCCGTGGACGGCATTCTCGTGCAGCTTCCCTTGCCCTCGCATTTGAACGCGGACGACGCCATAGCCGCCATCGCGCCCGAAAAGGACGTTGACGGATTTCATGTGGTGAACGCCGGCCGCCTCTTCATTGGCAAACCCGCTTTCGTGCCTTGTACGCCGCTCGGCTGCCTTCGGCTCATCAAAAGCGCCCGCGAAAATCTTGCCGGCCTCGACGCCGTCGTCGTCGGCCGCTCCAATATTGTCGGCAAGCCCATGGCCCATCTTCTCCTGGCGGAGAACTGCACCGTCACAATTGCGCATTCGAAGACAAAGGACCTCGCCGCGGTTGTGTCGAAGGCGGATATCCTGGTCGCAGCTGTCGGACGCCCCGGCATGATCCCCGGCGTTTGGATCAAGCCGGGCGCCATCGTCATCGACGTCGGGATCAACAGGGTTCCAGCGCTCGACGGCAAGTCGAAGCTTGTCGGCGATGTCGACTTCGAAAGCGCGCGTCATGTGGCGGGCGCGATCACCCCTGTGCCGGGCGGCGTAGGGCCCATGACCGTCGCATATCTGATGGCCAACACCTGCCGCGCTGCGTTCCTCCGACACGGGCTTGCGTGGACGGAAGACGTCTAATAGCAGGAAGCGTCTCGTTTAAATGTGTCACGGTCCCCGATTACGCCTGCGGCGTTTCCGGGACGACGAACCGTCACGCTCCCCTTATTCGAGCCCGACGGCGTTGCGCACGCACGTCTTGGCTTCGTCGAATGCCTGCCGGAAGTCAGGCTTCGCGAAGAGCGACGCCACAACGGCGGCGCCAACGAGTTTCCCCGCCTCGACGTCGCTGCGGAAATGAGCGCCGGCAATCATGCGTGCGCGGGCGTAATCCTTGATCCGTCGATAGATTTCCATTCTTTTTTCTGGAAGCATCTCCACCAGCAGCAGTCCGACGGTGGCGCCGTAGGCGGAGTGTCCGGAGGGATAGGAGAAACTCTCGTCCGGGTGCGCCGCCTCCACGGGATGCAGCGTATTTCCAGGCGTTTTGAATGGCCGCGTCCGGCAGAAGGCGTTTTTCGCCGCCTCGACGACGGCCTTCTCTTCTTGCCGCGCCTGTGTAAAAAATTTCTCGCACGGGCGGAGCTTATCGGGCTCGTAGGCGATGGCGGCGCCATCGAGGAATCGGTCGACGGAGCGCTTGACGTCGGCCGCCACGCGCTCTTCCTGCTCGGGCGTCCGCTCCCGCTCCAGGCCCGCCAGCTCATCCATCTCCGCTTTGGCTTCCGAGCAGGTCTCGCAAGGCGGAGGCTGCAGCAGATTCACTTGCGGTACATCCGATTGTCCCTTGCACTCCTGCGCTTGGAGCGCCGGCGCATACAGAGCGCAGCAAAGAACGCTGAGAAAGCCTGCCTGAGCAATCGCCCGCCGCATCGTTCAATCCCCTCTCGCCTGTTCGACCGAAACGCCTTTCTGCGCTGAATTGGCTGCGAAAACCAGCGCAAAACGCTCGTGCAGCCCAAGGCGCGTTCGCGCCCAATAGCACGAGCGACAAGCGGGCTTTCCTCAGATGAGCTGCTGCTCGATCAATAACTTGCTCGCACGCCCTATCCGCGGGGAGTGGCGTCGCCGCCCGCAGCACGCGGGTCAGGACTTCCCGCGGAGCGTGGGAGGCGCGGCTTTAAAGCCACGCTCTGCTTGATTCGAGTTTACTCCACAAGCTTAACTCAATCGCAAGTTGCACAAGTTAATCATTACCCTTAAGCGTTGTCCGGAACATTATTGCTAGATTCGGGGAACCCTCATGATTGTCATCGTCGACGAACGTGAAACCGTATTGAATGGATATACGGCATGGTTTTGCCGGGAGGGAGTGTCCGCAACAGGATTGGCGCCGCATGATTTCCGCCAGTGGGTCAAAACTGCGCCGGAGCCTGATATCGATGCGGTGGAAGCCTTCCTTCTCGGAGATTTTCAAAATCGAGAGGAAGTGCCGGTCAAAATCAAGTCGCGGTCGGCTGCAGCCGTAATCGCGATGAATGAAACGAAATCCTTGAACGACACGCTCGATTTGTTTGCGGCTGGCGTCGATGACGTGGTTCGCAAGCCGATCCATGTGCGCGAAATACTCGCCCGCATCCGGGCGATCAGCCGCCGCAATCAGCAAGAGGCGCAGCAGCCGCTTGCCGGCAGAATCCGAGTGTTTTCCGACGGGCGCGATCCGGAGATCGATGGCGAACCCCTGCCGCTGCCTCGGCGCGAGCGCAGAATTCTCGAATATCTGATGGCCAACAAAGGCCGTCGCGTGACGAAATCCCAGATCTTCAATTTCGTCTATGGGCTTTTCGATGACGGCATCGACGAAAACGTCATCGAGAGCCACATTAGCAAGCTTCGGAAGCGCCTGCGTCAAAGGCTCGGCACAGACCCAATTGAACTCGCAGCGCTTCCTTGGCTACCGGCTGACGCAAGACTGAACACGATGGCGGCCGTTGAACCGGTGCAGCAATGCACTTGGTTGCCGCCTCGTCATTTGTTGGGTTGTGTCTCGCCTGTTCAAGGGTGAGGCCGAGTTCAAGCAGGCTTCGGCAGATTTGCCAATAATAAGCCAGTAAGCAGGGGCTTGTCTGATAAGCGGCGGAAGATTGATCCAACAGGCTGTGCAACCCGCCTTTCAGCTATAAAGCTCTTCGCTTCGCCGGGGACATCTTCTGCGATTTAAATCCATGCAAGAACGGGCGTTACTCGTCGCGGTAGATGCGCTCACGGCGCTCGTGACGCTCCTGGGCTTCCAGGCTCAAAGTCGCCACCGGCCTTGCATCGAGGCGCTTCACGCCAATCGGTTCGCCTGTCTCTTCGCAATAACCGTAGGTGCCGCCCTCAATGCGTTCAAGCGCCGCATCTATTTTTGAAATGAGTTTGCGCTGCCTATCGCGGGCGCGAAGCTCGATTCCGCGATCGGATTCGTAGCTCGCCCGGTCCGTTATGTCAGGATGCTGCGACGACTCCTGAAGGTTATCCAGAGTCTCCTTGCTTTCGCGAAGGATCTCGTCGCGCCACGCCAGCAGTTTTTTTCTAAAATAGGCGAGCTGCCGCTCATTCATGAATGGTTCGTCTTCAGACGGCTTGTAATCTGGAGGCAAGTCTATGCCGCCCATGTCGCCCCCTATGCGCACGAACATCCTAACTCAACCATAGCGAGAACTGATTAACGGATCACCAAACTCGCTAACGCACCGATTGAAGCGTTATGACCTTCAACGCCCTCCAAGTCAAGAAGCCGCAATCGACGCTTTTGCACGCCATTGATGGGACCGTGCCGCAGTTTCTTGTTCAATCATTGACCAAAATTGGGTATTAAGCATAACGTCGTCTTAATAATGACTATGTCTGCCTCTCGGCGAATCGCCCACCTCCGCGTCATTTGAGTTGTTGCTTATATCTATGATTGTCAAGCTTGCGATACGCAACCTTCTGCACGATCGTGCGCGCTTCTTCGTGACCCTTGTCGGCGTTCTCTTCGCCGTGGTGTTGCTTGCCGTTCAGCTCGGGCTCTACCTCGGCGCGCGCAAGATGATCGTCAGCATGATCGAGCATACGGCGGGCGATCTTTGGATCGCGGCTTATGGCGCCAACAGCTTCGAACAGGCTTCCATTCTCACGGGCCGCGAACGCTTCCTAGCGCTATCGGCGCCGGGCGTCGCCTCCGTGACGCCGCTTGTCGAGGGTGTGAGTGCGACGGTGTTGGGTGGTGCCCTTGCCTTGAGAGCGAAACGATCTCACGTAGGTTCGTATGGTGTATGGGTCTTCTTTCATTAAAGTTTGTATGCCAGCATCGCGTTCGCGGCCGCCCGAGAGCGAGGCTTGGCTGCATGAGGTCAAGCTCGATGGCTGGCGGGGCCAATTGCACAAAAACGGAAGTCTGGTTCGGCTCTACTCGAAGCGCGGCAACGATCTGAGCTTCAGGTTCCCGGACATCGTGGCGGCCGCCGCGCAGATGCCGATCGGCGATGGCGTGCTCGATGGCGAGATCACCGCCGTCAACGCGGACGGCGTGCCGGACTTCGAAGCGCTGCAGCGGTCGGACAAAGAGGCGATGCAGACCTTCTGGGCATTCGACCTGTTGAAGAGCGGCGAGGAGGATCTTCGCGCGCGGGCGCTCGTTGAGCGAAAGGCCCGGCTCGCGGAGGTGATTGGCGAACAGAAGAACCCGCATCTGCGCTACGTGGAACATTTCGAGGATGGCGAAGCCTTGCTCGCAGCGAGTACGCGGCTGGGTTTGAAAGGCATCGTCTCAAAGAAGCGGGAGGCGCCCTATCGCTCCGGCCCGTCGCATGCCTGGCTCACGATCAAGACGAGCGCTTGGCGCGAAGGCAAGCAGGAGCGCCGCAAATGGTCCGAAGCCCGAGCCGAGCGCACGGCGTTGCGCGCCGATGTCAGGACGCTCATGGCCGAGAGCAAAACGCAAAGCGAGCTTATCGGCAAGGTCAGCGGCTTGATTATCGAGATTTACCATGGCCAAGAGGTTGTGTCGGAAACCGCGAGGACCATGGAGGAGCGAGTTTTTCGGCTTGAGAAACACGCCGGCTTTGTGAAGGTGCATTAGGAGGAGGGGGCGCCCGCGCCCGCTCGATCACGCGATGAACTCCTCATCCTTTAAGCGTTTTTAGGATTTCATTTAAGAGAATAAGCTAAGGCGTACTGTGAGATGCTGCTAGGATCGCCATCGCGATCCTGCGACTTGGAGACGACATCTAATGAGTACCGAAAGATACTTGAAGCTCGCGGCTCTGGCCACGATCTTGATCGTGGCGCTAATGCACCCGGTTGTTGCGGCGCTGGCTCTTACTGGGGTCGCTGCGTGGCGCCTCGAAGATTTCAAGATCAGCGACATGGCGCTCGTGCAGAAAATGGTCCGGCTGACCCCGCCGGCCGTCAAAGCGATGGTCATGAGCCGCGCTATGAGCTCCGTGGCGGCCCCGGTGAAAGCGCTCCCCGCGCCGGATCCGGTGCGCGATGTGGCGCTCACGGTGGACACGAAAATGCGCGAACCGATTAGAGTAAGCGCCGCTGCCTCGACGCGATGGGAGAGCGTGGCGGGGGGGTAGACCTTCGTCGTCAAGCTGAGCGTCGAGGAACGAGCGCAACTCGCTGGGCTGGTCTCGAAGGGCAAGACCGCGGCCGGGACCGTGTTTTATGAGCCGCCTCCCGCCGCAAGAAGCGCGCGAAGCCGTTCGTTCTTTCCGCCGAGGACCTCGTGATTACATGGCGGATGGGGCCGGATGGCATCGTTCGCCAAAGTTGGGCGTTCCAGAAAATGTCGTTTTGCTGATGCCGCCCCATCACGCGCCAGAATTGCAGGGGATACCCTCGAGGCAACGCGCTGAGCCACCCGAGGCTGGGAAACATACGAGGACATCGTTGGCGCGTACTGCAGCGCATTGAAATACTCAAGGCGCGCGCGCAAGCATAGTCTGCTCAGCACGCTGCGCCGAGCAGACGTCGGTCGCAATGAGCCCCGAAGCAGTTAAATATCGAGGTTCGCAACCGAAAGCGCGTTTTCCTGGATGAACTCGCGGCGGGGTTCCACCACGTCGCCCATGAGCTTCGAGAAAATCTCGTCGGCGTCGTTTAGCTCGCCGAGCTTTACCTGCAACAAGGTCCTGACGTTCGGATCGAGCGTCGTCTCTCGCAACTGCTCGGGATTCATCTCGCCCAGCCCTTTATAACGCTGCATCGTGAGCCCAGTTCGGCCTGCGGCGAACACAGCGTCCAACAGGGTACGCGGCCCGAAAACGGGCGTTTCGGTCGCCTTGCGTTCCAGCACAACTTTGCCGGCGAACAAGTCGGAGAACTCGGCATGATAGACATGCAGCTTTCGAGCGTCCGCTGACTGGATGAGCGCCCAATCGATCGTGTGAGCCTCCTTCACGCCGCGCACCTCGCGGGAGAAGACGAAGCCGCCATCGGAGCCGCGGCTCCAGCTCCAGCCCTGCTCCGTTTCCTCCGAGAGAGCCTTCAGGCGCTCGACCACGTTGCCTGCCAACTGCTCCGCTTCTTCCTCTCCACTATTGAAGAGCTTCGGGTTGAGGAGCCCGGAGATGGCTGCCTGTTCGACCACAAAGCGGGCATAGCGCATATGCAGCCCATTCAGCACACGGATAAAGGATCGCGCGCGCTCCACGTTCGAACGAAGATCTCGCCCTGATCGACGTTCGCCGCCATCCGCTTTAAGGACGGCTCCGTCGAGGCCGCCATCGATCAGGAAGTCCTCGAAGGCGTCGGCATCCTTCAGGTAATTCTCCGAATTTCCGCGCTTCACCTTATAAAGCGGCGGCTGCGCGATATAGAGATGGCCATTTTCCAGGAGCTGCGGCATCTGGCGATAGAAGAAGGTCAAAAGCAGCGTGCGGATATGGGCGCCGTCCACGTCGGCGTCCGTCATAATGATGATGCGATGGTAGCGCAGTTTCGCGATATCGAAGTCGTCGCGGCCGATGCCGGTGCCGAGCGCCGTGATCAGCGTGCCGATCTCCTGGCTTGACAGCATCTTGTCGAAGCGCGCGCGCTCGACATTCAAGATTTTGCCGCGGAGCGGGAGGACGGCCTGATTGGAGCGGTCGCGGCCCTGCTTGGCCGAGCCGCCAGCGCTATCGCCCTCGACGAGGAACAGTTCGGACTTGGCGGGATCGCGTTCCTGACAGTCGGCGAGCTTGCCGGGAAGGTTGGCGACGTCGAGCACGCCTTTCCGCCGCGTCAGTTCTCGCGCCTTGCGCGCCGCTTCGCGCGCCGCCGCCGCCTCGGCCACTTTCAAAATGACGAGCTTGCTTTCGACCGGGTGTTCTTCGAACCACGCGCCGAGCGCCTCCGTCATGATGCCTTCGACCGCGGGCCGGACCTCCGACGACACCAGCTTGTCCTTGGTCTGGCTTGAAAATTTCGGGTCCGCCACCTTGATCGAGAGCACGCAGGTCAACCCCTCGCGCGCGTCATCGCCGGTCAGCTGCACCTTCTCTTTTTTCGCGATGCCCGAGGACGTGGCGTAAGTGTTGATGGTCCGCGTCAACGCCGCCCGGAAGCCCGCGAGATGCGTGCCGCCGTCCCGCTGCGGGATGTTGTTCGTGAAGCAGAAGACCCCTTCGTGATAGCCGTCGTTCCACCAAAGCGCCGCCTCCACGGCCACGCCTTCGCGCTCCGTCTTGATGAAGATAGGCTCGGCGAAAAGGGATGTGCGCGCGCGGTCGAGATATTGCACGAAGGCCTTGAGCCCGCCCTCATATTTGAATTCGCTCTTGACCGGCTCGACGCCCCGCAAATCCGAGAGGATGATGTTGACGCCTGAGTTCAGGAACGCCAGTTCACGTAAGCGGTGCTCCAGCGTCGCGTAGTCGAACTCGATATTCGTGAAGGTGGCCGGGCTCGGCGTAAAGGTGACGCGCGTGCCGGACTTGCCTGGCGCCTTGCCGGCGATCTTGAGCGGCTCCTCGGCGACGCCATCGGCAAACGCCATGAAATGCTCCTGGCCAGCTCGCCAGACAGTCAGCTCAAGCCGTGTCGAAAGCGCGTTCACAACCGAGACGCCGACGCCGTGCAGGCCGCCCGAAACCTTGTAGGAGTTCTGGTCGAACTTTCCGCCCGCATGAAGCTGGGTCATGATCACTTCAGCCGCGGAGACGCCTTCCTCGGTGTGGATTTCTGTTGGAATGCCGCGCCCGTTGTCTTCAACTGTTACGGAACCGTCCGCGTTCAGCGCCACGGACACATAATCGGCATAGCCTGCAAGCGCCTCGTCGATGGCGTTATCGACCACCTCGTAGACCATGTGATGCAGGCCCGAGCCGTCGTCCGTATCGCCGATATACATGCCGGGACGCTTGCGGACTGCATCGAGGCCTTTCAAGACCTTGATGCTGTCGGCGCCATAGGCTTCCGCCGCCGCGTCCATGCGTCTTGCTGCGTCCATAAAGTGCACCTGATCAGTCGCGGAAATCGCGGACCTGCTTTTCTATTATTTAGTGTTCCGAAGCGGATTTTGCATCGTTTGCTGGTACGATGGCGCCGTTTGAAACGTGGAAAAACTGCGCTTCTGTGACATTGCCGAGGGGCGAAAAGATGTCCTTATCCGTCCCGGTCATCCAAACCTGGGCGTTCAGGCTGGCGATGGAGGAGAAAAGCGCAAGGCGGCGGCCAATATCGAGATGGGCCGCGATTTCATCGAGCAAAATCAGGGGAGAGACGCCGCCCGAGGCTTTCTTGACGAGGCGCGCATGCGCAAGCGCCAGCCCGATGAGAAGAGCCTTCTGCTCCCCCGTCGAGCACATCTTGGCTGGTATGCTCTTGGGGCCGTGCGTAACGTCGAGGTCGCTTCGGTGCGGACCTGTGAGCGTCCGTCCGGCGGCGCGGTCGCGGTCGCGCGCGCCTGCGAGAAGCCGGCGATAGGCATCGCTCATCGCGGCTTCGTCCATCTGGCCGGCCTGCCCTTCGAGATGGCCCTGAAGCGCGAGCCCGGCCCAGGGGAACAGCGAGTCTGGATCGCGGCTGCGCTCTCCCAGGATTTCGGCGGCGAGGCTTTCGGCTGCCCGATTGCGCGATGCGGCCATGCTTGCCGCCGAGTCCGCCATTTGCGCCTCGATCGCATTCAAGAGTTGCGGCGGGCTCAGTTGCTCCAGCGCCTTGTTGCGCTGCCGCATCGCCCGGTCGAAAACTGCGGCGGCGCTGGCGTAAGACGGCTCAAGACTGAGGACGAGCCGATCCAGGAAACGGCGGCGGTCGCTCGCGGGTCCGGTGAACAGGCCGTCCATGGCGGGCGTGAGCCATAGCATGCGGATCGCGGCGAGTGCGCCGGACCCTTTTGCGAGCGCGTGATCGATTTTCACGATGCGCTGGACGCGCGCGCTTAACGTCCCGTCCAGGGAAGGCTGGACGCCGGTTCCGATCTCCATGTCCTGGCCTGCGATCGAGACGCGGGCGGCGATCGCCCAGCCGCCCGAGCCGCCGCCCCGCGCGAGATCGCAGAAGGGAAGAGAGCGCAAGCCGCGTCCTGCGGCGAGAAGGGAGACAGCCTCAAGGCAATTGGTTTTGCCTGCGCCGTTGGGGCCGACGAGCACGATGGAGCCGGTGCCCGGCGCGATTGACGCAGCGCCATAGTTCCGGAAATCGGTCAGCGTCAACTTGCTGATCCAGATTCGGGAGGGTGTCTCCAAGAGCTGCGGCGCGGGATGCAATCGTCTTATCGAAGCGAGTGTTTGGGACTAACGGGCTGGTGATGAAACCTGAATTTCGGCTTCTTCCTTCGACAAGGGCAGGATGCGGTTGAAAATCTCAACGGTTAAAACCTCATGGCGACCTTGCCGAACCATGACCTTGTTGGGATTTGGCATGCAAACGAGAGGCCATGGGCGGCATCGTTTTTCAAGAGCCTGCTAAACGCGCATTGGCATCAGCACATACAATGCGGAGGCGTCGTTCTCATCCGATATCACGGTCGGCGAAGACGCGTCGGCCAGCTTGAAAAGGGCCTGCTGACCGTCGATCTGCGCGGTGATGTCGAGCAGATAACGGCCGTTGAAGCCGATTTCGATAGGCTCTTCGCGATAGTCTGCCGTGATTTCCTCGGTGGCGGACCCCAATTCGGGGTTGTTGGCCGACACGACGAGACGGCCCTCGCTCACGTTGAGTTTAACAGCTCGCCCCTTTTCCGAGGAGAGCGTGGAGACCCGATCCACCGCTTTCACAAGCTCCGCATTCGCAAGAAGCATCTGCTTCTTGTTCGTCGTAGGAATGACCCTGGCGTAGTCAGGAAAAGAGCCGTCGACAAGCTTCGAGGTGAGGACCACATCGCCAACGGCGAACCTGATTTTTGATTGCGAAAGCGCGACCTCGACCGGCGCCTGGTCGCTTTCGAGAAGCTTGATGACTTCGCCAACGCCCTTTCGCGGGACGATCACGCCGGGCATTCCCTCCGCGCCTGCCGGACAATCGGTCTGCACTTGGGCGAGCCTGTGGCCATCAGTCGCAACTGCGCGAAGCTTGAGGCCGCCATCGCTCTCGATGGCGTGAAGATAAATGCCGTTGAGGTAGTACCGTGTTTCTTCGGTGGAAATGGCGAAGCGCGCCTTTTCGAACAACCGCTTCAACGCGCCGCTTTCCACCGTGAAGCAATGCGGCAGCTCTGCTTGCCCCATGTCGGGGAAGTCATCCGCAGGCAAAATCGCGAGCTCGAAACTTGCGCGCCCCGCGGCGACCTTCAGGCGGCCCTCGCCGCCTTTGCGCTCGATCTTGATCTCGGCCCCTTCAGGAAGCTTGCGCACAATATCATGGAGCGTATGCGCAGGAGCCGTCACCGCACCTGCGGTCTCGACTTTCGCCGGAACGCTTTCGACGGCTTCCATATCGAGGTCCGTGGCTTTCAGCGTGAGGACGCCGCCGCCATCGGCGCCGATCAGGATATTCGAGAGGATCGGGATGGTGTTACGGCGTTCGACAATCCCCGTGATATGCCCGAGAGCACGGAGAAACGCATTCCGGTCGACAACAAAGCGCATAGTGACAATGACCCCGCTTCGGCGGTGTTATGATTTTGAAACGCCAGTTTCACGGCTGGATAAGTTCTGTCAAGTCCAGCGTACAAAAAGGGCAAATTCTGTCAGATCGTGCCGTCCTTCAGCATGCGAGAGAGCGAATCGAGTTCTTCTTTCAGAACGCCGTCGTTCTGTTTGAGCGACTCGATTTTGCGGATGGCATGAAGCACCGTGGTGTGATCGCGTCCGCCAAAGCGCCGGCCGATTTCCGGCAAGGAGCGCGAGGTAAGCGTCTTGGCCAGATACATTCCGATTTGCCGCGGCCGGACAATCGACTGATTGCGGCGGCTCGACAAGAGATCGCCACGCTGGACTCCATAGTGCTTGGCGACGATGCGCAAAATGTCGTCAATCTTGACGCGCTTCGGTTCTTTCGAACGGATCAGGTCTCCGATCGTGCCCTCGGCGGCATCGATCGATATGCGCTCGCCCGTCAACTGATAGGTTGCGTGCAAGCGCGTAATGGCGCCTTCCAGCTCCCTGCCATTCTCAGTCAACTGCGTCGCGAGATATTCAAGAACGTCAACTGGGACGTCGAAGCCTGACGAAGCCGCTGCTTTCTCGGCCGCTCTCCTGTGCAGGATTTTCAAGCGCAGTTCATAGTCGAGCGCTGCTAGCTCGGCCACCAGGCCGCCGGAAAGACGCGACCGCATTCTTGCGTCGAAACTTTCGAGAAGCAGGGGCGCGCAATCCGCGGCCACGACAACTTGCTTGCCGCCGTCGATCAGGGAATTCAGCGTGTGGCAGAATTCCTGCTGAAAGGTGCGGCCCTGAAGGAATTCCATGTCATCGATCAGCAGGAGATCGATGGTGCGCAGTTTCTCCTTGAAAGCCGGGGCATCGCGGGTTTGAAGCGCCTCTGCGAAGCTGTACATGAACCGTTCGGCTGTGAGGTAAAGCACCTTGGCGTTCTGGTTGCGCTGCTTCATCTCCCAGGCGATGGCGTGAAGCAGATGCGTTTTGCCCATTCCGACGCGCGCATGAATGTAAAGCGGGTTATATTTCAAAGGTTGGTCGGGCGGATTCTCGGCGACTTGCAAGGCCGCGGCGTGCGCCAGACGGTTCGAAGCGCCCACGACAAATGATTGAAAGGTGTAGCGCGGATCGAGGGGCGATCCTTCGAACCCGTCGAGGCCTGTCCTCCCATCGCGCGCGGGCATGTTGAGAACACGGAACGGCGTAACTGTCGCCGCCGCAGCTTGCGGCCGAGACGCCGCCGTTTCGCTTGCCGGCGCGGCGGGCTTCAGCTTCTCGACCGGAGCGAGGTGCGGCTGACGGACCCGGAATTCGAGGCGGTTCGCGCAACCAAGCTCATAACCGCAGCAAGCAAGAAGCTTGTCTGAATAGTGGGATTGCAGCCAATTGCGCAGAAACTTGGTCGGAACGGACACCTGTACGACCCGCCCGTCGTAGCTTTCCAGTTCAACACGGCCAAACCAACTTGTGAATACATCGTCGCCAAGTTCAGCGCGGAGGCGACTTTGAACGCGCCGCCATTTATGCTCAATCGAAGATGTCGAGAGATCCAACGCTTCCATTTCAAAAATCCTTCGCCGCCCCGCGGGCTTCAGCGTGTCATCGGAAAAAATGCTTTATTCTGCAGGCGATGCCCTTGAACTACGCCGCCAGGGCGAGTCCCGGCGCCTGTTTCTCCGCCTTGTTACGCGAAGCGCTGCCGGCATCCGGCAAAACAGAAGCCAGTAGGGAGCTGCCAGAGGGCTGGCCAGCCGCCCGCGCGAATGTGTGCGCATTCAAGCTCTCAGGACGCTCGGTCTCTGAACAGGAGAGGCTTGTGGAAGACGGCGAAAAAACGGCGTCAGCGATATCCGATGCTAAATTTTTGAATCGTCTTGAGGCAAGATATGTCTTCCACGAGATGGAAGACTGATCCGTATCGGCGGCTTCCCGCCGCAGTTGCGCATGATGGGGTTGATCGGCCAGGCCTAAACGCACCTGGGGCGCCGCCGGCATCTTCCATGCGTAGGAGCATGTAGAATGCTGCAAGGCCAGTATGCAATTACTTCGCATCTATTTCCTCCTGCCCAATGTCTTGTAGACAGAGAGGTGAGCCGGAAATAGAAACTCGGCGCGCACCTGCATCTGTCCATCGTTTGATCATGGACAATACGAGCCCGCATGCAGAGGCCACCCCGCACAACGAGCTATTGGTACGCATTACAAGGTTACAATCTAAGGAGGGAACTTTCCCCCGTTCGGAAGCCCAACCATACAAAGGGCGTTGAACGGACGCAAGAGCGGACGTATGTCGCGAAAATTGGGTGATTTAAGAGGCTTATTTGGACAAATGGTTCGAACCCGGTTTGTTTTCCGAGGCTAAGACATTGACGGGATTAACGATTTATTAATCTTTTTTGCTTTCCTCCACCCAAGCTTGCTTGCTGCTGGGCATGCGCGACAAAATTGCATGTCGGTCAGGGAAGGGCGCTGTGTCCTGCGTGCACAACAAAAGCCCCAGAGGTTTTCTCAACCCGGGGCTTTGATTTATCGAGCTTTTTTTGCTTCTCAGTCTACCGCGCATCAGGCGTCAAAGACGCCATGATGCAAATTTGCATCAACGCCTAAGAATTTAGGCGGCTGCGCCAAGAGCCTTGATGCGCGCTGACAGACGGGAGATTTTTCGCGACGCCGTATTCTTGTGAATGATCCCTTTGGTGGCCGAGCGCATGATCTCCGGTTGCGCCTCACGCAGGGCGGCGGCCGCTGTGTTTTTGTCGCCGGACGCGATCGCCTCCTCGACTTTGCGGACGTAATTCCTCATCCGGCTGCGGCGAGACTTGTTGAGGAGAGTCCGACGCTCCGCCTGCCGGGCGGCTTTCTTCGCCGATTTCGTATTTGCCATGTCACAAATTCCTTTCGTGGGCGGGGGACCCGCGATCCAAGCTTAATCTCATATGGAAAGATGCCCGCATGCCCGGAGGCAGCAACCTTTGATGCATATACCTGTGATGCGAAAAACCGTCAATGTTGACCACGCGGGCGTCCACCTATCGACGATCATCCGCAACGTTTAGAAGATCTTCGCGGCTCAGGATAAACTCACTTGCGATCCACATTTCCTCAAGCCGCTTGAGCCTCTCGCCCAGGGTCGGGCCGGAGGCCCATCCCCTGGCGATCAGGTCCCCGCCGCCGATGGGGAATGTTGGACGCGGCCATGACCTTAAAAGATCGACGGCGGACGTCCATGCCGCGTCATTCGCCGGCGCGTCTGCTGCAGCCCAGGCAAAGAGGACATGCGCGAGATAAAGGCGCGGGCCGAGCCGATACAACGCCGACTTCAACTCGTGCATGCGAGGTTCGGAAATCTTGGGCTCAGAAGCGAGGTTGAGAAGGTCGTTCGTCTCTTGCGAGGAGAGACGCAGCCTGGCCGAAAGGCGCGCCGCGTCTTCCTGGACGAACAGGCCAAGCGCCGCCAGCCGGAAAATCGGATCGGGCGTCAGCCCGAGCGACGCCTCTATGCGGCAGACCCTGTTGAAGCGCTCGCGCCGGGCGACGCCTCCAAGGATAAGAAGGAGAAGGCCGCTTTCGTCCATGATCTCGATGGCGTCGGCCGTCCGCCGCGCAACGAGGATCCGGAGCAACTCGGAGCGGATGCGCTCGCGCGACAGGCGTTGCAATCCGAGCCTTTCCCCGATCGCGGCGTGAACGCCCGCGCGGTCGAAAGCTCCTTCGGCATATTGGGCGCTGAAACGGAAGAACCGCAGGATCCGTAGATAGTCTTCCCGAATCCGCGTGCGGGCGTCGCCGACAAAGCGGACGCGACGCGTCAGAAGATCGCCCACTCCGTCCAGGGGATCGCAAACCTCGCCCTTGCTGTTCGCATAGAGGGCGTTCATGGTGAAGTCGCGCCGCCTCGCATCCTCGACCCAGTCTTCGCCAAAGGCCACCGTGGCGTGCCGGCCGTCCGTTTCGATATCCTGCCGCAGCGTTGTAACCTCAAAGGGAACGCCGCGCACGCTCAGCGTCACGGTGCCGTGACTCAATCCGGTGGGCGCGGTTCTGATGCCCGCCTGCGACGCCAGCCGAAGCGTGACCTCCGGCCGCGCCGTCGTCGCAAAATCGACCTCTCCCACAGGCTCGCCCAAGAGCGCGTTGCGCACCGCGCCGCCAACGACGCGCGCCTCGAAGCCTTCGCGATTGAGGCACGCAAAAACAGCCTGCGTCTCGGGTTGTTGAAACCATTCCGCGTTGGCGACGCTCAAATTCGTCATGGGCGCATCGGGTCAGGCCTCGTCCGGCGCGTAGAGTCGCTCGTAAAGATTTCGCAGCATGGCCGCCGTGGCGCCCCAGATGAAACGCTGCTCATACTCCATGGCGTAGAACTGGATGCGCCGGTGGTTCCACTCACGCAGATGCCGCATATGATTCTCCTCCTCCATGAGGAAGGAGAGCGGCACCTCGAAAACATCGGCCACCTCGTTCGGGTCTGGCGCCGGAGCGAAGGACGGATCGACGAGCGCAAGAACGGGAATGATGCGAAAGCCGGTGCCGGTGTTATGCAGATCGAGAAGGCTCAACGGCGTCACCAGTTCCCGCGGCAATCCGACCTCCTCTTCCGCTTCCCTGAGCGCCGTCTCGATGGGCGTCGCGTCGCCTTCCTCGATCTTGCCGCCCGGAAAAGCAATCTGCCCGCTATGCGCGGAGAGGTGTGCGGTCCTGAGCGTCAGGAGAACCGTTGCGTCCGGCTCACGCGCCACAATCGGGACTAGCACAGCCGACATCCTCCAGGCGTCTCGGGAAACGAGATCGTCGAGCCTTAAATTTTCGTTAGCATTGCCATCCTCGTCGAGCCTTCGCCCGGCGTCGATTCCATAGGATGACGGCTGCGAGGCCATCCATCCGGCCTTTTCGAGGGGGAGCCCGCCTAGGCGGGCTCGTTTCGCGAAACCCTCAGCAGAAAAAGGGTTTGGCGTCTCTTCCTCCGTCAGCTTAAGAGGCTCTTGCATGCGCGTCTCTCCACAATGCTGACAAATAGGGCAGCCAAACCCGCGGCGTGCTAGCCGCGATGAAATTAATGGTTAGGCACGAAGTTTGCCTGAGCGACGTTGTATCACCGGAAGGCATCAGCATATACTCGGAATCGGAAATTGGCCCCGCCCTCAAAAGGTTATTCAAGAAATGCGCCAAGCCGCAGAGCCCGACATTGTAAGACGCATCGACGACATCCGAATGAAAGTGGCGCGTGTAAAGGAATTGATTTCTAATGTTATTTTTGGGCAAGATACTGTTATCGAACTCGTCCTTGTCAACATCCTGTCAGGCGGCCATGCACTCCTGATCGGCGTGCCGGGCCTTGCCAAGACTTCCCTCGTCGAAGCGCTCGGCGCAGCGCTGGGGCTTCATGCAAAGCGCATCCAGTTTACGCCCGACCTTATGCCGTCCGATATTGTAGGCACGGAAGTGCTCGAAGAAAAGGCTGGATCGCGCTCGTTTCGCTTCATCGAAGGGCCGGTGTTCGCGCAACTCCTCATGGCGGACGAGATCAACCGGGCGAGTCCAAAGACGCAGTCCGCGCTCTTGCAGGCCATGCAGGAGCAGCAGGTGACCTTCGCCGGCCAGACCTACGCGCTCCCTTCGCCCTTCTTTGTGCTGGCGACGCAGAACCCGCTTGAGCAGGAGGGCACCTATCCCCTGCCCGAAGCCCAGCTCGACCGTTTTCTCCTGCAGGTCGATGTGACATACCCCGACGCCGAAGCCGAGCGGCGCATGCTCTATTCCACGACAGGCGTGGAGGACAGGATCGTGCAGCAGGTCCTTACTGCAGAGGAGGTCATCGCCGCCCAGCGGCTTGTGCGGCAAATCCCCACGGGCGACAGCGTCGTCGACGCCATCCTCAGGCTTGTCCGCTCAGCCCGTCCCCAAACGGCCGAAGCCGCTCGGCGCGTGAACGAACTTGTCGCCTGGGGGCCGGGGCCGCGTGCGAGCCAGGCGCTGATGTTGACGGTGCGCGCCCGCGCGCTGCTCGACGGACGCTTCGCGCCTTCGGTCGACGACGTCATCGCTTTGGCGAAGCCGGTGCTGCGCCATCGCATGGCGCTGACGTTCACGGCGCGCACCGAGAACATCGCCGTCGATCAGGTGATCGACGGGCTTCTCGCTGGCTTGTGACGCATTCAATGTCATCCGATCTTCTGTCCAGGCCGTTGGCCCTTGCCTTAGAAGGCGCCTCCCAGAACTTGGCGGGAAAGCTTCCGGCTCTCCTGTTGGAAGCGCGTCGCGTCGCGGTGACCGTGGCTCAGGGCACGCATGGGAGGCGGCGCGCAGGTCCCGGCGACACATTCTGGCAATATCGGAATTTCGAGCCGGGGATTCCTCTTCGCTGATCGATTGGCGCCGCTCGGCTGGATCGAGCCATCTCTTCGTGCGCGAACGCGAGTGGGAGGCCGCCCATACGGTCTGGCTATGGATCGACCTGTCGCCATCCATGCACTTTCGCTCGGCTCTGTCTCAGACCTCGAAAGCTGAGCGCGCGGTGGTCCTGGGGCTCGCGCTGGCCATTCTTTTGTCCGACGCCGGGGAACGGGTCGGCATTCCAGGCCTGTTGGATCCGAAGGCGCGGCGCAATACGCCGACGGCGATCATGGAGGCGCTCGCTCGTTCGCTTTCAAGCGTCGAGGGTTTGCCAAATGGGAACATACGGCTGAGCCGCCATTCCGAAATAGTCATTTTCAGCGATTTTCTCGAACCGGAAGCCGATTTGGCGAAGCTGTTCAATAAGTTTGCGGTGCAAGGCGTTCGCGGTCATCTCATGCAAATTCTCGATCCGGCCGAGGAAAGCCTGCCTTACCACGGCCGCGTGGAGTTCGTTGACGCCGAAAGCGGCGCCCGGTATTTGGCCGAGCGCGCGGAGACGCTGAGGGCGGAGTACCGGCAAAAGCTCGCCGCGCACAAGGCCGCCATCGCGCTCAACGCCGCAAAGGCGGCGTGGACGCCTTTCCTCCATCACACAGACCACCCGGCCGTCGAGGCGCTTCTGCCTCTTCATATGCATCTCTCGGGCCTCGAAAAAGCCTATCGCGCCAAAGGCCTCGTCAAAGGCCAGACGGCAAGGAACGGTTTGTCATGATGACGGGTCTTTTGACATCCCTTACCTTCACCACGCCCTGGATGCTTGCGGGGCTGGCGGCGTTGCCGGTCATTTGGTGGCTTCTGCGCCTGACGCCGCCCAGGCCCCAGACGATCGCCTTTCCCCCGACCTCGCTCCTTTTGGGGCTCAAGGCGCGCGAAACAACGCCGATACGGAGCCCTTGGTGGCTTATGGCTCTTCGCATGCTGATCGCGGCCGCCGTGATCGGCGCATTGGCGGGGCCCGTGATGAAGCCCCCTTCAGAAGCCTCCGCGGCGTTGGCGCAGCCGCTCCTTGTCGTCGTCGATAATGGCTGGACGGCCGGAAGCCGCTGGGCGGCCCGGCAGGCGTTCGCCGAACAACTCGCCGCCGCGGCTGACGACAGCGGCCAACCCCTCTTTCTCGCTCCGACCGCCGGTCCTGCGGCTCCGCTGCAACCGCTCAGCCCCGCTGACTTCCGGCAGCATTTCGCATCGCTGACGCCGCAACCCTACACGGGCGACCGCGCGCTTCTCGCTCAGCAAATCGAAAAAGAGCTTGGGCCGCGGCAAGGCAAAATGAGCGTGGCGTGGCTTGCCGACGGGGTGGAGGATGCCGGAGCCGGTGCCCTTGGCAAGGCTTTGAGCCGGCTTGCCGCGGGAGGAACCTTCGATGTCTACAGCGACGCTGCGGGATCCGGTCCGCTGGCGCTTACGCAACCTGCGCCAAACGGTTCCGGTTCGATCCTTGCGCGCGTCCTCAAAACGGAGGCTGGCCCGCGATCGGGACTTGTGGCCGCCGTGACCGCGCGCGGCGACCGGCTGGCCGCTGCCCCCTTCGAGATCCCAGGCCCGCGCGCCTTTGCAGAGGCGTCGCTCGATCTTCCGCTCGACCTCAGAAACCAGATTGCCCGACTGGAGATTGTCGGGGAATCCTCGGCCGGCGGCGTCCGCCTCCTCGATGGGCGCTCGCAGCGCCGGCGCGTCGGATTGGTCGCCAGCGAGGGCGTCGATGAAGCCCAGCCGCTCCTTTCCCCAACGTACTATCTCGAACGGGCGCTTCTTCCCTTCGCCGAGGTCACAAAAGCCCAGACCGCCAATCTTGACCAAGCCACCAGGGAACTCGCGAACGCCTCGCCTTCTGTCATCGTCCTCAGCGACGTCGGGCGCATTTCCGGCAACGTGGCCGCAAGGCTTCGCGACTTCGTGGAAAAGGGCGGTATGCTGATCCGCTTCGCGGGGCCGAGGCTGGAACAGGGCGGCGATGGCCTCTTGCCTGCGCCCCTGCGCGAAGGTGGCCGCACGCTTGGCGGAGCCATGACCTGGGCCTCGCCTCAAACGCCGGCCGCCTTCGAGCAGGGCTCCCCGTTCGAAGGGCTCGCCATCCCGAAGGATGTCGCCATCTCGCGGCAGGTGCTGGCGGACCCGGCCGCCATGCCGAGAGAGGCGCAAGTGTGGGCGCGGCTCAAGGACGGAACCCCGCTTGTGACTGCCGCGAAACAGGGGTCGGGAACGCTTGTTTTTTTTCATATTACGGCCAACCCCGATTGGTCTAATCTTCCAATCTCGGGCCTGTTCGTGGAAATGATGCGGAAAACCTTGGAGATCGCGCCGTTGCAAGTCCTGCAAATCGCAAATGCCTCGGCGCCATCCGGCGAACCTGCGCCCGTCGCGATCGGCCAGGATGCGTCCCTGAAGCCGTGGCGGGTTTTGGATGGCTTCGGAAAGCTTGTCGAGCCCGGCGAGCGCGCCTTGCCGATCCCTGTCGCCAAGATTGAAAAGGCGCGGGCCAGCGCGGTGAACCCGCCTGGGCTGTACGGCCCTCAAAATGCGCTGATGGCGGTCAACGCAGTCTCCGAAGGCGATACTCTGGCTGCCCTCAAGTCTCCGGGAGCCGCGCATGTCATGGCGTTCTCAGACGCGAAAACGTTCGCGCTCGCGCCGTGGCTTTTCCTTCTGGCTTTGGCCCTTTTCCTGGTCGACGGAACGGTCTGCGCTCTCCTCGTCGGACCTCGTTCGATCCAATGGCGCAGGAGAGCGGCGGCGCTATTGGCGTTCGGACTGCTGTTAGGCCCTGCGCCTCTCGCACGCGCCGAAACAAAGCCCGCAAACAACGCGACTTCTTTCGCGCTGCAAGCCTCTCTCGAAACCCATCTCGCCTATGTCATCACGGGCGACGCCGAAGCCGACCGGGTTAGCCTGGCTGGACTTTCGGGGTTGTCCAAAACGTTGGCGCTTAGAACCGCCGTTGAGCCGGGCGATCCGATGGCCATCGATCCCGCGCGCGACGAACTCGTCTTTTTCCCGCTCATTTATTGGCCGGTGCTGCCGAACGCCGAGCCTTTGCCGGATGCCGTTCTCGCCAAGATCGACGCTTATATGAAGCAAGGCGGCCTCATCATCTTCGACACAAAGAACGACGACACGAATGTCAACAGCCTGTTGTCACAGGGCGTGACGACGCCCTTATCGCAGCTTATGGGCAAACTTGACCTCCCGCCGCTTCAGCGCGTGCCGGAAGATCATGTGCTGACGAAGTCGTTCTATCTGCTTCAGTCGTTTCCTGGCCGTTGGGACAATGGCGATCCTTGGGTCGAGGCGCGCGCCGAAACGGGCGACGATGCAAAGCGGGCCGTCAAGTCGGACGGCGTCAGCTCCATCATCGTAACCTCGAACGACTTTGCCGCCGCCTGGGCGCTTGATGACAATGATCGACCGATGTTCGCCGTCGTGCCCGGCGGCGACGACCAAAGGGAAATGTCCTACCGGGTCGGCATCAACATCGTCATGTATGCGCTGACCGGCAACTACAAATCAGACCAAGTGCATGTGCCCGCCATCCTGGAACGCCTCGGGCACTAGTGCAGCCCGCGTCCAAATGGACGCGGATAAGCTGCTCTAGCACTTTAGAACCGATTCACTTTTCCGCCTTTAATCGATTTCGATTAAAGGCCGCTGACCTAGCCGCATCCGCAAAGCAGTACACATCCCATGAACTGGTCCGTCGAGTTCTTCCCCTTCTTTTCGCCAGAGCTGTTGATTGCCTGCGCGATTATTTGCTTGGCCGTGATCGCGCTTTCAGCTTGGCGAAACCGAAGAGGCGCCGTGTTGAGGGCGCTGAGCCTCGGCTGCCTGCTTCTCGCGCTGGCCAACCCGAATCTGAAAAACGAAGACAGGAAACCGCTGTCCAATATCGCCGTCGTCGTCGCCGACGCCAGCTCCAGCATGCAGCTTGCCGGGCGCAATGAGCGCGCGCGCCAGATCGAAGCCGAACTGAAGGACAAGCTCGCAAAAATTCCCAATCTCGAAGTCCGCTTTGTTCACGCAGCCGGCGCGGACCAGCCGGGCGGGGAAGCCACCAACCTTTTCGCCGCGCTTGACTCCGCCATGGCCGACATACCGCAAGGCCGCATGGCGGGCGCAATTTTCATCACCGACGGCGAGATTCATGATGCGCCGCAGGATCAGGGCCACCTCGGCTTTGACGCGCCGCTGCATGCGCTGATCGCGGGCGCCCGGATGAGAAGGACAATCGCATCCAGATCGTTTCCGCCCCGCGTTTCGGGCTCGTCGGCTCGGAACAGGTCGCGGAGGTGAAGGCGGAGCGCAGCGGGAAGAACGCGGATAGCGGCGCGCCCGCCACCTTTTTCATCCGGCGCGCTGCGGGAGACGTGGAAACCGTACAGGCTCCATACGGCAAGCCGGTTCCCATCAGGCTGCGCTTTGACCGGGCCGGCCCGAACATTGTCGAGGTGGAGCTTAAGCCCGAGCCCGGAGAACTGACCGCCATCAACAACAAGACGGTGATCCAGGCCCAGGGCGTGCGGGAGAACCTGCGCGTTCTGCTGGTGTCTGGCGAACCGCACGCGGGCGAGCGCACATGGCGCAACCTTTTGCGGTCCGATGCGGCGGTCGATCTCGTTCATTTCACCATTCTGCGTCCGCCCGAGAAGCACGACGGTACGCCCATCGATCAGCTTTCGCTCATCGCCTTTCCGACGCGCGAACTCTTCTCGGAAAAGCTTAGCCAGTTCGATCTCATCATTTTCGATCGTTATCAGCGCCGCGCGGTGCTGCCGATGATTTATCTCGATAATGTCGCGCGTTACGTCGAGAAGGGCGGAGCAGTGCTCGTCGCGGCCGGTGCGGATTACGCCTCGCCTGTCAGTCTTGCGCGCACCCCTCTCGGCAGCATCCTTCCGGCGAGGCCCACCGGGCACGTTGTCGAGGCGCCGTTCCGGCCCGCGATCACAAAGGAGGGCGAGAAGCATCCCGTCACCGCGGGGCTTCCCGGCGCGCCGCGAAAAGAAGGGCAGGAGCCGAGCTGGGGGCATTGGTTTCGCGTGATCGACAGCCAGGCCGAGCGCGGCGAAGTCGTCATGAGCGGAGCCGAGAACAAGCCGCTTCTCATTCTGGATCGCCGGGGGAGCGGAAGGGTCGCGCTGCTCCTTTCGGATCACGCTTGGCTTTGGGCGCGCGGTTACGAAGGCGGCGGCCCGCATGTCGATCTCTTGCGGCGGCTCGCGCACTGGCTCATGAAGGAGCCCGACCTTGAAGAGGAAGCCTTATCCGCGCGCGCCGGCCGCCACGAGATCACGATCGAACGCCGCACCGTGAAACCGGAGGTCGGCGAGGCGACGCTGACGACGCCGTCCGGCCATGAAGTGAAGCTGACCCTCGATCAGCAGGCGCCGGGACGCTTCGCCAAGACGCTGTCGACCGACGAACCGGGCGTTCATCGCGTCACCATGGACGGCTTGAACGCCATCGCCATCGCAGGCGAGATGAATGCTCCCGAATTTCAGCGCGTCGTGGCGACCGACGAACCGCTGCGACCGATCCTGGACAAGACGGGCGGCGGATCCTTCTTCCTGGGCGGAACAGCGGGAGCGCCTGCATCCGCCGCGCCAGCGGTTTCGATGGTGCGGTCGGGCCGCCATTATAGCGGCGCTTCCTGGCTTGGGCTGAAGGCGCGCGACGCGTTCGAGGTGACGGCTGTCTCCTTCACGCCGCTCATCGCAGGCTTAGCCGCGCTCGGGATCGGATTGGGGCTTCTGTCCCTGACTTGGTATCGCGAGGGCCGGTAAATCCTCCGCTTTCTGGGAGGAAGGCAAGAGTTTATTGCGCGGCGCCGGCCAGGGGCGGCGCGTTGAGATCAATTGTTAACCAGGGCCAACGCTGCTGATAACCGCGCGCTTTGTTCAGAAACAGGTGTTCGCGCACGTTCAAAGGATTGGGCCGCAGCATGCCCTGGTAGAGTTCATCGAGCCCAAAGCCGGCGTAAACCGCGTAAGGCAGACCCTGCGAGCAGCGAATCCCAACACACGTGCTGGCTACCAGGAACCTGTCGATGCCATCGATACTGCAAGCAAGTCGCGGATAATCATGACCAAAACGCGCCTTGTACCACAAATGCACGCGTGCTTGATTCCGTAGCTCCAATTTCACCCCCAGATCGCCGCAAACCGCGTCTAGGCGTTTGATGTGCGCGTCCTCGGCTTCATAACTGAGATCCGAGGCGTCGTAATAGAACACGTCGTAATCACGGATATGTTCTTCAGCGGGTCTGCCGGCCAGCAAATTCCAGATGGTTTCAAACAAACATCCAGCCACCAGCCAGCAATCAGGCAAGCCGAGTTGCGGCAGGCGTTTCAGCAACTCAGCGTTGACCTTGTTGGCGCACACCGCGCTCTCAAAATTGATCGCTTGCAAAACCTTGCACCTCCAAAACTCTTACTTGGACTGAAGAGCGGTTCCAATCCCCTGGACGAGACCGCAATACGCGTTCAGCGCCTCCGGGGCCAGTTCGGCGTGTAGGATGCGGGCCGGATCGACCGGCCCCGGCAATACGATGCGCCCCAGCGGCGCAGGCTTAAATCCGGCGCGCGCGTAATAAGGCAAATCCCCCACCAGGGCCACGAGCCTATAGTCCAGCGCGCGCGCCCGCTCAAGCCCTTCGAGCATAAGCCTGAGGCCGTGGCCTTGATTTTTATGATTCTCCGCTATGATGAGCGGCCCTAACAGGAGCGCTCCGAAAACGCCCCCAATGGCGATGGGCGTGAAGTCCACCGAGCCGATGATTGCGCCTTCCAGAACGGCGCAGAGATTGAGCCGCGGATCGCGCATCGCGCCTTCACGCACACGGTAGGCGGTGCGGGCGAAGCGGCCCGGCCCGAAGGCTTTTTCATTCAGCTCGATCAAGGCAGGATAGTCATCCGGCTTCTGCAGCCGGACCAAGGCGCATGGCGTCGTCATCGCGCAAACCTTTGGAACAGGAAAGAGAGGAGAGGAAGGCTCGCGTCGCTCAGGCGAAACAGCACCGCCACGCAGCCGCTATCGTGGCTCGATCATCGTCGGTTCGCGAAAGCGCGACACTGGCAGGCGGGAGACGTGCGCATGCGAAGTGAGATACCACGACTGCCGGGGCGCGTAAACTGGTACGCCTCGCGGGTAGTCCTGCCCCGCATGCTTCGGGGCCGCGCGAGCGCACGCGCAAGAGAGGAATGACGCAGCCCGAAATTACGCTTCTTATTTTGCAAGCCGCCCTATCGCCGTGGCCAAAACAATCGGCAGAAGGACGATGACCGATCCCACAAGGAATAACGCGTATGTCGCCATAGGATAAGGCGAGGCGCTCAAGAGTTCGCGGATGCCAGCCGTGTTCGTGACGAGGATGAGCGCGCCCCAAATCAAGCCGACAAGACATCCCAACACGCACTGGGTCATGAGATAGGGTGCTATAGCTTGCGTCGGTTTCTCTTGCGCCACATGTTCGAAATGTCACCCGGCCGCCTCCGTTCCGCACAGCCGTTATGTCGGAGGGCCGCGACCGAACATAATTGCGTGAAGGACATTATGCAGGGAGACGAGTGCGCCGCGGTGAACGCTTCCGGGCGCCGCAATGATCGGAGGCAAGCCATGGCTGCGCCGGAAAATAGCGCCCGCCGCAACACGCTGCCGACCCCGCAGGAAATCTTGCCCCGCTTGCGGACGGGAGGTATTTACATGTGACGATCCCGCCAAAATCATCAATGGCGCGGGCGAAATCCTGCCCGAACGCCGCAAAAATGCCCGAAAAAGCGAAGGAAGAATTGCGTCGCCTTTTTGGTAGAGTGCGACGCGGAAAGCGTTCACACAAAAATGACTAGGATGCCGATGCGCAAGAACAATAACGGCGGTAAGAAAAAGCATTATCCTGAGAAGCTTCGCAACAAAATCGACAACGGTGAAGGCGCGGATAAGGTCGCGGCCGCCGGTCCGGCAGCCGCTCCTCTTGGGGCTGACCTGGAGGCTTGCGGCCACACGCCGACGTCGAAAGAAGTAGAGATGGCGATGACGGAAGAGATGAAGCCCATGTCTTTGAAGGCGCAAGGTCCCGAGCAGTATGAGAAATCCTATTACGCGGAAGCCTCCCTCACCAAGAAAATCACCATCTTCTTGCTGACCACTGTTCTGATCTTGATCGCGTTGGGCTTGATCTATGCCTATTGGCCGCTCGGCACGCCACGCTGAACCTACGCTCGCGGCTTGATCAACGAATGGATGGCAAGATTGAGCCGCTGCCTTTCTTCCACGGAGGCGCCAGCGAAGCGATACACGCTGCGCCCTTCGGCCGCGTGATGGCCTGCTTCAGCTCAACCATACACCCCGCGCCGCGCGCCGAAATCAACCACACGCCCCAACTGCGGTTCGCGACACACCGCGTACGATTGCAAGATCATGATGCTTAAAGACGATGCGGCCCATGGCCTCATGGCCTGTCGAACCGCCGACAAGCACGCCATGGTGCTCAAGCTGTTGAAATCAATGGACCTCGTTCTGAGCTTCGCGAAGGATGGGGGCAAGAGTTCAGGCTTTTTCAACAGCCTGCTCGTGATTGCAGCCCATTCATGCCGGAATTGCAAATCGGCTTAAGCTGGCCCCATGATACAGTTTTGCTTGTCTCACAGCGCTACCACAGGAAACCGGTTGCATGGCCAGAGAACAACAACGCATCGAAGATTTAGAGCGCGAAAACGAACGCCTCAAAAATCAGCTCATGTCCGCGAATGAGCAAGTCGCTCAGCTCAAAATTTTGAATGAGAGCTATGCCCAAAAGATCCGCCAGCTTAAGGAACGGAAAGACCCGGTTAGGCGATGCTGACGCCGAAAATTCCGACGCGGGTCCATTCCCTTGCAAACGATAAAGGCCGCGGAGCATCTCGCAGATCCGCGGCCTTTTGCCTGCTCTTGATACTCAGACGCCGTAGGGCACGAGCGGCAGGAGCGTTATAACGGTCGCCAAGACAATCGCCGTCCATTCCGCGATGCCGATGTTGCGCAATGTCGCCATTTTGAAGCCTCCTTCGTAGCACTGTTCCTGACACCCAAGCTAAGGTATTTCGTCATCACGAAAAACTAAGAAAGGCGTGAGCTGAGGCGCAAGATAGGCCGCTAAATCGTGAACGAGACCGCTGCATTGGCAGAGATCCAAATCTGCGCCAGTTATACAGGTTGCAAAGTGGAAGTGGGCCGCAACCGCTCGATGCCCTTCGGTAAACCGTTCGTCGCGATGCCCCGCCCGTTAGCGTTAGCTGAGGAAAAGAGATCCGCCTGCAGGCCAGTTTCGGCGATGCAGGCGGCGGTTTCGGCAGCGGGCGCGCAAGCGCTTGGAGCTAAGCAAGGTTTGTGGCTTGGCCAACGGTTCGAACCCTCACCCAGCGTCCGGCGAAGCCGGACACTGCGCTCTCCCGCAAGGGGAGAGGGTTCGTTGGGGAAGCCGCGAAAGCCTCTTAGGCTGAACCGTCAAACACCACCGAGATCTTGATATTGCCGCTGGACCCCAGCACGCCCAGAGAAATCGTGCCGTTCGGGTCCGGCCGGACGGTGAAGCTGATCGAGGCGTCGCCGAGCCGCATATTGCGCACGGTGATATGACCCACCGATGCGGGCACCGATGGATTGCGCAAACGGATGGCGCGCGCGGCAAGATCGTATTCCAGGCCGAGAACGGCCTGAAGAAGTTGGAACACAGCGCCGCTCGCCCAGGCTTGCGGCGAGCACGCCACGGGATACAGCGTCGGGCCACGGCTGCGGCGGCGCGGAAATCCGCAAAACAGCTCAGGAAGCCGCCGCTGCTCCATGTAGGCCGCCGCCTGCATCATGCCATTGAAGACCTGGGCGACGCCTTCGCTGAGGCCATAGCGGACCAGGCCGCTTGCGATCATGGCGTTGTCGTGTGGCCAGATCGAGCCGTTATGGTAGGACATCGGGTTGTAGCGCGCCTCGCCCGCGGCCACCGTGCGGATGCCCCAGCCCGAATAGAACGCGGGGCGCAAGATGTCCTGCGCAACCTTGCGCGCGCGCTCCGGCGCCATGATGCCCGTGAACATGGCGTGCGCCGGATTGCTGGTTCGCACGCGGCACGGCTCTTTCTTGCCGTCGAGGGCGAGGGCGTAGCCGCCGAGGTCTTCACACCAGAACGCCGCTTCGAACCGCTGCCGAAGTCTTTCGGCCTTGGCGACGAGATTGTCGGCCCGCTCATTCTCGCCGAGCCGCCGCGCGCATTTCGCGGCGGCGAGGAGAGCAGCGTAGACATAGCCCTGAACCTCAACAAGCGCGATCGGTCCTTCGGCAAGTTCGCCATTGGCGTGGAAAATTGCGTCGTATGAAATCCTTCCAGCCCTGGTTTGCGAGCCCCTTGTCGGTCGCGCGGGCATATTCGACAAACCCGTCGCCGTCGCAATCGCCGGAGGCGTCGATCCAATCAAGCGCGGCCACAATGTTCGGCCAGATTTGCCGCAGGAAGGCGAGGTCGCCGGTTCGCTCCACATAGAGCCCGGCCAGGAGAATGAACAGCGGCGTGGAGTCGATGCTTCCGTAATAAAGCCCGAACGGCACCTCGCCAAGCGCCGCCATCTCCCCCGACCGCATCTCGTGCAGGATTTTGCCCGGCTGCGCATCGGAGGCGTCGTCGAAGGTCGTCGCCTGGAAATGAGCGAGCCGCTGGAGCACGCCGCGCGCGACCGAGGCGTCGAACCAGAGCGTCTGCATGGCCGTGACAAGGCCGTCGCGGCCGAACGTCGTCGAATACCAGGGAATGCCGGCATAAGGGTATTTGCCCTGGGGCGTCTCCGTCATCAGCATTCGGAGGTCGGCGAGCGAGCGGCACACGATCTCGTTGACGACGGCGTTCGACGTTTCGATCGTCACGACGTCATGCGGGTTGCCGACGAGATCGCGCCGCGCCTGAAGAAGCCCCCTCAAGAACGAGGGAGCGGCGGGACGCGCCTCGCCATCGCAGGACACAGTGACGAACTGGCGCCATGGCGCGGAGGGCGGCAGCATTAGCGTGTATCGCGCCGTTGTCGTGGTAAGCTCGTCCGGTTGCGGATCGAACGTCAGAGCCGTCTCGCGCACTTTGCCGTCGAGGCCCTTGTATCGGAGGACGACCCTGTTCTTGCCCGCCACCTCTTTTTGCAGGCTTCCGCGGGCCGCCCGTCGAATTCCGCGCACCTCGAACAGATCGGCGAAATCGCCATCGAAGTCGATGGCGACATCGAGCGAAACGGGCACGTTGCCGTGGTTGACCAGCGCGGTCCGCTCGCTCAGCAGCCCGTTGTGAATGTAAATCGTCCGGCCGATATGAACCGTATCCTTGAGGAGCGCGATGCCCTCGCCGGCGATAATATCCGGGTTCGTCAAATCGGCGCGCAGGTTGAGATTGTCGTCCCGGACCGTCGAGCCGAGAAGCAGCGGCTCCTGGCCGTTTATGAGGAAGGCGAGCCGCGACAGATGCCGCGTATCGCAGGCAAACAGGCCTCCGGCCTCGTCTCGCGCGCACCCCATCGCGCCGTGATTGTCGAGAACCGCGAAACAATCGTTCTGCTTCAGGATGCAGCGCGGCCGGGATGGCGCGCCCGCCGCCGCGATATAAAACGGCGATTGCTCTCTCTCGACTACCTCGTCCGTCTCGCGAGCCGCCTCTGTATCTCCCGCCGCCTCTTGCTTATCGAACATGGTCATGCGCCCTCCTACGCTAGCATAACAACTCCCCTGCCCAAGCAGGGCTCATCAGAAAGACCCAGCAAGTGTCAAATGTTTGATGCATGCCAGACTGAGTTGGCGCATTATTCCTCTCGGACTGGTCTCATCTTCAGGGTGTGTGGCATGGCTCTCGAATCGCTCAAGGCCGAACTCGAAATGTTGCTGGAGACTCTAGCGAACACGCCGCATGATCGATACGAGCTTTACGTGCAGCTCAAAGAGAAGCTCAATGAATTTCGCGTGTTCGGCAACCCCCCGCCGCAGGACCTGCTGGAGCTTGAGGCGGCCCTCGACGAGGAGTTTTCGGCGGCGCAGCATCCGCATGAAACGCCGCAGCCGCGATAGGCAAAATTTGCAGAGCGGACACATCGCGCGACGTTACGCGCCGTTAACCGAGATTGGGTTCGTTTTGCAAAACAGGGGTATCGATAAGTATATAAGTGATTTTAAAAGGCCCGCCACGGACGTGGAGCGCGCTTTAGCTGGCCGCAGAGCGCCTTTACGGTTAACAGCGATTTAATAAATTTTTGCGTCCAGCCGCGCCTCAGAGACGCGGCTTGGCGCCTTTGAGGGCGAGCGCCGCCATCAGGGTGGGCATGTCGCCGAGCGTGATGATGTGGTCGTTCGCCGAGAACGGCAGCGGGATGCGCTTCGCTTCGAGATCGGGATGGCGCAGGCAGATGAGCTTCTTCGCGCCAGCGGCGAGGCTCGCTTCGGCTTTCACGAAATCCTTCTTGATGGAGGTCGCGGTCCAGAGCACGATGACGGCCTTCGTCGTCTCGATGCGCTCCTGGAGAACCTCGCGGAACTGTTGCCCGCCGATAAGCTCCCTATCGAACCAGACGGAAATGTTGGCGTCGTCGATCTGCTTCGCCAGCCCCTCGATCAGAGCGCGGTCCTCCCTGCCATAGGAGAGGAAAACATCGGCCGGCCGAAGCGCGGCCTCGACCGGCATGACGGCCAGGATCTTCTTGACGCTATAAGGCTTTCCATCCGACCCGTACACCACGCCGCCGCCATGCTTATGCGCGCCAGCGATGGCGCCGTAAGGCATCATGATGGGCTTGTCGCCAAGCGCGCCGAGCGCGCCCGCGCCAACCTGCATTTCCGGCCGAACCTGCACCTTTTCCTCGAAGGGGAGCAGCGGCATGGTTTCAAGATTGCGCAGGATGCAATCGCGGAGCATGCCGAGATAGAGGTTGGCGTCCGTCCCCTTCGCCAGGATGTCGAGCGTGCGCGTGTGGTAGTCGGCCCTGACGAGCGCTTCCGCATCGTAGCGGCGCTGCGGCCGAAGCAGTACGCCATTCTGCCAGACGATTTCGCCGCCGTTCACTTTCGCGATGTCGCGATGCTGTTCGACAATAAGGGCTGGCAGAACGTGGCGTGGCAGGAAGCCTTTGAAGTCGAATTGAAAGCTGATCGCGTCCTCGGGTTTGAAGTCATGCTTGGGCTGCTCAGGCGCGAGCAGCGCCGGGATCACAAACCCATCTGCGCCGAGCCGATAGGCGACGCCGAAAGCAATCATGGCCTCCATGATGATGCGGCAGCGGTCAGGCGGGAAGCTGAATACATGGCCGTTTGCAAGCGACAGCTTCGCCTTTTTCAAGATGGCGACGAGGTCAGTTTCGCTGAGCCGTCCCTTCTTGGCCTGCGCCTCTTCCGAATACATGATGGCGTAGACGCCATAGGTGAGCCAGCGTGGATTCAAGACGTAATCGGTCAGGAACGGCAGCCTGGCGAAGTGCATCACAATGCCAAGCTTGTCGAAAATGTCGAGCAAGCCGTCGCGTCCGCCCGCGCCCTCCATCGCGATGCTGTTCGCCACGCAAATTTCATCGAAAGCCGCCTGCGAAATGAAATCGTCCTTGGCCGCCTTCTCTTCGATGGTCTTGAGAACCTTGAATTTTTCAGGCGTAAAGCGCTCCGCGTGTTCGCCAAGCGCCACGAGCCTCGCGTTAAGCTCCTCACGAAAAGCCGCGAACCGTGTCCGATAGCCGCCCTTCGCTTGCACACACGAGACCGAATGGAAATCCACGATGTTTTTATATTTCTCCTTGAGCGTGCGTAGATCGAGGGCGACCGGCATCTGATCGGCTTTGTTGCCCACCAGAAGTACGGGCGCGCTGTCGCCGAAGGCGCGCACATGCTCCAGCCAATATTCGGCCTCCTCGTTCGGATTGCGCTCCGCGCGGCCCGCAAGCACGATGACATAAAGGCACTTCGAGCGCAGGAAGAACTGGTGCGTGGCGTGCGCCATCACCTGACCGCCGAAATCCCAGAAATGGACAGTGAGATCGTCGTCTTTGTAATCGGTGACGCGGGTGAAGACGCCCGCCTGTTCGTGGATGGCATCATTGATGGCAACTCCTTCCGTCATCGCCTCGTTGCCCTCTATCACGTCTTCGCCATGCAACGCGCGGATCAGCGAGGTTTTGCCAACCTCGCCATGTCCGATGAAGATGGCGCGCACGCGCTTGAGCTGCTTCAGCTCTCTGGCTGTTCCAAGCTCTTTGCCTGCAGCACCGTCGTGCAGCGCCTTGAGATAGGCATTGATCTCAGCAGGGCTTTGGGAAAGCTGCTCCTTGGAAAGGAACACCCATTGCCGCTCGATTTCCCAATCAAACGGCTTTCCATCCAGCCGGTCCTGATACCAATCGATCCAGACCTCGAACCCCGCTTCAAGGCTTCGCAGATCCCTCTGCAATCGTGGCCATAAGTCTGCGACTTTGGGCGGCGTACCCTCCTTCCACAAAGGGCTCGCGAGCACATCAGCGGCATTTCCCACCGCGTCTGTTCGACCGAGCTCGCGTGAGACCCTGAAAGGCGTTGTCACCCTAAGCTGCGCAATGTCGCGTGAAATCGCGGCGGCGGCGTGGGCGGCAGCGTCGATGCCGCCGGTGCGGTCGGCGGCGTCGGCGGCGTAGCCGGCGGCGCGGGCGGTGCGGTCGGCGGCGGCGTAGCCGGCGGCGCGGGCGGTGCGGTCGGCGGCGTCGGCGGCGGCGCGGGCGGCGCGGGCGGCGTCGGCGGCGTCGGCGGCGCGGGCGTCGTAGTCGGCGTCGTAGACGGGTTCGTAGGCGGCGTCGGCGTAGCCGGCGGCGCGGGCGGCGTCGGCGTCGGCGGCGGCGCGGGCGGCGCGGACGGCGGCGTAGATGGCGACGGTGTAGGCGTCGGCGCGGGCGGCGGCGGCGCTGTCGGCGGCGTAGGCGGCGTAGGCGTCGGCGTCGTAGGTGCGGGGGCGGGCGCGGACGGCGTAGTTGCGGGGGCGGGCGGCGTCGGCGGCGGCGCGGGCGGCGTAGGCGGCGTCGGCGGCGCGGGCGGCGGCGTCCTCATCAGTCTTCGTCAGGTTGTTAACAAAAACTGATGTTTGATAGCATCGAATTATAGCCAAGACACGCCGGCCGCGTTCGGCGCTCTCCCAATATGCAAAAGGCTCGACATTGCTGTTTCGCCGATAGGCTAAGGCCGGCAGGACGCGCATTGCGGCGCGAAGCGCAACAATTGCCTGCGCCTGTGGCGGCAGGCCCTCGATTTGCTTTTCAAAATAGTCGCCATCGTCTTGCGCCACGCCGCGCTCCCGCTTTGTGCAATGGTTGCGTTCATAGCCGATCCCGCAGAACTGGAAAATTGGTTTTGCTGAAGCGTTGACAGCTATTTTCGATCCGGACGGCCGAAGGGCGATCCGGGGGCGTTACGGGCTCAGCCGTTTGCGTCTTTTGCGGTCCCGGATAGCCGCAAGCGGCTTCCGGGACGACGATTGTGGGGCGCGTTCCAGACGACGGGAAGGGAGCGGCTTTCGGGGCGATGACGCAAGTCAATCCATCGCGCGGAGCGTGTTATGGTGGGCTGCGGCTTTTACCTGGAGTTAACGCCTCTGAACGCAATCCTAAGTATTTTCTATCTTAGGTTTAGTTGCTCCGGAAGGATTCCAGAAATAACAACTATAGCTTGCAGAAAACAGTGTTTTTTGCGAAACGAACCCAATAGAGTTAATCAACCGTATCCGTTCGCCGCCAGTATTCGGCGCTTGCAGCCCACTGTCTCCCAGCGATAAGAGCGCATCCGTCGATCATGAAAGTGCACCTTCCCACGTAGCGCCCTACGGCGCACACGAAACAAACCCGATCTTCACCGCTCGTAAACGTTACGGCGAAGCGGCGCTTGTCTCGGCGCGGCGCTTTTTCCTAAAGTTTGGGCTTAGAGGACGCCAACGGGAAGGAGACAGGAGCAGAGACTGAAAGCGCTCTGGCGCCGTGGAGCGCTCGGGCGCGACGTGCGATCAGGGGCGCGACGTTTGGAGAACGCGCGCGTGTTGCCGAGGAGCCAGCGCCCGTGTTTTCATCGTGCGACGGCCCGGGGCTGGCTTGGACTGGTTCCAATCGCGACGGTCATTGCAGGCTTCCGACTTTGGCGCCGCAGCTTGAAGCCCTGCGCTGCTGCCTCATATCGATTAGCAAGGGGCCAAACGCGTTTCGCCCCTTGGCAGTTAGCGCAGCTCAGTCCGCATGCGCGAGCATGACCTCCCGCGCCTCCTCGCTCTCGCCCTCCGGTTCGAGCGCCGAGGCGACGACATCGTCCACGCGCTCCAGCCAGACGAACTCCAGGCTCTTGCGCGCGTCTTCCGGGATGTCGTCGTAGTCGCGCTTGTTGCGCGCCGGCAGCATGACGCGTTTGAGGCCAGCCCGCGCCGCCGCGGTCACCTTTTCCTTGATGCCGCCGACGGGCAGGACAAGGCCGCGCAGGCTGATTTCGCCCGTCATGGCGGTGTCGCTGCGCACGGTGCGTCCGCTTAAGAGCGAGAACAGCGCGGTGAACATCGCCACGCCCGCGCTCGGGCCGTCTTTCGGCGTGGCTCCGGCGGGGACGTGGATGTGGATGTCGCTTCGCTCGAACACGGCCGGGTCGATGCCGAGCGACGCGGCGCGGTTCTTGATGAGGCTTAGCGCGGCCTGCGCGCTTTCCCGCATTACGTCGCCGAGCTGGCCGGTGAGGATGAGCCCGCCCTTGCCGGGCGCGCGCGTCGCCTCGATGAAGAGGATGTCGCCGCCAACAGGAGTCCAGGCGAGCCCCGTCGCCACGCCGGGAACGCTGGTGCGCATGGCGACCTCGTTCTCGAAGCGCGGCTGGCCGAGAATCTCGATGAGGTTCTGAGCCGTGATGTTGATCATATCGCCGGGCGCTTCCGCGATCCGGACGGCGACGTGGCGGAACACCTTGCCAATCTCCCTTTCGAGCGCGCGAACGCCCGCCTCGCGGGTGTAGTCGTGGATGATCTGGCGCAAAGCCTCGTCGTCGATGCTCGCCTGCTCCGCCGTCAAGCCGTTGGCTTCGAGCTGGCGCGCCACGAGATAGCGCCGCGCAATTTGCAGCTTCTCCTCCGCCGTGTAGCCCGACAGCTCGATGATTTCCATGCGGTCGCGCAAAGGTCCAGGGATGGTGTCGAGTAGGTTGGCGGTTGCGATGAAGGTCACGCGCGACAGGTCGAAGGGCACGCCCAAATAATTGTCGCGAAACGTCGAGTTCTGCTCCGGATCGAGCACTTCGAGCATCGCCGCAGATGGGTCGCCCTGGAAGCCGCGGCCCATCTTGTCGATCTCGTCGAGCATCATCACGCAGTTTCGCGCGCCCGCCTTCTTGATGGCCTGGATGATGTTCCCGGGAAGCGCGCCGATATAGGTGCGGCGGTGCCCCCGGATTTCGGCCTCGTCATGCACGCCGCCCAGGCTGACCCGAACGAAGGGGCGCTGCATCGCCCGCGCGATGGACTGGCCGAGCGATGTCTTGCCAACCCCGGGCGGGCCGACGAAGCACAGGATCGGCGCCTTGCCCTGCGGGGCGAGCTTGCGAACCGCGAGATACTCGATAATGCGCTGCTTGATCTTTTCGAGGCCGAAATGGTCCTCTTCGAGGATGCGGCGCGCGTCCGCAATGTTGATCGGCTTCTCTTCGGGTAACGCCCAGGGCAGCTCCACCATGGCGTCGAGATAGGTGCGCAGCATTCCCGCCTCGCCCGCCTGCTCGGGCGTGCGCTCATAGCGGCGCAGGTCCTTGCGAACTTGCGTCTCGACCTCGGGCGGCATTTGCGCCTTGGCGATCGCCGCATTCAACTCGGCGACTTCCGCCGACTTGCCGTCGCCTTCGCCGAGCTGGCGCTGAATGGCCGCCATCTGTTCGCGCAAAACGGCCTCGCGTTGGCGGTCGTCGAAGACGGCCTTGGTCTGCCGGCCGATCTCCTGGGTAAGCCGGAGGACCTCGATCCGCTGCGACAGGAGGCGCGAAACCTTGTCCATCCGAAGCGGCAGGTCGATGGTTTCCAGAATTTCCTGCTTCTGGTCCGGCGGAATATCCATATAGGCGGCCGTGAGATCGGTCAGCGCGGAAGCCGACTGCGCGTTCTGCATGGCGGCCACAAGCTCGGCCGGAACCTGCGGCAGAAGCTCCAGCGCTTCGATGGACTGCTGCCGCAGCAACATGGTCCGCGCCTCGATTTCGGGGCCGTCCGTCGAAGCTTCGGGAACGCGCAGGACGTTGGCGAGCAGCAAAGGCCGCTCCGCGGCGAAATCGACGATGCGAAAGCGCTCGATGCCCTGGACGATGACGTGATGGCCGCCGTCGGGCGCCGTGACATAGCGCACAATGTTGGCGACCGTGCCGACGCGGTGCATGTCCGTGCCGGACGGCTCCAGAACCTCGCCATCGCGCTGCATGACGATGCCGATCTGGCGTTCCTCGCGCATGGCCTGCTGGACGGCGCCGATCGACACCGGACGGCCGATGGAAATCGGGAACAACACTCCCGGAAACAGCACCGTTTCGCGGACCGGCAAAATCAACAAACTGTTCGACTGCTCGCTTGCGGCGCCGTTTTCGTGAGCTTGCGCCTCTGCTTCCGGCGGCTGGCCGGGATTCGGATTATCCATCGCGCCTTCCCTCTGCTCAGGCTGATTTCTTAAGGCTTATAAGCAGGCAACCGTTGACCGCCTGCCGTTTCACTGTGTCATACCGGCCCGGCGGGAGCGGAATTCTGCGGGCGAATCTCCCATGTGGCAACTCCAGCTGGTGGATCGTCGCCGTTCGCAACTCATCGGGGAGGACGCGCCTGCCCGAGACGAGAAGGGCCGCCCCCTCGATCACGGCGTCGACGCAGTCCGGATCGACGCCTGGAAGTGCGCAAAAAATGAGAACTTCCGCCTCCGTCTCAAGCACGTCGACGGGAGGCTGCCAGGCCGGCCCCTCTCCATGCTCCTGAAGCGTGAAGAACTGCTGGTGAAGACGCTGGGCCCGCGAAAGCCGGTCCACGGCTTCGAACCACATCCAGCTTGTGAATTCCTTCTTTGACATCGGGCTCGTGCTTCCTGGCGCTTCACATTGAACGCAAACCGGATCGGACAAAACCGGCGCTCTTCGCTGAAGAGGGCGGTTGTTCCGTCTTGTGAGAATATGGACAGCCGGGGGGTTTGCTTTCAAGTCTTGAAGGGCAGGCTTCGCCCTGGCCGTACACTTTATATGCGCGGTCGCCTGCTCGGCCCCGGTCTTCGCTTAAGACAACGGCGGCGCGCTTGCGCCGATGGCTTCAAATTGTTTTCTAAGATAGCGGAGCTTCGCGGCTTTGTACGACATAAGCAGGCTCATAAAAATCCTGCATACGTCAGACCACACGAATCGAGGCTGGTGCAAGACAGGGAGTATCTTTTCTTCCTTTTTTTAGAGACTTTCCTACGCGCCAAACGCAAAAAGGCGTCTCCTTTCTGAAGACGCCTTTCTTGTCGGATTGGCTCGAAACCGATCGCTGCCGCCCGTCAACTGCCCCTTTTCAGCCTCCACAGCTTATAGCGCCCGATCGCGCCGCGATCGGGCGCCTGTCCAGCAGACGCTCGCGCGCCCGCCGACGAATGGGCGCCATGCCGGCGCGACTGCATAAGCAGCCCGCTGAGGCGTGCGTCTGCGTATTCCTGGGCAAGCGCCGCATTGAGGCGCTGCCTGACCGAGGTCGCTTTGTTGTTTGGATAGCTTTTTTCGCTTCGATAAGGGGATCGCCTGCCGGGTTCAGGCCGACAAGCGGAGCGCGCATGGCGGAAAGCGGCGCAGCTATGCGGCCTCTTTCTTTTTGACGCGCCGCGCTCTGATCGCCTTGACCTGCCCCCCAAGGCGAGCGTCGGAAACGACAGCCAAATCGACTCCGTATGTTCCTGCGATCTCATCCGGCTCGATGATCACCACGCGGACACAGGCGCTATCGGTGTCATCGCTGTATTCGTCGCGCCAAATTTCGAAATCCGAGAAATGCTGTTGGACGACGACTTCTGCGGCGATTATGCCGACGCCGGTCTGGTCCGCCCAATCTGGCAACACCGCCTCTTCGTGGAATGCGATATCGCCGTCCTTGGCGGAGTCCTGATCGGAGATTGAATATAGAATAGTGACGGACATCGGGTGACTTCCTTCTGATACACGATTTCGATGATGGGGTGACCGAGCTGATTGACCAGCTTCCATGCGTTCGGCCGCTTCACGGCCCAGAACGCGCATCCCTATCCATCGGACCTATCCAGGTCGGAAAGGGCGCTTACCCAAAGACTTGTGTCACTCACTGTATGCCTCGATGTATAAGCGGCGCAATATACGATTGATGAATGATGACTTCTGCAAAACTAATACCGATGGACTGGTGGCGGGATTTGGTTCGAGCAACGAACCTCCTCATTTGAGAAAAGCGCAAGCCTCATCTGTTGCGCGCGTTCGCTTCGCAACGCTCCGGCTGGCCGGCAAAGTTCGCAGTGTTGGCGATTTGCGGGAATGATCGGCAGTGTATGAAGGCTGCCTTGAACGCTGTTCGAGATAAAATTGGCGAGATCCGGCCTACATAATTTGAGAGGCCAGGATCGCGCCCTCGTTACTCTGGTTAAACCCAGAAAAAATTACAAACATACAATAACACTCATTTTGGTTTATCCATGGAAGACTATTTCACAGACTTCGAGCCGCTTGGCTCCTCAGTCCGTTCGGATGTTACTAGCGAAGCCAGAGATTTGCGGGATCGAGGTCAAATTCCGTCTTCATGACAGAGATAACCCAAGCGATGGTGTCAAAGAAAGTGATCATGGCATCCTCATATGTTGTCTTGATACAGCCGATCTGTATCTGAGGACGGCTTATAGAGACCGATTTCTATATTTTGTCTTAACGAGATTTGGAGGGAGAGGGGCGGCTGAGTAGGGAACTTAACGTCAAGACTGTCAACGCCTTGAACTTGCAATAATTTTTGTAACGCTCAGCCGCCATTGCGATTGCAATATTGCGCATCGTGCGCGAGAAAGTTGCGATAAAGCAACAGACTCGCCCATCGTCAGGAAATTCTTAGGAAAAACGTAACGAGGCCCCGCCTCAATTTCCGCCTTCCAATCTCTTCCCCAGCGAGGAAACCAGATCGTCTTTCTGCGTGGGTGGGTTGTCGGTGACCGGCTGCGTCACGCTCGGCGCGCGTTTCATGCCGTATGCGCCTTTCGGATTGCCCGCGGCGTCGCGGATCACATCGGGATCATGTTCGCGGGCAAGCTCAAGGCTGTGGTCGTGGGCTTGGCCTGCCGTCTCCCCATGCCCCTGGTCGGGCGCCTTGGCAGGGAAACCGCCCTTGGCGAGGATGACGGTCGCGGGCCTTAAAACGCGATCCGCAATCTTGTAGCCGGCCTGGAGAACCTGGACGATCGTGTCGGCGGGGACATTCGGCACGTCCACCTTGACCACGGCCTCATGATTATGAGGATCGAACTTCTCTCCCAGGGGATCGAAGCGCGTGATGCCGTGCCGCTCAAAGGCCCTGAAAAGCTCCCGCTCGGTTGCTTCGATGCCTTCAAGCAGCGTCTTGGCCGTCGCATTCGACACTGCTTCCTTCGAAACGGCGTCGATGGCGCGCCGTAGATTGTCGGCGACCGAAATCATGTCCCGGCCGAACTCGGAGGCGGCGTATTTCACGCCTTCGCTCTTGTCGCGCTCCGCACGCCGCCGGAAATTTTCCATTTCGGCGATGATGCGCAAGTTCCTGTCACGAAGATCCGCGTTCTCGGCTTTGAGATCGCCAAGCGCCTGAAGAATGGCTTTGCTCGCCTGCTCCGCCTCCGCTGCGCGCGGCTTGGCGGTTGAATCGTTGACTTCCAGCCCGCTCAAATCCGCAGGTTCTTCCGGTGTATCGTTCATTGGTAATATGCCGTTCCCGTTCCATTGAGGACTAGCCGGATCCTCGCTTACGTTCCGTCGTAATTTTTACGGTTATATCGGCGGTTTCAGATCGATATCAAGCGAGCACGCGGCTGACCAGCTTCGCGGTGAAATCAACCATGGGGATAATGCGGGCATAGTTGAGGCGGGTCGGGCCGATCACGCCCAGAACGCCGACGATCTTGCGGTCTTTGTCCTGGAACGGCGCCACGATGAGCGAGGAGCCCGACAAGGAAAAGAGATTGTTCTCCGAGCCGATGAAGATGCGCACGCCCTCCGCTTTTTCCGAGAGGTCGAGAAGATGGATGAGCGACTTCTTCGATTCGAGATCCTCGAACAGGAGGCGGATGCGGTCGACGTCCTCGACGGCTTTCAGATCGTTGAGAAGGCGCGACTGCCCGCGAACGATGAGGCTCTTGGTGTCGTCCTTTCCGCCCGACCATTGGGCGAGGCCCGAGCGGACGAGGCGCGCCGTCAGCTCGTCGAGTTCGGACTGGCTTGCTTTCAGCTCCGCTTCGATCCGCTCGCGCGCCTCAGGCAGGCTCGCGCCGCGAATCTTGGCGTTCAGATAGTTGGAGGCTTCGGAGAGCGCCTGCTGGGGCAGGCCTTCGGGCAGGTTGAGAACGCGGTTTTCCACGCTGCCGTCGTCGCCCACAAGCACGAGGAGCGCGCGTTTGCGGTCGAGGCTGACGAATTCGATATGCTTGATGCGGCTCACCTGCTTGTCGGCGAGAACGACGCCTGCGCAGCGCGAAAGGCCGGACAGCATGTCGCCGGCCTCGGCGAGCACATCGGCGGTGACGGCGGCGCTGTCGCGGGCGTAGTCGTGAAGCTGGCGCTCGATCTGGGTCCGCTCCGCATCCTCGATGGCGCCGACTTCAAGAAGGCCATCGACGAAAAGGCGTAAGCCCGTGTGCGTCGGAATCCGGCCCGCGCTGACATGCGGCGCGTAGATTAGCCCCAGCGTTTCGAGATCCGACATCACGTTGCGGACCGAGGCGGGCGACAAGGTCATCGGAAGCTGACGGCTCAGGTTGCGCGAGCCGACCGGCTCGCCCGTCGCGAGATACGTCTCCACGATGCTCCGGAAGATTTCCCGGTAGCGTTCATTCAACTCGCGGACGCCGGCCCCTCTCAAGTCAAGGGCGGGAGCGCGTAGGTCCTGCCGTCTCGACATCGTCTTCGCTTTGTTGTTTCAAACCTATAAAATCTAGTCTGTCGGGACTTCCCCGTCAAACCGATGGCGCAGCCCACGCACGTCAATGTGTACAAAGGCCTCGCGATAGGACGCCCGACCGGCTGCAAAAAGCCGGGAATAGACACCGGAAACAGACAGGGGCAAGGGCGCTCCCGGTTCATTGTGGAAAAAAGGTCGCGGGCGTTGATCTAAGCAACCTCTTTCACTCGACCCCGCAAACGCATATCGGCGAGGGTCTGCGCGTCGAGCACGTTCGCCAATGCGTTGCGCGCTTCCATCATCAGCCACCGCACGGCGCACATATCTTCGTCGCAGTCATCGCAGGGGCGATACGCCGTCATGCTTGCGCAGAGGAAGGGCGCAATCGGGCCATCGATGGCGCGGATAATCTGCCCGACCTTGATCTCGTTTGCCGGCTTCGCCAGAGCATAACCGCCCGCTTTGCCCTTTTTCGAGTGCACAAGACCGGCCCGACGCAGATCGGCGAAAATCTGATCCAGGAATTTCTTGGGGATGTTGTTGCATACAGCGATATGCCCAACCTGGGCGATTTCATTATCTTTGAGCCCGGCCAGATGCAACATGGCCTTCAAACCGTATTTGCCTTTGTTCGTGAGCATAGATATTTTGCGCCCGCTCCGGCGTTCGAAAAATGGCTGTTCCGCAACCTCATCATAAGAGGAAAAAAAGCTGGTTGGCCAGCTTAATTTATTAAATTGACTTATTTAATAATAGTCCGCGCGCACGCGGCATGAAGGCGGACAGGCGCTTTCCGCCCCCGGTCACGGCGGAACGAACCTGGTCGATCCGCCTGCGTCGTCGACCTCGACTGTCGCCCAGACCATTACCAGCGCGAGCAGCCTTGCGGTCGCCAGCCAGAACAGTCAGGCCGCGCTTCTCACCCAGTACGCCGCGTCGAGCTTTGCGCCGGCAGGCAGTCACGGCGGGCCAGTTGTGAGCTCGCTGCCGGCTGCGGCGCCCACGCTCCTGGCCAGCCCTCTGCACCACGCATAGTGCAGGCCGAGGCAGGTTCACACACCAGTGGCCGTGAACTTGCCTCGGATAAGCTGCGCTCGGATCAAAAAGTTGCTCGCGCGTTTTATCCGCAGCCATGCGTTGGGGAAGCCGGAAAACTTTGCTCCCAACGGGGCGTGCTAGCTCGCCTCGGGGACCATCGCGATGGCGCCGCAAGGGCATTCCTGCGCGCAAATCCCGCAGCCCTTGCAGTAGTCGTATCGGAACTCGAAGCCCTTGCCCGGCCCAAGCTTCGTCACGGCGTTGTCGGGGCACATGCCATAGCAGTTGTCGCATTCGAAGCAGTTGCCGCAGGACAGGCAGCGCCGGGCTTCGTAGAGCGCGTTGCTGGCGTCGAGGCCCTGCACGACTTCCTCGAAGGTCGAGGTCCTCCGCGCCAGTTCAAGCATCGGGCGCACCGTCTTCGGCGCTTCGCCGTAATACCAGGTGTTGAGCTTGTCGGCGGTTGCGATCTCGGGCGCGGGCGGCGGACTGTAAACCTCGCCGCGAAGCCACGCGTCGATATTCAAGGCCGCCCTCTTGCCGTGACTGACGGCCGTGGGAACGGTGCGTTCGGTCGGCGCGGTCTGATCGGTCGCAAAGATGCCCGGCGCGCCCGACATCATGTCGGGGCCAACCTGGACGACGCCGTCCTTCACCTCAAGCCCCGGCACGCCGTCGAGCAGGGACAGGTCGACATCCTGACCGAGCGCCAGCACGACCGAGTCGGCTTCGAGCGTCTCGAATTCCCCGGTCGGCTGCGGGAAGCCGTTCTCGTCGAGCCTCATCTTCTCGACGGTGATTGAACTGGTCTCGACGTTCCTGATCGTCGAAAGCCACTTCATCATGATGCCTTCTTCGAGCGCCTCCTCGATTTCCAGGTCGTGGGCGGGCATGCGGTCGCGCGTGCGGCGGTAGACGATGACAGCCTCCTCCGCGCCAAGCCGCTTCGCCGTGCGGGCCACGTCGATGGCCGTGTTGCCGCCGCCATAGACGACGACGCGCCGCCCCAGCATCGGCATGTCCTCGCCTTCCATCGAGCGAAGCACCTGAACTGCGTCCATGATCTTCGCCGTCGAGCCGGCCGGGATGTAAGCGCGCTTGGCGATATGGGCGCCGACCGCGAGGAAAACAGCATCGTACCCGTCGGCCGTCATGGCGTCCTTGATGCTCTCGACCCTCGCGTCGCATTCGATGCGCACCCCGAAATCAACGATGCGCTGGATCTCGGCATTGAGGGCCTCGCGGGGCAGCCGGTATTTCGGAATGCCAAACCGCATCATGCCGCCCGCCACTGGCCCCGCTTCCTTGATCGTCACGGCATGGCCAAGACGCGCGAGATGATAGGCGGCTGATAGTCCCGACGGTCCTGCTCCAATGATCAGCACTTTTTTACCTGACGCGGCCGCGGGCGCGCAGAAGCGCCAGCCCTTGGACAAAGCGAGGTCGCCGAGGAAGCGCTCGACCGAATTAATACCCACCGCGGCATCCAGCCCAGCGCGATTGCAAGCGCTCTCGCAAGGGTAATAGCAGACGCGGCCCATGACAGCCGGCAGCGGATTGCTTTCCGTCAGCTTGCGCCAGGCCGCCTCGTAATCTCCGCTCTCGGCGTAGGCGAGCCAGCCTTGAATATCCTCGCCAGCCGGGCACGCATTATTGCAAGGCGGCAGGCGGCAGACATATTCCGGCCGGAAGGTGCGCCACGAACCGGTGCGATTGGTGAGCGAACTGCCGGGACCGATTTTGATGGCGAACGGTTCCATGACCTCAAATCCTCATACGTCCGGGCTGGCGCCGTTCAGCAAACCGTAATCGGCGATGTTGGCGTCGCAGATCGCCTGCAAACGCGCGACGCGAGGGTCCGCCTCGCCATCGCGGAAGAGATGCGCGAAGCGCCCCTGTGGCCTCAGATAGTCCTCCACCGGGACCTTGCGACGGATCTTGAGGACACGGGTGATCTTGCCGTGCTCGGCCTCAAAGATGGGATAGAAGCCGCACTCCACGGCGAGCCGGGCAAGCCGGATTGTATCCTGGGGGAGGGCTTGCCAGCCGAGCGGGCAAGGGGTGTGGATCTGGATGTAGCGCGCGCCTTCGATCGAGATCGCCTTGGTCACCTTGCGCTCGAGGTCGTGAAGATCGGCGACCGACGCGGTGGCGACATAGGCGATGCCGTGCGCGAGCGCGATTTTCGGCATGGATTTGCCGGCGCCGAAAGCGTTGCCCGGGTCCGGCCCCACGGTTGGCGTCGTCGTGGTGCGCGCCATCGGCGGCGTCGCCGACGAACGCTGGCCGCCTGTGGCCATATAGCCTTCGTTATCGTAGCAGACATAGAGCACGTCATCGTTGCGCTCGAACATGCCGGAAAGGCACTGGAAGCCGATGTCGGTGGTGCCTCCGTCGCCGCCCTGGGCGATGACGCGCGTCTTGCGCTTCTTCACGCGAACGGCGGCGGCCATGCCTGTCGCCACCGCAGCCGTGTTTCCGAACAGGGAATGAAGCCATGCGACCTGCCAAGATGTTTCGGGGTAGCGCGAGGTTAGAACTTCGAGGCAGCCCGTCGCGTTCACAGCGATAAGATCGTTGCCCGTGGCGAGCATGGCGGCGTCGAGCGCATAGCGGGCGCCGAGCGCCTCGCCGCATCCCTGGCAGGCGCGGTGGCCGCAGGTGATGGTGTTGGATCGCTCGGGCGAGGCTTGCCAGGGCAGTTCTTCTTCCGCCACAAGCCTGTTGCCGACTGTCAAGGTTCCTTTCTGGTAGAATTTGAGCTTTTCCTGGGCTTCGCCCGGCGCGAGTGTTTTAGGGCGGTCGGTCATGACTTGCCTTTCATTCGGCGGCCCGGTCCGGACTGGTCTCCGCAAGATAGCGCAGGATGGCTTCTGCGGTTGGCCCGGTGCGGCGCCGCTTGCCGGCGCGATGGATTTCCCGGCCCACGACGCGCTCCTTGAGATCGAGGAAATTCGTTCCCTCCCAGGGGTCGCTCGCCGCCTGCCGGAAGAGACTGTGCAAGGATTGGCGCGTGATCGGGCGCCCGCCGAGGCCCGCCACCACCGCGTGCAGACGCGGCCGGCGCGGCAGGTTTCTGACCGCAACGCCGACATTGTTTGCGAGCGGGCCGCCCATGCCGACGGACACGCTCTTGTCGATCACCACGACCTCCCGAGCGCCTTCGAGGATCTTCTCCAAGGCATCGATCGGGAATGGCCGGAAGGAGATGAGTGTGACAAGGCCAATCGGGATGCCCTCGCCGCGCATTTCGTCGATCGTGTCCTTGATGGTGCCGCAGACAGAGCCCATCGCGATCACGACCATCTGGGCGTCCTCGACGCGATAGCCGCGCAACAGACCGCCGGATTCGCGCCCGAACACTTTCGCAAATTCGGAGGCGAACTGCGTGATGAACCGCAAGGCCTTCGTCTGCTTGTAATGCGCAAGAAAACGAACCTCGGTGAACGCGTCTGGCCCGACCGAGGCGCCAATGGTGACGGGCTCCGCCGGATCGAGCACCTGCACGGGATCGTAGGGCGGAAGAAAGGCGTCGACGATCGCCTGCGATGGAATCTCGACGCGCTCGACCGCATGGGTGAGGAAAAAGCCGTCGACGCAGACCATAACCGGTATGGAAAGCTCCTCGGCGAGCCTGAACGCCTGGATGTGTAGGTCGGCGGCTTCCTGGTTCGTCTCCGCGAAGAGCTGGACCCAGCCTGCGTCGCGCATGGACATTGCGTCGGAATGATCGTTCCAGATATTGGCCGGGGCGCCGATGGCCCGGTTCACGAGCGTCATTACGATGGGCAAGCCGAGGCCGGAGGCGTTATAGACGGCCTCCGCCATCTCCAGAAGACCTTGCGAGGCGGTGGCGGTGTAGGCCCTGGCGCCCGCAGCAGAGGCGCCGATCGCGACGGAAAGCGACGCGTAGTCGCTCTCGGCGTTGATGAATTCGCAATTCTTAAGCCTGTCGCCCTTAACCATCTCGCCGAGGCCCTCCACGATATGGGTCTGCGGCGTGATCGGATAGGCGCAAATCACTTCCGGACGGCACAGGGCGATCGCCTCAGCCATCGCAAGCGAGCCTTCGATCTGCTTCAGCATCGCGTCTCCTCAGGCTGCGCTGGCCGTTGGGTTTGGTTCATCACAAACTCGTAAGCCTCCACCGCGGCTGCGATGTTGGCCGCGGCGACTTCCCCAGGCAGTGTTTCCTCGATCGCGCGCGTGACGCTGTCCAGACGAACGAGACTCGTCAGGGCCGCGAACGCGCCGAGCAAGGCGGCATTCGGGCGCGCGCCTCCGCCCTGTTTTCGCGCGATGTCCGTCGCCGGAACCGCGAGCGCGCGCCCCTTCGGCAGGCTATCGGCGACGGTCTGAATATGATCTTCCGAGAAGGCTTTGGCGGCGTTGACGAGAAGGAAGCCGCCGGGCCGCAAACCAGTGAAGACATCGACCGCCCTGATCAGGGTCGGCTCCTGCACGATGAGGCAATCGGGCTCCATGACCGGCTCTCGGAGGCGGATGTCCTTGTCCGCGATCCGGCAGAACGCCACGACGGGGGCGCCCATGCGCTCCAGCCCGTAGGTTGGGAAAGCCTGCGCATAGCGTCCTTCAAGAAACGCCGCCACCGAAAGTATTTTGGCGGCGGTTACATTGCCTTGCCCGCTCCGGCCATGGATGCGGATCTGGAACATATATCTTCCCACCTCTTCGAACATGCCAAGGGATGGGAATTACTTCCCCTGCTGTCGGCCGTTTGTTTCTGTCTAAATCCCCGGCAATAATCCTTCATACTACCGTTCCCAGGGGGGCGGGCACCTTGATCCTCGTCAAAAAAGATCGAGATCGCTTAACATCAAGGAACTGCACATCAAGGAACTGCCATTCACCTGCCGGGAGCGCGCGACCATGCCCTATAGCAGCAATGCAGATCTCCCTCCTTCTGTGAGGGCGCGCCTGCCTCCCCACGCACAGAACATCCACCGTGAAGCCTTCAATCATGCTTACGCCGCGCATTCGAGCGAGCCACGCCAGGAAGAGGCTGCCCATCGCATCGCCTGGGCGGCTGTGAAACGATCCTATGAAAAGGTGGACGGCGAATGGATTCCCCGGAGATGCTGACGAAAAAACCGACATGAGCGTCACGCGCGACGCCTTTTCCCCGTCAGTTTCAGAAGCTCAGCGTGGTCCGAAAGTGAGGAACCCGCTGAAAGGCCGCCAGGGCGCGCGGCGCGACGTCACGCGTCTTTTTCCACCGGTGATTCGCATCACCCAATCAGTTTAATTTTGCCGCCGGGATTCGGTTCGGGTTTAAGAGACCGCGCGTTTGATCGTCTGGGCAGCGACATATTCGCCGATACGAGGCTTGAAATGGGGGCGCCAGGGTAAATATTGATCTTGGCGGGGCACGGGAGGGGAAATTCTATGGTCGCTAAATAACGGAAGTGTTAGGCTTATTCCAAATCTAGGATAGGCAACATTAAGACGCGTCAACTCAATAAGATTTTTTTAACGTAAAGTTTTGCAATTTTTAATTGGGATGGCATACTTGCTCAGGTTCGCCAGAAAACGGAACATCTCCCATGAACGATAATGAAGTTACGACTGCGGCTGAGGAACCGCGCCGCCTCCGGTCAAGCCTGCATTCGAAGTTCGAAGAGATCGCGCAAACGTTCCTGAATATGTTATCCAGCGAACGAGGAAACGGTAAGGATTTCGCTTTATTGCAGGATTATCTGGATGGCTCTGTGTTGGTCAACGGCGCTTATTGCAGGCGGCGCACAGTCCTTCTTGCGATTCACGATGTGAAAGAAGAGCAGGAAGCTCCGCTGACGTTGCAAAATAATACGCTGGTCAAGCTGGAAGCTTTGAATATTCGCCCCATGCCGGCGGCCAAATTTTACCGTGACGTCGCCACGGCCATTCTCAGGATGGAAGTCGTCGTAAGGCTTGAAGCCATGCAGGCTTTGGTCCAAACGACAAATCTGTTCAGCCGCAACGCGGCGCCCGGAGCGGGGGGCCGGTTGTCGCCGGCCCATTCGCAGACCTCTAGCTTTGAGCCTGCTCGAAAAGCTCCTCGGCATATTCCCAATTGATGAGATTGTCGACGAAAGCCTCGAGATATTTTGGACGCGCGTTGCGATAGTCGATGTAATAAGTGTGTTCCCACACATCGGCGCCAAGAATGGGAGTTCCGCCATGAATAAGCGGATTCTCCGCATTCGGCGTCTTTGTGATTTCGAGCTTGCCATTCTTGAAGGACAACCAAGCCCAGCCTGAGCCGAACTGCGTTTTGCCCGCATCGAGGAAAGCCTCGCGGAACGCGCCGTAGCCGCCGAAGTCGCTGGCGATCTGCTTCTCAAGCTTGCCCGGAAGCTTGGTTCCACCGCCGTCCTTTTTCATCCACTTCCAGAACTCTGAGTGATTGTAGTGCTGGCCCGCATTGTTGAAGAGGGCTTGGTTCTTGCCGTGGCTGAGCTTCACGATATCGACGAGGCTCTTGTCTTCCAGACCCGACCCCTGAAGGAGCTTGGCGGCCATCTCGGCATAGGCGCGGTGATGCTTGTCGTGATGGAATTGCAGCGTCTCGACAGACATGTAAGGTTGCAAGGCGTCATAGGCGTATGGAAGTTCGGGCAATTGAATCGCCAAGGCTTTCTCCTTTGCTGCGTTGGGTTCGGCTCTTGGCTGTGAACCTAGGCGTCCGGCGGAAAGCTGACAAGCTTAGCTATGAGGAATGCAGATAAAATTAAAGAGAGGTATGAAACCCCTGAATTTCATACCTCTCTAAATGGCCGAGGAAAGGTTCGTGATGGTTTACCTACAGGGATCGGACGAGCAAAGAATGCACCCGTAACCATGAACGCGACATGAACGCCGCGTTCACTTCCCATGCGCATTCGAAACAAATTTCTGTAAAAGTGTTCCTTCGGCCACGCACGGCGCACAAACTCATGAAGAAGCAAGGCGCAGGAAGCGGGCATAAATCTGCGTGAGCCTGTCGAGGTCCGCGACTGCAACGCATTCATCCACCTTGTGAGCGGTCGCGTTCAACAAACCCACCTCGACGACCGGGCAGGAGATCCTTGATGAAGCGCGCGTCCGAGGTGCCGCCGCCGGTCGACAGCAGGGGCTCCTTGCCGATCTCCGCCTCAATGGCCGCGCTCATCTTTTCCACGAAGCCCGCCGGGTCCGTCATGAAGCTCTCGGAGGCAGGCTCATAGTCGAGCGTATAATCGACGCCTGTATCGGTAAGCGCGGCCTTGACCTGACTCTCGATCCACGTCTTCAGATTGTCGCTCGTGTGATGGTTGTTGAAGCGGATATTGAAGCGGGCCGTGGCGGTCGCAGGGATCACATTATAGGCCAAGTTGCCGGCGTCGATGCTCGTGATCTCGAAGTTCGACGGCTGGAAATGCGTGCTTCCCGCATCGAGTTCTTTTGTTCTCAGGAAGATTCAGAGCGTTGATGAGGGGCGGCAAGGGATTTCTCGCCTTGTGAGGATAGGCGACGTGGCCCTGGACGCCGCGCACCCTTAGCTCCCCACTCAGCGAACCGCGACGCCCAATCTTGATCGTGTCGCCGACCGCCGCCTCGGCGGTGCACTCGCCGAGAATGCAATAATCCGGACGCTCCTCGCGCGTAAGCAGCCAGTCCACGACTTTCTTGGTTCCGTTGATGCCGGGGCCTTCCTCGTCCGCCGTGACCAGGAAGCTGATCGATCCTTTCGGCTTGCCGCCGCTTTCCAGAAGAAAGAGAAGCGTGGCGGCCAAAGAGGCGGCGATCGCCCCTTTCATGTCGACGGCGCCCCTCCCGTAAAGCAAGCCATCATCGACGTCGGCGGCGAAGGGCCGATGACGCCAGGCCGTTTCATCGCCTGGAGGGACAACGTCGGTGTGGCCCGCAAAGCAAACATGGGGCGCGCCGTCGCCGATACGGGCGTAAAGATTGTCGACATCCGGCGTCCCGCGCTCGCTGAAAGGAAGGCGATGACAATCGAAGCCCACCGCCTTGAGCTGCCCTTCCAGATAGGCGAGCGCGCCGCCCTCATCGGGCGTGACGCTTCGGCAGCGGATCAGGTTCTGGGCGTGAGCGAGTGCGCTGGTCATAATCGTCGCTTCGCCGGGGGCGTCGGGCGAGGAGGGTTGCCCCTCTTGTCCGTCGGTGGCTCCCGCAAGATGTTCTGGATCGAGGAATGCTGCAACCATGGTGTCCCAAAGAGAAAGCCGGTTAACGCCTCCGTGCAGAACGAGCAATTAAAGGAGAAATTCCATAAGAGCAATACTTTGTACACAATAAGAGACGATTTGAGTTCCTTTCTTGCTCATTCGCTCTTGATAACGCAAGATGTGTTCATGAAAATGTAATGTTCTTCTCTACGCGGGCTGAGGGCCGAATCGATTTGGCGCCGGCATGCCCTTCCTCGCCGCCAGGATGATGAAATAAACGACGACACCAAGGCCGAAAAGATAAAGACCGGCGGCGGCCTTTTGATCCGGATGATCCGCTGTTCCGCCGACGCCTGCAAATCCAAGCCCGTAGAGAACGAGCGCGGGGACGTAAATGACAAGCACCATCCAGCCGCTCATTCCGAGGTCGTGCCAACGCTTCACGTCGATGGCGAGCGACGGCCACAGGAAAATCAGCGCGGAGAGAAGCGAAATCTCGTCTCCGAGGTAGGAAAGCAGAAGCGGGCTGCCAGGGCCTATCGCCGGAAGAGGCCAATGAAACGCGTGGCGCAGGGCAAGCTCGGTCACATACTCAAGGAAGGCGATCAAGATCGCAAAGCCGAACCAAGTGGTCCTCGGGATGCGGCCGTTCAGATGCAGCCAGATGGCAGCGAAGCGATCCATGAGCGGCTACCCGGCCAGCGGATCGGGGCCGTTCTCGTTCGGACCGGTTTCGCCCTTGAGAATGCCGAATTGGAGGAGGCTCCAGATCACCGACGCCGTCAGCAGCAGAAGAGAGACGCGGACCATATTCTCGCTAAGATCGAGTTCTGAGGCTAGAGAAGGCGCGGCGACCGCGCCCAAGAAAGGAAGGACGACCACCAGGATGAGCCAGCTCGATAGCCCCCTGTCATGAAGGCGTTTAACGCCGAGCGCGAGCAGGCTCCACATCACAAGGCCCGTGATCAGCACCGGGCCAACCATCCACAGGCTGAGGCTTGTGATAATGGGCTCGGCTTCCTTGCTGTTGAACCATTCAGGATGGTTAAAATGCTGCTCAAGCTCCGGATGGGCGGACAAGATGCTGTTCACGATGAGCCCGCTCGCGAAGGAAACCACGACCATCGCGCTCGTTAGAATGAAAAGACCAAGCCACCACTTTGAACGGCTGATACGCCCCTCGATGGCGAACATGAGGCTCCAGAAATTGTAATCGCCGCCGTAATAGTCGGCCGGGAGCGGGTCTTCCCCGTAGGCGTTAGGCCCGCGCACGCCACGCAAGACCCCAAGCTCGAAGAAGATGTACCCTCCAAAGAACGCCATGATGATCACGATGCCCGAGAGCAGAGGCAGGAAGGCTTCGGACGGAATGCCAAGAATGCTGAAGTGCGCGTCCGTCTCGGCTCCGAGCGATGGTTTGAGCGGCGCAAGCGACACGACAAGCGCTAGGCAATAGTAGATGTACCAAATCCAGACGGGGCGGCCGCGATCGTGGAAGCGCTTGACCGCAAGCGCCGTCGAAGGCCAGACCAGGAAACCGAAATAGGCGAGCCAGACCGGACCCCATATGCCGCTTTTGTCCGCTGGCCTCTCCCAAACCTCGGGCGCCAGCGGATTTCCGGTCGCGAGATAAGCGAGAAGCGCCGCGAAGAGAAAGCCCGCGACGCCGACGAGCACGCTTCCCGCCCAGTAAGTCTTGCGATTGATGCGTCCCCTGAAACCGAAAAAGATGTCGCCCCAGCTCATGTGCTTCTCCCCCGAACCGGCTCGATAGCATGTGTTCGGTTATCCAGCCGTGTCAGTCGCGCAACAGTTCGTTGATCGAAGTCTTTGCGCGCGTCTGGCCGTCGACCCGCTTCACGATCACGGCGCAGTAAAGGGAGGGACCCGGCTCGCCGTTCGGGAGCGGCCTGCCCGGCATTGCGCCCGAGACGACCACCGAATAGGGAGGTACGCGGCCATACAGAACCTCGCCTGTGGCGCGGTCGACGATCTTGGTCGATTGGCCGAGATAGACGCCCATGGAAAGCACCGACCCTTCGCCCACGATCACGCCCTCGGCCACCTCCGCGCGCGCGCCGATGAAGCAATTATCCTCGACGATGACGGGATTTGCCTGCAGCGGCTCCAGCACGCCGCCGATCCCGGCCCCGCCCGAGATATGGCAATTCTTGCCGATCTGCGCGCAGGAGCCGACCGTCGCCCAGGTGTCGATCATCGCGCCTTCGCCGACATAGGCGCCGACATTGACGAAGGAGGGCATGAGGACGGCGCCCGGTGCGATGTAGGCCGAGCGGCGCACCACGGTTCCCGGCACGACGCGAAAGCCCGCGGCGCGAAACCTGTCCTCGGTCCAGCCTGAGAATTTTGTGGGAACCTTGTCCCACCACGGTCCGGGCGAGGTCGGCCCGGTCACGGCTGCGCCAATGGCCGGCCCCATGATGCGGTTATCGTTCAGCCGGAAGGAGAGAAGCACCGCCTTTTTCAGCCAGGCATGCACGATCCATTCGCCGTCCATCTTTTCGGCGACGCGAGCCTCCCCGCTGTCGAGAAGGGCGAGCGCGGCCTCGACCGCGTCTGCGATCTCGCCCTTTTGCCCGACCTTGATGTTTTGGCGGTCCTCGAATGCGGCGTCGATTACATGTTGCAGGTTTGTTGTCATCGGCAGCCTCCGGCAATGTCTCTTCTGGATTGCGTGCCTTCCGGGACGGCTTTTTGTCAAGCCGATTGCCTAAAAACCTTGAAGGGCGGGCAACCTTTTGCGCCGCCGCCGATTACCGCCATGAAAACCCGCAATCTCCCAAGGTGAAGCCGATGTCAGGGTTGAAGACCGCAAAACTCGCCGCGTCACTTCTCGCCTTGTTCGGCGCATGCGGACAGGCCGCCGCCATCGAGTGCCCTGAAGCAGGCAAAAACGCTTACGTTTTGTCCGCTTCCCAGAAGCGCCTTCTCACAAAAGGGACCTATATCGACCTCCTCAATGAAGTCGACGAAATGAGCGCATCGTTGAGGACGCGCCAACCGGACATAGCTTTTGTGAATATGCTCAATGCGATCGTGGCGGCCTACTGCCCCCTCGTCGCGAGCGACCCCTCGCTAAGCGAACAACAGAAGCGCGACGACGTGCGAAAATTCAGCGATCTCGCTATGAAACAGCTGAGCTGGGATGTTACGCCTCAGGCATCCGCTATCCTCGCTCATGTCGAGCTTTCTCCCGACGTCTATCGCTCGTTGCGCGAAAAGGCGGACGCCGCCGGCCAGACGCCTTCGCAATACATGGCGGACCTTTTGACGAAGGCGGCAGGCGTGGCGGGCGGGGAATAATACCAACCGCCGGAAGTGTGATCGGTAGCGCCCCCTCACCCCGCCCTCTCCCAACCGCATCGGCTTGCCGATGCGGTCTCATGGAGGAGCAATCTCGCCAAGGCGAGATTGCGCGGGAGAGGGAGTTCCGCTCGCGCTTGAAACAGCGTTCCTTCTCCCCAGCCGCATCCGCTCGCGGATGCACGCGTATTTGGCTCGGCGATTGTCAGCGGCGTGGCCGCGGGAAACTTCGATACAGTTTTGCTGGCCGCAGTGCGCCAACACCCCGGAACGTGAGAAATGGCCTCGTGTCCTCCCTCTCGAAGGCTCGTGATTTAGAGCGTCGCGAACCACAACGGAAAGAGAGTTCACCATGGTCAAACAAACCGTAGCGGGCGCAGCTCTGATGGCCGCAGCTCTGGCGATGTCCGCCCCTGCTTTTGCGCACTCAGCGCTCGGGGCCGCCGCCATAAACGATGGCGGCAACGCCTTAGCGCAGCCCGTTTACTACCGGCATGGGCATCTTGCTTACCGCCACTCTTATCGGCCTTATGCCTATGGCGGCTGGGCGCATCGCCCCTACCCCTATGGAGGGTACTACCCTGGCTCCTATGGAGGGTATTACCCGGGCTCCTATGGCTGGGGCTACCCCACCGGCTATTGGGGCGGCTACGGCTGGGGTCCAGGCGTCAGCATAGGAGTGGCGCCGGGGGTTGGCATCGGCTTTGGCTTCTAACCTCGCCGCTGCAAAGGCCTGCGCGTCGTCTGAAGAGCGCGCGCGGGCCTCTTTGTTTTTTACAGCGTGAGTTCCCAAAGCGGGAAAAACTCAAACATGATCGATTGCTCGAAGGCGAGCCGCGCCTTGAAGCCAGCCTTCGCGATCGCCTTGCCATACATGTCGAGGTCGGAATCTGAAGATAGCATGAGATAAATTCGGCCGCCGGGTTTCAGCCTTACCCGCGCCTGCTCGAAGAGATTAAGAATATTTCTATTCCCTGATCCCGCGTGCCAGCCTACGTCGGCCAAATCCTTCGCCTCGCCCGCATGCTTCGGCGGACTCGACATGATCACGTCGAACACCGGCTTCGGCTCAATCGCTTCCAGAAGATTGCAGCACAGCCCCCGGACCTTATCTCCAAGGCCGTTCGCGCGGCCGTTTTCCGACGCGGCCATGGCGGCGTTCGGGTTGATGTCCGTCGCGATGACCGTCTTGGCGCCCGCCCTTGCTGCGGCGAGAGCGATGATCCCGCTTCCTGTCCCCACATCGACGGCCGTCAGGCCGGAAAGATCGAGCGTGTCGACGAATTTGGCGAAAGCCTCGCTGCTGATGAAATAGCCGGGATGAAAGACGGTCGGGGGCACGGTGAGCTTAAATCCCGCCGCCTTCGATGTTTGCGTCTTCGACCTTTTTAGCACGAAGTGATAGGAGAGGTAATGAAGCGTATTGCGCAAAGCCCGCCTCAAAGGGCCGTGGGAGCGGCCCGGCCTGTCGAGGACGCTCTGCCAGGCTCCGCCTTCCGTCGCATGACCGTTTTTCGCTGAAGCTTGACTGTCGCTCATAACTCGATCCCCTGTCGCTCCGCCGCCGGAATAGGGACGGGCTTCGACTTTCTCGATAGCTTCATAAAGGCGAAGATCGCGTAATGCCACAGCGACGACCGGCAACCGGGCGACACATGAACCGGCGCATCCTGCTCTATGACCGGAACTGTCAAGACGCCGCGCAGGCGCGCCATCTCCCAGGCAAGCGGATTCCAGGCGCGCCATGACTCCTGGACCTCCCTGGCGAGAACGCCGCTGACGACCTCCGGCGCGGGACTGAAGATCGGAACGCGATTCGAAATATCCTTGTCCCGCAAGATGTTCCACTTGCTGACGCCGCCCATGATCGGCGATGACAGCGCATAAACCACGCGTCCGACCCAGGCTTCACGTATGCAGTAGGAGCACATCGCGCACGGCTCGACGTTGGTATAGAGCGTGGCATTGCGCAACGCCGGACGCCCGACCGTCTGTTGAGCGTGCGACAGGGCGATCACCTCCGCATGACGGGACACGTCGTTCTCGCGCATGGTGCGGTTCGTCGCTTCGGCCACGATGCGCCCGTCGATGGCGATGACCGAGCCGAACGGATATTCGCCTTCCTTGACCGCCATGGCGGACAGCTCGATGCATCGGGCCATCATCGCCCGATCTGTCGCCTCGCTCGACAGGCCCATTTTTATTCCCCCACCGCCCTCTGAGAGCTGATCAACTCATCCGTCAACGTCGCATGAATATATAGGTTTTTTCCGCCTCACAATAGGCTGCAATAAGTTAGCCGCGTCGTTTTCCGGTCCGACCGCGAAAAACATCCGAGGCAAGGCGCTTGTTACAAAGCGCTTGCGATATCGGTCGCTGTGAAATCATTTCCAACAAAAAGCAGAGGGCACGCATGCTCCTTGGCGGCCTCATACGCGAAGCAGTCGCCGAAATTGAGCCCTGCGGGATGGACGCCTTTGCCCCACCGCTCGTAAGCCGCTGCGATCCGGCGGGCGGCCGCGGGGGTCACGCTGACCACCTCGAACGCCAGATCCTCGATGAGCGTCTCCATCTCGTCGCGGACATTGCGGCGCGCCGCCACAATCAGCGCCTCCGCCATCGTGCCTGCTGAAATCAGCACATGCGGATCGACTTCGAGGGCTGTGGCGCAAGCGTCGGCTTCCGGCTCGCATAACAGGATCGCCATCAACGCCGAGGTATCAACGGCGATCATTCCGGCAGACCGCCCGCGCCGTACAGAAAGTCCTGCGATCGCACCGCGCTCGCGCCCGCCGTCGCCTTGGCCGCGGCCGACTTGCGGACAGCTTCCAGCACCGCGCGCCGAGACTTCCGGTCTCGCGCGGCCCTGATTGGCACGAGCTTCGCAGTGGGCTGGCCATGGCGGGTCAGAACGATCTCGTCGCCCGCCTCGGCGCGGCGCACGAGTTCGGTCAGCTGCGCCTTGGCGTCGGTGACGGAAATCTGCATGGGCGTCTCTTCTGGACTAGATGGTGGTCTAAAGTTAAGGGGTTTCGGGGCGGAGTTCAAGGACAATGGCGCGAAGAGCTGGACCGGCCCGCCTTCGGCGGACCCTTTGGCGAGAGACCGAAACCACCCTCGCGACCTGAAGAGGCAAAGGAGAAAAGGTTCAAGATTTAAGTCCTGGCAACCCGGAAGCCGACATCGCTGCTGCGGATGTCAGGGAGGTACCAGTTGCGGTAAGCCGCGCGGAGGAACTGTGGAACGTCGACCCACGAGCCGCCGCGAAGGACACGAGATGTACACGCTAAGGTTGTCCATGCCGTGCCGTCGGTTGGCGCACCGGCATAGGCGTCATTCCAGCAATCCTCAACCCACTCCCAGACATTGCCGTGGACTTGATAAAGCCCCCACGGGTTCGGCTTGAACGATTGGACGGGCATCGTCTTAGCGCGGTATTCGCCCTTCTGGCCGCCCGCGTAAGTATAGTTTCCATCGTAGTTCCCCAGATCCGGCGTGATCGAAGACCCCCACCAGAACGGCGTCCTCCTTCCCGCCCGCGTCACATATTCCCGTTCCGCTTCCGACAACAGCCTGTATGTCTTGCCCGTCTTTGTTGAAAGCCAGGAAACATAAGCCTTAGCGTCGTCCCAGCTCACATTGATCACGGGACGATCATTCTGGCCCCAGCCGCTATCGCTTGGCTTATATCCACCGCAGCCGCCCGCCGCCACGCAAGCGTCCCACTCGGTGAAGGTCACAGCGAATTTGCCGACCGCGAAGGGCTTGGCGATCGTAACCTTGTGCTGCGGTCCTTCGTCATCGGAACGCTCCGGCTCGTCCTTGGGCGATCCCATCGTGAAGCTGCCCGAGGGCGCGATCACCATCTCCGGGCAGTCCGGGCAATCCTTGAAGCTTTCCCCAGAGCCGGGCTTGATACAGGGCTTCTCGCCCGACATCGCGACAGAGACAAGCAGCCCGTCGCAAGCCTCCTCGGCGGGCGCGGGCGCAGGCTTCGGAGGAGCGACAAACGCTGTTTGCTTCCTCTCCGGCTTTTCGCGAGCCGTCGCGGGGGCAGCGCGGATGGGCCTCGGAGCTTCAACCAAAGCCGTTTGCGCTTCCTTCGGCGTTTCCGGCGGAATGGCCGGCGCAGGCCCTTGAGGCGCAACCTCAGCCCTCTGCGCCGCTGGCGTCGGCGGAGCAGCGGCGCGACCGCCTTGTCCGCCGTCGGGCAGGAATTTCCAAACAAGGATGCCGACAACGGCCGCGATCAGCGTTCCAGTCAACACCCGCGAATCCCGCCTGGAACGCGGCGCAAAATAGTGCTCCCAATCCCGTTCGGCGGAGTGTTGAAAAGGGGCAGGATCGGGAGGAGGCCCAGGCTCGACATCGGCATAGGCGGGCGCGCCGAGCGCGAAGGCTTTCAGCGAAGGCGCGCCGAAGCGCCGCCAAACCTCCTCATACTCGCATATCGCCTCGAAATTCTGTTGAGGCTTGCGCCCGGTCTTCTGCTTCAGCGCCGCAAGGAGAGCGTCGAGCGCGTGGTCCCTCGGCGCGCCGCCCCAGAGCGTCAGATCGAGATAATCCTTGCGGTCGAAGTCCACGCGAAGCTCGCACGGCTCGATCTTCGCCGGAACGAGCAGGTCCAGCTTCGCCGCCAGCGCCGCCTCGTCGGCCACCCATTCGGAGCGAACCGACAGCGAGCACCACAGCACGATGACGGCCTTGGCCTCCCTGATCTTGGCGTCGATCTGCTGCGCGAAATCCCGGCCCTTGATCAGGCTGTAGTCGTACCAGACCGAATATCCATAGCATTCGAGGATCTTGGCGAGGTGCGCCGCCGCCTTGCGCCGCTCGCTTTTGTAGGAAATGAAGACGTCAACCATGCAATCGCCATTCAGCCGGTCATGGAGCGGGCGCGGGGCGCGCAATCAAGTCGCGAAGAACAAAAGCCGGGCCGCCTCCAAGCATGCCCCGCCGACCCCGCAAGCGCAGGCTCAACTTTATAATTTTGCGCACTTTGCACAGATGAAGCGGAGAGGCAAGGCTTGCGCAACCATGAGCGCGCCGCGCGTTAGCGAAATCGAGAAATCGCGCTTAGTTCGCCACCGGCCTCGCGGTGAATTCGTCGATTTGGCGTTCCAAATATAGGTGCTCACATAGATATAGGCTTGTTTTACGAAACAAACCCAATCTTGAGGACCTATTAACCGTCGACAGGCTCATGCCGGCTTCGTCTCATTAACGCCGAAGCGCACGCCGCCGCTGTATCCCGCCCAGCATCCGACCTCGCCGCGCGCCGGGTTACGACGTTGGTTGAGCCGGCAGCGCGTTTCGTCGCGGGCGTCGCCGACCGAAAGTCAAGGGTAGGCTCTACCGCAAGCTACGGGACCGCAAGGCGTTTATAGAGGTCGTGGGCGAGCCCGCCGTTAGGAATCCGTTGAGGCTCGTCAAGGCGGCCGCATGCAAAATCCTGAGTGCAAGCGCGAGCCTTACCACTTTTTAATTCTGCAGCAAGTGGTTTGTAACATTCGCTTTCTTATATGATCACCAGCGATCAATCAATTTAGGGGAGTAGAGAGCTGATGGCGTCCGGACCAATCCAGGATAATTCAGGCAGACGTTGGCCAATGCGGCGTTTTCGGCCGGCGAGCGCCATCGTCGGAGCGGGTTTGTTGAGCGCGAGTTTTCTCGCAGGGATACCAGCAGCAGTCCTTTTCGCCGACAGCGGCGCGGCCGAGGCGGGCCAGGAGATGCGCGGACCGGGCTTCGCGCCTGCAAGCTTTGCAGATCTTGCCGATAAAGTCCGCCCGGCTGTCGTGAGCGTCAATGTCAAGTCGCGCGGCTCGGTCGGCGACGTGTCGAACCACGATTTCCCGATCCCGGATCTGCCTCAGGATTCCCCGCTTCGCGATTTCTTCGACCAGTTCAAGCACAACCAGCCTGACCGGCGGCCGACGCGTGCGCAAGGATCTGGCTTTCTGATCTCCGCCGATGGCTATATCGTGACCAACCACCACGTCGCCGACAAGGCCGACGAGATCGAAGTCACGTTCGAGAGCGAAGAGAAATACAAGGCGAAGATCGTCGGCAGCGACAGCCGCACGGACATCGCGCTTTTGAAAATCGACTCCAATAAGAAGTTTCCCAACTATCTGGAGTTTGACGATACGCCGCCTCGCGTCGGCGACTGGGTTCTCGCTGTCGGCAACCCCTTCGGTCTCGGCGGCACGGTGACGGCCGGCATCGTTTCGGCCGCCGGGCGCGATATCGGCTCCGGTCCTTACGATTTCCTTCAGATCGACGCGGCCGTGAATCGCGGCAATTCGGGCGGCCCGGCTGTTGATTTGAGCGGCAAGGTTGTCGGCGTCAACACCGCCATCTACAGCCCGAGCGGCGGTAGCGTCGGCATCGCCTTCGCGATCCCTGCGGCGACCGCCCGCGACGTCGTCCAGAAGCTGAAAGACCAGGGCAAGGTCAGCAGCGGATGGCTCGGCGTTCAGATCCAGAACGTGGACGAGAATATCGCGGAAAGCCAGGGCCTCAAGGACGCCAAGGGTGCTCTCGTAGCCAAAATCCTGCCCGAGGGACCGGCGGCGAAGTCCGAGCTGAAGTCGCGCGACATCATCCAGCAGGTGAACGGAAAGACCGTCAGCAATTCCCGCGAACTCGCAAGGACGATCGCGGCCCTGCCTCCAAGTTCCGACGCCAGGCTTCATATCTTCCGCAATGGCGAGGAGCGCGACATTAGCGTCAAGCTTGGCGAGTTTCCGGCCAACGATAAGGTCGCGGCGCTCGGCGGCGGCGGCAACGACGAAAACGAAGGCGGAAAAGAGCTTGAAGATTTGGGCTTGACGCTGGTGCCCGCGCCCGACTTCCCCGGAAGCAAGTCGAAGGAAGGCGTTGCGATTTCCAGCGTCGATCCGAATTCGAAAGCCGCCGACATCGGTTTCAGGCGCGGCGACGTGATCATCGACGTCAATGGCAAGTCCGTGTCGACCGCCGACGATGTCTCGGACAGCATCCGGGATGCGCGCGAAAAAGGACGGAAGGCCGTTCTCCTTCAAGTCCGCGGTCACGACCAGCAGAATCGCTACCTTGCTCTTCCCATCGAAAGCAAGGTCGATAGCGATAGCGAGGACGACAGCAACAAAGAGAAGCGCAGCAAGCGCGGCAATCACTAACAAACATGAGCGGGGGCGAAAGCCCTCGCTTTTCCCATCACCTGGTTGTTTTCATCTGGAAATGGTGCTCGCATGCGAGTTCTAATCGTTGAGGACGACCGCACGGCGGCCGACTTCCTCGCAAAAGCGCTGGTCGAGGCCGGCTATCACCCCGAAATCGCAGGCGATGGCGAGACGGGCTTTGAGCTGGCGACTTCATCTACATTCGGCGTTCTCATCGTGGACAGGATGCTGCCAAAGCTGGACGGCCTGACGCTCGTGGAGCGTCTGCGCAGCCGCGGCGACCGGACGCCGGTGCTGATTTTGAGCGCGCTCGGCGCCGTCGACGACCGCGTCAAAGGCTTGCGCGCCGGGGGCGACGACTATCTGCCGAAGCCCTATTCCCTCGTGGAGCTTGTCGCCCGCGTCGAAGCGCTGGCGCGCAGGGGGCCGTCGGAAGGGGCCGTCACGACCTACGCCGTCGGAGACCTCGTGCTCGACCGCCTTGCGCACAAGGTCACCCGCGCGGGTGAGACCATTCTGCTTCAGCCTCGGGAATATCGCCTTCTCGAATATCTCATGCGGCATGCCGGCCAGGTGGTGACGCGAACCATGCTGCTGGAAAATGTGTGGGATTATCATTTCGATCCACAGACCAATGTCATCGACGTTCATATCTCCAGACTTCGCAGCAAAATCGATAAAGGACAAAGCAAACCCCTCCTCGAAACCGTGCGGGGCGCGGGTTACATGATCCGCGATGACCGCCGCTGACTTTGTAAGACTTGTTCCGCGTCTGATGCTCGCGACGCCGTTCAGACTATTCGCGCTTTATGTCTCGTTGTTCTGCGTCGCAGTTGCGGCCGTCTTCATTTACGTCAATCTGGCCATGCTGGGATTTCTCAGCCAGGAGGCCGAGACCGCAGTCAGAGCCGATTATGATTTTCTTCTCGCGCGTTACCACGAGGGCAAGATGCCCGCGCTCGTCAGCGCGATCTCGGAACGCACGGCCTCTTCCAACAACGCGCTCTATCTTCTCACCGACGGCGACGGTCGCTGGCTTGCCGGCAACCTCGACACCGTCGCCGCCGCTCTATGGGATACGGAAGGCGCGGCTCAGTTCTCCTACCGCAATCGCGGGACCGAAGAGATCGAGCGTCCCGCCTATGGCATTATCGCCCGGCTGCCGGGCGATCTTCACCTCCTTGTCGCCCGCGATATTGAAAGCCAGGAAGCGCTAAAGCGGTTTTTGCGAAGGGCCTTCCTCCTCGGCTACGCCCTCATTTTCAGCATCGGCACGGTTGGAGCCGTCATCGTGAGCCGGCGCATGCTGCGGCGCGTCGACGCCGCATCGAAAACGGCGCGCTCGATCATGCAGGGCAATCTCGCCCAACGGATTCCCGTCACGGGACGCAACGACGAGTTCGACCGCCTGAGCCAGAACCTGAACGCCATGCTGGACCGCATCCAGGACCTTATGATCGGGCTCAAGAACGTCTCGGACAACATCGCCCACGATTTGAAGACGCCGCTGCACCGACTGCGAACGCGGGCCGAACGCGCTCTGCAATCCAGCCGCTCTCCGGAAAAACTCTCCGAAGCCCTGGGCTCTGTCATCGAGGAAGCCGACGGGCTCATCCAAACCTTCGATGCGCTCTTGAGCATTGCGCGCCTTGAAGCAGGCTCACGGTCGGAGAGCTTCGGGCCGCTGAATATCTGCGCGCTTATCCGCGACGTGGCCGACCTCTACGAACCGGCGGCGGAGGAGCGCGGGCTTACGCTCAGGCATTCGTGTTCGGGCGACGTGATGATGTCGGGCGAGAAGCACTTGATCGGGCAGGCGCTCGTCAATCTGCTCGACAACGCCATCAAGTACGCCGCGCCCGCCTCCAGGACGGATGACGCGTGGGCGTCCGATGTCGAAATCGGGCTTGAGGACAAGGGGGACGCTGTCGACATCTTCATTTCGGATCGCGGCCCCGGCATTCCCAAGAAGGATCGCGAGCGCGTTCTTCAGCGATTCGTGCGCCTCCAACCCAGCCGGTCAATTCCCGGAAGCGGGCTTGGCCTTAGCCTCGTCGCCGCGGTGACAAGGCTGCATGACGGCAAGGTTACGCTTGAGGATAACAATCCGGGCTTGCGCGTCCGCCTCACCTTGAAGAAGAACCTTGCCTCGATGGAGGCCACGAAGCCAGCCGAGATAGCCAGCGTGCTGAGCCATGCAACGTGACGCCTTGTCCCTCGTCGACCGCCTTACGCCTGCGCCGCTCGACGACGAAGCCGGAACGGGCCGTGCAGGGTTGGACAGGCTGATGACGACCATCGAGCGGGCTCAGGCGGACGCCGGCCCTTTCTCTGAAGGCGCGGCGCGCTTCTTAAGCGGCGTTTTCGCGGGTTCTTCCTATCTCTTCGGCCTTGCCGAACGTCAGCCGCAACGCCTGAAGGCGACGCTCGACGCAGCCCCGGAAAAAAGGTTCAAGGACATCCTCTCGGCGGCGGCCCAAGAGGCGGCTGGCGCGGCGACGCAGCGCGAACTCATGAGCGTCCTGCGCCGGGCCAAGAACGAAATCGCGTTCCTGATCGCGCTTGCCGACTTGGGCGATGTCTGGACCGTGGACGACGTCACCGCAAAGCTCAGCGAAGCCGCCGATCTGTTTCTGAGCCTCGCCTTGCGCTTTCTCTTGACGCGCGCGGCGGGGGCGGGGACGTTCCTTCCGCCTGATCCATCGGATCCGGAAAAACGAAGCGGCCTGATCGTGCTCGGCATGGGCAAATACGGCGCACACGAGCTGAATTACTCAAGCGATATCGACCTCATCATCTTCTTCGACCGTGAAATCGCCCCGCTTGCTTCGGGCGTCGAAGCCGGCTCGTTCTTCGTCCGCCTGACCCGCGACCTCGTTCACATCATGCAGGAGCGCACGGCCGACGGATACGTCTTCCGCACCGATCTGCGCCTGCGTCCCGATCCCGGCTCGACGCAATCGGCCATCTCCACGGAAGCGGCCTTCCGCTACTATGAGGGCCGCGGCCAAAACTGGGAGCGCGCCGCCATGATCAAGGCGCGGCCCGTCGCCGGGGACATCGCGGCGGGAGAAGCTTTCCTCGGCGCGCTCGGCCCCTACATCTGGCGCAAATATCTCGATTACAACGCCATCGCCGACATCCACGCCATGAAGCGCCAGATCCATGCCGCAAAAGGGCACGGCCAGATCGCCGTCGCGGGCCATAATCTGAAGCTCGGACGCGGCGGCATTCGCGAGATCGAGTTCTTCGTGCAGTCGCAGCAACTCATCGCGGGCGGGCGCCAGCGCGCGCTTCGCTCGCCCCGGACGCTCGACGCGCTCGACCGCCTCGCCGCCTCTGACTGGATCAGCCCGAAGGTGCGCGACGATCTCGCCGCCGCCTATCGCTCTTTGCGGCGCTTGGAGCATCGCCTTCAAATGATGGCCGACCATCAGACACATACGCTTCCCTCGCCGCCTCAAGAACTTGCGCGTTTCGCCCGGTTTGCAGGTTACGCGGAGCTTGAGGCTTTCGAGCGCGATCTTCGACAGACGCTCCAAACCGTGCAAAAGCACTACGCGGCCTTGTTCGAAGGCGACCCGGATTTGACGGGGTCGAAAGGCGGCAACCTCGTTTTCACCGGCGACGCCGACGATCCCGCAACATCGGAGACGCTCAAGAAACTCGGCTTCAAGAACGCGTCGGCCGCCATCGCCGTCATCAAGGGCTGGCATTACGGGCGCTATCGCGCCATGCGCAGCCCGCGCGCTCGCGAGAACCTGACCGAGTTCACGCCCGCGCTGCTTGAGGCGCTCGGGCGCACGGGCGACCCCGACCTGGCGCTGGCGACCTTCGACAAATTCTTGAGCGAGGTTCCAACCGCGCTCCAGCTTTTCGCAATGCTGCGAGCCAATCCCAGCCTCCTCCAACTCATCGCCCAGATCATGGGCTCCGCCCCAAGGCTCGCGCGGCTTCTCACACGCCGCAGGCGCATCCTGGACGCCATCCTCGACCCCGGCTGCGTGGGCGGCAAGCCCACCGATGAGGAGCTTCGCCGCCACATCAGGCAGGAGATCCTCGATGCGGGGGCCTATGAGGAGCAACTGAACCGCGCGCGCGTCACAGGCCAGGAGCAGATGTTCCTGATCGGCGTGCAAGTCCTTTCCGGGCAGCTAACGCCCCAGCAGGCGGGCGGGGCCTATTCACTTGTCGCGGAAGCCATCATCGAGACGCTGCTCGACGCGGTGCAAGCCTGCTATGGCGGCGCGTTGCCCGCCCCTGCCGTCATCGCCATGGGCAAACTTGGCGGCCGCGAGACGACCCCCTCCTCGGATGTTGATCTCATCGTAATTTACGATGCGCCCGCCTCGGCGCCGCAGGCCTCGCAGCACTATGCGCGCCTGACGCAGCGGCTGATCAGCGCCATTTCGGCGCCCACCTCCGAAGGCGAGCTTTACCCCGTCGACATGCGTCTGAGGCCATCGGGAAAAGCCGGCCCTGTGGCTGTCCGTTTCGATGGCTTTTTGTCTTATCAGCGCAACGAGGCCTGGACCTGGGAGCATCTAGCGCTCACGCGCGCACGGCCCATTGCAGGCCCTCCAGGTCTTCGCGAGCATCTCAAGCAGATCATCCGCGAGGTTCTGACATCGCCGAGAGATCGCGGCAAGGCCGCCGCCGATGTGCGCGAGATGCGGGCCATGATCGAAAAGGAAAAGGGGACTTCCGATCTTTGGCTGACGAAGACCCACAAGGGGGGGCTGGTCGATGTGGAGTTTATCGCGCAGTTTCTTCAGATCGCGCACGCCGCGGAGAACCCCGCCATTCTCGATCAGAATACGGCGAATGCGCTGCGGAAGCTGACCGAGGCCGGCTTTCTCGGTTCCGCGGACGGGCATGCGCTCCTCGAAGCCGCCGCGCTTTACCAGGACATCAGCCAAATCTTGAGACTTTGCACTGAGGGCCGCTTCGATCCGGGCGACGCTCCCCGCGACCTTGTCGATCTCCTGCTTCACGCCACGGGCGAGCCGGATTTGAGCCGTCTGGAGGCGCGGCTTCGCGAGACTTACGCGGAGGTCGCGCTTCTCTTTTCAAAGCTGGTTGTCTGAGCGCATTGCTAAAGTCCGCGCCCGCAAGGTACGCGCTGCGTCAGCGAATAAAGAGTGGACAAGAAAGCAATTGCCCGAAAAGAATGCGCGACGCACAACACCTCATAACGACAGGATAAAGCCGAAAATGCGAAGAGACCTACGGGCGGGCGTCTTGATGGCGCTTGCGCTCGGCATCACCTCAGCAGGCATCGCCTTAACTGGCGCACCCTCCAAAGCATTGGCTCAAGCCGCAGGGAAGACAATGACCACATCATCAGGCCTGCAGATCACGGACAGCAGAGTTGGCGACGGCGCAACCCCCAAGACCGGGCAGACTTGCGTCATGCATTATACAGGCTGGCTGTACCAGAACGGCGCCAAGGGCAAAAAGTTCGACAGCTCCGTGGACCGCGGCGAGCCGTTCGAGTTCGCCATCGGCACGCATCAGGTGATCCGGGGCTGGGATGAAGGCGTCGCGACCATGAAGGTGGGCGGAAAGCGCACGCTGATCATTCCGCCGGAAATGGGCTATGGCGCGCGCGGAGCTGGCGGCGTTATTCCCGCTAACGCGACCCTCATCTTCGATGTGGAATTGCTTGACGTGAAAAATTAGGCGGGAGTAGAAGAACTAAGAGCCTACGAGCATAAGGAAAGTTGACCAGGATCGCGCCTGCGTGGCCCAATGGCCGCTCAGCCCGCCCTTTGCGAACTTGCGTGACACTCGGGAGAAAAGGATGCCGTCGTCGCAGCTCAGAAAAGTATCGACAGGCATCAGGGGGCTGGATGAGGTCACCGGCGGCGGTCTTCCCGCCGGGCGCGCAACCTTGGTTTGTGGCGGCCCCGGCTGCGGCAAGACTTTGCTCGCCACTTCCTTTATCGTTCAAGGCGCGAGAAACGGCGAACCTGCCGTTTTCCTGACCTTCGACGAGGCGCCCGCCGATCTCGACATCAACAGCCGCTCGCTCGGTTTCAATCTCGCCGACCTTCAGGCGAAAAACCTGCTCTGCATTGACTACATTCATATCGATCGACAGGAAATCCACGAAACCGGCGAATACAGCCTCGAAGGTCTGTTCATCCGGCTTGGCTTCGCGATCGATCAGGTCAAGGCTAAGCGCGTGGTGCTGGACGGCATCGACACGCTGTTCGCGGGCCTGCCGAACGAAGCCCTCCTCCGCTCGGAGTTGCGCCGCTTGTTTGGTTGGCTCAAGGAACGCGGGCTTTCCAGCATCATCACGGCGGAGCGCGGCGATAGGAGCCTGACGAGGCACGGCATCGAAGAGTATGTGTCTGATTGCGTCATCTTGCTGGAGCAGCGGGTTCAGGAGGAACTCACCACGCGACGGCTCCGGGTGGTCAAGTACCGCGGCTCCACGCACGGCGCCAATGAGTTCCCTTATCTCATCGAGGAAGGCGGCATAAAGCTTCTGCCCATTACATCGCTTGGACTCGCCCACACCGTTTCCTCGCAGCGTATCTCAGCCGGGATACCTGGGCTGGACAAAATGCTGGAGGGCAAAGGATTCTATAAGGGCAGCAGCATTCTCATCTCGGGCGGCCCCGGCACGGGAAAGACCAGCATCGGCGCGCATTTTGCGCTCGCGGCAACGCAGCGGGATGAGCACTGTCTTTATTTTGCGTTTGAGGAGTCGAAGCCTCAGCTTGTGCGCAACATGTGCTCGATTGGCGTCGACCTTCAGCCCGCTATCGACAAGGGGCATTTGTACATCGAGTCGGTTCGTCCGACGACGCATGGCCTTGAGATGCATCTCACGCGAATGATGCATCTGGTTCAGGACCAAAAACCAGATGTGATTGTTGTCGATCCCCTTTCCGCGCTCGAAGGCGGCGGCAGCCTTGCTCAAGCAACCACGATGGTGCTACGCTTGGTGGACTACCTGAAAACTGCCGGCGCCACGGCCCTTTACCTGAGCGTTCAGGATAGGGACGAGCAAGCGAACTTGAACATCTCATCCCTGATGGATAGCTGGATCAAAATCAAGAACGTCCAAAAGGAGAGAGATCTCGAACGCCAGCTCTTTATTGTCAAATCGCGGGGCATGTCGCATTCGGCGGATGTCCGCGAAATTCGCATCGGAGCGCAGGGCGTTCAGATCTCTGAGCGAAAGGAAACTTAAGTGAGCCAGGTGCAGGGCGCATTCAATCCATCTGGCGACCCCGAATATTGGGAGCTACGCCTTTATGTCGCCGGGCAGACCGACAAGTCGATCCGCGCCGTCAATAACCTGTCGCGCATCTGCAAAGAGCACCTCGAAGGCCGTTATTCGATCGAGGTAATCGATCTCCTGCAGCGCCCCCAGCTCGCAGCCGGCGACCAGATCCTCGCAGTTCCGACACTCGTGCGCCGGTTGCCGGAGCCCATCAAAAAAATTATCGGGGACCTGTCTAGCGAGGAACGCGTTCTTGTTGGGCTAGATATACGTCCGCAGGGAGGGTGACATGATCTCTGATCCAGGCCTTGACGCCGTTCCATACTACGCCATGACGCTTTTTGTGACGGGCGCTTCGCGATTGTCGTTGCAGGCGGTCTCGCGCGTTCGCGCATTCTGCGAGGAGGAATTGAGCGGCCATTACGATCTTGAAGTCGTTGATCTTTACCGGGCGCCGGAACGCGCGAAAGAAGCTCAGGTTATCGCATCACCTACGTTGCTTCGCGAAAAGCCCGCTCCGAGCCTTCGCGTAATCGGCGATATGTCCGACCGTGGGAGATTGAGGGCGGCGATCAAGGTCGTTTGAACATGCAAGATGTGCCTGCTGGCGAAGGCTTGAGCGAGATCACGAATCTCAAGAGAAGGCTCGCCGAGGCTGAAGAAACTTTACGCGCTCTTCGAAGCGGCGAGGCCGACGCTCTTGTCGTCGACGGCGAAAACGGCCCCCAGGTTTTCACGCTCAAGAGCGCCGCCGAGCCCTATCGCCTGCTCGTCGAGCAGATGCGAGAGGGAGCCTTGACCCTCTCGCTCGACGGCATCGTCCTTTATTGCAATGAGGCATTCGCCGACATCGTCGGCAAGGCCGCGACGCGCATCGTCGGCACCTGCGTCACCGATTACATGAGCGAGCGCGACTTCAAACATCTGGCCGATCATAAAGGATGCCGGGGCTGCGAAATGACCATCCGCCGGGCGTCGGGTGGGCGTTCGCCTGTGACCGTCTCCTCGGTGCATCTCTCGGTTGATGGGCAACCCGTCCTGTCGACGGTCGTCACCGATCTTTCGACGCATCAGCTGCGGCTTCGCCACGAGGCTATCGTCAACTCAGTCGGCGTCCCGATCTATTCGCTTTCACCTGAGCTTATTGTCGAGAACTGGAACCCCGGCGCGGAAGCTCTCTACGGCTATGCGCCGCACGAGATCGTCGGCCAGCCGGTTCGCGTACTCTGTTCCAGCGAAGAAGAGTGGAACGCTTTTGAAGCCTTCGCAAGAGAGGTGGCGCGCTGCGGGCATGCGCTCACTTGCGATTCGCGCCGGTTACGGAAAGATGGTTCTCCGATCGAGGTCATCCTTTGTCTTGCCCCTTTGCGCAATCGCGACAGCAGAACCACCGGATACGCCGCCATCACCCACGACATCACCGAACGGAAAGCGCAGGAGAGAACGCGGCAACTCCTCCTCGACGAACTGAACCATCGGGTGAAGAACACCCTGGCCATGGTCCAGTCCATCGCCCGGCTCACGCTGCGCCAGACCAAGAGCCCCGAGGATTTCGCCAAGAGCTTCACCGGGCGCATTCAGGCGCTCGCGGGCGCGCACGATGTGCTGACCGCCTCTTGCTGGCACGGCGCGGACCTTGCCTCGCTTGTCCGAGATCAATTGATCCTGGGCGACACGGGCAACGATCGTTTCAGCTATAGCGGGCCATCCCTCACGCTTGATCCGCAAACGGCGGTCAGCCTCTCGCTCGTGCTGCATGAGCTTGGCACGAACGCGAACAAATACGGCGCGCTCTCGTCGACGAGCGGTAATGTCTCTCTCTCCTGGGATACGACTGAAGGCGGCCAGTTGCTAAAGCTGCGGTGGCAGGAATTGGGCGGCCCGGCGGTGAAGCCGCCGGCCAAGCGGGGCTTCGGCACATTTATCATCGAGCAGAGTCTGAACGGTCTCGATGGCGAGGCGATTATTCAATTTGAGCCTGCCGGCGTCATCTGCGATATGCAGTTTCCGATCAGGGTAGCGAAGCGCCCAACATACGAGCAGCCATGATCGCCCTGAGAGTGCTGATCGTCGAGGACAACTCCATGCTCGCCTTCGAAATGCAAGACATTTTGAGCGACGCCGGTTACGAGGTCGTTGGGCCGGCGGCGACGGTCGCGAAGGCGCTTCATCTGATCGACAGCCAGCCGCCCCATGCCGCCTTTGTCGACTACAATCTCAAAGGCGAGTATGCCACAGAAGTTGTGCGAGCGCTCGCCGCCAGGACTATACCCTTCATGGTCGTCACTGGCTCCGATCCCGAGAGTCTGCCGGGCGCATTCAAGGATGTGGCCTTCGCCCGAAAGCCGTTCAACGCTGCGGGTCTTATCGAGCTTGCCCAAGCGCTCTTAGAAAGAAACTCCCCATCAGTTCAACCACCGTCGTAACCCCTCACCCTGTCCCTCTCCCTCAGGGAGAGGGAACGCTGTTGCAACGGCTGCGCCGGAACTCCCTCTCCCAGGGGGAGAGGGTTGGGGTGAGGGGATACAAACGTCTCAACCTGTTTCATGCCCTGCGGGTCGGCCGTGAGGCCGGTGGCGAACTAAGCAACCCTCCGCATGAGACGGCATGAATTTTTTGCGAGCCTCTTTCGCCGCCGCACCTTCGCCGCAATCATTTGGCCCTAACTGATTGTGGCTCTTAGGAAATGTGACTGCGTTGCTTGGTTATCAGGGGGGATTCGCGCCTTGCTCGCAGAACGTGTTTCTTTTGATCGGATTCATCTTGGCGGCAGCTTCTGAATGGCGGCGCTCGTTCGGGCCGCCCTTTCCAAGCAAAGCGCTGTCATTTCCCAATCCACCGGCCGCCAGAGCAGGATCCCCGCCCCTGCGATCGCGATTCTTGCGTTCGCCTGCGCCTGCGCCATAGCCAAACTCTTCGCCGCCGGGGTCAGCGGATTCACCGGCGACGAGGCTTACACCGTCGTTATCTCGCGATCGCTCCAGCTCTCCTATTTCGACCATCCCCCCCTGCACCAATGGATCGTGTACGCCTTCAGCGCTATATTCGGCGAAGGCTGGCAGCTTTGCATTCCATTCCTGGTGATGGCCGAGGCGATCAACCTTCCCCTCTACGGCCTGACGCGCACGCTTTTCGGACGCGACGCCGCGCTTTGGACGCTGTTCGGGTTCAACGCCGCGGCTTATTTCGTTGTCTGGCCGGACGGATTGATCCTGCCGGATGTGCCGCTTTTCCTGTTTCTCACCGCGGGCGTATGGGCGATCGCGGAAATCCTGTTTGGGCCGGCGCGCAGGCCCGCAGCTATCTGGGGTCTTTGGCTGGCGGCAGGCGTGGCGTTCGGGTTCGCAGGCCTTTCGAAATATTCCGCGATTTTTGCGCCTGCCGGGTTGTTCGGATTTCTGGCTTTCTCGCCTCAATACAGGCGCTGGTTTTCGCGCCCGCAACCTTACATCGCCGCCGCGCTTGCTCTGGCGATTTTCTCGCCCGCGCTGATCTGGAATTATGAGAACGATTGGGTTTCGTTCGTCTTCCAGTCAGGCCGCACCGCGACCGGCGCGTCATGGACATTATCCGCCTTTGCAGGCTTCGGCGGGACAGTCGGCGCGCAGATCGCTTTGCTATCGCCATGGGTGGGCGCGCCCCTTGTTATTGCTCTCGTTGACGCAGCGCGTTTCCAGGGCGCCAATAGCGCCAGCCGCCTCCTGCTGTGGCTCGTTGCGATCCCGCTCGCGCTTTTTCTGGCGATGCCATTCATGGGGAAGACCGCAATTCCGCACTGGTTCAACTCCGCATGGTTGTTTGCCTTTCCGCTGCTTGGACGCAGCTTGAGCGAATGGAGCGCAAAAAGCCTTCGCTTATGGGCCGAAACCAGCGCAGCTCTGACGGCGGCCTGCTTTGCGCTCTTTGTCGCCTATGTTGCAGCGGGTCCCATTTGGCAAACGCCAAACGCAAAGCTATTGAAGCAGGATCCGACGCAGTGGAGCTATGACTGGCAAGGCCTCAGAGAATCGCCTGCCTGGCGCGCCTTCGGCTCCGGAACTCACGCCTTCGTCGTCGTCGACAACTGGCGCATCGGCGGCAAGACCGGCGCCGCCCTTGGGCCGGATGTGCCGGTGTGCGCCTTCTCCCAGGATCCTCGCGAGTTCGCATTTCTTTGCCATGAAGGCGCGTTTCTGGGCGAGGACGCTCTTATCGTCATGCCCAAGGAAAGGTCTGCGACCGCTCTGGCGGCGCTCGCTCCCTATTTTCAGCGGCTCGATCCCAGCGAGGACATTACGTTCGGCCGCGGCGGCCGCTCCGAGCGCGTCGTGACGCTCACACATGCGCATGTGCTTCTGCGCCCTTATCCCATGCCCTTTGGCGATGTTCGACGGTTGTAATCCACCCTCGGCCTGGGGATGGCTTCAAGCAAGGCGCTGAAAAGCGATGTCGCCCACGGGCCTGCGGTGAGCCTTCAAACTGCGACAAGGTCAGCATGGGGTTCAAACTGTTGAAAATATTCGACCTCATCCTGAGCCTTTCGCAGGATGCAGCGACGGCCTCAGGCTTTTTCAGCATCTTGCTCGATGACGAAATTAACGGTGTCGACAAGGCCCGGCGCGCGACGCGTCGAATTCTTATGATGGGACTTGCAAAGCAAAGTCCCTCTTGCCACGATGGCTCGTTCGGGGCTCTTTGGCAGCACCCGCCCCTGAGATAGAAAATTCTTCCGCGTAAGGAAAAGCAGCATGAGCGGAAATGGAAATGCGGAGGGCAGAAGTCCCCGCTGTGTCGCGTTGGTCGGTCCGGCCGGAAGCGGCAAGACGGCGCTCTTCGAGGCCATCCTGGTTCGAACCGGCGCGGCGCACGAAGCAGCAGATCAACGCAAGATGGTCGGCGACGCCTCTGCGGAAGCGAAAAGCCACGGCATGAGCGTCGAGATGAACGTCGGCAATTTCGAATTTCTCGGCGACAAGTTCACGATTCTCGATTGCCCGGGCTCGGTCGAGTTCAGCTATGACGGCATGGGCGCCATCGCCGCGTGTGACGCCGCCATCGTGGTCTGCGAGGCCGACGACAAAAAACTGCACGCCCTTCAAATCGTCCTGAAAAGCCTCGAGACCGCAGGCGTCCCTCATCTCCTTTTCATCAATAAGATCGATAAGGTCGGCCTGGAAAAGGTCGGCCAAGCCATCGGCGAAATCTTGACGATGATGCAGCCTGCCAGCCGGCTTCCGCTCGTGCTTCGGCAAATCCCGATCTGGGAAGGCGGAGCGGTGAGCGGATTTGTGGACCTCGCTCTCCAGCGCGCTTTCGTCTATCGCGAGCATGCGCCAAGCGAATTGATCTCCACCCCATCCGACCTCGCAAAATTCGAAGCCGATCAGCGCTTTTCCATGCTCGAGAAGCTCGCCGATTATGACGACGAGTTGATGGAGCAACTCCTGAGCGACGTTGCGCCGAGCCGCGACAAGATCTTCCAGGATCTCGTCACCGAGTTCAAGCAGTGTCAGATCGTGCCCGTCTTCTTCGGCTCGTCCGTGGAGGGCCATGGCATCAACCGGCTGTTGAAAGCCCTTCGCCATGAGGCGCCGTTCGCGCAGGAAACCGCCAAGCGCCTGGGCCTCGGGTCTGCGAAGTCGGCGGCCTACATTATGAAGACGCACCACACCTCGCACGCGGGCAAGCTTTCGCTGGCGCGCGTGCTGACCGGGAAGTTCGCGGATGGCGACTCCGTTTATGCTCCCGACGGCGAGGAGAAGATTTCGGGCGTGTTCTCAGTTGTCGGTGCGGACGTCAAGAAGCGCGGCCCAGGGGTCGTCGGGGAGACGGTCGCCCTCGGGAAGCTCGAAGGCCTTCCAACCGGCACGACCCTCACAGTTGAAAAATCGGCGCCCTTGTCCATCAAGACGTCGGTCCCGCCGAAGCCTGTTTACGGCCTCGCCATCGCTGCGGGCGAGCGCAAGGACGAGATCAAGCTCACCGCCGCGCTCTCGAAGCTGATCGATGAAGACCCATCGCTGGTGCTCATTCAGGACCGCGATTCGAACCAGATGGTTTTGTGGGGACAGGGCGAGATGCATCTGCGCGTCTCGCTGGAGCGCCTCCATCGCCGCTTCGGCATCAAAGCTGAAACAAGGAAGCGCGACATCGGCTACAAGGAGACGATCCGCAAGAGCGTCGAAATCCGCGGCCGGCATAAGAAGCAGAGCGGTGGCCATGGCCAGTTCGGCGACGTTGTGGTGGAGATCAAGCCGCAGCCGCGCGGCGACGGCTTTGCCTTCTCCGAGCAGATCACCGGCGGCGCCGTGCCCCGGAACTATTTCCCTGCGGTCGAGACAGGCGTGCGCGACTATCTATCGAGCGGGCCGCTCGGCTTTCCTGTCGTCGATGTCGCCGTGGTTCTGAAGGACGGCTCCTACCACACCGTCAACTCCTCTGAGCAGGCCTTCCGCATGGCGGGTCGTCTCGCCATGGTCGAAGGCATGCCGAAATGCTCGCCCGTGCTGCTTGAGCCCATCATGGCCGTGAAGATTTCCGTGCCGTCCGAGGCCACGGCGAAGATCAACGGCATGATCTCGGCGCGGCGCGGCCAGATCCTCGGCTTTGACGCAAGACCGGGCTGGGCCGGATGGGACGTGATCGACGCACACATTCCGGAAGCCGAAATTCACGATCTCATCATCGAGCTGAGGTCGGTTACAGCCGGCGCAGGCGGCTTCGAGGCGAAGTTCGATCATCTCGTGGAGTTGACCGGCAAGCTTGCGGAGCAGGTCACGGCCGATCACGCGGCAAACGCTTCCTAAGACAGGGGCGCATTCTTTTCAAAAGGAGCAGCTGCAAGGCTGCTCCTTTTTTCGTGCGTCCGCGGATGGCTTCGTAGCTATCAGCCAACGTTGCGCGCCCTCACCCCAGCCCTTGCCCGCGCAAGCTCTCCTTGGCGAACTTGCTGCTCATGATTGTGCGCATGCGGACGAGAGAGGAAGTACGGGCGCGACGCTGCAACGGCGTTCCCTTCTCCAGCCGAACCCTAACTGATGGCAAGCTCACAATACAGGTCTGTTACTGTGATGGCCTCCAAGCCCGGATCCGGGAGGTCCGTGCGCAAAGCCCGCCCATTTGTTTTTTTATTAAGCGCCGCAAGGATGCTGTCAAAAGGCATGTTGCCCCAGCGCATTTTCACGGCCACCTCATGATCGACGGGAATGATCGCGGTGTGAAGAGCAGTCATCTCCTCCAGACCCTTTTCCCTGAGCGTAGCATTCATGCTGCCGTGGTGGCCAACCTTATAGAAAACGGTGCGAGACAGGAGGTCCTGGCCGGTGACCTTTTCGCCGTCAACATCCCAAGCGAGAGACTGCCAGGAAAGCCAGTTGCCCACCTGGGCATCGGCCGCAAACAAAAGAACCTCCTTATTCGGGAGTTCTATCGCCAACACGAGGCTCGTGTTGTTTGTGGCGCTTTGGAGCGCTAAAGCGAGTTCTTCAGATGAGGCGAGCCAGTCCGTATCAATGCGGCGCCATTGATCGCTCGCGCCCGATGCGCCCCAGTAGTAGTTCTGAAAGAAAGGCAGGCCTTGAGCGACCACGAAGGGGATCGTCACAGTATCAGAAAAAGGCCTGTTATTCTCCGCGTTCTTCAGTGCGGAAGCCACGTCGCACGGGACGACGCCTGTTCCATCAAGCGCCAGTTCATACGTTTCCGGCTCCGCCTTAGACGGCAGCGTCTTTCTTATGGCTTTTGCGTCATGAGGAGGCCCGAGAACGAAGATCCGAACATCCGGATCATCGAGCTTGACTGGCGCATCTGCTGGGAGGCAGTACCGCGTCTTTTCAGCCAGCGCCTTTGCTTTATTAAAGGCCGCCCCTGTATCCGTTGATTTCCCCGAAACTCCCAGAATGTCGAGGATCCCATGCGAATTTGGGGCATCCCCGGCCATCGAGAGTTTCTGCATACAAAAGCCGAGCGCCTCTGACGCCGCTCCGCGTTCCTTTCGCAGCTTTTCGGCGAGTTCGTCGTGGGGATCCTCGGTCCACGCCACCCAGATCTCCCCGATCTTCATTTCATCGAAGAGTTCTTCGGCTTGAATGAACCCTGAGACGTGGTCCCAATGCTCATGGGTCAGGACAAGGACATCGATCTCCTTCTCCGTGGTCTCCATCACATCCTGGACCACCTTTATCATTTTCGACTTGGCGTCCGAAGTGGCGACTGCGACGCCGCAGTCGATCAGGATCTTGAAATAGCCGCCATCATGCTTTTTAAGGCGCACAAGGATGCAATCACCGAGACCCTGACGGTAGACGCGAACCGAAGCGATGGCGTCACTTGTCTGCTTTTTTGGAGTTACGGCGGCGGCTGGTTTCCTTCGCGAAGTTCTGTTCGCGGGCTTATGCTCCGCAGGTGTATCGGCTGTCCGGCTACGCAACGCCTTTGTCATTTCAATGACCTCCCTTGGCGCAGAGGTGAAGGAACCGGAACGGCTCATTTCTTTCTGGCGTCCCAGGCGGCGCAAAATGCATTCGGCGCTCAGCCGCCCACGCTGCGATCTTGTCTCTTTCCTGTTTTTGAGCCGCCACGCCCAAAGCGCCGCCGAGGCTCTTTCGGATCAGGTATTTCGGTTGATAGGTTACAAGATCAATCAAGGCAGTACAGCCGCCTCGATAGCGCTGCTGCGTGGTCTCGTCCCGGAAGGTCTGCGTGATCTCCACCACGAGCATCGAGTGTAGGGCGCCATCGGGCGCCGTTCGCCGGGCAGGGCGCACGGAATGGACCTCTATGGGACGAATCTCCCCACTCATTTCGCCAAGAGTTGCCTGCCTCGCGGGAACTTCGAATCCCATCGCCCTTACGAGCTGCTCTCCTGGGCCATTCGGATCATGCAGCCAGTCCCAAACCCGCTTTGCATTCTCTTGTGAAGCGACATAGGCGCTCTCGCGATCGGTGCTGAGGCTCCAGCGCAAATCCAGGTTGGAGAGCAGCTGCTCGGTAAGTTCCAGCGTCTCGCTCTCAAGGGGCGGCGGGTTCCAGACAAGACTGTCTTCCGCAAGATGCCGGACCCCTGCCGGAAAGATGCCTCGATCACGGAATGCCGACATGAAGGCGACCCGATAGCCGCGCGTGTCGTACGGGACAACATCTTTGTCTGCGGTTATGATCGCCCTCAGATACTCACCGAAGGTGAGGTCGACCGGCGGACAGTAATCCAGCGCGCGAATGCACATCGTCACGACTTGATTGGCCACTATCGCCGCCTCAGCAGCTAAGCGCTCCGCCAGGTCATTTGAAATCTCGCCTGGGGCGAGGAGACCGGTGCCATTTGTCGCTATCCGGATGAGATCGGCGCTTCGAGCGATGTAGATGGTCACGAACGCGGAGAATACTGCAGAGACAAGAACAGCGCCAAGTCCGTGCGGCTCGCCGATTTCCCTCGCGTCGGTGTAATCGGTGCGGCTTACCGGGCTTTTCTCCCACTCACCCTTATCATTCGTTCTGCCGATCGCGCTGCGCAAGGCGCCGTGACGACCGCTGGCCTGGCCAAACTGAACGGCAAGTTGGCCCAGCAGGCTTTCCCGTTCCATGTCGCCGCGCGTATTTTTGATCTGGCGCAGCAACGCTTCCGGCATGCTGAAATGCTGGAAAAGAGCAACGATGTCGGCGAACGCCTCGTGGAAGGCGAGCATGTCGGTGTTCGTTGGCTCCTGGTATCTCGGGTGAAGCCCGTCGAGCAGAGCATGAGTTGTTTCATGGGCGACAACATCGTGTGAGACAGCACAGAACACCTTTGATCCTGGGAGCGTGTTGCCGGTATCGGCGTCGCGCGCCTGGAAGTAGCCGAAGAGCAGCGCCATCTTGTCTCGGCTGTAATACGAATTTTCTTCGCAAAGGCCGTGAGGGTAAATTCGCAGCCGCGGAACGTAACCGGCAGCGATCGCATTGCCTTGACCATCCCGAATGGTGCGCGGAGCCCAAAGCGCCGTGCGTCCAAGGGCTTTTTCAAACCGATCGATCGTTGTCATGGCCACCGCATAGGCCATCTGCTGGTGGAATTGCGGGTTGGATTCTGACGGCGGCAGGCCGTTTTCCGCCAGCAGGTTCGGGTGATTGAGGTCCACAGGCGCGTAACAGCACCGCGCTGGCGGATCGACATCGATCACTTCAAGATACTGGCCAATCGGACCCGGCTCCAGGGCCTTCTCCCAGACGACTGGAAGGATAGCCTCGTTGGTCCCATACATCTTGGGATCAGTCGCCAGCGTGGGATCGTACGCGAAAACGCGCAGTTTTCGGGCTGCAGGGACGGGGTATTGCGGATTTTTGGCTCGCTCTACCGCAAGCTGGCTCTCGATCTCTTCCTGGGATGGCGGGGTTCGAGGCTTCGGTTTTTGAATGGTCGCCAGGGGCTTGCCGCCAAGTCCCTTCAAAGCGTTCCGGAGCGTCGCCGATATGCCCTTGGCCTCGAGAAGACGATCTACGAGATCGGCCTTCGCAGCGACGCCTCTGCCGGTCTCCAAATGCCCTTCGAGCCCCATCGCTTGCGCGACCTGCTGTGCTTCGAGCGCGAGCATGGCCCTCGATGCTTGCGGGGCTTCCGCCAGGGGAGTTCCGGCCAGTAGTTTTGAGATGGCGTCGGTCGCATCGTCGAGCGGCTGTTTGGAGAGGTGGGCGGCCTTGGCCGGCAGCGCATCGAGAAGGCTTCTTGCGCAAACCCGTCCGTTGCCGAGCCATGCGGCATGTTCGGGGTCTTTTCCAGCGCTGTCAAAAAGCGCTTTGCGGACCGCTTCTACGCGCATCCACGGCTCAGAGTAGGCCTCATAGGCGTCGCGGTTCTTCTGGATCCAAAGCGCGGCGGCGGCGGCGACCTGAGGGGTGGCCGCCGATGTCCCGGCTCCATCGAGATCGACGATATCGGGTTCGCCGTACCGGGCCCAAGGCACATTCGGGGTATAGGCCGCGATGGCGGTCTGCATCTTGTTATCTGGGCCGTAATTGCCCGCCATCAGGTCGAAGCGCAGATCCGCGTAGGGTTTGAGGTCGGCCATAACCCCGCAAGCGGCGATCACACGATTGAAGCGTGCGGGATAGACGATGAGGCGTGTGGGCAGATTGTCGAAGTTATTGCCCGCCGCGGTGACGACAACGACGCCAACATCGTAAAGCGCGTTGATCGCTTCGGCCCAGGCCTGAGAGGGATAACCGCCCATGCTCATGGTGACGACATGCACCTGTCTGCCCGCGCGGCACAGTGAATGCACGTAGTCAAAGGCCTGAGCGATCGTGCCGTTGGAGAACAGGACGACGCGATTGGCGACGCGGATGGGTATCACCTCGGCATTAGGCGCGCATCCAAAGCTGAGATTTCCTGCCGGAGCGCCAGCAAGGATGCTGATGGTTCCTGTGCCATGACTGAAATTGTTCAATAAGCCGTTGGAACGATCCCGCGCATCGTTCGGGAAGTCCGGGTCAACGAAGTTCCGCTGCTCCTCGACACTGATGTGAGCGGGCCTGGCATGATGGTCAGGATCATATCCGGTGTCGAGATGCGCGATCCGGACACGGTCGCCTTCCCCTGGGTCTCCTGTGATTTGCAGAGCCTCATCGAATTGCCCGAACCCAGGCTCCCGGAACCATACAGGGTTACTATTGCCCGGGAGACGCGGGTTCTGTGGATCCGGCTTCCCAACCGTCATCGCGAAAGGCGTTCCCTTCGGCCGATTATGGTCGACAGGCCATGTCTGTTGCAAGTCCGGCTCGACAAACTCGACGCCTTGGAGCGCGCCGGTTTTCACGAGAGCGTGGCAGGCATCCCAGGGGTTCTTCGCCTCGGCGTCCACATTAGCGGTCACACGAAACCAGCTCGAAGGCGCTGCTGCCCCTAAGCCGTTGTTTTTTCCAATGCTTTTAAAGAGAGGCTCGCAGGCTAACGCTACGTCCGCCTTACCATCTATTGCGAGCCTAGCGCCGTGGGACAATCCTTGTCCCTTGACGAGGAACTGGAGCTTATTCAGCATCAAATTGCCCAACTCTTTGTATGAGGAAAGCACATCTGCCATATTTGCAAAAGTTATACTTCGATAAAATAAAAGGTACAAGCCTGCTTATTCAGTTTAGCTGAAGCTGATGGCGTATTTCTTTTTCTGTATTTTGATGTATCGGACAATACAACCTCAACGTAATATGGTTGTATCGCTCCAAAAAACCTTTCCTGCGGCGCGCGCTTCGACCAACATCGTGCTGCGATATATCGCCGATAATCAGAGGCTTATTGCAATCAACCTGCGGGAAGGCGCTTTTCGTTAAGATGTCGCGTAGCCAAATGCCTGCACGCGATTCTGGTCCAAAGCCGCACGGATTCTGGATGTCAGGTCTATGGAAAAAGCTTTTCTGATCAACGCCATAAGGCTTTGAGACGCGAGGACCGACTCGCGGCCGCCGGCGAGGCTGCTGCATTTTTGGCTCTAAATGGTGAATTGACGCGCGCCCCGCCTCGTGCGATGCGGCTTGCGACGCCGATTGAGGAGGCATGCGATGATCACCGAAATCGTTGAAATTGAAGTGAAGCCGGGCGAGGAGGCCGCCTTCGAGGCAGGCGTGAGGAAAGCGGTCCCGCTGTTTCAGAACTTCAAAGGCTGCCTCGGCATGAAGCTTCAGCGCACCATCGAGAGGCGTACGAAGTACCGGCTCTTCGTCACGTGGGAGACGCTGGAGGATCACACCGTGCATTTCCGCGGCTCGGGGGATTTTCAGGAATGGCGGCGCCTCGTCGGCCCCTATTTCGCGTTCGCGCCCGTGGTGGAGCATATGAGCGTCGCCGTCGCCGGGTTTTGACCCGCCGTCGTCGTCCAGGCATTGAGAAGCGCCAGCCGAGATTATGCCACAAGCGGCGTTTGCGTTTCTTGCGGTCCCGGATACGTCAACCCCGTGTCCGACCCCATTCGCCGTGGCGCTCCTGAGCTTGGCCGACCGTTGGTCGGATTGACGGCGCCGGAGCCTCTCTTTACCTTAGATTGCAAATAAAGACGGGGAAACGCATGCGCGTCTACAGCCGCAGGGAAGCGGCGGCGCTCGCGCTCGGCGGATTGATGGGGGCGGGCTTGGCGCGCCAGCCGTCAAGCGCAGCGCAAGCTCAGGATATCGAGGAGGCGGCGCCGGGGCTGTTCGTTCGCGTCGGCGCAACCGAAATGGCGACCGCCGCCAACAAGGACGCCATCGCAAACATCGGCTTCGTTATCGGCAAGGAGGCCGTCGCGGTCATAGACCCGGGCGGGAGCCTCGCCGACGGCCTTGCGCTTCGGGAGGCCATCCGCGCGCGCACCGCTCTACCGATCCGTTACGTAATCGTCACGCATATCCATCCCGACCACATTCTCGGCTCTCCCGCCTTCGCCGCGGACCATCCGGAGTTCATCGGCCATGCCGCGCTCCCGCAGGCCATTGCGGAGCGAGGCGAGTTCTACCGGAAAGGCATGCACGACCTTCTGGGCGATGGAGGCGGGGCGGCCATCCTGCCCGACCGCACGGTGACGGATAAGGCTACAATCGATCTCGGCGGACGAACGCTTGAGATTCAAGCGCACGGCCCGGCGCACTCGCGCTCCGATCTCACCGTAATGGACCTGGCCACCGGCACTCTTTGGGCGGCCGACCTCCTGTTCGTAACGCGCATGCCCTCGCTCGACGGCTCGGTCCGGGGCTGGCTGAAAGAGCTGGCGGCGCTGAAAGAGATAAAGGCGGCGCGCGTGGTTCCGGGACACGGCCCGGCCTCTCTCTCGCTCTCCGACGCTGCGCCGGGCGTTCAGCGCTACCTCGAAACGCTGGCCGCGGATGTGCGCGGCGTGCTCGAGCGCGGCGGCGATCTGGACGACGCGGCGCAAGTCGCGGCCCAGTCCGAGCGCGGGCGCTGGCAGCTGTTCGACGATTATAACGCGCACAACATCGCTCAGGCCGTGCATGAGCTGGAATGGGAGAATCCGTGATGATGCGTCTTCTGAGCGCCGCTCTGCTGCTCGCAGGCCTCGCAATAGGGCAGGGGGCCTTCGCCCAGGACAGAAACGCGGCGGAGGAAGCTGCGCGCTGGGACCTGGTGCGCGATCAGGTCTTTTACGGACGCGCCATTCAGGATGCGGGGGACGAGGTGAAACTCGTCGTCCCGGAGCGTGCGCTGGATGCGGCGCTCGTGCCGGTCACGGTGCAACTCGCCAGGAAAAAGCGCGCGGTCGCGCTGACGCTGTTCATCGACAACAATCCCGCGCCGGTCGTCGGCACGTTTCGCTTCGGCCCGGCGATCACGCCCGAACAGATCAAGGTTCGCGTGCGCGTGAACGACTTCACGCCCGTCCATGCGGTCGCGGAAATGGAGGACGGAACCTTGCTGGCCGCCTCGCACTATGTGAAGGCCGCGGGCGGCTGCTCCGCCCCCAGCACCGGCCAGTCGGAAGAAATCATAGCGCGGATGGGCCAGATGCAGTTGCGCCGGACCCGGCCGCGCGAAGGGGTCGCCATCCCCTCACAGCTCCTCATCAGCCATCCAAACTACAACGGCATGCAATCGGCGCCAAGCGGCGGCGCCGTGCCTGCCCGCTATCTCGAAACGGTGTCGGTCAAGACAGGCGGCGTGAGCGTGTTCGAGCTTAAGAGCGATATTTCGTTGAGCGAAGACCCGGTCATCGCCTTCACTTATACGCCGGCTGGCGATGGAGGGGTTGACGTGGCTGCGCATGACAGCTCCGGCGCTGAGTTCACCCATCATTTCGACCCGCTAGCGAACTGAGCGCGCCATGCGTTTCACCCACCTCGCAATGCTCGCGGTTCTTCCTCTCCTCGTCGCCGCCAATGCGCCGGAGCCGGAGGGCTTCCGCATGGATGCCTATAACGCGCCCGTGCCCGAGGGGCTGAGCGGCGCTGCGACCGTCGACGCCGCGGCGCTCGCAAAGGCGATGGCCGACGGCGCCATAGTAATTGACGTGCTGCCCGCGCCGATCCGTCCGCCGTCGTTGCCTGAAGACCGTCCCTGGCTGCCTGTTCCGCGCAAGGATGTGGCCGGCAGCCTCTGGTGGCCGGACGTCGGCCGCGGCGCGATCAGCCCAGCGCTGGATGAATGGTTCCGCGCGAGGCTCGTGGCTATCACGGGCGGAAATGTCGGCAAGGCCATCGCTTTCTACTGCAAAGCGGATTGCTGGATGAGCTGGAACGCCGCCAAGCGCGCAATTCAATATGGCTACCGCAATGTGCTGTGGTTCCCCGGCGGCGCCGAGGCCTGGCTGGCTGCGGGCTATCCCTTGCAGGCGGCGACGCCTGAGCAGGGTCTGCCCACTCCGTAAACGCCGCGCCGAAACACCTGCAAGCTTCGGATGAGACACTTGATGTAGGGATGTTCTCGTTCGGACCCGGATAGCCGGCCGACGACGCCAAACTCGATATTGCGCTGGCGGCTTGCAGGGGCCGCGGCAGCGCTAATTTATGCCCACTCCCAAGGTGTCTAAATAAATCAAATGCTTCATGAAAAATCTATAATATCTTTGGCTAAATTCGATAATACAGATGGTAATAATAAAATTGATATATTAATAGTGGGGTTTATAGTTCTTTTTCTAGAGCTGTCTTGTATAAGATGGTTTTCTTCATATGTTTTATTTCTAAATTTTTTTACAAACACAATACTTATTGCTTGTTTTCTCGGTATGTCATGTGGCTGCATGGCCGCTCGCCAGCAACGCGACTGGTTAGGATTATTTCCATTTGTCGCGTTTGGCACGATGGCCGCGGCGATAGGTTTGCTCGCAATCTATGGTTATTGGAGCGGTATCGCGATTGATGTTGGTCATCAGGTCTCACCGCAAGAAATATTCTTCGGCACGGAATACCGCAACCCTGACGTCGCCCAGTTCAGCATTCCCATAGATTACATCGTCGCAGTGTTTTTCGTTTGCATCGTCCTTATGTTTATCGGCCTGGGGCAAGTGCTTGGCCGGGCCTTTGATGCATATCCCAACCGCGTCATGGCCTACACGTTGAACATCGGGGGTAGTGTAGCCGGCATTGTCGGTTTTTCGGTGATTTCTTATTTGCAACTGCCTCCACTGGTTTGGTTTCTCGTCGCTTGTACGGGAATCGCTTACCTCCTGCGCCAAGCGGGCAAATTGACCTGGCTGCGATGCGCCTACCTGGTAGGGGTGCTGGCGCTTGTCACGATTACCGGAGTCAACCGGATTTGGTCGCCCTACAATGCGGTAACCTACGATCCTGAAAGCCGCAGTATAGGCGTTAACAACATTGGGCACCAAGTCATCGTGCCTTTCGAAAACGGCGGATCGAACTATTCGCTCATCCACTTACTGCGCAAAGCGACTGGCGGGGCGCCCTTCTCGGACGCGCTCATTATTGGGGCTGGTTCCGGCAACGACCTTGATCACGCGCTTCGCTTTGGCGTCAAACATATCGACGCGGTCGAAATTGACCCCGTGATCCAGCGCATTGGCGTCGAAGACAATCCCGGCCAGCCCTATGCCGATCCAAGAGTGGCTCGCCATTTGGACGACGGGCGCCATTTCTTGCGTGCGACTGACCACGAATATGATCTCGTGGTCTATGCGCTCGTGGATTCCCTTATCCTGCATAGCGGTTATGCCAATATCCGACTGGAAAGCTACCTTTTCACCGAAGAGGCGATGCGCGATATCAAGAGGGTTCTTAAGCCCGACGGTATCTTTATTACTTATAACTACTTTCGCCAAACCTGGGTCATAGAGCGGGTCGCCGCCATGGCGGAGAGCGTTTTTGGCTGCAAACCAACCGTAATTAGCCTGCCTTACCAGGAAATCTTGGCGTCCTCGCCGCAGACTGGATACACGATTATAGTGGCTGGCTGTAACCCTCAGATCGCGGACGCTTTCGCTGCTCAGAAAGTCTTTTGGCTGAACCGTTACCCAGCGCGTAATCTTGATATTGATGGGTTCAAGATCAATCCAGTTTCCACGGCGCCGGAGGAGCGCCAGGACTGGTTGAAGATTGCGCCTACAACTGTCGTTGACGGAATGAACAAACCGCGCTTCGCCACAGACGATTGGCCGTTTCTTTACCTTCGAGACAGGCTGATTCCAGACTTGAGCATCCGATCAATAATCTTGCTGGGCGCTCTTGGCATCGCTATGGTCTACCTTTTCCTACCCAAAGGCCAGGGCAGGCTCCGTTTTGATATACGCATGTTTTTCCTCGGAGCCGGCTTCATGCTGCTTGAGACGAAGGCAGTCGTACAACTTGCGCTCTTATTTGGGAGCACGTGGTTCGTGAACTCCATAGTATTTTTTACGGCCCTGATGCTTATTCTCATGGCTAATATTTTTGTGCTGAAAACTCGCCCGACACGCCTCATTTGGCATTATTCTGGGTTGATGCTACTGCTAGGCGCAGCCATTCTTATCCCCTTTGATACGTTTCTGAGCGGCGGGCTGATATTGCGCTATGTTATACCCTGTACTTTGGCATTGGGTCCGATGTTCTTTGCTGGCGTGATCTTCGCCCGGTCATTCCGTGAGTCCAGCGATCCCGATATGGCTTTCGGTTCAAACATAGCGGGTTCGGTTGTTGGTGGGCTTGCAGAGTCACTTTCGATGCTAACAGGTTTCCGCTATCTGCTTTTGGTCGCCATGGCGTTTTACCTGCTCTCGGCGTTGGTCAGAGTTCCTCGTCGGCAGGCAAGCTAATGGCATCGGCGGTCCCAATGCTTGGCTCAACGGTCAGTTCGTCCGGGGCTTTGTATGTATGATGGAAGTGACTGAAAGATCTGGGCCACACATGGCCCAAGGCTGAGATCGAGAGGAGGCGCCAAAATGCGCCTACGACAAGCAGGCGGCCAAGGAGCTTGACGTCGGCAATACGACCAGCTTGAGACAGCGCCTTTTGAGATCACACTGGCGGCTTATGGCCCACTACGGGCGAAGGTGCGCTTGCGCCGGGCAGACGTCCATTTCGTTGGCGAGCCCGTGAGAGTTTGCTCGACGCCAACATGGTTGGATTTCAAAGACGCCGGCTGTCAGGTGTTGAGACAGGCGCGGGCAATGAGATCACGCAGATCATTGGCCAAACAGCTGGGCGAAGCCGCGCATAAAACCCTTGGGCTGCGCGGCTCGCTCGCGCGCCTTCCGTGCTCTCGCTTTTCTTTTTGCCGACTCACGATCGGCAATGACGGCTGATTTGCCGGTCTGCGCAGCGCTGGTCGCGCCTGCGGTTTCATGGTCGCGCTCGCCCTGCATCCATGGCGGCAGATAGGATTTCGATTCCGGGTCTGCCTGCGACGGCGTCTCTTGCACGGCGCTTTCAGTGGCCGCGAAAGCAGCCGAGCTTATGATCAAAGACAAGACCAGACAGGAAGCGCCATACTTCCAGCGCGCGCGATGAGCCATTTTATCCTCGGGAAGTGCTTGAAAGTACCGGCGCAAGGACCATCGATCCTGAGCATACAGGTATGATGATTCTTGTGGATGCAGAGCTTGGTGTCGCGAAAGATTTCCTTCCGTAACTCAAACTCCACACTGCAAACCTAGCACAGGCCGCTTGGCCGTCCCTTGATGACCATCATCGACTTTTTACAGAGACGTTAAGTCTTCGGCGACAGCAAATTGCGCTCTCGTTAATTCGTCCGAGTTTGCGGCGAATGGGGCGGCGGATGTTCTCCCTCATGGCTGCCTGAGGGGCGGTTTATCGGCCTGCGCCAAAGCCTGACGTCGCAACTCCGCCATGTGGGGCAGCTGTCGCTGCGCGCTCCGCAATCCCAGATCGACGGGCTCTAGAAGGTGGCGAGAAATTCCCTGTAGTTCGGATTCTGCCTCAAAAGGCTGCCCGCTGACGAGATGAGAAGATCGACATCTTCCTTCGGGAGCTTGAAGCGGGTCGGAACCTTCTCAAGCCGCGCCCGAACGTTTGCCTCGCGCATCTGCTCGAAGCTGACCTTGGCGACCTGGAGCGAAAGATTGTGGCAATCCCAGCCCTCGGTGGAGCCGCGAAGGGAGGCCACCTCCGGCGGCGTCAGCCCGCAGCGGTACTCGATCATGCGCTCGCGCCATTTTTCCATCTCGGTGACGAACGCATCGTAGCCCGCACGCACATTCGCATCCACGGCCGTGTCGGAGACGGCCTGGATCAGATCCATAAGCTCGGGCGAATCCGCATCCTTGGCGAGATCGCCGCCCGGCGGGCGTCCGGCGTCGACGACAACAAACAGAAAGCGCTTAAGATTCACGACCTGCCGCGGCGTCAGCGGCTGGTAGGGCTTTGTCGCCGCCGCAAGTTCGAGCACAAAGCCGCTGAGACCCAGATTGTCGGTCATGCCGCCATCAAGGAGCTTGACGAACTTGATGTCGGACTTTTCCCGATACCTCTGAATGGCGGCCGCCGAAGCGCGCAAGATCGCGGGCGCGCCGGGCCGGTCTGCGGAGGAAACCCAGTCGGGCGGCGTGAACGAGCAGCGGTCCGCATAGTTTTCGATCACGATGGGCGCGAAAATGAACGGGACCGCCGCGGAGGCCGCAACCGCCTCCGAGAGGGGATAGCGGCGCAGGTCGCTGCAAAGCGCGCCGAAATTCACCGGGTTATAGATGAAGGTCGTGCGGTTGAAGATGTCGGAGGCGTTGATCCAGAGCTGCGGGCGGCCGGGTCTCAACACGTCGTTGAAGGTTGCGCCGTGAAACAGATTTTCATCGAGCCAGGTGGGCAGCCCTGTGCGGTCGTTCACCCCGCCTTTCGCAAGCAGCACCAGATTGGTGACATTGACCGATGTGCTGAGCGAGGCTTCCGCATCTTGCATGAGGAATTTCTGGCGGAAGCTTGTCAGCGTGTCCCGCCCGTACAACGCGAAATAGGCTGCGGTGACCGATCCTCCCGAGACGCCCGACACAAGAGAAACCTGATCGATGAGGCTCGCTCGCGATGCTGTTCGGGCGTCTGTCCTTCCGAGTTCCTGCAAGACGCCGAACGCGAAGGCGCTCGCCCGCGAGCCGCCTCCGGAGAAGCTGAGCCCGATCGCAGTTTCTGCGCTTTCGTGGATGGTCACCGGCCCGGCGACGGCTTGAGGGGCTGCAAACAACTCATCGGTCAGCGCCGAATTGATAGGCGCATTTCGAACGCTAAATCCTGCACAAGCGGCAAGCCCAAGCACGGCCGACAGGCAGGCAATAGATGCCGCCAAGCGCCATGATCGCTGAGCATACCCCGTTTGTTCGTCCAAAATGCTTCCCTCTCGCATCGACAGGCGGCTGCAATTCAGGCCCAGAAGGCGCGGCGCACACACACCCAACCCGCGCGAAGAACCGCCCGAGACCGCACTGAAGGCTTTTGAGTTGCCTTATGGACGCGTCAGAAATGTGGCGTTTTTGGAAAGCGTCGCTTAGGCAACAGCGCATATGCTTCCGTGCTTCGCGGCTGACATTTTGGATGTCTCCGTTTTTCCATTCAGATAGAGTGCAGCCGCATGTCCAAACGCTTAACCATGCTTTCGCTTTTAACGGCGTTTGTCCTGGCGCCGCCTTGCGTCGAAAACGCATGGGCGAACACACCCCTTCAAGATGCGGTCGCGATGCTTACGCCCGAGCAGCAGGCGACGCTTAGGGCCTATGAAGGCGCGCGCGCGGCTTACGCCCGCCGCGTGGACCTCTATTGGCGACTTGCCGAGTTGAAACGGAAAAAGCGAAAGGCGAAGATCGCGGCCGGGCGGCCGACGACCATCGACGACTACGTCCAGGAGCAGCCGCCCGCTTACGACGGGCCGCAGCGTCCGGATGAGATCATGGCGCTCCTTCCGAAGCCGCCAAAGCTTGCCGTCCCGCCTCATGCGCCGGTGCCGGTCGTTGCCGACTTCCTGCGCGAGGCCGACGCGGTTTACGGCTTCCGCCCCGAGCGGATCAGCGAAGACGAGTTCATGATCTCCTATGCGCTCGAAGCGACAAGGCTCGGCCTTACGCGCGATCAGGTCGTGCGGCTTTACGCGCTTGAAACCGGGGGCATGGGCGTTCAGGATTTGCAATCCGGCTATAATCCGAAGAGCGGGCGCGCCGCCTCGACAGCGCTCGGCTATGCGCAGCTCCTCGCAGCGAACTCGATTGAGCAGGTGCGGAAATGGGGTCCCGAATTTGCGGCGCGTCTTGATCGTCTCGCCGAAGACCCGAGGGCGTCGAGCAGCGGGGCTGAGTCGCTAAGATATAAAGCTGCGTGCCTTCGGCGGATGATCGCCGACGCCAAGAGAGTTCCCGAAAGCTGGCCTGCTCATGAGGCCTACGCCAAAACGCCCAATGGGCTTGGGATGCACGCGCTCAACCTCGACGGAAATGTCGGCCCCTGGATGCAGGTGGTCAAACTGCGGGGCATCATGGAATACGCCTCCAGGAAGGGCTTTTATCGTTTGAACGGGGCGCAGCTTGAACTCATGAATTTGGCGGGGCCGGGGAGCGGTCTTGAGATGCTGCAGCCTCCCGGCCGCGACATGCCGACAGCCAACTTCTTCGAGCGCGGCGGCTACCAGCGCAATCCCCTGGTGCATGACAAGACTGGGGTGCAGCTTCTCGCCAAGATCGATGAGATCATGGACCGGAACGTCCAGAAACCCGGCGCGCAGCAGTTTGCAAAAATTTTCGACGGCGTAGGCCGGCGGATGGCGGCCGGCGGCCAGATCCAAACCTCGGCGGAGGCGGCCGAACCGTCCTTCAATCCGCTCGCATATTTAAATCCGTTTGGTTCACGCTAGCAGCCTGCGTCACGCAATTTAGTCAAGACGCGCTTGATTGCCTCGATCTCTGGTAGGCGCGCGGCGCGGATGGCTGGCGCAACTGGAAAATGCTTTTCTGGGTAAACCTTGGGGAGACAGCGTGGAGATCATACCAGCCGCCGGAAGTGTTGCGCGGTAGCGTCCCCTCGCCCCGCCCTCTCCGCGAGGGGAGAGAGAAGGCGCCAGCCGTTGCAATATTGTTCCTTCTCCCCCAACCGCATCCGCTCGCGGATGCGGCTGCTCCAAGTTGTAAGCTCGTCGAGGCGAGCTTACCGGGAGAAGGACAGGATGAGGGGGCCTTGGGTCAGAACATAGGGCGGTCGGTATCAGTTGGATAGCTAATGCGCGTCCCACGGGAAGTCCTGTCGACGCCGGCAGCAAATGAATTTGAACTTCCCGCGAGCGTACCAGTCAGGTCGGAAGAATGAATTGGCAAGGACCGACGATTGGACTAACCTGCAGCCCAGTATAGCGATAGCCAGCCCTAACTTCATTAAGTGAGAATGATAAGTTGACCGGAACAGCAGTTGACGATTGTTCCAACAAGGCTTTACCGGATGGCAAAGCTGAACTGAGCAGCGGCATCCTTAGTCCGTCTATTATAAGGGGCTTTGCAAAAAGAGGCATCGTCCAATCGGTAGAGCAAGGAATAAACGTGCTGCTTGCCCTGGTCGTCGGCGTGTATCTCGCCCGTGTTCTGGGACCAAGCGCATTCGGCATCTACATGATTTGCCAGTATTTGATGCGGATTGCGACGACCACAGCGGGTTCCGGTCTTGAAGTTATAATCGCTCGCGAGGCCGTTGCGTCCGCTGACCGACGTTTCATCACAAGCGCCGTCGCTGTTCCGGCCCTCAACAGTATTGCTATCGTGATCTTCTCTGCGATCTTCGCTTTGATCTTGCCGATTCAAAATTCGATTGGTCTGTTCACATTTCTTGCGATGCTGCCAGGCTTTTTGTTCGTGCCATTTGAAATGCTTGAACCCTGGTTCCGTGCTCGCGCCGATGCCATGAGCCCGGCGATCGCGCGCATCACTTCGGCCGTCGTGGGATCCGTCTTGAAAGTCGCGCTTGCAGCAACCGGCGCCAGCCTTGTTGTACAGGGCTTTGCGCATGCACTGCAGGTTGCTCTCTTAGGGGGCGTTCTCCTAATTTTGTACCTTCGGGGCGGGCATCGGTTTTTGCTGCGTTGGACCTTGCCCTCGGATATGTGGCGACTTTATCGGGAGGCGTGGCCTCTCTTGGTAACTATTTTATGCTACACAGCTATAGCGCGTATAGATGTTCTGATGCTTTCGTGGCTGAAAGGCTCTTACGAGGCAGGAATCTATGCAGCTGCTACGAGGGTGACCGAGGTCGCCAACATCATTCCGATGACTATTATATCGGCTGCAACTCCAATCATATTTAATGCTGCCGGGCAAAATGTTAATAAGTTCAACGAGGGGTTTCGGATTTTTCTTGTCTTGTTCACTTATATATTCCTCGGCATTGCAGTAATTGTGGCATTGTTGTCGCCGATTATCATCTGGGTTCTATATGGCCATCAGTTCGAAAGTGCTCACACGATTCTGGCTATTCACATCTTCGGCGTTGTGTTCGGATGGCAAGGGGTCGCTACACAATTCTGGTGGGTCAGGCGCAAAAGGCCTTCGGTTATTATGTGGCGGAGCATAATCGCCGCAATAACCAACTTTTTACTTAATGCGTTGTTGATTCCGTTCTTCGGTAGCGTCGGAGCAGCCGTGGCGAGTGTTGTGTCGCTTGCCGTTTACGCGATGGCTACCAATACGTTATTTGGACGTAATGGGTGGCTCTTGCTCAAAATGCAAACGACGCCAAGCATACCAATTGCGCAACTCACAAAACTAGCCGGCCTCCAGCGGCGTTTTGGGTGAGGCGCGCACCCATCGAAAGGCGTCAAGCGGATCGTCAAAGCCACCGCGCCCCAGCCGCTTGGCGGCTGCCTCAAGGCTAATAGAGAAGAGAACATTGCACGATGCGCAAATTGCAGGCAAACCGGCGTCGCCATTGACTTGTTGGCGTCGGGCGCCTCGACCATGCGGCCACCGATCGAGCCCTCTCCAGTGCTCTGACACATCGGCCTTGAGCAGGACCCAGGCTTTCAGAATGCACTTGACCAGGCTTGTTTACTTTGTCGAGCAAAGCCTGCAGATGATGGCCTTGTTCTTACCCAGTTTGACGACTATTTCTCCACCATGATGTCCTTGTCGGTCACAGCTTAATGCTAGCCAGTTCCTCCAACTCCTGCGGTCCTGCAGCCGGAGATCTGGCCCGCCTCGCTTGCCGTTGGAAGACAGGATGCAAGGCCTGCTCTATGACAAGACGGGCAAGCAGTTGAAGGCGTGCATGTCGGGCCGACCGTGCTCTTGTAGTTTACGCTGCTGGAAGGAACCTACGGACATTTCCGTCTGTTCATTCTCCGTCTGTTCATGCTCCTGCCGTTATAGTCATTGGAGTAAGGCACACTCGAACAGGTGTATCGGCCATGCCAGTTGAGGCGAACCCTACCGATTTCTTGATACGACCCTGCGAGCCTCCCGATATTCCGATGGCAGCGCGTCTGTTTTTGGATACCTATTATTCGACTGACATGCCTGTCCCGCAAGCACTTGTGCGTTATTTTCAGGATCTCTTCCTTGATCATCCCTATTACGATGCGGAAACCGGTTCGCACGTTTGTATACAACAGGGGCAGCTCATTGGTTTTTTTGGCACTCTACCGGCGCGCCTGACCTTCGAGGGACGGGATATCCGTGCAACGGTCGCCCATTCGATCCTAGTCCATCAGCCTCGAGAAAATCCATTGGTGGCGGCGAAGCTTGTGCGGCGCATTCTCTCTGGTCCGCAGGAGATCATCTATGGCGAGATGTCGAACTCCATCGCCGTCGGGCTTTGGAAGCCGCAAGGCGGCCAAGTCGTGCCCGGTTACGGGACAGAGTGGATGCGTATTCTTCGCCCTTCGGCTTTCGCTGCCTTTTTTTTGGGGGGCGCCGCGGCTTTCGCATTGCGTCCGGCAACGGCCCTGATTGACAAGCTCATGATAGCGGCGACGAAGAAGTATCTGAAAGTCGATACTTCCCCACAGTCTTACGCCGGGGATGAGGATGTCGACGATGCTGAGTTTATCAAACTCGTGCTTGAGATGAGACGCCACTATAAGTTGCGGCCAATCGATGATGCGCATCTGCTAGCATGGCAGATGCGGCATGCGGCCGACAAGAGTTCTCTATGGCGATTGTCACCGTAGGATCGTTTACGATCGCGGGCGCAAGCCGATCGGAGGGTACATCTACTATGGCCGGAGCGGCGGCTGCGCCTTTACGATGCAGATGTTGGCGAAGCCGGGAGCCGCGGGTCCCGTCGTGGATAGCCTGTTCGCTCACGCCTACAAGTCCGGTAACACGGTCATTCGCGGAAAAATCGAGCCGCGCACCAGCCCAGCGCTTCTGGAGCGGAACTGCGTGTTCCACTTAAGAACGTCCACACAAGTTCGTACAAAAAATGCTGACCTGTTGGCTGCAATCAAATCCGGCGACGCCAGTCTCATGGGCCTTTCGGGGCAGTCCTGGACGCGGTATATCGGCTACCGATGGACAGCCGAGTCCAAGTTTCTTCCTTTCGCCCGCTCGCAAGACACAGGTTCGAGACTAAGCGATATGCCGGTCTCCGCTCCCACGATTTGAATGCAAAGAATACGGCAGGAAAAAGAGAGCCCGCTGCCTGTTGACGAAATCGCCGTTTCCCGGCGACGGCTCCCTTGTGCGCCGCGGCGCTTGCTCCGTTGGCTTCTGTATAGCTAAGTAAATAGTTGGCATGCGAACGCCGAGGCCGACCGCGGGATCCCGCCTGCCGAAGGCGACCCCCCTGTTTTACCAAACGAACCCTGTACCTTTCTCTGGCGGTTCATCGAAGGCGCCGCAATCCGCACGCAGTGAAGCGTAGCGGAACGGAGTGCGGATTGCGGGCGACGGCCCAAATCAGCGTAGCCTTCGCGAACCGAGCCGGTCTGGCGGGAGCGGCCAAACGAACCCTGCGATCCGATCGCCAAAATTGGACGCGCGCCCTGCCAGACTGGCCGTAATCGATGCCCCGTGGGGAGTCCGCGCCGGACCTGTGCCTTGTTCCGAGCGCCAGTACAGGGATCGGCGAAGGTTGCGGCGGCTCGCAGTTTGAAGCGGGGAGAAGGCATGAGCGAACAGCAATGGTGCGCCGGCGTGGACTGGGCGAGCGAAAACCATCACGTCTTTCTGACGGATGGCGCAGGCCGCAAGATCGGCGAGAACATCTTCAAGCATAGCGGTGAAGGCTTGGCTGAGATGGCCGCCTGGCTGCTGACGGCAAGCGGCGCCGCCAGCTCCAGCCAAATCTCCGTCGCCATCGAAACGCCGCACGGTCCCGTGGTGGAGACGCTGATCGAGCGTGGCTTCATGGTCCACGCCATCAATCCAAAGCAGGTGGATCGCTTCCGGGACCGCTTCACGCTGGCGGGAGCCAAAGACGATAGCCGCGACGCCGAAGTGATGGCGTCGGCCTTGCGGACCGATCCGCATTGCTTGCGGCTGCTGGCCGCCCTCGACCCAACCGTCATCGAACTGCGCGAGTGGTCGCGCATCGCAAGCGATCTTGGCGCGGAGCGCAACCGGCTCACAAACCGCATGCGCGCTCAGTTTTGGCGTTATTACCCGGCCATGCTGGAGCTTGAAGAAGACCTTGGCGCCGAGTGGCTGCTCGATCTTTGGAAACTCGCGCCCACGCCCGACAAGGCCTCGCGCATTCGCGAGGGGACGGTCGCCAAACTGTTGAAACGTAATCGCATCCGGCGCTTCGACGCCGCCCATGTCCTGGGGCTGCTGTGCAAGCCGCCGGTGCAGGTCGCCGCCGGAACGGCCGAAGCTGCCAGCGCCCACATCAAGACGCTCATCGCGCGCATCCGCCTCCTGAACGAGCAGATCAAAGAGGCCCATCGCCAGTTGGACGCTCTCACCGCCAAGCTTATTGTCAATCGGCTCGCAAAAGGGACCCCGGATCGGCGTGCAAAAAGGACCCCAGGGACCATCCTTTTGTTCGGTTCAGCAGCGCCATCCTTCCGTCCCGGCCCATGCGACTGCTGAGCCGGCGCGCGCAACGGCGGTCAAGAACGGCCGCTTTTGGCGGCCGCCCGCAGGGCTTGTTCTTGAGGGCCGTGAGCACGACGGCATGATGAGAGCGCCGGGCGGCGTGCTGGACGTCAGGCGCGGTGTTTGAAGCGCCAGCTTTCGTTGCCGGTCTCGATGATCTCGCAGTGGTGGGTCAGCCGGTCGAGGAGCGCGGTGGTCATCTTGGCGTCGCCGAAGACGTTTGGCCATTCGGCGAAAGCGAGATTGGTGGTGACGATGATGGAGGTGCGCTCATAAAGACGGCTGATCAGATGGAAGAGCAACTGGCCGCCTGCTTGCGCAAACGGCAGATAGCCGAGCTCATCGAGGGTCACGAAGTCGAGGCGGGACAGATAATCGGCCATCCGCCCCTGGCGGCCGGCGCGGGCTTCGCTTTCCAGCCGGTTGACGAGATCGATCACGTTGTAGAAGCGTCCTCTGGCGCCGCCGCGGATGCAAGCCCTGGCGATCGCGATGGCGAGATGGCTCTTGCCGGTCCCGGTTCCGCCGACCAGGACGGCGTTACGCTGTTCGGCCAAAAAGCCGCCGTTCGACAGCTCGCGCGCCAGCGCCTCGTTGATGGGCGTGCCGGCGAACTCAAAGCCGTCAAGGTCCTTGGCCAGCGGCAGTTTGGCGATGGTCATCTGGTATTTGATCGATCGCGCCTGCTTCTCGGCGATCTCGGCCTTCAAAAGATCGCCGATAATGCATTGCGGCGAGAGCTGGCGTTTGATGCCGGCCGCTATGATCTCATCATAGGCGGCCCGCATACCGAAGAGCTTCAACTCGCCCATCAGGGCGAGGATGTCGGTCCGTTCCATGGGCTAGCCCTCCTCAAGCTGTCATAGCGGGCGCAATCGGCGGCGGGCGCGTGCTTCAGGCGCAGCGCGTCGGGCGTGGCGATGCTCGCGGCGGGGCTTAAGTCTTTCTTGCGCGCCAGGATGTTCAGGATCACGCTCGACGAATGGACGCCCTGGCTCAGGGCTTCGGCGCAGGCCGCTTCAACCGCCGGGAGCCCATCGCTCAGCGCGGCGGCCAGGATCGCCACCATTTGCCGGTCGCCGTCATCGAAGCCGTGCAGCCTGCGCCGCACAGCTTCCAGCGATGACGGCAGAACCCAGTTCTTGAACGGCGCGCCGTTCCTTAAGCCGCCCGGCTTTCTGCTCAGCACCGGCACATAATGCCAAGGGTCATAGATCGTCTGGCCGCGCCCGAAACAGCGGGCATGTTCGCCAACGACAGCGCCGTCCTGCCGGATGACGATGCGATCGGCGTAAGCCTGTACCTCGACCGGGCGTCCCACAGCTTGGGAGGAGACCGAGTATTTGTTCCTGTCGAAGGAGACGAGGCAGGTCTTCGACACCGAGGCCATGACCGCGTGAAAACCGTCGAAGCGGCCAGGTACGGCGATCAGGCTCGCCCGCTCCGCCTCGAAGACCTGCCAGATGGTCTGGTCCTTGAACTCAGGATGCTTGTTCGCCTTGGCGTAGGCGACGCAGCGGTCGAGGAGCCAGGCGTTCAGTTCGTCGAAGCTCTTCACCCGCACTCTTGGCGTGAAGAAGCGCTCGCGGATCAGGCCAACCTGGTTCTCGACCTGCCCCTTCCCCCAGCCGGACGCCGGCGTGCAGGCGGTCGGCTCCACCAGATAATGGCTGCACATCTGCATGAAGCGCCGGTTGAACTGGCGCTCCTTGCCAACAAACACCGTCTCCACCGCCGTCTTCATGTTGTCGTAAATGCCGCGCGTGCAGGCGCCCTTGAAGAACGCGAAGGCGCTGGAATGGGCGTCGAACACCATCTCCTGGCTTTCGCGCGGATACACCCTCACAAACGGCATCCGGCTATGGCAGAGCCGCATATGGGCCGCTTTCACCACCATCGTGACGCCGTTCATCACAACGGTCTCGTGGCTCCAGTCGAACTGGTAGGCTTCGCCGGGCGCGAAAATCAGCGGGATATAGGCTTGCGCCGAGGCCGCCCCGCGCGCCTTGCGCCAGCTCTTGGCGTAGCGCCGAACCGCATCGTAGCCGCCATCAAACCCAACATCGCGCAGCGTCTCGAACAACCGCACCGCCGTCAGCCGTTCCCGCGTAGGCTTCGCCTCGTTCGCAGCCAAAAGATCGTCGAGCTGCTTCCGCCAGGCGCCAAGCTTCGGCATCGGTTGCACGCTGCGCTCGTAGCGGTGCTCCGTCGCCTCCGAGCGGATCGCCTTGCGCACCGTCCTTCGCGACAACCTCAGCTCGCGGCTGATCGCCTTGATCGGCTTCTTCTCGATGAAAAACGCACGCCGGATCTTCGCAATCGTCTCCACAACCAGCATCCCAAACGCAGCCCCCTGCTTCCACCAGGGGCTTTGTGGACCCAATCGTCAGTGGGGTCCCGTTTGGACGCCGATTACCCCGCTAACGGGGTCCTTATTGCACGCCGAAACACAGCTTATTCCTGCAGAGAGCGCGCAAACAGGGCAGGCCAAGCAGCATGACGTGAAAATCCTCACATCCTTGCCGGGAGTTGGAAGGATTGTCCTCGCCACGCTGCTTGCAGAGGCTTGGGATGCCTTGCTGCGGCGCGATTACGCCGCTTTGCGCAGTCTGACCGGAGTCGCGCCCGTAACCAAGAGGTCCGGCAAAAGCTGGATCGTCATCCGAAGGCAAGCCCGCCATGACCGGCTCGCCAACGCTATGTACCATTGGGCGCGTGTCGCCATTCAGCATGACCCCAAGAGCAAAGCCAAGTACGCCGCCCTGCGCGGACGCGGTCACAGTCATGGCCGGGCGCTACGGTCTGTAGCTGATCGCCTCCTCAACGTCGCCTGCGCCATGCTGAAAAATGGCGCCCTGTTCAACCCTACCTTCAAGGCTCAAAATACCCCTTGCTAAAGGGTGGGGAGTCCAATTTCAGCCCTTTTTTAACCCTGGCAGGGCGCTGGCCGCTGTCGCATTGCTTGCCCGTCAATCATGAGCGCGCGCATGCCGCGCAACCCCGCCGTCGCGAATCCGACACGCCTCAGCCACAACCGATAAAGGGCGAACCGATCCTCTTCGTTTTGGCGCCTCTGTCCTTAGCGCCGTTCATTCGCAGCGATCTCCCAAGTCTTTTGGTGAACGTAAAATCCCCAGCCGCCGACGGAGCGCCTCGCTTGCCGGTTCCGCGACATCGGCTAAGTTATAGCGATCCAGGACAGCCAGCATGGCGTCGCGCGCTTCGTCCATAATGTCTTGCAGACGGCAGAGGCCGCCAATGGCGCAAGGCTCGCCCGCTTGGCACTCCACCAAGGCAAGACTGGGCTCGCTGGCGCGCACGACATCGCCAAGGCCAATCTCCGCCGCCGGGCGCGCAAGCTTTATTCCGCCGTTGCGCCCGCGGGTGGTCTCAATGAGCCCGGCATGACCAAGATGATGAACGACCTTGATCATATGATTTTCCGAGATCCGGTACGCGCCCGAGATCTCGGCGATGGACGCCAAGCCTTCTCGCCGCAAAGCCAGATAGATGAGCGTACGAAGGCCGTAGTCGGTGAAACGGGTCAGATGCATGGGCCCTCACAGTTCGGCCGACCCCATCAATTTTGAAAGATGCGCTCGGAGATAATGCGCTCTGGCGGGATTTGACGATCCTGAGCCACGGTTTTCACAGCTTCGAGCAGTTTCGGAGGGCCGCAGACATAGACATCTGGCGTTTCCACGCCAGAGTCCAGATAGAAGCCGAAAGCATCCGCCGCAGTGCCGGTGAACCCCGTCCAGGCCGCCTCAGGACGCCACACGCTGAGGGTCACGGTCAGACGCGGCAGCGCCTCGCGCAAGGCGTCGATTTCTCCCGTGAGAGGCAGTTCGTCTTCGCGATTGGCTCCCAAAATCAGATGTGTCGGCTGTGTATCCTGGAAGTCCGCCAGATGCCTCAGCATGGATAGCACCGGCGCCAAGCCGCAGCCGCCGCCAATCAAGCAGCGCGGACGCGGGCTGGTTTCGTCCAGAACGAAATCGCCTTGCGGGCCGCGCGCGATCAGCGTGTCGCCGACCTTGGCGCGTTCGGCGAGATAAGTTGAGAACGCCCCGCCCGGCTGCAAACGGATCAGAAACTCCAGCCGACCTTCCCAGTTGGGTAAATTCGCCATGGAATAGGCGCGGCGAATATCCGTGCCGGGGATGGCGAGCTCCATATATTGGCCCGGAATGAAGTCCGCCGCCTGCCCGAGTTCCGGATCAGGTTTCAGCACCAACGCGAGAGCCACGGCGCCCGCGCCCGCAGGGGCTAGCGCTTCTACAGCGGCTTCGCGGCTAGGGATTTTGTGGCGACTGATTCTGGCGTCCGGATAGGGAAGATCGACGACCAGATCGCTCTGTGGCTGGCAGCGACAGAGCAGCACGGCGTTTTTGCCGCCGCTTCTTAATGCATCCTCGGAATGGCTGCCCATCTCATAGGCCCCATCGGCTACGTGGGCGCGGCAAAGACCGCAACTCCCCTCGCGGCACATGGCGGGCAGAAACAGCCCGGCCGTTGCGGCGGCATCCAAGATGTTTTCATTTTGGCCGCAGTCGACCTGCAAGCGCACGCCGTCGCGTGTGACAAGCGTAATGTCCGGCATAATGATGGTCTTTCGAAAGTGACGAGTTATCGGGGAAGCACCTTGTGTGTGTGTTTTGCGTGCGTCTTAGGGCCGGGAGGGGAGGCAGCCGCCCGGCCCTAAGATCGGTCAGGCGGCCTTTCGGTTCAGCGCCGCCGCGATGTCGGCCTCAGCCGTCGTGATTGGCTGAATGCCGAAGCGATTAACCAGCACGTCGAGCAGCGCCGGCGTCAGGAAGGCCGGCAGTGTAGGCCCAAGACGCACATTTCGTACGCCAAGAGCAAGCAAAGTCAGGAACACCGCCGCGGCCTTCTGTTCAAACCAGGAAACGATCAACGAGAGGGGCAGATCGTTCACCCCGCAATCGAACGCCTTGGCCAGCGCCCCCGCCACCACGAGCGCGGAGTAGGAGTTGTTGCACTGCCCCATGTCGAGCAAGCGCGGCACGCCGCCGATGTCGCCGAAGTCTTGGGTGTTGAAGCGGTACTTGCCGCAGCCGAGCGTCAACAGGACGGTATCCTTCGGCGCCGCCTCGGCGAACTCGGTGTAATAGTTGCGGCCAGGCGCAGCGCCATCGCAGCCGCCGATCAGGAAGAAATGCTTGATGGCGCCGGACTTCACAGCGCTTATCACCGTATCAGCCACGCCGAGCACAGCTTCGCGCCCAAAACCGATCATGATCGTTTTTTCAGGCTCGGTCGCCTTGAAGCCCGGCAGCGCAAGAGCCGCCTGCACGACGGGGCTGAAGTCGCCATTTGTGATATGGCGCAAACCTGGCCAGCCGACCGGCCCGGCGGTGAAGATGCGATTACGGTAGCGCGCGTTCGGCTCGATCAGGCAGTTCGACGTCATCACGATCGCGCCAGGAAAAACAGCGAACTCCTGCTGCTGGTTCTGCCAGGCGCCGCCATAATTGCCCACGAGGTGCGGATAGGCTTTTAGTTTCGGATAACTGTGGGCCGGCAGCATCTCCCCATGCGTGTAGACGTTGATGCCCTTGTCCTTGGTGGCTTCCAAGATGGCGCCCAGATCACGAAGGTCGTGGCCGGAGACCAGAATGCTCTTACCCTCTGTAGGTGTGATCCGGACCTTGGTTGGAACTGGCGCGCCATAGGCTCCTGTGTTCGCCGCGTCCAACGTTTCCATGACCTTGAAATTCGTTCGGCCGAGCGCCAGCGCTTCTTCAAGCAACGTTTCGATATCGACTGGATTGGTGGCCAGAAAATCCAGCGCATGCGCAACAGCGGCGCCGATTTCCTCGCGGGTTTCGCCCAGAACCTCGGCGTGGTGCGCATAAGCCGCCACGCCTTTCAGGCCATAAAGAATCAAAGCCCGCAGTCCGATGACGTCGGCGCCCGCTTCATCGAGCCCTGCTCGCACGTTGGCGATGCCGGCCTGCGCCAAAAGCCCAGAAAGCGAGTCCGCCGAGACAAAGGCGGCCGGACCGGCGAGTGTTTCCGGGGTTTGAGCGGCGTCGCGCGCCACTTGTTCGTAGCCGCCGCGAAGCCGATCACGAATGCGGGCCGCTTCGGCGATCAGGTCCACGAATCGCGCACGGTTGAAGTTGACATTGGTGAGCGTCGTGAAGAGCGCATAAAGAATGAAACTGTCCGCCGCGGCATCCGGACGGCCAAGCGCATGCAGCCGGGCAGCGTACTGACCAATCCCTTTGAGCTGATAGACCAGCACATCCTGCAGGTCCGCCGTCGCCTCATCCTTGCCGCAGACGCCTTTGGTGGACGCACAGCCCGCGCCGGAATCCGTTCTGGCTGTTTGTTCGCATTGGAAGCAGAACATTCGTGTCACTTCTCCTGAGGGTGTTTTCGCCTTGGCTCCAGGAAGGGTATCTCGGGCCAGCAAAAGATATATTTGGAATACATCTTTTTGCTCACGCAACATTGATCTAAGTCAAAAATACCCACGACCACAGCTAAGGACATCCGCAAAGATAACCGCTGCGATTTTCCCGTTCGCGGGTATTCTGTCTAGGTCCATGCGCGATGGAGCGCGTTGCGGCTGTTGAGGGCGTCCGCCAAAAAATGAAGCTTTCCCCGTCCATACGTTGGTCGAGCCGCGAAGGCTTGCTTCAAGATCTCATGACCATTGAAGCCTTTATTAACCATGGACTGCCGGGGCCTGTTAACCAAGCGTGCGCGCCGCACTGTTTATCTTTTTTCTCCTTTTACTTCAATGGCTTAATCGAGCGACTCTCTGGCGGGGAGGCTTTCGGCGTCTCCGGGCCTGGCATGCGAACGCTGAGGCCGACCGTCGCCAAATCGACATGGTGCTCATAATAACCGTTCAATATCATAGGCTTATTGGGATCCCGCCTGCCGAAGGCGAGCCCCCCTGTTTTACCAAACGAAACCAATTTCAGCCCTTCTTTAACCCTGACAGGACGCTGACCGCTGTCGCATCGCTTGCCCGCGCGGATGTCGGGCAAACCCGCCGTCGCGAATCCAACGCCAGGCCCTTGTCGAGATAGGCCAAGAGCCGACACACCCACTACGTCGCTGCGACAAGCGAAGATCCCAGGCGCATACCCGTGTGGGCCTGATTGCGCCGGACCCGGGAGCCTTATCGGTTGCCCGCGGCGCGCAGCCGCTCAATGAATTGCACAAGAGATGCATCATCGGGGCGTAGGACGCGAAGACGCCCGGCATAGGACAGAGCGTCTTCGAGGTTGCGCGAATGCAGCGCATCCTGAAGGAGCGCGACAAGAATCTCGACATTGGACGGATTCGCCAAAAGCGCCGCTTGGAAAACGCGGCGCGCCCCCTCCGTTTGTCCCGACGATTGAAGGGCCACGCCGTACACATACGCATAGCGAGGCTGGCCCGGCTCCAGTTCGGTTGCGCGTTTCAAGCTCTCCATGGCTTCGGCGTACCGCTTTTGGCGGATGAGCGCGAGGCCGAGGGCGTGATGCGCCGCCGCCGCTTCAGGGAACTCCCCCACCGTCTGACGCAAGAGCCTCTCGGCATCCGCCTCGCGGCCAGCCGCCCTGTACAAATCCGCCAGATCGACGCGCGGCGGCGTCTGCCGCGGCGCAAGCTTGATGGCGGCCAAATACTCTTGCTCCGCGAGATCGGCCTTGCCCTGCTGAATATAGAAATGTGCGAGATTGGCGCGCTCCTCGGCCCGGTCGGCGTTGAAGCGCCTTGCCGCGACGTACTCTTGCGAGGCTCCCTCCCAGGCCTTGCGTTCGTCGTTGGTCATCGTTGCAAGAGGCGCGTCCGCAAGCAAGTTTGCGGCCTCCATCCTGACCGCCCTGACGGGGTCGGATAACGCGCCCTTACCCTTCGCCCAGCGAATGTCGATTGGCAGTTGCTCCATTGCCCTGAGTGCGCCAAGGCGCACCATGGGATCCTGATCGCCAAGACCGCGCTCGATTTCAGCCTGGACGGAGGCTGAGGGCCTTCCTCCCAGTTCAAGAAGAGCCGTCGCGCGCGCGATCGCCGGAGTTGCCGGATCCTGGGCGACCTTCATCAGCAGATCGCCCGCCTCGGGCTGGCCCAGGCGGAGTGCATGAAACGCTTCGGCATAGGTCTGGAAGCCTTTGCGGACCGGCCCATGCCAGCGCTCGATCGCCGATGCGGCCCAGGCGGCGTCGCGATCCTTGTGGCATGACGCGCACGCATTCGGCGCGCCGATCTTCGCCGTGAGGTCGGGGCGCGGAACGCGGAAGGAATGGTCGTGCCTCGGATCGACGACCATGTAGGTTCGCACGGGCATGTGGCAGGCGACGCAATCGGGCGAGGCGGCGCTTTCAGGGTGGCCGGTGTGCGCCGTCGCTGCAAACTTCTGCGGTTCGTGGCATTGCGAGCAGACTTCGCTGCCCGCCGCCTTGAGCTTGCCGCTGTGCGGATTGTGGCAATCGACGCAGACCACGCCCTTTGCAAACATCTTGCTCTGTTGGAACGAGGATGTATTAAACACCTCGTCCTTCATCTGGCCGTCATCCTCAAACAGATCGCTGGTCAGAAAAGCTGGCAGGTGCGTGTTCCCGAGAGGCTGACCTGGCCGCCAGGTTTCCGAAAACTGGCCGCGCCTTGAGTGGCAACGGTCGCAGGTTTCGTTCACGCCGCCCGCGACAGGGGCGGCTGACGCTGAGGGGCTGCCTGTCGTGGATTGCGGGCTCCAGACAATCGCGCCGCGCTGCGCGGGGACTGACGTGAAGCCGCTGTGCGCGACGTTCAATGGCTGCCCGCTCTTCGCCCATTCGACGTGTCCCGCGCCAGCGCCGTGGCAGGCTTCACAACCAACGCTCGCCTCGGAGAAGGTTGTCTTGAAGCTGTCCTTCGCCGCATCGTAGTTTTTGTGGACGTCGGTCGCGTGGCATTCCGCGCACATATAGTTCCAGTTTTGCTGCGGTCCCGTCCAGTGAAGCGGATCTTTCGGCGGGATATCTTCGACCGGGTACAGGTGGAACCAACGCTGACCGCCTTCGCTTTTCGGCCGTGCGTCCCAGGCATAAGGCAGCGCCTGAAGCCTGCCGTCTGGGAATTCAACTAAATACTGCTGAAGGGGATAGAGCGCGAAGGTATATTTGACGGCGAACTCGGCGTCCTTCCCGTCCTTGCCTTCGGTGGTTACGAAGAAGCGCCCATCCCTGCGGCTGAAGTGAGCCTTGGAGCTGAAATGCGACGCTTCAGCGTCGTTGAAGTCGCCCAGCACGGTCGCTTGCGTCGCCTCCTGCATCGCGTGGGCGTGCTGCGACGCCGTCCAGGCCTTCGCTTCCGCTTCGTGGCAGCCGGCGCAGACTGCCGAACCGGCATAGTCTGCGATTTTAGCCGCGCTCTCCGCGGCTATCGCCGCTGCTTCGCGTCCGATGGCCAGCCCGCATAAAGCCGCCGCCAAGCAGATGGCGGTCGTCCAGCCGGATAGACCTGCGCTTCGTCTCATAACGTCGCCTCGCGCCGCGAAAAACCTGCATAGAATGAAGACTGAGCAACAGATCAGCGCGCTGAAGGCGGCGTCAACGCGCGCCCGAGGATCGAATGAAGCCCAGGAAGCCCGGGCTGTTTTGAGGACCTAATTGCCGGTTGGCAACGGAATAGTGACGCCTTCCTTTTTGAGCTGCTCGCGAATCCACTCGAACTTCTGGTAGTTCGAGAGCGTGAGCGGGCCGGTATAACTCCCGCTTTGCAGCTTGCGCGGCGGATATTGAACGTATGTCTGCATCAGCTTCTTGATCTCCTCGCTGATGGTTATCATGACCCAGGTGCGCTCGGTAAAGTTGTTCATGAAAATGTCGTAGCGTTCTTGCGGGTCTTGCCAAAGGTCAAATACCTGCGGCACCGTCGCGACGTATTTCTGTCCGCCCTTCCAGCCCAGGTTTGTGTCTACCGCAAGCCCGCCGGTGGGTTGTCCATCGTCCCCGCGAAGGTTGAAGACGGCTTTGTAGTTGCCGACCCGCGCTGCGCCAGGGCTCAGCTCATCTTCCGTAAAATAGAACCAATCGTTGCGCTCGCACTTGCCCGTCCCGAAAAGGACCTGCGACAGGTCGTAGCTGTCGAAGATGATGGGCTGCCCCTCGCGGTCCTTCTCGGGCAGCTTCGCGCCCGCGAGCGAGGCGAAGGTGGCCATGAAGTCGAGGCCGCCCACGATGTCGTGGTTCTTGGCGCCAGCCTTGATCTTCGGTCCCCAGGCGATGGCAGGGACGCGATTGCCGCCCTCGCGCACCGTTCCCTTTGTCCCGCGGAAGGGCGTGTAGCCGGCGTCGGGATAAACATCCTGCCAGGCGCCGTTGTCGGTGGTCCAGAAGACATAAGTGTTCTTGTCGAGACCGAGTTCACGGACCTTGTCGAGGATATGCCCGATGCGTGTGTCGGCTTCCACGATGGAGTCCGCATATTTGGACTTGGACAGGGATTTGTGAATGAACTCCGGGGCGGGCAGGTTCGGCTGGTGAACCTTCATGAAATTGACGCTCATGAAGAACGACTTGCCGGCTTTGGGGGCTTTATCGAGATAATCGAGCGAAGCCTTTTCGATATATTCGTCCAGGAACGGGATGCCGACGATCCCTTTCTCCGGCGTGTTCACATATTCGCCATTGACCTTGAACTCTTCCTTGGCCTGTTCGCCAGCGTTGCCGGACAGCGCCCCCTTTGTCACGCGATTGAACATAGCGCGCAATTCGGGGGGCATATCGGGAAACCACTCCGGATCGCCATAGGTGTAAGCGTTCAGGTGGTAGAGGAAGGCATACTTCATCTCATCGTAGCCTTGCGCATTGGGCAGCGCATAATCGGCTTCGCCGAGATGCCACTTGCCGGAGAAAAAGGTCTGGTAGCCCGCCTCTTTCAGCACCGATCCCAAGGTCCATTCCGCTTTTGGCAGTCCGCCGCCCTGCCCCTGGAAGGCCACTGTCGTCATGCCGCTGCGGTTCGGAATGCGTCCTGTCTGCATGGCGGCGCGGCCCGGCGTGCAGCTTGGCTGGGCATAGAAGGAAAAGAAGGTCATGCCTTCATTCGCCAGGCGCTCAAGGCTCGGGGTCGGCATGCCGCGGCCGGGGCCTCCTCCGTAAGGCGCAGAGTCGCCGTAGCCGAAGTCATCGGACACGATCATGATGATGTTCGGCTTGGATTGTTGCTGCTGACTGGCCGCTTGCCCGCTTACCAATGCGACGGCGAAGAAAGTCGTGGCCAATCCCAACCAAAACTTATAATTGTTCTGCATAAGCTTACACCAATTGATTATTCTGAACGACTAGTCGATAGTTGAGTTGATAATCGCATCTCATCAACCAACATCAAAGCATATATTTTTGAATAAGCTGATGCTTAGCCAGCCTTTGTGCAGCCCTCGCAGCGCATCGCGACCTTCGACAATGACGGAACCCTATGGGTGGAGCAGCCTATTTATGTGCAACTCGCCTTCGCAATCGACCGCCAGGCTGTCCTCATCCGCTCCCTGAGCGAGCGGGAGGCCTTTGGCTTCGGCGCTAGGCTCGTTGCGCCAACAGCATCGGACGACATCGGCAATGGAAAGTGGAAGATTTCTCGATTTTTTGTATTATGAAACCAGGTCCGCACTATTATACGGTCTTAATGCTGCTCTTCAGCCGTTTGTCAGGCCATAGTACGTTCATTAGCCGGACCGATTTACCGCAAATATCGCATCACATGGCCCAACAGGAAATTATACTCCTGCAACCTTGAAAGCAGCTCCAAGTGGCTTTGTCCAATAGCATAAATTCCTTATCAGGGCGCGACCGTGCGGTTCTTCTTCACCCGATGACGGAACTTACGCTTCACAATCAGAACGGCCCGCTCACAATCGTACACGGCGACGGCGTCCGAGTGTACGACGAGGAAGGAAAAAGTTATATAGAAGCTGTTTCGGGCCTTTGGTCTATTTCGCTTGGTTTCGGACAAAAGCGGCTAGCCGATGCGGCATACAAGCAACTCCTGGAATTGCCGAGCTACCATCTTTTCCGGCATATGAGTTACCCCCGCGCTATCGAACTCGCAGAAAAGCTGCTCTCGCTGGCGCCAGTCCCGATGAGCAAGGTTTTCTTCGCAAGCTCGGGTTCGGAAGCGAACGACACAGCTGTCAAGCTCGTTTGGTATTACAACAACGCTTTGGGCTGCCCACGGAAGAAAAAGATCATCGCGAGAACCGGGGCCTATCATGGCTCCACTGTCGTGTCGGCCAGCATGACCGGGCTGTCCCGCAATCACGCCGACTTCGACCTGCCGTTGCCAGGATTCCTGCACACGGATTGCCCAAGCTACTATAGATACGGCATGCCCGGCGAAAGCGAGGCGGATTTCACGAACCGTCTCGCGGACAACCTGGAGGTGCTGATTTCAGCGGGAAGGACCCGAAACAATAGCCGCCTTTATTGCCGAACCTGTCATGGGCGTCTGCGGCGTCATTCTGCCCCCGGAAGGATATTTCAAGCGGATCGGCGAGATACTGAGGCGCTACGATATCCTTCTGATCGTCGACGAAGTCATCACCGGCTTCGGTCGCCTCGGCCGCATGTTTGGAAGCCAAATCTATGGCTTGGCGCCGGACATTCTGACCTGCGCCAAGGGCATGTCTTCGGGGTATCTTCCGATCTCCGCTGTTATGATCAGCGAACCGATTTGGGATGTCTGCCTAAGACAAAGCGATAAAATCGGCGTGTTTGGGCATGGCTTCACTTATTCTGGGCACCCCGTTAGCGCGGCCGTCGCGCTCGAAGTGCTGAAGCTCTATGATGAACTCGATATTGCCGGAAATCTGGAGATAAATGCGCCGCTTCTTCAGAACGGCCTTCGCCGTCTCGCCGAACACCCACTCGTTGGGGACGCTCGCGGCGCGGGCTATATGGGCGCCCTTGAACTTGTGAAGGATAAGGCGACCAAAGCCCCATTCTCTTCGGCCGCAGCTGTGGGCCTTTTCGCGGAACGGCGCTGCTTGTCGCATGGCGTTATTGTCCGTGCGCTCGGCGACGCCATCGCAGTTGCGCCGCCTCTTATCGCAAACGCCTCAGATATTGAAGCCATCTTGGCGGCCATAACCCTGGCGTTGGATGAAACCTACGCTTACGCCATTCAGAATGGCTTCATATAGCAGGGTCTTGTAGAGCAAGCCGCGCATTCCGGGATAGCAGGCTGCCGGAAAGCTCACCATGAGGTTCAAGTTGTTGGGATCGCTCGACCTCATCCTGGGGAGGCGCGAGGCGCCGTCTCGAAGGATGGAGACAGGCATTTCGCCTTTTTCAACAACTCGGCGCTCGATTTTCGCAAGACTATGGCTCGCCGCCAATTCCTCAGGCTTTCAAGGCTAAGAGTAAGCTTACCTGCGTGTGGGTATATCGATGTGCAATCTGATCTTGTGTTTGCGAGAGGTGAAGTGCGCCGAGAATGTCCGGGGATCACGGCAAGGTCTATGCCAAGGGTCTTTGTTTCGAGGCAGCGCTGAACGGCGGGTTGACCTTCATCAGAGTCGAGAGCATATCAAGGGAGCTTGTCCTCGTCATATTGATAGAGCGTTCCCCGGAACTGAATACTATGTCCTAACTGCGAGGCGCCACTCATGCATCGTGAGACCATTGCTGTCCATACCGGTTTCGATCACGACCCGACGACCAGAGCGGTTGCGGTTCCCATTTATCAAACCGTAGCCTATTCGTTCGATAGCGCTGATCATGGCGCAGCTCTGTTCAACCTGGAGACGCCAGGGTACCGTTACAGCCGCGTCAGTAATCCAACGAATGCTGTCCTGGAGAAAAGAGTGGCCGCCCTCGAAGGCGGGCTGGAAGCTCTAAGCGTCAGCTCCGGGCAAGCTGCGCTGACCTACGCCCTGCTCAACCTTGCGGGCGATCATTCTAACGTCGTCTCCGTTCCTCAGCTTTATGGAACGACGCATACGCTCTTCAGCTACACTTTACCGCAACTCGGCCTCAAGGTTCGTTTTGCCGAGAACGACAGTCCCGCCGCCATCGAGGCTCTGATCGACGAGAATACGCGCGGCGTCTTTTGTGAAACCGTCGGCAATCCCGCGGGGAATATTTGCGATATCGAGAAGCTCGCCGATGTCGCACACGCGCATGGACTTCCTCTTGTCGTCGACAATACGGTGGCGACCCCCATCTTGAGCAGGCCAATTGAGCACGGCGCCGATATCGTCGTTCATTCGCTCACAAAGTTCTTGGGGGGACACGGAACAACTCTTGGCGGCATCATCGTCGATAGCGGCCGCTTCCCCTGGACTGAGCATGCCCAGCGCTTTCCCATGTTCAGTGAGCCGGACGATTCCTATCACGGGATGGTGTACAGCGACCACTTCGGCCCAGCGGCCTACATTGCGCGCTGCCGCAGCGTTTTCCTGAGAACAATGGGCGCAGCTTTGCCGGCGCTCAGCGCTTTTCTCATCCTGCAAGGAATTGAGACGGTTGCGCTGCGGGTCGAGCGCCAGGCCTCTAATGCCCGAAAAGTCGCAGACTTTTTACGAAACGACCCGCGCGTCGCGTGGGTGAATTATTCAGGCTTCCCGGAAAGCCCGTCCTATCCGCTCGTGGAGAAATACCTCGGCGGGACCGCCTGCTCTCTCATGACGTTCGGCATAGCGGGAGGGATCGAAGCAGGAAAGGCGTTCTACGATGCCTTGAAGCTTTTCAAACGCCTCGCAAATCTGGGCGACTCCAAGTCCCTGGCGTGCCATCCCGCCTCTACAACTCACAGGCAGATGCCTGCCGAAGCTCAGCGAAAGGCGGGCGTATCGCCGGAAACCATCCGGCTCAGCATCGGGATCGAGCATTCCGACGATATCATTTCAGATTTGGATCAAGCACTGGGCGTCGCTTCACGCAGCAGGCAAGCGTAGATGCTTACAGAATTGTTTGTTGGCGTTCCCTCTCAACAAGAGCAATCCCAAGACATCAATCGGAGCGCCGAAAACGCCGACCGCCTCTCTATCGCCTTCGTCAACAACATGCCCGATGCAGCGATCCGTTCGTCTGAGCGTCAGTTTCATGGGCTCTTGAAAGCGGCTTCCGGGGATCTTGACGTAGAAATGAGACGCTATGTCTGCATGGATGCGCCTCGCTCGGATAATGCAAAGGAAACGCTTCTCAAACACTACCGCGATGTGGAAGAACTGTTCGATGGCCATGCCGACGGGCTGATTGTCACTGGCGCGGAGCCTCGATCTGCAAGCCTGACTGAAGAAAGCTGCTGGCCCTGTCTCGCCCGCCTTGTCGACTGGGCGGAACGCAATACGTTGTCGGCGATCTGGTCGTGTCTTGCCGCTCATGCAGCTGTGTACCGCTTAAGCGGGATCGAGAGAAGGCGCATGGCGAGCAAGTTGAGCGGCCTCTACGAATGCAAGAAGGCGCTCGATCATCCATTGACCGCGGGCATGCCGGAAAGTTGGCGTGCGCCCCATTCCCGTTTCTACGATCTGGCCCCGGCAGAGCTTCCTCCCGAAGACTTCCACCCTATTGTCACTGTAGGAGCAGGGCTCGATACCGCCGTAAGCCGCAGGAGCAGCATGTTCGTGTTTTTCCAGGGGCATCCGGAGTATGGCCCTGAATTGCTTCTCCTTGAATATCTTAGAGATGTGAGACGATTTATTGAAGGAAAAACAGAGACATATCCAACCCCTCCTGCGGGGTGCTTCAACAGCGAGACGCTCGGTGAGCTCGAACGCATGCGGAAAGAAGTCATCCGCAAACCTCAGATAAATCACCTGACCACTATCTCAAATATCCTGTATAGTCGGGGTGTTGAGCATGCTTGGCGATCGCCATCTATAACGATTTACAGAAACTGGCTTAACTATATAGCGGAAGAAAAAAGTAGAAAAATCAGAACTGGATCAAACACTCTCTCGGACGAGCGAATGTCAGTTTGATAGGAACAGATCATGGGCGCCGCGGATTTCAGGGCAGAAGACATCGGTTTCCCCGATCGCAAGACGAGCGTGACGGAGATTATACTTGCTGGTTCGATCGGCACGATTATCGAGTGGTACGACTTTCTGATCTACGGAACAGCGGCGGCGCTCGTCTTCAACCGAATTTTCTTTCCCAATTTCGACCCGACGACAGGGACTTTGGCGGCGCTGGGCACCTACGCTGTCGGCTTTATCGCGCGTCCCTTTGGCGGGGCCCTGTTTGGGCATTTCGGCGACAGACTCGGCCGCAAGATGATGCTCATGATCACCATGACGGTGATGGCGCTCTGCACGTTCGCAATCGGATTGTTGCCAACCTATGAGCAGATCGGGATATGGGCCCCTATTCTTCTTGTTAGTATGCGCTTGATCCAAGGCATAGGGCTCGGCGGCGAATGGGGGGGAGCCTCGCTTATCGTCGTTGAGCACGTCCCAGCCAGCAGGCGCGGGTTCTTCGGCAGCCTCATCCAGGTTGGATTTCCGCTCGGGCTTATCGCGTCCTCCGGCGCTTTCAAGCTCGCGAGCAGCCTGCCCGATGCAGCTTTCTACGAGTGGGGCTGGCGGCTTCCCTTTTTGGCCAGCATAGTTTTGCTCGCAGTGGGGTGGTTTGTGCGCGCCAGAGTTCCCGAAACGCCGGTTTTCAGCGAGATCAAAAACCGGAACGAACTTTCCAAGAAACCAGTCTATGAAATGTTTAGCAATAATTTCAAGGATTTCCTCGTTACCGTTGGATTAAAGCTCTCCGAAGTGTCCTGGGTCTACATCCTTACTGTTTTTATCGTTTTCTACACGACGACGAAGCTTGGCATGGCCAAAGGCATACTGCTTGACGCCATTGTCCTTGCGGCGGCGTTGGAACTCTTGACGATCCCGTTTTTTGGCTGGCTGAGCGACGTGATCGGCCGCCGCAGTTTGTATTTTTTCGGAGTGCTGTTCACCATCGGTTTCGCCTTCCCATTATTCTGGCTTATAGACACAAAGGATCCCACCATTGTGACGCTTGCCGTTATCGTCGCCCTGAATTTCGGTCATGGGACGATGTTTGGGTTGCAATCGACGTTCTTCCCTGAACTTTTTGGCACGCGCGTCCGCTATACAGGCGCATCCTTGGGGTTCCAGGTGTCCGCCGCAATAGGCGGAGGGCTCGCCCCGGTTCTCGCCACCTGGCTCGCCGATCGCATGAATGGAACGCAGGGGGTGTCGCTTCTCCTCATAGGGTTTGCGTTGATCACCCTGATCGCCACATTGGCTGCGCGCGAGACTAAGAAGAGCATTTTGTAACGCAAAGCTCCGGTGGAGAGGCCCGCTGCTAAGGCGGCCAAGCCACTCGCCATAATCCTTGGCCCTCCATGACGAACAACCGAAACAGCTCCGCTCTCTTCCCTGCGCCCGTTGAGCGCATCGCCCTTGATGACCGGCTGACACAAGATCTTTGGAATGCGCATGAGCGCATGACGGCCGGAAGCGTGACCCCGACGTTCGACATGGTCGCCTTCAGGGAGGCGCTCGCCGAATTCGATTTCGACGCCCCCCGGCGGCTTGAGGACGTTTTGGATTGGACGCTGGCGCAACTTGAGCACGGCCTGGTTCACATCACCCATCCGAAATACTTCGGATTATTCAACCCCAACCCAACTTTTCCGGCACAATGCGCCGACCGGATCGCCGGAATTTTCAACCCGCAACTTGCCAGTTCCAGGACCTCCCCGGCTGCTGTTGAGATCGAGGCGCATGTAGTCAGAGCGTTCGCACAGCGGGTGGGTTTTCCCTCTCACGCCTCGGGCCATTTTACGACGGGCGGAACGGAGGCGAATTTCACCGCTCTCGTTTGTGCGCTGACGAAAGCCAACAGCCGATTTGCGGCTGAGGGGGCGCGCGCCTTCGAAGGGCCCCCCGTCTTTTACATATCGGCCGAAAGTCATCTGGCGTGGATCAAGATCGCTCATGAGACGGGCATTGGCCGCGACGCCGTCCGCCTTGTCGCCACAAATGGCTCGGGGCAGATGGATACTGTAGCGCTGAGAAAAGCGCTCGCAAATGACCGGGCGAAAGGACTTGTTCCTGTGATGGTTGTGGCGACCGCCGGAACAACGGGCGCCGGAATGATCGACCCGCTGGCGGAGTGCGCGGCCCTCGCTCGCGAACAGGGCCTTTGGATCCACGTCGATGCGGCATGGGGAGGCGCTCTCGTCGTGTCCAGTCGCTTGCGCCCGGTCCTTTCCGGTCTCGAACTGGCGGACTCGATAACAATCGACGCTCACAAATGGCTTGCGGCGACGATGGGCTGCGGGATGTTTCTAACCCGCCACGCTCCCGTACTCTCAGAGGCCTTCGACATCTCAACGAGCTATATGCCTTCGTACGTCAAGAGCGTCGATCCTTATATAACCACCGCTCAATGGTCGCGCCGCTTCGTTGGGCTACGCCTTTTTCTCAGCCTTGCCGCCGCAGGATGGGCGGGGTATGCGGAGCATATCGAACGTTCTCTCGAATTGGCTTTGTATGCGAGAGAACTGTTGGAGAGCGAAGGTTGGAAGGTCCTGAACAATTCCCCGTTGGCTGTTCTGTGCATCCTCCCGCCAGGCAAAGCAGTGACCGCCGCACAGATTGTGGACCGGGTTCTCGCATCGGGGCGCGCATGGGTTTCTACGGCCCGCTACGAAGGGGAAGATGTGATCCGAGCTTGTATGACCAATGGCGAATCCAGGCGACGGGATGTTGACGACCTTGTGGCCGCTTTGGCGGACGCTTTCCAGACAGAAATCGGTGCAAGGGCGGCGCCCTAAGTAAAAGGCGCAACAAAGATCGCTCCGGCGCGGATAATGAAATCCCGAGCCCACACTTCCTTCAGGTCACGTCCTTCATAATAGGTCGAACGCTACCGGGGATCGCTTGGCTCGTCGAGGAACTTGCTTTGGGAGATGAGATTGCAAGCCGGGGTCTTCGCACGCTTCTATTTTGACCGAGCGTGGGCGCGGCGGTTCGTTAGCAAGCGACGATCATGTTCGGGGTTCTTAACCTGTCCCTGACCACTAGGCCCGCTCCGGTTTGCTGAGAGCCTCTTGTCTTCTTCAGGGTTTTTCACTTTGCCTTGGCCCGTTGGACCGGACCGGTTCGAAGCAAGGCGTCTATCTTGTTCGGGGTCTTTTACTCTACCTTGGCCCGTTGGACCCGACCGGTTCGAAGCAAGGCGCTTATCGCTTTTTTTGTCCTTGACGCGCCCCTGACCCGTGGGGCCCTCGCGATTTTGAGCCAAACGCTTATCCCGCGCTGGATCTTTAACGCGTCCCTGGCCTCCTGATCGCTCTTTCAAACCGGGGGCGCTAGCCGTTATGATAGATTTTTTGCGCATCGTTTCTGCGAATTTAATCGCGGCCCCTTTCAAAGGTTCCGGAGCAAAGCCGCTTCGGAATCCCAGCAGCAATCAAGGCGCTTCACGTAGATCCACCTTCACAATTAGCTGCTCTTTCGGCTTTTAGATACGCCGTTTCAACTCCGAAATGCAACAAGGGGGCATAAACGGCATGGCAGAGCGAGCGGTGGATAAGGCGGGCGGGGTCAAGGGCTTGTCGCCGAAGGCGATGTGAGCGCAGCGAGCACCCTTGAGGCCGCCCGCCTTATCCACCATCCTGAGCCAGGCTGTGTATGCCGGCGGCCAGGTGAAGACTATCCTCGCGTGGGACTTCCACATCTCACCGGGGACACATGCGCAAAGGCCATCATCACCTGACCTATGACAAACGCTGCCAGATTTACGCGCTCTTGAAAAGCGGCTGTACTAAAGCCGAGGTTGCGCGGCAGATCGGCGTGCATCGTTCGACAATCACAAACGAGATCAACCGCAATACCGGCGGCAAGGGGTATCGCTACAAACAAGCACAGGAGAAAGCATCCGCCAGGCGCACCGCCGCATCGAGCGCGCCGCGTAAGATGACGCCGAGCCTCATCCGCGAGATCGAGGAGAAACTGACGCAGGAACAATGGAGCCCAGAGCAAATCAGCGGCTGGCTGAAGAAAGAGGGGCGGCGGTTTGTCAGCCCCGAACGCATCTATCAGCATATCTGGAAGGACAAGCGAAACGGGGGCAGTCTTTGGCGCTGCCTGCGCCACAACGGCAAGAAGTACAACAAGCGCAAAGGCAAGAACTCCGGGCGCGGCCTGATCCCTGGCCGCGTGGACATCTCCGAACGGCCCGCCATCGCCGCTGAAAAAAGCCGCATCGGCGACTGGGAGGGCGATACTGTCATCGGCCGGGGCCAAACGGCCGCGATCCTCACTCATGTGGACCGCAAATCCAAATACACGAAGCTTGCGATCCTCCCGGACAAAAGCTCGGCCTCGGTCCAAAGCGCTTGCGATGCTTCACTTCTTCCCATCGCTCACAAGATCGAGACCATAACTTACGACAACGGCAAGGAGTTCGCCGGCCACGCCAAAATCGCCACAACGCTGGAAGCTCAAATCTACTTCGCCAAGCCGTATCATTCCTGGGAGCGGGGCCTGAACGAACACACCAACGGCCTCCTGCGTCAATACTTCCCAAAAGGCTCGGACTTCTCTACCCTCACTCCCGCCGAGGTCCAACGGGTCGAAGACAAACTCAACTCCCGTCCCAGAAAGGCGCTCGGCTACAAAACACCCAGCGAGGTTTTCTTCGCCGCAGCGTAAATGCCTTGTTGCGGTTCAGGGTTGAATGGGCGATACATAAAGCGCTGCTTGTGCAAAAGCTTTTTTCGACGGAAGCGCTGCACGCAAGCGACCGAACTCGATCTCTGGCATCGAAGTTTCGTCCTGCAGGCGCATCTTCCGGCTTTTCCCGCCTCAATCGCGGCAGAACTTTTGCGCCGAGAATAAGGCGATGGTGACGGCGTCCCCATTCGACCGGATCAATGCGGCACGGCGAGCCGCTGATCGGGATAGATCAGCCGAGGCTTGCGGATGACCGAGCGGTTGGATCGGAAAATTCTCGTGTATTTCGTTCCGCTTCCGTAGCAGTGATGGGCGATGGCCCAAAGCGTGTCGCCCCTCTTGACCACGGCGGAGGCGCAAGGCTCTTTTCCCGCGCCTTGTGGCGCGCGCGGCGTCAGCGCAAACCCGGACGAGGCGATCGAAGCCTGGCGCGACGGAGGCGTCTCGGCCACCATCTGGGCGGCTTGCACGGTCTCCTGCCGCGGAGCGATCGTCACCCGGCTCTCCCGCTCTCCCGCAATTTTGCGCCGCCCCGAGGGATCGATGGCAAGAAGCGATAAGGCATGCTCGCCGGGAGCCAGCGGCGTTTCGAGCGTCAGCACCCATTCCTGACGTTCATCAGCCTTGGTCTCACCCAGAATCTGAGATTGGCTTTTAAGCTGGACGGTCCAACCCGCCTCGCCTCGACCCGCAGCGATGAGCGCGCCTTTTTCGTCGACGGAAGCGATATCGAAGCTTGGGGGCATGAACCGGGCTTCAGAGCGTTGTCCTATCTGTTCGGGAGCCCGCCATTCCGAAAGCGCCTCGGGGCCTGCCGTTAGAAGCTTGCTCCAGTCCGGGGCCTGCCCGTTGACATAGACGAAACCCAGACAGCAGATAACGGCCAACATGAGCACGGCGAAGAGGACAGGCCGCTTTACCCCGATCCTGCTGCGGTTTTGCTTGTTCGCCATGGGGCCTCCCGCACTCTCATGTGCGCGCCCCGCCCATCCTTGTGGAATGATAAATAAACCTGATCCGAAAGTTAAGCGTGTTCTTCGCTGTCTTCGTCACAGGCGAGGTGGGGCATGAGCCTTATCGGCTATATTACGAGGCGCACCGCTGCGCAGTGGCCATGTGTGGATATCCGATAATCGCGGTCAGACGCGCAGACCTTCTTGCGCCACGGTTCGGAGACAGGCTCTCCGGTTTGCAGGGGAGGCTCGATCGACAATGCAGGTCGAAAGACCGGCCTTCGATGACAGGGCGGACGACGCGAATGAAAAAACCTGCGCGCAGACGTGGCTGATCGTCTGCGCGCAGGTAAAGGCCCGCTAGGAGATCGGGCTGCGAGCACGCAGGCGATGGCTGAGCGACCACGTGCGTTATTACGCTGCCGGGATGTCTTCCGGCGCAAAGGCGATTGCTATTTGACCTGGGGCGCGACGACGGCTGGCGCGACCTGCGTAACGGCGGCCTTCGCTTTTCCGCCTTCAAAGTACGCGGGGAGCCATTTCGTGTGGCCCACGATGAATGCGTGCACAAGCACCGCCGTGAGAGCGACGAGGCCAAGAAGCCACATCAATCCGGTCTGGGGGGGGACAACCAGCCAGATTCCGTGTTGTCCATCAGTTTCGGCCATGAGAGGTTCTCCTGTCTAAGACGCTTTAGTGAAGCCAGGGCGTGAGAGCGTAAGCGAGAGCATGCGCGAGGACCGCGATCGCGCCGAAAGCCCGCGTGCCATTGATCACGTGGCTATGCAACTCCTCTGCTTCTGCAATCGTAAGGCCGCTCGGATATACTTTTTTCGGGTCTGCTGCCATAATCTTAAGCTCCTCGACAGATGTCGTAAGTCTTCGTGCTGAACCCGCACGCGAGGCGCTTACGCCTCAATACGCGGTATAGTGCGTAAGCAACTCAATAATATTAGTAACAATATCAGTGTCAAATTTATTTGCAGCTTAACTCGCGTGTCACTCCGACGCAACGAGAAAAAACCATAAATAATGCAGTGTATACAATAGCATTACGCAAATAAAATCTGTTTTATTTGCTGCTAAGTCTTTTTTGTGTCGTAAATAATGAGATTATTATGTCTTGGTTTTTTTTGACGTTTGCTTGAGCAACGGCTCCCGTTGCGTGCATGACCGGGCTTGTTTGTCCGCCAGTCGAGCGCTTGGCGCCAGAAACACAAGGACGCGAAGCATGAAGCGAAAGGTCAGAACAACATCGCAAAAGGAAAATCGCTCAGGATGTTTTTCAACCAGCCGCCGAAGCCAAAATCCCGCGCACAAACCGCGCCCGAGAGAGGCGGCTGCACGCGGGAAAGTTTGCCTTGGAGCGTATCTCCAAGGCGCGAACTTTAGGCCCGCAATTACGCGTTGTTGCCCGGCAGCACGTGGCTGATCGAAACCTTAGCCTTGCCGCCTTCCAGGAACTTGTTGTACCAAGTCGTATGGCCCAGAACCGCCAAATGCACGAGCAGCGCGATGCCGGCTACTGCGCCCATGAAATGCGGAAGTCCGAGCGAGGGTTTCACATACAGCCAGATCGCGGCTTGTCCATCCATATCGGCCATTAGTCTTTCTCCTTACCGTGAGTGAGTTAATGCAGCCAGGGGCTGTAGACATAGGCCAGAACGTGAGCGACGACCGCGATCGCGCCGAATACGCGCGTGCCGTTGATCACGTGGCCATGAAGTTCCTCGGCTTCAGCCAAGGTCAAACCAGTCGGATAAACTTTGTTTGGATCCGCCATAATCGTACCTCCTAAAGATTTCTCGTGCTGAACCTGCACGCAGGTGTGTTAATATTCGACTGCGCAGAGCCGGGTTGCTTTCACCTTCGCACAATCGACTAGCGTCCGAAGAGATGGATTTCCATCTCCCCTGGCGCATTTTGATTCGATAAGAGCTGCTACGCGCTCGGAATGACGTGTTCGATCGCCACCTTCTTGCCGCCTTCAAAATAGGCGGGGAGCCACTTCGTGTGGCCCACGATGAATGCATGCACAAGCACCGCCGTGAGAGCGACGAGGCCAAGAAGCCACATCAAGCCGGTCTGGGGGGGTACAACCAGCCAAATTCCGTGTTGTCCATCAGTTTCGGCCATGGATAATTCTCCTTTTTACTTCATCCAAGGGGTGAGGACGAAAGCGAGCACATGCGCGACAACCGCGACGGCGCCAAAAGTCCGCGTGCCGTTGATCACATAGCTGTGCAGTTCCTCGGCTTCAGCCAAGGTTAGACCTGTCGGATAGACCTTATTGGGATCCGCCATAGAGACCTCCTGAAAGATTTTCTCGTGCTGAACCCGCACGCCGGGCTTGGCTAACGGCCCGAAAGCTCAGCCGCTGCCTTAGCAGTGTCAGCATAGCTATACTGTTGTTTGTGTCAATTCGTATTGACAGTAATTTCTGTGTCAAGGCGACACAATAATAGTTTTGCTTGATGATGTAATGATGTAACGACAGTATCTAATGATTGTCAGGATAACAACTGTAGGTATCTATAACTTTTATGACGGCAAGATCCCTAATGCGGGCTAGGGATATCATGACATGTTATGCGTGTTTTCCGGTGCACGTTGCGCGTGTTTTCCGGTGATTGTGATATTGGAAGGCCTACAGTATCTTGTCGGATGCGGCCGACCTGTCGCCAGGGATGTCCAGGCGCCAGGCAAGTATAGGCAAGTATTTTTGGACATGCTGACGATCAGGGAAGGTTTCATGCGGACACGACGCGGATCGCCGTGCTGCTCGACGCCTACGAAAAGGAGTTGAGTATGATTGTTGAGGACAACGGACGAGGTTTTTTCCCCATCAAGCTTATGTGGTCCGACAGCCCCTCTAGGCGCCTCGGTTTGCTCGGCGTCAGCAGGCGTCTGACCCTCGTCTTGGCGTTATGTCAGGATTGCGCACTCGATATGGGGGCCGCGCTATGACCAAACCAGCTTCCGCCCGCATGCGCGTTCTGATCGCCGACGATCATCCGTTGACTCTCGCCGGCATGCGCTCGCTTCTCAACGGTGATCCCGCGATGGAAATCGTAGGGGAGGCGCGAGACGGCGAAACCGCGTTTCAAATGGCTCTTGAGCTCAAACCCGCCATCATCGTGTTGGACCTGTCCATGCTGGGGCTCAACGGCGTCGAAGTCACACGGCAGTTGCTCGCTCAGTTGCCGGACTGCAAGATCGTTGTCCTCGCCGAGCATGAAGATCGCTCGTACTTGCGCAGGCTGGTCGAGGCGGGAGCCGGCGGCTACGTGCTCAAGCGCTCGGCGGCGGAGGACCTCCGTCGAGCAATTCATGCCGTCGCCTGGGGCGGTATTTACCTGGATCCGTCAATAGTCGCATACGCCCTTGACACGACCCCTCGTAGTGCTTCCCAGGTCGCCGCGGGAAGAGCTGCGCTCAGCGAACGAGAGGTGGAGGTCTTACGACTGACGGCGGTGGGCCACAGCAACAAGGCGATCGCAAGCCTCCTAAGGCTCAGCGCCAAGAGCATCGAGACTTATAAGGCGCGCGCGAAGGACAAGCTCGGCTTTCACAGCCGCGTCGAGCTGATGGGGTACGCGCTTGAAAAGGGCTGGCTGGCAGGAAGCTGAGCGCAAATAATTTCGCTCGCCCAAGGAGCCCGGTTTCACCGCCCCGCGGCTCTGCGAGCTTCTTGGCGAATGACACATCAAACTGAGGACATCCGCACAGACAACCGCTACGGTTTTCCGGCTCGCGGGTGTATGGCGTCGTTCCATTCAGCATGGAACGCGTCGTAGATGGCGGCCGACAGTTTCTCGAAACCGGGCCGCGCGCCGCCGCCGGAGTGGCCGAGGTCGTTATCGATGACGACGACCTCGCTCCAGCCGAGCTATCGCGCCCGATCGGTAAGACCATCTGGCGCCGCTGACTCTCGATATTGTGGGCAACCTGATCCGGCGTCTTGCGATCCTCCTAGAACGTCGCTGCTCGACCAGTTCACCCATCACTGCGAAATCATCGAGACCGGAAACGAAAGCTGGCGCTTCAACGACCGAGCCTGACGCCAGCAAGTTTGGAAGCCCCCCCAAGCGTCGATGATCGCGCCGGTCAACACCGCTGCGCGCTTAATTAGCAAATAAATATTATGGTATAATTCTACACATCTCATTTATTGCATAATAATATATTCTTCATACATCGAATTCAGAAATAAATATCGAACTCACTTTATAATTATACATCGCGTTAACCATGAAAGCGTAAACGTAGCAGGCCCGCAACATCGCTAACAAGGTCTGCTTCCATGGCGCTAGCAAAAAGAAATGGCGTGACTTCTTCGCCGATCCATCCTCCGATGGTCCTCAAGATCTCTGAAAACAATGCCTCCGAAAAGCAAGACGAGGTTTCGATAGGCGGCCGCAAGCTGCTGGCTGAGGCCCAGAAACGCAAGGCGAAGACGTACGCCCGCCAGCAGAAGGCGGCTGAAAGGGTCGCCGCGGCGACGAGCGAACTCGCAAGCGGCATCGCCGAAGCCGCATCCGCGGCCGAGGAACTGCGCAAGGCAGTCGAGCAGATTGGCGCTGGCGCAGAGGAATCCTCAGGCGCGTCGCAGCAATCGCTGAAGGCGATCAATCTAGGCTCCGGCCTTATCCAGAAGGCCAAGGCAAGCGCCGAAGCCTCCGCCAGCAAGACGCAAGCCTTGCAGAACCAGATCGCCGAAGTCACCGGCCAGGTCTCGAACTCCATTCTTGCCATCAGCAAGGCCGCGGAGCGCCAGGAAGGCTCCGTCAAGATGGTGGCCGAACTCGAACAGCAGGCCGCCGCCATTGGCGAAGTGGTGAAGGCGGTCGCGCGCATCGCCGACCAGACCAACCTGCTCGCGCTCAACGCCGCTATCGAGGCCGCACGCGCCGGCCAGCACGGCAAGGGCTTCGCCGTCGTCGCCGACGAGGTGCGCACGCTCGCCGAAACCTCCGAGAAGTCCGCGCGCGACATCCAGGATCTCATTGTGCAGATCCAATCAGACGTGAAGGTGATCTCGGAAGGGATCAACGACTCGGCCCAGACTGCCAAGCGCGAAGTGGAAAAGGGCAAGGAGACCACCGAGGCTCTTGGACAAATCCGCGCGGATATGCAGACGATTGTCGATGGCGCCGGCGAGATCGTGCGCGCAAACGACGAGTCCAACCGCGCCGCCATCGAAGTCCAGAAAGGCGCGGAGATCATCGCGGCGGCCGCCGAGGAGCAAAGCTCGGCTTGCCAGGAGTCCATGAAGACCATCGACCAGCAGACGGTCGCGCTCAACCAGTGCGAACAGGCTGCCCAGGAGTTGTCCGAACTCGCCGATGAACTGAAAAACAGCACCAATATCGGCAAGAGCGCCGAAGAGGTGGCTTCGGCCGCGGAGGAACTGTCGAGCGCGGTCGAGGAGATCAACCGCGCTTCGGCAGAAATCATGACCGCGCTCGAGCAAATCACGAGGGGCGCGCAGCAGCAAGGAGCGGCCACCCAGCAATCGGCGGCGGCCATTGCGCAGATTGAAAGAGGCGCGATCGTTTCGCAAAAGCAGGCGCAGGCAGGGTTCGAGAAAGGACAGGCCACCGCCGGGCTCATCGAAACGTGCAAGGCGGCCATCGAGACGCTGATCGAAGGCGTTTTGGGCTCCGTCAGGGCAGGCGAGAAAAGCGTCGAGCAGATGGGGGCGTTGGAACAAGTTAGCCGGCGCATCGACAAGATCGTGGACGCCATCACCACGGTTTCGATCCAAACCAATATGCTCGCCGTAAACGGATCGGTGGAAGCAGCGCGAGCGGGCGAGTTCGGCAAGGGATTTGCGGTGGTTTCGACCGACATCCGCAATCTCGCGCGCGATTCCGCCGAGAACGCCGAGCGTATCAAGGATACCGTGAAGTCCATCCAGGATCAGATCGTGCGGGTTCGCAGCGATCTCGGCGCCATCGCCAACTCCGCCGCGCTCGAAAGCGAGAAGAACAAGGTCATCGCGGCGAATCTTGTGGCCATCGCGGGCGACGTGGCCATTGTGCTTGCGGGCAACAAAGAGATTCTCGCTGGCTCGGAAGAGATCGTCCGCGTTGTGAAGGAGGTCCAGACGGGCGTCGAGCAGGTATCCGCAGCGGCTCAGGAAGCCACCCGCGCTTCCGGCGAAGCTTCGGGCGCAGCCCGCGAGCAGGCCAAGGGCGCCGAGCAGCTTGCAGCCGCAATCGAGGAGATCGCCTCTCTGGCCGACGAACTGCAGGCCGCCAACTAGACCGCCCAACTCAAGGAGGCAGCTATGTCTGTCGTAAGCCAGCAGGAGGTTGCAAATGCAACCTCCGAGGCGATCGCGGCCACTTCAGGCCAAACGAAAACTTTCGAGTCGGATGTCGTCTCGCGCCAGTTTGTGATTTTCCATGTCGGCAAGGAAGTCTTCGCTGTCCGGCTCTCGGCCGTGCAGGAAATCATTCGCATGCCGAACCTGGTCAAGGTGCCCATGAGCCCGTCTGCCTTGGAGGGTCTCGCCAACCTGCGGGGATCGGTTCTTCCGGTCCTGAACTTGCGCGAGATTTTCCACTTTCCGGTTGCGCTTCACGACGATTCGACGCGCGTCGTGGTTCTGGATCATGGCAGGCCCGTGGGCCTTGTCGTCGACCGCATGGCCAACGTGGTGACGGTCGATCCCGACCGGATCGAGGCGGCCGCCAATGTCGGCGCCGCCATCGACACGGGTCTCTTGACCGGCATGATCAAGAGTGAGAACGGCGGGTCCATGGTCATGATCTTGGACACGGCCAAGACAGTCGAGCGCGAATTTCACGGCGCCATGAAGAACACGGGCGATCGGCTGGCCCAGGGGGTGCGCGAAGTCCAGGGCGAGAGCAAAGCGTCGCAAAGCGTGGTTCTGGACGAAGACCATCTGGTGAGCTTCGAGGTGGCCGATCAGGAGTATGCGTTCCCGATCGAGCGCGTCGAGGAGATCATTCAGCTTCCGAGCCAGATCACCCAGCTTCCGAACAGCCACGGGCATGTTTTGGGAGTTATCACGCTTCGCAACCGACTACTGCCCTTGGTGAGCCTTCGCAGCATGTTCGGCCTGCCCGAGGTGGATATGACCGAGGCTAACAAGGTCGTGGTCATCTCGCTTGGCGAAGGCGTGTCCGTAGGCGTGGTGATGGATGGCGTCAAGGAAGTCCTGCGTGTCGCGCGCAACATTGTCGATCCCATGCCCGCCCTTCTGTCGCAGGGGCAGGCCATGAACGACATCCAGGCCATTTGTCGGCTGCAGGATGGCCGGCGTCTGGTCTCGGTCCTTTCGGCCGAACGGATGTTCAAGACCGAGGATTTGCGCAAGGCCGTGGGCGAAGCTGACAAGGTCGAGACGATGGCGAATGCGGAATCGCGTCATTCGGGCGCTGAGAGCGAGCAGGAGGAACAGTTCGTCGTGTTCCGCCTGATGGAGGAGGAGTACGGCGTTCCGATCGAGGCGGTGCAGGAAATCGTCCGCGTCCCGGATGAACTGACGCGCATCCCGAAGACGCCCCAGTTCATCGAAGGCGTCGTCAATCTGCGCGGCGTGGTGCTGCCAGTCCTCGATCAGAGAAGCCGTTTCGGCCTGCCGGGCGCCGCTCGCAACGACCGGCAGCGCATCATGGTGTTCACCATCAACGGATTGCGCACCGGCTTCATCGTGGACTCGGTCTCCGAGGTGATGCGCATCGGTCTGCGCCATGTCGGGCCGGCGCCGGCGCTGTCGGCGAGGCAGCAACGTCTCGTCAATCGCGTCGCCAACCTCGAGGACCAGAAGCGTATGATTCTGCTTCTGCAGGTCGAGCAGTTGTTGAATTTCGACGAGTTGGATGAGCTGAAGTTAGTTGCGTGATTTCAGGGGAGAGCGCAAGCCCTCCCTCTATCCATTTCAGGGTCTGGAGTAGCTTATCCGCGTTCGATGAACATGGATAAGCTATTCTGTACTTTAAAATCGATCAACTTTTACGCCCTTAATTGCTTCCGATTAAAGGCGGGCGACTAGGCAAGAAGACATGATCAAGGTGCTAATCGTTGATGATTCCGCTCTGATGCGGAAACATCTGGTGACGCTCTTGGAGAGCGAAGGGGGGTTTCAGGTTCGCGTCGCCAGGAACGGCGTGGAGGCGCTTTCGCAACTCAACAGTTTCGATCCCGATGTCATAACGCTCGACATCAACATGCCCGAGATGGACGGGATCACCTGCCTCTCCCGTATCATGGTGGAAAAACCGAAGCCTGTTTTGATGGTGTCGTCGCTGACCGAAAAGGGCGCCGAGGCCACCCTGCAGGCGCTGAGTCTCGGCGCCGTCGATTACGTCCACAAACCCGACGGTACGATCTCGCTCTCCATCGACCGTGTGCAGCGCGAATTGCTCGCCAAGATCAAGGGCGCGGCGACGGCGAAGGTGCGGCGCACCGTCGGGCTGCGGGATCGCTTGATACAGGATCGCAGCCGCGTCGCGCAGAAGCCGGATCGCAGTCTTCTTGGCGCGGCGTCCGGAGAGTTCGGGATTGTGCTCATCGGCGTGTCCACTGGCGGCCCAGGCACTCTGGAAGAGATCCTTCCCGCTTTGCCGGCCGACTTTCCTTGGGCCGTTTTGGTCGCACAGCATATGCCCGGCAGCTTCACCAACGTGTTCGCCAAGCGCATAGACGCCATTTGCGCGATGCGGGTGCAGGAAGCATCCCATCAAATGCCAATAGAGGCAGGAAACATCTACGTCGCCAAGGGTGACGCCGATCTGGTCGTACTCGGCCGCAACACCGCTTGGCTTGCAACGCCCGTTCCGTCCAGCCAACAGCACTTGTGGCATCCGAGCGTTACCCGCCTCGTCACGAGCGCCATGGACGCTATGCCCGTCAACAGGCTCATCGGCGTCCTCTTGACCGGTATGGGCGACGACGGCGCCGCGGCTATGGCCGAGTTGAAACGCAGGGGCGGACGCACCATCGCGCAGGACGAGGCTACTTCGGTCGTTTTCGGCATGCCGAGCGAGTTGATCCGGTCTGGCGGCGCGGATCTCGTTCTGCCCAGCGGCAGGATCGGCCGACAACTCGTCGCGTGGACCGCTTCCGCCACCTCATCCAATAGGAGCCGCGTGTATGGCGCTCGTTAAGGCAACGAAGAAGGTCGCGAACCCGCAGTTGGAAGCCGATCATCCCTCAAGCGGCTCGGCAGCTCAGTTTGCGGATGATTTGCGGTCGGGCGAGCCGGCCCAGCGGCGCCACGCCGCCCGTGAACTTGCTTGCTTCCCCGAGGGCGTCCCCATCCTCTGCGATCACCTGGAGCGCGAGCCCGCAATTAGCGTCCGCAGCGTCATCATGACGGCGCTCATTCAAAGCCGCTCGCGCGAAGCCGTCGAAGGCCTGATCCAATATTTGCGCAGCGAAAACACCGCGCTTCGCAACGAGACGATCGAGGCGCTGCAGGAGATGCCCGACGAGATCGCGCCCTATATGGAGGCGCTGCTCAGCGATCGCGAAAGCGACGTGCGCATTTTCGCCGTCAACATCCTCGCCGCGCTTCCTAATTCGCGCGCGCCCGAATGGCTGCAGAAGGTCATCCTCGAAGACGAACACGTGAATGTCTGCGCCGCCGCGGTCGATTGTCTCGCGGAAGTCGGCACGCCCGCTTGCATCCCCGCGCTGAAGGAGTTGCGGCTTCGTTTCGGCGATCAGCCGTTCATGACCTTCGCCATCGAAGCGGCGCTGAAGCGCATAGGCGAAGCGCAATGAACCCCGTCAGCCCCACCGCGCTTTCGTCAGCCCCTCCCGTGATAAGCCCGCAGGAATTCGCAAAGTTCTGCGAATTCTTCTACCGCAAGACGGGCATCATCTTTTCGGAAAGCAAAAGGTACTTCGTTGAACGGCGCTTGCTCGACAGGATGGCGGCGACCGAGTGCGCGACCTTCCGCGACTACTTCGCGATGGTGCGGTTCGAGATGGGCGGGGAGGAAATGCAGCGCCTCGTCAACGCGATGACCGTGAACGAGACGTATTTCTTCCGGGAAGATTATCAGTTCGAAGCCCTCGTTGGCGGCATCCTGCCGGAAGTTTCCAACACAAAGAGGCCTGAGGAGACGATCAGGATCTGGTCGCTGCCGTGCTCTACCGGCGAAGAACCTTATTCTATTGCGCTCTATATTCTCGAAAGATGGGGCAGAGCCGACGACTTCAATATCGAGATCCTCGCCTCGGACATCGATTCCCGCGTATTGCGTGAGGCGCATAACGGCGTCTATGGGGAGCGCGCCCTCTCGCGCGTTCCGCAGCATCTTCGCGAGAAATACTTCACCCGCTTGGCGGCCGGGTACCAGATCGTGGAAACGCTGCGCGAGTCGATCGACTTTTCGACGGTCAACGTCGTCGACGCCTCGCAGATGCGCAACTACTCCGACATTGATGTGATCTTCTGCAGAAATCTCCTGATTTACTTTGACGATCTGGCGCGCCGCCAGGCTATGGAAACGCTGTATGAGTGCCTGGCGCCCGGCGGCTTCATCTGTCTCGGCCATTCGGAGAGCATGAGCCGCATGTCCTCGCTCTTCAGGCCGCGCAGATTTTCCGACGCCATCGTCTACCAGAAACCGTAAGGACGAGGGCGATGCTGACAAACGCTGAAGGAGATTGCGCGGCGGGTAAAAAAAAGGTGCTCGTCGTCGAAGATGGCATCACCATGCGGATGTTTTACCGCGACGTGCTCGAAAAGGCCGGATTCGCTGTCGAAGAGGCGGCTAACGGCGTCGAGGGCCTGGAACGGATGTTGAGCACCCGCTTCGATCTGGTCGTCGTCGACGTCAACATGCCCAAGATGAACGGCTACGAATTCCTCTGCCAACTGCGCAAGGATCCGGAGTGCGTCGCCATCCCGGTCATGACCATCAGCACCGAGGACCAGGAGCGCGATAAGGTCCGGGCCTACGAAGCCGGCGCAAATTTCTACATGGTTAAGCCGGTTCGCCCGGACGAACTCACGAACGCCGCCATACTCTTCACGGGGCGGGCGTCATGAACCCGCTGCTCGCCCGGTTCATTTCCGAAGCCCAGGAGCTGATCCAGCAATCGGCCGCCGCCATCTTGAAGCTCGAGAAAGATCCCGAGAACGAGGCCGGCGTGAACGAGGTCTTTCGCGCGATCCATACGCTGAAAGGCTCATCCGGGTTGTTCGACGCCCAGCCGCTGACGAAACTGGTGCACGCAGGGGAAGATGTGCTTTCCGCGGTGCGTGCGGGCTCGCTTCGCCTGGGCCCGGACGTCGCCGATCAGATTCTCGACATGCTGGATCAGGTCGGCATCTGGCTCGGCGACCTTGAAAAGGATGAGGAACTGCCCGCCGCCGCCGCCGAAGCCTCCCAGAAACTTGCGCGCGCTCTGCGGGACTTCCTGCCCGAGGCGGGAGGCGACGCGGCCCCGCAGAAGCAGTCTTCGGTCCAGACCGGCGGTTTCGACTGGCTGGACGAGATTCGCCAGGCGCCCGGCTATGAGGACGTTGCCGCTATCGCAGCGGCTTCGTCGAGGGCGGTCGTCGCGGTCGAATATCGGCCGCACGAAGCCTGCTTCTATAGCGGCGAAGATCCTGCGAATTTGATGCGCCAGACGCCTGACCTTGGCGTTCTGTCGGCGTCGCTTTGCGCGCCCTGGCCATCGCTCGACGAACTCGACCCCTATCGCTGTAATTTCATTTTCCGCGCGCTCACGCTCGCGCCGCGCGACGAAGTGGCGCACCTGTTCCGCTATGTGCTGGATCAGGTCTCGATCGCAGAGCTGCCCCACGGGTCTCTTCCAGGTGAAGGCATTCCGGAGGATGCGCCGCCGGCCGTCACAGGCGCCCCGGAAAACCCCATGCGGGAACTCGCGCTCCGCATCGCGCAAACACAGATCAAAGTGCTGTCGCTGAACGGCGGCGAGGACGAGCAGATAAAGCGTGTCGCTTCAGTCAAGGCGACCTTGTCGAATGTTATCGCTGCTCTCGGGGACGCGAACCTTTCGCACGATTTTGCGACTGCCGCTGAAGCGAATACGCCTGCCTCGCTCGGCGCCTTCCTTAAGAACTGGGCGACGCAAGCGGAACCGGCCGTCGCCAATGGCGACGCCCGACCTCCGCAAGGCGGTTTCGATGCCCGCGCCGCCTTGCATGCGCCCGCCCTACCTCAAGGCTTTGCTCCGGACAGCGCTCACCCGAATGCAGCGGCCCACAAGTCGCAGGCGCAGAAGGTCCTGAAAGTCGATCAGGGAAAGCTCGATACGCTGATGAACCTTATCGGCGAACTCGTCGTCTCGAAAAACAGCCTCCCGTTCCTCGCCCGCCGCGCCGAGGAAACCTATGGCTCCCGCGAAATGGCGCGCGAAATCAAGGATCAGTACGGCGTCATCGACCGGCTCGCGCAGGAAATGCAGACGGCGATTATGGCTGTGCGCATGCAGCCGGTCTCGGAGGCTTTCGACCAATTCCCGAGGCTCGTTCGCGACCTCGCTCGCAAGCTCGACAAGATGGTCGAGCTTAGGATGGAAGGCGAGGACACGGCCGCCGACAAAGCGATCATCGCCGGGCTCGGAGAGCCGCTTATGCACATCGTCCGCAATAGCCTCGATCATGGCGTCGAAACGCCCGAGGAGCGCGAAGCCGCCGGAAAAGCGAGCTACGCGTCCATCGTGCTTCGGGCCTATCAAGAATCCGACCAGATCGTGATCGAAGTGGAAGACGACGGACGCGGCATCGACCCGACAAAGATCAGGACGAGCGCGCTCTCGAAGGGCGTGATCACGGAGGACGAAGCGGCGCGGCTTTCGGACCAGGAGGCGATCAACCTCGTGTTCCAGCCCGGCTTCTCCACGGCGTCGCAGGTGTCCGACCTGTCCGGGCGAGGCGTCGGCATGGACGTCGTGCGCAGCAACATCGAGAAGCTAGGGGGGCATGTCGCCGTGTCGTCCGAAGCCGGCAGAGGCGCAACGGTGCGCCTCGCGCTGCCCCTCTCCATGGCGGTCACCCGCGTCATGATGGTCGAGGTCGGCGGCAGCCTTGTCGGCATCCCCATGGACGTCATCGTCGAGACGGTTAGATTGTCGAAGAGCCAGATTTACTCGATCAAGCAATCGGAAACTTTTGTCCTGCGCGACATGATCGTGCCCCTGGTGCGCACGACCCGGCTTCTTGGAATGTCCGATGGTTTCGGCAGGCAGAGCGAACTTGGCGTTGCCGTTCTTGTCGTCCGCGTGAAGGGCGCGCTGGTGGGGCTGGCCGTCGATCAATTGAGGGAAAGCATCGACGTCATTTTGAAGCCCTTCGACGGTTTCCTGTCCGGGCTGAGGGGTTATGCGGGAACTGCGCTTCTGGGCGACGGGCGAGTTCTCCTGGTCCTGAACCTGAAGGAAATACTTTGATGCCAATTCGATATGACGCTTCAACAATATTTTGCGAGGCGGAGTGTATGGTTGAGGAAGCGCTGCCTCTGCTGGAATTCCTGCGCTTAAATCGTGACGCCAAGGTCGATATGGCGGATTGCGTCTACGTTCACACGGCGGTCCTGCAGGTCTTGGCCGCGGCGGCGCCGAAGAACCTGATTCTGCCTGACTCGCCCGCAATGGCAAGCTGGGTGAACGCCGTGATTAAGGCGGCGCCCGCACGACAACATGAGAGAATTAACGAGTAACCTTCGCGTTACGTATGAGTTTGGAGGTGTGAGTATGGCCAAGACAATCATGATCGTGGACGATTCGCCGACCATGCTGATGAGCATGGAGGGGATGTTGTCAAAAGCAGGCCTCGGCGTCTCTAAAGCCAACAATGCGGAGGAAGCTCTCGTCATTCTTAAAAAGGGCAGTGGCAAGCCAGACATGATCATCACCGACCTGAACATGGCAGCTATGAACGGCATACAGTTGATCCGCGAAGTTCGCCAGCTTCCCGGCTTCGCATTTATGCCCATCGTGATGCTGACAACGGAATCCCAGCAGCAAAAGCGCGACGAAGCCAAGTCAGCGGGCGCCACGGGTTGGATGGTGAAGCCGGTTAAACCTCAAGCCATGTTGCAGATCGTCAAGCAACTCGTTCCCGGGGCGTGACCGATGCGGCTGCGGCGCGAGATCACTGCCATCGCAGCGTTTGCGTCCGCCGCGGCGGTCTTGACCGTGCTCAGCGACTATGCTTTAGGGCTTGGAGACAACCTCAGCGCAGCAGGCCTTCGCATGGCGGCGGCCTTTTTCATTGCCGCCTTGCTTCTTACGGCATGGCGTCGCATGAGCCGAACTATCGATGACTATATCGCACCGCCTGTGCGCAGCCGCGAGCAAACGGCTCCGCCGAAAGTGGAGGGGCGAAAGGACGCGCCTCTGCCATCCGCCGTCCTGACGCGGCTCGGCGAGGAGATATCGGGCTGCAATCCCATTATTCATACCCTGTGCGATCATGTCCAAGCCGTCGTGACGAACACCGAAGAAGTCGCGATCGACATCATGACCCAGTTGAAGAAAGTTGACGACACGATAACCGGCCTGATCACGTTCCTTAGAGTAAGTTCACACGACGAAATTCTTCCGATTATTGAGCAAACAGAACTTCGCCTTCACGCTAGCAATATGTACCTCACGGATTTCCTGTCGATCAGGGTCGCTGCGATGGAAAAGAGCAGCAACCAGCTTTCTTGCATTTCCGATTTCGCGCACGGACTTGACGTTATTGTCCATAGTATTCGCAAACTGGCGCGGCAAACCAATATGCTCGCGCTTAACGCCAGCATTGAAGCGGCGCGGGCCGGAGAGGCGGGCCGAGGCTTTGCTGTCGTCGCCTCCGAGGTTAAGTCGCTATCGCATCAGACAGATCAGGCGGCGAAAGACATCAGCGATGGTCTGCAGAGGTTGAATGAAACGATTGCCGAAAGCGTAGTCTCCCTTGAGGCTCGCCAAAGCCGTGAACGTCATGATCTGAACGCCATTGAGTCCACAATCGGCCAACTTGAACAGAACATGAGGGTCTTGGTTGACCAGCAGCGCGGAACCCTTGCCAAGATGCTGCAAGAAAGCGAAAGCATTGCGCAGCTTGTAATTGAACTCAGCGGTTCGATTCAGTTCCAAGATGTAGCGCGCCAAAGATTAAACGGCGTAATTGGGGTCCTCCATCAAATTGTCGATCACGCGGTAAGTCTGAAAAACTGCGTAGAGACAGACAGTTTTTATAAAGAGGATATAGAAGCCACTCTTGCCCCGATAAAGATGCGACGCCAGTTGGCTTCCGAAGATAGTAAGATTGCCCACGTCGCAAGCACAGATGCCGGATTTCTGGAGCTGTTCTAGTGGGTCGCGTCACTCAATTTGAGCTAGGCGCGGCAAATTGATTCATGTTGGGGAAAGGGGGATTCCCAAAAGCGGGCGAGTCGGATTCGGCATGTCCGGCCGCTGGGACGTGGCGGCTGGATCAGCTGGATGGGGACCGGGCCATGGCCGCCAAGGACATCGGGGTAAAGAAGTACGTCGTCAGACTGAGCGAAGCAGAACGCGATCATCTGCAAGCCCTGATCAACAAGGGAAAAAGCCCGGCCAAGCGGCTTTTGAAGGCTCGGATTCTGCTCAAGGCCGATGTTGGCGCGCAGGGCGAAGGCTGGAGCGATGGCCAGATCATCGAGGCCTTGGATACGAACAAGTCGATGGTGACGCGCGTTCGCCAGCAACTGGTGGAGGAGGGCCTTGAGGCTGTGTTGAGCCGCAAGGAGCGCGCGGCGCCGGCGATCACGCCCATTTTCGACGGCGAGAAGGAGGCCCGGCTGGTGGCCCTGGCCTGCTCGACGCCCCCCGAAGGCCGCGCCCGCTGGACGCTGCGGCTCCTGGAGGACAAGGTGGTGGAGTTGGGCATTGTCGAGCGCGCCAGCGACAACACGATCGGGCGCGTTCTAAAAAAAACATACTTAAGCCCCACCGCAAAGAGCAGTGGGTCATTCCGCCGGCGGCGAGCGGCGCTTTCGTAGCGGCGATGGAGGAGGCGCTGGACGTCTATACGCGGCCGCACGATCCGGACATGCCGCTGGTTTGCCTGGATGAGACCTCCAAGCAACTTGTTTCTGAGACGCGAACCCCGGTTCCGATGAAGCCGGGGCAGCCGGAGCGGGTCGATTACGAGTACGAGCGCAACGGGACCGCCAACCTGTTCATGCTGTTCGCGCCGCTGGAGGGCTTTCAGCATGTCGAGGTCACCGATCATCGAACCGCCATCGACTACGCCAAGATCCTTAAATACTTAGCGGACGTTCTCTTCCCGCACGCCAAGAAAATCGCTCTGGTGCAGGACAATCTCAACACGCACGTCAAAGCCTCCCTTTACGAAGCCTTTCCGCCCGCCGAGGCCAAGCGGCTCGTTGAGCGCTTCGAATGGCATTACACGCCAAAGCATGGCAGTTGGCTCAACATGGCGGAGTCCGAGTTGGGCGTTCTTTCCTCGCAATGCCTGGATCGCCGCATCCCGGACAAAGAAACGCTGAGCCGGGAAGTCGCCGCATGGCAAGCCGATCGCAACAAACATCAGACCAAGGCCAATTGGCGCTTCACAACCGCCGACGCCCGCATCAAGCTCAAGCGCCTCTATCCTCGGTTTGAATGACTCGGGCCACTAGTCACACAGGCGCCGACTTTAGCAGTCAGGCGGAAGGCGCCGCAAGGTTTACCAGTGATGGCGCGCATAGCTTTTTGGCCGTGGCCTGGCAGCTTTGCAAGGATGGAACGCACAAGCATTGCTTGAAAGCTGAAGCCAACTTCAGCCTTCGCTTCGCTGCGGCGAAAAACGTGTCACCTACGGAAAAATCTCCGCCCGCGATCCATCCATTCTGCAGAACTTGCTCACACAACTTCGCATCATCAAAAGTGCTGGACGTAGCGCAAGGTGAAGCGCTGGCCCTCGGGGCGGTTCTCGGCGCCAAATTCCTCGTAGGCGTTGAAGAAGAGGTTATAGTCCGGTCCCCAGCTATAGGTGAAGCCCGGGCCGATGGCGACCACCCTTTCCTTGCTGCCGGGGACAGCGATGTCGTTGACCAGCGTATCGGTCGTCTGTTGCAGATAATAGCCGTTAAGGCCGATCCGAAGCTCCTTGGTCACCGCGTATTCCGAGGCGAAGTTCACGTGGAAAGCCTCGCCGGCCTGGCTTGAGACGGCGGTCGGGCCGAACCGCGCGTTCGGCTCATCGTTCTTGCCGTTCCAGAGATAGTGAACGCGGGCGGAGGCCGTCCACTCGGGTGTGAAGAATACGGTGCCGGCCCAGTAGGGATCGAAGGACCAGAAATTCGCGCCCGGCTGCACAGCCGCCGTTCTGTCATAAAGACCCGTCGGCGCCAGAACTTGAAACTCGACCCGTTGCACAAAGAGGGGGCCGTTCGCGCCCATGATGGGATCGAATTGAATGAGGGGGCCGATCAAGAGATCGCCGATGCCGGTCCTGCCCCTGAGAACCGTATTCCCAAGGCCGTCGTCGACGTTTGCCGACGCCACCCATGGAACGATCACGTCCAGCCCAAGGCTTCCCGACCCCACTTTCAGATTGGACACGTAGATGAACTGCGAGAGCGAGATGAGCGCATCGATATTTGACTTGGGCAAGCCCCGGCTATTGCCGTTCTGGTTCGTCAGCTTGTCGGCTGTGTAGAACTGCAGATACTCGACTGCGTAAAACCCTGGCCCGGCGGGCAGACCGCCATCGAGAAAGCTTGTGAACCCTAGATTGAGGTTCGGCTCATCATATGCGTTTGCGTTCTGGTTAAATGCAACGAGGAGACTTAGGGCAGAAGCTATTCCTATAATGCTCCTTGTTGAAGTCCCTCGCGCGCTTCTGGTCTTCCCGGCCATGTGCGCCCCTGTTGTCTTGCGCGTTTCAACTGTCGGCTGAAAGATCAACCGTATGCACTCTTACTAGGGGAACAAAAACTACTTAGGATCGAAGTAAAGCAGCGACCACCGTTGCTGCGTTCGCGGCGCGCGACAATCGACTTCACGCCGCACACGCCTGCAAAACAGCGAAGCGAAAGCGTTAGAGTTAGCGCTGTGATGAAATTGCATCAGCCGCATCGTCGCCCGATGCGTGGCTGCGTAACGGGGAAGCCGAGTTTGCCAACGTCGTGGCCGCCGAACGCCGCTCCGTTCTCATCCCGCGCCTTGCCGACGCATTTCGGACGCAGGTCGCTTCGGCGACAGGGGCGAATTCGTCCGCGGCGCCGTGAGAGCGCTCCTTAGAACATAAATAACCGATACGATTTTTCGGTTCGCGGGTTTTCTGTATAGGTCCGTCCAGGATGGACCGTGGCGGCGCTACCAAAAAATGAAGCTTCACTCCCCATCCGCGCTGACCCTTGAAGGCCTTTATTAACCATGGACCGCCGGGGCCTGTTAACCGGGCGTGCGCGCCGCTTTTCTTATCTTTCTTCCTTTTTACTTCAATACCTTATCCGAACGACACTCTTCGGGCGAAGAGGCTTTCGGCGCCTCCAGGCCAGGCATGCGAACGCCGAGGCTAACCGCCCGCCAATCGCCATAGTCCCATAGAATCCCGCCTGCTGAAGGCGAGACCCCCTGTTTTACCAAACAAAACCAATCTCAGCCCTTTTCTAACCCTGGCAGGGCGCTGACCGCTGTCGCATCGCTTGCCCGCTCGGAGGCCGCGCAAACCCGCCATCGCGGATCCAACGCGCCTCAGCCACAACGCCGATAAGGGCAAACCGATCCTCTTGTTTTTGCGCCTGTTCCTAGGCGGCGGAGAGCGCCTGCGCCGCCAACTGGTCGAAGATGCGGAAACGGCGAGGCGTAAGCCCGACGCGGTCGCCGGGCGTAAGAGTATTGTCCGCCGGGATCGTGGCTTCCACGAAATCGCTGTCGCCGCCGACATGGACGCGCACATCGGCGAAGCTTGTCGCGCCGATCCGCCTCACCGATTGCACCGCGCCTAGTAGCGGCGCCGTGGCGGCTTCGCCAAAAGCAAGATCGTGAGGCCGGACGAAAAGATGCGCGGGCCCCGGCTTCAGCAGGCTGCCGTTTGCCGGAAGCTGGCGCGACCCGACCCACACCGCGCCTTTGTCGACGGTCACGGGCACCCTCACGGATTCGCCGATGAAGTCGAAAACGAAAGAGTTCGCCGGCTCGTCATAAATCTCGGCCGGCGTTCCAACCTGCTCGATGCGGCCGTCGCCCATGACGACGACGCGATTGGCCACCTCCATGGCCTCATCCTGATCGTGCGTGACGAGAATGGACGTCACATGCAGCTCATCGTGCAACGCCTTCAGCCATCGGCGCAAAGACTTGCGCACTTTGGCGTCGAGCGCGCCGAAGGGCTCGTCGAGGAGCAGCACGTTCGGCTCGATCGCAAGCGCGCGGGCGAGCGCGACGCGCTGGCGCTGTCCGCCGGAGAGCTGGTCGGGATAGCGATCGGCAAGGCCATTGATCTGCACGAGTTCAAGTAGCCGATTCACAGACTTCTTGATCTCGTCCTGCGGCTTGCGCTCCTTGCGCGGACGCACGCGCAGGCCGAAAGCCACATTCTCGAACACGGTCATGTGGCGGAAAAGGGCGTAGTGCTGGAAAACAAAGCCGACATGGCGCTTTTTCACGTTGAGATGAGCCGCGCTGACGCCGTCGAAGCGCACATCGCCCGCATCTGGGCTGTCAAGACCCGCGATGATCCTGAGAAGCGAGGTCTTTCCCGATCCCGACGGACCGAGAAGCGCCAGCAACTCGCCGCTTTCGATCTTGAGGTTGACATCACGCAGCGCGACGAAACTGCCAAAGCGCTTGGAAACATCCGTAATTTCGATATTCATTGGCTTCTGCGCTCCAGTTTCCGTTCCAACGCGGTCTTCAAGACGAGCGTCACGAGAGCCAGCATCGCGAGCAGCGAAGCGACCGCGAAGGCTGCTGCGAACTGATACTCGTTGTACAAAATCTCGATATGGAGAGGCATGGTGTTGGTCTCGCCGCGAATGTGGCCGGACACAACGGACACCGCGCCGAACTCGCCCATGGCGCGCGCGTTGCAGAGGAGAACGCCATAAAGCAGCGCCCATTTGATGTTGGGCAGCGTCACCCTGATGAACGTGGCCCAGCCCGAGGCGCCGAGCGACACCGCGGCCTCTTCCTCGGCCGTGCCTTGTTCCTGCATGAGCGGGATCAACTCGCGCGCCACGAACGGGAATGTCACGAACATGGTTGCGAGGATGATGGCGGGCAGCGCGAACAGAATCTTGACGTCATGCTCGGCGAGCCAAGGCCCGAGCAGTCCTTGCAGGCCGAAAAGCAGGACGAAGAGAAGACCCGCGACGACCGGCGACACCGAGAAAGGCAGGTCGATCAGCGTCACGAGAAGCGTCTTGCCGGGAAAACGATATTTGGTGATCGTCCACGCCGCGGCGACGCCGAAAAAGAGGTTGAGTGCAACCGATGCGAACGCCACGATGAGCGTGAGCCGGACGGCGGAGAGCGCGTCCGGGTCGGTCAGGGCGTTGATATAGGTCGAGAAGCCTTTCGAAAAGGCCTGCACGAAAACCGCTATCAGCGGCAGACCGATGAACAGGCTGAGAAAGCCGAGCGCCGCAATCACAATAATTAGCCGGACCAGAAACGGCTCCGTACAAACCCGCACAGCGCGCGATTTGATTTGCTGTGGGCTAAAAATCTCGCCCGGGCCGAGTTCCTCAAGGCCATCCTTACCGTCTATGGCTTCGATGAGCGTCATCTCTGCTAACCTCTCGTCTCGGTCCAGCGTTGCAGCCTGTTGATGACGAGCAACATGACGAAGGCGGCGACGAGCAGGATGGTCGCGATAGCCGTGGCGTCGGTAAAGCGGAACTCTTCCAGGCGGATGATGATCAGCAGAGGCGCGATTTCGGAAACGTTCGGGATGTTCCCGGCGATGAAGATCACCGAGCCGTATTCCCCGACCGCGCGGGCGAAAGCAAGCGCAAACCCCGTCAGGATGGCGGGCAACAGACTTGGCAAAACCACCCTTGTCAGCGTTTGCCATCGCGATGCGCCGAGACTTGCGGCTGCCAGCTCCAATTCGGGATCGAGATCGGCGAGCACCGGCTGCACGGTCCTGACTATAAAGGGCAGCCCGACGAAAATGAGGGCGATCAAGATCCCAAGCGGGGTGAAAGCGACCTTTATGCCAAGTGGAGCGAGGAGACTGCCCACCCAGCCCTGGGGCGAATAGAGGCTCGCGAGCGCGATGCCGGCGACCGCTGTCGGCAATGCGAAGGGAATATCAACGATCGCGTCCGCGAGCCGCCGGCCGGGAAATTCATACCGCGTCAGCGCCCAGGCCACGATCAGCCCGAAGAAGACGTTGATGATTGCGGCCAGAAATGAGAGGCCGAAGCTCAACTTCAGCGCATTCAGCGTGCGCGGCGCAAACAGGATGGTGAGGAAATCGTGAGCGCTGATCGAAGAAGCTTTGAGAATGAGGGCGGAGATCGGAATGAGCACGATCGCCGCAAGCCAAGTCAGCGTGAGGCCGAAGGTAAGTCCGAAGCCCGGTATCACCGTCGGCTCCGTAAAACGGGGAAAGGCGCTGCCATGAGCCATTGGATGCTCCTGATGCTGCCTGCCGGGGCCGCCCCAGCTTTTGCATACGCAAACCGTCTCCCTCAATACTAATCAATTTCCATAAATTTTGTCAAATATTCCGCCGTCTCCGAAGTGCGTTTTCTGTGCATTTCGCCAGCCGCCGAAAACCTCGTCGATGGTGAACAGCGTCAGCTTCGGAAACTGGTCAGCATGCTTATCCGCGACCTCCTTGGTCCGCGGACGATAAAAATTCGCCGCCGCAATCTCCTGACCTTCCTTACTATAAAGGAAGTTCAGGTAAGCCTCGGCCACCGCTCTCGTTCCATGTTTGTCGACGACTTTGTCCACGACCGCGACGGGCGGCTCGGCGAGGATGGATATGGACGGCGTCACGATCTCGAACTTGTCAGAGCCGAACTCTTTCACGGAAAGATAGGCCTCGTTCTCCCAGGCGAGCAGCACGTCGCCCTGGCCGCGCTCGACGAAGGTGACGGTTGCGCCGCGCGCGCCCGTGTCAAGCACAGGAACCTGCTTGTAAAGCTTTCCCACGAACTCTTTGGCCTTGTCCTCGGAGCCATATTGTTTCAGAGCATACCCCCAAGCCGCAAGATAGTTCCAGCGCGCCCCGCCGGACGTTTTCGGGTTGGGGGTAATGATCTGAACACCCGGCTTGACGAGATCGGCCCAGTCTTTGATGCCTTTCGGATTGCCCTTGCGGACGAGAAAAACGATCGTCGAAGCATAGGGCGAGGCGTTGTCAGGAAATTTCTGCTGCCAATCCTTTGCGATCAGGCCCCTGTCCGCGATGGCGTCGATGTCATAGGCGAGCGCCAACGTCACCACATCCGCTTCGAGCCCATCGATAACGGCTCGCGCCTGTTTCCCGGAGCCGCCATGGCTCGCCTTGATCGTGAGCTTTTCACCCTTCTCGGTGCTCCATTTCAAGGAGAACGCTTTGTTGAAATCGGCGTAGAGTTCGCGCGTCGGATCGTAGGACACATTCAGAAGAGAGAGGTCGGCGGCGACGGCGGGCGCAGCAAAAAGTGCGGCCGAGAACATTATCAGACGGGCTCGCCTCAGCATAAAAATCTCCAAATCTGTCAACAAAATGCCAAGTCCCGCCTCGCCTACGCTTCACGGCGAAGGCGGTAGGAACGCCGTGATCAGGCGCCGCTTCCCGCCCCGGGGTTGAGGACCAAGTTCAGCCTGGAGCGAAAGGCCTGCGACGGCCCATCCGCTGCGGGCTGGTAACGCAGGGTGAACTCATGCACGGCTTTTGCAAAAGCGTCCGCGTCGGCGGCCTTCTTCACCTCAAAGGCGTCGAACCCGGCGCGCACCATGAACAGGAACTGGTCGCGGAGCACGTCGCCGGTCGCCCTGATCTCACCTTTGAAATTATGCCGCTCGCGAAGAAGCCGGGCCTGAGTGAAGGCGCGGCCATCGCGGAAGACCGGAAACTCAAGCGCAATGAGCGCGAGAGAGGAGAGGTATGGCGCAAGCTCGCTTTCGGCTTTGTCGTTGGGCCAGTTCACGCCCAAGGGCGCGCTCCTGCCATCGATCAGATGCCCGGGCGCGGATAAAAGCCAATCCGCCGAGACGATCGCGGCCACATCCGGGGGCACGGTTTCATCGCCCTCGATGTAAACAAAGGGGTCGGCGGCGACGGCGCCATTCTTAATGTACCGCATGGAGGGCCTCCTTGAAGGGCGCGACGCCGAGGCGTTTTACGGCGTCTATGAAAAGCTCGCCTTCAAGCCTGAGCTCCAGGTAGCAGTTGACGACGCGCTCGACCGTGTCGGCGACCTCCTCGTAAGGGATGGCGGGGCCTAAAAGCTGTCCAAGCCTCGCGTCTTCGTCGGCTTTTCCGCCGAGCGTGATCTGATAGAACTCCTTGTCGTTCTTCTCGACGCCAAGGATGCCGATATGGCCAACGTGATGATGGCCGCAGGCGTTGATGCAGCCCGAGATGTTGATGTGCAGCCGCCCCACTGCGCGCGTCTTGTCCATCTCTTGGAAGCGGCGCGCGATCTCCATGGCCACGGGGATCGCGCGGGCGTTGGCGAGGCTGCAATAGTCGAGGCCGGGGCAGGAGATGATGTCCGTCACGAGGTTGACGTTGGGCGTCGCGACGTCGAGTGCGTCGAGCTTGCGCCATAGCGCCGGCAAATCCTCCTGGCGAACATGCGGCAGGGCTAGGTTCTGCTCATGGCCAACGCGAATCTCGCCGTGGCTATACTGGTCGGCGAGGTCGGCGATGGCTTCCATCTGTCCTGACGTGACGTCGCCGGGCGGCTTGCCGGGCGGCTTCAGCGAGAGCGTCACAATGGCGTAGCCGGGCATTTTATGCCGTGAAACCGAGTTCTGATGCCACCGCGCGAAATTGGCGTCCGTCGCAAGCGCACGCCGGAGGGCGCTGGGGCCATCATCGAGGTCTTCATATCGGGGATAGATGAAGCGCGAACGGATATCGCCGACAAAAGCCGGGTCGAGCTTCAAATAGCCGTCCTTGATGCGCGCCCACTCCTCTTCAACCTCCGCAGCGAAGCGCTGTGCGCCAAGGTCGTGCACCAGGATCTTGATGCGGGCTTTGTAGATGTTATCGCGGCGGCCATGCGAATTGTAGACGCGCAAGATGGCTTCCAGGTAGCTTAGAAGGTCTTGTTTCGGCAGGTAGTTGCGGATGACCTTCGCGATGAAGGGCGTGCGGCCGAGCCCCCCGCCGGCGGACACTTCGAAGCCGGTTTCGCCGCCTGCGTTCCTGGTCATGCGCAAGCCGACGTCGTGGATCTTGATGGCGGCGCGGTCCTGCGGCGCTCCGGTGATCGCGATCTTGAATTTGCGCGGGAGGAAAGAGAATTCCGGGTGCAGCGTCGACCACTGGCGCACGATCTCGGCCCAGAAACGCGGGTCTTCGATTTCTTCCGGCGCGACGCCCCCCCATTGGTCCGTCGTGGTGTTGCGGATGCAATTGCCGGATGTCTGGATGGCGTGGACGCCAGCCTCGGCAAGCTCCTCCACCACCTGCGGCATGTCGGAGAGCTTGATCCAGTTCAATTGCAGGTTCTGCCGCGTCGTGAAATGGCCGTAACCGCGATCATAGACGCGCGCCACATGGGCGAGCTTTCGAAGCTGCTTCGAAGACAGCGTCCCATAGGGGATCGCGATCCTGAGCATATAGGCGTGCAGTTGCAGATACACGCCGTTCATGAGGCGCAGCGGCTTGAACTCGTCCTCGGTCAGCTCGCCCGAAAGCCGTCGCGCGATCTGATCGCGAAACTGCGCGGCCCGCTCTTTGACGAACGTGCGGTCGAATTCGTTGTAGACATACATCGCAGCGCGCTCCCCAAGCAAATCTAGGCAGCGGCTTTCTCTGCCTCACCGCGAAGGTAAGCCCGGCGCGCGTCGGAGGGAAGGAGGAATGTCGGGCCGCTCTTGCGAATGAACTCGCGCATGTTTCCGGGTTGCGCGGAGGCTTCGCTTGCATCGATCGGGGCCACATAAGGTCCGACCGCCTGCAGCATATCGCCCTGCGCCGCCTTCAGCGCCCGGCGCGCGTCCTCGGCCGACCACAAGATCTCCGCGCTCTCAAGCTCTTCCCTCCATCCGCCTGCCGCCGTGCGATGGACGACGGCGCCGTCGGAGAGCCGGTTCGCAGTGATGACGACCGGGCCAGAGACCCTGATTTTCTGCTGAAGAGGGGAAACCATCGATACCTCGCTACGCTCCGTCATGTTCCGAAATGTCCGGGCGCGCCCGCAAACATACGAGCCGGAAAACCAATTTCGCTCGCACCCGGATTTTGGCGGCATTTAGAATTTTCTCAAGGCAAAATACGGCAAGGAAGAAAAATAAGTTCTCAATTTGGGTTTTGTGTCGTTACCAAGAACGAGTTTATTCTTTCCTAGCGCGTAACGGAACGTTCGTGCTGCGCAATGGCCTTGGTATAGAAAAATCAGGTCGCGAGCGCCGACGGCTTCAGGCGCATTCTGCAGCTTCGCTGCGCTCAGTCGAACGCCAGTGTCCCCGTCTGACCCTCGCCGCGGAGTGCGCTTCCGCGTGTCCGCAGCCCATTACCGCTCCGCGTGGCGATAAGAGCGGTCCTCATGCCGCCCGCATTATCGCGTGCTGGAACGCAGCCCAAGTTTAAGTAACGTTCCTCGATGTGTTACTATCCGTCGTCTAACGACCGGGAAATCGAAAGATCATGGATTTTGTCTTCATGTTGACCCGGTCAGACCAGACGGTCGCCGATTGTCTCGATGTGCTCGATGACATCCGGCCGCTGGGACTGGCCCACATCGGTTTCAAGGACATTGGCGTGAGCCCCGACGTTCTGGCCGAACTCGCCCGCCGGATCAGGGCGATGGGCGCGACCAGCTACATGGAGGTGGTGAGCACGTCGCGCGAGGGCTGTCTGCACTCGGCGCAGGTCGCGCGCGACATCGGCGTCGACCGGCTGCTCGGCGGAACCGAGGTGGAAGATGTGCTTGGAATTCTCGCCGGCAGCGCAGTTAAGTATCTGCCGTTTGCCGGCAAGCCGTTCGACCATCCAACCAAACTCGCAGGCTCGCCCGAAGAGGTTGAGGACGATTGCCGCCGATTCCACGCCATGGGCTGCGCCGGCGTCGACCTGCTCGCTTACCGGGCGACCCACGCCGACCCGGTGGATCTCGTGCGGGCGGCGCGACGCGGAAGCGACCGCATGCTGCTCGTGGCAGGCAGCGTCAATACTCCGGAGCAAATCCGCACTCTCGCCGCCGCAGGTGCGGACGCGTTCACCATAGGGTCTGCGGCATTCGACGGTTCGTTCGCGCCACGCCATGGCGCTCTGCGGTCACAACTGACGGCGGTGCTCGACGCCTGCGGCTGAGTTTACGATCAATGCGTGAACTCAGCGGCGTCGGTTTCTCTTACAAACCAGCATTCCTATCCGTGTCCGGAAGCTGTGCATGAATGAGCGCTATGGCCGCGTTGAGTTGGTCGTCCATCTCTTTTTGTTTCGGCACATAAGTGCTGCTGCCAGTCACTTCGGGCGCGCTATCGTTTCGCAGATGGCCGTCGAGCTGCGCCTCCGATTCAAGCGACAGTGCTGCAAACTCTAATTTCAAGTTTTGCGGAATCTCGGGCTTGAGATCGTAATCCGGCTCTATGCCCACCGCCTGAATGGAACGACCGGAGGGAGTAAAATACCGAGCTGTCGTCAGGCGAATCGCCCCCTTGTTGACGAGGGGGAGCAACGTTTGAACCGAGCCTTTTCCATAGGACCGAGTGCCGAGGAGCGTCGCCCTGTTATTGTCCTGCAACGCGCCCGCCACGATTTCCGAAGCAGAAGCCGAGCCGCCGTTGATCAAGACGACAAGCGGCTTTCCATCAGTGATGTCTCCCCGCTTAGCATGAACCTGATGGATATCGGAGACGTTGCGGCCTTTCATAACGACAATGGCGCCGTCGTCGAGAAAAGCGTCTGCAACGGCGATAGCCTGATCGAGAAGGCCTCCTGGATTATTCCTGAGATCAAGAACGTAACCGGAGACTTTCGAGCCGAGAAGCTTTTTTATGTCCTCCACAGCCCACCGAAGATGATCCGCCACATTCCTGTTTTCGAATGACTTGACCTTGATCCAGCCGACGTCCCCTTCGATACTGAATTGCACGGGATTAAACCGGATGGTTTCGCGGACGACCTTGACAGCGATCGGATGGGCGGCGCCGCTTCTAGCGAGCGTCAGCGTCACCGTGGAGCCGACGGGTCCGCGCATCTTGTCTCCTGCGACGCTCATGCTGAGGCCATTGAGGGCCTTTCCGTCGATGGCGGTTATGGTATCGCCCGCCCGCACGCCAGCCTGCTCAGCGGGCATGTTGTCGAGCGCCTCGATGACCCTCGCGCCGCCGCTCTCCATTTTTACGTTCACGCCAAGACCGCCAAAACCCCCGCGCACCTCCTCTTCTTCGTCCTGAACTTCTTTTGGCGAGAGGTAAGCGGAATGCGGGTCCAGCCTCATGACTGCGCCCTTGATAGCATTTTCGACGAGCGTCGATTTATCGGGCCTAACAGCGCAGCTTCCGCGTATCGCCTTCAGCACAGTCGCGAAACGCTCAAAATAACCGGGGCCGCCAGCGCCTGCCACGTTCGCCTGCCGCACTGAGGACGGACCATCATAAAGAAAAGTCCTGCGCGTGTTCCGCATTTTTTCCACGACGTCGCAACGCCACTTCGAATCAAGCTCGGCAGCCACACCTCTTATCGCGTCATCAACGAATTTTGATTTGTCAGGCTGCGTGACATAGTTAAGGCGCACCTTTTCGAGCGCATCGTTGAAAAGCTCTAAATGTTTGTAAATTTTTGCCCCTGCCGCTTCGGCGTTCCACTGCGAGGGCGAAGATAGAGCAATGAGGCCTCCGACGGCGCCAAGGATCAGAGAGCGGGCGCCTAGCGGACGTTTGGGCATACCTTGTTCACCTCAAAGCTTGCTGCACTGCGCAATTTTCTTAATGCGAAAGAGTAAATCGCTTTATCTTTATACACTGTCCGGATCCAACCGCCCTTATCACAAAAAAATCATTTTCGCCAAAGGGGTGGGACGTTAAGCGCTGCTTAATGCCTGCTTTATTTTGGCTGAAGCCGCCACCCCCAAAGCAGCCTTTGATAAAGCATGAACCTTTGCCTCCATTCTTCGACACGATCAGAATAAGATCGAGCGATTTTAATAGTTTAAACCTCATATGTGAGCTTGTCGCGGTGGGCGGGCTTACCGTGAGCGCATAGGCGGCATCGTTTTAGGGTTCCGTCTCCGAGTTGGCGCCGGCACATCTTAAGAGGTCTCGTCAGCCCGACAAACTCCCCGCGAAGCGCATTTGCTGGCGTCTTCCCTTCTTCACAAGGAAGTGATTCGTCTAAAGCGTGCTCCCGATTAATATTGATTTAAGTCAACGTTCGCTTTGATTTAATGCAAGCACCCGAAGGGCCGCGAGCCGGAAAGACGACCAGGAGGCACAGATGTTTAAGCATTCTCTCGCAATATTAGCCCTCACCACGCTTCCAGCGATGGCCGCTGACAATATCGTCTCCAGCCACCAGGTTCGGTTCGACCAGGTTTCCTTTACCTGTGGCGAGTTGAATCAGTCGGGCAAAGTGGTGCGTTTCATTCACTCAGAGCCAGATACAAAATACATCCGGGAGTTCCAACCGGCAGCGGGCGACCCGCTCGCGAAGAGTTGGGACATCACCTATCGGATTATTTGTGAAGGCGGCTATCAGCAGCCGATTAGCGCGCACGCTGGCAGCAAAGGCGCTCTGCGGTAGGTAGTTTCTTTCCGTTGGAGATGGCGGCTTTGCCGCCCTCCATTGATCCTTCCCCTTCCATCACCCGCCTGTCCGGTGGGTTAAATTTTTTTCCCCCCGAGCAATCCCCAAATCCCCTGGCGCCAGCTCTTTCAGAAGCGACAGCAGTGACGATGGCGCATCGCGATTGGTCGCCGTTGAGGCGTGTAGAAAGATTGCCGCGTCCTCACCGGATGAATAAACTGCTCAGAATCGAAGCGCCGACTTCGTCGCGGGGAGGCATCAGAGGGCGGCGCCGTTTGCGCCCCTGAAAAGCGAGGGATTGCAAATATCATGCGCCTTCCGAAGATTTCGGCGTGGTGGGGGGCAATGGCATGCGGGCTGATTTACGGATTGGCTTTTGCGTCCCCCAATAAGGCCTCCACCCGGAAGTTGCTGGCTGACGGCGTTGTTCTCATTAGGCTGGAGCAAGCGCTGCCTCCGTCGGCGCGCGACCTTCAGGCCAAGATCGAAGAGTGCCAGGTTTGCCACCAGCCGTCGGGACAAGGTTATCCTGGCGTCCCGCCAGTACCACGGCTCGCAGGGCAACAAATCGAATATTTCGTGAACCAGTTGCGCGCCTTTATCGAGCATCGGCGCGTGCATCCGATCATGGGGGCTGTGGCCCAGTTTCTCAGTCCGGCTATGCAAAGGGCTCTTGCCGAGCATTTCAGCAGCCTTGCCCCCAAACCTGTTGGTGGCGCTCCAAGGGATCTCGAAAACGCTGGAAAAAAAATCTACGAAGGGGGAGTTCCCGATGCCGCTGTTCCTCCTTGCGCTTTCTGTCACGGCCCAGAAGCCAAAGGCGCAGGGCCATTTCCTCGTTTGGCAGGTCAGCTCCAGGACTACATCAGGAATAAGTTGGCCAACTGGGACAAAGAACGAGGCCAGAATCCAGCAAAACACGACACATCGGCAATCATGCAGCCTATTGCGCACAGCTTGACCGCAGCGCAAGCAGAAGCGTTGGCCGCCTATTTCAACAATCTGGAGTAAACAAGGCCGCGTTTCAGGCCTTGCCGACAGCGCGTGCAAAGGGCAGATCGCGGACGCGGTCGCCAGTGAGCTTGGCCCAGGCGTTGGCGACGGCGGGAGCGATGGGCGGTACGCCCGGCTCGCCGACTCCGCTCGGCTTCTCGGCCGACGGGATGATGTGGACCTCGACTTTCGGCATTTCATTAATGCGAAGCTGCCGGTAGTCGTGGAAGTTCGACTGGACGACGCGGCCGTCTTCCAGGTCGATCGCGTTGAAAAGCGCGGCCGATAGACCGAAGCCGAGGCCCCCGTCCATTTGCGCGCGGATGATGTCCGGATTGATGGGCTGGCCGCAATCCACCGCTGTAAAAACGCGCTCCACCTTGGGCAACCCCTCGGAGCCGATGGAAACCTCCACGACGTGGGCGACGACGGTGCCGAACAACTCGTGAACCGCGACGCCGCGCGCCTTGCCTTTCGGCGAGGGCGCTCCCCAGCCAGCCTTTTCGGCGGCGAGGTTCAAAACGCCAAGATGGCGCGGCTTCCCGGCCAGCATTTTGCGGCGGAACGCGACCTCGTCCTGCCCGACGGCGGCGGCAAGCTCATCGATGAAGGTCTCAACCGCAAACGCCGTGTGCGTATGGCCGACCGACCGCCACCAGAGCGTGGGCACGCCAACCTTCACGTTGTGGACCGAAACCTTCAGGTTCGGGAGGGCATAGGCGAGATTGCTCACGCCTTCTACCATCGTGACGTCGATGCCGTTCTTCACAAGCGACTTCTCGAACGCGGAGCCGATAATGAAGGATTGTCCTGCGATCACGTGCTCCCAGGCCACGACCGCGCCCGCGCCGTCGATGCCTGCCCGCACGCGATGCGCGAAAACGGGGCGATAGCGGCCGCCGTGAATGTCGTCCTCGCGGCTCCAGATCACCTTGATCGGCCCCTGATGCTTGGCCGCCTTCAGGACATGGGCCGCCTCGGTCGCCATCTCGGCCGTCGGCGTTGCGCGCCGTCCGAAGCTGCCGCCCGCGAGCATGGTTTTGATCTCGACCTGCTCCGGCTTGAGCCCCAGCACGGCGGCGGCCATGGCCTGGTCCAGCGTTTGTGACTGGCAGCCATAGATCAGCTCGACGCCCTTCGCCGTGCGGCGGATGACACAGTCGTTTGGCTCCATCGGCGCGTGCGCGAGATAAGGGAAGGTGTAGGTCGCCTCGATGATCTTCGCCGCATTTGCAAGCGTCGCGCCCGCGTCGCCCACATTCGCGGCGATGGCGCCGGGGCTCTTGACGAGCGTCTTGCACTCTTCGAGGATCTGCGCGGACGAGCGGTCTTCCGTGCCGGTCTCATCCCACTCGACCTTCAAGGCCTCGACGCCCTTCCGGGCCTGCCAATAGCTCTTGGCCAGAACCGCGACGCCTGTCGGGATGGCGAAGACTTCGGCAACCCCGCTCACGGCAAGCGCGGGCGCGGGATCGAAAGATTTGACCTTCGCGCCGAAGCGCGTAGCGCGCGCGACCGCGCAGGTGAGCATGTCCGGCAGCTTCACGTCGATGGTGTACACGGCCGTGCCGTTGGTTTTCGGCTTGGCGTCGACGCGCGCGAAATCCTTGCCGATATAGCGCCACTGGCTCGGATCTTTCGGCTTCAAGTCCTGCGGCGCAGGGATCGCTTGCGCTGTCTCGACCAGTTCGCCGAACTCCGCGCTCTTGCCGGACGGGTGCTTCACCACGCCGTTGTCGATGGAAATCTCGCTCGCGGGCAAGCTCCATTGCTTCGCCGCCGCCGCCACAAGCCGGGCGCGCGCCTCGGCCCCTGCCTGGCGAAGCTGCATCCACGAATTCGCCATTGCGGACGAGCCGCCGGTGCCCTGTGCGCCCCAGTTCAGGTTGGCGTATTTGGCGACATCGGCGGGCGCGTGCTCGACCTTGATCTGGTCGCGGCGGGCGTCAAGCTCGTCGGCGATGATGGTGGCGAAGCCGGTGAACGGCCCCTGGCCGAATTCGATGTGCTTGCAGAGAATAGTGACTGAGTTGTCGGGCGCGATGCGGATGAAGGCGTTCGGCGCGAACTCAGCCGCATTCCCCTCGGCGGCAAGCGCCTGCCCCGAGAACCCGCGCGGGTCGAAACGGAAGCCGATCAGAAGCCCGGCGCCCACGACGCCTGCGCCCTTGAGAAATCCACGCCGCGCGGTCGGCTTTTCCATCAGCGTCATGATCAGCCCTCCATGCGCCGGGCCGCGTCATGGATGGCGGCGCGGATGCGATTATAGGTGGCGCAGCGGCAGATATTGCCGCTCATCGCGGCGTCGATGTCCTGATCGGTCGGCTTCTGGTTTTCAGCGAGCAACGCCGTCGCCGACATGATCTGGCCCGACTGGCAATAGCCGCATTGCGGAACGTCGAGCGCATTCCACGCCGCCTGCACGGCTTGCGCCGCCTTGCTCGAAAGCCCCTCGATGGTGGTGACCTCTTTGCCCTCGGCGGCGGAGATGGGCGTCACGCAGGCCCTCGCCGGCGCGCCGTCGAGATACACGGTGCAGGCGCCGCATTGCGCGATCCCGCAGCCATATTTCGTCCCCGTCAAGCCAAGCTCGTCGCGAAGAACCCACAAAAGCGGCGTGTCGTCTTCAACGGAAACAACGCGCTTTTGACCGTTGACCGTCAGCGTTACAGCCATCCTGCATTCCCCGGCTTCGTTTGCCGGATGTCATCTCATAAGCCGCGCGGGAAGCAAATCACAAACGCGATGATCCCCCCTTTCTTCCGCTCTCAAGCCGTTTGTCCCAGCCGGCAGCTTAAGAAAAAGCGCCTTGCCAAGAGGTTAACGCGCTGTGGACACGCCGAACAATAACTGAATCGCTATCCGTCGGCGCGCGTCCGTGTGACTCAACCCGCCGGGATTCCAGAGGTACGCGCCGAATTCGCTGGGAGACAGTGGGCTGCAAGCTCGACGAGCGCTGGCGGCGTATGGATACGGTCGATTAACTCTATTGGGTTCGTTTCGCAAAAAACGCTGTTTTCTGCCATCTCAGGTTGCGATTTCTGGAACCTAAGATAGAAACGGGAGCTGCTCCTATCTGTGCTCCCTGTTTGTTAACCATAAAGGGTTAATGTGCGTTAGGCACGGCGGCGAGGCGCGCGGGTGAACGGCGGGATCGTAAAACATGCTGACCTGAGTTTGGAACGATCCCGGCTCACGCTTCGCAAGGCCTGGATGACGATATGTTGGCGGAGTTTGCTTTAAACGGTGAGCGAGACGCCGAGCTGCTCCGCCACACTGTGCGGCGCCGGGTCAATAAACGTCGGGCACAAAGCGCTGGTTCGACTTCTTGGGCCGCTTATATCCGATGTCATCCTGCCGTGGAGGCACTTCGATTTCGACCGGCGTCATGTCGTGATACGGAATTTGCTTCAGCAGATGCGAGATGCAATTCAGCCTCGCCCTCTTCTTGTTGTCAGCATTGACGACCCACCATGGCGTCTTCTCGTGGTCGGTGTGGGCCAACATCACATCTTTGGCTTTGGAGTACTCGACCCAGTGCCTGCGCGACTCCAGATCCATCGTGCTCAGCTTCCAGCGCTTGACAGGATTGCGTATTCGCTCCTGGAAACGCCGTTCCTGCTCTTCGTCGGCGACCGAAAACCAGTATTTCAAGAGGTGGATGCCGGAGCGAACCAGCATTTCCTCAAAGAGCGGGCAAGAGCGCAGAAACTCGTGGTACTCTTCGAGCGTGCAGAAACCCATGACATGTTCGACGCCGGCGCGGTTGTACCAGCTGCGGTCGAACAGCACGATTTCTCCTGGGGCCGGCAAGTGCGCGATGTAGCGCTGAAAATACCATTGGCCGCGCTCGCGCTCCGTCGGCGTGCCGAGCGCCACGACGCGGCAGATGCGCGGGTTCAAGCTCTGGGTGATGCGCTTTATGACGCCGCCCTTGCCGGCGGCGTCGCGGCCCTCGAAAATGACAACGACGCGCAAGCCCTGAAGGCGAACCAATTCCTGCAGCTTGATGAGTTCGAACTGCAGATGGGCAAGTTCGTCGAGATACTTGTAATTCTTGGGAGGCTTGCGTGGCTTCGGGCGGTCGGCCAAGTGATTGTATTGCTCGAGTGCGGTCACTTCCTTCGCATCGCGCAGCACCGATTCCACTGGCTCCGCCGACTTGCGGGTCTTGCCCATGTCCATCTCCGGCCTTACCGAATGATCGTACGGCTTTCACGATCCTTTATCTATCAATAGTTTCGGCTGCTTTGCTTAAGATCACCATAATAACCGCCAACGCATGGGAGCCACGCCAAGCGAGGTAACGTCAGGGCAAGTGGTCGCGGCAGAGCAAGAACAGCAGCCAAGCGAGCACTGCAGTGGCCTGCGGCGAGAATGACGGTCAGCACATCCATTGCCGCGAAGGGGGCGCCAACTTGCCTCCGGCCGGACGAGGGTTGGCGCTTTCGCTACACGCCCGGAAAATAGCAAAAGCTTGCCTGTTGACATGCGAACGCCCCGCCCCACTCCCGCCCGAATCAGGTATGCTCTGCGCAGGCCCCGTGTTGGCGTGCGCCGGGCCGTCCAGCAATCATGAGAGGGATTTTTAAGATGTGGAATGCGGCACGAGTTGCGTTAGCGGCGGCGTTTTGCTTCACGGCTGCGTCTGCGATGGCCGAACCCGGCACGAAGGATGAGCAGTCGGCTTGCAAGCCCGACGTCTATCGCCTTTGCAAGGACGCCATCCCGGTCACAGACAAGATTGTGTCGTGCCTGAAGGAGAACAGGAGCAAGCTCAGCCCTTCATGCCGCAAGGTCTTCTCCCACGGCTAAGACTTGCGAGACGCCGCAAGAAATTGCTGCAACTTGCCTTTTGACATACCGAATGCCATACATCCTCGTCAGCCCGGCTCTGGCGGGGCCATCAAATCAGAGGGATTTTAGAATGCGGAATATTGCGCGGATTGCGGTCGCAACGGCGTTTTGTTTCACGGCTGCGCATGCGATGGCCCAGCAAGGCACGAAGGAGCAGCAGCGGGCTTGCAAGCCGGACGTGTATCGTTTCTGCAAAGAGTTTATGCCGGATAGCGGGAAAATCTATTCGTGCCTGCAACAGAATATGCACAAGCTTCGCCCTGCCTGCCGCAAGCTCGTTTCCTAGCAGAGAAGGAAAGCGGCCATTGCCGACCGGCGCGCCCCTTCCGCGAGGGCGGCTGGCTCGAGCAAAGCATCGCGGCCCAGCTAACGAATGGACGGAGCGGTGTCGCGCACGCGGACATCAAGGGCGGCGTGTTGCTCCCCTCACCCTGTCCCTCTCCCCCTGGGAGAGGGGACGCCGGACTCCCTCTCCCAGGGGGAGAGGGTTGGGGTGAGGGGCTATAACCGGCGGCGCTGTGTGTGTCGCCCATTGTACTGCATTGGATCGCAACCCAAAATTGCGTTTCGAACCAACAGCTTCCCTTCAAGACGCGAATTTTCGACGGAAAAGGAAGCGGCGTCAATCTCACCATCTATCCGTTGGTCGAGCAGCGATTGCCCGCCTAAAAGCGGTCTTTGCGCCGCCTCAGTTCTTCGAAAACCTTTGCGTCCGGCGTGTCTGCGCCGAGACCAAGGTTTTTGCGAATCTTCTCGCTCTTCACGCGCAGGAAGGGATTCGTCTCAAGCTCTGTAGCAAGGGTGACGGGCAAGGTTGGTTCGCCCTTGGCTCTGAAAGCGTCGGCCTCGCGCTTGCGATCGAGAAGCGCCGCGTTATCCGGATCGACGGTCAGCGCGAACCTGATGTTCGCCTGTGTGTACTCATGGCCGCAATAGATGAGCGTGTCGCGCGGCAGAGCCATGATCTTCTGAAGCGATCGCCACATTTCGGCGTGGCGCCCTTCCATGACGCGGCCGCAACCAACAGAAAAAAGTGTGTCGCCGGTAAAGGCGACGCCGCTTTGTCGCGCGCCTCCGGCGGCCTTCACCGCGTTTGGAATGAAATAAGTCACATGACCGGGCGTGTGTCCGGGCGTCTGCAAGACCTGCACCTCAATCGAGCCGAAGGTAAGTCGTTCACCTTCTTCGATAGAAATATCGAGCGCAGGGATATCGCCAGCTTCTTTCTCGGACCCATATATGGTGCAATTCGTCTCCCGCTTGAGCATCTGGTGGCCCGCCACATGATCGAAATGAGAGTGCGTCGTGAAAATATGAGTCAGCGCCCAGCCGGCTTCGCGCAACTCCTCAAGAACAGCCTCTCCATCGGGCGCGTCGATCGAGGCGGTCACACCCGTGGACCTGTCATGGATCAAAATGCCGTAATTGTCACTTCTACAGGGAAATTGCCGGATTTCGATCGTGGACATGGGTCACCTGACGCCGTTTCTTCAGACACACTTAAGAGATGCGCGCCCATCATTAAATAGGAAAAGAGATCTCAGCCTTTCATGTTTGACGACGTCTCGCAGCTCAGGGATTTTTACGCGTCGCCGCTGGGGCGGCTCGCGCGCCGTATTATTACGCGTTGCATTCGTGACCGCTGGGACAACGTATCCAGCATGGATGTCGTCGGTCTCGGCTACGCGTCTCCTTTCCTGCCGATTTTCAATGGCGAAGCCCGACTGAACGCTGCGCTGATGCCTCATCGGCAGGGCGTTGTGCAATGGCCGAGGGAGGGACCATATCGGTCTGCGCTCGTGTCCGAGACGGAACTTCCCATTCGCGATACCTCCGTCGACTGTGTTCTCGTCGTGCATGGGCTTGAGCATGTGGACGCGCGCCACGCCTATTTGCGTGAGATTTGGCGTATCTTGATGCCGCAGGGCCGCCTGATCCTTGTCCTGCCGAACCGGCGCGGCGCCTGGGCGCAACTCGAATCGACGCCGTTTGGGCATGGCCGGCCCTACAGCACAGGACAAATAGAAAGACTTTTGCGCGATGTGCTTTTTGAGCCGATCGGCGTGACGCCGTGCCTTTTTGCGCCGCCTGTGCGCGCCCGCGCCTTTTCGTCTGCGGCGTTAGTCTGGGAACGGGTGGGGGCGCGGCTCTGGCCCGCGTTTTCGGGCGTATTGGTCGTTGAAGCGGTCAAGCAGGTTTATGCCGAGGTGCGCGTCGTGGCGATGAAACCGGCTTTTGTCCCGATCCCGGCCTTGACCGGATTAAGCCCGGTTGGGCGAAAAGTCATCGAAAAGGCGCGCGTGATCGAGCCGGACGGCGCATTGTGAATGACGCCAGACAAGGCGACGATCCCGCTTGGGCAAGCTTGAGGCTTTAACAGAGGTTGGGGCGACCGGCCGCTTCGATAAGCGGGGATCCGGCTGCTCGCCTCGAAGCGACGCACGGGAAGAGATCATCAAGCGGCTTCCAGTCGAAGATGGCCGGTTGGCGTGGATTCAATTGTCACGCCCTCGATGTTCGAAGGTTCTCCACATCGGAAGCGTCAATTTTCTGGCTGTTTCGATGCCCACATCGCCCATCTGTTGCGTAGAGCGAATCCGTAGGCGATTATGTTCGAAACGTAATCACGAACGGCGCCGTCGCAGGCTGAAGAAAGCCGTATGACTCGCCGGCCGCATTTTGCGTCGATCGAACGCTGACGCTCAGCCATAACCAATGGAAGCATTATCATGATCATGCAGACAGTCCGCGCGCCCGTCTCTCATCCGATCGACATCGACGATTTGCGCCCGACCCAGATCACCGTCGGCTATCACGAAATTGAAACCCGCGCGGCGCGACTGAAAACGATCGAGAAGGAGAAGCTTGTCAGCAAGCATGTGATCCCTGTGGTGAAAGGCCCGAAAGAGCGGCTTTACATCATCGATCATCACCATCTCTGCCGGGCGCTGCTGCTGGCGGGCTCCGATCAGGTGTCCGTGACCGTCGTGCTGAATTTGAACAGGCTTGAGAAGGAGGAATTCTGGGTTTTCATGGATAACCGGGGATTGGTTCATCCCTTCGATGCGAAGGGGAAGCGGTGCGCTTATTCCGACATCCCGAAAAACGTCAAGGATTTGGCTGACGACCCGTACAGAAGCCTCGCCGGCGCTCTTCGCCGCAAAGGCGGATACGCCAAGGACACGACGCCGTTCAGCGAATTCCTTTGGGCGGACTTCCTGAGGCGGCGTATCGATCCGTCCAAGGTTCAGAAAGACTTTTCCGCGGCGCTTGAGGCCGCCCTCGAACTCGCAAAGAAGAAAGAGTCCGATCATCTTCCGGGCTGGTGCGGCCCAGTGGAAGAGGACGCGTAATCCAAGCTGCGGCGAGCGCGGCGCGCGAGAACATGGCGGAGCGTTCCACGAAGCCGCGACGCACGCGCACAGCGACAGGGTCGGCGCCTTTCAAATGCGGATGCCGAATTCCCGAACTGGCCAACAGGACAAACCGAAGTTCTGACGCCGGAATTACGATATGGTTGGCGTTTCAACGCAGTAGGGTTCGCGGGGCGTGCTAGCCCTTTTTGTACATCTCCGTCTGAATTTCGATCGAGACCTCATCCGACACATAGGGGACGGCGGCCGACAAGCCAAAATCGGTCCGCTTGACCGCCGTATTCGCGCCAACCCCGAGGGTCTGCTTTTTAGACATCGGCTGAACCCCTGCGAAATTGAGCGTGACATCGAGGGTGGCCGGCTTTGTGACGCCATGAACGGTCAGATCTCCGGTCACTTTGCCGGTCTTTTCGCCTGTCCGCTCGAATTTCGTGCTTTTGAAACTGGCTTCGGGGTACTTGGCCGTGTCGAAAAGCTTGTCGCCCTTCATATGCTCGTTGAAAATGGGCACGAGCGTTTCCAGGCTATCCGTCTTGAACGACACCGTGAGCTGGCTTTTCTCCGGATTGGCCTCGTCGTAGAGAAGCTCGCCATTATAGCTCGTGAAATGAGCGCACTGGCGGCTGAATCCGAGGTGACTCCAACAAAACCTGACCTCGGTGTGCATGGGGTCGAATGCATAAGTCGAAGGCTCCGCCCAAGCGGAAGAAGCGGCGGCGAAAAGAGCGGATGCGGCAAGGATGGCAAGCCGGCTCGAGGTCATTCAATGTCTCCCGAATTGGGGGAAGGGATGAGTTCGGCGACGGCCTAACCCGCCAGCCCAAGCTTGGCAAGAGCTCTTAGGGATGTCGTGCGCACGATAAATTGTGTGTGCAAAGTCAGGCGGCCGAATTCCTATTCGACGCGCGCCACCGAGGCCTGCCGCGCGATCCGCGCGTTGGTCCTGCTGTAGAGGAAATAGATCGGCATCCCGGCGACGAGCCAGCCGACAAGCCTGAACCAGGTGTCGATGTCGAGCGAAACCATCATGGCGAGGCAAACGAGAATTCCGGCGATGGGAACCACAGGCACAAGCGGCACGCGGTAGCTCCGTTCGAGCCCCGGATGGGTTTTGCGAAGGATCATGACGCCCGCGCAGACGATGATGAAGGCGAGCAGCGTGCCGATGGACGTCATGTGGCCCAGGACCTGAATGGGCACGAGCCCGCCCAACAAGCCGGCGCCGATCATGACGATGACGTTCGACAGCCACGGCGTCTTCCACGAAGGATGCAGCGCCGAAAAGACCTTCGGCAGGAACCCGTCGTGCGACATGGCGTAGAACACGCGGCTCTGCCCGAGCAACATGACCAGGATTACGGTGGTGAAGCCGGCGATGACGCCGAGCGTGGTCGCGGTTCGAAGCCAGAGGAATGGCGTCTGGTTGATGGCCGTCACCACGGGGTGCGCGTCGTTGTGCAGATCTTTGTAATTGACGAGGCCGGTCAGCACGAAGCCGAACGCGATATAGAGCACCGTGCAGATGATCAGCGAGCCGAGGATGCCGATGGGCATGTCGCGCTGAGGGTTTTTCGATTCCTGCGCCGCGGTCGAAACGGCGTCGAAGCCGATATAGGCGAAGAAAATGACGCCTGCGCCGCGCAGGATGCCGGACCATCCGTAGTGGCCGAACTCGCCCGTATTATCAGGGATGAACGGAACGTAGTTCTGAGACTTGACGTAGAAAAAACCAGCTCCCACCACGGCCAGCACGACGGCCACCTTGATGACGACAATGATGGAATTGACGCGGGCGGATTCCTGAATGCCGCGGATCAGAAGCGCCGAGACCATGACGATGATAAAAACGGCGGGCAGATTAAGGATGCCATGAACCACGCCGCCATCGGCGAGCGTCGCCGTCTCGAAGGGCGAAAGCGTCCATTGAGCCGGCAGATTGAGGCCGAAGTCGTGCAAAAGAGCCGTCACATAGCGGGACCAGCTGACCGACACCGTGCCGGCGCCCACCGCATATTCGAGCACAAGCGTCCAGCCGATGATCCAGCCGACGAGTTCGCCGAGCGTGGCGTAGGCATAGGTGTAGGCGCTGCCGGCGACGGGGATCATGCTCGCAAGTTCCGAGTAGCACATGCCCGCGAACGCGCAGCCCAAAGCGGCGATCATGAAGCTGATGACGACGGCGGGACCGGCGTTGTCGGCTGCGGCGATGCCCGTGAGCGAAAACAGGCCCGCGCCGATGATGGCCCCGATGCCCAGCGCGATGAGGCTCCACGGCCCAAGCGCGCGTTTCAGCCCGTGGCCGTCGCCTTCTTTCTCAAGCGCTGCAATTTCCTTCCGGGCGAACATGGAACCCGCTTCCGTCTCGGCCTCTTCTCGTGTCTCGGCTTGCAACACCAGCGTCTCCTTCGCGCGTCATCCTCGTCTAGTAAAGCCCGAGGCAAGTTCGCCACCCTTGGCCACACGCTCTCAAGCGAACTCGCCTCGGATAAGCTGTACGAGAACCAATAAGTTGCCAGTACGCCCTTATCCGCGGGAACTCCTGCCTGCGCTCGCAGTATATGGGTCAGGACTTCCCGGGGCGTACCTTGCGAGCTTCAACAAGTTTTAGCCGCCTTGAAGCCGAGCCAATCTCTTTAGACTTAAGTCTATTACTTTTTAGTCCGCAAGCGCCGTCTGCGGAAGAACCCGTCCTCACGAACAGCTTTGTTGAGAAAGCAACGCTCCGCCACGCCTTCTTACAGCCGGAAGTTTCGTCCCCCAAAACGGGCGAGGCCCTTATGACGCTGCAGGGACAAACCCGTACGCGCCCCGCGGGAAGTCCTACCCCATTCGCCGCGGGCCTACCCTCGGGCTGTGCCAGGAGCGCACGCTTCCGCCCTCAATGAAAGGTATTGCGCCGCGTCTTCCTTCGGATGGCCCGCGTGATCTGCCGACCGGACCTTTGTGCGGCATTCTGCAATTCGGTCCGGAATGTGTCGCGCATCTCATGGATGGACGCGATGACCGGTCCCGCCGGAAGGCCGAGTCCGACCAGCGACGCCTCCGATAATTGCAGGCTCGCCTCAATGGTCTCGGGCACGGCGTCCGTGACGCCGAATTCCATAGAGATGGCTGGCGTGAGCCGCATCCTGCGCCCGTGACACGATCAGAATATCCGGCCTCGCCATGCGCGCGGCCTTCACGATTTTATCGATCTCCGCACGTCCCGTCGCTGTCACGATGACCGCCTTGGCGTGCTCGATGCCGCAGCTTTTGAGGAACGCCGGATTGGTCGCGTCGCCGAAATAGACGTCACGGCCGGAGCGCCTGTGGTCCTTGATGACGTCGGGGTCTCTGTCGCTGGCGATGAACGGAAAGACATGGCGTTCAAGAAGCGAGCAAAGCACCTGCCCAACGCGCCCGTGGCCCACCACGATCGCATGCCCCTGATGCTTTCGTGGCAAAGCGGAAAGGTTGGGATCGAGATGCCGATCCTTTTCCTGCAGCCACATTGAAATTCGCTTGCCGACTGCGCCAAGGACCGGGGTGAAGGCCATGGAGAGCGACGTGACCGCAAGCGCAAGGCTTGACAGGTTCGCGCTCAGCAGTCCGAGCTTGGTCGCCACGCCAATGCCGACAAAGGCGAATTCGCCAGCGGGCCCAAGCAGAAGAGCAGTCTCTACCGCCGCGCCTCTTGGCGCCCCGAACAGCGTGGCGAGCCCGGTGAGCAGAACTGCTTTGATGACGATCAGCACGGCGATCGCTCCGAACACGAAGAGCGGCTGATTGATGATTCCGTGAAAATCGATCTGCATGCCAACGGTGAAGAAGAAAAGGCCCAGAAGCACGCCCTTGAACGGCTCGATCGCGATCTCGATCGATTTTTTGTATTCGGTCTCGGCGAGAAGAATGCCGGCGACAAACGCCCCAAGCGCCATGGAAAATCCGGCGGAACTCGCGCCCACGCCCGTCGCCACAATGACAAATAAGGTCGCGGCCATGAAGGGCTCGCTTGCGCCGGTGGAAGCGACGAGCCTGAACAAAGGTCTCAGCAAAACGCGGCCGGCAAGGATGATCAGGCCGAGGCCGAGGAGAGCGTTTGCAGCAGCCAAAGCGAGAACCGTCCAGACGGAGACGCCCGTTCCCTCACTGAGAATGAAGAGAAACAAAAGAAGAGGTGCGACCGCCAAATCCTGCGCCAGGAGGACGGACAGGCTCGTTCGACCGGCGGCGGTGGTCAGGCGCCCCTGTCTTGCAAGAACTTCGACGACGATCGCGGTTGAGGACAAGGCGAGACAGCCGCCGATGATAATGGAGGGAGCCGGCGCCTCGCCAAAAAGCGCTACAAGCCCGGCGAGGGCTGCGGTCGATACGCTCACCTGCAAGCTTCCCAGTCCGAAAACGAGGCGGCGCATCGTCCGAAGCCGGCCATAGGAAAGCCCCAACCCGATCATGAACAAAAGAAACACCACGCCGAGTTCGGCGAAGCCGGCGACGCCTTTGGCGTCGGAAATCGCCAGCCAGCGGAAAAACCCAAGCTCGCCGCGCAGCGAGCCGAGCCCGAAGGGTCCAAGCAAAGCGCCTGCGCCGAGATAGCCGAGCACAGGATTGACGCCGAAGCGGCTTAGCAGGGGAACCACAATCCCCGAGACGCCAAGTACCACGAGCGCATCGCTGTAGGCTTGGATGTTGGGCAGCGCCGCCATGCGTCGTCCTTTTGTCCTTGGAAAAGCGTCTCGCGAGCCTCGCGACAACTCCCCTTCGAAAGCGGGCGCCCAGCATGCGTCACGGACCTGGCATCAAAAACCATACCAGTTGTTGACGATAGCTCAAGAGCCTCCACAATCGGATGTGTGTCGGGCCGTCCTCCGAGAGCATGGCGCGTCGTAGCCGACCGGCGAGGTTACGTTTTTCATGAGTTCTCCCACGCAAGCCCGCCTCGGCGAGCTTGCCTTTCTCAAGTGTCCGCCTCGGCGAGCGGATGCGGATGGGAGAGGGGACGCTTGCACAGTATCTCCCTTGCGGGAGAGAGCGCCGTCCGGCTCAGCCGGGGCGAGTGTGTGGCGCAAGTCAAGCCGAGGCGCCCGCCGCCGCTTATTAAGCTTCGAGCGTCGCGTCGAGCGTGATTTCGGCCCTCAGAAGCTTCGAGACCGGGCACCCGGCCTTGGCGGCGGCGGTCGCTTCATCGAAATCGGCCTGGCTCGCGCCCGGCGCCTTCACGCGCGTCGTCAAATGCACAGCCGTAATGGCGAAGGCGCCAACCTTCTGCTCAAGCGTCACATTCGCTTTGGTTTCGATCCTCTCGGCGATCACCCCGGCTTTTTGCAATTCAACCGACAACGCCATCGAGAAGCACCCGGCATGCGCGGCGCCGATCAACTCCTCCGGGTTCGTGCCGATTCCCTGTTCGAAGCGTGTTTTGAAAGAATATTGCGCATCGGACAGCACGCCGCTTTCCGTGCTGATGGTTCCCTTGCCGGATCTTAGATCGCCTTCCCAAACGGCGCTCGCAGAGCGTTTCATATTCGATCTCCTTCTTAGGGGGGCCTCAATCTGAGGATTGGCGCCGAAGCAGCCGCTTTTTTCTAAGTGAGCATCGTCCAACCTGCAAGCGTCGCCGATCCGTCCCATATCTTGTGAGCCGCGCTCAGTGTACAACGTGCTGGCCGCGCCGAGCCGGAACCCTTTTTACGAGACAGCCGCCATGCCTTCGAGCCATCTCCAATATTTGCCGATCCCCTGGCCCATCTATGCCGTTTTGTTCGGCGCGCTCGCGATCATCGCGGCGCTGGTCCAGATCGGGCTGATCCGTTATGTTTACGCCCGGCTGGGCATCTCGCCGTTGAGCGCGCTGCTTCTGCTGCTGGCGAGCCTTTTCGGCGCTTACGTCAACATTCCGATCGCGCAGCTTCCGGGAGAGACCGAGGTCGTTGGCGAGCGCGTCGACTTTTTCGGATTCGAATATGTCGTCCCCGCGGAGGTCGACTGGCCGGGCACGATCATCGCGATCAATGTCGGCGGCGCGGTCATTCCCATCGCGCTGTCCCTCTATCTCCTGTTCAGGAACAACATCTGGCTTCCGGCGATGATCGCAACGGCCGTCGTCGCCGCAGTGTGCTACTGGGTGGCGACGCCGGTGCGCGGCGCAGGCATAGCCATCCCCATCTTCATCCCGCCGCTCGTCGCCTGTGCGATCTCCTGCATCGTGGCCTGGAGCGAGGCTGCGCCTGTCGCCTATGTGAGCGGCAGCCTGGGCACGCTGATCGGCGCGGATCTTATGAACCTTCCCGCCATCCGTGAGCTGGGAACGCCCGTAGCGTCGATTGGCGGCGCCGGAACTTTTGACGGCATTTTCGTGACGGGAATCGTCGCTGTCATATTGGCGAGCATAATAGGCGCTATAGGCGCACGTAGAGCGAGTCCGGGCCATGCCTGAATCCGCTTTGAAATCTGACGGCTCTGGCGCATAGCAGCGTTTGCCGCCGGCATTCCGTTGACAAGAAAATGGAAGCCGCAGCAAAATCGATTGAACCATCTGCAAAATTGATGGAAAAATCTGCGCGCACAGCAGAGCTTTAGCGAGGGAAGATGAAAACGTCCAAACTTGAGGGGCTCCGCGAGCGCCGGAAAAAGATTGTCGCGGGAGGCGGAGAAGACAAGATCAAGGCTCGCCATGAGAAAGGCCTCATGACGGCGCGTGACCGGCTTGGCGCTCTCTTCCAGCCCGACACCTTCCAGGAATCCGGGATGCATATCCACCATAGCGGCCGGCATTTCGGCACCGATGGCAAGGATATCCCCGCGGATGCGATCGTCACAGGCACGGGCTACGTCAACGGCCAGCTCGTCGCCGCGGTCGCTCAGGATTTCACCGTCTCCGGCGGCACGGTCGGCAAGATGCACGCGACCAAGATCGTCGAGACGATGAAATTTGCGCAGAAATTCGGCATTCCCTTTGTCGCCTTCAAGGATTCCGGCGGCGCGCGCATCCATGAGGGCGTCAATTCGCTCTCCGGTTATGGCGACGTCTTCTACCAGAATGTGCTCCTGTCCGGCGTGGTGCCGCAGATCGCCGTTGTGTGCGGACCATGCGCCGGCGGCGCGGCCTACTCGCCCGCGCTCATGGATTTCGTGATCATGACGCGCAACGCGCACATGTTCATTACGGGACCGGAGGTGATCAAGGCGGTCACGGGGCGGACTTGCTCCATGGAGGAGGTAGGCGGCGCAGTCATGCACACCTCGGTCAGCGGCAACGCCCATTTCGTAGCCGAAGATGACAGGCATGCGATCGATATCGTGCAGCGGCTCTTATCCTACCTGCCAGCCAACAACACCGACGACCCGCCCCATCGCCTCAACCCCGACATCGTGCTCGACCGCGACGAGGGGATGAACGATTTGCTGCCGGTCGATCCCGCCGAGGCGATGGATATACGCCAGATCATCGCGCATGTCGTCGATGGCGGCGAACTCCTGGAAGTCCACGCGGATTTCGCGAAAAACATCATCGTCGGCTTCGCCAGGATCGAAGGTCTCGTGATCGGGTTGGTCGCGAACCAGCCCATGCAGAATGCAGGCGCGCTCGACATCGACGCATCCGACAAGGCCGCGCGCTTCATCCGCTTCTGCAACATCTTCAACATTCCGATCGTGACGCTCGTGGACGTTCCGGGCTTCTTCCCGGGGATCGACCAGGAGCGCGGCGGCATCATCCGTCACGGCGCGAAGATGCTGTTCGCCTACGCGTCCTGCACCACGCCGAAAATCACAGTCATTCTTCGCAAGGCCTATGGCGGCTCGTACATGGCCATGTGCAGCAAGGAGATGGGCGCCGATTTCGTCTACGCATGGCCGAATGCGGAGATCGCCGTCATGGGCGCCGAGGGCGCGGTCAACATCCTTTACCGCAAGGAACTGTCCCTGGCGGACGATCGGAAGACAAAGGCGGCCGAGCTTGCGGCCGAATATCGCGCACAGTTCGCTTCGCCTTATATGTCGGCCGAGCATGGTTATCTCACGGACATCATCGAACCGTCGGAAACGCGCGGTGTGCTCGCTCTCGCCTTGCGCAAGACGCTCGCCAAGCGAGAGCATCGCCCGGCCAAGAAACACGGCAACATCCCTCTCTGACCCAGCTGAGACTGGATCGGATTGTGGCTAAGGCAACAAGTGAGGGAAATACCCAGTGCCTGACCAAGTGATCGCCTTCTTGAACCTGCTGTTCGCGCAGACAGGTTTGGCGCCGCTCTCATTCGGCAATCTTGTCATGATCGCCATCGGCGCCGCCATAATCTCAATCGCGGCCGCCAGGCGCTTTGAGCCTTTCCTGCTGGCAGGAGTTGGCTTTTCCTGCATCATTGCAAACGTCTCGCCGCTGGCGGCCGAGAGCAGCGGCCTGTTCCACTACGCCTATCTGGGTCTATCCCAGCCGATCATCCCTCCTTTGATCTTTCTGGGGATCGGCGCGATGACGGATTTCAGCGCCGTGATCGCTCACCCGAAGCTGATCGTGCTGGGAGCGGGGGCGCAGCTCGGCATCTTCGCGGCCCTCATTCTCGCCCAGTCCCTCGGTTTCACAATGCAGGAGGCGGGCGCGATCGGCATCCTTGGGGCGGCCGACGGCCCCCTTGCGATCTTTGTAACCGCCAAGCTGGCGCCGCACCTTCTGGGACCTGTCTCGGTCGTGGCCTACGCCTTGACGGCCCTGATGTTCATGATGCAACCGCGGGCGATGCGCTGGCTGGCCGCCGCTTCGGAGCGGCGCCGGGCTGTGACAAGGCTTGAGCGGATTGCATTCGCCATTGTCATCGCCCTCATCTTCAGCGTGCTGTTTCCGCAGGTTGCGCCCCTGATGGGCATGCTGATGCTTGGCGCCCTTCTCAGGGAAGTCGGGCCAGCCGCCCGGGTCTCCAGAGCCGCCCTCGCAATGACGAAAATACTGACGATCGTGCTTGCGGTCGCCATCGGATCGTCGATGACGGCGGATCGTTTCCTGACGGGCGAGACCGGGCAGGTCATCCTTCTGGCCTTTGTGGCTTTTGCCTGCGGCGCGGCTTCGACAGTGGCGACGGCGAGGCTTATGAACCTTTTTCTGTTGAAACCGATGAGCCCGCCGATCGGGTCGGCGCATTTCGCGCCCGCGCACATGGTCAAACGGGGTTTCAAGATCGTCGCCCAGCACGAGACCAACAACGCGGTCCTCGTCCATCACGCCATGGGGCCAAACCTGGCGGGCATATTTGGCGCCGCCATTTCGGGCGCGATCATCCTTGCGGCCCTTGGCGCTGGCCAGCCGACGACGGGTCAAATCGCTCCAGGCGCGCCGGAAAGCGCCTTCGTTTTTAGCGCGCTGGCGTTTGTCGTGGCGATAGGCGCGACGGCCGGCATCGGGCTCGTCCTCGCGGCGCTTCCTCTTCTCGACCGGCTGGGGCCTGTCCGCGCCGTGAAAATACGGTTACGCCAGAAGCCGGCGCGTGCGCGCGGGCAGGGGGACGCCATCCCGGAAGCTCACGTTGCGGTCATATCGGCGACCGTCGCCGCCATGGTCGGGCCTCATCGCATCGTCCACATCGAGCCTATCAACCACGGATACGGTTGGCAGACCGAGGGCCGCGCCGCCCATCATGGATCTCACGCTCTCTTCCATCCTGGCGCATCCCAGCGTCAGCCCGAAAACGAAGGAAATCGCCATGGAACGGAAATTCAAAATCACGGTCGACGGGCGTCAGTATAACGTCGCCGTCGAGGAATTGACCGAGCTGAACAATATCCCTAATTCAGAAGCGGGTTACGCCTTCCCCCGACAAGTTGTCGCGGCCCCTTCCTTCGCGCCGGCGAGCCCGGCTCCTGCGCAGGCGACGCCCATACTGGCGCCGGCAGAGGTGGGGGATGTGGTCTCCACTTTGGGCGGGGTGATCGAGTCTCTTCTCGTGGAAATGGGCCAGAAGGTGACCCAAGGCGAGCGCGTCGTCGTCGTCGAAGCGATGAAGATGAAGACGCCGATAACCGCCCCTAAGACCGGCGAAGTCTCGGCGATCATGGTCAATGTTGGGGACGGGGTGCAAACCGGGCAGGTTCTGATCAAGCTGGCGTGACGAAAGGCGACAAACGATAGCCATCGCCTGAATGAGGGCAAGCATGGCCGACAGGGAACCGCCCGCAGCCTCTGACGCCGAAGGCGGAGCCATTGTGCTTGCCGCTTCCTCATCCGGCTTCGCCGATATGCGCCGGCGCCTGAAGGCTATTTTCATCGGCTCGGTCGGCAACCTGGTCGAATATTACGACTTCTACGCCTATGCCGCTTTCGCCCTTTACTTCGCTAAGTCCTTCTTTCCCGAAGGCGATGAGACAGTCCAGCAGCTCAACGCCGCGATGCTGTTCGCGGCAGGCTTCATCGCCCGGCCGCTCGGCGGCTGGCTTTTCGGCCATATCGCGGACCGACACGGCCGGCGTATTTCCTTGACCATTTCGGTCATGCTCATGTGCTTCGGCTCGCTCGTCATCGCGATCACCCCCACTTATGCGAGCATTGGCGTCATGGCGCCGGTCGTGCTGGCGATGGCGCGCGTTCTGCAGGGCCTCAGCCTCGGCGGCGAATATGGGACCAGCGCCACCTATCTGAGCGAGGTCGCCGACGAGAAGAACCGCGGCTTCTACTCAAGCTTCCAGTACGTCACGCTTATCGGCGGCCAACTCTGCGCCATCCTCGTGCTGCTGATCCTCCAGCAATGGCTGTTGACGCCGGAAGAGTTGCGGGAATGGGGCTGGCGCATTCCTTTTGCCATCGGCGGCCTTCTGGCGATCTTCGCCGCGGTTATGCGGAGCACTCTGGTCGAGACCGAGTCCTACCTCGCCGCGCAAAAGAAGCGCCGGCATGAAAGCTCGATCCGGGAACTGTTCCGCTATCCTCGTGAAGTGGCGTTAGTGATCGGCCTGACCATGGGCGGCACGGCGGCCTTTTATACCTACACGACCTACATGCAGAAATTCCTCAAGCTTTCGGTCAAGCTGACGGACCTTGAGACAACGACCGTTACGGCTGGATCTCTGATATTCGCCATGGCGCTTCAGCCCATTTACGGCGCTGTCTCCGACCGCATTGGACGCAAGTGGCTCTTGATCGGCTTCGGCGTTCTGGGAACGCTTTTCACCATCCCGCTGCTCTCGGCTTTGCGGGCCGCTCACGACGCCTGGACGGCCTTTCTCCTCATCGCGGCGGCCTGGGTCATCGTGTCGGGCTACACCTCAATCAACGCTGTGGTGAAGGCGGAGTTGTTCCCGGCCGGCGTGCGCGCGACGGGCGTCGGCCTGCCCTATGCGCTGACCGTCTCCATCTTCGGCGGCACAGTGGAGAGCGTGGCGCTCTGGTTCAAATCGATCGGGCGTGAAAGCTGGTTCTACGCCTACCTGACCGGCTGCATCGCCGTCTCCCTCGTGGTCTACCTGTTGATGCGCGACACCAAGCGGCAATCCGCCATCCGCGAATGATGCGAGCCCGTCGCCACTCAGGATGAGGGTGTGCTTCTCCAGTGAGTTCATCCTCATGGCGAGCTTGTAGAGCCCTGGCCTTGCAGCGGTTCGACAGGCTCACGGTGAGGCCATGGGCGAGATCGTCTTTCAGCTGTCCGACTTCGCCGGTTTAGCCAGCTCGGTCGGTGAAAAGCGGCCGTCAGGCTGGAGCAATCCGCGTTGATTCGGACGCAGATGAATCGCCGCCCAACGGGCAAGCCGCGGCGAATCCGGTAAAATCTGCTTACCGGCGCGGCGGACCCGGCTGGAAATCCGCGAGCTTCGCGCGACCCGCGGCCGTCATTTTCCCAGCAGCCGACGCGATCACATCCTGCAGAAGCTTATCGAGGCGAAGGTGAGCGTCTTCCGCCTCCGACATGGCGCGGCGCGCAGCGTCGACGTTGTAAGGCTGGGCGCTCAACGCCGCCCGCACGGCGTCGCGGGTTTGGTGGGCGGCTTTATGCGCTTCGTCGACAGCCTCCGCCGTCTTGGCGAACTCCGCTCGAAGCACGCTCGAATCCTCGGGCGGAAGCCGCGATGCAAGCATCTCGAACTGATGCGCCGGGCCGCCGGTCCTCGTGTGCGCCGGCTTTTGCAAGGCCGAACTCAGCAGGAACGCCGCTGCGCCGCAGATCAGAAAGACGTTCAGCGCAAGGGACCACAGCATAAGTCCGCGCCAGGAGCGGCTTTTTGCGGCAAGGGTCGTTTGATCGCTCATTAGAAAAGTCCGGTTGCGCTGTCGGTTTGAAAGATGATGCCCGTAACATCCGCGCCGCCCTCTTCCGAGGCGGTCATCATCGCCTGACGGTCATCCAGCATGGTCTTTTGCGCCCAGAAAAGGCCGAGCGCTACGCCAAGCGCCGCCGCGAAGGAAATCGCCGCGACGCGGGGAAACAGCGCTTCCTTCAAAGGCAGGAACGTCCAGCCTCGCCGGTCGCTGCGGGGCGCCTTCGCCTTGATCGGAAACGCGACGCCGGGCGCCGCCTGAGCCGGAAGCCGTTTCGGCAGACCGGCAAGGATGCGCGCAGCAATAGCCGTCGGGTCGCCTTCCGGCGCTTGGACGAGGCTTCGCTCAATCAGGCGGTCGAGAGCGCGCGCTTCCTCCAACGCTTTGGCGGCGCTTCTATCGCTTGCGATGAGGCGCTCCGCCGCGATCCGGTCGGCGTCAGGCCACGCCGCCAAGTCACTGCCGCGGCTGTCGAGAAGATCTTGAAAACGTTCAAGGGTCATGACCGGCCTTCCTTAGCTTTCGGCGCCGAAGATCGCGCCAAGCTCGGCTCGAAGCGTTCGCTTGGCGCGGATGAGTAAAGAATTCGACGCTCGAAATCGTCGTTTCGAGCACCGCCGCCGTCTCCGCGTTGCCGAGCCCCTCATAATAGGTGAGCACGATAGCGGCGCGCTGCCGCTCGGGAAGCGCCGCGATCGACTTGGCGACGAGAGCGTCTGTTTGGCGCCGCTCTAGCGCGTCGACGGCCGAGGGCGACGGATCGGGAGGATCGCCGGCCTGGTCGAGCGCCGCGAAGGTTTTCTGCCGGCCCCGGTTGAGGCTGAGATTGAAGGCCACGCGGTAAAGCCAGGTCCGGAACGCCGCCTCAGGACGCCAGCGCGGCGCATTGACCCAAACCTTGAGCATGGCCTCTTGCACGACCTCTTCGGCATCCGCATCGTTTCTCAGCATGCGCCTTGTCAGCGCCAATGTCTTCGCAGCGTGACGGCCCACGAGGCGCCGGAAGGCTTGCTCGTCGCCCTTGGCGACCTTCAGCATCAGATCCTCGTCGCTCGCCTCTTCCAAGCCGGTCGCCTCCTCCGTTGCTTGCCCGTCATGCGCCAGGGACGGTCGCGCAGAGGGATGCCCGCGCTCCGCCGCCGTAGCGGGGGGTGGACTCGTCGCCGCCTCGTCGATGGCGCGCGCACATGCCGTAGCAGCCACGGTAATTGGCCTTTCCCCGGACCGCAGCCTTGGCCACGATCTGTTGTCCAATTTGAACCCGTCTCAAAGGGAAATCCTGCGCGGCGCGAACGATTTTTTCGCCTGCGCCGGACGAGGCGAGAAAGGCGATCGGCAATCGCTCGCTGGGCTTGGGCAGCTTGCCGCCATTCCTTGAGCACGACCAGCGTCTTGCTGCAGAGCTTAGGACGAGGTTGAAAGCGAGCTTTTTAATGAAACGGCCAGGAACCTTAAGTCTGACGGATCATTGACCGCAATCCGGGGAGCTGCCGCGAAGCTGGAGGACGCCCATGGCTGTGGAGACCCTTAACGTGAACGGAAAGGCGGTCTCGATCACGGTCGACGACCCGGATATGCCCCTTCTCTATGCCTTGCGGGGCGAGCTTGGGCTGCATGGTCCCCGTTTCGGCTGCGGCCTTGGCCAGTGCGGCGCATGCACCGTTCACGTAGGAGGCAAGGCGGTTCGCTCCTGCTCTGTCGCCCTCTCGTCGTTGAAGCCGGATGACCAGATCGTGACGCTGGAAGGTCTCGGCGCGCCGGAGCGGCTGCATCCCGTGCAAAGGGCCTTCATCGAGGAGCAAGCCGCGCAATGCGGCTATTGCATTAACGGCATGATCATGGAGTCGGCCGCGTTCCTTGCCGTCAACGGCGCGCCCGACGAGGCGGCCGTCAAAACCGCGCTTGCCAATAATCTCTGCCGCTGCGGCACACATGCGCGAATCGTGCGCGCGGTCTTGCGCGCGTCCCGGGCCATGTCATCCACGGCCAATGCTAGGAGGCGCACATGAGCGCGGCCTTTCTTCCCTCCCGCCGCGAGATGCTAAAGGGCGGCGCTCTCGTTGTGACCTTTTCCTGGCTTGGCTTGTCCATCCCTTCGCTTGCCGAGAGTGCGCCCGGAGCGGGCAAGCCGCTCGCGTTGAACGAGGTTGACACATTCCTCGCCATCGATGCAAAGGGCATGGTCACCGTCTATTCCGGCAAGGTCGATCTTGGCACAGGCGTACGGACCGCCCTGACCCAGATCGCAGCGGATGAACTCGACGTTCCGCTCAAATCCGTGACAATCATCCAAGGCGATACGGCCTTGACGCCCGATCAGGGACCGACATTCGGCAGCCTCTCCATTCAGATTGGCGGCGTCCAAATCAGGAATGCGGCTGCGGCGGCGCGCCATGCGCTTCTGGAACTTGCGCGCGCAAAACTCCAAGTTTCGCCCGACGGCATGACAGTCAGGGACGGCGTCATCAGCGGCGGCGGCGAGAGCGTGAGTTTTGGCGAACTGATCGGCGGCAGGTCCTTCTCGCTCGCAGTCGATCACAAAGCGCCACCGAAGACGAAGGACGCAAAAGACTTCAAATTGGTGGGCGCGTCGGCGCCGCGTCTCGACATTCCGGCGAAAGTCACAGGCGCCTTCACCTACATGCAGGATTTCAGCATTCCCGATATGCTGCACGCGCGCGTCGTGCGTCCACCCGCCATCGGCGCTCGCCTTGAAAGCGTCGATGAACAGTCTGTCGGCGCCATCCCCGGCATCGTGAAGATTGTCCGCGAAGGAAACTTCCTCGCCGTCGTCGCAAAGAATGAATGGGCCGCCATCAAAGGCGCGAAAAAACTCAAGGCTGCATGGTCAAAGTGGGAAGGACTGCCGGAAAAGCAGAAGCTCTTCGACCATGTCCGCGCCACAAAGGTCGCGAAGGACGAAGTGACCGGCTCCGCTGGCGACCCCACGGAAGCTATGGGAAAAGAGGGCCTGAAGCATTTCAGCGCCACCTATGATTTCCCCATCCATACGCACGGCTCCATCGGCCCCTCTTGCGCCGTCGCCGACTTCAAAGACGGCAGGCTGACTTCGTGGTCCGCGTCGCAGGCGACCCACACTCTGCAAAAGCAACTCGCAACCATGTTCGGGCTGCCGCTCGAAAATGTGCGCTGCATTTATATAGAAGGGTCCGGCTGCTACGGGCGTAACGGACATGAAGACGCTGCAGCCGATGCGGGCCTTCTCGCGAAGGTCATGGGCAAGCCCGTTCGCGTTCAATGGTCGCGCGCGGACGAGCATGGCTGGGACCCCAAAGGCCCGCCAACGCTCATCGATTTGCGCGCCGCAATGGACGGCTCGAACAAAGTGACGGCGTGGGAGTCGGAGTTCTTCATTCCGCAGCAGACGCCGAATAATTTCAAGGTCCCGCTCCTCGCCGCGACCTTGAGCGGACTTCCCGCAGACGATACGATAGGGCCTGGCAATATCTTCCAGAACTCGAACATCCCTTACAAATTCGCCAATATCAAAGCGGTTTGCCACAGGCTCGAATCCACGCCTTTCCGACCGTCCTGGATCCGAACGCCCGGACGCATGCAGAACACCTTCGCCAATGAAGGCTTTATCGACGAACTGGCGGCGGCCGCCGGCATGGACCCAATCGCGTTCCGGCTCGCCTATCTCGATCCCGCCGACAAGCGGGGCCTGGAAACGCTCAACCGGGTGGCGGCGCTCGCCAACTGGGAGACGCGCCCCTCGCCCAAGGCGGTAAAAAGCGGCGATATCCTGACGGGGCGCGGGGTCAGCTATGTGAAGTACGAGCTGGTGCGGACCTACGTCGCCGCCGTGGCTGAGGTTGAGGTCAACCGGTCGACAGGGGCCGTTTGCGTCATGCGCTTTCATGTGGCGCATGATTGCGGTCAGATCATCAATCCTGACGGATTGAAAAACCAGATCGAAGGCAACGTCATTCAAACGGTAAGCCGCACCCTCATCGAGGATCTTCAGTTTGACCGTTCGAAGGTGACAAGCGTCGATTGGGTGACTTATCCAATTCTCACTTTTCCGCAGACGCCCGACATCGTCATTGACCTGATCGATCGACCAGATGAGAAGCCATGGGGCGCGGGCGAACCATCGGCGGCGGTCATTCCGTCAGCGATTTCGAACGCGATCTTCGATGCAACCGGGGCCAGGATGCGCTCAGCGCCCTTCACGCCGGCCAAGGTGAAATCCGCGCTCAGCAACGCCGCCTGACGAGGGCGTCCCTAACAGGGGCGCTCATAACAAGAAAGCCGGTCGAGTAGAATTGGCGGAGAGAAAACATGCTTCGATTGATGGCGGCGGCCGTGTTGGCCTCGATTGTCGGCCCCGCTTATGGTCAGACGGCGCGAGTCGAAGTCATCCCCTTTGCGTCGACAACTCTCGGCGATTCTGAGTTCCTAAGGGATGGGAAGGGTGGACGAGAGGTCACGATTGCCGGGGAACTGCGTCTTCCGAAAGGGGATGGAGAGAGGTTTCCCGCCGTCATTCTTCTTCACGGCTCCGGTGGGCTTGGCGGCGCCGGTTCTCCCATCGACGAATGGTCGAGAGAATTGAACCAGCTGGGCGTCGCCGCCTTTACAGTCGACAGTTTTGCTGGGCGGGCAATCACGTCCACCTTGATCGATCAAACCCAGCTTGGCCGGCTCAACATGGCGGCTGACGCCTACCGCGGTCTTGAGCTGCTCGCGAAACATCCTCGCATCGATGCAACCCGGATCGCCGTCATGGGATTTTCGCGCGGCGGGCAATCCGCGCTCTATTCGGCGATGACGCGCCTCTATCAGGCCAAGGGGCCGTCGAACGGCTTACGCTTTGCTGCGCACGTTGCTTTTTATCCTGACTGCATGACGGCTTATCGAAACGACGCCGATGTCACGGGCGCGCCCATCCGTATTTTGCAGGGCGAAGCCGACAACTATGATCCCATAGCGCCTTGCCGGGATTACGCGGCGCGGCTATCGGCGGCGGGACGGGATGTAAAGCTGATCGAGTTCCCCGATGCTCAGCATGCCTTTGATAGCCCTGCGCTCAAGACGCCGGTAGTGCTGGGGAAAGCGCCCACGACGCGCCATTGCCATTTGGTCGAAGGGAGCGACAGCACGATCCTGAACAGCGAGACCAAGGCTCCTTTTTCCTATTCTGATTCCTGCGTGGAGAAAGGTCCGACACTTGCGTTCAACGAGGCCGCTTACACGCACGCGCACGCCTACATCCAGCAATTTCTGAAAGCTCTGTTTCAACTGGAATAAGATTGTCCGTGTTTGGGCTCGCTCCGACGGCCAGCCTTGGTTTGTGAGGGAACCAAGACCTGAAGCTCAATGAGCCTCGTCGCGGGAAAAAACAGCGGCGATCTTGTCGGAGTAAATACGCCTCCAGCCGGGCGTCGCCTCCATCGCGTCAGCCACAGGCGAGCCCGCAGCCAGAATCATCCATTTTATGCCGCGCCGGGCGATCGCTTCAGCAAGGCGCGGGCGGTCGGGCTGCATGAGTTCCCGATATTCGCTGAGAAACGCATCGCCATACAGGTCGGCCCGCGAGTCGATGAAAGGAGGAACGCTTCGGAAGATCAGGTAGGCTCCGAAACTGTAATCATTTAGCACAGGCGTTGCGGCGAGGTCGGGCGGAACATGCGCCAAAGCTTCGCCGGGGAAACGAGCGGCATCCGGCCCCGTCGCCGGATTGGTGAAGCGGACGAGCGTTAACGCGACCATGGCCGCAAGAATGACGGCGCCCGGGGCGAAGCTCCAACCCGTCGCCGGCTTCGGAACAACACTTCGCCCCGCGCTCAAGGCGCGCCCAAGCGGTTCGGCGAAAATGAGCGACCCCACAATCCCGAACAACAGCTGATGGCGGGCGTGGTGCAAACCAAGATGGAGAAGGCCGAGCAGCACCAAGAGGCGGATCATGGACACGCGCACGCCCCTTGCAAGGGAAATATAAATCGCCGCCAGCAAGGCCAGCTCGAACGGCGTCAAGGTTCCGAAGTCGGCGCTGCGCCATTCCGATATGAGCCCGAGGTTGCTCATGCTCATGAGCTGGAATGGAAAAAGCAGCCCGCGCCAGCCCTGCGGCGTAGCCGTCGCCGCCAACAGAGCGCAGGCCGGGAAGAGAGTTCCAATCGCGCTTGGCCTTGCTCCAGGCGCCGCCTTCGGCGACAACCGCCTCGAACGCGAACGGCAGGACGAGCGCGAGCCCGAAGACGAAACTCCCATGCAGGTTCGCCCACAGCGTCATCAGCGGGAGGAGAATCCAGGGCGCCCGGTTCTCCTCACGCCCTATCAGAAGCCCAGCCGCCCATATCTCAAGAATCGGAAGCACAAGAATATGCGGCCGGGCCAGCAGCGACCCCGCGATGCAACCGGCGCCAAGCAAGAGGACAATCGCGGCCGGCAGCGGGGGCAGCCAACGCTGAAGGCAGCCGGCGAAAGAACCAAAAGCGAGCGCCGCGGCGCCGCCGAACAGGACAAGCACGCCGCTCCAGCCGCCGAGCCTATAGGCGAACGCCATGACGACTTCGGAAAGCCATTCATGCGCAACCCAGGGCGCGCCACGGAATGTGTAGGAGAAAGGGTCCGCGTCAGGAACGGCGCCATGCTGAATGATCCACTCGCCCACCGCGATATGCAGGTACGTGTCGCCGTCGTTCAGGACCTGCGGCGCAAACAGAAAAACCGCGTAGCTCGTCAGAGCCGCCGCTATCGACAAGGGCAATCGCTTTAAGGAAGTCATGTCTTCGCAAAACCAGAAGCCGTCCACCTCCTTTCTCAAAGCACCGGAAACAGGCGCGAGACTGGCGGCCCGCGTCATCGCTGTTATGGGTGCAACTCAGCGCGCGAGGCAGGAAGGCGCAAAGCAAGAGGATCGGTTTGCGCTTATCGGCGCCGCGGCGTTGTGGCTGAGGCGTGTTGGATCCGCGACGGCGGGTTTGCGCGGCGTCCGCGCTCATGATTGACGGGCAAGCGATGCGACAGCGATCAGCACCCTGTCAGGGTTAAAGAAGGGCTGAAATTGGTTTTGTTTGGTAAAACAGGGGGTCTCGCCTTCGGCAGGCGGGATTCTATGGGACTATGGCGATTGGCGGGCGGACGGCCTTGGCGTTCGCATGCTTGGCCCGAAGGCGCCGAAAGCCACCCCGCCCGAGGGGGGTCTATCGTATAAGTCATTGAATTAAATAAGAAAAATATAAAAAGCGCAGCGCGCGCGCCTGGTTAACAGGCATCGGCGGTCCAGAGTTAACAAAGGCTTCAAAAGTCATGAAATCCTGAAGCAGGCTTTGGCGGTTCGACCGACCGCATGGACGGGAAGATGAAGCTTCATTTTTGGCTGACGCCCTCAACGTTGCGGCGACGCGCGCTCCATCCCGCATGGAGCGATGCAATAAGCCCGCGAACCGAAAAATCGCAGCGGTTATTTGCGGATGGCTTGAACCCTCGCCCGGCTGCTTTGCGGCCACGCTTGCGGGAGGGTTTGTGCGTTCCTTCTCCCCTTGCGGGAGAAAGGTAGGATGAAGGGGCGACGCCGTTGGGGAAGAAAAACTTGTTTCGCGTCCGACGCTGGCGGAAGAGAAACCCAGTCAGTCGCCGGCGTTCAGGGGCCGCCTGACGCCCCATTCCTTGAGCACGGCCTTCATCTCGCCAGCGACGAAATGACGTGCGCTTTCCTGCGCGTACCCCTCTTCAAGGAGCGCGTCGTATTCGGTCAGGGCGTGGCGGACGAAGCTGACCATGGAGAGCCAGGCCGCCGTCTCGGGCGAGGCCTTTTTGAGGCCGACGCTATCCATGGCGTGGTCGGCGATGGCGCCGAACTCATGATCGGGGATGTCGGGCGCCATGGAGCGCAGCGCGGATTCGATCTCTTTCCGGGTGGCCAACGGGGCAACCTCTATTCTTGTAAGATGTTCCAAAATAACATGGGTATCAGGCGAGGCAAAGTGCAGCCTTCACAGAATTGACACGGGGATGTAGTATCCCGCTCGTGTAGAGCAACGTGGTGCGAGCGTGGCCCCCAACTTAACGGCAACCGTTGAGGAAAGGCGAACGTGACGGCAGCAACGTCATTAGCATCTCCGCCGGATAACTTTCCGGCTCTTGTGCTCAACGCGGATTTCCAGCCGCTGAGCTACTATCCTCTCTCCCTCTGGAACTGGCAAGAAACGATCAAGGCAGTGTTCCTTGACCGCGTGAATATTGTTTCTCTCTATGATCGCTCTGTCCGGAGCCCCACATTTGAGATGAAGCTTCCAAGCGTCGTCTCGTTGAAAACATACGTCAAACCGGCGCTTTATCCTGCGTTTACGCGCTTCAACGTCTTCCTCAGGGATCGCTTTCAATGTCAATATTGTGGCTCGCCCCACGATTTGACATTCGATCACGTGATCCCGCGTTCGCGAGGCGGGCTGACGCGCTGGGATAATGTCACGACCGCCTGCGCGCCATGCAATCTGCGCAAGGGCGGCAAGATGCCGGTGAAAGCGAAGATGTTTCCGGCGCAGAAGCCGTACCGCCCCACCGTGCACGAGTTGCATCGCAACGGGCGCTACTTTCCGCCGAACTACCTGCATGAGAGCTGGATGGACTATCTCTACTGGGATATCGAGCTTGAGCCGTAGCACATTTATGAGCGGCGCTCTCGCCAAGGCGGGATTGCGCCGAGGGGGACAACCGAAAAGGCCTGTTTTAGCACCTCATCCAGTGCAGATTATCCGAGGCAAGTTCGCCTAAGCGCTCGCGGCTGCCGGAGGCGATCTCGCCTCGGGCTGTACTGGAAGTGGCTGTACTGGAAGTCATGGCCGAAGCTCGGCGCAAAGCGAAGAAGAACGCGCAGCGGTCATTAGTCCAAAGGCGGAACAGCGGGCGCCCGGCATGTTTTTGGCGCCGCGTCGTCTTTGCAAAAACCAAAAATCCTATTCCTTACAGTCACTTCTCAAGCTTGAGGCTGTAATTTAAAACTATTCTAAGCTATTGCCGTGCAAGGGTTTTTCTTGACCGCAGTCACGGTATGGCTCAAATTCGGGCTTAAGGTTGATATCCAGAGAGTCGCAATGCTTGATGATGATCGCACTCGCGCAAAGGAGTGTGTGTTTCCGCTCGGACAATACAATCGCGGTTACCGGGGCCGCGTGCAGGCCATCGAAGTCTTGCCGCATCATGGGGATCTGCCGGAAGGCGAACTTGAGCGCCGTCTCCTCGAACTCGGTTTCACCGAGGGGGCCCACATCGAAATTTTGCATGAAGGCTTGTTCGGCCGCGACCCCATCGCGGTGCGCGTCAACGATAATACGATTGCGATCCGGCGCCGCGAAGCGATGGCGATCGTTGTAGAGGCGTTCAACGCTTATGACGATTAGCGCCGATGTCGACGTCCGCCATTTTGCGCTGATTGGAACGCCGAACTGCGGCAAGACGGCTCTTTTCAACGCCTTGACGGGCAGCCGCCAGAAAGTGGCCAATTACCCGGGCGTGACCGTGGAGCGAAAAAGCGGCCTCTTTCGTACGCCCGCGGGACAGAGCATCAACCTCATTGACTTGCCCGGAACCTATTCGCTGCGCGCGCGCAGCCCCGACGAGGAAGTGACGCGCGATTTCGTTCTCGGTCGTTTACACTCGGAAACGCCGCCAGACCTTTTGCTCTGCGTTGCGGACGCCACCAATCTGCGGCTTGCGCTGCGACTTGTGGCCGAGATCAAGCGCCTCGGCCGGCCGCTGCTCCTTGTCCTGAACATGATCGACATCGCCAACCGCCGGGGCATCGAAATCGATGTCGCGGCGATGGCGCAGGAACTGGGAGTTCCGGTTACGACAGCGGCCGCCGTTCGCCGAGGCGGCATCGAAGCGTTGTTGCGCCGGCTGGACGATCTTGCAGCCGACGCCCTCCCCGTTCACAGCGGCCATGCCTGGAAGCCGCCAAGCAGCAGCGAGTTGCGGGCGGCTCAACGCGAGGCGGACCGGATCATCAGCGTCACGGTTCGCAAACCGCAAACGCCCGACAGGGTGACCGCCCGGATCGATAAAGTCCTTCTCCATCCGGTCGGCGGACTCCTTATTCTTTTCGCCATCATGTTCGTGATGTTTCAGGCTGTGTTTACCTGGGCGCAGCCGGTTATGAAGCTTCTTTCCGCCGCTTTCGATTGGCTTGGCGAGCAAGTGCACACAACCTTGCCGGCTGGCCTCTTACAAAGTTTCATTGAAAATGGCGCCATCTCCGGCGTTGGCAGCGTGGTTGTTTTCCTGCCGCAGATTTTGATCTTATTCCTGTTCATTCTGTTGCTCGAAGATTTCGGCTATATGGCGCGCGCGGCCTTCCTCATGGACCGCATCATGGGGAATGTTGGGCTTCATGGCCGCGCCTTCATTCCTTTGCTTTCCAGCTTTGCCTGCGCCATTCCCGGCATCATGGCGACGCGCGTCATCGACAACCGCCGCGACCGGCTCACGACCATTCTCGTTGCGCCTTTGATGACCTGCTCGGCGCGCATCCCCGTTTACACCCTGATCATCTCGGCGTTCATTCCCTCCAGAACCGTGTGGGGTTTCGCCAATCTGCAAGGGCTTGTCATGTTCGGGCTCTTCGCGGCCGGCATTCTCACAGCGCTTTGCGTGTCCGCCGTCGCCAAATTCCTGGTTTGGCGCGACAACCCAACGCCGCCCTTCATGCTGGAGCTGCCCGACTATAAATTGCCGCGCGTCCGGTCGATCGCCATCGGCCTTTACACCAGAGCCAAGATGTTCCTGCATCGCGCCGGCACGACCATCTTTTCCATGATGGTCTTGATCTGGTTCTTGGCCTCCTTTCCGCAGCCTCCGGCGGGAGCGACAGGCCCCGCCATCGACTACAGCCTGGCGGCGTGGTTGGGACATCTCTTGGAGCCCGTGCTGGCGCCCATCGGTTTCAATTGGCAAATCAGCGTTGCGCTCATCCCCGGCATGGCGGCGCGAGAAGTGGCGGTCGCGGCGCTGGGAACGGTCTACGCCATCGAAGGCGGAAAGGAAGCGGCGCCCCAGATTGGACAGGCGCTGGCGCAGCACTGGAGCATTGCAACGGCGCTTTCGGTGCTTGTCTGGTATATCTTTGCGCCTCAATGCGCCTCGACGCTCGCGGTCATCCGGCGTGAGACAAGCAGTTGGCGCTTCATGGCGCTGACCTTCGGCTATATGCTGGCCCTCGCCTATCTTGGATCCCTCGTGACCTATAAACTCGCTGTCATGCTTGGAGCAGGTTGAACACTAAGGGGCCGATCTTGACCTCGCCAGATCGAAGGCGGGGATCGAGCGCCCGGATGTCGCCTTGGCGCCCTGACCACGGTGCGCTTATCCTTCTCGGATTGCCCTTCCCTCGATGCACGTGGGCGGCGGTTCTTTGTCCCGCAAAACAGCCGCTCGGTTGAACCTGACACCGGTAGTTGAGCTTATATCGGACCCGAAAACTTGAGCTGGAACAGCGTGTCCATCGGATTTTATGGCGCCGTCTTCCGAGCCACACGGTTGTCACGGCCGCAACTGCTGTTTTTAGGTGGAAAGACTGTCAGAGCCGGAAAATCTGCTCCATTTCGTGCCTTCGCTCTAGCTTTTCTGGCTTGCTTCTAAGATTTCCTAAATGAAGAACTATAACAGTTCTAAAGTATAGAGCGAGACTGTTGCTATTTGGCGTCTCCAATATTCGAAAGATGGCCCGCGCCGTAGTGCGGAAGCGCGGGGGGGCTTGACGGTCTTTCCCATTCGAGGCTGGTGTGTTCCAGCCGCTGCGAGGTGATTTGCAAGTAGATCCAATGCGATGGCGGTTCGAAGGAGGATGCGATGACCGTCAACAGCCAGACCTGCGCATCGCGGGCTGTTTTATGCGCCGCAACGGGGGCTTTCGGTTTCTTTGCGAGTTGCGCCGCCTTCGCCGCCGATCTTTCATCGAAAGACCCTGCGCCGGTTTACTCCGCCGAACCCTTGGCTAACTGGACCGGCTTCTACCTTGGCGGCCATGTGGGTTACGCGTGGGGAAACTCGAACTGGACCGCGAGCACGGCCGCCACCCCATCGGAAGCTTTCGCCACAGGTTCGTTCAGCCTTGCCCAGCCTATCAACAGCTTCTTCGAGTCCGGAAGCGCCTTTGAAGGATTTCAAGGCGGTTACAACTACAGGCTCCCGAACAATTTCGTCATCGGCTCGGAGGCCGATGCATCCTTCCCGAATTTTCCCGATGTTCGAGGCGTCGCCATCGGCGGCATCTCCACGCTTGCCTCTCCTTTAGGCCCAGAAACTTATAGCGAGACCGTGCTCATGTCGGGCACGCTGCGGGGCCGCCTTGGCTATGCCGCCGGAAACTGGCTCCTCTACGCGACCGGCGGCTTCGCATGGACTTACGACAAGCTATCATTGAACCAGCTTGCCGCCCGCACAGGAGAAGAGACCAATTTGTGGCGGCTCGGCTGGACGGCGGGAGCGGGCGTCGAGACGCCTTTCCTGCCGCATTGGACCGCGCGCCTCGAATATCTTTACACGGGCTACGGAGTGAGCGGCGTCGCCTTTCCCTTGGCGTCGCAGCGTTTCGACTCCGACTTTTCGCAGCAGGAACTGCGTCTGGCTTTGAACTACCAGATCGGCGACGATGGGGGCTCTTCAGAGAAAGACCCCAAACCCGCGGCCAAGCCTGAGTCAAGCAACATCGAATTTCACGGCCAGACGACGTTCACCTGGCAAGGCTATCCGGCGATCCAGTCGCCCTATCGGGGATCCTATAGCTTGCCCGGCGGCGGCGAAGGCCGGGAGGTTGCGGACTTCACGCTGTTCGCTGGGGTGCGCTTGTGGAAGGGCGCCGAATTCTGGATCAACCCGGAGATCGATCAAGGTTTCGGCGTCGGAGACACGCGCGGCGCAGCGGGCTATCCCAATGGCGAAGTCCTACAAGCTCGGCTCCGAGACGCCCTATGCCAGGGCCCAGCGCTATTTCATTCGGCAAACCATCGATCTCGGCGGCGAGACTGAGAAGGTTGAGAGCGGCATCAACGTGTTCGAGGGATCGCAGACAGCCAACCGTCTCGTCCTGACAGCCGGCAAATTCGCCGTCACCGACGTTTTCGACACCAACCAGTACGCGAACAACGCCAAGGGCGATTTTCTCAACTGGTCGATGATCAATGCGGGCACGTTCGACTATGCCGGCGACGGCTGGGGCTTCACCTACGGCGCAGCCGCCGAATGGTACCAGGGCAAGTGGACGCTCCGCGCGGGCGTCTTCGATTTGTCGCCCACCCCCGCCGATGGCGACAGTCCGCTCGCCTATGGCGTCGACCCGACGTTCAAGCAGCTTGAATATGTGGGCGAGATCGAGGAGCGGCATGAACTCAACGGGCAACCCGGCAAGCTCAAAGTCACGGGATTTGTCGCCGTTGGCCGGGCCGGCCGGTTTCAGGACGCCATCAATCTGGCCATCGCCACCGGTCAGCCCGCCGATATCACCGAAGTGCGCAACCATTACAATCCGCGGCCGGGCGTGAGCGTGAACCTGGAGCAACAAATTATGCCGGATCTGGGCGTCTTCGCGCGCGCAGGCTGGGCGGACGGCGCGGTCGAACCGTGGGACTTCACCGACATCGACGGCACGGTGCAAGCGGGCGTCTCGTTTTCCGGGAAGCGATGGGGAAGGCCGGATGACAGGGTGGGCGTCGCCGGGGTTATCAACGATATTGCGGGCGTGCATCAGGAGTACTTCAACCTTGGAGGTCTCGGCATTCTCATAGGCGATGGGAAATTGCCGAATCCAGGCCTGGAGAAGATCATCGAAGCCTATTACAGCTACTCGCTGACCTCTGTGACGAAACTCACCTTCGATTATCAGTTCATCGACAATCCTGGCTATAACACCGACCGAGGCCCGGCCAATCTCTTCGCCGGCCGCGTTCATTGGCAGTTTTAAAATCGCAGCGTCGCCCCGGGATACGCGTGAGGCTCATTCCGGGGCGGCGATCATGGATGCGCCCCCATCCGATGAAGCGCGGGCTGCTTTAGGCGCCTCGGCGCATGGAAATGAACGTGGCGGAGCGGCCCTGTTTGCGCGCCTTTTCTTCGTAGCGCGTTACGGGCCAATCGGACGCCGCCTGCCGGTTCGCAGACGTGAACATCTGGGCCGCCTCGAAATCGGGATGGGCGTTTGCATGGTCGATAGCGGCTTCGGCATAGTCGGCGATATCCGAGGCGAAGCGCAGTTCGGCGCCTGGGCGGAGCACGCGGGCGAGCTTGTCAAGCAGAACGGGCGAGAAGATGCGCCGCTCGCGATGGCGCTTTTTCGGCCAAGGGTCGGGAAACAGCACGAAGGCTTTGGCGAGGCTCGCCTTGGGGAGCCAGTTCAAGAGGGAGAGCGCGTCGTCCGGGTGAATTTTTATGCGACCGCCGAGACGACGCGCCTCCACAGCGGATACCGCGGCGACAACTCCGTTCACGTAAGGCTCGGCGCCGATCACGCCGACATGCGGATGCTCTTCCGCCTGCCAGATGAGATGCTCGCCAGCGCCGAAGCCGATTTCGAGCCAGACTTCGCTGACAGGCTCAGGAAAAATGCCGGCCAGCTCTTCGGCCCGGAGCTGGCGGCTCATGTCGACCCGATAAGTCTCTAAGCCACGCGCTAGCAGCTCAGATTGATGCGGCGAGAGCTTGCGCCCTTTTCTCCGCCCATAGGAGCGAAGCCATCGTTCCGAAGCGGCCGAACCGCGCTCGGGCGGTTCGGCGATGCTGGTTGCCGCCTCGCCTATCAGCTTAGCGCGTCCTTCAGAGCGTCGACGAGATCGAGACGCTCCCACGAGAACCCGCCGTCCTTTTCGGGGTCGCGGCCAAAATGACCGTAGCTTGCCGTGCGCCGGTAGATCGGCCGGGAAAGGCCCAGCGTCTCCCGGATGCCGCGCGGGCTCAGGTTGATGACGTCGTTGATGACGCTCTCAAGCTTGCTTTCGTCTACGCGGCCGGTGCCGTGAAGGTCAGTGTAAATGGAGAGTGGTTTTGCGACGCCGATCGCGTAAGCGAGCTGCAGGGTGCATTTATCCGCCAGCCCGGCGGCGACGACGTTCTTGGCCACGTAACGCGCGGCATAGGCTGCCGAGCGGTCCACCTTCGTCGGGTCCTTGCCCGAGAAAGCCCCGCCGCCATGCGGAGCAGCGCCGCCATACGTATCTACGATAATCTTGCGCCCGGTCACGCCCAAGTCTCCATCGGGGCCGCCGACGACGAAACGGCCCGTCGGGTTGACGTAGAACTCATCCTTGGGGCACATCCAGCCCTTGGGAAGGACCGATGTGACGATGCCGCCGACGATGTCGCGGATGCGCTCCTGGCTGACGTCCTCGCCGTGCTGGGTCGAGACCACGACGGAAGTTGTGCGTACGGGTTTGCCGTTCTCGTAGTAGAGAGTGACTTGACTTTTGGCGTCCGGACCAAGCTCGGGCAACTCGCCCGAATGGCGCAGCTTCGACATCTCGAAAAGAATGCGGTGCGCATAGTAAATCGGCGCCGGCATATAGCCGTCCGTCTCGCGGCACGCATAGCCGAACATGATGCCCTGGTCGCCGGCGCCTTCATCCTTGTTGCCGGCCGCGTCCACGCCTTGCGCGATATCAGCCGACTGCGAATGCACATAGCAGTCGATGTCGGCTTTGCGCCAATCGAAGCCCGCCTGCTCGTAGCCGATATCGCGGATCACGTTGCGCGCCGACTGAATCAGATCGTCAGCGGTGATATGAGCCGGGCCGCGGACTTCCCCTGCAAGCACAACGCGATTCGTCGTGGCGAGAGTTTCGAGCGCCACGCGCGAATGGGGATCGGCTGAAAGGTAGAGATCGACGATGGAGTCGGAAATCTGATCGCAGACCTTATCGGGGTGCCCCTCCGATACGGACTCGCTGGTGAAAAGATAGTTTTTGCGAGACACAGGCTCGTTCCAATCTTTCATAGTTATGGGGGAACGTGGCCTGAGCCACGTTAGCCGAGATCGTTTTCGATTCCCGGTTGGACTTCCTTAGCCTCAGGCTTTTCTTCTGACAAGGCCCTTACGAGGTCAATGACGCGGCGCCGCACTTTGGGATCCTGGATTTTGGCGAATGCTTTGTTGAGATCCAGGCCTTCGCGCGAATTCAGGAAATCGAGAAGATATCCTTCCTGTTCAGGTTCGTGCAGTCCGTGCGTTGCTTGCGCGGGCGCGGCATTAGCAAAAGCATCCTCGAAGAAGTAGCCGACGGGAACTTCCAATATTTTCGAAAGCTGGAAAAGACGGCTCGCCCCGATGCGATTGGTGCCCTTCTCATATTTCTGAATTTGCTGGAATGTGAGGTTCATCCGCTCACCCAGCTTTTCCTGGCTCATTCCGATGATCATGCGCCGGTAACGAACGCGACTGCCGACATGCACGTCGACCGGGTTCGGCTTTCGCCCCTGCGTCTCATAAAGTTCTTCGCGATCGGCCAAAATAGCTACCGAGGATTCGACCATGCCCATGTTTCGCCCCATCTCTTCCCGCCATCTTTAAGTTGTGCGTATGCAGCCGGATGACCAAACACCACTACCCAAAAGTTGTAGTTACGCATCTACGACCCGTCAAGCCTCTTCTTATGTTAAATCCAAAACGTTCTTCCAACATTCGACAAACTGTTTCTCCGTGGACGACAAAATCCTTGGCCAGTCATAAAAACGGAATCAATCAACTCTCGCAGTTGCGACCATAACCAGATACAATTCCAGTGAAAAGATAAATAATACAATAAATATAGGCAATCTTGCTTTTTCATAAAAGGTTACGGGCAATTCACGTGGCAACGCATGGTCAAGCGTTCCGGCCCGATCAAGGTCTAATTGAGCAAGAACGCGTCCAAACGGATCGATTACTGCCGATATTCCTGTATTTGCAGCCCTCATCACGGGCAAACCTTCCTCGACAGCCCGGATGCGCGCCTGGTAAAGATGTTGATATGGCCCAGCTGAAGGTCCAAACCAAGCATCGTTGGTCACGTTAATCAACCATTTCGGGCGATTTATTTCATTTTCTACCCTGCCGGGAAAGATAATCTCGTAACAAATGAGAGGCATGAAGGCGGGAGCCCGCGGTGTACGGATGATCGAGGCCTTGGCCGAGCCGGCTTCAAATCCATTCAGTTGATGCGAAAAACCCCAAAAGCCGACCGCAGATAAAACGTTCTGGAAAGGCACATATTCCCCAAAGGGAACAAGGTGGATTTTGTCGTAGATAGCGCGAAATGTCGCTCCCTCGCCCAGGACAAATAAACTGTTGAAAACCCTGTCGAAACGATAGCCGCCCTGAGGCAGGCGCTCGCCTTTGGCGCGCTCGGCGCCGATGATGAGGCTCCGGTCCGGGGCCGTCAGCGCAGCAAGGCGCTCTTTCACCTCCCGGCTGAATATCCCGTCGTTGAAGCCGAAAAGAACCGGCACGGAGGTCTCGGGCCAGATCACGTGGCTGAAGTTGGCGATGTCCTCGCCGCTCTCGCCGCTGCGGCTCAGCTCAAGCGTCCGCTCGAAGATGGAGGCCCGGTTCTCCGCCTTCATCTTCTCGGCCTGCGGAATATTCGGCTGCACGATACGGACGCGCACGCCCTCGACTTCGCCCGCCTCGTCGAGGAGACGATAGCTTCCGAAAGCGTAACTGGCCGCGAGAGCGAAAACGGCGAGGAAAAGCGGAGTCCATAGTCTGCCGTTGCGGGCTTGGGGCGCGCAAATCGCGGCGGCGGGCGCCGAAAAGATGAAAAGCGCCGCGAGCGTCAGGCCGTAAATGCCGATGTAGGCCGCCGCCTGCATATGCGCGTCGTTGGCGGCGACGCCCTCGCCGAACAAATTCCAGGGGAATCCCGTGAACAGGTAGCCGCGCGCCGCCTCGGCGCAAAAAAACGCAAAGACGAAGCCGGCGATCCGCGCATAGCCGCGCCGCCAAAGCACGCCGGAGAGCGCGCCTGCCGCCGCGTAGAACAGGCCAAGCGCGGCGGCGAGCCCGATCACGGCGAACGGCATCAGGGCGGCATAGCGGTCAGCCTCGACATAAAAGGCATAGCCGATCCAATAGATGCTCGCGAAGAAGTATCCGAACCCGAACCCCCATCCGATCGCCGCAGCGCGAAAGACGCGCTTTCGAAATGAGGTCAGCGGAGCAAGCTCGTCACGGCGCAGGCATGCCGCATCAAGCGCCCAGACAAGCGCCGGGAACGTCACGAACATGATGGGCCAGACAAGGAATGGCGCCATCGCAAGGATGGAGAGCGCGCCAGCGAGCGCGGCGACCAACGCCAGCTTCCAGGTTTTGAGGTTCGACAGAACCCCCGGCAGAACATCCATGACCGACTCGAAACAGCCAACCTTACGAGCCCGTGCCATAGCTGTAATTCAGGGTGATGACGAGAGGCGCCGACGCGCCAATTGTTGAAAAGAGCCGCGCAACCGGGCGGCTCTCTTTCCACCCGCTTTAAGGAGCTAAGCCGGTGTCGCCAGGCGCATCGTCGAAAAGGCGCAAGCCTTTCCCGGATCCGCCCCCTCACACGGCGCCCGTCAAAGCCGGACCGCTACCCTCTCCCGCAAAGTGGAGAGGGCTCGCGGCGGCGTTTGCTCTAGCGGATTTTCACCATGTCGAAGCGGGAATAACACGTGCGGCTTGGCAGATTGTCGTGCCCGTTCAGCGCGTCGGCCAACGCTTCCTGCAAATTTGCGTCGTTTGCCTTGGAGCGAACGCCAACGAAAAGAATGGGGCGCTCGAAGCTGGACTCCTTGTCTTCCTGCATCTTGCAGCCCTTGTCGTACTGCCCCAAAGTCAGCGCCCAGAGAGCGGTTTCGGGCTTAGCGACCTTCGTGATCCAGGTTGCGACGGTTTTGGAGCGGGCGAGCGCGCGGGCTTCTTCTTCCGCGCGAATCCCGTCTTTCGAAGCGAGCCCGACGCCGATCACATCGCTTGCGCCAGCAAGAGCGTCACGAACTTTGGGAGCAAAAATGCGATTGGCCGCGTCTTTTTCCCGGATGACTTTTCCGCCGGAGACGACCTGGCTCGCGCTTGCCAAAGCCCATACATACTCGTTCGACAAAACGACGAAATCGAACGCGGCGGCTCGGCCCTCTTTGTCTTTCCCGTCGATGCGGAAAATCAGCGCATTGTCAACTTTCTGCTTCTCGGCCGGGGTTTTCGCGAGAGCGGCCGGCTTGATCTCTGGCTTCGGCTGCGCAGTCTCCGGCTTTGCCTGAGAAGCCGCCTCCGCCACAACGGGCTTGGCCTTCGTTTCCGCTTGCTCGGCGGCCTTCGCCTGCGGCTCGGCTGTCGCAACCGCTTCTTTTGCGGAAGGCGCCGACATCATCGGCGGCGTCGCCTCGGCTTCCTTCGCAGGAGGCGCCGCCTCGGGCTTTGGCTGCGGCTCCGCCTGCGCCATTGTCTGCGGCTCCGCCTGCGCCATTGTCTGCGGCGCCGGCGTCTCCGCCGGTTTTGCTTCTTCCTTCGCCGTAGGCGCTATCTCGGCGACGTTCGGCTTTGGCTCGACGACGACCGGTTCGGCGGCTCGCATCACTTGCGTCTCTGCAGGTTTAGCTTCGTCCTTGGCCGCAGATGTTGTCTCGACAACGGCGCTCGGCTTTGCCTCCACCTCCGCCGGTTTCTGCGTGTGTTTATTTGCGTACTGAATAGGCAGGTAAACCAAGGCCGCCAGGATGAGTGCGACAATAGACCACCATGCAGGTATCTTTATTTCCCTCTTCGCTTCGTCTTGTTGCTTCTTCTTGGGATCGGTATCGGACATTACAAACGCTCCGCTATGAAAACGGCGATAGCATCGAAGGACAGTGCTCCTGAGCGCCTTCGCCACGGCTGAGACATGATTATGCTCATGTTTTGCCAGAATTTACGACAGCTCTCTTTGACGCTGGAAGCATTAACCAACTTTCTCGCCGTCAGCCCTGCCCATTCTATTGGCAGCCGAGTGAACAAAAACGCGGCAATCCTTGTTACATTCTAAGGTTGCAAGCCAAAAAAGAAGCGGCGCATAACAAAAAGAGCCGCCCTGTACATGGCCGGCTCTTGCTTCATTGATCTGACTGGCGTCGCTTTTAGCGAACTCTCTCCAGGTCAAATCGGGAATAGCAGTCTCGGCTCGGCAGATTGTCGTGATCGCTGACGGCGTCCGCCAAGGCTTCCTGCAAATCCACGCTGTCGCCCTTGGAGCGGACGCCTACAAAGATGACCGGACGCTCGAAGCTTGAATCCGCATCCTCCTGTCCTTTGCAAGCCTTGTCATACTGGCCGAGCGACAAGGTCCAGATCGCCATGTCGGGTTTGGCGACTTTCGACACCCAGCGCGCGATGGTTTTTGCGCGCTCAAGCGCGCGGCCTTCCTCTTTCGTGCGCTCGCCTTCCTGAGATGCAAGCCCGACCGCGATCAGATCGCTGGCGTCGGTTAGCGAGTCACGCACTTGCTGCGTGAGAACGCGATGGGCTACTTCCGCCTCCGGAATGACTTTGTCTCTGGAGACGACTTGCGACGTGCTCCCGCTCGCCCAGGTGAACTCGTTCGTCAGCATGATGAAGTCGAAGGCGGCGGGACGCCCCCCGTGATCCTTGCCGTCGATACGGTAAAAGAACGCGTTCTCGACTTTCTGCTTCTCGGCGTGTTTTTTCACCGGCGCCGACGGAGCTGGCTCAATGATGACAGGAGCGGGGGCCGGCTCAACGACGATTGGAGTCGGAGCGGGCGCCGCGGCTGTTGTTACGGGAGCAACTGGCGCGGCTGCCGCCGGCGCAGGCTTCTTGTCGTACAGGCTCGCGTACCAGATCGGGACGTAAACGAGGGCTCCCATCCAGAGAAAGACGAGCAGCCACCACCAAGCGACGCCGCCCCTCTTTCTTTTTTTAGACTGCCGCCCATCTCCTGCGGACGACGCCGAAGTTAAAGTATCGGACATGAAAACGCTCTCCTGTGAATTCCGGTCTGGCTCGGTAGCGCAAGTGCTTCCTGGAGCACCCTCTGGCACGGCGCCGCGACACGAATATGGCGGAATTCGGTCATTGCCAGAGCGGTTGTGGATTTGCAAAACAGAAGCGGAACTTTAGCACTCGCCTCTTGACAGTGCTAACAGTTCTAAATATCTCATTGGCAGGGTCACGCGAGCGCAAACGCCGCGCCCGTTCCAACCGATCTATTTTATCGTCTTAGGAGGATGCCATGAAATTCAGGCCGCTGCATGACCGCGTGGTGGTGCGTCGTCTCGAAGAAGAGGAGCGCACAAAGGGCGGGATCATCATTCCGGATACCGTCAAGGAAAAGCCCCAGCAAGGCGAAGTGATCGCAGTCGGCCCCGGCGCTCGCAATGAGCAAGGCCAGATCGTCGCTCTCGACGTGAAGGAAGGCGATCGCATTCTCTTCGGCAAGTGGTCCGGCACCGAAGTCAAGATCGACGGCGAAGACCTTCTCATCATGAAGGAAAGCGACATCCTCGGGGTTCTCGATAACCACGAAGGCAAGAACAAGAAAAAAGCCGCGTAACTTTCTCCAATTCTGAAACAATTCAAACCTATTCGAGGAAGTGATTAAGTATGGCTGCTAAAGACGTACGTTTTGCCCAGGACGCCCGGGAGCGGATGCTGCGTGGCGTGGATATTCTTGCGGACGCCGTGAAGGTGACGCTCGGCCCGAAAGGCCGCAATGTCGTGCTCGATAAGTCGTTCGGCGCCCCCCGCATCACCAAGGACGGCGTCACTGTCGCCAAGGAGATCGAGCTTGAGGACAAGTTCGAGAACATGGGCGCGCAGATGGTGCGCGAAGTCGCCTCCAAGACCAACGACATCGCCGGCGACGGCACCACGACCGCTACCGTTCTCGCCCAGGCGATCGTTCGCGAAGGCGCGAAGTCTGTTGCAGCCGGCGCGAACCCGATGGACCTGAAGCGCGGCATCGACCTCGCGGTTGCAGCCATTGTGAAGGACCTCCAAAGCAAAGCCAAGAAGGTGACCTCATCCTCCGAGGTGGCTCAGGTCGGCACGATCTCCGCGAATGGCGACGCCGAAGTCGGCGCGAAGATCGCCGAGGCCATGGAAAAGGTCGGCAATGAAGGCGTGATTACCGTCGAGGAAAGCAAGAGCCTCGATTTCGAACTGGAAACCGTTGAGGGCATGCAGTTCGACCGCGGCTACATCTCGCCCTACTTCATCACCGACGCCGAGAAGATGCGCGTCGATCTCGAAGATCCGTTCATCCTCATCTACGAGAAGAAGCTCTCGAACCTTCAGGCGCTTCTGCCGGTTCTCGAGGCCGTCGTGCAGTCTGCTCGCCCGCTCCTCGTCATCGCGGAAGACGTTGAAGGCGAGGCTCTGGCGACACTCGTTGTCAACAAGCTCCGTGGTGGCCTAAAGGTCGCCGCCGTGAAGGCTCCCGGTTTCGGCGACCGCCGCAAGGCCATGCTGCAGGATATCGCCATCCTGACTGGCGGCCAGATGATCGCCGAAGATCTCGGCATCAAGCTTGAGAACGTCACCGTCGCCATGCTCGGCCGCGCGAAGAAGGTCACGATCACGAAGGACGACACCACCATCGTCGATGGCGCTGGCGACCACAAGGAGATCGAAGGCCGCGTCAGCCAGATCAAGGCCCAGATCGAAGACACCACGTCGGATTACGATAAGGAGAAGCTGCAGGAGCGTCTCGCGAAGCTCGCGGGCGGCGTTGCGGTCATCCGCGTCGGCGGCGCGACCGAAGTCGAGGTGAAGGAGAAGAAGGACCGCGTCGACGATGCGCTGAATGCAACCCGCGCAGCCGTTGAGGAAGGCTTCCTCCCCGGTGGCGGCGTGCCGCTTCTGCGCGCGATCCATGCTCTTGAGCACGTCAAGGTCGAGAATGAGGATCAAAAGGCGGGCGTGAACATCGTTCGCCGCGCGATCCAGGCTCCGGCCCGCATCATCGCCGCTAATGCTGGCGAGGATGGCGCTGTCGTCGCCGGCAAGATCCTTGAGAAGAAGGACTACAACTGGGGCTATAACGCGCAGACCGGCGAGTATGTCGACCTCGTGGCCGCTGGCGTCATCGATCCGGTGAAGGTGGTCCGCATTGCTCTCCAGGACGCCGCTTCAGTTGCGGGTCTTCTGATCACGACCGAGGCGATGATCGCCGAGAAGCCGAAGAAGGACTTGCCGATGCCCCAAATGCCGGGCGGCGGCATGGACTACTAAGTCGTCCTTCCCTTAGAATATCTGCAGCCCGCGAGCACCCTCTCGCGGGCTTTTTGCTGGGCGCCGCGGCGGCGGCCAGCATCAATTCCGGGCGAAATTCGCGGGCAAAAGCGCGGTGGGCTGCGAAGAAGGAAGGGCTATGCCATTTCCAGCGGCGCGCCGGCCGCCGTCGAATGGATCATTCTTGTGATCTCGCTCAAAGCCGAGGCGCAGCCTCGCGTTGAGTTCGGCGAGCTTTACCGAGTTCGCTGGCGCATAGAGATGGCATCGAAGCGTTTGAAAAGTCGGTCCGCAAACGGCCGCATCAGTAGACGACTTTCATGAAATAAAGACCGCAGGCCGGGGCGACGGGCCCGCAAGCCATCCGATTTTGCGCGTCCAGAGCGCGCCGCAGATCGTCCGGTCGCCACTTGCCCTCTCCGACGAGCTTCAAACTGCCGGCGATCGAACGAACCTGATGATGCAGAAAAGAACGGGCGCTTGTCGTTATGACGATCGCTTCGTCCTCTCGCGCGACAGTCAGGCTGTCGAGCGTGCGCAGGGGCGACTTCGCTTGGCATTGGGCCGAACGGAAGGTTGTGAAATCGTGCAGGCCCAAGAGACATTTGGCCGCTTCGTCCATGGCTGTGTCGTCGAGCGGAGTTCCGACAAGCCAGACGCGGTTCCTTTCGAGAACGAGTGGCGGGCGGCGATTGCAGATGCGATAGAGATAGTGCCGGGCTTTCGCTGAAAAGCGGGCGTCGAAACGCTCGTCGACGATTTCGCATGCGAGAATCGCAATGGGGGCGGGCCGCAGGTGGAAGTTCAGAGCATCTCGCACCGTTCCGGGCGGATAATCGCGCACGAGATCGAAATGGGCGACCTGACCGCGAGCATGCACGCCCGCATCCGTCCGACCCGCGCCGCGGGGGATGATCCGCTGTCCGGTGAAGCCTTCTATGGCGCGTGCGAGCTCCGCCTGAACCGACAGGCCGTTCGCTTGAATTTGCCACCCCGAAAAGGGCGAGCCATCATATTCGATCGTGATCTTGTAGCGCGGCATTCCACATCGAACTCACGGCTTAAAGTCCTACATCCGCTCGCCACGCTGGTCGTCAGGCTGTTGATCGCCACGCTGCTGATCATCACGCTGCTGGTTGTCAGGCTGCTGCCGGTTATCGCGCGGCCCGTCGTCACGCTGGGTAGGGCCGCCGCGCGGCCCCACGCCTCCACCGCGAACCGGGGGCATCATAACCGTGTCATAATTGCAAAGCCGACGGGTCTGCTCCTTTTGCGAACATGGGCGAGGCGTCAGATCCTTGGAGAAGCAAACACGCACTTCCCGCAGCAGCCTCCTTGAGCACACGACTTGGACCATGTCATCGCTCAGCTGCTTATTGGCGTCGAGGAAGGCGTGGCGGATATCCTCAGGCGAAACGGTAAGCGTCTTCGACAAATCTTGGAATTCTCCTGGGATTCGAATGCTGCGATAAGCGTTGCGGGCCGCATTAAAATAGCCGCGGGGATCGAGCCCCGAGCAAACCCCATGCTTCTTGTATTCCTGGATGACAAGCTTCCGGCTCGGCATGATGTCCATCATCCGATCGATCGTATCCTCAGGCACCCATGAACGCTGATCGGCCTCGCACATCTCCGGCCAGCCTCGGCGATCATACTGCGGCCAAAGACCGTGCAGGACGAAAGAGTACGGCCGCGCGCTGCTGCATTGCTCGTCGGAATTTCCCCTCGAGCGGCGGGAGCCTCGCCAGTCGTCATACCGGTCATAGTTGCGATTGTTGTAGAAGCGATAATGGCCGTATCCGCCGCCATCATAGCGATCGCGCCCCTCATCTCCTTCGCTGCGGCCTTCGCAATAGGTTGGGGACCAGCTCAGCGCGAGAACGTAATAGTCGAAGTCGCCCGCCGTCGCGCCTCGGTTTTCCTGCGCCTCAGCGACCATTGGCGCGAGCGCCCACGGCGCCATTACGCTTGCGACAAGAAAAACAAAGCGGAAAAAACCACCCAATCCCGCGGTCATGGCCTTTGCTCACCTTCTGGCAATAAAAAATGACAAGAACGAAGCCGGAACATAGCGGCGTTCCCTATAATGTCAAGCGCTCTTCCTGTGGCGTCACCAATCGCAGCGTAATTCAAATCGCTACATGACCGGCTGACAGCCGCTGGCGTCCCTAAACCCGTTGCTCAGCCGCGCAAGCGTTGGCGAAGCGGGCGCTCTCCCTAGCCGTCCGCAGGAAGTTTCCGCGCCTCGGCCGCCGAGGTTTCCGATATCGGCCAGCGGGCGCGGGCTGGGGCGTCAAGACTATCTGCGCGGCCGGCGGAAAGGCGGCAGGCTCCTGCCCAGGCGATCATAGCGGCGTTGTCGGTGCAAAGGTTTGGCGGCGGCGCGTGAAAGGTATAGCCGAATGCCTCGCATTCATGGAGGAGCGTCTGTCGCAGCTTCAGGTTCGCCGCGACGCCCCCCGCGGCTACGAGCCTTTTCGGCAAGCCTTCCGCATCGTAGAGCCTGAAGGCGGCGTGGAGCCTGTCGCGCAGCGTGTCAGCCGCGGCGGCCTGAAAGGAAGCGCAGAGGTCGGCGACATCCTCGGGGTTCAGCGGCGCGTGCGTGAGTGCGGCATGGCGAACAGCGGTCTTCAATCCGGAAAAGGAGAAGTCCGGCCGCTCACGGCCGACAAGCGGCCTCGGCAAGGCAAACCGGCATGGATCGCCGCTCGCCGCCGCCCGCTCGACGGCGGGTCCGCCGGGGAACCCGAGGCGCAGCATTTTGGCGACCTTGTCGAAGGCTTCGCCGAGCGCATCGTCGATCGTGCCGCCGAGCTTTTGATAGTCGAAATGCGCCCTCACTCTCAGAAACTCGGTGTGGCCGCCCGAAACAAGAAGAAGGAGGTAAGGCGGGTGCAAGCCCTCCGTCAGCCCAACCGTCAGCGCGTGGCCCTCGAGGTGATTGACGGCGGAAAGCGGCAGGCTGCGAACGAGCGCAATCGCTTTGGCCGTGACGAGCCCCGCGAGCACGCCGCCGATAAGACCCGGCCCCGCCGTCGCCGCAACGCCGCCGAGATCGCTGAACCCGAGCTTGGCCTCGGCGAGCGCGGCTTCGATCAGACTGTCCAAAACCTGCACGTGCGCGCGGGCCGCGATCTCGGGCACGACGCCGCCATAAGGGGCGTGATCGCTGAATTGCGAGCGCACTATATTCGAGAGGATAACGCCGTTGCCTTGAACGTCGCGCCTTACAAGTGCGGCGGCCGTTTCATCGCAGCTCGTCTCAATACCGAGGATGGTCAATTCGCGATTTTTTGTCGCTACAGCTCCCAAATGCTCTTTGTTGATCGTGCGTTGCTGCATGATCCTTTATTCAGACCTTTCATCCGCTTTAGGGCTGTACGTCGCGGCCGGGATATGCTTAGTGTCCCCCATCTCGATAGGCGTCTTGGTCTCGGCCGGTCATTGGCGGCATCTGTACAACTGAAGTGCACACAACCATGAAAAATCTCTCAGAAGCAAGGCAAATTCGCATTGGCACCAGGGGGAGCGCCCTCGCTCTCGCGCAGGCGCACGAGGTCCGCGACAGGCTTTCGGCCATCTATGGCGACAAGGTTTCCTTCGAGATCGTCATTATCAAGACCACCGGCGACAAGATTCTCGACCGGGCGTTAGCGGCCGTCGGCGGCAAGGGGCTTTTCACCAAGGAATTGGAAGAGCAGCTTCTCGACAATACGGTCGACATCGCCGTCCACTCCATGAAGGACATGCAGGCGGTTTTGCCCGACGGCCTGGAAATCGGCTGCGTTCTGCCCCGCGAAGACGTGCGCGACGCCTTCATCTCGCCGGTCGCGAAATCGCTGGCGGAACTGCCGTCCGGCTCGATCGTGGGCACGGCGTCCATTCGTCGCGAGTCCTTCATCCGGCACAAGCGGCCCGACCTCAAGATGATTCTGTTCCGCGGCAACGTGCAGACGCGGCTCCGCAAGCTCGAAGAAGGCGAAGCCCATGCAACGCTCCTCGCATCGGCGGGGCTGAGGCGATTGGGGCTCGCGGATCGCATCACGCAGCTGATCCCGGTCGAAGATATGCTGCCGGCCCCGGCGCAAGGCGCCATCGGCATCGAACTGCGCACCGGCGATAGCGCAACGAAAGAGATCCTGTCCGCCATAAACGACCGCGATTCATTCATAGCGGTGGAAGCCGAGCGCGCCTTCTTGAGCCAGCTCGACGGGTCCTGCCGCACGCCGATTGCGGCGCTCGCCCGCATCGATGGCGACGCGATCTCCTTCAAGGGCGTCATTCTTACGCCGGGCGGCGCGCGCATCTACGAGACCGAGCGCAAGGGCCACGTGAAGGATGCGGCGGCCCTCGGCAAAGACGCTGCGCACGAATTATATGAACGCGGCGGCAAGGACGTCTTCCGCGACGTCGCTTAGCAGCCAGTCTCAACGTACGGCTGGAGGAGCCATGCGCCTGCTCGTGACCAGGGCCGAGACGGATGCGCGTGATTTTGCCGACGAGCTTCGCGCGCTTGGGCATGAACCCGTTCTCCAGCCGCTCCTCGCTTTCCGCGTTCTCGACTTCGATGTGGAGCTTCTGCGCGCGGCCGAAGTCTTCATCGTCACCAGCGGCAACAGCCTGCGGGCGCTGCAGCAGCGGGGCGTCATCACGGACCTGCTGAGCAAGCCGCTTTACTGCGTTGGCGAACAAACGGCGAAGCGCGCGCTAGAAGTCGGTTTCGAGAGGGTGCTTGATGTTGCCGAAACCGGCGAAAAATTGTCCGGGAAAATCATAGCGTCAGGGAGACGGGACGCGACTATCGTTCATATCATGGGCGAGCACATGGCCTTCGACATCGTGGGCGCGCTCGCCCGCGAAGGCTTTAGCGTCCAAAGCACAACCGTTTACAGCATGGACGCGTGCACGGAGTTGCTCCCCTCCGTAGAGGCCATGGTGAAGGGCGGCGAAATCGGCGGCGTCATTATGATGTCGCCGCGAACTGCCGAAATTTACGTCTCATTATGTCACAGGCACGGCATCGTCGATTGCGCTAAAACGCCGACATATTTCTGCATTTCGGAGAAGGTGGCGGCCAAGCTAGCCTCCCTCAAGCCGAATCGCATTCGTGTTTCGGCGAAACCAAATCGGAAAGCGCTTCTGGAAATGCTGCACGCGGATTGATAACCTCGTGAGCTAGGGTATGATGGCTGCGACGCAGCCGCAACAAAAGTCTTGATAACTATGCCCGATGAGAAACGACCAAGACCGAGGATCAAGATGACCGCGGAGCCCGATGAAACTCCTGTCGAGCCGACGATTGCGCCCGCCTCCGCCGGCAGGGCGCGCGAGTTGCCGGACCAGCCAGACGCGGCCTCGTTCGAGCAGCGGCCGGCAAGTCTGGGCGGACTTCTTCGTCCGCTCGCAGCCGGCGTTATCGCTGGCCTTCTCGGCGGCGGAATCGTTGCGTTCCTGGTGGCGGGCGCGGGCATAGGCCCGAAGGCGGACGAGCAAGCAAGGCTCTTGATCAAGGAGCTGCAAGATAAGATCAAGGATCAGCAAGATAAGACGGCTCAACTTGGCGACGCTCTTCGCGCAAAGCTCGCCGAGGCGCCCGTCAAGGCGGCGAGCCCCGAAGAACTGAGCGAGGTGCGCTCGCGCCTGGAAGAAATCTCGAAGTCGGAGAAGGCTGAAGAGGATTCGGTGCAAGCGCTCTCGCAAAAGGTTCAGGAACTGGATCAGAAACCAGCTCCGCCACTGGACAAAGAGGCTGTCCAAAGCGAAGTCGCTTCGCAGATGGCGCCAGTCGCGGAACGCCTCGCGGGTGTTGAGCGGGCCCAAAGCGAGAAAGCATCCGAGGTTGCGGATCGGTTGGCAGGCGTCGAACGGGCTCAAAGCGAGAAAGCCGCTGAGGTTACGGATCGGTTGGCAGGCGTCGAGCGGGCTCAGAGCGAGAAAGCCGCCGAGGTTACGGATCGGTTGGCAGGCGTCGAGCGGGCTCAGAGCGAGAAAGCATCCGAGGTTGCGGATCGCTTGACGGGCCTTGAGCGCAATCAGAACGAGAAGGCGTCCGATGTCGCCAATCGTCTGGCGGGCATCGAGCGCACCCAGAGCGAGAGGGTGGCCGATGCAAGGACGGCGACGATCACGATCGCGCTGGCGAGTTTGAAGCGGGCTGTCAGCGAAGGCAAGCCCTTCGCAACAGAGTTGGCCACGGTCGAGAGCCTCTCCTCCGACAAACTTCCGGTTTCGGAACTTGCGTCTAACAAAGAGGCGGGCGTGCCTTCGATTTCGCAGCTTCAGCATGAGTTCGTGGACACGGTCCGCAACGCCATCGTGCAGCACTATCACGGAAAATCCAACTCCTTCTTCGATGAGGTGCTGTCCCGCGCCAGAGGAGCGGTCCAGGTCAAACCGATAGGCGGGGCGGGCGATACCGTCGAAGCAGTCCTTGGGCGCATGGAAAAGGCGCTGAAGGCGGGCGACCTGAAAAGCGCGTTGACCGAGAGCGCTTCGCTCGAAGGCCCGGCCAAAGAAGAACTCCACAAATGGCTCGATCAGGCTCAGGCTCGCCTCGCAGCGGATGAGGCGGTGCGCAAGACCGAACAGGACTTGCTTGCGAGCCTGGCGAAAGCATCCGCCACGCATTGATGTTCAGAACTCGGCAACCAAGCGCGAAATCGCGAAACGCTGTGGAAGTTAAGCCATGATCCGCCTTATTGCCTATCTCGTGTTGATTGTCCTTGCCGCCGCCGGCCTGTCCTGGATCGCGGACAGGCCTGGAAGTCTGACCATCGAATGGCTTGGCTACGATATTCGCACGAGCGTTTTTATCGGGACGATCGTTCTTCTGATCACGTTCGCCGCCGTGGCGCTTCTCGGCTGGCTCGGCATTCTCACGTTCTCCGCGCCGAAGCGTTTGTCTAGAAGATTTGAACGGCGCCGCGCACGCGCAGGCCAGGAAGCTGTGCGTCGCGGCATTTTCGCGGCAGGCGCCGGCGACAAGCTCGGAGCGTTGAAAGCGGTTGCAATCGCAAAGAAGTCGACGCCTGAAGAGCCGCTCACCCTTCTTCTCGAAGCACAGTCGGCTCAGCTCAATGAAGACCCCATTGCGTCTCGTCAGGCTTTCGAACGCATGCTCGATAAGCCAGATATGGCTGAACTCGGTCTCAGGGGGCTTTACATCGAGGCGAAAAAGGCGGGGCAAACCGAGGCGGCCAAACAGTTCGCCGAGCGCGCGCTTGTAGCCAATGCGGCGCTGACCTGGTCGTCAAGCGCTCTTTTCGACATGCAATGCCGCGAAGGCGATTGGCGCGCCGCGCTCAAGACGCTTCAGATCGCTAAGCAGAACCGTCATCTGGGAAAAACCGAAGCCGATAAGCGTCGCGCGCACCTCTTGGCGCAACTCGCCATCGAAGTCGAAGACTCGCAGCAAGCCAAGGCGCTGGCCTATGCGACCGAGGCTTTCGATCTTTCTCCGACGCTTATTCCGGCCGCAACTGTGGCGGGGAGAATTCTGACGGCGCAAGGCCAGACGTCTAAAGCGACCAAGATTCTAACGCAGGCTTGGCGAAACACTCAACACCCCGAAATCGCGTTGATTTTCGCTCATGCCCGCCGAGGCGATTTGCCGCGCGAGCGGCTGTCCAGAGTGAAGTCTCTGGTAGCTGCTGGACCTATGAACCAGGAAGGCGCAATCGCAATCGCCGTCGCGGCCATCGAAGCGAACGACTGGAAGGCCGCACGCACGGCGCTTGAGCCCTACCTTGCCAATACGCCGGCGGCTCGCATATGCCGGCTCATGGCGCGCATCGAGGCCGGGCAGAACCGCGACGCCGGCCGCGCGCGTGAGTGGTTGGCCAAGGCTGCGCGCGGCGCGCCCGATCCGGTCTGGATGGCGCCGGACGGCTCCGTTTGCGCCGAATGGCAGGCGATGGCGCCGGGGACAGGCGTTTTGGGCGCTCTCGAATGGAAAATCCCTCCAACGGGAACGGCCCCCGTGGCGGACGATTTCATGGCGGAGATGTCGGCGCTCGAACTCTCGTCGATCGAGGCGGAGCCTGTGCCGAACGCCGAGAAAAAGGCAATCCCGTCGTCGTCATCGCAGGACCCGACGGGGAGCGCCGGACCATCAGGGGCCGCTTCGCCGAAGAACGCAAGCGCCGCCGCATAGGGAGCGCGCGAAGGATCCCGATGAAGGAGGTCTCGCTTCAGGTTATTCCACTATTTCAACGGCGCATTGAGCGGACTTGGCTTGCGCTCTCCCGCGACCATTGCTATTCATGTTTCGCGGGCTTTCCTGCAACGCCGCTTTAGCTCAGCCGGTAGAGCACATCATTCGTAATGATGGGGTCGGGTGTTCGAGTCACCCAAGCGGCACCAATAAAATCAAGGGTTTAGCAGCACAAACGGGCTGCCTGACAAATTGTCACCCTCAGAAAATCGTCACTGTGTCGTCACCGCGAAGGAAATCGGGGCTTAGAACGCCCACATAGTAGCCCTGAAATTTCAGGGCAGGTTCCCCCAGCGCTCCGAACGCCCACATAGCTGCGCTCAAATTGGAGCGCAGCTACATCCAGATCGTCGAGCATCTTCTTGATGATGTCAGCCCTGCGCTCCAATTGGAGCGCAGCTACATCCAGGTCGTCGAGCATCTTTTTGATGATGTCAGCCCTGCCCTCCAATTGGAGGGCGGCTTCGCCCAGCGCTCCGAACCCACTAGCTGCGCTCAAATTTGAGCGCGGCTTCGCCCAGCCTGTATTCCGCAAAGTAGATGCCCTCAAATTTGAGGGCATCTCCCTCCAACTCGTCGAGCATCTTCTTGATGATGTCAGCCCTGCCGTCAAACCGTTTGACGGTGTAATGGCCTCGCCGTGCCGCTACAGTCGGCGCAGGGGCGCTGTGAGTCCCGAAACTCTCTGTGGCCCTCCTGGGCGGCCTGTAATGTTTGACGGCGGCACGACGCGACGTGCGAGGGGTGTGATGGTGGTATGCCAGGGGCGTTTGGCGGCGCAAAAAGGCTGCGGATGGAGGTCCCGAAGGGGCTTGACCGCCCGTTTTTCAGGTGGATTTGGACTTCCGGACAGGCATGGACAGGCCACCTACCGGGGTAGGGTGGGACCGAAAGCCACCCCCATGCCATGGCCTCTGATGGGACTCGCTCATCGCAACCGTGATTTTGGGAAGCTGGGAAATTTCCGCTCCAAGCTGCTGGGGAAAATGGTGACGAACGAGAGCCTAGCCGCGCGCAATCTTACCGCAGCCTGCCATAGCACCGGCTTTCGCGCGCAAACTTGCGGCCCTTGGGAGCTTTATCGGTGTTTCATGCCTCCTGCGCTCGATTTTCACCGCCACTCTCACTGGGGGAACTTGGCAAATGAGTTTCACCCGGCGTTTTCAACGTCTCACTGTCGACTAACAAAGCTTTTGCCAACTGTCCGCTTGTAACTTTCGCTCCATCCAAGATCGCATGCGTCAGATTCGCTTCTGTGAGATTGGCTCCTGTCAGGTTAGCCCCTGTGAGATTAGCCCCTCTGAGATTGGCCCCTCTGAGATTGGCCCCTGTGAGATCGGCTCCTGTAAGATCAGCCCGTGTGAGATTGGCTTCAGATAGTCGCGCGTCTATGAGATGCGCCCCGCAAAGAGAGCTATTGCTGAGATTGCTTTCCCCAAGCTCCGCCGCGCGCAGATTTCGCATCATCCAGCAATGTTCTCTCCATTCGAGCCGCAAATAACGAGGCTCCCTCGAATTGAGCATTCCGTAGAAATCCATCAGCAAATACTGTAACCGTGCAATTATCCCCGGAGAAATCCATGTCACGAAAACTTTCATGGAAGGGAAAATAGCTGGAGCTGGCATTGATTCTTGAGCACAAATCTCGAAATTTATATCGTGCGCCCGGAGCAAGCCGGACTTTGTCGGTTATTCGCCGATAAAGAGCACGCAAACTGCCATCCGGGTCTGTCCTGCGCGGCTGATCCAAAAGCTCAGCATACACCTCCACTGACACTAGCATCAGTGCACGGCCGAGATTGGCATCCAATGTTGTGATAGGCGTCGCCTCAACCGGATCGTCTGGATCAAAAGGCAACGCATATTCGAGAAGCTCGTTGACGTAACTTGGACACCATTGCCGGGTGCCGCGACCTCGCCGGGGTTGTGGGCGAAGATGCGCGGCCTCGGCCCACCAAATGTAGACGTCGAGAAGAAGATCTCGAACCCAAATCCAGCGGTCAGGCTCCGCTGTGATTTCCTTAGCTAGTAACCAAAATAGATGCGTCCGCACCTCATCACTTAGTCGTTGGGGCGCAAGCAAGCAGCCGAGGTTGCGGCTGGCTTTGTGTTGTGGGGTGTCATTCAAAAAATCCTGGCCGGCCCTGACTTGGGGGCATTCAAGTTCGCCGGACTTCTCCTCAGAGAGGTTTTTAAGGGCAGTCATAACCGCTTCAGCGTGCAAATATTCCCGAAAGCTTTTATGCAAGAATTCGCACCCGACGCCTGTATTTCCACCTTTAAAATAGAAATTCACGACAAGCTCGTGCAGAGCGCTCGTTCTTGTCGCCTCCGTTACCGCGCCTCGAAGGCCGTCGCTCGAATACCAATCCTTGAATGATTTATCGTCCTCAAGGCGGTACTCTAATTCGGTAAAGGAAACGGATTCACGACCTAAGATGGTGATAACGCTTGCCACTTTGTGGAGCAGGTATCTCAGCTTCGCACCGCCGCGATGGACGCCGCCTTCTACTCCCTCATCGCGGCCCTTGCCTGCATGCTCGACTGTGATATCGATCAAAGCTTGGTAAAGGGCGGTCGGTTCATCGATCAATTTCGCAGGATCTCCTTTCCAATCCGCGAGTGTTCTGAAAGCTAAGAAGGCTAGAAGCGGGGTGCCAATAACATCCATTCCCCCTCCCTTCTCTCCCGCCTCGCCAGTCGAAGAAAACCAATTCTTGTAGCGCTCAAATACTCCTTCAAGGCGAGACACATCCAATCGCCAGCTCGACTGAAAGGGTGCTGTTGGATGGTTGACCCGCCCCGCTATCGCATTTGCGAAGCCTCGCAAATCTGAAGGCGACATATGTCTAAGCGTGAGGATCTGCGTATCGCGCTTCAAGATACCGCTGCTTTTAATGTGGGCAGAAGGACGAGCTGTCAGCACCACCCGCACCGGAGGACCGGGGCGTTCCGCGAAAAACTCGCGGATCTTCGGAAGCCATTTTTCGAGTTGTGCCTGATAGCTGGCGCTACCGGTAAGAGATACCTCATCCCAACCGTCGAGGATGAAAACGAGCTCCGAGATCTCGGCCCCGTTCAATTTCGCCGTACGATTGAGCGCATCTTTGGTTATGATCTGTTGAGCCGGTCGAGGGGGCTCTTCATTTACCGGGCCAATCCTAAGCGCATCCTCCAACAATTCGTCGACTCGATCGAAGGTAGATAACCGAAGGTCACGAAACCGAATGAGGATAGGCCGCAGGCCCTTTGTGAGGAGTTCGTTTGCGAGTTGCAGGGTGAAGGCCGACTTACCGCATCCGGGAGTGCCTTGGACGATAATAAGATCTCGAAAATTGGGATCAGAGATAAGTTCGATGGTCGTTTCGACGAGGTTGTGTCGTCCTCCGGTCTCTTCGCTATCCAAAAATGGGTCCAATGGACGAGTTTGGGTTGCGCCCAAAGTCTGGGCTATGGCCGACCAAGCCAAACGCCCACACTCTGTTTCGACATAGACATCCTTAAGCGCAAAAGGCTCGCGCCCCCAGACCGGAGCGTCATTAAATTGCCAGC
>CAVRLF010000015.1:0-100070 GCA_963721975.1 uncultured Alphaproteobacteria bacterium
CGCTTCTGTATAGGAGCCCCAAACGACAGGCGACCTTACTGTGCGACTAGAAGCTCGGTCGTAAACAGCACGAGCGCCATTCTTGGCCGGCATATTCGGATGACTTCGAATCCCTACTTGGGATTCGAACTCGCAAGCCAAAATACGTTAGCCAATTCTGAAAATGCCCCTTACAAAACAGTACGGTCAAAATTGCATGTTAGCCAGAATAAGTCTCTGATATTATTCACCTGGGGCACTCCCACCCCCTCCGCCATTACCAGTTTTGTGGATGAGCTCCCGATGGAGGCATTTAAGGGGGAGCGAAGCCAATACTATTCTGATTTATCGTTTTAGTTAGGTATGTCTTGTAAATCCCCCCCTCCGCCAACCAACTGGGGGTCAGCCGGGCCGGCTGGTGCGCAACTAAAATGCAACAAGGGTCACATGCCGGTCTCGCACACCGCCCCGCGGGGCGGTGTGCGAGACAACTTCAAGCGGCGCGCCCCAGCACGCTCCACGGCTGCGCACCTTCGTGAACATGCGCAGTTACGGGTTCAGGCCCGTCTCATACGGCTCCGTTTTGGCTCCTGGCGATCGAGCGCGAACGGGCAATGGTTCCGTTGTCATCCGCTATGAAAACGGTTGCTGCACAAAACTCGGTCCACGACAGATGGCTGTTGTTCTCCTGGCGCCCCCTCGCTGCAAGGAAAGCGGTAACACCGACGTTGTGCTGAACGAGCCTCCGCTTCATTCGATCCCCATTTCCGAGCGTCGCAAGCCGCTCGGACCGTAGGCTTGTCGCTTGCAGACGGCTGTAGTTCGGCCAAAAATTGGGTGGAACTACCTACTTTGGAGACTACAAAACACGGAGGCGTGTCTCAGGCATCCTTCAAGACCATGGGCAGGCCAGCGGTCATGAAGACGACGCGGTTTGAGATTCTCGCAAATTCCTGATTGAGCCGCCCCGCATGGTCGCGGAACGCGCGGGCGAGCGCATTATCGGGCACGATGCCAAGGCCCACCTCGTTCGACACGAAAACCACCGGCGCCGCGGCGCTCGTCGCGGCGGCGAGGAGTTTCGCGCTTTCGGCCCCCACATCCCGCCCGGCCAGCATGACGTTCGTCAGCCACAGCGTCAGGCAATCGACAAGCATCGGATGCTTTTGCGCCGCCAGCGCCTCGGCGAGATCGAGCGGCGTTTCAAGCGTGATCCATCCTTGCGCGCGCCTCGCCTGATGATGGACGATGCGGGTTCGCATCTCATCGTCGAGAGCCTCAGCGGTGGCGCAATAAATCCAAGGAGGGGGCATCGCGCGGATGATCGCCTCCGCATAGGCGCTCTTTCCGGAACGCGCGCCGCCCAAAATCAACGAAATGGATGCGTCAACGCTCATAGCGCTCCCTCGCGCTTCAAAAGCGCAGCCTTGCGTTCGACGCCCCAACGATAGCCGGAAAGAGCGCCGCCCTTGCGCACGACGCGATGACACGGGATCGCGACGGCGACCTTGTTGCTGGCGCAGGCGCTGGCGACAGCGCGAACCGCGCTCGGGCAGCCAGCCTTCGCCGCAACCTCGGCATAGGTCATGGTCTCGCCTGGCGGAATGCTGCGCAAGGTCTCCCAGACTCTGTGCTGGAATACGGTCCCGCGCACGTGAAGAGGCAGGTCGAAGGCCCGCTTCGGCTCTTCGACAAGGCCCACGACGTGCGCTGCGACGCGCTCGAAATCTGCGCCGCCGCCGATGAGGTCCGCCTTGGGAAAGCGCTTCTGCAACGCTTCGATAAGAGGCTCAGGCGCGTCGCCCAGCTGTATTGCGCAGATTCCTTTTTGGGTCGCGGCGATAAGAATGCTGCCCAGCGAGCATTCGCCCACTGCGAACAGGATGGTCTCGCCGCTCCCCCCCTTTGCGAAGGAACCGGGCTTCAGGCCGAGTGCTGGGGCGCAGGTTTCATAGAAGCGGCTGGACGAGCTGTAGCCCGCGCCGTAGATCGCGTCAGTCACGGTTGCGCCTCTGCCGAGTTCGTCGAACGCGCGGGTCCTTCGGCTGGCGTTGAAATAGGCGCCGGGCGTCACGCCGGTCGTTGTCTGGAAAATCCGATGGAAGTGATGCCGGCTCATGCCGGCGGCTTTCGCGAGCGCGCCGAAGTCCGGTTTCTCCTCGGCCGCGCCGATCAAGGCGCACGCTTTGGCGATCGCTTCCGATCGCCTTTCGCTAAGAGATGCGCCATCCGGCTGGCAGCGCAGGCAAGGGCGAAAGCCTGCTCGCTTCGCCTCCTCGCCCGATGTAAAAAAGCGGACGTTTTCCTTGCGCGGCAGGCGGGAGGGACAGCCTGGACGGCAATAAATGCCTGTCGTGGCGACGCCATAAACAAAGCTCGCCCCTTCCGATGCGTCGCGGCTCCTTACCTTTTCCCACCAGAGATCCGACGCGGCATTTGGCATCTTGTTGTCCTCAAGCGTCATTAATCGCATGAGAATAGACCCGCTTCGGGCCGCGCGAACTCCGGCCGTTGCTTTTAAGATGAGGTTTTGGCGGCAGCCGGGGGCTGGGGGAGGAATTTCCGGCCTTCGGAGGCGAAGAACGACCACAGCGCTTGTCCGGCCGGCATCACCGCCTTCTCCCTGAGCCGCACGGCATACCACTCCCGCATCATCGGCAGCCCCGACACGTCGAGCATCGTAAGTCGGCCATCGGTGATTTCGACGGCGACGGTATGCGCCGAAATAAACGCAACGCCAAGCCCTGCGATGACGGCCTGCTTGATCGTTTCATTGGATCCGATCTCCATCCCGACAATAGGATCGAAGTCCGCCTGCTCGAACAGGCGTTCCATCAGAGCGCGGGTGCCGGACCCCGACTCGCGAACGAAAAACGTCTCTTGCGAGAGATCCGAGATCGTCAGCTTCGCGCCCGTGAGAGGGTGTCCCGCAGGAGCGACGATGATGTGGGGGTGGCTGCCGAGCAGGACGCTTTCGAGATCGAGGTGCTCCGGCGGCCGTCCCATGACAGCAATGTCGAGTTCAAGATCGCGCAAAGCGCGGATTGTTTCCTGGCGATTCCCGACCGAAAGCCTGACGTCCACGCCCGGATGCCTTAGACGGAAGGCGGCCAAAGCCTTCGGCGCAAAATATTTTGCGGTGCTGACGACGCCCGCCGACACTCTACCGCCCTCGATGCCCTTCAGCTGCGCAATTTCGCCGCCGCACTCGGCAAGAAGCGCCTCGATGCGCTGCGCCGTTCGCAAGACGATCTCGCCGGCTTCCGTCGGCGTGGTCTTGTCGCCGAGGCGTTCGAGGAGAGGCAGTCCAACGGACTGCTCAAGCTGTTGAACCTGCACAGTTATTGCGGGAGGCGTGACGTTCAGGCGTCGCGCCGCTCCCGCCATCGAGCCCATCTTCGTGACGGCAGAGAGAACACGGAAATGTTTCAGCGTTACGTTTCTCACCTTTCCATCATACCCCGTTAGAAAAACTTAATCAAACGGAAATGAAATTAAAATTTACTTTCTAGTAGAGGCTGCCCATAATACTAAAAGTTGTCGGTCACAACCGATTGAATGAGATAAGAATAAGGTCGTGTCAATGACCGACAAGGGAGGTACGCGGCATGGGCGTTTATGCCACATTGCGCGAGCATTTAGCGGACTGGGCGGGCGACGATGCGCAACGTCGCGCGATCGCCGAAACAATAATCAACCTCGCCAAGGCCTGCGTTGAAGTCGCGCACATTGTCGCACTTGGGCCGCTGGCAGGCGACATGGCGACGAAGCGCGCAGACCACTCCGATGGAGACACCCAGAAAGAGCTGGATTTCCTCAGCAACAAGATCGTCACCGAAGCGTTGAGGTCGTCTCCCGTCGCCTGGATGGGCTCGGAGGAAGACGAAATGGCTGTGCCCCTCAATGCGGGCGCGCCGCTTGCGGTCAACGTCGATCCCCTCGACGGATCCTCCAATATCGATACGAACGTTTCGATCGGCACGATCTTCTCGATCTTGCCTTCCAGAAGCGGGTCGCCACTTCTTCAGCCAGGCCACAATCAGCTTGCAGCAGGCTACGTCATTTATGGTCCGCAAACGGGAATGGTGCTGACCCTTGGCGAGGGAACGCACAAATTCTGGATGGACCCCAGGAATGGCGAATTCGTGCTCGTGAAGGCGAACGTTCAGGTGCCCGCGGTGACGAGGGAGTACGGCGTCAACTCGTCCAACTTCCGGCATTGGGACGACGCGATAAAAGCCTACGTGCTCGACTGCACGCTCGGCCAGGATGGCCCCCGCCAGGAAGACTTCAACACGCGCTGGATCGGCTCGCTCGTCGCCGACGCCTTCCGCATCCTCGTGCGCGGCGGCATTTACATTTATCCCGCCGACGGGCGCAAGGGCTACACGAGCGGACGCCTGCGTCTTCTTTATGAGGCGAACCCCATCGCCATGATTATGGAGCAGGCTGGCGGAGCATGCACAACCGGGACGCAGCGGATGTTGGATATCGAGCCGCTGTCCCTCCATCAGCGCGTTCCCCTCATCTTCGGCTCAAAAGTCGAAGTCAAGGAAGTGGAGCACTACTACCGCAACCCTCACACTCTTGGCGATCATTCACCTCTTTTCTCGCAGCGCGGTCTTTTCCGCTCAGTGGTAGGCTAACGATGTCACAAAAATTTCCTATCATCTCGGTCACGGGCTCATCGGGCGCCGGCACATCAACGGTCAAGCATACATTCGATCAGATTTTTCGCCGCGAAGGCGTCTCAGCCGCGTCCATCGAGGGCGACGCCTTTCATGCCTACGACCGCGTCGCGATGAAGAAGGTCATGGCCGAGGAGCAGACCAAGGGCAACTCCCACTTTAGTCACTTCGGTCCGGAGGCGAACCTTCTCGATACACTTGAAGAGACGTTCCGCTCCTATGGGGCGACCGGCAAGGGAAAGACGCGCCATTACATTCACGATCGCGTCGAGGAAGAAAAGTATGGCGCGGCGGCGGGAACTTTCACGGAGTGGGAGGACTTGCCCGAGGGCAGCGATGTTCTCTTCTACGAGGGGCTGCACGGCGCCGTCGTGACAGACAAGGTCAATATCGCCCGCTATGCGGACCTGAAGATCGGCGTCGTGCCGGTGATCAATCTTGAGTGGACGCAGAAGCTTCATCGCGATAGGGCCGCACGGGGATATTCGGCCGAGGACGTCACAAAAACCATCCTTCGCCGCATGCCGGACTACATCAATTACATCTGTCCGCAGTTCAGCGAGACGGACATCAACTTCCAGCGCGTGCCGACCGTGGATACGTCGAACCCCTTCACGGCGCGGTGGATTCCGACGCCCGACGAGTCGATGGTGGTCATCCGGTTCAAGAACCCGCGCGGAATCGACTTCGCCTACCTCAAGACGATGATTGCGGACAGTTTCATGAGCCGCGCCAACATTATCGTCATTCCCGGCGGCAAGCTGGACCTCGCCATGCAGCTCATCCTCACCCCCATGATCCACCGGCTCGTCGAGCTGAAGCGCCGCGCGTCGTGAAAAGAGAGAACGCCATGACCAACCTCGCTCACGATCAGGCGCCGAAAAGCGGCGCCACGCCCTCCGCCCGCGAAATGGCCAACGCGATCCGCGCGCTGTCCATGGACGCCGTGGAGGCCGCAAACTCCGGCCATCCAGGCATGCCGATGGGCATGGCCGATGTCGCGACCGTGCTTTTCACGAAGTTCCTGAAGTTTGACGCAAGCGCGCCTCAGTGGCCCGACCGTGACCGCTTCGTCCTTTCGGCCGGCCACGGCTCCATGCTGCTCTATTCGCTCTTGTATCTGACGGGCTACCCGAAGATGACGATCGAGCAGCTGAAAAACTTCCGTCAGCTCGGCAGCCTGACCGCCGGGCACCCCGAATACGATCATGCGCCGGGGATCGAGACGACGACGGGCCCGCTCGGCCAAGGCATCACGACCGCTGTCGGCATGGCGATCGCCGAGCGTCTGATGAACGCCCGCTTCGGGAATGCGGTCGCCGATCACCACACCTATACCATCGTCGGCGACGGCTGCCTTATGGAAGGGATCAGCCAGGAGGCCATCGACCTTGCGGGCCATCTCAAGCTCAACAAGCTGATCGTTTTGTTCGACGATAACTCGATCTCCATCGACGGCTCGACCAGCCTGTCGACGTCGATCGATCAGGTGAAGCGCTTCGAGGCTTCGAACTGGTTCGCTCTTAGGGTTGACGGCCACAATCCGGCGGCCATCGAGGCGGCCATCGCCAAGGCGAAGCAAAGCGGCAAGCCCTCGCTCATCGCCTGCAAGACTATCATCGGCTTTGGCGCGCCGAACAAGCAGGGTTCTGAGAAGACCCACGGATCGCCCCTTGGGAAGGACGAAATCGCCGCGACGCGCGTCAATCTTAATTGGCCCTATCCGCCTTTCGTCGTGCCGGACGAGATTCTCGCCGCGTGGCGCGCGGCTGGAGAGCGGGGCGCTGGCGCTCACGCAGCCTGGAACGACCGCGTTCAAAGCCTGCCCGAGAGCGAGCGCAAGCATTTTGAGCAGCTTCTGAGTGGAAACATTCCGGCCGTCGTCACGGAGAAACTTGCGGCGTTCAAGGCCGAGATGGTTGCGCAAAAGCCGAAGCTTGCGACCCGCAAATCGTCCGAGATGGTGCTGCAGGTGATCAACGACGCCACCGACATGACGATCGGCGGCTCGGCGGACCTCACGCACTCGAACTATACCGTCACCAAGGGAATGAAGTCCGTAACGCCGGGCGATTTCTCAGGCCGGTACATCCACTACGGCATTCGCGAGCACGGCATGGCCGCTGCCATGAACGGGATCGCGCTCCATGGCGGCTTTGTGCCCTATGGCGGAACGTTCCTCGTGTTCCTGGATTACATGCGCGGCGGCGTCCGCCTTTCGGCTCTCATGGGTTTACGCGTCATTTATGTGCTGACGCATAACTCGATCGGCGTCGGCGAGGACGGCCCCACGCACCAGCCCATCGAGCATCTCGCCATCCTGCGCGCAACGCCCAACATCCAGGTGTTCCGCCCGGCGGATGCGGTGGAGACGGCCGAATCCTATGAGATCGCGCTCGCTTCGAAAAAAACGCCTTCGGCGCTGGTGCTGTCGCGGCAAAATCTGCCGGCGGTGCGCCTTGAGACGTCGGGAAACCTCACCGCCAAGGGCGCCTACGTATTACGCGACACCGATGGGAAGCGGGATGTGACGTTCCTCTCGACGGGCTCTGAAATCGAGTTCGCGGTCGCCGCGGCTGAGACGCTCAAGGCGGAGGGCGTAAAGGCGGCTGTCGTTTCGATGCCGTGCTGGGAGCTGTTCGAACAGCAACCGGCCGAATACCAGGCGCAGGTGCTGGGAACGGCTCCTCGCGTGGCCATCGAAGCCGCAGCCCGCTTCGGGTGGGATCGGTGGATCGGCGCCAATGGAGCCTTCATTGGCATGAACGGGTTTGGGGCGTCTGGGCCTGCCGGGCAGGTCTACAAACACTTTGGCATCACGGCGGAAGCCGCCGTGGCCGCAGCAAAAAAACTCATCGGATGAAACGCGGCCAATCTTGGCCATCACGAAAACCAAGAGAAGTGTGAAGGAAGGTGAACCCCATGACAACTAAGAGCGAAACGGTCACAGGCAAGGACCGCTATAAATCGGGCGTGATGTCGTATAAAAAGATGGGGTACTGGGAGCCCGATTATCAGCCGAAGGAGACCGATCTCATCGCGCTGTTCCGGGTGACGCCGCAAGACGGCGTGGACCCCATCGAGGCCAGCGCCGCGGTCGCGGGCGAAAGCTCAACGGCAACCTGGACGGTGGTGTGGACCGACCGCCTCACGGCTTGCGAAAAGTATCGCGCCAAGTGCTATCGCGTCGATCCGGTGCCGAACTCGCCCGGCTCCTACTTCGCCTATATCGCCTACGACCTCGACTTGTTTGAGGGCGGCTCGATCGCCAACCTCACCGCGTCCATCATCGGCAACGTTTTCGGCTTCAAGCCTCTGAAGGCGCTTCGCCTCGAAGACATGCGGTTCCCGGTCGCGTATGTGAAAACATTCGCTGGTCCGCCGACCGGCATCGTCGTCGAGCGTGAGCGTCTCGACAAGTTCGGCCGCCCGCTGCTTGGCGCAACTGTGAAGCCGAAGCTCGGTCTTTCGGGCCGTAACTATGGGCGCGTCGTCTACGAAGCGCTGAAAGGCGGCCTCGACTTCACGAAGGACGACGAGAACATCAACTCGCAGGCCTTCATGCACTGGCGCGAGCGCTTCCTTTACTGCATGGAAGCCGTGAACAAGGCGCAAGCCGAGACGGGTGAGGTTAAGGGCACGTACCTGAACATCACCGCTGGAACCATGGAAGAGATGTACAAGCGTGCAGAGTTCGCGAAGGAACTCGGCAGCGTCATCGTCATGATCGACCTCGTGATCGGCTATACCGCGATCCAGTCCATCTCGAAATGGGCGCGCGACAACGACATGATCCTGCATCTTCACCGCGCGGGCCATGGCACCTACACGCGCCAGAAGTCGCACGGCGTGTCCTTCCGTGTGATCTCGAAGTGGATGCGGCTTGCGGGCGTGGACCACATCCATGCGGGCACCGTTGTCGGCAAGCTCGAAGGCGACCCGCTCACCACGGCTGGCTTCTACGACATCCTCCGCGAGGACTTCGTTCCGACGAACCTTGCGCATGGCGTGTTCTTCGACCAGCATTGGGGATCGCTGGCGAAGGTCATGCCGGTTGCAAGCGGCGGCATTCACGCCGGCCAGATGCATCAGCTCATCCATTATCTTGGCGAGGATACGGTCCTCCAGTTCGGCGGCGGCACCATCGGCCACCCGATGGGCATCCAGGCTGGCGCGACCGCGAACCGCGTGGCGCTCGAGTCGATGATCTTCGCGCGCAACGAAGGCCGCGACTATCTCGCCGAAGGCCCGCAAATCCTCCAGGAGGCTGCCCGGCACTGCGTGCCGCTCAAGCAGGCGCTCGATACCTGGGGCGATGTGACGTTCGACTACACGTCAACCGACACTCCGGACTTCGTCCCGATGCCAACGGCGGCCGAGTAACACGCTATTGTCATGGCCGGGCTTGACCCGGCCATCCAGATGCAACACACGCCCTTTATCGCGGTCTGGATGGCCGCCTCAAGGGCGGCCATGACGATGAGGAATTCAAAATGCGTGTGACACAAGGAACGTTCTCATTCCTGCCCGATCTGACCGACGAGCAGATCGCAAAGCAGATCCAGTACTGCATCGGAAATGGTTGGGCCGTGAACATCGAGTTCACCGACGACCCGCATCCCCGTAACACCTACTGGGAGATGTGGGGCTTGCCGATGTTCGACATCAAGGACGCAGCCGCCGCCATGACGGAGCTTGCGGCCTGCCGCAAGGTCTACGGCGATCGCTATATCCGCATGTCCGCCTCAGACTCGACCCACGGATGGGAATCAATCAGGCTTTCGTTTATTGTGAACCGGCCGAAGGACGAGCCCGGCTTCGATCTGGCCCGCCAGGAAGTTAATGGCCGCAATATCCGCTATACGACCAGGCCCTACGTCACTAACAAGCCCGCAGGGCAACGCTACTCTTAGCGTCGGTGGCGTTTTTGGGCCGTTAACCTCCCTCTCGGGCCTCCTCCTCCCGGCCCGAGAGGGAGGGATCCTTGTTCCTAAAGCAGCGTTTGCTGGTTTGACCAAGGCGAGCCCCTAACCCTGTCCCTCTCCCGCAAGGGGAGAGGGGACGCCCGGAGTTGCCCTCTCCCCTTGCGGGAGAGCGCAGCCGCGAAGCGGCCGGGTGAGGGGGCGCCGCTGGGAACACAGTGACTACATATTGAGAAGACGAAGGTTTTCGGTCCAGGAGAAAATGACGTGAGCTTGGCGACAGACACGACACAGCCAGAGAAGCAAACCGAGGAAAAGGTCGATCTTCGCCGCGAATATGAGGAGTCGGGGGTCGCTGAGGTTCTTGACCAACTCGATCGCGAACTCGTTGGGCTGAAGCCAGTCAAGACGCGCATCCGGGAAATCGCAGCCTTGCTGCTTGTCGAGCGGGCGCGCAAGCGCCTTGGCCTCGCCCATGATACGCCAACCCTGCATATGAGCTTCACCGGCAATCCGGGGACAGGAAAGACCACGGTCGCGCTGAGAATGGCGGATATCCTCCACCGGCTTGGTTATGTCCGGCGCGGGCATCTTGTTTCGGTGACGCGCGACGACCTTGTCGGCCAATACATCGGCCACACGGCGCCGAAGACAAAAGAAATTCTCAAGAAGGCGATGGGCGGCGTTCTGTTCATCGACGAAGCCTATTACCTGCACCGCGCGGAAAACGAGCGCGACTATGGCCAGGAAGCCATCGAAATCCTGTTGCAGATCATGGAGAACCAGCGCGACGATCTGGTCGTGATCCTGGCCGGCTATGAAGACAGGATGGACAAGTTTTTCTCGACAAACCCCGGTTTCCGCAGCCGCATCGCCCACCACATCGATTTTCCCGATTACTCGGATGCCGAGCTTCTGCAAATCGCAGACCTGATGCTCGCGCAGCAGAACTATCATCTGACGGCCGACGCGCGCGAGGCGCTTTCAGATTACATCGGAAAGCGCCGCGAGCAGCCGCACTTCGCCAACGCGCGCTCGATCCGCAATGCTCTCGACCGCTCCAGGCTGCGTCAGGCGAACCGCATCTTCGCGTCGGCAAGCGGGCCCCTCTCGGCAAACGAGTTGTCGGAAATCTCAGCTGAGGATATCTTGGCGAGCCGCGTCTTCACCTTCACACCAGCAAACCCATAGGTCAGCCAAGCCATGAGCCGGTCCGTCCTGATCGCCCCTTCGATTTTATCCGCCGATTTTTCCCGTTTCGGGGAGGAGGTCCGCGCAATTGACGACGCCGGATGCGACTGGGTGCATGTCGACGTCATGGACGGCCATTTCGTCCCGAACATCACGTTCGGCCCGCGCCTCGTCGAGTGCATCCGGCCGTGGACGAAGAAAATCCTCGACGTGCATCTCATGATCGCGCCGGTCGATCCTTATCTCGAAGCGTTCGCGAAGGCGGGATCCGACGTCATCACAGTCCATGCCGAAGCGGGGCCGCACCTGGACCGGTCGCTCCAGGTGATCCGCGGTCTCGGCAAGAAAGCGGGCGTTTCGCTTAATCCGAGCACGCCTGAAAGCGCCATCGAATACGTGCTCGACAGGATCGACCTTATCCTTGTGATGAGCGTCAACCCGGGCTTCGGCGGCCAGGCCTTCATCCCCTCGCAGGTGGAGAAGGTCCGGCGCATCAGCCAGATGATCGCTGGGCGCGGCATCGACCTTGAAGTGGATGGCGGGGTCACGCCCGAGACCGCGCCATCGCTCGCCGCGGCGGGAGCCAATGTTCTCGTCGCAGGGTCAGCCGTCTTCAAGGGCGGCCAATACGCGAAAAACATCTCCGCGATCCGCGACTCCTGTCTGCTGACTGCTTGAGACCCAAAGAAGCAGCAAGTCGCTGAAGGGCGGTTCGTTCGGGCATGGGGGATGGCTGCAAGACCAGTCGCGAACATGCCCAAGCCCCCGTGTCGGACTTTCGAGAAGCAATGTCCGGCAAGCCCGCGTAGGTGCGCCCGCCATATCCCACAGGCTGTTGAGCCCATCCCTCGACAAGGATGAGCTAGAGACATTCCAACAGCTTGGCCCTCATGGTGTTCATGGTGAGCTTGACGAAAGATAGGGCCAGAATTTCCGCCTTTTTCAGCATCCTCCCCGAGCGTCAAGGTCGTGACGCCCTTGCCCAGGACAATCTTGGATAAGTTACTTATATAACTATCCCAGATGCTAAGCCTATCTAAATCACAGCACATGGGAATGCAAATATTATGTGGTGTTGACGCCGAAATACAGAAAGAACCTGCAAGAAGCAAAATCTTGTTGGCCACAAGTTCTGGGCTAGAGTTTCAACCGTAGGTGCAGACGAGAAAGTGATCCACGCCTATATCCGCAATCAGGAAAGTGACGGCTAGACGAACTCAGCCTGTTTGACAGGTCCGAGTAACCCAAACCGCTTCGAGCGGTTCCTATTCAAACCTCCAGCTGTGCTGGAGGTTATTGGCTGCCTATAGCCGTTTTTACAAAACGAACCCAATCTTCGTTAGTCAGTGGTAAACGCGCGCGCGCAAAAAACTTCGATAGCGGTATGTCCTGACGGTTGGTAAAATCCGCCTGTGCGGCGCATGAGGCGGGCGCGACAAGGAGCGCCCGGCGCCTGTCTGGCAATCAGCCGTGGGCGGCTTTCTGGAGCGCTTCTTCGATAAGCGCTTGAAGCTCCTGCATTTGTGAGGTGAACGTCTGCAGATGCTCTTGACCGAAACGAACCTGAAGCGTCAAAAGCTCCTGGAAGCTTTGAGACTTGGCGACCTTTTCGACCAGCGCGACCGCTGACTCGGCGTTGTCCTTCGCCATAGCGACGGCGCGGTCTTGTACACTTTTGAAGCCGGTGATCATGGAATTTGAGGGCGTCAGATTTGCTGGAATCGCACCTGTCCAGGCGCCGTTTCCGTCGTGTCCAGGCTTCGGGAGAGCTACTTCCATCACGCTAAAAAGGTGCTGCGTCTGCGTGACGAAGGCTTGCATCCGCTCTTGTGCAAACTGCGTCTGAATCGTCAAGACCTCCTGGGGGGTCGATGCGTTGCAGATCTTGCCCGCGAACGCAAAAGCCGAACTCGGCATTGTCCATCGCGAATCCCATGACCCGGCCATGCACATCTTTGAAGCCGGCGGTTATGGAATTTGCGGGCATCGAGTCGATCCACGCGTCCGTGGCTTTGGTCACGAAACCGGTGAGTTGCTCATAGGCGGTTTGGGCCTGTTTCAGGTTCTGCTCGGACAGACCGCGCAAGGTCTGCGGGATTTCGAATGGATTATTTGCCATGGCGTCCCCTCCCAGGGGCTTGAGGAAAAATAAGTGTAGCCGTGTCCCAAGGCCATGTCCCGATATATCGGGAAGTTGGCTGCGCCGAGGGCGCGTGGCAACGGTGGCATGGTGTCCGTGCGGGCGGAGCGTTGCGTATCTTGAGGGGCGTTGCGTGCCCAAGCCATGTGACGCCCGCGCCCAGATATTTGGCCGTCGCCACCTTAGCACCGTTTTGGGATCGATCGGCCCTTCTTCAATTTAATCGATTTCGATTAAAAGTGGGTTGATCGAGCCTCATCCTGCGAGAGCAAGACGCCCTGCCTCTTGGAGCGGAGAAGGTGGCGGGCGCGGACGTAGCGCGGCTCGTTCCAGAAATGCAGGCAGCCATTGCAGCCGCGTCCGCAGCACCCTTCGACGCCCATGCGAGGCGTGCGGAAGGTGACCCCGTCATGGGCGGCGCGATGTGCTTCGACGAGGTTTTCCCGCTTCTCCCGATAGGCGCCTTCGCCTTTCTTGCCGAGTTCCGCGGCCTCAGCTGCGCGGTCGAGTTCGAGCCGCGCCCAGGCCTCTTCGGTCAGCGCCTGTTCCCTGCGCACGACCGTGTAAACCGGAAAGTCGGAGCGTAAGCTCCCGGCGTCTTCTTCGTGTAACCAGGAGAAGGGGATGCGGATGATGGGCTGCTGGCCGGCGTTGATGCCCTCGGCCGTGGTCATGCGCCCGCGCCGGACATCCTCGAACGCGTAGATGCGCAAGAGGAGCGGCTCGCGGCCGGTGTGGGGCACGAACTCCAGAACGTCGCCCATCTCCAGGCGGTTCTTGACGGCGAGCAAAAAGGCGTCGTCGGTCACATCCACGATCATGCCCGCATATTCCCAGCCCGCCAGCGTGTGCGTGTCCTCGTAATTGTGGGCGTGATGGGTGAGCTTGCCATCGTGAAAGGCGAGCGAGTAGCCTTTGTTCGGGATGGTCGCAAGCTCGCGCATATAAACATCGGGCCGCCAGCCGAGAGGATCGCGCCGCCAATCGTCGATGGCCATGCGATAGGCGCGGGCCGTAACCGCCACGTAATAGGCGCTGCGGTTGCGCCCCTCCACCTTCAGGGAATCGAGGCCGAGCCCCAGGACCTCGTTCAGCCTCGGCATCAGGCAGAGATCCTTGGCGTTCAGGATGTAGGATCCCCGATCGTCTTCCTCCAAAGCCATCAGTTGGCCGGCCCGGTTCTCCTCCTCAAGAAAGAAATCGAAGAGTTCCTTCGTTTCGTCATTCAGCGCGATGTCCTTCAGCGACCCGTCTTTGAGGCGAAGCTTGACCTTGTAGTTCCAGCGGCAGGAGTTTGCGCAATTGCCCTGGTTCGCGCCGCGCTCCGTCATGTAGTTCGAGAGCAGGCAGCGCCCCGAATAGGTCATGCACATCGCGCCGTGGATGAAGGCTTCGAGCTTGACGCCCGGGCATTTCTCGCGGATTTCCTTCAACTCCTCGAACGAGACTTCGCGCGCCAGCACGATGAGCTTCGCGCCAAGCTCCGCCCAGAATTGCGCCGAAAGCCACGAACACACATTGGCCTGCGTGGAGATGTGAAGATCGAGTTCCGGCGCGGCTTTCCTGACGAAACTGAAAACGCCAGGATCCGCGACGATGACGCCGTCCGGCCGAACCTCGCGAATGGTTTCGACATAAGCCGGCAGCTTCTCGATATCGCGGTTGTGCGAAAACAGGTTGAGGGTGAGATAGGCGCGCTTTTCGTGGGCGTGCGCGAAGGCGACGCCTTCCAGAACGTCGTCGAGCGAAAGCTTAGAGCGCGTGCGCAGCGACAGATCCGGCGTTCCCATGTAAACGGCGTCGGCGCCGTACAGGATGGCCACCTTAAGCTTCTCCAGCGATCCGGCCGGCATCAGCAACTCGGCGGCGCGTTCCATGGTGGACCTCGCAACATGGCTTTCTCAAGCCCAACACATCGCTTGAGTTTCAGGCCCGGTCAATGTTCGCCAATGACAAGAAGGAATCAGATCACGGGCGCCCACGTCTCAGAGAGCGAGCTTGCGCGTCATTTCCCAACGCCCCGGCTTTCTGCCGTCGGCGACGAGATCGCGGACGGATTGTGGGAGCGCAAAGCGGGCGATCCATATCCCCTGGCGCTGTTCGATGCGGTCCGCACCGACCTCTCCTTGCGGTGCCATTATACGGGGAGCGATTGGCGTCATACGCAGCGTTGGATTCTGCTCACCAATTATCATCGTTACGTCGATCAATTCATATGCTGGGGACCCGACGAACTCGGTCGCGACAGCCGCTTCGGCCGGCTCGTGCTACCGGGCGATGTGATCGTCGACCGAACGCATTCCCCATCGGTGCGCCGCCAAAGGATTGCGACTGCAAAAATATTGGAGGCGCGATCGGCTCGCGTGGCCTCCGTCGCGAGGCGATAATCAAGCGAACTCACATGACAATCAGGGATAGTATACAGGAGCAGACTTTGATCCCTACTCGACCGGCGACGCGTAACACATCGCCGGGTACGTCCGCTCATTGGGGTATTGCGTCGAGCGTTCAGATAGCGATCTCGGTTGCGTCATCGACCTCAATGTCGAGTGGTGAGACTACCGCCCCTCATCGGCTCTCTCCTCCTGCGTTGCGAAAGGCGGAAAGGCAGCAGAGCAGGAGGCCGGCTCCGGCTGGCTTGGCGCTCAGCTGAAAGACCTCACCAAAGAAGAGACGGACGCGCTAGGCTGGGAGGCCCCGCGCGGCGTGAAGGTGATAAAGACCGTTCCAGGCGGACCGGCGGAGGCGGCGGGTCTCAAGCCAGACGACATTTTCGTCTCGCTCGACGGCATGGAGATCGAGGACGCCAAGACGCTCGCGGAAGCGATTGGCGAAAAGGCCGTGGGCGCGGAGATCAAGCTCGCCATCCTTCGCGACAAGCGCGAGAAGCGGCTCGCCGTTATGCTCGCCGCACGGCCCGCTGAGTTCGCGGCGGCGAAACCGGTGCGAGATGGGCCTCTGCCTCAGCTCGACACTGGCGGCCACATGGCGCTGATGCGCAGCATCGCTTTTACGGCGGACGCCAAGTTCATCGTATCCGCCAGCGAGGATGTCGTCAATGGCCTGGCCTTCTCTCACGATAGCAAAAAGCTGATCTCCGGCAGCGCCGACAAAAGCGCGATCATATGGGATCTGGAGACGCAGACACTCCTGCGCCGGCTCGAAGGTCATAGCGACGCGATCTATCCCGTGGGCTTCACCCCCGATGGGAAGCGGGCCGTGACGGGAAGCTTCGACAATACGCTCAGGCTGTGGAATGTGGCCGATGGCGCCATGATTTCGGTCATGGCAGGCCACGGCGCAAAAGTGAGGAGCGTTCGCGCCCAGCGGCATGATCGCCAGCGGCGACCGTGCAGGGACCATTTTGTTGTGGGATGGTAAAACCGGCGACCTTGTCCACAGGCTCGCAACGCAAGAAACGCCGGTCTCTTCGTTAAGCTTCAGCCCTGACGGAAAGCTTTTGCTTTCGGGAAGCGGAGTAGGCCCGGGCGCTCATCATCCTCACGTCTACGATGTCGCCAGCCTTCGCCAGATTGTCGCCTACGCCGGACACGATAGCGTGGTCGGCGCCGTCGCCTTTAGCCCGGACGGGCGCTGGGCGGCAAGCGCCGGCGGGAATGACAACGCATCCACCTCTGGGACCCTAATTCAGGTGAGCGTGCGCTTGGCCGGGACAAGCGTCCGCTGCGGCTTGGGGGCGTTGGAAAATCGGTCTTGGCCGTTGGTTTCCAGCCCGATGGTCAGGCGATTGGCTGGGGGAGCGAGGCTGCGAGCCAGGATGACATGCCCCCTATTAATAATCGCGGTCCTTTGCAACTCTCTCTCTCTTGTTGCCCTCGCGTCCCGATCAGCACAGCGTTCCGATGCGGCTTCCGGCAAAGAAGGCAAGCGCCTTTCTCGGCGCTTCGGTCTATGCCGGAGATTATTCGCTGCGCCATCGCAAGGGCAGCGAATACGGATACAATTCCTTCATCGATCTTGTGAACAGGGCGAAGTTCGAACCACCATTGCATTGGGCGCCACAAACGGTTGGGGACCTACTCGTACTCGTTCGTCCCCAGTGGAAACGAAATTATTTCGGGTAATGCCCTTGGCTTGCTTATCGCTTTTAACTTTGCCGGCAAGATAACCGGAGTATTCACCGGCCACGATGACGATGTCCTGGCTGTCTCCGCGTCTGCGGACGGGCGCTATCTTGTGTCCGGCTCTGCGGATCAGACGGTGCGCCTGTGGAACCTCAAGACCCGTGAGCTGCTGGTCACAATTTTTAGCGGCGAGGACGGCGAATGGGTGATGTGGACTCCTCAAGGCTTCTATGCCTCCTCCGACCCCGGAGCGGAGCTGATCGGCTGGCAGATCAATCACGGCCCGGAGCACGAAGCGGAATATGTCACCGCCGCGCAACTGCGCCAGCATCTGAACAGGCCGGATATCGTCGCGCGCGCTATTCAGCTCGCCTCGGCGGAAACGGCGGTGAGGGAAGCGCATGGCGCCGCTTTCAACCTGTCGGAGCTCCTTACCAAGCCCGTGCCACGCTTGCGCATTCTTTCGCCCGAGTGGGAGATGCCCGCTTGCGCGGCGGCTACGCCGAAGTAAAGGTCGAACTAGGCGCCACGCCTGACCCGGTGAAACTCATTCGCATCCAGGTGAATGGCCGCCAGATCGTGGAAAAGCAGCCTGAGGCGGGCGAGTCCGGTTTCGCGGGCAAGCACACATTCCGCGCGCCGCTCGCGAAGGGCGCAAACAAGATAGCCGTAGCCGCCGTGAACGACACGAGCGAGACGGTGGCGAGCGTGACCATTTTTCATGAGGGTGAAGGCGCGCTCGACAAGCGCGGCGCGCTCCACATCCTCGCCATAGGCGTCGACCAATATAAAAGCCTCGGCCTCACCTGTGGCGCGGACGGCGCGCAAAGTTGCGATCTTCGCTACGCCGGCGCCGACGCCAAGGCTTTTGCGGACGCCATGGAGAGGGACGCAGGGCCGCTGCATGAGCGCGTGGCGAAGCGCGTGCTTGTCAACGGTGCGGGCGCCGACGCCCCCACCATGGCGAACATCCTCGATGCGCTCGGCCGTTTGGGCGAGGCCAAGGAGAACGACACGGTGATGCTGCTCGTGGCCGGCCATGGCGTAAACGAGGGGCCGAACTACCGCTTCGCGCCGACAGACGCGGCATGGAGCGGAGGCGCGCTGAGGCCCGCGACCGTCGTGCCCTGGTACGCCTTCCAAGAGGCGCTGACAGGCGCGAGCGGGCGGCGCATTCTGTTCCTCGACACCTGCCATTCCGGCAACGCCTTCAATCAGAAGCTCATCGGCGACAGCTATCAGGCGAACATTGTGGTCTATTCCTCGGCGCGCTGGGACCAACTCGCAGGAGAGGACGAGGCGCTTGGCGGCGGGCACGGCCTGTTCACCTATGCGCTTGTCGAAGGCGTCACCGGCGGCGCTCGCGACAAGGTAGGCGATGTCCGGACTGAAAACCTGCGCGATTTTGTGCGAGACCGCGTGCGCGATCTCGCCGCGAAGCTCAATCAAGAGCAGGAGCCGCAATATTTTCGCGCGCGCGACGTCGAGAATTACGTACTCGCCCGTACGCCGTAGAAGGCTGTTCCAGGCTGCCTTAGCTACACCCGTTTGGCTTCAGCAAAGAGACGACTTTCGGCGACCCTTCGGTGGCCGTTTTCTGCCTTGAGCGTTGGTTCTGGAGCGCCTTTAGGCAAGGCAGATAAAGTATCTATTCCTTTTGCCCGCGGGCGGCTCTTGCGGACGTGTCGGTCATATCCTGCAAGCTTGGCCTGACAATCGGCGCACGTATACAGAAGCAGACATCGAAGCCAATTTTGCGAGGGTTGAGAAGGCCAATCGCAGGAGTTCGGCATTTGGAGGTGAAGCGTCCAAGCTGGCAGAGTCGCCGATCTCTGCCGCCACCATCAGATGTCGACCTTCACAGCAATTTCGATGGCGTCGTCGATCTCGATCCCGAGATACCGAACGGTGCTTTCGATCTTGCTATGTCCGAGCGGACACGAGTCATAATGCACATTCTCCCAAATCATTGAAAATCAAACACCGGCTGATCGGGGTTTGGTGTTAGCGGAGTTCTTGATCTGGTCCGGCCAGTCAGTCCGGTCAAATCCGCAGCCTTGATCGCCCACGGAGCGCCCGGGCAGACCTGCCTGCCTTTGATCTCGCCGCGGCGTAGCATGCGCAGCGCCGTCATATTGCACACTCCTACGATTTTCGCCGCCGCTTCAAGTGTAATTTCGCCCCGCTCAGCCCATTCGCCTTCGCGATAGCCCTCGATTTCGTGGTGATTGCGGAAGCCGCGCACGCGCTCCAGCGTCCAAGCATTGCCGTGACCTGTTTCCACGCCGATACGATTGAGCAGGCGCGCGATCTGCCGGTCGGGCATCAGCCGGGCCAGCTCGCTCATGAGAGCGATGGCGCCGTCTGGAATGCGTGGATTATGCCGGCCGGCTGCATTCAGCCGCTGCTTTACCTGTAGTTCGGTATGATCGCCGCCTTGCCAGTGAAGGACCGCATGAATGATCGCGCCGTCGCGGCGTACGATGATCTCCGAGATCGCGGTGCGCAGAATGCGCTTGCGCGTCGCCGCCGTTGCGCCGGGATGCGACCAGGCGCTGTCGAGATCGGCGCCGAGCGCAATGAGGCGCCGCCGCTCCGGCTCGCCAAGTGGCGGCGGACGGCGCGCGACCAGGGCCGCGATGTCGCCCTCGATTTTGGCGACCGCTTGCAGGGCCTCGTTCCATCGGCGCTCCAACTCGCCCGCGACGAGCCGGTTGGCTGGATCGACGGCATCGTACTGGCGTCGGGCATGGGCGGCCTCATAGCGCGCCTGCTGCAACGAGAGGTCCAGTTGCCGCTCAGACGCCGTGGTCTTGTTTGACTGGGCCTCTATCGCTTTGATCGCAGCTTCCACACCGAGCGGCATCAGAACTCGCAGCGCCTCCTTGACGATCGCGGCGTCCATGCTCAAGCCGCTCACCGAGATACAGCGTTTGGCGCCGTGGTTCGTGCGCGCGCCATAGCACTGGTATCGGCCCAGCTTACCGCCGTAGTGTGCGTGCAGTTTACGGCTGCAATGGCCGCAGCGCAGAAGCCCGGGCAGCAGCAGTTCGCCTTCACGGGCAGCTCCGCGAGCCAGCGCGCTGGTCATGCCGGTCGCATTATTGGCGATTGTCTTGAGGTTGCGTTCGAACTCATCCCAGCTGATGTAAGCCTCGTGATGGTCCTTGATCAGGACATCCCATTCCGCCATCGGCCGGTGTACGCCGCGCCGGATGCGCTTGCGGCCGTCCGCCACGCTGATGCGGCTCGTCGTGCGTCCGAAGGCGTAGGCGCCGGCGTAGATGGGATTGGTCGGGATGTTGTGCACGATGTTGTAAGCCGGCAAGCGCCAGACGACGCCGTGCGCCTCTCCCCGGCGCGACTTGGCGGGCAATTCGATCCCTTCGTCTCTCAGCCAGATATGCGTTTGCCGCGCGCTTTGGAACTCGGCGAACTTCTTGAAGACGAGCCCGATGGCTTGTTGCACGCGCTGGTCCGGGTTCTTCTCGATGCGGTCGCGTCCAACCTTCACATAGCCGGCCGCAACGCCGAGAACGAGCGCGCCGCGGCGCGCCTTTTGCTTCAGCGCCTCCTGCGAGCGCTGGCGGAACAGCGACAGTTCAAGCTCGCTCATCGTCCCCTTCATGCCAAGCAACAGCCGATCGTTGGGATGGCGAGGATCATAAATTCCATCCTCGTCCACGATGATGGTCCCGACCAATCCACAAAACTCGATCAAGGTGTGCCGTCGCGGCCGTTCGCGCGAGACGCGAAGCCTCGATCGCAAGCACCGCCCCCACACGGCCGTCGCAGATTGCCGCCAGCAGCCGCTCGAAGCCTGGACGGGCTATGCCGCCGCCCGATCGTCCAAGATTGTCGTCGATGATCTCGACTGTCGTCCAGCCGAGCTGTTTGGCGCGATCGGCAAGCCCGTACTGCCGCCGCTGGCTTTTAAGATTGTGCACCAGCTGATCCGCGGTCGATTGGCGGATATAGACGCAAGTGCTGCGTTGGAGATGCTCAGCCGTGATCTTGGTCATGGACGCTCTCCCCACTTCTTGCCTCGACCAGCATCGCTGCGATCTCGCGGAGCAGGGCTTCCACGAGGCTCGCGAGTTCGGCCCTGCGAGCCGGGCACAGCATTACAGGCGGCGTCTCCTCGTCGAACAGGCTTGGCTGGCGGCTTCTTGATTGGCGCGGCATGATCGGCTGTCTCCGTCTTTGATTCGGACTGGAGAAAGCCTAGGAGTGCGTCGGCATCGGCGCGCATCGCGCGCAGGATTTGGAGTGGAAAGTGCGGCTGATCGCAGATCTCGAAATTGAGACGCGGCCGGTTCCGTCATCCAGGCCGGCAAGCAGGCGAAGGAGCCGTCGGGCTGGAGGACCACAACGAACTCGACGCTCCCGCGGGTGAGCCGCCGTCTGATCTGCACAATTTCGCCAAAACGGGGATGAAAACGGTAGGCGATCCGGTCTTCAGCTGCCTGTTCGCGGGCAGTATGTCGCAACTCCAAAAAGAAGTTGCACCGCACGAAGGTTGCCAGTCTGGCGGTAGATAAGGACCGCTTTTGTTCGGCGCAGTGAATGGGTCCCGAATTGGAGCGGATCGAGCCCGATCCTCGGTAATAGGGGCAAAACTCCGTGCGCGGGCGTTGGGCAGGACTCACAGCGGACTGATTTGTTGATTCCCTTGGGGCATGGCCGAATCGCCCCGCGACATTTCCGGGCTTGGCCTCGAAGAGCTGAAGGCGCTGCTGACGCAGGCTCTGGAGGGGAACGCCCGGCTGAAGGCGGAGAACGCCGCGCTGCGCGAGGAGATCGCGCGGCTCAAGGGCTTGAAGGGACGCCCGAAGCTCAAGCCTAGCGGCATGGAGCAGGCGGCGGAGACAGCCGGCGCGAAAGCCGGCAGGCGCAAGGGGCGTCGCGGCGCCCGGCGGGGCGCCATCAACGAGACCCGCATCCTGAAGCCGGACAGCCTGCCGGACGGCGCGCGCTTCAAGGGCTACGAGGACTTCATCGTCCAGGACATCGTCATCATGCCGTGGACGGTCCGCTACCGGCGCGAGCGCTGGCTGCTTGCCTCGGGCGAGACTGTGCTCGCCGCGCTGCCCAAAGGCGTCGCCGGCCATTTCGGGGCGAACCTCAAGCGCTTCGTCTTGAGCCAATACCATCAAGGGCAGGTCACGATCCCGCGCCTGACTGCGCAGCTGGCCGGTTTGGGCGTCGAGATTTCCAAGCGGCAGATCGTGCGGATTTTGACCAGCAAGCAAGGCGCTTTCATCAAAGAAAGCCTGGAAGTGCTGCGTGCAGGGCTTTCTTCGGCGTCCTGGCTTACCGTTGACGATACGGGCGCTCGCCATAAGGCCCGGAACGGCTTTTGCTTCGCGTTCTTCGCAACCACCGGCTCAAAGAGCCGGCTGAATTTCCTTGAACTGCTAAGAGCCGGGAAGGACGAATACGTCATCAACGACGCCGCCCTCGCTTACATGCGCGAGCACAAGCTGCCCTTGGCGACCATCGCCCATTTCGGGAACGCGGAGCAGCGCTTTGCCGACCGCAAAGCCTTCATGGCCCATCTGCAAACACTCGGCCTCATGGACCTTAAGGTCCAGCCCGATCCCGTCCAGATCGCAACCGAAGCTGCATTGTGGGGCTCGACGTCCTGAAGCGCCCCGAGATCCCGCTTCACACGAACGGTTCGGAAAACGACATCCGCTGCCAAGTCACTCGGCGAAAGATTTCCGCCGGAACGCGTTCGGATGAAGGCCGCGACGCGCGTGACGCCTTCCTTGGCCTCATGAAAACCTGCGCCAAGCTGGCCATCAGCTTCTGGGATTATCTTGGCGACCGCCTCGGCGCGCCCGAAGCGCCAGTCGTCGCAAGCCTCGCCGACCTCGTCCGCCAACTTGCAGCGGCCTGAAGGCCCGGAGTTTTGCCCCTGTTACGATCCTCGCCACCAAATCGTTGACAAGACGCGCCTATTGCCTGGTCGTCAGCCTCCGGGAAGGATCTCGCCCACAGAAAAGAACCTGACCCGGCTTTCTGCCCGTCAGCCTGAGGTAGTCGTCGATGGCAGAGCGCGTTTGATCCGTGAGTTCGAACCGCACGGGCCGGCCCGTCTTTTTCTGGCGTATAGTCGCTCGGTCTAGGGCGTATCCGCTTGGCGCGACATCCTCAACGCGGATGGCGACGACATCGCAGCCGCGCAGCTTGCTGTCGATCGCAAGGTTAAAGAGGTCAAGGTCGCGTTTGCTGTCCTGCATCTGAAGCCGGGTCCGAATGGCCCAAAGCGAGGTAGTCGAATCTGTCATCTTCCCGATGAGAAACGCGCTGAGCTTTTTTCCATTGCCAATAAAGCGAGCCAAAGGTTGGCCTGGGTCCATAGCAGAGGCACATGATCATTCGGAACATATCTTTCGTGTTCCAGATAATAGGCCTCGGGGCAGCGCAGCTCTCCGTTAAGACAATCAGGACCCGTAATCTGACCCAAAGAGCGGTTCAAGTGGAGAACTTGCCGTTGTAATTCGCTAGGGTCGCCATTAAGGAGATAGCGTTGGCCGGCAATGATAGAGATTATAGGGTCAAAAATGCACCATTGAGCTTCCTCATCCCTGCGGGCCAACTTATCTCAACTCTCTTGGTGCTCGCTTACGTCCGCGGTCAATTCGTCGGCTGCCACTTTGTCTTTATAGTCGGCAGTCCAATAGGAATCTCCGAGATAGCGCCGAATACCGTACTCCCCTTGGAGATTTCTAATTACGTCGTCGACAACATGCTCACTCATTTTGCCGTCAACAACGCTGAGAGGGTAAATCAGAAATAACAAAGCCGCATCATAGCGACGGTACAGAGGTTCGGGTTGAATGCATTCCGCTGGGAGGATTGCGTCAAGCGCCCGACTTCCGGCTGCAATCAAATGGTCAATATCCTCCGCGCCGATCGTTCTATTTTTGAACTTGCAGCAGGGCAGACCTTTAGCAAGCAGCATCCGCAACGCCAGCAGGCCTGCTAGAACAGGACCAATGCTGGAGGCTTCCACTTTGCGTCTTTCTTCCCAGTGACCGCTGTCTTCGTCCTCCCAGTACCGGATAGTCTCAAAATACAAGACGAAAAGCGCCAACAACTCACCGTTCGGCAGTAAATGTCTGCCTTGTGCGAGGCGGCAGTACATCCACAGGAAATAGCCCAAAGCGTCATTTTGAGCATGAGACCATCCTTTTGAAATTTCGCTCAGGTCCACTCCATCGAAACGCACCTGAGGGCGGTTCATTGGCGCCTTTGGGTCGGCATGCCCTTCAATTATCGCCTCAAAGCGGCTACGGTATTTGAGGTAAAAGGAAGCGAGCGCCTCTACGATGGTCCGAGCCGTATCTGTCATCCCCGCGGTTTCGTGAGCAAGGGCTACGTAGACATTGTCTCGAACCCAGACGTTGCCATAACCGCTTTGCGCAGCCGTTTCGGGATCGGTCGCCGCCGCCGGATAAAGTCCAGTACGCAGCGGCCTAAAGCTGAGGGTTTCTTGTTGCCTCAAGAAGTTAACAAGCTCTCCGACATCCTTCAAAGTGTATTGAGATCTGATCCGTCGCTGTATCTGCTCATGATTAACCACCACTGACTTTTGCTGGCTCAAGGCTGGCTCCTTCAATGTGGGATACACTCGTGAAGATATTATGCATCAATATCCCGGACGGAGAAATCAAACCGCTGTTGTTAATACGTAAAGACCCACATAACAACTACACTATGCACATATCATTGAAATATATTTACTATTTTGGATACACTAACGCGATCTTGGCGCCAGCGCGGCGATTGGCTCATTGACACCCGGTCCCGAGGCGCCGAAGCTTGCAGTTGGGCAAGCGCCAACCATTGGAACCCAAGCCTATGCACGCCGGGTCTCGGGCGCAGAATGTTGCGGCCTTGGCCGATCCAGGAGGTCTTGTATGCGTATAGCAATCTTGACCAACGAGTACCCGCCGCACGTGTATGGGGGCGCAGGGGTCCACGTTGAATATCTCACCCGGGAATTGGCCAACGCAGACGGAGGGCGTCACCACGTCTCGGTCATCTGCTTCGGCGACCAGGACATCCGCGACGGAAACCTGACCGTGCGGGGGATCAACCCGGCTTTCGAACTGCCTTGCCAGGATCCCCGGCACAAGATGTTTCAGGAGACGATGCTCAAGGACCTGGTCATGGCAGGGGTGCTCGAGAGCGTGGACATCGTCCATTGCCACACATGGTACACCCACCTAGCCGGCTGTCTCGCGAAGCAGCTGACCGGGGCGAGCCTTGTCCTGACAACGCACTCGCTGGAACCCCACCGCCCCTGGAAGGTCGAGCAGCTCGGTTCCGCGTATCAAGCGAGTTCGTGGATCGAGCGCACCGCTTACGAGAACGCCGACGGCGTCATCGCCGTATCCGCGTCGATGGGGGAGGACGTTCATTCCCTCTATGGAGTGTCTTACGACCGGGTGCGGACCATCCATAACGGGATCGACTTGAGCGAGTACAAGCCAACTCCTAATCAGGCAGTCCTGGCCAAGCACGGAATCGACCCCGAGAAGCCGTTCGTACTCTTCGTCGGCCGGATCACCCGCCAGAAGGGCATCATTCATCTGGTCGACGCCGTGAAGTACATCCGCCCGGGCGTACAAGTGGTGCTCTGCGCGGGAGCCCCAGACACGAAGGAGATCGGCAGCGAGATGGAAGAGCGGGTGGAACAGGCCCGCCGTGACGCCGCCGTGCCGATCATCTGGATACCCCAGATGCTTCCCCGAGAGGAGATCATCCCCCTTTACACGCACGCCTCGGTGTTCGTCTGCCCGTCCGTCTATGAACCGTTCGGGATCATCAACCTGGAGGCCATGGCCTGCGAGACCCCGGTCGTCGCCTCGGCCGTCGGCGGAATCAAGGAGGTGGTGATTCCCGGGGAGACCGGATTGCTGGTGCCGTTCGAGGCGGCCAGCCGCATGAACTTCGAGCCAAAGATCCGGCGCAATTTGTTCACGACCTGGCAGCTGGCGTTAACCAGCTTCTCGACGATCCAGAGCTCCGCCGGAAGATGGGTCTCCAGTCGCGCGACCGGGTCGAACGGCATTTTAGCTGGTCAAGCATCGCCAGGCGGACGCTCGATTTCTATTCCGACCTGCGATCCATGCCCCGAGCATGACCGCCGCAGGGCGATGGAAAGCTGATCGGGGGCTAGGGCCTCGAAGCTCTGCCCCGTCTCAGCAAGAAAGCGCCCGCGCCGTCTGCGGCAGGGCCTGATAGAGGCTGAGAGGGTACGCATGCGGGGCCCCAAAGAATCTTGTAGGATAACGCAACCTGATGTCTGGACATTTGTCTGTGGACGGTCAATCGGCATTGGTGTTGTTGAAGTTGACATAGGGTGTTTGCGAGGCGGCCCATTGCTCGTCGATCTCGACCAAGATGGCGGAGACCAAGCTGAGGAGAGAAGCCTCGTTTGGGAAGACGCGTATTTTTCTGGTCCTGCGTTTTAGCTCCTGTTGGATCGAGCGCTCGATGGGGTTGGACGTTCGCATGCGCCGCCGCTGGTCTCTCGGCAGTTTGAAGACGGCGAAGCCTTCGGGGACGTTATTTTCGAGCCATTCCGCGAGCTTGGAGGCGGGGCTTCGGTATTTGGCCACGAGGCGCTTAAGCTCCTCCTGAGCGCTTCCTAGATTTGGAGCGTCCCAGACGGCGCGCAGTTCCTCGCCGATGACCTTGCGGATAGTCTGATTGGGGGCGTGGTGGATGGCGTTCTGGGCGAGGTGGAACTGGCAACGCTGCCAGCGTGCGCCGGGCAGCACGGCCTGGCGAGCCGCCTTGAGGCCGGGGTGGTCGTCCGAGGTAATGAATTCGACGCCTCGCAGGCCGCGCGCCACGAGGTTTTCAAGGAAGGCTCGCCAGTGCGCTTCGGCCTCGGAGAAGGCGACGTAGACGCCCAGGATACGGCGCTTGCCAGAGGGTTCGATGCCGATGGCGGTGAGCACGGCGCAATCGTCCGCGACGCCCTGTTCGCGGGTCTTCTCATAGCGCGCATCGAGAAAGAGATAGCGGAAGCGGCCGAGAGGACGGCTCCGCCAGGCTTCGAGTTCTTCGTCGAGCATGGCCGCGGCCCGGCTGACCTGGGTCGAGGACAGGCCCTCGATGCCGAACTCGGCCAACACCTTTTCGACGGCTCGCGTCGAGACGCCCTTCACATACATTTCGGCGGCGGCGAGCATCACCGCGCGGCAGGAGCGGCGCCCGCGTTCGAGGCTTTGCGGGAAGAACGGTTCGGGGACGCCCGCCGTCTTGGGCACATCCAGGGTCAGCGTGCCCGCCGCCGTATCGACCTTCTTGGGCTTTACGCCGTTGGCGTAGCCGCGCCGGCCGGAACTGCGCTCATAATGGCTCGCGCCGAGGTATTGCTCACGTTCGAGCCGCATGGCGAGGTTCATGAGCGTGGTCATGACCTGCGCCATGGCTTGTGGACCATCTGCCGTAAGCTGTTCCAGGACTGCGGCCATCGTCCTATCTTTGCTGGTCACCGGTGGTTCCTTCTTGGCGGTCGGAACACCGATGCGCGATTCGCTTCAGTTCCCCACGCGTGGGGAACTGAAGCGTCCACATCCTCCTCGCCCTGACGGCATCGGAGGAAAATTTCCAGACATCAAGTTACACGGACATCTTGTGGTAGTCTTGTGGCGATTCGAGAAAAAAGAGTTGCCGCGAATACTTTCCAACCCGCTGACTAGGGCCTGTGGACATTTAACTGAGTAAGGATTCACTTTTTGTGCGAACAGTGATTTTAAGGCTGAAAAATGGAGGTCAGCCTTGGTTCGGATGTTGTTAAGCGATGCCCAGTACGAGAGGATTGCGCCGCTTTTGCGAGGCAAGAGCGGCGATCCTGGACGGGCTGCCGCCAATAACCGCCTCTTCGTCGAAGCGGTTTTATGGATTGCGCGGGCCGGAACGCCTTGGCGTGACCTGCCGGATGACTTCGGCCTCTGGAACACCGTGTTCCGGCGTTTCCGCCGCTGGTCCAAGAATGGCATATTCGAGAACATTTTCAATGCGCTGTCCGGCGACCCCGATTTCGAATACGCCATCGTCGACGGCACAATCGTCCGGGTTCATCAGCATGGCGCCGGCGCAAAAGGGGGACTCAAAATCAGGCGATCGGCCGCTCGCGAGGCGGTTTGACCACGAAAATCGTGGCGCTTGTGGATGCGCTTGGCAACCTGTCGCGCTTTGTTCTTCTGCCCGGTCAGCGTCATGACACCGTTGGCGTCGAGCCCCTGATCGAAGGCGTGGAATTCGATGCCTTCCTTGGCGACAAAGCCTTCGACGTCGATTGGCTGAGGGCTGAGTTGGATCGAAGAGACGCCACCGCTGTCATACCGCCCAAGTCCAGCCGGACAGATGCAATCCCCTGCGATTTCGCGACGTATGCGTGGCGCCATTTGGTGGAGAATTTCTTCTGCAAACTCAAGGAGTTTCGCCGCATCGCAACCCGATACGACAAGACCGATTGCAGCTACCAGTCCATGATCTACCTAGCTAGTTCCATGATTGCCTTGCGGTGAATGTCCACAGGCCCTAATACAATCGTCAGAACGTTTGACCCGTATCGGGTGCAACGGTCGATTAACGAGTGGTTTCGTTTCGTGTGTGCCGTAGCACACGCATTAGGGAAGTTTCGGATGAGAAGCTAACTTGAGCGTGCATAGGTTGCGTGAGAGATGAAGGCAGGTCCTTCGAAGCCAGCTTCCAAGAGCGGGCTTCAAACCACCCCAAGCTGCTGCGGTCAAAAGCCGTGGTGGTGAGCGTGGGGTCAAAGTCCGCAGATACGATCTGCGGCAGGTATGGTCCGGGGAGACGAGCGAAAGCAAACCCTTCGATGACGCGTCGATAAACCAAAGTGCTGCCAGAACCAGGGGCGGCGAAACCCTCTGGGATAAGTGCGCCGGATACTTGGGTGCTGTGGGCGTGCGGCAGCCGGCGTATAGGGGGCGTGAACCCGGTCCAGGCTCTTGTGCGGAACTACGGGAACCAGGGCTTGGATGCGAACGGGAGAAGCACAAGTGGCGAAAGCCATGAGGCGAGCGTACCGATGCAAGCTCTGGGGCGGACCAGCCCGTACGAGCGATGAAGGCCGGTAATGCGGCTGGAGCAAAGGGGCTGGGTCAAGCGGCTGCCTTTTGCGCCCAACTGGAAACGGGAGGAGGCGTATGAGCGCAGCGAGACCATTTCGGCATCCCAAGGAAACTGGATGGCGTCCGCGTCTGCTTGATGGGAGCGGTGTGAGTTGAGAGGCTCACGCACCGTTCTGCGAGAGGCTGCGGGTGAAATCCCAGCGGCCTACTCTCCAAAATAGGGGGGGTGACAAGTAATAATATAAGCATTTCAAAGAGAGCCCGAATTCGCTGCGTCGCTATCTCGCTGTTTTTGTAAAATTACGATATCTGGTCGGAAATCGTAATAACATTGCCCTGGATTAATGGTTAAATTTGATGAAATGCGTGAGCGGGCGTAATGCGGCTTGGGCGTGGCGGCCTCGCCGAGGAGCCGCGGCGCGTTTACAACCAACGCGTACAGGGGCCTCAAGCGGAACAATGCGTAAGCTCGGAAACTTTTTGTCGCTTCATGTCCTGCGGGAGCGGTGTTCTGGCACGTATTCATGACAGCCTTTGTGGGATTTTCCTACTTCTTGGAGCAAGAATATCCACTACAAGCTCCGTAACGTGAGCGGCGCTTTTCTCCTACGCCGTTCTTCGTTGGAAGGATGTCCATCGGCGGTGCATGGCTGGCGAGGTCGCGCGCGGGGAAGAGGATGTTTTCCTGGGCGCCGACGGGGGCGCCCGTTGGGTGAACTGGGAGACGCAGCCCTGGCTCGGGAGCAATCGCGTCGTCGGCGGCGTCATGATCATGGCGGAGGATGTCACCGAGAAGGTCGAGGCCGTGGTCTTGCGCGAGAGCGAACTGCGAATGCGCATGGCGCAGGCCGCCGCCCAAGTCGGCGTCTGGGAATGGAGGCTTTCCGACGACCATGTTGAGTGGTCGAACGGGACGCCTTGGACTTCGTACGGGTTGGAGGCGGAACACGTGGAGCCCTCTTTATGAGAGTTGGGCTCAATATATTTCATCCGGTGGATCGCGAACGCGCCGTAGCGGCGGTCAGGGAAGCGGCGGCGGCCGTGAAAGACTTCGAAATTCAATGGCGCGTAAACCTGCCAGAGGGCCAAGCTGAGCGTTGGCTGCTTTCGCGCGGTCACCCTATCGTAGGGGCGAAGGGAAACGCTGATCGCTATCTCAGCGTCGTCGTCGACATCACACGACAAAAACAGGCCGAGGACTTAAGGAACGCCGAGGAGCGAGAGAGGCAAAAACGCGAAGAGCTGGAAGCCGTTCTGGATCCTCATAAATCCGGCTGTGACGAAGCTGACGGGCTACACCGCTTCCGACATCCCGACCATTGATGCTTGGTTGAAGCTCGCCTATCGCGGAGACCTGCCGGAGACAGTGAAAACAATACTGACCAATTTCGCAGAGGTTCCGCTCGACGTCGCCGATCATTGGATTACGACGAAATCTGGAGAGAAACGTCTTTTGTCCATAAGGACCAGTCCGGCTGGCCGCTCCGCATCGGGGATGCGGTTGCGTGTCGGCGTAGGGCTCGACATCATCGAGCGCAAACGCAGCGAAGAGGCGCTTGCGACTGCGCGCCGCCTGGAAGCCGTGGCGAGACTCGCAGACGGGGTCGCGCATGATTTCAACAATCTTCTCCTGCACGCAATCGCAGGCAATCTTGAAATCGCTCTGGACACCACGCAGGACATCGTCGCGCGGGATCGGGTCGCGCGCGCTAAGCGTCGGTCGCAGGGGAAGCGCTTTAAGCCAGCGGCTGCTCTCTCTTTCGCGCAGGCGTGTGCTGAAACCGGAGCGCGTCCATCTCAATGAGCGCGTCGAAGACATTTCGGAACTTCTTGGATGTACGGTTGGAGAGCAAATCTCGGTCGCCAAGGAGCTTGCCGACGATCTTTGGGTGACGCTGGCGGACCCTGGCGAAATTGATAGCGCGATTTTGAAATCTCGCAGCCAATTCGCGCGATGCGATGCCGGCCGGGGGGATCCTCCGAATAGCGACCTCGAATATCACGCTCAGCGCCCAAGACGCAGCGAACCTTCCAGAAGACGCAATGCCCGGACGCTATGTGCGTTTGATGATCGCCGATAATGGACCTGGAATGTCGGAAGACGTTCGCGCCAATGCGCTGGAGCCTTATTTTACGACCAAGGGGCCGGGCTCGGGGACGGGATTGGCGCTGACAGGCGTCGCGCATTTCGCCAGGCAAGCGGGCGGGTTCACGTCCATTGAAAGCGCGGCCGGACAGGGCTGCGCGGTCAGCATCTACTTGCCCCGCGCGCCCGAGCGGGACGCGGAATGTGATCCTCCGCACAGCAGACGCCCAAATGATTGCAGACCTCTCGTTCTTGTCGTCGACGACGATGAGGAGGTTCGCGCGGTGACGTGCAAAAAGCTCGAACTGCTTGGATACGCCGTCATCGAGACGAAAACGGGCGTTGAAGCAGTTGAACTACTCAAGTCGCGTGAGGACGTTCGGCTTGTGCTAAGCGACGTCACGATGCCCGGAGGCATGTCAGGCTTCTACGTGGCGCGCTGGCTTGCGGCGAACAAGCCGGGCGTGAAGGTCATCCTGTGCTCCGGTTATGCCGTCGATTATCGGCGCGACGTTGCTCCCGACGTTGTGGTTCTATCTAAACCCCACACTCGTGGCCAGCTTACACGGGCCTTGAACGACGCCCTTGGCCACGGCGAAACTACGCAACTTCAAAATCGCTGAGGGTCCGTTTCCGAAGGTTCGGCCGCCTGTCCTGAGGGACGGCGCTTTCCGGCCAAGGCGAGCGCCTCCCTCAGTCGGCCGCCGGCTTCAGCCAAAAGGTCTTTCGCCTCCTCAAGCCCCCAGCCCCCGGCGACGAGCACCGCGAGCTTCAAGTCGCCTTGGGTCTGACAGAGCGCGGCGCGCGCCTCGGCCAAACTTTTTCCCGTCAAATGAACGAGCATCTTCTCCCGGCGTCCGGCAAGCTTCGCATTGACGGCCTGCACCTCCACCATCAGGCCCGCGTAAACCCTGCCGAGCCGGATCATCGTCAGCGACGACAGAAGGTTCAGCGTGATCCGCTGCGCCGTGCCGGCGTTCATGCGCGTCGAGCCCGCGATCGGCTCGGAGCCGGTTTCAAGGGCGATCGGGCGCTCGGCCTCGATCAGGAGCGGCGCGCCCGGATTGTTGGCTACGCCGATGGTCAGCGCGCCTTGCCGATTCGCCTCGCGCAGACACGATAATGTGAACGGCGTCGCGCCGCTCGCCGCCACGGCGATCAGGACGTCCTTTGGCCCGATAGCGTGGCTGCGGATCAGCTCGGCGGCGCGCTCGACCTCGTCTTCGGCCCCTTCGACAGCGCGCACCATCGCCTCGTCGCCGCCCGCCAGGAGGAGAAGCAGGCGTTCTTCCGGCCACCCAAAGGTCGGCGCCAGTTCCGCGCCGTCCTGAACCGCGAGGCGGCCCGACGTGCCTGCGCCCGCATAGACAAGGCGTCCGCCATCGCGCAGACGCGCCTCCATCGCCAGCGCCGCCTCGAAGGATCTCGGCGACGCGCGGCGCGCACGGCCGCAACCGCGGCGAGCTGGCCGCCGATCATGGCGTCGAGAGCGTCAAGCGGCTCCCAGACGTCGATCCCGGAGTAGCGAGGACTTGGGCGTTCGGTTTCCATCAACTCAAAATGCGTTGAAGTGCTGGACCTCATTCATATTTCAACCTTAAATGGGGCAAAGCGTCAGGGCGTCCAGGTGCATAGAGAGCCGCTTCTTCTGGGAGTTGATAGCGGCGGCGCCCGCTGTAGAGCCCGGTTGTGCAGTTTTGACGGCAGGACGCTCGGCGGAGGAGCAGGCGGTCCGGCGAATATCCGCCCTGGACTGGAGGATAGCTTGGCCGAAGTCTTCGCCGCCGCCGCCCGCTGTTTCAGAAACGCAGCCGAGGAGCACGTTGCCATCGCCTGCCTTGCGCTGGTGGGCGCGAGCGAACCCATCCTCCTTGCCGAGCTTCGCAGTTTGGAAGGCGCCGCCGCATGACCGTTACGGGCGTTCAAACGGCGCAAGAGATCAGCGAAGCGCCCGAGGCTGTCAGGCGGCAGCAAGAGGGGCTGGCGCAGCCGCTCGCCGAGCTGGCGGGCCGCTTGAGGCGGCGAACTCCGCGCGTGGTCGTCACCTGCGCGCGCGGCAGCTCGGCGCACGCCGCAACCTTCGGAAAGCACCTGATCGAGCGCTATCTCGGCATCCCTGTCGCCGCAGCTGCGCCGAACATCGCCAGCGTTTATGGCGGCCGGCTTCTTCTCAAGGATCAACTCTTTCTCACCATTTCGCAGTCGGGCGGCAGCGCCGACCTGATCGAGATGACGGCGAGCGCAAGGGCGTCGGGCGCTGTCACGGCGTGCATCGTGAACGCCGACGGCAGTCCCCTCGCCGCGGAATGCGACATTGTCCTGCCCATGAACGCCGGGCCGGAACTGAGCGTGGCGGCGACGAAAACCTTCATCGCGATGCTTTCGGCGCTTCTCAGACTTACGGCGGCGTGGACCGGCGACTTAAGAATGGCGCAAGCGGTCGATCGGCTGCCGCAGAGACTGACGGCCGCGTCCAGCCTGGACTGGAGCGCCGCCTTGCACGGTCTTGCGGGCGCCGCAAGCCTTGTCACGATCGGGCGTGGGCCGACGCTCGCCATCGCCCGCGAAGCGGCGCTCAAATTGAAGGAGACCTGCAACCTGCACGCCGAGGCATTCAGCGGCGCGGAGTTCCTTCATGGGCCGGTGGCTCTCGTATCACCGGACTATCCGATTCTCATGTTCGATCCGACCGACGCCGCCGCAAAAGGAATGAGACTGCTGGCCTCGACATTGCGGGAAAAGGGCCGCCCTGTATACGACGGCTCCGGAAGAGGCTAGCCTGCCCGTGCTTGCGCCCGATCACCCGGAAACCGACGCGGTTTGTCTGATCCAAAGCTTCTATAAGTTGGCGGTCGCGCTGGCGCAGCGGCTCGGCGTCGATGTGGACCGGCCCCGCCACTTGCAAAAGGTCACGAGCACGCGATGACGGACCCGCATCGGCAGGCGGTCGCAGCCAGCGTCGTCTTCGACGGCGAGACATGCCACGACGATTACTGTGTCGTCATGGAAGGCGGCCGCATTTGCGGTCTCATGCCGAGGCGCGATCTGCCTCAAGGGATGCCGGCGCGCGTGCTGCCGGCAGGCGCATGGCTAGCGCCCGGCTTCATCGACATTCAGGTGAATGGCGGCGGCGACGTTCTCTTGAATGACGACCCGAGCGCGGACGCGATGGCCAGGATCGCCCGCGCGCATCGAAGGTTTGGAACTACGGCGCTGCTGCCGACGCTGATTACCGACACGCCGGAAAGGATGTGCGCGGCGCTCGCGGCCGCGGACGAGGCGGCGGCCGTAAATCCAAGCATCCTCGGCATCCACCTCGAAGGGCCATTCATTTCGCCGGAAAAGCCGGGCGTTCACAATCGCGCGTTTATCCGCCCACCCGGCCCGGAAGACATGCGCGTGCTGACAGCGCCGCGAGCGGGGGCAAGGCTCGTGACGCTCGCCCCTGAATGCGCGCCGCCCGGCTTCGTCGCCAAGCTCGCGAAAGCCGGCATCCGGGTCTCGCTCGGCCATTCCATGGCGACTTATGACGAGACCAAGGCGGCGCTGGCGGAAGGGCTGACCGGGTTCACGCACCTCTTAAACGCCATGCGCCCTCTCGGGAGCCGCGACCCAGGACCGATTGCGGCGGCGCTCGAAACACCCGGCGCCTTCTTCGGAATGATCGTGGATGGCGAGCATGTCGATCCAGCCATGCTGCGGCTGGCGCTGAGAGGCGCTGGCCATCCCGTGCTGGTCACGGACGCCATGCCGCCCGTCGGCGGGGAGAAATCCACTTATCTGCTTTACGGCGAGAAGATTGCGGCGCGAAACGGCCGCTGCGCCAGGGCGGATGGCGCGCTGGCAGGCTCTTGCCTCGACATGGCGAGCGCAGTGCGAAATTGCGTCCAGCTTTTGCGCGTGCCGCTCATCCAAGCGCTGCGCTTTGCGTCGGCGGAGCCCGCTCAGTTTCTAGGGCTTGGGGCGGAGTTGGGCCGCATCGCGCAGGGATACCGCGCAGACCTTGTGGCCTTCGATCCAGACAGCATGCACATCCACGCCACATGGATCGCCGGCGAAGCCTGACCTCGCGTGGCGTCTCCCCTCGCCCGCACCCAAAAATCGCCCAGGTAAACCCGTCAAAACAAGGCGCGAACGATGACGCCGCGCAGAGGCTCAGGCTGCAATCCCAACTGCGTTTGGATATGTCGCGATGCCCCCAGGCGCACTCTTATTCGGACCCTATGATCGAGTTGCGCATGTGTAGCCTTAAAACTCGATAGGGTTTCCTGTGGATCGCCGTTCTTTTCTGAATATGCTCGCCGCCGGTACAGCGGCGTCAGTCCTCGGCCGCGTTGCGGTGGCCGAGCGCGCCCCGCCAATCCGCAACGTAGTCCTCCTCCATGGCCTGTTCGCCGACGGCTCCTGCTGGAGTGATGTGATCGCCCGGCTTCAGCGGGCCGGCCTGAAAGCCACATCGGTGCAAAATCCGTTGACGACACTGGATGACAGCGTCGCGGAGGCGAAGCGTGTTCTGGCCCTCCAGGATGGTCCTGTCGTCTTGGTCGGGCATTCCTTCGCAGGGATGATCGTCACAGAGGCGGGCGTCGACCCGGAGGTGGCCTCTCTTGTCTACGTCGCGGCGCGGGCACCCGATGCCGGCGAGGATTACACGGCGCTGGCGAAGCAATTTCCTTCGCCACCCGCGTCTGCCGGGATCGTTTTCTCGGGGGACTACGGCCAGCTTGCCGAGAAGGCGTTCCTACAGGATTTCGCTGGAGATCTGCCTCCAGAGAAAGCCCGGGTGCTTTATGCGGTGCAAGAACCTTTCCGGCGAGAATTTGCTCGCCGGAAAGACAACACAGGCCGCATGGCGGTCTAAGCCGAGTTGGTACGCGGTTTCGACGGAAGACAGGACCATCAACCCCGACCTTCAACGCTTCATGGCCAAACGAATGGGCGCCAAGACCATTGAAGTTAATGCGAGCCATCTTTCGCTGATTTCGCAACCGGACATCATTTCGAATCTGATCCTGGAGGCGGCTGGCAATCCTTCTTGACGTTTCCCGCATCGTCTCGACGGCGGCGGCCTTCCCCAATTCACCGAGCTGGTTACACGGCTCCAGGATTGTGCCGCGCCGTCTCCCGCTGAATCCAACGCTCAAGGATGGCGATGTGCTCGGCTTCCTCCTTCAGGAACTCTTTGGCGCTTTCGACGACTTCAGGAACGTCGCATGTATCTGCTACAATAAAATAATACTCGTAGCCTCGCTTTTCACCCTGAAGACCTGCCTTCAACGCATCGAGCCGCGCCATGTTCGGATCGCCGGCCCACACGTCGGTGTGCTGCGGCGTGAAGTGGTGCGGCCATGTGAAATGGGCCGGTAGATGGACGTCCGGGTTGATCGCGCCCGCGTGCGCCTTGACCTCGCTCAGATGCGTGCGCGAATAATCGGCGTGCTCCAGGAAGAGTTCGGCCACGTCATTGTGGCCGAGTGCCTTCATCACCGACGCCAGTTCTTCGTAATGGATCGCCGCATCTTCTTCGACCTTCGCCGCATAGGTGTAGAAGTCCTGAATGCTTTTGATGGTCGGAAGCGTCGCTTTCTTTGCCGGAAGGGTGCGATCCCCTTCGAACGAGACGATGACGTCTTCGTCCCGGATGAAGCATTGGCACGCGAGGCGGTAGCGCGGCGGCATGTCATTGACCTCGGCATCCTCGATCTCCTCGCGTGTGATCTTGCCGAGCTGCCGCAGCAGCTCCTTTTCCTTCTCGGTCAGCGAAATCCCATGCTTCGCCTTGGGCGCAACGTGCTTGACCTCGACGATACAGGATCCACACTCGCCGTCCTGGCAGTCAAATGGAATCGGAATGCTGTGGGCCTTGGCGACGGCCAGAATCGTCCCCCGATGCCCGGCGACGGCGTAGATTGTCACGTCTTTCGCCATGACCGGGGACTTGAATGTTACGTTAGCCATATATTGCTCTCCTTATTGTTCCGGGCAGGCGGAGACCGCTCGATCGACGTTCCAGGCGAAGGGGATCGGCCTGGAAGAGTTGATCGAGAGCGAACGGACAAGCCGGTCAACTCGCCGCGCCGAACCGGCTGGCGGCCAGGAAAGCAAGAGTTACGCCAAGAGATCAGGAGCTTGATATAAAACGCTTTTCCTGAGACCGGAAGGCTCGTTTGTACGCTTACGTACAAAGCTCGAGAGCGCGTGTCGATGTGCCGACAATCGGAGAACGACCGCTATGAGAAGCGCTCCCAGGCCGCCTGCCGCGAGACGCCGAGCGCCTTGCCGATGGCCTCCCAGCTTATGCTGCGCCGCCTCAGTTCGTCGATCATCGCCTGGAGCACGGCGCGCGTCGCCTCCACCGTGGCCTCCGCGATCTTGAGGCCGTCGAGAAGCTGGTCATCCGCCATCTTGTCCCAGCCCTCCACGAAAGTGGACGGCGTCGCCTCCAGGATCTTGTTGCAGGCGTCTATGCAGCCGCCGCAGATGTGGACGCCAGGGCCGCCGACGAGCCGGGCGACCTCTTTTTCGGTCTTGCCGCAGAACGAGCATGTCAGCGGCTTTTTCTTGAGCGCCAGCATGGGATAATCTCCTTTCGAGTGTCAAGGGCTCCCTGACAGATCGGAGAACGATGCGCGCCTGTCAAGATGATCCTGACATTTCGTCCGCGGAAACCCCGCCGGCCGGAAAAGCCGCAGGTGACGAGGCTCGCTCAGCAGCGCCTCTTCCTGGCGGAGTGCAATTTCCGCAACCCCTTGGTTTCGTGCTTGAAATCATCGTAAAGCTTCCAGGCTATGGTCCCTGGCGAAGACAAAAATGAGAAGCACGGCAATCAGGATAAAATCGCTGTCCATCAGCATCGCCCTAAAATGCGGTTAGCAGCGCGTAGAATGTCTATTTCACGAGCGCACGCTACAGCCTCCTTCGGCTCCAGGTAGCAATTAAGCATTTTTCAACAATGTTTTTCTGGTCAGAAAAATTATCCTTGCGACGCCTCGGAGAGCATGAGGCGCATCACGTCACAGACAGAGTTTAGCTTGCGGCGAATGGGGCGGGATGTCCGGCGGCCGTATTTGCGCGCCGGCGAAGGCGATACTTTACGCCCCCGGCTCGCCGGCGTGGTCGTCGACAGCGGCGATCCGGTTTGCGGCGATGACGGCCTGCGTGCGGCTGTCGACGCCGAGCTTTTGCAGAATCGCCGAGACGTGCGCCTTGACGGTCGCTTCGGAGACGTTCAGCTCATAGGCGATCTGCTTGTTCAACAAACCTTGGCCAAGCATGGACAGCACGCGGACCTGCTGCGGCGTCAGCGTCGCCAGCCGCGCCGCCAGATCGCCGATTTCGTCGTTGGCGCCGTCCCTGTTGAACTCGTCGGAGAACCAGACGCCGCCTTCGAGAACAGTTTTCACGGCGAGGCGAATCTTGTCGACGGGCAAGGATTTCGAGATGAAGCCGGCGGCGCCGAGATTCGCGCAACGCCGGATCATGCCGGGGTTGTCGCTCGCAGAGACGATGACGACCGGAATCTCGGGATGCTGACTTCTGAGATACATGAGCCCGGTGAGGCCTGAGAGCGATGCCGCTCCCTTCTCGCCCGGCATCTTCAAGTCCAGAAGCACGAGATCGACGTTGGGATGCGCGGCAAGCGCGGCGAGCAACTTTTCAACCGACCCCACCTCCGTGAAGCCGATGCCTGGCAGCGATGTCGCCAGTGTTTGCTTCAAGGCGTCGCGGAAAAGCGGATGATCGTCCGCAATGATGACATGATGGGCGGTCATGGCCTTCTCACCGGAACAGGGAGCCTCTTCATGCGCGTTTTCCTCGTCCGATTAAGGGCGGCACGCCGCTCGACGGGCAGGCCGTATCTCGTCCCCGGACCGGGGCAGAATAACAGTACCGATTCCCAAGATCCATTCAGAGCTTACCAGAGATTCCAAAGTTATGTCTGAAGACGACATTAAGCAAGCCTATTGGCGGCGCATCCGATGGCTGGCGCTTGGGATGGTCGTCGCCGTGGCAGGACTGTCTCTCCTTCTCCCAGTTTTCACGCCGTCGTTGAATGCATACAGGTTCCTGCGCTTTCCACTTGGATACTTTCTCGTCGCCCACGCATCGATCTTGGCGCTGGCTATCCTGATTTACGGCTTCTTCGGTGGACAACAGCGTAGCGACCGCGCCTACAACATGACAATTCAATTCTGACATGACGCTTAATTACTCGACGCCGGTCATCAATCCGCGGCTCGGCTCCAGCTTCGCGATTTTCGCAAGCGCCTACACCTGCTTCGTCGTGATGCTCATCGTTCTGGAGCAGCTCGGCCTTTCCATCCCGACGATCGATGAGCTGATCATCGTGACGCCGGCCCTCTTTTACATCGCTGTCGGGCTCATGACGCGCACCACGAGCGCGGACGATTTCCTGCTGGCGGGGCAGCGCGTGCCGCCCTTTTACAACGCGCTTGCGCTCGTCTCGATGGTCTTCGGCGGCAGCATTCTTTTGGGCGGCGTCGGCAGTCTGTTTTTCTTAGGGATCGACGCGATCGCCATCCCCGTCGGATGCTTTGCGGGCGTTGTGCTGACGGGCGTTCTGTTCGTCCCTCATCTGAGGAAGGCGGGAGCGCATACGCTGCCCGGGTTCCTCCATTTGCGGTTTGGGCGCCAGGGGCTACGCCTTAGCGCCGCCTTCCTGATGCTTGCGCCGTGCTTCATGATCATCGTGGCGGAAGCCGCGCTTGGCGGAAAGCTCATCGGCTCTCTCCTGCCGCCGCCGCAAGCGCTGGGCGTCAGCCTTTCTGCCACGACCTTCTTCATGGCGCTCGTTCTGGCCAGCATTTTTCTCACGGTGGTTTCAGGTGGAATGCGCTCGGCGACATGGACACAATGCGTGCAGTTCGTCGTCGTGCTCGGCATTCTCGCCCCCCTTGTCACCGTCTCGGTGATCCGCACGAAACTGCCGCTCCCCCAGCTCACCTATGGAAGCCAGCTCGAACAGATCAAGGCCCAGGAGTTGTCGAAGGGCTTTGTGACGGTCACGCAGCCGAAGCCCCTCGGCGAGGTTCTGCCGACATCGCGGGCGCAGCCTGTGGTGCGGCCCGTCGAGCGGGCGTTCAGCGCTCTGAGGCCGATGGATTTCGTCCTCCTGGTGTTTTGCCTGGCGACCGGCGTGGCGGCGCATCCCGCCTTCCTGCCAAGGCTCAGCATGACGCCCACCATTCTCGCAAGCCGCCGCTCGCTTGGCTGGGCGACGGTCGTGGCGGCCTTTCTCGTGCTCACAATACCGGCCTACGCCTTCTTTACGAAAGCGATGGCCGTCGAGGCGCTCATCGGCGCGCCGGCCTCCGATTTGCCCGCGTGGGCAAAAGCGCTCCAGCAACTCGGGCTGATCTCGCTGCCGGTCAATCAGTTCGATTCCTTCAACGCCGCCGCGCAAAGCGTGATGTTTCACAGGGACAGCCTCGCCCTCATCCTGCCTGCGGCCGGAAATCTGCCGAGGGTTTTCTTTGGCCTTGCGGCAGCGGCGGCGCTCGCCGCGCTTTCCGCATGCGCCGCCGGTCATCTCGTCGCCGTCGCCAATACCGTCAGCGACGACATCTATCATGGGGCGTTGAATAAGGCGGCGTCCCCGGCGCGGCGTCTCATGGCGGCGCGGCTGATGATGTTTATCTTGGCTTCGGCGGCGTTCGTGGTTGCGGAGAGCGCCGCGGTCGATCCGCTTCGCTGGGTTCTCGCCGCGTTCTCTCTCAGCTCCGGGACGTTTTTCGCCGTTCTTCTGTTGAGCGTCTGGTGGCGGCGATTGACTGCGGCCGGAGCCTTGGCCGGACTCTTCTCCGGCTTCGCCGTCACCGCGCTTTATTTGCGGGCGGGAGGGACGCCGCTTTTTGGGATCGATGCGCTGACGGCGGCAGCCCTTGGCGTTCCCGTAAGCTTCGCCTCCGCCGTCGCCGCCAGCCTTTTCTCCGAGGCGCCGGAGCAATCCGTCCTCGAAGCGATTGACGACCTCAGGACGCCGGCCGGGGAAACGCTTCAATCGCGAATGCTGCGTTTGGCCGCTCGGAGCAAGCCTGCCGGCAAAGTGTAGCTCGTGTGTGGCGTCTCCCATTGGCTGGAAAACCAGGCGCCCTCCGTAACCAGCGGCGCCCGGCTCAGGCCCGCCCCGGCTACGCCGAAGCGCGTGCTGGCGTTCCTTTTGTCCGGGAGATGCGTGCGACGCCGCTGCAAATAGGGCGGCATTCTGAGACAGGACGCTAGGCTATTCTCGGGCGCGGCGTTACAAATGATATCCCGGAGAGCGGTTCCTTCGGAGAAACGCCGAGGACATCCTTATGCGCCATGAATCCCTACGCCCCGCATTGACAGGCACGATGGGCGCCCGCAGGCATCTTTTCCCGGACATCGACCCCTATCGAACCGGCTGGCTGAAAGTTTCGCAGTCATACGACATCTATTTCGAGGAGTGCGGCTTGCCACAAGGAAAGCCTGTGCTGATCGTGCATGGCGGCCCCGGCGGCGGGTGCAATCCAGCCATGCGGCGTTATCATGATCCCTCGCGCTACAGGATCATCCTTTTTGACCAGCGCGGCTGTGGGCGTTCGACGCCGCACGCCTGTCTCGACGAGAACACCACCTGGGACCTCGTCGCCGATATGGAGAAGCTGCGCGAGCATCTTGGCGTCGAGGCCTGGCAGCTTTGCGGCGGCTCCTGGGGCTCGACGCTTTCGCTGGCCTATGCAGAGGCCCATCCCGAACGCGTCCTGGAGCTTTTATTGCGCGGGGTCTTTCTTCTGCGGAAGAGCGAACTCGACTGGTTCTATCAGGAGGGGTGCAGCTGGATTTTCCCGGACGCCTTCGAGCAGTACGCCGCTGTGATCCCCGAGGCCGAACGCGGCGACATGATCGAAGCCTTCCACCGCCGCCTGACCTCGGGCGATCGCGACATCGAACTCGCCGCGGCCCGCGCCTGGAGCATCTGGGAGGGCACCACGCTTTCGCTCTTCCACGACCAGGATCGCGTGCAGCGGTTCGGCAGCGACAGCTACGCGCTCGCGTTCGCGCGCATCGAGTGCCACTACTTCGTCAACAAGGGCTTCTTTAGAAGCGACAATCAGATCATCGAGGATATCGGCCGGATTGCGCATATCCCCGGCACGATCGTTCATGGCCGTTACGATGTGGTGACGCCGCTCAAGAACGCCTGGGACCTGGCGAAGGCCTGGCCGAAAGCAGACCTTCGAATCGTCCCGGACTCAGGCCACGCCATGACGGAGCCTGGCATCATCCATGAAATCGTGACCGCCGCCGACCATTACGCCTCAACTGGCCGAGCCTCAACATCGACTGTAGGGTTGCAGGGATAGGACCATAGCGGCTTTATGCGCCCGACCTCGGCCAGGAGCCTGTTCCAAGCGATGCAGGCGGTTTCAACGATAGCATCGTAGACGGTCCCCTCCGAAGCATGCTCGCAGGGAAACATGATCCCGCCCGCTCGCGAAATTGCAGCCGCGCAACAGGGGTCCGCTCTTTTCGCTGGCTGGCATTAATGCTTTTCTGACAGAACCTGCAGCTCATTTTGGCCGTCCCTCGCCCCTCGGCCGGGCCGTTTTGCCAAGCGCAGCGAAGATAAACCGGCTCGCTTCAATGACGGCGCCCCGGTCGACGCCCGTTTCGAAGCCGAGCCCGTCGAGAAGATAGATCACATCCTCGGTGGCGACATTGCCGGAAGCGCCCTTTGCGTACGGGCATCCGCCGAGGCCGCCCGCCGAACTGTCGACCACACGGACGCCCTCTTCGAGGCAGGCGTAAATGTTTGCGACCGCCTGCCCGTATGTGTCGTGGAAGTGGACAGCAAGCTGGGAGAGCGGAACGCGCTCGGAGACCACCTTCAGCATGGCTCGCGCCGCGCGCGGCGTTCCGGCCCCGATCGTGTCGCCGAGCGAAACCTCGCAGCAGCCAAGCGAAAAGAGGCGCGCCGAGACTTCGGCGACTTTCCCGATTGGGATGCGGCCCTCATAGGGGCAGCCTAGAACGCAGGAAACATAGCCGCGAACGCGCACTCCGGCTGAGTGCGCCTTCTCGACGACGGGAGAGAACCGCTCGAACGACCCGGCGATGGAGCAGTTGATGTTCTTCTGCGAGAAGGTTTCAGACGCCGCCGCGAAAATCGCGATCTCGCGCGCCCCGGCTTCAAAGGCGGCGTCGAGCCCCTTCTCGTTCGGCGCGAGCACGGACAAGGAAACGCCGCGATGGGAGGCTAAGGCCTTCAGCACGTTCGCCGTGTCGGTCATCTGCGGGACCCATTTCGGGGAGACGAAACTTCCGGCCTCAATGGATGTGAGCCCCGCCGCGATCAGCTTCTCGATGAAGGCGATGCGCGTCTCTGCGGAAACCGCGACGGCCTCATTCTGCAATCCGTCGCGCGGCCCCACCTCGACAATGCGCACGTGCTCCGCCACGGCTCAATCCTTCGCCTCGAACTCGGCCAACGTCGCGCCTTCGGCGACGAGATCGCCGACAGCGCAGAGGTAGCGCACGACATGTCCCCGCGCGGGGGCGCGTAGGGTGTGCTCCATCTTCATGGCTTCGAGGACGAGCATGGGCGCGCCTTCGTCGAGCGCTTCGTCGGGCTTGGCCAGAAGGGCGATGACGGTTCCGGGCATGGGCGCTGTGGCCCCGATTTCGAGGTCGGGGTCGATGGTCCCGGCGGCGAAAGGATCGGCGAGGGCGAGCTTGATCGGCGCCGGACCATCGAACACGGTGACCGAGCCGCCCTGCAGCATTGCCGTTATGGTGCGACGCGCCCCGCCAAGCGTAATTGCGAAGCGGAACTTCTCACCGCGGATGGGCTCGAAGGCGAACGGCAGGGCTGCGCCCTCACGTTCAAGCATTTTGCCTTCGCGGCTGTGGATGAGCGTTGCGTGATGAGCTTCGCCCCGTTTGGCGCGAAACTCGATCGCGCGCGTTCTCACCCCCAACATCGTCCAGGGTGCCCCCTGCGCCCAGGGTGAGTGGGGATCGGCGGGGTCGCGGCGCTGTTCTTCCTTCTCGCGCTGGAGGATGGCTGCGACGGCGGCGGCCAGCGCAAACGGCGTTGGCGGCTCGATGTCGCTGGAGCGCGCGCATTCCCGTTCGATAAAGCCGGTATCGACGGCGTTCGCGATGACGGCGTCGTCGGCGAGAAGCCGCGTCAGGAAGGCGATGTTGGTTGCGACGCCCGCAACCTCAAAACCTGACAGCGCCGCTCTTAGCTTCGTCAAGGCAAACTCCCGCGTCTCGCAATGCGCGACCACCTTCGCCAGCATCGGATCGTAATGCCGGGAAACGGCGTCGCCCGCGCCGAAGCCGGTATCGATGCGCAGTCCCGCCGCCTCGTCGGCAGCGCGCCAATGCAAAATCTCGCCCGTCGAGGGAAGAAAACCGGCGCTGGCGTCCTCCGCATAGACGCGCGCCTCGATGGCGTGGCCGCGCCGCGTGATCTCGTCCTGCCGAAGCGGCAGCCTTTCGCCCATGGCGATCCGAAGCTGCCATTCCACGAGATCGAGGCCCGTAATCATTTCCGTGACGGGATGCTCGACCTGGAGACGGGTATTCATTTCGATGAAATAGGCGCGCGCGCCGTCCGCGACGAACTCCACCGTGCCCGCGCCGACATAGCCGATGGCCGACGCAGCTTTGCGGGCGGCGTCGTAAAGGGCTTCGCGCCGCTCATCGTCAAGGGCCGCCGACGGCGCTTCCTCGACAACCTTCTGGTGACGGCGCTGCAAAGTGCATTCGCGCTCGAACAGGGACACGATCTGGCCATGCGCGTCGCCGAACACCTGCACCTCGATGTGGCGCGGACGCTCGATGTATTTCTCCATGAGCAGGCTGTCGTCGCCAAATGCGGCCGAAGCCTCGCGCTTTGCGCCCGCGAGCGCGGCTTCAAGTTCGTCGCCGCTGCGCGCCACGCGCATGCCTTTGCCGCCGCCGCCCGCCACCGCCTTGAGCAAAATCGGATAGCCGAGCCTTTTTGCCGCGCGCGCGAATGTGGCGAGGTCCTGAGCCTTGCCGTGATAACCCGGCGCGATGGGGACGCCCGCCTGTTCCATGAGGGCCTTCGCCGCCGATTTTGAGCCCATGGCGCGGATGGCGGATGCGGGCGGCCCGACGAAGATCAGGCCAGCTTCGTCGCAGGCTTCCGCGAAGTCCGCGTTCTCGGATAAAAATCCGTAGCCCGGATGGACGGCTTCCGCGCCACTCGCCTTGGCGGCTTCCAGGATGCGCGCGATGTCGAGATAGCTTTCGCGGGCGGGCGGCGGCCCGATCAGCCGCGCTTCATCCGCCGCCTTCACGGCTCGCGCGTTGGCGTCCGCCTCGGAATAGGCGGCGATGGCGCGAAGCCCCATGCGCTTGGTCGTTCGGATGATGCGGCAGGCGATCTCTCCGCGATTGGCGATGAGCAATGATGAGAAGGGGCGCGCGTTCATCGCTACATCCTGAACACGCCGAAGCGCGGCGGCCCGGCTGGCGCGTTCATCCCAGCCGAAATGGCGAGCGCCAGCGCCATGCGCGTGTCGACGGGGTCGATGACGCCGTCGTCCCAAAGCCGCGCTGTGGCGTAATTGGCGTCGGCCTGCTCGGCGAACTGGGCGCGGACCGGCGCCTTGAACGCTTCCTCCTCCGCAGCGCTCCAGGCGCCGCCCTTGGCCTCGATGCCTTCCCGCCGCACGATGGCGAGGACGGTCGCCGCCTGCTCGCCGCCCATGACGGAGATCCTGGCGTTCGGCCACATCCACAAGAATCGCGGGGAGTAGCCTCGCCCGCACATGCCGTAATTGCCCGCGCCATAAGAGCCGCCGATCACGACGGTGTATTTCGGCACATTCGCGGTGGCGACGGCTGTGACGAGCTTCGCGCCATCCTTGGCGATGCCGCCCGCCTCGTACTTCCTGCCGACCATGAAGCCGGTGATGTTTTGCAAAAATACGAGCGGAATGCCGCGCTGGCACATGTTTTCGATGAAATGCGCGCCCTTGAGCGCGCTTTCCGAGAACAGGATGCCATTATTGGCGAGGATGCCCACGGGATAGCCCCAGATATGCGCGGTGCCGCACACGAGCGTGTGGCCGTAGAGCTTCTTGAATTCGTCGAACTCCGAGCCGTCCACCAGCCGCGCGATGACCTCGCGCACGTCGTAGGGCTTTCGCACGTCGGCCTGGACGACGCCATAAAGATCCTCGGCCGAATAAAGCGGCTCGCGCGGCTGGGTCACATCGAGGGAGGAGGGCTTGATCCGGTTCAGGTCGGCGACGATGCCGCGGGTGATGCCGATGGCGTGCGCGTCGCTCTGCGCGTAGTGATCGGTCACGCCCGACTGGCGGCTGTGAACCTCGGCGCCGCCAAGCTCTTCGGCCGTGACGACCTCGCCGGTCGCCGCGCGCACGAGAGGCGGCCCGCCAAGAAAGATGGTGCCGTTGCCCTTCACGATGATGCTCTCGTCGCACATGGCCGGCACGTAGGCGCCGCCCGCCGTGCAAGGTCCCATCACGATGGCGATCTGCGGGATGCCCGCCGCCGACATCTGCGCCTGATTGTAAAAGATGCGCCCGAAATGGCGCTCGTCGGGAAAAATCTCGTCCTGCTGGGGAAGGAACGCGCCGCCGGAGTCGACGAGATAGAGGCAGGGCAGGCGGTTCTCGCGGGCGATGTCCTGCGCGCGCAGATGCTTCTTGACGGTCAGGGGATAGTACGCACCGCCTTTGATGGTCGCGTCGTTCGCCGCGATCATGCACTCCCTCCCCGAGACGCGGCCGATGCCCGCGACAAGGCCAGCGGCGTGCGCATCGCCGCCATAAAGCCCGTTCGCGGCGAGGGCTGCGACTTCGAGAAAGGGCGAACCCGGATCGAGCAGCAGGTTGATCCGATCGCGAACGAGAAGCTTGCCGCGCGCGATGTGGCGCGCCCTGGCGTCCGCGCCGCCGCCAAGCGCCACCGCCGCCAGCCTTTCGCGCAGCGCGGCAACCTGCTCCCGCATCGCGCTTTCGTTGGCTTGAAACTCTTTCGAGCGCTTGTCGATTGCGCTGTCCAGGCGGGCCATGATTGCTCGCTCTTTTGTGGTTCGAGATGAATAGAAAGGCGCTTGAGCCGCTTACCGCAAGACGTCCACAGCGATGTGAAGATCGAGTTCCCTCCACACGCGGTCTGCGGTCAGTACGGGAAGACGGGAGCGCTCAGCCAACGCAAGACACGCCCGGTCGCCAAGCGAAAGGCCGAAAGCCTTTGTGCTGGCTCTCAAGGCGCCCGCGCGCTCGGCGAGATCCTCGTCGAAGGGTACGATCTGCAAGCCGTAACGCGAGAGCGCGGGACGGATGAGCGCGAGGCTGGCCCCGCGCTCAATGAGCTTTGCGACGATTTCGGAGTAGTTGACGGCGCAAATAAGCGCTTCGCCCAAAAACGCGGCGGCGCGTTCGGCTCCCGGTTCGTTGTTCAGATGAGCAAGAACCGCCGAGCTGTCGAAGACGATGCTAGCCACGGTTCTCAGCCTCAGCTTCGCGCCTACGGTCTGCGATCAGCTCATCGGCGAGTTTTACGCCTTCCGGGAGGAGGCCTCTCAGCATGGCCTGCGCGTGACGCGCTCCGACACGGGGGCTCAAAAGATGAAGCTCGCCATCCTCGACCCAGGCCAGGATGGCGTCGCCCTCGTTCACCTCCATGGCCTCGCGCAAAGCGGCTGGGATGACGACGCGCCCGCCAGGTCCAAGCGTTAGCTGCAAGCGATTGGCGACGCCAAAGCCAGGCTTGGCCTCGTCCGCCAAAAAGGCGGCTTGCGGCGCTTCCTCGAAGCCCCTCCCGGGGGCGCGCTGTGGCTCGCTTTTGCTCTTCCTCGCCATGATTTTCCTCGCGACGATCAACTTCTTTTTCTGAATTTGGCATATTATAAAAAAATGTCAACACAGAATATATTGCCAACATACGGTTTTATGCCGTTTTTTCAAAGAGCTCCCGGCCGATGAGCATGCGGCGGATCTCGCTCGTGCCGGCCCCGATCTCGTAGAGCTTGGCGTCGCGCAGGAGCCGGCCCGCAGCGTAGTCGTTGATGTAGCCATTGCCGCCAAGGAGCTGGATGGCGTCGAGCGCAAGCCGGGTTGCGGCCTCGGCGGCGAACAAAATCGCGCCGGCCGCGTCCTCGCGCGTGGTTTCGCCCCGGTCGCAGGCTTGGGCCACGGTATAGACATAGGCGCGCGCGGCGTTTAGCGTGACATACATGTCGGCGACCTTGGCCTGGATAAGCTGGAACGCGCCGATGGGCTGGCCGAACTGCCTGCGCTCGTGGATATAGGGCAGCACGATGTCGAGCGCGGCCTGCATGATGCCGAGCGGACCCGCCGCCAGGATCGTGCGCTCGTAATCGAGGCCGGACATGAGCACCTTCACGCCCCGGTTCACCTCGCCGACGACATTTTCCTCCGGAACCTCGCAATCGTTGAAGACGAGTTCGGCCGTATCGGAGCCGCGCATGCCGAGCTTGTCGAGCTTCGGCGAAACCGAGAAGCCTTTCATGCCCTTCTCGATGAGGAAGGCCGTGATGCCGCGCGCGCCTGCTTTCGGGTCGGTCTTCGCGTAGACAAGAAGCACGTCGGCGTGGGGCGCGTTGGTGATCCACATTTTCGCGCCGTTCAGGATGTAGCGGTCGCCGCGGCGGTCGGCGCGCGTCGTCATCGACACCACGTCGGAGCCCGCTCCCGCCTCGGACATGGCGAGCGCGCCCACATGCTCGCCCGAAATGAGCCTGGGAAGATAGCGCCGCTTCTGCTCGTCATCGCCATTGCGGCGGATCTGGTTCACGCAAAGGTTCGAATGCGCGCCAAAGGAGAGGCCGACGCTGGCGCTGGCCCGGCTCACCTCCTCCACCGCGATGCAATGTTCGAGATAGCCGAGCCCGGCGCCGCCCCACTCCTCTTCGACGGTGATCCCGTGCAGGCCGAGCGCGCCCATCGGCTCCCAGAGGTCGCGCGGGAAGGCATTGGCGCCGTCGATCTCGGCGGCGCGCGGCGCGATCTCCTTCTGGGAGAAGGCGCGGACGGTTTCGCGCAGCATGTCGGCGTTTTCGCCCAGGCCGAAATCGAGGCCGCGATAGGAGTTTTTGAGCATCGTCCCTCACTTCATGCGGTTCTGCCGGGTCCGCCAACGGATCTCCGCTTTCGACATCCTGGAAAGGCGGAGCCTTATCCGGGATCGTAACAAATTGAAGCACTATTTTTCGCGATCCCGGCTGGCGCTTCGCTCGGCCGGGATGACCAGGTTTGGAGTGATGGCGACGAACGCTCGCTTAGGCGAGGAATGCTCCTACTCGGCAGCCGCGAGAACCTGCTGCGGCTCAAGGAGCGCCGCCTCAAGCTCGGCGTAGCGCGCTTGCGCCTTCTTGATGTTGCCTTCCTTCACATAGCCGAAACCGCGGATCATGTCGGGCACGCTCGCATAGGCGGCTACGAGGGCGAGATTTCCGGGCATGAGCGCTGCGAGCGCTTTCTCCATGCGCGCCTCGTAATCTGCGATCAGGGCGCGTTCGGCCTTTCTCTCCGCCGTTCGCCCGAAGAAGTCGAGCGGCGTGCCGCGCAAGCGCTTACCCTTCGCGAGGAGTGTCATCGCCTTCAGGAACCAGGGGCCGAAGGCGCGTTTCTCCGGCAAGCCGGTATCAGGGTTGCGATGCCCGAAGATCGGCGGCGCAAGATGAACCCGGAGTTTGAAGTCGCCTTCGAACTTCTCCTTGAGCCGCTGTTTGAAGGCGCCGTCGGTGTAGAGGCGGGCGACTTCATATTCATCCTTGATCGCCATCAGCTTGTAGAGATTACGCGCCACCGCTTCCGTCAAGCGCTCGCTCGTCGGCGAAACCGCCTGCTCCGCTGCGCGCACTTTTCCGACGAAGGCGCGATAGCGCTCCGCATAGGCCGCATCCTGATAGGCGGTCAGGTCGCGCACGCGGATCTCAATCAACTCGTCCAGCGTTTGAGACAGCTTTGGCGGCGGCGCAATTTTCGCCTTGATGCCTGTCGGATCGATGGCGGCCTCCCGCCCAATGTCGAAGCTTCGCTTGTTCGCCTCGACGCTCGCGCCGTTCAACTCAATGGCGCGCATGATCGCGCCGCGATCGAGCGGGATCAAACCCTTCTGCCAGGCGAACCCCGTCAGCACCATGTTCGCGAAGATGGCGTCGCCGAGGAGCGCCGCCGCGATGGCTTGGGCAGGGCAGTCCTCAACGCTTCGGGTGCTCACCTTCAGCCGCTCTTTCATAGCGGAGACATCGTAGTTCACGAAATTGTTCTGGACGAATTCGGCCGTGGGCATGACTTGCCCATCGGCGACGACCGTGGTCCTCTCCGGGCTCATCATCGGCAGTCCGTTCTTGCCATGAGCGACCACCGTGTCGGCGGCCAGCACCAGATCCGCTTGACCCGCGCCAATCCGAGAGGTGAAGAGTTTACTTCCTTGCGTTCCGATGCGCAGGTGCGAGTAAACGCCGCCGCCTTTTTGCGCGAGGCCTATCAGGTCAAGAACTCGGGCCTGCCTGTTGTGCAGATGCGCCGCCATGCCGAGGATCGCCGCCAAAGATGTCACGCCGAGCCCGCCAATGCCCGTTATCAAGATATTATAACCGTCAGCGCCGAGAAGAGGCAGGGACGGTTCGGGCAGGTCGGCAATTTCGTGCAGCTTCGGCTTGTCCCGTCGCAGCGTGCCGCCATAGACCGAAACGAAGCTCGGGCAGAAGCCTTCGACGCACGAGAAGTCCTGGTTGCAGGTGGATTGGTTGATCTTGCGCTTGCGGCCGAATTCGGTTTCCACCGGCTCAACCGAAAGGCAATTGGAGGCGCGGGAGCAATCGCCGCAACCTTCGCAGACACCTTCATTGATAATGACGCGTCTCTCTGATTGTTCCATGAGGCCGCGCTTGCGGCGGCGGCGCTTTTCGGTGGCGCAAACCTGATCGTAAATGATGACGCTGACGCCGGGCTCCTCGCGGAGGTCTTTCTGGATGGCGTCGAGCCGGGAGCGATGATCGAAGGTTACGCCGGGCGGCATGGCGGGATGGCCGCGAAAGCGATCGGGATCGTCGCTCACGATGGCGATGCGCTTCACCCCCTCGGCGCGCATTTGCGCTGCGACGAGCGGCACGGAAAGCTTTCCGTCCATCGGCTGGCCGCCCGTCATCGCCACCGCATCGTTATAGAGGATCTTGTAGGTGACGTTGCGGCCGGAGGCGATGGCCTGGCGGATGGCGAGGCTGCCCGAATGAAAGTAGGTGCCGTCGCCGATATTTGCGAAGATATGCTTTTCGCTCGTGAAGGGGGCTTGCCCAACCCACAACACGCCCTCGCCGCCCATCTGGGTGAAGGCGTCGGTGTTGCGGTTCATGGAGATGGCGAGGTAGTGGCATCCGATGCCGGCGACCGCGCGGCTTCCATCAGGCACGCGCGTCGATGTGCTATGCGGGCAGCCCGAGCAGAAATACGGCGAGCGCACGTGGAGCGGCTGGGCGGTCACCGCGTCTGCCGCCTTCTTGAGCCGCGCTTCGGCGGCCCGCATCTCGTCGGTCTTCCAGTCCTCAGGCATGGTGCGAAGAATGGCCCGCGCCACCTGAGCGGTGTCGATCTCCGCCACGTCGCTAACGAGCGGCTCGCCCGAGCCGTCGCGCTTGCCAAGGATGTGGGGGCGGCGGCCATCGGCAAGGCCATAAGCGGCGGCGCGGAGCTGATGCTCGATCACGTCCCGGCGCTCCTCGACCACGAGCACGGTTTCAAGCCCATCGGCGAAGGCGCGCGCCCCGTCCTCATCGAGGGGCCAGACGAGGCCAATTTTGTAAACGCGAAGCCCGAGCCGAGCCGCGAGGCTTTCATGAACGCCGAGGTCGCGAAGCGCTTGGCGGACGTGGAGATAACCCTTGCCGGAGGCCGCGATGCCGAAGCGCGGCTTCGGACTGTCCAGCACAATGCGGTCGAACCGGTTTCTCTGCGCGAAGGCGACGGCTGCGGGCAGGCGGAAATGCCGATGCATCTCTTCCTGCTGCAGGGGCGTCAGGTGAAGGCGTCCGTTGCGGCCGCCGGGAGGTTCCAAGACGCCTTCGGGAATGACCGAATTGTAGCTGCGCGTGTCGATCCGCACCGTGGCGCTGGCGTCCATGATGTCCGAAGTGGTCTTGAGGCCGACCCAAAGCCCGGCGAAGCGCGAGAGATCGAAACCCTTCATTCCGAACTCGATCAGCTCTGCGATATCGGCCGGGTAGAGGATCGGAATTTCCGCATCCATGAGGGCGAAGTCGCTCTGGTTCGGCAAGGTCGAGGACTTGCAGGCATGATCGTCGCCAGCAACCGCGAGAACGCCGCCGTGCCGCGCCGTGCCGAACATCGTCGCATGCTTGAAGGCGTCGCCCGAACGGTCTACGCCCGGCCCCTTGCCGTACCAGATGCCGAAAACGCCATCATAGCTTGCGCCCGGGAAAAGCCCAGCCTGCTGGCTGCCCCACACCGCCGTGGCCGCCAACTCCTCGTTGACGCCCGGCTGGAAAATGACATGGTGGTCGGCGAGACGCTTGCGCTCGCTCCAAAGTTGTTTGTCGTAGGTTCCGAGCGGCGAGCCGCGATAACCGGAAATAAACCCAGCCGTGTTCAAGCCATTCCTGGCGTCAACTTCGCGGCGTATGAGCGGAAGCCTGACAAGAGCCTGGACGCCAGTGATGAAGACCTGACTTCTGTCGACGAGATACTTGTCGTCAAGGCTGACGGAAGGCGCATAAACAAGCGTGTCCATGGACGATTCTCTTGTCATTTTTTATAATCATCACATGGGGAAATTGAAAAGACTTTGCAAAGACGCCAGACGGGCAATAGCCTGATTGTGATCCGTGTTCACGCAGTAATATTAACGCATAACGCGCTGGCGAACCTTGATCTTGTCGGCGGTCTTTCGCGTCTGCCTTTCAACGGTCGGCATCGCGGTCCGCGCAAGGGACGGCGTCAGCCGGAGCCGGCGAGAGCCAGCTGCCGGTTAATAGATAATTCTTCAAAGTTGGGTTCGTTTTGAAAAAAAGGGGCTATATCTATATAAACACCTATGTTCGGAACGCTCAAAATCGACGAATTCACCTTATCTTAAGGCTTGCGCTTAGGATTGCGTTCAGAAGCGTTTATTTCGGGTAAAGAACCTCGCGGCTGGCATTTTCATCCAAGGCGACGGCCGCAAGGCCGGTAGCGGAAGACGATATCAAAGGTCCGGAGCACAACGGCGCCGCCGCTTTCGCTTTTGTGGCGCCGCGCTCGCCCGCACTCAAGGCACGAGGGAAATCTTGTACTCGTAGCCAATCGGCCGGGTTCCATCCTTGGTCTTGTACTTTACTCGGAAGATCAGCTTCCCGTCGACCGGCTGCTTGACCTCGCCCACTGTCGCCACAACGACGCCGCCCTTGATTTTCTCACGGCAATTGCGTGGGGTGACCATGTCTTCTCGCACCGACAACTTCACATCTGGCGGCCCCTGCAGGACCTCCACCTCTGGCGGCGCAGTCAGGATCGACTTGCAGTGGGACGCGCCGTAGACGGGCCTCACTTCGATTGTTTCCCCGCTTTTCGCGGCGAGGGTTCTGTTGTCGTCTTCGGCGGCGGAGGCCGGAGCCGCCGATAGCAGCAACAGGAGCCCGAACGCGGGCGCAAGACTTCTCGTATTCATTCAATTCCCTTTCTCGACCAGTCTTTTCGACTGAGGTTGACCTTAACCGGTTGATGTAAAGCTACAACGCTTATGCTTCGGCGTAGGGTCGTTACAATTGCGCCATTGCGTGCGTCGCTTTCTCTTATTCTAATAAAATTTGTGATTCGCGCCGCACGGGGACAAGGCCATGGTCCGTGTCAGTTTTTTTATTCTTATGTCAACCCTGTTTTTGTCTGCGTGTACGACCGGTCCGCAGCAAGGGAGCGAGCTCCCTTGCCTCGGACGTTTGGGACTGCATCCCTAACCCTACAGTGGTTGATGTCTGGTCCTGCGTTTCAAAAAAGTCTCAACCTGTCGCCGCCCCGGTCGTCGAGACGAAAGCCGGCAGCCAGCACGCGTCTTAAACCTGATTTAGCCTCGTCCAACACGCTTTTCATGATGCTGCAACGCTCGCCGCAAATGCAGTAGGCAATTGCGAGACGCCATGCTAGCTGGTGTTGTGTAACGTGGGCGCCGTATCGCGGCGGCGCCTTGGATGGAGGAGCAGGCGCATGGGTGAGGAGACCGGCTTCGCGGAAATGCGGCGGCGCGTTTCGCTGATCGAGCAGGACGTGGAAGGCGAGCGCGGCGTCTCTCGCCACATTCTGCGCAAGGTCACAGAGAGCAACTCGACGTTGTTCGACATCCGCGCCGATATGGCGGGCTTCAGGAAAGAGCTGACCGAACGCATTGCGTCTGTTGAAAATCAGCTCGTAACATTGCGCGCCGATCTGCCTCGCATCATCGCCGAGGCCGTGAGCGCCGTTGTGCGCGAGGAGTTGCCGAGGCGCAAATGAGCGGAACGCCTTACCCGCGGGAAGCCCTGACGGCGCCCGCGGCGTGAGTATGCGTATCAAATGGGGCGGGACTTTCCGCACGATTCGCCAAGCGGTTATGAATGTGGGTTGCGGCCTTCGCCGCTTGGCCCATCGCGACAACAATCTGATTCAACCCTTGCGTGACGTCGCCTGCCGCGTAAAGATCGGGAACCGTTGTCTGCGAATGGTCGTCAACCTCAAGCGCGCCCGTCTCATCGGATTTCGCGCCAAGCGCGGTCGCCAGTCCCGATCGGTAGCGGACGCCGAGTGCAGAATACATGACATCGAAGCGGAAGCCCTTTTCAGACCCGGAGGCTATCGCCTCGATAGCGCCGGCGCTGAGAGCGAGTTCCTGTATGGGCTCGCAGATGACGGCGATCCCATGTCGCGCTGCGGTTTCCAACTGTTGTCCGCTGAGCGCCAAGGGCTCATGAAAGGAGAGCAGCGTTACGTCCGATGAGTAAGCGCCCGCCATGAAAACGGCCTCGCCAAGTCCCCTGTCGCCAACCCCGATCACGCCGATTTTTCGGCCCCTGGCTTCGTACCCGTCGCAAATGGGGCAATAGAAAATCAGCCCCCGTTTGACCGCCTCCTCGACATTGGGGATGCAAGGCGGGATGTCTTCTACGCCCGTGGCGAGCACGGCGAAGCGCGCCTCCAGCTTCGAACGCGATCCATCGCTTCGTTCGAATTCGAGGGCGAAGCCTGGATCAGCCCTGCCAAGCCCTTTCACCTCTGCGTCGATGATCGGGCAGCCGTAAGCCCGGACGTGCTCGCGTTGCCTTTTGAGGATTTCCGGTCCCGCAATGCCTTGAGTAAAGAGCGGAAGATTATGGCTGGCAGGGATCCAGGCGGCGCGACTGTTCCCGCTGTCGAACAGAACAAAACTGCGATTGTAGCGGGCAAGATAAAGCGCCGCGGTCAGCCCGGCTGGCCCGGCTCCAATGACGGCGCAATCGACCCTGCTGGACATCATCTCCTGCGCGGCGAACAAAAGAAGGCCGCCCGGGGAGCGGATCGCGGCCCTCTGGTTTTTCTCGACGCCGTTAGTGTCCGCCACTAATGCTGACCCTGATTTTGAGACTCGTGGTGCATTCCGTGTCCCTTGCGAGAGGCGGTTTGTTTGCCCCTCTCCGCCAGCAAAGCGGCGAGCGTCTGGCGGTCCACCTGACCGGATCCGTTGAGGCCGTTCTGACTTTGATACTTTTGAAGCGCCTGACGTGTCTTTTCGCCAATCATGCCGTCCACAGGACCGGCATCGAGACCCTTGCTATTCAAGGACTGCTGCAGCATGCAGAGTCTGGGCGCGGGTGAGATGGATCGACCCGGACTGAGCGCCCTTATCTATGGATGGGTCCTGCTCCTTTTGAGCATTTTGATCCTGGCCCGGGTTCTGATTTTGGCCGTTGTTCTGGTCGGGCTTCTGATTGGGATCCTGCTGTTCGGCGACGGCCGGTCCAACCAAGGCGGCGGTCGCGAAAAGGGCGATGAGGATTCTTTTCATGCCGTTTGATTCTCCTGTTTAGATTTCAAAGGAGTCAAACGCAGCGAGCCTCAGGTTGTTGCGGCGAAGGATCAGATTTGTCTCCTCCTTGGCCTCAAGCGCGGATCAGCCGGCCATTGTACTTCCGGCCGTTGTGCTTCTTGTCAGGGTCGCCACTGCAGGAAGTTCGAAATCAACTTGAGACCAAGCTTCTGGCTTTTTTCCGGATGGAATTGGCTCCCGGCGATGTTGCCGCGCGCAATGAGCGCCGTGACCGGGCCGCCGTAATCAGTGCGCGCCAGCACGTCTTGGGCGTCTTTGGGCATAAACTGGTAGGAATGTACGAAATAGGCGTGCCAGCCATCCGGTCCGTCGGGAATTCCCTCGGTCAAGGCATGGGGTTTCGCGAAATTCAGCGTGTTCCAGCCCATGTGTGGAATTTTGAGCGACTTGTCCGAGGGCTTGATGAGGTCCACCTCGCCGCCAATCCAGCCGAGGCCCTGGTGGACGCCGTGCTCCAGCCCGCGGTCCGCAAGCATCTGCATGCCCACGCAAATCCCGAAATACGGTCGCCCACGCTGCAACACCGCCTCTTTCAAGGCGTCCATCATCCCAGGCGCGCTCGCCAGCCCCCGGTAACAGTCGCCAAACGCGCCGACGCCGGGGAGAACGATGCGATCCGCCTTGAGCACGTCATCCGGATCGCCGGTCACCTTGATTTCGAAAGGAAGGCCGCTTTCGCGCGCCGCGCGCTCGAAGGCCTTGGCGGCCGAGTGAAGATTGCCGGATTGATAATCGACGATTGCAGCAAACATGGGCTATGCCGTCGCCTCCGGCCAGGTTCCGATTGGGTTTGACGTCGGCCAGTCTCCGCCGCCTTTCAGGTCCATCGCGGGCGTTCCCGAGGACTGTCCGGCGTGCGGAAGCCAAGCGTCGAAGAAGCGGCGTTCGCATTCGAGGCGGTTTCGTCCCGCTACGGAAGCCACCAGGGCGTACCCTTTCCTGCCCAAGCTCCAGCGCATGATGTCGTTGCCCTCAAATCCAATGATGAGCGAAACCAGGATATCCACAAGCCCTGGCGCCTGCGTCCTAAGCCCTAGTCCAAGGAGCAGGGCTGCAACGCCGGCCGCCGCGATGAGCGTCACAACGAACGCCAGCCACAGCCGATTATACAGAAGCCAGAGCGGACCGAAAAGAAAGCCCCAGATCGTGAAGCCCTCCTTCACGAACTCGATGTCGTCGGCGCGTTCCGCGATGCTTTGTCCCGAACGCTGCAGCTCATGCACGGTATAGATGATCATGGACGGTCCCAGCAGAGGCATCAGCCGCCTAGCTGTCCTTTCGTGGATGGAATTTCGTCTGCGATCTTTTCGTCAATAGTGATGGCGCACCTTAGCGCGCGCGCCAAGCCCTTGAAGCAGCTTTCCGCAATATGATGGGTGTTTTCGCCGTAAAGCGCCTCGATGTGGAGGGTGATCCCGGCATTCTGGGCGAGCGCCTGGAAGAATTCGCGGAACAGCTCCGTATCCATCGCGCCAATTTTCTCGGTGGGAAAGCCGACCCGCCAGATAAGATAAGGCCGGCCGGAAATGTCGAGCGCCGTCCGGGTCAGCGTCTCGTCCATGGGCAGGTAGGCATGGCCATAGCGCGCGATCCCGCGCTTGTCGCCGAGCGCCTTCGAAATCGCCTGCCCGAGCGCGATGCCGCAATCCTCCACCGTGTGATGCTGGTCGACATGGAGATCACCCTCCGCATGAAGCGAGATGTCGATGCGGGAATGACGCGAAAGCTGCTCAAGCATGTGATCGAAGAAGCCGACGCCGGTGGAGATCAAAAACGCGCCGGTCCCATCGAGGTTGACCTCGACGGCGATCGCGGTCTCTTTAGTTTTCCGTTCGATTTCGCGCTTTTCTCAAGGTTCAGCCCTCGCTTGCTGCAAGCCGCTTCTTGACGGTTTCGCGGCGCTTTCCATATCCCCGCCAAGGAAGCAGGTAAGATACATGACGCCTTTTGCGCACTCACTTCAAGACCCGACCGGCTGGCGCGGCACGACAATTCTCACCGTTCGCAAGGGCGGGCGCGTAGTTGTGGCCGGCGACGGCCAGGTCACGCTCGGGCAGACCGTCATCAAAGCCAACGCGAAGAAGGTGCGCACGCTCGGCAAGGGCAACGTCATCTCGGGCTTCGCGGGCGCGACGGCTGACGCGTTCACGCTGTTCGAGCGGCTTGAATCGAAGCTTGAAATGTACCCCGAGCAACTGGTCCGGGCCTGCGTGGACCTTGCCAAGGACTGGCGCACCGACCGCTATCTGCGCCGCCTCGAAGCCATGATGATCGTCGCCGACAAGAACTCGACGCTCGTTTTGACGGGCACCGGCGATGTGCTGGAGCCGGATCACCATGTGATGGGCATCGGCTCCGGCGGCAATTATGCGCTGGCTGCGGCCCGCGCGCTTCTGGAAACAGACTTCTCGGCGGAAGACATCGTGCGCAAATCCATGGCGATTGCGGCGGATATTTGTGTCTACACAAACAACAACGTTGTTGTCGAAGCTTGCCTTCCGCGGTTTAGCCTACATTATTATCATGATGGCCGGATCTGCCCCGGGCTTTAGCGCAAAGACGCTCGCGGACGGGGACGAGGCGGGCCATGACATCGGGAAAACGACATGACCAACTTCTCCCCGCGGGAAATCGTCTCGGAACTCGACCGCTATATCGTCGGCCAGAATGACGCCAAGCGCGCGGTCGCCATCGCTCTGCGCAACCGCTGGCGCCGCCAGCAGCTCGACGAAGATATGCGGGAGGAAGTTCTTCCGAAGAACATCCTCATGATCGGCCCGACGGGCGTCGGCAAGACGGAGATTTCCAGGCGGCTCGCCAAGCTCGCCAATGCGCCATTTCTGAAAGTCGAGGCGACGAAATTCACCGAGGTCGGCTATGTCGGCCGCGACGTGGATCAAATCGTGCGCGACCTCGTGGAAGCCGCCATCGGCCTTGTGCGCGACGGCAAGCGCAAGGAGGTGCGGGCGAAAGCGCATCTGCAGGCCGAGGAGCGCGTGCTGAGTGCGCTCGTCGGCCCGAACGCGAGCCCCGCGACGAAGGACAAGTTTCGCAAACAGCTGCGCGACGGCGAGTTGGACGACAAGGAGATCGACATTCAGGTCTCCGATTCAGGCGGCGGCATGCCGGGCTTCGAAATTCCGGGGATGCCCGGAAGCTCCATCGGCATGATCAATCTCAACGACATGCTCGGCAAGGCTTTCGGCGGTCGCACCAAGACGCGGCGGCTCTCGGTTCGCGAGTTCCTACGAGGTTCTCATCAACGACGAGTCCGACAAGCTTCTCGACAATGAGCAGGTCGTCCAGGAAGCGATCAAATCGGTCGAGAACAACGGCATCGTCTTCCTCGATGAAATCGACAAGATTTGCGCCCGCTCCGAGCGCATCGGCGCCGATGTGAGCCGCGAGGGCGTCCAGCGCGATCTGCTCCCGCTGATCGAGGGCACAACTGTCGGCACCAAATACGGGCCGGTGAAAACAGACCACGTCCTTTTTATCGCGTCCGGCGCTTTCCATGTGGCCAAGCCCTCCGATCTGTTGCCGGAGCTGCAGGGCCGCCTGCCGATCCGGGTCGAATTGCAGGCGTTGACCGGCGACGACTTCCGCCGGATTTTGCGCGAACCGAAGACGAGCCTGATCAAGCAGTATATCGCGCTGCTTGCAACCGAAGGCGTCGAGCTTGAGTTTACCGAAGACGCGATCGACGCCATCGCGGATGTGGCGGTCGAGGTGAATTCGAACGTGGAGAACATCGGCGCGCGGCGGCTCTCGACCGTGATGGAGCGGGTGTTGGACATCATCAGCTTCGAGGCCGCCGACAAGGCGCACACCAAGTTCACAATCGACGCCAATTATGTGAAAACGCAGGTCGGGGATCTCGCGAAAAACGCCGATCTCTCGAAGTTCATCCTTTGATCCTTAAGCCGGTGGGATCGGCTCGCTCCCTTTGATGACCAACGTGGCGACCCCTCACCCCAGCCCTCTCCCGCGCAATCTCGCCTTGGCGAGATTGCTGCTCTTGCGTGTCCGCATCCGCGAGCGGATGCGGATGGAGAGGGAGCCGGGCGCGGCCATTCAAACGGCGTCCCCTCTCCCCGGGGGAGAGGGACAGGGTGAGGGGGCACCACTTTGGTCTAAGCGATTGTCGCGCGTCATCGCGGGCGCTGAGCGGACGCGTCAGGCCGCGTCGGCGACCTTGACGATCAGCTTTCCCTTATTCTGCCCATTGAATAGCATCCGGACCGCATTGTCCGCGTTCTCCAGGCCGTCGATGTCGTGGAAACGCCAGTTCAACTTGCCTTCCAGCCTGAGCTTGGCCAGCGCGCGGAAGGCCTCCGGATAGCGCGCCGCGTAGTCGAACGCTATGAAGCCCTGAACTTTGAGGCGCTGCATCAGGATAACCGGATAGTTGGAGGGCGCCGCGCCCTTGCCGTCGTTGTCATAGACCGAGATCATGCCGCACTGAACGATGCGGCCGAACAGGTTCATCTGCCGGAGAACCGAGTTCAGCGTCTCTCCGCCGACATTGTCGAAAAAGACGTCGACGCCCTGGGGGCAGGTTTCGCGCAGGCGCTCCTTGAGGGTCTCGTTCTTGTAGTCGATGGCGTGGTCGAAGCCGTAGTCGCGGATCAGACTTGCGCATTTCTCCTTGCCGCCCGCGATGCCCACAGTCCTGCAGCCGAGCGCCTTGCCGATCTGGCCCACAATGCTGCCAACCGCCCCGGCTGCGCCCGAGACGACCAGGGTCTCGCCGATCTTCGGCGCGCCGATGTCGGTCAGGCCGAAATAGGCGGTCGGGCCGACGAGGTAGAGTTGGCCGAACACGTCCTTGCGCGGGATGCCCGGGATCTCCGGAACGGGGTGAACCATCGCCGCCGGCGCGCAGGCGTAGTCGCTCCAGGTTCCCAGCCCCATCACAATAGCGCCCTCCGGAACCTGGTCCGACGCGCTCTTCACGACGGAGCCGCAGATCGAGCCCGCGCATGGGCGCGCCGAGCGCCACCGGCGCCATGTACTGCGGAATGTCGCTCATCCAGATCCGGTTCGTCGGATCGAGCGAAAGCCATTCCGTTCTGATAACGACCTCACCTTTTGCCGGATTCGGGACCGGGTCGGCGCGGAGGACGAGATCGCCATCCTTGATTTCGCCGACTGGACGCCGCGCCAAGATCCATTGCCGATTCTCAGTCGCCATAGATGGTCCTCCTCCGTTATGTCGTGTTCAGAGGAACATACGCGCCGCCGTCAAGGCCGCAAGCATGGCCGCTTCGACCTCACGAGCATTTTCCCGGCGCGCCATTTATTCGGGCGGTTCCGGGTGCGGCGCCCATGTGCTAAGGTCGGCGAAATGGTCAAGAAGAGGAGATTACCGTCATGGATAAGCTGACGCCGGAAGGCGAGAAGATCGTGGCCGCGCTCGCGGACCGCTACGCCATCGGCGTCGAGGCCGTGAAGATGATGCTGGACGCCGTCGCGAGGGGCGGCGGATCGATGGCGCAGTTCAATCTGCCCGAGCTCGGCGGCAGCGGCCAGTGGATGCGCGGCGGCATGACTATGGTCGGCGACATGTTCAACAACTCGCTGAAGGCGACCGTCGACAATCTTTGCAACGACCTCTCCAGGGCGTTGGATAGCCAGCCCAATATATTCGCACCCTTCATGCCGGCTCCTCAGACGCAGATGCAAAGCCAGGGAAGCGGGGGCGCGAGTTTCTGGCAGTCCTCGCAGCCTTCGTCGTGGTGGCCCGCGGAGCTTGGGAACCCGACGTCGACAGGTTCGCAAAATAATCTGCGCTACGCCTACTTCCCGTCGAGCAACCGGCTTGCGATCGACGATCGTGGACAGGTCGAGGTGTATGACACGACCGGCTACGACATTGGCGGCTTCGGCCAGCAGCAAAGCGGCGACGCCTCTTTGACGTTCACGAGCCCGCGCGGCGTCGTCCGCGTCGACAGATTGCCTCGCGTCACAGGCGCAAAACCCGCCCCGGAAACAAGCGCGCCCATGGCGCCGCAAGCCCCGCAACCTTCCCAAAGCGCCGACCACGGCTCAATCCTGGCCTTGATCGAACAACTCGGGCAATTGAAGGAGAAAGGGTTACTATCCGAGGACGAGTTTTCGTCAAAGAAACAAGAGCTTCTTAAGCGTTTGTAGCAGCAAGGTTTTTTCTGCGATGCATCGCTTCAATTGAGAATTTTAACTTAAACCGACTTCAACTATAAGTTGCTATCCGTGAACGTGGCCAATGGGGCTATTTTCACGGAAAGCAAATCAAATGGCAAACCTTTCTCCTACCACAGTCGCGATCAACACAATTGCACATTGCATCGCAAATGCTCTCGACGCCTCCTCAGGGCTCGATGCTTCGATGTCCGAAGATCTTCGCGCGCTGCTGCGCATCACCGCAACCGAAATTGATCGCGTCCGCAAGTCCAATCGCAAGGCTGCGTCCGCCGCGAAGCGTACAAACGGCAGCCAAGACAGCAAGAAGGCCAAGTCGAAGCGCGCACGCGCCGTAGAGACCGAAGCCCCGGCCAAACCGGCGAAGTCCAAAAGCCGCAGCCGCAAGCTCGAAGCGCTCAACGGTCTGGTCACGCACTAGCAGGTTGCTGAAAAGCGATGTCGCCCATGGTTCGACAAGCTCACCATGAGGTCTAGCCTCGTGAAAATATTCAATCTCATCTTGAGCCTGTCGAAGGGTGGAGCCACGCTCACGCTTTTTCAGCATGACTCGTCGTCATAAGCAAGCCGGTTGCAGGTGCTGTTTTCGGTTTCGCGTCCTTTGTCCGGGCGCCGGCTTCTTGTTTTCAGCTGCGCAAGCCAAGCGCGCCAATCGCGAACGCCGCCCAGCCGATCATGAATGAGATCCCGCCAAACGGGACGATCCATGCGCTGGAACCGAGCCTCTCTGCGACCTGCAGGTAAATGCCGCCGGAGAAGCAGGCGATTCCAGTCAGGAAGGCGATGGCGGCAATCTGCAATGAGAAGGTCGAGAAGCGGGCGCGGCGTCCCTCCGACTGCAGCAAAACGATCCCGACCCCGAGCAAGGCCAATGCGTGAAGAAAGTGGTTTCGCTGGCCGGCGCTGAAGATGCGCTTCGACTCGGCGCTTACGGCGTCGCCGAGAGCGTGAGCGCCAATCGCCCCGGCCGCAACCGCGAGGCCTGCGAGAAGCGCGGCGATGAAAATCCAGAAACGTCCGCTCATGCTATCTGCTTTCTTGGAATGGCCCTGGCAAACTGCCCATCTGAAGCGCAAAGCATTCCGCCAATGCGTGAACAACGTCGTGGAGGTCGTTAGCTTCCGTGTTCATGCATCCCTCATACCACGGTGCGTTACGGCCGCCACGCGCTGAATGATGATTGGTTGCGTTACTTCTTCATCTTCATTAAGAGCCGTTCCGGCCATAAGAGCTAATGACTGCGCCCAGCCTGCAACGGCAAAGCCACCCTTTTCATCAAACGCAAGCAGATTAGCGAAACATCTTTTTAGTAATGTTTTGCGAGGTGTGAAAAATCTCGCGGATAAGGATGTGATCGTCCTCGACGGTGAAAAAAATGTAATTGGATTCGTAGCAGTAGCAGCGAAGTCCGCGCCGAAAGCGGCCTGCTGGGCGACCGATGCCGGGAAACCGCGCGAGAAGCTCAAATGTTCGCTGAAAACCTTCTATGTAACGGTCTGTCTGTGGCTTGCCGAAATTCAGGAGGGAGGCGTTCAATGCAGCGTCGAGCGCCGCCCGCGCGTTCGGCGAAAACTTGAAGCCGGACATGACATCACAGACCGTGGCGGTCGAGGACGCGGGCGTAAATGTCTTGAAGGGTGTCGTCGACGGCTTCGTCGTTGCCGGGTTGGTTCAAAGCTTCACGGTAACGGCGCACCTGCTCTTCCTCAGAGAGCCGGTTCCATGCCGCAACTTCGGCCTTAGTTGGCAGAATTGAAGGCATTACTCCTGGCATAAGGGCGAGAATCTCAGCCTCGCTCGGTTCGTCGCCGGTCGGCTGGATATCGAACCGGTGTTGAGCCTCGTTCTCAATGAGGGCGAGCAGCGCCTCCGCAACGTTGTTTTGCCGATCAAGGGGAAGCCGCCTGGCGGCGTCAATGGCATGATCAAGTAATGTCGTCATGGCGTCACTCTAGCAAAATGTTGAGGATTTTTCGAGCCTGGATAAAGTCTGCCAAAAGCTAAAACGGGCAGGCGGCTGCCGGCCTGTTGCGCGGGTTCAACCAAGCGTTGGGGAAGCCAGGAAATCTTGCTGCGCGGCGCTATGCGGCCGCAGCGGTTCGGCTCATTCTGTCCATTTCCCGTCGGGTCTGGACAGCAAGATTGTCTTCATCGAGCTGAACGTCGCTTGCCTTTACAAAAGACCCGGCCGGGATGTCGCGCTTGACCTTCACGCCGTGCGCAAGCCCAATGGGCAAGAGGTCTTCGGCGCGCGACCGCGATGCCGGCACGAGCTTGCCGTAGACGGTATATCCGCCCTCGCCATCCAGAACGTCGCCGCCTTTCAGGTTTCGCTTGGCGACGGCGGCGACATCGGCGCGCCATTCGATGGGCGCGCCGGTCGCTTCCCCGCGCAGCACCGCGTTCAGCACCGAAATCGAAAGCTCAAGACCGATCAGATGGAACGGCTTGTACATTGCCGCGTAAAGCCCCGTGCTGTCGACCTGCAAGCCGTATTGGCTGAAGCAAGCGGCGACATATTTGTTCGGGGCTTTGAGCAGCACGAACACGCCCCAGCGCAGGTCGCGAAAAACCGGCCGTCCATCGCGCTCCAGCGAGGAGACCACCGCGACCATGCCTTCGCGATCGAGAAGACCGCCGTTCGACCGGGGCCTCAGCACATGGGCCAGATCGTCCACGCCGCACGGCGGGAAGGAAAGGCCGTCGAAAGGGACATCGAGGCCGCATGCGTTGGCGACGGCTGCCATCTCGATCGACGTTTTCGTGCCGTCGAGGAAGGAATTGAACATGCGGGGGTTCATGCCCGCAAGGCTCGCCTGCGCCGCGGTCAGGCCGTAGTGGCTCCAGACATCGGCAGGCGTCAAGGTGTGATAGCTCGGCAGATATTTGGTGCCCTTGCCGGCGGCTGCGACGATGAAGCCGCTCGCTCGCGCCCATCTCCGCGATGAGCGCGGGCTGGTCGCCATAGGCCATCGAATAGACAAGGCCCTTGTTCCTCGCGCGCGCCGCCAGAAGCGGGCCGGCGAGAACGTCGGCCTCGACGCTCACCATGACGACGTGTTTTCCGGCGTCGATGGCGGCGGAAGCGTGTGCGATCCCGGCGCTTGGATTGCCCGTGGCTTCGATGACCACGTCGACATCGTCGCGGGCGCAGGCGTTGAGCACGTCGCTTGTGATCAGCGTCTTCGAAATTCGCCGCGAATCCCATCCCACCGTGCGGCAGGCGGTCCGTGCGCGCTCCGTGTCGCGGTCTGCGATGAAGGCGACCTCAAGGCCGGGGATTGAGGGAACCTGAGAAAGAAACATCGATCCGAACTTGCCAGCCCCGATAAGCCCAACCCTGATGGGTTTGCCTTGAGCCGCCCGCACCGCAAGCTTCGCACTCAAGCTCATGACGATCCTTTCGCTTCCGGATTCGCCGCCCTATAGCGCTTCGCTCCGCCGGTTTCGAAGGAAGAGAGCGCCAAAAATGCACGTCATGCCTGCAACAGAAACGGGATACCAAAGTCCCGCGTAAACATCGCCGGTCGCGGCCACGATAGCGGTCGCGATGAGCGGCAGCATTCCTCCGATCACCCCATTGCCAATATGATAAGGAAAAGAGAGCGAGGTGTATCGGACTTTCGGCGGGAAAAGCTCGACAAGGAATGCGGCAATAGGCCCGTATGTCATGGTGGCGAAGAGCATCAGCGCGAACAGCGTCCCAAGCGCCGTCGCATAATCGATCCGGGAGGGGTCGGCGGATTTCTGTTCGAACACGCGATTGCCGCGCGCGTCGGTCTGAGCAGCGCCGCGCATGTATTTCGGGGTCAATCCCGGGTAGCCGGCGGCAAACAGAGCGCGCTGGAGAATGGCGGAAACAGCGCCCTCATCCTTGCCTGAAATTTCGACGCTGCGCCCGCCTATGGAGACGGATACGGATTTGGAGCCGGGCGCGTTCGCCTTGGCGAAAGACAAGCCCGACTTCATAAGGAGGTCCGTGACCTGATCGCAGATGCTGAAATTCGACCAAGGCGCGACGAAGATGTGGACGTTGCAGGACGCTGCGTCGAGCCGCAGCGTGATCGGGTTCGCCGCGCGAAATTCGACCAGCGCCGGATTGATCGCGCCCGATAGAACATGAAACAGAGGAAAATAGGCGCCGGCGGCGAGAAGGCACCCGGCGAAGATGATTTTCAAGCGTCCGATCTTGTCGGAGAGCCATCCGAAGAAGATGAAGAAAGGCGTGCCGATCGCCAGCGCTGCGCCTGCGAGGAGATAGGCAGTCAGATAATCCAGATGCAGCGTCATCGTCAGGAAGAAGAGCGTGTAGAACTGCCCCGTGTACCAGACCACGCCCTGGCCCGCCGTCGCGCCGAGCAGCGCAAGCAGCATGAACTTGTTATTCGGCGATTTAAAGAAGCTCTCCCAAACCGGGATCTGAGACGAGCGCCCCTCGGCCTTCATGCGAAGAAACACGGGCGTCTCCCGCAATGTGATGCGGATGTAGACCGATAGCGCCAAAAGAACGACCGAGAAGAGGAAAGGGATGCGCCAGCCCCAGCGCTCGAAATCCTGAGGCTCGATCAGCCAGCGGCAGACGCCGATCACAACCAGCGCCAGAAGGAGGCCAGACGTCGCCGTCGTCTGGATCCAGCTCGTGGCGTAGCCGCGGCGCTCAGCCGGGGTGTATTCGGCGACATAGGTCGCCGCCCCGCCGTACTCTCCGCCAAGCGCCAGGCCCTGCAGGAGCCGCAAAGTGACAAGAAGAATGGGCGCGAGCCAGCCGACCTGCTCGAAAGTGGGAAGCAGTCCGACCGTGAATGTCGAAAAACCCATGAAGATAATGGAGATCAGGAAAGTGTATTTCCGTCCCGACAAATCGCCGAGGCGTCCGAAAAAGACAGCGCCGAAGGGCCGCACGATGAAACCCGCCGCGTAGGTCGCGAAGGCTGCGAGAAGCGCCGCGGTTTCATTGCCAGGCGGGAAGAAAAGCGTGGCGAAAAACGGCGCGAGGACTGCATAGAGATAGAAATCGTACCACTCGAAGACAGTGCCGGCCGATGAGGCGACGATGACGCGGCGGCGTTCGGCCCGCGATACAAAGAATGGCTCGGCGCCCATCGCTATCCTAGACAAGCCCGTCCTCTCCCGCTCTGACGCCATTGTTGCAAGCATTGCTACAGCGTGACGTAAATTCAGGGGAATTAGAAAACCGATTAGCTGCAATGAACTTTCTTTGCGGCGCGAACGGAACAACCTTAAATGAAAGCGATGAACCTGGCGTTCATGCGAAAGTCTTAGCTCCAACGAACCAAGCCGGTTTACGCTTGCCTGCGGCGCGGTTTTCCTCCCGGAAGCGTGCGGCCGGGACGTCATACTTTCGTAAGCCTCCGGCGCCCTCTCTCAAATTTGGCGGGAAATCCCGGCTCATCTTCTTTAAGTTCCGAGAGAGCCTCATCTTGATCGTTTGCGGAACATAAAAAAACTGTTACTCTGTGAGGTTAGCAGGGGCTGGGGGGAGAACAAATCCTGCGGAAAGAACATGCCGACGGGAGGTCGAGGTTGAGCACCGGAGAGCGGAGGGTTGCTGCGACAGACGGCGCTGGCTTAGCTTCAGCACCCCTCGACGGCCAATCTAATGCCGGGTTCAGCCCACATCCCAGGGGCTGTGAGCCACATCGCCCGACCATTCCTCCGATCAGGGTGACTGCGCCATTCCGCAACGGAGCCGCCGTTCCGACAGCCGCTCCCGGCGTCATTTACGGCGCTCTGGATCTTGGAACCAACAACTGCCGCCTCTTGGTGGCGCGGCCCTCGCGGCGCGGCTTCTTCGTGATCGATGCTTTTTCTCGAATCATAAAGCTTGGCGAGGGCGTCAGCCACTCCGGCTTTCTGTCGGAGGATGCGATTTCGCGCACGATCGATGCGCTCAAGGTTTGCTCGACAAAGATGGCGCGCAGAGGCGTGACCCGCTCGCGTCTTGTGGCGACAGAAGCCTGCCGCATCGCAAAGAACGGGCCGGACTTCATCGCGCGCGTCAAGCGCGAAACGGGGCTTGCGCTGGAAATCATCGGGCGCGAAACCGAGGCGCGCCTCGCGGTCTCGGGATGCGCATCCCTTATCGACAAGCAAAGCGACTACGCGCTGATCTTCGACATTGGCGGCGGCTCATCCGAATTCGTCTGGCTCAATCTCACGAAAGGCCGCCGCTCGAAGCGCATTTCGATTGAAGACCGTCTGAAAATCCAGGATTGCATCGAAGCGTGGACATCGTTGCCGTTCGGCGTGGTCACGCTTGCGGAACGCTTCGGCAGCAACCGGGCGGAGGGTTTTCAGTTCGAGGACATGGTGACCTTCGTCGGCGCGAAGCTTAAGCCTTTCAGCGAAGCCAAAGGCATTTGTGACAAGGTCGCCCTGGCAGGAACGCATCTCCTCGGCACGTCGGGAACGGTCACGACCATCGCCGGCGTGTATCTGGGCCTTTCTGAGTACCATCGCGCGAAGGTAGACGGTTGCTGGTTGTCCACCGACAGCATTCGGGACGTCACAAAGCGCATCGCCGCCATGAACTGGGAACAACGCGCGGCTCAGCCTTGCATTGGCCCAGAAAGGGCCGATCTTATTCTCGCAGGTTGCGCGATCATGGAAGCCATGTTGAGGGTCTGGCCGGTGCAATCCCTCAGGGTCGCCGACCGCGGCCTTCGCGAAGGCATTCTGGCGACGCTGATCGCTGAAGACGCCATGCGTGATCGAACCAAGGCCGCCACTCAGAGCACTTCATTCAGTCATGACCAAGCGAGAATCAAATCCGGATCGGTCTTTTAAGGTCAAGCTGAAGAAGTCTCGCGGGCTCACGGTCTCGTCCAGGCATTGGCTTGAGCGCCAGCTCAATGATCCTTACGTGGCCGCGGCGAAGCGCGATGGCTATCGCAGCCGGGCGGCCTACAAGCTTGAGGAAATCGCGGACAAGTACAGGCTCATGAAGCCGGGCGACATCGTCGTCGATCTTGGGGCGGCGCCGGGCGGCTGGAGCCAGATCGCGGCGAAGCGCGTGCAGGCCGCGGAAGGGAGGGGCGCGGTTGTGGCGCTCGACATTCTGCCCTTCGATGCGCTCCCCGGCGTCGACATCCTGCAGCAGGACTTTAGCGAGCCGGGGGCGGACGACAAACTGCTCGCTGCGCTTGCCGGGCGGAGGCCCAACGCTGTTCTCTCAGACATGGCCGCGCCAACGACGGGGCACCGGCAAACCGACCATCTCCGCATCATGGGCCTAACCGAGGAAGCGCTCGCCTTTGCGATCGAGGTTCTCGCGCCTGGCGGATGCTTTCTTGCAAAGGTGTTCCAGGGAGGCAGCGAGAAGAGCCTGCTCGACATGCTGAAGCGCGACTTCGCCAGCGTGCGGCACATCAAGCCGAAAGCGAGCCGGGCGGAATCGCCCGAGCTTTACGTGCTGGCCACAGGTTTCCGCGGAGACGCCGGCTCAGCCAGGAATAATCCCCCCGATACAGACGAACAAGAATGAGGCCAACTGCGTATCAAAATCCGCTAAGGATTGTTTGGCGAGGCGACGGCTAAAACTAAAGGCCGGCGCAGACCCTGTGAGTATAATAATAATCGAGAGCGCGCTTGACGCCGGTTGCGAACTCAATTTTGGCCGTGAAACCGAGCGCTCGCTGGAGCGTCGTATCGCCGCCGCGAGCATGAACGCCGGCCGGTTTGTCAGACATGCCCCGCACCTCTGGCGAATAGCCGCACAGTTCTGCGGCCAAGCCGGCAAACTCGATGAAACTGGTGTATAAGCCGGTTGACAGATTAACAGCCGAGCCGTCGTCGATTTTGTCCATCATTGTGACAGAGCCGTTGATGCAATCGTCGATGTGGATGAAATCACGCATCTGGGGCCGCTTCCCCAGACCGTGAGCACCGGATCGCCCTTGTGCGCGATCGCGCGCTTGCAGATGCTTGGAAACGGATAGGTGTCATCCTGATCCTCGCCATAGCCGGAAAACGGCCGAAAACAAATAGACCGCAGTCCATGCTTCTCGTACGCAAGGCGCGCGAGATATTCGCACGTCATCTTGGCCCAGCCATAGGACATGTCGGGCATGCCGATGTCATCGTCGAAGCCGATCATGTCCTCGCGCAGCAGCCTATAGTCATCCGGCCTCTGATATTTGACCGGATAGGCCGCGCTGGAACTGAAACAAAGCGTTCTGGCTGGCTTGGCGATCTTCGCCCATTGCCAGTATTCGGCATCGATCGACAAGTCGTCGGCCACAGCGATCGGGTTCTCCTCGATCATGGCGCGTCCGCCTACCATCGCCGCGAGATGGATGGCGTAATCGAAATCCGTCGCCCGCTCCCGCTTGAAGAAATCGCGGCAATCCTCGCGATAGAACTTGAAATTGGCGTAGTCCCGGGGTTCGAAAAGCGGCCAGCCGGCAGCCGGGTCGATGCCGCCGGTGAGAGGTGCTATGCAATCCACCACGTGCGCCTCGTCGCCTGTCTCAAGGAAATGGCGGGCGAAGTGTCGACCTACGAACCCGGCGCCGCCGGTGATGAGAATTTTACGCATGGTCGAAATGCCTCTTGTACAGTTCGAACGCCCATACGGCCCTGCCCGGCAGGTAGGCCAACAAAGAGTTTGCGTCGGCGGCCAGATCGCAGACGATCGCTAGATTGTGCTCATAACCGAGATACTCCTGCTTCATGTCCCGGACCAGATCATGAACATTGCGGTCCTGGTACACCGAGGCCTTGCCGTAAACCACTTGGCGGCCCTTCGCCTGAGCGTAGTAAGAGGCCCAGATGTCGTCCATGCGGCCGATATGAGGATAAAGAAAGTAATCCCTCAGTATAGCAGCTGAAAGAAAGGTGTTCTGCGAGTTGAAGGGCGCCAATTTGTCGGCTGCGATAGGAAATGCCGCTGGATCGAAATCGCACTCCGGGCCGTGCTCCATGCGACAGACGGCGTCTATGTCGGGGTCGCCGTTCCAGAAATCAGCCTGGATATCGGGGCGTACAATCTTCCGGCTCTTGCGCGAATAATCTCTTTTCGCGAGCAGTTGCAGCGGAAAACCGCGATGCCAAAGCGTCTTATGATTGGTGGCGCCCACCGGATCGAAGGCCGGCAGATCGGTCGAATAGTAGTTTGCCTCGACCTCGCGGCCAATCATCAGGTCTTGCCCCCAGCCAGGCAGCGGAATGTTATCGTCGTCCACAACTGCGACAACGTCGGCCTTCATCTGATGAGCAATGACGAGACCAAAATTGCGGCGCTGAATGCAGTTCCAGCCAATGGCGTCGGAAAGCGGCTTGTCGATCTCCTCCTGCTCCGCCGGACCTACGTAAAGGCCGTGTTCCAACTGGTAGTCCTTCGGCGTCTTGAGATCGCCGATGACTACGAGGTCCCAATCCTTCATCGCCTCGAACAAACGAATGGCTTTCGTCGGGCCGTTGATGGTGGTCGTGACTATTATTTTCTTCATGAGCTTCACGCTCCTAAAGGCGTTGATGAAAGAACTGGCGATGAACGAAGAATTTGCGTCCGGTTGGCGAAGCGTACGCGCAGGCCAATTCGGAAATATTCAAAATTGCGGGCGAAGGTGTTCTGGGATTGCCCCTCGGTTCGCGCCTGCCACATTCCCGGGAGTTCGATCACACGGACGCCAAGACGCAATGGCTTGATCAAAGTCTCGAAAAGGAACGGATGGCGTAATTCCTCCCATCGGATCGCCTGGAGCAGCCGGGTCGGAAAAATGCGATAAGCATAGGTCATGTCCGAAAGCGGCGACCAGTAGAGCAATGAGAAAGCCTTCTGGAACACCCAGTTGGCCGCCAGCTTTACCGAATCGTAGTCCTTGAACCCGCCACCCTCGCGCCAGCGTGTGACGGTCCCGATCGCTTCGGGCTCATGGCGCGCCAGCTCGATCAGTTGGGGCACCAGCGCCGGGTCAGTCTCCAGGTCGCTGGCCATCATGATGGTGTGGCTGCCTCGGGCGAGGTCGAACGCCTCCCGCATGGCCCCGCCAAGAAACTTCAAGGTTTGGCGATGCACCACGACAAGATCGCCGTATCGCTCCTGAAGGCGTCTGATTTCAGCTAAGCTTTCCGGGGTGGTCTTGTCCGCGACCACGATGAGAAGTTCACGAAGGTCGCTCTGCGAGGTGGCGATGACAGCTTCCACCGTCTGGACGAGCGAATAGGTTTCGTTGATCACCGGCAGGATAATGGTGACATCCTTGAAAGCGGGAGTTTCCCAAGGCCTCATGAGGGCGATTGCTTCTCGCGGCGACGCCTCCGGAGTGATCGACTTGCCTCGCGAGAGCGCCGCCAACCAGCCGCCCATGAACAGCACGCCGATGAGCGTGAAAAGCCAGATCGTGAAAAAACGGAAGATCACGACGGCGACAGCAGCCGTGGCGGCGGCCGCTCCGAGCTTGGTCAAAAGAACCGCCATCACCACCTCGACGCCTCCAACGCCGCCCGGAAGCATCGAAACCGCGCCGACCAGCGTCGCCAGCCCGAAAATCGAAAAGGAAGCCTCAAACGGCGAGACAATGCCCAGCCTGTTGATCAGCAGGTGAAAAGCCTGCGCTTCGCAACTCCAGGCCGCGATCGCCAGCGCGCCCCCGACCAGCACGGGGAATGGCCGCATCAAAAGCCGGGCGGCGTGGAAGGCGCTCAAGAGCCGAAGGCAAAGCGGAGCGAGTTTCGGCGCCCTGGCTAGTCGCTGAAGCGCCGCCTTTAAGAGTCGCGCGTTCCATACGAGCATTACGATGGCGACTATAATCGCGCCTTCAGCCAAACCGTAACTGGTCATGTCAGTCAAGACAGTCAGACCCGCTGCGGCGAGCAGCATAACCGCCGTCAGATCTCCTAGTCTTTCAACCAGCAGAACGCCCGCTCCTTGCGAGAGAGACGCGCGATGATGTTCGCGCAGCAGCGCAAACTTCACCAACTCGCCGGTCTTGCCGGGCGTGGCGGTGAGAGCGATGCTGGCGACGAACGCGGAGAAGCTTCGCCATAGCGGGATGTCCCACTGTAGTACACGGATGTAGTAATGCCAACGCCCAGCCCGCAGGAGAAATCCGGCGAGCACCCACCCGCTCACCGTAAGCAGATCAGGCGCCGTCAGGTTGGTCGCCGCGACATGCCAGCTCTCGCGTCCAAACCAGGCCATGGCCCCAGCATAGAGCATCGCTATTGCGATGAGGGCCATCAACGCACGATGCACCCACCTTCTGTCAGCGCTCTCTTTTGTGATCGGGATTTCAGGCGAAGATTCCCCGTCATTGCTCATCATCGCAAAGATCTCCGAAATGCTTCTCATAAAGCGACTTAAAGTGATACGAGACCGGGCCTTCGTGAGCCCGAAGCGCAGGCGCAAATTCGGCGCAATACGCTCACCATGCTGCGCTGGCTTGACACGGCGAGAAGCTCCCTAAGGCGTTCGCCCGCCCACACACTCTTTGCGTGCATCCTTGAGCTGATGCTTCCGGCTGGCGCCGGTTTGTGCGACAAGTGATCACGATTGCGGAAGTCGGCATCCGTCCGCGCAGCTCAACACGAAATCGGCGTCAAGGCGGTCAAGGGAGTCCTTGGCCGATCGGATTTTCAACGGTTGCAGAGGAACGCTGCGCCAAAGAAGCTTGCTGTCAAGCCGCCAGCCTGCTAGCCATCGCCCGAATTCTGGACATTGGGGGGAAAGAATGGTCGCTGATTGCACCAACGGCCTTGATACGGGCTTTGTCAGCCTTGGTTACGCCAAGGTCATGGCGCTTGGCGTCGTGCAGGGCATCACGGAGCTGATGCCGATCTCGTCGACGGCGCATATGCGCCTTGTGCCGGCGCTGCTTGGCTGGCGCGATCCGGGCTCGGCGTTTTCGGCCGCCATGCAGCTTGCGGCTTTGGCGGCCGTCGTCAGCTATTTCTGGAGCGACATTCGTGGGCTGACGATCGGCTCGGCATCGGCGGTCGCGCGCAGGGATTGGCGCGACAAGTCACTTCGAATTCGTGCTGGCTATCGGGCTCGGCACCATCCCCATCGTCATCGGCGGCTTGCTGCTGGCGCCTCTGCTCAACGCCTGCAATTCGCCTTTGCGCGGCCTTATGGTCATCGGCTGGGCCAGCCTCGTCATGTCCTTGCTCCTGGCTCTCGCCGAAATTCTATGCCGCCACAGCCGCAGTTTGGGCAGCTTCACAATCATGGACGCGCTGATTGTCGGCATCGCCCAGGTTGGCGCGTTGATCCCCGGCGTCTCGCGCTCAGGCTCGACGCTGACGGCGGCGCTCTTCCTCAATTTCGACCGCGCCGAGGCGGCGCGCTTTTCCTTTCTCTTGGGGCTCCCCGCTATAACGCTGGCGGGCGCTAAGGAATTATGGGAGCTGCGTCACGCCAATCTCGACGCCTATGGATGGTCTGTGCTGCTGGTTGGCATCGCCGTCGCAAGCCTGTCGGCTTTTGTCGCGATTTGGGGACTTTTGCGAATTCTGGAGAGGTTCTCGGCTTGGCCCTTCGTGATCTACCGGGCGCTGATGGGGCTTTTCTTGGTCGTCGGCAGCTATTTCAGCTGGCTTGGCTGATTGGCGGGTTCCTGGAGACGAGTCCTCGCACGGCGCCAGCCTGCAGTTGTTGAAGGAGGCGGGGCTTGAGGCGCTGATTCTCAAGCACAAACGGAAATAAGGCTCCGGCCGCTGCTGGCGGCGCTAAGACTTTGACAGCCGGGGATTGTCGCCCAATGCTGTTCCATCATGGTGGAAGCATGGCTTTCCCTGCTTGGAACTTGGAACGGCGCAGCTAAGCCTTCCGGCAAGATGCTGAAAATGGCGGAGAATTTGGCTTCACCCTTCGACAAGCTTAGTTCCCCACCGGCCTCATTGTAAGCTTGTCATGGTTCAGCGGGCTCGCCGTGAAAGGCCATGGGCGGCATCCCTTTCAGCGGCGCGCCATTCGGGCGACGCAAGGCGCTTTGCATGCAATAGCCTTTGTATAACCTCCAGGCGACCCCCGTTTCGTCTTGAAGTCGCCCTCTGCCGTGGCTAAGAAACCGTATTTGGCGAGTTGGAGGTAGCCGTGTCAAAAAGATTTGCTCTATGTTTTTTTTGCTCTGTAGCCCTGTTTCAAATGGGGCCGGCGGCGTGGGCTCAATCCGAACCAGCTCCTGTCGATGCGCAGGCGGCTCCCGATCAGTTCGCCCCGGCGCAGCCCCCCGCCTCGGCGCCGCAGCCGGGCCTGTCCGCGGATGATCCGCGTCTTGTCCTCATGGTCCGCAATGCGATCATCGCGCTCAATCAGGCAAACCTGACAGGCAATTACTCTGTTTTGCGCGATTTGGGCACGCCGAATTTCCAGCAGACGAACAGCCAAGCTCGGCTCGCGGAAGCGTTTACGACGCTGCGCGCACGAAAGCTCGACATCTCTCCCGTTATGTTCTTCACGCCGAAATTTGTGTCGGCCCCTGCGATGCAAGACGGGCAAGTGCTTCGAGCGACGGGGTTTTTCCCCACAACGCCTGAACAGGTCAATTTCGATCTTGCCATCCAGCTGTCGGGCGAGCAATGGGCGCTCGCCGCCATCGCCGTCAATGTCACGCCTCCGGGCGAGAACGTTCAAGCCATCCTGGCGCCGGCGCCGCATCCTGCGCGCGCTCTCGAAACAAGCGAGCAGAAGCCCGTCCAAATCGACCTGACCCAGCCTTCTGCGCCTCCGCCTGCACAGGCTGCTGTCGTATCGAAGAAGGCCGCCCCAAGGAGGAGGCCGCCCGCGCAGAAAACCGCCGCCGCCCAGCCGGCTGCGTCCTCCGCCTCCTCACCCGAACAGCCGGCGCAAGCGCCTCAGAGGAACGAGGAGCCGGTATGGAACCCCTTTGGTCGCTAGGATGAAAGGCCTCATCCTTCGCGCCGTCGCACTCGCTCTGTTAATCGCATTCTTCGGATCGGCTATCGCGCAGCAGCTTCTCGCGCCCGATCAGAGGGAAGCAAAAAAGGCTTTTGGCGCGATCAAAACTCCCGTTTTGCAGGCTCCGCAGGCCATCGGGCATTATGATCACGGCTGCATCGCCGGCGCCCAGAAGATCGCCGCCGGCGGAACCGGATGGCAGACAATGCGGCCGTCGCGCAATCGCTCCTGGGGGCATCCTATCTTGGTCGCATATATTGAGAGGCTCGCGGCCGACGTGAGGCGATTGGATGGCTTGCCCGGCGTTCTTGTCGGCGACATGGCCCAGCCCATCGGCGGCCCTCTCCTCGGCGGCCATGCCAGCCATCAGATGGGCCTTGATGTCGACCTCTGGTACACGCTCATGCCCGAGCGTGCGCTCTCAACAAATGATCGCGAGCACCTCGCTGCGGACAATATGGTGGATCAGGCGGCCTTGACCACCAATGCGACGATGTGGACCGAAGCGCAAGTCAGGCTTCTCAAGCGTGCGGCCTCTTACCCGGAGGTGGCGCGCATTTTCGTGCATCCCGCCGTGAAGAAGGCCCTTTGCGATGTCGCGGGCGCGGATCGTTCATGGCTCCAGAAAATCCGGCCCTGGTTTCAACATGACGATCACTTCCATATCCGGCTGAGTTGTCCTCCGGGAAGCCCCGCCTGCCTTCCACAACCTGCCGTTTCGACAGACGATGGCTGCGGTCAGGAGTTGGACGAGTGGTTTAAGAAGTTGAGAGCGCCGCGGATACGGGGGCCGAAGCGAGGCGCGCCGCCAAAGCCGATGCTTGTCTCGGACCTGCCGAAGGAGTGCCAAGACTTGCTGGTCGCGGCGGAATCCGCCGACAAGGAGAAAGACGCCTGGGCGCCAAATTAAAAAAGCGCTCCGGTTATCACCGGCTGCGGGGGTGTGCGATTGGATGTGCGCCTCTTTATAAATGTCGCCTCTGAAGATGCTTCGGCGCTTGTTCCGGACGGTCGCCAGTCGAAACGCAATCCGATCTATGCCTCAAAATCGAGCGTCACCGGGACATGGTCGGAGGGGCCGTCCCAACCGCGCGCGCTTTTTAGGACATCGGCGCTGCGCGCCCGCGCGGCGATCCCCTCGCTTCCCCAAATGTGATCGAGGCGGCGCCCGCGATCGGAGGCTTCCCAATCGCGGGCGCGGTAACTCCACCACGTATAAAGCTTCCGGTCCGGCGTGATGAGACGCCTGACGAGGTCGACCCACCGCCCTTTCTCAAGAACCCTGGTCAACGCCTCCACTTCCACCGGCGTGTGGCTTACGACTTTCAACAATTGCTTGTGCGACCAGACATCGGTCTGAAGCGGCGCGACATTGAAATCGCCAAGAAGCAAGGCATGGCCCTCGCCCGCTTTGCGCCACGCGCCAAGCGCCGCGAGATAGGCGAGCTTCTGCTTGAACTTGGGATTGACGGCAGGGTCCGGGATATCGCCGCCGGCGGGAACGTAAATGTTGTGGATCGCAAGCTTCTCCCCGTCCGGCAGAACGACCGCGCAACCGAGATGCCTCGCCTCCGCCGTGCCGCAAAAACTCTCGCGCGGCAGAGGCTCCAGGGGAAGCTTCGAAAGCGTGGCCACGCCGTGATAGCCGGGCTGGCCGCTGATTGCGATGTGGGCGTAGCCGAGTTCCCGGAACCCTTCGCCGGGAAAAAGCTCTTCCCTGCACTTGATTTCTTGCAGGCACAAAATGTCGGGCTTGGCCTCGCTTAAGAACCGCGCGACCAGTTCGAAGCGCAAGCGCACCGAGTTTATATTCCAGGTGGAGATTTGCAATGTCATGAGGGCAAGAAAAAAGCGCCCAACTCCGGCGAAGGTTGGGCGCTTTGCGTTTTCACGCATGCGCCGGGAGGGAAGCCGGCGCTGGAAAACTGATACCTTCGGCTAGACGGGGGGGCACTACCGATGGTGACTGGCATCAGCCTTCCAATGAAGTAAAGATAGCATGAGTGGGGCCGGATGCAAATCAAAAATGATGGTTTTGAAGCTTGACAGTTGCAAATTTGTCGTTAATTTAACCGATCATTCCCTATGAAATCCGATCTCCTTTGAGAACTCGAAAAGTTCTGCCGATACGCGCTTGTTCTGTTCAAGGTTGCTGATCTCGATGCGCGTATCGAGACCTTGAGCGTCTGTAATGATCCATTGCTTAAGGGTCATGTCCGCTTTGTTGAAAAACAGGCTGATCCTGCCCGCTGCGTCGCCCTTCTTATCCTCGACCGTGACGACCACGGCGTCCGGTCCTTGATCGATGCCAAGGATATTGGCGTCATTAGCCAGATTGACGTTTTCAGATAAGAGGAGCCGAAAGGGGGTCATCTCCAGCGGATATTTGTCCGAGGTGTTGAGCGCGTAGTCCTCAACTGCAAGGTAGTACCCATTGGAAATGATTTTCAAACGGCTTGGGGGGCTATAGTCGAAGCGCAAACGGCCTGGCCGTGCGAAATAGAACCTTCCCTGTTTCCGCGTGTTGTCGGGATCGGTCTGAACGAAGGCGCCTTCCAGGTTGGTCATTTTGTTGAAATAGTCGTTGACCTTGCTGACGATCTCCTGGCTGCTTTCCTGAGGAAGAGCGGGAACCGCGGGAACCGGAGCCGGAGGAACCTGTGAGGGGTGAGCGTGCCGGGGCTGCTGCGCCGTCTTTGCCTGCCACGCGGCCGCTGCGTTTCCCCCTACAGGGCTCGCCGTGGTTGGCGGAGCGGAAGCGACAGGCGGCGCCGGGGACGCGGCGACAGGCGCCGGAGGGACTGGACTTGGCGCGAACGCCGCCGGCGGCGGATTCGACGGAGTCGTCTTCGAAACCTCGGTCTCTCCACCCTGGGCGAGAGCGAGTTGCGGCAAAGCCGACACGATCAGCAGCCCAATCAAGCAGCGTGCGTATCGCGCACCCGTGCTCAATGAGCGCGAAACTTTGCGGCCCAGGTCCATATTTCGGTCGCCCCTTTGCGAAGTGCCTGCAATTATCGGCTATGAGCTTGGAAGAAAGCGTCAAATTCTGGGCAATTTGATGCCTGGCCGGATATTCTCACGCGATGCCGACTTATTGGCCCGCATCGAGCAGAATCTCACGCCGCCCGGTCCTGCTCGGCGCGCCAACAACCCCTTCCTGCTCCATGCGTTCGATGAGGGAGGCGGCGCGGTTGTAGCCGATGCCAAGGCGGCGCTGGAGATAGCTTGTCGTCGGCTTTCTGTCCTTCAAGACGATGTCCACGGCCTGCTGATAGAGATCGGCTCCGCCGCCGTCCCCTCGCACAGACCCATTCTCATCAGAGCCGCTGTCCTCAAGAATGTCCTCGCGATAGGACGGCTGGCCCTGCGCTTTCAAATGGCGGGCCACGGCCTCAACCTCATCGTCCGAAACGAAAGGCCCGTGAGCCCGGATGATCCGGCCGCCCGAAGCCATGTAGAGCATGTCGCCCTGGCCCAGGAGTTGTTCGGCGCCCTGCTCGCCGATGATGGTGCGGCTATCGATTTTCGAGGTGACCTGGAAGCTGATCCGGCTCGGGAAATTGGCCTTGATCGTGCCCGTCACCACATCCACGCTCGGCCGTTGCGTCGCCATGATGAGATGAATGCCCGCCGCGCGCGCCATCTGCGCAAGACGCTGCACCGCATATTCGATGTCCTTGCCCGCCACCATCATGAGGTCGGCCATTTCGTCGATGACGACCACGATATAAGTCATCGATGTCGCCTCGAAGGTTTGCTCCTCCTCGACCGGCTCGTCAGTGCGGAAATCGAAGCCGGTTTGCACCTTGCGGCGCAGCGGCAGCCCGCGAAGCTGCGCTGCGGCGACCTTCTGGTTGTAGCTTGTGATGTTGCGGACGCCGAGCCTGCTCATCAGCTCGTAGCGCGTGTTCATCTCCTTGACGGTCCATTTCAGCGCAGCGACCGCCTTTTTAGGGTCGGTCACGACCGGCGCCAGAAGATGCGGGATGCGGTCGTAGACCGACAGCTCCAGCATTTTCGGATCGATCATAATGAAGTTGCACTGGCTCGGCGGCAGCCTGTAAAGCAGCGACAAGATCATGGTGTTGATCCCGACCGACTTGCCGGAGCCGGTGGTGCCGGCGATCAGAAGATGCGGCATACGAGCGAGGTCCACGACGATGGGCTCGCCGCCGATGGATTTGCCGAGAGCGAGCGGCAATGCGGCCTGCGTGTCCTGGAAGGCGGCCGAACTCGATGACGCCGCGGAAGGACACGATCTCGCGTTTCGGATTGGGGAGTTCGATGCCGATCGCATCCCGGCCCGGAACGACGGCCACACGCGCCGAGATGGCGCTCATGGAGCGCGCAATGTCGTCGGCGAGCCCGACCACCCGCGACGACTTCGTTCCACGCGCGGGCTCCAGCTCGAAGAGAGTGATGACGGGGCCTGGGTAAATTCCCGATATCCGCCCCTTCACGCCGAAGTCGCCCAGCACGCTCATAAGCGCGGAGGCGCGCGCCATATTGGAGGGATCGCGCGCATTTACCTTCTGCGAGACCCGGGGGGGCGGTCTGAGCAGCGAGATCGGGGGAAGCGTCGGGGCGAAAGTCTCATGGTCCTCTTCATCCGCGGGATCGGGCGAGAGGCGGCCATTCTTCACATAAATGAGCGGCTTGCGCCCTTTGAGCACGTCAGCCCCATTCTTGAGAATGCGCTTGGCGCCGTTTCGCGCGCTTTCGATGGCGTCGTCCGTCAAGCGGCGCAGCGGCGACGATGTTTGGGGGTCCTGACCGCCATCGCCTTCGGCGCTCGACCCATTGGAGCCCCTGCGCCGCGGACCGAAGAACGGCTCGATGCGCGTATCTTCGAAGACACGCGTTTCTTCGAAGACGCGCGGCCTCACATCCTCGGCGGTTTCCCGCTCGGCCTGACGCGCAGACGCCCCGGCTGGCTGCAGCGCGCCAAGATCGGGCGGCAGCGTTAAAGCGTCAAGCTCATCGGCGGTGAGAACGGTAGGAGCCGGACGGCTTCCCCAATCCGCGAAAGGAGACGGTCCGCCCGGGCGATCCTGTTTTGGCGCCGCCGCGCTCTTTGCGCCAGCCTCCCCGGCGCTCCCCGACGACAGGCGCGGCTCAATGCGGGATTTCGTCATCAGATAGTCTCGCGCCGGCGCGATCACCGTAAGCGCACGATCTCGCGGCGAGAAACGTGTGACCCACCTCGTCATTTTATTGGCTGGGGCGGCGGCGCTCTCAGTCGGCGCCGGCATATCGGCTTTCGGCGGAGACGGACGTTGCGCCTGTTCGCCATGAAGAGCGATCGAGATCACTTTCGGGGTGAAGCCGCAGGCTCGGAGAACGCACCAGGCCCCGGCCGTCAGGAAAACAAGCCCGAAGCTTGGCCACAGGATGGCGCGGGGAATGAAGGTAAGCTTGGCTACCCGCGTCGCGATGAAGTCGCCAACGATGCCGCCAAGGCCGCTGTCGAGAAGCCAGCGCGACGGCGCCGGAAACATGGCGAAGAACGCTGGCGCGACAAGGAGCGCTGCGGCCCAATAGATCGCTCTTTTGCGCGGCCTTAGCGGCAAGTTGCCGCCAGCCACCCGGGCGCCAAGCGCTGCAAGCGGCAGAACAAGAAACGGCGAAGCGAGGCCAAAGCTCTGCATGAGCGCATCGGCGACGCTCGCGCCCCTGCGCCCAAGCCAGTTATGCGGTTGCGTCAGCGTCGCATAACTTGGGCTCGGATCCCCATAGGACCAGCTGATCAAGGCGAGCCAACAGGCGACGGCGATGCCGACAAGCGAGGCTCCCAGGAGCCTCCAGGGAAGACGGCGCAATTCGACCGTGAGCGCTTTCGGCAAAAACCGTGTCCGCCTCGTCTGCATCCGCGTACGCCACCCCACTCAAAGCTTTCGTCACAACAAAAACGACGAAAGCCTGTCCAATGCTTCCCGCGTCGCCTCCAGCGGGTCTACGAGGGCGAGCCGGGCATGATCCTTCGCCGGATTGACGCCGCTCGCGTCCGGCTGCGCCAAATAGGCGCCGGGGAGAATTTTGACACCGCATCCTTTCCAAACCGTTACCGCGGCTCGTTCGCCTCCACCGAAGTTTGAAAGGTCGAGCCAGAGAAAGAAGCCTCCGGCCGGCTCGTAATATCCCGGGATAGCGCTGAGCCTCTCCGATGCGAGCGCGAATTTCTCCCGGTAGAGCGTACGGCTGGAAGCGACGTGGTCGTCGTCCGCCCACAGCGCCGCCGAGGCGTGCTGGATGGGAAGAGGCACTTGCGGGGAGGCGACATTACGATATTGCGCATACGTTTTCAGGAAGGCGCCATCGCCTGCGATGAAGCCCGAGCGAAGGCCGGGCGCGTTCGAGCGTTTGGACAGGGAATTGAAGACGAGAACGCGGTCGAAACCGCCGAGGCGCGCCGCAATTTCGAGGGCGCCGGGCGGGGGCTCGGCCTGGTAAATTTCGGAGTAACATTCGTCCGAGAAAACATAGAAGCCCTGTTCGCGCGCAAGCCCGATGAGGCGTTCGAGATAGGCGGCGGACGCGACCGAGCCTTGCGGATTGGCGGGCGAGGCGAGATAGAAGGCGGCGGCGCGGTCAAGAAGCTTTCCATCAAGCGCGTCCAAATCCGGCAGGAAACCGGTCGCCGCCGTTGCGGAAAGCAAAACCGGCTCGCAGCCTGCCGTCAAGGCGGCGGCGTAGTACGCCTGATAGAAGGGATTTGGCATCAGGGCGGCGGCGCGGCCCTCGCCCTTCAGCGCGGCGGCGATGGTCAGCGCCGAGACAAGTCCTTCCCTTGTGCCGCAAAGGGGAAGGACGCTCTGCTCGGCATCCACTGAGCCATGCGGAAGTCCGTAGCGCCGCGTGATCCAGGCCGCAATGGTCTGCCGCAACTCGGGGACGCCGGCGATGGGCGGATACTTGCCGAAACTTTCCCAATGCTTGGTGATGATGTCCGCGGCAAAACGCGGCGCGCCATGCCTCGGCTCGCCGATCGTCATATCGATCGGCGAGGCCCCCGGCTTTTCATCTCCCAAAAGCTCCCGGAGCCTTGGGAAAGGCGATTGGATCGCGGACAGGATCGTATCTGACAAAGGCGCTCCAAAATCCTCGCTTTCAATCCGAAGGATCGGGACTTTACACCTTGGCCCGCATAATGAAAACGCAAAAAAGCCCGAGATGAAATCCCGGGCTTTTTTCGCGTCGAAAGAGCAGCCGCTTCAAAGGAGGAGGAAAAGCGGCTGCTCGCCTGGGACGGCGTCTCCGTCGTCCCAGGTGGTACCTACATGTTGTAGGCGCGCTCGCCATGTTCGGAGACGTCGAGACCTTCGCGCTCGCTCTCTGTCGAAACGCGCAAGCCGACGAGCATCGAGATGATGAGGTACACGATCAGGCTGCCGACCGCCGACCAGCCGACGGTGATCATTGCGTTCTTGAACTGAATGAGCACCTGGGCCGCCATATCGTAGTCGGCAATGGGGCAGTCGTTGGTGACGATGCCGTCCTTGACCACGCACTTCGCATAGTCGATGACGCCTGCGCCGCCGTAGAATGGAGCCGCTACGATGCCGGTGCCGATGGCGCCGAGAAAGCCGCCGACCGCGTGGACGCCGAACACGTCAAGCGTGTCGTCGTAGCCAAGCGCGCTCTTCACTGCGGTGCAGAAGAAGAAGCAGATCGCGCCCGCAACGAGACCAAGCACAAGCGCTCCCATCGGCCCGGCATAACCGGAAGCCGGCGTGACGGCCACGAGACCGGCGACGACGCCCGAAGCGAGGCCGAGAAGGCTCGGCTTGCCCTTGAAAATCCACTCGACGAGCATCCAGGAGAGACCCGCGGCGGCGGTCGCGACGAAGGTGTTGGCCATGGCGAGGACGGCGCCGGCGTTGGCTTCGAGGTTCGATCCAGCATTGAAGCCGAACCAGCCGACCCACAGGAGCGATGCGCCAACCATGGTGAGGGTCAGCGAGTGGGGAGGCATCGCCTCTTTGCCGTAGCCGATGCGTCGGCCAAGCAGGAGAGCGCCGACCATTCCGGCGACGCCCGCGTTGATGTGAACGACTGTGCCGCCAGCGAAGTCAAGCGCGCCCATTTGGAAGCCGTAGCCTGAACGCGCAAGCGCCGCCTCGTTCGCCGTCGCCAGATCGTTCGGGCCTGGGTTGAACCACACCGAGTGAGCGATCGGGATATAAACGATGGTCAGCCACAGGATCGAGAAAAGGACGATCGACGAGAACTTCATCCGCTCGGCGAAGCCGCCGATCGCAAGCGCCGTGGTGATCGCGGCGAATGTCATCTGGAAGCAGACATAGACGAGTTCGTCGAGGCCGACGCCAACCGAGAAGGTGGCGGCCGGCGCCTTTGGATCGATGCCCTGCATGAAGAGCCGCGACAGGCCGCCGAGGAATGGCGACGTCACGCCGCTGCCCTCGGTGAAAGCGAGGCTGTAGCCATAGACGAACCACAAGACGCAGACCATGCACTGGATCGTAAGAACCTGCGTGAGCATGGAAAGCATGTTCTTTGTGCGCACCATGCCGCCATAGAACAGCGCAAGCCCCGGAACCGTCATCAGGAGCACGAGCAGCGACGACGTCATCATCCAACAGTCGTCCGCCTTGTTCACGACGAGATCGGGAGCCTTGACCGCCGGGACGGCCGCGGCCGCCGCGGCGGCCGCTTCCTCGGCGAACGATGGCTCGATCATAGCCATCGCCGCCAACGTCGCGGCTCCGAAAAGAGTTAAATTACGCCAGGCCGTTGTCATTCTTCTTTCCCTTTTCTCCAATCACAGTGCGTCTGCGTCAGTCTCACCGGTGCGAATGCGCACCGTTTGCTCGATCGGCGACACGAAGATTTTGCCATCCCCGATTTGCCCCGTCTTCGCGCCCGTCGAAATGGCTTCGACGACCTTTTCCACCAACTCTGTCGGAACGACGACCTCGATCTTCACCTTCGGGATGAAGCTCACCTCATATTCGGCCCCGCGATAAATCTCGGTGTGCCCCTTTTGCCGCCCATAACCCTTCACTTCAGTGACCGTCAAACCCTCGATGCCGTGGCTGTCGAGAGCCTGCCGCACCTCATCGAGTTTGAACGGCTTAATGATCGCCATCACCATCTTCATGATGAATCCTCCAACAAGTTCCTGCCTCCGAACTTCGTCCATTTTCATCGAGTTCCGCCGGTAAACGGGCGAACGCGAAGACACGGCTTACCGAGGCGTATCAAAAGCTGTGCCAAAGGGCCTGAGCAGGCCCGCGCCGCTATAACACGTTGATTTGAGCTGTGTGAGGCTGAGGTTGCCTGAGCGATCAGCTGAATTTCTGAGCAGCGCCTAAAAACTGCACAAATAATAGGCTTGATGCATGATCAAAAGGCAGCTCTTTTCAAAGCTTGGCTTGAATCTTGACGTATTTCTGACGCATAGGTTAACGGCTAGACAGCGCCTTGAGACGGCTGCGGAAAAAAGCGGCGGTTAGCTCATCGCATGGTCGTTTCAATGAAGGGGATACAAAAACGGCAAGGCTTTCCTCAAAGCTTCTGCCAGTTGTCGACAGTTGCTTTGCTGAGTGTTTTATTGCGGCGGGCGATGCAGTCCAAAGGCAAAGTCTAGTAAACAGCGCATCGCTTGCGTCGCGCTGCGCAGCGAATTCCGAAACAAGGGGACGTTCGGCGGAAACTAAAAGACTGCGTGTGGCTTTACGATCAACTTTTTCACCTTCAATTGATCCCGCCATGAGGCTATGGGCAGCGAACTAATTAATTAGCGGCTGAGGAAAATCCTTTTCATGGCGTCGGCGACCTTGCCGAAAGGCGGGCGCAGAAGACTTGCCGCGTTGAAGCGGCTTTGCAGGAAGACGCCCTTGCGATGCGAGAACGTCTGGAACCCGTATTCGCCGTGATAAGCCCCCATGCCTGAGGCGCCGACGCCGCCAAAAGGCAGGTTCTCGACAACGACATGCATCAGCGTCTCGTTGATCGAGGCGCCGCCGGACGTGGTGCGCTCCAGAACCTTGTCGCGCTCCGCCGCATCCCGCCCGAAATAGTACAAAGCGAGCGGACGTGGCCGGCTGTTCACATAATCGATGGCCTCGTCGATCGTGCGATAGGGCTTGACCGGCAGCACGGGGCCGAAAATCTCCTCGCGCATCACGGCGAGGTCGTCGGCGGGATCGATCAAGAGCGTGGGGGCGATCTTGCGGTCCTGCGGTGGCAGCGGCTCGCCCGTGGGGTTGGTCTCGACGACGCGCGTTCCGGCCTGTCGGGCCTCCTCGATATACTTGGTTATGCGCCCATAGTGGCGCGCGTTGATAATCGAGGTGTAATCCGGGTTGGCGGCGAGCGAGGGGTAGAACCTCCTGACGGCGTCCTCGATTTGGGCGACGAGGGTTTCCAGCATGTCCTTGGGAACGAGGAGGTAATCGGGGGCGATGCAGGTCTGGCCCCCGTTGAGCAGCTTGCCGGACGCGATGCTTTCCGCAGCCTTGGGCAGCGCGGCGTCCCGGCCGATGATGCAGGGCGACTTCCCGCCAAGTTCGAGCGTCACCGGCGTCAGGTTTTCGGCGGCGGCGCGCATGACGCGGCGTCCCACTTCGGTCGAGCCGGTGTAGAACAAGTGATCGAAGGGCAGGGCGGAGAAGGCGGCGCCCACGTCGGGTCCGCCGAGGATGGTCGCGACCTTCTCTTCGGGAAAGAGCCTGCCCAGAAAATCGGCAATGAATTCAGCGGTGCGCGGCGTCAGCTCCGAAGGCTTCAGCATCACGCGATTGCCCGCCGCCAGCGCCGCGATCAGCGGCAGCATGGCGAGCTGAAACGGATAGTTCCATGGGCTGATGACGCCGACGACGCCGACAGGCTGGTAGAGGATGCGCGCCTTGCCCGGCATGAGCTCCAGGCCGACGCCGACGCTCTTCGGCTTCATCCAGCCCGCGAGATGCTTCAGGGTTTCGCGTCCAGACGTCAGAACCGGCCAGACATCGGCGAGCGTCGTCTCGTGCCGCGAGCGGGCGCCGAAATCCTCCGAGATGACCGACGCGATGCGCTCCGCGTCCTGTCTGGCGGCGGCGAGCAGCCGCCTGATGTCGTCCTTGCGCTCGGCGAGGTCCGGCGGCCCGGCGCACAGATAGGCCTGGCGCTGCCTGGCGAGAATATCGGCGGGTCGCGGCCCGGCCTTGATGTCGACGGCTTCAATGACGCTCATGGCGGTTGCGCGCTTTCATGTGTTGTCTTGCCTGCGAAGATAGGTTGGCTTCGGCGCGTCTGAAAGCAGGCGGCGCTTGTGGCGTCTTGCCGGACGGAGACTCCCAGACATCCATATCGCACCGGCGAAGCGATTTCACGAAGACGATATCGCAAGCGCCTTGCAGTTTTGCGCCACGGGCGCAGCCCGATCAGACGCCGCGGAATGACGATCCGTTCGCCACGTCGGAGGCGGGCTTGCCGTAAGCCGCAAGAAAGACCCTAATGGCGCCGTCGAGATTTCTGAGCGATTTCCGCAGGCGCCGGCTGGGTGCGGTCGCCCAGCATCATGCGAAGGTGAACGCCGGTCTTGCAGAGATCCAGGAATTGCCGCGCTGCGAGCTGCGGGTCTTCGACGCAAAGCACGCCCTGTTTCGTGAGACGGCGAAAGTAACCGGCGAGCCTTGCGGTTCCCTCGCACGGCCCGGCCTCGTAGAACGCCTTGCCGAGCAACGGGAATTTCGTCGACGCGCCGACCACGATCCGGAGGAAATCCAGATTGTCGGGGCTCAAAAGCATGTCGAGGAAGCTTTCGCCGAGCCCGCGCAGCACGCGAACGACATCCTCATCGCTCTCGTCCAAGGTGAAGAGCGCCTCGGCCTGCTTGCGGCGGTCTTCCACGATAAGCGCCTCGAACAGCTTTTCCTTGCTGTGAAAGTACGCGTACAGCGTGCCTTTGGAGACGCCCGCCGCGCGGACGATATCGCCGATGCTGGCGCCGTCGAAGCCATCCTGTAGGAAAACGCGGCGCGCGCCTTCCATGATTTGCTGGCGCTTTAGGGTGTCGCAGCCGGATGCGCAAGCCTGGCCTGCATCGGGCGAATCGTGCGTGAGAAAAGCGTCGGTATTGGAAATTTCTGTCATGGGTCTTCTCAATAGGGGCGCGGCGTCGGTCGTCATATAGGCTCGTCTCTTTGCCTTGGCGCGGCCTTCACCGGTTTTTGCTCTTGACGCCGCTCCCGCTCTCGCTTATCTGCCATTGAACCGAACCGTTCGGTTCAATTGAATGTCCTCCCGTGGCCGGATCGTCAAGAGCAAACTACGATGAAAACCGATTTAGAGATTGCGCAGCATGATTTGTCGGACACGCGCCTCGACGCCCGGGAAGCGCCCGCCGCCGACGATCTCGATGACATGACGGCGAGTTCTCCTATGGAAGCAAGGGCTCGGCCTGAAGCGGCGTCGTTCGATTCCGCGCTCGCCCCTGCGCAGGCCGATGGAGCGAAGGCGGGTCGCAAACGCCGCATTCTGCTTCCGCTCGCTATCATCGCCGCGCTGGGGTTCGGCGCGTTGTGAATCCGCACAAGTACCTGCGCATGACCTACTCAACAGGCCTGGACCCTGGAAACCCAACGCCCCCCGGCCAATAAAGAAATCTGGATGAAGCAAAAAGCTCCGGTCTCGCCGGGAGCTTTTTTGTGGCCACTTTGCATCACCCTTAAGCCGCATCAAATGGCGAAGCTCGTGAGTCATGGTGCCCCCCGGTCCCTCGCTTTGGGGACCGGGGAGGACGCCGGCCATCAACCCCCGAGCAGCAACGCAATCTCCCACGCGCACCCGGAGTTTAGTCTTACCTATGACGAAAGGTCGTTGTCTTGGCCTGGTGGGCGGCCTCGGCGTTGGAGCCACGATCCACGCTGCCGCGGCGGCCTGGCCGAGGCGCATGCGGCGCGCGGCGTGGCGCTCGATCTTGTGATGGCCCATGCGGAAACGGAGCGTGTGTTCGATTTTGTGAGAGCTGGCCATCGGGCTCGGCCTGGCCGGATATCTGGCAGCCGTCCCATCGCTTGAAAGCCGCGGGTGCGGAGTTGATCGCCTTCCCAGCGGTCACACCGCCGCTGCGAAGCAGAGCTTGCCGGCTTGTCTCCGCTGCCCATCGTGAGCATCTTCCCGCCGCTTCAAAAGAGATCGCGGCGCGGAAAAGAGCGTGGCTGTATTCGGCACCCGCTTCGTCATCGAGTCCCAACTGTTTGGCCGGGTCAGCGGGGTGGAGTTCTGCCATCCCTGCCGGACGAGGTGGAGTTCATCCACCAAACCTATGCCGAGTTGGCGCAGAAGGGAAAAGGCACTGAAGAGCAGTGGCTCGGCTTGACCCGCATTGCGCGCACATTGCGGCGACGAGATCAAGTGGATGCCATCCTGATGGCCGGGAACGGACCTTACGCTGTTATTCAACCAAGCCAATACGGATTTTCCGCATATCGATTGCGCCGCGCTGCATATCCAACAGATTTTGGATGAAATGGTCGGCAAAAAATAGCTCGGCTAACCTCTAACCACTAATCACCAATCACTAACCACCAATCACTAACGACTAACCACGAGAACCTGTTTCATACACGGCGTCGTTAAAGGGCACGACTTCAGTCGTGCCGAAAAGGGCTTGAGAATTGAGGGGTTTTAACCCCTGAGGGATCGTGCGAGGCCATTTAGACCATTTATGAAACACGCTCTAACCACTAATCCCCGATCACGCCGCCGGCTCACGTGGATCCGGTGTTGAGCCTATGCCCGCATAGACCGCCAGCGCGCCGCAATCCGGAACCAGCAGCGCCGTTCCGCGTTGCGCCACCGTCCCGGCGCTTGAAGTCGTTCATGCAGCGGCTGATGGTTTCGCGAGATGCGCCAATAAGCTCGCCAATTTCTCCATGTGTGAACGCGCACTGGATTTGCCTACTGCCCGATGTCTGCGCACACTCCGCGCACCAGTCCAGCAATAACTTGGCGAGTTTCGCCGGCGCGGACAACTGTAAGCCCGAGCATGCGCAATTGCACTAAAGTACGCTTGTAATCGCGACTTAGCTGGCGCGTCACATTCTGGCACGCAATCGGAGAGCGCAACAGGAAGTCGAGAAAGCTCTGTCGCGGGAGCAATGAAATCATGCACGGAAATTGCGCCTTCCGCGGTCATTTCGTAGGGAAGACCTGAAATTACAGAGGTAAGCCCAAGGATTTCGCCCGGCGAGGCAAATCCGATAATCGGCCGCCGGCCGTCGATTGAGTTGAGCGAAAGTTTTGCCCTCCCCTCAAGCAACAACAAAACGCTGGCCGGTCTCGCCCTCTTCCAATATGCAGACTGTACCGGACAGGAAGCGCTCCGAAATCGAAGCCAGGTCGTATAACTCCTCGTCTGAAGTCTGTTTTAAAAATTCACCCTTTCGATAAAGCGAGTCGGGTGGCCGCCCATCCCTCCTCCGTCCAACCCTCTCTTGGAGCGAACCGCGATGGGAACTGGTGGAGACTGCTGCATTTCACATTTCGAGCGCCGATTTTCAGTGGGCCTGCGTCGCGCCGCACGATCGGAATCTCCTTGTTGCCGAACCTTGAATCAATGAGAAGTTTCTCATTTTTTTCCTTGCGAATGCAGAGCGGCCCAGTTGAACCAGGGCCTCAAACTTGTGCGCCAATTAACTGGCTAGTGCGCTGCTCGCCACCCCGGCCCTCCTTGCGATGGCTTCAAATCATTTTCGGAGCGGGCGACTTCCGCTTAAAAACGGAGAGACGCGTACAGGCTCTCCCAGATCGTGCATTCCGAGGCCCGAGCAGCGCAACACAGCCAGGCCGTCCGCACAGGCGGAAAGTACTACATCCGAAAAACCGCAAGAAGGTATGCCAGCGTACAGGTTTGATAAGACTTCTCGTTCCGCTGGTGTCGAGAAGGAACTACCGATTGATCTGAAGGTTTCGAAGAGCTCGGGTTGGGTGCGCTGAATCAGGTTAAGGAAGCTGCTTACTTGTCCCACCATGACAAAGCTGTTCCACAGGCAGCCGCTGCACATCAAGTCGTGTGCCAGGGCCACGGAAGGCTTCTCCCAGAAGCGCTTCACATGCGCGGTGGAGTCGGTGAAGGGATTTACCAGGCGAGGCCCCGGCTGAATCCATCCGTAGGAGGTCTCCGGCGTTTCCGGTTCAATTCCAATCGAATGACCGTCTCCGGATTGGACTCAGTCAACGAGAACGCCAAACTGATTTGGCTCGCGAAGGCTTTGTCGTCCAGGAAATGATGGTCGGATGGGAAGAAGGCGACCCGCGCCGCCGCGTCGTACGTGCAGATGCGCATCAGGCTATAGAGAATGGCAGCAGCCGTGCCCCGGTTCTGCGGCTGAATCAGCAGGCATGGCTCTGGCACCCCCGCAACCTGATCGCGATAGAACTTTTCGTGAACTTCAGTCATCACCAGAAGAGTTCGTTCCGGGTCGATCGTTCTTTCCACCCTGCGGCGCGTTTGTTGAGAAGGGTTTCCTCTCCCACAATCGCGCAGAATTGTTTAGGCCGGTCATCGCCGGTTCACGCTCGTGTCAAAGGGAGCAGTCGCTTGCCGTCTCCTCCAGCGAGGATCACACCCCATTGGCGCCCTTGGGCATCGCTGTTTGTGCGCAGAGTCTCCATACTCTATCTCAACCTCGCCACGGAAAGTGAAATGCAGAGCTAGGAGAATTGCAACCAAAACCAAGAGAATTGGGAAGTGCCGCGCGTCGAGCGTAAAAGCACAAGGAGGTCTTCTCACAAAAAGCACTCGACTGAGTGTGTGAACTATTTCATCTCTCAATCCTCAGGTTTCTGTGCAAACTGCTCATCCTTGCTGGAAAATTAGCGCACTGTTCCGGTGATACGCCTCTCTCACCGCAACAGGCCGCGCGTTGTCACCAAGCCACCGGCAGCCGGCGCAGGCGGATGAGTGGTTGCTGAAGGCGATGGGACTGATAAAACAGGGATTGGCGATGTCAGGGAACAGGGCTGGTGTCAGGTCGCTGACCACTAACCACTGACCACTGACGATGCAGCGTAGCCTTGCCGAGTTGTCGATCCTGCTTTCTCTAAATATTTGCTTTGCATACACCTCTCGTCGAACGCCACCCGCATCTATTTCGGTTGGAGTGAAAACAAAGGGGGTGCGAAATGCCTCTGATCCAAATCTTGCTGACGTTACTGGTGATTGGCGTTATATCGTGGTCGATCTGATGCCCATGCAAGGGACGATCAAGTCCATTTTGAATAGCATTGAGGTGATCTTCGTAGTCGTATGGTTGCTGAACGTGTTTGGCTTGATGCCGTATATTTATCGCGTACGTCGCGGCAACACGCACTTTTGATCGCGCGATTCCTCCGGCAGAATGGGAATCGCTTTGCTGGTGTGGGTGTCCGCGACTCGCAGCAAGCCACTGAAAACCGGCGCACGCGGCCATACGCTTTGATCTTTGTAATCACGCCGTGGAAAACTGGGCACACTGACGAATACGTCACCAAGCAAGCATAAGCGCATCGGCAAGCATCGCGTTGGTTCGATTATTTTCCATTCGGCCGCCGCCCGCAATTTTATTGCTCCTGCCCGCCATCTGGTTCAGTTTCAAGGAGCTCTTCGTCAGGGCTGGCCACGCGGCGTGTCATCCGTACCGATCTGGCTGAAATCGCAAACGTGCGCTACGGAATCCTGAGTGCCGACCAGTGGCGCACCATCATGGCCCCATGCTCAACGCGCAAATCGACCAGCTCGATTTCAAGGGCCAGAGCCAGAATCTTCGGCCCAGGTGCAAAAAGCGCTGAACGCGCTGCTCGACAAGATGGAGGCGGACAAGCCCAGCGGCATCCAGGGCATGTTCGTCAGCAAGATGATCGCATCGCTGCGTCCCAAGGTGCCCGAGTATACCAACGTGGTCATGGCGCAAGTCGTTAATAAGGGAACGCAAAAGAGCTTCAAGGATTCCATTCGCGGCGTCCTGGCCAACGCGGTCGCGAATACGTTCAGCAACACCGACATGACCACTTATAACGCCATCCTGCGCCACTATGGGTGCTCCAGCGGCGAGGCTTGCGAGCAGGTCCTCGGCCGGCAGATCGCGGCCGCCGACACCGAATTGAATCGCGACTCTTCACCGTGCTCGCCTCTGCGGCGCTGGCATTCCTTCTATTGATCATCGGCACGCCCACGCTTTCGCGAGCCGCCGTTGTGGTGCTGATGTCGTTTTCGATCGCGATGGGGGATGCCCGCGTGCTCAGCCCCATGCTCGAGGTGGAGGTGGCGTCACAAAGATTGACGCAACCCTGCTCGGCACGCCCATCGAGTTCGCGATCATCGCTCTACTACCGCAGCAAGACTGTGTATGAGGTGTTTCAGACGCTGATCCACATGGGGCGGCCGGAGATGTCCGTGGTGGGCGTGCTGGTGATCCTGTTCAGCGTGGTCTTCCCCACGCTCAAAATGCTGGCGCTCGTCGCCGGCCTCTTCCGGCCCGCGCTGTTGCGCACCAACCGCTTCGTCAAGCTGCTGGCCTTCGAGCTATCCAAGTGGTCCATGGCCGACGTCATGGTCCTGGCCATCTTCATGTCCTTCGTCGCCTTCAACGGCGTCATCGGCAGCGCGTTCGACGGCCTGCGCTCCATCCCAACGTCCAGCAGGTCTGATCCCCACCAATGCCTCGAAATCCTGCCCGGCTATTACTTGTTCATTGGTTTCTGCGTATCGAGCATTCTCCTGTCCAGAAAGCTGCAGCACGGGATAAATATCGATCACGGGATAAATATCGATCACGGAATCGCTTCCCATTCTGCCTCCGAATCAAGCTAGCGTCCCGAGTCTTAAGTTCGCATCACAATGATCTGTCATCCTGAGCGAAGTTTCGGCGCGCCTTTTGCGCCAAACGGAGTCGAAGGATCTGCGGTTGCTCTTGTTTTTGCCGTTGCTTGTTGCGGCCAAGCGACACGAGCACCTTTGATTTGTTCGACGAACTTCAGACTCACCAAGCTAGTGTCCCGAGTCTGAAGTTCGCATCACAATGATCTGTCATCCTGAGCTTAGTTTGGCGCGCTTTTTGCGCCAAACGGAGTCGAAGGATCTGCGGTTGCTCTTGTTTTTGCCGTTGCTTGTTGCGGCCAAGCGACACGAGCACCTTTGATTTGTTCAACGAACTTCAGACTCACCAAGCTAGTGTCCCGAGTCTGAAGTTCGCATCACAATGATCTGTCATCCTGAGCGAAGTTTGGCGCGCCTTTTGCGCCAAACGGAGTCGAAGGATCTGCGGTTGCTTTCGTTTTTGCCGTTGCTTGTTGCGGCCAAGCGACACTCAGCATCTTTCTATTTGTTCAACGAACTTCAGACTCACCACACTAGAACCGGTTGCATAAATCCGGTTTCTTGAAAGGGCACGGCTTCAGCCGTGCCATGAAAGACGTATAAACAGCGGGCCCTGAGGGACGTTTTTCCATCCCCCAATCCGCGCGCGCTCTGTATCAGGGCTTGGATTCAGCCAATCCGCAATCCGCCCACCCACTTCGCCGGCCCGCGAGCGACGAAGAATGCCGGACGAGTTTCGCTTTAGCGGAGTGAGCAGGGGCCTTCAGGCCCCTGAACCCATCGCCGGCCTTTGCGGATTCGCGAGCAATCCGAGTCAACGGCCACCGGCTGTTGTGAACGTTGGGGGACAAGTTTTGAGAGGCGGGACGGTGGGTTGGGTGCGCGATCGGCGTTTTTCGGTACGAACCCTTGGCGTGGAAAGGATCGAGCGATCCCAAGACTCCAAAAGCGGGACTTGGGGGGCCCCTGTCGTGACGGGTTTGCATTCCTGGGAATCGGGCCACCTGCCCGTAGACTTCCGCCTTTTTGCGGCCTCGGTCCGACATGAGAATTGGCGCAGACTGCTTCCAGCAGCTGGGAAACTCAGGCCGTCTGAGAAAAACATTACCTCTTTGCCTTCGTGGCGACCGTTCGCGGTGTACTTCAACCCATATGTGATCCGGCGACATCCTGGATAAAGCCGATGACGAACGGCGGAATGGTCGTAAGTTACAACCCAAGGAACGCTCAGTTTGGCAATCTCTCTGGCCAACTCACGGTGTCCCCCAATCGTATAGTCGTTGAGATAAAGATCCTTCCCGTTTTCAATATACGGCGGATCGTAGAAGGCGAACGCGTTTTTCCCGAGCTTCGCCACAACGCTGGTAGTGAAGTCGAGGGCATCCATCTGGTAGAGCCGGATTCGGCTACTAAACCGCCCAATTTTCCTGATCCGCTGAATCAATTCGGGTTTGCCAAAATCCCCGGCGTCAACGCCCCACTCGCCAGTTTGCTCCTTGCCGCCAATGACGCCGCCCGCGATCGATCCCCGTAAACGATTGGTGCGATTGAGAAACAATGCGGCAAATCCCAAGTCATCGAGTGAGGCGGCATCGCGGTCTTCGATTAAATGGCTCGCTGTCGACGCCATTCCCTCATCGTCACTTTGGTTTTCTCGACGCGGCGACAAAGTTCCGCCGTGTCGTTCAGGACTAAGTGCCAAAATGCGTAGACGGGCCGACTGAGGTCGTTGATATGAATTACAGATGCGTACTCTTCGAGAAGAAGGGCAAGCGCAATGGCGGCCCCTCCGGCGTAAGGTTCCGCATACGCAACATCTCGCAGATCGTTCTTTTCCAAAAGGCGCGTGATTGTCGGAACCAATCGGCGCTTGCCGCCGGTTATACCGCAGGGGCGTGTAATAAGGCATCTCACCGCCAATATAGACCTTTTCTTTGTTTCTGGCCAGTGCCTATTATGGTGCCCAGACCGCGAGAACAAAGGACTGCAGCCCGTCCCAGTGCGCCCGTAAATCTCCGGGCGCAGGAAAGATGTAAGGACAGTGAACGTATCCATGCATCATGTTGATTGAGGGGGCAAGGAAGGAGTCTTTTGCTGCGGCCCGTCGCACTGGCTTTGCTTGCTGCGCGGTAAGTTTCTTGTGCAATACTCGAAGATCGTCACACACGCTGTTGATCTTCTTATGAAGAAAATCGTTCAAAGTGATTCCGCTGAGTTTCGTTGTGGTGATATAGGTGTCCACGGAAAAGCTCGACAAACACCCTAAAGAGGACACTGACTGCGTTCGGGTGCTGACTCAGGCTGAGTTTTTTCAGTTCGCGTGCAATGTCCTGTAAACGAGGCTCCGCGATGCTTAGTGCGAACCTGCTCGGTATCAACTTATCTCTAGGGGCGGCGCTGGTAGCCCCCAGTTTTCGAGTAACCACAAACTGCTTGCCCGAACAACTCAGGATTGTTGAGCCCTTCCCGAGCGGAGACACAACAATATTTGACGGCAGCCCATCTGCGTAGGCGATCCGCTTGTCTTGGGTATAGATGTCTTTGACCTTCAAAGTTTGAAGATCGTTCACAACATGCTTTAGTGCTCTAATCACGCGCTTTTCTTCCCCGATCATGGCGAGTTTGCCGTCACGGGTTTCGATGCCTGGCTTAGCGCGCACTTCAGGCGTTCCGAGAAGTCGTTTCAGACTTGTCGCCTTGACTTTTCTTCGTTCGGCGGGAGTCAGTTGGCCGGCGTCTTCTAGGAGGTTGAGTGCCTGTGTGTGAAGCTCTCGAAATTACGCAGTGCGGGCCCGAAAGCGAGCGGCATCGTCACTGCCCCAGGGCACGACGGATGCGCCGTTGTTTTGTCCTCCAGTGTGACGCAATTCCATCCAGTGCCGGGCTTCTTCCCTATCGGCCATAACGATGCATTGCAACGATTCGACTGGGTTTTCCTGGTATTGGCGAGCGAGGTTGCGCATTTCATCTACGCTGCTGGGTGGCATCGCACCAACGAGCCACTCGGGGTTTTCGAGAGCCTTCAACGCGGTCAGTCTTCGATTCCCTTCCAAGACAACATAACGTCGCAGGTCGTCGTTGAAAGGCATCACAATGGAAAGCTCAGTCGGATTCAACCCGTAGCCCACAATGTCCTTCGCGAGTGCGGTGAGCTTACCCGGCTCGTGCGAGGCGAACGCGCGCAGTCCTTCGCGCTGTCCAACATTCGGTTGAGGGAGCCTGGGGTTCTCCGTATCGATCAGCAGATCGGGCAGGGATAGCAGGGCGATCTCGGGCATGGTTCGGTGCTGCCTTTCCGAGGAATGCCAATTATTTTACGCCGTTTATGCGCCGGTTATATATTTGCCCCCGGCCCAGCCGGTCAGGAGACCGGCGCAAGAAAGCATTGGAGCGGCGACCCCGGGACTCGCCCCGAAAATCGGCCTGTGGTGATCTTTACTGGGTCGATGGCTCCAGAGACAAGCGAGCGTGTCCGCTGGGCGAGCGCCGTCGCGCCGCGTCCTCTGCTTCTCGAAAAGGCAGCCCCTGCCCGGCATGGATGAACTGTTGCCCTGAGACGGAGGCCAGGGACCAGGCACCCGCCAACCGCTAACAAAGCAGGGATTGAAAAATCCAAGTCAGAAAACGTTTGCCCGGATGCAAAACGGCGCAAATACCCTCCTTTTTTGGCCTCCAGATGCCGTTTTGACAACTTGATGGGAAATTCTCTGTGAACCAATGCTCTTATTTGGTCAATTTCACGGTTCCACTCACCAATTGTTTGGCCAATTTCAAGGTATTCCCCTCGAAAAATCGCAACCTAACGAGCGAACATTTGCGGGGCAAGTGACACCATCTAAGCGAACATTTGGCCGGGTAAACGCACCCCCGAAACGAACATTGAGTCCTGATTGCACGGTACTTACGGTTCGACCTCGCCCTTTAAGCCAGAACGCAGAAAACGGCGACTCAACTTCGCTCCCTAGCTCCCGCGTTCCCTTGTTCCCTCGCTCCCTTGTTCCCTTGCTCCCTGCCTCCAAAAAAACGGCCCCCGTCGAAACGGGGGCCAAGTTGCCTTGGTTCTCTCGCGTTGCGAGAGCTTGATTGGCGGCCTACGGCGGGGTAGCCGTTGGCGCTGAGCAAGAGCCTCGGGGGAGGGCTAAGCCGTGTTTACGGCTGCTCTGCCCAAGCTGAAGCAGGAGCGCTTTGGGGGACGCATCTGCCCGGGCCGCCAAACTGTTTTCCATCAACATCACATGCACGCTGCTGGTCCTTACCCGCTCCGGCTTCTTGGGTTTGGTCGCCGGTGGGCGACCTGGGCGTTGCCAAGAGCCACGTAATGCATGCGGTAGACGGGAATCTGATGTTCTGCCACAAGGTAGCGCTCGACCGCTTCAGCCAGCCGCTGCGAGAATCTGGATGCCGGCGCTGCCCGCCGCCGGCGAGTGCGCTTCCATCTCCAGGATGTAACCTTGGCGGCCGGTCAAATTGGCCGCGAGCTGATCGAGCTGCGCTTTCGCGTCGGACGTCAGCACCGGGCTTCCGCCGCGGAACTTGATCTCCATGTCCGAAGCCTGCTGGTACTGATCAAGCCGTTGACCGTTTGGTTCACATGGTCCACACGCCCCGAGGCCTGCTGCGCGGTGTTGTTGGCATTCAGCGCCTCCTGGTTGGCGGAGTTGCGGTCTGGTTGGCCGCATCGGCCTGGGTCTGCGCCTTCAGGATTCCGGCTTGCGCCCGCGCATCCACGTCCTTGATGTCGCGCGCGTTGCGGGCATTCACATCGTCCAGTTCCGACAGCCGGTCGTTGATCGGATCGGTTTGCCGTCTTCACCCACTTCTTGCTGGCGAAGGGATTGACGCGGCCCCAGAACCCCTCCCTCGGCTGGCTCATGGGATGTTCGAACTTCGGGGAGGGCTGCTGCGCAGCCGAAGAAGGCATGCTCTGGGAATCCGCAGCGCTCGGCTGAGCCTGCTGCGATGTCGCACGGACGGCTGGGTTTGCTGCGCCCAGACCGGAATTGCCACGGCCGAGGCCAGCACAACAACTGCGAAGTGACGCGCGGAGAAAAATCGATTCGGAGTTTGCATTTTTTTACCCCTTTTGAATTCCCGGCGCTGAAGGCTGCCGTGGAGTGAGCGCTCTCGCGCTCTCGCCCCGATAGAGTGCAAGGCGACTGCCAAAGGAGGTGAAGTGCGGTTGAAAACCGTATGTTGTTGAAGATAAATGCGAAATTTGAAGCACTGCGCATGCCGAATACTCCCATGCAGCGCAGAAAACACCCCGCCTCCGCGTAAATTTTGCACGCTTCGGTAGTTTCTACCCTGTAAGGCAGAGGAGAAGACTCTACTGGTATCGACGTGTATGACGCGGATTTCAGGGTAGGCGCCGTCCCATTGGTCCGGAACGGAGTGTCGAACACCAGGCGGAAGTCTGCGGCATCGCCGGGCTTGAGCGGAGCCGCGGAGAGCGGTTCGACGTCCACATACGGGTCGCGCGTGCGGATAATCCGGAGCGCCTGGGTTTCGTTTCCGCCACTTCGCGCGCCGCATCGCGGAAGAGAACCTGGACGGTGATTCCAGTCACAATGCGACTGCCGGAGTTGGTGACACGGCCGTCGAGGTAGGTCACCTTGCCTCCCGACAGGTTTGACGATTCACTCATAGCCAGGTTGGCGATGGTCAGGCTGGCTGCGTAAGGATCAACGGTCGCGGAGATCGGCGTTACCTTAGGCCCGCCCTTGCCGTGCTCGTAGAAGAGGATCAACGCGCCCACAACGGCGATCACGATCACCGAAGCCACGATCACTGGAACCCAATTGCGCTCGGTGGCGGCCGGGGGACGAACGAGTTGTGGACCTGAGCTCACGAGCGAAATTGTACACCTGTTCGCAAGCTATTCTGCGGGACATGTGCGATGCCTCCCCGATGAAGCC
>CAVRLF010000016.1:0-102647 GCA_963721975.1 uncultured Alphaproteobacteria bacterium
TGGAGGTTTCTGTGAGGTCGTAAGCGGTGGGCGTGCGGCTATCTCAACCGTCGACCTCATAGAAACCGGATTGAGCTGAACCGCGGGGTACGGCCGTGGCAGCTATGGGGATTGATGGCCCGGCCCGCGTTTTCGGGTCCAGCTGTCAGTGCGGAATGATATCCATCTTGGCCGAAATGGGCGCTGCGCGAGACGCTTGAGGCGCGGTGGCATTGCCAGCAGCAACGGAACTGGCGCTGTTGGCAAAGTTATGGGCATGCTCTTTGGCCGCGGCGCAAGACCCCTCGCAACAGGTTCAACGGTGCCCCCGGTGATCATGAGCTATCGAGCCTCCTGTAGCGTCGGCGCGGACCGGGCAGGATCTCGATAACGACCATCGCCCCACCGCAGCATGGGCATACCGGCGCCTTCGCCTGCGCTCCCTCAGACGGCGGTTCGGCTTTGATGGCCGCTATGGCGGCGGCCTTGGGCGCGGCATGAAGCAATCGCCGGATCAATGCCACCTTGGCCTTCCGGTGGCCATTGGCCAGAAAGCCGTAATGCCGGATGCGCTGAAAGCCGCCGGGCAGGACGTGCAGCAGGAAGCGCCGGATGAACTCGTGAACATCGAGCGTCATGCGCTTTGGGGCGCCGCCGCAGGCGTAGTCCTTCCAAGCAAAACTGACGCGGCCGTTGTCGAGAGCGAGAAGGCGGCTGTTGGAGATGGCGACCCGATGGGTGTAACGGCTCAGATAGGCGAGCACTTGGCTTGGCCCCGCAAAAGGGCGCTTGGCGTAAACGACCCATTCGGCACGGCGCAATGGCGCGAGAAGAAACGCGAAGGCCTTGGGCGCGGCGAGCCGTTCCAGATCTCCTGAAAATCGCAGCCTGCCGGCTTGATGAGCGGCCTTCAGCCTTGTCAAGAATAGACGCCGGAACAGGCGTGAAAGGACGCGTTCGGGCAAGAAGTAACCCGGCTTGCACGAAATCCAACTGGCCCCATCGGGCGATAAGCCTCCACCTGGCACAATACAGTGGACGTGGGGATGGTGCGTCAAAGTCTGGCCCCAGGTGTGCAGCACCATCGTCACGCCGATGCTAGCGCCGAGGTGCTTTTTATCGGCGGCGATGGTGCGCAACGTCTCGGCAGCCGCCTCGAACAGGATCGCATAGACAGCCGCTTTGTTCTGATATGCGATCGGTCCGATCAAGGCGGGCACTGTGAACACAATATGGAAGTACTCGACCGGCAACAGGTCGGCCTGCCGCGCGTCGAGCCACTCATGCGCGGCGCCGGCTTGGCACTTCGGACAATGCCGGTTGCGGCAGCTGTTATAGGCGATCCTGCTGTGACCGCAGGCGCCGCAGCGTTCGACATGACCTCCCAAGGCCGCCGTCCGGCAATTCTGCACCGCACCCATGACCTTGAGCTGGTCACGGCTCAGATGACTGGCGTTACGCTCGCGATAGACGTCGCCGTGGCGCCGGAGAATATCCGCCACCTCCAGCACTGGCCGGGGCATGGGATGCGCCTTACGCGGGCGGCACCACCATCAGATTCAAGCGGTCGAGCGGGCTCTCGGTTACCCCAATCGTATGGACCGCGACCCGCGTATAGCGCGCCGTCGTCGACAGATTGTTGTGGCCGAGCAAGGCCTGGATGATCCGGATATCGGTGCCCTGCTCCAAGAGATGCGTCGCAAAACTATGCCGCAGCGTATGGACGCTGACCTTCTTGGCGATGCCTGCCGCCGCATAGGCTGACCGGCAGGCGGCGTGGAGCACGGTGACGTTGACGGCGGTGTCGGGATCGCGGCCAGGGAACAGAAACCGCTGCGGCCGCGTGAGCTTCCAGTAGGCGCGCAAAATGCCAAGCAGTTGCGCCGAAAGCATCACGTAGCGATCTTTACCGCCCTTGCCGTGCTTGATCTTTATGACCATCCGGCCGCTGTCGATGTTGCGCACCTCGACCGCCACCACTTCGGAGACGCGCATCCCTGTCGCATAGGCCGTCGTCAGCGCCACCCGGCACTTCAGGCTGGGCACGGCTTCGAGAAACCGTACCACCTCGTCGCGGTTCAGCACGTCTGGCAACGCTGCGGGCTTGCGGGCATAGGGAATGCGCTCGGGCACTTCGTTCTGGCCGAGTGTCACGCCGTAGAGAAAGCGCAAAGCGCAAACGATCTGGTTCAGCGTCGCCCAAGCGATGCCCTTGCTAGCCAGATGCACTTGGTAAGCGCGCACGTCTTCGAGGCCAAGCCGGTCCGGTGACCGGCCGAAATACCGGCTATAGCCTTCGACCGCGTGAAGGTAGGATCGTTGCGTTGCTGGCGACAGATTGCGGATCGTCATGTCTTCGATCATGCGCCGGCGCAATGTGCTGACCGGCTTGGCCGTGCTACGCACACTCATGGGAAGCTCCTCGTCTGGGGTTCGTGTCTTCGACACACACGATCCTGACAGACAGGGGGCTTCCCTCAACGGCGCGTACTACCGCGGTAGCGGTTCAGTTCAATCCTGAATTTCAACAGGCCCTAGTACGCCCCGCGGGAAATCCCGCCCCATTTGCCGCAAGCTCGGCACGGGATTTCCCGCCGATAAGGCGTACTAGCAAATATTTGATTCTAGTCAGCTTGTCGGAGGCGAGTTCGCTTGAGAGCGTGCGGCGAAGTGAGTGCGAACTTGCCTCCAGCTGTACTAGCGCCACAAGCAGCGCCCCGAGAGTGAAATTACGCATGTAGTTCTCCTTCAGCGAAACGATGGGGAGCAAACGCAATCGCGGCGCCTTCGTTCCGGTCAGGCTTGCTTCTTGATTCCCTCGAAGGCGGCGAGGGCGCGTTCTCTCGCTTGCGCGTGAGCGACCATCGGGTGCGGGTAGATTTCGCCGAGCTTCACTCCGTACCGCGCCAGAAGGTTCAGGTCACCCTCCCACGGCTTGTGGATGAGGGACGCAGGGAGTTGTGCGAGTTCCGGACAGAAGGCGCGCACATAATCGCCCTTCGGATCGAACTTCTCGCCCTGCAAGACGGGGTTGAAGATGCGGAAATACGGGGCGGCGTCCGCGCCCGAGCCTGCGACCCACTGCCAGCTCGCCGCGTTGTTGGCGAGATCGGCGTCCACGAGCGTGTCCCAGAACCACGCCTCGCCCGCCTGCCAGGGCTGGAGCAGATGCTTGATCAGGAACGAGGCGACGATCATCCGCACGCGGTTGTGCATCCAGCCGGTCTGCCAGAGCTGGCGCATGCCGGCGTCGACGATGGGGTAGCCGGTCCGGCCCTTTTGCCACGCGCGAAGGGCATGTTCGTCTTCGCGGAAGGGGAAGTTCGTAAATTCGGGCCTGAAGGCTTTCTCGGGCAGGTCGGGAAAGTGAAAGAGCAGATGATAAGAGAATTCGCGCCACGCGATCTCCCTGAGATAGGGTGCGCCCAGATCGGACTTGCCGGCGGCTTCCGCAGCGGTCAGCACCGCATGCCAGACCTGCCGCGGGCTGATTTCTCCGAAAGCGAGATAAGGCGAAAGCCGGGAGGTTGTATCGGCGCCGGGAATGTTGCGCTGGTCGCCGTACTTGCTGACGGCCCTGTCGATGAACAGCCGCAGCCTCGCACGAGCGGCAATTTCACCCGGCGTCCATGCCGCCCTGACGCCGCCCGCCCAGTCGGGCTTTGTCGGTTCGAGGCCCCAGCTTTCGAGGGGCTCCGATGGCGGCCAGGACGAAGGCGAGCGAAGCGTCAAGGGAGCGGGAAGCGGCGAGCTTGGCGGCTCGCGCTGGCTCAACGCGCGATAGAACGGAGAATAGACGCGGAAGGGCTCGCCCGATGCGGTTGCGATTTTGTCGGGCTCGAACAGGACTTGCCCGCCGAAGCGCCGCAACTCTACGGAACGCCCAAGCGCCCATTTCAGCCGCTCTTCAAGCGTGCGCTGGGAAGGCTCGTAGCCGCGCGTAAAGGTGAGCGCCGTGGCGCCCGTCTCCGCGATCAGATCGCGCAGCACGCGTTCCGTTTGCCCGCGCCGAAGGATCAGCCGCGAGCCAAGTCTCTCCAGGTTCTTATCGAGCGAGCGCAGCGACTGGGCGAGCCACCAGCGGCTTGCGCCCCCCATGCGCCAATTCCCGGGCGTTTCATCATCAAGAATATAGACGGGAACAATCGGAAATCCTGACTCGGCTGCAGCCGTGAGCGCAGCATGGTCTGCAAGTCTGAGGTCGCGCCGGAACCAGACAAGGGCCGCGGGTTTGCGAGGAGCCGTTTTCATCATGACATCGCAGGCGTTTCCTGTTTTCTTGCTTCGAAGAGACCTCGGCCTTTCACCTCATAAAACGTTTGGCGCGCGCATACAGATCGCAATTGCGAAAGCGCGCGGTTTTTGCGACAGTACCGGGAGAAATTGCCCTCGCGACATTCTCGATGTCTCACGAAGAAGATCGGTGCATATCGGCGGAACTCGATCCGCCGTTCGAGATCACCGGCGCGCGAAATCAGCGCGTTCCGGTCATCTTCAATTCGCCCCATAGCGGGCGGATTTACCCCTCCGTCTTCGTGGAGTCCTCCAGGCTATCTGCTCAAGGCTTGCGCAAATCCGAAGACGCCTATGTGGATGAGCTTCTGGCCGCCGCGCCTGCGCAGGGCGCGGCGCTCATGCGGGCTCATTTTCCCCGCGCCTACATCGACATCAATCGCGAGCCTTACGAACTCGATCCCGTTCTGTTCAACGGCCGTCTGCCGGACTTCGTTAACAGCCAGTCGCTGAGAGCGATCGGCGGGCTAGGCACCATCGCGCGCATCGTCAACGAGAAGGAAGAGATCTACCACGGCCCCTTGACGCTTGAGACGGCGTTCGTGCGCATCGAGCGGCTCTATAAGCCGTATCACGCCGCGCTTCACGCCCTCATGCAATCGACGCGCGCGACGTTCGGCGCGGCGTTTCTGCTCGATTGTCATTCGATGCCGTCGCAGCAGGCGGACCGTGGCGGCTGGCCGGATTTCGTTCTCGGCGACCGCTTCGGCACATCCTGCGCTCCCGAGATCACAAAACTCGTCCAGACGCTTTTACGCAGTTTTGGCTATCGCGTCGCTCTGAACAAGCCTTATGCCGGCGGCTACATCACCGAACACTACGGCAAGCCGCAGCAAGGCATGCACGCCCTTCAGATTGAGGTTGACCGCAGCCTTTATATGAACGAGGAGACATTCGAGAAGTCGGCCGCTTTTTCCGGCCTGCAATGGGATATGGAGCGCCTGATCGGCATGCTCGTCCAGGAATTGCCTCACTGGACCGGCGGCTGCAAGATGGCCGCGGAATAGCGCGAGCAGACAAGGCAAAAAAAGAGGGCCATTCAAAATGATTGAACAGCCCCAAGTCTAGGGAGGAAACGCCCAAGGAGGGCAGCGATACGCGTGAGCGCATCGCATCGCAGTAATATCGCACCGCACTGCACAAAAGACAAGGCGCACATCGGTCAATTGTACTAAGGAGCGACAATTCGTTCCTGCGAGTAATAAAAGAGTTTGCGCGCCTGCGATGCGAGCAATTTTCGATAAATTATTTAGACGAGTTTGAACTGCCTTCGAACAGAGGGGAAGACGTGGCGGGCAAATCGTTGGGATTGTTGCTGGAAACGGCGCATAAACTCGCCAATGCGGCGAGCGTGGTGACGCTGTCCTATTTCCGGAAAAACGCCAAAGCCGACGACAAGGGCGGCGGCGGGTTCGATCCCGTGACGGCGGCGGACAAAGGCGCCGAGGAGGTCATGCGCGACATCCTGGCGCGTGATTTCCCCGATCATGGCGTCGTCGGCGAGGAGTACGGCTCCGAGAATGCGGGCGCCGACTATGTCTGGACGCTCGATCCCATCGACGGCACCCGCGCTTTCATCATCGGCACCCCGCTTTGGGGCACGCTCATCGGCTTGCAGCGCCACGGCGAGCCTGTGCTCGGCCTGATGGACCAGCCCTTCATCGGCGAGCGGTTGTGGAACGACGAACGCGCCGCTTGGTATCGCGGGCCGAACGGCTTGCAGCGCTGCGAGACGCGGGCGTGCGCGGGGCTTAGCGACGCGATCCTAACAGCAACCACGCCCGACATGTTCGAGGGCGAGGACGAGGTTCGCTTCAACCGGCTCGCCAAGGCCGTCCGCATGCGGCGCTTCGGCGGCGATTGCTATTCCTACGCCATGTTGGCCTTGGGGCAGATCGACATCGTGGCCGAAGCGCGGCTCAAGCTTTTCGACATCGTGCCGCTCATCCCGATCATCGAGAAGGCGGGCGGGGTGGTCCGTAGCTGGGACGGCGGCCCTGCGACCGCCGCCGGGCGATGCATCGCTTGCGGCGATCCGGCGATGCTCGAACCTGCGCTAGCTCTGTTGAAGGCTTGATCCGCGCTGAAAACGACGCATTCCCCCTCATCCTGTCCCTTGCATGTTGGCTGCGGGCCCGAATTACGCAGTGATGCGGGTGCCGCAAGAAGGATGGCCATCCTTCTTGCGGCGGGCGGGCGGGACCGTCAGTCCCATAAGCTTCTGGCTTGCGGGAGAGCTTGGTCCGTCCGCCCCGGCTCGGGGTCTGAACAGATGACTGGGGAGCAAGTCCCGTATGCAAGGCAAGATGACATCCGTACGAGCCAACAACGCAGTTTACGCGGGCATTGACGTCTGTAAAGCGTGGCTCGACGTTTATCTGCATCCAACCGGCCAGAGTTTTCGCGTTCCCAATAGCAAAGAGGGCATCCGGGGGTTGTGCAAGGAACTCGTACAGCCCGAGGCAAGTTCGCACTCCCATCGCCGCACGCTCTCAAGCGAACTTGCCTCGGATAAGCTGTACGAGAATCATACAGTTGCTAGTACGCCTTATCCGCGGGAAGTCCTGTCGGCGCTCGCAGCATGTGGGGCAGGACTTCCCGCGGGGCCTACTCGCCGGCGCCAAGGCGGCGTTCGCCGTCATGGAGGCGACGGGCAAGCTCCACCGGCTCGCACACCGCATGCTCAGCCAGGCGGGTTATGTCGTCACCGCGGTCAACCCGTCCCGCCCGCGCAAATTCGCCAAGGCGATCGGGCAGTTCGCCAAGACCGATAAGATCGATGCGCGGATTTTGGCGCTCTATGGCGCTTGCCTCAGCCCGTCAGCCACCGCCGTTCCGGCCAAGAAGGCCGCGGAGCTTCAGGAAATCATTTTGGCCAGACAAGCCGCCAAGGCCGATGAAACGGCGCTCAAGAACCGCCACGGCGCCGCTGAAAGCAAGGTTCTGCAGCGGCTTCTCAAACGCCAGCTTACCGCGCTTGCGAGCGCGCGGCGGCAGACCTGGATGCGGCCGCCTCGGCGCTTATCGAGGCCGATCCCGTCCTGAAAAACCGCTACGAAATTCTTCTGTCGATCAAGGGCTGTGGGCCTGTCGTCGCCGCGACGCTGGTAGCCTGCCTGCCCGAGCTTGGGCCGCTTCCCGCCGCAAAAGCCGCCTCTCTTGTAGGCGTGGCGCCCCTCAACGCTGATTCCGGCGACAGCAATGGCTTGCGCCGCATCCAGGGCGGCCGCCCCCATGTCAGGACCGCGTTATACATGGCGGCCGTCTCCGCCGCCCGCTGCAACCCCGATCTCAAGGCCTTCTACGCCAGGCTGCGCGCCAGAGGCAAACAGGCAAAGCTCGCTTTGACCGCCGTCATGCGAAAGCTCGTCATCCTCGCAAGCGCCCTCCTCCGCGAAAACAGGAAATGGACCGAGAAATATGAGAAATATGCTTGACTTCAAACACAGATGCTCTCCCAACCGCATCCGCTCGCGGATGCGGACACCCCATAGCGGCAATTTCGCCAAGGCGAGATTGCGCGGGAGAGGGACGGGGTGAGGGGATACGAAGTTGCTCGAACCGTTAGCGTTTAACGGCAAGTGCGGCGGATGACGGCTCTGCTTCCCGGCCGATGCGGGGCATCATGCGGGAGAACACGCCATCCTTGAGGAGAACTGCGTGGCGAAGCGCCGCCGCGACATGCGCCCCAATGAGGAACAGCAGCCCGTTCGCCAAGAGGCCGTGAGCGCCTTCAAAGATCTCATGGTAGCGTTTCTTGTCGTCGGCAGCGAGCGCGGCGAGCCAGGGGATGAGCGGAATGTCCGCATATCCGAAGAAGAGCGATGGCTTGTTCGAGGTCGAGATCATCGCCCAGCCGGTCAATGGCATCGCGAGAAGCAGCGCATAAAGCGCGAGATGGCCAAGCTTGGCGGCGTTCTGTTCCAGCGGCGGCATCGTGGACGGCAGCCCTGGCGCGGGATGAAGACCGCGCCATACGATGCGCAGCGCCATCAACGCCAGCACGATAACGCCCAGCGACTTATGAAAATTATAGGCTTGCATCTTCTGGGCGCCGGTAAAATCGCCCATAACCCAGCCCAAAGGGAAAAGAACGAAAATCAAGAGCGCGATCAGCCAGTGCAGCGACTTCGCCCCTGACGTGTAATCGTTTCGGTCCACGGAATTCTCCATCTTGTGTTTGCTTGACATCCCCATGACGGCGAAGCCTTGGAGCGACGCCGCGGCGTGCGGCCTCGGGGGATCGCCTGCTTAAACACGGCTTGTGGCGATTTCCTGCGCTGAAGCTTGGGCGCGCGGCCACGATGGTGCGCACGGCGCGGCCTGAGGACGCTTGCGGGCTTACCCAACGCGCTTCAATGTTGGCAGCCTGTCGAGCAGTTGCGATTTGAACGCGCGCAAACGGGCCAATTCCTGAAATCCTGGGGGGCATGTCTCTGATTGGGGGGCAACCGGCTGTCCTTGCTGAGCGCCTACACCAAAATCTCAGATCAGACTCTCAGTTGGGTGCCCACGCTCTTGGAAGCGGACTAGGGCCTGTGGACATTTAACTGAGTAAGGATTTACTTTTTGTGCGAACAGTGATTTAAGGCTGAAAAATGGAGGTCAGCCTTGGTTCGGATGTTGTTAAGCGATGCCCAGTACGAGAGGATTGCGCCGCTTTTGCGAGGCAAGAGCGGCGATCCTGGACGGGCTGCCGCCAATAACCGCCTCTTCGTCGAAGCGGTTTTATGGATTGCGCGGGCCGGAACGCCTTGGCGTGACCTGCCGGATGACTTCGGCCTCTGGAACACCGTGTTCCGGCGTTTCCGCCGCTGGTCCAAGAATGGCATATTCGAGAACATTTTCAATGCGCTGTCCGGCGACCCCGATTTCGAATACGCCATCGTCGACGGCACAATCGTCCGGGTTCATCAGCATGGCGCCGGCGCAAAAGGGGGACTCAAAATCAGGCGATCGGCCGCTCGCGAGGCGGTTTGACCACGAAAATCGTGGCGCTTGTGGATGCGCTTGGCAACCTGTCGCGCTTTGTTCTTCTGCCCGGTCAGCGTCATGACACCGTTGGCGTCGAGCCCCTGATGGAAGGCGCGGAATTCGATGCCTTCCTTGGCGACAAAGCCATCGACGTCGATTGGCTGAGGGCTGAGTTGGATCGAAGAGACGCCACCGCTGTCATACCGCCCAAGTCCAGCCGGACAGATGCAATCCCTTGCGATTTCGCGATGTATGCGTGGCGCCATTTGGTGGAGAATTTCTTCTGTAAACTCAAGGAGTTTCGCCGCATCGCAACCCGATACGACAAGACCGATTGCAGCTACCAGTCCATGATCTACCTAGCTAGTTCTATGATTGCCTTGCGGTGAATGTCCACAGGCCCTAGGATAAAGGAGTTCCTGCGCGGATGCTGCAAAGGCGTTCCCTCTCCCATCGGGAGAGGGATAGTGCGGGGGGGGCGACTTTGTTCGAACCGGTCGCGATTTCTTCCCGGCTGGCGTGGGACGCCGTTCACACTCTGAACGAAGCCGACCGGGCCAGTCGTCACGGCTGAACCCCGCATTTCCTTTCCGCTTAAAGCATGCCTGACCCGTTGCGCGCTTTCCTGGTTTGCTTGCTGCGTCCCTTCAATTTCTCTGCAGGCTCGAATTTCACAGGCGCCGCTGGTTGAACGGCCGCCGCCGCCGCGCTCCGCCGCCCCAGTCCCATGTTCCTCGCCAGATCGGAACGCGCGGCGGCGTAGTTCGGAGCGACCATCGGATAATCGCGCGGCAGCCCCCACTTCTCGCGATACTCTTCGGGAGACAGATCGTAATGGCTCTTCAAGTGCCGCTTCAGCGATTTGAACTTCTTGCCGTCTTCAAGACAAATGATGTACTCCGGCGTCACCGACTTCTTGATCGCCACGGCCGGCTTCAATTCAACCTGCGGTTCTTCGACGAGATTTTGAGAGGCTCGATTTAATGCGTCATAGACCGAACCGATGAGTTCGGACACCTTGTCTCCGGTAAGCGCGTTATGTGCAACATAGGCCGACACGATATCCGCGGTTAACGACGTTAAATCAAATGAACTGCTTTCCATAGTCTAGCTCCAGACCATTCCCGGGGCGCAAAAACCAAGAAACGGATAGATGCGCCCATTGTTGCTGACACCGTGTATCTTGTATTTGTAAACGGTAACCGTTTCTCTATCATCATCGTTTTTGTTCTGAGAATAGTAATATAGTCACAGTCGTTGTAAAATGTGCACAGCGCGTGGTTTTTTTGGATAGATGCCCCGGGATGCGGACATAAATTTGTACTCTCGTCTTCCTCTTCCGTATGCGCTCGTCAAAAACCAGATGTTCAAACGGCGGAGAAGGAGCATACCAAGGAATGTGGCTTCATCTTAAGCTGCGTTCCCGCATGTGTTACAATGGGCGGCATGAAAACCGCGATTATTCTCCACGGAAAGCCTTCGAAAGAAGAGTATCTGGATCCGAACAGCCCATCTCCATCCAATGCGCATTGGCTGCCGTGGCTGCAACGGCAACTCATCCTCCACGACATTCTGGCGCAGACGCCCGAATTGCCGCATCCCTATGAGCCAGACTACGAAAAGTGGTCTGCAGTGTTCGAACGGCTTCCACTCGATGCCGACACCATGCTTATCGGTCACAGTTGCGGCGCGGGATTCCTGGTCCGATGGCTCAGCGACCATCCGATTGAGGTGGGCGCGGTTGCGCTTGTGGCGTCGTGGATCGATCCCACGTACACGCGAGCGCGGGCGATGTTCGATGGACTGCGCGTCGACGACGCCTTTGTCGCACGCACGCGCGGCGTCGGCCTCTTCATTTCCTCCGATGACGGCGGAGAAATACTCGAAACGACGGCGCTGCTTGAAGCGACTTTGCACGGGATTGTCGTGCTGCGTTTCAGCGATCGCGGACACTTTACGCGAGACGCCATGCAGACCGAGGAGTTTCCGGAACTGAGAGATTTCCTTATCGGCTTGAACCTCAATTCTTGTTTGAAAGCTTAGGCGCACCCAAAGAGAAGCTTATATTCGAAGAGAAGTGCGAGTGGACTTTGAGAGGCGCCTGTTTGTCCATGCCGAGACGACGGGCGAAAAACGCGTGAGCGTCACCGCGTTTTCGCCGCCGTCTTGCCTGGCGTCACATGCACGAAGTGCGCTCTGATGGAGATGGAGGAGCATGATCCCGTTGTTCGTCTGCCATGCGAATTGCAGCCGGTCGATGATGGCAGCCTACTTGTTCCGCGATATCGTCGGGGCGCCCGCGTTGTCTGCCGGAATGGAGGTTGGGGAGCGGCCGGCCGCGCGTGCGGTCGAGATGCTCGCCCATTGGGGGATCGACGCAGGCGCCCACCGCCCAAGACAAATCGACCGCGCGCTTTGTGATGGAGCCGCCCCATCTTCGTTATGGCCGCGCCGTATCTGCGTCGGCTCCTGATTGAGTATGGCGAAGACTTGGCCGGCAAGAGTTACTTGTTCGCCGACCCGTTCACCCGACCCCAGGGGAATCGCATATAAGTATTGACAAGGCTGTTGCGCGGCTTTGCGAACAGGATTCTTAAGAAGTCTTCCTAATCTGGAGGGCTTCCATGCAGGCATTGCTTGCCATTTTCTACGAAGTTCGCGATCCGCGCGATATTAACGCCCGTCATCCATGTGCGTCCCTACTTTTCATTGCGTTGATTGCGACGCTTTGCGGAGCAAAGACCTGCGTGGACATCGCTGATTTCGCCGCCGCCCATGTGGAAGAACTTTCCAAGATAGCAAAACTTCCGCATGGGGCGCCGAGCCACGATTGTTTTTCCCGGCTGTTCCGCCTGCTGGACCCAGAAGAAATGGCTCGTGTTTTGACGCGTTTCGCCAAAGCGCTGCGCGAAGGGCTGGGGCTTCCCGCCGCCAAAGGCGTGGTGGCCATCGACGGCAAGCGGATGCGCCGCGGTTACGAGCGCTGCAAGGCTTTCATGCCGCCTTTGATGATCAGCGTCTGGGATGCGGAGACCCGCTTGTCGCTTGCCGCGAAGGCCAGCGGCGACGGCAACGAGGTCAAGGCAACGCTCGAAGTGCTGAAAAACCTGGACTTGAAGGGCTGCATCGTTACCGCCGACGCCTTGCATTGCCACCCGGCGATGGCGGAAGCGGTGCTGGCGGCGGGGGCGCATTATGCGCTCAAGCTCAAGGGCAATAACGGGCCGCTTTACGCTTGCGCCGCCGAAGCTTTCGAAAAAGCGGATAGAGCGGGCAAGGGAGCTTCTTACGAAAGCAGCGAAAAGGGGCATGATCGCATTGAACGCCGCCGCACCACCGTGATCCCGGCGCCCAAAGACGCTCCGCGCCTTCCGGGCTTGACCATGCTGGCGCGAATCGAAAGCGAGCGGAAAAAGACCAGCGGCAAGAGCGAAACCGCCGTTCATTATGTCGCCCTTTCTAAGCGTATGCCGGTGCGTCGGGTGCTGGATATCGTCAGGACGCATTGGAGCGTAGAGAACAATCTGCATTGGGAGCTCGATGTAGTCTTTCATGAAGACGATGCGCGAACCCGCAAAAACCATGCACCGCAAAATCTGTCATTCATCCGTAGGATGGCGCTGGATATGCTCAGTACTCATCCCGATAAACGCTCCCCCGCCAGAAAAATGAAACTTGCTGCTTGGAAAAAAGAGTTCTTGTTCGATCTCTTTGCTTATATGCAATAGCCCTGCACCCGACCCGTGGGGTTCGCCGGCCGCGCATAGGCCGTAAACGATCCCACATGGGATGCTCGGACCGCGCCTGATCTCTGTGCAGAGCACGCCTGGATGCGCGATCGCGTCGTTGAGATCAATGAGGCGCTCCATGAGCGAGGCCGACCGCTGGCGCCGGCGGCTGGCTATTTGGACGTTCTTGCCAAGGTTGATCCTAAGAGCCACTGATCGCACAAGCTGTGGCAGCGAGGATCGGCAACGGATGGATCGTGACCGAAGGGTTCGACCTTGAACCCGCCAAGACGCCGATATGATCCTAAGCCGGACAAGCCGGAACCAAAAAGGTTGCGCTAATATAGCGGCGGGCGCGGCCAATTGGCGAGGGGACAATGCCGGAGGGGCTTGTTGAACGCTACGACGGGCGGATTGTAGGGGTTCTTTCTTGTTACGACCGCATCGTCATCACCGGCACGCTGCCTGGGGCCTGCTACGCCAAGGGGATGACATCGTTTCTTTACGCGAATGCCATCCGCATTTTCGATTATCCGCAGTTTGCGGCGACGCTGCGCGACAAGGTCCGGGAGAACGCGGCAAAGGTTGCGGAAGCGGCGGGCGTGAGCATCGAGCACATTTCCAAGAGCTCCATCCGCAAGGAGGACATCGTCGCCAAGGCGATCGCCCGGCGCGGCGATCATCCAGGCCTGGCGCATGTCATCTCCGCCATGGAGGCGTGCGGCGCCTACGAACCCTGGCATGACAAGAAAACGCACAAGACCTTCCTGCGCCCGGATGCCGGCAAATGCCTGCATTACTATTTCTATTTCATCGACGCGGAACTGGGCCTGATCTACGTCCGGGTTCCAACCTGGGCGCCCTTCCGGCTGCAAATCTATTGCAACGGCCACAACTGGCTGGCGCCGCAAGCTAACCGCCGAAGGCATCGGCTTCACCGCCGGGGACAATGCCTTCCTGCGCATCGGCGATTGGCGTCGCGCCCAGGAATTGGCCGATAGCTTCTCGCCCGGCCTGCTGCGCCGCATCCTCGACCGGTACGCGGCGTTATGCTGCCCGGTGCTCGACGTCTTCAAACAATCCTATCGCTGGAGCCTGATGCAGGTGGAATATTCCACCGATCTTGTGTTCCGCTCCAAGGCTGCGCTGGCGCCGCTCTACGAACAACTGGCGCGGCATTCCGTGCTGACCGTGAAGGCTGAGACCATCGCCACATTCCTTGGCCGGAAAATCGACCCCAAACTCGCGCAAGAAATCGGCAGCCAATTCTCCACCCGCATCGAGGGAGCCTGCATCAAACACCGGTTCGGCAAGTCTTCCATCAAGATGTACGATAAACTCGGCATCGTTTTGCGTATCGAGACAACAACGAACGATGTCTCGTCTTTCAAGCACCACCGGAAGGTAGAACACCGCAAAGGCCCGTCAAGCACGGGCTTTGCTCCCATGAAGAAGACCGTCTACAGCCTTGGAGGCTTGACCGGCATCCTCTTCGCCTGCAACCGGCGTTACCTCGCCCATCTTTCGGCGCTTGATGACTTTTCCGCCGGCGTCAAGCTGCTGGACCGGGTTACGCGCCCGCGAAAGGTTGAGGGCAAAACGGTCAAGGGCGTCGATTTCTTCAATCCAACGGAGCGCACCCTGCTTGGCGCGTTGCAGAACCCCAAGTTCACCATCGCCGGCGTCCGCCGCGCCGATCTCGCCCCGCTCCTGGACAACATCTCGCCTTCCGCGCTCTCACGCCACATCCGCCGCTTGCGCCATCTCGGCCTCATCAAACGCGCCGGACAAACCTACCGCTACTACCTCACCCGCGCCGGAAGAGCCGTCATCGCCGCCGCCTCCCGCATCACCGAATACGCCATCATCCCTGCACTCGCTTGAACAATTCCGTGCAGAAAATGACAAGTGTTTGTTGGTAAGAGACTAACGTATCTCCGCAAACTCCGTCCATTTCGTGGACAAAATAGGCATGACTAATTACGCTAACTTTTTTTACTACAAGACTAAGATACTCTAAATGATCAAATTAACACTAATAATATTTAGAAAGACGATGAGAGTGGATTAAAATTGAATATATCCAAGGGGTTTTAACTTTCTAAAATCAGAGCGATTACACGCCTACAGCATCAATGGTGGTCCGTGTAACTTGATGTCTGGAAATTTTCCTCCGATGCCGTCAGGGCGAGGAGGATGTGGACGCTTCAGTTCCCCACGCGTGGGGAACTGAAGCGAATCGCGCATCGGTGTTCCAACCGCCAAGAAGGAACCACCGGTGACCAGCAAAGATACGACGATGGCCGCAGTCCTGGAACAGCTTACGGCGGAAGGTCCACAAGCCATGGCGCAGGTCATGACCACGCTCATGAACCTCGCCATGCGGCTCGAACGTGAGCAATACCTCGGCGCGAGCCATTATGAGCGCAGTTCCGGCCGGCGCGGCTACGCCAACGGCGTAAAGCCCAAGAAGGTCGATACGGCGGCGGGCACGCTGACCCTGGATGCGCCCAAGACGGCGGGCGTCCCCGAACCGTTCTTCCCGCAAAGCCTCGAACGCGGGCGCCGCTCCTGCCGCGCGGTGATGCTCGCCGCCGCCGAAATGTATGTGAAGGGCGTCTCGACGCGAGCCGTCGAAAAGGTGTTAGCCGAGTTCGGCATCGAGGGCCTGTCCTCGACCCAGGTCAGCCGGGCCGCGGCCATGCTCGACGAAGAACTCGAAGCCTGGCGGAGCCGTCCTCTCGGCCGCTTCCGCTATCTCTTTCTCGATGCGCGCTATGAGAAGACCCGCGAACAGGGCGTCGCGGACGATTGCGCCGTGCTCACCGCCATCGGCATCGAACCCTCTGGCAAGCGCCGTATCCTGGGCGTCTACGTCGCCTTCTCCGAGGCCGAAGCGCACTGGCGAGCCTTCCTTGAAAACCTCGTGGCGCGCGGCCTGCAAGGCGTCGAATTCATTACCTCGGACGACCACCCCGGCCTCAAGGCGGCTCGCCAGGCCGTGCTGCCCGGCGCACGCTGGCGGCGTTGCCAGTTCCACCTCGCCCAGAACGCCATCCACCACGCCCCCAATCAGACTATCCGCAAGGTCATCGGCGAGGAACTGCGCGCCGTCTGGGACGCTCCAAATCTAGGAAGCGCTCAGGAGGAGCTTAAGCGCCTCGTGGCCAAATACCGAAGCCCCGCCTCCAAGCTCGCGGAATGGCTCGAAAATAACGTCCCCGAAGGCTTCGCCGTCTTCAAACTGCCGAGAGACCAGCGGCGGCGCATGCGAACGTCCAACCCCATCGAGCGCTCGATCCAACAGGAGCTAAAACGCAGGACCAGAAAAATACGCGTCTTCCCAAACGAGGCTTCTCTCCTCCGCTTGGTCTCCGCCATCTTGGTCGAGATCGACGAGCAATGGGCCGCCTCGCAAACACCCTATGTCAACTTCAACAACACCAATGCCGATTGACCGTCCACAGACAAATGTCCAGACATCAGGTTGCGTTATCGCAGATCGAGTGTCGCTCGAAAAGCTAGAAAGTTCTTTGATTTCCTCCTATGAGATGGCGCTTGAGAGCGGAATCAGTCCAGGAGGTGCGCTCGCAGTCATTTTAGATTGGGCCGCGGTGGAATGCGGGCGGCTCAATAAAAGGTAAATTTGCTTTCGAGGCAGAGATGTTCGTCGCACACGCTATAGCTGGCCTTTTGATCAAACGAGTTTCGCCAAAGCGGCAGGGGTCAGCCATTCGCCTGATGCAAGGCTGTCAAAATCAAAGCCGGCGCCTCTTTCAGCCGTGGCACAACCACCATCCGTTTGATCTGCCCTTTCTTGAATGCGGCTAGAAACCGCCGGTATTCCTTGAACACGACGCACCCGTTCGAGTCGCCCCGTCTTCCGAGCATATAGGTGTGCGCCAGCAAACCGACCCGCCCAAAGATTGCGGCGTCACCTTCGACGGGCGTCAGGCGGATCGCCTCCACACCGAGGAAGGGTCTCTCTCGCAACGTCAGATCATAGATATGAGGCGGCGTCGGCCCCCTGTTGCGCCGATCCACGAAAGCGGGGTTGTCTCGCATCAGCCCAATTCCGGAATGGGCTTCGAGCGTCTCGCCGTTCGGCAAATAAACCATACCTCTTTCAATATCGTAGATAGCAATGCCAGCCTCTCGTTGCAAAGCCGCAACGGACTGCGACGCTCTCCCGGCTTCATCGTCCGCTTTCGCAAAACGAGGCGCGACGGCAAGCTTCTGTGGCTTGACGTCGTCCGCAACCGCCGCGCTCACGAGTTGCGCCGGTGCCGCGCCGCCCGCATTTAATCTTATGATGCGCGGCTGAACGGTCATGTTGCGTTTGGCCTGTCTCGCTTCGGGCCAGACGGCATCTAACGGCACGACGTCGACCACGCGCGCGGTCTTGTAATGAATGGACACGTTCTGGACCTGCCCAGGCCGAATTTTGGCGAACGAGGTCTCGTTTCCTGCGATCCCACCCGCATAGATCCCGAGCAACAGCGTTAACACGCACCCCAGGAAAGCTCGTGCTCTTGATTGAACTCTCGGAGCCGAGCCCAGCTCCCACATTGGTACTGACATCAACTCTTCCAAACGCTACGCCTCGTGGAGACACAAAAACTTTGTCGCGAACAAGGCCGGCACATGCTTGCCGTTTCCGCGCCACTACTCCTGGTTGTCCTAGTCGAGCCCCTTTGCCTTGGCGCGCCTTACGTCTTACCATCCGCCGCCCGTGAAAAACGACCGTCCGCTATTTATGAGGAAAGATGCTTTACACTTTCTAAAGCGTGGCGCGGCGGCGCCTTCTTACGTCGATGCCGTCGAAAGGTTGGCCCTTTTTCGAGAAGACGGCACTGGGATCCGTTAGCCGACGCGCCACGCACCAGATCGCGAAGAAACCTGCTCTTCCGCTCCCGACCCAATGCAGGAGGACCGCCCGCCGCCGGCGTTACGCCGCAGCATCCCGTGGCGGCGCGAGCCGTGGAGCGGCGCCCTGCAGACACGAGATCGTAAAACACGCCGACCTCGGCCTGGAGCGATACCGGGTAAGGCTTCGCGGCCCCGCTCGCCGCCCGGCGCAGCGCTTCAGCGCTTATCGCGGCTGGAACAAGCAGGCGAAACCGGTGTAGCCGCTTTACTAACATCCGCCAGGGAGAGCGCCATGCAAATCAATCCATACCTGTTCTTCGACGGCCGCTGCGAAGAAGCCTTCAAATTTTACGAGCAGCTTCTCGGCGGCAAGATCAAGGCCATGATGACCTATGAGGGTTCGCCCGCGGCCGACCATGTTCCGCCGGAATGGCGCCACAAGATCATGCACGTCACCCTTGAGGTGGGCGGCGAGCCGCTGATGGGGGCGGACGCATCGCCGCAGCATTATTCGGCGCCGAAAGGCTTCTCGGTTTCGGTAAGCCCCGCCAACATCGCCGACGCGGAGCGCATCTTCAACGCGTTCGCCGAGGGCGGGGACGTGGGGATGGCGTTGCAGAAGACCTTCTGGGCGGCGCGCTTCGGGATGGTGACCGACCGCTTCGGCATCCCGTGGATGATCAATTGCGAGAACGAGTAATTATCGGGCTGCATCGCAGCCCTTTTTCCATGAAAAGCTGCGAGGCCCAGGAACTCGCTGGCACCCTAGCCTCGGTCGGTTTTGAGACTGGAAATGGTGCGGTCGAGAAGACTCGAACTTCCACAGGTTGCCCTACTAGCACCTCAAGCTAGCGCGTCTACCGTTCCGCCACGACCGCAACGCCTGTAACATAATCGGGCGACGCGATTTGTCTAACAAAAGATTTGGCTGCGCACAACCGGGAGCGTGCCATTCCAATTGCGAAATTGCCGCGTTGCGGCATAACCGATACTGTCACATGGTTTTCACGTTCGCCCTTGCGCCGGAAGCACCATGAAAGAAATCATCGCCGAACTCGACCGCCGCCGCCAAGTCGCCCGCCAGGGCGGTGGACCCAAACGCATCGACGCCCAGCACAAGCGCGGCAAGCTCACCGCGCGCGAGCGCATCGCGCTTCTCGTCGATGACGGCTCCTTCGAGGAATACGACACCTTCGTCGAGCACCGCTGCACCGATTTCGGCATGGGCGAGACGAAGTTTCCGGGCGATGGCGTGGTCACGGGGTGGGGCACGATTAACGGCCGCATCATCTATATCTTCGCGAAAGACTTCACGCTGTTCGGCGGCTCGCTTTCCGAGGCGCACGCGATGAAGATGACCAAGATCCAGGACATGGCGCTGCGAAACCGGGCGCCGATCATCGGACTTTTCGACGCAGGCGGCGCGCGCATCCAGGAAGGCGTGGCGGCGCTCGGCGGCTATGGCGAAGTGTTCCAGCGCAATGTGCTTTCGAGCGGCGTGATTCCGCAGATTTCCGTCATCATGGGGCCGTGCGCGGGCGGCGACGTCTATTCGCCCGCGATGACCGACTTCATCTTCATGGTGCGCGACACCTCCTACATGTTCGTGACCGGCCCGGATGTGGTGAAGACGGTCACGAACGAAGAAGTGACCGCCGAGGAGCTGGGCGGCGCCTCGGTTCACACGTCACGTTCCTCCATCGCCGACCGGGCCTACGACAACGACGTGGAATGCCTGCTCCAGATGCGGCGGCTCATGGATTTCCTGCCGCAGAACAACCGCGAGAATGTGCCTCATCTGCCGACCAGGGACGACATCCAGCGGCAAGAAATGTCGCTCGACACGCTGATCCCGAACGACCCGCACAAGCCCTACGACATGAAGGAGCTGATTACGAAGATCGTCGACGAAGGCGATTTCTTTGAGATTCAGGAGGCCTTCGCCAGAAATATCGTAACGGGCTTCGCACGATTCGGCGGCTATCCCGTCGGCATCGTCGCCAACCAGCCGATGGTGCTTGCGGGCGTGCTCGACAGCGACGCCAGCCGCAAGGCGGCGCGTTTCGTGCGCTTTTGCGACTGCTTCAATCTTCCGATTGTCACCTTCGTGGATGTGCCAGGCTTCCTCCCCGGCACCGCTCAGGAATATGGCGGCCTCATCAAGCACGGCGCCAAACTTCTCTTCGCGTTCGCCGAGGCGACCGTGCCGAAGGTGACGGTGATCGTCCGCAAAGCCTATGGCGGCGCCTATGACGTGATGAGCTCCAAGCACATCAGGGGCGACGTCAATTACGCCTGGCCAAGCGCCGAGATTGCGGTGATGGGCTCGAAAGGCGCCGTCGAAATCCTCTATCGCTCCGAACTCGGAGACAAGGATAAGATCGCCGCGCGCATCAAGGAATATCAGAACCGGTTCGAGAACCCCTTCATCGCCGCGGAGCGCGGCTATATCGACGAAGTGATCATGCCGTGGAACACGCGCTACCGCGTGGCGCGCGCGCTGAACATGCTGCGCAACAAACAGCTGGACATGCCGTGGAAGAAACACGGCAACATCCCGCTGTAAGAAATCTTTGGCGGCCTGCCCGACAAAAGACGAGGAAGTCAGCCGCCCACAAGCTGAACTTCGACGCCGGGGGTTTCTCTCGGCGCCGTAAGAGGCGCGGTAACGAGCCACGCGCGAGGGCGTAACAGGGGCAAAACTCCGGGCCTTCAGGCCGCTGCAAGTTGGCGGACGAGGTCGGCGAGGCTTGCGACGACTGGCGCTTCGGGCGCGCCGAGGCGGTCGCCGAGATAATCCCAGAAGCTGATGGCCAGCTTGGCGCAGGTTTTCGTGAGGCCAAGGAAGGCGTCACGCGCGTCGCGGCCTTCATCCGAACGCGTTCCGGCGGAAATCTTTCGCCGAGTGACTTGGCAGCGGATGTCGTTTTCCGAACCGTTCGTGTGAAGCGGGATCTCGGGGCGCTTCAGGACCATCAGCGGTTCGGTTTTCTGTGCGCGAAGCCGCGCCAACAGCCGGTCGAGCGCAGCGAAGCCCGTCTCGGTGGAGAAGATGGCGTCAAAGCGGCGCTCAAGCTGGCGGGCGCGGCGCCGAGTTGGCGCCTGGCGGTACGCCTTGAGGTCCTTGTAAAGCCGCCAGATGCGGGCGCGGATGCGCTCCTTCGCCTGGACGTGGGCGGCGCAGAACGTATCGAGCTTGTGGATGAGGCGCTCCGCATGGACCCAGCAGAGCGCGTGCTCGGCGATCTTGAACTGGCCGGCGCCGTCGGAGACGATGACGACGCCGTCCAGGAGCCCCTGTTCCACAATCGAGCCCCATAGCGCAGCTTCGGTTGCGATCTGGACGGGATCGGGCTGGACCTTAAGGTCCATGAGGCCGAGTGTTTGCAGATGGGCCATGAAGGCTTTGCGGTCGGCAAAGCGCTGCTCCGCGTTCCCGAAATGGGCGATGGTCGCCAAGGGCAGCTTGTGCTCGCGCATGTAAGCGAGGGCGGCGTCGTTGATGACGTATTCGTCCTTCCCGGCTCTCAGCAGTTCAAGGAAATTCAGCCGGCTCTTCAAGCCGGTGGTTGCGAAGAACGCGAAGCCGTCATTGCCAATATGCGTGCAAAAGCCGTTCCGGGCCTTATGGCGAGCGCCCGTATCGTCAACGGTAAGCCAGGACGCCGAAGAAAGCCCTGCACGCAGCACTTCCAGGCTTTCTTTGACGAAGGCGCCTTGCTTGCTGGTCAAAATCCGCACGATCTGCCGCTTGGAAATCTCGACGCCCAAACCGGCCAGCTGCGCAGTCAGGCGCGGGATCGTGACCTGCCCTTGATGGTATTGGCTCAAGACGAAGCGCTTGAGGTTCGCCCCGAAATGGCCGGCGACGCCTTTGGGCAGCGCGGCGAGCACAGTCTCGCCCGAGGCAAGCAGCCAGCGCTCGCGCCGGTAGCGGACCGTCCACGGCATGATGACGATGTCCTGGACGATGAAGTCCTCGTAGCCCTTGAAGCGCGCGCCGTCCGGCAGGCTGTCCGGCTTCAGGATGCGGGTCTCGTTGATGGCGCCCCGCCGGGCGCCGCGACGCCCCTTGCGCCTGCCGGCTTTCGCGCCGGCTGTCTCCGCCGCCTGCTCCATGCCGCTAGGCTTGAGCTTCGGGCGTCCCTTCAAGCCCTTGAGCCGCGCGATCTCCTCGCGCAGCGCGGCGTTCTCCGCCTTCAGCCGGGCGTTCCCCTCCAGAGCCTGCGTCAGCAGCGCCTTCAGCTCTTCGAGGCCAAGCCCGGAAATGTCGCGGGGCGATTCGGCCATGCCCCCAGGGAATCAACAAATGAGTCCGCTGTGAGTCCCGCCCAACGCCCGCGCACGGAGTTTTGCCCCTATTACGCGAGGGCGAGGTAAGAAGCAGTCGTAAATGGGATGATTGAGGGAGAGCGCTATTCCCCCGGTCTCGCGAATGGCGGCGGTCGCATCGAAAGCGATATCGCCGCCGTGACGAGACTGTATCACCTCCCGGATGCGGTCCATCTCGGCCAAGGGTCCGGCTTTGCGGCTTCGGTTATAATTTCGCGCACCGTCTGTTCCAGGGATTTATCCGCTTTCGCCGCGCACAGCTATAGACGCCCAATGACCTTGCCCTCAATGTTGCGCGCCAGGATCGGCATAACTGACTCCGTGCTTTCACGATGCTGGCATAAGCGCGATCGGGAAAGTCGCCAAGGCGAATGCGCGACACAGAGTGCGCGCGCCGGAAAAGGAGCATCTCACCGCGGGGCCGTGCTTCTGCAGGGCCGGGGGAAAAAACGGGTCGCGTCTTTTTCCCCGAAGTTAGCCGTGGCGAACTGTAACGGCGGCGTGAGATCGCGCACAAGTTTGATGAGCTGCGTCTGTCGCGACGATCGCGTCTTGGCGAACATGTTCTGGAGGTGGGTCTTGACGGTGTTTTCCGAGACGGCAAGCGCGCGGGCGGCTTCGGCGACCGTGCCGCCTTCGACAAAATGATGCAGGGTTCTCGTTTCGGCCGGCGTCAATCCGAAGCAATCCGCAATGGCCGATAAAGCGCAATCGCCGCGGCGCCTGATATTGGTCACGAAGAGCCCCACGGGGGGCGGGTCGAGCTTTGCGCCGGCGAGCCGCTTGATAGTGGCGACCGCCACCCCCCTGGACGAGGCGGCGTCTGCAAGACAGATGTCCAGGCAAATGTCCTCGGAAAGAGAGCCGTCGCTATTTTCCGTCACGTGCTGCAAACCCTTCAAAAGAAGAACTGTCGCTTTCTTGCTTGAAGCCTGCAAGGCACCGTCGCACGCCTGGATTGGCCAGCCGTCGCTCATCATCTCATGAGCTATTCGATTGGCGTGCAGGATCTTGCCGTCGGGGAAGACCGCAACAAATCCGGCGTCGAATTGATCAAGCGCGGCGCACAAAGCCGCGAAAAGACCATTTCCCATGCCCACTTCTTCCCGGGAAAGGCGCAACAACACGAAGCGTCGGACAATATGGGCGGAAGGGGGCGGACATGTTGGCAAAACTCACGCATATTTCAAAAAATTTTATTCTCCCTTCACCTCGGTCAGCAGCCCCCGCAAGCTGTTAACATCCAGCACGCGGATATTCACCCCTTCTCGCCTCAAGAATCCCATCCTCCTGAAGTCGACTGATGACCCTCGATACGGCTTCCCGATGCGTGCTGACCCGCGCGGCAAGATCGAGAAGCAGCGGCGCTGGGGCGAGCAGCACCTGTCCGTTCTCTTCCCCGGCGAGAACGGCCAAGCGCAACAGCTCGGCATAAACGCGCGCCTGAACGCCAAGCGTGCTGAATTCAAAGACCCGGTCGGACAACCGCCGGACCTGAGCCGTCAATTGCTTCATCACGGCGAACGCAAAAGCCGGATAGGCATTTATGAACCGAAGGAACTGCTCCCTGGGCAGGATTGCGAGAATGCAATCTCCCTCCGCCTCGACGGTCGCCGAGCGCGGCATGCCGTCGATGGCGGCCACCTCGCCAAACATTTCGAAAGCTCCAAGCGTGGCGAAGAGCACCGGCTTGCCATGCTGCGCGGAGTAGAGAAGCACCTTCACTTTGCCTTTGACAACAAAATACACATCACTCGACGGCTCGTTTGCGAGCACGATCTGCTTGCCCGGGGGCACCGATATCCAGGACGAGGCCGCGACCAAGTCGTCGAGCGCGTCGTCGGCAAGAGTCTTCAAAACTTCGAAGCGCTTGAAAATCGATGTGCGATGATCGGGCATTGTTAATGGTCCGGAATACCGCACGCGCCGCGGCGAATCTCCGACTTTGCTTTGCACATCTCCATTATACGATCAATTATATTTTCCTCTGGAAAAAAAAGTCAGTTCAAATCAAGCTCGATCGAGAGACCCGGAAACCCCGCTCAATGTCGAATCAAGCCGACATTTTTCTGCAAAGCGCTTGAGCGATGATCGTCTTTGCAGGAATTCTTCACGCGGCCTATAATCTCTCTTATGGTTGAGGCATAGGTTCAGCGGATATGGTTGCAGTGCGTAGGGCGATCTCCTGACATGGCAGAGGAAGAGCGATTTGAACGGTGGGAACCGATCGACGGTTTAGCGCCGAAAATGTATATCGACGGCATGTACGACGATCGGGAAGGCTTCCGGCTTATTCTCAAGTCGAAAGAACCCAAGATGAGGGCGCTTCGGATTCTCTTCGACGCCCCCCTCTGCTACAGGGGTGCCCAGGAAGCCTACCTCTTGCGTCAAATTTATAGCGAGAATGATATTTACCCGTGGCCCATCTTCATCGTGCGCAATTCCCGCTATGCGAAATGGTTCTATTCGCAGGCCAAGGACGCGATCGACAGGGATGGTCACCATTATCACATCGCGGGTATGGACGAGATCATCGACGTGCTGTCCGCCCGTCCGCCGATCGTGACCTGGCTCAACGACATTTGATGCCGACTTCGACCCTGAAGAAAAAAGATTCCGTAAAAGAGCATAAAAACAACGCTTTCTGCGTTCAGCTCTTTTTCTGACGCAGTCAGATAGGCTCGATGAAATCGCCGTAACAATTGTGGCGGCAGAGCTTCGGCTCCCTATATCTCCAGCTGCACTTCACCAGGATGGTCAAATCGCCGATGCAACACCAATTGTTAGGAAGTCGCCCCGATTCGAGTTGGTTCGGGACGGCTCGAACTCGTGAAAATCAAACTCGTTGGTGCGCTCCTCATGACGCTAGCCTTATCTCCGGCAGCCACTGCTCAAACGCTCACGCCTTCAAAGCTCGCCTTCCACGGCAAGCTCGAAAACGGACTTGAGATCGTGGTCGTGCCAGACCGGCGCGCTCCGGTAGTGACGCACATGGTATGGTACAAGGTCGGGGGAGCGGATGAGCCTTCGGGCAAGTCGGGCATCGCGCACTTCCTCGAACATCTGATGTTCAAAGGCACGGACAAGGTCCCGTCCGGCGAGTTTTCAAAGATCGTGGCGCGCCTCGGCGGCCAGGACAACGCATTTACCGCGCAAGACATCACCGCCTATTTCCAAAGGGTCGCGAAGGACAAGCTTCCGCAGGTCATGAGCATGGAATCAGACCGCATGGCAAACCTCAAGCTCGATGAGAAGGAAGTCCTTACCGAGCGCAAGGTCATCCGCGAGGAACGCCGCAGCCGCGTCGACAACGATCCGTCTTCGCTCCTCCAGGAACAGATGATGGCTGCCCTTTATATCGCGCATCCCTATCACACGCCGGTCATCGGCTGGGACACTGAAATCCGCGACCTTTCCCGCGAAGACGCGCTGCGCCACTACAAGAAATTTTACGCGCCGAACAACGCGATTCTTGTCGTGACCGGGGACATCGATCCGGATCAGGTCGTCGCGCTGGCGAAAGACACCTACGGCAAAATCCCCGCCAACCCCGAAGTCGGCCAGCCAAGAGCCCGCCCGGTCGAGCCCGAGCCCCTGACGGAACGCCGCGTGATCCTTAGGGACGGCCGCGTCGGCAAAGCGACCTTCGAGCGCTACTATCTGGTCCCGAGCTTCCACACCGCCAAGAATCGGGAAGCGGAGTCGCTTCAGCTTCTGGCGCGGATCGTGGGCAGCAGCAACACGAGCCGCCTGTACAACACCCTTGTCCGCGACGAGAAGAAGGCGTCCAGCGCAAGCGCCTGGTATGGCGGGCTTGCGCTCGATACAGGCCGTTTCGGGTTCTACGCCGTCGCTGCGGGCGGCGCCAAGCTCGAGGACATCGAGGCTTCCCTTGACAAGGTCGTCGACGAGGTGATCCGTAACGGCGTCACAGAGGAGGAACTGGAGCGGGCGAAAACAACCGAAATCGCCAATCTGATTTATGCATCCGACAGCCAGCAGAGTCTCGCCCACACCTATGGCTGGAACCTTGCGACCGGACGCACGGTCGAGGACGTCGAGGCGCGGCCGGAGCGGCTGAAAGCCGTCACCCGCGAGGATGTCCAGGCCGCGGCGGCGAAATATCTGGACAGCAAGCGGTCGGTGACGGGCTATCTCATTCCCCTGCCATCGCAGCTCGCAAAAGTCGACACACGCCCGGTTTCCGAAACTGGGACCTTCCATTAAGGACCGGATGAACCAACATGATAAGAAAGATTAGGGGGAGCCGGCTGTTTCAGTCAATGATGGCTCCAGCGGCGGTCTTGTCGCTGCTTCTTTGGACCGCACTTCCAGCAGGCGCCATGCAGATTCAAAAAGTCGTAAGCAAAAAGGGAATTGAGGCTTGGCTGGTCGAGGATCACAGTCGGCCGATCCTCAGCCTCCAATTCGGTTTTTCCGGCGGAACAGTCCAGGATCCCGAGGGCAAGCCTGGGGTGGCGACTTTCGTGGCGGGGATGCTGGACGAAGGCGCGGGCGATCTCAATTCCGAGGCCTTTCAGACACGGCTGGAAGACCTCGCCGCCAAGATGACCATCAGCGCGTCCTATGATCACGTGACTGGGTCATTCCAAACGCTCACGCAGAACCGCGACGAGTTGTTCAAGCTGCTTCGAATGGCGCTGACATCTCCGCATTTCGCAAACGACGATGTCGAGCGCATTCGCGAACAGCTCCTAGCCACTTTGCGCGTCGAAGAAAAGGATCCCGACAAGGTCGCGTCGCTCGAATGGCATAAGCTCGCCTTCGGCTCGCATCCCTACGCAAGGCCGACGAATGGCGACATCGAGAGCGTGACGGCCATCACGCCCGATGACTTGCGCGCCTACGCAAAGCGCATCTTCGCCCGCGATAATCTCAAGGTGGCCGCTGTCGGCGACATCGACGCTGCAAAGCTTGGCGAGCTTCTGGACACCGTGTTCGGCGATCTTCCAGCCAAGTCGGACAGGAAGCCGCTGCAGGATTTCGTCTGGCCGGAGACGGCCAAGCAGCACATCGTGACCATGCCTAATCCGCAGTCCGTGGTGCAGTTCGGCTTTCAGGGACTGAAACGAAAGGACCCGGATTTCATCCCCGCCTACATCCTCAATTACGTGGTGGGCGGCGGCGGCTTTTCATCGAAGCTCATGCAGGAGGTTCGTGAGAAGCGCGGGCTTGCCTATTCGGTCTATACCTTTCTTTATCCGCTCGATCATGTGGGCGTTTTTGCCGGCGGCGTCGCCACAGAAAATAAGAGCGTCGGGCAATCGCTGGATCTGATCAAGGCGGAGTTGGACCGCGCCGCCAAGGAAGGCTTGACCGAGGATGAGCTTCGCACGGCGAAGGATTATCTCATCGGTTCATTTGCGCTGAGATTTGACACGAGTTCGAAAATCGCGGCCCAGCTTCTGGCCCTTCAGCTCGACGATCTCGGCATCGACTATATTGATCGCCGGAATGGCGAAATCGAAGCTGTGACCGTCGGCGACATCAAGCGCGTCGCCAAACGGCTCCTGGAGCCCAAGAACCTGATCGTGACGGTTGTCGGCGAGCCGGAGGGCATCAAGGAAGCCGGGCTTTAAAACTCTTCACAAAAAACGATTTTGGAAAAAGCCGCATGCCGCGGCTTTCTTTTTGTCTTTGGGCATAGCGTGAAATCCTTGTTGAAACAGACAAGGAGAGGCCTTGCCTCAGAGCCGCCAGGGTCATCACCATAAGCTCAGGAAGGATTTGCGCTCATATTTGGCAGGATAAGACATGCCGATCCGCCAGCTCACCCAGGTCGAAATCAACCGAATCGCGGCTGGCGAGGTGATCGAGCGGCCGGCGAGCGCGGTCAAGGAGCTTGTTGAAAATGCCATCGACGCGGGCGCGACATCGATCGAAGTGATAGCGCAGGACGGCGGCACGTCGCTCTTGCGCGTGACCGATGATGGCTTCGGGATGGATGAGGCCGATTTGAGCCTGTGCATCGAGCGGCACGCCACATCCAAGCTGCCCGCCGGCAACTTGCAGGACATCCGAACCCTCGGCTTTCGGGGAGAAGCGCTGCCGTCGCTGGGCTCTGTGGCGGGGTTGCGTATCGTGACGCGGCCGGCCGGCCTTTCCCGCGGCTTCGAGATCGCCGTCGAAAGCGGCAGGACATCAGCGATCCGGCCCGCAGCCGCCCGGCCCGGAACCTGCGTCGAGGTCCGCGATCTTTTTGCGGCCACGCCCGCGCGCCTCAAATTCATGAAGTCGGAGCGCTCCGAGAACGCCGCGATTACGGATGTGGTGAAACGTCTGGCGCTCGCCTGCCCAAATATCGGCTTCTCCCTGACGGTCGGCGAGCGCGCCTCGCTTGCGCTTGCGCGCGCGGACCCGCGTGACGAAAACGCCGTCCGCCATCGCCTGTCCCGGATCATGGGGCGCGATTTCGCGGAAGGCTCGGAGGCGGTCTCGCTGGAACGGGAGGGCGTTTCCCTGTCGGGCTTCGCGGGGCGGCCCACGCTCAACCGGCCGGACGCCTCGCTGCAATATCTCTTCGTAAACGGCAGGCCGGTGAAGGACCGGCTTTTGTTGTCGGCGATCCGCGGCGCTTACCAGGATCTCGTTCCGCGCGGGCGCTATCCCCTGGTCGCCCTGTTTCTCACCGTTCCGGCCGAGGACCTGGACGTCAACGTGCATCCGGCCAAGGCAGAAGTGCGTTTCCGCGAGTCGAGCCTCATTCGCAGCCTTGTGGTTTCGGCGCTGAGCCAGACGCTGCGCATCGGCGCATCGATCGCCCCGAAGCCGTTCGGGGACAGTTCCGCGCCAGACAGGCCAGAACAAACGGCCGGACAGCAATACCGCGCCCCTCTTCGCACGCCATGGCGGCCTTACAACGGCGGCGGCGGCGCCAGCGGCTTTGCAGAGGACCCGGCTCCGCCCCTCGCCCCGACCGGAGACGTTGCCGAAGAGCAGGCGGACGAGAGGCTTGGCGCTGCCCGCGCGCAGTTGCACAAGACATACATCCTCTCTGAAACCGCCGATGGCGTCATCCTCGTCGACCAGCACGCCGCACACGAGCGCATCGTCTACGAGAAGCTGAAAGCCGCTCTCGCCGGAGGCCGCATCGCCCGGCAGCTTCTTCTCATCCCCGAGATTGTCGAGATGGCCGAGGAGGATGCCGGGCTTGTCCTGGACTATTGCGACAAACTCGCCGACAGCGGCCTTGTGCTGGAGAGCTTCGGTCCCGGAGCTGTCATTGTGCGCGAGACGCCCTCTCTTCTCGGCCATTGCGACTTGCAAGCCCTTGTCCGCGATCTCGCCCATGAGCTGAAACAGAGCGCGAGCGGCGCCGTCGAAGCGAGGCTTCACGCGATCTGCGCAACCATGGCCTGCCACGGCAGCGTGCGCGCGGGCCGGTCGATGCGCATCGATGAGATGAACGCCCTTTTGCGTGAGATGGAGGCGACGCCAAACGCGGCGCAGTGCAACCATGGCCGCCCCACCTTTGTGGAGTTGTTGCGGGCGGACCTTGAACGCCTTTTCGAGCGACGCTGACCTTCACCCTCGTTCGAACGCCTTGTTCCGAGTTGGCGCCCACTTCGACAAACGCTCTCAAGGGAACTTGCCTCGGGTAAGAATCAAGAAGCCGCCAGTGCGCCTTATCTGCCGGAAATCCCGTGCGAGTTTGCGGCGAATGGGCCGGGATCTCCGGCAGCCGAACTGGCACAGCCCCAGGCAATCTGGCGCCCCAAAGTCTGCGAACTGCTCTCGAATCGATAAATAGCTTCTTGGCCTTGGGACAGACGCAAAAATAGGCGACTCGGTTTGCCTTCATCGACACCGCTGCGTTGTGACTGAGACGTGTTGGATACCCTCTATCCGCTCCCTGTCAGGGTTAAATAAGGGCTGAAATTGGTTTTGTTTGGTAAAACAGGGGGCTCGCCTTCGGGAAGCAGAATCTCAATACGCCTATGATATTAAATGGTTTTTATGAGACTATGGCATTGGTGGGCGGTCGGCCTCAGCGTTCGCTTGCCTGGCCTGGAGGCGCCGAAAGCCTCCCCGCCAGAGAGTCGTCCGGCTAAGGCATTGAAGTAAAAAGGGAAAAAAGATAAACAATGCGACGCGCACGCTTGGTTAACAGGCCTCGGTGGGCCAGGGTTAATAAAGCGCCAAGAGTCTATGAAATCTTGAAGAAGCGCTTCGCGGCTCGACCGGCCGCATGGATGGAGAGATGAAGCTTCATTTTTTGCCGGACGCCCTCAAAAGTCCCGCCACGCGCTCCATCCCGGATGGAACGATGCAATAAAACCGCGAGCCGGAAAACCGTAGCGGTTGTTGTGCGCATGTCCTAAGCCGCAGGAAGTCCTGTCAGGGTCTGCAGCGAATGCGTCAGCACTTACCGCCGGGCGCCGCAACGGCGAACAAGCGAGACGAAGAACCGCTTCTCGAAAACGCGAAACGTCAAATAGTAAAGTTGCGCCCGACCTGTTTGGCTGCCAACGCCGATAAGGCAAAAAAAAAACTGCGCGCAGACGTGGCTGATCGTCTGCGCGCAGATAAAGGCCCGCTAGGAGATCGGGCGGCGAGCACGCAGGCGATGGCTGAGCGACCACGTGCAGTAGTTTTAAGCTGCCGGGAGGTCTTCCGGCGCAAAGGCGATTGCTACTTAACTTGGGGCGCAGCCGGCGCAACTTGCGTGACGACAGCTTTCCCTTTTCCGCCTTCCCAATAGGCTGGGAACCACTTCGTGTGGCCCACGAGGAATGCATGCACAAGCACCGCGATGAGAGCGACGCTGCCAAGAAGCCACATCAACCCGGTCTGGGGAGGTACAACCAACCAGATTCCGTGTTGTCCATCAGTTTCGGCCATGAGGGGTTCTCCTCTCTAAGACGCTTTAGTGAAGCCAGGGCGTGAGGGCGTAAGCGAGAAAGTGCGCGAGTACTGCGATCGCGCCAAAAGCCCGCGTGCCATTGATAACGTGGCTATGCAACTCCTCTGCTTCTGCAATCGAAAGGCCGCTCGGATATACTTTCTTTGGGTCTGCCATAATCTTCGCTCCTCGAAGGATTTCGTAAGTCTTCGTGCCGCCCCGCAGGCGAGGCGCTTACGCCTCAACACGCGGCTCTAGTGCGTAAGCAAGTCCAGAATATAATCAACCCCCTATCTGTCAAATATATTCTAAGGTTATATCATGTGTCACTCCGACACAATCGGGAAAAACCCTTGCCTTTGTCGGGATTATGCACGCGACAAATCGCTAAATAACAATACGCTACGGGCTTCTAATGTAGAAAATCTCTTTTTAAGATAGCTTATCAAGCTAAACGAATAGTCTAGCGATTATTTTGTACTGATGATAAACACGCTCAAAGTAAAGGCGTTTGCTTATCTATCACGTGAGCGCTCGATACTGGAAACGCGAGCACACCAAAAAAATAAAAAAAGTTAGAAATATCGCAAACGGGAGCCAGCCCAAGAGATCCTTTAACGAGCCGCCGAAGCCAAAAATCCCGCGCACATACCGCGCCCGAGAGGCGGCTGCACGCGGGAAAGTTTGCCTTGGAGCGTATCTCCAAGGCACGAACTTTAGGCCCGCAGTTACGCGTTGTTGCCCGGCAGAACGTGGCTGATCGAAACCTTAGCCTTGCCGCCTTCCCAGTACTTGTTGAACCAAGTCGTGTGCCCGATGAGGCCCAAATGCACGAGCGCCGCGATTCCGGCGACGGCGCCGAGGAAATGCGGAAGTCCGAGCGAGGGTTTCACATACAGCCAGATCGCGGCTTGTCCATCTATATCGGCCATTAGTCTTTCTCCTTAGTAGCTAGTGGAGCCAGGGGCTGTATACATAGGCGAGAACGTGTGCGACAACCGCAACCGCGCCGAAAACGCGCGTGCCGTTGATCACGTGACCATGAAGTTCCTCGGCTTCAGCCAAGGTCAAACCGGTCGGATAAACTTTATTTGGATCCGCCATAATCGTACCTCCTAAAGGGTTCCGTGCTTAACCTGCACGTAGGTGTTCTGCTACAGTCGCCCAAGGAGATGGAGCCCCATCTCCCCTTATGGTGACGTTACAATATGGGACGAATTGTTATGCGCTCGGAATGACGTGTTCGATCGCGACCTTGCCCTTGCCGCCTTCCCAGTAGGCGGGGAACCACTTCGTGTGGCCCACGAGCAATGCATGCACAAGCACCGCGATGAGAGCGACGCTGCCAAGAAGCCACATCAAGCCGGTCTGGGGGGGTACAACCAGCCAGATTCCGTGTTGTCCATCAGTTTCGGCCATGGATAATTCTCCTGTTTAATGCAGCCAAGGGGTGAGGACGAAGGCGAGCACATGCGCGACAACCGCGGCGGCGCCGAAAGTCCGTGTTCCGTTAATTACATAAGCATGCAGTTCTTCAGCTTCCGCCAACGTTAGGCCCGTAGGATAGACCTTATTTGGATCTGCCATAGTACCTCCTCAAAGGATTTGCTCGTGCTGCACCCGCACGTTGGGCTCTGCTAACGGGCCGAAAGCGTCCCCGGCGCGTCTAGCAGTGTCAGCATAGGCATACTCCTACATGTGTCAATTCGTATTGACATAGTATTCTCTGTGTCAAGGCGACACAATCATGGTTTCCCTGTAGTCTGTAGTGGCATTTACTTATCACAACAACGGCAAAACCTTGGAGAATTGTAGGGGTATGCCCTAGACCTTCTGTAAGGGTTTATTCGCAACTTGTGCGGCTATGCCTTACTCCATAAGGGCGGCACGGGGTCGCGTGCGTCAGTGAGTAACCGTGACCTGCACCATAAAAGGCACTACTGTCCGGGAGTTCCCCTGATGGTGGAGGAGGAGTTGATCCTTTCGACGGGGCGATAATATGCTTTTAACGCAAGAACGCTTCGTCTTTGAAATCAGGACGCGTTTGAGATGCGAGGCAAACGCGCTATGAGCGACGTCCGCGCTCCAAGATCAGGCAATAGCCCGACGAACGAAGGCGGCTCCTTCGGCGTCGATGACAGCAGTTGCGGCCGCGAACCCATCCACGTCCCCGTGTCGGCGCCCCCGCATGGCGCTTTGATCGCCTTCGATCCGAAGTCGTTAAGAATCGTTCAAGCCGGCGGCGATACTATCAGGATTTTCGACGCGGAGCCTTTCGATCTGATCGGGGAGAATTGTGGATCCCTGTTTCCGCCGGACCGCATAAGGCTCCTCAATCGGATGCTGAACGCTGAGAGCCTGATCATGCGCCCGCTCCACGCCTTCACGATTCCAAGCAAGCAGGATTGGGCAAGCGTGGATGCTTTCGTCTATCGGAGCGGCGACCTCCTGATGCTGGAGTTCGAGCCCACGAACGAAAGCGAACCCGACGATGCGTTCACGCTCGTGCAGACCATGCTCGCGCGCGTGGACCAGGCCAACGCCACACAAGCTTTCCGCCAGGGTCTCGTCGATGAGATGCGCCGCGTGTCTGGCTTCGACCGCGTCATGCTCTACCGCTTCCTGCCGGATGGCGGCGGCGTTGTCGACGCAGAATTGCTCGGAAACGGGGTAGAGTCTTTTCTCGGCCTCCACTACCCTCCCTCCGACATTCCCCGGCAGGCCCGCGACCTTTATCTCAATAACGGGATTCGCCTGATCCCGAACGCCCGCTACACGCCGGCGGCGATTCTGCCTGCGGACGATCCCGGCGCCGGCGCGCCGCTCGACCTCGGCCTCCGCGGCGTCTCTCCGATGCATCTGGAGCATCTCTCAAACATAGGCGTCATAGCCTCGATGTCGCTTTCGATCATCGTGGGCGGTAAGCTCTGGGGGTTGATCGCCTGTCATCACAGGACGCCGCGTTTTCTATCGCACCGCCTGCGGATGGCGTGCGAACTTTTCGCGCAAACGGCGTCCGCGAAGCTTGAGACGAGGGTGAGCGCCGAACAATTCGAGGCTCAACTCAAAAGCAAGCGCATTCACGAGGAACTCGTCACGCGCATGAGCGGCGAGCCCGATCTGGCCGAAGGGCTGACCCGTTATAAGTCGAGCCTGCTTGATTATATCCCCGCGGAAGGCGTGGCATTGTGGCTGGACAATCAGTTTATCGGGCTCGGCAAGACGCCCAAGCCTGAACAGGTGGCGAGCCTTGTCGCCTGGCTGAACGAGACAGGAGGCGAAGGCGTCTTTCACACGGACAAGTTGCCGCGCCTCTACCCCCCTTCCGCACTATTCGCTGACGTTGCGAGCGGCCTGATCGCGCTCTCGGTCTCGAAAACCCCGCGAGATTACATCCTTTGGTTTCGACCGGAGGCGATTCGCACGGTCGCCTTGGCCGGCGCCCCCAACAAAGCCGTCGAAACCGCGAACAAAAGCCAACGTCTCTCCCCGCGCAAGAGCTTTTCCGCGTGTCGAGAGTTGGTGAGACTGCATTCCCGACCATGGCGCAGCATAGACGTTGAAGCGGCAAAAACGCTGCGCCTCTCCTTGATGGAAGTGATCTTGCGTCGCATCGATCAGGTCGCCCGCGAGCGCGAGGAAGCGGGCGCCAGGCAGGCCGCTCTGACCGCCGAACTCGACCGACGGCTCGAACTTTGGCAAGCCGCTGCGGCCGACCTCAAGGAAGAGGCTCAGCGCCGCGTTTTAGCCGAGACGGAGCTTTCGCGGGCGCTGCGCTCGGCGGTGGAAGCTCGGGAGGCGGAGCGCCAAAGAATTGCGCGCGAACTCCATGATAGCCTGGGGCAAACGCTGACGCTCCTGAAGCTTGGCCTTGACGAGCTGGACGACGCTTTGCCTGACAGCGCTCTGTTCATGGAGCGGCTTAAGGCTCTCAAAGGCCTCGCAAATGGCGTCGGCGCCGAGGTGAACCGGCTAGCCTGCGAGATCCGCCCCACCGCGCTGGACGATCTCGGTTTGGAGGCCGCCATTCGACATCTTGTCGAAACATGGAGTGAGCGGCTGAAACTGCCGTTCGATCTGCGGCTGGCCCTTGACGACCGACGGCTGAACCTTACGGTGGAGACGACGCTCTACCGGGTGCTGCAGGAGGCGATCACCAATATCGCGCGGCATGCAAACGCGAGCCGGGTCGCAGTGCTCCTCGAGGCGAGAGAAAAGGAGGTGAGCATGATTGTGGAGGACAATGGACGGGGATTCTCCCCTGCCGAGCCCACGCCCGACCGCTCGCCCTCCAAACACCTCGGCCTCCTTGGCATCCGCGAACGCCTGTCGCTTGTCTCCGGCACGCTGGAGATCGAATCCTCTCCGGGCACGGGCTGTACTCTTTTCATCCGGGCGCCGCTGTGACCGAGCCTGCCGTCGCCCGGCTTCGCGTTTTAATCGCTGACGATCATCCCGTGGTTCTGGCGGGCCTTCGCTCGCTTCTCAATGGCGATCCAAGGATAGAAATCGTCGGCGAAGCGAATGACGGCTCAGCCGCCCTGCAAATGGCCAGCGAGCTGAAACCCTCCATCATGGTGTTGGACCTGTCCATGCCGGGGCTCAGCGGCGTCGAAGTCACGCGCCAACTTAGCGCCGAACAATCCGACTGCAAGGTCGTGATCCTGACTGTGCATGAAGATCGCGTCTACTTGCGCAAGCTGATTGAACTCGGGGCCGTCGGCTACGTGCTCAAGCGATCGGTGGCCGATGACCTGCGTCGAGCGATTCATGCCGTCGCCGCAGGCGGCGTCTATCTCGATCCGTCGATCGCCGCCCATGCCATCGACAGGGCGCCGAATAACGGCTGCGAAAGCGTGGCGTCAGGCGCCGAACTCAGCGATCGAGAAGTGGAGGTCTTGCGGCTGACAGCAGTCGGCCACAGCAACAAGGCGATCGCAGGCATCTTACAGATCAGCGTCAAGAGCATCGAGACTTACAAGGCGCGCGCGATGGATAAGCTCGGCTTCCACAGCCGCGTAGAATTGGTGGGCTATGCGGTTGAGAAGGGTTGGCTTGCGGGGAGCTGAGGCGAATCCACGATCGTTCCGAATCGCTCCTCGCTCTCCGCTTAAGCCCTGCTCGCTTCGAAGCGCTCGTGAGCCAGCATCAAACGCCGCTCCGCTTCCGCGTTTCCGCGTTCCGCTTGCACGAGCTGAGTGACGTCGCTGTGGGAGATGACGATATCGCTGCCCACGCCCGCCCGCGTGACGGTCATGACAAACCAGCGTTCCTGCTCACGTGAGTGGCAGGGGTATTTTTGCGAAAAACATGGAAGCGCTCCGGAGAAGACAGCCTTGACGCCTTCCGCGGCCTCGCGCGCGAGCCTGTCGCCGCCCGAACTCGCATCGAAGCAAACACCAAGGTAGTTGCGGCCGATATGCGCTTTGGGATCGATGGAGCCGTTCTCGATCGCGAATCTCATCCACGCCGCATTGACGTAGACAATCACCCCCGCCGCATCCAGTATCGCGATTTCGGGAGCAATTCCCTCTAAGGCCGCCGCCATTCTTTCAGGAGAGATGGAGTAGTGGTTCCCGATCACCACGCATGATCCAATACAAATTACTCAATACGCCGCTCGCCGCGGCCCATCAAATTTACCATCGGGCGGCGGGGAAAAGAAGCTTAAACAGACCTCGGCCTTTTCGCCGGCGCCCCCCCGAGCGGGTTGGCGCCCGCTTCGCCACACGCTCTTAAGCGAACTTTCTGCGGATAAGCTGTAAGAGAATCATAGAGTTGCTCGGGCGCCTTGTCCGCGGGAAGTCATGTCAGCGTCCGCGCCAAATGGGTCAGGTTTTCCTGCGAACGTAGGGTGGAAACTGACAGTGCGTTCCCCCCCCTGCTCCGGTCGGGCGGCGGGTCGCGCATGACGGAAGCGTTTACAAAACGCTCATAATGGAGGCCTGCTTACGGGCGGTAGCAAGCACCGCTTTGATGTCCAAACCGGGCGATGCGGCGCTCATCGAAACATCGCCGGCTTCAAAACCCGCTTGCACGAGAAGGCTTCGCAAATCCTCTTCGCCAAAGAGCGCAGGCGTATCGGGGCCGGCGAATTTCCAATGGGTCATGCTCGACTTGTCGGCGGCGTAAATCACCATGAGCCCGCCGGGCTTGAGAACGCGCCATGCCTCGCGAACCTCTTGGGCATCGCGGCCGAAGAAAATACACGACATTCACGGCAAAAGGATCTTGTCCATCGATCCTGCGGGCCAACGCACAATGCCGCCTTGCTTGCTCTCGTCCGGCCACTCCCGCCGCCCGCTCCAGCCCGTGATCACGCCCTCCCACGCTACGCCAAGGAAGATGCGAGCACCGCGGTCTCCATATTTAATGATTGAGCCCGATCTCCTTCTGGTCCCCAGCCCGCCTAAACCTTAGCGGCATGCCTGGATTTCGGAGTCCTATCAAAAAATGGCAAAGAGGGAGCCTTAGCCACTCCATGAAACTTAAAAACCATTGAGTCGCTGACGGGCGGGGCTTGGAGCCCCTTGCACACCCGTGCGCACTCACTGAAAGGATTGGCAATGCATAAAAATCATGGCCCCGTTGATTACGGCGATTATCTTCATCTCGACACCTTTCTCGACGCGCAAAAACCGCTGAGTAAAAAGTATGGCGACGAATGCCATGATGAAATGCTTTTTATTGTTGTCCATCAATCTTATGAGCTTTGGTTCAAGCACATTTTACATGAAATGAGAGCGGTCATTCTCGCCTGGGACCGCGATTTTGTTCCGGAATCCGAGCTGTTCTCGATCAATCATAAGCTGGAACGGATTATAAAAATTCAGGGTCTCTTTCTGCAGCATCTTGAAATATTGGAGACCATGACTCCGATGGACTTTTTGGAGTTTCGCGAGTTATTGATTCCCGCCTCCGGCTTTCAAAGCATTCAGTTTCGGGAAATCGAGATTCGCATGGGCCTGCGCACCGACGCCCGCCAAGGCGTTGACCGCGAATACTTTATGGGAAGACTCAAGGAAACGGATCGCCAAAAATTGCTGGCCGTGGAGAAAGAAGCCTCGCTGATCGAAATTTTGGAGAGATGGCTGGAGCGCATGCCTTTTACCAACAGCGGACAATTTAACTTTTGGCGGGCGTACCAAAAAGCCGTGCATGAAATGCTGACGTCGGATCGCACGACGATTGAAAACAATCTCGCTTCACTATCAGAAAACGAGAAGGAAATTCAGTTGGTGAACAACCGGACCATCGAAGAAACCTTTCAAAGTCTTTTTGACGAGGAAAAATACAAGGCGACGCAAGAATTGAAACTGCGCCGTATATCGCAAAAAGCCACTTTGAATGCGCTATTTATTATGCTCTACCGCCAGGAACCCGTTCTTTCCTACCCTTTTCAAGTCTTGAATGCTCTTACGACGATCGATGAAAACTTCACCAATTGGCGTTTTCGGCATTCCCTCCTCGTGCACCGGATGCTCGGGACGAAGATCGGAACAGGCGGCTCTTCAGGTCATCAGTATTTGCGGAAGGCGACAGATACGAATCGTGTTTTTGTGGACCTGTTTAACCTTTCAACGTTCATCATTCCGCGGTCGCAGTTGCCGCAGCTTCCGGAAGGCATCAAAGAAACATTGCAGTTTCAGCGCGGCTAAACAAACGATCGGGGTATTTGGTATCTTTCTACCGAAATATTATTTGTTCTGAGATAGGGCACAAATTCCTGCTCCACCAGCCGCTTGGCCATGTCCATATTCAGATCTTTCTCGGGTTCAAGCTCATCGCACAGTTGATGCAAAAGGCGCTCTTGAATTTGCCCCGCTTCTCTCGCCAATGCATAAGGAATAAGGGTGTAGGCGATCATTCCATAGCGCGACCGATAAATGTCAGGCATTTCATTTTCGATCCTCGCCTCGATCTTCTTCATGAGCAGAAATCGGGCGTCGCCGACCTTGTCGCGCATTTCAACAAAGTTTTCGAGAGCCATGTCGGCGATGGCGTTGGCGTTGGGCCTTTGTGACCGGTCATATTCAATCAGCGCCGGCGCCCAGTCATCCTGGAATTCGGTCAAATACTTGTCCAGATAAACGCAATCCTCAAAGCCAAGATTCATGCCTTGGCCAAAAAAAGGAACGATGGCATGAGCGGCGTCGCCGAGAAGGGCCACGGACTCCTGGTAGATCCACGGCGCCGACCGCACCGTCCCCAACTTGCCTTCCGGATGACTGATGAATTCGTGAACGGCATCTGTCATCAAATCATAGGCATCAGGAAACTCGTCCCGCAAAAAAGACTGCACCTGCTGTTCGGTTTTCAAAGTCTCGAAACTCAGTCCGGCGCCACGGGACGGCAGGTAAATCGTCATTGTGAAACTGCCGTCTGAATTGGGCAGGGCCATCAACATGTGCGTTCCGCGCGGCCAGATGTGAAGGACGTTTCTTTGCAGCGGAGACCCGCCATCCGCCAAAGCAGGCATGAAAAGCTCTTTGTAATCGGATGAAAGAAACTCGGTTTCATCGTGATAGGAAGAGCCCAAGACATCCTTTATGCTTTTCCTGAGAACCGACCCTGCTCCATCCGCCCCTAACAAGACATCGTAGTCCAAGGCCGCAAGTCGGCGATCTTGCCCAGGCAGGCTGAACTTGACCTTCTTCTCGCGCAAATCGGTCGACGCATCGACCGCGGCCTCAAACAGGATGCGAACGCCGCGCCGCTCGCACGCGTTCAGCAAGAAGCGATTCAGATCTCCGCGCGACACGGAATAATTGCACTCGGAGGCGTCGCGGCCATAGGGCTGATAGGCTGGCGCCCCGATTTTGCCGTGGATCATTCGGCCGGTCACGGGCACGGTCATTGGCAAGACATCTCGCAACAGACCCGCCTTTTCGAGCGCATTCAGTCCGCGCGAGGTCACCACCAGGTTGATCGACCGGCCGTCCGCATTCGCTTGCTGGTCCCCTTGGCGGATATCGGCGCGTTTTTCCAGTAACGCCACCTCATATCCCCGCTTTTTCATCATGATGGCGATCAAGGAGCCGACCAACCCCCCGCCCGCAACGACAATCTTTTTCACTGCAAGGCTTCCTTGAAAGCTTCCGACAACTGGTAGACATCCACATAAGAATTATAAAGTGGAGCGGGGGTCATGCGCAGAATATCGGGTTCACGAAAGTCCAGGATGACGTTATTTTTACTCAATAAGGCAAGCAGCGGCTTGGCGTTCGCCGGGGGTTGGCCTGGCTTGCTTTTCAACCGCACACACAGCATGGATCCGCGCGATCCAGCCGCTGGCGTGACCACAGCGAGCGCGTCCCCGCATTTCCGCCGAATCAACCATTCGAGATAGCTGGTCAAACGATCGCCTTTCTTCCGCAGTTCAGGCATGGTGGCTCGATCAAAGAGCTCCATGGAAGCCCGCAGACTGGCGAGTTGAAAAATGGGTGGATTGCTCAGTTGCCAGGCTTCGGCGGTGTTCAAGGGTGAAAACTGAGGCCCCATTTGGAAGCGGGTCGCTTTATCATGACCCCACCAGCCCTCAAAACGAGGCAACTGCTTGTCCGCCAGATGATTTTCATGAATGAACGCGCCAGCAATCCCACCTGGACCCGCATTCAGATACTTGTAGGAGCACCAGACCGCGAAATCTACGCTCCACGCGTGCAGATCCATTTTCAAGTTGCCGGCGCCATGAGCCAAGTTAAAGCCCACCTTGGCGCCGACCTGATGGCCCGCGCGCACCACCGGTTCGAAAGGGAAACACTGGCCAGAAAGATAGTTGCAGTTGCCAAGCAGAACCAAAGCCAGCGAGCTGCCCAGAGCCCGAATTTGCTCCTCGATGTCTTCGGGATCCATGGTCAACTGCCCCGGCCGGGCTTTGAGTTCGACCACGGCCTCCCGCGGATCATAGCCATGGAATTGAGCTTGCGAGTCGACGGCGTATTTATCCGAAGGAAAGCAATTGTTCTCGATCAATATTTTAAATCGCTTCGCAGTCGGCCGATAGAAGCTGACCATCAGCAAATGCAAGTTGACCGTGAGCGTGTTCATCGCCACGACTTCACAGTCTTTGGCGCCCACGAGACGGGCAAAGCTCGCCGTGATGTTTTCATGATAGGGCAGCCAAGGATGCCTGGCTTGAAAATGCCCTTCCACAGCGAGTTGGCCCCAATCGGAGAGTTCCTCCTCGATGTATTGCCTGGCTTTTCTTGGCATGAGCCCCAGCGAATGCCCGGCGAAGTAAAGTTGATCCTCCCCGCTTTTGCTTTTGGGGAATACGAACTCCCCGCGATACGGTCTCAAGATGTCTTCATGATCAAGCTGTTCGGCGGCTTTGAGGCTGTCTTGTTGTTGGGAAAAACTCATGGCCGGATGCCCACCTGTACGCTGGGGAAATGGGGAATATCGAGCCGGATACGCATCCCTGCCTCAAGCGCGACGGCCGCGGTGGCCGCTCCCGCCAGAACAATGCAATTCTTGGGCAAGGAACGTTTGCGCTCGGCCAGAAGTTGGCAAAGCTGAATGATCGAAACCACAGGATCGCCGGAGATGTCTTTCGCGTTTCCCTCTTGCCCGAGCCGGTCGTTGACGAACATTTGCATCGGCAAAGTCCGCAAATCAAAATCGCGAAAATCCCGGACCCAGCCGCCCAGGACAAAATGCGACGAAGAGGAGTTATCGGCAATGACATCCTCCATCGAGAAGTATTTGAAGTGCTGATAACGGGAATCCAGGATTTCCAGGCAGGCGCACACCGCCCTTACTGATTGGAGAACCTGGTCCCGACTGGGGTTTTCGGGCAATTCCTCTTCGATCAGAAAAGCCACTTCGGGTTCAATTTTGGGATGGATGCTGCCGGAAAGAGAAAAGTGGCCTCGAACCTCCATCTGATCAGTCAGAACGCCATACAGCGGAGAGTTCAAATTCATTTGCCTTCGCTTGGCCTCGGAAGTCAGTCCCATTTTAAAGCCGACGAACCGCTCGCCTCGGGCAACGCGAAATTCGATCCCCTTCTCCTGAATGGCATAGGCCTCGGAGCGGCCCCATCCCTCGATTTGATTGCTGAGTTGTGCGACGGGGGCCGCATGAACACGAGCTTCATTCAATACATCTGCCCACTTCAGAATATCTTTTTGTTCCATCACATTCCTTTGCTTAGTAATGGTGTATTGTGAACCACATGGACTATCAAAATTTGCTATTTAATGGCGTAGTGTGAACTTCATGGACTATCAAATTTACGATATCTCGCCCTTCATAACGCCCGAGATCGCTGTTTTCCCGGGTGACGCCGAATTCCGCAGGCATGTCTTGCTGGATATGGCAAAGGGCGACAACTTGACCTTGTCCTCCATGACCACAACCCTGCACCTTGGGGCTCACGCGGATGCGCCGAGTTATTACTCCCGCCAGGGTCCCTCTATTGCCGAGAGAGACTTGTCCCTTTACCTGGGCCCGGCGCAGATTATTGAAGTGGCCAGGGCCGCGCGGAAAAGAATTTCCGTCGCGGATCTGCAATCGACAGCTATTCAAGCGCCGCGCGTGCTCTTTAAAACCCGTTCTTTCCCCGATCCCAATCGATGGAGTTCGGATTTCATGGCTCTGTCCCCTGAGCTCATCGATTTTTTGGCGGAAAAGCAAGTGGCATTGGTAGGAGTGGACACACCCTCTGTTGATCTAGCCGATGACGAAAACCTTATCTCGCATCAAACTATACTGAAGCACAATATGGCCATTCTTGAAGGCGTCGTGTTGGATGAGGTGGAACCCGGAGTTTACTATCTGATCGCCCTTCCCCTCAAGATTATGAATGCCGACGCAAGTCCGGTCCGGGCCGTTTTGCTGGGCAAAGGAGGAGGGGCAAGGTGAGAGCGCCGTGTTCTCGCCGCCCCCTCGTGAAACAATGGAAATAAAGAATTTTATTGGCGGCGAATTTGTTCCTCCCCTCAAAGGCAAGTACTTGGAGAATTTTAATCCTTCCATTGGCGTAGCCTATTCTTTGGCGCCCGACTCGGACGCCACGGACATCGAGGCGGCGGTTGGGGTCGCCGCGCAGGCGTTTCCCTCGTGGTCTCAAACCGCGGCGCCAAGGAAAGCTGAATACCTGCGGTTGATCGCAAAGGGGATTCGCAGTCGTCTCGATATCTTGGCGAAGGCCGAGGCCATTGATAATGGTAAGCCTTTTTCACTGGCGCGGACGGTGGACGTTCCACGCAGCGCCATGAACTTTGAATTCTTCGCCGACGCGATCATGCAGTTTCATGGCGAGGTCTTCCAAACCAATGCGGATATCTCAAATGTGGTCGACTACTCGCCGCTGGGTGTGGCGGCCTGTATTTCCCCGTGGAACTTGCCGCTGCTGCTGCTGACATGGAAAATTGCTCCAGCTTTGGCCGCGGGTAATACGGTTGTCGCGAAGCCGTCTGAAGTAACGCCCATGACAGCAATGCTTCTGGGGGAGATCCTTCAAGAGGCGGGCTTGCCTCCTGGAGTGATCAATATCGTGCATGGCGCAGGCGCGCGGGTGGGGGCGCCGCTCGTGACCCATCCTCAAATCAAGGCCGTGTCTTTCACCGGGAGCACAGCGACGGGCCGTGTGATCGCCGAGGCGACCGCAAAGAGCTTCAAGAAAATTTCGTTGGAGATGGGAGGCAAAAATCCGAACATTATTTTCGATGACTCGGATTTGGAGCGAGCATGGGCGACAACCTTGCGCTCTTCCTTTTCAAATCAGGGACAGATTTGCCTGTGTGGATCGCGAATATTTGTTCATAGGGCGATCTATGAGGAATTCCGGGCTGGCTTTTTGAGCAGAATAAAGAAGCTCAAAGTGGGCGATCCGCTTGATGAAACGACAGATATCGGCGCCCTTGTTTCGAAACCGCATTTTGAAAAGGTCATGTCGTATATCGACATCGCAAAGAAAGAGGGCGGCCAGATTCTTTGCGGGGGAGTGAAGCTCAACCTCGGCGGCACGTTGAAGAACGGCTATTTCATGGAGCCCACGCTCATCGAGGGGCTGCCGAGCGAATCCATTGTTAATCAGGAAGAAATTTTTGGCCCGGTCGCGACCTTGATACCCTTTTCCACCGAGGACGAGGTCATCCGCATGGCAAATTCCACCCGTTATGGCCTTGCAGCCTCGCTGTGGACCCGGGATGTCTCCAGGGCGCAACGGGTATCCAGACGACTGGAAGCGGGGGTCGTGTGGATCAACTGCTGGAATGAGCGCGATCTGCGCACGCCTTTCGGAGGCGTCAAGGACTTAGGCTTGGGGCGTGAAGGCGGCGACTACGCCTTGAAGTTTTTCAGCGAGTTAAAAAATATATGCTTGATGAGCGGCGAAAGCTCAAGTGGGACGGCGGAAAGCTACGGAAAGAATAAATGAACGCTGCGGAGGAGCCGAAGGCCGCGACCTGGCAATCCTTTGAGTCAAAAAAGGCGCCCGAGCCAGTGGGCTTGTATCCACATGTCAAACGCGTCGGCGCTTTACTCTTTTTATCAGGCGTTGGTCCGCGCGAGCGCGGGACAAAAAATATTCCAGGGGTCGAGCTTTCCCCTGATGGACAAATTCTCTTTTACGATATCGAAGTCCAGTGCCACAATGTTTTCAAAAACGTGAAAAACATCCTCGAAGAAGCTGGCTCGTCTTGGGACCGGATTATCGACGTGACCGTTTTCTTGACGAACATGAAAGACGATTTTGAAACGTACAATAGAATTTGGGCGGACTATTTCAAAGACAATCCACCGTGTCGAACGACAGTGGAGGTTAATTGTATGCCAACGACCATTGCAATCGAGTTGAAGTGTATAGCCACGGTCGAGTGAGGCCATTCCATGCCGGAGAGAAGAACTTTTGAGTCTCAATCCCAGATTTCCGAACCCTTCAATCTCCTGAAGTGGATTGAGGACAATCGCTCTCTGTTGCGCCCGCCCGTGGGCAATAAAGTCTTGTGGCAAGACCGAGAATTCATTGTCATGGCGGTTGGCGGGCCGAACGCGAGAACTGATTTTCACGTCAACCAGAGCGAGGAGTTCTTCTACCAGATCGAAGGCGACATCATCCTGAAGGTGATTGACGAGGGAAGAATGCGCGACATCCGCATTCGCGCTGGCGATGTGTTTTCGCTGCCGCCAAAGATCCCGCATTCACCGCAACGGCCCGCTCATACCGTCGGCCTTGTGATCGAGCGCCGGCGGCGCCTCGGTTCACCTCCCGGCGATCCCTCCGAAACGGAACTCGATGCCTTGCAGTGGTACTGCGAGAAATGCAACGGTCTTCTTTACGAAGAGAAGTTTTTTCTGAAAAACATTGAAACCCAGTTCAACGCAGTTTTTGAGAGATATTACAACAGCGCGCATGTAATTTGTAAGAAATGTGGGCATAAAAATGGACGCAACTGGGATGCTGAAAGTTGATATTCATACCCATATTCTTCCGCCCGAGATCCCCAAATTCAGCGAAATGTTTGGATATACGGGTTTCATCCAGTTAAGAAGAAATCCAGGTTGCTCCCACGCCGACATGGTCAGCGACACGGGCCAATTTTTTCGCCGGGTCGAGCCCAACAGCTATGATCCCCGCGCCCGCTTACGGGACTGCGATAGTTGCGGCGTGACAGTGCAGGTCCTGTCCACGGTTCCCGTCATGTTCTCTTATTGGGCGAAAGCGAAGGATGGCCTTGTCCTGGCGCAAATGCTGAACGATCACATCGCCGAGGTGGTGGACCGGCATCCCAAACGGTTTATTGGCCTCGGCACGTTGCCGATGCAGGATCCCAGTCTGGCTTGTCAGGAAATCAAGCGAGCGAGGCAGGAGCTTAAACTCTGTGGTTTCCAAATCGGTTCGAACGTCAATCAGTTGAATTTATCCGATCCGCAATTCTTCCCCGTCTACGAAAAGTTGGAAGAAACGGGTGCTGCCTTGTTTGTGCATCCTTGGGAGATGATGGGTGAAAAACAAACGCAGAACTATTGGTTGCCATGGCTGGTGGGTATGCCCGCCGAAACGTCGCGCGCAATCTGCTCGATGATCTTTGGGGGGATTTTTCAGAGGTTTCCAAACTTAAGGGTCGCTTTCGCCCACGGCGGCGGCGCCTTTCCGATCACGGCGGCCCGCGTTCAACATGGTTTCGATGTGAGGCCGGATTTGTGCGCCCTGGATTGTCGCGTGCCCCCGCGAGAGTATCTGGGGCATTTTTATATCGATAGCCTTGTCCATGACGCGGACGTTTTGAAGTTCCTAATTAAAAAGATCGGCGCCGACAAAATCTGCCTGGGGACGGACTATCCCTTCCCGTTAGGGGAACTCCAACCCGGTCGCGTGGTGGAAGAGGCCGAGCTTAATGCGAAAACCCGCGAAGCTATTTATCATCAATCCGCCCTCGATTGGCTGGGATTGAAAAAAGAAGCGTTCATGTAACATGACGCGACAAACAAGATTTTCGGCGCCTCCTCAAAGGACCGGGCGAGGAGGAGTCGCCCGCGTAGCCCTTGCCAGCGGACGCGAAATGAGCCGCGCCAGCAACCATAAAGGGTGGCAAGTCGGTGTGGCGCGCGATCTACGAGCCGAAAAGAGTTTCGTAGATGAGCACGGCGTTCAGAAGGATAACGATGCAGACGCCTGCCGTCGCCAGCCAGCGCGTCAGCCGGCTGTTGGCGAAACGGCCCATGATCAGCTTGTCGCTCGACAGGATCACAAGGGCGATCATCGGGACAGGCAGGGCGAGGCTCAGGATCACCTGGCTCACAACAAGCGCTTTCGTCGCGCCGACGCCCATCGCAACGACGACGAAGGCCGGCGCCATCGTCACGAGCCTACGCGCCCAGACCGGAATCCGCCGGCGGACGAAGCCTTGCAGGATGACCTGGCCCGACATGGTGCCGACCACTGAGCTTGAGATCCCAGAGGCCAAAAGGGAGACCAGGAAAGCGATGGCTGCGCCCGCGCCCAGAAGAGGGGTCAGCGTATGATAAGCCGTTTCGATCTCCGCTACATCTGACTGGCCGGAATTAAAAGCGGCGGCGGCCATCATGACCATGGCCATGTTGATCGCTCCCGCCACCAACAGCGCCACGATGACCTCCCGGTTCGAGAAGCGAAGCACCCTTTCGCGCTCCGCGTCGGAAGAAAGCTTCGTCCGCGACTGGGTCAGTGCAGAATGCAGGAAAATGGCGTGGGGCATCACGGTCGCGCCGACGATGCCGACGGCGATCATAAGCGCGTCTACGTCTGCGATCTGTGGCGTGATCAGGCCACGTCCGGCGGCGCTCCAATCGACAGGCACAATGAAAACTTCGATGAGATAGCAGATGCCGATGATGGCCACGAAAGCGCCGATCGAAAGCTCGATCCGCCGGAAGCGCGCGCCTCCGAACACAAGGATCGCATACGTGATTATGGCGGTGGCCGCCATGCCGGAGAGGAGCGAAATCCCAAACAAAAGCGAGAGCCCGATTGCGCCCCCGAGAAACTCGGCGAGGTCCGTCGCCATCGCCGCGATCTCGCTCACGATCCACATCAAGATGGGGATAGGCTGCGGGAAGTAAGCGCGCGACAGTTCGGCCAGATTTCGCCCCGTTACGATGCCAAGCTTGGCGGAAAGCGCCTGAAACAGCATGGCGATCAGGTTCGCCGCCAGCACCACCCACAGAAGGCTGTAGCCATATTTCGCTCCGGCCTGGATGTTGGTGGCGAAATTGCCCGGGTCGATATAGGCGATTGACGCCACGACAGCCGGGCCGGAAAAGAGCCACATGGTCGCAAGTCTGCTGCGTCGCCCGGCGATCGCTTCGCTTAAGGCGAATGCCGTGCTGTTCTCGAATGCCGTGCCGGCGTGACCGTGAGCTTGGTAATGCATCTTTGATCTTTGTCAAACGCTATAGCCAATGCTATAATGCGTGGCATGGGCTAATCAAGCAGCTCACGTAAAAGTTGATCAGCCCCAAATTGCAACAAGGAGGGCTAGCAATCTGCTATCTTATCCATGTCCTGACGACGCCGCGCTTTCAGCCATGACAGATCAGAAAAAGCACGAAACTAACGCTTTGATTTCCGCCGATATTCAGTCAGAGAGTTTCCGGTTGAACCGGCAAGCGCGGCGGCAGGAACTGGTCGAGGACTATCTCGAGCTGATCGACGATCTACTTTCGGCGCATGGCGAAGCGCGGCAGGTCGACATCGCGGAACGTCTTGGCGTCGCCCAGCCGACGGTCGCCAAAATGCTGAAGCGGTTGACCGAGGACGGGCTTGTGTCGCAGCAGCCCTATCGTGGGGTTTTCCTGACGCCCACAGGCCAGCGCCTGGCGGCCGAGGTCCGCGAGCGCCACCGCGTGGTGGAGGCTTTTCTGCTCGCGCTTGGCGTGAGCCCCGATAACGCAAGGCGCGACGCGGAAGGAATCGAACATCACGTCAGCGCCGAAACGCTGGAGGCGTTTCGCGCCTTCGCCCGACTTCAAGCGAAGTAGCTCTGCGCAGCGGCTACTTTTCCCCAACTCGCACACAGCGCCGGCTTGCCTGTTGACGGGGCGGCCTTTCATCGGGAAGTCTGGAGCGGGGCATCAAGAGGGATGAGCAATGTTCGGGATAGAAATTTCCGCCGAGGTCTCCTCCGGCGTCGCCTTAGTGACGTCCATGTACAGCTTGTGGCGCACGTCACTCAAATGGGCCGATTTGCGGGTTTTTGTCTCGCCGCTCATCCGATACGCGTCGCCGTATCAGAATAGCATATTCGAAGTTTTCGAAATCCCGCTGACTGTCATCAATAGCGGAGCGCAGACCGGAACCATCCTGTCTTTCGATCTTGAAGTCACCAACGCCCAGAACGGCGCGTCGAAGCATTTCTACAGCGCCGGGCTTGGTCCATGGAGCCTGGGCAAGGTCAAAGGCGAGGGCTTGACGCCGTTTACGCCGGTATCGCTTAACGGACGCTCTTCCCAATCCGAAACGGTGCTTTTTTACGCCAGAACCGATGCCACGGTCATGCAGATTGTCGAAGCGCCTGCGCAATACAGCTTCGCTATCACGCCTCTAACAGCCCAGCGCTATGCCTTTCTGCGCCGGCAGCCGAAACCGCTGATGTTTGACATGACTCTGTCCTACCTCGATCACCGCGCCTTCACAAGCGGTGGGGGAACGCTCCCCCTGCATAACACCAGCTGGCAGAAGAGCTCGTAAAAACGGCGAGACATAAGCTGCACAAGATCCTGCCCGAGCCGTGGCGCCGTTGGCGGCCGGCTTCGGCCACAGTCGCGCGGTGTGATATCGGGGCCGATGCCGAGTCGCCAACGCTCTCTACTCCGTAGAGGGGGCAGCGCCAGCGCCAGAAGCCAAGATCAGCATGAAACGAATAATCCAATACCAAAATAGAACACCGCCTACCAAAAGGACAACCCACGTAAACGGCGTCCAGAAAGGAAAAACTCCAGGTTTTTTTCTCTTTTCTTCGTACATTCAAACGCAATCGCATATGATGATAAACTACTGCTCACTCTCCCAAGACACGCCGTTGAGCGCGCTCTGGGAAGTTGCAGCGGATTACGGGCATGCCAAAGAAATTTGGTGCCCCACACCAGCTAAAAGAACGCAGGCTGCTGAAGCAAGACGTGCTGGACTAACGAACGCGTACCAGGCCAAAAAATATGGTCGCAGCGAGGATCTTGAAATCGAGCCAGACGGAAGAGGCGTGAGCATATTCCAGATCATAGCGAAGCTGCATGCCGGAGATGTTTTCACCGCCAACGCCGTGGACTTGCGCCCATCCGGTCATGCCGGGCTTGACCCGAAACCGATTAGGGTATTCTGCGATCAAATTTCGACTGGAGCCGCTGTCGGCGAGACCGTGCGGACGGGGGCCCACGATTGACATGTCGCCGCCCAATACATTGAGGAACTGAGGCAGTTCGAGGAGAGCTGTTTGGCGGAGAAACCAACCTACCCGGGTCACCCCTTGGTCTCCTATCAACTCGCGGTCTTCGCTCCCCCTCATCGTGCGGAATCTCAGAAGCTCGAACACGCGACCATTCCGGCCTTGGCATCGCTGCCGCACGAAAACGGGGCCGCGACTGTCGAGCTTTATTGCCAGCGCAATCAGCAACGACGCAGGCAGAAACAGCACAAAACCGATAAGCGCTAGCATGAAATCCGCGATGGCTTTGAGAGGCAGCTTCGCACGAAAGGACAAGACCTCTGCGTCATTATCGATTTGGATGTCTTGGGTATTTCCAGGCTGTGAGTCTTTCGCCTCTAAATCCAACATATCCACGCTCACTCTCATTTTTGCTGATCTGCAAGACATTCTGATTCTTGTGTCGTGTCTTATTACCCTCACACACTTGCAACACGATTATGAATGTGTTGTAGCGCTCTTGAATGCTATTTCATTTGCCAAGGGCAGCGAAACTTTCTTTTCCTGGAAAGCGATGATCACGAACGTCGTATAATGCTTGCGCGATCCCACTTCGACACACGAATGCGCCGCACCCGGTGATGGAACAGCGCCTTAGAAATACCAAGTTTCAGTTTTGGTTCCAAATGATTTGAACATTTCTCATCCTCGGGGTCACACGCTGCCGTGATAACACCGTGCCTAAGCCGCGGGACCACAAACGGAGTTGCGAAAATTCACGCAAAACACGGTAGTTTTCTGATTATAAAATGAGGCGCAGGCGCCTTCACAGCTCGCCTCAGCCTCAGTCGTGGTTTTGTTAAAATGCGGTCTGTCTGTCAAGCTATGATTGGTTAGGGGAGCGCATGGAAGCCAGTTGGTCATGATATAGCTTTATCCGCTGGTTTCTCGAACGAAGCTCGCAGCACGCCTTATGGTAAGTCATTCGTCGCCGCGCCGGTAGCGCAGATGGCTTACAGAAGTGCGCCGGAGTTAGTCCTGCCATGTGTTTGCTTATCCAGCGCAGAACGCGGAGCGCTGCCCCGGCCGCAGGCGAGCGCCTAATCCGTGAAATCGATCAGCCCTTTTTATCGTGAATGAAATGCCGGTTAAATGAAGTGGAAGTTTGAGCTTCGCGGGGCCGAAGCTCAAGCACATGAACCACGGGCGCGTCCGCAGCCGGCGTGGCGCGCGCCGGAGATGCCGACGCAAACACAAGCGAGAAACCGATCCAAGGGGACGCTGAACTGCTCGGCGGTCGGGATTTCAGAACGCGCCACGGCCTTTAAGCTCAAGTGTCTATGAGAATTTTCGCGAGACGGACTTGGCTTGGGCGAATTCGTGTTATGGTCCCACGCGCCAGGACAGGGGTCCGCCATTTCACGGCTCTTTACCCTTGACGCCAAAAAACCCATCTGGCTTGAAATGATTATTCGCTTGAGCGATTGCGGCGGCGTTTCGGAGGAAGCTGATGGGCGATGTCGGTGAGCGGGCGTTTGTTCTGGTTACCGGAATGTCCGGGGCCGGCAGGAGCACCGCGGCCAAGGCGCTGGAAGACCTCGGCTGGTTCGTGATCGACAACCCGCCGCCCGCGCTTCTGTTCTCGTTGTCGGAAGAAGCTCGGCGGGTGAAGATGGCTGACAAGGTGGCGGCGGTGGTGGACGTGCGCTCGCTCGCTTTCACATCTGACCTCAACGCGGCCATCGAGGAATTGGACAGTCGCGGCGCCGGCGTACGGGTCGTCTTCCTGGAGGCGAGCGACGAGGCGCTGGTCCGCCGCTTCGAGAATGTGCGCCGCCCACACCCGCTCCAGGGGGATGGCCGCCTGATTGACGGCATTCAGCGCGAGCGCGCCATCCTGCGCGAGGTCCGCGCCAACGCCGATCTCGTGATCGACACCTCCACGCTCAACATTCATGAGCTGCGCAAGAAAATCGTCTCCTTCTTCGGCGGTGAAAAGCGGCCCGGCCTGATGATCAACGTGGTCTCCTTCGGCTTCAAGAACGGCTTGCCCGTCGACGCCGATTTCGTTATCGACTGCCGCTTCCTGCCCAACCCGCACTGGTCGCCGGAGCTTCGCCCGATGAGTGGGCTTGACGCCCCCGTCCGGGAGTACGTTCTGGGACAGCCCTGCGCGAAAAAGTTCCTCGACGGCTTGGTGGACCTGTTCGGCGTCGTGGCCGAAGGCTATGCACGCGAAGGGAAAAGCTACGCTACCCTCGCCGTTGGCTGTACGGGGGGGCGGCACCGCAGCGTCGCCATGGCGGAGGAGCTTTCGGCGCGGCTGCGCGAGCGCGGCATGGAGGCGCGCGTGAACCACCGCGATGTGGGCCTGCATTGATTGAGCATCGCTTTGCGACAGGCGCGCGGCGTTTCCATCCATCGGGTCGGCCGCATGCCGGCAGGCAAATAAGACCGCACTCAATCGCCAACGAAGCTTCCGCCGGCCGGAAGGAGGCCGGCGAGCTGCAAGCTTTCACGGCCGGTTAACTGGAATTGGGTTCGTTTTGCAAAAAGGCCTATGTAGAGGCACAAGCAACATATACAAAATCAAATCGCCATCAATCCAATTTAATAATAAAGTATTGCATATAAAAGAAATTAAATTACAATTTGAATAGGCGTATCGGTTTGGCGACCGCCGCATTTACCGTTTTGTATGCAAATTATTATTTTTAAATCACAAAACTGGAAACTCTGCGTACGAAGCTAGCGGCGCCGCCGTTTGCCTTTGGAGGCCGAACCTTTCGCCTCTCGATTTGAAGGGGGACTTGCGTATCAAACGCGCGCAGCGTCTGCCCCGCACGCCCCGCAAGACCAAGGCGCGAAGGAGCGTCATGTCGGCGCAAGAGGAAATCTCGCCGGGCGACTTGAGAGTACGCAGGGGAATCGGCAAGGGTCAGGTGGAGCAAGTCCACGACAATGTCGGTGGCTGGCTTGCCGCCCAGCCTGCGAAAGTCGAAAGACGCCGAGACGGCGCCGCCGCTCACGATGCTCATACACACTATTGCCCCTGAATGAGCATCGGCCTCGCTAGAGGCCGAGCTAACCAACTTATTTTTTTGGATGCCGATGAGCGCCGGCCGAGCGGGTCACGCGAACTCGAAAGGCGTATCTGTTTATATATCCTGTCCAGCCACGGCGGGAACACGGGCGCCTGCCGGTTGAGGAACTGCTTCACGGGCATCCGGCGCCAGTTCCTCCTGTTCCGATCCCGACAGCGCCTTCTTGGCTTCTACGGCCCAGTTCCAAAGAGCTTCCGCCGGAATAGGGAGCATCATGAACCAATGTTCGAGAACACCCAACGCCAGGATCACGATATAGAAGGTGTAGGCAAGCAACTCGAAAGAGCCACTCTCAGCCGCCATCGCCTTGTCAATGAGGACGGCGGTCGCGACTGTGGAGACGGTGATCGACACTGGGAAGAGAAGGTTCATCGGCCTTTTCTTGATAAAGCTCGAAAGGTATCGCAATTGCTCCGGGAAAAAGTGCTCGTTCAAATTCCGCGCGCCCAGCACCGCATTCAACTTCGCGCTGGTGTGCATGAGCCAGATAATTGTGTAGGTCCAGGAACCGACGTGATTTTGGCCCTTCATCGTCGAGAAGCAGATCACGACCCCAAGCAAGGCCGCAAAGATCTCGTGATACATGCTCGTCTCGACCGCATGCCAAAAATGGCGGGACCCTGTGCAGGATGATGGGCAGGCCGTCGTTCGAGGACCGGTTATCATGCCTGTATAGAACGTAAATTGCGTCCACGCCCAGGCCAGGAGACCGAAAGTGAAGCTTAAATAAGCCGATGCGATGAAATCACTCTCGCTCGTGACGATGAGGCCGTAGATTGACCCGACAAGAACAGCCGTTGTGCCGATAAAACTCCACTTATAGGTATGTTTAGGAAGATTATTTAGGTAGAGAACAGCGCCTGTGCTGAACCACCAAACAAAGAGAACAAACGAAACCGGGAGCACGTACGTAGACATCTTACCCTCACCATGCTGGGGCCAACCGCATCTGGATTTTGGGTCGCCTCTTCCTCTAAGCGTAAAGCACGCAACCAGAAATTTCTGCGGAACTGGTCAAGAAAGCTTCGAACTCCCCCCTTAGTTCCTAAGAGTAACGGAGACGTGTCGAGGTGGAACTCTTCGTTCGGGATAATGTGAGCGCGGGTCGGATCGCTCTTCATCTCGGCGATAAGATCATTCGGGGGTATTTAAGGTCCAACTGCTGCACCCTCAAAACCGGAAGTCCCGAAAGACGCTCGTTCAGCAAGCGTCCTTCGATAAATCGCCGCCCTGAGCGCGCCTCGATCCCGCATCTGCGTGTGAAGAGATTATTGTGCTTACGGCGCGGATATGGCCGCTGGATACAAAGCCATGACATTCGCCACGCCGCTTCCCATCGACGACGTGCTGGACGATTTGCGCGCCGCCCTGGCCGCGCAGGCGTCGGCTGTCCTCGTCGCCCCGCCAGGCGCGGGCAAGACGACGCGCGCGCCGCTAGCCTTGACGGATGCGGACTGGCTCAGGGGTCGCAAAATCCTGGTGCTGGAGCCGCGCCGCATCGCCGCGCGCGCCGCCGCCGAGCGCATGGCGCAGACCTTGTCGGAGACCGTCGGCGAGCGGATCGGGCTTCGCGCGCGCATGGTCTCGAAATCCGGGCCGAAGACCCGCATCGAGGTTGTCACCGAGGGCGTCTTCACCCGCATGATCCTCGACGACCCGGAGCTTTCCGGCGTCGGCGCGGTGCTGTTCGACGAGTTCCACGAGCGCTCGCTCGATGCCGATCTCGGGCTTGCGCTTGCGCTCGACTGCCAGCGCGGCTTGCGCGAGGATTTGCGCATCCTGCCCATGTCGGCGACGCTCGATGGGGCGCGCGTGGCGGAGCTTCTCGGGCGCGCTCCCGTCATCGAAAGCGAAGGCCGCGCCTTCCCCGTCGAAACCCGCTATCTCGGTCGCGACGACGCGCTTCGCACCGAGGATCGCATGGCGGACGTCGTGGTGCGGGCCTTGCGCGCGGAGTTTGGTTCGATCCTGGCGTTCCTGCCGGGCCAAGGTGGAGATCCGCCGAGTCGAGGAACGGTTGGCCGAGCGTATCCACGATCCGGCTATCGTGCTGGCTCCTCTCTACGGCGCCATGGAGCGGGAGGCGCAGGACCTTGCGCTTCGGCCCGCGCGACATGGCCAGCGCAAAGTCGTGCTCGCGACCTCGATCGCCGAGACCTCGATCACCATCGAGGGCGTGCGCGTCGTCATCGACAGCGGCCTTGCCAGGGTTCCGCGTTTTGAGCCGGACGCTGGCGTGACCCGGCTTGAGACGGTGCGCGTCTCTCGCGCCGCCGCCGATCAGAGGAGGGGCCGCGCGGGCCGCACCGAGCCCGGCGTCTGCCTTCGCCTGTGGGACGAGCCGCAAACGCAGAGCCTGCTTGCTTACGCCGAGCCAGAGATTCGCTCCGCCGATCTGGCGGGCTTGCTGCTTGACTGCGCCGAGTGGGGAGCCACCGATCCTCATCAGCTGTCCTGGCTCGATCCGCCGACGCCCGCCGCCATCGCCGCCGCCCGCGAGGCGCTGACGGAGTTGGAAGCGCTCGACGGCAAAGGCCACATCACCGCCACGGGACGGCGGCTGCGATCGCTGCCCTTGCCGCCCCGGCTCGCCCGCATGGTCATCGCCGCGGCGGAGTTGGGCTGCGCGGAGGAGGCTGCGAAAATCGCCGCCGTCATGGTGGAGCGCGGGCTTGGCGGCGCCGATCCCGATCTCGCGCATCGGCTGGACGCTTTCCGCCGCGACCGCTCGGGCCGCGCCAGCGATATGCGAAGGCTGGCGGCCGGCTGGGCGCGCATGGCTAAGCAAGGTTCGATGGTATGGCCAACGGTTCGTCCCCCTCACCCGGCGCCCGGCGAAGCCGGCCGCCACCCTCTCCCGCAAGGGGAGAGGGTAATTCCGTGCGTTCCCTCTCCCAATCCGCATCCGCTCGCGGATGCGGATGCTTTGCAGCATCAAGCTCGCCAAGGCGAGCTTGATGCGGGAGAGGGGCAGGGTGAGGGGGCGTTCCGTTGGAGAGGCCAGGAAACCTTTTTTAGGTCGAGCCGGCAGGAGGCGGAGGATAACATGCCGCTCGCGCGCATCCTGGCGCTCGCCTTTCCGGAACGCATCGGCAAGGCGCGAGGCAGCCCCGGCCAGTTCCTCCTCGCCAATGGGCGCGGCGCCAACCTCGATCCAGCGCACCCTTTGGCGCGCTCGCCCTACCTCGTCGCGGCGGAACTCGCAGGCTCGGCGGCTTCGACCCGCATTCTGCTTGCCGCCATAGCCGACGAAGCAGACGTATTCGCCGCCGCAGGCGCCCGCATTCGCGAAACGGACGAGATCGACCTCGACCCAAACGCAGCCGCGCTGCGGGCGCGCCGCATGCGCCGGCTCGACGCCATCGTGCTTAAAAGCGAGCCGCTTCCTGTAACGCCGAGCGAGGAAACGGCGCGTCTTCTGGCGGTCGGGGTCGCGAAGCTCGGCCTCGCCCGCCTGCCGTGGAGTAAAGCGCAGATCCAGCTCCGCAACAGAGTGCAGTTCTTGCGCGCCGCTGGCGAGGACGAATGGCCCGATCTCTCCAATGAAGCACTCGCCAAAACGGCTGCAGACTGGCTCGCCCCCTATCTTGCCGGCAAGACCAGGCTGTCCGAAATCGACGCCGGCGATCTCGACGCAGCGCTTGACGCGCTCCTCCCGTGGGCCTTAAAGCGGCACCTGGAGGAAGAAGCTCCGACGCATTTCGAGGCGCCGACTGGCGCCCGTCACGCCATCAATTACGAGACGGCGGGCGCGCCCGCGCTCCACATCCGCGTGCAAGAGTTGTTTGGTCTGACGAATCATCCTAAGATTGCGGCCGGTAGATTGCCGCTGACGTTGCATCTGCTATCGCCCGCGTATAGGCCGATCCAGATCACGCGCGACCTTCCAGGCTTCTGGCAGGGATCGTGGGCAGCGGTCAAGGCCGAGATGAAAGGGCGCTATCCGCGCCACCCCTGGCCCGACGATCCGGCATCGGCCCTTCCGACATCAAGGGCTAAGCCGCGCCGAACATGAAGCTGTGTTGAGACCGGTTACGGAGTATCCGCGCTGTGTCAGCTCATGTCTCAATCCCCTAAGCCAGAAGAGATAAGCACGCCGAAGAAAAGGTCGTGCGACACTGAGCGCCTTTCCCCGCTAACGCTTCACAAACGCGGCTATGTTTTCCATTTTTTCTAAAAGCCTATGATAATATTCGCAAAATCATACTGTTGAAATCGGTATACGATAGAACTCGACTCATTTGACATAGAACCTTATCGATCCGATCATCTGCAAACGTGATTCATAAATCAGACGTACACGGTTTATTATTCTATACAAGGCGGGGAAGTGTTATGGTCCTTTTAATGATCACGCGGACAAACAGACAAGGAACTTGCTCCTGAATATTCAGAAAGGGAATAATCCTGAGATATCGCCCGTTCTTCTTACGAAGAGGGAACTTAAAATGGAGCTACCGTGGCTAAATTTCGGACTGTAGCCTTGCTCGCAATCTCATTCGTTCTTGATGCGGGCTATCATCATGCGGGGGCGGCGAGCATTATCCCTGCCGAGCGTAACTTCGAATGGAATCCCGGCCTAATGTCCAAGGGCGGCATTCCCGATCGCACCAAGGTCTGCGCGACGGTGGCGCCCGGCGGCAATATTCAGGCGGCGCTTGATAGTTGCCCGGCCGGAGAAGTGGTGCAGTTGAAAGCAGGCACATACACCGTCAACAACTATCTGCTGGTGCACAGCGGCATTACCTTGCGCGGCGCCGGTGCCGGGCAGACCGTTCTTGTCAAGACCAATGGCGCAAAGCCGCGCACTTCAAACGTGGTGCCGAGCACTAAAGATATTTACGCGCCGCTCGCCAACGGTTATGTCGTTGCTGATGCGCAACCTATCATCGTCGTTGGTCCATCGCGCTGGCCCGGTCCCGACAACTCAACCTCGCAAAAGTTGACCGGCGATGGCACCGCCGGGACGAGTTCGGTGAAAGTCACCAACGCCGGTGGTTTCGCCCCAGGCCAGTTCGTCCTGCTCGATGAATTGTCGGAAGCGACCTGGCAATCGGTCCCGACCGGCTTCCCCTGTTCCGGGTGCACCGTACAGCAAGGCGATCACGTCGCCTGGAATATCCATAATCCTACTCAGGCGGGCGACGATCCTCAGGCCGCCAAAACCTGGTTCTCTCGACCCGACCGGGCGACAAATGAGATCAAGGAAATCGCGTCCGTCAGCGGCGACACAATCACCTTCACTTCGCCGCTGAGCATCGCCTATAGGGTCAGCCATGTCGCGCAACTGACCCGTTACACCGCAACAAACTCATCTGGCATCAATAGCAAGCAAGTGGTCGAAGCCGGAGTGGAAAACCTTTCACTCAAGGGCGGGTCTGACGGTGAGTTGCGTTTTGAGGACGCCGCATACTCCTGGGCGAAAAATGTCGAGATCACACAATGGCTGGGCGAAGGCATAGCGATCAATGGTTCGTTTCGCGTCGAGGTTCGTGACAGCTACATTCATAAAGGCTCCTGGCCCGCACCGGGCGGTGGCGGCTATGCGCTCAGTTCCGCCTTGGGCTCGTCAGAGACGTTGATCGAAAACAACATCTCGGAAGACGTCAACAAGGTCATGGTGTTTCGATCCGCCGGCACTGGCAGCGTTGTCGGTTACAATTATGCCGACGATGGATGGATATGGGGCGTTACAGGTTGGCAAGAAATCGGCATCAACGGGAGCCACATGGCGGGACCGCATCATGTGCTGTTTGAAGGCAACTACAGCTTCAATGCAGACAGCGACTACACGCACGGCAATGCGATCTATCTCACCTTCTTCCGCAACTGGTTAGGCGGCCAACGGGGCAGCTTCGTCGATGCTAATCAACGCGCGGCCGGTCTTGCCTATGGCTCGTGGTGGGACTCATTTGTCGGCAATGTGCTGGGTCGCAAAGGTCAAATGAACGGTTGGCATTACACCGCTCCCGCCATGAGTTGTGATTCAACGGGCAACCATTGCACCGGCAATAACAGCAGTTGGGGCAACCTGAACGTTTGGCAGATCGGCTACGATCCGGAACGCTGGGGCATGCATCCCGATCCCAAGACTTTGAGCACGGTGATTCGTGATGGCAATTACGACTTCCTGACCAATTCGCAGAGGTGGCACAACACGCCTGCCGGTTTCACCATACCTGCCTCGCTATATCTCAAGGCCAAACCGTCATTCTTCGGCGCCGACCCATGGCCATGGGTCAATCCGGCGAATGGTTCGCTTGCGACCTTGCCAGCCAAAGCGCGCTTCGACAAGGCTACGTACCTTTGCAATAGCGGGTGTTGAGTTGATTTTCGCCGCTGCGCACGTCTGATACCTGCGCGCAGGGGCTCCCCGGAAAAACAGGCCGGGACGCCAAAACAGGCGCTCCCGGCCGTATTCATTCGACGCCACGGCTGAAAATTGACTGAACCAAAAAACGGCAGTTCGAGGACTGACCCATTGAATTGATTTGGTATCATCCAACTACTCGGCAGTTGGATTTCTCTGTCGATTCTATAGCATTCTCAACATGCCAGGCTAATGGTAGGCTTCCGACTGCCGTTTTTAGGCTGAAAATCCTCCAGTGTCTCCGCGGGTCAGATCTGATCCGGCGGCGCCCTTGCGTAACTGGGCAAACGGCTACGCATCTGTTCGCGACGAGGACCGCCGCTGGGACATCAACAGCAATAGAAAGCCAAAAATTACAACCGGCGCCCCAAAACCAAGAACAGATGCGCGGGGTACTGTTAAGAACGGGACATACCAGGGCAGCAGCAAGAGCGTGGGGCTCGGCCAGACCTCAGCTCCATCAAGCAAGTTTTGGTAGAGCAATAGCGCCGCGCCGGCGAGCAATACGAGATCATAGGAGGAACTATGCGGCGCGGCCGCAAGGGTCGCAGCGAGAAGCACGGCCATGCGTCGATCAAGGCTGAAGGGCTCCCGAAACGCAACCCAGGTGCAGGCTGCAGCCAGTAAAATCGCTGCGATTTGAACACTGCTCGCCAGCCAGCCTGGCGCTCCCAGGAGAGCGGCGCAGGCCCAAGCGCTCAACCCCCACAGACGCCCCGCCTGCGACCAGGCCGGATCGCTCGCTCCGCCAATCAACGCGCTCGGAAGAGTTTGATTGAACCAGTCCTGCCATGGCGTCAGGCCGTAAAGAAGCATACTGAGCGCCGCCAAAAGGGAGGCCGACACTGCGGCGGCTCCCAATGCGCGCCACTGCTGCGCTGCGATCAAGGCGACCGGCGCCATGAGTGCAAGTTGCGGTTTGTAGCTCAGCAATCCCAGGATGGCTCCTGCGACGAAGCTCCGGCGATCGAGGAGACCGACGCCAGCCAACATGAGCGCAAGTGTCAACAAAGCGTTCTGACCGGCGATCACATTCACTGTCATCGCCGGCGCCACGAACAGTCCGACAAGCCACACCGCCCGTCGACGCTGAGGACCTGCCCACAATAAGCAAGCAGCGGCGGCGGCGGCGAAACTCACAATCTGGAACGCCGCGTATGAGAGCGCGAAAGGGAAAATCGCGAAGGGAAAAAGCAGCGCCAGGAATTGCGGCGGATACATCCAGGGAAATAGGGGGAGGGGACCGCTCAACCAGACATAGAACTCTTTGTTGATCTGGCCCGTGAACGCCACAGGATCGACCAACAGCGTGAAATTTCCGGCCATGGCTGCACGAGCGGCGCTCCAGTATACCATGTAGTCTGCGCCAGGGGCGTTGTAGCGCGGTCCAATAAGTCCGTCATGGTCGAACGCCATGCCAAACACTGCCCAGCCGTAAAGGCCCATTGCTCCGCCAACAACGGCTAGCAGCACGGCGAGAGCATCGACGTCTCCCGTATTCGCGTTCTTTTCGTTGGAATGGCCCAGGGCCGAGGCGCCGCTTGGCGGCTTGGTCGTGGTTCGCCAGAAATTCGGCGCTTTCATTCTGCTCATTATCAAGCGTCGCTTCCGGCAATGCCACGCCTCCCTGAAAAGCACTTAAGCGGCGGATTTGCTCACGCCTTTTGGCGCAGTCAGGCCCGCATTACGCTCCACGGCTGTGTAGAAGTCGATCCACTCACCCGTCACGGCCTCCGGCGTAAACCCTTGATTGTAGGCTTCGAAACCATTCGAAATGAGACCCCGCCTCAAGGCGTCGTCCGAAAGAACGCGCGCGAGCGCGTTTCTCAATGCAGAAATGTCGTCTATGGGCGTCAGCAAACCGTTCACCCCATCTGCGACATGGGCGGCGGGACCGGCGCTTGCGCAGGCGACGAGAGGGACTTTGGCCGCCCAGGCCTCAAGGATCACAGTGCCGAAGGGCTCATATCGCGATGGGAGAACGCAGATATCCGCGGCCCGCAGGAGCGCCGCCCGATCCGAGCGCCAGCCAAGAAAGCGCACGCGCTCGGCGATGCCCAGATCGGCGGCCAGTTTTTCCAGTTGCGCCTGCAACGGCCCATCGCCCGCGAGCCAGGCGAAGCAGCCCGGGACATTCTTGACGGCATGGAGAAATGTATCGAGGCCCTTCTTCTCATGCAGGCGCGACAGCGTGAGCAGCACCTTCGCGTGCGGCGGCGTGGCGAGCGTCGCCCTGTCGAGCGGCGGCAGCGGCGTTATCACAGGAAATGTCGCGATGTAGTGCGCGCGGTCCGCCGGAACGCCGTTCTTGACCATGTGGGCGACAATATCTCGGGTAACTCCCACGAGCCGCTCGCAGCTCTGAAAATGGCTCGGATCGTAATAGCCGCCAAACCATCCGATCACAGGCGCTGGCGCCTTTGTGACAAGGCCCGCCGCGCGCCGCATCCAGGTCTGAACCACGGTCGGCTTTTCGCGCGCGACGAGGCCGCGGATAAGGAAACGCTGCGCGGGCGAAAAAGGGACGCGCAAAGGCGAGGGCGCCATTCTGACGCCGAGCGCCTTCAACTCGGCGAAGCGCGAGGCGTCCTCGTGCATGACCACGCATTGGTCGACGCCCGCTTCGTGCAGTTTCGTGAAGACGTCGCAGGCGTAGGTTTCTGCGCCGCCATTGGCCTTGCTCGTCATGATTTGCAGGATGCGCATTGTCGTGAGCTTTGCTTTATGCCGCTGCGCGCGCCGCGGCTGTGCCTTCATCGAGAATGGACAGAACGATTTCGGCCGCCTTGCCGCTCGGCGTCCCTTCGGGGAGGAACATCCTCTCGCGAATCCTGGCGAGCGCCGCGACCTGATTGGCCCGCTCAGGCGTGTCCGTCAGGAGGGGGGCCAGCGCGGCGCTGAGTTTTTCCGGCGTGCAATCCTCCTGGATGAATTCCGGGAAGGCGTTGGCGCCCAGCACAAGGTTCGCCAGCACGACCGAATGAACCTTCAGGAGAAACCGCAGGCGCGCGGCGAGCGGATCGACGCGATAGGCGACCACCATGGGCGCGCCCGTTACGCCGAGTTCGAGCGTGACCGTCCCCGAAGCGGCGAGCGCGGCGTGCGCCATTCTGAAGGCTGTGAACTTGTCGCTTTCGCCCTCGACAAGATGCGGCTGTTGCGGCCAAGCGGGAAGCGCCTGTTCGATGAGCGGGCGCACCGAAGGCACAGCCGGTATGACGATCTCGAAGGGGCCGGCCTTTTCGCGCAACGCTCCGATCGTCTCCCCGAACGGCCTCATCAGGCGCGAGACTTCGGAAGGGCGGCTGCCCGGCAGCACCGCGAGAACAGGCAGGCCCGGCGTCACACCGAGCCGCGACCGGAACGCTTCGGGGTCGAGCCCATCGATCCAGGAGGCTCGCTCGATGAGGGGATGGCCGACATAGGTGCAGGCAGGGCCGCCAAGGCGCGCATGCGCCGCGGGTTCGAACGGGAGCAGCGCGAGGAGATGATCCACATAGGGCCGCATCTTGCGCGCGCGACCCGGCCGCCAAGCCCAGACGCTTGGGCTGACATAGTCGACGATCGGGATCGCCGGACGGCGCTGGCGAATGCGTTTGGCGATAGGGTGCGTGAATTCGGGGCTGTCAATAATGACCACCATGTCCGGCTCGAAGGCGAGCGCTGCGTCCACGACGCGATATACCCGCCGCACGAGCTTCGGCAGGCGGGCCAGAATCGCGGCAGGCCCCATGACGGCGACATCGGAAAGCGGAAGGATGGACGGAACACCCGCCGCCTCCATGTGCTCGCCGCCCACGCCCGCGAATGCAAACGCGCCCCGGCCGGCCGCGGCGTTCAGCGCCTCGATCAGCTTGCCGCCCAGCACATCGCCGGAATGTTCGCCGGCCACAATGAAGATGCGTTTCGTTTGAAACATGCGCTCCCCCCGACAATCTCCGCTTTTTCAAACGGCGCAACCCCTCACCCTGTCCCTCTCCCAGCGAACTCGCCTCGGCGAGTTCGCAACTCAACATGCCCACATCCGCAAGCGGATGCGGTGGGAGAGAGAGAACGCTGCGGCAACGGCCGTGACGGGACTCCCTCTCCCATTGGGAGAGGGCTGGGGTGAGGGGTTGCTTAATCTCCCATCACCTCCGCCGATGAGGCGCCATAGAGGAAAAGGCCGAGCTTATCTGCTTTTTCCACAAGCTCTTGCTGATCCGCGAGGAGAACCGCCCCCGCGACCACGGCGATCCCTGCCAGCCCCGACTCGGAAGCCAGTTCCACCGTGCGCGGCCCGATGACCGGCATATCGAGCCGCAAATCCTGGCCGGGCTTTGGCGCTTTGACGAGAACGCCCTTGCGCGACTTGAACCCCCAGCCGTTCAACTCGCGGCAGCGGCGCAGCATGGCGTCGGTGCCTTCCGCCGCCTCCACGGCCAGCACGTATTGGCGGGCGACGACCGCGGCCTGCCCTATGTCGAGCGCGCCCAGCGTGCGCGTCACCCGAAAGCCGAGCCTGATGTCCTCCAGCGCCGCAGCATCGGGCGACGCCGCAGCAAATGCGCCGGGCGGCGCAAGAAGGCGCGGGGCGATCTCATGCACGCCGGCCACGTCGAACCCTTGGCTCTCGAAGAACCGGGCAACGCGCCGCAGCACCGCGTCGTCGCCTCCCTTGAAGAGGCGCAAAAGCTGTGGAAGGTGGCGAAAGAAGCCTGAATCGAGTTTCAGGCGGAAGAGATTGGGCCTCTTCAGGCTGCCGACCAGCACGAGACGCAAACAGCCCTCCCTGCGCAGCGTGCGAAGCGTGAGACCGACCTGCCCTATGCCGGAATACGCATGAGGAAATTGCTCGATTTCGGGAGAGGCGTTACCCGTTAACCCGATCATAAACGGCTGATATCCGCGCGTCTGAGCGGCTTGCGCAACGGCCAGCGGCAGAGAGCCGCCGCCTGCGATGATGCCGATCCGCGAGGCTTGCGCCGGGACTTCGACGGGCTTTTGGTCGTGACCGTCCCGCGCAGCCAGCGGGATCGCTACCGGTTCAATCATCGTGGTGCCCCCTCACCCGCAAAAGGGAGAGCGTAATTCCGTGCGTTCCCTCTCCCATCCGCATCCGCTTGCGAATTCGTGGAGCAGCGATCTCGCCAAGGATTGCGTGGGAGAGAAACAGGGTGAAGGGGGCGAACCGTTGGCCAAACCCACGAACCTTGCTTAGTTCCCCACCGGCCTTGCGGCCGACCCGCTGGGCATGAAACAGGTTGCGACGTTTGCATCCCGGCGTTGTATCTCCTCACCCCAGCCCTCTCCCCCGGGGAGAGGGAGCCCCGGCGCGGCCGTTGCAACGTCGTTCCCTCTCCCTGAGGGAGAGGGACAGGGTGAGGGATTACGACGGTGGTTGAACTGATGGCGAGTTTCTTTCTAGTTGCGAGGCACGCAGAAGGAACGATCCGTCTTCGCCCGCATGAACGCCACGATGCGCTGCACCGGCGCGTCGCCGGGGAACATCTTTTCCACGTCGTCGAGTCGCTCCTGCAAGGTTCCCTGCTGTGAAAACAAGAGCCCATAGGCCTTCCTGAGCGTATGGATTTGCTCGCGGTCGAAGCTCTGCCGTTTCAGGCCGACATAATTGAGGCCCGCAAGGTTTGCGCGGTTGCCAAGCACCATGCCGAACGGAATGACATCGCTCTCAACGCCCGACATCCCGCCGACAAAGGCGTAGGCGCCGATGCGCACAAACTGATGCACAGCACATAGCCCGCCCAGAATGGCGTGATCCTCCACGGTGACGTGCCCGGCGAGCGTTGCGTTATTCACGAGGATGACATGATCGCCGATCTGGCAATCGTGGGCGACATGCGCGCCGGCTAAGAACAGACCGTGGCTGCCGATGCGGGTTACATGACCGCCGCTCTCTGTGCCGCCGTTGATGGTGACGTGCTCTCGAATGGTGTTGAATGAGCCTATGACAAGCTCGCTGCGCTCGCCGCGATATTTCATGTCCTGCGGCGGGCCGCCGACCACAGCGAAGGGGTGAATTTCACAGCCCTCGCCAATCTCGGTCCTCCCCGTGATCACGGCGTGCGGATGAACCTTGACGTTGTCGCCGAGCGTGACATTGGGACCGATGACGGCGAAGGCTCCGATGTCGACCCCTTTTCCCAGTTTGGCTGCCCGGTCTATCGCCGCCGCCGCGGACGCCATCATCTCGGTCATCAATCGCTTATCCGTTCCCCTGGGAGGCCTTTGATTCCTGTCCCTGATCGACGATCATCGCGCTGATCTCTGCTTCCGCCACGAGTTGGCCGTTCACCTTGGCTTTCCCTTCGAAACGCCAGACACGCCCACGATTGCGCTTTTTTGTCATGTGATAATGCACCGTATCGCCGGGCACGACAGGCTTGCGAAAGCGGGCGCGATCAATCGACATGAAGTAAACGAGCTGAGGCTCATAGGATTCGTCGAGATTCGCAACGCAGAGCGCGCCCGCGGTCTGAGCCATGCCCTCGATCAGAAGCACGCCGGGCATGACGGGAAAGTTCGGGAAGTGGCCCTGGAAGAACGGCTCGTTGATTGTAACGTTCTTGATTCCGACCGCGGAACTATCCCCATCCATGTCGACGATCTTGTCTACAAGAAGGAATGGATAGCGATGCGGCAACAGCTTAAGGACGCGCACAATATCGGCCGTGCCGAGCTCCTTTTTCTCAGCCTGCCCCTCGCCTTTTGATTTGCTCTCGGATTTCTGCCACATAACCTTTGTTTCTAATCGTTGGATTCGCCCGGGCCATCTGCTGATGGCTTCCGCCTGGCAAGCCGTTTGATGAGCGCAACCTCTCGCGCCCACAACGACACGGGCTTGGCGGGATAACCGGCCCACCGTTCGCCCCGTGGGATATCGCAGTGAACCCCACTCTGGGCGCCGACCTGGGCCCCTGCGCCGATGCGGATGTGTCCAACAGTTCCACACTGCCCGCCCATGGCGACAAAGTCTTCCACAATGGTGCTGCCCGATATGCCAGTTTGTGCAGCGATTACGCAGTGACGGCCGATAATCACGTTATGGGCGATTTGGACGAGGTTGTCGATCTTTGCTCCCTCGCCAATTATGGTATCCTTTAACGCGCCGCGGTCGATCGTGGTGTTGGCGCCAATCTCAACGTCGTCCTGGACGATCACGCGCCCCACCTGGCGCACTTTATAGTGGCCGGACGGTCCCATCGCGAAGCCGAAACCATCCTGGCCGAGCCGAGCCCCGGCATGAATGATGACCCGGTTGCCGATCAGTGCGTGCGTAATTGACGCGCCTGGGCCCACAAAACAATCACGGCCCACCGCCACCCGATAGCCGATCACCGCGCCTGCCGCGATTCGCGATCCGCGGCCGATCTGCGCCTCTGGGCCAATGATGGCGCCCGTCTCGATAAATGCGCCGTCCTCGATGCGCGCCGTCTCGTCCACGACCGACGCTCCGCCGCCAACCTTAGAGTGCTGGGCCTCGGGAAAAAACAACTCGAGCGACTTGGCGAAAGCGCGATAGGGATCTCGGGAGATGAGCGGCACGGAAGTCTCCGGCACACGGCCCGCGTACGCCGCCGCTACAAAAACCGCGCCCGCGCCCGTCTCTTTGAGTGCGGAGAGATATTTGCGATTATCAAAAAAAGAAACCTCGGAAGCGCCAGCGGCGTCAAGCGTGGTGACCGAACGGATCTCCTTTCCTCGCCTCTCTATTGAGGCCTCAGGAATCTCAGCGCCTGTGGAAGACGCGAGTTCAGACAAAGAAAACGGCCCCGCTAGGGTCCAAAAGCCAGGATGATCCATAATCCGCTACGTGTGAAAAAGCTAAGCGGGAGTTTTCCCGCCCAGCATTCCTCCTAAATCAGATTTACAACAACCGCCAATTAGAACTTCGTTGCGGCGCCGAACCTGAAGACTTGCGTTTGATCGAAAGGCTGCTTGAGGACAGCCCAACCGAGATCGGCGCGCAGGGGACCAATCGGCGAGGCCCAAATCAGGCTGGCGCCCACTGATGCCCGGATCGCGTCGGAATCCTGAATTTTGTAACAGGGAGCAGTAAGCCCGACACCCGCGCAACCGCCGTGGCTTGCGAGATAGGCGTTGGCGAAGTGCGCCGCGTCTGTCCCCCAAACGGAGCCCGCATCGGCGAAAAATGCACCGCTAAAGCCAAGATCTTCAGGAACGAACGGAAGCGGGAAGCGAACCTCGCCGGTACTTGCCCAGAAGTTTTTGCCGCCATAGGGGTCGGTCGTCACAGAATCGCGCGGACCAAGACCGGATGGGGCAAAACCACGGATGGTCTCGCCACCCTTGAAGAAGTCGTCCACAGTCCGAACGTCTTGACCATTCCATCCGGCGATGTTCCCACCGATCGCGCGGCCCACAAGCGTGATTTCCTTCGTCAGCGGATAATAGGCCCTGCCCTCTGCGATCGACCGAACGTAGTCGACATCGCCGCCGACGCCCGCCAGATCCTGCGCCCAGGAGAAGTAGAAGCCGCGGGACGGATTCTTGCGATTATTACGCGTGTCGTAGATTAGGTTGTAGCCAACCGAAGACGTGACCCAAACCCCGGCCACATCCCTGACCGCGAGCGGCGCTGTCGAGTCCAGCCCGTAAATATCTTCGTAGATGAAGGTGTAGTTGGTGTTCAACCAGAGATTATCGAGCAGCGCAAAGCCGAAGCGGAGACTGCCGCCAGCCCTCAAGTCTTCGTAACCGGCATCCGTGTAGCCGGAGGAAGCGGTATAATTAGAGTTACGGGCGAAAACGTCGACGCCGAAGGACATGTTCCGGTCGAGGAAGCGAGGCTCCGTCCAGCTTACGTCAGCGCCGCCGCTCACGAAGCTTCCTGTAACCTTAACCTGCAAATATTGACCGGTGCCGAGGAGATTTCGCTCTGTGTAAGTAACTTCGCCGATCACGCCTTCCGCCGTCGAGTAGCCCGCGGCGAACGACAACTCGCCAGTCGATTGCTCCTCGACATTCACGGTCAGGACGACCCGGTCTGGGGCGGAGCCGGGTTCCTTGTTGACTTTCACATCCTTGAAGAATCCAAGGTTGATGAGCCTTTGGCGAGCCTGATCAACCATGATCTTGTTATAGGCGTCGCCTTCCGCGACGCGGAACTCGCGGCGGATGACGTAGTCCTCGGTGCGGTAATTTCCGACGATATTGATTCGCTCGATGTAAACGCGCGGACCCTGCTCCACGACGAAGACAATCGAGATCGTCCTTTTTACCGGGTCGCGATCAATTCGCGGCCGGACCTGCCCAAAGGCGTAGCCTTGCTCGGCCACAGCCACAGTAAGCGCCTCGGCAGTCTTATCGACGAGTTCCGCATTATAAATGTCGCCAGGATGAGCGAGCAGACGGCCGCGCACAGACTCGGCGTTGAATGTTGGCAGCGTCGATTCGATATCGACGCCGCCGAAATAGTACAGCTGCCCCTCGTCCACAGTGAACGTGAGGAAAAAGCCCTTGCCCTCGCGGTCTACGTCGGCCACCGCCGAAACGACCCGCATATCCGCGTAGCCATTCTTGATGTAATAGCGCCGCAGAAGCTCGCGATCGAGGTTGAAACGGTCAGGATCGTAAACGGAGGTCGGCTTCAGGAAGTCGAGAAGGCTCGATTCGGTCGTCGTAATGATGCCGCGAAGTTCGGAATCCGAGAACGCCTGGTTGCCGATGAAGTTGATGCCGACAACCTTGGTTTCAGGTCCTTCCCGGATCTCAAAAACAAGATCAATTCGGTTGTTGTCGAGCTCAATGATCTGGGCGTCAACCTGGGTCGCGTAGTAGCCCTGCCTTCGATAAACATCGAGGATTCGCTGGACGTCGGATTGGGCCTTCGCGCGGGTGTACATCGAGCGGGCCTTAAGCTGCACTTCCTGAGAAAGCGTATCGCTTTTGACCTCGGTGTTCCCCTCGAACGCGACGCGGTTGATCAGGGGATTTTCGACGACGGTTATCACGACCGCGGCGCCTTCGAGATTAATGCGAACGTCCTGGAACAGACCGGTCGCAAAAAGAGCTCTCAAGCTTTCGTCAGCCTTGAACGAATCGTAGCGCTGTCCCGGAGTGAAGGTCAGGTAGGATCTGACGGTTTCGGGCTCAATCCGCTTATTGCCCACCACCCGAATATCGCGGACGACAGCTTGGGCATACGCCCCCGTTGAGTGGATAGCCCCGGTAGTGACGGTCACCGTCATCACTGCCGCGACTACGACGAGGGCTGCTTGGAGCCTTCGGATTATGCTCGTACGAAGCATCGGTATGTTTGCCCCTGTTTCGCCGGATCCCCACCACAGCATCACGCCAGGAACTAGCCCTTTGTGACGCCAGAGTGGCTTACCCACCAGCCCGTCTCGTTTCCCGGCCGCCTGTTGCCCCCCGGCATCAGCCAGTCGGAGTTACTCCTCCTCTTACGCTACCACTGTTTTATGTAATTTTACGCTGTTTTACATACTTCTGCTTTACGCATTCTTACGGCTTATTTGCGGCAGACGCTTTCAGCCTTTTTGGCGGGTGCTGGGCCGCGCGAAATATCGACTATGTTATTCCAAGTTACGAAGACCATTAACATAAGAAGCAAAATGAATCCAAACTGAAAACCGATTTCTTGCGCCCGCTGGTTTAATGGGCGGCCGAGTATGGCTTCTGCGCCATAGAACAAAAGGTGTCCGCCGTCTAAAACCGGGATTGGAAACAGGTTGAAAAGCCCGACACTTACGGAAATGAAGGCGATCAGCGGGATGAGATTGACAATTCCTTCCGACGCGAAGCTTTTCGCCACCTCGGCGATCTTGATCGGACCGCCGAGCGAGCTGGCGCACGCGTTTCCACGAATCAATTGATCGAAAAATTGGAATGGCCCCTCAATGATTCGCCACGTCCGCTGGAATCCGACGTCGAGGGCCGCGATCATGCCGGCTGGAAGAACCTTTGCGTCATCTTTTCTGTTTCCACCGACTACGCCGAGCCTGCCGACGCATTCTCCCTCGGTCAGTTCGGGAGTCGCGACGAAATTCAGCTGCTTGCCGCTGCGATCGACGCCGATGTCGATCGGCGATCTGGCGTTGAGCTTCACCGACATGCTGAAGTCCTCGAAGCTTTTCACGGGCTTGCCGGCGATGGAAATGATCCTGTCGCCGGCTTCGAGACCAGCCTTCGCAGCGGGAGTGTTCGGCTCCACGCATGTGATTCGCGCTTCCTGGTAAACGATCCCCGTCGCAAGCACCATGCCGGTGAAAATAACGACGCCCAGAATGAAATTCGCAAATGGCCCCGCCAGCACGATGAGAACCCGCCGCCACAGTGGTGAGGTGTGGAAGTTACCCTTCCGCTGCTCGGGAGTAAGCGCCCCAAGCTCCTCGGCGGACGGCATGCTGGCGATGGTCTCGTCGCCCTTGAACTTGACATAGCCGCCAAGAGGGACCCAGGCGAGCCGCCAGCGCGTTCCGCGGCGATCATGAAATCCAGTGATCTCCGGCCCGAAGCCAATCGAGAAGGTTTCAACCTTGATGCCCAAGGCGCGCGCCGCCCAGAAATGCCCAAGCTCGTGGACGAGGACAACCACGCCCAGCACCACCAGGAAGGGCACAGTCCACCAGAAAACCTGGCTAACGGCGAACGACAAGTCCTGCGTCATAGAGGTAACCTTCGGGTGAGACAGGCGCTTGGCCTGTTGCGGAGCGCTCGTGTGGCGTCTCGCAATTGCCTACCCCATTTGCGACGGGCTCTCATAGGCAATTGCGAACCACACTTCTTGTTTGCCGGCGGCCCTCTGTCTCCGAATAACCGTGCGAGCGCGCTACAGGTGGGGCAGCGATTCGGATACGGGACTCCAGCCTTTCATCTTGAACACATAAACGGAAAGACGATCGAAGACACACTAGATAGGACGCTTCATCGTGCGCTTAAATAGGAACGGAATAGGCGGAAACCCCGACGGAGGAGCCAGCCTGATCGATGAGAGCCGACTTCGCAATTTCGCGCGCGCGGCTGTCGATATACAGGACGGCTTCGAGGCTGTCGGGAACAACCCCCGAAAGTTCGGATTGCGCCTTGCTCAGCGTCGTCTCAACGAGCGCGGCGATGCCTGGGAACGATGTCGATCTGTTGAGAAACGCCTCGACGGCGATTTCATTGGCCGCGTTGAGAACCGTGGGCGCGGCACCCCCTTGCTTCAGCGCATTCTTTGCGATCCGCAGCGTGGGGAAACGAGCATCGTCCGGCTCTTCAAAAGTCAAGATGCCCGCGGCGGCGAGGTCGAGCCTCTTGAAGTCGGCCTTGAGGCGGGCGGGCCATGCCAGGCTGTACGCGATCGGAGTGCGCATATCGGGAAGGCTCGCCTGGGCGATGACGGAGCCGTCGCTGTAATAAACGAGCGCATGAATAATGGATTGCGGATGAATCACGGCGGAAAGTTGATCGACCTCGACATTGAAAAGATGAAAGGCCTCGATGAGTTCGAGACCTTTGTTCATCATTGTGGCGCTGTCGATGGTGATTTTCTGGCCCATCGTCCAATTCGGATGCTTGAGAGCATCCTCCGGGCGCGCCGCTGCGATTTGTTCCACCGTCCAGGTGCGGAAAGGCCCGCCGGACGCGGTCAGAACGATCCTTTCGACATGTTCGCAGCCGATGCTGTCGAGCGACTGAAATACGGCTGAATGTTCCGAAATCAACGGGAATGAGCGTCGCGCAGCAACGCGCCCTCTCATTCATGAAGAAGGCGCCGGCGGACACCAGACATTCTTTGTTCGCCAGCCCCACCGTCGTCCCCTGGTGAAGAGCGGCCACGGTGGGCGCGAGACCGGCCGAGCCAACAATCGACGCCATGATGAAGTCGGCGGACCGTGCTCCGGCATCCACCAGCGCCGATTTTCCGGCGCCGGACTCGACGCCTGTTCCCTGAAGAAGCGCGCGAAGCTCCTCGGCCATGCTCTCGTCGGCTATCGCCGCATACTCCGCCCTCAAGGCGATTGCGAGGGCGGCCAACTTCTTGGCGTTACAATTCGCCGTCAGAGCCACAGTCTGAAAACGATCCGGGTGGAGGGCGAGAAGGTCGCAAGTGTGTTGCCCGATCGTGCCAGTCGCTCCGAGCACGCTCACGCGCTTTATCTGACCCGCGCCGCCCGGCTCTCCGCCGGAGGCATCCCCGTTATTTTTCATTTTAGCTCCACTCTTGCCCCGTGCTTTTAGCGCTCACCAAACCAAAAGCGCGCGCCCCAGCTTTGACGATTCCGCCACCGCTGCGATGAGGCCGGCTCCAATCGCTGCAAAAACAAGTCCGTCAAGACGGTCAAGCACCCCGCCATGTCCGGGAATAAGTCCGCTCGAATCCTTCACCCCAAAAAAGCGCTTGATGAAAGATTCCCCAAGATCGCCGCCCTGAGAGATGAGGGCAAGCACAATGCTTAGCGCCGCCACTGTAGGGATCGACTTATGCCCAAACCATGCGGCAAAAAGCACGCCCGCAATGCAGGCGAAGAGCGCTCCGCCGATGAAGCCGGACCAGGTTTTGTTAGGCGAAATCTTAGGCGCGAGCTTGGGACCGCCGATCAGTCTGCCTGTGAAGAATGCCCCCGTATCTGCGGACCAGACAACGAGGAACAAGTACAGGATGGCGTGAAATCCGTAATCCGGGACCAAGCGGATCGCGATCAGCGCGATGGCGGGGAGACCGGCGTAATAGACTCCCGCGGCCGACCACCAGGGATCGCTGCGATAGTCCAGTCGTTGATGGAGGCGAAGCACAAGCCACGTCGCCACGATGATGATCGCGACAGCAGCCTCCGTGTGATGCTGCAACGTGAAATAGCCTGCGGCGATGATCGCGGCGGACTGGATCGCGAATATTCCATCGATGCCTGCGCCGCGGACAACACGCCCCCACTCCCAACTCATAAGGGTTGCAGCGAAAAGGATCAGCGCTGCAAAGGTTTGCGTGCCGGCGTAGGTTAACGCAAGGGTTAGCGCCACCAAAACAAGGGCTGAGTTGATCCTGAGAACCAGCTCTGAACTGACAGGCTTTGCCATCATCCTTCGCCGTTAAAAGGCGCCCGCAAGATCGCGAGCGCTACCCGGCGAGCCCGCCGAAACGGCGTTCGCGCTGCTGGTAGGATGCGATCGCACTTTCCAATGTCTGTCTTGTAAAGTCAGGCCAGAAATTATCAACGAATAAAAATTCGGAATAGGCGCACTGCCACAAGAGAAAATTGCTTATACGCTGCTCGCCGCTTGTTCGTATGAGCAAATCAGGGTCCGGGATGCCGACCGTGTCGAAATGTTTCGCCAAGGTGTCCTGGGTTATGGCTTCGGCGGCCAACTCGCCAGATTTAACCTTCAGCGCCAACCGCCTAGCCGCGCGCACGATCTCGTCGCGCGCCCCATAATTGAAGGCGATAATCAATTGCAGGCCGGTGTTTTCGCGGGTGAGCGCAACCGCCTCGCGAAACATGGTGACGAGGTCCGGGGGAACCCCCTCCTCTGAGCCAATAACACGCACCTTGACGTTGTTTTGATGGAGTTCGGCAAGATCCCGACGAATGAAACGGCGCAGCAGCCCCATGAGAAACTCGACCTCTACGGAAGGCCGTTTCCAGTTCTCGGACGAAAAGCTGAAAAGCGTGAGATACTCAATCCCCAGATCCGTAGCCGCCCGCACGCATTCACGCGTGCTTTCCACGCCGCGCCGGTGGCCTTCCATACGCGGCAGCCCTCTTTGTGCCGCCCAGCGGCCGTTGCCGTCCATAATGATCGCGATATGTTTTGGATATGGACGCTCGTCGCCGAGCGCAAAAGCCTGCTCCTGCAATCTCACTTTTGACCACCCATTTATTTTCTCGCAGCCGAACCGTGGCGTCTTACCCATAATAGCGGGACAATAAGGCTAACCTAATAATCGGTATACGATTTTCCGCATCCGCAAGCAGATGCGGCTTATTCTTAAGAGCATGACCTGCGTGAGTTGGCCTCACACTAAACTTGCATGATTTCATGCTCCTTGCTCGACAAAATACCATCGATTTCCTTTATGGTGCGGTCTGTAAGATCTTGTACTTTCGTATGAAGAGAACCGCTGTCGTCCTCGCTGATTTTGCCGTCTTTCTCAAGTTTCTTGATCTGATCCATGCCATCCTTGCGAACGTTCCTTGCAGCGACGCGCGCCTGCTCAGTGTACTTCTTCGCAATCTTCACAAGCTCCTGACGCCGTTCCTGGTTGAGTTCCGGAATGGGCAACCGAAGCGTCAGCCCGTCGACTACCGGATTAAGACCCAGGTTGGACTCGCGAATCGCCTTATCGACGGCGTGCAGATTGCTCTTGTCCCAGACCTGAACCGTGATCAGACGCGGCTCCGGAGCATTGATCGAAGCCACCTGGTTGATCGGCATCTTTGCGCCGTATGAGGTATTGACCACCAACGGATCGAGCAGGGTGGTGCTCGCGCGGCCTGTTCTAAGGCCACCCAACTCCGACTTGAGCGCACCCACGGCGCCTTTCATGCGCTTCTCAATTTCCTTGATGTCGAAACTGCCGGCTGCCATTTTCCGTCCCCTTTATTCTTGAGACACCGTATTCCTTGCCGTCATTTATGCTGCCGAATCGCGTCCGACAACGCTGCAGCGAGCTTCGCCGCGCATTACTTTTCCAATAGCGCCTTTTTGATGCAGAGAGAACACCACTATTGGTATGGCGTTGTCGCGAGCAAGGGCGATGGCGGCGGCGTCCATCACTTTCAGATCCCGCGCCAGAACTTCCGAGAAGGTCAGACTGTCGTAGCGTTCCGCCCGCGGTTCGATCTTAGGGTCCTGAGAGTAGATCCCGTCCACCTGAGTCGCCTTGAGGATCGCATCGCATTTGAGTTCGGCGGCCCTGAGCGCGGCCGTCGTGTCGGTCGTAAAGAAGGGGTTGCCTGTTCCGCCGGCGAGGAGGACGACTGCGCCTTGTTCGAGATCGGCGAGCGCATCGTCACGCGAAAAGGTCTTGCAAATCGTGGGAACCGGCACGCCCGAATAGAGCGAAACGGGCTGTTGCAGGCGTTTGAATGCTTGTTCCAGGGCGAGTCCGTTCATCACGGTCGCCAGCATACCCATGAAGTCGCCCTTTACGCGGTCGATGCCCTGCACCACGCCCGACATGCCGCGGAAGATGTTGCCCCCACCCATCACCACCGCGGCGCGGGCGCCGCGCCTGGCGACCTCCGCGATATCCGCAGCGATCTCGGAAAGGGTGTCCGGGTCGATGCCGTGACGACCGCTTCCCATAAGCGCCTCGCCTGAGATTTTGATGAGCGGGCGCGTGTAGGGGAGTGGCTGCATCGTCTTGTCCCTCGGCGTGCGGACGCGACGGCGCTGCGCCGTCGCGTCGTTAATCGGTGTGGCCGCTATTGCTTGCCGGCGGCGGCGGCGACCTCGGCCGCAAAGTCCGCCTTGTCGGCCTTGATGCCTTCGCCAAGCTCATATCGAACGAAAGCCTTGACTGTGATCGGAGCGCCGACCGCCGTCTCAGCTTCCTTGAGCGCCTTCTCGACCGTCAGATCGGGATTGATCACGAAAGCCTGCTTCAGAAGGACGACCTCCTGATAGAACTTCTTGATGCGGCCCTCGATCATCTGCTTGACGACCTTCTCTGGCTTTCCGCTTTCCTTCGCCTGTTCAGCGAAAATGGCGCGCTCACGCTCAACCACCTCGGGATCGATATCCTCTTCCCTCAGAGAGAGCGGATTCGTCGCCGCGACATGCATCGCCACCTGACGGCCGATTTCATTCAGCTTTTCATGATCGCCCGTCGATTCGAGCGCGACCAGAACGCCGATCTTGCCCATGCCGGGCGCCGCCTGATTGTGAACATAGGTGGCGACGACGCCGTCCTTTACCTTGAGCGCGGCGGTGCGCCGAAGCGACATATTCTCGCCGATGGTCGCGACCAATTCCTTCAAATGCTCGGCCACTGTGACCTTCTTATTCGGATATTCCATCGCGGCGAGTTTCGCCACGTCGCCATCCGCCTTGAGCGCGAGCTTGGCGATCTCAGCCACAACCTTCTGAAACTCGGCATTGCGGGCGACAAAATCTGTCTCGGAATTAACCTCGACAACAGCGCCGGCTTTTGCCGCCGCAGCCAAGCCGATAAGGCCCTCGGCGGCCACGCGGTCAGCCTTTTTCGCGGCCTTGGAGAGCCCCTTGGCGCGCAGCCAATCGATGGCGGCTTCCATCTCGCCGTCGGACTCCTTCAGCGCGGTCTTGCAATCCATCATGCCGGCGCCGGTCTTCTCGCGCAGGCTCTTCACCATATCGGCGGTAATCGCAGCCATATGCTACCTCATCGGTTTTTCGAAAGGGTGCGCCCAAAAGGGCGCCGCCATTAACTCGTAAGCTCGCGAGCCTGATCGACCCAATCGCCTTTCGCGATCTGCCCGTTTCCGTGCAAGAGGCGGTCAATTTCATCCAGGTTGTCCTGGGTGAGAGCAGCGATCTGCCAAAAGTGGAAAACGCCGCGCTCATTGAGCTTTTTCTCGTGAGCCTTCGTAATGCCCCGTATCTTCTTGAGGTCGTCCTTCTCGCCTTGGGGTTCTGCGAGCCCCTCAAGCGTCGAGGTTTCTTCTTCGACGGCATCGGGAGCCTTCGCCTTTTTCTTGGGCGCTGGAGCCTCGCCGTTCGGCTTGGCTTGATGCGTATCCTTGCCGTTCTTGGCGGGTTCGGCGACCACATCGGCAAGAGCGGCCTCGGAGACTTCCTCGGCTTCCCCGATATCAATGCCGGAGACGCCTTGCGCGCGCTCAATGCCGTCGATGGCGGCTCTCGAAATCAGATCGCAATAGAGCGTGATCGCGCGGCCCGCGTCATCATTGCCCGGGATCGGAAAGTTGACGCCGTCAGGATTGCTGTTGCTGTCTATGATCGCAATGACCGGGATCTTGAGCTTCTTCGCTTCCGCGATGGCGATCGCCTCTTTGTTCGTGTCGATGACGAACAGCAGATCGGGCACCCCGCCCATGTCCTTGATCCCGCCAAGCTCCTGTTCGAGGCGGTCGCGCTCGCGCGTCAGCTGAAGCAACTCTTTCTTCGTGAACCCCTGCCCTTCGCCCGAAACGAGACCGTCCAGATAACGCAGCCGCTTGATCGAGTTCGTGATTGTCTTCCAGTTCGTCAGCATGCCGCCCAGCCAGCGGTGATTGACGTAATACTGGGCGCAGCGCTTGGCCGCGTCGGCGATGGCGTCGGACGCCTGCCGCTTCGTTCCCACGAAAAGAATGCGCCCGCCTTGCGCCACCACATCGCTCGTCACCACGACCGCCTGATGCAGAAGCGGCACCGTTTTCGACAGGTCGATGATATGAATCTTGTTTCTCGCCCCGAAGAGGTAATTCTGCATCTTCGGGTTCCAGCGGTGCGTCTGGTGGCCAAAGTGGACGCCAGCTTCAAGCAACTGTCGCATGGTGAATTGAGGAACGGTCATGGTTGTCCTTCGTCCGGTTGAGCCTCCGCGGGAGCGAATGGCAAAAAGCCATCACCGGAATGCCAAAAGGGCCGAGACCAGCCCAGCATGACATAAAACCCGCGTGTGTGATGCGCCCTGTATAGGGCTGAAATCCGGCGTTTGCAAGCGCGGCTCCGTGGCGAGCCGGTGAAAAACAGAGCGCAAATGCTTATTCCTTCTGCCAAGACAGGGTAGAGCGGGCCACCCGCATGGCGCCTAACGCTGGTCCCCGAGATGCAGCTGCTTAAGTTTCTTTCACTCGTTCTTGTCGGCGTTCTCCTCGCTTTTGGCGCGGGCACGATTTTCTTCATCAGTCTGTTCCAGGCGCCGAAACTTATCGCCGGCTGGATGCCGGGATCGATCGCCGACAAAATCGGCCTTGAGGGCGTCGCGCTTTTCGGGGCGCCCGCGTCCGAGTGCAGCGGAAAAGGCGCGGAGGCGCTGAAACGGGTTCTCGATCGTTTGCAGCGCGGCGAGACTTACGGCCGCCCTTTCAAACTGCACCTTGTCAATGACGACCACGAGAACGCCTTCGCTCTGCCGGGCCGCCATATCGTTCTGGCGTCGGGGCTCTTGAAGCGGGCGGAAACTCCCGAAGAGATTGCGGGCGTGCTTGCCCATGAGATGGGCCACGGGTTGGAAAAAGACCCCGAAGCGCTGTTCCTGCGAAATATCGGCATGAAAGTGATCTTCAAGTTCACGACTTTGGACGACGACCGAGCGGCGTTTCGGGCGATGCTTACCGAGCTTCGCTATTCCCGCGAAGCCGAGGTCAAGGCGGATGCCCAGGCCATAGCCATTTTGAGGCGTGCACGCATTTCCGCCAAACCCGCCGGCGAATTCATTCTTCGCAGCGCCGCCGAAAGCCCGGCAGGCGAAGGCGCACTGGATGATCTAGGCGCTCACCTGCCTGCAGATGAGCGAGCGAAACTTTTTCTCTCACAACAGCCCTATGACGCCGACCCCATTTTGAGTCACGAAGAATGGGCCTTCGCCAAGGCCGCATGCGCGAAGAGCGCGCCGGGCCGGCAATCGCTCGACAGAGGTGCGCCCCGCGAAGCCCCAATCGGTACGGCGTCCTGAGGAAAGTTTTCCGTCAAATAATGACGGCCCCCTTCGAGTCACGATATCATGGCGGCGGATGCGGGAGCCGGTGGAAATGCAAGGAAAGTCGATTCTTCTTATCATTGGCGGAGGCATTGCCGCCTACAAATCCTTGGATTTCATCCGCCGCGCCAAGGAACGCGGCGCGAAGGTGCGTTGCATCCTGACCCCCGCGGCGCAGCAATTCGTGACGCCGCTTTCGGCGGCGGTTTTGTCCGAGCAGCCGGCGTTCACGGAATTGTTCGATCTCAAGAACGAGACGGAGATTGGCCACATCCGGCTTTCCCGCGAGGCGGACCTGATCGTCATCGCTCCCGCCACGGCCAACCTTCTCGCCAAAATGGCGCACGGCCTCGCCGACGATCTTGCGAGCACGGTCCTTCTCGCAGCTGACAAGCCGGTTCTCGCCACGCCGGCCATGAACTGGCGCATGTGGGAGCACCCAGCCACGCGCCGCAATGTGAGCCAACTCAAGGCGGACGGCGTCTATTTCGTAGGGCCGAACGAGGGGCCGATGGCCTGCGGCGAGACCGGCTTCGGGCGCATGGCGGAGGTGGACGAGATTCTGGCCGCCGCCGAAAAAACTCTGGAAGGCGAAAGCGCAAAGCCCTTGGCGGGCAGAAGGGTGCTCGTTACCGCCGGCCCGACTTTCGAGCCGATCGACCCCGTCCGGTTTATCGGCAACCGCTCCAGCGGAAAACAGGGGTACGCCATCGCGCTCGCCGCGGCCCGGCTCGGCGCGCAGGTGACGCTGATCGCGGGTCCAAATGCCCTGCCCGATCCTCGCGGCGTGGCCACGGTTCATGTCGAAACGGCGCAAAAGATGCTCGAAGCAGCCGAAGCCGCCCTGCCAGCCGACATCGCAGTTTTCAGCGCCGCCGTTGCGGACTGGCGCGCCGCATCCGTGGAGGCTGAGAAGATCAAGAAAAGCGAGAGCGCCCCGCAGCTTAGGCTCATTGAAAACCCAGACATCTTGCGAACGATCGCAAAGCGCTCCGCAAACAGGCCTCGCCTCGTGATCGGCTTCGCGGCCGAAACCGGCAATATTATTGCCCAGGCCGTCCAAAAGCTCGAAAGCAAGGGGTGCGACTGGATTGTCGCCAATGACGTATCGCAAGGAGGGGTGTTTGGGCAGAACCGGAACGCCGTGCATGTGATCACGCGTTCGCGGGTGCAAAGCTGGCCGGAACTATCGAAGGAGGAGGTGGCGGACCGGCTGATGCGGGCGGCGAGCGACTGGCTTGCCCGAGAGAATGGCGATGCGGCGCTCCCAAAACGATGACCGCCATGCGCTATATTGTCCTGCCCCACGGCGAGGGGTTGCCGGCGCCGTCCTACCGGAGCGAAAAAGCCGCGGGGCTCGACCTTTCAGCGGCCCTTGAAGAGGGCGTTCCCCTGACGCTCTTGCCCGGAGAGCGCGCTCTCATTCCGACCGCAATAGCAATTGAATTGCCTGATGGTTTCGAAGCCCAGGTGCGTCCGCGTTCCGGATTGGCTCACAAACACGGGGTCACGGTTCTCAATTCGCCAGGCACAATCGACGCCGATTATCGGGGCGAAATACAAGTTTTGCTTATCAATCTAGGTACAGAACCCATCGAGCTGAAGCGTGGCGATAGAATTGCACAGCTTGTGATCGCCCCTATGTTAGTGGTAACCTTGATACGTGCAGAATCGTTGTCTGCTACTGAGCGTGGCGAAGGAGCATTTGGCTCGACGGGTGCGGCCTAACGTGATATTGCGCAGACCCTCGCTCTTAGGCCTTATGACTTACAAGGGTTGCAGAAATTGTTAACCCAACGCCATATAAGGTTGCGACCATAAAGGCCAAGCTAATTGGCCTCAACATCCAGAAGGAGGTTCTCATGCCTGAATCTCATATCTGGGGAGGAACCATCAGAAAGGTGTGGCTGTCGGAAAGCAACAAGTTCCGCGACCACCTTTTAAGGCTTGACCGTGACAGCCGCCGGCTGCGTTTCGGAATGGCTGTCAGCGACGCGTTCATCTGTGATTACGCGTCCCGCCTCAACGAGATGAAGTGCCTTGTCTACGGCTTCTTCGTCGATCATGAGATACGGGCTGCCGCGGAGATGCGCCAGATCGGAGATTCATGGTCCACGGACGCTGAAGGGGCGTTCTCCGTGGAGCACGCGTACCAGAACCGCGGCATCGGAACGGAACTGCTTGGCCGCATCATCCGTGCGGCCCGCAACCGCGGCGTGTCCAAGCTCTACATGAACTGCCTCGCCGAGAACCACAAAATGCAGCGCCTTTGCCGCAAATACGAGGCGGAGCTGGTTTTCGATCATGGAGAGGTTATCGGTCGCGTGATCCCATCGCTGCCGACTTATATTTCGCTTTGGGAGGAGGCCATCGACAACTCCAGCGGCTTCGTCATGGCGGTTCTCGATCTCCCCGTCCCTGAGCCAGTCGCCTAGATCAAACCGCCTTTAATCAGACTTGATTGAAGGCGGAAAAGCGCTAGAGCACCTTGCATCCGTACTCTGACGCATGGCCCTTTCAAGTGGATGCAAGGCGTAGCCACGCCAACCGCCCGAATATTCGCCGTGGCGCATGTTCGGGCGGTCACGAACCTAGGAACACGTGCAAAAACAAGAGAATCGGTTCGACCTCAGCGGCGTTGTGGCTGAGGCGAGTTGGATCCGCGACGGCGGCTTTGCGCGGCGTCCGCGCGCTCATTATTGACGGGAAGCGTGCGACAGCGGCCAGCGCCCTGTCAGGGTTAAAAAAGGGCTGAGATTGGGTTTGTTTCGTAAAACAGGGGGTCTCGCCTTCGGCAGGCGGGATTTTATGGGATTATGGCGATTGGCGGGCGGTTGGCCTCTTAGTTCGCATGCTTGATCCGGAGGCGCCAAAAGTCTCCCCGCCCACAGAGAGTTGTCCAGTTAAGGCATTGACGTAAAGAGGGAAAAAGACAAGCAAAGCGGCGCGCATACCTAGTTAACAGGCTCCGGCGGTCCATGGTTAATGTTAATAAAGGCTTAAAAATCATAAAATCTTGAAGCAGTCCTTCACGTCTCGACCAACCGCATGGACGGGAGGAAAAGTCCGTGTAACTTGATGTCTGGAAATTTTCCTCCGATGCCGTCAGGGCGAGGAGGATGTGGACGCTTCAGTTCCCCACGCGTGGGGAACTGAAGCGGATCGCGCATCGGTGTTCCAACCGCCAAGAAGGAACCACCGGTGACCAGCAAAGATAGGACGATGGCCGCAGTCCTGGAACAGCTTACGGCAGAAGGTCCACAAGCCATGGCGCAGGTCATGACCACGCTCATGAACCTCGCCATGCGGCTCGAACGTGAGCAATACCTCGGCGCGAGCCATTATGAGCGCAGTTCCGGCCGGCGCGGCTACGCCAACGGCGTAAAGCCCAAGAAGGTCGATACGGCGGCGGGCACGCTGACCCTGGATGTGCCCAAGACGGCGGGCGTCCCCGAACCGTTCTTCCCGCAAAGCCTCGAACGCGGGCGCCGCTCCTGCTGCGCGGTGATGCTCGCCGCCGCCGAAATGTATGTGAAGGGCGTCTCGACGCGAGCCGTCGAAAAGGTGTTAGCCGAGTTCGGCATCGAGGGCCTGTCCTCGACCCAGGTCAGCCGGGCCGCGGCCATGCTCGACGAAGAACTCGAAGCCTGGCGGAGCCGTCCTCTCGGCCGCTTCCGCTATCTCTTTCTCGATGCGCGCTATGAGAAGACCCGCGAACAGGGCGTCGCGGACGATTGCGCCGTGCTCACCGCCATCGGCATCGAACCCTCTGGCAAGCGCCGTATCCTGGGCGTCTACGTCGCCTTCTCCGAGGCCGAAGCGCACTGGCGAGCCTTCCTTGAAAACCTCGTGGCGCGCGGCCTGCAAGGCGTCGAATTCATTACCTCGGACCACCACCCCGGCCTCAAGGCGGCTCGCCAGGCCGTGCTGCCCGGCGCACGCTGGCAGCGTTGCCAGTTCCACCTCGCCCAGAACGCCATCCACCACGCCCCCAATCAGACTATCCGCAAGGTCATCGGCGAGGAACTGCGCGCCGTCTGGGACGCTCCAAATCTAGGAAGCGCTCAGGAGGAGCTTAAGCGCCTCGTGGCCAAATACCGAAGCCCCGCCTCCAAGCTCGCGGAATGGCTCGAAAATAACGTCCCCGAAGGCTTCGCCGTCTTCAAACTGCCGAGAGACCAGCGGCGGCGCATGCGAACGTCCAACCCCATCGAGCGCTCGATCCAACAGGAGCTAAAACGCAGGACCAGAAAAATACGCGTCTTCCCAAACGAGGCTTCTCTCCTCCGCTTGGTCTCCGCCATCTTGGTCGAGATCGACGAGCAATGGGCCGCCTCGCAAACACCCTATGTCAACTTCAACAACACCAATGCCGATTGACCGTCCACAGACAAATGTCCAGACATCAGGTTGCGTTATCACGGGAAGATGAAGCTTCCTTTTTTTAGCGGACGCCCTCAGCATTGCGGCGACGCGCTCCATCCCGCATGGAACGACGCAATAAACCCGCCAACCGGAAAATCGTAGCGGTTATTTTTGCGGAAGCGCGATGTTGAAATTGCGGACACGTCGCTTGACAACGCTTTGCCGCAGACTGGCGTTGTAACTGGCTCCCATGTTGCCTGCTTCGCCGTATACACTTCGAACTCTATCACACTGTTTCTTCAATCAGATAAGAGGGGCAGTGAGGTGGCCCCGGTTGTTCGGACAGAATTTCCGCTTCGATAAGTGGAACGTCTGCCGGGGTTAGGCCGCCACGCGGATTGGCGGCAAGCCGTGTGCTCCGTAATAGGCTTGATCGGGCGTCATGCCGTCAAGGCTCGAGTGCGGGCGCCGGCGATTGTAAAGATGCAGATACCGCCCGATCGAGGCCCGCGCCTCCGGCACGCTGTCGTAGGCGTGCAGATAGACCTCCTCGTACTTCACGCTGCGCCAGAGCCGTTCAACGAACACATTGTCCCGCCAGGCGCCTTTGCCGTCCATGCTGATCGCGACGCCATTCTTTATGAGCACGCCTGTGAAGTCCGCACCCGTGAATTGAGAGCCTTGATCGGTGTTAAAGATTTCCGGCCTTCCATGCCTTTCGAGCGCTTCCTCCAAGGCCTCGACGCAGAACGAGGCCTCCATGGTGATGGAGACGCGCCACGACAGCACGCGCCGCGAGAACCAGTCGAGGACTGCGGCGAGATAGACGAAGCCTTTCGCCATCGGGATATAGGTGATGTCCATGGCCCACACCTGGTTCGGCCGCACGACATCCAGGCCGCGCAGAAGATACGGGTGGATTTTGTGCCCCGGCTCCGGCTTGGTCGTGCGCGGACGGCGGTAGAGCGGCTCGATCCGCATCCGCTGCATCAGCATTTTGACATGCCGACGGCCGACCCTGCTCCCCCTGGCGGCCAAAAGACCGCGCAACATCCGCGCCCCTGCGAAGGGAAACTCCAGATGCAGTTCGTCCAGCTGGCGCATGAGGGCGAGATCGGCGGGCGACGCCGGGCGCGGCAGGTAATACACCGTGCTGCGCGCGATGCCTGCGGCTTCGGCCTGTTTCGTGACGCTTAACGCATGACCGCGGTCGATCATCGCTTTGCGCTCAGCAATCCCGCCTTGGTGAGCGCCCTTTCTAAAAAATCGTTTTCCAGCGTCAGTTCACCGATCTTGGCGTGCAGCGCCTTAATGTCGGTGGCGGGAGCCGCCTGGGTCACGCCGCCGCCCGCACCAAAAACGTTCGCCGCGCCGCCTTCGAGCTGCGCCTTCCAGGCCGTGATCTGGTTCGGGTGAACCTCGAACTGTTCCGCCAATTGGGCAAGCGTCCGATCCCCCTTGATCGCCGCAAACGCCACCTTCGCCTTGAAGGCCGCTGAGTGGTTCCGCCGTGGTCTTCTGCTCATTGTCGCTCCTGATTCGCGGGTACAAGCGTGCCCGCTGTCAGGCAGAAATTCCACTTACCGCACCGTCCGAAATTGTGGAGCCACCTCTCAGGGTGACCTGGACTTTCGCCCCTCTCTTGTGAGAGGGGCGTTTTCCTTGCGCTAATTCTTGGTCTTATCAACGAGGGCGCGCTCAGCGATCCATGGCATCATCGCGCGCAGCTTGCGGCCCGTCTCCTCAATGGGGTGGTTGTCGCATCGTGTGCGCATCGCCTTGAAGCTCGTCTGGTTGACCTTGTTCTCAAGCATCCAGTCGCGCGTGAACTTGCCGCTCTGAATGTCGGCCAGAACCGCCTTCATGGTTTCCTTTGCGCGAGCGTCGACAACCCGCGGGCCGCTCACATACTCGCCATACTCGGCTGTGTTCGAGACCGAGTAATTCATGTTCGCGATGCCGCCTTCGTAGATCAAATCCACGATTAGCTTCACCTCATGGACGCATTCGAAGTACGCCATCTCGGGCGCATACCCGGCCTCGACCAGCGTCTCGTAGCCCGCGCGCATCAGTTCGACGAGCCCGCCGCACAGAACGCTCTGCTCGCCAAAAAGGTCGGTCTCGCACTCTTCCTTGAAGGTGGTTTCGATGATGCCGGCGCGGCCGCCGCCGATGGCGCTCGCATAGGAGAGGCAGAGTTCGTGCGCATTGCCGCTCGCGTTCTTGGCCACGGCGATGAGGCAGGGAACGCCCGCGCCCTTCTGATACTCGCCGCGCACGGTGTGGCCCGGCCCTTTCGGCGCGACCATGCCGACATCGAGGTCGGCGCGCGGCTCGATCAGATTGAAATGAATGTTCAGCCCATGCGCGAAAAGCAGCGCGGCGCCTTCGCGGAGGTTATTGTGAAGGCTTTCGCGGTAGATGTCGGCCTGCAACTCGTCCGGCGTCAGCATCATGACCACATCGGCCCACTTCGCTGCTTCGGCGACTTCCAGCACGCGGACCTTCTGCGCTTCGGCCTTCTTGGCGGAGTTCGATCCCTTGCGCAGAGCGACGGCGACCTCGGCGACGCCCGAGTCGCGCAAGTTCAGCGTATGAGCATGCCCCTGGCTGCCATAGCCGACGATGGCGACCTTCTTGCCCTTGATGAGATTGATGTCAGCGTCGCGATCGTAATAAACGCGCATGGAGATTCCCTTCTTCATTTGGCGGACAATCAGGGCGAGGGCGTTAGCGCCAATGTGCGCGAAGGACGCGATACGCTCTGAAATTGCAATCGGGCTTAAGCAGCTAAACCCGCAAGGTCAACGGAATTAGCGAGCTTCTGAGAAGCTTGAAATTCAACCTCGTCAACAAGCTCACGATGAGGTCGAGTTCTTAACGCGTTGATGCTCCTGGTGAACCTGTCGAACCATGGGCAACATTGTTTTTTCGGGCGGCCTACCACATGCGACGGCAAACTTGCGCCTGAACCGCCACGTCCGACACAAGCCTTGCAAATGCTTGAGGCATTTGCCTGAGAAACCCCGCCCGCGGCCCCGTTTACATCGCGTCCGGGCCGCGAGCGATGGCGGCGACGCCGGTTCGGGCGACTTCCACAAGCCCGAGCGGCTTCATGAGCGCGATGAAGTTATCGATCTTTGAAATCCGGCCCGTGATCTCGAACACGAAATGATCCGTGGTCGCATCCACGACGGACGCGCGAAACGCTTCCGCAAGCCGAAGGCTTTCGACGCGTTTCTCGCCCTTGCCCGCCACCTTCACAAGCGCAAGTTCGCGCTCGATCGGGTCGCCCTTCGTCGTCAGGTCCGTCACTCCGTGAACCGGAACGAGCCGGCCCAGCTGGCTTTTGATCTGATCGATGATCTCGACCGACCCGGTCGTGACGATCGTGATGCGAGACTCATTCGCCTCGTGGCTGACCTCGGACACCGTGAGGCTGTCGATGTTGTATCCGCGCCCCGCGAACAAGCCGATGACACGCGCCAGAACGCCCGCCTCATTATCGACCAGCACCGCAATGGTGTGTCTCTCAATACGCTGTGGTTCTCCCGACGGCATCGCCGAACCCCACTCCATCCTGTTCATTGCCTACTACACCCCAAGCTCCGGCCATCGCGGCGGCGATGGCCCGCGCAAACGGTCCGTTAAACCATCATCTTGCCAGCGTCGGAGACTTCGAACGAGATGTCATCGTTCGCAAACTCGTCGCCAAAGATCATGTTGTTGTGCGCTTCGCCCGATGGGATCATGGGGAAGCAGTTGGCCAGCTTGTGGATGCGACAGTCCACAATGACGGGCTTCGGCGTTTCGATCATCTGGATGATGACGTCATCAAGCTCTTCCGGCTTATCCGCGCGCAAACCCACGGCGTGGAACGCTTCGGCGAGCTTTACGAAGTCCGGCAGCGCCTCCGCGTAGGAATGCGAATAACGGCCGCCGTGGAGCAGTTCCTGCCACTGGCGCACCATCCCCATATATTCATTGTTCAAGATGAAGATCTTGATGGGCAGATCGTATTGCGCCGCGGTCGAAAGCTCCTGCACCGTCATCATGGTGGAGGACTCGCCCGCAATGTCGATGACGAGGCTCTCGGGATGGGCGACCTGCACGCCCACGGCGGCGGGAATGCCGTAGCCCATGGTGCCAAGCCCGCCGCTCGTCATCCAACGATTAGGCTCGTCGAACTTGTAGTACTGCGCCGCCCACATCTGGTGCTGACCGACCTCGGTCGTGATGTAGACATCGCGGTTCTTCGTCAGCTCGTACAGCCGCTGGATCGCGTATTGCGGCATGATCACGTCGTCGCGATTCTTATATTTCAAACAGTCGCGCTCGCGCCATGTGTTGATCTGCGTCCACCATGCCTTGATCGCCTTCTTGTCGACTTGCGGCGACCGCGACCGCCAAATGCGCAGCATCTCTTCCAGCACGTAGCCGCAATCACCTATGATCGGAAGGTCGGCGCGAACGTTTTTCGAGATCTGAGACGGATCTATGTCGATATGAATTTTCTTCGAGCCGGGCGAGAACGCGTTGAGCCGGCCCGTGATGCGGTCGTCGAAGCGCGCTCCGACGCAGATCATCACGTCGCAGCCGTGCATGGCGAGGTTCGCCTCGTAGGTGCCGTGCATGCCGAGCATGCCGAGGAACTGCGAAGACGAGGCGGGATAAGCGCCAAGGCCCATCAGCGTCGAGGTGATGGGGAACCCGGTCAGGTCCACAAGCTCGCGCAAAAGCCGCGAGGCGTTCGGCCCCGAATTGATTACGCCGCCGCCCGTATAGAAGATCGGCCGCTTGGCGTTCGCGATCAGATCGACCGCCTCGCGGATGGCTTGGGGGCTGCCCTTCAGTTGCGGGCGATAGGTCCTGTGAACGATCTTGCTGGGGGCGATATAGGTCCCTTTTCCGAACTGAACGTCCTTCGGAATATCGATGACAACTGGCCCCGGCCGACCGTTCTGAGCCACGAAAAACGCCTCATGCATGATGCGCGCGAGGTCATTCACGTCCTTCACGAGGTAATTGTGCTTCGTGCAGGGGCGCGTGATGCCGACCGTGTCGCATTCCTGGAAGGCGTCGGAGCCGATCAGCGCCGTCGAAACCTGTCCCGTGATGCACACGACCGGGATCGAATCCATGAGCGCGTCGGCGAGCCCCGTCACCGCGTTCGTCGCGCCCGGGCCGGAGGTGACGAGCACCACACCGACCTTGCCGCTGGAACGGGCGTAGCCCTCGGCTGCATGCACCGCGCCCTGCTCGTGACGCACGAGGAAATGCTTGACGCTGGTCTGCTTGAAAATCTCGTCGTAAATCGGAAGAACAGCGCCGCCGGGATATCCGAAGATGTGCTCGACGCCTTGATCGGCGAGGGCTTGAAGGACGATCTCGGCGCCTGTCATCGCGCGTGCCATGGCGAACTCCAAAGAAATTGCGGCTCCCAACCGGCCGCGCTGCCAATGGCGCTTGCGGTACGCCCCTAGCGCGTCGAGGTCAAGATATTTTGGAGAAAGATTGTCGCATCACGTTTTGTTCTTTCCGTTTCTTTCGCTGAATACTTTTTCCATGTTTTAAAATTGCTGTTTATCCAGGTTATCTGTCTCTTGGCATAATTGCGCGTGCTTGTCTTCGCGCGCTCGGCAGCGTGCGCCAAGTCGATTTCGCCTCGGATATAGGCCAAAAGCGGGGGCAGCCCCACAGCCCGCATCGCAGGTAGCGCGGGATCGAGGCCGAGCGCCTCGATGGCCCGCGCTTCTTCGATGGCGCCCTCCGCGATCATCCGATCGAAGCGCGTGTCACAGCGGCGGTAAAGCTCGGGCCGCTCGACGGTCACGATCAGAGGGAACGCTCTCGATAGCGGTAGCACAGCCGGCTGTTTCGTGGCTTGCCATGCAATGAGGGGGCGTCCCGTGGTTTCGAGCACTTCGAGCGCGCGGACGATGCGCTGCGGATCGGTGGGGCGAAGGCGCGCCGCGGTCTTGGGATCGCGGGCGGCAAGCTCCGCATACAGCGCTTCGGGCGACTGAGACTGCGCCGCCAGCCGATAGCGGGCGCGAACCTCGTCTGGGATGTCGGGGATGGCGGACAACCCCTCCGTCAGCGCCTTGAAATAGAGCCCCGTCCCCCCGACGATGATCGGCGCCCTCCCCTGCCCTTTCGCCTCGTCAAGCGCCGCCTTCATATCCGCGAGCCACAGCGCCGCCGAATAGGGCTCGCGCGCAGGCCGTACCCCGTAAAGCCGATGTGGCGCGACGGCCTCGTCGGCGGGCGTCGGCCGGCTCGTGATGACGCGAAGGTCGGCGTAAACCTGCATCGAATCGGCATTGATGACGACGCCGCCCAGTTCGCGCCCCAACTCCAGCGCAAACGCCGACTTGCCGCTTGCCGTCGGCCCGCAGATCAGCACCGCCATTGTGTCTCCTGCCTCGCCCATCAGCTTTGCCTTCGCCGCCGCCCGCACTATGACGCGCTCGGATTTATTTAAACATTGCGGGACGCAATATGGAATTTCGGTGCACTCGTGACCTACTGCAGCGCACTTGGACCTTGATCCCCGGTAAACGCCTGGGAAAAGATGAGCCTTGTTTTCACAGTCGCGGGGGTTTGGCTGCATTACCGTTTTTTAGCAGCACGACGCACTCGCCCCCAACAACGCCGAATGGCAGCGCGATCTATTCGTTAGCTATGACCATATCGGCTACATCAACGCCGCACGCGGCGACCGCGATTCGGCAAAAGCGCCATGACTTATGACGGTCGGCATGAGCCCCACGGTCAGAAGTCGTAGGTCAGGATGTCCTGCGTGCGCCGCGCGAGTTCACGGCCGTAGTCGGTCCAGATCCCGCTGCCCCAGTAGCGGTAGCAGCTCGTCTGGCTGGTCAGGAGATAGAACAGCGCATTACGGTACCGGGGGTCGGACGGCGGGACCCCTCGCGTCTTCTCCGCGAACAGCGCGCTCACCTTCTCCATCGGGCCAAGCACGCTCTCATACCCGCGCACCCAGGATAGATTGTTCGTCCAGCTTCCGCCTTCCATATTAAAGCGGCCGTCCTCTTTTCGCAGGTCTTCGATCGCCTTCTCAAGCGCTTCGGGGCCAACCGGCTCTTGGAATCGCTCCCAGATCCGCTTTTGCATGATGGGCTGGATTTGCGGAAAGCGCTCCTCGCGAACGCCGATGGCGTCCAGGTGCTCCAGATATTCGCTCACATTGACCGCCGGAACATCCGACCCGGAAGCCTCCCGCGTGACCTCCATATATTTGGGCGGGAACTCGTTCATCATCACGCCGCCGTTCTCGCCATCTGCGACCTGGGTCACGAGCGGCGGAACGGAGCGGCCCCCAAGCTCCGTCCGCGAAAGGCCCTTCGCTTCGTAATAGGGCTGCATCTGCGCGACGAGCTTGGTGTCGCTGCCTTGTGTCTTGATGATCGCAATGATCGATTGCGTCTCGCCGCGCGAGTTCCGCGCCACCAGCCGGTGCGGCAGGTGCGGGCGGCGGATGCCCGAACCGTCCGGATTTTCCACCGTATGCTCCTGGACCAAAACCCAGCGGAAACCGCACTCCTTCAGCGTGCGCACAAACTCGTAAGCGACATCGGGATGGTTCGGCAGAGCCATCTCCGGAGGCGAAAAACCGCGCACGCGAGCGAGCGCGTCAAGACCGAAAACGCCTGCGAAATGATGCTGCCACGCCCTCACATGCAGTCGGAAATCCTGCACAGGCGTTGACGGCGCGACCGCGTGCCCCCAGGCCGTCCCGACCCATTCCACCGCGCCGCGAGTGTCGGGATCGAGCGTGATCCGCCTCAGAGCATCGATCACGTCGTCGAGCCCCATTGCGCGGAGGCCATGAAGAAGCTCGCCCGAGTAATCCAGCATAACGCGCGGCTGTTTTCCTTCCCCCATCAACTGCGGGATGAACTCGCCCATCCGCTTGTAGCACCACGCGAAAACGGGCGCGTTATGGTTGTCGCCGACGCCCGGATTGTCCATCATGTGCTTGAGATTGCTGATGACCGCGGCGGTGTGAAGATCGCCGCCGCCGGCCGGAACGAGCGGCTGGTGCATGTGCAGCGCAATCGCGAACGCGCTGCGAATTTTCCCGAAATCGACGCCAGACCGAGGCAGGTAGAAGGGGCCGCTTCGAGCCATCGCCTCAGCGACAAGGTCTTCCGAGCCGCAGATGTTTGGGAGTCCGTCAATGGTTTCGGAGAGGGTCTCGGGGCTCATGAACTGGCTCCTCCCTTGGGTCAGATTCTGCGTTGGCGCTCAGGACCTACTTGGAGCCTTCAGACGCAAACGCAGCCGGGAACAAAGCCCAGAGCTTCGGCCACGAAGGATCTCTAGACCGACCCGGTCACGGTATCGCGTCGAGCGACATTTCGTCCAGGGCTAATTGCGCATCCGCACGTTTAGCCTCGGCGGCAGACATCCGCTCAAGGCTCAAGACCCGCGGCGCTTCAAAAAGCGCCTCAAGCGGTCCTGTTTCGATCCCCCGGCCTTCCAGCGTCTCGGCGCGCTGTAAGCCAAAACGGCGGGTTTGTCGCCGCCGTTTTGGCGCGAGTGGCGCCGTATCTCAGTATTGCCAGTCCGTAGGCGCTATGGAAACGGTCGGCTGTGTGTAAACCGTCGTCGTGTCGTAAACGGTGGGACTGACAACATATGGACGGGCATAAACGGTTGGACTCACGTAACGTGGACCGAGGTAATAGGTTGGGCGCACGTAATTTGGACTGAGGTAAACAGTCGGACGCACGTAGCGCGGGCTGAGGTAATAGGTTGGGCGCACGTAACGGGGGCTGAGGTAGTATGTTGGGCGCACGTAGCGTGGACCGAGGTATACAGTCGGATTGACGTAACGCGGACCGACGTAAACTGTCGCACGAGGGTAATAACGCCGAACGTAGACCCATTCGACGCGCGTGACGTCGCTCTTTACTGCTCCAGCTGGTGCCCTGATTGCGGCGCCGAAGACGCCGGCAGCGGCTGGATTTCCGGAAGCGCCGAACACGAAGGCTCCCAAGAAGAGAGCAAGACTTGCCACAAAGAAGTTTTTCATGGGACCAACCTTACTGCTAACTCGAACTAACGCACGAGCATAACATAAGTTTAGGAAAGATAAATAAAATCTTAACTGACTCTTGGCTCTTTCCGCCTTGTCGGCGTTGGGCGCAGCGTTGCGGCTCTGGGGTGGCGTTTCGTTTGACCCGGCGGGGCTCTCGCTCTAAGACGCTGCCTTAAAATCCTTACAACCAGGATCATGAAAATGACGCTGATTCGTCCCTTCCCCGGCCTGCGCCCTATCCCTGAGAAAGCCGCCGAAGTGGCTGCGCCCCCCTATGACGTGCTCGATAGCGAGGAGGCCCGCGAACGCGCCGCCGGCAAACCTTGGAGCTTCCTCCACATCTCGAAACCCGAAATCGACCTGCCGCGCGGCGTCGACATTTACGACGCGGCCGTCTACGCCAAGGGCAGGGAGAACTTCAACCGCATGCTGAAAGACGGCGTGCTGAGAAAGGATAGCGCGCCCTGCTACTACCTCTATCGGCTGATCATGGGCGACCATCAGCAGACGGGCCTCGTCGCCGCCGCGCACGTCGCGGACTATAATGCTGGCCGCATACGTAAGCACGAGTTCACCCGCCCCGACAAGGAAGACGACCGCGTACGCCAGGTGGATTCGCTTTCCGCCCAGACCGGGCCGGTGTTTCTCACCTACAGGCACAATTCCGTGATCGATGAGCTTGTCGCCAAGGCGACTGCAGACGCACCCGAGACCGACATCGTGGCCGACACCGGCGTGCGCCACTCGATTTGGGTGATCCGGGACGCGGGCCAGCTCGATCTCATAACCCGCACGTTCGACGCCATGGATCGCCTCTACATCGCCGACGGCCACCACCGCTCCGCCGCCGCCTCCCGCGTCGCCGCCTCACGCAAGGTCGCCAATCCGCAGCCTACGGGAGAGGAGGCCTACAACTATTTCCTGTCGGTGATCTTCCCCGACAACCAGATGCAGATCCTCGACTACAACCGCCTGCTGAAGGATCTGCACGGCAATAGCCCGGAACAGTTCCTGGACAAACTGCACAACGCCTTCGCCGTGGAGAAGTCGGCGGGTCAGGTGAAGCCGGGCAGGGCCGGCGAATTCGGCATGTATCTGGGCGGGCAATGGCGCCGGCTGAAAATCAAGCCAGGGCTGATCCCGCAAGCCGACCCTGTGAAGCGCCTCGACGTGAGCCTCCTGCAGGACCACCTCATCGGCCCCATTCTCGGCATCGCCGACCAGCGACGCGACAAGCGCATCGACTTCGTGGGCGGCATCCGCGGCCTTGGCGAGTTGGAGCGGCGCGTGGACTCGGGCGAGATGGCTGTGGCCTTCGCCTTCAAAGCCACCTCCATGGCGGACCTGATGGCGGTGGCCGATGCGGGCGAGGTGATGCCCCCCAAATCGACATGGTTCGAACCGAAGCTCGCCGACGGCCTCGTTTCGCACATGATCTAAGGGCAAGGCCGCGGCGCCTCTGGGGCGCTGCGGGCTCTTGGATGCCGTTTACCATAGGTAACCGAATATCCGGCGCGGCGACGGCTTAACATGATGCGCAGCCTTCCGTCTGCGCCAGAGCGTCATGGCGCCGGTTGGCCGCTTAACTTAACGGTGAGGCCCGGCATCTTCCGGCTTTGCCGAGGGACTCAAGATTGTCGGGTTGAAGTGTTTTTGCTCGCTAGGCCAGCGTAAGCTCAACGAGAACCTGGCCAGTTTCGACGCTTTCTCCAGCCTTGACCAGAATTGACCCCACCTTGCCGGCGCGCGGGGCTGCGATTGGGGTTTTCATTTTCATTGCCTCGATTACCACCAGATGATCGCCCGCGCTGACTTGCTGGCCGGCGGTCACGAGGACAGAGTCGACCCTGCCACCCAAAGTGCACACCACCTCGCCGGCTTCAGCGGGACCGCGCTTGAGAGGCGTGGCATCCGCCGAGACAGCCGGAGCCTCTGGATACCTCCGATGAGAAGCGGATGCGGCATCCATATAGGGAGTGCCTGGCGGGGAATGGGGCATGCTGCTTACATCGCCCGACTCCTCAACGATGACGTCATATTGCCGGCCGTCGACGGTTATCTTGAATTTGCGTTGCATGGTGTCCTCCCTGGTCCGGTTCTGCCGGTGGGCGCGAGTGCGATGGCAATTGGGAGCCACGATGTCCGACGTCGTGTGAGCTGTGATGCCCAACATCGTGAGAGCTGTGGTGAGCGGCGCGGCCTTCCGCCCAGCCAGCCCGCGCCATGATGCGCTGGCTCGACATGGGCGATGCGGTGAGCGCCTATCACCGCAACGGCCGCTGATATCGCAGCAATGTGATCGTCCCCCGTCATGTCAACACGCGCTGAAGCTGGCGGCAACTGGTGTTGAATTTTGGCGGCGATGCCAGGTCCCAGCCGGTTGAGAAGCGGTAACATAGCCAGAACGAAGCCGATGAAGGAAATGACGACGAAACTGAGGAAGAAGTCGATGATGCTCAGGAGAAGGGCTCCATTCATCGTATCAGGGATAAGAATATCCATAGAACCGCTTCCGTCTTTCAGTTAACGCCAAGAAGGGCGAGCATAATTCCGCCGGAAATAGCGGTGCCGAACACCCCTGCCAAGTTCGGCCCCATGGCGTGGTAGATCAAAAAGTTGCTTGGGTTTTCCTCTACACGCGACCATGTGGGATACGCGCGCCGCAATCGGAACCGAAGCGATGCCAGCGGAGCCAATCAATGGATTGATCGGCTTATCCAGAAAAAGATTCATGATCTTTGCAGTTACCACACCCGAAGCGGTGCCGAAAAGAAATGCCAAAAGTCCGAGCAAGACTATTTCCACGGTTTGGAATGTGAGAAACTTGTCCGCTGCCATTGTCGACCCAATGGCGACGGTCAAGATGATGATGATGACATTCATCAGTCCATTAGCTGCGGTCTTAGCGAGCCGATCGGTCACGCCGGACTCTTTCAGCAGGTTGCCGAGCATCAACATGGTGATCAGTGGCGCAACAGGCGGAAAAAACAAATTGACAATGATGGCGATCACTATCGGGAAGGCGATCTTTTCTAGTTTTGTCACCTTGCGGAGCTGCGCCATGCGGATTAAGCGTTCCTTTTTGGTTGTCAGAAGACGCATGATTGGCGGCTGGATCATCGGCATCAACGCCATGTAGGAATAAGCCGCAACCGAAATCGGCCCCAAGAGATGTGGCGCAAGCTTAACGGTTATGAAAATCGCCATCGGTCCGTCGGCGCCGCCAATAATGCCAATTGCGCCAGCTTCCTTCAAGGTAAACCCCGTGAGCTTGGCAAGGATCAGCGCAACGAAAATTCCGAGATGAGCGCCCGCCCCGAGAATAACGAGCTTGGGGTTCGCGATCATCGGGCCAAAATCGGTCATCGCACCGACACCTAAGAATATTAGGGGTGGGATTATCAGTTTTGCGACTCCTTGATAGGCATAATAGAATAGGCCGCCTTCCTTCACTTGATAAAGCAGCGAAGAAATTGCATGGGAGCCGGGAATATTGTCTGGCGGCCCGGGCACATTGGCAACGATGCAAGCAAAGCCAATCCCAATAAGCAAGAGCGGCTCATAATGCTTGACGATCGCCAAATAGATCATGCCCGATCCAATAACGATCATGATCAGGTTGCCCGGCGATAGGTGAGCCGCTCCGGTTTGTTCAAGCAGAGCCTTAAGGAAGGCGATCGTTTGTCCGGTCATTTCGCCAGCTCCTCCCGCCGCTGAGGTGAGAGCACTGCCTTCTGCAAAAGGACTTTACGCTGCGTACGTACAGGCGCTTTTTGGAGATCCTAACATCACAGCGGGATATTGCCATGCTTCTTCGCCGGGCGCTGCTCGCGCTTGTCGATCACTTTCCGCAGTGACAGGGCCAGCAATCCCCGTGTTTCGGAGGGCTCTATCACATCGGTAATATAGCCATGCTCCGCTGCCAAATACGGGGAAGCAAATTCCGCCCGGTATTGGGCCGCGAGTTGAGCCACCTTCTCTTGACGGTCAGACGCCTCGGACAGTTCCTTGCGATAGAGAATATTGACCGCGCCTTCGGCGCCCATGACCGCGATCTCGGCAGTGGGCCACGCATACACGAAATCAGCGCCCATTTCCTGGCTGCACATGGCGAGATAAGAACCGCCATAGGCCTTGCGCAAAATTACGGTGATCTTCGGTGCTGTACAGGACGCATAGGCAAACAACAATTTTGCGCCATGCCGGATGATAGCGCCGCGCTCCTGCTCAATGCCCGGCAAGAATCCTGGCACATCGACAAGTGTCACGAGCGGAATATTGAAGACGTTACAGAAACGAATGAATCGTGCGCCCTTGCAGGCTGCATTGATGTCGAGTGCGCCAGCCATTTCTGTGGACTGATTGGCAACAAGTCCAACCACTATACCTTCAATGCGAGCGAAGCCGACGATTAAATTCCTGGCGAAGCCAGCTTGCACCTCCAAATAATTCGCCGTCGTCGATAAGGCGAGCGATTATCTTGCGCACGTCCATCGGTTGTGAGGGATCGTCGGGGAGGAGCTCGTTTAGCGCCTCATCGCGGTCCATAACAATATCCGCGCTGAAGCGGTGAGGCGGATCTTCTGTATTGTTGGCTGGGAGATAAGACAGCAGCCTTTGAACGATCTGAATGGCGTGCGTGTCGTCTTCAGCCACGAAATGGATATTGCCGCTGACCGTGGCGTGCATGGCGGCGCCGCCAATCTCATCCATCGTGACCGCCCGGCCTGTGACCGTCTTAATGCACCTCCGGACCGGTTATGAACATATAGGCGCCGCTTTGGGTCATAATGACAAAATCCATCAGCGCCGGTGAATAAGATGCTCCTCCAGCGCAAGGTCCACAGACGACGGCGATCTGAGGCACAACACCGGACAAAAGGACGTTGTGGTAAAAAACTTGACCGTAGCCGGATAAGGAGTCGACTCCCTCGTGAATGCGGGCGCCGCCGGAATCTTTAAATGCAACGACGGGCACACCGGTTTTCATCGCGAACTTCATCACATCAACGATCTTCGCCGCATGCATTTTGCCCAGAGTCCCGCCGGCAACGGTGAAATCCTGGCTCACCGCGGCAATAAGCTGGCCGTTCACATAACCAGTTCCCGTGATCACCGCGTCCGCAGGTAACTCTTTATCCGCGCTTCCAAAATGTTGGCCGCAGTGGCGGATATGCATGCCGGTTTCCTGAAAAGTTTCCGGCTGAAAGAGAGCCTCCAGACGTTCGCGCGCCGTCAGCAAACCTTTCTCATGGCGCGCCTTTATCTTGTCCTCTCCACCTGCGTTGATAATTTTCCGGCGGCGCTCGCGAAGCTCTTGTATCTTGGAGGCCTTCATTCCAGCCACCTTTGCTTGGCTCTGCGCTTAAGACAGAGTTTACCAGCAATCTTGCCGGGATCGTTGTCGTAGCCCGTCAAGTCACATCAAAGTGATTGATGTCCGCCGGAACGATTCGAGAAAATGAAGCAGAATATGGCGCACCGGTAACCAGCTGAGGGGGAACATGTATCCAATCGTCCGCCGCGAAGTCTTCTCCGATGCTACCTTCTTGTGGGAGGTTCTGGCGCCCGACGTGGCGCAGTCCGCCCAGCCCGGCCACTTCGTCATGCTTCGACTTTATGAAGGCGGCGAGCGCATTCCCCTCACAGTCGCCGATTATAACCGCGAAACCGGAACGGTTACCATCGTCGTGCAGTCGCTCGGCAAAACCACGCGGGAGATGCGCGACAAGTTCCGCGAAGGTGATGGGTTCCTGGACTTTGCCGGTCCACTCGGGCTGCCGCAACAGATCGAAAAGGCAAGGCATGTCGTGTTCGTCGGCGGCGGCCTGGGCGTCGCCCCAGTCTATCCGCAAATGCGTGAATTCAAACAGGCTGGCAGCCGCGTCACGGCCATCATGGGCTTCCGCTCCAAGGATTTTGTGTTCTGGGAAGACAAGTTCCGCGCCTACGCCGACGATCTCATCATCTGCACCGACGACGGAAGCTACGGAGAGCAGGGCCTTGTAACCGGGGCTCTTGAGCGGCTCCTGCAGCCTGAGAAGCCGGACATGGTCATAGCGATCGGTCCGCTGCGGATGATGCACGCCTGCGTGGAGGCCACACGTCCGTTCGGGGTTAAGACGATGGTCTCGCTCAACACGATCATGGTGGATGGCACGGGCATGTGCGGCTCGTGCCGGGTAACTGTCGGCGGTGAAGTGAAATTCGCCTGCGTCGACGGCCCCGATTTCGATGGACACCTGGTCGACTTCGAGGAGTTGCACGCTCGCCAGAAGCGGTTCAAAACCGAGGAGGCGAAGGCGAGCGAGCAATTTCGAGCAGTTCTGCAACATCGAGAAGCAGCTCCTCCATGAGGGCAAGCGCAATTATAAGAAGATATTCAGAGTAGAGCCGCATCAGGCGCCAATGGCCGAACGCGAGGCCCACGAGCGCACGACCAACTTCGAAGAGGTCAACCTAGGCTACTCGGCAGCTGACGCCTACCGCGAGGCTGAGCGCTGCATCCAATGTTTGATGCCGACCTGTGTCACTGGCTGCCCGGTGGGTATCGATATTCCCATGTTCATCCGGCACATTCTTATGCACGATATCGACGCCGCGCTGGAGACGATTTACGAATCGAGCATATTCCCGTCCATTTGCGGCCGCGTGTGCCCGCAGGAAACCCAATGCCAGGCGCCCTGTATCGTTGGCCGCTTTCGCAACCATGAACCCGTGGCGATCGGTCACCTTGAGCGTTTTGTCGGCGACAACGCGCGCCGGCCGAAGGCTAAGCCTCCCCTATTTGAGCATAAGCTTGGAAAGGTCGCGATTGTCGGGTCGGGGCCGGCCGGGCTTGCCGCGGCCGCCGACCTGGTGCGCTACGGCGCCGATGCGACGGTGTACGAGGCCCTGCATGTGCTGGGAGGAGTTCTGCGATACGGCATTCCGTCGTTTCGCTTGCCGCGCGACATCATCAACAGCGAAATGCAGCGTCTTAAAGACTTCGGAGTGAGGTTCGAGACCAACAAAGTCGTCGGCAAGACCTTCACCATCGAGCAGCTGATGACTGAGCGCGGGTACGATGCCGTGTTCGTCGGGACGGGAGCCGGCGCGCCAACCTTTCTCGGCATTCCGGGGGAATCCGCGGGTCAAGTCTACTCCGCCAACGAGTTTCTCACCCGCATCAACCTTATGGGCGGCGACAGCTTTCCTTTTCACGACACGCCAATCCACGTGGGCCAGAACGTCATCGTCATCGGCGCCGGCAATACCGCCATGGACTGCTTGCGCGTCGCCAAACGCATCGGCGCCAAGACAGTGCGCTGCGTTTACCGCCGCTCCGAGGCAGAAGCGCCGTCGCGTGTTGAAGAACTCCGTCACGCCAAGGAGGAAGGGATTGAATTCTTCTTCCTGCATGCACCGGTTGAGATTCTTCTTAACGACGATGGCGACGTGCGCGGCATGAAAGTACAAAAAATGCAACTCGGCGAGCCTGACGCGCGCGGCCGGCGCCAACCTGTGCCTCTTTTCAGCTATGTGGAGCTTGAGTGCGATACGATCATTTGCGCGCTCGGCACCAAAGCCAATCCGATCATCGGACAGTCCACGCCGGGGCTTGCCCTGAACAAGTGGGGTAACATCGTCGCCGACGAAGACACCCTTTCAACCAATTTACCAGGCGTCTTCGCCGGCGGTGATATCGTCACGGGCGGCGCCACGGTCATCCTTGCCATGAGTGCGGGGCGCAAAGCCGCTAAGGCTATCGCGGCGTGGCTGCAAACGGGAAAGGTCAAGTGGCCCATGACGCGTGAAGATGCCGAATCCTTCGTTCCAGGCAAACCCGCGGCCAAAGAACAAGCCGCCGGCGGCGCGATCTGCCCCAAATGCCGTCAGCCCGTGGAAGGGGAGGAAGCCTATATCTGCTGCGCCGGCGCCACACTGCAATGGCGTTGCGAGGGTTGCGCGAAAGTGAGCGAGGGCTTCGCGTTTCCATATGGCATGTGCCCTTATTGCGGCGGCAAGCTCAAGGCGCTTGAACGCCCAGGCGTTAGCGAAGAGGCTGGCATTCACGCCATCCGTCTCGCCTTCGAGATCGAGCTTGGCGGCTTGGATTTCTATTCGCAAGCATCCAGACAGTGCACCGATCCCGCGCTGAAGGTGCTATTCGGGAAACTCGCTGGCATGGAGCGCGAGCACATGGAAACCTTGTCACGCCGTTACCATCTGACTCCGCCCGAGCATTCTGGCGATTTCCGGGCCGATCTCGCTGCGATTGAAGTCGGCGTCGAGGGTAGGATCGAGGACCCCGCCACGCTGTTTAGGGCTGCAATTGCGTTCGAGCAGCGCGCCGTCAACTTCTTCAACGGAGCGCTCGCAGTCCGCGCCAGACGGATCCGTCGAGCAACAGCTTTACCGGGAGCTCGCAGCGGAAGAGGTCGAGCATGTCGCCATTTTGGAGACTGAGTTCATGCGATGGCAAGCCGGCAGACCTGGAGTGCTAACCCCATTCGGCCGATACTGCCGTCTGGAGTCGAAGAGAACCGCAAGGGCCAGACATGATGCCGGCGGCGCCATGCCTTCGCTAAACCATTCCCCCAAAGTCTCCGGAGTTACGCGCAGCAAACTCGCGAGCAGTTCCGGCGCCCTGCTCCCCGCGCGCGCGTTCGTTCCCCGAGGGTTTTCGGACGCCGGCCCTGGCGGCTGTGGTGAGGTTCGGCGTGGGCCGGCATCCGAAAACCTCGTCCGCTCATCGTTCGGCTGCCGGGGGAACGTCACAGCCCCGGACACGAGTATTATTTCATGAATGGGCAAGATTCCCCGACTTGTCTCACACCTAACAAATTTCAGCGATATCAATCCGATACAAGAAATTCTGGTGCCCAGGGCCGGAGTATTATGGTCTTTATACAACAGTGGCTTACAGAAAAAGTGGGACAATTTCCTCTCATAGAGTTGCATAGCATTTTTCAGAATTGTCCCACCCAAAGGTCCACGATCTTAGCTGGAAAAACCCTCATCCCTGCGAGGTAGGGACGCTGCGCGACTACAATCCATCTGCAAGCCGACGGTATTCCGGCGGCTGCGAGAATCGTCGCGTTGTCGCCATCCAGCGTCTGCGGGCGTCTATTACAACGTCGCACGCCCGGACCTTGGCCCCGAATGGCAAGCGTGGCTCAACCTGACTCTGATTTTCCTCAGTAGCACAGGAACGGTTGGTCGGAGCGACAGATGGGAGTTCCCTCGGAGATACTTTGGATCACCCCCAGCGGTTCCGGCGACCGCAAAATGCCGCCGGAAATGGCCGAACTCCCCGAAGAGATCGGCGAGGTCGGTTACATCGAGCACGCGCTGCGGCCGGGATTGGCAGTATACGCGTTCGACGCCGAGATTCGCGCGCCCGTGACGCTCCGCAATCGGGTTTTAAGAAGCGAGCCCTATCTTTGGCTTGCCACCAATTTTTTCGGAGACAGCAATTTTCAACAGGGCGCGGACATCAGGTGCGTGGTCACGCCTGGCGCCAGTTATTGCGCCATGCTGCAGGACCCCGTCAGCGATTTGACTTACGCGCCGGCGCATCATCGATCGTCAGGACTGACCGTAACGCCAGACCGCCTGCGGGAGATGTTGCAAGGACAGCGGCTTCATCGCGCCATCGATGATTTTCTCGCCCGACACTTCGACCCGTCTATCCTATCCTCTCGCTGCGCCACGCCATTGCGCAACATCGCCAGCCAGATTGCCGAGCATCCTTATCAGGGCGCGATGGCGTCGCTGTTCCTCGAGGCCAAGGCCTACGAGATGCTGGCGGAAACATTCCGGGTGTTCATCGACGACGGCCAAAAAGACGGAATGAGTAGGGCACGCCGGCAGGCTTACGCCGCACGCGATATCATCATGGCCGACCTTGGCGACCCTCCGCGCATCGCCGATCTGGCCGAAATGGTTGGCCTGTCCCAACGACGGTTGAACGAGGCGTTTCGTTTGGTCTTCGATGCATCGCCTTTGCAATGTCTGGTGCACTGGCGCCTGGACATGGCCCATCGCTTGCTGGCGGCCGGAGAGCTGACCGTCAAGCAGGTCGCCCATCGGGCCGGCTATGCGCATGTCAGCAATTTCTCGCTGGCGTTCGCCCGCCGTTTCGGTCATCCGCCGACCGGCGCCCAGGGGGAAAAAAGGGGCTTCCATCAATCAGTCGCCAAAACGAATAACGTTTTGACGAATGCTCATAACAGGCTGTGAGTGAACGCGGACTCGCGACTGGATACATGGGACCAAACGA
>CAVRLF010000017.1:0-527769 GCA_963721975.1 uncultured Alphaproteobacteria bacterium
GCTGAGGAAAAGCGGTCGTGAAAAGGCCCGCCATCCCAGATGTGCTCAAAGGGAGTAAGGTCCACAGCCCGACCGCTGGCGAGAACCTATCAGATTATTTTGGGCGACCTCGCCTTTCATCACGCAGCTCAAAGCCTCCGTGACCCGATAAGGCCAAGGATTCCGATAACGATGAAATAAAGGGCGACGACATAGTTCAATAGGGCCGGCCTGAGCAAAATCAGGATGCCGGCCAAGATGGCGATGATGGGCTGAAGGGGGACGCTGTTCATGAAGGCGATCCTGATGTCCGGCGAGGGTCGGAAAGCGAAACCGGAACCGGGCGGAAAAAACGCAGCCTGCGTTTCTGTTCCGTTCATGAGCAGTTCGGGTAAACATGAGAGGACGTCGGAAACGGCGTCCAAGGCGTCCGCCCGGCCGAATGCCGGTCCATCCGCGGCAATTTCGTCAACGGCCTGTTGTGGCTCAGCCGTTCGCCGGATCGTCGAGCGAGACGATCTTCGCCATCGCGCTCGTGAAGAATGAGACCTGCGACGGGCCGCAGCCTGATCGGCGACAAGGCGCTCGGACAGCCAAGTTCGTCGCTGCCGTATGGATGAAAGAAAGGGGCGAGCCCCAGATAGCGGGAACGGCTATATCTTCTTTCAGCCTTTGTCGTTTGCGTGCTAACGGCCAGCCCTTGAACTCGCTCCGAAATCGCGATGCAACCCACGTCCCTCAACTTCAAAGAGAACGCCTCGCGGGCGCTGAAGGACGAGCAGCTTCAGCGCGCGCTTGCTAATGTCAAGACGGGGTTTGTCGCCAAGCGCGCCGAAGCCCGCGCGGCGCTGCCGGAGTTCGACCAGCTGCGCACCGTCGCGACCGACATCAAGAACCACGTGCTCGATCATCTTGACATCTACCTCGAGGAGTACGAGCGGCGCGTTATCGCCTCCGGAGGCCATGTCCATTGGGCGCGCGACGCCGCCGAGGCGCGGCAGATCATCCTCAAACTCTGCCGCGACGCGGGCGCCAAGTCCGTCACCAAGGGCAAGTCCATGGTCTCGGAGGAAATCGGGCTCAACGCCGCGCTGGAAGAGGCAGGCATCGAGGCCGTCGAAACGGATCTCGGCGAATACATCATCCAAATCCGGCATGAATCGCCGAGCCATATCATCGCACCCGCCGTTCACCTGAACCGCGACCAGATCGAGCAGAACTTTCGCACGCTTCATAAGAGCCTGCCCGAGGAGCGCGATCTTGCCCAGGCCGCCGATCTGGTGGGCGAAGCGCGCGTGATGCTGCGGGAGAAGTTTCTCGCCGCCGACGTCGGCATCACGGGCGCGAATTTCCTCATCGCGGAGACGGGAAGCTCCGTGATCGTGACCAATGAAGGGAACGGCGACCTCACGCAGCTTCTGCCGCGCGTACATATCGTCATTGCGAGCATCGAGAAGATCGTGCCCACGCTCGAAGATGCGTCCACAATCTTGCGACTGCTCGCGCGATCCGCGACGGGCCAGGAGATAACGAGCTACACCACCTTCTCCACCGGCCCTCGCCGCGATGGCGATCCGGACGGCCCCGAAGCCTATCATGTGGTGCTCTTGGACAACGGGCGCACGGATATGCTCGGGACCGAGTTTCACGACATGCTGCGCTGCATTCGCTGCGGCGCCTGCCTGAACCACTGCCCCGTCTATGCAGCGGTCGGCGGCCATGCCTATGGCTGGGTTTATCCAGGCCCGATGGGCGCAGTCCTGACGCCGCACCTGATCGGCATTCACGAGGCCGCGCATCTGCCCAGCGCGTCGAGTTTTTGCGGGCGCTGTCAGGCGGTCTGCCCGATGAACATTCCGCTGCCGAAGATGATGCGGCATTGGCGCGAGCGCGACTTCGCCGCGCAGCCCGCATCGTCGGCGTCAAAGCTCGCGTTGCGCGCCTGGGCCTTTCTGGCGAAGCGGCCGGGGCTTTATCGCCTCGCGGCGAATTTTCAGGGCCGCGCGCTTTCGCTTGTCGCGGGACGGAAGCGCCGCTTCTCCAAGCTTCCCTTCGCCCACGGCTGGACGGAGCATCGCGACTTGCCCGCGCCGGCGCCGAGAAGCTTCCTGTCGCAATGGCAGGCGCGCGAGGCGAAGCGGGAGCGCGAGGAAAGGCGAAAGCATGACTGGTTCTGACGATCCGCGCGAAACCGTGCTCGCGCGCGTGCGGGCGAAACTTGGCGTGCGCGGCGACGAGCCGGGGCGGCGCGGCCTTGTGCATTCGCGTTTGCGCGCCCATCCGGCGAATCTGATCCCGGAGCGGGCGCAAAGGCCGAGGGCGGAACTCGCGCGGCAGCTTCAGACCATGCTGGAGAAGAATGGGGCGGAAGCGATCCGCGTCCGCGCTTTGAAAGGGATACCCGAAGCAATCGCGGCAGCGCTGCGCGACCACAATCTGCCGTTGCAAATCCGCGTCGGCGACGATGCGATATTCGAGAGCCTTCGCGCCGAACCGGGCGTGATAGAGGTGTTGTCCGGTCCCGCTCAGCCGACCGATATCGTTGCGTTGAGCCGCGCCTTCGCCGGCGCGGCCGAAACGGGGACGCTTTTTCTCAGTTCCGGAGCGGAGAACCCGTCGACGCTGAACTTCATGCCGGAAAACCACTTCGTCGTGATCCTTACGAGCGATATCGCGGGCTCCTACGAGGAATGCTGGGCGAAATTGCGATCCGGCCATGGCGCAGGACCCATGCCACGCACCGTCAATCTGATCAGCGGCCCCTCACGCACCGCCGACATCGAGCAAACTATCGTGATGGGCGCGCATGGTCCGAAAAAACTCTTGGTGTTCATCGCGGGCTCATGACGGCTTGGCCTTCCTCGCTCACACAAAGAGCCCACAGTTGCGGAGCCAGGGCCGCAATAAACGCTTGACGAAGCACGATGCTCCGCTGTGTATAGGAGCCCGGTTGCGCGTGTAGCTCAGCGGTAGAGCATCTGGTTTACACCCAGAGGGTCGGGAGTTCGAAACTCTCCGCGCGCACCAATGAAATCAAGGGTTTACACCAAAAACCGATGTTCCTATTTGTAAAATGTACCCAATGCTTTGAGAGAGGTTATCAGAGAATTTACCTATAAATCAGAGGGTTCGGTGGTAGATATTTTACAATAACCCTCTGTCTGATCGAAGGCGCACCTTTGCACTTTCTGGGCAACGCAATGCTCTTCGGAAAGACGCAAAAGATCACACCCGATGCTGGTATTTTTATCCTCTACGAGTACGAACGCCCAATCCTGTCAGCGGTGCCCGCTTCAGTTCTTCGTCGAGAATCGCGACCGCGGCTTTGCGTAAACTTTTGCGCGGGCTAACTTCTGACCCGACGCTGCCAGTCGGCGGTCCGGCAAACGTTGGTAGCTCTTGGATCCGATAGCCGAAACAAGTTGAGAGGCGGTTCCACGCTCACTTGTGACCCCAAGCGGAAGTCAAGGGAGCCGAAAAATACCCCTTTTGGATCCGGATTTTGGGCGTCAATCCCCTCCAATGCGGGCGCCCTTCTCGGCGACAGACCTCCTCATCGCCAGCACCATGGGCACAAGCATTAGCATCGCCACTGCGAACATCCAAAAGCAGTCGAAATATGCGAGGGCCGACGCCTGGTGCTGGCGCAGATTTTCAAGAGCCTGCCAAGCCAGCTGCTTTGATTGAACGGGATCACCCGTCTGCTGCAAGAACAATGCTTGGGTCTGTTCGAGGAAGGCTCGGGCGGCTGAATTGAAGGGATCGAGATACTCTCCCAGCCGAAGAGTGTGGAATTGCTCGCGGTGATCCTGCAACGATTGACCCAGCGATGTAGACGGCGGCTGAAACGCGCGTAAATCCGGCGGAGTACCGGCTAAGGCAGCATCTTTCACCTTTTTCGAAGTCGGTTCCTGAGTTCGGTTGGGAGCGCCTGTCTGCGTCCCGGCCTGCTTCCAGGAGGCCCTTGCGCGCGGAGGGCGTCAAACGCGCGCAGCGAGGCGGCAGCCATGCAAATCAGAGCGAGGAACTGCCGTTTGAAGCCGAGCACGGAAGGGCCGTCTGAGCCGCCGGCGAGGCGCGCCGCGGCTGACACGGCATAGTGGCGCAGGCTAAGACGCGGCCGAAAGGAAAGCGGGCGGGCGCTTTTTCTCAACGGCCAAGCTGGGTCTCAGCGCCACGCCCCACAGCGCGCCAGGCACGCATGCGGGGGCAGTATTCCACCCATCGCGGGTTTCGTCCACGTTCATGCGCCTGCTCCGAGGGAGCGGCGACGCCGGCCCGATTTTTTCTGTGCGCCCGCTGCCGTAAGTGGGTGCTGGTTTGCAGTTGCTGCGACCGCGGTCAGGTCTATTGCGCCAGCGGTTGCGCGAAGGAGGCCCGCCGTCGCGCCCAACACGCCGCGGGCGCACGCTATCAGGCAAGCCGGCGCGGGCGCTTCGCTCACGCCTTACGAGCTCGCCGTTACCGGCGGCGGCAAAAAAACGTGACGCATCAGGGTTCACCGTCAGCGCCGCCGGATGATTTGTTGTCCCCGGATTTGGCGGCGGCGAAGGGACCGCCATCCACCGGCGATTTTCCGAAGCTTCCGCCTTGGCGCTGCTGCTGGTGTGGCTGTCGCTGCCCGGATTTCGTCCGCCAAGACTTTTTGCGCCGCCGCCGCAGGGTTCGAACGGCTGCAAGAGGACCAGAGCATGACGATTTCCCCTGAGCTTGAGGCGCAGATCCTGCGCTATTACCATGCTGAGAAGTGGACGGTCGGCACGATCGCCGCCCAGTTGAAGGTGCATCACGGCGCGGTGGCCCGCGTGCTGGCGCAGGCCGGACTGCCGCGCCTGGGGCGTCCGCCGCGGCCGTCGAAGATCGATCCGTATCTGCCTTTCATCCGCCAGACCCTGGAGGCGTTTCCAACGCTGACCGCGAGCAGGCTATACGTCATGGCGCGCGAGCGCGGCTATCGCGGCGGACCCGATCACTTCCGCCATGTGATCGCCTGTCATAGGCCGCGTCCCAAGGCGGAAGCGGCTGCGCACTCTGCCCGGCGAACAGGCCCAGGTGGACTGGGGGCATTTCGGCCATCTCAATATCGGCCGCGCAAGGCGGCCTTTGATGGCGTTCGTCATGGTGTTGAGCTACTCGCGCCAGATTTTCCTGCGCTTTTTCCTCGATGCGCGCATGGAGAACTTCTTGCGAGGCCATGCCGGCGCCTTCGACGCCTGGGGCGGCGCGCCAAGGGTCCTTTTGTACGACAATCTGAAGAGCGCCGTGCTCGAACGGCGCGGCGACGCCATCCGCTTTCATCCAACCCTCGTCGATTTCGCCGGCCATCACCGCTTCGAGCCCCGTCCCGTGGCGGTGGCGCGCGGCAACGAGAAGGGCCGCGTCGAGCGCGCCATCCGATATGTGCGCGACAGTTTCTTCGCCGGGCGCGCCGTCGCCGATGTGGATGCGCTCAACGCCGAGGCCGAGGCGTGGAGCCGCGGCATAGCCGCGGACCGGCGCTGCCCGGGGCAAGAGACGATGAGCGTGGGCGAAGTCTTTGCCGAGGAGGCGCCGCGGCTCCTGCCGCTGCCGGACCATCCCTATCCCCTCATCGAGCAGATCGCTGTCAAGGCGGGCAAGACGCCCTATGTCCGCTTCGACCTCAACGACTATTCCATCCCCCACACGCAGGTGCGGCGCTGCCTGACCGTGCTCGCTGATCCGGCCGAAGTGCGCATCGCCGACGGCCAGCATGTGATCGCCCGCCACACGCGAAGCTACGGCAAGGGCGAGCAGATCGAGGACAAGGCGCATATCCAGGCTCTCGTCGAGCAAAAGCGCGCCGGCCGCCATCACCGCGCAGCAGACCGTCTCTTCCACGCGGCGCCTGCGAGCGAGACCCTGCTCGCCAGGGCCGCCGCGAACGGCGGAAATCTCCGCTCCATCGCCGCAGCTTTGAGCGAGCTTCTGGAGCGCTACGGCGCCGCCGAGCTTCAAGCCGCCATCGCCGAGGCGCTCGAGCGCGATGTTCCCCATCCCAACGCCGCCCGCTTCGCTCTCGATCGCCGCCGTCAGGAACGCCAGCAGCCGCCCCCCATCGCCCTCAATCTGCCAGACCATGTAAAAGCGAAAGATAAGCCCGTCCGGCCAGTCCGCCGCGAACTTTACGATGCCCTTAAGGGAGGCTCCGATGAGTGACTGCGACGCCAGCTTGCGCGCCAAAGCCAAAGCGTTGAACCTGCACGGCTTGCTCGCTAATTGGGACGAAGCCTTCGCCGCCGGATGGGCGCAGCGGCTGCTTGGCTGGGAAGAAGAAGAGCGCGCCCGCCGCAGTCTCGAGCGCCGTTTGAAAGCCGCTCATATCGGCCGCTTCAAGCCCTTATGCGACTTCAACTGGGACTGGCCTAAAAGCTGCGACCGCGCCGGCGTCGAGGCGCTGATGCAGCTCCGCTTCCTCAAGGACGCCGTCAATGTCGTGCTCAGCGGCCCAAACGGCGTCGGCAAATCAACCTTGGCGCAGAATATCGCCCATCAGGCGGTGATCCAGGGCCACTCCGTCATGTTCACAAGCGCCGGGCAGATGCTCGGCGATCTCGCCGCCCTCGACAGCGATTCCGCTTTGCGGCGCAGGCTGCGCCATTATGCGGCCCCCCAACTCCTCGTCATCGATGAAATCGGCTATCTCTCCTATTCCAATCGCCATGCCGATCTCTTGTTCGAACTCGTCAGCCGCCGCTACGAGCAGAAGAGCACAATGATCACCACCAACCGATGCTTCGCTCAATGGAACGAGGTGTTCCCGACCGCCGCCTGCGTGGCCTCCCTCATCGACCGCCTCGTCCATCACGCCGAAGTCTTCGCCATCGACGGCGAGTCCTACCGCCTCAAGGAAGCCAACGAACGCGCCGCCCAAAAGGAGCCCAGGCGCCGCGGAGGAAAGTCATGACATCGCCAGCCCCAGGCCTCCCTCTCGCCATCCCGTTCGCGATCCCAGCCTATTGGACGCCAGAGCAGGCGCTGGCCGTCATCGAAATCCTCGACGATCTGCGCGAGCGCATCCTGGCGCATTACCAGCTGCAGCTCGCCGATCTCTATCGCGAACAGCAAGGAACCCGTATCCCCGAGAAAGACAGCGCCTCGGATGACGATCCCGTATTCTGAAAACCGTCATGCCGCCTCTATTGAAACCAGTGAGTGATCCTGAAAGCTTGGCCAAGCCTGCCCATTGATTTCATGGCGAGCAGCGAAGCTGGACGTTATGCTCTTGTCAAGGCCGAAGCCGCCGTAGGCGGGGGCCAAAGGCCCGCCTTTACAAGGGCATAGCGTCCAGCAACAATTGGCCGCCCAAAGTCAATTGCGCCAGCTCGCCGCCTCGCCCGGATTACGCCGCCGATTTTCATAATTCAAAAGAGCTCAAGCCCAGCGGTCGCGTCAGGCCGCTTCTCTCTTGCGCCCAGCAACTCCGCCGGATTTGCGCGCGTTCATAACGCCGGTAACAAGCGAGGTTCCTACACTGCCGCCTTCGTTTCGCAGGAGGCTTAGCAGGCCAACGGCGGCTCCGCGCAACGCCATCGGGGTGTAAAGATAAGCGGCGACATTTGCGGGGGTGAAACATACGGACAATCCCACAACCAGAACGACTCTGGGCCAAACAACCTGCCAGGGACCGATGTCGAGGTTAAGCTGCGACAGCCAATAACTTCCGGCCGCCATGGTCAAAACGCCGGTCAGGATAACCCAGCGCGCATCTGCGCGCCGGCCGAGCACAAAGCCCACGATCGGAAGCGTCAACACGGAAAAAATTCCCGCCGGCGACAGGACGAGCCCCGCTTGCGTTGCGTTGTAGCCAAACAGCGACTGAAGCAGGCCGGGCAATAAAGTGCTGGAACCATAAAGAACTGCAAAAGCGCAGAAGATTATGAGGCAGCAGGCGCGGAAATTGCGCTCCAGGAGCGGCCGGAAGTTAACCACCGGGTTCTTGTGGCGCATTTCCCAAAAGACCAACCCCGCGAGCGCCACGATGAAAAGGATCGCCAAGGTCTGCACACGCCAGAACGCGTCGCCTAGCCAATTCCACTCCTCTCCCTTGCTGAGCATGACTTCCCAGCAGACTATGGTGATGACAAGCAGGGACAAGCCGACCGTGTCAAAGCGCGAGGATTGCTCCCTCTGTTCCGCGCGCTCGGCGGTAAGATAGTCCGGGTCGTAGACGACCAGATAGCAGGCAGCGAAGGCTAGGAGACCGACGGGGACATTGATATAGAAGACCCAGCGCCAGGAATAGTTGTCCGTAATCCAGCCCCCAAGGGTCGGACCAACAACCGGCGCGACCAGGGCGGCCACCGCGAACAACGTCATTGCGGCGCCTTGCTTTTCGGGCGGAAAAGTATCGAGCAGCACTCCCTGGCTGGACGGCTGCAACCCGCCGCCCGCCAAGCCTTGAAGGACGCGGAACAGAATGAGCTGATAAAGGCTCGTCGCCGTCCCGCATAGCCCTGAGGCAATGGTAAAGACAAGGATCGAGGCCAGGAAATAGTTGCGGCGGCCGAAGCGGGCGGTCAGCCAGCCGGTTATTGGCAGGATAATCGCGTTGGCGGCAAGGTAGCTCGTGATAACCCATTCACCGTCGGTAACCGTCGCGGACAACCCGCCTGCGATATAGCGCAGCGCGACCACTGCGATGGTGGTGTCAAGGACTTCCATAAAGGTTGGCACCACCACCGCCGCGGCAACCACCCAAGGGCTGAGTGCGGCTCGGGAGCCACGTAGCGAAACCGCCGCGTCAGTCATTTGTTTTGGGCTTTGCGATTGCCGGGCACAAAACCTTCCAACGATTGTGGCGCAACCGCTTGGAGAACCTTCCCAGCATCGGGACCCGTCGGCGGCTTGTTAAGGTAGACGTAAGGAACCACTGAAAGGCCGATGAAGAGCAGCTCCTTATCCGGGTCGTAGTTTTGGAGGTCGATGCGGACGGGCAGCCGTTGCACGACTTTGACGAAGTTGCCCGTCGCATTCTGAGGCGGCAGCAGCGCTAACGTCGATCCGGTGCCGATGGTAAAGCCGGAAATCCGGCCGGCAAAAACGTGCCGGCTGCCATATGTGTCGACATACAAGTCGGCCGGCTGGCCGATGCGCAAATCCCCAAGCTGCGTCTCCTTAAAATTGGCATCGACCCAGATTTCGTTGAGCGAGCGAATTGCCATGAGACCTTGGCCGGCCAGAACATTGTCTCCCGGATTTACATTGCGGCGCGTGACGACGCCGTCGATTTCCGCAATGACGCGGCAATAGCGAAGGTTCATGTCAACGGCGGAGTAATTTCAGGCCACCGTGGCGGAGAGATTTCCGGCCACCTTTGCTGACGTTGAAAGCATAAAGCCCCATCGCGATGGGGCTTTATGCTTTTCGGCATTCTTTTTATCGGGAAGTAACTTCGCCCGTGCTTGGATCGACGCTTTCAGTTTCGGAGGCGTCTGTATTGAGCGATCGCTCGGCTCGGCGGCGCCGACCTTTCGACTGCTTGAGCCGGTAGCTATCGCCATTCATCTCAAGAATGTGGACGTGGTGGGTGAGCCTGTCGAGCAGCGCACCGGTGAGCCGCTCGGAGCCGAAGATAGACGTCCAGTCTTCAAAGGGAAGATTGGACGTCACGATGATCGAGCCCCGCTCGTAGCGCTGGCTGAAGACCTCGAACAGAAGTTCGGCGCCGGTCGGCGACAGGGGCACGTATCCGAGTTCGTCAATGATCAGGAGCTTGTAGGCGGCGAGTTGAGCTTGCAGGCGCAGAAGCCGCTTCTCGTCGCGCGCCTCCATGAGCTGATGGACAAGCCCGGCGGCGGTCGCAAATCCGACGGCCATGCCGCGCTGGCAGGCGGCAAGACCGAGAGCCAAGGCGATGTGGCTCTTGCCCGTGCCGCTGTTGCCAAGCGCGATGACGTTCTCGCGCCTCAGGATGTATTCGCCTCGCGAAAGCTCCAGGACCAACATCTTGTTGAGCGAGGGGATGGCGTTGAAATCGAAGCTGTCGAGCCCCTTTACGGCCGGGAAGCGAGCGGCCCGAACGCGGCGCTCCACCATACGCCGCTCGCGCTCAATCAGTTCAAGTTCGCTAAGCCTGAGCAGATAGCGCACATGATCAACGCCACTGCGTGCGGATTCCTGCGCGACCTTCTCGTACTCGGCGAGAATGGTGGGCAGCTTGAGCTGCTTGAGATGATGCCGGAGCAGCAGCTGCGGTTTATCGGCGGCCTCTGTCATGCGGCCTCCTGATCAAGCAACGCCGTATAGTCGGCGGCGCGCGTCGCCTGAACGGCGGCCTTGGGCAGATAGGGATAGGCGGCGAGATCAAGCCGGGGCGGTCGCTTCTCGATCCGGCACAAGATCAGCTGCTTGACGGCGTCAAAGCTTGGTGCGCCGAGTTTAAGGGCGTCTTTGACCGCATCGGCGACCATGTTCTGATCGAACGTCTCCATAAGCCGCAAGACCTGGATGAACTCGCGCTTGCCGCGGTTGCCCATCCTGGCTTCGAGCAGACGCCGCAACTGCGGAAACTGCTCCGGCAACGCCCACTCCTGCAAGGGCCGCGCCTGGTCGAGCGCTCCGGGCTTCTGCTCAATCAGCGCCAGATAATGCAGGGGATCACAAACAAAGTCGCCGCGCTCATAGGATCGCTTATGGCGGGCGATCTCTTCCCCGGCGCAGACGATGATCACCTCATCCACGAAGCCTTTTACGGTGACGTCGCGAAAGCCGTACGCCGTGGGAACGGAGTAGTCGGCCGTGCGGTAGCGAACGAGCGCCGTCGACGACACGCGCGCAGTCCGTTGATCGCAGGGCTCAAAAACGCCAGGCGGCAGTGGCCGAAAGGCGGCCAGGTCCGCTTGAAGCCTAGCGCCGATCGTCTCTGGATGGGAGCCCGCCCTGCGATCGAGTTCCGAAAGGCAACCCGCTTCAAGCTTGGCGTTCAATGCCTCGAAGCTTGCAGCGATGGGGACCGGCGTCAGGAGCCGCCGACGGCCGTTCTTGACAAGTCCCTCGACCTTACCCTTGTCATTGCCCTTGCCGGGCCGCCCAAACCGGTCGCGAAACAGATAATGACTGATAAGTCTGGTGAAGGCCCCCGTCCGTTCGCGCTTGCCGTCGCCGCAAATCTTGGCGACCGCGAGCTTGGTGTTGTCGTAAAGGATTGATTGCGGAACGCCGCCGAAGAAGGCGAAGGCCGAAACATGGCCGTCGAGAAAGGCTTCCGTCGTCTCCGCCGGATAGGCCTTCATGAACGGCGCGTCCGAATGCGGCAGGTCCATGAAGAACACATGCATCTTCTGCCGGACGCCGCCGATTACGCCGATCGCCTCGCCAAAATCGACTTGGGCGTGCCCAGGCGGATGCGCCAGCGGCACAAAGGTCTCGCGGGCCCGAGACCTCGCAAGCCGCACATACTCCTTCACGGCCGAGTAGCCGCCATCGAAGCCGTGTTCGGCGCGAAGCCGGTCGTAAATCCGCTTGGCCGTATGCCGCTGCTTCGGCGGCGCCGTGATATCCGCCGCCAAAATCGCATCGATGATGGAAACGAATGGCCCTAACTTCGGTCTCGCCGGAGGCTTCTTGCGAACATACCCCGGCGGCGCCGAGAACTGGCACATCTTCGATATCGTGTCCCGGCTTAAGCCGAAAACACGGGCGGCCTCACGACGGCTCTTACCCTCGACAAAAACGAAACGTCGGACCGCGGCATAGTTGTCCACGGCATACATCCCCTGTCGCCCCTCTCCCGTACAGAAAGGGACAACCTAACCAGTGGCCGGTTATTACTCCGCCACGCAGCAGCACAAGCGCCGCCGCTCCACTGGCCGACTTTCTCACCGCCTCTCACAGGTTCAACTCCGCCTGATCAAGATCACGTTCGGCAGATGCAAGTTTCGCCTGCGCCTGCTTAACCGCGGGTGCTTCGGGGAGAAGCCGGGCAAAGGCTACGTCAGCGCTGCCGTCGCCGCGCTTCTCGAAGTCTTCGACCATTTGTTTTGGAGAGGGAATGTATGAATGGATGACGCCAAGCTCCGCCGAACTTTGGATGAGGTCTGCTTGCGCCTGGAGAACTGCGGAATAGGTCTGGTCCAAATCAGGTGGCACCTGGTCTAACCAAAGAAACGCGGATTTGATAGGCGTCCGCCAAGGATTGGTTTACCTCTGCGCGTGCAACCGACAACGTGGCTTCCCGCTGGTCGAATTGCTCGTGGCTCGCCGCCAACCCTGTGGCGACCAGCTTTTTTACCCTCTCAAACTCCAACTCCGCCAGTTTCAGCCTAGCCTTGCTCTGATCGAGCGCGGCGACTTTGGCGCGAAGAAGTTTGATCCGGTTTTCGACGTCCTCTATCGCGAGCTGGAGTTTCCAGCGTTGGCTTCTCGTCCTCGCTTCGACGCCACGCACGGCCGCTATGGTTGCCACGAGATCCGCCTTTGCGGTATCGACCGCTGCCTTTTTGGTGGCAACGATGACCTCGTAGGGTTCCCTATCGAGTTCGACGAGGAGGTCTCCTGTACGGACGCGGTGATTATCGTCGACGAGAACTCTCGATACCTGACCTGGAACGCGAGCGGCAACGGAGGTTACGTGACCATTCACGTAGGCATCATCTGTCGAAACGGTATTGAGAGTTTGCTTGATCCGTGGAACACCAAGCACGGCGGCGACTGCCAAAAAGAGGACGCCTAGAGCACCTATCAGCGACCGCTTCCACAAACGTTTGCCCTTCGCCGGATTACCGCTCGCGGGGCTCGGGCTGGTGGAAGTGTTTGTTTGGCCAGCGGCGCTTCGTTCAACAAGCGCTGCCCCGGCCTCATCCCTTAGTGTCCGTCCAAAAACTTCTTGAATTCGTACTGAATCTGTTATGATTCAAGGGGAGCGGCCATGATTCGGAGGGGCCGCCGATGTGGACGCCGGAAAACCGCAAGCTTTATGACCGCAGTGATCTGCGTTACCCAAGCGATGTGACGGATGAGGAATGGGAGCTGATCAAGCCTGAAATTGCGCCGGCCAAACGCGGCGGACGCAAACGCGAAGTTGACGAGCGCGACATCGTGAACGCCATCATGTACGTGCTCTCCACCGGCTGCCAGTGGCGAGCGCTGCCGAAGGATTTTCCGCCGAGAAGCACGGTGTGGCATTACCTTGATTTGTGGGCCTACGACGGGACGCTGGAGCGCATTCATTACGCGCTTTACGTGAAATGCCGCGAGAAAGCAGGACGCGAAGCAAGTCCAACAGCAGCAATCGCCGATAGCCAAAGCGCAAAGAGCGCAGAAAAAGGGGGGCTCAAATCGATGCGATCGGCTACGATGCAGGAAAGAAGATCAAGGGCAAGAAGCGGCATATTCTTGTAGACACGCTGGGTTTATTGCTTCACGTCGTCGTTCATCCGGCTGATATTCAAGACCGCGATGGAGGCGTCTTGTTGCTTTCTACGCTGTTCGGACAGTTCCCTTTCCTCAGAAAACTGTTCGCTGATGGGGGCTATCAGGGACCAAAATTCAAGCAGGCCATCGCTAAACTCCTGCCTGAACTTCAAGTTGAGATCGTCAAGCGCTCAGATCAAGCCAACGGATTTGAGATCCTGCCAAAGCGATGGGTGGTTGAGCGAACCTTCGCCTGGCTTGGCCGCTGCCGAAGACTTGCCAAAGACTTCGAGAACCTAACCAGGATCGCGCTGGCCTTCGTTCGGCTCGCGTCCATCCGGCTTATGTTGAGAAAGCTCTGTAAAGCATCATAAACTTTTTGGACGGACTCTTAAGTTGCGGCCGACCAAGCCCGGCGCTGCTCCTATCCCATCCTTAATTTTTTTGCCAACCATCGCTTCGTATCACAAGCTTATTGCCTCAAGGTCCTGCTTGCATCCGCGAACCAGGTTGCGCAGCTCCAAGGGCTGATACGGCCATGGGCTGCAATGACAGTCCCTCGGAAATATCCTGCCTCATCCATGAAGCCAGAGACGCGTCCTATCAAGAAATAGGGTTTCTTATCCGTTAATATCCAAATTGCGATTCTCGGAGATCAATCGCGTCCCTTTGTTTTCCCCGCGACGACTGGAATGCGGCCCATAGCGACGAAGGCCTTGTTCGGCTCTCTGACTATTCCAGTCGTTCAGGAAGTTCGCACCGACGAATCTGACCCTAACCCGAAGGACCGTCTTCTCGGTCAGTCAGGCCTGCCGTCAGGCTTTCTGCCGTGGGCGCCTCTCACGCCCAATCAAGAACAAAAATCAAAGACCTGCGCATGCCAATAATTAGATTAATACCGCATCCAAAATGGTTTCTTGTGCAAGAAAATGCGATCGAGCCGGAAGACGCCGACCGAGCAATAATGGATGTTGCTGTTTGTGCATATAACCACGACAAAATGCGTCTATAAAATTCAACGAGCTCCAAGCTTAATTCATGATATTAAAGAGTAACGCTTAAGCATCATGTTAAAAAGACAAGCTTAAGCAACGTCCTTATATTCAAATTATTATCACTAGGATTTTGGGGAGTACTCGTCTATCTTTCACGGCATATTGTGTGAACGACTGGGTCAGATTACACAGAGCTAGCGCGCACACGCTCGGCCGAAGTGAGGACACCCGTACAAACGCGCAACTGAAAGCGAGACCATCATGTCTCACCACCTCGACTCCCCCATCGCTCGCCAAGACGTTCGCCTCGACATCACAGATTTGTACGTCTTCCGTGGTGAAACGGGGACTGTGTTTGTGATGAACGTCTGCCACTCGATTGCCGGCAACATCCCGGTGCCGGGTTACCACCCTGAAGGCATGTACGAGTTCAAAGTCGATATCGACGGCGATGCGATCGAAGACTTAACCTACCGAGTAACCTTTGATGATCGCGACTCCGAGCGCAGGCAGCGCTTTGTGCTGCGGGTTATCACGGGCGCAGACGCGGCCGACCCCAATTCGGCAGGGACGGTGCTCGCAGAGGGGCGCACGGATGAAGTAACCCGCACGCCGGCCGGTGTACGTATCTGGGCGGGCAAGGCGGGCGATCCGTTCTGGATCGAGCCCGATGTGCTGCACGCAGTCGGCCATGCGTTTCAGGACGGCACAACCATCGATCTGTCCAATTGGGACCCGGCAAAGGCGAAGAACCTGTTTGCCGGCCACACGGTCTACGCGATCGTGCTCGAAGTGCCCGATAGTGAACTTGTCAACTTTGCGGGCCACGGTCGGCGCATTTGCGTGTGGGCTTTGTCGACGCTTGCCACCGATGCCGGCGGATGGCGTTCGATCAACCGGTGCGGCCTCCCCATGATTCATCCGCTCTTTACCCAGTTCAACGAAGACCTTGGCAACCGCCTCAATGCGGGGCGGCCAGCCGATGATTTCGCAACGTATGGCGAAACCGTTACTCAGGCTGTCGCCGGTGTCGTCGGGGCATATGGAACCGCCGCAGACCCGAGGGCCTATGCGGAGAAAGTTGCGCATCGTTTCTTCCCGAACTTGCTCCCATACACCATCGGCACTGCCGCCGCGTTCGGCTTCGCCGAATGGAACGGCCGCTCCCTGACGGACAATGCACCGGACGTGATGTTCACAATCGCTTCGAATACGCCGGTCCGGCTTGGCATTGGCAAGGAGTCGGTTGCCTCGAAGCCATTGACGGCATTCCCGTATGTTCCCGCTGTGCCCAGTCGCGCTCCGGTAGCTGAAGCTGAGGTGAGTTCGAGACTAATGGGGTAAAGAGCCTGGCCAACCAAGACAAAGACGCGGACTTGTCCGCGAAACTACCGCGGCGTCAATTTTGATTGGAGCCGGTATCGCTGGATCGCTCGGCGCCGGTACGGGGCGTGTGACCGCGCAGACCAAAGATGTTGCCAGCGAGGCGATGCCAAGTCACGCCGGAATGGCCGATACGGCGCAGAAGGACTTCGATCCCGCCTATGTCGAGCACGTTATCAAGCCCTTCCTGCGCGAAAGCTTCTTTCAATCCGAAACGCCCGATTTCCCCCTTATCGGGCCAAGCATTCAGCAAGCAATTTGCGCTTCCCTACGATCTTTGGGGCCTCCTTTACGACGATTGGGCGCCAAGCTTCGAAAAAGATGGGCTTTCGGTCTTCATTCAGGGGCTCGACAAGCGCGGACCCGATAACCGCCGCAAGCGCATCTACATTTCCGCTGTCACGGCCGACCTCTACCCGATGTACGCGGACAAGGTCAGGGCCTTCTTCGGCCAGCGTTTTATGGAAGAGCATGCCGGCAAGCCGCTGATGCAGCGCTATCTCGACAGCTATCCTGATCTTTTCTGGGATTTGCATCTCGGCGTGAAAGGCGACGGCCTTCCGGACCACGTCCGCCAGATCGGCCAAAGCTTCAACACCGTTCTCGGCTTTCGTGACAACAGCCCGGATTGTCTACGAGAATTACATGAAGGTTCGTCAACTCCGCACACCGCTGAAAGAGTGGATCGCAGAAAAAGCGAACGAGATCATGAGCGGGAAGATAAAGGACCCCGAGAAGACCTTCGTTTACTCTCTCCGAATCCTGGCAGCATCTCCACCCTCCATAAACTACAGCCGGTCCATGCGTCGGACCGCTATGTCTACGGCATCACGCCCCATCCGCCTGGGAACTTCAGCCCGGTGCAATGGGAAAATCCGCTCGAATTCAACCCCGATCGCTATATCGATGCGCCCACAAGCGATCAAACAGGCGAAGGCAAAGCGAAAGCGCTAGGGTTTGCGAAGTTCCCCTTTGCCAAAACCTCGTTTCCGGTGGCCGGAAGGCTGAAATTACCAATAGCGGCTTCGGCGCCGTGTTTGGCGTTGTCGATGGCAAACCGCAACCCGTATGCGACCATGCCGGCTTCGCGCCCTTCGGCTTCGGATACCGCCGCTGCCCTGGCGAACAGCTTAAAATTGCCGTTTTCAGCGATCTCCCGCGGAAGGTGTGGGCCAACAAGATCGAGTTCGAACACCTCGATGTCGCGAACCCAGCCAAGATCCCCGCAGGACCCCTGATCGTCGTTAATGACGAGATCGGATTCCGTCGCTTGGCCTAACGGCCTCGAACTTCCAGGACGCGCGCGAATTCTTAATGCAAACAGCGGTCATCGCGGCGCTCAACGCTTCGGTGCTCGCTTCATGCGGCGAGAAAGGCTATCACGAGATGGCGGAAGCGTCAGAAACGCACAGACCTTCCAATCACAACCCCCGCCGGGTTTCAGAAATCAGGCTTTTCATTAGTGCACTTGGCGTTTCGTTCTTCAGCGTCGTCAGCGTGCTGGTCGCGCTTTACGCCTTTATGGAGATGCCGCAAACCCAGGATGTTCTGCTGGATGCGCGACCTTATTGGATTCAGGAGGTCGTATACTGGACCAGCTTCTACGTGATTGGCATCTTATTCTGGGCGCTTCCTCTCGTCTTTACGGCGCGCCTTCTTCTCCTCCAGAATTTCGATTCCATCGGCATCGATACGGAAAATCGTTTCAAGTTTTATATTTTTGTGATGCCGAGATTTTATGCCGTCATCGCCTTTTTTGCTGTCTTGATTGGGATGATTTACGCATCAGAGAATCTCCCCTCGCCTTCGAGCGAAAACCAATACGAAATTGCACTGAGAAGAATATTGAGTTCGCATTTGATCATGCTGTGCGGCGCCACAGCCTTTATTACTTTTCTGATTACGGTGCGGGATCTCTTCATAAGTTATTACAGCCGCAGAATGGAACTTCTTGAGCTGAACGCGCCGGGGAGATGCAGGGGAGAACTTATCCGCATCGAGAACCTCACGGGAAAGTCAACGCGAAAACATGAAGAACATGATCTTCATCTGACAGCGCTGAAGCCGGATTTCTTGACGACGCACACATGGATTTCGGCGCAACGGGCAAAGCTTTTCATGTGGGGCTATATGAGCGTTCTCACTTGCCTCCTGCTTGTTCTCGTCGGGCTTCATTTCCTGTCCTATTCTGAAACGGTTCGCAGCGCTTTTGCGATCCGGGACATGGACCTCGCGTCCCAGTCAAGCATCCAATCTGCGTGGAGCTTTCTGGTCGATACATTCTCTCTCAAGCGCGCTCCGCTCCTGTTCATCTTGTTTGGCGCCTGGCTTCCCTTCGTCACGCTTATGGCTTTGCTTTCAAACCGGCATCAGTTTCCATTCATCACCGCGTTCCTTCTCTCCGGCGTCGTCCTCGCGCTCTTCATCGGTGATGGTCACAATGTCCGCCTCGCGACGCTATCCAAAAGCCAGCAGGCGGGATTGAAGCCGGTAGGTTTTGCCGACGCGCTCAAGGCGTGGAAGGCTGCCAGCAGTTGGAATGACAAGGGATGCGAAGAGTTCCCGAAAGGCGCGCCTAAGCTTGCCGACTGCCCGCGTCCGATCATTGTGGCCGGCGAGGGCGGCGGCAGCCGCGCCGCTTTTCTCTTCGCGAGCGTGCTTGGCGCCATTGAAGACGACAGCCTCGACAGACAGAAAAATCCGGCTGCTCGCCCCTTTCACAACCAGCTTTTCGCAATATCAACCGTTTCCGGCAGTTCGGTGGGAGCGGCGTTCTTTGTCAGCGCCTTGAAGGCTCAGCCGGCTGTTTCGCTCGGCCAGCTTAAGAAGGGCCTCTATTGGCAGAGGCTCTGGTTCCCGAATGTCGCGACCGCAAAGCCAACCATTGACAACGCGGGCGAAAGAACGAGCAATAATTTCCTGACCGGCTTTATCACTTACAAAGATGCTCTTCAGGCGGCGTTGTCGAACGACTTCATTTCCCCGACCCTGATCGCGTATCTCGCGCGGGACGTTTCCATGATTTCGCGGTTTCCGTTCACGATGGATCGAGCCGGCGTCCTTGAAACAGCTTGGGAAGACGCCTTTGACGATGTGTATGGGACGTCGAAAGACACGTCCCCCCTCTCCGCGCCTTTGCAGTCGATGGCGCCATCACCGGGGAACTGGACGCCGCTTCTTTTCATGAACGCGACCTCGATCGAGACCGGACGGCGCGTTATCGTCACACCTGTAAAAATCAACGAGCCCATAACCGGCGGCGCCACTCCTCTTTTCACCGATGTCTATGATCTCCACGAGCTCCTCTGCTCGCCGTATCGCGATCCGAAAACCGCTGCTCCTGCAACCCTGCTTGATGAAATAGGCAGCGCGCTTCCTTCGCTTTTCCGTCCCGAGGTGGAATGCGAGGCCAAGAAGCCGGTTTCCGTAGATATTCGTCTCAGCACCGCGGCCAGCATTAGCTCGCGTTCGCCCTTTATAACCCCCCACGCCGATATCCGGGACAGGAGGTCTAAACTGACCGATAGCGTCGTCGATGGCGGCTTTTTCGATAATTCGGGTATCATCACAGCTCTAGACGTCGCCCGCGGCGTGAAGGCGATCGACGCGAGAATCATGCCCTTTATCCTGCAGATTTCAAACGAGCCGGCCTGGTTCGAAGCCTCAACAAACTGCGCGGCGGAAGGAGCGTATCCGGCGCGGCCGCAAATCCCGGACGAGGCTATTTTCCGCCCCCTGAGTGCCTTGACGGACCTGCTGACGGTCAATTCGACGCGCATTTCACGCGGGTACGAAACCATTCTGGAACTGCCTCAACGGGCGAGCCAACTGAATGGCGGCATCCCTTCGGCAGCCCAAATTCATGTTTGTCCACAGCCGGAGGACGATTTTTTTGGAGATATGTTATTTGGAGATGCTAAAGATAAATCGATGCAGATGATCAATAAGGCTCAACATCAGGAGCAATATAAAAGCGTTTCGCTGAGCTGGTGGCTCTCTCCGCCTCTGCAAGCATACCTCGACGGGCAGATCTATAACAAACACAACATGGAAGAACGCAATTGCGTGCTTTCCCTGTTGCAGGTTGCTCAGACAGGAGATGGAGGGGCGTGTCATTAAACTACTTCGCAAGCCGCGTAGCGAGAAGAGTCTTCTAATGGCCCATCGCAACGAACGTCTTTGTTCGGCTCTTGGGCTATTCCCGTCGTTCACAATGTTTGGACCGACGAGTCTGTCGCATCTCGACGGACGGCTGAAATCCTTCGGGCGATTTCCGCATAAGTCATTAGAAATGCGGAAAGCTCGTCGATAACGTTCGCGAGTTCGACAGGCTCTGCCTCGATTGCTTCGATGAATGACGCCCATTGTGCTTGCTTGGTCGGATCATTCGCGAAAGCGAGGGTCAGCGCGTCCGGCACGGTCTCGGAAATAGGCGTCTTCCGCCGGGCGAAGGTAGCGGCGATCGCGCGGCCGAGGTTTTCGCCGTCGAATACGTAGGTGCGCGAAAGGAGCCAGATATCGTAGAAATCCTTCATGCGGCTGTTGGCCCTGCCCAGCATCACCATGGCCTGAAACTTTTCGGCGATGACCGTCTCGCGCGGGTAGGCCCAGAGGCGAGGCGCCGGCAGGTCGAGAAGAACCGGCAGATCGACTTCCTCAATCTCCGGCTCAACCGCATCCCCGAAACCGATATCGACGGTCACGCGCACCCTGGCCGTCGCGACCGTTGCATAGGTTTTGAGGCGCAGTCCGCCGTACTCCGCCTCATCCCGGATGCTGTCGATCGTGAGTCCTGCAGCATCAAACTGAACGCCATCGTCAAGTTCGACGGCGCAAATCTCCCGGAAATTCGCCAGCATCGCTTCGGGTGCGTCATCGCCAAAGCCAAGAAGATCGAGATCGTTGGCCTGAACGGCATGTCGAACCATGTCGCCATGAGCATCGCACCCTTGAGAACGAAATGGTCCCGATGCGCTGTCATGCTCAGCCGATGCAGCAACCGCTCCAACACGTAGCGCGTGAGCAACAACTCGAAGGGCTGATTGCGCTCTCGCGACAGCTTAAGCAGCCGCGCCCGAACCGACGCCGCCATATTGCGAACCGGTTCACGCATTGGCGGTCATAGCTTCCAGATAGGGACGCATGGCATTCCACACGCCTGCCTCCTGCGCGAAGCGCGCGATCTCGGCCGGCGTGGCTCGCCGCTGTCTCAGCGCCTCGCGCATAGCCTCAAGCGCTATATTCATGCCCGGGCTTTTCTCGTAAAGCTTGCCCGCCCGCCGCCGATAGCGAAACAGATCGACGACGGTTTTGGCAGGATTGAACATACGCACCGTGACGCCTTCGATCACATGCTCCTCGATCCCCGCCGAAAACACCTTCGGGCCGAAACGCACAATAATAAGTTTCGGTTGCTCGATCTGCGGCCGCCTGTCCTTCGCACCGATCGCCATCCAGACGCCGCGCGGAATGACGTCGGTAAGTTCGTGATAGGCCAGCGCCGATGTAAGACAGACGACACCTTTAGGCACCAGCTTGGCCGCTGCGGCCAGAGCATGATTGGCGTCGACGGAAGCATCGGGTAGCTGGTACAAGCCTCGCCCGAGCTGAAGAACGAGCCCTCGTTCTTTCATACGCGAAATCGTGGCCGCAGTAATTCCTGCCCCGATCAACTCGTAAAGACGCGCCATCCCTTTTTCACGGAGAAGGGCAAGAGCGCGATCTTGCAGGGACTCAAGCTTTGAGGTCATGAGGCGAAGCATGATACAAAATGTCGGGTAGGTCAAATTCAATAGCGACGTTTCATATCAAGCAGTTTTTACCCGGAGTGTTTGTTTCGGAGGAGCTTTCGCGTTTTACAATCGAATATGTCGGGTCATGATTTCTCACGATAATTTACGAAGCTCGTGTAAAACACTTCTGCATTCGTTTCAGTAAAGTTATGCATTTTTTAGCTGCTTTAAACCCAGAGGGTCGGGAGTTCGAAACTCTCCGCGCACCAATGAAATCAAGGGTTTAAGCAATCGCCCTAAGATCGGCGCCCCGAAAGGGTCAAGCGACCCCTGAAGATTGGGCTTATTTAAACGGGTATGCCACGGTGCTCAGCAGCGCCAGGGCCGGCTGGCGCGTGTCAAGGCGGGTGTGCTGCACCACGACAGGGACGCTGGAGACGATCACACTGGAATAGTCCATGTCTTCCGGCACGGGCTCGGGATCTTTGAGATCGTTGAAGCGGATGTGGCGCGTGCGTCGGGCGGGGACCTTGAGCCGATAGGGACCCGCTGGTTCGCGTTCGGCGAAATAGACGGTGATTTCCACCTCAGCCTCGATGTCTCCGGCATTCAAAATGCAGACCGTCTCGTGGCTTGTGAGCTGCCGGGTCGTTCCGGTGCTGGATGGTGGGATGTAGCCTTCCGCGATCGCTCACACGCGATGCCCAACCCGTTCAGCCATGATTTCAACTCCGCCTGAAGCTTCCAAAACAAAAGAGATCCGGCCTTGTTCCGCGGCGCCCGGTTCATTCCCTGGCAGTCGCGGACGCTCTATTCAACGCGTGAAATAATCGCTGAAGGTGAGCACGAACATGATGATCAGCCAGAAGCCTCCGCCCGCCGCGGCAAGACGCAAGAGCGTGCTTTCCCGTAAGAGGCCCATGAAGAACAAAAGACCGATCAGCGCCATGATGATAACGATCAGGACATTGACCGCCGTATTGTAGCCGTTCAGCGGAGCGGACGCCGCAGTAGCTGATGCTTCGCGAGACTGTCCCGCACTGGCGCCAGCAACGCCGCGTTTGTCCAGATCTGCGAATGACACGTCATGCAAACGTGCGTCGCAGGGACCCCGCGAACGCAGATTTCTCAACACCCGTATGACAATAGAGACAGCCTATTCCGAGTTCGCGAGGTCGTGTTTGTGGCTGAAGGGGATCGGCTGTTCGAGGGTGACGCCCTGTCCGGTGACATAAGACGACTTCATGTACCCGTACGTAACGCCGATCGCGAGGAAGGGCATCAGCGCCCCGCCAACGAGAACAGAGCGAGTGATGACATTTGCGCGCGGCGAAAAAATTTGCATCGCAAGGTTCAGCCCGAGATTTACGATTTCGACGGGACGTCTTGCGTAAAATCTATGTCGTGTTCAATGTCCCTGCGGGGGTGTTGTTTTGGTTAGGATGCTCCAAACAATAACCGCTACGATTTTACGAGTGGGCTTGATGGTTTCGTTCCATTCAGGATGATGGACGCCTTTTCCCAAAGCGGCGATAGGAGCAGCTCCCGTCGAGCTTGCAGCCATTGTCTCCCAGCGATATCGAATAGCGTATTCGTCGATCATGAAACCGATGTGCGCGTACCTCTGGAATCCCGGCGGGTTGAGTCACACGGACGCGCGCCGACGGATAGCGATCCAGTTATTGTTCGGCGTGTCCTTAGATAAGGGAAGGCTTGAGCGGACGTGGGCTTTCCACTCCAATATTCTCAAGGACGGGAGGCTTTCCGGAATGGTTTCCTCTGGGCATGCAGCCGGTCACTGCACGAATAGAGGCAGACCGCAACGTGCCCCGGTTACCCGTGCAGAGACGCGATAGCCGCGGAACACTCCGAGGGAAGCTGCCGACGCCTCAGTTCGACTGGGGACGCTATAAGCCGCCGAGGCCGCAGCAACCGGCGCCGCCAATCTATTTCACAAGGTTAGGCCGTCTGGGTGCGCACAAGCGCCGTCGTTCTGGGAGTTGGCTTCATTCTCCCCTTCCGCTTGGAACCCACGTAGGTCGACCTCGTTGACTTCTCATTCCAGCAAGGTTGAACAGCATGACAATGACTGCCGCAGACGTCCTCGTCGAAACGCTATCTGCTTGGGGTATCGATACGATTTTCGGGATTCCCGGGGATGGGATCAACGGGATCATGGAGGCCTTGAGGAAAAAGGCCGACGCCATTCGCTTCATCCAGGTGAGGCACGAGGAGGCGGCAGCCTTCATGGCCTGCGCCTACGCCAAGTACACCGGGCGGCTCGGTTGTTGCCTCGCCACGTCGGGTCCCGGCGGCATCCATCTGCTGAATGGCCTCTATGACGCCAAGCTCGACGGCGCGCCCGTGGTGGCGATCACCGGCCTGCAGTTTCATGATCTCCTGCACACCTACACCCAGCAGGATGTCGAGCTGGATAAGCTCTTTATGGATGTCTGCGTCTACAACAGCCGCGTCATGGGACCGGCTCACGTCGAAAACGTGACCGAGCTTGCCTGCCGCACGGCTCTCGCCTATCGCGGCGTGGCGCACGTCACAGTCCCGACGGATGTGCAATCTCTCTCCATCAAGGACGACTGGCGCACGCCTCGGAACGTGCCGCATCATGTCTCGGACTATATGGCGGAAAGCGCGCACATGCCGGGCGAGGCCCATCTGCAAGTCGCGTCGGAAATTCTGAACGAGGGCAAGAAGATTTGTATCCTCGCCGGGCGCGGGGCCATCCATGCTCGCGATCAGCTGGCGGCCATGGCCGAGCGGCTTAGCGCCCCTGTTGTGAAGGCGCTTCTTGGGAAAGGCGCGCTTCCCGATAACAGCGAGTTCTCCGTCGGCGGCGTGGGCCTGCTTGGCACGAAACCGGCGCAGGAGGCGCTGGAAGAGTGTGACACGCTTTTGATTGCAGGGAGTTGCTTCCCCTACATCGAGTTTTATCCCAAGCCGGGCCGGGCGAAATGCGTCCAGATCGATATCGACCCGCAACGGATAGGCCTCAGATACCCAGCCCACATTGGCCTCGTCGGAGATTGCGGGCGCGTTCTTGGCGCGCTGCTGCCCAAAGTGCAGCCCAAGCAGGACAAGAGTTTCCTCACTCAAGCGCAGCACCGCATGAAAGATTGGCGCGCGCTGATGCAGGAGCGCGGCACGCGCCGTGACCGGCCGATGAAGCCAGAGGTTGTCGCGTACGAGCTGAACCGGTGTGTCACCGATGACGCGGTCATCTCCACAGACTCCGGCACGATAACAACCTGGATCGCGCGCCACCTCGACATCCGCGGAAACCAGCAATTCTCTTGCTCGGGCAACCTCGCGACCATGGCCTGCGGTCTCCCCTACGCCATTGCTGCAGCGGTCGCTTATCCTGGCCGGCAATCCGTCGCTTTCGTTGGCGACGGTGGTCTCACCATGCTGATGGGCGAGCTCGCCACCTGCGCAAAGTATGGGCTGGACGTGAAGGTCGTCGTCATCAAGAACAATGTGCTCGGCCAGATCAAATGGGAACAGATGGTGTTCCTGGGCAATCCCGAGTTTGGCTGCGAACTGCAGCCAATTGATTTCGCCGGCGTGGCGCACGCTTGCGGCATTCAGGCCTTCTTCATCGACGACGCCGAGAAGTGCGGCGAGACGCTGCGCCAGGCCCTGTCCACGCCGGGGCCTGTCCTTATCGAAGCCGTTGTCGATCCGAATGAGCCGCCGCTGCCGCCGAAAGTGACGGTGGAGCAGGCAAAGAACTTTGCCGAAAGCCTCGCACGGGGCACGCCACACGCAGGCGAGATCGCACTCACCGTGGCGTCCAATACCGTGCGCGAGATCATTTAGGAGGCGCAACGGTGCCCGATGCAGCCATCAAGAGCGTTTCGGCCAGTGCCTTCGCCATCCCGACCGATGCGCCGGAAGCGGATGGAACGTTTGCATGGACTTCGACCACGCTTGTCTTGGCCGAGGTGAAGGCCGACGGCAAAACCGGGATCGGGTACAGCTACACGGACGCTGCAGCTGCCGCCATAATTAATGGGGTGCTCGCAGAATCGGTCGTCGATCTTGACGCTTTACGGATCCCGCTCGCTCACGAAGCCATGCTGCGGCGCATTCGGAACATCGGTAGGGCGGGGCTGGTGGCGACTGCGATCGCAGCAGTAGATTCCGCGCTGTGGGACCTCAAGGGCAAGTTGCTGGATATTCCAGTCGTTTCCCTTCTCGGAGCAACGCGCGAGGTGGTGCCGATTTACGGCAGCGGAGGCTTCACCACCTATTCCATCGGCCGTCTCGAGGAACAGCTTAGCGGCTGGGCCGATCAGGGAATGCGATGGGTGAAGATGAAAGTGGGGACAGACCCGCAACTTGATCTTGACCGCGTCAAGGCCGCCAGAAGCGCCATCGGCGGGGCTGAGCTTTTCGTCGATGCGAATGGCGCGTATGACCGGAAACAGGCACTCTCCTTCGCCGAAGACTTCGCCTCACTCGGCGTCGTCTATTTCGAAGAGCCGGTTTCCAGCGACGATCTTGAGGGGCTTCGCCTTATTCGCGACCGGGCGCCCGACGGCATGAAGATCGCGGCGGGGGAATATGGCTACGACCTCTTCTATTTCCGCCGCATGCTTGAGGCTGGCGCAACAGATGTGCAGCAGGCCGACGCTACTCGCTGTCTGGGCCTGACCGGTTTTCTGCAAGCGGATGTGCTTTGCGCCGCCTTTTCACGTCCGCTCTCGGTCCACTGCGCTCCGGCTCTGCATCTGCATGCAGCTCTTGCCGCCCGCTCGCTCTGGAACCAGGAATGGTTCCACGATCATGTCCGCATCGAGCACATGCTGTTCGACGGCGCTCCCGTTCCGAAGGACGGGGTCATTCGCGCGGATCTTTCCCGCCCTGGTCTCGGCCTGGACTTCAAGCACCAAGACGCGCGGCAATACGCCGTGTGAGCAAGGAAACGCCATGTCTGTCAGCGTTCAGGGCTTTACGGCCGATCCGCACGCCATTCCCGATCAGGAAACGCAGAAGCCCAAGCCGTGGACAAGCGTAGTTTCCGTCAAGAAGGCTGACGATCTCGCCGATGCGTTGAAGGCGCTTGTGGAGGGCGAAGTGCGCTTCGATGATATGAGCCGCGCTCTCTATTCGACCGACGCCTCCAACTATCGGCAAGTGCCGATCGGCGTGGTGATTCCGAAGTCTATCGGGGATGTTATGGCGACCCTTGAATGCTGCCGCGAGCATGGATCGCCGTTTCTGTCGCGAGGCGGCGGCACGAGCCTGTGCGGCCAGTCCTGCAACGCGGCCGTCATGGTCGACTTTTCTAAATATCTAAACCGCGTTCTCGACATTGATTTTGATAAGCGGCTGGCCCGCGTTCAGCCCGGCTGCAATCTGGACATCCTTCGCAACGCCGCGGAGAAGCGTCATCTCACCTTCGGCCCCGATCCATCAACGCACGATCACAACACGCTTGGCGGCATGATGGGCAACAATTCGTGCGGCGTGCATTCGGTCTATGCCGGCCGCACCGCAGACAATGTCGAGGAACTCGACATCGTGACCTATCGCGGTTTGCGCCTGAAGGTTGGCCGCACATCGCCGTCTGAGCTTCGAGCGATCATCGCGGCGGGGGGCGCGAGGGGAGAGATCTACCGCCGCCTTGCCGCGCTTCGTGACCGCTACGCCGATCTCATCCGGCGCAACTATCCCAAGATCCCGCGCCGGGTTTCCGGCTTTAATCTCGACGAGCTTCTGCCCGAGAACGGGTTCAACGTCGCGCGCGCCCTCATCGGCTCCGAAGGGACCTGCGTCACCATCCTCGAAGCCACGCTGAACCTCGTTCCAAGCCCGCCGAAGCGCGCCGTCGCGGTGATCGCCTTCCCGGACATCTACCAGGCGGGCGACGCGGCGGCCTTCGTCCGCGACCATGGCCCGATCGGCCTTGAGGCCATGGACGACAAGCTCATCGAGTTCATGCGCGATAAGCACGCCGACATGTCGAGCATCGCCATCCTTCCGCCGGGAGGCGGCTGGCTGATCGCCGAGTTCGGCGGCGAAACGGAAGAGGAAGCGACCAACAAGGCGAAAGCGCTCGAGGCTGCTCTCAAGAAGCAGCCGAACCCGCCGCACATCAAGGTCGCAGAAAATGAGCACGAACAGCAGCTTATCTGGAAGGCGCGCGAGGCGGGGCTCGGCAGCACGGCGTTCGTGCCGCATCACCCGGACGCCTGGGAGGGATTTGAGGACGCCGCCGTGCCTCCGGAGCGGCTTGGTCATTATCTGCGCGAGTTCCGAAAGTTGCTCGACCGCTACGACTACAACTCCACGCTCTACGGCCATTTCGGCGACGGCTGCGTCCACTGCCGCATCGACTTCGGGCTGCGCACCACGGAAGGTCTGGCAAAGATGCGCCGCTTTCTCGATGACGCGGCCTCGCTCGTCGTCGAGCATGGCGGCTCGATTTCGGGCGAACACGGCGACGGGCAGTCCAAGGCCGAGCTTCTGCCGAAAATGTTCGGCCCCGAACTGATCGAAGCCTTCCGCGAGTTCAAGTCCATCTGGGACCCCGACTGGAAGATGAACCCCGGAAAGGTCGTCGATCCCTTCCCCATCACATCGAACATGCGCCTCGGCCCGGATTACGTGCCGCCCCACGTTCACACCCATTTCAGCTTTCCGAACGATGAGGGCAACTTCAGCCGCGCGGCGATCCGCTGCGTGGGCGTCGGCAAATGCCGCTCGGCCGTGCCGGGCGATAACGTGATGTGCCCCAGCTACATGGCCACGCATGAGGAAGCCTACGTCACGCGGGGCCGGGCGCGCCTGCTGTTTGAAATGATGCACGGCGGCGCTATCGAAAAGTCCTGGAACAACCTGTCCGTGGAGAAGGCGCTCGATCTCTGCCTTTCCTGCAAAGGTTGTAAGCGCGATTGCCCGGTGAACGTGGACATGGCGACCTACAAGGCCGAGTTCCGCTCGCATTATTACGAAAATAAGGTGCGGCCCCGTTCGGCTTATTCGATGGGGCTCATTCCGATCTGGGCTAAGGCCGCAAGCTACGCGCCCGGTTTCATCAATGCGCTGGCGCGAAACCGCCTCTTAGGTTCGATCGGAAAATTTGCGGCGGGAATATCGCAACGCCGGTCGATCCCGCCCTTTGCGCCCATCACTTACACAGCCTGGCGGCGTCGTAATCCGACGCTCAATCCGCACGGCAGGCGTGTTCTGCTGTTCCCGGACACCTTCAACAATTACTTCCGGCCCGCTACGGCCATCTCGGCGACGATTGTTTTGGAGGCGGCGGGGTGGCAGGTTGTCATCCCGAGCAGGCCGTTGTGTTGTGGGCGGCCGCTTTACGACTGGGGCATGCTCGACACCGCGGAGAAGTGGCTCTGCCAGATCATCGATAGCGTCGGCCCCGAGGTCGAGAGCGGCACGCCGGTGGTTGGGCTTGAGCCGGCTTGTGTGGCGACCTTCCGCGATGAACTTACGGATCTGTTCCCGCGAGACCGAACAGCGAAAAAGCTGAAGGAGAATACGTTCCTGTTCAGCGAGTTCCTCGATCGCCATTGCCGGAACTTCGAACTGCCTCAAGTGAAGAAGAAGGCGTTAACTCAAGTTCATTGCCACCACTACGCCGTCCTCGACGTCAATGCCGAGAGAAAGGTGATGCGCCGCCTGGGCATCGACTATGAGGTGATGCCATCCGGATGTTGCGGCATGGCTGGGTCCTTCGGGTTCGAGAGCGGCAAATACGATGTCTCGATGAAGGCTGGCGAGCGCGTTCTCCTGCCGCGGGTTCGTGCTGCTGACCGCGATTGCGTCATCCTCGCGGACGGCTTCAGTTGCCGCGAGCAGATCGAACAGGGAGCCAGGCGCAAAACGCACCATCTCGCGGAGGTTATAGCACAGCACATGTAGATTTTATGCAGGCAATGTCCAACTCACGCGATGACAAGCTAATGCCTATCCACTTTATGCAGTGGCGCTCTGTGGCAAACGGCATGCGGGCTTGACGGCAAGGATTGCAACGGAGGCTATGTGCGGATGGTCTCACGCTGTTGCTGCCCGAAGGCTATGGACCCGCAGCGCGGATAGGGTTCGCTGCTGAGCCAGCTTCAGCACGCGATTATTGAAGAGCGTCGGGAAAGCTATCGTCCTGCTTGTTGTGGATCGCGCCGGATGGCATAGTTCGCCCAAGCTCCTTGTCCCTGAGAACATCGTTCTCTTGAAGTTGCAGTCTTACGCCCAGGAACTCAACCCAACCAAGAACATCTGGGAATACCTCAGAGGCAACGCTCTCCGCTTTCAGGCCTGATGCACGCGTTCCGGACGCGCCGCGCCGTCGCGCGCGGCCAGAAGGCGGCAGCAAGGCTGCGCCGCCAAAATCGCGTTAACCCCCACGCGCTCACTCAAAATTAACCATCGGGTTTGTGTGTGACTTTACCTCAATCAAGATCAAAAAGTAGAAAGTTTTGCAAAACTGGCGGGATGGCGGCGCCTTAAATCGCCGTAAATCGCCGTAAATCAAGGCGTTTCGATTATAGATACTTATATGCTTGTCTTTGAGGCTGTTTTACGAAACGAAACCAATTTTTACCGGATTTTAAGCGAGTGTTCCGGATAAGGCGCGCCAGCTTACGGCCGGACGCTGGCTTGAGCGCTTGCGACAATCGGGGCGCCAGCTTCCCGCGCGACTTTGCCGGCGTAATTGTTTCAAGAGCGCAGTCCATACTGTGTCAGCCTGAAGCTTTCGCGCCTGCCTACGAAATGCCAGGCTTTATCCGTCCCGCTTTAGACGTTACGCTGCCGCCATCGGAATCATCCCTCGCGGCGGGTTATGGCAACGCTGATCATCACCGAAAAAACCAGCCAGGCGAGAGATTTGGCCGCAGCGCTTGGCAGCCGTTATGGGAAGATCCTGCCCGCTGAGGGCCACCTGCTGCGTCTCGCCGAACCTGACGAGATCGATCCGGCCTGGAAACGCTGGTCCTGTACGCTCTTAAAGCCGGACGGCCTCTACCCTACCCGGCCCGCCACAGGCGGCAACAAGTCCGCCAAGCTCGCGGCCATCGCGGCGGCGTTGAAATCCTGCGAGACGGTAATCATCGCCACAGACTGCGACCGCGAGGGCCAGCTCATCGGCCAGGAGATCCTGGAACATCTGCGCTATCGCGGCAGCGTGCAGCGCGCGCTCTTCACCGCGCAAGACCCCAAAACGCTGCGCCAGGCCTTTGCCACCCTGAAGCCCAACCAAGAGATGCGCCCTCTCTACGAGGCGGCGGTCGCGCGCCAGCAGGCCGATCAGATCTTCAACCTGTCGCTGACGCGCACCGCGACCAAGACGCTTCTGGCGCCCGGCGCGCGCGGCGTCATCGGCATCGGGCGGGTGAAGACGCCAACACTTGGTATCGTCTGCCTGCGCGAATTGGAGATCCGCAACTTCCGGCCCGAAGACTATTTCGAGGTCGTGGTAGAGGCGCATGTGGCGGGCGGCAGTTTCGCCATGCGCCACGCCCCGCCTGCAAAGAGCCGCATCAAGGACCGCGCCCGCGCCGAGGCAATCGCCCGCGCGGCCGATGGCTATCGCGGCCAGCTCGGCGTCAAGGTCGAGAATTGCCGGCAGGGTCCGCCGAAGCTGTTCGACCTGCCTTCGCTGCAAAAGACCTGCGGCCAGCGCTGGGGCTGGACGGCGGACAAAACGCTCGCCATCGCGCAGGAACTCTACGACGGCGACGGCAAGAAGCTGATCACCTATCCACGCGCCGAGGCCCGCTATCTGAGCGAGAACCAGATCGCGGACGTGCCAGCCATCACCGCCGCGCTGACGCGGCTGCGCGGCTTCGCCCATCTTAATCTGTCCAAGCCAGTGATCCGAAAAGGCAAGTCCGGCCATTTTTGCGACCGCGCGCTTCAGGGCGTGTCGCATCATGCAGTGGTGCCGAACGTCAATGTCCTCGACGATGACCTGGAGAAGCGGCTGGCGCGGCTCAGCGACGACGAAAAGCGGCTGTTCGCGATTATTTGCCGGTCCTATCTCGCCGCGGTCATGCCGGACTTCGAATACCGCCAGACCGCCGTCACCTTATGCGTGCCCGCGCCGCCCGGCGATGGCGCCGAATTCCGGGCCGTGGGGCGCATTCCGCTCGTGCAGGGCTGGAAGGCAGTCTACAGCGCCAGCGAGCCGGACGCCGCCGGCGATGAAACCGAGCAGACCCTGCCGCCGCTCACCGATGGCGAAACAGCCCGGCTCACCGAGCCGCGCGTCGACCCCAAGCGCACGCAAGCTCCGCCACGCTACAACGAAGGCACGCTGATCGACGCCATGCAGAACGCCTGGCGCTTCGTGGAGGACCCTGCCGTGCGCGACCGGCTGAAGGAGGCAAAGGGCATCGGCACACCGGCGACGCGCGCGGAGATCATCAAGGGCCTGAAGAAGCAGAACCTGCTCGCGGCTGACGGAAAGTGGGTGGTACCGACCAGCGCCGGCCTGCAATTGTTCGAAGTGTTGCGCAGTGCAGCGCCTGCGCTCGTCGATCCGGGGACAACCGCCGAATGGGAGATGCAGCTCGACGAAGTGGTGACCGGCAAAGCTGACCATCGCCAAGTGATCGACGCCATCGCTGATGAGACGGAAAAGCTGATCGGCGTGCTGCGGCAGCGGGAGCGCGGCGCCGTCGACCTTGCGGCCGCGCCCGCCAAGTCGGAACCGCGCAGGCGGCGTCCGCCCAGGGCTGCTGCGGCAAAGGACGAGACCGCAGAGGCGAAACCCTCCCGCCGCAAGTCGGCTTCGGCCCCCAAAAGGCCCCGCTCGGGCAAGGCTGGCCAAGCGAGAAACGATCCGGAAACTTCCGCAGCCGTGCGTGCCGCTCCGACCGCCCGCATGGTTGCTTATGCGGAGAAGCTCGCCAAGACGAAGAAGCTGCCGCTGCCTGCCGGCTACGCGCAGGATTTCCAAGCTTGCCGCCGGTTTCTCGACCAGCACGGTTGATGCCAACGACCGGCGCCGCTGGTCCGAACTATCGGAGAGACATCCCACAAAGGTGTCTTCCGCCTGAAGTCCGAGGCTATGAGGGGCGCCCCCTGAGCTATCGGCCGAGCATATTGGTAGCAATGATGTTTACGAAAGTGTTGCCACCAGGTGGGCGGCATGGCCACGGGCGTCGCCGCAGCGATCGCCTCCCCTGCTTTCGCCCAGCAGGGACCGCGGGCGCAAACGATCAGCGACGTCGTTGAGAGTAGTATAGCTTCCGCTTCTAATTCTGAGCAAATACAGTTGAGAAGCTGTTGTTCCGACTTGAACTTTTTGCGCCAAATATCTTAGTAAAGTAAGATAGATAGCGCCTTTCAACTGTTCGTGTATTGTGCTAAGATACAAGACTGAGATATATTAAATAGATAAAACTGATTTTGAGCTTCACCCACCAAATGTGGGAGCTAAACGTGGTTAATTCCTCCTTTCGGGCTCCTTTCGGGCTCTTCGCAATCGGCTACCGCGCCAATGCCACTGCCAAAAAGGCGAGTGTGAGCGCATCGTCCGAGAGAGTTCTAATGAACACATGTTAGCGTCGATGACAGCTTAGGCTCAAGCTTAAGGCGCCAATAATCTATGTGAATTTGTAGCTGAGACCTAAAAAAGACCCTTCTCAAGGAGGCTGGACTTATGGTCATCATTGATACGAACAACAATGTTTCCGGTCATCTGTCCTTCCTGAAGACGCTGGGGGTTACAGCGATCGGGCGCTACTATGCAAGCAGTCATAGGAAGCGGGTGACAAGCCTTGAGGCGTCCGCCATATCGGCGGCTGGGATCGACCTTTTTGTCGTCTTCGAGGATTCCGGGGATCCCGTACTTTCGGTGGAAAGCGGCGTTAACGACGCGCAAATCGCATTAGGGCAAGCGCAAGCGCTCGGGCAGCCGGAAGGCACGGCGATCTATTTCGCACTCGAGCATGACAAATTCGGCGGATATACCACCGCTCACATTCGCGGTCTCAAGCGTTACCTGGAAGGTGTGGGACAGGTGCTCGCGCCGCACTACAAGGTTGGCGTCTACGGTGACGGCGTGGTGTGCAAGACTGCGCTTGACGCAGGGCTTTGCGAGTTCACCTGGCTGAGCGCTTCCACGAAGCATCCCGGAACGCCTGATTTCACGGCAAGCGGTCGCGCGACGCTGATCCAGGGCAAGCGAACCCCAGGCGATAGGGGTGGGCAGATCGATAAGACTATCGACGGCTTGAGCATCGACTACAATATCGCCCTCAAACCGGAGTTTGGCCAGTTCAAACTTGCTGCGGAGCAGCCGGCCGTTGCGGCCGTAGAGGCTCGGACCGGTCTTGCGGAGGCGCCCGAAACCGAACCAGCCCTTTCTGAGCCGGCGCTGGACATTCCTGGCGGCTGGGTTTTCCTCGTGCAGCGCCTTCGGCAAGAACTCCGCCCAGGCAAGAGATTCAGCCGCACAGTTGGAAAGTATCAGATCTATCACAACGGAAAGCCGGTCGCAGGCTTGTCCGGCATGACGGTTGAACGGCAAGGTCCTGGCGATAACGGGCTTAGCGGTAAGCGTCAGCATCGCTGTATCGAGGCTGACGCCTACGCGTTATGTATTCACGACACAGACAACTATAGCACCGTCGATTACGAAACGAGCGGCGAACACCCTCGCCCGGCCATCGAAGTTGGAGGCACAGGCCAACGCATTGGCATTCTCATCCATCCGGCGTCGGGCTATGGCAGCACGATCGGCTGCATCAATCTTGCCGACAACCTGGCGAACGCCAACTCCGACTTCACTCTTGCCGACAGCACGCGCCGCGTCGTCGCCGTGATCGAGGATCTCAAAAGCTTCAACGGAGGCGCCTTGCCCTCTGACGAGGGGATGACGCTCGCCAACTGCCATCTCGTCGTGCGTGACGCCGCGACCGCCCATGTGGCCGCCGAGGGCGAAGCGCTGGCCATGACCGAACGCGCCGAGGCGCCTCGCGCCGAAATTCATGCGGGGATCGGCTTGCTGGCAGCGCTCGATGATCTGAAAGCAGCGGCGCAACAACTGACGGCTCGAATTGAACGGCTCGAACAGGAGATCGGGACCGGCGCGATGACGGCGAGAAGGGCGGGCGCCGCTCTCGGTGAAGCGCCGTTGGCTGCAGAGGCCCCAAAGCCTGCGGCTCCGATCGCCCTGCCGGTCCCCATCGCAACTCTGACCGGAATGGCGGCCCACTCGAAAATCGCCCGTTATCCGTGGAGGGATCGCGGCGTCGCGCCGCTCGGATACACGAAAGGCATGGCCGTCGTTTATGCCGAACTCTACTGCAGGCTGAAAGACAACGATCCAATCGTCGCCGCGATGGCAGGGCCTATCGATCCAAAGAACACCAAGACGGATGCTCTTGCCTGGTATTCGGCGAGATTGAAATCGGCGGGGATGGGCGATAATGACACGCCCGAAAAGCGCCTGAGACGCCTGTTTGTTCTCCTCACCGGACTAGGCATGCGTGAAAGCTCAGGCCAGTATTGCGAAGGGCGCGACCGAAGCGCCGACAACGAATTGGCCGAGACGGCGGAGGCAGGGCTTTTTCAGGTCAGCTTCAACCTTATCGGCAGGAATAGCGATCTCAACGCTATCTTCGATCATTACGAGCAGAACCCCGATGGTCACTTGGATATCTTCAAGGAAGGCGTGACCTGCAGGGCCCGCGACTTGGAGAACTTTGGCTCGCCCAGTGAGCGCGGGTATAAATTCCAGGAGCTGACAAAGAAATGCCCGGCTTTCGCGGTGGAGATTGCAGCCCGCGGCCTCCGGCTTCAAAAAGGTCATTGGGGACCGATTATCCGGCGGGACGCCGAACTTGTGCCGTCCTGCGAGGACTTGTTCATCGCGATCGAGGAGGCTGTCGATGCCGCTTCCCCGGCGCCGGCCGAGGCGAAGCCCGGTCAAGTCGAGACGCCGCCCGCGACGCCGCCGATGGTCGCCGCCGCCCCTCAACCGGCGCCTGCGGCAGGCGGCATTAATCTTACGCCGTCTCAAAGGCTCATCTGCGAGCGCATCATCAATGTTTTCGAGACGGGCAGCATTCGCGGCGACACCAGCGATATCACCATCTTCGACGACGGTCCCCACCGCATAAAACAAATCACCTACGGCCGCGCACAGACCACCGAATACAGCCATCTGCGCGAACTCGTTCAGATGTATGTCGATGCTTCTGGAAAGTACGCTGATGATCTGCGTCCCTATATTCCGCTGATCGGCCGAACGGCGCTCGTCGGCAATGCCGCATTCAAAAGTTTGCTCCGGCAAGCCGGGCGTGAAGATCCGGTCATGGCGCGTACACAGGACATTTTCTTCGACCGCGCCTATTTCCAGCCTGCCCTGAAATGGGCGAACGAACAAGGCTTTACGCAAGCGCTCTCCATGCTCGTGATCTACGATTTGTTCATTCACAGCGGTGGCGTGTTGCAATTCCTGCGCGCTCGTTTCCGCGCACAGCCGCCCGTCGATGGAGGCGACGAAAAGACGTGGATCAGCGAGTATGTCCAGGCGCGCAACGACTGGCTGGCCTCTTCGAATGAGAACCTCCGGCCCACCGTCTACCGGACGCAGTGTTTTGCTCGTGAGATCGCGCGCGGGAATTGGGACCTTAGCCAGCTTCCGATCATCGCTCATGGGGTCCGCGTCGATGACAAAGGGGCCGGGCCCGCAGCCGGCGACGCCTCGCCCTTTGCAATGGCGGCGGCCCGCGAAGCGCCGGAGGCAGTCCCCTATCTCGGTCCAGACGGTGGAGAGGAAGTCTTTAGCGAAGAAAGCGTCGAGATCTGGGGCGAGGATCATTTTGCTGAAACCCGTGGGTTAGCCGAGGCGGCGGCGGACGAGAGTCCGACGGATACAGAAACGATCGCCGAGGAAATCTTATCCAGCCCGCGGATTAAATTGGCGACCGAGCATTTCTCCGGCGTGGCGGATGAGGGAAACGCGCTCCAAAACATGGAGGACGCCGCGGCCGGTTTCGCGGCGCATCGCAGCTCCTACGGAAGTGCGCCCGGTGGAACTGTTGCGCTTAGTCAGAGCATGCTGCGTGGCCTGCTAGGTCTGGCCGATCGCTACAGCTTTGCCGTCTCGGAGCTGTGTGGCGGCTCGCATAATCCCAACTCAAGACATTACGCCGGCCTTGCCTTCGACGTGAACGAGATCAATGGCAGGCCGGTCAGGGCCGGCCACCCCGACCTCAATGCGTTCAAGGCGATGTGCCGCAAACTTGGCGCGACCGAAGTCCTGGGGCCGGGACAGCCCCACCACGCAACACATATCCATGCCGGTTGGCCGCGCTCCAAAGCGCGCATGGCCATGACGGACCCAGAGGAAGAGGCGGCTAACAACCAGTCGTATCGTATGGATGGGAGGATCTGACGATGCAGCTGCAGGTCGAAGAAGACGCCGCCCTCGTCGAGAAGATCCGTGAGATAACGACACTCTTGCAGGCGGCGTCGGATCGGCTTGGCAAGCTGGAGGAACCGCTGGGCGCGCGGCCGGCTCTGACGGTTTCGCCTGCTGCCGAGGCCATGGCTCGGGTCAACACTTGGGATGATCCCTTCACCGAAGGCAGCGTGACCGAAAACCCCAGCTTGGCCGCCCCGTACGAAGTGGAGCTTCCCAGCTACAGCAATCCGCTGTTGCAAACAGCGATTTCGGAGACAGGTCCTGCCGCTGCGCCGTATCCTCCCGGCTCCGATGGCTTTCGCTACTGGGTTGCGGCGGAGGCCATCGCCCGCGGCATCGCATTCTGGAGTCCCTTGCTTCCAGACCAGACCACCTGGTCCGCCGTGAGCCCCATGCCTGTCTCACTCGACATGGCCCAGGGGCTTAATTCGTTTTACCGTCGAGACAACGGCCTGCTCTTCTTCAGCGATACAGTCAAAGGCATAGACGTTTACTGCTGCGAGAGCCCCGACATTGTTTGTCACGAGCTAGGTCACGCCATCCTCGATGCGGTAAAGCCGCAGCTTTTTGACGCCGCATTGATCGAAGTCGACGCCTTCCACGAGGCGTTCGGCGACATGAGCGCCATTCTCTGCGCCTTGCAGCTCCCGACGCTGCGCGGGCAGGTTTTGGAAGAAACCAAGGGCCACTTGAATGCGAATTCGCGATTGTCGCGGTTGGCCGAGCAGCTTGGGTGGGCTAAGCGCCAGTTGAATTCCGGTGACGCTGACGCCGATTGTCTGCGCAACGCGGCAAATCGCTTTTTCTGGACAAATCCTGTTGAGCTGCCGCCGAGAGCTCCCGCCAACTTTCTCTCCTCTGAGGCGCATTCGTTTTCGCGAGTCTTCACAGGCGCCTTCTTCGACGCTCTTTGCCGCATGTTTGAAGCCGAAGGCGGCGCCAACGACGCCAATCTCTTGAACGTCAGCCGCAATATGGGCCGGCTTCTGATCGACGCCGCTTATGCCGCCGATATCAAGGACCAGTATTACAGCCAGGTTGCGGCGACCATGATCCAGGCCGACGCCGTCCGATTTAACGGAAAATATAAAGCGGCGCTCACCGGAGCTTTTGTCGAGCGCGGTTTGCTTTCGATTGACTCGGCGATGAACATGCCAAAGGCTAAGGCATTGAAGGCGCTAACGTTTGACGCTGGCCGCGGTATGGCGCCAGCTGGGATCGCCGTTCCTGGGCATGCAGCTCCGCTTCTTGCGTTTGACGCCAAAAGCGCCGACGATGGTTTTCGGCGTGGATTTGGGAAGACGCCGGTATTGGCGCAGACGCCGGTGTCGTTGGGGGGCGTGGTTATCCAGGTGCATGCTCTGAGCGGAAAGCCGCGGCTTAGCGTGAGCCCGGCGATGGGATTGGCCGCGACCGCCAGAGCCGATTTAGATCAGACCGCGGCGCCCCAAAGCTTCCTCTTCGGACTTATTCACCGGCAGCAGGTGAATTTGACGGCGGCGAAGATTTTGCCCGAACTGAACCCCGTAGATGAGATGAACGCCACACATCGTATTGAAAATGTCGGCGGCAAGCTTGTCTTGAAACGCAACCACTTCGCGTGCGGATGCCCCCATGGGGATTAGCAGGGCCTCATCCTTGAACCTGTCGAAGGATGGAGCGACGGTCTCAGGCTTTTTCAGCATCCTGTTATACCAACCGCTGGAAGTGTTGACCGGTAGCGCCCCCTCACCCCGCCCTCTCCCAACCGCATCGGCTTGCCGATTCGGTCTCATGGAGGAGCAATCTCGCCAAGGCGAGATTGCGCGGGAGAGGGAGAAGGCGCCAGCCGTTGCAATATCGTTCCTTCTCCCCAACCGCATCCGCTCGCGGATGCGGCCGCTCCAAGTTGTAAGCTCGCCGAGGCGAGCTTACCGGGAGAAGGACAGGATGAGGGGGCCTTGGGTCAGAACATAGGGCGGTCGGTATTAGAAGCCAATGCGCTCCAGATCCCCGTTCGGGTGGAGAATCCAGGAGATCTCGGGCGGCAGGGCTTTCGTGTCGTGGCTCCAATCCGGGCCAACGGACTGGACCTTGCCTTGAGCTTTGAGGCGCTCAAGGAAATCGGTTGAGTATTCGCCAGGCGGTATCCGTTTCGCTGCGCGCGGGCCGTGATTGACCTGGGGGGTATTTGGGTTCGCCATGTCGGATCCCGCGTATGTTGCAGCTTGCTGCTGCCGGCCTGCGTTCTATGCATTCTAACAAGAGCCCAAGATCGGCCACAACAGGATCTCTATCGCAGCTTTTATAGGACTCTGATATAATCGATCCGAAATAAAATAAGATAATAATAAGTAGAAAATGATGGACATTATAGGGAATACATGTATTTATAATGCAAATAACAAATGTCTCCAAGCATGTATTATGCTTGAAGCCATTATTACGGTCAACGTGATGCATTGGAGTGAAGTGAGAAAGCAATCATGACAACGCTGTCAATTACTCAGGGTCAAATCGATGCTCTGGCTCGTGCTCTGAAAGAGCAAAAGGGTTCAGCCGCTTCCGACGCATTCTGCAAGGATTGGGATGCAGCGAAAGGGGTGCTACAGGCGTTGCAGCCCATTCTTTCTGCAGTTCCTACGGTAGGTCTCTTTGCAGGGCCAGCCATAGCGGTGGTCGTCGCCGCCGGCGATGCCGCCAAGAAAGCAGTCTGCGCCTGACGACACATCTGAACATCAATTCTGCCTTGCATTGGATTTGAAAATCCGATGCAAGACAGGTGATTTGTTGCGCAGCGAGGTGATTAGCATTCCTATAATTACCTATATAATTATTTATACCCCTTTTTTACAAAACGAACCCATTCTTCGTTATCCGTTCGTAAACGCGACGCGCCCGCAAAAGCCGCCTACGCCGTCGCAGTGGCGCCACCCAACCTGCAGCACGCTCGCACAGCATTTTGGAGACAAAGGGGGCGACAGCCTAAACAAGAACCAACGCGCCAAAAACATGATCGCGGCGGCGGAACCGTTTTGGGAGAAAAAGCATTTAAAAAGGCGATCCCAATCTCGACAAATTGTGCACTCAGAGCTTGGCGTCACACAGGTCGCGGGGCGCTTTCCTCGCGAAGTGTTCAACAGGCGTCTTATTGTCGTTCTCTTCGTTCCGCGCTCGCACGGGCGGAGTATGTCGGCTATGCATCCGCTGATGTTTCGACGCAGATTCCAAGGATAACCATGAAGAGCAGGTCGCGCGTTTTCGCAATCGCCATTCTATTGGGAACATCGGCGTATTATGATTGCTTTCAACGTTCCGCATGGGGATTTCAGGAGCCGCAAACGCGAGGCAGTTCCAAGAGTATGACACAGTTTAAGAAAACGATGACGACGATCTTTTGGGTCGGCGAAGGGGCGACGGAAGACAACGCCTTCATTCACAATAGGTCCAGTTATTGGGATGACAACTGGATGAAGCACTATGGCGGCGTTGACAGTCCGGAGAACAGAAAAGGCCATCTCCCGGCGACGTTCACTCCGAAACAAAACCCCTTCTATATCGCGCTTCCGTTCGCGGAGGTGGACCAGGATGGAAACCTTAAGGCGATCGCAAAAAAGATCCCTGGCTTCGGACAAAATCAGGGTCCGCTGACAAGAAATCGCTGGGTCGAAATCCGCTATAAGGGAAAGTCCTGTTTCGCCCAATGGCAGGATGTCGGCCCCAATGGAGAGGATGATTTCGACTGGGTGTTTGGCTCCGCGAAGAAGCCGAAAAACAAATGGGGGCTGAAGGCGGGCCTCGATATCTCGCCGGCGACGGCTCAATTCCTTGGCATTGTCGACGCTGACGCCACCGAATGGCGCTTTGTGGACGAGAAGGACGTGCCGGATGGCCCGTGGAAGGCCATCGTCACGCGATCATAAGCTCGTGACCTGAAGAGGGACAGCAGAACCCTCTTCCTCCTCAAGCTGAGGATTCCCCGCCGTCTTGACGGTGGCCTTGCGCTCAAGCTTGCCCCAGCCGACAACCCGGCCTTGCAGAGCCCTCAGCACAGACTTGGCCACCACATAGTACATGATCTGGCGGTAGCCGAACCGCTGCAGCACGAGCCACCAAAGAAGCGAGCGATCCTCTTTCTTCTCAAAGAGAAAAGCAATCATCGCGGCGGCCAGATCGACCGTCATGAAACAGGCGTAATAGCTCGCCGTGACCATGAGGTTGCCTGAGTTGAATTGCTCGCCGTGCTGAAGGTAGTCGATCAGCGCTCTCAGAATTTGATAGATCAGGGCGAGATCGATGAGCGGCGACACAAGGGCAAGCGCGATCTGGAACATCCAGACTTGCGGCATGGCGACGAGGCCGAGCGCCCCATAGCGCGGATTGAGGTTCACGCGCCGGTGCTTCCAAAGGCATTGGAGCGTGCCGAAAGCCCAGCGGAAGCGCTGTTTCGCAAGCCCCTCCACAGTATCCGGCGCTTCGGTCCAGGCGATCGCCTCCTGGTCGAAGAGAACCTTATAGCCCGCCCGCTGAACCGTGATCGTCAGGTCCTGATCCTCGGCGAGCGTGTTCGAGGGGAAGCCGCCAAGCTTCACAATCGCGTCGCGTCGCCAAGCCCCGACGGCGCCCGGCACGACGGTGATGCAGCCGAGCGCGGCGAGAGCCCTGCGCTCAAGGTTCTGGGCCGTAATGTATTCTAGCGCCTGCCATCTCGTCAGCATGTTCAGGCGGTTTCCGACCTTGGCGTTGCCTGCGACGGCGCCGATCGCCGGATCGGCGAACCAGCGCACGAGGCGCGAGATGGTCTCGGGCTCAAACTGGGTGTCGGCGTCGAGCACAACGACGATGTCGCCGTCCGCGTGCGCAAGGCCGAGATTCACCGCCCTCGCCTTGCCGCCATTTTGCGTGGCGATCAGCTTGACGCGCTCGTCGCCGGCGAACCCTTTGCAAACCACGGCCGAGGTGTCGTCCGTCGATCCGTCGTCGATGACGATGATGCTAAGCTTCTTGTGCGTGCTCGCCAGGATCTGGCGGATCGAGGCGGCGATCACCTTGGCCTCATTGTAGGCGGGGATCAGCACCGAAACGGAGAGTTCGTCAGCGTCGGCCGGAACGCCGCGCTTCTTCGCTCGGGCGCGGCCAACCAACGCTAGCCCGCAAAGAGCCAATAGCCTCGCCAGTCCGAGCGCAATGGCGGCGAGGAACAACGTCGTCACCGCCCCCTGCAGCCAGCTGAACGTGAAGAAGACATAACGGTTGACGACCGGCGAAGCCTCGTTCGCCGGGACCGGCGGCATGGCCTCGTCTTTCGTCCATCGCGCCAATTCGGACACCGTCGCAAACTCGAAGCCCTTGGCCCTGAGCGCGTCGATCAGGTTCGGGAGAGCGGCGACGGTGGATGTGCGATCGCCTCCCGCATCGTGCAGCAGCACAACCTGGCCGCGCTTTTCGAGATCGGGGTCGCTCGCCTGGGCGATGACACGCTGAACGATCTGCTCCGGCGTCGGTTTCTGCCAATCGTCGGGATCGACCTTGAGCCCGACGGTCAGGTAGCCAAGCTTCTCGGCCTCACGCATCGGCGCGATTTCCTCGGCGCTGGTGGGCTCCGCATCGCCGAAATAGGGCGGCCGGAAAAGCCGCGTGGAACGCCCCGTCAAAGCTTCGATCAACCGCTGGGTCGCGTTCAGCTCAAGGGCCGCCACGCTGTCCGGCGTTTCGCCGAGATTGGGGTGGGTAAAGGTGTGATTGCCGAGATCGTGGCCTTCGGCGAGAGCCCTTTGAACAAGTCCCGGATAAGCCGCTCCGTTCTCGCCGATAATGAAGAAGGTTGCGTGGACGCCTTTTTCCTTGAGGATGTCCAGAATTTTAGGCGTCCAGTCCGGGCTCGGTCCATCGTCGAAGGTCAGCGCAATCTTGCCCGGCATCTCGCCGCCCCGGTAAATCACGAAGGAGGCGGGCATCTTCGTATAGGCCTCTCCCGTGATCGTCGCGTTGGCGTCGTCGACCTTGATCGTGCGTGCGCCGGCCGAGGGCTCGGCGGCGATCTGCAATATCTCGCCCCGCCCGATGAAATTGACTTCTGTGCTCGGATTGATGGTTCCGAGCGAAGCAGGCGGCGGCGCTCCATAACTTCTCGGAAAAATCTGCCAGATGGACGGATCTTCCGCGCCGAGCCGCCACAAAGCGTAGCCTGCCGGACGATATCGATCAGCGGCGCGCAAATGGTTGTAGGCCGTCACGGCGTCGAGGAACCAGACGCGATGGGCGGCGCCGTCTTCCATATACGAGTAGCGCGGATTGAGCGTCTCGGGATCGAGTTGGATGGACACATTTAAATCGCGGGCGGCGAGGATCGCTTCCTGGAAGGTCAACTCCTCCGCGTCCCCTGCGCCGACGGTCCAATCATACCCGTAATTCGCAATCGCCACGATCGTGTGGGCGGGATCGAGGTCTCGCATCCGCGCGGCCAGCCTTGTCGAGAACCACGATTGCGAGGCGACGGCTCCCGGCTGGGAGTCGGACCAATGCTCGTCATAGCCCATCAGCACTAGGTAATCGCACAACTTGGCGTAGGCCTTGTAATTCCAATGCGGATCGTCAAAGGGCGCGGCGACGGCGACAATGAGGCCCTTCGCCTTGAAGGCGGCATGGACCTCGCCCAGAAAAGCCAGAGTATCCCTGTGGGCGTCGTCCGGGATCTGCTCGAAGTCGATCATGACGCCCTGAAGCTTATGCTCCTCGATAAAGGCGAGCATGCTCGCCAGGCGCTCGCGCCTTCTTTCGGGGTCGGCCATCAGCAGGCCGAGATTCGGCCCATCCCACTTTTTGACGGACGAATTCTGGATCATCGCCAGGATGGATGCTCCAGGCTTCTCCCTCCGGATCAGGTCGAGCGACTTCTGATCGAGGGTGACCGTGAGGTCCATGGACTTGCCCTGCAAATAGAGCCAGCTCGGCACCACCCAATCGAGGTTCTGGATGTTGTTTCGAAGCGAGGAGAAGCTGCTGTCGTCCCAGTTTGCATAAAAACCGACCGTGAGCGGCTTTTCGCGGCGCTCCGCGGCAACGGGTTTCACGCCCTTCGCTTTTGCCGGCGTCAGGGCGCCGGGCTGCACGGCATGCGGGTATTGCTTTTTTGTCGCCTGGGCCTTGCGGGCAAGATTGCGAACCGACGGCAGCAAATGCGGAACTTTCGCCACATCGTTCAAAAGGGGATATCGCGGGGTTTGCGACATCTGTAAAGTTTCGGGAAAGGACCGAAAGATAAAGAGGCTCGAAAGAAAAACGAAGCCCGCGATGCTGCTTGTGATGGCAAGCGTCCAGGCTATTCCGGAGATGTGTCCGGCGCGGCGGTTTTTCGGATCGAAGAAGACTGGTTTCGTCATGGGTCCTAAGCGTTGGGTCCCGCTCGCGCGATCGCACCGGCTGCTAGGCCAGCATGACGATCCGGCGCTGAATTGAGATGCTGCGAATCAGATGTTTACGGCTGCAAGCAATACGCAAGCTTGTATGAATGTAAGCTGTACAGACTTGCGCGGATTCGCCAAGCGGCGAGAAGCGATCCGGCCAATTTTAGAGGCCGACTGTGTGTCGGGCGTTACGGTTTCAGGAAACTGCTAGCCTGTCCCGTCAGGTAGGAGAAGGCCTTCGCCCTTGCAGCCGCGTCCGAAACTACCTTCGGCACAACCCCATAGAGAGCGAGCTTCTCGCCTTCCGGCCCCTGGATGTTGCAGGCATAGACGCCGTCTGGCGCGTTCTGCGCCGGCTTTGCCCGAGACGTCTTCAGCATCGCGTCGACCGCGTCCTTGCTCCACACCTCCAGGACCAAAATCTTGCGAGCCTGCCGAAACCATCGCGGGCTGGACCACGGGTTTTTGTCCCGGCGAACCGAGTGCTGGCAGAAATAGCTGCCCGTTGCGCTGACGCTTCCTGTAACGAGGATCAGAGATTCCTGCTTGACCGTGTATTGCGACGTGATCGCTGCATCCTCCCGGATCAGCTTCAACACAATATCGAGGAGATATCGCTCGATGGGCTGAACCTGGAAAACGGAAGCGGGTCCGGCGGGCTCCTTTGAGCCATTGCCCAAAATCTTAAGGAATTGTCCGCGCGGGCCCTCGCCTGCTAGCGCTCCTCCCTGCCCTTCCACCTGGAGTTTGCCTGTCTCAGGGCTGGCGCCCGGAGCTTGCGCGCGGGCGAGAATTTTCTTCTCCCAGGCCGCGGTGGAAACCACATTCACCAGTCTCAGAGAGTCCGACCAAAATCCATCGGCGCCCGCCGCGCCGACGGCGCCGGCAAAAGTGCTGTCGGTGGAGAATATGGCGATCAGCGTCTGGCCGGTCTTCCGGAGCGAACGGACGACTTTGCCGCTGCGCAGTTCCTCGGCTGAAACCCACGGCCGCGTCTCAAGATCGCATCCGGAGCTAGACAGCCGGGCTGCATTGCCAGGGTCGGCCGTGCTGATGAGAAGCTCGCTCGGCGCTATATCCGCCGGGAGGTTCAAACTGTACGTGTTGCCGGTCTCCCCGTACTCAAGACCGTGCAGCTTCTCTTTCTCCCCAAGCTTCCCCCAGCCGCCGCCGAGCTTCCGGTCTGCGGAAACGTCAAGATTGAGCTCGCAGCCGTGAACAGGCTCTCCCGCCGCGTCCTGTATTTCGATCTTTACATCGTCCGCGCGAGCATAGAGAGGCGCGACAACCGTCACGATATGGTCCGCTTCCGTTTTGATCGGCAGGATAAGCTGATACCGCCGCAGCAATTTCTTCAAATAAGCGGGATCGCTGAGTTTCTTGGCGGCGGCGGCCGGGAGATCGGCGGTCAGCCCTTCGGACGTCGCGGTCAAGGGAACGCCCTCGACGCCGAGATTTCCTTCTGCCTGGATTACGTCGGTCGCTGAGATCGCCTCCCCGTTTTGGAGCTGGAAAGCCAGGACGACGTGCTGCAAAGGTTCCGGCGGAGGCGCTGGAGGCGGCGGCGCCGGTGGAGGCGAAGCCGGCGGGGGCGGCGGAGCGGCAGCCGGAACGCTCGGCTTCGGAGCCGGCTCGGTTTGAGGCGCTTTAGCAGGCGGAGTCGTCGTCTCGGGGGGCTGCGTTCGATAAGGAGGCGTAGGCGCCGGCTCTTCTTTCGACGCCTGCGTTTGAGGAACCGCAGGCGAAGGCGTTGCGTTCGGTTTTTTCTGAGGCGGAGCCGGCGTCTCCGCTTGACGTTGAGGCGGACCCGGCGAAGGCGCAACCTCCTGTTTCTTCTGAGGCGGAGCCGGCGTCTCCGCTTGGCGTTGAGGCGGAGCCGGCGAAGGCGCGACCTCCTGTTTCTTCTGAGGCGGGGCCGGCGTCTCCGCTTGGCGTCGAGGCGGAACTGGCGAAGGCGCAACCTCCTGTTTCTTCTGAGGCAGGGCTGGCCTCTCAGCCTGCCGTTCAGGTGGAGGACAGGAGGCGCAGACGTCCGGGTTGGCAGGCGGAGGCGCGTTCTCTGCGGAGCGCGGCCGAGGAGGCGGCATGGGCGCCTGCTCCTGCTCAGGCGGCGGAGTTGGCGCTTGCGAGAATCCGAGGCGCTGGCTGAGACCTGAAAGGCGGCGGCGGCGGGTTTGTCGCCGGGCGACGAGACTCCTGCGGCGGGGGCGCATTTGCCTCGTCGTGTCCCAGGGACTGCGCGTCTTTGACAATCTGGTTCACCAGCGACGCCGCCAATATGTCCCAGTCTGCAGGGCAGGACCCTTCGCAGATGAGCAGTCCCGGAAGCCCGCACAGGAAAAAGGGCTGAATGGCGTCGAAGTGGGAGCCGCCTCTCCTCAAATGAAAGCTGATGTCGGAGAAAGGAGCGCCGGCTTCGAGCGCCTCCGACCGGTCGAAGACAAGCACCCGCGCGTCGTCCTTAAGTTCCTCAAGCGATTCCTCGGCGCGGCCGACAAAAAAGACGGGTATCCTCATCGCCTGGGAAGGCTCCCCGTCCCGCGCAAGCACGCATGTCTTCTGCGCACCGCCCATAAACAGCGCCACCTTCCCGCCCACATCCAGCGAAAGGCTGAATGGCCTGTGAAAAATGCTGCGGCCCTCCGCGACATGGAAAACGGGCATCAGTTGGAGATCGCCCCTCGGCTCCAGGATAAAGCGGCGGGATTGGAGATCGCCGCCAATGACAAGATGTCTTTGAGGGTATCTGACGCACGCATCGTCCGATGAGCCGCGTTCCGAGAAGCCGCGCGCGACAGTAGGCTGCTGCGCGGACAGCAGTGCGCAGGCCAGGAAGATCAGCAGATAGAAACCGCAGCGGAGAGCGAGTTGCGCAGGCGACGTCATTGGCCAGGAGCGGATTTAAAATCGAATGGTGGCAATTTAACTCTAATTCACTTTGACGGCAAAAAACCTGAGGCCGCATCGTTAATCCGAAATTTCGGCGACGGAAGGGCCGATGATCCCGGCATTTTAAGTTCGATATGCTTTACGGGTCCCTGCTCTCGACAACAGGGACCAAGTGACCGCCCGGCTTCTCGAAGGCAAAGCGCGCTCCCGATGCGCCATTGACCGAAACTGCGATCGGTCGGCCTGACGCATTCTCAAACCAGAGTTCGCGCCATCTTGGCGCATGCTCTCCACCTTTCGAGATATGCAAACAGGGCGCGCCCTCCTTCCAGGTCGCCGCCGCCTTGATCAGGCAAGGTGGTTTGCCGAAATCGACAAGGCTTTCGCCATCGTCATCGTAGATTTCAATCTCTGACCGCCCCTCCGCGATGGGAAACAGACGTAAAGCGAGCGGACCATCCGCCCACGATGGCGAAGGCCCAAGCGGAAGAACGGCGCCCGCGCGCATGAAGGCGGGCGCGGCTCCAAGCGGCGCGTCAACGCGACGTTCGCCGCACGACAAGAGCGCGCCCGTCTTGATGTCATACCAGCCGCCCTCCGCCTTCGGGAGCCAGACGCTGCGGCTCGCCACGCCCGGCTCCACCACCGGCGCGACAAGGAGATCGCGGCCGACCATGAAGACATCCTGCTCGTCATAGCTTTCGGCCTCGTCGGGAAAGTCGAAGAAGAGCGGGCGCAGGATCGGCTCGTGATGCGCATGCGCTCGCCACATCAGCGAGTAGAGCAACGGAACAAGCTTTTCACGCCACGCAAACGCCGCGCGGACGAGCGGCAGGATCTCCGGATACATCCACGGCTCGCTTGCGCTTCCATCGTCGTTCCAGGAGTGGATGGAAAAGCGCGGCCAGTATATGCCCTGCTCGATCCAGCGCATGAAAAGCTCAGGCTCGGGCTTGCGACCCGCAAACCCGCCGACGTCGTGGCCGAAATTGAAGACGCCGGATAGGCTTAAGCCGTGGCCCATCCGCAGATTGTAGCGGAGCGTCTTCCAGTCCGTGCGATTGTCGCCCGTCCAGGTCTGCGCGTAGCGTTGCAGGCCAGGGCCGCCGGATCGCGTGACTAGATAGGGACGCTTGGCGGGCGCGCGTTCACGCTGGGCGAGCGCCGAGGCGCGGAGCATGAGCCCGGTCTGCACGGGCCTGAGACAGGCCATCGCACCGCCCCGCCCGTTGAGGTCAGCGTGCGCGGCGTCGTCCCAGACCTCGAACTCGTTATTATCGTTCCAGACAGCAGCGACGCCGTAGTCGAGAAGCTCCTGCTTCACTTGCGCGCCCCACCATGCGGATGTTTTCGGGTTGGTGAAATCGAGATAGGCCGCCTTCCCGCCCCAGAACTGAGCGATGTGCGGGCGGCTTTCGTCTTCGCTGTCGCGGATGAAGCCGCGGAAGCTTTCCACGTCCGCGAAACGTGGGTGGTCGAACAGCATCGCAGGCTTCACATTCGCAACAAGGCGCACGCCCGCATTGGCGAACTCGCGAAAAAGCGCGGCGGGATCGGGAAAGCGCGCGCGGTCCCAGGCGAAGACATAGCGTTTGTCGCCGCGCCTCGTATAGCCTGATGAGAGGTGGAAGGACTGGCATGGGATGCCATGCTCTTGAAGCTGCCGGAGAAATCCCAAGAGCTGCGCTTCGGCGTCGGCGGCTTCGGTGTACTGCATCGTGGAGCCGGAATAGCTGAGGCTCCATCGCGGTGGGAAGGCGTTTCGCCCGGTCAGCGCAGTGAACTGGGCGACGACATGGCTCACCCGCCTGCCGAACAAAAGGTAGAGATCGAGATCGCCATCGCTCGCTTCAAACGTGCGGTATGGCCCGTGATAGGCGTCGATTTCCTGGCCGAGATCGAAAGCGCCGTGCGAGAGATTGTCGTAGAAAAGCCCGACGACGGCCGCGCCGCCGCAGGTGGGCCGGACCGTGAGATAAAAGGGGATGTGCTTGTAAAGCGGATCCGAGGTTTCGGCGTCGTAGCCGAGCGCATCGGTCGTGCGCATGCGAAGGCGGCGGCCGTGCTTGTCGGCGTCGCCGCTCTTCTCGCCGAAACCGTAGTAGCGATCGGAATTCGCGCGAACGAGAGCGTGAATGAACCGCGGTCCGGCGCGCTCGAAGCGATAGGCCTCGGTCGGCCTATCCCGAAGCGCGGGCTCAAAAACCGCTGTTTCGTGAGCGCGAAAAAACCAAGTCAGAGCCAATGGCTCGCGGCGAACAACTGCTCTTATGAACCCGGTCTCAATTGTGATTTCGCTCTCTGTCTCGCTGAACGAGGTGATCGCCGCGCCTGGAAATCCCGTCAGATCGAGGCGGTCACGACCGTCGATAGGATCGGCGCCTCCCGCCAATTCCGGCGAAAGCGACCAAGTGCGCGGCATCCGCAAACCGTGCGCCCGCAGGACATGCAGGCGCACGAGATGCCGGTCGAGAAAGAGCACCGTCAGGCGGAACCCACGCTCAAGGCCGATCTCCGCTCGGTATCCCTCAGCCGACATTAGCCGCGCGCCTGTCAGTGTGTGCATCGAATCCTCCGTTTGCGGGGCGGCGACTTCGCCCTTGATCCGCGGGAGACGTCCGAATCTAGCCAGAACATTCGTCCGGGCGCTTTTCCTGGCCCAGCAGGCATCTCCTTATCTCCGCGACGAGGAGAGCGGGTCGAAGCGGTTTCGCAAGAGCGGGAACGCCGTCGAATATCGGGAGGTGTTGAGTGTGCGAATAGCCTGAAAGCGTCACGAACCGCGTGCCATCCGCCAGAAGCTTGCGCGCAACGGGCTCGGAGGTTTCGCGGGTCAGATTGATATCGAGCACCGCTGCGTCGCACCCGCTTTCCTCAATGAGAGACAGAGCTGCGGCCACAGACCGGGCGGGACCCAAAACTTCGAAATCCGCATCCCGGAGCACCTGCGCGATCTCCATCGCCACGAGAGCTTCATCTTCGACAACAAGCACCTTGGGGCGCAAATTACTGGGCGCACGGAGTTCGGGCCTCGCCTTGGCCGCAGGCGCGGAGCGGGCTCCTTCGATGACCCCTGCAGCGGGGCAGCACAAGCGCCAAGACAACCCTGTCTTCAGGAAATCAAGATCAACCTTGGCGTCCAGACTGCTCTCGGCCAGGGCGCCAATGACGGCCGAACCAAAACCATTCCTGGACGGCGGCGAGACCGGCGGGCCGTCTTGTTCGCGCCAGCTCATCACGAAGGATTCGCCGCCGGCGCCGTCGCGTTCAAGACCCCATTCGATCGCAACGCAGCCCTCGGTGACGGACAGCGCTCCGTACTTGCCCGCGTTGGTTGACAGCTCGTGGATCGCCATGCCAAGGGTCTGAGCCGCGGAAGCCGAAACCAGCAAAGATGGCCCCTCAAGCTCGATTCTTGAGCCGATCAGATCCTGGAAATGGGCAAGCTGCCCGCGAACGAGTTCGGCGAGTTCCACGCCCCGCCACTCGGCTTTAACGAGCAGATCCTGGCTCGTCGCCAGCGCCTGAATGCGTTCCGAAAACCGTTCGAGAAACTCTTTCGGGCTCGTCGCCGCGGTCTGCCGGGCGACGGATTGAACCACGGCCAGCATGTTTTTGGCCCGGTGGTTCACCTCGCGCAGAAGCAGCTTGATCCGCTCTTCCTGGTGCCTGCGCTCCGTGATGTCCAAAAAAGCGCCCACCGCGCCCCTGACCTCGCCTGCGGCGTCGAAAAGCGGCAGCGCATTGCCAAGAAGATGCGTATGGCCGCCCTCGGCAAAGCGAAGCTCGTGTTCAAAGTCTTCGATGCTTTCCCCAGTGGCCGCCGCCCGTTGCATGGGGAGTTGATCGGCCGCGAGAACCTCGCCAGTCGCGGAATACGTTCCAAAATTCGAGGGTCCATCTTCGAGGGCCGACGTGGAGGCATTTCTCCCCTCTGAAATCCGTAGCAGCGCATTGCCGGCTGGGTTGGCCGTGATCCGCGCGCAGGCTTTATCCTCGGCGATGAAGACGCCCACAGGGAGGACGGCGAGCGTTGTCTCCAGTTCCTGCCGCCGCTGCCGCTCGGCGTCGGCCAGTTGCCGATATCGCTCCTCGCTCTCGCGAAGGGCCTTCTCGGCCCGCTTGCGCTCGGTGATGTCGATAAAGGCCCCGACGGCTCCGCGCACTTCTCTCGCATCGTCGAGAAGGGGCAACGCATTCCCCAGGAAGTGCTTGCAGTCGCCATCCTCGAAACAAAGTTCAAATTCCGCGCTCTCGATCGCCCTTCCTGTGGCTGCTGCGCACTGCAGGGGAAGCTCGCCGGGCGTCAGAAAGCGTCCGTTCGATCGGACCTCGAAGTGCTGGGGCGCCTCGCCTTCGGGCGCCGACAGGGAGGGATTGGCATTTGTGGGAAGACGAAGGAGTTCGTGACCCGCCCGGTTAAGGCTCATTCGGGCGCAAGCGCGGTCTTCAGAAATGAAGACGGCCGCCGGGATGGCCTCCAGGATGGCTTCCAGCTCTTGACGCTTCAGCCGCTCCCGCTTCTCGCTCTCACGCAGGGCGTTCTCGGCTTGTTTGAGCTCGGTAACATCGTGGGAGGTTCCTATCAGGCCGATAATGTTGCCGGCGGCGTCACGGTAGGGTGTTTTGTTGCTGACGAAATAGCGCGTCCCGGACTGGGTGGAGATCATTTCCTCGACTGTTTCCGCCCGCCCCGACGCCATAATGCGGTGGTCGCTGGCCATAATGGCGCGGCCGTCGGCGGGATCGTCTAAGAACTCCTCATCGGTCTTGCCGAGACAGGCCTCGGCCGGTTTGCCAATCGCGGCGTACGTAGCCGGATTGGCCATCACCTGCCGCCCCTCGCGGTCTTTCACAAAGATTGGGTCGGGGCTTCCGTCGAGCACCGCCTGCAGCCGCGCTTCGCTTTCGTGCAGCGCCTCTTCGGCCCGCTTGAAATCGTCAATGTCGGTCGCTGTGCCGAACCATTTGACGATAAGACCTTCTTCGTTGCGCTGCGGGCGCCCGCGGCTCAGATGCCAGCGATAGCCGCCATCAGCCATGAGCAGGCGCTGCTCTTTCTGATAGGGCTGGCCTTGGGCCACGGCCTCGCGCCACGCTTCCCAAGTCGGCGCCAGATCGTCAGGATGGATCGCTGGCTCCCAATGGTAATAGGTCGGCGACGATGCAACGGCGATGCCGTATTCGACGGCGCGAGCGTTGTAGTAGTCCACAACGCCGTCTGAGCTGGCGGTCCACACCAGCTGCGGCATGGCGTCGGCCAGTTGCCGATATCGCTCTTCACTCTCGCGCAAAGCTTCTTCGGCGCGCTTCTGTTCTGTGACGTCGTGAGCCGTGCTGATCAGGCCGATAACATTGCCTGCGGCGTCGCGGCGGGCCAATTTCTTGTTGACATAATAGCGGGTCCCAGACGGGGTCGAGACCGCCTCCTCGACGGTTTCGGGTTCGCCAGACAGCATGATGCGGCGGTCGTTGGCCATGATGGCGCGGGCGTCGGCCGGATTGTCCAGGAACTGCTCGTCCGTCTTGCCGAGAACGAACTCGGCTGGTTTGCCAATCGCCGCGCATGTAGCCGGATTGGCCAGCACCATCCGGCCCTCGCGGTCCTTCATGAAGATCGGGTCGAGGCTTCCATCGAGCACCGCCTGAAGCCGCGCTTCGCTCTCGCGGAGCGCCTCTTCCGCCCGCTTCCGCTCGGTGATGTCCATCATCACGCCGTAAGAACGAATAGGCCGCCCCTGGCTGTCGCGCTCGAAGCGGCCGCGCGCTTCCAGCCAGCTTATTTGGTCCTTCTGACCGAGAGCGCGGAATTCGGTTTGGTAATCTCCCCCGTGCTCCATTGTTCGCAGCAGCAACGCTTCCGTTGCGGGAAAGTCTTCGGGCAAGACGCGGGCGGCCCAAGTCTCATAGCCCGGCTTAACCTCGCCGGGCTCATAGCCGAGCATGCGGTAATGCTCTTCGTTCCATTGAACGGCGCCGGTCGGAATATGCCAGTCCCAGGCAGCCATGCAACCTGCATCGAGGGCGAGCCGCAAGCGTTCTTCACTCTCGCGCAGCGCCTCCTCGGCCAGCTTGCGCTCGGTGATGTCCCAGGTGATGCCGGTGACGCGCAACGGACGGTTCGAGCTATCGCAGATCACGCGGCCTTCGCTGTGCAGCCAGCGCACCTGCCCGTCGCGGAGAATGCGAAACTCGATGCGCTGCACGCCTCGTCCCGCGACCGCCTGTGCGAACTCACGATCCACGCGCTCCCGGTCATCGGGGTGGATGCTGGCGATCCAGCTCTCGTGCGAGGGCTTCACGCTGCGCGGCAAGCCGTAAAGATCGTAATAGGGCTCCGACCAAGTTACGCGATTGTCGGCGAAATAAACATCCCAAACGCCAGCGCCTGCGCAACGCTGGGCGTGAAGCAAGGCCGCCTCGCTCTCGCGCAGCCGCTCCTCAATCTCGACGACTTCCTCGACCTGCCGAATGCCGCTCCGCTCGCCGGCCATCGCGCACCCATCCGGATAAGCCAGATCGGTCAAGTCGACGTTGAGCCCTCGTATGACCCGCGCGACGCCTTTCTCGTCGCGTTCGATGGCGCCGCGATCCAGGATGAAGCGGACGGAACCGTCCGGGCGCACGACGCGGAAGCTGCGGCTGAAGCTTTCGGCATCGGAGGCGAGATAGACGGACGTGTCGGCCTCGACGCGAACCCGGTCCTCGGGATGGACGAGCCGCGAGAAACCGTCCCTCGCCGCGGGCGCATGCGGGAGACCGTACATGCGGATGAGCCCGGGAGACCAGACCAGCCGGTCCTCCGCGGGGCGCCATTCGTAGCTGCCAGTCCCGCAGGCAGACTCCAGATCTGCATCCCGCCGCGCTTTCGCGCCGCCCGTTTGTGGCATTACAGCCCTCATCACGCGGCGCACAGTCCAAGGTCGCCGCCGCGGCGCTATCTTATGCAAGAGCATCCAGGGAGCAACTTGGTTTTGCGTGATTTCTTCTCCTGGCTCCGAGCGCCATTTCTCCTGCTAAGCTAAGAGATCCGAAAGCGGACGTACCGATCTGACAAAATGTTGAAGGCTCTTTCGTCTGCACTCGGCCGTCACTTACAACTCGAGCGCTCCATACGCTTTCCGCGTGGCGCCCGCCGACCGTTGCTGGCCGATCCAAGTCTCTGCAGAGGCGGCGACCGCTGCGGCCTTTCGCTGAGCTGCTTGCCGTCGAAATCCGCTCAGATGCCGCTCGATCTTGACGAGAAGGTAAACCCGGAGATCAGGAGCGGCGGCGCCGAGACCACGCCCCAGCCGCCGCCAGGGCGCTCGGCGGGGCCTAAGGCTTCGATCTTGCTCAGCGCGGACAGGGGGCTTTCGTTGAAGCGAAGGTTGAGTGCGGGCCGCGTGATCTTGCCGTTTTCGATCAGGAAATTGCCATCCCGCGTCATGCCGGTGCAAAGCAATGTGCGCGGGTCCACAAAATTGACATACCACAGGCGCGTGACGAGGATGCCGCGCTTCACCGCGCGGATCATGTCCTCGATGGGGACCACGCCGCCCGCCATGGAGAGGTTGAACGCAGAAGGGACCGGCTCGCGGCCCATTTTCTGGGCCCAGAAGCGCGAATAGCTCATCGTTTTTGCAACGCCATGCTCGAACCAGACCGTGCGCCGTTTCGGGACGCCATCCGGGCCGAACAGCGCATCCGGAGCCTCGGGGCTGGCGGGGTCCGATGTGATGGTGACGGCCTCACCGACAAGCCGCTCGCCGAGCTTCGTGCCGCCGCCAGGCTTCGACAGGAAGCTGCGGCCTTCATCGGCGGAGCGGGCCGCCATGTTGTAGACAAGCCCCTGCACGAGATCGGCGGTCGCGGCGGGCTCAAGGATTACGGTATAAGTCCCCGGATCGAGATCGGCGGACTCTCCTGGAAACAGCGCCTTGCCGACCGCCCGCTCGCCAAGCGCAACGGGATCGAGCCCCAGGAATCGGTTTTGCGATGCGCCTGCCCAGCCCGACCACGCCCGCCTCGTATGGCGCGCTGTGACTGTCAGCTTCGCGCTGCTCACCCGGTCGTAGGCGAAAAGTCCCGCGCTATTGGCAAGCGCGCGGAAGCCGCCTCCGGTCTCGATGAAGCCCGCAATGCCCACCTCGTGGTTCCGTCCCGCGGCGATGGCGTTCGCTGCCGCCTGCGCGAGGCCGGACGCTTGGATGCTGGCTGTGCCGCTGTCGTAGCGGGCGCCCTCGGGCTCGTAGGTCTGCGGCCCGAGCGGCGGCATGTGTTCCGGGTTCTCGGGGGACAGCCGCGCAATCTCCTCCGAGCGCAGCCGCGCCTCCTCCAGGTCGCCCTCGTCGAGCGAGTTGACGCTGGCGCTGCCCGCCCTCTTGCCGAAGCTCGATTCAATGGAGACGCTGACGCTGCTGACTGCGCCGTTCGTGGTGCCTTCGTTCCTGGCGAAGCGGAAATTGCGGGAATCGCCGCCAGAGACCGAAACCGTGCAAGCCTCGGCGCCGGACCGGTCGATAATCTTCGAGGCGATGGCCTTTGCCTCATCGGGGGAAAGCATCATGGTCAAATATCTTTCCGCTCGGTGTTGAGGATGGTCACGCCTCTGAAGCGCGCAGGCACGGCGCCATGCCCAACCGGCGCGATTTGCGAGGGCTGCGCCTTGCCGCAGTAGAATGCTCCGTGCAGCTCGTAGGTGGATTTGTCGCCAATTCCGTCCAGACTGTTCCAGAATGGCACAGTGCGCGCCTGATAAGCCACGTCGCGAAGCATGGGCCCAAGCTTGCCGTTGCGGATCTCCCAGAAAATCTGGCCGCCGAACTGGAAATTGTCGCGCTGCTGATCGATGCTCCAGCTTCCGGCGCCGGAGATGAAAATGCCCCGGTCCACGCCTGCGATGAGATCCAAGAGCGAGACATGGTCCGCCCCAGGCTGGAGCGAGATGTTCGGCATGCGCTGGATTGGGAATGACGTTGGCGAATCCGCATAGGCGCAGCCATTCGAGCGCTGCCTGCCGATAAGCTGCGCCTGTCCCAGCGCCATCTGGTAATTCCGGAAAACGCCCTTCTCGACGATGGGAAACTCGGCCTCCGTGCTGCGCACGCCGTCGTCGTCGTAGCCGACTGTCGCGAGGCCGCCTTCCTGCGAGCGGTCGGCCATCACCGTCATCAGCGGGCTGCCGAATTGCAAGCCGTCCAACATCTCCGGCAAGACGAAGGAGGTGCCTGCGAAATCCGCTTCCCAGCCCAGCGCCCGATCGAGCTCGGTCGAGTGGCCTACGCTCTCATGAATGGTCAGGAAGAGGTTGGCCGGGTCGATGACGACATCGTACTGGCCTGGCTCGACGGACTTGGCGGCAAGCTTTTCGCGCGCCTGCGCCGCGGCCAGCGCCGCCTCCGCCTCGCCGTCATAGGCGGCCACGTACTCCCAGCCCGCCGCGCGTGCAGGATAAAGGCTTTCCCGCGTGGCGAACCGGCCGGTCTTTTTATCGATGGCGGTAACGGTGAACTGGGGCCAGAGCCGGACCCGGCTCTGACGGATGAGGCTGCCCCGGCTGCTCGCGAACAGCTTTTCCTCGCGCACGATCCAGAGCTGTGAGCTGCAATAGTCTGCGCCGGCCTTGAGCGCCGCGGCGTTGATGCCCAGAAGCTTGGCGGCCTTTTCTTTCACTGAGACCGTGAACGGGTCCGCCGCAGCCGGCATGATCCACGCGTCCCGATAGGAGGGCGTGTCCTCCAGCTCAATGGGACGGGTTTGCAAGAGGTGCGCGGCCTTCGCATTTTCGATGGCCTCCGCGGTGGCGCGCGCCACTTCGGCCTCGCTCACGATGCGGCTGCCCGCAAAGCCCCAGCTTCCGTCCAGCAGCACACGCACGCCGATCCCAGCCGAGAATGTCGAGTTGAAATGCTGGAGTTTATCCTCGCGTGCGTAAGCAGCTTCCTCCTGGTTGCGGCCGATGCGGATGTCGGCGTAGCCGGCGCCCAATTGCTTTGCGAGCCGCAGCGCCGTGTCCGCGAGGCTGGTTTGGGAATTGATGTCGAGTTTTTCGAATGCTTGGGGCGATAGGGGAGAATGGTCCGGCGCAGTCATCGCTTACCTCCGGAGCGCATTTGGGAACGAAGGCGTGCGGGGGCAAGCATTTTCACACGTAGGGTCGCAAGCCGTCGTGCCGGTTCCCTCGCGATCCCATGTACGGCAAGGCAGCTAATGGATCCAAATGCCGGGATTTGGGCGGCGAACGTCCGGCTGTAAGCTGGCGCCCCTTATCCGGAACCCACGCTTAAAATCCGGTAAAGATTGGGTTTGTTTCGTAAAACAGCCCCACCACAAGCAAGCATATAAGTATCTCTCTCGAACGCCTTGATTTACGGCGCTTCCATCCCGCCGGTTTTGCCAAACTTGCTTCTTTTTGGCGCTTGATTGGAGTGCAATTGCACAAACCCGATGGTTAATTTTGAGTGCGTTAGCGTGGGGTTATCGCGATTTTGGCGGCACAGCCTTGCCGCCGCCTCTGTGGAGTTTTTCCGGCTGAGCGCGATAACAGGGCGCGTCCTAACCTGAACGCGCGCCTTAGGCCGCGAGCAGAAATGGCGGGTCTCGAAGATTGTTCGAGCGGCGTCGATTGCTTTCAGATCCTTTAGCGGATGTTTCGGGTTCAGCGCGCGCGTGAGTGCGCACCGGTCGGCGCCCGCCGCATGTCGGTTAGGACTTCCGGGGAGGCGCGCCAGACGCCGTGCGGATCGCGAACCGCAATCTCGCCGAGCGCGCCCGAGGATTTACAGCGATTTCCTCTTCCGAGGGCTCGATCCCATGGCGCTCCGGAAGCTCGAAAGCAGGGGCGGCTTCCTGGGCGTCGGGCGGACGGTAACGCGAAGACTTCGCTTGTCTGCCCGACCGGCTTTGCAAGAAGCGCTTGACGATCCGGTCTTCGAGCGAGTGGAAACTCACGACGGCCAGCCGCCCGCCCGGCTTCAGGATGCGCTCGGCGGCTTCAAGCGCGCGCTCAAGTTCGCCAAGCTCGTCATTAACGTAGAGACGAAGCGCCTGGAAGGTGCGCGTCGCGGGGTGCTTGGCGTCGTCATGCCGGCGGCCCAGCACGCGGGCGACAAGGTCGGCGAGTTGGCCGGTTCGTTCGAAGGGGGCCTTTTCGCGGTCGGCGACAATCGCCGCCGCGATGGCGCGGGAGCGACGCTCTTCGCCCAGCTGATAGAGAATGTTGGCGATCTCGTCCTTCTCGAAAGTATTCACGATATCGGCGGCGCTCAGTCCCTGTCCCGACATGCGCATGTCGAGCGGGCCGTCCCGCAGAAACGAAAAGCCGCGGTCTCCCTCGTCGAGTTGCATCGACGACACGCCGAGATCGAGCACGACGCCGTCCACGCGGTCCCAGCCGACGAGCCGTGCGGCGTCCTCCATTTGAGAGAAAGGCGTTTCGACGAGCTTCAGGCGAGGAGCGGCTTCAGTCTCAAGCACACGGCCTGCCGCTATCGCGGACGGGTCGCGGTCGAGGCCGAGCGCCTCGCAATCCGCCGCCTCCAGAATGGCGCGAGCGTAACCGCCTGCGCCAAATGTGCCGTCAATGTATCGTTCGCCCGCGCCTGGGGCGAGCGCCCTCAGCACTTCCGAAAGCAGCACCGGGATGTGGCGGACCGTTCCGCCTTTGAGAGGCTGGCCCTCTACCGGCCTCCCACGGTCCGCCACTCCCTGATTGCCCCCTCGTTTGCGCCGCTTCATCAGCGGTTCCCCGCGCCGAGCTCCCTGCGAAACGCGAGCGCCTGTTCGCGCGCGCGTTCGCGATATTTGTTGTAAGCCTCAGGCTCCCAGATTTGAAACTTGTTGCCAAGGCCGACGAAAACAGCTGTCTCCGCGATTCCGGCATGATCGCGCAAGCGCTTTGGCAGCACGGTCCGGCCATCGGGATCGATTTTGAGTTTTTCGCACTCGCCGAAATAGACGATTTCGAGGGATTCCCTGAGCGGAGACCCTGCGGGGTGCCGCCCCACAATGCCTTTAACCTCGTCGACCAGACGCGCGCCGCCAGCTTCGATCGAATCATTGTCGAGATGCGGATAGCAGTGAATTTCGTCGGCGCCTTCCTGGGCGAGGACGGCGCGGAACGGCGCAGGGATTGCGACGCGTCCCCGTTGGTCGACCTTGGCCTCAATGCGCGATGCGAATTCATCCATCCCTCAAATCCACGTTGCCGCCAAACGCACACAAGACGGCCGCGCACTGTGCGTCTGACCTTCCCACTCCCACCTCTGCCCATAAATACCCAGAGCGGGAAATGGAGGACGTCTAAATCTTTATTCTCGCGCTTAACGGGAAATCAGCGAGACAAAGGTACAAATGAAAGCCGAGATAGGCCATTCCAGCCTATTTCGGACGGACCGGAGGGAGAGACCTTGACGCGCAGTGGCCTTGCGCGACGAAAGCATTTTGGATCTCCCTCCGAATCACCCCCTTCCGAACGGGCTCGCATGGGATAACATGGGTATTTATGGGCGTCAACAGGCGACAATGTTATTTCGGGGCGGTCGAGAGTAATGCTGCGCACCGCATGACGCAGCGATGCGAACAGAATGCTGATCGCTTCAACGGTTGAAAGGGGCGATCTGGTGGGAGAGCCTCATGAGAAGCCCTGCAAAGCATTCCCGATCACAGGACGAAGTAAGGGACGCGATTCCGCTTGCGGCAATATTGATGATTGCTATCGCGGGGATGTTATCCGGCGCCAACGATCTCAAGGCGCTCTTCCGCAGGGGCCGGCCGCCGAGCTTGCCAAGCTCTGGGCCACCTTGTTCAAAGCGAGCGCGGGCTTGGCCGTTGCTTCATCAACATCCGAATGGCTTCACTGCTTTTTGTGCTTGAGCAGTGCTTGAGCGCTCTTGTCCGGCTATGCATTCAACAAGACGAATGTTGCAAAATGCGTAGCTTTGCCCGAAAATCATAAAGGGCAACCTTGAGCTAGATATTTGTGGGCTGGCGTATAGGTAATTTGTTAGGTTGCAAAGAACGCTGCCCCAGAGCAGGGGTGGCGCAATGCGCGGATGCATCGACGCAAGGCGATACCGTCCGCGTGGGCGTGAACTATCATCTGGGCTTCTGACATCGCTCGATCTTCACCGCCGCGATCGCCCCTCGCCGTCGATCACAGCGTTTTGTTTCCTGCTCTTAACACTGCGATGTGCTTTTGGGGAGCGGCGCGATTGACCACGACCTCGCGCTGGATCTCAGCCGGACCCGCCGCCCCGGCGTCACAGGCGAGGGCACTCCTGGGACGCCCATTCCAGAAGACTGGCGAGCGCTCTGGTTGCAGGGAGCCCGTTCGCGACCGTACGTTCATAATCCTCGATAAGCCGGCCGACAAAATCCCTCTCCAGCTTTACGAGCCGTTCTTGCTCCCGCTCCTGGGCGCTTGCCGTCGTTATTGAACACGCCCAGTCAACAATGGACAATCCAGAAGCCGCAAGTTGGGGATCGAAAGACCTAGCGGGTTGCAATAGATCGACGCTGCTTGGTGAATTTTCATCCAAGATCATTGATTGAGCCCTCCTCCGCCGCATGCGAGAGAAATTGGTATTTGCCCTAGGTCACGCTCGCAGAGAAGAGAGAGAATTGTGCAGAATTGTGCATCAGCAAATACAATATGCATACAGAAATTAATTGATATGCCGTTTCGGAGACAAACCCTTCAGGAAGCTCAACTAACTAAGTCTGCTTGACTTCGCTGACAAAGACATATCCCACGCTCCGGACGCTCTTGATCAAACTGGGCTCCTCGCTTCCGGGGGCGTCGATTTTCCGTCGCAACCGGGAGACATGGCCATCGATCATCCGATCAAGGGGAGACCAATCATGGCCGCGCAGCAATTGGCTGATGTCGTCACGGGAAAGAACACGCCCGGGATGTTTCAAGAACAACTCGAGAAGACGCGCCTCCGTTTCCGTCAGTTCGATGAGGGCGCCGCTGGCGGACCTCAATTCCTGTTTTCGAGGATCGAAAAGAAGCGCACCAAAAGCATAAGATCGACAGACGCTCCCATGAGGCCGCGGCGTGTCCAGGACGCCGTAGGTCGCGAGCACTCGCCGGACTCTGATGATCACTTCCTTGATATGGAACGGCTTCGTGATGTAGTCGTCGGCGCCCTGCTCCAGGCCTCTCACCCGGTCAAGCGGGGCGTCGCATCCTGTGATCATGATGATCGGCACGTTTTGGGACGCTCTGATCTCCCGGGCAAGCACGAGCCCTTCCTGATGATCGAGCTTCAAATCGAGCGTGATCAGCTTGATCGGATAGGTCTCAAGGCCCTGCAAACAGGCGGCTTTGTCCGCCGCCTCGACCACGGAGAAGCCTTCCGCTTCCAGACCCAGCCTGAGCACATGGCGGACTTCGGGTTCATCATCAACGACGGCTATGAATATCGGATCGGTCACATCACGACCTCGAAGCAGAACGCTCAACCCAGCGCCTTGGAAGCACTCCAGTCTGACTCGCCACGCAGAAATATTTATAACTTTTCTATGGCGATTTGGCTACTATTATACCGAAATTACTCGCCAGACTTTCATTATTTCGTAATAGGTATGCTTGCCAGACGCAACTAACGCGCGCCCTTTGGTGTGGAAAACTGCGCTCGTTCAGCTCATCTTGGATGTCGAAAGGGCGTCGCTCAAGGCGCGCGCCAGCTGATCTCGGTTGTAAGGCTTTCCGAGAATAACGACATCGCTCAAATATCTCTGAGCATCGCCGTGGCAAGCATCCCCGTTGTAGCTGGAACATAATATGATCTGAGTATCCGGCTTGTTCGATGAGACCCAGCGCGCCACATCGTAGCCAGTCATGCCGCCAGGCATGACGATGTCGCTTAGCACAAGCTGCACCGGGTCCTCGGACTTCAACAGCCGGATAGCCTCCGGTCCCGTTCTCGCTTCCGTGACGGCATAGCCTAGCGACTCGATCCGTTTGAGGGTGACCTCGCGAACCTGATCGTCGTCCTCCACCACAAGCACCAATTCGCCATCGCCCAGCGGCAGTTCGCCGTCGCGCCTCTCTGGCGCGGCGGCGTCATCCGTGGATCGGGGCAGATAAAGGCTGACGGCGCACCCGCGCCCAGGAGAACTCTCCAATACGGCGAAGCCGCCAGTCTGCTTAGCGAAACTCGCCACGCTCGCGAGCCCGAGTCCCATACCGGCTCCCGATCCCTTCGTCGTGAAGAAGGGCTCCATCGCCTTGCCAAGCACGTCCTCGGTCATGCCGACGCCGTCATCGGCGACGGCCAACCGGACATAGTCTCCCGCCCGCGCATCCGGGTGAATAATCGCAGCCTCGCCTGCATTGATGCTGACGTTGGCCGCCGAGATCCGGATTTCGCCCCCATTGGGCATCGCATCGCGAGCATTGGCGGCGATGTTCAATATGGCGCTATCGATTTCGCCAGGATCCGCCAACGTCATCCACGCGTCGGGGGCAAGATCGGTCGTCACCTCGATGCCAGCGCTTAGCGTGCTCTTGAGGAGTTCTGTCGTCTCTTCGACCCGGCAATTGAGGCTCACTTTCTCCGGCTTCAAGATACGCTGCCGCGCCAGCGAAAGCAGCCTGTGGTTCAGGGCGCCGCCCTTTTCGGCGGCGTTGAGTGCGCGCCGAATGAGATCGCGCACTGTTTCATCGTCGATGCGGTCTTCGGCAAGTTCGAGATTTCCTGCGATGACGGCCAGGAGGTTGTTGAAATCGTGCGCAACCCCGCCCGCGAGCTTGCCGACGGCCTCCAGCCTCAAAGCGTTTGCGAGAGCCTCCTCACTTCTCTTTCTCTCGGTGATATCCAGCCCGACGGTGACCATGATGCGCTTGCCCGAAGCGTCGCGCCCGGCGGGCGCTGTCTTTATCGCCCACAGCCGCTTCTCGCCAGTTTTGGTGTATATCCAAAGTTCGCCACGATCGCTGGGAACGCCAAGCTCGAAGGCATTGCGCACCAGTCCCTTTATCGACTCTGCGTTTTCATGATACGCAAGCGCTTCCCACTCGTCTCTGGTCGGTATGTCGGAGGCCGTGTAACCGGTCAGCTTCGTCAGGGCCGGATTGATGAGCAGGATCTTGCGATCCTCCCTCGAAAGCAGGATGGGCGCCGGTACGTGCTCAATAATCGCGCGCAGCAGTTCTTCGCTTTCGCGCAGCGCCAACTCGACTTGTTTGCGCTCGGTGATGTCCAGAACCAATGCGCCCATGACCCGCCTTCCAGCAACGAGTTGCTGCTCCAAATGAAATTCGAGCCAGCGGACAGTTCCATCCGGTAGGGGAACCCGCACCTCCCACCTGTAATACTCGCCTGTCGTTTGGGTTCGCCTGAAGGCGTCGAGGGCGCGCTCCCGGTCGTCAGGGTGCAAGCAGGCCAGGACTGTTTCAATCGTCAACGGTTCTCCCTGAGAGATGCCCAGCAGCGCGAGGCCGCGCTCCGAGGCGAACATCTCACGGGTATCCAGCACCAATTCGCCCGTCCCGGCTTTCGCGGCGTCGAGGGCGAACCTCAGCCGCTCCTCATTCTCGCGCAGCGCCGCCTCCGCGACCTTCAGATCAGTGATGTCCGTGAAGACGCCGACCGAGCCGCAGCCGTCGCCGGCATCATTGAAAAGAGGCAAGGCGTTGGCGAGTTCAAACCTTACTGCGCCGTCCGAATAGCGAAGCTCCAGTTCCTCCGACACAACCGCTCGTTTCGTCGCGGCAGCTTTTTGCATCGGCAGTTCGCTGGGCGACAAGCGGCGTCCCTTCGAGTAAACTTCGTAGTTTATCGGCGCCCGTCTCGAGGCGGCCGATTTCGAAAGAGACGACTGCGGAGCAACACGCCGCAAGCGGTGGGCGGCCGGGTTGCCAATAATCTCGGCGCAATCGGCGTCCTTCGCGATGAGAACCGTGGCCGGGATCGCCGCGAGAATAGTTTCTAATTCCTGGCTTCTTTGTCTATGCGCCTCCTCGGCCTGGCGCAGAGACTGTTCAGCCCGCTTGCTCTCCGTGATGTCCAGGCAAATCCCGGACATCCGCAATGGCCTGTCGGCGGCGTATTCAACCCTGCCCAGCGCTCCGATCCAGCGAATTTCGCCCGTGGGGAGGATGACGCGATAGTCCAGCCTGAATTCAGACGTTTGTCTTATGAGAGCGTCGAGGTTCGTTTTCTCGGCTCTGTCTCGATCGTCTGGATGGATGGATCGAAGCCAATCGTCATATTGTGGGGAGCCGAGTTTGGGATCAAGCCCATGCAACTCACAGCATTCGGGCGACCAGACGAGTCGTCTCGTCATTATATCGCTCTGCCATGCAGCCGCGCCCGCCCCTCTCACGCAGAAGCGAAGCTGCTCCTCGCTTTCACGCAGCGCTTTCTCTGCCCACTTGCGCTCCGTGATGTCGAGGTTGATTCCCGAAATTCGTAACGGCGAACCGTCCTCAGACCAATCCAACCTGCCCAGCGCAGCCAGCCAGCGCATCTCGCCCGAAGGCAAGACGATACGATACTCTGTCCGGTATTCGGGACATTTCTCGCCCACAACCTCGGTTTCGATCTGCTGCATCCTGGCGCGGTCCTCAGGATGCAAACAGTTGAGCCACTCCTGGTAGCTTGGCGCCCCGAGCCTCGGATCGCGCCCGTGCAACTCGTAACTTTCCGGCGACCACACTTGTTCTCGCGTCTTGAGATCACATTGCCAAGCCGCCGCGCCTGCCCCTCTCAAGCAGAAACGGAGACGCTCCTCACTTTCCTGGAGCGCCTGCTGCGCCACAACTTGGGCAGTGGCGTCGGTCGCAGAACAGTAGACCCCCTTCACCACGCCGGCCTCGTCGCGGAGCGGCGTCCATGAACAGGTAAACCAGCTCACGGGACCGCTGGCGCGGCCAAGCAGAGGAATCGGATCGTCCGCTACACGCCCCTCGCCAGCTAACGCCGCTTCGACGAAGGGCTTCAACTTCGGCCAGAGTTCGGGCCAAACCTCCGTATAGGGATGACCCAGACATTTCGGATGCTGGGTTCCAAGAAACGGAATGCAGGCGTCGTTATGGAGGAACGTCAGCGCGGGGCCGAACGCGATAGAGGCAGGCTGTCGGCTACAAAGCATGAGATCGACAGCGCTTTTCAGGCTCTGCGGCCAGCGGCTGATGGCGCCCAGCGGCGTCGACGCCCAATCATGAGCGCGAATGCGCTCCGCCATCTCGCCGGATAATCCCGGCCAGCGCCTCACCCTCCTGTCAGTCACGATGCGTGCCCACCCTTCGGCAGCGGAGTGCCCCGCTTTCCGACTCTTTAATATCAGAAAGGCGCTCGCTTAGCACGCATCCTGAGGTCTGCACTTCCAGGTCGCCGCGCGGCTCAAACCGGTTTATAGTCTACAGGTCTTGATCGCCTCTCCCGCAACGTTGCGGGAGAGGCGAATACTTTCGTCGACAAGTTAAAGGGAGAGCGCGGCGAGTAAGGGTTTTTATACCGAATTGCGCGTAACTTAGGGTTGACGAAAACGCAAACATGCAGGCGCTTTCGCCTGTTTGTCGATACGGGGGTGGCGTAATGTTGTTCGAAGGTGGGGCCGTCGTGCCAGCAGATGTGTTTCTCGATGTTTTTTCCGCCCCGAAATCCGTCTTGGCAAGCCTATCGCTTCAAGAACTGGTGGAGAGGCGCGCCGCGCTGGCGATCAAGGCGCATCGGTTCCGCAGCCTCCACACCGCAGAGGCGGGAGGTGGAGTGCTTCACTTCGAGCCCGGCAAGCAGCGGGCTTACGAAAAGAGGCTGAGCGATCTCGACGCCGCGATCGCGGAGCGTAGGAGCAGCAGCCTATTGTATTGTAAGCGTTAAGGTATGCGACAGGGGCGCCAGGCCTTATTCTGCAGCGGAGGATAGCGGGCGCGCCACGGCCTCCAAAGGCTTACGCTCAGCGGCGACGCCCCAGATCGCCTCGACAATCGCGGCGATAATCATCAGCCCCGCGCCGAGAAGGTAGCCCTGGAAGACGTTTTCGCGCGCGCCGGTTTCAATGAGGCTCCCCAGCAAATAGGGCGCGCCCGCTCCGCCGATCGCGGTCCCCAGCCCGTAGAACACGGCGATGGCAAGCGCGCAAATCTCGACCGGAAAGACCTCGCTGACGGTCAGATAGGCGCTTCCGGCCGCTGGCGACGCGAAGAAGAAAATTACAGCCCAGGCGACGGTTTGCTCGGTCGCATTCAACTGATCGTGAACGAAAAGCCAACCGCTGATGGCGAGCAGAACGCCCGATGCCGCATAGGTGAGCGCGATCATCGTCTTGCGGCCCACAGAGTCGAAAAGAGGGCCAAGGATCAAGGGACCGAGCACATTGGCGAGCGCGAAGGGCAGGATATACCAGCCGACATCGTGGGCCGGGACGTTGTAAAACTGCGTCAGCACGAGCGCGTAGGTGAAGAAGATCGCGTTATAGAAGAAGGCTTGCGTCGCCATCAGCGTGAGAGAGACAAGAGCGCGTGTCCGGTAGGTCACGAAGATGGTGTGAAACACCTCCTTGAGCGGCGTATGCGTGCGCGGATGCACGCGCATGGGCTTCAGCTTGGAGACATCCTCAAGTTTCACGCCGGCTTTGCGGAACCCCGCCTCGATATCCCCGACGACCTTTTCGGCCTCTTCTTCCCGCCCGTGGATGGCGAGCCAGCGCGGACTTTCGGGAAGAAACGAGCGCAGAAACAGAATGCCGAGACTGAGAACCGCGCCGATGAAAAAGCCGAGCCGCCAGCCGATTTCCGGATTGATGTTCGCCGGGTTGAGAAGCACGATCGAGGCCCCTGCCCCAAGCGCGCCCCCGAGCCAGAACGTGCCGCCAAGCGCGAGATCGGTCCAGCCGCGGAATCGCGCCGGGATCATCTCCTGAATGGTTGAGTTGACGGCGCTATACTCGCCGCCGATGCCGGCGCCGGTCAAGAAGCGAAACAAGCAGAAACTTGCGAGATCCCAGGAAAAAGCGGTGGCGGCTGCGGACAGAAGATAAAGCCACAGCGTGACGAAGAACAGGAGGCGACGGCCGAGGCGGTCAGCAAGCCACCCGAAAACCAGCGCCCCACTGACGGCGCCGGTAAGATAGAAGCTCGACGCGAGCCCGATCTCGGAGTCGGTGAAGTGGAGGACCGGGCTGGCCTTGAGCGCGCCCGCCACGGAGCCTGCGAGCGTCACCTCCAGCCCATCCAGCACCCAGGTGACGCCAAGCGCAATCACGACGAGCGTATGGAACGCGCCCCAGGGCAGGCGGTCGAGGCGCGCCGGCGCGTAAGTCTCAAGGATGCCCGGCTGCGCTTTGGCCCTGTCGATGATGTCCTGCATGGATCGCCCGTCTTCTCGAAGCTTGAGAAATCGAAAACGCCGCTCTTGGCGATTCGTTGCGATCTCGTACTCGCGCGCGAAGTCCTGCCCCGCGGGCCGCGGCCTCGGACTTGATCCGTTTATGCCGGGTAAAAACATAGCCGCGCCCACGGGAGCCCCGCAAGGCGAGGTCCGAGATCGCGGCCGAGATTTCAAGAACGTTGAGTGCGGCGCGTCGCCGAAGGGGTCAAATCGACATAAGCGCAGGCTTGCTCCGCGCACCATAGACAGTCGCCGAAGCCAGCGCTTTTATCGATCCGCAGAAAAAGGCTGAGCGGGCTGGCGCCCGATTAGCCCTGGAAAGCGACCTTCAGGATTTCGTAGGACTTTGCGCCGCGAGGTGTATTCACTTCCACGGAGTCGCCCGCCTTCTTGCCGATAAGGGCGCGCGCGATGGGCGATCCTATGGAAACCCTTCCCTTGCGCACATCGGCTTCAAAATCGCCGACGATCTGATACTTGACCTCTTCCTCGGTGTCCTCGTCCACGAGCGTCACGGTCGCCCCGAACTTCACCGTCTCGCCGGAGAGCTTCGAGATGTCGATGATGTCGGCGCGCGAAAGTTTGTCCTCCAGATCGGCGACCTTCGCCTCGTTCATGCCCTGCGCTTCCTTCGCCGCATGATACTCGGCGTTTTCGGAGAGGTCGCCGTGAGCCCGAGCTTCCGCAATCGCCTTGATGATGCGCTGGCGCTCGACCGACCTTAGATACTTAAGTTCGGCCTCGAGCGCAGCATGGCCCTGAGCGGTCATCGGCACTTTCTCGGTCATCCCCAATCTCCCCAGTCCAGTTCACAGTTCTGGAACTTGTTCATCCATTATAAGTGGAATTGCGCAATAAGACACAAGCCCCGCGGCGCCGGCACGCACATTCTATCCGATATATTTCTGAAGAGGCTGAACTTCAAGGATGCCGGCCCTCATTGCCGCAATCGCTTTTGTGACCGCAAACGCGCCCGCAATCGTTGTGTAATAGGGAATTTTGTACATCAACGCGGCCCGCCGAATGGCCGAGCTGTCGGCCAGAGCTTTAACACCCTCGGTTGTGTTGAAAACAATATCCACCTCGCGGTTTTTCATTGCGTCGACGATGTTTGGCCGTCCTTCCAGAACCTTGTTGATTCGCGTGCAGGCGACGCCGTTGGCCTCAAGGTAACGAAGCGTGCCCCGTGTCGCCAGCACCTTGAAACCCATATCCGCCAGTTCCTTGACGGGCTGGATGATGCGCGACTTGTCCGCCTCCTTCACGGATACGAACAATGTGCCCGATGTCGGCAGGCGGCTGCCGCTCGCAAGCTGGCTCTTGGCGAAGGCGACGGCGTAGCTGCGGTCGATGCCCATGACCTCGCCCGTCGACCGCATCTCGGGGCCGAGCACAGGATCGATTTCGGGGAAGCGCTCGAAGGGGAAAACCGCCTCCTTGACGCCGACATGGGCAAGCTCGGGCTGCGTCAGTTTGAAGCCGGCGAGTTTCTCGCCCGCCATGACGCGCGCCGCGATGGCGGCCACGGGATGCCCGATCACCTTGGAAACGAAAGGCACCGTGCGGCTCGCGCGCGGATTGACTTCCAGCACATAGAGTTCGTCCCCCTTGACGGCGAACTGTATGTTCATGAGTTCGACGACGTTCACAGCGCGGGCGATATCCACCGTCTGCCGCTCCAGCAAGCGCAATGTCCCCGCATCGAGCGAGTGAGGCGGAAGGGAGCACGCGCTGTCGCCAGAATGGACGCCCGCCTCTTCGATGTGCTCCATGACGCCGGCGATGAAAACCTCCTCCCCGTCCGAGATCGCGTCGACGTCGACCTCGGTCGCGTCGCGCACATAGGAGTCGAGGAGCAGCGCATTCTTGCCCAGCACGATGTTCACCTGCGCATGCCGGTTGCCGGAGAACCGGTGCTGAATGTCCGGCGGAACGAAGGCCGCAAGCGTGGTCTCGAAATACTGCTTCAATGCGGCCTGATGCGGCAAAATCGCCATGGCGCGGCCGCCGAGAACATAAGAGGGCCGCACCACGATGGGAAAGCCGATCTTGTCGGCTTCGACCAGCGCCTGCTCGATCGAGTAGGCGATGCCGTTCTCAGGCTGGCGGAGATCGAGCTTTTCAACGAGCGCCTTGAAGCGATCGCGGTCCTCGGCGAGATCGATGGCGTCTGGCGAGGTGCCGAGGATCGGCACATCTTCCGCATGCAGCGCCTGTGCGAGCTTCAACGGCGTCTGCCCGCCGAACTGAACGATCACGCCCTTCAGTTTTCCGTTCGACGCCTCTTTCTCGATCACGGCCAGCACGTCTTCCGGCGTCAGCGGCTCGAAATAAAGGCGGTCCGACGTATCGTAGTCGGTCGAAACTGTCTCGGGATTGCAGTTGATCATGATGGTTTCGTAGCCCGCCTTGGAGAGCGCAAAGGCGGCGTGACAACAGCAATAGTCGAACTCGATCCCCTGACCGATGCGGTTCGGGCCGCTGCCGAGAATGATAATCTTCTCCCGGTCCGTGGGACGCGCTTCGCAAACCTCCATCCCGACCAGCGGCTTTTCATAGGTCGAGTACATGTAGGCGGTCGGCGAAGGAAACTCCGCGGCGCAGGTGTCGATGCGCTTGTAGACAGGCCGGACGCCAAGGCTGCGTCGCTTTTGGGCGGCTTCCGCTTCGGTGAGGCCTGCAAGCGTGGCGAGCCTCGTATCCGAGAAACCCATGGCTTTGAGATCGCGAAACGCGCGTTCCGTCTCCGGCAGGCCGTGGGCGCGCACTTTCGCCTCCAGATCGACAATCTCCTGCAACCGCGCGATGAACCACGGGTCGATGCGGCATAAGGAATGGATCTGCTCGTGATCGACGCCCATGCGGAGCGCCTGGGCCACCTTCAGGATGCGGTCCGGCGATGGCGTGCCAAGCGCCTCGCGGATGACGTTCTTGTCGTCGCCCTTGCCGAGCCCCTCCAGCACGAAATCGTCAAGCCCTGAAAGGCCGATCTCCATGGACCGCAACGCTTTCTGCAGGCTTTCGTGGAAGGTCCGGCCGATCGCCATCACTTCGCCCACAGATTTCATGGAGGTTGTGAGGGTCGTCGGGGGCGCCCGGAAACTTCTCGAAGGCGAAACGCGGGATCTTCGTGACCACATAGTCGATGGTCGGCTCGAAGGAGGCGGGCGTCGCGCCTTTCGTGATGTCGTTGTCGAGTTCGTCGAGCGTGTAGCCGACGGCGAGTTTCGCGGCGACCTTCGCGATTGGAAATCCCGTCGCCTTCGACGCCAGCGCGGAGGACCGCGATACGCGCGGGTTCATCTCGATCACGACGAGCTTGCCGTCCGCCGGGTTGACGGCGAATTGCACGTTCGAGCCGCCGGTCTCCACGCCAATCTCCCGCAGCACGGCGATGGAGGCATTGCGCATGACCTGATATTCGCGGTCCGTCAGCGTCAGCGCCGGCGCAACCGTAATGCTGTCGCCGGTGTGGACGCCCATCGGATCGACGTTCTCGATGGAGCATATAATAATGCAGTTGTCCTTGGTGTCGCGGACAACCTCCATCTCATACTCTTTCCAGCCGAGCACCAATTCTTCGATCAGGACCTGGGTTGCGGGCGACGCCTCAAGGCCGCGCTCGGCAATGTACATATATTCTTCGCGGTTATACGCGATGCCGCCGCCCGTTCCGCCGAGCGTGAAGGACGGCCGGATGATCGTGGGAAGCGGCACGTAATCGAGCGCCGCCATCGCCTCCGACAGATTATGGGCCAGCATGGACTTGGGCGTCGCCAGCCCGATCTTGCGCATCGCCTCGCGGAAAAGCTGGCGGTCCTCGGCCTTGTCGATGGCCTGCGCCGTGGCGCCGATCATCTCGACGCCGAACCGTTCGAGCGTGCCGTCGCGCGCGAGCTTGAGCGAGGTGTTCAGCGCCGTCTGGCCGCCCATGGTCGGCAACAGCGCCATGCGCTCGCCGGGGTGCTCCTTCATCTCGCGCTCGATCACCTTGGAGACCATGTCCGCCGTGATGGGCTCGATATAGGTCGCGTCCGCCAAATCCGGGTCCGTCATGATGGTGGCGGGATTCGAATTGATGAGGACAATTCGATACCCCTCGGCCTTCAGCGCCTTGCAGGCTTGCGTGCCGGAATAGTCGAATTCACTGGCCTGGCCGATCACGATCGGGCCAGCCCCAATGATGAGGATGGAGTCGATATCTGTCCGTTTGGGCATTCTCAGCGCCTGACTTTCGAGGCGTTATAAAGGTTCGAGGCGTTATAAAGGAATGAGCGAGGGTTTCAACAACAGCTTAAGATTGAGCGCGTCAGAATGGCGTCACCGCGCGGAAGGATGGCGTATCTGCAGACGCATGTCGATGGATTTGCGCCACAGCCGCGATTCTGGACATAACGCTGTACCCCTCCTAATATATCATCATGACCGAACTTTTCGATGAGGCTGTGACGACCGTTCGCCGCCTTCCGCCCGAGACGCAGGATGAAATTGCGCGCGCCATGCTTGCCTTGGCGGGTGAGGAAGGTGCGGAAGTTTACGTTTTGACGGCAGAGGAAAAGACGGCTGTCGAAAGATCCAAAGCCGCCGCGAAACGCGGTGAGTTTGCGACTGATGATGAGGTGCGCGCCGTCTGGGCGAAATACGGCCTGTGAAACTCCGCTACACGCTGCCAGCGCTTCTCGAACTTGACTTCGTTCTTGAGTATCTGACGGAGCGTTCGCCTCAAGGAGCAGCGAGGGTGCAAGCGCAAATCAAGGCCGTAACGGAGTTGCTTCTGGTTCACCCTAACATCGGCATCGCCGCCAGTGAGCCCGGCATACGTCGCGCCATTGCGAACCCCTATCCCTACGTCATTCTGTACGAACCGCTCGACGACGAAATCATAATCCACTCCATCCGACACGGCGCTCGCAAACGCAATTAGCGCAAGCATCTTTGGCACATCAAGGGCGAACGCGTGATTCCACGCCCTCGAAAGTGGCGTCGCTTCCTCTGTTTCTCGCTTTGGTAAAATCGAGCTACGAGATGACAGATAGTCGTCAAAGTCTGCGTCCTTTGGGGACGCACGCAGATTGGGGCATATAAGAATACAAATACCTTCTTATAATTTATTGTCGCAGTCATTGTAGGCGAAAGTTAATGCTACGGTAGGCGGCGGCGATGCGGCTTCTTCGGCCACGGGCTCCGTGGTGGCTATTTCCAAAAATACGACCACGCCAGCAACCTCAACCCCAGCCGAAAATGCATTCGCAGCGACCTTGACGGTCAACAACTCTGCCACGCTAGGGCACGGCTCGGTTTCGCCAAGCTCCGTACCCGCTTATCTATCGAGACAGCCAATACTCGGGTATGGAAGTCCAGCTTTCCAATATGCGCTGTCTCACGGCGGGGTAAACCCAGCGGAATGGCTCAGTCCGTCAGACATCAGCCTCTTCGAAAAGACAACCGGCGGCGCCATCAACGTAGCAGATGGTAGTCAGGCCAACGCCGACCTCGTTTTCGCCCTGTGCGAAATGCGTAACAAGGGCACTTTTGATGGCAACAATCAGCCCCAATTGGTTCAAGGCGCAATCACGGCCAGCGACATGCAAGGCTTCATCAACCGTTACAAGGACAACACCAGAGCCTTCAATATGGACATTCTAAATCTAAACAGCGCTCTCGACACCCTGAACGCGAGCGCTCGAAGCTAAAAACATCCGCCACGATTTCCCGGTTCGGGGTTTCATCGTCCCGTCCTTTCGTTGGTCGCGCCGCGAATGCCTGCTTCAAGATTTCATTAGTACAGCTTATCCGCGGGAAGTCCTGTCGAAGCGCGCAGCGTAGGGGTCAGGACTTCGCGCGGGGCGTAGTAGCTGTGAAGCGTTCATTAACCCTGGACCGCTGGGGCCTGTTAACAGGATGGCGCGCCGCGGTTCTGTCTTTTTTCCATTTTATTTCAATGCTTTATCTGAACAACCCACTGGATGAAGAGGTTTTTCGGGCCGCCGCCGTTCACGCAAACGCCGGGGCCGACCAGGCCGCCAATCGCCATCCGCCACATAAAAATCGTTTCATAACAAATGCTTATATGAGCGCCACCTGAAGAGGCCTGTTTTACAAAACGAAACCAATTTCAGCCCTTATTTAACCCCGACATGGAGCGGACCGCTTCCTTCGCAGGCGCGGCCAAATAACAGACCTTCACATGCGATGGTATGGTGGCGGAGCGTGGCCGCATCCATTATGATGCGCCGCCATGGATCACTTTTCTCTCGCAAGCGATTTTCCGAACGCGTCCGAGGCTGATTGGCGCGCGACGGTGGCCAAGGCGCTGAAAGACGCGCCCTTTGAAAAGCTCGAAACGCCGCTCTACGAGGGCTTTCGAACTCAGCCGCTTTATGCGAAGCGCGGCGAAGCGCCCGCGCTGTTCGCCAGTCGCGGCTGGGCGATCATTCAGCCGTTTACTGGCGAGAAGCAGTTCGCGGACGATCTGACGGGCGGAGCCTCCGCATTTTCCGTCGCCTTCGACGCCTGTCCGGACATCGAGATCAAGGACGATCTGGAACCTCTCGTCGGCTCGGCCAAGGAGCCGTTTTTCATCGCGCCTGGAGCCGCCATTGCGGATGCGGCTCTTCTGCAGGCTGCGAAGTGCGAAGGCCTTTCGGGCTCGGCCGGCTTCGATCCGTTCACGGCTTTCGCGCTTTCGGGCGAACGCCCCGCCGACAGGGCCGCTCTCCTTGCCGATTATGCCGACGCTGCTTTCCATCTTCATGAGCGTTCGCCTGCGTTCGTTCCGTTCCTCGCCAGCGGCTGCGCCTGGAACGGCGCCGGCGGCTCGGCGACCGAGGAACTCGGCTTTACGCTGGCGGCAGGGGTGGCCTACTGGCGCGCGCTCGCCGAGGCGGGAATGCCGCTTTCAGACGCCGCGCGCTGCATCGGGTTTTCGCTTTCGGCGTCGTCGGACATTTTCCTCACCATCGCGGCGTTCAGGGCGATGCGCCTTCTCTGGGCGCGAGCGCTCGCGGCGGCGGGAGAGAGCCCGAACCAGGACTTGCTCCTGCTGGCCAAGATGCCGCCACGCATCCTCACGGCCTACGATCCGCATGTGAACCTGCTTCGCGCGACGGCTGCGGCCTTCGGCGCGGCCATTGGCGGCGCGGCAGGCATCGAGGTTCTGCCCTTCGACGGCGTCGCCGGAAACGCCACGGCCTTCGCAAGACGGCTCGCGCGCAACACCAACCTCGTCCTGAAGCACGAAGCCTGGCTTCCCGCCGTGGCCGATCCGGCGGCGGGCTCAGGGTATGTGGACTCGCTCGCCGGCGAGTTGAGCATGCGCGCCTGGGCGCTCTTCCGCGAAGTCGAGTCGCAAGGGGGGCTTGGCGCCGCCCTTGAAAGCGGCTTCGTCGCCGGAAAACTTCGCGGTGCGGCCGACATGCAGGAAAGGGCCGTCGCTCGTCGGGCGGAAAAGCTGACGGGCATCTCGGAATTTCCAAATCTCTTGGAAACCTTAGCGGCCTCCGAACCAGCCGCAATCCGCGAGCCTGCGGCGGCGCCCGCATCCGAGCTGGCGTTGCCTGCCCCCGGGAAGGGCGAGCGGTTCGCCGCTCTTGTCGCCGCTGCCGCCAATGGCGCAACCCTTAGTGACCTGCGCGCAGCGTCGCGAACCGTGAACGACATCGCGTTCGCCCCGCTTGACGCCTCGAAACGCGACGCCGATCCTTTCGAGGCATTGCGGCGGCGCTCCGATGTTGCCCTTGCCAGCATCGGCTCTCGTCCGCCGATCTTCCTGGCGGCGCTCGGGAAGCCGGACGAGTATCGGGCGCGGGCGATCTGGGTGCAGGGGTTCTTCGCGGCGGGAGGGCTGGAAGTCATCGCCCCGGCCGAAGGCTTCGACAGCATTGATGCGCTCGTGGCGGCGTTCAAGGTGGGCCCGGCTCCAGCGGTGTGCCTGTGCGCGTCGAACAAGACCTATGGCGCGATGCCGGGCGCGGCCTCGGCTCTGAAGAAAGCGGGCGCGGTGCTCGTCTATCTTGCGGGGCCTGCCTCCCTTTTGAAGACGATCGACGCGAAGGACAAAACCGCCATCGACCGCCTGATCTACGAGGGCTGCAACGCACTTGCCATTCTTCAGGAAGCGCAGCGCGTTCTGTGCGTCGAGGAGTTGTCCGAGGCCGCCGGCCTTGAGGCGGAAGAAGCAGGCTTCGAGGTGTACGCCGAAGTCGAGACGCGGTCCTACTGACCGGCTATGGAAGGCTTTGCGATGACTAAATCTCCGTTGCCGGATTTTTCCAAGATCGAATGGCAGACGCCGGGTCTTCGGGCGGAAGCCGCCGGCTCACCTACAGAAACGCCGGAAGGCCTGACGCTGAAGCCGGTTTATGGACCGGGCGACCTCGAAGGCTTGGATTTCCTCGACACCTATCCAGGCTTGCCGCCGTTCCTGCGCGGCCCGTATCCCACAATGTACGTCCAGCAACCCTGGACCATCCGGCAATATGCGGGCTTTTCGACCGCCGAGGATTCCAACGCCTTCTACCGGCGCAACCTCGCGGCGGGGCAAAAGGGCTTGTCGATCGCCTTCGACCTCGCCACGCATCGCGGCTATGACAGCGATCACCCGCGCGTGAAGGGCGATGTCGGCATGGCGGGCGTGGCCATCAACTCGATCTACGACATGCGCACGCTCTTCGAGGGCATTCCGCTTTCGGACATGAGCGTCTCCATGACCATGAACGGCGCGGTGCTTCCCATCCTCGCGCTTTTCATCGTGGCGGGCGAGGAGCAGGGCGTCTCCCCGAAACAGCTTTCAGGCACGATCCAGAACGACATCCTGAAAGAGTTCATGGTGCGGAACACCTACATCTATCCGCCCCTGCCCTCGATGCGGATCATCTCGGATATCTTCGCCTACACCTCCGCGAACATGCCGAAGTTTAACTCGATCTCGATCTCCGGCTATCACATGCAGGAAGCGGGCGCGACGGCGGATCTCGAACTCGCCTACACGCTCGCCGATGGCGTGGAGTATGTCCGCGCCGGGATGGCGACCGGCCTCAACATCGACGCCTTCGCGCCGCGCCTCTCCTTCTTCTGGGCGGTCGGCATGAACTACTTCATGGAAGTCGCCAAGATGCGCGCCGCCCGCGCTCTGTGGGCGCGGCTCATGCGGGATCTCGGCGCGAAAAACCCGAAATCCATGAGCTTGCGCGCGCACTGCCAGACGAGCGGCTGGTCGCTGACCGCGCAGGACGTGTTCAACAATGTGGTCCGCACCTGCGTGGAGGCCTTCGCCGCGACGCATGGCGGCACGCAGTCGCTCCATACCAACGCGCTCGACGAAGCGCTCGCGCTGCCGACGGATTTTTCCGCCCGCATCGCCCGCAACACCCAGCTTTTCATCCAGCACGAAACCGGGACGACCCGCGTGATCGACCCCTGGGGCGGCAGCTACTATGTCGAGCGGCTGACCTACGACCTTGCGCAGAAGGCGTGGGAGCACATCCAGGAAGTCGAGCGCCTTGGCGGCATGGCGAAGGCCATCGACGCCGGTGTGCCGAAAATGCGCATCGAGGAAGCGGCGGCGAGAACGCAGGCCCGCATCGACGGCGGCAAGCAGGTGATCGTCGGCGTCAACAAATATCAGCCCGAGGACGAAGCGCCGATCGACGTGCTGAAGGTCGACAACTCCTCTGTGCGCGCCAAGCAGATCGAGAAGCTTGAGCGGCTGAAGGCCGAGCGCGACCCGAAGGCGGTCGAGGCTACGCTTGTCGCGCTGACCAAGGCGGCGGCGGACGGAACCGGCAATCTGCTTGAGCTTTCCGTGAATGCGGCGCGCGCAAAGGCGACGGTCGGCGAAATCTCGGAGGCCCTGGAAAAGGTTTATGGCCGCCACCGCGCCGAAACCCGCGCCATATCAGGGGTCTACCGCCAGGAGATCGGGCAGATGGATGACAAGGTCCGCCGCGTGATCGCGATGTGCGAAGCGTTCGAAAAGGACGATGGGCGCCGGCCCCGCATCATCGTCGCGAAGGTAGGCCAGGATGGCCACGACCGCGGGCAGAAAGTTATCGCGTCCGCGTTTGCCGACCTCGGCTTCGATGTCGATATCGGCGCGCTGTTCGCAACGCCCGCCGAAGTGGCGCGGCAGGCGGTCGAAAACGACGTGCATATCGTTGGCGTGTCTTCTCTCGCCGCGGGCCACCTCACGCTCGTTCCGGAGTTGAAGGAGGAACTGGCAAAGCAGGGGCGCCCCGACATCCTCATCGTGGCCGGCGGCGTCATCCCGCCCGGCGATTACGCGGCGCTCACCAAGGCGGGCGCGATTGCGATTTTCGGCCCCGGCACCAATATCGCCGATGCGGCGGCCGATCTCCTCGCCAAGCTGAATGCGCACCTCGGCTATACGAAGCAGGCCGCGGAATAATACCTCCGGCTGTCATCTCGGAGACGCCATCGCAATTTCGCTCTTGGGAGCGGATGGACGCAACCCACATTTATAATAATGTGGGTCTGTCCACGAGGGGACCGATATGAGCCGCCTGACCATCGACATCACCGAGCAGCAGCACAAGGCGCTCAAAGCGCTGGCCGCGCTTGAGGGCAAAACCACCAAGCAATATGCGCCGGAGAGGTTGTTTCCGCCCGATCAGGACGAGGAAAAAGCCTGGGCGGATTTGAAAACTCTTATTGAGCGCAGAATTGGCGAAAGCTCCGCCAGCGCTATTTCCGGCAAGACTTTCGATGAGATCGTGGAGGAAGACTTGCGCGCGAGCGAGTGACGCCGCAAACAAACAGCGCTAAAATGACGCCATGACACGCGATCAAATCCTGTCCAAGCTCAAGGAAAACGAGAACGCAATCCGCGCCGAAGGGGTGCAGCATCTCGCGATCTACGGCTCGCGCTCCCGCGGCGACGAGCGGCCGGACAGCGATCTCGATGTGATCATCGATCTTGTCCCCAATGACAGATTCTCCCTTTTGAATCTTTCAGGCATTGCGCTCATTATTGAAGACGCCCTTGGAATTCCAACGCAGGTCGTGTTGCGTCGCTCTATCAGGCCGAAATTTCGGGAGCGGATAAAAGACGATGAGCTTCCGGTTTTCTGATGACAGTCAGCCTTGAAGACCGGCTTGAGCACATCCAGGACGCCATAGCGCAACTCAAGAGCACAATGGCGGGTGTTGCTTTTGAGCGCTTCGAACAGGACCGGACCTTGCGGTGGGCGGCGGAGAGAGGTTTGGAAATCATCAGCGAAGCCAGCCGCTCCAATCCGGATGACGTCAAAGCCAGATATTCAGACCTTCCTTGGCGCCGCATCGCTGACTTGGGAAACAGATTGCGCCATGCCTATCATGAAGTGGACAGCTTGATCGTTTGGAAGATCTCGACGGAAGATCTCAGCGAACTTCAGCGCGTCACGACGCTCATAAAAGCTGGCTTAGGGAAAGACCCCCAGCAATGAACGATCAGGCGACGTTTTGGGACGAGCGCTATAAGGGCGAAGACTTCGCGTTCGGGACGGCTCCGAACGAATTTCTCGTTTCGCAAGCGCATCATCTCAAGCCTGGGCTGCGCGCGCTCGCGCCGGGCGACGGCGAAGGCCGCAACGGCGTTTGGCTTGCCGGGCAGGGTTTGATCGTCGATACGGTCGATGTATCCCCGCTTGGCGTGGCGAAGGCCAGGAGGCTCGCGGGAGAGCGCAGCGTCCAGATCAACGCGACGCTTGCCGATCTTCTCACCTGGGCGTGGCCGCGCGACATTTACGATATCGTCGCCGCGCTCTTCATCCACTTCTTCGACAGCGACCGGCCCAGAATGCACCGCGCCATGCTGGACGCGTTGAAGCCGGGCGGCATCCTGATCCTCGAGGCCTACCGCCCCAAACAACTCGAACTGCAGAAAATGCATCGCTCCGGCGGCCCGAAAACCGCCGATATGCTCTACTCCAAGGCCAAGCTCGCCGAGGATTTCGCCGGGGCCTCTTTTCTCCTCCTCGAAGAAGCGACCGTCGAACTCACGGAAGGGCAGCGGCATAGCGGCCTCGCCGCGATCATCCGCGCTGTTGTGCAGAAGCCGGGATAACCGCCATGAAGGCGCTGAAACTGGCGATCTCCCCCGCTGCGCTTTGCTTTTGGGCGCTCTGCCTCGTCGTCGGCTATTCCATCGTCAGTTTCAACGCGAGCGGGGTCGTGGCTTTCAAACAGGAAAGCAGGTTCGGCTACGCGAAGACCTCTTTTCCCCTGCACATGAAGCGCTGGGACGAAGCGCTTTTCGCCGTTCTTGCCGCGCGCGCCAGGAGCGAGATGGCGGATTTCCTCAAGAACGCAGAGCAGGATGCGAACGCCACGCCGATCGAAGGCGAGTGGAAGCCCTATGCCGAGACGGTCAGCTACCTCGAACAGTTCCGAACGCCTTCGCACGTCAGCTACCTTGAAGTCGCCACAGTCGTGCAGGGCGACGCGCGGCCCACGATAGGATTTCGCACGGTCAATTTCGACATTGGCGCCAGCAAGGAACTGTCCCTTTCCGACATCGTCGAAGGCGCCGTCGATCGTTCCAAGACGCTCGATGCGCTGGCGAACTACGCGCGCGCCGACCTGAAGGAGGAAACCGGCGAAGAAGAAGAGAGCGACACGCTGCTTGACATGACCAGACCCGACCTCGCCGTTTATGAGCGCTTCACGCTTTGCCCTTCGACCAAGATGGGCAAGGCGGCCGGGCTGACGATCCACTTTCCCCCCGCGCTCGAAGGCCTCTATGCGGGCAGCGACTTTCACGTCACCATCCCCTACACGGTCTTCGCGAAATTCTTGAAGTCGGGGATGAAGCCGCTCTTCTCCGGCGAGCCCCGGGCGACGCCTGTTTCGCTGCAGGATGTGGAATCCTGAGTGAGAACCCATCAAGTGCGCCGACCTGGTGGGCGATCCACGCCCCCCGGCATTCTGCGAATGGCAGCGTCTCGGCGCCCTGCTCCAATTTCGCCAGCCTACCGAAGAGTTGCGACTTGATGCGCGCAAGAGGCCCGAAAGCGGCAGAGGCCCAATTACTTGGCGATGAGCGCGCTTCACCCTTAATTCACCAGTCTGTCCAATCCAGAAATCAACGCATGATTAATTGATGTTAAGCTTGTTTTTCCCTTATTATAACCTTAGACTTGCTTCCGCCGAGGAAAGGAAGGTGACATACAACAAGAAAGAATGCCCAATGCGAAGTATTATCTTGGCGCTCTTGGCCCCTGCGGCGATCGCTATAACTGCTTCCGCTTCCGCAGCGGTCCCCGCGCCCCATGCAACCATCATCGAAAGCAGCCCGGTTACCATTGACGTTGCCTATCGCTACGCCAGGGGGACAACTGTCAGGGGCCCCCGCGGCGGCGTCTACCACAGCCGTACCGTTGCAGCAGGGGGTCGGGGCATGTACGGCGGCGGCATGTATGCGCACCGAGGCGTTTACGCGCGTGGCGGCGGATATGGACGCGGCGGCGGCGTGTATGCCAGTAGAGGCGTTTACGCGCGCGGCGGCGGATATGGACACGGCGGCGCCTATGCCAGCAGAGGCGTTTATGGGCGCGGCGGCGGGTATTACGGACGCGGCGGCGCCTATGCCAGCAGAAGCGTTTACGCGCGAGGCGGCGGATATGGACGCGGCGGCGCCTATGCCAGCAGAGGCGTTTATGCGCGCGGCGGCGGATATGGACGCGGCGGCGCCTATGCCAGCAGAGGCGTTTATGCGCGCGGCGGCGGGTATTACGGACGCGGCGGCGCCTATGCCAGCAGAAGCGTTTACGCGCGAGGCGGCGGATATGGACGCGGCGGCGCCTACGCCAGCAGAGGCGTTTACGCGCGCGGCGGCGGATATGGACGCGGCGGCGCCTATGCCAGCAGAAGCGTCTACGCGCGCGGCGGCGGATATGGACGCGGCGGCGCGTATGCGAGCAGGGGCGTTTACGGGCGCCGCGGGTACTAGTCTGACCGCCTAACAGCCTTGCCGGAGCTATCTGAAGAAAGAGCGCGACGGCAAGCCAAGCACTGCAACCTGCTTCTCTGCTCGTGGATGGGAAAGCAATGGTGCATTTCTGCATCCCGGCTCGGGGCCTCGCCCGACCCGGGATGATGAAGCGGAGCGCTCAGCCTGAAGGCTTACTCCGCAGCTGCCGCGAAAGCGGCCTTCCAGGTCAGGATGGGCTCGCGCGCGGCTCGGGTTTCGTCGAGGCGTTTCCTCGGTGCGAAGCGCGGCGCCTTTGAGAAGCGCGCCTGGTCGCCTTCCTTTGCGGCTTCGGCGAGCCCCCTGACGGCCCCGATGAATTGATCGAGGCTCTGTTTCGATTCGGACTCCGTGGGCTCCACCAACATCGCGCCCGAGACGACGAGTGGGAAATAGACCGTCATCGGATGGAAACCCTCGTCGATCAGCGCCTTGGCGAAGTCGAGCGTGGAGACGTGCGAGCCCTTCAGGAAGCGGTCGTCGAACAGCGCTTCGTGCATGCACGCGCGGTCGCCAAAAGGATAAGACAGCACATCGCTCAGGCAGGCGCGCACGTAATTCGCGTTCAGAACGGCGTCTTCGGACGCTTGCCGGATGCCGTCCGCGCCGTGGCTCATCATGTAGGCGAGCGCGCGCACGAACATGCCCATCTGACCGTGGAACGCCGCAAGCCTGCCGGTTGAGACCGCGGCTTCCGGCCCATCTTCGGCGTGCTCGACCAAGCGATAGTTATCGCCGTCTTTTTTCACGAACGGCAGAGGCGCGAACGGCGCGAGGATCTCCGACAACACCACCGGCCCGGCGCCCGGACCGCCGCCGCCATGCGGCGTGGAAAACGTTTTGTGCAGATTGATGTGCATGGCGTCCACGCCGAGATCGCCCGGCCGGACCTTGCCCGCGATGGCGTTGAAGTTCGCGCCGTCGCAGTAAAGATAAGCGCCCGCCTCGTGCAGCGCCGCCGCAATCTCGGCGATCTCGGGCTCGAACAGGCCGCAAGTGTTTGGATTGGTCAGCATTATGGCCGCGACATCCGGCCCGAGCTTCGCGCGAACGGCCTCGACGCTGACAGTTCCGTCCTCGTTCGCCTCGACCGCGCGCACGGTGAAGCCGAGCAACGCCGCTGTGGCCGGGTTCGTGCCGTGCGCCGATTTCGGGAACGAGAACCTTGCGCCGGGTCGCCGCTTCGCCCTTCGCCTCGATCGCCGCGCGGATCGCCATCATGCCGCACATTTCGCCGTGCGCGCCCGCCTTCGGGGAAAGCGCGACCGCCTGCATGCCGGTCAGCTCGATCAGCCAGCGGCTGAGTTCGCTCATCAGCGCGAGCGCGCCTTGCACCGTCTTTTCCGGCTGCAGCGGATGAACGTCGGCGAAGCCCGGAAGTCGCGCCATCTTCTCGTTGAGGCGCGGATTATGCTTCATCGTGCAGGAGCCGAGCGGGAAAATGCCGGTGTCGATGGAGTAATTCTTCTGCGACAGGCGGACATAATGGCGTATGGCCTCAGGCTCCGAAAGCCCAGGCAGACCAATGGGCTCGCTCCGCGCGAGAACTCCGAGCCGCGTTTCGGTCTCCAAAGGCTCTTCGAAATCGACGCCGCTCGTCGCCGTCGACCCGATCTCGAAAATGAGCGGCTCCTCAATCGCAAGACCCCGGTTACCCGAGAAGGTGTGAACCTCGCTCGCCGGCTCAGCATGGTCCAGTGAAAACTCTTTCGGCATCTCAACCATGAAGAACCTCATCAAGCTTGGCTTTGTAGTCGGCAATGTCATTTGGAGTCGTCGCTTCGGTCGCCGCGACGACGATATAATTGGCAAGCGCGGGCGCCTCCGGCCAGAGGCGGGAGGCGGGAACGCCGCCGATAACGCCGCGATCTGCAAGCGCATCGATGACGGCGCCGGCAGACTTCGGCGTCCTAATCGTGAACTCGTTGAAGAAAGCGGGCGTAATGACCTCGACGCCGGAAATTTCGGCCAGCGCCTTTGCCAGCGCGACCGCGTTCGCGTGATTGAGCGCCGCGAGCTTGCGCAAGCCCGCCTCTCCGAGAAGCGTCAGATGCGCCGAGAAGGCGAGCGCGCAAAGCCCGGAATTTGTGCAGATATTGCTTGTGGCTTTCTCGCGGCGGATATGCTGCTCGCGCGTGGACATGGTCAGCACAAATCCGCGCCGCCCATCCTCGTCGACGGTCTCGCCGCACAGACGCCCCGGCATCTGGCGGACGAACTTCCGGCGGCAGGCCAACAGCCCAAGGTAAGGCCCGCCAAAATTGAGGCCGTTCCCGATCGACTGGCCCTCGGCCACGACGATGTCGGCCCCCATCGCGCCCGGCGACTTCAGCGCGCCGAACGAAACGGCCTCGGTGACGACGACAACCAGCAAGGCCCCGCGTTCATGCGCCTTCGCCGCAAGCGCGGAGAGATCGCTCACGCGTCCGAAGACGTCGGGCATCTGCACGACGATGCAGGAGGTGTCGCCATCGCAAGGAACGTCGAACGATGTTGCGGGGTCCGCCGCTGCGACGTCCACCTCGAAGCCGGCATAATGGGAAACCGTCTCGATCACGGCCCGGTAGTGCGGATGCAGGCCGCCCGCGAGCGCGGCTTTCTTGCGCTTCGTAAGGCGATGAGCCATCAGCACCGCTTCGGCCGCCGCCGTGGAGCCGTCATACATCGAGGCGTTCGCGATTTCCATGCCGGTCAGCGCCGCGACCTGGGTCTGGAACTCGAACAGAACTTGCAGCGTGCCCTGGGCGATCTCCGGCTGGTAGGGCGTGTAAGCCGTCATGAATTCGGAGCGCTGGATCACGTAGTCCACCGTCGCCGGGACGTGATGCTTGTAGGCGCCGCACCCCGCGAAGAACGGTACGGAACCGGCCGGGACATTGCGCGCCGCCATCGCGGAAAGCGCACGCTCCACGGCCATTTCGCTTTGCCGGAGAGGCAGATCGGGCAGTTCGCGCCTGAGCTTCGACGCAAGCACATCCGCAAACAGGGCGTCGACGCCCGCAACGCCGATTGCGCCAAGCATCGCGCGGCGATCGGCTTCCGTGTGAGGAAGATAGCGCATTAAGCCTCCGACTTCGCGTAATCGAGATAAGCGTCCCGGTCCATCAGCTTGTCGAGTTCGCTCGCATCCAGGATTTTGATCTTGAGAATCCAGGCTGCGCCCTCGGCGGCCTCGTTGATGAGTTCGGGCTTGTCGTTGAGCGCGGCGTTGACTTCGAGGATGGGGCCGCTCGCAGGCGCGTAGATATCGCTCGCCGCCTTGACTGATTCGACGACTGCGATGGGGCTGCCCTGCTTGATCGTCTCGCCTACGGCTGGAAGCTCGACGAAGGTCACGTCGCCGAGCTTTTCCTGGGCGAAATTCGTGATGCCGACAGTCCCGATATCGCCGTCAATGCTGATATATTCGTGATCCTCGGTATATTTGATGGTCGCCATGGCGTTTGACCTTTTGTTTTATGATTTGCGGACGTAACGGTGGGGGACGAAAGGCAGGGTCGTGATCACGCCCGGAACAGGCGCGCCGCGAACCTCGACAGCAAGTTTTGTGCCAGGTTTACTTAAATCCGCGTGAACGTAGCCTGTCCCAATCGAGGCGGCGGCCGTCGGCGTAAAAGCGCCGCTTGTGATCTCACCGGCGAGTTTTCCAGCGCTATCCATGATCTGCATTCCATGCCGGGCGGCGGCCCGGCCCTCAAGCTTCAGCCCGACCCTCAGACGCCTCGGTCCTTCCGCCAGTTCGCGAAGAACGCGCCCGGCGCCCGGAAAGCCGCCTTCCGAGCGACGGCGCTTTCCAATCGAGAAGGCGAGCCCCGCCTCAACCGGCGACGCCGTCTCGTCCATATCCTGCCCGTACAGGGGAAGGCCCGCTTCCAGCCGCAGCGTATCGCGCGCCCCAAGCCCGATGGGCAAGACCTCCGGCTCTGAAAGGATGCGCCGGGCCAGCGCTTCGGCGCCATCGGCCGCAACCGAGATTTCGAAACCGTCTTCGCCCGTATAGCCCGAGCGCGATACCGATACGGCGCCGAATGCGCCGCTCGTCATGAAGCCGAGCGCCTCGATGCCGGGAATCAACCTGGACAGCGCCGTCGCGGCTTGTGGCCCTTGCAGCGCGAGAAGCGCGCGATCGGGCTCCAAATTCAGCTTAAAGCCCAAAGGCAGCCTTTCCTGAATATGGGCAAAATCGATCTCCTTTCGCGACGCATTGACCACGAGCGAGACGCCTGCGCCGTCCGCATCACGCGCCGCCATAAGATCGTCGATAATGCCGCCATCTTCGTTGAGAAACTGCGTATAGCGGATCTGCCCAGGCTTCAGCCCGGCGATATCGCCAGGAACGAGCCGTTCCAGAGCCGCCGCCACGGCGGCAAAGTTCTGCCCGGTCAGGCGAGCCTGCCCCATGTGCGAGACATCGAAGAGACCGGCCGCGCTGCGAACGTGGACATGTTCCTTGACGATGCCGGCTGAATATTGAAGCGGCATTTCGTAGCCCGCAAACGGCACGAGCTTTGCGCCGAGCTCGCGATGGAGCGCGTTGAGCGGCGTCACGCAAAGCTTCGCTGCGGGCTGTAAGGGCTTATTGAGGGTTTCTGCTTCGCTCATGGTCCATCCGTGACGTTTCAGGCGCGTCGCTTATGCAACGCTGCCCCCTCTGTCACGGGACCTGAGAGATTTCACCCAGCAACGCCGGGTCTACCCCTTCGGTGAGACGCGCGCTTTCGCGGCGGCTGCTTTCCAGAGTGCTGTCTGCGCGCGGTCCTTTTGCCTGAGAGTTTCCGGGGCGGTTGCTCCTTCGGCGCCAGCTTCGCTGGTCTCTCCCGCTTGCATCGGTCAGCACCCCATTAAGTCGCCTGCGTCGCTCTCTCTGTCAACCTCCATCCAATTAATAAGTTACTGAATGCACATTTAAGAGAACTTTATACCGTCCATCCCGCCTCGCATCTGATCGCCGCCTGGGACGGACATCCGCGTCGGGCGGGCGTGCGTTCGCAACGCCGCCGCCACGGTTGACAGCCCATAAGATGCTTGGATTATCCCGAAAACAGCGGTTGCTGTTGCGAAGCGCCCGCCATCGTCATGGCCGGGCTTGTCCCGGCCATCCAGCAACACATTGAAAATACGTGCTTTTCCTGCTGCATGGATGGCCAGGTTAAAGCCCGGCCATGACAACGCGTGTCGCTCACCCGACGCCATCAAACCCAACGTGCACGCCGTTCGGCTCAAGTTTTCCGGTTCGGCGTGCTTGCCGTCAGGCCATTGGCTGGACTAAACCCGGGCGTAGACGTCTTCGAGGCGCACGATGTCATCTTCGCCGAGATAGGGGCCGGATTGAACCTCGATCAGCGTCAAGGGGATGAGACCCGGATTTTCCAGCCGATGAACCGCGCCAAGCGGAACGTAGATCGACTGATTCTCGGTGAGGAGCTTGGCCTCGCCGTCAATGGTCACCCGCGCCGTTCCTTTCACGACGATCCAGTGCTCGGCTCTGTGGTGGTGACGCTGGAGAGACAGGCTTGCGCCGGGCGCCACCACGATCTGCTTTACCTGGTAGCGCTCGCTCAGATGCAGCGTCTCATAACTGCCCCAGGGCCGATGAACCGTGAGATGATGCTCGACCTCGTTGCGGCCCTTGGCGGCAAGCTGTTGCACAACGTCTTTGACGGCGCCGCTGTCTCCGCGCTTGGCGACAAGGGTTGCGTCTTTCGTCGACACCACAATGATGTCATCGACGCCCGCGACCGCGACCATGCCGCTTTCGGCGCGCACATAACAGCGGTTCGAATTCCGAACCAGCACGTCGCCGCGGACGGCGTTGTCGTCCGCATCTTTTTCGGCGGCGTCGAAAAGCGCGTCCCACGTTCCAACGTCGCTCCAACCGGCGTCGAGCGGCACGAGCGCCGCCTTGTCTGTCCTCTCCATCACAGCATAGTCAATGGAGTTGGCCGGACATTGGCGGAAGCTGTCGGCGAGTCGGATGAAGTCGAAATCGAAAGTCGCGTTCTTGACCGCATCGGCGCATGCCTGCACCATTTTGGGCTCGAACCGGGCGAGTTCATCGAGATAGGCCTTTGCGCCGAAAAGAAAGATTCCCGCGTTCCAGAAATAGCCGGGCTCGGCGCAGAAGCGCTTGGCGGTCTCCTTGTCTGGCTTCTCCACGAAACGATCCACTTTCAAGACCTTGTTGAAGCCCGCGCCTGCGCCCGTCTTCACGTAGCCAAAGCCCGTTTCCGGCTTGTTCGGCTTCACGCCGAAGGTCACGAACAACCCCTTTTTAGCCGCCTCGTATCCGGCCAGGACGGCGTCGAGAAAGGCGCGCTGGTCGTCAATGTGGTGATCGGACGGCATGACGAGCAGAACCGCGTCGGGACCGCTCTTCGCAATGGCAAGCTCGGCGGCGATGGCGGCGGCTGGCGCGGTCGAGCGGCCCGCCGGCTCCAGCACGATGCCTTGATGGACAAGCTTCGCATTCTTGAATGCGGCCGCCACGCCGAACCGGTTCTCCTCATTGGTGATGATGAAGGGCGGCGCAAAGGGCTCTGCGGACGGCGCCCTGCGCGCGGCGTCGACAAGGAGCGGCTCGGCGCTGACGAGCGCATGAAACTGTTTCGGGTGTTTCGCCCGCGATAGCGGCCAAAGTCTTGATCCCGATCCTCCGGCGAGAATGATTGGAATAATCATGGAGCACCTCAAGAATAGTGACAAGATTTTACGAGTGGCGGCAAAACATGAGAAAGGCAAGCCCGCTCGCCGACAGCTCAGCCGGTAATGTAGTGGAAAACACCGGCGACGCCTACCTGCGGTGGCGGGAAAAGGCGGCGCACGCTATTCGGCCGGCGCCGCAGACGCCGCTTGATCGGCTGGCGCAGCCTCGTCGCGGGGGCCGACGAACCGGCCGAGCATCCAGTGGAAGACGCGGCCAATGTCGTCCATCACCATGAAGAAGGCGGGCACGAACAGGAGCGAAAGCAGCGTCGAGACGATGAGCCCCCCGATCACGGCGATGGCCATAGGCGAGCGGAACTCTCCGCCGTCGCCGAGCGCAAGCGCGCTCGGAAACATGCCGCCGACCATGGCGATGGTGGTCATGACGATGGGCCGCGCCCGCTTGCGCCCGGCTTCCACGATCGCCATGCGCCGCGGCGCGCCGCTCCTCAACTCGCTCAGCGCGAAATCGACGAGCATGATGGCGTTCTTGGTCACGATGCCCATGAGCATCAGGAAGCCGATGAAGACCGGAAGACTGATGGGGCGGTCCGTAAGAAGCAGCGCGAAAATGGCCCCCCCGATGGAAAGCGGCAGCGAAAGCAGAATTGTGATGGGCTGCAGAAAGCTCCCGAACAGGATCACGAGCACGCTGTAGACCATCATCACGCCAGCGCCCATCGCGTATCCGAACCCGGCGAAGGTTTCGCTCATCACCTCGACGTCGCCCGACTCGCGCAGGACCACCCCAGGCGGCAAGCTTTTGGCCGCCGGAAGCGCGTAGACGGCGCTCAGCGCCTGGCCAAGCGCATCGGTTCCGACCAGATCCGCCCCGATGGCGACGCGCCTGAGCCGGTCGTAGCGGGCGATCGACGATGGGCCTTTGCCCATCTTGACGTCCGCCACCGTGATGAGAGGTACGGCTTCGCCGCGGCCTGTCTTCACTTTCAGGATTTGCAGCGTTTGCAGGCTCGCGCGCGACTGCTCATCGAGTTGCACGCGAATCGGCACCTGCCTGTCCGGCGCGTTGAACTTGGCGAGGTTGGCGTCGATATCGCCGAGCGTGGCGATGCGGATCACGTCCGAAAGGCTCTCCGTGGAAACGCCAAGCTCGGCGGCGATGACGGGACGCGGCGTGATCTGAATCTCGGGCCTGTCCAGGGCTTCGCCGTTCACGACGTTGGCGAGATAGGGCACTGTGCGGATCTCGCTCGTGAGTTGCGCCGCGGTCTCGCCGACCTTTTCGTTGTCGGTCCCTGTCACCTCGATCGTGAATCCGCGGGCGCCGTTTTCCTTAACGACCCAGGTGCGGATATCCGGAATGTCCTTCAGATCCGCGCTGATGATCTGCTCAAGCTGGCGCTGGGTCAGGTCGCGTTCTCCCCGCGGCGTATAATGAACCGTCAGCGTCGACTTGCGCACCTCCTGGGCGCCTCCGGTTTCCCCGAGGATGCGGCCTCCGTCGATAAAAACCGAACGGACCTCCGGCCTGCGGCGGATGACGTTTTCCGCCTTCTCGGCGATCACCTCCGTATCGCCGAGCTGCGAGCCTGGCGGCAGCTCAAGGGCGAAGATCGAGCGTCCCGTGTCCTCGGCCGGGAGAAAGCCCGAGGGAAGCAGAAAGACGCTGCCGACGGAGAGCGCAAAGACGACGAAGCCGAGGACGAGCGTGGCGTAGTGGTGGCGGACCGTCCAGCCGATCAGGCGCGTATATGTGCGCATGACGAGGCCCTCGCGGTCCGTCTTGTCGTGCGGACGCAAGAAATACGCCGCGATCATGGGCGTGATGAGCCGCGCGACAAGCAGCGAAATGAGAACGGCGGCGGCGACGGTCAGGCCGAACTGCACGAAATATTGCCCGGCGATGCCTCCCATGAAGCTCACCGGCGCGAACACCGCGACGATGGTGAAGGTGATGGCGATCACTGCAAGCCCGATCTCGTCGGCGGCTTCAAGCGCCGCGCGATAGGCCGATTTGCCCATCCGCATGTGGCGCACAATGTTCTCGATCTCGACGATGGCGTCGTCGACGAGAATGCCGGTCACAAGCGTGATCGCTAGCAGCGACACCATGTTGAGCGAGAAGCCGAGCGCCTGCATCGCCCAGAAGGTCGGAAAGATCGAGAGCGGCAGCGCAATCGCCGCGATGAGCGTGGCTCTGAAATCGCGCAGGAACAGCAGCACCACGAGAATGGCGAGGATCGCGCCTTCCAGAAGCGTCTCCATCGCGGAGTGGTAGTTTCCGATGGTGAAATCGACCGAGGAGTCGATCTTTTCGAAGCTCACGCTCGGATTTGCGGCGGCGAGCTTCTCCAGAGCCTCCGAAACGCGACGCGCCACGCTCAGATCGCTCTCGCCCTTCGCCCGGACGACGGTGAAGGCGACAACGTCGCGGCCATTGAGCTTGGCGAACGTGCGCCGCTCCTGGGCCGAGTCGGTCACCTGGCCCAGCTGATCGAGGCGAACCTTGCGTCCGCCCGGAATTGTGATCGAGGTCGATGCCAACCGCTCGACCGTGCTCGCGCTTGCAAGCGCGCGGATGGACTGCTCCGCGCCGCCGACTTCGCCGCGGCCGCCCGCGAGATCGGTATTCGTGGCGCGAAGCTGCTGGTTGACTTCGCCTGCGGTGACGCCGAGCGAGAGGAGCCGCTCGGGATTGAGGGAAACGCGGATTTCGCGCTTCACCCCGCCGACGCGCGAAACCTGGGCGACTCCGCGCACGCCTTGAAGCTTGCGGGCGACGGTGTCGTCGATGAACCAGGACAGTTCCTCCAGCGTCTTTGACGGCGCGGCGGCGGCATAGGTCACGATCGGCAGGCCCTCGATGTCGAGGCGTTGGATGATCGGCTCGTCGATCGTTCGCGGAAGCTCCTGGCGAACCTTGGAGACGGCGTCCTTGACGTCGTTGACCGCGCGATCGGTGTTCGTGCCGAGCTGGAATTCGATGGTGGTTTTGGAAGAGCCGTCGGTGATCGAAGACTTGATGTGCTTGACGTTGGTGACGCCGGCCACCGAGTCCTCTACGCGCTTCGTCACCTGCGTTTCAAGCTCTATGGGAGCGGCGCCGGACTGGGTAATGTCGATGGTGACGATGGGAATGTCGATGTTCGGAAAGCGCGTGATCGGCATGTTCCGGAAGCTGAGAAGACCCAGCGTCATCAACACCAGGAACAAGACGAGCGAGGGGATCGGCCGGCGGATCGACCACGCGGAGAAATTCATTTGCTTACCCCGGCGCCGGCTGAGCGGTCTGCGGTCTGCTTCTCAGCGAATTGCGGGGAAATCGAATCGCCACTCCGAAGGAGCGAACCGGCTCGCATGACGACGATCTCGCCTTCCTTTAGGCCATCCTTGATCTCGACGCTGTCGCCGGAGAGGAGGCCCGGCTTCACGGTCCGCTCCCGGACCTTGTCTCCAACGACGGCAAGGACGGTTGCGCTATCGTTCTGATAGAGGACGGCGGTCGACGGCACGCCAATAGCGTCGCGCTGCCCGGCGTCGATCATCGCCTTCGCGAACATGCCGATGCGAATGTCCGCGGCGTCGCCGAGAAAAATGCGCACCCGGCCGAGCCTGCTCGACGTGTTGACTTCCTGCGAGACGAGCCGGACGGTTCCCGTGCGCTCGCCCGCGCCTTCGATCTCGATGCGGGCGCGCTGCCCGGCCTTGAGCTTGGTCATGTAGAATTCAGGCGCCTCGGCGTCGAGTTCGATTTCCCCATCCTTGATGATGCGAAACAAAGGCTCGGCCGCGGACGAGGAGACCGAGCCCATGCGCGCGGTGCGACGGCTGATGACGCCGCCCTCCGGAGCGCGGATGTCGGTTCGCCCGAGCTTGATCTCCAGTTCTTGGCGCTGGGCGCGCATCAGGGTCTGCTCGAATTCGGCGAGCTTCAAACCCTCCTTCAGGGCCGCAAGCCTCGCCCTCGCCGTGCGAAAGGCGGCCTCCCTCTCATCGAAAGTCGCCTGGCTCGCCACGCCGGATTCGCGGAGCGGCTTCACGCGATTGTAGGCGTCCTCAACCTGGCGCAGCGCCGCCTCGCTTTCGACGATCTGATTGCGAACCTGGTCCATCGCGGCCTGGGTTTTCGAGATCGAGGCGGAGTTCTGGGCAAGCTGCGCTTCCAGGATTTCGCGCGAAAGCCTCGCGAGGACCTGCCCCTTTTTGACGTGGTCGCCTTCCTCGGCCAGAAGCTCGGTCAGCCGGTAGCCATCGATCTCGGGGCCGACCAGAACCTCTTCGCGCGGCGCCAGCGACCCGGTCACCAACACGTTATCCACAAAAGAAATTTTCTTCGCTTCCGTCACGGTGACGGCGGGAGGCTTCGCCTTCTGCGCGAGTTTGGCGTCCTCGGCGAAGGCGGCGGCTCCCGGAAGACAGGCGAGCGCCAACCCCAAAAGCAAGGTCCAAGCGAGCGGCGACTGTTCCTGGTTTCGAAACATCATCAATCGGACCTTCCTGTTTTTTTGCCCGGATTTGCGGGAAGCGCCGGCTCAAGCAGCGCCTCTATCATGGTCATCATCGCGGGGATAATGGACTTTGGGTCGAAGTGCGGATCGAGACTGCGGCGCAGGAAAAGCCCGTCGCCGAGCGCGCCCATCGCCCGCACAATGATCTCGATCGAAACTTTCGGCTTAATTCGACCTTGGTCTTTCTCGCGTTCGAGAATGTGGACAAAGCTCTTTGTCCAGACCTGGTCGATCTCACGGACTGTATTTCCAATGAGCGCGTTCCGGCCGGCCTCCGCGCCGATCTCCACGTGAAGGCGCACCTTTTCGATTGTCTCGCTGCAGCAGTAATGCTCGGCCATGCGGCGAAGCGCGGGCAGGAAGTCGTTCGCCGCGGCGATCTTGGCCAACTCCTTGCCAAAGCGTTCCATTTCTCGTTCGCACAAGCCTATGATCAACGCTTCTTTGGAGACGAAGTGTGTATAAAGGGCGCCTGCGCTAACGTGAGCCTCGCGACAGATGTCATCCATCGTCGCGTGGTGAAAGCCCTTGCCGATAAAGCAGCGCTCGGCCGCGTCGAGGATGTGCTCGCGGCGGGCATGCTGTGTTTTCGGGGCCAGTTTCGGCATCGCCGTCCTGCAAAGCTTCAAGAGCCATAAAAAGGGAACGCTCGCTCTTTTTGTCGATAGCTTCACGGCGATGTTATGGCAAGGACAAAGATGGCGAATGACCGCTAAAATTCGGCGGCGCCCAGGACCTTACCTGTTTGCCGGACGGCCGGACGCTTCAGAAACTGCAACGCCGTCAAGCCGAAAACGGGGTGATGCCAGAAGGGCGCAACCTCCGAGAGTGGCTGCAAAACAAAGGCGCGCTCATGGGCTCTTGGGTGCGGCAGTACGACGCGCTTTCCTTCCAGAGGTTTTTGCATCCTCCAGTTGTAAATCATGCCTTTATAGCTCACAATGTCCAAATCGAGCGGCCTTGGCATCCATCGGCGCGCTTCTTTCGCTTCACGTCGCCCCGCTTGCGCCTCAATCCGCTTCAAGATTTCCAATAGAGCATGAGCGGGTAATGGCGTATAAGCCGCGGCGACGGCGTTCAGGAAGTCGGGCTGAGGGTGTGGGCCATGCGCTCGCGTGCGATACAACCTCGACACGCTCTTAATTTTGATACCAAGAGTTGCTAGCTCAATCAGCGCTCTACCTATAGATTGATATGGCGTCCCGAACACACCACGTACATTTGATCCGAGTGCGATTATAACCATGCCACCTTGATATCGTTCGCAATGTTTTGGTATGCTATCTACCTCAACTTTGTTTTTGGCAAATTCGGGATTGTGGGCCCTTTTAAGCCAAAATTAAATAGAAGCAACAACTCCGAAAGTCGGCAGGCCAAGGTACCCGAATGAATTTCTACGCGACTGAGCGGATTGCCCTTTTTATCGACGGGGCGAATCTTTACGCCACAGCTAAAGCTTTAGGCTTCGATATCGATTACAAGCGTCTTCTGAATCTCTTCAGAAACAAAGGTCTTTTATTGAGAGCGCTTTATTATACAGCGCTCGCGGAAGAGCAGGAATATTCATCCATTCGTCCTCTCATCGACTGGCTTGACTACAATGGATATTCCATGGTGACCAAGCCTACGAAAGAGTTCACAGACGCTTCTGGTCGCCGCAAGATCAAGGGCAATATGGATATCGAGCTTGCTGTCGACGCCATGGAATTGGCCGATCACCTCGACCATATCGTTTTATTCTCCGGCGATGGCGATTTCCGTACGCTCGTCGAAGCGCTGCAGCACAAAGGCAAGAGAGTGAGCGTCGTCTCGACCTTGACCACGCAGCCTCCCATGGTTGCGGATGAGCTTCGCCGCCAAGCCGACCAGTTCATCGATCTGTCGGATCTTCAGAAAGATATCTGCCGCACCCAGCGCGCCGAGAACGGGCGCGAATACCAAGCCCACATTCACGAACAACGGATCCATGAGCGTTTAAGCGCCGCGGCCGTTCGCGAAAGTCAAGTCGACGCTGAGTAGCTGTCGAAGGGGGGCATGACTTGTCAATCGCCCCTTCCCTTTCGACGGATAAGGATGAAGCCGCGTCAAGCGAGCCTAAGCCTGATTGTCTTTTTTGTCCGCGACTTGCCAATTTCCGGCAAGCGAACCGGGTTCATTACCCCGACTGGTTCAATGCACCTGTCCCCTCATTTGGTCCTCGCGACGCATCCCTTCTGATTGTCGGGCTTGCCCCTGGACTCAAGGGCGCAAATCGCACCGGACGTCCCTTCACCGGAGACTATGCGGGGCTGCTTCTTTATGAAACGCTGCTCGCCTATGGGTTCGCACAGGGCGCTTACGACCAGCGTCCCGACGACGGGCTCGTTCTGACGAGTTGCCGGATAACGAACGCCGTGCGCTGCGTGCCCCCGGAAAATAAGCCCACGCCAGATGAGGTCGCTGCATGTCGCGGCTTCCTTTCTGTGACGCTTGAGCAATCGTCGAACCTGCAAGCCGTACTTGCACTGGGGCGGATTGCGTTCGAGACCACGTTGCGCGCCCTTGTTCTCAAGCCCTCCCACCATAAATTTAGCCATGGCGGCATTGTGGACATAGGTGGCGGTCGCTGCCTTTTCGCAAGCTATCACTGTTCCCGCTACAATACGAGTACGGGCAGGTTGACGCCAGAAATGTTCCGGGATGTCTTCGACAAAATAGCGGCGCATCTCAAAAGCGCTGCTTAAGAAGCAGAGCTTAATTCAATGCTGGAAATTGCGACGGATAAAGTTGCCCACGTTATACTTCGCGCTCGCGAGGTCGACGTCAAAACGGCGGCGTGGGACGATGAAGACGATGTCGACCGCGACGACGTAAACAGCGAAACCATCCTCGAAGACTTGCCGGATGACGCGACACGGCAAGAATTGAAGGAATTTCTCGAAAGCCTCAACGAAGACGAACTGGCGAGCTTGATCGCGCTTGCCTGGATTGGGCGTGGAACCTATGCGCCCGCCGAGGTGGACGAAGCTATTTCCACGGCCAAGATGGAACATGGCGGCAATAGCGTCGCCTATCTGTTCAGCCTTCCGTTGCTGCCGGACTATCTTGAGGACGGTCTCTATCAGTTCGGCATTTCCGCCGAGAGCGCCGAGGAAGATGTGATGCGACCCGCGTAACGCGGTCTTTCTTTGGTCCCAGCGCTTTCCACAGGATGTTGTATCAGGGTGGAGTTGCGGCATGTTGGCTCAGGCCGGTTCGGTCCTTGGATTGAACGGACTGTTGTCGGCGCAGTCTGCCCTGTAGAGTACGCTCGCACCTTAGCAGCACTCCGCCCCAGTAAACCATCTTAATTGCTTCGATTTACTTCATGGGCGCCGCCTTCCGGACGCTCCGGTAAGGCAGGCGCCACGCGTTTGGAGAGCGTCCAAGGCATCGCGGAACGGCTTTTCACTTCACAGGTTTTCAGCCGAAAATTTGCCTTTCGGGGGCGCTGCGGCATTTAATCATTTTGCGCGTGGCGGTCCGATGCCAAAGAATAGAAACTATGATTACGCTCGAAGATTGCATCGCGTTCTGCGGAGCCACCAGGGAAGTGGTGCTTGTCATCGCTGAACACGAGCGTATTCCAGAAATTCTGGCCGCCAGCCTTGCCAGTAACTTGTTGAGCGTGGAAAGCGGCGCCCAAGAAATCCGGAACATGATCGTGGATAATATTCGGCGAGCCCAGCTTCATGGCGACCGTAACCATGTTTTGAGTCTTCTACACGTGCTACGCCACTTCCTCAAGGCGCACCGTGACGCGATTCCATCCCATCGTCCCTGGAGCGCGTATTGTTAGCTTAGCGAGATAGGGACGCCGCTCCGCGCACGGTATCGATGCGCTGCAGCGATGCGATGGCGAATACAGAAAATGCTGCTTAGGCGAAGCTGCCGCCCCACGGAACAGCAGCGCGCCTTTCACTGTAGGCGGCCTGCGATAAGCGTGTTTGTCGCTCCGTTTTGAGAGCAGCCGGACGGAGGGCGCAGCAAAGTCTTTCCACTGGTTATACACACGCCGCGATAGGCAATTGACTCCACTTCTAATTGTAAATTATTAAAGTTGTGTCGCCCCAAAGAAGAAACCCCTGGTGGCGCCCCCGCACCACTAGGGGTTTTTTCATTGTTCTTATCGCGGCGGCTAAAATGCTCAGAAGCAAACGTCTAGGCTTGGTTTTTCCATCTGGCCAGTTGCGGTATCTGCAACCGGGCCAGCTTTCGCATAGGCCAGCTGAAGCCCTGCTTCTTCATGGCTTGCTCAACAATCTCCTGCATCTGTTCGACGGTGCAATCTTGACCGGTGAACTCTCCGTCCCGGTAACACAGGCTGCAGTAGGTCTCGCTCCTACGCCCATCTCGTTCTGTTCCGCCGCCGCCTGGATCTTTTGATAGAGGCATTCCACAGGATTGGCATTGCTTCATAATTATCGCCTTCGTCGCTTGCCGTTTCGATAGTGCCTTCTTATCCAGCATCGTCGAGATGTCCAGACCACGAGGTTATCGGCTCCCGCCGCTCTCTTTAAGCGGCAACGCGCGCCAGAGCGGACGGTGGCCTGAGTATTCGAAAAGTCTAAGCAGGTCGTTCATCGCCATCGTCGTGGTCATCGTATTAACCATGGGATGGGCGCTGACCGTTTTTGCCGCCTGCATCCGCTCATCGAGAATGACGCGGACCCGTTTTTCGTGGTCGTTGAAGACTGCAAAAGGCGTGACGCTGCCGGGCAGAACCTTGAGGGCGGCGCCTAACGTTTCCGGCGATGCGAAAGAAAAGCGGCCATCAGCTCCAATGCTCCTGGCCAGTTGTTTCAGATCCAACGGGGGCGTGAGAAGATGCATTGTCACGAGGTAGAGCTGTTTGCTCTTATCTTCGACGACGATGTTCTTCACCGGAAACTCCCACCGGTCGGCATCGCAATCTGCGAGGCCGCCGGCGGTGAGCACGGCTTCGTGTTCCACCGTCTTGGACTCGATGCCCAGTTCGTCGAGGAGTTTGAAAAAAGCGCGGTCGTTGTTCATCGGGACAGTATGTTTGGAACCGTGATGAAAGGTCGAGAGATGAGTGGCGGTGGGCCATGGCTCGCCGAACGAGTGCAGTGTTCAGAGGTGGCTCCACAATTTCGGACGGTGCGGTAAGTGGAATTTCTGCCTGACAGCGGGCACGCTTGTACCCGCGAAATCAGGAGCGACAATGAGCAGAAGACCACGGCGGAACCACTCAGCGGCCTTCAAGGCGAAGGTGGCGTTTGCGGCGATCAAGGGGGATCGGACGCTTGCCCAATTGGCGGAACAGTTCGAGGTTCACCCGAACCAGATCACGGCCTGGAAGGCGCAGCTCGAAGGCGGCGCGGCGAACGTTTTCGGTGCGGGCGGCGGCGTGACCCAGGCGGCTCCCGCCACCGACATTAAGGCGCTGCACGCCAAGATCGGTGAACTGACGCTGGAAAACGATTTTTTAGAAAGGGCGCTCACCAAGGCGGGATTGCTGAGCGCAAAGCGATGATCGACCGCGGTCATGCGTTAAGCGTCACGAAACAGGCCGAAGCCGCAGGCATCGCGCGCAGCACGGTGTATTACCTGCCGCGCCCGGCGTCGCCCGCCGATCTCGCCCTCATGCGCCAGCTGGACGAACTGCATCTGGAGTTTCCCTTCGCAGGGGCGCGGATGTTGCGCGGTCTTTTGGCCGCCAGGGGGAGCAGGGTCGGCCGTCGGCATGTCAAAATGCTGATGCAGCGGATGCGGATCGAGCCGCTCTACCGCCGTCCGCGCACGACCAAGCCGGAGCCGGGGCATAAGATCCACCCGTATCTTCTGCGCGGCCTGGATGTCGTGCGGCCGAACCAGGTGTGGGCCATGGACATCACCTATATCCCGATGGCGAAAGGCTTCGTCTATCTCGCCGCAGTCCTCGACTGGTTCTCGCGGCGCGTGCTGTCGTGGCGCGTCTCCATCACCATGGAGGCCTCGTTCTGCGTCGAGGCCTTGGAGGAAGCGCTCGAAAGGCATGGAAGGCCGGAAATCTTTAACACCGATCAAGGCTCTCAATTCACGGGTGCGGACTTCACAGGCGTGCTCATAAAGAATGGCGTCGCGATCAGCATGGACGGCAAAGGCGCCTGGCGGGACAATGTGTTCGTTGAACGGCTCTGGCGCAGCGTGAAGTACGAGGAGGTCTATCTGCACGCCTACGACAGCGTGCCGGAGGCGCGGGCCTCTATCGGGCGGTATCTGCATCTTTACAATCGCCGGCGCCCGCACTCGAGCCTTGACGGCATGACGCCCGATCAAGCCTATTACGGAGCACACGGCTTGCCGCCAATCCGCGTGGCGGCCTAACCCCGGCAGACGTTCCACTTATCGAAGCGGAAATTCTGTCCGAACAACCGGGGCCACCTCACTTCTAAACGCGCCGCCAACCCGCCAAACACAGACTAAAAAGCGTTAACAGCAGGGCGCCCATAGAGGCCGCCCTATAATTTCCTCACTCAGCGCTTAAAATTTTTATTTATCGATTTCGGAAAAAAAGGCGTCGATAATGCGCTTCTCAGGTCGGCGTAAGATTTGAGGCGCGAATCATGTCCTTGAGCGAAGGTTAAACATTCCTCCATTTGGTGTCCCATGCAGGATGTCGCACTAAATTTCCTTGAGCGCGTAAAGTCAATGATTGAAGCGGCGGAGCGAGGCCTCGTCGCAGAGAAAGATATCGCAGCTGGTCGGGATTCTATGAATGAGTTGCTTGAACAGGACTGGGTGATGCCCCGAGCCGTATCCGAGGTCAGCATTCATTGGAAACTGATCGAGGACTCTCTTAGAGCCATTCAAGGAAAGCAGGGCGGGCAGACGTCCGCAGAAGAGTTGCAAACCGCCTGGACCGCCTTTAGCGACATTGAGAGTGTTTTCAAAGATCATCAGTAGCCGCTCTATATCGCCCAGCGGCTGAAGGCTCGCGTCAGGCGGCTGAATCCCAGCGCCTTCGCGTATCGATGCTCGACCGCAGTTGGCTGGCCAGGTCGGCGATGTGCTCAAAGCCGGCGGCCGTGAGGAGCGTTTGCCGCCTCGCCCGAGGATCGGTTATTCTTCTGCTGAGTGCGCGCATATGGTCTGCGTATTCACGCCAGAGTTCTACATCGTACAAAGTGGGCAACATCGCAACTTCTCACAAGCTTGAACAGCTTCCATTTGCCCATGATTTTATGAAAATTATCTTGACTATAGCCGGCCCGACACGCGGCTTCACTCCTTTGTGACAGAGCCTGCGGGGCGCCCCGCTTACGGAGGCGAGGCTCATCTCTTCGGGGAGCCGCTTTTCAACTCAATCGGCGACATCGCCCACAAAGCCCGCAGCGCCGCCAAGAAGCCGTCCCTCTTTAATGGGAAAATTAAGCAAAGCGTCCTAGAGTGCAGGCTGTGTTCAAGAGCGGGTGTGGGAGCGTGCAGAATCATGATCGAGTTGGCCTTCATAAAGCCGTTTACCTACGACGATCCTGAAACGGGCGACAGGATTGCGCTCTCGGTCTCGGATTTCTACACGAAGCTGTCGGTGAACGACCGCGAGTACTATTTCGTTCGGGAGAACGGCTTGTTCGATGGCGCCGCCACGACGAAACGGACGGGCCCTATTTTGGTTTACGCGGTGGATTGAACGGATCAACCTTCCCCGCTTCCCATTTTCGGGCGCTTTCCTCTGTCCTCGCTCGGCCAACGATGACAAGGCGGCCGTTTTCCCACTTCTGTCTGTGCTCCTGCTCGCGGCGCCCTGGGTCTCTGGTGATTCCGCTTTGGACGATCGTATTTCCGACCTTGAAGTCGTACGTATAGTAGGCTCGCTTTTTCATTCATTGACCTTAAAGTCGAATCAGGCGCGCAGATCATGGCGTGATTCGCTTCGCGTTAGTCAATGAACAATCGTCAATTCCGCACTCTTACACCAAGCTGGCGCGGGATTGCATCAGGCCCATTCGTTTGAGAAGGCGAGCGCCAAGTATAGCATCCCCCGATTCGGGGATTGTATTCAATTTCGTCTTCTTTAATCATGGCGGCGCGCGAAAAGCGCACATTCATCCCTGGCTGGCCCACAAGCAGCCAGAGGTGCTTGTGTATTCTTTTAAGAAGAAGCAGAAACCCCTAGCCGCTTCAGAAGCTAGCTAGGGGTTTTGGTTCCACGCACGCATTACAGCTCGGGAAACCAGCAGAACAGAGCCCCCCCTGTCCTGCTTAAGCTTAGATTAAAGCGTGTGCCGATCCTTGACAACATCTTCAGCGTGTAAGGGTTAAACCTTAAAAAGCGATCAAACGCGAATAATCTAGAGCGCGCGCGCCCCCGCTCACCTTTGCTCTGCCAAACACATCGGCGCAGTGGGGTACTACCCATGTTCTTTCCCGGGGTTTGGCGCGGCATGTTGCTCGCACCCCGCAGCCCCCGCAAGCAGCGGCCTATCAAGGTTGCTAGCTGATGATAACTGCCCCTTTGAGCTTTAATATGCCGGTATATATGTTTATCTATATCGATGATGATCGACTGCGTCTTCATTGGCATCAATCATTATTCTCAGGCAACCCGATCTGCGAATAGCCCAGGCGTGAATGCATCGTGCAGAGACAGTTGCGGACAACTCCAACCATTCGGAATATGGAATTCAATCAATACGACAATCCGGCATCCTGCTCCCTCGTTTGGCGGAACAAAGCCGAAAAGGCGCGAGGCCCGTCAAGGCCTTATCCGGCGGATCGGCTTTTCATCTCGCCGGCAGGGCTCCGAGGCGCGAGAAGTTCTCGCGCGTGGCTAAGCAGCCGCCTGTGCGTCGATGCGAGCATGGAGCATGGGATGCGCAGGCCGATCACGGCGAAGAAATGGAGTGTCTTTGTGTCGCCCAGTATTGAAAAATCCAATTCCAGCGCCGCTCAACCCGAGAGTGAAGCATCTGTTCAGGGCATACTTCTGGCTTTACGCTACCTTTCTCGTGAAGCGGAAGGCGCGGGCCTCAAGGAACTGGCGATAACGCTGAAGGAAGCGGAAGTAAAATGCGGCCGGGCGCCGAACGCTCCCGGAATTTTTCTTAGCGTATGCTTTGTATCAACATCAAGCAATCGAGAATGGCGCAATGCAATTACGGGACTCCAGCCTTCCATCACAAGATGAAACCGATGATCACCCCGGAAAATCGCCGGCTCACGACGATAAGCCCGCCGATGTTTTGCAGTCGCAAATCATCACCGCGTTCGAGGCTGCGATTGACCGGGGCATGCGCCCGATGGATGCGCTTGCTGTAATCCTTGCCTGGATATCGTCAGAAATAACGCGCATCCAGGCTGAGCAGGCGAAACGGTCATACTGGTAGTCGACGCCGCCGATACCTATTCAGTGGCGATCGTCGGCTCCTGTCCCATCTCGGCGCGGCGGCGATAGAGTCCTGCGAAGTCGATCGGATCGAGGAGCAGCGGCGGAAATCCACCCTCGCGCGAAAGATCGGCGACGAGGCGGCGGACGAACGGAAAAAGCAGCGCCGGGCATTCGATGAAGAGCACGGGCTGAATTGCTTCCTGAGGCAAATTCCTCAGGATGAAAGCGCCGGCGTAAATAAGCTCGATATTGTAAAGGACGCCCTCATCGCTTTTGGCCTCGCCTTCGAGGGAAAGAGCGACCTCATACGCATCCTGCTGGAGACTGCGGACCTGGACGTTGAAATTGATCTGAAGATTGGGGTTTTTCCCCGGCCCCCGGAAAAAGCGCGTCGCGTCCGGGCATTCGAAGGATAGGTCCTTGATATATTGTCCGACGACATTGACCTGCGGTTGCTGCGCGGCATCAGGCCCCGGTTGTGGAGTGTTGCCGCCATTCGATCCGTTGCTAGACATCGTTTCAATCTCCGCCGTTTCTTTGGTGAGCGTTGCGTGCAGGAGTGCGGCTTTGCCGCAACGGGCGCGCTTTCGGAACCGGAGCTAGCATGGGGCGCCGTGAACTGCAATGCCCTCGGGACCCTTATTCAGCATCGTCCCAAGAAATGCCGCCGGCCGCATTCTGGCGCTATTTCGGCAGAATGGTCGGATTTCCGCCCGGCGTCCCCGGCGGCGGGATAACGGGCGTGCTGTTGGGGTGCGGGTCTGGAACGGGAGCCGCGATGCCTGGGTCCACCCCGACGGGCGGATGAATCACCCCGCTGTTGCGATCGAGCCGTTCGCTCAAGGTTTCGCCCGGCCGCTTATCCCCAGCTGTTGCGCGCGGATCCTGGGGGCTGGCTTTCGGTGTTTCCTGCTGAACGCCTGCGTATAGCGTGTCCGGCGCGGCGGCGAGAGATAAAACCACGGCCGACGCTGTCAGCGCCATGCAGCGACGAAGGCTCGCCGTCCAGGCGGGTGAGGGTTCATCCATCACATGCTCCTTGACTGTTCATGGATCGAAAACCATGCGCAAACATCTCCGGTTCCTCAAGGAGCGCCGAATGCGATCACTCGGCGGCAGCCGAGGCGAGCGCGGTTCGTCCGCGTGTGAGCGCCCACGTCGCAAGCGCGCATGTGAGGATGACGGCGGCGATAGCGGCGGCCGCCAGAAGCACTTCCTCAAAACCGCCGTCGCGATGAAGAACGCCGATGATGGGCACCGCCATGCCTCCGACCGTGAATCCGACAAAGAAGCGCACCGAATAGAGGCGATTGCGGAATTCGTCGGGAACGTAACGCCCGACCATGGCGTCGTTGACCACCACCTGTCCGTAGATTGCGGCCGTCACGATTGTAAGTCCCAGCGCCATCGGCAAGCCTGTGGTCGCCGCCGCAATAGCCAATCCGGCGAACTGCACACCTGCGGTTCCCACAAAAATGGACGGCAACTCAAAGCGATCGACGAGACGGCCTACGATGATTTGCGTGAGCGCGCCGCAGAAAAAGATGGTTGTCGTGAGCCAGCCCGTGACGGTGAGTGGAATCGGAAGGCCGAGGCGTTCGTCGATGACTTTCGGCATGGCGATTGTCACGATGTTGAACGTCAACCCACCGGCGAGAATTGCGGTCATGAACAGTGTGAGCAAAATAATCACTCTCTTGCGGTCGACATTCAAGGCATGGCTGGCCGTTCCCTTCTTGCCCGTCGCCCGACCGTCCTTGACGAGAAGCAGGAAAGCGATCCCGGTGGCGATCAAGACGGCGCCAGGGACGAGGAACGCCGCCCGCCAGCCGAAGCCGGCCGCCAGCGCGGCCGTCACCCCCGAGGCAAGCGCGGCGCCGAGGTTGCCCCAGACCCCATTGACGCCAAGCGCGCGGCCGAGCCGCTTGGCGTTGGCGACGATCATGGCGCTGCCGATGGGGTGATAAATCGCGCTGAAAACGCCGAGCAGGAACAGCGCAAAGGCGAGCATCGCAAATGAGGCAGACACGGCGACAAGAAGGCAGGCCGCCCCATATCCGAAGAAGTACGCCGTCAGAAGCGCGCGCCGCCCGAAGCGGTCCGCGAGCCAGCCGATCGGCAAGGCGAAGAGCCCGAAAGCTACGAAAGCTCCGGTGGTAAGCCAGATCAGATCGCCGTAGTCCCGCTTGAGTTCGGCGGCGATGGCGATAACGGCGGTCGGAAAAATCAACAATACGAAATGATCGAGCGCATGCGCCCAGTTCACGAACAGGATCGTCCGGTTCGTCGCTCCATCTTCATCTTTCATGGACATAATGGTTCCGCTGCCAGTTCGGGCCTCACTTTAAATCTTATACAGCCCGAAGCAAGTTGGTGCCCCTTCGCTCCCAAAGCGAGCATGTCTCGGGCGAGGCCCAGACATCGCAGAGCCATGAGAGCTTCAAGCGTCAGCGCAGGAAATCACGACGCTCCGTGTTTAAGCGGATAGAAGCTCCGCCGTCACTTTAGCGTTGGCGACAACGGAGCAGCCTCTCGACAGAAAGCTGTATTAACATGTCTATCTATTCCATACCTGAACAAATTCTTGGTTGTATCGTACTCGTTGCTGCAATAGCGATAGGAACATATCTGCCCGAATCTTCCGATTTCTGGCTGGAGATTGTAACAGCTATCGCATTATTCCTGATCATGTACATCCGGACGCGCCTGCTTCTGAACGCGAGCGCCAAACAAGAGCCATCGGCCTAAATCGAGGCGCCCCTAAAAGCGCAGGAACGCGGGCTTTCAGTCTGCGAACAGACGCAAGAGGAAAGAATGTCTAGGCAATCCATGGCTAACGAAGCGCCTTTACAAAGCGAGGCGCCGGACCCGTCCAATCAGCTGAGCTGGAGTGCGATCATCGTTATCTACGCGATCGGCGTGCTCGGCGCGACAACCATCAGCCAGGCGATCCCGGTCGCCGAAGACTTAGCCCGGCTCTATGATCTCAGTCCAAGCCAAGGGGGATGGATCATCTCAATGCCCTCTCTCGTGGTGGCGCTTGGGGCGATCTTTACAGGCTGGCTCGTAGACAGGATGGGGGACAAGCGCATCCTGTTGATCGGCTCCGCCATTGTCGCGCTCGGCGATATCGGCGTAACGTTCGCGCAGTCGGCCGCTGTTCTCTATGGGATGAGAGTTGTCGAAGGCGCCGGCTATGTGGGCATTTCAGTCGCTGCGGTCGCCATGATAACGCGCACAACGCGAGGAAAACGGCGCACAAGCGCTCTCACGCTCTGGTCGTCGTTCGTGCCGATGAGCTTTATCGCGCCGCTGCTTCTCGCCTCCCAGGTCTCCGGCTCCGATCGTTGGTCCTGGGCCTTTTGGGGCCACGGAATGGCGCTCGCACTTTTGGCGCTTGTGGCCTTGGCCTTGCTTCCGGCGCAGGAGCGTGGGCGTGACAAGGCTTCCCGCACCGCGGGGATCGGCGCGGTGTTACGGAGCCGCACGCCCTACCTTCTTGGCCTTGCCTTTGCCTGCGGCGCTTTTCTGCAAACGGGCGTGGCGTCGACTCTGCCTCACATGCTGCCTGAGCGATTTGCCGTTTCGGCGGAATTTGCGGCCTCCGTGGTCACGATCGGCATGATATTGAACTTCATCGGCTGCCTTGCCGTGGGGCCGATGCTGAACCGCGGCGCAAGCGCCTTCGGCGTCGCGCTTCTCGGCGTCGCGCTCACATCGGCCGGCGGGGTCGCTTTGTACGTTCCGGGGCTAACCGTCACGATGGTTTTCGCCGCCGCTTGCGTCTTTTTTCTCGGATCTGGCGTGGTTGTCGGCCTTTGGGCCTTGTTGCCGAAAGTGGCGCCCAACCCCGCCGCGATCGGCGCAACGAGCGGCCTTGTCACGCAGCTTGCGCTGTGGGGCGTGTTGTTCGGGCCGCCCAGCGCCTTCGCTCTTTCGTCTAGCGGCTGGATGCAACAGAGCGCAGCCGTTCTTGTGGCATGCTTCCTTTGCCTGGGTCTGCTTTGGCTCGCCGCCCCGAACGCCATCACCGCGCCAACGCTCTCCGGCAGCGGGCTGTCGCAACCGCAAGGCGCGCATGCTTTGTCGCCACAGGCGGAGCACTGAGGAAGAAGTAGGCGCAACCTTGAAGCCGGACGCGGACAAGCCCGCTGGCGACATGCAAAATGAACCAGGAGACCATTATGTCGAAACGTCACTACAGCTATTGCGTCACCGTTACACAAACCGGCGCGCCCAGCGAAGGCGAAAACACGCGCCCGCCGCTTTCTTTCGAAGCGACAAATCACGACGACATCCTCGCCATTGTGGACAGGATGCGCGCCGCCACGCAGCTTTCCCCGGACGACGCGGCGTCTGTCGCCGTCGGCCTGAAGCTTCTTGGCGAAGTGGTTTTGCGGGAGAAGGACAACGCGCTTTTCGATCCGCTGCGGGGCGGCATCCGCGACTTTATCGGCGCCTTAAAAGCGCGAAGCCGACAGGCACAGACTGCGCGGTGACGGGCCAAGCGTTCGTGAAGGGGTTCGAAACTGTCGCAGCATGGGCCGGGTTTCGCCATCGCCGCAAAGAGCGTGAAGACGAAGCCGGGGAGGAACCAGGAACAGGTCCTGCTCTGCGAGAGCCGCCATTCTTAAGTTTAAGGACGTAGTTTCGTCTTGATCCAAAGTAGCAGCTCAACAATGATGTCGCTCGTGTGGCGTCTCGCAATTGCCTACCCAATTATCGGCGGGCTCTCATAGGCAATCTCGAGACATGCGCCACATGAGATTCTTATCTTTGCTAGCATCCCTTTGTCCCCGAATCGCCGTTCGAGCGCTGTAATTCGGAGACGGGATGCAAGCTGGCAGCTGCCGAAGGGCATTTTTATGAGCGACGATACCCTGACAAGGTTGGCGGCGACGATAGCCGCGCGCCGTTCGGCGTCAGCCGCAGCCTCCTACACAAAATCGCTTCTGGAAAAGGGCTCCGCCGCCTGCGCCAAGAAGCTTGGCGAGGAAGCGGTCGAAACCGTTATCGCCGGCGTTGGCGAGAGCGACGAAAAGCTCTGTGCGGAAGCGGCGGATCTGCTCTATCACCTTCTCGTTCTGCTCGAATCGCGAAACGTGCGGCTCGAAGCCGTGTTGAGCGAGCTTGACCGCAGGACATCGCAATCCGGTCATGCTGAAAAGGCGTCACGGGGTCAAGAAGGCGGGGGCGCTTCATGAACTTGCAAGTACAGATGCAGGACTTTGAGCCGCGGCAAGCGCTCGACATGTCGCCCTACCGCACGTTTTCGCGGGAGGAATGGTCAGAGCTTCGCAACGGCGTGCAGCTCACCTTGAGCGACGAGGATCTGGCGCGGCTGTCCGGCCTGATCGAGCGCATCTCGCACGAGGAAGTGACGGATATTTACCTGCCCATCTCGAAGCTCGTGAACTATTACGTGCGGGCGGCGCAACTTCTACACTCCGCGACCACGAAATTTTTTCACCAGGGCGGAGCAAAGACCCCCTTCATCATCGGCATCGCCGGCAGCGTCGCCGTGGGCAAGAGCACGTCGGCCCGCGTTCTTCGCGAGCTTTTGGCGCGCTGGCCGAACCATCCTCGCGTCGATCTCGTCCCAACGGACGGCTTTCTTCTGCCGAACGCCCAGCTGGAGCGGCGCGGCATCATGCATCGCAAAGGCTTCCCCGAAAGCTTCGACCAGGCGCGGCTCCTTCAGTTTGTGGCCGACGTGAAGGCCGGGAAATCGAATGTCGAGGCGCCGGTCTATTCGCATTTCTCCTATGACATCGTGCAGGGCGAAACGATCGTTGTGGACCGCCCCGATATTCTGATCGTCGAAGGGCTGAACGTGCTGCAGCCCGCCAAGCTGCCCAAGAGCGGCGACGCCGTCCCATTCGTCTCGGATTTCTTCGATTTCTCGATCTATATCGACGCCGATCCAGCCGTCATCGAGGATTGGTATGTCACGCGCTTCCTGCGGCTCTACCGCACGGCTTTTCGCGACAAGAACGCCTACTTCTACCGCTACTCGAAGTTGACGGAGAAAGAGGCCGTCGCCCAGGCGCTTAAGCTTTGGCGCACCATCAACCTCGTCAACCTGAAGAAAAACATCTTGCCGACGCGCAAGCGCGCCAATCTTATTTTGAGCAAGGGTGAAGCGCATCGCGTTGAAACGGTGGCCTTGCGAAAGCTGTAAAAAGCTACTGCCCAGGGCCTCCGGTGAGCCCGCCGAACCGCGACAAACTCATGGTTCGACAAGCTCACCATTAGGGTCGCCCGATTACAACGTTCAGCCTCATCCCGAGGAGCGGTAAAAGCGGCGTCTCGAATGAGGGGACAGGCAAAGCCTGAGTTTCGACGGACCGCATGCCCGATCTGATCAAGCCGCCCAAGCTTACAGCTGAGACCAGCCTGAACCGGCTGGGCGGCAAGCGCGGCGACGCAGCCTATATTGCGGCCCGGCAATCGGAGGCGGGCGCGAAGGTGCTGGCGCTGATCGATCTCAAGGCGCCCATCATCCCGTCCGCGGACCGAAGCGCCGCGCAACTCCGCTGGCTGACCCTGCCGGAAGCGCAGGACCTCGCAGGCGTCGGCGAGTTTGTCTTCCTCGGCGAGGACGCGAGCGGGCTTGCTGTTTTCGCCTGCAATGCGCTCCCCCACGCCATTGCCCAGATGCCGGTGGAGGTCGAGGCGCTAAAGCCGCTTGTCGATCTGCGCTCGCTCGCGGTGCAGGGCGTATTGCCCCATGACGAGCTGATGATCGCAGCCCAGGCGCGCGCGCTTCTCGGCTGGCATGCGCTCCATCGCTGTTGCGTGCGCTGCGGCGCTCTCGTGTACGCGGCCGAAGGCGGCTGGCGGCGCACCTGCCCGGCCTGTGGGCTTGACGCCTATCCCCGCACAGATCCCGCCGTCATCATGCTCATCACGCACAACGGCCGCTGCCTTCTGGGGCGCCAGCCTCGCTTTCCGGACAAGATGTATTCGACGCTTGCGGGTTTCGTGGAGGCCGGCGACGACATCGAAAACGCGGTGCGCCGCGAAATCAAGGAGGAGGCGGGCATCGACGTCGGCGCGGTGCGCTACGTTGCGAGCCAGCCCTGGCCTTTCCCGCATTCCTTGATGATCGGCTGCTGGGGCGGGGCGCTCTCCGAGGCGATCGAGATGGACAAGACCGAGATTGCGGATGCGCGCTGGTTCAGCCGCGAGGAGGTTGCGGCGATGCTCGCGGCCGCGCATCCGGATGGCCTTTTCGTCCCCCCGGCCATCTCGATGGCGCACACACTGATCCAAGGCTTCGCCGACGGCGTCCTCGACGGTTGAGAGGGCGCCGCTTGCAAGCGTTTGGCCGAGCCGCGAAGGCCTGCTTCAAGATTTCATAAAGCCTTTATTAACCCTGGACCGTCGGAGCCTGTTAACCAAGCACTGCGCCGCAATTTTATGTTTTTTGTCTTTTTATTTCAATGTATTAGCTGAACAACTTTCTCTGCGCGGGGAGGCTTTCGACGCCTCCAGGCCAGGCATGCGAACGCCGAGGCCGACCGCCCGCCAATCGCCATACTCCCGTAAATCCCGCCTGCCGAAGGCGAGACCCCCTGTTTTACCAAACAAAACCAATCTCAGCCCTTTTTTAACCCTGGCAGGGCGCTGACCGCTGTCGCATCGCTTGCCCGCGCGGGACGCCGCGCAAACCCGCCGTTGATCCAACGCCCCCGGAGAGCAGGCTCGACTTTATAACCTTGCGCACTTTGCACAGAGCCGTTCTCGCGCAAGTTCAGGCGGAACGCTGCTCGCTTTCCCCCAGCCTGCGAAGCGCCTGTTGCGTAGTGCGAAGCGTGAAGAAAGCGACGCCCCGGTCGATCCATTGTCAGGATGGCGGTGTTCACTCAAGCGTTTGTTGGTTGGCCAACGGCTGACGCCGTTGAAGCTTGCTAGACCTTAATAAAGGCCGGAGGTCGCCATGACTGTTCAAAAGAGCGTCTCGCCCTGGGTGGCGGGGTTGTCCTGCCGATGCCCGCGCTGTGGCAAGGGCGCGCTGTTCGACGGGTTCCTGTCGCTCGCGAAGCGCTGCGCCGTGTGCGGGCTGGACTACGGCTTCGCGGACGCGGGCGACGGCCCCGCCGTCTTCATCATGCTGATTGTCGGCTTCATCGTCACCGGCGGCGCGCTGATCGTGGAGGCGCTTTATTCGCCGCCTTATTGGGTGCACGCCGCGCTGTGGCTGCCCCTCGCCATCGCGCTCCCGCTGCTCATTCTTCGCCCCTTCAAGGCGACGCTGATCGCCCTGCAATACGCAAACAAGGCGCAAGAAGGACGCTTCCGATGAGCCATGCCGCTCGTGACATTACGTCGGGACGCGCAAGGCCGCCGGCCCCGAGAAGCCTGATCGTTCCGACCGTTTTCGCGCTTGCCGCCTTCGGCGCCCTGATCGCGCTCGGCGTCTGGCAGCTTCATCGCCGCGATTGGAAGAATGATCTCATCGCGCGCTTCGAACAAGCGCTCGCCAAGCCGCCCATCCCTTACGAACCGCCCCAAAACGCAGACGAAAATGCGCGGGAGTTCATGCGCGTCGAAGCCTCGGGCGCCTTCGAGGAGGCGAAAACGGTGAAAATGCTGGTCCCGACGCCGGAAGACGCGCGGGCGGAGACGCAAGAAGGGTTCGGCTATCTTCTGTTCACGCCGGTCAAGCTCGACAGCGGCGCCGTCGTCTTCGTCAATCGCGGCTTCGCCCCCCAAAGCGTCGCCGATCGCAGCGGCGCGCCGCGCGGCAAGGCGACCGTCACCGAACTCTGCGCCTTTCCGCAAAGCCGGGCTGGTTGCTGCCGGCTCCCGATCTCGCAAAACGCCTTTTCTTTTCCGCCGACATCCCCAAGATGGGACAAGCGGCCGGGCTCGCCCCCGAAACCGTGACCGGCGAATATATCGAGGCCGAGCCTTCGCCACTGGAGGCCGAATGGCCGAGGCCTCGCGATCCCCGCAAGCTTCTGGCCGCGATCCCAAATCGGCATCTGGAATATGCGTTGACTTGGTTCGGCCTTGCCGCAGCCCTCGCCGGCGTTTACGCCGTTTTCATCGCTGGCGGCATGCTGAAAAACGATGCCGCCCATCCTTCGACAAGCTCGCCATGAGGCTCAAGCCGCTGAAATCCCTCGACCCCATCTTGAGCTTGTCGAAGGATGGGAGCGGGGGCTAAAGCTCTTTCAGCCTGCGAGCAAAAGCGCCGCCGTAATGCCTTCCCGCGCGCGGCGCAACGCGGAGCGGCGCCCTGAAGACACGGGATCGTAAAAGCACACCGGCCTGAGTTTGTGCTATGCCGGCTTGCGCTGCCTTTGGCCAGGATGGCGATCTTGCTATTTCGCACAAGAAAAAGGAGGTATGCCTGCGTGCGGCGGAGATGACTCCGCCTTAACTCCATCATATTGTGCGATTGAATGGCGGTTTGGCCTCAACAAAAATGATTCGATGATGTACGTCTCGACCCGAGGAGCCACTGCTCCCGCAGACTTCGAGGAAGTTTTACTCGCGGGGCTTGCACCCGACGGCGGCCTTTATATGCCGACGTCCTGGCCGCAGCTTCAACCCCTGCCGGCCTCGTCGTCCGCGCATTACGCTGCGGCGGCGGCCTATGTCATGGGTCCGTACACCGGCGGCAATCCGAGGCACCCGGATCTTTTCGCCATTGTCTCCGACGCTTATGCGGGCTTCGGCCATCAGGACGCGGCGCCGCTGAAAGAGATCGGCCAAGATCTCTTCCTGCTTGAGCTTTTCCACGGGCCGACGCTTGCGTTCAAGGACTTCGCCATGCAGGTGCTGTCGCGGCTCATGGAGCGGGCTCTGAAGCGGCGAGGCGCGCGCACCACGATCCTTGGCGCAACCTCGGGCGATACCGGCGCGGCGGCGGTGGAGGCGTTTCGCGGGCGGAAGGACATCGAGCTTTTCATTCTCTTCCCGCACGGGCGCATCAGCGACGTGCAGCGCAAGCAGATGACGGCGGCCGAGGAAGAGAACATCCACGCCATCGCCATCGAAGGCACGTTCGACGACGCGCAGGCCATCGTGAAAACGCTGTTCGGCGACGAGGACTTCCGCACGCGCCACGCGCTTTCCGCAATCAACTCCATCAACTGGATGCGCATCATCGCGCAAGCCGTCTATTATTATACGGCTCACGCCAAGCTCGGGCCCGATGCGCGGCCGAGCTTCACGGTTCCGACCGGAAATTTCGGCGACATTTTCGCGGGCTTCGTCGCCGCGAAGATGGGCCTGCCCATGGGCAGGCTTGTGATTGCGACGAATGAGAATGATATACTTGCTCGTGCGCTTAAAACCGGACGCTACGAACCGCGCGAGGTGACGGCCACCGACAGCCCGAGTATGGACATTCAGGTCTCCAGCAATTTCGAGCGCCTTCTCTTCGAGGAAAGCGGCCGCGACGCGGACTACGTTATCCAGGCCATGGCGAATTTGCGCGAGAAGGGAGCGTTCGAGATCCCGGCGCCGGCGCTTGCGAAAATGCGCGAGCGCTTCTCGGCATACCGGGCGAGCCGGGATGAAGCGGCGTCCGCGATGCGCGAGTTGTTCGAAAAGACGGGCATGCTGATCGATCCGCATACAGCCGTAGGCCTTGCGGCGGCCAAGAGGGAGCAAGAGCGCCGGCCAGGACCGATGGTGGTGCTCGGCACGGCGCACCCGGCCAAGTTCCCCGAGGCGGTCAAGCGCGCCGCCGGGCGCATATCAGAAATTCCGGAACGTCTACAAGCGCGCCTTTCCGGCCGGGAGCGATTTCGAGCTTTTGCCGAACTCGGCAGAGGCCGTCGCCGGCTACATCGACACACACGCGAGCGCGCGTCACTCATGACATTCGAGGTTCAGCCATGACAGTTCAAACAAGCCAGCTCGCAAATGGGATGCGGATCGTCACGCACCGCATGGCGGGGCTTGAAACGGCGACGGTCGGCGTTTTCGTCGCGGCGGGCGCGCGCTCGGAGACAGACAACGAGCATGGCGTCGCCCATTTCCTTGAGCATATGGCCTTCAAAGGCACGCCGACGCGGACGCCGATGCAGATCGCCGAGGAGATCGAGGGCGCGGGCGGAGCGCTGAACGCCGTCACCTCCTCCGAAGCCACGAATTACTACGCGCGCGTCCTGAAGGACGACGTGGAGCTTGGCCTGACGCTCATCGGCGATCTTCTGCTCAATCCGGCCTTCAGCGAAGAGGAGATGGACCGCGAGCGCGAGGTGATCCTCCAGGAAATCGCCGCGACCCAGGACAGCCCCGACGACATCGTCTTCGACCTCGCCCTTGCCGAAGCCTACCCCAGCCAGGCGCTCGGCCGCTCGATCCTCGGCACGGAGCGCACCATTTCCCGGCATTCCGCCGCCGACTTGAAGCGCTTCCGCAACGAGAATTATTCGGCCTCGCGCATGATCCTCTCCGCAGCGGGCGCCGTCGATCACGATGCGCTGCACAAGCTTGCTGAGACGGTCTTCACCGGCCTTCCCTTGGACGCGCCCCGCCAGATCAAGAAAGCCAAGTTCGAAGGCGGCAACGCGGTCTCGGACAAGCGCTTCGAGCAGTGCCACGTCCTGTTCGCCTTCGAGGGCTATCCGAACGGCCACGAAGCCTCCTTTGCGGGCCGCATTTTTGCAGGCATCGCGGGTGGCGGAATGGCGTCGCGGCTGTTCCAGGAGGTGCGCGAGAAGCGCGGGCTCTGCTACGACATTCACGCCTTCGATTGGGGATATGTGGATTCGGGCGTGATTGGGCTTCATGCGGCGACAAGCGCCCAGCAATTGAAGGAACTCTGCACCCTGTCGCTCGGCATTTTCACGGACCTCGCCGAACACGGCCCCACGGAGCAGGAACTCGCGCGCGCCAAGGCGCAGATCAAAGCCGGGCTGTTTATGAGCCTCGAAAGCTGCGAGGCGAGAGCCGGGCAACTCGCCTGGGACCTTGTGGTGTTCGGCAGGCCGATCTCGAACGAAGAGCTGATCGAAAAGATCGACGGCATTACGTGCGAGGAGGTTCAGGCCATCGGCCGCGGCATCCTTGAGAGGCCGGACATGGTTTCGGCGGTCGTGGGCGCGCGGGGCGCGGCCACAGCGGCGGCTGACGCCGCAGAAGCGTTCCTGTCTGGCGCTCTTGCTGCGTAACGGGCGAACATGCTCGGCGCGCGCATGTTCTTTACCGAAACCCGTCCCTATGTCGAGGGCGATGGCGTCTATCTTCGCGAGCCGCAAATGGCGGACTACAAGGCGTGGGCGGCTCTGCGCGATCAAAGCCGGGCCTTTCTTGAGCCTTGGGAGCCGCGCTGGTCAAGAGACGAACTCACCCGCGAAACCTATCGCCGCCGCATCCGCTACTACTACCGCGACGCCCGCCAGGACCTCGGATACGCCTTTTTCCTGTTCAGAACCTCTGATAACGCCTTAATCGGGGGCATAACTTTGAGCAATATCAGACGGGGGGTGAGTCAAAGCTGCTCCCTGGGATATTGGATCGGCGAGACCCACGCCCGGCAAGGCTACATGACCAAGGGGGTGCGGGCGGTCATCTGGTTTGTTTTCGATGTTTTGCGTCTTCACCGGTTAGAGGCGGCGTGCCTGCCCGACAACAAGGCGTCGGCTGCGCTTCTGAACCGGACGGGGTTTCAATATGAGGGCTTGGCCCGGCGGTATCTGAAAATTAATGGCGTATGGCAAGACCATTGGCTTTTTGCTCTCATCAACGATGATCCAGCGCGTTGACCTAAGCGGCGTCTGGCGGGTCCGTTGATGGAGATACGGGGTAGAAGCCCGAACATGCAAACCGCGGCTGGGGGGGCGCTGTCAGCGATTCCGCCGGCGTTCGTTTTCTTCATCGTCGCGCTCGTCATGATCCTGGCGGCCATGACCTCGCCGTCAAGGGCGCTGGAGCCGATTGTGATCGGCCCCGACGACGAGAAAATCGATATTACGCTTCTCGGCGAGTTCTATGAGCGGCGCGGCGACAAGCTCAGCGTCGAAACCGCGGCCAGCGCCGACGGCATCGCCGGTCGCATGACCGTCACGGCGAAAACGCCGGGCACGAATCCAAGCTGGGTCGTTTTCGCGCTGAGCAACCCGACCGACAAGCCCATCACTCGCTTTATGACAGCCCAGCGGTACGACATCGTTGGATCGCGCATCACTAAGCCGGACCTCGATGCGCCGCGAATCTCGAATGTCACCCCCTCGCTCGGCTTCCGGCCGGAGCGGAACGAAGATTACGAGCATCTCGATATCTACCGCCTGTCGATCGAGCCCGGCGCCACGGTCACATTCATCGTGGAGCTTGCTTCCGCGTCGGTGCCAAGGCTTTACCTGTCCTCGCCGGCGAATTTCGGCAAACGAATGCAGGAATCGGCGCTCTTTCGCGGCATTCTGCTTGGCATTACAGGCATTATCGCCATCTTCATGACGGCGCTCTTCGCGGCCAACCACAAGCTTGTCTTTCCAGCTACTGCGCTCGTCGCCTGGGCTGCGCTATGCTATTTTTGCGTCGATTTCGGCTTTTGGGACAACCTCTTTCAGCTCCCATCCGAGGACAACGGCGTCTATCGAGCGGCGACCGAGGCGTTCCTGGCGGCGAGCCTTGTAATCTTTCTTTACGTCTTCCTGAATTTAAGGCTCTGGCATGCGTGGATCTCTCTCGCATTCCTGGCTTGGATCGCTGGCCAACTCGGCTTGACCTTCTTTGCGCTGATCGACGCGCAGCTTACGGCCAGCCTCGCCAGGCTCTCCTTCGTCCCCATCGCCGCGGTCGGCAGCGCCATGATCGGCTTTCTGGCGTTGCGCGGGCAGGAACGCGCGCTGGCTCTCTTGCCGTCCTGGATGCTTTTCATGGTCTGGCTGTTCGCGGCGGCCGTCACCATAACGGGCAAGGTCTCGGGCGATATCGTCGTGTCCGGGCTATCGGCCGGCCTTGTGGTCTTTCTCATGCTGATCGGCGTCACGGTGACGCAATACGCGTTTCAGAGCGGCGAAGGAAGCGGCGCGGTCGAAGAGGCGGGCCAGTTCAAGCTGCGCGTCATGGCTTTGGAGGCGTCCGGCGCCAGCGTCTGGGAATGGGACGCCCGCCGCAATGAGATCAATGCCGGTCCCGAAGTGGAGCACGCGCTTGGCCTGTCGCCGGGCTCGCTTCGATGCGCCTCCGACAGTTGGCTCCAGCATCTTCACGCGTCCGATCGGGAACGCATGCGGCTTACGCTCTGGACCCTGCGCGAGCGGCAGGGCGGCGACATCAGCCAAGAATTCCGAATGAAGCGGACCGAAGGCGGCTACCTCTGGTTCGAACTCAGGGCGTCGGTTACGCAGCAGCGTACGACACGGGCCTTGCGCGGCGTCGGCTTGCTTAGAAATATCAACACCCAGAAGCGCGCGCAGGAGCGCCTCTTCCATAACGCCATCCGGGATGGCCTAACCGGCCTGCCGAACAGAGAGCTTTTCCTCGACAGGCTGGAGACCGCCGTCTCACGGGCGAAAAACGAGCAAACCAAGCCCACGGTCTTCTTCATCGACCTCGATGCGCTCAAGAACCAGAACCGCACGCCCGATTTTTCGACGAATGACGGCGTACTCCTCACCGTCGCCCGGCGTCTCACCCGACACATCTCCCCGCAGGATACGCTCGCGCGCATCGCCGCCCTGCAGTTTGCGATCCTCATCGCGGAAGACACCGAGCCGCGCCATATCGCAATGCTCGCCGAGCGCGTCCGTCGAACCTTGCGGACCCCCATGAAAATCAGCGGACGCGATCTGATCCTGACCGGCAGCATCGGCATCGCGATGTATGACGGCGCCCAGGATCGCGGCGAAGATCTGCTTCGCGAAAGCGAAAGCGCCATGTACCGCGCCAAGCGCGCCGGCTCGGACCGGATCGAGCTGTTCAAGCCCGACATGAGAGGCGCAGCGGATGAGCGCGCTATCATTCAAGCCGACTTGAAACACGCAATCGAGCGCCGCCAGATTCGCGTCCTCTACCAGCCCGTGATGCGCATCGTCGATGAGCGTCTTGCCGGCATGGAGGCCTTCGTGCTTTGGGAGCATCCAACGCTTGGCCGGTTGAGCTTGCCTGAGTTCGAGGCTGCGGCCGAGGCGGCCGGGCTGTCGGGCGAATTATGGGCCTACGTGTTCGAGCGGTGCATCCGCCAGGGCGCGCGCTGGCATCGCATCCTACAGCGCGACGACCCCATCTACATCAGCATCAACATGTCGAGCCAGCAGCTTTTCCAGAACGATCTGGTGCAGAACCTGCGCCTCATCATCGGCCGTGAAACGCTTCCCAAAGGCGCCTTGAGGCTGGAAATCGCCGAGACGCTGATCAATGCGAATCCGGAGCAGGCTATCGAGATCCTCGACTGGCTCAAGAGCCTGAATGTCAGCGTCGCGCTCGATGAATTTGGCGTCAGTTTCTCATCCTTGTCCTACTGGCATCGCCTCTCCATCGACGCCATCAAGATCGACCGGTCGCTTGTCGCGCTGAGCGACAAGGAGCGGTCCAGCGCCGTCGTGCTGAAGGCGGTTTTGACGATCGCCCACGAGCTTGGAAAAGATGTCGTTGCGGTCGGCGTCGATAACGACGAGGACCTCGCTTATGTCCGCGCGCTCGGCTGCGATTTCGGCCAAGGCTTCTATTATGCCGACCTCATGACAGAGCGCGAGGTCGTCAATCTCCTCAACGCCATCGCCCGCTCGACCAAGCGGGACGACAAGGAGCAGGAAAAGGAAGAAAAGCGTGCCGAGCGCAGAGCCGAAAAGGAAAGGGAGCGCGAGGAGAGAGAGCGGGAAAAAGCGTCAGCTTCCGCCGCTGATGCAGACAGAAGCGTGAGGCCTCGCTCGAAGGCGAGCGAGGCTGTTCGAGGCTCGAAAGCAGCCGCCGTGGCGACTTCGGCGTCTGCGCGTGAAATGCAAGGCCCGCCTGCGCCGGGGCAAGGCTACCGGCCGGTCTCAACCCCGCAAACGTCAAGACCGGCGTTTCCCTTGGGCCGCCGCGAAAAATAGCGGCGCCTGCACGATTTCGCTCAGTCAGCCGGCGGATTCCAGATGCCTCGCTTGAGCGCTGTATCGTCCACGAAAAAGCTTCGTTTTCCAAAGACATGGCGTGCTTTCTGGGGGGTGACCACAAGGCAGATGGCCCGAAACCCTCTCATCCCGCCGCTTCGCGGCTACCCTCTCCCGTGAGAGGAGCGAATTTGTGCGAGGTTGCGCGGGAAACAGGGTGAGGAGGATTGTTGGAAACCGGGATGATGCGCGAGGTTAACCTGTTAGCGCGTTCGAAGGGCTTTGCTTATGCCCTGCCGGCGACGCCGACAAGATGGGAGGGATCGATGCCTAGCCTGTCCAGGGCGCGCCCATACTTGCTTTCAAGGTCCTTATTGAAAACAATGTCGGTATCGGCAGGACAATTGAGCCAGCCATTCGCCTGGATTTCGTGCTCGAGTTGGCCGGGCGCCCAACCGGCATAGCCAAGCGCGAGGATGGCCTTGTTCGGGCCGCTCCCTTTCGCGATAGCCTTAAGAATGTCGACAGTGGCTGTCAGGCAAACGCCGTCATTGATGGAGAGCGTGCTGTCGGACGCGAAATAGTCAGAGCTGTGCAGGACAAAACCCCGGCTCGTTTCGACCGGGCCGCCCATATGAACGGCCATGGAACTCACGCGGATCGCCGAAGGCCGGGCTCCCTCCGGCAATATTTCGAGCTGCTCCAGGAGCTTCGGCAGGGTGATATTGGGAGCGCGGTGATTGATAATCAGCCCCATGGCGCCTTCCGCCGTGTGAGCGCACATATAGATGACGGCACGGTGGAAGCGCGAATCTGTCATTGACGGCATGGCCACGAGCAGCTGGCCGTCCAGGTAACCATCGGTTTTCAAAAAGCCAATATTTGAATGTCGTTTTGGCATTCTTTAATGGTAACGCCTTTGCCTGCTGGTTGTGAAGCGATATTCGCGCACTCTGTCTAGGCACTTCCGCTATCTATGCTGGGGTTTTCCTCTTCGCTTGTAACAGGATGAACCTCAGGGACACGGACAGGTTCCGGGCGCACCCCTCCAAAAGACAGAACGAAGCCGCTGAAGAAGCGCGCTTTCTTCCAAATCGCGAACGGGGCTTTTAGCGCGCCGCAAGCTCGCGGCATGTTTTTCACGGTAAGACAGGAAACAAGGGGCCTTGAGCGCAAGAAGGTCAAGCTATGCAACCTCTCAATAGTTTGCTGCAACTGCTGTCCACTGCATTTGCCGCCGCATTCAGTTACGTACGCGACGCTTTTCAGTGGTGGCTTGCACAGGTGCTCGCCATCCCGTGGGGCCACCTCGGCGATCTGCCTGGCTCCAAGGTTCTGTTGCTGATCGCGATCGTAGGCGTCGTCGGCTATTTCCTGTTTCGCGCCACTCGCGAACTTTACGTCGCCGGATCGAAGGCCTTCTCCGCCTTCGTGACACTCTTTAGGGTGTTTGCGAAAACCTTACCGCCCATCCTGTTCGCGGGTCTCGCCGCCGCCGCCGGCGCCTGGGTCGTGAACCACGTGCAGCTGTAGACGCCTGGCGGTTTCGCAACCTGATCCGCCATCTGACGGCATTGGTTATTTGACCTCGGTCAAAGCATACGCTAGCGGTGACATCGGGCGAGGCGCTGGGGTCTATCAGCGCCGAAACGCCGCATCCCAAAATCGCGGCCGGCGGAGCGCAGCATGACCATCCGAAACCTCGATCTTCTGTTTCAGCCCCGAAGCGTCGTTCTTGTGGGAGCGAGCGAGCGCCCGGAATCCATCGGATTGCACGTCGCCGAGAACATTCTGCGCGGCGGCTTTGCGGGCGAAGTCGGTTTTGTCAATCCCCACCGCGATAGTATTCTGGGCAGGCCCTGCCATCGCAGCATCGCGGCGCTCCCCTTCGTACCGGGCCTCGCCATCATCGCCACGCTCCCGAACACGATTCCCGGGATCATCGATGAACTCGGCCGCAAAGGCTGCAAGGCGGCCGTCATCATCACCGCCGGCGTCACGGGCGAACTGTCCAAGCGCATGCTGGCTGCGGCGAAGCCTTATCTCCTGCGCATCATCGGGCCGAACTGCATGGGCATCCAGATCCCGAGCCTGAAGCTCGACGCAAGCTTCGCCCACACTCTGGGGAAGCCCGGCGATATCGCGCTCGTGTCGCAATCGGGCGCCATCATGCTTGCGATGCTCGACTGGGCCGCCGTCGAAGGGGTCGGCTTCAGCCATGTGGTCTCGATCGGCGATTGCGCCGATGTCGATCTGGGCGACATGCTCGACTATCTCGCGGGCGATGTCACAAACCGGGCCGTGTTCCTTTATATCGAGTCCGTCAAGGACGCGGCCAAGTTTATGTCCGCGGCGCGACGCTGCTCACGCGCCAAGCCCGTGATCGCGATCAAGGCCGGCCGGCACCCCGAAGGGGCTAAGGCCGCAGCCTCGCATACGGGCGCGCTTGCCGGTTCCGATGCGGTCTACACCGCTGCGCTGCGCCGGGCCGGCATCCTTCGCGTCGTCGATCTTGATGAGATGTTCGATGCAGGCGAAGTGCTCGCGCGCATTCGCAACATTCCCGGAAGCCGCATCGCCATTGTGACGAACGGAGGCGGCGCGGGCGTCGTCGCCGCCGACACGGTCGCCGATCTGTTGGGCACGCTCGCCGAGTTGGAGCCGGAGACGATCGAGTCCCTCGACAAGGCGCTTCCCCCGACATGGTCGCATGGCAACCCCATCGACATCATCGGCGACGCGGGGCCGGACCGTTACGCGGCGGTCATGGAAGCCGTCATGCGCGATGCGAATACCGATGTCGTGCTCGTCATCAACTGCCCGACGGCGCTCGCGTCCTCCGTCGATGCCGCCAAAGCGACAATCGAAGCCGTCGAGAAACAGCGCCGCCTCGGCCGCAAGAAGCCTGTGGTCGCGACATGGCTCGCGCAAAGCGCCGTGGAGCAAGTGCGGCCGCTTTTCGCGAAGGCCAGCATCCCCGACTTCGAAACCCCGACGAAAGCGATCGAGGGCATCATGCAGCTCGCCCGCTACGCCTGGGCGCAAACCGAATTGATGCAGACGCCGCCCGTCACGCCAGAGAGCCTTTTCAACTCCGCCGCCGTCGAAGCCGCCATCGCCCACACCCTTTCACAGGGCCGCGCCATGATGACAGAGCCGGAGGCGAAAGCGGTGCTGAGCGCCTATAGCATCCCGACCGTGCCGACCAAAGTGGCCGCAACGCCGGAAGAAGCGGCCCGGGCCGCCTCGGAGCTGTTTCGCGACCACGCCTCGGTCGTGGTCAAAATCCTCTCGCCACAGCTGAGCCATAAATCCGATATCGGCGGCGTCCGCCTCGACATCACATCGCCCGAGGAGGTGGAGAAAGCCGCCCGGCGGATGCTGAGCGAGATCAAAGCCGCCCGCCCCGACGCGCTCATCGAGGGCGTCACCGTCCAGCCGATGATCCATCGCAAGGACGCTTTCGAGCTGATCCTTGGCATCTCGACCGACCCGACCTTTGGGCCGGTCATCGTGTTCGGCGCTGGCGGGACCGGCGTGGAGGCGATCGGCGACAGCGCCATGTCGCTCACGCCTCTCGATCTCAAGCTCGCGACCGACCTCATCCAATCGACGCGGATCTACAAACTCTTGAGAGGCTACCGGGATCACCCGCCTGTCGACCTGCACGGGCTCGCTCTTTGCCTTGTGAGGCTCTCTTCGCTCGCCGTGCAGCACCCCGCCATTCGCGAACTCGACATCAATCCCCTTCTCATCGACGACAAGGGCATGATCGCGCTCGATGCGCGCATCAAGGTGGAAGACCCCGCCATCCATCCGCCGGTCCCTTGCGCCATCAGGCCCTATCCGACCCAATGGGAAAAGACCTACACGCTTGCGGACGGCGCCGAGGTTTTCGTCCGCCCAATCCGGCCGGAGGACGAGCGGTTCTACGCGAAGTTCATGCATCTCATGGACCCGGAGGACATCCGTCTGCGCATGTTCATGCTGGTCAAGGAATTCTCGCACGAGTTCCTGGCGCGCATGACGCAGATCGACTACGCGCGAGAGATGGCCTTCATCGCGCTTCGCCCGGATGGCGCCGGCGACCAGGAAGCGCTCGGCATCGTCCGCTTCTTCGCGGACCCCGATTATGAAAAGGCCGAATACGCCGTGCTCATCCGTTCCGATCTGAAAGGGCGCGGACTTGGCTGGGTGCTTATGAGGCGCCTCATCACCTACGCCAAGAGCGAAGGGCTAAAGACTATTTACGGCAGCGTCCTTTGCGAGAACACCGGCATGCTGAAAATGTGCCGGGAGCTGGGCTTCACCGTTCACCACAATCAGGACGATGAGACGGTCTACCGCGTCAACCTCGATCTCAATTCTCCCACCGTCGAAAAGCTGGCGAGTTCGGACGCGTTGCCGCCTAGCTTGAGCTTGGAAGATTAGCGCGAGGACGCGCCCCGCGGGAAGCCCTGCCCCCCTTGTCCTTTGCCATGGCCGGGCGGCCATCCAGCAACACGTTGAAAAAAGTGCTTTTCTTGCTGGATGGATGGCCGGGTCAAAGCCCGGCCATCACAACGCGCATGGCTCGCCTAGAGGATAGCCGCCATCCTACGCTCGCGGGTCAGGGCGTCAGGAACGCAGAGATCGGGTTGAGTTTATCGACGCGCTCGCAGATCGTTTTGAAGCTCGCAAGCAGCGGAACAGCGAGCAGGGCGCCCGGAATGCCCCAGATCCAGCCGAAAAATAAAATGGCGATGAAAATTGCGACGGGGTTGAGCAGAAGCCTCCTTCTTACGATGAACGGCACGACCACATGAACCGAACTCATCAAGAGGAGGTATGCGGCCGGCGCAATCAAAGCTTTGCCCAGCGTGTCGAATGTCACCATCGATATGACAAACAACGTCACGGAAACAGCCAGCTCGCCAATATAGGGGGCGAAGCTGAGGATCAGCGTCAGCGCTCCCCAAAGGAACGGATCGGGAATGCCGAGAAGCGCTGTGATCGCGGCGACGCCGAGGCCGAGGCCAGCATTGATGAATAGCATCATGACAAGATAGAACGAGATATCGCTTTCGATGCTCCTGATAATGTCGACGGTCCGCTTCTTGTCTCTGAAAGTGGGAACTACGGAAACGAGCTTGCGCAGAAACGTGTCCCCCGCCGAAAGCAGGAAAAAAACGAGTACGAAGACCACCGAAGTCCCCGCCGCGAATTGCGCGCCCCCGCCGACGATGCGTTCAGTCAAACCCGGCGTGGTGACCTGCACGCGCGCCGGCGTATTGGTCTTGCTCGCAATCGCGGTCGAGGCGATCTCCTCCGTCGCCTGCTGGATTTGCGCAAAGGGCTCCTTGACGGACCGCAGCATCGCGTCGATCTTGGCGCCGCTTTGGGGCAGTCGCTGCAGCCACTCGCGAGCGGGGCTGGATAGAGCATAGGCGCCGGCGCCGAGCCCCGCGATCACAACCGCCATCAGAATCGCAGCGCTGAGAGGACGCGGCATATTCAGCCTGTCGAAGCCGCTCATGAAAGGCGAAAGGAGCATCGTGATCAGCACGGCGATCGTGAGCGGAATCAACACCGGCGCCGATACGTAGATCGTGTAGAGGACAAGGAGGATGAGGATGCCGGTCGTCACCTGCAGCAGGCGGAGAAGCGCGGCGACGGTAGCGGCCGTCTCGGGTGGAGACTGCGATGGCGGCGCTGCTTGGGTTGCGGGTTCGGGGGTGGGCGGCGTCACGTCCGCAACTCTTTCAGCCGCGTCCGCACTTGAGTTTTCGAAAAATCGCTTGAAATCGGTTATGAGCGTCATGGGACCACTGAGACGAAAGCGCCGCCGCACTGCCGGCAGATTTTGAACACGCGGCAAATTCGCTCCGTTCCAGGTGACGCCGAAGCCCACGGTGGCGATCGCGTTTGCGAGAGCATCTGTCGGAACGGCGGCCCAAACACCTCCGGCTGTACTTGTGCGCCCCGCGGCAAATCTCGCCCCATTTGCCGCAAGCTCGCACGGGATTTCTCGCGGATAAGGCGTACTGGCAACTATTGCTTGTCGCAATTCGACAGGCTCACATTGAAGCCATGAGCTTGTCGTGGTTCGGCGCGCTCACCGTGAGGCTATGGGCGACATCGTTTTTCGGTGAGAGCGCCGCTGACCACGCAGGAGGAGCCCCGTTGCTCGTGCCGTGGTCATTTCTGCGCGCCGTCCGCGGCGTCGCCAAATTTGTAGAAGGCGGCGTTGAGATAGGCGACCACGTCATCGAAGTCTGACTGCGGCCAATGCACGTGCGCGTTGGCCTCGCAGCGCTCCACCTGCCCCTTGAGCGCCTCCAGGGTGTGTATCCGGTGGTCCGGGCGTGTAAATACGCGCGTGTCATGACACCTTGTGCAGTGCTGTTCAAGCAAAGCCTTGCCATGTTCGATATCGGCAGCCAACACTGGCGCCAGTGGGTTTGCAGATATGGCTGGCAGCAGCAAAGAATAGACCATAACTCGTGTTTTCATTGGGGGATTGATCTTCCTCTTTATAGTACACAGCTGGCAAGCTGTCTTGTTATCTATTTCAGCTTTTCCTGCGGCCGGGAATGTCATGAGCATTGCTGCGCCTCTGGCACAGACCACCCTTATCGCTGATAGGTCCGACAGATTAATCTGTCTGTGATTTAAGTCACAGATAGAGCCGGCGGCCAAGCAGGGCGATCGCGGGCTCCGAACACAACGGCGCAAGAGGCACGCGAAACAGCAAAAGGATTGCACCCTGGTGCGGCCGGAGACAAGTTAGCCCCCCATTCAAGAACTCGATGGAGGTGAAGTTGCGCTGGCCAGCGGCGGGTGATTGAGACATTCAAGCGACGCGCTACTCCATTTTCTCGTAACGAAAACGCCGGACGTTTGTTTAGGGGGGATGGAGCTTCAGGCGATCGACGACGACATCTGGATTGCGGAAGGCGAGACCGTAAGCTTCTACGGTTTCCCCTACCCGACGCGCTCCGTCATCGTCAGACTACCCTGTGATGCGCTATGGATCTGGTCTCCGATTGCGCTGAGGCCGGAGTTGCGCCGCGAGGTCGAGAGGCTGGGCGCAGTTGCTCATCTCGTCAGCCCGAACAAGCTTCATCATCTTTATCTGAAGGATTGGAAAACCGCTTTCCCGGAGGCGCGGCTGTGGGGACCTCGATCCACGATCGAAAAGATGCGCGGACTCGCCTTTCAAGCCGCTCTTGACGACGAGCCCCCTCCGGAATGGGCCGCGACCATCGATCAGGCATGGTTTCGCGGATCGCCATTCCTCCAAGAGGTCGAGTTTTTTCACAAGCCATCGGCGACGGCCATCATTGCCGACATGTCGCAGAACTTCTCGAGCGCCTTCTTGCGCGATCACTGGCCCTGGATGCGTTTTCTCGCCCTGTGGGCCGGCATGACCGAAGGCAAAGGCTATGGCCCGCTTGAACTGAGGCTTACCACCTTCGACAGGCGGCTTGCGCGCGCGGCGGTCCGGAAAATGCTAGCCTGGAACCCGCGCCGCGTCGTCATGGCCCACGGCGTCTGGCAAAGCGAGAATGGCCGCGCCTACCTGGAGCGGGCCTTTCGCTGGCTCCACCCTTGAAGATCAAGGCACAGTCGCCTCAGCGTGTGGGTTTGCGCCGCTTGCCGGTGCGGTGACGGCGGCGGAGCCGGATGGCGCGCGCGCCATCTGCTCTCCCGCTCCGGCGGGAAGACGCAGAAACGAGATGACGGAAAGCGCGCTGATCGCCGACACGATCCAGAAGGCCAACACGAAGTCGGATTGCGTGATCGCGGTTTCACCGCGAAAACCGCGCGCGCCCTGTAGGATCAGAGCGCCGAGAGCCACCCCCAGCGAGAGCGAAACCTGCTGCGCGACGCTCGCGAAGCTTGTGGCGCGGCTCATATCGGGCTGCTCGATGTCCGCATAGGCCAGCGCGTTGATGGATGTGAACTCAAGCGAACGGAAGAAGCCGCCCGCCAGAAGCGTGGCGATGATGACGGCGTGCGGCGTCCCGGCGGTGAAAAAGCCCGTGGCCGCGAGAAAGCCGGAACTGATGACCGCGTTGACAATGAGGACGTTGCGGAAGCCGAACCGCCTGATGATCGGGGCCGCGGTCGCTTTCATCAGCATCGATCCCGCCGCCGCAGCGAATGTGATCGAGCCGGATTCGAATGGCGACAGGCCGAAGCTCAACTGAAGCATCAGCGGCAGAAGGAAGGGCACGGCGCCGACGCCGATGCGGAAAAGCGACGCGCCGAGCACACCCGCCCGGAAGGTCGGAATGCGAAGCAGCCGCAAATCGATGACCGGGTTTTCGACGCGCCGAGCATGCCAGACGTAAACGCCGCATATGGCAAGACCCGCCGCAGTCAACAGGAAGCCGAGCGCGAGCGAGCCTGTGTTCTCGCCCAGCACCGCAAGCCCGAACACGAAAGCCGAAAGCCCAAGCCCGGACAGCGCGAAGCCCGCCCTGTCGAGCGGCGGCGCGTCCTTCTCCATGACATTGGTGATGAACTTCCAGGTGAGTAAAAGGCCGAGCGCGCCGATGGGCGCGTTCACATAGAAAATCCAGCGCCAGTTTATATAGCTGGTGATGAACCCGCCGAGCGGCGGGCCGATCACCGGGCCGAGCAGCGCCGGAATGGTGAGCCAAGCGAGCGCCGAGATCAACTCCGCTTTCGGCACGCTGCGAAGGATCACGAGGCGCCCCACCGGCACCATCATCGCGCCGCCAAGGCCCTGAACCATGCGGAAGAGCACGAACGCCCGGAGACTGTTCGACTGCCCGCAGAGCATCGAGCCCGCCGTGAACACCACAATCGCCGCCATGAACACGGTGCGCGCGCCGTATTTATCGGCGACCCAGCCGCTGATCGGAATGAAGACAGCGAGGCTCAGAAGGTAGCTTGTCAGCGCCAGCTTCAGCGAAATCGGGTCTTCATTGAGGCTCGCGGCGATGGCCGGCAACGAGGTGGAGAGCACCGTGGCGTCCAGGTTCTCCATGAACAGGCCGCAAGCGACGATCAACGGAATGAGCTTCCGGGCGGGTATCAATTCAGCGCTTTCTCAATGGATCTGCGGAAGGCGGGCGGCATGTGTGCCCCCACCTTGAAAGGACACATAACCAAGGCGGCCGTTTCACGCTATATGGGCTATCGTCCGGAGCGGAAAAACTGCGCCAATTCGATCCGGGAGGCTTTCCCGATGCGCGCACGAAGAATGGCAAGCGGCCCTTACCACCCATCGCTGTTCCAGACGGCCCACGGCGGGGCAGCCGCCGGGCTGGCGCCGGCCGGCGAGGCAGCCGCGGATGCTTCGGCCGCGCCGTCTGCAGCCCGCTCGGCCCGGCCGGGCGCGATGGCGCCATCGATCCCGCGCGTTTGGCCACAAAGGAATCTGCTTAATTAACGAGCATGCCTTATCCGCGAAGTCCCGCCAGCGTCGGCAGCGAACGCTCAGGACTTCAGTGCGGCGTACTCATCTCCACGGCGCTTAAGCGACGCGGAGCAGGCGACTTCATTCCCGCAGCCGCGATACTCGACCGCGTTGAACGACAGCAGCCGCGATGTAGCGATGCCTCGGCCATTGGGATCGGTGGCGCGATCGGGACTGATGTCCATATACTGCCGCCAGTCGAACCCCGCGCCCTGATCCTTGATGACGACGCGAAGCGCATCTTCGGCCGTCTCGAAACTGAGATAAGCCCACTTGTCCTTGTTGCTGGGCAGCGCCAGCCTCCGGTCGATCTCCTCGTAGAGACGTCCTTCAAAAATGAGCTGCTTCTTCTCATCATAGGTGATGCCAAGATTGCCGTGCTCGACCGCATTGATCAGCATCTCGTTGAGGCCATAGACGACGCTCTCGGGGTCCGGAAAGCAGTTGGCGATCAGGAATGCGATGTTCTTCGCCTCCTCCATCGTGCGGAAACGGAAACGCGAATTCTCCATGAGGCCCATTACGCGTCTGTGCTGGCTGACCTCCTCGCGAAGTTTTTTCTTCGACGCCACATCTTGCAGCGCCGCTCCCACGATGGCCAGAAGCATCTGGTCTTCGTAAGGCTTGGTGAGGTAGTAATAGACGCCGGCCTTGATCCCTTGCAGGATCTGGTCGCGCGCGCTCGCCGCTGACTGCATGATAACGGGAATGTCGGCGAAGCGCGCATCCGCCTTCACTGCTTTCAGAACCTCCATGCCGTCGAGGCGTGGCATCATGCGGTCGAGAACAATGGCGTCGATGCCGCTTACCGTGTTGAGCAGTTCGAGCGCCGTATCCCCGTCGTCCGCTTCGATGACCTCGTAACCGCCTTCCGTCAGGTATTCGGTGAGGATATCCCTGTTGAGCGGGTCATCGTCTACGGACAGGATTTTCTTCGGTATTTTCATCGTCGCGGACTCTGCGAGACATGCGGCTATTCCTGCGCTCATGCTAATGAGAATCCGAGAAGAATTTGCAACCTCTAATTGCATAATTTACAGAAAAATGAAATTATCTCGCATCGCCGGGCCGGAAGTTGGCGCGCTCAGCGGGGCAGGATACCCCGCTGAGTGCGCAGGCGCCTTAGCCTCAGGCCGTCGCGACGAGAAGCTTGTCGGCATCTTCGCTCGCGGGCTGTCTCGGGATGATGAAATGGATCGCCGCTCCCCCTGAAGGAGGCGCCGCCGCCCAGATGACGCCGCCGTGGAGGTGAATGATTTCCCGGCATATTGCGAGGCCCAGGCCAGAGCCGCCCGCGCCTGTGTTCGTCTTGCTGCTTTGTATGAACTTATCGAAGATCGTCCCCAGCTCCGCCTCCGGGATGCCCAAGCCTCTATCCGAAACAGTGCAATGGAGCGCCGGGCCGCGTTCGGGCAAGTTCGTATCCGCAATTGCAGCCTTGATCGTGCTCTCAGGCGGGGAAAATTTGATCGCGTTGGAGAAAAGATTGATAAAAACCTGTATCAATCGTTCCCTATCGAAGACAGCCTGGGGATCTTTACTTTGGCAATCGACCGCGAGCTGAAGTTGCTTCGCCTCAAGGAGAGAACCGAGTTCAGCCTGGGATTGCTGGATGATTTGGAGCAGATCCCCCTTGGATGGCTTCAACTCAAGCTTTCCTGACTCCAGTTTCGCCAGATCCAGAAGCGCATTCAGCAATCCGAGCAGCCGGGCCCCCGAGTTCTGGATATTGGTGAGGTATTTCTTCAGCTTCTCGTCGTCAGCGGCGATTTTCTTGAGACTCATTTTCGTGTAGTTCAGGATTGCGTGCATCGGCGTCCTGAACTCATGGCTCATGTTCATCAGCAGCGAGGTCTTGGCCTGGTTCGCCCGATCGGCCTGCTCCTTGGCCGCGTTAAGCTCCTTGTTGACCAGTTCCAGGCGCGTCCGCTCCGAGTCCAGCTCTTCGCTTGTCGCGAGCAATTGCCGGTGGCGGCGCTGCAAGTTTTCATTGACGAGGACGAGCTTTCGGCTCTCGTCGAAAAGCGCGATCTCACGATGCACGCGCCGGGTGATTTCCCGATAGAGGATCGCCGTCGTCGTCATCGTCAGGATGAGAAAGCCCCCTCCAAGCACGGCAAGCATCGCCGCGCTTTGATCGGCGGCGGCGAAGACCTCGGAGTCTCCGAAGCTGACGGCGACAAAGAGCGGATAATCTTTCACTCTCTGCCAATGCAGGAAGGCGCGCCTTCCGTTTAGCGGATTGTCGCCGCGATACTGACCCTCGGATGCGGTTCGGGCCTCGATGATGGCTTGCATCCCGGGAACCCTCTTCCCGATGAATTCAAGATCCGATTTCTGCCAGGACCCATACGAAGCTCGAATCACCCCATCCTCTCCCATGAGGATCATGGAGCCTGTCTCGCCGAGGTTCACAACCCGATGAAGCGTGGTCAGAAATTCCGGCGACAGCGAAAAGACGATGATTCCGGCCAGCTTTCCGTCCGCGCCTTCGATTTTGTCGGTGACCTGAATTGTGGGCTGTCCAGAGACGCGTCCGATGACGGGCTTGCCGATAAAGAGGCCCTTTTGCTCACCGGTCAGGTGAACGCGGATGTGCTCGCGGTCCGACAGATCGACAGGCTGCGAATTGCTGCGCGAGAGAGATGTGGCCAGCAGTTTTCCATCCGGCCCGACATAGGCGATCTGGGCGGTCGACGTCGCGAATTCCGGAATATGTTGCGTCCAGTCGACGAGATTGAAGTCCGATCCTTGGGCTATGAGCTGAGGCTTAAGCAGGGCGATTGCGCCGCGCACAGAGTCGAGCACGCGTCCAACCTGTTCCTGAAAGGCGCCCGCCAGATTATCGACGTCGTTCCAAGCGCGCTCTTCGGAAGCCTCTCTCTGCTCGATCACGACCGCCCCCAAAAGAAGGAGGGAGCCGAGCGCGATAACCGTCGCCAGGATTGCAATCGCGCGCTTGAGTTTCTGCCCGGAACGCCGGATAAAACGACGATTGCGAGCTTGAAGGGTGCGCCGAGCGGCATTTCGATCTGATTTGTTCAAGCCTCCGCTCCGGTCTGGCCACCCACAGGCGGCAACCTGTCGATATAGGATCAGGTCTATTTCTTTTTTGTGAACAGTGTGGCGACCTGTAGACGGCCGCTTGGATAAAAGTAGTGGAATAAGGCTCAGGAGGTCTGGCGCCGTGGATTTGCGCTATTAGCCTCGATGTTTTCGCCTGCGGCTGTTCCGAGGATGGGGCGCAAATATTCGCGTAATGGTGCAAGCTCTATTGGCGATATGAGCCGAACGCTTGCCGTTTGATAACGCAACCTGATGTCTGGACATTTGTCTGTGGACGGTCAATCGGCATTGGTGTTGTTGAAGTTGACATAGGGTGTTTGCGAGGCGGCCCATTGCTCGTCGATCTCGACCAAGATGGCGGAGACCAAGCGGTGGAGAGAAGCCTCGTTTGGGAAGACGCGTATTTTTCTGGTCCTGCGTTTTAGCTCCTGTTGGATCGAGCGCTCGATGGGGTTGGACGTTCGCATGCGCCGCCGCTGGTCTCTCTGTCGCGCGACAATCACCGTGAGAAGGCAACGTCAATCAGGATGAGAATGCCGCTGGCGACGTGACGGAGGGAGGGCGTAGCCCGACCGAAGGCGCGGCGTTAGCGGCGGCGCTCGTTTCACTAGGGTGGAACGGCATCTGGCGGTCACGAGCAGGCTGGACAAGCATATGATTCTTCAGAGCAAAGAGGAATCGACGCTTGCCCGGCCTCCACATCAACGACCACCAGATGAGGCTGTTTATGAGTTTTCGCCAGACACACACCACGGCTGTGGCCGCCGCCAAGGCCGGTTTCAGCACCGCGACCGGCTATCGGATCGCGTGCGATCCACGGCTGCCATCGCAGAAGAAGGCGCCCCGAGGGCGCCGTCGGCCCGATCCGCTTGAGGGCGTTTGGGAGCAAGAGATCGTGCCGATGATCGAGGCCGCGCCGGATTTGCGCGCGATCGCCGTCTACGAAGAGATCCGGCGTCGCCACCCGGAGATCGCCCCTGGCGTGCGCCGAACCCTGGAGCGGCGTATCCGCAATTGGCGGGCGCAGCACGGTCCGGAGCGGGATGTGGTCTTTCCACAGACGCATACGCCGGGCCGACTTGGGCTTTCAGATTTCACCGATCTGTCCGGCCTTGGCGTCTTGATCGCTGGCGTGCCGCTCAACCATCGGCTCTATCATTTCCGCCTGGCCTGCTCCGGTTTCGAACATGCCCACGTCATTCTTGGTGGCGAGAGCTTTGTCGCGCTTGCCGAGGGGCTGCAAAATGCGCTTTGGGCGCTCGGCGGCGCGCCTCATTACCACCGCACCGATAGTCTCTCCGCTGCCTTTCGCAATCTTTCCCGCGACGAACAGGAGGACCTGACGCGCCGCTATGATGAGCTGGTTGCGCATTACGGTATGGAGCCGACGCGCAACAATCCGGGCGTCGCCCATGAGAATGGCTCCATCGAAAGCGCCCATGGGCATTTGAAGAAGGCGATCGAGGACGCGCTGCTTTTGCGCGGCTCCCGCGACTTCCCCGATCTGGCGGCGTACCGCGGCTTCATCGACGAGGTTACCGGCCGCCGCAATGCGCGCAATCGCAAGCTTATCGAAGCGGAACGGGCCGCCTTGAAAAAGCTGCCAGAGCGGCGGAGCACCGATTACGAGGAAGCCTCCGTGGTGGTCACGTCAAGCGGCGGCTTCGTGTTGCGGCGCGTCTTCTATACGGTTCCCTCGCGCCTCATCGGGCATCGTCTGCGCGTCAGGATTTACGATGAGCGCCTGGAATGCTTCCTTGGCGGCGCGCCCATTCTAAGCTTACGCCGGGGCCAGCCGCCGCAGGCGAGCAATAAGCGCGCCCATGTCGTCGACTACCGCCACGTCATTCATGCTTTGCGCAAGAAACCGATGGCGCTTCTCAATCTCGTTTATCGTGAACGGCTCTTCCCACGCAGGGCTTACGCCCGCGCCTTTGAGGCGTTGCTGGCCAAGGAGGGCGAGAAGCACGCATGCCGCGCCACCGTCGAACTCCTGGCGCTGGCGCATGAGCGAGCTTGCGAGGCTGAACTCGCGGAAGCGATCGAGGCCGCTTTAAATGCTGGAGAACTGCCCGATCCCGCCCAGTTGTGGGACCGCTTCAAGCCTGATGCGGCGGTCATCCCGGAGGTTACCGTCGAACTGGCGCCGCTCTCGGCTTATGACGAGTTGGCCGTTGTCGCTCAACCGTGCGTTTTGGAGGCAGCGGCATGACGAAGACCTCCGCCATCGACTCCGCACGCGTCGAGCTTCTCCTGACCGAACTACGCTTGCCCGCCATCAAGCAGATGTGGTCCAAGCTCGCGGAAGAAGCGGACAAGGAAGGCTGGCCCGCAGCCCGCTTCCTGGCCGCGCTCACTGAACTGGAGATAGCCGATCGCGGACGGCGGCGTATCGAACGCCATCTTGCCGAGGCACGCTTGCCTGCTGGCAAGACGCTCGACGCTTTCGACTTCACCGCCGTGCCCATGATCAGTAAGGCTCAGATCATGGCGCTTGGCTCCGGCGATGGCTGGATCCAGCAAGGCGCCAACATCCTCCTGTTCGGCCCGCCCGGCGTCGGCAAAAGCCATCTGGCTGCGGCCATAGGCCTGGCGCTCATCGAAAACGGCTGGCGCGTGCTGTACCTGCGCACCACCGATCTCGTTCAGCGGCTCCAGGTGGCGCGCCGCGAACGTGCGCTGGAAAGCGCCATCGCCAAGCTCGACAAGTATCATCTGCTGATCCTCGATGACATCGCCTATGTCAGCAAGGACCAGGCCGAGACCAGCGTGTGGTTCGAGTTGATCGGCTCGCGCTACGAGCGCCGCTCCATGCTGATCACGGCCAATCAGCCGTTCGGCGAATGGGGCAAGGTCTTCCCCGACCAGGCCATGACGATCGCGGCCGTCGATCGCCTCGTCCACCACGCGACCATCCTCGAGATGAACGTCAGAAGCTACCGGCACAACGAAGCGCTCGAGCGCAAACGCGGCAAGGGCCGTCCGGCTGGCCGCGCGACAATCAAAACAACGGCGGAGTGACGCTCCACGTCACTCCGCAAAGCAAAAAGCCTTGCGAGTCACAGCGCCAGCGGCGATCATCGAGACGCTCGGCGATCCGCTCATCCTCACCTTGATTGCCGCTCTCCTCATCCAGATTGGCGCGCGATATCTCTCGGCAGTTTGAAGACGGCGAAGCCTTCGGGGACGTTATTTTCGAGCCATTCCGCGAGCTTGGAGGCGGGGCTTCGGTATTTGGCCACGAGGCGCTTAAGCTCCTCCTGAGCGCTTCCTAGATTTGGAGCGTCCCAGACGGCGCGCAGTTCCTCGCCGATGACCTTGCGGATAGTCTGATTGGGGGCGTGGTGGATGGCGTTCTGGGCGAGGTGGAACTGGCAACGCCGCCAGCGTGCGCCGGGCAGCACGGCCTGGCGAGCCGCCTTGAGGCCGGGGTGGTCGTCCGAGGTAATGAATTCGACGCCTTGCAGGCCGCGCGCCACGAGGTTTTCTAAGGAAGGCTCGCCAGTGCGCTTCGGCCTCGGAGAAGGCGACGTAGACGCCCAGGATACGGCGCTTGCCAGAGGGTTCGATGCCGATGGCGGTGAGCACGGCGCAATCGTCCGCGACGCCCTGTTCGCGGGTCTTCTCATAGCGCGCATCGAGAAAGAGATAGCGGAAGCGGCCGAGAGGACGGCTCCGCCAGGCTTCGAGTTCTTCGTCGAGCATGGCCGCGGCCCGGCTGACCTGGGTCGAGGACAGGCCCTCGATGCCGAACTCGGCTAACACCTTTTCGACGGCTCGCGTCGAGACGCCCTTCACATACATTTCGGCGGCGGCGAGCATCACCGCGCGGCAGGAGCGGCGCCCGCGTTCGAGGCTTTGCGGGAAGAACGGTTCGGGGACGCCCGCCGTCTTGGGCACATCCAGGGTCAGCGTGCCCGCCGCCGTATCGACCTTCTTGGGCTTTACGCCGTTGGCGTAGCCGCGCCGGCCGGAACTGCGCTCATAATGGCTCGCGCCGAGGTATTGCTCACGTTCGAGACGCATGGCGAGGTTCATGAGCGTGGTCATGACCTGCGCCATGGCTTGTGGACCTTCCGCCGTAAGCTGTTCCAGGACTGCGGCCATCGTCGTATCTTTGCTGGTCACCGGTGGTTCCTTCTTGGCGGTTGGAACACCGATGCGCAATTCGCTTCAGTTCCCCACGCGTGGGGAACTGAAGCGTCCACATCCTCCTCGCCCTGACGGCATCGGAGGAAAATTTCCAGACATCAAGTTACACGGACTTGCCGGTTTGGCGTTATAGGGTTATCGCGATGGCGGGAAGAGAAAGATGTTATTTCTACGGCTCTTAGGAAAAACGCTGCTTTTTGCAGCTTTTGCGGCTTTGGCCTATGATGGCGTCCGCACCGTGGCGAGCCCCGGAGAAGGGCTTCTTTTCACCTCTCTCGCGACGCACCTGAAGAACATCCCCCAGGCTCGCGAGACGATGGAAAGCTTCTTCTTAAGTCACGCGCCCCTTCTGTGGAACGACATCCTGGAGCCTATGCTGGTGCTTCCTGTCTCGATCCTGTTCGGAGCGGCGGGCGCTCTTATGTTCCTTATAGGTTACCGGCGACCGCTGCCGGAGATCCCAGAGGATTAAGAAAAAGCGCAACAAAGATGCCAAAATCGCTTCGGCGCGAACGTTTTCAGTCATGGAGGTCGGTAACGAGGCCGGTGGGCAATAACGCACCTTCGCCAGACGAGGGCGAACGCGGTTGACGTCGCACTCGTGCAGCCATGGCGATAGGTTTGACAGATTAGTGTGCTTTACGATGCCGTGCCTGCAGCGCCACTCCGAGCGCCGCGCCGCGCACGGGATCAAGCTGCGGCCAGCGTTGGGAACTTCACTGCCCGCAGCAAACGGGTCAGCACTTGCCGCGAGACTGTCTGAACGGAGAAGATCAGGCTTGCTTCCGCGGCTCGAACAGGTCGCCCTGCGCCGGCTCTTGCTTTGGCGCCGGCTTTTTGCCGTACAAATTCAGCACCCAGTATTTGCCGGCGACGAAGCCAACAATAATGAGGACGATGCCGAGATAAAGGCCATGTAATCTCTGCTCCGCAGTTGGAATAATCGAACTGTCGCCATGCAGCGATGCGGCGACCAACGGGATGCCAATCAAAATCAAGAGAATGCTACCGAGAGACCTGAGCATATTGTAGCCCTTTTCGCGTGGATTTGGCTGAAGCCGAACCAATTGCCTGGGATCGTAATTCTGCGAGGCTCAAGGGTCAAACTGCGCTTTCGATCCTGGCTTTGTCTTATCGACGCAGATCCCGGTTAATCGCCGGCGTTTGCAACTTAGGAGCGCTGGAAAGCCTTCGTCAGACTGTCAACGGATCGTCATCCAGGCCTTGCGAAGCGCAAGCAGGAATCGCTCCCTGACGCAGGTCTGTGTATTTTACAACCCCCGTTTGCAGCGCGACGCTGCGAACGGGATGGCGCCCGGTAATGCGTTGGCTAATCCAGAGGAATCCGCTTAGTTCCCCACCGGCCGATACGATGTTCCGGTTCGCGGGTTCATTGCATTGTTCCATGCGGAATGGCGCGCGCCAAAAAATGAAGCTTCATCTCCCCATCCGCGCGTTGGTCGAGCCGCGAAGGCCTGCTTCAAGCCTGTTAACCAGGCGTGCGCGTCGCAATTTTATGTTTTTTCCTTTTTACTTCAATGCTTTAGCTGGACGGATCCCGGTGCGCAGGGAGGCTTTCGGCGCAATCCAGGCGAAGCATACGAACGCCGAGGCCAACCGCCCGCCAATCGCCATAGGCCCATAGAATCCCGCCTGCCGAAGGCGAGACCCCCTGTTTTACAAAACAATCCCAATCTCAGCCCTTTTTTAACCCTGGCAGGGCGCTGACCGCTGTCGCATCGCTTGCCCGCGCGAACCCGCCGTCGCCGATCCAACACACCTCAGCCACAACGCCGCGCCGCCGATAAGGGCGAACCGATTCTCTTGTTTTTCCGCCTGTCCTTAGGAACGAGCAGCCCCTTCCTTTTCGGCTCTTTCGATCGCGGGCTTGATTTTTTCGGCGACGGTTTCCGGCGTCAGCGGCCCTTGATAACGCATGACGATGCGCCCGGAACCGTCGACGACGAAAGTTTCCGGAACGCCCGTAACGCCCAAGTCGATCCCGGTCATGCCCGTCTCGTCGGCGCCAACGGCGAGAAAGGGATTGCCGTGACGAGAGAGAAACCGTTTCGCCGCCTCCGACGTGTCGCCCTTGTAGTCAATCCCGTAGAGAGGAACGCCCTCCCTCTGAAGTTCGACGAGTTGCTGGTGCTCGGCGAGGCAGGGAGCGCACCACGACGCCCAGAAGTTCAAAAGGCTGACCTTACCTTTTTTCAACGTCTCGGAGGAAAATCCCGGCACTGGCGCGCCTGCTTCGTTCTGCAAATGGGGAATGGCCGCCAAGTTGAACTCGGGAACGGGCTTTCCGATCAGAACCGAGGGAAGGTTTGAGGGATCGACGCCTGACCGAAGCCTGATAAACATCAAGCCCAGCAGCGCAACAACCAACACAAGCGGCAGGATGAGCACCGCCTTCGATCGGGTCCGCGCGGGCGTTTCTTGGGGTGTCGTCGTTTCGCTCATGGCTTGTCCTGATTCTGCGAAGCCGATCTCCGCCGCATTCCGCGGCGCTCCTGGTCGGCGAGCCGACGCCTTTGCGATCGCTCGTCGGTCCAAACCCAGAGCGCGAGCCCCGTTATCGAGAGCGCCGCTGCAAGATAGGAAATCCAGATGAAGCCGGCATGTGGCCCGAGATCAAACATGGGAAATCGCCTCCCCCGCAGCGCGCTCCTGCGCCGCATCTCCGCGCACATGGATCGCGATCATGGCGTCGCATCGTCGCCTCAAGATTTCAGCGCGCATGGCCTTCAGATGCAACACCACGAATAGGATGGTAAAGGCCAGCGCCATGATGAGAAGCGGCCATAGGATCGACGGCGCGATGGTCGGCCCGCCGGCGCGGATCACGCTGGCCGGTTGGTGCAGCGTGTTCCACCAGTTCACCGAGTATTTGATGATAGGAATGTTGACTGCACCGATGATGGCCAGGATAGCGGCGGCGCGCCCCGCGCGTCCCGGTTCGTCGATGGCCTGCCGCAAGGCGATCAGCCCGAGGTAAAGGAAGAAGAGGATCAGAACGGACGTCAGCCGCGCATCCCAAACCCAGTAGGCGCCCCACATCGGTTTGCCCCACAGCGACCCGGTCACCAGCGCAAGCAGCGTGAAGGTCGCGCCGATCGGGGCCGCCGCTTTCGCCGAAACGTCGGCAAGAGGATGCCGCCAGATCAGGTAGCCCGCCGACGAAAGGGCGATGATGCTGTAGCAGGCCATCGAAAGCCATGCCGCAGGCACATGCACATACATGATCTTGACGGTTTCGCCCTGCTGGTAATCTGGCGGTGCCATGAAGGCCATCGTCAAGCCGACTGCGAAAAGGATTAAGGTGATCGCAATGAGCCACGGCAGAAGCTTGCCGCTCAAGCGCATGAAAAAAGTCGGATTGGCGAGCGTGCTGATCCGCCAGAAGCTTGATTGAGGTTCAGAAAGTTCGGCCATCGGTTATCGTCCAATTCATAGCGTGATATAGGCTCACTCCAGGCTGAGCCGAAGGGCAAGAGCAGCGGCAAATGGCATCGCAGCGATTGAAAACAACGAAAGCGCGGAAAGAAACAGGATGCTTTGAACAAAAGCGCCGGGCGCTTCCGCCATCGCGCCGACCCCGAAAATGAGGAACGGCGAAAAAAGTGGCAGAATAAGGAGAGGCAGCAGCAGCGCTCCGCGCCTCAGCCCAAGCGTCAGGGCCGCTCCGGCGCCCGCGATGAAGCTGATGCCGATGGTGCCCGCGGCAAGCGAAGCCATCAGCTTAGGCACAGCGTCGAGTTCAATATTGAGGAGGAGTCCTGCAAGCGGTGTCATAATGATAAGGGGCACACAGGTTGTCAGCCAATGGGAGAGGCTTTTCGAGGCCGCGATCAGCTCGGACGGCAGTGGCCCTATGGCGAGCGCATCGAGCGAGCCATCGTCGCGGTCCTCCTGAAACAGCGCGTCCACCGAAAGCACCGCAGACAGAAGGAACGAAATCCACAAGATTCCCGGCGCGATGCGGCTCAAAAGCGCGAGATCCGGGCCGAGGCCCAGCGGGATGATCGAGACGGCGATCAGATAAAAGCCAAGCGCCGTTCCGATTGCCGAGCCCTGGCGCAGAGCCAGCCGCAAGTCGCGTTCAATGAGGGCGAGGAAGGCGTTCATTGCAGGACTAGCACCCAAGTTCTTTGTTCAGCAAAATGTCGAAACCCCTCACCCCAACCCTCTCCCCATGGGAGAGGGAGTTCGCTCACGCTTGCAGCATCGTCCCCTCTCCCGGGGGAGAGGGGCAGGGTGTGGGATAATGCCACGTGTTATTCTTCAACAACTGCAGATACCGCCGCGCGCGCGAGTTCGAGGATGGCCGCATCGCCCAGCGACAGATCGAGATGGGTCGAGACGATGGCGAGGCCGCCCGCAGAAAGATGCCGCACGATGGCGGCTTCCAGCTTTTTGGTCGAGGCGGCGTCGAGCGAGACTGAAGGTTCGTCGAGAAGCCAGATGGGCCGGGGCGCGGCGAGAAGGCGCGCGAGACCGAGTTTGCGCGCCTGCCCCTGAGAGAGATGCGCGGCGCGATAGTCCGCCAGATCGAGGAGGTCGAAGGCTTCGAGCGCGGTCTCGGCGGCTTCCGCGTCGCCGCTGCCCCCGTAATAGCGCCGCCAGAAGCCCACATTTTCGATGACGGACAGTCTCGGCTTGATGCCGTTGGCGTGGCCGATAAAGTGAAGGAAGCCTTCGGCGGTCGCATCGCCTTTTGGACCGCGAACCCGGACGAGACCGGCGGCGGGACGCAAAAATCCGGCGATGGTGCGAAGAAGGGTTGTTTTCCCGGCGCCGTTCGGCCCGCGCAGAATGAGCGCATTGCCTGCATGCAGTTCGAACGACAGGGGCTGCACAATGACATGCCCGCCTCGCTGGCAAGCGAGCCCCTCCGCGGCGAGCGCCGTTACGGCCGTCGCGCGAGAAAAGGATGTGCCGGGGCTGGCCATTGGCTCGATTGTTCGCAAATGAAATTCTCGCATCAGCGGGCAGGCGCGCCCATCTTTATGTTAGTGAGGCCGCCCCTCACAAGATGCATTCGCACGCAGTAAGGAGATTTTCCCGTGGCTTCCTTGACTCCGCGTTCGCTCGACAGCTTCCACTCCGGCAAAACACTAAAAGTCGAAGGCAAGGCTTACGAGTATTTCTCGCTGCCGGACGCCGAAGCGAACGGCCTGCCGGGCATCGCGGCGCTACCTTATTCGTTGAAAGTGCTTCTTGAAAATCTCCTGCGCTTCGAGGATGGGCGCACGGTTACGGCGGACGACGTTCGGGCGATGGCGGAGTGGCTTTTGAAGAAAAGCTCCACGCGTGAAATCGCATTCCGTCCTGCCCGCGTGCTGATGCAGGATTTTACCGGCGTGCCTGCGGTCGTCGATCTCGCGGCGATGCGAGACGCTATGGAGAAACTTCATGGCGACACGGCGAAAATCAACCCGCTCGTTCCGGTGGATCTTGTCATCGACCACTCCGTAATGGTGGACAGCTACGGCAATCCGCGCGCGTTCGAAATCAACGTCGATCTCGAATATCGGCGTAACAAGGAGCGCTACGAATTCCTGCGCTGGGGCGCGAGCGCCTTTGCGAACTTCCGCGTCGTGCCGCCCGGGACCGGCATCTGCCATCAGGTGAACCTCGAATATCTCGCGCAGACGGTGTGGACAAAGGAAGAAGGTGGCGTCACGCAGGCGTTTCCCGACACGCTCGTCGGCACGGACAGCCACACCACGATGGTCAACGCGCTCTCGGTGCTCGGCTGGGGCGTCGGCGGCATCGAGGCGGAGGCGGCGATGCTGGGACAACCCATCTCGATGGTGATCCCGGAGGTGGTTGGCTTCCGCTTTACCGGGGCGCTGAAGGAGGGCGTCACGGCGACGGATCTGGTTCTCACCGTGACCGAGATGCTGCGCAAGAAGGGCGTGGTCGGCAAATTCGTAGAGTATTTCGGCCACGGGCTCGACTCGCTGTCGGTTGAGGACCGCGCCACCATGGCGAACATGGCGCCCGAATATGGCGCGACGTGCGGCTTCTTCCCCGTGGACAAGGACGCCATCGCCTATCTCAGGGCGACCGGCCGCGATCCGCATCGCGTCGCGCTGGCCGAGGCTTATGCAAGAGCGCAGGGCTTGTGGCGCGACGCGGGCACGCAGGATCCGGTTTTCACGAGCACGCTCGAACTCGATCTTGCGGCCGTCGAGCCGAGCCTTGCCGGCCCCCGCCGTCCACAAGATCGCGTACCTCTGGCGCTTGCTTCCGAGGGGTTTCTCGATGCTCTCGCCGAGATGCGTAACGTAAAGCCGGGCGGAGAGGCGGCGACAATGGTTAGCGAAGGGGGCGGCAGCATCGAGCCTCTTGAGCGATCCGGCGCCGTCGAGGGCGAGAATTACGCGATTTCGGACGGCCATGTCGTCATCGCCGCGATTACGTCCTGCACCAACACCTCCAATCCGAGCGTTCTTATTGCGGCGGGCCTGCTCGCCCGAAAAGCCCGTGAGAAGGGCTTGAAGCCAAAGCCGTGGGTCAAGACCTCGCTCGCGCCCGGCAGTCAGGTCGTCACGGATTATTTGACGAAGTCCGGGCTGCAAGCGGACCTCGATGCGCTCGGCTTCGAACTCGTCGGCTATGGCTGCACGACCTGCATCGGCAATTCAGGGCCTCTGCCCGAGCCGATCTCGAAGGCGATCAACGACAGCGATCTGGTCGCGGCCGCCGTCCTTTCCGGCAATCGCAATTTCGAAGGCCGCGTCAATCCCGATGTACGCGCCAACTATCTCGCCTCCCCGCCGCTGGTCGTGGCTTATGCGCTCGCGGGCACGATGAAGCTGAACCTCGCGACGGAGGCCATAGGAAAAGGCAAGGATGGCGCGCTTGTGTTTCTGAAGGATATCTGGCCGTCATCGGCGGAGATTGCCGATTGCATCCGCGCCTACGTAACGCCTGACCTGTTCAGGACACGATACGCCGATGTCTTCAAGGGAGACGCACGCTGGCAGGGCGTCGGCGGCTCGAAGACAGGCCAAACCTACGACTGGGACGGCGGGTCGACTTATGTGCAGAACCCGCCCTATTTCGAGGATCTGACCGGCGACGCGCCCCTGCCGCTCGGCGACATCGAGAACGCGCGCATTCTGGGCCTCTTCCTCGACTCGATCACGACGGACCATATCAGCCCCGCCGGCTCCATCGCGAAATCCGGCCCGGCCGGAAAGTATCTCCTGGCCCATGACGTCCCAGCCACCGACTTCAACTCGTATGGCGCGCGTCGCGGGAACCACGAGGTCATGATGCGCGGAACATTCGCCAACATCCGCATCAAGAACCAGATGGTTCCGGGCGTCGAAGGCGGCGTCACAATCCATTACCCGGACGGCCAACAGATGCCGATCTACGACGCGGCGATGCGGTACAAGGCTGAAGGCGCGCCGCTCGTCATCTTCGCCGGCCGCGAGTATGGGACCGGATCGAGCCGCGACTGGGCCGCGAAAGGTACGCGCCTGCTCGGCGTGCGCGCCGTCATCGCTGAGAGCTTCGAGCGTATTCACCGCTCGAATCTCGTCGGCATGGGCGTGCTTCCGCTTGTGTTCGAGGGGGGGGCCTCGTGGAAAGAACTGAGGCTGCGAGGCGAAGAAACCGTGACCATCCAAGGCGTCAAAGACTTGAAGCCGCTGATGAGGGTTATGGCTGACATCGTCTTCGCCGATGGAACGAGGAAGAATGTCCCGCTCATCTGCAGGATCGATACGCTCGACGAACTCAATTACTTCAGGAGCGGTGGCATCCTGCATTACGTGCTGCGGAACCTTGCCGCAGCCTGATCAATTCGAGGCTCAAAATGCACCGTAGCCCGTTATGCCGGGGCATTTTTTCATTCGAAAGAGATCGAAGCATCTGCGATTCAATGTGGCCACTCGGCGCTGTGGAAGATCAGTGGTAAAAAAATCGCTGCCTCCGCATCAACTTACGGAAGCAAGCAAACAAGAGTAAAGAAAACCTTGATTGTTCGAAGTCGTCTTGAGAGACTGGTTAAATAGCAAAGAAGGCGAAGGCGAAGCGGAGTACAACGCGCGCAGCGCATGTCGTGCGTAAGGACAAGGCAATTGAAAGCCTCGGGTCACGTCCAAGAAACTTATAATCAAGGGGAGCCAGGCGCATGGCTGAACAAACCGAACCCGCATTTCATGAATGGGTTGAGACTGCGAATCATCTTGCCAGACATTCCGCATCGACCGTCGCCTGCCCTTGCTGCGGGAGCACGTCACTCAGCGTGAAGGACGTTGAATACGGCTTCGGACATGACAGGGGCGTGCAGCGCTACATCTCCTGCGGCTGCTGCGGCGCGTTCACCGGCGTGAATGTCAAATGCGCCGGCGAGACGGAAGGCAAGACTTTCCAGGCCGCCGCTGAATAACCCCGGCGGCGACGCCGTCAGAAACCTGTCTCGGGGGGCGACTGAGCCCGCGCAAAGGCGGATCTTCTCTTTGCGCAAAAACAAGAAAATCGGCTTGCCGGCATCGACGCCGCGGCGTTGTGACTGAGACGTGTCTGCTCCTTGCCATGGTTAAAGAAGGGCTGAAATTGGTTTCGTTTCGTAAAACAGGGGGTTTGCCTTCGGCAGGCTGGATCCAAATAAGCCTATGATATGGAACGGTTTTTATAGGCCGCATGGGCGATTGGTGGACGGTCGGCCTCAGCGTTCGCACGCTTGGCCCGGAGGCGCCGAAGGCCCGATAAACAGTGCGGCGCGCTGCGGGGGAGGGGGCGTCCGGCTCCGCGGGGCGCCGGTGAGGGGTTGGAACCGCTGGCCAAACCATTAGTCCCATCCCCATCGAACGCCATTACGCCGTTGTCATTTTCTCCACGACGGCCGCTTCCTTCCCGTGCTTCGCGATACGGCCGCTTGTCGCCGATGCCGCTTCAAGGGCGCGCTGGTAGATCATGAGAAGCGAACGCTTGTAAGACTTAGGGCTGTAATTCTTTCGGATATAATCGGCCGCGTTGACGGATAGCCGCGCCAACTGATTCCGGGCGCCAATCGCCCATGTTAGCTTGTCGGCCAGATCGTTGGCGGAGCCGGGTTGCAGAAGAACACCTGTGACATCGGGCTGCACCACGATCGGCACCGAAGCCATAGCCGATGCGAACGGCACGCATCCGGCCTCCATTCCCTCCAGCAACGCCATCGGCAAACCTTCGCCAAACAATGATGGCAGCAGAATTACATCGTATCGCGACAGAAGCGGCCTGATTTGCGCGCGAGGACGAACGCCGTGATAGCGGAAATCAGCGCCCAGAAGTTCCCCCATCTTGCCGCAGAACCATTCGCCGAGGGTCCCTGCCCCAAAGACGTCCATTTCGACCATGCCGCAGAGCTGAGGCGCCTTGGAAAAGGCGTCGACGATGGTGGTCAACCCCTTCTCATGCTCAAGCCGCCCCACGAATACGATTTTCAGCTTGCCGTTCGCGTCGCTTTTGTTCGCGGAAACGGATGGCGGCGATTCCCCGTCGAGCGGCGCCACGAAATTGGGCATAACCGAAATGCGGTCCTGTAAATCAAGACCGTAGACGGACGTGAAGATTTGCCGCTCTCTTTCGCTCAGTAGTATGATCCGGCTGCTGAAATGCATCAATCTACGCATCAGCGCCCGGAGCACGATATTCGGGGTTCGATCGATATACTTCCCGCCGTGGATATGCAGGATGATAGGCTTCTTTCCATGGCAATACGCGCCAAGAATGTAATCTCTCACCATGGACTTCGGGTTCATGGCCGTGTTGAGATGAAGAATGTCGTTGCCTGGCAGGAGGCGCGCCAGTTTCACAGCCGAATCCACGCTGTTGAAGATGCGCGCCTTCCGGCTTTGGTCCTTATCCTTGGCTCCAACTTTGAGATGGGTGTAGATAACGTCCTTGCGATCCTTGAACAAGCCAAGAACTTCAGAAACGACGGAGGAAACTCCGCTCACATTGTCTCCCTCGTACAAAGAAGGAGCTGTTATAATCGAATTGATTGCTGGGATGCGTGACTCACTCATAATATCCTCCTTCCCAGGCATTTAGAGCAATGTGTTCCACTCGAACTAAAATCTTCTTAAGCCCCCCAAAAAAAGGAAGATTTCGACCTGATATGACTTCGTAACATTTGGGAAGAACGCCCTGACTTTGAGAAGGCGAAACAAGGACGCAAGCGCGGCGGTAACTTTTGGGCCGCTCACCATGCCCCGATATTTGGAGGAGACGGCTGTTTGGCGCCGGACAGGCTGACTGGGGGATAGCCCGGTGTATCCGCGCCCGCCCCAAGGGCCGGCGAACCGGGCAGAGGAGCGCCGATTCTCGCCCCGCTCACATCGCTCGGCATGATTTTCGGATCGACGCCATTAAGCGGATTCGACGCCTGGAACTCAGCGATTATTTTTCTTGTTCCCATTGGCTCATCTGCGTTGAAAGGCGTCTCATTAGTGATCGTATTGAAGGTCAGGTTATTCTTCCAAACCACGTTTTCGTTGTTTTTCTTCATGGAGCCTTGGAAGCCGCCAGTGTTGTATTTCAGTTGTGGGTGGGAGAGATCGGGAGTGGCCGCCATTAGGTTGTTGATGACCAGCACGTTATCGGAGAGGAACACATTAATCTCTCCCCGCGGGTATAATGAAGACAACCGGTCCCAGTTGTTCCCAAACGCAGTATTGTTCGCGACTGTAACATTTCTGCTATATACGACCTGGATCCCTCTTCCTCCATTGCCATAGGCGAGATTGCCTTGCACGAGCCCTTCATAGGGATAGACGTCGAAAGGCGGCGACTGGTCATGCTTCCAGGCGTCGAGAATAATGCCGTTTCCGTCGGTGTGATCTTCTTTCACCGCCTCAGAAATATAGTTATGATAGGCGATGTTATTTAAAATTTTGATGTGAAACTTCTCGTCGTCATAGGGGCCTTCCGGCTTGTAATCGTAGATCGCGTGCGGCTGCCAAACCGAGATGCCGGACTCCTGATAGGCGCTGGTCCTCGACGTGTCGTGCACGACATTGTTCCAGATGGTGAAGTAGTCGTTACTGTTCAGGCTGACGCCGCCGCCCCCCACATCGTGGATGTGCATGTTGAAGACGCCAATATGGTGGCCCACCGATCCACCGGCCGTCCCCGGGTCCTTTTCTGCGTGACCAGCTGAATGCGGGTCGACGGACGGGTCTGACGAAAATGCGTATTCCTTGACGCCCCCGCCATCAAGCTCGAAGCCGTCAAAGATAAGAAAAGAGCTCAGGACGTTGATCAGAACATTACTGTTTGGAGCGCCCGTGAATCTTGGCGGCCCATTTGCGCTCCGCGCGGTAAACGACGTATCCATCGGTCCTATTGGCTTTTCCGCCGTGAAACGGCAGCCATTCGGTCCGCTGAGGGTAAACTCCGTCCGCGACATTGACGCAATCGCCAGCCCGCACATCCTTATCGGGCCGTTGGAGAGTTCTCCAGGCCGTCTGCGGCGTAAGCCCGTTATTGCGATCGTCGCCCATTGCGCCATTGACGTAGAGATTCCGTAAGCAGTCATAGGTCGTGGGAACGGCGGCGAGCGACGTCCCGCAGTTCAATAAAAAACTCGGCGCCAGAAGAACTAAGAGAGACCGCATCACCCGCTCCGCTTATGATCAGTCAAATTGTGTGGTCGGCGGCTACAAGCGCGCCGCCGACCACACGGCGCATGGCCCGTTCGGAGGCGGGCGCAATGGCCCGCGCAGCCAGCGGCGCTTCCGTTGTTTCACCAGTTGGAAAACAGTCTAGGTACCCCCGAGGCCCGTTGGCGCCCGCTTCGCCGCACGCTCTCAAGCGAACTTGCCTCGGATAAGCTGAACAAAATTCAATAAGTTGCTAGTCCATCTTACCGGCCGGAAGTCCTGTCAGCGCTTGCAGCACGTGGGCCAGGACTTCCAACTCGGCGATCAGGTTCTGATCTATCCGTTTCTCGGCGTCGCCGGAGAGGTTTTCTCAACGACCATGCTCCTGGAGAAGTGACGGCCTATTTCCTCAAGAGCGACCAGCGCCACGAACTGGGGCGCTAGAACGAGATACCGGCGCCAAAGCCTTCTCGGATCCGTCAGCAATCTGTGAAGCCACTCAAGCCCGTTGTGCTGCATCCAGCCAGGAGCCCGCTTGATCCGGCCGGTATGGAAGTCGAACGCGGCGCCGACCCCGAAGCACACGCCGTGGGGCAGAAGTTGTATGGCTTCTGTAATCCAGGTCTCCTGCTTAGGCGTTGAAATACCGACCCAAATGAGGTCTGCTCCGCTTGCCGCGATGTTCGCGACCTCCGCGCGCTCCTCTTCCGAAAGCGTAGAGCCGGGCTCAAGGCTCCGCATGGGGGGGGAGTAGCATCCGGCAACAGCAAGGCCAGGATATTTCTCCTTCATCACCTCAGCCAGGCGGTCCGCTACGCCTGGGGCGCCGCCAAAAAAGTAGTGCTTCAATCCGGTTTTAACCGACTCCCTGCAAACGGCGTCAACCAGATCGCTGCCCGGGACGCGGCCGACCTTGAATTCCCTCAGCCGCGCGACCCAGGTGAGCGGCGTCCCATCCGCCAAGATCAAATCGGCCTTCTCATGCATTCTCATGAGTTCCGGCATCTGGACAGACCGCATCACGCCATGAACGTCACGCAGAAAAACGGCCTTGGCATTTCCTTCTTTTCCCCAGCCAAGGATGGTGTTGACCGCGCCGGTGATATTCGTGACGTCAACTGGAATGCCCAGTATATGGATGAGAGGCCGGCGGTGTGTGTCGCTCGAAACAGCCGTTGTCACATCAAACTCCCTACAAGCTACTACAGCTGATACTTTTCGCCGTGTCACATAATGCTGCTTAACTGAAAACTGACTTCGGCGTCCCTTGTATCGTGACAAACTAACGTCAGGCGGTTCAGCGCACAAGAAGACATCTGAGAAAGTGATGGTTTGAGTTAAGAAATTCTCAGCAAAAGTAGCAGTCTGGTTAAGGCGTATGAATGCTGATCGGAGCACGCTCCTTGATATTGCCGGCTCAGTCAGACGCGCTCGTCGGTGCAGGAAGTCGTGCTACAACCGCCCTATCCGTTAGGGATAAGCAACAGTACGAATTGCATTTTGGTTCTTCTTCCTTCACACTTTTCAAGTATGTGCTAATGCCAGTGAGGAAGCGAGAAGGGGAAGCGCCAGCGAAGGGATGAGCGCCAGTTGATTTATCAACTGGACAAGAGCGATCCCTTATCTGGTTCTTGAGATCTCGGCGAGAGTTGATGGGGAAGCGTCGTGGTTAAGCGGGCGTCCCCTTACCGCTTCCTAAAATGATCCGGTCAGTCATGTGGTGTGCTATGCGAGTATTTCGAAATAGGGGCGGTCTACCAACTATCCTCTCCATTGTTTTGCCCATACTTCTGGCGGCTCCTGCTACGCCGAGCCTTGCGCAAGACGCAAGCGAATTCGGCGCCGTTGGAGCCGGAAGAAGCGCGGACATGTCGAACAGAGTAGTCGACGCCGCCCCTGCCGCAGACACTTATCTGCTGGATACGGGCGATCGGCTTCGCATCCATTTCTTTGACCGCTACGATAAGGATGATCTGAACGGCGATTATGTCATCGGCGAAACCGGTCAGTTGCGCTTGCCGCGGATCGGCGCATTCAATGCTCGCAAGAAGACGCCGTCGCAGGTCGAGCATGACATACGCCAGGCGCTTGAGGGCAGGGGCGAGAAGCTTGGCTATTTCTCCGTCGATGTCAGTCGCTGCAGGCCCTTCTACATCGTGGGCCTCGTCGATCGTCCCGGCTCCTACCCCTATTCGCCGGGGTTCACAGTCTTGCACGCCATATCCACAGCAGGCGGCCTGTATCGGCAGCCCATGGGCGATAGATTATCGGTCGCTGAAACCCTAAGCCGTCGCGCCGCGCTTATCGCCAGGCGGGCCCGCCTTCAGGCCGAGAAGGAAGGCTCCGCCAACATCGCCCCGCCGAGAGAACTCTCTCAGTTGGAGGCGTCGTCCGATGCGGCGGAGATGATCGCGAGAGAACAAGCTATCCTGGATCAGTCTCGGCAGGTGAGCGAGCGCGAAAGAAGCACGCTTGAAAACATCGTCGGACTCAATCGCGGTGAAACCGAAAACTACAAGAAGGAGGTCGAGAAGCTCGAACAAAGGATTGCAGAGCAGATGGAGATCTACCTGCAACTCAAGAAGCTGCATGAGAGCAAGGTCATCAATCAGCAGCGTTTCTTTGAAATCGGTCGCAGCTTTGGACAATTTGCATCGCGACAGGCGGTCCATAAGCACCAACCTCGCCATGGCGAACACCAATCTGGAGAGATCCGAACGCGACCTCGCCATCCTGAAGCTCGCCGAGAGCGCCCGCATCGTCCGCGAAATTGGCGATACCGAGGTCGAACTCGACCGGCTGAAGAGGGCCGCATCGCAAACGGGCGACATCGCATACGGCATGGACGCAGCCTCGGCCAGGAGCAGCGGAGGATCAGTCGCCACCTATAAAATCGTGAGGAAGAATGAAACCGGCCGTCCCGAAGTTTTGAGAGCCAACGAGACGACGCCTATTATGCCTGGGGACATCATCGAGGTTGGATCAAGCAAGGTCACCGATAAGTCCGTGGAGAAGATGTTCGATAGCAAGGAGTCCAGCCAGAATTATTGATGGCGGGAAAACGGAAAGCTTAAGGCGTCCGCCGCCTGCAAACTTCGCAGTACAATTCAATAGCGCCGCCCGCGGGTGGCGCTATTCCGCGTGCGGAAGACCATCCGGTCTTTCGCACACGCGTTAACCGTGCTAACAGGCAGAAACTGAGCACGTTCGCCGACCCTCTGGAAGGATGGTGAGAAACAATGCCGCCCACGGCTTCACGGTGAGCCGGTCGAACCGCGATAAGCTCACCCTTTGACCAACTCAGGGTGAGGTAGAGCGCTTTCTACAGCTTGAGCCTCATGGTGAGCTTGTCGAAAGGTGGGGACCGGCGCACATGTTTTTCAGCAGGCTGCAAGTCTGTGCTCTGCATTCTTCTTTTGTCGCGCTTTCCGGACGGAAAACAGCGCACTTTTTTGACAGCGTTTGAGGAGCGCAAGCGACAGGACCATGATGACGGTTGAACTGGCTTTGAGTGGATTTGGCCTCGCCGCCTGGCTCTATCTGCTCCTTGCAAGAGGCGGCTTCTGGCGCGCCGATATCCGCGACGAGAACGGCGCGCCGCGTGCGCCTGCCAGGCGGCCCTCGGTCATCGCGGTCGTGCCCGCTCGCAACGAAGCCGACGTCATCGCGACAAGCCTCCCGAGCCTGCTCACCCAGAACTACGCCAAGGCTCTGAAGGTCATTCTTGTTGACGATCAAAGCGACGACGGCACCGCAAAGGCCGCCAGCGCGGCGGCATTAGCTGCGGACAGGAGCGATTGCCTGACAATTTTGCACGGGCAGCCGCTGCCGGAAGGATGGACGGGAAAACTCTGGGCCATGGAACAGGGCGTGACCCAAGCCGCCTCCACCGCCGAGCCGCCTTGCTATCTCCTTTTGACCGACGCCGATATCGCCTATGAGCCGGACGTGATCCGCCGCCTCATCGCGCGGGCTGAAGCAGACTCCCTTGTGCTGACATCGCTGATGGTGAAACTCCGCTGCGAAAGCCTCGCAGAGCGGGCCTTCATCCCGGCCTTCGTCTTCTTCTTCCAGATGCTCTATCCCTTCGCGTGGACGAACCGGCGCGAGCATGCGATGGCCGCCGCCGCCGGGGGCTGCATGCTCGTGAGGCGCGATGCGCTCGAAGCGGCGGGCGGCATCGAGGCGATCCGCTCGTCCCTCATCGACGATTGCGCGCTCGGCCGCAGCATGAAGAAGCAGGGTCCGATCTGGCTCGGCCTGACGGACAGCGTACACAGCTTGCGGGCCTATCCGGGGCTCGCCGATATCCGGCGCATGGTTTCGCGATCGGCATACGACCAACTCAACTACTCGCCCTTGCTGCTTGCTGGAACCGTCGTCGGCATGCTCGTCACCTATCTGCTGCCGCCGCTCCTCGCGTTCTTCGGAACCGGCCTCGCGCAACTCATGGGCGCAGCGACCTGGGGCTTGATGACATTCGCCTTTCTTCCAATCGTCCGCTTCTACCGACTCTCGCCGCTCTGGTCCGCAGCGCTCCCTGTTATCGCGGCGTTTTATATGATATTCACGCTCAATTCCGCAGTGCAGCATTGGCGCGGCAGGGGCGGACTTTGGAAAGGGCGCGTGCAATCGCGCCGCGCGGAGGCATCATGACGGCGGGTCCGGTTTGGGAGGCAGGCGAAAAGACGCATCGCGACGAGAATTTCCCCGTCGCGTCGCACCTCGTCTCCAAACAGCATCGCCCGCCGATCCTTGCCTTTTATCAATTCGCGCGCGCCGCCGACGATGTCGCGGACCATCCGGAGCTTTCCGAAAGCGAGAAAATTCAAAAGCTCGACCGGTTCGAGGACACGCTTTTGGGCAAGACGGACGAAATCGAAGATGCGCTGCCGCTGCGCGCAGCGATTACCGAACGCGGACTTACCCCGAAGCACGGCCAGGATCTGCTCGTGGCTTTCCGGATGGATGCAGGCAAACGCCGCTACGCCGATTGGGACGATCTCATTCATTATTGCTCCTATTCCGCCATGCCCGTCGGCCGCTTCGTCCTCGATGTGCATGGCGAGAGTCGAGACACTTGGCCCGCCAACGACACGCTCTGCGCCGCGCTGCAAATCATCAATCATCTTCAGGATTGCGGGGCCGACTATCGCCGTCTCGACCGCGTCTACATCCCACTCGACAGTCTCGATGCAAGGAACATTCCCATCGAAGCGCTGGCGACTTCGGAAGCGTCGCCGGATCTCTTGAAAACAATCCATGAGCTTGCGGCCAAAACGGAAGACCTGCTCGGGGGCGCAAATCTCTCGCGCGACATCAGGGAACTGCGCCTGAGCATGGAAGTGGCCGCCATCGAGCGGCTGGCGCGTAAACTCGTGAAAATGCTTAAGGAGCGCGATCCCCTAAGCCAAACTGTGCATTTGACGAAATGGGGTTTCGCCTACAATTTGATCACGGCGGCCAGCCTCGCCCTTGGGCGGCGTTTCTTCGCGCCGGGTAGGGGCCAAGCCCCCTTACGGAGAATCGATGACCAGCCAAGTCGTTGAAGCAGACATGGAGGAAGGAACAGCGTCGCGGCGCGCGCTTGGCAGCTCTTTCTACGCGGCCATGCGCATCATGCCTCGGGGGCAGCGCGAGGCGATGTTCGAGATCTATTCGTTCTGCCGCGCGGTCGACGACATCGCCGACGACCAGGGTCCGGCTGAGCCGCGCCTTGAAAGTCTCGAACGCTGGCGCCAGGACATTGACGCCATCTATCGCGGCGAAAAGCGCCCGGGCTTGAGCGGACTTGCCATCGCCGTCCGCGATTTCGGGCTCGAAAGGGACGATTTCCTCGCCATCATCGACGGCATGGAGATGGATGTCCAGCATAACATCCAGGCCCCCGACCTCGAGACATTAGATCTCTATTGCGATCGCGTGGCGAGCGCCGTGGGGCGACTGTCGGTCCGCGTCTTTCGAATGCCGAAGGACGAAGGCCAGCGGCTCGCCGAGCATCTGGGGCGCGCCCTGCAGCTGACCAACATCTTGCGCGACCTGGACGAGGACGCAGGCATCAACCGCCTTTATCTGCCGCGCGAATTTTTGCAAGAGGCCGGCATCAAGATCACCGAGCCTGCGGCCGTGCTGGCAAGCCCTGCCCTGCCCCAGGTTTGCGAACGCATCGTGACGCTGGCGCGCCGGCGCTTCCAGGAAGCGGACAAGATCATGAACGCGCATCCCCGCCGCATGGTCCGGACGCCCCGCGTCATGTCGGAGGCTTACAAGAGCATCCTTGCGGGCTTGGTCGCGCGCGGCTGGGCTCCTCCCCGCGAACGGGTCCGGCTCAGCAAATCCCGGCTCATCTTGATCGTCCTGCGCCATTTCATAATCTAACAATGGATCGCCCCTCACCCTGTCCCTCTCCCCCCGGGAGAGGGGACGATGCTGCAAGCTCGACGCGCCCGCTCTCCCATCCGCATCCGCTCGCGGATGCGGATGCTCCAGAGCAGCAAGCTCGCCAAGTCGAGCTTGCGCGGGAGAGGGCTGGGGTGATGGGCGCTGCCGTCCACATCATTGGAGCCGGGCTCGCGGGACTGTCCGCTGCGGTGCGGCTTGCGCAACAGGGACGCCGGGTCGCCGTCTACGAGGCCGCGGGACAAGCTGGCGGACGCTGCCGCTCCTATTTCGACGCCGGCTTCGGCGCCGTCATCGACAACGGCAATCACCTGCTTCTGTCGGGAAATGACGCGGCGATCCGGTATCTGGCCCTCATCGGCGGAGCGGACAAACTCCAGGGTCCATCGCGGGCGGAGTTCGACTTTGCGGATCTCGCGAGCGGGGAGCGCTGGACGCTCAAGGTCAACGACGGCCGCTGGCCCTCCTGGCTTTTCGATCCCGCTCGGCGCGTGCCCCAGACAAAGCCGCTCGATTATCTGGCGGCCGCGCCCCTCATGTGGGCGGGTTCCCGTAAAATTGTAACTGACATCATCGCCAATAAAGGCGCGCTTTATGAGCGGCTCTGGCAACCCCTAATGCTGGCCGCCCTCAATACGGATCCGAACGAGGGCTCGGCCCGGCTTGCCGGGGCAGTCATGCGCAACACGCTCGCGAAAGGCGGGGCGGCTTGCAAGCCGCTGGTCGCCGATGGGCTTTCGGCTGCCTTCGTAGAGCCGGCGCTTGCCTATCTCAGCCAACATGGCGGAACCGTCGCATTCGGCAAGCGTCTACGCGAAATCGAGTTCGCCTCCGGCCGCGTTCATAGTCTCAATTTTAACGATAGCGAGATTCCAGTCAGCGAAGGCGAAACCGTGATTCTCGCTGTGCCACCCTGGGTCGCGCAGACGCTTGTGCCAGGGCTCAAGGCTCCGACCGAGTTCCGCGCTATTCTGAATGCGCATTACAACATTGCGCCGCCGCCACAATTCCCACCAATCCTTGGCCTCATTCATGGCAAAGTCGAATGGATCTTTTCATTTCCTGGCCGTATGTCTATCACCATCAGCGGCGCCGATCGGTTGATCGATCGCCCCCGCGAGGAACTTGCGGTTGAGCTGTGGCGGGATGTTGCGGCTGTAACGGGACTTCCGGCGAAGACTCCTCCTTGGCAGGTTGTTAAGGAAAAGCGGGCGACTTTCGCCGCCAGCCCCGATCAGGATGTGTTGCGGCCGGGAACAGGAACAGGCTGGCGAAACCTTTTTCTTGCAGGCGACTGGGTCCAGACGGGCCTGCCTGCGACCATTGAAGGAGCCATCCGTTCCGGCGAGCGAGCCGCTCGACTGACAATGAAGGAATTGGGCAGACATGGTTGAAATGAGCGAGCGCGCCGTGCGGGAGAATGATTATTACGAAGCCGAGCGGTTCGAGGTCAGTCAGTCAGTAGAAATCGAAAGCGCGAACAGCCAGCTTGAAGGTCGCATCCGGAAAGCGGCGGCGGCGCTTCGCCGCCATCAGCATGAGGACGGGCATTGGTGCTTCGAGTTCGAAGCCGACGCGACGATCCCGGCGGAGTACATTCTTCTCACCCATTACCTGGGCGAAGAGCCTAACCTCGAACGCGAGGCGAAAATCGGCGTCTATCTCCGCCGCATCCAGGGCAAGCATGGCGGCTGGCCTCTCTTCCACGAAGGCGCGTTCGACATGAGCGCCAGCGTGAAGGCCTATTTCGCGCTGAAAATGATTGGCGACGACATAAATGCGCCGCACATGCTGCGCGCCCGCCAAGCGATCCTGTCGCGCGGCGGAGCGGAGATGGCCAACGTCTTCACGCGCATCCTGCTCGCGCTCTACGGCGTGGTGACATGGCGGGCCGCGCCGGTGATGCCCGTTGAGATCATGCTCTTGCCGAAGTGGTTTCCGTTCCACATGACAAAGGTGTCCTATTGGGCGCGCACCGTCATGATTCCGCTTTATGTGCTGGCTGCGTTGAAGCCCAAGGCGCGCAATAAGCGCGGCGTCGGCGTGGACGAGTTGTTCTTCACCCCGCCGAAGACGGTCGGCATGCGGCCGAGAGCGGAGCACCAAGACCGGACCTGGTTCTGGACGTTCGCGGCCATCGACAAGGCGCTGCGCGTGGTTGAACCGCTGTTTCCCTCGCGCACGCGCCGCATCGCCATCGCGAAGGCCGTCGCCTTCGTGAAAGAGCGGCTGAACGGCGAAGACGGCCTTGGCGCAATTTTCCCAGCCATGGCCAATAGCGTGATGATGTACGACGCGTTGGGCGTGCCCGAAAGCGATCCCGACCGCGCCATCGCCCGCCATTCGGTCGAGAAACTGCTCATCGAAACCGAGAGCGAGATTTACTGCCAACCTTGCGTGTCGCCGGTCTGGGATACCGGGCTCGCCGCGCACAGCCTTCTCGAAGCAGGCGGCGAGGCTGAGCGCGACAGCGCCTTCAAGGGGCTCGAATGGCTGAAGCCGAGGCAGGTCCTCGACGTGAAAGGCGACTGGGCGGACCAGCGTCCCGACGTCAGGCCGGGCGGCTGGGCGTTCCAATACGCCAATCCGCATTATCCCGATCTCGACGACACAGCCGTTGTCGTGATGGCGCTGGACCGAGCCGCCAACGTCCCCGGCGCCCGCACCGAGCACGGCGTGGCCATCAGTCGCGGGCGTGAGTGGATTGCGGGCCTTCAGAGCAAGAACGGCGGATGGGCCTCTTTCGATGCAGACAACACCTGCCTCTACCTGAACAACATTCCGTTTTCGGACCATGGCGCGCTTCTCGATCCGCCGACGACAGATGTCAGCGCGCGCTGCGTTTCGATGCTCGCCCAGCTGGGCGAAAATGCCGAGACGAGCCCGACGTTGAAGCGCGGGGTCGACTTCATCCTCAGCGAGCAGGAGAACGACGGCAGTTGGTTCGGCCGCTGGGGGATGAACTACATCTATGGGACGTGGTCGGCGCTCTGCGCATTGAACGCCGCAGGCGTAAGCCATTCCTCGCCCGCTATACGCCGCGCCGTGGAGTGGCTCGTTTCGATCCAGAACGAGGACGGAGGCTGGGGCGAGGACGGCGTCAGCTACAGGCTCCACTACAAAGGCTATGAGAAGTCTCCAAGCACGCCGTCGCAAACGTCATGGGCGCTGCTCGGGCTGATGGCCGCAGGCAAGGCCGATCACCCCGCGACGCGGAAGGGCGTCGCCTATCTGATGGCGACCCAGGACGCGAGCGGAACCTGGCGAGAGGAGCGACATAATGCCCCCGGATTCCCGCGCGTGTTTTACCTGATCTACCACGGTTACGCGAAATACTTCCCGCTCTGGGCGCTTGCGCGCTATCGCAATCTCATGGCGGGAAACCGCTCACCTGTGATGTACGGCATGTAGACAAGCATCCCCCGCGTGAAGTCCTGGCCCATTATGCTGCGGGCGCCGACAGGACTTCCCGCGGCACGGACTTGTGCCCATTCCGTCACGCCTTGGGGACAACAACTTAACCTTGCGTTAAGCTTGCTTGTTCTCGGAGCCAAGTTTTTGTAAAAGCCTCAGCGGGGCAACAACATTTGTTGCCGCGACATTGGACGGGCGGACTCATCAATGAAAATGCTTTTCGACGGCGCTCCAGTCATCGTGGCTGCGGGCATGGCTTTTGAAGCGCGCATCGCGAAAGGCGCCGGCGTCCGCGTTGTCTACGGGCAAAAGCGTGAAGCGTATATCGGCAAGCTGCACGATCTGATCAAGGCTGGCGCAAGGGGAATCATCAGTTTCGGCGTGGCTGGCGGTCTCTCGCCTTCGCTCAACCCCGGAGACGTCGTCATCGCGAACTCTGTCATCACGGCGAGGGCGAGCTTTCCCACCCACCCGCGCTGGTCGCAATCACTGCGAAACGCCATCAAGCCTGCCATTTCGCTACCGATCTTCGCCTCCGACGCGACGGTCATGACCGTGCTTGAAAAGGAAGCGCTGTGGAAAGGAACCGGCGCCGCCGCCGTGGACATGGAATCAGGCGCTGCGGCCACTGTTGCAAAAGAGCACGGACTGCCTTTCGCAGCGCTTAGGGTCATCATCGACCCGGCTCATCGCTCGGTCCCGATCAGCGCGACCGTCGGCGCGCGCGAAGATGGCTCCACCGATGGCATTGCGGTGATGCGCTCGCTCATGAAGCGGCCGGGGGACCTAAGCGAAATCATTCGCCTTGCGAACGACGCCCGCAAGGCGAACAGATCCCTATTCCGCTGCCGTCAGGCGCTCGGTCCGTTCTTCAGTCTTCTTGATCCGCTGGATCTCCCGCTCAACGTGGAGTGAATGCACGAAAGCCGCGGGGCGCTGGTTTTCGAGCGGGATCTCGGGAGCCATCGGCCCTTCGGTGCGGATGCCGCGCAAAGCGACGGCCAGCATCTTGAGCGGATTGAACATTGAAGCGTGGGCAGCAGTCGGCTCGTAGCCGCAATGGGCCATGCAGTTTGCGCACTTCTCGTAGCGGCCGGTGCCGTAGCTGTCCCAATCCGTCGTTTCCATCAGTTCCGTAAACGAACTGGCGTAGCCTTCGCCGATCAGATAGCAGGGCTTCTGCCAGCCGAAGATATTCCGGGTCGGCATGCCCCAGGGCGTGCATGAGAACTGCTGGTTGCCCGCGAGAAAATCCAGGAACAGAGGCGAGTGGCAGAGCGTCCAGCGCTTGCCTTTGCCGAGAGCGAAGACTTGGCGGAACAGGTCCTTGGTTTTGCGGCGATTGAGGAAGTGCTCCTGATCGGGCGCGCGCTCATAGGCGTAGCCCGGCGAAATCGACACGCCAACGTCGATGTCCCTGCAAAAGTCGAGGAAAAAGGCGAGGTCCTCCGGCTTATAGTCGTCGAAGACGGTCGTGTTGACGTTGACCTTGAAGCCCTTCGCCTGGGCCGCCCTGATGGCGGTAAACGCCCTGTCGAACGTGCCCGGCTGGCACACCGATTTGTCGTGATGATCCTTGAGGCCGTCAAGGTGAACCGAGAAGAAAAGGTAGGGTGACGGCTCGAACTGGTGAAGCTTCTTCTCAAGCAGAAGAGCGTTCGTGCAAAGCGAGACAAAGCGCTTTTGCGCCACGAGCCCCGCGACGATCTCGCCCATCTCCTTGTGGATCAAGGGCTCGCCGCCAGGGATGGCCACCATCGGCGCGCCACACTCCTCGGCTGCGTCAAGGCACTCCTGAACCGTCAGGCGGCGGTTGAGGATGGAGTCCGGATAGTCGATCTTGCCGCACCCCGCACAGGCGAGATTGCATCGGAACAGCGGCTCAAGCATAAGCACCAAGGGATAACGTTTCCGGCCCTTCAGCTTTTGCTTGAGAAGATAAGCGCCGATCCGCCTCTCCTGGAAGAACGGTAAAACCATAGCGAGCTGCTCCAATTCAAAAAAAGCCGCGCGGGCGCGCGTCACAGACGGTTTTCATAAGTGAATCCAGGGAAACGGGATGCGTTCCCCTGGCATGCTGCCGAAAAGGCATGAACTCCCGCCCACCCCTCGACAAGCTCAGGATGAGGTCGAGCTCTTTCAAAGCTTGAACCTCATGAGAGCTCGTCGAACCATGAGGTCGCCGCGGTTCTACGTGTCTCACCGTGAGGCCATGGGCGGCATCGCTTTTCAGCATCCTGCTCGATCAACCCGCCTTTAATCAAATCAATTAAGGGCGGAAAAGTTGATCAATTCTAAAGTTTTGGAGCAGCTTCCCCGCGTCCAAGCTGCTCCAGGGCGTTAAAAGGCGTGGAGTTCCACGGGTAGGCGGAACTCCACATTTTCTTCCACCCCTGGCAGGCTCGTAACGTCGACTGGTCCCAGCCGCCGCAAGCTTGCGATGACATCCTGAACCATGTCCTCGGGCGCGGAAGCCCCCGCCGTCAAGCCAATGATCTGGGCGCCTCGGACCCACTCCGGCTTGAGCTCGCCGCCATCAGCCAGAAGATAGCTCGGAATGCCGGCTTCTTCGCCGATCTCGCGCAGGCAATTCGAGTTTGAGCTGTTCTTGGCGCCGACCACGAGGATGACATCTGCGATTTTCGTCAGTTCTCGGACCGCCATCTGACGATTTTGCGTCGCATAGCAGATATCGTTTGTCTCGGGACCGACCACATTAGAAAAGCGCCGCTTGATCGCGTCGATGATGCCGCGCGTGTCGTCGATGCTGAGCGTCGTCTGGGTGACGTAAGCGACGGGCGCATCCGCCGGGATCGGCAAGGCTTCAACGTCTTCTTCCGACTGCACCAGATGTACCGGCCCTGGGATCTGCCCCATAGTCCCTTCCACTTCGGGGTGCCCGGCATGCCCGACGAGGATAACGGTGCGTCCCTGGCCGACATAGCGCTTGCCCTGGAGATGCACTTTCGTCACGAGCGGGCAGGTGGCGTCGATAATCGGAAGGCCGCGCGTTCCCGCAGACTCCTCGACCGAACTGGCGACGCCATGAGCGCTGAAAATTGTGACGGCTCCAGATGGTATCTCGTCGATTTCGTCAACGAACCGAGCGCCCTTCCCCTTCAGATCTTCAACGACGTGCTTGTTGTGAACGATCTCATGGCGGACGAAAACCGGCGTGTCGTATTTCTCGAGCGCGCGCTCGACGATTGAAATGGCGCGCACGACGCCAGCGCAGAATCCACGAGGTTGAGCGAGCACGACCTGCATGCTACCTGCATCGCGAGCGAGTTTTTGCATTTTGGTCACCCCGTGTAAAAGACGCGGCTGTATTTCCACGCAGATTTTCTGGTCGCTTGTCACCAACAAGCAGCTCCCCTACACCGTTCCTAGAATGGCCGACAATCGTAGTAAGAGATCGCACTTTTTTTCGGCGCCTGTCCAGTTAAGAAGAGCAACAACATGGCCGACTTGCGAATCGCTCTACTGCTTTCCTACTGCGCCGGAATTGTGCTTTGGCTGCGTACTTCCGAAAAACATCAAACCCTGCAACCATAACGAGTTAAAGGTCTCCTCTCATCGCTTAAGGGGAAAGAGTAAAGAACATCATAGGATCAGGCTCTCTTCATCTTGCATGCGCTGATTCGGCCTTTTACTACCCATAGGCCCTTATCTTAGCAGTCCGACTGGCCCAGTAATACACTACTTGGCGATCAACAAAAAGGGCCGGTCTCCCGGCCCCTTAATATGCGTCAGGAAATCTGCGCCTCTACATTGCGTTGATATGGTTCCAGGTCACGACAACCTTGGCGCCCACTCTGGCTCGACGATAGAGATCAGCTGCATCCTCGTTATACATGCGGATGCAGCCATGAGACACCTGTTGCCCGATCAGCCAAGGCGCGTCTGTTCCATGAATGCGATACATCGAATCGCCAAGATAGAGCGCGCGCGTGCCCAGTGGATTCCGAGGGTCGCCGCCAGCGACATACTGAGGAAGGCTTGGATTTTCGCGGCGCATATCGCTCGTCGGCGTCCAGACAGGATTCTCCCGCTTTTGACTGACGTAGCTCACGCCCGACCATCTCGCTTCTTCCTTGGGGATAGCAATGGCGTAGCTGATGGCCGTCGCCTTGGAATCGATGTAATAGAGCCTCCGGTCGCCGAAGCTGACAATGATGTCGCCAGGGTTGTATCCGGAGCGGATCTTTACATGTTGCCGAGGAGCCGCAGTGCGGTGGCCATCTGGGCCAAAGAGACTGCCAAAAAAGCTATCGAGCAAATTGGCGTTTGCGTTCGACGCCGCGATTGTCAGAGCGAGGCTGGCAACCATCATTTGCTTCATAAGGCGTGACATCTAATCCCCTCCAATGTCTTGGCAGTATCATATCTTGGGGCAACGCTGTGGCCCCCTTTCGTTGTTGAGCTCGCTTGGCGCGTTCCCTCGCCGGAGCACGCCGCACAGCCTCAACGTGCGGTTCGCTGTAAAGATAGCGAAGAGCTGCGGTCGCGTCAGCCCCCATTTTGACTTGGTGTTGCCGCTTTCTGAAGTCCATGTTGCTAGGACGACACTATTTTATGACTGAAGAATTAAAACGTACTCAAGGGGGAATAAGAGGTACAACTTCTGAGTGATTTACTTCTTGCGGAACTTATCGAGACTAACGACCTCGGCCGTTTGGCGCTCCACGGGCCGCTCAGATTCCTTTTCCGCAAGCGCCTCCGCGGCGATTTCCCGATCGAGCTGGCCCAGGTTTTGATTCGGGGCGGCTGGCGGAGCGCCGGGCGTGGGCGCGACCAGAAGCGCCGTTTCGGACCCTGTCTTCACATCCGCCTCCGCTTCCAGCTCCGCCTCAGGCGGGCGCAAGGCCAGGGCAAAATGAACGCTCGGATCCTGGAAAATGCGCACCGCGCCGAACGGAATCACAAGCCGTTCCGGAATGTTGTTGAACGAGAGGCGGACCTCGAATCGGTCGTCCGTAACCGCCAAGTCCCAGAATTGGTGCTGCAGGACGATCGTCATTTCCTGCGGGTATTGCTCCTTCAATCGCTTCGAGAGACCCACGCCGGGAGCCTGCGTATCGAAGGTAATAAAAAAGTGGTGCTCGCCCGGAACGCCGCGTTTCAGAACGCGCAGCAAAACCGACCGAACCACGCCGCGCAGCGCGTCTAGGACGAGAGCCTCGTACCGGATAAGATCTTCAGGCATTTTCGTTTCTGCGCCTAGATCTGCAGGAAGTGGCGGGCTTCTGTTGCCCGGCGCCCGCCAGCCGCGCCCAACAGCAGCTACGCCGTCAGGACTTGAGATTCCCAGTGTCGCGCCGCATTACGCAGCGAGAGCAACCGGAGCATAGTTGTCGTTTGCAACTATTAGAATGGCCCGAAACGGCGGAACCATGCCGAGCGAAAGAGCACCCTTTACACCCTCGTCGATCCTATTTCGCCCCCATCAAAAGCCGCCTGATGCGATGTCGCCATGAAAGGCGGCGGCTTATGGTGGAGGCGCCGGGTACCGCCCCCGGGTCCGATAGGCTTATTACGATATCCATTTATCGCCATAGCTGGCGAACCAGCCCACGTAATATAGATCGTTCGGCGCCCGTTGGAAAGACGAACGCGCATGAAATGGCGAAGCGAAGCAACCGGGCAACGCCTCGGCGCGAATTTATGCTCTCTTTGCCGAATTTTGAGGGAGAGGCTGTCCGAGGAGATGGCGCTAAATATCCGCCTGGGGTTGGTATCGCGAACGTCGCCGCACCGCTCATCGTCATCCGGCCTGCTCAAGAGCGAGCGTGCATCTTTGCGCATCGAACGAAGCGTTTGCCGATGGCCTGCTCAGAGTTCACTCACGTTACGGCCTCCAAGCTTGCTCCACCGCCCAAGACTCGGAGGAGGTGCAGGTTCTGACAGGCGCAAGAACAAGGGGATCGGTTCGCCCTTATCGACGCCGCGGCGTTGTGGCTGAGGCGCGTTGGATCCGCGACGGCAGCCTGCGCGTCGTCCGCGCGGGGAAGCGATGCGACAGCGGTCAGCGCCCCGCCAGGGTTAAAAAAGGGCTGAGATTGGGATTGTTTCGTAAAACAGGGGGTCTCGCCTTCGGCGGGCGGGATTCTATGGGACTATGGCGATTGGCGGGCGGTTGGCCTCGGCGTTCGCATGCGTGGCCTGGAGGCGCCGAAAGCCTCCCCGCCCACAGAAAGCCGTCAAGCTAAAACATTGAAATAAAACGGAAAAAACATAAAATTACAGCGCACACGCTTGGTTAACAGGCTCAGGCGGTCCAGGGTTAATAATGGCTTCAAGAGTTGATGTATCTTGAACCAGGCCTTCGCCGCTCGAACTACGCATGGACGAGCGGACGCCCCAACCAGCGCCGCCGCGCGCTCCATCCCGCAAGAACGATCCAACAAACTCGCAAACCGAAAACTCGTATCGGTTACTTATGTGTATGTCATAAGCTTACTTCAACTCCGGCCTTACGATCAGAGTTTGTCGCCGATTGCGTGCCGCATGGCGGTCCCAGGGGGACGCCGCAAGCAGAAAGCCACCTCGTTCACCTCATCGCCAAGAATCTTGAGCTTCTCAAGGAAGTCGGCCTGATCCCGGGCGAGGCTCCTCAATTCCTCGGCCAGACTCTGCAGTCGCCCGCTCAACTCCCCAAGTTCTCTTAGATCCACTTGATCTTTGCCTGCAGCCGCTGTCATCGCCCTGCCCCGCCCAATATTACCCGCGTTAAAGACATAGGTGACCGCCGTGGAATTGGTAGAATAAAATTTCGTAATCTTTCTATAAGCGCTTCCAGCCTGGCGAGACCTACAGAAGTACATTTTCTGATCAGCGTCCGGCCTGTGGAAAACGAACACACGAGGCCGTCTTCTACCAAGGGATGATAAAGCAGCAATTGCTGCTTCCCATTTCTTCACTGCCCCGCTAGAGACTGTTGCTGGCGAATGCGGGCGCCGTCCCGCCGGCCCTCGAAGTTCTATCAAAGGCACTCTACTCATGCTCGACCGCCGTAATTTCCTGAAACTGGCGCTGGCCGCGCAGGCATTCGCGGCTTTTCCTGCGAATGCGGCGAACCCGGCTCTCCGTTTCGGGGAACCGCAACCTTTTTCACTGGACTGGCTGAAGGCGCATGCGCAGGCTCTTGCGGCGGCGCCCTATAGCCCCCCTCCCCGCCCGGATCCGGGCATTGTCGCCTCGATCGATTACGACTTGCACGGCAAACTTAAATACAAAAGCGATTTCGCGCTGTACGGCGAGGGCCATCCTAGCAACTTTCCCATCACCTTCATGCATGTCGGGCAATATTTTCCCAAGACCGTGCGCATGTACGCGGTGGAGCCTTCCGGCGATGGCGGCGCGGCCCGCGAGATCATCTATGACTCGGAATACTTTACGATCCCTGCCGATAGCGTCGCAGCAAAACTCCCGGCCAACCCGTCGCACTTCGCCGGCTTCTGGCTGCGGGAGCCGAAGGCGGGCTCCGAGGATTGGCGCGCAGCCGAGCCGTGGGTGACGTTCCTGGGCGCATCCTACTTCCGGGCCAAAGGGGAACTCGGCCAGGTTGGAATGTCCGCACGTGGAATCGCGCTCACGCCGGGCGGCGCCGCCATTGAAGAGTTTCCGGACTTCGTCGCCTTCTGGTTTCTGCCTTCATCGGCGACAGCGAAGAGCATCACGGTCTATGCTCTGCTCGACGGGCCGAGCGTCACCGGCACCTACAAGTTCGTGATGGAGCGGACGAAAGGCGTGGTCATGGAGATCGAGAACACGCTGTTCTTCCGCCAGCCGGTAGAGAGGCTCGGCCTGGCGCCCCTCACCTCGATGTTTTGGTATTCCGAGACGGTGAAGCAGGCGGCTATCGATTGGCGTCCGGAGGTCCATGATTCCGATGGGCTTGCGATGTGGACCGGCGGCGGCGAGCACATCTGGCGCCCACTCAACAATCCGGCGCACATCACCATTTCGAGCTTCGCGGACGAACACCCGCGCGGCTTCGGACTTTTGCAGCGCGACCGCGAGTTCGATCATTATCTCGACGGCGTGCGCTATGACAAGCGGCCCTCGACTTGGGTCGAGCCTTTGAGCGATTGGGGACGGGGAGCCGTCCAACTCGTCGAGATGCCGACCGATGATGAGATCATGGACAACGTCATCGCTTACTGGAACCCCGAGAAGCCGGTGCAGGCAGGCGACCGCATCGATTTGCGCTATCGCCTCCACTGGCTGGCCGACGAGCCTTTCCCGACGGCGCTCGGCCGCTGCGTGGCGACAAGGCTCGGCCGAGGCGGCGAGCCGGGCCAACCTCGCCCCTTCGGCGTTCGGAAGTTCCTGGTGGAGTTCTTGGGCGGACCGCTCGCCGAGCTTCCAAACGGCGTCATCCCCGAACTTGTCCTCTGGTCGTCGCGCGGCAAGTTCTCGCAAATCAGGCCGGAGGCCGTGCCAGACGACGTGCCCGGACATTGGCGGGCGCATTTCGATCTCATCGTCGAAGGTCACGAGCCTGTCGAGATGCGCCTTTACCTGAAGTCGGGGGATAAGGTTTTGACCGAAACCTGGCTCTATCAATACCATCCGTTTCTGACGGACGCGCGGCCGGTCGGCTATTGAGTTTGTGCGGATCAACGGAAGGGAGCCGCAATGGCGCCCTTGCTGGCCGGCAAAAAAATGGGCGCGCAGAGCAAATCTTGCTCGACGCGCCTGTCGCCTGAATCGCCGGAGGTTACCGGCGCATCTTGGGTCGACTTATGGCTTCGGCCCTTTTCCATTGAGGTAGTAGGACGAGGACGGAATGCCGGGGGTGCCAGGCAACTTGAGAAGGTAAGCCGCGTAGACCCCCGCAAATACGATTATGTCAATCCAAATCAGAGCAGGACTCATGCTTTTCTCCCGTGTTTGAACTGCAATCTCAAGTCGGCCATCCGCATCGTAAGAGGGCGAAGCAATACCTCATGGGGCGCCTCTTCAGGCGGCCAATCTGAACTTGACAAGAAAGCGTATAGCCGAACCAACTGACTGTAAACACCGCATATTCGAGCTGCGGCATGTTCGCAGCCTGCTACGTCAAAGTGTAGCAGCAGGCGGAGCGCCGCCGGCCAAGCCCAACCCTCGCAGATAGAGCAGAACGCCCGCCTCCAGAAGTTCTTCCGGCGAAATCGCCGATCCGCCCTGCGCGTCTCCCCGCCCGAAAAGCGAGGCGACGCCATGCGACATCGCCCAGATGTGGAGCGCAACCATCTGGCAAGGCGGGCGGCTGTTTTCCGGAAGCCTTTCGATCAGCATCTTCGTCGCCGCATAAAGCACCTCGAAGGCCCGGTCGGAAGAATCCCGCAGTCCGGCATTCAGGATTTTCGGCAAGCCCGTTTCGAACATTGCGGCGTAATAGGCGGGCTCGTTTCGCGCGAACGCAAGATAGGCGCGTCCCACATTCTGAAGCGCTTCCAGCGGCGAAGGTTTGCCCCCGCTCCACGCTTTTTCAAGGTCGTTCGTAAAGCGCTCGAAATCCGAGGCGAGCCACCTCGGCCATAAGTTCCTCGCGGTCGCGGAAATGACGATAGGGAGCCGCGGGGCTGACGCCTGCCGAGCGCGCGGCTTCGGCGATCGTGAAACCGGCCGGCCCCTTCTCGCCGATCAGGTTTAAGGCGCTTTGAATGAGCGCCTCTCGCAAATTGCCATGATGATATCCGCGCCGCCCCGGACCGCAATGCTTCCAACTCATGTGAGGAAGGTTTACATGCCGACGCCCCCTTAAGCAGCACTTATTTGCACGCCTCCTGCGGAAACTGTGTCTTCGGCAGACCTTCGAACACAGCCCCTTCCGGTGATCAGGTTTACAGTGTAATAATGTTCGCTTAACGTTCTATTAATGTCATCTGCGGTTGACATGTTCCGCTTTTGTTCATGAGCTCCCGTGAGGCCTGTGCTTAAATGGTCCTAGATTGCGCAATTATTGAAAACAAATAGTTCGTGGTGCCCTCATTGAGGTATGCAAAGTGCTCATACCAACCTCCTCCGGCCGACCGCGCCGGCGCAGAGATGGTCAAGGGTCGGAGGGGCGAGCATCATCGCCTCCTGGCCAAAGCCTGACTGAGCGCTTTGCCGAGAGCCTCGAGAGTATACGGCTTGTCGAGCACCGGTATATTCATTCCTGGCAGCTTGATATCGTAGCCGCTGCAAATGATGAATGGCACATCCTTCTTCATAAGGTTGGTGGCGATGTCGCTTGAAAGCTCGGCGCCGAGGCGAACGTCCAGCATGACGCAATCGAAGGAGACCCCATCACCAAGCGCGGCTAATGCTCCATCCACCGAAGTCTCCGTCCCCGCAACCACGCAGCCCAACTCCTCCAGCATCTCTTGTGCGACGAGAGAGGAAAGATTGTCGTCTTCGACAACAAGAACACGCATGCCTTCGATCGGAAGTTTGTTCTCCATGCCGCCTCCTGCCGCACGACACGCAAGTCGATATCTAAAGTATTCAGTTTTTAATACCCGACTATTGTGCTTAGGTTTACAAAAATAATGAATGTCTATTTTGACATTTCAGACTACTTATTTCACTGGATAGGCGGACACGAATACAGTAATAGAACTTTACATATTTCCATGAACGGAGTATCTCCTGATCTTGGGCGGCCCACTCTTTATAGTCGCTTCACAAAACAGCTATGCAGCTGTCGCTATAGCCATAATAAGCTTGAAAAAGCGGCTGAACGCCTACCCAAACCTTCGTAACATTTATCTAAGCTCCGTCTTCTTCATTACCACAGACGGAATTTGCACACAATTCGCCGATACCTCGAGCTACGGTCGCGCTCGATCAATTGAGGGTGATGAGCATTGTATCCCGCGTGCGGGAGCCTTCCGGCGTCGCCGAAACTCAGAGCCATCCCCTGCGCTTGAAATAGTAATAGGGCAGAATTGCCGAGGCGATCATCAGCCCGATGGCCCAAACATAGCCCAGCGGCCAATCGAGCTCCGGCATGTGCTTGAAGTTCATACCGTAAATCGACGCGACCAGCGTCGGCGGCAGGAAGACGACGGCCGCGACGGAGAAGATCTTGATGATCTGGTTTTGCTGCAGGTTGATGAGGCCGAGCGTAGCGTCGAGCAGGAAATTGATCTTGTTCGACAGGAACGTCGCCTGGTCGGTCAGCGCGACCACGTCCCTGTAAAGCACCTTGGAGCGGGCGCGAGCGTCCTTGACCCTCTGCTTATCGTTTCCGTCGAGCGTCGTGTGATAGGTCAGCACGCGATTGATGCTGACAAGGCTTTCCCGCACCTTGGTCAGAAGGTCGCCGTCCTGGCCGATCCTCTCAATGACGGCTTGCAGGTCCCCGGTGTTCGACAGCGGCTTCTCGCCGGGCTTTCTGCGAAACACCGAGCGGGATACGCCGTCGATGTTGCGCCCCACATTTTCCAGCGCGTCGGCCAGGCGGTCGCACAGCGCTTCGATCAGGGCCAGCATGATCAACTCGCCGCTGGAGCATGGGACGGCGCCCGGCTTCTGGGCGCGAGCAAGGTAATTGATGAAAGCCTGGGGTTCGGCGTAGCGCAGCGTTACGAGGGTGTTTCCCTTCAAGACGAAGGTAATCGGGCTCGTTTCAGGCTCCTCGGATTGGATCCGAATGACCGCGACCAGCGTCATGAACTCGGCGTTGTCCTCCTGATAGAGGCGGGCGGAGACCTCGATCTCCTCCATCTCCTCGCGCGTCGGGAGCGAAATGCCGAGCAGTTTCTCGACCTGGCTGTCCTCCTCTGGCGTCGGAGAGAGCACGTCGATCCAGACAATGTCTGTAGCGGCGCCTTCGAGCGTTGCTGGGACGGCGTCGCGGGCAAGCTGAAGCCGGTTGCCCAGGTTTTTGTAAAAGTTGATCATTGTTCCCCCGTCATCGCGAGAATGCCCGGCATCGCGGCATTCGCAAGCGAAAACAGCGGCGTCTTATTCTTTGCATGGGGGTATTCAACGCAACCAACCGCAAGCGGCAGGTTTCGCCGTTAACGGAGCCCCCCGCCGTCGGAAAGGGCCAAGCGCTGCGGCAAGTCGAGGGGCCTGCCGCCGTTAACGTCTTGTTAATGCGTTTCTTCCTAAGATCCGTCCCCGTCAGCCGCAGGCTGATTTGGGGATGAAGCGAGATGCCGCATTTCGTAACTTACATACAAAAAGCAGCTCAGCCTGTGGGGCGGATCTTCTTCCGAGGCGCGCCGCCGAAAGCGGCAGGTCCCAGGATGACGACGGCGGCGCTCCGCCTACGCGCCGCAAACCTCTCGTCAGACCTGGATCGGGAAAAGATAATTGACGGCGATTAGAACCGCCAAGAGCGTGAGCCCGACGCCGAGACTCCAGCCGATCAGTTTTTTCTCTATCGGCAAGAGAGGCTCGACAGGCGCGTTCTTAAGTTCGTCGCGAAGATCGTCCATGTTTCGCTCCTTCCACTCAACCGGCCAGCGGCGGTTTTACGCCGCTGAAGAAAATCCACGAGATGGCGAGCCCGACCCAGATCACAAAGCCGAACAGGCTCACGAGATAGACCGCCGCGAGCTTGGCGATCCCCTCCTGCCAAAGCTTCCGGAAGTTCGACAGGACGCCAATGCAGAAGAAAGTCAGGGTAAAGAAGATCACGCGGAACACGTTGGCTTCGCCGATGGCCGCCGTCACTTTCGCCGGTTCGAAGGATGTCCCGAGCGCTAAGTAGAGGCCCGCCGCGAAGGTGACGATGAAGCCGAGGATGAACTTCGGAAAGCGCTGCCAAATCTCGATGGCCTTCGCCTTTTCTCCATTCGGGTCTTTGTCGATGTGGTTCGTCCAGATCCAGCCGAGGATGAAGGCCCAGATGCCGATGAAGATGTCGATGAAGACCTTCACGGTTGCGGTCGTGCCGAGAATCCAGCCGGGCTGGTAGTGAATGCCCTGGGAAGCGGCTTTCGCCAGGATCAGCGACTCGGTGATGCCGCCGCCAGCTACGGCTGCGCCGTCCGTCTTGATCGCCAGTCCCATCCATGCGCCCGCGACAAGCGGCTCGTTCGAGAGAAAGGTTTGCGCGAGGAACGGCAGGATCAGGATCTCGACGACGGCGAAGATCACGACGAGCGAGGAGACGAGGATCGGCACGGCAGGCCGGGCGCGGATCGCGCCGCCGGTCGCGATGGCCGCCGCGACGCCGCAAATCGAGATGCCGGAGGCGAGCGGCACGGCGTATTCGCGGCTAAAGCCGAACCACTTCCGGGCCACGAAATAAACAACCGCCCAATAGATCAGGTAAGCCTCGACGATGGCCGCAGCGCCGCGAATGAGCAGCGAAGTGGCAAGATTGAGCTTGCCCGCAGCGGTCACGGCAAGGAAGGCGCCGAGGATCACGATCGCGATCTTAATGTAGAGTTCGGGCCGGATCGCCTCCTTCAGCCACTCCGCGAGGCGAGGGAAGAAGTTGGCGATGACGAGCCCCAGGACGAGCGCAACGATGAAGCCCGCCTCGCTCGTGAGTTTCAACGACCAGTCGATGCCAAACTTCTGCTGATCCGCAGGCGTGACCGCCGCGATGTGCGCGTAGCTTCCGACGATCCAACTCGCATAAGCGAGTGCGAACACGGCGGTGAATCCGAGAACGAACCGCCAGACGCTCAAGCGAAGCGCGATGGCCGCGAGCGTCAGCACAGCGAGCAGCGCCGCATAGGTCAGGCCGAGCGCCGCCAGCCCGCCGATGCTCGCGTAAGTCTTCGACGCGGTGTTGAGCGCCTTGCCGACATCGGTCCAGACCGATGTCGTAACGACCCACCCAAGCAGATCTTGCCCATAAAGCCCGGCTGCCGCCAGGCCGAAGATCAAGAGCCCGATCCAAACCGCAAGCCAGTCCTCGCCGATCCAGGCCTCTCTTGCTCGCGCGGGTGTGCCCAACACCCGCGGCTCGCGTTCGATAACGTCCGCCATCCCATCTCCAATCCAAATATGCAGTCACTATTTGCCAAGGTCAAAAACGCCGCGATCCGCCCCCATCTCGCGCGCGGTTAGAACTCGCCAATCGACACCGGCCAGATGCTGCCAGAACTTGGAATTAATTTCTACACAACCAGGGGTAATTCCTCGCAAATAGGCAGCAGATACTCATTATGCACAGGGTGTGTGGCAAAATATTGTATAATTATGTAGTATCTGCATTAAATCTTTTCTCGATTGAAGAAAAAATCGCAATCGTGTTCGCCGTCCTTCGATGCGGTCGGCGCCGATTGTATCTGGGGATGCGCAAAGGGCGTCAGCACAGGGACCAGCTTCGGAGAAGCTTCCCATCGTTAAGTTCCGGCAAAAGCATAAGCCGGAGGCTCGATGGATCTCGCTTCTCCCAACAGCGCCGTTAAGCCGAACATCGAAGTCATTCTGCAGGAGGCGCTCGCCTTTCTGCGCGCTGGCGACGCCGAACGCGCGCTGGCGCGCCTCATCGCCCATCGGCGCCTGACGGCCAGCCACCCCTTCGCGAGCTATCTTGCCGGGCTCATCACCGTCAACATCGGCAATGATGCGGCGGCGCTTCCCTTCTATGACCGCGCGCTGGCGCTCAATCCCCACTACGCGGATGCGCTTGAGAGCCGGGCCCACGTTCTCCAGCGGCTGAAGCGATTCGAGGAGGCGATCGCCGATTACAATGCTCTCCTCGGCGTCAATCCCGCAAATGTCGATGCGCTTTACAATCTCGGCGCCGCCCACGAAGCCATGGGCGCGTGCGGCGACGCCATGGCGTGTTATGATCGCGCCCTTCAGATATCGCCTGCGCATTCCCCCACGCTGGCGGCCAAGGCGCTTCTTCTCTATGACGACGGCCTCGTTGACGAAGCCCTTCAGACGCTGTGCGCGGCGGTTGACGCCGACCCATCGAATGAAACGGCATGGTACAACTGCGGCGCGATCCTCGCCTCATCCGATAAGCATGCCGAGGCTGTCGAATGCTTCGACCGCGCCCTTCACCTTTGCCCCTCCTATGGCAAGGCGCTTTACGGCGCGGCTGCTTCGCTACACAAGCTTGAACGGCTGGAAGACGCCATCACGGTTTGCGACGCGCATCTGAAGCAGGACCCGGCGCATTTCGACGCTTTGTTTCTTCGCGGCAACATTCTTTATGACCTGCGCCGCCTTCCTGAAGCCTTGGCCGCCTTCGACGACGCTCTGGCGCGCAATCCCAAGCATGTGGGCGTTCTTTCTAATCGAGGTGGGACGCTGCGCGAACTGGGCCGGCTTCCGGAGGCCGCCGCCATGTTCGGGGCGGCGCTGGCCCTTAATCCCGCATGCGTCGAGGCGCTGCTCGGACAGGGCATCATCTCTTTCAAGAGCACAAGGATCGAGGAGGCGCTTGAATTTTTTGAGCGCGCTCTCAAGACCAACCCGGCCGCGGCGACGGCCTATTGCGGGCGCGGCCTCGCGCTGCAGTATCTCGGCCGCATCGCGGAGGCCCGGCGGGATTTCGAACAAGCGCTCGCCTTGAAGCCGGATCTGCCGGACGCGCACGCAGCACTCAGCGCTTTGCAGCTGCTTCTCGGCGAGTTCGAGCAAGGCTTCGAAGGCAACGAATATCGCCTGACCACGCCCAACTATTGCAAGAAGCTCGCGCGCAGCTTCCCCGTCTGGAACGGGGACGACATCGCCGGAAAGAGGCTGCTCGTCATCAACGAGGCCGCTCATGGCGACGCCATCATGCTCGCCCGCTATTTCCCCATGCTGGCCGAACGCGGCGTCGACGCGACGGTCGAATGCTTTCCGCACATGAAGGCGCTTCTCAGCAGCGCGGCCGGCGTGCGGCTCGTGACCGAAATCGACCCGGCCGAGGATTTCGACTATCAGCTGCATCTTTTCAGCCTGCCGCGCGCGTTCAAAACGACGCTCGACAGCGTGCCCGCGCAGGTTCCCTATCTTTTCGCGAACGAAGCGCTTACGGCAAAGTGGGCCGAGCGTCTTGGCGGCGACGGTTTCAAGATCGGCGTCGCTTGGCAGGGCAACCCCGATCCCAAGGTCGACGTCGCGCGCTCCGCCCCGCTTGCAAATTTCGCTCCGCTTGCGGCTCTTCCTGGCTGCCGCCTCATCTCCCTGCAAAAAGGGTGCGGCCTTGACCAGATCGCAAGCTCCGGCGTGCCCGTCGAAACGCTCGGCGACGACTTCGACGCCGGCCCGGACGCGTTTCTCGACACGGCCGCCGTCATGGCCAATCTCGACCTGATCGTCAGCGTGGATACATCCATCGCCCATCTGGCCGGCGCTCTCGGGCGGCCTGCCTGGATCGCGCTGAAACACATCCCCGAATGGCGCTGGATGCTCGGCCGCGACGATTCCCCCTGGTACCCGACGATGCGCCTTTTCCGACAGCCCTCAATCGGGGACTGGGAGGGCGTTTTCGCCAACATTACGGAGGCGCTGAAGATGCACATGGAACAGGAGACGAAGAGCGTTGGCGGCCCGCTTCAAATTCCGACGGCCGTCGGAGAGCTGATCGACAAGCTCACCATCCTGGAGATCAAGGCGGAGCGCATTCCGGACCCGAAGAAGCTCGCCAATGTCAGGCGCGAACTTGCCCTGCTTAGCGACTTGAAGCGAAGCCGCGGCCTCTCGGGCGCCCGCCTCGACAGCCTGACGGAAGACCTGAAACGCACAAATTGCGCCCTTTGGGAGATCGAGGACGCAATCCGCCACTGCGAACGGACGGGCGATTTCGGCCCGAACTTCGTTGCTCTCGCGCGGCGGGTGTACCACGAAAACGACAAGCGGTCCGCCCTCAAACGAGACATCAATGTGCTTTTCGGGTCGGCGATCGTCGAAGAGAAACACTATGCAGCCTATTGATAGGCTCGCTCGCCCTCAGCCTGAGCCTGTCAAAGGGTGAGGTCAGGAGTCCGTGTTTCTTCAACAGTCTGCTGAGCAACGTTTTTCTAGCTTCGCCAATGTCCCCTCACCCTGTCCCTTGCATGATGATTTTGCTCGAATTCGGGCAATGATTTGAGCGTCCCTCCGGACCCCGGCCGGGGTCCGGAGGGACGGATCGGCGGGACCGCAATCCCCTTGGCGCGAACCGTGGGTGAGCTTGGTCCGCCGCTCCTTCGCGCTCGTCCTGAACAGATGATTGGGAGCAAGTCCCGGATGCAAGGCAAGGTCATGTCCGAACACAGCGCGTCTCATGACGTAGGCGTAGGAATCGACGTTTGTAAAGAGTGGCTCGATATCCACATCCTCCCGGCCGGCTCCGTTTTGCGTTTTTCCAACACCAAGAAAGGTCACAAGCAACTCCTGTCCGCCCTGAAGCCGCTCGGGGTGCGGATCGCGGTTGTCGAGGCGACGGGCAAATATCATCGCGGCGTCCACCGGTTCCTGCACGATGGCGGGCTTTCTGTCGCTGTCGTTAACCCGCTGCGCGCCAGGCTCTTCGCCGAGTCGCTTGGCGCGCTGGCGAAAACCGATGCGGTCGATGCGCGGATGCTCGCCGCATTCGGCCTGATGGCCCAACTCGCGGCAACGCCGCCGCTGCCCGAAGCCATTGAAAATCTGTCTGAAATCGTGCGAAACCGCGAGGCGGCCATAGCGGCGGCGACCGCTCTTGGAAACCAGCTCGCGACCGCCGCCGTCCCAGGCGTCGAGCGCCAGATCGAACATCAGATCAGGAGCGCCAAAGCCGCGGCCGGCGCGCTCGAAGCTCTGGCCGTTCAAGCCATCGAAGCCAATTTGCTCTCGCACGCCGGTTCGCCATCCTCGTCTCTATTCCAGGCGTGGGAGCCGTGACGGCTTGTACACTGATTGCCAACATGCCAGAGCTTGGCAGCCTTAACGCCAAGCAGGCCGGCCTGCTTGCGGGGCTCGCCCCCCTCGCCTGCGACAGCGGTAAGCGCAACGGCCAGCGCCGTATCCGGGGCGGCCGCCAAGCCGTGCGCAACGGCGTCTATATGGCGGCCCTTTCGGCGGTGCGCTTCAACCCGCATCTCAAGCGCTTCTATGAGCGCCTCGTTGCCGCAGGAAAGGTCAAAAAACTCGCCCTGACTGCCGTTATGAGAAAGCTGATCGTCCTTGCAAATGAACTCATCAAAGAGGATCGCCTCTGGTCGCCCGAAAAGCCCAATGCCGAGCCTCTTCATGCTTGACTTCCATCACAGATGCTCTCCCGCGCAATCTCGCCTTGGCGAGATTGCCACTTACAGCATCCGCGAGCGGATGCGGATGGGAGAGGGGACACCTGCACAAACCCTCTCCCAACCACATCGGCTTGCCGATGCGGTCTCATGGAGGAGCAATCTCGCCAAGGCGAGATTGCGCGGGATAGCGCAGCCGCAAAGCGGCCGGGTGAGGGGGGACATTGGAGAGGCCAGAAAACTTTGCCTAGCGCCGCCGGGCAGGTTCGCTCCCAATTCGCAGCAGGCTCTCACGGGCTCAACAGCGGTTAGACCAATGACATTTATCGAAAAAGCCGGGCGCTCCAATAATCGCGCCCAGATCCTGGGGATGGCCGCCATTGTGGGGTTGGCTTACCGCCAGAGCAATCTCACCGCGGTCTGGAGCGAGCTCGTGGAGCGGTTCACGGCCGATCCCAAGGATGCCGCGGCGCTTATGGATATGGCGATCGTCCTCTTGACCACGGGAAACCGAGGCAAGGGTCTCGAACTGCAACAAATGGCCTTGCAGATAAGCCGCTGTTATGACCGCGCTTTTGGAAGCGGCGACGGCTTGAAAGTCGTTGCGTTCGTCGCGGAAGGCGACTTCATGTCCAACACTCCGGTCGACTTTCTCATGGAAGGCTCCCACGCCGTCCTGAGCTTTTATTACATCGATGAGAGTACCCCGGATCTGCAAGACGTCCCTGAGCATGACGTCGCCTTCATCGCCATAGGCGAATCCGAAGCCAATAGCGCCGTCCTTGCGAACCTAGAGCGGCTCCTCGATGGCTGGCATGGGCCGATCATGAACGGCCCCCCACGGCGCATTGCGGCGCTGACGCGCGACGGCGTCGCCGACATGCTGGCCGGCGAGACGGCGCTCATCACGCCCGTGACACGGCAAGCGGATAGGGTTTCGCTTGAAAGGCTGGCGCGCGGCCAGATCGAAGCGGCTGCGCTTTTGCCGGATGGGGCTTTCCCGATCACCGTACGGCCCTATGGTTCCCACGGGGGAAGAGGCCTTGAGAAAATGGAGAGCCCGGCGGAGATTGCAGCCTATCTGGAGAGGCAGGACGAACAGCAGTTCTATGTTGCGCCCTTCCTGAACTACGCCGGCCCCGACGGCTTCTTTCGAAAACAAAGAATCGCCGTCATTGACGGGCGGCCCTACGCCAGCCATCTGGCGATCTCCAGCGACTGGGTCGTCCATTACCTTAGCTCCGGCATGCAAGAGAACGCGTCGTGGCGAGCTGAGGAAGCGGCGTGGATGGCTGACTTCGATCATGATTTCGCCGTTCATCATGCACCCGCATTCGACGCTCTCTACCGGAAGCTCGGTCTCGATTATTTCGTCATCGACTGCGCCGAAATGCCGGACGGGCGGCTCCTCCTGTTCGAGGCGCAGGTCGCTATGATCGTCCACGCCATGGATGCGGACGGCGTCTTTTCCTACAAGCGGCCAGCGATGCGAAAGCTGTTCGGCGCTTTCCATTCAGCCCTGAAGCGCCGGCGTCGTCCTCTGTCATGAACGCGCGCAAAGCCGAACGGGCTGCTGAGAAAGCCTGAAATCTTCAACAGCTTGATCCTTATGGTGAGCTTATCGAACCCTGAGCCTGTCGCGGTTTGTCGGGCGGTGAGGCCATAGGCGACAAGCTCACCCTTCGACAGGCTCAGGGTGAGGCCGAACGATTTCAGCGCCTTCAACCTCATGGCGAGCCTGTCGAACCACGGGCCGCATCCATCCTTCGACAAGCTCAGGATGAGGTTGAGCGTTTTTAATGGGTTGAACCTCATGACGCTTGTCGCGGTTCGGCGGGCGCGCCGTGAGGCCATCATGGGCGGCATCGTTTTTGAGCAGGCTGCTAACCCAAACCATGCCAGGATTGCGCGAGGACCGATTTCTGAATGAGGCGTCGGCTTCGCAGCGCGAAGTCCGCGCCTCTCTCGGAATGCTGTTGGCTGGCGGAGGCGACGCGCGGATCAGGCTCGATCCCATCACGCGGCGCAATCGCTACGGCGTCGCCACAGCGCCTTTTCCTGATGAAATCTCGTTCGCGTCGACGACGGCCAACACAATATCCGAGGCAGGCTTCGCAATAGCGGCGCTAGTCCTCGACCGGCTGATGACGCCGGACCCGGCCTCGAGTTTGTCGATCCGCCAGCTGTTCGACAACATTCGAGCCGGCATCAGGCATCTCCTGGGCATTCCGGGCTCTGAGGCCATCCTCGCCGCTTCGGGTACGGATGCCGAAATCCTCGCTCTTGGCCTCGCGGCTTCTTTGGCGACACGCCCTCTCACAAACATTCTCATAGCCCCGGAAGAGACAGGGAGCGGCGTTCCGTTGGCTGCCTTGGGACGTCACTTCTCGACCATGACGGCGCTCGGCGCGCCGGCCGCCATGGGCGAGGCCATCGGCGGTTTTGCGGCAAAGGGGATCGAGGTCGCCGCCGTGCCGATCCGCGACGCCAGAGGCGCGCCGCGCGATCCTTCCTCCATCGACAGCGAGGCGGCGCAGCTGGTCGAGCGCGCATTGCGTCGGGGCCGTGACGTGCTCCTCCACGTGCTCGACACGTCGAAAACCGGGCTCAACGGCGTAACGCGGGAGGCGGCGCGCGCACTCATGGCGGCTGCGCCTGAGCGCGTTCGCATTGTGGTCGACGCCTGCCAGCTTCGATGCGGCTTGGCCAGGATCAAGCGCGATCTCCAAGACGGCTTTATGGTTCTAGCGACGGGCTCGAAATTCGCTGGCGGGCCGCCGTTCAGCGGGGTTGTGCTTCTGCCCGGCGCGCTGGCGGATGAGATGACGGCGCGGGCGGCGCTCCCGAAAGGGATCGCCGGTTACAGCACGGCGCTGGATTGGCCCACGGCTCTGAGGAATTGTTTCGGCGGACTATGGACATCGCAAACGAATATCGGTCTTGGTCTGCGATGGGTCGCGGCCTTGGACGGGATTACATCGATGGCCGCAATGGACGACGCCTTGCAAGCCGCAATCGCAGACCGCTTCGCGAAAGAGGTTCGCGCAAGGGCGCAAAACCTTCGTCGCATTGAATTCCACGATGACGATCTTGCTCTCGGGTCGAGCACAATCGTGCCGTTGGCTGTGCGTGAGGGGCAAGGCTCCTCATCCGCCATGGCGGAGGCGCAAAGAATTCAGGCGGCTTTGAGGGAGGAAGGCCATGGCCCTGTCTGCCATATTGGACAACCGGTGCTCCTGAAGAGCGCGACAGTGCTGCGCGTCGCCGCGTCGGCTTATACGTTGGCGGGCGTCGCCCTGCGTATGGGCGGCGGAAGCGCTCTCGATCAAGCCTTTCAACCCGTGGCGGCAGACCTCGACAGCCTGTTCGAGAAGTGGTCTTTGGTCGAGCGACAACTTTCAATTCAACGGAACTCCCCCTCAAACGGCGGCCTGCGCTTCGGCGTTAGCCGGAGCGGGCATGGGAGCCGGCCTCCGGTTTGGGAAATTATTCGTGAAGATTGGGTTTGTTTCGTAGAAAGGGGGGGGCTTTCTACCTATGTAAGAATCTCTATTGAAATAAACCCAACCCTGTTGGCGGCAAGCAGACTCTCATGCGCTGGCCAACGAATGGACTAAATCGCAAGTCTTGCCCAGTCGGCAGCGTAGAAGCGCCGTTCATCTGCTTGGGGTCGATTTACTACTCTCCGTCCTGAAAATGTTGCGGCAGCTTGACCTTCAGATGCGGAAATTGTTCGCGTTAGCCCCGCAGCTCGATAGGCTTCCTGCCGTCCGCGATTCTGAGCGGTAGCGGCAGGAATGGGCGCCAGCGTTTAGAATGGACCCATCAGTTGACCGGACGAGGTGAATGTGCACGTTCCCGTGGAGTCGGTGACGGTTGCTGAAAGGGTTACGAAAGTGGTGGTCTGTGTGGGGGCCTGAGGGGTGACCGTTATTGAGGCCTTCGGGGCTCCGGTACGATAGCCCCCATAGTCAATGCCTTTGGTGCTAATTGAGGTTGCCTTGGTAAGGTAGGTCCCTGAGGTTGGTACCCACTGCACCGCTGACAGCTCGCCGAAAGGAAAGCTCATGAGCTGATCTTGTTTGCCGTTGCCGGGCAAGGGATTGGTGGTCGTATTTGCTGGTTCGAGAACTACTTGAGACATTTGGCCGACAGTTTTTCCAACGCTTGCGCAGGCGCTGTTCACCTGTGTGATAAATACATCGCCCTTCCAAAGATACCGTCCAGACGGAGTGGCGCTAGCGGTTACTGTCATCGCAAAAAAGATTGCAGTAGCTGTAAGTGTTTTCTTCATGCCTCGATTGTTCCCAATTAAAATCTCAATGTTTCTATCCAGCTGGGCCAGCCGTGGACGGTAGAGAATAAAATAGCTGGATAAGTATCCGATAGCTAAACGTGAAAACGGAGGCAAGTAATTTTTGGTTTATGCACAGGTAATTTTGGTCGCTGAGCAACTCTTGTTCTGAGTCAGGATCAGTTTTCGTGCAGCTGTAAAGATTGGCACCTTCCTACGCAACGACATTCAACATGATCTTGTCCTCCGCCCAAGCGCCGAAATTTCCGGTTTACCGAGCCCGCAGCTAGCGCGATTGGGCGCTGTATAGCGGCCAAGACTGTTAGACCGTTTACGGCCCAGGCCGAAGAATGCGCCCCTGGCGAAAGACGCAAAACGCGCCCGAATTTGTGGTGAAGCCGGGACTCCTGCTCCACCTCTGACAAGAGACGTCCTGGCAAACAACCCGAATGGGCCGCTTTCGGCCTGTTGCGCGTGTTCAAGTCGCAACTCTTCGACAGGCTGGCGAAATCAGGCAAAGCATCAAAATGTTGGGGAAGCCGGACAACGTTGCTCAACTTTCGTTGAGCGGAATAAGAGCGATTGCGCCAGGTCAGCACGGGGCGGCAACTCCGACCTCGGCAGCCGCTGGCGGCATGAGCCCACAGTAGGGGGCGAAACTTCCGGCCGGATGGTCTAGGGCCTGTGGACATTTAACTGAGTAAGGATTCACTTTTTGTGCGAACAGTGATTTAAGGCTGAAAAATGGAGGTCAGCCTTGGTTCGGATGTTGTTAAGCGATGCCCAGTACGAGAGGATTGCGCCGCTTTTGCGAGGCAAGAGCGGCGATCCTGGACGGACTGCCGCCAATAACCGCCTCTTCGTCGAAGCGGTTTTATGGATTGCGCGGGCCGGAACGCCTTGGCGTGACCTGCCGGATGACTTCGGCCTCTGGAACACCGTGTTCCGGCGTTTCCGCCGCTGGTCCAAGAATGGCATATTCGAGAACATTTTCAATGCGCTGTCCGGCGACCCCGATTTCGAATACGCCATCGTCGACGGCACAATCGTCCGGGTTCATCAGCATGGCGCCGGCGCAAAAGGGGGACTCAAAATCAGGCGATCGGCCGCTCGCGAGGCGGTTTGACCACGAAAATCGTGGCGCTTGTGGATGCGCTTGGCAACCTGTCGCGCTTTGTTCTTCTGCCCGGTCAGCGTCATGACACCGTTGGCGTCGAGCCCCTGATCGAAGGCGTGGAATTCGATGCCTTCCTTGGCGACAAAGCCTTCGACGTCGATTGGCTGAGGGCTGAGTTGGATCGAAGAGACGCCACCGCTGTCATACCGCCCAAGTCCAGCCGGACAGATGCAATCCCTTGCGATTTCGCGATGTATGCGTGGCGCCATTTGGTGGAGAATTTCTTCTGTAAACTCAAGGAGTTCCGCCGCATCGCAACCCGATACGACAAGACCGATTGCAGCTACCAGTCCATGATCTACCTAGCTAGTTCTATGATTGCCTTGCGGTGAATGTCCACGAGCCCTAGTGTGGCGTCTCGCAAATGCCTACCTCATTCGCGTCAAGCTCTCATAGGCGATTGCGAGACGCCACACTAGAGCAATCGATGTCCCGACCCGTTTCACCGAAAGAATGCGATGATAGCGCCGAGCCTTTTCCGGCAGGCGCGCCAGACGCCAGCGACGGCTCAGCGCGCCGCGATCTCGATCCTGCGGACTGGGCCGAATTCCGTAAGCACTCGCACGCCATGCTGGACGACATTATCACCCATCTCCAAACCATAAGGGACCGGCCTGTCTGGCGGCCGGCGCCCGAGGCGACGCGCGAGCGGTTCCAGGAGCCTTTGCCGCGTGAGGGGCGCGACCTCGGCGAGGTGCTCGGCGATGTCAGGACGCACATCGTTCCCTACGCCACCGGCAATCTGCACCCCGGTTTCATGGGCTGGGTGCATGGGGCTGGAACGCCGGCCGGCATGGTCGCCGAGATGGTCGCCGCAGGCTTGAACATGAACTGCGGCGGGCGCAATCACATCGGCATCGATGTCGAAAAGCAGATAACCCGATGGATGGCGGAGGCTCTGGACTACCCCGCCGACGCGTCCGGCATTTTCGTCACGGGCTCGTCCATGGCGAACTTCGCCGCGTTGATCGTGGCCAGGACCAAGGCGGCCGGATACGAATCCCGCCATGAAGGGCTTGCAAAGGCGGCCTCCAACCTCGTCGCCTATACGTCTGTGCAAGCCCACAATTGCATCCCAAGGGGAATGGAGCTTGCAGGGATAGGCTCCGCGAATTTGCGCACCATCGAGACCGATCAAGCGGGCCGCATGGATGTCGCGAAGCTGGAAAGGACCATCGCGGAAGACCGGGCCGCCGGATTTCAGCCTTTCCTGATCGCGGCCACGGCGGGGACGGTGAACACAGGCGCCATCGATCCGCTCGATCGCATCGCGGATCTGGCCGCGCGCGAAAGCGTCTGGTTCCATGTCGACGGCGCCATCGGAGCGCTGGCGGCTTTTTCACCCAAGCTTCGCCCGCTGCTTAAGGGGATCGAAAAGTCGGATTCGGTCGCGCTCGATTTTCACAAATGGGGGCATGTGCCTTACGACGCCGGGTTCCTGCTGGTCCGGGACGCCGCGGCGCACAAGCAGGCCTTCGCCATGCCCGCCGCCTATCTGCAAAGGTCCGACCGCGGGCTGGCCGCCGGCGACACCTGGCCCTGCGACCTCGGCCCCGACCTGTCGCGCGGCTTTCGCGCCCTCAAGACCTGGATGACCATCGAGACGCTTGGCGCGGATCGCATCGGCGACGCCATGCTCGCCAATTGCGAACTCGCCTGCTATCTGGCCCAGAAGGTGCGCCAGAGCGCGCTGTTCGAGTTGAAAGCGCCGACGGCTTTGAACATTGTGTGCTTTGGCGTCCGCGATCCGCAGACCCGCGTCTTCAACCGCGAGTTGGTTCTGGATATGCACGAAAGCGGCGTTGCGGCGCCATCATGGACGACCATCGACGGCGAAACCGTCATTCGCTGCGCCATCGTCAATCACCGCACGACGCGCGTCGACATCGACCGGATGATAGACGCGCTTGCGGCGCTTGCGCGACGCGAAGCGGCGGAGACGCGTTGAGGCTTACCGGCAGGATTGGCGGAGGTTATCTCCGCCAACTTCTCGCAGCCATGGAAGGCGCTCACTTTGCGTTCGCGATCTCGCGTGTTGCCTCAACCGATGGTTGCAAGCACATCATCAAAGCTGAGTCGTCAATGACGCCCGCCTGTTTCATCACGATGAACGAAACAACGGCAAACACCATCGCGATGACGACCGCAAGTTCCTGGGCTTCCGCCAGCCTCGTGCGCCAGAGCCAAAGCACGGCGAACCGGATGACCGGAAAGGTTACGAGAATGATCCGGCCGCCCTTACTATCGAAGAACGGCGGGAGATTTTGCAGGCCGCTAAAAAGCAAGCCCGCACATGTATCGGGAGCAAGCATTGCCTTTTCCTTTTGCAACGCCTGCTGTCTCTTTACTGACCGAGTCCTTGTTTTTCTCGACGAATCAAGCTATGTTATTAGGCTCGATGCTTGGAGCCAGCAGGCTCACTTCAAGAGCATCGGGATTTCAGGAAGAGCGGTCGGCTTTTTGCTTTCCAGGGCAAGCTGACCGCTCTTTTGTTTTTGTAGTAGCAATATGCTTTTTCACATGTGCAAAGCACCTAAAGTTATTTACGCTTCTTAAAATTTAACACAGATAAGTATACTGTCAAGTATATGTAAAAAATAAGTTTTTTCTGAGAATATTCCAATGAAATAAAATCACAAACCACACCACGAGCAAATTATTGTTCACATGCTCATAGCATTTATTTATTTTATAGTGTGAAGCGTCTTCAAATAGAAATGCCGGTAGCTTTGCCATAAACATCTGGAAGGCAGATTTGCCCTATGATATTTTTTTTCCGAAGCAAGGCTCGAAAATTAAATTTGCAGCAAGATGCCGCATAATTTTCATTGGATTTGCGCCATAGCATATGGCTACGATCAACCTATATATTCAAACCTGTGCAACCCTGGTGGCCGACGGCAGAAGAACAAGGGGAAGGCATGGCGCGGCGCGCAACAGAAGGTTCCGTAAAGAGTCCGGTCAACATCGTCGTAGGTATGTTGTTGAAGCGACTGCGCGAGCGCTCGGACAAAGAACTTGATCAAATAGCTCCGGCTTTGGACGTATCCCCGGCATATTTGGCGGCAATAGAAGCCGGCACTAATGCTCTCCCCGCAAAATCAGTGGCGGGACTTGGAGCTTTGGGCTTGGATTTCATCGCCGCAAGCGCGTTGCTCACGCTAGTTAACTACCTTGATTGCCGAATGAAAAATTCGAGAATCTACGACTTTCGTGAGGTGCAGCTTCGAGCGGAGGGATTGCTATCGCAAACCGGAGCGCTTGCGTTGACGCCATTTCTCAAATGGACGGTTGCGACAATTCGATCAACCGAGCGAGGCGCCAGCTTAGATAGCCAACGTGGTTTGCAGATCCTTCAAATCGAGTTCTGGAACAACTTTCACAATTGAAACTTCTCAGCGCAACCTCCGACAAGGCCGCGCCTCCTTCCTCGCGCCTCACACTCTCCCCTATGGTCGAAGATCTTCTCGACATCGCTTCGCGCGGACTTTCGCTGCTTACTCCACACATCAATCGATTTAACTTCAAGGCATGGGAGGAGTTGAACGCAGACCGGATGATCGAGGTCCGCGGCTATGTCAACGATGCAGAGCGCTTTCTTGCTGATGCCCCGGATTTTGACTGGCACGCAATTCTGCTCAACTCGCATCGCCCTCCTCTGACTATTCTCGTCCCTGGCAGAACTTCTCTTTCAGACGTGGAAATAACCGAGCGATTCTACGATCGACTCCCACGCTACAGCCGTAGGCAGTCTCACCTGGAAGATGTCAAACGTCAGATACGATTTGGCAAGGTCAGTTCTGAACCAACCGAAAACGAAATTGGGCGAGCCCTCGTGTACGATTTTTCCCTGGGCCAAATCATTCAAGAAGAGAGTTGGTCTGCACTGGGGACAAAGGTCTTAAACCAAAGAAGATTTTCACAGTTCGATAATGCTTGGCTCTATAAGTTGAGCATTCACCGTGAAACTGATCCCTCTTCTCGTAATCTGGTTGGTATATTGGGAGCATATGACAATGATGATGTGTCGTCGTTCGGAGTATTCTTGAATTGAGAAGACACTCGCACTTGGTGGAACATCACAACCGTGATCAGCTAACAGATGGGGCTTACCGCGTCAAATAAGGCAAAATTTGAGGAAAGCGTAACCCCGAGGGGCTACGCTCTCAAAGGCAATGAGAGATGCTTCTTTACAATAAGCGTCGGAACTCATAACCAATCAGTTGAAGAGATAGCCGCTGCATATTCGTGGGCAAAGTCAAAGTATGTTATTAGCCAGTTATTAATTGGCGATAGCCTCTACAAGATTACGCTTCAAATCCGCGAGGGGCTTACACAGGTTGACGCTGAAAAGAAAGCCTTCGAGGCAGCAGGAATGCTCATCGAGGATTTTGGGCATTTCACGAATGAAAAACAAAAAATATCTATAAGAAAAACTAGCGATATCATGCAATCCTACGAGTTTAAGAGTTCTTATGTCGAGGTGGAACGGTTTTATGAGGAAAATGAAGAGTTCAAAAATGCCGTTGATGCCGATGCGCGAAAATATATCGATCGCCAAATAGCAAAGAAAAATCTTAAGGTCGACCCGGGTGAGGGCCTAGACCTTTCCATAATGTACCTTAAGCAGGAGATTGCGGTTTATCTTTTGCTAGCCGAGCAGGGATGGCTAGTGGACCTCTACTTGGGACAGGAGATTCCGACGTTGGCTAAGATTATGGAAGGCAGACTTCCGGCAGCGCCCGATGCGCTAAAACGTCGCGTGAACATCGGGCTGCGGCGAAAGGTTCTGGGAAATGAGTTCGCGCAAAAGGACGGCAGTCGCCTCGGCTTCTGGCGATCAGCCCTGAAGCGTCTTCGGAAGCTCATTTAGCTTTCTGGCTTGTAGCACGCATTGCACTGGGAAGGCCGCGTCGATGGCACAGCAGACCAGCACCCCCCCCGAGCCCAGCCGAGCATTCATCTGCGGCCTGTCGGGGCCGGCTCTCACAGATGGCGAGCGGGATTTTCTTGCCCGGACGCGCCCGGCCGGGCTCATCATCTTCGCTCGCAATGTGAAAACTCCGGACCAGGTTCGTCGCCTGATCGCGGATGCGAAAGAGGCGGCGGGCGGCGACGGGCGGCGGCTGGTCATGGTCGATCAGGAGGGCGGGCGCGTTCAGCGTCTGCGCGAGCCGCACTGGCCGCGCTATCCGGCGGCGCGCGCCTTTTCGAAAATGGGGCTCGATGACCGGGCAAAGGCAAAAGAAGCGGCGTTTCTGTGCGCGAGGCTGCTGGCGCATGATCTTCACGAACTCGGCTTCAACACCACCTGCGCGCCAGTGCTCGACGTGCCCGTCCCCGGCGCGGACAACATCATTGGCGACAGGGCCTATGCCGAAGACGCCGAAACCGTCATCGCGCTGGGCGGCGCTGTGGCCGAGGGCCTCTCCGCCGGCGGCATTCTCCCCGTCATGAAGCACATTCCGGGACACGGGCGCGCAATGGCGGACAGCCATCTGGCGCTGCCGGTGGTGGATGCGCCGCTCGCCGAGCTGGACGCTCACGATTTCGCGCCCTTTCGTGCGCTGCGGCGGTTGCCCGTCGCGATGACGGCGCATGTCGTCTTCACCGCCGTCGATCCGTCCGCGCCTGTCACGGTTTCGGCGAAGGCGATCTCCGAGGCGATCCGCGGTTCGATCGGCTTCGACGGACTTCTCATGTCCGACGATCTTGGCATGCGCGCGCTCTCCGGCTCGCTTGCGGACCGCGCCCGCGCCTGCTTTTCGGCGGGCTGCGATCTGGCGCTCCATTGCAGCGGCGATATGGAGGAGATGGCTGCCGTGGCCGCCGCAGCGCCCCATCTTGAGGGCAAGGCGCTTGCGCGTTTCGAGGCCGCGCTCGCCGAACTGAGGGAGCCCAAGGCGTTCGACCGCGATAGAGCTGAGGAAGCGCGCCTGGATTCGCTGGCGGCGACGGTGTGAATCGCCCAAAGTGCCGCTCGAAATGTCAAGCGGAGAATGACCCGTGGAAAACGGCGACGAGAGCAACCCGCAAGAAGCGCCCGCCTTGCCTGACGCCGCTTGGGGCGAAACGCCGGAGCGGATCGAGCCGCAGGACGAGTCCGATGTGCTGCTTCTTGAGCTCGACGGTTTTGAAGGCCCGCTCGACCTGCTCCTCGTTCTGGCGCGGAACCAGAAAGTCGACCTGACCAAGATTTCCATCCTCCACCTTGCCGAGCAGTACCTCGCCTATATCGACGCAGCGCGCGAGCTTCGCCTCGAAGTCGCCGCCGATTATCTCGTCATGGCGTCCTGGCTCGCCTATCTCAAGTCCAAGCTCCTGCTCCCGGAGCAGGAACAGGCGCAGGACGGACCGACCGGGCAGGAACTCGCCGCTCAGCTCGCCTTCCGCTTGAAGCGGCTCGAAGCGATGCGGGAAGCGCTGGCGAGCCTCATGGGCCGCAAGCGCCTCGGCGTCGATCTTTTCCCGCGCGGCATGCCCGAGGGCATTCGCGTTATCCGATCCACCGTTTTTCAGGCGAGCATCTACGACCTGTTGAAGGCGTATGCCGAGCAGCGCCAGCGCAACGCCGTCACCGAGGTGAAATGGGGCGGCCGCGTGGTCTGGTCCATCAAGCAGGCGCGCGACCGGCTAACCTCGCTCTTGGGCGCGGAGCCGGACTGGGCCGTGCTCGACAAATTCCTGGAAGAGTACAAGCCCTCGTCCGTTCTCGGGACCACCGTGACGGCGTCAAGCTTCGGCGCGACGCTTGAACTTGCACGCGAGGGGTACATCGAGCTGCGCCAGGCCCAGCCTTTTGGACCGCTTTACCTGAAGTGGTTGAACAAGGCGCCGGGCGAAAGCGCCTGAGGCGCAGGGCGAGGGCTGATTGCAGCCCACCCAGAGTACAACCTAGTGGATGTATGGTTGTCACCCCGGAAGCGGCGCTGGGGCGTATCCGAGGCCGTTGCATACCGAAGTGCTTATGCGCGCAATCGCCGTTTTGAGATGCCGGCGATCGCCTCAGAAAATCGTCGCAACCGAATCCTGTTTTGCTCAACGTTCGCGGCAGTCCAACTTTCGCCCCAGCAACCGCCTACGCAAGCATCTCGCTTGCGTCCATGGGGAGCATTCATGAGAACTGTTGTTGCGTTGACGTTCAGCCTTGTCCTGGCATCAGCGGCAAACGCTCAAAACGGGACCGTTTACAAAATCAGGGATGTCTGCGGCTGGGACATGGCGCAATACTGCAAAGGCATTTCCTTCAAGAGAATTCGTGACTTGAAGGAATGCCTCGCCCAGCACGAGAAAGATCTGCTTCCGCGGTGTCAGGACCATTACAAGGAAGCAAGGGCGCAATAGGCTCGCTCGCCTTATCCGCGGCAAGTTCGCCTGAGCGCGCGTACAGCGAAGCGGGCGCGAGATTGCTGAGGCGGTGCGCGTTACTCGCCTTCGTTGAAGCCTGCCTCCACGAGCGCGGTCAGGGCTTCAAGGGCCTCCTCGGCCTCTGGTCCATCGGTCTCGATCGAGATCGTGGAGCCTGGGCTGGCCCCGAGCATGAGAAGCCCCATGATGGATGTGCCGGGCACCTTCTGGTCGTCTTTGGTCACGAAGACTTCGGCGTCAAACTGTTCGGCCATTTTCACGAACGCCGCCGACGCCCTCGCGTGCAGCCCGCGCTTGTTGACGATCGTCACTTCGGCAAGGCATTGATAGATTCCGTCAGCCGCTGCGATAGTCGGCCGTTTGCGACTTGGGAAACTCGCTGGAGGGGACATGGACGGGCTGCCGGCGCCTTCTTGTTAATGCGCGCTCAGAACCAAGCTCGCGACGTGGATGTATTTCCGGCCCGCTTCCTGCGCTTGCTTCAAAGCGTCAATCAACGCGACCTCCTCGCGGATGCGCGCCAGCTTGACGAGCATGGGCAGATTGACGCCCGCGATGACTTCCACCGACCCGCTATCCATGATCGATATTGCCAGATTTGAAGGCGTCCCGCCAAACATATCTGTCAGAATAATAACGCCGTCTCCGCTCTCGACCTTTGCCACCGCCGCGATGATCGCGTTGCGGCGCTCTTCCATGTCGTCGTTCGGCGCGATCGAGATGGCGGCAATCTGCTGCTGCGGCCCAACGACATGCTCGAGGGCGGCGACGAATTCCCTTGCCAGGTTGCCATGAGTTACAATGATAAGGCCGATCATCGTCTTTCCGGAAGGCTGGCGGCGGTAGGTCTTCATCTCGATCGTATTATTCTGAAGCCCATCCCTTCAACGTTCAAGCGCAATATAGTCGCCATTATGATAAGAGCCTGTTAATCCACTGGCTCGATAAAACAATCTTGGATCGCAAGGGCGAGCTTAACCGCCGCTGAAGGCTCAAACGGGTCAAGAATGATGCGCCGGATGGGAACGTCAAGCACATTTTCCCACTCGGTCTCATCCGGAAAACGCGACCTGTCACTGGTCCAGTCGAGATCGACAATGAGCTTCAGACTGGCCTCTGCTGCAACTGTCTTGACGCGGACGATCCCCACGCCCCGCACCTCTATTTTTCCTGCGAGCGGGGGTGGGCATGACGCGAGAACCTGATCGCCGTCTCGCCGCAGAATGACCTGATCGTCGGCGATAAGCGCCAACTCCGCGCCGAGACGATCGGGAGGGAGATACAAGAATCGCAGCGCGAGATCGGATTTGCCCGATCCGCTAGCCCCCCTGAGGAGCGCGCAAACGCCGCCAAGGGCGACGCAGGTCCCATGCACGGTTTTCTTTTCCATGGGCCATCGTCCCCGATTATGTTTGAGAGTCCGCAGAGTATGCAGGAAGTCGGATCACGAATCGAGCGCCCCAGGAATGGCGCTCTTTTGGGCCGCAGGCGAACGTCACCTCCCCTTTCGGAACGGGCGTGTCCTCGTCGACGCGCGCGGAGCCCCTTTTCGGAATGAGGCTTATCGGCTTGGGAGAGGTCCTGTTCTCCGCCCAGATCGTTCCGCCATGAGCCCTGACGATCTGCTGCGAGATGTTGAGGCCAAGGCCGGAATTTTGGCCGAAGGCTCCGGGCCGGTCTGTGTAGAACCGGTCAAAAATCTTCTCCAAATTCTCATCCCGGATGCCAGGACCTTCATCCTCGACGCAGATCTCAATCTCGTTCTCTTTTTGCAGGCGCCTCGCGGTGACATAGATGCTTCCATCCTTGGGCGAGAACGACAGGGCGTTTTCAAGAAGATTCGCGATCACTTGGCTCAGCCGGCTATCATGTCCGTTGACGATGCAGTCCCGGTTTGGCGAAAAGTTCCTCCCGGGCCTGCCGTCCTGCAGGTTCAAAATGATTTTAGCGCAGCCGCCGCGGCGGCTCTCCCGCATCACTTCACAAAGGGTGCGCAGAAGGTTTCCCAAATTCACAGGCCTCGCCGTTTCGCGGGCGAGCTCCGCATCGAGCCTCGAAGCATCCGCGATGTCGGTGATGAGGCGGTCCAAACGCCGCACGTCGTGGTTGATGATATCGACAAGCTTCTTGCGATCCTCATCCGACTTGACCACAGGCAGAAGACTGGCGGCGCTGCGAAGCGACGTCAGCGGATTCTTCGAGTTCATGGGAGACATCGGCGGCGAAGCTTTCGATGGCGTCGAGGCGGGAATAGAGCGCATTCGTCATCTGCCTGAAAGCGCGCGACAAGTGGCCGATCTCGTCCGGCCGGTCGCTGAAATCGGGGATCTGCTCCCGGTTCTTGATGTTGTTTCTCACGCGCTCCGCGGCGATGGCGAGGCGGCGCATGGGCTCTGCGATGGTCCCCGCCAGAAGCAGGGAAAGGATCGCCGTCACAAAGGCGACCAGCCCTGCGACTTCGACGATCTGAAAGCGGTCCTGCGCGATCATTTCATCAATATCGCTGCCCTGCGCCGTCAAGAGAAGGGCGCCCAGCGTAGATCTCTCTCGCTGAATCGGCACAGCGATCGAAATCACCGTTTCCCCCGCCTCGGTCACGCGAATGAGGGGCGCCACGCTGCCGGCCAGGGCGACGCGAACCTCCTCATAGGCTTTGCCCTCGGGGCCAAGGTCCTTATAAAGGGGAAGGTCCGGCGTCCAGAACGCGTTTCTGAGATAGGCCCACAAGCCCGTCAGAAAACCTGTCTCGACCTCCGGGGGGGCTCCCTCCACGCGGCCGCTCGTCCCACGGTAGAGTTGCCGGCTGTCAGAGATCAGCGTGCCATCCGTGTCGAAAATGCGCGCCCGCGTTTTCGTAGGCGCGATGAGATCGCGCAGGATGGGCGAGACCACCTCCGGATCGACCCGGAAGGACAGTTCGGGATTGGACAGGCCGGAAGGAACGACAATCTTGTTTTCGTCAGCAGCCTTGCCGCTGTCGCTGGCCCCGTCCGTGTTGGTCTTGCTCGTCTGTGCGATGGCGACCGCGATGATCTGGGCCTGCGAGGTGAGCGTCTCCACGCGGTTGCCCATGAACTTGTAGCGGTATTGATTGAGGTAGAAGATGCCGCTGACGAGAACGCCCACTCCGATGACATTGATGACAATGATGCGGCGGGTGATGCTGTTGAAGCGATACCGGTCGAAAAAATGCCTGCCGGCGCGAAGGAAACGCAGACGAATGGCGCGGCCCGATCGACGTACGCCGCCCCCCATTCCCAATCGGGAAAGATCAATGGCCATTGGCTAACTCGCCTCCAAGCCAAGGCTTACGCCATAAAACGCCACGCGCCAACTCGTACAGCCGGAGTCAAGTTCGCCTCCATCCCAGCAAGCGCTCAAGCGAACCTGCCTCCGAAGCGTTGCATCGAGGGTCAAAGGGTCGCGTCGTACGCCTTTTCCGCGGCAAGTCCTGTCGACGCCCGCAGCATGTGGGGCAAGCCTTCCCGTGAGGCGTACTATTGCGCCTTCTCAGAAGACGCGCAACATGCGAGCGCTACTCCTTAAAGCGATATCCAACGCCGTACAATGTTTCGATGACATCAAAGTTGTTATCGACGACCTTAAATTTCTTGCGAAGCCTCTTGATGTGGCTGTCGATCGTCCGGTCATCGACGTAGACCTGATCGTCATAGGCGGCGTCCATCAGCGCATCGCGGCTTTTCACGACGCCGGGGCGCTGGGCCAGCGCCTGCAGGATGAGAAACTCCGTGACCGTCAGCGTGACCTGCTTGTTGTCCCATATGCAAGTGTGGCGCTCCGGGTCGAGCTTCAGCTTCCCGCGCTCGATGATCTTCGAGGAATCCTCCACGACGGCGGCGGAGGCGTCGCGCGGCTGGCTGCGGCGCAGGATGGCGCGCACGCGCTCGACGACCAGCCTTTGGGAAAACGGCTTCCGGATAAAATCGTCCGCCCCCATCTTAAGGCCGAAGAGTTCGTCGATCTCTTCGTCCTTCGAGGTCAGGAAGATCACCGGCATCTCGCTTTTCTGACGCAGCCGGCGAAGCAGCTCCATCCCGTCCATGCGGGGCATCTTGATGTCGAGAATTCGCAAGATCCGGCGCCTCGTTCATGATCCCGTCAAAGGCGGAAACGCCGTCCGTGTAGGCGACGATCTTATACCCTTCAGCTTCGAGAAGCATGCGAAGGGACGTCAAAATGTTCCGGTCGTCGTCGACGAGAGCGATCGTTGGCATCAGTAATCCAAGGTTGTTTCTGGTCCGATGAGGCGTTTCTGTTGCCGAAATACCTCTAGCCGGAAAAATCCGGAAGGCGCAAGCAGCGCACGCAGATCATGGCTGAATTGCGACAAGAAGGTCAAATTCCGTCTTAACCTCCCGTTAAGCTCGCACAGCCAGAGGCAAAGCCGCGCCCCATTTGCTGCAAGCTTCCAAGCGAACGCGCATCCGAAAAGCTTCCCAAAGGCAATGACTTGCTCATAGGCCTACGCCGCCCATCGGGGAGGGGTTTTTCGTTTTCCGTCAAGCCGGACGCCACCTCGACCGCGGCAAAAAATGGCGCATATGGCGCCAGCGGAGTTTAGAAAGAAATTCGCTATCGGTTCGACCAACGGCGCCCCCCTCACCCAGTTCCCTATCCAGCCGTACCCGCTTTCGGGCACGGCATCACTTAAGAAAGGTTTCCGGCTTCCCCAACACTTCGACATTTTCCCGGCCTCAACCCACCCAATTCGCGGGCCAGCTTCGGCCAATTCCGGAAGTTTCTGTTAGTTAGGCTCACTTAAGCAAAGGTCGGGCCAATAAGAAAATACGGGCGCACAAGGAAGGGCTTACTCCAAGTGATTGACATAAGCTGCAACAGCTTCGATTTGCCCCTTGGTCAAGGTATGCGCGATGGGCTGCATGATGGCTGAATTATCCGGCTTTTCCGGATCCTGCCCGCGCTCATTGCTCCAGTTCAATAACTTATTTACGACGTACTCATCAAGCTGACCGGCCAGACGCGGAAACGCCCCGTTCCCTTTCGCATCTGGACCATGACAGGAAGCGCAGGGAGGAATATTGGCCTCGGGAACGCCCTCTGCATAGATTTGCTTGCCACCGGCCACCAGTTCCTTTTGGCCCCCCCCGACGGGCTTGGGATTGAGATCCCTGAAGTGCTCGGCAATAGCCTTCCGCATCGCTGGACTGAGGTTATGCGCCACGTTTTCCATGACAGAGTGGATTCGTCGGTGCTCGATAAAGGCTTGCAACTGATTCTCGAGGTATTCCACCTGTTGTCCCGCTAGTCGCGGAACGGGGGTCGCGGCTCGGATACCTTGCCCCGAGGGCTGATGGCAGCGTTGGCAATAGTCTATCTTGGCCTGAAGCTCTTGCGCCGAAAATGGGGTGGCCTTGTCCTCTGCTCGGGCCGCCGAGGCAAAAGCAAGCGCCAGGATTGCTGTTTGCAACGCCAATCGCATGCAGTGTCCAACGAACATGGCGGTCACCTTCCTCCCTGTTTTATCCTTATTATCATGGATGAAAATCATACATTAAACAGCGAAAAGCACCATGCACGCTCTTCAAATGTCGGGTTGCCCCTTGCTATGGGGATATGCGCTTCTCACGCGCAAAGTGCTAGGGTGGCGATGCTTTCCGCAGAAAGGCGTGAAGCCGTGAGGCGCTTCATAAAAAGATTGCGTCTAGAAGATTCTAGTACGCCCAGCGGGAAGTCTTGACCCACATGGCTCACGGGTGTCGACAGGACTTCCCGCGGGACTAAAGCGTACGAGTAACTCTATGATTCTCGTACAGCTTATCCGCGGCAAGTTCGCTCGAGAGCGTGCGGCGAGGAATAGCAAGTGCGCTTAAACAAAATCACCTCCTCGTGAAAGGGTGCAGCCAAACTCAAGAACGCGCTGCGGCTTTAGTTAAGCTATAGAGTCGAGCGCGCCCATCAGGTCTGCGCGAAGGTCGTCATAATCTTCAAGTCCCACCGACAGCCGGATCAGCCCGTCTGTGAAGCCATGCCTGATCCTCTCCTCCGGGGCGTAGGTCGCGTGCGTCATGGAGGCCGGGTGCTGGACCAGCGTCTCGGCGTCGCCGAGGCTCACCGCACGGGTCACAAGCTCGACCCCATTCATGAAGGCGCGCCCCGCAGCAAGGCCGCCCTTGAGTTCGACCGCGATCATGCCGCCAAAGGCGCGCATCTGGCGGCTCGCCAGGGCCTTCTGCGGATGACTGTCGAGGCCGGGGAAATAGACGCATTCGACAGCCGGGTGGGCCTCCAGATCGTGGGCGAGCTTGAACGCGGTTTCGCAATGGCAGTCCATTCTGAGGCTCAGCGTCTTGAGGCCGCGCACGATGAGGAACGCATCGAAAGCCGAGATGCAGGCGCCGTTCAGCTCCTTGACGCCGGTGAAGCGGAATTGGTCGATGTGCTCTTTGCGAGCCACCACCGCGCCCGCGATAAGGTCGCCATGTCCGCCGAGATATTTGGTCGCCGAGTGCAGGACGATGTCGGCGCCGAGGGCGAGCGGCTTTTGCAGGTACGGCGTGCAGTAGGTGTTGTCGACGGCGAACAGAACGCCCGCCTTCTTGCAGATGTCTGCGATGGCCGCGATGTCGATCACGCGCATATTGGGGTTGGACGGGGTCTCGGTGAGAACGAGCCGCGTCCTGGCGGAAAGCGCGGTTTTCAGCTCTGCCGGGTTGGTGAGGTCGGCGAAGCGCGCGGCGATGCCGAAGCGTTCGAGCTGATGTTGCAGGAGCGCGAATGTGCAGCCGTAGAGCGTCTTGTCGGCGACGATCTCATCGCCTGCATTCAGGAGCGTCCAGATCACGGCCGTGATCGCGCCCATGCCCGACGATGTCGCCAGCGCCGCTTCGCCCTCCTCCAGAGCTGCGAGGCGCGCTTCCAGCACGCTGACCGTCGGATTGCTGACACGGCTGTAGATGTATCCTTCGGCTGCGCCCGCAAAGCGTTCGTTTCCGGTCTCCCAGCTGTCGAAAGCGAAGGTCGAGGAAAGAAACACCGGCGGATTTAACGCGCCATGGTAGTCGAGAGGGTTATAGCCGTAATGGATGGCGCGCGTGGAAAAGCCGCGAAGGCGCTTAGGGTCGCGCATAGATCTTCTACTCCGGGAAGCATGATGAGGAACGACGCCGACATCGGCCTCGCGAGGGGGCCGATGTCGCCCGCTTATGCGGCGATATCTTGGCAAAAATAACGCGCCTGCAGTATAGGCCTGTAATTTCTCGCAGGGCTTCCGCTAACATGGAAAGGGTTTCTTAACCATGCTTCCGCCACACGCGTTAACCATTGCGTCGATACGCGAGATGTCATGTTTTTGTTTAAGACCAATAACTTACCGATCCACCTCGCAACAAGCCCCGCTTCCGGCCAAAGCGCACGGATCGAAACGCGAAGCGCCAGCCGATGCCTTCCGAATAGCCAAAACACAAGCGTCGCAGGCTTCCCAGCATCCAGGACATGGTTTTACCAAACGAAACCAATCGCAACGCTTTTTAAATCTTGCACGATGACGCGCCTGGAAAAGCTCCCATAGTGCGCCGCACCCTGCGTCAGCTCATGACGGCGTCTCTTACAGCGATGAACTGGCAGGCCGCGCCGCCCAGCACGAAGATGTGCCAGATAACATTGTGAAAGCGCAGTCGCTCCATCAGGTGGAAGGCGACGCCCAGCGTGTAGATGACGCCGCCCGCCACAAGCAGCATGAGCGCGCGGCTCGGCAAAGCGGCCGTTATGGAATCGAGCGCGAGAAGCACGATCCAACCTTGGCACAGGTAAAGCAGGATCGAGAGCCTGTCGAAGCGCCTTGGGAAACGAAGCTTGATCGCGACGCCTATGGCGGCGATGACCCACACCGCGGCAAGCAAGGCGTTCCCTGCCGCGCCTCCCACAACCAATGCGAACGGGGTGTAGCTGCCAGCGATCATGACGAAAATCGCGGCATGATCGAGTCGCCGGAGAATTTCCTTCACGCCGACATTCGATACGAGATTATAGGCGGCCGACGCGGCGAACATGCCGATGAGCCCGATGCTGTAAACGATCAGGCCGATGAAAATCGCGGCGGGCAATCCAATTGCGCCGATCAGCAGGAGGGCGACCGCCGCTAAGCTGAAAAGAACGCTCGCTGCGTGGACGCAAGCATCCGCAGTGCGCTCAAGCCTGGTATAGGACGGAAAAAGATGGGTCAGATGCTCCTCCGCGCAGGCTGCGCTCAAAAACCCCCTTGCTTTGCCGTCAGCATTCGGCGCGACCCGCCAGTCGCCTGTCGAAAACACACACCCTCATCCTTTGTCGAAGGATGCCGATATATCCGGCTCTTTCAGCAGCCTGCTAATGCTTCTCCGCAGCGGCGAGGCGAGCGCGAAAACGGCTCAATCCATAAGCGATGGCGCCCGCAACAACGGGAATGCTGACGCCCATGACGATTTCGGGGTTTACCTCGTAACCGCCTGCGTGAGCCGCCTTTGCGGCATAGCCGACGAGACCGACGATGTAATAGGTGATCGCGGCGACCGACAAGCCTTCGACGGTTTCCTGCAGCCTCAGTTGCAGCTTGGCGCGGCGGTCCATGGAGGCGAGCACCGCTTGGTTCTGCTGCTCAAGCGTGACGTCGACCTTTGTCGAAAGCATGTTCGTCGCGCGCGAGACCCGGGTCGACAGCGCCTCCTGGCGGGCCGTGATGGCGGCGCACGTGCTCATCGCCGGCTCCAGACGGCGCTCGGTGAATTCCTGGAAAAGCTGCAAGCCCTGGATGCGCTCTTCCCGCAGCTCTGCGATCCGTCGCTGCACGATGTCATAATAGGCCGCCGCGGCGCTGAAACGATAAGCGCTTAAGGCGCGGCGGCTTTCGATCTCCGCTTCGAGCTTTGTCAGGCGATCGAGAAGCTGAGGCTCCTCCTTGTCGCCGGACCGCATCATTGTGGACGTGATCTCGACGAGTTCGCTCTCCCAGGCGTTCAAGGACGGCGCCAGTTCCAGCGCGAACGGCAGGGCGAGGAGAGCCATCATGCGGTAGCTGTCGATCTCGACGAGCCGCTGCGCGAGACGCCCGGCCTGCCGCGGCGTGAGCGTGAGATCCTGGATGAGGATGCGGCTGAAGCCATCTTGATGGATGCGAAAATCGGTGAAGGCGCGCGCGGCGCCGCTCGCAACCACAGACCCGACGAGCGACTCGCCCTCAAAATATCGTGCGGAGACAGCGTCGATATTGGGAAGCGCAGGATTCGCCCGCGTGACAATGACATTGGTCGCAACCAAAAGGCTGCCGGGCAGGCTCGCGATCCAATCCTGGGGCGCAGCCCTGACCGGGGGATCGGAGAACGGCGAGGCCTCCTCTTTCTCGATTATGAACTCGTAGCGCGTGAATTCGGTGTGGCGCTCCCACTTCACCCGGAATGGACCGAGGTCGGCGCTGTAATGGTTGCTCCCCTCGACGGGAAGCGGCGCATTGAAGCGCTCCGCGAGTTCGCGGACCTTGACTCCGCTTTCCTGGCGGGCCGCTTCGTCCGTGTAAAGCGCGAGATAAGAAATGGAGCAAGGCGCGCGCAATTCCTCGGGCGGACGGGCGTGAACCTCGTCATTCAACTTCTGCCGCAGAGGATGGTTCGCCGGGAGCATCATATCGGTTTGTCTGGTCCATCCGGGGCGATCCGTCAAGCCTTCGTGGAGGGGGACACGTTCAAAAGCACGCTTCTCATAATTTGAGAAAAACGTGACCGCTTCCGCGGTATAACCATGTGGCGTCGGGCGTTATCCTCCTCTACGAGCTGTGTCATCTCCTTTCCGCTCCGGCCTGTGGAATCATGAAACTTCTTCGCACTCTCGCCATCCCTGTCGCGCTGATCTGCATAGCCATAGGGCTATGGCGCCTTGAAAGCGCAACGGCGGGTCTCTCGATCACGCCCGGCTTCGTGGGCAAGACGCCCGTCACGGTGTTCCGGCCCGAAAGCGCGGCGCCCGCGCCCGTGGTCGTGATCGCTCACGGGTTCTCAGGCTCTCAGCAGCTTATGCAGCCTTTCGCCGCAACGCTCGCCCGCAACGGCTTTATCGCCGTGACCTTCGATTGCCTCGGGCACGGGCATAATCCGCAGCCCATGACCGGCGACGTGACGAAGGTGGAGGGCGGTCCGACGCCGGCGCTCGTCAGGGAACTCGGAAGAGTGGCCGCTTTCGCGCGCGGCCTTTCAGGCAGCGATGGGCGCATCGCCGTGCTCGGCCATTCAATGTCGAGCGACATCGTGATCCGGTATGCGCAGGCGCACCCGGAGGTGGCGGCGACGGTGGCCGTCTCCATGTTCTCGCCCGTAGTGACGCCGGAAAGCCCGAAAAACCTTGCCGTCATCGTTGGCGACGACGAGTTCGGCAAGCTTAAGGACGAGGGCCGGCGCGTTGTGGGCATGGTTTCCGGCGGAACGGTCGAGCCGGGCGTGACGTACGGCAGCTTCGCGAACGGAACGGCGCGCCGCGTCACCTTCTCGCCCGGCGTCGAGCATGTCGGCGTGCTCTACAGTCCGTCAAGCATGGCGGCGGCCAGTGATTGGCTTGAACAGGCGTTCGGGATCCCCGGCGCCGACTATGTCGATCAACGCGGTCCCGCGATCGGCCTTCTCCTTCTTGGGCTTGTGCTCCTCGGCTGGCCACTTGCGGCGCTCCTTCCGCGGGTGTCGGTTCCTCCAACCGGGGCGGGCCTTGGATGGCGAAAGCTTCTTCCCGTCGCAATCGCACCGGCGATCCTTACCCCTCTCATCCTCTGGAAGATGCCGACGAATTTCCTGCCTATCCTCATGGCCGACTACATCACCCTGCATTTTGCCTTGTATGGTCTTCTCACTGCGGTTGGGCTTTGGCTTGTCGCGCGCAGGGCATCGAAGGACAGGACATCCAAGGAAGAGAAAGTCCCAGCCAGGCCCAATTACGCGGTCGCCACATGGGCCGGCGCCTCTGCCGGCGCTGACCTGGGCCTTATCACAACGCCCTCGCAGACTGTCATGCTGCCCGGACCTGCGATCGCGGAGCCCACGACAAGAGAACTTGTGCCAATAACCCGGCGCAGCGCCCTAGCCGCGGCGGGGCGCCAGGCTTCGGCCGCCCCTGCGGCCGCGATCCCCAAAAGGATGAGCTATGCCAAGTTCATCCTCGCAACGCTCCTGGTAGCAGCCTACTGCATTTTCGGCTTCGGCCTGCCTTTGGACCGCTATGTTTTGTCGTTCTCGCCGATCCCAGAGCGGATCACTCTGCTCCTTGCGGTCCTCGCGGGAACGTTGCCCTTCTTCCTGGCGGATGAGTGGCTTACCCGCGGCCCCAGCGCTGCGCGAGGGGGCTATTCCGTGACGAAGCTCTTCTTCCTTCTTTCCCTCGTCATTGCTGTTGCGCTGAACTTCAAGAAGCTGTTCTTCCTGATGTTCATCATCCCGATCATCTTGATTTTCTTCATTATCTACGGCGTCTTCAGCGGTTGGGCGAACGGGCGGACGGGAAACCCGCTTGTCGGCGGGACGGCGACGGCTCTTGCCTTCGCATGGGCCATCGCTGTCACCTTTCCGCTTCTCAGCCCGTAATTGAGAAGCAAGCGCCCGGGATAACGCCTGCTTTTTTCGGTGAAATCGCTTATCACTATGTTGAAAAGCAATTGGACACTTCAATGAAGCATCGTTTCCCGCCTCAGGCGCTCCTGCCACTTGTTGTTGCGAGCGTTGCTCTCCTGCCCGCGCCGGGGGCCTCTCACGCTCAACTTGCGCCTGTCGCCGCCAGGTCTGTGCAACTCGCCGCCCACCGTGCGGTTTACGAGCTCAGTCTCGACCGGACCGGGGCGGGGTCCAACGTCAGCGACATTCGAGGCCAGCTTATTTACGACTTCAGCGGATCGGAGTGCCAGGGCTACACGCTCAGCACGCGCCTCATCACGGAAATCTTCGATCGCGAAGGCAAACCCAGCACGACCGACATCCGATCCGAAAGCCAGGAAGATGCTGAAGGGAAGCATTTCCGGTTCAACACCTCTCAATATGTCAACGACAAGATGAGCGAAAACACAAAGGGCGTCGCAGTGCGCTCTGCCCGGTCGCACGATATTGTCAATGTCGAACTCGACAAGCCCAGAAGAGGAAATCTGACCCTGTCCGGGAATGTTTATTTCCCGACCCAGCATTCGCTCGCCATCCTGAAGGCCGCAACCGCCGGCGGGACCCGTCTTCAAGCCGATATTTACGATGGGTCCGAGAATGGCACAAAGATTTACGAGACGACGACGGTCATAGGCGCGCCGCTGGAACTCGCGGCGAATGCGCAACTGCCCGCCATCAAGAACTCGGAAACGTTGGATGCGATCCAGTCTTGGCCTGTGGTCGTCAGCTATTACGACCAGACCCCCAAAAAGGACGGCCTGCCCACTTACGAGGTTTCCTTTCGCATGTATGCAAATGGCGTCAGCCGGAAGCTGAGGCTTGATTACGGCACATTCTCGCTGAACGGGGAACTGTCAGCGATCGAATTTTCAAAGACGAAGCCCTGCCGGTAGGGGCGCGTAACGTTTGAAGCTCTTCGTCGCCCCTTGCCGCCGACGACCGACGGTTTTTCTTCGATCACGAACGGCCAAAATGCCATGAGGGCGGTAACGTCCGCACGCAAGGCGTCGACTATGGCAGTCATCGCGTTCGCATTAAGGCAGGCGCGACGACAAATTGGCTGGGGTGCCAGGATTCGAACCTGGGCATGGCGGAATCAAAATCCGCTGCCTTACCGCTTGGCTACACCCCAGCAGTCTTTGGAGGTGACGGGGTTATACGGGTGTTTCCGATGGGGTTCAAGGGTGAACAGGAGCTTTCCGCTGCGTAAGAACACCGGCTTGCCCTTCTTGTGCGCAGGCGCCGCTTTCGCCTATGCCTTCCCTTCAAGCTCGCAGCGTCAAAGAGAAGCCGATCAGGAAGAGGACCGCGAGCACGATCGATTTGAACTGCGGCGCCGGTATATGCCGCCTCGCCCAGCTTCCGAGATGAACCCCGAGCAGCGCTGGAGCGATTGCGGCGATGGACAGGCTCAAAGCGGGCGCGGACATCATATCCGCCAGCCAAAGAGCGATGCCCAGGAAGACTGAAGCGATCACGACTGCGACGTTGACCGCCTGCACAAAAAGCTTCGGCTCCAGGTTGAGCGCAAGCATATAGGGCATCAAAGGCATGACCTGCGAGCCCGTGAACCCGGTAAAAAAACCGTTCAAAAGTCCGACCGGAACCTGCGCGGCCCTCGCATGTCTCGGCGAAATCGACAGAGCTGGCCGCAGCAAGGCTAGAATTGTATAAGCACATATGACGACGCCGAGGATCTGGGCCGGAATACGCCTGTCGACCAATGCGAGCAGAAGCACGCCGCACAGAGTGCCCGGAAGGGTAGCCAAGTAGAGAGGCCAGAACTTCTGGAAGCTGCGCTTCAGGGAACCGGTGGTGAACAGGACCGCAATGTTGCTCGCCATCGCCGGCGCGACAATGAGAACGATGGCTTCCTTCAAGCCGAGAGATGCGACGAGGAACGGCAGGGCGCAGGACGAATATCCAATTCCGGTTGCGCCCTTGATGATGCCTGCGAAGAAGAGGCCACTGACTGCAATGACAACAAGATTTACATCCACGGGATGGGGATCCATCTCAGGTTACTGATTCACATTTGGGGGTGGCGCGTTACGAGAAACGCAAGGTGGGGGCGGGAAAACGAGCGACGTGTTTCGAGTGCCGGCATCTCCTGGCAAGCACAATTAAAGGTTGCCGATAACCATAAGTTACAACCTTTTAAGCGTAAACACAAGTTGCAGTTGCGTGAAAGCCTATGGCGAGGCTCAATGAGGGTGCAACATCAACCGTAGGCGTCCTCGTGAAAGTCTCGCGTGAAAACCTCGCTTTGGCCGTGCTTTGGGGCGCAATCGGCGCCTGTGCTTTGATGACTCTGCTTGCGCCGAAAATGACGGCGGCTGACGCCGAGGCAAGCAGTCCGAGCGGGATCGCGGCCTCCTTGGTTCGCACAGGCTTCTAAGCTCGCCGCTCTTCGCACCTCTCTGGCTGGCCGCCTGATCCAAAAGAGCAGCGGGGGCGTACCATTTCATTCCCAGGGCCATAGCCCATACGAATGAAGTCCCTGCTTTTCATCCTTGGCGACCAGCTTTCGCGATCGCTTTCGAGCCTTGGCGCCTGCGCAATCAAGGACACCGTTGTGCTCATGGCCGAGGTGCAGGAAGAAGCGACCTATGCGGCGCACCATAAGAAGAAGATCGCCTTCATTTTCGCAGCCATGAGGCATTTCGCCGACGAGCTTCGGGCCGAAGGCTGGTCCGTCGATTATGTCAGGCTCGACGATCCCGCCAATAGCGGCTCGTTCACGGGCGAAGCGAAGCGGGCGGCGGCCCGTCATCGGCCGGGATGCATCGTCCTGACGGAGCCGAGTGAATGGCGTGTGGCCGACATGGCGGCCCGTTGGGAAGCGGAGCTTGGCGTTCCGGTGCGCATTCTCGCCGACGGCCGCTTTCTCGCGAGTCATGACGCGTTCGAGCGCTGGGCGGCGGGCAAGAAACAGCTGCGCATGGAGTTCTTCTACCGCGAAATGCGCCGCTCGGCCGGCCTGCTCATGAACGGCGCGGAGCCGGAAGGCGGCCGCTGGAATTTTGACGCCGACAACCGCAAACCCGCCCGCAACGGGTTGCGCATGCCCGACGCGCCGAGGTTCGAACCGGATGGCGTCACGCGCGAGGTTCTGGACCTCGTTCGAAGCCGCTTCGGCGAAAATTTCGGCGATCTCGAACCCTTCTGGTTCGCCGTCACGCGGGCAGACGCCGAACGCGCCTTCGCGCACTTCCTCGACCACGCCCTGCCTCATTTCGGCGATTACCAGGACGCCATGCTGGCAGGCGAGAAGTTCCTCTATCACTCCGTCGCCTCGCTCTACCTCAACATCGGCTTCCTCGATCCGCTCGACATGTGTCGCCGCGCGGAAGCCGAATATCGCGCAGGCCGCGCGCCATTGAACGCCGTGGAGGGCTTCATCCGCCAGATCATAGGCTGGCGGGAATATGTCCGCGGCATCTACTGGCTGAAAATGCCGGGCTACGACAGGTTGAATTTTCTCGATGCCAGGCGGCCCTTGCCCGACTTCTATTGGGGGGCGGAGACGGACATGGCTTGCGTCAGAGCCTGCGTTACCCAGACCCGCGAGGAGGCTTACGCCCACCACATCCAGCGCCTGATGGTCACCGGCAATTTCGCGCTTCTCGCGGGCATCGACCCTTTCGAGGTCCACCAATGGTATCTCGCGGTCTACGCCGACGCCTATGAATGGGTCGAACTGCCGAATACGCTCGGCATGTCGCTGTTTGGCGATGGCGGCCTGCTTGGCTCCAAGCCCTATGCGGCAAGCGGCAATTACATCAATAAGATGTCGGATTATTGCAAAGGCTGCGCCTATGATGTGAAGCTGCGCACGGGGCCGAGGGCATGCCCGTTCAATTACCTCTACTGGGATTTCCTGATGCGGAACCGGCAAAAGCTCGCTCGGGCGCAACCAGCGGCTTCGACAGATCTATCGCGCACTCGATGTGATGAGCGACGCAAAGAAGGCTGATATCAGGGGAAGCGCGGAAAGCTTTCTGGCGGCGCTCAAGTCATCCTATGCCGACCAGGAAGCTGTTTAAGTCCGAGGCAAGTTCGGTTGAGAGCTTGCAGCGAAGTGGGCGCCAACTTGCCTCGGGCTGTACTCGCCGGTCTCAAGGTCGATTTGGATCGGCGAAAGCACAGACGCCTTGTTTCGCCAACGAAGGCCTCTTTGATTGCGGCCCGCTACGGCAAACGCATGCCGCCTTTCGGTCGAAAGGGTGTGCAATCCGTTAAGATTGGGTTTGTTTCGTAAAACCCATATCATTGGCCATATAGGTAATCTTGACGGCCATGGGCGGAAGCGCCGGCGATTGATGTTAATATATCTGGAGAAATATTAAAACGCATGAAAGGTCACAAGGCGAAGTCCTCACGACATTTCATGTATTAAATCGAAATCTCAGAGCAACCGAAGCTACTAGAGGACGTAAGGCACCAGCGGAGCAAGCGTGATGATCGTGGCCAACACAACCGCAGTCCACTCGAAAATTCCCAATTGGCGAAGCATAGTCATTTGATACCTCTTTTTCATGTTCAACTTCGCTAGTTACGCGGATTCCCTTCAGCCGTATTGCTTTTATTAAGTCACATATACTTGAGCCCGGAGTGAGTTGCGCCCACGGGCGCTTGAGCGTCGGTTGAGCAGCGAGTTCGAGTGTCTGAGAATTCGTCGCAGAAGCGCGATGTGATGGGGTCAAGACGCTTGAGCAAGCAGTAGAAGCTCAAGACCAGCGATCCGCCGACAATGGCGCAGCGGCGAATGGAGAGCGCCTCCAACAGGATGCGGAGAGATGAGGCCCCATGGGGTCCATGCCGTTGATATCACGTGGCTAATCTTGTCGAAGATGGGGAATTTTCAGCAGCCTTTCATGCTACTTCTTCTTCGGACGCTCATTCGCAATCGGCGGAACCGACTTGAGATAGGCGGCGATCGCCTCCCTGTCGTCCGGCGTCAGTTTCGCCATGTTCTCCTGGACCTTCGCCATCGAGCCGCCGATGGAATCGCCCTCGGGTGTGAATCCCGTTTCCAGCGCATAGGCGATATCCTTCTGGCTCCAGGATGCGAGCCCAGTGTCGTCGGGCGTGATATTGGGGATGAAGCCTTTGCCTTCCGGGTTGGGAGCCCCTGAAAGCTTCTTGCCCTCGATCGTGCCGCCGAGCCAATTGCGAGGCGTGTGGCACTCGCCGCAATGGCCGGGTCCTTCGACGAGATAGGCGCCGCGATTGATCTCCGCGCTCCTCGATGGATCAGGCTTGAAGGTCCCGCCATCGAGGTTGAACAGCTTCCACAGTCCCAGGCCCCAGCGGATATTGTATGGAAAGGCGATCTCGTTCTCAGGCGCTTTCGCGGACGAGGCCGGCAGCGTGTTCAGGAACGCTTTCAGATCGAGAATATCGTCCCGCGTCATGTGCCGGTAGGACGCATAGGGGAAGGCGGGATAATAATGTTTCCCCGTGGGCGACACGCCTTCGGTCATCGCCCTGATGAAGTCGTCGTCGCTCCATCCGCCGATGCCGAACTGTTTGTCTTGTGAGATGTTCGGCACATAGAACGTGCCGAACGCCGATTTCAAGCAGCGCCCGCCTGTGAGCGTCAGCGGATCCTTGTAATTTCGATCGTCGCATTTGGCCGAGGCCGGGGCCGCGTGGCAGGAGGCGCAGCCGCCCGCGTAAAACAGATACCGCCCGTTCTCGGCGCTTCTCGCCTGCGCGCGGCCGGTCGGACCTGCGGCCCAGGCGAGCAAACAGGATAGGAGCAGGACGGCGCGGGCGGATACCATGCAGTTCTAATCCTTTTTCTCTTCGCGGTACTTTTCGTGACAGGCTTTGCAGGCCTTGCCGACCGAGCCGAAAGCCGCCCCGAAAGCGTCAAGCCCGCCCGGCGCTGCTGCCGCGGCCTTGACGGTCGCCGCCTCAAGATCCTTCGCCTTCGCCTCAAAATCGGTTTTGTTTTCCCAAATATCGGGTTTTGCCGCCGTTTCGCCGCCGGTTTCAGACCCTTTCGGAAACAAAGTGACGAATGTGGCCAGCGACTTGTTGACATCCGTCATCGCTTTTTCAATGGCGGCGCCATCATACGGCTTCTCGCCCTTTAACATAGCGACAACGCCTTTCACGGCCTTGCCGTTGCCCTTCATCAACGCCCTCCGGTCTTTGATCGGGTCGTCCGAGGCAAAAGCGAAACTTACGCCGACAATTGCGGCGATGACGGCGAGAAGGCCGGCTGAACCACGCACCATGACTTTCCTCCCTGAATTGTTGTGAAGCTTTGGGCTGGCGGAACATAATTTGGAATTGATAGGCGCGCCAGTCACGAGCCTTTTATCTGCGCCGCTTACGCTCCCTTAAGTTACTTGTGACAACCTTGCGTTGTGTGGCGTGCGATCTTATTCCTTCGCGGCACATATGTTTTGGGTAAGAGGCTTCGCCGACAGACGGGGAGTGCTGCAGCTTGGAAATGCATGGGGCAGAGCAAAGCGCGATGGCGACGCTTGATGCCGGCATCGCAGCCGATCGCGTTCCGCGACGGCGTGCGTCAGCGCCTGCCAATGCAGAAGCGCCTTTCTCCGTCGAGGAAATCTTCTTCTCCAGGACCGACGACAAGGGGAAAATTCTCTTCGGCAACAGCACTTTTCAACAGATTAGCCAGTATTCCTGGTCTGAGCTTTGCCGAAAACCGCATAACATCGTCCGGCACCCTGACATGCCAAGGGCGGTCTTTTGGCTCTTGTGGGACATGATCCAGAAGGGAGAACCGGTCGGCGCCTATGTCAAGAACATGGCGAAGGATGGCCGCTATTATTGGGTTTTCGCCATCGTAACGCCTGTCGAAGGAGGCTATCTTTCCGTTCGCATCAAGCCGACGGGTCAATTTCTCCCGCTCATCGAGCGCGAATATGCGGCGCTCCTCGCAGCTGAAAAAGCCGACGGCCTGAAACCCGCCGAAAGCGCGAAGATCTTGCTGTCGCGGCTTTCAGAGCTCGGCTTTAGAGACTACGGGGCGTTCATGGCGACGGCGCTCAGCCAGGAGATGAAAGCCCGCGATGATAAGCTTAGCCGGTCCCTGGATAAGGCGGCTTTTCATTTTGACGGGCTGACAAAAGAGGCTGCGGCCCTGCTCGACTGTGCGGACGGCGTCATGTCCGAGTATACGGCGCACCGCTACGTGCCCTTGAACCTCAGGGTGCTTGCCGCGCAACTCGGGGAAGCGGGCGCCACGATAGGCGTCATCGCAATGAACTATGACACCCTTGCCGCTGCCTTAAAGACGATGATGGCGGACTTCATCGGAACCGCGCAGAGCCTCTTTGCTGCGGTCAACAATGGACTGTTCCTGGCTAACACGGCGAAGGTTCAGAAGGAGGCCAGCGAGCATTTCAAGGCCGATGCGTCGGCCGGAGAGCTTTCGTCGTCAGGCGAGATCGCTCTTCTCGAAAAGCAACGCAGCTCCTATGAAGCGCGCGCGGCCGCCGCCGTCTGCGCTATCGCCTCCGATGCTCATCGCTTTGAGCAGTCATGCCTGGAGCTGAAAAGGGCCGTCGCCGCCTTGGGGACGACGCGCATCATGGGAAAGATGGAAAGCGCAAGACTTGAAACCATCGATACGGGGCTCGCCGACCTCCTCGGCGACCTTGAGGGCTATCAAAGCTCGATGACGAACGGGATTCAAAAGATGCTCGCCATGTGCCGATGCATCGAGCGCGACGCCGGCCGCCTTATGTAGGGGCGGCGTTGCAGTCGTGGGGCGTCGCCGGGCCGCCTATTCGCCACAGCGCCGCCGCAGCTTCATTCCCGCGCGCGGCGATGCGAGGTTCGATGGACTGCAGACACGGGATCGTGGCCAACCCGATCCAGAGGGCGCCATAGCGCGAGGCTGGCTGGCTCGGCGCCAAAGGCGGCTTCAGGATATCGCTGGTCTGGAAATTGCTTTACTTTCGCATCAGGGATGAACGCCAGCGGAGCGAACCAAGTGCCCGAAACAAATGGGGTCAAGACAGTCTGCGCCTCAGCCGAGACCTTAGACGATATCGGCGTTATCACATTGCGCAATCAGGCCAAACGCAACGCGCTTGGCCGCGACATGATGCATGCGCTTATGGAGGCTTTCGTTCGTTTCCAGGAAACGAAGGTTCGTGTGGTCGTGTTGCGGGCGGAGCCTGGAGCCAAGGTATGGTCCGCCGGCCATGACGTGGGCGAACTGCCGTTCGGCGACGGCGATCCCTTGCGCTACGAGGATCCTTTGGAGGAGGCGCTTCGGGCGGTTAGGATGTTTCCTGGACCGGTGATCGCCATGGTCCATGGGTCGGTATGGGGCGGCGCGGTCGATCTGGTGCTGAGCTGCGATATGATTTTTGCAGACGAGACCGCAACGTTCGCCATCACTCCTGTCAATATCGGTCTTCCCTATAATACGACCGGCCTGCTCCATTTCATGGGCCGGCTGAGGCTTAATGTCGTCAAGGAAATGTTCTTCACCGCTGCTCCCATCGACGCCGAGCGCGCGCTGAAGTGGGGACTCATCAACCATCTCGTGCCCTCGTCGGAGCTGGAGGCGTCCTGCATGGAGGCCGCGCGGCGGATGACGGCGAAAGCTCCGCTGGCTTTGGCGGTGATCAAGGAGCAGCTGCGCGTGTTGAGCGATTTCCAGCCTATACCCGCGCAAGTTTTCGAGCGCATCCAGGACATGCGGCGCAAGGTGTATGAAAGCGCAGACTACCGCGAAGGCATCGCCGCGTTCAGGGAAAAGCGCAAACCTACTTTCAAGGGCAAATGATCGCCAAGCGGCTTATCCGGCCGCATCATTGAGCCTGACGGCGGGATCAGACAGGACCCGCCCTGCGGGCTGGGCCTCGATCTTTCGGCTTCGCAACGAAAGAGAATTCGTGCAGCGATTTCACAGTAAGGATGCTCCAAACAATAACCGCTACGATTTTAAGAGTGGGCTTGGCTTGATGGTTTCGTTCCATTCCGGATGATGGACGCCTTTTCCCAAAGCGGCGATAGGAGCAGCTCCCGTTTCTATCTTAGGTTTCAGACTGCGCCACCTTAGATAGCACAAAACAACGTTTTTTGCGAAACGAACCCAATAGGGTTAATCGACCATATCCGTTCGCCGCCAGCGTTCGTCAAGCTTGCAGCCCACTGTCTCCCAGCGATATCGAATAGCGTATTCGTCGATCATGAAACCGATGTGCGCGTACCTCTGGAATCCCGGCGGGTTGAGTAACACGGACGCGCGGCGAGTTAGTTATTGTTCAGCGTGTCCTAACGCTCGCCACCATGCGGACGACTGCGCTTACGCCGCCATAACGCCCACCGCTGAAAACCGCGTTCAGCTTGCCGGCCGGGGAGTTGGCTTTATCGGGTCGACCGGAAGGCCCGCCGCCGTCCATCCGTCCGTGCCGTCGGGATACCAGGCGACATGGGCGTATCCGAGGCTCAAGGCGCGCTTCGCCGCGTTCCACGACATCCAGCAATCCTTGAGACAATAGAAGACAAGCGTTTTGCCCCGATCTGCGCCCGCAATGCGTTCGAGATTGAATTGGAAATAGTCCTCCATCGGCGGATTGAGCGCGCCGTAGCCGGTGTCGGGCAGCCAGACGCTTCCCGGGATGTCCGATCGCGGCTTCTCCCGCCATAGCGTTCCCTCTGGCAGGCCAGCCGGTCGCGGGGGGTTCGGGAGAACATCGATGAAGGCGGCCTTGCCGCTGCGCCACAATGCGGCGGCTTCCGCGGTGGTCAGCACCTGCGCGCCTGCCAGACTAGCTGGCGTCGGAGCGCGATAATCCCCGGTGCGAAAGGATTGGGGCTCCGGCGAGGGCGCCTCGTCAGCGCTCGCCGGAAAAAAGGAAAGGGCGAGGCTCAAACAGGCCAGGCAGCCAAAGAGGCGCGACCTCATGGCTTGTTCAAAGCCGCTGACGTAATGGGCTGGTCCTTCTCGTCGAGAAGCGGCACGCCATAGCTCAGCAAAATCGCGTCGATCTCGTGCTGGCTCTCCTGGATCATCCGATTGAGGAGCCGTTTGAACTCCTGGTCGCTCGCGCGCACGCCCATGCCGATGCGGTACGCGAGACGCGGGCCACCCTGCTCTTTGGTCAAGGGGGCGATGCTCAGTTTCGCGTTCGCGTTTTTCGCGTAATAACCCGCGATCGGTCCCCACAAAATCCCGACGTCGATCTCGCCTGTGTCGAGATCCTTGACCATCTCCTGGGAGGTCGAGTCGTGCCGTGTATCGATGGTCAGCGGATAAGATTTCGCCTTGGCCAGAAGACCCTTCCGGGCCATGTAGGTCGCCGGCGGCGTGCCCGCCACGATGCCGATCCGCTTTGTCTTGAGGATCGGATCGTCAAGCGAATCGACGCTATCCAGACCGCCGCCCGGCTTGAAGATGAGCGCGTAAGCCGTCCGATAATAGGGGTTCGTGACCTGGGCGAAGTCGCTGCCCTGCGGGAAACCCAATATGACGTCGCATTTGTGCGCGTTAAGCGTGTTGCGCACAAAGCCAGGCGCGCCGGGATACCAAGCGTAGACGACCTTCTTGTCGAGCTTCTTTGCGAAGAAGTCCGCGAGCTTGTTTTCGAAACCTTCCCCAGCCTCATTCGAGAAGGGCAGGTTCCTCGGGTCCGCGCAAACCCGGAAGACGTGGGGGTCTACAAGTTCAAGAGTGGTGGAAAGCTCTTCGCCTTCCTCCGCATGCGCTGCGCTTACGTATCCTGCGAACAGGCCAATCGAAAAAAGACACGCGACGCCGATCTTGCCCAAAGTCAACCTGATGCTCATGATTATGCTCTCGGGTTATCCCATGCACTCGTTTTCGGCCTTCTTGGCCGCTTCCGGCTTTTCGTCGTGCTTGGCCGGCCGTCCCCGTGGAATGGCGTCATGCGATCGCGCGCGCAGATAAACGTAAATGTCGTCGAGGTAACACACGACATTCTTGTTCTGCCCGAAGGAGGGCATCACGTTCTCCTGCGATGAGCTGACGTTCTGCCGGCCCGCCGCGACGATGCTCAAAAATTCCGGATAGGTAATTGTTTTCAGTGAGTTCTTTAGTGCGGGAGCGTAGGTCGAGCCTTCGCCATCCGGGCCGTGGCAAACGTGACACTCGGCGTGATAGCGCCGGAAGCCCGAGAACGTCGCCCAATCGACCTTTCCGTCCGGCTGCACTTTGTATGTGGGGAAGCCTTCCTTATCAGTATACCGCCCGTCCTTTTCCGCAACGGCCGTTGGATCATCCGCTCCGAAGGCTGTCGCCATGCTTGCAAGGAGGCAGGCGACTGTAACGAGCCCGAAGACTCTGACGTTCTTTTTCACGTGGCCTCTATTTATTCTTGGCGTAGCCGGTAACGGTCGGAACGGAAAAATCCAGCGCGCTTTTCAGCGCGCTGGAGCAAAATATGTTCAAAGATCAGCTGTTCGGCAAGGCGAACACTGTGAGCGTGCCGCCGAGAGCAGTATAGTTCGACAGCGCTGCGTAGCCGCCCACTGCGCCGAGACCCTCGTTCGGCTTGGTGAGGCCCGCCGCGAGGCCGATGCCGGCCCAGCCGCCGACGCCCGAGAGAATGGCGACGTACTGCTTGCCCTTATGCTCGTAGGTCATGACGTTGCCGATGATGCCCGACGGCGTCTTGAACTTGTACAGTTCCTTGCCCGACTTGGCGTCTACCGCCTTCAGATAACCTTCGAGCGTGCCGTAGAACACCACATCGCCAGCCGTCGCCAGAGCGCCCGACCACACCGAGAACTGCTCCTTGTTCGACCAGGCGATCTTGCCCGTCTTGCCGTCCCAGGCGATGAAGTTGCCCATGTTGTTCTCGCCCTGAGGCGGATACATGGAGAGCGTGGCGCCGACGTAAGGCTGACCTGCGGTATAGCTCACGCGGAACGGCTCGTAGTCCATGCAGACGTGGTTGGTCGGCACATAGAACAGGTCCGTCTTCGGCGAGTAGGCCGCGGGCTGCTCGTCCTTCGAGCCGAGAGCGGCGGGACAGACGCCCTTAGTGTTGACGTCTTCGCCATTGGCTTCGGTCGAGTACTTCTTCACGCGCACCGGCTTGCCGAAGTCGGGCGAGTTCTTGTCCATGTTGATCTTCGTGGCCCAGTTCACGGCCGGATCGAACTTCTCGGCTACGAGGAGTTCTCCACTGGTGCGATCGAGCGTGTAGCCGAAGCCATTGCGGTCGAAGTGAGTGAGCGTCTTGCGCTTCTTGCCGCCGATTTCCTGTTCGGCGAGGATCATCTCGTTGATGCCGTCATAGTCCCACTCGTCGTGGGGCGTCATCTGATAGACCCACTTGGCCTTGCCGGTATCGACATCGCGAGCCCAGATGGTCATGGACCAGCGGTTGTCGCCTGGACGCTGCGTCGGGTTCCAGGTCGAGGGGTTGCCCGAACCGTAATACATCAGGTTCAGTTCGGGATCGAACGAGTACCAGCCCCAGGTGGCGCCGCCGCCGATCTTCCACTGATCGCCTTCCCAGGTGTTCGTGCCGGAGTCTTTGCCGACGGGCTTGCCGAGGTTGGTGGTCTTCTCAGGATCGATCAGCGTGTCTGCGTCCGGACCCATGGAGTAGCCGCGCCAGAGGAGCTTGCCATCCTTGAGATCGTAGGCCGCAACGTAGCCGCGCACGCCAAACTCGCCGCCCGATACGCCGATAATCACCTTGTCCTTGAAGACCATCGGAGCCGAAGTTCCGGTGGCGCCCTTGCCGGGATCGGCGTCCTTGACGGACCAGACTACCGCGCCTGTCTTGGCGTCGAGCGCAACCAGGGTCGTGTCAGCCTGATGGAGGAGGATCTTTCCGTCCGCGTAGGAGAGGCCGCGATTGACGGTGTCGCAGCACATCACGGGGATGACGCTCGGATCCTGCTTCGGCTCGTATTTCCAGAGGATCTTGCCGTCGTTGTTCAGGTCGAGAGCGAATACTGTGTTCGGGAACGGCGCGTGAACGTACATGACGTCGCCGATGACGAGGGGCGCGCCCTCATGGCCACGGAGCACCCCCGTGGAAAATGTCCAGGCCGGCGTCAATTTGCCGACATTGGATGTATTGATCTGCGACAGCTTCGAGTAACGCTGATTGGCGTAATTGCCAGTCGGCATCACCCACTGTTTCGCATCCTGCTGCATTTTTTGAAGTTCTTCGTTGGCGCTTGCAGGCGCACCCATCCCCGCCACTATCGCTACAAGCGAAGCGGCAAGTAGAGCCTTTCGCATAACTAACCTCCCATAAGGTCGTAAACGGTTGCGGCTTTCCCCCCTGGCGCATAAGCCTGGGATTGTTTCGCCGAGCCGAAAGTTTATTCTGGTTGATTGACGCCCAGCGTACGAATGAGCCGGGTACGGATGGAAATCGTCCTACCTCCTCATTAGAAACGTCTCCAAGCGAGGCGCGTTAATATATTGGTTCTCCGCGCGGCGAAGCGCAAGGCTTTTAAAACGGGCAGCTCCCGCGAAAAAGGTGCTCTTATACTAAAGACGCGTCCACGACGCGGATGGAACTCTTGGGATCAACAAAACTTTATCAAATATGAACATTTTTTACTTGCCGCGATGCCTGCCTTAAAAGGCTAAGTTGAAGGTTTTGCTTAGCACGCTCCGTCTTCTTTAACCCGAACTTCCACTTCAACAGGAGGTCTTCAATAAGCTCCAGATTCCGCTCGCCCTGTAGGCAGAGCCGACGAGCCGTTCGTCCATCATCGTAAGGCGGATCAATGGTTTACGCTTTCGATGGCGCGGAAGTTCGGTTTAGCTGTGGCCCAAGTAGCTGTGGAACACGCCGTCAGGATCGTATTGCTTGCGCAGGTGCTGCAGGCGTTCCCAGTTTGCGGGGCTGAAGCATTGCGGATAGCGCTCAGGATGGCTGCGCGCCTCGACCTCATTGACGTAGTGGCCCACGCCGAAGGGGTCCATAATCGGAAGGTTCTCCATCAGCCAGCCGAAATTGGCGGGATCGTCCTTTTCGTCGTCCCAGATGGAGTAGCAGCCGATAAAGCAGTCGGCGGCCCAGGAGAAGCAGGAATCCGGCTTCGGCGCCACCCCCAGGTTGAACGCGGCCAGGATATGCGAATCCTTGGCGGCCGCCTTCTTGAAGTGATCAGCGAGCGCAACGAGCGTCTTGCCACCCTCGTTGGTGAGCACGTTGTCCACCGCGTAGCGCGCGCAGCGGCCCGGCGGGTCGTTCAGGCTGAAATAGCGCGCATAAAGGCCCTCGAAGTCGAAGGGCTGGTATTCCATTTTGACGGCCAGCTTGGCGCCGTCCGGCATCGCCTCGAAGGGCTTCAGGGCGGCGCGCGCCTTCTCCTCGCTGTCCTCGAAGGCGAAGGCGGTGAAGAACACGATCTTCGATTTCTCCGGCGGCGCGTCGGCGGGAACCTGGGGATGATGCATCAGCACCATGATCGGCTCGACGCGCTCCGTGATGGGGTTCGCCTTGCGGATGGCGTCGAGATTGGCGGTCGCCTTCTCCACCTCGGACAGCGGGAAGATGTAGGTGCTGGCGAGGATGGATTTGGGACAGGGATAAAGCTTGAGATAGAGGCGCGTCACGACGCCGAAGAAGCCCGGGCCGACGCCGCGCACCGCCCAGTAGAGGTCGGGATCCTCGTCGGGCGTCGCCTTCAGGAGCTTTCCGTCCGCGGTCACCACCTCGGCGCCGACGATGGAATGGGTCGCCATGCCGCCGCGCTGCGACCAGTTCCAGCCCATGCCGCCGCCCATGGTGAAGCCGCTGAGCCCCACGGACGGACAATGCGGCACCGGGAAGGCCAAGCCCTTCGCGCGCGCCGCCTGGATCAGGGGCAAGCCCCGCACGCCGGGCTCGATGGAGGCGACCTCTTTCGCCTCGTCGATTACGATCTCGTCCATCGCCGACAGATCGATCAGCAGGCCGCCATCGCGAAGTGAAGGCCCGTTCGCGTTGTGGCCGCCGGCGCGCACGGCGACCCTCAATTTGTTCTCGCGAGCGTAATTGACGGCGGCGATCACGTCGTCGGCCGACTTCGCCTGGACGATCACATCCGGGGAACGCTTCGGCTTCGACATGTGCCAGACCATGGCCTGGCGCCACAGTTCATAGTCGGCGTCCTGGCGGCGGATCACCTTGCCGCTCACGCCGGGAATGGTCAGACGCGGCGTATTGCCGGCGGCCATCGCGTTCGGCGCGCGCAACGCCATGAGCGCTCCGACCGCGGTCATGCTCGCCAATTGTTTGAGCGCCTCGCGGCGAGACGATGTCATCTCAGTCATGGGGTCCTCCCTCAGCTGGGCGCACTCAGTTCACGCTTTCGAAATAGGCTGACAGTTCGGTGATGTCCTGGTCCGACAACGGCTTGGCCATGGCGCTCATATTCGGATCGTTGCGCTCGCCGGACCGGAACGCCCGCAACTGTTTCTCCGTATAATCAGCCTTCTGGCCGGCGAGATTTGGATATTGCGGCGCCTTGCCGACGCCGTCCGCGCCGTGGCAGGCGACACAAGCCCCCGCCTTGGCGATAATGTCGGGCGTAATATCGAAGGCCATCGCCGCAGGCGCAGCCGCTGCGACGAAGGCCGGCGCCAGAAAAACACCCGTCTTAAGTCGCTTTAATCTTCGCATCAAAATTCCCCCCAACTGTTACAAATACTTACGCTGCGCTCGGACGCCCCCCTCACCCTGCCCCTCTCCCGCGAGGGGAGAGGGAACCCTAAGGCCTCAAAATCGCCTTCACGACCCGGCCGGCTTCGGCGTCGCTGACGGCTTCTTCGATTTCATCCAACGCGTAGAATTTGACGATCTTCTCCAAAGGCAGGCGGCCCTGGCGGTAAAGATCGATCAGCTTCGGGATGAAGATGTCCGGCACGCTCTGGCCTTCGACGATGCCCATGACCGTGCGGCCGAAGAAAATGCTGTTCATGTCGAGCGTGATCTCCGCGCCAAGCGGCGCCGCGCCGACGAGGCCGCAAAGACCCGGCACGGTTAGGCAATCGACGGCCTGCCGGAAGACCGCAGGCGCGCCGACGCATTCGAGCGAGAAATCCGCGCCGCCGAGCTTTTGGATCTCTTCAACGGCATTGGTCTGTTTCGGATCGTAGGCGTGCGTCGCGCCGAGTTCGCGCGCGAGAGTGCGGCGGCTCTCGATCAGATCGACGGCGTAAATCATGGTGCAGCCCACCGCCTTGGCCGCCATGACCGCGGACAGGCCAACCGAACCGCAGCCGAAGATGGCGATGCTGGAGCCGGCCGGCGGCTTCAGCGCGTTGATCACCGCGCCCGCGCCGCTTTGGACGCCGCAGCCGAGCGGTCCCATCGAGATCCAGCGGAACGTCGTCCGCGATTTTGACGGCGTTCGCCTCGTTCGCCAGCGCGTAGGCGGCAAACGACGACTGGCCGAAGAAGTTGCCGAAGATCGCAGCCCCATGGTGATGGACGGTGCTCGACCCGTCGCCGCGCACGCCGCCAAAGTTGCAGCCGAAGATGTTGGCGCAGTGCGTCGGGTCGCCGCGCAGGCAGGACGGACACTGGCCGCAGGCGCGATAGCTCATCACGACGTGGTCGCCGGGCTTCACCTTGCCGACCTTCGCGCCGACCTTTTCGACGATCCCCGACCCCTCATGGCCGAACACCGCCGGAAAGCTCACCGGATAGAGCTGGTCGCGGCAGATCAGGTCGGTATGGCAGAGGCCCACGCCCGCCACCTTGACCAGAACCTCGTCCTCGCGCGGATCGGCGAGTTCCACCTCGGAGAGCTGGAACGTCCCGCACTTCTCGCTGACAACAGCCGCCTTCGTTTTCATGACGCCGCACCCATCGCCTTCTTGCCGTTACGGTTTGGCCGCTTCTGCGCGCCGGCGCCCGTCGGCTTCTTCCAGGCGCCTGCCTCCTGCATGAGCGCGATCTGGCGGTCGATGACCTTCTCCTTGTATTCCGCGTGCTTCATCGGTTCGCGGTCGAGGTAGAGATTTTTCGGGTAGACCTCGCGGTCGTAGATGATCTGGGCCAGCTCTGTGCGGACATCCTTCAGCCAGTTGGAGACCTGCGCGCTGGCCCGATGATGGCGCAACTGCTCGATATCGATGACGCCGGCGACATAGGTCGAGCCGGCGCCGTATTCCTGCTTTCCGACGATGGCGCCGCGGTGGTTGACGATGTACGAGCGGCCGCCGAACGTATCGATCGGCGTCGTCGAGTCAGGGAACAGGTAATAGGTCCCCATGTTCGGCGACAGCACATACATGTTGTTTTCGAGCGCGCGGGCGCGTGACGAAATCTCGAAGAAATCGTTGCCGGTGCCGGGATGCGGGAAAGAGGCGCGATAGGCGATCTCGCAGCCGTTCATGGCAAGCCCGCGCCCGTTCTCAGGGTAGGACGCTTCGTTTGCCATCATCACGCCGAGGCGGCCAATCTCGGTATCGACTACCGGCCAGAAGGCGTCGAGCGTGCGGCCATATTTCTCGATCCACCAGTCGAAGACGTCGTGCGGCGTCATGCTGTGCTCGACCGGATAGAGCGTCGCCAGCTTGTAATGCTTGAGGATAACCTCGCCCTTGGGGTCGAGGACGAAGCCGACGTTAAAGAAGCGATCCTTCCAGTCCGGGTGCTTCGCCTTGGCCTGCGCCATGATGAAGACGTCGTACTCGCGCGCCAGCTTGCCGAGCGCCTGCGTCTCGGGACCGGGAATGTCGATGGCGCAGGTGTTGGCGAACTCGACGTGATCGAGGTCCAGCACCTCGTCGTTGAAGCCCTGCAGCCCGCCCTCGGGGATGACGAGCAGGCGGACCGGGATGTCGAGGCGCGAGAGCCAGGCGGCGGCCTTGGTCAGATGGCCCAGGTGCTCGACGTTCTTCATGATGTCGGCGCGGGTGCGGAGGCCCCAGACGGTGGGGATCAGGCCGACACAGTTGTAGGGAGCGATCATCGCGCCTCTCGATGGCGATGGGGAGGGAGACGAACCTGTCAGGAGAGCGGCAGCTGAACGGTGACCCACTTCCATTCGGTGAGCGTGTCGACGTCGATGTCGGTCCCTTCGCGCCCCATGCCGCTGTCGCCGACGCCGCCAAAGGGAACGTGCGGCTCGTCGTGAAGCGTCGGCGCGTTGATGTGGACCATGCCGGAGCGGACGCGCTGCATGAACGTCATCGCCTTGCCGATGTCGCGGGTGTAGATCGCAGCGCTGAGGCCGTAGCGCGTGTCGTTCGCCCGCGCGATGGCTTCGTCGAGATCGGCGACCGGATAGACCGAGGTCACCGGCCCGAAGGTTTCCTCGCGGCACACCGTCATCTCTTCGCGCACGCCGGTGAGGATGGTCGGCGCGCAGCGGTTGCCGATCCAATTGCCGCCGGTAAGGACCGTAACGCCCTTGTCCTTGGCGTCCTCGATATGCGTCTTCACGCGCTGGCGCTGGCGTTCGGAGATGATCGGCCCGACCCAGGTGTTGGGATCGCGCAAGTCGCCCATGCCAAGCGCTTCGGCCATTGCTTTGAACTTGGCGCAGAACTCGGCCTCGATGCTCCTCTCCACATAGATGCGGCTTGAGGCCATGCAGGCCTGCCCCTGGAAGAAGAACTGGCCGAACGCCGCGCCCTGGACAGCCGCATCGAGATCGGCGTCGGCCAAGACCACAAGCGGGCTCTTGCCGCCAAGCTCCAGAACGACGCGGCGCATGAGCGGCCCGCACAGGCCCGCGATGTGCTTGCCGACGCGGCTGGAGCCGGTGAACATCACCACTTTCACGAGCGGATGCGCAGTGAGCGCGTCGCCGATCTTGTCGCCGAAGCCGGTGACGATGTTGAAGACGCCCGCGGGCACGCCCGCTTCCTGGTAGACTTCAGCGAGCTTGCTGGCGACGACCGGCGCCTCTTCCGAGGTCAGCATCACAACCGTGTTGCCGGTTGCGAGCGGCGTCGAACTCAGCTTGACGTTTTTGAGGAGCGGCACATTGAACGGCGTGATGGCGGCGATGACGCCGAGCGGTTCGCGCACGCTCATGCTGAAGCGGCCCGGCACATCCGACGGAATCGTTTGCCCGGTGATGCGCCGAGCTACGCCAGACGCCGCGCGCAGACAGTTGATGGCGTATTGCACTTCGAATTGCGCCTTGCCGAAGGGGGAGCCAACCTCGTCGATCAGAATATCGACAAACTCGCCGCGGCGCTGTTCGATCAACGCCGCCGCCCGGGACAGCCACGCTTCGCGCTCTGCCGCCAGGCTCTTGCTGTATCTTGGGAATGCGTCGTGGGCGGCTTGGACCGCGCGATCGATATCGGCCGCGCTCCCTTCGGCGACCTCCGCATAGGGCTGATCGTTGTCGGGGTTGCGATCAATGAAATAACGACCGGATGAGGGCGCGACGCGCGCTCCGCCGATCCACAAATCGAACGGCGCGCTCCGCCCTTGGTTCGTTGCTTGTGTTCCCATGTGCCCCCGCTCATAGATCGGCTCGCCGCGTCACGCGGATGCCGAACATTTGGCTGCCCATCGTAACCAAGCTTTAGCTTTACGTGAACACAATGAAACCATCAATTGTGTGCACCTGTGGCAAAGCGCACCCGGGAGCGCCTGGATGGCGTTTTCATCGGCCGCCCTGCGCCCCCACGAAAAACATCGAAAAGCATTTTCTTCAACGCTTTCAGCACGGCGACGGCAAGCGATGGCGGCCGAACTTTGTGGGATAATGTGCCGGGCCGCGCGCTTGTGGCGCTGGCCCTTCGCGCGAACTATGTTATAGATGCCGCCGTCGGCGGACGTGGCGAAATTGGCAGACGCGGCAGGTTTAGGTCCTGTTGCCGCAAGGCATGGGGGTTCAAGTCCCTCCGTCCGCACCAAGAATAATCAATGCGCCGATTCCCGATGGATCGCTGTCGCCGTCCATTCCGAAAGGGCGAAGCCTTATCTACCGTCTTCGAAGTCAAGCGGTTTCTGCAGCGGTTTCCGCATGGCTCCAAGGCTTACCGGAGCGGAGGATGGCGTTGAGCGTGACGACGAGCTTTCGCATCACGGCGGTGATGACGAGCTTGCCTGGCTTGCCTCTTTGCCGAAGCTTTTCGGCAAACAGCCGCATGACGGGGTTGTGCCGCATGGCGACGACCGCCGTCATATAGAGCGTCTTGCGGACGACGGCTCTTCCCGCCTCGATGTGGCGAGGCCCTTTGTACTTGCCGCTATCGTCGTCGATTGGCGCAAGCCCTACCAGGAAGGCGGCTGCGCCCCTGCTGAGCGTTCCCAACTCGGGCAGGTAAGCCAGGAGAGCCGCAACCGTGGCGGGACCGACGCTCTTGAGCGTTCGCATGAGCTGCGCCTTGCGCGCGAGTTCTTCGGCTGCTTCGACATGCGCTGCGATCTCGGCCTCAAGCTCAGCCAAGTCTTTGCGAAGGCTTGCGATATGGGCGTCGAGGCTTTGTTTTACGCGAGCGTGATGGGCATGCTCCAGGCGGTTTGTCTCGGCAAAGAGCATCTGCTGAACCTGGTCGCGCCGGGTTCTCAAGTCTCTGAGCGCCAAAACCTCAGGCGTTAACGGGACATAGAGGCGAAGATCGGGGGTCTTAAGCCCATAGAGAGCGATAACGCGCGCATCGATCAAGTCGTTTTTGGCGAGCAGGCCGAGATATCTGGCAAAACTACGCACGCGCGACCCATGGGCTTTGTGAACAGAGATCCCAAGTTCAACACAAACGTCAAGAACATCGCGCTCATAGCCGCCGGTCGCCTCGCAAACGACAAGCATAGGGCCAAGCCCGCCCTCGGCGTTGAGCCGTTTCTCCTCGATAAGCTCCTTGCGTATCGCCTGCGGTTTGTTTGCAGAGACACGCTGTTTATCAGCAGGCAAGGTATGTATAACCAAACTATCCTTGGCGACTTCAAACGCAACGATGTGATTGAATGCAGGCAAAGCCGGGTTCATAGTCATGATCGAGAGTCCGTGATCCTGGATTGTATGCGGCCGTTGAAGGCCCTTCTACCGTTCGGATGGACATGGAAACTCGGCGGCGCGGGCCACAGATAACGCTGGACCGTGTGAGGTCTATCCGGGATACGGCCGCGCGCCGCCCGTGAGGAGGGTGGCCACCCTCCTCACGGGCTGATGCTTTCTAATTCGTAGGCAAGAGAAAGGTCAGCCGCTCCGAGATACAATCCGGGATCGTAGCAGGTTGAGCGGTCTATTTTTTGCAATCCCGGCTCGCGCTTCGCCTTTCCGTGATGACGGAAGCGACATCCGTTGGCGCAGCTGAGAAAGTCTGCCTAGAAGTCAGCCCAGCTTTCTTCCGAAGCATTCTGGACGATGAACGCCCCGGGCAGGAGTTCCTTGACGACCTGCATCAAGGCTTCGGGTTTGAACGGCTTCACCATCCAGCCCGTGGCGCCTGCAGCTTTGGCTTCGTCTCGTTTCGTCTGCTGGGACTCGGTGGAAAGCACGATGATCGGTATGAACTGGCGACCGGCGAGCGTCCGAATAGCGCGGACAAGCTGAATGCCGTTGGCGCCTCCCATGTTCAAGTCGGTTATGACCATATCCGTCCTGACGCCGCTCTTTAGCGCGCTGAGGGCTTCTTCGGCGCTACCAGCCTGCATGGTCTCAAAGCCGGCCTGCGACAAGACTTGCTCAAGAAGCATGAGGATGGTCGCCGAGTTGTCCACAATCATGATGGTCTTCGCCATATTTTATCCAGTTATATAATTTAACGCTGCGTCCAGAATTCTTGTTCCTATACCGCACAGACGTTTCTTCAATGTGACCGCTCATTCATACAATTTGCGCTATCTCCTGGATATACGGACATGTACTTCCGCCTGACTAGAGTTGGTTAGCTGTATAGCTCTATAAGCAAACACTCTTCTATTTTGCGTATCGATGAATCCGTCCGTTATCTGGCTTCACTCCGGCGCGGCGCCGAAGCATGGCGGGAAAAGCCACAGGGTCGCTACTCGCAGCCGCCCCTCATCCGAGATGAGCGCATCGCGCGTTCGGCGCGGATCGTGGCAAGGTCGTCCTCGATTAGCGGCGCGTATTTCACACTCAGGCGTTCGAACTCGCTTTCGATCTCGTCGAGTTCCGCGTCCGTCATCTTGTCGAGAGAAACGAAGCCGGTCCGCGCGCCCTGGACGCCGCGCAACAGTTCATCGAGCTTCAGGCGCATAATGCGCGCCTCCCGGTTCTGCGTGTTCTGAATAAGGAAGACGATCAGAAAGGTGATGATCGTGGTCCCGGTGTTGACGACGAGCTGCCAAGTGTTCGACCAACCGAACAGCGGTCCGGATGCGCCCCAGGCGACGATGACGATCACAGCCGCGGAAAACGCCCACGGCGTCCCGACCAGATAAGCGGTCCGCTCTGCGATAAGCCGAAAGAGCCGGTTCATGATGCGCCTTTAGCCCTGCGGATGATTCGCGTTCGCAGAGGTGAACAAAACGGGTCGCCGATTCGGCGCAGACCGGCCCGGTCGCGCCCGAAGGCTGTCGCGAAAACCCCTTCCCATGCGAAAAACTCCGTTAACCGCTTTCCGCTACACCAGAGCACATCTCTTAGTTGCGTCTCTTTGTGTGCGTTTATCATGAGTAGAACAGACGGCTTTCCAGCCCAAAAACCAGACGACGCCGGCTTAAAGCCGAGCGTCGCGCCCCGCATTCGCCCGAATCGGCGCCTGAGATGTATTACGCTGCAAAGCGGGTCTAGGTTGCAGCACATCGTCAATGTCTCCTCACGTGGGATCATGATCGTTACGGCACTCGTGGCATCGCTTTGCGCCTGTTCGGTGAACAAAACGTCGCATAGCCTCGACGAAACCAAGAACTTGAGCCCCAGGGTTATCAGGGTCGGAGATCCTGTTCCCAAGGGCGGCGGCGTCTTTAAGCTCGGCGACCCCTATCTGGCTGGCGGCAAGTGGTATACGCCGGTCAACGATCAGGCCTACGATCAGGTCGGGATCGCGTCCTGGTACGGGGATTTCTTCCACGGACGGCGAACCGCCAACGGCGAAATCTACGACATGAACGCGATGACGGCGGCGCATCCCACGCTGCCGATGCCCACCTACGTCACCGTCACAAATATGGAGAACGGCCGCAGCATCGTCGTCCGCATCAATGACCGCGGGCCATATCACGATGGCCGCATCATCGATCTCTCGCACAGGGCCGCGGAGCTTCTCGGGCTCTATCCGAAGGGTTCGGGCATGGTGCGCGTCCGCTATGTGTCGCCCGCTCCGCTCGACGGCGACGACACTTTCGAGCGCACGACGCTGGCGAGGCAGCCATGGGCGCCTCATCTCGTGCGAGACAAGCAGGCGCGCGCTCATGCGCCGAAACCGAGTTCTCCTGCTGCTGTCGCCATGAAGGCGGGGCCGGCGCCCGGCGTCGTGGGGGATGCACAAGCCCAGGCCGCTTCCTCGCCGAAGCCAAGCTTTCTTTCTGCCGCTACTGTAACGCTGGAGCCGCCTTCCGTTACGGCGAAGCCCTCTCTTGTTACAACGGCGGAGCCGCATGTTGTGACGCAAAAGGGCGGCTTTGAGAAGGCTCCGAAGGAAAGCTCGGGTGGGTGGGTGACAAACCCAAATTCCAATTGATCGGGCTGAGGGATCGGCAGCCGCTCCGCGTGGCGCATGGGATGGCCCGCGCGATGCCTCGGTGAGTTCGACTAGGGACATCCGCAAAAATAGCCGCTACGATTTTTCGGTTCGGGGGTTTACTGCATCGTTCCACGCGGGATGGAACGAGTCGCCGCAATGCTGAGGGCGTAAGCCAAAAGAATGAAGCTTCACGCGTCGCAAACTTATATTTTTTCCTTTTTATTCCAATGCTTTAGCCGGGCAAACCCCTGTGAGCGGGGAGGCTTTCGGCGCCTCCGGATCAGACATGCGAACGCTGAGGCCGACCGCCCGCCAATCGCCATAATCCCATCGAATCCCGCCTACCGAAGGCGAGACCCCCGTTTTACGAAACAATCCCAATCTCAGCCCTTTTTTAACCCTGGCAGGGAGCATGACCGCTGTCGCATCGCAAACCCGCCGTCGCCGATCCAACGCGCCTCAGCCTCAACGCCGCCGCGCCGATAAGGGCAAACCGATCTCCTTGTTTTTCCGCCTGTCCTAACTCTGCTCACGCTCGTACTTTTGCTAGCATTCCGTCTCTTCAAACCGCCGCGCGAGCGGCCGCAGTCGCGCAGCGATTCGGAGGTGGCAGGCCAGCATTGGCGTTGCTTTACGGGCCGCACGTCCAGATTATTTGACGGCTTTTGACCCTAACTCTTACCAAATCGTTTCTCACGTTGCTATATAATGCAAGTGATTCATCCTGGATTGAGCCGATGCGCCTCGCCCTGCTTTTTTTTCTTTTTCTTCTGTGTCCGCAGACGGCCGATGCGCAGCCTGCGGGAGGCTTTCAGACATCCGCCTCGGAAGCGATCCTTGTCGATGTAGACACCGGGACGATTCTCTTTGAGAAGAACGCCGATAGGCTGTTTGCGCCGGCCAGCATGAGCAAGATCATGACGCTTGAGCTTCTGTTCAAGAAACTCAAGGCGGGCGAGATCTCGCTCGATACGGAATTTCCGGTGAGCCTGCACGCCTGGAGAACGGGCGGCGCCCGTCGCGCACCACCGCGATGTTCATTCCGCTCAACCAAACGGCGAAGGTCGGCGAGCTGATCCAGGGCATCACCGTGCAGAATGGGAACGATGCCTGCATCGCGGTCGCCGAAGGCTTGTCGGGCAGCGAAGACGGGTTCGTGCAGGCCATGACAGAGGAGGCGCGAGCGCTAGGGCTTGAGAAATCGACCTTTGGAAATGCAAGCGGCCTGCCCAATCCCGCCAACCAGATGACGGCGCGGGAACTCGCCAAGCTTTCAGTGCACGTGATCAAGGAATACCCGAATTTTTATCCTTATTTCGGGCAGAAAGAGTTCAAATACCGCTCGCACGACTTCAAAAATCTCAATCCCCTTCTCAACGCGGCCATTCCGGCCGATGGGTTGAAAGCCGGCTTTGCCGAGGGCGCAGGCTACGGTATCGCGGCGTCGGCGGCCAAGGATGGGAGACGTCTCGTCGCGGTCATGAATGGCTTCAGTACCGAGCGTGAGCGGCGCGAAGATGCGCTCAAGTTCCTGAACTGGGGATTTGTCAACTTCAAGGGCTTCCAGGTTTTCGCAAAAGACGAAACGGTCGGGGAGGCCAGGGTGTGGGGCGGCCAAAAGTGGAGCGTGCCGCTCAAGACGAAATCCGACGCCATGATCCTTCTGCCCGTGAACGCCAAAGACCATCGCATCAAGGCGCAAATTGTTTATCTCGGCCCGCTCAAAACCCCCGTCAAAGAAGGCGACAAGGTGGGCGAAGTGCGCATCACCTCCGAAGCAAGTGGGACATCGACTTCGGCGCCGCTTTACGCGGCTGCGGACATGGAGGCGGGCGGCATGGTTTCGAAAGGGATCGATTCCGTGCTGCTCGGGGTGAATACTTACGTGTCGCAGGCGGTCACCAAGATACTTAAAAGGTCGCCACAGCCGGCGGCTGCAGCGGTAACGCCTGCTCTTTCAAAGCCGAGCCCGTGACGCAAGGCAGGTTCATCACCCTCGAAGGCGGCGAGGGCGCGGGCAAGACGACACAGGCGGCTTTCCTCGCCGAGCGACTACGGCGCGCTCGAATCGATGTTTTTCAAACCCGTGAACCCGGAGGCACGCCTCGCGCCGAAGCCATCCGCGAAATCCTTCTCTCCGGAAAGGCGAAGAAATTTGGACCGCTCGGGGAAGCCGTCCTGTTTTACGCTGCGCGGGAGTCGCATCTGGAAATCGCGATCAGGCCGGCGCTCAAGCGCGGGGCCTGGGTGATCTGCGACCGTTTCAGCGATTCGACCAGGGCCTACCAAGGCGCGGCGGGCGGTTTGCCCGTTTATGTCATAGAAACCATCGACCGCGCCGTGGTCGGCTCAACCAGGCCCGACCTCACCATCATTTTCGACCTGCCGCCCGAACTGGGATTGAAGCGAGCCGCAGAGCGAAAAGCAAGGAGCGCTTCCGCCGCGGCCGGCGAGGCTCCCGACCGGTTCGAGACCATGACGATGGCTTTCCACCGAAGCCTTCGCGAAGAGTTCCTGGCGATCGCTAAAGCCGAGCCCGAGCGCTGCGTGGTGATAGACGCTTCCGAGACGGCGCTCAACGTTCAGGATAAGATCTGGGCGGTTGTGCGTGACCGTTTCAGCCTTTAGGTTTCCTATTACGCTTCATTTTGCCAAATACCGAATCCGGCATCATCCTTCGACAAGCTCAGCGACTGTCTCGGCAGTCAGACAAACATGGACGAAACCGAAAAGCAGCCCATCCTGTCGCCGGATGAGATCAGGCGCTACAAGCGGCACCTTCTGGTGAAGGAGATCGGCGGGCAGGGGCAGCAGCGCCTGAAGGCCGCGCGCGTGCTCATTGTCGGGGCGGGCGGCCTTGGCTCTCCGCTGTTCATGTATCTCGCCGCGGCGGGCGTGGGCAGGATCGGCATCATCGACGACGACCGGGTCTCACTCGACAATCTGCAGCGCCAGGTCGGGTACAGGACGGCGGATATCGGCGCGCTCAAAGCCGAGCGCGCGACGAGGCTCTGCGAGAGCCTCAACCCGCATGTTCAGGTCCAGGCGATGCCATTCCGTCTGACCGCCGAAAATGCGCTGCCGATCATTTCGAACTTCGATGTTGTGGCGGACGGCTCGGACAATTTCAGCACGCGCTACCTTGTCAACGACGCCTGTTTCTTCGCCCGCAAGCCGCTCGTCTTTGCGGCGCTCGGCCAACTGGATGGCTATCTCTCCACGTTCCGGCCTTACGAGAAGGATGAGGCCGGGCAACCCTTGCCAAGCTACCGTTGCCTTTTCCCGGAGCCGCCGCCGCCCGGCGCCGTCGCGAGTTGCGAGGAGGCGGGCGTGCTTGGCCCGGTTGCGGGCGTGATCGGCGCGCTTCAAGCCGTCGAGGTTACCAAGGTCATCCTTCAATGGCCGGATACGCTCACAGGCAAGCTTCTGATCTACGACGCGCTTTCGGCGCGATTCCAGACCATCGCGCTGAAATGGGACCCGGAAAATCCATTGACGGGCCTTAAGCCGACGATCTTCGATCTCTCCACGCGCGCGCCCTGACGCTCGCCCCCACGTCTTTCCTAACTTGCAGCACACGCACGACGACGGGACATTATAAGCAAGCTTCCCGAATCGCGCTCACCCGTTCCCTCTCCCGGAGCGGAGAAGGAACGCCTGCATAAGCCCTTACCAGAAAGGATAGCGTCCGGCTCTGCCGGGCGCCGGTCGAGGGCTTTGAACCGTTGGCCAAACCGGCCCGCTGCAAATGGGTAGGCGATTGCGAGACGCCAGTCTTGAATTCGCCTAATTTTCGGGCGTGATCGCGCCTATCCCCTTGCATACCATTCCCGATCCACGTCTCGGAGGCAGTCATGAGAAGGCCCGTCACTCGCGTAATTTTTGTCAGCCTCCTGTTTGCCGCATCGGCAAATGACGGCGGGGCCTGCACAAACTCCGGCAACTTCGAGCGCTGGCTTTCGGCATTTCGCTCCGAGGCGCGCGCCCAGGGCATTTCACCGCGCGCGCTGTCCGCCCTCGACGGCGTCTCTTTCGATCAGGACGTAGTCAACCGCGACCGCAAGCAAAGCGTTTTTTCGCAGAGCTTCCTGGAGTTTTCGGACCGCATGGCGGCAAAGTTTCGGATCGACAACGGCCGCGCGCGCATCGCCAAAAACAAGGCTGTTTTCGACAAGATCGAGCAGCAATTCGGCGTTCCCGCGCCGGTCATTACCGCGTTCTGGGGGCTTGAGACGGATTTCGGCGCGAACAATGGCAGCGGTTCCACGCTTCGGTCGCTGGCGACGCTTGCCTATGACTGCCGCCGGCCGGACAAATTCCGCGTCGAGTTGATGGATGCGCTCCGCATCGTCGAGCGCGGAGATCTCACGCCGGACGAGATGCGAGGGCCGTGGGCTGGAGAGATGGGCCAGACGCAGTTTGTGCCGTCCATCTATTACAAATACGGCATCGATTATGACGGCGACGGCCGCGCGGACCTGATCCACAGCGTCCCCGACGTGCTCGCCTCCTCGGCCAATTATCTCAAGGGTCTCGGCTGGCGGCGCGGCGAGCCCTGGCTCAAGGAAGTCCGTGTGCCGGAAAGCATGGACTGGAGCCAGGCTGACCTCGACACCGAGCATGCCGTCGGCGAATGGGAGCGCATGGGCGTTCAGCTGGCGAATGGCGACCGCGTTCCCGAGAATTTGCAGGCGTCGCTTTTGCTGCCCATGGGGCGCAACGGTCCGGCGTTCCTGGCCTTCCACAACTTCAAGGTCTATCTTGAGTGGAACCAATCGCTCGTCTATTCCACGACGGCGGCTTACCTCGCGACAAGAATTGCAGGCGCGCCGGCGGTCTCCAGGGGGCGCGGGGTGGTTGCGTTCGGCTATGAGCAAACGAAGGAACTGCAAGGGTTGCTCAGGGCGAAGGGCTACGAGGTCGGCGAGGTCGACGGCAAGCTTGGCCTTGCGACGCGCGCCAGCGTTAAGAAGGTGCAGGAAAAGCTTGGCTTGCCGGCCGACTCCTATCCAAGCCCCGAGTTAATCGTGCGCCTTCGGTCTCGCTAAGAGCAACAGTCCGCGGACGCTTTTCTCCGCTGTCGGTCGCCGATCATCCCGCCGGCCGTTTTGCGGCTCCGGAACTCCCGGCCGATTTATTTTCCGCCGGGAGAAGGCAGAGTTGAGATGTGGCGCGGTGGCTGTGGGCTGGACATATCCGTTGCCGCCCCTTTATCATCCCTCGCTGAGAAAAGGCTTTGTTAACAAAGCCTTTTCGCCAAGCCGCTGCGGCAAAATTGAGTTGTGCAAAAATGAGGGGATCCCTTTCTGCACAATGTAAATTCCCGGCGCGAAATCTGCGGGTAAACTTGGAGACGGGAGACGGCGGCCGATTCAGAATCGCACGTCGTGGCCGTCAACAACCGCGCCTCGCAAGGGCATCCCTGAAATTCTCGGGTACGTTGGCATGGATACGTTCCGGCTGGATCTCGTCAATGACCTGCTTCTAGTATGGAAAAGATCAATGTGCTCAGGACCGCCTCGAAAAGCAACATTGCTCCGACGAATAGCGAAGCTATTCTTGGTCTCCTTGGCAGGACTGTGCCTTCTGAGCTGCATAGAAACGAAGGCACTGTCGGCTTCACCTAACGCCGCCTTTGACTCTCTCCCGAAAGAGCAGATTTTTGGAGCAGAAATACAATACTTCCGACTGCGCGGAGGTTTAGGCCGCAATATACCACGCGCCAAGGTGATAAAACTCTGGGCGAAGGCGTTGGATGCGGCGAAAGGCGCAGGAATGAACATGGTCAGTTTTTACATTCCATGGGATTTCCATGAACCTGTCGAAGGCAAATTCGACTTCGATGGAACAACCGACGAGGACGGAGACGGCAATCCGGACTACCCGTCGCGCGATGTCAAGACGTTCATTCGCATGATCAAGGAGCGAGGGTTCAAGTACATCATGGTGCGCCCCGGCCCTTACATCAACGCCGAATGGGGCCACCTCGGGTTCGGAGCCATCCCGTTGTGGTTTGAGACCAAATATCCAGACAGTCACATGCGCGACTCCTTGGGGCGGCGCACAAAGCTCTTCGATTACCATGACCCCATTTTTCTAGAAAAAACAAAGCTTTGGTTTAAGCAAGTCTATAAAAACATAATTGAACCCGATATGGCGAAGGACAAGATAATTCATTTTATTCAACTCGACAACGAAACGAATTTCCTTTGGCAATCGATATTCAATCATAATTATAACACATCGGCCATAGACCGTTACCGTAACTTTCTTAGGGACTCCTACTCTACGCTTGCGTCGCTCAATGCACAGCACCGGCGGTCGTGGCAATCGTGGGATGATATTCTGCCGCCAACCCTTGTCGGCTATAACGTCAATGAGGATCAGGACTGGCATCGATTTCAAGATAAAGAAATCTATGACTATCTCGGCGCATTACGCAAATATTGGGAAGATTTAGGGGTACGGGAACCTGGTATTTTATTCACATTGGCTGAAAGCTACAACGCCGCATTGCATGGACTGCTGCCAAATTATCTCTATCGCAACGATCGATCGACCGGATTGTCGGCTGTCAACTTATATCCCAAAACGGCGGAAAAACCGGGCTATCCCTTGTTCAACAGCCCCTTCAAAGCCGACCACGATGTGCTCGCGGAGGAACCCGCATCACAGCGCTATTTTGGACCTGGCAATAAGTGGGTGCTGGGGCCTGAAATCCAGGGCGGCTGGTTCCGCGGCGTAGCGGTATCCGCTGAATCGCGTCAGCAAACCTATCTGACGACAATCGGGCATGGCATGAAGGCGATGCTCGTCTACTACTTTCACGAAGGAGAAAACTGGGATAACGACTGGGGCCGGCGACAGATCCAGCCGTTCTACGATAGCCTGAGAAAAGAAGCTCGTTACAGAAACCTCCCTCCGGGGCGGCTCCCCGATGTTTTTTGGACGCAGTTGCAAGACACCGTTGACGAAAAGCTCATGGTCGGTTTTCGCGTCAAAGAGGAGATGACAGCAAACCGGCTGGACACGGCCGAGCTTTACTTCGATGCGCCACTGGATAAGGACGCGAACCCTCGACGCCACTATCAGGTCTTGCGCGACATCGGACAAAAGCTGGCGGTGCCGCACGCCGATTGGCTGGCGCGGGCGGTATCCATACAAGATCCCGTCTGTTTGTTGAAGGATGTGCGCGAACAGGCGCCGAGCCCCATTCCCGGCATCGACGCCGACAGAATGAATTCCGAGTGGGCCGCCGGCCTGATCGGGCTCGCTCTCAACGCCAACGTGAATATAAAAATCGTTCATTGGGGGATAAACGAAGATGAGTTGAATTCCTGCCAGGTGATCTTTCACCAGGACGCCGGCGTCGTGGGCGAAGATCTCGCCAAGCGTTTGGCCGGACTTATCCAGGCGGGTCATGTCGTTGTGAATGTGCTTGGCGACTCGCTGGCGGATCAACTGGGCGTCAATGTTCCAAGCCAGAACATGTCGGGGGCTTGGCGGCGGCGGATCAGCTACGTTGGCGTGAGCGGCGGCCCGGATGCGGCGACCGCGCCTGAGGCGAGCTTTCAGGCGCCGTCCTCGCCTTTGTTCGAGTACATGTTGCCAGCCGGCGCCTCGCAAACCAAAGATGGCCGCCCGAACTGTTTTCCCGTGTTTCGCTCCGGGGTTCGCTCGATCAATGGCTATGGGCGCCTCATGGGCCAAGGCGCCTTCTATCAACTGGGCGCATTGTTCTACGATGCATTCAGCTCAGACAGCTATATGAGCGCCAACGATACGTATCCGCAAACGCTGTTCCTCAGGGAACTTCTGAACGCTTATAAGATCAGCCCCAAGATTGCAGTGAGAGAGACACAGTCCCGTGTTGTCGCTTTCGCCCGGAAAGCGCCGGATCAGCCCGAGTTCTGGGTTACGGTGAAAAGCGGCAGGGACGCCCGCCAAACCGTCGCCGTGACTATAGGGGAAGCAGAGCCGGAGAAAACGTACCTGGTCAGCGATTTACTTTCCGGTCGTGAACAGACAATGACAGGACAAGCGTTGAGGACAACAGGATTCGACGCGCGTTTAGAGAGTTTTGGCAGCACCGTCTTTTGGCTCGCGCCGGTTGATGGCGATGCATCCAGGTCTTCAAACTAGTACCCCCCGGGGGGAAGTCCCATAGGCGCCCGCCGAATTTCGAGCAGCATCGGCGACAACATGGCGTAGCGGTCCTTGCGCCCCTTGCCCTGCTCGACGGGGAACAGCATGCGCGCGCTGTCGATATCGAAGACCTTCAGCGACACAACCTCCGAGGCCCTGAGCCCCGCGCCATACGCCACGCTCGGCGCCGCCTTGTAGTTGGCGCTCGGCGCCGCACTGAGGAGGCGCGCGACTTCATCCAGGCTCCGCACCGTGGGCAGCTTCCGGGGCTGCTCGACGCGGAATAGAGGCTTGCGCGGCGCAGCGGCCTACCTCGAGAGCGGCTTCTGCTGGAGAACGGCGCTTGCCTCCCCCGCCATGACGCTCGTTCTTTGGCGAGCCCATGAAAGCTTGGCGCGTACGCGTTGCAGCCATGGCTCTTTCTTGCCGAGCCTGAGAACGGACTGGGGCTACGCGCGCGCTCGCCCCATCCCTCATGCTCAGATCGAGTTAGGATGCTCCAAACAATAACCGCTACGATTTTACGAGTGGGCTTGGCTTGATGGTTTCGTTCCATTCAGGATGATGGACGCCTTTTCCCAAAGCGGCGATAGGAGCAGCTCCCGTTTCTATCTTAGGTTTCAGATAACACAACCTTAGATAGCGCAAAACAACGTTTTTTGCGAAACGAACCCAATAGGGTTAATCGACCGTATCCGTTCGCCGGCAGCGTTCGTCGAGCTTGCAGCCCACTGTCTCCCAGCGATATCGAATAGCGTATTCGTCGATCATGAAACCGATGTGAGCGTACCTCTGGAATCCCGGCGGGTTGAGTCACACGGACGCGCGGCGACGGATAGCGATTTAGTTATTGTTCGGCGTGTCCTTAGCACTAAAAACCGGGCGTGAAGCAACAATCGCAAAAGATCCACGCCAGCAATGTTTTCACCGGCCGCCGAAAATTGCGGAGCCGACGCGGACGATTGTGGCGCCGGCGCCGATGGCTTCCTCGAAGTCGCCGCTCATCCCCATACTCAACTCGGGAAGCCCCATCTCATCACGAAGCGCCGCCAGTTTCTCGAAATGGGGCAGAGGATCGTCCTCGAAAGGCGGAATGCACATCAAGCCGCTGACATCGAGGCCGTATTCGTTCGCGCAACGCCTTGCGAACGCCGCTGCATCGGCAGGTGCTACGCCTGCTTTCTGCGGCTCAAGGCCGATATTGACCTGTATCAAGAGCTTGGGCGCTTTCCCCTGGCGCTGAATTTCCGAGGCGAGCGCCGCGGCGAGCTTGGGCCTGTCCAATGTCTCGATGCAATCGAACAGGCTGATTGCCTCCCGCGCCTTGTTCGTTTGCAAGGGACCGATCAAATGCAGTTCGATCGCAGGGAAGCGCTCGCGCAGGCCCGGCCACTTCCGCATCGCTTCCTGAACGCGGTTCTCGCCGAAACAGCGGTGCCCCTGGCGCAGCACCGGTGCAATTTCGCCTTCCTCGAATGTCTTCGTCACGGCGACCAGCTTGACCGACGCGGGCTCGCGCCCATGCCGCTGCGCCGAGCGCCAGACCCGCTCCTTGATCGAGAGATAGCGCTCTTCGATGGCGCCTGCATTGAACGGTTGATCATCTTCCATCATGTCGCGAGCTTCTCTTGACCAGCGCTGGCTTTCAACTTCATATCACGCAAACCTTTTTGCCGCAGATGCGTGCAGGACATTCGAACCATGGCAGTAGAACGCTACAACGCCCCGGAGCGTGAAAAACATTGGCAGAGGATTTGGGAGGAGCAACAGACTTTTCTGACGTCCACCGATCACGACAAGCCAAAATATTATGTGCTTGAGATGTTTCCCTATCCATCGGGGCGCATCCACGTCGGCCACGTTCGCAATTACACAATGGGCGACGTCGTGGCTCGGCACAAGCGCGCGAAAGGCTTCAACGTCCTGCATCCGTTCGGCTGGGACGCGTTTGGCCTTCCCGCCGAGAATGCGGCGATTAAGAAGAATATCAGCCCTCGCGACTGGACCTACGAAAACATAGAGGCCATGCGTGCACAGCTGAAGCGCATCGGCCTATCGCTGGACTGGTCGCGGGAGTTCGCGACCTGCGATCCCGAATACTACCATCAGCAGCAGCGGCTGTTCCTGGCCTTCTACGAGGCGGGCCTCGTCTACCGCAAAAAGAGCAAGGTGAATTGGGATCCGGTCGATCACACGGTTCTGGCCAACGAACAGGTGATCGACGGCCGGGGCTGGCGCTCCGGGGCGCTTGTCGAACAGAAAGAGCTGGCGCAGTGGTTCTTCAAAATCACCCACTACGCCGACGATCTGCTCGAAGGCTTGGACAGCCTGGACAAATGGCCGGAGAAGGTCCGCATCATGCAGCGGAACTGGATCGGCAAAAGCCAGGGTCTGTTGATGCGGTTCAACCTGTCGGGCGAGAAGCTGCCTGACGGTTTTCCGAATGTCGAGGTTTTCACCACGCGCCCCGACACGATCTTCGGCGCGAGCTTCATCGGCGTTTCGCCCGAGCACCCGCTGGCGCAGGAGTTGGCGAAATCCGATCCCAAATTGAAGGAGTTCATCGAGGAGTGCCGCCGCATCGGAACGGCGCAGGAGGAGATCGACCGGGCCGAGAAGAAGGGCTACGACACAGGCGTCGTCGCGGCGCATCCGTTCCGCTCGACCACGAAGCTGCCGGTCTATGTCGCAAACTTCATTTTGATGGAGTACGGGACCGGCGCGATTTTCGGCTGCCCCGCGCATGACCAGCGCGATCTGGATTTCGCCCGCAAATATAATCTTAAGGTGAAGGCTGTCGTCATTCCGGAGGACGCAGACCCGGCTGAATTCAAAGTTGGCGACGAGGCTTACACTGGGCCGGGCAAGCTGGCGAACTCGTCGTTCCTGAACGGCATGACGGTCGAGGACGCGAAGGAGGAAGTTGCTCAGCGGCTCGGCAAACGCGACATGGGCGAGAAGCGCACGACCTTCAGGCTCCGCGATTGGGGGGTCTCGCGCCAGCGCTACTGGGGTTGCCCGATCCCCATGATCCACTGCGAGACATGCGGCGTCGTTCCCGTGCCGGACAAGGATTTGCCGGTAAAGCTGCCGCACGATGTTTCGTTCGACAAACCCGGAAATCCGCTCGATCTGCATCCGACCTGGAAACACGTGGCCTGCCCGTCCTGCGGGGGCGAAGCGACGCGCGAGACCGACACCTGCGACACCTTCGTCGATAGCTCCTGGTATTTCGCGCGGTTCTGTTCGCCTCATGCCGAGGAGCCGGTCGATAAGGCGGCGGTCGATTATTGGCTGCCGGTCGATCAGTATATCGGCGGCGTCGAGCACGCGATCCTTCATCTGCTCTACGCCCGCTTCTTCACCCGCGCCATGAAGGACTGCGGTTATCTCAGTCTTGCCGAGCCGTTTGGGGCGCTGTTCACGCAGGGCATGGTGTTGCACGAGACCTATTTCGATGAGAGCCAGAACTGGCTCTCACCGGAGGAGGTGAAGATCGAGACTGAGAACGGCGAGCGCAAGGCGTTCCGCCTCGACGGCGACCGCGCCCCGATCTGCATCGGCAACATCGAGAAAATGTCCAAGTCGAAAAAGAACACGATCGATCCCGAAGACTTCACACAACATTACGGCGCGGACGTCGTTCGCTGGTTCGTGCTGTCTGACAGCCCACCCGAACGCGACGTTGTTTGGACCGAGGGAGGCGTGCAAGGCTCATGGCGGTTCACCCAGCGCGTCTGGCGGCTTCTGAACGAAGGGCTGCCGTTGATCCCTGCGCCGGACGCCAAAAGCCCGGCCGCATTTTCAGCGCCCGCCCAAGGTTTGCGCCGCGCCGCGCACAAGGGCTTACACGCGGTCTCCGAAGAGATCGAGGGCCTGCGCTTCAATAGGGCGATCGCCGCGGTGTACGAATTCGCCAATGCGCTCACCGCGGCCTTGCAGGATAAGGCGGCGCGGGAAGATCCCTCATTCGGATTCGCTGTGCGGGAAGCGCTCGTCTTCTTCGTGCACATGATGAACCCGATCATGCCTCACCTCGCGGAAGAAGGCTGGGCGCTGCTTGGCTACAACACCTTGCTAGCAAACGAATCCTGGCCGAAGGTTGAGCCAAGCTTGCTGATTGACGATACCGTGACCATTGCCGTACAGGTGAACGGCAAGCGCCGCGATGAGATCGTCGTGCCCCGCAATGCGGATCGGGCTGCGCTTGAAGCGGCGGCTCTCCGCCTTGAAAGCGTCACCCGCGCGGTGGATGGTCGACCCATCAAGAAGGTGATTGTGGTCCCCGAAAGGATCGTCAATGTCGTGGCCTGAATGCTCGAAATCCGGCAGCCGCTTCCTCAAGGGAGCCGCGGCTGCTGTGATGGCGAGCATGCTGAGCCTTGGGATAGCCGGTTGCGGCTTCCATCCCATGTACGCGACGACGCCCACGGGCGGAAATCTCAGCGATGTGATGAAAACCGTACAGATCGCTCCCATTCCAAGCCGCACCGGGCAGCGTTTGCGCAACGAGATGATATTCGGGGCCACCGGAGGCGGAGACCCGTTGGCGCCCGTATACCGCTTGGACATAGCGCTTCGGGAAACCCTCAGAAACACGCTCGTCATGAACACCGGCGCTCCAACCGGCCAGATCCTTCAACTCGACGCCGAGTTTCGGCTCGTTCGCCTAAAAGACAACGAGACAGTGTTCAAGGGGTACAGCACGGCCGAAGCAACTTACGACCTGACCGGATGGTCGGGAACCACCGGCTCAGTTTATGCGGATACGCGAGCAAATCTGGACGCAGAAAATCGCGCGGCCCGCACTCTTGCCGACACCCTGAAGACGAGGGTCGCCGCTTTTCTGTCTCGGGACGTTGAACGGGGCTGACGTCACCCCTTATCGGTGATGCCATGGTTGCGCTCAGCGCCGCATCCGTTGAGAAGTTTCTGTCTGGGCCGAGCGGCGTGCGTGGCTTCGTGTTCTATGGTTCCGACCATCTGCAAATCTCGGCGAGAGCGGAAGCCTTGGCAGGCTTGCTTGCAAAGAAGGCCGGCCCGGATGCGGAGGTGCTCCGGCTTCACGAGACCGACGCGGCCTCGGCGCCAGAGCGTATCGCAAGCGAGCTGAATACAGGTTCGCTGTTTGGCGGAACCAAAATCATCTGGCTGACCCACCTCCCGGCGAAGGCGCACGCCGCTGTCCTTGAGGCCGTCGCGACGCCGATCGAACACGCCTTTCTGATCGCGCAAGCGCCCGACCTCAAGAAAAGCCACAAGCTCGTTCAAACTTTCGAGGGCGCGTCGTTTCTCGCAGCGATATCGTGTTACGGCGAGGATCGGGACAGCCTTATCGCCGGCATCCGCAATCATGTTTCATCGCTCGGATGCGACATCGATGCCGATGCGGCCGCCCTTGTCGCTGCGCGCTGCGATTTTTCGGCTCTCATCGCGCGAAGCGAAGCGGAAAAGCTTGTCACCTACGCCGGCCCAGCGCGCCGGGTTACCTCCGCCGACGTCGATGCTTGCCTGATCGACCAGCAGACAGCGGGCCTCGCCGAGATCGTCGATCATGCCCTCGATGGGGAGGGCCGGAAGGCCATGCTCACCTTCGAGCGGTTCATGGCCGCCGAACAGAACGTGGTTCCGGTTTTCGTGGTGCTCTCGTCAGCCCTGCTTCGCTTGCATGCGCTCCGAACCGCGGTCGATGCGGGCGCATCCGTTTCGCAAGCCATCAAGGATCTCCGGCCGCCCGTGTTTTTCAAACTGCAGGACGCCTTGGCTCAGCAGGTGCGTGGATGGCCGGCGCAAGCCGTCTCCGCCGTTCTCCGGGAATTGAACGCTGTTCTCAAGGAGACGCGGCTGAAGCCGGCGCTTGCGGAAGACCTGACGGCGAATTTCATTCTTCGCATCGCCAGGATGAGGCGTGGAATGCGCTGAGTTCGGCTCGCCCCTCTCTTCGCGATATGCGGTCGATGCCGACTTGGCGGACCGTTTCTGGCTGAGCTAGCAAAAATGCCGGCGCGTCGGATCGACAGCCGGCGCGTGCTCCATCTTATCAAGATGGGGCCGAAAAGCCTTCCGCCTTGCCCTCTTCCTGCTGCCGGGTGGAAAGCCCCGGCTCGCCCAATGGACTGCGAAAGTGCGCCTCACGCGGTATGCCTGATCACGAAGCGGAACACGTCGCCGTCCTTGGTCGACTCAACAAGCTCGTTTCCGGTTGTGCGGCAGAACGCGGCCATGTCGGCCACAGAGCCCGGATCGGTGGCGAGCACTTCGAGCGTGCCGCCGGCGGGGATCGCGCTCAGCGTTTTCTTGGTTCTCAGGATCGGCAGCGGGCAGTTGAGGCCTTTTGCGTCGAGCGTCTGGTCAGCCATGAGTCCTCCCTGAACTCGATATGTTGGGTTTTTATTGCGTTCGTTCTTTTCGGCTCAGATGAACAGGTTCACGTCGGATTTCAGCGCCTGCTCCATGTACGTGGCCGCTCCGCCAAGCTCAAGCCCGTCGATCATGTCTTCTTTCTTGTACTCGAAAAGGTCCATGGTCATCTGGCACGCGATCAGCTTGACGTCGGCTTCGCGCGCCATGTCGCGCAGTTCCTCGATGGAGGCCACGCCCTTTTTCTTGATCATGTCCTTCATCATGCCCGTGGCCATCATGTCCACGCCTGGGATCGCGGAAACCCAGTTCGGCATGCTCATGTGCATGCCGCCCATGGGCATTTTCATCGCCGGGTTGCCCATCGGCGAGATTTTGAGGTCAAGCGTCTTCATGAGCAGCGGGAGACCGTAAAAAGTGAAGAACATCGTGGTGTTGACGCCCATCGCCGCCGCCGTCGTGGCGAGAATGAAGGGCGGATAGGCCCAGTCGAGCGAGCCCTTGGTGACGATGATGGTCATCGACTTCTGATTGGGCGCCGCCCCGGTTCCTTCGGCCATGCTCGCCTGTCTCCCTGATCCGCGCGTTTTAATGTATATATTCGAATGTCTCTATTTAAGAAGGCGATGTCAACTGCCTTGCCCATCGCCTTCCCGAATGGCCCGGAGAGCCCGCGCCCGCCCAAACGCGGATAAGCTGCTCCAAGTCTTTAGAAGCGATCAACTTTTCCGCCTTTAATCGAGGCCGATTTAAGGCGGGTTGATTAAGGATGACCTGACCGGAAAAGCTCCTATGGTGATAGAACGTGCGACGCCCTGGCAGGAGCATCGCAAGCGGTTTCATCGGGATGCTGTTCTTAAGCTTGGGAAAAAGCTGGCATTTTGCTTTTTCGCCGCTTGATTGCGCGAGCTTGGCGGTTCAAGAACAGGCCATGCTGCCCGCCGCCCCAAAGCCGAACCCGACGCGCCGTCCCGATCTTGCGCTTCAGCGCAAAGTTGGCGGGCTCATAGCCGGCGTGGACGAGGCCGGCCGCGGGCCCTGGGCCGGGCCTGTCGTCGCGGCGGCCGTCATCTTCATCGGCAAGCCGCCAAGCGGCATTAACGATTCCAAGCAGCTCTCCGCCGAGGAGCGCGAAGCGCTTTTCCCCAAAATCCAGGCCGTCGCGCATATCGGCGTCGGCATTTCAGCCGTGGAGCTCATAGACGGAATCAACATCTACCATGCCACGCACGCCGCGATGGCCGAGGCTGTCAAGAACCTCGCCTGCGCGCCATCGGCGGTGCTTATCGATGGCAATCGCTGCCCGAAACTCGACATGCCGGCCGAGGCGCTGGTTCGCGGCGACGCCTTGTCGGTTTCGATCGCCGCCGCGTCGATCATCGCCAAGGTCACCCGGGACAGGATGATGCGGGAGCTTGCCTCGACCTTCCCGCAATACGCCTGGGAGCGCAACAAGGGCTACGGAACGCCGGAGCACGCAGCGGCCTTGAAGCTGCATGGCGTCACGTGTCATCACAGGCGGAGTTTCCGCCCCGTATGGGAGCGGTTGATGCTGGAAGCGTCGGCTTGAATCCCAGAAAGTGCATCAGGGTTTTCTCCGCCTGCTTTTCTTTCACATTTGCATGGCTATGTAATAGGCAGTATCCCGTCGCATGATCCTTGCTATTCCTTTCACACCGCGTCCTGCGCTGAGCCGAGGCCAAATTATGCGCACTTCCATGGCCTGGACTTTGACCTGGGCTGCGATTGCAAGTCTTGTCACCCAAGCGCCCGCTGTGGCGTTCGCCCAGTCGCCGACGGTGGTGACCGTTGACGAGTGCCGCAATATATCCGACGCCGATGTGCGCGATCGCATTCGCGAGGTCGCCGCGACGAGCCTCAAGACCGAGCTCACGGCCATCGATTACTCAGCTCTCGTCAACACCTACTGGGCCAAGGCCGACGTGGATACGCGCATCGACCGGGAAATCGACGATGCGATCGAGGCCGTGCGCACGGATACGAGCTGGGCGGACCGCGCCTACTCGACCGTCAGCCGCTCCGCGGCCGCCCGCTATGCGACGGCGGTCGCCGACAAGGCCTACAATTCGAAAGGGTTCAAGGACGCGCTGAGCGAAGTCGCCACCGGCGTCGCCAAGGACGCGGGCGCACAAATCGAAAAGGCGACGTCAAGAATATCGAACCCCATTATCGCTTGCGTGCAGGCGGCGTTGCAGTCGCGATATGGCGGCGCGATCGCGGCGGTTTTCGCCCAGGAGAGCGAGAAGAATCTCGAAACCAACGTCGCTCAGCCGGGGGTCAAGATCGATACATCCGACCTCCTCGTCAACAATGCGGCTTCGATCTCGGGCATGGTCCTTGTCGTCACCCGCCGCGTCATCGGCAAGGTCGTGCAAAGCATCGGCACACGGATCGCGGGCGTTGTGGCGAGCGATATCGTGTCGTCCGTCGCCGGCTTTGTGGGCCTGGCCTTCATCGCCAAGAGCATCTATGACGCAGGCGACGGCGTCTTTCCTATTATCGCCGAGCACATGAAGTCGGACGAGACGAAACTCCGCGTCAAGGAGGAGATCGGCAAGACGATCCAGGCTGAAATAGGCCAGCAGGTCGGTACGATTGCGCAGGAAACGTCGGAAAGGCTTTACGCCGCCTGGCTCGATTTCAGGCAGAAGTACAATCGCCTGCTCGCGCTCAGCGAAAAATATCCCGCCTTCGCCACGTTCCTGAAGGACCGCCGCCTCGACCAGCTCGGCAAGCTCGCCCAAATCGTCGACATTCTTTACGGCACCGAAGGCGAGCAGAAGGTTCTTGACCGCGTCGCGAACGGCTCGCTGAACAAGGCGCTGCTCGATCTCACCAACTCCGGCCTTGTCATCGCTGAAGAGCAGAAGTCTGTCGAAAAGGCGCTGCGCTGGACCGCCATCGCTGGGCGGGATCTGCCTCGCGTCGTCGATCTTGGCATTTACCGCTGGCTCCCGATCGAAGGGCTCACGTCGGAGAACCTGCAAAAGCTCCTGGCGATCAATGACAGGATCGCGGTAGGGCGCATCGCGAACCTCGACCCTGAAGCGCGGAGCTATATTCTGAGCCTGCCCGGCGACCAGATGCGCGACCTCGCCCGGCGGCTGAATGACAGGCAGCTCGCCGCCTTCGCCGATTATGAACGCAACCTGGAGCCGCGCGCGGCCAAGCGTCTTCAGCGCGCGGTTGTAGACGACCCCTCCGTCATGCTCGACCTTACGACAGACGGCCTTCGGGACGCGATCCTGAAGAGTCGCGATCAGCTGGCCGCGCTGAACATGATCATCCATGATGACGCCAGCTTGTTGAGCCTGTTCAACTACACAAGGATTCTGAAGGACGCCGAGCTTGTCCAGAACGGCGTCGTAAGCTTCAGGGTGTTCTGGGAACGTTACTGGGCGGCCGTCCTGCTTGGGGCGTTTCTGCTCCTCGTCTTGTTGTCATGGCTACGCCGGCTCTTGTTCGGCCGCCCTCAGATCATCATAAAGGAAGGAAAGTCGCGTTCGCGCTGACAGGCTGCTGAAAGTCGCCGAACCGCGACAAGCTCATGCTCGGCATGAGCTTTGAGGTTATTGCAATTGTAACGCTTACCCTGAGCGATTTTGAAACCTCACCTTGAGCTCGTCGAAGGGTGAGCTTGTAGAGGATGAGGCTTTTCGGCATCCTGCAAATCTTCGGAGACTGCGATGCAGCTTTATACGGTTGAACGTCTCTCGGGCCGCCGCATCAAGGAGGGCGAACTCCTCCACGCCAGCACCGTGCTTGCGGCGAACCTCTTGCGCGACGTGCGCGAAGCGATCACGAACGCGATTGGCGGAAAGATGCTTCGCTATCAGCGGCTTCTTGATCGCGTCACGGGCGAGGCTCTCGACATCCTGAAAGAGAGAGCAATTGAAAAGGGCTACGACGGCATCATTGGCGTGCGCATCTCCAACCCCTTCATGATTCAGGGCAGCGCCGCCGTCACCGTTTACGGCACAGGCTTCCACTTCATCGCGGACGAAAGCCACACATGAAACTTGGAAAAAATGTCGCGGCCATCGTGACCGGCGGCGCCTCCGGCCTCGGCGGCGCAACCGCGGCCGTCCTCGCCAAGGCGGGGTGCAAGGTTGCGATCTTCGACATGAACCGCGAGGCGGGCGAGGCGCTCGCGACGTCGATCGGCGCGGTTTTCTGTTCCTGCGACGTGACGAGCGAAGCCTCGGCAGCGGAAGCGCTCGGCAAGGCGCGAGCCGCGAACGGGCCTGAGCGCATCCTTGTCACCTGCGCCGGCATCGCCATCGGGCAGAAGACCGTGAGCCGCGACAAGGCGACGGGCGCGCCGGCGCCGCATAGCCTTCCCGCCTTTGAAAAGGTTGTCGCCGTCAACCTCGTGGGCACGTTCCGCATGATCGCCGCCGCGGCGGCGTCGATGGCTGGGCTCGCCCCCGTCACGCCGGACGGCGAGCGCGGCGTCATCATTTGCACCGCGTCCATCGCCGCCGAGGAGGGCCAGATGGGGCAGGCGGCCTACGCCGCGTCCAAGGGAGGCGTCGCCGCGATGACGCTGCCGATTGCGCGCGATCTCGCCCGCGACGGCATTCGCGTCAACACCATCCTTCCGGGTCTCTTCAACACGCCGATGTTCGCCGGATTTCCCGATGAGGCGCGGCGCGCGCTCGAAGCAACCGTCCCCTTTCCGTCACGGCTCGGCGATCCTTCGGAATTCGCCGCCTTGGTGCGCCACATCTGCGAGAACGGCATGCTGAACGGCGCGCTGATCCGCCTCGATGGGGCCTTGCGCTTGGCCCCGCGTTGATCGCCTTCAGCTTATTTCGCTTGCCCTTTTATCTTTTGAATGGCGTTGTCAGCAGCGAGCTTTACCCTTTCTTGCCGGCGCTCGCCTTCATCGTTTGCGCTGAGTTCTCCCAACAAAAAAGCGACGCCTTCTCGCACAGCTATCGGTTGGTCGGTTTTCTGTAGCGCTTCTACGGCGAAGGAAACCGCCTGAACTCCTCCTGCCTTGAAATTGGCCTGGGTTTCGGGAAGATTGAGCCACGTATTACTCTTGCGGCGGCTGTTCAACCAGGCATTGAGTTGTGCTGGAGTCATGGAGCCGTTCCCTTCTGTGGCGGCATTCGGGCAGAACTTCAGCAGGTTCGCTCATGTTTCTGTCACAAATTCGACTGTTTGCGCACGGAGATTGGTTGGCGTCATCACAATCTCAGCAACTATGAATTGCAGCATTCAAGGGGCCGGGCTTGCAACAAGGTGCGCCACGGCCATGAAAGGGCGCATCAATGCCAAATTCATCTTCCGCATCATCGCCGCCGGAACGCCAAGGGCCTGCTATTGCGGACAGAAAACTCTTCGCCGCCAGCGGTTTTCTCATGCTTCTCCTCGGCTTGGCCTTGCTCGCATTCAGCCTGTTTGGCGGCGTGATCCAGGCAGCTTTTCTCGGCGCCGCTCAGTTTTCGTTGATGAGTTCGGGGCTGGCCATCTTCGGGATCATAACGGCGATTTTCATCCTGAATGGGCTTATCGTCCTCCAACCGAACACAAGCCTCGTCTGCCTCCTTTTCGGGAGCTATGCCGGAACCTGGAAGCGCGCTGGCTTCTGGTGGGTCAATCCGTTCTATTCGAAGACAAAAGTGTCCCGGCGGCTCGAAACGCTGGAATGCGGGCCTTTGAAAGTGAACGACGCCGTCGGCAACCCGATCGACATCGGCGCCGTGATCGTCTGGCGGGTCCAGGATGCGGCGAAAGCGATCCTCGAAGTTAAGTCTTATGCGTTCTACGTGAAGGCCCAAAGCGAGACAGCGCTCCGCCGCATGGCGAGCACGCACCCTTACGATCAGGTTGAGGTTCTGGAAGCCGAAAAGCTCGATCACGAGCAAGGCGCCGCCGCGAAGGATGCGCCACTTCCGGCCGTAACCTTGCGCGACGGCGGCGACGCGGTGAGCGAGAGTCTGCTTTCGGAACTCCGCAAGAGAATGGACTCCATCGGCATCGCCGTCGATGAGGCCCGCATCTCGCATCTTGCCTATTCGTCTGAAATTGCAGGGGTCATGTTGAGGAAGCAGGCGGCGAGCGCCGTCGTAGCGGCAAGAAGGCTCCTGGTTCGCGGAGCCGTCAGCATTGTCGAGGAAGCGCTTGGCGAGCTTGAAAGGAAGAAAATGGGCGCGCCCCTAGACGCCGGGAGGAAGGCCGATATGATCTCGAACCTGCTTGTGGTGCTGGTCGCCGACCGCGAAGCGACGCCTGTTATAAATACTGGCGCGCAACATTCGTGAGGGCGGCGATGCGGAAGAAGGCGAAGTTTTAGGCCGTATCGACAAGCTCATCCCTCAACAAGCTCAGGGTAAGGCTTTGACGTGCTGACGAAGAGAAGTCGTCTCAGGCCTTCGACCTTATAGTGACCTTGTCGAACCATGCGCTGCTTCATCCTCTCTACAAGCACACGCTTCGACAAGGATGCGATCATGCGGTGAGCGCGATCACGCGGGCGGTTTTCCACCCGCAAGCGCAACTCACCAGAGCGCCGCCGCGATCAGTATTCCGGATACCATTCTGCGTGCTGGGCGACCTGCTTCGGATCGTTCAGCCAGGGCGCCGCGTGCGACACCCAAATGTGCTCGAACGGCCTGACACCCGGATCGTCGTCGAGAGTGGCGACTTTCAGCATTACATATCGACGATCCGGGTATTCGGAGAGGATGTGGGAGCCACATGTCGCACAAAATCGCCGAAATTTACCGGGAGAGGATTCGTAGGCCACCAAATGATCTTCGCCAGAAATCCAACGAAATCGATCACGCGCGACACCTGCCGAGGAAGCAAAAGCCGCGGCTTGAGCCTTTCGGCAGGTTACGCAATGGCAATGTCGGATCGGAGAATCGATGGCGTCGATTTCATATTGAACCGCTCCACAACAACAACTTCCTCTAGAGACTCACTTTTCCAGTTCCCAGTTATCGACTAACTGAAGACCCGACCAAGTCCTCCGAAAGAATGTCTAGGCCGCGGCTTCGTCGTCTTCGCCATAGGCCATGTCCCATGAAGGAAAACCCTCTTCAACGAGATAAGGTCCCCCGCCGTAATTTGGCCGCGACGAGAAAAGGACGAACCTCGATACGGGGAAGGGGGCAGAGAAAAAGCCGCCATGCCCCGCAAGATACTCCGCCGCCGCATATGGGCTGACGTTGCGCAATCTCGCAAGGGTGACGTGCGGAACGAAATTCCGCGTCTCCGGCGGAAACCCGGCAAGCCTGGCAGCGCGCTCATGGGCCTTCTGCAAGATCTGGAGCGTGGAAGATGGTTTGACTGCAGCCCACAAGGAGCGCGGCTTGTTGCCCCCGAAGCTGCCGAGGCCGCTCACTTCGAGCTCGAAGCTATCGAAGCGGATATCCGCGAGCGCATCGGCGAAATCGCTCGCCTCGGTTTCCGTGACGTCGCCGACGAAGCGCATTGTGACGTGGTAGTTTTCTGGATCAATCCAGCTTGCGCCGCTGAGCCCCGCTCTTAACATGGACAACCGCCGAACGATGTCCGCTGGCAGCTCGATCCCGGTGAACAACCTAGGCATAGGTTCACCTCCTTTTTACGTGAGGGCGACGAGGAAACTACCCCATCGGCCTAGAGCATTAGGGTCAGCGTGGAAGGTGTTTAATTCAAGGTCAAAATTGTCGCGCTTATGGTTACCCTTTGTTCAGTTTTTGCGGATTTAGGCGCGGCCAAGGCCAAAAGCGGGTATTCGTGCGCGCCAATCAATTTATTGTGTGGGTGTGATGTTTAGGGCTTCTACAGCCTTCAGTTCCACGCTCTGCGCAAATCAGCCGCGCAACTCCCCTCCGGTCGCCTTCTTCACCTGAGCCACGATCTTCTCCGAGACTTTCTCGATTTCGGCTTCCGTCAGCGTGCCGCGGAGCGGCGTGAGCGTGATCTCGATGGCTAGCGATTTCTTGCCCTGCGGAACGCCCTGGCCCTCGAAAACGTCGAACACGCTGACGCGAGAGATGAGGGTCTTCTCGGCCCCCTCCGCGGCCCTCGCGATCGCCGACGCCTCGACCGCTTTATCCACCAAAAAGGCGAAGTCGCGCTGTACGGGTTGGTAATCGCTCGTAACCAGCGCTCCCTTCGCTGTTCCTTTCCGGCGCGCGGCGGGGATGCGATCCAGGAAGATTTCGAAAACGGCGATTGGGCCGGAAACATCCAGCGCTTTCAGCGTCTCGGGATGCAACTCGCCGAAATAGCCGATCACCATTTTCGGCCCGAGTTGGAGGGCGCCTGACCGGCCGGGATGATACCAGCCGGGCGCGTTGCGCGTGACCTGCGCCTTGTCCGCTGAAAGGCCCAGAGCTTCGAGCACGCTCAGAGCGTCTGCCTTGGCGTCGAAAACACCGACCGCCTTGGCCGCCTCGTCCCAATGCCGTCCGCCGCCGTTCAACCTCGCTGTGCCCGCCCTGACGCCGCTCGCGGCGTTCTCCTGTTCTTCGGGCTTCTCGCCAGCGAAATCTGGCCGACTTCGAAAAGCGCGGCGTCCTGGAATCCGCGATTTGCGTTGGCGCGCGCCGCTGCGATCAGGCCGGGCAGGAGGCTCGGACGCATGTCCGTCATTTCGCTTGAAATGGGGTTGGCGAGCCTCAGTGCGGCTTGACCGCCGCCGAAATGGCGCGCCTGCGCCTCCCCGATGAAGGACCACGTCACCGCCTCCACAAGCCCACGAGCCGCCAGCGTGCGACGCGCTCCAAGAACGCGCTTCTGGCCGGATGTGAGGACGGCGCGGGTGACGCCGCCGTCCTTTGGAAGCGGCGTCGATGGAATGCGATCGGCGCCGGAAAGCCGGACGACTTCCTCGACAAGGTCGGCGGCGCCGTGGATGTCGGGCCGCCAGGACGGCGCCGTCACGGTCAGCGAGGGGGCTTGCCCTTCAACCGTGAAGCCGAGCTTCTTGAGCGTCGACGCGATCTCCGCGTTCGAGAATTCCGCGCCGGAGAGCTGTTGCACACGCGCCGGATCGAAACTTATGACCCGCCTTCCATCGGGCTCCTTCCCGGCAACGACGGCGGCGCTTGGCTCGCCCCCGCAGAATTCCAGGATCATCTCCGTTGCGAGGTTCAGCCCCGTCATCTCCGATTGCGGATCGACGCCGCGCTCGAAGCGATAGCGCGAGTCCGAGTTTATGCCCGTCTTTCGGCCCGTCGCGGCTATCCGCGCTGGATCGAAGTAAGCGCTTTCGATGAAAATGTTCGAAGTCGCATCCGTGCAGCCGGTCGCCTCGCCGCCCATGACGCCGCCAAGGCCCAGCACCTGCGCCTGATCCGCGATCACGCACATGGTTTCGTCGACCTCGTAGGTCTTTCCGTCGAGCGCAGCGAAACTTTCGCCCATCTTGCCGAGGCGGGCTGCGATTGGGCCATGAAGCTTGTCGGCATCGTAGACGTGCAGCGGGCGGGCGCGGTCGTAGGAGATGTAATTCGTCACATCCACCGCGGCGTTGATCGGGCGAAGGCCGATGGCGCGCAGGCGGTGCTGCATCCATTCGGGCGAAGCCTTGTTCTTGGCGCCGCGAATATAGCGGCCCGCAAAGATCGGGCACGCGTTCTCGGAGCCTTTCGGGAAGGGAAGCTCGATGCGGATGGGCAATTCGAAGTCGCCTTTTCCCGCGTAGCCCTCTGAAACCTTCTTCAGCGCGCCGAGGCCCGCCGCCGCCAGATCGCGGGCGACGCCGCGGACGCCGAGACAGTCGGGCCTGTTCGGCGTGATGGCGATGTCGATGACGGGGTCGTTCAGCCCCATGGCGTCCGCGAAGCGCTCCCCGATGTGCTCTTTCATGCGCTCAGGCAATTCGATGATGCCGCTATGCTCGGTCGATAGCTCCAACTCGCGCTCGGAGCACAGCATGCCGGCTGAGTCGACGCCCCGGATCGTCGCCTTGCCGAGCGTCACCTTAAGGCCGGGCACATGTGTGCCAGGGGCCGCGAAAACGCCGATCAGGCCCTTGCGCGCGTTCGGCGCGCCGCACACGACCTGGACGACGCCGGAGCCGGTCTGAACCTTGCACACGCGGAGCTTGTCCGCGTTCGGATGCGGCTCGGCCTCCAGAACCTGCGCGATCGTAAAATCCGTAAGCTTCGCCGCCGGGTCTTCGATGCCTTCGACCTCAAGCCCGATAAGAGTGAGCTTCGCCGCGATCTCGTCGAGCGAGGCGTCGGTTTCGAGGTGATCTTTGAGCCAGGAGAGCGTGAATTTCATGGTCGCGCCAAGGGGCAAGGGGTCAGAATGAAGAGAGAGGGAATGCTTTGTCACGATCCCGGCGCGGAAGCAACAACAGCGGTCAATCGTGAACAGCAATCGCGCCTCTTTGGCGATGAGGGGCGGATGTGCTATCGGCTTTTCGCGCCTTCAAGAGGCGGAGGCTTCGGGGAAACAATGACATTCGAGACTTGGCTCGCTTTCGTGGCGGCGACCGCCATCCTTCTCGTCATTCCCGGCCCGACTGTCCTCCTGGTGGTCTCCTATGCGCTCGGCCAAGGCTGGCGCGCGGCGCTACCCATGGCGCTCGGCGTCACCTGCGCCGATTTAACAGCCATGACGCTGTCCAGCCTCGGCCTCGGCGTGCTGCTGAAAACGTCGGCTTCCTTGTTCACGGTCCTGAAGTGGGCCGGAGCCGCCTACCTCGTCCGGCTCGGCATAAAGCTCTGGAGAGCTGGCGGGACGCTTCATGCGACGCCGCGCAGGAACGAGGCGCGGCCCCTCAAGATGGCGGCCCACGCTTGGCTCGTGACCTGCCTCAACCCGAAAGGCCTCACGTTTTTTGTCGCCTTCCTCCCCCAATTCGTGGACCCGCACGCCGACTTTCTCACGCAGATGGCCATCCTCATGGGCACCTTCGTCGCGCTGTCCTTCATCAACAGCATGAGTTGGGGGCTGGCGGCGGGGCGCGCAGGAAGCCTTGTGCGAAGCCAAAGGGCGATGACCATCCTCAACAAGGCCGGCGGCACGCTCCTCATTGGCGCGGCGCTGGCGACGGCGGCTGTGCGGACGGCGCAAAACTGAGCAAAGCTCCCCGCACCTCCACGCTTGATTGAACCTGCGCAACCAGCGTGGGAAACATACGTCTCACGCTGGGTGGGAAGCAACGGCGGCATGCGCTTCGGCGTTATAAGCCGGCTCGCCGGTTAAGGGATAATTTGCCGATATTGGGTTCGTTTTGTAAAAAGGGCCTATATCCATATAAACAACTATATCTAGAGCGCTGAAAATCGACCAAGTCGCCTGATTTTAGGACTTGGGCTTAGGATTGTGTTTAGAAGCGTTTATATCGGGTAAAGAAAAATATCGCCGCAATCCGTTCGCGCGCAGCATGTGGGTCAGGACTTCCCGCGGGGCGTCCTGGTCCTGCTGCACCGTCAGCGGCCCGACGTGGAAGCTTTGGCCGGCAACGCCGGCGGCATCGCGCTCTCGGGAAGAAACGGGTTTCGGACAATTGTCGGCGCCAAGGCGTTTCCCCTTCTGGACGGAGCGCGGCGGGAAAAAGCGGAGGCGGCCTCGCAGAACGTGTCTCCGCCCGTTTTGGAGCTTTGGAAGAAGGTCAAAGCTTGAGTGGAAGCGGAGGAAGTCGTCGGCGCGCAGGCGGCGGGGCACCACGCCGCATTCGCAGCTGTATGAGCCGCCGTCAAGAGGATCACGGCTAAAGAAACTCGGGACAAAATCATGGGGGCACGCAAAACATCGGTGACGCAAACGACATAACTTTCAAACAATAGCGCGGCTTGCGGTGGGCGTCGCCCTCAATTTGATGGGGATCAGTGAGCTTCGCCGTTTTTCTTTCGAACCAGAAAGGGTTGGAAACGGCGAAAAAGCATGATAGCAAGTTTCCTGGACGACGCTGCAGATCTCGCGCGCTTCGCAAACCTCAACTTATTGGCTTGCGCTTCCACCGGCCCAACCGGCGACTGCGTGGACCGCTTGGAATTTTGCTATGAAGATCAAGAACTCTATCAAGACCCTTCGCACGCGCCATCGCGACAACCGCGTGGTGCGCCGCCGCGGCAGGCTTTACATCATCAACAAGAAGGTGCGGCGATTTAAGGCGCGGCAGGGGTAACGGCCCTGCCCGCTATCGTCTGGCGGCGCCAAACTCGCGCTTATGTCGCGCCGTTGGTTTCGCCAACTTTGAAAATTCGCAGCATATTGGTTGTGCCGGGTCTCTTGAAAGGGACGCCGGCACAAACAATGACTTGGTCGCCGTTGGCGGCGTAGCCTTCTGCGCGCGCGATTGCTTCCGCGCCTCTCACCATCTGCGTCGTATTTGCGGGGTCTGTCGTCTGAACGCAGTGCAGCCCCCAGACGAGATTGAGCCGGCGCGCCGTTTCCTTGACAGGCGTCAGCACCAGGATCGGTTGACGCGGACGTTGGCGGGCGACGCGAAGCCCAGTGGTGCCCGTCGCCGTGTAGCAGACGATGGCCTTCAGCTCGAGCGCTTCTGCGATTGACGCGGCGGCCGCGCTGATGGCGTCTGCCGGAGACTGCCGGGATTCGGTCTCGTGGAAACGAAGGATGTCTTCGTAATTCTGATCGTTCTCCACCTGGCGCGCGACGCGGTCCATGGTGGCGACGGCTTCGACGGGATAGGAGCCGGTCGCCGACTCGGCGGAAAGCATCACGGCGTCTGCGCCTTCGAAAACCGCGGTGGCGACATCGGACACCTCCGCGCGCGTGGGGACAGGCGCCGCGATCATGCTTTCGAGCATCTGCGTGGCGACAACGACGGGTTTGCCGCGTTCGCGCGACGCCTTGAGAATCTGTTTCTGCAAGCCCGGCACCTGTTCGAGCGGCAGTTCGACGCCGAGATCGCCGCGAGCGACCATGACGCCGTCGCTTTCGGCGAGAATGTCGTCAATGGCCGTAACCGCCGCACGCCGCTCGATCTTCGCCATGACCGCGGCGCGGCCTTGCACAATCGCCTTGACGTCGAGAACATCCTGCGCGCGCTGAACAAAGGAAATGGCGATCCAATCGACGCCGGCTTCGAGGGCGGCCTCGCAATCCTCGCGATCCTTGAGCGTCATGGAAGCGAGCGGCAGGATGGCGTCGGGCAGGTTGACGCCCTTGCGGCTGGAAAGAACGCCGCCTGTGACGACCTCGGCGATCATGCGGCCAAGCGTGACCTCCACAATTCGCAAATTCAGCTTCCCGTCATCAATAAGAAGCGTATGTCCCGGTTCCGACGCCGCGTAGATTTCGGGATGGAGAAGCCCGACCCGATTTTTCGTGCCGGGCGTATGATTGGCGTCAAGGACGATGCGCTCGCCCTTCTCGATACGCACTTGCCCCTCGGCCAGCGAGCTGATGCGCAACTTTGGACCCTGAAGGTCTGCGAGGATGGCGATGGGACCGTATTTGTTCTCAAGCTTGCGAAGCGCGGCGACGTAGGCCTGCATTTCTTCGTGGCTTGAGTGGCTCATGTTGATGCGAAAGACATCAGCTCCTGCGACAATCAGCTTTTCGAGCTGATCCGGCTGGCAGCTCGAAGGCCCAATCGTGGCGATGATTTTGGTGCGGCGCTGGCGTTTCATCGATGCCGCGTCCCAGGCGCGGTTGCGGCGGCAGCCTGGGAAGACGGTTGTGTCTGATCGGAATTGTCGGATTGCGCCGGCTGAGGCTCCGTTTGATCTGTCAGTTTCACAGTCCAATCCACCTGTTCCTGGGTGTCAACCTCAAAAAAACCGCTTCTTTTGAAGCCGCGGCCCTCACAATTGTCAATTCCCTTGATCGTGAACTCAACATCGTGCGTGCACATGTTGATCGTGCCGCCCCACTCGCCGCCCTTGTCGTAATCGAAGGCATAAACATAGTAGAAACGTGCGCGAAGCTTGTCCTGGATCAGGAGCGCACAGGACTGACTGTCAACGTTCCACCAGCCCTCGCTCACCCAGCCATCCTTGTCCTTGTAGCCGATGGCGACGCCGATCCGGCTTGATGTGCTGTTGCAAAGCTTGAGTTCGGCGTTCGCATAATTCGGCGCCGCCAGCACCGCGGAAAAACCAAGCGCCGCGATCACAGCGCGAGCGGGCCATGCTGATGTGTTGAGCTGTCGCAAAGTCATCCCTGAGGTCCAGAAATCAAGTGAGTCGGACGCACACCCTAATCTCTGATCATGCTATCAACAACTATGGCTCTGAAGTCGTTTACATTTGTTCCCGTAGGACCGCAAACGAGCAGATCATTTGTCAACCGGAAAAACCCGGTGGAATCGTTATTGGCGAGAAATGTGGCTGGAAGGAGATTGAGGGAGGCGGCGCGGCTTAACGTATCCCAGTCGACGATCGCGCCCGCGGGATCGAGAGCGCTGCCCGTTCCGCCATCGGTTCCGTCGGTATCTGCTGCAAGGGCGGCGATGCCTTTCACGCCGTCAAGCGCCATGGCGAGCGCGAGCGCGTATTCCTGATTAGGCCCGCCCTGACCGGCGCCCTTCACCGTCACCGTAAGCTCTCCCCCCGACAGGATCACGGCTCGGCGGCCGTCGGCAAGGCAGCGCTTGGCGAGTTGCGCGTGAAGTTGCGCCACGTCGCGCGCCTCGCCCTCAAGAAAATCGCCAAGCATGATGACATCATAGCCAAGGCCTCGGGCGATATCTCCCGCAGCGAGAAGCGAATCGCGGCCCGTCGCCACGAGTTCGAAACGCGCATTGGCGAAAACGGGATCGCCCGGTTTTGGCGTCTCGTTTGCGGGATCGTTCAGCGCCGCCTTGATGGATGGGGAAAGCTTGATCCCATATTTCGAAAGGATCCTTCGCGCTTCGGGGAGCGTGGTCTGGTCGGGGGATGTGGGACCGGACCCGATCGTTTCAGGCTCGTCGCCGGGCGTGTCCGAGATTGCAAGCGTGACGAGCGTCGCTGCCTGTGCGCAGGCCGCCAGCCGGCCGCCCTTGAAACGCGAGACGTGCTTGCGCACGCAGTTCATCTCGCGAATGCGCGCCCCGGATTTGAGAAGCGCCTTCGTCAAAGCCTGCTTCTCGGCGAGCGAGACCTGGCCCGCGGGCGCTGCGCAAAGGGCCGACGCTCCGCCGGAGATGAGAAAAAGGACGAGATCGCCCGCCTTCGCCGAGCCCGCCATCCCCATGGCCTCGGCTGCCGCATGCTCGCTGGCCTCGTCGGGAACGGGATGGCCCGCTTCGATGAGGCGAAAGGTTTTCAACGGTTCGCCGAACCCGTACCGGGTGATCGCAAGGCCGGTCAGCGTTTCCTGCGCGTAATGCTGTTCTGTCGCCTTGGCCATGCCCGCCGCGGCCTTGCCGCAGGCGATTGCGATAATTTTGCCGCCTTTTGGGGCTTCGGGGAAGTGACGCCGAAGGCATCGCGCGGGCTGGACGGCCGCGACAGCGGTCTTGAACAGGGCGTGGAGGAAGCGTCTGGTGTTTAGCGACACAATGCACCCGGAGCTTGGACCCGTTTCCAGCGTCCTGGAAGCTAGCGCTTCTCGAAAACCACTGAAATTGGGCTTAAGTCTTTCCCCCAAAAGTATCGCTTAAGGCGCCGGTTCCCCGCAAACGGCGCAAAATGCGCAAAGCAAGCGGGGGGACGGGCGCGCCGTCGGAAAGGCCGCGCCCGAAAGGGGAGATTCTGCGCCAGCCCAGCCGGGGCATGCCCGGTCATGCCAAGGAGTAAGCCTAATCCAGATCCGCGACATTGGCGGGGCCGCCGCCATGGACGCGCTGAGCAAGCGCAGCCTCGATGAATTGCGTGAGATCGCCGTCCAGCACAGCCGGGGGATTTGTGCTCACGATGCCCGTCCGAAGGTCTTTAACCATCTGGTAGGGTTGCAGAACGTAAGACCGGATCTGATGTCCCCATCCGATATCGGTTTTCGAGGCGGCGGCGGCTTGCGCGGCTTCCTCGCGCTTCTTCAGCTCCATCTCGTAAAGACGCGCCTTCAACATCGTCCAGGCCGTCGCCCGGTTCTTATGTTGCGACCGCTCGTTCTGGCATTGGACGACAATTCCTGTCGGAGCATGGGTGATACGCACGGCGCTGTCGGTGGTGTTGACATGCTGTCCGCCGGCGCCGCTCGCGCGGAAGGTGTCGATGCGGCAATCGCTTTCATTCACGGCGATATCGATGGCGTCGTCGACAACGGGATAAACCCAGACGGAGGCGAAGCTCGTGTGGCGGCGCGCGTTCGAATCGTAGGGCGAAATCCGCACGAGGCGATGAACGCCGGACTCCGTCTTGAGCCAGCCATAGGCGTTCTGCCCCTTGACCTGGATCGTCGCCGATTTGAGCCCCGCTTCTTCGCCGGCGTTGCTTTCGATCAGCTCCACCTTATAGCCTTGCTCGTCAGCCCAGCGCATGTACATGCGCAAGAGCATCTCCGTCCAATCCTGGCTCTCGGTGCCCCCCGCTCCGGCGTGCACTTCGAGGAAGGTGTCATTGCCGTCGGCCTCGCCGGAAAGGAGCGCCTCAATCTCGCGTTTCTGCACTTCCGTGCGAAGGGCCGCGAGAGAAGCTTCCGCGTCGCGGACCACCTCCTCGTCTTTTTCCTCTTCGCCAAGCTCGATCAGGCCGGTGGCGTCATTCAGGCGCGCGTCGAGCTGAGAATAAGCCGAAAGCGCCGCATCCAGATGCTGCCGCTCGCGCAGCATTTTTTGAGCGCGCTGAGGATTATCCCACAGGGTCGGATCTTCGACGATTGCGTTCAGGCTTGCGAGACGGGCTGTGGCTTTATCCCAGTCAAAGATACCTCCGCAAAAGCGAGAGCGACTGCTTGATTTCGTCGACGATGGCGAGAGTCTCGGGGCGCATAGTGTGTTCCGTCTGTGGTCGAGGCCCGGATCGCAGGGCAACCTGTTCCGGTCATCTCATGATGGCGTGCGTAAACCTTATGTTGGGCCGCGTAAAGATGAATGGCGGCACACGCTAGTACAACCCTCCGGCTCGCGGTTCGTGTCCGTATGGCGGAGGAAAGCCGCCTTGGCCAGGAGGAGGAGGGGGGGACTGTGGAGGGGCTCCCCACGAGTTCGAGGGCGGCGATCCCCACCCGTAGCTGCGGCGACGTTCCTCATGAGAATAATCCGCCGCGGTCGCATATCCTTCGGAGGGCTCTGTACCCGGCTTGAAATATTCGGTGATGGCGTCAGGATCGTTTGGATCGGTGCGCTGGCCCGTTCTTCTATTAACGCGCACTTGGAGAAGATCTGGCGGGGTGCGAAATGGCACCGCGGGCTTATCCTTCAGCGCCAACTTGAAGAAATCCGCGAAGATCGGAGCCGCAAGCTCGCCGCCCGTCTCGCCATGTCCCATGGGCTGAGGATTGTCGTAACCGATGAAAACGCCCATCGCCAGATCGGGCGAGAAGCCGATAAACCAGGCGTCCTTTTCTTCATTCGTGGTGCCGGTCTTGCCTGCGAGCGGCTTGCCGACGCGTTTCCAGACGATCGCGCCGGTCCCGCGGATGGCGACGCCTTCCAGCATGGACGTGATCTGGTAGGCCGTCATAGGATCGATGATTTGCTTCCTGTCGTCCTGAAGTTCCGGCTCATCCTGACCTCGCCAAGATGTTGCAGCGCAATCGCTGCATTGGCGCGTGTCGTGGCGCCAGATGGTCTGGCCAAGACGGTCCTGGATCCGGTCGATGAAGGTGTAGTTGATTTTCTTGCCGCCGTTGACAAACATGCAATAGGCCGTCGTCAGCCTGACAAGCGTCGTCTCGCCCGCGCCAAGCGCCATCGAAAGCAATGGAGGCAGATCGTCGTAGACGCCGAAACGGCGGGCGTACTCGCTCACGATCGGCATGCCGATATCCTGCGCCAGACGAACCGTCATCAGGTTTCGGGATTTTTCGATGCCGATGCGCAAGGGCTGCGCGCCGTGCACCTGCTTGTCATAGTTGTCCGGCTTCCAGACGCCTTGGCCATTACCTTGATCAATCTCGATTGCGGCGTCGTTCACCACGCTGGCCGGCGTATAGCCGTTGTCGAGCGCGGCCGCATAAACGATCGGCTTGAACGAAGATCCAGGCTGGCGTCTCGCCTGCATGGCTCTGTCGAATTGGCTCTCGGCGAAGCTGAACCCGCCGACAAGCGCCAAAATCCGTCCCGTGTGCGGATCGATTACGACCGTCGCGCCGCCAATATGCGGCACCTGCATCAGCTGCCATCTCTGCGTCGTGGAATTCGTCTCGACTTTTGCCGGCTTCAGCGGATTATTTTCCTTGTCGAGTTCGGTTGGCGGCGAGACGTATACAATATCGCCGACCGTCAGGACGTCGCTCACGCCGGGCGCGCCTCTGATCCGGCCCTTGTGCGTCTCGATGGCCCATCTCGCCCCTTCCAGGCCCACCTCAACTGTCTTTCTCTCTTCCTCGACGTTTCCGTTCGGAGAGCGCCCCGGTTGGAGACCGATGACAGCCTTGTCTTTCGCCGATTGCAAGACGACCCCGAGCCGCCATGGATCCACATCGGAAAGGGCGGGAACCTCAGCGATTTTCGCGCCCCAATCGGCGCCGGCGATATCGATCTTCGAAACCGGACCGCGCCAACCGCCATGCTTTTTGTCAAAAGCGACCAGCCCGGCGCGAAGGGCGGAGCGCGCCATCAACTGAAGGTTGGGATCGAGCGTCGAGCGCACCGAATAGCCGCCCGCGTAGTAGCTTGAGTTGTTGTCGTTGTCATCCTGCCCATAAAGGTCGATCAGCGAACGGCGAACCTCCTCCGCGAAATATTCGGCTGCGAAAGTGGATGGCCCAACCTGCCGGCTCGCCATCTCAAGCGGCAGCTTCTTCGCGTTCTCTGCATCCTGAACGCTGACAAACTTGAAGCGCGCCATATTGTCGAGCGTGGCGTTGCGGCGGTTCAGCGCTTCGAGAAAATTCTTCCCGCGCGCCGTCGTGAGCTGCAACCTCGAAGGCTCCTTCGGCAGAGCAGCCAGATATGCCGCTTCATGAAGCTGCAACTCGTGGAGCTCCTTGCCGAAATAGCGCAGCCCCGCGGCGGCCACCCCGTACGATCCGGCGCCGAGATAAATCTGGTTGAGATAGAGATCGAGGATGCGCTCCTTGGTGTAGGCCCGCTCGATCCTGACCGCGAGGATCGCCTCTTTCGCCTTGCGCAAATAGGATTGTTCGCTCGTCAGAAGGAAGTTTTTCGCCACCTGCTGCGTGATGGTGGAGGCGCCTTCCTTCTTCTTTTTCGTCACATTGTTGTAGACGGCGCGCATGATGCCGCGGAAGTCGAGGCCGCTATGTTCGTAGAAATTCTGGTCTTCGGCGGCGAGAAATGCGTTGATAACCATTTTCGGCATGGTCTGCACGGGAACGTAAATGCGCCGCTCTTTGGCGAACTCCGCGATCAGCCTGCCGTCGCCGGCATGAACGCGGGTGACGACAGGCGGCTTGTAGGTCGCGAGCTTATCGTAGTCCGGCAAGTCTTTCGCAATAACCCAAAGAAAATAGCCGGCGGCCGCCGATCCTGCGAGGAATAAAAAAACGCTTGCTGTAAATGCAAAACCAAGAAAACTAAGAAAGAGGCTCTTACGGCGCTTCTTTTTCTTAACAGGCGGCTTCACAGGTCTATGACTTTGCATCAGATTCCACGTTCGGTTATTCGGCAGGTTCCGCTATCGGATCAAAGGAAGCGATCAAGCCTTAGGACGGCGCCATCACGAACACAATGGCGTAGCCAAATTGTGACAGGACATAGCGCCGAGTCTGAATGCTCACCACAAGATCATGTCCCTAACAATTCTCAGTCAAGGCAGACCATCTGCGAAATAAATAATTCACAGTGGAAATTGAGCCTGGCGTTCTGCCATGAAGGCGTCAATCGCATCCGCGAGCAAACGTGCTTTTGTGGCGCGCCACTCGCTGGATGTCAAAAGCTTCTCGTCGTCGTCATTGCTCAAATAACCAAGCTCAATCAAAACCGCCGGCACGCCCGTCGCTTTCAACACGCGAAGGTTGGCCGAGCGGTGAGGCCTGCTGCTCCACTTCATCTTATCCTTCATGTGCTCGATGAGAAAATTAGCGATCGCCAACGACTTGTTCTTTTTGCTCCGGGTTTCGAGTTCATTCAATATGTTATGGATTTCTTCAGAGACGTCGGGCGCCTGCGCCTCGCTGGCGACGCCGGCCTCGACATCGACCTTGTTCTCGTTTTGCGCCAAAGCTTTGGCCTGCTCATCTGAGGCTTCCTCCGACAAGGTGTAGACCGTTCCGCCGCGGACCTCCTGAAGGCTTTTCAGACCGAGGCGCTTTGCGTCGAGAGCGTCGGCGTGGATGGAGACGAGCAGGTCCGCTTTCGGGCCGGACGCCATTTGAGCGCGCTCGTCGAGCTTGACATAGACATCGTGATCGCGCGTCAGCAGAACACGATAGCGGCCGGTCGCCTCGATCTTCTCCGCCAGAGCTTTGCAAAATTCGAGCGTAACGTCCTTTTCCGGCGTATTCGTAAGCCTTCCCTGAGCGCCCACGTCGAGGCCGCCATGGCCTGGATCGACGACGATAAGGGGCCTGCGATCGTCTGGATTTTTGATGGCGGCGGCGCTTTGGCTCGGCTCGGCCTTCTGAACCGGCGGCGGCTTTTTGGCCGCCGCGAGGAAGGCCTTGTGCGAAATTCTGACCAAATCGATGACGAGCCGAGCGGGAAGCTCGTTCTCGGAGGGAAAAATCTCCGACTTCTCGACGACCGCCGGTTCGACAAGATCGATCACGATGCGGGATTTCCCAGGTGAGATCGACCCTGAGCGAGAGGACAGAACCAGCCCTCGATTTTGCGCGCCCGGTCCCTGAATGTCCACCTCGGGCAAATCGACGACGATCCGATAGGGATCGGCGATCGAAAATATGCGGTATTCAACCTTTTTCGACAGAAAGGCCACGAACCGCGTCCGCTGACGATCGCCGCCGATTTGGGCGCTCAAGATAATTTGATCGGCGTGCGCCACGGGCGGCTGCGCCAAGGCGACTAGAATAAAAAAAAGAAGCGTCAGCCCCCGAAAATACCTGACATTTACTCGGTTTTCGATCATCCGACGCCCTTCGGCTTAGCTTAAGACCCTCGCTTATAGCATCCAATCAAGGCGCGTCTACAGCCTGCACCAGAGATGAATACACAAGTCGTTTTCACATTTCGCGGGACGCCGCCTACGACTTGCTTGCGGCGAGGGCGAACACGACGTATTAGAGATATGTCAACCTTGGTTGGATTAAGCTTAGCGCTAGCTCCGCCTGCGCCGGATATGAAGACCAACGGGCGAAGATTTGACAATCGCAATAAACTCACGATCTTAGATCGGACAGCACACGCGGTCGTTAGAACAGAAATAGCCAGGATGTTGAAGTCCTGGAGGAAAATAACCCCCAAATCGTGGTGGCGCCGCCCTATCCCCTATGGAATGGACTGTCGGCGAGCCGAGACCAAAAGAATGTCAACTTCGCGCTTCAACTCGCTTTTTTTGGAAGATGCCAGACGCGGCTTCCTAAGCTCGTTGAGCCCCTACTTCTCCATTGAGGGCGTGACCAGCGTCATGCTGGCCGCAGGCGGTGAGTGCGCGATCAACCAACAGTGCGCCCGGCGAGACGGTCCGTTCGGTCATGTCGCCATGATCGCGAGACCTCGCTCTCACGCTGATGCGCCGGAAAGTATTCATCATGGGAAACAAAATGTTAATCGACGCCACCCACCCGGAGGAAACCAGGGTGGTGGTGACGCGCGGCAGTCGCGTTGAGGAATTTGATTACAAATCGGCATCAAGGAAGCAGCTCAGAGGAAATATCTATCTCGCGAAGGTGGCGCGGATCGAGCCATCGCTTCAGGCTGCGTTCGTAAATTATGGCGGGAATCGTCATGGTTTTCTCGCGTTTGCGGAAATCCATTCGGATTATTACCAAATTCCGGTCGCCGTCCGTGAAGCCCTCATGAAAGAGGAGGCGGCCGATCGTAGAAGCCGCTTTCAGGATCACGACAATGGCGGCTTCAAGGATCCGGAACTGAAGGAGCCGCAATCAGAAAAAGAAGGCGCGGAATCCGCCGCCTCGCCGACTGAACCGGCTCTAGACTTAGACGCTTCCACGTCTTCCGGCGCAGGCGAGGAACAAGCTCCCCTTGAAGAGTCGGTCGTTGACGCGGAGCAATCGGGCGGCAGCCAAGCGGCTGTTGATGTCAGCGAGGCCCCGGCTCCTGTGGAGGAGACAAAGGCTGAGGAGGCGATCCGGCCGGAGACTCAACAAGAAGAGGCCCACCTGGAGTCTGACCAAGGCGAGGAGGAGTCTTCGGGACGCACGGCGCCCATAGCGCTGCAAGCCATTCTGCCACCCACGATTTATGAGGAATTTTCGGCCGCCGTCGCCCGCGCGGAAGAAGCGCGCGATGAAATCCCCGCGCATCCTGATGACGTCGAGGAAGCGGCTCCCGTCCTTGCGCCGGAGGGCGACGGAGGAACACAGGCCGCGCAAAAGCCCCACTTTGCTTCGGAGGATGACCACCACACACATTGGGAAAACGGCGGCGTTTCAGGAGAGGGCGACATTATTTCCGTCCCCCGAATCGCCGACCCCTGTTCCGGTGGAGGTTGTCGGCTCCGAGGATGCTCTGGAAGAGTTGCCTCAGCGGCACAAGAGGCGCTGGCGGCATTATAAGATTCAGGAAGTCATCAAACGCAATCAGATCGTTCTGATTCAGGTGGTCAAGGAAGAGCGGGGCAGCAAAGGCGCGGCGCTGACGACCTATTTGTCGCTGGCGGGACGCTACACTGTTCTGATGCCGAATACGGCGAGCGGCGGCGGCATTTCGCGCAAGATCACCGTCCCGGCCGACCGCAAGCGGCTCAAGGAGATCGCGCTGGAGCTTGAGGTTCCGGAGGGCATGGGCCTCATCATTCGCACCGCCGGCGCCTCCCGCACGAAGGCCGAAATCAAGCGCGACTTTGAGTACCTGCTGCGACTTTGGGAGAACGTCCGCGATCTGACGTTGAAGTCGACGGCACCCTGCCTCGTCTACGAGGAAGGCGATCTGATCAAGCGCTCCATCCGCGACCTTTATAACAAGGACATAGACGAGATCCTTGTGGCCGGAGAGGACTTCATCGCGACGCCAAAGAGTTCATGCGCATGCTCATGCCGAGCCATGCAAAGAACGTCCAGCTTTACAAAGAGCCTGAGCCTCTTTTCATAAAGTACGAGGTTGAGCGGCAGCTGAATCAGATGTTCAGCCCCGTGGTGACGCTTCGGTCCGGCGGCTACATCGTCCTCAACCAGACAGAAGCCCTCGTTGCAATCGACGTAAACTCCGGCCGAGCCACGCGTGAATATTCCATCGAGGATACGGCGCTCAAAACCAACCTCGAAGCCTCCGAAGAAGTCGCCCGGCAGGTTCGCCTGCGGGATCTCGCGGGCCTGATCGTTATCGACTACATCGACATGGACGAGCGGCGCAACAACCGCGCCGTCGAGCGCAAGCTCAAGGAATGTCTCCGTCACGACCGCGCGCGCATCCAAGTCGGCCATATCAGCCATTTCGGCCTTCTGGAAATGTCACGGCAGAGGCTCCGCCAAGGCGTGGTGGAGGTGTCCACCATGCCCTGCCCGGTGTGCCAAGGGGTGGGCCATATCCGCTCTACCGAGTTTGTCGCGCTGATGATCCTTCGTTCGATCGAAGATCACCTCCGCACACAGGGACCCGCCAACCTCACGGTAGGCGCGTCAAACGAAGCCTCTCTCTATATTCTCAACCACAAGCGCTCCTATCTTCGCGACATCGAGCTGCGCTATGGCGTGACGATCGTCATCCAGCTCGACGAGAAAGCGCATGGCGGCCATTTCTCGCTTGAGCGCGGCGCCGAAGCCGTCGCCCCCGTCGTAGGCGAGACGACGAAGGCCGTGCACATGGAGGCGCCCGCACTGGCCAACGTCGACGAAGGGGAAGAGGCGTCGGCCGAAGGCGACGACAAGCGCCCATCCCGCCGCAGGCGCAGGCGCAGGCGCGGCCGCGGGGATCAGCCCGAGCCTGCCTTGCAGAACGGAAGCGGTGCTCTCTCCGTCGAAGCGGGAGGCGAAGAGGGAGAGTACGAGGACGACGAGGCGGAGGTTCCGCCAGTTGAGATCCAGTCCGAAGCGCAGCCTTCGGCGCAGGCCGCCGAAGCGCAAGACGCCGTGGACGGCGAGGCCGACGGACAATTCCGCCGCAGCCGGCGGAGAGGCAGGCGGGGCGGTCGCCGGCATCGCGAGGATGGAAGCGCCCTCGAGTTCTCCCGCTCCCAACACCCGGCGCACATTCCGGGCCTTGGAGAACAACCGACGATCGACAGCAATCACGATTTTCCAAAAAATTTGGCGCTTGGGCCGATAAATCCGAGGCCAATTTCGCCCGAGCCTGAACAGATGGCGCAGCGGGAAATCGAGCAAACCCCAGCCGGGGCTGTTCTGTCGGTCGAGGTCGTCCCACAAAAGGTTGAAACCGTGGCTGAGGAGCAACCTGCGAGCCTGCCGGAAAGCCAATCCGTTGAAACGACGGAAACCGCTCCGGATCAACCGCAGGAAGCGGCGGCTGTTGTCGAGCAGAATCAGGCGCCCGCTGTTGAGCTGACCGTTGTCCCGCAGTCTCCGGCGCCCGAGCCGAAACCGAAGCCCGTCAGAACCGCTCCACCCCGCAAAGGCTGGTGGCAGCGCAGCCGGATGGGCTGACGCCCGCGGGAATTATAATCGCAGACTTCATCCCTGAGGCCGAGGGCCGCCGAAATGGCGGCTCTCGATAGGGGCGGCTCGCGCGGCTATTTATCTATTGGATAAATCTTTTCGAGAGATCGTCGCGCTTGCCACGCCTCTGAAGTTTGGTCCATGCTTCGCTGTGATACCAACCGCCGGAAGTGTTGACCGGTAGCGCCCCCTCACCCCGCCCTCTCCCGCGAGGGGAGAGGGAGTCCGCTCGCGCTTGAAACAGCGTTCCTTCTCCCCAGCCGCATCCGCTCGCGGATGCGGCCGCTCCAAGTTGTAAGCTCGCCGAGGCGAGTTCACCGGGAGAAGGAAAGGATGAGGGGGCCTTGGGTCAGAACATAGGGCGGTCGGTATTACAGCATTAAAGCTCGATGGACCTTGGTTTAAGGGGCGAAAGAGCCTGTGGACGCTGAAAAAATTTATCCATTGGATATGATCTGGGGTTCGCTGAAGGGATGAAAGTCTTAGTCATCGGCAAGAAAGGAAGCATGACGAATTGGGTCGAGGAGGCTTTGGACGGTTTCCTAGCTTCCAGACATGTAATCCAATTTTGCGTTACGCGACTCGGCTTCATCAACAAGCAGATTGAACGCCTGCTCTGGCCCCAGATCGCAGCCAACATAAAAAGACGCATCGCCAGGTTCGATCCAGACCTGATCTTGGCGATATGCCCCGAAAGAATGGAGCCAACGATGCTCGAGTCCATCGCATCGTTGCCGAACCGTCCACCTATGGTGGGATGGGTTGGTCATGTCATCGTGGCGGAGCAGGCGCCTGCCTTGAGCCTCTTCGATGCACTCGGCTATACCGACACCGCCTTTATCGATCAACATCGAAACATCGGATTGAGACCCAAAGCGGGATTTGTGCCGCATGCCGCAGATTTGAAAGCAATCGATTCAAGCCGAGGCGGCGCTGAACCTCGGACGGAATTGGTTTTTGTCGGCGGCGCTTGCGCTTATCGCCGGTCGGTCATCTCGAAAATCGAAATGCCGGTCGCCCTTTACGGCCCGGCTTGGGCCGACCGAAGCGGGGTGGCGATGCATCACGTCGTTGCTCGCCGCATTTACCGCCGCGAACTCGGAAAACTATACTCGAATTATATCGGGACGTTGAATATCAAGAATGAGGGCTTGATCGTCAGCGGTCTTAATCAGCGCCATTTTACTCCCCTGGCGCTGGGCCTTGTCTCTGTAACAGACGCACAGAAAGACTTAAGCTTCTGCTTCGAGCCTGAGGAGATCCTGGTTTATGAAAACGAAGATCAGTTGAACGACATTTATAAAGAGATCTCCCGGTCGCCTCGCTGGGCCCGCGAAATTGCGAGGAAGGGACGCGACCGTGTGCTGTCGGACCATACCTATGCCAAGCGCCTCGAGTTCCTTCGCCGCGCTTGTGTAGCTGTCCGCCGCGACCGACTCCCGCCTGGGAGATAAGTCTGCAGATTTCAGCAACCGGCGCCAAAACATATCCGACCGAACTCGTGCGCGGCCCCGAAGCTGGCGACGTGATCTGGTTTGTGCAGATCACCGGACGAGGCCGGGAAGCCTGGGGCGCTGCGTTCGACGATGTGCGATACCGGATCTTGATTTCGGGGATGGCCCGCCTGAATGGACGCGATGGCGCAGGCGCTGATTGTGGCGGCGCATCGCAATGTTCACCTGACAGCACAAACCAAGCACAGTGGAAAGGACGCCCATGAAAAGCCTTGGCCTTGAGCGCTCGAACGAACTCATCCGGCACGCCCTTGAGAAGGCCGCCACGAGCTTCGGCCGCCCGATTTGCGCAGCCATTTGCGATGCGGAGGGGTTCCTTATCGCTTTTGAGCGACAGGACGGCGCGCCGATCCGCAGCATCGCCATATCCCAGGCGAAAGCCTACACCGCCGCTCGCATGCAGGCGAACACCGATGCGCTGTTTGAGCGCCTGCGCCGCGAAAACATTGCCCTTTCGTATTTCTGCGATGACCGGCTCACAGCGTTGCCGGGCGGCGGCGTCATCAGGAACGCAGATGGCGCGATTGTCGGAGCAGTGGGCGTCAGCGGCTTGGCCGCGGCGGAAGATCAGGAGATCGCCAACCATGTGACGGACCTTGCGGCGCGCGGCGCGGCGTGATCTCCGGCAGGCGAGGCCGTTCCGGCGGTGGAGGCCGAAGAAGCGGCCCGCCTTGGATTTTCCGCGAGCAGGCCACTCCATTCGAGCTTATCTCAGAGAGGATTGAAGGCTGCTTCCGGATGCGGATTTGATCCGCACTCCTCGGCAGGGCGAACGATCACGCCCACCAGCCGCCAATGCCATCGAACGCGTGATCCAGCACGCGGACGACCTCATGATCCCGGTTCGGGAAGTTTTCCATGACGCGATACAAGACGTCGCTCATGGCGTCGATGCTTTTGGTTTCCTCGTAAAGCATAGTCCCGACGGCCCGCATGCCATTTTTCAACGCGCTCGGCGCCGGATGCTCAAGAGCATCGAAAGCGATGGCCGGAATTTTGTGGGAGGCCGCCATCATCTCAGCCAGCTTTCGAGCGCCGCGCAAGTCGTGGCCAGATTCTCCTTGGGCCTTGGATTGTTTGTCGAATGAATTCTTGTCGAGATAGAGCGCCACGAGTTGAGTGAGAGCAACTACTGCATGATCCTTAACACCATGAAGACGTTCTGTCGGCTCGATTTTATCAGTTCCATTCATGTTCAATATGCTGTCCCATGCTTGTTGATTACAAGACTGGTTTTGTTGAGGGGCAGGTGTGTGTAGGCGAATTTTGGCGAAAATGAGGAATGCTTTTATTCCCCGCGTCGACAATCATCCGGCGCACGACTCTGAACATGGCAAAGAAAAAACGCTAACTTACTGAAAACAAAAGGAACATATGCGGCTGTTTCGGTCGGCGGAAACAGCCTCGCTGCGTGCGCCCACTTTTGCACAACCTGTGGATGACCGCAAGGGCCATGGAGCGGCCTCCTGGTTGAGTTCGACCGCAGCCGGCGCCAACTCCCCTCGGCGGCGTGCGCCCGATTGTCACTTTTTCGACCAGGACTTTCTTGAACTTCGTCGCCGGTGCATAGTGCGGCTCCATGAACGACATCGCCACAACGCCTTCGCCAGCGGCTCATCGATCTCCTCACCCAAGGCGCGTCATGGTCTTGGGCGCGACCGGCACAATCGGCCGGGCGACAGTCGGCGCGCTCATCGAGCGCGGCCACGAGGTCGTATGCTTCGTGCGACCCCGCGCAGGCGTCGGCGGGGCGTTGACGCCTGCCGAGAGCGCCGGTCTGCTCAAGGGGGCGGCGCTCAAATTCGGCGACGTCACGAGCCCCTTATCCCTTGCCCGCGACGGCTTTCGGGGCGAGCGCTTCGACGCCTTGGTTTCGTGCCTGGCGTCTCGGACAGGAGCGCCCAAGGATGCGTGGGCCATCGATTACCAGGCGCATGTCGACGCGCTGGCGGCCGCACAGGAGGCGGGCGTCTCGCAGATGGTGCAGTTGTCGGCGATTTGCGTGCAAAAGCCGCTTCTGGCCTTCCAGCACGCCAAGCTCGCGTTCGAGAAAGCGCTCATCGGGTCCGGCCTCACCTATTCCATCGTCCGGCCCACCGCCTTCTTCAAGTCCCTGTCGGGCCAGATCGGCCGGCTTAAACGGGGCAAGTCCTTTCTTCTGTTCGGCGACGGCGAGCTGACGGCCTGCAAGCCCATCAGCGACGCCGATCTCGCCCAATTTCTTGCCGAATGCCTTGATGATGACAGCCGCCACAATCGCGTGCTGCCCATTGGCGGCCCGGGCGACGCCGTCACGCCGAAACAGCAGGGCGAGCGCCTGTTCGCGCTTCTGGGACGCGAACCGAAGTTCAGCCACGTGCCCGTGGCGTTGCTCGATACGATCATTGCTGTGCTCGGGACGCTCGGCCGCGTAATCCCGCCGCTGGCCGAGAAAGCCGAGCTCGCCCGCATCGGGCGCTATTACGCCACCGAATCCATGCTCTTCCTGGACCCGGCGACGGGCCGGTACGACGCCGCCAAGACGCCGTCCGCCGGCTCGGAGACGCTTTTTGATTTCTACGCGCGCCTCGTGAAGGGCGAGGCTTGGGCCGAACTCGGGGACCACGCCGTGTTTTGACGCGCGGCGCCGACCGCAGTGAGAAGATTGTCGCGGTCCACAAGTCGCGACGCAACTCGCGCTTATTATGAGAGCGGTTGTGGAAACGGCTTCCGGAGGCTGGACGCGCGGCGACACAGGCAGTAATAAAAGCTTAGATACCTGAGGGCTTTTCCAGCCGCTTTCACCGGGGTGTACTATGGCCAAGGGCGACATTTCCTGCCGTTTAATCAACGCCTCCAATCTGGCGTATGGGATTAAATACGGCCAGTCGGCGTTTCTACAATCGCCGCAGGTCATCGAGGCGATGGGAGAGATCGGCTTCAACCCCGAGACCTTGCTGTCTGCCGTCATCGGCGAGGACGCCTGCGCGTTCGCCGAGACCGAAACGGAGGGAGTTCTGTTCTTCCGTGGCACCTTGCCGCCAACATTGATTGCTCAGGACCGCAAGCAATTTCTCAAGGTCGTCAAAGACTGGCTAAACGACGCTAAGGTTCCTCTGGTAAAGGGGCAAAATCTTCCTGGCCGCGTGCATCAAGGTTTCCTCGGTTCTCTCGACGCTCTGTGGCCCAACATCGAAACCTATTGTAAAACATCTGCGAAGCCTCTTTACGTCACAGGTCACAGCAAGGGCGGCGCTCTAGCTTTTCTTGCTTCTTACCGCCTGTCAAAAACGGTGAAGAAGCCGACGGCTGTTTACACCTATGCGTCTCCAAGAGTTGGCGACGGAGCTTTCGCCGCAGCGTATGACATTGAGATTCCGCAAACGTTTCGTGTGGAGTACAGGGATGATCTCGTGCCCCACCTGCCGGCTTCGACAGGCGCCTGGCTCAAAATCCTTGAGGGATATGAGCGCGTAAGCGCAATATTTCCGTCCCAGGCGCCGCATCTTCAGCTGGATGCGGAACTCGCCAAAAATTTCGACGATCTGATCCAAAAACTGAGTTCGTTGCTCGCCGCCGGTTTTGATTATACGTCCGCGGGAACACTGCAGTTTCTTGACTGGAACTCACCACCCCAGGTTCTTTCCGACGCCTATTCTTTGGCCTTGAAAAGGAACTTGAAGCTCGCCATCAAAATCGCCGAGTTTCAATTTACGGAAATCATCGAGGACCACTTTAGCAGCGGGGGGTATATGAGCGGCATGTGCGGAGCCCCTTCTTCAACTCCGGCCGCCTGAAAACAGCAGCGCTTCTCTCCGCGGCAGGTCAATTGTCGCCCTCAAGGCTCGCCGATGCGTTCCGCGAGAAGGGCGATGGCCTTGCGATACAGCAAGGCCTGATTCCAGCTGCGCATGACCTCGAAATTGGCCGTCCCTTCGCCAAAAGGCGCGCCCTTTTGCCAGCCATTGGCCTTGAGGAAGTTGGCGGTCGAGGCCAGCACGTCCGGCACGCTGCGCCGCAGATTCACATGCCCGTCCCCGTCGTAATCGACGCCGTATTTGAGATAGGAACTGGGCAGGAATTGAGTCTGGCCGATCTCGCCAGCATTGCCGCCGACCATCTCGCGTGAAGAGAGGTCGCCGCGCTGAAGGATCTGCAAGGCGGCTAGCAACTCGCTCTGGAACAACTCCGTGCGACGGCAATCATGGGCCAGCGTGGCGAGCGTGCGGATGACCGGCCGGTCGCCAAGGTCCCGCGTCCCATAATGAGTTTCGAGGCCCCAGATCGCGACAATCACAGGACCCGGCACGCCGAAATCCCGTTCAAGGCGTGCGAGCAGCGCGGCGTTCTTGCGTAACAGCTTCCGTCCGCGCTCGACGCGTTGCGGGGTCACGGCGATCGCCGCGTAATGCTCGAAACTCTTGTTGAATTCGCCCTGTTGGCGGTGGTCGAAGGACAGCACGGACCGATCGGGAGAAACGCCCGCAAGCGCGTCCTCGACGATGGCCGGCGACAGGCCTGCGTTCACAGCTTCTCCAGAGAGCGTCTTGACGAAGACGCGAAAATCTCCGCCGCATTGCGCGGCTTCGGCAGCCGGCTGCGAAAGCAGAGAAAGACAAATCGCTGCGATGCAATATCTCAAGGCGTCCCTCTTTTCACGGTCCGCAAAGTCGCAATCCGCGTTCCTCCCGGAACAATTGAAGGTAATAAGTTAAAAAACCTCCGACCAAGCTGTTTTCCCTGCGGGCTGAGACCATATTCCGCAAGCGTCGGCATAAGGACAGGGAGGATTTCATGAAACGGCATATCGGGTTCGCCACGGCTCTTGGGCTCTCGATGCTCGCGGCAAACGCGGCGATGGCGGAGACGCCCGCGCACTGGCCACACGGCGCTAAGGTCTTCTTCGTCGAGCCCAAGAACGGGGCGGAGGTCTCTGGCCCGGTCAAGGTCGTGATGGGCGTGCAAGGAATCGGAATCGCGCCCGCGGGCACGGACAAGCCTGATACGGGCCATCATCACATCCTCATCGATACCGAAGCGCCGACCGGAGAGAAGGCGCTCGCGCCGATGCCTGCGGACGATAACATCAAGCATTTCGGGAAAGGCCAGACCGAAACGACGCTGACGCTTGCGCCGGGAAAGCACACGCTCCAACTCGTGGTGGGCGATGGAAATCACATCCCCTATGATCCGGCGCTCGCCTCGGAGAAAATCACCGTCACCGTGAAATAGCGGGCCTTATACCAACCGCCGGAAATGTTGACCGGTAGCGCCCCCTCACCCCCGCCCCTCTCCCGCCCTCGCGGGAGAAGGACAGAATGAGGAGGCCTTGGGTCAGAATAGAGGGCGGGTCGGTATCATACCTATTCATGGCCGCCCTTGATCCGCGGATCAAGTCCGAGGACATGGGCGGCCATCCAGGAGCAGAGATCGCAAGCTTAGTGTGTTTCCTGGATGGCCGGGGCAAGCCCGGCCATGACATAGTGCGGCTACTCAGATAGTTCGCGGGAGCGGCGGGCCGCGGCGGCTGCCGTTTCCTGCAAAAGCTCCTTAAGGCCCGGCTCGCGCATGAGGACGGCGAGCCCAGCCGCAGTGGTGCCTGCCGGAGAGGTCACATTCTCGCGCAGTTGCGCGGCCGATAGAGCCGAGCGATGCAGCAACTCGCCTGCGCCGGCGACCGTGGCCCGAGCGAGCCGCATCGCCAGATCTGAAGGCAACCCCGCATCCTCAGCGGCGGCGGCGAGGCATTCGACCAGATAGAACACATATCCCGGCCCCGACCCCGAAACGGCGGTTACGGCGTCGAGATAGCCCTCGTCATCGACCCAGGCGACTTCGCCCGCGGCGCTGAGAAGCTTACCGCAAAGATCGCGCTGCGCGGGCGGGACATGCGCATTGGCGAACGCCGCCGTAATCCCACGTCCGATCTCGGCCGGGAGGTTCGGCATCGCGCGCACGATGGCCGTGGAGGGCGGAAAATGACCGGCGATGCTTTGAACGGTGCGGCCCGCTGCGATGGAGAGCACGGCCGTCCTGGAACCGGCCTGTGGCGCAACCTCGTCGAGAGCTTTGGACATGATCTGCGGCTTCACGGCCATGACGATGACATCCGGCTGAGACGCCGGCTGCTCCGCTATGTTCTTCTCTTTCAGGAGAGCCGCCATTTCCGGTGCGGGCTGGGGCTCCTTCACCGCCAGCGAGGCCGGAGAAAAGCCCGCCGTCATCCATCCGCGAAGCAGCGCGCCGCCCATGCGGCCCGCGCCGATAAGGAAAATAGAAGGATTATCGCCGATCTCGCTCAAGCCTGCCCCTCGGTGTCGAAAATGGTGCTCGCCAAGGCGTCCTCGGCGCGCTTGCCAGCCCATACCACGAACTGGAAAGCCTGATAATAGCGCTCGCACGTGTCAAGCGCGGCCTGCAGCAGCGCTTCGCATTGCTTGGCGGTCGGCTCCGCGCCGTTCAGCATCAAACCCTGCCGGTAAAGAAGCAAACCTTCGGACGACCACACGTCGAAATGGCCCAGCCACAACTGCTCGTTGATGAGCACGAGGAGGCGGTAGATTTCCGCTGTGCGAGCCCGCGGCACTTTGAAATCGAAGGCGCACGCCATATGCAGGCTTTCCAGGTCGTCGCGCCAATTGAACGAGATGTGATAATCGCACCACGAACCCGCCACGGAAACAGTCAGCTCGTCTTCACTCGAACGCTCGAAAACCCAGTCCTGCACGCAAGCAATGTGCTCCATAAGATCGACAGGGTGTGAAACACGATTATAGTCCTGTCCGGCTGCGGCCATCCGTAAGTTCCCCTCTGATGCTGCAGCAAAATCATCCCGGACAGACCCTTCGGTCGCAAATTTAGTCTGTCCGGACTTTGCCGTATAAGTCTCCTCAGGCTATGCGGTGATCCGCAGGTTTTGCGCAATCGATCCGCAACTTTCTCCACGGGGAAAACGGCGACAACTTCATAATAAGGCTGATTGTGTTGCCCCGCGGTTCGCGAAGCGGCGCGCTCAACCTTGAATTGTTATGCAGACGCGCCAGTCGAACGGCCCAAAGCCGCCTCAAGCTCGGCGACGCGCTTCGCCAATTTTTCGTTTTCTTCGCGCGCCTTCAGCGCCATCGCCTTTACCGCCTCGAACTCTTCGCGCTGCGGCAGATCCATGCTGCGGAAAAAGCGCTCGGCCTGGCTGCGCGCGGCGGTCTCAACCTCGGATCGCACCCCTTGGGCGGCGCCTGCTGCGTCGGTCATCAACTTCGCGATCTCGTCGAAAAAACGGCCTGTCGTCTGCGTCATGGATTGATGTCCTCGTGAGCCTTGCGTTTGCGGCAAACTAATCATTGCAATGTGCCCGTGCAAGCAGACGAAAAGCTTCGTTGCATTTGACGCAGACCTGGGACGCTGTGAATGCCGGCCGCCCTTCCGCCGTCCGGCTCAATATATCCCCTGGTCAAAGAGCAGTAGTCGGAGGCAGAACTTACTTTAGAATCGATCTAATTTAAAAAGAAAACCGTTGCCATTTGCATACCTGGCAGCTAACCATAAGTAGATCATCCAATCATTTCCAACATAACAAGACTAAACGTTAACGGGGATGCGGTTTAGATGCCAGCAAAACCGCGCATCGGGGAGCAGGAACGGATGGATCTTAGAATTGCGGGCGTCGCGGCCCTTGCGATATGCGCCATGGCGACGGGCGCGTCAGGCAAGGAATATCCGATCGGGCAGGCCCAGGAGAAGGAGGGCATGCGCGTTGCGGCCGTCTACCTTCAGCCCATCGAGATGGATCCGCCGGGCATGATGAGCGACGCAAAGGAGTCCGATGTTCATCTGGAAGCGGACATCAAGGCGGCCAAGGGCAATCCGAACGGATTTGCCGAGGGCGACTGGATGCCTTACTTGCGTGTCGACTTCGAGGTAATCAAGCTCGACGACAAGCAGAGCCTCAAGGGCGAATTCATGCCCATGGTCGCCAATGACGGCCCGCACTATGGCGACAATGTCAAGCTCTTTGGCCCTGGCAAATACAAGCTCATCCTGACTATTACGCCGCCGTCCGAAAACCCGCACGCCCATTTCGGCAGGCACGTGGACAAGGAAACGGGCGTCGGGCCGTGGTTCAAGACCTTCACGGTGGACTATGAGTTCGTTTACGTTGGGACCGGCAAGAAAGGCGCGTACTGAAGAAGCGGGCGGCGCTGACATTCTGACGGCAGCAATAAAAAAAAAAAAAAAAAAAAAAAAAAAAAAAAATTCATTGTTGCTGCGCTGTGCGCTCTGCGCCCCTTCGCTCGGGCGGGCGGGCGACGAGCCGGTTTTCCAGATCGAGATGAAAGACGGCGTCATAACCCCGCCGCGGCTCGAAGTGCCGGCCAAGACGCGGTTCAAGATCATTGTGCGAAATACGCGGCAAAATGCCCGCCGAATTCGAAAGCTCGGAACTTCGCAAGGAGCTTGTCGTTCCCGCCGGCGGCGAAGCCCCGATGATCATTCGCACGCTCGACGCCGGCGAATACAAGTTTTTCGACGACTTCCAGCCGGCCGCTCCGCCGGCGCTGGTGGTCGCGAAATGAGGAAGCCCTGCCGACCTTGCGGCGGAGATGGGGACTAGAGCAGCCTGCGTCCGTTCGGGCGCGGATAAGCCGCTATAGCACTTTGATCACCTTTTTCGCCTCCAATCGGTTGCGATTAAAAGCGGATTGATCTCGCGCGGCGTTTGTTTCCTTGGGATCGTCTTGCAGACGCCGCGCCTTTTTTCCGTCTGCCGGGTCCGACGTGGCCGGCTTCCGCTGTGAATGGATTTGGGTTTCTATGGTTGATCTTCTAGTCCGCATCAACGACACGGCGCGTGGAGAAGGCCGCCCAGTCCGGCCGCAAGCGAAGCGCGTGGATCGCTGGCTGGCCTTCGCGGGCGATTGGCTCATGCGGCGTCAGAGAGCGATCCTCGCCGTTCAATGGGTCATCGTGGCGGCCTACGCCTTTCTCGTCGTCGTTCCGGCGTTTCTGCCGCCGCCTCAGCGGAGCGCGCATATCTGGACCAACCTCACGCTTTTCGCGCAGTTCCTGTTCTGGGGCGTCTGGTGGCCGTTCGTGCTCCTCAGCATGGTGCTTGTCGGGCGTCTCTGGTGCGGCGTCTTCTGCCCTGAAGGCGCGTTGACGGAAGCTGTGAGCCGGCATGGCCTCGGCCGCGCGATCCCGCATTGGGTGAAGTGGAAGGGTTGGCCCTTCGTCGCCTTCGCCGTCATCACCGCCTATGGCCAGTTCGTCAGCGTCTACCAGTACCCAAAGCCGGCGCTCCTCATTCTCGGCGGCTCCACGCTCGCGGCGATGGCTGTGGGCTATTGGTTTGGCCGCGGAAAGCGCGTGTGGTGCCGCTATTTGTGCCCTGTCAATGGCGTGTTCGGCCTGTTGGCGAAACTCGCTCCCCTTCATTTCCGGGTGGACAATGAGGCGTGGGACCGTGCGCCGAAACCTTCCTCGGCTGCGCGTTTGAACTGCGCTCCGCTGGTTCCGATCCGCACCATGCGCGGGGGCGCGGACTGTCACATGTGCGGGCGATGCTCGGGTTTCCGCGGGGCGGTGACGCTCGCGCGCCGCGCGCCCGGCCATGAGATCGTGCACGTGGCCGGTTCGGAGCCACGCCCTTGGGAGACGCTGCTGATTACTTTCGGCCTGATGGGGCTCGCGACCGGCGCTTTCCACTGGGCGTCGAGCCCCTGGTTCGTCGCCGCCAAGCAAGCCGCCGCCGAATGGCTGATCGATCGCGGCATTATGTGGCCGCTTTCCGCTGAGGCGCCTTGGTGGATGCTCACGAGCTATCCCGATCTGAACGATGTGATGACCCCGCTCGATGGCGCTGTGCTTTTCGCATACCTCCTTGCGGCCACGCTGGCGATCGGCGGGACGGCGCTCTTGTTCGTGTCGGCCGCGAGCCGCGTATTGGCGGCGGGGAACGCCAGCGAGGCGCGGCGCGCCGTGTTTCATCATCTCGCGCAAAGTCTCATCCCCGTCGCGGGCTGCGGCGTGTTCCTGGGGCTCTTCGCCCTGACCACGACCATGCTGCATGCGGAGGGCGTGACGCTCCCCTATCTCGCCACGGCGCGGACGCTCCTGATGGCGGCGGCTTGCCTCTGGTCCGTCGTCCTGGCTTGGCGCATTTGCGGCCTCTATGCGCGAAGCCCAGCCGCGCGCTTGGCCGCGTCCGCATTCATGGCGGCATCTGCTTTCCTAGGACTTTTCGCTTGGGCGTCCCACTTCTAATATCACAGCCAAAGAGATTCAGCTGGCATTTTGTATACATCTGTTAATGTCGGCATCTGTTTGTTAGCCTGCCCCTGACCCTGACGCTGACCCTTCCGCGTACTGATAGATCCTCAGCGAAAACGTCTCGCCGCCAGGTAAATGAGAGCTTCAGCTCGCTCCAACCTTCTCAACGTCGGGGTTGGGAGGAGGCTCACGGGTTGCAGTCGACCAGCTTTATGGGCTCATCTGTCGCCTAATCGCTTGAAGGAATGTCTTGATCTCGGCGCGAGACCTCAAATGGTGAACGCGCTTCGACGATGCTTGCTCTGCAACAAGCTGACGATACTTCGGCGTCAACCGGCGATGGCAAAGCCGAATCACCCGGTAGCTAGCCAGCGTGCTTTCCCACATCGGACTATGCTCAGGCCATCCCCTTGGGTTCCGGAATAGTCCAGCGGTAAAGCGCGTTGTGACCCCCCAATAGTGGGTAAGCAGAGGCAAATCGATATAAACAAGTGTGTCCGCTACGGAGAAACGCTCCCATGCTGATGCCACGCTGCCATAGCCATCAATAATCCACTGATCGCGATCGAGAATTTCCTTATGGATTTTCAGGTACTCCTCGTCCGAGACCTTGCCGCCGGCCTGCTCCTCCGGCCAATACCGGCCTTCTCGGAACTGGATTACATCTAGCGTATAGAGCGGTAGCCCCGTCGCCTCCGCCAATTGCCTCGACAGCGTAGATTTGCCGCCGCCAGCATTACCAAACACCGCAACTTTCCTCATAGCATGCTCTCTCTCCGCATCGCCCTGGAACGACATAGAACAGGGCCTGTAGCTGCGACGGGTCGTAGGCAAATTCGCGGAATTGCTAAAACCCATAGGATTAGGATGACCCTGCGCTTGTTACAGCCCGAGGCAAGTTGGCGCCCATTTCGCCGCAAGCTCTCAAGCGAACTTGCATCGGATAAGCTGTACTAGATTCAATAAGTTGCTAGTGCGCCTTATCCGCGGGAAGTCCTGTCGACGCTCGCAGCATAGGGGTCAGCACTTCCTGCGGGGCGTACGAGTGTCCTTGAATTTGTTTTTCCATACGGCGGCCGAGACGACTGTTCCCTTAGGAACAAGTCGTTGATGAAGGCTGACTTGCAGCCAAGTCGTGGGGGTATGCCGTGGGCTCGTTGCTTCCCCCCTGGCAGGTAAATATTGTCGAAACTGCTGCGATTAACGGCGCCCCAGAAGGGCGCGGATGATCCGTGGAGCAAGGTTCCACCCGGAGACTGACGTAGGGCCCAAAGCTACCGCGGCTCTACCTGACGCCCGCGGTTTTGCGTCGTCAATCGAGGGATTGCGGCGAGCGGCGTGCGCCTGAGCCGTTGGCCGTCAGCGGTTCCTCTGCTAAGAGGACGCAAAAGCGGCACCCACCGAGGCTTCCATGGACCTGATGGCGATTGCGTTCCCTTTCAACGATCCGGTAGCGGTGCATCTCGGGCCGGTCGCGATACGTTGGTATGGCCTCGCCTATATGGCTGGGCTGCTGCTGGGCTGGCTTTATATGCGGCGGCTTTGCGCGGACGAGGGCTTGTGGGGCGGGGCGAGCCCGATGCAGCCGGACCAGGTAGACGACTTCCTGTTCTGGGCGACGCTAGGCACGGTCCTCGGAGGGCGACTCGGCTTCTTTCTCTTCTATGAGCCCGGCATGCTGTTCAGCCATCCGCTGCAGATTTTTCGGATTTGGGAAGGCGGGATGGCTTTCCATGGCGGCCTTTTGGGCGTGGGCCTCGCCATCTGGCTGTTCGCGCGGCGCAATCGCATCCCCGTCCGCCCGCTCATGGACTTGTCCGCCGCGGTCGCGCCCTTTGGTCTGTTCTTCGGCCGCATCGCCAATTTCATCAACGGCGAAATCTACGGCCGCCTCTCCGATGTTCCCTGGGCCGTCGAGTTTCCGGCTCGCGTTCTCGCCAAGGGCGATGCATTCGGTCCGCGCCATCCGACCCAGCTCTACGAGGCGGCGCTCGAAGGCGTCGTCATGGTTCTTCTTCTGCGCTATTTCACGCATAGCCGCCTGTGTCTGCGCGCTCCGGGCCTTACAACCGGCGTTTTCCTCATGGCCTACGGCGCCTTCCGCATCTTCGCCGAGTACTTCAAGGAATGGGACATGGCGCAGTTTTTCACCACCGCGTACTTCTCGGAAGGCGTGGTCTACTCTCTGCCTATGATCGCGCTCGGCGTCTATTTCGTAGCCACGGCGAGACGGCTGCCAGCAAGCGCACCGGCAAAGGCCGCAGACGCCCCGCTGGAGGCGTGACGCCCGTCCAGGGTTAATAAAGGTTTCAAGATTCACGAGATCTTGAAGCAGTCGCGCGCCGCTCGACCAACGCAGGGACGGGAAGATGAAGCGTCATTTTTGGCGGGTGCCCTCAACAGCGCCGCCACGCGCTCCATCCCGAATGAACGATGCGATAAACCCTCGAGCCGGAAAATCGTAGCGTTTGCTTTTGCGCATGCCCCAACTCGCGAGGCGCTATCTCTCGCTGGCTTTGATCGCAGCCGCAGCCCTGAAGGTTTGGGCATTGTATTTTGCGGCGACTTTGTCTCGAGTTCGGAGTGAGGAACGGCCCCACCGCAACAATGAAAACAAAAAGAGTAAGCGAAAGTTCGACAGTGAATTTCCACGGCATTGCACCTACCGACTTACAATGAACTGACATGTGGACGTTCAACGTTGCACATAGCTAAGGCGGCTGCCTTGAGCCATCGGGGGAATTACGCCTTCTTTTTAATGGAGTTTCAATGATTTTTTGAAAATACGGGAGAGCAATTCCGCGCAGGCCACGTGGAGCGAAAGACCCGAGTCGCCGCCGGTTGCGGAACCATGTTCGTGAGCGGGCGTCCAAGGCGCCGCATGCTATGATGCGTCGATCCGGGGACATCTGCTTGCTCGAACAGCGCCTCTATGGTTTTTTTCCTGAGGGCGAAGAGTGTTGAGCGTCCTCGGCTCCGAGTTGCATTATCGGGCATCCCGGATGTGGTGATTTTCACCCAAGCGGCGGCGGCGGGCGGCTAACTTCGTATTTCGCCTTCGCGTCAGCTTCGATCCGTTGAAGCAGTGGAGAAGCTGTCGTCAGGTTGAGCGTCAACGCTCGGCGAATTCACGAAGCGCGTCGAGGACGGCGTGGTTTTCGTGCTCAAGGCCGATCGTCATGCGCAGCGCGTGCGGAAGCTTGTATGCGCCCACCTGTCTCAGAATGATGCGCCCCGCGTTCAGATGCGCATCGGCGTCCTGAGCGGTGCGTCCTTTCTCCGTCCCGAAGGGGATGAGGACGAAGTTTGCGGCGCTGTCCGGCACATCATAGCCCATATCGCGCAAGCTCCGCGTCACGCGGTCGCGCCAAAGCTCGTTGTGCGCCTTCGCCTGCGCGATATGCTGCCGATCTTCAAGCGCGGCGATGGCCGCCTCGATGGAGGGCTGATTCAGATTGAATGGGCTGCGAATGCGGTTCATGGCGTCCGCGATTGGCGCAGGCGCATAGCCCCAGCCGACGCGCGCGGCCGCAAGCCCGTGAATTTTCGAAAACGTCCGCGTCATGATGGTGTTGGGCGTGGTCGCGACGAGTTCGATGCCCGCCTCGTAATCGTTCGCGGTGACGTATTCGGCGTAAGCGCCGTCGAGAACCAGGAGCACGTTCTCAGGCAGCGCCGCCTGCAGCCGGCGAACCTCCTGGACGCTGAGATAAGTGCCTGTCGGGTTGTTGGGATTGGCGATGAAGACGGCCCGCGTCCGCGGCGTCACGCAGGCGAGAATAGCGTCCACGTCCGCCGTGAGATTGCGCTCGGGCGCAATGACAGGCTCCGCGCCCGCCGCGAGGATGGCGATGCGATAGACCAGGAACCCGTGCTCTGTGTAGATCGCCTCGTCGCCCGGCCCGAGATAGGCCTGCGCCAGTACGTGAAACAGTTCGTCGGACCCGTTTCCGCAGACGATATGCGCCGGGTTCAGCCCGTAAAATGCGCCGAGCGCCTCGCGAAGCAAGACATAGGAGCCGTCGGGATAGCGGTCGAGCCGGGACGCGGCCTCGCGGAAAGCCTCAATGGCGTGCGGCGACGGCCCGAGCGGCGTCTCGTTCGACGACAGTTTGATAACCGGCCCCTCACCCGCAAGCTTGGAGCGCCCTGGAACGTAGGGGTCGATGGCGAGCACGCCGGGACGTGGCTTCAGAGCCTCTCCGCGAACCACTGATCTCTCCTTGGAAAATGGCATCCAGCAACAAGCGGCATTTATAGACCTATCCTGGTCTGCGGGACAATAAGTTGTGAGAGCAATGCTTGTTTGCATGCGCGTCATCATATTTCCGGGATCGAAGTCCGGAGGAAGCGATGAGCGAAGGCAAAGCCCGCGAGAAAACCTATAATGATCAGGATATTGAAGCCCGGCTCAAGGCCGAGCTGCCGCGCTGGCATTACCGGGATGGGTTCATCCGGCGCAAATACCAGACGCATGGCTGGAAGGGCACGCTCATGGTGATCAACGCAGTGGGTCACCTTGCGGAGGCCGCCTGGCACCATCCCGACATTCACGCGTCCTACGCCTGGGTCGAGGTGCGCCTGCAAAATCATGACGCGGGCGGCATCACGGACAAGGATTTCGAACTCGCGAAGAAAATCGAGGACGTTGTGCAGTGGTGCCCCGCGAAGGAGGGCGGCGCGCTGACGGGAACGCCGGACGATCCGCGCCACGCCTATCTCAAATATGACTGAGCTTGCAGCTCAACTCTTCTCGAAATCCCTGGCGGCCATAGGCGGAAATAGAGTGGAAGTCTAAATTATGGGCAGCGAAAGGAGCCGCCGATGAGTGAGTTTTCCGAACCGACATGCCGGGTTGTCCGAGCTTCCAATACTTTCGACGGCAAGCAAGGCTTGACCTATTTCAAGGGCATCGCCGCCGAGACTGTCGGGGCGAAGGGCATTTGCATGCATTTGCTGACCATTCCGCCGGGTGGGCGGGCGAAGGCGCACCTGCATGAGAACCACGAAACCGCCATCTACGTTCTGGATGGCGAAGCGATCACGCTCTATGGCGACCGGCTTCAGCACCATGTCCTCTCCAAGGCGGGAGACCTCGTCTATATCCCTGCCGGCATGCCGCACCTCCCGGTCAATCTGAGCGGCAAGCCGACATCCGCGGTGATCACGCGAACAGACCCGAATGAGCAGGAGAGCGTAGTTCTCCTCCCGGAGTTGGAGGCCATCGCCGAAGAGAAGATCGCCGCGTTGAAAGCTGCGAAGCGGCGCCCCGTTCCCGCGTAGCGCGCCTCCCCTCACCCTTGCGGCCTCCCTCTTCCGCAAGGGAAGAGGGTGTCGCGATGCGTTCCCTCTCCCATCGGCGCCCGCTCGCGGATGCGAACACTTCGGGAGGAAAGTTCGCCAACGCGAGCTTGCGCGGGAGAAGAACAGGGCTGCTGAAAACACGAAGTGGTCAGCGTCGGACGAAAGCAAGCAGGTCCTCGTTGAGTACATCCGCATGGACAGTCAACATGCCGTGCGGGTAGCCGGGATAGGTCTTCAGCGTTCCATTCTGCACCAGCTTGACGGATAGGCGGCCCGCATCGTCGATTGGCACCACCTGATCGTCTTCGCCATGCAGCACGAGGACCGGAACGGAGATCGCCTTTAAATCCTCGGTCTGGTCTGTCTCGGAGAACGCCTTGACGCCATCGTAGTGGGCCTTGGCGCCGCCCATCATGCCTTGGCGCCACCAATTGAGGATGACGCCCTGCGAGACCTTCGCGCCGGGCCGGTTGAAGCCATAAAACGGGCCTGAGGCGAAGTCCATGAAGAACTGGGAGCGGTTTGCGGCCAGCGCGCTTCTCAAACCGTCGAAGACTTCGATCGGCGTGCCGCGGGGGTTCTTTTCGGTCTTCAGCATCAACGGGGGAACGGCGCTGACTAGCACCGCCTTGGCGACGCGGCCTTTGGGTTCGCCAAATCTGGCGACGTAGCGCGCGACTTCGCCACCGCCCGTGGAGTGACCGATGTGGACGGCGTTCCTGAGGTCGAGATGCTCGGCGACCGCCGCCGCATCGGCGGCGTAATGGTCCATGTCGTGTCCTTCGCTCACCTGCGCCGAGCGCCCATGGCCGCGCCGATCATGAGCGACGACGCGATAGCCGTGCTGAAGGAAGAACAGCATCTGGGCGTCCCAGTCATCCGAGGACAGCGGCCAGCCGTGGTGGAAGACGATGGGCTGCGCGTCCTTCGGACCCCAGTCCTTGTGGAAGATCTCAACCCCGTCCGTCGTGGCGATGACGCTCATATCTCTTATCTCCATGAATAACGACTTGCGGCCAAGCTTAGCGCCGCGCTGGCGCTCCTCAAAAAGTGCTTGCAGCCATCGGCGCGACCTTAAGGACCGCGATGGAGCAAGACGCGCCAGGGGCGAGCTCATTGCGCAAAGAATGGTTTTTCAAGCAGAGCGTTCCACGCGCGCTAGCGGGCGAAGGGCTGGTGGGCGTCCCACAGACGGAGTTCGGCGGGGTGGGAACTACTTGTCATAAGGTGGAAAATTCAGCGTCGCGGCGGCAGGTTTATGGGTTTATCGTCTCCCGTTAGCTAAGCTAAGGACAGGCGCAAAAACAAGAGAATCGGTTTGCCCTTAGCGGCGTCGCGGCGTTTGGCGAGGCGTGTTGGATTCGCGACGGCGGGTTTGCGCGGCCTCCGCTCGGGCAAGCGATGCGACAGCGGTCAGCGCCTTGCCAGGGTTAAAAAAGGGCTGAGATTGGGATTGTTTCGTAAAACAGGGGGGCTCGCCCTCGGCAGGTGGGATGCTACGGGACTATGGCGATAGGCGGGCGGTTTGCCTCAGCGTTCGCATGCTTGGCCTGGAGGCGCCGAAAGCCTCTCCGCCTAGAGAGTCGTCCGGCTAAGACATTGAAGTAAAAAATTAAAAAAGACAGGCAAAGCGGCGCGCACCTAGTTAACAGGCCCCGGCGGTCCAGGGCTAATAAAGGCTTCAAGAGTCATGAGACCTTGAAGCAGGCCTTCGCGGCTCGACCAACCGCATGGACGGGGAGATGAAGCTTCATTTTTTGGCTGACGCCCTCAGCATTGCGGCCACGCGCTCCATCGCGAATGGAACGATGCAATAAACCCGCAAACCGAAAAATCGTATCGGTTATTTATGCGGATGTTCTAAAGCTAGTGGCCCGAGTCATTCAAACCGAGGATAGAGGCGCTTAAGCTTGATGCGGGCGTCGGCGGTTGTGAAGCGCCAATTGGCCTTGGTCTGATGTTTGTTGCGATCGGCTTGCCATGCGGCGACTTCCCGGCTCAGCGTTTCTTTGTCCGGGATGCGGCGATCCAGGCATTGCGAGGAAAGAACGCCCAACTCGGACTCCGCCATGTTGAGCCAACTGCCATGCTTTGGCGTGTAATGCCATTCGAAGCGCTCAACGAGCCGCTTGGCCTCGGCGGGCGGAAAGGCTTCGTAAAGGGAGGCTTTGACGTGCGTGTTGAGATTGTCCTGCACCAGAGCGATTTTCTTGGCGTGCGGGAAGAGAACGTCCGATAAGTATTTGAGGATCTTGGCGTAGTCGATGGCGGTTCGATGATCGGTGACCTCGACATGCCGAAAGCCCTCCAGCGGCGCGAACAGCATGAACAGGTTGGCGGTCCCGTTGCGCTCGTACTCGTAATCGACCCGCTCCGGCTGCCCCGGCTTCATCGGAACCGGGGTTCGCGTCTCAGAAACAAGTTGCTTGGAGGTCTCATCCAGGCAAACCAGCGGCATGTCCGGATCGTGCGGCCGCGTATAGACGTCCAGCGCCTCCTCCATCGCCGCTACGAAAGCGCCGCTCGCCGCCGGCGGAATGACCCACTGCTCTTTGCGGTGGGGCTTAAGTATGTTTTTTTTAGAACGCGCCCGATCGTGTTGTCGCTGGCGCGCTCGACGATGCCCAACTCCACCACCTTGTCCTCCAGGAGCCGCAGCGTCCAGCGGGCGCGGCCTTCGGGGGGCGTCGAGCAGGCCAGGGCCACCAGCCGGGCCTCCTTCTCGCCGTCGAAAATGGGCGTGATCGCCGGCGCCGCGCGCTCTTTGCGGCTCAGCACAGCCTCAAGGCCCTCCTCCACCAGTTGCTGGCGAACGCGCGTCACCATCGACTTGTTCGTATCCAAGGCCTCGATGATCTGGCCATCGCTCCAGCCTTCGCCCTGCGCGCCAACATCGGCCTTGAGCAGAATCCGAGCCTTCAAAAGCCGCTTGGCCGGGCTTTTTCCCTTGTTGATCAGGGCTTGCAGATGATCGCGTTCTGCTTCGCTCAGTCTGACGACGTACTTCTTTACCCCGATGTCCTTGGCGGCCATGGCCCGATCCCCATCCAGCTGATCCAGCCGCCACGTCCCAGCGGCCGGACATGCCAAATCCAACTCGCCCGCTTTTGGGAATCCCCCTTTCCCCAACATGAATCAATTTGCCGCGCCTAGCTCAAATTGAGTGACGCGACCCACTAGGGGCTTGCGGCGAGCGCTGCCGGTTGGCTCTGCGCGCCGAGCAGAGAGGCGAAGTCGGCGAGCGGCATGGCGATGCGCTTGATGTCGTAAAGCTTCATAAACTTCGCTTCGTTCTTCGTCGGCTCTTCGGGCAGCACGGCCCAGTGGCGGTCAGAGGAGCGCTTCATGATCTGCTGCGGGAAGGCTCGTTCGACCTGCGTCGCGAACCGGCAGCCGAGGAACAGGAAGCTACGGCCCCTGCGGATGTTTTGGACGGCTTCGGGGATCGGCGTTTGGATATCGATTTCGGTGAGCACTTCGACGAAGTCCGAATCCGAAACGAGGAAGTTGGCGGCGGGCGAAACCGAGCCGAGCGGCTGGTAGAGGAGCGGCGTCCATCCGTCCGCCTCGGAAGCGTCCCGGCGCTCGCCGCCCGAAAAATAATGAACCCACCCGCCGCGGTGCTCGGCTTGGCTGACCCCTTGCACGATGCCCCACCCGTCGCGCATGCCAAGCGCCTTCTGCGGAAGATCGTCGTACCAGGCATGGACGAGAAGCTTGAGCGCCGGGATGGAGGCGAGATGGAGGTGCAGCGCTGTCGGCGGGACATCGGCGCTGAACGCCTCCGTCATCGCCTTGGCCACCGTCTTGCGGTGCTTGAAATTCTCGATGAACTGCGCCGCCGCCGTCAAGTTCTTGCGGATCTTGTGCGGGACGCTCGCCTTTGCGGTGAGCCGATCCACGAGAACTTCGGGCGAGGCGGGCAGCGGGCAAGCCTCCCCCGCAAGCGCAAGCACACCCGGGCCGAGGTATGGAATGACAAGGCCGCTCGCCAAATCCCGGCGGATCGTCTCAATCGTTTCGCCGGTCATTTCTGAATCAGGATCGGGGTTTCAGGCATTCGATTCTTCTTTCCCCACGAGTTGTGGGCTTGAGTTCACGACCTCGATGGTCACATCGCCGGTCCCGAGGATGGCCTGGCAGGCGAGCCGGGACTTCGGCCCCGCGCTCGGGATCATCTTGAGACGATCCGCCTCAGGACCTGCGATCTTGGATAGGGTGGCGGCGCCCTCATGAACGAGGATGTGGCACATATTGCACTGCGCCCTCCCGGTGCACTCGGTGCGCATGGGCACGCCCCCCACAAAGAGCGAAAAGAAAATGGTATCTTCGTCTGAGGCGTCCACGGTCGCGCCCGAAGGCAGAACAGTTATCGTCGGCATGGCGTCAAGCTCCCTGATTTGCGCACGGACTGCCGTCATGCCACAAGAGGCCGGGCGACCACAACAAGGCCTGTGGCCTCAGCCGGGTTTTTCGTCAGACGCCAGCAATGGCCGCCGCCATCGACAAGATGCAGCGCCAACCGCTCATACTCCCGGAAGGGCGTCTCGTCGGCGAGGTCGGACGGATCGCATCGCGTGACCGACAGCCGCGGGAAGCGCTGGCGAATGGCGGCTGCGGCGTCTCTTTTCGCGTCCGCCGCTCCGAGCAGGGCGTCAATCCCGGCCAGGTCTTCGGCGCTTAGTCCCATGTTTCTACTCGCTCAATCTGAGAAATGCTGCGCCCCCTCATCCTGTCCTTCTCCCGCAAGGGGAGAAGGAACGCCGTATCAGCGGGCACGCCGTGCTGAGGGCTGAGGTGAAGGGGAATGAAGCGGCGCACCGCTTCTTATCCTTCGGCGGTTCTATTCCGGCAGCTTTCGCGCTTCGACAGTGATGGGCAGGCGCGTGTCGGCGGCCATCTCCGGCAGCGCGAGCTTCCAGCCATTGCCGAGCGTGATCACGCCGCCCCACATCTCGGGCTTCTCCATGGAGACGACTGGCTCCTCCAGATCCTTCTTGGGCACATAGGCCGATACCGCGCCTTCCGGGCTCTTGCGGATCATTACTTTCATTGTTGTCTTCTCCTTGGGGCGCGGGTTTTTATGGGGTGCGGCTGATGGCGTCGATCTCTTCCTCGAAGCAGCCCACGACGATCTTCTCTTTGAATTCGACGAGGTAGATGCGCGTGTCGGTTTCGACATGCGTGCCGACGTTCACGATCTCGCCTTTCTCGCCGGCCTCGACGAGGAGGGCGTCGGCGGGGCGCCCGGATAGGAGCCGTCGTTGTAAAGGTTCTCGGCCGAGCTCACCCATTGGCCCAACTGGAATTTTGGCTCTGTCGTCATCATGCCGCCGCCTCCCGGGCCATGTCTTCCAATGTAATGTCTTCGTGCTCTTCCACGGCTTCAAGCTCCTTCAGCTTCATGCCGACGCGATGACCGGAGCCGATGAACTCCACGCCGTAGATGTAAAATTGTTGCAGGAACGTGCCGATGCTGACGACATAGCCTTCCTCGCCCTTCTTCACGAGGATGTCGCCGATTTCCTTACCGGGGAAGGTGCCGTCATTCTTGATGGCGCGCTTTGAGCGCACCTTCTCGCCATAATAGAAGGCCGGCTCGTCGTTGATTTCGACAATGTCGCTGTCGCGGCTGATGTTTGTCATGTCAGCGTCTCGCTGGCTTGTGTTGGGGCATATCGGGAAACGGCAGAACGTTGCCGCCAAGATCGGGATTTTCCTGCGCTACGATCCGCTTCTTGACCATCTCACGGACAATCTCGTCCGAGTCATCCAGCATTGCGGACAGCATGCCGGGCGCCATCCGGCTCGCCGCTTCGTAGCGGACGCGCCAGTCGGCGTCGCGATGGAGGCCGATCAGCTCAATCGGGGAAAGCCGCTGGGCGACGGCAAGCCGCACGTCGGCGTCCGGGTCGGAAACCATGCGCCACAGCATTTCATGATCGATCCGGCTTGCCACGACGCGGCGGACTTCCGCCTCACTGTCGGCGATCATGGCGGGGAGGTGGCCAACCGGGATTTTGCGGGCGACGACGAGGCGCACATAATAATCCTCGTCCTGGATCATGGGGATCAGCGTCTCGGGATCGAGAAGCGTGGCGACGCGAATGCGCACCTCGCGATGCGGATCGTTCCGCAAATCGAGGAGATAGCGGCGCGGAAGGCGGCGCGCGGCGTTCCAGCGCACGGTTTCATCCCAGTCGGCGAGAAGCGCAGGCAGGCGAAACACGTCCGCCGACTTCGTAGCGATGGCCCTCACTTCGAAATAGGGGTGATCGAGGTAACGGTTGGCGAGGCCGGGGTTCCAGGCAAAAAAGCGGTCGATGCGCCTTGCATAGCGATCCTGCACGCAGGCGTGCCTGAGGCGGCAGCGCTCTTGGGCCAGCAGATCCTCGTGCTCGCAGCCATCGCAGGCGATCGCGCGGTCGAGCCAGTCGATGGCTTCATCGATATCAGCCGTCATCGTCCCGCCCCATGCGATCGAGAACGCCGAAGAGAACCTTGGCGCCGACCTTGTCGCTCGGATCGAGGTCCAGGAGCTTCGCCACGGCCGCGCGGCCTTCCTCGACATCGCCGAGCCGCATGTTTAGATAGGCGTAACCCTTCAGGGAAAAGAGATAAAAACGGGGCAATACGGCTTCGAAGTTGGCGAACGACGCGTCTTCTGGCTGAACCTCGCGCCAATTGAGGGAAAGCCCGTTGTCCTTCGCCGCCTTCTCAAGGCAGGCCCGCGCGATGCTCAGCGCCTCGGGAAGCCGGTTCTTATAGAAGTAAAAGCGATAAAGGCCGATCAGCACCGCAGGATGGTCCGGCGCCGCCGCCTTGGCCTGCCACAGATGCGCTTCGGCCGCCTCGTCGTCGCGATAGGCGTTTGCGGCGAGATGCAGATGCCGCTCGGCGGGCTCCGGCAGTCCGGCGCCGAGAACGGCGGCAGTCAGGCTTGCATCTTCCTCTGGGAAGACCGCCTCTGGGCCGAACTCGCTCGCCGGATCCATGCGCTCGTCTTTCTTAGGCCGCCGCGCGCGGCACGCTCGTGTCGACCACGACAGTGTTCTCGACCGGACAGACGGCCACGCATTGCGGGCTGTCGAAATGGCCAAGGCATTCAGTGCATTTCTTCGCGTCGACGACATAGGTCCCGCGCTTCGTGGAAATAGCCACGTTGGGGCATTCTGCTTCGCAGGCGCCGCATGCCGTGCACGACGAACCGATGATTTTGTAAGCCATTTGGATTTTTCTCCTGTTCTCCTAAGAATGCGGCTAAGCCGCGGTGAAGGCTCCCTGGCGGATCTCGGCGTCGCCGCGAGGGGCGTGCGCGATCTCGCCACGTCTTATTTTATCGAGGTAGTCCTTAAAATAGGCGACGGCCGATTGCTCGATGAATTCGTGCGCGTATTTCTCCACCGGATCGATCCCGGCCTTTTCGAGCGTTTCTTTCGGGCAGGCGCCGATGCGCGCGACAAGAACGGCGGCGCAGTCGTTGATCGCGCGGATCACCGTTTCGAGCTTGTCCTCATCCCCAAAGCCGTCCTGGCAGTAATGGTCGACGCGGCGATGCCCGACGAACTTCACGCCGGAGGTGGAGAGCTCGTAGATCTGAAACTCCTTGGCGTGCCCGAAGTGCTCGTTGACGCGCCCGCCGCCCTTCGTCGCCACGGCGACGAGGATGTTGACGTCGCTCATCTCCTTGGCGAGCGTCGCAAGCTCGGCGTTCTTGGCGTTGGCGGTCGCCTCGCGCTCTTTCTCGACACCGGCCTGATAAGCCTTGCGGGCTTCGAGGTCGTATTCGACCTCCATAGCCATGACCTTTTCAGTGGTGAATTCATCGCTGCGATCCTCTCCGAGCAATCCAACGGCGTCGGCGCGGCACTGGCGGCAGTGCCGCATCATGTTGGCGCCGCCATCGCAGGCGTCCTGAAGCGCTTTCAGCTCTTGGGCGGTCGGCCCGCGTTGACCGGCAAGGCCGAAGGCTGTGCCATGCTCGGGCGCGGAGATGAGCGGCATGATGTTGTGCAGGAAGGCGCCTCGCGCTTTCACTTCGCGGTTCACCTCAATGAGGTGCGTGTCGTTTATGCCCGGGATCATCACCGAGTTGATCTTGGCGAGAATGCCGCGCTCGGTCAGCATTTCGAGGCCGCGAAGCTGATTGTCCAGGAGAAAGCTCGCGGCCTCGACGCCGGTGTAACGCTTGTGATTGTGGAAGATCCACGGATAGATCTCGCGCCGATCTCGGGATCGACCGCGTTGATGGTGATGGTGACGTGGTCGACCTTGTATTTGACGATGGTATCGATGAGGCTCGGAAGGGCGAGGCCGTTCGTGGAGAGGCAAAGCTTAATGTCGGGCGCCTGCTCCGCCACAAGTTCGAAGGTCTTGAAGGTCTTGGCGGGGTTCGCGAGCGGATCGCCGGGACCTGCGATGCCGAGCACCGTCATTTGCGGGATCGTGGAGGCGACCGCGAGAACCTTCCTGGCGGCCTCTTCGGGCGTCAGACGTTCGCTAACGACGCCGGGGCGGGATTCGTTGGCGCAATCATATTTGCGGTTACAGTAATTGCATTGGATGTTGCATGCGGGCGCGACGGCGACGTGCATGCGCGCATAATGGTGATGGGCCTGTTCGCTGTAGCAGGGGTGGTTCTTGACCTTCTCCCAGACCTCGGGGGAAAGATCGCCCTGGCCCGCGGCCGAGCCGCAGCCTGATTTCCCCTCGCCGCCTTTCGAAGCGCAGCCGCCTTGCGGCAGGACGTTCAGCAAGCCGCCGAGGGACTTGCTGAGCGCCTCGATGGCTCCTGACTGCTGTTCGGAATCAAACATCCTCGATCCTCGCAAAAGGCTCCCGTTGGAGTGGACGCTCCATCCGGTTCGCGGCGCCGCTCAAGGCGGCTTATCGTCGGCTTTCCTGAAGCAACGACCGTGCCACTGCACTAAGGCGCTGATTTTGCGAGGCAACCATGTTTACAGGCGGGATCGCTGTCGCGTTTGCGACATGCCGGCGCGGCGGCGCGTGCCTTTGTCCGAAAAGAGACAGCGCTCAAGCGGCGTCGCCCGGGTTCGCGATAGCCCATGAAAGCGGCCGTCGGGATGGAGCAATCCGCGTTCATTTGCACGGGGACGTATCGCCGAGCGAAGCGCTAGCCGCGCCCGCAGGGCGTGCGCTTCGGCGCCGGGTCGGTCCGCTCACGCGCTCCAGGGCGGGGGCGCGTCGGCTGCGCGCTTGAGGATGTCCTTCGCCTTGGCGCAGTCGTCGGCGATCTGAACGGCGAGCGCCTCCATGGAGCGGAATTTCAGAATCCTCGCGAATGAAGCCGATGAACTCGACTTCCATCTTTTTCCCGTAAAGATCCCCATCAAAATCGAACACGAAAATCTCCAGTACGGGAAGGCCTGCGTCGAAGGTTGGCCGCGTGCCGAGATAGGCCGCGCCCCGAAGCTTCCGCCCCTCGACATAGGCGTTCACGGCGTAGATGCCGTGCATCAGGGTCACGCCTTCATCAAGGCGGATGTTGGCGGTCGGAAAACCCATGATCGTGCCGCGGCCCGCGCCGCCCACCACGACGCCCGAAATGCGCCACCACGAGCCCAGCATCTCGGCCGCCGCTGTGACATCGCCCTCGGCCAATAGCTCGCGAATTCGCGTCGAGGAGAACATGTCCCCGTCATTTCCCTGTGCTTCCACCACGGTGACCCCAAATCCATGAAGGCGGCCTTCCTCGGCGAGAACGCGAGGGTTCCCGCCGCGGCCTTTCCCGAAAAAGAAGTTGTAGCCCACGCTCGCATGGCTGATCGCGTAGCCCTCCGCCAACACTTCCCGAACGAAGCCCGCAGCTGGAAGTTCGGCCAGCGTCGAGTTCGAACGGAATGACCGCGGTGAAATCCAGCCCGCACTCGAAGAGCAGAGACAACTTGCGCCGCAGCGGCGTCAGCCGGAAGAACGGCTTTTGCGGCTGGAAGTACATCCTTGGGTAAGGCTCGAAGATCATGGCCCCGACCGGAAGCTCGCCGCCTCGCGATTGCGCCTTCGCCGCGTCGAGCACCACGCGATGCCCGCGATGCACGCCGTCGAAGGTGCCGATCGCAAGCGACCCGCCTCTCAGCCTCTGGGGTACTTCATGCCAGCCATGGACAACGTCCATTCCGCCTCGCTCATTTTTTTGGCGCGCGCGAGGGCACCATCAGCACGGCCTCGCCTTCGAGCACGCCCTTGTCGCCCACCTTGCAGGCACAATGGAAAATCGCGCGTCTCTTCTCCGGGATCAAGTCCGTTATCCTGACGGTGGCGGTCACTTTATCGCCGATATGCACCGGCGCCCTGAAAATGAGCGTCTGCGAGACGTAGATGCACCCGGGCCCCGGCAGCTTTGTGCCCAACACAGCCGAGATGTAAGAGGCGGTGAGGATGCCATGCGTGATGCGCTGCTTGAACGGCGTGGTCGCGGCGTATGCTTCATCGAGGTGAACGGGATTGACGTCGCCGGAGATGCGCGCGAAGTCAGCGACCTCGTCCGCCGTCACGGTGTGGGCGAAGCTCGCCTCCATTCCGATGGACAAATCCTCGAAAAAGCGCCCCGTGATTTTGCCCGTCATAGTCCCTCCTTGGCGTTAAGCAGCGTCGCGGAGGGCTCGGCTGAGCTTCGCCTCTGCGCTCCTTGAAATATCGCGGGGAGCGGGGGGAAACGTCAACTTTCTTCACCACGAGCGCGCCTGCGTCATCGCGCGCAACAAATCATGCACGAATTCGGGCCGCAAATTCGCCACATATATGACCCTCGCTCTTCTGCATAGCTGTATTGCCCATTCATGAAGAAAATGTGGGGCTTGGTTCGCGCTGGCCGACGCCAGGCTTTTTTTCAGGGTTCCTTTTCCGCCGCGCGGGAAATTAGGAACGCAAGCGCCATAATTTGCGCCAAGCCGCAGCGTTCCTGTGAGGCTCGGAAAATGCGCGGGCAATTCAACATGAGTGCGAGCCTGAAACGAGCCTGGACCTCGGCCGCCTCGCAATGTGGCGCTTTTCGACGGCTTGTGGTTGTCCTCGCGCCGTTGTTGGCGCTCGCCTTTCTGTCGACAGAAGCGGCGGCGAACCCGGCGGAGGCGTTCAGCCTCGGGAGGGCGCCGCTCAAGATCGCAGTCCTCACCGGTCCCAGGAACGATTTCTGCTATTCGGACCACAGCGAGGCGATCGAAAAACTCACAAAAAGCGAAGAGGCGCGCATCAATCAGGCTGGGGGCATCGCCGGCCGGAAGATTGAGGTGCAGGTTCGCGACGATGGGGGCGATCCGAAACGGACGGTGGCGAATGTCGGCGCGGCTCTCGCTGACCCGGATACGATTGCGCTCATCGGCCTTCAGAATCCGGACCGCGCGAAGGAAGTCTTCAAGGAACTCGGCCCAAGACTGAAAGAGAGCGGCGTTCCCTGGATTTCCAGCATTATGGTGACGCATGTGTTCGCCGGATATCCGAATGTCTTTTCGATGAGCGGTTCCCAGGAAGACGAGAGCATTCCCATCCTTGCCGAATTCGTGAAGGAGAAGAAGTTCAGCCGGCCTGCGCTGATCGGCTTGAAAGGGCAACCTTACGCCGAGGCGTTGCTCAAGGAACTCGAAGAAAAAAGGGCTTTCCGGGCTTCGTGGAAACGCGGCTGCTGGACTTGCGCGGCGCGGACAGCAAGGCCCGGCAGAACGAGCCCCTCGATCCGGGCGAAATTGCAAAGGCGATCGAGGGTCTGAAGGCGAAAAGTCCTGACATTATCTTCCTGGGCGTCGGCGGCTGGCGCGTTCCGGCCTTCCTGAAGGAGCTTGAAAAGGCCGGGATCACGCGCCGCCTCTTCGTCACGGGTCGCCTTGATGACATCTTCCGCTCGCCCACCGCATCTTATCCCGGCGACGTCTACCAGATTGCAAGGGACGAACTGCCGAACCTTGAAAACGACAGGGTTCGCAAACGCCTGTTCCGCGAGCGGCCCGAGGAGTGGGTGTTCAAGGGCGCGCGCAACCCGGATGCGTTCGAACGGCTCGAAAACGGCTGCGAGGAGCGTTCCGACGAAGCTAAGCCCAATGTTTTGTCCCGCTCGAACCTTCGGGCTGTCGGGATCGGCCTGGAATTCAAGGACATGCTGGCGATGATCGCCGAGGCGCTGAGAGCGTCGAAGGCAATCGATCCCAACGACGTTCCGGGCATCCGGGCGACGATTGTGAAGGGCGTTCCCTCCCAGTTCGCATCCGGCAAGGGCGCTTTCAAGGGGACGATGCAGGATTGGTCGTTTCGGCCTTCGTCGCGGACGGCGGTGAGGACGCCGTTCATCGTCATGCGGCCGAAAGACGTGCGCAAGCAGCAGCTTTCGACGATCCAATATGCGCCGCTGAAAGGCGCCAGACTGAGAAGAATCCCCACCTTCTACATGGATATCGATCTGTTCCGCATCTCCCGGATCGATAATTCCGATAAGAGCTTCGTAGCAGACTTTTATTTGTCGATGAGCGACGAGAACAATCCGAGCATCGACCTGATCGAGTTTACGAACGCCTTCCTCGATTACAAGACCAACGGGAGGCAGGTCACGATCAGGCCGCTCCACGAGGGCGGCGAAAGCGACGCCTATCCAAGCCACATGAAGATTTATGCCGTGTCCGGCAAATTCATGCTTGACCCCAATTACAGGAGCTACCCTTTCGACGTTCAGCGCTTCACGATCGACCTACGCCCGAAGCGGGGAGATACGCCCTTTATCGTGCAGCCTCTTGAGCGCGAGTTCCGCGAAAAGCCGTTCGACGCCGGAGGCTGGGATAACAGGGACGCCTATGTCAGCTACGATCGGGATTCGGTGTCCATTTTCGACACGAGGAAGCTCGAGCCGACCGCCGTGCCGTTTACAATTCGAGCTTCGTCTGGGTCTTGAAGCGCAGCGCGACCGACTTCTATTTGAGGGTTGTCATCCCCTTGTTTTTCATCGCGATCGTCGCCTATCTGGCCATTTTCATACCGAGCGCTCACTTCGAAGCAATTGTCACGATTCAAGTCACCGCGTTTCTGTCGGCGGTTGCGCTCTACATTACGACGCCGAAGGTCAACTCGGATACGGCCACGATTTTGGACAGGATCTTCGTCTTCAATTATATGTTGTTCAGCCTCATGATCGTGATTTCGATCCTGCGCGTGAACAGGTTCGTCGCCAGCACGCTGCATTTGAAGCGCGCGCTCGCCGTTATACATGTCGTCGTCATGCCAATGTTCCTTCTCATGATGGTCTTGTACGTCTACGGGGTCGGAGGCGCGGACAGCCAATCGGAGCTGGAATTCGGACCCGCTATGCGCGACGGCTTTTCGCGCTTCTTGGTCTGGTTGCAGGCGTGAAACGCCCAAGGGCGGCGCGGTTGGGCGGCGGCGCTTGCGCCATCGGACGTCCGCGCCGCTCAAGACCGTGATGCCGCTACCCTTTTCTGCGGCATTTCGCGTCGAAATTTCTCTCCGATCCCTCGACCGAGAACTGGCCATGAGGCAGATAAAGCTCTAACATGACGGCGCGCTGCAGTGGGGCGCGGAAGCCTAAGGAGGCGGATTGCTTTCTCGTTGGCTATGATGCGTCAACCCGCTTAATGTGCTGCGCAGTCTGGCCGTTTCCGGTAATTCGATCCATTCGTCAGACGAGTAGGCAGCTGAAGGAGAAAAAAATGGACTTTTGGACATTCCTGGGTTTTGTTGCTGTCTTGGCTTTACTTGCAGCAATCGAGAAGCAACTTATAGCCATGCACAAGGATATCGTTGAAACCAAAGTGAAAATTGAATATATCAGCGCATTAGTTATGAATAATAAGGATTCGGCGAAAATCGATAAGAAACCTGCTCTGACCTCTTAGAACGTCAAAGTTTGCGAAAAGCCGACGGCTCCTTGGCATCCAATCCAGCGATCTGACGAACACTCGGTGGGCGCGAAGCGATGCTGGGCGCCAAGGGCCCGTCATTCACCACCACCAGCGACATCTTTGCGATTGAATGCAGCGTGGATCCCCATAGGTTTTCCCGCAGACTGCTAGTGTGGCCGGAAGCAGGAGCCATTCAGGCTCCGCAGCGGTCAAGCCGTCTGCCGTTGCAAAGCGGCGATGCCGAATGGCCGAGGCGATGGCGTCGTCGCCGAGTTATTTCTCTCCGCCGCCAGTGTTATTGCCGCTGTTATTATTGATCTTCTTCTTTTTTGGCGCGGCCGCGGGCGCTTTGCAGACAGCAGCAACTTCGCATTTGCAATGGCCAAGCTGGTAGCATGGCATTTCACCGCCTGCGCAAGCCCACTGCTTGCCGCCCTCTTCGCTGCAGGTGCCCCCGCACGGCCCCACGCCATACTCGCAAAAGGGCTCCTGCACACGGATCACGCCGGAGGTCAAGCCTCCCGGAACCGCCGCGGCGGCGCTCCAAGGTGACGTTGAAATGACATCTTCCGCGTGAGCGTGAGACAGAAGAAAGGTCATCACGATCACCGTTTTGACAGTGCGCCACATGAGCAAATCTCCCACCCCCCGATCGAACTCTTGGCCGCTGGTTTTACGCCTCGCGCGAAGTCCTGACTGCGGGCGTCGACAGGACCTCCTGCGGATAAGACGTACGAACGACTATTTAATTCCAGTACAGCTTATCGGAGGCAAGTTCGCTTGAGCGCTGGCTGCGAATGGAAACGAACTTACCTCTGGCTGTGCTAGCATGGCAGGCGTGAACGGTACAATTATGTGCGAACTTTTTGCAGGTCTAATTTCTCGCCAATGTCTCAAATATGGCGCCAGTGCTTAATCTCCGCTGGGGATATGACTGTAATGCGGCCTTGTCATGCACGGTTTCTTAAAATAAGCCAAAAAGAGCGTCCCGAAGAGGCAGGCCGGCGATGATTCGCTCGGAGTTAAAGGGACGAGTGAGTGTGTTTCTCGGTTTATTTAATTCGGCGCTGTTGTGCCGCCCCCGAGAAATATTCTCTTATTCAGGAGGGTGGGATGACTTTTCGGTTTTGGGCGATTTCAGCCTGCATGCTGTTGTTGCTCTCGCCTGTCTCGACATTTTCGGCGCCCGTGACGACAAGGCGAACGTCCTTCGAGGGCTCGCCGGCCGTATCGGCCATGTGCTGGGGGCGGCGTCGGCTTGTCCGGGCGTTTCGCGAGAGCGGATCAAGAAAGTGGCCGACAAGCTCACAGACGCGATCAAGGCCGGAGCTGCGTCTCAGGAGGAAAGCTCATCCTTCTTCGAGACTTTCAACGCAGGCTCGTCCGACGGCGCTCGCGCCGTTGCGACAGCGCAGACAGACTGCGTCGCGGTCGATCGCGAATTGGCTGATCTGGAAAGTGTATCCGGGCCCGCGCAGCAAGCTTCGCCGAGCGCCGCCGCCCAAACTCAATCTGCGGCTTTCACCACTTCGGCGGCCGTGACCTCGGTTCGCGGCGTGACCGCAAACGAAATCCGGTTTGGCGCGTCTCTGCCGCTGTCGGGGCCGAACAAGGAATTTGGCCAGCAGATAACGATCGGCGTAGAGACCGCCTTTCGGATGGCCAATGATGCGGGCGGCGTTCATGGACGCATGCTGCGCCTAATCGCTGTGGACGACGGCTATGAGCCTGCACGCACGGCCGAGGCCATGAGGCAACTCAGCGACAAAGACCAGGTGTTCGGCTTTATCGGCAATTACGGAACCGCTACGGCAGCGGTGGCTGCGCCTTTTGCGCTTGAGCGCCAGATGCTGTTTTACGCCGGGTTCACCGGCGCAAACGTGCTGCGCCGCGACCCCCCCGACCGCTATGTTTTCAATTTTCGACCAAGCTACGCGGAGGAGACAGAGGCCGTCGTGCGCTATCTTGTAAAGCTGCGGCGGCTCAAACCCGAGCAAATCGCGGTCTTCGCTCAACAGGACGCTTTCGGCGACGCGGGCTTTGCTGGCGTGGCGAAGGCGGTGCGAGCGCTTCGCGGAGGCGATAACGGCTCCATTCTGCGCTTGGGCTACCAGCGAAATACCGTCGATGTCGACAACGCAATCGCGCAACTGAAGGCCAGCAAGCAGCCCATCAAGGCCGTCGTCATGGCGGCGACCTACCGCGCAGCTGCGAAATTCATCGAAAAGACGGTCGAGGCTAATCCCGGCTTGATATACACGAATGTTTCGGCTGTCGGAAGCATCGCTTTGCGCGACGAACTCATGCTGCTCGGGCCAAGGTACGCCTCAGGCGTCATCGTTACTCAGGCGGTTCCCGCCGTGGATGGCTATTCTTCCTTGATCCTCCAGTACAAGGGGGCGCTGGCGAAATATTCCCCCGGTCTGGCTCCCGACTATGTTTCCTTCGAATATTATGTCGCAACACGGGTGCTTATGGAGGCGATGAAGCGGGCCGGCCCGCAAATCGACACGGAAAAGCTCGTGGACGCGCTGGAAAGCGTGCGTGATCTTGAGCTGGGTCTCGGGACGCCCATCAGCTTCAGTATGGCCGACCACCAGGGGCTGCACAAGGTCTGGGGCACGCAACTGACCCAGGATGGAAAATACGAGCCGATCGACTTGCAGTAATACCAACCGCCGGAAGTGTTGACCGTAGCGCCCCCTCACCCCGCCCTCCCGCCTTGGCGAGATTGCTACCCTATGAAACCGCATCCGCTCGCGGATGCGGCTGCTCCAAGTTGTAAGCTCGCTGAGGCGAGCTTACCGGGAGAAGGATAGGATGAGGGGGCCTTGGGTCAGAATAGAGGGCGGTCGGTATAACTGACCGCCAGGGGCGACCGCGTCTCGTGGTCCCTGCCTTGCAAGGAGCGCCGCGGACGTTTCGCTCCTTCGGCCGAGAGCGGCGGGCTAGACTGGAGAAGGCGTCCGCCGGGGCGGGCGAATGCCCCCCTTAAATCCGGGCCTCGATCACCATATTGAATGGCGTCTCGACTGCGCGCCTGATGCGGGTGAAGCCGCCCTCGCGAAGGACCTCGCGGAGCCGCAACTCTCCAGCTTGCGCGCCGAGCGCCATTCGGCCTTCTTGGTTGAGTGACGCCGGAACGCAGATGCTTGTCGAGAATGCGTAGAACACGCGCCCAACGGGGTTGAGATTGTCTGCAAGCCCATCCCCTGCGATAGGCTCCACCACCATCAGCGTCCCGTCGTCTTTCAATGTCTCACGCACGTGCCGCGCCACTCCCACAGGATCGCCCATGTCATGCAGCGCATCGAAGATGGTGACGAGATCGAAGCCTGCGTCGCGGAAATCTTCGGCGCGAGCGGCCTTGAAATTCACGTTCTCTCGGCCGTTGACATGTTTCCGGGCTTCGGCGATCGAGGCGTCATGAAAATCGATGCCCAGGAAGCAAGATCTTGGGAAGGCGTCCGCCATGATCAGGGTCGAAGCCCCATGCCCGCAGCCGACGTCGGCAACTCCGGCGCCCGTCTTAAGCTTGTCAACAACGCCTTCAAGTGCGGGAAGCCATTCGGCGACAAGGTGCGCTTTGTACCCTGGGCGAAAGAAACGTTCTGTTCCGCAGAATAGGCAGTTGCAGCGGTCGCCCCAGCCGATGCCGTTTCCCGTTCGGAAGGCCTCGGCAAGCTTCGGCTCATCGGCGTAAACCGCCGCCACCGCCATGAAACCGCCGCCCATGAAAACAGGGCTTTCCTCATCGGCAAAAACGGCGGCCTGTTCGGGTGTCAACCCAAAGGTTCCGCGTTCCGGATCATAGGTCACGAAGCCTGAAGCGGCCTGCGCGGAAAGCCACTCGCGCACGTATCGTTCATGCGCGCCAGTCGCTTCGGCAAGCGCGGCGGACGTCAGAGGACCTTTTGCTAAAGCCTTGAATAGTCCGAGCTTGTCGCCAATCATCACAAGGGCGCCATTCGCCGCGGCGCCGAGTTCCTTGACGACCGTTCCGAGCAAGGGTTCAAGCTTAGCCGGGTCGAGTTCCATGGTGGGCTCCTTCGCTTCGCTGCCAAAAAAGCGCCGGTTGTCGTGCTAATGCGCCAACTTGACGTTGGTTCCAGCTTTGACAGACCGAGGCGCCGCCCAGAGCGCAAAGGCGCCGGGATGAATTACATAGCCACGCCCTGGGCGAGCGAGTCTGCGGCTGAATGCGAAGCGCCTGCCCCCAGATCGGGGCAGAGTCCAGGAACGACCAAGACAGCAGGCGCGCGCTTGCGCCGTAATGACGCCATGCGTTGGAGAACCAATGAGAGGCTGCGCGCGGCATCCGCATTCCAAAGCGCCACAAGCCCCACCATATAAGGGCTGATCATTTCGGTGTCGTGAATGCCAAAGCCGCCCAAGCCTTCTTCTCCCGAAGACGCAGCCCACGAGATCGCGCCGCAGGCGTCGAGCCGCGCCGAAATCGACGCCTTCCTCGCACACGTGCGCGCCGCGCCGGCGCCCGCCGCCTCGGGCGCCGGCCGGCTAATCTTCGCCATGGACGCCACCATGAGCCGCCAGCCGACCTGGGATATGGCGCTGCAGGTGCAGGCCGAGATGTTCAACGCGGTCAAAGCGGTCGGCGGCCTCGATGTGAAGCTCGTCTTCTTCCGGGGTTTCGACGAATGCAAGGCGAGCCGCTGGGTGAGCGATGCGACAGCGCTCGCCAGGCTCATGACGGCGGTCGAATGCCGGGGCGGCTTCACGCAAATCCGCAAAGTTTTGAAGCATGCGCTTGGCGAGGCGGCGAGCGGAAAGGTGAGCGCGCTCGTCTATGTTGGCGACGCCATGGAAGAGAATGTGGACGAACTCGCCAATCTGGCCGGGCAACTCGGTCTCCTGTCCATTCCCGTCTTCCTCTTTCAGGAAGGATATGACGGCCGCGCGCAGGCCGCCTTCGCCGAGATCGCCCGGTTGACGCGCGGGGCGACCTGCCGCTTCGGCGCGGGATCGGCGGCGCAACTGCGCGAGCTTCTCGAAGCCGTCGCCGTCTACGCGGCCGGTGGACGAAAGGCGCTTGCGGACTATGCAAGAGGCCGCGCCGGACCTACTTTGCTGCTCGAACAGATGTCTAAGCCATGACGGCTTTTTCGCACGGGGTCCGGCTATCCTACCGCTTTTCGCATCGCTGCTCCTTCTGGGGGTCATTCTTTATCTTCTCGGCTGGGTGACGCAAGCCGACGTCGGCGCGGTTGCGGCCTGGATTCGGAAGAGCAGCACCGTTCTGATTGCGGCTGGCGTCACGCTGGTCCTCACCCGCAATCCGGGATTCGCGATCATGGCGGGGATGGCCGCTTACTCCATCATGGCCCGCACGGGGTGGTATCCCGGCAAGGAGCGGAGCGGCTCTTCGGCGAACTCCGCGGTGCAAACGCCCTACCTCGAAATGTCGCTCGACCATGCGACGGGCGCGGTATCGGGGCGCGCTTTGCGGGGACGCTTCACCGGGCGCGCGCTGTCGGATTTCACGAACGCGGAACGCATGGAGTTCTTAAGCGAACTGCGCTCGAACGACGCCCAAGGCGCGCAAATCTTCGAAGCCTATCTCGACCGGACATCCCCGGGCTGGAACGCCAGCGAAGGGAATGGCGGGCCTCGCGGCGGCGCCGGGTCGCGCGGCATGACGGTGGATGAGGCGTATCTCGTTTTGGGCCTGAGCCGAAGCGCCACGCGCGAGGATATCCAGAGCGCGCATCGAAACCTCATGAAGCGCTTCCACCCCGACCAAGGCGGCACAACCTATCTGGCCGCTCAGGTCAACGAGGCGAAAGAGGTGCTGCTGAAGCACGTCAAGGCTTAACGCGGAGGGCCAAAGGCGAGACGACCCTCCAGGCCTTCCACGCACACCTGCGCAGATCCACTCCCCTTGCGGGAGTGTTCCCGGTCGACCGGCAGCGCCGGCGTCGAACTAAGCCTTGGGCGGCGACCACTTTTCGCGCATCGTGACAATCTCCTCGGCAAGCGTTGGGTGCAGCGCAATGGTCGAGTCGAAATCCGCCTTGCGCACGCCCATCCTAACCGCGATGGCGAGCGCCTGGATGATCTCGGCCGCGTCCGGCCCCAGAATATGCGCGCCGATCACCTTGTCCGTCTCGGCGTCGACGACAAGCTTCATCAGCACCCGCGCAGGGTTTCCCGTGAGCGTGTTTTTCAAGGGCCGGAAGCTCGTCTTGTAGATGTCCACCTCCCGGAACATCTCGCGCGCCGTTTCCTCGGTGTATCCGACCGTGCCGATTTCGGGCTGGGAGAACACCGCGGTCGGCAGATAGGCGAGATCGACGGGGTTCGGGTTGTTCTTGTATACGGCCTCGATGAAGGCGATCCCGTCCCGGATGGCGACCGGCGTCAGGTTCACCCGGTCGGTCACGTCGCCGACGGCGTAAATGCTCGGCACAGAGCTTTGGTAAGAGTCGTTGACCATGATGCGGCCGTTCCAGCCGCAGTTGACGCCGAGCTTCTGCAAGCCGAGTCCGACCGTGTTCGGGCGCCGGCCGGTTGCGAACATGATGGCGTCGCAGGCGATGCGCCCACCCCGGTTCGTGGCGACCGTCAGGCCGTCTCGCGCCTTCTCGATGGCGACCGGCTCGGTGTTAAGCGTGATGGCGATCCCCTGCCCCGTCATGATCTCCGACAGCCGCTCTCGCAAATCGTGATCGAAGCCGCGCAGGATTTCGCCGCCGCGATAGAGAAGCGCGACCTCCACGCCAAGGCCGCGAAAAATGCCGGCGAACTCGACGGCGATGTAGCCCGCGCCGACGATCACGATCTTCTTCGGCAGTTCCTCCAGATGAAACGCCTCGTTGGAGGTGATGGCGAGGTCCCTGCCGGGGATGTCGGGGATGAAGGGATGTCCGCCAGTCGCGATCAGAATGCGCTCCGCGGTGACCGCGCGGTTTTCGCCGGCGATCTTGATTGTGTGGGGGTCGAGCACCTCCGCGCGGGCGTGGAAGACCGAGCCGCCCGCGGCCTCGACGCCGTTGCTGTAAAGCTTGCTGAGCCTCGCGATTTCCGCGTCCTTGTTGGCGATCAGTGTCTTCCAGTCGAAGCGCTTCTCGCCGACGCTCCATCCATAGGCGCGCGCGTCGTCGATGGCGTGGCCGAACTCGCTTGCATAAACGAACAGCTTCTTCGGCACACAGCCGCGAACGACGCAGGTTCCGCCGAAACGATATTCCTCGGCGATGGCCGTGCGCACGCCGAGGCCCGCCGCCAGACGCGCGGAGCGAACGCCGCCTGAGCCTCCGCCAATGACAAAAAGGTCGTAATCGAATTTCGGCATTGTTTCCTTTGAGGGGAGCTGGTCCTGAACGCGATCGAGGGGCCGACGCGCTTGACGTCCGGCTGCGATGGCTTGCCGGTGGAACATATTCGCAAATCAGCGCCAGTGGAATAGCGACGTTCCCCGTCCGCCGCATGCGTCGCCCGAGCAGCCTGGCGAAGCGGCTCGGACATGGGACGCGGATCGCAGATATTGTCCCGGAAGCCCCGCTTCGTTTTCCGCCGAAGAAGGCCAGAACCCGCCCTCCCATGTGTCGGGTCGCGGCGCCTCTTCCTTGGGGCGGAGTTCGGCGCCCCGACCTCAAAACAATTCGGGCCCTAAGCTGGCGCCCCTTATCCGGAACCCACGCTTAAAATCCGGTAAAGATTGGTTTCGTTTGGTAAAACAGCCCCGCCATAAGTAAGCATATAAGTATCTCTATCGAACGCCTTAATTTACGGCGCTTCCATCACGCCGGTTTTGCCAAGCTTGCTTCTTTTTGCTCTTCATTGAAGCAGAATTGCACAAACCCGATGGTTAATTTTGAGTGCGTTAGCTTGGGGTTATCGCGATTTTGGCGGCGTAGCCTTGCCGCCGCCTCAGTGAGGTTTTCTGGCCCCGTGCGATGGCGCGGCGCGTCTTAACCTGAACGCGCGCTGTAGGCCGGGGCAAACATCGGGCTGATTTCGGAGAGCGCCCGCGGCGGGGGATGAACTGTCGTTCCTGCCCGGCGCTACCCAACGGCCCTTGCCTATCTCGACGAAAGCTCCACAACCGCGGTCCGGCTCCAAGCGCCCGCCGATCTCCCTATGCGTCAAACGCTTGACGCCCCACAGTAATTTTTACTCGATGTTTTCTCACCACGCCAAGATTGACGGCGCGTCATTCGCCTTTGCAAAAGTGTCGCAATAACAACACTTGAAAAGTGTCGCTCAAGCAATAATATTAAGCAAAGCGGAAACCTTTGCGCTCGCTGGATAAGTCATGCGAGCCTCTTTTCGCGCCGTCATCCCGATATATAATTCGGAAAAACCAGAATCTACGGACCTTGCATGCCTGGTATGCGAGATAATCTTGTGTTTGCCATATTTGTCTCATGCAAAGCCGGAAACAACAGCAAGCGTACCTCCTGCCGCAGCGCAGCCTCTATGCATTTCGGCTGCCCGTCGTAGCGCGCACACACGCGCTCATGCTGTCCTCGGCTGCCGAGATCGCGCTCACCGCAAGCACTGCCTCGGCAACCATCGCCGACGCCCTCTTGAGGCCATCCGTCCCTCTGGGGGAAGCCGTCGTCGCCGTCTCTCTTTTCTTCTGGCTCGCCGCCGAAATCGCATGCCTTGGCGCAGGCCCCGCCATCGCGCTGCCGCAAGCGCCCATGGTTCCGCTTCACGCCGAGAACCTCGATCGCGCCATTCAGCGCAGGAACAGGATCATCAAACGCGCGGCGTGGTTTAGCGCTGCCGCCTCCGCCGCCTACATCGCCGCCGGCGCTGTGCTCGCCTCATTTTCGATCATCGCAGGCGGCGCGCTCTATCTGGCCGCCGCCTGGGTCGAATACAGCTTCAAACAAGGCGAGCCGGCGATTTGCACGCGCTTCGAAGCACGAAGCGCCAGGGAATTTATCGTTTCCGCGAAGACGCTGCTGCAACGCAATCCGGCGGCGCTGAGCGGCGTTATCACCCTTCCCGCTCTTGCCGCCTTTTGCGCGGGACTATTCCAAGCCCTTCCGACCTATCTCGCGGCGTCGATCACGGCGGGACATCTGATCGCGGCCGCCTTCTGGAGCGCCGGCATCGCCCAGCAGAAAACGATCGCCGGGAGGCGGCCGAAAACGGGGCGCTCAGCGCCGTTGGCGATCGACGCGAGGCTTCTGCCAGCGCCGCGGCCTTGGTAGCTCGTTGGCGCCCCGATAGTTTCATTTCTGCTTGTTGGGGTTCTTCGGTATTTGGTTCAAGAATATTGAACAGCCGGAAACGGCCCTGCGTGTTTGCCGGCAGGGACCACAAAAAACGGAGGGCGTTTGTTGGCCAACACCATCGCAGCTTGTCTGTCAGGACTTCCCTTATACCAACCGCCGGAAGTGTTGACCGGTAGCGCCCCCTCACCCCGCCCTCTCTCGCGCAATCTCGCCTTGGCGAGATTGCTACCCTATGAAACCGCATCCGCTTGCGGATGCGGTTGCTCCAAGTTGTAAGCTCGCCGAGGCGAGCTTACCGGGAGAAGGACAGGATGAGGGGGCCTTGGGGTCAGAATAGAGGGCGGTCGGTATTAGAGCGCAGCCCCTAGAATGTTTTCACCAGAAGCAGAAGCGCTTCATGTCGCGCGAAGTTGTCGAGATCGAGCCGGCCATTTGGGCCATCCGGGACCTGCTCCGACCACGCAATCTTGAATTCCACGGTCTCGGCCAGCTTCGCAAAAAGGCTCGGACCGATGTAAAGCGCGTGAGATGAAAACAGGCCTTGCTCGCTCCCATTGAGATGACGAACTTCGACTCCGACGAAAATGTCCGGCGCGATCGCATAGGACGCCGCCAACGAAACCTCGGCGGAGCTGTTGTTTCGCCACCCATCGGAGGCGCCGGTTACGGCCGGCTCGCAGATCAGATTGAACGCGAGGAAGAATTTGTCCGGGATCGCTTCCGCAACAGCGAGGATCGCCGCCTGACCGGAATAGCTGTTCGCCTCGGCGCCGGTCGCCTCATCGATACGGCGCCACTGCGGGGAAAATGAAAGGGTCAGATCGAGCGGGAGGCGCTCGCTCCGCGTCAAAGCTTGCCAGCGGACTTCGCTCGTCGCTCCCTCGAAGCCGAAGCCTGTGCCCTGGGCGAGTCCAGGCCCTTCCTGGATCGCATAATCGTCAAGGAGGGCTCCAAAGGACAAACGAATGTTGTCAGGGAAGACGTAACGGTACGCGGTCTCATTTTCGAAAAAGCTGTATCCCCTGGCTTTGCCGAAGCTCTCGACGGCGGTGTTCTCGATCTCGCGTTCGCCCTTCTCCCCGATATAAGCGCCCTCGGTGAAGCCGAAAATGTGTTCGGTGTCGAGGGCCTCGTGCTCGCCTGAACGTGCGGCCTCGTCCGCGCGGGCGCAGCCGGCGCCGAAACAGACCATTGCAACCGCAACCGCCAGCAGCGTCGGAACAGAAAGTCGATGCCAAGTCATGGGCGAAGCCGCGTACCACGTTTCTCAAAGCGCCAGCGGCGCCGATTCTCTCGTAAATTGCAACAGCGGATCAGTATGCGCCCGCTCGCATCTCGTCCCCCAGTCAACCCCACCTTGCGAGCCGCGCTCGCACGGCGATTCGGAGACGAAGGGCTGCTGCAAAAACAAGGATGTCGCGCGACTTAAGTCTCGCAATTGCCTATGAGAGCGTAGCGAAGGTGGCAGGCGCTTGCCAGACGCCACACTCGGGAACGCTCTGCGCGCCGCGTCCGGCTTACATCCGCCCGTCGCGAAGCTGTAACTCGTCCAGCGATTGCTCCAGACCCTGGCGTGTTTCGGGAGAGATTTTCCCTTTCAATGTTTCGGTCCACTTGTCGATCAGGGCCGACCACTCCGCCTTGGCCTTTTCACGCTCCTCCGGGTTCTTGAGCTTGGATTTCTCGCTAAGGTCCTTGAGCGCCTTCTGCGCGTCGAGGATATCCTCTTTCGTATAGGCCGTCGCCGACTTGACCGCGTCGCGCGTGAGGTCGAACGCCTTGGCGAAAGCCGGCGAGTGCAGGTATCCGGCCAGCTTGTCGAGTTGTTCATCGGTCAAGGAGGCCGCGACCACCGAGGGCGCAATCCCGATCACAACCGCCTTTTGCAGGTTGTACATGAATTGGTACTGATCGATGTCCCGGCGCAGTTTCTCGCGATCCTCGGGAGTGACCGGAATGGTCTCGGCGTAGACATCGCGCGCGAAAACCTCAACGTCTGCGACCACTTCATCCAGATGAGAAATTTGCATGAGCTCGTTGACGACAGCTTGCGCTTTCAGGACTTTCCGACCCGAAGGAACCGGCTTCGAGTTGTGATTATTGTTGGCGCCCGGCATGACCTGGGAAATATCGATGTCCAGCATTCTGGCCCAGGCGGAGAACTCCGAGAACGTCTTGCTGTCCTCATAGGTGAAGCCGGTTACGAGCTTGGACATCGCATAGGCGGCGTCGAGCGTCTTGTGGGCGGCCGGCAGATCCAAGATGCGGCGCGCGTCCGAAAGGTCGGAGGCATTGGCGGCCTTGGCCAACTGCGCGGAGAAGTCCGAGATCATGGCGCTGCGAGACTCGGAAAGCGCCGTGTCAAGCTCGTCGCCGGTCTTGCGCAGGTAGTCCATGAAGGTGAGCGCTTTCGCCAGCGTCGCCGCATTTGCGACATCCATCTCGGGCGCTCCGGGGTAATCGCCCTGCACGAGCCCGCGCATCACCGGGATGTAGACATCGCGAAGGGTGCGCCTTACGTCGTCGAAAATCTCAGACGCATGGCTGAGCTTGAGGACTTCTTCGATCAGATTTTGCGCAGCCTGTTTGGCTTCAGGATTGACGGCGGCTTGTTCTTGCGGCGCCTTGTCCTGCGCCAAGCCAACGCCTCCCATGCCGGCTGCGAAAGCAGCCATAAGACCCAAAACGCCAATTTTGAAGCGCATGCCGTTGCTCCCGTAAGCTCGGTCGCACTCGATTGGCAGCGACCCTTGACTAGCAGGCCGCTGAAAACGATGCGGCCGAACCGCGGCAAGCTCGCAATGGCGCCGTGGACCATCCCGAGCCTGTCGAAGGATAACGCCACTAACAGGCCACTGAGAAACGATGCCGCCCATGGCCTCGCGGTGAGGCTATCGAACCGCGACAAGCTCGCCATGAGAATCAACGAACACTCGACCTCATTTTGAGCATGTCGAAGAATGAAGCCAAATTTCAGGCTTTTTCAGAAACCTGCTAAACGCCCCGCAGGAAGTCCCGCCCCATATCCTGCAGGCGCTGACAGAACTTCCGCGAATAAGGCGTCCTGGCGACTTTGATTCCAGGTACAGCTTATCCGCGGCATGTTCGCTTGAGCGCTCGAAGCTGTTGGGGCGCCAACTTGCCGCGGGCCGTCCTAGTCTTCGTCGCGCTCAGACTGCAGATGCTTCACGCCCTCAGAACCGGCGAGGAATACGTCGTCGGCTATGCCGAGGAAGAGCCCATGTTCCATGACTCCCGGAACGATATCGAGCAAATCCGCCAGGGTTTCCACATCGGGGATGGCGCCAAACGCGCAATCGGCGATCAGATGGCCGCCGTCGGTGCGATAGAGATCACCCGAGCCGGTGCGGCGTAGTTTGACCTCGCCCTTGCAGCCGGCGTCCTCCGCCGCCGTTTCGATCATGGCGATCGTCGCGGCAAGGCCGAAATCCACGATCTCAACCGGCAGTGGAAACGCGCCGAGTTGGCGGACGAGCTTCGAGTTGTCCGCAATGATGCAGACATGGTCGGACGCCATGGCGACGATCTTTTCGCGCAGGAGCGCGCCGCCGCCGCCTTTGAGCAGGTTGAGCCGATGATCGATTTCGTCCGCGCCATCCACCGTGAGATCCACATCGGCGATGGCGCTGAAGTCGGCGATCTTGATGCCGCGGCTCTCCGCAAACTGGCGCGTCTGTTCGGAGGTCGCCACGCAGGTGAGTTTGATGTCCTCCTCCTTGATGCGCTCGGCCAACAAATCGACGAACGCAAGCGCCGTCGAACCGGAGCCGAGGCCCAGGACCATGTCCGACTCCACGAGTTGGAGCGCCTGCGCCGCCGCCTGCCGCTTATATGCCTGTGTCTCTTGGGTCAATCCGTAAGCCCCCCTAGGAACATGTATTTCATTTCTAGAAACTCCTCGACGCCGTGACGCGAGCCTTCGCGTCCCAGGCCCGATTCCTTCATGCCGCCAAATGGCGCAACCTCGGTCGAGATGATGCCGTCGTTCACGCCGACAATGCCAAATTCGAGCTTCTCGGTCACGCGGAACACACGGGCGACATCGCGCGAATAGAAGTAGGCGGCCAGACCGAAGGGGGTGGCGTTCGCCAAGCGAACGGCTTCGTCCTCCCGCTGAAAGCGGAAAAGCGGCGCGACCGGCCCGAACGTCTCCTCCGCCGCAAGCCGCATCTCGGCATTCACGTCTATCAGAACCGTCGGCTCGAAGAAAGTCCGGCCTAGCGCGTGGCGCTTGCCGCCAATAATAGCCTTTGCGCCTTTCGAGAGCGCATCCGCGACATGCGCTTCAACCTTCGCCAAACCGGCTTCGTTGATGAGCGGTCCCTGGACGACGCCTTCCTCGGCGCCGGGTCCGACTTTCATTTTCGAAACGCGATCCGCGAGCTTTTCCGAGAAGACCTCGTAAACGCCATCCTGCACCAGGATGCGATTCGCGCAAACGCAAGTCTGCCCCATGTTGCGGAATTTGGACGCGATGGCGCCCTCGACGGCCTTGTCGAGGTCGGCGTCGTCGAACACGATGAACGGCGCGTTGCCGCCAAGCTCCAAAGACACCTTCTTCACCGTCGCGGCGCTTTGCTGCATCAAAAGCTTTCCGACCCGCGTCGAGCCGGTGAAGGTGATGGCCCTCACAAGCGGGTTCGAGGTCAGCTCTTTCCCGATGGCCTCGGCGTCGCCTGTAACGATATTGAGCACGCCGGCGGGGAATCCGGCCTGAAGGGCGAGTTCGCCCAAGGCGAGCGCCGTCAGCGGCGTGTCGGGCGCGGGCTTCACGACCACCGTGCAACCGACCGCCAGCGCCGGCGCAACCTTGCGCGTGATCATCGCGAAGGGGAAATTCCAGGGCGTGATCGCACCCACGACGCCGACCGGCTGCCTGTGGACGATGATGCATCCGCCCTTTTTGTGGGCCGGGATGGTTTCGCCATAGATGCGCTTGGCCTCTTCGGCGAAAAACTCGACGAAAGAGGCGCCGTAGGAGACTTCGCCGCGCGATTCGGCGATGGGCTTGCCCTGCTCCGCCGTCATGATCTGCGCAATCTCTTCGGCATGGGCGAGTTGCAGCTCGTACCAGCGTCTGAGAATGGTCGCGCGCTCTTTTGCAAGGAGGCCGCTCCAGCCAGGAAAGGCGCGATAGGCGGCCTCGATAGCCGCGCGCGTCGCCGCAGCGCCCAAGTTTGGGACGCGGGCGATCACGGTTCCGGTCGCCGGATTGGTCACGGGCGCCGAGGGCTCGCCGCGCCATTGACCGTCTATCAAGCAGTGTTGACGGACCAAGGCCTGAGAGGTCTCCATAGGGGCGCAGTCCTTACTTTGTGAGAAGCGGCATCATGCCGCCATAAGTCTGAAACTACAAGCGCGGCGGGGTCTCTCACCGGCTTCCTTATAAAATAGGAATAATTACCGTTAAATCAAAAAGCGCTTCCGCCAAGCGCATTTGCAAGGCGGGAGCGGAGCCCGATCGACGGACGCGCCTTATCTGCGCGGCGCTTCCTGGGGCGCCGGCGCCTGTCCAGCGCCCTTGTCGCTTGCGGGAGCGTTTTTCGGCTGGGGCGCAGGCGACGCCTCGTTGCTGGCGGATTTTGCAACATTAACGGGCCTTGCCGTCGCCGCAGGCTGGGCTTCCCGCTTCGCCGCCGAGGCGCTGACGGGCTGCGCAGGTTTCGCAGGCGCGGCCGCCTGCGCTTGAGGTTCTGCGCGCCCCTCTTTCGCAGCCTGGATCGCTTGCGCCAGCATTAATGGCGCCGACTTGTCCGGCGGAGGGGCTTGCTGGGCGGCGGGCGCTTGTGCGGGCGCCGGCTTCGCCTCCAGGTGCGGCCTAAGAATGGCGAGCAGCGGGCCGTGGCTTTCTGCAGTACGCTCGACCGCGCGCCGGATTTGCTCGACCACCACCTCCATATGATGGCCGCTTGCGTGGATCATCCAGTCGGGCGACTGCGCGATGGCGACATGCCCTTGCCAGAACAACAAGTCGCCCCTCTGGATGGCGTCGAGATTCTTGGGATCAATCGGTTCTCCCGCGGCGCCCATCTGCATGTCCGTGTCGCGCGGAAACGGAACGCCCGCCGCCTGGAGCGAGATTTGCACAAGACCGGAGCAGTCGATGCCGAGCGTCGTCTTCCCGCCCCAGAGATAGGGGACGCCGACCATCCGCTCCGCCACGCGCACAAAGTCCCGCGCTCGCTCGCGGATGCCGACGAGATGGTCGGAGAAGACGTAGCCGCCGCGCGAAAGCTCAAAAAAGCGGTTATCCGGCTTCCTGATCGGCGCGACCGTGCTGGAGAAACTCAGCTTGGTGATGGGCGGCCGCTTCATGTCCGGCGCGGGATAGAGATAGGTCAGCCGGGCGCTGACGCGATGCGTGTTCTCCTCGACCACCGACGACAGGCAGTCGAGCGTCGTGTAGCCGACATAGCCGTCCTCGCGAAGCTGCAGCCAGGCCCAGCCATCGCGGATGTCGTAGACCGTCACGAGTTCGCCGGACAGCGCCTCTGTCGCCAGCGGGGCGTCGAACTTCGGCGCGACGCGGATCATGGCTGATGAAGCTGCGACTTGGCGCACTTCTCCCGCGGAATAGCGCTGCGCGCGAACCCGTTCCTTGAGCGAGGCGGCGGCGAGGTCTTCACGGAAGGCAAAGATGCGCGGATCAAGGTCTGTCATGCGGCCTGCCTTCCAAATTCATTACGAATAACTTCAAGCAAGGCTCGCGCTCCTTGTGGCTCGCCCCCCGAAGGTTTTGCGGGAGCAGCGCTGTTGACCCAGCCGTAGATGTCGAAATGGGCGTAGCGGCGGGCGTTCTTCACGAATTTCTTCAGGAAGAGCGCCGCCGTGATCGAGCCTGCAAACGGGCTGTTGGATATGTGATTGACGTCGGCGACCTTGCTCCTGAGATCCTTGTCGTAAGGCTTCCAGAGGGGCATCCGCCAAAGAGGATCGCCGACATGCGAGCCCGCCGCATAGAGCTTCGCCGCCAGCGCGTCGTCATCAGTGTAGAACGGCGCGATGTCCGGCCCGAGCGCGACCCGGGCGGCGCCCGTTAGCGTGGCGATGTCGATCAGAAGGTCGGGCGAGTCCTCGTCGGCGAAGGCGAGCGCGTCGGCGAGCACAAGGCGCCCTTCCGCATCCGTGTTGCCAATCTCGACGGTCAACCCTGCGCGGCTCTTAATGATGTCGCCCGGCCTGAACGCGCTTCCCGAGATGGCGTTGTCGGCCGCCGCCACGACAATGCGCAAACGCACCGGCAGCTTGGCCGCCATGATCATGGCCCCGAGCGCCATCGCGGTCGCCGCGCCGCCCATGTCCTTTTTCATCAGCGCCATGGCTTGCGACGGCTTGATGTCGAGGCCGCCCGAATCGAAGCAGATGCCCTTGCCGACGAGCGTCACCCTGGGATGCTTCGTGTCGCCCCAGACAAGGCTCGCAAGGCAGGGCTCCCGCGCGCTGGCCCGCCCGACGGCGTGAACGAGGGGGAAATTGTGATCGAGAAGGGCGTCCCCCTTGACGATGCTCACCTCGCCTTTATAGGGGCGGCCGAGGCTCGAAAGCGCGGCGGCAAGGTCTGACGGCCCGAGATCGTTTGCAGGCAGGTTGATGAGCTCGCGCGCGAACCAGATCGCCTGCGCCTTGGCTAAGGCCGCGGCGCGGTCGCCGCCTTTCGGCGCGACAAGCTTTCGAATTTTCTTCGGCTCGGCCGTCTTGTAGCGCCGGAAGGAATAGGCGCCCATCAGCCATGCCAGCACCGCGTCGCCGGCGGCGCCTGGAAAATCCTTGAGCGCGTAGGTTCCTTCGGGCAGCGTCGCCGCGAGGGCGCCCAACTGGAGGGCCGCAGCCGGAGACGGCTCGTCGTCGCCAAGCGCCAGAAGCACTCCGGCGAGGCCCTTTTCGCCGGGCAGGAGCGCATGAGCGCCGGGTTTCGCCTTCCAGCCCCTCGCTTCCAGCCACGCGGCCTGCGCGGGCGTCATGAACGCTGACAAATCTTTTTGGAGGTCGGCGCTTCGCACTGCACGAATTTCCACAGCATGCTTGCCGCTTTCGGCGAGATGCTCTGAAATTCCTTCCGCGAAATCCTGATAGGAAACGGTCATAGGGGGAAACCTGCCCGGGAAAATCAACGCAATTCACTCTTCTTGCGTGCGTCGCGTCCATACCCGCGATCTAAGATCGAAAAATGGCGAAGGGAAGGGAATTTCGCGAATGCATTTGGGTGACGCGTGAGCGTCCCCCTAGTCTCAGCTTATGGTTGATGTCGGCTTAGCGTGGTTTTTCACACACTTTGAACGTCAATCCCTGCCTGATAGCAGTTCGACAGACAATTCCCGCAGAAGTCGGCTAGGTTTAGCATGTCGATATTCTGCACATCGTCGCGCACAAGAAGGCCGCTTGGTAAGCCTCCAAAGCTGCGTCCGACTTTACAGCTCCTCATGAAAAAGGCGACGTTTATGGGGTGCTCAGCCTGGCAGATGGCCTGCACCTCTCCTCTCGCCCGCACCGGAGAATAGCCCGGTGCATGAGTTCTCACTTTATAATTAGTTGTGGGTTCTTGAGTGTACGCAGTTGATCTCACCCCAAAATGGTTGCTCAATGCCGCCGTGAAGCTTAGCAGGCTGTCCAAATTCGGTATCGGGCGTGGCGAAGCCGAGAAAGAAGCTCTTTGGTAGAGCTAAAGTGAGGGAGATCGGATCGATTGTCATTAGAGACGCTCCTGGATCGTGTCCAAACCCGGACAAGCTTCTCCAGCAGCCTGTTAGTTTCTACTCAGAGGTGGGTTCGAAATTCTATGGCAACGTGCGGGTGGTGATTGTGGTGATTACGGCAGTGTATGTAGGCTCGTCCGTACACTGGACAGGCAACGCCAAGACTTCCGCATCTACAAAAAGCGCGATATGGCTTTTTTTTGGGTATGCCCTATCGGCAAGCAATGTTGTTAGAAGGTCTATCCAAGCCCCTGTAAAAAACTTCAACAACGGAATTTACAGGTACTACTAAATGATCAAGCACTTGGAGCCACGCTGTTGGGATTATGTTATTACGTGTTTTGAGCCTCTCGGTGTTGTAACTGGTGGGATAGGAACTTATACAAGGGTTCTTTGCGCCCTCTTACATGAAGCAAGGTTTGACAACGTCCTTTTGATTTGTTCAAAGCAACCGGACATAGAGGTTCAAAACCTGTTTCCCTCTATCTCATTTATTGTGGCGAACCCGAGCCGCTACCTGGAGGGGCTGGAACTTCAATGGCTTGGGAATGAACACTTAAGATTCTCTTTTCATGTCGCATTGACGTTGAAGCAGCTTTACGAGTCTGGGCATCGATTTAAGCTCGTTGAATTTCCTGATTATGCTACGGAAGGGTACTACGCAATAAAGATGCGCAGGCAGGGCTTGCTTGAGCTTGATTGTGTGGCAGTTAGATTGCACTCCCCGCACATAATGCTCCTTCAAGATAACGAAGCCGGTTTGCAGAAGTACGATACATTACACCGGCATGTCTTGACGGCTGAGCTATATGTTTATAAGTTCACTGATAAAATATATTATGGCGTTGACGCTATGCTGCAGCGCGTCAACTCAATCTGTAAAGAGTTTGCGCTAGATATAACAGGAAAAAGCATAAAAATTTCGCACCCATATCCGCAGGAAAATCAATATTCCAACCGCTCTTGCTCCAACGCCAGGAACACAGACAGAAAAGTTGACGAACTTACCGTCACTTATATTGGTCGGCTCGAGCCTAGAAAGGGGATCGTCCGGTTTTTTGAATCCTTATGTTCGGATCGTTACCTTGTTGATCTGGTAACACGAAGAAATATTGTTTTCGAGCTTGTCGGAAAAGACCTTCCTACTAGCGATGGTAGTCAGACTGCGAGAAGCGCAATCGAGAAACTCCTCGCTGATGTATCTCTGGACCAGCATGTCAGATTTACGGGCAACGTGGAGCCATGGGCAATCTACAATGACATTCACCCGCGAGCCGATGCCTTTGTGTTTCCATCATTATTCGAAAATTTCCCGAACGCCTTGCTTGAGACCTTGTCTCTGCAGAAGCCAACTCTCGTCAGCTCGAGAGGAGGAATGCCTGAGATTTCAGCTCCGTTTAACTGGGTCCTTCCATATGATCCTTTAGAAAGTAATAGCAATTTAATGATTCGTAGGTTCCTAGATGGTATTCCTGATAAGGGACACGACTATCTCCATCTAAGTAAATCCGAGTTCTCCTCCATTATTAGGGAGTTCAATGACGCTATCGTAAAATGCTATCAAGCTGAAAGCGGCGCAGCAACAGTATCTTCTCAGCAAACGTCTGTTGGCCAACTTCGCCAAGCGACCGTGGGTTTCGTTATACCGTTTTTTAACGATACCGATTATATTGACGCAGTTCTAAACTCTATAATGGCCTGCAAAGCTGAAGGGGATGAAATAGTTGTTGTCGATGATATGTCTAGCAACACGGCCTGGGAATACTTGCTTGGAAAAGCGGCTAAGTACCCCATCAAGGTTCTTAGAACTGGCGTAAACTCCGGTCCATCCGTTGCACGAAACATTGGGGTAGCCCAATTAAATACTGATTATATTCAGTTTATCGATGCAGACGATATGTTGGATCCAGCGGGTTTTAAAATAACGCGAGCAGTTTTGGACAGGCTGAGCGATCTGGACATGGTCTACGGGTTGCAGCGGTCTTTCGAATGTAAAAATCATTATTGGGTTCCTCGCGATAGCAACGTATTAGGCGTTCTCGATGATAACTTTGCTCACAGCGCAGTCCTTATAAGAAAGTCTGTTTTCGATGCTCTTGGTGGGTATAATCCCCACATGAGGTACCACTTTGAAGACTGGGAATTTTATTTGCGGTTTTGTATGTCTGGTTATCGGGGTGAAATGGTGCCGGTAACGACCCAAATATATCGAGTGCGAAATGCGTCCCGCACAACGTCGTATGCCGCAAGGTTGGCGCATTCTCGCAAAGACATGGCTCTAAATGCCTTCAAGCACGGTTTTGGGTTTCAATCCTCTCTTGACCCTGAGCAAGAAGCTTGGTTGCGATTAGCAACCCTTATATATCATGCAACTTGCTACGAGTTCGGCGGACCTTAGGCGTATAGCCGGTAGCGAAAGGGATCAAATCAAGTACTTGCGCAAGTCTATTCAAAAGAAGACAAAGGGCGTAAAAGTCTTTTTAGCTGTACAGTTTCTTTCTCTTGCAAAGTTTATACTTGGTAATGTGCAGGAAGCTACGCCAGAGGTTAAGCCCCGGAGGTTAGTCTCACGGCAGCGGTTGTAGTTTGCGTGCCCATGAACGGAGGGCAGACAGGAAAACAAGCCTTCACTGGGGCAAGCCGGAGGTTGGCGTTCGTAGCATTGGATTAGAGCGCAGCCAGCCAGTCCGGCAGCGTGGCGAGCGCGCCTGCCGCAACGGCCGCGCCGTAGGGAACGGTTCGCGCGAGTTCGGTTGTCTGGCCAAGGCCAACGCGCGCGGCGCTGACCGCAAGATAGGCAAGGGAGAGGACGCCGCCGGCCAATGCGGTTGCGGCCAAAAAGGGTGGAAGGGTCTCAAAGCCGAACCAGAGCGACGCGGCGGCGAGAAGTTTGGCGTCGCCGCCTCCCATCAGCGATCGGGAGAACAGCAGGAAGCCAAAAGCGAGAACCAGGCCGGCGCACATTGCATGGCCCGCAATCTTCGCAGACGGCATGCCCGCCGCCGCTGCAAAAAGGACAAAGCACGCGGCGATGAGCAAAACGAGCGCATTCGGGATCGCGCGGGTGAAAATATCGACGGCGCCGGCCCACACCAGAAGAACAGGCAGGGCCGCCGCCGCCGTCGCGGTCAGGGATGAGTCCATGAGCAGCTTACCAGATCACAGAGCTATCAGCTCATCGCATGAAGATTGAACGAGCGCAGATAGTCGCGCGCGCGTTCAAACATGATCTTCACCTCTTCATTCATCTGACCTGCCAGCGTAATGAGGGCCACACAGAAGCCGGCTGCGATCAGGCCGAGCTCGATCGCTGCGGCCCCTGACTCGTCTTGTAGAAAGCTGTGAAGTTTCCTACGCATAACATTCCTCCAACGCAGACGCCCGGAAGCGGCGTCTTCCTGCACGTTAGGGCCCCAGCTATTAAAAGCGCTTTAATTCGAATTTGCGCCGAAGTTGAATTGCATCCAATGGTTAGCGGCGTTTTAGGGATGATTTCGACGCCGCCGCCTCGTTGAAGCGGCTTCTTGCGATTTTCATCAGTTCGATCCAAGCCTCAGCCTTCGGAAGGATGGCCTCGATGCGCGGGAACTGGCCTGACGACTGAACGTGGGCGCTGTTCTCATACCCTCCTGCGCGCCAGGCTGAGCTTCCCGCATTTACCCCTGCCCTTCAGCTTGGGCCGATAACCGCCCCAGATTTTGCGTCTCTCTTCGCGTGTGGACGCTTGACGCCGGGGGCGCAATGGCGTTTTTATGCCCACCACGTGGTCCTTTGCCGGCCGGCTTGCAGCCACGTTAAACAACTTGCTAAAAGGCCGTCAGCCCTCCGGCGCGGCTTTTTCATCGCCCTCGAGGAGGGGGAAATATGGCAGACAAAGACAGCCTCGCAGACCTTCATCCCGACACGCTTCTCGTTCACGGCGGCGGGCTTCGCTCGTCATTTGGCGAAACCTCCGAAGCGCTGTTCCTGACCTCGGGTTATGTCTACAACAGCGCCGCCGAAGCCGAGGCGCGGTTCAAGAACGAGGTCGACGGCTATACCTACAGCCGCTTCGCGAACCCGACGAACACCATGTTCGAAACGCGCATGGCCTTGCTTGAAGGCGCGGAAGCGGCGCGCTCGATGGCGACAGGCATGGCGGCCGTATCGTCGGCGCTTCTCGGCTATTTGAAAGTGGGCGATCATGTCGTGGCGGCGAAGGCGCTGTTCGGCGCGTGCCGGTTTGTCATCGAAGAGATGCTGCCGCGCTTCGGCATCTCGTCCACCCTGATCGACGGCCGCGATCTTTCGGCCTGGCGCGGCGCCATCCGCGATGAGACCCGCGTTCTCTTTTGCGAAAGCCCGACGAATCCCACCCTCGAACTTGTGGATCTTGCGGGCGTGGCCGCCATCGCAAAGAGCGCCGGCGCGCTCTTCATGGTCGACAACGTGTTCGCCACGCCCATGCTGCAAAAGCCGCTTGAGCTTGGCGTCGATGTCGTCATCTATTCCGCCACAAAGCATATCGACGGCCAGGGCCGTTGTCTCGGCGGCGTGGTGCTTTCGAACGAGGCGTTCATCAAGGACCACCTTCAGAACTATCTGAGGCAGACCGGCCCCTCGCTGAGCCCCTTCAACGCCTGGGTTCTCTTGAAAGGGCTCGAAACGCTGCCGCTCCGCGTCGAGCGCCAGACGTCGAGCGCCGCCAAGATTGCGGACTTCCTCGCGGATCGCCCGGAAGTCGAGCGCGTCATGTATCCGGGCCGCGCCGACCATCCCCAGCGGGCCATCGCCAAGAAGCAGATGAGTGCGGGCGGTCCCCTGGTCGCCTTCAACCTTCGCGCAGAAAAGACCGCGACCTTCCGCTTCATGGATGCGCTCCGGGTCATCAAGATTTCGAACAATCTCGGCGACGCGAAAAGCCTCATCGCGCATCCGGCGACAACCACGCACCAACGCCTCACCGACGAGGCGAAGGCAGAACTTGGCATCGTGCCCGGCACGGTGCGCCTCTCTGTCGGCCTGGAGCATCCGGACGACCTGATGGCGGATCTGGCGCAAGCGCTTTCAGGACCATTCGCGCATCGATAAGCGCGCCCAAATCGACAAGACCTGCGGAGCCGCCTTGGCCAAGCTCTACACGATCGGTCATTCGAACCGGCCCTTGGACGCATTCATCGGGCTTCTCAAGGAAGCCGGCGTGGGGATGATCATCGATGTGCGCACGATCCCCAAGTCGCGCCACAACCCGCAATTCAACGCCGACGTCCTTGAGCCCGCGTTGCAAGGCGTCGGCATTCGCTACAAGCGCATCCCCGAGCTGGGAGGACTCCGGAGCAGGCGCGAAGACCAAGGCCCATCTCCGAACGGTTACTGGGAGAACGAGGCGTTCCGCAACTACGCCGATTACACAGCCACGCCGCCCTTCAAGGCCGGCCTCGATCAGCTTCGCAGTCTTGGCGAGGCGCATGCCTGCTCCATCATGTGCGCCGAGGCGGAATGGCGGCGCTGCCATCGCCAGATCATCGCCGACTACCTTCTCACGGCCGGCGAAAACGGTGATCCACATTATGGGAGACGGCGCGCTGGAGCCCGCCCGGCTCACAGAAGCCGCCATTGCCGGGCAGGATGGCGTCCTCACCTATCCCGCAGCGCAAGGGCGTCTTCTGTTATGAGTGAGAGCGCAGCGGCAATCGCGAGAAGTCCCGCCCCCGTCTTCGAGCGTTAATGTTAATAGGACCTTTAACCGAGCCGAGGTTATGTGCGGTTACAGCAACAGGTTCAATGCGACATTCCTCCGGGTACGCATTTCGACTACCACTGGGGGCAACCTTCGGTTACAAGTGCCTGAGTGTAGAATAGCGTCGTATGCATGCGCTTAGAGCGAGTGGCGTAACTCATGTCGGATTTGTCTCTGTTTCCGTCCCGATTTGACTATGCGTGCAGAGCCAAGAGAATGTCGCCGCGAGAAGTCGCAGAGCGAGCAGGGCTTCCCGCAGACGCCGGTCGCGATCTCCACATAACGGCAATCCATCTTCCCCTTTATCGCCTGTGCTATGTGGCCGACGCGCTCGACGTAAGCCTCGACTGGCTGCTTGGCCGGGTTCCGGAAACCCCGAAACGCAACGATGCGTCCCACAGCTGGCGCTGATCCGATGGCCCTTGGAGAAGCCGCGTTAATCTGAACGCGGACAAGCTGCTCTAGCATTTTTACGTCCAGCAGAATGCTGAAAAACGATGCCGCCCATGGCCTCATGGCGAGCTTGCCGAACCACGACACGCCCACCATGAAACTCAAGCTATTAAAATCACTCGACCTCTCCTGAGCTTGTCGAAGGATGGGGCAGCAGTTCACGCTTTTTCAGCGGCCAGCCCGAGACGAGTTGGCGCTCAAGCGAACCGGTACGACACTCGAAGAGTTGCGAGTCTCCGCGCCAAGTCCGGTCCACGCCCGCAGCAAATGGATCAAGACTTCCCGCGGGGCGGACGAGCCGCCTCGTAAAACACGATGGCGGCGGCATTGGAGATGTTCAGGCTCTTGATCGGACCCGGCGCCGAGAGGGCGTAAACAGCGTCGCATCCTTCGCGGACGAGACGGCGCAAGCCTTTATCCTCGGCCCCGAAAACGAATACGGCGCGGGGTGTCGCCGAGGCGGATCGCTCGAAGCGGTCCGCCCCTTCTGAATCGAAGCCGATGCACTGAAAGCCGTGCTCCTTCAGCCGCTCCAGAGCGCGCGAGAGGTTGACCGTCGAAATGATCGGCACATGGTCGAGCGCCCCCGAGGCGGCCTTCGCGAGCGTTCCCGAAAGAGGCGGGCTGTGCCGGTCCTGTACGATCACGGCGGCGACGCCGAAAGCGGCGGCGGAGCGCAGCACGGCTCCGACATTATGCGGGTCGGTGACCTGATCGAGCATGGCGATTGCCGCCGGGCCATCTTCGCCCAGCTTATCAAGGAACTCCTCAAGGCTTGGCTGGGCCAGCGGCTCCACGTGAAGAACTGCGCCTTGATGCACGGCCCCTCCGCCAGCAAGACCGTCGAGATCGGGGGGAAGCGTTGCGGTGACCGGAACATTCCGCTTGGCTATCAGCGGCGCAAGCCTGGCGGCGGCGTTGTCGGTCAGATAGGCGTGGAGGATGATCCGCTTCGGATTGGACAAGGCGGCTTCCACGGCGTGCAGCCCGAAGAGAACCTGCTCGGGCGGGAGGGCCGTGAGCCTCGATCGCTGCGCCTCGCCGCCGCGCTGCGCGCCTGCATGCGAACGCTGGGATTCCTTTCGCCCGAATTTAAGACGCGTCATGATACCGGCCCGGTCAAAAAGGGCCGGGCCGCAGCGACGCCCCGAACGTCGCCAGCAAGCCGAGCATGGCCAGCCAAAGCAAAATTGCCATCGTCAATCCCCCACTCCCTTCTGGAAAAGCGCTGTTCGCCACAGCAACGGATCAACAGCGCCCGCCAAAGCCGTGCTCATGGGCTTCGAGAACCTGACCGGCGAGATAGAGCGAGCCGGTGACCATGATCCGCACCGGCCCCTTCGCTCGGCGTCGGCTTCTCGCAAAAGCCGCCTCAAGGCTCACCGCAGGATCGGCGTCGAGCCCCTCGCGATTGGCGATGTCCGCCAGCTCGTCGGCTTTATAGGCCGCCTTCTGACCTGGAATCTCCACGGTGGCGGCGAGTTCGGTAAGCCCTTGGAAATGCCGCAGAAAGCCGCCCGCATCCTTCGTAGAAAGCATCCCGACAATCAGATGGATCGGGCTTGAAACGCGCTCCTCGATATCGGCCAGCGCCCGCGCCACGACTTCTCCGGCCGCCGGATTGTGTCCGCCATCGACCCAGATCTCCGAGCCTTGCGGCGCGAGGTCATGAAGCTTGCCCGGAGACAGGAGTTCAAGCCGGGCAGGCCAGACGGCCGACGTGACGCCCTTGCCGATCGCCTCCTCCGAGACGCAAAAACCTTCGAGCGATCGCGCGGCGGCGATGGCTGTGCCGGCGTTTTCGAACTGATGGCGCCCGAAAAGCCGGGGCGAAGGCAGATCGAGAAGACAATCCTCGTCCTGGAAGATCAGCCTGCCATGCTGCTCGAAAACATCCCATGCCTGTCCACCAACATGCAAGGGTGACGACAACGCTTTGGCGCGCCCTTCGATCACGCCGAACGCTTTTTCGCTTTGCCGCGACACGATGGCGGGCCGTCCGCTCTTCAGGATGCCGGCCTTCTCACCTGCGATAGCCTCGATCGTATTGCCGAGAAAGGAGCAGTGATCGAGCGAGATTGGGGTCAGGATGGTGGCGAGAGGCTCCTCGATCACATTCGTGGCGTCGAGTTTTCCGCCAAGCCCGGTTTCGAGAAGCACAATGTCGGCCGGGTTCTCGGCAAAGGCGACGAAAGCCGCTGCGGTGGTGATCTCGAATAAGGTGATCGGCTGTCCGCGATTGGCGGTTTCGGCGCGGCTTAGAATATCGGCGAGATGCCGCTCGCCGATGGCTCGGGCGCCGCCCTGCCCCGCCAGCATGATCCGTTCGTGAAATTTTCGCAAGTGAGGCGAAATAAAGGCATGTGCCCGATAGCCCGCGGCTTCGAGAATCGCCTTCAAAAACGCGACGACCGAACCTTTTCCGTTCGTTCCTGCGACGTGGACGACCGGCGGCATGCGGCGCTCCGGATTTCCGAGCGCGGCAAGAAGACGTTGCACGCGTCCGAGCGAGAGATCGATGCTTTTCGGATGCAGCGTTTCAAAACGCGCGAGCAGGTTGTCAGTCTTCTGAGGTTGCAAGGCTTTGTCCGATGTTGAAGCGTCCTACGCGAGCGGAAGATGTCGCGGGGCTTATCAGGATGGATTGGCGGGCGCGGACGCCCCCTCCTCGACAATTTGCTCGGGTTTGCTCTTGCCCCCCGCGGCGGCGACTTGTTCAGCCGTCGCGGGCGCTCTGATTTCGGACGAACCGTCCGACGCAGCTGAGACATGCTTCTGTTTCACATTGTTCATCCCCGCGTGGCGCCCGCGCTCCGCGCGCAGAAGGCGGCACAGCCGGCTCAGCGTATCCCGCAGCTCGTGGCGGTGCGCCACCATGTCGATCATGCCGTGCTCTAGCAAATATTCCGAGCGCTGAAAGCCATCGGGGAGCTTCTCGCGGATCGTCTGCTCGATGACGCGAGGGCCAGCGAAACCGATCAGCGCGCCGGGCTCGGCGATGTGGATGTCGCCGAGCATGGCGTACGACGCTGTCACGCCGCCCGTTGTGGGATTGGTCAGAACGACGATGTAGGGAAGCTTGGCGTCGCGCAGGCGCTGGACGGCGACCGTGGTGCGTGGCATCTGCATGAGGGACAGGATGCCCTCCTGCATGCGCGCGCCGCCCGAGGAGACAAACAGGATATAGGGCGTCTTCAGTTCGACCGCTTTCAGCATGCCGGTGATGATCGCTTCGCCTGCGGCCATGCCGAGCGATCCCCCCATGAAGGCGAAATCCTGCACGGCCGCCACGACTGAAAGGCCGTCAAGGGCGCCTACCCCGGTCAGGAGGGCGTCCTGCATGCCGGTTTTGGAGCGAGCTTCCTTGATCCGATCCGAGTAGCGCTTTTCGTCGCGAAACTTCAGAGGATCCGCCGGAACTTCCGGCGACGGAATCGTCTCGAACTTCCCGCCATCGAAGAGCGACTTCAACCGGGCTCCGGCCCCCATGCGCATGTGGTGGCCCGAGCCGGGAATCACGAACTGATTGGCTTCGAGGTCTTTGTGGAAGACCATTTGTCCGGTCTCTGGGCACTTGACCCAAAGGTCGCCAGGCATCTCCCGCTTCTGCCACAGACCGCTGATCTTCGGCCGAACAACGCTATTGATCCAGTTCACGTCGCGAACGCCTTTTTTGCCTCGGAACAGGCCCTGTTTGACCTAAGCTCTCATGCCCGCGGAGAGTTGTTCGACGAGCCCCAAAACTGCCCTTACGGTTAAGTCGGTCGGACGCTCGTTCTCGTCAAGGCTTTGTGAAAGCGCATCGACGAGCGCTGAGCCGACAACCACGCCATCGGCCACGCTTGCGATTGTGCGCGCCTGTTCCGGCGTGCGGACTCCAAAGCCGACGGCGACAGGCAGCGGCGTGCGGGCCTTGATGCGCGCGACGTTTTGCGCGACCGCGTCGAGATCCGGCGCGCGCGTGCCGGTCACGCCGGCGATGGAAACGTAATAGACGAAGCCGCTGGCGTTCGTGAGCACGCTGCCGAGACGCTTGTCGTTCGTTGTCGGCGCCGTCAGCCGGATGAAATTCAGCCCCGCCTTCAATGCCGGAATGCAAAGCTCGTCATCGGCCTCTGGCGGCACGTCGACAACGATGAGACCGTCCACGCCCGCTTCCGCGGCTTCGGCGAGAAATCGCTCCACGGGGTAGACGTAGATCGGGTTGTAATATCCCATGAGGACGATGGGCGTCGCCGCATCCGTCTTGCGGAAGCTTCGAACCATCTCAAGGGTTTTCCGAAGCGTCTGCCCGCCGCGCAAGGCGCGCTGCGACGCCTTCTGGATCGCGGGACCGTCCGCCATCGGATCGGAGAACGGCATGCCAAGCTCGATGACGTTGGCGCCGGCCTTCGGCAGGCCCTTCAGGATTTCAAGCGAGGTCGCGTAGTCCGGATCGCCCGCCGTGATGAAGGAGATGAGCGCCTTCTTGTTTGAGCGTGACAAGGCCTCAAACGCACTCGCCAGTCTTTGCATGATGTCCCTCGAACTTTCCGGGCCGCGCGTGAGATCCGCCTACGCAGACTTTCTCGGACGCGCCAACGGATCGCCGTTTCCGTCATACCGGAAAGGCGAAGCCTTATCCGGGATCGTCAAAATTGAAGCGCCTGCTTTTTTGCGATCCCGGCTTGCGCTCACTTGGCCGGGAATGACGAAATTAAGAGCAAGCAAGATCATTGGTCAGCCCCACGAGCCTGCTCAGATCTCCATGCCCAGATGGCCGGCCACCGCGAAAATGTCCTTATCGCCGCGTCCGCACATGTTCATAACGAGGAGATGGCTTGAGGGCAAGGCAGGCGCGATTTTTGTCACATGGGCGAGCGCGTGCGCGGGCTCAAGCGCCGGGATGATGCCTTCGAGACGCGTGCAGAGCTGGAAGGCGTCGAGCGCCTCGCGATCGGTCGCCGACACATAGGTCACGCGCCCCGTATCGCGCAGCCAGGAGTGCTCGGGGCCGATGCCGGGATAGTCGAGACCTGCGGAAATCGAATGGCCGTCGAGGATTTGGCCATCGTCGTCTTGCAGGAGATAGGTGCGGTTGCCATGAAGGACGCCGGGCTTGCCGCCGTTCAAGGACGCGCAGTGCCCATTCGGCTCACCAAGGCCCCGGCCCGCCGCCTCCACGCCATGCATCGTCACCGAGCGGTCGTCGAGGAAGGGATGGAACAGGCCCATGGCGTTCGAGCCGCCGCCGATGGCCGCCACCAGCGTGTCGGGTAGCCTCCCCTCGGCCACCTTCATCTGCTCGCGCACTTCCTGGCCGATCACGGCCTGGAAATCGCGCACCATGGCGGGATAGGGATGCGGCCCAGCGACCGTCCCGATAATGTAGAACGTGTCCTCGACATTGGAGACCCAGTCGCGCAGCGCCTCGTTCATGGCGTCTTTCAGCGTGCCTGTGCCCGCAACCACGGGCCGCACTTCGGCGCCGAGGAGGCGCATGCGAAACACATTCGGCTTCTGGCGCTCGATGTCCGTCTTGCCCATGAAAACCACGCAAGGCAGGCCGAAGCGGGCGGCGACGGTCGCCACCGCGACGCCGTGCTGGCCGGCGCCCGTCTCCGCGATGATGCGCGTCTTGCCCATGCGCTTCGCAAGCAGGATCTGCCCGAGGCAGTTGTTGATCTTGTGCGATCCGGTGTGATTGAGTTCGTCGCGCTTGAAGTAGATCTTGGCGCCGCCAAAATGGCTTGTCAGCCTTTCCGCGAAATAGAGCGGGCTCGGCCGGCCTGAATAGTGGGCGTTCAAATCGGCAAGTTCGGCATGGAACGCCGCATCGCTCTTGGCCGCGGTGTAGGCCGCCTCAAGATCGAGGATCAGCGGCATCAGCGTTTCGGCCACAAACCGCCCGCCGTAAAGGCCGAAATGCCCCTTCTCATCGGGGCCGGTCCGATAGCTGTTCAAGTGCAAGGCCGTTTCAGCGGCACGGGCTTCAGACACTGGGGCCATGGGATTTTCCTTATTCCGCATCCTGCGAGACGGGGCCGGCGGCCCGCTCGAACGACTTTGCGGTTCTTATGAATTGGCGGATAAGCGCGGGGTCTTTTACTCCGGGGGAAGTCTCAACGCCAGAAGATACGTCGACTGCCGGCGCGCCGCTCTCTTGCAGCGCGGCGAGCACATTTTTTGCGTCAAGTCCGCCTGCAAGCAGGTAATCGCGCAGACGCCGCGCCCCCGACAGCCAGCGCCAGTTGAAAGACAAGCCATTTCCGCCCGGAAGCGCGTCTGGAGCAGAAACCGCCTGCGCATCAAAAAGCAAGAGGTCCGCCGCGTCTTCGTAGAAGCGGGCGCCCTCGATATCGCAGGGGCTTCCAACCTTGATCGCCTTGATGATCTTTGTGGAGGTCAGCGTCCGGATCGCCGCGATGCGCTCGACGTTCTCGTTTCCATGCAGCTGAAAAAAGTCGGGACACACGTCGCCGGCGATCGCCTTTATTGCGTCAGCCCCCGCGTTCACCGTCAAAGCCACCGTCTTGATGCGCCCTTCAGCGCGCCTGACCAGAGCAGCCGCGCGGCTTGCCGTCACGTTCCGGGGACTGCGCTCAAAAAAAACGAAACCGGCATAGTCGGCGCCCGCCTCGATGGCGGCGTCCAAGGCCTCCTCTGTGGAGATGCCGCAAATTTTCACGAGAATGGTCATGATGTTCCGATGGCGAGCAGAGCGCCATCAGTTCCTCGGCGGGACAGCGCTAGAAATAAGAACGGAGCGGCCGTCGGGCGGGCAGCGCGGCGACGCCTTTGGGAACGGCCGCTTCAAGTCCGCGCTTCAGGTTCTCGGCTTCGCGCTTCCAAATCGTTGCTTCCTTGTGAGTGTCGCGCGCCTTCTTCCGCCAATGGCCCTGCCCGAACCAAGCTGTCAGCCATCCCACGATAACGCCGGCGAATAAGGCGACGAAGAGGAACAAGGAAAGCGGCGCCTGGAACGACAGCGCCATCTTTTCGTCAATGAATGGATCGGCGACGAAGGTCACGGGATGACGATTCGCTATCCCGAAGGCGACCAACAGGCAGCCGACGATGAAAAGAATAAGGACACTGAAGAAACGTTTCATGGGCGCCTCGGCGTAAGCTCGCCGCTAAGAGGTTTAGGATACTTTTTTCGCTGCTTTTTTTCGGCCTTTCGGCTTCTCTACTGGGGCCTCGGGCGGATTGAGCCGAATACGCAATTCCTTGCCTGTCTTAAAGTAAGGCACATATTTCTCCGGGACCTCAACCTGATCGCCTGTGCGCGGGTTCCGGCCAACTCTGGCGGGCCGATGCTTTATGGAGAATGCGCCAAAACCCCGCAGTTCAACCCGGTCTCCGCGAGCGAGAGCGCCTGAAATCTCATCGAAGATCACATTCACAATCTTCTCTACGTCTTTGTGCATCAAGTGAGGATTAACAATCGCAAGCTTCTCAATGAGTTCGGATTTTATCATTGCTTTGTCTCGCATTCTTCATTGAGGGTGCCAAAGTGAGAATAGGCCGTCAAGCGGGCGGTCATTCAACGATTCCAATCCCTTCCAGCACGCTGGCGCCAATGAACGAGCCGAGCCCCAGCTTTGCCGCGAGACCCGCCACAGAGGACTGAAAAAGGCCGGAAACGGAACTTTGCTGCTTCCAATCCTTGACCTTCAAGCCGGCGGCTACGTTTCGCGTGTCATTGAACCATTTGATAGCCGTCTGTTCGTCCCCGATCGCATCGATGAGACCGATCTTGAGGGCTTCTCTTCCAGTGTATATCCGGCCGCTCTTGATGTCGTCCATCGAGGATGCCGCAGCCTTGCGGCGCTCGGCGACCAAGTCAAGGAACCATCTCTGAGAATCCTTGACAAGTTCATCGGTCAATTGTCGCGAGGCCTCATCCGGCGGGGAGAAGGGAGACGGCACCGCCTTTAATGGGCCGCTCCTCACCTCATCGATCTTTACGCCGATCTTGTTGAGGAGCTCCGAAACGTCCGCCCATTGGAAGATCACGCCGACCGAGCCGGTGATGGTGTTGCCGCGCGCGACGATGTAATCGGTTCCGATCCCGCAAAGGTAGGCCGCCGACGCTGCCACGGTTCCGAAAACGGCGGCCACCGGTTTGGCCTTCGATAGCATACGGAGGTCTTCGTAAAGCGCCTCGCCTCCCGTCGTGGTGCCGCCAGGGCTGTCCACCGCGACGATGACGGCTTTCACGTGATCGTTCTTCGCAAGCTTCTCCAGCAGTTCATGGCGTTGTCGGCTGTCGCCGATGAAGCCGCTCACCGTGAAGCGCGCAATGTGATCGCGGCCTATTCCAAAGAAAGAGGCGCCGCCGTCGCTTCTCAGGGAAGCGAAAGCAATCGCGGCCACCGCCGCCAAAATGGCCAGCACGCGCCAAATCGTAAGGGTCCGTTTGAGTCGGCGGCGATCGATGAGAATGTCAGAGTCCAGCGTCATGCACTCGCCCTTGAAAGACTTGGGCTGGCGCTTTCAGTCGCGCCAGCCAGTCACACTCACCTTCTCTGCAAAGGCGCTGACGCGCCTTATTCTTTGTCTTTGGTATGCGCCTTGTTCAACGCCGCGCCGAGAATGTCGCCGAGCGACGCGCCGCTGTCGGTCGAGCCGAATTGGGCGACGGCCTCTTTCTCTTCCGCGATCTCAAGGGCCTTGATCGAGAGCCCGATCTTGCGGCCGGTCTTGTCGATCTGGGTGACGACCGCATCGACCATGTCGCCCGCGGAGAAACGTTCGGGACGCTGCTCGCTGCGATCACGTGAGAGATCGGCGCGCCGAATGAAGGCCGTGACGTCAGTCCCGGAAATCTTCACTTCAATGCCGGCTTCCTTCACTTCAACAACCTCGCAGGTGACCGTCGAACCCTTCTTCAGGGTGGCGGCGGACTGGAAGGGATCGGTCGCCAGCTGCTTGATGCCGAGGCTGATGCGCTCTTTCTCGGCATCGGTCTCAAGCACGACTGCGCGCACCGAGTCGCCCTTGTTGTATTCCTTGATGGCTTCTTCGCCGGAGCGCTGCCAATCGAGGTCGGACAGATGCACCATGCCGTCGATGCCGCCATCGAGCCCGATGAACAACCCGAACTCGGTGATGTTGCGGATCTGGCCCTCGACGATTGAGCCTTTCGGATGGCTGTCGGCGAAGGCGTTCCAGGGATTGTCCTGGGTCTGCTTAAGGCCGAGCGAAATGCGGCGCTTGCCCGCATCCACTTCGAGAACCTGAACCTCGACCTCCTGGCTGGTGGAGACGATCTTGCCGGGGTGAACATTCTTCTTCACCCAGCTCATCTCGGAGACGTGGATCAGGCCTTCGACGCCGGGCTCCAACTCCACGAACGCGCCGTAGTCCGCGATGTTCGTGACCGTTCCCTTGAACTTGCCGCCGATCGGATATTTCGCCTCGATGCCCGACCACGGATCGGCGCCGAGCTGCTTCATGCCGAGGCTGATGCGCTGCGTCTCCGGATTGATGCGGACGATTTGCACCTTCACGGTGTCGCCCACGTTGAGGATCTCGGTCGGATGGTTGACGCGCTTCCACGCCATGTCGGTGACATGGAGCAGGCCGTCGATGCCGCCAAGGTCGATGAACGCGCCATAGTCGGTGATGTTCTTCACCATGCCGTCCACCACCTGGCCCTCTTCGAGCTTGGCGACGATCTCGGAGCGCTGCTCGGCGCGGGTTTCTTCCAGCACGGAGCGGCGGGAAACGACGATATTGCCGCGCCTGCGATCCATTTTCAGGATCTGGAAAGGCTGCGGCACGTTCATCAGCGGGGTCACATCCTTGATGGGCCGGATATCGACCTGGCTGCCAGGCAGAAAGGCCACGGCGCCGTCGAGATCGACCGTGAAGCCGCCCTTGACGCGATTGAAAATGACGCCTTCGACCTTCTCGCCGGCGTTGAACTTCTGCTCGAGCTTTGTCCAGCTGTCTTCGCGGCGGGCTTTTTCCCGGCTGAGGACGGCTTCTCCGGCCGCGTTCTCGATCCGCTCAACGTAAACCTCGACCTCGTCGCCGACATGGAGGGTCGGGTTTTGCACCGAGGAACCGAATTCTTTGAGAGGGACGCGCCCTTCCGTCTTGAGGCCGACATCGATGACGGCGAGGTCTTTTTCGATGGCGACGATCTTGCCCTTTACGACAGCGCCTTCGCTTGGCGCCGATCCGGCCAGCGATTCGTCGAGAAGAGCAGCGAAGTCGTCGGCAGTCGGATTATACTCTCTGGCCTTTGGCTCTATTGTTTGCGCTGAGATCATTAAAACTCCGATGCGGCCGAAGCCCAAGTCTGCGTTAGTGTTGAAACCGGCGGCCTGCCGGACGCTTGCGGTCCAGAGCCGTCTTCATGCGTATTAGGGCCGCCGCTGACGCCGCGGAGTTCCCGAAGGAACGATAGCCGGGTCGATCAGCAGCCGCCTAAAAGCGAGATTGCTAGTGATTTACCTGCGGCGGGCAACTTTATCAATAAGATCGAGCGCAGCTGCGAAGGCTTTTTCTATATCTAACTCTGTAGTATCGAGCAAGAGCGCGTCGCTTGCGGGCTTCAATGGCGAAATCGGGCGCTCGCTGTCGCGCCGGTCACGATCCTTGATCTCGCGCAGCACGATCTCTTCGGTGGTTTTAACGCCGTAGCTCAAAAGCTCCTTGTACCGACGGCTGGCGCGGCTTTCCGCAGAGGCTGTCACGAAAATCTTGGCGTCGGCCTGTGGACAAACCACCGTGCCGATGTCGCGGCCTTCGACGACGGCGCCGTTTGGCCGGTTCGCATAGGTTCTTTGAAAGGCGAGAAGCTCTTTTCGGACTTGAGGGATGGCTGCAACCACGGACGCCGCCTCGCCGCTGCCCTTGAGGCGCAGGCCTGGATCGGAAAGGGTCGCCGGATCGAGCCGCTTTGCAGCCTCGGCCGCCGCTTCGACATCGTCAAGGGCATGTCCGCCGCGCTGCACGTCGCGGGCGACGGCTCGATAGAGCGAGCCGGTGTCGAGATGCGGAAGGCCGTAATGCTTGGCGATGCGTCTGGCGAGCGTGCTTTTTCCCGCGGCCGCGGTTCCATCGATGGCGATGATCATTGACTTCAACCCCTGCGGGTATCTGTAGACGCATCGTCCGGCTCACCGATCGCTGCGCCCGCTTGTTGCATCAACTGTTTAAATTCGGGAAAACTCGTCGCTATCATCGAAGCGTCGTCGACAGTCACGGGCTCCTCGGCGGCAAGTCCCAGAACCAGGAACGACATCGCGATCCTGTGGTCCATGTGGGTGAAGATGGTAGCGCCGCCGCGAACCTCGGACAACCCGGCGACAGAGAGCGTATCGCCGCGGGTTTCCGCGTTCACGCCGCAGGCCGAGAGCCCGGCGGCCATGGCCGCGAGACGGTCGCTCTCCTTGACGCGAAGCTCGGCAAGCCCGTTCATCACCGTCTCGCCTTCCGCGAAGGCGGCGAGCGCAGCGAGGATCGGATATTCGTCGATCATGGAAGGAGCGCGCCCCGCCGGCACATCGACGCCTTTGAGTCGGCTCGTCTTCGCCCGAAGGTCGGCGACCGTCTCTCCATTCGCCTCGCGCTCGTTCTCGAAGGCGATGTCGGCGCCCATTTCGCTCAGCGTTTTATAGAAACCGGTGCGCGTCGGGTTGGTCAGGACATTCCTGACGAGAACGTCCGAGCCTGGGCAGAGAAGCGCCGCGGCGACGAGAAACGCGGCGGAGCTCGGGTCTGCGGGCACCGCAATGGGTTTCGCCTTCAATGTCTTTCGCCCCTCGACCGAAATGCGGACGCCGCCCTCGCTATCCGGTTCCGACGAGACCTCCCCGCCGAAATAGGCGAGCATCTTCTCGGTGTGATCCCTTGTCTTCTCGCTTTCGATCACCGATGTCCTGCCCGACGCGAAAAGCCCAGCCAAAAGGACCGCCGATTTCACCTGCGCCGAAGGAACCGGGAGGCGGTAGGCGATCGGCGCGAGGTTCGACGCGCCGATGAGCGTCAACGGCAGCGTATTGCGGCCTTCCTCCTCGATCGCAAGCCCCATTCTTTTCAAGGGATCGAGCACGCGGCCCATCGGCCTCTTGCATAAAGAGGCGTCGCCCGTAAATACGGCTCGAACAGGATGGCCCGCGACCACGCCCATCATGAGGCGGGCGCCCGTGCCCGAATTGCCGAAGTCGATGTCCTGAGAAGGGCCCGTCAATCCGCCAAGACCCCTGCCGGTCACGATCCACATGTCGTTGTTCTTCTCGACATGCGCCCCGAGGTTCCGCAAGGCGCGCGCCGTACAAAGGATGTCTTGCGCTTCGAGCAGGCCGGCTATTTCGGTGCGGCCTTCCGCAAGCGCGCCGAGGATCAACGCCCGATGCGAGATGGATTTGTCGCCAGGGATCGAAAAAACGCCGCTAAGGGCGCTCGATTTTCTTGAAACAAGCGGCTTTGCTGGGGCTGAACTCTCGGGCATCGGCGGAACGGGCCTCTTATGGGAAAGCGGGCGAACTTCGGCCCGTGATAGACCTTCGTTGAGGGGCGGAGTCAATCGGACCTGAGGACCGGGCCGTAGAATTTCCGCTTTTTGCTTGCTTTGCCTTTGACAGGCGAAGAGGTTGCTGACTATCCCATGCAAAAAATTTCGGCGCAGAGCGTCACGGCAAAACAGTTAAGGAAGCTTCAGAACGATGTCTACAAAAGCTGCACGCGGCACAAAGCGCGTCTGCCAATCCTGCGGTGGCAAGTTTTACGATCTCATGCGCGATCCCATCATTTGCCCCATGTGCCAATCCGTTTACCAGGACGGCGCGGTTCAATCTCGCATTGCCGCCGGCGGCAACAACCTTGACGCCGATGACGACGCCGTGCTCGACGCCGGCAGGGGCGCCCTTGAATTCGTGCCGCTCGATGAGGTTGCGGCGCGCGAGGAGGAACTGCCCGATATCGAGGGCGGCGATATTGGCGACGTCGCCGACGACGAAGAGACGCTCGACGCCGGCGCCGACGACGAAACCTTCCTCGAAGCCGAGGACGAAGGAGAAGCCGATGTGTCAGGCTTTGGCGTCGGCGGCGGCAAGGATGACGAGAGTTGATGCAACACCCTCGTCAAGAGTGGGGGCGCACCTTCGCATTTTTCTTGCGGGCCGCCGCTCAAAGGGATAAGTAGCAATCCTTGTCGGCGCGCCCTTTTAGGGGCTGCCGATTGGGGGGCCATAGCTCAGCTGGGAGAGCGCTTGAATGGCATTCAAGAGGTCGGCGGTTCGATCCCGCCTGGCTCCACCAAGTTAATGGTTATTTGTTTGCGTCGAGGCTGATTGCTTGAAAGACCACGTCGCCACCATATATGCTATACAACACGTCCACGTCGGACACGTCCTCATATCGCCACTGCGAGGCGAAATAGCTGACAGGGCCGGAGTGTGCATTTGGCACGAGGAGGTGCTTACCGTGGAAGAATCTCTGAAAGATTTCGAGCTCGAAGCCTGGGGCGAAGGCGAGCTTGCCTACATCAAGCAACTCAAGGCGAAAGATGTAGCGGAGCTTTTCCCGCAACTCGGTGGTCTACCCGATGGCATTGACCTTTACGCTGTCGTTTCCGCCGATGGTACGCCGATGGTTCTGACCGACAGTCGATCCGCCGCGCTGGAAAATGTCGAGGAAAGCGAATTGGAGCTAGTTACGCTTCACTAACCTTGCCTCGGTGATTGCACCTTACGGGCCGCACTTTGTGCGGCTTTTATTTTGAGCGAAGTGGCGACACCTGCAAATCGATTGAACGCGACGCCAGAGCGGGCGGCAGCCTTGAAAATCAGCAAAATCTGGCGGTATCAGGCCGCGTGAGACGCGGCCTTTTCTGTAAGCACGGCATACATAGCCGCGCGGTCGCGGCATGCGCGAAGCTTTTCGACGGCGCCCGGCTCCCGAAGCAGGCGGGAGACGCGGGCAAGCGCCTTCAGATGATCGGCGCCCGCCGTTTCGGGCGCGAGGAGAAGCATGATGACGTCAACGGGTTCTTCGTCGATGGCGTCGAACTCGACGGGTTCGTCGAGACGCGCGAAAACGCCAACAGTTTGACGCAGATTGGGAAGTTTTCCGTGTGGGATGGCGATGCCCGAGCCCACGCCTGTCGATCCCAGCCTCTCACGTTGAATGAGCGTGTTGAAGATCTCGAAACTGTTCAGCCCGGTGAGTTCCGCCGCCCGCTCCGCAAGCATCTGAAGCACTTGCTTTTTATTGCCCGCTTTTAGGGACGGAATGACGCCGTACGGCGTTACGAGGTCGCTAAATCCATGTCTTGTCCCACGCGTAAAACGTCCTCCCTATCCACGAAGCACGTTAAGGTTTGGCGCCCGCGACACCGCCGCTTGGATCAATCCACCCGATATTCCCGTCGGGACGCCGGTAGACAACGTTGATTCCCCCATGTGATGCATTACGAAACACGAGAAACGTTTGGTCGGCCAAGTCCATCTGCATCACTGCATCGCTCACCGACATGGCTCGCACGCGCGCAGGCAATTCGGCAATCACTGCCGGGGCACCTTCTCCGCTTTCGGCGTCGGCGGCTTGCTCCGCATCAATCACATAGTCAATGCCCGCACTCTCCAAAAGTTGCGCGGGGCCGTCCACACCTTGCCCATGACTTTTAAGCCGGCGCTTGTAGCGGCGCAACCGTTTTTCCAAGCGCTCCATAGCAGAATCGACGCTTCCATAGGCGTCAGCCCCGCTGCCGGTTGCTTGAACGTCCAACCCGGATGAAAGGTGGATGGCGCAATGGGTAAAAAACCCATCGTGATTCTTCTCGAGGCTAATCTGGCCCGAAAGCGACTGGCCAGAAAATTTATCGAGAGCCGTGTCCACGCGACCTAAAGCATATGACCGAAGGCTCTCGCCGAGATCGACGTTTTTGCCTGTTACCTTGATTGTCATTTCAGTATTGTGGGGTTCTGGCGTTAAAGTTCATGTGGCTTCGCACACCATGATAGTATATGGGGCGAATATTAGGCGCAACACATAAAAACTATTTCAATCAAGGGGAAAGTTCTAAGGCGGCGGGGAGAAAAATACTTTCACGGGGCGCAATCTCAAGCGTCCGACAAATGTCTGCAATTTTTCTTTTCGCCGCCTGATTCCCTTCGATAGCTCTAACGGGGCGCAAGAACCATGATCATCTGCCGGCCCTCAAGCCGCGGCTCCAGCTCCACTTTCGCCACGATGCCGGTTTCTTCCTTCACCTTCATGAGAAGCTGCATGCCAAGCTCCTGATGGGCCATCTCGCGTCCACGAAAGCGAAGCGTTACTTTGACCTTATCGCCTTCCTCGAAGAACTTCATCATCGACCGCATTTTGACTTCATAGTCATGGGTGTCGATGTTGGGCCGGAGCTTGATTTCCTTGACCTCAACGGTCTTCTGTTTTTTGCGCGCCTCCGCAGCCTTTTTCTGAGCCTGGAACTTGTACTTCCCGAAATCCATGATCTTGCAGACGGGGACCTCCCCGTTGACAGCAATCTCCACGAGATCGAGACCAACCTCCTGAGCTCTGGAAAGCGCGTCGCGCTTATTTGTTGTGCCGTGATTTTCGCCCGTCTCATCGATGAGCTGAACATCGCGTGCTATAATGGCTTCGTTTATGCGCGGTCCCTCCTTGGTGGGCGCGCGAGTGATAGGACGGCGTATTTGACTTCTCCTGTGGTTGTTAACGAAAACGAGGCCCGCTCGAGTTGACCCCGTGCGCGCCTATGAAATGAGGATAAAAACACGCATAGACAAGTCAAGCGGCATGTTGCAGCAGACAATATCTTCGCACTCTTTTTGCCTTCAATACGTTTACTTTTGTGTTGCTTTTCTAAATGTCGCCGCAAGTTGGGTGCCGATCAGCCGGTCGTAAACAGACAAGGTTTGCAGCTGCAAAGCGCGCTTCGAGAAAGCGATGCGGGTGCGCTCGATGCAATGGGCCCGCACTGCGTCAAACTCGTTGGCCGGCAGGGCGAGGGCGACGCAAAGAGATTCGCACAATTCTTGCGGGTTTCCCGGTTCGAAAAGCCACAAATTTCGCCGAGGCTGCGGCTCTGCGTCTTTAACGCCGCCTTCCGCCATGCTCGCCACCCGCGTAAGAAGCGAGGGCTCAGACGTAACTGTTTCCGGAAAAGCGCCGATATTGGAGGCGATCACGGGACAGCCCATGGCCTGCGCCTCGATGGCGGCCCGACCGAAGGCCTCCGGCTCGATCGACGGCAGCACAGCCAGGTACGAAGCCTTGAAGGCGGCTGGCATATCGTCGCAATGTCCTGCGATGATGACCCGGCCGGCAAGACCGTGCGAATCAATGAGGCTCTCGAGTTCCGCTCGATAAGGCGCCCGGCCTTGGTGATCGCCCACAAGAACGAAGACGATGTCATCATGAAGCGCGCGCGTGCGGAGCAGAGCCACTGCGTCAATCAGAACGCGCTGCCCCTTCCAGCGGGTCAGGCGCGCGGGCATCAAAACGATTCGCGCTGCCGGCCCGACGCCCCAGGAGTCCCGAAGCGCCCTCACGCGCTCGGCCCCGACGGACATCGGATCGAAACGCGCTTCGTCGAGCCCCCGGTAGATGACGCCGACGCGTTGGGACGCCTCGGGGCATCGCTCGCGCACCACCCGCGCGGTGTACTGCGAATTGCAGATCACCGCGTCGCCCCGCGCCATCACGCTGTTATAATAAGCTTTGAGGCGTCCGCTCTGATTATAAATACCGTGGTAGGTCGTTACGAAGCACCGCTTCGTCCTACGAGCGGCGGCGAACGCGCTCCAAGCCGGCGCACGACTCCTCGCATGCACGATGCTGACGCCTCGCTGGCGGATGAGACGTGAAAGCCTGAGCGCGTTGAGCAGCATCAAACCCGGATTTTTCGTTCTGGAAGGGAAGCGAATCAATTCGCCCCCGACATCCGCCAGTTCCTTTTCCAGCCTGCCGCCCGTGGATACGACAAGCGCCAACCCGCCCCCAAGGGTCACGGCTTCAGCGACTTCGATTGTCGTCCGCTCGGCGCCGCCGGTGGAAAGCTCCGGGATGACTTGCAGAATGACCGGCCATGGGTTTCGATTTAACATCAGCGCGCGCCAGAATGTAAGAGTGCGGCCATGCCAAGCGACGGTTCTCGGATGAACGTGACCTCTGTGCTCGGTCTCATGAAAGAAGCATAGGATGAACAGCGAAGAATCGCAATTGCTCCAAGTTCCCTGCGCCGGCGGCGTGACGACTTCCATCGCCTACAGCTTTCGGAAGCCCGAACAAAACGGGCCGGCATTCGTCTGGTTCTGCGGCTTTCGGTCCGAGATGGGAAGTCTGAAAGCCGACGCGCTCGCGCGTTGGACAAGCGAGACCAGGGCGGGCTGCCTCAGGTTCGACTATTCGGGCCACGGCCGTTCAGACGGAAAATTCGAGGACGGAACGATCAGCGCCTGGCTCGACGACGCCGCTGCGGTGCACGCGGCGGCGCTCAAGCCGGAGGACCCAGCCATTTTCGTCGGGTCGAGCATGGGCGCATGGATCGCGCTCCTTCTGGCGCGGCGTCTGGCGAGCGAGGGCAAGGCGCTGCCGAAGGGCATGGTCCTGATCGCGCCCGCCTGGAACATGACCCGCCTTTTTTGGAAGCGCTTGCCGCCCGAGGCGCGCGCCGCCATCGAAGGCTGCGGCGTTTTCCTCCGCCCTTCCTCTTACGGCGACGGCCCCTATCCGATCACGAAGAAACTCATCGATGATGGAGAGAAGCACATCCTGGGCGAGGAACCGCTGCTGCTCGCTATGCCGATCCGAATCCTGCACGGCTGCCAGGACCCGGATGTGCCGTGGCGTCACTCGCTCGACCTGCTTGATACGATCGCCGGAGCCGATATCCGACTGACGCTGATCAAGGACGGGGAACACCGCTTGTCGCGCCCGCAGGACATGGCGTTGCTGCGCTCTGTGCTGGCCGAGTTCCTCTGAGGCCGCCCCACCGCCTCTTTGCAGAACTTGCCCGAAAGCGCCCTTTGAACGGGAAGCTGATGCGGTTGTCTCACGCGGAGCATAGTCCCCCTCCTTGCAGCGCCTGGGGACCGACTCGACGGGGATGGACGCGAACCTTGGATTTGATTGGAGAGGGTTTGAGACGGGTGCTGAGGCTACATGCCGCAGCCGGTCGCTCGATTGAGCGTTGTTTCAATTTTATGCTTGGCAGCGCGTTGTGCGCTTTTGCGCCGGCCAGCGCGCGTGTCACATATCTCACCCATGTCCCCCTAAATCGGGTTCTTCCGGCAAACATCGGAAAGCAAGACGTGCGCCACGCTCGCCGAGAGCAAAGTTGAACGCTTGATCGTGATAGAAGCGTCAGTGCAGGTCAAAGGCGCATACCAAGCGTTCCTATTGATAATCAGTGCAACATTCGAGCCCGGTTTATTGAGCATAATCTGGGCATAAGGGGTAGTCCAATCCCAATAATATGATTGCTTTCCAGGCAACGACTTCGATAATAAGTCTTTCCAGTCTTCCAAAGATATCTGGTGGGACTGAACGGCGGCTTTTTCCAAGAGAAAATCCTTATAGGATACCCAGTTATAAAATGAAAAGAAGATCATTATGGCCTGTGTTATTGCAGCATATAATATCACCCAACGGCCTGGACTTCTGAAACGCCCATATAACATCTGGGCAAACACAAAGGCAGGAAGCACGAGCACGACGGCGGTTCGCGCGATATAACGTTCGTCAAGCGGCGCGCCATCCCGTATGCAGCGATAAGCCTCAAACGCCCCGATCGCTAAGATCGCCACACGAAAAAACCAGCGCCCCGGCGCTTTTATAAATCCAGACAATGTAACGAAGACAAAAACGGACAGGCCAAGTCCAACAGCAGGAATATTTAAAAAATACAAAGACCAAAGTTGCTCTTGGTTGTCTGCTAAAGCTCTGGCAAGCAGTGGATTGTGTGGGGGCAAGAACGGAAACGTGAAAATCCACGCCAGCCCCAACAATAGATAGAGACAAGTCAGAAAATAACGAAACGCCTGGCCGTCAGTTCGCCAAGTTTTCAATAACACAACAAGGAACGCAGGCGCGAATAAGACTGCTCCCTCATGTGAAAATAAAAAAATGAAGGCGACAGCAACGGCGGAACCCTTTTGCGCCCAACTGGTCTGAGGATAGGCGATCGAGGCGAGCGCCGGCCAGAGGAATGAGACCGTCACCCAGGTTTCGGTGGGAAATCCGAAAGTGGCCATACCGAACGAGGCGAGCGAAACAATCGCCAGGAATAGCCAGGAACCGAGTTCCTCTTTTGGAACGGCGCCGCGCAAAGCGAACAAGGATAATATTGGAATGGCGTAAAAACTTGACTGGTAAATCTTGCCTGTCCACCACGGGGAGGCTCCCCCAAGTTGGGCGAGCGCCGCCGGCAAACCGGTTAAGCCCAGCGCACCCAGACGCCGGGGAAATTCCGAAAACAGCGTCTCCCACGAATGCCCGGAAGCAATGGTGAATGCAATAAAGGCGCCGTCCGCAGAGTATAAGAAATCTATCCACACTGCAAAGAAACAAATGATTGCATATAAAGCAAAAAATGCGGTCAGTTCGAGATTGCAAGAAACACTGGGAATCAATTTGCTCTTCGTGCGCAAAGCAGAAGCGTCACGAAAATAGGAATTATGTAAACCGATTTCTTGCATAATCATGAAATCTCTTTGAGCGCCTTTGCAGGCTCGGCTTCACCCTTCGCCCGATCGCTGCAGGCACCATTGGCGACGGCTTCGCTTTGTATCTTTCTCCTGCGATTTTTGGAAGGCGCGCCGCTTCGTACGCCAAATGAAGCGTAAAGGGCCCGCGGACATTTCCATCCCATCATGAAACATCTGGATAAGACTGGCGGCGGGTCTGCTTGGGGGCTGCATCCAGAGGGGCATCGGCGCGCCGACAACGGGCTGGGCGATAGCGTTATAGGCCGGCCTCCAAACTCCGGCTGCGTCTTTGCGCTGGAGGCCTCCGTGGGCGGGTTCATGGCGGCCTTGGCGACAGGAACCGCATACGGACGGAAAACCGAGCTTTGCGGTTCCGCCCCGCTCTTGTTTGAAGACGCAGCGTTCTCTAAATGGACGCAGACACTTTGCTATTTTCCTGATACGAAACGGCGATTATGGCTGACCCCTACAAGACGCTCGGCGTTGAGAAAAACGCCACCGACGAAGACATTCGCAAGGCTTACAAAAAGCTTGCGAAAAAGCATCATCCCGACCTCAATCCGGGCGACAAGGAAGCCGAAGACCGGTTCAAGGACATCTCCGCCGCTTACACGCTCCTGAACGATGCCGAGAAGCGCCGCGCGTTCGACGCCGGCGAAATCGACGAGACAGGGCAGCCGAAGCCAGAGCGGAGATTCTATCGCGACTATGCCGATGCGGGCCAAGGTTTCCGCTACGAGCGCGCCGAGGATCTGGGCGACCTTGGCGACCTCTTCGGCGACCTGTTCAGGCAGCGAGGCCAGGGCGGAGACGGCGCCCGCGCGCAGTTCCGCATGCGCGGCGGCGATGTGCATTACACGCTTCCCATCGATTTTCTGGAAGCGGTCAATGGCGGCAAGAAACGCGTCGACATGCCGGACGGCAAGACGCTCGACATCGCCATCCCGGCGGGCGTTCGCGACGAACAGATCATCAGGCTCAAGGGGCAAGGCCTGCCGGGCGTCGGCGGCGGCCCTTCGGGCGACGCGCTCATCACCGTCATGGTCGGCGTCCATCCACTCTTCCGCCGCGACGGCGACGACATCAAATCTGTGGCACCGATTACATTGAACGAAGCCCTCAACGGCGGCTCCATCCAGGTCGAGACCGTGACGGGGCCGGTGAACCTGAAGGTGCCGAAGCATTCCAACACGGGGCGCGTTTTGCGTCTTCGCGGCAAGGGCGTTCAGGGCCATCCCAAGGGCGACCACCTCGTGGAATTGCAGGTCATGACGCCGCCGCACCCCGACGCCGCGCTCGAAACTTTCATCAAAGACTGGGAAAGCGAGCATCCTTATAATCCGAGGCACGGAGGCGGCAAACGATGATGATCACCGAGACGGAAGTCGTCGCGCGCTTCACGCGCCTCAACGCACAAATGCTCGAACATTGGATTGCCGTGGGGTGGCTGAAGCCCCATCGCGGCGATGAGGGCTTTCTGTTTGACGACGCGGATATCGCGCGCACTCATCTTTTATGCGACCTCTGCTACGACATGGACCTTCGCGATGAAGAGGCGGCTATGGTGCTGTCGCTCATGGACCAACTCAACAGCACGCGCACCCTGTTGCGGGCCATGACGGCGGCTGTCCACAGCCAGCCCAATGAAATCAGGGAAGCGATCCTGACACAGGTTCGCGTGCGCTTCGCCCCGCCTGAAAGGAAGTGAATCGAGCCATCGCGAAACCCGTTTACGTCATGCGCCGCCTCGCCAACGAATGAAGGCATCGCTCCGTCAATCGTTTTGCTCAACGGCTATTCTGCAAGGGCTCGGGAGCGGGCAAACCCGGTTTTCAGGCGAATGTTGACAGCTGCGCCTGGAACCGAACTCGCCTGTTATCTTACGATGCCGCGCTTATGGAATTTGCAACCTGTACACGGCACCCTGGCCGTTAGCCGTGTTTCCCCCCATAAGATAGCGTTCCGTATAACGCGCCGTCGTGGCCGAAGATGACGCCCGCATTGGGGACCGGGCCGCCCTTGCCGGGGGAGGAACTGAACCCATGCAAGACGCTTAGCGTCCATTTCCCTGTTCCGGATGCTGGAGGCGTCAGCTTGAATACGGATCCGCCAGCAGTGGCGGTGCTTGACCCGTTAATCGTCGTCCCGTAGAGGTTCCCCTTGGCGTCAAGCAGCGGCTTACAATATGGCGTCTCGATAGCAGCCGCCTGCAAAATCGGTAAGCACGGTTTCAGCCCAAGGGCCTTTGCCGGATGACGGTGGTTTCAGCTTGAAAACCGTGCCCATTCCCTGCGTCGTTCCGTAGAGCGCTCCTTGATTATCAAAGCTCAGGCCCACCGGGTTTCCGTCTACCAAGCTGTGGAGCACGGTTATGGTCCATGGACCTTTGCCAGATGCTGGCGGCGTTAGCTTGTAAACCGTGGGGCCTTGCGATGCGGTACCCTCCTGCGTCGTTCCATAGAGCGCCCCTTGTTTATCGATGAGCAGGCCACCATTCGGGTAGAAGCCTTCTGCGCCGGTGGATCTGTGCAGCACGGTTTTGGTCCACTGGCCTTTGCCAGATGCCGGCGGCGTTAGCTTGAACACCGTGTCGGGTAGAATCGCTGGCGCCGTAGAGTGCGCCCTCAGCATCGAAGGTCAGGCCGCCAGATGGAGGATAATCTCCATCTGGCAACGGCGACACGCCGATGACGTGCGCATGCGCCCCGAGAAGCGTGACGTAAATCGCAAACGCCGCGATGGCGCGCAGCGGGTTGAGGCTTAGGTCCCGCCAGCGGACGCGCCCTTCGAAAAGCGCCGCAAAGGGAAGCGCCGATGTTTTACGAGCGCGCTCGGTCCATAGCGCTGTTCCCCGTTGGTTCCGTTTTCGTCCGTCGAGCGCCGCCATGCCCACGACGCCGAAAACAGCGAAGAGGCCGAATAAAAGCAGGTGGGCGAGGTCTCCGTTCGGCGCCATATGCGCCAGCGCCCAAAGCGTAATGGCCCAAAGCAGCGGATGGCGCGTAATCCCGGCGATGCCGGGGCGCTCGGGATCGAAGCTCGCGCTATTCCGCCCGGCGATGGTGAACGGGTTTGGCGCTGCAACGCCAAACGCGGTCAGAATGCACACGAACGGCATAACGATGTTCGGAATCCAGAGCTGCCAGAGCTCAAAGTCCCAGAGCTGAACGTGGGGCGCATCTCGCGCGGCGACGATCAGCCAGCCGAGAATGGCGAGCGAAACAAGGGAATAGATGGCCCCATAAGCGACGTCTCCGAGATGCGCCCGAAGGCTCCGCCTGATGGCGGGGCGAGCGGGCGCCACATGCGAGGCGAAAAACGCCGTCAATGCGAGCGTCATCTCACCCCATCCATCGAGCGCCGTCATGGTTCCACTCCACAAAAAGGCTGCTGAATCTTTGGCTTCATCCGTCGACAAGCTCAGGATGAAGTCGAGTTTTTTCAGAGGCTAAGACCTCATGGCAAGCTTGTCTAACCATGAGCTTTTCCTGGTTCGGCGGGCTTACGGTGAGGCCATGCGCGATGTCGCCTTTCAGTCATCGAACCCCTGATCCGCAGGAAATCTTGTCTGCGCCCGCAGCCTGTAGGTCAGACTTTCCCCAGGGCGTACTATTGAAGTCGCGGCCGAGCGTGCTCTTGGAAAGAGCGTCGCGCATCCGTTTCTCGAAGTCGGTGAGGCCGCCCGGCATCTCCGCCTGCGTCGTCGGAGGGGCGCCCTTGCGGCGCGCTTTCGGCAGGGGAGCGGGCTCCTGCTTGGTCGCCCAGGAGGGCGCATTGGTTTGCGGCTTGCCAAGGCCTTCAAGACGGGTGATGTCGCCCTCCATTTTGTGAACGAGAACCGCGCGGACAAAATCCTCCGCCGAAAGCACGCGAGGCTTTGCGCCCAGTTCCCTGACCGGCCCGGATATCAGCACTTTTACCGGCGGCCATTTCATGCGCTTGTCGGAACTGACGCCCGCCTGCCAGGTGGTGTCTGCCTGCATTTTGGAAAGGTCGAGAGCAGCCTCCATGCGCACAGTGCTGTCCCGGCCGCGGAACGAGGCGCGGCGGATTTCCAGCGTTCCGTCGTGGATCGTGACGGGGATCTTGAGATGGCGGAATTTGAGATTGGCCGACTGGACCGCGTCAAGCGCCTTTTTGTTGACCGCATCCTCCGTAAGGGGATGCGCCGCCGCCGAGAGTTCGTCTGCGCTTTTCTGCGCGGCCGCCGGCGAAAACTTCGCAAGTTGGCCGTCCGAAAGCGCGATGGAGCCTCGTCCCACAAGCGCCGACATGACGCCGCGCGGGCTCAGTCCCTGCCCGGTCGCACGCAGTGAAAGCGACGCCTTTCCCGTCATAAGCGCGGGCGAACCGCTGACCGGAAAGGCTGACAAATCCGCCTTGGAAAGGGAGACAATCGCCGAGGCCGCTACAGTGGGCGAACCGCCATCAAGGCTCATCGAAGCCGACAGGTCCCCTCCAAATGCCCGACCTTCGAGCTTTTGGATGGCCAAACGCCCCTCGTCGAGGGTCGCCCCAACTTGCGCATCGGTGAGTGCGAGCGTATCGGTCAACTTCAGCGTCTTCGCAAATAGCGCGACCTTGGCTATCGTATCCCGGAACGTGCTCAGGACGAACGGCCGGTCGCTCCAGATGTCTTGAAGTCCGCCGGGACCACATTCGATAAAGCGAGCGTCACGCGATCCGAAGGCGGGGGCGCGAGGAGATAGCCGAGGACCGGGGACAAGGAAAGCTGGTCGGCTCTTAGATCGGCGCTGATTTCGGTCGAACGATCGACCACGCTAATCGCGAGATGGCCGCTCACGAGAATTCTTGGGCGACTCCGCCTTGAGCCTGAAGGCGTCGAAATGCCCGGACTCGAGCGTGACCATCGCTTCGACCTTCAGGCCCGCCTGTCGCTCTCCGCCAAGGAGCGCCAACAGCGGGATCGGCAGAAATTGCTCGGGCGCGGGGCTCGAGGCTTGCGCCTTGCCTGAAAAGAAGAAAGTCTTCTTGAATCCAGCAGTCCCATCGAACTGCGCCGAGAATGACGCCGCCTTGAGCGTAGCGGAGGTTTCGAGCCGGTCGGGCGTCCCGCTCGCGCGGATCGTGAGCGCGCCTGGAGAGGGAGATGTCGCCGCCATCTGTCCCCCCTTCGGGAGCAGAAACGCGACGAGCTTGTCGCCGTCGGGGGCCGAAAGCGCCGCTTGACCTGAGAAGCGCCCCGTCCGCCATTCCGCGAGACTGCCCTTCAGTTGCACCTGTCCATCGAGACGAGCGGCGCCGAGATTTCCGCTAAGCTTTGCGGCGCCGCCGCCCGCCTGCCCGTCCGCACTGTAGTTGATCGCAAGGCTCAACGGCGCCAGTTCTTCGGCGCGGCGTCCGGCCATGTCGGCGTCGTACCCCGCCAACGCCGCAGCCCTCAACACCGCCTGCGGCGAGGCGGCCTCAAGGCGGCCATCGAACTTTCCTTCCGAAGCGCCGCGCATCGGCACGACGCCCTCCCCGCGCAGGGACAGCCCATCGGCGGTCTCGGCGCTGAGTTTCGTGACCTTAAGCAGGTCCTGATCGTATTTCACCTGGACAATGACGTTTTTTGCTTCAATGACGCTCGTCCGAACGCTTCCGGCGGAGACATCGACATCGGCCCTATCGATGTTCGCGGGATCGTCTCCGATAACGGGCGCCAACTGCGCAAGCGCCGCCTGCCAGACCGCCTTCACGTTTTCGCTCGACAAAGCGTCTGCGCCGGTTTGCCCGGTTTCGAGGCCGGTCAAGTCGAGACTGTCGCCGGCGATCGACAGCTTCAGCTTTCGAGCCGGCACCTTATCGAGACGCAGGCTTGCCGTGAAGGGCGCGCCGTCAACGCTGGCTTTCACGTCCGAGAAGGCCGTAACTTCGTCCGATAGCGTCAACAAACCGCCTGCCGTGAAAGCCCTCCGAGAAGCGCTTCTCGCCTGTGTAGCGGCGGGCGCGATCCAGCGATTGAGGCGGCTCAGGTTTTTGCCGTCGAGGGCCACGCGAGCCATGAGTTCCGGCTTCCCGGCGGTCTTCTTGAGCGCGCCGGTGAGCCTGACCGCGGTTTCGCCCGGAAGCGTCGCCTCAGCGTCCTCGAACAGCCACCTCTGAGCCATTCGCGTCCCCTCGGCCTTCACATGCTCCATGAACTCGCCGCGGAGTTGGATCTGGTCGGCGGCGAGCACAAGATGGACCCCGACATCGGGGTAGAGCCAGAGCGCCCGTTCAGCGACGGCGCGGAAGCTGCCCCAACCCATAGGCTCGCCAGGAGCGAGCGTTTGCGAGGTTCCGCCCGACAGAAGCGCGTCAAAGTCCAATGAGCGGGCCTCAAGCGCGATGTCGGCCAACTCGAGCGCAAAGGATGCGCTTGCAGACCCAGTCAAAACTTGCGGGCGATTGCCCGGATCCAGGGTCAGGACGAGATCGGACAGGGTGAGGCCTGCGCGGTCGAGCTTCACTGCTCCCTTTGCCTGGATGTCGAAAGGGGCTCCCACAAGCGCCTGAGGCGCCGTCGCCGCCAGCTTTCCTTCAAAAAAAGGAGCGCCTGCGGCGTTCAGCACGCCGTCGGCCTGGATCGCGGCCTTCGACCGAGGCTCTGTCGCGCTTCCCGCAAGCTTCACGCGGCCGCCATGCGACGAGGCCACAAAGTTCACGTCGAAGCGCTGATTGTTCTGTGAAACGCGGCCCGTGAAGCGATACCCGTTGCGCTGCAGGGCGGCAAGCGTTCCGCTGACATCGGTCAAGGTCAGCGCTCCGGGTTTGCCGGCATCGGGATAAATGGAAATGCGGCCCCCTTCGATTTCGAGCTTCGACACTTCGGCGGTAATCGACGGCGGAGCGGCGTCGCCTTGGACGGAGCCGCTTGGCGCCAGTTTCGACAGATCGAGGATGACAAACGGATTGAGAAGCTTGAGCTTGCTCGCCTCGATGCGGCCGCTCAACGCCGCCTGAAGGGACAAAGTGAGTTCGACCGCTTCCGCCGTCATCTGCGCGGCCTCGGACAACCCGCCCTCCGCCACCACCTTCTTCGCGTGGAAATGCGGCTCCGGCAGAAGCGCGACATCGATATCGCCGACGATGCTGATTTTGCGGCCGAGAAGAGCGGAGGCGGCTTGCTCGATGTCCGGCCTGTAGGCTTTCCAGTCGACAAGGGCCGGCGCAACGGAGGCTGCGGCAAGCAGAAGAACCAGCAAAGTTCCAAGTGTTACGAGCAGCCGGCCCAAAGCGATCCCTCTTGGCTTCCCGAGACCGGCGGCGCTTGGGTGGGCGCCGCCCTCGATTGATGCTCATGCAACATTCTGAAGCCTGTTTTATGGCGTTCCCGCTCTTCGAGGCGCGCATCGTCAAGCTTGCAAGAATCCACATTTAAGCACTCCGCCTGCTTTCGTGGAAGTTACGAGCAGTCCACAATTCTTACCTCAAATTGTAAGGGCGCCGGCTTTCGCTGCGGCGTAACGCTCGCCGACCTTGTTCCAATCGAGAACGCTCCACCAAGCTTTCAGATAATCGGCCCGCCTGTTCTGATATTTAAGGTAATAGGCATGCTCCCAAACATCGTTTCCGAAGAGCACGCGCGCGCCGTCCATCAGCGGCGTGTCCTGATTCGGCCGCGTCGTGAGCGCAAGCTTGCCGGCCCGGTCCACCGTGATAAAGACCCAGCCTGAACCAAAAATCTTCGCGCCGGCCTCGTTGAAGGCATTCTGCAGGTTTGAGAAGCCGCCCAGATCGCGGTCGATGGCTACGGCGACGTCGCCATTCGGCACGCCGCCGCGTCCGCCCATGATCTCCCAGAACATGGTATGATTGGCGTGGCCGCCGCCATTGTTGCGGACAACGGTGCGAACGCTTGCCGGCACGGAGTTAAGGCCGGCGAGGATATCCTGCAAAGGTTTCCCTGCCCAGGCGCCGCCGCTCGCCGCGGCCTGGTTGAGGGCGTTCACATAGGCCGCATGATGCTTGTCGTGATGCAGCTGCATCGTTTGCGCGTCGATTGCGGGTTCGTTCTTGCTGGCGGCGTAGGGAAGGGGCGGAAGCGTGAACGGCCCTTGCGTGGTCCCTTGCGCGGTTTCCGCCTTGGGGCCGAAGCCGAACATCGCTGCGCCTGCCGAGAACATCTTGCGCGTCGCCTGATTGGTCATGAAAGCCTCCTTGGTATCTTTCCAATGAAAGATAACCAGCAAGATGCGGCGTTGGACCCAACGCTCACGGCTTGCCAACGAAGAGGCGTCATGGCGGCGCAAGCGCACAGTCGGCCGCGTCGGACTTCCCGCGGATCAGCGGCGCCAGCGTGCGGGGGGACATCGGTTGCGCCTCACGCCCGGCGGGCGACAACGGCGGCGCGCGCCTCTGCGGCGCGAACGGCCTCGATTAATAATTCCCCAAGATTGGGTTTGTTTTGTAAAATAGCCCTACGCCCCAATCTCCACCCTTGGTAGCGCAAAACCTTGTAATCGTGCAAAGGTTGTTCGCGCTCGACCAAGCGCGCAAAGCCCTGCCGGACGCGCCGAACGTCAGTGTGCGGAGTGATCCATGCCCTTCATGTGGCGCATGTCCATCGGCATGGCGTCGGCGGTTCCTGGCGCGGTTTTCTCCACCTTGACGTCCACGCTGATCGCGCCCGCTTTCGCGAATGTGATCGTGAGCGGAACCACTGCGCCCACTTCAAGCGGTTTTTTGAGGTCGAACAGCATGATGTGATAGCCGCCGGGCTTGAACTCGATCGACGCGCCGGGCTTGATCTCGACCCCCTCTTTTACAGCCCGCATTGTCATCACGCCGTTTTCATCGCGCGTCTCGTGAAGCTCCGTTTTCTCCGCGACAGGGCTGGCGGCCGAAACGAACGTCTCGGCGTCTTTGCCGGCGTTTTTGATGGAGACATAGGCCGCGCCGTTCTGCCCCTCGGCGGCGGGACGGGCCCATGCATGAGAGATCGTCAGATCGTTCGTATGAATATCTTGAGCCTGCGCGGCGTTTGCGGCGAAGAGTGCGAGGGCGCTTGCGGCCATGATCGCAAGTTTTGTCATGCGGATTGCCTTATCTCTGAGGGGGCGCATACGCCCGCCGGGCTGACGATACGGTCTTATGGTCTTGCGCAAGCAGTTAAGAATGAAGTTGCTTTTGTAAAGCGACATCGTTCGTGGCGCCGCAGGGACGGTGTAACGCCTGGGCAAGGCTGGCCTTCGCGGGCATTGTCTGATAAACCGCCGTCATCGCCGGGAGGAAAGACTTGCTCACAATCGTTGGATTAGCGGGAAGTCCGTGTACGCCGTCGCGGACGCGCGCCATCGTGAAAGCGGTGCTGGATCGCATCGCGGCGCAGACCGGCGTGGAAGCGCGGCTCGTGGATCTCGCGGACCTCGTGCCGGACCTTGGCATCCGCTCCCGGGCGGAGGCTTCGCCCCAGGTCGAGGATGCTCTGCAAGCGATCGAAAGCGCGAGCCTTCTCGTTGTCGGCTCGCCGGTTTATAAGGGCTCCTACACCGGCCTTCTCAAGCACCTCATCGACCTCATCAACTACCCTGCTCTTATCGGAACGCCTGTCGCCTTGCTCGCCGCGGGCGGAACCGACCGCCACGCGCTCGTCATCGAACACCAACTCCGGCCGCTCTTCGCCTTCTTCGGCGCGAAGACGCTCGCAACCGGCGTTTTCCTGACGGACAAGACCATCCAGAACGGATGGGTGGAGGATAGCGCCTGCAGCGCGAGGCTCAATCAGCTCATCGCCGAGGCCGTCCACGAGCTGAACCACGCCCAGGCAATGCAGGCTTCCGTGGTCGGCTGACCCGCCTCGTTGATGGCTCTTTGCCCCAAACCCGCGATTAGCCAACGGCGTCGGACTTGCCGCCAGATGCGCCAGCCACTGGTTAACAGAGAACGAAGATTGGGTTTGTTTCGTAAAACAGAGCCTACGGACCTACGTAACCAAGTACTTAGCCCAAAATCTGCAAATCCACCCGATCTTAAGCCTTGAGCTTAGGATTGCGTTCAGGAAAGTTAATGCCGGGTAAGAAAACATCGCCGCAAAGGGCTCAATCCTTGGTTGCATGCGCTTGCGATATCAATGCGAACCGGCGAAGTCGGGCTAACCCGCGTTTCTCCTTGTGATTACGGAAGCCCCACAGCGCAAAACTCCGCACGGGTTTCACAAGCTAGCGGCACCATTCATGCCCTCGATCTCGTTACCTTATTCCAGTCAACTTTGTACCCCGCAGCCTGCAGCTCTTGCCCAAGGCTTAAGCGCCAACTTCCTTTGTCATCTAAGTCTGTCCAGAGGACGCCAAGAATATCTGAGGGAACTTCTAGCTCACCCTTCTTAAGCGCACAGACCCTACATCGACCCAGGCTACCAATGAAGTATCCGAGTTCAAGGATAACATTTTGCCGTGCTCTCTTGTTACCGGATGAGACATCATCGTCAGCAGTCAGTAATATCACAGCGAAACCCACATCTGAAAAACTTTCGAATTTTTCAATAACAGTTTTCCCGCTGTTAGGTTGCTCGTGCAATATGATTACATCAAGACCAAGTTGTTCTAAGAAACGAGCTACGCTCTCTTTAGTCCCATGGTCATGCCCATGAACCAAGAATACTTTATTACTTGTTTCAGAGGCTAATTTTGTAGCAGATAACGGGACGACTTGGCCAGCTTCCTGGAACTCTAAACTCTCCTCAAGCCACTTGATTGCTTCATCCAGGATGCATAAGCATTTGTCGCGACGCTCCCTAATGATATCCCTAAACCCATAAACGTCTCGCTTGTCGTCCGGATAAGTAAGAGAAAGCCCATTTATAAACTGATCATGGCTTGTTTCTGATGTTTAAAACCTTCGTTCAGTGATAGTTTTATTGATTTTTCTAAAGCAGCGAACTTGGCATAACCGTCATAGTGTGAAAGGCTATCCAGCTCAATTCGCCTACGCTTGAGGCGTTCGATGCTAGTGTTCGTGTGCTGGGTCATTGGCTTGGCTCTGAGAAAAGGTAATCTGGCTTCTTTATCGACACAATTCATTGAATGCAAGCGGCCCATCCATTGCCCGAGTGTCGGCGCGCTAGGGTCGAACACCGATGGAGAGACATACTCGCACCCAGCACGCAGACAGCAAGGGAGATTCGCCCCCCGGAATCGCCACGCCTACCATTCAGGTCCGGCTAACTAAGTGTGGGACCAACTCAGGCGAACTTTATTTGTCCCCACTGCCTCGAATTTTACGCTTCGCCGGAAATCGTCCGTAAATTCGTTTTTCACGCGTTCGAGCGCACGCCCGGCAATCTGATAGCCATTAAGCTTTATCGGAGCGCTCGGCCCAAGCTTGCGTTCGAGCCGCGACTTCAGAAAGTGGTTTGTAAGCTCCACCTGCCCGCGCTCGAAATTCTCAATAATCAGCTCAACAATACAAAGGCGTTTCAACCGCCCTAAGCTTCCATGGCTTTTTCCCCCTTCCCCGGGAAGCACAGTCCTGCTTTCCAAGCCCTCTTTCAGAGACGCCAGCATGGCCAAGGTGAGCGGAGAGGCGTGTTGCGTCTGGTCAGACACGTGCAGCACTTCAGACAGGCGCGCCTGCAGGCTCAGCCAGGTGAAAACAGGGTCAAGAGCGGAATGATCCTGTATCGGCTGCACAAAAACGCGAAACCGCTCGCCCATATAGCTCTGGTCGAGCCGCAGGCTCTTGCCTTCGAACGCCAGCCTGCGGCCGAGATCAGCGGCGACATGCCCTTTCTGCTCGCGATAGCCTGCCCAATACCCGTCTTCACGCTCCAAAGAATAGGAACTGAACCGGCTGCTCGCCTCAACGACCAGATGCTCTACTGGAGAGACGATGCGGAGCAACGCGCAGGCGACCGACTTTGCATCACGGCCTTTGCGCAAGATCTCCAGGCACTCGTTTCGTCGCAAGAAAGCATAATTGTCCGCAATGCTTTGGCCGAAGTGCAGTACAGTCTTGAGAACCCACTCTTTCTGCTGAGGATCGAGCCCGGTGAAAAAGCCCAAAACCGCTCCCTGAAAGCCGCAAGAGAACAAGGGAATTATAAGGCGATCAGTTGTACTTGTGGGCCAGAGAACAATGTCGTCCACTCCATCGGCGCTTTCCGAATTTAGAAGCCAAGAGAGGGCTTGGCCGACATCTTTCACGCTGAACCCGATCCAGGCGCCAAGCACCGCGGTGTCAACGGCGTTCATGAAACGGAAATAAGGTCCCGATCCGTGAGACAAGATGGCGCGTCGGCTTATATTCGCTGGACGGTAGCCAGCGGCTCGGAGATGGATATCCGGCATCACGGGCCAAGCGGACGCGGCTGCAAACGCGTCCCCACACCAGCCATGGACCAACTCCTTGCGCAAGAAGTCGTTCAGGGACAACTCAGTTGACAAAAAATCTCCGAACACGCCAGTATTAAGAATATGGCTGAAAGCGCCGTCGTATTCGCGGCGAAGCGTCCGGCAACAGTGCGCGAGTTTGAACGATATCTCTTGCGCGTCGGCATTGCTAAGGATGTTGAATTTCACAGCATCCTGAAAGAAGCGAACTGTGAGTGGCGGCAATCTGAGGCAAGTGCACTCGGGATGGAAAGCCGCAAAGTATGCGCTCCCTCGGGCGGCAGCGCCATCGCATAGCGATCTACTGTTTGAGTAGACGTTGATGGATTCGAGAATATCTAGAAGATGGGCGGATAATTGGCTGTTTATCGCGGCAAGCTTATCTAACGCGCCCGGCATCCAAAACCCCGGTGTTCAATACACCGTCCAACAAAACCTATACCATTTGACCTAAGTCAAAAACTCGCTCCAGCGACTCCGGAACGATTGACAAAATATGAAGCTGTCACAATCCAAGCGACTTGTCGAGCGGTGCTCAACGCCGCACGTGAAGCTCTGCCCGATTTATTAAGAAAATGAATTATTTAGGAACCACGTTTTCGAGCATCGCGGCTTCAACCACGATCGCATATTCGTCGTCGCCAACACGACCGGCGATTTCGTTCAAGAGCGGCGCAGAGGGCTTTTTGCCGATGATAAGGACTTTGCCGTCCTCAAGATCAAACGTTGCGGGGCAAAAACCGTTGACGCACCGATAGCGGCTCGGGGTGTTTTCTTTCATAATATGCATCCGCCAGGGGATGCAGCCATCCCCTTCCATGTCCTAAAGGTTGCAGCATCCTACACATCACAACCCGGGCAAAAAAGCCAAGGCTGATAGAGAATCGGCACTTTACACATGAAGTTTCTCCAGAACCACCTCAAAAATCAGCCAATTTCACGCAGGGCTGTTGACAATGCGTGGAGGAGTAGGCGCTCAGGCCCGCGGCCCGGCCGGGGCTCGCCCCATCGTAGCGCTTGAAGGGGGTGGGCACCCCTGCGAATGAAAGTTCGCTCAAGTTTTTTAAGATTTTCAAACTTTTAAAATTTTCCAAAAAACGCTCCGAGGATGAATAAATCTTAAAAAAAACCCTTCATTTTTTATCTAATTAGCAGTCCGCGGACGGGCATTGCATCATATTTCTGTTAATATAGATTTCAAGCGCATTTGACTTCAACAAATCGGAAGGAAGGAAAATCCCTGGCTTTTGAAGGTTAAGCGCTCTCGCAAGGAGGTTATCATGCCAGTTTCCTGCATTGGAGCACTCAGCTACTATGAGCATACCTTCGTGGACTACCTCACTTTGGAGGAAGTGAAACGGGTGATGGAAGCGACAGCCGCCGGCGCCGCGATCTACAACGCGATCTGGAAACCGTTCAAGAAACTCGTGCTGTCGGTTATTTTCATCATCGTCGCCTCAGCCTCGGTTACGAAGCTGGAGAGCGACGCCGCGATGTTTGCGCATCGGATGCGGCCGTGTCTGTATCAGCCGGCGCCCAAGCTACCGTCGCCGGAGCCCGAGGACGACAGCCCTGATCGGGACGCCAGCCAAGGCTCCGGAATTCCTCAGGCTTCAACCTGCGCGGTTGCAAGTCATGTCATCAGCCTCGGTAGCTCACCGACTTGATGTTGCTGTTCAGGAAGCGGGCAAGCTGCTTCGCTTCCTCGACCCTCGTTCCGCGATAAAGATCGAGGCCGATTTCCCCTTTCAGCGTCGCGAGCCCATCGTGCTTTGGCTGCAACGCCACCCAAGGCGAGCCGTTCTCGCCCATCCGCACCACAAAAACGAATTCCGCGTTTTCTCCGCTCATCTGCAACCCTCTTTAGGAACAAAACAAGAACACACTAGCGGGGAATCACGGCCGCCGCAACCCCTCGGCAGGCTCATTTTTCGTTAACCCCGATAATTCATCAGAGCTTAAGGCTACCGCGCGTATTTTCATAAAACTCTGCGGGCGTAAGAGGGAGAGCGAGGCGTGCTAGCGGCGTTCGTATTGCGCTTTTTAATTATTTTCAGCCTTGGCGTATTGGCCTTCGTGACCTTTCTCGTGGCCACTACGCTGATCTGGCTGATGTGGTTCGACAGCTGGCGCTGCGGGGCTTGCCTCAGCTATCCCGTCGGCATTTACACGCTCGCGCTCCTCGGCCTTCTCCTGCTGGGCTCGATCGGCATCGAGGCGGGCGAGGCTTCTCCAGTCTTTGCGAGTTACGCTGAAAACGTGCGCGGATGGTTCATCGCGAACTGGCTGGCCTTGGTCATCGCGGTGATCGCCGTCCTCGCCATCCTTCTGGTCTTGAACTGGTGGTGGATCGCCGACTGGTGGTGCGACTACTGGTATTCGCCTCCTGCGCCTCCAACTCCGCCTGCGAGACCTACCCCATGGTAGGAATGACGAAGTGATAGGCGAGCGGCGCGTTGATTCCGACCATGCCGACCTGCACCGCGCGAGGCGAAATCGCGCGCTGCGTCGCCGTCGCGGGTGAAGATCGCAACTCCGTCGCCATAGTCATGGTCGGTGGCGAGCGCGAGACGCCGCACACCCGCAGGCCCGCCTGTCGCTGGCGAGCAACGCTTCCACAGCCATCCGCCTGCCAAGCTTGCGCCAAGCTTTCGGCGCGCGGGCTTCGACTATATAGGCGAGTAAGTTATTTTGTGCGCTTGCGTTTCCGCAAACATATTGACGAGGGGAATCCCATGCATTTCACACCAGGAGCGGCGCTAAAGCCGCGCCGAATGCTGATCGGTTCGCTGGCCGGTCTGGCGTTCGCGCTCGGCGCGACCGGCTTCGCGCCTGCGCAAGCGAGCGAAGCGACGATTTACACCTTCAAAGGCGGCTTGGACGGCGCCTGGCCTAAGGGCGCGCTGATCGCGGACGCTCACGGAGCGCTTTACGGGGCGACGTCGGCCGGAGGGTCGTCCTCAAGCTTTGGAACGGTGTTCAAACTGACGCCGCCGACGGTGAGCGGCGGGCAGTGGACCGAGACCGTGCTGTATCGCTTCAAAGGCGGCTCCGACGGCGCTGTTCCCGTGAGCAACCTCATCTTCGACGCAAAAGGCGCCCTTTACGGCGAAACATACAATGGCGGAAATTCACAAGGCGACGGAACCGTCTTCAAGCTGACGCCGCCGACATTGAGCGGCGGGCAATGGACCGAGACCGTGCTGTACAGGTTCAAGGGCGGGCTGTCGGATGGGGCTCTCCCGAGCGGAGGACTGATCTTCGACGCCAAAGGCGCGCTCTACGGCACGACCTGGAGCGGAGGAAACACAGGCCTGCAATTTGGCGTTGTGTTCAAGCTGACGCCGCCGGCGCTGAGCGGCGGGCAATGGACCGAGACCGTGCTGTACAACTTCAAAGGGGGCGCTGACGGCGCGCAGCCGACCGCGGGCCTGATCTTCGATAATAAAGGGGCGCTGTATGGCGCCACCACGAGTCTGGGCGCCGGAAGCGGCGCTGTTTTCAAGCTGACGCCGTCATCCGGCAAAAATCCGTGGGCGATAACCGTGCTGCACGGCTTCAGCGGAACAGCAGGTGGATACGCGCCATCTGCAAGCCTGATTTTCGATAGTCAGGGAGCGCTGTACGGCACGGCGCAAACCGGGGGGATTGCTCATCAAGGCGTTGTTTTCAAGCTGACGCCGCCATTACCCAGCAAAAGCGCCTGGACTGAAACCGTGCTGACCGACTTCGCCGGCGCTTCTATCTCATTGCCGTACTGCTCGCTGCTGTTCGACGCCAAGGGAGACCTTTACGGGACGACCATGAATGGGGCGAGCGCCGCCACCTATGGGGGCTCCGTATTCAAGCTGACGCCTCCAACATCCGGAAAAACAGGGCCGTGGGCGCTAAGCGTCGCGCATGGGTTCAGCGCCATCCCCGGCAAGGGCGGGGCCCATCCTTACGCGGGCCTCATCGTGGGCCACGACGGCGCGCTCTACGGAACGCTATTCCAGGGCGGAGGCGCCGCCAGCGGTCAGGGCGCTGTGTTCAGGCTGCAACCGTAAGCGCGCGCATCCCGGCGTGCTCACAATGAGCGGCGGCGAGCGCCGTCGCTTCTTCTCCTTGCCAAGCTGGCCCCTTCGCGATCAGCAGCCGCGGCTCAACGCCTGTTTGTGCGCGAGCGCTTCCGCAAAAAGCGCCGTTATTTTCGAAATGTCTTCTTGGGCAATCCGGATTGCCGAATCATAGAGGCGAGCGTTTTGGGCAAGATATCATCCGCTTCGGAGTGACAGGCGACAGTAACAAATCTAACTTGCCCATCAACAACTCCTCTATAGCGACGGTGAGATGTTCCCTCATGTCGGACCATCTCGAACCCCTCACATGTAAGAATATAAATAAATTCCCTGAATTTCACGCCGGGCAAGGAAGGGTAAAGCCATGAGTGATCCCATGGTTATGCGATTTCCTTATCGCTTGTAAATAGCGCCAATAAAACTTTAAGCGTTCAATGAATGGAGCCTTTCGGTGTAAAAGGCGTTCCGCTGTCGCGCTATCCTCGCCATGCGCTGCTGATACGTAATCCCGGATAGCGACATTAAGCGAGCGGTACACCTCTTCGAACGACTTGCCTTGGACCGCCAGGTCAAAGTCCAGACAGAACGCTTCCCAAGCGTCTCCCTGCCCTTCGGCGTAACAAAGCAGTTTCTTACGCATAACGCAGCACCCCAAACTCCATGACAATCTCATATTCTAAGCGACATTGAACATATCACAAGAAGGTCGCCCAAACCTTTCCGAGAGCAATTTGGATTGTTTGCCATGGCTTTTTTGAGACGCCTTGAGAAGGCGTCTTCCGAGAGACGCCAAAAGGTTTCCGGCGAGACAATCCACCCGCGAAGCCTGCCTGAACCGAAGGCAAAAAAAGAGGGCGACGAATGTCGCCCCGACGCGCGCTCCCAGTGGCGAGACGCTATTTCATGGCTTCGTGTTCGGCGCCATAGTCGATGAAGCTCAGATAGGACGCGAGCGCGTCGATCTGATCCGTCGACAGATGTTTCGCCACGATGGGCATCGGGTAGCTGGCGGAGGCGTGATAGCCTTGCGCCCACATCTCAAGCCTGCGCTTAATGTAATTGTAGGAAAGGCCGCCAAGCCGCGGGATATTCCTGGAGCCGACCGCGTTCGGGCCGTGGCACACAGCGCAGGCCGGCACGTTATCGTTCGGCTCGCCGCCCGCGAATATCTCGGCCCCGGCGGAGACCAGCGCCTCGTTCCCATCCTTGGCGGCTTTCGGCTCAAGCGTGGCGAAGTAGGCCGCGACCGCGGCAATGCCGTTCTCATCGCCCCACTGCGTCTGCAGCTTCGTCGCCGCGCGCCACATGTAGAGCTGGGAGTAGGGGTTGTCCCGCGAATGAGCGACAAAGTTCTTGAGCTGGTTCTGCACATATTCGGGGCGTTGGCCCGCAAGCCTCGGCGCCACGAAGTAGCCCTGGAACGACGGCCCGTGGCACATCACGCAGTTCCTGTTTGCGATCGTTTCGCCAACGCACACCAAATCCGCGTCGCAAGCCATGGCGGAGATGGAGGAGGATACGACTGCCGCGATCGCGATTTTCCACCTGAGAAGTTTCATGAGCCGAGCCTTCGCATCCGGTTCTTCTGCTGAAAGGGACTACTATGCGCCCTAAGGGAAGTTCTGAACCACATGCTGCGGTCGCTGACAGGACTTCCCGCGGGACTAAGGCGTACTCGCAAACAACAGACTCACGTAAGGCTTAGCCGAGGCAAGTTCCCTTAAGCCTTCACAAGCTTCCGGGGGGGGCGAACTTGCCTCGGAATGCACGAGCGGGATTACTTCAGGCTACTCAGATACGCCGTGACTTCTTTGATCTGCTTCGGCGTGAGAACTCTTTGCGATGGGCGCCATGATCTGGGAATTGTCGTCCTTCCCCTCCGGCCCCAAGCCGCGCTGCTTGTCCCAACCCGTCAGCTGTCCCATAAGGTATGGGCGGAGCTGCCCAGCCAGACGGGGGAAAATCCCGTCTCCCTTGGCTTCAGGACCGTGACACACCGCGCAGGCCGGCACGTCGTTCTCCGGCGCGCCTCCGTGGAAGATTTTCTCCCCCGCGGCGACCAGAATCTTCCGGGGCAGCCTTGTGCGTCACCGGCGTGAGCTTGCTCATATATTCGCCAAGCGCCTCCCGCTGGGCTGGTGTGAGGCTGTGAACCTTCTCGTAGCGGACATAGCCCAGATTGCGCTGGCGGCGGCGTTCGGCGAAGGCCGTCAATTGTATTTGGATATACGTCGCCTGCTGCCCGGCGAGTTGGGGAACAGGCCTGAAGCCGAGAAACCCCTTTGCGCCCTGTCCGTGGCACAGCATGCAATACTGTGTAGCTTTCGTCTCGACGCCGAATTCGTGGGGCGTCATCCCGACATTGCGATGCCGCGCCTCCGCCGTCGCCGAGAACGACAGCGCCGCAACTACAGCTCCAAGCGCCAAGCTTACGCTAAACCTATTCATCTTTTGGCCTCCAAGGCTTACCTCTCCGGGCGAGAATTTTTAGAACCTTTTACCCGCTATTTTATCATACTCTGGAGTTGGAGCTCGCAACATACAGAATTGTAACCTTAACGAAGCGAACGAAACTTGTCTTTTTAAAAGTCTATCCACGCGTAGAGGAAAGTCTGGTCAGCGTCTTTCGCCCGATAGCCCGCGGTGTTGTCGACGTTGCTCGTCGTTCCATCCAGTTTGTTGAAGTGGGTGTAAAGCACGCCGATCCTGGCGTTCAGCCAGGGCCAAAGGTCCGGCCCGCCGTATGGATAGGGGATGTAGGACAGATCGAAGGAGAAGCCATCCGTGTTCGGCTTACCGTTCGCTGAGAACGCGTACAGGGCCGTATCCTGGTTTCCCTGAATGTTGAAATAGGCCCCCGTCAAGCTGACATGGCGATCATAAATATAGCTTGCGGAAAGGTTGAAGCTGCGCAATTCCTCTGAATAGTTGTTGGCCAAATTGTAACCCTGGTTGTTGGCCGCCGTATAGGTTGCGTCAAGCTTCTGATTCTCCCATATGTAGTATCCTCGCACTGTAACGGCGTGGACCGAGCCGATATACTGGTATTGAGCATCGACTGCGACGTCTGTGTACTTATTCGTCGCGCCGCCGAAAGCCAGCGAGGTGAGATTGCTGCCGGGCGAGGCACCAACCGCATTGAAAACAGTTCCGTTTGTCGGCTGAACGCCCGCATACATGCCGTAGGTGCCGACTTCAAGCGATTGCTCGTTCCAGGTTTTCTCGATTGCGAATCGCCAATAGGGAGCCACCGCATCGAACCGGGGTGTGCCGTCGGTAGGATCGCCGCCCGCAGCCTTTATAAGGTTCGGATCGAAGGCGCGGTAAGCGCTGAACTCGGCGTAAAACATATTGTTGACCCAGACATAGCCGCCGGCGCTCATGGTCTTTCCGCCCCAGCCGCCCCAGGCGCCGCCCTCAAGCATGGTAGCGACGCTGGGACCGGTGGCTATATCCTGGGGAACCCAGGGAAAAACCCAGGCCGGAACGGTGTTCCACACGTCCTGCATCGTCGGGTTGTTGTTGCCCATGATGCCCCAAACGACATCATTCCCGTCCACCTTCGTTTTTTCGGCGTAACGAATATCCGTGTTATCCCAAAAAATACCGGGAGTGCCGCCTGACCCCGAGGTGCTGCTGTAGCTGAACTGCGAGAAGATGCCGAGATTGCAGTAAACCTGCCCGTTAAAGAAGATGCTCGCGTCCGAGAAATCCCAGATGTTGTTAGTTGCAAAACCCGGATCTGGGGGGGCAGGCAGGTCCTTCGCAAAATGATTGAATGTCGGCAGCATCCACATGGAGAGGTTCGCGCCACTCCATTCCGGGTTGCTCATGGAGTTGCCGAAGACCTTGCTAATGTCGCCGCAACGCGTGCCGCCTTGGGTGTAGCCGTTAAGCTTGAATTGTCGCCCGAACGGCGTCAGTTCCGGCTGAGCCGTGTGACATGTCGAGCAGTAATATCCCGTCTGGCGCGCAAAAGAGGGAACGGCGTCGGCCGTTTCAGACTGGCCAAGCATTCCGCAAGCAAATGTCGCAGCCGCGAGCGCGGTTGGATAGGATACCAGCTTGGAAAAAGATCCGCACGACTTGCGGGACTGCACCTGTTTATTTTCGCGCGTAAGTATTCGCACATCCGCCGAGAGATGCATCGCTTCCCGCCCTTTGATTCCCCGAATCGTTTCTGTGTATGCAAACTAACAAGCCCCATCATCCAAGTTCAAGCTTAGTTAGGAATAACGGGGGCTTGGCGACGCAAATCAAAATAATACTGTTGCGACTTTGCACTTTTCTTAGCTTTTATAGCCAGAAAATTGCGTTTGTTTGCGCAGCACAACCAACTCTGCTAGTGACTGGCGACGATAGCACGTTGGCACAAGCGTTAAGGCCGCAACCAGAGCGGGAGACCCGCTTCGGCGGCACGCAAAAAGTGGTGGGCGCACCGTAATTTGATTCGGCGCGTGTGCTAAGCCTCAATGCAAGGGGCCGAATCGGTTCGCGCCAAGGGCTTTCAAAAAAGTCACAGCGCCAATCTGCGCCGCAGCACAGCATCATCCCGGCCAAGCGAAGCGCGAGCCGGTATTGCGGGATCGCAAAAAAGAGGCGTTCCGTCTTGTTTCGATCCCGGATTGTATCTCGGAGCGGCTGACCTTTCTCTTGCCTACGAATCAGAAAGCATCAGCCCGTGAGGAGGGTGGCCACCCTCCTCACGGGCGGCGCGCGGCCGTATCCCGGATAGACCTCACACGGTCCAGCGTTATCTGTGGCCCGCGCCGCCGAGTTTCCATGTCCATCCGAACGGTAGAAGGGCCTTCAACGGCCGCATACAATCCAGGATCACGGACTCTCGATCATGACTATGAACCCGGCTTTGCCTGCATTCAATCACATCGTTGCGTTTGAAGTCGCCAAGGATAGTTTGGTTATACATACCTTGCCTGCTGATAAACAGCGTGTCTCTGCAAACAAACCGCAGGCGATACGCAAGGAGCTTATCGAGGAGAAACGGCTCAACGCCGAGGGCGGGCTTGGCCCTATGCTTGTCGTTTGCGAGGCGACCGGCGGCTATGAGCGCGATGTTCTTGACGTTTGTGTCGAACTTGGGATCTCTGTTCACAAAGCCCATGGGTCGCGCGTGCGTAGTTTTGCCAGATATCTCGGCCTGCTCGCCAAAAACGACTCGATCGATGCGCGCGTTATCGCTCTCTATGGGCTTAAGACCCCCGATCTTCGCCTCTATGTCCCGTTAACGCCTGAGGTTTTGGCGCTCAGAGACTTGAGAACCCGGCGCGACCAGGTTCAGCAGATGCTCTTTGCCGAGACAAACCGCCTGGAGCATGCCCATCACGCTCGCGTAAAACAAAGCCTCGACGCCCATATCGCAAGCCTTCGCAAAGACTTGGCTGAGCTTGAGGCCGAGATCGCAGCGCATGTCGAAGCAGCCGAAGAACTCGCGCGCAAGGCGCAGCTCATGCGAACGCTCAAGAGCGTCGGTCCCGCCACGGTTGCGGCTCTCCTGGCTTACCTGCCCGAGTTGGGAACGCTCAGCAGGGGCGCAGCCGCCTTCCTGGTAGGGCTTGCGCCAATCGACGACGATAGCGGCAAGTACAAAGGGCCTCGCCACATCGAGGCGGGAAGAGCCGTCGTCCGCAAGACGCTCTATATGACGGCGGTCGTCGCCATGCGGCACAACCCCGTCATGCGGCTGTTTGCCGAAAAGCTTCGGCAAAGAGGCAAGCCAGGCAAGCTCGTCATCACCGCCGTGATGCGAAAGCTCGTCGTCACGCTCAACGCCATCCTCCGCTCCGGTAAGCCTTGGAGCCATGCGGAAACCGCTGCAGAAACCGCTTGACTTCGAAGACGGTAGATAAGGCTTTGCGCCTTTCCGGGATAACCAAGTCTGCGGCGCGGGCTGCCCGCCCGGCCTTATGCAAACTCCATGATGACGGCGTCGACGGCAAGGCTGTCGCCGGGCTTAGCCTTGAGCTTCGCGACCGTCGCGTCGCGGTCGGCCTTGAGAACGTTTTGCATCTTCATGGCCTCGACGATGCAAAGCGCGTCGCCGGCTTTTACCTCCTGGCCGACCTGCACGGCGATGGAGATGACAAGGCCGGGCATGGGACACAAGAGCTTTTTCGAGGTGTCGGCGGCCTTCTTCTCGGGCATCAGCGCGGCGAATTGCGCTTCGCGCGCGGTGTAGACGTAGGCTGTCGCGCGCACGCCTGCATAGGACAGGTCGTGGCCGTTGAGCACGGGCCGGACCTGCACGAAGAGTTCCTTGTCGCCGACGACCCTGCCATGCCAGAGCGGTTCGCCCGGCCACCAGTGCGAGTGCAGGATCATCTCGCGGCGGACGGTCCCGTCCGGCTCGCACAACGAAACGGTCGCCCCGTCGCTCAGTTCGCCCGACACGCGCAGGTGCTGTTGGAAGTCGCCGAGGCGGCAAACACGCATCTCGCCGAGCTTGAGCCCGACCGCGTTCGGCAGCTGGCCTGAAATATGGCGGCGGCGGATATTGTTGAGGTTGTCGATGGTGGCGGCGACGGCGGCCATAATATCGCGGGCCTCGCCTTCCGGTTGGCGGTGCCGGAAACCGCCCTCGAACTCTTCGGCGATGAAGCCCGTCGACAGATCGCCGCTGCGCCAGCGCGGATGCTTCATGAGCGCCGACAGGAACGGAATGTTGTGCTGGATGCCGTCGATGTAGAAGGCGTCGAGCGCGCCCGACTGCGCGTCGATCGCGGCCTCACGCGTCGGACCGTAGGTGATGAGCTTCGCGATCATCGGGTCGTAGTAGATGGAGATCTCTCCGCCTTCCTCGGCGCCGGTGTCGTTGCGCACCACGATCCCGCCGTAACGGGGGCCTTCCGCCGGGGGCCGGTAACGCGTGAGCCTGCCGACCGAAGGCAGGAAGTTGCGGAACGGGTCTTCGGCGTAGACGCGGGTTTCGATGGCCCAGCCCTTGAAGGAAACTTCAGCCTGCTCGAAGGGCAGCTTCTCGCCATCCGCGATCCGGATCATCAGCTCGACGAGATCGAGGCCGGTGATCATTTCCGTGACCGGATGCTCGACCTGAAGCCGGGTGTTCATTTCGAGGAAGAAGAAGTTCTTCTGCTGGTCGACGATGAACTCGACCGTGCCTGCGCTCTCGTAACGCACGGCCTTCGCGAGCGCGACGGCCTGCTCGCCCATGCGAGCGCGGGTTTCCTCATCAAGGAACGGGCTCGGCGCCTCCTCGATCACCTTTTGATTGCGGCGCTGGATCGAACATTCGCGCTCGAACAGATGAACGACATTGCCATATTTGTCGCCGAGCACCTGGATTTCGATGTGGCGAGGCTTCTCGATGAACTTCTCGACGAAGACACGGCTGTCGCCGAAGCTCGACTTCGCCTCCGCCGTCGAGGTCATAAATCCTTCGCGCACCTCATCCGACGAACGGGCGATGCGCATGCCCTTGCCGCCGCCGCCCGCGCTGGCCTTGATCATCACCGGATAGCCGATGTCGTTCGCGATGCGGATCGCCTGCTCCGGGCTCTCGATCACGCCGAGATAGCCGGGCACGGTCGAGACGCGAGCGGCCGCAGCGGCCTTCTTGCTCTCGATCTTGTCGCCCATGGCGCGGATCGCTTCGATGTTCGGACCAATAAAGGCGATGCCGTTCGCCTTCAGCGCCTCTGCGAAGGCTACGTTCTCCGACAGAAACCCGTAGCCGGGATGGACGGCTTCTGCGCCTGTCTGTTTCGCCGCTTCGATGATCTTATCCATGAGGAGATAGGACTTGGCGGCTGCCGGCGGCCCGATCAGAACGGCCTCGTCGGCCATCTCGACATGCACGGCGTCGCGATCGGCCTCAGAATAGACGGCTACCGTCTTGATGCCCATCCGCTTCGCGGTCTTGATCACACGGCAGGCAATCTCTCCGCGGTTGGCGATGAGGATTTTTTTGAACATGGCGGGCACCCTGTGCGGCGGCGATATGAAATTGCGCCGGTTGCGTTGTTTTAGCTCCGCCGCAAGCCCGCTTCAATGCTGCTTAATGTCATTGTCGGGCGCCTATGCGATATCGGTATGGCTTAAAGCCAAGTTTGCGGGTTCAGCCAACAATTCGCACCCCGGCGCCCGGCCAATTCGCGGCCGCCGTCTCCAGCAAGTGGCGAGGGCTTTTCCGTGGGTTCCCCCTCCCCTCGCCGTATCCGCAAGCGGATGCGACCATTTTGGGAGCGATCTCGCCAAGACGAGTTCGCGGGGGACAGGGCGAGGCGAAAACCTCTCTCACTTCCCGAACAGATAGCCGAGGCTCTCTGCGCCGATATCGTCCCAATGGTGCTGGCATTCGGCGACGGCGGCCGCGTCGCTGTCGTAGCCATCGTCTTCAACCATTGCCGAAAGAGCGCGCAGCAACTCGATCCGCTCCGCCGGCGTAAGCTTCTGCGCCTCTTCAATGAGCTTTTTCACGCGCTCGTCCATCTCCTAAGCATCGCTTGCAAGCGCCTCGTTGGCAAGTCGGCCGTTGTCTCACGGTCCGTCTTTGTCGCTCTCGAAGCGCATCATCATGACGGCCGCCGCCGCCGCGGCGCCTCCGAACGTGATGGCGAACCCCGCGGCGAGCATCGCGATGGCGAGCGCCGGCGACTCCGAGGTCCAGATCAAATGGCCGATCCCGCTCACATCGGTGAAAAGCAAAAGGGCGAGCAAAAGCCACCCCGCGCCGATGCCGATTGCGGCATGCAGCAGAAGAAATCGCACAAGCTGGGGCAGCCGTTTCCAGGTCTCTCGTACGCGCGCCAGAATGCTGCCCATCGCGCCAATGTTGGCCGATTTTACGCTAAAGAGCCAGAGGCGATGCGTGGAAGTGAACTCATGCGCCGATCAAGAGCGCGTTTTCGATGACGGCGACGCGGCGCCGCCTCAATGAGGATCGGCCCGCACATCCCGTTTTCGCTCCGGCCTGTTGAGGCCAGAAACCCGAAAACCGCCGGAGCCGGCTGTAAAAAAGAAGGCGACTGCCCCATGAGCCTCGGAGGCTCGGGGCAGCCGCCTGGATTCGAAATGCGTCTACCTTACGACTTCACGCCCGGGAGAGGCGCCCATGGGAATGGCTTCCCTTCGGAATCCATGAGCACGTACCGGGTCGCGTCCGTGACCCACTGCGCCAAGGGAGGCGCGAACTTCTGGACGGTGGGGTTTGGAGCCCTTTTCCAAAGGAACCAGACGACCTGTATCAACGCCATCACAGTAAATATCGCCAGGGCGACGCCTACGAGAAGAAAAAATACAACTGAAAAGCCCGCGCGGGCCCAATCGCGGCCCTGCTCGACTGTCACTTGTCCGGCTTCACTCATTGTGTTCTCCATTTTCCTGCCGCTACATTTCCTTAGCATGGCTTTCGTGTGGGTGCGCTACACTGAGGGTTGCGACCCAAGGCCGCGCCTTCCCCACAGCTTTAGGCTACACAGAAGATTTTGGTTGCAACATTAGCACAATGGCCCGGCCTACACCCAACTTTCAATAACGCGATGAAACCGAAACAGCAGCATATCGTCGCGGCCGTCCTTGTCCGTCGAATGCATGAGCGGGATCAAAGACATGTTGCGACGCCGATGGGTCTTCCCCCCGCTTCTTCTGATAATCGCAAAGGAAGACTTGGCGTGATGCCCTCAACGTCAACGCGCAGTGCTATCCGAACAACATTAGTGTAAGCTTAACGACAAGGGCCGCTTTTCATGACTGAAGAAAGCAGCCGCAGATGACGTGACAGTGAACGCGTAAGCAAGCAAGGCGAAAAGCCGGTCAATCAAGGATCAAAATGTCTGTAGTCGAGATCAACACAGCCTCGCGCGCCGCGAGCGGGGACGAAGAAATGTCGGCCCCGGGTCTGAGGAAAAGTTTTGAAATCCATCTGCGCCGCACGCTCGCCAGGGACCGCTACAGCGCGACCGACCGGGACAGGTATTACGCGCTTGCGCTGGCCGTGCGCGACCAATTGATCGACCGCTGGATCGCCACCCAGCAAGAGCATCACAAGAAGAATGTGAAGCGGGTCTATTATTTATCGCTCGAATTTCTAATCGGGCGAATGATGGGCAACAATGTCATCAACCTGCAAATGGAGGACATGTGCCGCGCGGCCATGGCGCAAGAGGGCCTCGATTGGGATTATTTGCGCGAATACGAGGTCGATGCGGGCCTCGGCAATGGCGGCCTCGGCCGGCTCGCAGCCTGTTTCATGGACTCGATCGCCACGCTGAGCCTTCCCGCAGTCGGCTACGGCCTTCGCTATGATTTCGGGATCTTCAAGCAGAACATCAATAACGGCTATCAGGTCGAACAGCCCGAAGAATGGCTGAAGCACCGCTATCCTTGGATGATCCCTCATCCGGAGTTCTCGTTCGCTGTTCATTTCGAAGGCCGCACCGAGACGAGGCAAGGCCCGAAAGGGCCGGAGCACCACTGGCTCGACACCAAGAGCGTCATCGGCATCCCTTACGATCTTCCCGTCGTGGGCTTCGGCGGGGGCGCCGTCAACACACTGCGATTGTGGTCGGCGAAAGCGGCCGAGGAGTTCGACCTCGACGACTTCAACCGCGGCGAATATGTCGAAGCGGTCGCCAACAAGGTGCTCGCCGAGAACCTGACCAAGGTTCTCTATCCGAACAACTCCGTATCCGCGGGCAAGGAGCTGCGTCTCAAACAGGAGTACTTCTTCGTTTCCTGTACGCTCCAGGATATTCTCAGGCGGTTCAAATCGGACGGCAACGTCTGGGTGGCCTTTCCGGAAAAGGTTTTCCTGCAATTGAACGACACTCATCCCGCGCTCGTCGTGCCTGAGCTGATGCGTCTGCTCATGGACCGCGAGGGCCTGGAATGGGATCACGCCTGGAAGATCACCACCGCTTCAACGGGCTACACCAACCATACGATCCTGCCCGAGGCGCTTGAGAAATGGCCCATCCCCATGCTGGAGCGGCTGCTTCCGCGCCACCTGCAGATCATTTACGAGATCAATTCCCGTTTCTTGCGCGAAGTGGCCGTTCGCTACCCTTACGACGCCGACCGGCTGCGCCGCATGAGCATCATCGAAGAGGGCGAGCCGAAGCACGCCCGCATGGCTCACCTTGCGATTGTGGGCTCCTCCTCGGTCAACGGCGTCTCGCAGCTTCACACCAATCTTCTGCGCAACAAGGTCCTAAGGGATTTCGCCGAATATTGGCCATCCAAGTTCAACAATAAGACGAACGGAATCACGCCGCGGCGCTGGCTCCTGAAAGCCAATCCGCCGCTCGCCCATCTGATCACCGAAGCCATTGGCGACCGCTGGATCAGGCGCCTCGAAGACCTGCGGCGTCTTGAAAAATTCGCCGATGACGCCGCTTTCCGCGAGAAATTCCGGGCGGCGAAGCTCCATAACAAAGAGGCGCTGGCCAAGATCATCAAGGGAATACTTGGCGTCGCCATTTCGCCCGATTCGCTGTTCGATGTTCAGGTAAAACGGCTCCACGAATACAAGCGGCAGCTCTTGCTCGTGCTCTACATCGTGGTTCTCTACAACCGGCTCAAGAGCAACCCGGCCCTCAACGTTGTTCCGAGAACCTTCATCATCGGCGGCAAAGCCGCGCCTGGCTATGCGATGGCCAAGCTCACGATCAAGCTCATCAACCAGGTCGCCGACGTCATCAATAGCGACGCCCAGGTGAACGGAAACTTGAAGGTGGCGTTTCTGCCCAACTATCGCGTATCGCTGGCGGAAAGAATCATCCCGGCGGCGAACCTCAGCGAACAAATCTCTCTCGCCGGAACCGAGGCGTCCGGCACCGGCAATATGAAGTTCCAGCTGAACGGGGCAGTCACCATCGGCACGCTCGACGGCGCAAACGTGGAGATCCTCGAAGAGGTCGGCAAGGACAACATCTTCATCTTCGGCCTGACGGCCGAGCAGGTCGAACAGCGCCGCCCGCTCTATAATCCGTGGGACATTTATAACGCCGACGACGAGATCCGCCGCGCCGTGCAGATGATCGAGCGGGACTTCTTCAGCATGATGGAGCCGGGGATTTTCCGGCCGATCACAGCAGCGCTTCTCGAACACGGCGACTATTATATGCTTCTGGCAGATTTACGGGACTATATCCTGACGCAGGAGCGCGTCGACGCCGCCTATCTCGATCGCGACGCCTGGGACCGCAAAGCCATCATCAACGTCGCGCGCGCCGGCAAATTCTCATCCGACCGCGCCATACAACAATATGCATCGGAGATCTGGCGGGTTGAGCCCTGTACGATCCCGTGAGGGGCGGCGACAAGCTTTTCCTAACGGAACCCCTCACCCTGTCCCCCTCCCACGCAATCTCGCCTTGGCGAGATTGCTGCTCCACGAAACCGCATCCGCTTGCGGATGCGGATATCTCGCCTCGGCGAGATTGCTGCTCCATGAAACCGCGTCAGCGAGCGGATGCGGACGCACGAAAATACCCCCCTCCCCTTGCGAGACCCTTGCGGGAGAGCCCAGCATCAGGCTTCGCCGGATGCCGGGTGAGGAGGTTCGGCAGCACGCAAGACTACTCGGCCGCTTGTCTCATCGTCGCCTGCGCTTTCGGCAACTCCATGCAGTCTGAACGCCCGAGGAGCCAATCCACGCTGACCTGAAGCGAGTCGGCGATTTTGGCGAGCCGGTAGATGTCGAGCGCCCTCACGCCGGCGAAGTGAAGATCAACAGCGGCGGCGCAGAGCGGGTCGTGAGCCATATTGCGCTCACGGCACGCGGCTTCGAGGTTCTCGCGTAATACTGTGAAATCGGATTGCACTTTATATCCTCCCCAAGTCCCATATGCCGTTTCGGCCGAGCGGGCCTGTATTCGCGTCCCGTAATCCGGGCCGTCGCGCCTCGCCGGAAGTCCTGCCCCACATTGGGGGCCAACCTGCTCCGGCTTTACTAGCATACAGCTTGATAGTGAAGAGGCTAACAGTTGAAGTAATTTTGATCGGTAGCAAAACGGCATTTAAATCAAGACGGAAGCTTATTGCGACTAGGTGTCGCTCCTCATGGCGCAGAACGACGTGGCGGAGCCGCCGGCGTCATGTGGCTCCCGCCATGCTTGAGCGCCAGCGCTTTTCCAGAACGGAGCGGCAACCCGAATCTGAGATAGAGAAAGACGCACGATCGCCATCAACTAGGGATTGCAGCCAGACAGACCGCGACGGCGGCATCGAGCAGGTCCTGCGGCAGTGAAGGTTTGGTCAATACCTTGGCTTTGGGCCAGTCCCTCTGAAGCGCCGATGTGTCGCGCATTCCAGTGACGAAGACGATGCCCTTGCCTTGTTCCGCAAGTATCTTTGCGATCGGAAAAACGTCGCCGCCTTTGAGCGTTACGTCCAGCACCCCGACATCGAGCCGTTCAGACCTTGCGAGCGCCACGGCCCGCTGGACGCTCACAGCCGGCCCTACGATTTCTGCCCCGGCATCGCTGAGGAAGTCTGCAATGTCGAGGAGTAGAAATGCGTCGTCTTCGGCGATGAGGATGCGGCGGCCGTCCAAGGGCCTGCAAAACTCTTCGCTCACGCCGTCAGCAAACCGGCCCATATTTCCTCCCAAGGCTTTGATTTAAAAATGCTTGACGAAACGAATGCGATGTTAGCGGCCGCCCGAGATGGCAGCAAGGATACAATCTCAGCGCGAGGAATCACCTTTTTATTACCGGCGCAGCCTGTGTTTTTATTGGATAACAGGTCGATACCCATTGACTGCGATATTTTTGTAATGACACCCGCGGCCTATTCAGTCGTCCGCCTTGGCGAGCGGACAGGAGCCGGGCTTTTCGCAGGGCTTGGACTTACTTCTGGTTGTCCCGGTCGCCTCCAGGGAAACACCGCCCTCGCCGGCCGTCACCCGCCAGCGGTAGGTTGTCGAGGGTTTTAAGTCCGAATCCGCGAAACTCAACCCCGACGCCTTCCCGACGGTCGCAAATTCGCCGCCAGCCTGCGCACGCGAGACGGAATAGCTTTCCGCGCCAGGTATAGCGGTCCACGCCAGATCCGCTCCCGTATCGGAGATGTCGATGACGGCGAGTCTCGCGGGCATGACGGCGGGCGCCGCTGCGCTTTCCGATCCGCCTTTCCCTCCCGCCGTCAGCGCATCCAGCATCGCCTTGAGCGCCTTGATCTGCGCGCCGGACTTCGTGACGTAGCTTTCGTCGTGGGCGACATAACTCCACCAGTCCCAGCAGGCCTGCGGATTTTGCGGCGGCAGCCCCACCAGCGGCCGGCTAACGGTTTGCGGATACAACACAATGATGCGGTTCGTATCGGCCCACGCGTTGTAGCCGGAATCCTCGACGTAAAGCTTGCCGATGTCCCCCGCGTCCTGAAGACATCCGTGCAGCGCGATATGCACGCGGCAGGCGGCGCCTTGCCCGGCTTCGCACTCTTTTGGCACAAATACGTAGCCCGCATCTCCCATGCTCAGGTCGCCGGGATCGCCGGATTCGATGTACGAGCCTTGCGAGAAGCTCTTCAAAGTTCCTGACAGCTTGCCGTAATTGGGTGGGTTCAGCGCGCCGTAAATGTGCTGGAGGATGACGCCGGCCTGATCGTAGCCGCACTCGTTGATATAAGGGCTCCGATTGAGCGGACAGCCGTTGAGCGCGGCGAAGCGTTCGTCATGCGCCAGCACCTGCGCGTGACCGGCTCCCAGCGTGGTCTGGTAGAAAACATTGCCGGCTCCTTCCTGTCCCAGATAGTGGCGATAGAACAAGGCGGCGGCGTCGGTCACAGACTGCGCGACGATGGAATCGTTGAATCCGTGAAAGACATAGATTTTTTGACGGCTGAGGTTGCTGGTCGGGTCGATCTCGCCCGCCGCGGCGTTCTCGTCGGCCTTATCGACGAAGGGCTGCACATCCGGCGCAGGGCCTTGCATGCAGGGACCCGTCGCCCGCCATATCGGCATCGAGTAGCCGTTCCAGACATCCCATCCCGAGGCTTCAGCGCACCAATATGGTCCTCCGGCTATAATGCCGACGCCCTTGATGACCGAAGACCAGGCCGTTCCGAACTGCACGGCCATGAATGCGCCGGACGAAACTCCGGAGATTGAGCTTTCGCCGATTGCGGCGTTGTAAGGCTGCAACGCGCCGTTGGCAGCCGCTTGCAGCGAAACCGGCGTCATGCAGGCGACAATGAGAAAAATTCGGCAAAGGAGTTGGGGTGCGCGACGGTAAAGCATGGATGCATCTTTACAACAAACCGGGAGGTTGCAGAAAGAATAATCCAGGCGAAAAGCGGACTGCGCTCAAGTGCGCGCGCAGAGCAGATTGAGGTTCACTGCTGTCTGGCTCAAACCAACCCAAAGCAGCACGGCAGGAGCGGTCCATGCGGATGATCTGAAACGCCCGAGCCGCCTTCTGTGGGCGTTGGGACGGGGGCGGAAAAGGCGTATGCGCTCACGAATGCCGGAGCCGCTCGGCGAAGGCCCGACTTTGAACGGCGCCATCGAGCCAGCTGGAATAGTCAAACCGGCTGAGAACCGGCTGGCATAAGCGGGAGGCAGGCTGCTTTCTGGTTTTGGTGGTTTTGGCGAGAATCGATGACCGTGTCCGCCTGGGGCTTTCCACACCTGCATTCCCCGTCGCCGAAGCGAACGAGCGCTCCACGTCCTGCCAGTAGGCCGCATCGGCAAACGCCGTTTCGGAAAGTTCGTCCATGCTCAAACACCAACTTCGTCACGTCAGGCTCAAGGTGAACACCAACTCTCGCTTAAGGTTACATAGGAAATGATTGCGCACGAAAAGTTGAACTTCGCCGTCGAAGGCGTTTGAGCCGGATACCTTCCCGTAGGGCGAGAACGCCGTGCAAACGGCGCCATTGTGGGGACGGCGAAGCGAAGCACCGAAACTTCGGCGGCTACTTTTTGTTCTTGGTCGCCGGGCTCGCGGAAGGCGCCGGCGCCGCCGCTCCTGGCTCGCCTTTATCGCCCGTATCTCCCTTGTCGCCTTTTTCTCCCTTCTCCCCTTTTTCTCCTATGTCGCCCTTATCGCCTTTCTCCCCGGCGTCGCCTTTTTCGCCTTTTTCGCCTTTGTCGCCTTTCTCTCCGACATCGCCCTTTTCGCCCTTATCGCCTTTTTCGCCCTTTTCACCCTGCGGCCCAGGCGTGCGCTTGAGGGTTGCGAGTTCTTCCGACAGGCACTTCATGCGTTCGCGCATCGAACCCTTCTCACACGGCAGATCTTGCGCCATTGCGCCGCCGCCGGACAGGGTCAGGCAAAAAAGTAGCAGCAAAGTTCCAAGCATACCCACCCGCATCGTTTTTCTCCTCTTCGGGGATAACTATGCGCAGCAGCTTTACGCGCCGGCTTCCGGCTTGTCACCCCTGTCAATGCAAGAGCGGAAACATTTGTATAAGGACAGATGTCTTGCTCGCGCAGGACTGCCGCCAACGATGAGCTTGCAGCCTACCGCTGGTCAATGCCTCGGAGCTTGCTGCGGCGAACCTCCGGGAGCCATTTTGCGAAGCTCGGCCACAATCATGGATGAAGGGACCGGCTTCGTGAAATGGGGAACCCCTTCGAAGACGGGCGGCTGCTGGGTTCGAGCATAGCCCGTCATGGTCATGAACGGAATGGCGAGCGCCGAGAGCACATGGGCGACAGCCTCGGACGTTTCCCCCCGCAAATGGATGTCGAGCACAGCGGCGTTGCAGCGGCGCTCCTTGATAAGGGTGAGGGCCTGGGACACAGAGGGAGCGGGGCCTGCGACCTCGAAACCCGCCGCTTCGAGAGCCCGGCAAAGCTCAAAGGCCACAAGCGCGTTGTCTTCGACCACCAATACTCGTGCTTTCATGGCTTTCTCTCAGGCGCGGCTTCATAATCAGGTGGAAATTCCAGAACTCTCTCAGCGGGACACTCAAGGCGCCAGCTTAATCCTTCCGGTGGGTAAACGAGGGCGACCTCAGCGTCCAACTCCATGCGAGGCATGGCGTCGATAACGGTCGTTCCGAACCCGGACTTGGCCGGAGGCGACAACACGGGCGGTCCGCCCGCCTCGACCCAGCTCAGCGTAAACAAAGAACCTTTCTCCGCCTTTTCAAGCCGCCAGGCGATCTCGATTGTGCCCGTCGCGTTGGAAAGCGCTCCATATTTGCCCGCATTGGTCGCCAATTCGTGAAGCGCCATGCCAAGCGCCTGCGCCCCCGCCGCCGAAAGGTTGAGGGATGGCCCATCGAGCTTGATCCTGTCGTCGATGAGCCCCTTGAAGTGCGAGAGCTGCGAGCGCGCCAACTCCCTGGCGTTTACACCCTGCCATCCGCTCATGACCAGCAGATCCTGGCTCGCCGCAAGCGCCGAAAGTCGTTCCGAGAAACGCTCGACGAAGTCGCCGCCGCCATGCGGGACCGCCGTCTGCGAGGCGATCGCCTGCACGAGAGCGAGCATGTTCTTGGCCCTATGATTGACCTCCCGCAGAAGAAGCGCAACTTTCTGCTCCTGGCGCTTTCTCTCGGATATATCGCGGATGATGCCCGTGAAATAGCGCTTGCCCGCAACCTGCCATTCCACAACAGCGAGATCGACAGCGAAAGTCGAACCATCCTTGCGCAGGCCCTCGGTCTCGCGGCCGATGCCTATGATTTTTGCTTCGCCGGTCCTGCGATAGGCCGACATGTAAGCGTTATGCCGCGCCTTATGCGGCCCCGGCGTCAAAATGGAGATGTTCTTTCCGGTGAGGTCGCTCGCTGCGTAGCCGAACAGGCGTTCCCCGGCGGGATTAATCGACTGTATCAAGCCCGTCTCGTCGATAACAATGATTGCGTCGACGGCGGTGTCGACGATGGCGCGCAGACGCTCTTCTCTTTCGCGGAGCGTCTCTTCCGCCTGCCGCTTGGCCGTAATGTCCTGCACCGTGCCGAAACCACCAAGAACTTTTCCGGCAGAATCGAATTCGAGTTCCGATCGGGCGTGAATCCACTTTACGTCGCCGCCAGGAGCGACGCGATATTCGATATCGTAGGGGGCGCCTTCAACGGCCGCCTTCCAGGCTTTGTTGACGCGTTCGCGGTCGAGGGGGTGGACAACCTGAAGGAAGCTCTCATAGGTCAGGTTCGGCGTTGGAGGGACGCCAAACATGCGGAAGGTCTCGTCCGACCAGGACAGCTCATTTGTCCTGACATTGAGCCGCCAGCTCCCGGTATGCGCCACGGCCTGCGCCCGATTCAGATCTTCGCGGCTTTCACTGAGCGCCCGCTCGGCCCTGACCTTTGGCGTGATGTCTTCGCTGACGATGAAGATGCCGCCCACGGCGCCGCTGGCGTCATGCCAGGGCCGCACCTCCCAGCTCAGCCACTGCACCCTGCCATCGACGCGCGCAAACGGATCTCGCTCATCTCGCAGCGTCTCGCCCGCAAGCGCGCGCTGGTGCACATCCTTCCAGAAGGGCGAGATTTCCGGGAAGACTTCGTAATGAGACCGACCGGAGAGGCGCGCCTCATCCAGTCCGTAATCGGTACGCCAGCGGCGGCTCACGGCCATATAGCGCATGTCGCGGTCGAGCATCGCAATGGCGATTGGCGCCTGTTCGACGAACCAGCGCAAACGCTGCGCATTCTCTCTTATGGACGCAATCGATTTCTGTTCGCTGATATCGCGCACGGCGCCGGCGAGGCGAAGCTGCGGATCGGGTCCGCCGCGACCGACCGTTTGACCTGTGATATGCAGCCAGCGCACGCTCTCGTCGGGAACCTGCGTTCTGCACTCGACATCGAGCTCCGCTCCCTCCTCGCACGCACGCTGAAGCTTGCCTTGCCACATATCCCGGTCGAAAGGATGCAATGCGCTGGTTATGGCTTCAAGGGTGAGGGACGCGTTTTCCGGCAGGCCGAAGCAGACCCTTGCTCTTTTCGTGGCGTAGAAAGACCCCGTTTTCGGATCGACTTCCCATAAGCCGAGCTTGCCCGCCTCAAGGCTCAGCCGGAGCCTTGCTCTGCTTTGGCTCAAGACGTGTTCCGAATCTTTCCGCTCCGCGACGAGAGCGGCGATCGCGAGAGCCACGAAAGCCGAAGAGAGCATGGCGAAATCCGCTGCGGCGATCCGCTCGTCCAAGGTAAACGCGGCGTCGCCAAAGCGGCCGCGTTCAAGCACGAACGAGCCCAATATGGACAGCCCAAGCACCAGCGAACCGGCCGCGGCGAAAACAGGGCCGCAGCGAACCGAAAGCCAAAGAAGCAAAGGCAGTTGGCTTGTGAAGGGCGCGACCGCCATCCAGCGCACGAGCCCCAGGGAGAGGAGGTCGAAAGCATGCGCCGAGGCCATCGTATGGAAGGCGAGGACAGCCGAGCCCTCTATGACTTGTCGCCGGGAAGGTTCTTTGTGCGCCGACGCCGCAAGGCCTATCAGCAGGGGCGTCATCATGACGATGCCCGTGAGGTTCGCCCAGACGAGCCGGCCCCATACCGAGAGAAAGGGAGCCGCCGTGTGGCCTGAAAATTCGAGCATCAGCGCGGTCGGCCCCTGCCAGGCGACCGCGCCAAGCGCTGCGGCCCCGAACAAGCCCAGCACGTTTCTGAAGCGGTCAAGCGCAAAAGGCCCCGGGAACCAGCGCTCGATAATCGCCACCACCACAAGCGCCTCGCCCGCGTTACTGAGCGCAAAGACAAGGGGGGTGAAGCCGGTGCGCCCTGCAAGCGTGTTCGCGAGCATGCTTGCGACCACCGCGCCGACGACGACAGGCCAACGCGCAGACCGGCCGTAAATGAGGAGCAGGCCGACAGCGATCCCGGCCGCCGGCCAGAACTGGGCGGCTCCCTCCGGGGTTGAGAGCGGAATGGAGAACGATGCCGCGAGGAAATACAACGCGCCAGCTCCAGCCGCCCGCACAGCCCATCTGCCGGGAGACGGAGCCGCGAACAACGACCGTCCCCAGCTCCTGTCGTGACGCGGCCTCATTTCCAATTCGACTACCATGCCCGGCGCGCTGTTTAGATTCTATCGAAAATACAATGACGGAAATTTGCCAGCAACGCCCAGAATTTTTTTGAAAAGGCAAAGGCGTTTGCGCGACACGTCATTTCGACGGCCCCCTCAACCGGCCGCTTTTGCGGCTGCCCTCTCCCCACCGCATCCGTTTGCAGAGGCGTCCACTTTGAGTTGCCCAGGCGAGCGCTTGGAGAGGGGAACCGTTGGAAAAGCTTGTTCAAGCTTGGTTTATAGCGGCTGAAGCCGCTTTGCGATTTCCGCCGCGATGGCGGGGGGCGCGCCGGCGATATCGACGATGATCGGGTGTTCGTCCGGCCCCGGCTCTTCCAGGATCGCAAACTGGCTGTCCAGCAAGGCGACCGGCATAAAATGCTCGTGCCGCGCCGCGAGCCGGGCATGGATCAAATCGAAAGTTCCTTTGAGGTACACGAGCCCCACGTCCTTGCGCTCGCCGATAATGATGTCCCTGTAACTTCGCTTCAACGCCGAACAGCTGATCACGCCGCCTTCGTTGTCGAGTCGCCAGCCGTCGATGGTCGCCGCCACGCGAAGGAGCCAGGCTGCGCGGTCGGCGTCCGTGAGAGGCGAGCCGCTCCGTATCTTCTCGACGTTTTCCGGCGGGTGAAGGAGATCGCCCTCCTGGAACGCGTATCCCAACATGTGCGCCAGCAGAGCGGCGACCGTGGACTTGCCGGAACCGGCGACGCCCATGACCACAATGGCCCGCAGCCCTGCGCCGCTCACGATTGCCGCTTTGGATGCGCCTCGATCGGCCGCCAAGTCCGGTTTCCTTGGAGCGCGAGAAGACCATCCGCCTCCAGCGGCCCTTCGCTGCCTGACACATAGGTGGTTATATCGCCTTGACCGTCCGCCCAGGCGTCGAGAACCGGCTGCACGACGCGCCACGCCTCCTCGACCATGTCCGCCCGCATGAATAGCGTCTGGTCGCCCATCATCACGTCGTAGATGAGCGTCTCGTAGCCGACGTTCGGCTCGCTGGCGAACCAGTCGTTATCGCGAAAATCCATGCGCACGCCTGCGAGGTCCACAACTGGTCCCGGCCTCTTGACCGCGAACTGAAGCGAGATCCCTTCGTCCGGCGCGATGGATATGATCAGCCAGTTGTCCGGCAGGCAGAAAACGGGCGTGTTGCGGAAGGGGGTGTACGGCGCCTGCTTGAACCGGATGGCGACTTCGGTCTTGCGTTGCGAGAGATGCTTGCCCGTGCGGATGAAAAACGGCACCCCGGCCCAGCGCCAATTATCGATTTCGAGTTGCATGGCGACGTAGGTTTCGACTTTCGAATCGCGCGCCACATTAGGCTCATCTCGGTAGGCCTTGACCGGATTGCCCGCCATAGTACCAGCCGCGTACTGCGCGCGCACGACGCGGTCCGCCCGAACGGGTCGCATTGCTGCGAAGAGGTCGGCCTTCTTCGATCGGATGGAGGTCGGGTCGAACCCGCTGGGCGGCTCCATGGCGACCATGGAGACGACCGCCAGAGCATGATTGGGCACCATATCGCGCAGCGCGCCCGTCGCCTCATAAAAGGTTCCGCGGCTTTCCACGCCAACCGTTTCCGCCACCGTCACCTGCACATGGTCGATGCGGTCGCGGTTCCAGATCGGTTCGAACATGCCATTGGCGAAGCGCAGCGCCATGATGTTCTGCACCGTCTCCTTGCCGAGAAAGTGGTCGATGCGGAAGATCTGGTCTTCGTTGAGCGTCCGCAGCACGCGGGCGTTCAGCGCTCGCGCCGAGTCCAGGCTGTGGCCGAAGGGCTTCTCGAAGACCACGCGCCGCCAGTAGCGCGGCTTGTCGTCGGCGCCGTAGGGCTGATCGGTGAGCCCAGCCTCGCGCAGGCGCTCGACGGCCGGACAGAAGAACTGTTCGGCGACGGCGAGGTAGAAAATGACGTTGCCTCCCGTACCGTGAACCTTTTCCGCCTCGGCAAGCGCCGCGCGCAAGTTCTCGTAGAGTTCGGGCTTGCTCAAATCCCCTGCCACATAGGACATTTTATCGGCGAGGCGGCTCCAGGCCTCTTCGTCGATCCGGCCGCCGTTAAACTCCGAGGATTTGCCGGCATAGCTTTTCAGCTTCTCGCAAAGATGATTGCGCCAGCTTTCCGAAGTCGCCTCGGATCGGGCGACGCCGATGAGAGCGAAGTTTTCCGGGATCAGTCGCGTGCGCGACAAATTATAGAGAGCCGGGACGAGCAGCCGCGAGGTCAGGTCGCCGCTCGCGCCGAAAACCACCATGGCGCAAGGTCCGGGAGGCGTCGGGTTTCTGCGTTGAGGACACTCGATCAGTTCGACGATGGAAGGCATCGCAGTCATAACGCTACTCCGCTCCTTTGATTGGCGCCGCCGGGGCCGGTGGAGCGCCGAGCGGCGCTGGGCTCTCCACATGACCGCCAAAGCCGAAACGCATGGCCGAGAGCATCTGATCCGCGAAGGTGTGGGTTTGCCGCGACCGGAACCGGGCGAACAGCGCGGCCGAAAGCACATTGGCGGGCGCCCCCTCCTCCATCGCGGCTTCGATCGTCCAGCGACCTTCGCCGGAATCCTGGACGAAGCCGGAGAAGTGGTTGAGCTGCGGGTCCTTGGCGAGGGCGGCGGCGGCGAGATCGAGGAGCCAGGAAGAGATGACGCTTCCGCGCCGCCACACCTCCGCGATATCTCCCATGTTCAGGTCGAACCGCTCGTCCTCGGGCAGGTTTTTCGAATCCTTGTTGCGCAGGATGTCGAAGCCTTCAGCGTAAGCCTGCATCAACCCGTATTCGATGCCGTTATGCACCATCTTGACGAAGTGACCGGCGCCCGACGGCCCGGCGTGGATGTAGCCGCGCTCGGCTCTGGCGTCGCTCTTCTCCCGGCCGGGCGTGCGAGGGATTTCGCCTAGACCTGGCGCGAGCGCTGAAAAAATGGGATCGAGGCGGTCGACCGCTTCCTTGGCGCCGCCGATCATCAGGCAATAACCGCGCTCCAGTCCCCAGACGCCGCCAGACGTGCCGCAATCGACGTAGCGGACGCCTTTCGCGGCCAGCGCCTTTGCGCGACGAATATCGTCCTTGTAAAAGGTGTTGCCGCCGTCGATGATGATGTCCTGGGCTTCGAGAAGGTCGCCGAGCCGGCTGACGGTTTCTTCGGTGATCTGTCCGGCGGGGAGCATCACCCAAACAGCGCGCGGCTTCTCTTCGAGCGCTCTCACCAAATCCGGCAGCGACTTCGCAGCCCTGGCGCCCTCCTCAGCGAGCGCGGCGCTGGCGGCGGGATTGGCGTCGTACACCACGCATTGATGCCCCGCTCTCATCAACCGGCGGGAAATGTTGCCGCCCATCCGGCCTAACCCAATCACGCCAATCTGCATGTGCTTCGCTCCGTGGCTGTGTCTGCGGCTCTGACTCGTCCAGGTTAGATATGGGGCGCCGCTAGCATCTACCAACAAAGCTCACGCAAATTCGCTCCGCATGCGCAACAGAGCGAAGGCAGCAGGCAGCCGCAAGGGCCGCCTGCCTCGTTGCTATTTGATAGGCGCGGGCGGCGGCGGCGCATCATAGCGGCCGGGACCGGAATCGGGGCCGGGGCCATAATAAGGACCGGGGCCGGCGTAATATGGGCCGGGACCGTAATAGTACCGGGGACCATAGTAGTAGCCGCCTGAGGCGACCACCGCGGCTGCGCCAAGGGCCGCGAACGGAACCCACCCGTAGCCTGGACGCCACTGATATCCCGGACGCCAGCCTCCGCGCCAGCCGGGACCGCCGTGCCAGCCGGGGCCTCCGCGCCAACCAGGACCGCCGCGCCACCCAATCTTAGTGGCGTCGCCTGTCTGTTTGGCGTTCGCAGCGGCGGCCGCAAAACCTGGATTTGCGACGGTCGCAAAAGCCCCTTCAGCGCTCATCGCCAGGCCTAAGGTGATGGCAAGGGCCAGGAAAGTCGTTTTCTTCATCATTATCTCCGTTCCACCTTCCTTCCTCAATTCGCCGAATATGAAAGGCCAAGGTGACGGAACAAGGGATTTGGCGCGCCATCATTGTAACAAAAAAGCCCCAAACGTCTTCGCCATCCGATCTTGTGACGCTTCTTAAGCAAACCTTTACGGGCTCGGCGACGAGTGGGCGTCATGGCGCCGCAAGCGCACATTTTCTAGCCTTTATTTCGAACCCGGAACCGCTTTTGGGGCGACCCCTCATATTCAGCAGCGGTCAACGACAGACCTCACAAAGGAGCTGCTGCATCAGCGTAGCGCCACAATGATTCAAAGCGACGCTTGAATGAGGAGGTAGAAAAAAGGAAAGATATATCAGAGACGTCGCCATACAATCTTCCGACCGAACGTCGCAATTTTAGGCATTGGCGCAACAGTGGCCGAAGACGCATGAGGCATAACTTAGCCTATCCCGAGGGTGCGGGCGCAAGAGGGCCATATGCTATATCTAGTTTTCGCTCCGGCCATGCAGCTCATGAGCCGGCTTCGGTTTGCTCTGAAACTCGGCCTCATCGGCGTGCTGTTCCTGGCGCCCATCATCGCGCTTGGCTATTTTCTGAACGAGAAACTCGGCGACGACATAGCGTTCGCGCACGCGGAGCGTCTCGGCGTCGAACAGATCATCCCGACCCGATTTCTCCTTCAAGCCATTCAGGATCATCGCGGCGCAAGCCAGCTAGCGCTTACCGGCGACGCCGCAGCCAAAGAGAAGCTCACAGCGGCGACGAGCGCTGTCGATGCGAAGCTCGAAGCGCTGAGCAACGTCGATCGGACCGCCGGGCCAGTCCTGGGCACGACAGACCTTTTTCATGATATCGAAAAGCATTGGGCGGATCTGAAAGAAAACAATAAGAATTACAGCCCACAGGAGAGTTACGCCAAGCACTCCAAATTGATCGAAGACATATTTTCATACATGGAAACGAGTTCGGACAAGTCTAATCTGACGCTCGATTCCTATATGGACTCCTTCTACCTGATGGACGCGGCGATTTTCCGCATTCCCGTCGCCATCGATAATGTCGGGCGCTTGCGTGGAAGCGGCTCGGCTATTCTCAAGCGGCAAGCCATAACGCCGGAAGAGAAGACCGAAGTCGTCGTGATGCATCGGTTTTTCAAAAAGAATTTCGAGACGCTTCACTCGGATTTCACCAAGGCCTCGGCGGCGAACCCTGTCGTGGCTTCAGCGTTGTTGGCCAAGGGAGAACAGGCGCGCCTTGCGGGCGAGCACTTCCTGCAAAAAGAGGCTGGCGCGCTTGCAAGCGGCGATCTGACCCTCAATCCTTCCGAATACTTCAGTCGCGCCACGGCCGCAAAAAACGCTCTCTATGACTTGCTCGACGCCTCGATGACGGAACTCGACAAGATCCTGGCCGCCCGAATTCATAAGCTGCAGAACAACCAGAACATGACCTACGCGGGCGTCGGCGGCATACTGCTCGTTGTTTTCTATCTGTTCGCCGGCATGCTGCTCTCTGTGCTGCGCTCGCTCAGATCCATCGAAGCCGGAGCGAACCGGCTCGCTCATGGCGATGTCTCAAAGTCTGTCGACAGCTATTGCCGGGACGAGTTGCGCGAGGTGGGCGACGCCGTCAACACCGTGGCGCAGACACTGCAGAAGTTCACTCACGGGCAAATCGCGATGGCCTGCGCTCACAATGACGGCCACACAAGCCAACACATGGCCACTGGCGATTTCGAAGGCGCATATGGCGACATGGCGCGCAATTTGAACGCGATGGTCAAGGGCCACATCGACGTGCAAACGCAGTTCGTGGATGTGATGGCGGCCTATGCCGGCGGCAAATTCGATATTCGCATGCCTCAGCTTCCAGGCGAACGGAAGGCCATTTCAGACGCCGCCGCGAGAGTGCGCGCCGAGCTTGAGGCGAGCGCCAGGACAGCGGAGCACAATGCGCGCCTGAAGGCGGCGCTCGATCACGTCAGCCTGCCGGTTCGCATCGCCAACGACAACGGCGAGGTCCTTTACGTGAATCACGCCATGAACGCTACGTTTCGCAAATACGAGGCGGCCTTCCGACAGCAGGTCCCGGCGTTCGACGCGGAGAAGGTAGTCGGCGGCAGCGTCGGCCTGTTCTCCTCCGACCTTCGCTCCGCAATCGACGAGCTTCGCCGCATCGAACGGCCGACATCGTCCACGATGAAGCTCGGGGGACGAAACTTCGATGTGGTGACGAGCCCTGTCTTCGGGGAAGAAGGCGAGCGCCTCGGAACCGCCGCGCAATGGACAGATGTCACCGAGCAACTCGCAGCCGAAATGGAAGTTGGCGGCATTGTCGAAGCCGCCGCCGCCGGTGATTTTTCAAAACGCATCGGGGAAGGCGACAAGTCCGGCTTCATGCTGCAAATGGCGCAAGGCGTCAACTCGATCCTCGCCACAAGCGAACAGGCGCTCGGAGAGATCAGCCGCATTCTGAAGGCGCTCTCCCAGGGCGATCTCACGCGCACGATCGAGGCCGACTTCAAGGGCGTGTTCGCCGATCTGAAGAATGACAGCAACGCGGCGATCGAGCAGCTGCGCGGCTTGATCTGGCAAATTCGCGACACGAGCGAGACCATAAATGGGACGGCGCGCGAAATCGCGACCGGCAACAACGACCTCTCGCAGCGAACCGAGGAACAGGCCGCAAGCCTTGAGGAAACCTCAAGCAGCGTCGAGGAACTTTCGTCAACCGTAAGGCAGAACGCCGAAAACGCGCAGACGGCGAACAAACTTGCGGCCGAGGCCTCTGAGAGCGCGCGGCGCGGCGGGGATGTCGTGACGCAGGTGGTGACCACCATGGCGGCCATTTCCGAAAGCAACCGCGAGATCGCGGATATCACGACCCTGATTGACGGCATCGCCTTTCAAACGAACCTGTTGGCCCTGAACGCGGCCGTGGAAGCCGCCCGCGCCGGAGAGCAGGGACGTGGCTTTGCTGTCGTTGCGTCCGAGGTCAGGAGCCTCGCCCAGCGGGCCGCGGAGGCCGCGAAGGACATCAAGGCGGTCATCGCCAACTCGGTCGGCAAAGTCGAGGACGGCGCAAGACTTGTGCAAAATGCAGGCGCGGTTATGGAGGAGATCGTGGCGCAAGTGAGCCGCGTCACCGCCATCATGGCCGAAATCGCCGCTGCGAGCGCCGAGCAGAGCAACAGCGCCGAGCAGGTGAACCGCGCCGTCACCCAGATCGACCAGATCACCCAGCAGAACGCGGCCCTTGTCGAGGAAGCCGCCTCAGCCGCCAAAAGTCTGGAAGAACAGTCAGAGACGCTGGTGCAGGCCGTCGCAATTTTCAAAACCTCCGAGGCGCCAGTTGGAGCAGCGCCACGTCTCCTGGCGCGCCGCGAGCCGGACCGGCAAGCAATGGCGCAGCCAGCTTATGCAGTCGCAGGGCGCTGAGTTGGGTTACTGCCCGCCCTCGAAAGGCTAGCCCCCCAATAAGCGGAAATTGTGCCGGTTGCTCTTTCGCGCCTGTAGATTTAAGCTAGATAGACTAGCTTATGGGGTCTAGCATGCAGGAAATTGGGGCATTCGAAGCGAAAAATACTCTGGGCGCGCTGCTCGACCGTGTTCAAAAAGGCGAGGAGATCGTCATTACCCGGCACGGCAAACCTGTGGCGCGCCTCGTCCCCGAAACCGGCGCGAGGAATCTTGACGCCGCTCACGCGGCTGCCGCCCGGCTTCGCGCCAGGGCAAAAGCGCAAGCCGGCGCACCTATCGCCCAAGACGAATGGAAAACCTTCCGCGAGGAGGGGCGAACGTGAGCATCGTCCTCGACTGCTCCGCCGTTCTCGCCTGGGTGCATGGCGACGAGCGCACAACGGAAATCGAAGCGGTATTCGACTACGTGGTCGAGAAGGAGGCGATAGTCCCTCATCTGTGGAATTTGGAAGTGGCCAACAGCCTAACCGTCGCCGTCCGGCGCAAACGCGTGACCCAGGCCTCCCGCGACGATGTGTTGAAGGAACTTGCGGAACTCAATATCGCCGTGGATGGCGACGGCGGCGAACGCATAGGGCGCGTCGGTCCGCCTTACCGATCTTTACGGTCTCACCGTCTATGACGCCGCCTATCTAGAACTTACGCAACGGCTACGCCTCCCCTCGCAACGCTCGATCGGGATTTGGCGAAGGCCGCACACGCCTCAGGCGTCGAGGTATTGCTGTGGATGCCGTACAGCGCAGCCTCGGAACGGTGAATTCGGGTAGCTTAGTTTTTTCTGTATAGGTAGTTCTGCGGCAAGCCTAAGCGGATGCAGGCCTGCACCGCAGGGCTCGAACTCGAGCATGATGCGATCCGCCATCGCGCCGCCCCGCCGGACAAGCGCCGCTTCCCACGCCTTCAATCCACAGGCGTCGCCAAGCCCGAGACGTTCGCGGACCCAGGCAGGCGTGAGACTGACGGCGGCGCGAGCCAAAAGCGGCTGGACCGGCTGCAAGAGGGGCGGCAGGATGCGCGCGGTTTGCATGATGCGCAAAAATTCGAAAATGATCGGGGAAGGCTCAAGGCGCGGGCGCATCGCCAAAAAGATGGCTTCAAGATCGGCCTCGGAGCGAGGCGGCTCGGTCGCTCCGTATAGCCTGGCGGCGATCTCGCCGTCCCGGTAATAGCGGTCGCGTTCGGCGGGCAGCAACGGCGCCACGTAGACGTGATAGGCCTGGAGGAAGCCGAACGCGGCGGTCGCTTGAACCCAATTCAGGAGCGCGGGGTCGTTGGCGGAGTATGCTTCGCCTGCCGGCGTTTCGCCTTTCACGTGGTCATGCATGCGCCGGACGCGCGCAGTCATCGCTTCGGCGGCGCTGCGGGCTCCGTATATGGTCACCATCGCGGCAAGCCCGGTGCGCTGAAGACGGCGGAGCGGGTTTTTGCGAAAGCCGCTGTGCTCCCACACGCCGGTCCGCACCCGAGGCTCGGCAAGCTCCAGGATCACGGCCGCGACGCCGCCAATATATGTGGCGACCGGGTTCTTGAAGATGCGCCAGGAAACCGCGTCTGGCGCCGCCAGCGCCGGCTCTCCCGCAGGGCGGCTGAAATCGATCGCCCGCCCGTTGTCAGGCAGAAGCAGTTCCCGCGACGCCCTGTCGAGCCGTCTGACGATGGCCCTCTGGAAGGGGAAAAGTTTTAAAGCAAGAACGTGCATACATCGCCAACACATGAAGGCGAAACGCGGACGAGTTACTTGAGCACTTTTTCCGTGCTGGGCCGGGCGTCACGAACAAAACAGCATCACGAACAAAACTGTCCACGCGGCTTGTCGACAGCAGCGCCAAGGGTGAAGGAAGGCCCTTCGGGTTTGGCGGTCGGGCGCCTACAGCCTGGCGCCCGCGGTGGCGAGCAAAGCGACGGGCAAGGCGGGCGCGCCTTCGCCGGCCAGTGGCGGCAGGGAAGGCGTCGGGGCTCGGCGTTCACGGAAGCTCTTCTCGGCTTGCCGGCTCGAAGCAGACAGCTGCTATGCCCACACCTTGAACAGCGGCGTAATCAGGTCGATGCCGCATTCGAGGTCGGCGCACCAATCGATGAATTTCTTGACCATCGGCTTGCCGCGGAACAACGCGCCGTGCTGTGGGGCGATGATGTCGATGTCCAGCTGGCGCACCATGCCGGCCCAGGCGCTCATGACGATCTTGCTGGTCATGTAGCGGCGATGAAAGCCCTCCATATATTGCAGATGCTTGTCGAAGTCGGCGACTTCGATGTAGTTCATGCCCAGCGAGGCGCCGAGGTCGCCGGTGTACAGGATCTTCGCCACCGGGTCATAGAGCTGGAAGTTGCCCTCGCTGTGCAGGAAGTGCGCAGGCAACGCGAACAGCGTCGCGCCGCCCAATTCAAATCTCGCGCCCTTGTCGGGGATGGGCAAGAGCCGGTCCTCAAGCAGATGGTCCAGCCCGAAATGCGGGACGAAGCGCACCCACAGCGCAGAAATGTAAGCCGTGGCGTCGGTGGTCATCAGCCAGCCATTCGTGGCGGCGACGATGTCCGGGTCCTGGTGCGAGAGGAACAGGTAGCGCAGGCTGGCGCCGCCAAGCGCCGAGAAAGTCTTTGCCAGGACTTTGGAATAGACCTTGTGCCCGCCGGGATCGAGCAGCATGGCCTCGCCATTGTGCACGATGAGGTGCTGGTTCGCCTGCACGGCGAGGCCGACGCCGCCGGAATCCTCAAGCAGGATGTTACGGTGGACGCCGTTGTCGAATAGCACTGTATCCGCCATGAGCGACTCCTAAGAATGATGTGGATAAAGGCGCGGTTTACGTGGAAGCGGCCTAAAGGACTTTCTGCAGCGCCACGATTGCTTCACGCATATCGAAAAATATAAGGCCGAGCTTGCTGGTTTCGTTCGTGACGGTGAGCAGGAGGGCGCCGCGGCCGGCGCTTATCACCACGGCGTAGCCTTGTTCGCCACGCACGATCACTTCCTGAACGGCGCCGCGGGACAGCTCCGCGGCCGCGCGCGTGCCCAGGTTGAGCAGCGTGGCGGTCATGCCGGCGACGCGCGTCTCCTCCATGTTCATGGATTCGGCGCGGGCGATCATCAGCCCGTCCTCGGAAATCAGCGCGCAGGTCTCGATCCCGGGCGAATCGGTCTGCAGCCTGCGAAGGATCCTGTTCAGGTCATCGAGGCGGCTCGAGCCGCTCTCCTGCCGGACACGCCTGACAACAGACGAGGTGAATTTGGGGTCGATCTGGTTCATGTGAGCCCGCCTGAATGTGAGTGAATATTTGATAACGCAAACGGGAACCTGACAAACGAATTGAGCATACACAAAAGCGTCATATATTATACAATAAATTAACTATTGTGTGTATCTGTATACCAGATTGAGCCAGCTTGTACACAACTAAAGCTTTTGTAAAGTTGTGCGTGACTACAGCCAGTCGGCGCCAAAGCTTACGGGCGCGCTGCGCGCCAGCGGAAAGAACGGCGTTACTGGCTAAGTGAAAAAAGAGCGCCAAGTTCAGGCCGCCGCGCGGCGTACAAAGCCGCCGTTCACGACCGGGCCGGCGGCGGCTGTCCCGTCGTCGTGAACTGCATCAAAGGAAGGAAGGTCTTTCGGGTTTGGCGGTCAGGCGCCGCCGTTACGCCGGTCGCCGCCCCTTGATGACCGACAGGCGGGCTAAGTGTGTGCGCAGAACGTTACGGCTGACGCCGAGTAGCTGAGCCGCGCGCACCTGGTTGCCGTCGCAATGCTCGTACGCGCTCTGCACCAGCATATCGATCACGCTCTGATAGAGATTGGGACAGGGCGCCTCTACTGCGTTCCGCAACGCCGCCGCCAACACGTTTGACGGCGCCTGCGTCCTGGCGGATTTGCCCGCCAGATGCGGCAAGTGCAAGTCCGCGGCGGACACGACTGCGCTGATGGCCACCAACAGGGCATGGTGGATGACGTTTTCCAACTCGCGGATGTTTCCGGGCCAGGGATAGCGTTTCATCAAGTCGATCGCTTCCGGCGCGAACGCCGTGACGCTCACCCCAAGCCGCTCGCGATAGGTCGCCAGGAAATGATGGGCCAGGGGCACGATGTCGCCGGGTCTGTCTCTGAGCGGCGGCAGGCTCACGACGGCGACCTTGATCCGGTAATACAGGTCTTCGCGAAACCGGCCGGCTTCGATCGCGCGATCCAGGTTGACGTTGGTCGCCGCGAGCATCCGCACGTCGATCGGAATGGCCTTGCGCGAGCCGACCCGAACGACCTCGCGTTCCTGCAGCACCCGAAGCAACTTGACCTGAACCTGCAGCGACAATTCGCCGATCTCGTCCAGAAACAGCGTGCCGCCCTGTGCGGTCTCGAACCAGCCCGCCGTGGTGGCGTGCGCTCCGGTGAAGGCGCCGCGTTCATGGCCGAACAATTCGCTTTCGGCCAGCGTCTCCGAAAGAGCCGCGCAGTTCACGGCCACGAACGGATGGGAGCGCCTGCGGCTCAGGTTGTGAATGTGCCGGGCCACGAGTTCCTTGCCGGTTCCCGTTTCACCGACGATCAGGATGTTGGCTTCGCTTGGCGCCAGGCGGCGGATTTCCTCCGCCATCTCCTTGGAGCGGGGGTCTTCGAACCTGAGCGCGCTGGCGGCGACGATCCGCGGGGCGGTCTGGCGGCTGGGCACCGTCAATAGCGAAGGCGTCACGTCGTCTTCAAGCGGCGCGGGCCGCGAGTTTACGGAGGACTGGCGAAATTTGCTTTCGCGTGACATCGCTGACTCTTGATCGAGCGTCAGAAACCGCCGGGCCGAATTATGGGTTCGCTCCCGCTTGCAGGCCTACTTAGGTAGCATGCCAGGGCGAGGGCCGCGAGAGATTTCGCGATTGCGCGGAGAACTGAGACCGCCGCGGCATGGCGCCGGAAGGCCCGATTTTCCATCCCGGCTCGCTGTTGCCTGAGCAACAATACGGCGCCCCCACCTGTTGCCCAGGCAACAGCCATGACAGAAAGGGAGAAGAGAATTCTCATGAAAATCAGTGGTTTGCCTTTTGGCGCCGACCTTGCATTATAGAGGGCGGATCATAGGAGATGGTCATGCTCGGTTCGCTCTTTTCAAATCATCCTTCCGCCTCCCACAAGTCACGCTTCAACCTGGACATAGGCAAAATCGTCAGCGCTATGAATGACAGGGAGTTGTTCTGCGATGCGAAATCCTTCGCCCGCCATCCTATCCAGATCGACGCCGACAGCCTCTCGGAAAAGTACTGCGGCGGCCCGGCCTCCGAGCGACTTTATTCTTTCAAGCTCGGCTTTGCGCGGCAGATGGTCGACACGCTTGGCCGTCGCTCCGATTACGAGCGGCTGCGGACGGTGCAGGAGGACGCCCTGAACCAGCTGACGCCTTTGGGCGAGTTATGCTGAAAGTGGTCGAAAGATGCGCGGCTGAGCAACCTGCCAAGGGCCGGCCTCTTTTGCGCTCCGCCACGCCGCCGCCAAGGCCTGCGCGCTGGCCGCGGCTTGGCGCCGGCTCCAGCACTTTGGTTGGGGCGGTTATAAGTAATCTCGACGATGGGGAGGCAGAAAGCGCTTGTCCGCCTTGATGCAGCGAATGCCGTTCCGAAAGAGAAGATCAATCGACGCTGCGGCTGTCTCCCGCTGAGTGTGAGGCGTAGACGACGCTTTGTCCGCTGGAAGTCCTGTCAACGCCGCGTGTGGCGCATCTCCTACAGCGCCATGGTCTCGTACTGGCGCGCGCCAAGCGGCCGGCGGGCGTAGATGCCGAAGGCGACAATGCCCGCGTAGCACGCGGCCGGGATCGCCAGCGCCGCCTTCAAACCCGCGATATCGGCTGCGTGCCCCGTGATAAGCGGTATGATGGCGCCGCCGACAATGGCGATGCAGATGATGCCCGACCCCTCGTGCGCGCGGGCGCCGAGGCCCTCCGATGCGAGCGAGAAAATCGTCGGGAACATGATCGAGTTGAAGAGGCCAATCGCAAGCAGCGCCCAGCCGGTCAGCGCGCCAGCGCCGGAGCCCGCAACGGCCAGAAGCGCGATCGCGACGCTGGCGGCGCACGCAAGCACCTTTCCCGGGGAATACAGGCGCAGGAGATAGGCGCCCATGAAGCGCCCGATCATGGCGCCGCCCCAGTAGAACGGAACGCGCTCGCCCGCCTCGCGCGCGCTGAGCCCGAGCACGTCGGGCTGCATCAGGAAATTGACGATCACCGACCCGATTGCGACTTCGGCGCCGACATAGAGAAAGATCCCCAGCGCGCCGAAGCCGAATCGCGGACGCCGCAACAGCCCGAACGCGCCCCAGATCGGCGTCTTGGCGATCGGCTGCGCCTGAAGACGATTGCGGCGCGCCCATACGACCCCCGCCACGACCAAAAGCACGATTGCAAGGCCGAGATAGGTCAACGCAATGACCTGGCTCTCCTCGACGCGGAAGGCGTCAAGGGCCGCGCCGGTCAGCGTGGCGGGATCGTGGGCTTTGAGCGACCCCAGGATCAAGATCGAGCCGACATACGGGAATATCGTCGTGCCGAGCGAGTTGAAGGCCTGGGCGAAGGTAAGGCGGCTGTGGGCTGTCGATGGAGACCCGAGCATCGAGATCAGCGGATTGGCGACCACCTGCACAATCGTGATGCCGGAGGCTAGCACGAAAATGGCAAGCAGAAACGACGCGAAAAGGCCGAAGGACGAAGCGGGAATGAACAGAAGGCAACCGAGCGCCATCGTGATCAGCCCGACGGCGGCGGCGCGCAGATAGCCGACGCGCCGTACGATTGCGGCGGCCGGAAGAGAGATCAGAAGATACGCCGCGAAGAACGCCGACTGCACCAGCATGGCCTCGGCGTAAGAGAGCGTGAACAGCGCTTTCAGCTTTGGAATGACGACATCGTTGAGGCTCGTGATGCCGCCAAAGATAAAGAAGAGCGCGAACACAAAGAGCCTGAGGTCCGGCGCGTCGATGCGCTCTTGGGCTGTTGTGGTCGCATCGGACGACGAGGTCGGGGCGATATCCATCTGTATCCTGTGCTCGAAAAGCGGTCTTGCATAAATCCATTATCGACGATCTTGTCGCCCGGCAACGCTGGATGAAGGTTTGCCTCCGGCCATGTCGCCTGATACGGGCTCGAACCAACCTCGTGTCAATACACCTCCGCTTCGCCTTTCCGAGATGGAATAACATGCTTAAGTTTGGTGTATAAAAGCGAGGCGAACGCATGTGAGGGGAGCGACGACTTATGCGGTGTGATGCTTCGATCATCCTGGCGACGTTGATGGCGTTGCTGTCGTCGGCGCCGGGCGTTTGTCAGACGGCGGACGGGGCCGCTGGCGACATGTCAACCCTCAGAGCTTTGTGGACGACAGGGAACAAGCTGGCTGTCGGCGCCTCGGCGGACACAGCCAGCAACGTCTGGTTCACCGTGGCCAAGGGGATCACGAGCGAGATCTTCTATCCGCGCCTCGACGTCCCGAATATGCAGGACATGCAATATATCATCACCGATGGGACCACCTTCGTCGACCTGGAACGCGACGCCGCCAGCCATCAAGTCTCAATGCCGGATGAGAAAGCGCTCGAGTACACGATCACCAACACGGACCTGCGGGCGGCGCCAAAATATAGAATTACCAACACGTACATCACCGATCCCAGCCGCAACACCCTCCTCATCCGCACGCGTTTCCAATCCCTCGATGGAGGCGCCTATCATTTGTATTTGCTCGAAAACGCGTCCATGGCGGGCGGCGGCGGGAATAACGACGCCTGGTGGGACGGGGAGAACCGCGCCCTCGTGTCGAGCGGAACTCTGACCTCCTTCGGCCCGACAACGAAGATCGTCTCGGCTCTGAAAGTGGCGGCGCCAAATGATTTCGTTTCATATGACAACGGCTTCTCCGGCGCCGCGAGCGACTGCTATCAGGACCTGCTGCAGCACAAGGCGCTCAGCAAGCATTTCGACAGGGCTGACGGAGGCAATATCGTTCAGTGCGGTGAAATCGGCGGCGTCGGCAGCGATACGACGTTCACTGTCGCGCTGGGATACGGGAACGACGCTGCCTCGGCGCTCACCGCCGCCAACGGATCGCTCGCGACAGGCTTCGCCGATCGCGAGGCCGCCTATCGTGGCGGCTGGAACGGCTACGTCAACGGACTGCGCCCTGCGCCTAAGAGCGTGTCGTCCGATACGCTGCGCCGTCGAACCTACTACGTGGCGGCCATGGCCCTGCACGCCGCTGAGGACAAGACTTTTCCCGGCGCCAACGTGGCAGGGTTCGCGACGCCGTGGGGCGACTTTGTCGATGGAACCCAAGTCAACGACGGTTATCACCGGGTATGGGGACGCGATCTCTACCAGCAGGCCACAGGCTTGATCGCCGCTGGCGACTTCGCGCAGGCGCTGCGCATGGCGCAGTTCATGTGGAACAGTCAGTTTATAAGCAGCAGCAAAGCCGGAGCCAATACAATCTACCCGCCTGGCTCGTTCCCGCGCTACAGCCCGGTCAGCGGAGTTCGCGACGCGACTGCCGATCAGCTCGGCTGTTGCGAGCAACTCGATCAGGCAGGCTTCGCGATCCTGCTTGCCTGGATGACGGGCCTGACCGACGCCGCTACCTATGAGAAAATCAAGACCGCGGCTGAGCATCTTGCAGCCACAGGCCCCGATACGACGGAGCGATGGGAGGAGCAGTTCGGCAAATCGCCCTCTTCAATCGGGGCGGAGATCGCGGGCCTTGTCGCCGCAGCCGACATCGCCCGCCAGAACGGCGACATCGCGAGCGCCGGCCAATGGGAAGCTACGGCCGATTCCTGGCGGGCCAGCCTCATGCCCCAGACGGTCACATCCAGCGGCTTCTGGGGAGGCCACGTCTACTATGAGCGCATCGACATGAGCAAGGCGTCGGACCCGAATGATCCAAACGATAGGCTCTGCTTCCAGGAGGGCTGCTTTTACGCTCATGATGTCGCCGATTTCGGATTCCTCGACCTTGTCCGGCTCGGCGTGCTCCCGCCCGACGACTTTGTCGCGTCGATGTCGATCCCGGCGACGGCCTCGGCATCGGATGGAAACTCCACCGTCCAGGTTGCGACGCCGAACGGCGACATCTACTTTCATCGCTACAACCACGACAATTACGGCGAAAGCAACGAAGATTGCAGCGGCTGGCCCTCTTCCGGAGCGAGACGGTTCGGGCGGCCATGGCCGGTCCTCTCCGGCGAGCGCGGCCAGTACGAGATCGCGAACGCCCGCTCGGCCGCCATTTACCTGCAGTCTATGGCCGACGCAGCAAACGACGGCTACTTCATCCCGGAGCAGGTCTGGGACAACCCGACTGTCTCTTGTTTTGCGCTCGGACGGCCAACAGGCAGCGCTGCGCCGCTCAACTGGGCCGAGGGACAATATCTGCGTCTGTCTCAGTCGATGGATGCTGGCTACAACCTCGACACGCCTTCGGTCGTCAAAGCGAAGTATCGAGATTCTGGACCGATCCGCGGAAAGGGCGGCAAGTGCATAAGCGCAGGCGCCGGCACCAACATTGAAATCTCAACGTGCAATGGCGCCAGCGAACAAAGCTGGACCTGGAATAGCGGTGACGGGACGCTGCGCGTCCTCAACAAATGTATGGACGTCGCCGCCGGCGGGAGCGCCAATGACGCCGGGATTCAGCTTGGGGACTGTAACGGCGCCCGCGCTCAGGAGTGGCGTTGGCGAAAGCGAAGCAGCCTTGTGAATCCGCAGTCCGGCCGCTGCCTTGACATTATTGGCGCCGGCGACGGCGCACAGGTCCAGCTTCGGGACTGCAACGACTCCGATGCCCAGACTTGGGAACTGCCTTAAGCCGGCCGCCCCTGGTCCAGGACAAGTCCAAGATAGACCTGGACGGGCTGCATCCCGCATGCAGGCGGCGCGAAGCTAAGAACAGGCGCAAAAGCAAGAGCATCGGTTTGCCTTTATCGGCGCTACGTCGTCTGAGGCATGTTGGATTCGCGACGACGGTCAGCGCGCTCATGATTGACCGGCAAGCGATGCGACAGCGATCAGCGCCCTGCCAGGGTTAAAGAAGGGCTGAAATTGGGTTTGTTTTGTAAAACAGGGGGTCTCGCCTTCGGCAGGCGAGAGCCCAATAAGCCTATGATATTGAAAGATTTTTATAAGAGGAATGGCGATTGGCCTCAGCGTTCGCATGCCTGGCCCGAAGGCGCCGAAAGCCTCCCCGCCCAGAGGGTTTCTCGCTAAAGCATTGAAATAAATAGAGAAAAAACATAAAATTGCGGCGCGCACGCCTGGTTAATAGGCCTCCGGCGGTCCAGGGTTAATAAAGGCTTCAAGAGTCATGAGATCTTGAAGCAGGTCTTCGCGGATCGACCAACGCACAGATGGGGAGATGATGCTTCATTGTTTGGCGGACGCCCTCAACAGCGCCGCCACGGCCCATCCTGGATGGACCTATACAGAAAACCCGCGAACCGGAAAATCGTATCGGTTATTTATGCGGATGTCCTAACCAGGCTTCGATACGGAACATGAGAACTTTTGTACGCGCCTCCCTTGCGGGCGGAAAGCAAAGATCGGATACGCTCGACACGGTGCGCCGCGCTAAAACCTCACCTTGAAGCCGCCATAGACCGAGAGCGGCTGCGCCGGCGTTATCATGGCGGGATTGCTGAGGCTCGTAGCCGCATCTCCTGAGACGGTCGTGATGTTCGTGTCGTAGAACGTTCCGTATGTGGCGTACTTGTGGTCGAGGATATTGTTGACCAGGACATACGCGGTGACGCCTTTCTGGAACTCGTAGGAGGTGCGGACATTGACTTCGCCATATCCGGGCAACTGCGGGTTCTGGTTGCTTTCGTCCCCGAAGAAATACTGGCTGCTCGCCAGCACGACATCGGCGCCGACGCTCCATGCATCCGTCAGATTGTAGTCGAAGCCCAGCTTCAGACGATGCGGCGGAATGCTGGGAAGGCGGTCGCCCGGATGAACGAAGATATTCCCGTTGGCGTCGGCGAAAGGGTTGTTCGGCGAAGGCAACGTCAGATTATCCAGGAACGTGGCGTCAACATAGGCGTAATTGGCGTAGACCGTGAGGCCCTCGGCCCGATATCTGCCGCCGGCTTCCACGCCCTGCCTTTGCGTGTCGCCGGCATTGATGAAATAGCCGCGGGTGACGATTACCGGAGAGGTGACGAGGTAGATGTCGTTATAGTTCACGGTGTGGAACAGGCCCGCGGTCCAGTCCAGCGTCCCATAGCCGAAGGGGCTGAAAGCGCCGCGGAAGCCGCCCTGCCAGGTTTTTGAGACGACCTGTTGCAGATCGGGGTCGCTGACGAGGAAGCTTTGCAGAAGACATGGCTGGCTCGGGTCGGCGCAGGTCAACTCCGCCGGCGTCGGCGCACGGTTGGCCTCGGCATATCCCGCATAAAGCGAGACGTTCGGGTTGACCTTATAGGTGAAGCCGGCATTCGGATTGAAGCGGGTGTACAGATGATCGCCCGTGAGGTTCGAGCCCGGGAGATTGAGCTGATCGCGAAGATCGATCTCCTCGTAATTGTAGCGTCCGCCAACGGTCGTGGTCAGGCCGGGGGCGATATCGAGGCTATCCCAGAAATAAAGGCCGTAATAGTTGGTCGTGGTCTTTACATCGACCGGCGCGATGTCGAGCGGCGAGGTGAGATATTGCCCGTTGCCGGTGACGAGCCAGCTGGACGTGTTGATGGTTCCAAGCTCGGCGTTGCTGGCGGCCTTCACCTCGCCGTGGTCGATGCTGGCGCCGCCGATGAAGATGTTGTTCAAGCCAAAGAGCTTGTCCTTGCTCGTCCCTTGCAGCGATCCGCCGAAGCTGTTCGTGTTGTTGGCCGAACGGTCGATTTCGCCGATGACGTTGTTCGGCCCGTAATATTGGGCCGTGGTGATGGCATGGCCCCTCTGGTCGAGCACATATTGCTCGGCGCCGCTTACGGTTTGCAGGCACAGAAGACCGGTATCGTTGCCATTGGCCGCGCCGTCGGCGTTCGTTCCCGTGCAGGGGGCGACATTTGAGACGTTTCCGTCGACATGCTGCTGATGGAAGCCGCGAAGATAGGCGACGCCCGATATGTGCGCCGTGTCGGTGAGCTTCGTGTCGCCATTCACGGACAGCATGGCGAGTTCGTTGGTCGTAGTCTGCGGCGTGGTCCACACCGCGGAATAATCCCGCGCCAGAAGTTCAACCGGCGTCGGACCAACAGCGCCGAACGCATTTTCTGCCCCCGTGAAATTGATGTGAAGCGCGGTGTCCTTGTCTTTCACCCCGAGATCGAAATAGGCGCGCCGCACCTCTGATGGCGAAGAATATCGCCAGCCCTGGTCCCAGACGCCTTCGAGGGCGGCATAGGCGGCGAAATTTTCAACCTGCTTGCCGAGTTGCAGATAGTCCTGAAAGTGGCCATAGGAACCGACGCGGGTGTCGGACTCCACGCCCTGGAAACCAAAGCCGTCCTTCATGGCGACGTTGACGGCGCCGCCGAGCGCGTTCAGTCCGTAGAGCGGGTTTCCGGTGACGACCGCGATGTTGTTGATGGCCGTGGAGGGTATGAGATCCCAGTTCACCGTGTCGCCGAAAACTTCGTTGATGCGCACGCCGTTCTGATAGACGGCGAGCCCTTGCGGAACGCCCTCGACGGGCGAGGCCGTAAAGCCGCGAAACTCGATATTCGTCTGGAATTGATTGCCGTTCACGTCGTTGACGATCGCGCCCGGCACGTTCTGCTGGATCGCCTGTTCGAGCGCCGGCGACCCGGTGCGCGCGATCTCCCCGCTCATCACCTGGCTGACGGCGCTCGGAACCTTGTCGAGGGGAATTTCGCTGCCCTGGACCGGAGACATCGGCACGCCTTGCGTGAGTTGCGCCGAAGCGGCGGTTTCGGCTGCGGTTTCGGCGGGACCCTGAGGCGCGGTCACGGGACGGGCGGCAGGCTGGGGGGTTTCGCGGCGTCTCGACTTCTCGGCGGCGCGCGGTCTTGGTTGCGCCTTGGGAGCGGCGGCCTCGGGGGTCACCTTGACGGGCGGCAGTTGCGTAACGCCCGTGTTCTTTGGCGTCTCGGGGGCTGCCTGTTGCTGGCCCTCAGATGGCGCAGGCTGAGTTCCTTGCGCTGGCGCAGGCTGCGCCTCGGGCGTCGTCGCTTGCGCGAAAATGGCGCCATCGGATATCGACGGGTCTGCTTGAGCCAACCCGCATTGGCCGAAAAACGCCGCCCCGACCGCGAAGCTCGCGAAAGCGCCCCTGATCATCTCGTCCCCGCCGTTTTGTTATGTCTGAGCCTTTGCAGAATCTGCGGCTCCAAAAGACCTAACTTTCCGGCCATCGGGCGCGACCGGGCACATCCGACGTTAAAGACAACTCATTTTGTTACAACGCCCCAATTTGCGGCTATCACATCCGCACATTCCAGTAAACAAATGTTCGCGACGGTTCTGTCGTTGATTTGCGACGCGCAGGCGATGTCGTCCAGTCCTTTCCCGCATCCGCTAAGCTGCAACACATCGATGTCCTCGCTCGCAGTCAAATCCTTCAGAGGAGAATCGCCAGAGCTGATGTTCATCAGCCGCCTTTTAGAGACCCATCCACGGCCTCAACGAAGCTATCTGGGCCGTGGACCGTCCTATGACCATCATAGTTCAGCCCTCCGCCCCTCTATTTTACCGCGCCGAACTATTTTTCAGGGTTTCGTACGATTTCGAACGGCCGCGTGCGGGCGCACATTCGGGACCGCCATCCCACCATGGGCTGCCGGGGCGCCATGCTGCTCGGCGAGGTCATCGCCAACGCGCTCTTCACGCACATGGAATACACGAGGGACCGCGAGTGGCTCGTCAACACCAGGTGAGACGCTTTTGCAACGAGGTCGGGGGAATGCCGCTCCCGGTCTCCTCCGGCACAGCTTTTGCGTAGCCCTTGTCAGCCTCCGGCCCAACGATTACGACGAGAGAAGAGACACCGCCATGGACGCCGCCCATTTACGGATCGCCATCACCACGAACAGCCTCGTGGCCGTGGACGCCAATTTCGCCTCCGCCAAGCAGATGGTGTTCTATGACGTGACCCGCGACGGCTCCGAGTTCGTCGACGTGGTCAAGTTCAGCCGCCTCGGCAAGAAGGGCGTTGGCGGCGGCCAAGGCGGCGCCGATGGCCGCTGCGTGATGGAGGACATGGGCGACGACGACGGCACGGGCCACGATCCGCTCGTCGAGCGCATCGAATCGCTCGCCGGCTGCTCGGTGGTGTTCACGTTGGGCCTCTCCGACCTCGCCGCCGTGCGCATCCACCATGAGCGCGTCTTCCCCGTGAAGAGCGCGAAAGTGCGCGACATCGAGGATGTGATCGAGAATTTGCAGCGCCTCATGAAGGGCGCCCCGCCGCTGTGGCTGCGCCGCGTGCTGCGGGACGCGCAAGGCAACCGCCTCCCCCTCGACGAACAGGAAGTTTAGCGCGGCTTCAGCTTCGCTCGCAGCCACCGCGCCAGGGCTTCAGCGAATGTGCATACAAAGGCACGCGCCAACCTGGAGCATCCTTAAGGTTGATTTGGTCAAGCTGCTGATTTTGCTGGCGCACCCGACAGGACTCTAATAGCTCAAAGAAAACAAAACGCTAGAGAAAAAGTGGGATAATTTGGATTCATAGGATCGTTATGCTTTTTCTGGGAATGTCTCACCACGCCGTCGATTAAAAAACCTGCCGTACGCTAAAGGCTCGTCCCGCAATCGGCGGGGATATTTGGAAGGCGCCCGTCAATTTGTGGACGGGTTTTCGGGCGATTTTGACGCAGGAAGCCGCTCGTCCAGAAAACGAACGGTTTGTAGACAATTATACAATCTACTGATCTGAATACATGATAGGCTTAAAGACACCAACGGGTCCAGCGGATCAGGACTTGACCGTCCAGCGCGAAGCTCTGAAGGCGGCGGGATGCAACCCCATTCGGGAAGAGAAGGTGTCAGGCGGAAGCCGGGAAGGGCGGAAGGAGCTGGAGACGCTTATCGAGTTCATGAGGCCCGGCGACACGCTCATCGTGACCAAGCTCGATCGGCTGGCGCGGTCGACGCTCGACATGCTGACCATCATCACGGACCTTGGCAAGCGCGGCATCGGCGTTCGCTCGCTGGCCGAGCGTGACATCGACACGACGACGGCATCCGGAAAGCTCATGCTGACCGTCTTCGCCGCGGTCGCGCAGTTCGAGCGCGAACGGATCAAGGAGCGCGAGGCCGAAGGGATCAAGCGCGCCAAAGCGGCGGGCGTCTACAAGGGAGGCAAGCCTCGCATCGATCGAAGCGAAGTTGCGCGGCTCAAAGCCGAAGGGCACAACCCAACGCAGATCGCCGGCAAGCTGGGCATCAACCGCGTGACTGTCTATCGGCTGATGGCGGAGATGGGCGGCAAGCAGGCGGCCCGACCACGGATCACGTTGAGAACCTCAAACAGACCATTTTGAGTGAGGACGAATATCGCCCCGCGATCGAGGCGACGCGCGCTCTCGATATTTGTCGCGTTTGTTAAATCGCGGATCTCAGCTCCCGCTTGTTCCGTCCGGAAGACAGGCACGGCGGGCGTGATCATCACGGCTTCGCGGGGCCTAAAGCCTGTAGCCTCTATCCCTTCCCCAGATTTTGGAGGCGGCGAGGCTTGCGCGAAGCTGGCGACTCGGTTCTAGGCCCTGTGGACGGATTTGATCAAGATCATGCTGCAGGCAAAAGCGACAAAGGAGGCGTAGTTCTGTGCGGTTTTCTCGCATCGCAGGGCGATGCGCTTAAAGCGCTTAAGTTTGCCGAATGCCTGCTCGATCCGCGCGCGGCTTTTATAGAGTATTTTGGCGAAGAAGGCCGGCTTGTTCTTGGCATTCGAACGGTGCGGGATGACAGGGCAGATGCCTCGCTCACGCGCCGCCTCGCGATTAGCCGCCGCATCGTAGCCCTTATCGGCCACCGCCGCCCGCGGCATTATATCGGGACCAGTTTCGAGCAGCGTCTCGAAATTCTTGCTATCGCTGGCCTCTCCGCCGGTGAGATGGAAACCGATGGGATGACCGTCCTTGTCTGTTTTTAAATGGATTTTCGTTGAAAAGCCGCCGCGCGAATGGCCGAGCGCCTGGGCGTGCCGCCCCCTTTTGCGCCCGCGGCGGACACATGCGCCCGCACGATCGTGAAATCGAACATCTGAACCAGATTCGCCGTCTCGGTCAGGCCCGCCAGCGCTTCGAAAAAGGCCTCGAACGTTCCCGTCCGGCTGAGCCGCCAGAAGCGTTTCCACACGCTGTTCCACTTGCCAAACTTTTCCGGAAGCGCCCGCCAGGTGATGTTGTGAACGGTGAAATAATGAAGCGCTTCCAGAAACTTGCGGTCGTCGCGGCCAGGCTCGCCGCGTTTCGTGCGCACCGCCCGGAAGACTTCGACCGCGATCGCCCAATCCTCCTCCGTCATCTGTGTCAGCATAACCGGCCCCTCCAAAAGCCGGTTACCTATGAATCATTGAAAAACTGATTTGTGAATCCTCTTCGTTTCGATTGACGACAATCTGTCCACAGGACCTAGCGTGAGCGGAACCAAGCATTTTTAAAGGCATTTCCTATGAGCAGTTCAAGCGATCAATCGGCGATTGCCGCCCTGATTGCCACGGGGCGGGTGAAATTTATCAGCTTCCTTGTAGTCATCGCCTTGCTTCTCGGCATCTTTTCCGAAGTTATTACAGTCGCGATCAACCTCTACACATGGAGGAAACTCAGATGCGATATGGTTTCCTCCATGTTTAAGGTTGCCAGTGAGACTATGTCGGGACACGAGATAGGAGACCCAAAATTTTACTGGCTTCACAACTGGCAAAAATACAGAGAAATTTGTCTCGAGAAATAGTTTACGCCAACACAACATGAAAACGTTTTTGAACACGCTGCAAGGAAAGGTCATCACGGGCCTGACCATCATTTCTTTGGTCATGGGGATCGGTATGGCGGGTGTTTCTATCCGGCGCAACATTGCGGAGACACAAGCCGCCATCGAAGTCGCCAAGAATGCAGAAATACAGAGGCGCGCCGATGCCCGTATTGCCGAAGAAAGAGCCAAAACAGAATTGGAGACAGCCAAATGGGCAGCAATGGCAAAAGAAGCCGAAGCTAAAAAGCTCAAAGCCGAAGCTTGCAGCTCCCGCATGAAATCCATGTTTGAAAATACTCCGCTCGACCAACAAAACTACACAGTAATAGAACGCGATTGTAATCCTGCCGTAGCTGAAGCCGCCGCCTGTGAAAAGGAATACAACGAACTAGCAAACACCATTGATCAAATACACGGTATCGTTGGCTTGGTAAAACTTAACGGTACGCTTACAGACAGAATAAAGGAATTTGGAAAACATTGTGACGTCAGTGTTTCCAAAAGAGATATCCTTATAAGAAAACTAAACGATGCTATCAGCAACGTATCACCGTAACAGTGAAGCCGTAGCCCGCTGCAAAATCTGGGGAAAGAGTGGCGCGAGGTTTCGCGAGGCCGAGGCGAAGGAAAAGCGGCGCTTGCGCGCCGCCCCCGGATCACGTCCCGGGCGGGCTCTCGCGGTGATCGAGAACGGGAATGCCGAGGCGCTTCGCTTTGTCGGCGAGATTGCCGGTGATGCCGGAACCGGGGAAGACGATGACGCCGGCGGGCACGATCTCGAGCATGCGGTCGTTGCGCTTGAAGGGCGCCGCCTTGCCGTCGGCGGCCCAGTCGGGCTTGAAGGCGATCTGCGTCACCTTGCGGTGATCGGCCCAGCAGGCGGCGGCTTTCTCGGCGCCTTTGGGCGTGCCGCCATGGAGGAGGACCATGTCGGGATGCTTGGCGAGCGCCTTGTCGAGCACGGCCCAGATGCGTTTGTGATCGGCGTAATCGGCGCCGCCCGAGACGGCGATCTTCGGGCCTTTGGGCAACAGCAGCTCGGCGTCGGCCCTGCGGCGGGCGGCGATGAAGTCGCGGCTGTCGATCACGGCGGCGGTCATATGCCGGTGGTTGACGAGGCTTCCGGCGCGGGGACGCCAGGCGGAGCCGGTCTCGGCTTCATAGCGTTCGGCGGCGAGCTCGCGGAGCTGCTCGAAGGCTTCGCGGCGCTCGACGAGGGCCTCGTCCTGGGCGATCAGGCGTTCGAGTTCGACCGAGCGCACCTCGGAGCCGTCCTGTTCGACCTGGCTCTTCTTCTGCCGGTCTTCGTTCTCGTCGAGCTGACGCTGCGCGCGGGCGGCCTTTTTGTGGAAGAGGTCGGCGAGATGCCAGAACAGCTCGTCGAGGTCGGGCTCGAGGCTCGTGTCGCGCAAGGCGCCGCCAAGGATGTCGAACAGGTCCGAAATCGTGCCGGAAAGAAGCTCGGGGTCGGGAAGCGGGCGGGGATCGGGTTCAAAGGCGGAAGGCTGATGGCCGTAGAGTTCGAGGTTGTCCGAGGCCGAAGCGCAGCGGAGGACGGCGGGGGGCCGTTTCTTTTGTTTCGCGATGCAAAGCGGACCCGTCAGGGGCCGCGGCGGAAAAGAAACGGACCTGAGCCGTTGCCCCCCGACCGCGGCTCTGGCGTCCTCGCCACCCTCAAGGCCAGGGGGCGGCCCGCCTTCACGAAGGAGCCAAACCCGGGGCGGCGGCGCTTCGGAAGGAATCCGCCCCCGTCTCCGCGTCCGCGCGGGATCAGGGACCGAAACGGGATCGGTCGTCCGGCGCGAATTGCCCGAGGATCCGCGCCGTCATGGCCTCGGCTTCGTCCGCGCGAAGATCGACGTTCCAATCCTTGCCGCGGGGTTTGAGCACGCGGCAGTCGATGCCGGCCGCGGCGCAGCGTTCGGCCAGCCGGCGTTCCGCAAAGCCGCCCGCGGCGTCGTTGTCGCGAAGCACGTAAAGCCGGCGAAGGCCGGGGGGAAACAGGAGGGCGGCGAGGCAGCTGGCGGACAAGCCCGCCGCCATGGGCAAGGCCGGAACGAGCGAGAGAAGCGAGAGCACGGTCTCGAGGCCTTCGCCGGCGGCCATGACGTCGTCCGGCTGGCCGAAGCGCACCGCGCGACCGCGGCCTCGACCCAGCCCCAGCCTTCGGCCTTGATCGCCTCGGCTTCGGCGGCGAGCTTTTCGCTGACCAAGCGTTCGAGCAGGGGAACGTCCTGCAGCCAGCCGCCGTCGTCCTCGTCGAACAGATCGCGGATGATGACGCCGCCCGCGGCCTTGTACGCATCGGCGCCGACGAAAATGGCGCGGCGATCGCCGGCATGAACCGTCTTCTCGGTCAGCATGCGGCGGATGGCGTCCGCTCCCTTGTTCCATTGCTTCTGGATGGCGTCGAAGACCTGCTCCTGACGATCGTGGTCGTCGCTGAGGCAAAACGCCATGAGCTGGTCGAGGGTGATCTGGTCGTCCTCGTAGGCCTGAAGCAGCGCGGGGCTCGCCTTGGCGAGACGCAGCCGCTGTTTCACGACATGCGCGCTGACGCTGAAGGCGGCGGCGATGGTTTCTTCGCCCTCCCCTTTGTCGGCGAGCGCCTTGAAAGCCCGAAACTGGTCGAGCGGATGCAGCGCCTCGCGCTCGGTGTTCTCGGCGAGACTGTCGGCTTCGACAAAGCCTTCCGAGCGCACGATGCAAGGCACGGGCGCGTTTTTTGCGAGCTTCTTCTGCTTGACGAGGAGCTGAAGCGCCCGCAAGCGGCGGCCTCCGGCCTGCACGGCGTAGGACCCGGTCTCCTCGCTCGCTTCGTTAAGGATCGGGCGGACGCTCAACGACTGGAGAAGCCCGCGCCGCTCGATGTCGGCGGCGAGGCTTTCGAGCGAGACTCCCGCCTTGATCTGGCGGACATTGCCTTCGTGAAGGGCGAGCTTGTCGAGGGGGATGGTCTGGGGCGGGGCGAGCGTGAGTTTCGGGGCGGCTTTGGTCATTGGAGGAGGCTCCTTGTTCGAGGTTCGGGGCGGACCCAGGACGCGCGTGGGCCTATCCCATGCCGGAAACCGGTCGGTCGGTCAGGCCGGGAACGGTTGCAATTGGCTTGGCCGGTGTGTGCGCCTGCCGTCGGCGGCAGGGTTTGCGCCAGGGATCGAAGCCGGATGGCCGAGACGCAGGAGGCGGCGCGGCTCGCGAGAGCCCGTCCCCGCGCGCAAGCAGCGGGAGCGCCCGCCTGCTGACGAAAAAGCTTGCAAGGAAAGCGCGTCGACTACGCGGGTTCCGCTGCCGGACGCGCGGCGGGAGGAGAAAGCTCGCTGCGGTCTTGCTGGCCGAGAAGCACGACGGCTGCTACGGTCTCGACATCATTTTGCAAAAGCTTGCTTTCGTTCGGGCCGCCTCTGCCCCAGATAAGCCGAGAGGCGAAGTCGCGGTCTGGCTTGAAACTCGGATTGCGTTGCTGGGCGCGCGCCAGATCGAACTTCTGGACCCGGAAGGTAATGTCGGGATTCGTGGCGACATGATCGGGCTTGCCCAAATAACGAAATCCGTGCTTGGTCGCGAATTGCGCCGGCGGCTGCTCGGTCAGGATGGTGGCGCCGTCCCTTAGCGTGATGCGGCCGGCAAAGCGCTCGGGTTCGGGAATGCCGTTGCTTTTGGCGGGATCAAAAGGCTCGACGAGAATGACATCGACTCTGGCGAGGATGTTATCGCGGACTGTAATCAGGGCGGGGTTTGCAGTCGGAGAAGTGTTGGTCATAGGTGCTCCAAATGGCTTGGGTGGCAAGACATAAATCGTTGAAGCGGTGTACCTGTTTAGTCAGTATAGTAGACAGCAAAGACACGTCTTGTTGAGTATGTCGGAATGGGGTTCTGAGCGACAGAATTTAGACAGAGGATACAAAATAGTATTAACGATATAAATTGCTTTTAGCGTGTCTACAAGAGTGTTGCTCCAATGGCATCAAGAATGTCCTTCGCCGTTCGCTGTTTATTGGCTTCTTATTGTGCCGACTGGAGCAGACACGGTATAATTGCGTTAAGAAATGTAATCTTTATTCACAACGCCTAAGGAGACTTGCAGGATGGACATAACGCGGTGCGAGTTCGACGATGTTTTGGCCCAGGTGATCGCGCAGAAACACATGATGAATGCCATTCTGATAACGCTCCGCCATAAGCAGGCGCTATCCGATAAAGACTTTGAGGAAATGTTCGAAGCGACTCTCGCCGCGATTGAGCGTGTTCCGGACCCCATGGCCGATGCTGTGGCGGCTTATGTTGAAAATCTTCGGATCGCTTCTCAGCCTGAAACATAAAAGAGCTGCCTTGGAATCGTCACGTGTTTTGGGAATGTCCCGCCCTTGAGCGCGCACTCTCCAGCGCTTCACGCGGTCCGTGTGACAACGGTTAGCTTTTTGGAAGCGATGCGCGTCCTGCAACTTGCGGAAAGAGCCCGGCGTTAAGACGCCGTAGTCATAGCGATTTCTATCATCTTGGCGGATGTGGTGGTGGCGTTGGCCGAGTTTTTTTTAAGTCGCGCGAAGGTGGCGCCGGAGATGTAGGCGATCGACGATCGATACGCGATACGCAGCGGCGGCTGCTAACGCCCTGATTTAGCAAGGGGAGATCGGAAGCCGGCGACGGTTAGATAAATCCCAAGCAGGAGCGTGAGCGAGCCCGAGATCAGAATGTAGGTCGAGGAAACTCCGCCATACATTGCGGCCAGTTTGGTCGACGGAAGAACCAGCAACACCACGGCTTTGATCAACGTCAGCCACCCGAGCAACGTTACGATGACGGGAAGTGCCCCTCCCGACCAATAGTTGTGAAGGAGGACCAAAGCAAGCCCCCCGAACAGCGTGAAAACGCCGGCGATGAGCACCAAGGGTGCATCAGCCACCAAGGCATTGACGGTTGTCACAAACGCCTCGGGCCGCGACAGCATCGCGGCCGCCATGATGAGGCAATACAGCCCAAAGAGTCGGGCGAGAAACACCGTGCGCACAGACATAGAGTCTTCCGTAGGGTGGTTGAGAAAAGGGCGTTTAGTTCTTTCGGGCAACCACGTCTTGGATCAATTTTAGCAAAACTTCCGGGTGATAGGGCTTTGTCACCCTCGTCACGTGGGCAAAGCGATCGGGCATGATTTCGCCGCCCAGGTGCCCGGTGCTAAATATGACGGGGATGCCACGCGCGATCAAAATATCGGCGGCAGGGAAGACCATCTCGTCCTTCAGAGTGATGTCGAGGATGGCAACGTCGGCATCCGCTATTTCAGCGAGCGTCATCGCTTCGGCAAGACTTGCCGCGGAACCGGCAATGTTAATGCCGTTATCCTCCAGCATCATTTGCAGCCCCATCAGGATAAAGGCATTATCCTCGGCTATGAGGGCGCACGTATCAGCCAAGGGCATATTCCGATCCGAATGATGAAGCTGAATGGTTCAGGCTCTGCTGAAAATAAGCTGGCAGGACTGTGGAGGCAAGATAGATGAAGGGTGGCGACGGCGCTACGTCGAGTCACAGCCCGTTGCCGGGGCGTGGCCCCCCCGCAACAAAGATGCCAGGGCGCGGCGTAACTCGTCGGGGTCGACTGGCTTGTGCAATATGGCAAAGCCGCTGGTGTGGACCTCGGTGAGGCGCTCCGCGGCCGTATCGCCGGTAATGACCAGCGTCGGAAAGGCTCGGCCGACGCGGCGGCCGATTTCGGCGGCGGCATCGGTGCCCGACAAGCCGGAGCCGAGCCGGTGGTCGGCGAGAATGGCGTCGAAATTCCAGTTTTCCTTGGCCGCGAGGTTCAGTGCTTGCTCGGCTTCGGATAACGCAACCTGATGTCTGGACATTTGTCTGTGGACGGTCAATCGGCATTGGTGTTGTTGAAGTTGACATAGGGTGTTTGCGAGGCGGCCCATTGCTCGTCGATCTCGACCAAGATGGCGGAGACCAAGCTGAGGAGAGAAGCCTCGTTTGGGAAGACGCGTATTTTTCTGGTCCTGCGTTTTAGCTCCTGTTGGATCGAGCGCTCGATGGGGTTGGACGTTCGCATGCGCCGCCGCTGGTCTCTCGGCAGTTTGAAGACGGCGAAGCCTTCGGGGACGTTATTTTCGAGCCATTCCGCGAGCTTGGAGGCGGGGCTTCGGTATTTGGCCACGAGGCGCTTAAGCTCCTCCTGAGCGCTTCCTAGATTTGGAGCGTCCCAGACGGCGCGCAGTTCCTCGCCGATGACCTTGCGGATAGTCTGATTGGGGGCGTGGTGGATGGCGTTCTGGGCGAGGTGGAACTGGCAACGCTGCCAGCGTGCGCCGGGCAGCACGGCCTGGCGAGCCGCCTTGAGGCCGGGGTGGTCGTCCGAGGTAATGAATTCGACGCCTTGCAGGCCGCGCGCCACGAGGTTTTCAAGGAAGGCTCGCCAGTGCGCTTCGGCCTCGGAGAAGGCGACGTAGACGCCCAGGATACGGCGCTTGCCAGAGGGTTCGATGCCGATGGCGGTGAGCACGGCGCAATCGTCCGCGACGCCCTGTTCGCGGGTCTTCTCATAGCGCGCATCAAGAAAGAGATAGCGGAAGCGGCCGAGAGGACGGCTCCGCCAGGCTTCGAGTTCTTCGTCGAGCATGGCCGCGGCCCGGCTGACCTGGGTCTAGGACAGGCCCTCGATGCCGAACTCGGCCAACACCTTTTCGACGGCTCGCGTCGAGACGCCCTTCACATACATTTCGGCGGCGGCGAGCATCACCGCGCGGCAGGAGCGGCGCCCGCGTTCGAGGCTTTGCGGGAAGAACGGTTCGGGGACGCCCGCCGTCTTGGGCACATCCAGGGTCAGCGTGCCCGCCGCCGTGTCGACCTTCTTGGGCTTTACGCCGTTGGCGTAGCCGCGCCGGCCGGAACTGCGCTCATAATGGCTCGCGCCGAGGTATTGCTCACGTTCGAGCCGCATGGCGAGGTTCATGAGCGTGGTCATGACCTGCGCCATGGCTTGTGGACCTTCCGCCGTAAGCTGTTCCAGGACTGCGGCCATCGTCGTATCTTTGCTGGTCACCGGTGGTTCCTTCTTGGCGGTTGGAACACCGATGCGCAATTCGCTTCAGTTCCCCACGCGTGGGGAACTGAAGCGAATCGCGCATCCTCCTCGCCCTGACGGCATCGGAGGAAAATTTCCAGACATCAAGTTACACGGACCGGCTTTTTTTTCGGCGGCGCATAGGGTTTCATAACCCCAATCGTGCAGCATGATTTGATAGGCTTGCAGCACCGAGGTATTGTCTTCGATGATCAGGACGCGGCCGCCGGGATGATCAATGACTGAAATCCGGCTGAGTGTCGGCGGCGGCCGCGCGGATCAGCGGCAAAAGTAGCGAGAAACGTGTACCGTGACTGAGCCTTGAGGCCACTTCCACTGGAGCACCAAGCAACTGGGCAAGGCGTGAAACGATGGAAAGGCCAAGCCCCAGGCCGTGGCTGGCATCGCGCGCCGGATTGTTGAGTTGGCGGAACTCCTCAAAAATTTCCGCCTGCTTATCAGCGGGAATGCCGATGCCGGTGTCGATCACGTCAAGCCGGACATTGCCGCCACGCTTCCTTAGACCGATGAGAATGCCACCCTTCTCGGTATAGCGCAGAGCATTCTCGATGAGGTTGCGCGCAATCCGTTCCACTAAGGCCGCATCTGTCCGCACCCAGATGGCAGATGAAACATAGCGTAAAGTAAGGCCCTCGGCCGCGGCTCTCGACCCGTATTCCTTCGTCAGGCGGTCGACGAGTTCGCCGAGGTCCACGTCTCCCAAAATTGGCGTCACCACGCCGGCCCCAAGTTTCGAAATATCGAGAATGCCGGTCAGCAGGCCGTTGAGGCTGTCGACGGCCGACTTCGCCATTTCAACCGCGCTGGCGGTCCTCGGCCTGTCCTTGACCTGTCCCTTGATGGCGCTGAGCAGCAGGGTCAGCGATTGCACCGGCTGGCGCAGATCGTGGCTGGCGGCCGCGAGGAACTTCGATTTGGCGACATTGGCGCGCTCGGCTTCGGTCTTGGCGAGCGCAAGCGCCTGTTCGGCCTTTTTGCGCTCGGTGATATCGATGATCATAGCAACGCCGTCGCCGCGCATCTCGTCGAACAGGGCCCGAGTCGCCAGAACGGGAACGCGTGAGCCATCTTTGCGAAAGTATTCCTTTTCGAACGGTACTGAACTTGCGGCGGTTGCCTTAAGTTCTACAAAGGAGCCGAGGGATGTGAATTCCGGCGGGGTCATTTGTTTCCAATTGATCCGGCCAGCCGCCAGGTCAGCCCGCTCGTAACCGACCATCTCTAAGAACTTGTCGTTGGCATCGACAATGTCGCCGTTCATCTTCCAGGTGACGAAGCCCATGAGCCCCAATTCATAGACGCGCCTCAGTCGATGTTCGCTTTTGCGCAGCGCCTCTTCGGCCCGCTTGCGCTCGGTGATGTCCACCATTGAGCCAATGAAGCAATTGGGCCTGCCGTCTTGGTCGCGCATTAGGGCTATGGAAATGTTGATCCAGAGCGGGTGTCCGTCCCGGTGCAGGTAGCGCTTCTCCATCCTGTAGGTTGCGATCTCTCCCGTCAGGATCGCGCGCACGTTTTCGAGATTGGCCTGCATGTCGTCGGGATGCGTGATGTCATTGAAGGTCAAGCCGAGCAATTCTTCCCGTGCGTAGCCGAGCATCTTGCATAGCCCGTCATTGACCCGTAAGAATTTGCCGTTTGCGACGGCTTGCGCCACGGCGATGCCAATTGCTGCGTGTTCGAAAATGGCGAGAGATTCCGCCGTCGCCAACTTGAGGCTGGCCTCGGCCTCATTGCGCAAAGCCAATTCGTTGGTCAGCGCCGCCGTGCGTTCGGCGACCAGGCGTTCAAGCTCGACACGCTGGGCAGCCTCGGCTTGCCGCAGCCGGTTGTTGGACTGATGAAATTTCTCGGCTGCCCACGACATCAGGAAGCCGGAGGCGACAAAGATCGCCAAGGCCAGCCATTCGATTGGCTTCGCCATGATGAACGATCCGGCTGGCTCCATCCAGAAATAGTCGGCGATCAGGCCTGAGAGAATGGTTGCCACAGCCCCCGCGCGAAGGCCGCCATAAAGCGCCGCCAGCATAACGGCGGGATAGAAGGTTATGAAGGCATTGCGCATCTCCATGTTCTGGAGGAACGCCAAGCGCAGGAATGTGGCGGTGAGGACGATGGCAACGGCAGCCGCCATAACGTAGCGCTGCTGGGGTTGGTTCTTATTGACGGGGTGTTTCATTGGAACTGATTTGCCGGTTCCCTGGAAATTTGCATCTAGCCCCATCTCTGATCGCGTTCCGGGTCAGGACGCCCGTTATGGCACGCTTCTGTTCGCGATAATTCGAGGTTGAATATTCATAACCAAAAAGCACTGCCAGGAAAAGGTGCGGAAATGATCGTCGGCAGTGGCAGCGTTGATGACTTTGGCCCTGAAGAATCCGTGGGCGAATTAGCTGCGCTGTATATAAAAAGTACATGCGGATCGGATATCAGCCAAAGGCTGACCTGTCGGTCTCATACGCGTTTTCCTGTATTCAAGTTTGCATATGATTGTCGAGTGATTATGCAAGACAGAACTCAAGACAGAACTAATGTATGGGTTACTGTAGACAGGGCCTTCCTCTCGGGCTTAGCCTTAACAGCAATCCCGGCTCGTCGTGCGGCGGACTTGCCGAAGTCGCGCTGCCGTGTTACGTGTTCGCGTTATGTTCTCATTCGCGCCCACGCCTTTTTCGCCGGTTGTGCAGGTCTTTAGGGCCTCGCGCCGGATTATACGGGCCTTGCCCTTTTTCCTGTCGCGGGCTCCGGCGGGGTTTCCGTCGCCGGCCGACGACTATCTGGAAGGCGAGCTCGATCTCAATGAGCTTCTGATCCAGCATCCGGCGGCGACCTTCTTCGTGCGCCTGGCTGGCAACTCCATGGTGAACGCGGGTCTCTTCGACGGCGACATCCTCGTTGTCGATCGTGCGGTAACAGCGAGCCATGGGCATATCGTGGTGGCTGTGATCGACGGCGACATGACCGTCAAGCGCCTTTATTCACAAAGCGGCCAGGTCGAATTGCGCCCCGAAAATGCTGCCTATAAGCCGATTGTGTTCGGGGAAGGCCGCGAGCTTGTCATCTGGGGCGTGGTCATCGGCAGCGTCCGGCAATTTAAGGCCTGACGCTATGGCTGAGACGATTTTCGCTCTCGTCGATTGCAACAGCTTCTACTGCTCGTGCGAGCGCGTGTTCGATCCGCGCCTCGAGGGCCGGCCGGTCGTGGTGCTTTCGAACAATGACGGCTGCATCATCGCGCTGACCAATGAATCCAAGACGCTCGGGTTCACAATGGGCGATCCTTATCACCTGAAGCGCGCCGAACTACAAAAGCATCGCGTCGCCGTTTTCAGCTCGAATTACACGCTCTATGGTGACATGTCGCGGCGCGTGATGCAGACGCTGGCTGCCTTCACGCCCGAGCTCGAAATCTACTCGATCGACGAGGCCTTTCTCAATCTGGCGGACTTCGAGCCTGGCGGCCTTTCCGATTACGCGCGGACGATCCGCGCTGAGGTGAAGCAAGCCACAGGGATTCCGGTCTCGATCGGCATCGGCGTCACGAAGACGCTCGCGAAGATAGCGAACCGACTGGCCAAGAAAACGCCCGCCAGCGGCGGCGTCTGCAATTTGCTCGACGCTGCGAACCACGATGACCATCTTGCGCGCGTCGCCGTCGGCGATATTTGGGGTGTGGGCCGCCAATGGTCGGCCTGGCTCGAAAAGCAGGGGATCAAGACAGCGCTTGATCTGAAGCGCGCCGATGCGAGACAGGTGCGCACCAAAATGACGGTCGTCGGCGAGCGCATCGTGCGCGAGCTGAACGGCGTTTCTTGTCTGCCGCTCGAACTCCTGCCAGCTGTCCAGAAGGGCATCACGGTCTCGCGCTCCTTCGGGAAGCTCCTCAGCGATAAGGACGAGATCAGGCAGGCGCTGTTGCGCTATGTCGGGCGCGCAGGCGAAAAGCTGCGCCGCGGCGGCCTGATGGCGGAGCGGATCACGGTCTTCGCCCGTACCGACCGCTTCAATCCTTCAAGGCCATGCTACAGCCGGATGCTGACAACGACGCTGCCTTTTCCGACGAATTACACGCCCGCCTTGATCGCGCCGGCCCTACGGCTCTTCGACGCGATTTGGAAGGCAGGGCTCGGGTTTCAGAAATGCGGCGTGATGCTAACGGCGCTGAGCCGGGCGGACCGCAGCCGTCTCGATTTCTTTGCCGCGCATGATCCTGTTCGTCAGGCAAAACTGATGAAAGCGATTGATGGCTTGAACGCGTTCTTCGGCGCGAGGACAGTTCATTTCGGCGACCTGGGCGGACACAAACCGAAATCAGGCATACGATCGAACTTTAAAAGCGATCGCTTCACGACAGTCTGGGAAGAATTGCGCGTCGTCCGGTGACGCATGCGCTTGTGCTAAGATGTGCCCGGAAAGGGAAGGCGACATAGGCGGACGCTTCACACCGAATTTCACGTGGGAGGAGTTGATCGGCCTGCTTCGGCTGACGAACCCTTCGCTTCCCTTTGATGGCCGGTTTTGTTGCCAAGGAAAACAGCAAGATAGGTGTTGTTTGTGCTCATGACGTTTCCTTTTCTTTTGGTCCACGCGCACTTATTTTACGCGCATTCGATTCCCCTTCGGATTGTGCTCGACCTCCGCGAGGCCCAGTTCTTCCATTAGAGGCGGCACATACATCGCAAAACGGCCGCGTAATCCTTTCTTGCGTCCGTACCATCCCCCCACGGGATTATCTGCCGATCTGGCCCACGCTTCCACCGTACCCGGCTTTGCGGGCTTTTGCTCATCTGCCGATCCTAGCTCCATCCAATCTCCATGTGTCTTGAGCATTACATGAAGATCTTCGAGGCAGCGATAATCGTAGTGCAGGACTGTCTTTCCGACCGTACACACCAAAACATCGCCATCGCCGATTTTGGCTTTATGCATGGTGAATTCGGATGTTTGTGGCGGTGTCTTGAGATGCCAAGGGATTTCAGCCGTCCCCTTTTCGGGTTTCACCACATCGGCCTCCTGTATTGATCCAAAGCCGCTGGCGGAACGTCCGCCCCGGCGCAAAGAGTTTTTTCAACGGCGCCAGCTTATCCCCCAACTTCAGGCTAGTGCAAGGCGACTTATCTTAGGACGAGCTAGGCCATAAGCCGAAATTTGCAGCCTTGGGTCCTGAGATAAGCTGATGCCTGGCGGGACGATGTTGGAGATTGTGGACGACGCCGATACCGTCATTGGCATCCGAAGCCGCGCGGAGATCCACGAACTCGGCCTTCGTCACCGCGAAATTCACCTGTGGCTCGTCACGCCCGACAATCACATCATCTTTCAGCACCGAAGCGCGACCAAGGATACGTTTCCGAACCTGCTCGATGCCTCCGCCGGGGGCCATGTGGAGGTGGGGCAGAGCTATGAGCAAGCTGCGGTTGCGGAAGCTTACGAAGAGGCGGGGCTTGTGATCGCGCCGGACCAGCTTCGGCACCTCGCTAAACTTGATAATTATGCGGTCGACGAACGTCTCAACAAACGCAACCGCGCGTTCCGGCAAACCTATTGGCTTTGCTACAGCGGGACGCTGCAGGATTTGCGGATCGAAGCCGGAGAGGCGGTGGGCTTCGTCGCGCTGCCTGCGGCCAAGGTGTTGGCTTTGACGCCGGCACATGCAAGCGGATGCATCCCGGGCCTTTTCTATGAGGATTATCAACCCTGCTGGCGTGCGCTCCGCCACGCTCTGGGCCTGTAGGAGATCGGGAAGCGACGCCTTTGGCGTTGTCCTGAGAACGGCGCAACGGGTCTCATGCCGCCATGCGCTGAAGCTGCGGGGACACGTGGAGGATCGTGCCGGAGGTCAGGAGAACGATCATGCCGCGCTCGGCTCCCGTCATGTCCAGATACGCGCGAACCTGAGAGCGGTAGTGCTCAATCGCATCCGGCTCCGGCGCAACGTCGCTTTTCCAGTCAATGACGATGTGCGGACGGCCGTCGCGCGTCAGCGTGAGGGCATCGGCAATGGCGGCTGTCGCTGTTTTCTCGCGATCGTCTCTTCGCACCGCGTAGAGGTTGAACTCGGGCAGGATCTCCGGCCGCAAGGCCGCGATATCGGGCAGCGCGAGCGTTCGCGCGACGCCGCTTGCGAGTTCTTCGGGCGACAGGCCCGCGGCCGGATCGGCGACAGGCGTTTGTCCCAGCATGCGAACAAGCTGATCGGCGCGCGTGGTGAGGCTTTCGAGGTCGTCGCGGATTTCACCGGTCAGAACTTCTTCGAAGAGCTTATGAAGAATAAGGCCGCGTTCCCGGCTTCCCTGAATGCCGGCGACGAATGGGAAGCTTTGCGCGTCATGGTCGGCATCGCCAGCCCAAAGCGATGCCTCTTCAGCCTGGAGCACCGGTTGGGCCGGTTTTTCATCACGGCTCGGCGCCAGCCAGGACAGGCTCGACTGCCGGGCGGCGATGGCCGCGGCTTCGGCCGCGAAGATTTCGCAGAGTCTGCTCATTGCCTTGGCTGGCATTCGCGGGAACGAGGTCGGAGGGGAGATGCGAGACATCCAGGGCGGGGAGATCCGCCAGCGTCAGGTCGACCAAACTGATCCAGGCCGATTTTGATGACGATGCGTTGAGACGGGGAAGAACAAGCAGCTCGCGGGCGCGGGTCGCTGCGACATGCCAAAGCCGGACACGTTCACGATCCTGCTCCTCGGTTTCGGCGGCGCGCGCGTCCCCATAGCCCGCCGGCGCCACGTCAAGAACCTTGCAGGTGAAGGTATCCGACTGACGATCGACAAGGGCGGCGCCCGTCGACGAATGCGACGTCATGGTATTGACGGGGATCACAATCGGCCATTCCAGCCCTTTTGCGGCGTGCATCGTAAAAAGGACAACCGCTTCTTCCTGGGCATCGGGACGTCCTTCGACCGCGCGCGATTCATCGGTCCACGCCGCCGTCATCGCCTCGGCGAAGGCGCGCAGTCCCCGCACGGCGTAAAGGCCTGGAGAGGCTGAGGTAGAGATCGACATTCGCCAGCGCGCGCTCGGCGTGGCCGCGGTGGCGCTCGAGCAGAAGGGGCCGGACGCGCAGCATATCGACGGTTTGCGAGAGGAGATCATAGGGCGTACTGCTGTTGCTGCGCCTCCGAAGGGTTTGAAGCCTCTCCAGCACATCACGGGCCAGGGGATGGCCGACGGTCGAAAGATCGACGTTGAGGTCAAGACGAGGCAATCGATCCGGCTCCTCATCCGATCGGGGCAGAGACCAAATGATATCGAGAATGTCTTCGTCGGAAAGGCCGACAAGAGGGCCGCGCAACAAGGCGCCGAGGGCGAGGGTGTCACGGCGATCGGCGAGAACGCGGGTCAGGGCGATCAGGTCCTTGATCTCCTGGCGACGGAAGAGGCCTTTGCCGGCCTGGGTCGCGACCGGGATTCCCCGCCGTTCCAACGCTTCCTCGTAGCGCCACAAGTCCGTGCCGGTTGGCGCGAGGAGCGCGATATCCCCGGCTGGCACAGCCGCTCCTGGCCGGCGCGCCGGTCGAGAAGGCCGTGACTGCCGATCAGGCGCGCGCACAGGTCGGCGATAGCCTCGGCTTCCGCGTCGCGCTTCAGGTCGACCCTTGTGCTGCCATTCTCGATCGCGACGTCAAGAGGCGCAACGGAGACAGCGCCGGCGTGATCCTCATGGAAGGGATCAAGAACCGTAAATCCAGGTTGGCCGTTGCCGGAGAGAACGGCCTCGAACCGTTGGTTGACGTAAGACAGGATCGAGGCGGAGGATCGGAAATTCGTGGAAATCGATAACAGACTGTCCGCGTGTTGGGCGCGGAAGGTTTCGCGCGCCAGCACGTAGGTGCTGACATCGGCGCCGCGGAAACGGTAGATGGCCTGCTTGGGATCGCCGACGAGGAAGAGCGCGCCGCTCCGGATCTGGAATTGGGTCCAAGGGGCTTGGAGGTCCCCGGCGGCAGGTTCGCCGCAAAGCCGCCAGAAGATTTCGGTCTGAAGCGGATCGGTATCCTGGAATTCGTCGACGAGGACATGCAGGAAGCGCTGGCCGAGCGCTCGCCGCACGTCTTCGTGGCGGCGCCGAAGATCCGCGCGGCGAAAATAAGATCGTCAAAATCAGCAGCGCGGCGGCGCGCTTGTGGTCCCGGTAGCGATCGAGAATAGTCCTGGCTTCGGCGATCAGCGCTTCGAGGATCTGGCTTGCGGCGGACTCCTTCAGCGCGTTCCAGGCATCGCAGCAGTTTTGATAGTGATCCTGGGCTATGGCGCTCAGACGCTCGCCGTCCGTCTTTGATAATCCGGCCTTTTTTGCGGCGTCCGTCCATTTGGTCTTCTTGCGGTAAGACAGAAAGGCTCCGGACTTGGCGCACAAATTGGAAGTTGGTCGGGCGAGGAGGGCGCTGACCAGTCCCGCTAGCGTCTCGGCATCCTTGGCCGTGTTAAGAGCCGTCGCCATCTCTTGAAGGCGTTCGACGATCGCCGCCGTTTCGGGTTCGACGGCCCGCGCGCTTTGGAGGAAGACGGCGAAATCAGCCGTGGATCGGCAGAAGCTTTGAACAGGCCCGCCTAGGGGCGAGGCGGGAGGCGGGGTTAGCGTGGGGCGTCGGCGCAAGTTCTCGGCGATATTCTGGATGAGCGCGACCGTTCCGGCCGGGTTGTGGAGCACCATCTCGACAAGGATGCCGTCGTGCTCACCGGACAGGCGCTCGCGCAGCCAGGCGTCGGTGATGTCCTTGAAGATGAGGTCGGCCTGATTGCGGTCGGTGACGCCGGCACCGGGGTCGATGTTGGCTTCCGCGGGATAAGGCTTGATCAGGCACTGGCAAAAACCGTAAATCGTGGTGCAGGTGATTTCATCAAGGACAGCGCTGGCCTTGGCGAGGTTTTCTTTCTGAAGGGGTGAAAGACCTCCGGAAAGGCGACAGCGAGTTCCGGCGGGATATGGTCCCCTGCGAGCTCAACCACGATGTCCCGAACGCGGGAAAGAAGCTCGCTCGCCGCCAATTCGGTGAAGGTGACGGCGGCGATGGTTCGCGGCGCGACGCCCTCGGCAAGCATGAACGCAATGCGGCCCGCCATGACCGCCGTCTTGCCCGAGCCCGCGCCGGCTTCGACGAGGATCGACCGGTTGTGGAGGCGGATCGCATCGCGGCGCGCGGCATCATCTTTGAGGACTTTGCTGGGGCGGCTCATGCGTCGGCTCCCCAAAGCTGAGCAAGGTCACCCAAACGCTCGATCGTGGCGGCGTGCTTGCGTCGGCAATAGGCGGCGCCGGCGTTTGCGGGCAAAGCGAAGACCAGTTCGTCAAAGGTGTCTCCCGCGTCGGGTCCGATCAACGCGGCTCCGCCGGCGAGGGTTGCGCGCGCCGCGCGGAGATACCCGCCGAGTTCGGCCAGCAAAGCGTCGGGGTCGTCAAGGCGCAATTCGCGCTGTTCGCGGAGGAACAGCAGCGAAGCGCTGATCGCGACGTCCTCGCCAAGGAGCGCTTTGACGGCGAACGCGTAGAGGCAGCGCTGGAGTTCGCAACCTCCGTCAAGAAGGGCGTCTTATTTCGGCGCCTTCCCGGTTTTGTAGTCGCGAACAAGCGCCCGCTTGCCATCGGCCGCGATATCGAGGCGGTCGATATAGCCTGAGATGTTGAAAGCGGCGCCCGGGATCGTGACGGGGGCGTTGGGATCCCAGCGGCAAGCGGCTTTCGAATTCGGGATCAACTCCGCCGAACGGCGCCTCGCCGTAAGAGCGCGCGCCGGGCAGATGGCCGCCAATTCGCCAACCTCGCTGAGTGTGCGCCGCCAGACGATCGCCGGGGGTAGGGCGCGTTCGCTCTCCCACAGGGCGGCGATCTGATCGACGGCTCTGCCGACAGCGGCTTGGACATCCTCCTCATCGGCGGCTGCGAGACCGCCATCGGCTTCGATGTCCTGAAGGGCGCGTTCGAGAACCATGTGCACGAGGTTGCCGAAGCCGGGCGCGTCGAGCACGAGAGGCTCCTCGCTGCTCTCCGGCATGCGCCAGCCGCAGCCATAGGTCCAGACGAAACCGAGCGGGCTCCGCAGCAGGCGCCTGAGCGAACTGGCTGACTGCGTACGGGCCAGGATCGCCAGAATGAGCGGGTGCTCCGCCCGGATCAAGCCGTCATGAGGGGTGATGTCGAAGCACTGCCAATCGCGCCAGCAGGTCCTGGCGCTGACGGCCTGAGCATCGGCGCCGAATTCCTGGGGCCGCGCCGTAAGCCGGTCGGTTTCACTGAAGGCCTGGAGGGGCGTTGCGTTGCGGCGCAGATAAGTTTCCGGGCGGTGACCGGCGAGAAGCGGGCTTCGACCCAGGAGGCGGCCGTCGCTGTCGCGTCGTGACCGGGACAGAACAACCTCATCGCTGGTCGTGGCGAGGATCGTCTCAAAATCCCGGCGGTCGGCGAGATTCACGGGCAGCGGATCGAGAACGGAGGTTGGGATAATATGGTGCGGGATGAGCCGGTCCTCCGCGATGTTGCGCGGCCAGCGGCCTGAATTCAGGCCGATCAGGCGAACGAAGCGCCGTGGCGAAGCGGCCAGCGCGCTGGCGGGCATCCAGGCGACCGAAACGCAGGCTTCGAGACCGTCGTCCTCCCTCAAGGCTTCGAGCGTCGCATCGATCGAGGCCGCCGGGCCGGTCACAAGCGCTTTTCGCCAGATCGCAAGCGAGCGGTCTTTGAGAAACAACTCGCCTGTCTCTTTCGCGGCGTTCGTTCCTTTGAGAAGCCATTCGATGAGCGCGCGCAGTTTCGGCGTGTGATCCTGTCCGTCCGGCCATGCCTCGGGCTTCAGCCGCTGGAGCAGAAGTTTCCAGGCCCGGGGCGTCGAGAGAGGCGCGTCCGCGGGAAGAACACACAGCCAGCCTTCAGGCACTTTGGTCCCATTACAGGCGTGCACCAACTGGGCAGACAAATCCACGGGTTTAAGCCAGTCTCCTTCGGATGGTGAAACGTAATCGATCAGGAAGGTCAAACTGCCCGGCCGGTAGTGAACGGTGCGAGCATGTTCGTCTACGCCCCAATCTTTGAACAAGTTAATCGCTCGAAGATCCGCATTGTGGTCCAGGCGAATGATTGGGCCTATAGCATGCACGGCAAATGGAGCCTCAAACCCGGAACGCTTATCGATCAAAGCACGAGTATCGCTCAGGAATTGGCCCGTCCTGTGACCTAAGGTGCAGAAAACCCGAGAGATGTCCAAAGAATTCGAGACTTTGTTCCTGCGGACAAAGTCTGCCGCTTGCGGGAAGAAGGCGTTTTGTGGCTCTTTTCCTGTCAATCGGCTCGCAAAAGGGACCCTGGATCGGCGTGCAAAAAGGACCCCAGGGAACATCCTTTTGTTCGGTTCAGCAGCGCCATCCTTCCGTCCCGGCCCATACTTCCGCTGAGCCGGCGCGCGGAACGGCGGTCAAGAACGGCCGCTTTATCAGCGGCCGCCCGGAGGGCTTGTTCTTGAGGGCCGTGAGCACGGCGGCATGATGAGAGCGCCGGGCGGCGTGCTGGACGTCAGGCGCGGTGTTTGAAGCGCCAGCTTTCGTTGCCGGTCTCGATGATCTCGCAGTGATGGGTCAGTCGGTCGAGAAGCGCGGTGTTCATTTTGGCGTCGCCAAAGACGCTCGGCCATTCGGCGAAAGCCAGGTTGGTGGTGACGAGGATAGAGGTGCGCTCGTAAAGACGGCTGACCAGATGGAAGAGCAACTGGCCGCCGGCTTGCGCGAAGGGCAGATAGCCAAGCTCATCCAGGATCACGAAGTCGAGGCGGGAGAGATAATCGGCCATTCGCCCCTGGCGGCCGGCGCGGGCCTCGCCGTCGAGCCGGTTGACCAGATCAACCACATTGTAGAAGCGTCCTCTGGCGCCGCCGCGGATGCAGGCTCTGGCGATCGCGATGGCGAGATGGCTTTTGCCGGCGCCCGTTCCGCCGATCAGCACGGCGTTGCGCTGCTCGGCTAGAAAGCCGCCGTTCGACAGATCGCGCACCAGCGCCTCGTTGATGGGCGTGCCGTCGAATGCGAAGCCGTCGAGGTCTTTGGCCAGCGGCAGTTTGGCGATGGTCATCTGATATTTGATCGATCGCGCCTGCTTCTCGGCGATTTCAGCCTTCAGAAGATCGCCAACGATGCGCGGCGGTTCGTGCTGACGCTTGATCCCCGTCGCCATGACCTCGTCGAAGGCGGCGCGCATGCCGTAGAGCTTCAGCTCGCCCATCAGGGCGAGAATGTCGGTCCGTTCCATGAACTGGCCCTCCTCAAACTGTCGTAACGGGCGCAATCGGCGGCAGGCGCGTGCTTGAGGCGCAGCGCTTCCGGCGTGGCGATGGTCACGGCGGGTCCGGTGTCTTTCTTGCGCGCCAGGATATTCAGGATCACGCTGGACGAATGGACGCCCTGGCTCAGGGCTTCGGCGCAGGCCGCTTCCACCGCCGCGAGCCCGTCGCTCAGCGCTGCGGCAAGGATCGCGACCATCTGCCGGTCGCCATCATCGGAGCCGCGCAGTTTGTGCCGCACATTTTCCAGCGATGACGGCAGAACCCAGTTCTTGAACGGCGCGCCGTTCCGAAGCGCTCCGGGCTTCCTGCTCAACACCGGCACGTAATGCCAAGGGTCGTAGATGGTCTGGCCACGCCCAAAAGAGCGGGCATGCTCGCCAACAAGGGCGCCGTCCTGGCGGATGATAATGCGATCGGCGTAAGCCTGAACCTCGACGGGACGTCCAACGGCCTGAGAGGAGACCGAATACCTGTTCCTGTCGAAGGAGACGAGGCACGTCTTTGAGACCGAGGCCATGACGGCGTGAAAGCCGTCGAAGCGGCCGGGAACGGCAATCAGGCTCGAGCGCTCCGCCTCGAACACCTGCCAAATGGTCTGGTCCTTGAACTCAGGATGTTTGTGCGCCTTGGCGTACGCCACACAGCGGTCAAGGAGCCACGCATTCAGTTCGTCAAAGCTCTTGACCCGCACTCTTGGCGTGAAGAAGCGCTCGCGGATCAAGCCGACCTGGTTCTCGACCTGCCCCTTCTCCCAGCCCGACGCCGGCGTGCACGCCACAGGCTCCACCAGATAATGGCTGCATATCTGCAAAAAGCGCCGGTTGAACTGGCGCTCCTTGCCAAGGAACACCGTCTCCACCGCCGTCTTCATATTGTCGTAGATGCCGCGCGTGCAGGCGCCCTTGAAGAAGGCGAAGGCGCTGGAATGGGCGTCGAACACCATCTCCTGGCTCTCGCGCGGATAGACCCGCACGAATGGCATCCGGCTATGGCACAGCCGCATATGCGCGGCCTTCACCACCATCGTGATGCCGTTTATCACAACGGTCTCGTGGCTCCAGTCGAACTGGTAGGCTTTGCCGGGCGCGAAGGTCAGTGGAATATAGGCTTGCGCCGAAGCGGCTCCGCGCGCTTTCCGCCAGCTCTTGGCGTAGCGGCGCACCGCATCGTAGCCGCCATCGAACCCGAGATCGCCTAGCGTCTCGAAAATGCGCACCAGCGTGAGCCGTTCTCGCGCAGGCTTGGCCTCGTTCGCCGCCAGAAGCTTATCAAGCTCTTCTCGCCAGGCCCCAAGCTTCGGCATCGGCTGAACGCTGCGCTCGTAGCGGAACTCCGTCGAATTCCGAGCGGATCGCCTTGCGCACCGTTCTTCGCGACAGCTTCAGTTCGCGGCTAATCGCCTTGATCGGCTTCTTCTCGATGAAAAACGCACGCCGGATCTTCGCAATCGTCTCCACAACCAGCATCCCAAACGCAGCCCCCTGCTTCCGCCAGGGGCTTTGTGGACCCAATCGTCAGTGGGGTCCCGTTTGCACGCCGATTACCCCGCTAACGGGGGCCTTATTGCACGCCGAAACACACACGTGATGGGTGAAGCGGTCGAGCAGCGCGCCGGTGAGCCGTTCGGAGCCAAACACGCTGGTCCATTCCTGGAACGGCAGGTTCGAGGTGATGATGGTCGAGCCTTTCTCGTAACGCTGGCTGAAGGTCTCGAACAGCAGTTCGGCTCCGGTCTGGGAGAAGGGCACATAACCCAATTCGTCGACGATCAGCAGTTTTACGGCCGCCAGCTGGGCTTGCAGACGCAAAAGGCGGCGCTCGTCGCGGGCCTCCATCAGCTGATTGACGAGCGCGGGCGCCGTGGCGAAGGAGACGCTGAAGCCGCGCTGGCAAGCCGCCAGCCCAAGAGCCAGGGCCACATGGGTCTTGCCGACGCCGCTTGGTCCAAGGGCTACGATATTCTCGCGGCGCACGGCGTATTCGCAGCGAGCCAGTTCGAGCGCCAGCATCTTGTTGAGCGTCGGGATCGCAGCAAAATCAAAGCTATCGAAGCTCTTGACCGCCGGGAAGCGCGCCGCCCGGATGCGGCGCTCCACCATGCGCCGCTCCCGCGCAATCAGCTCCAACTCAGCCAGACGCAGAAGATAGCGCGCATGATCGACGCCCTCGCGGGCGCAGTCCTGGGCTGTTTTGGCGTATTCGCTCAGGAAGGTCGGCAGCTTCAGCGCCTTCAGATGATGGGACAGCAAAACCTGCGGCGCAGCCGCCGCGGATGCAGGACCGGCGTCGGACGCGCTCATGCCGTCCTCCCCATCAGCTCAGCGTAATCGGCTGCTCGCGTGCTTCTCACGGTCGGCTTCGGCACGTTGCGGATAGGCCGAGAGGGCGAGCGCGATCTGCTTGACGGCGTCGAAGCCGATCGCGCCGAGCCGGATCGCCTCGTCTGCTGCGGCCGCGACCGTCTCTTGGCGGAAGACTTCCAGAAGCCGCAAGACCTGGATGTATTCCCGCTTGCCCTCTTTGCCCATGCGCGCCTCCAGAAGCCGTCGCAGGCGGCCGAAGACCTCCGGCAGGTCCCAGCCCTGTAAAGGCGCGGCTTGATCCAAAGCCCCCGGCTTGCGCTCGAGAAGAGGCAGATAATGGAGGGGATTGTAGACGAAGTCGCCCTGTTCGTAAGAGCGGGGATGGCGGGCGATGATCTCCTGGCCGCACAAGATCACGACCTCCGAGACGAACCCCTTCACCACGACGGCGCGGTGGCCGTAGCGTACGGGAACCGAGTAATCGACCGTGCGATAGCGAACCAGCGCCGTCGAGGAGACGTGCGCCGCTTTCTTATCGCAGGGCTCAAACGGCGCCGCCGGCAGAGCACGAAAGGCCGCCGCATCCGCGGCGAGCCGCTCCGCGATCGTTTCGGCGTGGCGGCCGCAGCGCTCGGACTGCCGGGCCCGGCAATCCGCCTCAAGCCTTGCGTTCAGCTCCTCATAGCTCGCCGCCTCCGGCACAGGCGTCAGAAACCGCCGCCGCCCGGTTTTCACCAGGTTCTCGACTTTGCGACCAAGTGAGCGCTTGTCGCTCACGATAAACGTTCGCTTGTATCGTTGCCCTTTCCGGGACGCCCGAAGCGATCCTGGAACAGGTAATGGCTGAGAAGCTCCGTGAAAGCCCGCGTCCGCTCTCGACGCCCGTCGCCGCAAATCTTGGCGACCGCAAGCTTGGCATTGTCGTAGAGGATCGAGACCGGAACGCCGCCGAAAAACGCAAACGCGCTCACATGGCCGTCGAGAAACGCCTCCGTCATCTCCGCCGGATAGGCCTTCATGAACGGCGCGTCCGAATGCGGAAGGTCCATGTAAAACACATGCATCTTCTGGCGCACGCCGCCGATGACGCCGATCGCCTCGCCAAAATCCACCTGCGCATGGCCCGGCGGATGGGCGAGCGGCACGAAGGTCTCCTGCGCCTGCGCACGCGCCTCGCGCACATACTCCTTCACCGCCGAGTAGCCGCCGCCGTAGCCATGCTCGGCTTTGAGGCGCTCGAAAATCCGTTGCGCCGTGTGCCGCTGCTTTACCGGCGCCGTCACATCGGCGGCAAGAATGGCGTCGATGATCGGGACGAATGCCCCAAGCTTCGGCCGCCGGACGGGCGCCTTGCGCACATAACCCGGCGGCGCCGAAAACGCGCACATCTTCTTTATGGTCTTTCGGCTCAAGCCGAATACGCGCGACGCCTCCCGCCTGCTTCCACCTTGTACAAACACGAACTGTCGAACGGCGGCGTAGTGCTCCACGGCATGCATCTCCCGTTGCCCCATGACAATTCGCCAAAGGACAACTTAGCGCTGGCGCCTTTTCCCGGCGCCGCGGCGGCCCGAACGCCGCCGCTTCCGTGGACTACTTTTTCACCGCCGCACACATTGATAACGGCGTCCTGAAAGGCAGCGCAAACGGTGGCACGGGCGGCGGGACCTATGGCGGCGGCGGTGGTGCGGGTGCCTGGAGGCACAGCAGTCAGCGGAACCGGCTCCACAGCCGGAGGCAGTACTGTTGGCGGAAGCGGGGGGGCAGGATCAGGCAGCGGCGGAAAATACGGCAATGGTACAACAGGTGGTGCAAGCGGACCAGGCGGAGGCGGGGCCGGTGGGGGCTATGGTGCGGGAGGCGGAGGAGGTGCGAGTGGAAGTTATGCCGGCGGCGGTGGCGGTAGCGGTAGCGGTAGCGGTAGCGGTAGCGGTGGTAGTATGGGAAGCTGGAGTTCCAATCCAACGTACAACGCCAATCCAGGTCAAGGTAGTGGAAGCGGAGGCGGTGGAGCAATGTGGGCTTATGGTGGCGTTGGTGGCAGCGGGGGCATGGCTATTATCACCTACTCAGCCGCTTCATGTAACCTTTAGTGCGAATAGTAGGTGCCTAAATGTATCTAACTGCAATTTTATTTCTTGCCTTGATCTTTCTGTTGGCTCCGGCAGCCGTTGCCGCTTGTGCCAGTCCCGTGGGCGCAGCTGGCGGGCGATATCATCAACGGCACGACGACCACGAACCAAACGACGCCGGTGCAGGTGGAGGGGGTGGGCGGCAGCGGCTATCTGACCGGCATCGCCTCCGTGTCGGTGGATTATCAAACCACCTGCGCGGTGACGACGGGCGGCACGAACGCTTATTGCTGGGGCGCCGGCGGCTATGGCCAGCTCGGCAACAACACGACGACCACCAGCCAAACGACTCCGGTTGCGGTCATGCGCGGGTTTTGACGCCGCGCCGGCCTTTCGTCGTCTCCGGGGTTCGAGATCGCGGTAGATACCGTGACCGTTGGCAAGAGCAAAATTGGATTCTGGCACTTCGCCGGTTGATTTTCCATGATCCAGAAAACTGGCGTTTGAGTTGTAACCCTGCGCCGGCCTGCACCGTAGGGTTACGTTTCGTCAACGGTCTGCGTCCGTTCACTGCCAAAAGCAAAAGCCCCTAGCGATGGGAGAGAGCCAGGGGCTTTGGATAGGGAAATATCTAGGCAACATGCGTAGGGAAAAGAACTGGAAGAGCAATTTAAGTCCCCGTTTCAGATAAAGCTATTATCTGGATTTTTGCCAAGCAACCGCTCTTGATCGCGAAGCGTGGGATACCGGGGGATAGGTGCATCGAAAACACCACCGGGCTGATGATGTCGGGTGTGGTGGGTTCGGCCTTTCGGTCGTTAGGCCTAAACGTCCGATGATCTAAAGAAGCGTGCCCCTCAGAATTATGAGCGCAATGCTGAAATAAATAATGAGGCCCGTCACATCAACGAGAGTAGCCACGAAAGGCGCAGAAGCGCTCGCCGGGTCAAACCCTAATTTCTTGAGCGCAAAGGGCAGCATCGACCCGGTAATCGATCCAAAGCAAACGATGCCGACAAGGGCGGCGCCGACAGTCAACGCCACCAACCGCCAATGCTCTCCGTAATCAAAGATCCCCAGTTTTTGCCAAAGCGCAATCCTCGCCATACCGATCGCCCCAAGGATCGCCCCGAGGACGAGCCCGGTCGGAAGTTCGCGGCGTACGACGCGCCACCAGTCTTTCAATTTGATCTCTTGCAGCGCGAGCGCGCGAGTGACAAGCGAGGTCGCCTGGGAACCGGAATTACCGCCCGAGCTCATGATGAGCGGGATGAACAGCGTCAGCACGACGGCTCTCTCGAGTTCGTCCGAATAATGCTGCATCGCGCTTGCGGTCAGCATCTCGCTCAAAAACAGGGCGGCAAGCCAGCCTGCGCGCTTTTTGATCATGGTCAGAAATCCAACGCGCATATAGGGACCATCAATCGCTTCCATGCCGCCGAATTTCTGAACGTCTTCGGTGGTCTCGGCGACAATCGCATCGATCACATCGTCGACGGTGACGATACCAAGGAGGTTGCCGGCTTCGCCGGTAACGGGCACCGCAAGTAAATCGTATTTCGAGATAAGACGGGCTACGTCTTCACGATCGGTGTCCGGGGACGCGGTAATCGGCTCGCGCTGAGAGGACGCTGATCGAATATTCGCCGAGGGATCCGCGATCAGAAGTTCGCGCAAAGAAACGGCTTGCAAGAGGCGCTGAGACTGCTCATCGACCACGTAAACGGCGTAAATCTGCCCGATCCCTGACGTCCGGATGCGATCGAGGACCCGTTTGACGGTCCAGCCGGCAGGAACGGCGACAAAGTCAGTGGTCATGATGCCGCCCGCCTTGTCAGGCGGATAGTCCAGAATACGGCGAAGGGAGGTTTTGGCGGCTTCTTCGAGCCTATCAACGAGGCGATCCTGTGCCTCTTTGGGGAGAGCACGGAAAATTTCTGCGCGACGATCGGGATGGATCTGATTGAGAAGGTGTGCCGCCCGCTCTTCCGGTAGCTTTGCGAGAAAGCTGGAAGGCTTGTCGAGACCCGGGGTGTTGAAGACGCCCGCAGCGGCTTCGTCAGATAAATGCTCCAGGATTTTGACGGCAGCCTCAGGCGGTAACCCGTCGAGGGCCTCGATCACATCAGCGGCGCGCCAATTTGAAAGCGTCTTGGCGGCACGTTCGGCTCCTGACTGGGCAACAAGCGCTTGGATGCCTGCTCTCACATCTTCCATCCACTCAAGTCCCTTTTCACTGCGAAACTCTTGTATAACATCACCGCAGGAGTTGGCCGCCAGGCAAGTTGAGAACATAGCGTGGGCTGCACTCACGCTCACAGACAGCGGATCTCGCTTGCTTCAGGGTGAAGCTGTTCGCGACGGCAACCATCTCGGCTCGGCAGCACCGCCAAAAAGCTAGATTCTGGATGTGATGATGCCGGGGCTCGACGGGTTCGCAGCCCTAAAAAAAATTCCGGGGCGATCTATCCTTGCAGGCTCTGTAGGTGCGTTTTGGGGGCTTGGTTCCCCTAGCCAGTTGGAGACCAATTCTCGACGCAACGTCTGACCTCCGAAATGAGAAGCTGAGGCCGAAGAGGTTTCGTGAGGCGAGGATGCTGCGCTACCTGCATCCAGAGGCGCTGCCTGACGAGCATAGCCGCCAACTGAACAGGATCGGCATGAACCACATTTGCTTCAGGGTGGACGATATCGAGGCGGAGGCCGCGAACATCCGAGCGGCAGGTTTTCGGACGCGCAACGAGATTATGGACTTCCATTCGCGCAAGCTGGTTTTCCTCGACGGACCGGAGGGCGTGACGGTGGAGCTGTCGCAGTGGTACTGAGGCCGCTGTCACCCTTTCTCGACGAAATGCTTCCGTTGAGCGCCGTCTTCTTGACCCAGACGTGGTCTGGACCCCTAAAGTATTGATCCTGTCCTTCGAAGTCTCTATGCAGCATGCTTCACTTTTTGAGTCTTCTGATGAAATGTTCCGCAACCGATCTCCAAGATATTCACGGGCCTGGTCTATAATCACGATTTTTTTCTGACGTCGAATGCGACGGTATGTTGAAAAACGGCCGGAAAAACTCTGGTATCTGTGACAACATCTGAGCCTGCATTTGTCCTGCGATCTGATTGCCGATTGCTATCCAGATTTTGCTCATCGCCTCGGGGCCTGCAGCTTTCATGACCTGTTCGGTAATGATGGCGAGGTCTTCGGGATTGACTTCAACGGTGATTTTCATAGTTCAGGGCTCAGGGGTTTGGGCTTAGATAATCCCCTTGAGGAATTATAGCACATTAGCTGCACCTGCGAATAATCTCCCTCATCCCAGACCCCATTGGCCTCAGCCGAGAGTCCGTTCATGTGAACGTTTTCGGATACCGGCCCATGCCGAACCGCTCAGCATGCACCACGGGCCGGTGTGCCCACCTGTTGGCCGTAGCTTGAGTGCTGGCGTCCGTCCGGGGCTGCGAAGACCGGCATCAAAGGCGAGTAGGGCTGAAGCGTCTTGAGCCCGGCGAGCAAAATTGGGGCTGAATGCGACGGCCCTTTGAATTATAATCTAGGTCCGCCCTAGCTTCCCTGGCTTAGTGGCCATTGAGCCTGCAAAATCTAACGAAAAGAGCAACTTGGTTTCAGGCTTTGAGGAGGACACGCTGTGCGGCCGGATTTCACAGCTTCGGACGCGGCCATTGCGGCAGAAGAAAAGGTTTTGGAAACCGCCTATAGAAGGGTTGCGTTACGCCTGATACCTTACCTTTTCATATGCTATCTTTTCAATTACTTGGATCGTGTCAACGTCGGCTTCGCAAAGTTGCAAATGCTCGACGATTTACACATGAGCGAAACTGCTTATGGCTTCGGCACCGGTATCTTTTTCATTGGCTATATTGCGTTTGGGGTGCCAAGCAACCTGATGCTGAACAGGGTGGGCCCGCGACGCTGGCTCGCCCTAATCATGGTGTTGTGGGGCATTTTTTCTGTGAGCCTCTTGTTCGTGCGGACCCCCCAATCCTTCTATGTCCTGCGGTTCCTCACCGGCGCCACCGAAGCTGGCTTCTTTCCCGGTATCGTCCTTTATCTGACCAAATGGTTTCCCTCCGCTCGGCGTGGCCGGGTGATGGCCCTTTTCATGTCGGCTATCCCGGTATCGGGCGTCCTTGGTGGGCCGTTTTCCGGCTGGATTCTCAGCCATTTTGCTGCTGGCCAGGGCTCTCTCTCCGCTTGGCAATGGCTGTTCCTTTTGCAAGGCCTGCCCACTGTGGTCTTGGGCTTCGGGATGTTGTTTCTTCTAAGTGACGGGATTGCGCAGGCGAGCTGGCTCCCCGGGCGCGAGCGCTCCATGCTTGAGCAAGCCCTCATTGACGACGAGAAGAACCAGCCGACCACCGTTGCGGACTCGTTCGGCGCGGTTATCAGGAACCCCGGCGTTTGGACATTGGGCGCCATCTATTTCTGCATCCAGAGCGGCGTTTATGCGATCAACTTCTGGCTGCCCTCTATCATCAAGGCGAGTGGGTCGACCGACCCTAACCTGATTGGCTGGCTAAGTGCAATTCCCTACCTGGCGGCGAGCGTTTTCATGGTGATCACTGGCCGCTCCGCCGACCGCTGGCACGAACGCCGCTGGCACCTCGTTGTGCCCATGCTCATGAGGGTCGGCGGCTTGACCATTGCGGCTAATTTCAGCAGCAATCCAACCGTCGCCTTAATTGGGCTGACCATCGCTACGGCGGGTGCCTTGACCGGTTTGCCAATGTTCTGGCCATTGTCTGGCGGTTACTTGAGCGCCGCCGCGGCCGCGGGAGGTTTGGCGCTGATCAATTCGATCGGACAGATTGCCGGTTTCGTCAGCCCCTACTTTGTAGGCTGGATCAAAGACGCCACGCATAGCACCGATACGGCATTGTACATCCTCGCTGGAGTGATCCTCCTCGGCGTGGGGCTGGTGCTACGGATCCCCGCCAAGCTCGTCAATCGCTGAGAAGAGACGAATGGTCTGTCTAGAAGGATCCCACACCATCAAACCGCATCGCATCCACAGAGGGCGTAAATGTCCGAATTCAGCCAGCTCGAAGCAATCTTCCGCGCCGCGCTTGATCGTGTCGATCCTTATAAAATGATAACCGCCCATGTGCGGGTGGAAGGAAGCCGGCTGGCCGTGGCCTTTGAGGAGCAGCGCTACGAGACCGATCTTGATCGCTTCAACCGAATTCTGGTCATCGGCGCCGGCAAGGCCTCGGCGTTAATGGCCAAGGCCGTAGAGGATGTTGTCGGCGACCGCATATCCGGCGGAATTGTGGTCGTCAAACACGGTCATGCTGAAAAGCTGAAGAAAATCGAGGTCATCGAGGCCGGCCATCCTACGCCAGACGAGAATGGAGTGCAGGCTGCCTACCGGATTTCGGAGCTGGCGCGTGAGGCAAGCAACGACACACTGGTGCTCAACCTGGTGTCGGGAGGCGGTTCCGCTCTGCTATGCTCGCCGCTTGCCGTGGAGAGCAGCGAAGCATCCGTTTGCCTAACTCTCGGCGAGAAACAGGCAGTCACAAAGGCCCTGCTCGCCTGCGGGGCGGACATTCGCGAAATCAACTGCCTGCGCAAACATCTGTCCGGCGTCAAGGGGGGCCGGCTTCTGCAATTACTGGCCCCGGCAACGAGCCTCAATTTTATTCTCTCCGATGTGGTGGGCGACCGGGTAAATATCCCCCGGCAAAGCCGGGGGCTTTAGAAATGGAGCCGCTCAAAGCGGCTGGAAGAAGTTTCTATGGACCACTCTGACGTTCATACTGCCTACTCAGAAGCTCCAAAACTGAAAAATGCCTTGGACACTGGCGCAATTGCCGAGCGGTCTGCGAAGCTCCTCGAAGGGAGGCGGCGTGCGAAGCTCCACTCGCGTAAACCCACGATTTCGACGCCGCCGCCACACTCCAGGAAACGTCAAACTGCTACTGCCTCCCCGGCAGGGCCGGGGGACCTCCTTGGATGTTAGACACCATCAGCTCAGGCGTGACCGCCTGTGACGCGACAACCTACGCCGATGCGCTTGGCATCATCGAAAAATATGGTCTTCGGAAGAGCATGCCGCAAAGTGTTATGCAGACCTTGACGCTGGGTGTTGGCGGCAAGATCCCCGAGACGATGAAGTCCGGCGACCCTGCAGCGGCATCTGTCAACGGCGGAGTAATTTCAGGCCACCGTGGCGGAGAGATTTCCGGCCACCTTTGCTGACGTTGAAAGCATAAAGCCCCATCGCGATGGGGCTTTATGCTTTTCGGCATTCTTTTTATCGGGAAGTAACTTCGCCCGTGCTTGGATCGACGCTTTCAGTTTCGGAGGCGTCTGTATTGAGCGATCGCTCGGCTCGGCGGCGCCGACCTTTCGACTGCTTGAGCCGGTAGCTATCGCCATTCATCTCAAGAATGTGGACGTGGTGGGTGAGCCTGTCGAGCAGCGCACCGGTGAGCCGCTCGGAGCCGAAGATAGACGTCCAGTCTTCAAAGGGAAGATTGGACGTCACGATGATCGAGCCCCGCTCGTAGCGCTGGCTGAAGACCTCGAACAGAAGTTCGGCGCCGGTCGGCGACAGGGGCACGTATCCGAGTTCGTCAATGATCAGGAGCTTGTAGGCGGCGAGTTGAGCTTGCAGGCGCAGAAGCCGCTTCTCGTCGCGCGCCTCCATGAGCTGATGGACAAGCCCGGCGGCGGTCGCAAATCCGACGGCCATGCCGCGCTGGCAGGCGGCAAGACCGAGAGCCAAGGCGATGTGGCTCTTGCCCGTGCCGCTGTTGCCAAGCGCGATGACGTTCTCGCGCCTCAGGATGTATTCGCCTCGCGAAAGCTCCAGGACCAACATCTTGTTGAGCGAGGGGATGGCGTTGAAATCGAAGCTGTCGAGCCCCTTTACGGCCGGGAAGCGAGCGGCCCGAACGCGGCGCTCCACCATACGCCGCTCGCGCTCAATCAGTTCAAGTTCGCTAAGCCTGAGCAGATAGCGCACATGATCAACGCCACTGCGTGCGGATTCCTGCGCGACCTTCTCGTACTCGGCGAGAATGGTGGGCAGCTTGAGCTGCTTGAGATGATGCCGGAGCAGCAGCTGCGGTTTATCGGCGGCCTCTGTCATGCGGCCTCCTGATCAAGCAACGCCGTATAGTCGGCGGCGCGCGTCGCCTGAACGGCGGCCTTGGGCAGATAGGGATAGGCGGCGAGATCAAGCCGGGGCGGTCGCTTCTCGATCCGGCACAAGATCAGCTGCTTGACGGCGTCAAAGCTTGGTGCGCCGAGTTTAAGGGCGTCTTTGACCGCATCGGCGACCATGTTCTGATCGAACGTCTCCATAAGCCGCAAGACCTGGATGAACTCGCGCTTGCCGCGGTTGCCCATCCTGGCTTCGAGCAGACGCCGCAACTGCGGAAACTGCTCCGGCAACGCCCACTCCTGCAAGGGCCGCGCCTGGTCGAGCGCTCCGGGCTTCTGCTCAATCAGCGCCAGATAATGCAGGGGATCACAAACAAAGTCGCCGCGCTCATAGGATCGCTTATGGCGGGCGATCTCTTCCCCGGCGCAGACGATGATCACCTCATCCACGAAGCCTTTTACGGTGACGTCGCGAAAGCCGTACGCCGTGGGAACGGAGTAGTCGGCCGTGCGGTAGCGAACGAGCGCCGTCGACGACACGCGCGCAGTCCGTTGATCGCAGGGCTCAAAAACGCCAGGCGGCAGTGGCCGAAAGGCGGCCAGGTCCGCTTGAAGCCTAGTGGGTCGCGTCACTCAATTTGAGCTAGGCGCGGCAAATTGATTCATGTTGGGGAAAGGGGGATTCCCAAAAGCGGGCGAGTTGGATTCGGCATGTCCGGCCGCTGGGACGTGGCGGCTGGATCAGTTGGATGGGGACCGGGCCATGGCCGCCAAGGACATCGGGGTAAAGAAGTACGTCGTCAGACTGAGCGAAGCAGAACGCGATCATCTGCAAGCCCTGATCAACAAGGGAAAAAGCCCGGCCAAGCGGCTTTTGAAGGCTCGGATTCTGCTCAAGGCCGATGTTGGCGCGCAGGGCGAAGGCTGGAGCGATGGCCAGATCATCGAGGCCTTGGATACGAACAAGTCGATGGTGACGCGCGTTCGCCAGCAACTGGTGGAGGAGGGCCTTGAGGCGGTGTTGAGCCGCAAGGAGCGCGCGGCGCCGGCGATCACGCCCATTTTCGACGGCGAGAAGGAGGCCCGGCTGGTGGCCCTGGCCTGCTCGACGCCCCCCGAAGGCCGCGCCCGCTGGACGCTGCGGCTCCTGGAGGACAAGGTGGTGGAGTTGGGCATCGTCGAGCGCGCCAGCGACAACACGATCGGGCGCGTTCTAAAAAAAACATACTTAAGCCCCACCGCAAAGAGCAGTGGGTCATTCCGCCGGCGGCGAGCGGCGCTTTCGTAGCGGCGATGGAGGAGGCGCTGGACGTCTATACGCGGCCGCACGATCCGGACATGCCGCTGGTTTGCCTGGATGAGACCTCCAAGCAACTTGTTTCCGAGACGCGAACCCCGGTTCCGATGAAGCCGGGGCAGCCGGAGCGGGTCGATTACGAGTACGAGCGCAACGGGACCGCCAACCTGTTCATGCTGTTCGCGCCGCTGGAGGGCTTTCGGCATGTCGAGGTCACCGATCATCGAACCGCCATCGACTACGCCAACATCCTCAAATACTTATCGGACGTTCTCTTCCCGCACGCCAAGAAAATCGCTCTGGTGCAGGACAATCTCAACACGCACGTCAAAGCCTCCCTGTACGAAGCCTTTCCGCCCGCCGAGGCCAAGCGGCTCGTTGAGCGCTTCGAATGGCATTACACGCCAAAGCATGGCAGTTGGCTCAACATGGCGGAGTCCGAGTTGGGCGTTCTTTCCTCGCAATGCCTGGATCGCCGCATCCCCGACAAAGAAACGCTGAGCCGGGAAGTCGCCGCATGGCAAGCCGATCGCAACAAACATCAGACCAAGGCCAATTGGCGCTTCACAACCGCCGACGCCCGCATCAAGCTCAAGCGCCTCTATCCTCGGTTTGATTGACTCGGGCCACTAGCGCCGATCGTCTCTGGATGGGAGCCCGCCCTGCGATCGAGTTCCGAAAGGCAACCCGCTTCAAGCTTGGCGTTCAATGCCTCGAAGCTTGCAGCGATGGGGACCGGCGTCAGGAGCCGCCGACGGCCGTTCTTGACAAGTCCCTCGACCTTGCCCTTGCCGGGCCGCCCAAACCGGTCGCGAAACAGATAATGACTGATAAGTCTGGTGAAGGCCCCCGTCCGTTCGCGCTTGCCGTCGCCGCAAATCTTGGCGACCGCGAGCTTGGTGTTGTCGTAAAGGATCGATTGCGGAACGCCGCCGAAGAAGGCGAAGGCCGAAACATGGCCGTCGAGAAAGGCTTCCGTCGTCTCCGCCGGATAGGCCTTCATGAACGGCGCGTCCGAATGCGGCAGGTCCATGAAGAACACATGCATCTTCTGCCGGACGCCGCCGATTACGCCGATCGCCTCGCCAAAATCGACTTGGGCGTGCCCAGGCGGATGCGCCAGCGGCACAAAGGTCTCGCGGGCCCGAGACCTCGCAAGCCGCACATACTCCTTCACGGCCGAGTAGCCGCCATCGAAGCCGTGTTCGGCGCGAAGCCGGTCGTAAATCCGCTTGGCCGTATGCCGCTGCTTCGGCGGCGCCGTGATATCCGCCGCCAAAATCGCATCGATGATGGAAACGAATGGCCCTAACTTCGGTCTCGCCGGAGGCTTCTTGCGAACATACCCCGGCGGCGCCGAGAACTGGCACATCTTCGATATCGTGTCCCGGCTTAAGCCGAAAACACGGGCGGCCTCACGACGGCTCTTACCCTCGACAAAAACGAAACGTCGGACCGCGGCATAGTTGTCCACGGCATACATCCCCTGTCGCCCCTCTCCCGTACAGAAAGGGACAACCTAACCAGTGGCCGGTTATTACTCCGCCACGCAGCAGCACAAGCGCCGCCGCTCCACTGGCCGACTTTCTCACCGCCTCTCACACGCTCGCTGATCCTGCCATGCCGCGCGCGCTTGTCCATGCCGCGGCGCGCCTTTCTGGCGCCGACGAGTTCATCGCGCGGATGCCGCTCGGCTACGACACGATGATCGAGGAGCGCGGAGCGAATCTGTCTGGCGGGCAGCGGCAGAGACTTGCCATTGCCCGCGCCCTTGCCACCCGTCCCCGCATCCTTATCCTCGACGAAGCGACAAGCGCGCTTGATTACGAAAGCGAACGCATCATCCAAACCAATATGCGGGCGATCTGCAAGGGCCGCACGGTGATCATCATCGCACACCGGCTGGTGGCGGTTAGGAATTGCGATCGTATCATTTCGCTTTGCGACGGCCGCATTGTCGAGGATGGCCCGCATAGCGAGCTTCGAAACAGACCCGATGGGCTTTATGCGAAGCTGTGGTCTATGCAATCGGAAAATGTGGAGTGAGCGCGATGGCCTGGAACAAGCGCCTTTCCTTCAAAGCGTCGTCTGACTCGGCGATCGGAAGTAAATCGCCCGCCTTTCCGGCCGTTCCCATGGATAAGGTCGACCGCGAGTTCCTGCCCGCGGCGCTGGAGCTTCTTGAGACGCCCCCATCGCCCGCGAGGGTTGTTGCGATTTGGCTCATCGGGCTCTTTTTTGCCGTGGCGCTCGCATGGTCGTATTTTGGCTGGCTTGAAATCTACGCTGTCGCCCAGGGTCGTATTCAGCCGAGCGGACACTCCAAGGTCGTCCAGCCACTCGAACCCGGGCGGGTTGTCCACATCGTAGTCGAGAACGGCAGGCGGGTTGACGCTGGCGATCTGCTCGTTGAACTCGACTCGAGGGAGACCGCTGCTGATCGCGACCAGCAAAAGCGCGATCTGGAGTCCGCACTTGCCGAAGCCGCGCGCCGGCGCGTTGCCATTGGGGCTGCCCGCTTAGATGACAAGGAAGCCTTGGGCGTTACCTTCCCTACTGGGACCAGCGACGACGTGTGTGCCCGGGAGAAAAGCGTTCTCGCTGCCGATCTCGCGCAGCTGTCCTCGAACCGGGCCAGCCTTCTGGCGCAGCGCGCGGAACGTTTGGCCACGCGCAATCGTCTCAAAGCCAGCATCGAGGCGCGCGAAAGCCTAAATAGGAGCAAGGCTGCGTCACGCGCGCAGGTGATCGAGACGTTGCAGCAATATGAGGCTCAGATTACCGCCCAGGCTGGCGAGAAGGGCCAACTTCTTGAGAACGAAGCCGCGCTGTCGCGCGACAATCACCGTGAGAAGGCAACGTCAATCAGGATGAGAATGCCGCTGGCGACGTGACGGAGGGAGGGCGTAGCCCGACCGAAGGCGCGGCGTTAGCGGCGGCGCTCGTTTCACTAGGGTGGAACGGCATCTGGCGGTCACGAGCAGGCTGGACAAGCATATGATTCTTCAGAGCAAAGAGGAATCGACGCTTGCCCGGCCTCCACATCAACGACCACCAGATGAGGCTGTTTATGAGTTTTCGCCAGACACACACCACGGCTGTGGCCGCCGCCAAGGCCGGTTTCAGCACCGCGACCGGCTATCGGATCGCGTGCGATCCACGGCTGCCATCGCAGAAGAAGGCGCCCCGAGGGCGCCGTCGGCCCGATCCGCTTGAGGGCGTTTGGGAGCAAGAGACCGTGCCGATGATCGAGGCCGCGCCGGATTTGCGCGCGATCGCCGTCTACGAAGAGATCCGGCGTCGCCACCCGGAGATCGCCCCTGGCGTGCGCCGAACCCTGGAGCGGCGTGTCCGCAATTGGCGGGCGCAGCACGGTCCGGAGCGGGATGTGGTCTTTCCACAGACGCATACGCCGGGCCGACTTGGGCTTTCAGATTTCACCGATCTGTCCGGCCTTGGCGTCTTGATCGCTGGCGTGCCGCTCAACCATCGGCTCTATCATTTCCGCCTGGCCTGCTCCGGTTTCGAACATGCCCACGTCATTCTTGGTGGCGAGAGCTTTGTCGCGCTTGCCGAGGGGCTGCAAAATGCGCTTTGGGCGCTCGGCGGCGCGCCTCATTACCACCGCACCGATAGTCTCTCCGCTGCCTTTCGCAATCTTTCCCGCGACGAACAGGAGGACCTGACGCGCCGCTATGATGAGCTGGTTGCGCATTACGGTATGGAGCCGACGCGCAACAATCCGGGCGTCGCCCATGAGAATGGCTCCATCGAAAGCGCCCATGGGCATTTGAAGAAGGCGATCGAGGACGCGCTGCTTTTGCGCGGCTCCCGCGACTTCCCCGATCTGGTGGCGTACCGCGGCTTCATCGACGAGGTTACCGGCCGCCGCAATGCGCGCAATCGCAAGCTTATCGAAGCGGAACGGGCCGCCTTGAAAAAGCTGCCAGAGCGGCGGAGCACCGATTACGAGGAAGCCTCCGTGGTGGTCACGTCAAGCGGCGGCTTCGTGTTGCGGCGCGTCTTCTATACGGTTCCCTCGCGCCTCATCGGGCATCGTCTGCGCGTCAGGATTTACGATGAGCGCCTGGAATGCTTCCTTGGCGGCGCGCCCATTCTAAGCTTACGCCGGGGCCAGCCGCCGCAGGCGAGCAATAAGCGCGCCCATGTCGTCGACTACCGCCACGTCATTCATGCTTTGCGCAAGAAACCGATGGCGCTTCTCAATCTCGTTTATCGTGAACGGCTCTTCCCACGCAGGGCTTACGCCCGCGCCTTTGAGGCGTTGCTGGCCAAGGAGGGCGAGAAGCACGCATGCCGCGCCACCGTCGAACTCCTGGCGCTGGCGCATGAGCGAGCTTGCGAGGCTGAACTCGCGGAAGCGATCGAGGCCGCTTTAAATGCTGGAGAACTGCCCGATCCCGCCCAGTTGTGGGACCGCTTCAAGCCTGATGCGGCGGTCATCCCGGAGGTTACCGTCGAACTGGCGCCGCTCTCGGCCTATGACGAGTTGGCCGTTGTCGCTCAACCGTGCGTTTTGGAGGCAGCGGCATGACGAAGACCTCCGCCATCGACTCCGCACGCGTCGAGCTTCTCCTGACCGAACTACGCTTGCCCGCCATCAAGCAGATGTGGTCCAAGCTCGCGGAAGAAGCGGACAAGGAAGGCTGGCCCGCAGCCCGCTTCCTGGCCGCGCTCACTGAACTGGAGATAGCCGATCGCGGACGGCGGCGTATCGAACGCCATCTTGCCGAGGCACGCTTGCCTGCTGGCAAGACGCTCGACGCTTTCGACTTCACCGCCGTGCCCATGATCAGTAAGGCTCAGATCATGGCGCTTGGCTCCGGCGATGGCTGGATCCAGCAAGGCGCCAACATCCTCCTGTTCGGCCCGCCCGGCGTCGGCAAAAGCCATCTGGCTGCGGCCATAGGCCTGGCGCTCATCGAAAACGGCTGGCGCGTGCTGTACCTGCGCACCACCGATCTCGTTCAGCGGCTCCAGGTGGCGCGCCGCGAACGTGCGCTGGAAAGCGCCATCGCCAAGCTCGACAAGTATCATCTGCTGATCCTCGATGACATCGCCTATGTCAGCAAGGACCAGGCCGAGACCAGCGTGTTGTTCGAGTTGATCGGCTCGCGCTACGAGCGCCGCTCCATGCTGATCACGGCCAATCAGCCGTTCGGCGAATGGGGCAAGGTCTTCCCCGACCAGGCCATGACGATCGCGGCCGTCGATCGCCTCGTCCACCACGCGACCATCCTCGAGATGAACGTCAGAAGCTACCGGCACAACGAAGCGCTCGAGCGCAAACGCGGCAAGGGCCGTCCGGCTGGCCGCGCGACAATCAAAACAACGGCGGAGTGACGCTCCACGTCACTCCGCAAAGCAAAAAGCCTTGCGAGTCACAGCGCCAGCGGCGATCATCGAGACGCTCGGCGATCCGCTCATCCTCACCTTGATTGCCGCTCTCCTCATCCAGATTGGCGCGCGATACCGCGCTTCTCACACTCGACCGCAAACTCGAAGAAGCGACTACCCAGTTCATTGCCGATCAAACGGTAAAGCTGGCCGACATCGAACGTAAAGCTGATCATCTAAAAGGGGAGTTTATAAAGTCGACCGCCAAGCACGAGCGCACGAGAATCACAGCGCCTATCTCTGGCACCGTTCAGCAACTCGCCGTCACCACAATAGGCCAAGTGGTCAGTTCCGGCCAGGCGCTCATGACTATTGTTCCGGTCAATGCGCCGATCGAAATCGAGGCTTTGGTCCAGAATAAGGATATCGGCTTTGTGGAAGCAGGGCAAAAGGCTGTGGTCAAGATTGAATCCTTTCCTTTCACCCGTTATGGCACCGTCGCTGGCGTAGTTATCAAGGTGAGTCGCGACGCGGTTGACGACCGCGAGGCCAGCGCCCTGAGCGATCCGAAATTGAGCGTCAGATCGCAATCTTCAACCGCGGACCTTGCCAGAAACCAAAACCTCATCTTTCCAGCAACCATTTCTCTCGACAAGACTGTCATGAATATCGACGGCAAGGACATTCCGCTATCGCCAGGTATGGGTGTTACCGTTGAGGTTCTAACCGGGAAACGACGCGCGCTTGATTACATTCTTTCACCACTCCGAGAAGTGACGTCTAGCTCGGCGCATGAGCGGTAGATCACGCTGATGCCGGTGACGGCCTAAGCTGCGTTTCGAGTTGCGGGCTGGCGCCTAGTAGAAACGGCGGCTCCCCCTCCAACAGCGGGCACCCCCAGAATCGGTCCGATGTCTCTTTTCGGCCTAAATGAGATTTCGCCTGAACGCCATCCCGGCCAAGGGCCCGCTCGTCAATAGGTTGCTCCACTTCAAGCAGCACGCCATTTGATTGAGCAGCCGATACTCGGGACCTGTGCGGCGGGTGTCTCGCCGGTCTCAGCGACTTGCCGCATGGCTTCGAAAAGCTCGCGCTTGCCGCCTTCAATTTGGTTTCTGCCCGAAGCATCGAGCCGTCCGCGATAGCGTAAGGTCAGGTCAGCGTCGAAACCGAAAAAGTCAGGGGTGCAAACCGCATCATAGGCTTTGGCAACCTCTTGCGTTGCGTCGATGAGGTAGGGAAAGGGAAAGCCATGTTTCTCCCTGAAACGAACCATGTTGTCGAAGGAGTTGTCGGGATACGCCACCGTATCGTTGGACATGATCGCTACGCTGCCAATACCGATTGCCGCGAGGTCCTTGGTGTCGCGCGTCAGCTTGGAGGCGATGGCCTGAACGAAGGGGCAATGATTGCAGATGAACATGACAACAAGGCCCTTGGGCCCTCGCAGATCCGCGAGCGTGTAGACCTTTCCATCTGTGCCCTTGAGATGGAAATCGACAGCCTTCCATCCAGGCATAACCTGAGGGGTTTCGAGAGCAGCCATGGTTTTTTTTCTCCGATCATGACGTGACGGCACAGCAAGGAGCACGCACCACTACCACAGTCTCGCCCGACTTTCATCTTGCGCAGTTGACCGGACATTTTGAAAAGGGCGCGAAGACTTCAGCTCAAGGCCACCGAGTAGGTCGACCCGGAAAAAAGAGGAGCAGCGTGTATGGGCTTCTAAACCTTCTTCTGCAAACGGTCGAATTCTCAGTTCGTGGCAACCTCTGTTCTCAAGCCTGCCGCGAATGATGCCCCGGCTTGGCCTGTGCGATAAAAAATCGCCTGTTTGATGCGTTCTAACGCCTCTTTGCTTTCAGGGATGGTCTCACCATTGGCTTGAAAATCATGGGCCATGTTCTCCCACACATCGAGCATCACATCACAGCCCTGCTCAACCAGGGTGTTTGCGAAGTCACGGATCATATCGATAAGAATTTCCCTGCCGCCGCCCTGTAAATAGATCGGCGCCAGACCTCGAAAGTCGTGGTAAATCGGTGAAAGTTCCTTGGGAGTATAAGGTCCAGCACCCAGGAGCCATTTGCCGAACTGGATCGCCATATATCCTTGCAGCAAGTCATAGCAGTTATTGCTTGTGAGGCTGGGTCCTCGCACGCCGATGTCTGTCCACGGGCATATGCCCACCGCCAAAGCAGGTTGAGGAAGGTTTGCCTTTCCCAAAGCAAGCAAGGTCATCAGCGCCAAATGCCCTCCCGCGGAATCACCGATGACGACCAATCGGGAAGGATCGGTTCCCTGGGCGAGCACGTAACGATAAGCCGCAAGGGCATCTTCAATTTGCGCCGGATGCGGATGTTCGGGCGTTAGGCGATAGTCGGGCGCAAAAAGCTTCATACCGAGGATGGATGAAAGCATATCCCCAAATCGGCGGGTTACGGCTGCATAGAACGTGTAACCGCCGCCGTGCAGGTAAAGCGTAAGCGTGATGCTTGGGATGCAGCTTTGCCGGCTTGACAGCGTTCGGGTTAGGCAGCGACGCTGAGCGTCGCTGGCGGGAAGATGTTCCAGGGCAACAGGGCGTCGATCGCATTGATGGGATGCTCGCCGATGCGGGTCAGGACTTCGCGCAGGTAAGCCTCGGGTTCGACGCCGTTCATCTTTGCCGTTCGGATCAGGGTGTAGAAAACGGCGGCCCGCTCGCCACCGGCGTCGCTGCCTGCGAACAGCCAATTCTTTCTGCCAAGGGCCAGGGGCCTGATCGCGTTTTCGGCGGCGTTGTTTGAGATTTCCAGGCGACCGTCAGCGCAATAACAGGTCAGCGCCTCCCATCGCGAGCGCGCATAGCGGATAGCTTTGGCGAGATCGCTTTTGCCGGAGATGAGCTTCAGCTGCTCGTCGAACCAGTCGGCGAGCGCATCGAGTTTGGGTTTGGCTTTCGCCACGCGCACGGCCTTGCGCTGCCCAGGCGGCTTGCCGGCGATGGCGCGCTCAATGTCGAACAAGGCGCCGATTTTATCGAGCGCTTCCTTGGCGATGGGCGAGCCATTGGATTTGTGGATGTCAAAGAATTTGCGGCGCACGTGGGCCCAGCACGCCACTTCGGCGACGCAGGCAGGCCTGGCGTCCTTATCCCGATAGAGCTCGGCAAAGCCGCTATAGCCGTCGGCGTGCAAATGACCGGCAAAGGAGGCGAGATGGTCGCGGCAATGCTCGCCTTTGCGGTCCGGGGTATAGCGGTAGAGCACGGCGGGCGGCGCGGCGCCCGCATGGGGCCGCTCATCGCGCAAGTAGACCCAGAAGCGGCCAGTCTTGGTCTTGCCTCTACCGGGGGCGAGCACCGGCACGGGCGTATCGTCGGCATGCAAGACGCCGCCAGCCATGATGTGAGCGCCGATTCGTTCGGCTAACGGCTGCACAAGCCAGGCGGCCTTGCCAACCCAATCGGCGAGCGTGGCGCGATCGAGGTCGACGCCGTCGCGGGCGTAGATCTCGGCCTGCCGATAAAGCGGCAGGTGGTCACAGAACTTCGCGATTAACACATGCGCGAGGAGGCCGGGCCCAGCCTGCCCGTGCGGGATCGGCAGCGCGGGCATCGGCATTTGCGTCATGGCTTCGCACTTCCGGCAGGAATAGGCGGGCCGCACATGCCGGATCACCTCGAAGCGGCCGGGGATATAGTCGAGGATTTCGGTGACGTCCTCGCCCACTTTACGCAAGGCCCCGCCGCACACGCTGCATGTGCAGTCCGGTTCGTGTACGATCTCCCGGCGCGGCAGCGCCTCGGGCAGTTTGCGGCGCCGCTTCTTTGCCGGAGCCTGTTCCGGCGCCGGCTCCTCCGCCATGGCCGGAGCCGTCTCGGCGGCTGCCTCCGCTTCGGCCTCCGCCGTCTCCAGCTCTTCGAGTTTGAGCTCGAGTTGCTCCAACTCCCGGCGGATACGCTCCGACGAAGCGCCGAAGCTCATGCGCTTCAGACGAGCGATCTGGATTTTCAGCTTCTCGATCTCAAGCGTTTTCGTGAGGAGGCCCGCCTTGGCCGCCGCGAGTTCAGCGCCGGTTCTTTCGATATCGGCGGCCTGAGCCAGCACGAGCTTTTTGAGCGCGGCGATATCATTGGGCAAAGCGGCGGCGGCGAGAGGCATGCGCGCCTCTCTATCTGCTTCGCGGCTTTGGCGCCATCACCCGGCGGTCTTGGGAACCCAAGATTTTTGTGGCGCCCGCCACTCAAGCCCTTCGAGCAGCATGGACAACTGCGCCGGCGAAAGCGTCACAGCCCCCGCCTGTGTGGCCGGCCAGGTGAACCGGCCTTTCTCAAGCTGCTTGGCGAACAGGCAAAAGCCCTGGCCATCCCAATACAGGATTTTGACGAGATCGCCTCGGCGCCCCCGAAAAGCGAAAAGATGACCTGCAAACGGGTTCTGCTTCAGGACTTCCTGCGCCAGCATCGCCAGGCTATCGAACCCCTTTCTCATGTCCGTGACGCCGCAGGCCAGATAAATGCGCACCCCGGCTGGAACCGTGATCACCGCTTGCCTCCGTCGAGGGCGCCGGCGAGCCTTGCCAAAACGGCGGGATCAATATCTTCATAGACCTTCATGCTGCGGCCATTGCCAAGGGCGATCTCGACAACACTGGCGCGGCGGCGCGCAGCGGGCGCTGTGGGAAGAGCAGGAAGCGAGGGGGCAGCGGTCTGGGGCTCTTCCACTTTAACTGGCGCAAAAACAGCGCAGGCCGCAGAAGCCATGGATATTCCGGGCAGCTCGCCCACCCGCGCTTTCCGGAGCCACCCATAAACCTGGCTGCGGGAAACGCAATGCCGATCCGCGACGCTCGCCACCGTTGCGCCCGGCGCCAGCGCCTCCTCCATGATCTGCGCCTTCGCCTCCGCCGACCACTTCCGCCGCCGCTCCACGACCTGAATGATATCAAGCTGAGTTTTGTCCATTAGCGTCCTTACGCACGTGAGTAGGAACGCTAAGCCACACGATCAGCGACGTCAGCACAAGGCAGCCACGAGGGGACGCTTACGGTAAAGCAGGGTGACGGGTGATTGGAGTCCGGAAGGTGCAATCCAATCCCCTGGTGGGCACTCGGGGCCTGACGGGGTGCGCTCAACCGCAAATGTCTCATCGGTATAGGTCTGGAGGCTATCGAAGTAGTCTCTCCCCTCCTGAATATCGGGAAAACGCAATGCTCGATTGAACTGCTCCCGCCAAAACAGGTTGACGATTTCCATGTCGCGCGGCCATTCCGGCGCCAGTTTACGCCCGAACAGGCGGCGAAAGGCGACGGCTGCTCCAATCGTGAAGAACGACACGGAACTGCGAACGATGTGAGATACGCGTCCAGCCAGCACGATGCGCGGCATCCGTTTTGCTCCCCAAATCAGGGATGCCTTCTCCTCTGGGCTAGTCATGAAAATTGAGAAAGCGCTGCAGGCGCCGCGGCAGTCCATTCCAAGGCAGAATCGTCGATCGGCTGGCCGTAAACAGCCCGATCCTTCTCGTAATTGTGCAGAACGCGCCAAGGCGAGCTATGGCCCTGCCGTGGGAGTATCGCCTTGGAGCGCTGTATGTAGCCCGCGCTCAATGAGCAGAGTATGCTTTCATCCTGTCTCTCGCTCGCAGAAGCACGGGGGACGACAACTTTGGCGCCGCGTCGTTCCATCTCGTTTAGCAGGCGGCAGAGATAATCAGCGGCCAGATCGATCTTCAAGGTCCAGGAGGCGTTCGTATAACCGAACATAAGTGCAAAGTTGGGAATGTCCTGAAGCAAGACGCCCTTGTACATCATGCAGCCGTTTGGATCGCGGATTTCGCCATCCACTTTCAGCTCCAAGCCGCCTAAGTTTTGCAGTTGCAAGCCGGTCGCGCTGACGATGATGTCTGCCTCCAAACCCTTCCCCGATTTCAGCAGGACGCCTTGAGGAGTAAAGGCTTCGATGTGATCGGTTACGATGGACGCTTTTCCTTCCCGCAAGACTCTCAATAAATCGCCGTCCGGGGCCACGCAGAGCCGTTCGTCCCAGGGCATATAGTGCGGCGTGAAATGGCTCATGTCGAATCCCGGGCCCAAACGGCGTCGCACGCTGGCAAGGAGCAGCGACCGCGCAAGTCTAGGGAAATGCTCGCAAATCTTGTAGATCAAACGCTGAATAAAAACGTTTCGGCGCACCAGCAGCCTGTAGACCCAGCGGTCCGGAAGCACCTGCAGGAGAAGGGCGCCGACGTGGTCGTAACTTGGGAAGGAGAAGATGTAACCCGGCGAGCGTTGAAGCATTGTGACGTGAGCTGCGTCGTTTGCCATAGCGGGAACGATGGTTACGGCGGTAGCCCCGCTGCCGATCACCACGACCCTCTTTCCCCGATAGTCGAGATTGTCCGGCCAGAACTGAGGGTGAATGTATTGCCCTCTGAAACGTTCAGCACCAGGGAACTTCGGAAGAAAGCCCTGATCGTAATTGTAATAACCGGTCGCGGCGACGACGAAGTTGCACGTAAATCGATGAACCTGCCCGCTCGCATTCTCGGCAGCTGTCACCGTCCAGCATTGTTCACCACTCGTCCACTCACACTGCGCGACCCGCAACCCGAATAGAACCTTCTTGTCGATGCCGTATTCGCGTGCGGTTTTGATCAAGTAGTCCTTGATAGACGGGCCGTCGGCGAAAACAGCCGTCCCGGTCCAGGGCCGGAAACCAAATCCATACGTCAGAAAATCCGAATCCGACCTCACTCCTGGATAGCGGAATAGGTCCCAAGTTCCACCTATCGCCTTCCGCCTTTCGAGGATCGCCACTCGCTCGCCTGGACACTTCGTTGCAAGTTGGCAAGCCACCCCAATTCCGGAAACTCCGGCGCCGATGACAAGAACGTCATACCGATTGTCCTGCATCCTTGCCTTTTCCATTGAACGTGCAAGGCGAATAACACCGGACTGCCGGTTGGCATTCACGCACACGCTCGCAAAAATCGTCCAGGCCAGGTGGCGTGAAGCCGTCACTTTTCGAGGAGTGTAGGCTCCCATGTCACGAATTCGCGGCTGTCCACTTCCAGACCGAGGCAGCCATCGTGATTCCGCCGCCAGACCCACAAAACAGGATTGTTTCTCCTAGAAGAGGACCGCGCCCTTGTGCAATCGCATCGTCGAGGGCAATCACCATGGAGGGAGAGCCCGTGTATCCCCATTTATCCATGATCCAATGCGTTTTGCTTAAGGGCTGGCCTATCGTTTCCATCACCTCTTGGATGATCCGCAGATTAATCTGAGTAAAGTAGTAGTAATCCACGTCATCAAAAGAGAGACCAGCCTTATTGAGAACGCCTTGCATAAGGTTCGGCCAATTTTCAGTGCTAAAGGTGCGCGGAAACAGACGAGCAAACTCTAGCCTAGGGCTACCGAAAGTTTCCAAGTTCTTTGGCGAGCAGGGGCGGAATGCGCCGCCGGTGTAGATACCTAATGTGTCGTAAAAGTTTCCCATCGATAGCATGAGGCCGTTGCGTAACTCTCTTTGCTAGGCGCGCCCCTTTCGGGGGCGTTTTTTTGCAGCCTGCGAACGGGCTGCCTGAGCGCTTTTCATCGCCTTTTAGCTCATCGATCCTTCCTTTTGGCGGAATCCGGGCGCAGTTCGCCCTCAGGCCGCGCGCAGCGTCGCCATCCTGGCGAGGTTCATGGCCGCGCAGAGCAGACAGAATCCGCAAGCGTTGCGGGCGAGGCCGAAATAGCGCGCGCGGGTGAAACCGTGGCCGACCTTCATGCGGGCGAAAATGCGCTCGACGCCCGCGCGGATGGGCGCGACCGTCTTGTTGAACCAAACCTGCCAGTTTTTCAGAGGCTTGCCGCGAGCGGCCTTGTGCATGACGCGGTCTTTTATGCCTTTCTCGGCAAGAAAGGCCCGGTGTTCTTCGCTCGGATAGGCCTTATCCGCGTAAACGGCCTCCTCGTCGCCCGCGACAAGCTTCTTGAACGCCAAGCTGTCATGCACGTCTGCGCTGGTGAAAGCCGCGGTCCGGATCAGGTCCGTGCCTTCGTCCACGCCGATATGGCCCTTGTAACCATAAGTGCTGACGTCGTTTTTCTTGGTCCAGCCCGCCTCCGGGTCCACGTCGGAGAGAGCGCCGTCATCGCCTTTGGGCGTCTTGGCCGCGGCCTTGACGATGGTGGCGTCGATCAGCGTCCCCTTTTTGAGGAACAGGCCCCGCGCCTCGATCTGCCGGTTGATCTCCTCGAAGAGCGGCTCATAGAGGCCAAGCTTCGCCAATTCCTGGCGAAAGGCCCAGATGCGGGTATGATCCGGGACCTTTTCTTCAAGCGGAATGCCTGCGAAACGGCGAAAAGAGAGGCTGTCCTCCACGCTCAGTTCCGCATCGCGGTCCGATAAATCGTACCATTGTTGTAAAAGGAGGATACGGACGTAGCATAAGAGGGGAAAGCTGGCGGCGCCTTCGAGGCTGGCGTAGATTCCGTCAAGCAGCTTGAGGATGGCGGCCCAATCGAGACATTCGGAAATAGCATCCAGATGCTCGCAGCGCTTCGGGCGAATATTGTAGAACTGGTCGACTAAACTCATCTGCCGAAAGTTGCGCCGCGCCATCACCAGCCTCCGAATCAATTTATCAAATTGAATCAGATAGTTAGGAGTTGCGCAACAGCCTCAGCATGTTGGTGCCAAGCCAACCCGGCGCATTCCCACGGCCGAGGATGACGGCTCCCGCTCCATCGGCGAAGATGTTGGCCGTTTTTTTGTCCTTGAAATCGAGAAAACGGCTGATGCCATACCCGCCTGCTACCAGAACGTACCTGGCGCTTGGTTCCGTGAGCAGATAGCGTGCGCCTTGGTCGGCGGCTACAATCCAGCCAGCGCAGGCGCTGTTCACATCGAAAAAACCCGCCCGCGACGCACCGAGCTTATGTTGCACCACGGCAGAGGTCGCTGGGGACAGGTAATCGGGGGTGTCCGTGGAAACGATGATAAGGTCGAGATCGGCAGGCTCGAGATCAGCTTGCGCCAGACCCCGGCGGGCGGCCTCGACGACGAGGTCAGAGGTGGTTTGATGGGGGCCCATCCAGCGCCGCTCGCGGACACCAACGTTAGCGATAAGCCAATCACTCGTGGCTTCACCGATCAGAGCGTCAACTTCGGCATTGGTTACAACGCGCTCGGGGACGTAGCTGCCGGTGCTTAAGATTTGGGAATAAGGCATGGCGGGTTGGTGAATTCGGTAATGGCCCTGACAAGTGGCCGCTGGGCGTCCAAGGGAGATGGTGTCTGGCTCTTTTTCAATCCATTCCTGTAAGCTAATTTTCCTCGCGACGGTCTGAAAGCAGCGGTCGCACGCGACTTGGCTTAGCCTGGGGGCCGGATCGACGCTTGGTCGCACCGTTCGTGACCATACTGTGAAGCTCTTTTATGCGCTCCATCACCGCGGGCTTGTCCTTGTTTGGAACGCGTTCAAGGTTGTCGATGATGCTTCCGAGGAGCTTCAACGCCCGCTTTTGCCACCGCGTCGCTTCTTGTCCAGGCAGAATGCCGCTCTCGAGCTTCCGAATCAGCTCCTCGTTATCAAGGATCACGTCCACGCCAAAGGTCGGTTCGTCCTCGTCCGGCATTTCGCCGTTGTGCTCTACCTGTGTTTCGGCGTGCAATAAGGCCCCCGTTAGCGGGGTAATCGGCGTGCAAACGGGACCCCACTGACGATTGGGTCCACAAAGCCCCTGGCGGAAGCAGGGGGCTGCGTTTGGGATGCTGGTTGTGGAGACGATTGCGAAGATCCGGCGTGCGTTTTTCATCGAGAAGAAGCCGATCAAGGCGATTAGCCGCGAACTGAAGCTGTCGCGAAGAACGGTGCGCAAGGCGATCCGCTCGGAATCGACGGAGTTCCGCTACGAGCGCAGCGTTCAGCCGATGCCGAAGCTTGGGGCCTGGCGAGAAGAGCTTGATAAGCTTCTGGCGGCGAACGAGGCCAAGCCTGCGCGAGAACGGCTCACGCTGGTGCGCATTTTCGAGACGCTAGGCGATCTCGGGTTCGATGGCGGCTACGATGCGGTGCGCCGCTACGCCAAGAGCTGGCGGAAAGCGCGCGGAGCCGCTTCGGCGCAAGCCTATATTCCACTGACCTTCGCGCCCGGCAAAGCCTACCAGTTCGACTGGAGCCACGAGACCGTTGTGATAAACGGCATCACGATGGTGGTGAAGGCCGCGCATATGCGGCTGTGCCATAGCCGGATGCCATTCGTGCGGGTCTATCCGCGCGAGAGCCAGGAGATGGTGTTCGACGCCCATTCCAGCGCCTTCGCCTTCTTCAAGGGCGCCTGCACGCGCGGCATCTACGACAATATGAAGACGGCGGTGGAGACGGTGTTCCTTGGCAAGGAGCGCCAGTTCAACCGGCGCTTTTTGCAGATATGCAGCCATTATCTGGTGGAGCCTGTGGCGTGCACGCCGGCGTCGGGCTGGGAGAAGGGGCAGGTCGAGAACCAGGTCGGCTTGATCCGCGAGCGCTTCTTCACGCCAAGAGTGCGGGTCAAGAGCTTTGACGAACTGAATGCGTGGCTCCTTGACCGCTGTGTGGCGTACGCCAAGGCGCACAAACATCCTGAGTTCAAGGACCAGACCATTTGGCAGGTGTTCGAGGCGGAGCGCTCGAGCCTGATTGCCGTTCCCGGCCGCTTCGACGGCTTTCACGCCGTCATGGCCTCGGTCTCAAAGACGTGCCTCGTCTCCTTCGACAGGAACAGGTATTCGGTCTCCTCTCAGGCCGTTGGACGTCCCGTCGAGGTTCAGGCTTACGCCGATCGCATTATCATCCGCCAGGACGGCGCCCTTGTTGGCGAGCATGCCCGCTCTTTTGGGCGTGGCCAGACCATCTACGACCCTTGGCATTACGTGCCGGTGTTGAGCAGGAAGCCCGGAGCGCTTCGGAACGGCGCGCCGTTCAAGAACTGGGTTCTGCCGTCATCGCTGGAAAATGTGCGGCACAAACTGCGCGGCTCCGATGATGGCGACCGGCAGATGGTCGCGATCCTTGCCGCAGCGCTGAGCGACGGGCTCGCGGCGGTGGAAGCGGCCTGCGCCGAAGCCCTGAGCCAGGGCGTCCATTCGTCCAGCGTGATCCTGAATATCCTGGCGCGCAAGAAAGACACCGGACCCGCCGTGACCATCGCCACGCCGGAAGCGCTGCGCCTCAAGCACGCGCCTGCCGCCGATTGCGCCCGTTACGACAGTTTGAGGAGGGCCAGTTCATGGAACGGACCGACATTCTCGCCCTGATGGGCGAGCTGAAGCTCTACGGCATGCGCGCCGCCTTCGACGAGGTCATGGCGACGGGGATCAAGCGTCAGCACGAACCGCCGCGCATCGTTGGCGATCTTCTGAAGGCTGAAATCGCCGAGAAGCAGGCGCGATCGATCAAATATCAGATGACCATCGCCAAACTGCCGCTGGCCAAAGACCTCGACGGCTTCGCATTCGACGGCACGCCCATCAACGAGGCGCTGGTGCGCGATCTGTCGAACGGCGGCTTTCTAGCCGAGCAGCGCAACGCCGTGCTGATCGGCGGAACGGGCGCCGGCAAAAGCCATCTCGCCATCGCGATCGCCAGAGCCTGCATCCGCGGCGGCGCCAGAGGACGCTTCTACAATGTGGTTGATCTGGTCAACCGGCTCGACGGCGAGGCCCGCGCCGGCCGCCAGGGGCGAATGGCCGATTATCTCTCCCGCCTCGACTTCGTGATCCTGGATGAGCTTGGCTATCTGCCCTTCGCGCAAGCCGGCGGCCAGTTGCTCTTCCATCTGGTCAGCCGTCTTTACGAGCGCACCTCTATCCTCGTCACCACCAACCTGGCTTTCGCCGAATGGCCGAGCGTCTTTGGCGACGCCAAAATGAACACCGCGCTTCTCGACCGACTGACCCATCACTGCGAGATCATCGAGACCGGCAACGAAAGCTGGCGCTTCAAACACCGCGCCTGACGTCCAGCACGCCGCCCGGCGCTCTCATCATGCCGCCGTGCTCACGGCCCTCAAGAACAAGCCCTCCGGGCGGCCGCTGATAAAGCGGCCGTTCTTGACCGCCGTTCCGCGCGCCGGCTCAGCGGAAGTATGGGCCGGGACGGAAGGATGGCGCTGCTGAACCGAACAAAAGGATGTTCCCTGGGGTCCTTTTTGCACGCCGATCCAGGGTCCCTTTTGCGAGCCGATTGACAGCCGAAGCCCCCTGCTCCGGTTCTCCTTTCGCGACAAATGAGAGCTTCGTCGATCCCAGCGGCTGCTCTGTAGCTGCGCAAATGCGCATTTGCGCTATTGGCTCAATCCGCAAAGCCTCTGCCTGATCTCAATCATGTCGGCGTCATGGATGGGGATGCTTTTGCGCGCTAGGCGGCGATCATCGGACGAAGCGAAACCACGTCGGCAGGGCGCTTTGTCCGTTCCGATAACGAATGCTGCAGTTCATGTGGGCGCGGGTTCGGTTGTCATGGCGCAGTCAGGCTGTATGCCGCCTTGCACTTAACCGATATTGACCTGTTCAGTCCTTAAGGCGACGCCTTTCGCTATGGAGGCCGCCTGCTCGGCTCAGGAACGGCGTCCTTGTTGCGGGTACGGTCCTTCATACTTGGCAAGCGTAGGCCCCTTCTCATTCTCCGCCCATCTGCCTTGTTGCGCAATTGCCCAGTTGGCTCGATCCGACCCCCGCTAGAGAAGCACTTGCTTGTTTGGGCAACCGTGTATTTGCCCCACTTGCGCGATTATGCAGCCGATCATTTTCTCTCTTGGGCGGTCGGCCTACCGGCCAAGGATGTGGCTGTGTATTTGCGCATCTGACCTATGGTGCAAGTTTATGTCTGGGCAATTGCCCAATGGTTATGACAACTCTTGAATATACTCCATGTAAGCATCTAGAATTGGCTTCTCACTTGCTGATTCGGGTTGTTACGCAACGGTGTATTTACCCATTTGGCTGTCCTTCTATTCTTAAGGTTCTTATGATTATTGCGTTTGCGTCGTCAAAGGGAGGGGTCGGCAAGTCGACGACGTGCGCCGCCATCGGCTCCCGGCTCGCCCAGCGAGGCGAGGTGGTGCTCATCCTCGATCTCGATCAAAACCGCACTCTTGAGCGCTGGGGCCGCAAGGCCAAGATGAACGCGCTGACCGTGCAGGCGCTCGAACGCGATCAATTCACGACCATTTTTCGCGAAGTGGTCGCCGCGGGGTGGGCCGACCACATTCTGATCGATCTGGCGGGTTCCCGCGAGACAACCGTGTTGAAGGCGATCGCCCGCTCGGACCTCGTGGTGATCCCGGCGCAGGCCTCCGAACCCGACTTGCGCGAGGCGCTGGTGGTTGTGACCGACATTAAGGATGTGGAGGAAGAGAAGGGGGCAGCGATTCCTTACAGGCTGCTGCTCACAAAAATGCCGTCTCTTCGAACCCGCGTGACCGACTTTGCTTACCAGGAACTGGCGCGTCACGGTCTGCCTGTCTTCCGTACGACGATGGTCGAGCGCGTCGCTTACAAAGAAATGTTTCTGACCGGAACACCGCCGGACCCCACAAGCGGGGCAGGGGCTGAAGTTGCGGCCCTCGCCACGGAAATGGAAGAGATTACCACGCCGCGCGCCGCAGCAGGATAGGGAGGCCGACATGGCGACACCCAGACCAAGACCTGTTTTCCAGTCCGTCGAAGTCGATCCGATCGACGCCCGCCTTGAAGCCAAGGCGGCCGAGAAGGGCATCCCGACCCTTGTCTGTCCCAAAGCCGAGGAACCTCCGCCGGTCGAGTCGGCGCCGACCGTCGAGGAGACCCCTGTGGCGCTGATCAAGACCACGCGAAGCGCCGCCAGGCAGGCGACGCCGCGTTCGCGTATGAAAGGTCTCAAGATCGAACTGCCGGACTATGTCTGGGTGGCGCTTAAAAAGCGCGCAGCCGAGGAAATGGTTTCGCTGAAGCACGTCATCATGAAGGCTTTGCGAGAAAAGGGCATCCCCATCAATGATGCCGACATGATCGAGGACGGGCGACGGTTCAGGTGATACCGGCCAATTGCCCAATTGCGTAATTGCGCTTCTGTCTAACGAACATGCTACCCTTTGAAATATATTGGTTTATTCACTCATGTTAGCGAACTCAAGCTCGGATTCGATCAACGCTATCCCTGAATGCCCAAGTTCGGCGATTTTTGAAAGTCTTCGGTGATGCGGCAAGCGGAGCTGCGCGTTGTTGCGATCAACTCGTCAATAATCGCAAGAGCAAAGCTGGCTGTGAGCAGGGGAAGAGGTTCTGATTGTGCAAATCGGTTTCCAAGGTTGCGGCGTCATACTGCTCGACAGGTCGTTATGGCTGTTGGGTAGGGAACCCTGGCGGTGAAAATTTGGCGCGTTGCCGAGACTTTGTCTTTTTCATCTTCTTAAAATTCTTCGCCGTTTCAACTCCGAAATGCAACAAGGGGGCATAAACGGCATGGCAGAGCGAGCGGTGGATAAGGCGGGCGGGGTCAAGGGCTTGTCGCCGAAGGCGATGTGAGCGCAGCGAGCACCCTTAAGGCCGCCCGCCTTATCCACCATCCTGAGCCAGGCTGTGTATGCCGGCGGCCAGGTGAAGACTATCCTCGCGTGGGACTTCCACATCTCACCGGGGACACATGCGCAAAGGCCATCATCACCTGACCTATGACAAACGCTGCCAGATTTACGCGCTCTTGAAAAGCGGCTGTACTAAAGCCGAGGTTGCGCGGCAGATCGGCGTGCATCGTTCGACAATCACAAACGAGATCAACCGCAATACCGGCGGCAAGGGGTATCGCTACAAACAAGCACAGGAGAAAGCATCCGCCAGGCGCACCGCCGCATCGAGCGCGCCGCGTAAGATGACGCCGAGCCTCATCCGCGAGATCGAGGAGAAACTGACGCAGGAACAATGGAGCCCAGAGCAAATCAGCGGCTGGCTGAAGAAAGAGGGGCGGCGGTTTGTCAGCCCCGAACGCATCTATCAGCATATCTGGAAGGACAAGCGAAACGGGGGCAGTCTTTGGCGCTGCCTGCGCCACAACGGCAAGAAGTACAACAAGCGCAAAGGCAAGAACTCCGGGCGCGGCCTGATCCCTGGCCGCGTGGACATCTCCGAACGGCCCGCCATCGCCGCTGAAAAAAGCCGCATCGGCGACTGGGAGGGCGATACTGTCATCGGCCGGGGCCAAACGGCCGCGATCCTCACTCATGTGGACCGCAAATCCAAATACACGAAGCTTGCGATCCTCCCGGACAAAAGCTCGGCCTCGGTCCAAAGCGCTTGCGATGCTTCACTTCTTCCCATCGCTCACAAGATCGAGACCATAACTTACGACAACGGCAAGGAGTTCGCCGGCCACGCCAAAATCGCCACAACGCTGGAAGCTCAAATCTACTTCGCCAAGCCGTATCATTCCTGGGAGCGGGGCCTGAACGAACACACCAACGGCCTCCTGCGTCAATACTTCCCAAAAGGCTCGGACTTCTCTACCCTCACTCCCGCCGAGGTCCAACGGGTCGAAGACAAACTCAACTCCCGTCCCAGAAAGGCGCTCGGCTACAAAACACCCAGCGAGGTTTTCTTCGCCGCAGCGTAAATGCCTTGTTGCGGTTCAGGGTTGAATGGGCGCTTCGAAAAATCCACTTTTCAAGGAGTTAATAAAGTTAGAGTCTTGGTTAGATAAGTTAACCCATGTGGATAAGTCGCGTAAGGCGTTGATGATAAGGTAAAAGCCTGATTTCGCGCGTCGACAAAAGTACGAAGATTAGTCGGCAAAGGTACGAAGTGAAGTCGGCGAAAGAACGAAGTTGGGTCGCCAAAGGTACGAAGTAGTCGCCAAAAGTACGAAGTGGTCGGCAAAAGTGAGCGTCGATAGTACGGAACAGTCGGCGATAGACCGAAGTAGTCGGCGATCGAACGAATCAGTTGGCGATAGAACGAAGTAAGCTTAGGCTTGGCCCTATGAGCCTGCTTCCTGAACGCCATCCCGTCCGTGATTTTTTCGTGCTTGATGTCCTCGACGTCGCGCCGAGATCGGACATGGCCTCGATGGCTCATCCGATTTTTTCGCTCTCCACCAAGCCGGAGACGCGCATTCTTCGCTATGAGAATGACGGGGCTGTCGTCGAGATCCATCCGTCCTCGAAGGGGCTCGCCACCATCTTCGACAAGGACGTGCTGATCTATTGCACCAGCAAACTGATGCACCGCCGGAATCAGGGCGAGGCCATCGGGCCGTATGTGCGAATAACGACGCACGATCTGCTGGTCTCGACCAATCGCAATACCGGCGGCATTGTCTATGAGCGGCTCGAGCATGCGCTCGATCGTTTGGCCGGCACCCGCATCAAAACCAACATCGAAACCGGGGATGAAAAATCGACGCAGAATTTCGGGTTGATCGACAGCTACGATTATAACCGCAAAGGCTCTGGCTTTGCCGAACGCCTTCGCTATCTCGACATCAAGCTGTCGGATTGGCTGTTCCGCGCGATCGAAGCCGCGGAAGTCTTGCCGATCAGTCGCGATTACTTTCGTCTTCGGCGCCCGCTCGACCGGCGCGTATACGAGGTCGGCCGCAAGCATTGCGGCGCCCAGGACAAATGGCGAATCTCGATTGCGAGTTCGTCCAGCGAAAGAAACAGCAGAACATCAAGGCGTCCGAAGATTGCTGTGAGGCCTTCGCGCGGATCGCGCAGGCTCAAGGCATGACCAAGGCCGAGCTGTTCGAGGACCTGATCGCCGAGAGGCTGGAAAGCCTGCGGCGTCAGGGGATGGATTTGGAGGTATCGGCGGGCTAACGAAGGAATGGGTCCATGTCTCATGTTCACGATAGGACTTATCCATTGGCTCTGCGTACGAGCCAAGCGGCGGCTATGCTGGGCGTGAGCGAAAGCCAGCTTCGCCAATGGGTGACCGAGGGGAAGGTTCACAAGCCTTACCGCCTCCGCAAAAATGTCGTGTTGTTCGATGCCCTGACGCTTGCGAGCGATTGGGATCGCATGAAAGAGGAAGCTGAATCCCTGATTCCGGCGAGTCGTGTAAGCGAAACGGACGAAGGGTCAAATCCGTGGGACGATGTTCTTGGCTGATATGGTTTTGTGAACGCGTAGGTAGTGCGTCGTGACATTTGTTAAGTTCCGATACGTGACCAAGGACCGCGACCGGCATGGGAATGTGCGCTTGTACTTTCGCCGTCCCGGCAAGCCTAAAATCCGGCTTTCCGGCCTTCCGGGTTCCGAGGAGTTCTTGGCGGCGTACAAGGCGGCGCTTTCTGAGCATGATCCGTCCAGGGCCAAGGCCAAAGCCGAAAAGAGTTTTGAATGGCTTTGTGAGCGTTACTACAAATCTGCCTATTTCCTGTCTCTGGAGGAATATACCAAACGCCGCAAGCGAGCGGAGTTAAGCGACATCTGCAATATGAGCGGGGTTAACGGACGTCGGCTGGGTGATGCACCCTATGCTGGCATGAGGAAGGTTCACGTTCGCAAGCTGCGGGATATGAAAGCGGACGTGCCTGGAGCCGCGAATTTTCGGGTAAAACAAATTTCGGCGCTGTTCGGCTGGGCGATGAAAAACGAGCTGGCGGAACATAATCCCGCTGAGAAACTCGATAAGCTCGGGGGCCGTTCTGAAGGCTATTACACCTGGACGGAGCAAGATGTCGAACAATTTGAAAGGCATTGGCCTGTTGGTTCCAGGCCGCGCCTGGCCATGTCGATCATGCTTTATCTCGGCGTCCGTCGTTCGGACGCGGTGCTCATTGGAAGAATGCATGAGAGCAGGGACGGGGAAGTCGTAACTTTCCAGGTCTTCAAGGGACGGAAAAGAAATCCGACGATGTTGACGTTGCCCATCCTGCTGCCGCTGCGCGCGATTCTTGATGCCAGCGGGCTTGGCCAGGAGACTTGGCTGGAAACATCCTTGGGCAAGCCTTACAGCGTCAATGGCTTCGGCAATGCCTTCAAGGACTGGTGCAAGGAGGCTCTTTTGCCGCGATGCACGTGTCATGGCTTGCGAAAAATCGGTGCCGTGCGCGCGGCCGAGGCGGGCGCGAGCGAACATGAACTCATGGCTATGTTCGGCTGGGAAGACGCCGACATGGCGCGTGTTTACACGCGGAAGGCAGCACAGAAAAGGTTGGCGGCTAACGGGGCGGCGAAGCTGGCTTACAGACAAATTACTGTCCCACCAGCTGTCCCACCTGTAAATTTTCCAGGGAAGAACAATGACTTGGATGGTGAATGGCGCACCCGACAGGACTTGAACCTGTGACCCCCAGATTCGGAATCTGGTACTCTATCCAGCTGAGCTACGGGTGCGCATGAAAGTCCACAATAGCGGAAGCGCCCTGTCTTCGCAACAAGGCATGCAAGGGTCGCCTGAGAGGGTTGCGAAGGCTGCGCTTTAACGAATGGGGGGCGCGCGCGCCGCCATCACAAACGAACCGCCAGGACGTTGTTGATCGCCATTATTGATTTCGTTCGCTGTTTTCCCATGTCCTCTGCGACATAAAGATGAACAGCAGGGGAGGAAAGCGTATGAACGAGATGGACCCGAAGACGGAGATCGAGCTTGAGGCCGCTGTGTTTCGTCGGCTCGTCGAGCACCTTCGCAGGCGCGCCGATGTGCAGAATATCGACTTGATGAACCTTGCAGGCTTCTGCCGGAACTGCCTGTCGAACTGGTACCAGGAGGCGGGCGCGGAACGGGGCGTCGCCATCTCAAAGGACGCGGCGCGCGAGCGCGTTTACGGCATGCCCTACGCTGAGTGGAAGGCCAAACATCAATCCGAGGCGAGCCCGGAAGCGAAGGAAAAATTGGCTGAAACGCGCCAACGCTGATCGAGCCGCCGCGGCTCAAGCCTTCCCTCGTCGCCGCAGACCACGCCAGGGCCAGGAAGCCCAGGAAGGTGAAGACGGCGGACATGATGTGGCCCCACTCCCACTGATAGCGAAGGTTCTTCCAGTTGGCGGAGGAACCCCTGGTCGGCGATCGAGCCCCACAACGCGGCTTCGGTTGCGATCTGGACGAGATCGGGCTTCACCTTCAGGGTAAGCGGTGCTCCGACCCCATCTTCCGGGCCTTCTCGCGCGGGGGCATGATGGGCCCCGATGAGCAGCGATCGTTTCAACTCTAATGTTGACCCTAAGGTCAAAACCGAGGTCACGCCGATACGGCGGATCGAGGTCATCACGGGTGTGGAACGGCGGCGGGAGTGGTCTGACGAAGAGAAGCAGGCGATTATCGCGGAGAGTTGCCAGGACGGCGTCGTGATCTCGGATGTGGCTCGGCGTCACGGTTTGCGGCCTCAGCAATTGTTCAATTGGCGCAACGAGTTTCGCAAGCGCGAGGCCAGGCTGACGTGCGGCGGAACGCCCGCCTTTGCGCCGGTGATGATTGCCGATGATCGGCCCGTCCCAGCGGCGCCGGCCGAAGCGCCAGTTCCAGTTTCTGACGCTGCCCTGATCGAAATTGTGCTTGGCGGCGCCACGGTGCGCATGCGCGGCTCCGTTGACGCCAAGGTTCTGGCGGCGGTGCTGCGTGCGGTGAAGGCCGTCGCATGATCGTGCCGCCAACCAATGTGCGGGTGCTGATCGCCACGAAGCCGGTGGATTTCCGCAAAGGGGTCATGGGATTGGCGGCGATCGTGGAAGCCGAGTTCAAGGCCGATCCGTTTTCGGGGGTGATCTACGTGTTCCGCTCGAAACGGGCGGACAGAGTAAAATTGCTGTTCTGGGACGGAACCGGGGTCTGCCTTTTGATCAAGCGGCTGGAGGATGGCAAATTTCGCTGGCCCAAGATCGAGGACGGTGTGATGCGTCTGTCGCCGGCGCAGTTGTCCGCGCTGCTGGAGGGGCTGGAGTGGACCCGGGTTCACGCGCGGCGAGTTCAGCGGCCCACGGCGACGCAATAATTTGCCGGCGCAAAAGTCAGCGATTTCTACTGGAAGTTGAGCGCAAATCAGTGAAACTGCCGTCATGATCGCAGCTTCGTCCGATGCGCTTCCCAACACTGTCGACGCCTTGCGCGCGCTGGTTCTTTCCGAGCGGGCTGAGAAGCGGCTCCTTATCGAAGAGCGCGACGAACTCAACGCCGCCAACGAAAAGCTTCATCATATCATCGCCGTTTTGCGGCGGGCGCGTTTCGGCCGCAAATCCGAGCGGCTGAGCGAAGACCAACTCGCCTTGGTTCTGGAAGAGCTTGAGACTGACAGCGCCAAGACCGAAGCCGAAGACGAAAAGAAAGACGAAGGCCTGAAGCGCGAGCGGGCGAAGAAACGCCGTGCGAACCGGGGCGCGCTTCCCTCGCATCTGCAAAGGATCGAGCAGGTCATCGAGCCGCAAAGCACGCTCTGTCCCTGCTGTGGCAAGGCCATGCACGTGATCGGCGAAGAGAGGTCCGAACGCCTCGACAAAATCCCAGCGGTCTTCCGCGTAATCGTCACCCGCCGTCCCAAATACGCCTGCGCGTGCGGGGACGCCGTGGCGCAGGCGCCCGCGCCGCCGCGGCTGATCGAGGGCGGCATCCCGACAGAAGCGCTCATCGCCGACGTCGTCGTGGCGAAATACGCCGATCACTTGCCGCTGTACCGCCAGGCGCAAATCTTCTCCCGCCAGGGCATTCCTCTCGACCGCTCGACGCTCGCGTCTTGGGTGGGGGCCGCGGCGGCCGAACTGCAGCCGCTTCACGAACGCCTCGTCGTCATCCTGAAAGGAATGGACAAGCTGTTCGCCGACGAAACGCGCTGCCCGGTCCTCGATCTGAGCGAACGTTTATCGTGAGCGACAAGCGCTCACTCTGACGCGGCAAGACCAAGCCCGGCTACTTCTGGGCTCTGGCCTGCGACGACCGGCCATGGGGCGGCAAAACGCCGCCCGCGGTGATCTATTCCTATGCGCCGGGCCGCGGCGGCAAACATGTGGAGACGCTGCTGGAAGGCTTCTCGGGCGTTCTGCAGGTCGACGGTTATGACGGCTACAACATCCTTGTCCGTCCTGACCGCCGCGGCGGACCGGCAGCGCTCGCCTATTGCTGGGCGCACCTGCGCCGGAAATTCTACGAGATCGCCGCCAACGGGCCGGCCCCCATCGCCCAAGAGGCGCTGGAGCGCATTCAGAAACTCTACAAGATCGAAGAGGACATTCGCGGGAAGCCGCCGGAAGAGCGGCGCGCCGCCCGTCAGGCGAGAGCCCGGCCTGAGGTCGAGGGCTTGAAATCCTGGTTCGAGGATTGCCTTAAGCGCGTCTCCAAATCGTCGCCGGTTCGCGACGCCATCCAATACGGATTGAACCAATGGGACGGCTTGATCCGGTTCCTCGGTGACGGCCGCATCGAAATCGATTCCAACTCGGTTGAGCGTTCAATGCGTTCTATTGCCTTGAATTGCAAGAATAGTCTCTTCGCCGGGCATGATCAGGGCGCCCAGAACTGGGCGTGTCTGGCGTCGCTCATCGAGACTTGCAAACTCAATAGCGTCAACCCAGACGCTTGGCTCACAGACGCGCTTACCAAGCTCGTCAACCGCTGGCCTGCGCGCCGCATCGATGAGCTTATGCCCTGGGTTTACGCCGCTACCCTGTGACGGGGCATCGCTTACCCTTCAGGTCCGTGACGCCGAGTTTTTGCAGATGAGCCATGAAGGCTTTGCGGTCGGCGAAGCGTTGCTCCTCTCCCTCGAAGAGGGCGATGCTCGCCTTGGACAGCTTGTGCTCGCGCATGTAAACAAGCGCTGCGTCGTTGATCACGTAGTCATCGCGCCCGGCTCTCAGCAGTTCGAGAAAGTTCAGCCGGCTCTTCGACCCCGTGGTTGCGAAGAAGGCGAAGCGATCATTGCCGATATGCGTGCAAAAACCGTTCTTGGCCTATGCCTTGCCTTGCGCCTTTTAAAGCGCACGATGCTCCTTGAGCGCCTGTGTCGTCGACGTTCAGCCAGGACGCCGAAGCCAGCCCCGCGCGCAGGACCTCCCTGTGTTCCTTGATGAAAGCGTCCTGCTTGCCGCTCAAGAGCCGCACGATCTGCCGCTTGGAAATCTCGACGCCCAAGCCGGTCAGCTGCGCGCAGAGCCGCGGGATCGTGACCTGCCCCTGGTGGTATTGGCTCAGGACGAAGCGCTTGAGTTCGGGTCCGAAATGGCCGCCGACGCCCTTGGGCGGCGCCGCGAGCACGGTTTCGCCCGAGGCAAGCAGCCAGCGCTCGCGCCGGTAGCGGATCGTCCACGGCATGATGACCCTTGAAGCGCGCGCCTTCCGGCAGACTGTCCGGCTTGAGAATGCGGGTCTCGTTGATGGCCCCCCGCCTGGCGCCGCGACGCCCCTTGCGCTTGCCGCTTTTCGCGCCGGCTGTCTCCGCCGCCTGCCCCCGGGTCAAGCCCCATAGGCGCTAAAATAAAGCTTGCCAGCTGGAATCGAGTCGGATTTTGGCATTGCATGAGCTACGAATCGCTTTTGAGTGAAGACTGGCCGGCCATAGTCGAGCGGCTTGGCGGGGCGGCGGCGCTCGAAGAGGGCGCGCGGAACGCCAAGGCTTTCTTGCGGGCGCGGATTTTCGCAAACGCCGTCGACATGCTGCGCATGATCCTGGCGTATTGCCTGGGTGATGGCGGCTTGCGATCCACGGCCGCTTGGGCCGCTTCGATTGGGCTTGCCGATGTCGCCAACACCGCCTTGCTCTACCGCCTGCGTCAAAGCGGGGATTGGCTGGCTTGGCTGGTGGGGCAGGCGCTTGGCGCCGCCGCGCCCAAAGCGAGCCAGGGCCGGCTCATTCGCATCGTCGACGCGACGAATGTTCTGAAAGCTGGAGCCGCCGCCAAGACGAAAAACAAGCTGTGGCGCATCCATAGCGCGTTCGACCTGCCCAGCGAGCGCTTTGGTTTCTTTGAGCTTACCGACGAGCATGGCGGCGAGCGGCTGGACCGCGCGCCCGTGATCAAGGGCGAGATCCGCTTGGGCGATCGCGTTTACATGCAGCCGGACCGGATCGCGGCGCTGCTTGAGGCGGGCGCCGATATCGTGGTGCGATCCGGCTGGCGGAACGCGCGCTGGCTCGACGCCGACGGCGCCCCGATCGACCTGCTCGCGGCGTTTGAGAAAGCGGCGGCAAGCGGGCGCATCGACTGCCCCATCTGGATCGGCCGCAAGTCCGGTCCAGCGCTGGCTTTGCGTCTTGTCGCGCTCAAAAAGTCGCCCGAGGCCGCGGAAGCGGCTCGCCTGACGGCGCAGAGAGCCGCGAAGAAGGCGGGAAACGCCATCTCGGCAGGAACGCTGATCGCCGCCGATTGGGTGATCCTCGTAACGTCTTTGCCTGCCGCTGATTTTTCAACAGACGATATCCTTGCCTTATACCGCCTGAGATGGCGGATAGAACTCGCCTTCAAGCGCTTGAAAAGCCTGATCGGCCTTAAAGCGCCCCCCGGACAGGATGAGCGCTCCGCCAAGCCGTATGTGCTGGCTCACCTTCTGGCCATTCTTTTGCTCGAACCGCTGATCGACGCGTTCGAGGACTCTCCCCGCTTGAAACAAGCCGCCTGACCAAGCCTGGGGCCTGGCGCCTTTTGCTGCAGCTTGCGGCTACGCTTCTTCAAATTATCATGCCGCAGCCCTCGCTCGCCGAGTTGCGCCAAGCCAAAGACAAGCTCCGCCGCCATCTCCACGAACCGCCCCGACGGCGGCAATATCAGACAATGGCCGGGTTATTTTAGCGCCTATGGGGTCAAGCCCGAGGGCATGCTCCATGCCGCTGGGCTTGAGTTTGGGGCGTCCCTTCAAGCCCTTGAGCCGCGCGATCTCCTCGCGCAGCGCGGCGTTCTCTGTCTTAAGCCGGACGGTCTCCTCCAAAGCCTGCAGCAGCAACGCCCTCAACTCTTCGAGGCCAAGTCCGGAAATGTCGCGGGGCGATTCGACCATGCCCCAACGGAATCAACAATGAGATCGACGTGAAGTTCCGCCGAATGTCTGCGCCCGGAGTTTTGCCCCTGTTACCAAAGTGGGACAATTTTCGCTCATAGAGCTGCATAGCTTTTTCCGGAATTGTCCCACCCACAAGATCGAGTGAAGGTTTGCTTTCTGGACTTTGAGCACGTCGTAGCCGAAGGTGGAAATTCCAGGTGGCGAGGGGTTGCGGGTTCCTGAACCGCCTTACGGAGTTGGCTTTCAGATCCTATGGCGGTCGACCTCATCGAGACCCGCAGGCGGCAAGGGAGGGCCATAACCGGAAGTAGTTCAGCCTTCAAGGTGGCGATCGCTCTGGCGATGTGCCGAGGTTTCCCCGCCGGAGACCGAACTCGGGCTTTGCGGCAAAGCGGGAGGTTAAGCGGCAGTTTTCCTATTCCGCCGGGCCTGGCGAGAACCGCTCGGGGGCATGTGCATTCTTCGGCTTCTCGGCAGCTCGCGGCTCTTCCGCGGCGCCTTTGCAGCTTCTCCGCGACCTACGGAAGATCACGTAAAGCGGCGGGATGGCGAAGATGCCGACGAAGGACGCGAGGATCATGCCGCCGAATACAGGCGTTCCCACGTCGCGCCGCGCGAGTTGGGAAGCACCTTCCGCGAAACAAGCGGATAGAGCCCCAGGATGAACGCGAGAGACGTCATCATCACAGGCCGGAAGCGCAAGCGTGCGCCTTCGATCGCGCTCTGGAGCAGCGGCTCGCCGTGCTCGCGCTTCTCCTTCGCGAATTCCACGATCAGGATTGCGTTCTTCGCCGCCAGCCCAATGAGAACATGCCGATCTGCGCATACAGATCGAGGGTCAGCCCGCCGAGCAGGATCGCGGCGAAAGCGCCCAGCACGCCCACCGAAACCGAAAGCAGAACCGGCACCGGGATGATCCACTCATACAGTGCGACAAGGAACAGAAAGGCGAACAGGAACGCGAAGCCGAGGATGAGGGGTCTTGCCTTCGGCGCGCTTCTCCTGGAACGCGGTATCGTACACTCGCCTGCGAAGCCCTGCGGCAGCGTTTTTGCGGCCACCTCTCCATTGCGGCTAGCGCCTGCCCCGAGGAGACGCCCTGCGCAGGCGTACCCTGAACCGTGACGGCGCGCTTGTTGTTGTAGCGGATCAGCGAAGGCGGCCCGACGATGACGCGCGGCTCGACGAGGCTCCTCAGCGGGATCATCTTGCCTTCGTTGTTGGACGTTGATGCGATAGATGTCGTCGATGCCGGACCGGTCCGAGGCTTCGGCCTGGACCTGAACCTACCAGATGCGGCCGAAGAGGTTCATGTCGTTGACATAATAGCCGCCAAGAGACGCCTGCAGCGCCTGGAAGACAGCGCTCAGCAGCACGCCGAGAATCTGCGCCTTGTCGCGGTCGATATCGAGATAGACGGACGGGTCCGTCGCAGAGAACGTGCTGAAGACGCGGTTCAGCTTTGGATCCTGGTTCGCAGCGTCGAGCAAGCCACGCAGCAGCACTTGGGCGAGCGCCTTCGGATCGCCGCCCTTCAAGTCCTTCAAAACATAGGTGAAGTCGCCGCCCGTGCCGAGGCCGATGATCGGCGGAGGAGGCAGGGGCACGACAGTGCCGCCCTTGATCTCGCGGAACTGCGTGTTCAGCCGCGCGATGATGCCGTTCGCGCTTTCGGCCTCACCACGGCGCTCCTCGAAGGGCTTTAACGTCACGACGAAGAAGGCCGAGTTCGACTGGGAATAGTTGTCGATGAAGTTCAGGCCGATGATCGAGGTGTAGTCCGCAATTGAATGTTCCTTCGCCAGGATCTCTTTGGCCCTTTGCACGACGTCCGAGGTGCGGGCGAGGGACGCGCCGCCCGGAAGCTGCGTCACAACGAAGAACGCGCCCTGATCGTCTTCCGGGAGGAAGCCCGTGGGCGTGATTTTCGAAAGCCCGACAACACCAATCATGGAGGCTGCGACGAAAACAAGCCCGATGATCGAAATGCGGACGAGCCGGGCCACCGCACTGCCATAAGCATCGCGGACGCAGTCGATGGAGCGCATCACCCATCCGATGACGCCGCGCCTTGGTCCGTGATGCGGCTTCAACAGAATGGCGCAGAGCGCGGGCGAGAGCGTGAGCGCGTTGATCGCGGACAGGAACATCGCAACCGCAACCGTCACGGCGAACTGGCGGAACAACTCGCCCGAGATGCCGGGTATGAAGGCCACCGGCACGAAAACCGACAAGAGCACGAGCGTGATCGCGATGAGCGGCGCGGTGATCTCGCGCATCGCCAGCTTGCTTGGTGGCGTCGGCGGGAGAAAGCTCGGGATGCTCCTCCATGACGCGCTCGACGTTCTCAACCACCACGATCGCGTCGTCCACGACAATGCCGATGGCGAGCACGACGGCGAGCAGCGAAACCGAGTTCGCGGAATAGCCGATGGCGTTGAGGACAATAAAGGCGCCAATCAGGCTGACCGGAACGGCGATGGACGGAATCAGCGTGGCGCGGAAACTCCCGAGGAACAGGAACACCACAAGGACGACTAGTGGGTCGCGTCACTCAATTTGAGCTAGGCGCGGCAAATTGATTCATGTTGGGGAAAGGGGGATTCCCAAAAGCGGGCGAGTCGGATTTGGCATGTCCGGCCGCTGGGACGTGGCGGCTGGATCAGCTGGATGGGGACCGGGCCATGGCCGCCAAGGACATCGGGGTAAAGAAGTACGTCGTCAGACTGAGCGAAGCAGAACGCGATCATCTGCAAGCCCTGATCAACAAGGGAAAAAGCCCCGCCAAGCGGCTTTTGAAGGCTCGGATTCTGCTCAAGGCCGATGTTGGCGCGCAGGGCGAAGGCTGGAGCGATGGCCAGATCATCGAGGCCTTGGATACGAACAAGTCGATGGTGACGCGCGTTCGCCAGCAACTGGTGGAGGAGGGCCTTGAGGCTGTGCTGAGCCGCAAAGAGCGCGCGGCGCCGGCGATCACGCCCATTTTCGACGGCGAGAAGGAGGCCCGGCTGGTGGCGCTGGCCTGCTCGACGCCCCCCGAAGGCCGCGCCCGCTGGACGCTGCGGCTCCTGGAGGACAAGGTGGTGGAGTTGGGCATTGTCGAGCGCGCCAGCGACAACACGATCGGGCGCGTTCTAAAAAAAACATACTTAAGCCCCACCGCAAAGAGCAGTGGGTCATTCCGCCGGCGGCGAGCGGCGCTTTCGTAGCGGCGATGGAGGAGGCGCTGGACGTCTATACGCGGCCGCACGATCCGGACATGCCGCTGGTTTGCCTGGATGAGACCTCCAAGCAACTTGTTTCCGAGACGCGAACCCCGGTTCCGATGAAGCCGGGGCAGCCGGAGCGGGTCGATTACGAGTACGAGCGCAACGGGACCGCCAACCTGTTCATGCTGTTCGCGCCGCTGGAGGGCTTTCGGCATGTCGAGGTCACCGATCATCGAACCGCCATCGACTACGCCAACATCCTCAAATACTTATCGGACGTTCTCTTCCCGCACGCCAAGAAAATCGCTCTGGTGCAGGACAATCTCAACACGCACGTCAAAGCCTCCCTGTACGAAGCCTTTCCGCCCGCCGAGGCCAAGCGGCTCGTTGAGCGCTTCGAATGGCATTACACGCCAAAGCATGGCAGTTGGCTCAACATGGCGGAGTCCGAGTTGGGCGTTCTTTCCTCGCAATGCCTGGATCGCCGCATCCCCGACAAAGAAACGCTGAGCCGGGAAGTCGCCGCATGGCAAGCCGATCGCAACAAACATCAGACCAAGGCCAATTGGCGCTTCACAACCGCCGACGCCCGCATCAAGCTCAAGCGCCTCTATCCTCGGTTTGATTGAACTCGGGCCACTAGGATGAAGGCTTCGACGAGGGTCTTCTGCACCTCATGGACGGTCTCCTTCACGACTCGTAAGTGACTTTCCAATCGAGGTCTTCGGGAAAGGTTTTTGCGAGGACCCCCATCTGGCCTGGATGGCGTTCATCGTGGAGATCGCGTTCGCGCCGGGCGTCTGGTACATGGCGAGGACGGATGCCGCCTTGCCGTTCAGCCTCGTCTCACGGTCGAGGTTCGCCGCGCCGAGTTCGACTCGCGCCACATCTCCCAGTTGGAGAACGGAGCCGTCAGGATTGGTTCGAATGACGATGTTCTCGAAATCGGCAGGGGAACTGAGCCGGCCCTTCGTTTGGATATTGAGCTGCAGCCTTTGATCGTCGGAGACCGGGCGAGCGCCGATGCGGCCCACGGCAGCCTGCACGTTCTGGGCCTGAATGGCGTTGATGACATCGCCCGTCGTCAGCCCTGTGAGCTTGTCCGTGTGCACCCACGCCCTCATGGCGTAGTCTTGCGGGCACCAGAGGGTGGCATCGCCGACGCCAGACGTGGCCTTGATCTGGTCGAGGATGTTGATGGTGACGTAGTTAGAGCTGAAGAGCGGATCGAGGGTGCCCTTGGGCGAATAAACCGCAATGACGCCGACGAGGGCGGATGATTTCTTCTTAACCGTCACGCCCTGCTTCTGCACATCTTCGATGCCTTGGCGCCCGTGAGCGCGCCTTCCGCCTGTTCGACCTGTTCGACCGCTGCCTTGAACATGTCCGGTTCGATGCGGTAAAGCTGCTGTCCCTCCTTTACGAGTTCGCCTTCTTTAAAGAGGACGGCGTCGAGACGCGCCCGCACCTCGACGCGCTCAATCGCTTCGATGCGACCCACGAAGTCTTTTGCCTGAGCGACGGGCTGCTCCTGTGCAATGATGGTCGTCACCGGCACTGCCTGCGGCGCCGCATTTTGGGGACCTGCCTTTTGGGCGAAACACGGAGTGCTGAGCGCTAGCAAAAGCACCGCGAGCCAAACGGGGTTACGCCGTTACGCCATTCCGTGGACCTTTCCTTCTCTGCGGAGCCGGCCGGGCGAAGGCGCGCCTCTCCAAATCCTGCAAACGACAAGTGCGTCTTAGCGGAACCAGAAATCTCTTATAGATGTGTATTTGCGGGCTTCGAGGCTCTCGGCAACGAAGCCATTCTAGATCAGTGCCAGCTGAGTGTAATGCCGATGTCTCCCGGCATCCCGCCCGGAAAGTCGATGACCTGGTACCGGAGCTTGTAACCTTTCTCACGCAAATGGTCGTCCCAGAGGTGATAGATCTCCTTTGGGATTCCCGTCAGCGTGTTTTCCCAGCCCGGCTCCGCCTGATTGATGGCGCGGCCGTGGTCGGTGCAAAGCGCGTTTGGAAAGCGGTGGACCTGCACTTCGAGCAAGCCATTGTCCATAGCGCGCTTGATCACGGTAGCGGCCAACTGGACTTTCTCTTCCTCCGTCTTGCCGGAAGGCTGGCTTAGCTTCTTGATCAAGGCATCCTTCTCGGCCTGCTCTGCCGACTTCTGCCGGTCGTGTGCTGCGGCTTTTTCCGCCTGAGCTTCCGCAATGCGAACCATGACGTCCGATGCCTTAGGGAGAATATCATCGACATTCGCGGCCATGCCGGACTACTCCTTGAGCTAAACTTAACCTATACTGTACGCTCGTTATTGCATGGGCAATAGTGCCAACAAAAGATGCCCGATCATTTGACATCCATCAAGGATATGGAGATTATTATCCCTGCACAATTCAACTTTTAAGGCAGTGATGCCTTCTTATCGGGGCGATGGGCATTTTTTTTATAAAATACAATTTCTTACCTAGTACACCATCAGATGGAGTACGCCATGAGGGATCAGGATATGTTGAGAGAGGCCCCAATCGGTTGGACCGCGTTCCCCCAACTTTTTGGCCCCGCAGTTGAGTACGCAACCGATCTGTTCCAGCGGCAGAGCCTGTTTTTGGACGCGTTGGGTGTCTATGCGAGGAGAGGCGTTTACGCGCGCCGCAGATTTTAGGCTCACCGCGGGAGGCGTCGCTAAGCTCCATGAATGACTCGCATCCCGCCTCGGCGCCGCTAGGCTGGCTTGGACCCTTTCGGCCAGCCCCGTGGGTCCCGGAATACCGCAGCGCCTGGTTGCCGGGCGACGCCGTCGCCGGCATAACGCTTGCTGCCTATGCGATCCCGGTCTCGCTGGCCTACGCAGGTCTCTCTCCGCAAGTGGGTCTTTACGGCTATCTCCTGGGTGGCGTCGGCTACGCGTTGTTCGGCTCATCGCGCCAATTGGCTATAGGCCCCACCTCAGCCATCTCTCTCATGATCGGCGGAACAGTGGGGGCGATGGCAGGCGGGGATGCGCAGCGCTACGGCGAGATTGCCAGCCTGACGGGCTTCACCGTGGCGGCGCTTTGCCTGATCGCTTGGGCGTTTCAGCTCAGCGTGCTCGTGAAGCTGATCAGCGACAGCATCCTCGTGGGCTTCAAGGCCGGGGCAGGATTGACGATCGCCATGACGCAACTGCCAAGTCTGTTTGGCGCGCCAGGCGGAGGACATAATTTTTTTGAGCGGGCCGTCCTGTTTGTCCGGCATCTCGGCCAGACGCAGCCCCTCGTGCTTGCCATCGGTATCGTCGCCCTCCTGTTCCTCACCGTTGGTGAGCGCCTGCTTCCCGGCAAGCCCGTCGCGCTCGGTGTGGTCGCCCTCTCAATCGTTGCGGCATCCGCCCTTGGGCTTCCCGCTCTTGGAGTGCCAACAACGGGCGTGATCCCCGCTGGCTTACCCGCGCTCGAAGGGCCAGCACTGCGGCTGCGCGATGTGGAAGGCATCGTTCCGCTCGCGGCGGGATGCCTGCTGCTGGCTTACATCGAAAGCATTTCTGCTGCCCGAACCTTCGGCGCCAAGAACGGCTATGCCGTCGACCCAAGGCAGGAGTTTCTCGGGATCGGAGCCGCCAATTTCGCGACGGCGTTGGGACAAGGCTATCCGGTGGCAGGCGGCCTGTCACAATCGGCCGTGAACGACAAGGCTGGCGCGCGCACGCCGCTTGCTCTTGTTTTTGCCTCCGTGACGCTCGCGCTTTGCCTGCTTTTCCTCACAGGCCTCCTGGAAAACCTGCCAAAGGCGGTCCTGGCCGCGGTCGTCTTGTCTGCTATATCCGGGTTGCTGGATTTCCCGGCCCTGTTCCGCATGTGGCGTATAAGCAGTCTTGATTTCTACGCCGCCTCGATCGCCCTTGGCGCCGTGCTGCTTCTCGGGATCCTGCAGGGCATCCTTCTCGCAGCCCTGGCGTCAGTCGTGATGCTGCTGATCCGGGCGTCGCGGCCGCATGTCGCCTTCCTCGGCCGCGTCCCCGGCACAAAGGCTTACTCCGATCTTGCCCGGCACCCTGAAAACGAACCGCTCCCCGGAGTGATCGCCTTCCGTCCGGAAGCATCCCTCCTATACGTCAATGCCGATTCCGTTCTGGACCGTGTCCTGAACCGGCTTCGTGCGGCTGGTCCGTCCGATATTCGCTTGGTGATCTGCGATCTCTCGGCCTCGCCTTATCTCGATCTGGCGGGCTCGCGGATGCTGCATGACCTCCACAGCGAGCTAGCCTCGCTCGGCATCGCACTGCGCATCGTGGGCGCCCATGGAACCTCGCGGGACTTATTGCGAGCGGATGGGATGGACGAAAAGGCCGGGGGCCTCGACCGCGTCAAGACGCTTGATGAGGTCCTCTCTAAAGCGGTTGATGGATAGGCTGACGCAGAACAGGGGCGCCGTATCATCCCAACGAAGGGGAGAAAAAAAATGAATGTGGAGCAGCCTGTCGAGAAGAAGAAACTGAAAAGGAAGGAATACGAGAAGAAGCTGCGCGATCTGCAGGTCGAGCTTTGCCAGCTGCAGGCATGGGTCAAGGCGGCCGGAGCCCGGATCATCATCGTTTTCGAGGGGCGCGACGCCGCCGGAAAGGGCGGAACCATCCGGGCCATGACCGAAAGAGTGAGCCCCCGCGTCTTCAAGGTTGTGGCGCTGCCTGCCCCGTCGGACCGGGAAAAGACGCAAATGTTTTTCCAGCGATATATGCAGCAATTCCCCGCGGGCGGCGAGATCGTCATCTTCGACCGTAGTTGGTACAACCGGGCCGGTGTGGAGCACGTCATGGGCTACTGCACGCCGGAGCAGCACGAGCGCTTTTTGCAGCTTTGTCCCGAAGTCGAGAAGTACATCGTCGACGGCGGGGTGCAACTCATCAAGATTTGGCTCGAGGTGGGCAAAGACGAGCAGGAACGCCGCTTTCTGGCTCGCATCAGCGATCCGCTGCGCCAGTGGAAGCTCAGCCCCATGGACCTTAAGTCATACCGCCGTTGGTACGACTATTCGGAGGCCCGCGATAAGATGTTCGAGAAGACGGATACCGATCATGCGCCTTGGCATATCGTACGGTCGGACGACAAGCGCCGTGCGAGGCTGAATTGTATTGCGCACATCTTGAGCCTGATCCCTTACAAGAAGGCGCCGTCAGAGAAGGTGGAGCTGCCGAAACGATCCAACAAAAGAAAATATGACGACCGAGAGGTCTTGGTCGGACGGAAGCTTGTCCCTCAGCAATACTAGATGGTTTGTTCGAAGTTCCGGTAATGAAAAGGTAATCCTTAAAGGGACCCCTTGACAGCCGGAATGGGTCAACAGGGCGCCTCAGTATTTCGGGTTGCGACCCGAAGCAGGAGAATGCGCGCTTGCGCCTGCTCATTCAGGGTCGGCTTGCGCCGAGATCGCAAGGAGCCGCGGCGTCTGCCGGCGGATTTCGGACGCCACATTGGGGTCGAGCTTTGCAAGCCAGCTCTTGGGCAGGGCGGCGAGACCATAGGAAGCGCCCGCGAGCATGCCCGCCACCGCGCCGGTCGTGTCGGCGTCTCCCCCTGGTTGACGGTTTGAATGAGGCAGTCGGCAAAGGATTTCGCGCCGAGATAGAAGTGCAGCACAGTTTGCATCGTGTCGACGATGTAGGCCGAGCTTTGGCCCGGATAAGGCGCAAACCGGAAGGCCTTGTGTTTTGCGACGAGGCCATCGCCTATTTCGCGGACCTCCTGCTGGCCGCCTCCCTTGAAGAGGGCGTGCATCATGTGGACAAGCGCGAGGCATGCGTCATCTGACAGCGGATGATGATGGGTGATGCGCGCCTGCGCCAGTGTCCATGGCTCGATCTTTTCTGGCCGACCGAAGGTCGCCAGCGCCACAGGCAGGAGGCGCATCGCGGCTCCGTTCCCGGCGTCCCCTTCCGAGAACGAGCCTTCGACGGTCCCGTGCACCATATAGCGCCGGATGCCGCGACGGCAGGTGTTGCCGACATCAGGCGGGCGGGTTTTCAGCCAGGCGGCAAACTCCTCGCAGACATCGCGCGCGTCGAGTTCGCCGCGCCGAACAAGCGAGCGGCCGAGCGCCAGCGCCATTTGTGTGTCGTCCGTCACCTGACCCGGCTTGAGCCGCAGCCAGCCGCCCCCCGCAAGCTCGCGGTGGACGCCATATTCGGCGGCGATCTCTCGCTTGGTCATGAACTCGACCGTCGCGCCAAGCGCGTCGCCGATGGCAAGCCCAAGATACGCCGCCATCGCCCGGTTTTCCACGGAGAGCGCTGTCACGCCAGGGCTCCCTTTAGATTGGCTGGTTGCTGACAAGGGAAATCCTGGCTCCATCCTTCGGCAAGCTCAGGATGAGGTCGGGTGATTTCAACAGCATTGACCTCATAGTGAGCGTGTCGAACCATGAGCAGCATGCTCTGACGGTTGGTATCAGACATAGTCGGCTCTGACGCGATATTCGCCGCCGACCGCCAGGACTTCGCCTTCGCCCTGCAAGGGATGCGACGACAGAAGCCCATTGAAAAACAGGATTTTGGCCACAGGAACCCGCACCGTGAGGATGGCGTCGCCGAAGCAGGACGCGACATCTCGATCGAACGAAAAAGAGACAAGATTATTGAGTTGGATCAAGGCGTTGCGCTTGTCCATCCGCTCCACGATCCCATGCTCATCCAAGGCGTTAATTCCTCGGTATAGCATCAAATGCGTTTGCCCAGGATAGGCAAATCGCGAAATAGCCCATTGGCAGAACTCGAATAGAAGGTCAAGCTGAACCCAGATTGCGTTGTTATGGAAGCGGCTGGACATCTTTTCCTCAACATAAGCGGCCCAGGCGCGGGTGGAAATGTGCTCGATGATTTCCTTATGGAAGGACGGGCATATGCCGAAGCGGCTTTCGACCCAGCCCTTGAGCACGGCGCCCTCCGGCCCATTGCTGTCGTAGCCCCAACCCCGGATCAAACGCAGGAAGGATGACAGATAGCGCTTTCGTCCGCTGCTCCGCCCCGTTTTGTCGCGCTGCTCGGGATCGATGGCGAACATGGCCGTCATGTAGAAGGCGAACGCCTGGCCCGCTTCGCCGAGATCGGCGGCCTGATCCAGCATCTCGAACAGGTGCGGGTTCATCTCGCGCACGCCGGCAATATGCAGCGGAGCCGGACTATCATTGAAGTCGGAACTCGCGAGCCATTCCGAAGACCTCCCCAGGAGGTTGGTCGAATGTCCAATGCCGTATCGCCTGCGCCCTTCCATGTCTTATATGGAGCGTCATTTTCCCGCCGCGTTCAAGCTATGCCTTGGTCGCTGCGTCGCGCCGCCGCCTTTGCGGCCGCCTCCACTGAGCGGAGTGAGATCGCGCCCAGTTCAAGGAGCGGAAGGACGCGCAGCGAGCCAGTTCTGCCGGGTTAGCGCAACTGGGCGGATTGAGAGGCGCCGCAACACTTCTTGTACTTTGCCCCGCTGCCGCAGGGACATGGATCGTTGCGGCCAATTTTCCGCCGGCCTTCCACAGCCGCTGCATGCAGGAGCGGGCGATCACGCACCCGCAATGTCGCGTGCAGCTTGTTAAAGAAACGCACAAACTCGTCGGACAACGACTTGGGCGAAAGCTCGTCGGTGCGGAAGAAGCGCCAGTCGCTTTTGGCGTCCAGCATACGGCAAAGACTTTCGAACGCCTCGCCCTTCTTTCCTGCGTCGGAGAGAATCTGGGCGAGGCCAAGGCCGGCCTCCATCGACTGAGGCTCCAGGCGCAATGCGTTTTGGTAGCATTCCTCCGCCCGTCCGCGCCGCTTGAAGAGATATTGCATGCGCCCCAGTCTGAGGTGATTGACAATATGTTCCGGATGTTCCTTCGCGGCGGCTTTAAGCTCGGCCATGACCTCCGGGGCAGACCTCGTTTGCCATCTGTAATGGACGTCTATGAATTGAAAGAGCTTCTGGCTATCGGCGTCGTCGCTTCCAGCGTCCTTCCGAGCGTGATAGACCAGCAGAGCGGCCATCATCTGCATGTAGGATTCCGCCGTGAACTCGAAATCCGCCCACTGGGCGCAAGAGGCGCAGCGCAGGTCGTCGCCAACGAAGGCTTTTGCGGTTGAACTTTCGCCGACCACCACGGAATTGAGGTCATATCGGTTGACGTCGCCACATTTCTCACAACGCAATGTCAAGGTGAGCGTATTGAATAACTCGCCAAGACCGCCGGCGTCGAGATTCGCTCGATGATCGAGTTCTTGCCTGCGGCGTAACAGGACGCGATCGCGTATCCCTTCGAGGCCTGCGGGCTCTTCGCCAGTGAGCGTGCAAAGAAGGGAGTAGCATTTATCGATTGCAGGTTGCTTGCGCTTCAGGTGCGGCTCGATGAGACCGATGGCGCGAACATCAGGACAGGCCTCCATGAGGCTGCACCACTCCTGATGGTCGTCGTGGAAAAGTTCTTCGAAGCGATCAAGCGCAAACTGCGAGGCCGCCTCGCCGCCGATCCTCTCAAGCACACTTCTGCCATAGATCTTCTGGGAGTTATCGAGGCCATCCCAACGCTCGGCGACGATCGATACGGCGGTCTCTCCGAGCCGCACAAGAGCGTCCGTCGCCGCCTCGCAGAGATAGTCACCCGTTTCATTGGTCAGGCAATCGAGTAACGCGGCGGCCGTGGACTTAAGGCGCAAATGGCCAGCCATTTTAGCCAGATGCAGGCTGCTCCATTTTTCGGTCAGCGCCGGCAACCGGTCGCAGATGGCTTGAGCGACCGCCTCCCTCTCGAAGTCGCCCAAACGCTGCGCCAATTGCTCGAAATGGCGGCATTCCGGGATATCCAAGCTGAGCAAATCCAGCGTCTGCTCAAGGGATAGCGAGTCGGCTACGATCCGGTCGAATTCGAACGCATGGAGCGTCGACGCTATGGCGAAGGTCGCCAGCGCCGAGGGATCGATTTTCGTCTGCTCTTCGAACAGGCGACAGACGGCTGCGGCCTTGGCGACGGCTGCCGCCGATGCACCGCCGTGTGCCTCCAGCAACGCCTTCGCCCGCGGCCAAGGGTTCCCCTCGCGAACAAGATGGTCACAGTCCTCTAGAGGGGCGTCAGGGCGGAACAGGGGGGCGAGACTCGAGTAGCTGACATCGTCAGCGTCTGTGAATGAGCGATCGGCCAAGGTCATCAGCATGCCGCTTCCCGCCAAAGCCGAGAATATTGCTCTCAGCGTTAGAGGAGCTCGCACCTTGCTTTCAGGCAAAGTGCGCGCACAAATGGCGGTCAGCTCCCAGAAATGCTTCTCATTGTAAAGAAAGGCGGGTTTCAACAACGTCTCAGCCAGGATCGCCTTTCCGAAATCATCATCATCGGCCTGGTCCAAGCGCAGCATCGCTTTATCGAGAAGCTGCTGGGCGGCAGGGGATGGGAGGTCGCAGAGGCGGGAAAGAACCGCAAAGGTCTTGTCCAGGTCGTGCGCGCACCCTTCGACATGGCGGTCGAAGAGCGAGACGACTTCATCGAGCGGACACTCCGCGAGCACCGGCGTGGCGGCGGCTCCCACCAGTCCGCTCCATCCCATCCAGCGCGAAAGAATGGCCGGCCTCAGATTGGCGAAGAGCCGGGTTGGCAACGTGCGAAACATGTTCGCAAGAACGTCGTGGTCGTCCGAATCCAGCCAACGGCTCAAGATCAGGTCATGGAACCAAAGCCGCTCCATCTCGCAACACGTGTCCGAGCCGCTCAAATCGGCATGACGGTAGCGCGTTAGCGCCCAGCTCATTACGATGGGATCGTGCAGCTTGTTTCGGGCGCAGGCCAGCAAGTCCATTATTGCAAACTCCGAGTTTTTCCATGATCGACATGGGTCGGCGGGATCAGATCAAGGGACACTTGCCGTGGCTCCACGCCGTCGCGCATATGGCGACTTCGGCAAGGAAGTTGGCGACTGGCGCGTGCGTCACGTAAATCAGCGTGCTTGCTCCGGCGATAAGGCTTGCGGTCAATCCCGCGGCGACGACATACCAAACTCGAGACAGAATCAGCGTGATCTTCACCGGCACCTGCTCCTTGGGCGTCAAAACCACGTCGGGCTGATCCGAAATAGCGTGGGCGGCGGTTTTCGCCCCGGGTGTGAAGCGCGCGAGAATCCCTGTTAAGCCAATGATAAGATGCGCCGACGGCGGCACGATCGCGGTCATCAGCATCCCCGTCACGAACAAGCCTTCGGTCCAGGGAGCCTCAACCGCCTTGTTCAAGAGCGCTTCCCAGCTAAATCTCGGCAGGCCGGCTGAGGTGAAGGCGAAGTTGAGAAGTTCGAGCGTGTTGGGGAGAAGCGCCGTCAGCGCGACCATGAAGACCGCCCCGGATACGAAAGTGCCGAGCACCGCCGCGAAAGCTTTCAGCTCGCCAAAAAAAGTGGGCTCTACGCGTTCGGCCTGCGAAAGGAGAAAGCGGGTGACGCTCCAGGAGAGCCAGTCGACCGAGGCGTTCGTCAGCGGAATCAGGATGAAGAACAGGAACAGGAGCCGCGTGAACTCGCTTGCGAAGGCGAGCGCGGCGCCGGCGAGGATGGCGACCGTCAAAGCGAAAAGCGTCGCGCCTGCGAGAACAAAGGCGAGCGTCATCGCAAAGGCGAGCGCAAATCCGCCCGCCATCGCGCCAAGCACCGAGCTTGCGTTCGATGCCTGCCCAGAAAACGCCGACGCGATGGCGAAAGCCATTGCGAAGGCCACCATGAAGGCGAAACCGCCGAGGAGAATTTTTGCGATCGTCTGCGCAATCGCAAAGTCCCCGCCGAACGACATCCAGGCCTGCTCGATCAGCGAAAGCAAATTCCTGAACGCGGCGACGATGACGTAGGCGATGATCAGAAAACCGGCGGCGAACAGCCCGACTTGCCAGACGGCGATGCGGTGGGCGTTCAAGCCGTTGGTGACAAGCGTTATGAGAAGCAGCACAACCGGGAAGATGAAGGCGATCGCAAGGCAGCGTTCGAAAGCTTGGCCGCTGAGCGCCGGGCCAAACCATTCCAAGAGCCACCGATTGAAGCGGCGAACAGTGACGAGATAGGCATAGAATGGCGGCGCCCCGCCAAGGCGATGCTTGAGCGCCATGCGGTCATCATAGTTCGAGAGCTGGCCGGCCAGCGAGCGGTCGGGAAAGGGCAGCAGCCAGGCCAGCACGGTGGCCAAGAGCGCCGTCAGAGCCGCCATGACGGACAAGACTCCCCACCCCTGCCAGGTAATTAAGGAAAGACCAGCTTCAGCCGGTTGCATAATCCCACCCAAATGTCTGCTGCCGCCGTTTGGTAGCAACCTCCAATGAGGCACGCAAGCTACGCATAAGCGCGGCGGTGGATGAGGCCGCGCTTTTCCTCTTGTCCTGTAAATCATCAACCGCTCCTCGATTCTTCCGGCGGAAATCTGTCAATTCCGGCCGCCTTTCCCCGGCGCGGACGCAAATCGGACACAAGCTCCGCCAAGAAACTAAGGTGTTTGCTCTCTTGCAAGCGCACGAAGTCGGATCGGCGCAGCAGCCGTCTCTTGAGGCCGAATGATCGTCATGACCGCACCATCGATATTGCGAAAGACTTCGGCAGGCCAGCGCAGAGCGGCTCGCAGTCCTGCAGCGGACAATGCGAAGATTGCCGGTTTGGCTGGCGGCTCGAACCCCTCACCCCAGCCCTCTCTCACAGGGAGAGGGGGGCCGGCCGCGGCCGTTGGAACAGCGTTCCCTCTCCCATGGGGAGAGGGGCAGGGTGAGGGGTTACAGCCATCAAAGCGACACCCATCGCGCGATCCCGGCTCGCGCCTCGCATGGCCGGGAAGACGATCCGCAAATCCGTTCGCCGCCGTTACGAGAGTAGCGCTGGTCGCCGTCGCCGCGTTTTCCATCGCCCTTTGCTGGGCTTCGCTTTCGGACGCCAAAGCCTCGTCCTGCGAAGAGGCGGCGCAGCTTTCGGTGCTGGCCTCTCCCATCGCGCCCTGGCGGGGAGCGCCTTTGCGCGTCCTGTTCTCTGCGGAAAAGCCGATCGAGGGCGAGCTTTCGCTGATTTCGCCCGACGGCCGCGTTGCGGCGGCTTCGCGCGAGCGGCGCGGCGGGCCGCCCTATTTCTGGTTCGCCGAGGTTGCGTCGCCGTCCGCCGGGACATGGCTCGCGAGGCTGGCGACGCGTTCGGGCGCCCCCGCCGATTGCGCAACGATCACGCACGACATCGCCGTCTCGGAACGCCAGCCTCCTTCGCCGCAAAGGGGAGAAAACGGCGTCTGGCCCATCCGCAACGCCTGGGGCCGCGCCACGGAGAATTTGTATTCCGCCTGGATCGAGACGCTGTTTGACGCTCCCCTGGATGCGGCGCCTTCCTGGCCGGCGTTACACGATGTGCTGCGAGACAGATCACGCAATATCCTGTTCAATCATCTGGGCTTGCGTGAGGATCAGACGGGGCTCGCCATGCGTCCGGACTGCGCAGACTTGCCCTATTTCCTGCGCGCCTATTTCTCGTTCAAGATGGGCCTGCCGTTCGGATACTCGAAATGCTCGCGTGGCGGGGGCGGGCAGCCGCCCAGGTGCCGCGACTGGTGGAACGTCGTCAATCAGGAGCCTCCACCTCCGCCGCCGCCTGAAGAAAACCCGCCCCTGCCCGATCCGCGAGCGGCTACGCCCGGTTCGCTGCTCTCGACTTTTGGACAGCCGGCGCTTCCCCAAATGAGCGCGCCTCCCAAGCGCGCGGCGCGCCCCGTCAGCAGAACGCCTGTGCCGAAAAATCTCGGTCTTGCGGCCGCGTTCGGTCATTACCTGCCCATCGTGGCCGACGCCGTCCATTCCGGGTCCGGGCGAACGGCGGCGAACGACGACAGCACCGATTATTATCCCGTTTCACTGAGCCAGGCGACGCTCCGCCCCGGCGCGATCTATGCCGACCCTTACGGGCACGTGCTCATGCTTGTGAAGCGCGTGCCGCAAACGGATGGCGCCGCTGGCGTTTTCTTCGCCGTCGACGGCCAGCCGGACGCAACCGTCGCCCGCAAGCGTTTCTGGCGGGGCAATTTTCTCTTCGCGCAAGGTCCCGCGTTCGGCGGCCCAGGCTTCAAGCGCTTCCGGCCCATCGAGCTGAGGAACGGCGTGCTGCGCCGGGAGACGAACGCCGAGATCGCCAAGAACCCCCACTATGGGGACTTCTCCCTCGCACAATCGCGCCTTAACGCGGAAGACTTCTATGACCGCATGGACGATGTGATGTCGCCGGAGCCGCTCGATCCCGCCCGCGCGCTGAAGGAAGTGATCGCCTCGCTTGAGGAGCAGGTGAAGGCGCGCGTGACCTCGGTCGAGAACGGGCGAAAGTTCCAGAACAGCGGGAAGGGCGATGCGGAGATGCCGGAAGGTCCGGCGATCTTCGAGGCGGCCGGCGCCTGGGAAGATTTTGCGACGCCTGCTCGCGACCTGCGCATCCTGATCGCGATCGATGTGGCGCTTGGCTTCCCGGATCGCGTTGCGCGGCGGCCCGAGCGTTACGCGATGCCAAGCGGCAAAAGCCCCGCCGACGTCAAGGACGAGTTGGAAAGCCTGCTTGCGTCAGAGCTTGCTTCGCGCAAGTTCTCCTATCCGCGCAGCGATGGCTCCAATTGGACGCTTGCGCTGCGGGACGTGGCCGAACGCGCGCCGGCGCTGGAGATGGCGTACAACGTGAATGACTGCGTCGAACTGCGCTGGGGCGCGGCGGAGGGAAGCGAAGAGGCTTCGACCTGCAAGCGGCATGCGCCGGGCGGGCAGCGTGCGAAGATGGCGGAGCACCGCGCATGGTTCCACGAGCGACGACGTCCGCCGCGCGGTTAGGCTGGCGACTCGCCAACGAATGCCCGTCATGTCGGCGCGCGTGATGGCGGCATAAGCGCATCGTCTCCTGCCTTGGTCGGGCAGATAATCGCGCCACAAGTTTCAAGGCAGCCGGATATATTGCGGCTGAGTGAAAGGTTCGAGCAGCGGAAGATCCACGAAGGTCGTCACGAGAAACATCGCGACGAGAAGCGCCGCGATCATACAGAGCCCGCCGTCGCGAAAGAGCTTTTCCGGATTTTGCGCCAGAGACGCCGGCCGCATCGCGAGCGCGAAGTAGTAGGCGAAGAGCGCGACGATCGCCGGCATCAGCAGCAGATATTCGATCCGGTACTTGATCAGGAAGATCGCAAGAAAAGAGCACGACAGCAGCGCATAGCTGAAGCACGACACTATCAGCGAGGTTTCAGTATATCTTGCAAAGCTCGCGCGATACCGAACAAGCACCTCTTTCCCGTGAGAGGCGCCAAGCTCGCGGTATTCGGAAACCCGTTTCGCAGCCATGAGAAAAGCGCCCCCGAGCCAGAAGGCCAAGATAACGGAGGCTGGCGGAAGCGTAGCCGGGTCCACCATCGCCCACCCTATGGCCAGGCGCAAAGGGTTGTTCACGGATTCCGAAATCACGTCGAGATAGGGCTTATCCTTCGTGCGCAAGGGCGGCGCGTTATAAACGGCGCCCTGCAAGGCGAAAATACAGCCGATCAGATAGATCGTCTCATGAGCCGCGTAGCCGCAAGACAATCCCACGGCGAGCAAGGTGAGCCATTCCGCGAGCACGCCGAGGCCGCTTAGCCGTCTTTGCACAGCCGCCCGCTTCGATTTCCCCGGATGATGCCGGTCGAAGTCGCGGTCAAGCCACTCATTGATCACGTAGTTCGACGAAGCGATGCAGATCGCCATCGCTAAGCCGAGACATGCGTTGGCGCCGAACGAACTGGCCTGAAGCCCGCGCAGTTGGTAGGCGAGGATGACGCCAGGGACGATGAAGACATGCTTGGTCGCGTGATCGAACCGTGCCATCGCCAAGTAATCGGCGAGCCGGCCGCTCCGCCTGGCGCCGATTCCATGGCCCGCGACGGGGCAGCGCGCATCTCTTACGTCGCTCCTCACTCGGCCCCCTTCCGGCTCCTCGCAGCTTAGCGGGTTCACAAAATCATTCCGATCCCCCGCGCAACGCGCAGTTTGACCATCACTGTTATCAAAGCGTTAGCGAAGGCGCAATAATAGTTGTGTTTTAGTTTTATATGTCGCAAAGGTTGCGGATGATGGTCCTTCACGAGGTTCGCTGGCGGCGCGATCGGCCCGGCTCCCTGCATTGACCGCCAGGACATGCCGGGACATGCGTCACCGCAGGAAACTTCTTCTCGGGCTTGCTGGCTTGGCTTGTCTTCAGCTGGCGCTGCAGCCGCTGGGCTGCGCCGTGAGCGTGGGCGTCGCCTGCTTCCAGGATACCCTTACGACCGGCGTGCTGTCGGCCATCGTCCTTCTCTGCCTGCCGATGCTAATCCTGATCCTCGCCGCCGCATCCAAAGGCTCGGCCCCGTGGCGATGCAGCCCGACCATACTGCCTTGGCTTGGCGGAGCGCTCTGCGTTCTCACCGGCGCGCTCGCGGGAACGTTCTGGCCAAACTCTGGCGATGAGCACGCCTACACATTTATCGCAGACACCTTTCTTGCGGGGCGCCTAAGCAATCCGCCTCCACCGGATGCGGAGTTGTTCAAACTTTTTCATGTCGTAACGATTGGAAACAAGACGCTTGGTCAATTTCCGCCCGGCTGGCCCTTGGTGCTGACTCCATTCCGGGCGATTGGACTTGATTGGCTGGCGCCCCTCTCCTTACCGTTCTCATGGGGATAAGCTTGTCAGGCGCCATGCGCCGCCTCACAATCGAACCTGAAGTGCAGACCGCCGCGCTCTTGCTCGTGCTCGGCTCGCCCTTTGTGCTCTTCAATGGCGCCTCCCTGTTCTCTCACACGCTGTGCGCAGCGTTGGCCTGCGCGATCACATGGCGGCAACTGGCCGACGAGCAGCGGCCGTCCCTATGGCGCAAAGCGCTGATCGGCGCGCTGTTCGGCGTTCTGCTGCTCGCGCGCTATGAAGCGTTCCTAATCCTGGCTGGCTTGTTCGCTGCCGACCGGCTGTGGCGTCGCCGTCGAGCCGCCTTTATCGATGCGGCGCCAATGCTTGCGGGGATTTTGCCGTTCGGGATCTTTCAGCTTGCCTATGACAGAGCGACAACCGGCGATGTGCTGCTCACGCCGGCCGCGCAGACAAACCCGTGCGTCGCCTACGATGCGGTCTTTACAAATCTGGGGGAGATGGCGGCCCGAGCGGGAGAGCATATGCTGTTTTGGACTGCGTTGCTCGCATTGTTTGGCGGCTTCGTCCTCGCCGCCTTGCAGGGTCCAGCCCTTGTCCTCAAGCTTAGGAGCCGCGGCGTACGCTTCTTCGACCTCGCTTTGCCCGTGACGATCCTCTTCTTTCTCTATTTTCCCTCTTATGGCGGTCACCAATATGGTCCGCGCTATTGGTTTTTCGCTTGGCCGCTCTCAGCCCTCACCGTGGTCACGAGTTTGGTGGGTGCGGACGGCGCGTTGCGTCTCGGCGCTGGGCGGCGGGTCGCCTTCGCCGGCGTCGCTGGCGCGACCCTGATGGTCTCTGCGATTTCGATGCCCTGGCTTATCGTCACGACCCGCGCCTACATCGAGGCGCGGCGTGAGGTTTACGCCGGAGCCGCGCCAACAGCGCCTGCAATCGTACTCGCGCCCACGCGCGCCCTGCGCGTTTGGCCATGGCCGAGGCTCTCCATAACGGCCGAAAACCTGGACTTTGCGCGCAATAATATCAGCTTCGACGGCTCGCTCCTTTTTGGTCTGCTTGACGCGCCGGATGCGATTGCCCGAGCCTGCCGCCTGAAAGGACGCACGGTCCTCTTATGGCGAGCCCCCGGAGAATTCACTCCTGCCGTCTGCGGGAATGCTCTGGCCGCCGCACGCTGAATCTCTCTTTCAGGCAAGCTGCGCCTCACGAATAGCCAAGGTCAAGCTTGACGCAAGTGACACGTGAGAGTCTGTCCCGCGCTTGAACGGATATTGGACCGTTTGAAAAGATGAGCAGCGCATAATTTCACTATCGAGCAGGATGCTGAAAACGATGCCGCCCATGCCTCACGGTGAGCCTGTCGCACCGCGACAAGCTCAGGGTCCGGCAAGCTCACCATGAGGCGCAAGCCGTTGAAATCGCAAGACCCTATCGTCATCCTGAGCTTGTCGAAGGATGGGCCGCGCGTTCAGGCTTTTCCAAGAGCCTGCTCGCTCCCCTTAGATGCCGCCGATCCACTCAATGATCGTGACTATATCTCGGTATATTATGCAAATTTTTGACCTGAATGTGCGTAATTTTGCTCGACTAAAAGGGAGATCGATAGTGCCGCGATGGGGCATTTTTCTTGGAATCGTTGTCAGCGTATACTTGGTTTTACTGCTCTTCCTCTGGATAAATTTCGAAAGCGGCGCCGGCGATCTCGCGGCATGTCTCTTTGCCTTGGCGGTTGCGCTGAACTCTTTGCAACGGGTCGTTTTCTCCTGCAGCCTCGCAATCGGATTCTGGCGGCTGCATGCGCGAGGGGCCGATAAAGCCGCGGGGAACGCGTCCAGCCTGGCCCCGCCTGCCTGTTTACAGAGCCGCGTCGCCATGGTCATGACTGTGCGCAACGAGGACCCGGCGCGCGCCATGACGCGCATGCGCGCCATGTTCGAGGGCGTCGAGGCGACCGGCGAGGGCAAGAGTTTCGACTGGCATCTTCTCAGCGACACCGACGATTCTGCGATTGCCGCCTGCGAGGAAGCGGAGATCGGCGTCTGGCGGCGGCAGGCCGGCGACGCAGGCAAGCGCATCCGCTATCGCCGCCGCCTCGCCAATATTGACTTCAAGGCGGGAAACATCTGGGACTTCTGCGAGAAGCAGGGCGCCGGTTACGAGTTCATGATCGTCCTGGACGCCGACAGTCTGATGGACGGCGAAACGATCTTGCGTCTCGTGCGGCTCGCGGAGGCCGATCCCGCTATCGGCATCCTTCAGACCACGATCGCGCCAAGTCCCGCGGCTTCAGCCTTCGCCAGAATACAGCAGTTCGCCGACCGCCGCCTGGCGTTGCTGGGCGCGCTCTCAATGCACTGGTGGATGCCGGGCGGGAGAGGCTTATACTATGGCCACAACGCCCTTGTCAGGATCGCGCCTTTCCTCAGCCACTGCCAACTTCCGACACTTCCCGGCGGGGCCGCGATTTTATCGCACGACCATATCGAGGCCATGCTGATGCATGATGCGGGATATGAGGTGCGCAACTTGCCTCTTGAGGGCGGAAGCTATGAAGATACGCCGCCGAATTTGCTCGAATTTATTCGAAGGGAGCGCAGATGGTGCAAGGGCGGCCTGCAACATTTGCACTTGCTGACAAACAGGCGTCTTTCGCTGATGAGCCGTGTCCTGATCGTCTGGATGGTGGGCGTATTCATCGGGCAGGCTGTGTGGGCGGCGATCAGCTTCGCCGCAATCGTCATGAACGCGTGCCTTCCTGGCTTAACCGTAAAGGCGCCCCTCGCCTATCCGCTCTACGTTCTCTTTCTCGCCTATCTTCTCACAACGAAAGCTCTCGTCGTCATGAGCATCCTGCTCAGTTCTGGAGAAGCGAGGCGGCTGGGCGGCGTCCCGCGCTTGATTGTGAGCGCGCTCATCGAATTGCCCTTTGCTTGTGTGCGTTCCGCGGTGGTCTGTCTCTCGCTTCTTGTCTTTATGCTTGGCCTGCCATTTCCCCAAAAAGCAAATTGGGACGGGCAACGCCGTGATCCTCATCGCTTGCCTTTTGCGTCCGCCGCTCGCGCGCTATGGCCCTCGATGCTCGCAGGATTGTCGCTCGCGATGGTGGAAACCGTTGCATCCGGAAGCCTGCGCGCCAGTCCGTTCGCCCTGATTTATCTGGCGGGCATACCTTTGGCGACGCTGACCGCATCGCCATGGCTCGGGCTTAAGTTTGCGAAATGGCGGTTCTTCGCGACGCCGGAAGAAATCGACGAACCTGCCATCTTCAGGCGCCTTCGGCGGCTGTCTTCCTCTCGCGAAACAACAGAGCATGTGGTGCGCGCGTCGCCGCTTCCGACAGCCCGCCCGATCAACGCGTCCTGAGTTAAGAACATCCGCAAAACTAACCGTCAGGATTTTCCGGTTCGCGGATTTAGATCGTTCCCCTCAGGTTGGGTTCGTCTCCCCGTCCATGCGTCGGCAGAGCCGCGAAGACCTGCTTCGAGATTTCATCAATTTGAAGCGCTTTATTAACCCTGGACCGCTGGGGGCCTGTTAACCAGGATGGCGCGTCTGCATTTTTAGATTTTTCCTTTTTACTTCAACATCTTATCGGGACGGCGCCCTGGATGGGAAGGCTTTTGGCGCCTCCGGGTCAGGATGCGACCGCTGAGGCCGACCGTCCGCCAATCGCCATGAGTTTTAAGAAAAATCGTTTTATATCAGAAGCTTATGAGAATCTTGTCTCCCGAAGGCATTTTTACAAAACGAAGCCAATTTAAGCCCATTTTTAACTCTGGCGAGGAGACCGGGCCTCAGCGCTTGCGGACGAACACCGTGCCGGCGGAGTAGCCTGCACCAAAGCTGCAGATCAGTCCGACATCGCCTTTCGCCAGGTCTTCGGAGTATTTGTGGAAGGCGATGATCGACCCCGCCGAGGAGGTGTTGGCGTATTCGTCGAGGATGATCACGTTCTCCCCGCGCCTGGGATGCCGGCCCAGCACCCGACGCCCGATCATGTCGTTCATGTTGATGTTGGCCTGATGCAGCCAAAGCCGCTTCAGCCCGTAGACGCCAAGATCGGCGGCATGGCCGATGATCAGGTCCGAGACCATCGGAGCCACCTCCCTGAATACCTTGCGCCCCTGCTGGACGAACAGCTTGTCCGGCAGATCGCGCCCCTCCGGCGCGGTGCGGTTCAGATAGCCCGCATTGTTGCGAATGTTGTTCGAGAACTGCGTTTTCAGGCGCGTCCCCAGGATGTCCCAGCCGCCGACGGCCTCGTCGGCCCGCTCCACGATCACGGCGGTCGCCACGTCGCCGAAGATGAAGTGGCTGTCCCGGTCCCTGAAATTGAGGTGGCCCGTGCAGATCTCGGGGTTCACAATCAGCACCGCATCCACAGAGCCCGTTGCGATGGCGTCCGCAGCCGTCTTGATCCCGAATGTCGCCGACGAACACGCGACGTTCATGTCGTAAGCGAAGCCGCCGATGCCGAGCGCCGCCTGAACCTCAATGGCTATCGCAGGATAGGCGCGCTGCATGTTGGACGCCGCGCACAACACCGCGCCGATCCGCGCGCGCGGTTTTCCCCAGCGCTCCAGCGCGTCCTCGGCGGCTTTCACAGCGATCTCCGCCTGAATGGAGAGTTCTTCGTTCGGGCGCTCGGGGATGTCCGGCCGCATCAGCGCCGGATCGAGAATGCCCGTCTTCTCGACCACGTAACGCGACTTGATGCCCGACGCCTTCGCGATGAACTCGACAGACGACGGGAGAAGCGCCTCGATGCGCCCCTCCGCTATGGCCGCGGCGTTCTCGGCGTTGCACCGCTCGACATAGGCGTTGAAGGCTTCGACCAACTCGGCGTTCGAGATGCTGTCGGGCGGCGTATAAAGTCCAGTCGTGGCGATCACTGCAGGGCGCACGGGACGCTCCATTAAAAATCCTGAGGCAAGGACGAGCGAGGAAGCTTGTTCAGCCTGACATCTCTTTTGCGCCCTGTTCGCCAGCATAGTCCAGCCTGCTTCAAATCCGCGCCCCGCCAATGGTCGCGGAGCCAAGCATCAATGCCACGTCGGCGCAAGCAAATGCGCCGAACCGCAATTGCGTTGGAGCGGATACGGGTAAAGACGATTGACGCGCCATTTGAAAATCGCAAAGAGTCGCGGGCGAAAGTGAGGCGAGAAGGACGCATGCCGAAACCGAGGGCCCGAAAATGGTACGACCCGATGGCGGTTGTTCAGTCTATTACGATGCGCCCCCGCTTCTATGCGTCGGTTCTGGTCGGCGCCGCATCGTTTGTCGCGATGCCGCAAAGCTGGCCGCTCATGATACGCGCTTCGGCCGCCTGGGATCTCTCCGGCCTCACCTATCTTTTCTTCGCGTTCCGCCTCATTCTGACGTGCGGGGCCACGCGTATCAAGGCGCGCGCCTCGCGGCGCGACGACAGCCGCCTCGTCATTCTGACCCTCATACTCCTCGCCATAACAGCGAGTTTTGCGGCCATCGCCGGCCTGATCGTCGAGGCCAAGCTGCCGACAACGGAAGGACCGGAGAAACTTCTTCTCGCCGGGCTCGCCGTCATTACGCTCATGATATCATGGACCGTGACGCAAGTGGCTTTCGCCATTCACTATGCGCATGACTATTATCGCCCCGATCCCGGCAGCGATGCAGGCTACGGCCTGTCCTTCCCCAATTGCGAGGAGCCCGATTATTGGGATTTCCTCTATTTTTCCACATCCATCGGGGCGACGTCGCAAACCTCTGACACCTCGATAAAATCCCGCGCTTTGCGGCGGCTTGTCACGTTACACTCCGCTGTCGCATTTTTCTTCAATACTGCCGTTCTGGCGCTGACGGTGAACATCGCAGCAAGCTTGGCGGGGTAGGCTATATGGACCAGCAGGTGATCGGCGGGCATCTGAAAGAAGGTGGTCAGGCCGGCCGCGCTGTCCTGGTCTCGGGCGTCCTCATCGCGGCGCTTGCGTTCAGCTATTTCTTTCTGGATCGCCAGTTCGCCGCCGCGATGCACACTTATACGAGGGGCGCGCCCGTCTTCGTTTGGCTCACCTACATCTCGTCTCCGCTCGCGCCCTTGGCGTCGATCCTCGCGGCTGTCATCGGCGCCCGCTCTCTTGCGCGAGGCCGCCTGAATGAAACCGAATCGGCGCTTTTGAGGCTAAGCTGCGCAATTCTGATCGCCGGCGTCCTGACCTTCGAATTGAAGGAAGTCTTCGGGCGGACATGGCCGGAAACCTGGGTCAACAACAATCCCTCTTATTTCGGCAGTGGAATTTATGGGTTTTTTCCCTTCCACGGCGGGCAGGGGTATCGCGCTTTCCCATCGGGTCACACCACGGCGATAGCGGCGGCGGCCGGGGCGGCGTGGCGCCTCTGGCCGAAACTTCGCTGGATCGGCGTCGCGCTTACTCTCGCGGTTGTAGTTGGGCTTCTTGGAGCAGATTATCACTGGCTGAGCGATATTATGGCTGGCGCTCTGGTCGGCGCCATGACTGGCGTCGCCGCCGCCGAAATTGGCCGCCGCGGCGACATATCCGTCTGAGGCGCAGGTTTCGGCGTGATGAGGTAAATCACAGTATACGCGATTGCGATCAGCGCGAGGCTGACAACCAGAATAATGAGCACGTGACGCCCGCGACGGCCCTGGCGGGCCTCAACGGCGCTTTTCTCAATCTGCGGTTCGCCCTCGGCGCGCGCATGTCTTGTGTTTGGGGGCATCCCCTCCGCCATCATGGGTCTCCTTTTTCCAGGAGCAACGCCTCTGCAGCTTGGGCCGTTCCCCATCGGCCGCAGCGTGACTTACCGGCAGCCAGCCGGCAGGAAGTCTGCCCCACTGCTTCGGGCGTTGATGGGACTGCCCGCGAATAAGGCGTCCTAGCGCAAGTCGTTGGGATTGATGATCTCGGGTTCCTGACCCAATTCCCGCTTCACCTCCTTGATGAAGTGAGCAGTCCCTCCTGGGCCGTCCCCGCCGCCGCCGTTCCAAAGGGTCAAGAGCTGAACCTGTCCCCAACCAAAAGCGAGCGCTAAAATGCGTTCGTTGCAAACAGCATAAGCCTCATCGGATTCCGGGAGGCGAAGATCGTGGCGGCGATCGGGCGGCGTTTCGGCCCATAGCGTCCGGAACCGCTTCTCCCAGTCTCCGCTTTCGACGCCTGAGACCGAGGTCTGGAGAAACGTCTCTTCTGTGAAGGGCAGCACGATCACGGTTTCGAAGCCGAGTTTCCGGCAAATCTCGTGGAACAGGATGTCGCCGCCGCGCGCGAGGCTTGCAAAGCCTTTGACGCTTTCCGGCGGACGGCCAGCCGAAAGCCGCACGATGCGCCGCTGTATTTCAAGGCCTGCCGCCTCGACGAGGCTCGACGGAAACCGGGGTTGAGAGCGTCCCGGAAGATCCACCATGTGGCCCGTGAACACGAGCGAGAGCGGTTTTTTGTTCAAAGCGTCTCTCGCTCCTCTAAATTAAAAACGGGCTCATGGAAATCCCAAAAGGGAGGGCTGTCAACCAATCGCCTTCAGAAATGGGCGGGAAGGATAACGGCGTCTCATTGGATTCAGGAGGTTTTGCATATTCGGGAGATTTTGCGCCAATCGCCGCGACGGCCGGGGCGAGATGTTGAAGAGCAAGGCCTTCTCGTGAGACAAAGAGGAGCGTGAGGGCGGCTGGAAGGGAACGGATGATGCAAGCGAAGCGGGTCCTCGATGAGGCCCTGAAGAACTCCATCGAAGAGACCTGGGCCGCCTTCGCCCCTGAGGCCGGCGCGCCCGACGCCGCGCTCCTCCTTGCCCGACTGAGCGATCTTGCCAGATCCAATGCGTTTCTATGGATGAGGGCCGGGTTCTCGGTGCAGGAACACGCCGTGCGCCTTCTCCCTGTCGGGCAGTCGCTCTCCCGCTCGCTGGTGATGGCCTGCGTCGCTGCGGATATCGTGCTTGGCTACGCCACGCTCAAGGAACGGGCGAAGTGGCTGCCGGCTCTGGTGCAGCCGCGAGACTGGGTGTTGCAACACCAGCGCAGCGCAAGCCGTGTGCTGGAGACGGCGGCCTCCCTTGGCGGCGCGTTGATCAAAGGCTGCCAGTTCGCCTCCACGCGTCCCGATATTCTCCCGGCCGCTTACATCCGCTGCCTCGCTACTCTGCAGGATCGGATGCCGCCGCGGCCCTGGGACGAGATCGAGAAGGCCATCGCGGGCGAGCTTAATCGGCCTCTGGAGGATGCCTTTGCAGATATCGAGCGGGAGCCGGTCGCGGCCGCCTCGATTGCGCAGGTGCATCGGGCGCGGCTGAAGGACGGCCGCTCCGTCGCTGTAAAGGTGCAATATCCTGATGTCGAGAGCCTTGTTGCGACGGACCTCTCCGTTCTTGCGCAGATCGTCAAGGTCGTTGCGCGGCTTGCCCCGTCGATAGAGCTTCGGCCAATTCTCAACTATCTAAAAGAGACGCTGCCGCTCGAACTCGACTTCCTCCGCGAAGCGCAAGCGATGGCCAGTTTGCGCGAGGCGCTGGCGGGCCGGTCGGATGTGATCGTGCCGGCTCATTTTCCCGAGCTCAGCACCGGCCGCCTCCTTGTGATGGAGTATATCGAGGGCATAAAGATCACCGATCGCGAGGCTCTGGAGCGGGCCGGCATCTCCCCGCACGATGTCGCGCAGCTTCTCAACTTTGTGTATGGCGACCAGATGCTTCACCTCGGCATCCTGCACGCCGACCCGCATCCCGGCAATCTCTTCGTCCAGCCGGGGCCACGCCTCGTGCTGCTCGACCACGGGCTGACCGTGTCGCTTTCGCCTTCGCTCGTCGCCTCCCTCAATAAGCTGGTGCAAGCGCTGACGCGCGCCGACTTCGCCGGCGTCCAGGAGGCGCTGGTCGATGCGGGCCTTCGACTGGAAGGGGAGGCGGACATCGCCACTCTCTTGGCCCTGGCCGGCGTGATGCTTGGTCAGGAGCAAGCCGACGCCGGGGACGGCGGCGCGGTCGCCGCCGGAATGCAAGTTGTGAAGAGCATCGGCGGCATACCTCCCGATTTAATGATGGTCGGGCGGGCGCTGTCGCTCATCGACGGCATCACCAAGCAACTCGATCCGGACCTGGACATCATCCAGCTTGCCGGGCGCTACGCCGAAATGCGCGGTGCACCTTGACGAGCGCCGCCTCCAATCTCGCCGCTTTGCTTCCGCTGCGGGCCAGGCGCCAGTTTTGGCGTGTGCGGCGCAGGCGGCGGGCGCACTCAAGACGTGTGCCGCCCTCGAACGCATGCGCGCATGCTCACTTGCAGCTTTTGTAAAGGTCGTTGAGAGGTGCCGCAGTTGCGTCGTCCATGTCTGAGACTGTAATTCTTTCGTAATCGGGACCAAGCTTTGCAGCGATGTTGTCCATTCGCTTTTTGACCACTTGCAGCTTTGGATCGTTCTGATTCTTTTGAGCCAGTGCGCCCGCCTGATTTGCAAGCTTTGTCATCTCGCAGAAGTCGCCGAGCTTTGACTTATCGCTCTTGATGCTGCTGACAAGCTTCTGCACGTCGGCCTTGCTTGCCTTTGCCGCAGCCTGCGCCGGTTGAAAACCAACGTTGCAACTTTTCGAGAGGTCGTTGAAAAGCGCGGAGGAAGCGTCGTCCAGATCTGCACTGATGATTCTTTCATAATCGGAACCAAGTTTCGCCGCGATGTCCCCCATTCGCTGGTTGAGATCCTCAAGTTTCGGATCATTTTCGTTTTTCTGAGCCAATACACCCGCTTGAACTGCCAGTTTTGTTATTTCGCAGTATTGAGTAAGCTTTCCTTTATTGCTCTTGATGCTGCCGATAAGCTTTTGCACATCGGCCTTGCTGGCCTTTGGCGCAGCGTCGTTCTGCGCAAAGGCGCCGGCAGCTGTAACGGCCGTCAGGACCGCGATTGCGGCGACGAACTTGGCGCGCATAAATGGCTCCATGTTTTCGACCTCCTTCTCTCTGCGACAAATAGGGTCTTTTCTGGTGGTTTCGAACGGTGATGCGAACGCGATATGCCCCGACATAAAAGCGGTTCGAAGGCCTCAATGACAAGGTGGGCTTGAATGACAAGGTCTGCTTGCAAGCCGACAATTGGCGCCACAGTGGAGTGAGGGAATGAGCGCGCGTATCGCGATATTCGGAGCAGCGGCGCTTTTCGCGTGCGTGGGAGTTTCGCCCGCGCTCAAAGCGCAAACCGGCCAGCGGCCTGCGAAATCCTTTACCGCGCCGCTGAGCGAAACCCGGGAGCAAGGCCGCCCATCGCCAGAGGCCTTGCCGGTTCCAACGGGGTACACGAAGGAGCAAGTCGCCCATGGCGACCGCGTGTTCCACGGAGAAGCGGCGGGCGGCCAATGTTATCTCTGTCACGGCCAGGATGCGAAGGGGACGCCGAACGGAAACGATCTGACGACGGGCATGTTTCTCTGGGGTGACGGCTCGGTGACGTCCATCAGGCGGACGATCACCCATAACATGTCGATCGTTCCCGGCATGGATGGCGATCTGAGGCCCGAAGATGTGGAGGCCGTCGCAGCTTACGTTTGGGCGCTTGGGCCGCATCGCAGTCAGGAATAGGAAGATCGCCGCAGCGATCCCCGCCTTTCAATGTCCCGCGAGCCGGTCAGGGTTCCGCTGCGAGGCGCTTCGCCGCCGACGCGCCGAAGCGCGCGGCGTCTTCGAAGGTCGGGAAGATATCGCCCCCGGTTCGAACGATGGCGTTGACGATCATGAGGTTTTCGGCGCCGCCAAAGGCCTCGATCATAAGTCCGTCCGGTCCGCGCGGGACGCCATCTTCAAGCGTGATGGCGCTCCATCCGCCATAGATCGCTTCGACCACGCGATCCTCGAAGCTGCGCGGGTCGGACGTGTAGCCGATAATGATGACGTTGCTCTTGTGGCTCAGCGCGGACATGAACCCGGCCTCGAAGGCGGTTCCGACATCCATCGACGGTCCATGAAAGGGCGACATGTTCGCCAGGATCAATCCGACCCGCCCGTCGCGGCAGCAATCGAGCATCATCTTTTCGTTGGCGTCGCCGATAAAGCGGATCGCCTGTGCCGGATTTTTGAGCGCGGCGTCCGGCAGGTCGTTGTCGAGGGGGAAATGGCCCTTTACTCCCAGGGCCTCCAGATACGCTATTTTTTGCCAGCCGATTTCCCGGGCGTCAGGAAAGAAGACATCCGGACCAGCAAGATAAGCATGAAGGTCAGCCATCATAACCTCGGCGCGAATGGGGCTCGCTCGCTGATGCGGATGCTGGCATGCTCGTCAAGGCGAAGCAAGGTTCGCTGGCTTGGCCAACGGTTCGAACCCCCTCACCGGCGCCCGGCAAAGGCCGGACGCCGTCCTGTCCCGCAAGGGGAAAGGGCAATTCAGCGCGTTCCTTCTCCCCTTGCGGGAGAAGGACAGGATGAGGGGGGGCGTCGGAGAAGCCGGGAACGAAAGTCGATCAACTTTTCCGCCTATGGAGCCAAATCGCGGGTAAGTCTAGCTCGCGTTGAGCCGGTGCGCTCCAGCGTGGTCTCTCGGAATAACGAAGGAGAACATCGCGCCGCGGGGTTCGAGGTTCTCCGCCCAGATCGTGCCTCCATGCGCCTTGATGATGTGATTGCAGATGGCGAGGCCAAGCCCAGTGCCGCCTTTGCCTGTTTTCGTCTTTCTGCTTTGAACGAACTTATCGAACACGGTCCGAAGTTCGTCGTCAGGAATGCCGGGACCCTCGTCAGCGACCGTGCAACAAATCTGGTCGCCTCCTGAGTTGACGTCGGAAAGCTCGATGCAGATCTGGCTGCCGGCGGGGGAGAATTTGATGGCGTTGGAGACAAGATTGATGAGCACCTGGATCAAATGCGATCGAGCGATAAGCGCGTTCGTATGGTTTCCCGGCCTGACGATGATCTGCTGATTCTTCGCCTTAATAAGAGGATCGAGTTCCATCAGCGTGTGCTCGACGACATCCTTCAGATCGCCGCGCTCAAATTTGAACTCCATCCTGCCATTGTCCATCTTCGCCAGATCGAGGAGGTTGTTCAGGAGATCGAGCAAACGATTGCCGGCGGATGTGACATTATTCAGATATTTGTCCATGCCGTCAATTTCACCTTCCGCGACGGCCTCCCTGCAGATTTCGGCATATCCCAGGATTGCGTGCATCGGCGTTCTGAGTTCATGCGACATGTTCGAGAGAAATTCCAACTCGGCCTTGGCGGCCCGCTCAGCCGTTTCCTTTTGCCGAACCATCACGGTGATGTCTTGAATCAGGCCTCCGATGACCTTTTTGCCCGCAAGAGACCGGCGCTCTCCACGCGTATCCAGCCATCGGATCGAGCCGTCCGGAAGCAGCATCCGCCACTCCGTCTGGAAGGGCTGTCCTGTCTTGAAGCTTTGCCGGAAGGCATCATCGACGCGCGCACGGTCGTCGGGATGGACGCGGGCCAGAAGCGCTTCATAAGCGAGCGGCGTTTCCGGGGGCAGGCCGATCAACGCATACGCTCGATCCGAAGCCGCAATCACCCCGGTCTCGACTGATGCTTCCCAGGTTCCAACTTCGCCAGCTTCGAGGGCAAACTTCAGGCGCTCCTCGCTTTCGCGCAAGGCGCGCTGAGCTGCGACCCTTTCGGTCACATCCTCGGTCATGATCGTGATGCCGCCAATGCTTTGATCGGCCATGAACCAGGGGCGCACTTCCCAACGCCCAAAGTGCATGGCCCCGTCCGGGAGGCAGAAGACCTCTTCATCCGCACACACCTCCTCGCCGGCAAGCCCTCTCCGATGAGCCTCCCTCCAGCTTTCTGGAACGTTGGGGAAGAACTCGTAATGAGGCTTGCCGATAATATCGACGCCCACGAGCCCGACAGTTTCTAGCCAGCGCCGGCTGCAGGCCAGATGAACCATATTGCGATCGAGCATGAGGATCGAAGCGGGCGCATGCTCCACAAAGCGGCGCAAGCGATCCTCGCTTTCACGCAACGCTTTTGCCACTTCGACCTTTTCGGTCACGTCCTCGCCCATGATCGTGATGCCGCCGATGGTTTGGTCGCTTTTCAACCAGGGGCGAATTTCCCATCGAAACCACTGTGCGCGTCCATCGGCTCGCACCAACATATCTTCGTCCGAGCGCAAGACTTCGCCCGCTAAGCCCCTTCTGTGCGCTTCCTTCCAGCGTTCAGGGATTTCGGGGAGGACCTCGTAATGAGAGCGGCCGATAAGGGGAACGCCATCGAGTCCGAAATCTTCAATAAAGCGGCGACTGCAGGCCAGATGGCGCATATTTCGATCAAGCATGATCATAGTAATGGGCGCCTGATCGACGAATTGTTGCAAGATCTCCTCGCTTCCAAGCCAGGTTTTCGACGCCTCTTCCGCCGAGGCGCTGGCGCGTATGATTTCCGAGGCGCCAATTATGTTTCGCGCCTCGTCCCTAAGGAGTGAAATCGTTACGGAAACATCGATGGGACGTCCGCTTTTATCGAGGCGAACCGAGGGATAGGGGGCGTCCCGCTCCCCGGCTTTCACTCTCGCCAGGACGCGGTCTTCTTCATCCTGCCGATCGGCGGGGATAAGGCGCCGGATCGGCTCCCCGATCGCCTCTTCGGGACGATAGCCGAACAGCGCGCAAGCCGCGGCGTTCCAGCTTGTGACTGTCCCATCGAGCGTCCTGCTTATGATCGCGTCGACGGAGGAGCTGACGATTGCAGCCGACAGACCAGCTGAGGCGGCTTCTTGTTCCATCGCTTTTCAATTCCCACCCATAGGCGCGAGCCGCCGCATGATGAGCTGCGTGGCCGCCATGTCGGTTCACGCCATACCTTATTAGATGGGCATCAAAAAAGCTTCGACAAATCCGGCAAAGTTTAGAAAAAATTTCTACACAGTTTTACAAATATTCTTTTGTGCTTGTTGAAGTGTAACGCCACGACTTGTCGTTCCACGCGAGAACGCAAGAGCCGGCCGGGCTTTCCCCAAGCCGATGCAGCGCGCCGGGATCATGGAGCCGACATTCGGGCGGATCAAATAAGCTTCATTCGCTGGCAATGTCAGCACAAGGTTTAAGCCCGCCCGGGGGGCAAGCTTTACGCGGGATCGTAACAGATTGAAACGCATAATCCTTTACAATCCCGGCTCGCGCTTCGCTTCGCTGGGGTGACGCAAAAGCGGCGGCGCCCATCATCTGTTGGCCAGTTTGGCGAAGTTTGCTTAGATGTCTTTTTCCCTCTTGGGATATTGACAGGTCCAACGCGCCACGCGCCAGTCCGGATGCTCGGAACCCCATTTTGCGATGAACGGCGGCGCACTCATGGCGCATTGCCAGGGCGTGGTGTCGGAGTCGATCAACACGCGTTGATCCCGGCATGTAGCCGGCTGTACGACTGCGCAAACCGTCAAGACAAGTTCCAGCATTCCTATTTGTCCCTTTCATGTTGAGCCTGACTAAGCCCAGCAATTATTATGCCAGCCGTAGCATTTCTGTAAGCTGGCAATAACAGCACATGCGTCAATTAACGCAATAAGCTGCATTGATTTCAAGGGATCACAACTTAGAAGGGGATAGCGTTCCTTCCTAAACAACGTTCAAAACTTCAAGAATTCCGTTATTTTTTCAGTCTACGGAAATGTATTCTTCCGCATGCAGAATTTAAAAAAAATAGCATGTTTAGCGCTCTCCAAAATTGGGCTCAAGAATGTAGTTCCGAATGAGATAACTCATCGTGCGCGACCAGGATTCGTCCGTGTTGCTCCGAAAATCAGCGCTTTTGCTGGCAATGAGTTTGTGAGTGGAGACATCGTGGACGTAGATATTCATATTCAGGATCAGGTTCGATACTTTCTGCACGGTTCCGGTAATCGAGAGATCCGCGCCGATCTTGGCGGCGAGAATAACATCGCAGCCGCCGCAGGCCTGTAAGTTGGCCTCATTGGCGGCGGCTTCGACAGGGCCGATGTCGACGACCTCGAATCGGCCTGATTTGGCGAGGGCTTGGCGAAGCTGTCCGCTGATCTTTTTCAGCCGCTCTTTTTCCTTTGGGCGCGTCCCATAGGTCTCGCCATCGAGGCTCGTGTCGATCAGTTCGAAATCGAAGACCGCGACGCGGGGGGCGGCGAAGGCGGCCGACGCCAAGGATAACAGGGCCATCAGGCCGATCAGAAAAAAGGCCATTCGTCGTTTCATGTGCCAATTCCCTAAGGTGTTGCGCCAATAATGTGTTTATCGTCCGGCGCGTGCAATTGTTCGGAAAAACTATAGTCTCATGGCTCTTGCGGCTACGCGGCGCAACAGCCATCATTTTCGGCAAAAGCGTCGACAAGAAGGGGGAACGTTTTGGCAAGGCGGCGCATCGGCAGCGTGATCCTCTGCGCGTTTCTTGGCTGCTTCGCGAGCGCCGCTGTCGCACAGGAAGCGACGGCGGTGAAGGTCGGCTATCTCAGGACCACGGAGCAGAGAAATACGATTTCGCTAGTCGAGCAGCCCGCACCCAATGACGGGCTTGCGGGCGCACAACTCGCCATCGACGATGACAACACTACCGGCCAATTCCTGAAGCAGAGTTTCTCTCTCTCCGACGTCAGGCTGAAGCCTGAGGAAGATCCCGGGGCCGCGCTCAATGCGCTCGCCGATCAAGGGGCATCGATGGTCATCGCCGATCTTCCCCCCGATCAACTGCTGAAGGCGGCCGACGCGGGACGCGCCAAAGGATTGCTGTTTTTCAATGCAGGCGCGACGGACGACCGGCTCCGGGAAGAGGATTGCCGGGCCAACGTCATTCATGTGGCGCCGACGCGCTCAATGCTGGCGGACGGGCTCGCGCAATATCTCGTCTGGAAGACCTGGCGCAAGTGGTTCCTCGTCGTCGGATCGCATGCAAAGGACAAGCTTTGGGGCGACGCGTTGAAGAGATCCGCAAAGCGTTTCGGCGCCAAGATCGTGGACGAGCGCACCTTCGCCGATACGGGCGGCGCCAGGCAGACGGACAGCGGCATCGCGCTCATCCAGCGGCAGATCCCATCCTTTACGCAAGACGCGTCCGACCACGATGTGCTTGTGGCCGCCGATGAAAGCGAAGTCTTCGCCGCCTACTTTCCCTACCGGACCTATTTGCCTCGCCCCGTGGCGGGGTCTGCGGGCCTCGTTCCGACGAGTTGGGACCCTTCCATGGAGCAATGGGGCGCGACCCAGCTTCAGAACCGTTTCATGAAGAAGTTCTCACGGCGCATGACGGCGCTCGACATGCAGGCCTGGTCGGCGGCGCGAATGATCGGAGAAGCCGTAACGCGCACAAAGTCGAAAGATACGCAAACCATCCGCAGCTATCTTCTCAGTCCGGATTTTGCGCTTGCGGCCTTCAAAGGGCAGAAGCTCACGCTTCGCCCCTGGAACCTGCAACTGCGCCAGCCCATACTCCTGAGCGACGGCCGGAATATAACGTCGATTTCTCCGCAGGAAGGGTTCCTGCATCAGGTGTCTGAGTTGGATACGCTCGGCTACGATCAGCCGGAAACGAAGTGCGCGCTCAAGTGATGGCGGGGGAATGGTTCACAATGGCAAGAGGCGCTGTCTTCGAACAAGGGCTCCCCTGCTTCCTCAACGGTTCGAACCCCTCACCCCAGCCCTCTCCCACGGGGAGAGGGAGTTCAGTTGCGGCCGTTGCAACCTCGTTCCCTCTCCAGCCGTACCCGCTTGCGGGTACGACATCATTTGAAGGCAAGCACGCCAAGGCGTGCTTGCTGGGAGAGGCACAGGGTGAGGGGTTGCGTTGTCGTTGGGCGACTCGCCAAAGTTTTGGAATGGTTCTCGCGACGGCGTTTCTCGGGCTTTCGGCCCATGCCGCTTTTGCGGTTGAAGCCTATATCTCGAATGAGAAGGGCAATACGGTTTCCGTGATCGATACGGACAAAATGGAGGTCACGAAAACGATCAAGGTCGGCCAGCGCCCGCGCGGCATCGTCATGAGCAAGCACGGCTCGTTCGTGGCGGTCGCCGTCGGCGACGACAACACCATTCAAACCATCGACACCGCCAGCAAGGAGGTTACAGGCACGCTGCCATCCGGCCCCGACCCCGAGCTTTTGGCCTTCTCTCCTGACGGCAAGACGCTTTACGTCGCCAATGAGAACGACAACACGGTCACGGTCATCGATGTGCAGAGCCGCGCGGCGGTCGGCGAAGTCCCGGTTGGCGTAGAACCGGAAGGCATGGGCATAAGCCCCGACGGCAGGACCGTGGTCTGCACCTCGGAGACCAGCAACATGGCGCACTTCATCGACATCCAAAGCAAGGAGATCGTCGCCAATGTTCTTGTCGACGCCAGGCCGCGCTTCGCTGAATTCAAGAGCGACGGTTCGGAACTTTGGGTTTCGGCGGAAGTTGGTGGAACGGTCAGCATTATCGATCCCGTCAAATACGTCGTGACCAAGAAAATAACATTCGACATTCCAGGCCTCAGGCGCGAGGCTACTCAGCCTGTCGGCATAAACATCACCAAAGACGGCAAAACGGGGTTCGTTATGCTGGGCCCTGCAAATCGCGTGGCGGCTATCGACGGCAAGACCCATGAAGTGCTGAAGTACCTGCTGGTCGGTCAGCGCGTCTGGCACGGAGCGTTCACGCCCGACGAAAAATATCTCCTGGTTACGAACGGCATTTCGGACGATGTTTCCGTGATCGACGTTGCAAGCCTGAAAGTCATCAAGTCAATCCAGGTTGGCGAACTGCCCTGGGGCGTCGCCATATCACGCCAATGATGGATGCATTTGCCGATACAATTCTGCAGGATCCTGCGCCAAGGGCTGCGCAAGCTGACGTAACGCCCGCGCTCGACATCACAAGTCTGAGCCACTCCTACGGAAAGCGCAAGGCGCTCGACGATGTCTCGATCAGCGTGCCGCCCTCCACTTTCGCGGTGCTGCTTGGGCTGAACGGCGCGGGAAAGAGCACGCTGTTTTCGCTCATCACGCGCCTTTTCAACGCACGATCCGGCGACATCCGCATCTTTGGCCACGATATTCGCCGGGAGCCCGGCGCAGCCTTGAGCCTTCTCGGCGTCGTTTTCCAGGCGCGCACCCTCGACCTCGATCTTTCGCTCGCGCAGAACCTTCGCTATCACGCGGCGCTACACGGGATCGGCGGCCGCGAGGCCCGGCTTCTCAGCCAGCGCCTTCTCCAGCGCGTAGGGCTTGAGGCGCGCGCGCGCGAAAAGTCGCGCGATCTTTCGGGCGGTCAGATGCGGCGCGTGGAAATCGTCCGCGCCCTGATGCACAGGCCCCGGCTTCTTCTCCTCGACGAGCCGACGGTTGGCCTCGATATTGAGGCTCGCGCAGATATTCTGCGGCATGTCCGCAGCCTCGTCTCAGCAGAGGGGCTCAGCACGCTTTGGGCCACACATCTGATCGACGAGGTGGCGGACAACGATACCGTTATCATTCTGCACCGCGGCCGAATCCTCGCTCAGGGCGTCGCCGCCGAGGTCGTCCGGGCCTCTGGCGCCCGCGATATAAGAGACGCTTTCAGCCGTTTGACTGGGACCGAAGGCTGACCGGGAGCCACCTGTCACGGTTTCAGCTTGGTTATGTTAATGAGCTTGCGAAAAAGATCTGGCCCGGTTCTGTAGAACCGGGCCAGATCAAGCGTTCAGATTGCTGCGGCCTAATGCTTGTAGGTCGCCTCTTCCAGCTTTGGCGGGTTCCACAGCGGAATGACGGTTTTCAGCCAAAACTGCTGTACATCCATCTTTGAGCCGTCTAGGTTGCGATAGTTTTCGTCATACACGTCGAAAGTGTAATTGGCTTGCACCGAGATGCCCGAAAAGTCGTATTGGATCATTGGGCCAACGCCAGCTCGGGACTGCGCGCACGTTGCTGTCGTTCCGCCGCACTGTCCGGGGCCGTACGCAAAGTCCTCGAGGTCCGTTGTCCAGAAGCCAACAACGCCGACACTCCACTTGCCCGAAGTCACCCAGGCTCCGAAGTTGACGTTATCGTAGTCAGGCTTGACCCTCTTCCCGGTCTGCTGGTCGTTGCCTGTGAGGCCGTAGACGTTCTCTATGGCGATCGTCGCCTTGATGGCGTCGCCGCCATCTTTCATGCTCCCCGGGAAAAGGTTGCCGCTCCAGCCTAGCCAACTGCGATTGTTGTACACCCAGATGTTTTGGCCGAAGTTCCTTAGCTCGTTGTCAATCGGAGCGTAACCGCCGTCAAAGCTGGAAAAGCCCCAGCCGCCGCCCAAATCCCAGGCGAAGCCGGCCTGAGCATACGGGTTATAGAAGGCGGTGTAATCCCGGCATCCAAGATTTCGAGCAGGTGGATCCAGGTAATTGAGCAATTCCGACATTGGCGATAATCGGCGCCGCAGCGAACACCTCAAACCGTCCGTTGAAGCCAAGGAAGTTCATCTGCCAGGGCGTCGCCCAGGCGATGATCGGGACGTTGAAAGTCAGGTTCGACCTTTTGTCGTCTACCAGGTAGTCGCCGCCACTGCCAAAAACGTTCACGAAATAGGCGCCTTCAGGCAACGGAGAAGCAGCATTGAGGCCGGACTCTTCGCCGGGAGGCGTAATCGGAGCCGCGTAAGCTGCCCCACTTAAAGCGCCAAGCGCCATGGCGCCGAGCGTAATTGCAATTTTTGTTTTCATCCCCTTACATAGTCCCTCGATAGCGGGAACCCCCCATTGGTTTCCCGGCAGCCGACGATTTTTGTGAACGCTGACGCTACGGGATACTGGTGCGGGGCGCGCGAAAGCCCGAGCAGAACGCAGTACGCTTTACGCGATCGGCCGCCAAAGCGGATGTGGATGGCGCCCCTTGTAGCTTGATTGCCTACGAATCAAGCAAACAGTGGAAGTGTGCACAACTGGGTGTAAAGCGCCAAGCTCTGCGAAAGCGAAAAGGGAATTTATTCGCACGATTGTTGCCGAGCAGCACCAAGCATAGAGCCGCGTTAAGTAAGATTTAAGCTTCATGCCCGCCTGCATTTGCAGCGCGACCCACTAGCTTTCCGATTTGTTGATGGGGCTGTAACACTTCAATCTTTGATTAAAGCTAAAGCGGAAAATCCTACGTCCGCTTAGCCCGCCTTCGCCGCTTCAGCCAACTCGATCGGCGAAAGCGGCCGTCGAACTGAAGCAATCCGCGTCCATCTGGACGCGGATGAAGCGTCGCCCGACGCGCCAGCCGCTGGTTAACGGATAACGAAGATTGGTTTTGTTTCGTAAAACAGGCCTATCTAACTAACTACACAGACAATTCTCTGGAGCGCTCGAACCGACAAATTCACCGGATCTTAAGCCTTGCGCTTAGGATTGGGTTCAGAAGCGTTTACGCTGGGCAAAAAAAACACCGCCCAAGCGTCCCACCGGCTATCCAGCAACACATTGAAAAAACGTGTTTTTCTTTTTGCATGGATGGCCGGTAGAATCGAAGATGGGCGCGGTAACTTGGGGCTTATAGCCATCGTCCCGTTTCCCATCTCCGCTCATCGAACCGGACTTGCGGAGTTACCGCATCCGGCTCTCCGGCTGGCTTCACTGCGAGGCACACGGCGGGGCATTTAGCGGCAAGCGTTCGAGGCGTAAGAGCCCGTTTCGATAGACGGCCTCATAGGAGAACCGCCGGGTCCCTCGCCTTGCCACCTTATGCCGGCGCGCAAGGAAAGCGCGCACGCGCTCGTAGACGTGGTGATCAACGCCTCTGTGTATCCGCCGCTGCGTCCCATAGCTGAAGTAATTCGACCAGCCGCGCAGCATACTGTTCAGCTTGTCGAGCACCTCGGGCCAGGGATCGGTGTTGGCGGGCGTCAGCATGTTGCCGATCTTGGTCTTAAAGCGTTGAATGCTTTTCTTGGACGGACTGGCGCTTAAGCACCATTGGCCGTTCTTCACAAAGTAATGGGGGCCGAACGAGTAGCCAAGGAAGTCGAAGCGCTCCTTGCGGGCGTCTTTCAGCGAGGTCTTCTCCTCGTTGATGGTCAGCCCGAGCTTGGTCATCACCGCCTTCGTCCACGCCAGCGCCTCGGCCGCGCGACCGCGGCTGAGGATGACGAAGCCATCGGCATAAGAGATGACATGAGCGCGGAACGCTTCACCGCACCCGGACAGACGCCAATATTTCAGGAACCGGTTCATGTAGATATTGGCGAGCAGAGGGCTTATGACGCCCTGAACGCAAAGCATAACATTGCTCGGGCTTGCCGTCGGCGCCTGTCTTTGGCGGCGGGCTGCGATCGTCCGATGGACCGGGCGTCACCGGGATGGAGTGGCGGATCGTGATGCTCTCGTCATCGACGAGAATGTCCTTAACGAGAAGGCGCACGATTTTGTTGCGCCCGGCGGCGTCAAGGGTGTGCGCAGTTTCCTTGAGCCGGGCGAAGAACGACGACGCCGTTTCCGCAAGCCGCAGATAGGTCGCTTTCTCGCTCTCTTGGCTGGCGAGCGAAGAAAGCTCGGCCTGCGCCGCCCGCTCCCTTTGGCGCAGTTCGGGCATTCTGCTGCGCAGTTCGTCCAGAGACAGAAGGTCCTCCTGATAGGCTGTAAGCAGGCGCTCGATCCCTTTGTGGATACGGACAAGTTCGCGCTGCAAAGTCTCCGTACGCCGTCTTGTCGGACTGCTCTGCCGCGCCGTTTCCAGACGCCGGTCGATCTCCGCCTGGATGAGCGAAGGATCTTCCAGCAATTGGACGATCGCGTCCCAGACAGCGGCGTCAAGAAGATCCATGCGGACGGGATGGGTATCGCAAAGGGCGTGATTGAGATGGCGATAAGCGTCCGATCCCAGGCAGCGGTAGTAGTAGATTTTGCGAGCCGATGAACGCGTTGAGGTCCGGTACATCGCGTAACCGCATTTGCGGCAAGACACCAGTCCTTGGACAACGCTCGGCTCGACGGTCCGCCGCGGCGCGTGGCGCTTGTTGCTCTCAAGGCGCTCGGCGGCAAGGTCAAAAGTCTCGGCGCTGACGATGGCGGGCACAGGGATCTCGATCCACTCCTCGCGCGGTCGTTCATGGTTGGCGCTTTCGCGGGCAGCGACGCGCCCGCGTAGACGCAAAGGACGGGTGATCCTTTGCCGTTTGGCCAACTCCGTTTTGCCGTAGCAAGCAGCGCCGCGATAGGCGGGATTGCGCAGCATGGCCCAGACCGTGGAGCGCTCCCAACGCCCGGCGCCGAGCCGCGTCGGGGTTCCCAGCGCATTGAGCAGCTTGGTGATTTCGCCGATGCTCATGCCTTGGACTGTGTAGCGCTCATAGGCCATGCGGACAATTTGCGCCTCAGCGTCGGCGATCTCGTAATAGGCTGCCGTCTCATCGCTTTTGCGGACATAGCGATAGCCATAAGGCGCCCCGCTTAAGACGCTGACGTTTCCTTGCTTGGCCTTGTGGCGCTTGCCTCGGCGGGAGCGCTCCAGAATCTGTGCGCGCTCATATTCGGCAATCATGCCCTGGAACTGCAGCAGAAGCCGGTCCTCTGGCGTCTCCGTCTGAGGCGTCTTGAGAAACACGGCTTCTACGCCGGACCGCAAGAATTCCTCAATCAGGAGAACCTGGTAGGCATATTTCCGGCTTAGCCGGTCCGGCGAATGGATCAGCACGGCCTCGACCTGCCCCTCCGCCGCCAGATCACGGACTCTCTCAAGTCCAGGCCGCACCAAGCTGGCGCCGCTATAGCCCTCGTCTTCGAACACCCATTCCGGCGGCACGCTGTACCCGTTGTCCTGTGCAAACGCGATCAAAGCCGCAGTCTGGCTGGCGATCGTGTGCTCTTCCTTTTGCTTGTCCGAGGAAACCCTCGCGTAAATCGCGGCCGTCTTCATTGCCTGCTCCGTTCATTCCGGGCCGCCCGCCAACGACGCGGGCCCGATCGGGGACGAGAATTCTCATAGACCTGCTGAAGCTTGGCGCAGTGCAAGCGGTCGAACGCATAGTCGAGGCGGACATGACGGTCCCTGCTCCCTCGCTCAGCCATGCTCGCGCTCCGCGGCGAGAAAACGTGAAATGGCCTTGGCGACGATCTCGCCCAGCGTCAGTTCGCTGGTTGCGGCGTAGGTCCGCAAATCGCGGATCACGCTGGCCGGCAGCTTGAATGTCGCCGCCACAGATGGTTCGGCTGCCGGAACTGGGCGCGTCATCGCCTGCGCCTCCTCCAAATACCGGTAGGCTTGACGTCGCGACAGGCCGTAATCCCGCACCAACATCGTGGCCGCCTCCGCCATGCCGATGCCCCGCGCGATCAGCCGATGCGCCGCATTCAAGCGTTCGCTCTTCTGTGTCTTCGTTGATCGCGCCATATGACATAAAAATATTACTCCTTGCGTCTCAGGTCAAACACGGAACGTGAACGCCAGTCCTTTATCAACCGGTCAAAGCAGAAGTTATCTTTTGCGTTCAGGGCGTCGCGACCCCGCCCTGGGGCGTGCCGCGTTTGTTGCCCTTACCGCCGCTCATGCGCCGGGTTCCATCCTCATCCCGTTCCTCGATTGGCGCTTTCAGCCACATCTTGACGAGGCGCAGCACATTGCGATCCACGACACGGCGAGCCACTGATTTGAGAAGCTCAGAATGCGGAATCGAATCGAAGTATTTGGATAAGTCGGCATCGACCGTATCGGTGTAGCCCCGGCAAATGTGCCGGTGCGCCGCCTCGACCGCGTCCACCGCCCCACGTTTGGGACGGTAGCCATACGCGGTGTCCTCAAAATCGGCCTCGAAAATGGGTTCCAGCACAATCTTGGCTGCGGTCTGAACTACCCGGTCACGAATGGTTGGAATGCCGAGCGCACGCTCGCCTCCGCCATTCGGCTTTGGGATCATCACCCGCCGCACCGGATCGGGCCGGTACATCTTCGAAACCAGTTCCTCGCGCAAGGCCGCCAGCCAAGCCTCCAGACCCCGCTCCTCAATCTGCGCGAAAGTAATCCCATCCACACCCGGTGCTCCCGCGTTGGCGCGAGCCAGCCGGTAAGCGTGCAGCAGGATGTCCTCCCGGCAGATTTTGTCGTAGAGCACATAGAAGTGTGAGAGGCGGTGAGAAAGTCGGCCAGTGGAGCGGCGGCGCTTGTGCTGCTGCGTGGCGGAGTAATAACCGGCCACTGGTTAGGTTGTCCCTTTCTGTACGGGAGAGGGGCGACAGGGGATGTATGCCGTGGACAACTATGCCGCGGTCCGACGTTTCGTTTTTGTCGAGGGTAAGAGCCGTCGTGAGGCCGCCCGTGTTTTCGGCTTAAGCCGGGACACGATATCGAAGATGTGCCAGTTCTCGGCGCCGCCGGGGTATGTTCGCAAGAAGCCTCCGGCGAGACCGAAGTTAGGGCCATTCGTTTCCATCATCGATGCGATTTTGGCGGCGGATATCACGGCGCCGCCGAAGCAGCGGCATACGGCCAAGCGGATTTACGACCGGCTTCGCGCCGAACACGGCTTCGATGGCGGCTACTCGGCCGTGAAGGAGTATGTGCGGCTTGCGAGGTCTCGGGCCCGCGAGACCTTTGTGCCGCTGGCGCATCCGCCTGGGCACGCCCAAGTCGATTTTGGCGAGGCGATCGGCGTAATCGGCGGCGTCCGGCAGAAGATGCATGTGTTCTTCATGGACCTGCCGCATTCGGACGCGCCGTTCATGAAGGCCTATCCGGCGGAGACGACGGAAGCCTTTCTCGACGGCCATGTTTCGGCCTTCGCCTTCTTCGGCGGCGTTCCGCAATCAATCCTTTACGACAACACCAAGCTCGCGGTCGCCAAGATTTGCGGCGACGGCAAGCGCGAACGGACGGGGGCCTTCACCAGACTTATCAGTCATTATCTGTTTCGCGACCGGTTTGGGCGGCCCGGCAAGGGCAATGACAAGGGTAAGGTCGAGGGACTTGTCAAGAACGGCCGTCGGCGGCTCCTGACGCCGGTCCCCATCGCTGCAAGCTTCGAGGCATTGAACGCCAAGCTTGAAGCGGGTTGCCTTTCGGAACTCGATCGCAGGGCGGGCTCCCATCCAGAGACGATCGGCGCTAGGCTTCAAGCGGACCTGGCCGCCTTTCGGCCACTGCCGCCTGGCGTTTTTGAGCCCTGCGATCAACGGACTGCGCGCGTGTCGTCGACGGCGCTCGTTCGCTACCGCACGGCCGACTACTCCGTTCCCACGGCGTACGGCTTTCGCGACGTCACCGTAAAAGGCTTCGTGGATGAGGTGATCATCGTCTGCGCCGGGGAAGAGATCGCCCGCCATAAGCGATCCTATGAGCGCGGCGACTTTGTTTGTGATCCCCTGCATTATCTGGCGCTGATTGAGCAGAAGCCCGGAGCGCTCGACCAGGCGCGGCCCTTGCAGGAGTGGGCGTTGCCGGAGCAGTTTCCGCAGTTGCGGCGTCTGCTCGAAGCCAGGATGGGCAACCGCGGCAAGCGCGAGTTCATCCAGGTCTTGCGGCTTATGGAGACGTTCGATCAGAACATGGTCGCCGATGCGGTCAAAGACGCCCTTAAACTCGGCGCACCAAGCTTTGACGCCGTCAAGCAGCTGATCTTGTGCCGGATCGAGAAGCGACCGCCCCGGCTTGATCTCGCCGCCTATCCCTATCTGCCCAAGGCCGCCGTTCAGGCGACGCGCGCCGCCGACTATACGGCGTTGCTTGATCAGGAGGCCGCATGACAGAGGCCGCCGATAAACCGCAGCTGCTGCTCCGGCATCATCTCAAGCAGCTCAAGCTGCCCACCATTCTCGCCGAGTACGAGAAGGTCGCGCAGGAATCCGCACGCAGTGGCGTTGATCATGTGCGCTATCTGCTCAGGCTTAGCGAACTTGAACTGATTGAGCGCGAGCGGCGTATGGTGGAGCGCCGCGTTCGGGCCGCTCGCTTCCCGGCCGTAAAGGGGCTCGACAGCTTCGATTTCAACGCCATCCCCTCGCTCAACAAGATGTTGGTCCTGGAGCTTTCGCGAGGCGAATACATCCTGAGGCGCGAGAACGTCATCGCGCTTGGCAACAGCGGCACGGGCAAGAGCCACATCGCCTTGGCTCTCGGTCTTGCCGCCTGCCAGCGCGGCATGGCCGTCGGATTTGCGACCGCCGCCGGGCTTGTCCATCAGCTCATGGAGGCGCGCGACGAGAAGCGGCTTCTGCGCCTGCAAGCTCAACTCGCCGCCTACAAGCTCCTGATCATTGACGAACTCGGATACGTGCCCCTGTCGCCGACCGGCGCCGAACTTCTGTTCGAGGTCTTCAGCCAGCGCTACGAGCGGGGCTCGATCATCGTGACGTCCAATCTTCCCTTTGAAGACTGGACGTCTATCTTCGGCTCCGAGCGGCTCACCGGTGCGCTGCTCGACAGGCTCACCCACCACGTCCACATTCTTGAGATGAATGGCGATAGCTACCGGCTCAAGCAGTCGAAAGGTCGGCGCCGCCGAGCCGAGCGATCGCTCAATACAGACGCCTCCGAAACTGAAAGCGTCGATCCAAGCACGGGCGAAGTTACTTCCCGATAAAAAGAATGCCGAAAAGCATAAAGCCCCATCGCGATGGGGCTTTATGCTTTCAACGTCAGCAAAGGTGGCCGGAAATCTCTCCGCCACGGTGGCCTGAAATTACTCCGCCGTTGACAAAGGAATCAATGCGTACGTTCACAATCGCTGCCGCAGTTCTGGGCTTGGCCTTGCTCAGCGGTGCCGCCGAAGCCAGGGTTAAGCTGAAGGTTGCTTGCGGGGCCGATCTCGAAAAGTTCTGCAAGGACGTGAAAAGAGGCGAGGGCCGCAAGGCTTGTCTTCGCAGTCACGAGGCTGAGCTGCAGCCTAGTTGCGCCGACGAGCTGAAAGCGCGCGACGCGGCGAAAGCAGCGAAGAAGTCCGCGGCCGAATGAAGGCCGAGCGGATAAACTCCCATCGCGATGGGACTTTATGAATACACCGGATCAGCGACGCGTGTGCCGAGAGACTGCCGGCTGGCGGGCAGAGCCATAACTCTCGTTCGTCCGAGCGACCAATCGATGCTCACGTCCAGGCGATCGGCGATTTGCGCCAGCCGGTAGATGTCGAGATATTTGAGCCCCAAATATTCAAGCTAGAGCGCGTGGCGCGGGCCGAGGCCGATGCGGCCCACGCAATTAAGGCGGGCCGTTTCTGCATGGTTACCCAAAAAGGCTTCAAACACTCATGACACAAGCAAAGTCTGTTGATGAGTCTCGCGCTTCTTCCCGCCAACCTAGAACATTATCGACAATCGGAGCCGGGACCGAACTTAGCGCACCACTCGCGAAGCTCTTTGAGGCGACGGGCCGTGCGGTTCCATTGGTTTGCAGTAATCTTATTGGCGTACTGGTTTCGAGCCTTCTTTTCGGCAATCGCGACGAAAGACTCAAGGACACGATCAAGGCCTTCACCGTCAACAAAGCAGTCGAGTAGGTATTCGGTGCGTTCATTTTTGGACATATCGGCAAAACAATACGGACATGCCTTCGGCTTATAACGTCGGCTAAAACCTACGTGATTAGGTTGTTTGGTTTCGCTCCTGCGTCTCGATCTTGGCGCCTCCGGTCTTAGAGCGCTCGACGTGTACCGGTTGGTGCAGATTGCGGGTCGTCTTGAGGTGAGCGTGGATTGGCTGCTCAGACGCTCGGACATGATGGAGTTGTCACAAACCGAAAGCGCCTAAAGCGGGTTGAGTTTAGACGCGCCATATCCGCAATTTTTGATGTAGTTGGCCCATTCCTTTGGAGTGTAGGACCCAAGGAGTTCCGCCGATGGCGGCGTCGCGGGAGCGGGCCGCGGCTTTTCTGAGCCCATGCTTGAGTTTGCAGAAAACCTGCTCGATCGGGTTCAGGTCCGCCGAATATTATGGCAGTAAGAAAGCCTTCGCTCCCGCCTCCAGGGTTACGCGCCCGCACAGCCTCGCCGCGATGGCTGCCGAATGTCGGTTCTTGGCCCTCTTCCCCAATTCGCGTCTGCGAAGAGAGCTTCGGCTATGAAGGGTTCAGCGGTCGCAGGGTGTTGCAGGGACGCAAATGGCACGAGCGCTTCTCTTTGATGGCATATTCGGTGACGTCTTCGAATCCCTCTCCGGGATTCGAATTCGTGGCGTAAAAACGTTAGCCAAATCCCAAAATGCCCCTTACAAAACAGTGCGGCCAAAATTGAATGTTAGCCAATGTAACCCACGGAAATCATTCACCTAGTTCACTCCCACCCCTTCCAGACATGGCGTCGTTGGAAACCCGAACGGTAGCCTTGGGGGGCCGTGGCAAAGTCTCTTTCACGACACATCGTCGAGCATTTGGAGCGTCGCGGCTATCACATCGTTAAGTGCGATGAGGATCGAGGTCGAAAGCCGCCGAGGCGGGTTAGGCACCGCGTTACCCTATTTCCCCTTGGCATTGCTTCTCGCGAAGCTCCATCGCCTTAGACCTGCCCAGAAGCCAATCGATCGAAACGTCAAGCCGGTCTGCTATCTGAGCCAGCCGGTAAATGTCAAGCGCGCGGAGGCCCGCGTGTTCAAGGTCGACAGTGCGCCGGCCGCCAAGCCCAATGCTTGAGCAGAGCTGGTCATATGTGATGCCGCGAAGGCGGCAAGCGATTGCGAGCCGCTCCCGGAATATGAAGAAATTCGTTTCCATACTTCGGATATGCGTCAGCCGATGCTACGCGCAAGATCCCACAGCCGCGCCGCAAACGCACTTACGGCGCCACTTCGTAGATCTGCGTACTTGCTCGCGTGCTTCTCTCTGCTCGCGGAAATCGTGAAATAAGCGCAAATCTCGCTCGGATTTGTTCGGGAAAACCGGTTTAACCGATTGATTTTTCTTGGCTGTAAGAACAGCCATTCGGGAGCCAAACCATTGTTTTTATGAAAGAACGCAGGGCCTGAAAAACCGCGTTTCAGGGGTTCGATTCCGCCCTTGGCACCATAAGAATCAAGGGCTTAGCTAAGTTCATCAGCCCTCCGCGTGCAGGAATTCCCAGACCGAGCGCCGGTCCACCTTGAGCCCGCGAAGGTCTGAAGCTCCTCGCCAAGCTGGATTATGGTGAAGTCCTATCCTTGCACCGCGCCGTAAGCCACTCCGCATGCTCGCCTGGAAGCGTCTTCGGCTTGTAGCCGCCCATCTTGGAAGACGCCACGCTTCCGGTCGAATCCCGCAATTCATTGAAATCTCAACCCGCTTTAAGATGCGGCCTTGGTCAGTGTCCGGTGTCTAGGGAAGCGCTTTGAGTTTTGTTTGGCTTAATTCAGCGCCACCGACAGTCGTTGATTTGATATCAACAGCAATTGGAGTTTTAAGGTACGCGTTTTTTTGCAAAAAGCCGTGAAGTTCTATAGTTGCTCTAAAGCAATTGAGTCCTCTGTATCAATTGGCGATGGAGCCGGTTCATCCGTTTCTGGAGGGGTAACTTGCACCTGATGCATAAAATCGCGCTCTATGCGAGAGATGTATTTCATACGGCGTTCCAGGAATGCGTCGTTGTTCCCGGCCATCAGAAGCTCAATTGAGTCCGGTTCAATCGCATGGCTTAGAAGAACCACATCGCAAATCGCGAGTGGCAAGTTTAGAAGCCATGTCTTTGCTTGAGCTTGACCTAATATATTTGGTTCTACATCGAGGATGCGGTTGGCCGGACTACTTCTAAGGTCTGGACTGTTTACACTAGCGCATAGAATTCGCATTGACGCAGGACCGCGTTCAAAAAGCATTGCAGCAGCATCCTCCAGTTCTAATACGCTACCATCTGGGCGCCTCGGTTTCTGGGCAAGAAGAACGCAGAGCATTGTTCGAACGCGTGCGCTCCTCATGTCAAACCTGAGTGGTGTTGGCAGAGCCGCCTGTTCAATTTTCATGTGCTCCAAAGTCTTTGGCGCCGGGTTCCTTGTTACATCGTCCCGAAGCTCATCGACAAGCCGACGAACGCTAGTTGGATTGCCGGAGCCGAACCACCCCGCAAATGAGGAGGACCAGAACCAGCGCTTTAGGAGCACCTTTTGTTCGGGGGTAGGATTGTTGCGTCTTCCGTAAAAAGCCGACAAAGCAACGAGCTGCATGCTGTACGGCAGCATACGTGCATTTAAAACTCCGAGGTCTTTCAAGAACTCCCGCGCTATCCTAAGACCGACAGAAGCTTCTTTCACAGCATCCGGCAATTGCCCGCGTACATCTTTCTTGACCTGTTCCCCAAGCCAAGTCCAGTCTGTGCGGTAAATATCTAAATTGGCTGCCGTGAGAACGGCGCGCAACAAAATATTGCGATCGACGTCGCCGAATCCAGAGCGAATCATTTGATCTTGTAAACCGTCGATCTCGCCCGCAAGATGAAAAGCTCCCGCACCGTTTTCTTCGTAGGTGAGTGCAGAAAACATCTCATCTTGCCCTATGCTGCGTCCTTTCTTGTTCAGGCGCGAGAAACTTTCAACCGCAATGCCCAGGTTATTCGTCTTGATCTCGACGAGGGGTATCCTATACGTCTGAATAGCGCGTGCGGTTTCCTGGGCCTGAGTAACCCATCGGATTGCGTTCTTCCGAACAGCATCTTCCTTGGTGGGACCGGCGAGTGACATCATACGTTGCAGTTCATCAAACAGCTTCACCGTATCAAGTAAGGCAGGAACGGGGACGTAATGGGCAGGACGCACTTCGCCTGGTCGTGCATACGCAAAGGCACGGGACTGGGCATCAAAAAAGAGGTCCCACCTCCCGGGATCCGGATCACCTTCGTCCGACCACTGTGGCTCGCCCGCAAGCAAAACCCCCACGAGCGTCGTTAGTCTTTGTTGACCGTCCAGTACCATCCATGTTTCGCCTTTATACTCCGGGAGGCGAAGTGGACCGATCTGCCGTCTGCTAGTAGGTACAGGTTGAGCTCCCCAGAGGAACAGCGTGCCGATTGGATATTGGCGTGCTATCGAGTCGAAAAGGTCGACAATGTCTTGACGTCGCCAAACGTACTCACGCTGAAATTGTGGCACACGCAGCCGTCCCTCTTTTGCTCGCTTGAGCAGGTCGATAAGATGAACAACCTGTGGCGTGATTTCTGGAATTTCATTTCTCGGGTCGGCCATAGCGCTCATAGCTCTCGGGCTAAAGCTTCAAGGAGGGTGTCGACTTCGCCGTTTCCGTCGCGCGCTCGAAACCCGGCAGCAGAGAATTTGGCGCGCCGCTCCCTTTGAAGGAGTAATAACGGACGTGGCCTCTTAGGGAATAACCTCTCCTCAAGATTTTTCAATTCTGGCTCCTGTGCAGCCTCATAAAGCCCCGCAGCGATTGCCTCTTCGCGCTCGCGAGTGGATAAGCCATCCTTTACAGGAAAATGATCTCTTTGGTCCGGTGTGAGACCAAGAAGAAGATCGAACCTGTCTCTGTTATTGGTATTTCTGGGGTCATCTCGGACGTCTTCGATGACGGTATCGGGAATGTAATTCTCAGCATTCCTTTTGACGAGAACGTGGAGTGAGATTTGCGAATTCCCACATATGCCACGTAATGCATCGATAGAGCGTTGACTTTGATTGCCAATATCGTTTGGCCACCTTGCATCTGAATCACACAATACAAAAAGTCGCACTGGCCGACCTTCATTGTTCGCATCGGAAACTGCGCGCTCGACGCGTTGAGGCATCGCATTGATGCCTCCAGAGTTAGAAATCAATAGCGCGCGCGGGGTCACGGCCTGACCGATTGCCCAAAGACTTTGCAAATCGGGGGAACCAAGCTCCTCAACCAACATATCAAGTAGCACGCCGTCCGCTTCGCGATCCTCAACAAGGATTTCGAGAGGACTATGCGCTAATCGATCGGCTACACGAGCGTCATCAAGATTCCGAACCTCGACTGTTCGAGTGTGCAGGCCGTTAGGGTTCGCTTGACGGGGTGGCCTCGAGACTGCCGAGGTCAGGACACTACGCCTTGTTGGGCGAGCTCCCTTGAACCACTCCGAATCCTGCAAGAAGTCCACATCGGGGACATCAATGCGATGCACCTCGTCAGCGATTCGGTCGACCAGACGATCGACCAGACTTAAGGCTTCGTCGCTGCCGTTGAGGACGTCAATGTGCAAGACAAACCTCATCAGCTCGCCTTGCCGGAATTCTTGGCACGCTGCGCGCGTCGCATAGCCGCAACCTCGCTAAAGTCCTCCTCGAACACTCCCGAAGGCCACCAATCTAGCTCGCCACTTGAATCTAGATGAATTCGCTTAAGTTCGCTTCCGTCGTCCGTCAACTCCACGAAATAAATGTTCACCATCTCCTTCGGCAGCACGCCTTCGGCCACTCGACGCTGCAAACGGAGAAGGATTCCTTGGGAGTTTGTCTCCACAAGTGTCTGCCCATGGCCTTTAAGAGCTGTGGCTATGAAAAGGTCTGCTAATGGAGGCTGGGCGGCCGGGTGCAGGTGAAGCTCGGGCTGTTCTACGATGTCAAGGAAGGACACAAAATTATGATTTTGACGCCACAACTGTTGAACAACAACAGGTAAGACCTGTTGTAGGCCTTCCCCCCCGTTAGCGAGGTTGCTCGATAGTCTGCTGTTGCGGCTTATTTGAAGGGAAAAGCTCTCGCTATCCCGCTTCAGCGACAATCGCCACCCGTCCATGTGGGTGGCGTACCAAGAGCCCACTTCGTCGGCCAAGGCGTCGTTCAAACGAAGCAGCTGAGGAACTTGAGAACCGTGGAAATCGAAACCAACAAACTGGCGATTTGAATAAATAGATTCTACCCTTGCTCGGGTAGGCCCCAAGTGAATCATCTCGTCTAACGTGGCTCCTGCGGCTTTTCGCCAGGAGTTCCAGTGATCTTCCGGCGGCAAAAGCCCTTTGAATATCCTGCCTGTGTCACCACGGGTTGGGGGAGCCGGAATGGAAAGTTTTTCCGGTGCTCGCATTTCATACGACCAGACATGCGGCGGTTCGTCAGCCGCCAACGCACCTTGACTAAAAAGCGTCACAGCGAAATCGAGATTCTCATTCTTGTGCTCTGCAGAAATCTGGAAAGTAGGTCGCCCAAAAAAATCTCCACCGGGAACTAAATCTAAGAAACGACTTCCATAGCTTAGTCCACGAACCTCCATTGGTAAAACACGACCATCATTACATTCCAAGCCGCCGAGGACCAATCTAGGCAACCTAATTGCCGCACTTTTTCCACTGTTGTTCTTGCCGAACAGGAGCGTAAGGGGAGACAGATTTAGCCGCTGGAAATTGGCGTCTCCGCTGTACGCCTGATAACCTCGGAAAGCTACTTCGTTCAGCTTCATCATTCTGTCCTCGGCTGTTTCTGGATCATACACGGGAGTGGTCGACGCCAAAATGATAAAAGTACCATGAATCACTAGAACATGACGCCCTTGGTTTTGGCGGCACACGCTGGAAGGAAAGGCCTTTCAAAAGATTCGCCGGCCTCTCCCGCCGCCGCTTATGGCGCCTGACAAGCCACGTTGCCGAAAGGCTCGGGTTGACGACCCTCGCCGGGTTGGCTGGTTCAAAAGGCGGTGTAGGAATCCCTCTTCGAGCCGGGTGCGCTTCATTTCGGGCGTGGACGCTGGCGATCGGCGGTGCCGCTCCGACTGCCCGCCTGGTCGCTTATGCGGAGAAGCTTGCCAAGACGAAGAAGCTGCCGCTGCCTCCCGGCTACGCGCAGGATTTCCAAGCCTGCCGCCGCTTTCTCGACCAGTACGGTTGACACAAACGATCGCCGCCGCCGGTCCGAACTATCGGAGAGACATCCCACAAAGGAGTTTCCCGCCTGAAGTCCGAGGCCATGAACGCGCCCCCTGTCGTTAATCAATATCCCTAAAGGCAAAGACGCTCACAGCGGCGCTCCAACGGTAGAGTTTTTAACCTGGAAGCGATCTTTCGTGCACACACCAGCGGGAACCCATATGGAACCCACAAGATTTGCTGTGGAGAAAAAGTGGCAGCTAAGTTCTTGATTTTACTGGCGTCCCCGACAGGATTCGAACCTGTGACCCCCAGATTAGGAATCTAAGGGTAAAATCGCAACATAACCGACACCTACCGACAAAGTCCCGAAAAAACAATATGTCACACAGACACAGACACACATTAAACGACGTTGACCGCCACTGCACATGGCACTAATCTGGCACTAGAGGCGGTGGGACATGACATTCCGAAAAGCAAAGATCACAACAAGACTTGTGGAGGCGCTGAAGCCCGGCGAGACGGTGGCTGACTCGGCTCTACCTGGCTTCCTGGTCCGTCGGCAACAGAGCGATGCGCAGGTCTATTTCGTCCGGAAAGCCTATCGCGGAGCCCGTCACTATGTGACGATTGGCGAGCACGGCGCGAACGGGTGGACCGAAGCCAAGGCCCGCCAGAAAGCGCAACTCATCATCGCGGAGATTTTAAAAGGCGGAAATCCGACGAGCGAACGCATCCAGGCGAAAGCCATGCCGACGCTTGCCGAATGGATGGAGACCTTTCTTGACAATCAGCGCAATGTCTTAAAGCCCGCAACGCTTGCAAATTACGAAAGCTTTGCGCGGAACTATATCGCGCCCAGAGACGAGGCCGGACATTTGAAGGCAGGCTGTCTCGGACGCGTAAAGCTCGACCAGGTGACGCGCGCCGAAATCTTGAGCCTGCACAGGAGGCTTGCGAAAACGCCAAGGAACGCGAACCATCTTGTCGCCTTCCTCAGTGCAGTCTTCTCTGAGGCGCAAGCGGCGGGCTACCTGCCCGAGGCCTGGCCAAACCCCGCTCGCAACATCAAGCGTTATCAGGAACGGAAGCGCGAGCGCTTTTTGGACGAAGCGGAGTTGACGCGTCTTGGCGATGCCCTCCGGGCGGCCGAAACAGAAAAGACCGAAGACCCTTACGCCATCGCCGCCATCCGGCTGTTGCTTTTGACGGGCTGCCGGCGCGACGAAATCCTCAATGCGCGCTGGGAGTGGATCGACTTTGAACGCGGCTTTCTGAACCTCCCAGATTCGAAAACAGGATCAAAGTCGGTCCATTTGAGCCCCGCGGCACGGGACCTCCTGTCTTCGATCCCTCGCGTCGATGGCAATCCCTTCGTGATTGTCGGCAAGAAGGAGGGACAGCGCTTCGTCGGCCTTAGGCGCGTCTGGGTGCGCATTCGGGAAGCAGCGAACCTCACACCGACGACGCTGCCCAATGGCAAGACAGAGCATGTCCGCCTGCATGACCTTCGACATAGCTTCGCCTCTCTCAGCGCGGCCGGTGGCGCATCCCTCCTCATGATCGGGAAGCTGCTGGGTCATTCGAACCCGGCAACCACAGCCAGATATGCCCACCTTATTGATGATCCGCTTAAGCGCGTCAGCGAGAGTGTCGGCAATCGCCTGTCTGCAGCCTTCAAAGCAGTGGGAGAGCGGACGGCGGCGGAGATTGTAGAGTTGCGAACCAAAGCGTAATCCATAAAAGGCGCGGCTAGCCCGACGGGGCGAAAAGCCGGTACTCCGACCGGCCTGCCGCGTCCCCCCTTCGGAGCAGCCACGGAGGGCTGATGAGGTATGACCGATGCCAGACAGCTTTGGCCTTGCGAAATATCATCGGAGGAGTTTTGGAATGAGCCTGACTGGTGGCCGCAAAGACGAGAAGAATATGTCTTTCTCGCATGGGCTACTTATCTGGTTTCAGGCATTGACGATCCGCGCGCCATTGGAGATCCGCCACCCCGCCTGTCGCTTGAATTAAGCAAACTCTTGCTCGAAAAAGCCGCTGCGGAAGGGAAAATTCAGACCGCCGTACGATCGATTGATGGCGGGAGATTTTATTTGCTGCCCCAAGATCTATGGAATAGCGAATGCGTTCCTTCAAGATTTCAATTCTGCAAGATGAACTTAGACGACCCCTATAGCCATAACACTCGTGGCACCCACTGGATCTATGTTACCAGAGAAAGTCTTCAAACCCTGATCAGCGATGTATTCGCTTTGTCGAAAGCAATTCCAAATCGATCGCCAAACGAGGGGAAGCACGAGAGCGCTTTGCTTCCGCCCGCAAACGCAAACGACCGTAGTAAATCAATAACTACAAACAACTTGTGTGCTAAAATGTTCATGCCGGAAGAAGCGATTTCATTGATTAATGGTGGAGAGCGACCGGTTACTGCGGCGCTTGCTCGCCAGATAAAAAAGAACTCAAACTTTAGTCATTACCAACTTAGTACAATCGAAAGATACATTAGGTCTGCTGTTAAAGAAATGAAAAGCCGGAACCGCAGTCCGGAAAATCCGGAAAATCCCGGAACCGCTGTCTGAGACTAAGCCTGTCGAAAATGCTTTGGTTCGGTCACCGACAAATAAACACGGTGATCGCAGATGTCTCACACTTACGGCGCTCAAGGCGCCTACGCCGCTGCCGACGCAAGCGCCAACACTCGATCTGAGCCTCAATGGCCGGCAAAAGTCGCGGACCTGCCGCTCTACCTAACCCCCTGGCAGCTCGCTAACCTCTTAGGACGCCATATGCGCTCACTGGAGCGCGACCGCACGACCGGAAAGGGAATCCCCTTCATCCGGCTTGGAAAGCGGATCCTCTATCCACGGGATAAGACGCTAGCCTATCTCGACAGCCTCATTGTGACGAGCACAGCTGAAGGAAAGCGCACCGCAAGGGGAGCTCTATGAACCTTGGAAAACAAAAAGGCCGCGGCGGCGTCACCCGGCCACTGTCCGTCATTCGGTTTTTCTCTTGCGGCTCACACACCAAACTTTCCGCAAGCAAAAGCTTGATCCTTAAAGCTCTTTCCGATTGTCTAAAGGTGTTCCGCGTCTCGGTCAAGAGCGAGCCAGCTCGACCGGGGGCGCGACATGCTCAACAAAACCCATGATCTAACTTTCGATCAGCTCGGAAGCTTGGTGCAAAATCGGATCGGGCACCAAGACAGTACATGCCCCTTTTGCAGCCCGTATCGAAAGCGCGAAAATCGCGACAAGAAGGTCGCCCGTGTCTGGTACGCTGGGAACTTTGCAAACCTTTTTTGCGTGCATTGCGAAGCGAAAGCGTGGGTGCCAGCAGACGATGGGCATGTAATCGCGCCAGAACGTTTGGAAGGCGGCTTCGACACAGAGCGCCATCTTCGCGCTGAGGGCAAGACTTGGCCCGAAACGCCCGTACAGCGAACGCGGCCCGGCGGCCGGCATCTTATCCTGCAGCATCAGCATCACTTGGCTACCGTGACCGGGAGCAACCGACTTGGCCTCCGGACCGCTGGGGGCAGGCTCACGTGGCGTCTTGGCCGCCCTGCGCCCGTTCCGCAATGGCCCCTCGATCATCTTGCGACGGAAGCAACAAGGCGCAACGTCGAAGATCAGGTGCAAACGAGGATCAAGCCGACGGTGGAACTCGAACCGCAGTACGAGCGCGCCCGCAAGGCATTGTGCTGAGGGATGGCAATGGGAATCGCAGAAGCTATCGTCCGATATTTGGCCGGGGACTGGCACGGGCGATACGGACTCGCACCCGGCCCTAATCACAACAAGAGAGACCGCTCGTTAAAGATTGCGCCTCACGCAGTCGATCCTAACGATGTCTTCGTCTATTCGTTCTCGGGCGATGATGTCCTGGCCCTAAAAAGGGAGTGGCGGGAGCAGGGACTTTTACCACGCGGCGGCCAAATCGATCCTGTCAAGAGCGCGAAGGCCAAGCTCGAAGCGCAGAAGCGTGAAGAGGTCAACGCGGCGGAAAGACAGCAAACGGCCTTGCGCCTATGGGGCCGGCGAAGAGAAGCCCGTGGCACGGTCGTTGAAACGTATCTCCGTTCACGCGGAATAGACGTCGATCCGTTACCGCCTCAGATCGGCTATCTTCCGCCGAGCCCACCAAAACACCCCTATCCCGCCATGGTCGTACCGTTCGGCGTGCCGGATGAACCCGAGGCAGGGCTCTATTGCATGCTGCGAGAGAGCGTCAAAGGTCTGCATATTACCTATCTGAAACCGGACGGCTCAGGTAAAGCGCCCGTAGACCCGCCCCGCAGGATGTTGGGTGGCGTGAAGGGTTTTCCGCTCGCCCTCGTGCCGCCGAACGACAATTCGGGGATGCTTATCGCGGAAGGCATCGAAACCGCCTTGAGTGGTCACCTTGCAACGGGACTGGGATGTTGGGCAGCAGGTTCCGCAAGCTTCATGCCGTTCCTTGCAAGCGCCGTCCCTTCATGGATCGAAGCCGTGACCGTTGCGGCTGAGGCTGATTCCGCGGGGCGCCGCGGCGCCGAGGGGCTTGTCAGCAGGATCAAAGAACGCGGCATCGAAGCTATCATGCTGGAGGTCTAAGTCGTGGCTGAAGACCTGAACGACATACTGCGCAGAGAGGGCCGCGACGCTATCCGGGCAAAGTTTGACGGGGCTTTCGCGGCCAACCGCAAGACAAACGGCAACGGCTACGATCGTGATGAAGGCACGCGCCCCCAAAGCCCCATAAAAGAGCTGGTCCGCAATGCGCGGGAAACCCAACCGCGGCCACCTGATAATGCGGCACCTGACGGGTTTACAGCCGACAGCTTGGAAATAGCCAGGCCAGTTCAGCAACTCATCAAAGGCATTCTTCCACAAAGAGGCACCGTGCTTCTGAGTGGTCAATCTCAAGCTGGAAAAACCTTCATAGCAACCGACATGGCCGTTGCTGTCGCTTCGGGGCAAGAATTCTTCGGGAAGCCTGTGAAGAGGCGCGGCGGCGTAGTCATCATCGCGGCAGAAGGCATGGGAGGACTTCAGAACCGTCTCATCGCGGCGAAGGTCAGCCGTGGCCTTTCGAAAGCGCTTCCGATCCTTTGGCCGCATACAATCGGGAACCTGCTAAATGAGCGCGACCTTCAGGCCATGCTCGACAAGCTGACCCAAGCGCGCGTGTATTTTCAACAGAAATTCAGTGTTCCACTCGTTCTCACCATCATCGACACGATCACCAAAGCCTGCGGCATGAAGGATGAAAACGCCAATGCCGAAATAGTCAAAGTCTGTAAGGAAGTGCTTGACAGGATCGACGCCCACACAAAGGCGCTTACAGCCGCCGTGCATCACATGGGCAAAGATCAAGAGGCCGGTCCGCGCGGCGGCTCTGCGTGGACCGGCAACGTTGATAACGTGCTCGCCACCCTTGCCGAGCGCGAGCCAAACACAGGCCAATGCGGCAATCGAAGCCTTTTTCTCTCAAAGAACCGTGACGGCGTTGAGGGCCCCCTTAGCGGGTTCGAACTGAAATTCATCGAACTTGGCACCGATGACGACGGCGAGCCCTTCGGCTCATGCGCCATCGAACTGACAAACGAGAATGAACTGCCTGGCAAAGGCCGCAAGGAAAGGCATGGAGCCAAGCCCAAGAAGCCCAACGCCGCACACGAAGTCTTTCGCGCTGCGTTCACGGATTTGGCCATCAGGGATTCGGTGACACGCCGTGTCCGAAAGGACGGCCCGAAAGTTAGCGCCGTGCCCTTGGGTCTCGTTCGGGAGGAATTCTTCCGGCGCTGGACAACGGGCGAGACCGACAGCCGCAACGCCAACGCGGCAAAGCGGACGGCGTTCAACCGAGCCCACAAAGAACTGATCAACGGAAACCCGTATCACACCGAGGCCGATGAGGGGGGCAAGGAATGGATTTGGTGAGGAAGCTTAAGCTTGTGCGAACCCTGCGAACTCTGCGAATTTTTGCGCCCCGAGTTCGCAGAATTCGCACCCTCTCCGAGCGCTGCGAACGCTGCGAATTTCTGGGTTACCCCCTAAAGGGGGTAACCCCCTCTGAAATTCGCACTACGTGCGCGGTCGCAAGCTGCTCGGAAGCAAAGACTGGCCGCGGCCCAGAAATTCGCACCAGCAGGAGCGAGAAGAGGGAAAACTGCGCACCCTCAGCCTCACGCTCTTTGCTGAGGCCTGTGACCAGAGACAGCGCTGGTTCCCAACTCCGCACCCAGTACAGCTTTCCTCTTCTCGCCTCTCCCTGGGACCTGCGCCAGGCGCGGTGCGCGTGGAAGGCCTATTCCCGTGCGACCTCATGGGGAAGCGCTTTCCTCTTCCCGCCTCTCTCTTCGAAACAACCTCAGCGCGCAGCGCGAATTTCTCGGGAGTGCCCCATCAAGGGGCGACGTACGCGAAATTCGACACGCATGCAGCAGATTCCCGGCCCGGGATCGCGCCTGCATCACAACTCGGGGCCCGATGAAAAGGGGCAATCATGAACAGAGGCATCGAAACCGCGCGGTCTTCACGCAAGGACTGGGCGCGGCAGCGCCGAACGCCTTACGTGGACCTGATGCCGGAAGCATCAACGGCCATCGCCGATTATGCCATGCCGGAAGAGATCGCGGCACTGCAGGCCGCGATGCGCGAGCGCCGGAAAGAGGCCGGACCCCTGCTGCCCAGCGTCGAAGCGCCTTTCGCGGCTCCTCACCCCCTTAATTCAGCCGCAGGACGCGAAGAAAGCGATGATTATGGCGGAGTTGTCGCCATCCTCAATCCTAAGCTGCGAGTGATCCGTGGCAAGTGCGGCTTGCAATGGGTTGCCCAACACCAAGGCGGCAGACGAAACGGCGAGCCGCTGTGGAAGAGCTTCGCCTATTGCGCCACGAAGGAAGGTCTTTTGCTCCGTCTGCCAAAAGGCGGCGATGGCTGTGATCCCGAGGCTTGGGCGGCCATCGAAGCGCTTCCCGAGCATTTTCCCAAAAAGGCAAGGCTGCAACACGCACTGATGGCAGCGGAAACGAACGGCGAGGCCGGCGATGACAGTCTCACCCACTGATAGCTGAGCGCCCACGCGTGACAGCTTGAAGCGTTCTATCAATCCGGCCGGCAGCGGTGCCGCTGCTTTCGTTGACAGTTCACCAAACAAACGGGGATCCGAAATGACGGGGAGTTTTAAAAAACGATCAATATCAATCAAGCCGAAAGATGCAAACAGCAGCGCCGCAATCGGTGAATTTGCACCGAGCAAGAAACGCGGTAACGCTGCGAACTTAAAACCAGCCTGGAAAAAGGGCGAGAGCGGAAACCCGGCCGGCCGCCAGATAGGCAGCCGCAACAGACTTAAAGAGGCCTTTCTGAATGACCTCTGTGCCGCGTGGGGAAAATACGGGAGCGCTGCAATCGAAAAGGTTGCCCAAGACGATGCTTCCACCTTTCTTCGCATCGTGGCAAACCTCGTGCCGCGGGAGGTCAATGGCGAAGACCGCGAGCCGCTCAGGATCATATTCATAGAGGGCGATGAGAACCTATAGGGCAACTTTTGCCAACACTTCGTCCACCCGCGGGGTGTGAGCCTTTCGGTTCGTCATCAGCGAGAACCATCATTCGGGCTGACGTTGACGGGAAGCTTGGTATCGACCGCGCCAGCGTTGAGGCGGCAACGGCGAAGTGAAGCGTAGCGGCGGAGCTTTGAATAGGATGCGTTGCGCCCAAGCATTCGCCAAATCTCTGCAATAGGCCGTTAAGAGACATACCAGGCCTCGAATGATGCTCAAACGGCGAGGCCCGCTCAGCCCCCTGACTTAGCCTGCCGTGCGGGGCTCGTTTAACATTTGCGGACATCGGGCGGCTTTAAAGAGAGTTGGCAAAGTCAATCGTAGAACTTCGGCTTCTGGGTGAAGCGACCCAAGCTATCGGCAAACTTATCAGCCTCTGCCGCCATAATCAGATGCCACCCACGCAAAAAAAGCAACCTGAACTTCTAATTAACTTGAACCTGGCTCGCCAAGGCCAAAGTGGCGCGTCGAAGCTCTTCAATTGGAGCTGTGCCGATGATCAAGAAGCCATAACCGCCTTTGTTCCACGATAAGGCGTCAAGCCGTTCATACTTTGCTGGCCTTGGCGCTTTGTCCGTCTCGGCCGTGTGAAAAATAGAAAAGGTAATTGGATTGCCTTTGGCGTCGAGGTAAGCAAATCTGGCAAGCGGGCGGTTTTCGAATTGCATCAATTGCGCACTCTTGAATTCAAGATGAGGTACTTGCAAGGCTTCAGGTTTTATTGGAAGGCCAAGTTTCGCAGAAACGGTGGCAATTTTACTTTTTTCCCTTTCAAGACTGCTTGCCCTGCCCGTGAGAATGTCTCTGCCCTGCGAATACGACCTCACCTCTACGCTATTTTCGTCCCCTTCTTTCACATATGGCGGCTCATCCAATACTTTTTCTCCTGGCGTCTCCTTAGGAGAAAGAGACTGATAGGTGGCAATTGCCTGACGCCAATCGTTGCTCGTTTCCTTATGAAGAGCGGCGTCTCCTGCAAAGCCGATCCCCACGCCGACGGCGAGCGCAGCTGCAATCTGGAACCATTGCGGCATCGCAAAGCGTTTAGAATGTTCCGCACCGTAGTTCGAAGCAATCTTCATCCGCCCCTGGCGATTGCCTCGTTGCTCTTTTTTAGGGCCGATTTCATGCAGATTGTTTTTGGTGGCTTTGGAAGGAAGCCCATCTTGCGTCTCTGCCTGCACGCTTGTGCCGGACAATTGTTTGAAGTCGACAATCTCGGCACCCTGATTCTTTTCCGCGGTGATGAGTTTGTCGAACGTCATCGCGAGCGCGAGAGGGTCTCCGTAGTCCTCGGCAGCTTCCCTCAACAACTCCTCATCTGAGGCGGCGATGATGTCCTCAGCAAGAGAGTTGGCCAGATCGAAAAGCGGGTCGTTCGTTTTCTTTCCCATAGCTATGGCTTATTCTTCCTGGAGCTTCTCAAGACGCCGGCGGATTTTTTTGCGCTTGCTTTCGTACTCCGTTCTGTTCAAGCCGCAAATCGCCTGTAGCTCCTCCGCATTTGCCCCCAGCATCATCTGGGTGACCAAGGCCTTGGCAACCTGGTCATCGTCGAAGAGCGACAGCACTTTTTGCACGTCCAATCGAGCGAGCAGTCCCCGCGCCTCGGCGCCTTCGTCGCTGAATTCGGCATCCTCAACCGTCGAACCACCGTTGCTTTTCCACTCCCAGGCGACGCTCCTCATCACGCCGCTGAAAAAAGTCACCACCCCCAAATCGCTGCGCCACCGCCGATCGCCGGCAAGCACCCTGCTAAACGCTTCCTGCAGGAGGTCTTCATAGCCGTAAGCGGTTCTGGCGGCATAGAGCCTCGCGACCTTAACAAGCGCGGTTTTCTGGCCATGCGTCAACGACCTCAAATGAGCGGCAATTTCGCTCTGAGACATCGCCGGGGCTTCCGATTTCTCGTTTTGAAATCCACTCACAATTTAAGGCGCGTGATCGTGCTTGAAACGGACATCCGAACCTAATTTTTTTTTTCTTCCGCCGCAACGTCCGCATTGTCTCGCTTCCTGCGCCTTTGCAGACATAGGACCAAGAAGGTTGGTCTCAACCAGGGTAAAAGAAAATGACCACGTTGTTTAAAGTGAAAACCGGATTGGCAGTTCTCTCCTTTATTGCTCTTGCCGGTTTCGCCTCTAGCCTCCCTGCTGCGGCGCAGTCAGACGACAATCTGGATCGTCATGTCATTATTACCAATGGGATGCGTAACGACTATCTGCTGAAGCTCTACGGCTCGAACATCCGTGAACGTAACTGGAAGTATGAGTTCCTGCAAGGCGTGCTGTTGGCTCCTGGCGGTTCAGTGAACGTCAATGTCGATGACAATGATGGCTGGTGCCGTTTTGATCTGATGGCCGAGTTCGCTAGCGGAAAAGTTCTTATCATGCACGATGTCAATATTTGTGAACTCGAGCGCTGGACCATCCACGCGTAAACCGATATGAGGCTCTGGCCTTAATGGCCAGAGCCTCATAGTCGTAGAAGTTGTAATGGCTGCTAGATAAGCTTCCGTACACGGTATAGTCTTACTGTAACTATCAAACTAACAAACTGCAAATATCATCTGGTTTTAATCCGACCCGACAAGAGCAGCGGCATCGAGTTGTCCGCCCCCGCAGGGCGTTTCTTCAGGGCATGCGTCGGCGCTGGGCGACGCTACAGTCTCGCGCAATTTTCGTTCCACAAGGGCCGGCTTGCGCCTCCAGTCTGGATGCCTCGCCAGCGCCAAGGCGATGGCGCCTGACACATGAGGAGCAGCCTGTGAGGTCCCTTGCATCGAGCCGTACCCGTCTTTGATCGTGCTCCACACCCCGAGGGCAAGTGTCTTGGGCTGCCCGCGGAGCTCGAACTTTTTCTTAATTCTCATGTCACCTCCCGGCGCCATGACAGTGACTGCACCATAATTAGAATAGTAGGCGAGGTGTCCGTTGGGATCACTCGCCGCAACGGAGATCACACCCTGACAGCTGGCGGGCTCGTATTTGTCGAATTCCTCTGAAACATGCTTGCACGTCTGATCAGAAGCGGATGGATTACAGCGATTGCCATCGTCATCAAGGTACGTCCCGTTTCCAGCGGACACGACAATGATGCTTCCCGCCTTGCGAGCGGCGGAAATGGCGGAAATGAGCTCCGCGAAGTTGTCCTCATCACAGGAATGACGGCCACCAAGGCTCATGTTGATAATGTCGGCAGGGTTCTCGTTGCGAGGAACGCCTCGAATTGGAAGACCTGCTGCCCATCGAATTGCCGCTGCAATATCTGTGGTGGTGCCACCCTTCGGGCCGATGACGCGAATGGGAAGCACCTTCACATCGGCATGCCAGGTTATGCCGGCTATGCCGCGGCCATTGTTTGTCCCTGCTGCTCCAATGATGCCGGCGACGTGTGTGCCGTGCCAAGAGGGCTTCTCATCGCTGTCAGGGCAAGCATCCCCAGGATCGGTTCCGTCCGGGCTACGGTCCGACGGATTCCCTCGTGCAATTGTTTCGAGATACAAAATCGTAGCCATTGAGGTAGTGGTGCGAGTCCTTGATGTCAGCTTCGTCGTAGCGAAGCCCGGTATCAAGAACGGCGACAATGATCGGCTTGCCGCGAGGCGGAGGGGAATCCTGCAAGACCCTCCAGGCGCCTTCGGCATTCATCCCGCCAGGCAAAGGCCCATAGTTCCACTGAATGGCAAAAAGCGGATCATTTGGCCCATTCGAAGGCGCCCGCTGTGTCTCATCAGCTTCGGGAAAACTTTCCAAGGCGATCTGCGCATCCTTGGCGACATCGGCAGCGACCGGATCGACGGTCATTATCCAGTTCGGGTGCGCATATTTCACTCGGTTGTCACTCTCGCGGAGGCTCTTGGCGATTCCCTGAAGCAACGCAAGATCTGAGGGCGAGTTTTCGTTTGGTCCCCTGGTGGTGCCGGAAAAGTCGAAGGTGATTTTCAGCGTAGTTTCGCCGATCTCTTCGGCTTGGACACCGCCACCGCCTGGGCCCCGAAGCTTGCCTTTCTCGGACTGAATATCGCTGAGCGCGCTGTTTCGATCTTGCTCGGATTTGTAGCCGACAATCAATTCGCCAGGCACAAAGTCCTGCTGGGCTTTGGCCGATTGGGCATGCGCGGGAATCGCGTGCGGCTCCATCAACAAGAATGCGACAAGCGCGGCAATCGGGGTGATAAACCTCTTCATCAATAATCTCCGTTCCAGTCCTTGTGCTATTTCCTTCCTGAGTGCGGTCTTAGGGTATTCGCCCTAGCGTGAGCCTCCTTCGCCAACAACAATGAAGGGCGCCCAGTTAGCGGGGTGCGCGCTGCGGCCCCCTTCGGCAATGATCGATGACATGGCAAGCCGCATGGCCTCGGCTCGGCCAATGGCGGGTTTGGATTCGAGCTCGCGAAAGGCGCGCGTGATGAGCTGCACGGCCGTGCTGCTATCCACATACCAATTCGAGACGAGAAGAGCACGCGAGCCGGCAAAGAAGAAGGCGCGCGCTAAGCCTGATAGGGCCTCCGTCCCAGTCGCGGCCGCAGGAGCCGCCGTGTTGCAGGCCGAGAGGACCACCCAGTCGGCATCAAGTTTCAGAGCTGCCACGTCAGAGGCGGTGAGAAGCCCGTCATCCTCCTCGGATGCGGTCTCTGACGGCGTTAGGATGAGCGCAGCCTCTGGGCGACGTACGGGTTTTTGCTTTTCGTTATCGCCTCTCACAAGATCGTTTGCTGCCATGGAAAAGAACTGCTGCGCCTGCCCGCTTGTCGCTTCAAGAATCTTCTTGGTCTCCTTCGCCAGCAGCCCATGGGTCGCGAAATGGATCACGCGTCCCTTGGCAAGCGTGCCATCCTTTGACAGAGCATTTAACCGTGCTTCGGTAGCCTTGGCGCCGAGATAGACGTCCCGCGAGGGATCCGCGCCAAGGAGGCGCGCAATCGCGCAGGCCTCGTCGGCTGTTTCGGGTAAGGGGTCGAGATGGCGCACTTCCTCCGGGGTCGTCAAACCACGCAGAGACACAGGCGTCGCGGCGGAAGATGAGGCTAGTTCCTGGCGTTCCGCGCAAGCTTGCTTGGCCCAGGCGCGTTTGTCTTTCCCCTCCTTACCGCTTAAAAGCGGGTTGGCGAAAGCGATGTAGGGATTGGGGGCCTTGCTGGGCCTCGCATCTCGACGGAGCGCCTTCAGACTCCCCACCGACGGCAGCACCGTGAGCGCCTTTTCCTGGCCGAACCATTTAACCTTCGCATAATCGTCGTAGCTTCCCGGGATAGCGGCCATGTTATCAGGCTTGTTTGTCACAAGCACCTGGAACGGCAGGGCGGTGAGTGGGCCGGATGGGACGAGCAGCAGATGCTTCTTGTCTTTGATGAGGTCTTCGATTTGCCCGAACAGGGCTTCGTAAAGCCTACGGGCGCGGGCTGTATCGAAGGGGAGCGGCTTGCTGAGGCCCATTCTCTCAAGAAACTCGTCTTCACGCCCGCGTTTCTCCCCGAACAGCTTTTCGCAGAAGCCCTCCCCCCAGGCTCCCGTCGCATCAAGCCCGCAGCGAAGCGCCTTGATCTCCTCGGTCAGAGCGGAGGTACCGAGATCGATACGGACCCAGCGCAGGCTCTTCTCTGTCACAACCCAGATAAAAGTCTCCTCTGGCATAGACCAGCGTGCCGGCAAATCAAAAAACACAAGGAGGGCTTCGTCCGACTTCAGATAGTTATTTTGAACATCCTCAACAGCAAGCGGGACCGGACTGACAAAACGTTGGTATTCTGGGCCGAGTATAGCCTCGATCTCAGCAATCCGGACCTCTATCGCAGCGAGCCGGCGTACATTATCTGTTTCAGCGTTTCGACTAGCTGGAGGAAGAGAAAAAGCAGCGACGCGAGCAGCATCGCGGGCCTTCCATTCTAATGCGAGGTCTTGACATTCTCGCACTTTGGGAGCCAATGCCGGATCACCCTGCGCCCTCCGCGCCGCCATCTGCGCCAGGGATTGCGCCGCTTCGGTAGCGCTTGCCGATTGCGCGATTTCAAAGGCCTCAGCGCTTGCCGATTGCGCAATTACAATGGCCTCAAGCGGTGACCGGTTGGCATCGCGTCCGCCCAAGCGGTTTAAAGTCTTGATCAAGTCTACAAAGAGCCACGCGGATTGCTCCATCTGGCCCCGTTTCGTTTCAGTTGCACTTCGGCAACCGGAGCCGGCCTCCAGCCTTGCCACCAAGATTTTTGCGCTATCTCTCAAGGCTGTGACCGCGCCTTGGAAGTCGTTTTGCTGAAGGAACAGGCCTGCATGCAATCCCTCTACGAACGCCACAGTTGGATGGGTTGAGCCGAATGGTTTTGAAAGAGTGACCGCACTCTGGTAGTTCGCCTCAGCTTCCTTAAAGCGGCCTTGGTTCTGGTAGACCATCGCGAGCGCAGCAAGGGGAGTGGACAGCGCAGGGTTGTCCTTGCCCAGAGCCTTTTCCATAAGGGCGAAGGAGCGTTTGAAGAGAGGTTCCGCTTCGCTGTAGCGTCCTTCGCGTACAGATTGCATGCCGAGCGCCAACAGTTCCATGGCTTGCAAAGTCTTGGTATTGGCGCCGCCCCCGTACAACTTGTCGAATTCGGTATCGCGGCCTTGAACGGCAAGCAACATGCCGATAGCGCCTCGAACGTTAGCGACCCCTTCGGCGTTGGCAGCACTTTCATAAATGGTGAGCGCGCGCTTCAGGAGGACTTCGGCCTCGTCATATCGACCTTTATCAGCATACAGCCATCCAAGGCCAGATAGCGTGGCGCCTACCGTTGATTGATCTGTTTGGCCCCTATTCTCATAAATCGAAATGGCGCGCTTGAAATGTGCCTCTGCGTCAAAATCACGACGCAGAAATACACAATCCTCAGCCAATTTCTTCAAGGCGTCGGCGACACGGAGGTCATCGGGCCCGAATGCTTTCTCGTTGATAGAGACCACTCGTTCAAAGAGCGGCTCCGCTTCACCATAGCGGTGTGTTTTGACGTATAAGTCGGCTAAGTTGCCCATCACCGGGGCACCGTAAATGTTATCGCGGCCAAAAACCTTTTCATCGATGCCAAGAGCGCGCTTATACAGTGGCTCAGCATCGACGAAGCGGCCTTGATTTGTCTGGACGTTGGCGAGACCATTTAGTGAGGAAGCAACATAGGGATGATCAGGGCCAAGCACCCTTTCATTAATTGTGAGCGCGCGCTTAAAGAGCGCCTCGGCTTCGGCATTGCGGCTTTGGGCGATATACGCAGAGGCCAGGCCGTTTAGGGCGTTCCCGACAACGGCGTTATCGGGACCAAAGGCCTTTTCGAAAATACCAAGGGCGCGCTTATAGAGCGCCTCGGCTTCGGCATTGCGGCTTTGGGCGACATACGCATTGGCAAGTCCGTTTAGGGCGTAGCCGACATTGGCGCTATCGGGACCCAAGGCCTTTTCCAAAATGCCAAGGGCGCGCTTGAAATGTGCCTCGGCTTCGCCACTGCGGCTTTGGGCGACATACGCGTTGGCAAGTCCGTTTAGGGCGTAGCCGACATTGGCGCTATCGGGACCAAAGGTCTTCTCAAAAATGCCAAGGGCGCGCTTAAAAAGCGCTTCGGCTTCGCCATTGCGGCTTAGGGAGACATACGCATTGGCAAGGCTGTTTAGGGCGATCCCGACAGCGGCGCTATCGGGACCAAAGGTCTTCTCAAAAATGCCAAGGGCGCGCTTAAAAAGCGCTTCGGCTTCGCCATTGCGGCTTTGCCCAACATACAGATTTACCAGCGCTAATTGGATGTTTCCAACATTGACATTCTCGGGACCAAAGGCCTTCTCGAAAATGCCAAGGGCACGCTTATAGAGCGCCTCGGCTTCGCCATAGCGGCTTTGGGCGACATACACATTGGCAAGGCTGTTTAGGGCATATCCGATACGGGCGTCATCGGGAGCCAAGGCCTTTTCAAAAATTGAAAGAGCATGCGTATATAATGGCTCAGCTTCGCCATTGCGGCCTTGTGCAAAATATACGTTACCAAGCCCATTTAGGGCATCCCCGATATTGACGTCATCGGGGCCCAAGGCCTTTTCTAAAATTTCAATAGCACGCCTGTAGAGTGGCTCGGCTTCGCCATTGCGGCTTTGGGCGGCGTACACATTGGCAAGGCCTTTTAGGGGATAGCCGACATTGATGTTGTCGGGACCCAAGGCCTTTTCAAGAATTTCAAGAGCACGCTTATACCGCGGCTCAGCTTCGCCATTGCGGCCTTGGGCTAAATATACGTTGCCAAGACCATTCAGGGCATACCCGATATTGACGTCATCGGGACCCAAGGCCTTTTCAAAAATTTCAAGAGCACGCCTATAGAGTGGCTCGGCTTCGCCATTGCGGCTTTGGGCGACATATATATTGGCAAGACCATTTAGGGCAACCCCGATATTGACGTCATCGGGACGAAAGGCCTTTTCAAAAATTTCAAGAGCACGCCTATAGAGTGGCTCGGCTTCGCTATAGCGGCTTTGGGCAAAATATAAGTTGCCAAGACCAATTAGTGGACCCCCGATATCGACGTGATTGGGACCAAGGGCCTTCTCGTAAATGGCGACAGTGCGCTTATAGAGCGACTCGGCTTCGCCATAGCGGCTTTGGGCGACATATACATTGGCAAGACCATATAGGGCATCCCCGATATGGACGTCATCGGGAGCCCATGCCTTTTCAAAAATCGAAAGAGCACGCGTACAGAGCGCCTCTGCTTCGTCATAGCGGCCTTGGGCCAAATGCACACTGGCAAGCCCATTTAGCGCGCCCCCGATATGAATGTCATCGGGACCCCACGCCTTCTCAAAAATTGAAAGAGCACGCGTATAGAGTGGCTTGGCTTCGCCAAAGCGGCTTTGGGCGACATACACATCGGCAAGACCATTTAGGGCATCCCCGATATGGGCGTCGTCGGGACCCAACGCCTTTTCAAAAATTGAAAGAGCACGGGTATGGAGTGGCTCGGCTTCCCTGTTGCGGTCTTGGGCGCCATACACATTGGCAAGACCATTTAGGGCATCCCCGATATGGGCGTCATCGGGACCCAACGCCTTTTCAAAAATTGCAAGGGCACGCGTGTAGGGTTGCTCGGCTTCACCATAGCGGCGTTGAGCAAAATATACGTTGCCAAGACCATTTAAGGCATCCCCGATATGGATGTCATCGGGGCTCAAGGCTTTCTCTAAAATTTTTAGAGCGCTCTTATACAACGGCTCGGCGTCGCCATTGCGGTTGAGTTTATTCAGTGACGTGGCAATAGAACTTAAAGCCGTTGCGTATTCGGGGTTATCTGTCCCACGAAGAACCTTAATACGTTCGGCATAATCCTTAGCAAGAGGGAGTGCTTTAGCGAATTTTCCTTCCCGGAAAAGCTGATTTACCTGCGCCTCAAGCGCAGCGAGGTCATCTGTCTGAGCTTTGGAATTACCTACAAGAATTGCTGATATCACAATGAACGCTAAGAGTATGTTACAAGGCACTTGCATAACTACCTCATTACCACGTGGAGGCGCAAAACACGTAAATCGCTGCCTTTGCGATTAGAAGCCCTGATTGCGCCTGATAGCGAGTTTATAAAACGGCAAGGAAAACCCAAATTCCCAGATGTGCGGTCTTCAGCTGCAACGGAGGCATAGCTAAAAGATTGACACACACTTAGAAGCTTATCTTCTAGAAAAT
>CAVRLF010000018.1:0-160286 GCA_963721975.1 uncultured Alphaproteobacteria bacterium
TGTCTCGATAATTTGAGGAAAGGAAAATTTCTGGGAGAATGCAAACCTTGGCCGGCCGAAGCAGTCCGCCGCGCTTTAACCGCCCCATCCCAGTAGGTGGGCGCGGTCCCCGCCGCCGCTCGGACACTCTGCGTGATGATCAGAGCGCGCAGAAATGGTGCTAGCTGTGCCCGCCGTGCTTAGCCGAAGCAGGCCGGTTTTCGAAATCGATCTCGATGCGGCCGTCGTCCAGGAAGCAAATCAAGCCGTCCCATTGACTCGGTCCGTATTCGATGGCGTCGCGAACCAGCGTAAGCGGTGTTCTGATCACAGGGTGGCAGTGTTGGCGTAAGCCCAGGGCATCAGTTCGCCGATGCGCTTCGCAGGCCAGAGGTTGACGAGCTTTGCCAACACATCGGCGAGCCAAGCCTGCGGATTGACGTTGTTAAGCTTGCAAGTCTCAAGCAGTGACGCGATGATCGCCCAGTTTTGCGCGCCCTGATCGTGACCGGCGAACAGGCTATTCTTTCTGTTGAGGGCAATCTCGCGGTCATTCTGCCCATATCGGGCAGACGGCCATTGTCCAATATCGCTGGCATCCGCTGTGCGGCCGGAGCACGCGTTGTGTGCTGATTGAGCGGCGCGCATCCGGAGCAATCGCTCAACTCGAGCTTGAGCCCGGCATCGTCACGATGGTTGCGGCCTGGAAGCTCGATCCGGTTTATTGCAGCTCGATCAAGGTCGGCCTCCCGCAGGTCTCGCTTGCTGCGCTGAGCGACCTGCGCAACCTGCTGACGGCCAGCGAATCGCGGCTCCTCTCTGCGAACGGCAATGTCCCGCAGGAGGATCATCATGGGATCGCTGCTACCGCTCACCCGAGCACCGGAACTCGCTCGAAAGCCGAGGCCCGTTCCGACGGCGCCGCCCCGCCAACTCGACCTCGTTCTCGACGACATCCGCCTTCAAAGCGTGACGGCGGCTCAGCGCCAAGCGGTTCTCAAGGCAGTGGCCCAGCTGTTGCTCGAGGCGAGCGGCGCCGTGACGGCGGAGGCGGGCGATGACGAATGACGCTCTTCTTCCGGCGACCGTGCTGCAGCGCAAGGCGGTCGTTTATGTTCGCCAGTCGACGCCTCAGCAGGTGCAAGCGAACCTGGAGAGCCAGCGGCGCCAATATGAGCTGGTCGATGTTGCGCGCCGGCGCGGTTTTACGAACGTCGAAGTCATTGACGACGATCTTGGGCGGACGGCGAGCGGCGCTGTCGACCGCCCCGGCTTCAATCGCCTGGTCGCGGCGCTTTGCGCAGGGGAGGTCGGCGCGGTGCTGTGCCTCGACGCCTCGCGGCTCTCGCGCAACGGCCGCGACTGGCATCACCTGCTCGAGCTGTGTGGATTGGTGGAAGCTCGCGTCATCGACCTCGACGGCGTCTACGATCCATGCCGCCCCAACGACCGCCTGTTGCTCGGCCTGAAAGGCAGCATCAGCGAGTTCGAGTTGGGCGTCATTCGATCCCGGATGTACGACGCGGCGCGATCGAAGGCGAGACGCGGCGAGCTGAGGATTTCGACGCCGATCGGCTATACCTGGGACCGCCATATCGGGCTCGGCCTCGATCCCGATCGGCGGCTGCAGGAGGTGATCAGGCTCGTGTTCCAGAAGTTCCGCGAACTCGGCAGCGCCCGCCAGGCTCTGTTATGGATGGCGTCCGAGAACATCCATTTCCCATACCCATCGGACGGCAGAACATTGACGTCGTTCGAATGGAGGCCGATCAGATATCGTAATGTCATCGCAATTCTGAAGAACCCCTTCTATGCCGGTGTCTACGCCTATGGGAAGAGCGAAAAGCGAACGGAGATCGTCGATGGCCGGGCGCGCAAGAGCTACGGCCACCACAAGCCGATGGACGCGTGGGAGGTGTTCATCAAGGATCATCACGAAGGCTACATCAGCTGGGCCGAGTACGAGCGCAATCAGGCGGTGCTCGCCAACAATGCCTACGGCTGGGCCGGCGACACGAAGTCTGGCCGTGGCGGACGCGCCCTTCTCGGCGGCCTCATCTGTTGCGCGCGGTGTGGCCGCCGGCTCCACGTTGTCTACAACGGGCGCTATCCGCGGCCGGTCTATCGATGCGATACGCCGAACCTGCAGTTGGGGCGGAAGCGCTGTTTCAGCTTCGGCGGCAAACAGATTGACGCCGTCGTGGCCGGTGAGATGCTGCGGGCTGTGGCGCCGATGGCGATCGAGGCGGCTCGGGAGGCCGAGCGCATGCTGAGAGAGCAAGATAAGGACCGGCTGCACATTGCCGAACTGGAGTTAAGCCAAGCCCAGTATGACGCCTCCCTTGCCGAGCGTCGCTACGCAGCCTGCGATCCTGATAACCGCCTGATCGCGGCGCAGCTGGAGAAGGCGTGGGAGGCCACGCTGCAACGTGTCGAAGCATGCCGGCAGCGCCTCGATGACATGCAATCGCCGGAAGTTGGTCCGCAACTCCCCGATTTGACCGGACTGGCCGACGATCTCGCTGCGGCCTGGAAAGCGCCGAAAACGACGATGCGGACACGTCAGCGGCTGGTGCGAGCCCTTATTACGGAGATCATCGCCGACGTCGACGAGGCCGCCGGCGAGATCGTGCTCGTCATCCATTGGAAAGGCGGCCAGCATTCCGAACTGCGCGTCAAGAAGCCGAAAACCGGCGAACACGGCTGCTGCACTCCCGAGCAGGCGCTGGCCGTCATGCGCACCATGGCGGGGCGCTGGTCGGACCAGGACATCGCGGCCTCGCTGAACCGAATGGGAATGCCGACAGGTCAGGCAAGACCTGGACGGCGCACCGCGTGAGTTCTGTCCGCCGAGTGAATGGCATCCACGGCTATCTGTCGGCCGAGAAGAATGGCGAGTGGCTCACGCTGCGCGATGCTGCGGCCCGGCTCGGCGTCAGCTCCCATCAAGTGCGTAAGCTGATCGAGGCTGGCATTCTGGCAAGCGGGCAGATTATGCCCGATGCGCCGCATCAGATCCTCGCCGCTGACCTCGATAGCGCGCATGTCGCCGTCGCGCTCGCGCGGAAAGGCCGCCCGTGTCGGGTCAACTCCGAAAACCAGATCTCAATGTTTTCAGACACTTGAACAGGAGGTGCACAATGACTCGGTCATCACAATAGGACGCATTGAACGCTCAACAGAATTGGAATCGATCTCGATGCGGCCGTCATCCAGGAAGCGGATCAACCCATCCCATTGGTTCAGGCCATAATTGATGGCGTCGCGCACCGGCGACGCCTTGGAGAGGCGCTTAAGGCAGTCCTCGAACCAGGATTTCAGCTCTTCGATTTCAGGCCGCGACCGCGCCTGGCGGACGGCAAGCCGCTTTTCCGGCGGCAGTCCGCGGATCTCCGCCTCGATTTTGTACAGTTTCTGAATGCGCTCCAACGCCTTCTGGGCGATGGGAGCCGGGCCTTTGGCCGCGATTTCGTAGAAGCGCCTGCGCAGGTGAGCCCAGCAATAGGCAAGCGTCACCGGCCCGCCGGCGCGATCGGGGCGGACGAGGACGTTGTAGCCGTCATAGCCGTCCACCTGAAGGACGCCGTTGAAGCCCTCCAGCAGCGTCTGCACGTATTTGCCGCCGCGGCCCGGCGCGTAGGAATAGGCCACGGCCGGCGGCGCTGCGCTTCCCCAGGGCCGGTCATCGCTGGCGATGGCCCAGAAGTAGCCGGACTTGGTCTTGCCGCGGCCCGGATCCAGCACCGGACAGCGCGTTTCGTCGGCGAACAGCTTGTCCCGGCTTTTCAAGATCGCAAGGAGGCGGTCATGGAGCGGTTCAAGTTCCGCCGCGGCGGCGCCTACCCAGGCTGCCAGGGTCGAGCGGTCGAGCTGAATGCCTTGGCGGGCGAAGATTTGCGCCTGACGGTATAGCGGCAGGTGATCGGCGTATTTCGACACGACAACACCGGCAACCAGCGCTTCGGTTGGAATGCCGCCTTCGACCAGACGCGGCGGCGCGGGCGCTTGCACGACGAACTCTTCGCATGCGCAGCCATATTTGGGACGGCGGGTGACGATGACGCGCAACTGCGCCGGTATCTTGTCCAGGCGCTCGGACCTGTCCTCGCCGATGACATGCATGGCCTTGCCGCAACAAGGGCAGACCGTGCTTTCCGGCTCGATGACCTGCTCGATCCGCGGCAGGTGCGCGGGCAGCGCCCCGCGGTTGGCTCGGCGCTTCTTCGTGCACTTGCGCTTAAGTTCTTCGTCCTTCTTTTCGGCTTCGGCTTCGGCCTTGGCGCTGGCAGTCTCCAGCTCTTCCAATGCCAGATTGAGCTGATCTTCGCTCAGCCGCTCGGATTTGCGGCCGAAGCGCGCCCGCCGCAGCACGGAGATGATGTGATGAAGCTTCTCGTTGGCGGCGGTGAGTTCGTCACGTTCCAGCACAATTGCATCGCGCTCAGCCGCCAGCCTGTCGCGCTCCTCAATAAGAAGCCGCTTCCCGGCGCGTTCCGCCAGGATCATGGCGCGCAGGGCGTCAGGATCGCAGGGGAGCATTTTGGGTAAAGCGGTGATCATGGCAGCATATCTATCAGATTTGCAGTATGCTTTCAGCTAGAAGTTGCAGATTTAAGGAGCAGCTCCACCATTTATTGTGTCGCCGTGGGCCGTGCAACCCGCCGCACGTGAACGCATGTCCACTGCAGCCCTTCCAGAAGCGCGGACAACTGCGCGGGCGACAGACGCATCACGCCGTCCTCGATTTTGGGCCAGTAGAATTTACCGCCCTCCAAACGTTTGATCAGCAGGCAAATCCCAGTGCCGTCCCAGAACAGCAGCTTTATTCTGTCAGCCCGTTTCGAACGGAAGACGTAGATCACGCCCGAGAACGGATCAGCCTTGAACTCCGCTTCCACAATCGCCGCCAGGCCCATGACGCCTTTTCTGAAGTCAACCGGCTTCGTGGCGATCAGGACCCGCACATTGGTTGGCGGCACAATCATGCGACAGCTTTCACGGCAGAAAGCACAATCGCCAGCGCATTGCCGTCGACGCCGCCATGTACGCGAACCGTGGCGCGGCCAAACACGATTTCGATCTGGCATGCGCCAGCAATTGCCGCCGGCGTTGCAACCGGCGCCACGGTAGGCTGCTCATCGGCGATCATCACTGGTGCGAAGGTTGGCATTCCGCCGGACGCTCCCGCGCACAGGCGCCTGGCCGCCTCGCGCTTGCGCAATCCGTTCCGCCACGTAAATAATTGCTGCGGCCGCAAGCCGTGCCGCCGCGCCACATCGGAGATCACCGCACCCTCTTGGCAACTCTCCGCTATAATCGCCAGCTTCTCTTCGTCCGTCCACTCCCGGCGCCGCTCAACGCCGGTGATCACCTCGACCCGCTGTAGCGGTGCGGCCTTCGTTTTGACCCTACGGTCAACATTATGGTTGAAACGATCATAGCTCATGGGCACGCATCATGCCCTCACTCGAAACCGCCCGGAAGATGCCCTGGGAGCACCGCTTACGAACCAGCGACGACTTGGAGACGAGCTCTAGGCAATCCTCGAACCAGGATTTCAGGGCTTCGACCTCTGGCCGGGTTCCTGCTTGCCGGACGGCCGATCTCTGTTCTGGCGGCCGCCCGCGGATGTCCTCTTCGATCTTCTACAGTTTCTGGACAAGCCAGCCTGGCGAACCTTTGTTCGATGGGTCTCGCCATACCTTTATGCTTGACGAAGACCCGCTTTAGTTCGTCGCACCTCCTTCGCCGACGACGACGAAGGGCGCCCAACTGGTCGGGTGAGCTTTCCGCCCCCCCTCGGCGATGATGGAGGACATAGCGAGCCGCATGGCCTCAGCGCGGCCAATCTCGGGCCTGGCCTCGAGTTCGCGAAAGGCGCGTGTAATAAGCGGAACAGTCACGATGCTATTCACATACCAATGCGAGACAAGAAGCGCCCGCGCGCCCGCATAGAAAAAGGCGCGCGCTAAGCCTGATAGGGCCTCCGTCCCAGTCGCGGCCCCAGGAGCTGCCGTGTTGCAGGCCGAGAGGACCACCCAATCGGCATCAAGTTTAAGAGCTGCCACGTCAGAGGCGGTAAGAAGCCCGTTATCGTCGGATGCGGTTTCGGGCGGCGTCAAGATGAGTGCGGCCTCTGGATGCACGGTCCTTGGTTTCTGGCTGGCGCCGGTAAGAGGGAGGTTGTTTGCCGGCATGGATACGAGCTGCGCCTGCCCGCTTGCCGTTTTAAGGATATCCCCGGTCTCCTTGGCCAGAAGCCCATGGGTCGCGAAATGGACAACCCGCGCCTTGGTTAGCGTGCCATCATCCGAAAGCGTCTGCACTTGCGCTTTTGTGGCCCTTCCGCCGAGATAGACGTCCCGCGATGGATCGGCGCCCAAGAGGCGGGCGACAGCGCAGACTTCATCAGCCGTTTCGGGCAAGGGGTCTTGATGGCGAACGTCCTCTGCAGCAGCCAAACCGCGAAGAGAGGAAGGCCCTGGCAGGAATGCAAAGTCCTCCGCTTTGACCTTTGCAGGCGCCGGACAGTCCTGTTTGCCCCAGGCGCGTCTGTCTTTGCCGTCCGGTCCACTTAAAAGCGGGTTGGCGAAAGCGATGTAGGGAATCGTACCAGCGCTTGGGTTTGCGTCGCGCCGAAGCGCCTTCAGGCTTGAGACCGACGGCAGCACCGTCATTGCTTTTGTCTGGCCGAGCCACGTGAGTTTCCCAAAATCCGCGTCACTTGCCGGGATAGCGGCAACGTCGTCGGGCTTTTTCGTCACCAGCACCTGGAAGGGTAAGGCGGTAAGCGGGCCTGACGGCACTAGCAACAGATGCTTTTTGTCGCCGATGAGGTCTTCGATTTGATCAAAAAGAACCTGATAGAGCTTGTGCGCTCGGTCGACGTCAAATGGCAACGGCTTGTTGAAATAGTATTTTTCGAGGACGCCATATTTCACACCCAGCAATTTCCCACAGGAGCCGTCTGTCCAGGCCCCCTTCTCATCGAGGCCGCAGCGAAGCGCCTTGACCTCTTCAGTGAGCGCGCCGGTGCCAAGAGCGACACGCACCCAGCGCATGGATGTCTTTGTGACAACCCAGATAAAGGTTTCTTCCGGCGCGGGTTTCCATTCCGGTGTGTCGAGAAACAAAACGAGCGCTTCATCCGGCCCCAAATATTTGGCTTGCACCTCCTCAACGGAAAGAGGCGTTGGAGTGGCAAAACGTTTGTATTGGCGACTGAGGATCGCGTCGAGCTCCGCGATCCGGGCTTCCATAGCTCTGAGCCGCTCAACGTTATCGGCTTCTGCTTTGCCGTCTCGCTTGTCCGGCGGGAGAGCAAGCGCAGCAATGCGATCGGCGTCGCGCATCTGCCATTCCGCCTCAAGATCCTGGCGCTCACGGACGCTGGGCGCCAACGCTGAAATCGCGTTCGGCCGATCGGGCCGCCATCTGCGCCAAGGACTGCGCCGCCTCCGACGCGCCCGCCCACTGCGCTATCTCGAACGCCTCACGCTTGACCCGCTCTCGGTCTTCTGCTTTGCCGAGATTGAACGTTTTAATCAGGTTGAGAAACAGCCTGTTGGATACCTCCGCCTCGCTCTTTTTCCTTCCGCTCAGAAGGCGCCCCGCAAGGCTGCCCTGGATCCGCCTTGTCACAATACCGGTGCCCTCTCTCAGATCGGCCGTGGCGCGCTTTATGTCGCCCTGAAGCATGTGCATGCCGGCACGCATTCCAAAAAGCTCAGCTACAAGCGGCGCGTCCTCGCCCATGGCGCTCGCTGCCTTGATTGCGCGCTCGAAGCTCGCGTCGGCTTCGCCATATCGGCCTTGAGCCTGATAAACGGCAGCAAGGCCGTTGTGCATGGCGGCGGCCCCAGGATTGCCTGGGCCGAGAGCCTTTTCCCAAATCGCGACCCCGCGTTTATAGAGCGGCTCCGCTTCGCCATAACGGCCTTCGTTGAACATCAATGTGCCCAGCATCATCAGCACGCCGGCTGGCTGATTGTCATTGGGTTTCTCTTCCGCCTGGAGATTGGCCAGCATACCTCGCAAGAGCATTTCGGCCTCGTTAGCGTGCTCCTTCGTTGAGAATGCATCGCGAAGCGTGCCGAAGAGACCAGCCTCACTCCGGCCAAGCGATTTTTCGAAAAGCGCGAAAGTGCGCTTAGCGATCAGGGCTGCTTCATCGTTTCGGCCATAAGCCGTTAAAGTCACAAACAAGGCCACCAAAGGGGAGACGGCCTTGGGGTTTTCGGGCTCGGGTGATTTTTCGTAAATCGCGAGCGCGCGCTTCGCTGCCAGCTCGACTTCCGCAAAGCGGCCTTGAAAGACATACAGATAACTGAGCGTCGTCAATATATCGGCGACATAGGGATGGTCGGGACCGAATGCCTTCTCGTCAACGGCGACTGCGCTCTTGTAGCTTTGCTCGGCATCGCCATAATGGCCTTGGTTGAAGGAGGCGTTTCCAAGGCTTATCAGGACTCCCGCGACATTGGGATGATTCGGGCCATAGGCCTTCTCGTAAATGTCAAGCGCGCGCTTATATAGCGGCTCCGCTTCGGCGTTCCGACCGAGGGCCATGCGGATATTGGCGAGGTTGGCCGATGCGATGCCAACATTGAGTTGGTCGGGGCCGTATGCCTTCTCAAATATTGCGATTGCGCGCTCATAAAGCGGTTCTGCTTCCGCCTGGCGTGATTGTGCAACATAGGTATTGGCCAAGCCATTGAGAGCAGCGCCGATTTGGGGATCATCAGGGTCGGACGCCTTTTCATATATGGCGAGCGTGCGCTTATAGAGTGGCTCTGCCTGCACTTGGCGCGATTGTGCAACATAGGTATTAGCCAAGCCGTTAAGAACAGCGCCAGTCTGAAGACTATCAGGATCGGATGCCTTTTCATAAATCGCGAGCGCGCGCTCGTAAAGCGGCTCTGCCTCCGCGTGGCGCGATTGCACATCATAAGTATCGGCCAGATTCTTGAGAGCCGCGGCCACCTGGGGACTATTGGGGTCGAATGCCTTTTCATAAATCGCGAGCGCGCGCTTGAACAGCGGCTCTGCCTCTTGATAGCGGTATTGTTCGTAATACGTGCTGGCCAAGTCGCCTATTTCGTTTGCGACATTGGGATGCTCAGGGCCGTATGCCTTCTCATAAATGGCAAGGATCTTCTTGTAGCGCGGCTCTGCTTCCCTGCCGCGGCCCTGTTTTCTTAATAATTGGGCAACGCGATTTAACGCCGTTGCATATTCGGGATTATCCGCGCCCCGAAGCGTCTTGATGGCTTCGGCATAACGTTCGGCAACAGAGAGCGCTTCAGCGAATTTTCCGTCTTGCGTAAGTTGGGTGGCCTGCGCATTGAGCACGCCGAGTTCGTTCGTCTGAGCTCTTAGACTACTTACAAAAACTGCCAACACCACAATAACAAGAAATAATATTTTATGAAATAACTCCATCTCTATCTCCACACCATGCAATTTGCATTATGCCGTATTTGCGATGACACACAGCAGAACCGTTCACATTGAGGGGGCACCCCAACGAGAAAGGCGCCCAGTTGGCTGGCTTGGCTTCCTGCCGCCGTCGGGGATGGTAGACGCCAAGGCAAAAGGACCGCTTCATCTAACCACTTCTAGGATAGTGTTCGAGGGCGGCGCGTCGAAGCTCTCCAATATAAGCTGAGCCGATGACGAGGAGTCATAACCGCCTTTGCTCAGGATATTACTTCAAGCCGATCAAAGCTTCCCGCTTTCAGCGCGCTGTCTGCGACGCCCGTGCGGATAAAAAATTGGATATCCTTCAGCATCGAGATAGGCAAATTTTGATCGAGTTCACAAGCGGAAAAGTAGCCGTGGTCCACGATGTCGATGTGTGCACCCTAAAACGTTGAACCATCGGTACCTGAGATAGATAGCAAAGGAGTCCCGCAGTGCGCGCCCTGTTGACTGGGCGCCCTTTGTGGTGGTCGGTGAAGGCGGACCGCAGAATTAGCTTCTTCTGCCATTAAGAAAAGCGGACGAGATTGCGTCGAGTTAGTTTCGGCCGCTTCGGGTCAGGGTCCGTGTAACTTGATGTCTGGACATTTTCCTCCGATGCCGTCAGGGCGAGGAGGATGTGGACGCTTCAGTTCCCCACGCGTGGGGAACTGAAGCAAATCGCGCATCGGTGTTCCAACCGCCAAGAAGGAACCACCGGTGACCAGCAAAGATAGGACGATGGCCGCAGTCCTGGAACAGCTTACGGCGGAAGGTCCACAAGCCATGGCGCAGGTCATGACCACGCTCATGAACCTCGCCATGCGGCTCGAACGTGAGCAATACCTCGGCGCGAGCCATTATGAGCGCAGTTCCGGCCGGCGCGGCTACGCCAACGGCGTAAAGCCCAAGAAGGTCGATACGGCGGCGGGCACGCTGACCCTGGATGTGCCCAAGACGGCGGGCGTCCCCGAACCGTTCTTCCCGCAAAGCCTCGAACGCGGGCGCCGCTCCTGCTGCGCGGTGATGCTCGCCGCCGCCGAAATGTATGTGAAGGGCGTCTCGACGCGAGCCGTCGAAAAGGTGTTAGCCGAGTTCGGCATCGAGGGCCTGTCCTCGGCCCAGGTCAGCCGGGCCGCGGCCATGCTCGACGAAGAACTCGAAGCCTGGCGGAGCCGTCCTCTCGGCCGCTTCCGCTATCTCTTTCTTGATGCGCGCTATGAGAAGACCCGCGAACAGGGCGTCGCGGACGATTGCGCCGTGCTCACCGCCATCGGCATCGAACCCTCTGGCAAGCGCCGTATCCTGGGCGTCTACGTCGCCTTCTCCGAGGCCGAAGCGCACTGGCGAGCCTTCCTTGAAAACCTCGTGGCGCGCGGCCTGCAAGGCGTCGAATTCATTACCTCGGACGACCACCCCGGCCTCAAGGCGGCTCGCCAGGCCGTGCTGCCCGGCGCACGCTGGCAGCGTTGCCAGTTCCACCTCGCCCAGAACGCCATCCACCACGCCCCCAATCAGACTATCCGCAAGGTCATCGGCGAGGAACTGCGCGCCGTCTGGGACGCTCCAAATCTAGGAAGCGCTCAGGAGGAGCTTAAGCGCCTCGTGGCCAAATACCGAAGCCCCGCCTCCAAGCTCGCGGAATGGCTCGAAAATAACGTCCCCGAAGGCTTCGCCGTCTTCAAACTGCCGAGAGACCAGCGGCGGCGCATGCGAACGTCCAACCCCATCGAGCGCTCGATCCAACAGGAGCTAAAACGCAGGACCAGAAAAATACGCGTCTTCCCAAACGAGGCTTCTCTCCTCAGCTTGGTCTCCGCCATCTTGGTCGAGATCGACGAGCAATGGGCCGCCTCGCAAACACCCTATGTCAACTTCAACAACACCAATGCCGATTGACCGTCCACAGACAAATGTCCAGACATCAGGTTGCGTTATCGGGTCAGGGGCGGGATTGCATCGGCGTTTCCGGATGCGCCGGCAATTGGCTCTAATAGCCGACGTGACGCGCAAGGGATCGCGAGGAAACCGCGACTACCGCTCTGGACCCATAGGTCGCGTGCGCGCTAGCTGGAAGCGGCCAAAAAAACGCAGCCTCCACACGCGTCCTCGCGCGGCCTGTGCCACGCTACGAACCACTTTGTGTCAACTTCTTTGCGCCTCTCTTGTCCTGTTGAAGGTATACCTTGGGCAGGACATTTCATCGGACGCGAAAAACGTCCGAAATAGGGTTGACATTGAGGTTTTCGGACGCCATGAAGAGGAGGTCTAAACGTCAAATCGGACACGAGGGCATATGATTAAGAAAAGTCGCCTTTACGGGTATGCTCGCGTCAGCACAACCGACCAAGACCTCAGCATCCAGCATGCCGCGCTTGAAGCCGCAGGCTGCATCACGGTTTTCAGCGAGAAGATGTCCGGCACAACCACGAACGGCCGGGAGCAGTTGCGCACGCTGCTCAACGTGGTTCAAGAGGGCGACAGCGTGGTGATAACTCGTATCGATCGCTTGGCGCGGTCCATGAAGGATTTGCAGGACATCGTGCACGAGCTCAAGGGCAAGGGCGTGGCGCTCAAGGCTACCGAGCAGCCGATCGACACCGGCACGGCAGCCGGGAAGGCCTTCCTTGATATGCTGGGTGTGTTCGCAGAGTTTGAAACGAACCTGCGGCGCGAGCGCCAGCTTGAAGGGATCGCCAAGGCGAAACTGGAAGGCGTCTACGCGAAGAATGGCGGGCGGAAGGCGACGCTCGACGCTGACAAAGTGCGCGAGCTTCATGCGGCTGGCATGGGTCCGGCTGCGATCGCGAAGCAGCTCAAGATGGCGCGGTCGAGCGTGTATAGGCTGATCGAGGCAGCAGCCGGGAACGAGGCGCGCTAAGCGCCTCGCGCTCGCCGCCGCTTCCTCGCGCGCCAAGGAGGCAATCGCCTTCGGCCTCATCCTGCATCGTCCGCCGGAGACGCGGCGCGCGCTACGCTCGCACGTGCTAACTCTCGCTGCCGCGCGCGCCTCGGCCAAAGGTCGATGGCCCCAATTGGCGGCGGGTTCGTAAGTTATCCGAGGGCCACGTACACCAAAAAAATCCCATCCGTAAATCGTTAACTGAAGGTTAAAGTCATGCCCGAAATCCTCTACGTCCCCACAACCGCCGCGCAGCCTGAAATCGTCGATTACCTCGATCGCCTCAAGCTCGGCGATATGCTCATCCTCGACGGGCGCGTCATCGGCCTGATCGCGCATTCGGTCGACGCCATCACAGGAAGGCGCGTCATCGAACAAGATCGGCGTTATTTCGCATCCATCGACGCCCTTATCGCCAATCCGGAATCGCCCGTTCGTACACATGAAGAGGCAGCGCGTTACATCGTTGAGCAAGGCATCGTGCCGGGCGACGCGGCAGATGAATGGAAATCGCATAGAATTGCGAAGAGTTACCGAAAGGATCGCAAGTTGACGCCAGAGCGCAAATCGCAAATCGGCAAGAATGCGGCAAACAAGAGATGGGCAAACTGAAATGTTTTCTTAACCAATATTGCCCCCTTCGCTGGACAAACACCGCGTTTGCATACTATAATTTGTCACGCTCGAAAATTGTGAGCTGATTCAGGCCCCGTCGCACACCGCACGGGGCTTTTTCTTTCTGCAGGCCCATCGCAGGCCAGCCCCCCCCTCAAAATAAAATCGGAGTTACCGCTTATGCCCCTTAAGCAAAACCAGCTGCTGCCCGCAGAACTGGCAAGCCAAACCGCTGACTTTGCACGCCGTACATGGCAATGGACAATACCATCAAAGTGGAAATGGGATGATCTGTTAAATCCAGAAGTGTACAAGTATGTGGGCGAGCATCTCAAACCCGGAGACTGCATAACGGTTATTGGCCAGCTTGGGGATTATGACTGTGATTTACGCGTAGTTGCCGCCGATCGAGGCTACTGCCTCGTCCGGCCGATCCGCACTTGGTTTGCGAATGCGGTGGAAGCTGCGGACGACGAACCGGCCAGCGCGGGCGTCCAGTTCATTCCGGGCAAGGGCTACGTTTTGATGTCCGAGGCAAACGAGCCCGTCAGCGCGCATTTCGTCGAGGACGAGGCTAAGGCGGCGCTTGCGGCCTATCTCGCGGCGAAGCAGGTGCCCGCCGATGTCGCGTAAACACCTCATGATCTTCCCTGGAACCGGCGTCGATTTTCTCAGAGCCGAACGTTCCTATGACGGCGTCTGGCTGCGATCCAGCCAGTCCACATGGCTGCCTCACCTATTGCCGGCCGTCTACCAATCAGTCGAGATGGCAGACTTTTCGTTCAGCAGTTTTCGCGAGCTGCCCATGGGCGATCCATCCCTGATGCCGCTGCCGCCAAACTCGCCCCCGTACCAGCTAATCATCCTCGCGCCTGTCGGAGAGCCCTACCCGACCCAATGGGGAGGAGTTTTGTTCCATAGCCAGACACATCCCCCATGTCTCGCCTGCGAACGCTTTGTGCCAGATGCGGGCGGCATCGAGAGGGTGGTGCGAAGCTTCTTCAGCGAGGAGTTCATCGGCGGCATGAGATTCCCCGAGCGCAGGCATGCCGAGCTGTGGGTCAGACATTCGCTAAAAATTCACGACATGCTGTCCGACGCTTACGAGGCCCCCCGCTGGCTGAAAGAGCAGCAAGGCCTATCCCCAGAGGAAGCCGCGCGGAAAATGGCGGCGATGCGCCTGCCGACTGCTGCCTCTCAATATCACAATCTGCGGCAGCAGGGGCATGCCCGCGAGGAAGAAGCGCGCCGTCAGCTGGCGGAGCAGGGCTGGATCGAGGCGACAGCGCAGCTTGGCGTGCCTCCGGAAGCGCCCTCACCCCCTCCCTTGCAAGCTCCACCGGCGCCACCCACAATCCGCGAACTGCATGCCTCCGGATGCAAAAAGCGCGAGAAGGCCAAGCGCGCAACGCAAAGCAAGGTGCGCGCCGACAAGGCGAACGAAGCCGCCGCGCGCGCTTATGCTGAGAAAAAAATTAAGCAGATGGAAGCGGAGGGCCGGATATGACCGATCCTTTCGAACAGGTCCTCGATCACATCGCCGAAGGCCAGAGCTTGATCGAGGCGTGCCAGCATCCCGGCATGCCGAGCCGTAAGACAGTGCAGCGCCGATGCCGTACAGACGCGGCATTTGCGAAGGCCTATCAGCAGGCAGTCGAGGATAGGGCCGAGTTCCGCGCGCATCGCTTCAACGAAGTGCTCCAAAGAATTGAGCGCGATGAGATCGATCCGAGCAGCGCGCGCGTTTTGCTCGACGGGCTAAAATTTCAGATGGGCCTTGATGATCGCCGATTTGCCGATCGCACGAGGATCGAGGCGACGGGGAAAGATGGTGCCCCTCTGATCGAAGCGAAGCCGGTAAGCGATTTTGAGACCGCGCGTTATATTGCGTACCTGCTCTCGAAATCGGCGAAGGTCTCGGTTGACGCGGGTGAGCTGCGCGCCATAGGCCCGACAACATGAGGCACGCATTCACCGCCGCCGTCGACGCGCTGGCGCGCGTCGTGGCTTCCACAGCGGGTTCAACAGCAGACTGGCCCCGCGTCGTGCGCAGTGCGGTGCGCGACCTGACAAGCGAGCAACGCCTCGAAATCGCATCAGCAAACGAGCTGACATTCCAGCGCGCGCTCGACAGGGCGATACAGAGAATTGGAGCATCGGCATGACCGCTTTGGATATGAAAGCTTTCACAGAACTAAACAAACAGTGGGAGGCAGACCTTAAAAGCGCCGGCGAACGCGCCAAATTCCGCGACGCTGCAATCGCCAGCCTTAAGCGTCAACTCGCAGAGGAAAAGAAGGTCGAGGAAGCACGCAAGCGCCCATTGTCGAAAGAGGACAGGAGCAACCTCGCACAAACAGCACAGGACATTCACAGAAACGAGCGTGAGCTGAAAAGGATCGAGAAAGTCATGCGCTCGAACCTAGACCAGTATTACGCTGAAGGTCTTGATGAGAAATACCAGGAACTAACCCGCCCATGAGCGAACATCTCGAACGCATCTGCGCACTGGAGCAGGAAATTTTCAAACTCGAACGAGAACTGGAGGCTGTGCGCCGCAGGAATGCCGAGCTAGAGCAGCAGGTCGAGCGCTATAAGCTCCAGATCAGGCAGGGCCGCTGATGCCGGGAGCGCACCGTACAGCCACGTTCCTCTTGCCCCCTCAACTCAGATGCTCTACCCGCGAAACCTCGCTAAACGTCGCCACCCGGAACCGGGCTGACCCGTTTCTGAGTGCGGCATCCTCCCTCGGAAAAATCCCCGAAGCCGTAGGCGATTTTTCGCACAGGATTAAAATTATGACTAGACCCTGGCTCGAATCCAAAAGCGGCGAACTGATCGGCCGTGACCCGCGCGAATTGAGCGTGGCTGAGCTAACGAGTGGGACCACCACAAACAGCCGATCCTGCAAGCGATCCGCGAACGCTGCCTCGATTGCTGTGTCGATCAGTCCGGCGAGGTGCGCAAATGCGTGAGCGTCAAATGTCCCAGCTGGCCCTATCGCATGGGCACCAACCCGTTCACCGAGAACAAGGGCAACCCGGCAGCGCTTAAGCAGGCGGCATTACGGGAAAGGATCGGCGCATGAGCGAAGATCACCGCGACTACACCGACAAAACGATTGCTGAACTCCACGATTTCATGTTGACCCAAATCCGCGCCGGGCCAGCTTAGCGCGCCGAATTGCAGGAAGGCTTGGGCGAAGACGGCAGGATCGCGGTTTTTTTGCGCCGCTGAGGCCAAGCACCACGCTTTCGAATGCTATCGCGAGCTTGCCGGTCCGGACGGAGACACCCTTCACCTTGCGGGTGATGCCTGCGTAATGGTTTGCGGGGCGGCAGCATAAGCTCAAGGCGAGCGGTCTGCCGCACGGCGTAGCAAAGGCGATTATCCCGCCGCCTCCGCGATGCGCCAGCCTTCCTGCGCGAGCGCGATGGCGGCCTGCTCGGCGAGCGGGGCGCGCTTGTCGGCGGCGTTGCCTTGCAGCGAGTGGGCGTAAACGCCTTGCGCAATCGACGCGAACCGGAAGAACGACAGCGCGATAAAGAAGGTAAGGTCGGGAACGCTCTCGCGGCCTGCGCGGTGGCAGTACATGCCGACGAGTTCCTGCTCGTTCGGGATGCCGAGCGCTGCGAGATCCAATCCGCGCAATCCGCCGAGGAACGGCACGCTCGCGGGCGTCCGGTAAGCCATGCAGGCATAGCCGAGATCGGCAAGCGGATGGCCGAGCGTCGAAAGCTCCCAGTCGAGCACCGCGATGATGTGCGGCTCGGTCAGTTCGAACATCACGTTGTTCATGCGGTAATCGCCATGCGTGATCGACGCTTCGTCCTTCGACGGGACGCTTGCCTTGAGCCAGGCGATCAGCTTGTCCATGGCCTCGATGTGACCCGTTTTCGACGAACTCATATTGGTCGCTCCAGCGTTTCAGCTGGCGAGCCGCATAGCCTTCCGTTCGCCCGTAGTCGGCAAGCCCGATCGACTCGAAGTCGACCTCATGGAGAGCGGCCAGCGTCTCGGCAAAAGCCCGGTAGGCTGTCTTGCGCTGCAAGTTGCTGAGTTCGGGCAGGTCCGGCCTGTCGAAGATGCGGCCGGGAATGTAGTCCATAATGTAGAATGGCGTTCCGATGACAGTGGGGTCATCGCAGAAAAGCTGCATCGGGACCACGGGGACGGGCGTTCCCTTTAGCGCCGACTGGACGCGGACCTCGCGGTCCATGGCGTGCGCGCTCGGCAGAAGCTTTCCCGACGGCTGCTGGCGCAGAACGTATTTCCGGATGGGTGTTTCGATAAGAAAAGTCGGGTTGGATTGGCCTCCCTGGAACTGCCGGATGGCTGGCGGAGCGCCAAAGTCCTCCAAGTGGCCTTTTAGAAAGCGCCACAGCCTTTTTTCGTCGAAGACATAACTGTTCGTGAATGCGGCCGTGCCGGGGGCAACCGCATTGATAAGCGGCGTGTGCCGCAACACGCCGTGGAAATTGGCATCGGAAACTTCGTGGAGTTCCTGGAACGTAGCCGGTTCAACCGGCTTAACTGGCCCCAACATGATGGGTTATTCCTTGTATAGTTTGCCCGACTGATTGTCGGTGAACGCAATATAGCAGCTATACATTATCTAAAATAGAGAAATCCCTGCAGATGGATAAGTAAAAATGAAAATAATACTTGGCGTTTATACGGAAGATAGCTGTTTAAAATCCAAAAAAACGCTGATAAAAGCCTCGTATCTGATGTGTAGACTCGCGTATACGCTCGTTGTTACTTCACCACGCGAGAGGACTTCTAGGTCACTTCAGGGCTGTCTTAAGAACGAAAAGCGCGCATGGGCGATCACGCTGCCGGCCCGAGCCGCAGCATTCGGCAGCACATGATGACTATCCCGATTTACCGAGGGCCATGAGAAACGGCAAGCCCCGCCATCATTCCCCGATATTGGCCGGCCTCATCCCGCGGTCTTCATCCGTTTTCACGATCCGATAGCAGCAGCGCTCAGGGTGTGTGAGGACAGCCTCTGCCTGCATTGTCTGGACGCGCTCATTGCGTTCCGACTTTGGGCTGGTCCTGCAGTGCATCAGGCCCATGCGGATTGTGAATAGGATATCGTCGCGCTCGTTTTTGAATGGCATGCAGCCATGCTCCTTTTTTGTTCTAATTGTGCCAAGCCGCACGGCCTTCGCCTCTCGAAGCGCTTCCAGAGTGCGCGATGGGTAAAATAGGCCGGGAAGAGACATTGGACGGGTTTCAAAGAGCGCCTGCTATCGGAGGTTGAGCCGCCGTTCATGCGCGGCGCGTGCTCATCGCTCGAAGCACGACTTCGCTTTTGCAAATCTGCTTTTCGGATAGGCTGCCCTGAGGCCCGCTTGCTGGCGCCGAGGCGCCTCCATTCACTGGAAAAGTCTATAGATGCGGTGCCTCTACCCAGGGCGATAAGGCGTGCTTCGGCTGGTCTGGGACAAGCTTGTTGCCAAATAGATTGCCAAATAGCGCCGCTATGACTACCAAATATTTTCACAATCTGGTCGTGCGCTATCGGCGTCCGTCGAGCATAACCTCAGGCAACAAAGCCACCGAGGAATGAAAATGCACAGCCCCACTGACCAAAGCCGTCGCCGGCCCGCGAAGCTGACGGAGCATGCCCGGAAGCGACAGCAGCAACGGTCTATCCCGACGTCGGTCGTAGATCTCCTTCGCGATTTTGGTGACGAGACGCATCGTCGAGCCGGCGCGACGAGCTATTCGTTCAGCAAGAGAAGCTGGAGGCGGGTCGCCACCTATCTGGGCACCGAGGCCAAGTATTTCGAGCGTTATCGTGCGTGCTACGTGGTCATCGCGGACAATGGCATGATCATCACGGCAGCCTATATCCATTGAGAAACAACATTATGACGGACAAGATCACGCATCTGCCGATACGCAGCGGTCGTCGGCTTGGGGGAGCACGTGAATCCCTCTCGCAAAAGCTTCGTGGGATGGCTCGCCTTTCCCATGAAGACCGCCCGATTGCAGCGTCAAATCTCGGACGAATGGCCGCGAGCATTGATAAGGCGAATCCGCTGGGGGCTGCGAAATCCATGTTTGAAAGCGCATGGCCGGATGATGACACCCAATGGGCAAAGCGGAAGCGGTTGCTGCGACTAGAAGGTGAGGACCTTGGTAATCCGCGGGATTACGGCGCATACGAAGCCGCGGGCGCACGGTATTATCTGCTTGCCAAAGCAGTCGCGGAGCGGAGTGGCCCTTTCGAGAAGGAGGAAGACCTTCAGCTTGAAATCGAGCGGCGCGTTTCAGACATGCTCCGGGGCACCAGCTTGCGCGACAGCGCTCCCCTGGACGGAGCAACTACAGACGCCCGAAATCTTCTCGTTGAGTGGGCGACCACCATCAAACACCGCGTTGCAGGGACGGGCATTCCACGGCTGTGGGAAATCTTGAAGACATCACCCTTCGACCGGCGCGACCTGGACGAGAGGTCTCTCTCTGAAAAGGAGCGCCAACTCGTCCCCATGACTGACCGTAATGGCAACATTCTCAACTTTCACGATGCTGATGTGCGGAACGGCCGTGTTGCCGATACCTCGTGGGCTCATCCTTGGGTGCAAATTGGCTGGCTGCTGAAACGCGTCCCAGGAGAGATGCTGATCTTACCGGACGATATTAGCCAAGGTGATTTCGATGCCGATGACGCTGCCGACCCTGTAGTCCGCCAAATTGAGGCGTGGGCGCGTGAATGGGGAGGGGATGACCCCGAAGACCCTGCAGCATGGGCCTACCCAACGCATCACTACCAGAAATCGCTGGGCCATGGCTGGGTGTCAGCCGACTTCGAAATCATATACTCGGTCGACCTGAACATAGCCCCAGGGCAAGACGGAAACGTCGGGCTCTATCTAAGCTTACATCATGGTTTGCACGAGAATATCCTGCCGGCATCGCTTACCGATGACCTCATCAAGAAGGGGCATATAAAAGATGTTTTAGGATATCGGGATCTCTGGATTTTGCGTTACGGAATCTTTTGGGATTATCCCCAATTTGTATGGAGAAACGTATTCAAGGATAGTTATTTCCACGTAAAAAGTTCCGAGGAGAGGTTCGCCATAAACCTAGCCACAAGGCTCCAGCCAAATCAAACGGTGGGCCTGTTGGATATACCGGGAAAACGTGATCTGGATGGTACAAAGATAATGCTGGCGGAATTTGCCCAGGGCGACGCCGCCGAAATTCTCCTAGGGAGCAACCGGTATCGCTTTTTTCCCCTCCTGACCGAGGAAGGAGGCGCGCCGGTTCCGTGCCGCGCCAACTCGGTAGCAGCTTCAATTTTCAGGAATGCCGCAATCGAGGATGCCGACGCGCAGATTTCCTCATTGCTTGAAGACCGTGCTCGCGAGTTGACCCGGTCAGGCTTGGAGTACCATGAAGCGGTCCTGGACTTCTACCGGAATGCCATAAGACAAAATGGAGAACGATGAAGCTTTCGTTATGAGTTGCCCAAAGGATGAAGCCACGATTTCGGCCTTTTCAGCAGCCTGCTAACTAGATACCTGCCGGGAGAGCAGGCCCAAGTGGACTGTGGCCATTTCGGCTGCCTCGCCACCGCCGCGCCCGCCGTCCGCTGATGGCGTTTGTCATGGTGCTCAGCGAGCACGGCGGCATCCTGCAGTGCGCTGGGGCGGACCGGGGTCGCTGGGGTGCTGTGCAACCACTCGATTCCGGCATCTATTTACGGTTCGTGGCAAGCGCTAACTAACACTTCGAGAGATCAAAGGGGATATCACCTACTTCAAGCGTGCCTGGCGGAACGCCCATCTCGGGCTGCGCCGCAGAGGGAGCGGCGCGAAAGGTCATGCACTCCTTGCCACCGAACGCGCTGGGGCGGTCGACCCTGGAGTGACCTGCAGCCCACTTTCCAAGCTTGAACCAAGCTGCGTGATCGAAGCCGCATTGTCTGGGCAGCGGCTCAAAAGCGTTTGTACCCCCAGGACGATGTCTGCTCATTGAGGTTCTCCGGTATTTGGTTCGAAAATCTGGAACGGCAGGCATCGACCTACCGCTGCCTTTGCCGGCTGACATTCAAGACGGCATTAGCGTTCTTGTGAGAGGCGGTGAGAAAGTCGGCCAGTGGAGCGGCGGCGCTTGTGCTGCTGCGTGGCGGAGTAATAACCGGCCACTGGTTAGGTTGTCCCTTTCTGTACGGGAGAGGGGCGACAGGGGATGTATGCCGTGGACAACTATGCCGCGGTCCGACGTTTCGTTTTTGTCGAGGGTAAGAGCCGTCGTGAGGCCGCCCGTGTTTTCGGCTTAAGCCGGGACACGATATCGAAGATGTGCCAGTTCTCGGCGCCGCCGGGGTATGTTCGCAAGAAGCCTCCGGCGAGACCGAAGTTAGGGCCATTCGTTTCCATCATCGATGCGATTTTGGCGGCGGATATCACGGCGCCGCCGAAGCAGCGGCATACGGCCAAGCGGATTTACGACCGGCTTCGCGCCGAACACGGCTTCGATGGCGGCTACTCGGCCGTGAAGGAGTATGTGCGGCTTGCGAGGTCTCGGGCCCGCGAGACCTTTGTGCCGCTGGCGCATCCGCCTGGGCACGCCCAAGTCGATTTTGGCGAGGCGATCGGCGTAATCGGCGGCGTCCGGCAGAAGATGCATGTGTTCTTCATGGACCTGCCGCATTCGGACGCGCCGTTCATGAAGGCCTATCCGGCGGAGACGACGGAAGCCTTTCTCGACGGCCATGTTTCGGCCTTCGCCTTCTTCGGCGGCGTTCCGCAATCGATCCTTTACGACAACACCAAGCTCGCGGTCGCCAAGATTTGCGGCGACGGCAAGCGCGAACGGACGGGGGCCTTCACCAGACTTATCAGTCATTATCTGTTTCGCGACCGGTTTGGGCGGCCCGGCAAGGGCAATGACAAGGGTAAGGTCGAGGGACTTGTCAAGAACGGCCGTCGGCGGCTCCTGACGCCGGTCCCCATCGCTGCAAGCTTCGAGGCATTGAACGCCAAGCTTGAAGCGGGTTGCCTTTCGGAACTCGATCGCAGGGCGGGCTCCCATCCAGAGACGATCGGCGCTAGGCTTCAAGCGGACCTGGCCGCCTTTCGGCCACTGCCGCCTGGCGTTTTTGAGCCCTGCGATCAACGGACTGCGCGCGTGTCGTCGACGGCGCTCGTTCGCTACCGCACGGCCGACTACTCCGTTCCCACGGCGTACGGCTTTCGCGACGTCACCGTAAAAGGCTTCGTGGATGAGGTGATCATCGTCTGCGCCGGGGAAGAGATCGCCCGCCATAAGCGATCCTATGAGCGCGGCGACTTTGTTTGTGATCCCCTGCATTATCTGGCGCTGATTGAGCAGAAGCCCGGAGCGCTCGACCAGGCGCGGCCCTTGCAGGAGTGGGCGTTGCCGGAGCAGTTTCCGCAGTTGCGGCGTCTGCTCGAAGCCAGGATGGGCAACCGCGGCAAGCGCGAGTTCATCCAGGTCTTGCGGCTTATGGAGACGTTCGATCAGAACATGGTCGCCGATGCGGTCAAAGACGCCCTTAAACTCGGCGCACCAAGCTTTGACGCCGTCAAGCAGCTGATCTTGTGCCGGATCGAGAAGCGACCGCCCCGGCTTGATCTCGCCGCCTATCCCTATCTGCCCAAGGCCGCCGTTCAGGCGACGCGCGCCGCCGACTATACGGCGTTGCTTGATCAGGAGGCCGCATGACAGAGGCCGCCGATAAACCGCAGCTGCTGCTCCGGCATCATCTCAAGCAGCTCAAGCTGCCCACCATTCTCGCCGAGTACGAGAAGGTCGCGCAGGAATCCGCACGCAGTGGCGTTGATCATGTGCGCTATCTGCTCAGGCTTAGCGAACTTGAACTGATTGAGCGCGAGCGGCGTATGGTGGAGCGCCGCGTTCGGGCCGCTCGCTTCCCGGCCGTAAAGGGGCTCGACAGCTTCGATTTCAACGCCATCCCCTCGCTCAACAAGATGTTGGTCCTGGAGCTTTCGCGAGGCGAATACATCCTGAGGCGCGAGAACGTCATCGCGCTTGGCAACAGCGGCACGGGCAAGAGCCACATCGCCTTGGCTCTCGGTCTTGCCGCCTGCCAGCGCGGCATGGCCGTCGGATTTGCGACCGCCGCCGGGCTTGTCCATCAGCTCATGGAGGCGCGCGACGAGAAGCGGCTTCTGCGCCTGCAAGCTCAACTCGCCGCCTACAAGCTCCTGATCATTGACGAACTCGGATACGTGCCCCTGTCGCCGACCGGCGCCGAACTTCTGTTCGAGGTCTTCAGCCAGCGCTACGAGCGGGGCTCGATCATCGTGACGTCCAATCTTCCCTTTGAAGACTGGACGTCTATCTTCGGCTCCGAGCGGCTCACCGGTGCGCTGCTCGACAGGCTCACCCACCACGTCCACATTCTTGAGATGAATGGCGATAGCTACCGGCTCAAGCAGTCGAAAGGTCGGCGCCGCCGAGCCGAGCGATCGCTCAATACAGACGCCTCCGAAACTGAAAGCGTCGATCCAAGCACGGGCGAAGTTACTTCCCGATAAAAAGAATGCCGAAAAGCATAAAGCCCCATCGCGATGGGGCTTTATGCTTTCAACGTCAGCAAAGGTGGCCGGAAATCTCTCCGCCACGGTGGCCTGAAATTACTCCGCCGTTGACAGCTTCCAAAAGCGGTGCGCCAGAACTGGCAAGCGCCCTTGAAGGTGGCGTTTTGGAAGCCAGCATCGCCTGTAAAGGCGGCTCTGTAAAAAAGAGCGATGTCGCCGAAAACGTAAGCGTGATGCTTGGGATGCAGCTTTGCCGGCTTGACAGCGTTCGGGTTAGGCAGCGACGCTGAGCGTCGCTGGCGGGAAGATGTTCCAGGGCAACAGGGCGTCGATCGCATTGATGGGATGCTCGCCGATGCGGGTCAGGACTTCGCGCAGGTAAGCCTCGGGTTCGACGCCGTTCATCTTTGCCGTTCGGATCAGGGTGTAGAAAACGGCGGCCCGCTCGCCACCGGCGTCGCTGCCTGCGAACAGCCAATTCTTTCTGCCAAGGGCCAGGGGCCTGATCGCGTTTTCGGCGGCGTTGTTTGAGATTTCCAGGCGACCGTCAGCGCAATAACAGGTCAGCGCCTCCCATCGCGAGCGCGCATAGCGGATAGCTTTGGCGAGATCGCTTTTGCCGGAGATGAGCTTCAGCTGCTCGTCGAACCAGTCGGCGAGCGCATCGAGTTTGGGTTTGGCTTTCGCCACGCGCACGGCCTTGCGCTGCCCAGGCGGCTTGCCGGCGATGGCGCGCTCAATGTCGAACAAGGCGCCGATTTTATCGAGCGCTTCCTTGGCGATGGGCGAGCCATTGGATTTGTGGATGTCAAAGAATTTGCGGCGCACGTGGGCCCAGCACGCCACTTCGGCGACGCAGGCAGGCCTGGCGTCCTTATCCCGATAGAGCTCGGCAAAGCCGCTATAGCCGTCGGCGTGCAAATGACCGGCAAAGGAGGCGAGATGGTCGCGGCAATGCTCGCCTTTGCGGTCCGGGGTATAGCGGTAGAGCACGGCGGGCGGCGCGGCGCCCGCATGGGGCCGCTCATCGCGCAAGTAGACCCAGAAGCGGCCAGTCTTGGTCTTGCCTCTACCGGGGGCGAGCACCGGCACGGGCGTATCGTCGGCATGCAAGACGCCGCCAGCCATGATGTGAGCGCCAATTCGTTCGGCTAACGGCTGCACAAGCCAGGCGGCCTTGCCAACCCAATCGGCGAGCGTGGCGCGATCGAGGTCGACGCCGTCGCGGGCGTAAATCTCGGCCTGCCGATAAAGCGGCAGGTGGTCACAGAACTTCGCGATTAACACATGCGCGAGGAGGCCGGGCCCAGCCTGCCCGTGCGGGATCGGCAGCGCGGGCATCGGCATTTGCGTCATGGCTTCGCACTTCCGGCAGGAATAGGCGGGCCGCACATGCCGGATCACCTCGAAGCGGCCGGGGATATAGTCGAGGATTTCGGTGACGTCCTCGCCCACTTTACGCAAGGCCCCGCCGCACACGCTGCATGTGCAGTCCGGTTCGTGTACGATCTCCCGGCGCGGCAGCGCCTCGGGCAGTTTGCGGCGCCGCTTCTTTGCCGGAGCCTGTTCCGGCGCCGGCTCCTCCGCCATGGCCGGAGCCGTCTCGGCGGCTGCCTCCGCTTCGGCCTCCGCCGTCTCCAGCTCTTCGAGTTTGAGCTCGAGTTGCTCCAACTCCCGGCGGATACGCTCCGACGAAGCGCCGAAGCTCATGCGCTTCAGACGAGCGATCTGGATTTTCAGCTTCTCGATCTCAAGCGTTTTCGTGAGGAGGCCCGCCTTGGCCGCCGCGAGTTCAGCGCCGGTTCTTTCGATATCGGCGGCCTGAGCCAGCACGAGCTTTTTGAGCGCGGCGATATCATTGGGCAAAGCGGCGGCGGCGAGAGGCATGCGCGCCTCTCTATCTGCTTCGCGGCTTTGGCGCCATCACCCGGCGGTCTTGGGAACCCAAGATTTTTGTGGCGCCCGCCACTCAAGCCCTTCGAGCAGCATGGACAACTGCGCCGGCGAAAGCGTCACAGCCCCCGCCTGTGTGGCCGGCCAGGTGAACCGGCCTTTCTCAAGCTGCTTGGCGAACAGGCAAAAGCCCTGGCCATCCCAATACAGGATTTTGACGAGATCGCCTCGGCGCCCCCGAAAAGCGAAAAGATGACCTGCAAACGGGTTCTGCTTCAGGACTTCCTGCGCCAGCATCGCCAGGCTATCGAACCCCTTTTGTCAATCGGCTCGCAAAAGGGACCCCGGATCGGCGTGCAAAAAGGACCCCAGGGACCATCCTTTTGTTCGGTTCAGCAGCGCCATCCTTCCGTCCCGGCCCATGCGACTGCTGAGCCGGCGCGCGCAACGGCGGTCAAGAACGGCCGCTTTTGGCGGCCGCCCGCAGGGCTTGTTCTTGAGGGCCGTGAGCACGACGGCATGATGAGAGCGCCGGGCGGCGTGCTGGACGTCAGGCGCGGTGTTTGAAGCGCCAGCTTTCGTTGCCGGTCTCGATGATCTCGCAGTGGTGGGTCAGCCGGTCGAGGAGCGCGGTGGTCATCTTGGCGTCGCCGAAGACGTTTGGCCATTCGGCGAAAGCGAGATTGGTGGTGACGATGATGGAGGTGCGCTCATAAAGACGGCTGATCAGATGGAAGAGCAACTGGCCGCCTGCTTGCGCAAACGGCAGATAGCCGAGCTCATCGAGGGTCACGAAGTCGAGGCGGGACAGATAATCGGCCATCCGCCCCTGGCGGCCGGCGCGGGCTTCGCTTTCCAGCCGGTTGACGAGATCGATCACGTTGTAGAAGCGTCCTCTGGCGCCGCCGCGGATGCAAGCCCTGGCGATCGCGATGGCGAGATGGCTCTTGCCGGTCCCGGTTCCGCCGACCAGGACGGCGTTACGCTGTTCGGCCAAAAAGCCGCCGTTCGACAGCTCGCGCGCCAGCGCCTCGTTGATGGGCGTGCCGGCGAACTCAAAGCCGTCAAGGTCCTTGGCCAGCGGCAGTTTGGCGATGGTCATCTGGTATTTGATCGATCGCGCCTGCTTCTCGGCGATCTCGGCCTTCAAAAGATCGCCGATAATGCATTGCGGCGAGAGCTGGCGTTTGATGCCGGCCGCTATGATCTCATCATAGGCGGCCCGCATACCGAAGAGCTTCAACTCGCCCATCAGGGCGAGGATGTCGGTCCGTTCCATGGGCTAGCCCTCCTCAAGCTGTCATAGCGGGCGCAATCGGCGGCGGGCGCGTGCTTCAGGCGCAGCGCGTCGGGCGTGGCGATGCTCGCGGCGGGGCTTAAGTCTTTCTTGCGCGCCAGGATGTTCAGGATCACGCTCGACGAATGGACGCCCTGGCTCAGGGCTTCGGCGCAGGCCGCTTCAACCGCCGGGAGCCCATCGCTCAGCGCGGCGGCCAGGATCGCCACCATTTGCCGGTCGCCGTCATCGAAGCCGTGCAGCCTGCGCCGCACAGCTTCCAGCGATGACGGCAGAACCCAGTTCTTGAACGGCGCGCCGTTCCTTAAGCCGCCCGGCTTTCTGCTCAGCACCGGCACATAATGCCAAGGGTCATAGATCGTCTGGCCGCGCCCGAAACAGCGGGCATGTTCGCCAACGACAGCGCCGTCCTGCCGGATGACGATGCGATCGGCGTAAGCCTGTACCTCGACCGGGCGTCCCACAGCTTGGGAGGAGACCGAGTATTTGTTCCTGTCGAAGGAGACGAGGCAGGTCTTCGACACCGAGGCCATGACCGCGTGAAAACCGTCGAAGCGGCCAGGTACGGCGATCAGGCTCGCCCGCTCCGCCTCGAAGACCTGCCAGATGGTCTGGTCCTTGAACTCAGGATGCTTGTTCGCCTTGGCGTAGGCGACGCAGCGGTCGAGGAGCCAGGCGTTCAGTTCGTCGAAGCTCTTCACCCGCACTCTTGGCGTGAAGAAGCGCTCGCGGATCAGGCCAACCTGGTTCTCGACCTGCCCCTTCTCCCAGCCGGACGCCGGCGTGCAGGCGGTCGGCTCCACCAGATAATGGCTGCACATCTGCATGAAGCGCCGGTTGAACTGGCGCTCCTTGCCAACAAACACCGTCTCCACCGCCGTCTTCATGTTGTCGTAAATGCCGCGCGTGCAGGCGCCCTTGAAGAACGCGAAGGCGCTGGAATGGGCGTCGAACACCATCTCCTGGCTTTCGCGCGGATACACCCTCACAAACGGCATCCGGCTATGGCAGAGCCGCATATGGGCCGCTTTCACCACCATCGTGACGCCGTTCATCACAACGGTCTCGTGGCTCCAGTCGAACTGGTAGGCTTCGCCGGGCGCGAAAATCAGCGGGATATAGGCTTGCGCCGAGGCCGCCCCGCGCGCCTTGCGCCAGCTCTTGGCGTAGCGCCGAACCGCATCGTAGCCGCCATCAAACCCAACATCGCGCAGCGTCTCGAACAACCGCACCGCCGTCAGCCGTTCCCGCGTAGGCTTCGCCTCGTTCGCAGCCAAAAGATCGTCGAGCTGCTTCCGCCAGGCGCCAAGCTTCGGCATCGGTTGCACGCTGCGCTCGTAGCGGTGCTCCGTCGCCTCCGAGCGGATCGCCTTGCGCACCGTCCTTCGCGACAACCTCAGCTCGCGGCTGATCGCCTTGATCGGCTTCTTCTCGATGAAAAACGCACGCCGGATCTTCGCAATCGTCTCCACAACCAGCATCCCAAACGCAGCCCCCTGCTTCCACCAGGGGCTTTGTGGACCCAATCGTCAGTGGGGTCCCGTTTGGACGCCGATTACCCCGCTAACGGGGTCCTTATTGCACGCCGAAACACACCCTTTCTCATGTCCGTGACGCCGCAGGCCAGATAAATGCGCGCCCCGGCTGGAACCGTGATCACCGCTTGCCTCCGTCGAGGGCGCCGGCGAGCCTTGCCAAAACGGCGGGATCAATATCTTCATAGACCTTCATGCTGCGGCCATTGCCAAGGGCGATCTCGACAACACTGGCGCGGCGGCGCGCAGCGGGCGCTGTGGGAAGAGCAGGAAGCGAGGGGGCAGCGGTCTGGGGCTCTTCCACTTTAACTGGCGCAAAAACAGCGCAGGCCGCAGAAGCCATGGATATTCCGGGCAGCTCGCCCACCCGCGCTTTCCGGAGCCACCCATAAACCTGGCTGCGGGAAACGCAATGCCGATCCGCGACGCTCGCCACCGTTGCGCCCGGCGCCAGCGCCTCCTCCATGATCTGCGCCTTCGCCTCCGCCGACCACTTCCGCCGCCGCTCCACGACCTGAATGATATCAAGCTGAGTTTTGTCCATTAGCGTCCTTACGCACGTGACTAGGAACGCTAAGCCACACGATCAGCGACGTCAGCACAAGGCAGCCACGAGGGGACGCTTACCGACGAGAAGCGGCTTCTGCGCCTGCAAGCTCAACTCGCCGCCTATAAGCTCCTGATCATTGACGAACTCGGATACGTGCCCCTGTCGCCGACCGGCGCCGAACTTCTGTTCGAGGTCTTCAGCCAGCGCTACGAGCGGGGCTCGATCATCGTGACGTCCAATCTTCCCTTTGAAGACTGGACGTCTATCTTCGGCTCCGAGCGGCTCACCGGTGCGCTGCTCGACAGGCTCACCCACCACGTCCACATTCTTGAGATGAATGGCGATAGCTACCGGCTCAAGCAGTCGAAAGGTCGGCGCCGCCGAGCCGAGCGATCGCTCAATACAGACGCCTCCGAAACTGAAAGCGTCGATCCAAGCACGGGCGAAGTTACTTCCCGATAAAAAGAATGCCGAAAAGCATAAAGCCCCATCGCGATGGGGCTTTATGCTTTCAACGTCAGCAAAGGTGGCCGGAAATCTCTCCGCCACGGTGGCCTGAAATTACTCCGCCGTTGACAATTCGAGCTCAAGCTTCCGGTTCGGCATAAGCTCAACTGCCGGATTTAGGATTATCGGCTCTCCCGCTTTGATGAACACGCCGTTCATCATTCCCCGGCAAGCCAACCTTTCTCAACCGCATACCCTACCAGATCCACACGGTTATCAAAGCCGAGCTTATCCATGGCGCGCGCCTTGTAGGTCTCGACGCTCCTCACGCTGATCTTCAAGATATTAGCGATCGCCTTATTGCTATGGCCCACCGAGGTCAGCCGCAGCACTTCCACTTCGCGCTCACTGAGATCCGCTCCTGCCGTCGCCTCCTCGGAAGGCCGGTCGGTCGACCTGTCGAAGGCGTGCCCGGCTATCAATGGATCGAGGTACATACCACCCGACGCGACAGCATGAATTGCTCGAAGAAGATCCTCCGCAACCGACCGCTTGAGCACGTAGCCGGCTGCGCCAACCTCGATTAGTTTGCGCAAGTAAGCGCGATCTTCGTGAACGGTCAGCACGACAACTTTGCAATTCGAGGATTGAGCGAGTAGCCGCCTCGTGACTTCCACTCCGTTGAGGCCGGGCATCGACAGGTCAAGCACCATAACGGTGGGATTAAGCTCAAGGGCCAAGCGAAGCGCGGTTTCGCCGTCTTGCGCCTCGCCAATGATTTCAACCTCCGGATCGCGGCTGAGCACCGTGTGAACGCCAGCAAGCAGCATGGGATGATCGTCAGCGATAAGAACGCGCAGGCGGGTGGAAGAGGGGTTGGTCATAGCGGCACGCGAATATAGAGAGTGCTGCCTTTGCCTGGGGCGGACTCGACCTCGAGAGTGCCCGAAACAAGAGACAGTCGCTCGCGGATGCCGAGCAGGCCTAGATGTTTGGAGCGGGTATAGGATGCCGTTGGTTCGTTGGGATGGAATCCCCGTCCGTTGTCTTCGACGATCATGCTCACCTCGTTTTCGCGCGCCTCCAAAAGCACAGCGACCTGCGTCGCATCCGCGTGCCTTGCAATATTGGTAATCGCCTCCTGAAGTACGCGATACAGCGTGGTCTCGATCTGGGGGCTCAACCGCTGCTCCTTGATCGCCAGGCGCAGAATGAACCGCATGTTCAAACGTTCGCTCCATGTTTCGACAAGTTGGCGAATGGACGTTTCCAGGCCAAGGTCGTCCAATGCGGTCGGACGAATTTCCCAGGCAAGGCGGTTCATCTGGGAGCCAACCTCATTGGTGAGGCCTTTCAGAGTCGCAAGTCGGTTCCTGCTCTCATCATTGTTGGACAGGGCTTGATTGTCGGATAGGGCTTGGCCAAATTCATCGAGACCAAGCTTAAGAAAGTCAGCGTCTGCCCAAGGCTATCGTGCAGTTCGCGGGAGATTCTTGGCGCTCCGCTTCTTGATCCTCTACGGTTGAGCGCAGGACGTGAGAAAGCTCTTCTTCGACAAGAGCGCGACGCTGCGCCTCCTCCTTGAGTTCGGCCGCGACGGCCTGCCACTGCTCAAGCCGCCGATCGAGTTCCGCAGTAAGCGCGATCTGCTTGATCTGCGCTTCTTCACGCGTGCGAGCGATCTGATCAATTCGCCGCAAGATCACCTCCATCAAGGAGAGACGCAGCGTTCTAGCAGCCTGCACATCCACGCTGCGCCAGGGGCGGGAATGCAGTTTCACAGACTGTCGCCATGCGGCGAAACTCTTGCGCGGCGAAAGGCGTTGCCCGCCATCGATGGTCTCGACGGGCTTGTTCGGGTCGCCAGCCCAGGTGACTGTGCGGATCACTTCCTGCCGAAACCAAAGGACATAATCGCGCGGAGTCTTTGACACTGAGAGGGCGATAAGTCCGCTTGCGATGTCCGCGAACTCTGCGGCGGGCGGGTAAAGCTGGGGGAGTCTGTCTGTGTGGAAGATCCCGTCGGCCGCAGTGTCGTTGAGCCAGGCGACCAGATTGGCGATCTGTTCCGGGCGCGGTGTCTGGCCCAGGCCGGTATACTTGCTATCCAACCATAGCCCCACTCCATCCGCGGGAATGTAATCAAGCAGGTTCGGCTTGTGGCGGGTTAGCCCTGTCGCCAGGTCGGCTTCACCGCTCATACGCATGACGAGTTCTTCGTGGATCCGTTTGCTTCTCAGTTGAGCCTCGAACTCATCGGACGCGACCCTCGTTTCGAGCTTCGCGGACGCCATGTGCGCGAACAACTCGCACGCCATGCGCAAGCGGTGCGAAAGAAAACGCGGCGTTCTGTGATGACAGGCGATCAACCCCCAGAGCTTCCCACCCATGATGATCGATAGCGACATCGAAGCCACGACCCCCATGTTGGCGAGGTACTCAAGATGCATCGGCGAGACGCTGCGGATCAAACTGTGGCTTAGGTCGAGCGGAGCCCGTGTATCAGGATTGTCTGCTGGCAGGATGGGAGCCGGCGTGTAGCGAGCATTCGGAATCAGGCGGATCCAATTACGCAAATAGAGTTCGCGGGCCTGTCTGGGGATGTCGGACGCAGGGTAGTGAAGACCAAGAAAAAACTCGACGCCCTCTCCACGCGCCTCGGCGTCGACAACGCCGCTGCCGTCCTCCAGGAAGCGATAGACCATGACACGGTCGAAGGCTGTCACGCGGCGCACCTGATCGACGAGTCCTTGGCAAAACAAGAGCGTGGTCTCGGCCTGCTGCACATACGCGAGCATGGATTGCACGAGCGCAAGCGCATCTTCGGGTTGGTTCTCATCCGTCGGCTCGAATTCGAGCACTAGGGCGTCGCCGCTCCGATATGTGAATGTGTCAATCGTCGCCGCGTCGACCTTGCTGATGATGGTGAACATATGAACCGGCCTCATCATCGGGCCTTCCGTGCTCAGCATGGTCTGAAGGCGCGCTACGCGATCCGCCGGGAGGAGGGACACGATGCTCTCGCCGATCAGTTCGAAGGGCTCGGCGCCAAAAATCCGGTTGGTATCCCCGCCTGCCTGAGCAATTCTGAGCGTCTTGGGATCGACAGCAAGCAAAGCGCCGTGGGGTTGCACGGAACCCGGAATGTGAATCGGCTCACGGTCGCAATTGGTGAGGTCGACAACGAAGGCGGAAGCGTCTTTCATCGAACGACCAGCCGATCCGGGAGCGTCGGCGCTGCTCATCCCGTATTTGCCTCCACTCTGGAATGCTGTATCGATTTCGGGGACGAAAACGCACCTGACTCGCCAACCGGCCCGGCGCCCCCAATGAAAAGCCTCGCCTCCACGACCACCATCTTCACATGACAATATCGGCTTTTCTTGCGCAGGTCATGGACATTCAAATGCGCCTTTTGCGCTTGCGAATAAAGTCGGCCCTCATCCAGAGGCGGCGGCCTCCGTCGAAGCTCGGCTGCGATAGCTCTGATCTCCTTGCGCAAGGACTGTAAGTTCTGGCGGAGACAGAATGGTCACGAGGGACATGCCGCAGCGCTTGTGCGATGGCGCGCTGTGCAATGGCGTGTAGTCATTCCGCGAGTTCCACGGTTTCCGCCTTGGTTTTGTTGAGTGGCGGCGTGTTTAAATCCAATCCTGATTGCGGATTTGGAACACGATAATAATGCTTTTTTAGAAGGCGGTTGTCCGTAAAAACCACATTGGTTGTCGTGTAATATACGCTAATGAGGCGTTTCCCGCGGGGGCGGCCGTTTGGATAGAAGAGTTTGGCGCGTTCCGCCTTGGTGGATGCGGATCGTTAAGGCGGAAAACCGATGCTTCCCACAATTGCGTGGAACCACTACAGCTGTAGGGGCAGCGACATCTTTCTGTCGGTAAAAACTCGAATTGTAAGGGTATATTCACTACAACATGCGAACAAACTACGATTGTGTCGCCTTGACACAGAGAATACTGTGTCAATACGAATTGACACACTTAGTACTATGCCTATTCTGGCGCTGCTAAAGGCGTCGGCTTCGTTTTTGGGCCTTTAGCGCAGCCCGGCGTGCGGGTTCAGCACGAGAAAATCTTTCAGGAGGTCTCTATGGCGGATCCCAATAAGGTCTATCCGACAGGTCTAACCTTGGCTGAAGCCGAGGAACTGCATGCTTATGTGATTAATGGAACACGGACCTTCGGCGCCGTCGCGGTTGTCGCGCATGTGCTCGCCTTCGTCCTCACCCCTTGGATGCATTAAAGAGGAGATTTATCTATGGCCGAAACTGATGGACAACACGGAATCTGGCTGGTTGTACCCCCCCAGACCGGCTTGATGTGGCTTCTTGGCCTCGTCGCTCTCACGGCGGTGCTTGTGCATGCATTCATCGTGGGCCACACGAAATGGCTCCCCGCCTATTTTGAAGGCGGCAAGAAGGTGGCGATCGAACACGTCATTCCGAGCGCGTAGCTCTTCGTCCTATTGAACTCGCCTTAAGAGGAGATGGGCCTTCCATCTCCTTAGGCGACTGCAGCACTATACGGAACCCTTTTGGAGGTACAATTATGGCGGACAAAGTTTATCCGACTGGTTTGACCTTGGCTGAAGCCGAGGAACTTCATGGCCACGTGATCAACGGCACGCGCGTTTTCGGCGCGATTGCGGTTATCGCTCACGTTCTCGCCTATGTCTACAGCCCCTGGCTGCACTAACTACTATAAGGAGATACACTCATGGCCGATATGGATGGACAAGCCGCAATCTGGCTGTATGTGAAACCCTCGCTCGGACTTCCGCATTTCATGGGCGCAGTAGCCGGCATCGCGGTGCTCGTGCACTTGGCGGTTTTGGGCCATACGACCTGGTACAATAAGTTCCTGGAAGGCGGCAAGGCTAAGGTTTCGATCAGCCACGTTCTGCCGGGCAACAACGCGTAAATTGCAGGCATAAAGCTCGCGCCTTGGAGGATCGCCTCCAGGCCGGGCCTTCCCGCGTGCGGCCACCTCTCAAGGACGGTTTGTGCGCGGGATTTTTGGCTTTGGCTGGCTGGAAGGGCATAGTTCCATCTTGCGATGCTTCTCCTGAAGTTGCGCCTTACGCTTCGTGTGCTTGATTTTCAAGCGCCGAGCACTTGATGGCCGGCAGTTAAGCAATCGCCTTCCTTTGAATGAAAGCGTGTGTCAGAAAACTAAGGACAATAAGCGCTTATATCACATCGAATTCAAACATAACAAAAAGCAGAATAATTGAGTGGCATCTGTTGCTTTGTGGATTTCACTGACATTGATTGGGGTTTTTCCTTATTTTTGTGTGACGGAAAATATAATAAGCTTTGGACATGCTTGAACTTGAGCAGTGCTATTGTTCTAAACTTGCTCCCACCTTAATGGGAAGGCGGAAAAGCGAAGGTCGCCGTCACGCAAGTACGCCGGCAATCGTCGCGCCTGCGAATAAACGATAGCATTCGCTCCTCCGCACCGGGGATTTCCCGGCAGAGCAATGAGTGCGTAGTCGCCCAGCCATCGTCTACGCTCTGCGAGCCCGATCTCCTCACGGGCTTTTACCTGCGCGCAGTGCACATCTGCGCGCAGGTTTTTTCTTTAATGCTTTGTGATCGGAAAGCGCGCCCCACCTTCGCTGTTTCGGGCTCCACGCTATAAGCCGCGCAACAGCCAGAAACGACGCGGAATCCCCCCGGTGGAACGCCAGTTCCTTGTAACTCAGCTTACGGCTCGCGATGGCAATCCCGCCGCTCAGACGTCGACCTGCCTGCTGCTCTCGTGGCTATCGCGGCCGGAGACCGCTCAAAGCAGACCACGTGGATAAAAGCGGCTAACCTTGTTCTCGCTAGGCGGTTGGCGAAAGCGGCGCCATGGCTTAGAAGCTTGGTTCGCGCGCCTTTGGCGGGCTTTCGGTCAATCGAAGGAAAGGAAGGCCAATCGTGCAGGCCCAGACAGAGAGGAAGCCGCTGCGTGTTCTCGCGGCGATGGCGGCGGGAATTCTCGCTCTTGCTGTTGCGTTCTTGGTTTTTTCCAGCCCAGGCGAAGCTCAGGAGCAAACTGTGTCAGTCACAAAAGCAGAAATCGAGGCGGCGGCCAAGCAGCGGGTGTTGTTTGGGCATCAATCCGTCGGCGCAAACATCCTTGAGGGCGTTCGCAAACTTGCGGATGAGAACAATGTCAAACTGACGTTAAGGCAAAGCCGCAGCGATCAAGGCCAAGCGCCGGCGATCTTCAATTTCGGCGTTGGACAGAATGGCGATCCGCTTGGCAAGATCAACGACTTCGCCAGGACGGCTCCGTCTTTCACAAATATCGACATCGCAATGATGAAAATCTGCTTCGTCGATCTCAACCGGAATTCCGATGCGGTCGCGGTCGCCAAGGCTTACGCTGACGCGATCAAGGACCTGCAACGGGCGCATCCTTCTACAAGGTTCGTCGCGATGACATCGCCGCTGACCTCGTTGCAGGGCGGCGCCAAAGCCTGGGTCAAGAGCCTGATACGAGGCGGCTCTCCCGACCTCGCCGACAACGCGAAGCGCAACGAATTCAACGCTTATATGCGCAAGGAATTCGATAAGGACCACCTTTTCGACCTCGCCGCGCTCGAAGCTGAAAAGGCGGCTTTGGACGATGGCAAGGAGATCGAGGTCATGCGCCCGTCGCTCACCAGCGATGGCGGACACCTCAACGATAAGGGCGAACGCCTCGTCGGCGCCGCCTTTATCAAACTTCTCGCGGCGGGGAAGCCTGAACAGCACGCAGGCAATTAATCGAGGGCTGGCGCGCCGTGAAATCGCCGCGGTAGTCCCGGAAGGGCTGAACCCCTCCGAGGTTCAGCCTTGGAAGGCCGGCGTTTGCCTCAGCAAAAAAGCAATCGAGCCGCGGCCACGCCAGGGGCCACGGCGGCGTTTCTGAAAGACCTGACAGACGCCGAAGCGCTTCAAAGCAACGTCTTCCGGCTTCCCCAACACTTCTGTGCTTTGCCCCATTTCGCCTGCATGCCGAAAAGCTGCGCCTTGAACGCGCGCGACTGGTGGCGAACTGACCGTTGCGCCTATTTCCGAGAGCGCCCGGTGTTGGGGGGAGTAACCGCTGCTCCTTTCCGTGACCGCCGATGTCGAAACACGCCTTCTTTTCCACTTTTCCTGGCGATTTGGCTGGCGCTGAAATACGTCATTACGTTATGAGTTTCTACGCTGATTCCGGCGGCGGTATTTGAGATTGAAAGCTGCTGCCCCGCTGGGAAAGGTGTAAGTCGCCCCCGTTCGTCGTGAACTGGATGAGCGCCTCGATCCATGCGCGAAAGAGGCTGACAGACGGGGCTATTCTATTATCGCCGAGGCTGGCAAATCAGGCCGGAAGTTCCGGCCGAGCATCTATGCTGACGGTATTATGCGTTTGAGGGGAGCCATGTCTAACCTTCAAACCAAGCTCGCTTTTGCGCCAGACGATCGTCGCCTGATTTTGGGGACCCTCGCCGCGTCGGTCGTTTATTTCGCTGCCTATCTTGTTGTCTATTTTGTGAAACATAAACAAGGCGCACTTTATCTTTTTGGCGATTTTTTTGCATTCTGGTCAGAATCTCAGTTCGTCGTCGATCACGATCCAAGACAGCTCTACAACGCGCCCGTTCTTGCCGAATATCAAAGAGCGCTGCGGGGCGATGTTGACGGAAATGGTTATCCATTTCCCTACCCGCCGCCTTATCTACTTCTGATTTGGCCGCTGCGTTTCTTGCCCTATGTACCGGCTTTTGCTCTCTGGATGGCCAGCACCATGGGCATTTATCTCTTTGCGGTGCTGGGGGCTCGCTGGCGCTCTTTTTTTGGTCTTGGGCTGCTGACGGCGCCGGCAAGCACCTTAACCATTGCTGCCGGCCAGAACGGCTTTTTGACCGCAGGTTTCCTGATTGGTGGGTTACGGCTAGCCAAGTCCCGGCCCTGGTTAGCTGGCTTCTTCATTGGTTGTCTCTGCTACAAGCCTCAATTCTTAATAGTGCTGCCGGTTGCCCTGGCCGCCAGTAGGTTATGGATCACATTTGCTGCCTCTGTGATGACTGTGGCAGGGTTGTTTCTCGTAAGCTCGATTTGTTTTGGTTTCGGTATCTGGCAAGCTTGGGTGCAATCTTTGCCCGATTATGGCCGAATGCTGGCCGAAAATATGGGCCATCTTCATACCCTTATGCCGACGGTGACGGCGACTATAGCCTCTCTTGGCTATAATGAAGCTGTCGCCCACTGGGTTCAATTTACAGTTGGCCTGGCCACGATAGTCGGCGTCTGGGCGCTGTTCAGACGCGGTTGCGGCCGATTGCAAATAGCGGGCTTGTGTGTCGCTGCTTTTTTGATCACGCCCTACGCACTCGTGTACGATACGCCGTTGATTACGGCGGCGACAATTCTATGCCTTGAGCATCAGCTGTCACTGGGCGTGGAATTTGACCCATCTGAACGCTTTTCACTGCTCACCCTATGGGTCGCCCCGCTGCTGGTCTTTTTTCCTATTCCAGTTTGTTCGGCGTTCTTCATGTGGGCGTTTGTGCTGATCGGCCGCCGTATCCTCGTATAGGAAGAAGGGTCGACGCGGGCTTCCTTTCCGCCCAATTTGGGGCGCCGTGGGTCCACTCCTGAAGGCGCCGCCGGCCATATGTCCGACACACCGAGAAAATCCAGTTTTAGCGATTCCGGCTCGATGCTTCACGATGTCAGCCTGATTGGCGCCGGTTGGATCAGGCCGTCGTCACGTCCGCAAGGATGCGCTCCGCCTCATGAAACAGCGAAGGGTCGACAGGATGCCCGGACGCTCTCGCATTCTCCTCCACCTGCGCGGGCCTCGTTGCGCCGATGATCGCGGACGCCACGTTGTCGCCGCGCAAGACCCAGGCGAGCGCGAATTGCGAGAGCGACAGCCCCGCCTCCTTCGCGATCGGCTTCACGCGCTGAACGGCGTCGAGAACGCGCTTTTCCAGCCAGGATCGCTGCAGAAATCCGCCCATGGCGCGGCTCGTCGCGCGCGTGCCTTGCGCTGGGGTTTCGCCCGGCTGGTATTTGCCGGTCAGCACGCCCTGGGCGAGCGGCGACCAGACGACCTGCGAAATGCCGTTGGCTTTGCAGAGGGGGAAGACCTCCTTCTCGGGCTTTCTCCACAACAGCGAATATTGCGGCTGGCTTGAAACGAAGCGAACGACGCCCTCCATCGCAAGGGCTTCGGCGATCACCTCCGCAGGCCATTCGGAGAAGCCGACATAACGGGCTTTTCCCGCATGAACCACTTCGGTCAACGCCTGCATTGTCTCTTCCAGCGGCGTCTCGGGATCGAATCGGTGGCACTGGTAAAGGTCGACGTAATCGGTGTTGAGGCGCTTCAGCGAAGCATCCAGTTGCTTGTGGATTTGCGCAGCCGACAAGCCCCGGTCCGTATCCGACATGGGGAAATAGAGCTTGGTCGCCAGCACATAGCTGTCGCGCGGCACGCCTGCAAGCGTTTCGCCGAGGAAGGTCTCCGACGCCCCTCGCCCGTAGATATTGGCCGTATCGATGAAGTTGACGCCGAGGGAAAGCGCCTTGTGCACGCAAGCCCTTGCTGTCTGCGCGTCGATGCCGCCGGAATAGGTGAGCCACGATCCGAGCGCGATTTCCGAGACGGACAGGGCGCTGTCGCCAAGCCTGCGATATTTCATGTTTGCCCTTCTTCGACTGCGATGAGCGACATTACATAAGATAATCTCAATCCTGCTGCAAAGAGGCCAGAATTTACCTTACCTTTCGGCCGGTCGCTCCTCTACCGCGCAATGCGACGCGCCGGCTCTTTTCCATGTTGTCCATGATGTCAAAATTACGCGCCTTGTACCTCGCAGCGGCCGTTGTCGCCGCCATCATCGCCGTCTCCGCTCAGCCGAAAGCGCAGCGCGCGAACGATCCCGCCGCCGACGCGGTCATCGGCTTCGAATCCCGTTTTCAGCCGGTCGTCGCCGAGAATGGCATGGTCGCCGCGCAGGAGAAGATCGCGGCGCAGGTTGGCGCGGACATCCTGAAAGCGGGCGGGAACGCCATCGATGCAGGCGTGGCCGTGGGGTTCGCGCTCGCCGTCACCCATCCCCAGGCCGGAAACCTCGGCGGCGGCGGGTTCATGCTGATCTCGCTTGCGAACGGCAAGAAGGTCGCCATCGACTATCGCGAGACCGCGCCCGCCGCGGCGAGCCGGGATATGTTTCTCGACAGCGCCGGGGGCGTCGACCGGGAAAAGGCGCGATACAGCCGGGCTTCCGCCGGGGTGCCTGGGACAGTCGCGGGTCTTCTGCATGCGCTCGAACACTATGGCACCCTGTCGCGCAACAAGGTCATGGCCCCGGCGATCAAACTGGCCGAAGATGGTTTTCCCGTCTCTTACGGCCTCGCCTACGCGTTCGCGAAAGCGAAGGAGCGATTGTCCGCAGACGAGTTCGACGGCGGCCTATTTTCTGCATGAAAACGGCGAACCCTACAGGATGGGCGAGATCCTGCGCCAGCCCGACCTTGCGAAAACGCTGATCGCGATCCGCGATGTTGGCGCGGCCGGATTTTACGACGGAGTCACAGCTGGCCTGATCGAGGCCGAAATGAAGAAGGGCGGCGGCCTCATTACGCGGGACGACCTCAAGACCTACCGGCCCGTCGAGCGCCAGCCCGTCCGCGGCGCCTATCAGGGCTATGAAATTGTCTCCATGCCGCCCCCCTCCTCGGGCGGGGTGCATGTGATCCAGATGCTGAACATCCTCGAAGGCTACGACCTCAAGAAACTCGGGCAGGACAGCGCCGATACGATCCACAGGCTGGTCGAGGCCATGCGGCGGGCCTACGCCGACCGCGCCAAGTTCCTTGGCGATCCCGATTTCGTTCAGGTTCCGGTGGCTGGGCTCACCAGCAAGAGCTACGCCGCCGAACTCAGAGCCGGCATCAACCTGGAGCGCGCCACGAAATCGGCGGACGTCTCGGCAGGAAAGCCGCCGTCCCAGGAAGGCGACCAGACAACCCACTTTTCCATCATGGACAAGGCGGGGAACGCGGTCTCGAACACCTATACGCTCAACCTCGGATTCGGGAGCGGGTACACGGTCGATGGCGCAGGCTTCTTCCTCAACAACGAAATGGACGATTTCTCGTCGAAGCCGGGCGCGCCGAACGCCTTTGGCCTCATCGGCGACGAAGCCAACGCCATCGAGCCGAGAAAACGGCCTCTTTCCTCCATGGCTCCGACGATCGTCTTGAAAGATGGCGCGCCCTACCTCGTCACAGGAAGCCCCGGCGGCAGCACGATTATCACCGTGGTCTTGCAAGAGATCCTGAACGTGCTGACCTTCGACATGAATGTCGCCGAGGCGACCGCCGCGCCGCGCATTCACCACCAATGGCAGCCCGACAACGTCATCACCGAGCGCGGCATCTCCGACGACACGCTGCGCATTCTCGAAGCGCGCGGCTTTATCCTGCCGAAGAACGCCGACGGCACATTCCAGCACCGCGTGCTGGGACGGGCGAACTCGGTGATGAAGAAAGGCGCACTGTTCCTTGGCGCCGCCGATATGCGGGACGGCGACGGCGCTGCGATAGGGTATTGATGAATCCCGACAGTCCGGCGCCGGCTTGGTTGATGATGACGCCAAGGCCTCGGGCTCGCCGGCCTTGGCATGATAGTTTACAATCGGTTGAAATTGGGATTGTTTCGTAAAAGCGCCCCCCAACCCAAGTATAAATGTAAGTAGTTTTTGCCAGGCGTTTGATTGCGGCGCTTCAGCGCGTTGGAAGAAAAGGGGAAGGCGAGCGCGGCAGCGATGCCCCAACCCCTGAATGGCTCGCGCTCGCCTGTCTGGCGGACCAGACAAGACAAAGCTAAGCCTTCTTGTGCAAGCTGGAAAGCAGCTTTTGTCAGCGCTGTTAAGGTACAGTTCAGATGAAAGGCAAGCTTAAGCGAGAATTTTAGAGAACACCAAGAGCGGCCTTGCTGGGGCTGCAGCTTGGGCGAATAACATCAGTCACTGGCCAGACAGCGCCTTTGCTTCGATCAACGGGCTTTTTTCTGGGAGCCCGAAGCGCCCGCCCCCTTGACGGCCGCGCCAGTCAAAGGCCGCGCGGGGTGATGCCCATGCCTGACGCCGTACCATCTGAAGTTCGACGGCGGGATGACCGGCCCTGCGGACGAACCATCCGGCCAGACCACGACCACGTCAGGCTCGGGCGGCGGCGTTCCCACCTCCTCAAGCAGGCGGCCGTCGCTGCGCGCCCTCAGGTTTGGGTTCAACTGGCGGATCGAGGCTTCGTCGGGGAAAAGCTCAGTCCGGCGCCAGCCGCAGCAGTGGCGGCGCAAAGGCGCGGGGCGCTCGACGCCCCAATAGACGGGGCTGTCGCGATAACCGGAGGGCCGCCGATGATAGCGGTATGGCTCGCCACCGGCCGCGACCGCCAGGCTCAGCATGGCCGCGCACGCTAGCGCTATCCTGATCGTCTTCGCCATCATGGCTCAATCCCGCGGGGCCGCATCTCCTGATTAGAACTGCTTGACCGTAATTGGCGGAGCGCCCGGCGTGCTGGTCCCATACTGGGTGACAGTGACCGTGCTGCCGGGAACCGACTGAATGATCTGAACGCCGAGGTTCCATCCATACTGTTTGACAGTCGCTGTTTCGTTGTTGCTTGTTTGGGCGATCTGAGCGGCGTTATCCTGGCCTCGCTGCTTTACGCTGGCGCTGTCGCCCGCGCCCGACTGCGCGATGATGGCCTCGTTAGCGAAGGTCGCGCCCAGGATGGCTTTCTGCTCTATGCTTGCGTTATTATTGCCGCTCTGCTGCTGAATGATGGCGATGTTACCCGGGATTTGATCGACATTCGCCGACCCCTTGAGGACGATATCCTGCGCGGAGGCGGCGCCGGACAATGCCGCTACGCAGATGAGAGCGCCGAAGTGTCGAGAGATGAGTTGCATGAGGAACTCCGGATAGGAGCCCCGGAGGGCTCCGCTGCGAAAGAAGGGCCAGCGGCGCCGGCCCTTCTCTTTGAGCTATTTCTGGCTGACGTAGATCACGTTGTTTGCGCCGGCCTGGATCGCAGTGGACGTATTTGCGGCATTCGTCGCAACCTGCGTGAAAGTCCCCTGATTCTGTCCTCCGCTTTGCGTAACATCAGACCAGTTGCCGCCAAAGTTTGAGGAGGTCTGGGTGACGCTCGAAATAGAGCCGCCATCCTGGGTGATGTAGGAGTAGTTCTCGTAGCCGAGTCCGTTCGCCGTTTGGCTGACCGTTGCTTGTTGGGTCCCGGCGCTGACGCCTGATTCCTGGTTCAGGTAAGATGTATTGTAGCCCAGGCTACCCGATTGGGTAATGCTGGCGATGGCGCCCGTTGTGCCAACGCCCTGTACGACCTGCGACATGTTCGTTACAGTCGATGCGCCGTACTGGTAGACGGTCACCTGGCCGCCGGACCCGTTCTGGTTGATGCCCGAAGTGTTATTCGAGGCGGAAGTGGCTTTGCTTGCATCCTCTCCTTGATAGACCTTAACCTTACCTGAATAGTCAGTTTGGGTTACGTAAGAAGTTGTGTTGACGCTGTTTGTGCCGGCTTGGTTGATCACAACGCTCGCGTTACTTCCAACCGCTCCCTGATATACTCCAGAAGTATTTGTTGAGGAACTGCCTGGGTTGCCTTGATTGACCGTGACGGAGCCAGCGCTGCCATATTGAATGACCCCGGAGTCGTTCGTTCCGGTGCTATTCTGGGTGATCGCAGCGAAGCCGTCTTTGTTGTTCGTCTGGCTGACGCCCGAGGTGTTGGTGGCGCCGCCCTTTTGTGTCACGCTTACGTTGAAGGTGGAAGCAGACGTCTGGAGGTAACTGTTTCCGACGCCACTCTGAATAATCGTGGACTGAGCGCCTTTGCTCTCCTGGATGACTGCGGCTGAGCTGCCTGTCCCCGATTGCGAGATGTAGGATGACGCGTTGTTTACGGTTGTCTGATTACCGGCGATATTGCCCTGCTCCACATTGGCGTAGAGCTGGCCGCCGCTTTGCAAGATCTTTGAGGAAACCAAGCCACCCTTGCTGTATTCGTAAACGCTGGCGGTATTGCCTTTGCCCGCCGCGTTGGTTCCCCCGCCATCATCCTGGCTGATATAAGACGCGTTATTACCGCCGTCCGTAATTTGCGTCACGCCTGCAGCGGCGTTGTTCGATACGGTCCCAGCCGACGCCGAGCCTTGATGAATTTCGGACGAGTTGCTCTTTTTAGGGTTGCCGAGTTTCTGATCGACACCGAGACCAAGCGTCGGATTATTAGAGGCTTGTGTGCCTTCGGTGCTGGTAAGGCTGCTGGAATTGCCAATGACGTTGCCGCTGCCGATCTGCTCAATGGTAGAATAGTTGCCGGCAGTGGCGCTGGCGGATGGGCCGCTCTGCTGCGGAACGCTGCCAGGGTTCGTAAGCTGCCAGCCCACACTGCTGTCAAGCGGAGGCGAGGCCGATCCTGCAAAGGCGGCGCCGGCCGAAAGGGCAAGCGCCGAAACTGAAATCAAGAGAACTCTTTTCATTTTGCGCTCCAATTCATAAGGATATCATTCCCCCAGGGGCCGCAATCACATCGGCCGCCTTGGGAAAGAAGGGCCGGCAGGGCCGGCCCTTCCTCATGCGTTAGTGCTGGTGAACGTAGGCGCTGTTGTTCGCGCCGCTGTTCTGGCTGATGACGGAGGTGTTGTTGCCGTTGTTCGCCACCTGCCAGACGGAGGCGCTCGCCGCGTTGGCGTCCTGTGTGACTTCCGACAGGTTTGTGAGCCCGGTGGCGCCGTCCTGAGCGACCTTGATCGTTCCGCCGGTCGCTGCCGAATTGATAATGGAGTAGTTGCTTGCGAGGCCAGCGCCTGCCGTGCCGCCGGTGGTGTCAGTATAGCCTTGATAGACGTTGGCTGTGCCGCCGCCGGGAGCGGTCTGCGTGATCGCAGACACGTTCGTGCTTGAGCTCGCGCCGGTCTGGTAGACGTTGGCGGTGCTAGTTCCGGACTGGGAGACGCCCGACTGGTTTGTGGCGCCGGTGCCTAGCTGATTGACATTGGCGTGGCCAGCGGCGGTCTGATAGGCGTACGATGTATTCGTGCCCGTACCGCTCTGATTGATGACTGCGGTCGCCGCAGCCGTCTGCACCACCTGCGAGCCGCTCGTCCCCGCACTCTAAGTCACAGTCGCAGTTCCGATATTGGTAGAGATCTGCGAGATGCCCGACGTGTCAGAGCCGCCGCTCTGCGTAACGCTGGCGTTATAAACGGCGCCCGTGCCCGCTGCGCCGCCTGCCCAGGTCCCCGTGCCGCTCTGGATGATGTTCGATGTCGCTCCGCTTACGGTCTGGCTCACATTCGCTGAGGCGCCAGAGCCGCTTTGACCGACGTAAGAGGACACGGAGTTCACTGGCGAACCGCTTGCGCCTTGCGTCACATTTGCATAAAGCGCCGTTCCGCTCTGGTTGACGGTCGAAGTGCTGGTCGCTGAGCCAACGCCGCCGATGGTCTGAGACACGCCCGCCCAGTTTCCAATGCTGGTGGAAGCGCCGGAAGCGCCGCTGTCCTGATTGATGAGAGACGAAGCCTTGCCGCCGCCTGTCACGGTCTGACTGACCTGCGAATAGGCGTTATAAGAAGCGTTGCCAGGAGAAGTAACGCCTTGGTTGATGACGGACAAGTTGCCGTCGCCCGTAGTGCTGTCTCCGATGATCTGGTTTACGCCAGTGGCGGTCGATGTACCGACCTGATTGCCGCTGCCGATCTGCGTGATCGTGGAGGAGTTCCCCACTGATACGGACGGAGAGGCCGCCGGTGTGCCTGCGACAACCGTACCTGTCGCGGTGTGAATGGTGTCGTAAGCACCGGTGACATCCGCGGTCGACGGAGGCTGTGCGAAGGCGGCGCCGGCCGAAAGAGCAAGCGTCGAAACAGAAATCAAAAGAACCTTTTTCATTTTACTCTCCAGTTTAGAAACCTATCATTGTCTCAAGGGCCGCAATCTGAGCGGCGGTCCGGGAAAAGAAGGGCCAGTGGCCGACCCTTCTTCATGCGTTAGTGTTAGTGCTGGTGGACGTAAGCGGTGCTGGCGCCGCCGGTTTGCGAGATATAAGACGTATTGTAGTTTGCCGCGCTCGCCTGCTGCCAGACGGTTGCATTGGAGGCGCTTGCGTCTTGCGTGATGTACGACACGTTCGTTTGGCTTGTGCCGCCAGACTGATAAACGTTCACGTTGCCGCTTCCCGCCGTGCTCACGCCTGAATAGTTGGTGGCGCCGCCACTGACGGTGGGAGTAGTGCCAACAAGGTCGTAGCCCTGATAGACGCTGACGATGCCGGTTCCCGTCTGGCTGATAGCGGACTGGTTTGTGTTAGTGCCCGTTGCCGCGTTCTGGTAGACATTGGCGGTGCCGGCGGCACCGCCCAATCCTTGGATGATGTTCGAACTCGTTGACAGAGGAGCCACCCTGGCTGACGCCGATGATCCCGGCTCCATACTGGGTGACCTGCGAATTGTTGGTCGTGCTCGTGCCGCCCTGCGAGATGGTGACTTGTCCGGAGCCCGGCTGGAGAACGTACGACGTGTTAGAACCCGAGCCGTTCTGTGTAACGCTGACGGCGCCAAGCGCAGCGCCTATGCCGCCCTGCGAAATGCCTGAAATGTCATGGCCGGCCGTTTGCTGGACGTCAACATTGTAGCCGCTGCTCGTTTTCGTTGTGCCAGCCGCGCCATTTTGCGTGATGACCGATTGAGCGCTGTTAACCTGCTGGTTGACGTTGACTGAGCCGCCCGTCCCCTGTTGCTGGATGTAAGACGAAACCTGCGAAACAGGAGTAAGAGTTGTGGTGGGGGGGGTACCCGTAGTCGTGCTGCTGCTGCCCTGCGCAACCGTCGCAGAGAGCTTGGAGCCGCTCTGATTGATGGTGGACGAACTAAGGCCGTTGGTGACGATCTGCGTTACGGAAGCATAATTGCCGTTTGTGCTTATGTTTGTGTTACTGGCGCCGTCGTCCTGGTTGATAAGAGAGGTGGCGAATCCGGCGCCACCTGCGTTCTGTTTCACCGAAGCGCTGGCGTAGTTAGAATTGTTTGTGCTGCCGCTCCACGACGCGCCACCTTGGTTAATAACGGAGCTATTTCCTGAGCTAGCGCCAGCGGTTTGATCGACGCCAGTTGTAGGTGAAGTGCCGATAGCGTTGTTTCCGCCGATCTGGTTGATCGTCGAAGAGTTGCCAGCCGTGCTATATGTGGCGGCCTGCGGAGGGCCGCTTGGAATGCCAATCGCGTTTGTTCCCGTGGCGCCATACAGCGTAGTCACGTCGGTGAGGTAAGGGTCTGCGAAGGCGGCGCCGGCTGAAAGAGCGAGCGCCGACACGGAGATTAAAAAAGTTTTTTTCATAACGTCTCCAAAGTTGCACTACAGTTGCGGGGGGGGTGGCCCCAGGCTTGGATCGGCTGAAACGCGAACACTGCCTCCCCGTTCGGATGCAGGGCAGGCGCCCTGCGCTTATCCCGCCGGCCAGCAAGGATTCCGCCAGCCAGTCAGGAAAACTCTCGGCGTCTAGCGCACGGCGAGCGGCACCTCGTCCTCAAGCGTGCGCGGCCGTACGATGATTTGCGGACCGGGCTGCTGCGCCGGTTGCTGCTGCACCATCTGCGCATTGCCAGCCGAAACCGTCACCCACTGCGGGTTGGGAGCAGGCTGCGGCGGCGACCCTGCGGCTTGAGCCAGCCTTGGCTGCTGCTGGGGCTGCGGTCCTGCGCTTGCGGGTTGCGCGGCGGGCTTCTGTCCCGGCGCCGGACCGGGCAGCGACGTCTGCTGTACGGGTTTCGGCTGGCCTGCGGGGGCTGCGGCAGGCTGCGGCGCCGCGCCGGACGCCTTGGCTGGCGCCGGAGCCTGCCCCTTGGCGACCATGACCTTCGCCGGGGGAGCATCCTTCCCAGCCGGAGCCTTCGCCTGAGCAGCCAGATAGCTCAGCTCGTAATTATCGATGATGCGGGATTGAAAGGCCTTGTCCCGGAACGCCCAGAGGTTGCGCGCCGAGCCCTCGACAATGAATTGGAGAACGGCCTGCTCGATCGCCTGCTCGACGGCGAGCGAGCCCGGTTCGTTGCGGGTGAAGCCAGCCTCGGCCTGCATCAAAGTGTTGAAGGTCACATACTTGAAGGCGTTGCCGTCCAGGCCGTAGGACAGGATTTTCTTGGTGGCGACGACGGAGATGAGCACCTGGCCCGTCTTCACGCTCGTGCCGCGCAGATAGACGGTGACCGTGTCCTCAGTGTAATTGGCGTTGCCGCCGATCGCCAGATAGTTCGCGCCGATGCCGCCGGTTTTCGTGTTGCTGTCATAGCCGATGATGCCGCCGTCGAGGAGCACGCCCGCGAACAGCAGCGGCGGCAGGGCCTGCGGATCGACGACCTGCTCGCCGAGATAGCGCTGGCGCATATCCGCGATGATGCGGCGCTCTTTGAGAAGATTATCGAGCCGCTCCCGCTCCACGACCGTGAACCACCCGCCGCCGCCCGCATCCTGCAGCGCCTTGATGAGGATCGAGGTGGCGCCTTGCGTCACGGCGCGCGACAAGGGCGCGACCGTCGCTGTCGGGGCGACCGGCTTCAGCTGGCCGGTCTGATCACCATAACCATAGACAGCCACGGCGACTGGCGCCGCCGCTGGCGGCAGGTCGCGCAACTTGATGGCGGCCTCGGTGACCGCGCCGGCCGTCGGCGGCAACACTCCGGTTCCTGGAGTCGCTATATCCACGGCGGCCCGATTAAACTCGGCGCAACCGTTTAAAGCGATCATAAAAGGAACTATTGCGCAAAGTGACAGCGCGGTACGCATGCAAACCCCTCAGCTGCGCCAAGCTTGTTTTCGATGTCAATGATAAGAAGGAGAAAGGAACTACGACCCGACGGACGGCAGAGTGATCGTGGTGACCTGACCGGTGCTGTAGTCGGTCATCGTTATTGACTTCTGACCGTTGATCGTGTTCCAGGAGACTTGCATATTGTCGAGCTTGATCGTGCCGGCGGCCTGCGCGTTGGAGCCGGTTATCGCGTTGGAAACCGCGTTCGCAAGGCTTGCATAGAGCTGCGACTGAAGCATTTGCAAGAACTGTTGCGCGGTGCTCTGCTGCGTGCTCGTCGTCGACGCGGCAGTGGGAGCGCTCGGTTTTTGCGCCGTCGCCGTATACTGCAATTGCGAGGCGTTCAGCGCGTTGCCGCCGAAGGTGGGATTGATCGGAGTATACATCAGTTCACTCGCTTGAGCGCCGCTCGCGAACGCACACCCTGCGATGATCCATGCAAACGGCCTCATTATTTGCCTCGCAATTTAGTTGCATATTTAACGGAATTGCAACCTAAACGAGTTATGGGCCTCGTTCATCACCCAATCAGGTGAGGAGTTGTGCGAACCGATGGTTCAATTTCAGATTGTTGCCGTGGAGCCACTTTTACACGAAGAGAACACAGCTTTTTGTGGATAAGTGCCGGGAAAAGCGCCATTTTATCCCCGACTTTGCGTCGCCGGGGGCTTTTCTTCGGACGCTGCAGATTCAGATGTGTCCCGCCCTTTGTGGATAAGGGGGAGACTCACCACTCCCGCTGCTGGCCGCGGCGGAAAAAGCCGCCGGACGGGCCGTCCGCCGTGATCGAGATGAGGTCCGCTATTTCGCGGGCCGGCTCTGAAGGGTCGCGCGCGGCGTTCGCGCCACCCATGTCGGTCCTGACCCAGCCGGGATCGAGGCTATTGACCTTCACATCGCCGCTCTGGCCGAGCTCCGCGGCGAGAATGCGCGTGAAACCGTTCAACGCAAGCTTGGCCATGCGGTAGGAAGGATAGCCGCCGCCCATGTCGGTAATGCCGCCGAGGCCGGATGAGATGTTGACGATGCGTCCGTAGCCGCGGGCCTGCATGCCTGGCGCGACGAGCTGGCAGAGCCGCACCGGAGCCACTAGGTTGACCTCGAAAACGCGCCGCATATCGTCCTCGGAAAGTTTGAGCGCCGGCGTGCCGTCATCCAGTAGAATTCCTGCATTGTTGATCAGGCCATCGATCCGGCCGCCCTCGCGTTCCGCCTGCGCCACAAAACTTTTGCAGCTTTCCGCGCTCGCCACGTCGAGTTCCAGCACTGCCACGCCGGTGATCGGCGGCATCTTCCCCGGCGACCGAACGCCCGCGACGACTTTCGCGCCGCGCCGTTGCAGTTCATGTACGGTTGCGAGCCCGATGCCCCGGTTGGCGCCGGTGATCAGGATGACTTTTCCTTCTACGGGTTCGATCGGCAGCGGCATGACGGCTCCATGTATGAAATGACGTCCTTCCCCATAAACACGCCAGAGAGCCAGAGGGCGCCTCTCGCGTCAATGTTTTGCATGCCCAGGCCTAAATCGCTCAGCTTTGAACGGCGAGCGCACGGGCTTGTGAAATATAAAGCCGACCTGCAGTCGACAAAACGCGCGCCTTGGGGAAAGGTTCGGCCTCCCCTGTGCGCACCCGCCCAAGCCCAAAACCTGATCCAGCAGCATCAGGCGTAAACCGTACGAACTGTTTCGCCGCTCGCTAACCAGCTTATCTGACTGTCGCCGCTTATTGACTGCCACCTGATCCGCGCTATCGCGCTCTGTCCCGCCCGTCCGGCAGAGCGAATGCGCCAGCCCGCCGTGATCGAGCGGCCTTTCCAAACTGACATCCTTGCTGATCTTAACCTATTTTTTACATTTCTTAACAGCGGGCTTGTCCCAAGCACTACCTCGTTTTAACTTTTGAGAACAACCTATCTTTGAGTTCAGTTTTGTTCAAGAGCGACGGGGCGCCTTCGACGTGAAATTATTGGCTGTAGCAGCTTGTAGGGAGGCTCATGTGACGATGGGTGTACTGACCGGCCCAGACCGCGGGCTACCATTTTTGTTCCTGGCGCATCGTGCGAAGTGAAGTTCGACTACCAATCCGATCGGTGACTTGTCTCGGGGGTCCGAGGAGGCTTTCTAATGCGGCTTTCAATCAGCATCCCTCATTCATGCTTCGGGCGAGTGGCGCGCCATCAGCTGGCAGTCGCCGCCGCAATCGCAATAGGACTCTTTCCTGGCCTGAATAGAGCTGACGAACGTACCGACGCCTATGACTTAACGGGTCAATTCCTTTCCGGGGTTAATCTCAATGGGGCCGAATTCGCAGAGATCTATCGACGCGATGGGAGCAGGGCCAGGCACGGACAGGAGTATGTGTATCCGGTTGGGCGCTTCGTGCGAAACTACAACCCTGCTTATTTCTTGCACAAAGGGATGAAGTCTTTTCGGCTACCTTTTCGATGGGAAAGACTCGAACCGAAACTTGGCGGTGACTTCAATCCGTATGAGTTTTCGAGGCTGCGCGAGACGGTTCAGGATCTTACCAAGGAGGGAGCTTGGGTGATCCTCGATCTGCATAACTATGCGAGATATGACGACGTCAAGTTCGGCGAGGGAGTCACAAAAGAGCAATTCGCCTCCACGTGGCGTCGATTGGCGACCGAGTTTTCGTCGAATCCGAAGATCCTTTTCGGGTTGATGAACGAGCCTTACGACATATCGAACAGCGTTTGGATCGACGCAGCAAATGCTGCGATTGCAGCGATAAGAACTCAAGGCGCCCGTAATTACATCCTCGTCGGAGGCAACGGCTTCAGCGCATCCCAGAACTGGTACGCTCCGGTAGAAGGGGGGAGCAACGCATCCGCGCTTCTGACTGTGCATGACCCTCTGAATCGACTGATCTTTGAATCCCACACCTACTTCGACGAAGACAGCTCCGGCAGGCATGCTGGCTGCGTGAACGCCGACATAGGAGTGGAGAGAATGAAGCCTTTCACGACTTGGCTCAGGGACAATAACAAGATTGGCTTCGTCGGGGAGTTTGGAGCAGGACGCTCGACGGTATGCCTTGAGGGCCTTTCTCGTCTCGTGCGCTACATGGGCGAAAACCGGGATGTCTACCTCGGTTGGACTTATTTTGCCGCCGGCCCGAAATGGCCGCCGGACTGGATGTATCTCCTCGAACCAACTAAAGGCATCGATTCGCCTCAGATGATTGCGATTTCTCCATACCTTGGTTGATAGATCATGACCCCCTCTTTGTACGTCGCCACAGCAGTTGATCACAACCGAAACGGACGCCTGAAGTCTGATCGGCTATGCCGTCAAGAAAAGCAATATGAAGGCATTCAAGCGCAGAAGGAAGGCGCCGCAAATGTGCATATGAGAGACGCGACGTTGATGAGAACTCCTGACCTGAAACTATCGAGGCCCCCAGATCAAACCTAGTCCTAATCACTGAGATTTTCGCAAGATGACAAGCGTACGGTTTTCTGTTGTGACAGCCTCCTTGAATAACAGGGAGAACCTCGAGAAGTCGGCTAAATCAATTCTAGGCCAGGAAGGGGCGGACCTTGAGTGGATCGTAGTTGATGGCGCCTCAAAGGATGGCGTTGAGGATTACCTTCGGGGGCTTTTAAATCCAAGGCTGCGCTGGATTTCTGAACCCGACAGTGGGATATACAACGCCTTCAACAAGGGTGTGGCTTTGTCGAAGGGGGACTATATCGTTTTCATGGGCGCCGGTGATCTTTTTTGTGGCTCTGATACTTTAATAAAAGTCTCTGCTTTCATGGATGAACATTCTGGCCAAATGCTCTACTATGGAGACGCGTTCGAAATTGACGCCTCTGGCGCCGCCCATCTTCGAAAGGCTCGGAGGCATGATAAGATTTGGTGGAACTTGTTTACACATCACCAATCAATTTTCTATTCGCGCAAAAATTTCGAAATCATTTCTTATGACAAATCTTATAGAGTGGGTGGGGATTATGCCCTTACCGCGGAGCTCCTTAGTATGGGCGCATCCGCCATGCGAATGCCGTTTCCCATATCTCAGTTTCTTCTTGGCGGCATGTCGCAGACGAATTATTGGCTCGGCGAGAGAGAGAACCTAAGGTGCCGCATCAAGCTTGGCGCCTCGCCAATTACGTGTTCCGCAGTTTACGTGGCGCACGCTGTCATCCGATTGGGCCGAGTTGCGGCGCCAGGCATCTACCGAGTCCTTCGCTACACATCTAATCGCCCAGCAAACCCGGTGACGAATAATGCTTAGCGAGGCGCTCACTTCCAGCAATGACAGATTAGCTGCGGCATCAAACGAGGATGCGCGCATCAACTTCTCAATTTCGGGCGTAAGGGTTAATTGCTCGACGCTTGACGATGCAGTTGAAAAGATCATGGAAGAGAAGAGGAAGGACGGGGCTGCTGCTTTTAGCGTATGCACCTTGAATATGGATCATGTCGTGAAGCTGCGCACCGATAATCTCTTTCGAGACGCCTATAAAAAGGCGCGTTTCGTTCTTGCTGATGGTTACCCCATTGTGCTGGCGGAACGGCTATCCGGGCGCCAGTGCGAGCGCGCATGTGGGTCGGATCTTATCGCGCCGTTGTGCTCCAAAGCAGCGAAAAATGGCCAGAGCGTCTTTCTCCTCGGCTCAAAGTTCACGGTGTTACAGGAATGCGCAAAAGTGCTGACGCTCATGTTTCCCGCTCTTCGAATTTCCGGTTTGCATGCGCCCGGCGGAGCTTTCAGCCCGTTTAGCCAGGAGGCGGACGAAATCATCGCTATCCTTCGCCGCGAACAACCTGACTTCTGCTTCTTGGCGCTCGGCGCCCCTAAACAGGAGATTTTCGCTGCACACTGCCTCAATCACGTGGAAGGTACGGCCTATATCTGCATCGGGGCCGGGGTTGATTTCCTGGCGGGAGTTCAGAAACGTGCGGCGCCCTTCTTCCAGCGTAACGGGTTGGAGTGGGCTTGGCGGCTCGCTCGTGAGCCCTCGCGCCTGGCCAAGCGCTATATGATGTGCCTTTTTCTATTGCCGCTCGTATTCGGCGAGGCGGCAATGCTCAGGTTGCGGAGAAGCAGTTGACATTCCTCAAGCTAAACTCAGGCTTTGATGCGGCTGGAAAATCATATTATCAGAGTGTTCACCACAGATCAGGCTATCTTCGAGTGCGGCTGGAAATGAACGGAAGTATCCAATCATCGCTGACGTTTGATGGTTACTTGTCCTAGGGGCGTGTCAATGACAAAAATACAAGAGAAGATTTCGGCTCCTCGAAATTCATATTTTAATCAGAACTTAGGGCAGCATGATACTGTTCCTTCGCTCTATTCACTATCCTTTGACTCTGTAAACCTGCGTCGATACGCCAGGACAATTCTGCTTTGTGTCGTACTGTCCTTTGTTCTGGCCTACCTTTTTCAAGAACTGAGAGGCGTATCCTATTCAGCGTCGAGTAACTTAATCGTAGAAAATTATAGTTTGCAAATCACACAAACCACTCCCTCGATCGCGCCTGCAACAGTGACCGGGACTGATGTGGCCAACCAAGTGGAAATACTAAAATCATGGAACGTCGCGGCTCGGGCATTCGAGTTGCTGTACCCATCCGGGGAGCGCAATGATCTGCCGCCCCCGAACTGGATATCAAGACTGAAGCAGCTGGTGACCTTCAAGGCGGAAGACTTAGACCCCCAGCAGCTTAAGCGAATGGCTATCGCCGAATTCCAGGAACGGATTACGGTGCGTAAGATTGGAGACACTTTCACTATTCAGATCGGCGCCAGATCAGACACTCCTGAAGGCGCCGCGCAAATGGTGACGGCCATCGCAAATGCGTACCTTGAAGATCAGGGTCATATCCGCGCCGAGAGTGCAGATGCGACACAAGCTTGGCTCAGACCAACGGCAAATCATGCTGGCATCACGAGCCGCATTATCTCGACTGCAGTTCCGCCGCTGCACCGCGATGGTCCAACTTTCCTTATGGCCCTTGTTGCATTTCTCGCGGCTGGTTTGGGAATCGGCGTCGCCATAGTTCTGTTGCGCGAGCATCTTTTTAGGCGGATTTCGACGCCTGCGGACGCCCGCTATCTTGCTCGTGGGGAATGGCTTGGCTCGCTCGCTCCGATGTCGGTCGCGCCGCTGCTCGACAGCGCCACGACGGCGCCCTCGGGTCGCTCCATAAGCCGAGAGGGAGTTAGCCGTTGGCCATTTGTCGACCCCCGGTCGGAATCCAGCGAAACCTTCAATCGAATTTGTGTGGCAGCGATGCTTGAGGGGAAAGGACTGAAATCCATAGGGATCGCTTCTTTTCTTGCAGGAGAAGGAAAATCGACTGTAGCGCTTAACTTCGCCCGTATGGCGAGCCTCAACTCCCAACGCGTTCTTCTTCTCGACGCGAGCAACAACAGAGACCTGTCTAGCAAAATAGCTCCCTCTGCGACAGCTGGCCTTAGTCAGGTTCTCGGCGGGGACTTGGATCTTAAGGATGCCGTCTGGAAAGATCCGGATACGGGTTTTGAGTTTTTGCCGCTCTTGAGCGACGAGAAAAGTTTTGCAGTGGCATGGCTATGGGCGATTTTCTCCCAGAAAATAACGCTTATTGCGCAGGACTACGACATCGTGGTGCTGGATTTGCCGCCTCTTGCTGAAACTGCAAGTTTTGTAGCAGCCTCGCAGACCCTCGACGGCCTTGTTTTTGTGATCGAAAAGGAAAGATTACGTATCTCAGAGGCAGAGCGGATGCTTTCTACTTTTGATCAGAGCCACAGATTTTATCGCGGCGTCGTTCTCAACGACATTCGTGGTGATCAGAATTCTGGGCTTGCGCCGGTAGTCCTCAAAAGAATGAGACAAGCCATTCAACGAAGAATTTCATTTGTGAACCGCTACGCCCTGAAACGTTCAGTTTCTGGCAAAGCGAATAGCCTTTGAGCGGGTTCTCATGAGCATTCATGTCGCAGACACGAGCTTTCGCGTCATCGACGCTTGGCTCGATGTCAAGAAGTGTTATGCGTCTAAGCCTTTGCTGGTTGGCGCCATGCTTTTGGACGGAGGTTTTTTCTTCCGCGCCGGCTCTGCTTTCGAGCAGCATCCGCTTGCCTTCACCGGTGTTCGCGAAGTATTTCTTGCTATTTGTATTTTATCAGCTGCGATCGCGTTTTTGGAAGGTCTTCGAAAGCGTCAGCTGTTTGTCGGTGACGTGCTGGTATTATTTCTCGGGCTGACGTTTCCGATCGTATCGGCGTTTTTTTCCCATCTCAAATTTCATCAGCCAGTTTTGTTTGGACTACTTGAGGAGCGGAGAGTTCTAGCTATTTTTGCTGTTTTCTTCATTATTTTCTGTTACCGGGTCTCGAAAGCAAGGCCCGATCACCTCATTGGGGCGATCTATGTGACAGCGCTGATCTATCTCGCAATAGGGCTTTTTCTGCAGACTGGCGTCATGGGTGATCTTGCCGCGAGAGATGTACCCTTCTTAGACCCTCGCAAACACCGGATTCTTGTGGGAACCGAGCTGTACACTTGTTCAATCGCTATTGCGGCGGTTATGTTTATATACCACAAAGCTTGGGAACACGCAGTTCCTCTTCTTGTGGGACTGACAGGCTTGTTGCTGATCTCCCAAACGCGTGGAGCAATCGCCGTTTCAGCCATGACGATCTTAGTGCTCATTGCGCTCCGGCATTCCGCCGTCGTCTTCGCCATGGCAAGCCTGGTCACCGGAGCAAGTCTCCTCTGGTCATCCTCAGGGGTGGGCTTGTCAGACCATGTGCGCGCCGATGAGGTCCAGGTCCGTCTGAATACAATTGATACGATTCTCGGTGAGTTGAAAGCCAACGACTGGGTGGGACTAGGTTCCCTGTCCCTTCAATGGGAGGGCGGCTTCGCTCCGATTTATGGCGAGCACTTCTTCCTTTCTGATGTTGGCGTGATCGGAGAACTATATCGGTTAGGCGTTGTTCTGGTTGTGATCTGCCTAATAATGGGATTGGCCGTCTACTTCTACGTGAAGCCTTGCCCCGACGAAAGGGGCCGCACTATCTGCTATGGTATCCTTGTTTTAAATATACTGTATCTCCCAGAAGCCGGTCTTGTCGCCTTCGCGGGATTTCAGTGGAGCCTGTTGTTTGCAGTCGCCGAAGCCTTTCGGCGAGAGTCCGGCACCTTTGGTCAGGCCCCAGGTGCATGGCGAAGCAATTCGCCTTGAACTTCGCTTCGACGACCGGCGCGGTCCAGCCGCCATTTCTCGTAAGCTTAGGCGGCGTTCCATTCAATTTCTGAAATTGATCAGCTGCGTGGCCAAGAAAATGCACCGGCCGCCGGATATCTTGTCGGGCCTACCATTTCGACCGCGGCCCAGCCGGGTGAGTTTCTCTTCAGATCAGGCGAAGCTCGACGAGCGCGGCGCGCATCGCCGGAGGGATGGCGCTGTCGCATTTCGGCGCGTTTGGATCGAGATCGCGCGGCGCGTCGCTTTCCGGCAGATAGCGCCACCCCTGGAAAGGCCGCCGTGGAACGGGCTCCGTAGGAACGAGGCCGGGGTCGAGTTCAAAGCCGCAGCGCAGGACGCCATCGGACCCCCGCTCCTCCCGCAAGGCCGTGATACGCTGCCTCGCCCGGATGAGCCCGCCGATTACCCAATACAGCGAGGAGTTCGGCCCGAATCCTTCCCGGCGCGGCGTCTGCCGCGTGATGTGAACAAGGTCCTTCGCGGTAGCGAGGCGCTGCCGCTGCCAATCGGCTAAGTCTTCAAGGGAATCGCAGCCAACACAGAGTTTCAAGATGTGGACGGTCATGCCTCTCCTTAACAGCCAACCGCAAAAAAATCGAGAGAGCGCGCGCGCACTTTCCACGGAAGCGCTTGCACGCCCCTTCGTAAGTTTGTCCCGATGCTGCGGGCGCAGACAGGACTTCCCGCGGATAAAGCTCGCTGGCGCCTCTATGATTCTCATACAGCTTATCCGAGGCAGGTTCGCTTGAGATCGCGCCGCGAGTGCGAATTTGCATCGGGCTGTGCCAGCTTCACATTGAGTATGCGGGGGTTTTCGCCTAGGTTCCGGCCATGATGGAAGAACGGACAATACATGTCATCGGCGCGGGCCTTGCGGGATCGGAAGCGGCCTGGCAGGCCGGCGAGCGAGGCGCCAGCGTCATTCTCCACGAAATGCGGCCCGCCCGATTGACCGAGGCCCACAAAACCGGCCATTGCGCAGAACTCGTCTGCTCCAACTCGTTCCGCTCCGATGATTTGGAAACGAACGCGGTCGGCCTTTTGCACGAGGAGATGCGCCGCGCGGACTCGCTCATCATGCAGGCCGCCGACAGGCACAAGCTGCCAGCGGGGGGCGCGCTCGCAGTCGATCGCGACGCATTTGCGGCCGAAGTGACAGCGCGCCTCGCCGCGCATCCTCGCATCGCAATACGCTACGACGAACTCGCCGGCCTGCCGCCCTCGGACTGGGCGTCCGTCATCATCGCGACCGGCCCGCTGACGACGCTTGCGCTCAGCACGGCGATCAACGCGCTCACAGGCGAAGACGCGCTCGCCTTTTTCGACGCCATCGCTCCCATTGTCTTGCGCGAAACCATCGACATGGACGCGGCCTGGATGCAGTCGCGCTACGACAAGCCGGGGCCAGGCGGCACAGGCGCCGATTACATCAATTGCCCAATGAACCGCGAGCAATATGAGGCGTTCATCGATGCGCTTCTCGCCGCCGAGAAAACGTCGTTCAAGGAATGGGAGCTTTCGACCCCCTATTTCGAGGGCTGCCTGCCCATCGAAGTCATGGCCGAACGGGGCCGCGACACCTTGCGGTTCGGTCCCATGAAGCCGGTCGGCCTCACCGAGCCTCGCACGGGCCGCTCGCCTCACGCCGTCGTGCAACTCCGGCAGGACAATGCGCTTGGAACGCTATGGAACATGGTCGGCTTCCAGACCAAGCTGAAGCACGGCGAGCAGACGCGAATTTTCCGCATGATCCCCGGCCTCGAAAACGCTTCCTTCGCCCGGCTCGGGGGCTTGCATCGCAACACGTTCCTGAACAGCCCGAAACTGCTTGATGACGGGTTGCGGCTGAAAGCGGAGCCGCGCCTGCGTTTTGCGGGGCAGATCACGGGCGTCGAGGGCTACGTCAAATCGGCGGCCATCGGCTTGCTTGCAGGACGCTTCGCAACCGCCGAACTCCAGGGAAAAGCCGCACCGCCGCCTCCGCCGACAACCGCGCTCGGGGCGCTTCTCGCGCACATCACGGGCGGCCATCTGGCGGATGTTTCGGGGACCGGCCCTCGCAGTTTCCAGCCCATGAACGTCAATTTCGGGCTGTTCCCGCCTTTGCCGGAGAGCGGCAAGAGACTGAAGGGGGCTGAACGCGGCCGGGCGCGCAAGAAGGGGCTGTCCCATCGCGCTTTGCAAGACCTCGGAGCCTGGTTGGAGAAAGCCGGGCAGCTCGGCCCATAAGGCGCATACAAGATATCCGCCCTGCTTTGACATACCTGCCATGCGTTCCGCGCCTATAGCCGCTCTGCGGCAGCGTCAACCTTGCGGCGAGCGGCGATGTTTGCCAAATTCAGGGGCGCAATTCATCACTAAGCCTACGTCCCAGGAGCCGCCATGGTTCAGCTCACGCTGCCTAAAAATTCGAAAGTGCAAAAGGGCAAAACCTGGAACGAGCCGACCGGCGATAAGTCTCAGTGGAGGCAGTTCGACGTTTACCGCTGGGACCCCGAGTCAGGCGAGAACCCGCACGTCGACACCTATCATGTTAACCTCAAGGACTGCGGTCCGATGGTGCTCGACGCTCTCATCAAGATCAAAAACGAGATCGACCCGACCTTGACTTTCCGGCGGTCCTGCCGCGAGGGCGTCTGCGGTTCCTGTTCGATGAACATCAACGGGACCAACACGCTCGCCTGCACGCTCGCCATTGAGGATACCGGCAGTGGTCCGGTTCGCATCTACCCTCTGCCCCATATGGATGTGAACAAGGACCTCGTGCCCGATCTGGCGCATTTCTTCGCGCAGCACCGCTCGGTCGAGCCATGGCTGAAGACCAATTCGCCATCGCCCGTGACCGAGTGGCTGCAAAGCCGCGAGGACAGGGAGCAACTCGACGGCCTCTACGAATGCATTCTGTGCGCGTGCTGCACGACGGCCTGTCCCTCCTATTGGTGGAACGGCGCTCGCTTCCTTGGACCCGCTTCGCTTTTAACGGCCCGGCGCTGGGTCGCGGACAGCCGCGACGAATCGACTGGCAGCCGCCTCGATAATCTCGAAGACCCGTTCAGGCTTTACCGCTGCCACACCATCACAAACTGCGCGCAAGTTTGCCCGAAGGGGCTGAACCCCGCAAAGGCGATCGCGGAGCTGAAGAGGCTGATGATAGAGCGCCAGCTGTAAGGCCAAACCGCCGGGGATGCAGGCGCATTGAGCGTCGAACCGATCGCGGCGGCTTCTGGTCCGCCCGTGGTCTTGGACGGCGCTTCTTGCGTCAACAGCATGCGCCATTCGTCTGCGGATCAACAGATTCTCGGTGGACATGGGTGATGGGACCTGTATTTTGCTGCATATAGGTTAACCCGGCGTGCGTGTCGCAAATGCAGGGGTCGGTGAAACGGGAAAGGCGCAAGAGGCGGCCCATGTCCACAGCGTTTTCGCCATGAATGGCTATGTTTCTCCCGCGGACGCTGAGATGACGGCGCCGTCGCATACGGCCTTGCCGCGTATCGCCGCAGTGCAAGGGGGAGACCGCAGCCTCATCCAAGCCTTTCTCTCGCATCTTGCCGTATCCTGGCGCGCCCGCGGCTTGCGGGTCGCAGGCGTCGTGGAAGAGATCGCGTCTGAGAACGCCCGGGAAACGGTTGTGCTGCGCGACCTGAATTCCGGCGCGCGCTATCCGCTGAAACAAGATCTGGGCTCCGGCTCGACGTCGTGTTCGCTCGACCTCGCAAGCCTCGCCGCTGCGAGTCTCCTGGTCGAAACTGCGATCGAGGAAGGGTGCGACTTTGTGATCATCAGCAAATTTGGCAAGATGGAGGCTTCAGGCGGCGGTCTCGCCAGCGCATTCCACGCGGCCATCGCAGCCGACAGGCCGATTGTCACTTCGGTTTCGCAAACGCTGACCGAGGCCTGGGGCGGATTTGCAGACCCTTTGACTATGTTCGTAAAGCCCGACTACGACGCCATCGAGACGTGGCGGCTGGCGCTCGCGCACGCTGATGAGAGCTAGGCGTTTGAGAGCAGGCGCTCCGTCTTGGCTTGCCACCGAATGTCCTTCGTATTCTCGGGCAACGCGCATGCAAGCTTTGACGCCAGAAATCTCGGGCGCGGTGGTCCGCACCCGGCGCTTATCAGTCGGGAGGGGAGATGCGCTTCTCAGTTTCTCACGAAACACATTATCGCTACTCGGCGCCAGTGGTTCTCGCCCCGCATGTCATAAGGCTCAGCCCGCGCGCCGACGTGGGCGTTCTTTCCGGGCGCCGCTTGAGCATCGATCCTGTGCCGAGCGTCTGGCAGGACCTGACAGACTGTTGCGGCAACCTCGTCACACGGCTGGAGTTCCAGGGGTCCACCGATCATCTCAGCATCGAGAGCCAGTTCGACTTGGAAGTTTGCGCCCCTTCGGCGCCGCCCTCTTCTGCATTGCCGCTGCTGCCCTGGCCTCACGATCTGAGCGGCATGGCAGATTATTTGCCGACGGAAGATCATGACGAGAGCGTGCAGGCCTTCGCTGCCGGCCTCGCCTCTGAAAGCGGTTGGAAAGCCCTGGACTTCCTCGAACGCCTCAACAAGACGCTGTTCGGCCGCACCGACCGCCATATTCGCCCGGAGGGCGCCGCCCAGTCGCCCGCGCATACGCTTGCGACGGCAAGGGGGGCTTGTCGAGATCTCACGGTTCTTTTCATGTCGGCCTGCCGCAGCGTTGGCATGCCCGCAAGGTTCGTCAGCGGGTATCAGGCGAGCGCCGACACTCCGGACGGACGCCGTCACCTCCATTCATGGTCTGAGGTCTTCCTGCCCGGAATCGGCTGGCGAGGCTATGATTCGATGCACGGACTCGCCGTGACCGACGGGCACGTAGCGCTCTGCGCGGCGCCGGATCAGGCCGCGACCATGCCCGTGGAAGGCGCATTCTACGGCAATGATGTAACTTCCACGCTTGCCTACGAGGTGCGGATCGAGACCAGGCCTTAACTTCATCGTCACTCTTGCAGCGACGCCTCTTTCGCAGGCGCGGGTTCTATCTCGGGCTTCTTTTTCGGCGGGCCCATGAGAAGCGGCTGGAACAGGATCGCGAACGCCATCGTGCAGGCGAGCGACAGTGCAAGCAGTTGCCCCATGCTCGACGTGCCCGGATGGTTCGACATCCACAGGCTGCCGAAAGCCACCGCCGTGGTTAGGCCGCTGAAAAAGACGGCGCGCGTCAAAGGCGAGGCCAGAAGGCCGGTTTGCCCCTGACGCCACGCCACAATGTAGTAAATCTTGAAGGCGACGCCGAGGCCCAAGAGCACAGGCAAGGCGATGATGTTCGCGAAATTCAGCTTGAAACCGATGCCAGCGCAAATTTCTAGCGTCACAATCGCGGCAAGGATCAGCGGGAACAGCGTCAGCCCCACATGCGATAGCTTGCGCAGGAAAACCCAGAGAAGGATCGCAATGGAAAGCAGCGCCCAGAGTCCGGCCTCGATAAAAGCGCGCACCACCGTCTCGGCCGCCTTTTGAATGCCGACGGCTTCGCCCGTGGCCGTAGGCGCCGCTTGCAACACGGCGTCGACAAAGCGGCGCAGGACTTCGGTATTGTTCGCATTCCCTTTCGGCGTCACCGAAACGCGCGCCTCGCCGCTCTCTGTTTTCCATAGCGACGAGAGATCGGGCGGCAGGTTTTCGAGCGTGATCCGTTCGGGGTTCAGAAGTGTCTTGATATTGTTAAGCGTCAGGTCGAGAGGCGGAAGCAGCACGCCTGCAACTCTCTCACGCATTTCAGGGCCTGCCTTGGCGAGCCTCGACAAAGCATCCGCCAAACTTTTTGCGGCCTGAGCCCCCTGACCTGGTCGTTCTCCAACAATCGCGCCGAGAGACGCAGCAGTCTTTTCAAGGCTTGATACGACCTCGGCGTCGCTCGGCGCGGGGCTTACCTGCGCGGGGTATAAATTATCGTGAAGGTCGTTGGCCTTCTCCTGGATGGCCGCAAGCTTCTGATTCTGCCCCTCGGGGACGAAGCTTGAAAGCGTGATCGCGCGGGCGACCTCGGGAAGCGCCTGAAGGGTCTTCGCCAAGCTATCGGCCTGCTTCAGCGACGGAGCGAGAACCTCGGCCGTGCGCCCGGACATTTCCGGGTCCTTGCTGATGTCGAGATAGGTCGCAACAGATTCGACATTCGGGTTACGCAAGTCCATCGGGTTGAAGTCAAACTGAAGCCAGTAGAGCAGCGGCAGAGCCGCGAGAACCACGGCTACGGTCCCGGAAACAATGACGATGCGGTGTCGCTCAAGAAAGCGGTCAAGTGGGAGAAGGAAGGCATAGCCGAGGGGCCTCGGCTCCGCTGGAGGGTCCAGCGTTTTCAGCAGCGCCGGAAGCACGGTGAGGCTCGTGATGAGCGCGACGATCATGCCCATACCGGCGATCTCGCCGAGTTCCGAGACGCCCTTATACGCGGTCGGCAGGAAAGAGAGGAACCCGGCGGAGGTCGCGAGCGCCGCCATGACAAGGCGGCCGCCATTGGTCGCCGCTGTTTCCATGAGCGAGCGCATCAAGCCGCGATGCTCGTAACGGGCCGCCCGGTAACTTACGCTGAACTGCAAGCCGAAATCGACGCCGATGCCCACAAACAAAACGAAGAAGGCGATCGAGATCGGATTGAGCGCTCCAACGAGACTAAGCCCGACCGCCGCAGTCGCCGCCAAGCCGATGATCACGCTCGCCATAACCGCAACGATGATGCGCGTCGAATGGAGCGCGAGCCAGAGGATAAGGATGACCGCGCCTATCGTGAAGATCGCATTTTCGACGGCCCCCTGCCTCAGCGTTTCAAACTCGTCATCGGCGATGGGGATCGACCCTGTTAGCCGCACCGATACGTCTTCTTGGGGAAGCTTCAGGTCGGCCGCTGTCTGGGTGATGGCGTCGGTGGCTTTCCGGCCCGGCTCCAGGGCGTTGAAGTCGAGAACCGGGGAAATCGTCACAAATTGGCGCGTTTGCGGCCTGGACCCGGAGGCCTGAAGCTGCGCGGTCCAGCTGAAAGAGGCTGGCTTGCCGTTCAGCGAATTGTCGATCGCAGCCGTTAGCGCGCGGAACTGCGGCGCAAGCGTTTCAGGAGAAATTTTGCGAAACAGAACCCCCCGCAGGCTGAGATCGATTGAACTCATGATGCCCCTGAGGCTTGGGTCGGCGGCAAGCGAACCAAGCAGCGGGCCAGAGCGCAAGAGTTGGCGGAGAGTGGAGGAAAGCTCTTCATCGGATAGATAGAGCAGGCCGTTCCGCCTAAAAAAGGCGGAGCCGTTGACTTCCTGAACGTTTCGGATTTCGTCGCGGCGCGTGCGAAGCGCGCTCGTCAGCCTGTCAGCCGCGTTCTGCGCGAGTTCGGGCGTGGGCGCATCGATCACCGCCAGGATCGTGGTTTCCTGCCCCGGGAACGCCTTCATATAAGCGGCCTGATCCTTCCGCCACGGCAGCTTTTTTGAAATCAGGTCGTTGATGTTGGTGTCTATGGCGAAATTTTGCGCTACGAAAATAGCGGAAAGCGCCGCAATCACAACCGCAATGGTGAGCACAAACCATCTTGCGCGAGCGCTGAATTCGACAACGCCGACAAGCAAACGTTTCAGCATCAAGTCAGCTCACCGTTAATAGTAGCGGAACCAGAGGGCGGCGGCGATGAGGATCGCCATGATGGTCAAACCAGGGGCGTTTTGGGAACGCCGCGCTTTCTTTCTATTTTATCCTAGAGCCGAGGGTTCAGACAGACTTTTGCCCGGCGAAATGCCGCACGCGCTTTCTCTCTTCGTTTTCTGCCTCCAGTGATGTTCCTTTTTTGGGCAAGGCACGCTTCTTAACGAGTGCAATGCAGCAATCGGGTGAGAGTTCCCCGCCAAGCCCAACTTACGGGTTTAGATGGCGCCGCCGCCGGCGGGGCCGTTCGCTATTCCGCCCTCGGCAGATTTTTCAGGGCGTCCCTATTGTGGGGGCGCCGTTGCGGTTTGTCGAGCGCATGTCTGACGCGCTCGTCCTCAAGCCGTTTTCCCGCTGAGCCTGGCGGCTGCCCTTTCATAGCCGATGAGCGGCAGGAGGTCCTTGAGCTCCGGGCCACGGTCGAGCCCGGTGAGGGCCAGACGCAGCGGATGATAAAGCGCGCGTCCCTTTGCGCCGGTGGCCTGCTTGACGGCCTCGGTCCAGTTTCGCCAAGTGCTCAGAATCCCATGGCTCCGGCGGTAGGTGAGCAAGCGCCTTGTCCAGGAAAGCGGCGTCCTCCACCATGGGCGTGACCGGCCCGCGGACGACCGTCCACCACTTGTCCACGTCGGCGAAAACCTCCAGATTGGCGCGCACCGCAAGCCAAAAGGCTTCGCCGCCGTCGATCCCGCGGGCGCGCAGACGGTCCGCGATCGCGTCATACGGCGTGGCGTGGAGGAGCTTTGCGTTCAGGCCCTTCAGCTCTTCGGGATCGAATCGCGCCGGGGCGCGGGAGACTTTTGAAAAGTCGAAGAGATGCGCCAAAGCTTCGAGGCTTTCTTGGGGATGGAGAGCCTCGGACGTGCCGATCAGGGAGGCGTGCGTCATCACGGCCATGGGCTCGAAGCCTTGCTCGCGAAGGCCCGCGATAGAGAGCGAGCCGAGCCGCTTCGACAGCGCCTCGCCCTGCGCTCCGACAAGCAGATTATGATGGGCGAAGACCGGCGCCTTGGCCCCAAGCGCCTCGAAGATCTGGAGTTGAACGGCCGTGTTTGTGACGTGATCCTCGCCGCGGATGATGTGGGTGACGCCGGTATCAGCATCGTCGGCCACGCTCGTGAAGGTGTAGAGCGGCGTGCCGTCTTCGCGGATCAGGACCGGATCGGAAACGGACGCCGCGTCGATCTCCTGCGGGCCGCGGATCAGGTCGTCCCAGGCCGTCGGCCGCTGTTCCAGCAGGAAACGCCAATGGGGCTTGCGGCCCTCACCTTCGAGTTCGCGCTTCTCCTCTTCCGTGAGCTTCAACGACGCGCGGTCGTAGACCGGCGGGAGGCCCCGCGCCATTTGCCGCTTGCGGCGCCGATCCAGTTCCTCCGCTGTCTCGTAGCAGGCGTAAAGCCTTCCCGCCTTCTTCAGCTTCTCAGCCGTCTCCTCATAGAAGGCGAAGCGCGCGGACTGGCGAAACTCCTCGTCCCAGGCAAGGCCGAGCCACGTCAAGTCGTCCCGGATGCCCGCGACATACTCCTCCTTCGAGCGCTCCAGATCCGTGTCGTCGAAGCGCAAGGTGAAGACGCCCTTCTCGCGGCGCGCGAAAAGCCAGTTGAAGACGGCTGGCCTGATATTGCCGATGTGAAGCCGGCCCGTGGGGCTCGGCGCGAAACGAACTTTCACGGACATTACGTCCTCCAAAACCTGATCGTCGTCCCACAAAGCGCCTCGGCGCTTATCCGGGACCTTCTCAGACCAAGCGCCTTTTAAGATCGCGCATTATGCCCAACGCCCCCCGCGATGACCGTGGTTCATTCTCAGAGCGACTCGCGGAAGCGGTTGACAATGGGGTAGCGGCGGTCCCGGCCGAAATTTCGTTCGGTGATCTTGACGCCCGGAGCCGACTGCCGTCGCTTATACTCGGAAAGATAGAGAAGCCGCTCCACTTTTTTGACGATCTCGGGCGAGTGGCCGCGTTTGACGATCTCAGAGAGCGGCTCTTCGCGATCGACGAGGCATTCGAGGATGTCATCGAGCGCATCGTAAGGGGGCAGCAAATCCTGGTCGGTCTGGTTCTCGCGCAATTCGGCTGTCGGCGCCTTGGTGAGAATGTTCTCCGGGATCACGACGCCGGTCGGGCCGAGACAGCCTTTTGGGCGCGCGGTGTTGCGAAACCACGACAGCGCGTAAACCTGTGTCTTGTACAGGTCCTTGATCGGGTTGAAGCCGCCGTTCATGTCGCCGTAAAGCGTGGCGTAACCGGCCGAAACCTCGGACTTGTTGCCGGTTGTGACGACCATGCCGCCGAACTTGTTGGAAATCGCCATCAGCGTCGTGCCGCGAATGCGCGATTGCAGATTTTCCTCCGCGACGCCTCGCTCCGCCCCCTCGAAGATCGGCGCCAGCATCGCGTCAAATCCTTCGACCGCGCCGTGGATCGGCACGATGTCGTAGCGCACGCCGAGCGCCTCCGCGCAGGCGGCCGCATCGGAGAGAGACGCGTTCGATGTGAACCGGTAGGGCATCATCAGGCAATGCACGCGCGCCGCGCCGATTGCGTCCACCGCCATCGCGGCGCACAGAGCCGAATCCACGCCGCCGGAAAGGCCAAGCACGACGCCCGGAAAACGGTTTTTCTCGATATAATCCCGAAGGCCCTGAACGCAGGCGAGATAGGCCGCCTCCGCGCCTTCTTCCAGGGCCGCCACGGGGCCGGGCGCGCAGACCCAGCCCTCAGCCTCGCGACGCCATTCGGTCACCGCGACCGCTGTTTCCCAGGCAGGCAACTGGACCGCGAGCTTCGCGCCTCGATTGAGAACGAAGGACGCGCCGTCGAAAACAAGCTCGTCTTGGCCGCCGATCTGATTGACATAGAGCAGCGGCAGGCCCGTCTCAATCACGCGCGCCAGGGCGACATTCTCGCGCTGCTCGCGCTTCTTTAGCGTAAATGGCGAGCCATTCGGCGCGACGAGGATCTCGGCCCCACTTTCGGCGAGGCATTCGGTCACCGCATCAGTCCAGATGTCTTCGCAAATCGGAATGCCGAGGCGCACGCCCTTAAAGTTTACCGGCCCCGGCAAGGCCCCGGCTGCAAAAACGCGCTTTTCGTCGAAAACGCTGTAATTCGGCAGATCGACCTTGTAGCGAAGCGCTTCGACCTTGCCGCCGGATAGCAGAGCGGCGGCATTGTAGACTTTGCCGCCCTCATCCCAAGGCGCGCCGACCAGGAGCGCCGGGCCGTCGTCTGCGGTTGCCGACGCCAGATCGCGCACCGCGTCCATGCAAGCCTGTACGAAGGCCGGCTTCAGAATGAGATCCTCGGGCGGATAACCCGCCATGAACAGCTCGGAGAAAATGACGAGGTCGGCGCGCTGCTTGCGCGCCTCCTCGCGCGCCGAACGCGCCAACCCGGCATTGCCGCTCAAGTCGCCGACAACGGGGTTCAATTGCGCGCACGCAATGCGCAAATGGTTGGTCATGCAGCACCGCCTCCCGGAGCCCTTTTTTCGCAGACGGCCAGCCGCTCCGCCCGACAAGAAAGTGGCACCGAGAACATTAGACGTGAGGGGGGGATCCTGCAAGACAGGCGCAGGGAGGGGCTGGGGAGGGGCCGGCTTCGCATGTTGCCTTGGAGCGGCGGATTTGTTACAGAAGTTCTCAAGCGTATGGACGTTTCTATCGCCGGCTTAGCACAGTGGTAGTGCAGCGGTTTTGTAAACCGAAGGTCGGGGGTTCAAATCCCTCAGCCGGCACCAGGCTTCCTGTTAAAATCAACAGTGTGTCCCGCTCATATTTTGTTTGCCCGGTCGCGGTTTTCATTACTTTGCAGGATTACCAATATCGTCCAGGTCATAGTGCGATACAGCCTGAGGCGCGTTCGCCCCTCTTCCGCCGCAAGCGCCCACGCGAACTTGCCTCCGAAAACCGCTTCATGCTTTTCTGGACGCACTCTTAGGTAGCGAATAGCTGCGGACGCGGAGAAAGAAAAGATTGCGGGCGCGCTGCGCTGATTCTAGTGTGCGTCTCGCAATCGCCTGCGCCATTCGCCGCACGCCCGCAGAGGCATTTGCGAAACATAAGTCACACTCTATTCCTATTTTTGCTCGTGTCCCTTATGTCTCCCGATTGCCGCACGACAGGGCTGCAGGCTGAGCGGCGATTCGGAGACGGAAGGCGGAGCCGATCCACATCAGAGACAGTCATGACAAAGTCCCAAATCGACGAGGCGACGGTAAAGCGGATCGCGCACCTCGCCCGGATGAAAGTAACGTCGCAGGAAGCTGTCAGCTTGCAACGCGAGTTGAACGGCATTCTTGCCTGGGTGGAGGAGCTGAACGCCATCTCGACCGAAGGCGTGGCGCCACTGACCTCGGTTGGCGGAGCGAAGCTGCATATGCGCAAGGATGCCGTGACCGACGGCGGCAAGCCCGCCGACATCGTGAAGAACGCGCCGAAATGCGAAGACAATTATTTCCTCGTCCCGAAAGTTATCGAATAATCCCATGACATTGAACAGTTTGACGATCTCTGAAGCGCGCGACAAGCTGCGCTCGAAAGAGATCAAAGCCGCCGAACTCACCGAGGCGTGCCTTTCGGCAATAGAGGCCGGCAACGAGACGCTGAACGCCTTCATTCTCGTTACGGCCGACAAAGCGATGGACGCCGCCAGGGTGTCGGACGAGCGGTTCGCGGGCGACAAGGATGTCCGAGCGCTCGAAGGCATTCCGCTCGGCATCAAGGACCTCTACTGCACGAAGGGCGTTCGAACGACCGCGTGCTCGCACATCCTCGACGGCTTCCAGCCGACCTATGAGTCGACCGTGACGCAGAACCTCTGGGATGCGGGCGCGGTGATGCTCGGCAAGCTGAACATGGACGAGTTCGCCATGGGCTCCTCCACCGAGACCAGCCATTTCGGGCCGTGCATCAATCCCTGGCGCGCCAAGGACAGCACCGACAAGCTTGTGCCGGGCGGATCGTCGGGCGGATCGTCCTCCGCCGTCGCCGCGGGCCTTTGCCTCGGCGCCACGGCCTCCGACACCGGCGGCTCAATCCGTCAGCCCGCCGCCTTCACCGGAACCGTCGGCATCAAGCCGACCTATGGCCGCTGCTCGCGTTGGGGCATGGTGGCGTTCGCCTCCTCGCTCGATCAGGCCGGGCCGATTGCGCGCTCCATCCGCGATGCGGCGCTGCTTCTTCAAACGATGGCGAGCCACGACCTCAAAGACTCGACAAGCGTCCACAAGCCGCTTCCCGACCTGGAAAAGGCGCTTGGCGCGTCGGTGAAGGGCCTGAAAATCGGCATCCCAAAGGAATACCGCGTCGAAGGCATGTCGGCGGAGATCGAGGCGCTCTGGCAGAAGGGCATCGCCATCTTCAAGGACGCCGGCGCGACCATCGTCGATATCAGCCTTCCGCACACAAAGGCCGCGCTCCCCGCCTATTACATCGTGGCCCCGGCTGAAGCGTCGTCTAACCTTGCCCGTTATGACGGAGTGCGCTACGGCCTTCGCGTCAATGGCCGTGATATCATCGACATGTATGAGGAGACGCGCTCCGAAGGCTTTGGCGCGGAGGTAAAGCGCCGCATCCTGATCGGGACCTATGTGCTTTCGGCAGGCTATTACGACGCCTATTACCTGAAGGCGCAGAAGGTGCGCTCGCTCATTAAGCGCGACTTTGACGAAGCCTTCGAAAAAGTCGACGCCATCCTCACGCCGACAACGCCGACGCCCGCCTTCGCGCTCGGCTCGCAAGGCGGCTCAGACCCGCTCGAAATGTATCTCAACGACATCTTTACTGTGACGGTGAACATGGCTGCACTCCCCGGCCTGTCGGTGCCGGCTGGCCTTTCAAGTCAAGGCCTGCCGCTCGGACTTCAGATCATCGGAAAGCCCTTCGACGAGGCTCTCGTTCTGCGCGCGGGCCAGGTCATCGAAGACGCCGTGGGCCGCATGCCGATCCCCGCCGCATGGTGGACGAATGGCGGCGGCATGCATGGCGGATCGAAGGAGCCGCTTCCAAAGAAACCGGCGCCGACGAAAAAGACAGTCCCGTCCGAAAGCAAGGTGGCGACCAAGAAGAGCGTTGCTAAAGAGAAGCCTCGGAACAAACAAAATGGCGCCTCGTAAAGCGGAAGAGTGCGACAGCATGGAGGAGGTGCGCGTCGAAATCGACCGCATTGATGAACTGCTGATCGATCTGGTGGCCGAACGCTTCTCCTATGTGGACCGGGCGTGGCAGCTGAAGAACAATCCGGCGGAAGCGACCGTGCCCTGGCGCATTCGGCAGGTCATTGACAAGGTCGAGGCCCGCGCCAAGGCGCGCGGCTTGCCGCCGGAGCTTGCCGTCGCCCTCTGGCGTCAGATGATTGGTTGGTTTATTCAGTACGAGGAAGAGAATCTGGCGCAGCGTTCGGGAGAGGCGAAAGACTAGGATGCGGGGTTGGGCGCGGGCTGGCAAATGGGCAGGGTTCAGTTTTGCGGCGATGGCGGCGGCGCTCTCGTTTGCAGGCTTAGACGCTTCGAAAGCGCGCGCCGACAATGTGGACCTGACCATCGACGTCAGCGGGCTCAGAAACTTTAAGGGACGCGTCGTGCTCATGCTCTGGATCGAATCCGAGCACAATTCGTCTTTTCCAGATCCGAGCAGAGTTCAGTTCCGCGACGAGCGGCCGGGAGACCTCTCTTGCGATTTTTCGCAAGCCGCGCTCTGCCGCAGGGCGATCGAGAGCCTTCAGAACCTGACCGTCTCCTACACGTTCACAGATATACCGCAGGGCGATTATGCGGCGTTCGTCTTCCATGACGAGAACGGCAATAATGTCTTCGACACCGGGCTGTTTCACAGGCCGCTGGAAGGCCGCGGCTTTAGCAACGTTCTTCCTGACGATCTGAACCCCGTCGCGGCGAGAATCACCTTCCACAGGGCGCACTTCACTGTAAACATGTCGAAAAGGATTGTGATCGGGCTTCGCTATCCTCCACTAGTGTTCAGGTTGTAACTATATTGACTCTTCAGGGCCTCATCCCGGCCAACTTAAATCGGACGTGTTCAATGGCGCAGACAAGAAAAGAGAACCTCATCGACGGCGCAACGGGCCAGTGGGAAGTGATCATTGGCCTGGAGGTGCATGCGCAGGTGCTTTCTGAGGCGAAGCTCTTTTCGGGCGCGTCCGCAGCATTTGGTGGCGAGCCGAACAGCCATGTGAGCGTCGTGGATGCGGCGATGCCGGGCATGCTCCCGGTCATCAATGAAGAGTGCGTCGCCCAGGCGATTCGCACGGGCCTCGGGCTGAAGGCGCAGATCAACAAGCATTCAGTGTTCGACCGAAAGAATTATTTCTATCCCGACCTGCCGCAGGGCTACCAGATCTCGCAATACAAATTTCCCATCGTGGGCGAAGGCGTCGTCATTGTCGATCTCAAGGAGTATTCCTTCGAGGTCGGCATCGAGCGCCTGCACCTTGAGCAGGACGCAGGCAAGAGCCTCCACGACCAGGACCCGAATTGCTCCTACGTGGATCTGAACCGCTCTGGCGTGGGATTGATGGAAATCGTGTCGAAGCCCGACATCCGTTCCGCGGAGGAAGCCAAGGCCTACGTCACAAAGCTTCGCACCATCATGCGCTATCTCGGCACGTGCGACGGCAACATGGAAGAGGGCAGCCTGCGCGCCGACGTGAACGTCTCAGTGCGTCGCCCCGACGCGCCGCTCGGCACGCGCTGCGAAATCAAGAACGTCAACTCCATCCGCTTCATCGGGCAGGCCATTGAGCACGAGGCGCGCCGCCAGATCGACATCCTGGAGGACGGCGGGAGCATCAAGCAGGAGACGCGGCTGTTCGACGCCAAGGCCGGGACGACGCGGTCCATGCGCTCCAAGGAAGAGGCGCACGATTACCGCTACTTTCCCGACCCCGATTTGCTGCCGCTCGAACTGACGGACGCAACCATCGAGACGCTGAAGAAGGCGCTGCCGGAACTGCCGGACGAGAAGCGCGCGCGCTTCATGAAGGACTATGCGCTTTCGGCCTACGACGCGGGGGTTCTGATCTCGGACCGCGCCTCGGCCGATTTCTTCGAGACGGTCGCCAAAGGCCGCGACGCGAAGCTCGCCGCGAACTGGATCATGGGCGACTTCTTCGCCGCGTTGAACAAGACCGGCAAGGACATCTCCAACAGCCCGGTTCCCGCGACGCATCTCGGCGAGCTGATCGATCTCATCTCCTCGAACGTGATTTCGGGCCGCATAGCAAAAGAGGTGTTCGAGCTGATGCTGCAGACCGGGCATGCGCCCGGCAAGATTGTCGAGGAGCGGGGCCTGAAACAGGTCACCGATACCGGCGCCATCGAGAAGGTGGTGGACGAGATCATCGCGGCCAACCCGAAGCAGGTCGAGCAGGTGCAGACGAAGCCGAAGACGCTGGGCTGGTTTGTAGGCCAGGTCATGCGCGCGACGGGCGGCAAGGCCAACCCCGATGCCGTCAACGCAATTCTGCGCGAGAAGCTGAAGGTCCCCGAGGAGGTTTGATACCGACCGGCCTATGTTCTGACCCAAGGCCCCCTCATCCTGTCCTTCTCCCGCGAGGGGAGAAGGAACGCTGTTTCAGGCGCGAGCGGACTCCCTCTCCCAACCGCATCCGCTCGCGGATGCGGTTTCATGGGGTAGCAATCTCGCCAAGGCAAGATTGCGCGGGAGAGGGCGGGGTGAGGGGGCGCTACCGGTCAAAACTTCCGGCGGTTGGTGAGCGCGCTCTCGCGCGGCGATAGGCGGCCGTATCAGATCGAGCGAGCGCCTCCGAACCTGCCGCAAGGGTAGCTATTGCGGGCTTGCTCTCGCCACGAAGATGAGCGGCATATTCTGACGGTGGGTTCGCCGGTTCTGAAGATCGAGTCAGCGACGCCCACTCATGCCTTCCTCGGTATAATCGACTGGAAGCGAAGCCAGGCACCGGCGAGGCGAGGCATTGGTGGCATCCTTGATTTCCGCGTAAGTCTCGGGCGATTGTTCCTTCACTTGCCGCAGGATTTCTTTCATTGAGTGAAAGAACGCCTTGCCGGCCACCGGCCCCTCACCGACGCCATTGGCGACGCCGCAAATTTCTTGATTGGCGTTCACGATCATGCTTCCGGAATTGCCGTCGATGATCTTGAGCTGCGCGATCAGATAAGAATCGTCATTGTCCAGGACGTGGCCAACACTGACGCGCGAAGGCACGCCCCGTCGCGGCCAGTCCCAAGTCGCGATCGCGATCGCGTCGTGGATATGGGGCTCCGTCTCCGTAACGCGCATGATCGGCACATCGTCCGGTATGCCGCTGCAACGGACGACAGCGAAGTCTCTACCGCCCTTGGCCTGCTGAAACGGAGAGATCGCCAGCACCTTCCCGCAGCGCACCGCATGCGACTTCCCGTTCACGATGAAGCGAACCCTCACATTGCTGTCCCGGCCTCGTATCGATCTGGCCTGGGTCCAGCCGCCGCTTGGCCCGATTACGCAATGACCGTTCGTCATCACGAGGTCGCCGGCGATGCGCGAGCCCCCGCATACGCCGATGCCGGACTCGATCTGCGCCGCCGATTTCATCAGCTCCGCAGTGTTCAAGTCGCCAAGATCGGCGCGACATACGGGCGCTTCAGTCGAAGCGTCAGACGACCGCAAATCTGCGGGGCGGCGCTGCGGCGGCGCCGGCGATTGCGGCTCGATTGCGAGCCTGCTTTGCGGTTGCGGCTTCGCTATTTGGGCGAACAAGGCCTCCAGAAACGCCTTTTGCGCCCAGAATAGCTTTCGCGTCGCCGGATCTCGCCAATAGTAGCGCCCGCCATATTCGATAACAACGCCCTCAGGCACGCGATCGGGGGCAAGAAGGGAATCGCTTTGCTCAGTTTGGGCCGCTGAAGCACCGGCGGAAGACGGCCGAATCGCAGCCGACGGCTCCGCGCTTGAAGGATCAGGCAAGTTAACGAAGCAGGCAGCTAAGAATAAAAAAGCAACCCTGCAGGCTGCGCCCCGTGTACTCACTCGAACCTCCATAGTCCCTTGACTTAGATAGACGCAAAAACTTGGTCGCCGATCTGCTCCAAGGGACAAACGCATGTTACTTTCAACTGCCGAAGTTCAGTCAAGCGGCGATTGAGAAACGCGAAAAGACTTTTTAAATATGAAGAAAGTGAGGCGTCCGCACCCCATTTTGCTGGCGCGCGACCGTTCTTCGGGCTACTTCAGCGAATGTTGTTGGCGCTCCAATCCTCTTTGCCGCCCACCGGGATCGGAACTCACATGGACATTGCGATCACCGTCGCCGCCGCCCCGTCCAAGGACGCTGTGCTGCTCGATATCGCGGCGGCGCTCCAACGCGAGTTGAATGGGGCGCTGGACTTTCGTTGGCTCGCGGCCGGCGAGGCGATGGATTTGATCCTTGGCGAACACCCCTCATCCAGTCCTCCTCCCGCGCGCCTTGGCGAGCCCGCCGCCTCAGATGTGCGCGGCCGTGAGCGGACGTGGAAGGGAGAAGGGACGCCATCTGAACCGCCACAACTCGCTCCCTCTTCCCCGCCGCATCCGCTAGCGGATGTGCCCACTCCAGGCGAACTCGCCGAGGCGAGTTCGCCTGGAGTGGGCTGGGGTGAGGGGGACCTGATAAACCTCAGGCGCTTTATTGCGGAAGCGGTCGGGGACCGGCCTGCAGACTGGTGCGTGCAGCCCGTCGCGGGCCGCAGAAAGCGCATGCTCATCGCCGATATGGATTCCACCATCATCAGCCAGGAGAGCATCGACGAGATGGCCGAGCTGAAAGGCGTCCGGGCTGAGATCGCGGCGATGACAGAGCGCTCCATGCGTGGAGAGGCGGACTTCTCGTCCAACCTGCGCGAGCGGATGGAGCTTTTGCGCGGACTGACCGAAGAGGATTTGCGGCGCATGCTGGAGCGCCTCACGCTCAATCCGGGCGCGCGGACGTTGGTTCAGACCATGAACGCGCATGGCGCGCATACGGTGCTGGTTTCGGGCGGCTTCACCTTCTTCACAAGCGCCGTCGCCGGGCGCGCGGGTTTCGCCGCAGACAGGGGCAATGTCCTTCTGTGGGAGGATGGCCGCGTCGCTAGCGTCGCCGAGCCGATCCTCGGCCGCGAAGGGAAGGCGGCTGCGCTGAGGGAAGAGGCTGCCGCTCATGGGATTTCGCCCGGCGAGGTGGTTGCGGTTGGCGACGGCGCGAACGATCTCGCCATGCTGAAAGCCGCAGGGCTTGGCGTCGCCTACCGCGCAAAGCCCATCGTCTCAGCCGAAGCAGACGCGCAGATAAGGCACACGGATCTCACCGCGCTCCTCTATTTCCAGGGCTATGCGCGCGAAAGCTTTGCGGTGTAGCCGGAGCCTTGCGCAGATGGCGGCGGGAAAGCGCCTCCTCAGAACGGCGCCTTTATTGGCTTGAACTTTGCGCCGACATCCCCTGAAAGCGCGATGTCGTCGGGATCAAGTGACAGCACCGGTTGTCCCGGGTCGAGATTCAGAGACGCCAGGTCGCCCCATATGACGTTCGGGCTCGTCGTCAGCTCGAAGTAATAGCGCTTCGCCTTCAGGTCGATGGCGGTCCGATACTCGGTGTTGAAACCCTTATAGGGCGCGCCGAATGGCACAGAGACGTTGCGGGCGATCGCGAGGATGCTCGCCGCCGCCTCCCGGTCGTTCTTTGGCTTCGGCAGGAGCGCGCTGTAATAGATTGCGCGTTGGAAGCGATCCTTCGGGTTTACGTTGCCCGGCAACCGATTGGCGACGTGGCTCTGGGACAGCCGGTTCGGCTTACAATAGCGAAAACGATGGCCGGAAGCAGCCTGTCCGTAGAACTCTACATGGCTGCGCCCTGCCCCCATTCCTGCATCTCCGGCATGGCGAGAAGCGTCTGCGCATAGGCTGCCGCCGAGCCATCGTCGCCGAATGCGGCGAGGTCGACGCCATAGGTCCGAAAGCGCGTCGCGACCGGCGCATACATGGCGTCGGCGATGGTGAAAGCGCCGAACAAGAAAGGGCCGCTCGCGCCGAAGCCGCGGCGGCATTCGCGCCAGATTGCGGCGATCCGGGCGATGTCCGTTTGCGCCTGATCCGATCGCGCGTGGCCCTCCACGCGGGCGTGAAAGTCCATCGGAAACTCCTTGCGCAGCGCATGAAAGCCGGAATGCATTTCCGCCGAGACTGACCGCGCCACAGCCCGCGCGCTGGCGTCTTCAGGCCAGAGGCGCGCCTCGGACGCGATTTCGGCAAGATATTCGCAGATGGCGAGGCTGTCCCAAATCGCGAGGGCGCCTCTCTTCAAAACCGGCACGCGCCCGGAAGGCGAATGCCGCGCGATCTCCTCCGCCGTGTCGCGCCGCCGCAAGCGGATCTGCGCCTCCCGGAACGGGATTCGCGCAACCTTGGCGGCAAGCCAGGGCCGGAGGCTCCATGAGGACCAGGCTTTGTCGCCGATGACGAGGATCGTTTCTTCCTGCATGGGGGCTCCTGCAAATGCCTTGATTGTCGATAAGAAAACATCGAAGGACGTTTACAAGGCAAGCGGGATTGTGCGCGCCACAACCCACCGCCGTCGGGCGGCGCCTTGCCCCAGCCCGCGCGATTGGGTAAAACTGCGGCTTTGTTATCAAACAAGGACCTTGCCGTGAATATTTGCATGATTGGCGCCGGATATGTCGGCCTCGTTTCCGCCGCTTGTTTTTCCGATTTCGGCTGGAACGTCACCTGCGTGGAAAAGGATGCGGGCAAGGTCGAGAAGCTGAACGCCGGCGAGATCCCGATCTACGAGCCGGGCCTCGACGTGCTCGTCGAGAAGAACGTCCGGGCCGGTCGGCTGCATTTCACCACGGACCTCGCCGCCGTCGCTCATACCGCCGATCTGATCTTTTTGGCGGTCGGCACGCCGATGCGGCGCGGCGACGGCTACGCCGATCTCTCCTATGTGTATCAGGCCGTCGAAGAGATCGCGCCGCATCTCTCCGACTTCACGGTCATCACCACGAAATCGACCGTGCCGGTGGGCACGAGCCGCGAGATCGAGCGGCGCATGAGGCGGCTCAGGCCGGACGCCGATTTCGCCGTCTGCTCCAATCCAGAATTCCTGCGCGAAGGCTCCGCCATCCAGGATTTCACTCATCCCGACCGCGTCCTTGTCGGCGTCGACGATCCGAGGGCGCGCGAGGTCATGGAACGGCTCTACGAACCCTTGCGCCTTCGCAACGCGCCGATCATGTTCGTCGCCCGCGAGAGCGCGGAGCTTGCGAAATATGCGGCGAACGCCTTCCTTGCCATGAAGATCAGCTTCATCAACGAGATCTCCGATCTTTGCGAGGAGGTGGGCGCGAATGTCCAGCAGGTGGCGAGCGCCATCGGCTCCGATGGCCGGATCGGGGACAAGTTCCTGCACCCGGGGCCTGGTTATGGCGGCTCCTGCTTCCCAAAGGACGTGTCGGCGCTGGCGCGGACGGCGCGCGAGGCGCGCTCGCCGCTGACGCTCATCGAGCAGGTCGAAAAGGTCAACAACGAGCGCAAGATCGCGATGGCGCACAGGGTCATTCGCGCGGCGGGCGGCGATGTGGCTGGCAAGACCATCGCGATCCTGGGCGTAACCTTCAAGCAGAATACCGACGACATGCGCGACGCGCCGAGCCTCGTGATCGTGCCGATGTTGCAGGAGCGCGGCGCGACCGTTCGCGTCTACGATCCGCAGGGGCGCAAGCAGGCGGAGCCGCTTTTGCCGCACGTCGAGTGGCGCCAGAGCGTGCTGGAGGCGGCCGAGGGAGCCGACGTCACCGTCGTCCTCACGGAGTGGAACGAGTTCCGCGCGGTGAGGCTGCCCGCGCTCCGGGAGAAAATGCGCGGCAACGTGCTTGTCGACCTGCGCAACATCTACCGGCCGGACCTCGCGCGTCAGGCGGGTCTCGTCTATGTGAGTATCGGTCGCCCGAGCAAGGCTAAGAGCGGCGAGCCATCCGAAGAGTGAGATGCGCTCTTCCGGCGGCCCTAAGCAAAGCGGCGGCTTTACTGCGCTTATGCCCGGCGGCATGAGCGGTTACGATCTGGCAGTTTGGATGGCGACGCATAAGCCGGAGACCAAAGTTATCTTGTGCTCCGGTTGCAACGAGAGCAGAGTCGCGGCCATTCCGCCGGAAGGCCGGCAGGCAACCTCTTAACGCTCGCTAAGCCCTACGGTCGCGAACAAAGCGCACACGCCGTGTTTTGGCCAGCTCGGACGCTTCCTGCCCGATGCGGGAGAATCGTGCTTGCGCCGGTATGACGTCCACTCGTTGGCGAGCCCGCGAGAGTCCGCAAGCACGAAGCATTCGCCGAATGTAAATGGTTGACGCTCAAGGCCGTTATGACCGCGTGACTTGCCCTGAGGCGTGAGGGACAAAGGGGTAAAGGCGGCGATTGCTGTTGGCTGCAAACAAATTTCGCGCCTATATTCGCCCCATGACTCTCGCCCAAGTCTCCGAGCGCCCCGCCGAAGAACGCCAAAGCGCACAACACGCCATCCCGCCCGGCAGCCGCGTCTATCTCATCGACGGCTCGGGCTATATCTTCCGCGCCTTCCATGCGCTGCCGCCGCTAACGCGGCCCTCGGATGGCCTGCCGGTGGGCGCCGTCCACGGCTTCTGCAACATGCTGTGGAAGCTCTTGCGCGAAACCAAGGGCGAGAAGCGCCCGACCCATCTCGCTGTTATCTTCGACCATAGCAGGGCGAGTTTTCGCACAGCGATCTCCGCCGACTACAAGGCGCAGCGGCCGGAGCCGCCGCCGGAGCTTGTGCCGCAGTTTTCGCTGATCCGCGACGCGGTGCGCGCCTTCAACGTGGCCTGCGTCGAAAAGGAAGGCTTCGAGGCCGACGACATCATCGCGACCTATACGCGCGAGGCGGTGGAAGCCGGCGGCGAGGTGGTGATCGTCTCGTCCGACAAGGACCTGATGCAGCTCATCGAGCCGGGCGTGACGATGCTCGACACCATGAAAAACAAGGCGATCGGCGAGGCCGAGGTGCTGGAGAAGTTCGGCGTGCCGCCCGCGAAAGTCGTGGAGGTGCAGGCGCTTGCGGGCGACTTCGTCGACAATGTGCCGGGCGTGCCGGGCATCGGCGTCAAGACGGCGGCCGAACTGATCCGCGAGCACGGCGATCTCGAAACGCTGCTCGCTCACGCGCCGCTCATCAAGCAGAAGATGCGCCGCGAACGGCTGACGGAATTCGCCGAACAGGCTCGCCTGTCGCGCCGCCTCGTCGAACTTGATCGGCGCGTTGCCGTCGAGCAGCCGCTCGATCTCGCCGCCGTCGAGGATCCGGACCCGAATGCGCTCCTCGAATTTCTCCGCTCCATGGAATTCAACTCGCTGACGAAGCGGATTTCGGAGGCCTTCGGGGTCGAACCGCCAGCGCCGGGCGAAGTCCATGCTCCGGCGCCTTCCGTCAAAGCGCCCGAGCCCGCGCCCAGCGACGACCAAAGCAAGCACGGCCCGTCAGCCGAAGCGCGGCGCGTGACGGACTGGCTGAAGTCCATCCCCTTCGACCGCTCCTGCTATGTTCAGGTTGCCGACCTGCAAACGCTCGAAGACTGGATCGCAGCGGCGACCGAGCAAGGCTTCGTCGCCTTCGACACCGAGACGACGGACCTTGACCCGGTGGCCGCGCGGCTTTGCGGCGTAGCCCTCGCGCTGGAGCCGAACCGCGCCTGCTACATTCCGCTCGCGCATCGCCCGGGCGACGGGCTTGATTTCACCGGCGCGGGCGAGATCGCCCAGCTGCCGATGGAACATGCGATCCCTCGCCTCAAGGCGCTGCTCGAAGACGACAGCGTCTTGAAGATCGGGCAGAACATCAAATACGACTACGTCGTCATGCGCCGCTATGGCGTCCGCATCGCGGCTTACGACGACACCATGCTCATGGCCTATGCCTGCGACCAGGGGCGCGGCGGGCTCGCGGGCTTCGGCATGGACGAGCTGTCCAAGCGCCATTTCGGGCACACGCCCATCGCCTTTAAGGATGTTGCGGGCAAGGGCAAGGCGCAAACCACCTTCGACTGCGTGCCCGTGGACAAGGCGACGGAATACGCCGCCGAGGACGCCGATGTCACTTTAAGGCTCTGGCATTTCTTCAAGGCGAGGCTTGCCGCGGAGGGCATGGCCGCCGTCTACGAAACGCTGGAGCGGCCCATGCCTGCCGTGCTGGGCGAGATGGAGCTGGCGGGCGTCATAGTGGACCGCGCCATGCTGTCGCGCTTGTCCGGCGAGTTCAGCCAGAGCCTCGCCCGAATAGAGGACGAGATCTACGCACTCGCCGGGGCGAAGTTCAACATCGGCTCGACGCAGCAGGTTGCGGATCTGCTGTTCGGCAAATTCGGCCTCCCCGGCGCGAAGAAGACCACAACCGGCAAATGGAGCACCGGCGCGAAGGTGCTGGAGGACCTCGTTTCGAGCGAGGACCTGACCGAGGATCAGCGCCGCTTCCCCGGCAAGCTCCTCGAATGGCGGCAACTCGCCAAGCTCAAGAGCACCTACACGGAACTCGCTGCCGCAGCACATCGACGCTGAAACCGGCCGCATCCACACCTGCTTCTCGCTCGCCTCGACATCCACCGGCCGGCTGTCCTCGACCGAGCCGAACCTCCAGAACATCCCGATCCGCACGCGCGAAGGCCGCATGATCCGTACGGCCTTCGTCGCGGAGCCCGGAAGCAAGCTGATTTCGGCCGACTACAGCCAGATCGAGCTGCGCGTGCTGGCGCACATGGCCGACATCCCGGCGCTGAAGCGCGCGTTTGCCGAGGGCCTCGACATTCACGCCATGACTGCGTCCGAAATGTTCGGCGTGCCCGTGAAGGACATGCCGAGCGACGTGCGCCGCCGCGCCAAGGCGATCAACTTCGGCATCATCTACGGCATTTCGGCTTTCGGCCTGTCGCAGCAGCTCGGCATCGCGCGCAGCGAGGCGAGCGAGTATATCGCGAAGTATTTCGAGCGCTTTCCCGGCATCCGCGCTTACATGGACGCCATGCGCGCCAAGGTGCGCGAGGATGGCCATGTCGAGACGCTGTTCGGGCGCAAGATACACTTCCCCGAAATCAACACCCCGCAGCGCAATATGCGCGCCTTCTTCGAGCGCGCCGCCATCAACGCGCCCATCCAGGGGACGGCCGCCGACATTATCCGGCGCGCCATGATCCGCATGCCCGCCGCCCTTGAGCAGGCAAACGTGTCGGCGCGGATGCTGTTGCAGGTGCATGACGAGCTTGTCTTCGAGGCGCTCGACGCCGAGGTCGAACCTACGATCGAGGCCGTAAGCCGCGTCATGGAAAAAGCCGCGGAGCCCGCCGTCGCCTTCTCCGTGCCGCTGAAGGTGGACGCCCGCGCCGCCCAAAACTGGGACGAGGCCCACTAGGACAGGCGCAAAAACAAGAGAATCGGTTCGCCCTTATCGGCACCGTGGCGTTGTGGCTGAGGCGTGTTGGATCCGCGACGGCGGGTTTGCGCGGCGTCCGCGCTCATGATTGACGGGCAGGCGATGCGACAGCGATCAGCACCCTGTCAGGGTTAAAGAAGGGCTGAAATTGGTTTTGTTTGGTAAAACAGGGGGTCTCGCCTTCGGCAGGCGGGATTTTGTGGGACTATGGCGATTGGCGGGCGGTCGGCCTCGGCGTTCGCATGCTTGACCTGGAGGCGCCGAAAGCCTCCCCCCACAGAGAGCCATCCCGCTAAAGCATTGGAATAAAGAGGGAAAAAACATAAATTCCGACGCGCGCGCTTGGTTAACAGGCCCCGGCAGTCCAGGGTTAATAAAGGCTTCAAAAGTCACGAAAATGCGGGTGTCCTTGGCCCAGAACACGCAGTTTTTGAACGTTCGTTGCAAGACGGCTCGGGATGTCGATTTGCTGGCTGCGCTTGAGGCGCGCCGATTACGTCCCAGGGGAAATTGGGTGCGATCGACAGGGTTGATATGTTCCCGATTTAACAAAAGTTGTCGAAGAGCATAAAACACTTATTAATATAACGGCAGGTCTTATCTTTAATCAATCGTTCAAAATTATTAACTCACGTGGGGTCTAGTCTGGCAGGAGTTCCCCATGTACATCAGCCCAAAATGTTGGCTGATTATTTACTTTGCTGTGATACCAGCTTTCGCTTTGGCAAAAGCGAACTCTCCGACCGAGGTCGCCGCATATGCGCTCGTGGAAGGTTATAAAGTTCCCTTCAAAATAAAAACGGAGGCTGATGCTTCTAGACATGTTCAAAATGTCCACTTGACGCTAGACATGGATCAAATACCCACAATCAAACTAGAAGGTCCGATCGATTCCCGGATTAATTATCGGAGCGAACTGTCAAGACTGTCTCTCTGCGGCGCGGACGACAAAAGAATTTGCTTAAACGTTCAATCTCATGTTGAATTGAATACGCTGATACCTGCGTCCGGAAATATGACATTCACTTGTTACTTCGATATTGCAAACCAAGCCGGGAAGCTGTCCGTGGACAAGGTTGACCTAACCGATATGCAGATCGATCCGTGGTTGATGGGTTTGGCGAGTTTCATGGGCAGAGAGAAAGACGTCGCATCGCGGATCAAAGGTGAAATCGAGAAGCAGTTGCAAAGCGGGGAAGCTCGATCTGAGCGGCATCGGCCTGCTCTCCGATCTCAACGCCGAAACCCATGATAATAATCTTGAGTTGTCGCTCAAACTCAAAAACCGAACGCCCGCTTTGAAAGTCTTTCAAACCATGGCCTCTCAGAAGAGCGGTCACCGGATCGAAATCGCCGAGGAGGGCGAACAAGCAAGTTCTTCGGAGAACGACGACCCGCCTGAGCGGAGAGCCCGGTTGCATGAGCGGTCCCGCCGCTGAAGAGGGCGAGGCTGCCTCGCTTTGTCCCATGATCTAGTGCTTTAGGCGTCATTCCGCTGAACCCCGAAGCGCGCGTTGGAAACGCGCTCCCGCCTTTAGCGAGCGCGCATTCCGGGCGGCGAACCGGGCGCCACTTCGCCTGAGCGCCCCATTCGCTCAGCCGGAAGCGAACAGGCAAGCAATACAACAAAGGTTTTTTGCATGCCAACTCTCCTTGTTGTCGGCGCAGCGGTTCTCGACTGCGTTTATGTCGTGGATGAACTTCCTGTCGCTGCGGAGAAATACAGGGCGAAAAGCCTCGACTTGCGCGGGGCGGAACGGCGGCGACGGCTGCGGTCGCGGCGAAGCGGCTGGGGCTCCGCGCAGCGTTGGCTGCGCGCGTCGGCGACGATGCCTTTGGCGCCGCCATCGTCGATGATTTGGAGAAGGAGGGCGTTGATTGTGCGCTCGTTCGCAAGTTCACCGGCAAGCATTCCTCGGTCTCCGCTGTCATGGTGGACAGTCGCGGCGAGCGGATGATCGTCAACTACAAGGACCCCGGCATCGACAGCGGCGCGGACTGGCTTCCGAAAGAGCTGCCGCCCGAAATCGATGGCGTGCTCGGCGATCACCACTGGCCGGCCGGAACGGAGCATTTCTTCCGTCTCGCGCGTAAGGCCGGAAAGCCTGCGATCCTCGACGCGGATCGGCAAACGCCAACGCCCATTCTGGCGAGCGCGACCCATATCGGGTTTTCGGCGCGGGGCCTGCGGGAACAGTCCGGCATGGGGACCCTGCCGGATGCGCTCGCCTGGCTCCAGACGCAGACGCCGGGCTGGCTCGCGGTGACGGACGGCGCAAACGGCGCATGGTACACGGCAAACGGCGACCTGGCGCATGAACCGGCCTTGACGCTGCCCGCCGTCGATACGAACGGCGCGGGCGATGTCTGGCATGGAGCGCTCGCCGTCGCTCTCCTGGAGGGACAGGCGCCGGAAAAGGCGGTGTGCTTTGCGAACGCCGCCGCCTCGTTGAAGTGCTCCCGTTTAGGAGGGCGCTCGGCCATCCCAACGCGAAGTGAAGTCGCGGCGTTCGTGTGAGATAGAAAAAATTACCCGACCTCAGCTTGGGGCGATCCCGGTTCGCGCCCGCAAGGCCTGGATGACGGCTTCGTTAGCGCGCGGGGAGGGCGCGGGCGATTGAAGTTGACCGAGAGACAAAGCGCATCTAGGTTTCATCTCGAATGGGGATGGGGTTCCCCAAAATCGCCTGCGGGCTAATGATCCTACCGCCGATCGTGACGGCGGGAGCAGCGCCCTTTCCAAGGCGGCTCTTTCCACGTCGCTCGTGCGCAGTTTTGGCTCGGAGGTTGCATTGCGCCTCCTGACGGGGAGGAGTTTGACAATGACAAATGTGTGGCTTGCATCGGCGGTGTGGCTTGCGCTTGCGCTGGCGGCGTCGATCATTTCCATTCGCGTGGCGGTATCGGTTGCGCTTGTCGAGATTGTCGTCGGCGCGATCGCCGGCAACACGATCGGTCTTGAGATTACGCCCTGGGTCAATTTTTTGGCGGGCTTCGGGGCCATTCTGCTTACTTTTCTAGCAGGCACCGAGATTGAGATGAAGGTCATCCGCAACAATCTCGGCGCCAGCGTCGGCATCGGCATCGTGGGCTTCCTCGCGCCATATATCGGCGTTCTTGCTTACGCCCGTTACGCGATCGGGTGGACTTGGCCGGAGGCGCAAATCGCAGGAATTGCGCTTTCGACAACCTCGGTCGCAGTTGTCTATGCGGTCATGGTCGAGACCGGGTTCAACAAGACTGAGCTTGGTAAAATCATCCTTGCGGCCTGCTTCATCAATGATCTCGGCACCGTTCTCGCGCTCGGCGTCGTTTTCGCGCATTTCGATTTGTGGCTCGCCTTCTTCGGCGCTGCGACTGCTGTTGTGCTTTGGCTTCTGCCTCAATTCGCGCCCTGGTTCTTCGGCAAGGTGGGGCACCGCGTCAGCGAGCCCGAAACGAAATTTGTCGCTGTTGTCCTCTTTTCGCTTGGCGGCCTCGCGCAGATTTCCGGAAGCGAAGCCGTGCTTCCGGCTTATCTGATCGGCATGGCGCTGGCTCCGTCTTATATGAAAGACCCGGAACTCGGCCATCGCTTCCGGATTATCGCTTTTGCGCTCCTCACGCCGTTTTACTTTCTGAAGGCCGGGTCTCTCGTCGAGTTCAGCGCGGTCGCCGCCTCGGCCGGACTGATCGCGGTCTTCCTCTCGATCAAGATGGCGACAAAATTCGTCGGCATTCTTCCGCTCACACGCGTCTTTAAATTCGAGCGACGCGAAGGGATGTACACGACGCTGCTGATGTCGACCGGTCTCACCTTCGGCAGTATTTCCGCGCTTTTCGGCTTCACCAATCACATCATCGATCAGCGCCAATATACGATCCTGGTGACGGCGGTCATCGGCAGCGCGGTCGTTCCCACGCTGATCGCGCAGCGCTGGTTTATGCCGACATTAAAGCCTATGGAAGTGGAAACGTCGGCATTCGAACCTGCCGACGTGGATGAAGCGGTTTTCGAGGAAGCGTCTCATGTTCAATAAGATCCTCATCGCCAATGACGGCTCGGAGGGAGCGGCTCACGCTGTTTCCGCAGCAATAAAGTTGGCGAAGACCCACGACGCCGACCTTCATATGATTTCGGTCGAGGAGCCGTTGCGCTTTCCGGCTTTGGTTGGCGAGGTCGTCGAGGAAAAGGCCGAGGCCAATCAACTCTACGGAGGCGCTATCAGACGGGCGATCGGTCAGGCGCAGGCGGAAGGGGTGAAGCTGACGCCCCGCCTCGTCGTCGGCCATCCGGTTTCCACCATTGTGGATTGCGTCAAGAAAGAAAGCTTCGACCTGCTTGTCGTTGGCTATATGGGAAATACCGCCCTCTACAACCGCGTCATCGGCAGCACCACGGAGCGCCTTGTGGAGCATGCTCCTTGCGCCGTTCTCGTGATTAAATAGCTTGCAACGCGGCTAGCCGCTGGCCGCCCGCGCGCCGCGATGTCGCCACCTCAAAGGCGAGGTCGTTCTGGTGAGAAGTCATCGCCTTTCAAAATTTATTATTATTGCGCAATCATGTTTGTTTTTGAGCTTGGCGAGGAGCTGCGAAAACTTCTGCGTGGCGTTTATTGCCCGCTTAACAAGGCCGTGTTTGTGGTCTAATCTCGTATTATGACTTGAAGCATAAGAGATGAGTGCGCCTTCGGGTGTAGCTTTTTACTGGCTGTTTGCGGTCCATTTCTAGACGAATCGCGAAGGCCCGCTTCACCCAGGAGGGCTTGGGACGTAAGAACGGACAAAATCGTGAGAGGAACCCATGTTCAACAGGATCCTCATTGCAAATGATGGCTCGGACGGCGCGGCGCGGGCCCTGTCAGCAGCCATCACCTTGGCGAAGGAGCATCGTTCGGACCTTCACATGATTTCGGTGGAGGAGATGCCGCGCTTCCCGGCTTCGGTGAGCGAGGTCGTGGAGGAGCGGGCCGAAGCCGACCATGTGTACCAGGCCGTCGTTCGGCAGGCGATGGCTAAGGCGAAAGCTCAAGGGGTGAAGCTGACCCCTCACGTAGCGTTAGGCCACCCCGTGGCTACCATTTCTGAGTTTGTCGCCAACAAAAAGTTCGATCTTCTGGTGATCGGGTACATGGGACATTCGGAACTATACAATCGCGTTATTGGCAGCACGACGGATCGCCTCATGGAACATGCGCCCTGCGATGTCCTCGTGATCAAGTAACGCACGGGAGCCGCCATGGAGACGCCTCGGGAGGCCGTTCTGCTTCGTATTTTTGTCGGCGAGTCCGACCGCGCCGGCAGGCGAACGCTTTACCGCGCCGTCGTTCAGGCGGCGTTCAAGGCGAAGCTCGCAGGCGCAACCGTCTTCCATGGGCCGATGAGCTACGGCCATGGCGACCGGATCAACGACGAATTCAACGTCGATGCGCCGGGCAATCTCCCCACCGTCGTTGAGATCATCGATTGCGAAGAGAAAATCGAAGCGTTCCTGCCGAAGCTCGACGGCATGATTGGTTCGGGTCTCGTGACGCTGGAGAAAGTTGCGATGATGCGCGTAGGACACCTCACGAAGCGGCCCGCGGACAAGGCGGGCCATCGGCCGGAGGAGAGGACGTAAGTCATGGACGTTCCGCATGAAGCCGTGCTTCTTCGCATCTTCACGAGTTCCGATGACCGCTATGGATTGGAGGAGCCGCTCTATCGCGCCATCGTGAGCAAAGCGCGCGAGATGAACCTCGCGGGCGCCACGGTGCTGAAGGGGCCTGTCGGCTACGGCTTGTCGAGCCGCATGCACGAGCCGCATTTCTTCGGCAAAGACGAGCGTCCCATCGTCATCGAGATCTGCGACTCCGAAGAGAAGATCAACGCCTTCCTCCCCGTCCTGGACGACATGATGGAGAGCGGACTCGTCACGCTCGAAAAAGCGCGCGTGCTGCAATATGGCAAGAAGCGGTCGAGCTATATGGAGCGCCTAAAAAAGAGCGTGCGCGAGCGCCTGCACCTGGATGACCCCTCCGGCAAGCCGCCTCCCGATTGCTGAACGCGCCATCGAGCAAGCCGTCAGCCGCGATAGACGAACGCGCGCAAAAAGCGATCGCGCCGGGAATAAAGCACGCTCGCGAATGGTCCTAATCCCATAAGTTCCAAACTGGGAAGGACAGCATGGCCATCAAGGACGATAACGAAACGCAACGTTGGGTTCTTCTGGACCGGCGCGAAGCTTTGATCTGCATGACATGGGCCGGAACGGGCCTCCTTTGGGCATTGAACGGGGGTGCGCCCTTGACAAAGGGGCTGATCGGCGAGGCGCAGGCGGCGCCTGCCGCATCCGGTTTCACCTTCGTCCAGATTAGCGACAGCCATATCGGGTTCAAAAAGCCCGCCAATCCCGATGCGGCGGCCACGCTGCGAGAGGCGATCGCGAAAGTCAAGGCGCTGCCCGAAAAGCCCGCTTTCATGATTCACACAGGCGACATCTCGCATTTGTCCAGGGATGAGGAATTCGACGCCGCAGACGAACTCATCAAAGAGGCCGGCCTCCCGGTATTCTACGTCCCAGGCGAGCATGACGTCATCGACGACGGGCGCGGCGCGTCTTATCTCGCGCGATACGGAAAAAAGGCCAGCGGCGCAGGCTGGCAAAGCTTCGATTGCAGCGGCGTCCATTACATCGGTCTTGTGAACGTCATGGACCTCAAGGCCGGCGGTTTGGGCAATCTCGGCGACGAGCAAATCGCCTGGCTTGAAAAGGACGTCGCCGGTCTGTCCTCCAGCACCCCGATCGTCGTTTTCGCCCATATCCCGCTGTGGACGGTCTACCGGGAGTGGGGCTGGGGCACAGGCGACGCGGCGAAAGCGTTGTCGCTGCTGAAGAGGTTCGGGTCGCTGACCGTGTTGAACGGCCACATCCACCAGATCATGCAGAAAGTCGAGGGCGACGTCGTATTTCACACGGCTCGCTCAACGGCCTTTCCCCAACCAGCGCCGGGGGCTGCTCCTTCGCCGGGGCCTGTCAAAGTCCCAGCCGGGGCGTTGCGAGACTATCTTGGCATCGCCAGCGTGACCTATCTCGAAAACACGAGGCCGCTCGCAATCATCGATACGGCGCTCTCCGCCGTTCCTGCGCTTTGAAGGAATGGGAGGCGATCATGAACAGTACCGCTGCCCGGGTCTTGCTTTGTGTTTTGTTGTCGCATCCTCTGCCCACGCCAAGCCGCGCCGCCTCGCCGACCGAGAGGGAAGCGAGCGCGCCTTCGGTGCATATCGACAACTTCACGTTCTCGCCGCAAGAGATCGCGATCCCTCGCGGTGGGACCGTCACCTGGGTCAACGATGACGATATCCCGCACGCCATTGCGGCGACCGATAAAGCGTTCCGGTCAAAAGCCATGGACACAGAGGAGACGTTCTCTTTCAAGTTCAATAATGCGGGAATATATGAGTATTTCTGCTCGCTGCACCCCCACATGCAGGGGAAAGTCATCGTAAGAGAGTGACGCCACACCTAGCGTGTCGTGAGCAAGGCGGCCCATGGCGGAAAAGCCTGAAAACGCGTCCGAGCTTGATGATCAAGCGCCTGCACATCGCAAGGCTGTCTTTGAAGCCTTGGTGCTCGTTCATCTGAGCAACGCGTATACGCTTGCGCGATATCTGGCCCGGCGAAATGACGTAGCGGAGGACCTTGTCCAGGATGCCCTCCTGCGGGCCTATCGCAGCTTTGATGAGAGCCGTTGCAGCAACGTTCGAGCCTGGCTTCTGGCCATCGTCCGGAACTGCTTTTTGACCTGGAAGGAGCGCGCCGTCAAAGACACGGCGCGCGCCTATTCTGAAGGGGGAAGCGCGCCCCCTGCAGATGACGCCGAATATGACCGCGAACAGGAAACGCCGGAATCGATTTTGATCCGACAGGAGGAAAACTGCTCGATGCGCTCTCTCATTGAGGGGCTTCCGCATCCGTTCCGGGAGGTCATCGTCCTGCGGGACATCGAAGACATGTCCTATCGGGAGATTGCGGACATCACAGGCGTTCCGATAGGCACGGTGATGTCTCGCCTGGCGCGCGCCCGCAAGATGTGTATGGCGGCCTGGAACGGCGGTCCGGTGAGGCCGTCGAAGGAGACTTCATGATGAGCGCTCTGCCCAAGCCTTGCCCAGAGCGAGAGCTCCTTCTGCATGGCCTTGCTGATGGCGAGCTCGACGCCGCAAATGCCTTGCTCGTTGAGGACCATCTCAAGGGCTGCAGCGGCTGCGCAACCGCCTATGACGACATTGTTCGCCAAAAGGCGCTGTTTAGAAATGAGAGTTTGCGCCTCCATGCGCCACCCGCCTTGAGAAGCCGCATCATGCGCGACATCGCCGCAAAGGAGGCTCAAGCGGAGCGGGCCAGATCGGGCTTGCAACCAGAACGCCAACGTCGAACCGCGCCATGGCGCTCCTGGCTGCCGCAAGCGGGGATGGCGTTCTCTGCCGCGGCGCTCGCCGCAAGTCTTCTGCTCTTCGTCTCCAGCCAGAATCCGGCGACGAGCCTCGACGAGGAGTTTATATCAGCGCATGTCAGGTCCATGCTCGCTTCCCATTTGACCGATGTTCCTTCGACCGATCAGCACACGGTCAAACCCTGGTTTCTGGGAAAGCTCAACTTCGCGCCTCCGGTCGTGGACCTCTCGAAGCAAGATTTTTCGCTGATCGGGGGCCGTCTCGACTATGTCGGGGGCCGGGTCGTGGCCGCGATCGTCTATAAGCGCCGAGGCCATGTAATCAATCTTTTCGTCTGGCCTGCGAGCAAGTTGAAAGCCGTTCCGGAAAGCGCCGAGGGTTATCACCTCCTGAGCTGGACTCGAGGCGAATTCTCCTACGCGGCGGTTTCCGATCTCAATCCTAACGAACTGCGTGATTTCCAGCGCGCACTCGAAGAAAGTCTGCCTTAGCGAAGAGATTTTACTGCCGGCGACTGAGATTTGGTTTGTGTGCACTTCGAGGGCGCCGATGATGAGTGGAGGAAGAGTTGGCGCCAGCCCGAGCCGATCGGCGCGAGCCGGCCGCTGGTTAATTATTCGCCAAAATTGGGTTTGTTTCGTAAAACAGGCCCCCGCACCGGCCATTGGCCAACCCGAAATCGCCGAAACCCGCTTGCGGCGAACGGCCGCTCGTCAACGGCTTCGGAAGTCGGCGCATCCGGTTGAGAAGAAGAGTTCTTCAATGATACGTGATCTATAATAGAGGGAATAATCACGAAGAACATCCGGTCCACTCTGTTACAGAAGTTCGAATGCATCGACTTCGCAACTTGAGGAGATCACGATGTCTCTTGTTCATCATAAATCTATCTTGACGTTTTTAGCCGCCATACTGCTTGTGGCAAGCTCCATAACCTCCTCGGGCGCCAAGCCGTATCCCAAACGGCCGCCGCATCCTAAACGGCCGCATCCGCCTCAAAGCGAGCCCTACAACTACGATCTGGATTACAACACGCTGCGCGATTGGGATAGCTCCTGCTTTCGCTCCACCGGCCTTCCCGCCCAGTACGCGTGCAGCTCGCGCGGCGGATGACGGCTTCGCCCAGAAACCGCGCCTCAAGGCGCGGTTGTCCCGATCCCCTCATTGGCGCTCAGTCGATCATGACCCTGCGATCACCAGCCGCTGTAGCCGAAGCCGAACGCCTGCGCTTTGTCGGAGGCGGCCTTGCTCAGCACATAGGAGTAGTCGGCGCGCAAAGGCCCGACGGGCGAATCCCAGATGAGGCTCGCGCCGACGGAGGAGCGCAGCGTCGAGGAATCGGAGATGACAAGGGTGTTCGCGGCGCCGTGCTTGGCCGCATAGGCGGTAGCGAACTTTTGCGCGTCCGTGCCGAAAGCGCTGCCCGCGGCCGTGAAGATGGCGCCGCTGAGGCCGAGGTCCTGCGGCACGAAGGGCAGCGGGTAACGCAACTCCGTCGTCGCCGAATAGAAGGTCGTGGCCCCCAGCGCATCGCCGGTTGTTGCGTCGCGCGGACCGAGCCCTGCGGGCGCAAAGCCTGGGATGGTTTCGCCGCCTTTATAGAAGGCGTCCACAACGCGAACGCCCTGGCCGCCCCAGCCCATGATCGTGCCGCCTTGCGTGCGCGCCGCGAGCGTTATCTCGTCGGAGGCAGGGTAGTAGGCGCGCATTTCGGCGGTAGAGCGGATATAGTTGACGTCTCCGCCCGCTCCGGCAAAGTCCTGAACTCCCTTGAAATAGAAACCGCGCGTCGGCTTTTTCTTGTTGTCTCGGGTGTCGTAGATCAGGTTGTAGCCGACCGAGGAGATGACGGCCTCGCCGGCGATCTGCTTTACGGCGAGCGAGGCGTTCGGATCGAGATTGTACACATCGTCGAGCATCAGGGTGTAGTTGAAGCCGACGGAAAACTCGGCCGTGACGGGGACGCCGAAGCGAAGGCCGCCGCCCACCCTGAAATCCTCGTAGCCCGCAATCGTGTAGCCCGTGGCCGCGGTGTAGTCGGCATTTTTGATGAAGGCGTCCACGCCGAAGGACAGGTTGTGGTCGAGAAAGCGGGGTTCAGTCCAGCTGACCATCAAACCTTCCGTCCCCGAGATGCTTCCTTCGAGCTTCACCTGAAGATACTGGCCTGTCCCCATCAGATTGCGCTCGGTATAGGTCACGTCGCCGATGATGCCTGCCGCGGTCGAGTAGCCCGCGGCGAAGGAAAATTCGCCCGTCTGCGCTTCCTCCACCTTCACGGTCAAAACCGTGCGATCCAGCGTTGACCCCTTCTCCTTTTCGATCTTCACGCTCTTGAAGAAGCCGGTTTTCATAACGCGCTGCTTCGCTCGCTCGACCATCGCCTTGTTATAGGCGTCGCCCTCGGCAATCCGAAACTCGCGGCGGATGACCTCGTCCTTCGTGACGTGATTGCCGATGACGTCGATCCGCTCGATATATTCGCGCGGACCATGCTCGACGACATATACGACGGAAACCGTGCGCGTTTTCGGGTCGCGCTCGATCCTCGGCCGTATCTGCCGGAAGGGCTCGCCCTGCTCGGCCGCTGCCGCCGTCAGCGCCTCGACGCTCTTTTCAACGAGATCCGCGTTGTAGATGTCTCCCGTATTACCAAGCACGTGCTTGCGCAACGCCTGGGCGTTTAGCGATTTGATCGTCAGTTCGACGTCGATGTTTCCAAACGTGTAGCGCGGCCCTTCGTCCATGACGAAGGTGAGGAAGAAGCCCTTCTTGTCCTGGTCTGCGTCCGCGCCCGCGGAGACGACGCGCATATCGGCGAACCCGTTTCGCAGGTAAAAGCGCCGAAGAAGCTCGCGGTCGAGATTGAGCCGGTCGGGATCGTAAATCGAAGTCGGCTTCAGGAAGTCGAGCAGCCCCAATTCCGTCGTCGTGATCGCGCCCCTGAGTTCCGCGTCGCTGACGGACTTGTTGCCGATTAAGTTTATGCCGACGACCTTGGTCTGCGCGCCTTCGCGAATTTCATAAACGAGGTCCACGCGATTGTGGTCGAGCGCGATAATTTTCGCTTCGACCTGCGCCCCGTAATAACCCTGCCGGCGATAGACTTCGAGAATCCTCTGGACATCGCCTTGCGCGCGCGCCGCTGTGTAAAGCCCAGACGCCTTGAGCTGCGCCTCTTTCGCAAGCGTCTCCGAGGAGACGTCCTTCGCGCCCTCGAAGGCTGCGTTGCGAATGAGCAGAGCTTCGGCGACCTCGACGACGACGGCGGCGCCTTCGCGCCGGATGTGGACATCGCGGAACAGTCCGGTCGCAAACAGCGCCTTCACGCTTTCGTCCGCCTTTTGGGCGTCGTAGCGCTGCCCGGCCTTGAACGTCAGGGAATGTTTGACGGTTTCGGCTTCGATGCGCTGATTGCCCGTCACGCGGATCTGGCCGATGACGTCGCCACGTTGCGCCTGCGCCGCTCCCGGCAGCGCGGCGCATACAAGCAATGCCGCCAAGGCGATTAGAGTCGCCAGGACCGCGCGAACACTTCGATCTGTGCTTGTACGCAACGCCGCCGCAGCCGCACACTCTGCGCCAGCTTTACAACTGACCATGCCATGAAAGGGAAACAGCCCTTTATGACGCCAACATGGCTGGAGCCGGCGCCGCGGCTTGACAACACAAGAGAGCTTAATTTCCGCGAAGGAGGCTGAAAGCAGGAAGAGGCGGTTCTCGAAAAATGCTCGCTCGGCCATGCTTGCTCCCGAATCTCATAGCAGACGATTCGCGGGAGCTGCGACAGCACCGCGAGCTTCCTTCATTAACGCTGCGTTTAATTGTTTGCGTTTACCGTAACGACCTTATTTAGCAAAGAGGCGCCATGTCAGACACCAGCATTCCCGGCGGACGGATTCGTTCTTTCGTGGAGCGGATCGAGAACTTGGACACTGAATTGCAGGAGTTGAGCGAGCAGAAAAAGGAAGTCTTCGCAGAGGCGAAGTCTGAGGGTTTTGATATAAAAATCCTCAAGGAAATCATCAAGATGAGGAAAGAGGATAAGGACGAGCGCGACGAGCGCGAAACTCTGCTCGATCTGTATTTGAGGGCCATGGAAACAGAGGAGCGCGCCGCCAAGGCCGCTTGACCTGACCGAAATGCGGGCGTGAGGCCCGAAAGGTGATCGGGACAACCCGGTCACCCAACAACCAGCCCCGTTGCTCCCCCCATATTTCTCAGTGCCCTTTTTTGCAGTGCGCACACAAAAAGCTGCTGCGCCGCCAAGCGGGAGCCGCCGGTCGCCTTTCTCCCCCGCACGCCCTTAAGCTGCGCCGGCCTTTTTGTCGAAGGCGATGGAGATGATGTAATCCTGGGCCGTGACGCCCTCCTTCACCGGAATGGTCACATCGCGCACAATGGAGAAATAAGAGAGCGGATTTTCCCGTGTGATGGTGACGGTGACAGCGACGGGATCGGACTTCACCTTGTTCCCGGCCTTATCGAAAACCTGCATCGTGGCCGGCAAGGTGACAGAACCGGGCTTACCCTTCGGCCCGAGGAGAACGCGTCCCGCCATCCCGAACTTGACCTGGACCACGCTCGGGGTCGCCCGGCATTCGCGCGCCGTCTTGGTGATTTCCGCCCGATGGATTATCGAAGCCGCATCGCCGACGCGATTGCCCTCATAGATTGTGACGTTGCGCTGGCCGCCTTCGACCTGAACCGGCGGACAGCCGGCCGACGGCGCCGCCTCGATCGGGCTGTCCGAATTCGCCCGCGCCGCGGTCAGCATGTTTTCCTCAGTGATGATCGGGACATACGAAACCTCAGGCCTCCCGCCGCCTGAAGACCCCGCGCAACCGCTCGCCGCCGCCGCAAGACAACCGAAGCTCAGCAGTTTAAGGGCCGCCGGCGACAACCCCTTCATTCGCCTCTTCATTTTCGAAACCCAAGATTTCGACGCTTTCAAAGCCGCCGCGACTTTGAGTAGCGTTGCTTTTTTATGGTTCAACGCGCCCATTATTGCTACAAGAAGGCCTCGGATAGAACCTCTCGGGGACCCTAGCCAGCCGGAGAAAGGGCCGCAAGCCTGGATGCCCCCATTTCCTACCAAATTTGACCATTTTGCAAAGTTCCGCACGCCTTTTGCGATTGCCTAGTCTTGGGGATGAGCTCTATGACGACAAAACCGCACCTCGATGTGTTGCTCGCCGCCCCAAGGGGATTTTGTGCAGGCGTCGACCGGGCGATCCAGATCGTGGAGATGGCGATTGAGAAATTCGGGGCTCCCGTATACGTCCGGCATGAAATTGTCCACAATCGTACAGTGGTGGAAAGCCTGGAAGAAAAAGGAGCGGTCTTCGTCGAAGAGTTGAGCGAAGTCCCGAATACAGACGCTCCGGTCATCTTCTCGGCGCACGGGGTTCCGAAGTCGGTTCCGGAAGAAGCGGCGAAACGCAGGTTCTTTTATCTCGACGCGACTTGTCCGCTCGTATCAAAGGTTCATGTCGAGGCGGAACGTCATTACGAAGCCGGGCTTGAAATCATCCTGATCGGTCATTCCGGGCACCCGGAAGTCATCGGCACTCTGGGCCAGCTTCCCGAGGGCGCTGTTACGCTCATCGAAAAAGTGAAGGATGTGGCGACCTTCACGCCGCACGATCCTTCCAAGCTCGCCTACATCACGCAGACGACGCTGTCGATCGACGACACCATCGAAATGGTGAAAGCGCTGAAACAGCGATTTCCTCTCATCCAGGGACCTCACAAGGACGACATCTGCTACGCAACGACGAACCGCCAGCGCGCAGTGAAGGCGATAGCAGACAGGTGCGACGCCATTCTTGTCGTCGGCGCGCCGAACAGCTCCAACTCCAAGCGCCTTGTCGAAGTGGCTTTCCGGTCCGGCTGTCCGAAGGCGATGCTTGTGCAAAAGGCTTCGGAAATTCCCTGGGACAACCTGCATCACATCAAGACATTAGGGCTGACCGCGGGCGCATCCGCTCCTGAAATCCTCGTGGACGAAATCATCGAGCAGTTCAAGGCGCGCTACGACGTGACCGTCGAGATCGTCCGGACCGCCACCGAGGACGTTATTTTCAAAATTCCGCGGGCGCTCCAACAAGCTGCGGCGCAGTAAAGCTCCCGGCGCATGGCGGTTTACACCGAAGTCACAGCCGAGGAGCTGTATACGCTCCTTGATGGTTACGATATTGGTCCCCTCACCGCCTTCAAGGGGATTGCGGAAGGCGTAGAGAACAGCAACTACTTTCTTGAAACTGGCGACGGGCGGTTCATTCTCACCCTCTACGAGAAGCGCGTTTCGGCGGGAGACCTTCCCTTTTTTCTCGGCCTGATGGAGCATCTCGCGCAAGGCGGCGTCAGCTGCCCCACGCCTGTCCACGACCGCGAGGGCCACGTCCTCCAGACGCTTGCGGGCAAGCCCGCGGCCATCGTCACATTCCTGCCGGGAGTTTCCTTGCAAAAGCCGAAACCGGCGTACTGTGGTGAGGTCGGCGCGGCGCTGGCGCGGCTGCATGATGCAGGCTCGGCCTTCCCTTTGACGCGCGAAAACGCGCTTTCTCTCGCCGGATGGGCCAAGCTGTTCGCCTCCGTCGGCGGCGTCGCGGACAAGATCGCTCCGGGCATGTCCGCGCAACTGGCGCAAGCCCTTGAAGCGCTGTCCAGGATGTGGCCCGAAGACCTGCCGCGCGGCGTCATACACGCGGACCTCTTCCCCGACAATGTGCTGTTCCTGGATGACGCCCTTTCCGGCGTGATCGACTTTTATTTCGCTTGCAACGATCTGTTTTCTTACGATCTTGCGATCTGTATGAACGCTTGGTGTTTCGAACTCGACGGCGCTTTCAACGTGACGAAGGCGAAGGCGCTCTTCAACGGCTATAATTCCGTTCGCCAGCTTGAGCCGGAGGAGATTTCAGCATTGCCGGTGCTCGCGCGCGGCGCGGCCGTCCGCTTTTTCCTGACACGCCTCTACGATTGGTACAATACGCCCGACACCGCCTTCGTGAAACGCAAGGATCCTATGGAGTACTGGCGAAAACTCACCTTCCATCAGGGCGTTGAGACGCCTCGCGCCTATGGCGTCTGACAACGCCGACAAAGGACCGGAAAGCGCGGTTACGATCTACACCGACGGCGGCTGTAAGGGCAATCCGGGACCCGGCGGCTGGGGAGCGCTTCTGATCTACAAAGGACGCGAGCGCGAGATTTATGGCGGGGAGCCGCTCACGACCAACAATCGCATGGAACTGATGGCGGCGATTTCCGCGCTCGAAACGTTGAAGCGGGGCTGCCCTGTCGACCTCTACACCGACTCCCAATATGTGCGGAACGGTATCACCGAATGGATTGCGGGCTGGAAGGCGAGGCGCTGGAAGACCGCTCAGAACACGCCTGTAAAGAATGCCGACCTTTGGCAGCGCCTGGATCTAGCACGCCAGCGCCATCAGGTAACGTGGCATTGGGTTCGCGGCCATGCCGGCAATCCAGGGAACGAAAGGGCCGATAGGCTCGCCCAGAAAGGCATCGACGAGCAGGGAACATCCTGAACTGCGGCGGCTTTGACGCCGCCGCTGCGCCCGGCGAGGCTCTATAAATCTTGCAGAAGCCGCTCGGCGCTGCTCTCGATCGCCGTACCCGGAGCATCCTCGACATGCAAGGCTTTCACAACGCCGTCGTCGAGCAACATGGCGTAGCGTTTCGACCGGACGCCAAACCCGATCGGAGCGCCATCCAGGTCAAGCCCGACCGCCTTGGCGAAATCACCGTTGCCATCGGCGAGGAACATGATCGCCCCTTTCGCGCCGCTCGCCTTCGACCAGGCGTCCATGACGAAAACATCGTTCACGGACGTGCATGCGATAACATCCACGCCCTTCGCTTTGAAATCGGCCGCGTGCTGCAAAAAACCCGGTAGATGCATATTGCTGCACGTCGGCGTGAAAGCGCCGGGCACTGCGAAAAGAACGACCTTTTTGCCTTTAAAAAGGTCATCGGTCGAAATGTCGGACGGTCCGGTCTCTGACATAACTTTGAACTTCGCATGCGGCAGCTGGCTTCCTGGGGCAATAGCCATAATGATCGTCTCCTGGTGGGCTCAAAATGATGCGGACCTGCCGTTGCGTTTTACCCGGTCGCGTCGGTAAAATCTATCGAAGCAGCCTCACGATCGCTTGAGAAGCGGGCAAACCGATAAGTTTGCGAAAAGATCCTCATGGGAGTGTTTTAGTCATCGATTCGTCTAAAAGATATCGTGCCTGAAAGAGGCTTTCCTCACCCCCGACTTTGGCATGAAGCTTGCGGAGATTGCAGGCGGCGTCTCGACCAAAGGTCGGCCAGATCCAGTTGGGGGATGCGGAAGCTTTCCGTTTTTCAACTCTCTGAGCGGCTGTGACACGTTGAAAGAATGAAAACAAGGAGCTTGTTCTTACGGCGCTTGCGCTTCTTTGGTGCTTTGGGGAGCCTTCTGCTTGCGGCTGGCATGATCAATACGGCCAGCAAGGCGGAGGACTCTGCTTCGAAAGTCGTCCGCGCTCGCCAGGACGAGTTGTCGGGACGAACTCACCGGCACGACAGAGGCGTGCAAAATCGCATCAATCCCAAACGCCGCTCGGGCAAGGAAGGTTCGGCGGAAGCGAAGATGGATGTCGAACAGGCCCGAGAGCTTTATATCCGGCGAAAGTTGAGGCTCGAGCAGATCCAGGTCCAGCAGCAGGAACTTTCGAAAGACAAGGCTGTGCTCGCCTCAAACCGCGCCAGGATGCAGGCCCGGCGCATCGAAGCGGCCCGCGCTCTTCGCCAGTCAGAAAAACGGCTGACGGAAATCGAAGTCGAACTGGCGGCGACGCGCGCCAAGGTGAAGGCGCAACGCGAGAAGCTCGAAGAAAAGAGCGTGCAGATGTCCACGCTGTTCGGGCTTCTGCAAGGCATGAGCCGCGAGCCCCCTCCGCTGCTCATCACGCATGCGAGCGACGCCTTGAAAATGGTCCGCAGCGGCATGGTGTTGGCGACCTTCTACGGCGACATCGAAAAGCTCGCTACGCAATTGTCGGACGAAGTCAATACGCTGGAGACGGCTCAGAAGACGGCCGAGCTTCAAGAGCATCGCCGCAAGGCCGAGCAAACGCAGAACATCCGCCTCAAGTCCCAGATCGAGTTGCTCCTTGGTGAGAACCGCAATCATCTCGAAGCAAACGCTGCCCGTTTTCAGAACCTTAAAAGCGCCTCGAAAATCAATATGGCCGGCATAAAGAGCCTTGAGGAGATGCTCCCTGCGCTCGATGCCGAGGCGGCGAAGAAACCGGTCGCCGTCTCAAAAGGAGAAGCTGACAAAGGGGTCGAAGTCTCGCCTGACGCCGGAAAAATCGCCATGCTTGCGCCAAGTCGCATGCAGCCGGCCATTCCGTTTGCAAATTCTCAAGGACTTTTGCCTTTACCTGTCCAGGGGAAGAGTTTGGTCAGATTCGGCCAATCGGATCAGCATGGAGCGCCGTCAAAGGGCATTCAACTTGAGGCGCGGGAAGACGCGCAAGTTATTTCTCCCTGCGATGGCGTTATTTTGTATGCCGGCCCTTTCCGGTCCTATGGTCAACTCTTGATTATCAATCCCGGCGGGGGGTATCATGTTGTTATAGCAGGCATGGACCGGATCGACGCACAACAAGGTCAATATGTTCTTGCCGGCGAGCCTATTGCAGCCATGGGCGCGGCGACCCATACTGGCGAAGGGCCGCCCAAACGCCCCACTCTCTACGTTGAATTCCGTAGAGATCAGCAGTCGATTGATCCCGAGCCGTGGTGGTCTTCGGAAGGAAAAGGTTAGAGAGATACATGCGCAAATCGGAACTCGCGCTCGGCGCATTCCTCATCATGCTGGTGTGCACAGCCAGCATATTCATACTGCAATCGACTCGCCGGGATCAGGCCGTTGCGGCGAATGCAGAGATCTACAAGCAACTTGATCTCTTTGGAGAGGTCTTGGAGCGCGTTCGGGCGGAATATGTCGAAAAGCCCGACGACACCAAGCTGATCGAAAATGCGATCAACGGCATGCTGCAGGGTCTCGATCCGCACTCGAGCTATCTCACCCCGAAAGAATTCCAAGACATGCAGGTCCAGACCCGCGGCGAGTTTGGCGGGCTCGGCATCGAAGTCACTATGGAAGACGGCGTCGTCAAGGTGATCTCGCCGATCGACAATACCCCGGCCGACAGGGCGGGCGTTATGGCTGGCGATTACATCACCCATCTCGATGGCGAGTCGATCCAAGGACTGACGCTGAACGAGGCCGTCGAAAAGATGCGTGGGCCAGTGGATTCGCCGATCATGCTGACGATCCTTCGCAAAGGCGTGGCGGCGCCGATCCAAACCAAAGTCGTGCGCGATATCGTCCGGATCAACCCGGTGAAGTATAGCGCCGAGGACGATGTGGGCTGGATCAAGATCAAAACCTTCCAGAGCGAACACACCTATGATTACATGAAGCAGGCAGTTGATGACCTCAAGAAGACTATTGGTCCCAAGCTCAAGGGGTATGTGATCGACCTGAGGAACAATCCTGGCGGTCTTCTCGATCAGGCGATCGCCGTCTCGGATGCTTTCCTCGACAAAGGGGCCATCGTTCTGACCAAGGGCCGCAATGCGAGCGAGAGCAGCCGCGCCAACGCCAAGCCGGGCGACATCACCGATGGCAAGCAGCTTGTCGTGCTCATCAATGGCGGCTCAGCTTCGGCCTCAGAGATCGTTGCAGGAGCGCTTCAGGATCACAAGCGCGCGGAAGTGGTTGGAACGCGGTCCTTCGGCAAGGGCTCTGTTCAGACCATGATCCCTCTCGGAGCCAATGGCGGCCTTCGCCTCACCACCGCCCGTTATTACACGCCCTCGGGCCGATCGATCCAGGCTACGGGCATCGGGCCGGACTATATGGTTGAGCCGGAATTGCCGGATGACTTGAAAGCGCAGATGTCGGCCTTCACGCCAAAGGGCGAAGCAAGCCTGCGCGGCCATCTCAAGAACGACAGCGCCCCCGAGGCGAAGGGCAGCATCTCCTACGTTCCAAAGGAGAAAGAAAAGGACGTTCAGCTCAAAGCGGCTATCGATCTCCTTCATGGAAAGAAGATCGAGACAACGAAGAAGCTGGAAAATGCGGCGGCGCCAGACCAGGCTCAATCAGCGGAAGTGCCAAATTAGACTTTCGCACTGCGCGTCATCTCTCTATAACGGGCTCATGTCGCAGGACATGGGCCTTTTTCTTTGGCCGGTACAGCCCGCGGCAAGTTGGCGCCCCGAGCTCGCGGGCGACGAGATTTAATAGTTTGCTAGTACGCCTGCCCCGGGGAAATCCCGTGCGAACTTGCTGCGAATTGAGGCGGGATTTTCCCCACGCGGCGCACTAGGCTCGACGGAGTGAAATGATGAAAGCGCTTCTGATTGTCGCGGGGCTATTTTTCTCCATCTTCGGCGCCGTGCTCGTTTATTTCGCCGCTTCCGACCCAGGCCACGAATACGATCTTAAATTCGTTCTGCCGATCGACGCCCGTCAGATGCCGAAGCCCTTTGTCGCGCCCGCCCTCAAATCTTGGAGCACTGGCGAGGAGGACTCCCCTCCAGCCCAAGATGGACGCGCAGAGACGGGCAAAGTCCCGCCTGCGTCGGACCGGGCGCCGGTGGAGTTTGGCGAACGCACCGGCGCTGCATCCGAGGCGCAGCTTCGGAGATAGCCGATCAGTAAGACAGCCGCCCTAGCGCCCGCGCTCGATCTCTAAGCTCAGCGCAGACGTCAACGATAGCCATTTTACAAAGCTGGATTCACAATGTCCTTCACAGATCCCAACACGCTTCCATACCGCCCCTGCGTCGGCATCGTTCTCCTTAACGCCGAGGGGCTCATCTGGATTGGCCGGCGCTGCGTGGATTTCGTTTCCGAGGAATTCCAACTGCGGTGGCAAATGCCGCAGGGCGGCATTGACAAAGGGGAAGAGCCCAAAGTGGCCGCCTTTCGCGAACTTCACGAAGAGACCGGCGTCTCAAGCGCGAGCGTGATCGCCGAATCGAAGGCCTGGATACGATATAATCTACCTCCCGAAGTCGTAGGCAAGGCGATGAAAGGGAAATTCCGTGGCCAGGAGCAAAAGTGGTTCGCTATGCGGTTTACGGGCGATGAGCAGGAAATCAATCTCGCTCTGGAAGGTCACAAGCCCGAATTTGACGCGTGGCGCTGGGCTACGGCAAGCGAGGTGCTCCGCGAAATCGTGGGCTTCAAACGCGACGCCTACCGCGAGGTTCTCCAAGAATTTAGCGCTCTGCTTATCCCTTAAGCAATTGGGCTAACAAGCGAGAATAACGAGTTCCGAATCGCCGCAGCGGGTTGCATTGCAACAAGGGACTATGCTAGAAGCGCTCCAGGCATAAGCCGGGCTTGACTCCGGACATTGGAAGCTTGGTATGAAGCTCGCTATAACGCTCCCGCGTTCCGGCGGCTTTTTGACTGTTGGAGAGAACGTTTTGGCTAGCGGCAGCCCCAAATCGGCAGTGGCGGAACGTTACGCAGGCGCTTTGTTCGACCTCGCCCGCGATAGCAATTCCGTGGACGATGTAGAACATGCGCTCGACAAACTTGTGGGCGCATTGCGCGATAGCGAAGATTTGCGCCGTTTCGTTATGAGCCCGGTGTTTTCTGCGGCGGAGCAGGAACAGGGGCTTTCCGCCATCCTGAAATCGATTGGCATTGCAGGGCTGGCGCGTGACTTTCTCCTCGTGCTGGCGAAGAACAGGCGGCTTTTCGCGGCTGAAAGCGTTATTAAGACCTACAAGTCTCTTTGCGCGAAGGCGCGCGGCGAGATTGAAGCCGAGGTCATTTCCGCCGTGCCTCTGACGGGCGCTCAGGCGCAGAACTTGACGGACACGCTTCGGCAGAAACTCGGCAAGACGCCGCGGTTGACTGCAACGGTCGATCCCAAGTTGCTTGGAGGGCTTGTGGTCCGTGTCGGCAGCCAGATGATCGATACTTCCTTACGTACAAAACTCAAGAACCTCGAAAAGGTTATGAAAGAGGCCAGCTGATGGAGCTTATGGAAATCCGTCCGTCCGAAATCTCCTCGATTTTGCGCGAGCAGATCAAGAATTTCGGACAGGAAGCAGAAGTCTCCGAGATTGGACAGGTGCTGTCGGTGGGTGACGGCATCGCGCGTGTTTACGGTCTCGACAATGTACAAGCCGGCGAGATGGTCGAATTCCCAGGCAGCGTCCAGGGAATGGCCCTGAACCTTGAGGCCGATAATGTCGGTGTCGTTATCTTCGGCGACGACAGGTATATTAAAGAGGGCGACACCGTCAAACGGACCGGCGCCATCGTGGAAGTTCCCGTTGGTAAAGGACTTCTCGGCCGCGTTGTGGACGGCCTCGGCAATCCGATTGACGGCAAAGGTCCCATTCAATTCACAGAAAAGCGCCGTGTCGACGTAAAGGCGCCGGGCATCCTTCCCCGCGAGAGCGTGAAGGAGCCGATGCAGACCGGCATCAAGGCGATTGACGCTCTGATCCCCATTGGCCGTGGGCAGCGCGAGTTGATCATCGGCGACCGGCAGACTGGTAAGACGGCGGTTGCGCTCGACACGATCCTGAACCAGAAATCGGTCAATGCCACGGGTGACGAAAGCCAGAAACTTTATTGCATTTACGTGGCTGTGGGCCAGAAACGCTCGACGGTCGCGCAATTCGTAAAGGTTTTAGAAGAAAACGGCGCGCTCGAATATTCCATCGTCGTCGCAGCCACCGCTTCGGAACCGGCCCCCTTGCAGTTCATCGCGCCTTATACGGGCTGCACTATGGGAGAATATTTCCGCGACAACGGCATGCACGCTTTGATCATCTATGATGATCTTTCGAAGCAGGCTGTGGCCTATCGCCAGATGTCGCTCCTCCTTCGCCGCCCGCCAGGACGCGAAGCCTATCCCGGCGACGTGTTCTATTTGCATTCCCGTCTTCTTGAGCGCGCCGCGAAATTGAACAAGGATCACGGCTCAGGTTCGTTGACGGCGTTGCCCGTGGTGGAGACGCAGGCGAACGACGTGTCCGCCTACATTCCAACGAACGTGATCTCGATCACGGACGGGCAGATCTTCCTTGAGACCGACCTGTTTTATCAGGGCATCCGGCCGGCGGTGAACGTCGGCATCTCGGTGTCGCGCGTGGGCTCCGCCGCTCAGGTGAAGGCCATGAAGCAGGTGGCGGGCGCCATCAAGGGAGAACTGGCGCAGTATCGCGAGATGGCGGCCTTTGCTCAGTTCGGCTCCGACCTCGACGCAGCGACCCAGCGGCTTCTGGCTCGCGGTTCCCGTCTGACAGAACTCCTGAAGCAGCCGCAATTCTCGCCGCTCAAGGTTGAGGAGCAGGTCGTGGTTATCTTCTCCGGCACGCGCGGCTTCCTCGACCCGATCCCGGTTTCCGCGGTGAACGAATTCGAGCGCGAGTTCCTGACGCTGATGCGCAATGAGCATAAGGACGTGCTCGACGCCATCCGCACATCGAAGCAGATCACCCCCGACATCGAGCAGAAGCTTAAGGACATCCTCACGACATTCTCCAAACGCTTTGCGGCGTAACCCCAGGCTGCGGAGAGCAACATGTCGAGCCTGAAGGAACTCAGAGGCCGCATTGCGTCGGTCAAGGCGACGCGGAAAATCACGAAGGCCATGCAGATGGTGGCCGCCGCGAAGCTTCGCCGCGCGCAGGATCAAGCGGAAGCCGCACGGCCCTACGCCAAGCGGCTCCAGACCGTATTGGAACGCTTCGGCGGACGCCTGATGCCGCCGAGCGCAATTGCCAAGCTTATGACCGGCACTGGCAGCGATGCGACACATCTTGTCGTCGTCGCGACTGGCGAGCGGGGGCTCGCGGGCGCGTTTAACTCGAGCATCGTCCGGCTTGCTCGCGATCACATTCGCCGCCTGCAGGCCGAGGGCAAAACCGTAAAGATCATGACTGTCGGCCGGAAAGGAGCTGACCAGCTTCGCCGCGACTACGAAAAGATCATGATCGAGCATGTCAATCTGCGAAATGTCCGGCAGCTCGGCTATGTCAACGCGCTCGACATTTCTCAGCGCATCCTCAAGCGGTTCGAGCAGGGCGAGTTCGACGTAGCGACGCTCTTCTTCTCGAAATTCCAGAACATTATTACCCAGAAGCCGCAATCGACACAGTTGATTCCGGTTGAGTTGCCTCCGACGGAAGCCAACTACGAGTTCGAGCCGGATGAGGCGGAAATTCTGCTGGACCTCTTGCCGCGTAATCTCGCGACGAAGATTTTCAGCGCGCTTCTGGAAAATAATGCCGGCTTCTACGCATCGCAGATGACGGCGATGGACAACGCGACGCGCAATGCGGGCGACATGGTCGATCGCTATACACTCGAATATAACCGTGCGCGGCAGGCAATGATCACCAAAGAGTTGATCGAAATTATATCGGGAGCGGAAGCGATCTAAAGCGGGGCCTCCCCGCCATGATAGGGGAGGCAGCGGGAGCACCGCCGTTGAACGGACATGACCGGTTTTGGGGAAGAAAAAGATGAGCGATAGACGAGTTGGCCGGGTAAGGCAGGTTACGGGCGCGGTTGTGGACGTGCAGTTCGATGGGCCGCTTCCTGCAATCCTGAATGCGCTGGAGACGCAGAATCACGGCAACCGCCTCGTCCTGGAAGTGGCACAGCATCTCGGCGAAAACACCGTACGCACCATCGCCATGGATTCCACCGAGGGGCTGGTGCGCGGCCAGGAAGTGACCGATACGGGCGACTCTATCGCCGTACCTGTAGGCGATGAGACGCTGGGCCGAATCATGAACGTCATCGGCGAGCCAATCGACGAGGCCGGCCCGGTTAAGTCGAATCAACGTCGCCCGATCCACGCTCTCGCTCCTTCCTTCGTCGAGCAATCTACTGAGGTTGAAGTGCTGGTCACGGGCATCAAGGTCGTAGACCTTCTTGCGCCTTACTCCAAGGGCGGCAAGGTCGGCCTGTTCGGCGGCGCAGGCGTGGGAAAAACCGTGCTGATCCAGGAGTTGATCAATAACATCGCCAAGGCGCACGGCGGCTATTCTGTGTTCGCAGGCGTGGGCGAGCGCACGCGCGAAGGCAACGACCTCTATCATGAGATGATCGAGTCGGGCGTGAACAAGGACCCCCACGAGCACGGGTCGAGCGCGGGCTCCAAGTGTGCGCTGATCTTCGGTCAGATGAACGAGCCGCCCGGAGCGCGCGCCCGGGTCGGCCTCACCGGCTTGACCGTGGCGGAGTATTTCCGCGATCAGGGGCAGGATGTGCTGTTCTTCGTGGACAACATCTTCCGCTTCACGCAGGCCGGCTCCGAAGTGTCCGCACTGCTCGGGCGCATTCCGTCAGCCGTGGGTTATCAGCCGACGCTCGCCACCGACATGGGCACACTACAGGAGCGCATTACATCCACGTCAAAAGGATCGATTACGTCTGTGCAGGCCATCTACGTGCCCGCCGACGACTTGACCGACCCTGCCCCGGCGACGTCCTTCGCTCACTTGGATGCGACGACGGTGCTATCTCGCTCGATCGCTGAAAAAGGCATCTACCCTGCGGTCGATCCGCTCGACTCGACGAGCCGTGCGCTTGAGCCCCGTATCGTCGGCGAAGAGCACTATCAGGTGGCCCGCAGGGTGCAATCGATTTTGCAACGCTACAAGGCGCTTCAGGACATCATCGCGATCCTCGGCATGGACGAGCTCTCTGAAGAGGACAAACGCATTGTGGCTCGCGCCCGCAAGATCGAGCGGTTCCTGTCCCAGCCCTTCCATGTGGCCGAGGTCTTCACCGGCAAGTCGGGCGTTCTGGTTGACGTCAAGGATACCGTGAAAGGCTTCAAGGGGTTGTGCGACGGCGATTACGATCACCTTCCGGAGCAAGCCTTCTACATGGTCGGCACGATTGACGAGGCGATCAAGAAGGCTGAGGAGCTTGCCGCAGCGGCGTAAGCCTCACCTTTTCGGTCTCGTGGCGGTGGCGTAATCATCGCCACGGGTTCTGAAATCGGTTTCCCTACAACCTAAGCCGAGAGCGGGCTGAGATGGCCGACACATTTCACTTTGAACTTATTTCGCCAGAGCAGACCCTCGTCTCTGCCGACCTGTCGGAGGCTGTGCTTCCCGGCCAGGAAGGCGACCTTGCCGCCATGCCCGGCCGAGCGCTGATGATCATTAAGCTGCGTCCCGGCATCTTGACCACGCGTTCAAAGGCTGGCGAAGAGCAGTATTTCCTGTGCGGAGGCTTTGCCGATGTCGGCCCTGAGCAGACCGTGGTTCTAGCTGAGTACGCGATCCCTCTTGCCCAATTGACCGGCGACATCCTCACCGACGAAATCGCGCAGGCCCAGCAAGCCTTCGACGAATCGCCAGAAGATGGACGCCGCATTTCCGCATGGGACAGGCTTGAGCGCCTGCAAGCATTGAAAGAGCGTTTGGCCCTCAAATAATTCTTACGCTCAGGCCGTTCTCACGGCCGGAGCTTCTTTTAGCAGTTTTTCAAGCCATCGTTCGATGCGAGCGCGGTTCACGCCGAAGTCGGATTCTCCGAGCTGTGAGCGGCTATAAAGGGCGATTGTTGATCGTCCCTCGCCGAGATCGATAAAGCGCACGATTATTGTGTCGGGAAAGCGCATGATCTTGGTGCGTTGAACATAGCGCTGGGTAAAGCCGCTATCGTCGAAGGCGACGCGCTCCACGCTCGGCTCGGAGGCGATCGCCTTTGTAAACGCCTTTTGAAGCTCTGGCGCGCTGACGGCGAAAACAGGCGGCGTCATATCACTCTTCGCGATGCAGAGGTCTTGCGGGCAGGCCAGAGAATCGTTCGGCGACGTCCTGCGCTTGAGAGTTTCGAAGCTTACAGGACCAAGGTCCGCAGGGCCGAACAAAGCCCAAATCCGTTCGGGCCCCACGATGAAAAACGCGGCGAGGGTCACTATGGCGATTGTCGCGACGACGGCGAGAATTGTAGACCAGAAATGCATGGGAATCCCCGGGCGGCGAAATAGGAAGTCCTCGCTCTAGCACTATTTCGTGACGAGCACATCCGCTTTCATAAAATGGTCGACGCAGAAAGGAGCCCCGAAAGGCTCCTTTACTCACAGCGCCAACGGTTGGCACATATCATTTTAGCGTATGCTGCACACTTCACTTATGGCTGAGGGCTTTTTCAAAAGAAGCCGAAAAAGGACCACCAAGACCTCTGGCTCCCTCCCATGGACGCCTGGGCGGCTACCTGGCTTTCGGCGGCCGTAGCTGCGGACGATGGGCCGGGCGCCGCAGGCTCCCTTGGCGCGGCCGAAGCGGCTTCGCCCTTTTCAGCCGCCGCCGCGTCGGACTTCTGCTCGGATTGCTCTTTTGCGGCGCTCGCTTCTGTAAGCTTAGCATTCAGCGCACGAACCTGCTCCTGGGCGTCGGAAAGAGCAGCTTCGATGGAATGTTTCGCATTGTCCGCCTCTTCGAGGTTCTTCTCTGCCGCGAGACGCGCTTTCGTCTCATGCGTGAGTTGGGATCGAACCGCGCGCTCAGACGTTTCCGCCAAGGTCTGGGCTGCTTCGGCGAACTCGCGCGCTTTTGTTTCGGAAGAATATTTCTCGCGGAAAGCCTTCGCGTCAGCTTCCGCTGTTTCGAGCCTCATTTCGACGACAATTTTTGCCTGAGCAAGCACATCATTTTCTTCGCTGACGCGAAAAAAGGCGATAGAGAGCCCGAAGCAAAGAGCAGCAAGCGCATAGTTAAGATATGGGCTAGGCATGGTATTTCCTTAGGAAGTGTTAACGGCAATGAGCCATATATATCCTTTATTATTCGCGTAACCGGAAGGTTAACATAGGCTTTTGTGCGCAATTATATTGTAAAGGCGATGGTGGTGCTGCATAAGCACCACATATGCTTTGCTTTAAGCAATGAAAGGCTTCTTAATTACCTGTTAAGGAAGCGATATCGGTAAGCTTTATGCAATCACGCCTCACCCCTGTTTCCCGAGAGCAAGCCGCAAGAAAGCCCCAATTCTGCCATGCAGAAAGCTTGCCTCTTGCGTTTCGCGGCATATGCGGTCAAGGTCGCCTTGCAAAATGAAAACGGCGCGAAACGTCCTTTCCAGCGGAAAACACTAAATGACTGTCAGGATAGCAATCAACGGCTTTGGCCGTATTGGCCGGAATGTGCTCCGGGCTATTGTTGAGAACAACCGAAAAGACGTAACCGTGGTCGCCATTAACGACGTAGGCGACGTGGATACGAACGTTTATCTATTGAAGTACGATTCAGTTCATGGACCGTTCCGCGGCGAAGTCAAGGTAAGCGGCGACGCTTTCGATGTCGGCTTCGGTCCAATCAAGGTTCTGGCCGAACGCGACCCTTCAAAGCTGCCCTGGCGCGATCTCGACGTCGATGTCGTGATGGAATGCACCGGCATCTTTTCGGACAAGGAAAAGGCCGTCGCCCACTTGAAGGCTGGCGGAAAGAAGGTTCTCGTCTCAGCGCCATCGAAGGGCGCAGATTTGACGGTCGTTTACGGCGTCAATCACGACAAGCTCGAGCCGAAGCATGAGGTGGTTTCGAACGCATCATGCACGACCAATTGCTTGGCGCCAGTCGCCAAGGTCATCAACGATCTGTGTGGCTTGGCCCAAGGGTACATGACGACGATTCACTCCTATACCAACGATCAGCGCATTCTCGACCTTCCGCACAAGGATTTGCGGCGCGCAAGAGCGGCGGCCCTTTCCATGATCCCAACAACGACGGGCGCGGCGAAAGCGGTCGGCCTTGTGCTGCCTGAGCTTGCGGGCAAACTCGACGGCACAGCCATTCGCGTTCCGACACCCAATGTGTCGGTCGTCGACCTTTGCTTCATTCCGGGCCGAGAAACGAGCGTCGCCGAGATCAACAAGGCGATGGAGCGCGCCGCGGAGCAAGACATGAAGGGCATCCTCTCCGTAGTGAAGGATAAGCTCGTGTCCATCGACTTCAATCACAATTCGCACTCTTCGAACTTCGACTTGTCGCAGACGCAGATTGTTAACGACCGCCTTGTGCGCGTTCTGTCTTGGTACGATAATGAATGGGGATTTTCGTGCCGCATGTCTGATACGGCCGTTGCGCTCGCCAAGCTGCTTTAGTCCATGAATGAGAAACCTTGCGGGATCATAATCATGATTCCGCCCGCTCTGGAAGCGGAGTGGGCGGAAAGGCTGATTGAACTGATCAAGCCGTTCAAACCAGCCGCCCTGATTCTGCAAGGTCCGTCGACTGGCGCGTTGGCAAATCTGCTCGCTAATGCGCAAGCTTGCGAGCTTGCTGTTCTCTTTATGGACGCCGTCCATAAAACCCGTGAGATGGCCGCAAGCGGCGTTTATCTCTCGACGCCGGGCTCCGGCGTCTCCAACGTTCGCACGGAACTCGGCGCTTCATCGATTATTGGCGCGGCGTGTGGATTGAGCCGCCACGCGGCGATGGAAAGTGCGGAGGCCGGCGCAGATTTTGTCGCCTTTGATGCATCTTCCCCCGATGATCTAACCAAAGCCGCCGAATTGTCCGCATGGTGGGACGAGATCACCGGCGTGCCCGGCGCGCTGTATTGCGGCAAGATTTATCCTGATCGGACCATTCTTGCACAAGCCCGGGCAGATTTTCTTATCCTCAAGGAAACGGAGCGCCCCGGAGAAAGCCTTACTTTTGCAACAGAGTTCGGCTTGCAAAGCCAGAGTTAGGCTCTGGCGCAAGAGGGACGATGATTCGGCCAAGGCATTTCCTGGCGATAGCTCTGATGACAGGCGTGACGATGAACTGCGCCTCGCCCTCCTGGGCCGCTCAAATGCAGGCGTCGCCTTCGAAAAGCGGGTGGTCGGCGAGCGAAGCGCCTACGTTTATCAATGACCCGGCCTATGCGGCCTACGATTCCGGAAACTATGCGCTTGCCATGAGCCTGGCGACCGAGGCCTCCCTGCGAGGAGAGCACCAGGCGGACACGCTCATTGGCGACATGTATGAACAAGGTCTTGGCGTAAAGCAGGATCTTTTGAAGGCCGCGGAATGGTTCACAAAAGGGGCTGTGGCAGGCGACATGCATGCGCAGTTTCGCCTCGGCGTTATGCTGGCGGAAGGCCGCGGGGTCAAAAAGGACGGGAGGAAGGCCGCCGACTTTTTTGAAGCCGCCGCGGCGCAGGGGCACGCGCTCGCCGCCTATAATCTGGCGCAAACTTACGTCGAGGGCTGGGCGCGTCCACAAGACATGCAAAAAGCGGCGTTCTGGCTCGAAAAGGCCGCTGAGAAAGATAACGCCCAAGCCGCCTACGATCTCTCCAGCCTCTATCGCGCCGGCGAGGGCGTGCCGAAAAACGACGCAAAAGCGGTCGCCTTGCTTGCAAAAGCAGCGGACGCAGGCAATGCGGACGCGCAGGTGGAATATGCGATCATGCTCGCGAACGGTCGAGGCGTTAAGAAAGATGAGGCTTCAGCGGTGAAGCTCTTACGGACAGCGGCGGAACGCGGAAATCCCGTTGCGCAAAATCGTCTTGCCAGGGCCTACTCCGCGGGGGTCGGCGTGTCGGCGGACCGCATCCAGGCATGCAAATGGCATCTTCTTGCGCGAGCGGCCGGTGAAAGCGACCTGAGGCTGGACTTTCTTGTTATGTCCCTCAAGCCAGCTGAACGGCAGCGAGCAGAATCACTGGCGCGAGCATGGCGGGAGGAAACGGCTGAGTCGACGCGCTGAGGAAGCGGAAACAACTTTTGGCATGACCCGAGGCAAACGCGCACTTCGATAGCTGCTCGCGCACAAGCAAACTCTCCTTGGATAAGCCGCACTCGATTGCTGGTGCGCCTTATCCACGGGAAGCGCTGTTGACTCCTGCGGCATATGGGGCAGGCTCCCCCCGCGGGGCATACGAGATCCATATTTTTGCTAGCATCCCTTTGTCTCCGAAATTGCGGCGCCAGCCCGCTGCAAGTTGGGCGGCAATTCGCAGACGGGACACTAGCCAACCGGAAAAACCGCATGTATATCTGCCGTGATAGGACATTCAACCGGAGAAGGCGCCGTCCGGACAAATGGCCGGGGGTGTGTTCGTTTTTGATCTGGAGTTAAAAAGATGGCAGTCCCTAAAAGAAAAGTGTCGCGCATGAAGCGCGGCAATCGCCGTTCAGCTGACGCGCTTGTCGCGCCGGCCTATGTCGAGGACAAGGAATCGGGCGAACTGCGTCGCCCTCATCATATAGACCTGAAGTCAGGCAAATATCGCGGTCGTCAAATCCTAGAACCGCAGAAGGAGATTTGACGGCCCCTTAACGCGAGCCGGGGAGCATCTCCGGCTCGCATTCGAATATCAATTTGACAGGGAAAGAGTATCGACGCGAGGGTGATTTGCGGTCCTTTCGGTCCCAAAGCCTCTCCCCAGGAGCGGCGCCTTCCCGATTTCCCCCTTTATTTTTCAATTCTTGAACTTTTATATCGAGCGGGCTGCTTTAGTCCCGGCCTCAGGGGCAGCATTGTTGCGGCAAGAAAAAGCCGGCGCGAACGCGCCTCGGCAATGCCGCTTAGTTTGTGGCAATGGTTGGATGGGCTGGCATGAAACCGGAGGACGTTCTCATACCGGTGTGGACTGCGGAAAAAGCTGATTTCATTGGGGCGACCCAAGGAAGAACTTGCAGCGGTCGAGATCGGCCTCAACGCGGCCATCGTCTCAATCATCGGCGGCGAACCACAGATCCTGACCGTCTCATCGCAAGCGCCGGGCGCGTTGCCCGCGCTTCCATTCGGACTGTTTACGCCTTTGAAACATCGGACCTTGGAAATCGGCCTTCGCGATTGGGTGAGAGATCAAACAGGCGTCGATCTCGGCTATGTCGAGCAATTATACACCTTCGGAGACCGTGGGCGGCATGCCCGGCCCGGAGACGAAGGTCTTCACGTTGTTTCCATCGGCTATCTGGCTCTGACGCGCAATGAGGAAGCGCCCGCGAACAGCGGAGTCAAATGGAGCGCCTGGTATGCTCATCTTCCATGGGAGGACTGGCGCAGCGGAAAACCGGGCATCCTGACACAAGAGATTGAACCAAGGCTTGAAGAGTGGGCGGCCCGGCCGGAAACGAGCGGCGCCCCACGCCGCCCCCTCGCCCGCACGGACCGGCTTCGCATGTGCTTTGGTCAATCCGTTCCTTGGGACGATGAGAAGGTTTTGGATCGCTACGAACTCATGTATGAGGCGGGTTTAATCGCCGAGGCTGCGCAGGATGGACAAGTCGCGGCGAAGCGCTGGTCGGCCCTGCCGCCCTTGGGACGACAGATGATGTTCGACCACCGCCGCATTTTGGCGACGGCGATGAGTCGGCTTCGCGGGAAGCTTAAATACAGGCCCGTCATCTTCGAACTCATGCCCGAGACTTTCACTCTCTTCGATTTGCAGCGGGTCGTGGAAGCCATTCTCGGAAGCTACCTGCATAAACAAAATTTTAGGCGGCTTGTGGAGAATGCGGGCCTCGTCGAGCCTACCGGACAAACGGCCGCACGAACCGGAGGCAGACCAGCTCGGGTTTATCGATTTCGCCGAAACGTCTTGCTGGAGCGTCCGGCGCCTGGGTTCAGGGTCAAAGTTCAGAATGTGGCGCGTGCAACCCCAGCCTGTTAAGCGTTGCATTGTTAACACTATCCTTAGGAATCAAGGAGGACCCGTCAGATTCCCGGGGATTAACCTCTTTGAAAGCTTCCTAAAATTGGCGCATTTTGATAATATTTAAGGGTCAGTGAAAATCGTTTCACGCGCAGAGGTTGATTCCTAGACAGCTTCAGCGAGGACCACAAGGCAGGCGTTGAGTAAACCGTCTGCTGAAGCATCACTATTCAGGCATGGCTTGAATCGGCTCCTTGCGGGCTGGACAGCTATTTATTCTCGGTAACGCAGTGAGGCGCAACCCGTATCCGATTTGAATTAGATGAGTGCCACCTACCAAGACAAACAAAAGTGAGAGCGAGTATGCCTGAGAAGATCACTAGCCAACGGCGCTTTGGCTTCGAGACGAATGAATATGTGGTTTATCCGACCCATGGTGTTGGACGTATCGTTGCGATCGAAGAACAGGAGATTGCTGGGTGTAAGCTCGAGCTTTTTGTCATCAACTTCGAAAAAGACAAGATGACGCTGCGTGTGCCGACATCGAAAAGTCAGGGTGCAGGCATGCGTAAGCTTTCGGACGACACCGTGCTGTCCCGTGCTTTGGATACGCTTCGCGGTCGCGCACGCGTGAAGCGCACCATGTGGAGCCGCCGCGCTCAAGAGTACGAAGCCAAGATCAATTCTGGTGATCTTATTACGATCGCGGAGGTCGTTCGGGATCTGTATCGTTCGGATTCTCAACCAGAGCAGTCGTATTCCGAGCGTCAGCTTTATGAAGCTGCTTTGGATCGCATGGCGCGCGAAATTGCCGCAGCACAGGATGTCGATGAGTCCATTGCCGTTCAAAAGGTTGCAGAGGCCTTGACGAAGGGCGGTCGCCTTCAGCGAAAACACGAAGGCAAGCCGGAAGAGCACGACAAAAAAGAAGCAGCATAATCTCCGTCCCGCGAAGCGGCGCTCGAACAGTTTGGCCGCTTCCCGCTGAGTGGTGACGGTCGTAATCGGTGAGCGTTTTTTTGCTTTGTCAATTCTGGCTCGCTGTCCATGTTGTCGTTCGCGGCGTATTTGGGCTGCATCAAGATCATGAGCGTGTGCCGGTCAAATCAGGAAGTTGCTCACGCACTTCCAGTGCCTGTGTGACAATGATGAGCGGCTATACACGTCTTCTCCCTGCAACGTGGTCTTTTCGCCTCCTCCAACTGCGCGCCGATCAGGTAACATCTTGCTGGATAACGCAACCTGATGTCTGGACATTTGTCTGTGGACGGTCAATCGGCATTGGTGTTGTTGAAGTTGACATAGGGTGTTTGCGAGGCGGCCCATTGCTCGTCGATCTCGACCAAGATGGCGGAGACCAAGCTGAGGAGAGAAGCCTCGTTTGGGAAGACGCGTATTTTTCTGGTCCTGCGTTTTAGCTCCTGTTGGATCGAGCGCTCGATGGGGTTGGACGTTCGCATGCGCCGCCGCTGGTCTCTCGGCAGTTTGAAGACGGCGAAGCCTTCGGGGACGTTATTTTCGAGCCATTCCGCGAGCTTGGAGGCGGGGCTTCGGTATTTGGCCACGAGGCGCTTAAGCTCCTCCTGAGCGCTTCCTAGATTTGGAGCGTCCCAGACGGCGCGCAGTTCCTCGCCGATGACCTTGCGGATAGTCTGATTGGGGGCGTGGTGGATGGCGTTCTGGGCGAGGTGGAACTGGCAACGCTGCCAGCGTGCGCCGGGCAGCACGGCCTGGCGAGCCGCCTTGAGGCCGGGGTGGTCGTCCGAGGTAATGAATTCGACGCCTTGCAGGCCGCGCGCCACGAGGTTTTCTAAGGAAGGCTCGCCAGTGCGCTTCGGCCTCGGAGAAGGCGACGTAGACGCCCAGGATACGGCGCTTGCCAGAGGGTTCGATGCCGATGGCGGTGAGCACGGCGCAATCGTCCGCGACGCCCTGTTCGCGGGTCTTCTCATAGCGCGCATCGAGAAAGAGATAGCGGAAGCGGCCGAGAGGACGGCTCCGCCAGGCTTCGAGTTCTTCGTCGAGCATGGCCGCGGCCCGGCTGACCTGGGTCTAGGACAGGCCCTCGATGCCGAACTCGGCCAACACCTTTTCGACGGCTCGCGTCGAGACGCCCTTCACATACATTTCGGCGGCGGCGAGCATCACCGCGCGGCAGGAGCGGCGCCCGCGTTCGAGGCTTTGCGGGAAGAACGGTTCGGGGACGCCCGCCGTCTTGGGCACATCCAGGGTCAGCGTGCCCGCCGCCGTGTCGACCTTCTTGGGCTTTACGCCGTTGGCGTAGCCGCGCCGGCCGGAACTGCGCTCATAATGGCTCGCGCCGAGGTATTGCTCACGTTCGAGCCGCATGGCGAGGTTCATGAGCGTGGTCATGACCTGCGCCATGGCTTGTGGACCTTCCGCCGTAAGCTGTTCCAGGACTGCGGCCATCGTCGTATCTTTGCTGGTCACCGGTGGTTCCTTCTTGGCGGTTGGAACACCGATGCGCGATTCGCTTCAGTTCCCCACGCGTGGGGAACTGAAGCGTCCACATCCTCCTCGCTCTGACGGCATCGGAGGAAAATTTCCAGACATCAAGTTACACGGACCATCTTTGGGAGCGCACGTTGTGTAGAAACATTTGGCTGGCAGCCTGTCGGACTCAAGGAATCCCCACAATCACATGAGTAAACCGAACTCTGAAATATTATATATATACCTAACATAAAGAGATTATTTGTAATAATTGCACAATGTTCTGTTTATGTTCTTAAGTCCGACAGACTGCTTGTGGAGCACTACGTTTGATCTGTCTCAGATCTAACTCTGGGGATATGCCGCTGATTCTACTCGTTATCGATCCGCGCCGAGGCCAACACGATGGTCACATAGCTTATCGGCGTCGAGATTTTTGCCGCGCGCTCGCTTCTGATCGCGCGGCCTGAAATGTCCGGGAATGATATCCAACTCGAATTTACTTATGCTGCCTTAATGCCGAATGGCAGACGGTCGTTGGGGATCTACCAATCCGCACAACAGATCGAGCGGGCGATCCCGTGCGTGGTCGTTGCGCGCGCGAGACGGGAGTTGTTGAGGCGCAACTTCCCGCCGACCCCCCTTTGCAATGCGCTGCGGATTAGCAACCTGTCGGACTTAGCCTGAGGCGAGGCATTGGGTAGAATCACATTATTGATTCGCCCCGCTTTGGAAGACAGCCCGATGAGCAATTTCCGTCCGATCGACCGTAAGACCGCGTATTTGCTTCCTCCGTCCGTTGATGACTGGCTGTCGGAGGATCATTTGGCGCGGTTTGTGGTGGATATCGTCGATCAGCTGGATGGCTTGACGGCGTTGCTCCGCCGCAAGGCGCCGCCATCGCGGCGCGCTCCGCAGGCCCAGTCCGACAGGCTGCTAGGCGATCAAAGCCAGGGCGCTCGACGGGCGCCCCGCCTCGTCCGCCCTGGAGCCCTCACCGGCTGTTTTCGTCGAATGGCTCAGAACAAACGTTGTTGACCTTTCTGGAAAGCGCGCTCTAATGAATGCAAGTGTCCTCGTAGCTCAGCAGGATAGAGCACCAAATTCCTAATCTGGGGGTCACAGGTTCGAATCCTGTCGGGGACGCCAATAAAATCAAGGACATAACCGAAGAACAACCGAGAACATTTGCGCCGTTTTACAATTTCGCGCGCGATGTTTTACAAACTCGGCTCGTTTTCGTTCTTCGTTCGTCCCAACTCGCCCGCCGCCTGCCACTTCAAGACGGCTGCCGCCGCGAGCTTTTTCTGATTCACCTGTCGCGCATAATGCACGACCATGCCACGCGATTGGCCTGTAATCGCCGACACTTCCGCATCTGTGCATCCGGCTTCGAGTAGGAACACGACCGCCGATTTGCGCAGGCCGTGGAAAACCAGTTGCTTCTCGGAATGCTCCTTGAACACGTCCCGCTTCAACTCGTCGCCCCAGGACGATTTAAAGCCATCCGTGGTCCAAGGCACGCCGCGCGAATTGGTCAGGACATGAACGCTCAGCCGGGGAATGTCGGCTAGGATAGCCCGCAGACTTTCATGCATCGGAATCCACAGCTTCTTTCCAGTCTTGCTCTGCGTTACCGACAGCAGCCCTTCCTGAATGTCCGACCACAGCATGCCAAGCACATCCGCTTGCCGCTGGCCGCTGTACAGGGCCAGCGCCGCCGCCCACCACAAATCGGACCGTGCGTGGGTGCGAAACGTCTCGATGTGCTCCCAGGTCCAGGGCGCGTAGCCCTCCCCTATGCGCAGCATTCTGATTTTGGCGCAGGGGTTATGCGTCCGCCATCCCCGAGGGATCGACCACGACATCAGAGACGAAAGGGAGCGGACGATGTTGTTCGCCTCTCCTGGCGTCGCCGCATAGCGGTCACGCAGTTGCAAGACATGGCGTGCTTCAAGGCCGCTAACGGTCAGATCGCCCCAAGCGGCTTCGATTTTGCCTAGATGCCGCTCACGTTCCGACCGCGTCCGCTCCGACAGCTCGCGCCATTCCGGGCTTTCCTTGTAGGCCAAAATGACCGCCGAAAACGAGCCCCGCTTCGGACCTGACACCGTTTCCCCGGACAACTCGCGATAAGCCCGCCACCATTCGGCGTTCGGCATGCCGTCGGCACCGAGCGGATCGCCCGGAAGCTTGATGCGCGGCTCTTCGCGCGCCGTGCCGCGAAACCGCTGAAAATAGTAATAAGGTTTGCCGCGAGCCTTGACGGCGTGAACATGCGGCGGGAGCTTAACGCTCGCCTTTCTTGGGCGAACCACTTCTTAGCCCTTTCAGGTACACATCTTCTTCTTCGAATACGCCGCCCACCGCAAGAGACCCAACATTCTGGGCCTTGATGAAGGCTTTGACCTGCCCGAAATCCCAACGCTGCAAATTTCCAATGGTCTCCGGCTTCGGCAACAAGCCCGAACGCACATAGGTGTCGATCGTCGAACGCGAGCAATCAAGGCGGTAGGCCAGCGTTTCGGCCGAGACGTAGTCCGGCGGATAACTCCTCTGCTCCTCGCTCATGGCCAACATCCTTCAGCCCATTCCTACCCGGCGGCCATTTCCACTTTCACGCCTTGCCGCTCTAGCGCCTCGAAACGCTCGGCGACCATGTCCTCGAATAAATCGGCCTTGGTCATATTTTGCGCCTTGGCCAGCGCCTCAAAGAGCGCGCAGCAATCCTGGGAGGCCTTGATGTTCTGCTGCTTCGCGCGCCGGACAGGTTGCGGCACTTCTGCAGGTTCCACGATTTCCGCCACTATTTCCTCGTCTGGCTCGGCCGTCTCCGGCAACGTTTCGTCCTCGACCGCAGACTTCGGCTTACGCTTGAACAGGTTCAACATCGCTACTCTCCGAATTTGTCGATATAGGCCGCCTTCATGTCGTCGAGCAGCGCCGCCTGCGACTTGCCCACTTCCGCAGCCTTGACCTTCACCCACTTCTTGAATTCCGGCGACACGACCGTCGCGAACTGCACGGTTCGGCCGGTCCTTCGCGCCGACCGACCGTCAGCCGCGCGCACAGCGCCATAGCCCAGGAGCGGACTCGCTCCCTCCTCCGGTCGCGGAGGCCGCGCGAATTTCGGCGCTTTGGCCAGCTTTGCGAAATTGCTATCTGTCATCGGTCGCGCCCTCCCTTTTCGCGTTGTTGCTGCCTCTTCAGCTTTTTCTCCTCCCGCTGCCTGGCCAGCTCTTCCGCCTGACGGGCGAGGGTGTTCCCTGCCTCGACGACAGCCCCTGCGATCCCGTTCACTAGGACGAAGGCCTCGTCGTTCAGCGTCTTCTGACCCGTTTCGGTGATCGACTTGCCTTCGAGAAGCGCTATCTCATAGCCTCTCAAATCGCGCACATAGCCCGGCAGCGCTTCAAACCCGACTTCCGCGAGGAAGGCCCTCGCGTCGGCGTCATCCTGCTTGGCGGACGCTGTGCGCAGCGCGTTGAGCGCCACGCCAAAACGCCATTTCTCGATGCCGCTTTTCTCAAGGGCGTGAAGAAGGCGCACAGTTTCGGAAAGATCGTCCATGCGATTGGCGCGCGAGGGGATCACGCAGAAAGTCGACCAGCGCGCCATGTGCAGGGTCTCGCGATCGGTCCAGCCCGGCGTGTCGATGACCAGCACATCGGAACGATCCGCCATGTCGTAAGCGACACGCGGAGTTACGACCTCGACCTTGATCTCGGGTTGGAGACCGTTCGCCTTTCTATGATCCGCCCAGCGCTTCGAGGTTCGCTGCACGTCGTCAAGATCGGCGATTACGACCGAGGCCCCTGCTCGCGCCGCCTCGACCGCGTAGGCGCGGGCCAGGACCGATTTGCCGGTTCCGCCCTTGCCGTTCATAAACGGCACCACGTAGCCCATTCTTTTATTCCCTCGCTTCGTTTTTGGATGACTTCGTCGGGTTCATACGCGGTACGCGGCGGGGAGCCTTGCCAGAAGTTGGCCCCGCAATCTGTTTTGGCTTAGCCGTTTCGATCGTGATTTCGGGCACTTTTGGCAGGATGCGAGCCTCGGAGAACCCCCGCCCCCTGCTCCCGCCGGATGGGCCGTGGCCTTCGCCGCGCATATGCCCCGTCGCGAAATACAGCCCCAGCGCTGCCCCCACCTCGACCAACACGGCGAGGAAGAGCGTCAGACCGCGCTCAACTTGAGCCGCCTGAAAGCCAAGCAGATTGGCGAGCACTGCCGCCTGACTGTCGGCCTGGCGACCGCCGCCCTTCTCCTCGTAGCCCCGAGCTTCAGCTTTGAGAGTGTCGATCTTCTTCTCGATCGAGTTAAGTTCAGCTGCGCGCGCAGCTTCGACTTTCAGGTCCGCATACGCTTTGCAGAAGGACCGCTCGGCCTCATTGACCGCATTCTGGCATTCTTTCGACCATTGCCATTTACGATCCTGCTCAAGGCCGCGTATCGCCTCCTGCAGGACCGCGACAGGCCGAGGCGTGCCAAGCGCTTTGCGCTTGTTCTCAGCGTCTGCGATTTCGTGCTTCGCGTCGGTTAGGCGCGCGGTGATGAGGCTTCTGTCCTCCATCACACTGCCCCGGTTTTTGGCAGCGAAGCCGACAGCCGAGGACAGCGAGAAGATCACAAAGGCGAGGAATACCGGCACGGCAAGGGCGACGTAGACAAAACGCCGTTGCTCGAAAGCCTTCAGAATGTGCGTGGGCAGCAAGGCAATGAAGGCGGACACCGCCACACTCACCCCGCCGAAAATGTGCTTTTCGAATCCGCTCTTGCCGAGCGAGGTCATGAAGACCCAGTTCATCGAACCCGACGCCACTATGAAAGCCAGCGTCGCGGCAATCGTCAACACCACCAGGAACCGCATTCGCCAATCCTGACCTTTGGCTCTGCACTTTCACGCAGGATAGCACGCGGTCAGTCTTTGTTCTATTTGAGATGCACTCTAGACCCTATTTTATTTCATAACGCTATGATTTTGTTTGTTTATTATGATTTACAATCGAGAACGTTTGATCGGGCAATTTGGCTGTCGGCATCACGGAGATTGGGCATGCCGTTGCGCCTGTCGATGAGTATTTTCCGGCACAGAGGAAGCGGTATCAGTTAAGGGCTAGGCTTCCCCTTGGTGTAGCTCCCAGCCCAACTGAGAAACCGTGCATCCTCATTTCGCGCCGGTTCCTTGTCTTCGGCCCAGGCGATATAGACTTGTTCCAGCGCGTACTTGTCCCAGCCAGGCGCGATTTCATACAGCCGCTCGATCGCCTGCGAAGAGATCAGAATGCGCCGCTCAGATGCAGGCGCAGGTTTCGCCGAAACGTCAGAAACTGTGGGCGCGGGTGTTGGCTTCCAGCTACTTAACCCCTGCTCACGCCGCCAAAACACGACCTGATTGCCTTCAAGGGTCATGGTGTAATCGGGAAGATGATTGCTGGCCGTCAAATGGCGCACGTAGAACGCGAACTTCTTCGGCGGCGAATTCGACCCTGCTTTCTTCTGCAGCACTTCGATTGAGACGCGCCATTGGCTCTGCTGTCCGCAATGCTTGCGAGCCAACTCGTAAATCCTGCGGTCGAGTGGCCTTCGCAAGCGGAAATAGTCGCGGCTGATTGGAAGCACCTCGCAAGCCTCTATGGCGCGAAATAGCCAGGGCGACAGCTCAATCTCAAGATAGCGCAAACGGTCAGCGAACATGCTTCCCTTGCGGTTATATTCATACTCGCTGATGAGGCCGAAGCCGCGCGTAGTAATGCTATGTCCTGTTTTGATGTTGGTTTTGATCGTCACCCCCTTGAGGCGATCAAGCGCGGGGGCAAGCCGCTCATAGCCCAGATTGTTCGTCTGACGGTTCGTCTGCACCAACATATCGTGCGTCGTCAGCCGGATGCAGGGACCAATGTTCCGCCCGTTGTTCTGCATGTCGACGAGCTTCGAGATGCAGTAAATCAGCACGTCCTTATCGAACACTGTTGGCAGACCCAGGACACTTGGAATGATCTCAAGAGAATTCTCGCCGTGAGTGTATTTTAGCGGCCGCGTGTCCGGTTTGGGCGAAAGCGAAAAAATTGGATGCTCCATGGAAGCCATATCGGCGCGCGGCGCGACATCGAGAGCATCGAGCACGAAAAAATCACGCACCGGGTGGCGTTCGGGGAGAAAAAGGTTAGACATAAGTAAATAACTACTACCACCCGCGCCTTGGGTTTTGGAACTAGATTCGCACTTTTAGGAACCGCACTTCGCACTTTCAGGAACCGGAACTTCGCACCTTCGGGAACCGGGGCATCTTCCAAGGGTCCTGAACTTCGCACCTTTGGGAACCTAACTTCGCACCTTTAGGAACCCGACTTCGCACGTTTGGGAACCGATCTTCGCACCTTTAGGAACCGGCTGATTTCGTATCTGATTGATAACTAAACGTCTTTATGACTTATTCACATCCCTTAACTTATCTAACTATATTTAACTTAGTTAACACCAGAGATTTTCAAGAAATGTAAGAGGATGAGGTGAACCAAATAGAGCCTTGTATAAGTCTATACATGTATATTTATATGGAAATAGTTTTGTATAACTGTATTGACAGAAGTACCTAGGCCGCTAGGCTTCTTGGTATTCATCTCGCCTGTAAACGCAACTCCATGAAAACCCTGGCTATTGTTTGTCAAAAAGGCGGAGTCGGTAAAACAACCCTCGCCGTTAATCTCGCCGTTGCCGCAAATGCCGCTGGCTACGCCGCCGCGATCGCCGACACCGACCCGCAAGCCTCCTGCTGCTTCTGGGGCGACACCCGCGCCAAGGCTGACATTCCCATCCAGCCCATTTTTCCGGTTCGCCTCGAACACAGCCTCAAGGCTCTCGACCAAGCAGGCTGCGATCTCGCCATCATCGACACGCCACCCCACGCCAAGGATGTATCGAGCCTCGCCATTGCCCAGGCCGACTTTGTCCTGGTCCCGACTAAGCTTGCGGCCTTCGACATCGCGGCGATGTTCGATTCGATCAGCCAATGCACGGCCCGGAACAAGCCCTTCGCCGTCGTCTTCAGCATGTGTCCGCCACAGGAAGGCGAGGAATATGCCTATGTTATGAAGGCCTTAGCCGACTGGCATCACGAAGTTTGCCCCGTCCTCATTCATCACTATGTCGCCTATCCGCGCGCGCAAACCACAGGCCAAGCCGCCGCCGAGATCGATCCTCAAGGCAAAGCTGCATCTGAAATTAAACAGTTATATGATTATACACTTAAACACTTAAACCTCCCCCGGCCCCGCTCACGGAGGCAAGACGTATGAGCCGCAAAATCCGCCCCGACGTTCCCAACGCCTTCGCGCGCATGACGGCAGCACTGAAAGTCCCGCCTGCAGTCAACATCGAGCCTAAATCGACTGAGCCCCAACCGAAATCGGAACAAAAAGCCGCCCCTCCCCCCAAGGCATCCACGCGCAGGGATACCAAGATCGTCGCGGGACATTTTCCCGAACCCATGCACCGCGCGCTTCGCATCGCAGGAGCCGAGGAGGGGCTTACCATGCAGCAAATCCTTGAGGATGCCTTGAACGACTGGCTTGTCAAAAAAGGCGCTACCAAACACTTAAACAAATAAAAGTTCATACACTTAAACGGTTCGGTTTTTACACAATCATATTTTTATATAGTTATACAAATGGGGCTTTCCGACCAAGAATTGCTCCCGAAAACAACAGTCATAGCCGCGACGCAGGCACTTGAAGTGAGCTGGATCGTCGTAAAAACATATGCGCAAACACTTAAACAATTAGCATTTTATAAACTTAAACAAATAGACACTTATACGATTGGACGCGTAGTTTTTTATACAAGCTAATGCTCATAGGGGTCTGAGTAGTAACGGAACAGAAAGTCGGGTTGGGTTCCCTTTGCCCCGTCATGCAACCAGTCTGGGGCGGTGCTCGCAGCCGTCAAGACCGTTTCGCGCCGCCTTCGGCGGTGGCCTGGCGGCCAGTCTTGACCGCCGCTGCGCTCCACCCCAGCCCGATTTCGCAAGGCCGGGTCGAAGAATGGTGCAGGCCGATCAAAGAATGATCCCCAGATTTTGGAGGCGGCGAGCTTGCGCGAAACTGGCGACGCACTTTAAGCGTCAGCGGGGCATATTGATTTCAAAGGAATTGCATATGACCGGCTTTCCAGACCCATCGGAGCGCGCCGCATTTTTCGCTACGGCGCGCGGCAAGCTCATCAGCGCACTGGCTGTTGTTGCCTTGGTTCTCGGCATCGTGGCCGAAGGCGTTTCGATCTACCGCAACATCAGGGAAACGCACACGGCGACCGAAGTTTCGATCAACTCTGATGCACGGCAGGATGCCGAGGCGAAAAAAGCGAAGGCCGAGCAATGCAGCGCTCAGTCAAAAGCCCTCATCGATACCGTACCGATGAACAGGCTCCCCGAAGCGCTCGAAGCTCTGCAACGCGAATGCGATCCAACCTATGCCGCTCACGCCACCGACTGCGACAAGCGTTTCTATGCCATCATCGCCGACCTTGAAAAAGCCTCTGCCGCCGAAGTCGAAAACGTGCTCAAGCCACGCATGGAGGCGCACAGGCAGGAATGTCCCATCACCGCCGAACAGCGGAAGACCGTGATGGCCTTTCGCGATAAAATGGACGAGAAGTCGAAGAAAGCTCAGGTAGCGCAGGAGATTCTGGAAACCTTTAAGCTCAAGCTGGAATCGGACAAAGAACACAAGGCCGGGCACTACGACAAGGCGCTCGAACTCGCGAAACAATATGCTGCCGCCAGCGAAGCCATGGACAAGAAAAGCAACGGAAAGCCCGGTACATTGGCGGCGGGGGCTCTCGGCAACGTGTCTTTCGCCGCCTTGTTCGCGCGCGATTATAAGGCCGCCCTTGCCGCCGCCGACCGCGCCATCAGCCTTGAGCCCGGCGACCTAAACCCCCACACCAACCGCGCCCATGCGCTCATGTTCTTGGGGCGCACCGCCGAAGCCAAGACGGTTTATCTTGCGCATCGCGGCGAGAAGATGAACGGCCACGATTGGAATTATTTTATCGCCGACGACTTCAAGCAATTGCGCGCTGCGGGGATTTCGCATCCGTTCATGGCGGAGATCGAGCGCGAGCTGGGGCTTCAGGCCGCCGCCGTGGCAACACCAGAGCCGAAGGCTACACCGTGACCGATCAATCCGCACTTGCCGCTGTGCTGGCCACGGCGCGCGTGAGGTTCATCAGCGCGCTTGTGGTGATCGCCTTGCTCCTCGGCATCGTTACTGAGCTTCTTTCGATTGCGAGCGGCTATTACAACACGCTCAAACTTGCCGCCGAGGCCAGCACCGCCGCCGAGATAGCAAAGAACGCCGAACGCCGCAGCAAGGCCGAAGCCGACCGGGCCATAAGCGACGCGAAAAAAGCCGACGCTGACGCTAACATCGCTCACACAAACAGCTACTACGAACCCAAATTTCCGCGATGAACGCTTTGGTTAAAGCCGCCTTCTGTCTGCAACCTGAAAATTGTGCCGTGGCGACAGTAGAAGCTTGCAGCCACTAGCGCATGACGAACCAGTAAAATCCGAAACCCATCAGCCCGAGAATGCCTGCCACAAGGGCATTGGCAAGCCAATCGGCCCAGGGCGGCAGCTTCACCGGTTTCGGCAGCGAGAAGGGCTCGAATTCCTTCCGGCCCTTCCAGACAATTTCGTTATTGCAGCGTTTGCGCAGATATTCGTCGCGCTTGTCGATGAACTCGCGCCGCAGACGGTCATGCAGCTCGTCCACCTCGACGGGCCGCGCGGAGGCGCAGTTGATATGCATAGGCATGGTGGCCCGTTCGTCCCTGAAATTCCCCAGCAGCACCTGCGCACCGTCGGTCAGGATGATCTTTCCGACCCTGCTTTTCGCCGTCAGCACATCCAACGCCACCCGTTCCTGCGCTGACCAGTAATGATGATCTGCCGAGCCTATTTCGAAAGTATGTAAGGTTGCCCAGCGCCGTGCTTCCTCGAATGCGCCATGGCGCACCGAACCGGCGGCAACGAACATCAGTTCCCGTGTCTTTTCATCGGGGCGAACAAAGCAGGCGACGCGGGCAGGGCCGAGGCCATCCGGAGCGAAGATGTTGCGGTCTTCGACCCAGCTCACGACCGGCAAGCCTTGCGCGTCATGCGTAATGTCATCGAAGCGGATTGTCATAGAGGCCCTTAAACATCGCGTCTTCGTGATAAATGAGGCGCTCGGCAATGGCAGGCGCTTGACCCGCGCCGAGGATCAGAATGCGGTTCCGTTCGCGCGCGAACAGCTGCCCGAACTCGTCATCCGAGAGCAGGGGCTCAACGCTGCGGTGGTCCTGCCATGATGGGGCACCCCGCCGCAACGCGCCCCCGACCGAGCCCGTCGGCACCTGCGAGGTGATCTGCAGCTGCCCGAGCTTTCTCGCGATCGCCGCCTGTGACTCGGTATCCACCACACCGAACGCGGTTAGCATCCCGGCATTGGCGAAGAAGGTTTCCCAGGATTGCCGGTAATGCTGTTTCAGTTGGCCGACATTCTGCACGATCGTCCAGAGTTTGACGCCGAAACCCGCCATAAGGCCAGCCGCGACCTCGATCGATTTCAGGTAGCCCATCACCGGGAACTCATCGAGCACGAACAGCACCGGCAGATCAGGCTTGAAGCGCGTGCGCTCCATTACGCTCAGCGAATGCATGATCATGAGCCGCAGCCACTTCGCATGCGTCGCCATGCGCATCGCTGGCAGGCAGAGATAAATGGTCGTCTTTTTCCGCTTGAGATCGGCCATGCGGAATTTGCTCCGGCACAGGACGTTTTTTACCCGTGGATCGTCAAGCCATTGCGTTTGCGTGCGCGCTGCTGATAGCACCGACCCGCGCTCATTCTCCGCCATCGCCCCCAGCTGTTCAGCAACGCCAACGCAAACATCACCGTGTCGCTTGCCTTTCTGATCCTTCAGCAAGAAGAGTAAGGCCTGATAAGGCGTCAAATCCGGCATCTCGAGGACGGGCGGGTGTTTCATCCGCTCCTCGACGATGCGGTCCTTGATCCATTTGTCGGTCAGCGTCAGCAGCCGGCGAACGGTAATAAAATTACGCTTCAATGGGTTCGGATGGGCGAGCGCGAGCAGGATCAGCGCCCTGATCAACGCCTGCGCCAACTCCGACCAATGCCGGTCGGCATTCGTGGGATGCTCGATCAGGGCATCGGCGAATACGCCTGCGTCCTCAATCACGTCCTGGTCACGCAGGCTCAGCTCGGCCAGGGGATTGAAGGATGACGCCTCGCAGCCACTGACGCCAAACGGGTCCAGCACATAGACGGCTTGTCCCAGTTCCTGCCTCCGCCTGGCCGTAATGGCAGCGTTTTCGCCCTTGGGATCGATAACAAAAGCCGACCCTTCGTAAAGCAGCAGGTTCGGGACGATCAAAGAGACGCCCTTGCCCGCGCGGCTTCCTGCAACGGTCAGTACATGCCGGTTATCGTTCCAGCCGATGAGCCTCTTCTTTCGCTTGCCGAGGAGCAGACTACCCTTGCCGTAGCGCCAGACCCCTCCGTTCATTTTCGCGGCTTGGAGCCATCTGGCTCCAAGCCCGCGTCCCTTGGCGGTTTTCAGGCCGCGCGGAAGATCGTCCCTCAGCTTTGTCTCGAAATCGACTGCCATTGCCGTCCTCACTTGAGGAACGCATGATCGGTGAGCAGGGGCGTTGTATCCACCTACTAACGATTGCCTCAGACGATTTTTTGCCTGTTTAAGTTAAACACCTTTTACGGCCGCAGACGCGGCCAGTTCATTTTGATCCCGCCTACCGGCGGTAAAGTGGGAACCATAAGGCTCTGCCTTAAAGGTTCCCAGCAAGAGCCTTCCACCCAAAACTCAAATTTCTTTCGTTTTTTCGCCAGTCGATTCTTCGGTGCTTCCCGCAGGAAAACGAAGAGAAATTTGCCTTCCGGGTCCCTGCGAAGGCTCTTGCTCCCTCCTTATCCGCTCTCCGCGATGCTCGCGGGTGCAGCAGCAGCTGCACCCTTTAACAACTAACAAGAGAGGAAACATGAGTAATTCACCTAAGTATTTCGCCTATTCGGTGAAGGAACGCAGCAACGGAAAGAAAGCCATCTGGACCCGCATAGGCGCGGCATGGGACCAGCAGAAGGGCGGAGGCATCAATATTGAGCTGGAAGCCCTGCCGCTTGCCTTTGACGGCAAGATTGTGCTGATGCCGCCGAAGACCGAGGCCGAAACCTTCAGCGGGGAGGGAGCCTAAATGAATACCGCTCTTTACCTCGCCGCCCGACGCTCCCCCGCAAGGGGGAGCCAGACGGCCACCGCTATCGTTTCCCGTGCCGATCATGATTTCTACCCCACGCCGCCCGAAGCCGTTCGCGCTCTTCTAAGTGTCGAAAGCTTTGACGGTCCAATCTGGGAACCCGCCTGCGGAAACGGTGCGATTTCCGAGGAGCTAGCCCGGTACGGCCATTCGGTTCATTCAACCGACTTGATCGACCGGGGTTATGGCGAAGGCGGCCTTGATTTCCTGAGCGTGGCGACCGTTTCGCGCACTATGATCGAACGACCAGATATCAAGCATGTCGTGACCAACCCGCCCTATAGCTATCGCCGGAATATCGGCGACCAGTTTGTAGGGCAGGCTCTGCGCGTCGCACGCCACACCGGCGGCAAGGTCGCGATGCTTTTGAATCTCGGTTGTCTTGCGCACCCGATGCGAACCAGCAAATGGCTGCATGATCCGCCAGCCCGGATTCACATCATGGATAATCTTACGTGCTTCCCCTACGGCAACCGCCGTCAGGCAGGCCGCTACATAACCGAGCATCGTTATTGCTGGATCGTGTGGGACCAGCGTCCCACCGGCGGAACGATCCTGACTTGGTTGCGCATGGCGGATTTCCGGGCCGAAGGGGGGCGCGCATGAACAGCTTCACCCAACCCGACTGGATGGTAAACATCCGCGCTTATGACGGTCTCGAAATCCAGCCATGCTGCACCGTGGGCTTTGACAACGGCAAGGAGATCGTAGAGCCGTGCGAACCCGGACAGGCTGATTTCTGGACTGTTTACGGCCACTGCTGCGAAGGCGGAGTCAACGCTTTCGAAGACTTTCCCGACCCCGGAGCGGCGCGAGCTTTCGCCGAGCGTCTCCTGATCCGCTACCCGCATTTACGCAAATACGGTCTTCTCGACCTTGGCGGACAGCCGCAGGAGGCGCAATCATGAGCACTGTTCGCGAAATCTGGGGGCTAGCCTGTCCGAAATGCGGCAGCGACGAGCGCTTACAAGTCGAACTCACCACCATGGCGGACCTGACTCCGGATGGCACTGAGCCTTTCGGTGATCAACTGTGGGATGGCAAGTCTTACACGCGTTGCGACGCGTGCGGTCACGACGGCAAGCTTGCCCGCTTCCGTTGCGATGAGGTGAAGCCATGAGCGCAATCAAAACCGCCATAGATGCCAACCTGGCCTCAGTGCATTATTGGGACACAGATATCCGGGATTTCGAACATAGTGTGAACGCTGACAGCGTTTATACCACCAGTGGTTTGCCCAACTTGCAAGGATTAGCGGACGCAGCATAGAACTCTCCACCCTCTGTGTAGAGAGGTCGAAAAAAACTATTTCTTCGCGCTATTCCATGCTGTTAGGTTTCCAGTTATGACACAATATACTTCTCGTATATTAGCCGCGCTGATCTTCTTCATTGCGGTTGCTTCTCTGAGCTTTCAGCTCGGTGCAAGATGGACTGGGCATCAAACCGCCTCCGGCGCATCTCGTGAAACATCCTACGAGCGAGTGATGCGCACCGGCACGATACGTTGCGGCTACGCCATCTGGCATCCCGAACTCATAAAAGATGCCAATACTGGTCGGCTTTCCGGCTACGATTACGACGTGATGAACAAGCTCGGCGAAGTCCTTGGACTAAAAGTCCAATGGGTCGAGGAAACCGGCTGGGGGGGCGCGGCCGAGGAAGCGCTTATCTCCGGCCGCTATGACATGGTCTGCAACGGTGTTTGGGGACCGCCAGCTCGGTCCAAGGCGGCCATTTTTTCACAACCCTTCGTTCGCCATCCTCTTTTCGTCGTCGTTTACCCGGGACTCAAACAGAACCAAACCTCTTTCCTCTGGCTTAACGATACAAGCCATACAATGGCTGTTATGAAAGGCACTATTTTTGACATCCTTGCTCAAGAAATATTCCCAAAAGCAAAGCTGCTTGATACTATGACTTTATCGAGCGATGGGGACATTCTTCAGGACGTGAAGTTCCACAAAGCAGATTTCTCTATTAGCAACGCTACGTCTATAGACAAATTCTTGCAGAACAATCCTGCTGCGTTCGACGTTATTTCAGAGCCAGTTGCAACAGTGAGCGGTGCGTTTCTTTTGGCAAATGACGATCCACGGCTTAAGTTTGTAATCGACAAAGGTATAGATTTTCTTCTGGATTCCGGTTTTGTCCAGCGAACAATGGAGCACTACATGGGCTCCCAAGGACGAGCGTGGCTTCTTCCTTTGTCTCGGTGACGGCGCATTTTCACGAGATGGCATTCTGCCCTTTGCGCTTGAGAAGCTTGGTGCCGTCCGCCCGCAATTCACCCTTCGGCCCAACAAAGCGGTAAAGCGTCTGGCGCGTCACGCCCAGTTCCTTGCAAAGATCACCGATTTTCGTATCCCGGCGCGCCATTGCCGCCTGCGCCAAGCGGAGCTTGGCTGGAGTCATTGTGTAGGGCCGGCCACCCTTGCGACCACGGGCGCGAGCTGATGACAGGCCTGCTATTGTTCTTTCGCGGATCAACTCGCGCTCAAATTCCGCCAGCGCCGCAAAGATACCGAATACAAGACGGCCGCTCGCGGTCGTGGTGTCGATGTTCGCGCCTTGGCCGGTGAGAACACGAAAGCCAATTTTCCTTTCCATCAGATCATGGATCGTGTTGACGAGATGACGGAGATTGCGCCCGAGCCGGTCGAGCTTCCAGACGATCAGCGTGTCGCTCTCGCGCAGCGACTTGAGGCAGGCTTCCAGACCGGGGCGGTCGTCCTTCTTACCAGATGCATGGTCTTCATAGAGATGCGACGGCTTCACGCCGTCGGCGAGCAGCGCATCGCGTTGCAGGTCAAGCACCTGCGACCCGTCCGCCTTTGACACCCGCATGTAGCCGATGAGCATGCTTGCCTTTCTGTCACTTATACGTTCGATTGTGTGACGTAGCCGTTCGGCGCGATACAGCCGCCCAGAATGATCACATAACCCGTCACTTAAATTATGGATGGTAAATGGTCCTGTCAAATGATTAGATGACAAATTAGAAGCCGAACAATAAGGGGGGCAGACGTGCCGGCTCGACTATCTCTAACCACGGGCCAGCGGGATGCTCTGCTCGCGCTGCCCGATACCGAAGAGGCTTTCATCCGGCACTACACATTGGACGCCGACGATATCAGAACCATTGACCGCTATCGAACACCCGAAACACGGTTGGCCTTTGCCCTCCAACTTTGCGTGCTGCGCTATCCGGGGCGTGTACTCCGGCAAGGCGAGGTCATGCCGTTTCATCTGCTGGTCTTTGTCGCCGAGCAGGCCGGTGTGTCGCCGGAAGCGATTAGCGGCTTCGCGCGGCGGCAGCAGACGCGCTACGAACACCTTGCCGTGCTGCGCAAGCAAGGCGGCTTTTCCGATCTGACCGCTGCCGCCAAAACCGATCTGAAGCAATGGTTGGCTCCGATTGCGTTAAAGACGACGGACGGCCATGCCGTTCTCGTTGCCCTGGCCGAAGAAATGCGCAAACGGCACATCATCATCTCCGGCATCAGCGTCATCGAACGCATGGCTGCCGAAGCCATGCACGCCGCCGAAAAATCGGCCATGCAGATGATCTGCGTTCAAGTTCCGGCCGAAAGCCGCATCCGCATGGACGCGCTTCTGACTGACAAGACACATCGCCAGCAAAGCGAACTCAGCTGGTTACGCGACACCACGGCCAAGCTCAGCGCACGCGGGTTCATCGACATCATGGACAAACTCGATAAGGCCCGATCGATTGGCATTAGCTCGATTGTCTTGCCTCCTGAAATCGCTGCCCGTGTGCAGCAAATGGTGCGCGAGGGCCTGCGGTTTACGACCCAAGCCTTCCAGCAGATGGGCACGGATCAGCGCGTTGCGGTCATGACCGCGACTTTGCAGGATATCGAAGCGACGCTCGTCGATGCTGCACTGACGCTGTTTGAGGGATTAATCGGGCGCGCTTACAACAAGGCAAAGGATCGGGTCGATGAAGCTCTTCTCGAACGGACGGACGACGATAAGCAACGGCTGGCTCGTATCGCGGATGTGCTGGATGCCATTATCGAGGCGCGCAATAGCGGCGAGAACATCGAAACCGCCATTGCCGCCGTGACGAGCTGGGATACGTTGTCCGCGGATGCCAAATCGATCCGGCGGTCATCTCGTCCTCGCAAGATCGACGTGCTCACCGAACTCGGGCGGGAACATCGGGTATTCAAACTCATCGGCGCTCGTTTTCTCAATGCCATAACGTTTCAGGGTCGCGCCTCGGCCGCGCCGCTGCTCGACGCGCTTGCCATCATCAAGGGGATTGCTGCCGACAGGCGCAAACCCATACCGGACAAGGTTCCGGAGAGTATTGTCGAACGGTCTTGGAGACCGCATGTTTTCAAAGAGACCGGCATTGATCGCGCCTATTATGAGTTGGCCGTTTACTTCGCGCTTGGTTCGGCGCTGCGCGCGGGCGACGTATGGGTTAACGGATCAAAGTTGCATCGGTCCATTGAGGCCTACTTGTCAACGCCAGTTGCCGCTTTGCCGGCTCCGGCACGACTGCCGCCCCCGCCGGTTCTAACGGCTGCACGTTATCTGGACGAACGCATGGCGCTGCTGGACCGGCGGCTTTTGGAAATGGAAAAGAAGTTGGCGTCCGGTCAATGTGCCGGAGCAACGCTCGATCGTGCCCGGCTTTGCCTGCCCAAGCCGGAAGCCAAAGACGATCCCGAAGCGCGCCTGCTTGCCCGCCAACTCTATGAGCTTTTGCCGCGTGTCCGCATTACCGATCTGCTGGAGGAAGTCGATAAATGGACCGGCTTTGCCGAGATGTTCGGGCATGTGCAAACGGGCCGCCCATATCCCGATCGACGCGCTTTTCTGGCGGCGCTTATCGCCGAAGCTACCAATATCGGGCTCAGCCGCATGTCCGAAGTTTGCACGGCTGCATCACGCCGGACGCTGACGACGATCAGCATCTGGCACATGCGCGACGACACGTATCGCGCGGCCCTCGCGCGTGTTGTCGAAACCCTGCACCGTGAACCCGCTGCGGCCTGGTTCGGCACGGGCCAGGTATCCTCATCCGACGGGCAGCATTTTTATCTCGGTGGCGAGGGTGAGATTGGCGGCGCTGTAAACGCCCATTACGGACGCGATCCAATTATCAAGCTCTATACACATATCACGGATCGCTATGCCCCGTTTCACGTCAAGGTCATCACCGGCACATCGGGCGAAGCTATCCATGTCCTCGACGGGATCGTAAATCACGACAGCGCCATCGACATTCTGGCCCATCACACGGATGCCGGTGGTATCAGCGACCACGTGTTTGCCGTTATGTATCTGCTCGGTCTCAAGTTTCAGCCGCGCATGTCGAGCCCGAATGATCGCAGGCTGTACGCCTTTGAACCAAAGAGTCGCTACGGGGCGCTGAGTTCGTTCATGGGCGAGCGCCTTGACCGGAAACTGATCGAAACCAACTGGGACGACGTGCAGCGTGTCATGGGTGCGTTCCGCAACCGCATCGTGGCTCCGTCGCTGATCCTGCGCAAGCTCGGCACTACACCCCGGCAAGGCGCTCTGTCACTGGCCATGCGCGAAATCGGACGCATTGAGAGGACGGTGCATTCACTCGATTGGATCGACGACAAAGGATTGCGCGCCGACACGACCGACGCACTGAACAAAGGCGAGGCCCGGCATACGCTTTCTCGCGCCGTCGCTTTTCACCAGCTTGGCCGTTTCCGAGATCGCACCCATGAACGCCAATCGCACCGGGCCGCAGCGCTCAATCTTGTGACAGCCTGCATTGCGCTGTTCAACTGCCGCTATCTCAACCGGGGCATCACCGAACTTCGTCAGAGAGGCGTCGTGATCGGCGAACCGCAGCTGCGCCGGTTGTCGCCTCTCGGTTGGGACCACATCAACTTAACAGGAGATTACGTCTGGTCTGACAACATGACCTATGACGCCGCAGGATGGAGGCCCCTGCACAAGGTAGGCGAAGCGATGGCGGCATAACCGCTGTCAACGTTCATACTATGTTCGCAATCCCGGATATCTGTGTCCCAATAATGCACTGAGGCCAACCTTGTCGTCTTGCTCGAAGGCATCGCAGATGTGGGGATCCGGTTACAGGAAGCACAGGACGCCCTAGACAACGGCAATATCAACCTTGCGGTTGGCAACCTTCTGCCGCTTGACCAACAGCTATTCGAATATCGCGGGCTCATCATTGCCATTCTCGCGTTGCATCGGAAAGCTGGACAGGGCGGCGGATGAACTAAGCTATCCGCTTCAAGACAAGGTTAGCCGGTTTTAGGAGATCGGCTAGCCGACCCAACAGAGGGGATAGCTTTAGGAAATTGGGCCAGCGAGTTTCCGAACGCTGGCCCCGGTGAATGACTATCACCTCGCACGGTCATCGCCTTCCCAGGCTGTACCGTAAAACCGAGTCTAGCAGCGAAGATCATCGAACGTCCATACATCGGCATAGGGTCAAGCCAGACCCCGGCAGTTCCGAAAAACAACATCATCATCTTGCTTTAAATATCCCACAGGGGGTCTGGGGGACGTGAAGTCCCCCATGGGGGGTGCGGGGGGGCTCGAGCCCCCCGCAGGGGAAGGACCGACAAATCCGATTTACGACCCGCACCGAAAATTCCGCCAGCGAACCGAACAACGATTGAGTCCGGACCTTCCCGAAAGCGCCAGAGAGTCGGCGAGGCGAAGCCGAGCCACCGCGCGAAAAAAGTTTCCGCATCAGGAATGAAAGCGCCGCCGGATGTCACCGCCGGAGGTTCGCGCGAATTAGTTCTAGGCGACACTTAAGCCACTGTTCCGGCTGCGAAAACTTCATCAATTGTTAGCGAAGCGAAGCTGAGAATTTCACAGGCGCACTTATGGGTTTTCTTCGAAAACCCGGGGGCGCAAAGCGCGGAGCACGTCACTGTGGGCGACTGTTACTCGTTCAACCACAATTCCTTCGGAAAGACAACGAACCGTGCAGGAGCCGCAGGCGACAACGTCCGCTATAACGGCGACTTGTCCAAGACCCAGATGGACGAGTTCCTCGCCGCCAATGCCAAGCACCTTGAAGAGCACGGCGTTCATCGTTCCAATTCCGAGATCGAGGCGCACCTGGCGCAACTCAGGGGAGGACGCAGCGCAGCTGATAATGCCGCCTACAACGCCCGCCTTGAAGCCGCCTACGCCATCCGCTCCCATATCATTCCGCCGGGACCGGAGGAGGCGGCCGCCTGGTTTGACCAGCAGGAGAAAGGCGAGCGTAAGAATGCACGCATGTCCGACCGCTTCATCGGGGCGCTACCGCGCGAACTGACGCCGGAGCAGTGCATCGAGGCCGTTGAGGCGTTCTGCAGGGGAGTCACGAAGGACCGTGTGCCGTGGCATTTCGCCTTGCACCTCGAACTCGAAAAGAAAGCCGAGCCGGACTGGAATCCGCACACGCATATCGTTTTTCGCGATCGGGATATCGAAACCGGCCGCCGCTATCTCTATACGACCGCAGGCCCGAGCGAGCGCAGGGAGCTTGATGAGAAGGGCATTGAATGGTGGTCAACGAAGAAACTGCGCGTTGCGTGGCAAGACCACATCAACCATGCGCTTGAGCGTGCCGGACATGATGTGCGGATCGACCACCGTTCCTATAAGGATCGGGGCATCGACAAGGAGCCACAAATTCACATCGGGCCGGGCAGCCAGAACGCGGCCAAAAAAGGACGTCAGCTAAAAAGCCGGGATCATCAGAGTGGCGATCGGGTGATCCCCTACAGTCTTCTCGATCAAGGCAGTCGCGCGGAATACAACGCGCAGATCATAGAAGGGAATAAGCAGCGGGAGGGAACCCCGGCCGCGAAGCGGCGTGAACCAGACCCTGAGATGCAACGCATGCTTGCGAAGCAAGCCGACGCGGGGCGCACCATGTATCAAGAACAGCGGCGCGATCGCGATGCGCTGAAGGTGGCGCAAAATCCGGCCCGGATCGAGCATCAGAGATGGGCAAGAAAGCTTTACGCCGGAGCCCGCCAGACCGCTTATCAAACCGTCAAGGAGCAGCACGCCAAGAAATGGAAAGAGGTCCGCGCGATCAAAGATCGCGAAGATCGCGAGCAGGCGGCCGCAGCCTTGAAGGCTGAGCAGAAGAAAGCTTACGCCAAGGAAGCCAAGCGCCAGATCGAACTGTGCCGCCCGCAGAAAGATGCGGCATGGAAAGCCATGTGCGCGGAGCACAAGATCGAGCGGGGCCAACTTCGGGATCAGCACCGGCAGGAAACCGAGGCACTTTTCCGGCAGCAGGCCGCCGAGCGGCTTGGCTTGCTGGAGAAGCGGCGCGCCGAATATCTTGAGAAACAGGCTAACCGCATCGATGTCCGGCTATCCGCCCGGCCGGACATGGCTACGCAGCAGTCAGCAGCGCACAAGGCGATCAAGCTTTACGCCAAGGCAAGCAAGGCGAAAGGCTATCGAGGTCAGAACGTCAATCCGCGCGAGGCTGTGAAGGAGTATTTCGGCACGGCATGGGTCGAAAAAGAACGGCAGACGGCTATCCGAAAATTGCTTCTCGAAAAGCGTGCTGCCAACCTCAAACGCGCCGGGCCGAATGGTCAGAAGACCTATCAACGTCGGCAGATGCAGCACTCGCTGCGTCATGCGCCGGTCATTGATAAGAGCGCCGGTAAAGGCCATCCTCGCGATATCGTCGCACCCGGCATCCAGGCTGCCAAAGGCGGGAAGGCATCAGACATCCAGTGCAGCCTGCTCGACAGCGAGGCGCAAAACCAAATCCGTCAGGCGGCCATGACGGGACGAACTCTCAACGACGCCGAGCGCGTGAACGCGCCGCCCGAAATCAAACACCGGCTGAGCGACCGCGAGCAGGGGGCTTTGGCTATCCGCAATCTGACCAATGGGGGCTCCGCGCCCGGAGACCGCATCAAAGGCCGTGGCGGAGGTGGACGGGGACGATAAAAGACGCGCTGCACAGCCCATCCAAGCCGTGCGTCTTAACCTTCTACATAGGGGACGGAATCCAGCGACGCAGGCCTCGCGTCGCCAATGACCCGCCGTGGCCCAGAAAGGCCAAGCCTCACGAGACGGGTCCCCCCATCTCTAAGCCGGTTCGTGGCACGGCCCCGCCTGCGCGCAAGTTATCCGGACAAACACGCCCCGCCTTCAAGGCCGCCGCTCGTGCGGCCACGGTCCCCAAGCCCAAGCCTCAGAAGAAGACAACAAAGCGTCGCGGCGATAGCCGTTCGTTCAGCACCGAGCACATTGTGGCGGACTATCTCGACTTGTGCCGTGACCCTTTTAGCGATTTGCAAAGCTGGCTTGAATTGAGTAGAAAGGAGCCATTACATAACAATATTCAAAGGAATAAATATGAGCGACAATCAATCATCAGAAGTACTGAGCATTTTCTCCGAGACACACTGCAAGAACTGTCAGGCAGGGTTCGTGCGCACGACAACGGACGGCAAAACATATCTGATGTGTCTCCTCGATCGCGAGCCGGTACTGAGGACTCTCGCCACCTGCAACAAGTACAAGGAAGCCGTAGCCTAGGCCGGGCCGACGCCTTACACTGCGATCGTTCGGAGATTTCTTCCCTTTATGGGTACTACGCCGCGCTGATTGCGGCGACCGACGACGCAGGCTTGGCGCGCAAGCTCCGCGCGGAGCAAGCGGTAGCTATTCGCAACGCGGAGGAGCGGCAGCGCGCCGAACGGATGAACCGTCGCATTCAGCCGGGGAGGCCGAACAGCGTTCAGCGCCGACCGCCGGGAACGATATGGCTCCATTAGCTGTGCCCACATCCATCGTCAGGCGACACAGCCTGTCAATCCCAAGACCTAGATTTAAGCTAGCCGTCCTGCCTCTCGTTTGGGGCGATCGCTTCCAGTTCCCTGATTTGCTCTCGCGTGCCATGCAAGAGACCCTCGATAAATTGGGCGGCGGTTTTGTTGACGCATTCGATAATGAGCTTGGCGTCATGGAGATGGTGAGCGGCTTGTTTCAAATGGCGGATGCTAGCGGTGATTTGGGCCTGCATGCCTTTCGATCCTCATAAAGCGCAATATCAACCTATATATGTCTATGTTGCATAAAATAGGCAACATGAAGGCCTTTCGGTTGTCTTCCGGCGCGGATCTCACAACAAGGGGCGAATGGAGATTTCGCCCGCACAATGCCGCGCCGCGCGCGGTCTGTTGGACTGGACGCAAGGCGAGCTTGCGAAGAAAGTCGGCGTGGCGCTGAGGACAATTCAGGATTTCGAAAACGGCAGACGCACGCCGCTCGCGATCGTACGTAGCTCCATAAAGCAAGCTTTCGAGGACGCGGGAATCGAGTTTTTTCCGAAGGACGGATTGCGGCTCAAGGACGGATAAATCTTTTAGGTATCAGGCGCAGGGCGCTCATCCGTCCACACCCTTTCAATCGTTTCGAAACTCACTACCACGTTGCCCTTTGGCAACTTTACTCTAAAGATCGGGCATGATACTCGTTCTTGTAAAGTTCGGGTATTAAACTCGTACTCATAGGCCTGACCAATGCGCTATGTCAAAACTCGTGTAGCATCACAGCTTACGGGCCTCTCGACCGAAAAGCTTCGCGAGTGGACGAGTCGGCGCGCGCTCATTCCAGCAGACGTTAAACCCGCCGGAAGAGGCTCATCGGCAAAATATTCGTGGCAGACGATTCTCCTGTTGAGAATCGCCGTCACTCTACGCGAGCGCTTCGATGTTGAACTGCAAGCCAACCATAAGGTTTTATCTGGCTTGCGGGAAGGTCTTCAATATACGTCATTCATCTATCTGTGGGGAAAGTTGTTGGCAATTCGCGCCGACAGAAGCTGGACTTTGTTGAACGAGTTCGATCCTGGTCAGCTCTCCGATGATGCTATACTTATACGCTTGAATCCTCATCTCGAAGTTCTTTCCCAAGGCTTCGCGCTACCACGATCGCTCACCGTTCCAGGCCAGCTGGATCTTTTTCCTGCTCAGGCGGTAGCTTCAGGCGATCAATCCAGAAGAGTAAAGCAATCAGAAGCAGGTGACAGACGGCGCTCGATCTCCAAGAGGAGGTCGGGATGACCAGCCTAGCGTTCGAAAAAGCACTTAAAGCAACCGGCTATTTAACGCCATCCGGTCATGCCGTTCCTGGAATGATCACGGCCAGTGATAGCTCGTCGGCCAGGTTCAAAAATGTATTCGCCAACGATAAAATAGGCCTCAAGGCCGACGCTATCTTTACTGCCCAAAACGCACCAACCTGCATTTTCAAAGACGCTGGTGCTTTTAACCCGGCCCAAATCGATTTGAAACGATGGCACGAAGCTGCTTGGAACGTTAGCGTCGCGCCGCTTCTTTGGATCGTTACGCCCACCGAAGTTCGTCTGTACAACTGTTACGCGTCGCCTACCTCTACTAGGGCTTTGCCACTTGACCGATTTGTCTTGGAGTCCGAAGAGAGGCTGCGCATCCTAGATGCGACGTGCGGGCGTCTCGCTACCGAGACCGGCGCATTTTGGTCGAGTGCAATCGGAGCCAGAATAAACCGTCGGCATCGCGTTGATCGTGAACTCTTGGCGGAAATCAGCGCACTTGAGGATTTATTGACGGCCTCTCCCGACGGTATGCCACGGGGACTAGCTCAGCGTTTCATTGGACGGTGCATTTTTACCTGGTACTTGTTGGACCGAGGGATCGCCCAGCCGTTTCTGAGCCATGACCTATCTCCGGATCTCAGCCAAATGTTTGCCTCCCCGGCAAATGCCTTCGCGTTGTTCCAATGGCTTCGCAAGACGTTTAATGGCGACCTTTTCCCAATGGACGACCCTGGTGCCGAACGTGAGCACCTCACTGAACGCCACTTGGCTCATCTCCGTTCGTTTGTCGAGGGGTGCAGCTTAGTACCGGAACATCGTGGACAGGTGCGCCTTTTCAAGTTCCGATTTGACGCGATCCCGGTCGATCTCATCAGTTCGATCTACCAGCAATTTGCACGATCTGCGGCCGCTGACGAAGCGGCTTCGCAGGGATTGCACTACACCCCAGTTGAGCTCGTTCATCTGGCCCTTGATCCAGTCTTCGAAGGACTTTCTGCGAACGCCCGTATCCTTGATCCGACATGTGGTTCCGGTGCCTTTTTGGTCGAAGCCTTCCGACGTCTCGTCTGGCGGGCGGCGGGAGGCAAACCTGCGCACCGAAAGCTCGTGCGGGACATTCTCTATAATCAACTATTTGGCATTGATATCAACAGTTCAGCGCTGGGCATAGCCGCCTTCAGTCTTTACCTTGCAGCACTGGAATTGGACGAAGAGCCGATAAGTGACCCTCGCGATCTCAAATTCGATCATCTTATCAATACTACGCTGTTCGAGGCTGACACGATTGGCGACGACCTTCCTGATAAAATTACGTCTATAAAATTCGATGCAATTGTCGGTAACCCGCCTTGGACTTTCGTCAGCCGTCCTGGTGCATCCACGAGGCGCACGGCAGAAGATCCGGATACGCTCAGACCTCGGCGAAGTCCGGACCAGAGATTTTTATCTGTGGCCGCTGATCTCGCTGGTGAAGAAGGCCGGATTGGAATGGTGATGAAGGCTACGCCATTCTTCTCGAATGACATTCACGCAATCAACGCGCGGACGGCTCTCTTAAGGCGTCTAGCACCCGTAGCGCTCATCAATCTCTCCCTCCTACGTAAAGAAGGATTATTTCCAGATGCTACCGGCCCAGCACTATTGTTTTTTGCACGGTGCGCACTGACTGGAAAGCGAGATTCCGTTCTTCTCGGGTCTATCCCCTGGACACCGGACTTCCAACGAACTGGTGTTTTTCATTTAGGCCCCTCAGATGTCAAACCGATTTCTCTGAAATCGCTGCTAGCAACACCCCCACTTATCAAGGCTGGAGCTTTTGGTACCGCTCGGGACGGATGGTTGATTACAAGACTTCACGCCGAGTTTCCGACACTTAAAGATGTTCTTGATACCCTGGGTATTCGGGCAAATGTCGGCCGTGGCCAGGGATTTATTGTCGGCGGCCAACCGCAAGTTTTGGTGCCACCCTCCCATCGTGATTTGCGTATTGTGCGACCTGACGACTTCACCCCATTTCGCATTCACGTCGGTAATCTTGAGAGTCTAGAGGCAAGAACTCTTCATAGGCCTCGCTCACGTTCCATTTATCGTAGTCCTTTGGTCCTTTGCCCCAAAGGAGCATACAGCGCCGCTATTGAACGCGGTCGTTATGCAGTCGCTGTTGTCAACCAGGATGTGCTCTATACTCAGAATCTATTTGGCATCTCTTTTGAAGGAGTGGCTGATAAATTAGCGTACGCTGTTTCTGCTATACTCAATTCTTCAATTACGACCTTTCAATTGGCTTTTGGAGGTCCAACCTGGGGGCTTGAGCGTCCTACAGTCGGTCCGGAAGACCTTCTTTCGTTGCGTGTGCCAGATTTCACAAATTGCGATAGTGAACGTCTGGCAGCTATTATTAAAGCTGAGAATGCAGCGGCTGAAGGACCACACAACACCGAAGTTATGCATCAACTCGATAAAGCGGTTTTTGATCTGTATGACCTTGAGTTCGACGAAGGCACTTTGGTCGCGGAGAGCATTTCGCGCGCACGTAATCTGATCTTTGAGAGCACCGCTGAACGAGCAGCTTCGGTAAGGCCGCCGACGCTAGAAAAAATGAAAAAATACACAAAGCAGGTCGTGCGTTCGGTAGACGCCTATCTCCGCGCTCGTGGGGAACGTCACCTTGAAGGAGTCATCTACCGGGCGCGGCAAAACGGTCACGTCGCGCAAGCTATGCCAGGGGCTATTGCCGTTCGTTTCGTCATGGAAGCCGGGCCGCCTGCCACAATGCCGATTGTCCGGGAAGGTGATCCCGCCGAGCTCGAAACGCTGGAACAGTTGTTGCGAGGGCGCCTTCAATCCGAAATACCGCCTTATCTTAATGAGCGCCGAGAGTTGCGAATTTATGGGTCACACGACCTTTTTATTCTTAAGCCCACAGAAAACCGCCATTGGACAGCCACAGCCGGACTGAACGATGCCGATCTAATCCTGGCGGACCACTGGCTCCGGAGATAAAATGTCACTGCTTTCGCAAGATATTGCCGTCGGACAACCACCATTTGCTCTGACCCCCGATCAAATTGCAACTGTCCTTGATCTGGTATGCCAAGGGGCCGAAAGTGCCCGTAATGAATTAACTCCGGGCATCCTCGAAGTGCGGACGACAGTGCTAGTTCGCAAGGCAATGCGCCGTATAAAGAAGTTACTCTCGCTCACTAATCTTGAGATTCGTGGTGAGCATGAATTGGAGGATATGAGTACCAGTGATGCTGCCATCCTCGGACGTATCGATATAACGCTCAAGTTCCTACATCAGTTTGGGGATGAGGACGCTTACGTGGCAGTCGAATGCAAACGCGTCGGCGCTGGTCTGGCACAACTGAATGGGCGTTACATAACCCAGGGCATAGATCGCTTCGTAAGAGGGCAGTACGCCAATGGCCACGAATGGGGCTTTATGCTGGGATATGTGCTGGTACTTCCTGTGCAAGAAGTTGTTTCTTCAATTGATCAACGGATCCGCACGACATACGGCGATGAAGCACATCTCGCGGCGAACACTCCACATCCCTCAGCGCTAGCGGTTCTAGAAGGCGTGCTAAAGCGGAATTCAGGCGAGGAAATTCATCTCAAGCATATCTTCGTCGATATGACGCCAGCGGCCGAGAAAAACTCTATGAGTGAGGAACTTCAAGATAGCTAATAGTTTGCTAGTAATATCGGCGCGCCACTTGTTCAAGACAGGCGTATTCGTTCCACGTCATCAAGCGTTGCTTTATCCGACCGCCGGTCATAAAGCTGCGTTGTCCGCGTAGACACGTGGTTCGCCATGTGCTGGGCGCGCTCCAGCGTGCCGCCATTGGCGAGATAAGCCGTGATGCCCGTGCCCCGAAAGGTGTGATTGCAAACGGCGGTTTTGATCCCGGCCGCCTTGGCGCGCCGGTTGACCAATTCCCAGGCATTCGCTTGCGGCAGCGGCCGATCGCTGAGCGCCTTGGTTCGCCGGTCGATCGTGCGGAAGAGAGGGGCATCCGGGGAGTTTCGGAGACCACCCGCCTCGATGTAGGCGTTCAGGTAGTCCTCAAGCGTGTGATGGCAGGGCATTTCATGGCGCTTGCCGCCTTTCTCATGCAGACGCACCCAAAGGCGGTTGCGCTCAACGAACACGTCGGAAACCTTCATCAAAACGGCAGCCCCGATGCGCGCGAAAGTGTAGGTCATGAGCGCAATGAGCGCCCGATCGCGAAGACCCGTCACCGTATCGGCAGGGATGCTAGCAAGGAGTTTTCCGGCTTCCTTGCCATCAAGCACCGGCGTTTTTCCACGACGCACGCTATGACGCGGACCCTTGACGCTTTCGGACGGATTGTGCCGGAGCACGCCACCGGTCACCAGATAATCGAGCAGCATGCGCACGGCGGCTAGATGCTGCTTGACGCTCGCGACTTCATACTCGTCGCGTTTCAGGCTCTCGACCCAGGTCGCGACATGCACGGCCGTGATACCTTCGAGCGTGATATTGCGTTCGTCGATCCAGGCGAAGAAATTCCAGGCGACGCGGCCATAGGCGCGCCGCGTGTTTGGGTTGCGGATATGAGCGGTGAAGAACTCGATGAGACGTTCGGCGGCGCGTGGACCGGCGCGGGCAATGACCGACGGCATGACGACACCAGAGGCCAACGCAAGTCCGAGGTCTTGTTCTTTGGTAAGGGTCAACGCCGTCCCACTCATGCCCCTCCGGGAATATGTGATAATGTCCTTTATCACATATTACTTAGATATTTAAAAAGGCATTAAGATGCCCGTTTCAGCCTAAAGCGTTTTATCCCCAACGCGTTTCCTAGCCTCGCCTTGCGCCGAGGCATTTGATCTGCTTGTCTCAATCATAATTTCGTGCCGATTGAAATTATCGGCTTTGATGCTTAAGCGCCGCGCGATTCCTGCTGGCGCTATTAATCAATAGGCCATTGTTATGTCTAACGCATTCTTCGAACATCCAATTCTAAATTCTCCATACGGATATCCCTCAAGACATTGGGAGCTGGATGAATCGGGACAACCCACACAGAAGATCATCGATAATCGTCGCAGCGCCAAATTCATAACGCCCATCCCAAAGCCAAAGAAACGGAAAGCGGCTGCTAAACAAACGGGATTTGTGTTCGATGAAGGTAAGGGGCTCTCGACTAAAGAGCAGCAATACGACCCCACTTCCATCATCAATGAGGTGCGTCAAAGCGTGGACGTCTGGCGCACATTGCCAAGCCCAAATCAATGGCAGGTAACGCCGGAAACGGCCCGCCTCCTTCAACATTGGCGACACCACAACTTCAACGACATTCGCCCTTTCTTCTGCCAGGTGGAGGCTGTGGAAACCGCCATCTGGCTTACCGAGGTCGCGCCTAGTTCAAAAAGCGGGAAACGCCTCCTCGACCATCTAGATGCAGCCAACAAAGACGCGAACCCTGAACTTTTGCGTCTCGCGCTGAAGTTGGCGACCGGCGCGGGCAAGACTACCGTCATGGCGATGCTCATCGCGTGGCAAACCATTAATGCCGTGCGGCACCCCGGCTCCAAAACTTTTACGCGCGGCTTTCTGGTCTGCGCACCCGGATTGACGATCAAGGACAGGTTACGCGTCCTTCAGCCAAATGACCCCGACAGCTACTATGCGAGCCGCGAACTTGTTCCCGAAGACATGCTGGACGACGTCAACCGGGCTAAGATTGTTATTACGAACTACCATGCCTTCAAGCTTCGCGAACGCATAGAAATCTCCAAAGGCGGGCGTCAACTTATCCAAGGCCGCACAGGCGAAGAAATCAAGACGCAAGAGACTGAAGGCCAGATGATTCAGCGCGTCATGCCCGATCTCATGGGCATGAAGAATATCCTGATCATCAATGACGAAGCGCACCACTGTTATCGAGAGAAGCCAAAAGAGGCTGACGACGAAGACCTGAAGGGCGACGATAAAAAAGAAGCCGAGAAAAACAACGAGGCCGCCCGCCTATGGATTTCGGGGCTCGAAGCAGTAAACCGCAAGTTGGGCAACAGCCGCGTTATTGATCTATCGGCGACGCCCTTCTTTCTTCGAGGCTCCGGCTATGCCGAGGGCACGCTGTTTCCATGGACGATGAGCGACTTCTCACTCATGGATGCGATTGAATGCGGCATCGTCAAACTGCCCCGCGTACCTGTGGCGGACAATATTCCAGGCAACGAGATGCCGATGTTCCGCAACCTTTGGGAGAACATCCGCAAAGACATGCCGAAGAAGGGCCGTGGCGAAGGCGGTGAGCTTGATCCCCTGAAACTCCCCACCCGCCTGCAAACAGCCCTGGAGGCCCTTTACGGCCACTACGAAAAGACCTTCAACATCTGGGCCGAAAAAGGCATCAAGGTTCCGCCCTGCTTCATCATTGTCTGCCAGAACACAGCTATATCGAAGCTCGTCTATGATTTCGTGTCCGGCTTTCACCAGAAGAACGAAGATGGCTCGACAACCCTCGTTCATGGGCGTCTCGCCCTCTTCCGTAATTTCGATGAAGTTACCGGTAACCCGCTTCCGCGCCCCAATACGCTTCTCATTGATAGTGAACAGCTCGAAGCGGGCGATGCTCTTGACGACAACTTTCGCGGAATGGCTGCCGACGAGATTGAACGTTTTCGCCGTGAAATCGTGGAGCGTACCGGCGACGCCCGCGCCGGTGACAAGATCACCGACCAGGAATTGCTTCGTGAGGTCATGAATACCGTAGGCAAGCCCGGCCAGCTTGGCGGATCGATCCGATGCGTCGTTTCCGTCTCAATGCTCACCGAGGGATGGGATGCCAACACCGTTACGCATGTTCTTGGAGTTCGAGCGTTTGGAACCCAGCTACTTTGCGAGCAGGTTATTGGCCGCGCACTGCGCCGCCAGTCTTATGCGCTGATTGAAGAAGGGCCAGACACAGGGCTCTTTAACGTGGAGTATGCAGATGTCTTCGGCATTCCCTTCGACTTCAATGCCAAACCCGTCGTCGCCCCACCCCAGCCGCCGCGTGAAACGGTCCAGGTCAAGGCGCTTCGTCCAGACCGCGACGCTCTCGAAATCCGCTTTCCGCGCATCGAAGGCTATCGCATAGAATTGCCCGAGGAACGTCTTACCGCCGACTTCAACGAAGAGTCCTTCTTCGAACTTACTCCGGAGCTTGTTGGGGCCACGGAGACACAAAACTCGGGAATCATCGGCGAGCCGGTGAATTTAAATCTCGTGCATACCGGGGATGTTCGCCCATCCCAGGTGCTTTACGAACTCACATCGCATCTTGTCCTCACCAAATGGCGCGATCCGGGAGAAGAGCCGAAGCTTTATCTGTTTGGCCAACTCAAACGCATCGCCAAACAATGGCTGGATGGCTACCTCGTTTGTAAGGGCGGCACATATCCCGCGCAGCTTAAGTACAAAATGCTGGCCGACATGGCCTGCAATAAGATCACAGCTGCGATCACACGGCACTTCCTAGGCGAGAGGCCCATCAAGGCCCTCCTCGATCCGTACAATCCTGTGGGCTCAACCAAGCACGTTCGTTTCAACACCTCCAAAACCGACCGCTGGGATACAAGCGGACCTCCGCCGAAAAACCACGTCAATTGGGTGGTGCTTGATAGCGACTGGGAGGCTGAGTTTTGTCGCGTCGCGGAGGCGCATCCCAAAGTATTCGCCTACACCAAAAACCACAATCTTGGACTGGAAGTGCCCTACCGCTACGGTTCCGAGATGCGAAAATACCGCCCCGATTTTATCGTGCTGGTGGAAGACGGACACGGCCCGGATGACCCACTTCATTTGATCGTCGAGATCAAAGGCTACCGCCGCGAAGACGCAAAGGAGAAGAAATCCACGATGGACACCTACTGGGTGCCTGGCGTGAACCATCTCCGAACGTATGGTCGTTGGGCGTTTGCGGAATTCACCGAGGTTTATCAGATCGAAGCTGATTTCAAGGCGAAGGTCGAAAGAGAATTTAACAAGATGATCGAGTCCGCCAACGTGCAAACGGCGGCCGGGAGCAAATAACAATGGCGAAGACACCCGCGATCAAGATCGTCGAGACCTTCAAGCACGACGAAGACAAAAGAAGAAATATTCCCACGGCAGAGTTTCAGTCCGTGCTTGAGAAGGAAAAGCAGGCCCCGAAGAAAGTCCGCTTTCCGCGTAACACAGACCTCGACCCGCAACTCGTCTGGCGCGGCAAAGATGAACAGGACTGGAGTGATCTCGTTGTCCATGCGCCACCACTTTACATTCAAGAGAAAGTTCAGCCCAAAGCACTGATCGATGATTTGCTACGCGAGACGAAGGAGCGCGTGCACGACGCCGGACAGATTACGGCCGATCTTTTCGCCGACTTCAACGGCATTCCGAAAGGCGCGGACAAGACCGAATTCTACCAGCACGACCAAAATTGGTCGAACCGAATGATACTGGGTGACTCTCTCCAGGTCATGGCAAGCCTCGCCGAGAGGGAGGGTTTGCGCGGTAAGGTACAGTGCATCTACTTCGACCCACCATACGGCATCAAATTCAATAGCAATTTCCAGTGGTCTACCACGAGCCGCGACGTCAAGGACGGCAAGGCCGATAACATCACGCGGGAGCCGGAGCAGGTCAAAGCCTTTCGCGACACGTGGCGTGACGGCATCCATAGCTACCTCACCTACCTCCGCGATCGCCTCACTGTCGCCCGAGACCTGCTAACGAACTCCGGTTCTATCTTTGTGCAAATTGGCGATGAGAATGTCCATCTTGTGCGCTCCCTTCTTGATGAAGTTTTTGGAAGCGCGAACTTTTGTTCTCTTATTACCTTCATAAAAACAAGCGGCCAAACTGACAAGTTAATGGCATCGGTTGCTGACTACGTCATCTGGTATGCGAAAAACCATGATCAAGTTAAGTATCGGCAACCGCTCCGAGTGAGGTCTCTCGCTGAAGCTACGGATGGAGCCTACAATCGAGTAGAATTTGGCGATGGCACTCGCAGAAGTATGTCCAAGACCGAACGCGAAGATCCCTCAACTTTGCCAACAGCCGCTCGTCCATATCGCTATCAGATTCTCACCAGCCAGAGTCCCGGGACACGATATGAGGTGGATTTTGAAGGACAGAAAATTTACCCGACGACCGGTTACTGGAAAACACAAGAAGCGTCTATGCCAAGGCTCATCAGAGCGCGACGACTTGAGGCGACGGGAAAGACGCTTAGCTATGTGAGATACGCCAATGATTTCCCAGTTACACCAGTTTCTAATTTTTGGGACGACACTGGATGGTCGCTGGGGGCAGAAAAAACGTACGTTGTACAAACAGGGACAAAAATAGTTGAACGTTGCCTATTGATGAGCTCCGACCCCGGTGATCTTGTGCTTGACCCTACTTGCGGCTCCGGTACCACGGCCACAGTCGCCGAGCAGTGGGGACGCCGCTGGATCACGATTGACACTTCGCGGGTAGCGCTCGCACTCGCCCGCGCTCGTATTATGGGCTCGCGTTATCCGCTTTACCTCCTGGCTGATTCCCGCGAAGGCCAAATCAAAGAGGCTGAAATCACCCGCACCGCTCCTAGTTCTCAGCCCGTCCAAGGAAACATCCGCCACGGCTTCGTTTATGAGCGTGTACCGCACATCACTCTCAAATCGATCGCTAACAATGCAGAAATCGATGTCATCTCGGATAAATGGCAGGCCGTGCAGGAGCCTCTGCGCGAAAAGCTAAACGCCATGCTCAATAAACAGTGGCATGAATGGGAGATACCGCGCGAAGCGGAAAAAACATGGCCGGAACCTGTGCTGAAACTGCACGCTGATTGGTGGCAAGCCCGCATATCCCGCCAAGAAGAAGTTGATAAGTCCATCGCCGCCAAGGCCGAGTTCTGAATATCTTTATGACAAGCCCTACGAGGACAAGAAGAAGGTTCGCGTCGCGGGTCCCTTCACCGTAGAGAGCCTTAGTCCGCACCGAATCCTTGGCGTTGATGAGAATGACGAGTTGATCGACACGAGGCGCAGAGATAACGCTGAATATGCCGGTAAGCAGTCTTTCCCACAAATGATCCTGGAAAATCTCAAGACCGCCGGTGTACAGCAGGCGCACAAGGAGAACAGGATCAACTTCACGGCGATCTCCCCCTGGCCGGGTGATCTCGTTTGCGCCGAAGGCTCCTACATGGAAAGCGACACCGAGAAACGCGCTGCCATCTTCATCGGGCCAGAGTTCGGCACTGTGCAGCGGGCAGACCTTGTCGCTGCTGCCCGCGAAGCTGGTGATGCCGGGTTTGATGTACTTATCTCTTGTGCCTTTAACTACGAGGCACACACCACGGAGTTCAGTAAGTTGGGCCGCATTCCAGTGCTCAAGGCCCGCATGAATGCTGATTTGCACATGGCTGAGGACCTCAAGAACACCGGCAAGGGCAACCTTTTTGTGATCTTCGGAGAACCGGACATCACCCTCCTAGCGGAGAAAGACGGCAAGCTTCGCGTGAAAGTGAACGGCGTGGATGTCTTCAAACCTCAGACTGGCGAAGTTGTCAGCGACGGTGCCGACGGCATCGCATGCTGGTTTATAGACACCGATTACAACGAAGAGAGCTTCTTCGTCCGCCACGCTTATTTTCTTGGTGCGAATGACCCCTATAACGCCCTAAAGACAACCCTAAAGGCGGAAATTGATTTAGAGGCGTGGTCGACCCTCAACAGCGACACATCGCGACCGTTTGAGAAACCGAAGAACGGTCGTATCGCAGTGAAGGTGATCAATCACCTCGGCGATGAAGTCATGAAAGTCTTCAAGGTGTAACGCCATGGAATTCCGTATCTCCGACACTTTCACCGACAGCCTCGGCCGCCTGACCGGTGACGAGCAGAAAGCCGCTAAAACAACGGCTTTCGACCTTCAGATGAACCCGTCTGCTCCGGGCCTGAGCTTACACAAGCTCGATAAGGCGAAGGACAAGAATTTCTGGTCCGTGCGCGTGAACAGCGACATCCGCCTGATAGTTCACAGGACCAATGCAAGCCTGCTGCTTTGTTACGTTGATCACCACGACAAGGCTTATGACTGGGCGGAAAAGCGCAGACTGGAGACGCACCCCAAGACCGGCGCGGCACAGTTGGTCGAGATACGCGAGACCGTGAAGGAAGTCATTGTCCCGATTTACGTGCAGACCGAACTTCCGTTGCCGTCGCAACCTGTCGTTGAGAAACAGCTTATATTTGCGAAAGTGTCCGATGATGAACTACTCGGCTACGGCGTCCCCGCCGAGTGGCTCAATGACGTTAAGAAGGCAACCAAGGACAGCTTGCTAGCCTTGATCGACCACCTGCCCGCCGAGGCCTCTGAGGCCTTGCTAGAACTGGCGACGGGTGGCAAGCCCCGCATGTCCCAGCCCGCCGCCATCCCGGCGAACCCCTTCGATCACCCCGATGCGCAGCGCCGCTTCCGCGTGATGGCGAACGTGGAGGAGTTGCAGCGCGCCCTCGACTTCCCTTGGGAGAAGTGGACGGTGTTTCTGCATCCCGAGCAGCGACAATGGGTCGAACGGGACTACACTGGCCCGGCCCGCGTCTCAGGCTCAGCAGGTACAGGAAAGACCATAGTCGCGCTGCATCGGGCGGCCTATCTCGCGCGCTCGAATCCCGATGCCCGCGTCCTGCTCACCACTTTCTCCGACACTCTGGCAAATGCCCTGCTAACGAAGTTGAAGCGTCTCTTGGGCAATGAACCACGTCTCGCGGAACGCATTGACGTTTACTCCCTCGATGCGATCGGGCTTCGCCTTTACAAGTCCCACGTCGAACCGGCGGCTATCGCCAGTCCCGACGTCCTGCGTCAGCTTATGAAAGAAGCCGCCAGTGCCGTGGATGGCCATAAATTCGGACTCCATTTCCTCCTTACCGAATGGGAGCAAGTCGTCGATGCATGGCAGTTGGACAACTGGGAAGCCTATCGCGACGTCGTTCGCCTCGGCAGAAAGACACGGCTTCCCGAGCCGCAACGCAAAACGCTGTGGGTCATTTTCGAGCGTGTGCGTAGCGAGCTGAAAAAACGCAAACTCATAACTATCGCCGAGCTTTTCACCTCACTCGCAGCCGTGATCTCAAAGAGCAAGAAGGTCGTTTTCGACTTCGCCATCGTCGACGAGGCTCAAGACATCAACATCGCCCATCTCCGCTTCTTTGCCGCTTTGGGAGCCGGGAGGCCTGATGCCCTCTTCTTTGCAGGCGACTTGGGCCAGCGTATTTTCCAGCAGCCATTCTCTTGGAAGGCGCTCGGCGTGGACATCCGGGGACGCTCACGCACCTTGCGGGTGAACTATCGGACTTCTCATCAAATCCGCACGCAGGCGGATCGTCTACTTGGCCCTGTCGTCACCGACGTGGATGGCAACAAGGAGGACAGGAGCGATACAGTTTCCGTATTCAATGGCCCGCCGCCGACGATCTCCTCCCTCAAGAGCGAAGGCGAGGAGATCAAGACCGTCGGCAGCTGGATCGCAGCCCGTGCCAAGGACGGCGTGCTTCCCCACGAATTCGGTGTGTTTGTCCGATCATCAGCTCAACTGGATCGCGCACGCGCTGCCGTTAACGAATCCAGCATGCCGTTCAAGGTTCTCGACGAACATGTTGAAACCACCAATGGCTTCGTATCGATCAGCACCATGCATCTCGCTAAGGGCTTGGAGTTCCGCGCCGTGGTCGTAATGGCTTGCGACGATGAGATCATTCCCTTGCAGGAGCGCATCGAGACTGTTGGCGACGACGCCGATCTTCAAGAGGTGTATGACACCGAGCGCCACTTGCTTTACGTCGCCTGCACCCGTGCACGAGATTATCTACTCGTAACGGGCGTAGACCCCGTCTCCGAATTTTTGGATGACATCAGTAAGGGCTGAAGCATCATGCAACCTACAAACGAGATAATCGCCGCTGCGGAGTGAATTATCATGGTAGTTCGCTACGCCGAAGGCAGGCTATCCAAAACAGAAAGGCCTATTGTCAAGGCTCTGCTTGCGCGAGGATGGCGAAACCAAGACATTCAGGCGCTCGTTAATGCTGGCAGGAAAGCCACGATTAACAGCGCACGCATCACTGAAGTCAAACATGACCAAGCTTTGCAGGCCGCCGATGACGATGACGTCGATTTTTATATCCGTAAAAAGAAGGCCTACGATCCACGAACCGGTTTAAACCCGTATGAGGATGAACGCCTTATTCGCGCCCGAGAAGCGATGATCTTGGCGGTTCAAGCTTTTAACAATCCCAGCCTTTGCTTCAAGACAGAAGTTTTCGCCGTTCTCGCCAATATCGCTTGGACATACCTCCTTCATGAGTACTACGAGCGCAAGGGCGTTAAAATCGTGGACGCGAAGGGAAACGCTCTTTTTCTGAGCGAAATGCTCAAGCGCCACGATTGCCCCCTCTCCCAAGGCATCAAGAACAACCTCAAAGACATCAAGGAAATCCGGGACGCTGTTGAACACCTTATATTGCGAAAAGGCGATCTAACTTTTTTTCCACGGTTCCAGGCATGCTGCCTGAATTTTGAGAAAACACTATGCGCGCTATTTGGGGACAGGCTCACACTGAGCCATGATCTATCCTTGGCGCTACAATTCGGGAAGTTGGACTTTGAGCAGCTTGTCACGCTTGAGAAATACGACATTCCGCAAGAGATCGCAGCGCTTGATGCTCAATTGTATGGTGCCCGCACTGAAGCGGAACTCGCTGACCTCGAATACCAATTTAGGGTCATTTACACACTCCAAAGCTCTGCGAAGAGCCGCGCGCACATTCAGTTCGTCCGACCTGATACCGCAGAAGGCAAGGAGATTTGTAATGTCCTTGAAAAGCGTATCATAGCCAACTCGTTATATCCTTATAAGCCCAGCCAAGTGTGCAAACTTGTAAACCAGAGAACGAAGAAAAAATTCAGCTCTTATGATCACACAAAGGCTGCCTACCAATTGAAAGTTCGCCCCAACGGCCCAGCCAAACAACCAGAAGTTACTGACACGAAATATTGCATCTATCACCCCCTCTATAAATCCTATTCCTATTCAGAAGCGTGGGTTGAAAGATTGTGCACGCTGGTGATGAACGAGAAAGAGAAGAAGCCGACCTAAGCACTGTCATCAAGGTAACAAGCAAAGTGGTTTTACAAACTCACCTGCCTTGCCGTGACTTCTCACGACAATTTACGAAGCGCTTGTAAAACAGTTCTCTCGTAAAAATCGAGACTTACCCCGTCCCGAGCATATTCCTAATCTGGGGGTCACAGGTTCGAATCCTGTCGGGGACGCCAACAAAATCAAAGACTTAGATACCGATTTTTCTCCACAGCAAATCTTGTGGGTTCCATATGGGTTCCCGCTGGTGTGTGCACGAAAGATCGCTTCAGGCTAAAAACTCTACCGTTGGAGCGTCGCTGTGAGGTGTCAATACCGCTTCGCACACCGGCGGCAGAATACTCCCGGGTAGCATCGGTCAAGCTGCTTCCTGAGACATGGGCGCGGTTGTCAGGGACAATAGACGCCAGAGCCATTCACTGTCCCTTTCGCCGAATAACGCAGTGCATCGGTGGAGCGCCTTGCAGCTCAGGCGGCGCAGTTGAGTGCCTTGCGGCGCCAGCGAGATATAGGCGATGTATCCAGTCAATGGCCGATGAACCCACTAGAGGTCCGGCGAGCAGCCCGAAGGTCATCAGGGTAAATGTCGAGCCGGGAGACGCTGCGTTCAAGAACTGATGCGCAACAAGGTCGTGGTGCGGGCGGAGGTCGACGGCCTGGGAAAGAATATCTTCACGGTTCGGGCGAGGGATTGACTCCGGCGGCACGTTCGGGGCCGTTCAACACAGGAGCCGCCGGTCGGGAAGTGGGCCTATCACGTAGATTTGGGTGAACTATTCAGAAAAGGCCGTTTGATGCGCGTGTATGTGTCTGAAGCGTGAGCGATGATAATCCTTTCAGGCGGCCGCAAAAGCATTTAGCGAGGCTCCTATGCATTCTCCGCGCTTCCAATTTCTTAATATTGTCGTTCCACCATTTCTTCTCGGCCTCTACCTCTGGTTTGCCGGAAGCTATTCCTGGCTGCGCGACTTCTTAGGCATCGGTGCGGTGACCGTCGTCCTTGCGTGGATTCTTGTCCGGCGAGAGCGGAGAGCAGGCAGCGCGGCTGATTCACGGCCATCTCTATTCGCGTCCGATCTCTCGGCTGCTGTTGCGTTCGGCTGGCTGCTTGCCTGCTGGGTTGTCCTGAGCGTCCTGGATGGGGTGTTCCGTCCGGCCCCTGTGCCGCTGCGGGGCAACGTAGTGTCGCCGCCTTTCGTCCATCAAGGCGCGGACAAGCTGCGCATCGGCCTTGCGCTTTCCGGCGGAGGCTACCGCGCTGCCTTGGTTCATGCGGGCGTGCTCATGGAACTTGCTGCGGAAGGCATCCCGGTCACCAACATCGCGTCGGTATCGGGCGGATCAATCATAGGTTCATTCGTGTCCCGTGGAGGGGATCCGGCGGATTTTGTTGAGGCCGTGAAGGCGGGGCGTTTCCGCTTCAAGCGAGAGCTTTTGTCGGCAGGCAATTTACCACGTTGGTTACTGCCATTTGGAAGCTTCTCCCGGCGAGACGTGCAGGCGTCGCTCGTGCATCGGGTGCTGCTAGCAGGCGACCCTGCTGCCGCGACACGTGGGGGGCCGACACTGATGGTCGCGATGACCGATCTTCGGCGTGGTCTCAGCATCGGCATGACGGAAAACGGCTTCATGTTCACCGGTCCGACGACGTCAAGGTTTTTCAAAAAGAAGGAGGCAATCGCGCTGGACGGTCTCGACGATCTCGCGAGCGTCGTGGCCATTTCAGGCGCTTTTCCGGGCGCCTTCCCGGCTCTACAAACGTCTGCGCACATGACGATGGTCATGGAGGCCTTGGAAAAAAACCGGGATTCACGAACCCTCGCCCTGGCACTCGTCGACGGCGGTGTCCGCGACAACCTGGGATTGAAACTGCTGCAGGCAATCAACGACGAGGCCCGCGGCAAGGGCAACAACTCGCTGCCGTGGCCGGGCTTCCAACCGGGCCCGGAATGGGCGCTCGATCTCATCATTGTCTCTGATGGCGGCCAGTCGTTTGAGGCTGTTGAGGAGTCCCTTGGACTCGTGTCTCAAGTCTGGCGCGCCATAAGCTTGTCAGGACTTGAGACCGGGATCCTGCGCCCGATCAAGTTCTCAGACGAGCTTCCGATTAAAACGCTATCGATTGCAGCGGAGCTCGGTCTCTCTCCCGATGCGATCATTGTGCAATCCTCGACCCGTCCAAAAGCGGCGGCACGACGGGATGTCATTTTGGCGCAACGACTTCCGGCCAACGCGCTGGATCGCATCGCCGACCTCGTGCCGTCGAGGGAGAAAGCCCGTGAAGCCCTCGCGAGTTACCGCAGTTCGTTCAAGGGGCAGATGAATATCACGGACCTCGATCAACGTTGTCGCAAGCCTGAGAACGCCGGCGCCGCAGAGTGCTACTGGAAAACGCTGATCGACCTTGTGCTCGATGACATCGACACCATCACCGCGGTGTTTCGGGCGTCTGAGACGCTTGAAGATCAGTACAGCGGGGAACAGGCCAATGCCCTCGTTCGGCTCGGACGTTACTTCGTTCTATTCAAGCTCGCCGACATCGAGGAGGGAATTGCCACGGGGGCTGGCAAGAGTTGAGGGTTCATCGCTGCAACGTTTCCTGGGAATTGACTGCGTTTTGGGTTTGACGAGCCGCCGCAGCGGGACTAAAGGGCATATCGTCGCAGCGCGATGCGGAATCTCACGCCAAGAGCAGACCCAAGACGCAGGTTTGGCCTCCGGACGGGACAGCTGAAAGTGAGCCGCTCCGACCTTTCCCAGAAGCCGTAGTTTCGGCGGGCAATCAGCGCGTGTGTCTGACGCGCCGGCGTCGCGTCGCGCCCTGATCCAGAGGTCCGGACCATGCATCTTTCCGAAGTTTTCGCAACTGCTGACGATCTCCTCAGTGTTCGGCCCGAAGACCTGGCGGGCGTCATCATGGAGATACGGGATCCGCGAAACGAACTTTTCACGATGACAGGCTTCATCGAGGACTGCATGGAGCGCCCGGGCCGGTCCGGCGGTTTTCCGGGGCGTTATCGGCGCCGCGTAATTATCGCCGTCGCCGAGGCGCTCAGCTGGTTGCAGAGCCATGGCCTCATCATGCTTGACCCGGAGCAGCCCGGCGAGTGGTACCTGGTCACCCGACGAGGCGCGGCATTGAGAAGCCGACATGGCGTGGATGCCTTTCGGAAGGCAGCGATCTTGCCGCGGGATCTTTTGGATTCCCTCCTGATAGAACGGTCGTGGCCGCTTTTCGCACGCGGAGATTACGAAACCGCGGTGTTTCAGGCTTTTAAGGAAGTCGAAGTGGCGGTCCGATCGGCAGCCGGTTACGGCGAAGATCAATACGGCACATCGCTTGTCCGCAAGGCTTTCCACGCTGAGACCGGGCCCTTGAGCGACCAGAATGCGGTGCCTTCCGAACGCCAGGCGCTGAGCGATTTGTTCGCCGGGGCGATCGGCTTCGCGAAGAACCCCACCAGCCACCGCCGCGTGATCCACCGCCCTCAGGAGGCTGCGCAACTCATTATTTTCGCTTCCTATTTGTTGGGCCTTGTGGAGCAGCGGCGACAGGATATTGGCGCCGCACCGACGTAAGGCGCGGGGGCACGGCGGCCGGGTGCAATCCCGCCCGCCGATCATGCCGCGAATGATCCGTATTATCCCTCGCGTACGCAGACGTGAGCTCTGGCTTTCAGGCTATTCCAATGACGACGTTCGATTTAGAAAACCCGGAACCGAAGGAGGGGGACGAGCTTCGCGATGAGGCGGCCAACCTGCTCACCTTGCGCTATGGGCGGCCATACCGCGAACCCCGCGTCGGCGGAAAGAAGGTCGATCTTTATTTTAAGAAGGATGATTTTGGCAGGGAAGTCCGTGTCTTTGTGGAGGCCAAGGACTACAGCCGGAATCTGACCCGAAATGACCTTGTAAAGATCGTCATGGACTACGACGGCATTATCGATCAGCGTATGCCGGACACCGTTCTCGTTATTAGCAGGCAAGGCCTTTCGACTGACGCTCAGGAAATGGTGCGGAATGAAAAGAGCTTCCTGCGCCACCAGACGATTTGGGAACTCGAAGACAATGTCCTCGGCCTGACAGCCTATTTCCGGCGGCTTGCGACCATCTTCGACGACGAAGGCCTGAGTCATTACTACGTTGCCGCGCGCGGCAACTCTGCTGCTTACGATGAAAAAGGCGAACAGCGCATCATAGCGACTGAGAATATCCGCCTTATCGAGCAACTGGAGGCTTGGCTGCAGAGCGCTAAGTCAACGCCCGTCGCAATTCTGGGCGGATACGGTGCCGGCAAGACAAGCCTCGCCAAGCGTATCATCTCCGCACAAGCCGCCGAGGCTCTGCGGAATCCGGCTGTACGACGACCTATTCTTGTTCCGCTTGGAAACTTCATGCGCGCCTCCACTTTGGCCAATCTGTTGGCGGGCATGTTTGCGAATGAATACGGCATTGATGGCTTCAGCCTTCCTCGCCTGCTGGCTCTCAATGAAAAAGGCCGCTTGCTCATCGTTCTCGACGGTTTCGATGAGATGAAGCACGCGATGACCGCGATCGAGTTTAAGACGCAGATTGAGGAACTGCGCCCGCTTCTTGCGCCTGAAAAGGCCAAGGTCATTCTGTTAGGCAGGCCGAGCGCCTTCCTCTCCCATGATGAGCATTACGAGATTCTTCAAGGCTCTCGCAGGCTGGGGGCCGGATGGCGGCGCCTGCCGGATTGGCCCCAGTTCGATGAATACGATCTCCTTGGGTTTACCCCTGAGGAACGAAAAGACTTCGTTAGGCGCTACCTCGAATACAATGGCCGCCGCCATTCCACGTCCTTGCCCGAAAATTGGATTACCAAACGCGCGGAGGAGGTGAATGCGCTCGCGGATCAGGATCCCGGCATCTTTGAGAAGCCGGTGCACGCAAAGATATTGACCGATCTTGCGACGGATCCGAACGTTGATCTGAGTTCTTTAAAAGAGCGATTGACGCGATGGCACCTGTATAAGGCCTTTTTTGAAGCCTTGGCCGAGCGAGAAAACCGGAAAGACGCCCGCAGGGCAATCGGCGATGGTCGGCGTATTGAGTTCCTTCGCGATTTGGCCTTCTGGCTTTGGACGCAGAAGGGCGGCGCGACGGCCTTCTCAATCCACGAGCTTCCAGACACGCTCTTCGAACGCGCCTATGCCAACGATGACGATATCGATGTCAAAGCCGCCCGGCGCGAGTTCCTTGCCGGCGCCTTTCTCGAAAAGAAAAGCGCAACAACCTACTACTTTCCGCATCGCTCTTTTGCAGAATTCCTTATAGCCGAATATATGACCCTCCATCCACCGTCGGACCATGGCCATCAGCTTTATTCGCGGATTTCAACGGACGGCGTTATCGCCTTTCTTCAGGATGCTCCACTTGAGGCTGGCGTCGGGACCTGGACCCAATCTCTTGCCGGCGCTGCCGGCCTAGTCTCCGTGGAGTATCTGGCATTTCTTTTCGAGATGGAGCGGAAAAGCGTTGGTGCAGGGGAACTTCCCAAAGACTGTACACTACACGCGCTACTGCCGGTTTTGCCTGAACTCACAGGCGCTGAGGAGCCGACGGTTGAAGTCATTCTCTCGCTCCTTCGCCATCCAAGGAACGCTGTATTCTTGAACGTCGTCTGGGTTTTCAGAAGACATGTCGGCGCGCTGCAACGCACGGCTCTGGCCGAAAAGAGGAAGCTGGCGGCAATTGACTTCGCCGCGTCCCACCTGGACGCGGAGATCGTGGCAGCGTTGCTCGATCGCATTTTCAAGGACGCCGTGATCGATACTGAAACCGGCAAGGCGCCCATACCGCGGTCATCGGAAGAGGCTCTGCGGCTTGCGCAAAGTTTACGCATTGAGCTGGCGGATGATTATGAGCGAACGCTGCTCTTCTCGGCATCTCAGCTTAACTCCGCCATCGAAAGCCTGGCAAAGGAGGACATTGTTCTCCTATCCGAAGACGCTGCGACACCTGTGGCCAGGAAGTTAGAGGTCGAGATCAGCTGGGCGAGGGTGCTTGAGCGTATGGGTAACTCCGCCGGAAAAAAAGCCGTCGCGTATTTTGGCCGCCATGACGATCTGCACGGGATTTTTGTCCGTGAAGTCACTCCAAAGCCAAGGATGCCTTCAGGTCCTGTAAAGAAGAAATCTGCCAAGAAATCAGTTTCGGGTCGCCGACGGCGTTGAGTTTGCTGCCCGCTGTCGTGTGGAGTCTCTCTTCGAACGGCTCGTCATGTCGCCGTTCGCGACGTCGCCGGACTGCTTGAGAAGTCGGTCGTTTTCTTGAAAGCCAAGCTTGTGCGTTTGAAATCGGCGCAAGAATCAGCGTAGCGCATGAAAAAGGCTGTTGCGGCAGTGTCCGAAACTGGATCAGGCTAACGCCATGCGAAGCCGATTAACGTATCGGGGGGGCGGCCTTCTACGCGGCGGCTAGTCGAGAGCAACGCTATCCGCCGGCCGGAACTGGGTGCTGGTGGTCGATCGGAATGTCGGAAGGCCGGCAATGAAGGGAAGAGATCAATGACCAAGACCAAGCCAACGGCGACTGCCAAAACGGCGGCCTCACGTAAACCAGCTGCCGCAGCCAAGACCGCGGCCCCGGCCAAAGCACCCGCAGCAGGCAAGGCAGTGGCAAAGCCGGTCAAGGTGGAGCTTGTCACACTTCGCCAACTCGCGACCTCGATTGGCGAGGCACATGGGCTTTCGCAAAAGCAGGCG
>CAVRLF010000019.1:0-760852 GCA_963721975.1 uncultured Alphaproteobacteria bacterium
GCAAGGCGCCAACATCCTCCTGTTCGGCCCGCCCGGCGTCGGCAAAAGCCATCTGGCTGCGGCCATAGGCCTGGCGCTCATCGAAAACGGCTGGCGCGTGCTGTACCTGCGCACCACCGATCTCGTTCAGCGGCTCCAGGTGGCGCGCCGCGAACTTGCGCTGGAAAGCGCCATCGCCAAGCTCGACAAGTATCATCTGCTGATCCTCGATGACATCGCCTATGTCAGCAAGGACCAGGCCGAGACCAGCGTGTGGTTCGAGTTGATCGGCTCGCGCTACGAGCGCCGCTCCATGCTGATCACGGCCAATCAGCCGTTCGGCGAATGGGGCAAGGTCTTCCCCGACCAGGCCATGACGATCGCGGCCGTCGATCGCCTCGTCCACCACGCGACCATCCTCGAGATGAACGTCAGAAGCTACCGGCACAACGAAGCGCTCGAGCGCAAACGCGGCAAGGGCCGTCCGGCTGGCCGCGCGACAATCAAAACAACGGCGGAGTGACGCTCCACGTCACTCCGCAAAGCAAAAAGCCTTGCGAGTCACAGCGCCAGCGGCGATCATCGAGACGCTCGGCGATCCGCTCATCCTCACCTTGATTGCCGCTCTCCTCATCCAGATTGGCGCGCGATACGCTTGAGCGTTTCGATCCGCTCGTCGTCCTCGGCGCGGAGTTCCTCCTGGCGTTCGAGCGCGTCGAGCTGCGTCCCCAGTTCTTCGAGCCTTGCTTCCTCTTCAGCCGAGAGAGCGGGTTCGACCGGCTGCAGCATCCGGTAATCGCGCTTGTGGTTCCAGGGGAAGTCGATCGCGGCTTCGACCCATTTCCAGCCTTCCGAACGGATCGAGGCCGCTTCAGCCTCAAGCTTTTCGGCGACGAGACGATCGAGGAGCGCGGGATCCTGAAGCCATCCGGCGGAGTCTTCATCGAACAGATCGCGAAGGACAAAGCCGCCCGCGGCTTCATAGGCGGCGAAGCCCACGAACAGCGCGCGGCGATCCTCCGCATCCACGGATGTTTCCGCGATCATGCGCTTGATGGCTTCGGGAGACTTGTTCCACTGGCGGCCGATCGCTTCGAGCACCTGCTCCTGCCGGGCGTGATCCTCGGTCAAGCAAAACGCCATCAGCTGGTCGAGCGTGATTACGTCCTCCCGATAGGCTGTGAGCAAGACCGGGCTTGCCTTGGCGAGGCGAAGACGCTGCTTGACGACGGCCGGCGTCACGCGGAAGGCGGCGGCGATGGTCTCCTCGCCCTGGCCTTGATCGGCGAGCGCTTTGAAGGCGCCGAATTGGTCGGAGGGGATGCAGCGCCTCGCGTTCGACGTTCTCGGCAAGGCTGTCGGCTTCGACGAAGCCGCCGGTCCGGACGATGCAGGGGATGGGCGCGTCTTTTGCAAGCTTCTTCTGCTTGACGAGGAGCTGCAGGGCGCGCAGGCGGCGGCCGCCGGCCTGAACGCCATATTCGCCGGTCTCTTCGCCAGCCTCATTGTTGAGGGCGCGCACGCTCAGGCTCTGCAGAAGGCCGCGAGCCTCGATGTCTGCGGCGAGGCCGGAAATGGAAGCGTCCGCCTCCACATGGCGGGCGTTGCCGTCGTGCAAGACGAGCTTATCGAGAGGGATGCTTGTGGGCTGAGCCAGCCCGATTTTTTGTTTGGCCTTGGCCATGACTGCGCTCCGTTGATTGAAGGATCAGGGCTCGGCCGGGCGCTCTCGCTCTCGGACTTGGCCCTTCGCCCTTCGCTCTCCACCCTCTTTCTCTGTGTGCCGCCTTCTCCTTCCGGACCGCGTCAAGGCGCGAACTGCGTCTGCTTGAGGTCTAGCAAGCTTAAGGGGGAGGTGTTCCATTTTTCCCCGTTACAGCCGTTACAGCCGTTACAAGGTTGATCCTGAGAGGGAATTTCTGTAACGGGCGCCGATCTGCAACTCGTTACACCCGTTACAGCCTTGAAATGTCAGCCGATTTGAAAAAGGCCGATGTAAGGGTTTCCTTGACGCTCAAGAAAAAGAGCGCGCCGCTCCTCCTTCGGCAGAAGGCCGTGAGCAGACCAAACTGCCCGCAACACTTGGTTAGACCGATATGCCCGCTTGCGGATCCCTAAGCGGAAGGGCCAGAAGAAGCGGCGCATATCCGGCCCCTTCCGGCGGCATCAAACTACGTGCCCGGCGGCCGAAGAACTCAGGGCGTCACGATCACCAAAGATGATACATCGCCCACCGCCCATAGGACGTTATATGCCTCGACCTTGGATTTCGCTGTAGGTCGCTATACTTGCGGCAACATCTTGCATGGGCCGCTGGCTTGCCGTAATGAAACCGCCGGTCGGCCTGTCCAAATCCTGAATCAGGAGGATGAGCGTTATGAAAAGCGCCATCGAGACGTACATCGGACTTCTTGATCGCTGCGCTTCGACGCCGGCCGCATAGCCCGAAAAGGCGCCCGCGACCATCGCAATCGTATATAGCACCACGAGAACGATATTTGGTACGCCACTAATCGCAGCGATCACGCGTTTCTCCTGATCGTCAATCATCTCATTCAGCGATTGTATGAAAAGCCCCGTTGGTACCATGCCATTGTTCTTTGCGGCTATCTCCTTCACCTGTTGCCAAAGTGCTTCTTGAATGGCGCTCGATCGATCGAGCGCGGTCTTCAAATCAGGCGGCGATGGGGTCTTCTGAGTGAGATCGAGCCGGACTTGTACATAGTCACGCAGCAGTTTTAGACAGTCCTGGTTATGGGGTGCGGGCAAAAGGGGGGCTCGCAGAGCCGTGGTGCCGATGGCGTTTGCCTCATTAAGAACGCCTTCGCGCCGAGCTTCGAAACGCGACAAAGCCACTGCAAAAGTGAAACCGATCATCAGCGCAAGTAATGCCAGGATCGACGCCTCAAGCGTTGGAACGCTTCCGATTCCCTGCGGCTTGGCGCGCATTCCAAACCAGCGGCCGATTTCGATTGCGCCCAGGAGAACGACAATGCTGAAGATGAGGATCTGGAATAGTGAATAATCGGAAAAGCGCATGGCGCAGCCCTCATAGCCAGAGTTTTGCATTCTGCTGCCGAGGGTGGAGCGGTTGTACCCTAAAATCGCGCCCGAGCCCCATTCCCGACACTGTGCAGTTCCCGGTAGAGGGCAAACGCTTGGTCTGCCCTCTTTGCCCGGCGCCACCCGTTACTTGAGTTGGACAACGACACCCTCGGCGCCCATCGCGAGGTGAAGCCCCTTCCGCGTCCCCTCAAGGCTGATGACGACGCCTTTCGCATTGCTGAGCCACAATCTGCCTTTTCCCTGGTCGCCGACCGCCCAACCGCTCCGGATTTGCATATAGGTGCCTGAAAAGTCGGAAAGCTGGGTGAGCCCGTAGACCTGGCCGGAGGCGCTCAGGTGGGAGGCTCCGATCCCGCCTATTCCCAGCCCGCCAAGCTTCATGGGGTAAGAGCGCCCCTGATAAGTCAGTGTGCCGCCTCCCAGGGTGCCCGAACCAATAAAGGCAACCTGCGTTTGACGAACGCTGATCCGCCCGGACGGCTCACCCGCTGGCCGCTCCTGGGACAGGGCAGGAGAACCAAGTGCAAGAAGACTCGCCGCACACAAGACTGCCATTCCGCTTGTGAGCCTGTAGAAGCAAGTTTTAGATGAGTTCCTGGTCATTGCGTCCCCCATTCCATCGCGTTTGACAAAGGGTGACTTCAGCAACGAGACTGTCGACAGCACTCTAATTCAGCTCTGCGGCGTCTCGGCGAGCCGCAGCTTCGCTTTTCCTCCGGAAAGCGGCACTTGGTTCTCCCACAGGTGCCCCGAGCGAGCCTTTTCAAATCCGTAGTCGTAGAGCGCCTGCATGTAGACAGCGTTGAACCCCGGCTTCACGCCCGGGTTCGTGCTCATCCAAGCGTCAAAGCCGCTGTCGATATAGGTGAGGTTGAAGCGTTCGGGGCCGACGAAGGAGGCGGTCGCCAAAAGCAGGGTCCTCGCGTCACTCTTGAGCAGGGTCGAGAACGACCGCGAAATGGTGGACAGCGTACCGGCCTGGGCGAGGTCAAACTGAGGGGTGGCGTGGTTGTGGATGACGATCCAGATGCGAGGCCTGTTTTTCGGATCGGCAACCCTCCGGCCGGCCACGAAGGCAACGTCGGGCAGGATGAACACTTGGCTGGTCGCGCAGCCATCCACATGCATTTCCCTGAAGTGATGCCCATTCGCGTCCACCTCGATGTAGGTTGGACCGAAGAGGCCAGGGATGCTGGCTGAAGCGACGAGGACATCGCGGAAAAGGTTCCGGTATTGGAGCCCGCCCGCAGCAATAGCCCCCATATCCCACACGACGCCGCGCTGGGCGTCGAGATTGGTTGTAAGGATGAGGAGCCGCCGTCCCCGCGCATGCTCGGCCGCCACGGCTTCCAAAAGTTTTTCGTCGATGAATTTGTCGACAAGATTGACGAGCATCTCGTGGCGAAAATCCACCGTTCCCAAAATCGAGAGGATGTTCCCGAGTTCTCCGAGGTCTTGGGCGGCGTCTTCCGAGAAGGCTTTTTGGATCGCGTCGTCGTAGCCCTGGCCCAAAAACGCGAACGGGGCGATGAGTGCGCCCGCGCTGACCCCGGTCACGAAAGTGAACTGCGGCCGCCTCCCCGATGCCGTCCAACCGCCCATCACGCCAGCGCCGTACGCGCCATCATAGGCGCCGCCCGAGAGTGCAAGCACATCGAAACTTTCCGTGGCGGCGGTTGGCGAGGCGAGAACCGTGCCGCGCAAGAACCGGCGAAACTCGGCTTCGCTGCCGTCGATCCAGAAACGCGCGCCCGGAATACCTGGAATTTCCGCGATGGACTGTTCGTGAGCCGTGAAGACTTCGCGCGGCACAAATGAACACGCCGCCAGCAAAGTTGCGGAAACTCCGAAAACAAACGATCTGCGGCCAAGAGTGCCAAGACGTCTGCAGTCGCAGGGACTGGGTTTTGCAGTCATGGCTGCCCCCCACGATTAATCCCTTGCGGCGAGCGTCCTCCTGTAAATCCGAGTCGTCAATACAGCGCATTTCGGTATGACTGCAACGCGCGCACCTCGTGACCGATTTGCAACTTCCGGGTTGCCTGCCTTGCAGGACAAAGTTTCTCATCATCGCTCACAAGAAGTAGCGACTGAGACACAAGCATCTAAGGCTGCGGGCCGAACCGGTCCTTTTGCTAGGCCATCAGCCGGCCAACGGCCACGTTTCATAAGCTAGGGTGAATTTTCGGAAACGGCCGCATTTGGATCTGGAAGCCGCCTTGGCGCGTCTCTTGTCGCTGGTAAACCCATACGTCGGCTCGCGACCCTGGCTGCGTGAAAACACCGAGTCGGCTAGGATTTCCCTCGCGGTTTGCAGCGGGGGCTTGATGAAGCGCTTCATTGAGGAGGCTGACCGGGGCCAATGGACTTTGTTGCCGGAGAGCCTCGACGATTGGGTCGGCGAGGACAATCCCGTCCGGGCCATCGATGCGTTTGTCGATGCGCTCGATCTCGCTGGGCTCGGCTTCAAGGCGGAGCCGGCGGCGACCGGTCGGCCTTCTTTTCACCCCTCCGTTCATTTGAAGCTTTACATCTATGGCTATCTCAACCGGGTGCAGTCGAGCCGCCGTCTCGAACGCGAAGCGGGCCGCAACCTCGAAGTGATATGGCTTTTGGGCAGGCTCGCGCCCGATGACAAAGTGATCGCCGATTTCCGCAAAGACAACGGCCCCGCCATCCGCAAGGTCTGTGCCCAGTTCGTGGAACTGTGCCGCAGACTGGGTCTTCTCACCAAAGCCAGCGTCGCCATCGATGGGAGCAAGTTTAAAGCAGTCAACAATCGCGACAAGAACTTCACGAGCGGCAAGGTAGAACGGCGGCGCAAGCAGCTTGAGGAGAGCGTGGCCCGCTATTTGAGCCAACTCGATACGGCGGACCGCCAGGAGCCAACAGACGCGCTGGCCGCCAAGACCGCGCATCTGAAAGAGAAAATCGCCAAGATCGGCGAGGAAATGAAAAAGCTCGACGCCATCGAGAAACAGATGCTGGCCTCGCCGGATCAGCAAATCTCGCTCACCGATCCCGATAGCCGCTCGATGGCGACCAGCGGGCGCGGCTCGGGCATGGTTGGTTATAACGTGCAGACCGCGGTGGATACGGAGAATCATCTGATTGTCGCACACGAGGTGACCAACGTCGGCCACGACCGCTCCCAGCTCGCAAACATGGCGAAGCAAGCGAAGGCGGCGCTGCAAGCGGACACACTCGAAGCCGTTGCTGACCGCGGCTACTTCGATGGCGAGGAAATCCTGGCCTGCGATGAGGCCGCCATCACGGTGACGTTGCCAAAGCCGATGACGTCGGGCTCAAAATCGGAAGGCCGGTTCGGCAAGCAGGACTTTGTTTATATCTCCGGCGAGGATGTCTATCGTTGCCCAGCTGGGGAGCATCTTAAATATTACTTCACGACCATTGAGCGGGGACTGACTCTGCGCCGCTACTGGACGAACGCATGTCAAAGCTGCGCTATGAAGGCGCAATGCACCAAGGGCAAGCAGCGCCGCATCACGCGCTGGGAGCACGAGCATGTCGCGGAAGCGGTGCAGCGGCGGCTCGACCAAAACCCAGACGCCATGCGTGTTCGGCGGGAGACCGCCGAGCATCCCTTCGGGACCCTGAAAGCGCGCATGGGGGCGACGCACTTTCTGATGAAGAGGCTGCCGAAGGTCGCCGCCGAAATGGCGCTGCAGGTGCTCGCTTACAATCTCACGCGGGTGATGAGTATCCTCGGGGTCAAGCAGCTGATGGCGGCGATCGCCGCCTGAGTGGGACTCAGTCACCGCTTTTTGAGACCCAGGAAGCAGGCGAAGCCCTCTTGCGCAGCACCAAGCTTGCCCAAAGGCCTTCCTTGAGAAAAAACGCTCGAAAACAGCCAGTTTGGAAAAGTTCGCCCCGCAAGAGCCGTCCGAAACTCCTACCGAGCGTTTTTACGCGGCCTGGACCCGACCCGGAAGAATTCCGGTACTGTTTAGCGGGTGCTGAATTTGGTGCCAAAGGCGATTACGGCGGCCTTCATAGGGCTGAAATCAAAGCTCGCGGCGTTCCGGCTGCAGCGCGCCATCAACGAATATCCGGAGGAGCCGCTGTCGGCGATTTTGCCGGGTGCTGCGCTTCAGGAGCTTTGGGGACTTGTCGGAACCGCCGAAACAGCTCTGTCGGCTGTGTCCGGCATGGTTGTCGTCACCGCGCTTCTCGGCATGGTGACGATGATTCTGATCACGTTGAACGAGCGCCGGCGTGAAATGGCGATCCTGCGATCGGTCGGTGCGCGGCCTCTGACAATCCTCTCGCTGCTTGTGACCGAGGCCGGAGTCCTTACCTTTTGCGGCGTCGCGCTGGGGACTATTCTCCTCTATGGCGCTTTGTTCGTTCTGCAACCATTTATAGACCGCACCTACGGCCTGCACATCGCTATCGACCCTCCCACATGGGATCAGCTAGCGATCCTGGCCGGGATTGTGGCGGCAGGCTTCGTTGCGGGCCTGCTTCCGGCTCTCCGGGCATACCGGCTCTCACTGGCGGACGGCATGACCGTTCGAACCTGATGGAAAGAACCGACATGACTAGAGTTCTTCGCACTGCCGCTCTTTGCCTTGCGATCTTGGCCACGCCAAGCCTTGCGACGGAAAGCGAGCCCGCGATGGATCTGGCTTGGGGAAAGCTCGTCCCGCCAGCGCCGCCGGTACAGGCGATGAGAGCGAAGAGCTTTTTGTCAGGCGCGACGCCCTTTGCTGGCGCGGGTGGAAGTGAGCCGCCTCCGCCGCCCACTATAAACGACAAGCAATGGATGTCCGAGCGCAGGCTTCAACCGGGCATGGGCGTTGCGCCCGCCGTCGTGACCGAACTGGACGGCAAGCACGTGCGGATCGGCGGGTATGTCGTGCCGCTCGATTTCGAGGCGACGAGTATCAAGGAATTCCTGCTCGTGCCTTTTATTGGCGCCTGCATTCATGTGCCGCCTCCGCCGCCGAACCAGATCATCTACGTCAAGACGGCGAAAGGGTTCGATGTGGCTGGCTCATTCGATCCTGTCTACGTCACGGGGACATTGAAGGTTGCCTCCCAATACACGGGTCTTGCAGAAACGGGATATGCAATCGACGCCGATAAGGTGGAAATGCGGAAGGAATAGCACCGGCCTTCCCGGCGCCTTTCGACGTGCCGCCAGGGATTGGCTACTCCATCAACCACTGACGGGCAGCGGCTTCCTGGTCTATGCCGAAGGCCTTGATCTCAGGATGCACGAAGATGTTGACGGCGGCGGCGAGCCAGCGCTGCCAATCATGACCGGCGATGAGGGCAATGCGCTTGACCTTGCTTTGATGATCCTTGACGAACAGGATATGTTTTTCGAGCGCCTCGCTGTTTTCCCAGCCATGCAAGGCCGTGGCGTCAATAAGGAGGCGGATTTGCCCCTGCTCACGGATGAGTTCGTCGATCTGCGGCGCGACCGCGGCGAAATCATCGGCCTTCAACTTCGTTGGTGGTGTGATTTTGAGCGTGTCAGGCGAAAGGGCTTCGATCTGAATCATGATGATCTCCTATGGCAGGGACCGGCGCCTCTCATAGTTGGTGATCAAGCGCAATCCGCAACCTAGCAAGCGCATTTCATTGTAGATGCTTAAAAGCGCCCCCGCCTTGCAGACGGAGCGCTGGAATTGCTTCAGATACAGAATAACATTACACCAAGAGAATGATCGAACAGAAGCTCATCTCTTTTCCGCCCCGCGACCATGATCACGGTGTCTGCGTCAGCGACGCGCTTTGCCGCGCGAAAACGCGATGCCTGGAGCTTGGGATCAAGTGGACGGCGCTTCGGGAGCGGGTGTTCCGCCACGTTGCGCGGAGCCACAAGCCGGTCAGCGCATACGATCTGATCGAGAGCCTCGCAAAAGAGGGCAAGCGCCTTGCACCTGTCTCCATCTATCGCATCCTCGACGTGCTGCAGAGCGCTGGCCTTGTTCACCGCCTTGAAAGCCGCAATGCGTTTTTCGCCTGCATGACCGAACACACGGCCGGCCCGCAAACCATCACCCTGGTTTGCGAGGGTTGCGAGTGCGTCATCGAGTCCGACGCGCCGGATGCCTTCCGTGCCATTCGCCTTTCGGCGCGGGCAAGCGGTGTTCACGCACGGAACGTGGTGATCGAAGTCAGCGGCATCTGCGCTGAATGTCATGACGCGAAGACGCAGGGTGGCTCATGCTGATGCCGGCCGCGTCGGAGGCTGCCAAGGATCGGCGCGGCCGGGCAGGTTCTCGTCGCGGCCGAAGGCGTCTCGATCGCATTTCGCCGCTTGGGAGTCTCGGTGAGGTCGACCGCTATAGGATCTGAAAGCGGACTCGTTAGGCGGTTCACGAACCTGCATCCGTCGCCAACCAGCTGGCCAGTCCTGGAATTTCCGCCTTCGTCTGCGACGTGCTCAAGGTCCAGAAAGCTACCGCTCAACTGCCCTGCAGGTGGGATACTTTCGGAATAAGCTATGCACTTCTATGAGAACAAATTGCCCCACTTTTATGCTAAGTCTCTGTTTTCTTTGATCGCTTGGACTCCTGCCGAGGACACCAATAAAACCAATGGCTTAAGCCCCTGCGTTTGTAAAACGCTGACCGAATTTTACAATTGCGGCCTCGATTTTTTCCAATTGCCTCCGTTGCTTGTGGCAAAAACCACCAGAGTTTTCACGAAATGTGGTCAGCGGAAAAGAGCTTCGCCGGGTACATTCGTTCGCAAAGCGCTACAGGCGACAAAAGCGAAGGTCAGCCGCCCAGCTATACGAATTCGCTCCTCATAGTGCCTGAGGCTGATGATCGCGTGGAGGTGACCTTGACCGTCGCCGAACGGGCGCGAGTGCCAACCATCGGGGTCGGTAAGGGCTGCTGCGGTATTTGACCCGATAGGCATTATCGATGCCGTCGTTGATTGCTCCCTCGACAGGCTCGAAGGTGACCTCCTTCGTGAGGCCAGCGGCAATGATCCGGCCTGCCCTCTGGCGAAGAGCGGCCTGATACCAGCGGGACCTTTGCCCGTTGTAGGCCCGTATATAGAGATCGACGTCGACAGCGACCGACCAGATCCAGGTCGGAGTTCCATAGCTGGTACCGTCCTCCCGGAACGGTGCGATGTGCAGATCGTCGGCTTCAGCGATCTTCTGCAGTTCCTCTTGCGCCCAGCCCGTCATTGACTGGCTTCCTCAAAGACCTTGCGTGCAATCTGAAGCGCAGTGTCAACGGCGGAGTAATTTCAGGCCACCGTGGCGGAGAGATTTCCGGCCACCTTTGCTGACGTTGAAAGCATAAAGCCCCATCGCGATGGGGCTTTATGCTTTTCGGCATTCTTTTTATCGGGAAGTAACTTCGCCCGTGCTTGGATCGACGCTTTCAGTTTCGGAGGCGTCTGTATTGAGCGATCGCTCGGCTCGGCGGCGCCGACCTTTCGACTGCTTGAGCCGGTAGCTATCGCCATTCATCTCAAGAATGTGGACGTGGTGGGTGAGCCTGTCGAGCAGCGCACCGGTGAGCCGCTCGGAGCCGAAGATAGACGTCCAGTCTTCAAAGGGAAGATTGGACGTCACGATGATCGAGCCCCGCTCGTAGCGCTGGCTGAAGACCTCGAACAGAAGTTCGGCGCCGGTCGGCGACAGGGGCACGTATCCGAGTTCGTCAATGATCAGGAGCTTGTAGGCGGCGAGTTGAGCTTGCAGGCGCAGAAGCCGCTTCTCGTCGCGCGCCTCCATGAGCTGATGGACAAGCCCGGCGGCGGTCGCAAATCCGACGGCCATGCCGCGCTGGCAGGCGGCAAGACCGAGAGCCAAGGCGATGTGGCTCTTGCCCGTGCCGCTGTTGCCAAGCGCGATGACGTTCTCGCGCCTCAGGATGTATTCGCCTCGCGAAAGCTCCAGGACCAACATCTTGTTGAGCGAGGGGATGGCGTTGAAATCGAAGCTGTCGAGCCCCTTTACGGCCGGGAAGCGAGCGGCCCGAACGCGGCGCTCCACCATACGCCGCTCGCGCTCAATCAGTTCAAGTTCGCTAAGCCTGAGCAGATAGCGCACATGATCAACGCCACTGCGTGCGGATTCCTGCGCGACCTTCTCGTACTCGGCGAGAATGGTGGGCAGCTTGAGCTGCTTGAGATGATGCCGGAGCAGCAGCTGCGGTTTATCGGCGGCCTCTGTCATGCGGCCTCCTGATCAAGCAACGCCGTATAGTCGGCGGCGCGCGTCGCCTGAACGGCGGCCTTGGGCAGATAGGGATAGGCGGCGAGATCAAGCCGGGGCGGTCGCTTCTCGATCCGGCACAAGATCAGCTGCTTGACGGCGTCAAAGCTTGGTGCGCCGAGTTTAAGGGCGTCTTTGACCGCATCGGCGACCATGTTCTGATCGAACGTCTCCATAAGCCGCAAGACCTGGATGAACTCGCGCTTGCCGCGGTTGCCCATCCTGGCTTCGAGCAGACGCCGCAACTGCGGAAACTGCTCCGGCAACGCCCACTCCTGCAAGGGCCGCGCCTGGTCGAGCGCTCCGGGCTTCTGCTCAATCAGCGCCAGATAATGCAGGGGATCACAAACAAAGTCGCCGCGCTCATAGGATCGCTTATGGCGGGCGATCTCTTCCCCGGCGCAGACGATGATCACCTCATCCACGAAGCCTTTTACGGTGACGTCGCGAAAGCCGTACGCCGTGGGAACGGAGTAGTCGGCCGTGCGGTAGCGAACGAGCGCCGTCGACGACACGCGCGCAGTCCGTTGATCGCAGGGCTCAAAAACGCCAGGCGGCAGTGGCCGAAAGGCGGCCAGGTCCGCTTGAAGCCTAGCGCCGATCGTCTCTGGATGGGAGCCCGCCCTGCGATCGAGTTCCGAAAGGCAACCCGCTTCAAGCTTGGCGTTCAATGCCTCGAAGCTTGCAGCGATGGGGACCGGCGTCAGGAGCCGCCGACGGCCGTTCTTGACAAGTCCCTCGACCTTACCCTTGTCATTGCCCTTGCCGGGCCGCCCAAACCGGTCGCGAAACAGATAATGACTGATAAGTCTGGTGAAGGCCCCCGTCCGTTCGCGCTTGCCGTCGCCGCAAATCTTGGCGACCGCGAGCTTGGTGTTGTCGTAAAGGATCGATTGCGGAACGCCGCCGAAGAAGGCGAAGGCCGAAACATGGCCGTCGAGAAAGGCTTCCGTCGTCTCCGCCGGATAGGCCTTCATGAACGGCGCGTCCGAATGCGGCAGGTCCATGAAGAACACATGCATCTTCTGCCGGACGCCGCCGATTACGCCGATCGCCTCGCCAAAATCGACTTGGGCGTGCCCAGGCGGATGCGCCAGCGGCACAAAGGTCTCGCGGGCCCGAGACCTCGCAAGCCGCACATACTCCTTCACGGCCGAGTAGCCGCCATCGAAGCCGTGTTCGGCGCGAAGCCGGTCGTAAATCCGCTTGGCCGTATGCCGCTGCTTCGGCGGCGCCGTGATATCCGCCGCCAAAATCGCATCGATGATGGAAACGAATGGCCCTAACTTCGGTCTCGCCGGAGGCTTCTTGCGAACATACCCCGGCGGCGCCGAGAACTGGCACATCTTCGATATCGTGTCCCGGCTTAAGCCGAAAACACGGGCGGCCTCACGACGGCTCTTACCCTCGACAAAAACGAAACGTCGGACCGCGGCATAGTTGTCCACGGCATACATCCCCTGTCGCCCCTCTCCCGTACAGAAAGGGACAACCTAACCAGTGGCCGGTTATTACTCCGCCACGCAGCAGCACAAGCGCCGCCGCTCCACTGGCCGACTTTCTCACCGCCTCTCACACTCTCATTAGCCGCCTTGAAAACGACGGCGAGCATCTTCGCATCCTTGTACGCGATTGTATTGGCATCGAGTTCAAAACGAGCGGCCAAGGCGCCGGAAGCGGGAGCATGAGATAAGAGCAATGCGATTGCAGTTCGGTCATTTCGACTTCTCGCGAGTTGGTAAAAGAGCCCATTCTTCAAATCAACCAACTCAGCTATTGAATCGTATTCCCGCCATTATCCATGGCTTCTCCCACAGGCACGCGCCCGCGCCACTACAACATTATTACGACATGTCGCCTCACACCATTGCAACCGATTGACGTCCAACATGCTTTTTTCGCTATCGGTCCAATCCATCATGGGCGCCACGCAAAAGCGCCAGGGGCTGCATTTCTTTGCTTCGATGTTCTCCAGGTTCGTCATCGCCGTGCGATCTTTCGCCCCCTATCGCGCGTTCCAGCTTCTGAAATGGTTTGGACGAAAATTCCGGCAAGGGCGCCGCTTGCTCTGCCGGTAGGCGTCCCGCCTGTCCTTACGCTTTTTTCGCTTGATATTGCGCTGTGCTATATTGGCCCCGATATAGTAGGTTTCGGTCGCGGATGTGAGGATCAAATGGCCGAGAGGAAGACTGCGCGGATTTCATGTGAGGCTCTCGTTTCCGAATGGCGGCAGCCTCGGCGAGGCCGATATTTCGCTCATTGAGACCGTTCACAAATGCCGTTCAATCGTGGGCGCGAGCAAGCTCATGGGCTTGTCTTATCGCAAGACATGGCTGATGGCGGACGCCTTGAACCGCACCTTTGAGACGAAAGTGATCGACACCTTTCCGGGCAGGCGCGGCAGCGGCGCGGAGGTCACCGCGTTCGGCGATCGGCTCGTCGCTCTTTTCCGGTCGGTCGAAAGGCGGTCCTCGGCCGCCGCAGCCGCAGCCCTTGGTGAATTAACAGCATCGCTCAGCTGGTCTTTTGAGGTTGAAGAGGCGGGCGAGGCGCGGGACGCGAACGGCCACTGACAAAAGAAGCGGCGATCCGGCCACAAGCAAACTACAATCCGCTGGGCCTTTGCGATTGTCCTCCCTATTCGCTTTTGTCCTCTTGGATAAACTCCTTGTAAAGAGCGGCCATTCTGCAAGCTAGGCGAATCAGTCAACCCTCCACCGACTTGCGCACGCAAGTTCAGGTCGAGGGCTTCAATGGTTCGTTTTTCGGTTTCCCAGGCGTTTGTATTTTCCCTGTTCGTTTCGTTCGCGGCCCCTGTTCTGGCTGCCGAGGATGGCTGCTCTTCCCAGCTCTACCAAGGAGCGGCCCCCGTCATCAAAACCGAAGCGCTCGCCGCGCAAACGCATTCCATCTGCTTCTCGGAGATTGCGATCCTCTATTCCGGGGTTTCTCGCACCGCGCTCTGGTCGGCGGAGCATCTGACGGAGGCCAGGATCGAGCACGCTCGCAGTCTGCCGCGGCTTCGATCGACTGCGTTCCATGAGGAACGGCAAGTGCCAGAGGAGGAACGCTCCAAGCTGTCCGACTATCGGCGCAGCGGCTTCGACCGCGGGCATATGGCGCCAAACAGCGACATGTCCACGCCGGAGGCGCAGGAAGAATCCTTCTCGCTCGCCAACATGATCCCGCAAGACCCGTGCAACAACGAGGTGCTGTGGGAGGGAATCGAAGTCTGCAGTGAGGGATATCGCGCTGTCGGGCGATGACGTTTACGTCGTCACCGGCCCCGCCTTCCTCGGCGCGGAACTCGACAGCCTCAATGGCCGCGTGCTCGTGCCCACGCATATCTACAAGGCAATCTATGTGCCCTCGCGCAGCGCCGCCGCCGCCTATTTCGCGCCGAATGACGACAGCCAGAACTGGGAGATGCTGTCGATTGCGGATCTGGAGGCGCGCGTTGGCGTCGACGTCTTCCCGCAGCTTGACGCGAACGCGCGCCGACATGCTATGATTTTGCCCACGCCGACGCCACATTACGGCTGCCGCCTCCAAACCTCGGAGGCGTCTCAGCAAAGCTCCGCCGGGGAACGATAATGAATTTTGCACCCTTCAAGAACGAAAGCGACGCTTTAACCCTCGGGGATCTCAAGGTCGAGAACCGCGAGGATCATATCGCCATCTACGGCAGGCTGGCGCTGACGCGCGACCGCGCCGGCCTCGAAGCGGCCAAGGCGCTGAAGGAGTTGTTCGCGAAGATCGAGCATGAACTGGAAAACGGTCCCGACCTGCCGATCAAGATCGCCTCGGCCGAGCCGCCGCATAAAGTGAAGAACCCCTTCGGCGTCGCTTAAGTTTAGCCCATTCCTTTCTCACAATCGAACGCTACGCAGCCGCAAGGAGTTGGCGATGACGCTCACGGATGAGAGCGACATCGCGGCGGCGGCGATAATCGGGGAGAGGAGAAGCCCGAAAACGGGGTAGAGAACGCCCGCCGCCACGGGGACGCCCGCCGCGTTGTAGACGAACGCGAACAGCAGGTTCTGGCGGATGGTGCGGATTGTGGCCTCGGACAGCCGCCTGGCGCGGATGAGGCCCATCAGGTCGCCCTTCAAGAGCGTGACGCCCGCGCTTTCCATAGCCACGTCGGCGCCCGTTCCCATGGCGACGCCGACATCGGCGGCGGCGAGCGCTGGGGCGTCGTTGACGCCGTCGCCCGCCATAGCGACGATGCGGCCTTCGCGGCGCAGGCGCTCTATCGCCTTACTCTTGTCTTGCGGCAGAACCTCGGCTTCGACCTGGGCGATGCCGAGCTTTTTGCAACCGCCCTCGCCGTCGTCGCATTATCCCCGGTCAGCATCACGACGCGGACGCCATCGGCCTTCAGCGCCGCGAGCGCTTCGGGCGTGCTGGGCTTGATCGGATCGGCGATCCCCGCGACGCCCGCGATGCGCCCGTCGACGCCGATGAAGATGGCGGTGGCGCCGTCGTCGCGCAGCCGGTCCGCCTCTGCGGCGAGCGGCCCGGGGTCGACGCTCGCCTCGCGCATCATGCTGAGATTGCCGATGACGACGCGGCGTCCGTCGATGATGGCGCTGACGCCTTTCCCCGCCGGCGCCTCGAAATTCTCCGCCTGAGAGAGCGCAAGGCCGCGCTCCTCCGCCTCTTTCACAAGGCTTGCGCCAAGCGGATGCTGGCTCGCGCGCTCGGCGCTCGCGGCCAGCCTCAGCACATCGGCTTCGGCAAATCCGGATTCTGCGGAAAGCGCCACGACCCTGGGCTTGCCTTCCGTCAGCGTCCCCGTCTTGTCGACGACAATCGTATCGACGCGCTCGAACCGCTCCAGCGCCTCGGCGTTCTTGATGAGCACGCCTGCCTTCGCCCCGCGCCCCACCCCGACCATGATCGCCATCGGCGTCGCCAATCCCAGCGCGCACGGGCAGGCGATGATGAGGACGGAAACCGCCGCCACGAGCCCGAAGGTGAAGCGCGGCTCCGGCCCGAAGATCGACCATGCGGCGAAGGCCGCGACGGCGACCGCAATCACAAGCGGCACAAACCAGCCCGCGACGCGGTCGGCAAGCCGCTGGATCGGCGCGCGGCTCCTCTGCGCCTCGGCGACCATCTGCACGATCTTCGCGAGCATGGTGTCGCGTCCGACTTTCTCGGCGCGCATGACGAAGCCGCCGCTTCCGTTCATGGTCCCGCCGATCACCTTTGCGCCCGGCGCCTTCGAAACCGGCATGGATTCGCCCGTCACCATGGATTCGTCCACGGCGCTCTTGCCCTCCAGCACCTCGCCGTCGACGGGCACGGACTCGCCCGGCCGCACGCGCAGGCGATCGCCGGCGGCCACCGCCTCAAGCGGCACGTCGCGCTCGACGTCTCCGGCTTCGATGCGGCGAGCCTGTTTCGGCGCGAGGTTCAGAAGTGCGCGGATGGCGCCGCCGGTTTGCGCGCGCGCCTTCAGCTCCAGAACCTGCCCGAGCAGCACGAGCACGGTGATGGCGGCGGCCGCTTCGAAGTAAACCGGCGCTGCGCCTCCGCTTGTGCGAAACGCGGGGGGAAACGCGCCCGGAAACAGGGTGGCGATCACGCTGTAGGTCCAGGCGACGCCCGTTCCCATGGCGATGAGCGTGAACATGTTGAGATTGCGGGTCTTGAGCGACTGCCAGCCGCGCTCGAAGAACGGCCATCCGCACCAGAGAACCACGGGCGTCGCCAGCGCGAACTGCACAAAGTTCAGCGTTTGCGGATCGATTTCGTGGCCGAGGCCGAAGAGATGCCCGCCCATCTCCATGATGAAGACGGGAAGGGTCAAGGCAAGGCCGATCCAGAACCGGCGCGACATGTCGGCAAGCTCAGGATTGGGTTCTTCGGCAGCGGAAGGCAAGTCCGGCTCCAGCGCCATGCCGCAAAACGGGCACGAGCCCGGCTCCTCCTGCCTGATCTCAGGGTGCATCGGGCACGTATAAATGGCCCCCTCCGGCGCGGGCGTCGCCGCCGATGCCTTCGGTTCCAAGTAATGCGCGGGATCGCGTTCGAACTTCACCTTGCAGCCGGCGTTGCAAAAAATAGTAGGGGCGCCCTTGGAAGTTCGACCGATACTTCGCGACATGGGGGTAGACCGACATTCCGCAGACGGGATCGGCCACAGCGCCGTCCTTCACCTCGGAAGCCGAACAGCCGCAAGGCGCGGCCTCCTGACCTTTTTGCAAATAGCGGCCGGGATCGGCCTCGAATCTCGATTTGCAGCCTGCACAACAAAAGAAATAGCGCTGGCCTTGATGGATCGCGCGATGCGCCGCCGTCTTCGGCTCCACAGCCATGCCGCAGACAGGATCTACGGCCCCGGCCTGTTCCGGTCCCAAGCCATGCTGACGATGCAAATCGCTGCCTGTGTCCATCATACGCTCCGCTTGCTGGCCCTCTTATATACCCCCGTAGGGTACCTTGCAGCAAGGGCCGGTGCGCGGGCAGCGTCTCCACTGACCTTCCCCGAGGGCCTTGAATGAGTGTCCGCAGCTTCGCTTCTGCGTATTGATGGGCATACCCTCCGGTGGTACAAGCGTTGCTATGCAGCAAGAGGTGAAGGAAAAGCGCCTTCAGCGGCTGGCCCGGATAGAGGGCCAGGTGCGCGGCATTGCGCGCATGGTCGGCGAGGAGCGCTATTGCATTGATATTCTGACGCAGATCGCTGCGGTTCAGGCCGCGCTCAAAAAAGTGGAGAGCGAGATCCTTCAGAATCACGTCAACACGTGCGTGGAGCATGCGATCACAAGCGGAAACGCTGAGGAGCAGCGCCGCAAGGTCGCCGAGTTAATGGAAGTGCTGAACCGCAGTTTAGGCTAAAGGCGGGTACGAACAATGGGCGTCGTCATCTATCACAATCCTCTTTGCGGAACGTCGCGCAAAACGCTCGCCATGATCCGTGAGAGCGGCGAGGAGGCCGAAGTCGTCGAGTATCTGAAGACGCCGCCCTCTCGGGAAAAGCTTGAGGAGCTGATCGCAGCGATGGGCGTTCCGGTCCGCTCGATCTTGCGCAAAAAGGGAACGCCCTTTGACGATCTCGACCTGTCGAACCCGAAATGGTCGGACAGCGAACTTATCGATTTCATGATTGCGCATCCGATCCTTATCGAGCGCCCGATCGTGGCGACGCCGAAAGGCGTCCGGCTATGCAGGCCGGCCGACGTCGTGCTTGAAATCTTGCCAAACCCGGCCGACAGCCCAGTCACGGAAAGGGCGCGGGACGGTTAACAGCCAGCGGCAGCCAACTCGCAGGCCCCGCCTCCTGTTAACGCGGGCTCATGCCGCGAGGGGCTCGCCGAGATCCCGGTAAAGACTTCCGGCGCCAAATCGCTCATATCCTATTCTACGAAACCTAAGCGCCATTTTCCGGCTCTTGCCAGCTTGCCGAAGCGCCGACTTCGCGCAACTTTATGTTAGGCAGGTTCGCCCTTACAGTGATCTGGTTCTATTTCGAAAGGCGGCTTGTTCGAACGCCTCATCTCCGCTTAGAAATGTGAGGTGATCGACGCAAGAGAAGTCGAATTTAACGGTGGCGTTGGTGGTTATGACGCGTGGCGGCAAGTCGGAAACGCTGGCGAATTTGCGCTCCTCTATCAGCGGCTATGCATGGGCGATTGGAACAACGTCGGCTGCGGCGCTCGCCCGCGCGCTCCTGCCCGATGCGCTGGCCCCGGCGCCATATCTCGGTTTCTATCCGGCAGTGGTCGTATCGGCGGCGCTTGGCGGAGTGGGGCCGGGTTTGGCCGCCACCTTTGGCGCTCTTATTCTGGTTAACTTCGTTTTCGGCCACTTCGACATCGCCGATGCGGGAAGCATGGGAAGGCAAGCCATTTGGGTTGCGGCCAGCGTTGGAGTAAGCCTTCTGGCCGGAATGCAGCGCGAAGCTCGGATGCGCGAGCGACGGCAGGGCGAGGAGTTGCGCCGGTGGAAGAATGAATTGGAGGTCCGCGTCAAACAGCGAACCGAGGAGATTGCGCAAGCCAATGAGCAACTCCTCGCGGCGAATGAGAAGCTCGCCGAACTCGACTATGCCAAGACAGCCTTCTTCTCAAATGTCAGTCACGAGTTCCGAACGCCGCTCACGTTGATGCTTGGATCACTGCAGGAACTCCTCGGCGTTCCAGCCGGAGAGTTGTCGCCCGATCGGCGCGAACACCTCGCCTCCGCGCACCGAAACAGCCTTCGGCTTTTGAAGCTTGTCAATACTCTCCTCGACTTCACCCGCATCGAGGCTGGGCGGGCGCAGGGGGCGTTTCAACCCGTCGATCTTGCTTTAGCTACGGCTCAGACGGCCAATCTGTTCGAGTCCGCTTTCGTGGAGGCGGGATTGGCGCTTACCGTCGACTGCCCTCCTCTGCCGGAACGGATCTTCGTCGATCCCGAGATGTGGGAGAAGATCGTTCTCAATCTGATCTCGAACGCGTTCAAATTCACACATTCGGGAACAGTTGCTGTGCGCTTGCAAGCAGGCGGGAGTTGCGCCCGCTTGACCGTTCGCGACACCGGAACCGGCATTCCCCAGCACGAGTTGGCCAACTTGTTTCAGCGGTTTCATCGCATAGAGGGATCGCAAGGACGGAGCTATGAGGGCAGCGGCATCGGGCTCGCTCTCGTCAAGGAGCTTGTGGAACTGCATGGCGGGACAATCTCGGTAGAAAGCCTTGTGGGCGCAGGCAGCTCATTCCAGGTCTCGATCCCCTTTGGGAAGGCGCATTTGCCCGCTGACCGCGTAAAAGAAGAGCAGGTCTCCGCTAAGCTTGGAGAGCGAGCTGAAGCTTATGTCGTAGAGGCGAGAAGCTGGCTGCCAAATGCCGATGCAAACACGCTCGATGGGCAGCCCCCGGACTGCGAGCGGTCGCATGTAGCGACTTGCGCCGGCTCAACGCCGCGCATCGTGCTCGCCGACGACAACGCGGACATGCGCCATTACGTCGGACAGTTGCTGACCCGGGCCGGGTTCGAAGTAACAAGGGTTGCGGACGGAGAAACGGCTCTTGCATTGTGCGTGTCCAGCCCGCCAGAGCTTGTTTTGACAGATGTCATGATGCCAAAGCTCGATGGCTTTGCGTTGACGGCTAAGCTTCGCAGAAATGAACGCACCGCGCTCGTGCCCATCATCCTCCTTTCAGCGCGTGCGGGGGAGGAAGCGCGCGTCGAAGGCCTTGAAGCAGGCGCTGACGACTATCTCGTTAAGCCTTTTGGAGCGCGGGAATTGATCGCGCGCGTCGACGCGGCGGTCAAGCTCGCTAAGGCCCGCAACGAGGCCGCTCGCCGCGAGACCGAGATGGCGCGTCTCAAAGCGAGCTTCGACGACGCGGCTATCGGTATGGCCCATCTCGCCATGGATGGCGGTTGGCTGCGCGTTAACGATGCTTTTAGCGCAATGACGGGTTATTCGCGCGAGGAGTTGCTGACAAAGTTTCTCGGGGAAATCGTCCATCCCGAAGATCGCAACGCCGGCCTTGGCTTCATGCATGACTTGGCTGATGGGAGCGCGGCGAGCCGGCCCGTCGAGACTCGTTTCATTCGCAAAAATGGCGACGTCATTTGGGTGAAATTGACAGTTTCGCTGGCGGGCGGAGCCGAAGGAAGCGCAGGCTATCTCGTGTGCGTCATTGATGACATCACTGCGCGCAAAAAGGCGGCGCTAGAGCTCGAAGAAAGCCGCAGCCGCCTCAAAGGCGTCGTGGACTCGGCGATGGACGCCATCTTGAGCGTCGACGCCCATCAGAACGTCATCCTTTTCAATGAAGCTGCCGAGCACATGTTTCAACACGATGCCGCCGACGTCATTGGACGCCCCTTGATCAGCTTCTGCCCCGCCGATTCGCAAAAGCGCACTCGCGGCACATCGACGACTTCGCCGAAGCGAGCGTAACCAACCGCGCCATGGGGCGCCTTGGCGCCTTGAGCGCAATTCGAGCGGACGGTTTGGAATTTCCCATCGAGGCGTCGATTTCACAAACGACTATCGCCGGAGAAAAGCTTTTTACCGCAATTGTCCGCGACATCACCGAGCGAAAACGAGCCGAAGACACACAACGCCTGCTGCTGGACGAACTCGATCATCGCGTCAAAAACGCGCTTGCAAACGTACAGGCGATCGCTCTTCAAACCTTGAACGCCAACTCGGAGCCGGCCGCTTTTGTCGAGAGTTTCATCGGTCGCCTTCAGGCCTTGGGGCGAGCGCACGGCTTACTCAGTCGGTCGGGCTGGAGAGGCGCGGATATCACAGCGCTGTTCACCGAAGAACTCGCGCTCGGAGGATTGGCGCTGGACCCGCGGATATCGTACAAAGGGCCGCAAATCATGCTTGAGCCGCAAGCCGCACTGCATCTGGGTCTCGTGTTGCACGAGCTTGGCAGCAACGCCTTGAAGTACGGCGCCCTTTCTCAACCCGGCGGAAGATTGACGACAGAATGGCGCCTCAACGGCGGCGCGGGGCGTCCACGGCTGCACCTCAAATGGTTGGAGAGCGATGGGCCGCCCGTGGTCGCTCCCGAGAAGCGAGGTTTCGGAACAACTCTGATCGAGCGTAGCCTTCATTATGCGCTCGGCGGGGAAGCCTTGCTCGACTTCACATCCACTGGCCTGACCTGCGATATCTGGCTCCCATTGCCGGAGGCCGGTCAGGGCGCCTATAGTGTGAAACCCTCTGGGAATGCATCATGACGGCTGCTACCGCGACCATCCTTGTGGTGGAAGATGAGTTTCTCGTCGCCATGCAAATCGAGGCTGCGTTGAGTGCGGCGGGTTGGAATGTGGTGGGTCCTGCCGGCACGCTGGCCGCCGCCGTACGCCTTGCACGGGAAGCAACCTGCCACTGCGCGGTCCTCGATGTTAACCTGAGGGGCGAGCGCGTCGACGAAGCGGCTGCTATTCTTTTTCAGCGCGGCATTCCGTTCTTGTTCGCATCCGGCTACGGCCAGGAAAATCTCCCGCCCGCTTTTCGCGAGAGCGTGGATTTTCTTTCAAAGCCATTCAGCGATCACGCTCTCGTGCAGACCATCGCCAAACTTCTCAATGCGGCCCAGGGAAAGCGATGAATCCTCAAATGGCGCGATATCGCTCGCGGAGGCCGCTTGATGGGCTCAGGAAGTGACTGCCGGTATTATCGCCCGGCCGCGTTGCGACCGGGCTGGTTTCTCTTTAACTTCACATGAAGGCAGCGCGGTCGCGGCGCGATCTTGTGGTCGATCCCGTTGGCGGGCTGATTCTCTGAACTGGCTCGACGATCTTCGCGTAGGGCCGCCGCGCACGCCGCAGCTGCGCCTTCTCGCGAAGCACATCCAGCGTATGGCGGGCGATCATCGTCTCCTCGTCGGTCTTGATCACGAAGGCCTTGACCCGGCTCGCCGCGGACGAAATGACGGTCTCCCCGCGCGCATTCAACTGGGGATCGACATCGAGGCCGATCCAGCGCAAGCCATCGCAAATTCTGCGGCGCATGCGCGCTGAGTTCTCGCCGATGCCGCCGCAAAAGACCAGGGCGTCGAGACCGCTCAAGGCCGCGGCGAGACCGCCGACTTCGCGCCGGATGCGTGAGACGAAGTAGGTGATCGCCTGCTCGGCGCCGGGCGTGCCCGCCGCTTCGAGGTCGCGCAGGTCGCCGCTGAGCCCTGACAGCCCCTTGAGGCCGGAGTTTTTGTAGAGCGTGTCGGCGATTTGTTTGCTGGTGAGGCCCTCCTGGTCCAGCATGTACAGCACCACAGCCGGATCGAGCTGGCCGCAGCGCGTTCCCATAGGCAGGCCGTCGAGCGCAGAGAAGCTCATGGTTGAGGCCACGCTCTTGCCGTTGCGGATTGCGCACATGGAGGCGCCCGCGCCGAGATGGGCCGCCACGACGCGCCCCTTGGCCGCCTGCGGGGCCATTTTTTTCAGCTTGCCCGACACATATTCGTAGGACAGCCCGTGGAAGCCGTAGCGGCGCACGCCCTTGTCGTAATAGGCCCGGGGCAAGGCGAATGCGTCGTGCTCCCAGGGGTGAGAATGATGGAAGGCGGTATCGAAGCAGGCCACCTGCACGGCGCCCGGAAAGGCGTCAGCCGCGGCGGCGATGCCGGAGAGATTATGCGGCTGGTGAAGCGGCGCGAGCGGCACGAGGTCTCGAAGGTTTGCGACGACGTCGGAGGTCAGTTCGACCGGCTCCGAAAAATTCGGGCCGCCATGGACGACACGGTGACCGACAGCCGAAACGCGGCTCCCAGGAAAGCGCGCATCAAGCGTGGCGAGGATGCATTGCAGCGCTGATTTCATGTGCATGCGCGTCGTCTTTCGGAATGAGCCGATCCTCAAGAACGGCGCCGTCGCCGGAGCGCACGATCAGGCGGGGCGAGGTTGCGAGCGCCTCGATCTGCCCCTTGGCGTGGACGATGGGGTCCCGGCCATCCGCCTCGTAAATCGCGAATTTCAGCGACGAGGAGCCCGCATTCAAAATAAGGATTGTGTCCATCTTAGGCGGCCTTGCGGCGCGGGGTCGAAGCGGAAACCTGCCAGGCCCGGTGGAGGGCGGCGACAGCGCAGGACGCGAGCCTCGCCTCTTCATTGTCGGCGCGGCTCGTCAGAATCACAGGCGCGCGCGCGCCAAGCACGATGCCGGCGCTCCCGGCGTGGGCGATAAAGGTCAGCTCCTTGGCGAGCATGTTGCCGGCTTCGAGATTGGGCACGATCAGGATGTCCGCGCGCCCGGCCACCAGCGAGGTGATGCCCTTGGTTCGCGCTGCTTCGAGGTCGATGGCGTTGTCCATCGCGAGCGGCCCGTCCACGACGCCGCCCTTGATCTGGCCGCGCTCGGCCATTTTCGAGAGGATGGCGGCGTCGAGCGTGGAGGGGATTTGGGCGTCACCGTCTCGACTGCGGAGAGGATGCCCACCCGCGGCAGCTTTAGCCCAAGCGAGAGAGCGAGGTCGATGGCGTTCTGGGTGATGTCGGCCTTTTCTTCGAGCGTCGGCGCGACGTTGATCGCCGCATCCGAGATCAGGAGCAGTTGATCGAGGCCGGGCGCATCCATGACGAAGACGTGGGAGACGCGCCGCGGCCCGCGCAAGCCGCCGTTCTTTTTCAGAACCTCGTGCAAGAGTTCATCGGTGTGGAGGTTGCCCTTCATCAGCGTCTGGGCGTGGCCGGCGACAACCGCTTCGACGGCCTTGGCCGCGGCTTCACGCGTGGTGTCGGCCTCGACGAGTTCGTAGCCGCGGATAGAGCAACCCGCCGCCCTTGCGGCTTCCTCGATGAGGTCGCGATCGCCGAACAGGATAGGCTCGATCAGGCCGGTCTCGGCTGCGAGGATGGCGCCCTTGAGCGCGTGCTCTTCATCCGGGGCCACAATGGCGACGCGCAGGGGTTCGAGCTGGCGGGCCTTCATGATGAGCCTGTGCAAGTGCCGATGCTTTACGGGGAGCGGCTCGGGGCGTTCGCATGTGGATGCGGACTGGTCGGCGAATTCCCGCGTCAGGGATTTGTAGAGCGTTCTTGCTCCGCCCGATCCGTGATCCGGCGCCAAAGAACTCTCAACCTCGGGTTCTTCGATATGGGTCGGCAGGGGATCCAGATTGTCGACAGCGCAGGCGGCGATGCTCTCGCAGGAACTCTCTTGGCACATGATACTCATCCTCTATACGCGCTGCTGCGGCTGTTCGCAGGCTGCCGGGCGTGCGGCAGGCGACCCCTATGGACGAGGGGAGAGCCGCATTACTGAAGGTTGGGCATGGACAATGCTCAACCTGAGCTTCTAGAGGAGTTGGATTGCAATTCTCCTAATTATCCATCTAAAGTTGAGTGAGGCCGCAGGTCGGCGGATGTGAGCGCAGGCGCCACCGCTACCCGTTTTCGCCGATTCGACGCTTGAAAGGCTGTGGATGTCGATTTCTGGGCGCTCCGAAGAGTTGCTTGTATAGTTATATAGGCCGATTTTACGAAACAAACCCAATCTTGGTTCTCTGTTAACCAGCGGCTGGCGCAGGCCGTGCGAGCGCGGCTTCTTGCGCGTCGGACGGCGATCATCCGGTCCAAATAAATCGGCGGCCTCACACGGAGGCCATTGGCCACGTCGATTTCGCGGCGGTCCGCTAAAGCGCGGACAGTTTCGGCTCGACATAGACGCGGTCGCGGCGCAGGCGCTCGGCGACGAGGAACGCAAGCTCCAGCGCCTGATCCGCATTGAGCCGGGGATCGCAATAGGTGTGATACCTGTCGGAGAGATCCGCGTCGGAGATGGACTGCGCGCCGCCCGTGCATTCGGTCACGTCCTTGCCCGTCATCTCGACATGAAGCCCGCCCGGATAGGCGCCCTCGGCCTGACACACATCAAAGAAAGCCTCGACCTCGCGAAGGATCGCGTTGAAGGGGCGCGTCTTGAAACCGCTCGCCGCCTTGATGGTGTTGCCGTGCATGGGATCGCAGGCCCAGATCACGGACTTGCCCTCGCGTTTCACCGCGCGAATGAGTTCGGGCAGGTGCGCGTCGACCTTGTCGGCGCCGAACCGGCAGATCAGTGTGAGGCGGCCGGGCTCATTGGCCGGGTTCAGCACGTCGAGGAGCGTGAGCAGCTCCGCCGCCTCGATGCTCGGTCCACACTTGATGCCGATCGGATTTTTGATGCCGCGCAGGAATTCGACATGCGCGTGGTCCAGTTGGCGCGTGCGGTCGCCGATCCAGAGGAAATGCCCGGATGTCGCATAGTAGTTCCCGCTCGTCGAATCGACTCGCACGAAGGCTTGCTCATAGCCGAGCAAAAGCGCTTCATGGCTCGTGTAGAAATCGGTGGTGCGCAGCCGTTCCGAATTCTCGGAGGTGACGCCGCAGGCGCGCATGAAGCTGAGCGTCTCGGAGATGCGGCCGGCCAGTTCGTTATAGCGGTGTCCGGCAGGGCTGTCCTTCACGAAGCCGAGCGTCCACTGGTGGACCCGTTCGAGATCAGCATACCCTCCTTGGGCGAAGGCCCTGAGCAAATTGAGCGTCGCCGCCGACTGGCGGTAAGCCTTGAGCAGCCTCTGCGGATCGGGCGTGCGGGAGCCCTCCGTGAACGCGATGTCGTTGATGATGTCGCCGCGGTAGCTAGGCAACTCCAGACCGTTCTGCTTTTCGGTCGATGCCGAACGGGGCTTCGCGAATTGCCCGGCGATGCGCCCGATCTTCACGACGGGGCGACTCGCGGCGAACGTCAGCACCACCGCCATCTGCAGGAACACGCGGAAGAAATCGCGGATGGTGTCCGCGTGGTGCTCGGAGAAGCTCTCCGCGCAATCGCCGCCCTGCAAGACAAAAGCGCGCCCGGCCGCGACCTCGGCCAAATTCTTCGTCAGCGCGCGCGCCTCGCCTGCAAAAACAAGCGGCGGGAAGCCCGCCAACTCTTTCTCGACGACCGCAAGCTCCGCCTCGTCGGGGTAGGCCGGAACCTGCTCGATAGGTTTGTGCCTCCAGCTGTCCGGCGCCCAACGCGTCTGCATCACAAACTCCTCACGCGCCCCCGGCGCGTTTCATGCCTGATACAGCCCGAGGCAAGTTTGCGCCCCGAAGCTGCGAGCGCTTACGCGAACCTGCCTCGGATCGCTGTACCCAGATCATGTAGTTGCTCGTACGCCTTATCCGCGGCAAGTCCTGACGAAGCCCGCAGCATTTGGGCCAGGACTTCCAACGGGGCACACTTGTTCACGGAGGTGTTATACGGGATACAGCCGCCTGTTGCCAGTATCGTAAACAAACCTCTCGTGCGCATGGCGAAATCACAAGGGTCCTTTCGCCATGATAAGCGCCTGCGCCATCGCGCTGTCTCTCAGGCAGGCCATGCCGCACGGGCCCTTTTTCGGGAGACGCGTGGCAAAGGCGCGTGACGTCATGTCCGAGAGCCGGTTGCGGGAAATCCGCCAGACCGGTTCGATGAGGGGGGTGTGGAAACGGAAGTCACGGCAGGACTACTGAGGCGCCGCCAGACGAAAGGGGCGGAAACGGATGGGTCCAGCCTAAAGCCAACGCGCCACATCTCTACTCTACCTTCTCCAGCTGAAGACAGATCGCGCGGCGCTCCGCGCAAGATGTTTGCGGCGGGGGGCGGCGGCGTTGTAGGTTGGGAAGCGTAGGCTATGGAGAGCGAGCGGCGCCCGAGCCGCGGTCGGGAGCCTCGGCGCAAGGTTGCTTTCCGTAGGGCGACGAAACGACAAAGGCCCGCATCAGGAAAGGGACGAGCGAATATGAGCCGCGTTAAGCCATGGAAGGTCGAAAGCACGCGCTACCTTTTCAAAGATCGCTGGCTCACGGCGCGGGTCGACCGTTGCGTCACCCCGGCGGGCGTTGAAGTCCCGGCCTATTACGTTCTGGAGTACCCCGACTGGGTCAATATCGTCGCCATCGACAAGGCGGATCACATCATCCTCGTGCGCCTTTATCGTCATGCTCTCGGCGATATTTCGCTGGAGCTTCCCGGCGGCTGCATCGAGGAAGGCGAAACGTCGGTTGAAGCGGCGGTCCGCGAACTCAAGGAAGAAACCGGCTACGGCGATCCCTCGCGTTTGACGCTCGTGGCGAGCCTGTCGCCGAACACCTCGACCAATGACAACCGCGTCCATACCGTTCTGGTCGAAGGCGTTTCTCTGGTCGGCGAAGCGGAGGACGATGGCGTCGAAGTTCTCGATGTGGACCGCGTTCCAATCGCCAAGGCTTTCGAACTAGCCATGAGCGGCGCCATCATGCAAGCCGCGCACATCGCATCGATTGTGCTGGCCTTGAATGCGATCAAGAAGATTGAGATTTGAGCCCATTGAAGCATAGCTTCGGCCGGCAGGAATTGGGGCCGCCGCGCTGCTGTATCATGTTCGTCTGAGCGGTCCGGACTGCGGCGCTGTCTTCGGGGGATTAAGAGGCGCGCCTGCCGCCACGATGGCATTGCTCTTCGCGTCGTGTGAAATAGGCCTGTATAAAACCACGTTCATCTCCCTAAATCGCGATGGCTCCGCCGCGCCAGCGCCGCATTTTGCGGCCAAACGCCTCCCAGTTCTCGGAATGCCTCCGGTCGTCCGAGGAAGAGAACAGATGCCTTTTTCGAACCTCAGTGAGGACGTCATGTTTCGAACGCTTGCAGCAACGCTCGCGCTGACGCTTTTTTCCGTATGCGCCTCTTACGCTGACGAATGGGTCAGGCTTGGCGAGCACACCGTAGCCTTTTCCGCTGATCGAGATGTTTTTCATGTTGAGCGCCAAGATGGGAGGTTCAAGCGGCTCAAGCTGATCGTGCGGCGCAACGACATCAAGCTCAATAGCATCAAGATCCGTTTTGGCAATGGCGAGGTCCAGGACCTGGAATTCGATCGCTTCATGCGGGATGGCGAAGAAGCCGTCATCGATCTCGCACATGGTTTACGCGAGGGCCGCCATGTCCAGAACGTCGAGCTGCGTTATCACTCTCGCGCCGGCTTGGGCGGAGAGGCGCTCGCCGAGCTCTACGGGCAGGAAGCCGAGCAAGAAGCCGCTCCCGTCGCGCAGGGGCGCGAGTGGGTCAGACTGGGCGACCGGCGCGTCGGCTTCGACAATGATCGCGATGTGATTCATGTCGGCCGCGAGGACGGCAAGTTTGCGCGGCTTAAATTAATCGTGCGCGGCGCCGACATCAAACTCGACAGCATCAAGATCCGGTTCGCCAATGGCGAGGCGGAAAATGTGTACTTTGATAGCCTTGTCCGGGACGGGGGCGCGGCTGTTGTCGACATTCCCCACGGCTGGCGCGAGGGCCGCTATATCCAGGATGTCGAGCTGCGTTATCAATCACGTCCCGGTGACGGGGAGGCGCTTGCCGAGCTGTTTGGGCAGGAAGACGATCTGCAGGTTACGCCTGCGGTCTATGAGCGCGACTGGGTCAGGTTGGGCGATCGGCGCGTCGGGTTTGACAACGATCGCGATGTGATTCATGTCGGCCGCGAGGACGGCAAGTTTACGCGGTTGAAACTGATCGTGCGCGGCAACGACATCAAACTTAGAAGCATCAAAATCCTGTTTGGCAATGGCGAGGTCGAGGACGTGTTCTTCGATAACTTCGTTCGGGACGGGGGCGCAGCTGTTGTCGAAATCCCGCATGGCTGGCGCGAGGGCCGCTTCATTCGTGATGTCGAACTGCACTATCATTCGCGGCCCGACTCGCGCGAGCAGGCTCTCGCCGAGCTCTGGGGCCAAGAGGGCTAGAAATACGTGCTGCCCCGGTTCGACCCCTGTACCCCTCCCACGCCAGCTCGCCTTGGCGAGTTGGCTGCTCTTGAGCTCCCGGATTCCGAGTGGATGCGGATGCGGGTGGGAGAGGGAGTTCGCCTTATCCGTTGCAACGGCCGCTCCCAGACGGGGTGACAGGGTGAGAGCTTACATTGGAAAGTTGGCGCCGCCGCCGTTGCAATTGCATCGGCGGCGTGTATGATTTTACGACAGCGTTGCGGTTGTGCGCGCTCAAGCTTGGTTTGCGTGCACCCAATGACGTCTCTTCGTCGCTCGCGCTTCAGACAAAGGCGCATGTGAATGCTCCCATAAAGTTGGGTTTGCGGTGCAAGCCATATGGACCGAACAGAAGACTATTTTGGGCCGGAGACGGACGAAGAAAACGGGCCGGACCACCCAATGAGCGGTCCTGCGGCGATGTCTGGGCTCGAAAGGCTGCTTCTCGTGCTTGCGGTGTTTTCGGCCGGGCTGGTCTTTTTGCCGCTGACGGCCGAGACGGCTTTGTTGCATTGGAATGTCATTGGCACGGAACATGAGTTCGTCGCCCTGCTCCGCAAGCTGGGGTTCTGGAGCTGCTTGGCTTGCATGGCGGCATCCTGGCTTCTCGAAAAAAAGAAAGATGAGGGCGGGCATCAAGCCATCATTTTTGGCCTGCTAGCAGGCATTCTTCTCGCCGCTGCTTGGGCCATCGAGACGCTTGTGCCCTTTGAGGGCTGGTGGCAAGCTTTGCGGCTCACCCCGGCGGTAATTTACGGCGGTCTCGCTTATGCGTTCCTGGCCAAGGGGTCATGCAGGGATAGCGGCGCGCTTCTGGACGGCGCTGCGGAATGATGGCCAGAGGGCTGCTCGCTCGATGGACGCGTTGTAAGAGTGCGGTATTGTACAACCGTCTACAAGGACCGCCTCAGCGCCAGTCGCGCAACCTCCGCCCTTCGCCCCGGTGCAAGGATATGATGGAGGCCGCTCGGTTTTAGCAGCCTGTCGGACTGGGCTCGGGGAGCCGTTTGCGCCGCCTCTCGCATTGTTCGCGCCAGGGCTTGGCCATTGCGTCGAGCTTTGGATTGGTTGGCAGGCCAAGGAAGGCGCCGCAGTCCAGACGGCGCAGCAGCTTCAGCGCTTCGGGCGCGCGATAATATTCCCACAACAAATCACGTCCCGGAAAGGCGAAGCCTTATCCGGGATCGTAATAGCTGAAACGCTCTCTCTTTTGCGATCCCCGGCTCGCGCTTTTCTTGGCCCGGAGATATCCGCTGGCGTCTGCTCAGCCCTTGCCGCAGGTGTTGGCAAGCCCATCGAGGAGGTTGGTCGCCTCTTCGTCGAGTTCGGATTGGGTGATCCTGTCGAAATCGGGGCCGATCTTCTTCGCGCCTTCCTCCATCTGCTTGTCTAGCGCTTCGAGCTTCTTGTCGTCTTTCTTTTCTGCGGCCGCTGTATATTGATCCTGCAGCTTCATGAGATTGCAGAACTGCGCCAGCTTCGCCTTGTCGGCCTTGATGTCACTGACAAGCTTCTGGACCTCAGCCTTGCTTGCCTTCGGAGCAGGCTGCTCTTGCTCTTGCTCCTGCTTTGGCGCGGGCGGCGGGGCTTTCTGCTGCTGCGCGATCGCAGACGTAGCCGCAAAGGCCGCACAAACCGCGACAGCGGCGACAAATTTCGTGTTCATGAAAGCTCCTGGTCTTGGTGGGATTCAACAGTGGAGGTTTATTCGGTCACTCTGACGTGAAACTCGCGTTTCTATCCTCCCACAAAATTTGGAATGTCGGCGTTTTCGCGACAAGCTGCGTGAATTATCCTCACAAACTGCCGATAGTCCGCCCGCTTTATGCGCATGCCCTGTATTCTGTGCGGCTTGCAACCGACTGTCAGCATTGTTTTCGGTGAAAGATGGTTCTCGCGGGCGGAAGGGGCTCGCGGCGCCGCCGACGGTGAGGCCCCGCCCAAGCCGCGGTTGGAGCCAAAGAAAATGCGGGGCGCCGGACTGTCCGAACGCCGCCGCATCAAGTTTTGCTTGCCTTTTTAGTTGGAGGCGTAATGCCTGTGCGCATGATGCTCGGAGCGATGCGCGTAGTGCGTCCGGCCGTGGTGGGCGTAGTGCACCCTGACTGGGCCGTGGCCATGACGATACGCCACATGAACTCCATGATGCGCACGCGTCGCGTTCGCCTCCTGCAGAGGCTCATGGAGCTCGTTGTTTCGGAAGCCCCTCTTATCGCTGCCGAAGCTCACAACCTCGAGGCAGACGGACGCCAGCCCATCCATGCCGAGTGCGTTCTTGGCGCCTGTGGACAGATCGATGATCCGACCCGCAATAAAAGGACCCCGGTCGTTGATGCGAACTGTGATGCTGCGCCCGGTCCGCTGATTGCGCACGACCACGCGCGTCCCGAAAGGCAAGCTCTTATGTGCTGCTGATATTCCCATATGGTTGTACCGTTCGCCATTCGCCGTCTGCGAACCTCCGGCGTAGGTGGAGGCGATGCCGCACTCGGCTGACGCTTGCTCGCAGCCGACAAACGAGGCCGCCGCCAACAAAACAGCCGCTGGGATACGCTTCACTCTTGTCATCACAACCTTTCCTTGTCTGACACATTTAGACGGGCTGTGACTAGCCGTGTAATTAAGGCATAAATTTGGACATTAAGGCCCGCGCGCTGGCATACCAGCTGCAGGCCAATGAATTTCGCGGCGATGGACGCAGCTCTTTTAAGCTTATTTTTATTACTTCTACGTTTAATAATACACGCGAGTACTGAATATGATCTTTTTTTAGATCTTCGTTATTGGATTGCACTTGAGCTTTAGGTGCGTCAATCGAACGCACGAATGCCTAATGCTTTCGTATCATAAATCTCGGCGTATTTCGCTCGTCCGATCGTACCCCAGCGTGGCCCTGTCCAAGAGCTGCATTGACGCCTATACCGCCAGCGTTGCAAAGGCGTCTTCATGTTAAACAAGAAAAAATCATGTAATATCTAAATTATACTGCGTGTATACATGCTGTTACATATATTACACCTGTGTCACAAAGATAAACTTAGACCTTCCGTTTGCTTTCTTATGCGCGGTCCAGCAGCGAGCTTCCGGGGCAACCGGAAGCGGCTCGCCCTATTTGCTGGTGACGCGATAAGACGAGCAGGCTGCTGAAAAGCCCGAATTTTTGGCTTCATCCTTCGACAAGCCTCAGCGACTGAGATTGAGTATTTTTCAATGAGTTGGTCTTCATGGCAAGCTTGTTGCGGTTCGACGGGATCACCGTGAAGCCATGGGCGGCATCGTCTTTCCTAGCCCGGCTTTGCCGGTTCGACGCCTGAAAGGCAGTGGAAAACGGGCTTTGGAGCCAAACAGACCTTATGCAGTAAGCAGCGGCTTTCCCAAATGGCCTGTGGCGCCGACTTTTGATGGCTGGTTTTAAAAGCGTCGGGTTGTAGAGCGCGGCGCTGGGATCATAAGCGCCTGCGATCAGGAGTGAACGGGTTGGGCTATGTTTATCTATCCAAAATCAACGCTTCTGAACGCAATCCCAAGCGCAAGGCTTAAGATCAGGTGCATTTCCAGATCCCGGCGCTCCGAAGACTTGCTTGTATAGTTAGTTAGTCAAGGCCTGTTTTACGAAACAAACCCAATCTTGGTTGTCTATTAACCAGTGTTGGCGCCGCCCGGCTGGCGTCGGGGCGCATGCTGTGCGAGCGCGGCCTGCCGCTTTCACCGACCGAGTTGGCTAAACCGGTGACGCTAGTGGCCCGAGTCAATCAAACCGAGGATAGAGGCGCTTGAGCTTGATGCGGGCGTCGGCGGTTGTGAAGCGCCAATTGGCCTTGGTCTGATGTTTGTTGCGATCGGCTTGCCATGCGGCGACTTCCCGGCTCAGCGTTTCTTTGTCCGGGATGCGGCGATCCAGGCATTGCGAGGAAAGAACGCCCAACTCGGACTCCGCCATGTTGAGCCAACTGCCATGCTTTGGCGTGTAATGCCATTCGAAGCGCTCAACGAGCCGCTTGGCCTCGGCGGGCGGAAAGGCTTCGTAAAGGGAGGCTTTGACGTGCGTGTTGAGATTGTCCTGCACCAGAGCGATTTTCTTGGCGTGCGGGAAGAGAACGTCCGATAAGTATTTGAGGATCTTGGCGTAGTCGATGGCGGTTCGATGATCGGTGACCTCGACATGCCGAAAGCCCTCCAGCGGCGCGAACAGCATGAACAGGTTGGCGGTCCCGTTGCGCTCGTACTCGTAATCGACCCGCTCCGGCTGCCCCGGCTTCATCGGAACCGGGGTTCGCGTCTCAGAAACAAGTTGCTTGGAGGTCTCATCCAGGCAAACCAGCGGCATGTCCGGATCGTGCGGCCGCGTATAGACGTCCAGCGCCTCCTCCATCGCCGCTACGAAAGCGCCGCTCGCCGCCGGCGGAATGACCCACTGCTCTTTGCGGTGGGGCTTAAGTATGTTTTTTTTAGAACGCGCCCGATCGTGTTGTCGCTGGCGCGCTCGACGATGCCCAACTCCACCACCTTGTCCTCCAGGAGCCGCAGCGTCCAGCGGGCGCGGCCTTCGGGGGGCGTCGAGCAGGCCAGGGCCACCAGCCGGGCCTCCTTCTCGCCGTCGAAAATGGGCGTGATCGCCGGCGCCGCGCGCTCCTTGCGGCTCAACACAGCCTCAAGGCCCTCCTCCACCAGTTGCTGGCGAACGCGCGTCACCATCGACTTGTTCGTATCCAAGGCCTCGATGATCTGGCCATCGCTCCAGCCTTCGCCCTGCGCGCCAACATCGGCCTTGAGCAGAATCCGAGCCTTCAAAAGCCGCTTGGCGGGGCTTTTTCCCTTGTTGATCAGGGCTTGCAGATGATCGCGTTCTGCTTCGCTCAGTCTGACGACGTACTTCTTTACCCCGATGTCCTTGGCGGCCATGGCCCGGTCCCCATCCAGCTGATCCAGCCGCCACGTCCCAGCGGCCGGACATGCCAAATCCAACTCGCAAGTCTTTGGGAATCCCCCTTTCCCCAACATGAATCAATTTGCCGCGCCTAGCTCAAATTGAGTGACGCGACCCACTAGCCTTCTCGCGCGGCTCGTGTCGCGCAAGCTCCTGTGAGAACTTGCAGCAAGCGAGTAGGCGATTGCGCAACGCTACCCGAGCGCGCAGCGAAAGGATAACCTTGGGGCTTGATTGCATTCTGACCACAACGCCCTATACTGGCCCCAAATTGTTCCATCCCTCAGGAGATCCGATGTCAGCCGCACCCGCGAAAGATCACCCGTCGCAAGCTCCGCTTGCTCTTGAAGGTAAATTCTTTTCCGCTCCCCTTCGGGAGACCGACCCCGAGATTTTCGGCGTCCTCGAAAGTGAGCTTCTTCGCCAGCAGGATGAAATCGAACTCATCGCCTCGGAGAATTATGTCTCACGGGCGGTGATGGAGGCGGCTGGCTCCGTCCTCACTAACAAGTACGCGGAAGGCTACCCCGCGAAGCGCTATTACGGCGGCTGCCACGTTGTCGACGTGGCCGAGGAGTTGGCCATAAACCGCGCGAGACAGCTTTTCGGCTGCGACTTCGCCAATGTGCAGCCCCACTCCGGCAGCCAGGCCAACCAGGGCGTGTTTCTTGCCGTTCTGAAACCGGGCGACACCATTCTCGGCATGGGGATCGACGCAGGCGGCCACCTGACGCACGGAGCTGCGCCGAACATGTCCGGCAAATGGTTCCACGCCGTTCACTACGGCGTCCGACGCGAAGACGGCTTCATCGACTACGAGCAGGTCGAACGGCTGGCGCGCGAGCATAAGCCGAAGCTCATCATTGCGGGCGGCTCGGCGTACGCGCGCATCATCGACTTCAAGCGGTTCCGGCAGATCGCGGACGAGGTTGGCGCTCTCCTTCTCGTTGACATGGCGCACTTCGCCGGGCTTGTGGCCGCGGGCGTACATCCCAGTCCCTTCCCGCATGCGCATATCGCCACGACCACGACCCACAAGACGCTGCGAGGCCCGCGCGGGGCGATCATTCTGACAAACGATCCCGATCTTGCCAAAAAGATCAACTCCGCCATCTTCCCCGGTCTCCAGGGCGGCCCCTTGATGCACATTATCGCGGCGAAGGCGGTCGCCTTCGGCGAGGCGCTGCGCCCGGACTTCAAGGCTTACGCGAGCGCGGTCGTGAACAATGCGAAAGCGCTTGGAGAGAGCCTGAAGACAGGCGGACTGGAACTTGTGTCGGGCGGCACCGACACGCACCTTCTCCTTGTCGATCTTCGCCCCAAGGGCCTGACCGGAAAAGCCGCCGAGGGCGTGCTTGGCGCCGCTCATATTACCGTCAACAAGAACGGCGTTCCGTTCGATCCTCAGAAGCCCACGATCACGTCGGGCATTCGCGTGGGCTCCCCTGCGGGAACGACGCGCGGATTTGGCGTCAACGAATTTACGGAAATCGGCGAGATGATGGTCGCCGTTCTTGATGGCCTGAAAGCGGGCGAGGATAAGAGGCGAGCCACCGCCGAGAAAATCAAGTCCGAGGCGCTTGCGCTTTGTCATCGCTTTCCGATCTACCCAGGCAGTAAGGCATGAAGAAGCGGTCTTTGGCGCCGTACAAGGCAGGCTGAAACGACATGCGATGCCCCCATTGCTGCGCTCTAGACACCCAGGTGCGCGACAGCCGCCCTTCAGAGGATCACGCCGCGATAAGACGCCGCCGTTCCTGTCCGCAATGCGGGGCGCGGTTCACCACATTCGAGCGCGTGCAGCTGCGCGAAATGACTATCATAAAGCGCAGCGGGCGGCGCGTCCCTTTCGACCGCGAAAAGCTTCGGCGATCCATAGAGATTGCGCTCAGGAAGCGTCCCATCGGCGAGGATCGAATCGAACAGCTCGTCAACTCGATCGTCCGCACGCTTGAGAATGGCAACGAAGCCGAAATCCCGTCCGAAACGGTCGGCAAGCTTGTCATGGAGGGGCTGAAGGCGCTCGACGGCGTGGCCTATGTCCGCTATGCGAGCGTGTATCGCGATTTCCGCGAGGCGAAGGATTTCCATCGCGTCCTCACCGAACTTGGCGATACCTTCACTCGAGCCCCGGACGAGAAGTGATGTCGGAGATCCTCGCGTCTTCCTTGAGCGCGGTCCCGCGCGCAGGCGAGGATGATTTGCCGCTGTCGCCCGAAATCATAGCGTCCTTGATGCGGCGCGCGCTTTTTCTGGCCGAAAGCAATCTTGGCGCGACTTCGCCAAATCCCTCCGTCGGCGCCGTCGTCGCGGTCCCGAGAACCGGCGAAATCATTGCGAGCGCCGTCACGGCCCCGGGCGGGCGCCCTCACGCCGAAGTGCTGGCGCTGCGCGAGGCGGGCGCACGAGCGCGCGGCGCCATCATGGTCACCACGCTCGAACCCTGCAGCCATTTCGGCGCCACGCCGCCTTGCGCGCATTCCATTGCGGACGCGGGAATCTCGCTCGTTATCTATGGTTCGCTCGATCCGGACATGCGCGTTTCGGGCCGTGGGCTTGCTTGGCTCGAAGCCCATGGCGTGCGCGCGATCCAAGGCTCGTTCGCAAAGGACTGCGACTGGATCAATCTCGGGCACGCGCTGCGCGTCAGCGAGCGCCGCCCCTTCGTTCAGGTGAAGCTCGCGGTCGACGCCAATGGACGCGTGCCGCTCGGGAATGGCAAGCCCGTGTGGGTCACAGGCGAAGCGGCGCGCGATCAGGCTCACCTGTTGCGGGCGGGTGCCGACGCCATCTTGGCAGGCCGAAAAACCATCGAGGCCGATAACCCGGAGCTGACCTGCCGCCTCCCCGGTCTCGAAGACCGCTCGCCGGTCCGCGTGATTCTCGCCCCGCATTGCAACGTTCCGCCCGAAGCCCGCATTTTCAACGCCGAACGGCCGCCCGTCTGGATCATTTGCGGCGACTCCTCGAAGTGCGGCCCTTTGTTCGGCCGGCGCGGCGTTCGCATTTTCGATATCGGGGCATCGTCCAGCGGAATTCTCAACCTCAGGCTCGCCATGATGCGTCTTGCGGCCGAAGGCATAACGCGTCTCCTCGTCGAAGGCGGACCGTCCACGGCTCGCCGTTTTCTGGACGCAGGGCTTACCGACGAAATCATCATCATGCAAGGGGACAAAACGCTGGAGCCGAGCGCCAGCATGGCGCCTTTTGGTGATTGCGGCCTGGACATTGTGACAAAGGCGCCATCATTTGCCTTGACGGACCGGCGCAAAGCAGGCGCTGACTCCATTCTCGTCTTCCGTTCCACCCTGCATTTGCAAGGCTAGCTCATGTTTACCGGACTCGTTCAGGCGAAGGGCGCCGTCATCGCCGCGGAAAATGGCCGCTTCACCATCGCCTGCCCATGGGAGGCCGCCTCCATCGCGCTTGGCGCATCGATCTGCTGCGATGGCTGCTGCCTTTCGGTAACCGGCGTGGAGCCGATGCCGAGCGGCGCGCAGTTCAAGGTCGACGTTTCGAACGAGACGCTGAACAAGACGACGCTTGAGGATTGGCATGCGGGCCGCAGCATCAATCTCGAACGCTCGCTTCGCGCGGGCGACGAACTCGGCGGGCACCTCGTTTCGGGCCATGTCGACGGCGTCGCCCGCATCGCGAGCATCAAGCCGTCCGGCTTTTCAAAGATTTTTGAAGTGCGCTCCCCGCACGTTCTCGCAAAATACCTTGCGCCGAAAGGCTCGGTTGCGCTCGACGGCATTTCCCTTACTGTGAACGAGGTTTCAGGCTCCCTCTTCACCATCAACCTCATTCCCACGACGCTCGATGTCACCACATGGGGCGAGCGGAAGGCGGGCGACGACGTGAACATGGAAGTGGATTTGATCGCCCGCTACGTCGCAAGGCTATTGGGCCAATAGGTTGGGATAGAATGCTGGGCGAACATTTGCGCGTCCTCGATAAGTCACAGATCCACGAGCAGCTCTCGTCCATCGAAGAGATCCTCGAAGATGCGCGCCAGGGCCGCATGTTCATCCTGGTCGACGCCGAGGAGCGCGAAAACGAGGGCGACCTCGTCATTCCCGCGCAGATGGCGACGCCGGACGCAATCAACTTCATGGCCCGTTTCGGGCGCGGGCTGATCTGCCTCGCCATCACGCCGGAGCGCGCCGAGACGCTGCACCTTGAGCGCATGGCGCGCTCGAACCAGTCCAGGCATTCGACCGCGTTCACGGTTTCGATCGAGGCCAAGGAAGGCATCTCGACAGGCATCTCGGCCTATGACCGCTCCAAGACCATCGCCGTCGCCATCAACCCGGAAAAGGATTGGCGCGACGTTGTGAGCCCCGGCCACGTCTTCCCGCTCGTGGCGCGCGACGGCGGCGTGCTCGTTCGCGCTGGCCACACCGAAGCTGCGGTCGATCTCGCGCGCCTGTCCGGGCTTCTGCCCGCGGGCGTCATCTGCGAGATCATGAACGACGACGGCACCATGGCGCGCATGCCCGATCTGCTCGCCTTCGCGCAGCGGCATGGGCTGAAGATCGGCACCATCTCGGATTTGATCGCCTATCGCCGCCGCAAGGAAAGCTATGTCCGCGTCGTCCACGAGCAGGAAATCACCTCGCCCCATGGCGGCGCCTTCAAGCTTCGCGTGTATCTCAATACGGTGGACAACACCGAGCATCTGGCCCTTATCAAGGGCGATTTGGCGGATGGCGATCCGGTGCTGGTCCGCATGCACGCCGTCAATATTCTCGAAGATCTGGTCGGGATGGGACGCAACGGGAACCGGCGCTCCCTCGTCGAGCGCGCCATGCGCACAATCGGCAAGGAGGGCCGCGGCGTCGTCGTGGTGATCCGCGACGTGCGCGAGGGCGCCATCCTGTCGCGGCTCATCAATCCGGACGCGCCTGCGGCGGATGGGAAGCCCGCCGAGAAGCGCCTCGTCGATTATGGCGTAGGCGCGCAAATCCTGCTTGATCTCGGCATCAAGAATATGATCCTGCTTTCGAACTCGCCCACCCCGAAAATCGTCGGCCTTGAAGGTTACGGCTTGAACCTCATCGCGCGTCGGCCTATTGACGACAAATGAGAGATCCCATCCACATCCTCGTGATCGAGGGCCGCTATTACCACCACATTTCGGACGCGCTGCTTGTTGGCGCGGAGATGGCGTTGAGGGAGCTTGGCGCGACCTGGGAAGTCGTGACGGTTCCTGGCGCGCTTGAAATCCCTCAGGTTTTATCGGCGGCGATCGACGCCCGGCTTTTCAAGGACGAGGGGGCGAAGCCTTTCCACGGCGCAGTCGCGCTCGGCTGCGTCATCCGGGGCGAGACATCGCATTACGACATCGTCGCCAATAAATCGGCCCGCGCGCTGCTTCAGTTGGCGACGTTGCACAGCGTCCCGGTCGGGGATGGGATATTGACTGTCGAAAACGAGGCCCAGGCGCTTGCAAGGGCTTCGGTTAGCGGCAAAAACAAAGGGCATGAGGCCGCCGAAGCCTGTCTTGAAGTGCTTCGCGCCAAACGCGACTTCCGCAAACGGAATCGCTGATCGCCTCGCGCCGGCATCCCGTCTTTCGAATTTCCGCCCAACTTGCAGAACGCTCGTAGGGCGACCGAAGACTAGGGCTGCTAGAAAAAACAGGATCTTTGTCTCACAATCGCCTGTGGGAGTTTGCCGCAACAGGAGCAGGCAATTGCGAGACGCCACACCAACGGACTGAACCGAAAGCTTGACCATGAACCCTGAGGACGGCCGCCAACCCGGCCCTGATGACGGCGCGCCCACGGGGGGGGCGGCCCGGACGCGGGCGCAACTCGCTGCGGTCCAGGCGCTCTACCAGATGGACATGACGCAGCGCGACTTGAGCGCGGTGCTGGAAGAGTTCCTGATCATCGTTTCCAGACGGTGGAGATCTACGCCGGAGCCGATCGCGGCTTTTTTCGCGACATCGTCACGGGCGTCGCCGAGCGGCAGGGGGAAATCGACCCGCAGATCGCCTCGCATCTGGCGCATGGCTGGCGGCTGTCGCGCATCGACAGCATCCTGCGCGCGATCCTGCGCTCCGGCGTGTATGAGATCGTGGCGCGGCCCGATGTCCCTGCCCGCGCCGTCATCAATGAATATGTCGAGATGGCGCACGACTTCTTCGGCGGCGAGGAGCCTGCCGTCGTGAACGGCGTTCTCGACCGCGTCGCGCGCGGGAAGCGTCAGGGCGAGTTTGGACGCAAGGCGCAGAAGAAGCCGGGCTGAGAGAACATGGGCGGGCTTGGCGAAATCGCGTTCATCAACGATTACCTTGCGCCGCTGGCGACCCATCCCGCCGCGCTCGGCCTCAAGGACGACGCGGCGCTTCTGACGAAGCTCCCGGCGAGCGGGCTCGTCATCACGGCCGACGCTTCGGTCGCCGGCGTTCATTTCTTCGAGGACGACGATCCCGGCGACGCAGCTTACAAGGCGCTCGCCACCAACATCTCAGACCTCGCCGCAAAAGCCGCCAAGCCTTTGGCTTACACGCTGACGCTCGCGCTCGCCCAAGCCCCGACTCGAGATTGGGCAGCGCTGCTCGCCGACGGCCTTTCCCGCGCTCAAGCCGCGTTCGGCATTGCGCTTCTCGGCGGCGACACCGTAACCGCGCGCGGGGCCTGGTGGATGTCCATAACCGCGTTCGGCGAAGCCTCGCCCCGCGGACTCGTCCCTCGTGGCGGCGCGAGCCCTAGCGATTGTCTTTACGTGAGCGGCTCCCTTGGCGACGCGCGCCTCGGCCTGAAGCTTCGGCTTCGAGAAGGGGACTTTGAGCAGGCGTTGCCGCCCGATGCCCGCGACTTCCTGCTGAAGCGCTACCTTTATCCGGAGCCAAGGCTCGCGCTCTCGGACGCGCTTGCCCGCTACGCTTCGGCGGCGATGGACATTTCGGATGGGTTGGCGCTCGACCTTTCGCGGATGTGCGCCGCTTCGCACGCGTCGGCGAGCATCGAAATCGCTTCCATTCCTTTGTCGACGGCGGCAGGTGCGGTGCTGGCAGCTTGTCCTGAGGCGATGGAGATCATTCTGTCGGGCGGCGACGACTATGAGATTCTCGCCGCCGTCCCTCCTGCCTGCTGCGCGGCATTCGAAAGCGCGAGCAAAGAGGCCGGCATCCTCGTGACGAAAATCGGCGCCTTCAAAGCTGGAGCCGAAGCGCCGGCTTTCCTCCGTCCTGACGGAACGGCTCTCACGCTTACAACCAAAGGCTATGAGCATTTCAGCTGGTGAGGGTGCCTCGCAAAAGAGTAATTTGCTCTTCCATCTTGTTCCGCCCAGGATTTCTATTGAAACATTCTTTCGTCGTCGCGGTGCCTCATGAAACTTGAACTCCTTCACGAAGCGGCAAAGAGTTCCGCCAAGCCCATCAAGCTTCTTTTCATTCATGGGATTTGCACTGGCGCCTGGGTTTGGGAGTCGAACTTCCTGCCCTTTTTTGCGGGGCTCGGCTATGAGAGCTACGCGCTGAGCCTGCGCGGCCATGGCAAGAGCGAGGGCCGCAAAAAGGTGCGCGAATTCACGCTTTCGGATTTCGCCGACGATGTCGGCTGGGCTCTGAAGAAGATCGGCGACCCTGTCGTGATCATCGGCCATTCGCTTGGTGGCGGCGTGGTTCAGAGCTTCATACAGGGCGGGGGAAAAGCCGCTGGCGTCGTGCTCCTTTGCTCGGCGCCGCCGCATGGATTGATCCGGGCGTCGGCGTCGATGTACACCTCAAATCCCAAACTCGCGCATGAAATGGGCATGGCCCTGCACCACGGGCTTCGCGCAGCCAATATTGACATCATCGAGAACAGCTTGTTTTCTGAGCCGCCATCGAGCGAGGTTCGCCAGCGCTTCGCCGAAGGCTCCGCCGACGTCGCGGAGGCGGCGAGCCGACAACTCATGGGCTGGATTCCGTTCGCACCCTTCCCCTGGGGCATGCCGAAGCTTCTCGTGGTCGGCGGCGAGAAGGACCAGTTCATGCCGCCTACCGACGTGCGCCTCACCGCGATCTATTACGCCGCGCGCTCCTTCATCGTGCCCAATGGCGCGCATGCGATCATGCTCGACAAGAGTTGGCGCGACGCCGCTCAGCCAATCGCCGACTGGCTCGCGAAGACGTTCAAGGGCTGAAGCGCCGAAGCATGTCTACCCTTCTCCGGATGCCAGCGACACCATCATGGCGTGGGATGCGTCCAGGCGCATCCCGCACCGGGTTGAAAAGACTGCACGGTAACCGATACAATGCCGGATCAGTTTGTCGAACTTGAAATCAGAGAAAATACCCCCGAACCTATTTTTTGTATGATGAGCCAGCATTCCGAAACCATATGAAGTGAGAGTTCTCAATAGTGGGCGCAGAAATAGTTCCCTGACTGTCAACCATGGACCACAAATACAGGTCTCCAGCAGGGGGATTGGCGCCAGGGTAATAATACGTCTTGTTTGTGTCCGCGTAATTCCAAGCTACGCCGTTTGGCATAGCTATCTCGACATAATTCATCAGTGGTGCACGGACGCCGTTAATAGTGGGTCGCCCGACGATCCACTCGCCGCAGTAGCCTTCAAGAGATGTGCCTTTGGGCGCAGTCAGCGCATAGGTCGCTACCTCACCTGTGGAGATGTTGGAGAAGTATGCGCGGGCTGTGGTATCGCTTAAACTCCATACTTGGACATAGACCATATCGCCAGGATGAATAACCGGGACGCTGACCCGGACTTGCTTGCCGGGATACCAAGCGATCCAAGCGTAATGAGAGGTCGCGGTCTTGCCGTTTGCGCAATATGCGTCGGCTTCAGTGCCGGCGGCTAACAAGGCACCTGCGGTGAGAAAGCCGTCGAAACCGGTCCATTGCGAGGAATAAGTCCATCCCCCCGTGCAGGTATTAAGCGCCTGGCGCGCCGCGGGGACGACAAACGTCCCTTAAATCGCTTCTTTGGTGAAAATGGGGGGCAGCCCGCTAAGGAAGCTGTCAATCATGACCCCGCTCCAGTCAGATGCGGTGCTACCCTTGATAATGCGATCTGGAGATGGCTTGGAAGCGTCCACGCGTTTCACGGGGGGGTGGAGCATTTGCGTCGCCTGGAGCACTGGCGTCGAGGCGAATGGATGGGGGAGCGACAGTGGGATCGCCACCGCCTTTTGCCATTCCGCGAAGGCCTCGGGCGCAACCACCGGATCGGGGGCCGGCGGAACGCCATACTTCGCCTGGTCCTCTGGCGTAGCGTGCAGCGCGTCGAAACCGGCCGGCGGCAGAGGCAGGGCTTTGAATTCCGCAGGCGGGCTGGAAAGAGCGCCGCCGGGGTCGGGAACACCCGCCGACAGCGGCGGCGCGCTCATCTGCGCATGAGCCTTGAGAGCCGTCTCCGTTAAGAGGAGCGCTATAACTCCTAAAACGAGCATTCCAAGACGAATATTCATGCAATTGCTCTCTAATCAAATGTTGAGATAAACTACTTGCTTCACGATTACGCTGATTCGTGAGCTGGAAAAATCCAAGACCTTGGGTATCCCGGGAATAATCTGCGCCTTGAGTGAGACAACTGGATCCGGTACAACTCAAGGGGGAGACATCATCTTCTACGTACTGAATACAATAGGGCCGCTTAGACCTAATTAGAACTGCGAAGGCTTGTTCCCGCGCCGCCAATCTCGACATCATCGAGAACGGCTTGTTTTCTGAGCCGCCATCGAGCGAGGTTCGCCAGCGCTTCGCCGAAGGCTCCGCCGACGTCGCGGAGGCGGCGAGCCGACAGCTCATGGGCTGGATTCCGTTCGCGCCCCTTCCCCTGGGGCATGCCGAAGCTTCTCGTGGTCGGCGGCGAGAAGGACCAGTTCATGCCGCCTACCGACGTGCGCCTCACCGCGATCTATTACGGCGCGCGCTCCTTCATCGTGCCCAATGGCGCGCATGCGATCATGCTCGACAAGAGTTGGCGCGACGCCGCTCAGCCAATTGCCGACTGGCTCGCGAAGACGTTCAAGGGCTAAGGGGTCGCGTCAACAAGCTTGATATGCCCGCCCAGCGGGCGACGAGTTTTTCAGGATCGTCCCAGCGATCGCTGGTGGTGAGCCGCCGTCGCCGCCCACACCCGTGGTTTGATGCGCCCACGAGGTTCCATCGGCGGCGACGAGGCTCCCGATTATCCGTTGAGCGCGTCGCAATAATAAAGATACTTCTTCCCGATGATGGAATCAGGGTCTTTCACGACGATTGAAGCGAATGGCTTGCCTGAGCTCGGATGAAGGTAAAATCCCAGCAAGACACAGTCATCTTTCCTTTTTTTAAGGCTTTCGTCGACCTCGATCCATTCAAAGCCAAGCGCTTCGAGAGTTTTCAGGTCTGTTTCCCCAATTGCGTGCGCTTTCGGAAGCCACGTTGACATGATTGCATACTCTCCTTCTACGTGATTGGTAAAGGCTTGGTTTGAGAAGCCGGTCCTAAGACCTGGCCGGTAGATTAGAACGCCTGTCTGCGGGCGCAAAAAATCTCTCGGTGCCAATCATGTCCCAGAACCTGAACCTCGACCTTGACTGTTATCAATAGGTTGTATGCCTTGGGAGAACACTGCCGCCCACCAATGCGGCACCTTCGTTTTTATATCAAACACTTAGCATGGACAGCGCCAGAACCGCATATCTGCCTTGCAAGCCTCTGTGGTGTGGGTGTGTGTTGTGTGTTGAGGTCCGTGTAACTTGATGTCTGGAAATTTTCCTCCGATGCCGTCAGGGCGAGGAGGATGTGGACGCTTCAGTTCCCCACGCGTGGGGAACTGAAGCGAATCGCGCATCGGTGTTCCAACCGCCAAGAAGGAACCACCGGTGACCAGCAAAGATATGACGATGGCCGCAGTCCTGGAACAGCTTACGGCGGAAGGTCCACAAGCCATGGCGCAGGTCATGACCACGCTCATGAACCTCGCCATGCGGCTCGAACGTGAGCAATACCTCGGCGCGAGCCATTATGAGCGCAGTTCCGGCCGGCGCGGCTACGCCAACGGCGTAAAGCCCAAGAAGGTCGATACGGCGGCGGGCACGCTGACCCTGGATGTGCCCAAGACGGCGGGCGTCCCCGAACCGTTCTTCCCGCAAAGCCTCGAACGCGGGCGCCGCTCCTGCCGCGCGGTGATGCTCGCCGCCGCCGAAATGTATGTGAAGGGCGTCTCGACGCGAGCCGTCGAAAAGGTGTTGGCCGAGTTCGGCATCGAGGGCCTGTCCTCGACCCAGGTCAGCCGGGCCGCGGCCATGCTCGACGAAGAACTCGAAGCCTGGCGGAGCCGTCCTCTCGGCCGCTTCCGCTATCTCTTTCTCGATGCGCGCTATGAGAAGACCCGCGAACAGGGCGTCGCGGACGATTGCGCCGTGCTCACCGCCATCGGCATCGAACCCTCTGGCAAGCGCCGTATCCTGGGCGTCTACGTCGCCTTCTCCGAGGCCGAAGCGCACTGGCGAGCCTTCCTTGAAAACCTCGTGGCGCGCGGCCTGCGAGGCGTCGAATTCATTACCTCGGACGACCACCCCGGCCTCAAGGCGGCTCGCCAGGCCGTGCTGCCCGGCGCACGCTGGCAGCGTTGCCAGTTCCACCTCGCCCAGAACGCCATCCACCACGCCCCCAATCAGACTATCCGCAAGGTCATCGGCGAGGAACTGCGCGCCGTCTGGGACGCTCCAAATCTAGGAAGCGCTCAGGAGGAGCTTAAGCGCCTCGTGGCCAAATACCGAAGCCCCGCCTCCAAGCTCGTCGAAAATAACGTCCCCGAAGGCTTCGCCGTCTTCAAACTGCCGAGAGACCAGCGGCGGCGCATGCGAACGTCCAACCCCATCGAGCGCTCGATCCAACAGGAGCTAAAACGCAGGACCAGAAAAATACGCGTCTTCCCAAACGAGGCTTCTCTCCTCCGCTTGGTCTCCGCCATCTTGGTCGAGATCGACGAGCAATGGGCCGCCTCGCAAACACCCTATGTCAACTTCAACAACACCAATGCCGATTGACCGTCCACAGACAAATGTCCAGACATCAGGTTGCGTTATCTGGTTGAGCTCCCTGCCGCGCTCGATTTCGGTCCAATGTCGCACGAATTCTGGTCAATTCGCTGGTCCATGGGAGATAACTATGTAGAGTTCTGCAACCGGCGCCAAGGCGCAGCCTGCGAGACTGACCGCATAACTCGCGGGCGGTTTCTCTTTAAAATACGAGAGATCGCGGTTTTCCGAAAGTTTAGCCTGAGGGACAAGCGGGCATTGGATTTGTGGGTTTTCGCTTACGGCTCGCTGATGTGGCGGCCCGGTTTCCGATATGAAGAGGCTACCCACGCGCTCCTCGAAGGTGCGCGCCGGGCGCTTTGCCTCTATTCCGTGGTGCATCGCGGCGTTCCGAGCGCGCCTGGGCTCGTCTTCGGCCTCGACAAGGGCGGCAGATGCGAAGGCATGGTCTACCGCGTGGCGAAGGAGCGCGCGCTCGACACGCAACTCTATCTTCAGCGGCGCGAGAACGTCACGAACACCTACCATGCGACCATGCGGCCCGTGACGCTCCTTGACGGAAGCGCCCGCGGCGTGAACGCGCTGTGCTTCATCGTCGACCGCCGCAATTCGCAATATGCCGGCCGTATCCCGCTTGAGGCTCAGGCCTGGCTTGTGCGCAGGAGCGCCGGCAAATCAGGCGCGAACATCGATTATGTCGTCAACACGATGCTGCATTTGCGCGAACTCGGCGTCCACGACCCGGACCTTGAGCGCTTGATGTCCATGCTGGGCCACGAACTCATGAAGGCGCGCCTCCTCACCGATAACGGGGGACGCCTCGCCTTCAATGGCCGTCGCAGCGTGACGGATTTCGCGCGCCCCATCGCCGCCCGCCAGCCCGTGATTGACCCGCCGTTGAACGCCGCTTCTGCTACGGCAATATAAGGGGCGACGAAAACCGGGAGTGGGAACATGCTGGAAGGGACGACGAACCGTGATCGCATCATTGCGGCGGCGTTGCGCTTGGCCGAGACGCGGGGATGGCGCGATTTGAGCCTGGGCGAGATCGCAGCCGAGGCGCAATTGCCGCTTTTGGAGTTGCGCAAGGAGTTTCAGAGCAAGGCGCAGATTATGGCGGCATTCTCCCGCGCGGTCGATATGGCGGTCATCGAGAAGTTCCCTGCGCCCGGCCCCGACGTTGCGCGCGATCGCCTCTTCGATGTGCTGCTTACGCGCTTCGAAGTGATGCAACCTTATAAGGCTGCGATACGCCGCATCCGCGAGGATGTCGGCTCAAGCCTCGGAGAGTCGCTTGCGCAGATGCGCCCGGCGCTGAAGTCGCAGTACTGGATGTTGGCCGCAGCCGGCATCAACGGGGAAGGCGGCGCAGGATTTCTGCGCGTGCGGGGACTGTTGTCCATTTACGCGCGCGTGTTTTCGATCTGGCTCGAAGACGACGACCCCGGCATGGCCCGCACCATGGCGGCGCTCGACCGGCGCTTGCGACGCGCCGAGTCGGTGATGCACGGCTTCGAGCGCTTCTGCGATGGCCTCGAAAGTCTGAAGCGCAGTCTCAAGGGCGAGCGGAAAACCGCGAAAGAAGAGCCGCCATCCGCTTCCACGGGAGCGGGCGAGCCTCCCGCGCAGCCGCAGCAGGCTTGACGGGCTCAAGACGCCGGAAGCGACGCGAGCACTTTCGCCAGCGTTTCAATGGTGAAGGGCTTCGCCAGAACCACTACGTCGGCGAGGCGCTTGTCCTGAGCCCCGTCCATGTCGTAGCCGGTTGCGAGGACGACTTTGAGACCAGGGAAGCGGTCGCGGGATTGAACAGCAAGTTCGATGCCGGTCTGGCCGGGAAGACCCACATCGGTAAGCAGCAAGTCCACGCGCTGTGCGTCGAGCACCTTCAAGGCGGAGGGCGCATCCTTGGCCTCGAAGACGGTGTGGCCGAGATCTGTCAGGTAATCGGCCGTGGTTGCACGGATGAAGGGCTCGTCCTCCACCAGGAGAATGCGAAGCTGTCTTCCGGGCATGGTTTTGACGGCGATCGGCTCGAAACGCCGCCCGTCAAGGCTCGCCGCGCCGTCCTTCTTGCCGTCTTTTTTGGCAGGTTCGCCAAGCATCTGGCGGATTTTTCGGGCAAGCGCCTCCCGCGTATAGGGCTTGCTCAGAAGGTGAGTGCCCTCATCGAGGCGGCCGCCGTGAACAATAGCGTTGTCGGTGTATCCCGAGGTGAACAGGATCGCGAGGTCCTGCTGCCGGCCACGCGCCTTCTTCGCCAGCTCCGTGCTGCGCATTGGCCCTGGCATGACAACGTCGGTGAAGAGCAGGTCGATGCGGATGCCGCTTTCGATCACGACCAGCGCGGCCTGCGCGTCCTTGGCTTTGAGAACGCGATAGCCGAGGTCGGTCAGCATATCGACAACGGTCGAACGCACGCTTTCGTCGTCTTCCACGACAAGGATCGTTTCTTCGCCGCCCGCGACGGGACCGGCCTCAGCAGGGACCACGATGTCCTCCTCCTGGCGGCTGCGCGGCAAATAGAGCCGCACGGTCGTTCCCTGGCCAAGCTCGCTATAGATTTTCGCGTGGCCGCCCGATTGCTTGACGAATCCGTAAACCATGCTGAGGCCGAGCCCTGTGCCTTGGCCTTCGGGCTTCGTCGTGAAAAAGGGTTCGAACACGCGCTCGATGTTTTCGGGCGGGATGCCGGACCCTGTGTCGCTGATCGCAATCATGACATATTGCCCGGCGGAAATGTCGGGGTGGCGCGCCGCGTATTGGTCGTCGAGCCAGGCGTTGCCTGCTTCGATGGTCAGCTTGCCGTATCCCTTCATCGCGTCGCGCGCATTGATCGCGAGGTTCAAAATTGCGTTCTCGAGCTGGCTCACGTCCACGCAGGTATTCCAGAGGCCGCCTGAAAAAATGGTCTCAAGCTCGATTTCCTCGCCGATCGCGCGGCGCAGCATCTCGTCGAGGCCGCGAAGATACCGCCCGAGGTGAACGACTTTCGGCTCCAGGGGCTGGCGACGGCCAAAAGCAAGAAGCTGGGAGGCGAGCTTCGCTCCACGCGACACGCCCTGCAAGGCGTTGTTGACGCGCCTCTCGGCGCGGTCGTTGCCGGCGACATCCTTGGATAGCAGCTGCAGGTTGCCGCTGACGACCTGGAGAAGATTATTGAAGTCGTGAGCGACGCCGCCTGTGAGCTTGCCGATCGCCTCCATCTTCTGCGCCTGACGAAGCTGCGCCGAGATCGCTTCGCGCTCTTTCGCCTCCTCAACGAGCTTGCGATGAGCGGCGTCAAGTTCGGCTGTCCGCCGCGCGACCCTCTCTTCAAGCGTCTCATTCATCTGCCGAAGCTGAAGCTCCGCCTTTTTTCGTTCGCTGATGTCGACGCAAGCGCCTGTCATGTAAAGCGGGCGGCCCAGCGCGTCCTTGAATGTCACGCCCTTGTCCAGGAGCCAGCGCTCGCCGCCATCTTTGAGGAGAGCGCGATATTCCATATCGAAATCGGCGCCGATTGAGACGCATTGCTCGCAGCGCCAACGAATGGCGTCCCGGTCTTCTGGGTGAACAAGCGCGATGAAATCTTCAAGAGCGAGGTTCTGGCCGGGCTCGATGTCGAAGAGCCGGCAAAGCTCGTCATCCCATATCAGCGCGTTATCGGCGAAATTCCACCGGAAGGTGCCCGTCCCGGAGGCTTCAAGCGCGGCTTGCAGGCGCTCGCTCGTCTCCCGGATGACTTCGTTCGTTTCGCCTCTCAGGCGGGCTAACGTAAGGACGGCGTCCACGCGCGCGACCAATTCACGAGCGGAGAAAGGCTTGACCAGATAATCGTCGGCCCCTGCGGAGAAGCCCTCGATGCTCGAACTCTTCGCCGGCCCTCGCGGACAGGACGATGATGGGTAGATCCCGAAGGTTCGCATCCGCCCTGATGGCCTTGATGAGCCCAAAGCCGTCGAGCCTCGGCATCATGATGTCCGTCAGGATAAGATCGGGACGGCGTTCGAGAGCCGCGTCGAAGGCGGCTTGGCCGTCTGCTGCGGTCTCAACATCGTGACGCCCGCGAAGCAAGCGCGCCACGTAAGCGCGCATATCGGCATTATCGTCGGCAAGAAGAATTTTTGCGCGGCGGGTCTGGCCTGGCGCAGCCGTGATTTCGGCGAATTCCGTATCCGAGGCGAACTCTTCACGATCCGAAAGACCCGGCAGCCAGCGTAGCGCCTCCTCGACAAAGGCGGTGGCGCGAGTGGTTGGCGCGGTTGGCGCTTGTGCGCGGGTTAGATGGGCGCTGCCCAGTGGGATCTCGATCGTAAAGGTCGTGCCTTTCCCTTCCGTGCTTTCGACTACGATATGGCCGCCATGCATTTTGACAAGCTCCTGGACGAGCGCGAGACCGATCCCACTTCCCTCATGGCTGCGGCCGCGTGCGCTCTCGATGCGATGAAACCGCTCAAAAAGCCGCGGTACTTCGGATTTTGCCACGCCTGTGCCGGTGTCGCTTACCGTGAGCAGCGCGTTTTGTCCGTTCGTTCGAAGGGCGACCTTGATTTCGCCCTTTAAGGTGAACTTGAACGCGTTCGACATCAGATTGAGGACAATCTTCTCCCACATGTCGCGATCAATGCAGGCTTCGCGGGGGAGGGGAGGACAGTCGATGACGAGGCTCAAGCCAGCCTGTTCACAAGCTGAGCGGAAATTGCTTGCGAGGTCCCGAGTGAGCGCGGCGAGGTCGACTGGCTGAAAGTTCGCAACCGCGCGGCCCGATTCGATGCGAGAGAAGTCCAGGAGCGAGTTCACGAGCTTCAAGAGCCGCAAACTGTTCCGATGAACGATTTTGAGCTCATCGCGCGCTGCCGGTCCAAGGCTGTTCGCGTCGGCCAGCAAACCCTCAAGCGGGCCCAGCATCAGCGTCAGCGGCGTGCGAAATTCATGGCTGACATTCGAGAAGAAGGCCGTCTTGGCGCGGTCGATCTCGGCCAGGGCCTCCGCACGGCGGCGTTCCTTCTCATAGGCGCGGGCATTATCGAGGCTGGCCGCGATCTGGCCTGCGAGCAGGTCGATGAAACCGGCATAGGCCGGCGCGTACCGACGGAACGGATTGATCGCCGCAATCATGAACCCCGCGGGCTGCTTCATGCCTTGCTTCGAGAGCATGGTCAGGACGGCATCCTTGGGCGCGGAGCCGTCCGAACCGGCGGGGAGAGGGCGATCAAAATACTGCGAGATGTCCTCGATCATGACCGGGTCGCCGCCAGCGAGGCCTTCTCCCACCGGCCAGCGATCCCATCGCGGCGCGCCCAGGATAGCTGGCTCTCCACCCACGTCCAGGCTGCCCGTCGCGCACCGGATCCGCGCGAAGTCTGTTTGCTCCCCTTCAAAAAGGTAGGTGAGGGTGAAAGGCAGGTCTTTCATGTCCCGGCCTTGGCGGCGGAACGCGTCGAAAGTTTCCTGTTCTGTGCGCGCAAGCGAGAGTTCGGAGGCAAGATCGCGTAGGAGTTTCAAGCGCCTTTCGCCGATGACGCGCTCGGTGTCCTCGGTGACGACGCACAGCATTCCTGCGATGGCGCCGTCATCGTCTGCGAGCGGGCTGTATGAAAACGTGTGATAGGTTTCCTCGGGAAAGCCGCTGCGCTCCAGAAACAGGAGAAGGTTCTCGTCGTAGGTGGCTGTCCCGGTTTTGAGAACCGTATCGATCCTTGGTCCGATGTCAGGCCAAATCTCCGCCCAGACCTTTCGCGATGACGCGCCCAGCGCCCAGCTCTGCTTGACGCCGAGCGTCGGCCGGTAGGCGTCGTTGCAAAAAAAGGTCAGTTCCTCCCCCCATGCCATCCACATGGCATAGCGAGACGTCAGCAGGATGCGGATGACAGTTTTCAGGCTTTGCGGCCAACGCGAGGGCGGACCGAGGCGGCTCGCCGCCCAGTCGTGGCTGCGCATGACGGCGCCCATCTCACCGCCGCCGTTAAGGAAGTCTGCCGCCTTGTTTGAACCGCTGCGATCCATCGAAGCTTCAACGTAATTGCGTCCATGGCGGTCTGGAACAATCTTCGGACCACAATCTAAACAAAACTTCGTGTGATCACCACATAAGGAATAATAGGCCACGCTGAAGATAGATTATAATAATTGGAATTTTTTGGCATCGACTTTGGACGTTATCGCTTCAATTCTGGAAATATTACGAAGCTGAAGCTCTCAGCGGGACCGCAGCTGGACCTATTGCTTTGCTCACGTGTTTGAAGAATGCGCGTTGTGCGAGATGAGCCGGCGCCATTCGTTTCTTGTGATAGTTTGGAAGAAGGTTTCCCGATGAAAATCGCTCAGATTGCGCCCCTTGCCGAAAGCTGCCCGCCGAAGCTCTACGGCGGGACGGAACGGATCGTGTCTTATTTAACCGAGGAGTTGGTTGAGCAGGGTCATGACGTCACGCTTTTCGCGAGTGGCGATTCAAACACTTCAGCAGAATTGATCGCCTGCACCGAAATGGGGCTTCGGCTCAATCCAAAGATTGTGGACCCCGTTCCCTACCATATTATGATGCTTGAAGAAGTTCGTCGCCGCGCCCACGAGTTCGATGTTCTTCACTTTCACATTGATATCCTTCAGTTTCCGATCATTCGCGACTTTGCAGACAAGACTGTGACGACGCTTCATGGTCGCCTTGACTTACACGGCCTTGGCCAGTTTTACTCGGCGTTTCCCTATGTTCCGTTGTCTTCAATTTCCTATGACCAGCGCGAGCCATTACCTGAAAAGATCAACTGGGTAGGCAACGTCTATCATGGGCTTCCCCGCAGCCTTCTAAGCTTCTCTCCGGAGCCGAAGGGCGGTTATCTCGCGTTCCTCGGCCGTATATCGCCGGAGAAAAGGCCCGACCGCGCCATCGAAATCGCATCGCGCGCCGGGCTTCCGCTTAAAATCGCCGCCAAGGTCGACAAGGCTGATCAAGCTTATTGGCAGGAGAAGATCGAACCCATGATCAAGGCCACTCCGAATGTCGAGTATATCGGCGAAATTGGCGAGCACCAGAAGGCGCGCTTTCTCGGCGACGCGCTGGCGCTGCTTTTCCCGATCGACTGGCCCGAACCTTTCGGTCTCGTCATGATCGAATCCATGGCCTGTGGAACGCCGGTGATTGCGTTCAAATGTGGGTCTATTCCCGAGGTAATAGACGAGGGCGTCAGCGGTTATGTGGTGGCGAGCATGAATGAAGCCGTCGCCGCGGTGTCGCGCATCCCCGACCTTGATCGGGCGAACGTGCGCCAGTCTTTCCAAACCCAATTCACGGCGGGCCGCATGGCGCGCGATTATTTGAAGATGTATGCGTCGCTGCCTGGCGTCCGGAAGCATGACGAGTTGCGGACCGTAAACGGCGCTGAACTCTCTTTCAGCCTTGCCATGTAGAGCGCCGCGGGGTTCGTTTGATCCGGACGCTTTAAGCTCTCAGCTTCAGGCCCGATGGTAGGGGTGGCCTTGCATGATGGTCATGGCGCGGTAGAGTTGTTCGGCCAGCACGATGCGGACGAGGCCGTGCGGCAAGGTCATGCGACCGAGCGAAAGTTGGAGGTGCGCAGCTTTCTTCAGCGCATCGCCATGTCCGTCGGGTCCTCCGATGGCGAAGGCGACATCGAGCGCTTCGTCGCGAAGTCTGGAGATCATTGCCGTGAACTCATAAGAGGTCAACGACTTGCCCTCCTCGTCAAGGACTATGAGGCGCGATCCTCCGACCCTCTTGAGAAGCTCCTGCGCCTCCGCATCCTTGCGCTGCGATGCGGAGTCGCTTCGGCCCTCGCTGATTTCGAGGATCCCCATTGGCGGCATGCCAAGGCCGCGAGCAGACGCGTTGTAGAGATCGAAATATCGATTAAACTGAGTTTGCTCGGCGCCGCTCTTCAACCGGCCGACGGCCAGAATAGATATCTTCACTCTGACCGTCCTGTCTCACAGCCGAAGACGAGTTCGCCCTCATTCGCTCCACGCGCATCAGGGAACTTTCCTTGCCTCCGACGCCCTATCCGCGGGGAGCCCTATCCATGCCCCGCAATCGGGGTAAGGGCCTTCCCTCGGGGCGCGCTACTCGCCAGCTTCCCGCTTCGGCCTCTCAGAGCCCCACATCTTTTCAAGATTATAGAACTCGCGCACCTCGGGGCGGAAGATGTGAACGATCACATCGCCCGCATCGATAAGCACCCAATCGCAGAGGGGTATCCCTTCCACACGTGTATCGCGAACGCCCTCTTCTTTCAACCTCTCGATGAGTCGGTCGGCGATTGCACCCACATGACGTTGCGAGCGTCCGGAAGCGACGATCATTATATCGCCGAACGAGGTCTTGCCCGTCACGTCGATGCTGACAATGTTATCAGCCTTGGCGTCCTCGAGCGCATCGGTGATGAGGAGGGAGATGGTAGCTACAGCCGCGGGGGCGCGTTTGGCGCGGCGCGGTTTGAGTTCGGAGAACTCAGGATGCAGTACGTTAGGCCTCAGCGTAAGAACCCTTCTTTCTGTATTGCTCCGGTTGTGCTTCAGGATCAACACTTCGACAGGGCAAATGTGCATCACAATTGTTGAATTTTCAAGACAGTTGCTCGGAGCCTGTGGGTCGCAATCGAAAAAGTGCTCAGAAATATCATCCAGCTAAGTGGAGGCAGCGTCACGCTGCCTCAGCCTGTCTTGAGCCCTTAGCGTTCGTCGTCGAAGTCGCCAAGCTGGTTGAAGCAGCGCTGCAGTTCGCCAGCGCGCTCCCGCACAGCATTGATGACGTCTTCGCGCGCGACGTGCCGGCACCAGCGAAAATGCTGCTCGATGCTGTGGTCCCAACGGACGCCGTTCAAGCCGCAGTTGTATTTGTGGTTGGCTTCCGTCTGGACTTGCGCAATCTTCGCGTAGACCTCGCAACTTGCGCGCTTGCCTTCGACGTTGCCGCGCTCGTCGCCCTCGTAGTGGAACCTGAAATCTTGCGACATCGCTGGAAGCGATGCCGCTACGCATAAACCGGCCGCAAAGGCGAGAACTGCGCCTGCTTTCTTGCTCACAATCATGCTCATAAAAAAACTCCTGATTTTGGGCATTGAGGTTATTCCGACGACGGAGCCAGCGGAAACCTGGCAGGCGTGTAGCCGGTCTTGGGCGCCAAAATGCGGCGGAGATCGAGCAAGAGTTAGGCGGAAAGAATTGCCAAAGATACGTAATATCATTACATCAGCGGCATGATCCGACAGAAAGCCGCCTCCTTTCCGGCGCGCGACCACGATCACGGCGTTTGCGTGACCGATGCGCTCGGGCGCGCAAAAACACGATGCCTGGAGCTTGGCGTCACGTGGACGGCGCTGCGTGAGCAAGTGTTCCGCCATCTCGTGCAAAGCCACAAGCCTGTCAGCGCCTACGATTTAATCGAAAGCCTTGCAAGAGACGGAAAACGTCTTGCGCCTGTCTCCGTCTATCGCATCCTGGATGTGTTCCAGGGCGCAGGCCTTGTTCACCGGCTCGAAAGCCGCAACGCTTTTTTCGCCTGCATGACCGAGCATTCGAACGCGCCGCAAACGATCGCGCTTCTCTGCGAGGGCTGCGAGCGCGTCGTCGAAGCCGACGCCCCCGACGCCTTTCGCGCCATCGGCGTGGCCGCAAAGACGAGCGGCTTTCGCGCGCGAGACGTGGTGATCGAGGTCCGCGGCGCTTGCGCGGATTGTGATGGGAACTTCAGGGGCGGCGCATGCTGATGACGGTGGAATCGGAAGCCGCAAGCGGACCTGAGGCGAGGCTTGCTGGGGAGTTTCTTGTGGCTGCTGAAGGCGTCTCGCTCGCTTTCAGAGGCAAATACGCGGTGGAAAACGTCAGCATCGTCATCCACGCGTCGGAGATCGTGACACTCATCGGGCCGAATGGCGCAGGGAAAACGACGTTGGCGCGTGCGCTTTTGGGGCTTGCGTCGATCACGGCGGGACGGATTTGGCGGAAGCCCGGCCTCAAGGTCGGCTACGTGCCCCAGCGTTTTCCGATAGATCGCATCATTCCGCTGTCGGTGCGGCGTTTCATGTCGCTGAGCGAGGCGACGCCACGCGAGCGGATGGCGGATTGCCTCGCTGAAACAGGGGCGGAGCGACTGATCGATGCGCAGATGTGCGAGCTTTCGGGCGGCGAGTTCCAGCGCGTTCTGCTTGCCCGCGCGCTCGCCCGCGATCCGCAACTGCTGGTGCTCGACGAACCCGCCCAGGCCGTGGATTTCGCAGGCGCGGCGCAGTTTTACGAACTCATCACCGCGATCCGCAATGGGCGCGACTGCGGCATCCTCTTGATCTCCCACGATCTGCATGTCGTGCTCGGCGCGAGCGACCGCGTGGTCTGCCTCAACCGGCATGTCTGCTGCGAGGGCAGGCCAGGAACCGTGGCCGGGCATCCCGAATATGTGCGCCTGTTCGGGCCGCGCGCCGCCGCCAGCCTCGGCATCTACGAGCACCGGCACGACCACAGCCACGCGCCCTCGGGCGATGTCGTCTGCGATGGGCATCGCCATGATTGAGCTTTCTTCGTCATCCCGGAAACGCCGCAGGGGTTATCCGCGACCATCCCGATCTGCAGCGCTTGTAACGATCCCGGATAAGCCGCGTTCCGCGCCTTTCGGGGACGACGAGGCGCTGACGAAGTCATGGCCGGGCTTGACCCTGCCCAGTATGCCCTTGCCGCAGCGACCTTTTGTTTCCTGGATGGCCGCATCAAGTGCGGCCACGACAACACATGCTTGACGACTTCCTCATCCGCGCCGCAATCGCGGGCGTCGGCGCGGCGGTGCTGGCGGCGCCACTCGGCTGCTTCGTGGTCTGGCGGCGCATGGCCTATTTCGGTGAAACGGTCGCCTATTCCGGCCTCCTGGGCGTCGCGCTCGGTTTTCTGCTTGGGATCAACCTGACGCTCGGCGTGATCTTGACCGCGGTCGCCATGGCGCTGCTTCTCACCGGCTTCCAGGCGCAGCGCGCGATCCCCCAGGACACGCTACTCGGCATCCTCGCCCATGTGTCGCTCGCAGCGGGCGTGATCGCGGCGAGCTTCGCGGGCGGCGCGCGCCTTGACCTGATGGGCTACCTCTTCGGCGACATTCTCGCCGTCTCGAAGGCCGACATCGCCTGGATCTGGGGCGGCGCGGCCGTCGTGCTGGCCGCGCTGTTCTTCCTGTGGCGGCCGCTCCTCGCCGTGACCGTGAACGAGGAACTCGCCGCCGCCGAGGGCGTCCCCGTGCGCCGGACCGAGACGGCCTTCATCCTCCTCATCGCGGTGACGGTCGCGCTCGCCATGAAGGTGATCGGCATCTTGCTCATCACGTCGCTCATGATCTTCCCGACGGCGGTCGCGCGGCCTTTCTCGAAAACGCCTGAGCAGATGGCGGTGGCGGCGGGCATTGCGGCGTCGGCGGCGGTGCTCGGCGGGCTGTACCTGTCCCTCCGGTTTGACACGGCCGCGGGGCCATCCATCGTGCTCGCGCTCGCCGCGCTGTTCTTCTTTGTAGCCGCGCCTGCGCTCCTCTTGCGAAGATGATCGCGCCCTCTAAAAGGGAGCACGGCTGAAAAACAGCGCAGGCTTCACGATATTTCAAGCGTCGACAGCATGCCAGCTTCGGTCTTGCGTCCTTGGATTTCATCGCCCCAATCATCGGGCAGAGTGCATAAATCCGTCGTGGTCTTGACGTTCGTGGTCGGTTTACAAGCCGTTAAAATTGGGTTTGTTTCGTAATATGCCCATAAATGAGTATATAAGCAGTTTAAGCTGGCTCCCTACTGTGGTTGCGAGGATGCCCTTGACACACCTTCAAGGGTCGGTTCGATCGTGTGCGGCCAACAGATCACGATCACGGTTTTCGTGTTGCTGGAAAGAAGAGCGAGTGAACGGGCGCTTCGTGCCCATCGCGGCGCCATCCGCGGTCGCGCAATCGCTTGACAGCGCGGCGGCCGGGAAACTAAGCACTTGCGCTTGCGTTGATGATCGGAGCGCACATCCAAGGAGCCCGACGCCGTCATGACCGACGACAGCACCGCCTTCCGCCTTTCGCCGCACGCCACGTTCTGGGTGCTTTTCTGCGCGCTGTCGCTGGCGGCGCTGCTCGTTTTCTCCGAGATCCTCCTGCCGTTCGCCGCGGGCTTCGTGCTCGCCTATCTGTTCCAGCCCTTCGTCGGACGCATGAACCGCTGGGGCTTGAACCGCGGGCTGGCGGCGTTCATCATCATCGCGGCCGTCGCGCTCGTAATCGCGTTGATCGTGGCGCTGATCGTGCCGCCCGTCATCGAGGAACTGGCCCAGCTTATCCAGGCCATGCCGGGCTACTATCAGGACGCCCGCGCCTACATCCTCCAGCATTACGGCAGCTGGCTCCTGCCCATTCAGAAGCAGCTCGACGCACAGCGCGGGTCCGGTTCGCAGGCGCAAGGCGCGCTGCAGGACGTCGCGCCGTGGCTTCTCAGCCAGCTTCAGAAGCTCGTGCAGGGCAGCCTCGCGCTCTTCAATTCGCTGGCCCTTATGTTCCTGACGCCCGTCGTGACCTTCTTCCTCCTGCGCGACTGGGACACGATGATCGCCGGGATCGAAAGGCTCATTCCGAGGCGCGACGCGCCCACCGTCAGGCAAATAGCCCGCGAAGTCGACTGGACAATCTCCGGCTATCTCAGGGGCACGCTGATCGTGCTTCTGATCGTGTCCGCCTTTTACATGGTGGCGCTAGGAGCGATCGGCCTGAACTACGGGCTCGTCATCGGCCTTGGCGCAGGCCTTATCAGCTTCGTGCCTTATCTCGGCTCAACGAGCGGCTTCCTCGTTTCCGGCGCCGTGGCGACAGCGCAATTCTGGCCGGATTACACCCGGATCGGCCTTGTTTGCGGCATCTTCGTGCTGGGCCAGCTCGTCGAGGGCAATGTGCTGACGCCGAAGATCGTCGGCGACAAGGTGCAGCTGCATCCGGTCTGGATGCTGTTCGGCTTGATCGCGACCGGCTATCTTTTCGGCTTTACCGGGCTTCTTATTTCGGTGCCGTTGGCCGCGGCCATCGGGGTTCTGGTGCGTTTCGCCATCCGCAAGTATTATAGGAGCCCCATGTACGAAGGCGAGGGCAAGCATGAAGGCGCGGTCGAAATTATCTGAGGGTAGCGCTGTGTGATGCCCGCGCAACTGACGTTCGACCTGCCGCACCGGCCGAGCTTTGATGAAGCGGATTTCTTCATCACATCGCGCAACGAGCACGCGCTGAAGCTCGTCACGGCGTGGCCCGAGTGGCACGCGCCCGCCGCGGTGATTTTTGGGCCGCCGCAATCGGGGAAGACCTACCTCGCCAATATTTGGCGAAACCGCTCGAAGGGGGAATTCATCGAGCCGCCGAACCTCGCCGCGCATATGTGGGCCGCGCCTTACGCGCCCCTGATCGTGGAGGACGTGGATTCTTTGGCCTTCTGTGAGACGGCGCTTTTCCATCATCTGAACCTCGCCCGCGAGCACGGCTCGTTCATCCTGTTGACCGCCGATGCGCCGCCTGGGCAATGGCGGATCTCGCTGCCCGACCTTCGCTCGCGCATCCGGTCTTATCCGGCCGCCGAAATCCACCCCCCCGACCAGGAGCATCTCGCAGGCGTGCTTCTCAAGCATTTCAGCGACCGCCAGATCGAAGTCGCCCCCGACGTGATTTCCTATCTCGTGGCGCGCATCGAGCGGTCGATGGCCGCCGCGCAAATGGTCGCCGAGAGGCTCGACAAGCTCGCCCTTGCCGAACAGAAGAAGATCACGCGCGCTTTCGTGGCTAAGGTTTTGAAGGACCTGAATCTCGGCGGTGAGGACGGCGATTGCGACGGCGCGTCGGACGGCGACGCGTAGATGGAAACAAGAAGGGCAGGGCGCCGCGCCAAGCGCTTTCCCGGTCGCGCCAACCGATCGGGCTGGCGTCGTCTCAGAAAGCCGAAGCCTTATCCGGGTTCGCAGCGACTTGAAGCGCTTGCCTTTTTGCAGTCCTGGCTCGCGCTCGGCTTGGCAGGCCGCTGAAAAACGATGCGACCCATGGCCTCACGGTGAGCCCGTCGAACCGCGACAGGCGCCATAAGGCTCAAGCTGTTGATCGCTCCGCTTTATCCTGAGCTTGCCGAAGGATGAGGCAGGGATTTTCGTCCGCCGATCACTCTTGTGGCGCCGACTTTTGATAGCTGTGTCCAGATATATCAAGCATTAGCCCGTCACAATCAATTCAATCGGCGAAGTCGGGCTAGGGCAGGGGAGAGCGTCGGCATAATTGATTTCGGCTTCGGTTAAGATCGCCATCATACTGCCGTCTCATTGACGGTCCCACAAAGGAACGCCTATGCCCGAGGCCCTTGGAATCGGCCGCCCATCATCGCCTGAAGCCTTGCCCGACATGGCGCGCAGCGAAGAGCACAGGCGCGGCCGGCTGAAGGTTTTCCTGGGCGCCGCCCCTGGCGTCGGCAAGACCTATGAAATGCTTCTGTCCGCGCATTCGCGCCAGCGCGGCGGGGCCGATGTCGTCGCGGGCGTCGTCGAAACGCACGGCCGGGCGGAGACCGAGGCCCTGCTCGCCGGCATCGAGATCATTCCGCGAAAGCATGTCGAATACAAAGGTCGGGCTCTGGACGAGATGGATCTCGACGCCCTTCTCGGGCGCCGCCCGCAAGTCGCCCTTGTCGATGAACTCGCCCACACCAATGCGCCGGGCAGTCGCCATCCGAAGCGCTATCTCGACGTGGAAGAACTGCTCGCGGCGGGGATCGATGTTTACACCACCCTCAACATCCAGCACGTCGAGAGCCTTAACGACGTCGTCGAACAGATCACAGGCATCCGGGTCCGCGAGACGGCACCGGATTCCATCCTGGACCGGGCCGACGACATTGAGGTCGTCGATCTCGCCCCCGATGAGTTGATTCAACGCCTTCGCGAAGGCAAGGTCTACGTGTCGAAGCAGGCCGAGAGGGCGCTCGACCACTATTTCTCGCTGGGGAATCTGACGGCGCTTCGCGAACTTGCCTTGCGCCGGACGGCCCAGCGCGTCGACGAGCAACTCCTCACCCACATGAAGGCGCACGCCATCCCAGGGCCGTGGCCAGCACGCGAGCGCGTGCTTGTCTGCATCAACGAAGACCCGCAATGCGCCTCCCTCGTGCGCTATGCGAAGCGGGTGGCGGACAGGCTGCACGGGTCCTGGACGGCGCTCTATGTCGAGACATTGAGGAACCTCGACCTTTCGGTGGTTGAGCGCGACCGCATCGCCGACACGCTGCGTTTTGCGGAGCGGCTCGGCGGGGTCGCCGCTACCCTTCCGGCGCGTACGGGCATCGCCGACGACGTGATCGAGTATGCGCGCGCGAACAATGTCACCCAAATCGTGATCGGCAAGTCGAGCCGCACGCGTTGGCTCGAGCTCTTGCGCGGGTCTGTGGTTCACGACCTGAATTCGGCGCTCCGGTCCTATCAGCTTGCACATCATCGCGGGCGAAGTGCTCAAAGAGGAGGCCATCCCGCGCAAGACCGTCAGGACCAGTCCGCGGGGGCGATCGAATATTGCGGGCTATTTCGCCGGGGCCTGGGCGGCGGCTGGGGGCACGCTCTGCGCGGAGTTCCTGAAGCCGTTTTTTGGCGGAGAGACGGTCCCGCTCATCTTCATGATCGGGGTCGTGGGCGTGGCCTACCTGTCCGGCCGCGGCCCGTCGCTGCTCGCAGCTGTGGCGAGCATGCTCTGCTACAATTTCTTTTTCATCCCCCGATCTACAGCTTTACAATCGCCGACCCCATGAACGTCGCGGCTCTTTTCTTTTTTATGTTCGCCGCGCTGATCGTCAGCAACCTGACCGCTCGCGTGCGACGCCAGGCGGAACTCGCCCGCAACAGAGCCGCCATCACAAGCGCGCTCTACGGCTTTTCAAGCAATCTCGCCAGGCTGGCGAAGCTCGACGATCTCATTGCGGCATCTGTTTCACAGATCGCGGTGTCCTTGGGAGCGGACGTGGTCATGATGCTGCCGGACGACAAAGGGCGTCTGAAACTCGCTTCGTCCTTTCCGCCGGGCGAGGTCGTCGAGAAGGCGGAATTCGGCGCGGCTCAGTGGTGTTTCGACAATGGCCGTTCTGCGGGCCGCGGATCGGACACCTTGCCGGGCGTCGCCCGCGTCTTTCTCGCGCTTCGAACGAGCCGCGGCGTGATCGGCGTCGTCGGCCTCGCGGCCGGCCGGCGCAGCGACATCATCCTGACCCCTGGCGAACGCCGCCTCCTTGATGCGCTCATGGACCAGACCGCGGTCGCCATCGAACGGGTCCGGCTCGCCAAGGAGATGGACGACGCGCGCGTCGCGGCCGAGACGGAACGCCTGCGCGGCGCGCTCCTCACTTCGCTTTCGCATGATCTGAAAACGCCTCTGGCTTCGATCCTCGGCGCGGCCAACTCGCTTCGAGAATATGGCGAGAAGTTCGACGCCAAAGCGCGCGCCGAAATGATCTCCGCCATCGAGGAGGAAGCGGGGCGCATAACTCGCTTCGTGGGGAACCTCCTCGATATGACCCGGCTCGAGTCGGGCGCGGTCGAACTGAAGCGCCAGCCGACGGACCTGTCGGATATCATCGGCACGGCCTTGCGCCGGACAGAGCGCCTTCTTGCAAATTTCAAGGTCAGCCTTGATGTCGAACCCGACCTGCCTTTCTTGGAGCTGGACGAAATGCTCTTCGAGCAGGTGCTGGTCAATCTTCTCGACAACGCAGCGAAATACGCTCCACCGACTTCTACAATTACCATCCGGGCGAGAAGGATGGGCGGCGCGGTACGGCTTCAAATCATGGACGAGGGGGCAGGCATCGCCGAACATCAGCTGTCGGCGATCTTCGAGAAGTTTTATCGCGTGAAGAGCGCCGACCGCCAACGCGCGGGGACCGGCTTGGGGCTCGCGATCTGCCGCGGCTTCATCGAAGCCATGGGAGGCTCAATCGGCGCAGCCAACCGCGCCGACAGGTCCGGCGCTGTGTTCACGGTGGATCTGCCGGTCCCCGAACGCTGCTGCGAAGGGGTCGTATGAGCGATTGCGAGCCTGCAACCGCTGCGTTTGCGAAAGAGATCTTGCAGCCGGCAAAGAGCCGGGTCATCCTTGAGAGCTAATCATCGTTCGCGCGGGCCGGGAACGGCGGCCATCGCCCGCGTGAAACGCGCGATCGACCCTACCCGGGTCGGGATCACTCTTGTAGTATTGCTCCGTCAGATGCGGCAGACGGAACGCCGCAATGGAGCCGGACGCCGTTTCGGCGGGAGGAACACGATGAAGCTCGCCGAAGCCGAGCCAGCCCCAAGCTACAAAGACAGGATCTTAGCCTTTGGTCCGGAACGGTTTTTCAACCGCGAGCTTTCCTGGCTTGAGTTCAACAAGCGCGTGCTGGAGGAATCCGAGAACAAGCGCAACCCTCTTCTGGAGCGCGTGCGCTTCCTGGCGATTTCGGGCTCGAACCTCGACGAATTTTATCGGGTGCGCGTCGCCGGCCTGCACGAGCAGGCGGTCACGAATATTCTTGAAGTTTCGCCGGACGGCATGACGCCTGCGCAGCAGGTGCAGAAAGTCAACGCGGCCGTTGTCGCGATCTCGGACCGGCAGCAAGCCCGATGGACGGCGCTCAAGAAGGAACTGGCGGTGGAAGCCATCCATCTTCTCTCGGCAAGGTCACTGGCGGACGCCGACAAGGACTGGCTCGAAATCTACTTCATGCGGCGCATCTTTTCCGCGCTGAGCGCGGTCGCGGTCGACGCCGCGCATCCCTTTCCGCACGTGCAGAGCCAGGAACTCGTGCTCGTGCTCGACTGCATCCGCGAAGACGAGGGCGAGCCGCGCTCGATGCATGCCCTTGTCGTTGTGCCGAACGGCCTCGATCGCTTCATCCGCTTGCCTCAGACGGAGAACAAAGGCCGCAGAAACGGAAAGCCGGCCATCCGTTTCGTCGCCATAGAAACGGTCATTTCGCTGTTCGCGCATGCGCTCCTGCCGGGTTTCAGGGCGAAGGACGCCGGCCTTTTTCGTCCCTTGCGCAACAGCCAAATCGAGTTCGAGGAGAAGAGCGAGGATCTTCAGAAAGTTCTGCGGCGCGCGCTCGTGCAGAGGCAACTCGGCGAGGTGATCCGGGTGGAGATGAGCGCTTCGCTGCCCGAAGACGCGCGGGAACTCATCACCGAAGGGCTGAAGGCCGAACGCGACGATGTGGTTATCGTCGACGGCCTCTTCGCCATCGCCGACATTTCCAAGCTGATCGTCAGCGACCGGCCCGATCTCCTCTACAAGCCCTTCGAACCCCGCTTTCCCGAGCGCATCGCCGAGTACGACAACGATTGCTTCGCGGCGATTTCGGCGAAAGACATCATTGTCCACCATCCTTATGAGACCTTCGATATCGTTCTCCAATATTTGCGGCAGGCGGCCTCCGACCCCGACGTCGTCGCCATCAAGTGGACGCTTTACCGGACGTCCAGGAAATCGCCGATCGTCGAGGCCTTGAGGGATGCGCGGCAGGCGGGCAAGAGTGTGACCGTCATGATTGAAGTCACCGCGCGCTTCGATGAATTGAACAACCTCGACTGGGCGAGGCAGCTCGAAGAGGTCGGCGTACATGTCGTCTATGGTCTGACCCAGCTCGACGTGAAAACGCATGCGAAGCTCGGCCAGGTCGTCCGCAAGGAGAACGGGGAACTCAGGACGTATTGCCATATCGGAACCGGCAACTATCATCCGGCGACGGCGAAGATCTATACCGATCTGTCCTATTTCACCGCCGATCCGGCGACAGGGCGCGACGTGTCTAAAATCTTCAACTACGTCACGACATACAGCCGGCCGAGCGATCTGGAGCAGACGTACATCTCACCTTATGGAATCAAGGCGCGAATCATCGAGGAGATCTACGCGGAGATCGAGCATGCGAAGAAAGGCCGCCCGACCGCCATCTGGATGAAGCTCAACGCGCTTGTCGACCCCGACGTGATCGACGCGCTCTACGAGGCGAGCCTGTCAGGCATTCCGGTGGATCTCGTCATTCGCGGGATTTGCTGCCTCAAGCCCGGCATCCGTGGTCTTTCGGAAAACATCCGCGCGAAAAGCATCATCGGCCGCTTTCTAGAACACTCAAGAATCTATTGTTTTGGCGCAGGACACGGGTTGCCATCCGACGAGGCCCACGTGTATATCAGCTCTGCCGACATAATGCCCCGCAATCTGGAGCGACGGGTGGAGGCCATGATCGCCATCACCAATCCGACCGTCCACGAGCAGATTCTGGACCAGATCATGATCGCCAATCTCAAAGATAATCTGCAAAGCTGGAAGGTCCGCAGCGACGGCGGCTCTGAGCGTTTTCGCCAGAGGCCGGGAGAAGAACCATTCAGCGCGCACGAATATTTCATGACCAATCCCAGCCTTTCGGGGCGTGGCGGCGCGCTGAAGCAGAATTTCCCTCGGCGCTTCGCAATTCCCTCCGCTCCTCACGGGTAAGGTGACGCTTGAACGATTTGGCGCAGGGACGGCTTCTCGGCGCAAAGCCGACAGCCGTCATTGACATAGGCTCCAACTCCATCCGGCTTGTCGTCTACGAAGCCCTTGATCGCGCTCCGACGCCGCTTTTCCAGGAAAAGACGATGTGTGGGCTCGGCCGCTATCTGAACTCGACGCGGAAGCTGAACGCCGAAACCGTGCCGGAGGCCTTGGCTTCTCTCGCCCGCTTTCGCAAGCTGGCCGACATTTGCGGCGTCAAGGAGCGCGACATCCACCCTTTCGCGACCGCCGCCGTGCGATGGGCCGAGGATGGACCGGCGTTTCTCTTGCGCGCCGAGGAGGCCTGCGGGGTTTCGATCAAGGTCATCGGCAACGCGGAGGAGGCGGAACTGGCGGCGACGGGCGTTATGGCGGGGTTCGTCGATCCCGTCGGCGTTATCGGGGACCTGGGCGGGGGCAGCGTCGAGCTTGTCCGCCTGCAGGGCAAGGTTCGGGAACATAATATTTCCCTGCCGCTTGGCAGTCTTGCGCTCGCTGACAGAACCCACGGCGAGAAAGCCGAAGCTATTTTGCTGATCGAAGAGGGCCTCGCGCCGCTGGGCTGGCTCGACGAGGCGCGCGGCGAGACCTTCTACGCCGTCGGCGGCACGTGGCGGGCGCTCGCCAAGCTGCACATGCACCAGACAGGCTATCCGCTTACCGCCATCCACGGCTATCGCCTCGACGCGCGAAAGGCCTTGCAGGTCACGGCGCGCTACGCCAACAGCTCCCCCTTATCGTTGAAGCGCGTTTACGGCATGTCGGCGGGACGGGAGGAAACCGTGCCTTTCGGCGCTCTCCTCCTGAATATGATCATCAGGAAGATGCAGCCGGACGAGGTTGTCTTCTCGGCGTTCGGCGTCCGGGAGGGCACGATCTACCGCCTCCTGAGCGAGGCGGAACGCGCGCGCGACCCTTTGTTGGCCGGCTGCGAGACCATCTCGCGGCTGCGCGCGCGTTCCGACGAGCATGCCCGGGAGCTTATCGCCTGGACCGATGGGCTCTTCGTCGATCCCGGGCCTCGGGAAACGAAAGAGGAGCGCCGGCTGCGCCAGGCGGCCTGTCTTCTGTCCGATCTCTCGTGGCGCGCGCATCCCGATTATCGAGGCGAGCAAAGCGCGGTTCTCGTCGCGCAATCGGGGCTGGTCGGCGTCGATCACCCGGGCCGCGCCTTCCTCGCGCTCTCAGTCTATCATCGCTTTGAGCGCAAGCTTTCCGGCGAACTCTTGCCGAAGCTCGCCGCCATGATCCCGCGAAAGCAGCAAAAGCGCGCCCTGCTCCTCGGTCAGGTCGTGCGGCTCGCGCATGCGCTTTCTGCGGGCATGAAAGGCGTGCTGCCGCAAACCCCCCTCGCCTATGAAGGCGGCAAGCTCATCCTTACTCTGCCGCAGACGCTCGCGGCGCTGGATGGCGATCAGCTCAGGCGCCGGCTCCGAGCGGCGGCCAAGGATCTAGGACTTCAATCCGAAGTTGTGATATCGTCGAAGCCGTCACCCCCAAAAACAACATTTTTGGGTGGTCTCTTGGGATAAGCGGGGCGCAAACTCATTTATGCCGTAGCTGTTCGAGGAGTTTTCCGGCATGACATTGCTGCAGCAGTCCAATAACCCCAGGTTCCATGAATAAAGATCTGTACGCCATTCTGGGTGTCAAACGTAGCGCATCGAACGACGAGATTCGCAGGGCCTACCGGAAGCTCGCGAAGGATCTTCATCCCGACCAGAACAAGAACGATAAGAAGTCCGAGGAGCAGTTCAAAAAAGTTTCGGCCGCTTTCGGAGTGCTCGGCAACCCGGAGAAGCGCAAGCGTTACGACGCGGGCGAGATCGACGCGATGGGAAATGAGCGCGTCAACCCGTTCTATCGCGAATATGCCGGAGGCGGCGGGCAGGGCTTCGGCCGCGAGTACGGCGGCGCCGCAGGAGGGGGTGGCGGCGGATCGGGCGATTTCTCCGATCTTTTCGGCGATCTGTTCGGAAGGCGAGGGCAGGGCGGCGCGTTCACCATGCGCGGCATGGACTACCGCTACAACCTTGAAATCAGCTTCCTGGAGGCGGTTAATGGCGTCAAGAAGCGCGTGCAGTTTCCGGACAACGAGACCCTCGACATCACGGTCCCTGCAGGCGTCGAGAGTGGGCAGACGTTGCGCTTACGGCACAAGGGCGGGCCGGGCGCGGGCCGCGGCGAGCCGGGCGACGCGCTCATCGAGCTCAAGGTTCAGCCCCATCCGCTATTCCTTCGCGACGGCGACAACATCACGCTCGAGCTGCCGATTTCCTTGAACGAGGCGGTTCTCGGCGCGCGCGTCGAAGTTCCGACCATCGGCGGGCGGGTCACCGTGGCGGTGCCCAAGGGCGCATCAAGCGGACAGGTTCTGCGGCTGCGCGGCAAGGGCGTGAAGAACAGCCGCTCGGGTTCGTATGGCGATCAACTCATCACGCTGAAGATCGTGCTGCCAGCCGTCATAGACAGCGAACTCGAACGCATTGTACAGGAATGGTCGAGCAAGCGTCCTTACGATCCGCGCACCCGGTTCCGCGACGCCGCCGCCGCGGGAGGCTGACGCAGCTTCCGTGTGTGAGAGGATTTCCGTGAGTAAGAGGGAGCGGGGAGCTGACGCGGGGCGCTGCGCCGACCCGTCGCCCTGACGATTTCGACGACGACCCATACCGCAAGCAGTGCTACGAAGGCGGGAAGCGTTGCGACCGCGGACCAGCCAAAACTCGCCAAGGCGAAAAGCGCATCGCCGTAATCGCCCCCCAGGATGGCGCAGGGAAGGGGCGCGTTGGGCGGCAGATCCAGCTCACAGCCCGCCCAGCGCGCGACAAGCGCGGCCGCGAGCAGGCTCATCGCAGGCGCAAGGCACAGCAGCATGGCGAGGATGGTCAGAATGCGAAAGGCGCGCACGGCTGGTCCCTCTTACCGTTTTCCATGATTCTTATTACTTCAGAACGAAGGCCATTTATAGCCCCGTGGTATAAGTTCAAATTCAACTCTTCGCAATCGCCACTCGCCAAGGACAAGGGAATGAAAGTGCAGCTTACGGTCCATGTTCTAAAAGTAGTCCTGATTCTACCCTTTGTGATCCTTGCCGTGACCGCGAGCGCAAAAACTCAAGCTCAACTGATCTCACGCCAGGATTTGTTCGGAAACCCGGAAAAGAGCGCGGCGCAGATCAGCCCCGACGGGAAATGGATCGGCTGGCTCGCTCCGAAGGATGGCGTAATGAACGTCTGGATCGCGCCGATCGATCGCCCGGAAGCCGCCGCGCCGGTCACAGACGACAAGAAGCGCGGCATCCGGATGTATCATTGGACCTACGATGGGGAGCGCCTCATCTATATGCAGGACGAGGGCGGCGACGAGAACTGGCACGTGTACGCCGTCGATGTCGCCAACCGCACGACCAAGGATTTGACGCCGTTTGCGGGCGTCCAAGGCTCCTTCGCGGGACGCAGCCGCAAGATCCGGGGCGAGATCCTCGTGACGCTGAACCGGCGCGACAAAGAGTATCCCGATCTTTTCCGAGCCGATCTCGCCACCGGCGAATTGAAGCTGGTCGCCGAAAATCCAGGCTTCTCCGGTTTTGTGACGGACGAGACCTTCACGCCGAGGCTTGCCTCCAAGCCCACGTCCGACGGCGGCGAGGAACTTCTGCGCCCCAAGGGCGACGCGTGGGAGCGGTGGTTGCAGATCTCTCCCGAAGACAACGCCAACACGGGGTTGCTTTCGCTCGACAGCGACGGGAAAATCGCGTTCCTGCTCGACAGCCGCAGGCGCGACACGGCTGCGCTTACAAGCATCGATCTCGCCACGGGCGAGGAAAAAACCCTTGCCGAAGACCCAAGAGCCGACATCGCCGGGATCATCAGCGATCCCGAAACGCGCGCGCCGCTTGCCTATTCGGTGAATTACGAACGCACGGAACACAAGCCGCTCGGGCCGCGCTATGCGCCGGACCTGGAGTTTCTGTCGAAGAACTTTGGAAGCGAATGGAGCGTCGGCTCGCGCACAGAAAACGACAAGCTTTGGACGATCTCGGTCAGCAGTCCCACCCGGCCTGCCACATCCTACCTGTACGACCGGGATGCGAAAGCGCTCACAAAGCTCTTCGACGCCCGCCCCAAGCTCGCCGATGCGCCGCTTGCATCCATGCATCCTGCGATCATCGCGTCTCGCGACGGGCTCGATCTCGTCTCGTATCTCACCCTTCCGAAAGGGGCCGACAACGCGCGCGCGGGCCGACCTGATGAGCCGCTTCCGATGATTCTGCTCGTTCATGGCGGACCCTGGTCGCGCGATCAACTCGGCTACAACGCGAGGCATCAGTGGCTCGCCAATCGCGGCTATGCGGTGTTGAGCGTGAATTACAGAGGCTCGACCGGCTTCGGAAAGGCATTCGTGAATGCGGGCGACAAGGAATGGGGCCGCAAGATGGACGATGACCTTCTGGACGCCGTCGCCTGGGCCATCCGCGAGAAGATCGCCGATCCGGCGCGCATCGCCATCATGGGCGGCAGCTACGGCGGCTACGCGACGCTCGCCAGCCTTACCCGAAACCCCGATACGTATGCCTGCGGCGTCGATCTGGTCGGCCCTTCCGAACTCGACCGTCTGATCAAAACCATTCCACCCTATTGGGCGTCAGGGCGCGCAAGGATCGTCAAATCCATCGGCGATCCCGACACCGAAGAGGGGCGCGCGCTTCTGAAGGAGCGTTCGCCGCTTTATCAGGCCGATAAGATCAAAAAGCCGCTCCTGATCGCGCAAGGCGAGAACGATCCGCGCGTCAAGAAAGAGCAATCGGACAAGATCGTCGAAACCATGCAGGCGAAGGGCATCCCGGTGACCTATCTCCTTTACCGGCGGGAGGGGCATGGCTTCGCCGAGCCCGAGAACAACATCTCGTTTGCTGCCATAGCCGAGTTGTTTCTCGGCAAATGCCTTGGCGGACAGGTGGCGCCGATCACGCCGGCGGACTTGAAAGGAACGTCGGTGGAAATTCCTGTCGGCGCCGATCTCATCGAAGGCTACGCCTCGGCAAGGAAGAGCGCATCCGCTCGCTAAGGACGGGCGCAAGAACAAGGGGATCGGTTCCCCTGTCGGCGCCGCGGCGTTGTGCCTGAGACGTGTTGGATTCGCGACGGCGGGTTCGCGCGCTCATCATTGACGGGCAAGCGATGCGACAGCGGCCAGCGCCCTGCCAGGGTTAAAAAAGGGCTGAAATTGGGATTGTTTCGTAAAACAGGGGGTCTCGCCTTCGGGCAGGCGGTATCCTATGGGACTATGGCGATTGGCGGGCGGTCGGCCTCGGCGTTCGCATGCCAAGCCTGGAGGCGCCGAAAGCCTCTCCGCGCGAAGAGAGTCGTCCAGCTAAGACATTGAAGAAAAAAGGGAAAAAGACAAGAAAAGTGGCTGCACGCCTGGTTAACAGGCTCCAGCGGTTCAGGGTTAATAAAGGCTTCAAGAGTCATGAGATCTCGAAGCAGGCCTTCGCGGCTCGACCACGCCTGGACGGGGAGATGAAGCTTCATTTTTTGGCACAGCGCCCCCACTCGATCCATCGCGAATGGAACGATGCATAAACCTGCGAACCGAAAATCGTGTCGGTTCAAAATTGGAAGCTATAAGATTGTGTACTGAGTTGGCGCGGCCAAGCGAGGCCGCGCCATATCTCCGTCGTTGATGGGCAGCCTTGGCCGTGTTTAGGCTGCGAGGCCGGTCGCGAACCCCGCTGCGACGTTCAGGAGCGAAGGTCGATGAAGGTGGCGGGGGGCTGCTCAAGGCTCAAGAGAGAGGGAGAACTTTCCGGCCATAGACCGCATTCGCCAATGTCGCCGTGGCGATATACCAGGCGAAGAGGCCTACGACGAAGATCTCCCAGCCGGCGACCGGCGCCGACACAATCCCAAGCGTAACGCCGTCGAGCAGCACGAACGCCACCAAGAGAATCCAGAACAGGATCGAAAGGTACTTGCCCACGGCGAAGGAGGCGATGCAAAAGGAAAGCGTGAACAACGTCCAGACGAAGAAGAAACCGAATTGTTCGCTGGAGCCCGCCTTGAGGCCCATGTAAGGCTGCACCTGCAGCAACACGAATACCGACCACCAGAACGCGCCGTAGCTCATAAAGGCCGAGCCGCCGAAGATGCTTCCTTTCCGAAGGTCTATGACTTCCGCAATGAATTGCGCCGTGCCCCCGAAGGCGATCGCCAAGGCGAGCGTCGGACCGGCGCTCCAATAGCCCACATTATGCAGGCCTGTCGCCATGGTCGTCGTGCCGAAACCCATCAGCCCGACAACCGCCGGATTGGCCCACCATTCCTTTTGAGCGTCCATTATTTCTGACATTTTCTTCTTTTCCCCTCTTGTGATCGTTTTTAGATGCCGACAGGCTCTTTGCTTGTGAAGTAAAACGGACGCCTTGACAATTCAACTCCTGGCCCGGCCTAAGATCGTCAGCGCGCCAAAATGTCCATTTCGGCGCTATACCCAGCGAGAAACGGAGCCATGACCACAGACCCCGATTTCCGCAATCGGCCCATCGGGTTGGTTATGGTAGCGTTGAAGCATTAGACTTGGCGGAGGAGCAGAAAGCCATCATGGCCGACCGGCTGACATTCTATATCGATGGGGAGTGGGTCGCGCAGTCCGGCGCGAAGACCATGCCGGTTGTGAACCCCGCCACCGAGGAGGCCATGTACGATGTGGCTCTCGGCTCCGCGGTCGATGTCGACAAGGCGGTCGCGGCGGCAAGAGCCGCCTTCGAGGGCTACGCCGCAACCTCGCGCGAGGACCGCATTGGTCTCCTCAAGCGCGTGATCGACGTCTACGCCAGCCGCATGAAGGACATCGGCGCCGCCATCTCCGATGAGATGGGCGCGCCGCTTCCTTTCGCGGAGCATAGGCAGGCAGGCGCCGGGCTCGTGCAACTTACGACGGTGTTCGAAGCGTTGCAGACCTATCCCTTCGAGGAGCGGCTTGGCGCGGCGACGATCCTCAGGGAGCCCGTGGGCGTGGTCGGCATGATCACGCCCTGGAACTGGCCCATGAACCAGATGGTCTGCAAAGTCGCGCCTGCGCTTGCTGCGGGTTGCACGATGGTGCTGAAGCCGTCCGAATATACGCCGACCGCGGCGCTGATTTTGGCCGAGATCCTTCACGAGGCCGGCGTGCCGAAGGGCGTTTTCAACCTTGTAAATGGGCTCGGGCCGGAGGTCGGGGCCGCCATGAGTTCGCATCCAGGGCTCGACATGATCTCGTTTACGGGCTCGACGCGCGCCGGCGTCGACGTGGCTCAGCGCGCCGCGCCCACCGTGAAGCGAGTGAGCCAGGAACTCGGCGGCAAGTCGGCCAATATCATCCTGGAGGACGCCGACTTCGCAAAAGCCGTAAGCGGGGGCGCCGCGCATTGCTTCATGAACTCGGGCCAGTCCTGCAACGCGCCGACGCGGATGCTCGTGCCGCAAGCGCGGATGGACGAGGTCGCCTCGATCGCGAAGGCCGTCGCGGAGAAAACAAGGCCCGGCGATCCCAAAGCGCCGGGGACTGCCATCGGCCCGGTCGTGAACCGCGCGCAGTGGGAGAAAGTGCAGGGGCTGATTAAGAAGGGCGTCGATGAAGGCGCGCGGCTTGCCTCGGGCGGGCAAGGCCGTCCGGCCGATCTCAACAAAGGCTTCTATGTGCGCCCGACGGTGTTCGCCAATGTCCCAAATGGCATGACGATCGCGCGGGAGGAGATTTTCGGCCCGGTGCTGTCCATCATCGGCTACAAGGACGAGGCGGACGCGGTGCGCATCGCCAACGAGACGCCCTATGGCCTGGCCGGCTATGTCTCCTCGGGTGATCCTGCGCGGGGCAGGCGCGTCGCCCGGCTTATCCGGGCCGGGACTGTGATCATCAACGGGGCGTCGATCGAGATGGCCGCGCCCTTTGGCGGCTACAAGCAGTCCGGCAATGGCCGCGAGTGGGGCCGCTTCGGCCTGGATGAGTTTCTCGAAGTGAAAGCCGTGACCGGCTGGGGCGAGTAAAGCGCCGAACGAGACGGTTTCTGTTTCGCCGACGCATCGCCGGCAGCGTCAATCCCATACGCGGCGAGAGCCGCGAAAGCGTTGTAGACCGGGGATCGTAAAATGCGCTGACCTGAGTTCGTAACGATTCCGGCTCGCGCTTCGTAAGGGCTGGATGACGGCCGCCGCTTGAAAATATTGCAAACGCTGCAACCCGTTTGAGTCCCAGTGGGTCGGCGGCAAGGCCGGTGGGGACCGAAAAAGCGGCCGGCTCCTCTATCGTATCGGTTTAGACGAGCGCCTGCTTTGCAGGGTGAGCCGCTATTCCTCTTTTCATGTCGAAGCAGAATGGCTTTTGTGATTTTCTTGCTAATAACGGCGCGTGACGCGCAACGTCGTCAGCCAAAACTTCTTAAAATTCGATTAATCATGGATGGTTTTCGTGGTAAGCATCAAGATAAACCATGGTTGAAAGGAAAACATTAATTTCCAGAACGGCTCTTCCGGTTGTCTTTCGGGTGGCTTATACTTCGGGTTCACGTTCAGTTAAGGAGTCGGAAGTTGTGGAGCGTCACGAGAAGCTAGAGAAGAAACTTGAGCGCGAATGTCAGGCATTAACCGCCGACTTGGAAGGCGCCCTCGATCCCGGCGTTATGATGTTCATAAAGTCGTCCATCATGACCAGGCAAACGACGATTGAGCGCATCATGTCGGCGAAGTCCGCGCGCTATCACTTCACGGCGACGTTCGAGAACGATCCTGCGCCGCATTTTCGCCGTCTCCTCATTGACGAGGCTTTGCGGAACCATAAGGACGGCGCGCCCAATATGGCATTTGAGGTTATGCGCGTTCATCTCAAGGCCCTGAAACTATGGCAACGGCTCATCCGGGAGGCGCAGGCGAAAGCTTCGGAAAGAGAGAAAAACGCTCTGCAGTCCGCACAAGACCGTTTGTCGCCCACGGACGAAACGATGAGCGAGATGATTAAGTTCGCCAAAAAGCGACGCGTCGCCGAAAGAGACGCGCTCGGCGTCAAAGGCGCCGCGACGCATAAGCAGTTTCTGCATGAAGGGGAACGCCGCGGCTTTCAAGAGCGGATCGACCGCATCAAGGAAGCCTTTGAATTGCTGGCGTCGTGGCGCCAAAAGCGTGCGAGAACCTAATCAAAGGCGGACGCAGGGGAGGGAAGCAGAAACATTTTAAGCTGCGCACAGGCCTTAATCGATTTCGGAATTTCCGAACAGTTTTTCCGGGTTAATTCGCTGGTCCATGGGAGAGGGCCATGCGGCAATAGGCGCCAAGGCGCAGTCCGCGTTTCCTTTTTCTTTTCGGCCGGGTTGGCGGACGGCGCCGTAAACGCCGCGGCCACTCGTTGGCGAAGCCGGGAATATTTACTTAGGGAAGGAGCAACGGCGTTCCTTTTTCCATGAGGAAAAGGACGAGATAAGGGGCGAAACCCAAGGATGAAACAATGACAGAGATCGATGCGCCGCTCGATTCCAGATTGCGCCTTCTGACTTATGCCGGCGAAGGCGGCCATCCCCGTCTCGGCTTTGTTGGCGCCGACGGACATGTGGTCGATGTCGCCGACGCCGCCCAGCGGGCGAAGATGTCGCTGGGCTTCGATGGCGGGTCCATGCAGGCACTGATCGAAGCCGGTCGCCAAGGGTTGGCGGTGGTGCGTGAGCTTGCGGCTTCTGATGCGCACAGCGGATTGAAGCTCGGCGATGTCCGGCTCCTGCCCCCAATCCCGAGATTGAGCCGTAATATTTTCTGCGTCGGCTGGAATTACCTGGAGCACTTCGCGGAAGGCGCGCGGATGCGCGACGCGTCGCAAAAGCTGCCCGAGCACCCGGTGTTCTTCACCAAGGCGACCGGCGCGCTCAACGGGCCTTTCGACGCGATCCCCTACGATCCCTCGATCTCGCGCGAGATCGACTGGGAGGTCGAACTCGCCGTCGTCATCGGCAGGGCAGGGCGCAATATCGCGGAGGCCGATGCGGCTCAGCATGTCTTCGGCTATACGATCCTGAACGATGTTTCGGCGCGCGATCTGCAAAAGACTTGGCATGGCGGCCAGTGGTTCAAGGGCAAGAGCCTGGACGGCCATGCCCCGATGGGACCCTGGATCATCCCCGCCGACGATCTCGAACCGGATAATCTTCGCCTCATCCTGCGCGTGAACGGCGCTGTCAAGCAGGACGGCAATGCGAGGGATATGTACTTCAAAATTCCCAGGATCATTGCCGAACTGTCGCGCGGGCTGACCCTTGAACCCGGCGACGTAATCGCGACCGGAACCCCGTCGGGCGTCGGCATGGGACGCACCCCGCCGGAATGGCTCAAGCCGGGTGACGTGATGGAGTCGGAAATCGTCGGCATCGGCGCAATGCGCAATGCAATTCAGGCCTTATAAACTCATTCCAGCCGGCGTCCCGGTTGTCGCTTACAGGATCTTCCGGCTTCGCTTCTTCGGCAGGGCAGGGAGGGTAGACCACAAAAACAAACGAAGCGCGTCGCCGCGCCTCGTCCGAGAAAACTCTTTTACAAACCCTGGAAGCTTACTTGCCCTTCTTCGGCTTGGCGGCCGATTTGGCGGGCGCAGCTCCCTTCGGGGCCGCTTTCGCGGCGGGTTTCGCAGGTGCTGCCGGTTTTTTCGCTGCCATAGTAGTGCCCCTAGCAAATGTTATGGACAAGACTATCGACGACAGATTCGTTCGATGCAAACAAATGCTGCGCGCCCCTTTCCACAAGCATTCGAGGCGAGTGATGCAGATGAGTAACAGTTAAAGGGCGACCCGAGGCATGCGGAAGCGCAGAAGCGTCTGCACCCAGCGCTTTCGGAAGCGGTCGAGCGACACGCTCTCATGCATGGCGTTCACCGGTTCGCCGAGGAGGCGCGTGGCGATCATGGAGCGCGAATAAAAGGGCGTATCCTCGAAGGTCTGGGCGATCTTGGCGGATTGCCCCCTGTCGCAGCGGGTCTCTCTCAACATTTTCCAAATCGGCGTGGTTGCAAGCGCGCATCGTTCGGGCGCCTCAATCGGGGTGACTGTCCCATCCGCCGCGATTTCGATGCCCATGGATGAGTTGCCTGCTTCCTGCCGCGTGACGTCGTAGAGGATCGCCGCCTTGTCCGGGAGACAGGCCCGGGACCAGGTCCAATAGGAGAAGCCTTCCTCGATGGGCTCGTCGCCTCGGTTCATGTCGAAATAGCCCGTGCCGTTCCACGCGAGCGAAGGGCTATCCAGACGAACCTCGACATGGGCGCGCGGCGCGATGGGTGACCATCGATGGCGGCCGCCCGTTCCGAAATCGGCGACGAAGTCGGGAAAAATTTCCGGTTCAAGGGTGACCACGCCGCGCAAGGGGGCGTTTGTGAGCGGCGCCTTCTCATCGATCTCGACGCGAAGCCGCGATCCCTCCCAGATAACGGCGCTCGGCCCGATTGCGAGGCCATCGGGGCTTGGCCGCAAAGCCTTGCTGCAACGCTCGGTCATCGCCCAGCGGCCGACCCCCGGCCCGTAGACGGCGACGTTCAGCGAGCAATGCTGAGCTGGATCGGCATGCCCGATAATCCGTCTTTGCCTCGCATAGTAGGGCGAGAAAACGCTGCCGATGAAGGCGATGATCGTCAATCCGAAGCGGTGGTCGGCGCTGAACGCATCGACATACCACCAGGCGTAGCCATTCTTCGGAACCGTTTCATCGAAGCCAAGTCTTGGAGAAGCGCCTCCGATGCGAGCCGCCCCGAAAGCGCGGCCATCGGCAGGCCAGGCCCCGGATGCGCGCTCCCCCCCGCGAAATAAAGGCCCGGCAGCAGGGATCTTGTCCCCTGACGCTGGAAGGACGCCATCCAGCCGTGGGACGCCCTCCCGTAAATCGCTCCCCCCGTTCCCGGAAACAGGGTCTCGAAATCCTGGGGCGACCTCCTTGCCACGGCTCCATCCATTGGCCTCAGCCTCAGGCCACACGCCGCCATCAGCCGGAAAGTTTTTGTCTCGCATTCTTCGATCTCCGAATGACTGAGCGCTGTCACATCGAGCAGGGCGGGCGCATTGACGATGCCAAGGAACCGTTCGGCTCCTTCGACCAGTTTGCCGCCGCGATCGTCCCGATCCTGCGCGCACAGGTAAACCGCCGGCGAAGGCGGCAGTTTCCTTTCTCGGAATATGGCGTCGAATTCGGATGCGTAGGGGGCATCTGGAAAGAATACAGTATGGCGGGCGAGGGGAAAACCTTGGGCCTCGGCCTTGAACGCCCAGGTGAGGGCCGACAATGAGCGCTTGCGGGCTGGAACGCGCCGCGTCGCCCCCTTTGCGGCGAGGCCGAGGAGCCCTGCGGAAGCGGCCGAGGGATCGGCATTGAGGACGACTGCGTCGGCCTTCAACTCTTCGCCGCCCCTGAGCTTGACGCCTGACGTTCTGCCATTGCGGACAATCACTTCGGCGGCTTCCGTTTGGTAACGGAACACGACGCCGAGGCGCTGCGCCAGGCATTCGAGCGCCGATGCGATGCGAACCATGCCGCCTTCGACGAGCCAAACGCCCTGCTGCTCGACATGGGCGACGAGCATGAGCGTGGCGGGGGCAGAGAAAGGCGACGCCCCGCAATAGGTCGAATAGCGAGCGAAAAGCTGTCGCAGCCTCGGATCGCTCATATGCCGGCAGACGGCGTTCCAGAAACTTTGATAAGGATTGATGCGCCAGAGATCGCTGAAGTTGAAAAGGCCCACCCGCCCTATGAGGGTTGGGAGATTGGGCTTCTGCGCCCGGATGAACGAGCGGTCCAAAATCCGGTAGATATTCGACGCCTCTTGGCACAGGGAGAGATAGCCGCGTGCGTCGCCTGCTCCGGCGAAAGCTCCGATGGCGTCTGCGGTCTGCGACACATCGGCAAAAAGGTCGAGTTCGCCGCCAGCCTCCCAGGCGTGCCGGGCAAGCACTTGCGCCCGTTTCAGCGTGAGATAATCGTCGATCGACGCGCCCGCCTTCGCGAAAACGCGATCGAACACCTCGCGCATCGTAAAGACGGTGGGACCCGCATCGACGAAAGCGCCGCCAACCCGGACCTGGCGCACCTTCCCGCCCGGCGCATCGAATTTCTCGACAACGGTCACGTCACAGCCTTCCGCAGCAAGCTCAATTGCGGCCGCCAAGCCCCCGACCCCGGCGCCGACCACGACAATGCGGTTTTCGTGCAAAGACTGCTCTCCCAAAACGGCGTTGACAGGCCCGGCGCGGACTGTCCATTTTAGCTGACAGTGGAACGTGGCAACTATAAATGACACCCGCAGTGACGCCAGCCCAAAATATAGTGAAAGTGGATAAGCCTAGCCTCCTTGGCGGTTTGATGGACCGGTATTTCGCCTTTCGCGACCGTTGCTTGACGAGCCCGCGCTTCATCCGGTTCGCCGAAACCTTCCCGCTTACGCGCATCATCGCAAGGCGCGAAGCGAGCGCGCTTTTCGATCTCTGTTCCGGGTTCGTCTACTCGCAGGTTCTGCTTGCCTGCGTGCGGTTGAAGCTGTTCGACCTTTTGAGGCCGGGGCCGCTAACGGTGGAGGAGATTGCGCATCGGCTGAACTTGGGCGAGGACGCGACGGGGCGGCTTTTGACGGCGGCTGCCGGTTTGCGCCTCGTTGAGCGGCGAAGCGGCGGCCGCTATGGCCTTGGCGGTCTTGGCGCGGCGATGCTGACAAGCCCCGGCCTCGCCATCATGGTGGAGCATCACGCGCTGCTTTATCGCGATCTCGACGATCCGGTCCGCCTTCTTCTCAAGAGCGATAGCCGCGCGCCCGCTAAAGGCGATTTAGCCAAGGCGACCAACCTTGCAGCCTACTGGCCCTACGCCGAAGGCGATACCGGCGCGAGCCGCGAAGCGGTCTCGGATTACACAGGGCTCATGGCGGCTACGCAGCCTGCGCTTGCTCAGGATGTCCTCGACGCATACGATTTCAAACAGCATCGCCGCCTCATGGATGTCGGCGGCGGCAATGGCTCTTTTCTGTTGTGCGCAGCTGGTCGCAACCCGCATCTTGAGCTTGTCCTCTTCGACATGCCGGCGGTCGCCGAACTGGCGGCGACGAGGTTCAAGGAAGCCGGCCTTTCGGAACGGGCGACGGTCGCGGGCGGGGATTTCCTGAAGGACCTGCCCAAAGGCGCCGACGTCATTTCTCTCGTTCGCGTTCTCCTCGACCATGACGATGAAACCGCGCTCGGCATCCTCAAGTCAGCACGCGCCGCATTGCCGCAGGACGGCGTGCTTCTCGTGGCTGAGCCGATGGCCGAAACGCCGGGCGCGGAGAAAGTCGCCGCCTATTTCAGCTTTTATTTGATGGCCATGGGGCGGGGCCGTCCGCGTACGGAGCGGCAATTGCGGTCTCTCCTGCACGAGGCCGGGTTCAGCCGCATCGAACGGCGTTCGACCTGCCAGCCTCTCATTGTCCGCTTGCTCGCAGCTCGTCCGTAAGCTTTGAAACTAGTGTAAGTTTGGATTGACATATCAGCTGGTCAAGTTAGGATGACACACGAACTTGTGAAGAGATAGATGTCTACATGGCCCGCCTTCCAGAGTTCCCAATGGAGACTTTAGCGGTAGTGTTGCAGGAGCCTAAGCAACTCGGGCTTCAGCGGCTCACCCTTCCGACTCCCGGCGACGCGGACATCGTCGTCGATGTGGAATGGAGCGGGATCAGCACAGGCACCGAGCGCCTGCTGTGGTCGGGGCGCATGCCGCATTTTCCGGGCATGGGTTATCCCCTCGTTCCAGGTTATGAATCCGTCGGCCGCGTCTCCTGGGCCGGGCCTTCTGCTACTATCCGCGTGGGTGAACGTGTTTTCGTGCCGGGCGCAAATTGCTACGGCGCGATCCGCGGCCTTTTTGGCGGCACAGCGTCGCGCGTTGTTTTGCCTGAGAGCCGTGCAATACCGGTCAGCGAGGCGCTCGGGGAACAAGGCATCCTCTTTGCGCTGGCCGCGACCGGCTATCATGCAGCTTTTTCAGACAAGGGCGCGCCGGCTGATCTTATTATTGGACATGGCGTTCTTGGTCGCCTGATTGCGCGCATCGTGGTCGCATCCGGAGCGCCGTCGCCAACAGTGTGGGAAAAGAACGAAACTCGGTTCGGCGGGGCGGTGGGTTATCAGGTTGTTGATCCCGATCAAGATCCGCGTCGGGATTATCGCGTAATTTGCGATGTGAGCGGAGACTCATCAATTCTCGATGTTCTCATGTCGCGGCTTGCCCCTGGCGGCGAGATCATACTCGCCGGATTCTACGCGGATCGACTCTCTTTCAGCTTCCCGCCCGCTTTCATGAAAGAAGCGCGGATGCGGGTCGCCGCCCAGTGGCAAAAGGCGGATCTGCTTGCCGTCAAGGAATTGGTCGAGAGCGGCCGCTTGTCGTTTGATGGTCTTATTACGCATCGCAGCACAGCAGACGGCGCTCCCAGCGCCTATCGCGTCGCCTTCGAAGATCCGGCCTGCCTCAAGATGGTTCTAGATTGGAGAAAGTGCGTATGACTTTGGATGTAGATCAAGCGACTGCCCTCGAACAGCAAGCGGCTGCACTTCGCGCAGAGGCTGCCATCGAGCCTGACGCGGTTCCTGCGACCGAAGTCAAGAAAGAAACGCAGATCATCGCAATCTACGGAAAGGGCGGCATCGGCAAAAGCTTCACGCTTGCCAACCTCTCTTACATGATGGCTCAGCAGGGCAAACGCGTCCTACTCATCGGCTGCGATCCCAAGAGCGACACGACCTCCCTTTTGTTCGGCGGTCGCGCCACGCCGACGATCATCGAAACGTCGTCCAAGAAGAAGGCCGCAGGCGAGGAAGTGCGGATCGAGGACGTTTGCTTCAAGCGCGACGGCGTTTTTGCGATGGAACTCGGCGGGCCGGAAGTGGGTCGCGGCTGCGGCGGACGGGGCATCATCCATGGCTTCGAGCTTCTCGAAAAACTCGGCTTCCATGAATGGGGCTTCGATTACGTCCTTCTCGACTTTCTTGGCGACGTGGTGTGCGGCGGCTTCGGTCTGCCGATCGCACGCGACATGTGCCAGAAGGTGATCGTCGTCGGATCGAACGACCTGCAGTCTCTTTACGTCGCGAACAATGTCTGTTCCGCAGTCGAGTATTTCCGCAAGCTGGGCGGCAACGTCGGCGTGGCGGGCATGGTCATCAACAAGGATGACGGAACGGGCGAAGCTCAGGCCTTCTGCAATGAAGCCGGCATTCCTGTCCTCTCCGCCATTCCGCAGAACGAAGACATCCGCAGGAAGAGCGCCAACTACGAAATCGTCGGCAAGCCCGGCGGGCAATGGGCCTCCATGTTCGAGACGCTTTCGGTAAATGTCGCCGAAGCGCCCCCGGTTCGGCCGAAGCCTCTGTCTCAAGACGCGCTCCTCGGCCTCTTCAAGGGTGACGCCGTAGGGCGTGGCGTTGTGCTCGATCCTGCGTCGCAGGCCGACATGCGCGGCCATGAGATCGTCGAAAAGCCGTCCCTCGAAATCGTTTACGACGCCGCGTAAGGGAGCAGTGAGTTTATGACAGCACTTGATCGCCAATCCTCTCAAGCCGCATCCAGCGAAGTCGTCTACGACGACGCCGGACGTGCCGCGGCTGCTGAGAATACGGCTGACAAGGCGAAGGCCGAGGCGAACGCCCCGGTTAGCAGTGCAAGCATTGGGTGTCACGCTGGCGCGGCCGAAATGAAAAAGGCGGCCGTCGCAGCGGGTAAGAGCGAGACGCTCGAACAATACGCGAAGGATTATCCAAAAGGGCCGCATGATCAGCCGCAAAGCATGTGTCCCGCCTTCGGTTCGCTGCGCGTGGGTCTACGCATGCGGCGGACGGCGACCGTTCTTTCCGGCTCCGCTTGTTGCGTTTACGGACTGACGTTCACCTCGCACTTCTATGGCGCCAAGCGAACGGTGGGATATGTCCCGTTCAGTTCCGAGACGCTGGTGACCGGCAAGCTCTTCGAGGATATCCGCGAGGCGGTATTCAAGCTTGCAGATCCGGAGCAGTACGACGCAATCGTGGTCACAAACCTCTGTGTTCCAACCGCTTCCGGCGTGCCGCTGCGACTCCTGCCCAAGGAAATCAACGGCGTTCGCATCATCGGCATTGATGTGCCTGGCTTCGGCGTCCCGACCCATGCAGAGGCGAAAGACGTTCTTGCGGGGGCGATGCTGAAATACGCGCGCACCGAGGCTGAGCAAGGCCCAGTGCAAGCTCCTCGCGGGGGTAGGTCGGAAAAGCCGACGATCACGCTCGTAGGCGAGATGTTCCCCGCAGACCCGGTCACCATTGGCATGATGCTGGAACCTCTGGGGCTTGCGGCCGGACCTGTCGTGCCAACGCGGGAGTGGCGCGAGCTTTATGCGGCTCTCGACTGCGTGGCGGTGGCGGCCATTCATCCCTTCTATACCGCCTCCTTCCGAGAGTTCGAAGCTGCGGGCCGCGCCATCACGGGATCGGCGCCGGTCGGATATGATGGAACGGCCAATTGGCTCATCTCGATCGCCGAAATTTGCGGGATCGGCCGCCCGGTCGTGGATGCAGCGCTCAACCGCATCCTGCCCACGGTGCGCGACGCCATCGCAAAGACCCCTATAAAGGGCCGCATCACGGTATCCGGTTACGAAGGCTCTGAGTTGCTCGTCGCGCGGCTACTCATCGAAAGCGGCGCCGATGTGCCCTATGTCGGCAGCGCCTGTCCGCGCACGCGCTGGTCGGATGCAGATCGCGAATGGCTTGAGGCCAAAGGCGTGCATGTGCAGTTCCGGGCTTCTCTGGAACAGGACATTCAGGCGGTTGACGCGTTCAAGCCTGATCTCGCTATCGGCACCACTCCTGTCGTCCAGCACGCGAAGGCGGCCGCGATACCGGGGCTTTACTTCACAAACCTTATTTCGGCGCGTCCCCTTATGGGCGTTGCTGGCGCCGGTTCTCTTGCGCACGTCGTCAACACGGCGATCGCAAGCAAAGGCCGCTTTGACGAAATGAAGGACTTCTTCGAAGGTGTCGGAGAAGGCCATAACGCCGGCGTATGGGAGAGAGCGCCCAAAGCGCCGCCCAAGAAGCGGGAATTGGAGCTGAAGAAGCCATCCATCCAGATGCCAGAGGAGGCCATCGGATGCTGATTGCCGACCTCGACAGAGCGGGTGGCTATTGGGGCGCGGTATACGTCTTCGCTGCGGTCAAAGGGCTGCAAGTCATTATCGATGGCCCCGTGGGCTGCGAAAACCTCCCGGTCACAGCCGTCCTGCATTATACCGACGCACTGCCGCCGCATGAATTGCCGATTGTGGTGACTGGCCTGTCAGAGGATGAACTCGGACAGCATGGCACCGAGCAGGCCATGAAGCGCGCGCACAAGACGCTCGATCCAAAGCAGCCAAGCGTTGTGGTGACCGGGTCTATCGCTGAGATGATTGGCGGCGGCGTGACGCCCGAAGGCATGAACATTCAGCGCTTCCTGCCCCGTACGATCGACGAGGATCAGTGGCAGAGCGCGAACCGGGCCATGATGTGGCTCTGGAGCGAATACGGCGTCAAACGCAAAGCAAAGGCAAAGCCGAAGGCGGCGGGCGCCAAGCCCAGCGTCAACATTATCGGCCCCTGCTACGGCGTTTTCAACATGCCTTCGGATGTGGTGGAAATCCGTCGCCTCATTGAAGGCATCGGCGCCGAAGTCAACATGGTTTTCCCGCTCGGCGCTCATCTCAATGAAGTTCCGCGGCTTGCGGACGCCGACGCGAATATCTGCATGTATCGCGAGTTCGGGCGGCTGCTTTGCGAGGCGCTCGACAAGCCCTACTTGCAGGCGCCTATGGGGCTTCATTCGACGACGAAATTCCTGCGCACGCTCGGCGAGGTCCTTGGCCTCGATCCGGAACCCTTTATCGAGCGTGAAAAGCATACGACGATCAAGCCGCTGTGGGATTTGTGGCGCTCTGTTACGCAGGACTTCTTCGGAACAGCGAGCTTCGCCATCGTAGCGAACGAGACCTATGCGCGCGGTGTCCGGCACTTCCTGGAAGATGAGATGGGGCTGCCTTGCACCTTCGCCATATCGCGCCGCGCAGGCGTGAAGCCCGATAATGAGGAGGCGAGGCGTCTCGTGCGCGAGAAGCCGCCGCTCGTGCTGTTCGGGAGCTACAACGAACGCATGTACTTGGCCGAAAGCGGCGGTCGCTCGCTGTACATTCCCGCATCGTTCCCCGGAGCAATCATCCGGCGGCATACCGGCACGCCGTTCATGGGATATGCCGGCGCAACTTATATCGTTCAGGAAGTTTGCAACGCTCTCTTCGACGCCCTTTTCAATATATTGCCGCTTGGGAAGGATCTCGACCGCATCGAAGCGACTCCTTCAAGATTGCTTCGGCAGCTTCCCTGGGAGGAAGAGGCGAAAAGCCTTCTCGACGAGATGGTTGAGGCGCAACCCGTTCTCGTTAGGATCTCCGCGGCGAAGCGGTTCCGTGACGCAGCAGAAAAGGCGGCCCGGGAGGCGGGCGAAAACAAAGTCACCGCAAAGCGCGCCGGCTTATCCATCGCAAATGCTGTGGATGGGAGGGCCGCATGACTTTCTCATTGCGTATTCCGTGCCGAGGAGGAAGGTGAGTATGTCTCCTTATCACCCGCAAGCAAATGAGCCCCACGCGCACATCAGAGCGCGGGAAGCGAAGGAATTCCGGCTCATGTTTCTTGTGACATTTCCTCTTTTCCTCGTCCTGGGGCTGGTAGGTCGCGCGGTGTCGACGCGAGGCGATGCCAGCAAACGCAAGTCCATCATTGCCGAGGCGCGCGCCGCGGCCAATACCTGCATTCCCTTCGCATTCATGCGGTAGGGGCATTGAGTTCGCCCGGCTTGGCCGGGCAAAGAAACTCCATGGCGGAAACGCCATGGCGAACCCGGCCGCGAGGGTAATGCGCGGTAACTGACAGAGAGTCCACTTTAGCGGAGATCAAGCTTATGGCTCAAGAAGAAAGGGATGTCTCGCTCACCGGGCTGACCGAAGGCGAGGCTAAGGAATTTCATAGCATTTTCGTTGCGAGCTTTATTGGGTTCACAATCGTCGCAATCATCGCGCACGTGCTCGCTTGGAATTGGCGTCCTTGGGCTGGACCGATTGCGTCCATTCCTGAGGATGTGCACACCGCAGCTTTGAACTTCATCCAATATCTTTCATAAGGAGAAAAACACATGTGGCGCATTTGGCTACTCTTTGATCCCCGTCGTGTTCTGGTCGCGATCTTCGCGTTCCTTATCGTTCTTGCGCTGTTGATCCACTTCATCCTCCTGAGCACGACCCGTTACAACTGGATCGACACGGGTGCGGTGAAGGCTGCGGCTTCCTCGAACACCGCCCTTCCAGCTCGCTAAGCGGTTGGAATCAATCAGGATAGCGGGTGAGGAATTTGTAGGCCTCGCCCGCTTTCTCGGGATTTTTTCACAGGAGGCCGAGCGATAGCTCGCCTCCTAGCTGGAGGTGAGCGATGGCATTGCTCAGTTATGAAAAAAAGTACCGCATTCGAGGCGGCACCCTAGTAGGGGGCGACCTATTCGACTTCTGGGTGGGCCCGTTCTATGTCGGATTTTTCGGGGTCACCACGTTCTTTTTCGCCGTTCTGGGCACCGCCCTCATTGTTTGGGGCGCTATGCTTGGACACACCACAAATATCTGGAAAATCAACATCGCCCCTCCGGACCTGAAATATGGTTTGGGCATGGCTCCACTCGCTCAGGGTGGGTTGTGGCAGATCATCACGATATGCGCCGTCGGAGCGTTCGTGTCGTGGGCGCTGCGCGAAGTTGAGATTTGCCGCAAGCTTAGCATCGGGTACCACATACCCTTTACTTTTGGCTTTGCAATCTTCGCCTATGTCAGCATCGTCGTCATTCGCCCGCTGCTTATGGGCGCTTGGGGCTTTGGTTTCCCCTATGGCATCCTGAGCCATCTCGACTGGGTGTCGAATACCGGATACCAATATCTGCACTTCCACTACAACCCGTTCCACATGCTCGGCATTGCGTTCTTGTTCACAACAACGCTTCTCCTGGCTTTGCACGGCGGTCTTGTGCTGTCCGCGCTTAATCCCGGCGATGGCGATACCGTGAAAACTCCAGAGCACGAGAACACTTTCGCGCGCGACTTGCTGGGCTACTCCACAGGAACCCTTGGCATTCACAGGATCGGTCTCTTCTGCGCTATCAACGCTGCGTTCTGGAGCGGCTGTTGCATCATTGCAAGCGGACCGTTCTGGACGAAGGGCTGGCCTGAGTGGTGGAACTGGTGGTTCAACATCCCAGTCTGGCGATAGGTAGGGCAACAGATCATGGCCGAATATCAAAACATCTTCACTCAGGTTCAGGTGAAGGGTCCAGCCCATCTGGGTGTGCCCCTCTACCGCGACCAATATGGCCGAACGGGTAAGCCTTTTCATCTTTACTTGCTCGGGATCATCGGGGACGCTCAAATTGGACCGATCTATCTAGGTCTAACCGGCGTGGCGTCTTTCATCTGCGGTTTCATCGCCATAGAGATTATCGGCCTCAACATGGCCGCGTCAGTGGACTGGAGCCCGGTGCAGTTTATCAAGCAGCTTCCGTGGCTCGCGCTTGAGCCGCCCGCGCCGGCGAACGGCCTCCACATTCCTCCCCTGAATGAGGGTGGGTGGTGGCTGGCCGCTGGTCTTTTCCTGACCCTGTCCATTCTGCTTTGGTGGACCCGGACTTTCCTCCGCGCCCGTCAGCTCGGCCTCGGAACCCACATTCCATGGGCTTTCGCTTCAGCGATTTGGCTTTATCTGGTCTGCGGGCTCATTCGGCCTTTGTTCATGGGCACTTGGGGAGAGGCTGTACCCTTCGGCATCTTCCCGCATCTTGACTGGACGGCGACGTTCTCGCTCAGGTATGGCAACCTTTACTATAATCCGTTCCACATGCTCTCGATTGCGTTCCTTTACGGATCGACGCTTCTCTTTGCGATGCATGGAGCCACGATCATGGCGGTCAGCCGTTATGGCGGCGAGCGCGAGATCGAGCAGACAACGGATAGGGGAACTGCGCTTGAGCGCGCCGGGCTCTTCTGGCGCTGGACCATGGGCTTCAATGCTTCCATGGAATCCATCCATCGCTGGGCTTGGTGGTTTGCCGTTCTCTGCCCACTTACAGGCGGTATCGGCATTCTTCTGACCGGAACGGTTGTCGATAACTGGTATCTTTGGGGAATCAAGCACGGAATCGTACCCACCTACCCAGAGGTTCTCCCCGTCGTCATCGACCCCGCTACGCTAACGGGAGCACCAAAATGAGTTACAAACAGCGCATCCTAACAATAGCGCTAGCGCTGATTGCCGGCGCGCTACTCCTCGTAATCTTCGTTTACTACACCTTCGAGCGTCCGACTGTGAAGTGGGTGCAATGGGGGTATCGCGGAACCGGGATGGTGCACGTTGTTAATAAGCGCACGATCGACAGCGCCGCGGTGAAGGCTCTCAATGCCGTTCCGGAGGCTGAGGACAAGATTGATCCTTCAGGAACAAAGGCTGTGGATGCCTATCAGAATGTGCAGGTGCTCAAGGATATCGACTCCAACGAGCTTCTGCGCCAGATGACAGCGTTCGCCAAGTGGGTTGCTCCCGAAGTCGGCTGCTCCTACTGCCATAAGGACGGAGCGAACTTCTCTGAAGACGCGCTGTACACGAAAGTTGTAGCTCGCCGGATGATTCAAATGACCCGTCATTTGAACGCCGATTGGAAACAGCACGTCGCCATCAATGGCGCCGGCGTAACCTGCTATACCTGCCATCGGGGTAATCCGGTCCCTAAGAACGTCTGGTATACCCCTGTGCCGCCTAGGTCGTCCGTTGCTCTCCTCGGTAACAAAGCCGGTCAAAACAGGCGCGCGCCTGAGGTTGGCTTGACGTCTCTTCCCTACGATCCGTTCACTCCATTCCTGCAAGGCGACCAGCAGATCCGCGTCATGGGGCCGACCGCGCTCCCGACGACGAACCGCATGTCTCTCAAACAGGCTGAGTGGACCTACGCGCTTATGATGGCCATGTCAAAGGGGCTTGGGGTAAACTGCACGTTCTGCCATAATACGCAGTACTTCCAGTCGTGGAGCGGCAGCACGCCTCAGCGCGTAACGGCGTGGTACGGCATTCGCATGGTCAGGGACATCAACAACAACTACATCAATCCGCTGACTCCTCTCTATGCGAGCGTCCAGGGACGTAAGGGACCTGCAGGGGACCTTCCAAAGGCTTTCTGCGCGACCTGCCATCAGGGTGCGTATAGGCCGCTATATGGGGCCAGCATGGTCAAGGACTACCCCGCTCTTGCTGGGCCATCTCCGGAAAAGACTGCGGTTAAGACCCAATAACTCAACAATGGCGCCGCCGGTTTACTGGCGGCGTTTCTGTCTTCCTGCCATTGCTCAGACAGGCGCAAGGAACCCCCGCTTTTGCAGGGGTTTTTTTGTTGGAAGAGCAAACCTGAGATTTATCGCGGTTTATTCTGCGGGACCGCTGACCAGTTGCTCAAGAATAGCATCAAGCGCTGAAACGTCGGCGAGATGGACTTTCATGGAACCGATATTGAGCAAGGCGGCGCGGACATCGGCGATGTTTGAATAAAGCAGGATCAAAGCGTGTCTGTAGGCGGCGACTTGCGCCAAATCGCGGATCGATGGTCCGTTCTGGCGAACTGCCCCCGACTTGTAATCCAAAACATGAATCTTGGTTTCATCGAAGAGAATTCGATCGATTTGGCCTATGACAACAGCTTGGCGCTTTCCGACAGCGTCTTGTATCGTTGCGGCGATGCCGGCTTCGACCAGCGGACGTCCGCGAAGCTCGGCAAAAGCCGGGTTGGATAGACCGGCGAAAGCGCTTTGAATAGCAAATTCTCTTTCGCGAAGTGAGAGCGCGTTGGCGAAGGCCAAGGCGATGGCGCTCGCTGCGCTTGCGCGGTCGGGAGTTGGAATCTGCGGGAGCGCCTCCAGAAGCTTATGGATCAGAACGCCCTTTGTTCTTGTCCTGGCGCGGTCGGAGCTACTGCGGCTTTCGTAAGCGGCTACGTCTTCATCCCAGCCTGAACTGCGCGACGGCGCCAGGATCGGCGACGCATGCTCTCTCGGAACGGGCGCGCCGAGCCAGGAGGGCGTTGCTTCGATCGGCTTGCTCTTGAGGGGCTGGGCTAGGGAAGGGGAGCGCGAAAGCGGACCGTAACGCCACACCGAGCGACCTCGACTATCTGCGTCCTCTTCGAGCCTGGAGGAGAGCGCCGTTTTGACCGTTGCATACCAGCAAGCGGCCGGAAGCACGCCTTTGTGAAAGCCGGTTATGTAAAGGCGGTCGCGGGCTCGCGTCATAGCCACGTAGAGGAGGCGCCCCAGTTCCCGGCGTTCTTCCTCGTTGAGACGATCCTTCGTTTCGGCGATGGCTGGCAATCGGGACGCCCCCTTGACCACCCAGATTGGCACGATGGGGCCGTCCTCGCCGGCGCGCGCGAAGCAGACCGAGGCGGAGCGGGCGCTGCGATTGTTGCAGGCGTCGGCGAGGATGACGATGTCGGCTTCGAGACCTTTCGCGCCGTGCACTGTCATGATGCGCACATCATGCGCGCCTTGATCGGTCTCCCGCTTCACCTCCGAGGCGCCGCGCAAAAGGGAAACCAGGAAGTCGGCAAGGCTCGGTTGCCGGCGCGCGCTGAACGCTTCAGCTAAATTCAAAAGCTCGTCGAGAGCATCCAAGCATTCCGCGCCGAGCCTTGCCGCAAAAGCCTTCCTGCCTCCTTCCGCGACGAGGATATGAGAGAAGAAATCGAACGGGTTCAGCCGCAGCGCCAAATCTCGCCATGCGCTAAGTCTTTCGGCAACCGAGGCATATTTGCCATCACGAGCGCCGGCCGCCTCCAGCGCTCGCCAAAGCGATGTTTCCCGGGACGAAGACAGGTCGAACAGGTCGTGGTCGGAAAAGCCGAACAGGGGGCTTTTCAAAGCCTCCGCAAGCCCCAGGTCATCCTCGGGCTGAAGGAGGGCGTTTGCAAGCGCCATCAGATCCATGACCGCCAACTCGTCGAGCAGCGCGACGCGATCCGCGCCCGACACAGGAATCCCATCGCGCTTCAGCGCGGCCTGCAGAAGCCCGGCCATGGGTTGGCGCTTGCGCAACAGGATCAGGATGTCGCCGGGCTCGATTGCACGGCCCAGCGACGGATGCGGAGTTCCGCTATCGAGCCAATGCCTGATTTGCGCCGCGATCCGCGCTGCAAGCGCTTCCGACGGCTTTTGAACGGGAGAAGCGGCGGCGTCGGGTTCCCAGACCGATCCTTTGTCTTCCTTTTCGCCTCTTTCGGGCTCCCAAAGCTCAACGAGACCGCACCCTTTGCGCCGATAAGCGACATGGGGCACAAACGAGCGCTCCCCCACGCCGGGCAGGGCGGCGGTCACGCTGTCCACGGTGTCGAGAACAGGCCCAAGCGTGCGGAACGACAGATTGAGGTCTACGGTAGAAAAGCAAAAGCCGGCCTCTAGAGCCTTCTTCTCATAGAAAGCGCCGTTCTCCGCGAGCAGTTCGGGCGCCGCGCCTTGAAAGCCATAAATCGATTGCTTCTCATCGCCCACCGCAAAAAGCGTCGGCGTTGCGCTGCGCACGCCTTCGCCGGAGAAGAACTCCGAGGTCAGTCTTTCGATGATCCGCCACTGGGCCGGGCTCGTATCCTGCGCTTCATCGACAAGGATATGATCGATGCGTCCATCGAGTTGATAGAGCACCCAGGCAGACGCGTCCTCGCGCGAGAACAGGCGCAGCGTTCGGTCGATGAGGTCGGCGAAATCGACGGCGGCGCGCGCGCGTTTCTCGGCCTCGTAGTGCTCGAAGATCGCGGCGGTGAGGCGCAAGAGCGCGACGGTGGCGTCGACGACGTTCAGGCTGCAGAGCTTCTCATCGAGCGCAATGAAGTCGGCCTGCGCTTTGACAAGGCGATCGTGCGGAGCTGGAAACTTCTTCTTGATCGCGTCCGTCATCAGCCTCTTTCGAGGCTCGCCCGCGTTTGTCGTGAAGGCGGCCTTCAGCGCGCAATGTTTTTCTTCCGGAAGGCGTGCTGCGGCTGCGGCCTCAAATCGCGCCGCCGCATCCTGATCGGTTTTTGAACCCTCGTAGAGTATGGCGGCGCACTCTTTTGCTGCGCGCTCGCTTAGGAGCGAAGCCGACCGGGCCAAGAGGCTCGCCCTTGTCTCGTGCTCTTCAAGATCGAAAAGGCGGCGGAGCGTTTCTTCCGCGTATCGGGGAGGGTCACCCCCGCTCGAAGGCTGCAAAAGATGGGCGATCTCGTTTCGAGCTCCGAGCATGGCCTGAAGCACGCGCGAAAACTCGGCTTCGTTCGCATAGGCGACAATCGTCTCCAACGCGTCGCGCAACTCGCCGGAGCCTGCCGCGGCGAAAGCCTGCGCCTGCGCTTCGGCCAGCGCATCGCGCGCTTCCTCCTCCGTCAGAACTGCGAAACCGGGGGGCACATTGGCTTCGAGGCTGTAGCGGCGAAGCACGCGCTCGCAAAAGCCGTGGATCGTCATGATGGAAAGGCCCCCCGGCGCGTCGATGACGGACGCAAAGAGGCTTGGGGCGGCGGCGTGCTCGGCGTCGCTCGGCGGCCGGCCGAAAAGCTTCGCGAGATCGCGGGCGAGCGCATCTTCATCCGCTGTGGCCCACTTGCCGAGCGTCGCCAGCACGCGCGCCTCCATTTCGGCGGCGGCGTTCTTGGTGAAGGTGAGGCACAGGATCGAGCGCGGCGCGGCGCCCGAAAGGAGAAGCCGCAGCATGCGCTGGACGAGAACGTGGGTCTTTCCCGTGCCGGCGTTCGCCCGCACCCAGGCCGAGACGGCAGGATCCGCGGCCGCCCTCTGCTTCTTCTCGGCGGCGTCTAAGAGTTCCTCTGGCGACCGCTCACTCATCGCCGTCCTCCTCGTCGGCGCCGAATGACCACTCTTTCACGCGTCCAAGGTGTGCGTAGGGATCGTGTTCGGCCTTGTCGCGAAAAATGGCGCGCCTTTCGTAGGCATAAGGCGTATCGGGATCGTCGAAGCAGTCGATGCGGAGCAAAAGCCCGGTTTCCGCCTTATGGATCGCTTCGCCCGGCGCCTTCAGCTCCACGACTTTGCCCGGCGGCTCGCCTCCCGTCGCGACCACGTAGCGAAGCTCGGGGTCCAGACCCGCCGGGATTTGCGCGAATGCCCCTTTGCTGACGAGAAGCCCTTCGAGCGCGAGTTGCGGCGCGTCCCGCCTTACTGAAGTGTCCGCCGCGCTTGCGCTGGTTTTGAAGTCGTAGATGCGGACGGCGCCGTCTTGGCCGATGTCGATCCGGTCCGCGCGGGCCGTGACCTCGAACGGCCCCGCCGCCGCATCAAGCTTCCATTTTCCGCCGACCTCGCTCTTCAAGGCGACGACGCCGGCGCGACGGTCGGCTTCGGTGCTCGCAAACCAGTCTGCGAAGCGCGCGAAACGCGGACGCCAGAACGGGGCGTTTTCGAGGTTGAAGCCGAGTTCGTCCGCGGCCCGGTCGAGACAGCGCACGAGTTCCGCCGCCGTATTCGCAGGCAGCGCGGCAGGATGGGCCTGAAAGAAGCGATGCAATGCGGCATGATAGAGGATGCCCTTGTCGCGCGCGTCCTGCGTCTCCGCGATCCGCCGCAAGGGTTCGAGGCCCAGAATATGCCGCGCGTAAATCGCGTAAGGATTGGCGAACCAGGTCTCGATCGCGGTGACGCTAAGCCGGCGCGGCCTCGCCGAAAGCGGCGGCCGTGGCGAAGGACAATCCACGGGCGTTACATTGTCGGGCGCGCGGTGTAGCCGCGTCCACGCGAGCCATGGGCTTTCAGGCTTCAGCGCTTCGAGCTTGCCCGCGCCTTGCGCGAGCGCTTTCAGCCGCGCGACCCAACGGCTCGGCCGTGCGAGGCTCCCGTTCACCTTCCGGGCGCGGGTGAGGTAGACTTGCGGGCCGACGGCGGCCAGCGTTGCGAAGTCTCGCGCGGCAAGACCGATGCGACGCTCTTCTGGCGAAAGCCCGACAAAGGCGCGATCCCTCCGGTTGAGCCACGGGCTTGGGCCGGAAATCCGCGGCCAGTTCCCCTCGTTCAATCCGCCAAGCACGGTCACGTCCGCTGCGAGGAGGCGCGCGTCAAGCGGCCTTAGCAGGAAAAGGCGCGGATGCGGGTTTTCCTGGGCAGGCCTTCGTGTTGTGGCCGAGATTTCGCCGAAAAAGCCGGCATAGTCGGCGAGATTGAGCTTGAGGGACGACGCCGCTATTTTTGCGGCCTCGACAAGCGTCGACGGCTCGTCTTCCTCAGCGGATATGGCGCCGAAGCCAAGCTCCGCCATCCGGGCCACCGCGGCGCTATGGGCGGCGGTCCATTCCTTTAGGCTCAAGCGCTGCTCCGCCCTGGACGTGAGAGGCGACAGGGCGTCGAGCGCTCGCTCGGCGAAGTTCCGCGCCGCCTCCCATTCCGCTGCGTCGATGCGCTTCATGGCGGGATGGCGCGCTTCTCCCGCCGCAATCGCGTGCTGAGCGCGCGCCAGCGCGGCGGGAATGTTCTGCATGGAGGGTGGCCGCCACATCTGGCGCAGGACGCCAAGGTCGATCAGTTCGGCGAAGCGCCGGATGGACGGGGTCGCGCTGCCTTCCACGGACATCAAGAGCGAGACGAGGTCATCGGGCTTCCCCTTGGCGGCCGAAGCGACGACTCGCAAGGCCAAGCGATCCGGGTTCTGGTCCTCGATCGGGTTCGCCAGTCCCCATTGGGTGAGCGCATGACGCACGCGCGCTATCAAATTTTCATCGGGGGTGACGAGCGCGGCTTTCCGCTCTTCGGTTTCGAGGGTTTCGCGCAGGATGAGCGCGATTGTCGCCGCCTCCTGTTCGCTCGTTTCGGCTTCGATCAAAGCAAGGCCCGGAGCAGGGCCGCCGTCGGTCTTCCGTTCAGCGGCGGCGACGCTGGCCCACGCGGTCGTCGTCGATGCCGGCCGCAGGGTCTCGCTCAGAAAAGCCGCGCGGCGAAGCTTAGTGCTCTCGTCCGGCGGGACAAGGTCTCGAACCTCCTCCGGGCGCTTGTCGAGCCGTGAGAGAAGCTGGCACAGCCCGTGCTGCGGATGCTCCGGGCAGCCGCCGAGCGCAGCAAAGGACGATGCGTCCAGATTGCGGTCGAGCCCATGCAGCACAATCGCCGAGTTCGGCCGTCCCTTCAGCGTCTCCATCAGCGCCATGGTCGCAGCCACGCTCGCCGTGGAGCCGGCGATTATTACGGGAGCGCTGCTCAGCCGGATGAAGTCTGCCTCGACCGCCATCAGCCGGTTGCGCCGCTCCTGCGCGTCAAGCTTGCATGCCTTGAGCTTTTGGGCCGCCCAGGCGTTTCGTACATCCTTGAGAAGCTGGAGGGAAAGCTGCTCGCCGCCGGAGGACTCCGAACTGTCGAGATGATCGATGCGGGAAAGGTCCACGCCTTCATTGTGCGCTTCGTCGATCAGCGCCCCGATCTCTCTTGCAATGGCGGCGGCGCTGACGGCCGGAACATTGGGAAAAACGCGCTCGTCATGCTCGATCCTGCTGCGCATCTGCGAAGCGGCTTCGAGGGCGTAGGCGCTCAGATAGATTAGCCGTTCAAGCTCGGTGAAGGCGGCAGGCACGGCGAGCGCCTTCTTGAGAAGGTTGATCGCCGTTTTTGCGGACTCCATCCGCGTTCCGTAAGTCGAAAAAAGATCGAGCGGGTCCGGCTCGCCCAGAACCCGGATGCGCGGAAGAAATGTCGCCTCGTTCGGCGAGAGCCACAAGAATTCAAGCTTGAGAGGTTGGATGGCCGCTAGCGAGGGCAGGTAGATCGTAAGGGCCGGCAGATCGTGCGGCTCGGGCGCGCCCGCGTTCCAGATCGAGCCGTTGAGAATGGAGGCCGCCAGCGTCTTCAGGAAGGGTGAATGCGCGGGGCAGTTCAGGATTTGAAACCTGCCCGCGAAAGGCCCCGGCTCAGGCTCTGAGACGCCGCCCCTCATTCAAATAGCTTTCCGCTTCCGACAAGGCTTGCGGCGTTCCCACATGCATCCATGTTCCCTCAAGCACGGCGCCGAATAACGAGCCCTCGGCGCTTGCCCGGTCGAAGATCACATTCAAGGAGAAGGCCTCGTCGCCGACGCCTTCGAAGAGCCGCGGGGCCAGAATGGACACGCCTGCGAAGACGTGGTCCGATTCGTCGTCCTTTTTGCGACGGCGGATCCGCCCTGTGGAGTTCATGTGGAAATCGCCGCGGCCATCATAGCCGATGCTCGAATCGCGCCGCGCCAGCAACAGGAGGGCGCTCATGCGCGCGCCGTCCCAAGCGTCGATCAGCGTCTTGATGTTGGAGCGCGCGCCTTCGCTCCAGACCGAATCGGAGTTGTGGACAAGGAAGGGCCGCCGTCCGAGATGCGGCAACGCCCTGCGAACGCCGCCGCCCGTTTCCAGAATGCTGTCGCGCTCGTCCGAGATGATGATCCGCGGCGCTGTGCGGCCCCGCAGGTGCGCCTCGATCTGGTCAGCGAAATGGTGGACGTTCACGACTGCGCGTTCGACCCCCGCCTCGGCGAGCCGGTCGAGCGCATGATCGATCAGCGCGCGCCCCGCGAGCCTCAGGAGCGGCTTGGGAACCCAGTCCGTGAGCGGGCGCATGCGCTTCCCGAAACCCGCCGCGAGCACCATCGCGGCGTCGATCGGGCCGCTTTCCCTTGTCGTCATTCCGGTCCAACCTTCTCTTGCAGGTCGCTGAAAAAACGGCGCCGCCCATGGCCTCACGGCGTCCCGCCGAACCGCGGCAAACTCATAATTCGACAAGCTCACCATGAGGCTTAAGCCTTTGAAAGCACTCGACCGCAACCCGACCTGTCGAAGCCTCATCCTGAGGAGCGCCAACGGCGCGTCTCGAAGGATGGAGCCACGTTCCCGAGCTTTTCAGCATCCTCTCGTAGGGCTGAAGGCAAGCTGACGCTCCCTTTGCCTCACGAACTTGCTTCCGATAAGCTGTACTCGATTCGATAAGTTGCTCGTATGCCTTAACGCGGAAAGTACCGCCCCATTTGTTGCGGGCAACTCGCCGAGATCCAAGTCGAGACTTCCGGGCTGTCCTCGCGCCATCGTTCCACGACCTAAGCAACGTTTTCCGGCTTCCCCGGCACTTCAAATTTTGCCGGCCGCCGAAGAGTTGCGACTTGAACGCGCGCTTCAGGCGGAAACCTGTTCATTTGGATAGCTTGCCAGGACGTCTCCTGCGAGGGGCTGGGCGACCGTGATGGGTGTTGCCGTCCAAACCGCTAGAAGGGCGTATCGCTGCTACACCCCGGCGCTATGCCGTGGCTGCCGCGCAACGGACTCACAATCATCGGCATGGCTTACCTTGCGCCAAGCTTTCGGCCTAAGCATTTCGGGTTTATAGGCAGTTATCCTTTTTTGTTTGTGCGTTCCCGCAAAGACATTGATGAGGGCCTATTCCATGAATTCGAAGTCCGACATTCTGAAGAGAGGGAGAGCGTTTATTGGCTCGCTAGCCAGTGTTGCAGCGTTTCTCAGCATAACCGCATTCGCATCGGCGCAAACAAGCAAATCGACAATTTATACCTTCAAATTCAGCGATGGCGCCTACCCTTACGGGGCATTGGTCGCAGACGCTCAAGGCGCGCTTTATGGCACAACACAGGAAGGAGGGGGAGGAACGGTTGGCACGGTGTTCAAGCTCACGCCGCCCACATCTCCTGGGGGGCAGTGGACTGAGACCCCGCTTCACTGGTTCTACAAAATTAGCCCAAACGGAGATGGCTTTTATCCTTTCGGACGCCTCATCTTCGACAAACAGGGCGCGCTTTACGGCACGACAAGGCAGGGAGGGAACTTGAACGCTCGGATGGGCGCCGTGTTCAAGCTGACGCCGCCAACGTCTCCTGGCGGGCATTGGACCGAGACCGTGCTCTATGACTTCAACGGTCAAGATGGCTCTTTACCTATGGCAGGCCTGATTTTCGACAATCAAGGCGCGCTCTACGGCACGACGAACCACGGGGGTGCTAGCGGCTGGGGCACGGTTTTCAAGCTCACGCCGCCCGCCTCCGGCGCTGGGAGTTGGACCGAGACGGTGCTCCACAACTTCACTAACGGGACCGATGGCGGATCTCCGGCGGGTGACCTGATCTCTGATAATACGGGAGCGCTTTATGGCACGACAGCCGGAGGAGGGCTTGCGAATGGCACAGTGTTCAAGCTGACGCCACCGTCATCTGCGAACGGCAAATGGACCGAAACCGTGCTCTATGCCTTCACCGGCCTCACCGGTAAAGATGGCTCTTATCCTGGTGCGGGCCTGATCTTCGACAATCAAGGTGCGCTTTACGGCACCACACAGTCTGGGGGGGCTTTGGGGAGAGGTACAGTTTTCAAGCTGACGCCGCCGTCATCTGGCAAAGGCAGTTGGTCCGAAACCGTGCTTACCGACTTCGCAGGCACTCACGCCGTCTCTCCAGACTGTACGCTGCTCTTTGACGGGCAGGGGGCGCTTTATGGGGTAGCCGAGAATTCTGCCTCAGTGTTCAAGCTGACGCCTCCAGCATCTGGACAAACGGGGAAGTGGACGCTGACCGACTTGTATGATTTCTTCCTAGTTCGCGGCTCTACGGGGCAATACCCCCGGGGAGGTCTCATTATCGGCCATGACGGCGCGTTCTACGGGACGCTTGCTCACGGGGGCGTCAACCCCAACGTCAACGCCAACGCCGGTGCAGTGTACAGGCTGCAGGTGCATTAACAGCGCCATCGTAACGTAATGGGCGGTTGTCCGGTTTCAGAGGCGCAACCGCCACATTCGCCCAGAATTAGACTTACCGGTTACGACCCGCGGGAGAATATGCGCTTCCGCCGTCATGACGCCCGTTTGCCTGCGAGCACGCTTCGCTTAAGACCGACATGGTTGCATTCGTTTCGAAAGCGCTCGCAACCAGAAGCGAAACGGGTTGCGACTATGTTTTTTACCCGGTATCAACGCTTCTGAACACAATCCTAAGCGCAAGCCTTGAGATAAGGTGAATTCGTCGATTTTGAGCGCTCAGAATATAGTTGTTTATGTAGATATAGGCCCTTTTTACAAAACGAACCCAATTCCGGCAAATTATCCCTTAACGCAGCTGGCTCATGGCCTTGTCCGTGGGAAGAGCTGTCGATGACAGCAGCATGTGGGGCAGGACTTCCGGAAGCGCGCGTACTCGTCGGTCGCCGCCTCAGAGACCGGCGTTCGGAGCGGGGCTAAGGCTGGCTTCATACCACGCGCGCAGCGGCTTGAGATCCGGGTGGGCGAGGTTGCGGAAGAGATAGCTTTGGATGCGTGGCAAATGTGCAAGATAGCCATGCTTGCCGTCGCGAAGCGACAGCCGCGCGAAGATGCCGAGAATCTTTGTGTTTCGTTGTGCGCCGAGGATCGCATAGGCTTTAGCGAAGGAGGCGGGGTCGAAATCGGGATCCTGTTTCGCCGCGCCTGCGCAATAGCGGGCGTAAAGTACGCGCTCGCTCTCCGCGGGGACTTCGAGCCGCGCATCCTGAAGAAGCGAGACGAGGTCGTAGGCGGGGTGACCCCAGACGGCGTCCTGGAAGTCTATCACGCCAAGACTGGCGAGCCCGCTTCGCTCGCCGCACAGAAGAAGGTTGGGCGAGTGATAGTCCCTGAGCACGAGGCCCGCCTCCTGTTTCCCAAGCCAATCGAGCAAGGGTGACCAGGCTTCGGCGAACGTGCGCTTCAGCTTCTCGGCGGCGTCCGGCGCCGGGAACAGCCTGAAATACCATTCGAGCAGCAGGTCCAGCTCGACTTCGAGCGCCTCGCGGTCGAAGCCGGGCACAGGGTAGGGCGCGCTATTCGCAAGCGGAAGATTGCGCGGCGGCATCGAACCGCGGATCGCGAGCAGGCCGTCCACGGCGAGGCCGTAGAGCGGATCGAGAGGCTCGCCGTCTGCGATGAGAGCGCCGAAAACCGCGTCGCCCAGGTCTTCAACAAGAAAGAGGCCGCGGTCGAGGTCGAAGGCGGCCACGGCCGGCGCGCTGAGCCCCGCTTTCACGCGCAGCCAGTCGGAGACGGCGATGAAAGGCGCGCCCCTGCGGGCGAGATGCGCGATCTGACAATAGGGGCGGCCGTCGCGGATCGGAGGCCCGTCGCTAACGGGCGGCCAATCCATGAGCATGACGATCTCTGCGCCGCGCTTCAGCCTGGAGAACAGCCGCGCCGATGCGTCGCCCCTTATGGCGATGCAGCGTGCGCCGTCCCATCCGTTCGCATCGAGAAACGCCTCAATCTCGCGAAAGCGCGCGAGCTTGCCGCGCCACGCGCCAAAACCGCTGAGCAAAACGCGCCGCGCCGCGCCTTCGCCTTCAATCCGCACTTCGAGTCGGTCTGGCGGCAGGCTGCGCTCGACCACGCCGGGCCACTCCGCCAGCACCGCGCCCGTGGAGCACATCTCACGGAGGCCGATTTCTTCGTCCTCGCCCGGCTCGACCCTGTAGAAATCGCAGTGATAGATCGTATGCCGAGGACCGGCATAGGGGTGGACAAGCTGATAGGTTGGGCTTGTCACCGCCTCATCGACGCCGAGCGCCGGCAAAAGCCCTTGCACGAAGGTGGTCTTGCCTGCGCCCAGATCGCCATAAAGCGCGATGAAATCCACAGGCGACGCAAAGGGCGCGAGCCTGCTCGCCAGCGCCTTCATCGCCTCGGGGTCGTTCAAATCCCACACAGCCCTGCCTCTGGAAATCGCCATCTCCAGAAGTTGCGGCTGGAGACCTCGCCATAGATGTGGGCGTTATTGCCGGATTCTCGCGGAATTGTGACAGGGGAGGCCGCTTGCCTCATCGCGGTTCGGCCTGGGGCAAGCCGGGTCTCCGCGGCTCAGCCGCCTCGCAATGGGAATTGGAACACGCGAGCGGAGTCCGAAAGCTCGGGTGCGCGCGCCATCCAGTGCAGGACGCGCGTCGTCGAGGCGTCTCCGAAAATGGGTGAGCCGTCGTTGGCGTAAACGAGCGGATCGGGGGCGAATCGAGCGTCCGCGAGTTCCAAGCGTTGCGCGCGCACGTTGATGTAATGCATCAGCGTTCCGTAGGCGTGATACTCCGCATTGAGAATGGCCCAGTCTGCATGTCTTTCAGCCAGGGGCTTCAGTTTATGAAAATTCCATGCCCGACGAGAGGATTGACGCACGGATCTTCCCATGCTCCGCGTCAACTTCAACGGGTTCAACGAGGATTCGATGGGAACCACGACATCTCAAATCGAAGGATCGCGAGGCTGGCTCTCCAGATTGTGGGTCGAGAAGATGAACGCCCCGCCGGGCGCAAGGACGCGACGCACTTCGTGCAGAATTTTGCGACGACCGGCAGGCCCGACCATATCAATGCCACAGCAACTGAAGACGACGAGGAACATGCTAGCATCGTCGAAAGCGCTAAGATCGACAGCGTCCGCCTGCAAGACGCGCAGCCCGGGAAAGCGCGCGGCGAACGCCGCCACCATTTCCGGCGAGTAATCGATGGCCGTATAGTCGGCGCTGATCGCGGTGAGATGCGGGACCGTGCGGCCGCCGCCGACGCCGATGTCGAGGATCGGTTTGCCCGCGGCCTCATTTGCGATGTGGTTGTAGAGAGCCTTTTCGCCGCGATCGACATAGGTTTTTGAGATGTAGTGCCTCACGGCCTCCTCCAGGCGCATGGTGGCCAGATTGGCAGAGTTGACCCTTCTTTCCATCTCGGACGATATATTGTGCATGATCGGACGTATTCTTTATTGGCGAATGCCTTGCGAACCCTGGCCGCACTTGTTCTTGAGGCGGCCTCAGTCCAAGTCTATGGAGAATACGAGATATGAGTATAAAATACTTGCGTTTACATTAATAATTCAAATTAGCGCTTCGGAAGCATAAAACTAACAAACAGTTATAGTTAAAGAATGGCAACTTCTTGCTTGGATGGGGCGGCTCGGGCTTTGCGATGGGCGTGAAGCGAGGCGCTCTTCGCAGCTGGCTTTGGGGGCTCCAGCGCAGTTTTCCGAGAGCGTCGACGGATCGCCGTGGACGTCATTCCCGGAAAGGTCGTTTGGCGAATCGACAAAGTCTAACAGATTGCTGGAAAGCGATGTCGCCCATGGCATCGTTGTGAGCCTGTCTATCTGCAACAAGCTCACGATAAGGCTTAAACCATTCAAAACACTCGACCTCAGCCTGAGCCTGTCGAAGAATGGAGTGACGTTCTCAGGCTTTCTCAGCGTCCTGATAAATGCTGGGCAAGTACCTTTTTAGCCGCCGTCTTTAGGCGATGGCGCGGATGGGCTGGCGGCGGCGCATCCACCTTTGGTGAATTGGGAGCGTCGCCACGCCCCGTTCAGAGGAGCGTGGCGACGGCAGGGATCACGCTTTCAGGATTGTGGGCACGGCGTTGACGCGCAGCCGCGCGACCTCCGGCATGCCCGACCCCAGCAACGGCTGGAGATACTCTACGAACTTGTCCGTCACGTCGTGGCCGTTCTCGTGGATGAACTCGTCCGCCATGACCTTGGTCTTGCCGGCGATCTCCTCAAGCGGGCTCAAGCGATACTCGACCGCGTAAGAACCGATCCGATGAATGGTCACCGACCCGCTGGTGTTCCCCTTATCATCGCCGAAATGAGCGAACTGCACGGCCTTCTCGCCGACTTCGCGGGCCTCGCGGGCGTCGACGTCGGAGACGCAGCCGAGGAACGAGCGCTGCAAATAGCCGAAGGTGTCGCCGCGGATGCGGGTGATCTTCGTCGCGGTCTTCACATAATCGGTGAGAAGATCGGCAAGCGCGCCGGTGCCTGAAAGCTGTACGTTGCCGTGGGCGTCGCGTTCGACGCTCTTGGCGAGCTTGGTCGCGATCGGCTGGCCGCTGGCGTCATGGACGCCCTCGGAAACGGCGACCATGCAACGGCTGTACTTGTCGTACACGGCCTTGACGTCTTGAGCGAACTTTTCGAGGTCGAACGTGCGCTCCGGCACATAGATGAGGTGCGGCCCGTCGTCGTGATATTTGCGTGCAAGGGCGGCGGCGGCGGTCAGAAAGCCCGCATGGCGGCCCATGACGACGGCCACGTAGACGCCCGGGAGCGCCCGGTTGTCGAGGTTGGCGCCGGCGAAGGCCTGCGCGACGAAGCGCGCCGCCGACGGGTAGCCCGGCGTGTGGTCGTTGATCATCAGGTCATTGTCGATGGTCTTGGGGATATGGACGCACTGCAGCGGATAGCTGGCGGCCTGCGCCTGGTCGCGCAAAATGCGCAACGTATCGGAAGAGTCGTTGCCGCCCGTGTAGAAGAAGGTATGGATTTCGTGGGCGCGCAGAACCTTTAAGATTTCCTCGCAGTATTTGGCGTCCGGCTTGTCGCGCGTCGACCCAAGCGCTGCCGCGGGCGTATTGCCGACCGCTTCGAGATTGAGCGCTGTTTCGCGCGTCAGGTCGAGAAAGCCCTCGCGCAGGATGCCGCGGACCCCGTGAACCGCGCCATAGATGCGCTCCACTCCGGGGATCTTCCTCGCTTCGAGGACAGCGCCCACGAGCGACTGATTAATGACCGCGGTGGGACCCCCGCCCTGTGCGATCAGCACCTTCCCTTTCAACATCCGTTACCTTCCTTTGATCCGATTCCATGGACTTGAGAAAACCGCATGCGCCAGACAGCGTTTGTCCGACCCGATGACAAATCGCTGCTCGCATGACCCCGGACAGGGGCAGCCTTGTCCGGGTTCATAACAAATTGAAGCGCCTCCCTGTTTTTGATCCCGGCTTGCGCTTCGCCTAACCGGACGACAATCTGCCGCCGAATTGGCGGCGCTTGCATCATATGGCGCCGCTTACGGCGCCAAGGCGAAAGTAGCACGGGGCGACGCCAGCGCGGAAGTGCGAAACGCCGGGCGCGGCATCGGGCGGGGGGCGCGTCCGGCTTAATGCGCCCCTCGCCTTCGCTGTGGCTCCTTGGCGCGAAGCCGTGGACACGCTGAAAGAGTTCGACAAAGACCGGAGTTCCGAATGCGATCAAGATGAGTTTGCAATCAATCCGGCGCGACAATGCCAAATCTCCATTGCTGTCTCTCAATCTTTTCCCAATGATGATAGGGCAATTCGATCTCCGCTTCTGCATTTTTAAAATCTAGCGGGTAGGAGCACACCTTTTGTCCTTGGCTGTCCTCAATAACAAAAACGCGGCGTCCCTCGGTTGAGCATTGAAATGTTATTTTCTTAAGCAAATATCCGCCGAGCGCAAATTTCCCATCAGGAGAAAGTGTCGGAGGATTAAATTTTTCACCATTTTCAATTTCATGAACGCTGTCATGTATAAGGGCGAAATCACGCACAATTGGCCATACGCATTGGGCCAAAAACTGTTGGTCTGCATGCGTCGGGTGCAACACTCTATCAGTGATATACGTATCTACCATGGCTTTGATATTGCCAAGGAATGGCGCATACGCTCCCCACAGACCAGCTAATATAAGATCAACATGTGAATACCAGTCTCGTATTATGTGGAATGGCTTGCCACTCCGTGTCCATTCACCAACTAGATATTTTTCGCGATCGGCGATTATGGAATTTGCATCTCTAAAGATAACATACTTAGCATTATTGATTAGAACAGCTGCAAATCTCCAGAATGTACCTGGCCAATGTTCTATCCCAAATATTCTGGCTGTCAGCAGGCGAGCGCCATTAGCCTTCAGGCGATCCAGGACATCGACTGGAACGGTTTCATCATGGAAAACAACCATTTCCCAACCCGGATAAATGGCCTCCATTGCTTTTGCATTTAATATAAGTGTCTCGCAATACGCTGGATCTGAGCCAAAGAGAGAAAATGACACGATATTACGACTTATCGCCGCGGCGTTCACGACATTCGAATCTTCCTCCATGAGCGCAAGAGCGCCAATTTCTGCCGACTCGGCATAACGCGCCTCCTGCGCCAAGCGGCAGGCCTTATCTTTCTTGTCCATTTCCGGGTTCCGCGAGGAAAAAGCTGCATCCTGTTTGGCGAGTGTGTCTTGAGAATTCTGAGGCTAATGTTCTTGCCTGTTTTACAGCTTGCAGCGAGCCTGCCGCGAAAGGCTTCGGAAGCAGGACCTGTGGGAAAGTCTAAAGCGCAATCGGCGGGAACCCGGTGTGAAAACGCCATCACCATGTCTTGATTGAGCCGCGAAAGACTAAAGACACGCGCAAAATGAGGCGCCGCCGGTTTTTCGGACAGATTTTCCGGCTCGCGGGTTTATTGCATCGTTCCATTCGGGATGGAGCGTGTCGCCGGAATGTTGAGGGCGGCCGTCAAAGAATGACGCTTCCTCTTCCTGTCCAGGCGTCGGTCGAGCCGCGAAGGGCTGCAGGATTTCATGACTCTTGAAGCCATGATTAACCCTGGCCGCCGGGACCTGTTAACCAGGCGTGCGCGCCATGTTTTTTATGTTTTTCCTCTTTACTTCAATGCCTTATCTGGTTAACTCTCCGGACGGGGAGGCTCCTGGCGCCTCCAGGCCAGGCATGCGAACGCCGAGGCCAAGCGCCCGCCAATCGCCATAATCCCATAGAATCCCGCCTGCCGAAGGCGAGACCCCCTGTTTTACGAAACAATCCCAATCTCAGCCCTTTTTTAACCCTGGCAGGGCGCTGACAGAGGCAATCCAACACGTCTCAGCCACCATGCAGCGGCGTCGACGACGGCATACCGGGTCTCTTGTTTTTGCGCCTGTCCTAGCCCACTAACCCAGGTGAGCGTGATCGTTGTACGTCCACAGGCGCCAAGCAGGTTCCTCCTCGAAGGCGTCCTCGTAGCGGAGCACCGTAATTCCCGTATTCTCCATCAAGGCCAATCGCTGGAAGCTTTCGAAGGATTTGCCCGAAATCGCCTCTCCAAGGAACACGCGAGCGAGCATCGTTCGCAGGAAAAATCCGTGCGTCACCACGACCAGCGTGTGCTCGGGACGCATTTTAAGGAAGGCGAGAGCCTCATCGGCGCGCTTGATGAGATCGTCGAAGTTTTCACCATCCGCGACCCTCACGCCCAGGGTGAAGCGACTCTTAGTCCAGTCTCTCCAGAGGGCGCTGGCCGCCGCGTCATCATGAGGCTTGCCGTTGACGCTTGTCGGCTTCATGCATTCCACAAACAGCTTTGAATACTCCACTTCTGCGCCCGTCGCCTTCGCGATAACCTCCGCCGTTTCGCTTGCGCGTCGAAAAGTGCTTGCGATAAGCGCTTGAAATGGAAGCTTGGAAATGCGCTCGGCAACCCGCGAGGCTTGCCAGCGTCCTAGCTCGCTAAGCGGCGAATTGGGAGCCTGGAACACCGGGGCGGCATTGTCATGGCTCTGACCGTGCCGCACAAAATAAGCAGTCTTTTCTATCATGATAAGTGAAGGTGAGAGGATGCCCGTTTCATCCTAACCGGGCTTGCTCCGAAGCAGAAGCAGAGCTATTGCGCCGCAATCGCCCTGCGGCCGGACTTCTCAGAGCCCCGGCCGTCCTTCTGCTGCAGCGCCGGATGGCGGTCGGGCAGGAACACGGTGACGGTGGTGCCGGCGCCCGGCGTGGAGCGCAGATCGATCCGGCCCTTATGGAGCTGAACGATGCTCTTCACAAGCGACAGCCCGAGCCCGGCGCCGCGGTGGCGCGAGCCTTTGCTGCGGGACTCGAAACGGTCGAACATCGTCGCCTGGTCCTCTTCGGGAATGCCAAGCCCGTTGTCCTGGACGCTGATTGCCACGCCGTTTTTCTCGCGCCGGCAGTTCAGCGTGATCGTTGCGTCTTCCGGCGAGAAGCCGATGGCGTTCGACAAAAGATTGTAGATGACCTGGATGAGCCGGTTCGAATCGGCCATCACCGTTCCGGCCCCTTTTGCGATATGAATATCGAGATTGACTTTGGCCCGCGACAACCGCTCGCGCACGCCAAGTTCGGCCGCCTCGATCACCTCTTCGACCTTCACCGGCGCAAGCTTAAGGTCCAGCGCTCCCGCATCGATCACCGCCAGATCGAGAATGTCGTTGATGATGTTGAGGAGCATCTGGCTCGATGTCTTGATGTCGTTCAGGTAGTCGCGTTGCTTCGCGTTCAGAGGCCCAGTCACCGGCTCGGCGAGAAGATCGGAGAAGCCGATGATGGTAGTGAGCGGCGTGCGCAGCTCATAGGAGACGTGGCTGAGGAAGGTCGTTTTCAAGCGATCGGACGCTTCCAGGGCTTCGTTGCGCTCCAGCAGGACTTCTTCGAAGCGCTTGCGGTCCGTCACATCGGCGAAGGTAAGAAGTGTGCCGCCATCTGGCAGCGGCGTCACGGCATAAGCGAGGTGCGTCTCATCGCGCCTGGCGACGGCGCCGCTTAACGTGTCGCGCGCCTCGGGCATCCCCGTGATTGCTTCGCGCAGCGTGCGCCAGAAGTCCGGGTCTGGAGCGAGGGTCTCGGTCGCAGACTTGATGGCGTCGAAATGAGGCGCGCCTTCCAGCTTGTCGTCTTCGAGCCGCCAGATGGCCTGGAAGGCAGGATTGAACAACTGCAGGCGCCCATCCGCGGTGAAAACGGCGATGCCTTCGCTGAGATGATCGAGCGTTTCGCGCTGCCCTTCGATGAGGCTGTGGAACTGCCGTTCGAGCGATAGCTTCTCCGTCACATCGTCGAAGAGAAAGGTCACGCCGCCATCGTCGCGACAATCGGTCACGACGTGAACGGTCCTGCCGTCGGGGCGATGCCACAGCTCGTCGAGGGTGCGGTTGCGGTCCCAGGCCAAGACCTTGCCGTCGCGCCATTTGCGGTAGTTGGGCTGCTCGGGGAGCAGGCGGCGCTGGCGAAGGTGGTCGAGAAACTCCGACGCTGAAGGCTTCTCTGTCAGCCAGGGGTTGTCGAGGCCCCAAATGCGCGCGAACGCGTCGTTACTGTAAACGAGTTTGCGGTCTCCGGCAAACACGGCGACGCCCGTTGAGACCTTGTCGAGCGTGCGGCTGTTCGCAGCCATTTGCCGTTCGAGTTCATCCTTGGCGATTGCGAGGGGCGCCACGTCGAACGCCGCGCCTCCGCTTCCGCGCTCAAGCGGCGCAGCGATGGCCTCGTATATCTGAACGCCGCCGTTGACGACGGTCTGAAGCTTGAGGCGCTCCGCCTTCTTCAGCTGGCTCAAGCGAAGAAGCTCGGCTCTTTGCCGCGTTTCGAAAAGCTCGATCATTTTCTCGACAGCGTCATCCCGGCTTTGTGCGTTGACCGCATTCACATAGGCCGTGTTGACCCATGTCAGCGCGCCTTTGACGTCGCGGAGCCAAACGGGCATCGGCAGGGCGTCGAGCAGGCTATCGCGCTCCTGCACCAATTGCTTGAGGCGCTTGTTTTCGCCGATCAGACGGACGAGTTCCTTGTTGACAGAAGAAAATGGGCGGAAGCGCAAGACCACGTCGGCGCCAGAAACGGCGCCGCAAATCTCGATCACATGGCCCTCGGTCGTGCTGGCGTTCGAGGTGAACGCCTCACCGTAAGTTTGCAGGCGGACCAGGCTTTCGGCCATTTTTCCCGCGTCGTCAGGATGAAGCCACGCCCCGAATCTCAGGATTTGCGCGAGCTTGAAAGGGACGCCCATCGCGCTTGGAAGGGATTGAATCGCAAGTCTTGGATTGCCGTTCGTCCAGACCACGAAGGCTTGCGGCTCGAGCGATACAAAGGCCCGGAAATTATCCTCGACGTTTGAGAGCGCATCGATGCGCGCTTTCTGGCGCAATAGCTGTTTGGCATGCCCATGCGCCTTCCGGCGATACACGTTGGCGAGTACTGCGCATCCGGCCGCCGCGCCCGCGAGCCCGGCGCCGATCAAAAGAGCGTCGGCGCTGCCGGATGCGCAAGCTTGAGCGTCGGAAAGCCCTGCGGACGCTCTCGCGCCCCCGAGCGAAAAAAACGAAGCTGATGAGAACGCAGAGAATCCCGAAAGCCGACAGGAATGACTTACGAAGCAATTTCATCGGGTTCTCCCGCGGGGCACGCGTTAGCACTGAGAACATATGCCGAATCAAGTCTTAGTTTAGCGTTAATTTTCCCTTGGCGAGCGGGCGATGCAACCTCAACGTGGCTGTTGCGTTCTTGCCGCGGATTAGCGGACAAAATGAGGCAAAAAGGACACAAAAGAACCAATCGAGGGAGCTTTCTAAAATTGGAGGCGACGACGCATTTCGCAACCTGTGCGAAATCGCTCGGCCCGTCGTCCGGGTTGCATTCCGGGCGGCGATCCGTCAACGGGTCCGCTATGCATCTTTGGGCGGCGACTCCCAACCTTTACCCGATTCCCTGACGTGGCGTCGCTTCGCTCCAGCCCCCTTTGGGAGAGGGAGTTCCGGCGCTTCCGTTGCAACGGCGTTCTCTCTTCGATCCGCGTCCGCTCGCGGATGCGGACAATATTGAGTGGAAAGCTTGCTTGGGAGAAAGGATAGGGTGAGGAGATGGATGTGGGCCGAACTGGTAGCGATCACGCCGTCAATCGGAGTTTATTGACGTTTAAACTTTTTTCGATACTCACGAATTGAAAACTTGGAGGTTCGCGCTTGATCTGGCTCGGCGACAGAAACTGCAGCGATGCGCAAGGGGGCGTTTGGCGAGGAAACCTCCGATGAAGAGGCGCCCGGCAAAAAACTAAAGGGGGGAGACACCTGCCGATAGCCTGATGATTGGCGCAAACCCGACCCATGTACATCCAAGGCGGCCATTTTTTGACCGATCGCAAGCAGCGAGTTTGCACTGTCGCTTGGGTTTTGAAGGCTAATCGTCACCGTGGCGAGGACGCCATTAAGACGCGATCCGCCAAGCGTTGCGCCGGTCAAGATCGTGACAGCCGTAAGGCACGACAGCAGCCCATATTCGATCGCTATGAAAACCCGCTGCGATCCGGGGCGGAACTGGTTTTTGTTATCTGAGCGACGCATTCGATAGGCCCCTTCACTCGAATGAGCAGCTACTATAGCCCTACCTTGTTTCACAAGAGCAAAGCAGCGGCTCGTCATTCGCCAGTCGTAGACAACGATAAATTAACCGCGTTTTTTGTGCGCCGATGTTTCCAGATTCATGCCGTAAGGGCGTTTTGCGGTGGTGATGATCGCATTCGCTTCAGTTCCCCACGCGTGGGGAACCGAAGCGTCCACATCCTCCTCGCCCTAACGGCATCGGAGGAAAATTTCCAGACATGAAGTTACACGGACCGCTGAGACTTATCATTGCAGGCTTCCAGATCATATGTTTGGAATTCGGCTCGATTTTTTATCCGCTTCTGCGGAGACCTCTCCGGCAGGAAGCCCCCAATGGCGTGCGGGGACTTGGGTCGGTCGAGTGCGCCGGTCGACTTCCCAGCTGCGGCTGAAAGTAAGAACTTGACAAGGCGGCGGCCGACAGTCTACCGGCTTAGCTGTAGCTAGTTTAGTCAGAGTTCTCCATGCACAGCATCGGATGGAGCAGAGGACCAAACATCGTAGCACATGGAACGCCGACAAATTTGACAGTTGCGTTTGTTAAAAATTAATTCGCCGCAGCCGCGCCTTAGCTGAGGGTAGCCCGAGGCATCGATCGGAAGCTGGCCCATGCCGTGACAATTCCTAAGCGGAGCCGGAACCAAGGAGGCTCCATAACGGTGGCGGATGCAACCAGCGTTACCCCGCGGTGGCGTGAAGCTCATGGACCACGTCATGCGACCGTAAGAAATTGAGGGTACGTCATAAGGGGCGTGTGTTTCTTCAATTCCACCCGGCAATCTTTCTTGCCGCTTATTGGGCCGAGCCCTGCGCAAAGTAACAAGATTGGGATTAATACGGAGCCATTTATGAGTGCAGAAACGGTCGTCAACCCTGGCGCGATCATCACCTGGATGGGGCTTGACTTCGAGACCAATGATCAGGTGCTCGTTCCGCGGCAGGAGACGGAACTGCTGGGGCGCACGGCGCTCGAACTTCTCAAAACTGTCGACGGGGGGCCTATTCGGGTCATCGACATGTGCTGCGGGGCGGGCAACCTCGCCTGCGCCCTCGCGCATGCGCGGACGGACATTCGCATCATTGCGAGCGATCTCACGGATGCGTGCGTGGCGCTTACCCGCAAGAACGTCGAGCGGCATGGTCTTCAAGAGCGCGTCGAGGTTCGGCAGGGCGATCTCTTTTCGTCTCTTGCGGACGAGGAACTTACGGGTGCAGTCAATTTCATTGTCTGCAACCCGCCTTACATCTCCACAGGCAAGCTCGAAAGCGAAAGCGCCCACCTCCTCGATGGGCAGCCGCGAGAGGCCTTCGATGCCGGACCCTACGGCCTCGCCATTCACCAGCGCGTGGTCGCGGAGGCTCCGCGCTATCTGAAGCCCGGCGGTTGGCTCGTCATGGAGATCGGGCTCGGCCAGCAGCGGCAGATAGCGCTTCTCTTCTCGCGCGTAAAGAAATACGGGAAGGAGCAATGCTGGTCGAATGAGGACGGCGCGCCACGCGTCATGGGCGCTCAGCGGCTGAGCAGTTGAATGAAGGCAGGCGCGCCCTGCCGCGCTATTCCGCGAAAACGCCGTGCTTCTCCACGTGAGCGGCAAGGCCGAGTGTGTGCTCGCGAACAAGCTTCTCAGCGAGGTCTGCATTGCGGGCCTTGAGCGCGCCGATAATGGCCAGGTGCTCGGACATGGACTTCTTGGCGCGATCGTCTTGCCTGAGCGAGACCGAGGCTATGGCCCGCATGTGAATGAACAGGTTTTGGATCATTTCCACGATGAGGTCGCAGCCGCCGAGCTGCAGGATCGCCTGGTGGAAGGCCATGTTAGCTTCGGAGTACTCGTTTAGCTGATCACAAAGCGGCTCATCTTTGAATTTCTCCAGAAGATCGCCAAGGGCTTCGAACTGCTCCTCGGTCGCGTGCGTCGCCGCGAGCCGCGCCGCCATGCCTTCGAGGGCCGCCCAAACGACGATCATCTCGCAGATTTCTTTCTTCGACTTTCGGATGACATAGATGCCGCGCCTCGGCACAGCGCGAACGAACCCCTCCTGCTCAAGCAGCGTCAGCGCCTCGCGTATCGGCGTGCGGCTCACGCGAAGCTTCTGAGACAGCTGCCGTTCGTCGAGCCGGATTGGCTCGATCTGCCCGTAGATGTCCATTTCGGTGATCGCGCGCTTCAACTCGCTATAAGCGAGAGATCTGAGGCTGGAGCTGGTTTGCAGAGGAACGACCTTCAACTCCGGCTGCGGCGCCGTTTCTGTCACTTCTACGCTCCTTTTTTGACTCCGCGGCGCAAGCGGCGGCACCGAAATTTCTTCGACGCATCCAAGCCGGAAGCGCGAACGAATGCATTTAATAAATCATGCGAACATTGTGGAAAAATAGAAACTTACCGCCGCCTTACGATCGCCTGAGAGGACTTCGCAAACTCATTGCTAGATGCATAACTATATCATTCGCATTTCATGGCGATTTGATTTGAATCAGGGTGGAGGCGCGAAAAAAACTCAGGATGCGAGCCTTGCGCGCAAGACGTGGCGCAGGTGAGGCGGATTCCTGACAAATAGGGGCTTTGAGGGGGCTCGCGCGACGGCCTTGATGCCGGTTCTTGCACTGCGGGGCGGCCGGGGCGGACGCGGGACAGCGCCCCAGCCCCGCAGCTACGCGAGACACTTGCAGTATGCCTCCAAGGCGTTACGCTTCAGTAAAGGGGAGCGCCGGAGAGGCTCTGGCTGGGCAAAAAAATATGGAAGAGAGCGTTACCGCATTTGCCGAAAAGCTCTGCGCTCATACGTGCGCCTTGGGGGAGATGGCGGGCGTCGAGCAGCGTTTATGCAGAACGCCCGTCGCGTATGGGGAGGCTGTTGCGACGATGGAGGACCGCGCGGAGGCCATTTTCGCCGGAAACGCCGCCGAACTCGTCTGGCTTCTGGAGCATCCGTCCCTCTATACGGCAGGGACGAGCGCCACACCGGAGGATCTTCTGGACCCTGCTCGCCTGCCTGTCCACCGCACGGGACGGGGGGGGCAGTACACCTATCACGGGCCAGGTCAGCTCGTGGCTTACGTTCTTCTCGATCTCAACAAACGCGGGCGCGATGTGCGCCGCCATGTGAATTCGCTGGAGGCCTGGGTCATGGCTGCGCTTGGCGATTACGGCGTAGAGGGCGAGCGGAGGGAAGGCCGTCCCGGAATCTGGGTGAGGAATGGCGGGCGCGACGAGAAGATCGCCGCCATCGGCGTGCGCGTGCGCCGATGGGTGACCTTCCACGGCGTCGCGGTCAACATTTGCCCAGACCTCTCGCACTTCGAGGGGATCGTGCCGTGCGGCATCGCCGACGCGGGCGTGACCTCGCTCGCGAAGATGAAGGCTGGCACCATGGCGCGCCTTGCGGCGGAGCCGCGTGGCGGGCCAAGCATGGGGCGATGAACTGCCCCCCTCAGGCCGCCTTGATAGAGAACATCCGCTTCACATTCCAGGCCATGGTCACAAGGCTCCACTCGCCTTGCGCATTTTCGAGCCCGCGCAGGAGAAACGGGCGAAATCCGAGCGCGGACTTGATGATGCTGGCGCCCGCGGGTATAACAGAAATATTAGAAAGCCACAAAAGCAGCGCCAACAAGGTAAAGCGCGTTACTGATTCAGAAAGTGCTTGAGGTTATCGATCCGGACCTTCGCCGTCTGGGCGCCGCCTCGATCCATCGCCTTGCGATACCAAGCGAAGGCTTTCGCCGCATCCGGCTCCGCATTCCTCCTGGCGAGGCGCGCGAAGTAGGCCGGATCGTAGGAGCGGCCCATCGCCAAGGCGGCTTCCGGATCTCCGAACGCGACGGCTTTCTGATAAAGCTGTCTTGCTTTCAGAATGTCGCCCTCCCTCATGCGCCTGTTGCCTTCCTGGATCAAATCCTGAAGTTCGGCGCCGGGCGCCGCTTTGGGTTGGTCCGACGGCGCGCCGGGCAATTCGAGTGCGGCTTGGCGTGAAGGCGCCGCTTCACGAGGCGCGGCCGCCGAGCCTGCCGGTTTCTCCTGGGGCGTCGTCTGGGATGCCGGGGCCGGCACTGTCTCGGTGCTGAAGAAGGATGGGGCAGGGCTTGGGGGTTTTGGCGTTTCCGGCGCAGGCGCAGGGTCGGGTGGAGGTTGGACAGCCGCGGTTTCCGGCTGCGGCCGCTGAAGCACAGCGAGGTCCGGCTGCGGGCGCGGCTGAATAGCCGCCGACGCGGCAGACTCCGATTTCGCGGGTGTGACGCGGATGGAAAACTGTTTTTTATCGGACAAAGGCGTTCGCACATTGCCGTCAAGGACCTGGACGCCGAGAGAAGCCGTATCGGGCGCGCTCGACGGCACGTTGATGGTGAGGCCCTTCAGGCGGGCGGGCGGCAGAAGCCAGTTGCCGCCGCCTGCATCGACGCCCGCGTTCAGCCGCGCTCCGTCGGGGATGCCGGTAATACTGATAAGGCTTTTCTCGTCGGCGGGCTCCGGCTTGACCTCTATGGCGAGGGATGAGGGCTGGCCGGCCGTCACCAGCACATCGGCGGCGGTGAGAACCGGCGCCGCGTCCGGAGCAGCGGCCGCTTTCGAGGATTCAGGCTCCGCGCCGCGTTTGATCCAACGCCCGTATCCGGGCGGGCTCGCATCCGCAGCCTGATTCGCCTGATTGAATGCTGCGCCGGCGCGACCGCCGGGGCCATAGGAACTGATGACAAAAACCGCCAGCGACGCAGCCATGGCGATGCCGCCGACAAGGCCGACGGCTGCGGCGCCGAGAAGGCGGCTGTTCTCGCGCTCCGCCTTGTCCGCGCCTTTCTCAGACGCGTCATGGTCTGAAAGGTAGGTCGAGAACTCCTCATAGGCGGCGTACGCGGCAGGCGCGTCTGACCGCTGAGACCGGCGCTGAGGTGAAGGATATTCTGGAGGCTCGGCGAACACGCCGGGAGCATCGCTTTGGTATTCGACGTCGGCGTGACGAGACGTCTGGCTTGGCGCATGTCCTGCGCTCGGCTGATAGTCGAAGTAGTTCAGGATTACGTCCTGGGGCGACAGGGTGTCCTCGCTCGCCCATCCAGGACCGGAGGCTTTAGAGTCCGCCGGAAACGGCGAAGCCTGCCTGCTGTGAGGCGCGGATGACGCTTCGCCATAAACGCTCAGAAGCGCCGCCTGGACGGCGCTCGCAAGTTCGTCATGTTTGCTGGAAAGGCTCGAACCGGATTCGTCTGGGCCGTCCAAGGGCTGAAGAACGCCGGAGGCCGCCGCAATCTCTGCAAGGGTCAACTCGCCTTCGAAGGGCTCAGAATCATCCTCCTCGTCCCCCATATCCTCGTCAGCGGACGAATCGTTGATATCGTCGAAAGCGTCCCAACCGGCGAAAAACCCCTGCTCATCACCGTGGGTGAAGCTCTCTTCTCCCCCATCTGGTTCTTTTACTTCGGTTGCGCGAGCCTTCGCCAAGCCGGCTGTGGCGGCGTCAGCCAGCTTGCGACCGTCCCTTTCGGGACTCTGCAACTGCGGCGCTTCCGAAGTTTGCGGCTTGTGCGCCCCATATTCAGGAGTTGGGGGTTTCGCCTTCTGACCTTGGGAGAAGGTCTCAGCCAAATCGGCGCTTGTTTTCTTTGCGCCAATGCCAGGCTCTTCCGCTTTGGCAATAGCCTCTTCGTGCGTACCGAACTTGGCTGTCTCCGGCATTCTCTGCTCCCGTCGGCCATCTCATAGGAGTAAACGGCCGGCCGCTAATGCGGCTTGTTCTGTTGCTGATACCAGCGGATGAACCTGTTGAATAGTTCCTCCTGGCTAGTGGAGCTTGCGCGCTGCGTCTTGACGAATTTCTGAAGCATCCTTCTCAGTTTTTTGTCGCCCGGCGCCGCCACGGGCTCCACAGGTTCCGCCGGCTCCGGCGTGGGCGCCGTATTGGCAAGAAGCCATTTCTCAGCAGGTGGAAATCGCTGCCAACCCTTCAGCGGCGCTCGGATATCAACTTCGCGCCATTTAGGGCTGTAACCGCCCGCCTTGAATTTATCGATGTTGGCGAAGAATCGCTCTGTAAACCGGGATAGAACGCGAAAACGTTCGGATTGAGGTGGCGCGCCGTTCATCGCCATGACGGTGGAGACGGCGATGGTGCCGACGCTTTCGTTCGGCGCGACGAGGTCTGGATAATCTTCCGCCGTGATGATCGCCGGCAGGTAACCCGCTTGAAGGGCAGGCAAATACTCGACATCCAGGAAATGAACATTGTCCTTATTGGCGATCCTGTCGAAGCCCCGCGATGTCTTGCCGCCGACATAGACGAGCGCGTCGAGTTCGCCGCTCTTGAGCCGTTCGATGGCCTCGTCATGGTCGAGATAAAGTGGGTTGACGGCGACGCCGGCTGCTTCGAAAACGGCTTCGGCCGTGATCGCCATGCCGCTGTCCTTTGGCCCGAAGCTCACGCGGCGTCCCGCGAGATCGTGCAGCGACAGGAACTGCTTCCGCGATAGGAGGTGAAACTCTTCGGAGTAAAGCTTCGCCACATATTGGAGGTGTGACTGAAGGGCGGGCTGCCTGCCGATCCTCGCAAATCGCGCCAGAACGTCGGATTGAAGAATCGCGATATCGACCGACTTAAGGGTCAAAAGGTCGTTGATGCTCTGGATGGAGCCCTTTCCGGCCATCGGAATGACGCGCAACTCGTTCCCATTGTCGAGGACGCGTGCAACGTCGCTGGCCGCTCGCAGCCCGGTGCTGTCGATATCTCCGGCCAGCATGCCGACGGTGGCGATTGGGGGAGAAGCGGGGATCCTTGCACCCCGAGCAGGGAATGCCTTGACTGCACGAGGCGGCCCTAGAGGCCGAACCGGCGTTTGGCCCATCGCGCCGCTGATGGTGGAAAATAGAATAAAAAGGCTTGTCGCGAGAAGCCTGACCACTATTCATCACCCTCTAATCGATGGCGGACGCAAAACTGAATGGCCGCAACGGATAAGATACCATCGATGCAAAACCAGCGGACGACTAAAAAGAAGCCCGCTTGCCGCCCTTGATGACTGAGATAAGAAAGCGGCGAAACTGTGCCGCCAGGCGTCGGCTTGGTCAAGCGCGCATCAGGCGAATTGAAGCGGCGCCGCAAGAAAGGATGTCTCTTGAAATCCCAGAATGATTGGAAACGCCCGCGTGCGCCGGACGCTCTTCGGCTATACGCCATCGGCGACATTCACGGGCGTCTCGATCTGCTCGAGGCCTTGATGGGCCGAATCGAAGGGGATCAGAATGGCCGCGCCGAAATCCCGGTTGTTCTCGTCTTTCTCGGAGACTACGTCGATCGCGGCCCTAATTCGAAAGGCGTCGTCGACCGATTGATCCGGGGGTTTTGGCTGCGCAGCACGCCCGTTTTCCTCAAGGGAAACCACGAGGACTTGCTTCTCTCCTTCCTCAAGGACCCGATGGCCGGCCAGATTTGGCTGCGCAATGGCGGAGACGCAACGCTTCGGTCCTACCGGGTTGAACCGGGGTCTGTTTACCGCGCTCTGTGGAGCGAGGCCAACGGGCTTGCGGACGCGGCCCGGCAATTTCGCGCCCTACTGCCTGCCGATCATCTTCATTTCTACGAAGCGCTGAAGCCATTTCATCGCGCCGGGGATTATTTTTTTGCTCACGCGGGCGTCAGGCCGCATGTGCCTCTCGAAAAGCAAAGCGAGGACGATCTGCTTTGGATCAGGAGGGAGTTTCTCACCGCGACGGGCGACTTCGGGGCGGTGGTCGTTCACGGCCACACGCCGAGCCGCGAGCCTCAGGTCCTCGACAACAGGATAGGAACTCGATACGTTCGCAGTTCGTAGCGGAAAGCTTACAGCGGCCGGTTTCGAAGGCTCCGAGCGTTGGTTTTTGTCGACTTGAGCAAACGCCGGCTCCCTGGGTGACGGCTTATCGCCCCCGGCCAAGCGGGGCGGAAGCCGCCTGCATAACGCTGCGAAATGCCAATTCCAGGAAAAATCGCTTAGTTCCCCACCGGCCTTAAAACCGGGAAAGGGGTTGCGACGTTGGTGTTAATCGAATTCCTTCTAAGCCTCGCGCCGCCGCAATGGCTTTTCGCTCTCCGCACGATCTTCGCCGATGCTCCGTAACCTTTCCAGGAGCGTCGGGAGATGAGGACCGATCCTTTCCTCTTCAGCATCGCGGGGCAAGGAATCGAGGGAGACGGAGTCCAAGAGGCTCTCTCCTGAGGAGCCGTTCTGGCTGGATGCGCGCCGTACGCCCTCGCCGGCGCCGCTCTTTTCCGGCACGAGGTTCAGAGCTGCTTTGGGATCGTTCGAGCCGGACCCGCGTTTCTGATCCTGATTTTCCAGAGGAGTCTTCTTGGCCGTTTCTGCTGTCTTTGCAGCTTCCGTCGCAGGCGCGTTCGCCATGTCTGCGCCGTTTGTCGACTTCTCCTTCTCTTCCGCGCCGTCTCCGTTTAGGCGAATTGGCGGCTTTGGCTCTTGCGCATTGAGTATTGCTTCGGTCTCTCTTGGCTTCGCGGTCACCTCTGGATTTTGGGGCTCGCTTTTCGCCGTTATGATCTCCTGTAAAATCTTGGGCCGGCCACTTTCTTCTCCGTGCTTATTCGCCTGCGCCGAGGCAAGAACGGCCTCTTCGGCAAGGACTGTCTGCACAGGGGATGGCGCAGCGAGCGCAGCCTCGGGCAGTCCCGTCGATATCGACTGAGGAAGCCCGCCCGGCTCCGGAGCCGGACGCTGCATCTGCTCCGCCGCCGCTGCTTCGGCGTTGTTGAGCTTCAGCCTTGCGGCGAGGGGCATAGGCAGCTGCGCATTGTTCCGCCATGGCGCCGGTCGTTCCCTGCGCGCGTCGCGCTTCAGCGAAGGTTCAAGCTGCTCCGGCTCCACTGATCCACTTTTTGACTGCGCCGCCGCGATGATCAATTCGGCGAGGCTCTGCAGTTCGCCCTTGATGACGCCCACCTGCTGAGCATCTCGATCCTGAAACAGCACGAGTTGCTGGCGCAGCTTCGACAGTTCGAGATTAAGTCGGTCATACTCTGCGCGGTAATCGTCCAAATTCCACTGAGAGGCGCGGCGCACACGTCGTCCGCTGCGGTCCGCGGCGCTCCTCTCAAGAGCCTGATGCACGCGCTGCAACTCATCCTGGTAGCTCGCTGTGGCTTCCTGCGCGGCGGCGAGTTCCTCCTCGCGGCGGGCAAGTTTGCCTGTCAGTTCCTGAAGCTCGTAGGACCGTTCTTGAAGCTGCGCCCTCACGGCGGCGACTTCACGGTCAAGCTCTGGAAAGCGCTTTGTTATGGTCTGCTCAAGCACGGTCGCCGCGTTGCGTCTTTCGGAAAGCTTGAGATCGAAGTCGGCGATACAATCCTTCAGCTCCATGATCTGCATGTGCAGGCGGCTGTTTTCCACAAGTTGATTTGCAGCTTTTTGCTTCGCCCGAGCAAGCGAGCTTTCGAGGCGCCTGACGCGAACGGCGTATGTCGCGCGCAACTGATCTTGCGCCGCTTCGATCTCTCCGAGCGTGAGCGGTAAAGCGGCTTCCAGTCTTTTCTTCGAGAGACGGGATGCCCGGGCCCAGAAGGACGGCGCGAGCAGCACGCCGATCAAGCTTGCGATCAAAAATCCCAGTGCGATCAGCATAACCGCTTGGATCATCGAACTGGGCTCCCTTAAGTCCCGCCAAACCTGCGCATGACCGCTACGCCGGAAAGATTGTGGCTGACGGCAGCCAAAGCAAACTTTCTTTCGCGCCAAACTCGCAAAACGGCGCCCGGCGCGGCCTCCCTAACCCGCCGGACCAACCAATCGCGACACGAGGTCCTAGAAAGGGTTCCAAGTCGGCGAGGGCGTATATTTGAGATAGCCGACATTGGCTCCCAAACGCAACCCCAACCCCGCGCGAATGGGAGCCAGAATGACGTCGTCATGCTGTTGGAATGTAATTCCTACGCCTCCCACGAGATAGGCGGAACCGTCGACGCCTGCAAACCGCTCATAAATCTGAGACGGATTTAGCAGGTTATAGACAAGCGTGAAAGACTTTGATCCGTTTGCGCCGAGGTCGTAGCCGAGCGTGGGGCCTTGCCAATAGACCTTCTGCGGCGGGGATCCCTTTGTGTAGAGCGTCCCTTCTCCATACCGCAGGCCCGCGATGATGGCCCCGCTTCCCTCCTCGCCGAGAATATAGCCGGTGGGTTGGCCGTTCCGCTGAAAAGCATGCTCGACCACCTTGGCTAGTCCCTCCGAGGCGCCGCCGAAAAAGCCGCGGCCGGCGTCCAGAATCTCGTTCGGGGAGTAACCGCTCTGCGGCGGGGGTCCCCATGTCGCCGTGTCTGGAGGCGGTGCGTTGTTGGCGGGCATAGGGGCGGCGTTCGCAGACGGTCCCGGGGTGTAAGGCTGGCCATAGCCGGGATTGTCGGCGCCTTTCGGTGTGTAGGCGGCGCTAGAGCTAGAGCTAGAGCTAGAGCCGCCGCCGTTGCTGCGCGTGTAATCGGCGTAGCTGCCGCTCCGCGAGGAATCCGAGCCGCCGTTTCCGCTCGCCTGCGGCGGCCTGATGGATCGCGGAGGCTCAAGCTGTTGCGGCGGAAGATAGTCCGGATAGTTGGATTGAGCCTTGGCGAGGGGGAGAGCGAGGAACTGGCCAAGCGCCGTGAGCGGCAGAACAGCCAGAGTCAGAAAAAGCGCGCGATTGCGGGTCATCATAAGTCCCGGTTTCCGGCCGCATCGAGCTAGCCGACATTGTTCGAACAAAAATGAGTTCTTCCGACGCAGCACCTTCCGCAGGGTGCGCGTCGAATAAGGGCCAAATTTGGGCTGCTTGGGCTTCGCTGGGCGCCGAACAGCAGCCACAGCCTTAGAGGGATCTAAATTGCGCGCTGTTTCGCGCAGAGGAGAAGGCGCAGCGTTGTATCGTTTTTGCGAAATTCATAAAGTCAAGTCGCGCACAAGACCCCCGCTAAAGGACCATCGGACGCGACAAAATGCAGTACGCGAAGCGCGCCGGCAGCTAATCCGTGGGCGCGCTACTCCAAAATCGACGCCGCAGCCTCAGCCATTCTCTCTAGGCGAACCACCGTAAGCCTGATAGTGCGCCTCGTTCAGTTTGTCGATGGCTCCGGCGCGGACTTTCGCGTCGTTGCTCCGAAGAAGGCCGAGGAAGATCCTATCCTGCATCAGGAAATTGATGAGAGCCTTGCCCTTTGCAGAGTCTTCATCCGAAGGCTCGTGAAAAGCCTGCGTCGGAATCGGTCGTCTCGCGTTCATCTCGCCCGCGGTCGTGTCGGCTATAGAACCATTCAATAATATAGACATTGCTGCCTCATTCCTCTGTATTTTTCTCTGCATCCTTGATTTTCCAAGCATATCCAAAGCCGGTAGACTGACTGCGGCATTGCCACAAGTTTGCAATTGGTCTTGCGAAAGCCGCATGCCATTAAAGATACGCTGGAATCTATGTACATCAAGACTAATTTTGTCGATCGCAACGCAAGCCGAGAACATGTTCGAGCAAACATCTCTGCTGAATTTCTTCGATCGAGAACAACACTTCACTCTTGATGCTAACAATAACTCAGTTTTAACTGCGCATCAACGATGAAAGTGGGAAATCGCCTGGTTCTTTCCTTAACAGATTATGAAAAGCGTCAAATTCTGGGGCGAAAGTTGCGTCATAACCTTCTGCTGGCCAGTCCTGGGCCGACACTCAGGTCACGGTCTTCAAAAACGGCCCTCCTTCGGGTGCGGCAATCGGCCTTTTTCGGCGGGACCGGCTCTCCATTGGAAAGCGACCTCGATATTCGGCGCGGCCGCCTGCCGCCAAGGACAAAGCGCACTGTTACAACGGACCTTCGTTCGGAAATGGCTCCACTCCGTTCATTGTTCAGCGTGGCGCCAATTCTTAGGTTACCATGCGCGAGACAAGGAGCAAGAGACATGTCGTCCCTGATATCCCTTTACTTCACTTTTCAAGGCCGCATCGACCGGCGCACATGGTGGATGGGCTTTATACTCGTCCATCTCGCGATTGCAGGTTTCAACTATGTGCTGTCAAAGCTCATGGATGACGACGCGCCTTTCCTTGACGGGACCTGGCCAAATCTCGTGCGCCTTCTTGGCGACCGTTCGGGGTGGATTACGGCGATAGTTTTCCTCATCCCGCAGGTCGCAATAAACACGAAGCGCTTCCATGATCGCGGTCTGTCGGGCTGGTGGCAGCTTATGTTTCTGATCCCCTTTCTTGTCGCCGCCGCCATCTCGATTTCGCCGCTAGGCGGCGTGGATTACCCCTCGCCGCTTGCCGGCTGGTCGCAATTGATCTGCGGCTTCACGGCGATGTGGACGTTCGTCACTCTCGCCTTGCTGCCGTCGAAAAACGGCGCCTATGGCTCGTTCGCGCCGGCGCTACGCGCTTGAGACGATTGGTGGAACATTCATTGCGCAGGAGATGACGCCGACTTGAAGCCACAGTCTTTCGCTCCCGATTCTTCCCTCGTCGCGCACATCGCGCCGAGCGCCAATTTCGGTGAGCGGCGCGGCGGCGTGCGGCCCGATATGCTCATCCTGCACTATACCGGGATGCAGTCCTGCAAGGCCGCAATCGAGCTTCTCGCCTCGCCTCAATCCGGCGTGTCCTGCCATTACGTCGTGGACGAGGACGGCGCGATCACGCAGATGGCGATGGAGGCTGTGCGCGCCTGGCACGCGGGCGTTTCGCACTGGCAGGGCGTGGACGACATCAACTCCTGCTCGATCGGGATCGAGATCCACAATCGCGGCCATGACGACGGCTACCCCGATTTTCCGGACGCGCAAATGGCCGCCGTGGAGGCGCTGTGCCTCGACATCGTCCAACGCTGTGCTGTTGTGCCGCACCGCATCCTCGCGCATTCCGACGTAGCGCCCGGCCGCAAAGCCGATCCCGGCGAGAAATTCGATTGGGCGAGGCTGGCGCGCGCCGGGATCGGGCATTGGGTCGCGCCCGTTAGCGCAAGCACCGACCCCATCCTGGAATTTGGCGACGCCGGCGATGGCGTCATGTCTCTGCAACGCAAGCTCAGCGCCTACGGCTATGGCGTCGCCGCTTTGCCGGTTAGGCCAACGGTCCTAACCCGGCGCCCGGCGCCCGGCGGAGCCGGCCGCCCCCCTCTCCCGCAAGGGGAGAGAGTTATTCCGAGCGTCCCTTCCCCCCTTGCGGGAGAAGGACAGGATGAGGGGTTAAGTTGGGGAAGCCGAAAAACCTTGCTTAGCGGCGTTTTCGACGAGCGCACGCGGCTGGTCGTCGCCGCCTTTCAGCGTCACTTTCGTCCTGCGCTTGTCGACGGCCGCGCCGACCGCTCGACCGTCGAGACCTTGGACGCCCTTCTTGCGGCCTTGGGCTGAACGCCCGGGAGTTCTGGCCTTACGTGGCAAACGCACCAACGATAACCCTCTATCCGGTGCAAATTTTCGGCGCTGCCATTCTCAGCAAAATGGAGAGGTGATATGAGATACCTTTCCATTTCAGAGGTTGCCGCGATGAGCGATTCGGATAGGTATTTGCTCGGTGAAATCATCAAGAGTGAGCACCAAGAAAATGCGCGTCGCATGCCCATTGATAAATACTTCGAACTGTTTTCCGCAGAACAGGTGCTCAAAGGTTTGGAATTTGACCTTGACCCCGAACAGATTCGCTCTGGCGTTATAGGTAATGGTGGAGACGGCGGCATTGATTCAATATATCTTTTTGCCAGTCGTAGGCTAGTTCGAGAAGACAGTGAACTAGATAAATTTATAGAACAAGAAGTAAATATAGAAATCGTAATATTGCAATCAAAGCACCAAGCTTCATTTTCTGAGATAGCAGTGCAGAAAATGGAGGATTTTGCAGAGAAATGCCTAAAAATCACCGGTACTAAAAATAGTACGTTGGAAACTCTATATAATCAACGTCTTTTAAGTGCCGTAAATGTGTTCCATACCTTATACAGGATGTCGCTTAGTAAAAAGGCTAAGCTCAGTATATCGTTTTTCTATACGAGTCTTGGTGAATCCGTAGACAAAAAGGTTCAAGAGCGAGCTGACTTACTTAGCGAAAAATGCAAGCTAAATTTCTCTGCTGCCCAGGTGTCTTTTTCCTTTATAGGAGCATCTCGTCTATTAGGACTCTATAACCGAACTCCTACAAAAAAACTACCTCTATATGCCTCTGTTGCAACCGGGGCGTCAACCTTCGGAACCGCCTATATCTGCTTGGTCCCGCTTAAAAACTTTTATAATTTTATTACAAAGGATGGAAACATAATAACCAGTATGTTTGAATCGAACGTTAGAGACTATCAAGGCGAAGTTACAGTGAATAAAGAAATTGCAGAGACTTTATCGAGTAAGGATCATGAGGAATTCTGGTGGTTAAATAATGGCGTTACCATCATAGGATCAGAGGTAGAAGGGGCGGGTACGATTGTAAAAATAACGGATCCATTGATAGTGAATGGGCTGCAGACATCTTACAAACTTTATAACCACTTCAAGAACAACGAAAGAGGGGATGAACGTAACATACTTGTTCGCGTTATACAGAGCACAGATCCTCATAGCATAGACAAAATAATTAAGGCAACAAATAGCCAAACCAGAATAGATAAGCTCTATCTTCACGCCACAGAAACTGTTCACAGAAGTATAGAGCACGCACTGAAGATTTCTGGCCTCTATTATGATAGAAGAAAAAACTATTACAGAAATCAACATAAACCATCTTCTAAAATAATAACAATGCCGTACCTAGCCCAAGCGGTAGCAGCGATATATTTGCAGCAGCCAAATGACGCGCGCGCCAGACCAACAACTGTCGCTAACAATCAATATACGTCTCTCTTTTCTAAGAGTATTCCGGTCCAACTCTACGTCAAATGTGCTCAAGTTATGAGGCGATTGGATGACTTATTAGATATATATGCTCTCTCAACCGGAGAGAAAAATAATCTGATATTCTATGTGGCGATGTATTCCACTTGCGTTACACTTAAAATCGCAAAACCAAAACCGCGGGATATCGCTGACTTAAACGTGGAGAGTATAACGGAAGCGATAATAGATGAATGCTTTAAGGAGGTGAGGGCAGTTTATAACCACCACGGCGGTGATGATCGTGCCGCCAAAGGCCCTAGGCTGGTCGCTAACTTGAAAAAGAAGCTTGAACAGAGGTTCATTCAACCGCTTAGAGTGAAGCGCCCTTGATTGGGCACCATACCTTACGGGATATGAAGATCGTCAACACGAATTGTTCCGCTTCCTTGGTGCTTTTGCTACATAAGGCCGGGAAGCTTAAGGTCGAGCGCTTCCAGCCCCGAAGCAACAGCCTTCTTCATGACGGCCGGAAGCGCGAAAGCCGAAAGCTTGGCGAGCGGCGCCCACTCTCCGCCCAGGGCTTCTGCGGCTGACCCGACGCGCTCGTGATGGGCGGCGAGCACACGCATCTCCAAATGGAAATGCGTGAATGTGTGGCGCACCATCCGGCCTTCCTTCCAACTTGCGTCCGCTGGCGGGGCAGGGGAGGGCCCATCGGCGACCCATTCCGAGCACGGCGCCTCCATCATGCCGCCGAGAAGGCCCTTGTCGTTTCGCCGCCGCAAGAGGATGTGCGGTTCGCCTTGATGCGAGCGGACGATCACGAAGGCGTCGCCGCGGCGAACCGGCCTTTTGGTCTTCGGAGATTTGAGGGGGAAGCGCTCCGCATCGCCACGAGCGGCGGCGGCGCAAGACCCGCGGATCGGGCAAACGAGGCAGGACGGCGCGCGGGGCGTGCAGACCGTTGCGCCGAGGTCCATCATGGCTTGCGCGTAGTCGCCGGGCCGCGCGGAAGGCGTCAGCGACGCAGCCAGCGTGCGGATCGCGGGCTTGCCCGCAGGCAAGGGCTTTTCGACGGCGAAGAGGCGCGAAATCACGCGCTCGACATTTCCATCGACCACGACCGCCGGCTCGTCGAAGGCGATGGCGGAGATGGCCGCCGCCGTATAGGCGCCAACGCCGGGGAGGGCGCGAAGAGCCGCTTCGTTCGCCGGGAAGCCTTGCGTTCCCACGGCTTGCGCGCAGGCGTACAAATTTCGCGCACGCGAGTAATATCCGAGCCCCGCCCAGGCCGCGAGCACCTCGTCGCGCGAGGCCGCCGCCAGCGCCGCCGCATCCGGCCACCGCTCTATGAAGCGTTCGAAATAGGGGATCACGGCCTTCACGGTCGTCTGTTGCAGCATGATCTCCGACAGCCAGACCTTATAGGGATCGGGCTTCTCGCCGGGCCGCGCCCGCCAGGACAGGTCGCGCCTTGCGCCGTCATACCAGGCAAGAAGCGCGCGCTGAAAATCCGCCGGCGCGACGCATATAGCGCTGTGCCCATTCTGCATCATGTTTTTGGATTTCGCGTTGAGCCTGCCCATCGGTCTTTCTGGCGCGCGTCGAATCAGCCATCCGCCAAGCTATGGCGGTCTTTCACAATCAGGGCAAGGGCATCCCTTCAAAGCAAGCGGCCGGCGCATATGGCGGTCCCGTTGCTGTCGGCAGCTTCGTAGCGCCCATCGCGGGCAAGACGCTGAGCCGGGGCGGAACGGTTCTGGCCGAACTCGCCAGCGAATGGTCGGCGATCGCAGGGCCTCAACTCGCCGGCTTCACGAGCCCCGACAAGTTGTCGAAAGGCCAGCCGGATCCGGGCGCCGCCGGCGGGCCTGCGCCCGCGGTGCTTCACTTGAAGGTCGATCCAGGCAGGGCGCTCGAAGTGCAGTACTCGACGCCGCAGCTCATCGAACGCATCAACCAGACGCTCGGCTTCAGGGCCGTATCCGGGGTGCGGATTGTGCAGGCTCCGGTCGCGAAGAGGAAGGCGCCGCGGCGATCGCCTGCGACCGTTGCGAAGCCGACGCCTGCGAAGAATGCGCCGCCCGCGCCCGAAAACCGCCTGAGCGCTGCGCTCGCGCGCATGGCCCAGGGCGTAAAAGCCCGTGGATGTTCAGGCTAAGATCGCCCTCTTCTTGCCGCGCCGACTTGAAAATTGCTTTTTGCCGCTCCACAACAACTTCAAACGAATCTAGCTTGGAGAGGCCTGTGCACAGGAATCGAAAAATCGCCGTTCTCGCGCCCGGAGCGCTGGCTTTGGCCGCCCTTTTAGCTTTCAACCCATTTTCGATGATCGGAAGCCGCATAGGTCTTCAGGCCGCCATCGCTGCGGAGGGGCAAGCCGTGCCGCCCGAGCCGGCTACACCGGCCGATCCGACGGCCCCGGCTGCGTCGGCCGAGCCCGCAAAGGAGGCTGCCGCGCCTGCGAAGGAGGCTGCTCCTGCGCCGCAGGAGAGCGCGCTTCCCGACATGGTCCTCGGCAAGGACGACGCCCCCGTCACGGTTGTGGAATATTCGTCGCTGACCTGCCCGCACTGTGCGCATTTCCATAGGGATGTGATGCCCGCCTTCAAGTCGGAGTACATTGACACGGGCAAGGCGCGCTACATCGAGCGCGAGTTCCCGCTGAACACCGCCGCGCTGGCGGGGGCCGTGGTCGCGCGCTGCGTCGATCCCAGCCGGTTCTTCGCCTTCACCGACCTTCTTTTCTCGAAGCAGGAGGACTGGGCTTTCAAGGAAGATGCGATGGCGCCTCTGCGCTTGTACGCCAAGCAGGCCGGCCTGAACGACGCCGAGTTCGAGAAGTGCATCGACAACGAGGCGCTTCAGAAAAAGGTCATCGCTGTGCGCGATCGCGGCGAGAAAGAGGGCGTGAAGGGAACGCCAACCTTCTTCGTCAACGGCAAGATGTTGAATGGCTCGATCACGCTGCAGACGCTTTCCGACGCGGTGAAGCCGTATCTCACCACGCAATCCGCAGGGAAATGAAATCGGGGTATCGCCTCGGTTTCCCAGTTTCTCTTTTAGAACATCGTGCGTTTAAGCAAGCACTTCCGGGATCGCCAGCGCATCTGCGTCTGGCGATCCCTCTTGGCGAGTGCGTATGGGAGCTATGGGGCGATTGCGGTCGCGCCGTTGTTCTCGCCATAGCACCTGCGCCATGGCGGCTTCAGGATCCTAATGCGGTCTTCTCCCACAAGGCCAAAACAATCCGGCCCCTTACCCGGTTCTGACATGGGGCTGCAACGTGAACCGTTGGTTTTCTGCTGAGTGCCGATGTTGAGCGCCTCGCGGCCTATCTGTCTAGGCAAGCGACTTGCCTGTGAGAGAAGCAACTCGAGGACCTCAGCCATATCAAGCGCAGGAAAGCGATAGGGTCAGACGGTCAAACTCCCCGGGGAAAGACGAGGAGACGCCGGGGCGGCGGCCAATGACGCTCGAAGTTTGACGGAAGGTAAACCTGCTTAAGCTGTACGTCTTGCGCGGGCTGCTTCTAAACGGTTGTTGAGCCGTTTCGTCCGGTGCGCAAGGAAGAACAACAAAGCGGCAACGAGAAATGCGGCGATGGCGATGACCCAGGAGATCGCGACCACACCTGTTGCGGGCCAGACCATGAGGATGATCCCAATCGCGGAAGCGATTCCGCCGAGATATAAAGCTGTAGCGCGGTCTTCACTTCCCTTGGGAATCTTTCGCGACTCCAGGATCTGGCTCACGCCAAATACCCACGCCCAGGCGCCGAAAACAACCAGGAGCAGTCCAAGGGTGGCTCCCGGCCAGAACAAAAGCACCGGGCCGATGACAAGGCTTGCGACCGGCTGCAGAAGAGTTTCGCTGCCGGCCCAATTACGAAGTGCTCCTACGAGACCAGTGACGCCGTCCGCCAGAATGAAAACACCCACCAGCGTTATCAAGATCGCGAGGCTACGGCTCGGCCAGAAGAGGGCGCAAATCCCGAGTATTGCTGCGAGAACTCCGCGCAGCATGAAGAACCACCAGACATCGCCGAGCTTTTTGTTCACCTTCGCGGCCGCGCCTTGAGCAATCGAGCGAAGCTGTTCCCTTCTCTCATCCATTTTGCGACGTCCTCGAATGGGTGTCCGGTAAGCGCCCTTGGACCGGATTATGATCTTTGGGGACGGCAATTCAATCCGAATCTCATTCGGGTCGCTTAGCGGTTCCGGTAAAACTTGAAACAGCCAAACCAAAGCGTCCGGTCAAGAGTGTGTTTAATCGGTAACTCTTGGCGTGAATATGGTGCGGCACGCTGCAGTTGCTTTTGTCTCAATGCGAACACGGATTAAGTGACAGCGCACCTAATAATTGTAGCGCGTCGGGGGAAGCAGTCTCCATCAGGAGATATCGATGCGCGGACGCATAACAGGCGGAATCCTACTGGCCCATCTCCTGTTTGCGCCAGCTGGCTTCGCCCTTGGCGGCGAAATAGACGATGCTCGGAGCTTGCAGGAATTAACGACGCGGCCCGCGCTTCTTGATTATTCCGGCAGTCCGAAAGAACAGCTCCGGTCGCTGGGCGTCAGCAGCAATATTTGGGTCACTCAATTTTATCAGGGGCAAACCGAGGGCGACGCCACCAAGGCATGGTTCTATGGCGGCAAGGTCGACGCGTTTTTGAAGATCGATCCAGAGAAGCTCGGCCTATGGCCCGGTTTCCATGTCAACATGCAATACGAGCATTATCTCGGCGAAAACCTGAACCGGAAGGATTTCGCGCTCATCCCGGTCAACACGGCGCTGGCCTATTTGTCAGGAGACGGTTACCAGCAGGCCCTTTCGCTCAGCGTCACGCAGGATTTTGGCGAACACGTTTCCGTCAGCGCCGGCAAGTTCAACATGATGACGCTCGCATCCCAAACTCCGCTTGTGGGCGGCGGCGGCATCGACACTTTCATGAACAGAGCGTTCGCGCTGCCATCGACCGGCGTGGGCTACACCGCCGCCAGAGGAGCGCTCGGCGACAGGGTTGTCATCTCTGCGCCGTACACCCTTGGCGGGGCGGTGACCTTCAAGACCGCGCCGGCGATCCTTACGCTCGCCATCCTCGATCCACGCAGCGCCATAGATCCGGCAGTCATCGAGCATCCCTTCGAGAAGGGCCGGGCGTGGGGCGCTTCGCTGACTGTCCCCACCGAATTCTTCGGCCTCCGTGGCTTCCAGACCGTGCGTGGCGCCTACAGCGACGCGTACGGCATCGATCTCGACACCATCGCCGGCCTGCGGCCGCCTCCACTCACCAGTTCGGTGAGCCTCAAGCAAGGATATTGGTTCAGCTCCTACGCGGTTCAGCAGAACCTTGTCCAGAGCGATGCAAATCCGGCGGTCGGCTGGGGCCTGTTCGCGCTGGCGACCCTGAGCGACGGCAACCCCAATCCAGTCAAATGGAGCGCGCTGGCAGGGCTTGCGGGCAACAATCTCATGGATGGCCGCGAGGACGACCGCTGGGGCTTCGGCTTCTTCCAATATGGCTTCAGCGAACCTTTGCTTGATGGGCTGGCTGCGCTTGGCGTCTCCAGACGCGATAAGTCCGGGCTGGAGGCTTTCTATAACTTCGCGATCACGCCGTGGCTGCGCCTTTCCGCCGATCTGCAAGTGATCGATCCTTGGGATCCGGCCAAGTCGCAGGCGGTTTACGCCGCGTTGCGATTGCAAACGAAGTTCTGAGACGGTGCTTTGAGCGGTTTCGCGCACCATAGCATGCCGGAAGACAAGACGGCGCCCGACAACTCGCCTCGCTTGCAGATCAGACCGGCAGTTATAAAGTCTATATGTAAGTTGAAACATAGTCCGTCAGGCCGACGCTGACGCTCCCGCGAAATGCCCGCTGTGAGATCCGACAGCGAGCATCGCCGCTTACGCATTTATCGAGACCCGCCATTTCTGCCAACGGCCTGTTGCAGGCCGTTCAGGATAAGACGCGCCTTGCTATCGCGCGCAGTCAGAGAAGAACTTCACTCAGGCAGCAGCACCGCTGCGCCGCCAAAATCGCGCTCACCTCACGCTTATGCATTCACTCAACCATCGGGTTTGTGTAACTTTGTCTCAATAAACGGCAAAAATAAGCAATTTCTACAAACTGTTGGTTCTGTAGATACTTATATGCTTACTTATAGGCCCTTTTACGAAACAAAACCAATTTTTACCGGATGTTAAGCGAGAGCTCCAGATGGGCGCGCCAACTTGCGGCCGGAAGTTCGCCTTTAGCGCTTGCGGGAAGCGCCTCCCCAAATTAGGTGTCGACAACCTCAAACCGGCGCTTGCCCACGAGTCCGAACTCGCTTGAGCCTGGGAAGGGATGTTCATGAAGAGGTTCCGTTGCAAATCACACGGCTGAGGCTGCTTGGCTTCAAATCCTTTGTGGAGCCGACTGAGCTTTTGATCGGCCCCGGCCTCACCGGCGTCGTTGGCCCGAACGGCTGCGGAAAATCCAATCTCCTCGAAGCGCTGCGCTGGGTGATGGGCGAAACGTCCTTCAAAAACATGCGCGCGTCGGCCATGGACGACGTCATCTTCGCAGGCACCGACAAGCGCCCGGCCCGCAACATGGCCGAGGTGATGGTCGCCATCGACAATTCGAAGCGCACCGCGCCTGCCGCCTTCAACGACGCCGACGTGCTGGAGATTTCCCGACGCATCCAGCGTGAGGCCGGCTCCATCTACAAGGTGAACGGCAAGGAAGTGCGCGCCAAGGACGTGCAAATCCTGTTCGCCGACGCCGCGACCGGCTCAAGAAGCCAGGCGCTCGTCCAGCAGGGGACGATCGGCCAGCTCATAAACGCGAAGCCGCAGGAGCGCCGCCGCATCCTGGAGGACGCCGCCGGCATCGCGGGGCTCTACAGCCGCCGCCACGAGGCCGAGTTGCGCCTCAAGGCCGCCGAAGCCAATCTCGAACGGCTGAAGGACGTGATGGGCCAACTCGGCACGCAGCTCGCCAGCTTGCGGCGGCAGGCTCGTCAGGCGCAGAAATACAAGGAATTGACCACGGAGCTTCGCAAGCTCGAAGCGATCCAGCATCATCAGCATTACATCGCAGCTAACGCCGCCGTTCAATCGGAGGAGACGCAGCTTCTTGAGGCGATGCGCGCGGTTGGCCAGTTCACCCAAGCCGAAGCGGCCGCGCTGCGCATGCAGGCCGAGGCGGCGGACGCCCTTCAGCCGCTCCGCGACGAGGAGGCGACCCGCGCGGCGGTGCTGCACCGCATCCAGGTGGAGCGCGACACGCTCGACCGCGAGGAAACCCGCGCCAAGGAGCGGGAAGCGGAACTCAAGGCGCGCTACAACCAGATCCAGCAGGACGCCGAGCGCGAAGACGCCGCGATCGCCGAAGCGCGCGAGCTTCTCGCCCGGTTCGACCGCGAGGAAGAGGCCATCAGGGAACAGGGCGATGGCTCCGAGGCGCGCGAGGAGGCTTCCGAGCGCGCGGAGGTCGCGCTTGCCGCGCTGAATGACGCGGAAGCTGCGGTTTCGGCCCTTACGGCGAAAGTCGCCGAGCTTCGCGCCGAGCGCCGCCAGCTCGAAAGCCAAGTCTCGGAGCACGCCTCACGCGCGAGCCGGTTCGGCGCCCAGGAAGCCGAAATCGGACGGCAGGTCGCGGAGCTAAGAGCCAGGAACGCCGCGTCCTCGCCGGTCGAGTCCCTTCGCGAAGACGTGGCGATGCTCGAAGACCAGCTCGAAACGCTGGAAGGTGAGATCATCGCGGCGGAGGAAGCGGTCGCGCATTCGCGGGCGCGGGAGAAGGATACGCGCGACGCCGCGCAGGCCGCGGGCCTCAAGGCGAAAAGCCTCGAAACCGAGGTGGCGACCCTCATCAAGCTGTTGAAGCCCGCCGAAGCCGGGCGGTTCAAACCCATCGTCGATCAGATCACGGTCGCTCCCGGCTCCGAGATTGCGCTCGGCGCCGCGCTTGGCGACGATCTCGACGTGACCGCCCACCAGGACGCGCCGACGCGCTGGACCTTGATCCGCGTCGTGCCGGGCGACCAGACCCTGCCGGAAGGCGCCGAGCCGCTTTCCGCCTATGTGCGCGGACCGATCGAACTGTCGCGCAGGCTCGCCCAGGTCGGCGTTGTCGCCTCCAGGGAGGATGGCGACCGGTTCAAGGAGCGCCTTTGCGCCGGGCAACGGCTTGTCACCAAAGAGGGCGATCTGTGGCGCTGGGACGGGTTCGTCTCGGCCGCGAATGCGCCAAGCGCCGCCGCTCGCCGTCTTGCCGAGCGCAACCGGCTGACCGGCCTCGAAGCCCAGCTCGACGACTTCCGGGAAGCCGCAGACCGCGCGGACGCCGAGCGCAACGCCGCGCAAACCGCCGCCGCCGAAGCGCTGTCCGCCGAGAAGCGCCTTCGCGACGCCGCGCGCGCCGCACAATCGGCACTGGCTCAGAAGCGCGCATCGTTCTCCCAGGCCGAGCGCGCCGCGATGGAGCAGGCGAACAAGCTGCAAAGCCTCGAAGAGGCGCGCGAGCGGGCGGCCTATGCGCGCGAAGAGGCCGAGGCGGCACGCGAGAACGCCGAAGAACGGCTTGAATTCGCGCAGCCCATCGATCACGCCGAAGACGAGCTTGAAAAGCTGAAGAGGCAGGCGGGCGCTCGCCGCAACGCCTATACCGAGGCGAAAGGGGCGCTGGACGGCATCGACCGCGACATTCGCGGGCGGCAGTTCCGGCTTAAATCCATCAACGAAGAACGCATTCGCTGGCTGCAGCGCACAAAGAGCGCGAGCGCGCAAATGGCGAGCCTCGACGAGCGCTTGGGCGGCATCAAGAGCGAGCTTTTATCGCTCGCAGACCTTCCGGCGAAGATCGCGGAGCGGCGCGCCAAGATCTTGAACCAGATCGGGCAGGCCGAAGAGGCGCGCAAAGCGGCGGCCGACAAGCTCGCCGAGTTCGACGAATGCGCTGCGCGAGGCCGACAAGGCCCTGCGCGAGGCGCAAGGCGGCCTATCGTCGTCCCGCGAGGTTCGGGCGCGGATCGAGGCGCGGCTGGAAGGCGCCCGCGAGCGCCGCACCGAATACGCAACCACGATCCGCGACAATTTCGAGTGCCAGCCGGGCGAGCTTTTGCAAAGCGTTGGGCTTGCGGACGCGGCCGATTTGCCGGCCACGCACGACATCGAGCAGACCATCGTGAAGTTGAAGGCCGAGCGCGAGCGGCTGGGCGGCGTGAACCTGCGCGCGGAGGAAGAAGCGGCCCAACTCGGCGGCGAGTTTGACGGAATGGAAAAAGAGCGCTCCGATCTGCAGGAGGCCATCGCCAAGCTGCGCACCGGCATCGCAAACCTGAACAAGGAAGGCCGCAAGCGGCTGCTCGACGCCTTCGACATCGTGCAGGCGCATTTCGAGCGGCTGTTCAAGATACTCTTCGCGGGCGGCGAGGCGAGCCTTCAGCTGATCGAAAGCGACGACCCGCTGGAAAGCGGTCTCGAAATCTACAGCCGCCCGCCCGGCAAGAAGACACAAGTGCTGTCGCTGCTGTCCGGCGGCGAGAAGGCTTTGATCACGCTGGCGCTCATTTTTGCGGTGTTCCTCACAAACCCTTCGCCGATCTGCGTGCTCGACGAGGTGGACGCGCCCCTCGACGACGCCAACGTCGACCGCTTCTGCACCATGATGGACGAGATGTCGCGTTCGACCGAGACGCGCTTCCTCGTCATCACCCACCACCCGATGACCATGAGCCGCATGAACCGCCTGTTCGGCGTGACCATGCAGGAGAAGGGCATCAGCCAGCTCGTGTCGGTGGATTTGCAGGCGGCGGAGCGGTTCAGGGAGGCGAGCTAGTAAACCGAGTTATGATTTCGATACCGAATTTCGAATAGCGAGCCTGTATGACTGACGTGTTTATCTCATATTCAAAACCCGATGCTTCATGTACAGAGTTGTTGTCATCTTTTCTCGAAGCTCATGGTTTGACGACTTGGTGGGGCACGAGCCTCTTACCAGGAGATGAGTTTTCCGTACTCATAAAGAAGAAGATTGAAGGAGCAAAAGCTGTTGTTGTGATATGGACACAACATTCGGTACGGTCGACGTGGGTGCAAGCCGAAGCAGCATTTGCGCGAGGATGCGGAAAACTTATTACCGTTTGTGCACCTGGATTGGATTTTGCATCTATTCCGATGCCTTACAATACGTTGCACTGCGAGTCGGTTGAAAATCGCGGAAAATTATTAGTTGCCATCAAAAAGCTTACAGATTCAGGAAAATATACAGTTTCAGATAATCAGCTTATAATCCGCGGGTTCGAAGAACAGATCAACCAAAAATTATCGGACAATTTCTACAGAAGAGCCATCGAAGCTTTCGAAGTGACCGAATTGAAGTTTGATCTTCTGCATAATCCTAATTATTTATTAACTCCACCCAAAATGCCACCTGACTTGATCGAAACATTGCGAACAGCAGAGCGGATAGAGCTTACGCAAGCAGTATCAAATCTAGAAAAGGCAGCAAAACTAGGATCTTCAAAGGCTTGCCTGCGGTTAGGTTGGCTATACGAGCGAGGATACTTGGTAAAAAAGAACTTGAGGACGGCGCTAGCTTGGTATCAGCAAGCCGCAGCTCTTGGTGATGCCGACGCACCAGAAATTATGCAGCGATTCGAGAAGCGCTGATCGGCACGCTTTTATCTCAGATAATCCGCAACCAAAGATTTTGATGGGATCGCCGATTAGAAACCTGTCCAGGCGTTACTTCGGGGCGCGCTTGGCCAGGATGCGTTGCAGGGTGCGGCGATGCATATGCAGCCTGCGGGCTGTCTCGGAGACATTGCGATTGCAGAGTTCGTAGACCCGCTGGATATGCTCCCAGCGGACGCGATCGGCCGACATGGGGTTCTCCGGCGGCTTCGGCTTCGCTTCGCCGGAAGCGGTCAGCGCGGCGAGGATGTCTTCGGCGTCCGCTGGCTTCGAGAGATAGTCAACTGCGCCGAGCTTCACTGCGTTGACGGCCGTTGCGATGTTTCCGTAGCCGGTCAGGACAAGGGCGCGACAGTCCGGCCTTGTTTCGCGCAGCAGGCGGATGACGTCGAGGCCGTTGCCGTCTTCGAGGCGCATATCGACGACCGCGTAGGCTGGCGGAAGTTCCCGGATCGCCTGCTTGCCCGCCTCAAGCGTTTCGGCCGTGCGGACGCTGTAACCGCGAGCCTCCATCGCCTTGGCGAGCCGTGAAAGAAACGGCTTATCATCATCCACGATGAGGAGGGAATTATCTGGCCGGGATTCTGGGGCTGCGAGCGTCGCCATTTGCTGCATTAACCTTTTTGTCACACCCTACATAGTGTCGCAGTATACGACACAAATCTGGAGCGCACAAAATTTATGCTGCGATCTCTGAATGTTTTTCATTTTAAGATGAAGCCTCGAGACGGTCGCGAGGCCAGGAAATTTCAACAAGTGCTCCAGTATCAGGCAATACCCTATTTGCGATCTGGATGGAAGCGCCAGAGCGTTCAAGCAGAGTCTTGGCAATAAAGAATCCAAGCCCCATGCCGCTTTCCTCGCGGTCTCCTTCCGCTCTCGGACGATTTGTCACATACGGCTCGCCGAGCAGGTTGATGACGTTGGGGTGAAAGCCCGGCCCATCATCTCCTATGCGGATCAAGATCTTATTGTTATCGTAGATGGCGTCGATGGTCACGCGCTCGCTCGCGAACTCGACGGCGTTCTCGACCAGATTGACGAGACTGTGCATCAGGCCGGGATTGCGGGTGATGACGGGTTCGGCAGCAGGCTTGCTTGAAGGCGAGCCGTCGGCAAGGAAAACGTCGATCTCGACGCCGGGTGTCCTCAAAGGGGCGACGATCTCCTCGATAAGGTGACGCAGCCGCATTTTCGAGAAGATGATGTCCTCCTCGCCCTCGCGGCCGCTTTTCGAAAGCTGGCTTAGAATATCGCGGCAGCGCGCCGTTTGCGTCTGCAGGAGGAGAATGTCGTCGCGCGTGGGGCTATCCTTCGGGATTTCCCTTTCCAGTTCCTTGGCGACGAGCGCAATCGTCGAGAGGGGCGTGCCGAGTTGATGCGCGGCGGCTGCGGCAAGACCGTCGAGCGCGGTCAGCCGTTGCTCCCGCGCCAGAACAAGCTCGGCGGCGGAAAGCGCCTGCGCCATCTGTCGCGCCTCCTGCTCGATGCGCCAGGCGTAGAAGGCGATGAACACGATGCACGACACAAGGGCGGACCAAAGCCCGAGCATGTAATTCATCGGCAAAACCGGCGGCTGGGTATCGGTCCAGGGCAGGGGCAAATGGAAGCGCGCGAGGATCGTGGCGAGCACCACGGTGAAGCCTGCAAGCATGGCGGTCACCGCGAGCCGCTGGGTCGAGGCCGACACGGCGACAGGGAAGATGAGCAGGAAGGTGAACGGGTTTTCGAGGCCGCCCGTCAGGAACAGGAGCGCCGATAATTGCAGCACGTCGTAGCTGAGAAGCGTGATCGCGAGTTGGCTCGACAGAAGCTGCGAGCGCGGAAAAGCGATGCTCAGCACCGTGTTCAGGCCCGCGGACAAAAGGCTGACGGCGAGGCAAAGCGCGAGCGGCACGGGAAACTTGAACCCGTAATAGAGGGTCAGAATGGTCGCCGTCTGGCCTGCCACGGCGAACCATCTGAGCCGGATCGTCGTTCGCAGCCGCAGGCGGCTCGCCTGCGAAAAATATGGGTTGAACATGGGGCGCACCTGGATTTGGCGAAAACTTGAAGCGCTGAGACGCGCCGCAGTAAAAGAAACGCGCCTTGCGCTAGGCTCGCCATGCCTCATTGACGTGACGTTTGCTAAAGACCACGTCTTCACCCAAAGCGCACGCAAAATCAACGGCATTCCGAAAGGCGACAGGCATGAAGACGGCTGCTGCGGTTTTTATCACGCTCATCCTTTTTGTCGCGGGTTTCGCAGGCGCTTACATGGCCGTGAATGCGCCCGAAAGGGTGGAGAGCGAGGGCCCCCCCCTCATCGGCGGTCCGTTCTCGCTCATCGGCACAAACGGCAAGCGCGTTGTGGACAGCGATTTTCGCGGGAAGCTGATGCTTGTCTTTTTCGGTTACGCCCACTGTCCGGACGTATGTCCGACTGAACTGCAAACCATTTCGACGGTTATGGAGAAGCTTGGCCCCGAAGCCGACAAGGTGGCCCCGATTTTCATCTCGGTCGATCCCAAGCGCGACACGCCGGAAACGCTCGCCGCCTACATGAATAACTTCGATCCCCGCATAGCCGGGCTGACCGGGGATCCAAACGAAGTGGCCGCCGCAGCGAAGGCTTACCGCGTATATTATCGCAAGGCTGGCGACAAGGGTGGCGACGACTATGCCGTCGATCATTCCGCCTTCGTGTATTTAATGGACGGCGCGGGCAAATATCGCACCCACTTCTCCTTCAATACGCCGCCAGAATCGATGCTCGCTGTGATCAGGAAGCAAATTGCGGCTGACAACGGATCGGATAGGGCTTAAGCTCAACGAAAGATTAATTTGCAACAAACGTTCTGCATGTCAGCTTCAAGGTCTGGCCGAAATCAACAGACGGTTACGTTGCTTTTTTTACGGCGTTTCTTGGGTTACGCTGAGTAGGTCGGGCGATCGCTCTAAGAAGGAGATCACGTGCTCTATCACCTTTATGAACTGAGCCATGCAGCAATTTCGCCGGCGAGAGCGGCGGCGAACTCAACCCGGCTTATGCTTAGAAACCCTTTCAATCCACTTTCTTACACGAATGTCGGACGAAACGCGGCGGCAGCGGCGGAATTAATGGAGCGGACAACCCGCCGTTACAAAAAGCCCGGGTTCAACGTCAAAGCCACGACCGTTAAAGGCAAACGGATCGACGTCTCCGAGGAGATTGTGTGGCGCAAGCCGTTCTGCGATCTCATCCATTTCAAGAAGGAGATGCCGGCGGGCGCGCCGAGCGAGCCCCGCGTCCTGATGGTGGCGCCCTTGTCGGGACATTATGCCACGCTCCTTAGGGGAACGGTCGAAGCCATGCTCCCCTATACGGACGTGTACATCACCGATTGGCACGACGCCCGCCTGATCCCTCTACGCGAGGCTACCTTCACGCTTGATGATTACATCGACTATGTGATCGGCATGATCGAACAGTTCCAGGGCGATGTGCACGTCCTTGGGGTCTGTCAGCCGGGGGTCCCAGTCTTGTCGGCTGTCGCCCTCATGGAGGCGCACAACCATCCTTTCGTTCCAAGAACCGTCACCCTCAAGGGAAGCCCGATTGACACGCGCATGAGTCCGACCGCGGTCAACAAACTCGCAGAGGAAAAAGGCATAAACTGGTTCCGCCAGAATGTCATCACCTCGGTTCCCTGGCCGAACCGCGGGCATGGGCGTCTCGTCTATCCAGGCTTCCTGCAACTTACCGGCTTCATGGCGATGAACCTCGATCGCCACATGAATGCGCACAAGGATCTGTTCGTGAATCTGGTGCGTGGCGACGGCGACTCTGTCGAGAAGCACAAGGATTTCTACGACGAATATCTAGCGGTTATGGATCTCGCGGCGGAATATTACCTGCAAACAATCGATCAGGTTTTCATAAAGCATCAGCTTCCGAAGGGCGAGATGCACCATCGCGGGGAGTTGATCGACCTCAAGTCCATTCGCCACGTCGCCCTTATGACGGTCGAAGGCGAAAAAGACGACATTACCGGCGCCGGCCAAACGGAGGCCGCGCTGCATCTCACTACAAATCTGCCGCGCTCCAAAAAGCTGCATTACACGCAACCGGGCGTTGGCCACTACGGCATTTTCAACGGCTCGCGCTACAGGCAGGAAGTGCTGCCTCGGGTCATCGCCTTCATCGCGGAACATGATGTCAGAGGCGGCGCGCTACGCTGGTTGTGGCACCGCCTGCAGGGTGAACGAGACGTCGCCGCCGCGCCAGCGCCTTTGGAGGTCGAGAAGAAGCCAGAGGAAGCCGTGACGACGCAAACAGAACTCATACGGCTGTCCGCTTTGCCGGCAAACCCATCGATCAAATTGCGTAAGGGGCGTCGCGCCCGGCTTGCAGCGCGTCGCGGCAAATCATCGATTGTCCAAAGCCGCGGCCGCTAAGCGAACTTCGCGAAACGGACCAAAGGCGAGCGCCGCTCGCCTTTTCGTCGTCTCGGCCAAGCGAGGGCAAGCAGCGCTTGTAAAGATTCCGGATAGGGTTTACGCCCTTCCGGCATTATGGCGCATGAGATCTCTGGACATGTCCAAAACGCTTTGTTTGGGCGATTAGAGCCGGCTCGAGGACTTTCATGAGCTTCAAGGTTGGCGATGTCGTCGAACTCAAGTCGGGCGGGCCGCCAATGACCGTCATCCAGGTGAGCACCAATCTTGTGGGATCCACAGTGATCACCTGCCAATGGTTCTTTGGCAAAATGGAGACCGCAACCTTCTCGCCCGGCATCTTGATGCCGAGCCAGCCGCGACCGTTCGACGAATTGAAAGGCTATTGGTCCTCGCCGGCCGCAGCAGGCGACGCGGCGGGATCGTAAAGGGCAGAGCGCCTGCAGGCCGAGCGTTCTCCCCCGTCATGAAGTTTCCCGACCGTTTCATCAGTCTGAGCAATGGCTCAGCAGCCGAATCCGCGCCGGTGGATCACTTCGAAAACGCCCCCGCTTCGAGGCTCGCCCAGGAGCGATAAATCCCTGATCTCAAATGGTTCGGTCATGAAGGGCGTAAGATGTGGCTCAAGCGCGCTGGCGACCTTGTCCAGTTCGGCGCTTTCAAGCGGCCCGGCAAGCGAGATGTGAAAGCGAAACGCGCTGAGCACATAAGGATAGCCGAAATCCGCCAAAAACGCCTCTTCCTCGGGCGTAAGGTCGTCCAACTCGCGGCGCGTCAAGTCCGCCTGATCCAGCGGCGCGCGAAAACGATCGAAATGCGTGACGCATTCAGCCGCCAGCCAGTCAATGTCGGCCTCGTTTCCGCTGAGCATCAAGGTTAGGTAGCGCTGGTAATGGCCAAGGATCAGCCTGCTCGCGGACGGGGCTCGCCTGTTGGCGCAAAAGCTGTCGAGCGCATCGCAAAGGGCCTGGGGCGAGATGCCGTCCTTGAGCCGGAAAGGCGCCTTGAGGGTGGCATGGAGGCCGTAGCCGGCGGGGGCCTTTATCGCCCGCGCGATAAGATCCGGAGCAAGACCGAATGGCTCGAAACCGCCGAACCAGAGCGCCCCGAATGTCGCCATCGCCGTCTTAGGGGCCGGCGTCCAATAGATGGCGTAGCGTTGAAAGCGATCTTGCATGGCTAAATTCTGCTCTTCGGTTCGCGCGCCGGCAAGAGCGCCGTTCAGGCTGGTCGGATGAACGTCATTGAAGCAGGTTTTCCCGGGCGCGCAACGGATCGCCCGGCAGCGTTATCCCGGACCTTGATGACTCCGGCGTTTCCGCTCATTCCATCGCATGGCCGGCCTTGAGGCGGTCATCCAGAGTTTAGCGACTGGATGGCCGGGTCACGCCCACGCCTGTCCGGCATGATTTTTGCCTTCTCACGCCACCCTCCCTGCACAGTCCGGCCAGAGATCGAGAAGGGGGTGTTGCTGCTGTTTTCGCGGAGGCGCCGTCTGGAGCAGATCGCGGATCGTTCTTCGTTGCATGAGGTTGGCGCGGATGAGCCTGGCGAAGGCGAGCGGACTTTCGACAATTTTGTTGGCCTCATGAGCAAGGCGCAGAAGCATGAAAGCAATAAGCGCCACCGTAACCTGAATGCGCACGGCGTTCTCCGAAGCTCCGAGGAAGTGCTTGATTTTCAACGTCTGTTTTATCCAGCGGAAGAACAGCTCGATCTCCCATCGGCGTTTGTACAAGTCCGCGATGTCCTGAGCGCTTGCTTTCAGATCGTTGGTGAACAGACGCAAAACCTTGCCCGTTTCGATCCTCACCTGCACTTCGCGCACAAGGTCCGGCAGCGGATTTTTGCGCGAGCCGGCCAGCCGTCTGGGGAGATATCCTGTCCGGTCGCTGAGGATGGCGCCATCCGCCGGGACCGCTCGCTCTTCGGCGGCCTCGAAAGGCGTATTGGCCTTGAGCCGCGTCACGATGCGGCAGCCGGCCTGATGCAGGCCCGCCCACCAACTATAATCGTAATAGCCAAGATCGAAAACATAGGTGGCGCCTGGCTCGACCGGCATGGCCTTGGCGGCGGTGATATCGTTGACGTTGGCCTTGGTGATCTGAAGATAAAGGGGCTGCGCGGCGTCGGGATCGTAGACGATGTGCGCCTTGGCGCCGCATACGCCCGCCGAAAACGTGGCCCAATGGCGGCTGAAACTCGTGAGGCGCAGCGAAGTGGCGTCGACCAAACGAAGGCAATCGCTGACCTTGCGCCGGAATCCCCGCTGCATTTGCTTCATCAACTCCGAAAGCAGCCCGCTGAAGACCGCGACCGGACGCGACGCATTGGCCTCCGCCAGCGTCGAGCGCCCCCAAGATGATAAAGCTTGCCGCCATGGCTGCGCAGCCCCGTTTCGATCTCGCGCAGGCTCTGGACGGCGGCGAATTGTCCATAAAGCAAGGAGGTCAAATGCGCTCTGTCGCTAAAGCTGCGCGCATCGCCGCCATGCTCGCGAACAAGGCGGTCATGGATCCCCCACGGAATGTATTTGATGATCTCGTGAAGAACGATAGTCTGACGCCGCACGGCCTTGCTCCTTTTCGTATCCAGATGCCTCGGAAACAGCTGGAAACGAGTAGAATCAATGCCGTGCGCCCTTTCAAGCATAAACTGTGCCGGACAGGCGTGGGTCACGCCCGGTCATGATCTTGGGATGAAATTCGCCAACGTTTTCACAAAAATCATGTGCCCGTTCACAACACGATTTTCCGCGCCGAGCACGCCGATAGGCAAAGGCGCCTCTGTTCGCCGCCTTTCAGGGCGCCGAAGGGGCGCTCTTCGGCCATCCTAATCGAGGGGGGCGTTATCCGCAGCCGCCATTTCCGAGCCGCGTTTGCCCCGCGACGGCACAGGTGCCTCAGGCCAATCGGTTTCAGATATGACGGAGAACATGCGCCGAAGCTCGCCGCCGAGATTTAAGATGTGCAATTGAAGCAGACGGTCGGCTTCTTCAGGAAGGCTTTCCCGAATCGCGTGCACGATTTGGTCATGCTCCGCCACGGAGAATTTGAGCCGGCTCACCTGCTCAAGCCGCAACCTCCGATAGGCGGCGACGCGATTGCGAATGCCGAGCGTCAATTTGATGAGACAATCGTTACGGCTTGCCGTGTAGATGGCCTCGTGAAACTTTTCGTTGGCCTTCTGATAGCTTGGCGCGTCGCGCGACTCGGCGGATTTGCGACAAACTTCCTGCGCCGCGACGATCGTGTCCACATCGCTATTCAGGCAGGCTTTGGCGGCGAGGCGCCCGCAGGCCCCCTCGAGTTCGGCCATGACCTCGAGCAGATCGATGAGTTCCCTGATGCTGAGTTTGGCGACGATGGCGCCCCTGTGCGGCCTGAGTTCGATCAATCCGTTGGAAGACAGCTGACGCAGAGCTTCCCGCACCGGGGTTCGCGACGTGCCGTACATTTCGGCAAGCCTGCATTCATCCAGCCTGTCGCCGGGCTTCAGCTTGAATGAGAGAATGTCCTCCTCGATCATCGCTCGCAAGCGTTCAGCTTGTGACGAACTCATTCTCCCGCGCTCCTAAATAGCAAACCGCATAGGTTTAGCTGCCTCTCTTTAATGAAAAGCTTATCAACTTCCGAAAAAAAAGAGAAGTACAGTCGCTGACGCAAGCGCCTATGCTTCGGCTTCTCCAAGAGCATCCGGAAGTTCGATATCATCTGCTTTCACCTGCGCTTTTTAGTTTACTTGACAGTGCGTCAAGTCTATTTTAATAGCCTCATAGTTGGGTTGAGTACTTGCTCCTAATAATGGTACGTCATAAAAACGGTGATGTTTGCATCCACAGTCCGCCGCGGTTGGCAAACTCCGCATAAGCCGTTAGTCTATCCAAACATGGATGCAACTAACCATGCCAGTTTCAAAAGAGACACCGATTTTCTATAATTAGCAAGCAGTTTATCCGTATCGGCGAAACTGCTAACAATTTTAGAACTGCTAACATTTTTAGAAAAGCACCGTTGCAGGAACATTCCGCCGCAGTCTGGAAAGCATCGCCTACAGATGGGCGGCCGAGGCTACGAGCCGCGGGACATCGAGCTTAAGCGCGGGTATTATGTCGTTGCGGAATGGCGTCTTCGATGGCGCCGTCCATCCTCGGTACAGCCGGTGGGAAGATCGCTCCCCGTTAGCCGCGCGCTATCAAGCGAACTTGCCTCCGATAAGCTATACTAAAATCAAATTGTTACGCCCTGTCCGCTGGAAGTCCTGTCTACGCCCGCAGCAAATGGGTCAGGACTTCCCGCCGGGCGCACACGCTCCTCGCGCTCCGCCCGAGCGCATTTCCTGTGAAGATGTGAGGCATTCCCATGAGATGGCAAGGTCGGCGCGAAAGCGAGAACGTGGAAGACCGCCAGGACGAAGGCGGAGCGAATGATGATGGCGGCGGCGGCGGATTTCCCTTTCCGGGCGGCGGCGGATTCCCGATCCCGATGGGCCAGGGCGGCGGTGGGGTCGGCATCATCGGCCTCATCATCATCGCGGGGATCGCGCTGCTTCTCGGCGTTGACCCGCGGGTCATTCTAAGCGGCGGCGGCGAGGAAATGCCGGGCGGGCGCCAATTCAGCTTCCAAGCGACCCCAGGGAGCGGACTATCAGCGCCGAAGACGACAGCATGAAGAAATTCGTCTCGGTCGTGCTCGCAGACACCGAGGACACCTGGAGCAAAATCTTCGCCGACAACGGCCAGCGCTACACCAATCCAAAGCTTGTGCTTTTCCGGGACAGCATCCAGTCGGGTTGTGGCCAAGCAAGTTCACAGATGGGGCCGTTTTACTGCCCCGTAAACCGGAAGATCTACGTGGATCTCTCCTTTTACGAGCTCTTGAAACGCCGCTTTAAAGCGCCGGGCGAGTTCGCGCAGGCCTATGTGATCGCCCATGAAGTTGGCCATCATGTTCAAAACTTGCAGGGCCGCCTCAATGCCGTCCAGCGGTTGCAGGCGGCGGCCTCGGAGCCTGAACGCAACGCGATCCAGGTGCGGGTTGAGCTTCAGGCTGATTGCTACGCCGGCGTCTGGGCGAAGAATACCGACCGCATCAACAAGATCCTGGAGCCTGGCGATATCGAATCGGCCTTGCGCGCGGCTTCGGCCATCGGCGACGACGCCATCCAGAAGAGCACGAGAGGGTACGCGGTCCCGGATTCCTTCACGCATGGATCGTCGGAGCAACGCGTGCGCTGGTTCAAGAGGGGCTACGACAGCGGCTCCATGTCCGACTGCGACACGTTCCAAGCCGACAAGCTGTGACTCCCACACTCCCGGAAGGCGCCTCGCGCTTATCCGGGATTGCAACACGCTGAAAGGTCGTTTTACGATCCCGCCTCGCGTTTGCTCGGCGCGGATGAAGACCGTCGTGGGGCGCGGCGCGGCCATCATACGCGCCTGACGCCAGGGGTTGAGGTGAGCTGCGGCGGTGTTTCCCAGGTTTTAACGCTTTTGAACTAAATCTTAAGCGCAAGGCTTAAGATCAGGTGAATGTGTTGCTCTGGGCGTAAGAGAGTTGCTTGTATAGTTACATAGGCCCTGTTTTACGAAACAAACCCAATCTTCGTTCTCTGTTAACCAGCGGCTGGCGCGTCGGGCGGCGGTTCATCCCCGTCCGAAGAGCGCCGATTGCTTCAGCCCGACGGCCGCTTTCAGCGACCGAGCTGGCTCCATTGGCGAAGCGGGCTAGCGCCCTCGATTCATAGCGAGAGGGACGACGCGTGATGCGGACGCTCTCGCTTGATAGGAGCCGAGGCGCTCAGGATCCGCTTCGCCAAAGGGCGCCTCACAATCGTTTTTGCAGCGTGTTCCGGCCGGCTTTTATGTTTTCGATTTTGACAGCCCTTCCCGCGGCGCCTAAGGAACTGATTGAAACATTCACTTGAGGGTTGGAATGATGACTGCATTTCACGCGGTGGTGCTGGCGGCAGGGCAGGGCGTCCGGATGAAATCCTCAATCCCGAAAGTCCTGCATCCGCTTGCGGGCCTGCCGCTTGTCGCGCATGTGCTGAACGCCGCCAAGGCGGCCGGCGCGTCTTCGTGTTCGGTTGTCATACCGCCGGACGCAAAGGGCTTCGAGACGCTTGCGACGCCGATGGAGACGCGGTTTTTCGAGCAAAGGGAACGCCTGGGAACGGGCCATGCCGTGCTTATGGCGCGTCCCGCCCTCGTTGACGTCGATGGCCCCGTGCTCGTTCTTTACGGGGACACCCCGCTCATCTCGCCGGAAAGCATCCGCGTCCTCGCCGACGCAGCTGAGAACGGCGCCGATGTGGCCGTCGTCGGCTTCCATGCCAAAAATCCCAAGGGCTATGGCCGTCTCATCACCGGAGAGGCCGGCGAACTTCTCGCCATACGGGAGGAGAAGGATGCGACGCCCGAGGAGCGCGCCTTGTCGCTTTGCAATTCCGGCCTCATGGCGTTCCGCGGGAGCCTGCTTTTGCCCCTTCTCGACAAGATCGACAACAAGAACAAGTCCGGCGAATATTATCTGACGGACGCCGTCGAGATTGCGCGCTCACAGGGCCGCCGCGTCGCTTGCGAAATCATCGGCGAGGACGAGGTTCTGGGCGTCAACACGCGCGCGCAACTTAGCGAAGCGGAGGCGATCTTGCAGGCGCGCTTGAGGCTGAACGCCATGGACGGCGGTGCCACGCTCATTTCGCCCGACACGGTCACCTTCAGCCACGACACCATGATCGGCCGGGATGTCGTGATCGAGCCGAACGTGTTCTTTGGACCGGGCGTCGTGATCGAAGACGGCGTAACCATAAAGGGTTTCTCCTACATCGAAAACGCGCGCATCGAGCAAGGCGCGATCGTCGGCCCCTATGCCCGTTTGCGTCCCGGAACGCGGGTTGGCCCGAAAGCCAAGGTCGGCAACTTCGTCGAACTGAAAAATGCCGACATCAATGACGGGGCCAAGGTCAATCACCTGACCTATATCGGCGACACGCGTATCGGCGCAGGCGCGAATATCGGCGCCGGCACGATCACCTGCAATTATGACGGCTTTCGCAAGCACAAGACCGAGATCGGCGCGGGCGCTTTCATCGGCTCGAACAGCGCGCTCATCGCGCCTGTTCGCATCGGCGATGGCGCCTATATCGGCTCGGGCAGCGTCATCTCCAGGGACGTGCCTGCGGATGCGCTGGCGTTGACGCGCGCGCCGCAGGTTAATCGCGAGGGCTGGGCCGCGCGCCTGCGCGCCAAACTCAAAAAGTGACGGCGGCGAGGCGGCGCGAGCTTCGCTAACGCAACTTAAAATGGCGTTAAAACAGCCAGAGCAATCTTTTGAGTTCGGGAAAGTATCGGCTTAAGCTATGACACGCTGAAGCCGAACGGCGGCGCTTGGGTTTTCTTAGAGCCTATCCGCTTTTGATAAAATCAAAAGCGGGCTCTAAGCTTTTGTTTTATCGTGCGTCTTATCGGAAAACCGCTTTGCGCTATTCCGATAAGACGCACTCTAGCGAAGGCAATTCGAAGATGTGTGGAATCATAGGCATTCTTGGAACGGAACCGGCGGCGCCACGGCTCGTCGAGGCTCTGAAGCGGCTTGAGTATCGGGGCTACGATTCCGCAGGCGTCGCCACATTGGAGAAGGGCGTGCTGACGAGGCTCCGCGCCGAGGGCAAGCTTGCCGCTCTCGACCGCCGGCTCGCCAAAGAGCCGCTCACCGGAACAGCGGGCATCGGGCATACGCGCTGGGCCACGCACGGCAAGCCCGTCGAACGCAACGCTCATCCCCATATGACGAGCCGGGCGGCGATCGTCCACAACGGCATTATCGAGAATTTCCGGGAATTGCGCGAGGAGCTTGAACGGGACGGCGCCGTCTTCGAAAGCGAGACCGATACGGAGGTCGTGGCGCACCTCCTCGACCGCGAGCTTGGCAAGGGAAGCGATCCCATAGAGGCGGTCAGATGCGCCCTATCCAAAGTTCGCGGGGCGTTCGCCTTGGCGATCCTGTTTTCCGGCCGCGAAGACATCATGATCGGCGCCCGGCGCGGCAGCCCGCTCGCTGTCGGCTACGGCAAGGGCGAGATGTTCCTCGGCTCCGACGCCATGGCGCTTGCGCCTTTTACGGATCGCGTCTGCTTCCTCGATGAGGGCGATTGGGCCGTGCTTTCGCATGCGGGCGCGGACATCTACGACGATAGCGGGGCCAGAACCTCAAGAACCATCAGGCGCACCCTTGCTTCGGCTCTTCTGATCGACAAGGGCAATCACCGCCACTTCATGGCGAAGGAAATCCATGAGCAGCCCGAAGTCATAAGCCGGACGCTCGCTCATTATGTGCGCTTTGTGGACAACGCCATTTGCCTGCCGGGGCCTGAGCTTCCCTTCGAGCGTCTTTCCAAGCTCAGCATCACGGCCTGCGGCACCGCCTTTTATGCGGCCTTGACGGCCAAATACTGGTTCGAGCGCTATGCCAAGCTCCCCGTCGAGGTGGATATCGCCTCGGAGTTCCGCTATCGCGAAGCGCCGTTGCCCAAGGATGGCATAGCGCTGTTCGTCTCCCAGTCGGGCGAGACGGCAGACACGCTGGCGAGCCTTCGCTACTGCCGGGCCAACGGGCAACTCATCACATCCATTGTGAACGTGCCCGAATCCAGCATCGCCCGCGAGTCCGACGCCGTTCTGCCGACGCTTGCCGGGCCTGAGATCGGGGTCGCCTCCACCAAGGCGTTCACCTGCCAGCTTTCGGTGCTGGCCTGCATGGCGATTGCGGCCGGGCGCAAACGCGGCGTTCTTTCCGAGGCCGAGGAAGTCGAACTCGTCCAGGCGCTCGTGCAGGCGCCTCGCCTCATCACGGAGGTGCTTCGGCGCGAGGAGGAGTTTGACGCATTGGCGCATAGCCTGGCGAAAGCGCCTCTCGTGCTCTACCTCGGACGCGGCTCAACCTATCCCATTGCACTAGAAGGCGCCCTCAAGCTCAAGGAGATTTCCTACCTGCATGCCGAAGGCTTCGCGGCGGGCGAACTGAAACACGGGCCGATTGCGCTCATCGACGAAACCGTGCCCGTCATCGCCATGGCGCCGAAGGACGCGCTTTACGAAAAGATGGTCTCCAACATGCAGGAGGTCGCCGCCCGCGGCGGGCAGCTGATCGTGTTCAGCGACGCGGAAGATGCGGCGGCGGTTGTGAAGGCGCACTCGAACTTCAAGCTGCCCGCGGCCCATCCCCTGATCGCGCCGATCCTCTATGCGGTTCCCATCCAGCTCATCGCCTATCACACGGCGGTCGAGATGGGCACGGATGTGGATCAGCCGCGCAATCTCGCCAAATCCGTTACGGTAGAGTGACCGCCGGCGCGGGGATCCGGCAAGCCGCACGCAAACTTCCTGCAAAAGGTGGGAGAGGAACCGCCGGTTTCCCTCCAGCTACAGGACCGCTATTCCAATACGAAGTTTCTCGTTCACTCCACGCTTTGCATGGCGTGGCCAAAGCAAAAGCTAACGAATACGACGCTGTTTCCCAAGGAACAGCGCACAACAGCGCAATAATCTATACGTTTTGGGAGGGGCTCGAACGTGCCGTAATATACCAAGGACGCATGACCATGGCTCAAGTTTTGCCTCTGGATACACCCACCCCGTTGGAGCTGATTGACGCGCACGATTTCCTGTGTGAAGCGGCCGTCCTCGTGACTGACGTCAAGCTGCTCCTTGATGAAAGCAGCCATCTCGCGATGGCCGCCCGGCTCCGAGACATTCAACGTCGCCTCGCCGAAGAGATTTGCGCCGTCGAGCGCTTGATGTCGGCCAGCGTGACGGGTCTTTGCCATTGAACGCGGCGTTCTTCATGAGTAGAGCGTTTCGGAAGCTTGAGCATTCCGAAATTGCGACTTATACCGCTGTGCGAAAAGAATGACTCCTGTTGCTCTGCTGCGATTCCGTGGTGGGCCAGATCATGATTCCCTATGGTCATGATCCGGAGGTCATCATGACGGCGCTTATCATCAGAAGGGATCGCACGCCTGTGGTCTTACGCAAACTGGCCAAGGCCGAAGCCACGACGCGCGTGGCGCGCCGCCTGCTTGCGATCGCCAATGCGCTTTCGGGCATGAGCCGCAAAGAGGCTGCGGAAGCCGCCGGCATGGACCGCCAGACCTTGAGAGACTGGGTGATCCGCTATAATGCGCACGGCCTCGATGGCCTGTACGATTGCTGGGGCGATGGGCGGCCGCCAAGGCTTGAGCCTGAGGAGCAGGCCGAACTGACCCGCATCGTGCTCGCAGGCCCCGACGCGGACAGCGGCGTGTCGGCCTTCACACGCGAAGATCTGGCGCGCATCTGCGAGGCCCGCTTTGGCAAGACCTTCCATCCGGCCTCGGTTGGGCGGCTCTTAAAGCGTCTCGATTTCTCGCGGCAAAAGGCGAGGCCAAGCCACCCCCAAAAAGACCCGGCCCAAGAAGAGGCCTTTAAAAAGAGCCCCAGCGCTGCTGCGAGCACTCCGTATACGTCATAAAAGCAAGCGCCTGCGCCTGTTCTTCCAGGACGAAGCGCGCATCGGCCAGAAGGGCCGCGTCTGCCACATCTGGCAGCAACCGGCGAGCGGCCGCCGGGACTTTGCGACAGGCGCTTCACCTTCGCCTATATTTTCGCCGCCGTGGAGCCGGGCGCGGACAACGCTTTTGCGCTGGTGATGCCCTACGCCGATACGGTGGCGATGCAGGCCTTCCTGGACCGCTTCTCCGAAACCATCGCTGAGGACGAACATGCGGTGATGATCCTCGATCAAGCGGGTTGGCATGGCTCTAACGACCTTGCCGTTCCGGCCAACGTCACCTTGGTTCCGCTGCCGCCCTACTCGCCCGAACTGAACCCGGTCGAGCGAGTTCTGGCTCTACCTCAAGGAACAATTCCTCTCGCTGCGGCTGCTCAACGATTACGGCGCCATCGTTGAAGCCGCCTGCAAAGCCTGGAACAGGCTCCTGGCCGAGGCCGGGCGCATAAAGTCGCTATGCTCCTATCCCTGGATCCCAAAGGTCAATCCTTAGGCTCGGCGGTATTAGGGCACGGCCGTGGCGTTGAGTGAACTCGACCTGCGGGACGACCAGAGAAGCGTCGTTCACTAGTTGATGGGCGCGAGACAGCGCCATCCTGCGAAATTCAACAAGAAATAGAGCACATTGTGGATATGTGGCGCGCTGGCGGCTGCAGATCAAAAAATCGGCCTACAGAAAGCGAGACATGGCTACGCCCTAATCTTAATATTAACTAGAGGTAGTGTTTAGCTGCGTCAACATCTTTGACGATTAGGAACAGGTTTTCCTTCTCCATGAAGGCCGCTGGCATAAGATGGCTTGTTGTTGTAGGCTTGACGCTCGGGATCGCGGGCGCGTCTGCGCTATGGAGTGGCGAGGCAGGCGCTGAGAGCAACCAGGGCAGGGGGCTCGATCTTCTGTCCCGCGCGATGAAGTCTTATGAAACGGAAGACTACTCCGACGCTGCGGCTGAGCTCAATTCCGCATTCAAGGCCGGGTTGACCGGAGAGACGGCGGCCCGCGCCATTCTTCTCAGGGCGGAAATAAACGAAAAAAACGGCGAGCCCGCCAAGGCGCTCCAGGATTATTCGAACGCCGCCTGGATGGAAAACCTGCCGCCGGAGGAGCGCAAGGCGGCGTCCGAGGGCAAGGAGCGCGTCATGGCTTCCATGGGCCTCAGCTCTCCCGGGCCATCCGGCAGTCCCGAGGTGGGGCGCGCATCGGCCTCCGCTCAACAATCCGGAAACTCGTCTGGTGGCGTTCTTGGTTTTTTCAGCGGCATCTTTGGAGGATCGGAAGACACAAGCGCGCCGCCTCCCCAGGAAGAAGGCCAACAAGCGAGCCAACCGTCTGATGCGGCAGCGGCCGCGCCCGCGTCTGCGCCGGCGAAAGAGCAAAAAACCGCTTCAAAGGCGGCAGCCAAACAGGCGAAGATCGCGCACGCCAAACCTCATCCGGCCGAGGCTGCGTCTTCGGACGGGCCAGCGTCGGCTCTATCGGTGACTTCGGCGCCTGGAGGCATTCTGATCGTTTTTGGCTCGGCGAGCAATGAAGCGTCCGGCCATTCGGCCGCCAAAAACATCAAGGCCCAGCTTTCGGATATCCTTATCAATCGTCAGCTTGACGTCGCGCCGAGAGCTGGCGGCGGCTTTCAAATTCAGGCCGGCCCGTACAAGGCGAAAAGTTCGGCGATCGCCCTTTGCTCTGCTATCAGGCAGCGTGGCATCCAGTGTCAGGTTGCGCCTTAAAGCAGGATTTCCCGCCTTCCCGCTGCGTCTCGATGCCGCTAGCCTTTTCAGGCATAAGGCGGTGACCCCCGGCAAGAACGCACTCCTTCACCGCCCGGCGGCCGCAACGGCCACCATGCACCATTTATGGATGGACATTAGTTAGGTAGGCAGCTATCCGACTCTAGCCCGGATAACGGCGGGTTGTATCGAGCCGCTATGGTGCAATGGTACAAGAGGCCCGCCTTCCCAATCCGCAGCTTTCGGTGGCAAACCGTGGGGCTGGGGATTCTCAAGTGGAGAGGTTGGCCTTGATCGATAAATACGGCCCATCGCGGAAAAAGGTGGTTGAAAATGTGATTCGTCAAGGTTCGCACAAGGTTGTCGGCTTCGCGGTGCGACCATGCCGCTCCCTGGAGCGGAGCTGACTAAGAAAAGCGGTTATCGCGACGCGTTCGCGGCGGCCCTGCTGTCGAAGCGAGCGCCGGAAGCGCTCGCCGCAAGCAGGGCAGGTTTTGTGTGCGGCAAGGTTACTTGATCGAGCCTTCGTAAATGCCCATCACGGTCGACAAGAACTTCAAGGCGTCCTCCTTTTTGCGCTGGAAGGAGTTGCGGCCGATGATGGACCCAAATCCGCCGCCTTCGCGAATGGCGCGCGCCTCGTCGAAGACGTGCTCGTCGCTCGCCGCCGCGCCGCCGGAGAAGATCACGATACGCTGTCCGTTGAACGAACTCTGCACGACATGGTGGACGCGCTCCGCCAGCGTGGAAATCGGGATTTGCTGTTTCTCGTAGACCTTCTGCGCTTCGGGCTGCTCGATCTTGGCGCTCGGAAGCTTCACCTTGATGATGTTCGCGCCGAGCTGCGCGGCGATCTGGGCGGCATAGGAGACGACATCGATCGCCGTCTCGCCATCCCTTGAAAGGGCGCTGCCGCGCGGATAAGACCAGACCACGACGGCAAGGCCCGCCGCCTTCGCCTCGGCCGAAAGATCGCGCAGTTGCTCATACATGGATCCGGCATGGCTTGATCCGGGGTAGATCGTGAAGCCGATGGCGACGCAGCCAAGCCGCAGCGCATCGTCCACGCCCGCGGTCACAGCCGACAGGGGGTCCTTCTCATCATGAAGCACGTCGTGGTTGTTGCATTTCAGGATCAGCGGGATCTCGCCGCAATAATCGGAGACGGCGGCCTCGATAAAGCCGAGCGGCGCGGCATAGCCGTTGCATCGCGCCTCGATGGCGAGCTGGAAATGGTAGCGGGGGTCGTAGCCGGCCGGATTTGCCGCGAAGCTGCGCGCAGGGCCGTGCTCGAAGCCTTGGTCGACGGGCAGAATGACAAGCTTGCCAGTTCCGGCGAGACGCCCATGGTTGAGCAGCCTCGCGAGATTGGTTCTGACGCCGGGATTTTCCCCGGCATACCAGCGCAACAGTTCGCGGATGCGATTATTCATGGCAGTTCCTCCTTTTCCATGCCCCGGCTCACCCTTGGAGCCTGCTCCTTGAGCAAGGCTTTATAAGCGGCGTAGCCGTTCTTTTCGGACATGGCGCAACTCATAATGTCGGCGCATTGCTGGCGATTTCAAAGAAAGGCCTCTCCAACGGAACTCCCCCTTAGCCTGTTCCTCTCCCGCAAGGGGAGACGGGACGAGACGCAAACCCTCTCCCCGATCCGCATCCGCTCGCGGATGCGGATAGTCCAAGGTGGCAAGCTCGCTAAGAAGGCAAGCTTGCGCGGGAGACGAAGCGGCCGGGTGAGGGGGAGTTCCGTTGGAGAAGCGAGAAAACTTTGCTTAGCTGTGCAACCAACGAAAAAGGACCCGGAGAAGATGAAAGTCGGGAAGACCTATCGCGGACCCTGCCCCTGCGGAAGCCTCAAGACCTATGAAGGATGCTGCCAAAGATGGCACGAGGGCGAAACGCCGGACGACGCGGAGGCGCTGATGCGCTCGCGTTATACAGCCTTTGTCCTGAAGCTTGAGGACTACCTGCTCGCCACCTGGCATCCGCGGACGCGCCCGCTGTCGCTCGCGCTCGATCAATCCCCGCGCCGCTGGCTCGGCTTGAAGATTCTGCGGCATGAGCCGGAAACCGCCGATATGGCCGTGGTCGAATTCATCGCACGCTACAAGGCGAGCGGACGCGCCCACGAGATACGCGAAGCGAGCCGGTTCGTCCGGGAGGGCGGCCGCTGGCTCTATGTCGAGGGCGAGATCAAGGAGACGTAGCTTCTGCGAAGGAGGAAGCCCTCGTTCGCCGATGCTACTCATTCCTCGCTAGTTTGTTCATTTTTTGTTCCACCTTCATGAAGAACAAAGCCTTCTTCATGAGACGGCCCGGCGAAACGGCGCACGATTTTCACGCCCGCACATCCCCGCTCGGCCGTTATCCCGAAAGGGCGAAGCCTTATCTACCGTCTTCGAAGTCAAGCGGTTTCTGCAGCGGTTTCCGCATGGCTCCAAGGCTTACCGGAGCGGAGGATGGCGTTGAGCGTGACGACGAGCTTTCGCATCACGGCGGTGATGGCGAGCTTGCCTGGCTTGCCTCTTTGCCGAAGCTTTTCGGCAAACAGCCGCATGACGGGGTTGTGCCGCATGGCGACGACCGCCGTCATATAGAGCGTCTTGCGGACGACGGCTCTTCCCGCCTCGATGTGGCGAGGCCCTTTGTACTTGCCGCTATCGTCGTCGATTGGCGCAAGCCCTACCAGGAAGGCGGCTGCGCCCCTGCTGAGCGTTCCCAACTCGGGCAGGTAAGCCAGGAGAGCCGCAACCGTGGCGGGACCGACGCTCTTGAGCGTTCGCATGAGCTGCGCCTTGCGCGCGAGTTCTTCGGCTGCTTCGACATGCGCTGCGATCTCGGCCTCAAGCTCAGCCAAGTCTTTGCGAAGGCTTGCGATATGGGCGTCGAGGCTTTGTTTTACGCGAGCGTGATGGGCATGCTCCAGGCGGTTTGTCTCGGCAAAGAGCATCTGCTGAACCTGGTCGCGCCGGGTTCTCAAGTCTCTGAGCGCCAAAACCTCAGGCGTTAACGGGACATAGAGGCGAAGATCGGGGGTCTTAAGCCCATAGAGAGCGATAACGCGCGCATCGATCAAGTCGTTTTTGGCGAGCAGGCCGAGATATCTGGCAAAACTACGCACGCGCGACCCATGGGCTTTGTGAACAGAATCCCAAGTTCAACACAAACGTCAAGAACATCGCGCTCATAGCCGCCGGTCGCCTCGCAAACGACAAGCATAGGGCCAAGCCCGCCCTCGGCGTTGAGCCGTTTCTCCTCGATAAGCTCCTTGCGTATCGCCTGCGGTTTGTTTGCAGAGACACGCTGTTTATCAGCAGGCAAGGTATGTATAACCAAACTATCCTTGGCGACTTCAAACGCAACGATGTGATTGAATGCAGGCAAAGCCGGGTTCATAGTCATGATCGAGAGTCCGTGATCCTGGATTGTATGCGGCCGTTGAAGGCCCTTCTACCGTTCGGATGGACATGGAAACTCGGCGGCGCGGGCCACAGATAACGCTGGACCGTGTGAGGTCTATCCGGGATACGGCCGCGCGCCGCCCGTGAGGAGGGTGGCCACCCTCCTCACGGGCTGATGCTTTCTGATTCGTAGGCAAGAGAAAGGTCAGCCGCTCCGAGATACAATCCGGGATCGCAACACACGGAAACACCTTATTTTTTGCGATCCCGGCTCGCGCTGCACTTGGCCGGGATGACGAAGAGGGAAGACATCCGCCTCCGCTTGCGCTAAAGCCAAACTGCTTGATCACATGGCTTTGGCGCATGGCTGAAATCTTCATTTCCTATAAAAGCGAGCGCCGGAGTGCAGCGGCGCACCTCGCCAAAATCCTTGAACGCTACGGCTATGCCGTCTGGTTCGACTACGATCTGGTGAAGGGCGAAGACTTCGCCGACGAAATCGACAGTCGCATCCGGGACGCGAAGGCGGTCATCGTGTTGTGGTGCAAGCTTGCCGTGCAATCCCGTTGGGTGAAGCGCGAAGCGGCTCTTGCGTCGAGCCTCGGCGGCATCGTGCCAGTAAAAATCGAACCCTGCGACCTTCGGGTGGACTTCCACTCCGACGACGTGATCGATCTCTCCGGCTGGAGCGGCGCGCCGTTTGACCCCAAGCTCTACCCGCTGATCGACGCCATCGCCCATCGGGTTGGCCGCGAGCCGCACATCGATTTCAAGGCGATGCGCGCCTATGAGGATGACTGGCGGCGTTTCGGGGCGCCTTCGCTGAAAGCCTTCGGGCTTGAAGCGCCGATCCACGCCGAACGTGAATCGAGCCCCGCTCCCGATCCTTCTCCTTTACCGCCGGCAGACACTCACGAGAAGCGGGAGCAGGACAGCGCAGGGCGGCGGCGTTTCGAACTTGAGATCAGGGCGCGGGGCTATGCTTTCACACCGTATGTTCGGGCATCGGCCTTGGCGCTGATCGCGGCTGTCGCCGGGGCGTTCTTTTGGGAAAACTTTCGCGGCGGCCAAGGCGGTCACGCCGCCAGCTCCCCGCCCCTTGCCGCGCCGCTGGCAAGAGAAACGGTCCTGGCGGAGCCGATAGTGCGCATCCCCGCGACGCCTCCCGAAGCGGCGCCAAAGCCTGCGCGCGCCGACCCTGAACCGGCGCCGCTGCGCGCCGCCGCGGTTGCGCCTCCAAAGCCTGCGCCCGCGCCTGCCGAGGAGGCTTGCGACGGGCTTCTTGTCTCTGTGGCGATGTCGGGCGAGAAGCCCTGCATCAAGCCTGGATCGGGCGAGAGCTTTCGTGACTGCCCTGACTGTCCGGAGATGGTGATCGTCCCATCGGGAAGTCTACTAATGGGGTCGCCGGAGGGGGAAGAAGGACGGGACTCAGACGAAGGTCCACAACACAAGGTCACGATACCGAAGCCTTTTGCTGTGGGGCGGACGCACATCACGCGCGGGCAGTTTGCTGCATTCGTGAAGGCGACGGGCCACAAGACCGATGGCGGCTGCAAGGCCTGGACGGGCAGCGTCTGGAAGGCAGATAACAACGCGTCCTGGCGTTCGCCTGGCTTCGACCAGGACGATAGCCATCCGGCAGTGTGTATAAACTGGGATGACGCCAAGGCTTATGTCGCCTGGCTTGCGAAGACAACTGGCGAGCCCTACCGGCTTTTATCGGAAGCCGAGGCGGAATATGCAGCGCGGGGGGGTACGGTCGCGAGCAAGCAGCCACGCTATTTCTTTGGGGACCACGCCAAGGACCTCTGCCGTTATGCAAACGGGGCGGACGAAACGGGCAAGATGAAATTCCCGGGTTGGACAGTAGCGCCTTGCAACGACGGCTATATTTTCACCGCTCCCGCGATGAGCTTCAAGCCTAACGCATTCGGCCTTTACGATATGCATGGCAATGCGTGGAGCTGGGTTGAGGATTGTTATCACGGCAGCTATGCCGACGCGCCAACCGATGGCTCTGCCTGGACAACCGGAGGATGTGTCTACCGCGTTCTTCGCGGCGGTTCCTGGGGCAACGATCCTCTGGAGTTCTCCGCGCGGCGCGGCGTATCTTCAACCGGCCGGACGACCGGAACGTCAATGTCGACTTCCGTTTGGCGAGGACGTTAAATCCTTAATCCTCGCCTCTTTACCTCTTCAGGTCGCGTTGAGTTGTCCCGGTCTCTCGTCAAGACGTTCCGCCGAAGGCGGGCCGCAAATTTTTTGTCGGTTCCGGCACTCCAGGATTGGACGGCAGTCCCGCCCTGGATGCAAAATAGCTTTGCGCCTTGCTTTCAAGGACCAGCCCGTTGCAGCCTTCGCCGCGGCTCGTGGAACAACAAATCTCCGCGCGGCCTACCGCAACAGGAACGCCCCGGACAACCGTAACAACATTATCGGCTTCCGGCTTGCCAGTACGACCTTCGCCAGAGCTTCCAGGTTCAAGGACCTGGGGGGAGTGCATGTTTCGTCCGGGGCCGTTCATAATGATCATGGCCGGGGCGAGTGGCTTGCGCCCGTAACCGCCAAGGTTCCTGCTCTGTCTCCTCGCGGGAAATCCTAAATGCGAGCCTTAAGATGAGGTGAATTCGCCGGTATTTCGCGTTAAATAGTGGGTTATTTAACTGATAGGCCTGTTTTACCAAACGAAACCAATTTTGGGAAATTCTTAACCAGCTCATGCCGCTCCGGCTGACGCCGAAGCGCATGCCGGCGTCATCTCGCGCCCAGCGTGAGGCGCAACCGATGCCCCCGCAATTTCTGCGGAGCGTACGAGGTCTACAACGGAGCAACCCAGCCGCCTGCGCTTCTCATTCGTCATCCAGGTCTTGCGAAGGGCAAGCCGGGATCTGCCCGAACCCAGGTCAACGCATTTTAAGATCCCGTGTCTGAGAGCGCCGCTCCGCGGCTCGCGCCGCGCACGGGATTGCGGCGCGCGGGCGAAAGGCCGAAGGCGTTGGGTTTCGTCATGCCGTCAGCGCCGCACGGCCCCGATGATCTCATCCGCAATCTCGCCCAGGGGCGCGATCTTGACCGCCGCGCCGCGTTCGATGGCCTCTTTCGGCATGCCGAAGACGACGCAGGTCGCTTCGTCCTGCGCCACGGTGGCCGCGCCTGCCTTGCGCATTTCCAGGAGGCCATCCGCGCCGTCGTCGCCCATCCCGGTCATGATGATGCCGACTGCGTTGCGGCCTGCGCATTGGGCGGCGGAACGGAACAGCACGTCCACCGAGGGGCGGTGCCGCGACACCAAAGGACCATCGGTGACGGACACATGATACTGGCTGACGCGGCGTTGCAGCGCCATGTGGCGGTTGCCGGGCGCGATAAGGACGCGCCCTCTCAACACGGCGTCGCCGTCCTCGGCTTCCTTCACCTCCACCGCGCAAAGGCTGTTAAGGCGCTTGGCGAAGGCGGCCGTGAACTTTTCGGGCATGTGCTGGACAATGACGATCCCCGGGCAGTCTTCGGGCAGCGCTTCGAGCACCACCCGCAAGGACTCGGTGCCGCCGGTGGACGCGCCCATGCAGATGACGGTGTCGGCCCTGCGCGCGAAGTCGGCGCGCGCAAGCGGCTTGGGCGCCTCGGCGTCGGCTTGTGCGTTTCGCGCCGCGCGGGGACTGGGAGCAGGGGAGGACGCAGGCTGCGGGGGCAGGCGCTTCAGGTTTGCGCGAGCCGCGGCCTTGACCACGTCGCAAATGCGAACGCTCGATTCCATCAGAAACTGCTTCGTATCGACGCGAGGTTTGGGGATGACGTCGACCGCGCCCGCTTCAAGCGCCTGCATCAGGGTCGCCGAGGATTTCGGAGGTCAGGCTCGAACACATCACCACCGGAACCGGATGTTGCGCCATAAGCTTTTTCAAAAAGGTGATGCCGTCCATGCGGGGCATCTCGACATCAAGCGTGATGACGTCCGGGATTTCCTGGGCGATCCGCCGGGCGGCGGCATAGGGGTCGCAAGCCGCGCCGATAACCTCGATGTCCGGATCGGAGCTGAGAATTTTGGTCAGGGTTGTCCTCACGGACGCGGAATCGTCGACGATTAATGTTCTGATTGGATGGCTCATGATGGACCTATAGGCGACGGAAAATCGCTGCTGCACCCTGCCCGATCGGCAGGTCGGTTGGTTCAGGCTTGTCGAAGATGACCGGCATTTCGGCGCCGGCGGCGCGAGGCGGCATGGGCGCCGCCTGCCGAATCCTGCTTATGGGCCTCCTGCCGAACACCGAAGCGCGGCTGCGTCCTCCGTCGAGAACAACCGGGGCAGATCGAAGATGATGACGAAGCTTTCGCCGCGGCGGCCGACGCCTCGGATGTACTCGGATCGCCAGCGCACGCCGATCTCCGGCGCGGGTTCGATCTCGGCGCCGTTCATGGCCAGCACCTCGATGACGCGATCCGCGACGAGACCGAGAACGAGCGGGCGCCCGTTCATGATCACTTCGACAACCAGGATGCGTGTCGTGTCCGTGGCGGCTTGCGCCGGCAGGCCAAGCTTAACCCGAAGATCGAGAACAGGAACGCTTCGGCCGCGCAGGTCGAGAAGGCCCAGCATGTAGGGCGGGGCTTCGGGGATCCGGGAGACGCGGCGCATGTCGAGGATTTCAAGCACCGACCCCACGGGGACGGCGAACACTTCCTGTTCGATGCCGAGGGTCACATATTGCCCCTCGCCAGCGGCGGCTGTCGCCGCTGGTTTCGTCATAGCCTGGGCCATCGCTCAAAACCTTTCGAATTCGGCGTCGAGCACGTCGGTGGCGCTGTTGGCAAGGTTCAGGACCACGCCATTGCCCTCGCGACCGTGGTAGGCGGGTCGGGCCTTGGCTGCCGGCGACGGCCGTTTCGCCACCGCCTTCGGATGTGCGTGCGCTTTGGCTATCGCGTGGGACGGCTGGCTGGCCGGCTTGGCCGCATCTGCCTGCGCAGCCTTTCCATGCGCCGCCGCCTCGCTGGTCCTGAAGAACGCGATGCTCTCCTGCAGCTTCTCCGCCTGCCCCGACAGCGCCTCCGACGTCGCCGACATCTCTTCGGCCGCGCCCGCGTTCTGCTGGATCACCTTGTCGAGTTGCTGGATGGCTTGGTTCACCTGGTTGGCGCCGATGTCCTGCTCGCGGCAGGCCGCCGAAATCTCCTCGACAAGCTCGGCCGTTCTCTTGATGTCGGGCACGAGCTTCGAGAGCATCCCGCCCGCCTCGCGCGCCGCCCCCATGGTTTGGCCGGAGAGCGCGCTGATTTCGGCCGCCGCCGTCTGGCTCCTCTCTGCGAGCTTTCTTACCTCGGAAGCGACCACCGCAAAGCCTTTGCCGTGCTCGCCGGCCCGCGCCGCCTCGACGGCCGCGTTCAGGGCAAGCAGGTCGGTCTGGCGGGCGATCTCCTGCACGAAGCCGATCTTCTCGGCGATCGTCTGCATGGCCTGAACGGCGCGGTCGACGGCGTCGCCGCTCGCCTGCGCGTCGGACGAGGACTGCCGCGCGATCTTCTCGGTTTCCCGCGCATTGTCGGCGTTCTGCTTGATGTTGGCGGCCATTTCCTCCATGGACGCGGAGACTTCCTCGGCGGAGGCGGCTTGGTCGTTGGCGCCGGCCGAAAGCTGCTGGCAGGCCGACGAGAGTTCTTCGCTTCCCGTGGAGACGTTGCCGGCCGCGGCAAGTGCGTCGCTCACGACGGCGCCAAGCTTCGTCGTCATCTGTTGAAGGGCGAGGCCGAGCACATCTTTCTCCGACAACGGCTTCGGCTCGATGGAAAGGTCGCCATGCGCAATCGCGTCGGCCATCGAGGCGGTGACGCGCAGGTTCCCCGTCATGCGGTTGAGCGCGTCGATGAGGTCCTTGATTTCGTCGTTGCTTGAAACCTTGACGTTTTGTTCGAGGTCGCCAAGCGCCACCGCGTCGGCGAGGGAGACGGCGCGGCGAAGTCCGCCGCTGATGTTAAGCGACAGAAGCACGCCGGAGATGACGCTGATAAGAAACGAGGCTGCGGCGGCTCCGAGAAGAAGATTTCTGGCGTTCTCATACCGGTGAACAGCTTCATCCTGCGACTGTTTTATGTAGTGCCTGTTTATTTCGGCGATGCTGTCAAGCTCGCGCATGATTTCATTCTTCAGTGCGCGCCCATCTTGCAGCGAAAGTGTTTTTGCCTCAGCCTGATTGTTCTGTTCGATCAGCTCACGCATTCTGTCCTGCAAAGTGGTCCACCGCACCCACAGCGGCGCCATGGCGACAAGCTTCTGCCGTACATCATCGGTTGCAATGTTCTGCATGTTCTCGAATTTTCTAAGGAACTCTGTCCTATGTTTCAGGAGCTCTTCCTCATTTTTCTTTATCTCTTCTGCGGAGCTGGACATGATCATGTTCTTCTCGAACGGCAGGATTTCTGCAATCGCGAGCCTGAGTTCGTCTGCGAGTTGGAGACGCGTTTCGGAACCCTCGATAATATCTCTCATGGTCTCGTTCTGAGACACGAGGCTCGAAATGCCGAGCCAGGCCAGGATGCATGCCAGCGCGGTGAGCATCATGAAGTTCACAGCAAGTTTGAACTTGATAGGGAGGCGCATCTTTTATGTCCTTCGCGATGAAAGGCCGATCAGGCGCAATGCCGTTCTGGGCCTTGAAAAGAGCTGAGTCTTTGTCCTGTGTGTTCGCCCGAGAAGATCCGTTCGATATCGAGCACTATGAGAAAGCCGTCCCGGCGCTTGCCGAGGCAGCGGATGAACTCGGGAGGCCAGGGAAGGCCTATTCTCGGGGTGGCCTCGATGGCGGCCTGTGGGATGTCGATCACCTCATGCACCTTGTCCGCGATCATGCCGACGGTCGTCAGATCGCCGTCGAGATCCACCTCGATGACGACGATGCGCGTGTCGATGGTGGGCGACCGCTTCGTCATGGCGAGCTTGTGCCTGAAGTCGGCGAGCGGCACGACCTTGCCGCGAACGTTGATGAGCCCGTTTGCGAAGGGGCTGCTCGCGGGCATTTCGGTCACGGGAACGAGATCCAGGATTTCCCGCACGCACCCGGCGTCGATTGCGAAGAACTGGCCGTCCAGCGTGAGAGAAAGAACCTTGAGCGCTCCATTGGCGCCAGCCGTTGCCTGTATGGGATCCAAGTTGCTCATGCGGCTGCCCTCAGTTGCTCTTCTGTCGTCTGGCCGAAATGGACGAGATGCGGAATATCGAGGATCAGGGAAACGGCCCCGTCGCCAAGGATCGTCGCGCCTGAGAACATTTCGATCCCGGCATGCAGCTTCGACAGGGACTTGATCACGGTCTGGTGGTTGCCGATGACCTGATCTACGACGAGGCCGACCTTTAGATCGCCGGCGGCGACCACTACAACCTTCTGGTAGCGGTCGGGGGCGCCTTGGCCTTGAACAATTCCCTGAGCCTCAGGAACGGAATGATTTCGCCGCGGATGTTGAGGAAGCTGCACCCACGCGAACCGCTTTCCTCTTCGGCGGAAAGCTCTACGCATTCCTCGATAGCCGCCAGCGGCAGCACATAGCGGGCGTCTCCCACGCGAACGAGAAGTCCGTCGATGATAGCCAATGTGAGCGGCAGCCGGAGCGTGACCTTTGCGCCTCGATTGGGGACGCTTGAAATCTCGATCTTGCCTCTGAGCGCCTCGATGGTTCGCCGGACCACATCCATGCCGACGCCGCGGCCCGACATGCTCGTCACTTCCGACGCGGTCGAAAAGCCTGGTAGAAACACGACCTGGAAGAGTTCGGCGTCGCTCAAGGGCGCATCCGCCGGGATAAGTCCGCGCTCAATGGCGCGCGCGCGGATGCGCTCGCGATCGAGGCCTCGGCCGTCGTCGATGATCGTGATGTGGACTTCCGTGCCGGCGTGGCGCGCGGCGAGCGTGATCTTTGCAGACGCGGTCTTTCCCGAGGCGATGCGGTCTTCGGGCTTCTCGATGCCGTGATCGATGGAGTTGCGGATAAGGTGGACAAGGGGGTCGTTCAGTTGCTCGATCACGGTCTTGTCGAGCTCGGTGTCCTCCCCCTGCATGATCAGTTCGACCTCTTTGCCGAGATCGCGGGAAAGATCGTGGACGACCCGGCGGAACCGGCCGAAAAGAGAGCCGATCGGAACCATGCGGATTCCCATGGTCGTGTCCCGAAGTTCGAGGGCGAGCCGCTCGATTTCCTCGGACACGGCCTTGACGTGCTGATCGGAGCTTGAAGCCGCGATCTGCTTCAAGCGCGACTGGGTGATGACGAGTTCTCCGACGCGATCCATCAGTTCATCGAGCCGGTCCGCAAGCACGCGGATGCTCGCCTGGTTCTTCACCGTTTCGCGGCGCGTGCGCTGCTGCTCCGCCGGCGCTCCTTGCGCATTGGACCCGCCCTGCGGCGGAGGCGCTTCAGGAAGCTTCTCTTCGCTTGGGCGTTCGACGGCTACGTTCGCAGGCGCGGGTTCGTGCGCTTCGGGCTTTCTTTCGGCGTCCTCGCCGAAAGGCTCCGCAAGCGCTATCTCAAGCTCCATTTCGTCGCGAACGAAGATGAAAACGTCCTCGATGTCGCTTTTGGGCCTCGAAGTCCTGAGCGAGAATCCGCCACGTCATATAGCAGGCGCCTGGATCGAACTCCTGAAGGCGGGGGATGGCGTCGGTTACAGGCGTGACGACCGTTTCGCCGAGCGATCGCAACTCCTCAAGCAGAAGAAGGGGATTGGCGCCATTGATCATGGCGTCGCGCGGAAGCCGCATGCCGATGCGCCACACGCGCTCGCCGGCCGGGGCTTTTTGAAGCGCCGCCGGCTCCAAGTTCGCCCGGCCGAAGCGCGTCGTGCAATGCGGCGAGCAACGCTTCCTCGACAGCCGGGTCCGCCTTCTCGGGGCTTTCGATCAGGAGGCGCATATGATCCCGGGCGTTGAGCGCAACCGTGATCAGACCCGCGGTGAGCGGCGCTTTTTGCTGGCGAACCAGGTCGAACGCCGTTTCCACATGGTGGGTGAAGGCGGCGACGGCGTCGAAGCCGAACATCGCGCCTGAGCCCTTGATGGTGTGCAGCGCGCGAAAGGCGGCGTCGATCAAGGTCGGATCGTCGGGCGTAGAGTGGAGATCGAGCAGCGTCGCTTCCAGTTGCGCCAGAAGCTCCTGGGCTTCCTGCCTGAATATTTCAATCGGATTTGTGGGGGTCATTCTCCAAGAACCTTCTTGGCGACGGTGACGAGTTGATCGGGCTGAAAGGGTTTGGTGATCCAAGCCGTCGCGCCCGCCGCTTTGGCCTGCGATTTTTTCTCGGCGTCTGATTCGGTCGTGACGAACACGATAGGAATGCCGGTGAAGCCCGGCGATTTGCGCAATTCCCGGATGAACGTCAGTCCATCCATGATCGGCATGTTGAGGTCGGTCAGGATCATATGGATCGTGCTGGAGCGCGCCCGGGACAACCCTTCCTGTCCGTCGCCCGCCTCGATTACGTCGTAGCCAGCGTTGCGCAAGGTCAGCTTGATCATCTGCCGCATGCTTGCGAAATCGTCTACGGCAAGAATGGTCTTAGGCATCCTCGCCCTCCTTTCTGATCCAGTAGGAGCCGCCGCCGCTGAGCGAATCCGGGGAAGCGATGAAGCCCGCTCTCGACAAGGCTTGAAGAAAAGCGCCGCTCGGCGGGCGCGCGAGCGTGCACGTCTTGCCGGCCAGTTGCGCCGACATCCGCCCCGAAATTAGAAGCTGCACGAGGGTGAGGTCGGCTTCCGTGACGGCGGAGCAATCCAGGCTTATCGCCGAATGCGCGCACAAAGCCTCCAACAGGAGCGATCGAGTTTGATCCGCATTGCGGATGGTCCTGGAGCCGTTGAGGTCCAACGTCCCGCAGCTCTGCGCTTCTTCCATCATAACCTGCCGATATTATTCCACTTGAGGACAACCTGTGATAGAAACATGTCGCATATCTCGGTGAATTAAAGACTAAATTTGGGAAGCAGGCGTTACATGTTCGTGGCTGGCTCCCAGGCCCAGGCCGTTCCTAATGAAGTTTTAATAGGCCGCCTAAACAGAGAGTTATCGATTGCAATACCCCATAAATTACCTTGGGTTCCAGGATATGGATGGAAACGGACACCACGCGGATCTTAGCCGACCGACACAAGCAGAGATTGATCTGTTCCTTAAGCGTTGGCTCGGATTCTCCCCCGCGCAGAGCCGCACGCTCCAGGCGCTTGTGGGCGAGGTGCGGACCGTGTCTTCAGACATACAGTCCAATATTATGGAGATATCCGATCGGCTGGAGACGATCGTCGCAACGACGCGCGCGCAAACGGCGACGGTCCATGAAATGGTGACCTCGATCCAAAACGTGAACGTTGATGGCGAAGCTGTCCACTTGCCCCGTCTTGCGGAGAATCTCGGCGAGATGCTTGGCGAACTCACTCAGAAGGTCATCGACATTTCTTCGCGCGGCGTTTCCATGTCCATGGCGCTGGATGGGGTGCTCACGGAACTGAACTCCGTCGAGGGAAGCGTCGCCGGAATCGACAAGATCAACAAGCGAACCAGTCTTCTGGCCTTGAACGCCAAGATCGAAGCGGCGCGGGCGGGCGAAGCCGGGCGCGGGTTTTCCGTCGTCGCCGACGAGGTGCGCGAACTGGCGATGGCCGTCAATCAACTGGCGGTGCAGATCAAGCGGCAGATCACGACCATCGGCTCCGGCCTTCGCAACACGCACACTCTGCTTACGGAAGTCTCCACCGTCCACATGTCCGAGGATAATCTGAATGCGTATGCCCGGATCAAGACCGTGATGCGCTGCCTCGTCGAGCAGAACGCCCACTATGCAGGCACGCTCAAGCAAATGGCGGCGGCGACCGAGAAGATTGCCACGGACGTGTCGGCTGTGATCGTGGGGATGCAGTTCGAGGACCGCGCCAAGCAATATCTCGATAATGTCTGCAAGGCGATTGAGGCTGTCGCCGCCGCGCTCGACGATCTCTCCGCTACAGCGCCCCTGGCGAATGGGGTAGGTTTGGAAACGCCAGAAAGCCATCAATGGGCCGAGGGCCTCATTGCAAACTGCACGCTGTACGATATGCGAAAGCGCCTCACCGCGCAGGTCCTTCCAATGAAGGCCGAACTGCCCGCCGCTCTGTGCGAAGCGAATGGCGGCCATGACAGCGGCGCCAACTCAGGGATCGAATTTCTTTAGATCGCGCCGCCTGCTCCTGTTTCACAGCTCCTGGCGCGCCTGCTTAATGCAATCTTAAATAGAGAACGGCAAGTTTAGGTAGAGAAAAGAAAAGCCGCACCATGCGGAGTGCGGCTTTCATTTGGGGCAGATTTAACAATGAGTTCCAATGTACGAAATCAAAACGGGTTTGAGGCTGGTTTATTCCGTACGGAAATTTTGACTATGCGCACGCCATCGCCGCGCTTGGCGTCAATTTGTTCATATTTCGAACATTAAGATATGAAAAGCCCAATGCAGGCGATGCTCGCCTCCCGCCGCTATCGGCCCTTCGGTAGAGTCACTGTAAAGTTTGTCGGATGACATCAAGAACGAAACAAGGCCTCTCCGCCCCCGCCCGGGGAAAAGGCCGCGCCTTCAGAAGGTTCGCCCGCTTCTCGACCCTGATCGCCGCCATGGCGCTTTGCGCTGACGCGCAGGCTGAGCAACTCGTTTCACGCTATGCCGTGAACCTCGGCGGCGTCCGCATGGGAGAGGCCGTCATCCAGGCCACCATCGACGCGAAGCGTTACAAGGTCGAGATTTCGGCCGATGTCGGCACGCTTCTCAACAATACGAGGGTCCAGGCGGAGGCGAGCGGCTCGCGCGCGGGTCAGAAGTTGACGCCGGAACGCTACAAGATGGTCACGTCCGATGGCCAGGAGAGTTCCGTGGACTTTGCGGCCTCGGCGGCGAAGGGCGCCAACGCCAGCAGTGCGCTGCGCGGTGTTCTTGATCCCCTGTCGGCGCTGCTTGCGGCCTCGATCCGGCCGTCCGATACGTCGCCAACACCTTGCGGTAAAGTTCTCACCGTGCTGATGAGCCGCGCGAAGATCGACGCCAGCCTGCATCCTGCGCAAGAGGAGCAGCAGGATCCGAGGCTCGTGACCTGCCGGGTTCGCTTTACTCCCGCCGCAAATTCCGCAGCGAATGGACGGCAACTCCAAACGATGCAATGGGACGTGAACTTTCAGAAGCTCGTCAAGCCTCAATTGTGGCTGGTCGAGCAGGTGGCGCTTCCGACGGACCTTGGCATCGTGACGATCGACCGCGTCGAGACCTCCGTTTCTGCGGGATCTTAACCAAAGTTTTTCGGGCATTTCCCTCAGAACGCAGTTGTGTCCCGGAAGGGCGAAATCCGGGATCGCAACAGATTGAGATGCATATTCTTTACAATCCCAGTTCGCGCTTCGCTTGGCCGGGATGACGCTGCGAAGCGAGCGGCGTCCGGTATCGTTCCGTGAAACCTGCTTAACCGTCGCTTTATCGCCGCGCTTGAAGTTGCTGCGCGGTCCTATAGATCATTTGCGCAGGGCTCATTGGAATCAATCAAGCGCGCGAGGATCTATGCCGGCAACTGCCCAAATCTCAATACCGGCGGAATGGGAGCCGCAAAAGGCGATCTGGACCGCTTGGCCCACAGACGCCGCGGAATGGAACGGCGACCTCGACGCGCCGCGCCACGACGTGGCGGCCCTTATCCACGCCTTGGGCCACGAAAACAAGGTGCGCCTGCTGGTTAACGGCGCGGAGGCCGCCGCATCCGCGCGCGCCGCCGTTGGCGGGGAGGCAGAGATTGTGCAGGCGCGATACGGCGACATCTGGCTCCGCGACACCGGCCCCATCTTCGCCCGCTCGCCCGATGGTCCGGTCGCGCTGCGCTTCAAGACGAACAACTGGGGCGGGAAATTCGATCTCGCCGACGACGCGACGGTGGGCGACGACATCGCGCGGCTTTCGGGCGCGCGCGTCGCCAGGTTCGATTTCGTCCTTGAAGGCGGCGCAATCGACCATGACGGCCAGGGCACGATCCTTACGACGCGGCAGACGCTCCTCAACCCGAACCGCAATGGCTGGTCGAAGGACGACGCGCAAAGAGCGTTGGCCGAGGCGCTTGGCGCGAAGAAGGTGATCTGGATCGACGAGGGCCTTATGAACGACCACACGGACGGCCACATCGACAATATTGCGCGCTTCGTGGCGCCGGGCCGCGTAGTGTGCCAGTCTCCGGCGGGGCCGGACGATCCCAATGCGGAAACCCTCAACGCCATCGCCGCCGCGCTCGAAAGCGCGACCGACGCGTCGGGACGAAAGCTCGAAGTCGTCCGCATCCCGGGCGTCGGCCTGTACCTCAACGCCCTGGGAGAGATATCGCCCGCGTCGCACATGAATTTCATCATCGCGAACGGCGTCGTCGTCGTGCCCGTTTACGGCACAGGCGCCGAGGTCGCAGCCATCGAAGCTTTGCAGACCGTGTTCCCGGATCGCGCCGTGATCGGGGCGCCGTCCATCGGCCTTCTCGGTTCCGGCAGCGCTGGCGGGGGGGCCTTCCACTGCATCACTCAGCAGGAACCGGCCTGATGACAAAAACCATGCTGACCGTCGCCGCCATTCAGACCTCCTATGGCGAGGACATGGCGGCCAACATCGCGAAAACCGAAGGCTTCATCCGCGAGGCCGCCCGCCGGGGCGCGCAGGTGATTCTGCCTTCGGAACTGTTCCAGGGCATCTATTTCTGCACGCAACAGGCGCCGGAATGGTTCGAGACGGCCTATGCGGTCCGCGACCACCCTTGCGTGCTGGCGCTTGCGAAACTGGCGAACGAGCTTGGCGTCGTCATCCCCGTCTCGTTTTTCGAGAAGGACGGGCCGCATTATTACAACAGCGTGGCCGTGGCCGACGCCGATGGCGAAATCCTAGGCGTCTATCGCAAGAGCCATATCCCTGACGGGCCAGGCTATCAGGAAAAATATTACTTTCGCCCCGGCAACACGGGCTTCAAGGCCTGGAGGACGAGGCATGGCGTGATCGGCGTCGGGATCTGCTGGGACCAGTGGTTTCCGGAATGCGCGCGCGCCATGGTTCTCGCCGGGGCTCAGGTCCTGTTTTATCCCACCGCCATAGGCACGGAGCCTTACGACGCCGCGCTTGACACGCACGAACGATGGCGGCGCGCCATGCAGGGCCACGCGGTAGCCAACGCCGTGCCGGTGGTCGCCGCCAACCGCATCGGCCTGGAGGAGAACGGCGGGGCGACCCAACTGTTTTACGGCCATTCCTTTATCGCCGACCACGCCGGCGCGCTTGCGACAAGCTTCGGCGAGCGGGATGAGGGCGTGCTCGTCCATTCCTTCGATGTGCGCGACATCGAATCCTATCGAGCCGACTGGGGCTTTTTCCGCGATCGCCGCCCGGACCTCTACGGCCAACTGATCGCCTGATGGTCCGCCCCTCTGCGTCGTCGTATCGATGTGCACCGCTGAATTGAGTTCGTTTTGCCTGTTCGGGAAAGGTTGTGGGAAGCGCTTTGGTGACGGCTTTTCCTTCATCGAGGGCGCCCATCTCAGCACAATCTAAACGGGTGGTGAGCTATTTTGCATGTCGGGATGCTGTGATCGAGATGGGAGCCGAGCCGTGCGATCATTGCCCCAAGAAACTCGGCTCTCGTAAAAGTTAATGAACACGACTTGTCCTGAGCCCTGGACGCCGTCGTCACAGCCATAACCCGATGCGACGCCCCGCCACCCTCTCCCTCTGCGGGCGAGGGTGGCGGGGCGAACGGGAGAAAGCGCCCGTCCCGCCTGCAAGGTCCCGGCTCGCCCGTCGCTTGGCCGGGAAGGCGATGCGCGTCTCAGGTTCGCGGCGGATGACTGTCTTTGCCGCGGATTTCTTTTGGCGTCCGATAGAGGTCTTCCGGCAATCCGGGCGACTTGAAGGTGCGGAAACCGGAAACGATGGTGCTCATGATGCTCTGGTTGCCGAGAAGCTCATCCCGCACGGCGCCGTAGACGTGGATGATGACGAAGATGAGGATCAGCCACGCGCCAAGGTGGTGGTAGGTGTGGAGGTTCTGGCTGTTGCCGAACAGCGGGATCACCCAGCTTGAGAACAAGGTGTGCTGCCACGAGCCCATTCCGGCCGCCTCGCCGTAGAGCGACAGGCCGGTCAGGCACATGAAGGTGATCACCCAGAGGAACAGGAAGTGAATGACGATGGTCGCGACCGGGTTATGTCCGACATACTTCCGCGCGACGTCCTCAAGAAAAAGATAGCGCTTCACCTCGTGGTAGACGTCTTCTCTCCATTTCCTGTCCGTAACGGGCAGGAAAAAAATCTCCCGTGCGAACCCGTTCCCGATGAACGCCCAGTAGGTGCGGTGAATGAGGCCGATGATGAGGATGTAGCCCGCCGTGAAGTGCGCAAAGCGGATATATCCCATCAGGTAGTGATCGCTCGCTTGCCCCGACATGCTGGGCGACGGGCTTCCGATGAAGTAGCCGGTCAGCAAGAGGATGGCGATGGCGATGGCGTTCGTCAGATGCCAAATCCGCACTGGGAACTGGTAGACGTAGATGGCGGACTGGAAGCCCTGCTCGTTGACCTGCGTAGGGGTGGACATGGCGCTTCCTCTACGAGATCAGCAAGCCGGCGCCGGCCAGCGCCATGAACGCGCCTGCGGCGGCCGTGGCGAGTTTGAGGCTTGCAAACGTCCGGCCGAGGGCGATGCCTGCGAGGTGCAGCGCGGCGGTCGTCAGGGCGAAGCCCGCCATATAGGCGGCGATATCGCCGGTCGCTTCGCCGCCATGCACGTATCCGTGCAAGACGCCGAAGCAGCCGATCAGCGCGACGGACGCGGCCAGAGGCGGTTGGATGCGGCCCGCGATGAGCAGACCAAGCGCGATGACCGAGATCGCGATGCCGGTTTCGACAGCGTACAGCGGAACGCCGTAAAGGCCGAGCGCCGCCCCGCCCAGCATGGCCAGCACAAAGGCGGCGGGCGCGAAGAAGACCTTCGCGCCGCGAACCAAAAGGGCCGACCACAAGCCAACTCCGATCATGGCGAGCATATGGTCGAGGCCGCCGACGGGATGAGCGAGGCCGTTCAGGAAGCCGTGCGCATGACCGGGGATCCCGGAATGCGCAAACGCTGGGGTCGCAAATGCGGCAGCGGCGAGCGCGGCGGCGATTGTGATTTTTTTCATGGACGTTTCCTCTTGCGTTACCGGACGGTGACGTTGGCCAGTTCGCGGCCATCTTCGCTCATGACATGGGTGGAGCAGGCGAGGCACGGATCGAAACTGTGCAGCGTGCGCAGGATCTCGACCGGCTCTTCCGCGCGCTCGACCTTGGTGTTCATCAACGCCGCCTCGAACGCCCCGATGTTTCCCTCGTTGTCGCGCGGACTTCCGTTCCATGTCGTCGGCACGACGCACTGGTAATTATCAATCTTAGTGTCTTTTATCTTGATCCAGTGCGCAAGGGCGCCGCGCGGCGCTTCGGTGAAGCCGACGCCTTTGACCTCTGACGGCCAGGTTTTCGGATCCCACCTGTCGACATTGGCGGTCGCGGTGTCGCCAGCCTTCACGTTCGCGATCAGCTTGTCCATGCAGGAGGCCATCTTGTTCGCGGCCCACTGGCATTCGAGGCCGCGCGCGGCCGTGCGGCCAAGCGTCGAGAACAGCGCCGCGACCGGAACATCGAGCGTTTTCAGGACGAAGTTGATCTGCTCGGTGATCTCCTTGTCGCCCTTTGCGAAGCCAATGACGTAGCGGGCGAGCGGGCCGACCTCCATGGCGTGGCCCTTCCAGCGCGGCGCCTTGATCCAGGAGTATTTCGCGCTTTCGTCGATTTCCTGGATGTTGGTGCGCGTGCCCTTGGTGTTCGGCCCGAGCTGGAAGCTGGGCTGCGTCACGCCGTCCCAGGGATGCAGCCCCTTCTTCTCGTCATCGTAGGCGTACCAGGAGTGAGGCACGAATTCCTGGATCTGCGACGGGTCGCGCAAGTCGACGTCGTGCACCTCCTTGAGGTTGCCGTCGATGATCGCCCCGTGCGGCATGAGAAGGCTCGCCGGCGAGTAGTCGTTGGCGCGGTCCGGGATGTCGCCATAGGACAGGACATTCTTGCTCGACAGGCCGCCCCCATAGAGCCAGCCCTTGTAGAAGGACGCGATGGCGATCAGGTCCGGGATGTAGACGTTGTCGACGAACTCGATGGTGTCGTCGATGATGGAGCGGACGAAGTTCAGCCGCTCCATATTGATGGCGCTAGCCGCTCCGTCGCCGCTAACGTTGATGGAGCACGGCACGCCGCCGACGAGCCAGTTCGGATGCGGGTCCTTGCCGCCGAAAATGGTGCGGATGCGCATGATCTGAAGCTGGAAGTCGAGCGCTTCGAGATAATGCGTCACCGCGAGCAGGTTCGCCTCGGGGGGCAGCAGATAGGCGGGGTTCGTCCAGTAGCCGTTCCTGAATGGCCCGAGCTGGCCGCTTTCCACGAACTTCTTGAGCTTGTTCTGAACGTCGCGGAAGTAGCCGGGCGAAGATCTGGGGTGTTTCGGCGAGATCTTCTGCTGAAGCTCGCTCGTGGCCTTTGGATCGGCTTTCAGGGCCGAAACGGGGTTCACCCAGTCGAGCGCGTGCAGATGGTAGAAGTGAACCAGGTGATCCTGCGCCTGCAACGTCAACTGCATGATGTTGCGGATCAGGTTCGCGTTGTCCGGAATGTCGATCTTCAGCGCATCTTCGACCGCGCGAACCGAGGTCAGCGCGTGCGTTCCCGTGCAGACGCCGCAAATGCGCTGCGTGAACGCCCAGGCGTCGCGCGGGTCGCGGCCCTTCAGGATGACTTCAAGCCCGCGCCACATTGTGCCGGTGGAAACGGCGTTGCGGATGACGTTGTCGTCGTCGAGGTTCACCTCGCAGCGCATGTGGCCTTCGATGCGCGTGACGGGATCGACCACGACGCGCTTGCCGCTGTTGTCGAGCGTGAAACCGTTGGGGGTCTGAATTGTCATGAGTGCTTTCCTCCGTTTTCACGCGCTTTCTTGATGGCGCTTATGGCGGCATGCCCGGCGACGGCGACGCCGACTGCGGCGGCGGCCGTAGCCCCAATCGTGTCCGCGTTAGCTTCTATTCCGAAGGCGTTGATGTTGGTAAGCCTGTTGTAGAACGAGCCGTTATCCCAGAAGCCGTCCTCCGAGCAGCCGATGCAGCCATGGCCGGACTGGATCGGGAAGGAGACGCCGCCATTCCAGCGCGTCGTCGAGCAGGCGTTGTAGGTGGTCGGCCCCTTGCAGCCCATCTTGTAGAGGCAGTAGCCTTTGCGCGCGCCTTCATCATCCCAGGCTTCGACATATTGCCCGGCGTCGAAGTGCGGCCTACGGTAGCACTTGTCGTGCACGCGCTGGCTGTAGAACATCTTGGGACGCCCCTGCCGGTCGAGATCGGGCAGGCGGCCGAAGGTGACGAGATAGGTGATGACGGCGGTCATGACCTCCGGGATTGGCGGGCATCCCGGCACCTTGATGATCGGCTTGTCGTGGATAACCTTGTGGATCGGCACCGCCTGCGTCGGGTTTGGCCGCGCCGCTTGGACGCAGCCCCAGGACGCGCAGGAGCCCCAGGAAATGACGGCCTTGCAGTTGCTGGCCGCGTATTTCAGCTGTTCGAGATAGGGCTTGCCGCCGATGATGCAGAACATGCCGTCTTCGTTGAGCGGCGGGTTGCCTTCGCAGGCGAGGATGTACTCGCCTTTGTATTTGTTAACGATTTCATCGACGATGGCCTCGGCCTGATGGCCGGCGGACGCCATGATGGTGTCGTCATAGTCGAGCGAGATCATGGACAGGATGACGTCGGAGGCAAGCGGATGCGCGGACCTTATGAAGGCTTCCGAGCAGCAGGTGCACTCCAGTCCGTGCAGCCAGAGCACGGGCACGCGAGGCTTCGTCTCCAGCGCATGCGCCATCTGGGGCGCCATCTCGGGGGCGAGGCCAAGAGCCGCAGCCGTCAGACTGCAAAATTTCATGAAACTGCGACGTGAGACGCCCTGCCGCCGCAGAACGTCGTAGAATGTCTCCGCCATGACTGGCGCTCCTCCTCGCAAAATGCTTTTTCGGGTGCCTCTTGAGATCGAGCCGCACGCACAGGCTTGGCAGCAAAACTTGTGCCAAGTCAAAGCTTACGCTTAGGCTCAGTAGCTTATGCGAAGCCATCAGGGGGGTCCAGCCTGCTTTTTGAATTGAAATCTCTCAGCGTAGAAAATGAATCCAACTCTTTTGAACGAGCGCGCCGTTTTCGGCTGCAACTGCTCACGGAGGGCGCATAGTGGCTCTTAATGTCGCCGTAAGAAAATTTTAAGGACGGCTATTATAGGAAAATGTTAAGTTTCAGTATAGCAGCGTCTATATATAGCGCTCCAAACATCCGGAGATGGCCGTAGGCATTTGAAAGCGAATCCGCAGCGAAGCATGAGCGACGAAGAGACCTGTCCCAATGGCCGTATGGATTGCGACTTCGCGGAGCAGCATGAACTTGCTCTCGCCGGGCGAATCCTTCGGATGATCGAGAACTACACCAAGGACAACGAGACCTATCCTTGTCCGAGGTGTTTGCGCAATTCCATGATAGCCATCGCCGCCTTGTTGCACATCGAGGCGGCGAAGATGGGTGATGACGGCTGCGAAGACATCGAGCCCGAGTTGGGGTTTGTCGATAGCTTTACGGATGCCGCGCGCGAAAGGATTCTTTCGGTGATGGACGCCGTCATCGATATCGAGTCGCTTCTCGGCAAACGCCGCCTGATGTAGCCGGCAACCTAAGCAAGCTTTTCTGACTGCCCAGACGATTCCCGTCACCCTGTCCCTCTCCCGCACAAGCTCGGCAGAGGGGTTGCCACTCAATGAAACCGCATCCGCGAGCGGATGCGGATGGGAGAGGTGGACGCACGCGATACGATTTTTTCGGTTCGCGAGTTTGTTGCATCGTTCCATGCGGGATGGAGCGCGCGGCGACGCCGGTTAGGGCATCCGCTCGTCCATGCGTATAGTTCGAGCCGCGAAGGCCTCTTCGAGATTCTATGAATTTTGGAATCTTGAAGCCTTTATTAACCCTGGACCGCGTGCGCGCCGCATTGTTTATATTTTTTCTCTTTTTCTTCAATATCTTAGCGGAGGAGACTCTTCGGGCGGGGAGGCTTTCGGCGCCTCCGGGTCAGGCATGCGAATGCCCGGGCCGACCGTCGGCCAATCGCCATGGGTTTATAAAAATCGTTCAATATCATAGGCTTATCGAGCATCCGCGCGTCCGCCTGCCGAAGGCAAGCCCCCTGTTTTACGAAACAAACCCAATCTCAGCCCTTTTTTAACCCTGGCAGGGCGCTGGCCGCGTCCCACGCTGTCGCATCGCTTGCCCGTCAATCATGAACGCGGACACGCCGCGCGAACCCGCCGTCGCAAATCCAACACGCCTCAGCCACACCGCTGCATGTTCGGCATCTCGCTGATCATGACCGCGTTGGCTAGCCGAGACGTATCTCCCATGACCCCGATGGCTGGTCGCGTCTAATCGAAGCCTTTTGGTGATTTCCACGCCGTAGTCTGCATCATCCCGGAAGGGGCGTAAGCCCTACAACAGTTCGCAGATGTACTTTAAAAGCGCTATCGGCCAAGCCAAAGTCGCAAGCGAAACAAAAATGATATTATGCGCCGCAGCGGCTGAGATAAGGGACGCCGTCATGTTTGGGAAGGTCGCTGAGCCAAAGAGCATGACTGCGCCCACTGCCGCGACAAGAGCGTATCCAAACTTCAAGGCGCGCCCAAAACCGTTGCTGCTTCGCCTGAGGCTGAGCGCCGTCATGCTATACCCGACAAAGATCAGTAATCCGGCAAGCCAAGGCGCAAGCGTGACGAGGCCGGCTCCCGAGAGGCCGAGCAGGATGCCGCCCCAGAAAGCCGACCAGGCGTCGAGCGAACTGTCGGGACGGACGGGCACAAACGGCGTTTCATCTTCGTCTTGTGACGCATCATCAATATAGTCGACGACATCGCGTTGAGACCGCTCCGCCATACATGCGTCCTCAAAATAAGCCGGCTTCGCGTTCGAAAGCGTACAGGAACCGATCCGGCTTTTCATAATTTAGTCCGAAGCGGCGGAACTTGAAGAGTTCGGGGCTCTAAGCGCCAGCTTCCGGAAACTGTTGTGCATCGTGGGCGACGAAAACGGGGACTTGAATCTCCAAGCCAGCCAGCGTCATTTCTAATGCGACGCGAGAACGGGCAGCGCTGCGGCGCAAAAAAAGGCTCTGGTCAACGCTTGAGGCCTCAGGTAACAGAACGGCTCATGAAAGAACCATTGTTTCAACATGTCGCGCTTATCGGCGTTGGCCTTATCGGCTCGTCGCTGAGCCATGCGATGCGCCGCGCAAACCTGACCACGCGGATTTCGGCCTGCGCGAGATCCGAGGTGACGCGCGCTGCGGTCCGTAGGCTGGAACTCGCCGACGAGGTTTATGAGCGCGCCTCAGATGCGGTTCGGGGCGCGGACCTGGTCATCCTCTGCACGCCGGTTGGCACATTCGGCCAGATCGCGGCGGAGATCGCGCCGCGGCTCAAGACCGGCGCGATTCTCACCGACGCCGGTTCGGTCAAAACCGCCGTCATCCGGGATATTGGCCCGCATGTGCCGGAACATGTTCACTTCATCCCCGGCCATCCGATCGCCGGCACCGAATTTTCCGGCCCCGAGTCAGGCTTCGCCGAGTTGTTCGACGGACGCTGGACTATCCTGACGCCGCTGTCGGACGCCGACGAGGACGCGGTCGCGAAGCTGAAGGCTTATTGGGAAGCCTGCGGAGCTATGGTCGAAATTATGCCGCCGGATCATCATGACCTCGTGCTGGCGGTTACCTCGCACGTGCCGCATCTGATCGCCTACAACATTGTCGGCACCGTTTCCGATCTCGAGCGCGTGACGGAGAAGGAGGTCATCAAGTTCTCGGCCTCTGGCTTTCGCGATTTCACCCGCATCGCCGCCTCCGACCCGACCATGTGGCGCGACATCTTCATGAACAACAAGGAGGCGGTGCTCGAAATTCTGGGCCGCTTCACCGAGGACCTCGCCGCCCTGCAGCGCGCCATTCGCTGGGGCGATGGCGACGCGCTGTTCGATATGTTCACGCGGACACGCGCCATCCGCCGCGGCATCATCGACGCCGGTCAGGATACGCCTGCGCCGGATTTCGGCCGTCTCCATGGTGGCGGCGCCCGTCAAAAGTCGAGCTGAGCAGGCTGCGCCTCCTGCGGGAAGTCCTGACCTCATCAGGAGCCGCGTGCCGGCGTCGCTCTTCGCCTGTCTGCGAACCTGTTTCTCGAAGCCGTTCAGCTCCTTAACCCGAAATCGCGTAACAGGGGCAACAGTCCGGGCCTTCAGGCCGCTGCAAGTTGGCGGACTAGGGCCTGTGGACATTCACCGCAAGGCAATCATAGAACTAGCTAGGTAGATCATGGACTGGTAGCTGCAATCGGTCTTGTCGTATCGGGTTGCGATGCGGCGAAACTCCATGATTTTGCAGAAGAAATTCTCCACCAAATGGCGCCACGCATACATCGCGAAATCGCAAGGGATTGCATCTGTCCGGCTGGACTTGGGCGGTATGACAGCGGTGGCGTCTCTTCGATCCAACTCAGCCCTCAGCCAATCGACGTCGAAGGCTTTGTCGCCAAGGAAGGCATCGAATTTCCACGCCTTCGATCAGGGGCTCGACGCCAACGGTGTCATGACGCTGACCGGGCAGAAGAACAAAGCGCGACAGGTTGCCAAGCGCATCCACAAGCGCCACGATTTTCGTGGTCAAACCGCCTCGCGAGCGGCCGATCGCCTGATTTTGAGTCCCCCTTTTGCGCCGGCGCCATGCTGATGAACCCGGACGATTGTGCCGTCGACGATGGCGTATTCGAAATCGGGGTCGCCGGACAGCGCATTGAAAATGTTCTCGAATATGCCATTCTTGGACCAGCGGCGGAAACGCCGGAACACGGTGTTCCAGATGCCGAAGTCATCCGGCAGGTCATGCCAAGGCGTTCCGGCCCGCGCAATCCATAAAACCGCTTCGACGAAGAGGCGGTTATTGGCGGCAGTCCGTCCAGGATCGCCGCTCTTGCCTCGCAAAAGCGGCGCAATCCTCTCGTACTGGGCATCGCTTAACAACATCCGAACCAAGGCTGACCTCCATTTTTTCAGCCTTGAATTACTGTTCGCACAAAAAGTGAATCCTTACTCAGTTAAATGTCCACAGGCCCTAGGTCGGCGAGGCTTGCGACGACTGGCGCTTCGGGCGCGCCGAGGCGGTCGCCGAGATAATCCCAGAAGCTGATGGCCAGCTTGGCGCAGGTTTTCATGAGGCCAAGGAAGGCGTCACGCGCGTCGCGGCCTTCATCCGAACGCGTTCCGGCGGAAATCTTTCGCCGAGTGACTTGGCAGCGGATGTCGTTTTCCGAACCGTTCGTGTGAAGCGGGATCTCGGGGCGCTTCAGGACGTCGAGCCCCACAATGCAGCTTCGGTTGCGATCTGGACGGGATCGGGCTGGACCTTAAGGTCCATGAGGCCGAGTGTTTGCAGATGGGCCATGAAGGCTTTGCGGTCGGCAAAGCGCTGCTCCGCGTTCCCGAAATGGGCGATGGTCGCCAAGGGCAGCTTGTGCTCGCGCATGTAAGCGAGGGCGGCGTCGTTGATGACGTATTCGTCCTTCCCGGCTCTTAGCAGTTCAAGGAAATTCAGCCGGCTCTTTGAGCCGGTGGTTGCGAAGAACGCGAAGCAGTCATTGCCAATATGCGTGCAAAAGCCGTTCCGGGCCTTATGGCGAGCGCCCGTATCGTCAACGGTAAGCCAGGACGCCGAAGAAAGCCCTGCACGCAGCACTTCCAGGCTTTCTTTGACGAAGGCGCCTTGCTTGCTGGTCAAAATCCGCACGATCTGCCGCTTGGAAATCTCGACGCCCAAACCGGCCAGCTGCGCAGTCAGGCGCGGGATCGTGACCTGCCCTTGATGGTATTGGCTCAAGACGAAGCGCTTGAGGTTCGCCCCGAAATGGCCGGCGACGCCTTTGGGCAGCGCGGCGAGCACAGTCTCGCCCGAGGCAAGCAGCCAGCGCTCGCGCCGGTAGCGGACCGTCCACGGCATGATGACGATGTCCTGGACGATGAAGTCCTCGTAGCCCTTGAAGCGCGCGCCGTCCGGCAGGCTGTCCGGCTTCAGGATGCGGGTCTCGTTGATGGCGCCCCGCCGGGCGCCGCGACGCCCCTTGCGCCTGCCGGCTTTCGCGCCGGCTGTCTCCGCCGCCTGCTCCATGCCGCTAGGCTTGAGCTTCGGGCGTCCCTTCAAGCCCTTGAGCCGCGCGATCTCCTCGCGCAGCGCGGCGTTCTCCGCCTTTAGCCACGCCTGTCCGGCATGATTTTTGCCTTCTCACGCCACCCTCCCTGCACAGTCCGGCCAGAGATCGAGAAGGGGGTGTTGCTGCTGTTTTCGCGGAGGCGCCGTCTGGAGCAGATCGCGGATCGTTCTTCGTTGCATGAGGTTGGCGCGGATGAGCCTGGCGAAGGCGAGCGGACTTTCGACAATTTTGTTGGCCTCATGAGCAAGGCGCAGAAGCATGAAAGCAATAAGCGCCACCGTAACCTGAATGCGCACGGCGTTCTCCGAAGCTCCGAGGAAGTGCTTGATTTTCAACGTCTGTTTTATCCAGCGGAAGAACAGCTCGATCTCCCATCGGCGTTTGTACAAGTCCGCGATGTCCTGAGCGCTTGCTTTCAGATCGTTGGTGAACAGACGCAAAACCTTGCCCGTTTCGATCCTCACCTGCACTTCGCGCACAAGGTCCGGCAGCGGATTTTTGTGCGAGCCGGCCAGCCGTCTGGGGAGATATCCTGTCCGGTCGCTGAGGATGGCGCCATCCGCCGGGACCGCTCGCTCTTCGGCGGCCTCGAAAGGCGTATTGGCCTTGAGCCGCGTCACGATGCGGCAGCCGGCCTGATGCAGGCCCGCCCACCAACTATAATCGTAATAGCCAAGATCGAAAACATAGGTGGCGCCTGGCTCGACCGGCATGGCCTTGGCGGCGGTGATATCGTTGACGTTGGCCTTGGTGATCTGAAGATAAAGGGGCTGCGCGGCGTCGGGATCGTAGACGATGTGCGCCTTGGCGCCGCATACGCCCGCCGAAAACGTGGCCCAATGGCGGCTGAAACTCGTGAGGCGCAGCGAAGTGGCGTCGACCAAACGAAGGCAATCGCTGACCTTGCGCCGGAATCCCCGCTGCATTTGCTTCATCAACTCCGAAAGCAGCCCGCTGAAGACCGCGACCGGACGCGACGCATTGGCCTCCGCCAGCGTCGAGCGCCCCCAAGATGATAAAGCTTGCCGCCATGGCTGCGCAGCCCCGTTTCGATCTCGCGCAGGCTCTGGACGGCGGCGAATTGTCCATAAAGCAAGGAGGTCAAATGCGCTCTGTCGCTAAAGCTGCGCGCATCGCCGCCATGCTCGCGAACAAGGCGGTCATGGATCCCCCACGGAATGTATTTGATGATCTCGTGAAGAACGATAGTCTGACGCCGCACGGCCTTGCTCCTTTTCGTATCCAGATGCCTCGGAAACAGCTGGAAACGAGTAGAATCAATGTCGTGCGCCCTTTCAAGCATAAACTGTGCCGGACAGGCGTGGGCTTGACCCGGGCGTTCCCCTCCAGAGCCTGCGTCAGCAGCGCCTTCAGCTCTTCGAGGCCAAGCCCGGAAATGTCGCCGGTTGATTTGATCATGCCCCAACGGAATCAACAAATCAGTTCGCTGTGAGTCCTGCCCAACGTCCGCGCCCGGAGTTTTGCCCTTATTACTCGCCTCCCAAACCACCGGACGCCAGTGATGGCGCGTTTTTCGGCGATGCGTGGCCCGGTACGGCGGCGATCATAAAATCGAGAGGTTTTCATGCCTCTATCAGTTTCGCTGCTTTGCGTTCGCGCAACTGACGTGGCGCGACATCGAAGCGTGTTTGCGGGCTTGTTCGGCCTTGAGATCAGCGAAGGCGCCATCGCCGCACGCTCGCGGCTTACCGGCGCGAGTTGGACCGCCGCCTTGACCGGCTGCTGACGATCGAACCCGATACGGAGGCGGGCTGCAAGTTCAGACGCGGCATCGAAAAATGCAGGGACAAGCTGTTCGTCTTCGTCTCCCACCCCGATGTGCCGCCAACCAACACCATATCGGAGCGCCGCCTGCGCCCCTCGGTGATCTTCCGCAAAGTCACCAACGGCTTCCGCTCCGCCCGGGGCGCGTAAGCCTACGCCGCCATCTGCTCCGTCATCGAAACCGGCATGCTCCAGGGGCTGACCGCTCTCGAAGCCATCCGCACATGCCTCGCAGGCGGTTCAGTGCTCGACGCACGTTGAGCCCGCCTCGGCAAGGGGTGAGCAATTACAGTCTGGGCGATTTTCAACTTGCGGCATTTTGAATCGGACCAGCTCATGACATGGGACAACCGCCCCGCCATCTGGCGCAAGAGCGGCATGACCGGCGAAGACATCGAACTCATCGAGCATTACAAGTTCCGACGCGGTTCTCTTCTTGCCGAACGGCGCAACCGTGGATACACGTTGATCCACGCCCAGACCGGCGCCCTGTCGCCCGGCTGCGCCCATCCGGGCGCGGCCATTCATTCGAACTCCTCTACTGGTCTTTGGGAAAGCAAGCCTGGACGCCGTTCGGCCCGTTCGGAAAAAACGGTGGTCCCTCTCGAAGACGCCCTCCAGCTTATCGCCGCAAATTCAATTTTTTGGGCCGTCCTTTGAGACGGCGCCAACGGCAAAATGTGCTAAGTCGAGATTAGTCTTAGTCCAGGGCAGCTTATCTGCGTTCAAATGAACGCGGGCTGCTCCGACGGGCTTTCAGACCGATTCCGAAATCATTAACGAGCACAGTGGTAGGCTCAAACTCTTTTTAAAGGCGGCGACAATGACCGTATCGACTCTCAGCACCTATTTGCAGATTTCGAACAATCTGGACAAGTGGGAGAAAATGACGGCGTCGGACCCGGTAGTCAAATCGCAAACCGCCTATTATCAAGCTAATATAGGGAATGTGAAGACGCCCGCCGATCTGGTTAATAATTATCGGCTCTTCTCCTATGTCATGACCGCCTATGGGCTCGGCGACATGACCTCTTATGGCAAGGGGCTTATTGAAAAGGTCCTGCAACAAGGAACCAGCAGCCAGAACGATCTTGCCTACACGCTCCACAATTCGCAAATCCTGTCCTTGGCGCAGACGTTCAATTTCGCAACGCAAGGCGCCAAGACAACCTCTTCGACGGCGGTTCAAAGTGGCGTCGTCAACAACTATATTGAGCAAGCTCTCGACAGCAATGAAGGGAAGTCGCACCCGGGCGTTCAGTTGGCCCTCTATTTCCAGCAAAATGCATCGAAGATAACAAGCGCCTACAGTATCTTGGCCGACAAGAATTTGCTGACCGTCGTCCAGACGGCGCTTGGTATTTCGCCCACAACCTCGCAGGAAGATATCGACACGCAGGCGAATATGATTTCCGCTAAGCTGAACATTAGCGATCTTCAAGACCCAGCCAAGCTTCAGAAGTTCATCGAGAAGTTTTGCGTGCTTTACGACGCGAATAATTCAGGCGCGACCGGCTCACAGAGCGGCTCCGCCGCCCTGGTTCTCCTGAGCGGCGTTTCAAGCAACAGCAGCAGTTCAAGCGACAGCACCAATTTCTCGTATAATCTACTGTCCACCATCAATGGACTCACAACTGGCTCGCAGAACAGCAACGTTCCCAACGCTCTTCTGAGCAGCAGCAGTTCAAGCGACAGCAGCGGTTTCTCATATAGCCTTCTGTCCAGCCTGCAAGGCATAAAGTTCGGCGGTTAAGTTCACGAAGAACCGCTCGCGGCCTTTACGGACAAGCCGGGCTGGAAACAAAAGCTTGCGCGCCACCGTCAACTGTATCCCTCATCGGTGCGCTTAAGAATTCGTGCCGGGCCAACGCGAATATGTCCGCGCCGTCAAGAAGCTTGCGGCGTTTTTGAAGCGTTCGCCCGATACCGCGACGGCGGACGAGTTGCGCGCCTTCCAGCTGCATCGTAAGCGGTGCTCCGACCACATCTTCCGGGCCTTCTCGCGCGGGGGCATGATCGGGCCCCGATGAGCAGCGATCGTTTCAACTCTAATGTTGACCGTAAGGTCAAAACCGAGGCCACGCCGATACGGCGGATCGAGGTCATCACGGGCGTGGAACGGCGGCGGGAGTGGTCGGACGAGAGAAGCAGGCGATTATCGCGGAGAGCTGCCAGGACGACGTCGTGATCTCGGATGTGGCTCGGCGTCATGGTTTGCGGCCTCAGCAATTATTCAATTGGCGGAACGAGTTTCGCAAGCGGGAGGCCAGGCTCATGTGCGGCGGAACGCCGGCCTTTGCGCCGGTGATGATTGCCGATGATCGTCCCTCCGCGGCGCCGGCCGAAGCGCCGGTTCCAGTTTCTGACGCTCCCCTGATCGAAATTGTGCTTGGCGGCGCGACGGTGCGCACGCGCGGCTCTGTCGACGCCAAGGCCCTGGCGGCGGTGCTGCGCGCGGTGAAGGCCGTCGCATGATCGTGCCGCCAACCAATGTGCGGGTGCTGATCGCCACGAAGCCGGTTGATTTCCGCAAAGGGGTCATGGGGCTGGCGGCGATTGTGGAAGCCGAGTTCAAGGCCGATCCGTTTTCGGGGGTGATCTACGTGTTCCGCTCGAAGCGGGCGGACAGAGTAAAATTGCTGTTCTGGGATGGAACCGGGGTATGCCTTCTGATCAAGCGGCTGGAGGATGGCAAATTTCGCTGGCCCAAGATCGAGGACGGCGTGATGCGTCTGTCGCCGGCGCAGTTGTCCGCGCTTCTCGAGGGGCTGGAGTGGACCCGGGTTCACGCGCGGCGGGTTCAGCGGCCCACGGCGACGCAATAATTTGCCGGCGCAAAAGTCAGCAATTTCAACTGGAAGTTGAGCGCAAATCAGTGAAACTGCCGTCATGATCGCAGCTTCGCCCGATGCGCTTCCCAACGATGTCGACGCCTTGCGCGCGCTCGTTCTTTCCGAGCGGGCTGAGAAGCGGCTCCTCATCGAAGAGCGCGAGGGGGGGAGCGCGAGACTCAACGCCGCCAATGAGAAGCTTCATCATATCATCGCCGTGTTGCGGCGGGCGCGTTTCGGCCGCAAATCCGAGCGGCTGAGCGAAGACCAACTCGCCTTGGTTCTGGAAGAGCTTGAGACTGACAGCGCCAAGACGGAAGCCGAAGAAGAAAAGAAAGACGAAGGCCTGAAACGCGAGCGGGCGAAGAAACGCCGCGCGAACCGGGGCGCGCTTCCCTCGCATCTGCAAAGGATCGAGCAGGTCATCGAGCCGGAAAACACGCTCTGTCCCTGCTGCGGCAAGGCCATGCACGTGATCGGCGAAGAGAGGTCCGAACGCCTCGACAAAATCCCAGCGGTCTTCCGCGTGATCGTCACCCGCCGTCCCAAATACGCCTGCGCGTGCGGGGACGCCGTGGCGCAGGCGCCCGCGCCGCCGCGGCTGATCGAGGGCGGCATCCCGACAGAAGCGCTCATCGCCGACGTCGTCGTGTCGAAATACGCCGATCACTTGCCGCTGTACCGCCAGGCGCAAATCTTTTCCCGCCAGGGCCTCCCTTTGGATCGCTCGACGCTCGCAGCCTGGGTTGGCGCCGCGGCGGCCGAACTGCAGCCGCTTTACGAGCGCCTCGTCATCATCCTGAAAGGGATGGACAAACTGTTCGCCGACGAAACGCGCTGCCCTGTCCTTGATCCGAGGAACGTTGACGCGGCAAAACCAAGCCCGGCTACTTCTGGGCTCTGGCCTGCGACGACCGGCCGTGGGGCAGCAAAACGCCGCCCGCCGTGATCTATTCCTATGCGCCGGGCCGCGGCGGCAAGCATGTGGAGACGCTGCTGGAGGGCTTCTCGGGCGTTCTGCAGGTCGACGGCTATGACGGCTACAACATCCTTGTCCGTCCTGATCGCCGCGGCGGACCGGTAACGCTCGCCTATTGCTGGGCGCACCTGCGCCGGAAATTCTACGAGATCGCCGCCAACGGGCCGGCGCCCATCGCCCAAGAGGCGCTGGAGCGCATCCAGAAACTGTACAAGATCGAAGAGGACATTCGCGGGAGGCCGCCGAAGAGCGGCGCGCCGTCCGCCAGGCGCGATCCCGGCCTGATGTCGAAGGTTTGAAATCCTGGTTCGAGGATTGCCTTAAGCGCGTCTCCAAATCGTCGCCGGTTCGCGACGCCATCCAATACGGATTGAACCAATGGGACGGCTTGATCCGGTTCCTCGATGACGGCCGCATCGAAATCGATTCCAATTCAGTTGAGCGTTCAATGCGTCCTATTGCCTTGAATCGCAAGAATAGTCTCTTCGCCGGGCATGATCAGGGCGCCCAAAACTGGGCATGTCTGGCGTCGCTCATCGAGACTTGCAAACTCAATAGCGTCAACCCAAACGCTTGGCTCACAGACGTGCTTACCAAGCTCGTCGATCGCTGGCCCGCGCGCCGCATCGATGAGCTTATGTCCTGGGTTTACGCCGCTACCCTGTGACGGGGCATCGCTTACGCTGCATCTGACCAAGACCGGCGCCAATCCGCCGACCATGAACGCAACCGTCACGGCGCTGCGCTTCTTCTTCAAGGTCACTCTCGACCGGCCGGAGACGACGCGGCGTCTGGCTTTTGTCCACGAGCCGCGCAGGCTGCCGCGGGTGCTGTCTCCTGAGGACGTCTTGCGGCTTCTGGAAGCCGCGCCGAACCCAAAATATAAGGCGGCGCTGAGCGTCGCTTACGGCGCGGGATTGCGGGCGACCGCGCGCTATGCGCAGGTGGCGACCAATATCATCCGCGAGGCCATGAGCCCGCTCGACCGGCTCACGCCGCTACGCCCGAAAGACATTGGGCCGAAATAGCGGCGGCCATGGGCCGTCCAGCTCTGGAGGTCGTGGACATCTTCCGCGACCATGGCGCCGCTTGGCGCAAGGCCAACCGCGGCCATGCCAGCCTTGGCCAGCTCAAAGTGATGTCAGCCATCGAGACCTGCCGCACGGCCGCGCTCGGAGGCCATGTCCTGCGTTGCGAGAACGGCGCCTGCGGCCACGAGAGCGTCGCCTACAACAGTTGCATTATGTGCACTTCCAGTAATGGGGAGTGAGGTGGACCCCGTCGGTTGGACAGGAAACGAGCGGACTTAAGAGAGAGCCCCGCCGGTTTCGCCGCTCGGGCTATTTCGCCACTTGAGCATGTTGGTAGACTATCAGCTGTTCATCAGAAGCTGAATCCTTTTCTTTCTGTTGCTGCTGTTCCTGTGGGGATGTGGTCAACGTCCTTCCGTTGTCCACATGTCCACAGGCCTGGGCCGCTGCGAAAATCTCGGCAGGCGTCCGGTAGCCGTGGGATTGATGCTTGCGCTCGTTGTTGTAAAATGTCAGCCATGCGCCAATCCCGGCCCGGGCTTCCGCTACAAAGTCATAGGCTCTCAGGAACACCTCTTCGTAGACGTGCCCCATGTAGGTCGCGAGCGCCACCATATGCGCGCCGCTTCGGCTGCGACTGGACGGACTGTCCGCGAGTGCGCGCACCGCGAACGTGTGCCGGAGATCGTGCAGACGCGGGCGTCGCTGCGCCGTCGACGCGATTCCTGCCTTGCGGGCCAATCTGTCGAAGGTCTCCTTGAAGGCGATGAGGTGAACCGCAAGCGGGTGCGGCGGCTGATGCAGGTGATGGGGATCGAGGCGATTCACCAGAAGCCTGACACGAGCCGGAAGCATCCTGGCCACAAGATCTACCCATATTTACTGAAAGGTCTTGCCATTGACCACGCCAACCAGGTTTGGTGCGCGGATATAACTATCCCAGATGCTAAGCCTCCGCCTATGGCGGAGGAACCTTGAGTTTTACATTTAAAGAAGATCTCCCGAAAGTGTTTCGACCGCTCGACGCACGATCAGGAGACCAACATGACGCAAGTCACAGATCATCTAAATCACAGCACATGGGAATGCAAATATCATGTGGTGTTCACGCCAAAATACAGAAAGAAGGCTCTTTTTGGTCCCATCCGCAAAGAGCTTAAAGATGTGTTTCATCGCCTTGCCGCCCAAAAGAACTGCAAGATCGAGGAAGGGCATCTGATGTCGGATCACGTTCACATGCTTATCTCGATCCCCCCGAAGCTTGCGGTGGCAAGCGTTGTGGGGTTCCTGAAAGGCAAGAGCTCGATCTGGGTGGCACAGAACATAGCCGGCAAGAAGCAAAATTTCGGTGGCCACAAGTGCTGGGCCAGAGGCTACTTTGTTTCAACCGTAGGTGCAGACGAGAAAGTGATCCGCGCCTATATCCGCAATCAGGAAAGTGAAGACAAACGGCCAGACGAACTCAGCCTGTTTGACAGGTCCAAGTGACCCAAACCGCTTCGAGCGGTTCCTATTCAAACCTCCAGCTGTGCTGGAGGTTATTGGCTTATATTCCGATGGCCAAGGGCTTCGTATATCTTGTGGCCGTCATGGACTGGTTCAGCCGGCGGGTTCTGGCGTGGCGCCTGTCGATCGCCATGGAGACGGATTTTTGCGAGGAGGCTGTGCAGGAGGCCATGAGCTGGTACGGGAAGCCGGAAGTATTCAACACCGATCAAGGCGTCCAATTTACGGCGGCGTCATTTATTGAAACGCTGGAGGTGCAAGGCGTCCAGATTAGCATGGATGGCAAGGGGCGTTTCCTGGACAATATATTTATAGAACGTCTTTGGCGCAGCTTGAAATACGAAGAGGTGTTCCTGAGAGCCTATGACTCTGTAGCGGAAGCCCGGGCCGGGATTGGCGCATGGCTGACATTTTACAACAACGAGCGCAAGCATCAATCCCACGGCTACCGGACGCCTGCCGAGATTTTCGCAGCGGCCCAGGCCTGTGGACATGTGGACAACGGAAGGACGTTGACCACATCCCCACAGGAACAGCAGCAACAGAAAGAAAAGGATTCAGCTTCTGATGAACAGCTGATAGTCTACCAACATGCTCAAGTGGCGAAATAGCCCGAGCGGCGAAACCGGCGGGGCTCTCTCTTAAGTCCGCTCGTTTCCTGTCCAACCGACGGGGTCCACCTCAGAGGCTGAGCCGACGGGGGCGCAGGGGCGTCGTGTAATGGAGAGTGAAAGCGTGGCGATGCACAGGAAAATGCGCCAGCAGGCGCGTCAGCTCCCCATTACTGGAAGTGCACATAATGCAACTAATGGGCGTCGCCCATTAGTTGCAGCAACCGGCATTGCCCCAAATGCCAAGGAGCAGCGGCGCGCGAATGGCTCGCCGCCCGCGAGGCCGAGCTTTTGCCGGTTCCCTACTTCCATCAGGTTTTTACCTTGCCCGCGCAGATCGCTGACATCGCCTATCAGAACAAGGCGGCGATCTACGATCTCTTGTTCAAGGCTTCCGCCGAGACCATGCTTATCATCGGCGCCGATCCTGAACATCTCGGCCCACGGATCGGCGTTTATCTCCGTGCTCCACACATGGGGCTCGGCGATGACGCACCATCCGCATGTGCACATGATCGCGCCGGGCGGCGGCGTGTCGCTGGATATTGAGCGCTGGATTGCCTGCCGGCGGGGTGCCGCCGCCGCGCGAGCCGCTCTTTTCCCCTCGCGTTGGGAAACTTATGTCCATGCTTGACCCTGCCGGACAAAAGTGGCACCGCTCATCAACGATTTTTTTGCTTTCTGGGAATGCCTATGGACGCCGTCGCGGACCAGTCTCACGATCTTGAGGCCTTGACGAAACGCTTGCTTGAAGAGGTCGGCGCCGTAAAGGACCTCGCCGCGCTCGACGCCATTCGCGTCTCTGCGCTAGGCAAAAAAGGAGAAATCTCCGAGTTGATGAAAAAGCTCGGCTCCATGCCGCAGGAAGCGCGAAAGAGCTTCGGCGCCGCCGTCAACGTCGTCAAGGACCGCGTGGCGGCCGCGCTCGAAGCCCGCAAGGCCGAGCTTGAGGCGACAGCGCTCGCCGAGAAGCTAGCGATGGATCGCATCGACATCACGCTCCCTGTCCGGCCGAACCCGGCCGCTGAGGGCCGCATCCATCCCATTAGCCGCGTCTGGGAAGAGTTGATGGTGATCTTCGCCGATATGGGCTTCGCCGTCGCCGAGGGGCCCGACATCGAGACCGATGACAACAACTTCACCCGGCTCAACTTCCCGCCCGGACATCCGGCGCGTGAGACGCACGACACCTTCTTCTTCTCGCCGAACGAGAAGGGCGAGCGGCTTCTGCTGCGCACGCACACCTCGCCGGTGCAGGTGCGCACCATGCTCGGGCAAAAGCCGCCGATCCGCATCATCGCGCCCGGCCGCGTCTATCGCATGGACTCGGACCAGACCCACACGCCCATGTTCCATCAGGTCGAGGGTCTCGTCATCGACCGCGATATCCATATGGGCCACCTCAAATGGGTGCTCGAAGAATCCTGCAAGGCGTTTTTCGAGGTGAGCGACGTGAAGATGCGCTTCCGCATGTCCCATTTCCCCTTCACGGAGCCGTCCGCGGAGGTCGACATCCAATGCGACCGTTCGGGGCCGGAACTCAAGATCGGCGAGGGTTCGGACTGGCTAGAGATTCTCGGCTGCGGCATGGTCCATCCGCATGTACTTGCGCGCCTGCGGCATTGATCCCGAGGAGTGGCAGGGCTTCGCCTTCGGCATGGGCATTGACCGCATCGCCATGCTGAAATACGGCATGCCAGACTTGCGCGCCTTTTTCGGTGGCGATTTGCGCTGGCTGAAACATTACGGGTTTAGCCCGCTCGCTATCCCATCGCTCGCCGGTGGCTTGTCGGGTTAGCCGCGGAGCGCATCGGCAAGCCGCCACATGAGTGCTGAGAGAGCGGCGACAAGCATTGGCGTTTTCCCGCCTTCGCCGCGGCGGTAAGCAGTCGACGCAGCCTCTGGACGCTTTGATTTCCTGCTGTGACGTCATCATGGTCAGAGGTAATGACGTGGTCGGCAGCGATTAGGCTGCCCACAAAGCAGGGCAGTTTTTGCTGCCGACGGACTGGCGTTTTGAGACGCCCGCATAGCGTTTGCCTGCTTCAGCTTGCTGTGCGAGTTTGCGTTGCGTTGCGCTGTATTAGCCACGCCTCTTCGATCGTCCGGCGCCTGCCCTTGCCTGCCCCTTACCTTTCTTTGAAGACCTTTGGCCCGGGGGCTTGCGCGGCGCGGAGGGTGGAAGCGATGTTGCCGACTGCTCCCCATCTCCGAGTGGAACCGACGCGGAGAACCCGATGGTGTGGGCCAGTGCGGGATCGAGGCTGCCATCCGCCTCATCAAGGACAGTGGCTGACTCCGCGTTCTCTGCCGCTGGACCTGGGATGGCTTTCGGGTCCGGCCGGCCCGGCTTAGCTTGAGGCTGACCTCCCTTGGTTTTGCCTTTGTCTACGCCGCTCCAATCGCGCTTGACCCCAATCAGGATCAGGAAGGGCGCGGCGATGAACACGGAGGAGTAAGTGCCGACGAGAACACCGAACAGCATGGCGAAGGTAAAGCCGCGAATGACTTCTCCGCCTAAGAAATAAAGCGCAAGCAGCGCCATCAGAACAGTGCCGACCGTCATAATGGTCCGCGACATGGTCTCGTTGACGGACAGGTCAAGAAGGTCGCCCAGCGGCATGCGCTTGTACTTGCGCAGGTTCTCGCGAATACGGTCATAGATGACGACCGTATCGTTGATCGAATAGCCGAGGATGGTCAGAAGCGCCGCGACGATGGTCAGATCGAAATCGATCTGGAACAGCGAGAAGATGCCGATCGTGAACATGACGTCGTGGACAAGGGAGACGATCGCGCCCAGGGCGAATTGCCATTCGAAGCGGAACCACACATAGGCGAAGATGACAAGGTTCGTCAGCACAAGCGCCCAGATCGCCGAGGTTATCAGTTCATGCGAAACCGTGCTTCCAACCTGCTCGCGCCTTAGTTCTTTGGAGCCCGCCGGCAGTTCGGCCAAGACTTTGTCAGCCGCCGCTTTCTGAGCTTCAGGTCCTCCGGCCTGCTCGGGGAAGCGGATCAGGACTTCGTTCGGCTGCCCGAAGCTCTGAAGCTGAATCTCTCCGATGCCGATGCTTGTCAGCTTCGTTCTCAAAGCCGCTACGTCAGCTGGGCCCTGGGTTTCGACCTGCATCAGCGTGCCGCCTTTGAAGTCGATGCCGAAGTTCAGCCCGACCGTAAACAGGAGCACGACGGTGCCAAGGATGGCGAATATCGAAAGGCCTAGGCACAGCTTGAAATATTTGACGAACCTAAGGTTCATCTTCTGTGGGAGGCGGAAAAGAGGTTTCAGAAGCATGGCGGGGGCTCTGCGCTAAATTTCAAGGACGGTCGGCCGCGTCTGGCGCAGCCATGTCGACACCATCAGCCGTGTAACAGTGATGGCTGTAAAAAGGGAACTTACAATACCGAAAGAAAGCGTGACGGCGAAACCTCTCACCGTGCCCGATCCGAAAGCATAAAGGATCAAGGCGGCGAGAAGGGCTGTCAAATGCGAGTCGATAATGGTCGCGTAGGCGCGATCGAACCCGGCCTCGATGGATGTGACGATGCCGCGGCCGCCTTTCATCTCTTCGCGTATGCGCTCGTAAATAAGGACGTTGGCGTCAACAGCCACGCCCATGGTGAGCACCATGCCCGCGATGCCCGGCAAAGTTAGCGTCGCGTGAAAGAGCGAGAGGCAAGCCATGATAATGGCGATGTTGACGATAAGCGCCATAATTGAGAACAAGCCGAAGAGGCCGTATCCCGCGATCATGAGAGCCGACACGGCGATGAAGCCGGCGATGGCGGCCCTTTTCCCGGACTCGATCGAGTCCGCGCCGAGGCTCGGGCCGACGGAACGCTCCTCGATGATCGAAAGAGCGGCGGGAAGCGCGCCCGACCTCAACAGAAGCGACAGCCGGTTCACCTCTTCCTGGCTGAAATTGCCGGTGATCTGCCCGCGGCCGCCGGGGATTTCCGACCGGATCACAGGTGCGGATATCACTTTGTTGTCGAGAACGATGGCGAATGGCTTGCCGATATTTTCGCGCGTCACCCGAGCGAAGGCGGCGGCGCCCTTGCTGTCAAATTCGAAATCCACGGCCCGTTCGGCGCCTCCGCCTGCCCGGTTGTCATAGCCGGCATAGGCGTTGACGAGATCGTCGCCGCTCACAATCACCTCTTTATGGAGAAGCACCTTGCGGCCCGGATGCTCGGCGTCAGGCAGAAGCACATCGTCCGGCGGCACGCCACTACCCTCGGCCTCTTCTGCAGACATGGACAAATCGACAAGCTGGAAGGTCAACTTCGCTGTCGTTCCAACACGCGCCTTGACTTCCTCCGGCGCGAGGCCCGGCACCTGGATCAGGATGCGGTCCTTGCCGTTTGCGCCGCCCTGCGCCTGGATCGTGGCCTCGGTCGTGCCTGTCGGATCGACGCGGCGCCGTATGACCTCGATGGAGCGGTTGATCGCATTTTCGACGCGGTGCTGCAGCCCGGCGGGCGTAGGCTCGATGGTGATCACGCCGCTTTCGCCGCCCTGGACCAGAAGGTCCATACCCGCGCCGCTTCTAGCGCCCGTAAGAAGCGAGGCCGATAACGGCTGTGCAAGCGCCTTGAGCCGCGTCAGCGCTGCCTGAATTTTTTCCGGGTCTCTAAGCGAGATGCGCACCGCATTGCCCGCAATGACAACGCCGGAATGCGCGATCTTCTCCTCGCTCAACCCACGGCGGGCTTCGATTTGGAGCGACTGCAGCCAATCCTTTCTCAGCTGCGCCGTGTCGATCTGGTAGAGCAGGTGCGTGCCGCCCCTGAGATCGAGGCCGAGCGGCATGCGCGGAAGCTGCGCCCAGGAAGGCAGGCTATCATACGTCGAAATCGGAATGACGTTTGGCAGCGCCAGAACGATGGACGCAAGCGAGATAAAAAGCGTCAACAACGCGCCCCAGCGCGAGAAGTGCAACGAAAACCCAAACATGAAGGTCTGTCCTTTTAGTTCTCCGGCGGCTTGGCGGCTGTTTCAGCCTTCTGGCGCTACACTAAGCGGCCGGCTGCTTTCCGCTTTCGTCTCCCTCAGAAGTGGCGGACTTGCTTGGCGGCTCGGTCCTCGACTTCTCTTTCAAGGGCTCGCCCTTGCCGCGCACCTCGCTGATCGAGCCCTTGACTAGGCGGACCTGAACGCCGTCGGCGATTTCCACCCTTAGCTCGTTTTCCGCGACCCGGATGACCTTTGCAATGATGCCGCCCGTCGTCACCACTGTATCGCCGCGCTTCACGGCGTCGATCATCGCCTGATGCTCTTTCATGCGCTTCTGCTGCGGCCGGAAAACCAGCAGATAAAAAATGCCGAAGACCAGAATCAGCGGGAAAAAAAGGCCCAAAAGATCGCTGCCGCCAGCGCCTGTGGTTTGAGCGAATGCAGGAGTAATCATCAAGAGACCCCGTTGTGAGCGGAAAAAAGGCAGCGCATTTCGAAAAACGAGCCGGTGCAAGCATCGTCGTCTTATAGCGGCTTGTCCGGAGTTCGCAACTTCTGCAATGCGGCGTTGCGCCAGTGGTAAAATAGCGCATAGTGCAGCTTTCTTCCAGGCCCGCCCCGCCGTAATCCCGGCTTTCAACATCGCCAACGCCATGCAGAAGACCTTGCCTCCGCTTGATGCCACGCTTGTCAGGATCGCCGAAGCGCTTGAACGGCTGTCGCCGGCTCCAACTCCCTCGCCCGATTTCGAGGCGGCCGACGCCTTTGTTTGGCAGGCCGAAGAGAACAGGTTCCTACCCGTCGGGCGGGTGAACAGGACGCCGATTGCGCTCCTGAAATCGGTTGATGGCATGCGCGATACGCTGCTCGCCAACACGGAGAACTTCGCGCGCGGCCTGCCTGCAAACAACGCGCTCCTGTGGGGCGCGCGCGGCATGGGGAAAAGCTCGCTCGTCAAGGCCATTCATGCCGAGGCCGCGTCACGACGGCAAGGCAGAGCGGCTCTCAAGCTCGTCGAGATACACCGCGAAGACATTTCGAGCTTGCCGCGCTGTCTTTCTTATCTCAGGGAGCGCCCGCAACGCTTCATCGTTTTTTGCGACGACCTTTCTTTCGACGCCGACGATACCTCCTATAAATCGCTGAAAGCCGTCCTCGAAGGCGGCATCGAGGGGCGCCCGGAGAACGTGGTCTTCTACGCCACCTCGAATCGCCGCCACCTCATGCCGCGGGATATGGCTGAGAATGAGCGCGCGACCGCCATCGCTCCGGGCGAGGCGGTGGAGGAGAAAGTTTCGCTCTCGGATCGCTTCGGGCTTTGGATCGGCTTCCACACCTGCAGCCAGGCCGAGTACCTCGACATGGTGACCGGCTACGCCGACCATTATGGGCTGGCGCTTCCGCCGGAGCGGCTGCGCGCAGAGGCGCTCGAATGGGCGATGACCCGCGGCTCCCGATCCGGCCGCGTCGCCTGGCAATATATTCAGGATTTGGCGGGCCGCCTCGGGCAAAGGTTAGGCTAACGCTCTCCGGAAGCCGCATCCTTGAGAGGGGCGGCGCCCTCGTCCAAAGGGCTGGCGGGGGCGTGGTTTTTCATCGGCTGGCGCGTGAACAGAAACTTCAAAAGCGCTTCCTCACCAAGCTTCGCGGCGATGTCCCGATACGCGAAATAGGGGATCAGCACCATGAACATGAGCACCATCGTCGCGATGGCTTCCGGCCTCGTTCCGCCTGCGAACCCCTTCAAGGCGTCGCGCGCAATCTCGCCATGGATAAAGCCGACGACCACTTCCTCTATTGCGGTCAGGACGAACAGAAGAAGAGTGAAGAGCAAAGCCTGTTTCAAGACGTGAAAGACCAGGACATGGGCGGCCTTATTCCCTCGGCCGATCTTAAGGTGTTCCAGGATCAGAACGAATTTGCCAAGGATCAGGGCTTTCACAATCGCGATGCTGAGGCGAGTTGTGTCGACGCCAGCGCTTTCAAGGATGGTCGCCTTGTAGAAGAGCAAAGCTCCGAACCATACCGCGAGGTAACTGGCGATCGCCAGATATTCGATCAATTCGTTGCGCGCCCGCCCCGCGAGGCTCATCCGTTTGAGTTCCGCCGACTTTTTCGCATCCTCTGCGGTGAGAGGCGCGCTGAGCGACAGCCCCTCCGACCAGACCAGCGTGGGCTCGCCATCATCCCTTCCGATGAGATTCACGATCTCTTCGCTTGTGGCGGGACCAGCCCTTTCGCCATTTTCCGCGTAGTACCACTTCCGTCCCATGACGCCTCCCCGGCAACCGCACACGCATACCCGGCAAGACAATGAGCCGAAGGCGCCGCCTCATCAAGCTTAGATGTAGTTCGCGCGCCTCTGGCCAATTCCCGCCTTGGCCGCGCAGGCTGTTGAGGAAGCAAGGCGGCTCGTGGTTCGATAAGCTCACTGCGAGGATCAACTCGTTAAAATCGCTCGGCCTCATCCCGAGCTTAAAGATGGATGCACCAAAATTTCTGCCTTTTCAGCATCCTGCGCGATGTTTGGCTGCGCCGCTTGCCGCAACGACTACGTCTCCGTTAAATGAGGAGCGCCTCTTCGCGGCGGCGCTCCTTCCGCTTGCGAATAGTGAGGCCGTCTTCTAAGTCTGTCAGCCAAAAGGCGGCGGGGAGCGTTCTTGTTGAGCCTGGACCACACAAAACAACGAAAACTCGACGAACAGGCGACGGCGGCGCTTGTCCGGGGACGCGACCGCGACCGCTACTGGAGCGCCCTTTTTGCTCCTCGCTCGAAGTCGGCCGGCTGTCCTTGCGCTTTACGGCTTCAGCGCGGAACTGGACCACATCCTCGCGGCCATTCAAGAACCCATGGCCGGTCAAATTCGTCTACAGTGGTGGCGGGACGCGATAGAGCGCGCTGAGCCTGGATCGAGAACCGGCAACCCTACAGCCGACGCGCTTTCCGCCGCGATCGCACGGCACAGCCTTCCCAAGGATCGCCTCATAGGCATGATCGACGCCCGCGTTCCCGCTATGTTCGGCGACGCGCCTCTGGACGACAAGGCTCTCAAGGCGTCTCTTCGCGAAACCGAAGGCGCCGTCTTCGAATTGGCGGCCGCTATTCTGGGCGACAGGAGCGAATCCGCGAAAGCGGCGGCGGCGAACGCAGGCGTCGCGTATGGCCTGACAGAAACGCTTCTCAAGCTTCCTTTCCTGGCGTCGCGTCAGAAGGCGTTCCTGCCGTCTTCCTATCTTGAGAGCCGGGGAATCGATCTGGCCGCCGTCCATCGAGGCGAGGCGAGCGAAAGCTTCAGGGCGGCGATCGCCGACCTTCGCGGCGTCGCCAGCCGGGCTCTCCAGCAATTTCGCGCAAACGCAGCCGATCTCGCCCCCTCGGCGTGGCCTGCCTTCCTTCCGCTGACGCTCGTCAAGCCCTATCTACGAGCGATGTCCGCGCCGGATTTCGATCCGCTCCACACTGTCGTCGCCATCAGCCCGTTGCGCCGGTTCTGGCGGATCTGGCGGGTGGCGCGACGAAAATCGCTCTGAAGGCAATCATGACCGCTTCACAATCGAAGAACCGCAAGCGCTTTTACACCGCCGCTGGGATCGCCGATCTCGACGCTGGGCGCTTCGGAATAAGGCTCGATGGTCGCCCCATAAAGACCCCTGCGGGGCGTTCGCTTGAGGCGCCCTCGCGGGCTCTTGCCGACGCAATCGCGAGCGAGTGGAATGCGCAAGGCGATGAAATCCTGCCTTCGAGCCTGCCGCTTACGCGCCTTGCGAACAGCGCCATCGATGGTGTTGTGGGCAGGGAAGGGGAGGTGGTGCAGGACATCTTGAACTATGCGGCCTCGGATCTTGTTTGCTACCGGGCCGAGGCGCCAGCCGAACTCGCAGCCAGGCAGGCGCGGTTTTGGGATCCGATCCTCGCTTTCATCTGCGCGGACTATGACGCGCCATTCACGGTCGGGACAGGGATCAAGCCCATCGAGCAGCCGGCAACCTCCCTGGAAGCGCTTCGCCGAGCGCTTTCGACGGAGGGTCCGTTCCAACTCGCCGCGCTGCATGTGATGACGACGTTGACAGGCTCGGCGCTTATCGCGTTGGCGCACGCCAAGCGCTTTCTCGATGACAATGCGGCCTGGGAGGCGGCCAATGTCGACGAGGATTGGCAGGCGTCCAAATGGGGCCAGGATTTTGAAGCGAAGCAACGGCAGGAAAGACGTTTTTCTGAGTTCTTGAGCGCGTCGCTTTTTTCTGAGCTGGCGTGAGTTTATTCCAAGATTCGCAAAAAAATATTTATTCCACCTGCAGTAAAAAAGTTTTTGTTCGCCCGGCTCGGGGTATTTCTGTGAATTATTGTAAACCGAATTATGGGTTTGCTTCAGGGAATTGTGGTTTCTTCTGGCGGCCCGAGCGGGCATCAATGGATAAAACCATGGCGGTACAGCCCCCTAAACTCAAGGTTGAAGCAAAATTTGGTCTTATGAAAGGCCAAAACGCCGCTTTCCCGTCGATATATCACCAATGAAGTCCGTATAGATCTCTCTCGTCGAGTTGATCTCGACTGTCCGGCTAATCAGAGGAGTATGCGGCGTTGTGGGGGCGTGGCTTCTTCCACAGGAGAGTGAAAGATGGGGATGAGGGGTATTGTTGTTGGTATCGGCGTATCGTTGGCGGGGGCAAGCGGGGCGATCGCCGCCGATTTCATGGGACCTGGCGGTATGAAGGACGCCCCTGCTCCTTATGTCGAGGCGCCCTGGGTCTGGACCGGCTTCTACGGCGGTTTGACGGCAGGTTACGGCGCCGGCGTTTCCCAGAATTATGTCTCTCCGAACGCCAACAACGTCCATGGCTGGGCGGAGAACGATCCCAGCGGCGTCCTTCTTGGAGGCACGCTCGGTTACAATTATCAGTTCGGCCCCAATTGGGTGATGGGCGCAGAAGCAGACCTCAGCTGGTCGGGAATGGAAGGCCAGCAACACATGTATATCTACGATGGGCATGACTGGTCCGGCGGCTGGGACGGCTTCGCCACCATCCGCGGGCGCATCGGCTACGCCATAGGGCCGACCCTCTTCTACGGCACCGGCGGTCTTGCGATGGTTCACGCAAACGAGTCGATCGTTGGCAACGACGCCAATGAAAGCAACTTCTACCAGGGATGGAAGACCGGCTATGTGGTTGGCGCTGGCGTCGAGCACGCTTTTACGCCGAAGCTATCGGGGAAGATCGAATATCTCTACGCTGATGGATTCGGCTCAGAAGCCGGGCCGACAGGGACGATCTCCCAGGCTGGCGATCAGAGCTACATCCATGAGATCGGAAGCATCAGCATCGTCCGCGCGGGCGTGAACTATAAGTTCTAAAGCAAGCTTTCGCGGCTTCCCCAACGCCCCCTCACCCATCCGCATCCGTTCGCGGATGCGGACGCTTAGAGCAGCAAGTTCGCCAACGCGAGTTTGCGCTGGAGAGGGTGGCGACCGGCCCTGCCGGGCGCCGGGTGAGTGGTTCGAACCGTTGGCCAAACCAACAAACTTTGCTTGAGGGTTGCAGGGACGATGACCACAGGGAGCGCGAGGCCCGGACGGGGCCTCGACGCAACGCCGATCTCATGAAACTTCGACGTTATCGATCAAGCGGACGCCGCCGAGATAGACGGCCGCCAAAAGGCGCGCGCGCGTCTGAGCAAGGTCCTCGATTGGCGTCAGCGTGTCGGCGTCGCGCAGTTCGAGATAATCGATCCTGAAGCCGGCGTTCTCCAGGCGCGCCTTGCCTTGCGCCATGGACTCTCGAACGGGGCGTCCTGAGGCAAGGTCGGCGGCGACATCCCTGAGGATGGCGTAAAGCTGCGGGGCCGCGCTGCGCTCTCTCGCATCGAGGTAGACATTGCGCGACGACATCGCCAAGCCGTCGCTCTCGCGAACGATGGGCGCCGGCAGGATGACGATCGGGAAAGCCAGATCCTTGACCATCCGTTTTATGACGAGAAGCTGTTGATAGTCCTTCTCGCCGAACACGGCTACGTCGGGCAGGCATTGCAGGAAGAGCTTCGCGACGACCGTCGTAACCCCTGCAAAAAAATGCGGACGCGTAATTCCTTCGAGCGTTTGGGTGAGGCCCGCTACCTCCACGCGGGTGGCGAAGTCATGCGGGTAAATCTCATCGACTTCCGGCGCGTACATGGCGTCGGGTTGCACGCTCAGAAGCTTGCGCCAATCGCGCTCCTCATTGCGGGGATAGCTGCCGTAATCCTCGTTCGGCGCGAATTGAGTCGGGTTCACGAAAACGGAGACGACGACGCGGTTTGCGTGCTTCTTTGCGAGGTGGATCAGCGAGAGATGGCCGTCGTGGAGGCTGCCCATAGTGGGAACCAGGGCGACCCTGTTCCCACGCCTACGCCATTGCTGCACAGTCTTGCGCAGCTCTGTTGCAAAACGGATAACCGGTAATCGCGTGCTCATCCTGCCCGCCAGTGCCCACCAACGGCATAGTTACAAACAGCACGCACAAAACAAGGCAAGCCCGGCGCGGCTTGGTGCGCCGAAGCTCCGATCACAATTTCGCGTTCAGTTCGCCTGCCCGGCGCGGACCGAAACATAGGTCCGGCCGCGGGCCTTGGCCTTGAACTCGACCACGCCCTCGCGTGCTGCGAAGATCGTGTGGTCGCGTCCCATGCCGACGCCGTCGCCGGGATGCCACTGGGTGCCGCGCTGGCGCAGAATGATGTTGCCGGTTATAACCTGCTCTCCGCCGAACTTTTTCACGCCGAGGCGGCGGCCTTCGGAGTCGCGGCCGTTCCTGGACGAGCCGCCTGCTTTTTTATGTGCCATCGTGTTTCGCCTTTAAACTGGAAGCGCGTCATGCTCGGCGGGTTTCGCCGCATTCGCCAGGGCCTTGCCGCCGATCAGGATTTCCAGGATGCGCACCGTGGTCAAGTCCTGGCGGTGGCCATTTTTGCGCCGGTAGTTCTGGCGGCGTTTCTTCTTGAAAATGATGACCTTCGGCCCGCGTCCCTGCTCGACGACTTCGGCCGAGACCGTAGCGCCCGAAACAAGCGGAGCGCCGACTTCCGGCGCGCCTTCGCCCGCCACCATCAGCACCTCGGGAAAGCTGACGGCCGCGCCGGCGTCGCCTTCGATCTTCTCAATCTGGAGCACGTCTTCCGGGGCAACCTTGTATTGCTTGCCCCCCGTGCGGATCACCGCGTACATGCAAGTCCTCTATCGTTTTGATACGCACCGGTCGGCGCCGCTTGAAGCGGACTTTGTTCTCTCTTGACGGGAGATAGGCCTTAGGTCGCGCGATTTCACCTATACGGCTGCGCCGGATTTATCGGGTAAACCGGCGGCGATGTCAACGTCAGCGTTCTTGGAGTTCACGGCATGGAAAAGGACCGCCTCTTGGCGTTCAGCGACGGCGTCGTCGCCATCATCATCACCATCATGGTTCTGGAGCTCAAGGTTCCGCACGGAGCGAGCTTGGCCGATCTGGCCGGGGTTTTGCCGGTTTTCCTCAGTTACGTCCTGAGCTTTGTATATGTCGCCATCTATTGGAACAATCACCATCACCTCCTCTATGCCGCAAGCAAGGTCGACGGGCTTATTCTGTGGGCCAATACGCATCTTTTGTTCTGGCTTTCGCTCGTGCCCTTCGCCACAGCCTGGATGGGTGAGAATCATTTCGCGGAGCTTCCTACCGCCGTCTACGGGGCGGCGCTCCTCATGCCCGCCATCGCCTACGTCCTGCTTCAACGGGCGATCCTTCGTCGGGAGGGGCGCAACTCCAGGCTTGCGAAGGCCCTTGGCCGCGACATCAAGGGAAAGATTTCGCCGGTCCTCTACATGGCCGCCATCGCGCTGTCCTTCGTCGATCCGCTTATCTCGAGCGCCATCTATGTCTTCGTCGCCGCAATGTGGCTCATCCCCGATCGGCGCATCGAGCGCGCGCTCGCGGATTGAACCGGGTACATCTCTAGCCCGATTTCGCCGGTTGAGCCAGCGCGGTCGGTGAAAACGACCGTCGGGCTGGAGCAATCCGCGTTCATTTGGACGCGGATGATCGCCGCCCGCCGTGCAAGGCCGCGCCCACAGGGCGTGCGCTTCGGCGCCAGCCGCTGGTTAACAGATACCGAAGATTGGGTTTGTTTCGTAAAACAGGCCTATATAAATATATAACCAATTCTGATCGCTCAGAATAGACAAATTCACCTGATCTTAAGGCTTGCGCCTAGCATTGCGTTCAGAAGCGCTAAGTCTTGGTATACAACGCCGCAACTTACCTCCACCCCTGGCGGCAGGCGCCTATGATCTAAGCGCCGCGTTCCACGAACAGCCGATTTTGAAACCAGCCATCAAAAGTCGGCGCCACAGGCGATTGGGAAAGCCGCTGCTTATGGCGTGGCTCCAAAGTCCGTTTTCCCCACCTTTCAGGCGTTCAATCGGCGAAGCCGGGTAGCGCTAGGGTTCCCGCCGGGCTCCTAGCCGAGAATAAGCGGCAGAAGCTTAGCGGCGAATGTCAGGCCGAAAATGAGCAGCAGAAGCACGATCTAAATCAGCATCTCTGGGCAACTCTTGCAAGGCATGTGGTCGCAAAAGCGTGTCATGTAACTGCTTCCTCATAAGTGTCCCGTACAGCTCGTTTTCCTCCTCGCGCTCTGCAGTCCTTAGCCGCATCGCTTTCATCTGCGCCTGGCCGAGCGGATTGCTCACTCGCGTGGCGCTACCACGGCATGAAATTGTTGAACATCGACATTGGCTTGCCAATCGAATAATTCATCGACTGCATGCTCCAGCGCATAGCGTCTGTCTGCACCGCCATGGCGGCCATATTGGCGTTCATGACATTCATCTGCTCGGTCATGGTCTTCATGTAAACCATCTGGCGCGAGATCGCGCCGACGTCTGCCGACATATTCTCCATCTTCGTCCGCATCGTGTCGATATTGCGGCTCATTTGATCGAGACTTGACGACAACTGCCAGACGGACGCGGCGACCTTATCGATGTTGTAGCCGAGTTGCGGCTGGATCTGCAGCGCCAACTCCCGCATGTCGCGCGTCAACGTATAGATGAAAAAAAAGGCGCCGCCGACCATTGCGATCAGCGCGACAATTGATGGATAGACGATGATCTCCCATCGCCGCGCGCTTCGCTCGAATGTGCTGGAAAACCGGTCCAGCGCATCCGCCGGAAAAACAGTATTTAGGGCCTCTGTCGCTAGGTCGCAACCTGCAGGCGGAGCGGGTTCTGAACTCGCCTTGACCGCTGATACATCGCTTAGTTCTTTCGGCTCATCATCGCCCATAGACGTCGCCTTCTCCTTGTGCGCGCCTTCGAACCGCTTTGCGGAAGCGGCGGCCATTATTTTCGGCCGCCGGGGCGCCAACGTTGAGCGCTATTTTTCTCCTTCGCGCTTAAGGTCTTGAAATGCGCGCGGACCTGGAGCTGGCGCGCCAAGCTTTGCAACGCCGCGGACGTCGCCTTTCTTTACTTCATGCGTGTGAAGACGCCGCTGGCGCAAACACCTGCCACCGTGCAGCCATCCATCGCCCAGTTGTCGGCGTCCTTGGACTGCATTTTAGCCTTGTAGATATCGCCTGAGACCGGATGCCTGATATCGCCAACAAACGCTCCGTCTTTGGGCTCAAGTTTGGACTGGACCATTTCCATGCCTTTGTTTTTGGGTCCCTCCAAGACGACGCACGACATTCCGTTCGCGCCGCCTTCCTTGCATTCGATTGTGAAGTCCGTCCACTTCCACTTGCCGACCATATCGGCCGTGCCGGCGGCTTTGGCCGCTACGACTAAACTCAATGCTCCAACAGCAACCGCTGTTGCACGCAAAATTTGCATTTTACCATCCATGATTGAGCTTGCCTCCCTCGGCTCCGCCTGGGAGGTTTTTTGTTTCCCGATGCGAAGTCCGAGGTTATATTCGAACATATCAATATGCCGATGTCTACTGATTTGAACGCGCCAGTGAGCGCGCAGCCGGCCAATTGTTGGACAGGAATTCAAATCTGAACAGCTGACGCCTCTGCCCCAAAAGGAACTGCGCGTTTCCGCTGGGAGGCCAGTGTCTCCCTCTCAAATGTAATGTTCGTACACTGATGCCGGGCGACGAGGTGCGCCCTGTTGCCAGACTTATTCATATAGCATAATATATAAATTCGTTGAACATATCGCCTGCCGTTGGCGGAGGAAAAAAAGCGTCTTCGAAAAGGCGGCGCCGCATTATGTGGCCCATAAACTAATATTTCTTTGTAAAAACCTACAAAAATTACAGGTTAGAGCGATACAATTGTTAGAGCCAAAGCAATGCATGTAAATAAAAAACCATACAAGAGAGAAACGCACGCGAGGAGATAGTGGTGCAAGCATCGTTCACGTTCCGCCGCTACAGGGATGGCGAAAGCAGTAAGCCTGACCTGCGCGATCAGATCTTTCAGGCGGACAAGTCTTACAAATGTCCGACCTACATCCTGCGTTCGCCGCCCTGCCAGGCGAGTTGTCCTTCGGGTCACGACGTTCGCGGCTGGCTCGACATCGTGCGCGGCGTCGAGAAGCCGCCTGTCGGCATGGGCTGGCAGGAATACGCCTTCCTGCGCATGGTCGAGTCGAATCCGTTTCCGGCGATCATGGGACGCGTTTGCCCTGCGCCTTGCGAGGATGGTTGCAATCGCAACGAGGTGGAGGGCCATGTCGGCATCAACTCGGTCGAGCATTACATCGGCGACTACGCGCTTGAGCATGGCCTAAAGCTTCCCGCGCCAGGGGAGGCGACGGGGAAGAAGATAGCCATCATCGGCGGCGGGCCGGCGGGTCTCGCTTGCGCCTATTTTCTGCGGCGCCAGGGGCACGCCTGCACCATTTTCGAGGCGAAGCCCGAACTGGGCGGCATGATGCGCTACGGCATCCCGGGATACCGCACGCCGCGCGACGTGCTGGGTGGCGAGATCAAGCGGATCCTCGACATGGGGGTCGACGTCCGCACGGGCGTGAAAATCGGGGTGGACGTGACGCTGGACCAGCTTGAGAAAGATTTCGACGCCGTGTTCCTCGGGACCGGCGCACAATCCGGCTCCCCGCTCACTGTTCCAGGAGCGGATCAGGCGAACAACTGCATCAGCGGCATCGCTTTCCTTGCCGCATTCAATGAGGGCCGCCTTCAGCATGGCGCTCAGCGCGTGCTGGTGATCGGAGGCGGCGACACGGCCATGGACGTGGCGGCCGTGGCCCGCAGGCTCGGCCATATCGAAAACGCCCACGAGAAAGACCACCCGGCCTTTGTCGTGTTGGGCCAGACGACGCACGATGTGGCGGTCTCGGCGAAGCGGCAGGGCGCCGAGGTCGCCATCGTCTACCGCCGTCCGATCGAGAAGATGCCGGCGACGAAGATGGAGCTTGAGCATGTGACGCAGGAAGGCGTGGAAATCCTGCCTTGCCTCATCCCCGTCGAAGTTGTGCTCGATGCGCCCGGCCATGCAAAGGCGCTGCGCGTCGCCGAGGTGGATTGGACCGGCGGCAAGATGACGATCAAGCCGGGCACGGAGCGCGATATCGCGTGCGATCTCATCGTTTCAGCGATCGGGCAGGCGGCCGATTTCACCGGCCTTGAAGCGCTCGACAATGGCAAGGGCGCGGCCGCCGCCGACGCCTACCAGCGCTCACTGAAGCGCGACGGCGTGTTTGTGGGAGGCGACGTCATCCGCCCGCACCTTCTGACGACGGCCATTGGCCATGCCTGGATCGCGGCGCAAAGCATCGATCATCATCTCGCAGGGCAAGCCCAGCCGGGTCTGCCGAAAGTGAACGTCCACCATTTCGACCTCATTCAAAAGCTGAGGGAGACTGGCCACACCCCGGCCGAATATGACAATGCCCAGGCGAGGGGAACCGATCATGCCGCCTACGCGGTGCATAATTTCGAGGATCGGGCGAGAACGCTGATCGTCAATTCCAAGGAGTTGTTCCTCGGGCACTTCCGCGAAACCCGCCAGCACGTTCGAAGCGAAAAGAGCATCGACGCCAGAAACGTGCTCGGCAATTTTAAGTCCCGGTTGCAAGCCCTGACCGAAAAGGACGCGCGCGCCGAGGCGGACCGCTGCATGAGTTGCGGCCTTTGCTTCGAGTGCGACAATTGCCTGATCTACTGCCCGCAGAAGGCCGTTTATCGCGTGAAGAAGAGCGAGGCCACCATTGGCCGCTATGTCGATACCGACTACGGCAAATGCATCGGCTGCCATATCTGCAAGGATGTGTGCCCGTCAGGCTACATCCAAATGGGCCTGGAGCGCTGAAGGAAGGACGCCGGGCGCCTTCCTAACCGCAGCACCCCTCCCCACCCGGCCGCGGCGCGAACACCCTCTCTCGCAAAGGGAGGGGTAATAGTGATCTCGAAACCGAGCGACACTCACTGTTGCCTAGTACTAGCGATGTGGGTATCCATTACAGGTGGCGCTTACTAGTATGGTAACACTTGAGATCTACCTACTACATAAACTCCAAGGGGCGAGTTAGACAGGTTGGCCCACCTTCTCCCAAAACACTGATATTCTCACCAGAATAAGTATGAACTTGAAAGCCAGCGTTTCTTAATTTGCCCGCGGTCTTTTCTGAGCCCGAAGCCATTAACAAGTGTGTATTGCCAAGTGGCAATACACTACACGCCAAGTTAGATGCCTCTGCTTCGTCAATCTCGATAAGCCTGACGCCCAATATCTGCAACACATGCAACAAGGAAATGGGCAGGTAACGCACATGACCAAGACATATGTCAGCTGAAAGAGGGCTCAATATCGTGGATAGGTGACAAACACTCCCCGGCCCTTCCTTATGGGGAATGTGAACAAAAAAGCACTCGGCAAAATCACCAATGATCCCTTTAAGCTGAGATGCTCCTTCTTTTCGCCAGCAGCTTGCTTATTAGATCGTGTGTGTTCGCTGCCTTAGGTAAAGTTGATAGAGCTCCACCATAGGTTGAGGCATTAACCTTAACAAAAACGAAGCCGCTTGTGAACGGCTCAACGAGGCTTTCTAACATCCAAGGAGGTCCCCCGGCTCTGCCGGGGAGGCAGTAGCAGTTTGACGTTTCCTGGAGTGTGGCGGCGGCGTCGAAATCGTGGGTTTACGCGAGTGGAGCTTCGCACGCCGCCTCCCTTCGAGGAGCTTCGCAGACCGCTCGGCAATTGCGCCAGTGTCCAAGGCATTTTTCAGTTTTGGAGCTTCTGAGTAGGCAGTATGAACGTCAGAGTGGTCCATAGAAACTTCTTCCAGCCGCTTTGAGCGGCTCCATTTCTAAAGCCCCCGGCTTTGCCGGGGGATATTTACCCTATCCCAGATGCTAAGCCTCCGCCATAGGCGGAGGCTTAGCATCTGGGATAGTTAGCTCGAAACCTGTTGACCGCGCCATGATCGAGGCGGCATGCCGACTTCCCGCTTGAAGGCGCGGCTGAACGCCTCTTCGAAGTCGTAGCCGATGGCATAGGCGACTTGGGCGACGGACATCGCAGTCTCGCGTAACTAAGTCTTGGCAGTCTCCATCCTGAGCGCCATCAGGTAACGAATGGGCGGAACGCCGACCAGGGCCGTGAAGCGTTCGACAAAGGCGCTCCTCGACATAGCTGCCTCTTTGGCCAGGGCGTCCGCTGTCCACGACGCAGCCATATTCTGGTGGATGAGCGACAGCGCCCGGCCGACGTTCGGGTCTTTCAGACCTTTGAGCCAGCCCTTCAACTCACCGCCGAAACGGTCGACGTAGCGGCGCACGGCCTCAACCAGCAACAACTCTGAAAGCCGGGAGAGGATGCTCGAAGCCGCCACCCGGCCCTCCACGAGTTCAGCGACCGCGAACCTCAGGGACGTCTCGATAAGGTCGCGCGAGGTCGCCTCGTGCACATTGATCGTCAGCAGGCGCGGAAGCGACGCGATGAGCGGATTGTAGCTCTCTTCGCAGCCAAGGAACCCGCACACCATGCGCGCTGGCGCGCCACCCCCGCCATGGACGACCTTCGCAAGGCCACCGGCGGGTGCGGGCTGTACGAAATGGCGGCCATCCACCGGAGCGAGACCGTTTTCGCTTGCAAGCACGTGGGTGTCGTTTCGAGGCAGCAGCACCACCTCGCCGGAGCGAACCTCCATTGCAGGTTCACCCTCAACCGATACAAGCATCCGGCCCTCGATCAGAAAATGGTAGGCGATCATTTGGGCAGGTTTGGCGAGGATGGGTTTGCAGTCTTGGGCGGTGACGTAGGAATTGACGGCCCAAGGCGCGGTGAAGCGAGCATCCAGGAAGACCCCGCCCTTAAGACGGACGGAACGCAACACATCGGAAAGGGCGTCGGTCATGCGCTTTACTTCCAGGTTCGGACGACCGGACAGGTAAACGAGCGGAGCGATCATTCAGACCATCGGTGTCCCGCGATATTTTGTGTCCTGAAAGTCGCTTACGCAGCGGCAAGCGATCAAACACAAAACTTCGTGAGAAATGACGATGACCATCGCACTCGAAAAGCCCGATTACACCACCATCAAATCCCGTCAGCAAGCTATCTGGTCGTCAGGTAACTACGCCGTCATCGGGACGACATTGCAGATCGTTGGTGAAACTCTCTGTGAAGCGGTCGACCTCTGCGCGGGCGAGCGCGTGCTCGATGTCGCTTCCGGCAACGGGAATGCCACGCTCGCCGCAGCGCGCCGCTTCGCCGAGGTCACGTCGACCGACTATGTCGGGGATCTCCTCGACCGCGGCAAGGAGCGGGCGAGGGCCGAGCGGTTGCCCATTGCCTTCCGGCTGGCGGACGCTGAAGCATTGCCTTTTGCCGACAGTAGCTTCGATGTCGCTTTATCGGTGTTCGGCGTGATGTTCACACCCGACCAGCAGCAGGCGGCGGCAGAGCTTGTTCGCGTCGTGCGCAAGGGCGGCCGCATTGCTCTCGCGAACTGGACGCCGGACGGCTTCATCGGACAATTGTTCAAGACCATCGGCAGGCGCCTTCCGCCGCCCGCCGGTCTCAAGTCACCGGCGCTATGGGGCACAGAATCGCGTCTGGGCGAGCTGTTTCCGGGCCATCAGGTTTCGGTGGCAAAGCGGGTTTTCAACTTTCGCTATCGCTCGGCCGCCCATTGGCTCGATGTCTTCAAGACATACTATGGGCCGGCGCATCGAGCCTTTGCTTCGCTTGACGATGCGAAGCAAACCGCGCTGCAGACAGACATTCTCGCGCTGCTCGAGGACTTCAACCGCTCCGCCAATGGCGCGCTGATTGTGCCGAGCGAATATCTCGAGGCCGTCATCACCACCCGGTGAGCATCGGCAAAGAAAGCAAAGAACGGCCGTAGCGCTTTGCCGTAAACGAGCCGCTCTCCAACACAAGGAGGAAAATCATGCCCGCGGCGACAATGACGATCAACCAATTCGCCAGGCGGACGGCGGAATTCAGGCGGCGGCGCCAAACCGAACTCCCCCTGACTTTCCCATCTGCTGTCCAAGGAACAGCGGCGTCAGGTTCCTGGAATCCTCCATTGAGATGGCGGCGCGCGCTCAAGCTTGTGCTCGGATATGGGCTGTTTGCTGCGATTGCGGTTGACCAATTGCTTGCAGATGATCCCGGCTGCGTGTTTGGCCATTGTCTTCGCGCCGCTCTGATTGTGTGCGCCGATGACACTCGAAATCGGGAAAAGATTGAGGCGAGCATTGCAGCAATCATGGAGGCCTTTGGAAGCGCTCGAAACGCTGTACCCGCTGCTGGCGGTCATCCACGTTTTTCTGGACAACGCGCGCTATCATCACGCTAGGCTTGTGCAAGATTGGCTGGCCCAGCCTGGCCGCCGAATCCGGCTGCATTTCATCCCGGCTTACTGCCCGCATTTGAACCCGATCGAGCGGCTGTGGGGCGTGATGCACAAGCATGTGACGCACAACAAGTGCTACGCCACATCACGGGAGTTCGCCGGGGCGGCGCTCACTTTCTTACACGAGAAAGTCCGTAAGCGTCCCCTCGTGGCTGCCTTGTGCTGACGTCGCTGATCGTGTGGCTTAGCGTTCCTACTCACGTGCGTAAGGACGCTAATGGACAAAACTCAGCTTGATATCATTCAGGTCGTGGAGCGGCGGCGGAAGTGGTCGGCGGAGGCGAAGGCGCAGATCATGGAGGAGGCGCTGGCGCCGGGCGCAACGGTGGCGAGCGTCGCGGATCGGCATTGCGTTTCCCGCAGCCAGGTTTATGGGTGGCTCCGGAAAGCGCGGGTGGGCGAGCTGCCCGGAATATCCATGGCTTCTGCGGCCTGCGCTGTTTTTGCGCCAGTTAAAGTGGAAGAGCCCCAGACCGCTGCCCCCTCGCTTCCTGCTCTTCCCACAGCGCCCGCTGCGCGCCGCCGCGCCAGTGTTGTCGAGATCGCCCTTGGCAATGGCCGCAGCATGAAGGTCTATGAAGATATTGATCCCGCCGTTTTGGCAAGGCTCGCCGGCGCCCTCGACGGAGGCAAGCGGTGATCACGGTTCCAGCCGGGGCGCGCATTTATCTGGCCTGCGGCGTCACGGACATGAGAAAGGGGTTCGATAGCCTGGCGATGCTGGCGCAGGAAGTCCTGAAGCAGAACCCGTTTGCAGGTCATCTTTTCGCTTTTCGGGGGCGCCGAGGCGATCTCGTCAAAATCCTGTATTGGGATGGCCAGGGCTTTTGCCTGTTCGCCAAGCGGCTTGAGAAAGGCCGGTTCACCTGGCCGGCCACACAGGCGGGGGCTGTGACGCTTTCGCCGGCGCAGTTGTCCATGCTGCTCGAAGGGCTTGAGTGGCGGGCGCCACAAAAATCTTGGGTTCCCAAGACCGCCGGGTGATGGCGCCAAAGCCGCGAAGCAGATAGAGAGGCGCGCATGCCTCTCGCCGCCGCCGCTTTGCCCAATGATATCGCCGCGCTCAAAAAGCTCGTGCTGGCTCAGGCCGCCGATATCGAAAGAACCGGCGCTGAACTCGCGGCGGCCAAGGCGGGCCTCCTCACGAAAACGCTTGAGATCGAGAAGCTGAAAATCCAGATCGCTCGTCTGAAGCGCATGAGCTTCGGCGCTTCGTCGGAGCGTATCCGCCGGGAGTTGGAGCAACTCGAGCTCAAACTCGAAGAGCTGGAGACGGCGGAGGCCGAAGCGGAGGCAGCCGCCGAGACGGCTCCGGCCATGGCGGAGGAGCCGGCGCCGGAACAGGCTCCGGCAAAGAAGCGGCGCCGCAAACTGCCCGAGGCGCTGCCGCGCCGGGAGATCGTACACGAACCGGACTGCACATGCAGCGTGTGCGGCGGGGCCTTGCGTAAAGTGGGCGAGGACGTCACCGAAATCCTCGACTATATCCCCGGCCGCTTCGAGGTGATCCGGCATGTGCGGCCCGCCTATTCCTGCCGGAAGTGCGAAGCCATGACGCAAATGCCGATGCCCGCGCTGCCGATCCCGCACGGGCAGGCTGGGCCCGGCCTCCTCGCGCATGTGTTAATCGCGAAGTTCTGTGACCACCTGCCGCTTTATCGGCAGGCCGAGATCTACGCCCGCGACGGCGTCGACCTCGATCGCGCCACGCTCGCCGATTGGGTTGGCAAGGCCGCCTGGCTTGTGCAGCCGTTAGCCGAACGAATCGGCGCTCACATCATGGCTGGCGGCGTCTTGCATGCCGACGATACGCCCGTGCCGGTGCTCGCCCCCGGTAGAGGCAAGACCAAGACTGGCCGCTTCTGGGTCTACTTGCGCGATGAGCGGCCCCATGCGGGCGCCGCGCCGCCCGCCGTGCTCTACCGCTATACCCCGGACCGCAAAGGCGAGCATTGCCGCGACCATCTCGCCTCCTTTGCCGGTCATTTGCACGCCGACGGCTATAGCGGCTTTGCCGAGCTCTATCGGGATAAGGACGCCAGGCCTGCCTGCGTCGCCGAAGTGGCGTGCTGGGCCCACGTGCGCCGCAAATTCTTTGACATCCACAAATCCAATGGCTCGCCCATCGCCAAGGAAGCGCTCGATAAAATCGGCGCCTTGTTCGACATTGAGCGCGCCATCGCCGGCAAGCCGCCTGGGCAGCGCAAGGCCGTGCGCGTGGCGAAAGCCAAACCCAAACTCGATGCGCTCGCCGACTGGTTCGACGAGCAGCTGAAGCTCATCTCCGGCAAAAGCGATCTCGCCAAAGCTATCCGCTATGCGCGCTCGCGATGGGAGGCGCTGACCTGTTATTGCGCTGACGGTCGCCTGGAAATCTCAAACAACGCCGCCGAAAACGCGATCAGGCCCCTGGCCCTTGGCAGAAAGAATTGGCTGTTCGCAGGCAGCGACGCCGGTGGCGAGCGGGCCGCCGTTTTCTACACCCTGATCCGAACGGCAAAGATGAACGGCGTCGAACCCGAGGCTTACCTGCGCGAAGTCCTGACCCGCATCGGCGAGCATCCCATCAATGCGATCGACGCCCTGTTGCCCTGGAACATCTTCCCGCCAGCGACGCTCAGCGTCGCTGCCTAACCCGAACGCTGTCAAGCCGGCAAAGCTGCATCCCAAGCATCACGCTTACGAAAGTCCCGCAAAACTGGTCAGAGTTGCGCGATTTGATTGCGGACAACTTCCGCGTCATCAACCCGAGGGATTTTTGGATTTTGGCGTAAGCGGAGTATATCTCCCAGGTTGTCTACTCTTTTGCAAACAAAAGGCCAGCCGCTACATGCGACTGGCCTGCTGCAATTTCACGAGATATGTTAACTGCCGTGCGATATCCCGCAACCCGATATCGTAAGAGGCAGAATTTTTGGCGCCGATCTAAAAGGCCCACCATCATTCGCAGGCGTATGATCAATCGCAGTAATAGTGACCTGAGAAGTACCACATTTAGTTGGCACGCCCACGATCACATTCCCATCTGCGACGCGGAGACCGTTCGGCAGTCCGCTCGCGGTGAAGGAGTAAGGTGCAGCACCGCCCGAGGCCGAGAGTAGGGCACCATAACCATACCCTTTGCCACCGGTTGGTAACAAGCCTGTCGTCACAGTTACGGTCGGAAGAACGACCGTCAAGCTAAGCGTTTTTGGCGCCGATTTGAATGGTCCGCCATTGGCGGAAGATGTACTATTGTCAGTCGCAATAACAGTAACGGTGAAGGTCCCGGCTTGCGTCGGCGAACCTGAAATCACGCCCGTTTTGTCATTAAGCAAGAGACCTTTCGGAAGGCCGCTCGCCGTAAACGTATAAGGCGCTTTTCCGCCCGACGCCCCGAGGGTGTAACTGTAGGACGTCCGATATTTTGCATTGGGCAGCGAACTCGTCGTTACAGTGACGGTTGGGGGAGCCACCGTCATGGAGATAGTCTTCGACGCTGATTTGAAGGGGCCGCCGTAAGACTTTGGCGTACTATCTATGGCAGTGATAACGACGTTGAAGGATCCCACTTTCGTTGGGGAGCCTGAAATATGTCCGGTGCTTGTATCCAAAGAGAGGCCGCTCGGAAGGCCTGTCGCCGTATAGCTGTAAGGCGCAGTCCCCCCAGAAGCCAAAAGGTTGGCGGTATAAGCCTTATCGTACGTTCCGTTTGGGAGCGACGCCGTGGTGACAGTGACGGTCGCAGGGCTCACTTTCAGAGCAAGGGTCTTCGCCGCTGAGTGGTACGGTCCGCGTTTGGTCGACGGCGTGCTGTCAGTCGCGATGACAATGATCGAAAATGTCCCATCTTCTTTTGGCGTGCCGCTGATCACCCCTGTTTTCTCGTTGGCGTTTAGACCAACAGGAAGCCCTACCACCGCATAAGCATAAGGAGCGACCCCGCCCGAGGCGGCAAGCTGCAGGCTGTAGGGTTTGCCAATTGCCCCTGCTGGAAGAGAAGACGTCGTAACAGTGATTATTGGTTTAGCAGCAGGGTCGGGAGACGCTAAAGCTGCATTTGTAAACATAACAACGGCGAAGAACGCAAGCAGAGAACTTAGCAGACTCTGCTTAGCGTGGTCGCTAACCCACCCACGCAAACTAAGCATGTTCACCTCCATAATTTTTGCTGAAAAGCGCTTAGAAGTTCGATCGAAGATCGAACTTCAGCATGCCCATGTCCACGCTCCCAGCATGCCCAAAATTGAAAAGTTAACAGTTAACGATTAACGCTTAATCTGGACGCAGCGGAGTTGCCAACAGATAATCCTCCTCCATAGCATTTCATCAAAAGTGTGTTGCGGAAGCGCCATGCCGGAGCGCCTAAATTGCATCGGCGAGAAGAGTTTTCTATCTGGGATTGTAGTTGTAATCTATTGAGACCACGCCCATGGATGAGCTCACAGCTCGCCGCTCTGACCGTAAGCGCACGACACGAAGATAACAATGCATTGTTACTCTTGCAGGCGAATGCCTGGCTGGGTCTCGCTCGGCATCTGAAAAGAAATTGCCGGGGAATTTTGATTGGCCGGACTTCACATTGAGCGGGTTCGGGAAGAGATCGCGGTGTAGTAGGACAGAGTGTTCATTTTCAATGCCATGAAGCAGGAGTTTTTTGCGCCCACTACTCGCTGCGCCGATGCAAGCGCACGCCGGGTGCATCGCCATTTGTGAACTCAATTCCTGCTGCCTCAAGAGCTGCTTCTATCTTGAGACGTGCATCCTCTGAAACGCGCAGCTTGCTTCGCGCCTCGAACCGCCTGACTGTTGGAAGAGAAACGCGGGAGCGCGCCGGAATATGCAAGACGCAAGAGATTGTGCCTTTTGGCGCGAGGTGCTTCGCGGCGAAAAGCAGCCTGTTCACGAGTTCGAGTCCTCAATGTGGCTTTTATAAGCGGCGATTGGTGAAAGATGGCCCGCGGCTACCGATCGCGTTCTTGCGAAACGTCGGTAATCAGATCGTGTGCTGCTTCGAGGGCAAGCTCGTTGATCCGCTTCAGCATTGGACTTTCGCTGCGAAGTATCCCGTCGTTGAGCCCTCTTACCGGCATCACATCCAACACGGTCGCTGGCCAGATGAAAGCGCCTGGAACGCAGTGCTCGAATATGCCCAGTAATCCCTTCGAAGCGCTCAAACTCGAAGTCGAAGACAAGCTTGAACAAGCCCAAACTGGCTCAAGACCGCACCCCTGGCCCCAACCGAGACAGACGTCAACATCGAGCGCAACATGCAGGCGGCGCAGCTGCAGCTCAGTAAGCGCGCCGACGCCATACACAAAGCCGAGAAGCAGTCCCATCTCGAGGCTGGCCGAGCCGTCGACGCCAGATTTGACTTTCGAAGGGCTGTCGCGGCCGTTGCGGAGCGCTTGAGGGATATATTCACCGCCTTCATGAAAGCCGAAGAGATAGACGGCGCACCGAGGCGGCTAAAACGAGCGAACCGTAGTGGAGCGCGTCAACGGCCCTCAAGGACAGCTGTGGCGGCCGGACAGTTACAGGTGCGTGGTCACGCCAAGGTCTTCTGCCATCGCATGTTTGCTATCCTGGCGTCGACCACCGAACAACTGATGCGGCTGGTTGTCTGAACGCTACAGTGGCGGTTCGGCTCAGTTAAACCCGGATACGCGATAGGAAAGCTGCGTCTACAATCGATGCCGCAGCGCCAAAATCGCGAAAGTTACCGGAAAGGCATAACTGCGAGGCACAAAGCTCGCAAAGCGCTTCAAAGGCCGACTTTTATCCGCGCGAGCTCGGTCGGCGATCTGGGCCACCGAAGCCCCGGCACGAATCAGTCGTGCTTGGATTCGCTGTGTCAACCACCGTATAAGCGTCGCGCGGCCTTTGCGTCCCTGAGACTGAGTTGACTTCGTAATCCGTTTGGATGAGCACTATTGATTTTACCGAATTATTTCTTCGCATTTTTAGTAAAAATATCCACAGCGATATATCACTTTTGTCACAAACGCAAAAATGCGGTTGCGGAAATTCGGCGAACGAATTAGACGTAACCAAGGTGAGGTTAAAGTTTTGTAAGCTAGAAACGACCTTGCAGGGCATACAGGAAGAGGCTGGGTTCGGCTGATACTCAGCAGGTCTCCTACTACTACAGATTTCATATTTGTGCGTGGGGCAAACTATGATTTTTGGGCGCTTTTGTGCGAGTGCCGCAGTGATGGCTGCGGCGCTCGGCGGGATTATATTTCCTGTTGCTGTACTTTTTGCTGCGGTTGACAAGGTGCAGATCGAAGTCACCGGCAACGTCGCGCCGGCCTGTTCTAACAGCGTCACCAGGGTGATGATCGACGCTGGCGACCCCAGTAAAGCGGGCTCAGGTAAGTTTGCGTTTACGGTCGATTGCAACGCGCCATTCCAATACACGATGCAGTCGGAGCACGGCGCCATGCGGCTTGTGGGCGCCCTTCTGGCGCGCCGGCTGATGAGATCCAGATTCCCTATGATGTCCACATCCATATCCCGCTGACGTTCGGCGGCGCCATTGATGACACGTGCAGCAGCGCGACCATCAAGCCGGGCGCGACGACCTGTCATTTCTCAGATTCAGGCCAGAAGATCGCCATCGCCCAGCAAGCGACGACGCAGGTTTCATGGAAGAACGCGCAAAGTAAACTGCTACAGGGGCACTATAACGACGATCTCTACGTTTACGTGAGCGTGAAGCCATGAGCGGGACCAACGCATCGACTTCCGGCTTTGGCTGCCGGCTAAAAGCTTTTTGCGCCGTCTCTTTGCTGATGGCATGCCCAGCGAGCGCGCCGGCCGCAGCTCAGGGTGTTGGAGGCAACGTCGGAGGCTATTGCAACATCATCCCGGCTGCGCCCGTCGTGACAAAGGGCAGCGCTGCGCTCAGCGGCGGCGGCAATAGCGTATCCATGGATTTCACCGGCACGGGCTCCTTCGACGACCGCCTGGGGCACGGCTTGGAGGTCTCAGGTAATCTGCAGTTGCCGGTCGATAGCAATGGAAACTGCAGCTATACGCTGACATCCGGGCGCGGCGTGCTATGGAACTCCACGGCAGGCGCCGCCAGGACTTATACCGTGGACGCCTACGACAAAAGCAGCGCAGCGGCGCACACGCCGGTCACGCTTGCCGCCCATTCTGCTCTGCCGGTCACTGTGAGCACATTTCAGACCACAGCGACCAGCGACACAGTAGTGATTGATTTTATTGTCCCTGCGACAGGAACGATTGTGCTGCCGTCGGGACTGTACACGGACACTCTTACTTTGACAGTTGCGCCTAGCTGAGGCTGCCCGGTCAGAGCATGAGTTTGGTTATTGTGGAAAAACATAGTCATCGAAATCGTTAACAGGGGAGTGACATGGATTAATGGATAAAATTAGGGGCGCGCCGTCTCAGGCTTGGTTATTGCCTGCGCGGCATATGCAGCGAACACGAGCTATCAGCTCACGGTGCAGGGAAGCGTTGCTGCATTCTACCACGTCAACAGTGCGAGCGCTAACGCGCTGATCGGCAATGCGCCGGGATGGTCTTCGACAATAGTCGGCACATTCGATTTGGGCACGAGCATCGGTTTGTTTTGTCACACGACCAAACATGGTTCGCCTGTAAAAGGGCGGCCTCGATTGCAAGTGAATAGCGATGCTGGTTGCGCCCATTCGCTCACGTCACAAAACCGGACCTCGTGGATATCACCGCGGGAGCCGCCCAGCAGTGTTACGCCAACGCATATGATGCGTCCAGTCTAGCAAGGGGGGCATACACCTATATCGATCACCATGGCCTAGGAATAACTGTTACAAGCGCTTTCGTGTGGGAGGACCCGGAATTTGTGTCGTGAATGTCGACTTCGAAGCGTGTGAGACAGCGACAACTATATTGTTCGCTGATCAGTACAAGGATTCGATGCTGAATATCAATCCTATATAACTGTTCTACTGATGAAATATTGTCAATCAGCGTAGCTGATTGAAGCCAACATAAGAGCTCTGGAGCGGACGCCGCTCCGGGGAAGGTAAGGTGTTGCCTTTTGTAATGCGATATTCATTAGGCACTTTTAGATGCCAAGCGTATGCGTCGCTTTTCTTACTTGAGAGGGAAAACACTATGAAAAAGCTTCTTGCGTTTGCTTGCGCTGGCTCTGTGCTGGCTCTGTCCTCTGGGGCTTTCGCTGCTGGACCCAACACAACGTACAACCTGACTGTTTCGGGAACCATCAGCCCGTTCTGCGACATCACCACGGGCAGTTCGGGTACCTACTCATTCCCTGCTGGCACAGGCGCCACGTACTTCGATAACGGCGTTGGCGGCGTTACCGGGAACATAAGCGGCGATGTTCAATTGAGCGTCAGTGCTAACAACAAATGCAAGTTTTCAGTAAGCTCCTCAAACGGTGGCCTTGTGGGGTCGGGCAGCAACAAAACTTTGCTCTCCTATCAGGCGAGCCTGGGCGTCAATACAGTCAACACATCTTACCAGACCGTTATTAAGAATGACAACCCGCTTATCGACAACCCTACAGCGGTTATTATGTTGCTTGGAGCTAACACACTTCATGTCGGCATCAACTCCGTTGCAACCCTACCCGGGGCGGTTGTGCCGGCTGATACCTATTCGGACGTCCTGCAAATTACGGTAACAGCAAGCTAACAGCAGTGTGGCGGCTGGGTGCGGCCTAGCCGCCATCCGGGTTCTTGCGCGGTAGCGGTAGGGGAAACCTCATTACAGCCCAAGCCGGAAATCACTGACGAGAGAAGCTCTTTGCCGGCTTGGGCAAAGGTATCCTTTCGAAAATCAAGACACGGGTGAGATATGAACCGAGCATTTCTTTTGCGGGCGCGTGTGACGACGGTCGCATTTTTGGTTGTTTCAGGGGCCTTGCAGGCGTTTGCGATCCAGGTGCAACCGCTGGTGCTGGATATGGTTTCCATCGGCGCTCATGCCCGGGGCACACTTGAAATCATCAACGATGGAGCCGCCCCTATTCCCGTCGAAATAGCCATCAAAAAGCTGGACATAGGGCTTGATGGCAAGACCAGCGAATCGCCTGCCGGAGATGACTTCGTCGTGCTCCCGCCCCAGGCAGTCGTGCCTGCCGGGGCGACGCAGAATTTCCGAATTCAGTGGGTGGGCGAACCGGACATCAAAAAAAGCCAGAGCTACATGGTTTATGTCAGCCAGCTCCCGATAAAAAGGAAGGCTGGCGAGAGCGGCGTTCAGATCGTTTTCAATTTCGGGAGTATCGCAAGCGTGGCGCCGGCCGGCGCTCAGTCGGGCATGAAGCTGGTGAGCGCGGAGGCGGCGACAGTAGGCGGCAAGCGGGGCGCTGCGGTTACGGTCGAGAACCCGAGCGCGATGTATTCCTATTTCAGCGATGCAAAACTCGAGCTGGATGGAACTGGCTGGCACAAGACCCTCGGCACGGGCGAGTTGCGCCAGCTTATCGGATATGGGGTGGTGTTGCCTGGAAAGAAGCGCCGCCTCTTCGTTCCTGTAGAGGACGTTCCATCGAGCGGTATTTCGGCTAAACTAGAGTATTTTCCAAAAATAGCAAAGTAATGTATCCGCATCAGTTGGTGCGATATAAATAAACTGTGTCCTGTTTTCTTTCATCCACTTCCTCGGGGCAGGGGCTTGGGCGATGAACAAATATTTCTATGCGCTCGGCGCCGCGGCGGTCGGTCTCTTGACCGCCGCCCCGGCCCTCGGTGTATCTGGGGCGGATGGCTGGAAAGTTGCGCTCGACGCTGCGGAAGTTCAGCAGCCCGTGAAGCTCAACCCGACCAGCCGCACCATCGAGATCGAGGTCCCAGTAAAGGCTGATGGCGTCGTGCTCGGAAGCGTGGCGATCAAGATCGCGCCCGACGACAAGCTGTTTGTCGACGCCAATCTCTTGAAGAGGTACCTGAAGAAGGTCATCAAGCCGAACATTCTTGACGTTGCGCTTGCGGCGCCGGCCCAGCCGGATGCGCAAGTCGCAGGCGGCGGCTCGCTGGTGGAAAAGAAGGCTCGAGGCGCGGCGAGTTCTTCCGTTCTTCGGCTTGCGTCTCAGGAGAAAGAAGGCCTGGACCCAGGCGATCTTGGACAGACGCCTCCCAGCTATCTGCTGCTGACTACGATCAAGCAACGCGGCGTCGCTATTCGCTACAATCCGCAAACTGTTGAGCTTGTAGTCGAGCCCGAAGTCGATCAACGGCCGGTCAGCAAACTGAGTTTCGAACAGCAAGGCGAGATCAGAAGCGAGGCGCTGGAGGTTCCGGCCTATTTCAGCGCTTTTCTCAACATGCGGGCGATCGCCTCCTATGTCAGCCAAAACAGCGGCGGCAATACGGCCATGGACGGCACGCAGATCGATCTTGAGGGGGCAATAAGGTATCGAGGCTTCGTGCTTGAAAACGAAGCCTCGGTTTATTCCGGCTCGCTCCCTGGCTATGGCCAAGTCAATTACCAGGATGTTACCTTGTACCGGCACGGAACGCGGCTCGTTTACGATTGGCCGGAAGAGGCGATGCGCATTCGGGGCGGCGACATCACGCCGGATTATGTCGGTTTCCAGACCGCGCCGGATTTGCTGGGCGTGTCGGTTCAGCAAACCTACGCCAAGCTGCAGCCCGGAAAATCCATCCGACCTACAGGCTCGCAGTCGTTCCGTATCGACCGCCCCTCTGAGGTGGACATCATCATCGATAATGTTTTGTTCCGACATATAAAGCTCGCTCCGGGCAACTACGATCTCTCTGAGTTGCCGCTGCGGCCCGGGGCAAACCACATCAAGCTCTCGATAACGGACGACACCGGAACTCACCGGGACCTGGAATTCACCTCCATTTCAGGCAATGAGTTGCTTGCCCCCGGCATTTCGGAGTGGTCCTTGAGCGCGGGCGTCAAGTCCTACGACCCAGGGTTTACTGCGGATAACGCGCCGCTGTCGAAATCTTAAGAAAAGCAGCGTTTTCGAGCAGCGGGACTATTATTTCAACGAACCGGCTGTCACGGGATATTACAGGACCGGCATTCTCACATCGCTGACGGTCGACGCTAACGTGCAAAGCGACGACAAAACCGCGATGGCGGGCGGCGGTTTCGCCATGGCGACTTCGCTCGGCATTTTTACCGGTGAGGCGTCGGCGAGCGAAACCTTCAGCGGCGGCCCCGGTTGCGCGATCCATCTCGGCTATGGCTACGACCAATTCGATTGGTTCGGCTTCAGGTCTGGGTTTAATGTGTTCGGCGAATATAGAAGCTCGGACTACGCCACTGTCAGCACCTATCTTGGTCAGGCTTTCTATAATGTGGCCGGAGGCGCAAGTTATACACAACTGCTGCCAAACGACGTCACGGCCGGTCTTTCAGGCTCCTATTACCATCTGGACAAAGCTGGCGTTTTGGACCCGAGAGATGTTGGCGATAGCTGGCAGGTTGATTTTTCGCTGGCGAGGGAGCTTTGGACTAGCGTCAACGGCTCTCTCTCAGTCGGTTATGGCAGAGATCAGGCAGTGGAATACGGCACGAACTCTTATGCCAACCAGAATGGCTTCCAGGTTCTTGCTCGCCTTGTGTGGGCGTCGGACGGTCATACCACCGTTATCGCGAGTTATGATAGCCGCACTCAAATTGGGGAGGTTATGGGCGTCGTCACGAGCGAGAATCAGGGCTTAGGCGCATGGACAGCCACTGCCGAAGCTCAGACCTCGGCTAACAACCAGGACGGATTAGGCGCATCGGTCACCTACGCTGGTAATCATGGGGACATTTCAGTTACTCAGTCTGCAGGGCTTACCGGCTTTGGATTTAGCGGCGTGTCCGGTCTGTCGAGCACCGAAGAGCGAACCACGGTCGCTGCCGCATCGAGCCTCGTGTTCGCGGATGGCGCTTGGGGTGTTGGGCGGACAGTGACCAATGGATTTGCAGTCGTCACGCCGCATCCAACCCTTGAAGGCAGTTCGGTGGTGCTCGGACCATCGGATGCGCCTGTCGCAAGAACCGACTGGTTAGGCTCAGGCGTGGTGCCCAGCCTTGCTGCTTACAGGACAGCGCGCGTCGCCTACGACGCGCCCGAAGCGCCTACGGGCTACGATCTCGGTAGCGCAACCTATGATATCAATGCGCCTTACAAGGCCGGATATGCGTTGCAGGTCGGCTCCGCCTATACCACCACCACCATAGGCACATTGCTCGACGCCGAAGGCAAGCCGGTTGAACTGCTGGCCGGCGTGGTCCGCGAGGCGGGCAAGGAGAACGGCCACAAGGTGGAGATTTTCACGAACCGCGCTGGTCGCTTTGGCGCGCAGGGTCTCGCGCCGGGTAGATGGATCATCGAAATGTCGACCGAGGGCGAGCCGACCCGCTATGTGATCGATATCCCCGAGGGAATGAAGGGCCTCCATAGGGCAGGCACGTTGAAGCCGGACGGCAGCGCAGGGCAGAAGAAGCCGCCGGTTGTCGAGGCGAAGATGGAGACTGAAGACAATGGCACCAATTAGGCGTTGGGCGGTCGCTGTCGCCTGTATTGCGATGTCCGCGGCTGCGAGCGAGGCGTGCCAGTTGAGCCTTGTCGGGCCGGTGACGCAGCAGCCGCTGGCATACAATCCGTTTCAGGCGGGCGCTGAGACGGCGGATGTGTCGTTCACGGTGCGGAATGCGGACGCGAAGCCGTGCAACACGGCGTTCGCCTTCTTCCGGCTGGGGGCGCCGCAGGCGAGGGGGACAGGCGGCGGGGCGCTGAATTACCATGTGGCGAGCGCGTCGGGGCCCGCGATCCAGGGCGCGGCGGTTCCGCCGAGCACGCTGCCGGGCGGCGCCAGCGCTGCGAGCATCACGGTGGGAGCGAAGCAGACTTATACGGCGCGCGCCACGATTTCGGTCGGCGGTGGACAAGTGGTGGGACCGGGGACGTACACGGACCAGATGACGCTTGGGCTGTATCAGAGCGTGGCGGGCGGGGTCTACACGAAGGCTGCCGATGCGACACTTTCCGTAATGATCGGCGTGAACTCGCAGATGGAGCTCTTGGTCGCGGGCGGCGGCCGAAAGACAGCGCTTAACTTTGGCGACTTCATCGACGGCGCCACGCGCTCGGTGCAGTTGCTGGCCTATTCAAACCAGGGTTTTCATCTGGCGCTGAGTTCCGACAACGCGGGGGTGATGAAGCCGGTCGATCCCGCGGCGCTGGCGGAGGGGGTGTGGCGCGTGCCTTATAAGATTGCCGTCAACAAGGGCGCGCCCGTCGATCTTTCGCAGCAGAGGTCTATTTCGCTTGTGCAGGGGGCGACGGCGAAATCAGGGCTGCCCATCCCCATTGATGTGCAGGTCGGTTCCATCAAGGGGCAGCGCACCGGCTTCTATCGCGACGTCATTACCGTGGCGATCGATCCCGGGACATAGGGCGGGCGATGCTTCTGTCGATAACAGCGTCCGGGCATAGCCTATATGCGTTTACCGCGATCGGTTTGCTTGTGTCCGCCGAATGAGCCATTTTCTATGAGGACGATTGGTGACTGGATCGAGATGGACAACGTTAAAAAAAGGGGTATAGAACCTCGGTGATCCTCGCTTTTTGAGGGTTTGTTTTTGAGGTTGTGCAATGCGTATGCTCTTTGAGCAATTTGGGCAGGCGTTAGGGGAGTCGTGGCGTCGATACATTTGCGATGAAGACCCTGATGAGCGTCGGAAGCGGCTTCACAAGCAGGCGCTTAAGGAAATCGACGCAAAATTGCTCTCGATAATAAAGTCGCAGATCACGATGCAAGAATGGACAAGCGACTTGCAGCGCCAGGATCGGGAATTGGAAGCGGCTTGACTTCGAACAGGCCTGCTGGATGTCCTAGGGCTCTCATCGGCAGGCCGTAAGCCATACGTCACTTTCGGAACAAGCTGGTTGGTTAGAAATCCTGTTTTTATAACGAGCCCGATTTCCTACAAATCTCGCCTAACCGCGGAGATCTTCCGCCGCGCGACCCGGCTACGTCAGTTGAGAGCTGGGCGGGTCAGGAATTCCCCTTAGCCGGCGCAAACACGCGGTCGAAAATGACGTCGACGTTTTTGAGGTGATGGCGCGTATCAAAGAGCGCGTCGATTTCGGCCGGCGAGAGTTTGGCGGAGACCTCCGCATCGGCCTTCAGGAAGTCGAGGAAGGAGCCCTCGCCGCGAAAGGCGCGCATGGCGTTCCGCTGCACGAGGCGATAGGCGTCCTCCCGGCTGACGCCCTTCTGGGTGAGGGCGAGCAGCACCTGCTGAGAGTGCACAAGGCCGCCGCCACGCTCCAGGTTGGCCTGCATCTTTTCAGGATAGACCACAAGCTTGTCGATGACGCCCGCAAGCCGCGCCAGCGCGAAGTCGAGGGTGATGGTCGCGTCAGGCCCAATCAGGCGCTCGACCGAGGAATGCGAGATGTCGCGCTCGTGCCAAAGCGCGACATTTTCCATCGCGGGCACGGCATAGCCGCGCACGAGCCGGGCGAGGCCGGTCAGGTTCTCGGTCAGGACCGGGTTGCGCTTGTGCGGCATGGCGGACGAGCCCTTCTGGCCCGCAGAAAAGAATTCCTCGGCCTCGCCGACTTCGGTGCGCTGCAAATGCCGGATCTCGGTCGCCAGCCGCTCAACGGACGAAGCGATTACGCCGAGCGTGGCGAAAAACATGGCGTGCCGGTCGCGCGGGATGATCTGCGTCGAGACGGGCTCCGGCTTGAGGCCGAGCTTCTCCGCGACGGAAGCCTCCACGCGCGGGTCGAGATGGGCGAAGGTGCCGACCGCGCCCGAAATCGCGCATGTGCCGACATCCTCCTTCGCGCGCAAAAGCCGCTGTTTCGCGCGGGTGAATTCGGCGTAGGCGAAGGCAAGCTTCAACCCGAAGGTCGTCGGCTCGGCGTGGATGGCGTGGCTTCGGCCCACCGTGACGGTGTATTTGTGCTCCATCGCGCGGCGCTTCAGCGCTGCGAGCAGCGCGTCGAGATCCGCGATGAGGATATCGGCGGCGCGCGTCAGCTGGACGGCGAGGCAGGTATCAAGCACGTCCGACGAGGTCATGCCCTGATGCATGAAACGCGCTTCCGGCCCGACAGCCTCCGACACGCTTGTGAGAAACGCGATGACATCGTGCTTCACCTCGCGCTCGATCTCGTCGATGCGCTCGATGTCGAACGCGCCGCGTTCGCGCAAGACTTTCGATGTTCCAGCCGGGATTTGCCCCAGTTCTTCCATCGCCTCGGCGGCGAGCGTTTCGATTTCCAGCCAGATTTCGTATCTGCTCCGGTCGGACCAGATCGCCGCCATCTGCGGCCGGGAGTAGCGAGGGATCATGCGGCGCTCTTGGTGTTGGTTACGCTGCAGCGGTCGCCGTATAGGGTGCGACGCTCAGGTTTTTGGATTGCAGAAGGGCCGACAGCGATGCCGATGGCGTGCGGTCTGACGTGAACTTGATAATGCCCGAGCCGCGTTTCGCGCCAACGCCGACGACATGGCCTTTCTCGGCGAGCACGTTGGCAATGCGGCGCGCAATGGCAGGCGCTGGGTCGAGCCAGATCACGGGCCAGGGCGCGAGCGCGTCGAGCTTGTCCAGAAGCAGGGGGTAGTGCGTGCAGCCGAGAACGACAACATCCGTTCTGCCGGCCGCATTCTCCACAAAGCAGGGGGCGATCTCGCGCGCGATGGCGTCCTCCTCGACGGCTGCGCCGCTGGCGCTTTTCTCCGCCAGTTCCGCAAGCGCGGCCGAACCGACGAGGTTGAACCGCGCTCCGGCCCCGAATTGCGCGATCAACTCACGCGTATAGTCCCGGGCGATCGTGCCCGGCGTCGCCAGCACCGATACGAGCTTGCTTTTCGTGAGCGCGGCGGCGGGCTTGATGGCGGGAACCGTGCCGACAATCGGAATGGCGAAGGCTTTGCGGAGCGGGCGCAGCGAAACGGTTGAGGCTGTATTGCAGGCAAGGACGATGCAATCCGGACTGAAGCCTTCGGTTTCCTTTTGGATGATTGCGATAAGCCGGGAAGTCAGCACCCCAGGGCACTGCAAGCCGTAGGGAAAGCCCGCATCGTCCGCGATGAAAAGAATAGCCGCCTCGGGAACAGCGTGATGGACGGCTCGGAGGACCGTGAGACCGCCAAGGCCTAAATCGATGAAAAGAAGCCGCGGCGTCCCCTTGGTGTTCATGCTGCCCGCCTCTCATTCGTTCAAAGTACGATTCATACCGGATTTAACGGCTCACGAAAAGCTCACGGTAGGCCTGCGTTCCGTTTGGCAGGTATCCGCTCGCTTCATACACGCCTCGGGCGATGGCGCGCGCCAGACAGTTTGCAGCCGCAGCCCCGATCCAGGGCAGGGCCATCTGTGGGTCTTTGAGGGGCGTTTTCCCGGTCGCCATGGCGAAGACGATATCCCCATCGAAGGAGGAGAAAACCGGAAAAATCGCGCGGGCCATGCCTGCCCCCGCCATGGTCGCGAGCCGCTTGCATTGCTGGTGCGTCAGCGCCGCGTCGGTTGCAACAATGCACAACGTGGTGTTGGCCCGCTCGGGCGCCGCAAATTTGAAGGCGGGCTGCGACCCGTGCCCTGGCCATGGATGCGGCGAGCCAAGTCCGCCAAATTCGGCGCCCTGTTCGAACGGAGCCGCCCAAAAATGAGGCGTGTCGGCGACCGTTACGGAGCCCACGGCGTTCACCGCCGCCAGCGCTCCGACGACGACATCCGCATGCCCTTCGCTGGCGAGGCTTGGAACAGCTTCCGACGCGCTGCCGAGGCCGCCGCGGATAAGCCTGCCTTCGCCGGCCGCCACGACAGCGCCAAGGCCTGCGCCGGCCGAGCCGAGCGCAAAATCTTTGGCGGCCGACGCCGCAGCCTGAAATCCCAACTCATGATAGGGAGAGCGGCGGCCCCAGGCTTTGTCGCCGCCGTTGACGAGATCGAACAGAATGGCCTGCGGCACGATGGGAATGCGGACGGGGCCGACGGAAAAGCCGCGCCCCGCTTCGCGCAAGAAGGACTGCGCGCCGCTCGCTGCATCGAGGCCGAACGCCGACCCGCCGGACAGCACGATCGCGTCGGCTGCTCCGACCGATCCCCTCAGATCGATGGCGTCGAGTTCCCGCGTCCCCGGCCCGCCCCCGAAAATCGTGGCCGCTGTCACGGCGGCGCTCCCGGCGAGCAGCACCGTCACGCCGGAGGCGAGCTTTTCGTCATGGGCATGGCCGACGCCAAGGCCAGCGACGTCCGTGATGAGATTGCGCGGCCCTGTATTCATGGGCGATCTTACTCCAACGACCTTTTCAGACGTATTTTCTGTAGGCCCGTTTCGATCAACGGCAAAGTGTTCGGCGTATCCTCGCGGCTTAGCCGCTCGCAGTGGCTTGTCAGCATTGCTAGCAGATGCTGGGGGCCTGTTAACTAGGCGTGCGCGTCGTATTCCTTATATTTTTTCCTTTCTAATTCAATGCCTTAGTCGGTCGACTCTCTTTTGGGCGGGGAGGCTTTCGGCGCCCCCGAGCAAGGCATGCGAACGCTGAGGCCAACCGCCCGCCAATCGCCATAATCCCATAGAATCCCGCCTCCCGAAGGCGAGACCCCCTGTTTTACGAAACAATCCCAATCTCAGCCCTTTTTTAACCCTGGCAGGGCGCTGACCGCTGTCGCATCGCTGGCCCGCGCGGAGGCTGCGCAAAGCCGCCGTCGCGGATCCAACACGCCTCAACCACAACGCCGCCGCGCCGGCAGGGCGAACCGATTTCTCTTATTTTTGCGCCTGTCTTCAGCATTATTGAGCGAGCTTGAGGCTGTGGGTTTTGCTTGCGGGGTGCTCCCCCTCTCGGAAGGGACGCCCCCGAAATCGCTTAGCCACCCACAGGGAGAGGTTTAAGTTGATGGGTTTGCTTGCTGCTTTCGTGTTCATAAGCCTGCAGGATTGAGGAGAGCAAGCAAACGAGCGCAATTGGCTAATCGATCTGCTCGTAGCCCTTTTTGCCCCAGCGGTAGAAGACGTAAGGTGGAAGGTTGGGATCGCCCTTGGCGTCGAACCGGAACTTCCCGAGCGCGGTGTCGAACTCGTTTGCGTTCAGCGCGTCCACCACTTTGGCCCCATCCTCCGAGCGAGCCTTCTCCGCCGCCTGCGCCCACGTCTGAACGGCGGCGTAAGCGTAAACCACATAACCTTCAGGGTTGACGCCTTTTTTCTCAAGGGCCGCAACCACGTCTTTCGCGGCCGGGTTTTTGCGCGGGTCCGGCGAGAAGGTCATCATCGTGCCCTCGACATCGTCACCCGCGATGGAGCCAAGTTCGCTTGACACGAGCGCGTCTCCGCCGACGAGCATCGTCTTCATGCCCTGGGCTCGCATTTGCCGGATGATGAGCCCCGCCTCCGTGTGGTAGCCACCGAGAAAGACCACATCGATTCCGTTCTGCTTCAGCCGCGAGACGATGGCGGTGTAGTCCTTTTCGCCTGGCGTAATCGCCTCGAAGAACGCCTCCTCTTTCCCGGCTGCGTTCATGGCCTTTTTGGTCTGGTCGGCAAGGCCCTGGCCATAGGCGGTCTTGTCGTGAAGGATCGCGACCTTCTTGTCCTTGAAGACCCTCGCGAGATAGGCGCCCGCCACTTTGCCCTGCTGATCGTCGCGCCCGCAAACGCGGAAGATATATGGCCCAGGTCGCTTATCGGTAAAATCCGGGTTCGTGGAGCCGGGAGAGATCTGAACGACTTCCTGCTCATTGTAAACGGACGAGGCCGGGATCGATGAACTGGAGCAAAAATGCCCGTTCACGAAAACAGCGCCGTCGGCGGAAAGCTGCTCGGCGACGGCGCGGGCCTGCTTCGGATCGCATTGATCGTCGCCCGTGATGAGCTTCAGTCGCTTGCCGAGAACGCCTCCCTTGGCGTTGATGTCGGCGACCGCGGCGCTGGCACCTGCCAGGAACTGCGCCCCGAAGGTCGCCTCCTTGCCGGTCATCGGGCCTGCGACTGCAATAGTGATTTCAGATTCGGAAAAAGCCGGGGAGGCCAGAGCGAGGCCTGCCGCAACGAAGACGAAACCTGCTAGAATTCCTCTCATCATTATTCTCTTTGTTGATTAGGCGTTCCTGGGCGACGCAGCTGTCCCTTGAGATTGCGGCTCCTTGGCGGCGTTTTTTGAGGATCTCCAGCTGAGCGGGCTCGATTGAACAGTCAGCCATCCATATTGGCGGAGCATTTGCACCGTCCGCTGCCTTCGAAAGCCGAGCGCGGCGAACAGGAGAAGAACGGCTGCATCGACGAGATAATAATGCAGCGAGAAAAGGCTGCCCTGCGCCTGCCGCCAGCTTTCAAACGTCGCCCCCGCAAACAGTCCCCAGTGCAGAAAGCGCACCGCCGCCGCAAGCCCCAGCACCTGGAGCGCCGCCTGCCAGAAGGGAGCCCAGCCCTTCGCGCTCGCGCGCCCGACCATATAAGCCGCGCCGCCGCCCGCCATCAGGGTGACGAAAAGAAACGCCCAGAGGGACTTCTCGTAAATCACGCCCATGGCTGAGACCTCGCCGAAGGAAGCAGGAGCGGTGATGCACTGTCGTGGCCGGGCCTAACCCGGCCATCCAGGATGGAATCCGGAACCTCGGCTGTGGCTCTGGATGGCCGCATCAAGTGCGGCCAGGACGGCGAGGGCAAATCACACAGGTCGCCGGCTGAGCAAGCTTTTCCGGCTTCCCCCTCACCGGGCCGCTTTGCGGCTACGCTCTCCCGCAAGGGGAGAGGGGTTGTGCCTGCGTCCCCTCTCCCAACCGCATCGGCTTGCCGATGCGGTCTCATGGAGGAGCAATCTCGCCAAGGCGAGATTGCGCGGGAGGGGGACGGGGTGAGGGGGAGAAACCATTGGCCAAGCCAGCAAATCTTGCTCTCAAACATGCGCGCCGCCTTCCAGGTAGGCCGCCTTGATGTCATCGCGCTTCAGAAGCTCGGCCGCTTTGCCGGACAAGGTGATTTTGCCGTTGACCATGACATAGCCGCGATGGGCGAGCTTCAGCGCGTGGTAGGCGTTCTGCTCGACCAGAAACACCGTCAGCCCGCGCTTCTCGTTGAGATCGCGGATTACGCTGAAAATCTGCCGAACGATCAGCGGCGCAAGGCCAAGCGATGGCTCGTCCAGCAAAAGAAGCTTCGGCCGCCCCATCAGCGCGCGCGCAATCGCCAGCATTTGCTGCTCGCCTCCCGAAAGTGTGCCGCCGCGCTGGCCCTGCCGCTTTTTGAGAATGGGAAAAAGCTCGAAAACCATGGCGAGGTCTTCCTGCTGCGCCTGCCCGTCCTGCGGCGCAAGCAGGGCGCCCATCAGCAGATTCTCGTACACGGTCATGCGCGGAAAGATGCGCCGCCCTTCTGGCGATTGCGCGATGGAAAGGCGCATGATCTCATGCGTCGGCATCTTCGTGATGTTGCGGCCATCGAAGATAATCTGGCCGCATCTCGCGCGCGGCTCTCCGCAGACCGTCATCATGAGCGTGGTCTTGCCCGCGCCGTTGGAGCCGATCAGCGTGACGATCTCGCCCTCGTAGACATCGAGGTCCACGCCCTTCAACGCGCAGATTTTGCCATAGTAGGTCTCGATCCCGCTGATGGAGAGAAGCGGCCTCATAGTCAGCCTCCGCCTCTTGGACCTCGTCGTCCTCGACGCCGAGATAGGCGGCGATCACCTTCGGATCGGACTTGATCTCGGCGGGCGCGCCCTCCGCGATCTTGCGCCCGTAATCGAGCACGACGATGTGGTCCGAAATGCCCATGACGACGCCCATGTCGTGCTCGATCAAAAGGATCGACAGCGCATGCTGTTCGCGGATCTTGAGAAGCAGGTCGTTCAACTCGCCGGATTCGCGCGGGTTGAGGCCTGCCGCAGGCTCGTCGAGGCAAAGAAGCACGGGCGAGGTGCACATGGCGCGCGCGATTTCGAGGCGGCGCTGCGCGCCATAGGGAAGGTCGCCGGCTGGATCGTCGGCGCGGGCAAGAAGGCCGATCTCGGCAAGCCAATGGGCCGAACGCTCGATCGCGGCCTTCTCGGCGCGCTTGTAGCTTTTGAGGCCGAGAAGGCCGCCAAACGTGTAGCCGGAGGCGGCGTTCAGCGCATTGTGCTGAGCCACAAGCAGATTTTCGAGCACGGTCATACCGGCGAACAGCCGGATGTTCTGGAAGGTGCGGGCGACGCGCGCCGTTCGCGCGATCTCGAAGCCCGGCATGCGCTCCAGAAGGAAAACCGCGCCGTCCGGCGTCGAGGCCCATCGCTTGCCGCCGAAGGTCGCCGATGGAAGCGCGGCGAAGGCTGCGCCGCTTTCGTGGGCGAGCGCGATGCGCCCTTCTGTGGGCTTATAGAAGCCCGTAATGCAGTTGAAAACCGTGGTCTTGCCTGCGCCGTTCGGGCCGATGATGGCGGTGATGTCGCCGCGTTTTGCCGAGAACGAGAGTCCATCGACGGCGAGGAGGCCGCCGAAGCGCATGGTGAGTTGCTCCACGCGCAGAATTTCGTCTTTTTCCGGGGCCGCATCCACGCTCATGAGCCGCGCCCTTCCTTGACCAAGCTTGCGGACAGGCCTGGCGCCCCATGCAACAAGGCGGACGGCGTCCGCGCCGCCAGGAGCCCGCGCCGCCGCCAGATCATGACGAGCACCATCGAGAGCCCGAAAATCAGCATGCGGTAATCCTGCAACTCGCGAAAGCGCTCCAGGCCGCCGACCAGAACCACCGCTGAGATAACGACGCCGAGCTGGCTGCCGAGGCCGCCAAGCACGACGATGGCGAGCACCATTGCGGATTCCATGAAAGTGAAGGACTTGGGGCTGATAAAGCCTTGCCGCGCGGAGAAGAACGCTCCCGCGAAGCCTCCGAACATGGAGCCGATGGCGAACGCGGTGAGCTTCGTGACGACCGTGTTAATGCCGACCGAGCGGCAGGCGATTTCATCCTCGCGCAAGGCTTCCCAAGCCCGCCCGATCGGCAGGCGGCGCAGCCGCAGCGTCACAAAGTTGGTGAGGAGCGCAAGCGCGAGGATGACGTAATAAAGGAAGATGATGCGATGGACGGGATTGAACTCCAGCCCGAAGAAACTGTGGAAGCTGGGGTGCCCGGTCTTGTCGAAGGAAAGACCGAAAAAGGTCGGCTTCGGGATGCGGTTGATGCCGTTCGCGCCGCCCGTCAGGCTTTGCCAGTTGAGGATGACGATGCGGGTAATTTCGCCGAAGGCCAGCGTCACGATGGCGAGGTAGTCGCCGCGCAGGCGCAGCACAGGGAAGGCGAGCGTAATGCCGAAGAGCGCCGCCAGCACGCCCGCCAGCGGAAGGCATGCCCAGAACGACCAGCCGAACTGAGTTGCAATCAGCGCATAGGTGTAAGCGCCGACTGCGTAGAAGGCCACATAGCCAAGATTGAGCAATCCCGCAAGGCCGACAACCACGTTCAGGCCCCAGCCAAGCATGATGTAGATCAGGATCTGGGTCGCGGTGTCGATGGCGTAGCGCTGCGAGGAGCCGACGACGAGAAAAGGCAGGATTACTGCAAGAGCAAGGAGCGCAATCGGAAATTCCCGGCCGAAGTCGGAGCCGAGGCGGGTGGCGATCCCGTCCCCTGGAATTGTCCGCCGTGCGAAAGCGATGCGGGCGATCCGCGACAGCGCCATCACGGCTGCGATGGCGAAGGCGGCGATGCAGGCGAAGCTGGCGAGGTCCGCAATCGAGCCGAGCCACCAGGCCGAGCCGCTCGCCCATGCGATCAGCTCCAAACGCAGCGCGGGAAACGCGTAGAGGACGAAGCCGAGCGCGAGGCCGACGCCGGCCATGGCGCGCCCTATCGGGATCAGCGCGGGCGCCAGCGAAGAGACGGCCTCGCCATCGCCAAGGCGGCGCCAGATGAGGAGATCGACGGCGAGCCGGACGCCTGCGATGAGCCCCGACAGAAGCAGCGCCTTGCCGAAATGCGTCGTGATTTCGAGCGCGTTGTTCACCGTGTCGGTTCTGAACCCGACCAGCGATCCGAACAGGGCAAGCGCAACCAGGAAGGTGATGGCCGCGTCGCGCAAGGCGTCGGCGGGCAGCCTCCCGGACGCTCGGACGGCGGACGCCGTGTCAGGCTTGGCCGCATCCGTCATCGGCTAATACCCGCAATCACAGATCTGCGATACGTGGGAAACCCTCACGCCAGCCCTCTCCCGGGCGAACTCGCCTTGGCGAGTTCGCAGCCCAGCGAGACCGCATCCGCAAGCGGATGCGCTTAGGAGAGGGAGTTCGCTCGCGCTTGCGACAGCGTCCTTTCTCCCACCTTCATCCGCTCGCGGATGAAGGTTTATGGCGCAGCGCTCTCGCCAAGGCGAGATTGCGCGGGAGAAGGACAGGATGAGGGGGGAATGCCGGCGGCGCATCAATTAGACCTTTTCTACTTCCGGTCGGCCGAGGAGGCCCGACGGCATGAAAATCAGGACGATGGCGAGGATGGAGAACGCCGCGACATCCTTGTATTGCGCCGTGAAATAACCTGCCCAGAAAACCTCGATCAGGCCTATGGCGAGTCCGCCGAGCATCGCGCCGGGAAGAGAGCCGATGCCGCCCAGCACGGCGGCCGTGAAGGCCTTGATGCCAGCCACGAAGCCGACGAAGAAATCGATGACGCCGTAATAGACGAGGAACATCAGCCCGGCGACGGCGGCGAGCGCCGCGCCGATTACGAAAGTGAGCGAGATGGTGCGGTCCACATTGACCCCGCAGAGCGCGGCCATCTTCCGGTCCTGCTCGCAGGCGCGCTGCGCGCGGCCAAGCGCGGTGCGGCTGATGATGAGCGAGAACGCCGCCATCAGGACGACAGTCGTCGCGATGATGAGGATCTGCACGTAGCTCAGGTTGACCGAAAAGCCGTCGCTATCAGCCAGCGTGAAGCCGCCGCGGATCAGCGGGGCAGGGGCTTCGAGCGCGCGCCTTGCGCAATCTGCACGAAGTTCTGAAGCGTGATGGACATGCCGATGGCCGTGATCAAAGGCGCGAGCCGAAAGGACGATCTGAGCGGGCGGTAGGCTATGCGCTCGATGCTCCACCCCCAGACGGCGGTCACGGCCATGGAGACGATCAGCGCGACAAGGAGTGCGACCGGCACGGAGGTGATCGAGATCGAGAAAAGCGAGAGAATGGCGATCAGGGCGATGAACGCTCCGATCATAAAAAACCTCGCCGTGGGCGAAGTTGATCATGCCGACGATCCCGTAGACCATCGTGTAGCCGATGGCGATCAGTCCGTAGATCGAGCCGAGCGTCAAGCCGTTGATAAGCTGCTGCGCGAAATAGTCCATCGATTGTCCCAAGCCCGCCGAAGGCAAAGCTTTCCCGGCTCTCTCACGGCGCCCTCATCTGGTCGCTTCGCGGCAGGCCTCTCCCGCAAGGCGAGAAAGTTCGTGCCGGGGGGAGCCCGTCAAAGCTGTGCGCCGGGTGAGGGGTTCGCGCCGTTGGCCAAACCAGAAGAACGTTGCCTAATCTCTCGCAGGATGTAGCTTAATCGACGGCATTGCGACAATGCTTACTTCATCGATGGCGTCGAAACTGGGTAAAACCGGCGGACAAGTTGGGCTCGACGCTTCTCACGGCGTGGGGGTGCCATTGCGAAGTCCTGCCCCGTTCGCAGACCTCCTGCGCGGCTTGGTTCGGGAGGATGCGCCGTTCAGAATGGCCAGGATTTCCCGCGCCCGCAAATTATGCAGCGAATAGACGACATGATGGCCGCGACGCTCGGCGGTGACGATCCCATCGTGGCGAAGCCTGGCGAGATGTTGCGAGGCGAGACTCTGCCGCATGCCAAGGCGCTCACAAAGCTCCATCACATTACGCGGCGCCGCGTCGAGAAGCTTGAGGATTTTCAGGCGATGGGGATTGGCGAGCGCCCGCAGCATGATGGCGGCTTGCGTCTCCTCCCCGAGATTTTGCGACGCATCGTCCAAAACGTCTTCCCAGGCTTCATCGAGAACGCTCACGCTTTTCATCCGGCCATCTCATTTGCGATTCGCTCACATGGTTATACTGGTTTTGAACATGTTCGGTTTCGGATATTCGAAAAAGGTCGGATCAAAAAAATGCGAGGAGCGGCAAAGCGCAAAGCATTTGCGGGATATGCCTGCGCCTGCGAAACGGCGCGGTCCTGAATGGGGCCGCGTCAAGCTCGTCGCCGGCTAAGCTTTGCTGCTCACGGTATCGATCGAAGCTTTTGCAGCCGCGTCGTCTTGTGATTGTGGGCGTTTACGATCGGCTAACAAAGATTGGGTTCGTTTTGCAAAAAGGGGGGGTATAAGCAAATATACAAGTAATTTTTTTGTGCCCAAAAGGACTGTCATGGGCAAAAAGGCCATGATTTGTGATGTTCAGTGTTAAAGAAGCGTTTCGGTGAGATGGGGCGCCGCCGAGATCGGCGTCGCGAAGATCGGCGCCTCTGAGATCGACGCCTTCGAGCTTGGCGTCTAGGAAATCGACCCCGCTCAGATTTGCCCGATTCAGGATGGTCTTTTCAAACCGTGTTCCTGAAAGGCTGGCCCCGCGCAGATCGGCGCCGCTGAGATCGGCGTTGGCCAGGAAGGAGGCGTCCAACGTGGCCTCCTTGAGATTGGCGCCTCGAAAGTTCGCTCCGCGCAGATCAGCCCGATTAAGGTGCGCCGCGTAAAGATCGGCGCCGATGAGGCTTGCGCCGCGCAGTCTCGCCGAACTCAGCTTGGCGTAAGCGGCGCTGGCGGCGTTGAGGTTGGCTTTTATGAGGTCGGCGCCGGTCAGGATTACACCCATGAGGATGGATTCAATGAGAATGGCCTCTGGGAGAGTTGCTTCTCTCAGCTTGGCCCACTTGAGATAGGCTCCGCTAAGATCAGCCCCTCCAAGCTTGGCCCGATTGAGATCGGCCTCTTCAAGGTCCGCCCTTCTGAGAACGGCATCTCGGAGGTCGGCTTTATCTCAAATTGGCGTGGCACAGGATGGCCTCATCAAGATGCGCACCGCTGAGATTGGCGCCGGCGAGATTGGCGCGCCCAAGATAGCTCCACCTGAGGTCGGCCCCGCTCAGATTGGCTCCAGGAAGCTCGGCGCCGCCCAGATCGAGCCCGCTCAGATTCACCTCAAGTCCGCTATTTTGAGCCCTCCAATGGTTCCAGAAATCCACGCCCCGCAGGAGCATCCTGACGAGTTCGCTTTCACCTTCGTCGTTCTCATCAGGCTCGATTTGTGCGGACATTCCCGCTTCCTTCGATCGACATTGGAGCGCTCACGCAGTTCTAGCCCGTCAGGGTACCTGATTGCTTTAAATTGTTTCCTAAGCGTGATGGCGCTTACTCCGCATGCGAAAAAGAGCTTCGTTATGGTTGACGCCCGCCGCCCGGCACCTGCGTGGCTCAAGCAAATAAACGGCCAGGGGCAAGGCGGAATTCGTGGTCCGCACCGCAGGTATGACGTATACGTCAACTGGCTCTTGTTTGCGACAGGAGGATGGGTTAGGTTTTGCGCATGGGATAGGCGGGAGTGGCGATGCGCCCAGCGGTAGAGATCGGATGGGCGATGCGCTTCTCTGGTTAGTGCGCTCTAAACCTTTTTCTGCGAAAGCTCCATGACAACAAAATATTCATATGAGCGCCGCTCATGCCGCGCATTGAGATTTGAACCGGCGGCGCCTACGTCCAGATCATTTGAGGCCGCTACTCCAGGCGCATCCGTGCGTGTAAGCAGATCGCGATGCCGGCGCGGCCGGTTCGACCAGAAAGGGAAGCGGCCATGATAGGCTTTATATTCTTCGCACTGGCGTTCGCCGCGATGTTCGTGCTGGCAATGCGGCGCGAGCCGCTGTCAATGTGGGCGTTGTGGGCCGCTGCGGTCGCGTTCATCGCGCAGTTCGGCGTGTTCGCCGGAAATTTCCACGGTCCCGACATGTCGGCGTTTGATCTGCTCCTGTTTATTCCAGCGGCCGTGTTCGGTCTGTTGTCGCTTAAGCAGGTCCGCCGCGCGGTCATCACCCGTCCGGCCTTCAAGACGGTTCAGCGGATCCTGCCTCCTGTTTCGAAAACCGAGCAGGAGGCGCTCGACGCAGGCACGCAAGGCTTCGACTCCGAGCTGTTTTCCGGTCGGCCGAGCTGGAGCAAGCTTCGCGCCGTCAACCCGATCGTGCTGACGCCTGAAGAGCAAAGCTTCCTCGACAACGAGACCGAGGAACTGTGCAAGAAGCTGAACGATTGGGAAATTCGGCACAATCGCCACGGCATTCCTGAGGACGTCCTGCAATACATCCGCGAGAAGGGATTCCTCGGCATGCTCATTTCAAAGGAGCATGGCGGGCTCGGCTTTTCGCCGCAGGCGCAATCCATGATTCTCGGCAAGGTCTCCTCGCGCAATCCTGACGCCGCGATCGTGGTGATGGTTCCGAATTCGCTTGGGCCGGGCGAGTTGATCGAACAGTTTGGCACCGACGAACAGAAAAAGCGCTATCTGGAGCCGCTCGCCAAGGGCGAGGAGATCCCCTGTTTCGCGCTCACGAGCTCCGTTTCCGGTTCGGACGCCGCGGCGATGCGCGATGTCGGCTACGTTACGATGGGCACGCATGAGGGCAAGGAAGTCCTCGGCATCAAGCTCGCCTTCGACAAGCGCTACATCACGCTTGCGCCCAATGCCACCATTGTCGGCCTCGCCTTCCACCTGCTTGACCCGGAAAACAAGCTTGGGCGCGGCGAAGATGTCGGCATCACGCTTGCGCTCATCCCGGCCAAGCATCCGGGCGTTGAGATCGGGCGGCGGCATCTGCCTTCGGGATCGTCCTTCCCGAACGGTCCCGTTCGCGGCAAGGATGTGTTCATCCCCATCGATTGGGTCGTCGGCGGCAAGGATCGGGTCGGCCAAGGGTGGCGCATGCTGATGGCCTGTCTGGCGGCAGGCCGCGCAATCTCGCTTCCGGCGGCGTCAACAGCGGGCGCGAAGGCGGTGCTGCGCAGCACCAGCGCATACGCCCGCATTCGCAAGCAATTCTCGATCCCGATCGGCCGCATGGAGGGCATTATCGAGCCTCTCGCGGAGATCGCGGAGACGGCCTATACGCTTGAAGCGGCCCGCGCGGTGACTTCGGCGATGGTCAGCCAGGGCGCCAAGCCCGCGGTCATTTCCGGCCTCATGAAATACCAGGCCACAGAGAGGATGCGCAAGGCGCTGAATCACGCGCTCGACATCCACGGCGGCAAGGGCATCTGCGACGGCCCCCACAACTATTTGCAGGCCGGCTACCAGATTTCGCCTGTCAGCATCACGGTCGAGGGCGCGAACATCCTCTCGCGCAGCCTCATTGTGTTCGCTCAAGGCGCGCTTCGGAGCCATCCCTACCTCTATTCGGAGGTCAACGCGGCGCAAAACCCCGACAAGAACGCGGGCTTGGAGGCGTTCGAGAAGGCCTTCGAGGCGCATTTCGCCTTCTCGGTGTCGAACGTCTACCGCGCCTTCTTCCACAACGTGACGGGCGGCGTTTTCGCCAAGGCTCCCATCAACGCGCCCGTTCCCTATTATTATGCGCAGCTTGAGCGCGCTTCGACGAACTTCGCCGTTGTGGCTGATATGTGCGTCGCGCTTCTCGGCGGCGGCCTTAAGGTTCGCCAGCGCACCACGGGGCGCATGGCGGACGCGCTAAGCGAGCTCTATTTCATCTCATGCCTGTTGAAGCGCTATGAGGATGACGGCGCGCTCGCCTCGGAGCGGGCGATCCTGGATTACGCGGTGCAGAAAGCCTTCTACAGCTTCTATTCTGCTCTTCACGACGCGGTGCAGAATTTCCCCATGCGCTATGCGCGGCCGCTTCTGAAGTTCTGGGTTTTTCCCCTCGGCAACAGCGCCAGGAAGCCGAAGGATGCGCTCGCCAAGGACATCGTGCAGGCCGTGCTTGTTCCGAGCGAATTCCGCGACCGTCTCACGCGCCACATCTTTGTTTCTCACGATGAGAACGATCCGCTGGGCCTTCTCGAAGTCGCCATGAAGAAGGTGATCGAGAGCGAAGAGGCCGAAAAAAAGCTTGACCGCGCCGTCCGCAAGGGCGTCGTGAAGCGCTATCTCGGTAACGACTGGTTCAAGGAAGCGGTCGATAAGCGCGTGTTGAGCCAGGCGGAGGCGGACCTCTTGCGCGAAACGGAGAGTCTCGTCACGCGCGTCGTCGCCGTCGACGACTTCGATCCGGCCGCGCTCGAACCGCATTACACGGCCGGCGAGCCGTCGCACATCGACATCGAGGAGCAGGAAGCGGCGCAGCGGCCTCGGGCGCGCGCAGCCGAGTGATGCGCTTTGTCGTCGTGGCTGCACTTGATGCGCGGCCATCAAGAAAAATTTTGGATGGCCGGGTCAAAGTCCCGGCCATGACCAAGCGCTTCGATGTCATTTGAAAGAGATATTAGAAGGAGCCGTTCATGTCCGCCGAAACAGCGAACCTTAAGAACTGGCAGTACCATGTCGACCTTGAGGGGGTCGCCTGGGCGACCCTCGATGTCAAGGGCCAGTCGCAAAACACGCTGGGCCGCGAGGCCTTCGAAGAAATCGACGCCATTCTGACCGCTGTCGCCGACGGCGTCCGCGCCAAGAGCGTGCGCGGTCTCGTCGTGATGTCGGGCAAGGAAAAAAGCTTCATAGCCGGCGCCGACATCAAGGCGTTCGACGATCTCAAGACCGAGGTCGATATCGTCGAAGCTGTGCGCGCAGTAACGGAGATTTTCGACCGCGTCGAACGTATGCCCGTGCCCGTCGTTGCGGCGATCCACGGCGTCTGTCTTGGAGGCGGACTCGAATTCGCGCTCGCCTGCCATTACCGCATCTGCGACCGGGACGAGGCGACGCGGCTCGGCCTGCCCGAGGTGAAGCTCGGCATCATCCCCGGCCTGAACGGCGCAGCGCGCTGGGTCCGGCAAGCCGGCGCCTTGAAAGCGATGCCCCCTATGCTGGCAGGCCGAATGCTGCGCCCAAGCCAAGCGAGGGCCGCCGGCATCGTGGATCAGGTCGTGCCGGGTCGCCACGAGCTTCGCTGGGCGGCGCGCAACGCCGTCATGAAGCACAAGAAGTCAAAGCGCGCCGCCCCCGTGTGGACGCCTCTCATGAAGTTCGAAACCACGCGCATCTACATCGCCAATAAGATGCGTAAGGAGACGGCGGCGAAGGTCCGCGAGGAGCATTACCCCGCGCCGTTCCGGCTTATCGACCTGTTCGAGAAGCACGGCGGCGGGTATGAGGACATGAAGCGCGAGGAGACGCGCGCCTTCGCGCCCTTGATGATCTCCGAGCAGTCCCGCAATCTGCGCCGGGTGTTCCTCCTCACCGAAATGCTGAAAGGGGAAGCGCCGAAGGAAGGCTACCGGCCGATGCGGGCGCATGTCGTCGGCGCGGGAACCATGGGCGCGGACATCGCCATGGTGTGCGCGGCGGAAGGCATGGAAGTTTCGCTTCAGGATGTTTCGCCCGAAGCGGTCGGCAAGGCTTTGGAGCGGGCGCAGCCTTTCTTCAAGAAGCGGCTCCGGTCCTCGCTGGAGGCCTCGAAGGCGAAAGCGCGGCTGATCGCCGACCCGACGGGCGCAAATCTTCACCGCGCCGACGTGGTGATCGAGGCGATCTACGAGAATCTCGACGCGAAGAAAAAAGTGTTCGCCGAGGTTGAGGCAAAGGCGAAACCGGACGCCATCCTTGCGACGAACACGTCGTCCTTGCCCATCGAGCAGATCGCGGAGGGCCTGAAAGACCCTGGCCGCCTGATCGGGCTGCACTTCTTCAACCCGGTGGCGCTCTTGCCGCTTATCGAAGTCGTGCGTGGGCCGCAAAGCCGCGAGGAGGAAGTGCGCAAAGGTGCAGGCTTCGCGACGCGGATCGGCAAGATGCCGCTGATCGTGAAGTCGTCGCCGGGCTTCCTCGTGAACCGCGTCCTTGCCCCCTATATGTTCGGCGCCATGAAGCTCCTCATGGAAGGGACGCCAAAGGAGAAGATCGACGCCGCAGCCCAGAAGTTCGGCATGCCGGTCGGCCCGATTGAACTTGCCGATCAGGTGGGCCTCGACGTCGCCTTGAGCGTCGCCAAGATTTTGAAAATGCCGACGCCCGAGGATCACCCGATGACGCGCCTCGTGGAAGAGAAAAAGCTCGGCAAGAAGACGGGCGAAGGCTTCTACAAATGGGTCGATGACAAGGCGGAGAAGGGCGCCTCGCACTTCCGGGGTCCGGAACTCGAAGAGCTTGGCCGTGCGCTCGTCGCCTCGTTGATCGACGAATGCGAAAAGGCGCTGAAGGACGGCGTCGTCGCGAGCGCCGACCATGTGGATGCGGGCGTGATCTTCGGCACGGGCTTCGCGCCATTCCGCGGCGGACCTTTGCACTACCGCTCCTCGTTGAAGGGCACGGGAGAGAAGTCTCTCGCGCACGCGGCGGAGTAAGCGGAAACCAGGGCCAGGAGGCTCTTCTGCGCTATTTCTCGTCGGAAGAGCAGGAGGTCTCCTGACACATATCGAAGCACGCGATCTGATTAGCGAGGCAATTTGATTCGCACATGGAGCGACTGGCATACAACTCGTTGGATCCGCAAACTCGCAAGCAAGCGTCCTGTCTATCGCGGCACATGTTCTTGCAATCTTCCCAGTCCGTTTCATCGCAAGCGACCGGCATGAGAGCAGGTGAAGTATTGGGGCTAGCGCATATCGCTCTGTGTGGGCGACAAACGAGAGTGTTCGGCAAGGGACTCCAAGCGGTGAGCTGCAAAGACATTATGAGCACAAGAAAGAGGGTAAGCTTTCTCATTCGGCATCTCCGTTTGCCCTGGCCGCCGCCGTGGCGGCTGGAAGGGTAATGGATTGTGTCAAACAAGGCCCATTAGTAACTGGTTTTCTCTGCAACAGGGAGCCGAACAGGGATAAGGCGGTGGATAGAAGCAAACTGCTTGACGAAAGGGCCCTTTGCAGCGGCTCCGTCAGGGTTTGATGGATCGGGAACCGGGAGGACTTAATGCAGCAGACTATGCGCAAGGTGGCGGTCATCGGTGGGGTGCGCACGCCCTTTTGCCGCGGCAATACCGGCTATGACGACCAGACCAATCTCGACCTCATGACGGCAGCGCTGAACGGGCTTGTCGCCAAATATAATCTCGAAGGCGAGCACATCGACGAAGTGGTCGGTGGCGCCGTCATCACCCACGCCAGGGATTTCAACCTGACGCGCGAAGCCGTCATCGGCACGAAGCTTAGCGAAGACACGCCGGGCGTTACGCTCTCACAGGCTTGCGGCACGAGCTTGCAGGCTGCGCTTGGAAGCGCGGCGAAAATCGCCATCGGCCAGATCGATTCCGCCATCGCGACCGGCTCCGACACCGTTTCCGATCCGCCCATCGAGCTGAAGCGCGCCTTCGCCAAGCGGCTTGCCAAGCTCAGCACCGAGAAGACGCTGACGGGCAAGGCAAGCGCACTGAGCGGCTTCTCGCTCGGCGATATTTCCATCAGTCCGCCCGCCAACGGCGAGCCGCGCACCGGCCTCTCCATGGGGCAGCATTGCGAGCGCATGGCCAAGGAGTGGCGGATCGAGCGCGCCGACCAGGACCAACTCGCCTATCGCAGCCACAAGCGCGCGGCGGCGGCCTACGACGCAGGCTTCCTCGACGATCTCGTCGTGCCCACGGCGGGCGTGTTCCGCGACAACAATCTGCGCCCAGACATCAGCCTCGACAAAATCGCCGAACTGAAGCCCGCCTTCGATAAGGAGAAGGGCACGCTGACCGCCGCCAATTCGACGCCGCTGACCGACGGCGCCGCCGCGGTCCTGCTTGCGTCCGAGGAATGGGCGTCGAAGCACGGGCTTGAGCCGCTCGCCTACCTCACCTACGGCCAGCATTACGGCATCGATTTCGTGGACGCCGGACACGGCCTTCTCATGGCGCCGACCATCGCCGTCTCCAAGATGCTCGATCAGGCGGGGCTGACGCTGCAGGATTTCGATTTCTACGAGATCCACGAGGCGTTCGCCGCCCAGGTTCTCTGCACGCTGAAGGCCTGGGAGGACCCCGAGTTTTGCAAGACCATGCTCGGCAAGGACAAGCCGCTCGGACCCATCGACCGCTCGAAGCTGAACGTGAAGGGCTCCAGCATCGCATACGGCCATCCCTTCGCCGCGACCGGCGCGCGCATCATCGCCATGCTCGCCAAGATCCTGAAAGAGAACGGCGGCGGGCGCGGGCTCATTTCGATCTGCACGGCCGGCGGCATGGGCGTCTGCGCCATTCTGGAGCGGCCTCGAACTGCGGTTTAGCTGGTAGGCCAAGGCTGGCGAATAAGCGATGCCGACGCTAGCTGTCGATGCGCCGTTCAGGCAGGGGCCAGGACGGTGCAGGCTTCACAACGGCTCCTTTGGAGCCGCGTGAACTCTTATGCGGCTTCCTTTGGTTTGAGCCTTGAGACCACGATGCCGGAAGCACGCTTTTGTATTTGCGCGAGATCGTAATTTATCTGCATCTTCAGCCAAGCGGCTGCGCCGCCGCCAAGGCCTTGCTCAAGGCGCAACGCCATTTCGGGCGATACGGCGCAGTCACCCTTGATGACGCGGTAAAGCTGCTGACGCGTGACGCCAAGACCTTCAGCGGCCTGCGCAACAGAGAGACCAAGGGCGTCGATCTCGTCCTTGATAAGACGACCCGGATGAGGCGGATTTTCCATCGGCGTGACGCGTCCCTTAGAGATAATCGATCAAATCGACATCAATGCCGTTCCCGTCCTCAAAACGGTACACGATCCGCCAATTAGCGGGCACCGTAACGGCCCAGAAGCCTTTGAGGCCGCCGGTCAGCGGATTAAGCCGAAACGTCGGGATGTTCATGTCCTCGACAATTGCGGCGGCGTCGAGCAGGCTGAGGATGTTCTCAATCCTCTCTGGCGATCACCAGCCATGATAAAAGTAACATGTAATGTTACATGTGTCAACGATTCCAACAGAAAGTAGCGCGAAGCAGCCTGAAAGAGTAGCGTAGACTGCGCCGTCACTTGGCTTGGCGAGATCGATCTTGCGCCCAGCCGAGGTATGAGGCGATCAAGAGAGCGGGGGTTTATGTCCTTCGCGCTGGGCCGGACGAAGCCGATCAGGCGCCCAAGAGGGCATAACCGCCAATTCTCCGCCAGAGCCGCGAGAGCGCAGGAAAAGGCGAATTTCGCGGATAGTTTACGCCACGCCACTTTACGGGCATGGCGTTTTCGCCCTATTGCTACGGAAAATTTCAACCTTTCGGCGCGCGTCAAGCGCGTTAAGGCTCATTCATGGACAAACCGGATCACACGGCGGGACAAACGAAAAGAGGCGGTCAGGCGGACAACGGCCAGGATCATGGTCATGAAGCGACCGAAGCCAAGGCCGTGAAGAAGAAGGCCGCCCCCGCGGGGACGGATGGCGAGCGCGACTGGTCGAAGACGCTTTTCCTGCCGAAGACCGATTTCGGCATGAAGGCGGGCCTGCCGCAGCTGGAGCCGAAGCTGCTCGACCGCTGGGCCAAGATGGATCTGTACAAGCTCTTGCGGCAAGCGGCGAAGGGGCGTGAGAAATTCGTCCTGCATGACGGCCCTCCTTACGCGAACGGCAACCTGCATATCGGCACGGGGCTGAACAAGATCCTGAAAGACGCCGTGGTGCGCTCGCAGCAGATGATGGGCCGCGACGCCAATTATGTGCCGGGCTGGGACTGCCACGGCCTCCCCATCGAGTGGAAGGTCGAGGAGCAATACCGCGCCAAAGGCAAGAGCAAGGACGGCGTGCCGATCAATGAGTTCCGCCACGAGTGCCGCGAGTTCGCGCAGAAGTGGATCGGCATCCAGATGGCGGAGTTCCGCCGCCTCGGCGTCGAGGGGGACTGGGAGCATTATTACTCCACCATGGCCTATGAGGCCGAGGCCATCATCGCAAACGAACTGATGAAGTTCGCCATGAGCGGGCTTCTCTATCGCGGCTCGAAGCCTGTGATGTGGTCCGTTGTCGAGCGCACCGCGCTCGCAGAAGCCGAGGTCGAATATCACGAGCACGCCAGCCCGGCGATCTGGGTGAAGTTTCTCATCACAGAAAGCCCGAATAACCCAAGTCTGGCTGACGGCAATACATACGTTCCCATTTGGACGACGACGCCATGGACCATCCCTGGGAACCGTGCGATCGCCTATTCGTCGAAGATTTCTTATGTACTGGTTGAGCTAGTACGCGGAGTACGGAAAACTTCTATTGCCGTAGACGAAATGACCGATGAGGAAAGATGGCATGCGAGCAAAATGGACTTGTCGCACGCCGACTACGTAGCTCATCTGAACACACTTGTGCAGGAGCGAAATCGCTTAGCCGGTATCTTTGGACCAGATGCTAAATTCATAGTTGCTAAAAGTCTGCTTCGTGATTTCTTAAAAGCACTAGGAGTTACAAGTGTTACGGGACTTCTACAAGAACGGGATATTCGTTCAACCCAACTTGATCGCATGGTGGCGGCGCATCCGCTTCACGCGAGCGGCTACGACTTCAAAGTGCCGCTTCTCGAAGGCGATCACGTCACCGAAGATGCGGGCACGGGCTTCGTTCACACCGCGCCCGGACATGGTGCCGACGACTTCGACATCTGGACGGCGAAAGCGCGCGAGTTGCGCGCGCTCGGCATCGACGCGGAAGTGCCGGATACGGTCGGGCCGGACGGCTATTTCCGCAAAACTGTGCCGCTGTTTGGCGGCGACGAGCCGAAGCGCGTGATCGACGACAAGGGCCATTTCGGCAAGCTCGACGATGTGCGCTACGGCAACGCGGCTGTCATCGCGGCGTTGAAGGAGGCGGGCGCGCTCGCCGCCATGAACCCGCGCCACAAGCACGATTACGCGCATTCCTGGCGGTCGAAGGCGCCGATCATCTATCGCAACACGCCGCAATGGTTCATCGCCATCGACAAGCCGAATGAGACCGAGGCGGCGAAAAACGCAACCTTGCGTGACGCAGCGCTGAAAGCCATCGACGAGACGCGCTTTGTGCCGAGCCAGGGCCGCAACCGCATCCGCGGCATGATCGAGCAGCGGCCAGACTGGGTCATCTCGCGCCAGCGCGCCTGGGGCGTGCCGATCACGGTGTTCGTGCATAAGGAAACGGGCGAGGTCATCCCGAACGCGAAATTCAATTGGTCGAAGGAACTTCAACAGCGGATTTTCAACGCGTTCAAAGCGGAAGGCGCGGACGCATGGTTCGCGGACGGCGCCGCGGCGCGCTTCCTTGATGGCCTCGTTGAAGACGCTTCGCAGTGGGAGCAGGTGCGCGACATTCTCGATGTGTGGTTCGATTCAGGCTCCACGCACGCTTTCGTGCTGGAAATGCGCGAAGACCTGAAATGGCCCGCCGACCTCTATCTCGAAGGCTCGGACCAGCATCGCGGCTGGTTCCAATCCTCGCTGCTGGAGGCTTGCGGAACACGCGGCCGCGCCCCCTATGACGCCGTCCTCACCCACGGCTTCGTCATGGACGAGCACGGGCGCAAGATGTCGAAGTCGCTCGGCAATACGGTTGCGCCGCAGGATGTGATCAAGCAGTCGGGCGCGGATATTTTGCGGCTCTGGGGGCTGTCTTCGGATTATACCGAAGACCTTCGCATCGGCCCGCAGATCATCCAATCCACGGTGGACGCCTACCGCAAGCTCCGCAACACGCTGCGCTATCTCCTCGGCAACCTCGCCCATTACGAGGCAGGGTTCGAGGTGGCGCACGCCGACATGCCCGAGCTTGAGCGCTGGGTGCTGCACCGCGTCGCCGAGATGGACGCAGAGGTTCGCGCCGCCTACAACGCCTTCGATTTCAAAAAGGCCTACCGGCTCATTGCCGAGTTCTGCTCGAACGACCTTTCGGCCATCTACTTCGACATCCGCAAGGACACGCTCTATTGCGAAGCCTATTCCAGCGTAAAGCGTCGCGCTGCGCTTTCGGTGCTGAAAACCCTGTTTGACAGCCTGACCGCCTGGCTCGCCCCGCTCCTCTGCTTCACCGCTGAGGAGGCTTGGCTCGCCCGCAATGGCGACGCGAAGGATGGCTCCGTCCATCTGCAAAGCTTCCCCGACATTCCCGCTGAGTGGCGCAACGACGCGCTTGGCGAGAAGTGGGAGAAGGTCTGGGCCGTCCGCCGCGTCATCACGGGCGCGCTCGAAGTGGAGCGGCGCGAGAAACGCATCGGATCGAGCCTTGAGGCCGCGCCCGACATCTATATCGGCGACAAGGCGCTTGCCGCCGCCGCGAAGGACGTCGATTGGGCCGAGGTCGCCATCACAAGCGGCGCTGCGATCAAGACGGGCGCGCCGCCAGCCGACGCCTTCGCGCTCGACGACGCAGAAGGCGTGGCCGTCGTTCCGAAGCTGGCCGCGGGCAAAAAATGCGCGCGCTCATGGCGGATCACCGACGACGTCGGCGCCGATCCGGCCTATCCAAGCCTCAGCGCCCGCGACGCCGCCGCTGTTCGGGAACGCGACTTCCGCTCCGCCTGAGACCGCTCACAAGATCAGGGCCGGGCTTTACCCGACCCTGATGTGTGGCCGCCAAAGGCAAAAAAATATTTTGGCTATGGCGGCCGAGATTTGCGCAGAACCTTTGGCGCGCCTGCCCGGGCGAAACCGGCCCTGCCGATTGCTGCGGCGGCGCCGTTGAAACAAGACTTCCAGCTAACGCCAGGCGTGCGGGTCTTTTCGTTGCGCGCCGTCGTTCCTCAGAAAAACTTCATAAATGAGCGTGATCACGCGTTTGATGTCATCGTCGGCAATGCTGTAGTAGATGGTCTTCCCATCTCTTCTGGGCGTCACAAGACCGTCATGTCGAAGACGCGCAAGCTGCTGTGAGACGGTTGGCTGGCGAAGAGACAACGTATTTTCAAGGTCTGTAACCGAGCGCTCCCCATCGCATAGGAGGCAAAGGAGAAGCAACCTCGTCTCATGAGACAGAGCTTTCAGGAAATCGCTCGTGACCTTGGCGTTGTGCAGCATGCCGTCGAGTATTCGAGAACACTCATCAATGGCGGGCTCAATCTGACCGCTTTCAGTGGGAGCGTCTGCTGCGTCGTTTGTCATGATGCCTGTTCGCTTAAGCTCCGTAATCGGACATCATGATATACGAATGTCAACTGTCTCGTAAGCAAAAATACTTGCATGCCTGGCATCCGGGCATCTCTCAGCCGACGCAGCACGTGCCAAATAGGATTAATCTGATTTGATCTGAGTGGGCCTCGTCGGTCGCCAAGCAGGGACGGCGACGAGTACGCCCCGCGGGAAGTCCTGGCACACGCTGCGGACGCTGACAGGACTTCCCGCGGACAAGGCGTGTTAGTGAGTGGGACGTATGGCGCCCACGAGGCGCATGAACAGTCCGGGGAAGACGAAGGCGAGCCCAAGCAACCAAAGGGGCGCGCCGCCGGCATATTTCACGCTGGGCTCGATGCCAAAGAACAGCCACGCCGCCTCAAACATGAGGAACAGCGCGCCGATCAAGACGAGCGAGCGGCCGCAATAGCGCATGAGGCCTGTACCCCAGCAGCAAAAAATCCAAACGACGAACCCGGCGAACCCGAGGAACAGCAGCGCTGTTCCCACTAAGGCAAGCGGCTCCGCATACGGCGCCATATAGGACGCCGTTTCGGCCATAGTCTGTAACATGACGTTTCCTCTGTAAGTTTCTTGTAGATCGAGTGTTTTTGGTCAGGCGGCTCGTGCAATGGCTCGCCCTCACAATTATATTAACGCGCATTTACTTTCGCGTCATTGCGAATGCGCAATTATCGCTGCAAAATATAAGGTCACGCGTAATCCAATTTCGATGCAAGCTTGAAGGGCGTACCAATTGACCGCTGTTCCGTTGACCGAAGCTTGGACGGGCGTCGCCAGATGCCTCAACTGCGAGACCCGCAAATCTGCGCTATTCGTCAGAGTCGATAAACGGGATTGCGATGGCGTTCAGCGGCAGTTCGATCGGCTCAATTATGCAGCCGGCGAGCCGATTTACGAAGCTGGCGAAGATGGTGCCGCGCTTTTCACCATCTGCAAAGGGCTTGTGAAACAGTCGCTCTTTCTTCCTGATGGCGGCCAGCGCATCGTCCACCTTTCGCGCGCAGGCGATGTTCTGGGACTGGAGTGTCTGGCTGTAGACGCTTACCTGCACACCGCCATCCCCCTACAGCCCACCAAAGTTTGCCGCCTGCCGATCAGCAGCGTGAAGCACTCGTTGCATTGCGATCAGCGGATTTTTCATATCCTCATGGCCCATTGGAATCGCGCGCTTTCCGACGCGGTGCGCTGGATCGCCGAACTTTCGACGGGAACGGCCCGCGAGCGCGTCATCCGGCTTCTCCTCTGGCTGAGTGAGACCGAAGCGGGTGGTTCGTGCACCTTGTTCAGCCGCGAGGATTTGGGGGCGGTTCTCGGCCTCACAACCGAGACCGCGAGCCGGGTCATGGCCGAACTCAAGCGCCAGGGCCTGATCGACGAACGCAGCCACAATTGCTTTGCGTGCGACGTGGCCCGGCTGCGGCAAATCGTCGAGCGGCCAATATCGGCTTGAGGGTCTGATGAGCCGGACGGGGCAGGCTGTGCGGATATGAAGTAAATAGCCGGCGGCCACCGGCGATTGAACGCGCCTGGGCAGTCCCCGATCGCAACACGAGAGCGAAACCTTGGGGCGCCGGCTTTCGTCGTTCTTAAGAACGTCTTGACATTGCGCGATGAACTGTATCGGAAGCCTCTGCGGCGCCGGCGGCAAGAGCCGCATTCGCGCGCAAACCTGACCCCCACGTCGCTTGCGCCCTCTCTAAGGTCCAAAAGTACTCGGAAATACTTGAGTAAGACTTCGGAAAGACGCTTGCGCGCAGCGAGGCTTTAGATCATGATATGCTAATATAAAAAGTTTGAAGAAAAATTCAAACGAAAACAGTTCTAGGGACCAGGGACAACCAAGGAGGAAGGGATGGCGCACATTGTCGTCCTCGGCGCCGGATTGGGCGGCGTCATCATGGCTTATGAAATGCGCGATCAGTTGCGCAAAGGAGATAAGCTGACCGTCGTCACCAAGGAGGCGAAGTATCACTTCGTCCCATCCAACCCCTGGGTGGCGGTGGGCTGGCGGAGCCGGGAAGAGGTTGAGATCGACTTGACGCGCACGTTTGCGAAAAGGAAGATAAACTTCATCCCAGTCGCGGCGAAACGCGTCCATGCCAAAGAAAACTGCGTCGAGCTCGCGGACTTCTCAAAGGATCGACTACGATTTTCTGATCATCTGCACAGGTCCAGAACTCGCCTTCGATGAGATCGAAGGGCTCGGCCCCGAAGGCTACACGCAGTCCGTCTGCCATGTGGATCACGCGCTGAAGGCCGCCGAAGCCTTCAAAGTTTTTTGCGAAAACCCCGGCCCCATCGTCACCGGCGCCGCGCCTGGCGCATCCTGCTTCGGCCCCGCCTATGAATACACCTTCATCCTCAATACGGAACTCTGCCGCAGGCGCATCCGCGACCGCGTGCCAATGACCTTCGTGACCGCGGAGCCTTATATCGGCCATCTCGGCGTCGACGGCGTCGGCGACACCAAGGGCATTCTCGAAAGCGCAATGCGCGACCATCACATCAAATGGATCACCAACGCGCGCACCGTGAAAGTTGAGCCGGGCAAATTAATCGCCGAGGAGTTGAACGACGACGGAACCGTCAAAAAGGTTCACGAACTGCCCTTCGCCTATTCCATGATGCTGCCCGCGTTCCGCGGCATCGAGGCTGTCCGCGGCGTCGAGGGCCTCGTGAATCCGCGCGGCTTCATCCTCATCGACAAGACCCAGCGCAATCCGACTTTCCGGAATGTCTTCTCGGTCGGCGTTTGCGTGGCGATCCCGCCCGTAGGCCCCACGCCTTTGCCCTGCGGCGTGCCAAAGACGGGCTACATGATCGAATCCATGGTCACAGCAACGGCGCACAATATCGGCGCGTTGCTTCGCGGCAAAGACGCGCAGGAGGAGGCGACCTGGGACGCGGTGTGCCTTGCTGACTTTGGCGACTCGGGCGTGGCTTTCGTCGCCCAGCCGCAAATCCCGCCCCGCAATGTGAACTGGTCTTCGTCCGGCAAGTGGGTGCATCGCGCCAAGATCGCATTCGAGGGTTACTTCCTGCGCAAGATGCGTCGCGGTGAGAGCGAACCTTTCTACGAAAAGATCGCGCTGCAAATGATGGGCATCGGCAAGCTGAAGCGTTACGGAATACGATGACGGCGCCGCGGCGTTGAAAGCGGCGATCCCGGCCGCGCGGGCACTCATCCGCGCCGCCGGAATAATAACGCACGCCTGGGCGCACGTGCCGGTTCGCGCAAACTCCAGTTCTCCTGATTACCCCGGTAATTCCGCCAGGACTTTAATCTAGTTTCGAAGAACTAGAGAGGTAATCAGGAAAACCCTTTGATCCCTTTTAAGTCGTAAGTGTAATCGTGAAAGCGGCTTTGGCGGACTGTTTCCGAATGACCTTAAACGATGGTATTATCGGCGTCTCAACACTGGGTTCGGGAGGGAAGAAGTGAACGCGTTTCTCATGAATATGATGGTCATGATGATGCCGTACATGAAGCCAATCCTTTACATTGGCTTAGTCGCTGCGGCGTTGGGCTTCATCCTGGGCATGGCGAAGCCAGTTCTGGGCATGAGCCGCGCAAGGCTTATCGGGCTGCTTTGGAGTGGGCGCGCCGCCACAATTGTGGGGCTGTTCTTTCTGGCGTGCGAGGGGATGGGCGCGATGCTTGGAGCCGCGCCGCAATTCAATCTGGGCGATTCCAGCAAATTTGAATTCTGGATGGTGCCTTTCTGGCAGCCGGGCGCGGCGCTGCTCGTCAGTGGCCTGATCATCGGCAACAGCCTCGCGCAGGCGAAAAATCGCCTTGCAAGTGCTTGAGGCTGATGGCCCGGAGTCTCTCCTGGTAAACTCCTAAATTCATGGACGTATGGCTCCGCGACATGGTTTTCGCGCGCCTTGTCGCGGCGATATGCTTAATAACGTCTTGACATCTGATTGTTAATCATATTCGAATATGTATGAAAAACGATCTTGCTGAGGGGGGCGACCCCGGTCCAATGTAAGATGTTGAGTGCGGGCGAAAGCGTTGGGCGGTTGGAGAGTTGGGCAATGACTGGGCAATTGGATTTTCTCAATAGAGAGGCGAATTGAGCGCTCCTTCGAGAACGCCATTCATGCCTGCAGTGTATCGAGGACCCTGGAAACAGCGCATAAAGCGCGGCCGCAAAAAGGGGACGGGGGAGGAAATGGTCTTCAAAAAGTCGCGCCTTCTGTTGGCGGCCTTGTTTTGCGGCGCTGCGAGCCTGGCTCGCGCCGCTGATTTCGAATTGGCTTCCGTCACCATCGAGCAGAGCGGTTCGGCGTCGATCGTTTCCGGAACCGTGGTTCCTTACAAGGAAGTGGTTCTCTCTGCGCAGATTCCAGGCGCGGTGACGTTCCTTGCCGGCCGAGAGGGAGAAACTTTTCAAGCCGCTCAAGCCCTCGTAAGGATCGACGATACGGCGATCCGGGCGAAGCGAGATGCAGCCGTAGCCGCCGCCATGTCCGCAGAGGCGGTCTTGCGCGACGCCAATGTCCAATACTCGCGCGAGATGTGGGCGCCCCACACCGGGAAACCGACGGGCATGGGTATCCCGAGCATGATGGACCAGTTCATGGGTCCATTCACCGGCCAGTACGCGGGCCCAAGTAATCCATGGGTTGAGCGAAACGCGGACCTCTACACGCGAGCCCGTCAGATCGACGAGGCCAGAAGCCAGTTATTGGCCTCGCAGGCGCAGATCCAGGAGATCGACACCAAGATTCGCGACGCCGAGCTGACGGCGCCTTTCGACGGCGTCATCTCTCAGCGCCTGGTCGAAATCGGCACGACCGTGCAGCCCGGCCAGCCGCTCATGAAATTCGCCTACGTCGCTTTCCTTCGCATCCAGGCCGAGGTTCCGGTCAGGCTCGTCTCCTCGCTCTCCAGCGGCATGATCGTGCCCGCCCGCATCGATGTCGGCGGCGGCATCGAGGTCTCGGCGCGGGTCGCCCAGATCTTCCCCGTCGCTGACGAGCAACGTCATACGGTCACGGTCAAATTCGACCTGCAAAAGGGCGTGCCCGGAGGGCCGGGCATGTATGCCGAGGTGCAACTGCCCGATCCGAATGCGCAAGCCTATCGGCTCACAAGCGTGCCGGCTGCGGCCATCTTCCAGAGAGGGAGCCTGCCGGCGGTCATCGCGGTCAAGGATGGCAAGACATCGCTCCGCCTTGTCCGTGTGGGCGGCGCAATCGGCAATGGCCGGGTGGGCGTGCTTTCGGGGCTTGAGGATGTGGAGCAGGTCGTGGTGGCCAGTCCGAGCGCCTTGGCGACCATGCCAATGGGCGAGCTGTTGCGGGCGCGATGACAGGTTTTTGGGTCAGGGAGGCGTGAGTTGGCGATAGTCATCCAGCTTTGGAGCCGGGTTGAAAGTCGTCCGCCCTCGAACGAACTTCGATATCTTTTGAATCAAGGGTCCTACAGTGTCGGGTGCTGATAACAACATTCCGAACGGCGCGCCGAACGCCGGAGAGGGGCTTGGTCTTGCGGGCGCCATGACAAAGGCGTTCATCCACTCTCCGCTTACGCTGCTCTTTCTGATCGCCTGCCTCGTCCTGGGCGTCATCGGCTTCATTTTTACGCCGAGGCAGGAAGATCCGCAGATCGACGTGCCGATGGTCGACGTCTTCTTCCAGTTTCCCGGCGCATCGGCCGAGCAGGTCGCCTCGCTTGCGACCGATCCTCTCGAGCGCATGATGAGCGAGATCCAGGGCGTCAAGCACGTCTACTCGGCCTCCCAGCGCGGCGCCGGCATGGTGACGGTCGAGTTCGATGTCGGGCAAAAGATGGAGCCCTCGCTCGTTCGCCTCTACGACAAGCTCTCGTCCAATCAGGACAAAATCCCTCCTGGAGTTTCGCAACCCCTCGTCAAGCCGAAAGCCGTCGATGACGTGCCCGTTGTGACGCTGACGCTCTGGTCGGACAGCGTCGACGACGCCAGCCTTCGCCTGGTCGCGCTTGAGGTCATGCAACACCTCAAAGAGGTCAAGAGCACCTCGCAGAGTTTCATCGTCGGCGGCAGGCAGGAACAGATTTGGGTCGAGGTCGCGCCAGAGCGCCTTCGCGGCTTCGGCATCGGCATCGATCAGCTCGCAGGCGTCGTTCGCGCAGCCAATGAGAAGCGCGACATCGGCAATGTGGAAACCTCCGGGCAATCCATGGAGGTTTACACCGGCAGTTTCCTGCGCCACGCCCAGGATATCGAGCGCCTCGTCGTCGGCGTGCGAAACAACGCCCCCGTCTATGTTCGCGATGTGGCGCGCGTCATCGAAGGGCCGGGCGAAGCTTCAAGCCTGGTTCAATATTTCACCGGACCTGCTGCGGAACAAGCTGCGCGCGGAGAAAAGGTCTTGAAGGCGGATGGCGCCGCCGCCGTGACGATCGCGATCGCCAAGAAAAGCGGTACGAACGGCGTCACCGTCGCCAATGAGATTCTGGAAAAGGTCAACGCCCTTAAGGCGCAGATCATCCCGGCGAACATCAACGTCGCCGTCACGCGCGACTATGGCAAGACCGCAAACGACAAGGTCAATGAGCTGTTCTTCAAGCTTACCGTGGCCACGGTCGCCGTCTCCGGCTTGATCTATCTTTTTCTTGGGCTCAGGCCGATGCTTGTCGTCGGCGTCATCATCCCGGTGGTGATCCTGCTCACCGTGTTCTCTGCGCTTCTGATCGGTTACACGATCGACCGCGTCAGCCTGTTTGCGCTCATCTTCTCGATCGGCATTCTGGTCGACGACGCAACCGTCGTCATCGAGAACATCTACCGGCGATGGTTGATGCAGGGCCGCATCGACACGCCGACGACCATCGATGCCGTCCGCGAGGTGGGAAATCCCACGATCCTGGCAACCTTCACCGTCATCGCGGCGCTGCTCCCCATGGGCTTCGTGTCCGGCATGATGGGCCCTTATATGCGCCCCATCCCGGTGCTCGGCTCGGTGGCGATGCTGCTGTCGCTGTTTGCCGCCTTCATGTTCACCCCCTGGCTCGCCATGCGGATCAGGCCCAGCATGAAAGAGCTAGCCGCGATGGGAGAGCGTGAGCACAAGCTCGTAAAGCGCCTTGACCGCTTTTATCGCGGCCTTCTCGGTCCGCTGATCGACGATCCTTGGAAGGCGAGATTGTTCCGGCTCGGCATCTGGATCTCGTTCCTCGTATGCTGCGCGCTGTTCTACACGGAGAATGTGTCCGTCAAGATGCTTCCGATGGACAACAAGCCGGAGTTCAACGTCGTCGTGAACATGCCGGAGGGAACAGCTCTTCCCGTAACGGCGAACGTGCTCCAGCAGATTGTCGCCAAGGTCAGAGAAATTCCAGAGGTGGCGGCTATCCAAACCTATTCGGGAACCGCTTCCCCCTATAATTTCAATGGACTGGTGCGCCACTATTACTTGCGCTCCAACCCCTGGCAGGGCGACGTCCAAATCCAGCTTCTGGATAAATCAGACCGCAAGCGTTCGAGCCACGCCATCGCCGTCGCAGCCCGCGAAGCGCTCACGCCCTTGGCCCGCTCGCTCGGGGCTCGCATCGCCGTTGTGGAGATGCCCCCTGGACCGCCGGTCCTCCAGACTGTCGTGGCTGAAATCTACGGTCCCGACTCCGCGACACGCCGCCAGGTCGCCCGCGACGTCACCCAGATTTTCGAAAGGGCCGGAAGCGTCGGCGATCCGGACAACTACCTGCAGCAGGCTCATGACACGCTCGTCTTCGCCGTCGATCAGCAGAAGGCCGAACATTACAACGTGACGATGGGCGACATTTCGCGCCAGCTTGGCTTCATCATGGGCGGCGCGCGCCTCGGCGACGCCAAACTGGGCTACGAGCTTGAGCCGCGCTCCATCGTCATCCAGGCCGCTCTCGATGTCCGCGGCAACGTCGCGCGACTGGGCGAGATGCCCATCAAAACCGGCTTGAACACTTTTGTCCCGCTCGCTGAACTCGGCTCGTTCGTGCATCAGCCGCAGGACGAAATCGTCTACCACAAGGACTTGCGCGCCATCGAGTATGTAACGGGCGAGGCGGTGGGAAGGCTCGCCGCGCCGATCTACGCCATGATCGAAGTAGACCGGCTTCTCGCCGCCTATAAGACGCCCGACGGCGTGACCATGGCCGGAACGCTCGTCGGGCCGCCCTCCGAAAGCACCCATTCCGGCTTTGAATGGACCGGAGAATGGACCGTCACCTACGAGACATTCCGCGACATGGGGCTGGCGTTCGCCGCGGCCATCGTTCTCATCTACATGCTTGTGGTGCTGGAGTTCGGCAACTTTGCGCTGCCCGGCATCATCATGGCGCCCATTCCGCTGACGCTCATCGGCATCATTCCGGGGCATTGGCTTCTTGGCGCGGAGTTCACCGCGACCTCCATGATCGGCTGGATCGCGTTAGCAGGAATCATCGTCCGCAACTCCATTCTGCTGGTCGATTTCTCCAAGCACGCAATCCTGGCCGGAACCCCGGTTCGGGAGGCTGTGATCCAGTCCTGCCGCGCCAGAACGCGGCCGATCATCATCACCTCGCTTGCGCTCATGGGAGGATCGGCGTCCATCATCACCGATCCGATTTTCCAGGGCATGGCGATCTCTCTCCTGTTCGGGGCGGCGGTTTCGACGGCGTTGACGCTGGTCGTCATCCCGCTGGCCTGCGCGCGGGCGCAGGGCGCCTACTCGACCCGCGCCGCGGACTTCGACAGGGCGCTGGAAGCCGACGCTGTCCAAGCCCCGGCGTATAAGGCGTCACAAGAAAGCGCGGGCGAGCGCGGCCGAAGGGAGCCTGCAGCCTCCGGGCTGATCGCCAAGCCGTTCAATATGGCGAAACAATCGATCCAGAGCCTTTTCGGCGACGCGCCGCTAAAGCCCTTCTCCCTCGCCTTGCGCCTTACGCTTTGGGCGCTGGTCTTCGCGATCAAGGGCTGGCGGGCGCTCTTTTCCGGGAAGTCCGGGCAGTTTTCTGCAGAGCCGGCGGCGCCGCTTTCGACAGAAGGCGGAGCGTCTCGCGATCGCGGCGCGAAGTCGGCGGCCGCCAGCGCCGCCGCTCGCGCGTCCGAAACGCCCGCAGCTTCATCGGCGCAGCAAAAGGCGGCCCCGTTCGTGATCGCAACGCTGGCGGAGCCTTTTGTGGAGGAGAAGGCAGAGGAGATCGCTCATACACCCGGTCAATCCGGGGATAACCGCAACGGCCATTGAGCCATCGGGAGGAGAGAAATGCTCGTTCACACAATACGGCCTGTCCTTCTGGTCGCCATAGCCGGCCTGCTGGGGCAGGGCGCAACGAGCGCTATGGCTGACACATCAACATCGATAAGCGCAGGTCAGCCGAGCGCGGGCTTGGAGCAGCGCCACGCGTCCGACGTTGGGACCTTCCATTTGGCGCAAAACGCCCCTTCCTGGGGCGGCGGCGCCTCGAACCTCTTTCCGCCGATGGGTTATGACCCCACCACGCCGAACCAGGCTCCAAGCGCGCCGGCTCAACCCGCCGATGCGGGCAGGGCCGCAACCGCGCCCACTCCTCCTTATGGGGCGGGGCCTTCGAACAGCTACCCGCCATCCAACCCGAACTTTTCGCAGCAACAATTACCGGGCCCGCAGTTTCCCATGACGGCGCAAACGCCGCCACAGTCCTTTGGCGGCCCGCAAGCTTCGCAGCAGCCGTGGTCTGGCCCGCAGGCTCCTGGGATTGTGCAGGCTCCGCAAAATCCCTTTGCCGGCCCACAGCCTCCCGCCATGGCGCAGGCTCCGCAGCAGCCGTTTGGCGGCCCACAGGTTCCGGCGATGACGCAAGCTCCGCTGCAGCCGTTCGGCGGCCCGCAGGCTCCCGCCATGGCGCAGGCTCCGCTGCAGCCGTTTGGCGGCCCGCAGGCGCCTGCGATGGCGCAGGCTCCGCAGCAGCCGTTTGGCGGCCCACAGGCTCCCGCGATGGCGCAAGCTCCGCAGCAGCCATGGTCTGCCCCACAGGCTCCCGCGATGACGCAGGCGCCACAACAACACTTTGGCGGCCCGCAAGCTCCTGCGATGGCGCAAGCTCCGCAGCAGCCGTTTGGCGGCCCACAGGCTCCCGCGATGACGCAGGCGCCGCAGCAGCCGTTTGGCGGACCGCAAGCTCCCGCGATGACGCAAGCTCCGCAGCAGCCGTTTGGCGGCCCGCAATTCGGCGGCCCGCAGGCTCCTCCGATGACGCAAGCGCCGCAGCAGCCATTCGGCGGCTGGCAGGTTCCGGCAATGGCGCAGGGTGCGCAGCAGCCATGGTCTGGCCCGCAGGCTCCGGCGACGGCGCAGGCTCCGCAGCAACCGGCTGCTAATGCGCAGGCGCCTGTGACGGCCCAAGCCTCGCAGCAGCCCTTTGCTGGCCAGCAGACTCCGCCTTGGGGCGGCCAGACGCCGCCTCCGAGCGCCCCCTGGGGGGCAGGCCCCGCCTCGCCTTATGGTCAGACGCCGCCCTGGTGGGGCGGCGTCGTACAGGGCGGCGCCGCTGCCGGCGCTGGGGGGAGGCCATAGTCAGGTATGCCAAAGCCATGCTCAGCCCCCGCTCTCTCGCCGCCATTCTGCTTTGCCTGGGATCCGTTCCCGGCCTTGCGCAAGACAATCCCTGGCGCGTGCCGGGATCTGGCGGCAATGACGCATGGCGATCTTCCCCGCCCCGAAACGATAGCTGGAATGGCGGTTATCCGCAGGGGAACGGGTACGCGCAGCCCCTCACTCAAGGCGGCGGCTATGGGGGCGGACGGCGCGAGCCTGACGCCCAAGCTAATTCCGGATGGACTTCGAGTTCAAGGGACGGAGGGACTCCGGGCCGCGATGCGCGCCAGCCAGGCGGAAGCGATCAATATGCGGCCTATGGCCCATCCGGCGCAGGCGGCCCTGGCCCAGCGCCTTCCGTTCCGTCCTGGACTCAATCCCAAGGGCGCTACGGCTATCCGAATGCAAACGGGGCTTATGGCGATCCCGGCTACGCCATGCCGTCGCCTGCTCAGCCCTCTTACCTTTACGGCCGGCAGTTCGGCGAGTTTCCGCCGCTTGAACGCAAGGAGCGGCCGCCAAGCGCCGAAAGTCTGCCTTCTCAAGCGCCTCCCGCACGGCAGGGGCTCGGCGCTCCCGGATACGGCGCACAGCCTAACCCGCAGACAGCGCCTCCAGCATACGGATACGGCGGCGGCTACCCGGGGGCGCTGCTCGGAGGGCCGAGCACCCTTGCGACGCCCCCGGGAGGATACGCGCCAGGGTATGGCGCCTACGGAATGCCGTACGTGACTGGCGTCCCAGGTCTGTACGGATGGTAGTGGGATAAAGGGACGGAAGCTTCGGGCGCATGCCTTCGACCACGAAGCATCCAAATGAGAGCGAAGGCAAATCGAGTGGTCTCTTGAGAGGGGCCAATGAAGGGAGTAAAAAATGCGCAAGCTGATCAAAGGTGCGGCCGTTGCATGCCTTCTCGGCGCCAGCGCTGCTGCGCTCACATCGGGCAGCGCCAACGCCTGGGGATGGGGTCCTTGGGATAATGGCAATGGCTGGGGCAACGGCAATGGCTGGGGCAATGGCAACGGCGGCATGAACTTCAGCATGGGCGGCTCCGGCTGGGGCAACGGCTGGGGCAACAACGGCTGGAACAACGGCTGGGGCGGTCCCTGGGGCGGATATCCGGGTTCTGGCTGGGGAGGCTATCCCGGCTATGCTGGTTACGGCGGCGCGCCTTACGGTTACGGCGGCGCCCCCTATGGCTACGCCGGCGCGCCTTACGGTGGTGGCGGCGCCCCTTATGGCTATGCCGGCGCGCCTTATGGCGGCGGAGGCGCCCCTTATGGCTACGGCGGTTGGGGCGTTCCTACTGCGCCGTATGGCTATGCGCCGGCCGCTCCCGCCGCTCCAACCGCTCCGGCCCAGAACAAGTAGGCGGACAGCGGACTGCGACGGACACAGCGCAGACAGCGCGCATTTCGTCCCTTCTTGATCAAAGGGACGAAACGCCCGCGCCTATCAGCATCAAGACCTGGCGCACGGACTGCCTAAATCTTTGCGCCTTCGCCTTTGAGCAAACATGCCGGCGAGCCGGGCCGCCCAGGAAACAGCTTTTCCCAAGGCGGCTTGGCTTGCCGATTACAGACGACCAAGGTTTTAAGGCATGAGAACAAGCTATTCAAGGCTTGCCTTTGCCGGAGTGTTGGGCATTGCCGTGGCTCTGGCATTGACCGGCGCCGCCTCGGCGCAGGCGTTTTGGAACGAAGGCCCTTGGATCAATTCGTGGCCTCGGCCGGATGGCGGCCGATGCTTTGCCGGCACATGGAGCCGCTCTGGGGGCTACAACAGCCAGATGTCGCTCCAGGCTCAGTTTTGCATCGGCGGCCCATATCCTTACGCCTTTGGCGCGGCCCCATGGGCAGGCGGCGCCCCAACCTATCCCGGCGCGATGGCGCCAAATCCGTACAATGCCGGTTACGGGCCGCCGCCCCCCTATGCTTACAATGCTTACCCGGTCCCGCCGCCTTACTGGGCATACTCCCCCTGGTGAGGCCGTGGATGCGCCGAGCGAGAAGCCTCGCCGCGATGGGAATGACAAAGTACAAGCATCGGCCCTTCCAGGCCGCGGAGGAAGTCCCTTTGAAAGGAGATAGTCTATGAGGGCAGCAGCAATCGCAGCAGTTCTCCTATCCGTTCCGGTCTGTGGAGCCGTCGAGGCCGCGCCGCAATTTACCGCTGACGCGATCGAAACCGAGCCGGGCCACGACATGAGATATGTCCGGTTGGCCTTCGGAGAGAAGGGATCGCGATACGAATACCAGGTCTCGGGCCAGCCGGTCGTTCAAATCGTGAAGCCTACCGAGGGAATAGCGCTGACGCTGTTTCCGTTAACCCGGACCTATATTGAGAGCAAAAACGGGCTGGGCGCTGTGCCTGCCGGGTTTCGTCCGTTGGTCGCCTGTCAATCTTCTCCTGTCGTCGCGTGCAAAAAGGAGGCTGACGCCTCGGCTGAAGGCCTTGGCGCGCAAAAGATCGAGCGATGGACCATCACCAGCATGAGCGAACCCGCTGGAATGCATCGGTGGTGGGATCCCCAGCGGAAGTTCGCCGTCCGGGAGGAATTTTCCGATGGCCGGGTGATGCAAGCCAACATGCTCGGGACGATGACCTTCGACAATCGCAGCGTCGAAAACTGGGAATTTCTCTATCTGGCGCCCAACGGCAGTTACCAGCGCGGCTTTTCCCTGTTCTCGCCGGACCTTGGCTTTGCAATCGCTGAGAAACAGCCGGGCGGCATATCGCGTGAACTGCGCAATATTCAGCCCGGCGAACCGGATGCGAAGCTCTTCGAGGCGCCCGAGGGATATAAAAAAGTAGATGTTTCGCCTCCGTCGCCAGTGTTCCCGGCGAGCGCGCCGCCGCTGCGGAGCGCTGAGGCTCCCTTTGCGACTCAGCCGATGGCGGTTTCGCAGCCTAACGCTCTCATCGGACAGATAGGTTCCATGACGGCGCCTCAGCTTCAGGCCGGACAGCCTGCGATGCCGATTGGTTTTCCACCCACCCAGACCCAGGCCAGCAGCCAACCCGTCACAGCGCCGTCTGCTTTTGACGCTTCGCCGCCGCTCCCGCCGTACAACTGGCGATTAAGCCCCGGCCCTCAGGCCCCGCGACCTGACCAGCAAGGGCCAGGGGCGGAGCCGGGCGCGCGGCCTTGACCGCACGCCAACGTCCAGCATTTGCAGGGCGACTTTGATCTTGTCCGCCGGCAAAGCCGGCCGTTGATCGCGGTCGGCGCAGACAGCGGCTCGCCGGCTAAGCAGGCATTCCTGAGCTGACCAACGAATGCCCTCGTGTTTTGGGGGCAGAGGCTACCCGCATGTGGGCTATTGGTCGCTATAAGACATTCAAGAAACTCGAACTAAGTAGTAAACTACCCCAATAAGCGGAACTCAAGTTGTTGCGCAGGCTGACACGAGTCCTCCCCAGCCATTTTGACGCAGGTTCGTCGCTCACCTGTACCTAGAAAAATAGTTGGATTAGGTGTGCCACCACTGCGCATCAGACTATGGGGAGTTGTATGCTTTTCGAATGGAGATTGCTTCAAAGATCTGCGCGACAGCCTTCATTATCATTGGCTTTTATAGCGCGGATAGGTTTTGGCCGCAGTACGATTTCGAGGCTGGCGTGAGCAGGCTTGCGATTCCAAAGGAATTAGAACCTATCCGGAATGCAGCTAGGTGGGCCATCAATCCGCTTAAGCCAGCTGACGCAAGCACAAAAGCTCCCAACCGAGATTTCTTATTCACGGCGGTCCGCAGCGATGCAGGGCGCAGCCTTCCCCCGTATTATTTGGTGTACTTTTTGTTGGTTGACTTGTTGGGGTTCAAAAATTTGGGCCAGTTTGAAAAGGTGTCTTGGTCAATCCCTGTCGATCTTGATGGGGTCGCGTATCTTATAGAGCACCGCAAATTCGGTGTTGGTGTATTTATCCAAAATAAAGACACTGACGAACCGCAGGCCCAGCGAATAGTTTCTTTGGTTAGTAAAGGGGTAAGGGCCGCCGCGCCGTTTTTTAAATGGATGGCGGAGGCTGCAATCCAGAACGACAAGCTGAATGTGCAAAACGCAAGCAACAGACTGTTTGCGCGTTTTTTGTATTTTCGAGACGCGTTTCTCGCCGCCACAGTGGAGGCGACCGCGCTCAGGAAAGACGACGAGGCCGAAAGGAAGCAGCGTGAATTATCGATCTATTGGTATCGATCCTTAAAAAACGCACAGAACCTCAGCTTGCGAGAGAAGATCGAGAAATTCAAAGGCCCAGCCGTGCGCGCCTCGGAAAAGGCGAGTTGGCTTGCGCTTGGAGTTATAGATGCGTTTTTTTCGTGGACTGAGAACGTTTTTATTCACATTGCAATCTTGCAGGGGAATATAACCACCGGAAGTCAGCTTAAAGAGTTAGTCGGGGCAGAATGGGGCACAAAATATAAAGCAGTTTTCGACCTTAGCGACAAAGAGTCGAAGAAACACTTCGATGAGTTATCCACGCTGCGCCGTCAGCTTAGAAATTTCGTGGCGCATGGCGCTTTTGGGAAGGAAGGCAAGGCATTCCATTTTCATTCGGGCGCTGGCGCTGTCCCTGTTGTCCTCGACTACTCGCGCGCGAAGCCGCAGTTTTCATTGAGTCCCAAGCTGGCCTTTGAAGACGAAACGGCAATCATAGTGATTGGAAGATTTGTCGATTACTTGTGGACGGGGAAACGCGCCCCGGCGAGGATCTACATAGAAGAGAGCGAATTACCTCTGATTCTGACAAGGGCAGCCGATGGAAGCTATGCTGCGGCGATGACGTCCGTTGACGATATGCGCGAGTTTGTCGAGCACTTGCAGGCGGAATTTGATCGCGCCGCCGACATGGATTGGTGAGTTTGCTGGGCGGCTTCGTGGAGGTGTGGCAGGCGGTCTCCCGCTCTCCTCCCCACAAGAGACATCTCGGCCAACGAGCGATAAGTTTGGAATCGGCCTATTTGTCCATTTGTTGGTCATATTGCGCACGTTTGCTTAGGACCTGCTATGTCTTCTCCTTCGCTGCGCTGCTGGTTGCGCGTGGTGTGACAGGTTGTGCGCCGCGTTGATCAGCGCGACATGGGAAAAGGCCTGCGGGAAATTGCCCAGCATGCGCCCAGCAACGGGATCGTATTCCTCCGCCAAAAGGCCGACATCATTGCGAAGGGTCAGGAGGTGCTCGAAGAGTTCCACGGCCTCGTCGCGCCGCCCCAGCAGCGCGAGGTTGTCGGCGTACCAGAACGAGCAGGCGAGAAAGGCTCCTTCGGAGCCCGTGAGGCCGTCTTTCGTGCGGTCTGTGTCGTAGCGCCGGACGAGAGGCCCATCGCGCAATCTTTCTCCAATGGCCTCGACGGTGGACTTGACGCGCGGGTCGCTCACCGGAAGGAAGCCGACGAGCGGAATCAGAAGGGCGCTCGCGTCAAGCGCGGGGGATCCGTAGCTCTGAGTGAAGGCCCCGGCTTCCGCATTAAAGCCCTGCTCGCAGACCTGATTGTGAATCTCGTCGCGAACCTTTCGCCAGCGGTCGAGCGGTCCCTCCAGGCCATGGCGCTCCATGCTCCGGATGGCGCGGTCGAACGCCACCCACGCCATGACCTTCGAATGTGTGAACTGGCGCGACCCGCCGCGGACCTCCCACAAGCCCTCGTCCGGCAGCCGCCAAATCTTTTCGAGATGTTCGAGAAGCGTCAGCGCGACAGGCCATCCGTCATGTCGAGGATGGGGGTGGCCCTCGTTCCATTGAAACAGCGCGTCTATCACCTCGCCGAAGATGTCGAGCTGCAGCTGGTCTGCGGCCGCGTTGCCGATGCGCACAGGGCGTGAATTTTCATAGCCGGGAAGCCAGGGAATTTCGCTCTCGATGAGGCGCCGCTCGCCGGCGAGCCCGTACACGATCTGCACCTGCTGCGGGCTGCCGGCCACGGCGCGGCGAAGCCATATCCGCCATTCTCCCGCTTCCTGCCGGTAGCCGGAGTTCATCAGGGCGAGCAGCGTGAAGGTTGCGTCGCGCAGCCAGCAGAAGCGGTAATCCCAGTTGCGGCTTCCGCCGATTTGTTCGGGAAGGGACGTCGTAACGGCGGCTGCGATGCCTCCGGTCGGCTGGTAGGTCAAGGCCTTCAAGGTGATAAGGGAGCGCATGACGGCGCCCGAATAAGGCCCACTATAAGTGCACCGCCCCGACCAGCGCCGCCACTCTTTCTCGGTGTCTTCGAGCGCTTGCATGGCGTCAATTTCAGGAGGCGGCTCTTCAAACGACCTGGCGTAACTCAGGACAAACGAGACCGTTTCGCCCGCGCGCACCTTGAAGGTTCCCGTGTGCTTCATTCCGCACGGCTCCATGGGAGCGCCCGTATGGAGAACGACCATGTCCGGCCCCGCGATGGCGTGAAGTCCATCGCCGTCCATGCGGGTGATCCAGGGCACGATCAGGCCGTAATCGAAGCGCAGCAGAAACTCGGTCGCCATCTCGACCTCGCCCGCGCGCCCCTCGACGAGGCGGATCAGCCGGCTCGGACCCTGCCGGTGAAAGGGCATGAAGTCGATGAGCGTGGCTACGCCGCTCGCTGTCTCGAAGTCGGTCTCAAGGATCAGCGCGCCGTCGCGATATCGCCGGCGCAAAGCGGCGTTCGCGGTCGCCGAAATGCTCCAATGTCCGTTTTCCGGGCCCCCAAGCAGCGCAGCAAACAGCGCGCCCGAATCGAGACGCGGCCAGCACAGCCAGTCGATCGAGCCGTCGCGCGCCACAAGGGCCGCGCTCTCGCAGTCGCCGATAACAGCATAATCTTCTATGCGCTTTGTCATGGGTCCGCCAGTGTGATGATATGGCTCAACACGCGAAAAGACCTTGCGTTCGGCTGACGGCGGGGCGGCCTGACGCGCCTTGAACGAAGACGGCGTCGAGGTCGCGCGCGAGGCGCTTGCGAAGGCTCGATGCAATACCCATTTAAAGTCACTGACATAGGGGCGGCACACCCGCTTGGAGCTCGCTTGGGACGCGGCATGGCTGGCGTTTTCCCACGCTGTTGTTTCATGCGCCAACCGGAAGGAAAAGCTTATGCCCGCCACGACGAAAACCAAGGCCGCGGAGCGCTTCGCAAATCTCCAGAGACGCGATCAGGCCGTCAGGCACGATATTGACAATGCTGACCGTGTGCGCTCTGAAAAGGTCGCGAAGCTGCGAGAATTAAGGCTCGCCAAGGAAGCCGAAGAGGCAGAAGCCAAAAAAAGGGAAGCCGCTGAAAAAGCGGAAAAGCAGTCGTCCAAGAAGCGAAGCGTCCGCGCCGCCGCCGCGGAGTGATTTCCCCCGCGCGCCTATCTCACCCACCGCTCGGCCGCGGCGTCGTCTGCGTCACGCGGCGCCACCCAATGGCGACCTTCGTCGCTTTCCTCGCTCTTCCAAAACGGCGCCGTCGTCTTGAGGTAATCCATTAGGAATTGGGCGGATTCGAAAGCGGCGCAGCGATGTTCGGACATCGTCGCAACAAGCACGATGTTGTCGCCCGCTAATAGTCGCCCGAAGCGATGGATTATGAGGCAATCGAGAAGCTGCCAGCGTTCGCGGGCTTCGGCTTCGATCCGGGCAAGCTCTTTCTCGGTCATGCCGGGATAATGTTCGAGCGTCATTGAGGCGACGGCCCTGCCGCCTGCGAGGTCGCGAACGAGCCCCACGAAGGCAGCAATCGCGCCGACATCGGTGCGGCCTTTTCGCAAGGCGGCGATTTCGCCGCCGATGTCGAAATCTTCTTTCTGGACACGGATCATCGCTTCATCCTCGCGAGCCGGATCATCTCTCGAAGAGATTGCAGCTTTTCCGTCAAGGGCGCAAGTCGCTCGCGCGCGCAGCGCCCGCATTGCCGTCGGGGATGGCCGCGGCCCATGGTTCGACAGGCTCACCATGAGGTCCAAGATGTTGAAAACACCCGACCGCATCCTGAGCTTGGCGAGTTCATGCTTTTTCAGCAGCCGGCCGAACGGCCTTCGAAACCAATGGCAACGAGATCATGACTTCGAACCCCTTTCCCTGCGTGGGAATTCCGAGGCGGATCTCGCCGCCATGCGATTGAACGATGTCGCGAGCGATCGTGAGGCCCAAGCCGACGCCGCCGCTTTCCCTGTTGCGCGCATAGTCCAGCCGCCCGAAAGGCTTGAACGCCAGATCGGCTTTGTCTGCAGGAATGCCAGGCCCATCGTCGGAGATTGAAATCGTCGCGCCGCCCGCAGCACACACAAGCTGAACGCGCGCGCAACCGCCATATTTGACGGCGTTGTCGATGAGATTGGTCAATGCCCGTTTAATCGCCACTGGCTGGCACATGGCGAAAAGGTGATCGGGTCCGGAATAGCTGGCTGGGCGATTGCGGTCGGAAAAGCTGTCGCAAAGGCTGATCAGCAAAGCCGCGAGATCGATCATTTGCGCCGGCTCGCTCTTGAGATCGTCGCCCGCGAAGGCCAGCGTTGCGGAGATCACCCGCTCCATCTCCTCCAAGCCTGCTATGAGGCGATCCTTGCTATCGCCGCCGGTCAATACTTCCGCATCGAGGAGCAGGCCGGTCAGACCGGTCCTGAGGTCGTGAGATAGGGCGGCGAGCATGTGCGTGCGCTCGTCGATGAAGCGCTTGATGCTCTCTTGCATCTCGTTCATGGCGCGCGCGATGACTTCGAACTCGTGCAGACCGGCAGGATCGATGGGGACGGCCTTGCGCGTCCGTCCGAATGTGCGGGCGCTTTCGGCAAGCCGCTCCAAGGGGAGCAAGGTCTTTCTTGCTATGAGGGTCGAAAGAACAGAAACCAGCGCGACTGCGCCGGTCAACACGATAAGCCAAGGTTCCAGCCGCTCTGCATAGCCTTCCGTCCCGGCCGGTTCTATCGTGATCCAACTCCCGTCGAGCCCCTGAATCGCCAGCTCGAAAAGTCCAAGTATCGGAAGATCTGCTTCTTGAGGCTCCAGCGGGCCTAACGGCAGCCGGTTCAAGAAATCGGGAGGCTGAGGCTGCACATCGACGTGAAACATATTTCCATGCAGTTCAAGCGCGCCTTTTACGGCAACTTTCCCGACTTTTCCTTTCAGATCGCGCTCAATGGAAGCCCGCGCCCGCTCGAGGAAAGGCCGCAGGCCCTTCTGCGGTTCTTGCTTGGCCTCGTCCCACGTTCGGCGCCATCGGATCTGTAAATGGTTATCCGCTCCAAACCGGGCGGCGCGAGCATCCCTGGCTTGTGCAGCCTCTTGAAATATAAGTGACGTGGCCTCCTGCGCCTTCACGGCGAGCCAGCGCGCGCTGTAGGTTGTCAGGAGCCGCGGGGGCATAAGGAGAAAGAGCACAGCGTAAAGCAGGTGCATGACAATGAGCGCCAGCAGTATCGTCCCCGCGATGCGCGTCCCGAGCCGTAAGCGCGGCCGCGGCTCATGAAACTGCATCGGCTGCGGACCCCGCTGATCCGTCCAGGACGTCGGCGCAGAATACGTAGCCGCCGCTTCGCACGGTTTTGATGAATGCCGGAAGTTGTGGATCGGCCTCAATCTTGCGCCGAAGCCTGCCGACCTGGACATCGATGCTTCGGTCGAGGACCGCCGCTTCCCTGCCGCGGGTCAGATCAAGGAGTTGATCCCGTGTCAGCACCTGGTGGGGTCGCTCTGCAAAAGCCAGCAGCAAATCGAACTCGCCGCCGGTCAAATCGACGAGCACGCCTTCCGGGTTGCGCAGCGTGCGCCGCACAGCGTCCAGACTCCACCCTTCAAAACTGTAGGCGATGACCGGCGCGCGTTCCCGCTGAAGCGTCTCGCCCGCGCGGCGCAGCACCGCCCGGATCCGCGCGAGCAATTCTCTGGGACGGACAGGCTTACAGATGTAATCGTCAGCGCCCAATTCGAGGCCCACGACACAGTCGATCTCCCCGGACAGCGCCGTCAAGAAAATGACGGGGATTCTGCTCGCTTCGCGAAGGCGGCGGCACAGGTTCAACCCGTCTTCGCCGGGCATCATGACGTCCAGGACGACAAGATCGAAGCGGCCCTTTTCTATTGCGGCGAACATGGCCGCGCCATCTTCCGCCGCCGCAATACGGAACCCGTTCGCGGTGAGAAAGCGGGCAAGGCTCTCTCTGATTTGTTTGTCGTCGTCCACAATCAAGATATGCGGCGTGTTCGGCATGAACCAGACCTCGCAAAGCAAGGGCTTAGTCATAGGCTGAGACGAGACTGTTGGCCACCGCGGCGTGTTGTCATGCTATGTTACAATTTGTCTTGCGCCCCTCATCATATTTGAGACGTTGCTGTCTAAGCTACGGCCTCGCAGGACCCACAACCTGCTGGCGATCGTGACGACCAGTAATGGGCGTCACGATCACGGGTATTATCTGGGCGCATTGCACGGAAAACAGGCAGGCCGCGAGCAACAAAATATTAAATTTCTCATCGAAACGAAACAAGAAACAATATTAGGTCGCTATGAAGGCTATTGAGCGAGGTATATCTCTTGGCGGCATGCATTTTCTCGATGCGACCGAAGAGGAAGTGTTCGACCTCGTTCGATCCTCGCTCATGCAGCTGGAAATCATGGCTTCCTGCCTGGCGATGCCGCCCCAACAACGGAAGACGCTGATGGCGAACATTGCCTACTTCGAGGCCTATCTCGATCGCCAGCCTCTCAAACACTGAAATAAGCCGCCGGCGATTACGACACTCCGAACATTCGGCGTTTTGGCTGCTCCTACACCGCCAGCAGCTTGTTCGCTTTCATGGTGAGCTTCTCCGCGGCTGGAGATACACATCTCAACCGCCGATGGACCGAAGCAGCCTTCAAAGCTGGAAAGCTCCTGCTGGCGATAGAGCATGAGACTCGCAGATATCGTTTCGCCACGCCACCGTCAACAGTGAGCCACAGCGTTGCAGACGTCGGAGGATTCATGCGGCGTCTATGGGACTTCCGCAACTGAGGCCAAGCCCGCCGGCTAAGCTGCGCCGCCGGACGCATACCAGGCCTGGATGCCGTTCCAGATTTCGTCGGCCGTCTCCGCAAACCAGAAGAGTTCGCGGTCTTCCTGGTCGATCACGCCTTCCTCGGCTAGGAAATCGAAATTGACGGCGGCGCGCCAATAGTCTTGGCCGACGAGAACGACCGGAATTTGCTTGAGCTTGCGCGTCTGGACGAGCGTCAGGACCTCGAACAACTCGTCGAGCGTGCCGTATCCTCCCGGAAACGCCACGAGCGCCTTGGCCCGCATCACGAAATGCAATTTCCGCATTGCGAAGTAGTGGAAGCTGAAACCGAGTTCCGGCGTGATGTAGGGGTTCGGAAACTGCTCATGCGGAAGGCTGATGTTAAGGCCTACGGATTTTGCGCCTGCGTCGAATGCGCCGCGATTGGCGGCTTCCATGATCCCCGGTCCGCCGCCAGTCATGATGACGGCGTGCTGTTCGCCGCCCGTGTGGTTGGCTTCGCTCACGAGCCTTCCGAGGGCGCGGGCGATGTCATAATAATGGCTTTTGGCGAGGATGCGTTCTGCAACCGCTAAGCGGCGCGCCAGGTCTTTGTCGCCGGGGGCGGCCGCCCACGCTCGTTTCAGGTCGTCGACCTTTCGCTGCGCGGCAGCCGGCTCGCAAAGGCGCGTGCTTCCGAACACAACGATTGTTTGGCGAACGCCTTTCTCTTCAAGAAGCAGTTCGGGCTTCAAGTAGTCTATCTGGAGCCGGACGCCGCGCATGCCATCGCGCGCAAGGAAGTCGAGGTCGTCGTCGGCCCGGCGGTAGCTCGGGGCTTTGAGGATGGCCTCGATGCGGGCGTGGGCGTCCGGGTCTTCCTCGGTGGATTTCGGCCGATGCCAGGGAAGGGGCTCGCGCCGCTGGACCGGCTGAGCGGGTTTCGGGGGTTTTGTTTCGCTGCTTTTCGCCAAGGACCTGCCTCCATCACATGGGAGAAGGGCGCACCTCCGGGCTCGCCCAGTTCTTGGGCAGGATCATACAACGCCGCGCTCATCGAACGGCAGGACAATCATGGGTGAGGGGCGTCATCGGGCGATCATGGCAAAAGGGCAAATGCGCCGAGGCAGGCGTTGAGACAGTTTGCGACGATCTGCGTTTCTACCCGACATAAACGCTTCTGGACATAATCCTAAGGTCAAGGCTTAACATAAGGTAAATTCTATTTCGAGCGTTCCGACGAGTTGCTTGTTTAGGTAGATAGGCCTGTTTTACCAAACGAAACCAATTTTGGCGAATTCTTAACCAGCGGCCGCATGCCCTCAAGCGAAAACGACCGGCGCCGCTCCCGTTGTTCCGGCGCCCCGGCTCAGCTTGGCGAGGTCTTCCGCCATCCGTTCGAACACGCCGTCCCAGTCCCCCATCATCTTCTGTCGATAGAGGGTCATGGTCGGATACCAAGGGCTGTCGACGCGATCGAGCATCCAGCGCCATTCCGGCGTCTGTTTGAGCGCCAGCCAGACAGGACGGCCAAGGGCGCCCGCCAAATGCGCGATCGCGGTGTCCGACGTGACGACAAGATCGAGGCACGACATCACGGCCGCCGTGTCTATGAAGGCGTCGGCGCCCGCGTCGAAATCTGAGCCCAGCGTCTCGATTTTCAACGTGGCGCCCAGTTCAGCCAGTTGATCGAGGCCGTGATTCTTCTGTAGCGAAATCAGCCGGGTATGCGGAATGGCGGAGAGGGCGCCGAAGCATCGCAACGGAATCGAGCGGCCCCTGTCAATTTTGCCGACAGGGTTTCCCTGCCAGCAGACGCCAACCCTCAGTCCGTGACCGCCGATGCGCTCCCACCATTTAGCCACCATTTCCGGCTCCGACCGCAGATACGGGATTTCCGCGGGGACGCTATCCAGCGCAGTTGCGAACGCTCCCGGCAAGCTCATCAAGGCGCATTGATAGTCGAAGTCTTCGCCTTCCGGATCCCGGGAGATCATCCTGACGGCGGGAAGGAACGCGTTCAGCAGGCGATGCAGGGATGGCCGCCCAAGGAAAGTAACCTGCGCTCCCAGCCTGGAAAGTTCCTTTAGATACCGGGAAAAGTGGATGACGTCGCCATATCCCTGCTCCTCATAGACGATGATGCGCTTGCCTGAAACGTCTTCTCCCTTCCACATCGGATAAGGGGCGATCAGCCTGCGCTTCGGCGCATCCCTGATATCCCATCGCTTCTCATATCCACTCCACCCTCGCAGAAAGTCGCCCAACAAGAACATAAGCAGCGCCCGATTAAGGAGCGCGCCGGCATAGTTCGGCTGGATCGCCAGCGCGTGATCGTAGCTCGCCAGAGCGTCGTCGAAACGCCTTAGCTCCAACAGCGCCGCGCCGCGATTGTAGTGCGCCCCGGCGTAGTCCGGCTGGATCGCCAGCGCGTGATCGTAGCTTGCGAGCGCCTCTGCGGGCCGACTGAGCTCCATCAGCGCCGCGCCGCGATTGTTAAGAGCCCCCGCATTGTTCGGCTCAATCGCCAGCGCTTTGTCGCTGCTCGCCAAAGCGTCTTCATGGCGGCCAAGCGCCAGCAGCGCATCGGCGCGATTGTTAAATCCGTCGACGTAATCCGGCTTGATCTCCAGCGCTTTGTCGCTGCTCGCCAAAGCTTCTTCGTGACGACCGAACGCCATCAGCGCCGCGCTGCGATTGTTAAGCGCCACCGCATAATCCGGTTTGATCGCGAGGGCTTCGTTGTAGCTCGCCAATGCTTCTTCGGAGCGCTTAAGTTTCATAAGCGCCGAGCCGCGGTTGTTAAGCGCCCCCGCATTGCCCGGCTGTATCGCCAGCACTTTTTCGTAAATCCCCAAAGCCTCTTCCGCCCGCCCGAGCGCCATCAGCGTATCGCCACGATTGTAGAGCGCCCCGGCGTAATTCGGCTGGATCTCCAGCGCTGCGTCATAGCTTGCCAGAGCTTCTTCGGGCCGACCGAGCTCCATTAGCGTGGCGCCGCGATTGTTAAGCGCCCCCACATAGTCTGGCTTGATCGCCAGCGCTTTGTCGATGCTCGCCAAAGCTTCTTCGTGACGGCCGAGCGCCATCAGCACATGGCTGCGATTGTTGAGCGCCTCGGCGTAGTTCGGCTTGACCGCCAGCGCCCCGTCGCTACTCGCCAAAGCTTCTTCCGGGCGCTTGAGCTCCATCAGAGCTGCGCACCGATTGTTGAGCGCGACCGCATAGTCCGGCTTGGTCGCCAGAGCCTTGTCGTAGCTCGCCAAGGCTTCTTCCGCGCGCTCAAGATTCATCAGCGCCGAGCCGCGATTGTTGAGCGCTGTCGCATTATCCGGCTTGATCGCCAGCGCCTTGTCGTAGCTCGCCAAAGCTTCTTCGAGATGCCCGAGCGCCATCAGTTCATTGGCGCGATTATGGGGGAGCGCGTCGCCATAATCCGGGATCGTCGCTTCCTTTATTGCGACGCCCCCACTCAACTTAACGAGGTCTTCCGCCATTCGCTCGAAGACGCCGCCCCAGTCCCCCATTCTGTTTTGACGATAAAGCGTCATGGTCGGATACCAGGGGCTGTCTGCGCGATCGAGCAGCCAGCGCCAATCCGGCGTCTGTTTGAGCGCCAGCCAGACGGGGTGCCCGAGAGCGCCCGCCAAATGCGCAATCGCTGTGTCCGACGTGACGATCAGATCGAGGCAGGACATCGCGGCCGCCGTGTCGATAAAGGCGTCGGCGCCGACGTCGAAGTCCGCGCCCAGCGTCTCAACTCTCAGTTCGGCGCCCAGTTCAGCGAGCTGATTGAGGCCGTGGCGCCTCTGCAGCGAGATCAGGCGAGCATGCGGAATGGCCGAGAGCGCGCCGAAGTATCGCAACGGCATTGAACGGCCCACGTCGATTTTGCCGGAAGGGTCCCCCTGCCAGCAAATGCCAACCTTCAGGCCATCACCGCCGATCCGCTCTCGCCATTTGGCGATCAGTTCCGCCTCCGGGCGCAGATACGGAATTTCCACCGGGATGGTGTCCAGCGTGGTTCCGAGCGCCCCTGGCAAGCTCAACAAGGCGCACTGATAGTCGAAGTCTTCGCCTTGAGGCTTCTGTGAGGTCAGCCGGATGGCGGGAAGGAAAGCCTTCAGCAGCCGATGCAGCGATGGCCGCACAAAGAAAGCAACCTCCGCGCCAAGCCTGGAGAGTTCCGCCAGATACCTGGAAAACTGGATGATGTCGCCTAATCCCTGCTCCTCGTAAACGATGATGCGCTTGCCCGAAAGGTCTTCTCCTCTCCAAGCCGGATATGGGACGATCAGCCTGCGTTTCGCTGCATCCCAAAGATCCCATCGCTTCTCATAGCCAATCCACCCTTGCGGAAAATCGCCTGAAAGCAGAGCGACAATTCCCTGATTGTAAAGCGGCTCAGCGTAGTCCGGCTTGATTGCAAGGGTTTCATCGTAGCTCGCCAGAGCCTCGGCAAGGCGGCCAAGTTTCATCAGCGCGTTGCCGCGGTTCAAAAGCGTGTCGGCGCGACCCGGTTCGATCGCCAGCGCCTTGTCGTAGTTTGCAAGAGCCTCTTCGGGGCGCGCGAGCGCCACCAGCGCATTGCCGCGATTGTAGAGCGCATCGGCGCGGTTCGGCGTGATCGTCAGCGCCTTGTCGTAGCTCGCGAGAGCCTCATTGGGGCGCTTGAGCGCCATCAGCGCATCGCCGCGATTGAAGTGCGCGCCGGCATGGTTTGGCTCAACCGCCAGCACGCGGTCAAAACTCGCCAAAGCCTCCTCGTGACGACCAAGGTTTTTCAGCGCGGCGCCACGATTGTTGAGCGCGCCTGCGAAGCCCGGCTTGACCGCCAGCGCGTGATCGTAGCTCGACAAGGCTTCTTCGAAGCGTTTGAGCTGCATCAGCGCGACGCCGCGATTGATGAGCGCGTCGACGAATCCGGGCCTGATCGCCAGCGCCTTGTCGAAGCTCGCCGAAGCCTCTTCAAAGCGCCCGAGCGCCATCAACTCATTGCCCCGCTTGAAGGGCGCGTCGGCGCCATCCGATTCGGTCGGAACTTTGATGGCGCCCTTCGTCACTCCTTTTGTCCCAGCGCCCTGGCCCAACTTGGCCAAGTCTTCCGCCATGTGTTCAAAGACGCCGCCCCAGTCCCCCATCTTTTTTTGACGATAGAGCGTCATGGTGGGATACCAAGGACTGTCGGCGCGATCGAGCATCCAGCGCCATTCGGGCGCCCACTTCAGCGCCAACCAAACAGGGCGTCCAAGAGCGCCCGCCAAATGCGCGATCGCAGTGTCCGACGTGATGATCAGATCGAGGCATGACATCGCAGCCGCAGTGTCGATAAAGGCGTCGGCGCCAGCGTCGAAGTCTGCGCCAAGCGCCTCAATTCTCAGTTTGGCTCCCAACTCAGCCAACTGCTCAAGGCCGTGGCGCCTCTGCAGCGAAATCAATCGAACATTCTGGATGGCGGACAGGGCGCCGAAATATTGCAGCGGAATTGAACGCCCTCTGTCGACTTTGATCAATGGATTGCCTTGCCAGCAGACGCCAACCTTCAGGCCATGACTGCCGATTTTTTCCCGCCATTTGGCGACCAATTCCGGCTCGGAGCGCAGATACGGGATTTCCGCCGGGACGGTTTCGCGCGTGGTTTTGAACGCCGCCGGCAAACTCAACAAGGCGCATTGATAATCGAACGCTGCGCCCGCAGGCGGCTCGTCGGTCAGTCGGATTGCAGGGGCGAACGGGTTCAGGAGGCGATGCAGCGACCGCCTTACAAGGAAGGTAACCTGCGCGCCGAGCTTTGAGAGGCCCGCTAAATACCGGCAGAACTGGATAACGTCGCCAAATCCCTGCTCCTCATAGACGATGATGCGCTTACCCGAAACGTCTTCTCCTTTCCATGCCGGATAGGGGGCGAGCAAGCTGCGCTTCTGGGATTCGCGACGATCCCATCGCTTTTCATATCCAATCCACCCCTGTGAGAAGTCGCCCAACAGCAAGGCGAGCAGGCCTCGATTGAAGGCGGCCTCGGCGTAGTCTGGTTTGATCGCCAGCGCCTTGTCGTAGCTTAAGCGAGCTTCCTGGAAGCGCTTCTGGTCCGCCAGCGCAATGCCCCGATTGTAGAGCGCCTCGACGTAGTCCGGCTTGATCGCCAGCGCACTGTCGAAACTAGCCAAGGCCTCCCCGAAACGCCCGAGTTCAAGCAGGGCGGCGGCGCGATTGTAGAAGGCGCCAGCATAGTTCGGCTCAATCGCCAGCGCGCGATCGTAGCTTGCCAGAGCCTCTGCGAACCGATTGAGCTCCATCAGGGCTGCGCCGCGATTGTTGAGCGCTCCCGCATAGTTCGGCTTGACCGCCAGCGCCTTGTCGATGCTCGCCACAGCTTCTTCGAGACGCCCGAGCGCCCTCAGCGCATCGCCGCGATTGTTGAGCGCCTCGGCATAGTCCGGCTTGATCGTGAGCGCCTTGTCGCTGCTCGCCAAAGCTTCCTCTGGGCGTTTGAGCGCCATCAGGGCTGCGCACCGATTATTGAGCGCCACCGCATAGTCCGGCCTGATCGCCAGCGCCTTGTCGAAATTCGCCAAGGCTTCTTTGGCGCGCCTGAGTTGCATCAGCGCCGACCCGCGGTTGTTAAGCGCTGTCGCATTATCCGGCTTGATCGCCAGCGCCTTGTCGTAGCTCGCCAAAGCTTCTTGCGCACGCCCGAGCGCCATCAGCTCATTGCCGCGATTGTGAAGCGTGTCGGCGCTATCCGGCTGGATTGGAGCCTTGATGGAGTCTGCAAGCGCCGCTCCCTTTGTTCCGACGCCCCGGCTCAGCCTGGCGAGGTCTCCCGCCATTCGTTCGAAGACGCCGTCCCAGTCCCCCATCCGCTTTTGACGATAAAGGGTCATGGTCGGATACCACGGACTGTCGGCGCGATCGAGCAGCCAGCGCCAATCCGGCATCCACTGGAGTCCTGCCCATGCAGGACGCCCAAGAGCGCCCGCCAAATGCGCAATCGAGGTGTCCGACGTCACGATCAGATCGAGACAGGACATAACCGCCGCCGTGTCGATAAAGGCGTCGGCGCCGGCGTCGAATTCCGGGCCGAGCGTCTCAATTTTCAGGTCTGCGCCCAATTCAGCCAACTGATCCAAACCGTAGTTCTTCTGCAGGGAAATCAAGCGAACATGCGGAATGGCGGAGAGGGCTTTGAAGCATCGCAACGGAATTGAGCGGCCCACATCGACTTTACTTGTGGGGTTTCCCTGCCAGCAAATGCCGACCTTCAGGCCGTGTCCGCCCACCCGGTCCCGCCATTTCGCCGCCAACGCGGGTTCCGGGCGCAAATAAGGACCATCAGCCGGAATTGTGTCGAGCGTGGTCCTGAAAGCTGTCGGCAAGCTCAAGAGCGCGCTTTGATAATCGAACGGCTCATTCGCCGGATGATCGTCAATCAACCGGATCTGTGGAGTGAAAGACTTCAGAAGGCGATGCAACGATGGGCGTGCAAGGAACGCAACCTGCGCGCCGCGTTCGGATAACTTATTGAGGTACCGGGAGAACTGGATAACGTCGCCAAATCCCTGCTCTTCATAAACAATGATCCGCTTGCCCGAAAGGTCTTCTCCTTTCCAGAACGGGTAGGGCGCGATGAGCTTGCGCCTCGCCCCATTTCCACGATTCCATCGTCTCTCGTAATCGAGCCATCCGGACTCAAGTTTTCCCAACAGCAAGAAAAGCAATCCGCGATTGCAGGCAGCTTCATCGTAGGACGGCTTGACCGCCAGCGCCTTGTCGTAGCTGGCCATGGCCTCATCAAGATGTCCAAGGTCCTTGAGCGCATTGCCGCGATTGTTGTGCGCCTCCGGATAGTTGGGCTTGAGCGCCAGCGCCCTCTCGTAGCTTGCGACGGCCTCCTCAAGACGTCCGAGGTCCCTGAGCGCGTTGCCGCGATTATTGTGCGCCTCCGGGTAATCGGGCTTGATCGCCAAGGACTTGCCATAGCTCGCCAAAGCCTCCTCGGGGCGCTTGAGCTGCCTCAGCACGGCGCCGCGCGTGTTCAGCGCCTCGGCAAAGTCGGGTTTGATCGCCAGAGCTTGATCGCACATCGCCAAAGCTTCCTCGGGCCGTCCAAGGTCCCTCAGCGCATTGCCGCGATTGTTGAGCGCGTCGATGTAGTCGGGCTTGATCGCCAGCGCCCTGTCGTAGCTGGCCAGAGCCTCTTGCGCGCGCCCGAGGTCCATCAGCAGAACGCCCCGATTATTATGCGCGTCAAGAAAGTCCGGCTTAATCGCCAGCACCCGGTCGTAACTGGCCAGAGCCTCTTGCGCACGTCCAAGGCTTATGAGCGCGACGCCGCAATTGTTGAGCGCCTCGAAGCGACGCGGCTCGATCTCCAGCGCTTTGACGTAGCTCGCCAAAGCCTTTTGCGCACGGCCGAGCTTCATGAGCGCGTTGCCGCGCTTGTAATGGGCGTCTGCATAGTCGGGCTTGAGCGTCACAGCCTCGTCATAGCTCGCGACGGCCTCCTCAAGACGTCCAAGGTTCTTGAGCGCATCGCCACGATTATTAAGCGCCTCCGGGTTGTCGGGCTTGACCGCCAGCGCCCTGTCATAGCTTGCGAGAGCTTCTTCGGCGCGCCCGAGCGCCATCAGCGCAGCGCCCTTGTTTTTGAGCGTATCCAGGAAGTTCGGCTTGATCGCCAGCGCCTTATCGAAGCTCGCCAGGCCCTCTTGCGCACGGCCGAGTTTGCCGAGAACAACGCCCAGATTTCGACCATGCCTCCGCCGAATCCGGGCTCGCTTTCACAGCGGCGAGGAGCAACTCCAACGCTTCTTCATTTCGGCCTTGCTGCGATCGAAGCACGCCGAGCAGTTGCAGGGCGTCGAAGTGATTGGGCCATTCGGCAAGAATTTCTTCGCAACCTCGCGCGGCCCGATCGAGTAGGCCTTGGCGGTAAGCTTCGCTGGCGTCCTGGAGGACCCTCATAACGTCCAGCTTGCGTTTGGTCGATTGGGCGCGCTTCATGGCGTTGCTCTCGGCAATCTGAATCGAATCGTTAAGAAGTGCTTTGTGTTGCAACCTAGGGTCGCGCAAAACGGCGCGCAACCGGCTTGAGCGACAATCCACGACATAGCTTTATCTGAAATGCGGAAGACGCAAACCGGCATGGCCGCAGCCGGGCGGCGGCCGCCGTCCAGATCGCCGGCCCTCTCTGGCGTGCGATGGGCGCCGCTATTTAGGGCGCGTCATGCGGAAGAGTTGCTCAGGCCCAAAGGTGAAATAGTCGGCCGGGCCTCCGCCCCGCAACACGTGTCCCGCCGCGGCGGTGTCGTAAACGCCGTCTCTCAGCACCAACTCCGAGATATGAACCATCACGACTTCGCCCAGCACGAGCCAAGTGGGAACCTTTTCGCCGCTCGCTGTGGCGAGTTGCAGGATCTGGGAGCAGCGGCATTCGAAAGTCACAAGGCTCTCGGCCACGCGAGGGGCGGCGATCAGGGTCGATGGCAGCGGCGTCAGTCCCGCGAAGTCGAACTCGCTCGACTCTGGCGGAAGCGAAGCCGACGTCTGGTTCATGGCCGCGGCCAAGGGCCGGGTCACGAGGTTCCAGGCGAACTCGCCCGTTTGCTCGGCATTGCGCACGGAATCCTTGAAGCCGATGCTGGAGAAGCCGACGATGGGAGGCTTGTAGTTGAATGCGTTGAAAAAGCTGTAGGGGGCAAGATTATAGACGCCCGAGACGCCTCGCGTTGAAATCCAGCCGATGGGGCGAGGCGCCACGATCATGTTGAAGGGATCGTGGGGCAACCTGTGGCCAAGCCTTGGCTCGTAGCTGTGGAACGGGGGAGACACAGCGCTCCTGATGGTTGTTGGAGAGTTTTTAGTTTGCCCAACGGTTCGTTCCCCCTCACCCTGTCCCTCTCCCGCTAGGAGAGGGGACACTTGCGGGAGCGGGTGGGCTCCGGCGTCACCGGGCGCCGGGTGAGGGGTTAGAACCTGGCCAAACCGGCAGAGCTTACTAAGAATATTTGGATAGAAGCTCGCAAAGTTCAACGCGCGTCACGAAACCGTTTTTCGAGGATCAGGGTTATACGCGTCGAATATCGATGACGGTAAGGGGCGCTTCCGTCTTCCCAAGGTGAACCATGTTGAGCGGATCAGCAGTTTGCGCCATTGAGCCGGCTCCGAAGAACCGATACGCGTCCGCTGCGCGGGGCGCGGATTGGACCATCGACCAGAACTGGCCGTCTTATTCCGCCGAAGAACACGACCGCTGGAGCCGGCTGTTCGCGCGGCAATCTGCATTGCTGCCAGGGCGCGCATGCGACGAGGCGCTCGCCGCTCTGGAAATGCTCGGTCTGTCCCGGTCGGGCATCCCGGACTTCTCCGATCTCAGCCAGCGCCTTTCCGCCATAACGGGGTGGCGCGTGGCGCCGGTGGCGGGCCTGATCCCCGACGACGCCTTTTTCGAGCACCTCGCCAACCGGAGTTTCCCCGCGGCGGCCTTCATACGCCCCGAGCGCGAGTTCGATTACCTCAAGGAGCCGGACATCTTCCACGATGTCTTCGGCCACGTTCCACTCCTCGCCAATCCCGTCTACGCAGCGTTCCTCGAAGCCTATGGCAAAGGCGGCCGACGCGCGCTCGAACTGGGCCAGTTGCACAACCTCGCCCGGCTTTACTGGTACACGGTGGAGTTTGGCCTGATCCAAACACATGAGGGTTTGCGCATCTTTGGGGCGGGCATCCTTTCTTCCCCGGCCGAGACTCGGTTCTCGCTCGAAGACAACTCGCCCAACCGCGTCGCCTTCGACCTGGAGCGCGTCATGCGGACGAAATACATCATCAACGACTTCCAGCAGACGTACTTTGTGATCGAGAGCTTCGAACGCCTTCTCGAAGACTGCTACCAGGATTTCGGACCGCTTTACGACCGGTTGCGCGCTGCGGCGGATATCGAGGCGCACGCCCTCGCCGAAGGCGATCGCATCCTCACGCCGGGCGATCTGCATTATTTTAGCGCCAAGGCGAGGCCTCGCTAGTTCAATATGCGCCTTGCTTGGTCTTAGGCAGCCCTGGGTCGAAAACTGACTCGGGCCTTATTTTAAAGCGCAGCCGCTCTTCCTTCTGCAGCCGACAAAACCGCGAGCCATAATTTCGATTCGATTTTCCCTCTGCGGAAGGCTCTCAATGAAATAACCCGTTCCGGTATCGCCAGCAGGGGCTGTGCGCATAATCCGGCCCTTGCCAGCGGTGTTCAGCAAACTGGACGGCAACGCGGTTCGTGGCCGCTGATACCGGCACCCCTCATTGCTGGTAGCTGATGCCCTCCAGCGAGACGAACTCGAGGTCCTCGGGGAGGCCGCGCGTTCCGATGACGCTGATCGACCCGTTGGTGCCGATCGACAGATCGGCGTACGTCCCGTTGAATGTGTGCGCGATCGCGTAGACGTCACGCGCCTTGGGCCTAGCTGCGGGCGGGAGGGTGCCGAGCAGGTTGGGGTTGGGCGCGTTCGTGGAAACCCGTTTCGCGGCCCCCTGCAAGCGCACGACACCCTGTACCGACTGGTCGCTTATCCAGGCAGGCGCGCTGGCGCCGAACCCTGGGCTGTCGGACCAGTTCGGCTTATTCACTGGAATTGCGTTGGCGGGTACATCACCCAACTGGTAGGTAATGCCCTCCAGTGAGACGAACCCGAGGTCCTCGACGGCCGGAAAGCGCGGCCCGATGACGCTGATCGACCCGTCGGCGCCGATAAACAGATCGGCGTACGTCCCGTTGAGTGTGTGCACGATCGTGTAGACGTCACGCGGGGGCCTGGCTGGGGCCGGGAGGGTGCCGAGCAGGTTGGGGTTGGGCCCGCTCGTGGTGGAGACCTGCTTGGCCGCGCCCTGCAGGTGCACGATGAATCCGCCATCAATGTACCACGCAGGCGCACTGGCGCCGAACCCTGGGCTGTTGGACCAGTTCGGCACATTCACCGGGATCGGGCCGCCGATCCCGGGGCTTGACCGCTCGGCTGACAGGCACTGCTCGTAGGTGATGTTTTCCAGCGAGACAAAGGAGTAGTCCTTGACTGCCGGCGACCTCGGGTCGATTAGGTGGATCTGCCCATTGGGGCTGATGGAGATATCTGCGTACGTCCCGTTGAACGTGTGCGCGATGGTGTACACGACACGATCCGGGCTCGCCGCAGGCGGGAGCGTGCAGAGCAGGTTCGGATCCGGGCTAGTCGTGGGCGTCTGCTTGGCTGCACCTTGGAGGTACACGACATCCGAATCCACCAGTCCGGTCGCCTTTGCCCATTTCGGCGGCCCAGAGCCGAAGCCCGCTTCGTTGGACCAGTTCGCTTCCAGTAAGATCGGGTCGGGCGGAAATTGGAACGACATGGGTTCTCCTTAAGAGTTGAGCCTTTGTAGGCCATAGAGCTTATGTCGACGTCACATCTATTAACCAGAATTTGTATCACTTAATTATTGAGTGAATATCACTCGAATGTGTGATGTCACATCAAATATATGTGTGACCTGCTTATGACAATTTTGCGCTGATGAAGGGAGAAGTGCATGGCGTGGTTTGCGACGGCGTGCACCATTTACTTCGACAATCGATTCTGATGGTCGGCACGACGCCGAACGGCCCGGTATTAGCTTACAGAATGCCGAATAGCCCGGCATTAGATTACAGAAATACTTATCAGTTGTTCGGATCCCGGCCCCAGGCAGCAAAGTGACCGATAGTCAAAAACTCGCCAGCTTGACCGCGAGGCTGCGATTCCTGCTTGACCCCAAGGAAGAGACGTGGCCGCCAACAACTAAGAAGCCAGCTTTCGGCCTTCAGCGCGCATTCTACGGCGCCGTAAATCAGGCTTCAGCAAATATATTTGAATACCTACCTATGACCGTTTTACGAAACGAAACCAATTTTCACCAAATGTTAAGCGAATCTGCAGGATGAGGCGAAGGAGCTTACTGAGGCAGGCTCATATGCGCTCGCGGCCAGCGGGCGCTCACTTCCTCCCCAAAGAAGAGACGCCTTCGGCCTTTTGGATGGGTTGAAATCGGGAAAGTGCATCGGAGCAGCGGGGAAGCCGGGAAACCTCGCGTGGTCATGCCGCCCTGACCGTTTGCTCGATGGCGCCGAAGATCGAGGCGCCGTTTTCATCCAGCATCTCGATGCGGATGCGGTCGCCGGGTTTCAGATACGGCGTTCGCGGCTCGCCGTAGCGCAGGGTCTCCACCGCGCGCTGTTCGGCGAGGCAGGAAAAGCCAAGCCCGCCCTCGGCGATCGGCTTGCCCGCGCCTCCATCTTCGCCACGGTTCGAGACCGTGCCGGAGCCGATGATCGCGCCTGCGGAAAGCGGCCGGGTTCGCGCCGCATGCGCGATGAGCGCGCCGAAGTCGAAGGTCATCTCGGCGCCCGCATCAGGCCGGCCGAGCGGCGCGCCGCTTACGGAGGAAAGAAGCGGCAGACGGACCTTTGCGCCGTCCCAGGCGGACCCAAGCTCGTCGGGCGTCACGGCGACCGGCGAAAACGCTGTCGGCGGCTTCGACTGAAAGAAGCCGAAGCTCTTCGCCAGTTCAGGTCCGACAAGGGCGCGCAAGGTCACATCATTGGCCAGCATCACAAGCCTGATATGCGCGCGCGCCGCGTGCGGGCCGATCCCCATCGGCGCGTCATCCGTGATCACGGCGATCTCTGCTTCGAGGTCGAGGCCGAGGCTTTCATCGCCGCCAGGAAGAGGAATGGGATCGCGGGGGCCAAGAAAGGCGTCCGAGCCGCCCTGATACAGGAGCGGAGCGGTCCAGAACGAGGCGGGCATTTCCGCCCCTCGCGCCTTCCGCACGAGAGCGACGTGGTTCACATAGGCTGATCCATCCGCCCATTGATAAGCGCGCGGCAAGGGCGCGGCGCAATCCTCTTCGCGGAAGGGGAAACCGGCTTCGAGGTCCGACTCGAGCTTGTGGCCCAGGGCGAAGAGTTCCGGGCCTAAGATCAGCCAATCGTCCAGCGCACCCTGAAGCGTTGGCGCGACGGCGCTCGCGAGAACCGCCCGCGTCAGGTCTCGCGACACGACAGCGAGCCGGCCGTCGCGCCCGGATTTCAGCGAGGCGAGCTTCATCGCAGGTCCCTCATCATCGCTCGCCGTTGAAGCGCTTCTTGAGGCCGGCCCAGCAGTCGGGATAGTCCTCCTGAAGCGTCTCCAGCTCCGCCGCATACCGCGTCAGATGCTGCGGAAAGCGCGTCTCGAACATGAAAGCCAAGGTGTCCTTGAGCTTCACCGGCTGAAGAGCGCCTTCTGACGCGCGCTCGAACGACTGCGCATCGGGGCCGTGCGGCAGCATGCAGTTGTGCAGCGACATGCCGCCCGGCAGAAAGCCCTCGGGCTTCGCTTCGTACTGGCCGTAGATCAGCCCCATGAACTCGCTCATGACGTTCATGTGATACCACGGCGGCCGGAAGGAATGCTCGGCGACCGCCCAGCGCTCGGGGAAGATCACAAAGTCGATATTGGCGGTTCCCTCCTCGCCTGACGGAGCCGTAAGCACCGTGAAAATGGAGGGATCCGGGTGATCGAAGAGAAGAGCGCCGATGGGAGCGAATGTTTTCAAATCGTATTTGCAGGGAGCATAATTGCCATGCCAGGCGACGACATCGAGCGGCGAGTGATCGAGATCGCATGAATAGAACTTGCCGCACCATTTGACCGTCAGCCGGCAGGGCGCATCCTTGTCCTCGAACGCCGCCACGGGCGTTTTGAAATCGCGCGGGTTCGCGAGGCAGTTCGCGCCGATCGGACCGCGGTAGGGCAGGGTGAATTTGGCGCCGTAGTTTTCGCAGAGATAGCCCCGGGCCGGGCCATCTTCGATCATGGTTTTGAACTTCACGCCGCGGGGGATCACGCAGAATCTCGCCGGGAGCGATGACGATGCGCCCGAACTCCGTGAAGAAATGCAGGCGCCCGAGCTGCGGGACGATGAGCAGTTCGCCGTCGGCGTTGTAGAAGTATTCGTCCTCCATCGAGCGCGTCACGAAATAGAGGCTCGCCGCCATGCCCGTCTGCGTGTTGACATCGCCGGCGGTGGTTATCGTGCGGACGCCGTCGACAAAGCTCAGTTTTTCACTCGGCAGGGGCGGCGGTCCCCAACGAAGCTGGCCTATGGGGCTATCCGCGTCGCCGATGCAGGGGGCCGTCTTCCAAAGTGGCGCCTCCGCTTGGCTGAACCGTCTCGCATGAAGCACCGAAGGCCGCATGCGATAGAGCCAGGAGCGCTCGTTCTTGTCCCGAGGCGCCGTGAAAGGCGAGCCGGAAAGCTGCTCGGCGTAAAGCCCATAGGCGCACCGCTGCGGGGAGTTCTGGCCTTGGGGCAAAGCCCCCGGCAGCGCCTCCGTCTCGAAGTCGTTGCCGAAACCGGACATATAGACATCAGGTGTTGAAGCCATAATACTAACCGTCATAAGTCACGCCCCTTTTTTCCCCAAGACAAAGTCTGGGAAATATTTACCATAAAGGGCTATCCCTGGTTTATTCTTGATTAACCTCTCTCTTGAGTTGCATCGCCCCAATAAATCGCACTATTCAGGATTGATAAAGAGGGCCTTTTTTACGAAACGAACCCAACGGAGTTAATCGGCCCTTTCGCCGACAGAAGAGTCAGATAATCCGGCGGTTGGCTGCAAGACGCCGCGTTGGATCTGATCCTCCTCGATGGACTGAAACAACGCGCGGAAATTGCCTTCACCGAACCCTTCATCGCCCTTCCTTTCGATGAACTCGAAGAAGATCGGGCCGATCACAGTCTTGGAGAAGATCTGCAAGAGCACCCTGGTCTCTCCGCCCCCGGCGACGCCCTCGCCATCGATCAGAATTCCAAGCTCCTTCAGCTTCTCGACCGGCTCCCCATGATGCGGCAAGCGTTCGTCAATTCTTGCGTAATAGGCGCTTGGCGGCGAAGGCATGAACGGCAGCCCCGCCTGTCGCAATCTGGCGACCGTCTCATAGATATTCCGGCAACCGCAGGCGATGTGCTGGATCCCTTCGCCCTTGTAGTTGGCGAGATATTCCTCGATCTGGCTTTTGTCGTCGGCGCTCTCGTTGATCGGGATGCGGATCTTTCCGCAGGGGCTCGTCATGGCGCGTGAACGCAAACCCGTCAGCTTGCCTTCGATGTCGAAATAGCGGATCTGACGGAAGTTGAAGAAGCGCTTGTACCAATCGGCCCACCAGTCCATACGCCCGCGCCGGACATTATGGGTGAGGTGATCGATATAAGAAAGGCCCACGCCCTCGGGTCTCGGATCGCGCCCCCCCGTCCATCGGAAATCGACGTCCCAGATCGAGCCCTTGTCGCCATACCGGTCGACGAAATAAATCAGCGCCCCGCCTATCCCTTCGATGGCCGGAATGTTCAGCTCCATCGGTCCAACAGGGTTGAGCGCCGGCTTGGCCCCGAGTTCAATCGCGCGCGCATAGGCGTGAGATGCGTCAACGACCCGAAATCCCATGGCGCAGGCGGCAGGGCCATGGCTCTTTGCGAACCCGGCGGCGAAGCTTTGCGGTTCGGCGTTAAGGACGTAGTTGACGTCGCCTTGGCGATAAAGCGCGACATTCTTTGAGCGATGTCGCGCGGCAAAGGAAAAACCCATCTGCTCGAAAAGAGCGTGCAGATGTGCTGGCTCAGGATGGGTGAACTCGACGAACTCAAAGCCGTCGACGCCCATCGGGTTTTCGCCTGAAATAACGGCTGGCGGGCCATCGTGGGGGAAAGGCCCCATCGCATGAGAACTCCTGTGTTTTCCCCGCAGTCCGCCCACAAAGATATCTAGTGGCGCGCGCCGGATTGGAAAGAGGAGAAGCATCGAGGACGCCGGTTTGGAGCGGAGGCCTGCCCCTCATTTAATTTCGACGCAGGCAGCGAAAGGGAAAGCTGATGCTTTACGACAGCCTGAGCCGCCGGGCATACTTGCGCCAAGTCCGGCTACCTGAAGGCCACACATGGGCCACCTCGATCCCGCGCAAGCGGCCGCCGCCAAGAGCGCCGCAGAGATCCAACTGACTCTGGCGGGGCCCGGAGCCGGCAAAACCAGCACGCTTGTCGGCCGCTTCATGTATCTGGTCGGCAAAGGAGCCGATTCCGCCCGCATTTTGGCGATGACTTACACCAAGAAGGCAGCCGATGAACTTAAGGCGCGCCTTGCAAAGCTTTTGGATCTGCCGTCGCCGAAGGGGCTGCCCATTGCAACCTTCCACGCCTTCGCCTTTCGGCAGTTTAGACGCGATCCGGCTGCGGCGGGGCTCAGAGAGCGCTTCCCCTTGTGGGACACGCCCGAACAGCGTCAGGTTTTTCACTCCCGCCGCATGTGGTGGAACGAGGACCAGGACATTCTCGACATTATCGGCGGCGCCAAAGAGCGCCTTCTCGACGCCGCCGCCTTTGAGCGCGCCGCGGGCGACGACGAGGTCATCAAAGAAGCGGCTGGCTTTTTTCGCGTCTACGAGACCGCGCTCAAGGCTGCGGGCGCCATCGATTTCGCGGACATGGTTCCTTTGGTGACAAACGCCATGGACCGCAGCGAAGCCTATCGCCGGGCGATCACCGGCGCCTTCGATCACCTGCTCGTCGACGAATATCAAGAGGTCAATCCGGGCCAGATCCGCCTTATCGACCGCTTCGTCGAGGATGGCGTGAAGCTCTGCGCGGTCGGCGACGACGATCAGACGCTTCACGCGTTCAGGGCTTCCGATGTGCGGCACATTCTCGATTTCGAGGCGAAATATAAAGGCGCCCGCATCCACACGCTCACCCGCAATTATCGCTCCTCGCCCGAGATCGTGCAGGCCGGCAAGCGGCTGATCCGCCATAACAAGGCCCGCTGCGACAAGGACTATGCGCCGGCCGTCAGCGAATCGGGGGAGATCGTCATTCGCGGCTATTCGAGCCCCGAGATCGAGGCGCGGCAAACGGCGCGCGCCATAGCCGGGCTTCTCGCCAAGGGATATGCGCCACGGCAAACGGCCGTGCTTTACCGGGCCGGCGCCATCGGCCTCGCGTTCCAGACGGCGTTCAAGGAACTGGCGATCCCCTTCGAAGTGCGCGGCGCAGGCGATGTCTGGCAAGGCGGCGCAGCCAAGCTTGTCGTCGGCGCTCTGCATTATCTTCGCGACGGCGACAGCCCCGCCGCCATGATGGGCCTGAGTAGCGGCAAACGCGGCGACATTATGCGCGAACAACTCGATCTCGTCAGAGCAGGCGTGCGGCGCGACTTCCTGTCGTCATGTCCAGCGCTTCGCAAGCGACGCCCTGCCGAAAAAGGCTCAAAGCCGCGAAAAAGCGGAGTGGCTGAGCCTCGTCGATGCGGTGATCGGGCTCGCGCTATCTTGCGCCTCCCTGGAGGAACTGGACGCCAAGATTAAGGAACAGTCGAAGGCGCTACGAAATCCCTCCGGGCATGCCGTTGTGCTTTCGACCGTCCATTCCGCCAAAGGGCTCGAATGGGACGCCGTGTTTCTGGCCGGGATGGAGGATGAGGTTCTGCCTCATGCCAATGCGGACGATATCGAGGAAGAGCACCGGATCGCTTATGTCGGCGTCACGCGCGCCAAGCGCCTTCTTGGCCTTACCTACGCCGCCGAGCGCTATGGCGAGCGGTCCAGGCCCTCGCCGTTCTTATTCGAGCTTGCCGGTGGGGACGAACGGCTTCTGATCCGGACTGGGCCGAAACTGAAAGGCGCAGACGATCGGCTTCCGGTGCTGACGCGCGATGAATCGCCTCGCTTTTCCCAGGAACGAGACAGGCGAAGCGGCGGCGGCCGAAGCAAATAACTTCCGGCGACCTTTCGAAAACGGCGCTCTCACGACATGTTTCTCGAACGCCACGCTGACATGCCCCTGCGCTGGTGACAGTCGCGCGCCTTCGTCAACGCCGTCGCCGCCTTTGGGCGCCCTGGCTGCGGCCCTTGACGATCGCGGCGTTGATCTGTGTCCCCTTATTGGTTCGGCGCGCTCGCCGTCGGGCCATGGGCGGCGTCGCTTTTCAGCATCCTTCTCTCTCCTTAAAGCAATCGCGCCGATTTTTCAGCCCACATCAGCGATTTGTCAGCGAAGTTCATGTATAGAAGCCCCTAAACGCTGAAGCTAGCGTTTGCACACATGACGGAAGATCATTATTTTGCATCGACGTCAATTCTTGATCGAGGCGCCGGTTCAAAAATGATGGGCTTTCAGGCGTTTCTTTGCGTTGTCAGGATAATGCAAGGCGCGTACAACGCTAGTCGTGATAGTGCATTATGCCGACGGTAGAAGCGCCCGTCTGAGTGGGAGGCAACGGGATGAATGTAATGCCGCAGCGCTTTTGGGGAGTGGCGCGTGCGCCTCTCGCTGCGCCTTCGGATCATCCCCTGGTCAATTACGGCCGCATCGGCGTCCTGCTTCTCAATCTCGGCACGCCCGACGGCACGAGCTACTGGCCCATGCGCCGTTACTTGAGGGAGTTCCTGACCGACCGCCGCGTCATCGAAATCAATCCGGTCGTCTGGTCGCTGATTCTCAATCTCGTGGTTCTTACGAAGCGCCCCTTCACCTCGGGGGAGGCTTATAAATCGGTCTGGAACCCGCAACGCGACGAGTCGCCGCTTCGGACCATTACACGCAGCCAATCCGAAAAGATCGGCGTCTGCCTCGCAAGGGAGCCCCGGATCGAGGTGGATTGGGCCATGCGATACGGAAACCCTAGCATAAGATCGCGGCTGGAGGCGCTCCACGAAAAGGGATGCGACCGCATTCTTCTTTTTCCGCTGTACCCGCAATATTCGGCGGCGACGGTCGCGACAGCCTGCGACAAGGCCTTCGACGCTTTGAAGGAGATGCGCTGGCAGCCTTCGATTCGCGTCGTTCCGCCTTACTTCGAGGATGCGGGATATATTGATGCGCTGACGATTTCGACCAAGGCGGCCTTGGCGGAACTCGACTTCGAGCCGGAAGTCGTGATTGCCTCCTTTCACGGCCTGCCCCGGGATTACGTGGAAAAGGGCGATCCCTATTATTGTCATTGCGCGAAGACGACCCGCCTCTTGCGCGAATCCCTCGGATGGCCGGATGAGCGTCTTCTCCTGACATTCCAGTCGCGCTTCGGCTCGGCCGAATGGCTCCAACCCTACACGTCGGACGTGATCGAAAGTTTGGCGAAGAAGGGCGTGAAGCGGGTGGCCGTCATTACGCCTGGGTTTTCCTCCGACTGCATCGAGACTTTGGAGGAGATGGGGATTCAAGGCGCCGAAGTCTTTGAGGAGAACGGCGGCGAGCAGTTCGCGGCCCTTCCCTGCCTGAACAACTCGCCGGAGAGCATCGACGCTTTGTCCGACATCATCAAGCGCGAGCTGAGCGGCTGGGCGGACTGTTAAGGGCCGTCTTCTCGCGAGCCGCGCTGGCAGCACTCGCAAAAGTCGGCTGCTAACACGCTGATTGATTTCAATAATTTTTGTGCTTGGCCCGTTTTTTGCGATACCATGGACAGGGGCGTGTGTTTACGCCTTGTATGCCGCGTGGCAGGTTCCGACCCTTTGCTGCGGGCGTCGCCGAAAGGAAGGTGTCCATGGCCGACAGGCATTTTATCGCTCAGCTCAAAGGTTATTGTCTGACGACGGCGGAGATCCTTTACCACATGCCCGATCATCCTGCGCTTTTGCAGTCTTTCGTCTGGCAGGATTATGATTTGGCCCCTCGTTACCCGAAACTTCTCAATTTCCTCGAATTCTGGAACTGCAATCTCGACGGCAAGGTGAACCGGGTCAGGGTTTGCAATAAAAGATTGATTGATCCGGCGGAGTTCCGGTTTCTGGACGGGCGGCTTTTGCTTCAGTAATGTCTGGTCAATCGGGCAATCTGTTCGTTTTTTGCGCTTGGACGAGCGTGCGAAAACGCGATATAGGGTTCCTATCGAACCTCGAACATCGCGGTATGGATGCGAATAAATCCGGTTGGCCACGTCAAGCGCTTTATGAAGCCGTACTCGAAAGCGGTTTCGGACAATTACCGCGGCTTTCGACGCCGCGTGGACGAGCGCGCCCCAAGCTGGATTAAGGGACGCGCCAACAAGGTGTTGGACTACTTCGATCTGTTCTTCATGGATCACCACGTGTTTCGTGCGATCTATGCCAACAGGCATCAGATCGCGCCCGGCGTCTGGCGTTCGGCGCAGCCGAGTCCCGCGCAGATCGCCTACTTGGCGCGCAGCGGAATCAAGACAATCGTCAATCTCAGAGGCGTGCGCGATTGCGGCAGCTATCGGCTGGAACTCGAAGCGTGCCGCCGCCATGGCGTCCATCTCGTCAATTTTCAGTTACAATCGCGGATGGCGCCGCCCGCTTCCGTTATCCATGAAGCGAGGAAGCTCTTCCATGACATCGAGTACCCCGCTTTGTTTCACTGTAAGTCGGGGGCGGATCGCGTCGGCTTGATGAGCGCGCTTTTGCTTCATATGAAAGAAGAGAAGCCTCTGAAAGAGGCAGTGCGGCAGCTCAGCCTGAAATATGGGCATTTCAAAAGCTCCGAGACAGGCGTTCTCGACTACCTTTTTGAACGGTACATGGCCGACAATGAGGCCGAACCCATGACGTTCTTCGAGTGGCTCGAAACCCGATATGATCCCTGGGAAATCAAGCGCGCTTTCAGATCGAACGGGTGGGCGAACCTCGTCGTAAACCGCGCCTTGCAACGGGAATAAACGCAAGCAACCTCCGTGGCCGGGGCCGCGCTAAAAGCTTCAGACATCTCGCATTCGCTATTGGCTGCGACACAGGCGGTAGTCAAATGCTGTTCTGGTGCTATTGACTTCAACCTGACAGAGATGCTCGCCTCGCCTTGGGAAGCTTCTCCGAACTATCTTGGGGCAGCAAGGTCGCTGCCCCTTGTGGTTAAAGCTATCTAACGCCTGTAGCGTCAGGCGCGAGATTACCAGCAGACGCGCCAGCACCGCCACGGATTGCAACGCAAGCGGCATCTGTAACCGCCGTAAACCCCATAAGGACGCCAGCCATAACGGTAGTAGGGCCTTCTCCAGCCGTACCCATAGTAAGGCCTCCAGCCATGGCGACGCCACCCATAACCGCGCCAGCCATAGCCACGACGCCAGTAGCGATAATACACCTTCTCCGTTGCGCCTTGTTGCGCGACCTGGCTTTTAATCGCTGCCGTATTCTCAGTTAAAGGAGCCGCTTGAACGGACAGGCCGAACAGGACGCCGAATGCGATCACAATCGGGACCACGTATTTTTTCATCGACTTGAACCCAGTTGACGCTCCTTTCCTCGGCGCAAGTGATTATAAAGCCGTGACCGACGAAATCCAGCCCTTTCAACGAGGTACACGATATTGATTACACTTTTTTCAGAAATTCCCCGCCGCTGTGACTTGGATAGCCGCTCGTTCAATCGCCCGAGTTGGCAAGCATTCACAACAGAATCGCATTCCAAGATGAGGTGGGCGGCTTTGAAGTTGGCACTCAGTCGACAGCGAAGATTTCGAGCGCGTCTTAAGGCATGAGCGCAAAGAGTGCTGCTCCCTCCAAAAGAACCAGTCGGGATGGAGCGCGTCGACAGGAAAATACAGCCCGCGCCTTTCGGGGGCGAGTTGGCTCGGTGGTTCTGCGTCGGAAAAGAAAAAAGAAGAGAGAGGCGCGGCCTATGGCTAGCGGGGGGTGGGGGGCCATGCAGGCGGCCGCGTCTCTCTCAGGGGCAACTTTTACCGGGATCGGCGTCCTTTAGTGTCCAAGACGGTAAACAAAAACATGTCAACCAAGCGTTACGCGATCACTCCGGTTTCGCTAGGAGCGTTGAGCGCTACGCAAGACTGGCCAGCGCCTACTCAGACACAACAAACACAACCTATACTCGACCACGCAACAGCTTGACCCAACAACAACTCCAACAACCAACTCGAACTGAAACGCCAAACAACTTCAACTCAGGTTACATTCAGCGCTACGCCCGGGCTGGGCTGCCTATTGGCGTCTCGTGATGTGATATGAGTGCCGCAGCGGTTGGACGAAATTAAGGCGCAGGGTCGGTATTCGCTTGACGCGTGGTTTTTGCACAAGCAACAATTTTAACGTGTGCGCTTACGTTATAGTAATATGTTTTTAAAGGTGTTTTTGGCTTAAGGTTTGCCCTGGCGCAGCGGTCTGCAACCTTGACTTATCCACAGCCGAGATTTTTTAAAGTCGGTCCGGAGCCAAGATGGAAAACCAACTTTCTCGGATCGGAAGATTTTGGAGCCGAAACGCTGTTAAGTCGGCGGCTTCGAGCCCTAAGTAAGGTCTGGGGAGAAACGGATTTTCACACATAAAAAAATGCGGGCTGGCATGAGCGAAGCGAATCAAACCGATGTCATTGTCGTAGGCGCTGGCCCGGCCGGGCTTGCCGCGGCGCTTGGGTGCCTTAAAGCGGGGCTGGCCCCCATCGTCGTGGATACGTCCAGGGCGGCGTCCGCCTACGCCGCCAAAGGGAGAAGCGCCGCGCTCTTCATCAAGACCATCGCATTCTTGCAGCGGCTCGGAGTCTGGGATGGCTGCAAGGCGCACGCTGAGCCGCTGAAGGCGCTTCAATTCATCGACGATACGGGACGGCGCCTGCGCGCCCCCGATTGCGTATTTTATGCCGACGAGATCGGGGAGACCGCTTTCGGCTACAACATTACGAACGCCGATCTCGCCGCCGCTTTCAGAGCCGAGGCCGAAAAGCTGAAGCTGCCGATCCTCACGCCCGGGCCTCTGACGAGTTTTCGCGAAACGGCGACCAGAGCGTCATTGCGCTTTGCGGATGGCTCAGAGCTTCGCGCGTCACTCGCCATCGCCGCCGACGGCCGCATGTCGGCGACGCGCGAAGCCGCCGGCATCCGCAAGCTGACCTGGGCCTACGATCAGATCGCAATGGCGGCAAGCTTTGCCCATGAGCGCCCCCACCGCGGCGTTTGCATCGAGTTTCACCGAAGCGGAGGGCCATGCACGCTGGTGCCGCTGCCTGGAAACGCATCGAGCTTTGTCTGGGTCGAGCGAAAGAACGACGCCGAGCGCCTCCTTGCTCTCGACGACGCCGATTTCGCTTTGGAAATCGAAAAGTCGTCGCATCTGGCTTTGGGCCGCATTTCGACCGTCTCGCAGCGGGCGGCCTTTCCGCTGTCTTCGCTTGCTGTTCGCGAATACGGCCGAGCGCGCGTAGCTCTCGTGGGAGAAGCGGCCCATGTGACGCCGCCGATCGGAGCGCAGGGTCTCAACCTCGGCTTCCGCGACGTTGAAACGCTTCTGGGACTGTTGACTGCGGCGAAGGAGAAAAAGGACGACATCGGCTCGCCCGATCTGCTCCGCCGCTATTCCGTGGCTCGCCGGGGCGACATCGTGAGCCGCACGGTCGGGGCGGACGTCCTCAATCGCAGTCTACTTTCCAGTTTCCTCCCGCTGCAGGCGGCTCGAGGCCTTGGCTTGTACGCGCTCGGCTCCATCGGACCACTCAGGCGCGCCTTCATGCGGCGGGGGATGGCGCCCGTCGGCTTCGTTTAGGGCAGGTTTCTCAAAGCCTTCAGCTCCTTAAGCAAAACCGCATTGCACGGCGAGATGCGCCACGGCGAATCGCCTTGAACGCCGGACGATGCTCCGTAAGCTCTCTGATCCTGCTGCGAAGGCGAAGCCCTGCAAAACGCCCCGAGGCCCATCTCAACATCGAGGAGCTTGCTTTGCACGAGCTTGCGCGCGGTTAGAGCCGAAGCGCAAACGAGTAGCCAATCTAAGAGTTCAAGAGCGAGGCCATCTGGCGCAACAAGTATGCAAATCGTCCCAACGCCGGCGCACAATCATATCAGCCGCATGGCGATCTTAAGCGTTGGGGCCGCTTCAAGGAACAAAGACGACGAATCAATGTTTTGCAGCGCAGTTCAATCCACCGAGCATGCCACGATTACGAACGCAAAAACGATGCCGCTTGGCGGCGGTCAAGCGTAGGAGTCGGATATGGGTTTCGATTTGAATGACATGAACCGGCGCGGCGCGGCGGCGCTGGCGGCGTCGCTCGCTGCGGGTCTTCTCGCAGTTCAAGGCGGGGCTTTTATTCTAGCCTCTGTCCAAAAGAAGGCTTTCGCTGAGAACGAAAGCGCCAAAAAGGATGAGGAGGGCGGCGAAGACGTTTCCGCAACCGAGGACATGATGCGGGAGCATGGCGTTCTGCGACGGACGCTCAACGTCTATGCAGAACTCGCGCGCCGAACTCGACGCCGGCCGATACGACTTCGACGCCGCCGCGCTTGCCGACGCGGCCAGGCTTTTCCGCGACTTTGGCGAGGATTATCATGAGCACATGCTGGAGGAGGCTTATATCTTTCCGGAGGTGCGAAAGGCGGGCGGCCCCAACGAGAAGCTGGTTGAGATTTTGCTTGCGCAGCACCAGCGGGGCCGAGAGATCACGGATTTTATTCAGCGCACAAGCTCGCGGGGCAAGATCAGCGGCGATGCCGAGCAGTTGGCGAAGGCGCTTGGTTCCATGTCGCGGATGTACAATGCGCATTCGGCCTGGGAGGACACAGTTATCTTCCCGTCATGGAAATCGACGCAATCCAAGCACAGGCTTGAGGAACTGGCGGACAAGTTCGAGGACATTGAGCACGAGAAATTCGGGAAAGAGGGCTTCGAGGACGCGGTCGCGCGAATCGCGAAAATCGAGCAGGCGCTGGGCCTCGGCAATCTCGCTTCCTTTACGGCACACCCTCCGCCCGCCGCATGACGCGGCGATCCACCGCCACTCTCTGGGCATTGCGCGCTTGAGGACATTCCCTCGAAAGTTGCAGCCAACAACTAATATGCAAGTTTAGCGCCGGCGATTTCGCCAGGCATCGGGGCGGTCTCCCCAAGCTGTCTTAACGGCAGAACCTCACATAAGTGCAAACCTTCTTAAAGTTCACCCAGCGGCATTGTTTTTCCATCCGGCAACGCGGCTCCGCGGACGCTGGCGCTGCATCGATCGCGGCCATAGACAAGCCGCCGACAACGGCCAGGGCAAAAACTGCTCGCATGACACCACTCCAAAGACCCGCATGAAGTCGCGGCCGGAAATAAGTTAAGGACAGGAATGCAAAGAAACACCCAGGGCGGCGCGATGTTTCCCGTCATTGAAGCAACCATCCGTCCAATTGCCGTCGAATGACCCGGACGCATTTGTTAGCGTCCCTTTTCCGTTCGGCTTGCCGTTCAAAAACAGACCTTCATAGCGGGCGTCGCCAGAGATGAGGATCCCTTGGCCATTTGGAATGCTGTCTGCGAACTGGCCGTCATAGTGTCCGCTGGGCCAAGTTTGCGACCCGCTTATCTGGCGACCGCCGCTCCATTGGCCTTCGTCGCGCTCGTAGGTTTTGCCGCCTCTTTGCCATTCGAGAGCGCCCATGCCTTCGACAAACCCGTCCTTGCAGCCGCCTGTCCAGCGAATGGTTTCGCCGCTCGTCGGATGCGGATTCCAGACTTTGCATCCGTCGCCTGCGATGGCCCAGTCGCCAACGACCGCTCCGGCAAAGGAGACGGGAAGGAGAAGGGCCATAATGACGCCTCCGCCTTTCAGAAAAAATTTCATTTGTGAATCCCGGTTGGAATTGGCCCGGATGGTTTTTCCTTGAGTAGTGGGGTTATAACCTCATCCAGAAGGCTTTCGTCAACAGCGATGAACTTGTCCCGCACCACGCCCGATGCGTCCACGAGATAACTGACCGGCACAGCCTCGGGCATGCCGAAGCCGTTGGCGCTCGCATCGCTCAACAAGGCCCCGGGGAAGGATAGCTGCGCCAGCACTTTGAAAACTTTTGCGCGGTTTCCCGGCTTGTCGACGCTCAGCGCTATTGCTTCGAACCCGTCCGCCTTGTGCTCGCTGTAATATTTTTGGAGCGCCGGCATTTCCTCAAGACACGGGCCGCACCAGGTCGCCCAGAAGGCGACCAACACGACTTTCCCGCGCATTGAGCCGAGATCGAACTCTCGCCCATCCGATAGAGGCGCTGTCAGCGCCGGGGCGCGCTCGTGCAGGCGCGGCTCCGCCCAACCGGGGCAGAGCATGCCTGCCAGCATGAACGCTGCCGCGAAGAGGGCGGACCGCGCCGATTGATGTCTTGCGATGAAGGTCACGGTCAGAATGTGTAGCCGAGAATGATCTTGGACAAGAAGGGGGCGACAAGCTGGTTTCCGTTCACCCTCTGATAAATCGGAATCTCGATATCGCCGTAAAGCTTGAACGTTCGGTTATTGGCGTCGTCCACAACCTTGGTGAGGTCGACGCCGGGCGAAATGTAGATCCGGTCATACCCCGTATCGATTGGGTCGGCGGCGGCGCCGCTATCGGGTTCCCGATGCGAGTAAATCAGCTGCACCAAGGGCGCCACCTTGTCGAGCGGCCCGACATGATACCAGTTGTTGTACAAAACGCCAAAAGCCGTGTCGATCTGCACGCCGGGACGATAGCCTCCCCAATCCGAGCCGAAAGTTGGAACATATTCGGAATGGGTCAAAACCGGCAGCAGCATTTTGCCCTGGAAAAAATACTGCCAGGCGTTGTCGCCGGTGATCATGCCCCGCCAGAAGCCGCCAAGGATGAGATCGGTGCTGCCCGTGCCGACTTGCGTGTCGCGGTCGAATCCGTAGGCGCGCCAATCGCCGGTTGGCAGCTTGACGCCGAACATGATCGCCTTCGACATATCGTTCGAGAAGCCGGCATACATGCCCGTGAGTTCGATGTCGCCGAGGGTTGAGACGTTATACCTCTCGAAATCCGTTGGCTGGCCGGGCGATTCCGGAAAGTTGTTGTCAGTTGTGAAGGCGCGGTTCGCGGTTGGTATCCGCACGTTGAAGCCCCAATCGCGATTGACCATGTAATTTAAACCGGTGACGTACCAATTGGTGACGATATGCTTATCGGCGTTGTTTGCGGCAGGCGCTGGGGACAGGCCGCTCCAGTTCTGGTTTTGGTTTGAGTAGTCCCACTCGAAATAAACGATGCCGCCGTGGTCGCCTTCTTTTGGCAAAAGCGAGGTCGAGCCGACATCGAACACGGCGCAGCCGCAGGCGCAGGCGAGCGCCTTTGAAGGGAGAAGGGCGCACAAAAGAAGCAGTCCGGCAAGGCGGAGCTGCGCCGAGGTGGGCGTCGGAATCAACGGTGAGAAGCGCATTTCATTAGCTCCGGTTGGCGCGCTTTCCGCGGCCAAGTCAAAAATAGGTTGGAAAGACCCCTTCGATCCATCTGCGCGCAACGAATGGTGAGACCGGGGGAGCAAACTGATTAACTGTATAAAATCTCAGGCCAGGGGCGGCGCACGTGGTCTTGTCTGCTCCGCAATTTCGCAGACAGGCGATCGTTCAGAGCAGCGAAAAAAGAAGGCCGCCGGGCCGGGCGATCCATAAAAAACGCGGTCGAAGCCGCTATCTGGAACCGGAGGAAGATGATGGAAAGCGATGCAGAAGGGACAGGCCTTGCAAGGCAGTGTTCGGTCTTGGTCTGTTTGGCCGGATGGCCCTTCGCCGCCGTGTTGGCACATGGATAGGAGCAGCGCTTCGGAAGTCTCTCCAAGCGCGGCTAAGACTTCAGAGAGGGCAAAGTCTGCCGGCGCCCGCATGTGTACGGGGCGTGCGGCTGCAAATGTGGAAACGAGGAAGAAGAGCGCCAACAGGCCTGTAAAAGACGTTCGTGGCGCAAATGCAATATTTCGAATAATCGCGCGCAAATGCGCAACTTTTCAATTCCTCCCCCCGCGGCAGCTCGCAAAGGCAAAAGCCAATCGCTCCCCTCCCCAAGCGCAAATCGCCCATTGGACAAAGCGTACATTTGTCACACCACCTTGGCGAATGTAAAAATGCGTCCGTGTCAAAGGTCTTCGCGTCGACCTCCTTACACGGCTACCCAGTCCGCGCGAATCCCTTGGATGACTGAACCCGGGACGTTGAAGCTTAGGGGGCTGCGCGTTAGCTTGCGGCCAGTTTTGATTCTGTTTCGTGGAGAGCGTCGTGGATAACAGTGCGGTTTCGGAGAACTCTGGGAATGGCATCGCGCAGACTGCCAAAGAACAGCTGCGCTCTTTCGTCGAGCGCATCGAGCGCTTGGAGGAGGAAAAGGCGGCGCTGGCGGGCGACATCCGCGAGCTCTACGCCCAGGCCAAATCGACGGGCTTCGACACGAAGGCGCTTCGCACCGTCATTCGCCTTCGCAAGCAGGACGCAGCGGAGCGTCGCGATCAGGAGGCCGTTCTTGCCACCTATATGCACGCTCTAGGCATGCTCGAGGCGGAGCAGTAACAAAGCAGGCGCTTTCAGGAAGGCGCCTCGCGTTAGGAGCCGGGTGGTGCTGCTACAGACATTGCTTTGAGCGTCCCGGAAAGGCGTGGCCTGATCCAGGACCGCAGCAAGTTGAAACACTTCCTTTTTGATCCCAGCCCGCGCTTCGCTTCATGGGAATAACGCCCGGCGATCTGGCGCGTCGGGGAAGGCATTCTTGCTTAAGCGAAATGCTTCTTGCACTCTTCGGCGCAAGCGGCGCAGCTCTCTGCGCAGGCCCTGCAGGCCGCGTGCTCGTTTTCGTGCTTCCTGCATTCTTTTTCACAATCAACGCAGGTCGCGTGAGCGATCTTCGCGAACTCGGCTAAATGTTCGGAATTGGCCGAGGCGAGACGCGCCAGCGCTTCGCAAACCGCGCTCATCTGATACACGCTTTTGGCGCAAGCCGCCGTCGTTGTGTCGCCCTGGGCGAAAAGTCGGAGACAATGGCTCATGCAGGCATCGCCAGATGAGACGCAATGTCTTGCCGCTTCGCTCAACGAAGCGTGCGCAGATACGCCATGCTCATGGTGGCGCTCTTCGGCGAAGACCTTGTCTATCGCCATTACCAAGGATGCGCCGCCGATCGCGGCGCCGAGAGCGGTCCTGCAATTCATGTAACTCTCCCTATAGATGCGCCAGGGCAAGATCATAACGTTCTCAAGTTCTGGGGCCGTCTAACTTTCTTTTTAGCGCATCCAGGCTTCTAACGTCAAAGTTTTTAAAGAAAGCACGCATCTCTCACGTGAGAAACTTTCGACCCGACAGAAGAAGTAACTACCATGCTATCCCCACAACGTGATCTTACCTATCGGTTGATAGGGATAGACTTCATCCCCCCAGAATGAGTTTCCGATTCGATTTGCGTCAACGGGTTGCCGCCCGCTGCGCCTCTGCCGACGCCACCACCGTCATCCGCCTTTGGCGAACGAAGGCCACCGCGGCGCCTTTGAATATGTTCGCCTCGTAGAGAGCCTCGATTTGCAGCCCACGATCGAACTGCTCCGCAGTGAGAGCGCTCGGCGATGACATCAGAAAACCGATCTTTGGAAAAACCTCCGGGTGCAACTGCTCGGCGGGCATTTCGAGGTAGGTTAGCGACTTATCCGCGAGAAGAAGATTGGTCGGAATCTGTTCCAATTCCATCTCATCGTCCTGCTCATCGCCTTCCTCTTGAATGTTCGCCTCAATTTCCTTCACACGCGCGCTAAGAGCATCCGGCGCCGGGATGGCTGCGCGCTTCACGTCAGACAAGGCCGCGGGTTTGGGCGCGGGCAGGAGGGCCACGATTTTAGCCTTCGGCGCTTGAGCTGGGGCTTCTTCAGGGACGGTCAAACTCGCGCGCTGAAAGATCGGCTTGTCCGCAGACGTAAGGCCGGCAAGCATCGTGCCTGAGGCCCGCTTATGGGTAATGACCCAAGGCAGTTCATTTCCGGCTCCCTGCCATTTTGCAAGCGCAATGTGGGAATCGGCGGGCGTCAACGGACGGCCGTCATCCGGAACGTGACGCGAGTGTCCGTTTGGGAAAACCAGGGCCAGTTCCGTGCGCGATATGCCGGGCCAGTGACGAACGTTGCCGGTGTCGACATGCACGAAAGGCAGCCCGGACGTGGGATAATATCCGACGCCGCCGCGTTCTTTGGCGAGCGCCGCGTAGCGGACCTGCTTCAAGGGAAGGTCAGGGAACACAAGATCCGCCGCCTGGCCGGTGATATGACGGCTGTTCCTCGCCTGGCCACCAGACGCGCGGCGCAGCATTTCATTTGTCGCTGGAGAGCGGTAGCCGCAAACGAGATGCACCGGCTCCTTCGAGCCAAGCTCTTCGTGCAGTTCCCAGATGAGGTCGATCAGGGCGGGGTCCATCCGGATTTCCCGGTTCTGCCGCCAGTCGCGCATGAAATGGTTGAGCTGTTGCAAGCCCTCCAAAACATACTTTCCATTCCGCTTGAAGGTCACAGTGACCGTTTCTTGCGTATGGATATTGAACATAGTGATCGTGCGATCCTCGGCCGACGCAGAAGAGGTCAGCATCATGAAGATCGCTACGCACACGCCTACTACTCGGGCTAATTCACGGCCCGCGACGCCGAACAGCACTGATTTCACAATTGAACCCTTTGATACGCAGCAGGGAGCCCAATTGACCCTCATGCGATGCCGCAGAAGGGAAAAACGCGGGACTACACGCCTACGTAGGTAACCGGAAGCGGTTAACAAACCAGTAGGCGCAAAATGCGAGAAAAACATGGCGCTGACCCTCTTTGCGCATGACATTTCTGCACCGCCCAAACAAAACATTGAGATTGTTGAGGAAAAAATACGGTTGTGGATAATGCGGACGGAGGAAAAAATCACGGGCGGAAAAAATCAATCGCTATCAAAACGTTAGAGACGCCGCTCATATTCCAGGAATTCGGTGAATTTTGAGGCGCCTTGCGGAGCCGGGGCAGTTGACCGTCGGCCGCAAATAGCCAAATCCATAGCGAAACGGAACGTAAGGAAGGACGCCGCCGATGAGAGGGCTTTTTCATGTGTCAAGTCTGAAGCCGGTCAATGCGCTCGAAACTGGCGGCGGTTTTCTCGACGCAACGCCGCGGCCGGCGGAGAGCTTGCCCGGCTGGAATCTGGCCGACCTCTATCCGGATGGCGGCGCTGAGCTAAACGCAGACCTGGAACGCGCGGGTCACGCCGCGGCGGGGTTCCGCGAGACCTATGCGGGAAAGCTCTATAAACTCGCGCACGAAAATCCGGCGGAGCTTGCAGAGGCCATCGCCGCCTACGAGGCGCAGTCCGACTTGATGGGCCGCATCGGCTCGTACGCCTATCTGAACTATGTGACCAACACGGCGGATCCGGCGCGAGCGAAGATATTCGGCGACGCGCAGGACAAGCTGACCGGCGTCAGCACCCAGCTCCTTTTTTTCGAGCTGGAGCTTAATCGCATCGACGATGCCGTTATCGACGCGGCCCTCAAGGAGCCGACGCTCGCGCATTACAAGCCGTGGCTGACGGATTTACGCAAAGAACGGCCCTATCAGCTTTCTGACGACATCGAACGCTTGTTCCACGAGAAGGCTATGACAGGCCCCGCGGCCTGGAGCCGTCTTTTCAACGAGACGTTGACGAGCCTGCGCTTCGAGGTGGATGGCGAAACGCTCACCCTCGAACCGGCGCTCAACCTCTTGAGCAATTCCAATCCAGAGAAGCGCGCCGCCGCCGCCGAGGTGATTGCGAAAGTGCTTAAAGGCAATGTGCGGTTGTTCACGCTCATCATGAACACGCTCGCAAAGGACAAGGAGATCTCCGACCGCTGGCGTGCTTTCCCGGATGTTGCGTCGTCGCGCCATCTCGCCAACCGGGTTGAGCCGGAGGTGGTCGACGCGCTCGTGAAGGCGGTGCGCGCCAGCTATCCGCGCCTTTCCCATCGCTATTACGCTCTGAAGGCCAAATGGCTCGGCATGGACAAGCTGAATTACTGGGACCGCAACGCCCCCATCAGCCGCGATCCCGAGCCTGTCATCGCGTGGAAAGACGCGCGCGGCACTGTGATCGAGGCTTATCACCGCTTCTCCCCGCGCATGGCGGAGATCGCGGACGGCTTTTTTGGCAAGAACTGGATTGACGCGCCCGTCCGCGAGGGCAAATCTCCCGGCGCTTTCTCGCATCCGACGGTTCCGTCGGCGCATCCCTACATCATGATGAATTACATCGGAAAACCCAGGGATGTGATGACGCTCGCCCACGAGCTTGGCCACGGCGTGCACCAAGTGCTTGCCAACGCTCAAGGGGCGTTGATGGCTTACACGCCGCTGACCTTGGCCGAAACCGCAAGCGTGTTCGGCGAGATGCTGACCTTCAAGGCGCTTTTGAACCAGACGCAAAATCCGCGCGAGAAGAAGGCGCTGCTTGCGCAAAAGGTCGAGGACAAGATCAACACCGTGGTTCGGCAGATCGCCTTCTACGAGTTTGAGCGGCTGGTGCATCAGGCGCGGCGCGAGGGCGAGCTTACCTCCGACAGGCTCGGAGAACTCTGGCTCTCGGTTCAGGGCGAGAGCTTGGGGCCGGCGATCCGGCTCAATGACGGCTACGACGGCTATTGGACCTATGTCTCGCACTTCGTCCATTCGCCGTTCTACGTCTACGCCTATGCGTTCGGCGATTGCCTCGTGAATTCGCTCTACGCCGCCTACGAGCGCGCGCCTGAAGGATTCGAAGACCGCTATCTCGACATGCTGCGAGCGGGCGGCACGAAGCATCACAGGGAGTTGCTCACGCCATTCGGCCTCGACGCCACTGATCCGGGCTTCTGGGCTATGGGCCTGAAGGTAATCGAGGATATGATCGCCGAGCTGGAAGCGCTCGATGTTTGAACCCTGCCGGGGAAATCGCGATCAAGGGCAGCCTCGGCCGGGAGGATTTCCATGTCGACGCTCGTCTGCTGCGCGGAGGTTTTCTTGAGAACGGCTATCAGGAACTTCAGATAAAAGGGGAGCACGCCGTTGCGATCGGCGGCCTCCCGGCAATTCACAAGGATCCTTTGGACCGCATTCTCGTGGCTCAAGCCCTGGTGGAGGGCGTCATGTTGCTGGCCGCTGATCCGCTGGTCGCGCTATCCTTGCTCGGCGCGGAAGATTTGAAACTTGGGAAACCCCGCCGCGGCCCAGGTCCTTCTCGACGAAACCATTCTGCCGCCTGCAAAATAGGCCTCATCGGCGCCGAAACTCCGTAGCAGCGCCCTGCCTCGCCAAGACATAACGAAATCCGAAAAGAGACCCTATTTATCCCTATATCTTAACCAGCCGCCATTCGAGCTTTGGCGTTCAATCGGAGAAGACCCTTTGGCAGAGAGTTCCGGCCGGGATAGCGAATTCCAATCCCCCGAAGCCCCGCGCGACCGCGAGGGCAACCGCTTCACCCAGCGGGCGCAGCGTTATGCGCAGGTCGGCGCCAATGTCGGGGGCATCGCGGCGCGCATCGGGGCGAATTACTTCCTGGGCGCCGGGACGGACCGACAGAAGAACGCCACGCAGCTTGCGGCGGCGCTCGGCGGCCTGAAGGGGCCGCTGATGAAGGTGGCGCAGCTTATCTCCACCATTCCGGACGCCATCCCGCCGGAATATGCCGCTGAGCTGGGCCAACTCCAGAACATGGCGCCGCCGATGGGATGGCCCTTCGTGAAGCGGCGCATGGCGGCGGAATTGGGAGCGGACTGGCGCGCCAAGTTCTCCGAATTCGGGGAGCAGGCGGCGGCCGCGGCGTCGCTCGGCCAGGTGCACAAGGCGCGCAGCCTCGATGGCTGGCCGCTCGCGGCGAAACTTCAATATCCCGAGATGCAATCGGCGGTCGAAGCCGATCTCAATCAGCTTCGCATGGTGATGAGCATCTACAAGCGGATGGACCCAGCCCTCGACACCTCCGAAATCGTCGGCGAGATCGGCGCGCGCCTTCGCGAGGAACTCGACTACGACCTCGAAGCACGGCACATGGCGCTTTACGGCCGCATCTTCAAAGGCGACCCTACCATCGTGGTCCCGGAGCTTCTGCCGGAGCTCTCAACGAAGCGCCTTCTGACCATGACATGGCTCGACGGCGGCAAGCTCTTGAACTACAAGACGCGCCCGCTGGAAGAGAGGAACAAAATCGCGAAAGCGCTCTTCCGCGCCTGGTGGTATCCGTTCAGCCATTACGCGGTGATCCACGGCGATCCGCATCTCGGCAACTACACCATCTTCGAGGAAGACGGCCGCGCCGCGGGCGTCAATCTTCTCGATTATGGATGCATCCGAACCTTCCATCCGAAGTTTGTCGGCGGCGTGATCGACCTTTATCACGGCATTCGCACCAACGACCGCGCGCTCATCGTGCACGCCTATGAGACGTGGGGCTTCCGCGGTCTCTCCAACGATCTGATCGACGTGTTGAACATCTGGGCGGGCTTCATCTACGGGCCGCTTCTCGACGACCGCGTGAGGCCTGTCGCGGACGGCGTCGCGCCGAACGAGTACGGCCGGCGAGAGGTCTACCGCGTGCACATGGGCTTGAAGGAGAAAGGCCCCGTGAAGGTGCCGCGCGAGTTCGTGTTCATGGACCGGGCGGCGATCGGGCTCGGCGCAGTCTTCCTGCACCTCGCGGCGGAGATGAATTTCTATCAGGTCTTCAACGAAGTCATCGAGGACTTCAAGCTGGAGGAAATCGAAGGGCGGCAGCGGGAAGCTTTCGAAGCCTGCGGCGTGCCCCTGCCGACGTAGGGTTACGCCCGGCGGCGGGCAAGCTCGGCCCGCGCCGCTTCGGCAAGGAAGCCGGAGCGGTTGTCGCTGATCTGATCGATTTCTTCGAGCAAGGCTTCGTCGAGCGTCACGTTTACGCGCCGCGCCCGGCCCGGAAGTACGACGGGCACGAAGTCACCGCGACTGTGGATGGTTCCTTCTCGGCGGCGACCGCTTCCAAAGGCGCAGGCTTCGGCAAGACGTCGCCATCGGCGATCATAAGCGCAATATGGCCTGAAAGCGCCTCCTGCGCTCCAAGTAGCGCCTCTTCCAGAGTTTCTCCGGCGCTGACGCAACCAGGAAAATCCGGAAAACTGACGCCGAAATCGCTTTCGTCGTCCTTATCGACAAGAGCTGGGTAGTAGACCTTCTTCACTTCGCCTCTTCCGTTCGATCCCCTCAAGGAGTTTCACGCCGGATGCTTTCTCGATGCTCCTGATCGTCTACTGGCAGGTCATGTTTTGGATGTGGAACCGTCACTTTTCCCGGTTTCGCCGGGTGCTTGAAGTGCTGGTGGCTTCCTGTTTGGTCTGCTTCGAACCAACCATCCTTCAAGAGCATCGCAATGATTGCGCGGCTTGATGTAGTTATATAAACAACGACCCCGCTTCGGCGGTGTTATATAATGAAACGCCAGTTTCACGGCTGGATATGTCTGTCAAGTCCAGCGGCAGCGGTAAGTGATGTGTATTTAGTACACACTCACAACGGAAGCAATAGGAAACCTTACCAGCAAACTCCGCTAGGACGTCTGTTGCGGAGCATGCTATACAGGAACAGGATATTTCAAATTTTGGATAAAATGACCGTGATGCGTTTTACCGTGACGCGTTTTATCGTGCTCTACTTGCTGTCTGGCCTCTCTGCGTGCGCTACCGTAGGGGCGACCGCGCCGGCGCCTCAGACACAGTTTGTCCTCGTCGATCCGGTCAAGTATAAAACCGAGGCTGAAAAAGGGCGTGCGCTGCTCATTGCGCAAACTGACTGCAAAGTCAAAGCCCTGTCGGCGAGCGCGGCGCTTGAGAAATCCATCACCTCCGAGCGCAACAGCCTGGATAATCTGGAGAGAGCAAGGCAGAAGGGGGCGGAAATGTACGCAAGCTCCTTCACGCTGTGCATGCTCAACGCCGGCTTCTCACAAGGATAGAAAATTCTTCTGCCCTGCTGGCTTGCCACCCAGTTCGGGCTGGTTCGGATTGACAAAGATCTCTTGGCCCCACAGCGGGCTTGCAGGCGAAAGCTGCAGCGGCGCAACCGTGGTTCTTATTGCGGCGCGTTTAGCTAAACAAGCAACTTTCCGCGCATGACGAGACAGGCGTAGCCGCCGATCCGCACGCGCTTGATGCGCCGGGCGGCGACCTCGATTTCGAGCTTGATCTCGCTCGGGCGGCCCATCTCGATCCCCTGCTCGATGCTGAATTCCGACGTGCCTTCCGGCAATTGATCGAAGCGATGGAGCACAGCCGGGAACGCCGCCGCAGCCGATCCTGTCGCCGGGTCTTCCGGCACGCCGGCGCCCGGAGCGAACATGCGGGCGTGGAAGGATGCATGGTGATGCATCGTTTCGCGGCAATAGAGGTAGACGCTGCCCTTGCTGCCGTGGAACGCATCTTCCCAATGAGCAGACACGATCTGGGCGCGCGTCATCGCGTCCAAGTCCCGCAACGGCACGAATGTGAAGGGGAGGCCGGCGTCGTATTGCGACGGCTTGTGGTTGGCGAAGCCGATCTCCTGCGGGGCGAGGCCAAGAGCGGCGGCGATCCGGTCCTCATGCGCGGGTGCTCCCGCAAGCTCCGGCAATTTCGGCACATCGAACTCTGCGTAGGGCGCATGCCCCCTGCGGCCGACCACGCCCACGCGAATGCTGCCGATGCCTTCCTCCAACACGATGAGCGCGTCGCAATCGGCGGCGGCACCTGAAATCCTGTCATCAGCAAGCTGGATAGCCGCGCCGACAGTCGGGTGACCGGCAAACTGCAGTTCGGTCGAAGGCGAAAAGATGCGAACATAGGCCGTATGCGCGGGAAGCCGCGGCGGCAGCACAAACACAGTCTCGGAGAGGTTGAACTCGCGTGCGATCGCCTGCATGGCCTCGGTGGAGAGGCCGCCCGCGTCTAGAACCACCGCCAGCGGATTGCCCGCGAGAGGCGTGCTGGTGAAAACGTCCCAAATCGCATACCGCCGTTCCATCCGTTATCCTCGGTTCGGGCCATCTTCCTGGAACAGGCACGATAATCTATTTTGGCTTCCGCGTGCATTGGAAAATCGGGCGGCGCCATGCGCCTCTTGGCGGACGGCGGCTTCTTTTCCGTTCGCGCATGCCGTCAAGTTCAGATTGCCAAATCTTTCAAATCAGCTCACCCTTTCGTTGTCTCATGTCCCGTTAACTAACCAGTAAGTGCAGTTTTGTGCATTTTGTGGCTTATTTGCAACTTAACAAGTTGCTTATTTAATCTGAAGGCTGAATTCTAAGTCATTGTTTCGTCGTCTGTTTCTCGATCAAGTTTGGTCAATCCACCACGCGTCGCCCGATTGTGGCGCGTGTGTCGTCATTCTTGCACGCCGTCAGGCCCAGATCTAATATCTCCCCATCGATGCGATAGGCGCCGCCAAGGGCTCGCGTCCTGAGTGGTTGATGTAACAGTAGACTAGATGGGGACTTGAGAGATGAAGCATCCTGGCAAACTGGGCCTGCGGGCGACCAGATCTATGTATATCAGTACTGGCTTAGCGGCGCTCGGTGCGCTTGCCTTCACAGCGCAGGCCGATGCAGCCGACATGTTCGTCGCGCCCCCCCCGGCTCCGCTCCCAGTTATGGCGCCAACTCCGCTGTGGTCAGGTCTCTATGGCGGCGCTCATATCGGCGGCGCGTGGGCAAATCTCAGCACTCACGATCTTGATAATTACTGGTCTAATCCAGTTCCATACAGCATCGACAATCCCCGTAATTACGGTGTGCTGCATACAGACCAGACGCCAAGCGGCGTCTTCGGAGGCGGCACGATCGGCTACAACATGCAGCGTGGTGGGGTGGTATTCGGTATCGAGGCCGATTTCGGCGCTATGGGCCTGAGCGGCAACAAATTCCTCAACGCCCCCGCTCTTACGGCTCCGACCGGTTATTCTGCCCCCTCGGCTTACCAAACGGCAACGGCTCACATGTCAACGGGCTTCTATGGGGACGTGACAGGCCGTGTCGGCTGGGCCTGGGGTCCATGGATGCTTTACGGAAAGGGCGGTCTCGCGGTCCTTGAGGCTACGATGAACGTTTCGGATTCTGGTGTGGACGCCTCGGGGAATGGCTACTCGGGGTATGGAACGGCGGATACCACTCACATTGGTTGGACGGCTGGCGGCGGCATCGAATATCTTTGGAACCCGGCCTGGAGCGTGAAGGTCGAGTACCAGTACTTCGATTTCGGAACGTCGTCTTCTTCGCTGTACACTTTACCGACGACCTCCGCCGGCTCATCCCAGGCATTCGGCAGCTTCAATCATGATCTCGACATCAACACCGTCAAGATTGGTCTGAACTACCATCTCGGTTGCTGCGATGGTGCGCCGGCGCCACTACCGGTACCCTTTAAGTAGGCTGGCTTCTAAAATCTTGAACGGCGCCTTCGGGCGCCGTTTTTGTTTCGCCAACTCGTACACGGTAATGCCTTTCATGCGTCATGCAGATTTTAGCCAGGCAGACACTTGACCATAAAGCCGCCGATGTCTGATCGAAGCAAATAACCGACACAGCCCGAGCGCTCGTCCAGCTCGATTCTTCGGACGGCTCATTCAGTTTCACAGTGAACCATTCATGTTCAGAACTCGCCCGCATCGCGGTAGAAGCGCGTTCGCAGACATTGCGGCTCAGCAAAAGCCAACAGGTGGATCAACTGATCGCTGAAGCGTATTCCAAAGAGGCGAAGCCCTGCCCGAAATCGCTGTGAACTGAACTCTGTCTCTTTGCTGCCCCGGAATCTGGCCCGTTCATTGTCATGGCCGCCCTTGAGGCGGCCATCCAGGGGGCCAAAGTTCCAATAACTTACGGGATGGCCGAGACAAGCCCGGCCATGTATCGCGCGCCAATCTGGATGAGGAGAGCGGCAATCAAGGTGAGGATGAGCGGATCGCCGAGCGTCTCGATGATCGCCGCTGGCGCTGTGACTCGCAAGGCTTTTTGCTTTGCGGAGTGACGTGGAGCGTCACTCCGCCGTTGTTTTGATTGTCGCGCGGCCAGCCGGACGGCCCTTGCCGCGTTTGCGCTCGAGCGCTTCGTTGTGCCGGTAGCTTCTGACGTTCATCTCGAGGATGGTCGCGTGGTGGACGAGGCGATCGACGGCCGCGATCGTCATGGCCTGGTCGGGGAAGACCTTGCCCCATTCGCCGAACGGCTGATTGGCCGTGATCAGCATGGAGCGGCGCTCGTAGCGCGAGCCGATCAACTCGAACCACACGCTGGTCTCGGCCTGGTCCTTGCTGACATAGGCGATGTCATCGAGGATCAGCAGATGATACTTGTCGAGCTTGGCGATGGCGCTTTCCAGCGCAAGTTCGCGGCGCGCCACCTGGAGCCGCTGAACGAGATCGGTGGTGCGCAGGTACAGCACGCGCCAGCCGTTTTCGATGAGCGCCAGGCCTATGGCCGCAGCCAGATGGCTTTTGCCGACGCCGGGCGGGCCGAACAGGAGGATGTTGGCGCCTTGCTGGATCCAGCCATCGCCGGAGCCAAGCGCCATGATCTGAGCCTTACTGATCATGGGCACGGCGGTGAAGTCGAAAGCGTCGAGCGTCTTGCCAGCAGGCAAGCGTGCCTCGGCAAGATGGCGTTCGATACGCCGCCGTCCGCGATCGGCTATCTCCAGTTCAGTGAGCGCGGCCAGGAAGCGGGCTGCGGGCCAGCCTTCCTTGTCCGCTTCTTCCGCGAGCTTGGACCACATCTGCTTGATGGCGGGCAAGCGTAGTTCGGTCAGGAGAAGCTCGACGCGTGCGGAGTCGATGGCGGAGGTCTTCGTCATGCCGCTGCCTCCAAAACGCACGGTTGAGCGACAACGGCCAACTCGTCATAGGCCGAGAGCGGCGCCAGTTCGACGGTAACCTCCGGGATGACCGCCGCATCAGGCTTGAAGCGGTCCCACAACTGGGCGGGATCGGGCAGTTCTCCAGCATTTAAAGCGGCCTCGATCGCTTCCGCGAGTTCAGCCTCGCAAGCTCGCTCATGCGCCAGCGCCAGGAGTTCGACGGTGGCGCGGCATGCGTGCTTCTCGCCCTCCTTGGCCAGCAACGCCTCAAAGGCGCGGGCGTAAGCCCTGCGTGGGAAGAGCCGTTCACGATAAACGAGATTGAGAAGCGCCATCGGTTTCTTGCGCAAAGCATGAATGACGTGGCGGTAGTCGACGACATGGGCGCGCTTATTGCTCGCCTGCGGCGGCTGGCCCCGGCGTAAGCTTACAATGGGCGCGCCGCCAAGGAAGCATTCCAGGCGCTCATCGTAAATCCTGACGCGCAGACGATGCCCGATGAGGCGCGAGGGAACCGTATAGAAGACGCGCCGCAACACGAAGCCGCCGCTTGACGTGACCACCACGGAGGCTTCCTCGTAATCGGTGCTCCGCCGCTCTGGCAGCTTTTTCAAGGCGGCCCGTTCCGCTTCGATAAGCTTGCGATTGCGCGCATTGCGGCGGCCGGTAACCTCGTCGATGAAGCCGCGGTACGCCGCCAGATCGGGGAAGTCGCGGGAGCCGCGCAAAAGCAGCGCGTCCTCGATCGCCTTCTTCAAATGCCCATGGGCGCTTTCGATGGAGCCATTCTCATGGGCGACGCCCGGATTGTTGCGCGTCGGCTCCATACCGTAATGCGCAACCAGCTCATCATAGCGGCGCGTCAGGTCCTCCTGTTCGTCGCGGGAAAGATTGCGAAAGGCAGCGGAGAGACTATCGGTGCGGTGGTAATGAGGCGCGCCGCCGAGCGCCCAAAGCGCATTTTGCAGCCCCTCGGCAAGCGCGACAAAGCTCTCGCCACCAAGAATGACGTGGGCATGTTCGAAACCGGAGCAGGCCAGGCGGAAATGATAGAGCCGATGGTTGAGCGGCACGCCAGCGATCAAGACGCCAAGGCCGGACAGATCGGTGAAATCTGAAAGCCCAAGTCGGCCCGGCGTATGCGTCTGTGGAAAGACCACATCCCGCTCCGGACCGTGCTGCGCCCGCCAATTGCGGACACGCCGCTCCAGGGTTCGGCGCACGCCAGGGGCGATCTCCGGGTGGCGACGCCGGATCTCTTCGTAGACGGCGATCGCGCGCAAATCCGGCGCGGCCTCGATCATCGGCACGGTCTCTTGCTCCCAAACGCCCTCAAGCGGATCGGGCCGACGGCGCCCTCGGGGCGCCTTCTTCTGCGATGGCAGCCGTGGATCGCACGCGATCCGATAGCCGGTCGCGGTGCTGAAACCGGCCTTGGCGGCGGCCACAGCCGTGGTGTGTGTCTGGCGAAAACTCATAAACAGCCTCATCTGGTGGTCGTTGATGTGGAGGCCGGGCAAGCGTCGATTCCTCTTTGCTCTGAAGAATCATATGCTTGTCCAGCCTGCTCGTGACCGCCAGATGCCGTTCCACCCTAGTGAAACGAGCGCCGCCGCTAACGCCGCGCCTTCGGTCGGGCTACGCCCTCCCTCCGTCACGTCGCCAGCGGCATTCTCATCCTGATTGACGTTGCCTTCTCACGGTGATTGTCGCGCGACAGCCATGAGCATTGCGCGGCCAGCGCTAGTAAAGAGCATGCCGCAGGATGCGGCGCATTTTCAGTCATGGAGTTGGCCCGTAGGTCTGTGCGGAACTAAACACAATCCTAAACGTAAGCTTTAAGATAAAGTAAATCTGTCGATTTTGAGTACTCAGAATATAGATGCTCATATAGATTAGGCCTATTTTACCAAACGAAACCAATTTTGGCGAATTATTAACCGCGACTGGCCCATGCCCGCCCCGACTGACGCCGCGAAACGCGCGCCCCCGTTTGTATCCGCCGAGCGTACGGCGTAAGCAAGTTGGCGCCCCAAGCGGCGAGCCCGCGAGAGAATAAGCTGTACGAGATCCCGTAGCTTGCTCGTAAGCCTTATCAGCCGCAGTACGAGTTGGAATCGCTCGCGCAACTCCTTCTGGCTCTCTGAAGATGTTGACTGCCCTCAGCGAACGCGCCCTAACAAAAAGGCTCCCGCCACAGCGGGAGCCTTTTATAATCGACAAGCCGCTCGAGCAGCGGCCCGCTGTGCCGTTACTTCTTGGGCGCCTGAGCCGCAGCCGCAGCCGGCGCCCCGGTCTTGGCGGTGTCTTCCTGCTGCTTCTTCAGATCGGCAAGACGCTGGCGGATGACGTCGGCGATCTTGCGCTGATCCTCATTGTATTTCTCAACCGCGACCGGCTGTCCCTCGAAGGCCTTCGCAAAGCCTTCCAGCGGCAGGGGAATGCTGAGCGCGCGGCCCGTAACGTCGATGCCGAGATAGGCGATCTGCTTGCCGGCCTTCATCTGGTCGATGAGGACGGGCTCGATATTGGCCTCAGCATAGCACCCGGCCTGATCGCACGTCGTGTATTGGAGCTTGATCGGCTCCTTGTCGTCGACCTTGACGAGCGCGCCGGGCGGCAGCGCCGAACCGAGAGGCAGCATGGCGAGCATCTGCGGCTTATCCTGGCCATGCACCTGTCGAACGGCGATCTTGCCGATGAGGATGGCGGTCGCATTGTCGCGCACGTCAACCTGCGTCAGGCACACGTTCACCTTCTTCATGTCCTCGGGCTTTTGCTGCTTTGGCTGTTCGCCCTGCTTTGGCGGATCGGCGACCGGCACGTCGATACAAAGCTTGTACCAAACGTCAGCGGGCTTCTGGCCGTTAGCCGCCTGCGCTGCGGGAGCGGCGGACGGTGCTGGCGCCTTGGCGCCCTTATCCTTGCCTTGCGCCATGGCGTCGGTCAGGCCGAGCGTTAGCGCACACGCTGCGACCAACCCTAAGGCCGTCGCTTTCACAAGCCTCCTGAAAACCATTAAACTGAACCTTTCACCCAATCGAGTTGGCTGTCCCCTGGCCCCATACCCCAGGACCGTCACTGTTGCTTGAATAACCGGAAATGCGGCTTTCCCGTGACAGTTTCCGGCGGCTGTGAAACACTCGCCCGGCGCGTTAACCTTTATTAAGGGCCGTTGCTTATTTGTCATGATTTTGAAGGTTTCCGGATTTAGAGCTGTTTTGAGCAGCGAATAAGGCGAGAAGGGCTCCTTCCTTTGAGGCTCAGGGCGCCGATGCTTTCGACGATCAGACAAAGAATGCGGGGCCGATTTGGGATGCTCGCCATCGCTGCGGCGATCGCCGGGCTTTCGATTGCTGGCGCGGCGACTGCTGCGCCTCAGGCGGGCATCGCCATGCACGACGCGCCGAAGTACGGCCCGGGGTTTACGCATTTCGATTATGTAAATCCGGACGCGCCGAAGGGCGGGACGCTGAGGCTGGGCGTTCTCGGCTCGTTCGACAGCCTCAATCCATTCATTGTAAAGGGCGCGCCGGCCACAGGCATGAGGGAGTATGTTTACGAGACCCTCTTGGCGCGCAGCTATGACGAACCCTTCTCGCTTTATGGACTTGTCGCCGAAAGCGTCGACACGCCGGAAGACCGCAGCTCAGTCACTTTCCAGCTTCGCCCGGAGGCGCGGTTCGCGGACGGGACGCCGATCACGCCGGAGGATGTGCTTTTCTCCTTCTCGCTCCTGAAGGCGAAGGGCCGCCCGAACCACCGGATTTATTACGCAAAGGTGGCCGCGGCGGAAAAGATTGGCGAGCACGGCGTTAAGTTCGTCTTCGAGGGAGGCGGCGACCGTGAGATGCCGCTTATCCTGGGGCTCATGCCGGTGCTGCCTCGCCTGGCGCTTAAGCCCGAAAACTTCGAGAAGACAAGCTTCGAAAAGCCGCTTGCGAGCGGCCCCTATGTGGTGGAATTGGTCGATCCTGGCGCGAGCGTCACGTTGCGCCGCAACCCGGATTATTGGGGCCGCGATCTGCCGATCATGCGCGGACAATTCAATTTCAACGCCATCCGCATCGATTACTATCGCGACAATGCCGCGATGATGGAGGCTTTCCGCAAGGGGCTGTTCGACCTGCAGGGCTACGACGATCCCATCGACGCGGTGAAATGGGCGGAAGCTTACGATTTTCCCGCCGTCAGGGACGGGCTCGTCAGGAAGTTTTCGTTTGATGTGGGCGTGCCTGCGCCCATGTCGGCGCTCGTTTTCAACACGCGTCGGCCCATCTTCGCCGATAGGCGCGTGCGCGAGGCGCTGACGCTGGTATTCGATTTCGAATGGCTGAACAAGTCGCTGTTTCGCGGCCTTTACGCGCGAACCGAAAGCTTTTTCGACCGCTCCGAGCTGTCTTCGCACGGTCGCCCTGCTGACGTCCGCGAGCGCGAACTGCTTGCGCCTTACGCGAGCGAGCTTATGGCGGACGTCATGGACGGCGTATTCAGCCAGCCCGTGACCGACGGCTCCGGAACCAATCGCGAAGGCCGAAAGCACGCCATCGCGCTCCTGGAGGAGGCCGGTTACCAGCTTCGCGACGGCGTGATGACGAGCAACGCGAGCGGCCGGCCGTTCACGTTCGAGATGATGTGCGCCACGCACGAACAGGAACGCCTGATGCTCGCCTATTCCCGGTTTTTGCGCCAGATCGGGATCGCCGTGCAGATCCGGCTGATCGATTCGGCGCAATTCCAGCGGCGCAGCACATCCTTCGACTTCGACATGATGCACGCGAGTTGGCCGTCATCGCTTTCGCCCGGCAACGAGCAGAGTTTCCGCTGGTCTCGCGAGTCGGCGTCCGAGGAAGGGAGCTTCAACTTCGGCGGCGTCGAGAGCGCGGGCGCCGACGCGATGATCGCGGCCATGCTGGCGGCGAAAACGCGGGCCGAGTTCGTCTCCGCCGTGCGGGCGCTCGATCGGATTTTGCTCTCGGGCCGTTATGGCATTCCCTTGTATCATGCTCCGAAACAGTGGATCGCGGCGTGGTCTTTCCTCAGGCAGCCGCCGCTCTCCACGCTCTACGGCGCAAGGATCGAGACATGGTGGATGGACGCAGCGAAAAGCGCCGCATCACAAGCGGCAGGGCAAGGCCGTGAGCAACGTTAGGCTTGGCTATCGGGGTGAGCTTCCGCCAGGGGCGTTCAACCTGACGCGCTATTGCCTGAACGCCGCAGGCGCGGCAGCCGACAAACCGGCTTTGCTTGTGGCTCACGATCCGGCCGGGTGCGAGACCGAGACCTGGAGCTATGGCGCCGTCGAGCAGGCGGCGCTGAGGGCCGCGTATGCGTTCGGCGCTGCGTACGGCCTGAAGCGGGGCGAGCGCATTCTCATCCGCCTGCGCAATCGCACCGCCTACGCCGTCGCCTTTTTCGGGGCGATCGCGGGCGGTTTCATTCCTGTGCCGGCCTCGCCCGACCTCACCGAGCGCGAACTGTCCTTCATGCTGGAAGACGCCGAAGCCTCGGCCATCATCCTCGACGACAGCCTGCCGCATGGCTCCTTCCCGCCCGGCCTTATCATCATTTCCAGGAAGGCGTTCGCAGCCGCCCTCGAATCCGGGCCGCTCGCCCGCTATGCTGAGACGGCTGCTGATGACCCTTCTTTCCTGATCTACACATCGGGCACGACCGCCAGCCCAAAAGGCGTGCTGCACGCTCACCGCAGCGCCTGGGGGCGGCGGCCCATGTATCGGGGCTGGTATGGCATAGCTCCCGCCGACCGCCTCATGCACGCCGGCAGCTTCAACTGGACCTACACCGTGGGGACGGGCTTGACCGACCCTTGGGCCAACGGCGCAACCGCCATCGTCTACACCGGCGAGAAGGACCCGGCGCTGTGGCCGCGCCTGATGCAGGCTTTCGATGTCACCATCTTCGCGGCTGTGCCTGGGGTCTACCGGCAAATCCTGAAATATGGCGATCCGCACCGGGCGAGCCTGCGCGCCCTGCGTCACGGGCTCACAGCGGGAGAGGCGCTGCCGAACGCCGTCGCGGACGAGTGGAAGGGCAGGGTGGGGACGCCCCTTTACGAGGCGCTCGGCCAGAGCGAGATTTCGACCTACCTTTCGAGCGCGCCCAGCGTTCCGAGAAAGCCGGGGGCGGTGGGTCGGCCGCAACCCGGCCGCTGCGTGGCGATCCTGAACGACACGGGCGGTGGGGAGCCGCTCGCCGCAGGGTCGCGAGGGCTGATCGCCGTTCACCGGACCGATCCGGGCCTCATGCTCGGCTATTGGAAGAGGCCCAGGGAGGAGGCGGACGTTTATCGCGGGCAGTGGTTCATCGGCGGCGACGCGGGCGTCATGGACGAGGACGGGTATGTGACCCATCTCGGCCGGCGCAACGAACTCATGAATGCGGGCGGCTTTCGCGTGTCTCCGGCCGAGGTCGAAGAGGAGCTTGCGAAACATCCCGCTGTCGCCGAAGTGGCCGTCGCCGAGGTCGCCGTCCGCGACGGCGTCTCCATCATCGCGGCTTTCGTCGTCCCCCGCGACAAGACGAGGAGCGGGATCGCCGCCGAGCTTGCCTCCTTCGCGGCCGCGACGCTTGCCGCTTACAAGCGCCCGAAAGAGTATGCCATCGTCGAAAGCCTGCCTCGCACCTCGAACGGCAAGCTCAAGCGCGCCGACCTCGCGCGACGCCATGGAGCGTCGTCCGGGTGAGGGCGCGCGGGCGCCGGGATGTGTATTGGAGCGTGTTGCGCGGGCGGCGTCATGGGGCTGACGCTAAGAACAGGCGCAAGAGAATCGGTTCGTCCTGTCGGCGCCGCGGCGTCGTGGCTGAGGCGTGTTGGATCCGCGACGGCGGGGTTTGCGCGGCGTCCCGCGCGGGCCAGCGATGCGACAGCGGTCAGCGCCCTGCCAGGGTAAAAAAAGGGCTGAGATTGGGATTGTTTCGTAAAACAGGGGGTCTCGCCTTCGGCTGGCGGGATTTTGTGGGACTATGGCGATTGGCGGGCGGTTGGCCTCGGCGTCCGCATGCCTTGCCCGGAGGTGCCGAAAGCCTCTCCGCGCAGGGGGGCTTTCAGCTAAGACATTGAAGAAAAAAGGAAAAAATATAAACAATGCGGCACCCACGCCCAGTTAACAGGCTCCGGCGATCCAGGGTTAATAAAGGCTTCAAAAAACGCGAGGCTGACAACCCGCCCTCAGGTCATGCGTGAGCCACAAACTTTGGCCGGGAGCGCCTTATCTCTTCGTAGGCCGCGTTGATCGCCGCGAGTTTCTTCGTCGCGATCTCGACGAACTCCGTCGGGACGCCTCGCGCGATGAGCCTGTCCGGATGGTTCTCGGCGACGAGCTTGTAATACGCCGTCTTGATCTCTGCATCTGACGCAAGCGGCGACACGTCTAGGACATCATACGGATCGTAGAACTCGCTTCGCCAATGGCGGCTTCTGATGCTCAGATAGTCCGCATCGCTGAACCCGAACTCTTTGGCGACCTCGGACAGAAACTTGTCCTCGCTCGGCAGGAGACGTCCATCGGCGACCGCAATGTGGAACAGCCCATCCATCACATCGGCCAGCACATTCCGGTCCTTACGGAACAGCCGGTGGAGTTGCCGGGCGTATATCTCGAAGCCGGCAACATCCTGTTTTGCGAGATTGAAAATGCGGGCGACGTTATGCTCTTTGCCTTTTGGAATTTTGAATACGTCCTTGAAGGCCGCGATCTCATCCTTCGTCACGACGCCGTCGGCCTTAGCCATCTTCGCCCCGAGCGCGATGACGCCGACCGTGAAAGCGACCTGCTTATCGTGATTGGAGTGCGAACCTGCCAGATGATCGATGGCGATATGGCCGGCCATGCCGCCGATAAGCGCCCCTATCGGCCCCCCAACGGCAAGCCCTGCGGCCGCGCCCGTCAGCTTCCCCCAGATCGACATAAACGCTTTGCCCCGGACCTCAGCTTACATCTCTGTGTCAAGCAATTTATCCGAAGCGCAACGGGGAAAGAAGAGACAAACGCCCACACCCATGGGCGAAAACGCGATCGCGAAGAAGCCCGCCTAGCCTGACTTTAAGCGGAGCGATCCTCGTACTCTAAACGATTCAAGATCTTGAGCTGTCCTATTCCGCTGCTTTTGCTTCCCGCCTGGGGGCGATAACAGGCATTCTGTCTCCGTCCTTTGGCTTGCGGAAAACCGACAAATGTGGCTCAGGCGCCACAGCTGGCTGAACGTCGGACAAGGAATCAGCCAGCGGCCAAACTGAAGGCATGGCCGAGGCAGGCGCCGAGTTGGCTTGCTTAGCGAAAGCATTCGCGGCGGCCTCAGAGCGTATGCCCAATTCGACAACGAGATCGATCGCCCCCCCTATGAGGATAAGGTGCTCCGTGTCATCTCGCCGGACAAGAAGAAGCTTCCGGCCGCCATCGAGCGCGGTCCGTTCGATAAAGGCCAGCCTCCGCGAACGCGGCGCAAACAACCGCGCCGTGTCTCCGTTTCCGTTTCGCTGATTGAGCAGATAGTAGGCGACGCCAGCAGCGATCGATGCAAGAATAACGATCCCGGCAATGAAAAGGCCTGCGGAGCCCATTCGATCCCCCCTTTATGTCAATGTCCAGCGCCCCCAACCACGCCGGGCGACGACAAAATGTCGTTGCTTCGGGCAGAAGATGCGACCGCAAGCCTCAGCGCAAGAGATTTTTAACTTTTCCAATGCCGAGATCGCTTTACAACCGGTGGCGCCGGCACAAGGCGAATCGTTCCATAGTCGGGGCCCAAATTAAAGAGGTATCTGAGAAATGGCGGAGCGGTCGATGGCCTTCGCGCACTGGAGTCCGCATTGGAATAGTGTGGCGTTCGGGCTTGGCGCGGCTGGCGCTATTGCGCTTTCCGGCGCAGGATACGGGCAGGTTGCGCTAGCGTTGCTTGCCGGTCTTGGCGCGGCGGCTTCTGTTTTGTTCGCGGCGGGACATCTCACTCTCACGCCGGAAGGCGAATCGGACGAGCGCATTCGCCGACTTTTCACCGCACTGCCGGGCGCTGTCGCGGTGAGCAACGGCAGGGGCCTAATCGAGTGGAGCAACGACGCTTTTTTGAATGCGGTCGGCCTTGGCGACCATCACGATCTTTCGCGGCTTGGCGAGCGCGACCCGGAAACCGCGGCGGCCATTTTCCGCCTTTTCGCGGCAGGGCGCGCGGGCAAAGATCATGCGGAAATCCTTCGTCTTCGGACTTCCGAGAGCGCCGATCCGGTTCTCATTAGGGTTTCGTCCTTCACGGAGGCTGGAAAACGCTCTTCGCTCCTCATATGGCAGATCGAAAACGCGAAGAAGACCGCCCCGGGCGAGAAGCCGAAGGGCGGTCTCGACATGCTCCCGGTCCCGGCTCTTTCGGTCGGCAAAGACCTGACGGTGCTTGGCGCGAACAGGGGCTTCGAGAAGCTGGCGGGGTGCGAGCCCGCCGGCAAGCAGGCGTGGTCGTTTTTCCGCACCCGGCGGGGAAACCCGCTTACTCGCGCGCGGCTCCGGGACATGATCGCAAAGGCCGGCAGCGCCATCCCGGTGCAGATCATCAGCGCAAGCGGCTATGCCCGCTCGGCCTTACTGCATCTCGGAGCGGACATCAACGAACGGCAAACCTGGATCGTCACGCCCGCGGATCCCACTGCAGGAAACCTTGAAGAGACCTTCGAAACGCTTCTTGCACGTGCGCCGACAGCCATGGCGTTCACCAGCGCCAAGGGAATCGTCCAGGCGGCGAACGGTGAATTCCGCCGCCTTTTCAGCGGAGCTTCGGAAGAAGGGCCGCCCGCCGTCGTCGAGTTCGGAAGCAAGTCTCTGGCATCGCTCGTGGCCGAGACCTCGGCGCAGAATGTGCGCGACAAGATCGCCGCGCTTTCCGTGAAAGGGCTCGCGGCTTCGGGGCCTACGGAAATCCAGGCTGTTCTTCGGGGATCGCTCAACAAGCGCGTGCGCATCGTCGTCTTCCCCGCCTCGAACGACAACAATCTGATCGTCACGGCGGTTGAGACCGGCGCGGCGCCTGCGGTCATCGACGAGCAGGCCGTGCAAGGCCAGAAGCTTCAGGCGGTCGGCGAGCTTGCAGGCGGCATCGCGCACGATTTCAACAACCTTCTAACGGCGATCATCGGCTTTTCAGACCTCCTTCTGCGTCGCTTCCGCGCCTCCGACCCGGCCTTCAAAGACTTGATGAACATCAAGAACAACGCCACGCGGGCCGCCGAACTCGTCAAGCAGATCCTCGCCTACTCCCGCAAGCAGACCTTGCGTCCGGCCGTCGTGAGAATCACGGACGTGATCGAGGAATTCCAGGCGACCATGGGCCGGACGCTGGGCGAGAAGGTCAAGGCCAGGATTCAGCACGGCCGCGATCTCTGGTTCGTGAAGGCCGACGAGGGGCAACTCTTCCAGGTGGTCATGAACCTCGCCGTGAACGCGCGCGACGCGATGCCGGACGGCGGCGAAATCTTGATCGCGACGGAGAACTTCAGCGAGCGCGAATTGCTCGCGCTGAAGGACCGCGGGCTCGACCGGGGGGAATATGTCCTGTGCGAAGTGCGCGATTCCGGAACCGGCATCAAGCCGGAGCACCTCGAAAAGATCTTCGATCCGTTTTTCTCGACAAAGGAAGTGGGCAAAGGCACGGGGCTCGGCCTCTCCACCGTTTATGGCATCGTGAAGCAGACAGGCGGAAATATCCTTGTCGACAGCGAGATCGGCAGGGGAACCTCCTTCCGCATCTTCCTCCCGCGCCATGTGGAAACGGAACAGGACCTCAAGGCGCTGGAAAGCAAGGCCGAAGCGCCTGACAAGATCGTGGATTTGACAGGCCAGGGCACGGTTCTTCTGGTCGAGGACGAGGACGCCGTGCGCTCCTTCGCGTCGCGCGCGCTTGCAACGCGCGGCTACAAAGTGCTCGAAGCCGCCAGCGGCGTCGAAGCGCTGGAAGTGATGGACCGCGAACATGGCAATGTCGATCTCGTCGTCAGCGACGTCGTCATGCCCGAGATGGACGGCCCCACGCTTCTGCGCCACCTGCGTCAGCGCAACCCGAACATCCGCATCATTTTCATGTCCGGTTATGCGGAGGAAGCGTTCCGCAAGAATTTGAGCGCCGACGAAAACTTCGTCTTCTTGCCGAAGCCCTTCACGCTGAAGAAGCTCGCCGAGACCGTGAAAGCGGCGTCCGCCTGAAAACGCGGGAAAAACTTAGCGCGCCGGGAGCATGGACGATCGGCGCGCGTGCTCTTATTTAAAAGGTGCCTAAAGTTGCATCTTTGCACTTGCGCACAAGAACAAACAGTGTACATCTAGTGTCGTTTGCAAGTCCATGGTCCCTATGGAATAACAAAGGACAACAATTTATGACTGAAACGCCATTCCGCGTGATCGAAGGGAATTTTACCATCATGGACAAGCAAAAAGCCCTCGAGGCCGCGCTGAGCCAGATCGAGCGGAATTTCGGCAAAGGCTCCGTCATGCGGCTTGGCAAGAACGAGAAGCCCGTCGAGGTGGAAGCCATTTCAACAGGATCGCTGGGCCTCGACATCGCTCTCGGCATTGGCGGGCTGCCGCGCGGACGCGTCATTGAAATTTTCGGCCCGGAATCGTCCGGCAAGACGACGCTTGCCCTCCACGTTATCGCCGAGGCGCAGAAAAAGGGCGGCGCGTGCGGTTTTGTGGATGCCGAGCACGCGATGGATCCCGTTTATGCGAGAAAGCTCGGGGTCGATCTGGAAGAACTCATCATTTCACAGCCGGATACAGGCGAGCAGGCGCTTGAAATCACCGATACGTTGGTTCGCTCTGGCGCGATCGACGTAATCGTGGTCGAACTCGGTGGCGGCGCTCACGCCGAAGGCCGAGATCGAGGGCGAGATGGGCGACGTGCTGCCCGGCATGCAGGCCCGTCTCATGAGTCAGGCGCTGCGCAAGCTCACAGGCTCCATCTCCAAATCGAGATGCCTCGTCATCTTCATCAACCAGATCCGTATGAAGATCGGGGTGATGTTCGGCAACCCGGAAACGACGACGGGCGGGAACGCGCTTAAATTCTACTCCTCCGTGCGCCTCGACATCCGTCGCATCGGGCAGATCAAGGAACGCGACGAGGTCGTCGGCAACCAGACCCGCGTCAAAGTCGTCAAGAACAAGGTCGCGCCTCCCTTCAAGCAGGTCGAATTCGACATCATGTATGGCGAGGGCATCTCGAAGACGGGCGAATTGGTCGACCTTGGCGTAAAGGCCAACATCGTCGAGAAATCGGGCTCCTGGTACTCCCATGACAGTCAGCGCATCGGGCAGGGCCGCGAGAACGCAAAACTCTATCTGAAGAACAACCCGCAGGTCGCCGACGCCATCGAGCGCGAAATCAGGGCGAATGCCGGCCTTATCGCAACGCGCATCCTTGACGGAACCGACGCCGACGAAGATGGGGGCGATGGGGAGATGGCCGAGCCTGAGGAAGCTGTGTCGGGACGGAAGGGCGGTCGCCGGTAGCTTTCAAGGACGTAAACCAAGTCAAACTTATTCGGGCTTAGGCGCGCTCTTGATAGCTGTGGGTTGCTTGCTCTGTAACGAGAAATTGCTGTATCGCTCAACATAGCCGATATGCTTTATCACTGGCGCGGCCAGTCTCATCGCCCACATTGAAGGCCGCGCTAGCTCACTGGAAATGAAATTAGTTATGAGCACCCTCAACGATATCCGCGGGACCTTCGTCGATTTCTTTCGCAAGAACGGCCACGAACACGCGCCGTCAAGCCCGCTCGTGCCGCGCAACGATCCCACGTTGATGTTCACCAACGCAGGCATGGTGCAATTCAAGAACGTATTCACCGGGATGGAGACGCTGCCGTTCACGCGCGCCGTAAGCGCCCAGAAATGCGTGCGCGCGGGGGGCAAGCATAACGATCTCGACAATGTCGGGTACACGGCGCGCCATCACACCTTCTTCGAAATGCTCGGCAACTTTTCTTTTGGCGACTATTTCAAGGATCTGGCGATCGAGCTTGCCTGGAAGCTTGTCACCAAGGAATACGGCCTCGATAAAAAGCGCCTCCTCGTCACGGTGTTTTCAGAGGACGACGAGGCTTTCACGCTCTGGCGCAAGATTGCCGGTCTGCCGGAAGACCGAATCATCCGCATCCCGACCTCGGACAATTTCTGGTCCATGGGCGAAACCGGCCCTTGCGGTCCGTGCTCGGAAATATTCTACGATCATGGGCCCAATATTCCCGGCGGCCCTCCCGGCAGCGAAGACGCGGATGGCGATCGCTTCGTCGAAATCTGGAACCTCGTATTCATGCAGTACGAGCAGATTTCCAAGACCGAGCGTCAACCTCTGCCGAAGCCGTCGATCGACACCGGCATGGGGCTGGAGCGTATCGCAGCCGTGCTCCAGGGCGTCCACAACAACTACGACACGGACCTTTTTCAGGCGATCATCAGGGCATCGGTCGAGGCGACCGGCGTCCCGGCCGAGGGCGCGGCGCTGCCCAGCCATCGCGTAATCGCCGATCATCTGAGAGCGTCGAGCTTTCTCATCGCGGACGGCGTGCTCCCTTCGAACGAGGGCCGCGGCTATGTCCTGCGCCGCATCATGCGGCGCGCGATGCGCCACGCGCACCTGCTCGGCGCGGAGGAGCCGCTTCTTTATCGCCTTCTCCCGGTCCTCGTCCATGAGATGGGGCAGACCTACCCCGAACTTCACCGTGGCCAGTCCCTCATCGGCGAGACTTTGAAGATTGAGGAAATTCGGTTCCGCAGAACGCTGGCGCGCGGGCTGATCCTTCTTGACGAGGCGTCAGGCGCGCTGAAGGCGGGCGATACGTTGTCGGGCGATGTCGCCTTCAAGCTCTACGACACCTACGGTTTTCCGCTCGACCTTACGCAGGACGCACTGAAAGCCCGCAACGTCGAGGTCGACGTCGAGCAGTTCAACGCCGCGATGGCGCAGCAGAAGGCGGATGCACGCAAGGCCTGGGCAGGCTCCGGCGAGGCTGCCACGGACAGGCTTTGGTTCGATCTTCTGGACCAGGTCGGCCCGACGGAGTTTCTCGGCTATGCAACCGAGACGGCCGAAGGCGAAGTGCTGGCTTTGGTAAAAGACGGAAAGCTCGTCGAGCAATTCAAGAGTGGCGATCAGGGCGTCGTCATCCTCAACCAGACGCCATTTTATGGCGAGTCGGGCGGACAGGTGGGCGACCATGGCGTGATCATGGCCCCGAAGGGCGTGCATTTCGATGTCACGGAAACGCAGAAGAAGCTCGGAAAAATCTTCGCCCATGTCGGCGTCGTCCAGAAAGGCCCGTTGAAAGTCGGCGACGCCGTCGAGCTTCACGTAAACGGGGCGCGGCGCACAGCCATTCGGGCCAATCATTCGGCGACACATCTTCTGCATGAGGCGCTGCGCGAAACGCTCGGCACGCACGTCACGCAAAAGGGCTCGCTCGTCGATCCCGAGAAGCTGCGCTTCGACTTCTCCCATCCGAAGCCGCTCTCAAAGGAAGAACTCGCTGCGGTCGAAGACTTGGCCAACGCCGTCATTCTTCGAGACAGCCCGGTGGTGACGCGCCTGATGGCGGTTGACGATGCGATCGCAGCGGGCGCGATGGCGCTTTTCGGCGAGAAATACGGAGAGGAAGTCCGCGTTGTTTCCATGGGCGAGGCGAGCCACGACGACAAAGGCGGACGCATCTTCTCCACGGAACTTTGCGGCGGCACGCATGTCCGCGCAACCGGTGAAATAGGACTTGTCAAGGTCGTTCAGGAGGGCGCCGTGGCGGCCGGCGTCAGGCGCATCGAGGCGCTGACGGCCAATGCGGCGCGCACCTATCTTGCGACGCAGGACACGGCGCTTCGGCAGGCCGCCGACCTCCTTCGCGTCCAGCCGTCCGAGGTTCCGAACCGGCTTGCGGCCCTTCTCGAAGAGCGCAAGAAGCTTGAGCGCGAGTTGTCGGAAGCAAAGAAGAAGATCGCCCTGGGCGCAGGCGGAAACGGGCACGCGGCGCCCGAAAGTCCGGTCCGCACCGTGGGAGACGTGACGATGCTCGGTCGGACAGTCCACGGCATCCAGCCGAAAGATCTCCGCAGCCTCGTGGACGACGGCAAACGGCAGATCAAGTCTGGCATTGTCGCCATTGTCGGCGTAACCGAGGAAGGAAAAGCCGGGCTCGTCGTTGGCGTCACCGATGATTTGACTGCAAAATATAGCGCAGTGGATCTGGTCAAGGCGGGAGCGGCGGCGCTCGGTGGCCAGGGCGGCGGCGGAAGAGCCGACATGGCTCAGGCAGGCGGCCCCGACGGCGCAGCGGCGGAAGCCGCGCTCGACGCTATTGCGAATAGGCTCGCGCTCGCTGCGGCGCCGGCGTAAAAACAGGTCCTCTGCGAGGAGGAATTGAATCTGGCATAGACCGGTTTTGGCAGGGGCTGCGCCATAAGAGAGCGCGGCGCTTCCAGGCGGTCCTGTTTTCCATTATGTAAGGCGACATGACCACTGTCCCGACCACTGAAGACGCCGCCCCGCGTGAGCCCGCCTTGAAAGGCGTGACGCCGCTCGCGCATATCCGAAATTTCTCGATCGTCGCGCATATCGATCACGGCAAATCGACGCTCGCGGATCGGCTCATCCAGCTTTGCGGCGGCATGTCCGACCGCGAAATGGCGGGCCAGGCTCAGGTTCTCGACAGCATGGAGATCGAGAAAGAGCGCGGGATCACGATCAAGGCGCAGACGGTCCGGCTCGATTATCGCGCGAAGGATGGCGCGCTTTATCAGCTGAACCTGATGGACACGCCGGGGCACGTGGATTTTGGCTATGAGGTGAGCCGGAGCCTAGCCGCGTGCGAGGGCTCTCTGCTTGTTGTCGATTCGAGCCAAGGCGTCGAAGCGCAGACGCTCGCCAATGTTTACAAGGCGCTCGACAACAATCACGAGATCGTGCCGGTCCTCAACAAGATTGACCTCCCCGCCGCCGAGCCTGACCGCGTCAAACAGCAGATCGAGGACGTTATCGGCCTCGACGCGCATGATGCTGTGGAGATTTCCGCCAAAACGGGCCTCAACGTCGATCAGGTGCTGGAGGCGATCGTGCATCGCCTGCCGCCGCCGAAGGGCGATGCGCAGGCGCCGCTCAAAGCGATGCTGATCGATAGCTGGTACGATCCCTATCTCGGCGTCGTGGTGTTGGTGCGTGTGGTGGATGGCCTTCTGAAAAAGGGCATGCGCATCAAGCTGATGTCCACCGGCGCGATGCATCCCATCGACCGGGTCGGTATCTTCCGGCCAAAGCAGGAAATGCTTGACGTGCTCGGGCCTGGCGAGGTCGGCTTCTTCACCGCGGCCATCAAGGAGGTCGCCGACACGCGCGTCGGCGATACGGTCACCGAGGACAAGCGCCCGGCCGCGCAGGCGCTTCCTGGGTTCAAGCCCGTGCAGCCCGTGGTGTTTTGCGGGCTGTTCCCGGTGGACGCCTCCCAGTTCGAGGACTTGCGCGACGCCATGTCGAAGCTTCGCCTCAATGATGCAAGCTTCCAATACGAGATGGAGACGAGCGCCGCGCTTGGTTTCGGCTTCCGCTGCGGCTTTCTTGGTCTGCTTCACCTCGAAATCGTCCGCGAGCGCCTGGAGCGCGAGTTCAACATCGACCTCATCACCACCGCTCCGAGCGTGATCTATCATCTCTTTATGACGGACGGGCAGAAGATCGAGATGCACAACCCCGCTGATATGCCAGATGTGGTGAAGATCGACCGCATGGAGGAGCCTTGGATCAAGGCCACGATCTTCGTGCCCGACGAGCATCTCGGCGCCGTCTTGAAGCTCTGCGAGGATCGCCGCGGGCGGCAGAAAGAGCTGACCTATGCAGGCGGCCGCGCCATGGTCGTCTACGACCTGCCGCTGAACGAGGTGGTGTTCGACTTTTATGACCGGCTGAAGTCCATCAGCCGCGGCTATGCGAGCTTCGACTATACCATCACAGGCTACGAGCCGGGCGACCTTGTGAAAATGTCCGTCCTCGTCAATGACGAGCCTGTGGACGCCCTTTCCATGATCGTCCACCGTGGGCGCGCGGAGATGCGCGGACGCATGATGTGCGAAAAACTGAAGGAACTGATCCCCCGGCACCTTTTCAAGATTCCGATCCAGGCTGCTATCGGCGGCAAGGTCATTGCGCGCGAGACGCTTTCAGCGCTTCGCAAGGACGTCACCGCGAAATGCTATGGCGGCGACATCACCCGAAAGCGCAAGCTCCTGGACAAGCAGAAGGAAGGCAAGAAGAAGATGCGGCAGTTCGGCCGCGTTGAGATCCCGCAGGAGGCCTTTATCGCCGCCCTGAAGATGGATGCGAACTGACTGGAGAGCAACGCGAGGATTTAGCCTGGATATCTCACATGCGCCTCGGTTGAAGCGAATGAGAGAAAGTAATTTTGTAACACGCACTTGACCCGATAAGCTGATCGAGAGCCGGGACGAGATCGAGAAACGTCTCGCCAAGCGACATCTCATGGAGGGCGGGCTCGTGCTTTGCGATCTCACCTCGTCGAGTTTTGAGGGCGTGACCTGCCCGCTGGCTCGGCCATAGCTGCGGCGGCAAACCCGGCACACTGAAGTGAGCTTGGGCCTGCTCATTGTCACTATCGGCTGCCAGGTTTCGCCATCCGCGTTCGATTGCGACACCGGCGATGCAAAACGCCGGCACCGTAGGTGGGAAAGGTGTGCGACAGCTTCAGCATCGCTTCGCGGGAAAGCAGCGGCAAGCCCTCGATCTTGCCGCGACAAACGCGGCGTAGACACCGACACCGCCGCGCCAACTGTTCTAATCACAAGCGATTGAGTTTTCAGGGGAAACTTCAGACCCACGGCAGGAAGTTCGGTTTAGACTGGCTATAGAGGCCACGCCGGCGCAGATTGCATTCTTATATAAATCTACTTGTTTTTGCATTATGCAGCATTATGAATTCATATCGTCGTCCAAACAGCGGATGAGGCAGCGCTATGGCGAGACAATCGGAGTTTTTTGAAATCGTTTCGGCAGTCGCGCGTGAGGTCGAGGAGCGCGAACTCGACGCTCGCCTGGAGGCATGGCTGAACGACCGATTTCCTGCGAACGGCGACCAGTTCTCGCACTTATCCGCGTTGTGCCCGGAAGGCGAAAAAGAGGGCTGGCTGCTGAACCGCGAGGCGGGCGGCATCAAATTTTGCAGGGCCGTTAAGCCAGGCAAAGAGGCCGGCCGCTTCAGCGTGGACGTGGTCCGCATAAGGATATCGCGGGGCCGCATCATGTCCACACAACCGGTGAAATTGGCGCCATCATGCCAATCAGCGGCGAGCCACGGTTCGATGGCAAGCCCAAGGGCTGGTACGTCTATCCGCCGGGCTCCAGCCATCACCCAACGATTACCGGAGGAGAGGCCTACGTCCTTTATCTCCTGCCAGAAGGAGCGATTGAACTCACCGGCCAATAAGCGCCTAGAACGATAAGGGCCGCAACCGGGGGAGACCAGTGCCAAGGACCAGCGGGAACGCCGCGAGCTATTTTGTGGACCGCCATCGATCGGGCGGGGCTGCAGAAAAAGCAGCTTTCGTCGAAGCGAGATCGGCCGGCCGTACTCTCACTTATGAAGATCTTGCGCTGCAATCGGATCGGATGCCTGCGCTTTACGAGCGTCACGGCCTGCGGCCGGAAGACCGGGCCGCCATGCTGGTTCTGGATCAGATCGAGTTTCCCGTCATTTTCTGGGGCAGCCTGAAAGCGGGCGTTATTCCTATACCCCTCAACACGCTCCTTTCCGCCGATGCGTACAAGGCGATCCTGATGGACTGCCGGGCGCGTGCGCTGTTCGTATCGAGCCAGCTCTTTCCCGCGATCGAGCCGCTTCTCGGCGGACACCCCTACCTGAAGGCGATTTTTGTGATCGCGGCGGACGCGCGCAATGGCTCGGCGCTGCCCGGACCCGGCGCAAGAGCAGGCCGCATTAACGCGCAAACCTTGGACTTCAGCGCGGAGTTGGCCGCGTCGGAAAGGCGCGAGACGATTGCCGCCAGCCCCGACGAGTGCGCATTCTGGCTTTATTCCTCCGGCTCGACAGGCACGCCGAAAGGCGTACGGCATGTGCACGGAAGCCTCCAATTTACCGCGGACACCTACGGGCGTCAGGTTCTCGGCATTCAGCAGGGCGATATCGTGTTCTCGGCGGCGAAGATGTTTTTCGCCTTTGGTCTCGGCAACGCCATGACGTTCCCGATGTCGGTCGGAGCGACGACAATCCTCCTTGCCGGCCGCCCAACAGCCGAAAGCGTGACGTCGGTCATCCGGGAGACATGCCCGACGGTTTTCTGCGCCGTCCCGACGCTCTACGCCGCGATGGCGGCCGCGCTCGAAGGCAAACGCCCGGAGGGCACCGGCCGGCTGAGGCGCTGCATTTCCGCAGGCGAGGCGCTTCCGGCCGAGGTGGGCGCGCGTTGGGCGAAGATTTTCGGGATCGATATCCTGGATGGCGTGGGCTCGACGGAGCTTTTGCACATTTTCCTCTCCAACCGGCCGGGCGATGTCGTGCTCGGCACGTCCGGTACGGCTGTCCCCGGCTACGAGCTTCGGCTGGTCGACGAGGGAGGAAATCCCGTCAGCCCCGGCGGCGTCGGAGAGTTGCTTGTGAACGGCGGCTCTGCCGCGGCGGACTATTGGAACAAGCGCGAGCAGTCCCGCACGACATTCGAAGGTTTGTGGACGCGCACCGGCGATAAGTATCTGCTCCGCGAAGACGGCCGGCTGGTATACTGCGGCCGCACCGACGATATTTTCAAGGTGAGCGGCATCTGGGTGGCGCCGTTCGAAGTCGAGCAGGCGCTGATTTCGCACCCATCGGTTTTGGAAGCTGCTGTTGTGCCTTCGCGGGATGAGGATGGCCTCGAAAAACCGAAGGCTTACGTGGTCCTCAAGAATGGGCTGAACAATGAGGGCGTTGCGGAAGCCCTGAAGGAGCATGTGAAAGACAAAATCGGCAAATGGAAATACCCGCGCTGGGTCGAGGTCATCGACGAACTCCCCAAAACCGCAACGGGAAAAATCCAGCGTTTCAAGCTAAGGATCGCACAGGGCGGGGAAGAAAGATTGCGTCACGATAAGCGGGCGCAGGCTTGAATGTTTCGGCCCGGGCTTGCAACGCTTCGTTTTCGCCGGATAGGCTGTTTGCGGCCATTTTGCCCGGCGAACTACACTTGACGCCATTGAGCTCCATCCGCAAGCGGCGGAGCGTTATCGCGCGAAGGTCGCCAATATCCACGCCGCGATCAGAAGCGGCGATTCGGCTGCTTACGAAGCAATTGGCATTGTCAGGGATTTAATCGACCATTTCCTGGTCAAGCCTACGCCACGGCCCGAGCCGCCGATCAACCCAAGATGTGGGCTCATGGGATTATGCTGCCGGCAGTCGAGCAATCCTCATTCCAGCGCCCGGAGTTTTGTCCCTGTTACCCCAACATGCTATAACAGCAAGATAAAACTACCTACTTTTGGCCTGACGACATAATTTTGCATGACGTTTCCTGTGAGCTTATGACGTCAGGCGCTTCACGAAGTCAAGCCGCTTCCGGGCAGTCGCACTCGGTGAGCCACGTCGTCGCCAACGCGTGTCCTTGTAGCAATGACAGACGCGCCAAAGGTCGCGAACGCCTTTGCATGACCTGCAAGGTGATTTTCCCCTTAGTCGGCGGCAACCGCAGCTTTTCGCTCCGCCCAACTCATGAGCCTCATCGCGACGGAACTCGCACAAAGCGAGCGTTTCATCATTGCTTTCTTCATTCGAAACAGTGACATGTGCGATCGGCTGCTGACAATGGAAGCGATGCGGCGTTTCGGCCGCGGCAGTGGTGGGTGGCGACCCTGCTCAGAAATTGTAAGGTTCTCAGCAGAGGAAAAAGGAAGCAAGAATTGAGGAATCAAACATGTCTCTTCATGCGATTAAGGATAGGGCGATCTTGAGTGTATTGCCCGCCGAACGCGCGACGCGGGAACTGGCGATTATCGTGCCGACCTTCAACGAACGCGCCAACATCGATCCGCTGCTTGAGAAAATTGAAGAGACCATGACAGGCGTCGCCTGGGAGGTCGTGTTTGTGGACGACAACTCAAAGGATGGGACCGCCGCAGCCATCATGGAGCGGTGCGCTGCCGATCCAAGGGTGCGCATCCTCCGCCGGATCGGACGGCGTGGGCTTTCCTCGGCCGTGGTGGAGGGGATCTTGAGCACCTCAACGCCCTACGTCGCGGTCATAGACGCGGATATGCAACATGACGAACGACTTTTGAAGCAGATGCTTCAATCCCTTCGCAGCGGGGAATGCGACCTCGCAGTCGGCACGCGTTACGCCGGCGACGGCGGCGTCGGCGACTGGGATAGTCGTCGACAGACTATCAGTTGGGCGGCGACGCGGCTATCGGCCCTGGTGGTGAAAGCGAATTTGACCGACCCGATGAGCGGCTTCTTCATGATCCGCCGCGAGGCCTTTGAAGCATCGCTGCGCCAGTTGTCCCTGCAGGGCTACAAAATCCTCCTCGACATCATAGCTTCCGCGCCGAAGCCGCCGCGCATCAAGGAGTTTCCTTATGTCTTCCGTATGCGGCGGCACGGGGAAAGCAAACTCGATGCTCTGGTGTCGCTTGAATACCTGATGTTGTTGCTCGACAAGATGTTCGGAAAATGGATGCCCGTCCGCTTCGTCCTGTTCATGGCGATCGGCGGCCTCGGCGTCTTCGTGCATATGGGCGTGCTGGCCGCACTCTTGAAAGCGATGAGCGCATCCTTCATCGTCGCGCAAAGCGTTGCGGCCGTCATCGCCATGACGTTCAATTTCTTCCTGAACAACATGCTGACTTACCGGGACAAGCGCTTGAAGGGCTTTTGGCCGGTTCTTGGCGGCCTGTTCAGCTTCTATCTGGTGTGTTCGCTCGGCGCGGCCTCGAATGTCGGCATCGCCAACGCGTTGTTCGCGCACAATTACGCCTGGTGGCTTTCGGGCATTGCGGGGATCGTCGTCGGCGCAGTCTGGAATTTCGCGGCAAGCTCGGTCTTCACCTGGCGCAAGAACTGAGCGGAGGAACCACCGCACGATCCCGGCGACTGAAGCGAGATATCACTGTGCGAGCGCTCCATTGAGCATCGCGCCGCGAGACCGCTTACGAGAAGAGTGACCCTTTGAACATCATATTCATCAATCGCCTCTTCTATCCCGATCATTCTGCGACAAGCCAGATGCTCTCGGATCTGGCGTTCGCGCTGGTGGCCAAAGGGCCTGCCGTCCAGATAATCGCCTCACGGCTTACCTATGAGGGTGATCGGGCGCTCCCATTCCATGAGGCCGTCAGAGGCGTCGCCGTAACAAGGGTTCCCACAACAGCCTTCGGCCGAGAGAAACTCCTTGGCAGAACGCTCGATTACTTCACTTTCTATATCTCGGCGGGATTCCAACTGGCGTTGGACGCTCAGCGCAGCGACGTGATCATCGCAAAGACAGACCCGCCGATGCTCGGCGTTCTGGTCGTCCCGATGGCGCGCGTAAAAGGAGCGCGCGCCATCAACTGGCTTCAGGATCTGTTTCCAGAGGTTGCGGCGGTGCTTGGCATTGGTCGAGCGAAAACGCAGAAATGGGCGATCTCCCTATTGCGTCGCCTGCGAGATTTGCCCCTTCGACATGCGGACGCCAATGTCGTGCTCGGCGAGCATATGGCGGCCCGGCTCAGGAGGCGCCGCGTCCCTGACGCCCGGATAACGACCATCATAGGCGAGCATGCACAGGAACACATGGGCGCGCACGCGCCCCGCCAGGCTATGGTGGATGGGGCGGACGTCGAGGTCCATGGTTTTCACGGAGCGAAACGCGCGCTCGACGTGAGCGAGGCTTTTGTAGGTGGAGACAACGGCGGGCGCATCGAGCCTGTCGGCGGGGTCGTTGGTCCTCAGCACATAAAAGCCGTCAAGCGCGGCCTCCTGTTGGATCGAGGCTTCGTTGCGGGCGAAGGAGAAGGAGGCGTCGGCGATGGTCAATTCGAAGTGCTTGGCCATCTTGCGCCTGCCAAGCACGGTGCCGGCCTTCAGGCTGATTTTCTTGGCGCCCCGCAAGGGCTTGCGCTCACTGGGCAGTTACTATATGCTTGGTTATACCCTATTTTGCAAAACGAACCCAATGTTCGTTAGCCGATCGTAAATTTTTCACAGGGTGACGCGCCTGCAAAAGCTTCGATAAGCAGCATGCTCTGACGGTTGATTTAATGCAGACCTCGGAAGGGAACGGTCGGGCCAGCCCCAACTTCGCGTCACGCGCTCCGGCGCATGCCGTAGGGCGGTCTGCGTTCACGGCGGCGCGCCTTTGAGGCTGTTTTCTACATGCCGGAGTAATTCGGGCCCCCGCCGCCTTCCGGTGGCCGCCAGTTGATGTTCTGGGCGGGGTCTTTGATGTCGCAGGTCTTGCAGTGAACGCAGTTCTGCGCGTTGATCTGAAAGCGCGGCTGGCCTTCGGCGTTTGTGACAACCTCGTATACCGCGGCCGGGCAATAGCGCTGCGCCGGCTCCGCATAGACCGGCAGGTTATCTCTGACCGGCGTCTCCGGGTCGGTGAGGACAAGGTGAACCGGCTGGTCTTCCTCGTGGTTGGTTCCGGAAAGGAACAGCGAGGAGGGGATATCGAAAGTAAGCTTGCCGTCCGGCTTCAGATATTGGATCGGCTTGCACTCCTTCGCCGGCTTCAGCGACGCATAGTCGGGCTTGTTGTGCTTGAGCGTCGGCGACAGGGAAGGGGAGAGCGTGTTCAGCCACATGTCGAGACCCGAGAGAAGCGTCCCCTTGACCGTCCCAAATTTCGACAAATACGGCTTGACGTTGCGAACGGGTTTCAGATCGCGCCCGATCGGCCCTCTCCTTACCTCCTCCTCATAGGCCACAAGCTCGTCGCCGCTCCGGCCGGCCTGGATCGCTGCGAAAGCGGCGTCTGCGGCCGCTATGCCCGACAGGATGGCGTTGTGCGAGCCCTTGATGCGCGGCAGGTTCACAAGGCCTGCGCTGCATCCAAGCAGCGCGCCGCCTGGGAAGGCAAGCTTCGGAAGAGCCTGCCAGCCGCCTTCGACAATGGCGCGCGCGCCGTAGCCAATGCGCTTGCCGCCGTCCAGCACGGCCGCGATGAGCGGGTGCGTCTTGAGGCGCTGAAACTCGTGGAACGGGCTCGTATAGGGGTTCTCGTAGTTCAGATGCACGACGAACCCGAGCGCGACCAGGTTCTCTCCATAGTGATACATGAAAGAGCCGCCGCCGGTGCGGTCTTCGAGCGGCCAGCCCATCGTATGCTGAACGAGGCCGGGCTTATGCTTCTCCGGCTTGACCTGCCAGAGTTCCTTCAAGCCGATGCCATATTTCTGCGGACCCGCAGTATCGAGGCTGAAATCGCGGATCAGCTTCTTTGCGAGCGACCCGCGCGCCCCTTCAGCGATCAGCGTGTACTTGCCGAGGAGCGCCATGCCGCGCACGAATTCTTCCTTGGGCTTGCCGTCGCGGGCGACGCCGAGATCCCCGGTCGCCACGCCGATCACGCGCCCTTCGCTGTCTTTCAGCGCCTCCGCCGCGGGGAAGCCGGGATAAATCTCCACGCCCAGCGCCTCGGCCTGTTCGCCGAGCCAGCGCACCACGTTGCCGAGGCTGACGATGTAACTGCCCTTGTTCGACATTAAGGGCGGCGTTAGGAAATGCGGGATGCTCGTCGAATTGCGCTCGCCAAGATAATAGAACGTGTCCTTCGTCACATGCTGGCTGACGGGGGCGCCCTTTTCCTTCCAGTCGGGGATCAAGGCGTTGAGCCCGACCGGATCGATGACCGCGCCCGAGAGGATGTGCGCGCCGACCTCTGAGCCTTTTTCCAGGATCACGACCGAAATCTCGGCGCCCTTCGCCGCCGCGATCTGCTTCAGCCGAATGGCCGCCGAAAGCCCCGCAGGCCCCGCGCCGACGATGACGACATCGAACTCCATCGTCTCCCGCTCTGGAAGCTCGATCTCGTCCAACGTGGCTACACCATTGACTTCCATTTCTTCTTCCCCCAGCTGCGGACGCGATGCGGCGAAAGTCTTGTGTACATTTAAACCCACAGTTTCGCCAACTTGATTAATCCGCGCAGCGTGGCATTGTGCCCGCGATGGGCGCGCTTCAGGATAATGCTTTGGTCTTGCTCGAATGGCACCGGGCGATGGGCGTGGACGAAGCCATCGCCGAGGCGCCGCAGGACTGGTTCGCGCGCGAGCCGGGAGCCGCCCCGAGCCCGCCGCCTCTGGCGAGCCGAGCCGAGCCGGAGATAAGACGCAAACCCCTGGAGCGGGCTGCGCCGCCGCAGCCGCCGCCCCAGATCGCGCTCGAAACGTCGGACGGCGTGATGAGCGCCCGCGAGCTTGCGCGAAGCGCGGCGAGCCTCGATGAGCTGCGCGCGCTCCTTGAAAGCTTCGAAGGCTGCGGGCTGAAGAAGACCGCCTCGCGCCTCTGTCTCTCGCGCGGCTCCCAAACTGCGCGCCTCATGCTGATCGGGGAGGCGCCCGGCCGGGACGAGGACATCCAGGGCGAACCCTTCGTCGGCCGCGCTGGCCAGCTTCTCGACCGCATGCTGGCCGCCATCAACCTGACCGAGGCCGACGTCTACATCACCAACCTCGTGTTCTGGCGCCCGCCCGGCAACCGCACGCCTTCGCCGGAAGAAGTGCAGGTCTGCCAGCCCTTCGTCGAGCGCCAGATCGAACTGCTTGCCCCGAAAATCCTCGTCTTCCTCGGCAACGCCGCCGCCAAGCAACTCACCGGCGCGACCGAAGGCATCATGAAGCTGCGCGGAAAGTGGCTGACCTATTCGGGCATCCGCGCCATGGCGACGCTGCACCCCGCCTACCTCTTGCGCAACCCGCTCGCCAAGCGCCTCGCCTGGCGCGACCTCCTCGCCATCCGCGACGCGCTGGACGGTTAGGATTGCCCGACCCAGGGCGACGCGGCTTTGACGATCCGCAGGAAAGGATCGTGATCGCCTCCCACGTTTCGGCCCGGATGGCGCTGATGGTTTGTTGCAGCACGGACTTTTTCGGAGTCCACGTCATGGGCAGACGCGCAAAGGTCCGAAACGACGTCGAAATCCTCCAGATGGAACGCAAGTCCCTCGTAACTCAACTGACGATGCTGCTTGAGAAGCCCGCCGCGTAGCGCCAATTCCGTCGACAAGCCATGCCGGCCGACATCTTTCACCCCGCCCCGGCACAGATCTTTCGCCATCAAATCGAGCAGCTCGATATGGCCATCCAGCCACTCTGACATCGCCTTCAGCTCCCGGCCGATCTCGTGATTGGCGAAAACATCAAAGAGGCTTGCTTGCAAAAGGGAATTTGAGAAAGAAACGAACGCGAAATTCCTAAGCTTTGCAACGAATAGTCACACGCTCTGCATATCGGGAGCCGATGTTGCTCGCGGGATCGATGTTCTCTCCGAGCTGCGCCAGCGTGGTTTCTTTCGCTTTGGCCTTCGCTGCATCGCGGTTCCCGACGGTTGCGACACAGGCCATAGGCTTTGCCGAGGCTATTCTGACGGGCTCCTTGCCGACGAAAGTCAGCGAGACATACATGCCGGGATCGTAGACGGCGAAGCTGAAATCCTTGATCTTCTCGTATGCGACAGGCTGCTCAAGCGGCAGTGTGAAGATTAGCGTGAGAAGATTGTTTTTGTGCTCCAGGTGGAAATCGACAGGCGCCTTCGTGGGGAGTTTCGTCTCTCCGATGAAAGGGAATGTGAAGTATTCGAACTCCTTGAGCGCCTCGATATTGGTTGCCGCGAGAGGCTTGAGCTCCTCCTCGCTATAAACGCCGTCGCCATTGGCGTCGAGCCCGTTGATGGCAAAATTCGTGTATCCTTCGTCGAAGGTCCATGTGTGCCGAAAGCCGACAATCTCCTTGGCCGGACCGAGAAGGACTTCCGTTTCCATCGTCACCCACACATGTGGATGCGCCAGCGCTGCCCCGCTCGCCAGCGCCGCAAAAAAGAGAACGAGCGGCTTGAAACATGTCATGAGCATTTGATCGGTTATGAGCTTCGCCAAAGGCAACGCCGCAATTCGGGCTTTTTTGGAGCCCGGCCACAGGGGAGCGTCTCCGTCTTTGCGCTATCGACAGTTCTTGCACGCACCTGTCTTTTTTCTTTCGTAAAAGCTGCTACAGAGGGTGGCGCGAAGCTTGTGCGAGTCGGGCGAGCCTTTGCCAGAGGAGACGACGATGACAGGGACGTTTGTCAAGGCTGTAATAATCGCCGGCGTCGCTGGCGCTATGGCCGCCGCCTCTTCGGCGAGGGCTGGCGAAACTTTGGCTATCGGCCATCTCGATTGCGGCATCAAGGGCGGCATCAGCTTTGCGTTTCAGTCGACGAGAGAGCTGCGCTGCGTTTTCCGCCCGCGTCTGAGCACGGACGGCGAGCTCTACGAAGGCCAGATCAAGAAGTACGGTCTCGATATCGGCGTGACGGACAATGCGCGTATGACCTGGGTCGTGTTGGCTCCGACCGAGCTCCCGATCAATCAAGGCGCTCTGATGGGGCAGTATATCGGCGTCGCCGCTGACGCCTCTGTCGGCGTGGGCGGGGGTGCAAACATGCTGATCGGCGGTTCGAACGGCACTATCTCGCTGCAGCCGCTTAGCGTCCAGGAACAAACGGGCCTCAACGCGGCGCTTGCCGTCGCCGAGGTGGAACTCGTTCCCTTCCACGAAGATCACTGACCATGATAAAGGTGAACCGTGCGCTAGCAACGTTGGGAGCAGCCGCCTTCGCAATCGCGGCGTTAAGTCTTGCTGCTCCGGCGGCGGCGGACCCGTACTGTGCGGACAGCCGCTGCGCCGAGTTTCGGCTCATCCCTCCGCCCATGGTCCAGCGCCATGGCCGCCGCACGCCGGTCGGCTGTTGCGAGGCGCCTCCCAGATGGGGGTGGTATCGCCGCCAAAAACTCCGCCATGACAGCATCCAGCCTCTTGTCGCGTTCGACGAACTCGGCGGCGTCGCGGCGGTCTACCAGAACTGGTGAGCTGGGGCGGCCGATGTTCGTCAAGCGTAGCCCCAACGTAGCAGGCCGGGCTCCTGCCTGCTTCGCGGGTGGGAGGCGAAGCGCTCGCCTTGGCGGAAGATGGTGATCAGGCTGGCGGGTGCAATGCACATCGACCGGCTTGCCGATCAGGCCGAATGGCGCCGAATAGGCCACGCCATCAATCCTGACATGATAATCGGGGCCGAGCTTGTAACGCTCCCAGCGGCCTACCACGAAAGGCTCGGCCGGAAGCCCCTTCAGCCAGACTGGCCAACTTTCCTCGAATCCCTCGTCGCTTACAAAATCCCAGACCAACTCCTTAGAAACCACGGCTTGCCATCCTAAACCTTCGAAAGCTTAGCCCAAACGGGAAGCCCCCCGGCTTTGCCGGGGTGGCAGTAGCAGTTTGACATTTCCGGAAGTGAATCCCCGACACTCCCTTTCGTGAGCCGCCAAGCACACGAAAAGGAGATCGATGGACGATGATGAGAGCTTAAGCCACACGAAGTGGGACTGCAAATATCACGTTGTCTTCATTCCGAAGTGCCGGAGAAAGACGCTCTACACGGAACTGCGCAAGTATTTGGGCGATGTGTTTCGAAACCTTGCGGCGCAGAAAGAGAGCCGGATTGAGGAGGGGCATTTGATGCGGGATCACGTACATATGTTGATCTCGATCCCGCCGAAGTATTCGGTTTCGCAGGTGATCGGCTACATCGAAGGCAAGAGCGCAATTCATTTGGCGCGTGTCTACGGCGAGAGGAAGCGGAACTTTGTGGGCCAGCACTTCTGGGCGCGTGGGTATTTCGTGGCCACCGTGGGCCGCGATGAAGAGGTGATCAGGCAATACATCAAGAACCAGGAGGCGGAAGACAAGCGTCTCGATCAATTGCGCCTTGGAACTGACAACCCGCCTTGAGGCGGTTCACAAAATTGGGGCCGCGATAGCGTCCCCAGCAGCCGCTTTGAGCGGCTCATGTTTTAAAGCCCCCGGCTTTGCCGGGGGATATTTACCTTTTAGAATTGCTGGTGAGGGATGTGACCGTCGTGCTCGACGCTCACATGTATGCTGAAACGATCAACCGCGGCGTGCCCGAAGGGCTTTCATTCCAGGAGCCCTCTGGAGAAGAAGCGTCGGGCGATCTCGATGAGGTCCGGCGCATTTTCGTCCTCAAGGCGTTTTAGCGCCCCGGCGGTTCAAGGCAGCCTGGGGGGCGGTTGATTCGCCCGCGATGAGCAGAGCAGCGCGAGCCGCGAGCCAGTGCGCATGGGGGGCGGCCACGACGGATCATTCACATCAATCTGAAGCAGAAAGTGTAAGAGGGCTTGCATATGTCCGAGGATTTGCGTAACAGTTTCACCTGTGGCGTACGCCACGAGGAGCGCGGGCGTAGCTCAGGGGTAGAGCATAACCTTGCCAAGGTTAGGGTCGGGCGTTCGAAATCGCCTCGCCCGCTCCAATTCGATCAAGGGCTTACAGCTTTCAAGCTAGGCGCGCTGTTGACCGCGCGTAGCGGGAAATGGTTCTAGCGATACGCTATCGTCGCGTACAATAAGCCCCTTCCGCATCTTCCCTCCCTGCCAATGGGCCGCGGCCGATAGTTTGTTGCGCAACCCAATGCGTTAGCTCGGCAATCCGTGGCGTCCGCAGGAGAGTCCAGCCTCGCCTTTGTGACGACCCATGGGCAACCTTCTTGGTCCAGGCGCCGCCAGCCCAGGGCTTCGTTGCATCACTTGAGGGGGAGGTCGAAATCGCTAACCTTTGCGGCGCCGTCAGCCGCCTTGAATGTTGGCGTGTTCATCGAAGATGGCTTCAAAGCTGCAATCGGCGACCTCGCTTTTGTGTCTTCTCGCGCCGGCGGGGGCGCTGGCTTTCTATGGCGTTATTCATGTCGTCGGACCGGGCGCAGCGGGAGGCGAGCCTGGCGTCGTGATCTCGCTTTTGATCCTGCCGGTTCTGTTGGCGACGGTGATCACGGCCGTGCTCTATGCGGAGGAAATAGCTCACGAGGCGGGCGAGCCGTACGGGACGCTTGTGCTGACCATCTCCGTGACTATCATCGAGGCGGCGTTGATCATGTCAATCACGCTTGGCGGCAAGGGCGACCCGGCTCTCGCCCGCGACACGGTCTTCTCGGTGATCATGATCGTCTGCAACGGCATTGTCGGCCTTTGCCTCCTGGCGGGAGGCCTTCAGTATCGGGAGCAGGATTTCGAGGTCAAGGGAGCGAGCGCCTATCTCGCCGTGCTGACGGCGCTTTCGGTTCTGACGCTCGTTCTGCCGGATTTCACGCACAGCTCAAGGGGGCCGACGCTGTCGCCGGCGCAGCTTGTTTTCGTCTCTATCGTGACGCTTCTCCTCTATGGCGTTTTTCTTTACATCCAGACTGTGCGGCATCGGGAGTTTTTCACTGAGGTGGACGCGCCTCTGGAGGATTTGCCGGATCTGCCGAACGAGAAGCTCAGAGCCTTGCGCACGCCGGCGGCGCTTCTCGTCGCCTCGCTGCTCGCGGTGGTGCTCCTGTCGAAGACGTTCGCAGTTTCCCTGAAGACGGGGCTCGCCTATGTCGGCGCGCCGCCCGCGCTTTCCGGTTTCCTGGTCGCGCTCCTGATCCTTCTCCCTGAAAGCGTCGCCGCTTATCGCGCCGCGCACATGAACGAGTTTCAGCGCAGCATCAACCTGGCCCTTGGCTCTTCGCTGGCCACCATCGGGCTGACGGTCCCCGCCGTGGCGGCGATTGCGCTTTATTTCGGGCAGAGCCTCGTGCTTGGGCTCGACGCCCAAGCCATGGCGCTCCTGTTCGTTACCTTGCTGATCAGCTCGTTCACCTTTGGAACCGGCCGAACCAACATTCTTTACGGCTTTGTCCACCTGATCATCTTCGCCACCTACATCTTTTTGATTTTCGTGCCCTGAGCTTCACGACCTTTTGCGGTGGCGGCGTTCCCTTCCGCGGCGGATGCGCCTTTATAAGTCGGGCGGATTGCTTAAATGCCTCAGCTCACGCGCCCGTCGCAAAGGTTGTGAGCAATGAAATCTGCGCATATTACGATTATCGGAGGCGGCATAGGTGGTTTGGCGACCGCCGCGGCCCTCACGGCGAAGGGCTTCAAGGTTCAGGTTTATGAGCGCGCCCACGAGCTTAAACCGGCAGGCGCGGGCCTCACCTTATCGCCTAACGGATTGAACAGCCTCGCCGCCATCGACCCGAAGATCGTGGAGGCCTTGAAGCGCGATGGCAGCGAAGTCCGCCGCCTCACCATGAAGCGGACTTCGGGCGAGACCATCATTTCAAAGCCGATAGCGCTCGCAGAGAAGTTCGGCCAGCCCATGCTGAACATCATGTGGTCACGGCTGCAATCCATTCTCGCCTCGGCGCTGCCGCCTGGGGTCATCCACCTCGATCATCGCTGCGTGGGCCTGGAACAGCATAAGGATGGCGTCACCGCCGTCTTCGAAAACGGAGCAAGGGCGGACGCGGACCTCTTGATCGGGGCCGACGGCATCAATTCCGCGATCCGGCAGGCGCTTGTCGGGGACGGCGCGCCCGTTTACGCCGGGCGCATGTCGTGGCGGGCGGTCATCAACTATCCGCATGAGGATTTGATCCCGAACGGCTCAACCGGCTTCACCGCAGACGGCAAGAACTTCATGCTGTTCGACATGGGCGAGGGCTACACCTGCTGGAGCGCGGGCGCGCTTCTTTCGGAGCCTTCGCCTTCCACGCCGCCGGAGGAAGTGAAAGAGCGCGTCCTGAGGACATTTTCAGGCTGGGCGGATCTCGTGGAGGAAATCGTTCGGGCGACGCCGGCGGCCCGCATCGTGGAGCGCACGATCTCCGACAGGCCGTCATTGCGGCGATGGAGCGAGGGCAGGGTGACGCTCCTTGGCGATGCGGCCCACCCCGTCGTGCCCGCGCTCGGCCAAGGGGCGAACATGACTTTCGAGGACGCCTATGAAATCGCTGAATGCCTCGCCTCCGCGCCGGATGTAGAGGCGGCACTTCGCGCCTATGAAGCAAGCCGCATCCCGCGCACGGAGGCGATCTATGCCCGCAGCGCAAGCCAGGGCGTTTCGTCCTATAAGCCGGACAGCCATGCAACGCTCGCCGCGACGGTGGCGGGCATCAGCGAGGACGAGTTCCAGGTCTGGCTTTATGGGTATAAGGCTGAGCCTCCGGCGAAGGCGGCCTAAGCAAGGTTTTCCGGCTTCCCCAACACTCCAGGCTTTGCCTGATTTGGCCAGCCTGCAGAAGAATATAGACTTGAGCGGGCGACAGGGCGGAACCTGCCCTCCAACTAGTTGAGAGGTGTCTCCCTTAAGGGGAAAGTGAGCGCAAGTTTGCCGCGAGCGCATGTGATCCGCCTCCGTAAGCTCTTTCGCCGTATCCGGTCGGTTCGCTTAACATCCGGTGAAGATTGGTTTCGTTTGGTAAAACAGCCCCCATAGGTAAGTATAAAAGTTTCTCTGCCGAAGCCCTGACTTTACGGCGACGCCATAAGCGTCCTTTCGAAAGTTTCCGTTTGAAGTAATGGTACGCAAATCAGTTGACCCAATGCGTGAACTCGGCGTCAGCGCGACGAGGCGTGATGTATCGCGCCGCGAGACTATTATCTTGCTGTACGTATCGCTATATGATACTAATGCGCAGCGCGTCAGGGGCGGCCGCCGAATGATCAGGAGCTTCGCGGATCCGAACGCTCAAGCCATCTTCGAAAAGAGGCATCTAGGAAAGGCTTCCCCGCCGATCTTATCCGGCCCGCTTTACGGAAGCTGATCATGCTGTCGAAGTCGCATGCGCTTGAGGACCTGAGGAATCCACCGAGCAATCATCTCAAGAGGCTGGAGGGCGATCGCAAAGGCCAATATTCGATCAGGATCAACGATCAGTTCCGGCGGCTTTGCTTTGTTTGGACAGGGACCGACGCTGAAGACGTCGAGATCACCGATTATCATTGAGGCGAACACGATGACTTCGGACCTTTTGGCGCCCGTTCACCCGGGCGAAATTCTCAGAGAGGAGTTTCTCGCTCCGCTCAGCATGACGCCTTACGCCTTGGCGAAGGCCTGCCGTGTGCCCCGAACAAGAATCGAGCGCGTGGTCAACGAAAGCGCTCCCGTGACGCCCGACACCGCGCTAAGGCTCGCACGTTACTTCGGGACGCCGCCGCAGTTCTGGCTAGGCATCCAGGCCCGTTACGACGTCGAAATGACGCTCCGCTCGACGGGCGCGGAGATCGAAGCCATCCGGCCCCGTGAAAGCTCCTCATCTGACGCGGCAAGGCGCTAATGCATGGCGCGTTCGCGGCTGCAGCCCTCACGCTCATGTCACGCCGCGGGCTGCGTGGACCCGTGGGCGGTCGCGGGCGGCGAGGCTTCCTTTGCGGTTCCATTGTCCGGGATTAGATCGCAAAGCAGTCTGGCAACTCAGCGCGCCCATTCGAAAAGCGCGGCCGCTGCGCCCGCCAACAGCGCGACGTTCACGTAGTAGGTGAGCGAGACCTTGAACCAGGAGGGCTTTGCGAAAAGCTGCTTGAGAAGAAGAAAAACCGCAACCGGCAGCGTCAGCAAGGCCAAGAGCGTCGGCGCCGTGACCGCGGCGCCGAGCGTGCAGACCGCGGCGGGAAGCACGAAATCGATGGCTGCTTCGGCCCCGCGCGCCTCGGGAAGCGGCGGTCCTTGTGGATCGTCGTAGGGCGCCATCGCAGCTCTGGCCTGCTCGATGAAGAACAGAAAGAAGAACACGGCTGCGATCAGGACGGCGTCCGCAAACCAGCCGGGCGGCCGCCCGGCGAAGAGGCTGCCGCCGATCGCCGAGAGCGGCGCTGTCTTCGCGTGATAGAACATCATGATCGGGGTGAATTCCTCGCGAAGCTCCACGCTCCCCATCGCCTGAAGGATGGACGCAAGGGCGAGCAATTCAACGGAGAGCGCGGCGCAGAACACGGCGTCCGCGAAGATGGCTCGTAGCATTGCGATCGTTTCCCTCTGCGATCCGTCACCAGGAATTTTGTAAAACTCTGTCTCAGCCCTTGTGGCGCATCTTCTCGCGCGGATGATCTTCCTCCATACTGCCCTCCGTAAGGGTATAAAACTTCGCGTTTACGTGCGCGCCTCGCGTTCTAATCGTCTGGAGACGAGCGTCGCCGGGAGATTTTTTGCGTTCCGCGAGGCTTATGCCATAGTTTTATGCATTCGATTAGGTTGCCAGAAAGTCTGTGTCGGCATCCTGTGCTAGTACAGCCGGAAGCAAATTCGCCCCCATTCGCTGCAGGCGCTCAAGCGAATTTGCGTCGAAAGTTACTAAAGTCAGATCGTTGCTCGTACTCCTTATGGGCGGGAAACCCTGTCAGCGCCCGCAGCAAGCGGGTCAGGACTTCCGCGGGCGTACTAGCCTCCTAGCAGGCGATTTCACTTGGAGTTGTGGATGCTTCGAATCCTCTTCCTTGGTCTCATAGCCGTTGCGGCGGTGTTTGGCTATTTCTGGCATGCGGCCCCGGCGCAAAAGACCCGCGCCGCCTCGACGCCTCCCGCTGTCGCCGTTTCGGCTTCGCCCGCCACAGTGCAAGACGTGCCCGTTCTCCTTTCGGGGATCGGAACGGTGCAAGCGCTCAACACCGTGCAAATTCGTTCGCGGCTCGATGGGACGCTCGACAGGGTGAACTTCGCAGAGGGACAACAGGTCAAGGAGGGCGACCTTCTCGCCATCATCGACCCGCGCCTCTACGAGGCGGCGCTCGACCAGGCGAAGGCGAAACTCGCCCAGGATCAAGCGCAGCTCCTGAGCGATGAGAAAGATCTCGAACGCAGCACGCAGCTTTCGCAGCAGAAATTCGCCTCCCAGCAATCCGTCGACCAGCTGACCGCGAAAGTGGGGGTCGACCGCGCGCTGATCGAGGCCGACAAGGCGTTCATCCGCACGGCCGAGACCAATCTCAGCTACACGACCATCGCGGCTCCCTTCGCAGGCCGCATCGGCTTGCGCGCCGTCGATCCGGGAAACATTGTGAAGGCGAACGACACCTCGGCCTTCATCGCGACGCTCACCCAGCAGCACCCGATCGGCCTCGTCTTCACGCTGCCGGAAGCTCAGCTGTCCGCGATCCGCGAGGCCCAGAGGGCTGGCGATGTGCCCGTGACCGCCATGGACCAGGACGGCAAGAAGCCAATCGCAAGAGGCAAACTTCAGGTCATCGACAACCAGGTCGACCAGACGACGGGCACGATCCGGCTCAAGGCCGTTTTCGACAATCGGGACGAGGCCTTGTGGCCGGGCCAATATACGCCCGTGCAGGTTCAGGCCGGCGTCAGGAAAAACGCCGTGACCGTGCCGACGGCGGCGTTGCAGCGAGGGCCGAACGGCCTCTTCGTATGGGTGGCCACGCCCGAAATGCGCGCAAGCATGGCCGCCATCGAAACCGGTCCGGCTTTTGAAGGCGCGACCGTCGTTCAAAAAGGCCTGAAGGGAGGCGATCTCGTCATCGTCTCGAACACCTACCGGTTGCAGCCGAACGCGCGCATCGAGCTGAATACCCCGCCCGTCGCGGCGAACGAGGCGTCCGGCCGCTCATGAACATTTCCGCGCCCTTCATCACGCGCCCCATCGCGACGACGCTCCTGATGGCGGCCTTCACGTTCGCGGGCCTCGCGGCCTACTTCTATTTGCCGGTGGCGCCGCTCCCGCAGGTCGATTTCCCCACCATCCAGGTTTCCGCGCAGCTCCCGGGCGCGAGCGCCGAGACCATGGCCTCGTCGGTCGCCAATCCTCTCGAACAGCAGTTCGGGCAGATCGCGGGCGTGACCCAGCTCACATCCACGAGCACGCTCGGCAATACGCAGGTCAATATTCAGTTCCAGCTCGACAGGAACATCGACGCGGCGGCGCAAGACGTGCAGGCGGCGATAACGGCCGCGGGCCGTAGGCTGCCGACCACGCTCAGCTCGCCGCCAAGCTACCGGAAGTTCAATCCCGCCGACCCTCCGATCATCATTCTCGCGGTGACGTCCGATACCGTGCCGCTCACCGAAGCCGACGACTATGCGGAAAACATCCTCGCCCAGCAGATCTCGCAAATTCAGGGCGTCGCCTATGTGATGATCGGCGGCCAGCAGAAGCCCGCCATCCGGGTGCAGATCGATCCCGAGAAGCTGGCGATCCGCAACGTCACGCTCGAAGATGTCCGGGCGGTTCTGGGCAACATGACGTCCGACGCCGCCAAGGGCACGCTGAACGGCTCAAAACAGAGCTTCACGGTCGCCGCCAACGACCAGATCATGAAGGCCGAGGATTATGACAACATCATCCTCACCTATAAGCAGGGGGCGCCGATCCGCGTCTCCGACGTAGGCCACGCCATAGCCGGGCCTGAGAATACGCAGCTCGGCGCATGGTCGACAGGCAAGCCTTGCGTGCTGCTGGTCGTCTTCAAGCAGCCCGGCGCGAACGTCATAGAGACGGTTGACGACATCAAGAAGGCCCTGCCAAGGCTCGCCAACGTCATCCCGTCCGGCGTCAAGGTCGATGTGATCAGCGACCGCACGGTCACGATCCGCGCTTCGGTCTTCGATGTCGAGTTCACGCTCTGCCTGACGATTGCGCTTGTGGTGCTCGTGATCCTTGTCTTCCTCAGGAATCTGCGCGCCACCCTCATTCCGAGCGCGGTGGTGCCCATCTCGCTGCTCGGCACCTTCGCGGTGATGTATACGTTGGGTTTCAGCCTCGACAACCTGTCGCTGATGGCGCTGACCATCGCGGTCGGCTTCGTGGTGGACGACGCCATCGTCGTCGTCGAGAACATCTATCGCTATGTCGAGAAGGGCGAAAAGCCCTACAAAGCCGCGCTGAAGGGCGCGGGCGAGATCGGCTTCACGGTCTTTTCGATCAGCCTGTCGCTGGTCGCCGTGTTCATTCCGCTGCTCCTCATGGGCGGCATTATCGGCCAACTCATGCGTGAATTTGCGTTGACGGTCACCGTCACGATCGCCGTCTCGGTGATCGTCTCGCTGACGCTCACGCCCATGCTGTGCTCGCGCTTTCTGTCGAACAAGGAGCACAAACCCGGCTGGCTGAACCGGAAGATCGGCCTTTTCTTCGACGGACTCCTCGCCGGCTATGAGCGGACGCTCAGCATCGCGCTGCGCTACCGTTTCATCACGCTCATGGTGTTTTTCGGCACGCTCGGGCTCACCGTCTATCTCTTCATCACCATCCCAAAGGGCTTTTTCCCAGTTCAGGACACCGGCGTCATGTACGCGGTGACGGACGCCCCGCAGGACGTTTCCTATGAAGAGATGGTCCGCCGTCAGCAGGCGCTCGTCGCTATTGTCGCCGAGGACCCGGACGTCGACAACGCCGGTTCCGCGCTTGGCGCCTCTCCCGGCAACACGCAGAACTCAGGGCGCCTCTTCGTCACGCTGAAGCCGCACAACGAGCGGATGAGCGGCGTGCTCGGCGTCATGAACAGGCTCCGGCCGCAACTCGCCAAAGTGCCGGGCGCGGCGGCTTTCATGTCGCCGGCGCAGGACATCACCGTGGGAGCGAGGCTCAGTCGGGCGCTCTATCAGTTCACGCTGCAAGATGCGAGCCTCGACGAGTTGAACGAGTGGACGCCGAAGACGATCGCCAAGCTGAAGACAATTCCTATTCTTGCGGACCTCTCGACCGATCTTCTCGTGAACGCGCCGCAGCTCAGCGTCAACATCAACCGCGACCGCGCCTCACGCTACGGCGTCACGCCGCAAATGATCGACGATACGCTGAACGATGCGCTCGGTCAGCGGCAGGTCGTGCAATATTACACGCAGCTTTCCACCTATAACGTGGTCCTCGAAATTCCGCCGGAGCTTCAGGGCGATCAGGACGTGTTGAACCGGATTTATGTCCGCTCTCCGGTCACGGGGCAGATGACGCCCTTGTCGACGCTCGTGACCTTCGACACGAAGAAGACCGGCTTTCTCTCCATCAATCACCAAAGCCAGTTCCCGGCGGCGACGATCTTCTTCAATTTGCAGCCGGGCGTCTCGCTGGGCGAGGCCGTCACCGCGATCAACAAGGCGATGGCCGAGATCGGAGCGCCGAACACGCTCGCCGGGAGTTTCCAGGGCAATGCGCAAGCCTTCCAAAGCTCGCTGGCGTCGACGCCGCTTCTGATTATCGCGGCGCTTGTGGTGATCTACCTCATCCTCGGCATGCTCTATGAGAGCTTCATCCACCCGCTGACCATTCTTTCGACGCTGCCGTCCGCGGGCGTGGGCGCGCTTTTGATGCTGATGGCGTTCGGCTTCGATCTTTCGGTGATCGGCATCATCGGCATCATCCTTCTGATAGGCATCGTGAAGAAGAACGGCATCATGATGGTGGACTTCGCCATCGCGGCTGAGCGCGAGCGCGGGCTTTCGCCGGAGGCGTCGATCAAGGAAGCGGCGCTCTTGCGGTTCCGGCCGATCCTCATGACCACGATGGCGGCGCTCTTAGGCGGTCTGCCGCTGATGCTCGGCTCAGGCACGGGATCGGAGCTTCGCCAGCCGCTAGGCTACGCGATGGTCGGCGGTCTTGCGCTGAGCCAAGTGCTGACGCTCTACACGACGCCCGTAATCTATATCTACCTCGACAAGCTGCAGAGCTGGCTGTCGGGGCGCCGCGAAGAAAGCGAAAAGGAAGACGAGCCCGTCGTTCCTGCGCTGCCCAGGGCCGCGGAGTAGAGCCAGGTCCGTATGGGCTCGCCGGCAGGCAAACAGCAGGATGGGGTCAATTCCACCGCGTCATTGCGCTCACTTGAAATTAACTATCGGGTTTGCGTAATTGTATTTCAATCGGGAGTAAAAAGAAGCAGCTATTTGCAAATAGATGGCGCCGCCGCAGATCAAGGCGGTCAGGAGAAAAGCTTATATGTTTACTTATAGGCCACTTTACGAAACAAACCCAATTTTTACCGGATTTTAAGCGAGAGCCGCGGATCATGCGCGCCAGCTTACGGCCGGTTCTTTTCGAGCGCTTGCGGCGATCGGGGCGCCAACTTCCCTCCAAGGAACAGATGCCGCGACCCACAAGTTAGAGGCTGCCGGCCTTTTTAAGCCACCGGGCTTGCAGCGCTTATTGCTCACCAGCGCGGCTCGATGGGGGCGCCGTCGATGATTTCGGCAAGGCGGCGCTTGATAGCGCTGGCCGCCTCGGCTGGAAGCTCATGCCTCGCGAAGAACCGGCTTTCCACGATCTCGCGGTTCGGCGGCGGGATGCTTGGCCGCTCCCATTCAGGCACGATGAAGAGCGCCACGTGATCGCTTGGCAGAGACGCGAAATTGGCGAACAGGCCGTGCAGCCTGGGCCGCCCCTTCATGATGACGCCCGCTTCTTCTTCCAGTTCGCGCGCTAGCGCATTTTCGGCCGTCTCGCCCCATTCGACGCCGCCGCCGGGAAAGTGCCACCCCGGCCGGTAGCCGTGCCGCACAAGCAGGACCCGGCCGTCTTTGTCGATTACGACGCCCTGCGCGCCAAGCGTCGCGCCACGGGTCAGTCGCCAATAGGCTGCGACGATGCGCATCGCTGGGCGGGTTATCATGCCGGGTCTCGATCGGGTTTCAGCCATGCGCGAACTTGGCGCTTTTGCCCTCGGATCTCAAGCAACCGATCCGGGTATGCTGCGAGCTTCCTCCTTTTCAAATGCGATGGTCCAGAACTGCATCTTATGGCGCGTGGCGCAAGCACGACAGTTGCGTTATTCTTTCTGCGCCCGGAAGTCGATCTCATGCTCAGGAACACAGGATGGCCGCGGCGCGGACAAGCCAGACACACCCCATTCAGATCGCGGAAGTGCGCGCGAGTGCCTCGCATGGGCGGATCGGGATAACATTCTGTCCCGGCAAGCATGATTGCGCCGCGAGCACGGGCGCCTGGGCGCGCGATCTCTCCGTCGATCTCGACGCAATCGCCACATGGGGCGCTCGTCTTGTGTTGACGCTCGTCGAGCCCGCTGAACTCGCGTTCCTCAAGGCGCCCCATCTTGGCGCGGAAGTCCGAAAGCGGGGGCTCGATTGGCGGCATCTGCCCATCGCGGACTATTCGGTTCCGAGCGAGTCCTTCGAGAAGGAATGGGAGACGCACGGCCGGGAAATCCGCGCGCTGTTGCGCAGTGGCGGCGACGTGGTGGTCCATTGTAGGGGAGGGCTCGGCAGGGCAGGGATGATCGCCGCGAGGCTTCTGGTCGAGTTGGGCATGACGCCCGAGGAGGCTATCCGGGAAGTCCGCCGCGTGCGCACGGGCGCAATCGAGACGCCGTCGCAGGCGGCGGTCGTCAAACGGACCAAGGCCATAATTTGAAAGCGGGTGATGCCGCCATGGAGGCCGACGTCATCGACACAGCGATCATGCAGCGGGTCGGCCCGCAGATGGGAAGCAATCCGGGCGGCGTCTATCAAGATCAAAGCGGCCGGCGGTTCTACGTGAAGTCGCTGGAATCGCCCGCGCACGCGAAGAACGAGATCATCGCGGCCAAGCTCTACCAGCTGGCGGGCGCCCCGACGCTGACCTATGCGCCCGCAAAGGAACCGAACCAGGTCGCGACCGAGTTCGTTCAACTCGACAAAAAGCATGTCTCCCATTTGAGCGAGATCGAGCGCAGACAGGCGCAGTGCTGGCTCGGCGTGCACGCCTGGACGGCGAACTGGGACGCAGCCGGATTTGACGGCGACAATCAGGGTGTCGTTAAGGGCACGGTCACGACGCTCGACGTTGGAGGCGCGCTCGCGTTTCGCGCGCAAGGCGACCCGAAGGGCAAAGCGTTCGGCGCGAGCGTTGGCGAACTCGACACGCTGCGCAGCGACGCGGACAATCCTCACGCGGTCAGGCTTTTCGGAGACATGACCCCAACAGAGATCAATGAGGCTATCGCCATAGTGATGCGAATTCCGGACGATTCGATTCGAAGGGTCATCGAGGAGAATGGCGGCGGCGCCGCGCTTGCCGAGAAGATGATCGCGCGCAAAGCCGATATGGCGAAGCGCATGAGCTGAAGAGATTAGGACGGCCCGAGGTTAGCGCCCAGTTCGCCGCATCTCTCAAGCAAACTTTGCCTCCTAGAATTAAGAAGTTTCTAGTACGCCATATCCGCCGGAAATGCCGTGCGAGCTTGCGGCAAATGCGGCGGGATTTCCGGCGGCGCGCAGCAGCCTTCCGGTTGGGCGTATGTCGCTTAACGGGAGAGAATTGCTCTTTCGTAACTATTCTTCGCTAAGTTGTAGCTTTCAGGACCAGCGTTGCGGGGGCGCCATGGTTTACGCTCGAGCGCAGGTGGTGGGAGCTATGAACGAGCACGCCGCGGAGCCTGGGGAGCTTCCGCATACCGTCTATCTAGATCATACGGTAAGGCGCGCCATAACCGCGGCTGGGCAGCGGACCCATCGTTACGTAACCCTTGAACATTTGCTATTGGCCTTGCTGGACGATCCGGACGCGGCGGAGCTTCTTAAGGCGGTGGGCGCAGACGCCACCGCGATCCGCGGCGCCGTTGGCCACGTGGTGAATAATCGCATGGCCGCCATGGTGGCGCCCGACGGCAGGCAGCCAACTCTCAGCTACCGTTTCGACTTGCTGTTGCAATGCGCGAACCAGGATGCGAGACGCATTGGCCGTCGTCACATTGACGGCGCGCTCGCTTTGATCGCGATTGCGAAAGATGCAGAAAGCGACGCATCCGGGATTCTCGCTGCGAACGGCTTCAGCGCCGCGGCTGCCCTCGCCGTCATGAGAAGGGCGCCTGACGTGAAGCGCGCGCCGCAACCCGCGCCAAGGCCTGCAAAAAGCGCTTACCCGGCGATGGGCTCCCGCACTCCTCAAGGACAGGACCGCAATCGTGCGAACGGGATGAGACCGGAATTTTCTGGTCAGGCCGCAAAGCTTGTGGCGGGCGGCGACAGCATGGAGGACATGGTTCTTAGCGTTCGCACGATTTTGGAGGCCGAGGAACTGAAGGAGCGCGAACGCATCGCAGCCGAGCAACGCCTCGAACCGCAGTTCAAACGGAATGGCCATGCACCGAATGCCGGCATGCGCGCCGCCGAAGCGGCCGACAAGCTGGAGCCGAGAATAGGGCCATCCCGGTTCGAAACGCGCGCTCCGCGCGACGCAAGCCGCGCCAACGGATTCTCCGAGTCGCCTGCTCCCGCGTTCGATCTTGAGAAAAGCCAGAGCGGTGAAAAGCGGCCCGCGCCTGGCCGGCGGGGCAGGGCAGGGAACGTCGCCCTTCTGGCGAAGATCTTTGAGACTGTCCCGAGGAAGACGCGCGTTGGCGTTCCGGCGAAGTTTCAGATTTCGCTTTCGAGAGAAGAAGCGGGTCTTCTCTTCGGCCGGGCCTCACGACGCGCACCGCTGCGCGACAGTGGGATTGAGCCCGCCTGGCGGGCCGTCAGCCTGCGGGTCTCGGCGCCGGGCGGCGCATTCTTCGTCGAAACGCTCACGCCTGAAACCCAATGGATGGGCGATGACCCTGACGGCGACGCTCGCAAAACCTGGGCCTGGACGGCCTTTCCCCGCAGAGCCGGCACGCATGGCTTGAGGATCTCGATGTCGGCTCAAAGCCTGACGGCGAATGGACCCGGCGCCGTAAACGCCTTGGCGGATCAGACAATCAAGGTGCGTGTGCGCGGCAATTTCCGGCTCGCCTTGGGACGGATCGAGCGCGGCGCCTACATGCTGCTCGCTGGAAGTGGGTTGACGATCGCCGCTTATTACCTTTTGAAAATCGCTGGCAAGCTTCACTGAGCAGGGATTTGCGGAGCCTGCCTATGGCGAAGCGCTGGACCACGCGCGATTTCTCTGGTCTTATGGTGTCTTAATACGGCGGAAGTCTCCGCCTAAAAATAAAAATGTCGCCATAGGGGAGGGGAAAGAATGCGCGCCAAAGCGCATGCGCGGCCAGATGCGGCGCATCCCCCCAATCTCGAAAAGCTTATATATTCCAAACGGGATAGGCGAGGGCGCGGCGTTTTGCGGCGGCTCTCAAGTCACCACTTGCATGGCGCGCTCTTTAGGGTATCGTTCCGCGGCGCAGCGGACAGGCGGTTTTGGATGGCGAAAATCGGGGTTCCCCATTTCCACAACGATATCGGGGTCGAAAAGATACACATCGGCGTCAAGGAGTTTCAATGTATGGGGGCGAGGCCTCCGATGGATCATCCTCATATCTATCTCGATATGGGCGCCGACGATCAGATCGTTTGCCCTTACTGCTCAACCCTCTACGTCTACGACGCCACTTTGCGGCCTGACCAAACCGATCCACCCTATTGCCTATTCGAGCCACAGGAGGCCGACGCGCGATGAAAAACGGTGTAGCCAAAGAAATTATAGCTATTGCAGGCGCAGGCCTTGCCGGCTTGGGCTCCGCCATAGCCTTGAAGCTTGCCGGCTTTCCCGTCGAGATTTTCGAACGCGAGCAGCAATTGCAGCCCGTCGGCGCAGGCATCCAGCTCGGCCCGAACGCTACGCGCATCCTCGAGAGCTGGAAAATCTCGCTCGGTGGATCATCTTTCGAGCCCGAGACGATCGAACTTCGCAACGCGCGGAGCGGGGTTCTCCTGAATACCGTTCCGCTTGGCTCGGCTGCTCGCAAGCGGTATGGCTCGCCTTACATTACGCTTCTGCGCAAGGACCTGCAGATGGCGCTCCTCAACCGCGCGCGCGACCTCGGCATCCCCATCCGGTATAACTGTCCGGTGACGAACGCAGTCAAAAAGCCCGACGGCGTTGAGATCACCGCAGGAGGAAGAACGTTTACGGCGGGCGCCCTTATTGGCGCCGATGGCATTAATTCCGCCGTGCGAAAACTGGCATGGTGCACGACGACCCCATTTTCCACGCAGACTGTGGTTTGGCGCGGCATCATGCCAATCACTCAGGTTCCGCCGGAACTCAGGACCAATGTCGTCCTCTGGATGGCGTCCGGCGGTCATTTCGTCCACTACCCGGTGTCTGGCGGCTCTGCGCTTAACGGGGTGCTCGTCCTCGACGACGACTATAAAAATGTGGTCGACGGCGTCGCTTCCGACCCGCGGACTTCGCTTCTCGAACGGCTGAGTAGTTGGGCGGACCTTCCCCGCCGCGTCATCAGCTTGAGCAGCGCTTGGCAGCCCTGGCCGCTTTACGGCGTCGAGAAGTGGGATGGCGGCCACGGCCGCATCCAGACCATTGGTGATGCATGGCACGCCATGCGGCCGTTCCTGGCCTCTGGCGGCGTCATGGCCATTGAAGATGCCGCGGCGCTCGCGTCTTGCCTGGATGGCGCCAAGGTCGAAGAGGGGCTGAAGCGGTTCCGGGAGAAGCGCGGCCCGCGCGTCTGGCAGGTGGCTGAGCGCTCGGCGCTCATGGGGCGGATCTACCACTGTCCTCAGCCCTTCGACGCCGTTCGCGATCTCGCCATCAAGCATACGTCCGCATCGAGTCTGCTTGAGCGAAACGACTGGCTTTACGGATCGCGCATCTGACAAGGGCGCGCAGCAGGTTCCAAAGCCCAGCGTCTTTCGAGCGGTGGGCTTTTTTTATTTCAGCAATGATCTCGGCAGCTTCCGCGAAGGTTAGAGCTGACATAAGGTTCTGCGCTGCACCTCTGATTTAGCGTTTTGGCTGAAATGACGCGCTATTTTGGGTAGTCCTGTGGGAAGGAGTTTCTTCGGGCAGGCCAATGCGGAGGCTTCCTTTTCTGCATTGTCCACCCGCGAGCAGTCTCATTCTTTTCGTCGCCGCAGATGCTCCGGCGCCTAGCGTGTCGGCGAGCGACAGCGTAAGTATGAGAAGTATTTCCAACCGCTTGATGGATCGAAGAGGCGCGGCGCCTATCTTGTGAGTGCGAAATTCGATCCAGCAACAAGAACCCGGAGGCTGTCATGGCTGAGAACGACCTTCAGAAAAACAATCGGGCTCCAGGCCGGGGCCGCATCTACGATTCCATCCTCGAAACCATCGGCGACACGCCCATCGTGCGCCTCGACAAGCTCGCCAGGGAAAGCGGCGTCAAGGCCAACCTGCTTGCGAAGCTTGAATTCTTCAATCCGATCGCGAGCGTGAAAGACCGCATCGGCGTCGCCATGATCGAGGCGCTTGAGAAGAGCGGAAAAATCGAGTTTGGCAAGACCATTCTCATCGAGCCGACCTCGGGAAATACGGGCATCGCGCTCGCCTTCGCAGCGGCGCAGAAGGGATACCGGCTCATCCTCACAATGCCAGAAACCATGTCGATTGAGCGACGCAAGCTGCTCGCGCTTCTTGGCGCGGAGCTTGTGCTAACGCCAGGGCCGCTCGGCATGAAGGGCGCCATCGCGAAGGCGCAGGAGCTTCTCGCGGAGCATCCAAACGCCATCATCCCCCAGCAATTCGAGAACCCCGCCAACCCCGAGATCCATCGGCGCACCACGGCCGAGGAAATCTGGAACGATACCGCGCAGGCGGTGGACATCATCATTTCCGGCGTCGGGACCGGCGGCACGATCACCGGCGTCGGGCAGGTTCTGAAGCCGCGCAAGCCAAGCTTGAAGATGATCGCAGTTGAACCGGAGGAATCGCCTGTGCTGTCAGGCGGCGCGCCGGGGCCGCACAAGATCCAGGGCATTGGCGCAGGCTTTGTGCCCGGCGTGCTTGATCGCGGCGTGATAGACGAAGTGGTGAAGGTGAACAGCGCCACAGCGCTGGAGACTGCGCGGCGCGTGGCGCGGGTTGAAGGCATTCCGGTTGGCATTTCCGGCGGCGCAGCCATCGCCGCCGCAATCGAGGTTGGCCTGCGCCCGTCCTCCGAGGGCAAGACTATCGTCATCATCATTCCATCGTTCGCCGAGCGCTATCTGTCGACCGCGCTGTTCGAGGGGCTTGCTTAAGCCCTATTGGTTCATGGCCGGGCGTGACCATCCAAGCCTCACGCGCCGATATACAAGCCCTTGGAGGGCCGCAACCCGAGTATGTTCTGCTGCTGGACCGCTTTGGCCTCAAATCTTCTGATCATTGCCGCGTTGCCCGTCCTCACGGCAACGCGGGCCATGCTGCTGCTCGACCGCTATCTCGGCTTCCATTTCTTCACGAATACGGGGGGCGGCAACATGATGATGTTCATCAACATGATCTGAGCTTGAGAACACATCCTTGTTCTGCCTGCCTTCGGCATCTTCTCGGAGTTGATCTCAACCTTCTCGCGCAAGCCTTTGTGCGGCTACCGCTCGATGGTGGCTGCGACGCTCTTCATCTGCATCGTATCTTTCACCGTTTGCCTGCACCAGTTCTTCCCCTGGGGCGCGGGCGGCAACGTCAACGCCGTCTTCGTCATCGCCACCAGCATCATTGCAGTCGGAACTGGGGTTAAAATCTACAACTGGATCTTCGCCATGCATGGCGGCTGCATCCAGTTGGCGACGCCGATGGTCTGGTCCGTCGGCTTCATCATCACCCTCGTGAAGCAAAGCTTTGCTAAATTGTCGCCAGCGCCTGCTCCAGGTCGCCGATGATGTCGGCGGCGTCCTCAATGCCGACCGAAAGGCGCACCACATCGTCGCCCGCCCCTGCGAGCGCGCGCTGCTCCGGCGTGAGTTGGCCGTGCGTCGTCGAGGCGGGGTGGATGATGAGGCTGCGCACGTCGCCGATATTGGCGAGATGCGAGAACAGCTTCACGTTCGAGACGAGCTTCACGCCTGCATCGTAGCCGCCCTTTAGGCCGAAGGTGAATACGGCGCCCGCGCCCTTCGGAACGAGCCGCTTCGCAAGTTCATGGTAGCGGTTGCCCGGCAGACCGGCGTAATTCACCCAGGCGACCTTCGGATGCTTCTCCAGCCAGTTCGCGACCGCAAGCGTGTTTTCGCAATGGCGCGCCATGCGCAAGGGCAGCGTCTCGATGCCGTTGATGAAAAGGAAGGCGTTCAAGGGCGCAATCGCCGGGCCGAGGTCGCGCAAGGACAGCACGCGCGCCGCGATGGCGAAGGCGAAATTGCCGAAGGTCTCGCCGATGACGAGGCCGTTGTAAGACGGGTTGGGCTGCGAAAGCATGGGATAGCGGCCGCTCTTGAGCCAGTCGAACGTCCCGCAGTCGACGAGGACGCCGCCGATGGAATTGCCCTGCCCGCCGAGGAACTTCGTCAGCGAATGCACCACGATGTCCGCGCCGTGCTCCTTCGGCCGGAACAGATAAGGCGTGGCCAGCGTGTTGTCGACAGTCAGCGGCACGCCGGCCTTTTTGGCAACAGTCGCGATAGCCGGCACATCGATCACGACGCCGCCCGGATTAGCGATGGACTCGATGAAGATAAGCTTCGTCTTCGGCGTGATGGCGGCCTCGAAGCTCGCGGGGTCGTTGCCGTCCGCCCAGACCACGTTCCAGCCGAATTTCTTGAAGGCGTGATTGAACTGGTTGATAGAGCCGCCATAGAGCTGCCGCGCGGCGATGAACTCGTCGCCCGGATCGAGCAGCACATGGAACGCCAGCATCTGCGCGGCGTGCCCCGACGCCGCCGCCAGCGCCGCCGTGCCGCCTTCCAGCGCCGCGACGCGTGCTTCGAGCACCGCCTGCGTGGGGTTCATGATGCGCGTGTATATGTTGCCGAACGCCTCCAGGGCGAACAGCGAGGCGGCGTGCTCCGCGTTGTCGAAGACATAGGAGGCAGTCTGATAGATCGGCGTCACCCGCGCGCCCGTCGCCGGGTCGGGCTGAGCGCCGGCATGAATGGCGAGAGTGTTGAAGCCTGGGGCGGGTGCGTCGGTCATGAGCGTCTCCTTGGATTTTGCGGACTGAAAACCGGTTCGGCGGAAGAATGCAATCGGATTGCATAGCGAACGCGCCCATGTCTCAAAAGCACAAGGCGGCCTCGATGCGCGGAGGCGACATTCGGCGGAGGCGCCCATGCGCGGGGCCTGTGGAGCGCCTTAGAGGATGGATGGCCGGGGTGCGCCCCGCCGCAGCCGACCGCCGATTTCGAGAACCAAGCAAGATGTCGGCTTTTCGCGACGTGCATGTAAAAAGCCGCTCATCCCGCAACCGGCGCCCTGAGCAGCGGCGCCTTCTCAGGCCGGCACGCTGAGTTTGAGGTCGGCGGGGCGGCGCCGCTTGGCGTTCCACTCTTCCTTGGTGATTTCCCAGATTTGCGCTGGCGTCGGGCCTCCGCACAAAACCCGCTCCTCGGCGGCGATGCAGCGTGCGCCTTCCTTCTCCGAGATGCGCCGTGAGGCGATGTTGGCTACAGCCTTGGCGACCCTGAGCTTGTCGCGGTTAAGCACGTTGAACCAGAAATCGGTCACGACCTCGCAGGCCTCTTGCATGAGGCCCATCCCATGCCAGGGCAGGCCAAGCCAGAAGCCTCTGTTGTCGTTGTTCTGGAGGCTGAGGCTGATGCAGCCGATCATGTGTGATGGCCCGCCTTTGAGGCGGATCGCCCACAGCCATTGCTCGCCGCGCTCCACGGCCGGCAGCGCGACATCGCGGTAAAATTGGAGGGCGCCGTCTTTGGGGTAGGGCCAGGGGACGTTCCGTCCCAGAAAGCGGACAATTTCCCAATGCGGAAAAAGACGCTGCGCGGCGGGCGCGTCGTCCAGTGTGATGGGACGCAAGGTCAGCCGCTCCGTTTCGAAAATTGGCGTCATGGACAAATCCTAATAAGGCAATAAAGGAGCCTTTGTAAGCCCGGAGCGTTTCCAAAGTCACGCTTTCAGCGAAGAACAAGGTATTCTTTCAACAGAAGAAAATGTGAAGAGGTCCGCGAAATGCGGTTTCAGTCGAAGAAAATGTATTTGATGAGCCCGACGACGATCAGAAGGATCAGAAGCCCCAGCAGCAGGTGCGCCCATCCCACTCCAAACATCCAGGCGTGCCGCATGATCCCGTCGTGCATCATGCGCGAGTTCCTTCTGCCTAGACCAACCCGCTTTTAATCGGGATCGACTAAAGGCGGAAAAGTCGATCGATTCTAAAGTGCCAGAGTAGCCTGCGTTCAAATGAAAGCGGGCTGTTCTGGTTCGCTCATGGCGCGGGCGGAGATGCGCGTTAGTCCCGCGCTGACCGGGAGGACGAACGGAAGAATCCGGCGCCCGCCATCGCCAGGGCCTGGCCGGCTTCGCTGATGAGAAGGCGCGAGAGGACTGTCGCCCGACGAAGCTGCGCTGAAAGCTCACGCGCAAGCGATTGCTGATAAAAGTCGGGGCTTTCGCCCTTGAGATAGCTTCGCGCCGCGCGCCTTGCGCTGTGAAGCGCGATCGACATGCCATCGCCCGAGAATGAGGGGATCGCCGCCGCCTGGTCGCCGAGCCGCCAGACGCCGCCGCTTTCCCGCGCGACGTGCCCATAGGGCAGGCCGGAGATAGCGAGAGGCTTGTTCAACAGGCAGAGGGCGCCGTTGAGGCGCTTTTCGAAATGGGGGCAGCGCCTTCTCATGTCGCTCAAGATGCTGTCCCACGATCCGTACCGGGCGGCATAGGCGTCCTTGCGGACGATGAGACAGAGATTTGCGCGACCGCCTTCAACTTCCTGCAAGCCGGCGTAGCCGCCCGGAAAAAGGATCAGCTCGACATGGCCGGCAAGCTCGACGGCCTCCCCCTCCTTCAAGCGCCAATACGCCTTGAAAGCGATGCACTCGGGATGCTGGCCGCGAGCGCGCTTCCAGTCTTTCAGATCGTGCTTGCCGGTTGCGAGGAAGACCTGCTTCGCTCTCACGGCCTCCGCCTCTTCGAGGCGGACGGCCCAGGCGGCTTTGTCTTTCTCCACGCCCTTCACGCGAACGCCCCGCTGGATCTCGGCCCCGGCCTCGGACGCAAGGCGCAAAAGAGCTTCGTCTAGGACCCGCCGGGACAGGCTTTGAGCCTTGAACGGAAGCTGCGCTCTCACAACGCCGGCCTGGCGGGCAAGCCTGACATGCCGGATGGGCGCGCCGCCAAGGCCTTCGAGCGAAACGCCAAGATCGCGAAGATAGCGCACGCCCTCATGGCTGATGAATTCGCCGCAAACCTTGTCGTGAGCTTCCTTCTCCTTCTCGAACAATATGACCGAACGACCGCTACGCGCCAGCTCTGCGGCCAGCGCCGACCCCGCAACGCCTCCTCCGATGATAGCGGCGTCATACTCGTTCATGGCGCGCCCTTTACCCTCGATACACATAGTCTAAACGGCATCCACGATTTTATCCTTGCGGCGCCTTCGCGCAACCCCGCCTCCGCCAAGAGCCGGACCCAGTCTTGGCGCTTGAAGGCGCTTGCGAAGGACACCGGTCCGTCATGGCGCATGAAGCGGTGCCGACGCGTTGCCCAGAAGGCGATTTTCAGGAAGTAATAGGGCAGGGGATGGCGCTCGATGTCGTTGATGAACCAGCCGATGCGCGCGTTCTCCTCCATCCAGCGAATGAAGCGAACGAGTTCCTGATCGGGCAGATGATGCGTGAAAAGAGAACTCATTATAATGTCGGCGCCGCCTTCTGGGCGAAAGTTGAACAGGTTCGCAGTCGCCCAATGTAAGGGGCGGCCGAGAGCCGTCGCTTCCGAAGCCGCGCGCGCCGCCCACGGATTCATGTCCACGCCTGTAATCTGGATATCGACGCCATTTTTGGCTGCCCAGCGGTCCACCTTTCGCGCCATGTCGCCATAGCCGCTTGCTGCGTCGATGACGCGGATGGGTCGATCGTTGGCAAGGCGCCCCTCGCGGGCGAGCCTTCTGAAAAAGGCAAGCGTCGGGCGGTAAGCGAAGGACAGCTCGTTCGCCTGAGTAAGTTCGCGCAAGACGCCGCGAAGTTCCTCGTAAGGGACGACCTCCGTATCCATCAGCTCTGGCGTCGTGTCCCGTTTTGAGAAATCGGGCATAGCCGATCCTTAAGAGGCCGATGAAAAAGAATGCCGCCCATGGTTCGACAAGATTGCCATGAGGATCAACTCGACGAGATCGCCCATCCTAAGCTTGTCGAAGAATTTTTTAGGCTTTTTCAGCATCCGGCTAAACGGCCTTGAAGAGCATCGTCTCCGCCGTGAGGCCGGGGCCGAAAGAGATGGCGCAGCCTCTCGCCCCGGGCCTGTTCTCCTCAAGAAGGGATTTAAGGACGAAAAGCACCGTGGCCGAAGACATGTTTCCGAAGTCGCGCAAGACGCGGCGCGATGCGTTGAGCGCCGTTATCGGCAGCCGGAACGCGGCCTCGACCGCATCGAGTATGGCGCGGCCTCCCGGATGCACGGCCCAAAGCTCGATATCCTTTGGCTTCAACCCCGCGAGAATCGCGTCGGAAGCGCGCCGGATCGCCTCGCCGACCGAGGTCGGAATGCGGCTCGACAAAACCATGTCGAAACCGAGGTCGCGAATATGCCAGGCCATCTGGCTCGCGGCTTCGGGAAGAACGGTTGCGTAAAATCGCTCCATGGAAAGCCCCTTCGGCTCCGCGCTGACGAGCGCGGCTGCGCAGCCATCGGCGAAGAGCAGAAAAGGCATCATGTCTTCGAGTTCGCGGGTTTCTTGGAAGTGCAGGGTGCAAAGCTCGATGCTGAGCACGAGCACTTTGGCCTTAGGCTCGGAGCGGACAATGTGGCGGGCGAGTTTGAGAGCGTTGACTGCCGCGTAGCAGCCCATGAAGCCGATGATGGTACGCTCGATGGATGGGTTGAGGCCGATGCGATGGATCATCTCAAGGTCGATGCCGGGCGCCGAGAAGCCGGTGCAGGAGGTGACGACCAGATGCGTGATTTCGCTCCTGCGATCGCCGAGATTGAGCTTTTCGATCGCGCGCTCGGCGAGGCTTGGAGCCTCGATTTCATAGTGCCGCATGCGTTCGCCGGTCGAAGGGAAATCGCCCGGGACGTAGAAGCGCGCGCCATTGATCGTGGCGCTCGAACTGTCTTCGGCGGGAACGACACAAGACCATCGCTTCTCGATCTGGCCCTTTTCGACCAGACGGTCGAAAATCGTTCGCTTGCGAAAGTCACTGAGCATATGCCTCTGGAATTGAATGAAGGCGTTATGGACCTGATGGGGAGGGACCGCCGTCGCGATCTCATTGATATATGCTCCGGACAAGGGGCGCCTTTCTCAGTTAACCGTTGCGGGCAAATCCGGGTCTCAGAAGGGCGCATTCGCAATCCCGCCCAACTCTGAGGATATGCGCAATAACTGGGTGCTTCAAGCGCGCTCCGGGCGTCGCCGGTTGCGAAGACCTTCGCTTAAGGGCTCCCAAGCCATCCCGGTGGAGTTCATGCGCTGGTTGACGCGCCGCGTTTGCGTATCCAAGGAAATCCGAGACCATGACATTCGGCCGGCCAGCACTTTTATTGAAAGCGGCAATCGCGGCGGCGCTCTTGTGCCTGTTTTCCGGCCAAGGGGCGTTCGCGAGCTTGCCCTCGGCGGAGGGATATCGAGCGTGGATTGCTTCGTTCCGGGCGACGGCGCTGGAAAAAGGCATCCGCGCCGATGTCTACGATTCCGTCACGCGCACGCTTACCCCCGACTTTTCGCTCCCGGATCTGGATATCCCATCGAAGAAGCAGCCGGAGCAGCCGGAATTCGTGAGCACACCGGAGCGATATCTGAATGAGACCACTCTTGCCAGGCTTGCCGAGCAGGGGCGCAGACTCTTTCAAGAGAACAAAGAGACGTTGATCGCCATCGAGAAGACCTATCGAGTGGATCCCTATATCGTCCTCGCCGTCTGGGGCCGCGAGACCGCATTTGGAACATTCGCGCACGACCTTCATTACAATGCGCTCAATGTGCTTTCGACCGAAGCCTATGCCGGCCGTCGCAAGGAACTGTTCGAACGCCAGTTCATCGACGCGCTCCGTATGGTTCAGCAGGGGGTGATCGCGCCTCAGGACATGAAGAGTTCCTGGGCGGGAGCCATGGGGCTCGTTCAGTTCATGCCGGAGGACTACTTCAAATACGCCATCGACCAGGATGGCGACGGCAAAAAGGATATCTGGCGTTCCGTCCCCGATGCGCTTGCGTCGCTTGCGAACAACCTGCACGGCATCAATTGGAATTATGAGCATCCGTGGGGTTTCGAGGTTCGCGCGCCGGCGACAGTCGATTGCTCGCTCGGCTATCTCGATATCCGCAAACCTGTCAGCGCCTGGGCGGCGATGGGGATAGTCCCCCTGGAAGGCGGGAGTTTTCCGCCCGAGATGCGAAATTCGGAGGCGTCGCTCTTGCAGCCCGCGGGGATTTTCGGGCCGACGTTCCTCACCTTCGATAATTTCCAGGTGATCCGGGAGTACAACAAGTCCGATCTCTACGCGCTTTTCGTTGGCAATCTCGCCGACCGCATCCGCGGAGGAGGGGCTTTTTCGCAAGGCTGGCGGCGCATCGTTCAGGTCTCTTCATCCGATGTCGAATTCATGCAAAGGACGCTTACGAACCTTGGCTTTTACGCCGACGCTATCGACGGCAGGGCTGGCGGACGCACGCGAGCGGCGGTTGGCGCTTATCAAAAGCGATATGGGCTGCCGCAAACATGCTGGCCTTCGGCTGAAGTTGCGGCGCATCTCAAGACGCACGCCGGGGCCCAGACCGTGAGCGAGAGCGCTAAAACGGCCACGCCTCACCTTTTAGTATTGCCTAGTCCTTAATTTCATCATGGCGGTGGAATAGCTGGTTGTTGCACGCGTTATTTAAGACGCGAGAATCTAATTCGTCATGAACGCAGCACATGCCCAGCAGCCGAACTCTTTTTTTATATCAGCGCCTTGGAAAAGCTGCCCTCCTTTGCTTGGTGGGTGCGGTTGTTCTGTCTGTTTACAACAACTTATGCGAGAAATCTTCAGGCGGCATGTCCGGCTTTGGATTTTTTTCCACCGCTTTAGCTGGCGAGCCCGATGAAAATCATCATGCAGCGCGCCACGCCGATGAAGACCATGCCGATAGAAGAGCAGGCCCTCACAGCCACGATGAATCCAACAACACGAGGGGAACTGGCGCTCACGGACACAATCGATCTCATGACGGCGGAGGAACCAGCGCCCAAGCCAAAGCCTTGGAGGTGAAGCGCAACCTGCGTTTTCATGACGATGGCATCCAGGTGGGGCCTCACCACACCCTCAGCTACGATGCGAACCGCAATATGGTGAAGCTCGGCGTCCGTCTCGGGGAACACCACGAATCTCACTTGGGTGTTGGGCGACCGGAAGCAATGGCTGAGCATTTCATTGAGCACGTCCGCGATCCACAAGGGAAAACCGCAACCGACGCTTTTATCCGCAGCATTGCGCCGGATAAACAGACCGAGGGCCAGCCTGTTATCGCGCTCGACAAATCCGTTACCCCCGTCGCTGCCCGCTATCAAAGCTCGATGTTCGAACGAAGCGACGCGGTGACAATCATGGGCAAGTCAAGCATTCCGATCATTGGGCAATCGTACCTGCCAAATGAGGTGCTTGCGGTGGGCGCCGACCCGGCCTCTATCGAGCGCGCCCAATCCTTGGGTTTCAGGGCAGACCCGCTTTTCGCGTCCGAGGCGGGGGAACACACGATCGTCCGCTTGACAGCGCCCTCCGGACTGGATGCGGTTCGCGGTCAGAACCTTCTCAGCCGGGAACTGCCGGGACAGCGCTTCGAACTGAACAGGGTTTACCGCCTCTATCGTGCATCGGCGCACGAGGAGCCGGCATCGCTCGAAAAGAGCCTGCCGGCAACGGTCCCCGGAGGCAGTGCGGCGACCTGCGGCGCGGACCGCTGTTTTGCAAGACAGGCCATCGGCTGGAAAGATACGCTTGAACCCTGCGCCAGGGGGCTCAAGATCGGGGTCATCGACACCGACATTGATGAAGCGCATCCTGCCTTCAGGGGGCGTCGCATCCACCGGTTCGATTTTTCTCCCGATGGAAGTTTGCCCGCCCCGAACTGGCATGGGACGGCGGTTCTTTCGTTGCTGGCCGGCAGTCCCGTCACAAATACGCCGGGCCTCATCCCGGATGCGGAATTCTTCGCCGCCAACGTCTTCTACGCCGACGAGAACGGCGATATGACGGCGGACACGATGAGCCTCTTGAAGGCTCTCGATTGGATGAAGCGCTTCGACGTAAAACTCATTAATATGAGCTTTGCAGGTCCCCGCGACGCCCTTGTCGGCGACGCCCTTGGACGCCTGAGCGAAGCCGGCGTGGTGTTCGTCGCCGCTGCTGGAAATGAAGGCCCTACGGCGGAGCCGAGCTACCCGGCCGCCTATCCGCAAGTGATCGCCGTTACGGCGGTCACGAAAGACTTGCTCAACTACCGCTACGCCAATCGGGGACCGCACATTGACGTCTCGGCTCCAGGCGTGGATATCTGGAGCGCGGCGCCGGATGCGCGCGCGGGGTATCATACAGGCACGTCCTTCGCTGCGCCGTATGTGACAGCTATGTTGGCTGTGGCGCCTCCTGAGTCGCTTAAGCAAGGAAAAGTTGATCTGCTTGATAATCTCGCGGTGATGGACTTAGGTGATGAAGGCCGCGATCCAATCTACGGCAGAGGCCTGCTGTTGGCGCCTGCAGAGTGCACGCTGCCAGAGGAGACGCCAGAGGCGCCCCCGGAACCAGCTGTTGTGGCAAGCGCCGCAAATTAAAAAAATCTACAACCGGCTGCCGCTGATTAAGCGAGGAAGCTGCTCTAAATCTAGAGCATCATGCGGTAAACCCGACGCAGGCGTCCCGACATTCCTCCACCTGCGAGCTCGAGTATGAAAGCCTGTGAAAATAGGCGACAAAAAACAAAACAGGCCAAGTTTCAGCCAAAGAGCGACAATGCCTTATACACCGCCCTACTGCAGTTTATGACTTGACGGAGGCCATGGGCAAAGGCGTCGTGAATGATGGCTGTTTCTGTTACAAAATATACTTTGCGTTGATCGTGATTGCCGCTTTGCCTTTGAGCTGAAACTTCGCATCGTCGAAACTCGGTTTTCCGATAAGCCGTGGGTTGACCGAGATCCCGATCCCCTCGGTCGGGATGCCGAGGAAGTTGACGTCCAGTTCGTTGTTTGCGTTCTCGTCATGGATGGCGGCCACGGCGTAGACGCCATCTCTCAGCCCTTTGTAGGTGACGACGACCATTCCGCCGATAATGGCCGCTGTGCTGTGGCGCACCGGACGCCCTTTCACACAGTCGGGAAACGCTTCGCTGTCCGAGTTTTCGGCGGAAAACACGCAGAGTAGCACCTGCCCGCGGTCGCTTCTGAGATTATCGACCGTGATCGTCAGATCGGCGGCCGCCGATTGCGATGCGTAGGAACAACAAAGCGTTGCAGCCGCTGCTGCAATCTTGAGACGAAAATTCATGCGAGGACGCCCGTGGCTTGAGGAGAGGCCTCCGCGATAAGCGCAGCTCAGGGCAGGATTGAGGCGGGTAATCTTTTGCTTACCAATCGCACATTCAGCACAGATCGTTACAACGAATGCGATAGAATTTTTTAGCGCTGCGGTTTAGCCTTGGTTAAGGCGGAACCAGCCGAGATTTACGCTTGGTTCGTTGTCGGCATTTGCTCATGCAGAGGTTGAGCGGCGTGAGTCTTGCGGAGATCCCTATGTTGAAGTTTGTGAAGTATCTTCTTGGCGTCGGCCTGGTCGCCTCATCGGGGGCCGTAGCGGCGGCGGTCGACCTGCCTCCTGACGTTATCGATAGGGTTATGGCCTCTTGCAGGCCCGATTATCACCGTCTGTGCTCCTATGTCGTGCCCGGTGGCGGGCGCGTCGCGCGCTGTCTTCTCGACCATGAAACAGAGCTGGCTCCGCCATGCCTGAGGTCCATCAAACTCGCCTACGCAATGGAAGTTTGCATGCCCGATTATCGCAGGTTCTGCGATGGCTTAGCGCCACGCGGCGGACAAGTTCTGGGGTGCCTCGGCAGCCGCTTCGACACGCTTGCCCCCGAGTGCCAGCGTATCGTCAGCGCGAACGCGCCCTATGCCGATCCTGGCCTGCGTTATGGCTATGATCGCGCCCCTTATGGCGGCCCCTCGACAAATCCTGAGGCGTATCGCTACGAACCGAGTGCGCCCTATTCGGATCATCCTTACGACGAGCGCTATGCCGATCACGGCTACCCAACGAAACCCTATAGCGATGGGCGCTACGATGACCGGGGTTATAACAATCCCGGCTATCGCCAGCCGGGGCAGAACGACGCTGAAGAGAATGCGCCCCTGAAATAGCGACTGACGACCGCGCACCCGTTGGTCGGCCAACAGGTGCGCGAGACGTAGCTGGAGATTGGCAAGCGCAACCCGATATCGAGCGACTGTCGCGGTCGCCGCTTGCTGAAGGCTCAATAAATCCGCGGCTTCGGCTTGATGTACTGAACGTCGTTCGTCAGCGTCCGCAGGTGAACCGGCCGATAGTCCAGATTGACCGTCCTCTTCTCATTATCCGCGTAAGAAAGCGTGTGCTTCAGCCACTTCTCGTCGTCGCGATTGGGGTAGTCCTCGCGGGCATGGGCGCCACGGCTTTCCTGGCGGGCAAGCGCGCCCGTAATCGCAACCGCCGCCTGCACAATCAGATTGTTGAACTCCATCGTCTCGACGAGATCGGTGTTCCAGACCATGGAACGGTCAGTGACCTGGATATCCTCAACGCCGTTCCAGACTTCGTGGATGAGCTTGACGCCCTCGGCCAAAACGTCCGCAGTGCGGAACACGGAGCAATTGCCCTGCATGATGCGCTGCATCCTGCCCCGCAACTCAGCCGTCGGCGTCCCCCCCTTCGCGTGGCGGAAATGGTCGAGACGGGCGATCGCCTCGTCGCCTGCGCTATCCGCCAGTTCGGCATGCATCTGGCTTTTCTCGATCGTTTCGGCGCATCTCAAGGCAGAGGCGCGCCCAAAAACCACAAGATCGATCAGAGAGTTTGAGCCGAGCCGGTTGGCGCCATGCACGCTGGCGCAAGCGGCCTCGCCGATGGCGAGCAGGCCTGGGACTGTGGCGTCAGGATCGCCGCCGTGCGGGCAGATCGCCTCCCCATGATGGTTTGTGGGGATGCCGCCCATATTGTAGTGCGCGGTCGGGATAACCGGGATCGGCTGACGCCTCAGATCGACGCCAGCAAATATCTTCGCGCTTTCTGTGATGCCGGGCAGGCGCTCGGCCAGCATCTTCGGATCCAAGTGGTCGAGATGAAGATAGATATGATCCTTTTTCGGCCCGACGCCCCGCCCTTCGCGAATTTCGACGGTCATGGCCCGCGAGACGACGTCACGGCTCGCGAGGTCCTTGGCGCTGGGCGCATAGCGCTCCATGAAACGCTCGCCCTCGGAGTTGGTGAGGTATCCGCCCTCGCCGCGCGCGCCTTCTGTAATGAGCACGCCAGCGCCATAAACCCCCGTCGGATGGAACTGAATGAATTCCATATCCTGGAGCGGCAGGCCGGCGCGGATCACCATAGCGTTGCCGTCGCCTGTGCAGGTGTGGGCGCTTGTGCAAGAGAAGTAGGTTCGACCATACCCGCCTGTCGCCATGATCGTCTTTTTGGCGCGGATGCGGTGAATGGTGCCGTCCTCAAGACACCAGGTCATGACGCCACGACAGACGCCGTCGTCCATGATGAGATCGAGCGCATAGTGCTCGATAAAGAACTCGGCCTGATGCCGCAGCGATTGCCCGTAAAGGGTGTGCAGCATGGCATGCCCGGTTCGGTCGGCTGCGGCGCAAGTCCGAAGCGCCGGCGGCCCATCGCCGTAATCGGTCGTCATGCCGCCGAAGGGACGTTGATAGATCTTGCCGTTTTCCGTGCGGCTGAACGGCATCCCATAGTGCTCAAGCTCGTACACCGCCGCAGGCGCGTTGCGGCACAAATACTCGATAGTGTCCTGGTCGCCGAGCCAATCGGAGCCCTTTACCGTGTCGAACATGTGAAAGCGCCAATCGTCCCGGCCCATATTGCCGAGAGCGGCGGCGATGCCGCCCTGTGCCGCGACCGTGTGCGAGCGGGTGGGAAACACCTTTGTGACGCAGGCCGTCTTCAGCCCGGCTTCGGCGCAGCCAAGCGTGGCGCGAAGCCCGGAGCCGCCTGCCCCTATCACCACGACGTCAAAGGTGTGGGTCTCCACAGGATAGGCACGCCCGTTCACGCTGGGCGCGCCGCCGTTCTTCCCGTTCGGAGCGCTGTTCGACTTCAATGCATCAGCCATGTGCTACATTCCCAGATAAAGCTTGATGATCGCGAGCGTGCAGGCCACTGCCACGGAGAACGTCCAGAAGGTATTCAGGAACAGACAAGGGACCTTCAGGTAACGCGGCGCGTATTCTTCGGCGATGACCTGCATACCGAGCCGCATATGGAATGTTATCGATATGACGAGCAGAAGCGCCAGAACCGCGTGAAGCGGATTGGAGAAGAAGAGCTGCACGCTCGTCCGCGATGCGCCAACGAGAGAAAGCCCTGCGTAAGCGATAAAGGCCGCGCCGAAGATGTTCGAAACCGCAGTCAGGCGCTGCATCCAGAAGTGATCGGTGCCGGGTCCGCCCAGGGCCGACCCAAGCCCGCGGACTTTCTTAAGCTGCGTTCTGTATGTCGTCGGCATTAGTGGTTCCCCCATTCAGACAGCGCCACAAACCATAGGATCCCCGTCAGCGTCACAGATCCGAAAAGCGTCGCCCAGGACAGCGCGCGAACCGTGGGCAGAGAGAAACCATGGACCGTATCCCAGACGAAATGCCTCAGTCCCCCCAACATATGGTGAATGACGGACCAGGTGAACCCGACAAGGATGATGAGGCCGATCGGCGAGCCTATGAACCAGCTGACGGCGTTGAACTGCCGCTCGCCCATCGCGGCGGAGATCAGCCAAGCCGTTAAAAGCAGGCTTCCCCAATAATTAACGACCCCCGTTATGCGGTGCATGATCGACAGGACCATGTTGACATAGGGGCGGAAAATGGAGAGGTGCGGGGACATGGGCTTTGGGGCCATGAACCGGGCGCCCGAAATCGGCTTGGTTTCCGCCATCATGCGATCCTTCTTAACGCCACCTGCGTTTTTTCTTAATGCTAAAGTCCTACTGCGATGCAGCATAAGCTGCAACAAACATCCTCGTGGGCAAGCGTAAACGCCGCGCCTTGCGTGCAAGCGCAGGACGAAGCCGCCGGCGCGAGTTTAGTGGATCGCAGCCCGAAAAACCATTCTACTACTTAACCATAAGGGCGCGGCGCGAGGCTCGCCAGCCCCCCCGCCGCAGGCTTTCCCAAGGCGATCAAAGGCTTGTGGTGCGCCGCACAAATCTGCACATCCGGCATGCCTGCCATGGCGGCAACAAACCACGCGAGACTAAAGTGGCATGAGCACCCAGAGATCGAGATCGAGCAGCGCCGCGGGGTCGTATTGGTCTCCTGTCTTGAGCGGGAAGCTTCCTGCGGGCTTGTCCTTGAGCGCGACAAGCCTGAGCCTAAGCGCGCCTGCGTCTGGCCGATCGAGGCGGACTTTTTCCAGCACCTCGCTCCAGGCGTAGACCGTATCGCCGGCGAAAGCGGGCGATACATGCCGGCCTGCGTTGATGCCCGCTACATGAAACGCGTTTTCAAGACCGTTGAAGCTCATCGCGCGGGCGATCGAGATAATATGTCCGCCATAAATCAGGCGGCGACCGAAACGGCCCCTCACCTGCTCATACTGATTGAAATGCACGCGCGAATTGTTCTGATAGAGCCGGGTTGCAAGTTGGTGCTCGGCTTCCTCGATCGTTATTCCTTCGAGGTGGTCGATCTTCTCGCCGACGCTATAGCTGTCCCAGCGGCGTGCGCTGCCGGAAAGAGAATCGCTATAAGCGCTTGTATTGACGGGAGGAAGCGCCGCCCCGAGCGCCTTCGCATCGACCGCTTTCTTCAATTGAGGCACGTGCTCCTCGGGGGGGGATGCAGCTTTGTCACGTTTGCGAACCATGACCCAGCGCACGAATTCGAGCACGGGTTCGCCGTTTTGATCCCGACCCGTCGAGCGGACGTAAACGACGCCGCTCTCTTTGTTCGAGTTTTCGCGAAGACCGATGACTTCCGACGAGGAGGCTAGGGTGTCGCCCGGATAGACGGGCTTCAGAAAACGGCATTCCGCATAGCCGAGATTGGCCACGGCGTTCAAGGAGATATCCGGCACCGTCTTGCCAAAGACGATGTGGAAGACGAGCATGTCGTCAATAGGGCTTCGGGGATAGCCGATGCCCTGGGCGAAAGCGTCGGAGGACTGGACCGCAAAACGCGAGCCGTAGAGCGCCGTATAAAGCGACACATCGCCAACGGTGATGGTGCGCGGCGTCGCGTGGTCGATCACCTGTCCCAGTTTGAAGTCCTCAAAGAAATTGCCGTCGCGCGACATGCTCACCCTGCCCTCTTCTTCAGCTGTTCAGGCTGGGCAAAGCTATATCATCCCCCGGTTATAGGGGGGAAGAAGGCGATTTCCCGCACGCCGTGTAGGTGGGCGTCATGGCTGGCATGCGTCTGGTCTATGGCTGCGCGGATGATGTCCTGGCGTTCGAAGGCGGCGGCATAGCCTTCGCCGCGGTCTTTCAGCCACGCAATGACGTCGCCCACGGTCGCTATCGAATCCGGCAGCATCACACGCTCCTCTGCCGTTCCAATGCGTTCGCGCACCCACGCGAAATATTTCAATGTCACTTCCATGAGCCCCGCCATGTGCGCAATAGATAATCCGCTGCGGTATATAAGGCCAAAACAGCGGAGACCCAAAGCAAGTCGGCGCCCGAGCCCAGCAAAAGGGCTGTTTTCGAGGACGGAATCCGCGATGCAAAGAGGAGAAACACCGCGGAAAACTGGGCCGCGGTTTTGAGCTTGGCGGCCGAACTTACCGACGCGCGAAGGCCCTCAAAACGGGCGCAATCCCGAAGGCCCAGGATCAGAAGCTTCTCGCCACAAAATAATCAGGGCGGCCCAGCCCGTCGATCCGGCGATGACGTTCTCGCCCCAGAGCAGCCACAAGGCGGTCAGAATAAAGATCTTATCGGCAAGCGGGTCGATAACTGCGCCAAGCTCCGAGGACTGCCCGAACGCGCGCGCGGCCAGGCCGTCAAGGAAATCCGTGAACGCCGCGGCCGCGACAATCGCCAGCGCCAGAGCCGGCGCCTCGGCCGTCAGCACCACCCAGGCCAGCCCAGGCGCCGCAGCGATGCGGGATGCGCTAAGGAGATTGGGCAGCAAGAATAGGCTCGCGGATTGCTTTCTGTACGGGTTCATGGTCGCCATTTCACTGTTGATGGCGGCCTCAAACGGCTTACCCTGTAGAGTTGGAACATCGTGTGCGCGGCCCGGCGGGGAAGTCCAGAAGCTCGACGCCTCGGGAAGGCGCAGCCTTATCCGAAGCTACTACGAACCGAAACTCTCTACGTAATCTCAGATAACCTCAGTCTGCGCTTTCCGTTATTTCGCGGAAAGCGATCAATCCTTTTTTTGCACGCTCAGAATATAGGGCACCACATCCGCCTTGTTCTTGGCGGGTATGATCAGGTCCGGCAGGTCTCTGCGCGGCGTCTGCAGGGACGACGCAAAGGCGCGGCCTGCATCATAGCGATGGTGTGTTGGCGATCTTGGTGAAGGGGAGCCTTCGGGTTGGGAGATGACAAGTCATCGCTTCGGATTCCGCGCACACGGCGCGAGCGTAAGCCAAGGCAGCTTTTACGCTGCCGTCTCCTAGCGTCGCATCACTGGGACGCCGCGAAGAAGAAGGCCGTATGAATTCGGGCCATGCATGTATGACGTGATGCATTCTCACAAGCCCCACGCTGGCCCCACGTCACAATAAATCCACCCTTAATCGGACTTGGCTAAAGGCGGAAAAGTTGCGCCTTTCCAGATCCAAATAGACTTGAACTGTTCTAGACGGCGGCTGCGTGGCGAAGTTCCGCATTCTTGGCCAGATAGGCGTCGAACACCGAGCAGACGACGCGCAAGGCGAGGCGCGCCTCATCGGGCACACGCACACGGCTTCCTTCGAGTGTGCATAGCCCTTCTTCCTCGAGGCGGCGAAGCTGCGTCATTTCGTCCCAGAACTGGCTGCGATCCGGGGCGTACTGCTTGCGGATGTCTTCGAGGTCGACCTCCATGTCACACATTAGGCGCTCGATAATGGCGCCGCGCAGCTTGTCCTCACCGCGGAAGGCGATGCCTTTGGCCACCGGAAGAACGCCCGAGTTCACCGCGCGGGAGTAGGCGCCGGTTTCTGTGATGTTCTGCATGAAGCCGTCCGGCAAGGCCGAAATCGCGCTGGCGCCGAATGCGACGATGGTGGCCGCTTCGTCGTCCGTATAGCCTTGGAAATTGCGGTGCAGACGGCCTTCGCGCAAAGCAACCGCCATACGATCCTCAGGTCTTGCGAAGTGGTCGAGACCGATCTTCACATAGCCCTGCTCGGCCAGTGCGTCGCCGGCCTCCTTCGCCTGCTCGAAGCGCATCTCCGGAGTCGGCAGAGCCTCCTCAGGGATCTGCTTCTGGTTCTTCGCCATCCAGGGCACATGCGCGTAACCGAAGAGCGCGATGCGATCCGGGCCAAGCTTCGCAGCCTGCGCCACAGTATCTTTAAGCGTTTCGGCCGTCTGATAGGGAAGGCCATACATCAGGTCGAAATTGACGGAGGTGATGCCCTGTTCGCCCAAGAGATCGAGCGTCTTCTGGATCATGCTGATTGGCTGAACGCGATTGATCGCCGTCTGCACCTTCTCGTCGAATTCCTGCACGCCGAGGCTGGCGCGCGTGCATCCGATCTTGCCAAGCGCAACGGCGTTTTCAGGCGTGAAAGTTCTCGGGTCGATCTCGACTGCGATTTCGGCATCGCCGCGGATGTTGAAGTGATGCTGAACGGTTTCCGAGATGCGGATCATGTCCTCGGGCGCAAGCGCCGTCGGCGTCCCGCCGCCCCAGTGGATATGGCGCACGGATATGCCTTGTGGCATCACCCGGGCAGCGAGTTCGATTTCGCGGATAATGGTGTCGACGTAGCTCGTCACCGGGGAATAGCGCGCAATCACGCGCATATTGCAACCGCAATACCAGCACATCTGGCGGCAGAACGGAACATGCAGGTAAAGTGAGAGTTCCGATTTGGGATCAAGGCGGGACAGCCAGGTTTCGTAGCGCCTCGCATCCACGTCCGCTGAGAAATGCGGGGCGGTGGGATAGCTTGTGTAGCGGGGAACACGCGCGGAAAAGTAATTCGCAATCCCAGGTATCATGATTGTTCTTTCCCTGTGAGGATACGCTGCGAGCCGCCGCCGCGGCTATTCTTGGTCCATGAAATTTCGAAGGCGCAGGAAGGTCCGCCGGTCGTCTCGCATGTGATTTCCCGGACGAAAGTCTTGCGGCTGACGAGGATCTCAAAAAGCCGCTGAAAGGTTCCGGCGTAATAATCGCACTGAGGATGCACACCCTGGCGCCCGCGGCAAAGTGGGCATCCCTTTATCGAAACGATGACGGGATGTCCCTTTGCGACGCTGAAGTCGCCGCTCCCGGAAAAGGTCCAGGAATGTTTCTTGATTGTTCCGAGGAGGATCCGGCTAGCGAAAGATGGGGGCAGAACCTTCAGCACGGCCTGAGCGGGCTTCGGGATGCGGTTGGCGAGAAGATAATCACCGGTCCGAAGCCCAGCCTCGAACGCGATCTTTCTCGCCTCGGTCTCCTCAAACCCGTTGAAGAGCGCCGTCTGGAGTGCGCTGACATCCTCTTCCGGCACCATTCCCGTCGGCGGATGAGCAAGATGCAACTCCAGGTGGGCGCTGGCGAAGATGAGCCGGGCAGCCTCTTCCCCCAAAACATCACAGAGGGTTTCCGCCACCCGGATTATAGCGTTCGGACCGATACGACCAGTTTGCGCCGATGCATGCGCCATTCGGAGCGCCTTCTAGTGCGTGGCCGCAGTTTCGACCTTTTTCTCTTCGTGCTGGCCTGTTTTTCGCGTCGTATGGTCGAAGTCGTCCTCTTCGCGCGCGCCCCGTCCACGCGTCGTGTCGAAGCCGAAGTCAACCTTCTTAAGTGACTGCGGGCCCCAATATTTGACGCGTCCGAGATCGTAGAACTTGCGCTCCCAACCGCTCTTCAGGAAGGCCTTGAGGCAGCCTAACAGGTAGCTGCGCCGTTGCCTGCTCCAAACCCACGGATATCCAAGGAACGCCTTGCGCATATAGAAGCGCCGGTAATTACTCATGACGTGATTGAGCAACTGCGTGCGCTCCATGGCGTCCGGCTTCATGATCGGGGTCACGAAGTTGTATTTCTCGTAGTCGAAGATTTCGACTTTGTCGGAGAGTTCCTTGAAGAGATCGGAGAACGGCCAGGGCGTGTACATGGCCCAGTTCGCCATATCCGGGTTCCAGTCCATCGCCATCCGGAAAGTCTCTTCGAGAGTCTCCGGGGTCTCGTTCTCAAGGCCCACGATGAATTGCGCTTCGGTGACGATGCCGTTCTTGCGCAGAAGCTCAATAGCCCGCTTGTTCTGCGCGATCGTCGTTTCTTTGTTGAAGCGGTCAAGCTTCAACTGGGCGGCCGCCTCGGTTCCGAGCGAAATGTGGATCAATCCAGCTGCGCGGTAAAGCGGCAGAAGCGCCTCATCACGGAGTATATCCGTCACGCGGGTATTGATGCCCCACTGGACGGGTAATTTCCGCGCCTTCAACTCCTCGCAAAATTCAACGAACTTCTTCCGGTTGATGGTCGGCTCTTCGTCGGCAAGAATGAAGAAGCCCACCTTATAATCGCGGACGAGCGTCTCGATTTCGTCGACGACTTTCTTAGGATCGCGGATACGGTAGTTCCGCCAGAATTTCCACTGAGAGCAGAAGCTGCAGGTGAACGGGCAGCCGCGCGCAAGATTCGGGATCGCGACGCGCGTGCCTGTCGGAATGTAAATATACTTCTCCCACTCCAGCACCCCCCAATCCGGGTTGATGCTGTCGAGATTGGAGATCGGCGGTTCGGAAGGCGTGGCGGTGACTTTGCCCTCTTCGGTGTAGGCGATGCCCTTAATCTCGGGACGATCCTGCAGCCATGTGCCTTTATCGATGGAACGGACGAGGTTCACGAAAATCGCCTCACCTTCGCCGCGTACGATTGCGTCGACCCAAGGCGCTTCCGTCAACACCTGCTGATACATGAATGTGGCGTGGATGCCGCCCAGAACCGTGACCGTATTGGGGTGAGCTTCCTTAGCGATCTGCAACAGGCGCTCGGCCTTGTAAATTGACGGCGTGATCGCTGTCGCGCCGACGATGTCGGGTTTTTCCTTCTCGATGATGGCGCGGATGTCGTCTTCCGACAGATTGTTCGTCATCGCGTCGACGAAACGAATATCGGTGTAGCCTGCGGCCTTCAGCGGGCCACAGATATAGGCGGCCCACGCCGGAGGCCAGTTACCCGCGATCTCCGCTCCGCCCGAGTGGTAATTGGGATGGATCAGGATGATTTCGCATAGGGTGCCCCCGGAGAAAATGTCAGCTCAAGTTGACAGGAGTTGGTGTCAACCGGAGATTACTCCCTTGGCGGTCCTTTGTTTTGATCTAGATCAAAACGAATCCGCCATTTGATCAATTCGGCGGGTCAACTTTGGGCTAGACTTAATAGAAATTACGTATCATTTGTTGCTACTTTTGTAGGAACACGCCGTCGCCGACGGCTAGCCCCAGTTTCTTTGCCTGCCCCGCCCCTATTTCCAAAACCCGCGAAGCAGGGCGCATGGACGAGATCACATCGGTCGAAAACGGCTCCGCATCATAGGCGATATGACTGACGCGCCAATCGTTCCCTATGAAAACCATGTCCAGCGGAATGTAGGTGTTCTTCATCCACATCGTGATCTCCTGTTCGCCGTCGAACAAAAAGATCATGCCATGATCGTCGGAAATAGAACGGCGAAACATGAGCCCCTGTTCGCGCTTCGCCTCGGTATCGGCTACCTCGACATTCAAAAGCACGGGGCCACTTTTCGTTTCGATCCTTAGGCTTGCAGGCTTAAACAGCACATCTCCAAAACCTGACGGCATTACAGAAAAGCTGAAAATGACAAGGGCCGCAAGCGCGGCCCAGGCGTTATTCATTAGACCCTTCTTCATGGGTCCTATCCTTTATCAGTGCGAGGACGGATAACCCGTTGCGCCATCGGGCCGAAGTTCGGCCGCCATGAGGCCCTTTTCGCCTGTGCCAAAGCGGACCTGCACGATTTGCCCGGGACGAAGCTCTGCAAAGCCGAAGCGGCGAAGAGTTTCCATATGGACAAAGATATCTTCCGTGCCTGCGCCGCGGGTCAGGAACCCGAAGCCCTTGAGCCTGTTGAACCACTTAACCATGGCTCTTTGCCAGTCGCTCTCGGGCATGACATGAACATGCGTCCGCTGAGGCAACTGTGAGGGATGAATGGCTGTGCTTTCATCCATTTCGATGACGCGGAACGCCTGAAGCCCGCGGTCACGCCGGAGCACTTCGCAGACGATACGAGCTCCCTCATAAGCCGTTTGATAGCCATCCCGACGCAGAACGGTAACGTGGATCAATACGTCGGGAAGTCCACCATCCGGAACGATGAACCCGAACCCTTTAGAAACATCGAACCACTTGATGTGGCCAGCTATTACAAAGACGTCGATGCTGGGTTGCTCTGCGATGTCATTAAAAGATGCAATTGTGGGAGGTAATTTGTCCCCCATTGGTTAGTCCCCCGCTTCACTTAAAAACTTGGCGCCCGCAAAGACCTCGCCCAAGGCCGTTACGCACACCAACTCATGTGCGAAACATAACACCACTCCGCGCCGTGGCGAGAGAAAATTAACTCTTTCCCCAGCGCCCTTTTTCTGCAGAGCCTCAGCCGCTCCCAAAGCTTGCAGATCAAGTGATTGATAATCCGAGTGAAAATTTGACGGAATTTGGGCGAGGCCGCCAATTCATGCTTTTTGGAAAAAGTCGAATGTTGCTCTTTGATCAGCATCTGGGTTGCGCAACGCAGCTCAAGACCCCGCAAAAAGACGACGAATCAACATACTTTGAGCGTTGAAACGCGAATCGGGGCCTCGGGCGGGATGTGCTTTCCACACTTGTTGAAACGCTTTCGGCTAAGACCCAATCTATCGGCATGCAGCGCCGGTTCACCCTAAATTTTCGTTCGGCGCAAGTTGGAGAGCCCATCGATGAAGTATCTTCACACAATGGTCCGCGTGACCGACATCGACCAATCGCTCGATTTCTACGTGAATAAGCTCGGGCTGAAGGAAGTCCGACGTACGGAAAGTCCTGCGGGCCGCTTCACGCTCATCTACCTGGCTGCGCCCGGAGATGAAGACGCACAAGTCGAACTCACCCACAACTGGGATCCGGAGGTCTATGGCGAAGGACGCAATTTTGGCCATCTCGCTTATGCCGTCGACAATATTTATGAGACCTGCCAGCGACTGGTGGATGGAGGTGTGACGATCAATCGGCCGCCTCGCGACGGGCGGATGGCTTTTGTCCGCTCGCCGGACAACATCTCGATCGAGTTCCTTCAGAAGGGCGGAGCCCTGCCGCCACAGGAACCCTGGGCTTCGATGCCGAACACGGGCAAGTGGTGAACCCCGTCATGGAGCGGCAGGATTACACCACGATTGCGAAGTCGCTCCATTGGCTGGTTGCGGCGTGATCTTCGTCATGTTCCCTCTTGCCTGGACGATGGGCGACTTTTCCGGCATCCAGAAATTCAAGCTTTACAATCTGCACAAGTCGATCGGGATCGTCATTCTCGCGGCGATGACGCTTCGCTTGCTCTGGCGCTTCGTTCACGCCGCACCCGCCTTGCCGGTTTACATGCCAAAGCGGGAGCGGCTCTTGGCGCATCTTGGCCACCTCGCTCTCTATGCAGCTCTGTTCCTGATGCCCCTCTCCGGCTGGGCGATGATATCGACGTCGGACAAACCGTCGGTCCTGTTCGGATATACGGCTTTCCCCCTGATCCAATGGCTGAGCGAACTCCCGGCGGGCGAAAAGAAAGCCGCCAGCGAAATTTTCAAAAGCATTCACGAATTCACCGCAAATGCGCTTCTTTTTCTAATCGCTGTGCACGTGGCGGCCGCCTTGCGTCACGCTTTTGTTTTGAAGGATGGGATTATGTGGAGAATGTTTCCCCCTTTCGGGCGCCGTTCGGCTCCGCCGCTCGTCATGCTTCTGGTTCTGACCGCAAGCATTCTCGGCTTCGTGGGCGTGAAGGATGCGAGCGCCATGGAATGGGGCGTCACCCCCCAAAAGAGTGAAGTCGCCTTCGAGGCGAGCGGCAGTGGCTACAGCACCAAGGGTGTTTTCAAGTCCTACGAGGCCGAGATCGAGTTCGATCCGGCCGCGCCCAACGAGACCGCGGTCCACGTCACACTCGACATGCGAAGCGCGTCGACCGGCGCGGCTGACACAGACCAAACGCTCCAGTCCGAAGACTTCTTCGATCCGGGCCGCTATCCGACCGCCGAATTCGCGGCCAAAAGCGCCAGGCCGGACGGCGACGGAAAATATACGCTAACAGGACGGCTCACGATGAAGGGCGTGACCAAGCCCGTAATTTTGCCTTTCTCTATTGATATCGTCGAAGGGACGGCGGTTGTGAAAGCGGAGACGACGATCAACCGCCTCGACTTTGGCGTCGGTCCTGAATTTGTGGCGGGGCTCGCGGTTGACAAAGAGGTCAAGCTGACAATGGAGCTGACCGCAATGAGGCTCGACAATTGACAAGTCGGCGCCTCTTTTGCCGCAGCAGCTTGATTAATCCGTCGGATAGGACCAGCTAAAGCCGTTGCCTTAATCGTGTGCAGTTGATTTTGAAATGCGTTCAACACATCGCCCTACGCTGATCTCGGTCGTCTTGCCCGCCTATAATGAGAGCGAGGGCCTTCCGGACGTCCTCGCCTCGATCTTTAGCGCCCTGGCGAAGACGGGTTTCGCCCATGAAATCGTTGTTGTGGACGATGGCAGCACAGACGGAACGCGCGACGTGATGCTGAGCCTGTGCTCATGCTGGCCCAACCTGCATTACATCCGGCTCTCGCGAAATTTTGGCAAGGAGGCCGCTCTATCTGCAGGCCTCAAAGTGGCGGGTGGCGACGCCGTGATCCTGATGGATGCCGATGGACAGCATCCCCCGGCGCTCATCAGCACGTTTCTTGATAGTTGGCGCGAGGGCTACGAGACCGTTGCCGGCGTCCAGAGCGCCCGCTCTGAAACTTGGCTGAAGCGCCGGTTGGCGAGCATGTACTATCGTTTGATGGAGGCGGGCGGCTCGGTGGTCATCCCGCCCGATGCCGGCGACTTCCGGCTCCTCGACCGAAAAGTCGTCGATGCGATCAATGCGCTCCCCGAGCGCAACCGTATGATGAAAGGGCTTTACGCCTGGGTCGGATTTCGCACCGCGCTTGTGACTTTCAAGGCGGCGAACCGTGTGTCGGGGCAGACTAAATTCACATGGATGAAGCTTTTCAAGCTTGGCTTCACGGGGCTGACCTCCTTCACCGTAATCCCGCTGCGCCTCGTCTCGTTCGCCGGATTTGTTATCTCATGCACCGCCCTTCTTTATGCTTGCTACCTTCTCTTCGAGCATTACGTGCTCGGCGACCACCTGCCGGGCTGGGCGACGCTTTCGGTTGGCATGATGTTCCTTTCGGGCGTCCAGCTTTTGGCGCTGGGCGCGATCGCAGAATATCTCGGCCGGACATTCGAGGAGGCTAAGCAACGTCCAATCTTCATCATCGCGGAAGACAGCCGGCAGAGATTCGGCGCACATTCGGCCTCGCACGTCTACGGCGCGACGGCCTTGGTCGCGGACGTGCGTTTGTCAGAGACACAGGCTGTCCCATAAGATGAGGCAGATCGCGATCTTTGTTGCGGTTGGTTCGGCAGCCGCCCTCACCCACCTCACCGTGGTGGCCGTTCTTGTGGAGTTCCTCGGGCTCAGTCCGCTTGCCGCCAATGTGGGCGGGTTCCTTGTGGCCTTTCTTGTGAGCTTTGGCGGACATGTCCGCTTTACATTTCCGCTTTCGCCCGCACGTTACGCCGCAGCGCGGGCGCGCTTCTTCGCCGTGGCGGGCGCCGGCTTCGTCCTGAATCAAGCCGCGTACGCGGAGGCCTTGCACCTCTTCGGACCTCGCTTTTATCTTCCCGTTCTCGCAGCCGTTCTTATCGGGGTCGCTGTCACGACCTTTTTACTATCGAAGCTGTGGGCTTTCGCTGAACCGCAAGGTTAGCACGCGCCCCGCGTATAGGGTGGCCGAGCAACTTATTACTCGGCCAGAGTTCTGTTTTTGCTCGGGTCCGTGCGAGCGCGTTGCAAGTCGGACGGCAATCGGGGACGGGACACGAGCATCGGGGGACTGTCATGGAAGAGGGTGTGATTATCAACGCCGACGATTATGCAATGGACGCGAGCGTCGATGCCGCGATCCTGAAGCTCGCAGCTCGGGGCGTGGTCACCGCGACGAGCGCGATGGTTCTGTCTCCTGGTTGGCCGGGAGCCGCGGACCCCTTGAAGGACGCGCCGCTCTCGCGGGGCCTTCATCTCGACTTCACCTCTCCTTTCGCCGGAGATGTTTTTCCGCGTCAGACCATCACCGGCCTCACCATGCGCACGCATTCCAGGATTTTAGACCGGACGCTTCTTAGGAAGGAGATCGACCGTCAGCTTTCGCTGTTTGAGACCCGTATGAACACTCTGCCCGACTTTGTCGACGGTCATCAACATTGCCACCTTCTCCCGTTCATCAGGGAGGCTCTTCTCGATGCGCTTGCCGCCCGATACGGCGCCGACGCCCGCCGCATCAGCCTTCGCAATTGCGCGCCACGGCGATGGCGTGGCCTGAAAGCGGCCATCATCGCCAGGACCGGGACATTTCGATTGGAGGATCTGGCGAAGGAGCGCAAGCACAGGATGAACAGTGATTTCGCGGGCGTGTACGATTTCAATGAGGACGCCGATTTCGAAGCGCTGTGGACGGACTGGCTCACGGGCCTCGAGGGCGCCTCGCCCCTTATCATGTGCCATATCGCAGAGCGCGGAGACCACGACGGCAGCGACCCCATCCGTGGGGCGCGCTGCCTTGAGTATGAATGGCTTGGCGGCCCTCAATTCCAGGAGCTTACCCGGCGCCTTTCGAAAAGGCCGGAACGCTGGCCTCAGGCCTAAACCAATGCTCCCAGACTGGCGCAGGGGGCTCGAGCGATTCGCCCTTCAGGCGCGCCATAATCTCTTTAATTGCCCCTTGGATAGGCCTGAACTCGAAGCGGACCACATGCTTTCCCGCCGGCACCTCGATGGCCCTGAATAAGACATTCGCACGATGGATTTCGGCAGGCTTGCCGTCGAGGGAGCCGAACCACCAGGGATGCCAAACGTCGTTCAGCACGAGAAAGCCCGGCCGGGGCGTATCCACTGCCACCTGCACTTCGGTGTTCCTATAGATTTGAATGTCCGCAGCCGCTTCCGGCAAGGACACCGGCCTCGGCTGAAGCATGCTCATCAGCGACTGCTGCTTGCCCCTGAGGAGGACCGTGCGTCTCGGATCGAAATAGGGCCAATGGCCGTCCTTTGTCATCCGCTCAAAATCGGCTGGGAGCCAGTCAAAAGCGAACAGAACGCGTGGAAGCGCGCGGGGGTTCTCGTAGATGTAGGTATTGTGCGCGTTCGCGACGAGCGTGAGATCGCCGGACCTTAATTGCTTGTCTATCTTCTCGACCGGCCTGTCGGTCGCGATGTATCGAATGCCCAGCAAGTCCGCCATTATGGACCGGTAAGACGGAAACAGCGGAGAGAACTTCCGCTGGTAGGCGTCTGCGACCGTTTCGGTGGCGCCCATGCCGTCCGTCACTTCCGCGAGGCGAAGCGGATTATACCCCATCGTGTGATCGAAGCCGTGGATCAGGCCTATGTTCGGCCACTCGAAGCCGAGCCCGACCATCTCCACCCTGTCGCGGCGAGGCGAATTCTGGGGGCTCGCGACATGAGTCTTGAGAAACGCGACCGTGTCATCTTTCGTGTCCGCGCGCAGTTCGTCATAGTAAGAGGGCTTTTGCGCCGTCGAGCGGTTTGGCCCGTTGTTCATCGCGAGATCGAAGGACGTGAACGCCGCAAGCGCCACGACCGCAAGGGTCGCATGCTGCGCGCTATAGCGCTTTACGAAAACGAGGCTGAGCCAGCCGGTCGTGAAGACGCCGACTGAAAGCGCCACCGGCCGAATCGCGCCATAGAAGTGCGAATGAGCGGCGGCCACTCCAAGGCTCATGACGAAAATGAGGCCCAGGATGGCGGCGACGCCAAGTTTTTGCCGACTTGACAACTCTTGATCCGACAGAAAGCGATGAAGAAGGTAGCCAGATAAAATCGAGGCCGTCCCCCCGAGCGCGTATGTTGCGTCGGCCGGTCTCCGAAAGAGATCGACGCCCGGAAAATAGTCATAGGCAAGCGTGAAAAACCCTGTGTACCTACCTAATGCGAAGAGAAGCAATCCGGTGACCGCAATGGCGAAAAAACGGATTTCGCGCGCGAAGACGCCGCCTTTCATAAAGCCGACGGCGATAAGAACAAGAATTGGCAGCGCCCCGATATAAACTTGGCTCATGTTTTCGTTCATCGAGAGCCAGTCGGCGTTCCACTCAATGCTTCCCGGCCCCCAAAATGGAAGGTTTGAATGAACCGCATAGAGATCGGGAACCACTGCGGTTAGAAGCGAGGCCGGATGCAGCGATCCTCTTCCCGCCTCCTTGAAGGCGATCTCAGGGCGATTCGACCCCTCTACGAAGAGAAGGGTTAGAATGATCGGCGCCGCTGCAAGAACCGTCGCGATAGCGCCCCCCGCGAGAAGAGGCGCGAACGTTTGTTTGACGGAGAGCCAGAACCGCGGCGCGCTCAGCCAGTGATAGAGTATGTAGCCCGCTAAGAGATAGCATGCGATAAGCGCAATCTGTCCTGGTTCTACAAGCATGACGCCGGCGGCAAGACCCGCAAGAACCCCGTAGGGAACAGACTTCCGTTCAAGCGCCCGGGAGACCAGCCAAAGGCAAAGCATAGAAAAGGCGAAGCCTTCGATCTGCTTTATGTGCTGGATTCGCCAAATCGAAGATCCGCCGAATGCGGCTGTAAGCGCAGCAACAGCCGCTCCAGCAGGATGCCACCCCTTATCCTTGAACAGCATCAGGACCGAAAAAGCCGTGAGCCCAAGCAGAAGGAAGCAATAAAGGTCGAGTTGCCGGAAGCTTGGTTCGGGCTCGAAATAGGCGAGAAGGAAGGCGGGCGAGAAGATCAACGATTGCGGATCTGCGATCTGGGGCGAACCTGCGAAGACGTTAGGCGTCCAGAACGGCGATTGGCCGCTGTGCAACGCATTCGCTAGAAACTGGAGTTGGGGCTGAAAATGAGCTTTTGCGTCATAAGGGATGGTGAAGGAGCCCGCCAGCCAAGGCGAGGCGAACACCAACCAGCCGATGAAAACCGCGCAAAATGCGGCGGCGTAACTGCCTGAAACTCTCGCGTTCATAATGTGCTTCCGGGATGATGAGCGTCTGCGGCTGGAAAAGGGTTAGAACCCTAATTTGTCAATTTTATTTCACGACTCGGTTAAACGCTTATGACTGGGCGAAGATAGCAGTGATCAGCCAAGCTGAAAATCCAGACATGAGGTAAGCAGTCCGTCGCCGCAGGCAAGAGGGCGTGTGCGGTGATCTTCTCCGCCGCTTGACCACCCGCCATTCCCGTCTCTTGTACAATCTGGGGAGTATCCTGGTCATGAAACGCCACAAGGTCTTGCAGCAGCTTTGCGGTTCGTTATAGTGCCGGCCAGCGCGAAGCGCGCAGTGGAGAGGTGGCCGAGTGGTTGAAGGCGCACGCCTGGAACGCGTGTAGGCGGGTAACCGTCTCGAGGGTTCGAATCCCTCTCTCTCCGCCATTACCTGTTTCTTGAACAATCTAGGTTCATTGGCACAAATGTGTGTATTGGGTGGCAAAGACGGTTGAGGTCTCCACTCAAATTTAATAATCCATAAGGATAGTGGGTGGACTTTGGCGGACAGCTTGCTCCTCTGGCGCGGGCTTTGGAAAACTTTCTGAGGGCTTGGTGAGCTTTGATCTGAACGGAAAGCGTGTCTGGGTCGCGGGTCACCGCGGTCTTGTTGGGAGCGCATTGGTGCGCCGTCTCGCAGGCGAGGACAGCATTCTCCTCACAGCGGACAGGAGCACGGTTGATTTGCAGTCGAGCCCTGCCGTTGAAGGGTGGATGGCGGCCAAGAGGCCGCAAGTCATCTTTTTAGCCGCGGCGAAAGTGGGCGGAATTCTCGCCAACAAGCTTCATCCTGCGGATTTCCTCTACCAGAATCTCCTGATCGAGCTGAACGTCATCCATGCAGCGTTCAAGCAGGGGGTAGAGAAGCTTATATTCCTTGGTTCCTCCTGCATCTACCCCCGCGAAGCCCAGCAGCCGATTACGGAGGAGGCGCTTCTCACAGGTCCGCTCGAACAAACGAATGAGGCCTATGCGCTCGCAAAAATCGCCGGGATCAAGCTTTGTCAGTCCTATCGCGAACAGCATGGCTCAGACTTCATCTCCGTCATGCCGACCAACCTCTACGGCGCGAATGATAATTTTCATCCGCAGCACTCTCATATGGTGGCGGCGCTGATGTCGAGGTTTCATCAGGCGAAGATCGAAAACGCCCCCGAGGTCAAGGTCTGGGGGACTGGCGCGCCCCGACGCGAACTGCTTTTTGTGGACGATCTGGCTGACGCTTGCGTCTTTCTTGCCCAAACCTATAGCGGGCCGCTCGCCATAAATGTCGGAACCGGGGTCGATTTGACGATCTCGTCCATCGCCGACGTTATGCGGTCGGTCGTCGGTTACAAGGGAGCGCTGACCTATGATTCGTCCTATCCCGATGGAACGCCGCGCAAAGTGCTCGATGTGAGCCGGCTTTCCGCATTGGGCTGGAAAGCGAAAACGCCCCTGGAAGATGGGCTCACACAGACCTATCGCTGGTATTGCGACAATTTTAGACAACTCAGAGCGGCTTGATTATGGAAAAGCGTGCATTGATCACTGGCGTAACCGGCCAGGACGGCGCCTATTTGACGGACTTCCTTTTGAAAAAGGGATATCGGGTCTGGGGCATCAAGAGACGATCCTCATCCTTCAACACAGGCCGCGTCGATGGGCTTTATCAAGACCCCCATGTCGGCGATCCGCATTTCAGGCTCGTTCATGGAGACATGACCGACGCCACGAACCTCATCCGCGTCGTTCAGGAGGTTCAGCCCGACGAGATCTATAATCTCGCGGCGCAAAGTCATGTCCAGGTGAGTTTCGAGACGCCGGAATATACGGCGAATGCGGACGCCCTTGGCCCGTTGCGCATTCTCGAAGCCATACGGATCCTGCGCCTTCAGAAAAAGGTGCGATTCTATCAGGCCTCGACCTCGGAGCTCTACGGCAAGGCGCAGGAGGTCCCGCAAAACGAGAAAACGCCTTTCTATCCGCGTTCGCCTTATGCTGCGGCGAAGATATACGCGTACTGGATCACGGTGAACTACCGCGAAGCCTATGAAATGCATGCCTCAAACGGCATTCTCTTCAATCACGAAAGCCCCCTGCGTGGCGAGACCTTCGTCACGCGCAAAATCACGCGCGCTGTGGCTTCCATCTCCCTCGGGCTTCAGGACAAGCTCTACCTTGGAAACCTTGACGCGAAACGCGATTGGGGCCACGCCAGGGATTACGTTAAGGGCATGTGGGCCATCGTGCAGCAGGATCAGCCCGGCGATTATGTCCTCGCGACCGGAGAGACGCGCACGGTGCGGGAGTTCGTTGAAGCGGCTTTCGCGGTGACCAACACCCGGATTTCGTGGAAAGGCGAAGGTATTGACGAGACGGGCGTCGACGTCAAAACCGGACGAACCTTGGTTCAGATAGACCCGAAATATTTTCGGCCAACGGAAGTTGATATTCTGCTCGGCGATCCCTCAAAAGCGCGCGATGTGCTCGGCTGGAAGCCTACGGTTCCGTTTTCAGAGCTTGTGAAGGAGATGGTCGCAGAGGATTTGAAGACCGTTCTTCTTGAACGAGAACGCGTCGAGCGCGACGTCTGATGACATCTGGCCGCTTCTGATTGCAACGACGAGCATGCTCGGCGCGAAATCCTGCTCCGCTTGGGGCAAGTGCTGGATTTCCGAATAAGGCGCCGCTTGTGCTCTAGTACGGCCTAAGGCAAGGTCTCGCCCGATTTGCTGTACGCACATTAACGAACTCGCCTCGGATAAGCTGCACTAGAGCCATAAAGTTTGCTGGGTTGCCTTATCCGCGGGAAGTCTTATCTGCGCCCGCAGTCGTACCAGTGGCGCGGATGTTGTGGGGGTCTAAGTCCGATGGAAACAGAGTCTTCCGCCAGAACGTTCAATTGGATGGTTCTCACCACCCATCCGCATCGTGAAGAATTTGCAATCGAAAATCTGGTCCGGCAGGACTACCAAGCCTATTGCCCGATGATTGTGAAGCGCATCAAGCATGCCCGCCGGGCCTACGATGCGAAGCGGCCGCTTTTTCCGGGTTACGTCTTCGTCGAGCGTCCTGGAGAGACCCAACTCTGGCGCCCACTGCTTGGGACGTTCGGCGTGCGCTCCGTTATTTGCAACGGGGAAACGCCGTCGCTGCTCCCTGCCGGCTTCGTGGAAAGCCTGAAGGCCCGCGAAATCGAGGGCGCAATCCAAAAGCCCACATCCCCATTTCAGCCGGGCCAATCTGTCGCCATTGTTGGCGGCCCGTTTGATGGCTTGGTCGGCCAAATCATCGAGTTCCGCGAGAGCGACCGCGTCTTGTTGCTGCTAAATCTTCTCAGTCAGCAGACGCGCGTTCATATCGATACGAAGATGCTGCGATCCGCTTGAAACGAGCATCTATCTCTCCGACCTCGTAAGTTCGGCAGGGATGATCACCGCGTCTGAACGGCGCGTTCTCGTGCAATCAAGCCCTGTATTCTGCGCTGTGGCCCGCAGCAGAATACAGGCTGCGCTATGAACCTACTTCCAGCCGTTTCTGATGGCAGAGGTCTCTTCTGCGGCGCCGAATACAATGCCGTCGATCATGCGGTCCACGATCCCATCGAGCGCAGCGCTATCGGCGCCGCTAGCGGTCTTGATCCCGCCGCTCTTCGCGGATTTGCCTTTGGGCAAATACGCTTCGACGACCCATTTCCCATCAATGCCGCGACATCCAAGGCCAGCGAAACCACCATCGCTCGGGGTTGCGACCTCGTATTGGCGGCAGTAGCTGTTTTGTTTGCTCTTAAAGGTCAGGTTGGCGCGCATCGTGACGGCTTCACCCCTCACGCCGCCGATGCGAGCTTCGTGGCCACTCAACTCCTTATCGAGAACATCGCTCAGTGGGCCGCTTGCGTAAATGCGGCCGTCATTAAACGCGACGAGATCGATTGGCCCGCTGTCGTCGTGAAGCAAAGCAGCGGCGCCCAAGACAAGGGCCAGAAATGCGGTCGAAGCCACCGCAAGCTGCCAGCGCCTAGCTGATGCAGGCGCTTGCAGCCATTCGACGAGGTTGGCGGCGAAGCCGCGCGTCCCCACGCCCACCCCTTGAAGCCATCCCGATGGGCGCTCCTTAAGGGGCTGAGCTTCGGGGGACCCCGTTTTCAGCGGATAGTTAAGAACGAAATCCTTAAGATACGCCGGGACCGGCTCCTCTATCGGCTGTCCATAAAGCGCCGAAAGCGGCGCGCCGGTGGCTCGAAACATTCCCACGCTCCGGCGGGCTTCGGGATGGGATTGCAGAAACGCCTCCACCTTTGCGCGCGCGAGGGGGTTCAGCGCGCCATCGGCGTAAGCCATCAACATTTCATCGGTTACTTTTGCCACGACGGGACTCCAGCTTAATCGGCGCGGTTTCGATTTCCGGATTGGCGAAGTCGTAAAGAGCGCGCCGCGCGCGGGCGAGGCGGCTCATAACGGTGCCAATCGGAATGTCCAAGACCTCCGCCGCTTCCTTGTAGGAGAGACCGTCGACGCAAACGAGAGCAATCAGAACTTGCTGGTCGCCAGGGAGTTCAGCGATGCCTTTCGACACCTCTTGCAAAGTCAGCCGGTTTTCCGCAACGTCCCGGCCATCGGAGCCGACAATGTCATAGACCTGATCCAGGTCTACGGCATCGCCACGCACCTTGTGAGCGCGCCGCTGATCGAGCCATATGTTCTGGGCAATGCGAAACATCCAGCTATCGAGCCTTGTCCCTTGTTCCCACTGATTGATCCGCGATAATGCTCGCGCGCAGGTTTCTTGTACGAGGTCGTCGCCCTTGTCCGAATCTCCCGTCAAAGCGTAGGAAAATCGGCGCAGGCGCGGCAGAAAGTCCACAATTTGGAGGCGAGGGTCGCTCTTCACGTCGCCGCCTCCATGGAACAATCGAACAACGGCCAGCAAGGCCGCTTAATCCCTGACTGAGAAGAAGACCGTGGCAAACCATCCCGCCATGTGGCTGAAAGATGACAGGCTGGCCCCGTGGGCGCTTCGGCATTTGAATGAAGCATTGTATCTCGTAACATGCTTTCCTGCGCTCTACGCATGGCCTGATGAATATCCTTGCTCGGCAGGAGGCGGTACTCCCCCATCAGGGTGATCTTATAGCCACCTTTTCACGATGGCAGCTTAAGCGAGTCAAGCCATTGTCCTCACGTGTCAACGGAAAGCGCAGTCATATCTGATGATAGAGGCGTCTGATTCGCGCCGAACTGTGGCCCTAAGCCCACGGACTTGGGAAAGTCAGGCCTTATGCACCCCCATGGCAGCATAGTGCTCTCTGAAGACACGACGCGCTTCCTACGCTTGATCGCGCCTTTCTCCTTGATTGCAGGCGCGGCTCACTTTATGGTCTCAACATTCACGCCCCGTTCGTCTAGCGGTCAGGACGCGGCCCTCTCACGGCTGAAACAGGAGTTCGATTCTCCTACGGGGCGCCAAGCTTACAAACAAAGTCTTTTGTGTAGTTTGGCCGGCGCCGCTCGGGGCGCGCATGTTGTTGCTTCAACAACTCCACTCGGCTGTTTAGCGCGCATGATTTCATGATCGTTTCCAATGGGAAGCATCAAGAGTGTAGCGCTCCATCATGCGATACGCGTTTCTAGCGATTCTATTTCAGCTTGCACCGAAAGGAGCATTGCGTCGGCTCGCTCCACGAGAGAATATTATGACATTCCTCCTTTGAGGTTCCCTGTCTTCTGGACCCGGAAGGCCCCGCTGCCATAGGCGGGGCCTTTGGCTTTTCTGAAAGGCTCGGCGTTTTGGCGCCCCTCTATGCCGGACGGCGTTAGGACAGGCGCCAAAACAAGAGCATCGGTTTGCCTTTATCAGCGTTGTGGCTGACGCGTGTTGGGTCCGCGACGGCGGGTTTGCGCTGCGTCCGCGCGGGCAAGCGATGCGACAGCGGTCAGCGCCCGCCAGGGTTAAAAAAGGGCTGAGACTGGGATTGTTTCGTAAAACAGGGGAACTGGCCTTCGGCAGGCGGATTTTATGGGACTATGGCGATTGGCGGACGGTCGGCCCCAGCGTTCGGATGCTTGACCTGAAGGCGCCGAAAGCCTCCCTGCCCACAGAGAGCCGTCCAGCTAAGGCATTGAAGTAAAAAGGGAAAAACATAAACAGTGCGATGCGCACGCCTGGTTAACATGCTCTGGCGGTCCAGGGTTAATAAAGGATTGAAGCAGGTCTTCGTGGCTTGACCAACGCGCGGATGGGGAGATGAAGCTTCATTGTTTGGCGGACGCCTTCGGCTGCGCCGCCACGCGCTCCCTCCCGAATGGAACGATGCAATAAACCATCAAAATCGCGGCGGTCATTTTTGCGGATGTCCTTAATCCAACAGACCTCGCGTTCGCCATGCCGCTCCTCACTCGCCCACGACCGTGAGCGGCGCCCAGATGGAGGGATGCGCCTCCTCCGGCTTGCCATGATCGAGGAGGTCGAGCATAGAATGACGCATCGCTTCTGCGCGGCCCACGGATTTTTCGGCGGCGAAGCGGTTTATGGCGCCGGTTATGAGTTTCACGGTCGTTTCGGGACTGACCTCCCAATGGGAAACAAGGAGCGCCTTGCCCTGCGCAGCAAGGAACGCTCGGGCTAGGCCTGATAAGGCATTCGCGGCCCCAGCGCCTTCTGCCGCTGTGTTGAAGGCCGGCAGAACGACCCAGTCGGCATCCAATTTCAGGGCGGCGATCTCCGAGGCGGAGAGAAAGCCATCGTCAGTCTCGTTCGGCGTGTCAGGCGGCGTCATGATAAGACCCGGCTCAACGATGCCGCCGCCTTGCTCCGCGAGCCTGGCATGGGTTGCAAAATGCACGCTTCGGTATTTGGCGAGTTCGCCGGTTTCGCTCAAGCGCTTGACGACGTGCTCGCTCGCTCGCGCGCCAAGATAAATGTCCCTCGCTTCGGCGTGAAGGTCGCGAGCAAGGACGCAAAGCTCATCCGCCGTTTCGGGAAGGGGGGTCTGTTTCCGCAAGGAGGAGACATCGGCCAAGCCGCGGGTCATTTGCACCGGCGCGACGCTGTGCGCCCCTGGCTCAGACGCAGCCTCTCCCGTCGAAAGGGAAGCGCACGTCCTGTTGTCGCGCGCCTCCTTCGCGCGTTGCGCGTAGGCTCCGTCGGGGCCTTCAAGCAGCGGATTGCCAAAGCCGATCATGGGCTTTTCTGCGGCGCTTTGGCGAGCGGACCGGCGCAGCGCTTTCAGCGAGGACGCAGCCGGCAGGACCGAGATCGCATGATCGCGGATGAGCCAGGCCGGCGGCTCTTCACCGTTCTTTGACGCCGCCGTTATGAGCGCCTGAAATGGTAATTGCGTCAGCGGCCCGGATGCTGCGATGAGGAGGCGTTTTCCCTTTATGAGATCTTCAACCTGCCCGAACAACGCCTGATAAAGTCGAAGCGCGCGGGCATAATCGAAAGGCAGCGGCTTTCCGGCTTTGCGATCGGCATCAGTATAAGACTGGCCGCTCAGTTGTCCACAGCGCGGACCGTCCCACGCCGTCTGGTCAAGACCGCAGCGCAGAGCCGCGACTTCTTCCGTCAGCGTCGGCGCTCCCATGGCGGAGCGCACCCAGCGGCTCGCGGTTTTAGTCACGACCCAGACAAAGCTCTCCTCAGGCATGGGGCCAAGTTCGACGGTATCGAGAAACAGGACCAGCGCTTCGTCGTCGCCAAGCAGCGACTGGATCTCCTCCACACTCACCGGAACGGGGTTCATCAGGTTCGCGTAGCCGGGGAAGTTTTCGGCCAGGTCTTTGTCAATCCCCTGGATGCGCGCATCAATTGCGGCGAGCCGGGCCGCGTTCTCGGCTTTCGTCTCGGCGTCGCGCTTCTCCGGCGCCTCGCCAAGCGCAGCGTTTTGCAAACGCTCACGTCTTTGCCGCTCCGCCGCCAAATCCTGGCGCTCGCCCGCCAGAGCAGCAAGCGTGGGATTGCCGGCCGCGACTCGCGCCGCCATTCTCATCAGCAATGGCCACGCCTCGGCGTTCTTCGCCCATTGAGCGACCTGAAACATCTCACGCGAGAGATCGGCGTCCGGCATACCGCCCTGAGGCGTCAGGCGATAGGCTGCCTTAATGAACGCCCTGAACTCGGAGGCCTCATCACCGGCTTTGCCTGTCGGGGCCTGCCCATCGTCGGATGCTCCGCGCAACATCCGGGCGGCGATCGCCGACGTGCTCCGCCGCCACAGGTCAACGGCTGCGGCCCATGCGCTTTCTCTCACCCGAAGCTCGGCAAGGCGTGCGACGCTTCCAAGCGTCTCAGGATGGTCGTGACCCAGAACCCGCTCCCTCGCCTCAAGAGCGCGCTTTTGAAACTTTTCGGCGTCGCCAAGACGGTCCTGCTCGCTATAGAGCTTCGCCAGATTATCAACGATGGAGAGCGTCTCGAGGTTATCCGGGCCGAGGAGGCGTTCTTTCGCTTCAAGGGTGCGCTTGTAAAGAGGCTCGGCCTCGTCATAGCGGCGCATGGCTTGATACAGAGCCGCCAGCGCGCCGGCGGCGTCGAGCGTCTGCGGATGATCGGCGCCCAGCATATGCTCGTTCGCTGCGAGGATGCGCTTGTAAAGAGGCTCAGCTTCTGCGTAGCGGCCCTGTTCCCTATAAAGCGAGGCGAGTTTGGCGGCGCTCGCTATTGTCTCCGGGCGCTCCGGGCCAAGCGCACGTCCAAAAGCCTCTAAAGCGCGCTGATAAAGAGGCTCGGCCTCGTCAGGACGCCCTTCGACCTTGTATAGATCCGCGAGTTTGACGACGCTCACCAAAGTGTCGGGATGCGCAGGGCCGAGCAATCTTTCACGAGTCTCAAGCTCCCTTCTATAGAGGGGCGCCGCCTCGCCGAAACGGCGCTGCGCCTCGTACAACGCCGCCAGCTTGCCGGCGACGGAAACAGTATTCGGATGGTCAGGGCCGGACGCTCGCTCATAGGCGTCGAGAGCGCGTTGTAGAAGCGGCTCGGCGTCACCATAGCGGCCCATGGCTTGGTACAGCCCGGCCAGATTTTCGACAAGCGCCACCGTGCCGGGGTTCTCTCTCCCAAGCGCGCGTTCCGACCCCGCGAGCGCGCGCTTATAAAGGGTTTCGGCCTCGTTGTTGTGGCCTTGGGCGCGAGCGATGGATGCGAGGGAATTCACTCGCGCCAGCGTATCGGGATGATCAGAGCCGAGGACACGCTCGCTTGCTTCGACGGCGCGCGTGAGAAGCGGCTCGGCCTCGCTGTGCTTGCCCTGAGCCTCGTAAGCGTCCGCGAGCGCAACCAGGCTTCGCAGCGTCTTCGGATTGTCCGGTCCCGAAAGGCGTTCATCAGCTTCGAGCGCGCGCTTGAGAAGCGGTTCGGCCTCGCCATGGCGGCCCTGGGCGCTATAAAGCTGAGCAAGGTTTTCGACGCCGCCAAGAGTATCGGGCCGCTCCGGGCCAAGCACACGCTCAAATCCTACCAAAGCTCGTTTATAGAGAGGTTCAGCCTCCGCATAACGGCCTTGAATGCGATAAAGAGACCCGAGGTTCTCGGCGCTGGCGAGCGTCTGGGGCGCGTCCGGGCCTCGCGTCCGTTCATGACCATCCAGGGCGCGCTTGATGAAGGTTTCGGCTTCCGCATAGCGGCCCTGCGATTGGTAGAGAGACCCGAGGCTGGAGACGACCGAGAGCGTCGCGAGGGCGTCCTTGCCGGATGCGCGTTCGAACCCTGCCAGCGCGCGTTTAAGAAGCGGCTCAGCCTCCGCATAGCGGCCCTGGGCCATATACAAGGACGCCAGATTGATGAGGCTTTTCAGCGTGCCAGGATGACTCGGACCGAGCTTCCGCTCAGCGAGCGCCATAGCCTTCTCGGCGATCGCCGTCGCCTCTTTATCTTTCCCCTGGCTATGAAGTTTCGCGGACTGCTCATTGAGCGCGCCGACATCGGCGCGTTGCGCCGCGACGGCGGCGGGCGGAACGATAAAAAGAAGTGCAAGAAGGTAAAAACTACAGGACGCCCGCCGCATCCACCACATGTGTGTCTCCGTAAAAGAGATAAGAACTTGCCTTATAGGCGAACGCCGTGGCGGCGGCAATGCGAGCCAAAGACGCTCGCCAAGTCAGTCCCCCGGAAGTGCGTGGGCGCTCCCCGCCCCGCGAGAAGCGCCGTTCAGCTTTTGGCGGCGCCACAATCTCCCGGGGATAAGGCGTAGGAGCAACTTATTGACACTTTGCGCAGATGTGAGCGAAATTGCTTCCGGCTGGCGCAAGATTGTCGCCACCCCAGATAGCCACGTTCCGACCAGTCGAGAAAAAGATGGTCCCGGGGGCCTCGATCCATGATACACGCTGACGCAGTAGTCGGAACAGGGCTTGCAGAAAAGAATAGCGTTAGCTCCGGCCGCGGGTCGATTGTTCGAGGACAATGCGCTTGAAAAACGAGACATGCCTGCTCCGCATATGGCTTCCGGTCGTGATCTGGACGTCGTTCATCGCCCTCGAGTCCTTTTTTGGATCAGCTGCGAATACAGGGTCGATCCTCCAAGCCGTCATGCTCTGGGGGTTCGGAGAGATGGACCCGATTGCGTTTGAGCGGATTCATGCCGTCCTGCGCAAGGGAGGGCACTTTCTCGGGTATGGCATATTAGGTTATCTCTGGCTTCGCGCCTTCGCAGCGACCTTGCCGAAGGGCAGGCGATACGTTTGGGCTGGCCTCGCCATTGCCTGCACGTTCGTCATTGCTTCGCTCGACGAGTGGCATCAAAGTTTCTCGCCCTTGCGAACGGGCCATTTGTCGGATGTGGCGCTCGATACCTGTGGGGCGTTTTTGCTCGTGTCCGTGGCCATTGTTGCGCTCCGCCGTCCTGGCTAGTGCGCCCCGCGGAAAGTCCTGACCCATTTGCAAGGCGAGCAACGCCTGCCTCCCATTTTCAACATTCGGCGGGGCGCGCCCGAATTTTGCGATCTCGTCCTCGAAGATTATATGAGAAGCGTCGAAGTCGCGGAGGATTGTGTGGCTCGTTCGGCACTCATTACAGGATGGGCGCATTCGCCTTTCGGCAAGCTCGAAGATCCCGATACGGAGGGGCTGATGGCCCGCGTCGTGCGGCCCGCCCTCGATCACGCGCAAATCGCAGCCGAAGACGTTGACGGCGTTTTCGTCGGCATCATGAACAACGGCTTCCAGAAGCAAGATTTCCAGGGCTGCATCCCCGGGCTTATCGAGCCTGCGCTTGCGGATAAGCCCGCGATGCGAGTGGAGGACGCCTGCGCCTCGGGTTCGGCGGCCATCTACGCGGCCCTCAACTTCCTCGAAGCGGGGCAGGGGAGGGTAGCCCTTGTCGTCGGCGCGGAGAAGATGACCGCGGCGCCGGCAGCGGAGGTTGGCGACATCCTTCTCGGCGCCTCGCACCGCAGGGAGGAGGCAGAGAGCCAGGGCGGCTTTGCCGGCATCTTCGCCCGGATCGCGCTGATTTACTTTCGGCGCTACGGCGACCGCTCGGACGAACTTGCGCGCATCGCGGCCAAGAACCATAGGAACGGCGTCGCCAATCCCTTCGCGCAGATGCGCAGGGAACTGAGCTTCGAGTTCTGCAAGGCGGTCTCAGACAAGAACCCTTACGCCGTTCCACCCTTGCGGCGCAGCGATTGCGCTCTGGTGTCCGATGGAGCGGCGGCGCTCGTTCTTGTCGCGGAAGATGCGGCGGGCGGCGCGCCTCGCGCGATCCGGTTTCGCGCGACCGCCCACGTGAATGACGTTCTACCGCTTTCCCGGCGCGATCCCTGCGCCTTCGATGGCGCGCGTCGGGCCTGGGCGCTGGCTCTCCAGCGCGCTGGCATCGCCATCGGCGACCTGAGCCTCGCCGAGTGTCACGACTGCTTCACCATCGCGGAGCTTATTGAATACGAGGCCATGGGCCTTGCGGCTCCAGGGCGGGGCCACATCGCTGTGCGCGAAGGCTGGACGGAGAAGACCGGCAAGCTTCCGGTCAACCCCTCCGGCGGCCTGAAATCGAAGGGCCACCCCATCGGGGCGACCGGGGTGTCGATGCACATCATGGCCGCGATGCAACTGATGGGCGAAGCGGGCGGCATGCAAATCCCCGGCGCGACCCTGGCAGGCGTCTACAATATGGGCGGCGCGGCGGTCGCCAACTTCTGCTCCATCCTTGAGCGCGCGCGCTGATAATACGCAAAACTGTGTCGCGCAATTATAAATAATGCAGTGGGCTGTGTGTTCGCCTTGCTGAGTCCCTATTCCAAAGCGCGCGCCGCTCTATTGCGGGGATGCCCCTTCGATTCTGTTATGGATGAGAGACGCGAATATGGACCCGAATATAAGGATCGCTGTCACGCCGAGCGCCCATTCGGTCGGGATGTCCGGCAGCCAGCTCGGATAGTTGTAGATCATCTTGATGCCGATGAAGATCAGGACGAGCGACAGGCCGTATTTCAAATAGCGGAACTTGTCGACCATGCCCGCCAAGGCGAAATAGAGCGCCCTGAGACCGAGAATTGCGAAGACGTTCGACGTGTACACGATGAAGGGATCGCGCGTGATGGCGAAGATCGCAGGGATCGAGTTCGAGCGCGAAAACAATGTCCGTGACGTTGAGAACGATGAGCACCAGGAAAAGAGGCGTCGCGACGGCCTTCCCTGAGGGAAGCTTTGTGAAGAACCGGTCGCCATCATATTCATGGGTGATCGGAAAGAGGCGGCGAGAGATTTTGACCGCTCGACTATCCTGAAGATCGACGGCCTCGTCGCCCGACAGCATGGTCTTGACGCCGGTATAAATCAGGAAAGCGCCGAGAACGACCACAGTCCATTCAAATGTCTCGATCAAGGCGAACCCAGCGAGAATGAAGAGGCCGCGCAAAACCAGCGCGCCCAGGATGCCCCAAAGAAGCACGCGCATCTGGAATGCGGCAGGAACCTGGAAGTAGGCGAGAATGACAACAAACACGAGGATGTTGTCCATACTCAGCGCATATTCGATGAAGTAGCCGGTTAGGAATTCGAGGGCCTTTGCTTGCCCGAACTGGGAGTAGACCCAGACGTTGAAACAAAGTGCGAGCGTAATGTAGCCCGCTGTCGCCAAGAGGGCTTCGCGAACCGGAATCTCCCTTGACTTGCGGTGGAAGATGCCAAGATCCGCCGCCAGGATGGCGAGAACGAGAAGAGTGAAAGCAACCCAGGCCAGAGGGGAATGCTGTTCAAACATTGATGCCATTGAATAACCTTACACAACCGCTTGCGTCTACCTTTCCCCAAGATAGAACGCAGCAGCCACCTTTTAGGTTGCCAAAGAGGATTTGCCGATCCGCTGAAGCGCTCCGGCCCAAGCTCTCGAACTTTAGCATCATGGCGAAAGCCGGGCTATGAATCGTCAATTCGGCGGCGGACCAAAAACAAGCACAGCATTCAGTCCACCGAAAGCGAAGGAATTTGACATCGCGTAGCCGATATCGCGGCGGCGTCCTTCATTCGGCGTGTAGTCGAGGTCGCACTCGCTTCCCGGCTCATCGAATCCGATTGTCGGCGGCACGAAGCCGTCTCGCATCGCCTGGATGCAGACAGCGGCCTCTACGCCGCCGGCGGCGCCAAGGCAGTGGCCGTGCATGGATTTTGTAGAGGAGATCGAAAGCCTGTTTGCATGAGCCCCGAACACCTTTTTGATGGCGCGCGTCTCGTTGATGTCGTTTGCCGCCGTAGCGGTGCCGTGGGCGTTCAAATAGTCGATGTCGTCAGGCGCCAGCTTCGCGTCGGCAAGAGCGATCTGCATAGCCCGCGTTGGCCCGTCGATGTCCGGGTTGACCATGTCGCTCGCGTCTGACGTCATGCCGAATCCTCGAAGTTCAGCGAGCACGGTCGCGCCGCGGGCTTTGGCGTGCTCCATTTCCTCTAGTACAAGGATACCGGCGCCTTCGCCGAGCACGGTCCCGTTGCGGCGCTTTGCAAACGGATAACAGCCATCCGGCGAGAGCACGCGCATCGCCTGCCAGGCGCGCATGGAGCCATAGTTGATGGCTGCTTCAGAGGCGCCGGCGACGGCGACATCCACGGGGCCGCCTCTGATCATCTGGAAGGCGAGGCCGATGGCGTGAGCGGCCGTCGAGCAGGCGCTGACTGTGCCGAAAACCGGCCCTTTGATGCCGTGATCGATGCTGACATGAGCGGCCGCCGTGCTGCTGATCGTGCGAAGAAGCGTCAGCGGATGAGTCGCCTTCTTCTTGTGAACGAAGATATCTTCGTAGGCCTTTTCGAGCGTTGCGAGCCCGCCCGCTCCCGAGCCGACGATCGCAGCGGCGCGCTCTCCGTTCTTGAGGGGGGTTTCGAGGCCCGATTGCTGAACGGCCTCAGCGGCGGCGGCGCTGGAATATTGCGAAAAGCGATCCGACAGAATGACGGCCTTGCTCTTGCAACGCGCGCTCGCGTCAAAGTCGCGAACCTCGCCGCCGATCTTGATATACAGGTCCTGCAGGGGAAAGCCTTCGATGGGGCCTATCCCGTGCACGCCCGACTTGATGGCGGCCCAGAATGTCTCGACAGTCGCGCCAATACAGGTCACGACCCCCATGCCGGTGACCGCAACGCGGCGCCCTTCGCCGTTCAATGCCATTATCAATGCCTCATGCCGCGCCGCTTAAGCGGCCGCGTTCGAACTCTTTCTGCTCGGCCAGGACGCCCGTCACCCGCTCGACAACCGAACCGACAGTTGCGAAATCGACGACTTCTTCATTCGCGTTGTACGGAATCTGGATGTTGAATGTATCCTCGATGTCGAAAACGATGACGGCAAGATCCAGAGATTCGATTTCGAGGTCTGTCAGTTTTGTGTCGAGCGTAATTTCCTTGTCGGGATGGCGCATGTTCTTGCGCAGTATTGCGATAATCTTTTCAGCTACATCGTCCATGGCAGGCTCCCTCGGGCGATTTCGAGCAGGCGAAGGTGAGGCGCCTCACTCATTCAATTCAAGACGTGGTGAACGAAATAGCGGCAAATATGCAGCAAGTCCAGCGACACGCCCGGACGATGAACACCTTCCGTTAACGAGAAGGCGAATACAAGGCCATGTCGCGATAGAACGTCACATGCCTCAAAACTTAAATCGGCGGAGGCTGCGTCACGCCAGCTTTCTATTGTAGCGTTTCGGCCTTGACGCGGCGGCGCCGCGATCCATCCTTACAGGAATAATGCCGCAATCATAAGCTTACGGGGTTGAAGGGTCATGGAAAGCGCCGAACAAGCCGGTTCGACCAGCGAACTGAAGTCCCAGACGCCGGCGGGCGACAAGGCCTATCCATGGTTGAGATCCTATCCAAAAGAGATAGACTGGTTTCAGCCTTTCACCCCGGCGTCGCTGCCGGGCTTCCTTGATCAAGCAGCCGCCCGTTTCCCGGTGAGACCCGCGACAGGGTTTTTCGGGAAGACTTTGAGCTATGCGCAACTGGCGGACGCCGTGAACCGCGCCGCAAAGGGGCTTCAAGGGCTTGGCGTAGGGAAGGGGATACAGGTCGGGCTCTTGCTGCCGAATTGCCCAGCTTTTGTTGTCTTCTACTATGCGATCCTGAAAGCCGGCGGAACGGTCGTCGGCTTAAATCCGCTTTACGCCGTCCCTGAGCTTGCATTCCAGGTCAAAGACGCCGGCGCGGAAATCGTCATCACGCTTGATCTTAGGGCGACGTTCCCGAAAGCGAAGGCGCTGCTCGACGGCGGTTTCGTGAGTCGCGTGGTCGTGGAGCGCTTCCGCGATATGTTGCCCACCCTCAAGGGGATGCTTTTCAGCCTATTCAAGAGGAAGGACGCGGCGCCCTGGAAAGTCGGTTCCGGCGTGATGGCGTCGCGCGATCTTTTGAATAATGACGGCAGATTTGCGCCCTGCGAGATCGACGTGAACAGCGTCGCCGCTTTGCAATATACCGGCGGCACCACGGGCGCGCCGAAGGGGGCGATGCTCACGCACGCCAATCTCTCCGTCAACGTGCAGCAGGCCGCGAGTTGGTTTCCTGGGCTTGCGGTCGATGGCGAAGAGCGTTTCCTTTGCGTTATCCCGTTCTTCCATTCTTTCGCGATGACGGCCTTGATGAATTTCGCGATCCGGAAGGCTGGGCAGATGATCATGCTGCCGCGTTTCGACCTGAAACAAGCGCTGAAGCTTATCGATGAGACCAAACCGACCATCATGGCGGGCGTGCCTACTCTGTTTAACGCGCTCGCCAAGGCCCCCGACATCAAAAGCCACGATCTTTCGTCGCTGAAGTTCTGCATCTCGGGTGGCGCGCCGCTGCCGCTTGAGGTGAAGCGCGATTTCGAGCGCGTGTCGGGCTGCAAGCTTGTCGAGGGATACGGGCTTTCGGAAACGTCGCCGGTGACGCACATCAACCCCGCCCACGGGGTAGTCAAGGAGGGGTCCATCGGGTTGCCGGTGCCGGGCACGATCATGTCGCTGCGTGAACTGGGCGCGCCCCAAAAGGAGGTTCCGCTCGGCCAGAGGGGGGAGATTTGCATCTGCGGACCGCAGGTGATGAAAGGATACTGGAACAGGCCGCGCGAAACCGCCGACGCCTTTATCGGGCAATTCTTCAGGACAGGCGACGTGGCCTTTATGGATGAGGACGGCTTCGCTTATATCGTCGACCGGATCAAGGACATCATTCTGTGCTCAGGTTTCAACGTCTATCCACGCCGCATCGAGGAGGTGATTTACGAGCATCCGGCCGTGGATGAAGCGACCGTGATCGGCGTTCCGGACAAGTATCGGGGCGAGGCGCCGAAGGCGTTCATCAAGCTTCGCGCCGGAGAGCAGATGACCCAGGAAGAAATGACTGAATTCTTACGCGCACGCATCTCGAAGATTGAGATGCCGGCGGAAATCGAGTTTCGTCAGGAATTGCCGAAAACGTTGATCGGGAAGCTTTCGAAGAAGGAGCTTGTCGCACAGGAGAAGGCTCGCACGCCCCCCGAGAAGTCCTGACAGATTTACTGCGGGTGCTGACAGGACTTCCCGCGGGGGATACGAGCGACGTGCTGAGTCTCGCACTACTTATTGGAGGAAATTTCACGTGAGGGCGCGCAGTGAAAGCGCCTCTTGCTGAACGAGGCGCTAAGCCGCAAGCGCGAACTTCTCGCTAGCGGCGCCTTTTTTTGAGGCGTCAAGGGCGCGAATTAGCGCCTCGAAGCGTTCATTCTCCGCCGCCTCATACGGATCGTCGTCGACGATATGCGCGCGCCAGAAGGTTCCGAGCGCCAGCTTGAACTTCTCCCAACCCGAAAGAATTTGAGCTTGATCCATGGCGCGGCCCCCGACTTCGAATTGATACCGGGGCTCAAGGTAGCCTAAAAGTTCTAACGGATCGCTATCTCCGGTTGTTTAATTCAATCCAGCAACTTCATAACAAGGACCAAAACCAAGAAAGTGGGCGTCCCGGAAAGTCGTAGCTTTGTCCGGAACCTATCCCACTTCGCCCTTTGGCGGATGTCGATCGTTGCGCAGATTGCGCGCCTTAGCCTCGTGCGCCCCACGCCTCAGAAGCCTCCTTGTTCGCTTTCCAGTTGCCCAGGAAGGTAAAAGCCTCGTCCAGAAGGTGAGGGGTATGCCGCCCAGGAGAGTAGTGCATCGCGCGATCGAAATACTCTTCGAGAGCGGGTCTGAAATCCGGGTGCGAGCACTTCTGGATGATCACCTTCGCCCGTTGCCGCGGCGATAATCCGCGCAGGTCAGCAAGACCCTGCTCGGTGACGATGATCTGAACGTCATGCTCGGTATGGTCGATATGGCTCGCCATGGGAACGATGCAGGAGACATGCCCCCCTTTCGCAATGGACGGGGTCATGAAGATGGAAAGATAGGCGTTGCGCGCAAAATCGCCCGAGCCGCCGATTCCGTTCATGATGCTGGAGCCGAGAATGTGGCTTGAGTTTACGTTGCCGTAAATGTCTGCCTCGATCAGGCCATTCATGGAAATAATGCCAAGACGCCGGATAATCTCCGGGTGATTGCTCATTTCCTGCGGCCTTAGAATGATGCGGTCGCGGTAGAACGCGATATTGCGGTTGAACTCCTCGGCGGCTTCCGGGCTGAGCGAAAGCGCAGTCGAAGACGCCATCGTCATCTTGCCTTGCCTGATGAGGTTCAGCATCCCATCCTGCAGCACCTCCGTGTAGGCGGTGAGATTGTCGTATGGGCCATGCTCAAGGCCGGCCATGACCGCGTTTGCGACGTTGCCGACCCCGGATTGCAACGGCAAAAGCTCCGCCGGCATACGGCCCTTTTTTATCTCATAGTCTAGGAAATCGAGGATGTGGGCTGCGATGCGGAAGGAGGTTGCATCGGGCGTGGCGAACTTGGAATTGCGATCGCTGGAGTTGGTTTCGACCACGCCGACGATCTTGTTGGGATCGCAGCGCAGATACTTCTCGCCGATGCGATCCGATGGGCTTACGAGCGGAATCGGTTGCCGATAGGGAGGCAGCCGCGTGCCGTAATAAATGTCATGCATCCCCTCCAGGCCCGGATTCATCGCGGAATTGACCTCAAGGATGATCTTATCGGCCTGTTCCAGCCAGGTTTTGTTGTTTCCGACGGCGGTTGTCGGCAATAGCCGGCCGTCTTCCAAAACGGCCGACACCTCGACGACGGCTACGTCGAGCTTGCCGAAGAAGCCGAACCAGACAAACTGTGCGAACTGCGAGAGATGGATGTCGATATACTCCATCTGACCGGAATTGATGCGGGCGCGGCAGGTCGGATCTGATTGGTAGGGCATGCGCATCTCGATGCCGTCGACGCTGGCGAGCGCCCCGTCGAGTTCAGGCGCCGTCGAAGCTCCGGTCCAGATGCTGATTTTGAATTTTTCGCCAGCCGACCGCAACGCGTTGATTCGGTCAGCGAGCGCCGCGGGGACCGCTTTCGGATAGCCAGACCCTGTAAATCCGCTCATGCCGACGTTGGAGCCGGCCGGAATCAAGGCGGCCGCCTCCGAAGCTGTCATAATCCTGCCTTTGAGCGCAGGATGGAGCACGCGTGATCCTTCCACGGCGAAAACCTCTTTGCTGATGTCATGAAATACCGCGCAAGCCCCGCCTGAACGGAGACTACTCGCAGTTGCAAAGGCTAAGCTGGCCGGGGGCGTGGTTCAAGGCATGCGCTGACGCAGCCAGGGGTTTGGGAGGCTGCCATGCAAATAATGCAGCGCTGCGAGATATGTGCGCGAGGAGAGCCCCTCGCGCATATTTTAAGTTCAGCAGATAAACCGCCCCTAATCACAATCGATCGAAGGCGTAAAAGTGGATTGACGCCAACTTATCCAAAGAACAGCGACTGCTCTAGCCGTCATGCTCCTTGTCGCCCTCGAAAAGGGCCTCGGCGGCAAGCGCTGCTTGCGCGGCCATGGCGGCCTGCTCAGCCGCCTCATCGTCGCGAATCGACTGGGCCACATTTTCGCCGGCGGCCTGACGCTGCGCCTCTTCTTCGGTGCGAGCCACGTTGATCGCGACCTTGATCTCGACTTCCGGGTGCAAGCCGACGCGGACGTGGTGAAGCCCAAGATTTTCTTGATCGGCCGGTCGAGGAGAACCTGCACGCGCTCGATTGTGAACCCGCCTGCCGTCACCGCGTCGGCGATGTCGCGCGTCGAAACCGAGCCATAGAGCTGGCCGGTATCGCCCGCCTGCCGGAGGATCACGAAGCTCAAGCCGTCGAGCTTTTTCGAGACCGCCTCAGCTTCGTGCTTGCGCTCGAGGTTCGTGGCCTCAAGATGCACGCGCTCTGTCTCGAAGCGGGATAAGTTGTCCTTGCTCGCGCGCATCGCCTTGCCTTGAGGCAGAAGAAAATTGCGCGCGAAACCGGGGCGCACCTTGACCACGTCGCCCATCTGGCCGAGTCGGCCGATGCGTTCCAGGAGAATGACCTGCATGGCGCGCTCCTACTTCAACACATAAGGGAGAAGGCCGAGAAAGCGCGCGCGCTTGATGGCCTTCGCCAACTCGCGCTGCTTCCTGGCGGACACCGCGGTGATGCGGCTCGGCACGATCTTGCCGCGCTCGGAAATGAAGCGCTGCAGGAGCCGGACGTCCTTGTAATCGATGACCGGAGCATTATCGCCCGTAAACGGGCAGGTCTTGCGGCGGCGATAGAACGGACGGCGCGCGCCGCCGCTGGTTCCTTGCATGCTCATTCGTCACCTCCTGCCGCCGGCTGCTCGGTGCGTGGGGGGCGTGGGCTAAAACTCCGGCCGCCGCCGCCTTCACCATCGCGAAAACCTCCGAAGCTGCGCTCCCGTGGAGGGCGCGGGCCACGGTCGCCTCGGTCGCCCCGATCACCGCGCTCACGGTCGTCCTGCTTGCGCATCATGATCGACGGCTTCTCGTCGAACTCGTCAACGCGCACCGTCAGGAAGCGGAGGATGTCCGACGAAATCCGCATCTGGCGCTCCATTTCGAGCACCGCCTGATAGGGCGCCTCGATGTTGAAATACGCGTAATGCGCGCGCCGGTTCTTCTTGATCTTGTAGGCTGTGGACTTGAGACCCCAATATTCGGTCTTGGCGATCTTGCCGCCATTCTCCTCAATGACCGCCTTGTAGGCGTTCATCAGCCCTGTCACTTGCTGGGGCGTCACGTCCTGGCGCGCCAGAAATGTATGCTCGTAAAGTGGCATATGACCTTTCCCTGGTTTCAACGATGTCCGGCGCGTAGCCCCCGTCAAGCCTCGGAAAGGCATGAAGGATCTTAGCAGAGCAGAGACACGGGAACGTCGGCTTTTTCTCGCCTTGCGCGAGGCTCTTTAGCTCAGCCTCACGGTTCCGTTCAGCCTCAAACCGGACGGCGGTTGCACTATAGGCAAAAGCGCGCCGCGCGCAACTGATTTGCGCCGTCCATGTCGTGGCCCCGATCATCGGGCCGCGATGGCCAAAAGGGTCATGGCCAGCGGCGTTCGCGGGAGGGTGTGCGATCCGTTAAAATTGGTTACGTTTTGTAAAAGCGGCATAAGTACGTATATAAGAAATTTATCAGGGAGGCCGTGGGCGGAAGCGTCGCAATCCATGGCGCCCGCATGACGGCGAAAAACCCGCCCCGGCGAGCCCGCGAGAGGGCAAATTCGCTCCGGCGACATGGCATAGACCTCGCCTTCCGCCAGTTCATACCGCCCCGGGTTCTCCACGGCCCAGGCGAGAAGCTCGTCCACGGGCATTTTCGGTTTTGCGCGTTGCTGCGTCGGAGCATCATAGGGGAGCGGCGAAGCAGCGGCAAACCGCCCTGCAATCATGGCCGGGCTTAACTCGATGATCCGCTAACCAATTGAAATTATTACTTGTTACTGGATAACCGCCTCAAGGACGGCCATGACAATTCGAGGCTATTTCACCTTCAGCATATTGCGCAGCGCAAGGCCGAACAGAAAGATCAGCACGCCCGAGATCAGCTTCTGGATGGCGCTCGCGGCCGAGACGGCGCTCGGCACGATGGGCACGGGGTTCTGCCCGGCATACATTTCCAGACCGTAGAGGCAGCCATACATGCGGTGGGATGCCTCGCTTCCGCCATCGAGCACCACGAAGGCGTTGTGAAAGGCGAGATGCAGCGCCTCGGCGCGCGCATTCGTCTGGCTGCGGAGCTTTTCACTTAGGCCATCAACCCGAGTTTTATCCTTCTCGGCTGGCTTCTCGGTGGTCGTATAACAGGGAGGGGAAAGCGATAGGACAGAGCCGGTCGTCTCCGATTGGCTAAAATAGAATGCGGCAGCGAGAAAAGCGGCGATGCCCCACCAAAGAAAGGGCCGGAACAGGGAGCGGCCATAATCCGAGAAAAGGCCGTATAACGCGCCGGAAAGCGAGCGGACCCAGTCGCGCCAGCGCTTCCCGTCAACAAGCACAAGCTTTGGCGCCTTCGGCCAGCAGGCGGCCATGCGCTCTGCGCGAATCTCTTGCGCGTTGAACTCCAGTTCGCGGTCAGTATCGTGGGCCTGAATTGCAAGCCGTTTCAGAGCGCGCCAGCGTGCAAACAGGTACCTTGCTTCCGTCTCTGTCAGAAGTTCCAACCCTTGCGGCTGCTCTACCTCCACGTCGTCAAGCCGAGGCGCTTCCTCGAAATGGGCCTGAATGAAATTCGGCACGCGTTTGAATTTAGCCTTCGCCATGCTGAAGGTGCGCTTGCCGGACACGGCGTTGAAATCCGTCTCGTCCAGAAACAACGCTCCATCGAACTGTGCGACCCGCTCGAATGTTGCAAGGCTGAAATCGGCGTACCCCGGTCCGAACCGAGCGTTGCTGAAAGACACGTCTTGGGGGAAGGTCTGCCCGTGAAACGAAGCGTCGCCAATGAAAGCAGCATTGTCGAATGAAGCTTCGCCAATAAAGATGGTGCTGTCGAACCAAGCGTCATCAGTGAAGGTGGCTCCGCGAAAAAGCGCTTTGCCGCCGAAGGTGACGCTATTGAAATTGGCGGCACCGATGAAGGTGGCACCGTCGAACCAAGCCCAGTCATTGAAGGTAGCCCTGTCGAACGACGCGTAGCAAGTGAAGACGCTGTAAAACCGGGTATGGCCAGGAAAAAGGAAGCCGTCGAAGTGCGTGCTGTCCGAGCCAACGTGAATTGATTTAACGGTTCTTTTCACTTTGGCTGCCATTTCATTTAGTTTATATCTATCTCTCGCCAATTGTTCTTCATTCACACTGCCTTTATTTAGGAAGAGACAAAAATCGAAATCGATTTCAGAACGGTCATACCAGTCGTTCTTTTCAATGTCCCACCGTCCATCGGCCTCCATTGCCTCGCGTTCGACGCGAAGACCATCGGCCCAGATGTTCCAATGTGCTTTAGCGGCCTTATGCGCTATAGCGTCTGCCTCATACTCACGCTTGCCTTCAGCCAAAGCGGCAACCCGCGCTTCGGCGCGCTTCGCCTCGCACTCCAGAAACAGCGCAACCGTTCTTGCTCGAATTGTTTCGTCCCACTTCATGCCTCACGCCTCCGCCGTAATGCGCGAAGCTGTAGCCGGGAACTGCTTGCTTTGACAATTGGCCGCGTTGTCTGAAACGGCCCCGGATCAAGCCTTTGGCTGTCCGGGGCGACGATAAGAGTGAACCGCGGCTAAAAGCTCCACAGCTCCGCGCAGCAAAAAGTTGCTCGCATTCGTCCTGTCCCTCGTCGATCCATTCGACAATGAAGGGATCGGAGAACACATCACACGCCATTTCAAACGTGATTTTTTCCGCAAAGTACTGGCCGCGAGCAAGAATGTTGAGAGGCTAAGCCTAGACAAAAAGCGCGGGCGCGGCCAGCGCGCCTCAGCCGCGGCTAATCGCGCGGGGGCTCCCGCTTGACAGCGGGCTCGGAAACGTGTCTTTGGCCGGACTATCGTGATCGGCTATGCTGTCATCACGCCATCATTCTTAACGCGAGTGACGACGCGAGCCGCATGAAATTTGCATTCACATTTCCAGGGCAGGGTAGCCAGACCGTCGGCATGGGACAGAGCCTCGCACAGGGGTTCACCGTGTCGCGCCACGTGTTCGAAGAAGTCGACGAGGCGCTCGGCGAGCACCTTTCGCGCGTCATGTGGGAAGGGCCGGACACGACGCTCACGCTGACCGCGAACGCCCAGCCGGCCCTCATGGCCGTGTCGCTCGCCGCTTACGCTGCGCTGCGCCACGAATATGGCTCGGACAACATCAAGCCGGCCTTCATGGCGGGCCATTCGCTCGGCGAATATTCGGCGCTGGCTTCGGCCGGCGTGTTTTCCGTAGCGCAGGCTGCAAAGCTGTTGCGCCTGCGAGGCGCGTCGATGCAGGAGGCCGTGCCGCCAGGGCAGGGGGCCATGCTGGCGCTGCTCGGGGCTGAGGTCGAGGCTGCTCAGAAGCTCGCCGCCGCCGCTGCGGAAGGCGAGGCGTCCCAGGTCGCCAACGATAACGCGCCAGGACAGGTTGTGATCAGCGGAACGAAAACCGCGATGGATCGCGCGGCGAAGCTTGCGCCGGAATACGGCATTCGGCGCGCGGTGCCGCTGCCGGTCAGCGCGCCTTTCCATTGCGCGCTTATGCAACTCGCCGCTGATCGCATGGCTGAGGCGCTCGAAGCTTTGGAGTTCAATCCGCCGCTCGTCCCGATCATCGCCAATGTCACGGCGGAGCCTGTGACCGATCCGGCCGAGATCAAATCCTTGCTGGTCCGGCAGGTGACGGGCGTGGTGCGCTGGCGCGAGTCCGTCGCTTATATGGTCGATCATGGCGCCGAGACGCTGTTCGAGATCGGCACGGGAAAGGTGCTGACAGGTCTGGCAAAGCGCATCCGCGCCAAGGCCGACGCCCGCGCGATCGGTTCGCCGGACGAAGTCAAGGCCTTCGGCGAGTGGCTGAAGGCGCGAGGAGCGTAACGGCATGTTCGATTTGACGGGAAAATGCGCGCTCGTCACGGGCGCGTCGGGCGGCATCGGCGAATCTGTGGTGGAATCGCTGCATGCGCAAGGCGCCACGGTCGCGCTTTCGGGAACGCGGGCCGCCAAGCTCGAAGAGGTTGCGGCCAAGGTCGGTTCGCGCGTTCATGTGCTCCCTTGCGATCTGCGCGACCGCGCCAAGGTCGCCGCGCTCGTGGGGCAGGCCGAGACCGCCATGGGCCAGCTCGACATCCTCGTCAACAATGCCGGCGTCACCAAAGACAACCTCTTCATGCGCATGAAAGACGAGGAGTGGGATGAGGTGATCGCCATCAACCTCACCTCGGTTTTCGTTCTTTGCCGCAGTGCTCTCAGAAATATGATGCGCCGGCGCAGCGGTAGGATTATCAACATAGCGTCGATCAGCGGCGTTATCGGCAATCCGGGACAGGGCAATTACGCCGCCTCCAAAGCGGGGCTCGTCGGCATGACGAAATCGCTTGCGCGGGAGGTTGCATCGCGCGGCATAACGGCCAATTGTATTGCACCGGGCTTCATAGAAACGCCGATGACGCATGCATTGAATGAAAAACAGACGGAGGCGATCGCCAGCAACATCCCAGCCGGCGTCCTCGGAAAGCCGAGCGACATCGCAGCGGGGGTTGTCTTCCTCGCCAGCAGCGAAGCCCGCTACATTACTGGGGAAACGCTTCATATCAATGGTGGCATGATTATGGTCTGACCACCCTGATCGGCGGGGCCAGGAATTCTCCAGGGCGTAATTCTTGACAAGGTGGAAAAGAGGGGGAAGATGCCTCAAAAAAGGCTTCCACGCCTTGAGCTTCAGTGCTACCAGCCACCTCGCGCCCAGGCGCCGTCCAGTCCGATGTGTTGCGGCATTGAAATTACCTGTGCTTAATCGAGTTGAGTTAGGCGCTTGAACACTTGGGGAAACCGTGAGGAAAACATGAGCGATATCTCGGACCGCGTGAAGAAAATCGTCGTAGAGCATCTTGGCGTAGAAGCCGACAAAGTCACTGAAAACGCCAGCTTCATTGAGGATCTGGGCGCGGACAGCTTGGACACGGTGGAACTTGTGATGGCCTTCGAGGAAGAGTTCGGCGTGGAAATTCCCGATGACGCCGCCGAGACGATTCAAACCGTCGGCGACGCGATCCGGTTTCTCGAAGCGCATTCGACCAAATCCTAACCTAGGAAACACGCGGCAGCCATTTGGCGCACTATCCCTCGCCGTCAAGGCGGGGGCGCGTGTGGTAATATGCCGGCATATGGCGCAAGCCAGCTTCCCGCTGGTTGGCCTTTAGGATTTAGTCGGAGCGCTCGATGCGGCGGGTCGTCATTACTGGTCTTGGGTTGGTCACGCCTGTCGGCGTTGGCGTCGAATGTGTTTGGTCGAACATCATCTCGGGGAAGAGCGGCGCAAGGCGCGTCACCGAGTTTGAGGTTTCAGATATTGCGTGCCAGATCGGCTGCTTCATTCCGAGAGGGTCTGGGCCGGGGGAATACAATCCCGACGACGTTATGGAGCCGAAGGAGCAGCGCAAGGTCGACGAGTTCATCGTGTATGCGATGGGCGCGGCGGATCAGGCGATCGCCGAATTCCGGCTGGAAGGCTCAAAACGAAGACGAGCGCGCTCGCGCCGGCGTCCTGATAGGGTCCGGCATCGGCGGCCTGCAAGGCATCGAGAAAGGCGCGATGACGGTGCTTGAAAAGGGGCCGCGCCGTCTCAGCCCGTTCTTCATACCCGGCCGTCTCATCAATCTCGCGTCGGGTTACGTTTCCATCAGGCATGGGCTGAAAGGCCCGAATCATGCCGTGGTCACGGCCTGCTCGACAGGCGCGCACGCCATCGGCGACGCCGCGCGCCTCATAGCGCTTGACGACGCCGACGTTATGGTCGCTGGCGGAACCGAAAGCCCGCTCTGCCGCCTATCTTTGGCGGGGTTCGCCGCCTGCAAGGCGCTGTCCACGCATTTCAACGACGATCCTACACGGGCGTCGCGGCCTTATGACCGCGATCGCGACGGCTTCGTGATGGGCGAGGGCGCCGGCGTCGTGGTGCTCGAAAACTACGAGCACGCCAAGGCGCGCGGCGCAAAGATGTACGCCGAAGTCATCGGCTACGGCATGTCCGGCGATGCGCACCATATCACCGCCCCGGCCGAAGACGGCGACGGCGCGTTCCGCTGCATGACAGCCGCCATGAAGCGCGCAAATGTCGGCCCGGCCGACATCGACTATGTGAACGCGCACGGAACATCGACGCCCATGGGCGACGAAATCGAACTATGCGCGGTCGAGCGCCTGTTCGGCAATGCGGCAGACCGGCTCGCGATGTCGTCGACAAAATCGGCGACCGGGCATCTCCTTGGCGCGGCCGGCGCCGTCGAAGCAATTCTCTCGACGCTCGCCATCAAGCACAATCTCGCGCCCCCCACGCTCAATCTCGACAATCCCTCCGTCACAACTGCGATTGATCTCGTGCCGCACGCCGCAAAAGAGAGGCGGATCGACACCGTGCTCAGCAACTCCTTCGGCTTCGGCGGGACGAACGCAAGTCTCATTCTGCGGCGCGTTGATTAGTCGGCGCGCGCACTGGTTTTATTGCGCATGCTCGCTGAGCATTGTCCGCCAGGAGTTTCATTCAAGAAGGGAGCCCATGCTCATTTCCTCGAGTGGTCGGCTTCCGTAAGGGAGCCTCACTGTTTTGCCACATTCGGTTGGTGAATGCTTCATTCCTGGGCGGGAGTAAGCTGATCACATGGCGGGCGACGTTTATGATGTGAATGGGAACGGCCGTTCTTCGAACACGGCCTATCGCGGCCAGAGGAATTATCCTGTGGTGCCCCGTAGCCCTTCGGAAGTTCTTGAGCCGGAACGCGCCCCCGAGCCGCCGAGCGGGAGCAGGCAAATCAGCCACCAGCGCCCCACAGTCGTTTTTCTCAGTCGGCTGCTAACCTTTCTCCTCATCCTGCTCCCGGCAGTGGCGGGGCTGTTCTTCCTCATCCGCCAGCAATTTGACCGAGCCGGCCCTGTCAACTACCCGACCGTGTTTGTCGTGGAGAAGCGGGAGGGGGTCAGCGGCATCGCTCGCCGCCTTGAGCAGGACGGAATCATCAACAGCGACAGCCTGCTGCCGGGACGTTGGATTTTTCTGATTGCGGCGCGCCATTTCGGCGTTCACGACAAGATCAAGGCCGGCGAATTTCAGATCAGGGCGAACGCCAGCGTCCGCGATATTCTGGATACGCTCGTCGAGGGCAAGTCTATCCTTTACAGCATATCCATTCCGGAAGGATTGACGAGCCGCCAGATCGCGGATCGCCTGAAGGGAAATGCGGATCTCGTTGGCGAGATCGGCGAAGTTCCCGCCGAAGGCAGCCTTCTTCCTGATACGTACCGCTTCGCCCACGGCACGTCGCGCGAGGATCTGATCCGCCGGATGCAGGGCGAGCAGAAAAAGTTTTTGGATGGGTTGTGGCCCACGCGCTCGCGCGACCTTTCTCTCACGAAGCCCGAAGACGTCATTAATCTGGCCGCCATCGTTGAAAAGGAGGCGAGCCGCGCCGACGAGCGCCCACGCGTAGCAGCGGTCTACCTCAACCGGCTGAAGAAACGGATGCACCTCGACGCCGATCCGACCATCATTTATGGGGCAAGCGGAGGCACGGGCAGCCTGGGCCACCCGATCCTGCGCAGCGAACTGCAAAACAAAGAAAATCCCTACAACACCTATCGAAACTACGGGCTCCCGCCGACGCCGATCGCCAATCCCGGGCGCGCCGCCATTGAGGCCGTCCTGAAGCCGGACAAGACCGGCGCTCTTTATTTTGTAGCGGACGGCACAGGCGGCCATGTTTTTGCCGACACTCTCGCCGAGCACCAACGAAATGCCGCGCGCTGGCATCGCATTGAGAAAGAGGCGCGGGAGGAGAATGTCGTGGCGGACGACGCCAATGGGGCGGACACAGCCCTCGACAAGCTGCAAACGGTCGAGATCCCGCTGCCGCAACGAAATCCACGCCGCTAAGGACCTACCCTCGCAAAAGGCGCTTCGCTTTATAACAGCTCCAGATGTGCGTCGATTATGCGTTCGGCGCACGCTTACGGGCGCGGGGGCGTTCGATGACGTTAACGATGATCGTCTAGTTGTGGATTCCTAGCCCGTTCACGAGCAATTGCTTAATTCGGTCATTGAGCACGATTGTATGAATTGAGTACTTCGCCGGGCGCCATGCTATGGCGGGGCCTCATGGCGTGCAAAAGCGGTAAGAAAATGGATCCAGAGGGATTTTCTCAAGACGGAAATAGCCGCCCTCCGCGGAAGAGGTTTCGGAAGCGCCACGTGGTCCTGTTCGCCGGGTTCCCCGCCTTGGCGTTTGGCGCAACATTGTACTGGTTGGCGGCGCCTCCCAGCGCCCCCCTTGTCGGGTCAGCGCCAGACAGCGTCGCCATCTCATCGAGGCCCCCGGCGCCGGCCCTCGCAGAGCCCGTGCAGACCTACCCAGCGCCAGCCGCTGGGGCGCCGCGTGAGTTGCCAAATCTCCCAGACCAACTCAGAGTCCGCGCAAACTCCCGCTGGCTCAGAAAAAAGCAATCCTTGGGGCATGTCCGGCAACGAAGAGCAGCAGCGCAGACAGGAAGCTGAACAAGCTTCGAACCAGCGCATGCGCGAACTCGAAGCGATGCTTCGTGAACGGCAAGCAGCGCGGGCGGACCAAGCTGCGGACCAGCGCATGCGCGAACTCGAAACGACGCTTCGTGAAGAGCAAGCAGCACGGACGGAAGCGGAGCGTCGCGAGGAAGAAGCGCAGGCGCAGTTGGCCAGAACTCGGATTAACGAGTTGAAAATGCAGCATGATCTTACCGCAGCGGCGGGGAGAGATGCTGGTGTAGGGAGGGCCGCGGCCCCTCCTGCTCCCCCGAGTCAACAGCATCCGCGTTCCGCGGCGGCGCGCAGCCTCGACGCGAAGGATATCATCGCGGAGAGAAGTCGGGCCTCAGTGGCTCTGTTGAGAAAGGGGTTACGCGAGGCATTGCGCCTGGGATAAGACATTTTCGCGGCATGGGCTTTCACGGGATGGGCCGCCACTTTCGCGAGATGGCCCACAAGATGCCGCATTTTGCTGGGGCTGCCCACGCTGAGAGTGAAAGTGATCTGGACCAACCGCTGGAGAAAGCGCCTCATCGCGAAGAACTCGCAATCTCAGCATGGGCGCCCCAAACGGTTACTTCCCCTGCTGCGATAAGTCGTTATGCAGATTTTGATGGTCCGGATACGGCTGAGGTCGGCCAGCCTTTTCCGATCGTTTTTGGATTGAAGGAAGAGTTAACGGAGGAAGAGAAGCAAAGTCAGGCATCGGTGAAAACCGCGCCCGATGCCGGATCAACTTTGACGTCGGAGGGAAAGCTTGCCTTCAAGCTCGACAGTTCCAAAGACTATTGGGATATCGATGTCGACCTGACCGCAGCGGGATTCAAGCCTGAGGATGGCCGTTGGACCGGGCGCATTCGTCTGCCGCGCCACGGCAATTCCGACAAGCTAAGGTTTGTGCTCACGCCACGCGCCGGCGCGCTCGGACAGAAGTGGATGACCGTGCGTCTTTGGCATGAGGGGCGCCCGCTTGGAAGCGTTTCGCGGCCGATTGAGGTGGCGGAGCATGCCTCGCCAAGGCCCGCGGTGGAGCCCGCGACTTTGAGACCGCGTGCTCCCGAGCCTCCCGCCAAAGCCCAAACATCAGGCGTCACCCGAGCGTCATTGGGCATGGCGCCGAAGCCGATGCCGCAGCTTGCGATAGGCAGGCCGTCGAACGGTTCAGATCTCGAAGTTTCAATCCAGTATGACGACCCGGACAAGCTCGGGCCCGCCTTGCTTATCATTAGAACGCCCCACAAAAGCGGAGAGGTCGTGGAGCGAATAAACACGCCTCCATCGCTTCGCGAATACTTGGAAAGGGAATATGAAAGGATTGTCGCCATCGGAGACGAGGCCGAGAGCAACGAAGAAGCGGAGAACAAGCAGAGCACGAAAGAGAGGCTCATAACCACGACAGAAGCCATCGGAAACACCTTATATCGGGAGTACGTTCCAGAGCAGTTGAAGGACGCTATTCTCTTCCTTGAGAAGAATAACGAGCTCGCCTCAGTGCAGATATCAACGAACAGCCCCATTTTTCCCTGGGAGATCGTTTTCCCGGATAAGCGTGGCGATGGCGGCAAACCCGAATTCTTCGGTATCGCCTTTCGGCTGGCGCGCTGGTCGGTGCGCACCTCGTTCTCGCAGCTTAGGATCCAGTTCCGCTGCTCAATTTCGCACAACTGCACGCCTTCGCGCCGCCCTACGCGAATGAGACATCCTTACCCGCGCAGCAACACGAGATCGCCTCCCTGAAGCAGGCGAGGGGCTTTCAGATGCACGACGCAAATTTCAAGTCGTTGCAGCTCTTGATGGGCTCACATATCGATGGGTTCGTGCATTTTGCCGGGCACGGAGATTATGCGCCAACCGAGAAGAAAATTCCCCTCTACAGCATCATGCTCAGCGACGGCGTCTTGGACCCTATGACCTGGCGCCAAATGGCCCAGAACGCGGCTTTCGGCAACCCCTTCATCTTTTTCAATGCCTGTGAAACGGGCGGATCCCGATCCTACGGCGGTTTCGTGCAAGGGTGGGGGCCTGTCATCTTATCGACAGGAGCTGGAGGTTTCCTCGGCGCCATGTGGCCGTTGCTCGACAATGCCGCGTCGGACTTCGCGGAAGGGTTCTATGATGAACTCAACCGTTCAAAGGACGAAGGCGGAGTTTTCGCGGCCGATGTTTTGCGCGACCTTCGAAGACGGTTCTATACGACCGGCGATCCGACCTATCTCGCCTATGCGTTCTATGGCGATGCAAACCTGCGGGTCGTAACCGCCTCGCAGTGAAGGTTCGTCTCTGCGCGCCTGGATTCGCCAACGCATCGCTGCAGGATTACAATGACAGGGCCGCCGCAGTCTGCTTCGGGCCGTCATTGCGCGCCGCGAAAATTGCGCTGGACCCGCGGCGGAAATGCTGGGACAACCGGCGCAGCCCTCGGGCTTCGCTTGGCGAGACGCGTCTCATTTTATACAATTGCGCCGTTCGTGGAACATTCATCATGACCAATGCCGCCCAACCCGTCGCAAGACGCGGTCTCTGCTTGATTTTGTCGTCGCCGTCCGGAGCGGGCAAAACAACCTTGGCCCGCCTCCTCCTGTCGAGAGACAAAGCGCTTCGCAATTCGATTTCGGTGACGACGCGGGCGCCCCGCGCGGGCGAGAAGAATGGCGCTGACTATTTTTTCGTCTCGCGAGCGCGGTTCGAGAAGATGAGATCGCAGGGCGAGCTTCTTGAGTGGGCCGAAGTCTTCGGGAACCTGTACGGGACCCCAGCCGAGCCCGTGAAGGCCGCACTCGCAGACGGCGTGGACATTCTATTCGATGTGGATTGGCAGGGCGCCGCCTCCATCGCGGAGCTTCTGCCAAATGATACGGTGCGGGTCTTCATTCTTCCGCCTTCAGCAGAGGAACTCGCACGGCGAATCCATGCGCGGGCTTCCGATTCCGCACGAGAGATCGAGACCCGTCTCAAAGGCGCCGCGGTCGAGATTACCCATTGGACCGATTATGATTATGTGCTCGTAAACAGGGACGTCGACGACTGTTTCGCGGCGCTGAAGACGATCCTCGCTGCCGAGCGGCTCCGGCGCTTCCGGCAAGTGGGCCTTTTCGACTTCGTGCCGACGCTCACTTCGGCTCCAGGACTTGGGGCCGTCGCAGCGCCTGGAGATGCTGCGCGAGACGCACAAAATCACAAACGGTAAGTCGCTCGGCGCGAAGCGACGGATCAATTCCAACGTAGCGCAGAAGGGCAGGGGCGTCGACCCCGAGAGCCGACAGGCTTGAGCGCAGCATTTTTCGTCTCTGGCCGAAGGCGGCGGCGGTGACTTCTGACAGAAGCGCCAGTGGAACCAGGGCTTGCGGCTCAGTGGGCGTAATCTCGACGAGCGCCGAGGAGACCTTAGGCGGCGGGGTGAACACGGCCGGAGGCAAGGTAAAGAGGAGGCGCGCGCGCGCGCGGTGCTGCGTGAGGACCGCGAGGCGGCCATAATCGGCACCGCCTGGCTCGGCGACAAGGCGATCGGCGACCTCGCGTTGAACCATGATCACAAGCTTGTCGAACCAGGGCGGCCAGCGCTCTTCCGAAAGCCAGCCGATCAGGAGCGGCGTCGCAATGTTGTAGGGGAGGTTGGCGACAATCCGGCGCGCCCCCGTCTCTGCGGCGACGCTTGCGTAGTCGGCCGCGAGCGCATCCATGAACAACGCTTTGAGGCGGCCGCCGCTTCTTGCTTCGATGTCCGAAAGGGCCGGCTTGAAGCGCTCGTCGCGCTCGATGGCGACAACGGCTGACGCGCCCTCGATAAGCAGAGCGCGCGTGAGCCCGCCGGGTCCCGGTCCGATTTCGAGAACCGACACATTCTCGAGAGGACCGGCGGCGCGCGCGATGCGCCGCGTTACATTCAGGTCGAGAATGAAATTCTGGCCAAGCGACTTCCTGGCGGAAAGCTGCGCCTCCCTGATCACCTCGCGAAGGGGCGGCAGCGACGCTATGGGATCGACCAGGGTCACGGATGTGGCGCAGGCGCACAAGCCGCGTGCGCGCTCATGCGCGCGGCAAGCCGGAGCGCTTCGATGAAGCTTGTGGGATCGGCATGCCCCGTTCCGGCGAGCGTAAAAGCGGTGCCATGATCGGGGGACGTCCGGATGAAGGGCAGGCCGAGGGTGACATTCACGCCGTCTGCGAAAGAGAGCGTCTTGAAGGGAATGAGCGCCTGATCGTGATACATGGCGAGAACGGCGTCATACTGTTCGCGCGCGGCGGCGTGAAACAGGGCGTCCGCCGAATGGGGGCCGGTTGCGTGAATGCCTGCTGCGTTGAGGGCTTCTATTGCGGGCGCGATGACCTCGATTTCTTCGCGACCAAGCGAGCCGTTTTCGCCGGCATGCGGATTGAGGCCGCAAACCGCGAGCCTGGGGTTAAAAACGCCGAATAAGTCGAAAAGCGCGCGGGCTGTAACGGAAGCGACCGTCACGATCCGTTCCCTGGTGATCGAAGACGGAACGTCCTTCAGCGCAATATGCACGGTGATGGGAACGGCTTTAAGCCGCCTCGACGCCATCATCATCACAGGGATCGCGTCCGCGCAGCCCTGGCGCGCTGCAAGCTCCGCCAAGAAATCTGTGTGGCCGGCATGAGGGAAGCCGGTTTCGAGCAGCACGTATTTCGCGATCGGATTGGTGACGACGCCCGCGGCGCGCCCGCTCATGGCGAACGCGACCGATCTTTCAATGGACGCGATGATCGCCGCGGCGTGCTCGGCGTCGGGCGTACCTGCGATGACCGGGCGAAGGGGCTCGGCGAGCGGCAGCAAAGGCAGCGCGTCGGGGAAAATTTCCGCCGTCTGCTCCGGGCTTTCGATTTCGCGAATAAAAACGGAGCCGCCATCGTCCAGAAGTCCGGCGCGATCAATGAAAACGACGGGATCGCCGACAACAAAAAAGGCAGGGATATCAACCGTCTTGCGGCGCAGCCAGGCGAAAAGCGTAATGTCCGGGCCAATACCGGAGGGATCGCCCATCGTAACGACAAGCGGTTTTTGAAGATGGGCCAACCGTGATGACGGCTCATTTCCGGCGCGTAATGGCGCCATCAGGCTAACTTCCCCGGTAATCAATCGAGGCGGCTTGCTTCAACTCTTGCAAGTAGCGCCGCGAAAAACGCTCATATTCCTGCTGGCGGGCGTCGGGTTTTTGCTCGGCCCCAGCTTTCGCTTTCGCGGCTGCAACGCCCTTCCTGCAGATAGCATAGGATTCAATTGCGCTGCCGACAAGTACAGGCGGCGTCATTTGGCCTTCGGAGGCTTTGAGAATCAAAGGCTGGGCGTCCTTCGGGAAGGAGGCAAGCTTCGCCCTTTCGATTGATCTCACCGTGGCGTCCGAAATAAGTTTTACTTCGTTCGGCAGTTGCGCACAGGACGTGAACTTTTCCTTCAAATTCTGCGCTTCCATCATGCGCTTGCTGAGCGCCTTTTGATCGTTGCTGGCGACGCTGAGACGCAACACGCGAACATCGAACTGAATGTCGCCATCTGCAGGCTTCTCTTCGCCGTTCGGCAGCGCGGAGAAGAGCGACGCCAGCTGCGCGCCATATTTTTTGCGGATCACATCGCGCCAAGCGAGTTGGACGCGAATGATTTCCTGGATCGTTTTCCGGTTAATGCCGTCGCTCTCGAATTGCTGGTAGAATTCTTCAAGCTTGGCGTTCTTGCCAGACTTGCTTCCACTCGCAACTGCACCGGGGGCATCGGCTGCGGAGCCAGGTCCCGCGCTCGCCGGTCGGCCCTTCTTTTTGCCGCCCTTCTGGTCTGCATCGGGCTTGGCGCCTGCCTCAGGTGAAGCGCCTTGAGCCGGCGCGTCTGCTTGCGCCCCCACTCTTTGGCCGAGAACCTGCTCGACCTCGCTATCGCTGATTTTGACTTCGAGCTTCTTTGCGGCCTGCAATTTCAGACGATCCTCGATCAAGGAATTTATCGCCGCTTTACGAGACGTGCCTCCGCCTTCGGAAAGAACCCGGCTCTTGGCGTCTTCGAGAAGCTCCTTCTTGATCTTCTCGGCTAATTGTTGCGCCTCGGCCTGGGAATGCGGATTGGCCGCGATCATCTTCTTGCGGAACCGCTCCTTGATGTCGTCGCCGGTCAGGATGGCCTTCATGCGGTCGCCGAAGCCGTTCGTACGGGCGTTCCAGCGCATTCTTTGAGCAACGTCGCCAGACGTAATTGGCTCGTCATTGACAAGCACCGCCACATTTTGAGCTTTTGCCCCGGCAATGCCCGTCAGAAGCGCAAAAGCAATGCCGCCGACGGCCAAAATAAGCAATCTATTCAGAGTTTCGATTCGCATCATGGCAGATTGGATTCCATTTGCGGCAAGAGTTGGCCAGTAAAGCCTCATTCTCCGAACGCAAACAGGGCTCCGCACCCTTTAGCGGAAGACAGCGGCTTCAGGCGAGAGATCTACAATCGAACTCGGGGTCGTCTGCTGGCCGAAACCTTTCAAGCCGACGCGCACCATGACGGCCGTGCTGGGAACGACGTCCATGTATGCGGTGTACGTCTGCTGGTAAGTAACCGAAAAGATGAAGCATTCATCGGCATATTGGATGCCCGCGCTGTCTCGCACCCACTGGCCGAGTTCGATATCGTAACGAAGGTCTCCGAATATGGTCCATTCGTCATTCAGCTTCAGTGCGGCGAAAGTGGCGATTTCATCGCGGGTGTTCGGGAAGCCGAGTTCTGGCTGCGCCTGCACGGACACGTAGCTCAGCGCGCCCTGGAAGAAACCCAGCTTGGTTTGCAGGCTGTAGTTTTGGTATGAAAGGGCTGCATTCTGCTCGTTGATGCGGATTTGAGCCAGAAGGCGGACCCGGTTCATATAGTCGACATAGCCGCCTGCGACGTAATCCGAGGGGTCTGTCGCGAGCCCGGAGGTTGGGTTATACGAATACGGATTTGGACCCGCCAAATGGACGCTCTCGCCGCCAATCGCCCGCACGCTGACGCCATTGAAGTTCTGGTAAGTATACTGCAGCCCGAAGTTTGTTCTTGTATCGTTCTCGATGCGGTCGTAGCCTGAGAACTTGTTGATATCGAACAAAAGCGTGTCGTCGAAGACAAGGCTTTGAGCGTCTTCGTTTGGAACATTTGCATTGGAGCCGCCGCCGCGGGCGATGACCTGAACCACAGGCTCGATCACATGCGATGCTGTCGCCGTATTTGCGACAAAAGGATAGCGGTAGTCCAAACCCACGCCGATCATCTCGCGGGTAAAGGTGTCCATCGGCCCGCTGCTCACGCCGTCGATCTCCTGCTCGCTCGGAACGCTATAGAGGTCGGCGCGTCCAAGAACGAACGGCGTGAAACGCTCGCCGATGTCATCGGTGAATGTACGCCGCCACTCCGCCTGGGAAACGATATGCTCCATATTCCCGGCGTAGCCTGTCGGAAGCGTGTTCGCAGGATTGTTCACGGTGAGAGCGAGCGCATTGATGTCAAAGCTCAATTCACCGCCGAAAACCGGCTTGTTATGAATATAATTATAATCGATGACAGGATAGGCTGTGGCGGTCACCGTTTGGACATATGAATTCGTCTCGTAATCGAAGACGTTAGCGCCAGTCAAGTTGCCGTATTGGGCGACCGTCATGTTAAAGTAATTTCTGTCCGCCATCCCTGTCAGGAAGATGGAAGAAACACGTTCGTAAGCATAGACGTTGTCGAGGTCGTAAAATACGCGGAATGTTTGATCGCTTTCGAGAGTGGCGTTCCAGCCGATGCTCCAGATGCCGTTCAACGCGACGTTTCCGGTCGTCACCACGCTCCCGCGAAAATTCGTTTCTCCGTCCGGAGCATTGTTATTATAGACCCCATCAAGGTGAACCTCATAAAAGGCGTTCCAAAGACGCTGCCGCCAATCGGCCTGCATGAGATAGCCGGCCTTCGTGGTGAGTTCGGGCGTGAGCGTGAGGTCGTAATTAGGCGAAATCGCCCAATAATAGGGAATGGCGAGCAGGTAGCCGAGACTGGTGTTGGAGCCATAATACGGCGCCATAAAACCAGACCGCTGCTGGACCGAAGGATCCGGCGTGTAGAACCACGGAATCCAAGCAACGGGAACGCCGAAAACCTCCATGATGGAGTTTTCGTAATAAACATTCTGGTCCGTCTTGTCGTCGGTCACCCGCTCCGATTTGATTCGCCAAATCGGTGGCCGTTCCGGGTGAGCTTCGCAAGGCTTGCAGGCCGTGATGACGCCATTCTCGAAAATGGTTTTGTCGCCCTTTTTGTAGGCGTTCGAGGCGGCGACCCGCGTGTCATCCTGTGTAAGCGCGTGAAGCGAGCGAATGAAGCCGTCACGGAAATCGCTGCTGAGCGTCAAACGCTCCGCATTGACGACCGAACCGTCGGAGTCCTTCATACGCACGTTTCCGATCGCCGTCAGCGTATTGACGCTCTTGTCGTAGATCACCTCATTGGCGAGCAAAACGTTCTCGTTGTAATAAATCTCGACGTTGCCCCGGGCGATGATGCGATTGTTTCGATTGTCGTAAACAAGATCATCGGCCTGCAAGAGGAGCGGCGTCTTATCGGGAGCAACCTGCTTAGCGACCACCTGATCGGCGGTGCGCGATGGCATGGTCGAGAGGGTAGACTGCTGCGCGCGAACGCTGCTACAGCATGCCAAGCATGCGAGGATCGTCGCGAGCCCCCTAAACATTGTCCCCCGCTTCCACACCTTCAACCGCCACCCTCAAGGCTTCGGTTCATCCAGATTTAACCATCCTCCTGATAAAGGAGAACAGTCGCAGCCAACAGCAGCGCAGTTAGGGCGGGCGCCCAGGCCGCAACAGTTACAGGCACCACCCCCGACGCACCCACCTTACGCGAAAGTTCTGAAAATATGAAAAACCCGAAGCCCCCAGATAAGCCGGTTAAAACCATAGTTTGTATTCGGCCAAAACGAAAGGCTTTCAGCGAGCAGGTCGCCGCGATCAGCACCATCGACGCCATAAGAACAGGTCGAGACAAGAAAAGCTGATATTGCAGTTCATATTGTCCCGTTGGTATGCCGGCTTTCTTGGCGAAATCGATAAACCCAGGCAACTCCCAGAAAGACAAAGTCTCTATAGAACCGAGACTGCTCATAATTTGAATAGGCGTTAAATATGTGCTTACCAAATACTCGTTGTAGTGCCTAACAGATTCGCCAGTTCTTTGCACGACAACATTTTCAAGGCGCCAATAACCTTGCCCAAGTTCAGCCTTGTTTGCTTGAATCTGTTCATAAAATCTATTGCTGAGATCAAATTGCAACAGGGTTACTCCGCCAAGCGTGAGGCCGCTGTCGGCGGACGATTTGGCGTGGAGGATGGTGGGGCCATCCATGCTTTCCTGCCGGAGCCATGAGCCGGTGAGGCGCGAGGCTCCAAAGGATCTCTCGGCGTTGAAAAGCTTGGTCTGAATGCGCTCCGACTCGGCTTTCATCATGGAGGCGACGGGGTTGAAGACGGTCACCGCGAAGACGCCGAAACAGATCCCAACCCAAAGTCCAGGCTGAATGAATTGCCAGACCGAGAGCCCCGACGCGCGAATGATGATGAGCTCGGAGGTGCGGCTGAAGCTCAAGAATGCGCCGATCGTGCCGATCAGGACGGCGAAGGGCAGGGCGAGTTCCGCAAAAACAGGCACGCGAAGCAGGCTGATCGTCGCGAGCGTGAGCGCGCCGATATCGTCCCGCGACGCGCTTTTTCTCAGAGTTTCTACGAAATCCGCAAAAAAGATGAGAAGAAACGTGATGAAGAAGACGGCCAATATGGTGACGACGAATCTCATCGCCATATACCGCCCGATCGTCTTGAAAATCACCATGTCAAAATCCTGCTGCCCCTAAGAAGCTTCGGTGGCCGCTCTCTTTGGCCGCCTGATCAGGCTTAAAGGCCAAGGCAGGCGCAAGCGTGGCGTTGCGATGGCGGGAGCGTTGACGTTGAAAGTCAGCATCGTGAGGCCAAGAAGGCTTACGGCGGCGGGCACGCCGTAAATCAGCAAAAGCGCCCACAGGTTCTTGCCGACCATGTTGATCCCGGCGATTCCGACGATGCGGATGGCTGTGCCGATCGTGAAAGCCGTAAACAATATTCCGGCGCGCCCTTCGCGGGTCGTTCTCGGCCGGCCGAGATAGACAATAGCGACGATGGCGAACACGATGGCGTAAACGCCGGCGGAGAAACGCTCGTGAATCTCGGAGATAAAGCGGGGCTTGTGGTCCTGGTAATATTTGCTGCTCTCATTGGGATAAAGCAGGTCGCCGATATTGCGCTCGCGCGGACCTAACTCGCCGGGTCCAGCTTGTTTCGGGGACATATCTGCGATGTCGAACGCATAAGTTTTGAAGGCGACGATCTGCGTTTCCTGTTTTCCGGCTTCCTGCCGCAGGATTTGGCCGTCGTACAACTCCATAGAGGATCGCCCAGACTCCGCCAGCACCTGGCCCCGGTCAGCGACGACGGTCGTCGCCATTTTCGGATCTCTCTCGTCGCGAACGACAACTCCCAGCAACTCCCCCTGTTTTCCCTTGTCGCGCATGTGGAAGGTCAGGCCAGGCTCCAGGTCGGTGAACTCGCCAGGCTGCATGACCTGTGACAGGAGGTCGGCTCGCACCTGCGAAACGTAGTCCGAAAGGAGGCGCGCGGCCCTGGGGATGACGTAAATGTTCGCCGCAAGCACACTCACCGAAACGATAATCGCAAGCACAATGTAAGGCGTGAACAGGCGCCAGACGGACGCGCCGGCCGCGGACAGCACAATCAGCTCGCTGTCTCCGTTGAGCCGGTTGAGCGTATGAAGCGCGGCGATGAGAAAGGCGACCGGCGCCACGGTTACGATGAGATTAGGAAGAGCTAAGGACGTTATCTTGAGAAACAAGAAAAAGGTCTGCCCCTCCGAAGTCAAAAGCTTGATCTCCTTGAGGATGGAGGTCAGCCAAACGATAAGCGTCAGTGAGATGAGAATCAGGATCACCGCCGACGCCGTCTGGCGAAAGATGTAACGGCTGATCAGCATGCTCTAACAAACCGCTGAAAAACGATACGGCGCAATGGCCTCATGGAGAGCCCGCCGATCTGCGACAAGCTCTCAATAAGGTTCAACTCATTGCTATCGCCTGGCCTTATCCTGAGCCCGTCGAAGGATGAGGCCTGAAACTCCACCTTTTTCAGCATTCCGCCAGCGCTCCGCGGCGGTCTGCCGCTCCTGAGATCCAGCAAGCTTCTACGCACGGCTTCGTGGCGCATTTTCGGCCAACAGCGGGCTTTGCAACCATGGGCCATTCCTGTAGGGTCTTGTGTTGACCAAGAAACAATCGTTTTCCCGCCAGACCGGTTTGCGCCCTCCATGACAGAGCTTCCCAGCATCTCGTTCGCCTCCCTGGATTCAAAGCAGAACGCGTCCACCGTCGTTTATTTCGTGGCGGAAGGGGAGGGGATGCCTTCGCATCTCAAGAAGCTTGACGCTTCTACGGAAGGCGCAATTTCAAAGGCGATGGAAGTGGCCGCCTTCAAGCGCAAGCGCAAGAGCGCCGTCGAGATTTTGGCCCCTCACGGTCTTTCGGCGGGTCGCCTCGTCCTTATAGGCATTGGCGAGCCGAAAACGTTGAACGCCCGCGAATGGATGGAGATCGGAGGCGCGGTCCGCGGCAAGCTGCCGGCAAAAACAACGGAAGCCGACGTCGTTTTTGACGGGGTCGATTTGCTGGATGGCGCAGCTCCGCTTTCTTTCGCGCTCGGCTTCGGCCTCAGAACTTACGCCTTCAAGAAATACAAGTCGAAGAGCGGTCCGAAAAACGAAAGTGAAGAGCCTGAAGGGGAAAACGAACGCGCTGCGCCGCGACTTCAGGATCTTTTCTCATTCGGGGGCGCAACTCGCGCGGACGTTCAAGAAGGATCAGGCGCTCCTCCAAGGGGTCTACTTCGCACGCGATCTGGTAAATGAGCCGGCGAACATCCTGACGCCGCCGGAGTTTGTCGAGCGCCTTCGCGCCCTTGAGACGGACGGACTGAAGGTCGAAGTTCTGGACGAGCGGGCGCTCAAATCTCTCGGCATGAACGCCATGCTGTCTGTGGGCCAAGGCAGCGCGCAGCCTTCGGCGGCCGTGATCCTGCGCTGGAACGGCCTGCCGAACGCAAGCGCGTCCGATGGCAATCTCGTTTTCGTAGGGAAGGGCGTCTGCTTCGATTCAGGCGGGATCTCGATCAAGCCGAGCCAGGGCATGGAAGACATGAAGGGCGACATGGCGGGCGCCGCCGCGGTCGCCGGCGTGATGACCGCGCTTGCCCGCCGAAAGGCGCCCGTCCGGGCCATCGGCCTTGTCGGCCTTGTGGAGAACATGCCAAGTGGAACGGCGTCCCGGCCCGGCGATATCGTCACCTCGGCGTCAGGGCAAACGATTGAAATACTCAATACTGACGCCGAAGGGCGGCTCGTTCTTGCAGACCTTCTCTGGTATGCCCAGACGCATCTCGAGCCAAAGCTCATCGTTACGCTGGCGACGCTGACGGGCGCAATTCTCGTCGCGCTCGGCAAGGAATATGCGGGGCTGTTCTCCAACGACGACACGCTTGCGAGCGACATCAGCGAGGCCGGACAGGATGTTGGCGAACTCGCGTGGCGGCTGCCGCTCTCCAAAAAATACAACAAGATGATCGAATTCCAAGCTCGCCGATGTCAAGAATATCGGCGGGCGCGATGCGGGTTCGATCACCGCGGCGCAATTCCTTCTTCGCTTCGTCAAGTCGGGCACGCCTTGGGCGCATCTCGATATCGCCGGCATGGCGATGGGTTCTCCGTCCACCGACATCAACGCGAGTTGGGCGTCCGGCTACGGCGTCCGCTTGCTCGAGCGTTTTTCGGAAAAGTTCCACGAGAGCCATTCGGAGTTGAAATAAGAAACTAAGAAACGATGCATTCGAAGCTTGCCGATATCGAAATGTCGGCGGGCGCGATGCGAGCTTTATTGTGGCTGCGCGTGCGGCTACGGCTTCGCTTGTTCGACCATTTTTTCGAAAAGTTCCGCGCCAGCCATCCAAGGTCAAAATAGCAAAGGTTCCATAATGCATATTATGCGAATCGCGGACAGGCGCTGAAACGTTTGTCCGGGCCTTTCGGCTGCGCGCCTCGAATATCATTGGAGTTTGTGCGTTATAGGTGAGAATGAGAGAACTTTAGATGAACAAATAGAGTGCGAATCATGAAAATCAATGTGACGCATACGTTCAATCAAGACACACCCACCCCTTACCCTCAAGCTAGCGCTTAGAGCATGAAAACCCGACCTATCCGCTCAGATGACCTTAAAAAAGCGATCTAGCAGGGCAAGGTCGTCAAATTGTATGGCGGTGGCGATAATCGCCGTTGCGAAAAATCGACTGCGGCTTCTTAAAAACGCACGCACACACTTTCGCGATGTGAAACGCTCAACCTCAACCTTTCACGCAAGTCGAGATCGGAGCCGCAACAGGAATGAGAGGCGGATTGCGCATCCCATTTCCTCTTGTCCCTATAGGAGGTCCGATGGCGAAGGGCCGCCAGCGATGGCGATGTGGAATGACGGGAGCCTCGCAGTGTGGGAGGCTAGAGCAAGGCTTGAGCAGGCTTATCCGCCGAAATCCCCACGTTCGCTCACCAATAGGCCGGCTGGCAATGAGCGCACGCCAAGCGCGCCTGCCCAACCGCAGGACGGCGAAAAATAAGCGAAGGATTGACGCGGCGAGGCACATCGTCCGTTCCTCGGGCCAGCGGAGAGAAGGATCAAAAGGCTAAAGTGATTTGGCATTCGGGTCAATCCGGCGCAGCCTTAAATGAGCCAATGCGCGACCGGCGCGAAGGGCGCCAAGCCCTCCGCGCCGGATCGTTTTTTTTGCGGGCGGTGCTGGCTTGTGACGAAAGCAGCGAAAGCCCCCGCCGCTCAGGATTGCGCCAATTCCGGCGGTCAGCAATCCCTTCGCGCTTCGATCGCTCGCGCTATGCGGAGCGCTTCGGCGCTTGCAGCGGCATCCCCTGCCCCCGCTCGGTTTACTTTTATGAAGCTGGCGCGCTAAGTAGGTTTGCAGCCGTTCTAGCAGCCGACAAAGCGTCGAAGGGGGCCATGTGGGGAACAAGAAGAGGGAAGCCGAAAAGGAAGCCTACGAAAGTCCGACGGGGCAAGGACAAGCCGCCGCGGGCATCGAGCGCCTTGTGGGCGTCATGGCGGCTCTTCGCGATCCCAAGCGCGGCTGCCCGTGGGATCTGAAGCAGACATTTGCGACCATCGCGCCCTACACAATCGAGGAAGCCTACGAGGTGGCCGACGCCATAGAACGCGGCGCGATGGACGATCTCAAGGATGAACTCGGCGATCTGTTGCTCCAGGTCGTCTATCACGCGCGCATGGCTGAGGAAAAAGGCCTGTTCGCCTTTCCTGACGTAGCCGAAGCGATCGCCTCGAAAATGATCCGCCGCCATCCACATGTTTTCGGCGATAGCCGCGGCGACGGCGGACCCGATCAATGGGAGGCCATCAAAAAGAAGGAGCGCGAGGCGAAGGAGGCCCGACAAGGCGCGGCGCCCTCCCCTGCCCTCTTCGAGGATATTCCCGCGGGCCTTCCGGTTCTCGCAAAAAGCCTAAAGCTGCAGCGCCGCGCCGCGCGCATGGGCTTCGACTGGCCCTCGGTCGAGCCAATCCTCGACAAGGTCGACGAGGAGCTTGACGAGCTTCGCGTCGAGATCGCAAGCGCGTCAGCCCCCGGCAGTCAGCAGCGGCAACTCGAAGAGTTCGGGGATGTCCTGTTCGTGATGGTCAATCTCGGCCGCAGGCTCGGGATCGACGCGGAGGCTGCCCTTCGCGCCGCCAACGCGAAATTCATCCGCCGCATGGAGTTCGATGGCCGTCGCCGCCGGCCAGAGCGGCCAAGCGCTCGAAACAATGACTTTGGACGAGATGGAGGTCTTATGGGATCAGGCGAAGGCCGCGGAGAAGGATAAGCAGCGCGGATAAGCCAGGGGGGCCCCACATCATGTCCTTCTCCCGCGCAAGCTCGTCTTGGCGAGATTGCTGCTCTTAAGTGGCCGCATCTGCGAGCGGATGCGCATGGGAGAAGGAACGCCTGCGCAAACCCTCTCTCCTTGTGGACCTACGGGTGGCCACTTCTGGAAGAGGGGGGCCGCGAAGCGGGCGGTGAGGGGTTGCGAGCGTAGTTCTGGTGAGGCCTCATAAGGGCACGCCCCTTCCGGGGAAACCTCATCAATCGCCCGCCACGCCGTTCATGCGCTCGACCTTGAACCCGCGATTTCTAAGCTTCCCCAGAGTTTCCTCCGCGTGGGCGCGGTCTTTCGTTTCGATGACGATATCGACAAGCGTGCCCTTCGCCGGGACATCGAGAGAAAAGCGGCGATGATACACTTCCAGGATATTCGCCCCGCATCGCCCGAGTTCGCTTGAGACCTCGCCAAGCGTTCCCGGCCTATCGCTGATCGTGATGCGCAGCGACACGATTTTGCTCTCGCGCTCAAGCCCGCGCATGATGATAGAGGCGAGGACCCTCGAGTTGATATTCGCCCCGCTTTGAAAGAGGCCGACGCGCCGGCCTGCGAAGCGCTCCTTGTTCGACAAAACCGCGGCGAGCCCTGACGCGCTCGCCCCTTCGGCGACCGTCTTCTGAACGCTAGCAAGCGTGAAAATCGCCTGCTCGATGGCGGTCTCGCTGACAAGCATGACATCCGACACAAGTTCGCGGATGATCGGCAGCGTGTGTGCGCCGCATGTCTTGACGGCGATGCCTTCCGCCAGGGTTGCGCCCCCGCATTCGGCGACCCGGCCGCTCAAGGCGGCGTAAGTTGAGGGATAGCTTTCCACCTCGACGCCGATGATTTCCGTCGCGGGGCGCAGCGCCTTGACCGCGGTCGCCACGCCTGCGATGAAGCCGCCGCCTCCGATCGGCAGGATCATGCAGTCGAGATCGGCGCAATCGCGGATGAATTCCAGCCCGGCCGTCCCCTGCCCCGCGATGACGACTGGGTCGTCGTACGGGTGAATGAGCGTATATTCGTGCTCTGCAATCAGCCGGTCGGCGAGCGTGCGGGACTCAGCCACCGTTTCGCCGAAGAGAATGACTTTTGCGCCATAGCCTTCTGTGTTCCCGACCTTGTTGAAGGGCGTGTGCTCGGGCATGACGATCGTGGCGGGAATGTCGAGCCTTGCCGCGTGATAAGCGACGGCCTGGGCGTGATTGCCCGCCGAAATCGCAATCACGCCTCGTTTTCGCGCCGCCTCGCTCAGGGACAGGAGCTTTAAAAGCGCTCCGCGCTCCTTGAAGCTGCCCGTGGCCTGCATGTTTTCGTATTTGATGAAAATTCGCGCGCCGGAAAGCGCCGAGAGCTTCGGCGCTTCGACCGCAGGCGTCCAGATAATGGCGCCGTGCAGGCAGCTTGCAGCCGCCCTGACCTCAGGCAGACCTACGAGCGACCGCTCGATACAGTCGTCAGCATGTAGAGCCATCGCCTCCGCCTCTCCTCCCGCACAAGCAGGAGGAAATGCCAAGGTACATGCCCTTTGCTTAGCCGGCCTTCAAGAGTTGGGCCGCTTCGACCGCGAAATATGTAAGAATGCCGGAGGCCCCCGCGCGGCGGAAGGCCATCAGGCTTTCAAGCACGACCCGATCGCGGCTGAGCCAGCCATTCTGGAAGGCGCCCGTAAGCATCGCATATTCGCCGGACACCTGGTAGACGAAGGTCGGAACCTGGAACGTTTCGGAAACGCGGCGCACGATGTCGAGATAAGGCATGCCGGGCTTGACCATGACCATGTCCGCGCCCTCGGCGAGATCGAGCGAAACCTCGCGGATGGCCTCGTTTGTGTTGGCCGGGTCCATCTGGTAGGTGCGCTTGTCGCCTTTCAGCGTGCCGGACGAGCCGACGGCGTCTCGGAACGGCCCGTAGAAGGCTGAGGCGTATTTGGCCGCATAAGACATGATCAGCGTGTTCTTGAAGCCATTTCCTTCGAGGGCCTCGCGGATTGCGCCGATGCGGCCATCCATCATGTCAGAAGGCGCCAGCACGTCGCATCCGGCTTCCGCCTGCGTGAGCGACTGACGAACAAGGGCTTCGAGGGATTCGTCATTGGCGATCTGGCCATCGATCAAAAGGCCATCGTGACCGTGGCTGGTGTAGGGATCGAGCGCCACATCGCAAATGACGCCCATCTGGGGCACGCGGGCCTTTATGGCCCGAACCGTGCGGCAGACGAGATTTTCCGGGTTGAACGCCTCGGTCGCCGCATCATCGCGCAGGTTCGTCTGCGTATAGGGGAAAAGCGCAATCGCTGGCACGCCAAGCTCGGCCGCCTCTTCCGCCGCGTTGACCGCGAGGTCGACCGAAAGACGCTCCACGCCCGGCATGGAGGGGATCGGCTGGCGCACTATCTTTCCGTCGACGACGAAAATCGGCCAAATCAGGTTGGCGGCGGTCAGAGTTGTCTCTGCGACAAGAGCACGCGACCATGGCGCCTGTCTCGGCCGCCTCAGCCTCACATTAGGGTAGGTGCCTGCGGCTCCTCGCGCGATCGATGCCTTATCGACTGTAAAAGAGGATGATTTTTTCACGATTGTCATGGGGCGGCCCTTCAGAAAGAGCGTTTTCTGTACGCCCGAAAGGCGCTTGACACAAGGCCGGAATTTTCTTAGAACAAACGTGGAACATCGAGGGGCGCCCGCATCGCCCCGTCGATGATGCGAGCAGGCAAGCGAGCCAGAAAACGCCGGTAATTCAGCCCCCTACCGGACAATCGTTCTGTTTTGCCCCCGAAAGCGAACGATGACGCCCCCAAGGCTCGCTTGCTTGCTTTTTTCGTCAAACTGAGCCAAATCACGGACCATGGTAAATATCGACGTTCTCGGCGCAGGCATCGTCGGCTTATGGCAGGCTTTCATGCTGCGCAGGCAGGGCCATGACGTCGCCTTGTGGGATCGCGCCGGAATACCTGGAGGCGTACGCGCCAGCCAGCTTGCAGGCGCGATGCTGGCGCCGTATTGCGAGGGCGAGCCAGGACATGAGCTGGCCCTGAAGCTCGGCCTGGAGGCTCTGCCCCTCTGGCGGGAGCATTACCCGGAAGTGATGGCCATGGGCACGCTGGTCGTTGCGGCGGCCCGCGACCGCGCCGACTACGAGCGCTTCGCCGCTCTGACGCACGGTCACTGGCGCGTGGCCGCGGCGGAGCTGAACGGGCTTGAGCCGGCGCTTAACGGACGTTTCCACGAGGGGCTTTTTTTTCCGGATGAGGCGCATGTCGAACCCGGGGCGGCGATGGCTTACCTTGCGCGCGAGCTTAAGCGCATGGGCGTCGTGTTCCAGAGGCGCGCCTATGACGAAGAGGGCGGCGGGCTCATTATCGATTGCCGCGGGCTTGGCGCGCGCGACGACCTCAAGACTTTGCGCGGCGTGCGCGGTGAGCGCATTCTCATCGAAGCCAAGGACGTGCGCCTCTCGCGGCCGATCCGGCTTCTTCATCCGCGCGTCCCTTTCTACATCGTGCCGTGGCCGTCAGGCCAACTCATGATCGGCGCCACTTTGATCGAAAGCGCGGATGGCGGCCCGGCGACGTTGCGCTCGGCAATGGAGCTGTTGTCCTGCGCCTATGCCCTGTTGCCTGAGCTTGGCGAGGCGAGAATCGTTGAGATCGCCGCGGGCGTCCGCCCGAGCTTCCCCGACAATGCGCCGAAAATCATCGTGCGGGGCAAGCGCATCTTCGTGAATGGCCTTTACCGGCACGGATTCCTGGTCTCGCCCATACTCGCTCAGATCGTGGCCGACTATATAGAGACAGGCGCCAAAGTGGAGGGGGTTCTTTTTGAAGATCACGGTGAATGGTGAGGCCCGCGTCACCGAGGCGAAAAGCCTCGAAGAACTGTGCCGCGAGTTGGGCTTTTCCGATGTGAAGGTTGCGACGGCGCGGAATGGAGACTTCGTGGCGGCCAAGGGGCGCGCTGCTATTGCGCTGAAAGAAGGCGACGCGATCGAGGTTCTTTCCCCGCGTCAGGGAGGGTGAAGAATGAAATCCCGCGCAAATGGAGCCGACGAGGCGCAGGACGTGCTGACCTTTTATGGTGAGCGGGTCCAATCGCGGCTCCTGCTCGGCACCTCCTTATATCCTTCCCCGGACATTATGCGACGCTCTGTTGATGCCTCCGGCGCTGGCGTGCTTACGGTTTCGCTGCGCCGCGAAAGCAGCCGCGACGCCGGCGCCGGCTCGCGCTTCTGGGACATGGTGAAAGGTTTTGGCGCCCGCATTCTGCCGAACACCGCCGGTTGCCACACGCCGCGCGAAGCCATCACCACGGCGCAAATGGCGCGCGAAGTTTTCGAGACGAATTGGGTGAAGCTCGAAGTCATCGCGAACGACGACACGCTGCAACCCGATGTCTTCGGCCTTGTCGAAGCGGCCGAAGCCCTATGCCGCGACGGCTTTCAGGTCTTCCCCTATTGCACCGAGGATTTGGGCGTGGCTGAGCGTTTGCTTGGCGCCGGATGCCAGGTTCTCATGCCTTGGGCGGCGCCCATCGGCACGGGCCGCGGGCTCATGAATCCCTATGCGATGCGCAGCCTGCGCGCTTATTTTCCCAATATCCCGCTCATTGTCGATGCGGGGATCGGCGCGCCCTCGCATGCGGCCGGGGCCATGGAAATGGGCTTTGACGGCATTCTCTTGAACACCGCGGTCGCCAAGGCGCGGGATCCCATCGCCATGGCCGCGGCCTTTGCGAAGGCCATCGAAGCCGGGCGCCTCGCTTTTCGCGCGGGCGTTATGCCGCCCCGCGATATGGCCAGTCCTTCCACGCCCGTCGCTGGCCTCGCCTTCCTCGATGCTGCCCATGCTTCCTAGATTTTACCCGATTGCGCCCGATGCGGCCTGGGTCGCGCGGCTCGCACGCATCGGCGTGAAACTGATCCAGCTGCGCATCAAGGACGAGCCGCAGGACGCGATTGCGCCCGCAATTTGCGAAGCGCTCGCCGCTTGCCGCGCTCATGGTTGCGAACTCGTCGTTAACGACTATTGGCAAGAGGCCATCGACTGCGGAGCGGGCTTCGTGCATCTCGGCCAAGGCGATCTTGCGACGGCTGACACGAGCGCTGTTCGGCGCGCTGGGCTGAAGCTCGGCCTCTCTACACATAGCCATGAGGAACTCGATCGCGCCCTGCGCGAAGATCCGGACTACGTTGCCCTCGGCCCCATTTATGAAACGACGCTCAAAGTCATGCCCTGGGCGCCGCAGGGCCTTGCCCGGATCGGCCAATGGAAGGCGCTGGCGAAGCGGCCTCTAGTGGCAATCGGCGGCATCACACTTGAGCGCGCGCCCGCTGTGTTTGCGGCCGGGGCAGACAGCATCGCCGTTGTCAGCGATGTCGTCTTCCAAAGCGACCCGGAACAACGCACACGAGACTGGCTCACCGCCGCTGGGCCTGCGACCTGCGACGGCCTAACACCAAGATAATAGAGGGACTTTTAGGCCGCATCCTTCGACAAGTATGAGGGTGCGTAGGTTTGATGGCTTGAGCTTATCGAAGTTCGGCAGGTTCACCGTGAGACCAGCGCGCGAACAGGGCGGCATCGGATTTCTTGCGGCCGCCACCGCGCCTGCTCACGTCGCCCTGCTCTGCCGGCGCGGATCATATGGAGGGAGCGCGCTCCTTCGGATCAGGCCAGAGGTCCAGGTAATTAGGGAACTTCCTCAGCGTTTCCTCGCCGCGCGTCGGCTCCAGCAAGGGTAGAACCCGCCGGAAGATCGCATTGATAAGCGGAGACGTGTGCCGGATGTAGAGGTCCAGCGGCTCGAGCACGTGCCGCATCTGCAGCTTCGGGCCGTAGCCGAGGCTCGTGCTGACGATAGATTTGAAGCCGTTAGCGATGGCCCAGGAAATGGTGTCCCGCATCACATAGAAGTAGAGATGCAGCTTCAGCGCAATGGAGTAGTCGAGCCCCAGATATTCGCCGTAAAGCGCATCCCCCTGAACCAGGCACAGGGATGTCGCGATGAGTTTTCCCTCATGCCGCCACAGAAATAAACGAACTTTGTCGGGCATTCGCCGGCCGAGTTGCCGAAAGTAGTCTTGCGTGAGCTTTTCGAACTTCAGCTCCGAGCGCTCATACACCTGCTCGTAAAGCGCATAAATTTCGTCGACGGCTGCTTCCGGATCCTGCGTCACCGTGAGTTCGATGGGGCTCGACTGCTCCGCCGCCTTGAACTTCCGCCGAAACTCTGTCCGCCGCTTGGCCTTGATGGCTTTGCTGAGATAGTCGTCGAAGTTTGAATATTGAGAGATGTCGAGACGCGTCATCGGCATGCTCGGCATCATCGCAAAGCCGTGGGAGAGAAAACAGGACAGCGGTTCGCGATAGGAGGCCGGGAACTCCTTCATCACGATCAGCGAAGCCTTTTCCTTGCGCGCCAGATCGCGGATGCTTGCCGCGAGAAGTTGAGTTTGTCTGCGTTGCTCTTCGGGATCGTCCGCGCAAAGATGGCCTTCGCCGGCGGCGCAACCGACCATCAATGTTCTCATGGTCAGGAACTGCGGCCAGACCCTGCGCACCCTGTCCGCGAAAGCTTTCACCTTCGGCCCGACGCCTGCCAGCAAGTCCTGGTCGAGCACGAAAAAGGGCTGAACGCCGAAGATCCGCCCCGCCTTGTCCTTCAATCCGAAGTAGCGATATTTGAACTCGGGACAGATCGTATCCTCGACGATTTCGTAGTAGCGGCTGTCCTTCCTGAGATGACTGAAGGCCTTTGGCCAAGTCTCGACTTTGGCCAGCTCGGATCGGTGGAGAATGACGACCTTTTCACCCTCCTTGTCATCAAGAGCAGCGCTTTTGGTCGACGTTAAGTCGCTGACACTTGCGCTATCGACGAGACTTGTCATTTTATTCCCTACAATTGCCCCACCCGGGAAGACAGGCGCCCCAGTGTTCCTTTGAGGTGCGGTTTGTAAGGAGCTGGGCGGGCTTTGTAAATTCGAAACGCCGCCCACAAATTGCCCGATGCGGGTTAGAATATCGTCAACGCGAACTTGAACGCTTTGACGCCCGCAGCGACGGCGACCCCAATATAGAGCGTGCCCAGAAAGCCGAGCGCCATGCCGAGCACGGCCGCCTTTCCGTCTTTTTCGATAAGGCCAACCGCCATGAGCGCGATGCCAAATGCTGGCAGCCCGTTTCCGAAAGGAATGGGCATCATCAAAAAACCGGCGATGACTGCAATATAGAGCCCCAGAAATCGTTCGCCTGCGCCGGTCACAACCGAGCACCACCGAGGCATCGAGCGCTTCTCGACCCACACCAGGAACTTCTCGACGCGCGCGGCTACCTTTTCGAAGAGAGCGGCCGAAAGTTTTTGACGGCGCATGAACTCGGGCAGCCAAACTTCATCGCGCCCAAAGGCGAGCTGAAGCGCAAACAGAACCACGGGAGCGCCAAGAATGAACGAAATACCCGGAATGACCGCGTTCGGCAGCGCGAACAAAATCATTAAAACGCCGAAACCGCGATCTTTAAGCGCCGCAAGGATTTCACCAACAGCAACATCCCTGCCGCGCGCCCGCTCGGCCAACCTTCTGATCGAAACCGACGTCTTTTCCGGCCTTGCTTCCTCGAAAGTGAAAGCCGTCTCATCTCCAACTGTCACGCAGCCTCTTGGTCGGCATCCTTGTCATCACGCAGAGGCAGGATGCAGGTCACGGTCGTGCCCTCCCCCACCCTGCTTTTGATGTCGAGTTTGCCGCCATGCATTTCAACGAGAGAGCGTGAGATGGCGAGCCCGAGGCCCGTGCCCTTGTGCCCTTTGGTTAACTGATTGCTAACCTGCTCGAATGGTTTGCCGAGCCTTTCAAGGTCGTGTTTTGCGATGCCGACGCCCGTATCGGCAATGGCGACGCGAAGACTGCCGCGATAGCGATAGGCGCGCAGCATGACCTTGCCCCCGGGCGGCGTGAACTTGATAGCGTTCGAGAGGAGGTTGATCAGCACCTGCTTCAGCGCCCGCTTGTCGACAAAAACAGAGATGTCAGCGTTGCCGCAGCGAACAAGCCTGACTTTGCCTTCGAGCGAACTCGGATGAACGACCGTCAGGCACTCCTCGACAATCGTGTTGAGCGTCGCCCATTCGGGAGAAAGCGTCATGCGCCCGGCCTCGATCTTCGACATGTCGAGGATGTCGTTGATCATTTCCAGGAGATAGCGGCCGCTGGCGTAGATGTCCTTGACGTAGCTCTCATATTTGGGGTTGCCGATCGGCCCCAGCACGCCATCGCGCATCATTTCGGAGAAGCCGATGATGGCGTTCAGCGGCGTGCGCAGTTCGTGGCTGACATTGGCGAGAAATTCTGACTTAGCCTGATTGGCCGCCTCGGCCCGGATTTTCTCTTCGTTGTAGCTTTCCGCGAGTTCACGGAGTTGCCGCGCCTGGATCTCCAATTGTCTGCGGCTCTGTTCGAAACCGTCGACTTTCGCCCGCATTTCCTGCTCCCGTTCAAGAACCTGGCGCTCGCTGAGCTTCGACACGGTGATGTCGGTTCCAACGCTAACCAGGATCCCGTCCCACGTCCAATATTCGCCGATCTGCAACCATGCGCCACAACGCAACTGCTGATCGCGAAGCTGGAAAGAGCCGGCCGCACCCCTTGCCTCAGGCGGGCGCTGCGCCATGAACTCCTGGGCCTGCGCCTCAACCTCCTCCAAGGGCGCGCCCCGCAAGACCGATGTCTTCGCGATGCGATAGAGCTGCCGGAACTTGCGATTACACAACAAAAGACGGTTCTGACCATCCCAGATCGCAATAGAGATCGGGAGCGATTCCATAATCTTCGTCAAGCGTGCGTGAGCGTCGTCCCCTGAAGAACCGCGGGAGTCGGAGGGCAAGAGCACGCCTTCAAGCACAGGAAGACCTGTTTCTGAATCGCGGCTGACCTTTCCCCTGATCGCGAACGCCTTCCAGCCGCCATGCAGATCTCTGATGCGAACCGGCCAGCACACGCGCTCTTCTGATATTTTTAATGTGCGTGAGATCGAGTTATACAGGCTGTCGTCCGGGTGCAGGTGGGAGCGCAGATCGCGGAAATTGGTTGGAATCTCGCGTGGGGAAACCCCGGGGAAACGCGCTGCATTTCCGCCCCACGTCAGTTGCCCACTCATCAGGCGCCAGCGAAAGACGATGCCGCCCGCCGCTTCGATGGCGTCGTGGTTTTCGGCGAGCAGCCGCTGAGCCTCTCTCGCTTTCGTGGAGGAGAGCTGCATCTCTCTTGCGGCGGCAAGAAGCGAAACTGCGGCCATCAAGAGAAAAGCGACGCGGGTCTCTGCGCGGTCGGGCGCGAGCCCAAGAAGGCACGGCGCGAGCAAAAGGAGCGCGGCCAATCCAGCCCCGATCGCGACGAAAGCAAGCTGCGACGGGGACTCCCCGGCCGGCGCCGCGTGAGGCCAGGATGCAAACACATTCTGGCGATACCCTCCATGATGAGGGTGGGCATCGAAGAACGTCTCGTGAAGCGCATCGAGGGCCATATCGTCCCGCCGCAGAATTAACGCAGATAACTCAGGTCTTAAACTGCCCGGGTTTGGTTAACAAACGTTCTATTTCGGTGGGATAGGCCCCTTCGTGCAGTTAATATTGTTCGTCGGCCTCTGGCCCGCCCGAGGCAAGTTCGCCAACGCGTTGCCGCGACATCATCCCGCGCACGACGCATCGCATCGCTGCGCCGTGCACGGGATCACAAGACACATTGACCTGAGCTTGAGACGATCCCGGCTCGCGCTTCGTTTGGCCGGGATTACGATCATTGGCCGGTTGGCGCAGTTTGCCTGGACGCTTCGAACCCCTGCAAATCTGTCTCAGGCGGCTTTATCGTCGGCTTCGGCGCCGGCAATTTTCGTGGCGATCTCAAACACGTCGGAGGAGAGGCCTTTTTTCGCAAGCACGCGTTTCAGCGCAGCAAGAGCGAGCGAGCGGCGCTTCGGCTCGAAAATGCGCCAGCTTTCAAACGCGCTGACGAGTCTCGATGCAATCTGCGGATTGAAGCCGTCGATATCGATGACGGCGCTGGCGACGAAGTCGTAGCCCTTGCCGCTCGCATCGTTGAAGCGAACCTGGTTGCCGTGAGCGAATGCGCCGTAGACGGAACGCACTCTGTTCGGATTCTTGAGTGAGAACAACGAATGCGCCGTGAGGTCTTGCACGCGCTTCAGCGTCTCCGCGCCCGGCGAAATAGCCTGAAGTGCGAACCACTTGTTCATCACAAGCGCCTCGTCCTTCCAACGCCGATAGAAGCGTTGGAGAGCCTCATCGTAGGGCTCCCCGCCGACCTGGGACAGGATCGACAGCGCCCCCATGGCCTCGGTCATGTTTGTCGCCGTGCGGGCCTGTTCTTTGACTTTGGCGATGCCGAAGCGGCTCTTGCCGGCCGCGAGCAGGCTCAAACACGCCTGGCGAAGCGCGCGCTTGCCTGCGCTTTCCGCATCGGGGTGGTAGGGTTCCGCGGGCGCGCTCGCCTCGTAGACTTCTTCGAGGGAAGATCTCAGGCTCCGGCCGAAAGCTGACCGCAGCCTCTCGCGGGCGGCGTGGATCGCTTCGGGGTCGACATTTTCGCGGATTGCCTGCGCGACATCGGACTCGGACGGAAGAGCGAGGAAGGCAGCCCTGTAGGCGTGCTCCAGCCCGTCGTCGCTCGCGACCGCGCCGACCGCCTGCACAAACCGGGCATTGACGCGCGGCTCGGAACCGTCCGCGATCGCTTTCGCCATCTCTGCGATATGCTTCAGCGCAAAGCCCTGCGCCGTCTGCCAGCGGTTGAACAGGTCGCTGTCCGAGCGGATCAGCGTCAGCATCTCGCGATCGCTGGCCGAGGTCGCGAGCTTGACGGGCGCCGAGAAGTCGCGCAGCACCGACAACACCGGCCGCTCGCCGACATCTTCGAACGTGAAAACCTCTTTCTTCTTGCGAAGCATGACGAGGCCGTCCCGGAGGAGCTTGCCGCCCTCTTTCAGCGGCAGGTCTTCGCCATTGCCGGCGACGAGCCCGAGCCTCACTGGGACAGGAACGGGTTTTCTTTTAGGGCCCTCGAGACCGGGCGGATAAGACTGGGTGAGCGTGAGACGCGCGGACTTTGCGCCCTCGGAATAAGAGAGGCGCGCATCAAGAACGGGCGTGCCGGCCTGATTGTACCAGACCATGAACTCCGACAGATCGGTCTTGTTGGCGTCGCCAAGCGCGGCGATGAAATCCTCGACCGTCACGGCCTGCCCGTCGTGCCGCTCGAAATAGAGATCGAGACCGCGCCGGAATCCGTCCTTGCCGAGAACGGTCTGCAGCATCCGGCATAGCTCCGCGCCCTTATTGTAGACCGTGCGCGTATAGAAGTTGTTGATCTCGATGAAGGAAGCAGGGCGGACGGGATGGGCGAGCGGGCCTGCATCTTCCGGGAACTGCGCGCTCTTCAGGAACCGCACTTCCTGGATGCGTTTGACCACCGCCGAGCGCACGTCCGCGCTGAACTCCTGATCGCGGAAGACGGTCAGCCCCTCTTTCAGACAAAGCTGGAACCAGTCGCGGCAGGTGACGCGATTGCCCGTCCAATTGTGAAAATATTCGTGCGCGATCACGGCCTCGATGCTTTCGTAATCGGCGTCTGTCGCGGTCTCGGGCCTCGCCAGGATCAGGGCGTCGTTGAAGACGTTCAACCCCTTGTTCTCCATCGCGCCCATGTTAAAGTCGGAAACCGCCACGATCATGAACATGTCGAGATCGTATTCGAGGCCGAAGCGCTCCTCGTCCCATCTCATGGAGCGCTTAAGCGACTCCATCGCCCAGGCGCAGCGGTCCTCCTTGCCGGGTTCGACATAGATGCGCAAGGTCACCTTGCGGCCCGAGCGCGTCGTGAACGCATCCTCGACCATGCCGAACCTGCCGGCGACCAGCGCGAAGAGATAGGACGGCTTCGGAAAGGGATCTTCCCAGACCGCGAAATGGCGGCCGCCGGCGGTTTGTCCGCTTTCGATGAGGTTGCCGTTCGACAGCAGGATCGGCGCTTCCTTCCGGTCCGCCTCGATGCGCACCGTGAATTTCGATAGAACGTCGGGCCGGTCGAGGTAATAGGCGATGCGGCGGAAACCTTCGGCCTCGCATTGTGTGCAATAGACCCCTTGCGAGCGGTAAAGGCCGGAGAGCGCCTTGTTCGCCTCGGGATCGCACATGGTTTCGATCTCAAGCGTAAACGGCGCGGACGGCGCATTGCGGATCGTCAAATCCTTGTCTGTGACGTCATAGGCCGAGGGCGGCAGCTCCTTGCCGTCGACGGCGATGCGGACAAGCTGCAGCAACTCGCCGTCAAGCTTGAGAACGTTCTGCTTGCTCTTTGTGTTCGGGTTCGGGTGCAAGGAAAGCTTCGCCTTCACCTTCGTTTGCGAAGGGGCCAAAGCGATGTCGAACTCGGTCTTGGAAATCAGGAAGTGCGGCGGCGCATAATCTTTGAGGTAAATCGTTCGAGGCAGATCTGTTTTCATTCGTTCGTCCTCAATCACGACGCTTGACTAAACCGCGCCGAACTCCGTGCAAAGGTCTTTTTGCCTGTCGCACACACAGGCGTTGCAGAAAGATGGTGATTCAACGGCGCGTTGGCAGGGCGACCTTTATAAAAGGCGGCCGGGGCTTCATTCCGATCTTTTTTGAAATCCCTTGACCGCGGGCGGCGATGCAGAAGACGTTGGAGCCGGCGAATCTGGAATAGGCTGTTTCATGGAGAGAAAGACCACCCGCATCCTTGGCCTCGACCCCGGCCTTTGCAATCTCGGCTGGGGCGTCGTGGATTGGGATGGCGCGCGCCTTTCTTTCGTCGCCTGTGGCGCTATATCGCCCGATGTGGATGAGGCGATGGGGCAAAGGCTTGCGGCGCTTTTTGCGGGGCTTGAGGAGGTTGTGCAGCGCTGGCTGCCTGCAGAGGCGGCGGTTGAGGAAACCTTCGTGAACGGCAACGCCCGCTCCGCGCTGAAGCTTGGCCAGGCGCGCGGCGTGGCGCTCCTGGTTCCGGCCCGCCTCGGTCTCTCCGTCGCGGAATATGCGCCAAACTCGGTCAAGAAGACCGTCACCGGCACAGGTCACGCCGAAAAGGAGCAGATCCGGGCCATGATCCGCTACCTCCTGCCGAAAGCGGCCCCGAAAACGGCCGACGCCGCTGACGCGCTTGCGGTCGCCATCACGCACGCGCATCATCGGCGCGCTTATTTGCTGAAACTCGTTTAGCGGCCTTCCACAACCTCACACTGAGATCATCCGTGTATTTCGCAGCCTTGGTCGGCGACGTTCACCCGACTTCGTCGAGCGAGCCAGCTCGGTGAAAGCGGCCGTCGGGCTGGAATAATCCGCGTTCATTTGGGCGCGGATAAATCGCCGCCCGACGCGCCGGCCGCCCATGGCGTGCGCTTCGGCGTCAGCTGGGCGACGCCAGCGCTGGTTAACAGATGCCGAAGATTGGGATTGTTTCGTAAAACAGGCCTATATAACTATACAAGCAAGTATTTTGAGCGCTCAGTCGACACATTCACCTGATCTTAAGCCTTGCGCTTAAGATTGCGTTCAGAAAGGCGAAGTCGGGTTAACCGTGGCTGAGCTTCAGCTTATCCCAATAGGAATAACATTATCCCTTAAATTGAAACACATATCCTAACTAAATATATAACCTGACACGAAGATCTGTTACGATTTCAATAAATTCATATCATGGTAGGCGTGAAATGGACAAGAGCCCTTTGATTACTGTTATAATCCCAACCTATAACCGCGAAACATTCGTCACGACGGCTATCGAGAGCGTCCTGGCGCAGACTTATCCGCACGTCGAGATTCTGGTCGTTGATGACGGCTCAACCGACGAAACTTCCGAGAGGGTTCAAGGTCTCATTGAACGGAATGCGCGGGACGCTGCCGCGGACAAGCAAATCCGTTATATCCAACAAGCCAACCAGGGGCCGAGCCACGCCAGAAATCGAGGCGTCGCCGAAGCGAAGGGCGAGTGGCTTGCCTTTCTCGATTCCGATGATGTCTGGCTTCCTGAAAAGCTGGAGCGGCAAGTTGGCGCCCTTGAGCAATTCAAAGAATGCGGCGCCTGCTATACTAACGCACGCATGGTCGATACGGCCAGCCTGGATACAACCGTATTCGAAGCATCGCAAAGACCCTACAACGACTTCATGGGGGTTGTCACCGATGAGGCCAATCATCTCGTGAAGCAGTTCGGCGGGAGCTGGATACAAACGCTTCTTGTCCGCACCGACCTCGTCAAGCAAATCGGCGGCTTCGATCCCGACATTCAGTGGGCGGAAGACTACGATTTTCTTTTCCGGCTTTCTCTTGAGACAAGCTTTTGCTACCTGAATAAACAACTCGCCATCATCGAACGGACGACCGTCGACGTCGATCCGGACGCCCGAACCCGGGTGTGGGACAGCTTTGAGTACCAGCTCAAGGCGAGACAGGTCATGCTGGAAAAATGGTTGAGGTTAGCGTCCTCTTTTCCCCCTGCCCTGCGCAAAGTCGTTGTCCGAAACCTTCGGGACGTTCACAGCGCCTGGGCCAATGTGCATCTTAAACGCGGGGATGTCGGTCAGGCTCGCCAGGCGCTGACGAAAGCAATCCGTTACCAACTCACGCCAAACCTCGCCGCAAAGTGGATGCTAACAAGTCTGACGCCTCAACTTGCGCGAAAATACGCCGAGAAGCGCCTCACTCACGCTGTGTGATAGAAGGCTCAGGCGCGACCGACGCGGTCTGAACGCTCGTCGCGTGCGAGGCCGACGGCGTCATGGATGCTCTGGAATGAGAACCGCCTGCGCATCATCAAGCAAAAGCTCATCTTCAAGTTCAAGCTTGATTGCTAAGATTTGGGTTTGACCTTCCGTGATTGAAAGCCGCGTCTCAAGATCAGTAACCCCCGGCGGAATGTCTGCAAAGAATTGTCGCCCATCCAGGGGCATCTTAGTGATGAGCTGCCGCTTGCCTCTATCGCAGCATAGATCGATCTGCACGCGCGGGTCGACCAATTCAGCGCCATCCGGAGCCAGAACGGAAACCCTCCATCGTCCGGGACGGACCCGAACATAAGGCCCCCAAACTGCATGGGGCTTGCATGCCGCGCTCAAACTTATCAGAAGGGTCTCATCAACCAGCACCGCGTAGGCGCCGGGCATGTGAAGAACAAGGTCGTCCGCGTCAAAAACACGAACCTCTTTTCCTTCGACTTGTGCTGCAATTTCAAGGAGTCGCTGCTGCCTAACAAATCGTCCCAGGAATTGTACTTGCGACAGATATCGGGCCCCTTCAAATATTTCCTCGCTCCAAACAGCCTTCAGCTTGAAGCGACGCTTGCCGCTTCCTGCAACGTGCAAGAATGCCCCGTACCGCCAATCCAAACCAAAACCGGGATCGAGAATATGATTTAGGCTAGTGGGCAAATCGTAGACCGGGATACCCCTCGCATGCACAATGGCGTTCAGGAACCCCTGCTCGAAAAGGGGGTGTCCAAACACTGGCCCCTCGCGCAGCGCCTCAAGCAAGCCGATATGTTCGCGGCTCATCACAAGCACGCCGGAATTGAAGTATCTGTCCGGCGGTAAGTCCTTGTCAAACCGATAAATACGGCGAAGTTCTTCGCACCATACTTTACGATCCAACTTTCTACCTTCTGGCATAACGCCAAGAAGGTCAGCGGGGACGACGGCAAAAACATTGGGGGCGTGTGGCCTAATTATGATATCCGCGTCCAAGATAGCGAAGCGGTCGTAGTCACGCGCTCTCGGTAGAACGAGCGTTTTCAGTGCGGCTTTGGGCACAACTGCATCTGCGCGAATAGCATGAAGATCCGCGTTGACCCGCGCTGCATAGCTTTCGAAGAAAGGACCTGTCACATTGAACTCGGCGTTCGCCTTCGGCCCCTGCAAAATGACGAAGAGCGCCCTCTTTTCGATGGTAGGCGGCGGTTGCAAATCCCGACTTTTTCGCTTCGCTTTAAGCACCAGAAAATGCCGGTTTTCTTCTTCGATATCGTAGACGCTGGAAAGGGATTCAAAAGGCGGCCTATCGCCCTGTGGCAGCAGCACGCGTCCGTCAGGCGCGAGAATGCTCTCGGCTTTTAGCGCACATCGCATTTGCTGTTTGCCGCCGATGAAAACCAAATCGAAGCGATATCCCATACTTGCGGGGTAGGAGCTGTAATCGCAATCCTTTTCAATATCCTCAAAATCCTCTACTTCAAGGTGTTGAAACTCCATAAATCGATAAAAAGGAGTGGATTGAGCAATATCGGCAAGTTCCTTAGCGTCGTCTTCTATAGAAAGAAAGATACAGGCTTCCCTGCTGGCGGCGAATTCTGCGATTATCTTTGTGCTCTCTCCCCCGCCCCAGGCGAGAAAGCGCCTTGAGCAAGATGAGTATTTATTGAGATGCAATTCCAGCGCCATACCGTAGTCTTCATTCGTTTCAACAACCGGCGCATCTGAAGAATTAAGCATGTTCGAACCATAAATAAGCATCGCATTGAAATACAGGCTATGCCGTGAGATGGCGCTGCAAGTTGGGCCGGGACTTGAAGACGGGATGCTATGCGACGCCGGTCCGCAATAGATCGTGGACGTGAACGATGCCGACCGGCACGCCCTTCTCCACAACGAAAAGCGCCGTGATGGCCGACGCGTTGATGATCTGGAGCGCGGCGCTCGCAAGCATATCCGGCCGGATTGTCTTGGGGTTTTTCGTCATGATGTCGGCGACGGTCTTGTCGAGGAGAGCGGGCGACATGTTGCGGCGGAGGTCGCCGTCCGTCACGATGCCGACGAGCGTCCCCCCCTCGCCCAGCACGCCAAGGCAGCCGAAGCTTTTCTCGGTCATGACCACAAGGGCGTTGCTCATGCGCTCGGCGGCAGGGACCACAGGAAGCCTGTCGCCGCGATGCATGATATCGCCGACATGCTTCAAGTTCGCGCCGAGTTGCCCGCCGGGATGGAAAACCTTGAAGTCGAGCGCGGTGAAAGCGCGGCCTTCGAGGAGCGCGATGGCTAGGCAATCGCCGAGCGCCAGTTGCGTGAGCGTGGAGGTCGTAGGCGCCAGCCCATGCGGGCACGCTTCCTTGACCTGCGGCATGTCCAGGACGACGTCAGCGGCCTTGCCGAGCGTGCTTTCGCGCCTGGAGGTCATCGCGATGAGCGGCACCCGGAAGCGCCGCGAGTAAGTCAAGATAGCGGCCAGCTCTTTCGTCTCACCCGACCATGACAACGCCAGGACGACATCGTCGGCCGTGATCATGCCGAGGTCGCCATGGCTCGCCTCCGCCGGATGGACGAACTGCGCAGGCGTGCCTGTCGAAGCCAAGGTTGCGGCGATTTTCTGTCCGACATGGCCGCTTTTGCCCATGCCGGTCACGATCACGCGGCCCTCGCAAGTCTGCATGAGCTTAACCGCGCGCTCGAATTCATCCGCCAACCCGGCGAAAAGCGCCCCTTGCAGCGCTCTCAATCCATTGATGCCGCATTCGAGGGAATGGCGAGCAGACCTGGCCGCCTCCAACTCCCGCGCCGCATCTGCATGCCGCTCGACCCGCGCAAAACGCTGCGCCATGTCCGCCCCTCTTCCCTTTTCCCCGCTAGCCCCTCTTTAAGGAGCGAATCGCTTCCCAGCAATGTGGAAGCGTGCGGTCGGAAAAAGGCCGGCATACGGCGGTGGATAAACTTACTCGGCGGCCCGTGCAGCCGGTCCGGGCGTGCGCTTCGCCTGCAATTCAGCCGCGAGTTTCTTGAGTTCTTCTCCGAATTTCGGCGCAAGATCGGGCCTCGCCAGCGCGAACGCCACATTGGCGGTGAGGAAGCCGAGCTTCGACCCGCAATCGTAGCTCTTGCCGCGGTATTTGTAGGCGAAGAACATCTGGTCCTGCATCAGGGTTTTCATGGCGTCGGTGATCTGGATCTCGTTGCCCGCGCCGCGCTCCTGGTTCTTCAGGATTTGAAAGATTTCCGGTTGCAGGATGTAGCGGCCCATGATGATGAGGTTGGAGGGCGCGCTTCCACGGGCCGGCTTCTCGACCATCGAGCGGACACGCCAAAGCCTGTCCTCCTCTTCGCCCTCAAGGGCCACCACGCCGTAGGAACTCGTCTCTTCCGGGGCGACCTCCTCCACGGCGATGATGTTGATTTTCGCGCCGGAATATTTTTCGCAGAGCCGGTTATAGACCTTGATCATCTGGCCGAGGCAGCTCTCGCCCTCGGGCAGAACGATCACGTCGGGAAGGAGAAGAGCGAACGGATCTTCGCCTACGATGTCGTGCGCGCACCAGACTGCATGGCCGAGGCCGAGAGGTTCCTGCTGGCGGGTGAAGCTTGTGGCGCCCGGCGCAGGCAAATAAAGTTCAAGATTGAGCAATTCCTCCTGCTTGTTGCGCTGCCTCAGCACCGCCTCCAGCTCGAACTGCCTGTCGAAATGATCCTCGATGACGCCCTTGTTGCGGCCCGTGACGAAGATAAAATGCTCGATGCCGCCGTTCCTGGCCTCGTCGGCCACATGCTGGATGATGGGGCGGTCGACGACGGTCAACATTTCTTTCGGCATGGCCTTGGTGGCGGGAAGAAATCTCGTGCCGAGGCCCGCGACGGGGAAAATGGCCTTGCGAATAGGCTTGCTCATAGTGGTTCCTGGCGACTTCTCGGGTCAGAAAGTTTGCAACGGATATTAGAGAACAACGACGGAGATTGCAGCCTAAATTGCGGCTTATGCCAAACAGCGTGGCTTCAGCCGCGGGGACGCTTCGTGCAAATCGCCGGCTCCCTTCATATTTTTGAGAAACGCGTCGCATGCAACCGTTATCCGAGCATCTTTAACAAATATAAAATTGTCGCAGTCCATACTATTCCTCCGGACCCGTTGCGCTCCTGTCACAACAGAGAAGCAGCGAGTGCGGACGGTTGTTATCGGCTTTTTCCTGACACAATCACTCACAAAGACTTGAGCGAATGGGAGGCGCCCTGAAGGTGAGATTGTTTCGTAAGGAGGACAGGCCTGTGGATGGCCGCGTCGTGGCGGCGAAAGCGCTTGTTTATGGTCTGGCCGTGTTTCTGGCGATCTTTGGCGCGTCAGGCGTTCGCGCCGAGGGAACCGGCCTCTTATCTTCAAGCTACATCACGCCGTTCCCGCAAACGGACCGCTATCGGGTCCGCGTCATCGGAGATTGGCTAGGCCCAGGCTTGACGGAAGGCCTGAAGGAGGCGTTCAAGCAGGAGAATTCCCTCGAAATCGCCGACATGTCGCGTTCCAACTACGGCCTTGTCAGGGCTGACCAGTACGACCTTTACGGTGAAATCGACCGCACCATCCAAGGGACCGCCATCCATGTTGCGATCATCGTGCTGGGCCTGAACGACCGCCTCTCGATAAAGGCGGGGGCCGGCCGCGCGCAGCCTGGGACGGCGGAATGGAAAGAGGCTTACGCAAAGGAAGCGGAAAAGCTCATCAAGAAATTGAAGGCCGCCAACATCGCGGTCTACTGGATGGGGCTGCCCGTCATGGGAAATCCGGCGGTTAGCGAAAGCGCCGCGCAAATGAACGACGCGGTTCGCCAGGCCGCCTATGTCAACGGCGTGAAGTTCATCGAAACCTGGGCCGGATTTACCGATCAGTTCGGCAACTACAGCGCCTACGGCCCCGATCTGACGGGCCAGACCAAGAGGCTTCGCGAAGGCGATGGCGTTGGCTTGACGATGGCGGGAAACAGGAAACTCGCCAATTACGTTGAGACGGCGCTTCGACGCGACTTGGCGCACGCCAAGGCTCAACGAAACATCCCGCTCGCCGGAGACGAGGAAGAGCAGGCGCGCGTGGTCCCGAATGGATCGCGCAGCGCCTCCGCCCCGAAGCCGGCGGCAAGCCCAGCGAACCCGCCTCCAGCGGAGGCTGCTTCCAAAGAGAGCAACGGAGCGGCCGTAAAGCCTGCTCCCATCGAGAAGCTTGAGTTCAAGGCTGAGACTGTAACGCGTCCCGCCGCGACGCCGGATGCGCAAAAGCGCGATCAGGCCGCCTTTGGCGGAGCCGGCTATCAAGGCGGCGAACTCATCCTTAGCGATCTTGGAGACGGCCTCACGGCCATAGCCGTCATTTCGCCCGCCGGCGACTTCTCCATGCGCGAAATCCTAAGGCAAACCCCCCTTGCCGAGCGTCTTTACTTCAAGGTGCTGAGCCGGGGCGACGCGTTGCCGCCCAAAGCGGGCCGCGCGGACGATTTTCGCTGGCGGAGCGAAACGCCCGCCCAATCGCAGTAGCATAGCAGTCGCTTTCAGTGTGTTCAGGGGTTCCCGGAGTTCAAATGCGGGGCAGGCAGTCACTAAATCCGAATACATCGCCTGTGCGGGCGCTCCGCACTCAGTTGCTTGTGTTGTTTATCCTGCCCTTCCTCGGCGGGTGCCTTCCAGGCAATCTATGGGGCGGCGACGATGATTCCGGCCGCAGCTCATTCGCTGAAGAAAGTTCGGGGAACGGCCCTGCCCTGACGCGCTCGGACAAAACCGGTTTCCTGTCGCTGAAGATGCCGTCCTTCGGCGCGGCCGCCGTCGACACGCCGCCCTCCCCCGCCGCCGGCTCCTGGAGCGCGCTTCCCGAGTTCCTCCACCGTTGAGACGCGCAGGGCATCGCCGTCCAATGCGCCCGCAGCAATTCCGGCGGCGCAGGCTCTCCAGAACTTTTATAGCGCGCTTACGGCCTTACATGCGGGAAAGCGCTCCCAGGTGAGCGTCATCCATCTCGGCGGCGACCAACTCGTCAACGACCAGTTCGCCGGATCGCTTCGAGAACACCTTATCGGCCGTTTCGGCAACGCCGGCCGCGGGCTCATGCAGCCCGGACTTTACCCGATCCGCGGCATGAAGATGGACCGAAGCGGGCCGTGGTCGCTTACGAGCGCGGCCGGGGAAGAACCAGGGCCTTTCGGCATTACCGGGGCGCGGGTCGCTTCGGCCGCCAACGACGCCTGGCTTCGTTTCACCTCCGTGGAGGGAACGTTCGACTGGGTCGACGTCGCCTTTTTGACCGGGCCTCAACAGGGCACGGCGGCGGTAAGCGTCGATGGCGATGTCAAACTTGTTCCCACAAGATCGGCTGCGACGGCCCAAACCTCCATCCGCATCGCCGCCAAGGCCAGGGAGATCATGATCAGGCCTGCGGGCGACGGCGCGATATCGATCCTTTCGGCGGCGAGCGGCGTGCAGACCCCTGGCATCCTCTACTCAAACCTCGGACTGCCGGGCGCGACCGTGGGTACGATCGACACATGGAATGCCGATATCGCCGCAAGCGATTTTCAAAAACTCAACCCGGACCTTATTGTGTTCGAATACGGGACCCGGGAAGGCTTCATAGATTTGCTCGATATGACGCAATACGAGGGCCGGTTGAAATCGGGCGTCGACCGAATCAAGAAGCTTGGCGCCGCACGCGTCAATTGTGATCATCGGACCGCCGGATGCGGCGCGCCTTCCCGCCTTTGCCAGTTCGGCCGGAGCACAGGCGTGTCGGTCGCTCAACGGGCAGGAAACGGTCGCGTATGGCCAGATGCTCGACCGCAGCGACGAAAGGCTGGCGCGCTGGCATGCGCCGCCGCGTCTCGACGCCGTGCGCCTCGCGTTGAAGCGGCAAGCCGCCGAAAGCGCAGCCTTTTTCTGGGATTGGGCCAAATATATGGGCGGCCCCTGCTCTATCCACGCATGGACGAGTTTGAGGCCCGCCCTTGCCGCGCCCGATCATATGACCCTCACCGAGGCCGGCGAGGATCGCTCAGCACGCGCCCTTTTTGCAGAGCTTATGGCAGGATTTCGAAACCTACCAGCGCGCGCTCAAGGAGAAGGAACGCGTTCCCCTCGCTTCGGCCTTCAACACCGAAATACAGCCAGGAAAAAGAGGCGGCAGAAAACGCAACTAGCTAGTAAGCATCTAGTCCGGAAAGCCAGCCAAGTCCTTACCCACATGCTGCGGGCGCTGGCAAGACTTCATGCAGATTGTGCGCACTAGCAAGCTATTGATTCCCTTGCGGCTTTTCGAGGGAAAATTCGCCTGAGAGCTTGAGGCGAATGGGGAGCGAATTTGCCTCCGGCTGTATGATTTCAGGCGGCCCCGCGCCGCAGATGACGCTCCAGATCGTGCTCCCTGTCTGAAGCGAAGCGCACCTCGAATTGCAAACTCCCGTCGTTGAGATTGCTCCGCTGGAGGACTTCCGTGTTTTCGTAAAGCCAATGAATGAGCGCGCCGTCGCTGTCCTCGACGATGACGCTGCGCGTCCGCATATTCGCCTGAAGCCGACTGCGGATCAAGCTTGCGAGGTCCGCCATGCCCTCGCCGCTCGCCGCCGATGTCAACACCGCCGGAGGCACCGCCTGCGCCGCTCGCTTCGAAAGGCTGGCCTTTTCCTCAGCCGGCAGGAGATCGGCCTTGTTCCAGACCTCGATAACTCGCTTCCGTTGCTCTTCAGGCCCGATGCCAATCTCGGTCAGGACCTTTTCGACCTCGATACGCTGGGCCTCGGAGGATTCGGCTGCAATGTCGCGAACATGCAGGATCAGGTCCGCCTCGAGGATCTCCTCCAGCGTGGCGCGAAAGGCTGCAATGAGCTGGGTTGGAAGATCGGAAATGAAACCAACAGTGTCGGACAAGAGAAACGCGCCGCTTTCAGCAAATTCGATCCGGCGAAGCGTCGGGTCGAGGGTCGCGAACAGCATGTCCTTCGCCAGCACGCCCGCGCCTGAAAACGCGTTGAAAAGCGTCGACTTCCCGGCATTGGTGTAACCCACAAGCGAAACCACCTGCTGCTCGGTCGCCTTCCGGCGTTTCCGGTGCAGCCGCCTTGTACGCTCGACGACGGCAAGCTCGTTCTTGATCGTATCGATTCGCTCGCCAATCGCGCGCCGGTCCGCTTCGATCTGCGTCTCGCCCGGCCCGCCCAGAAAGCCGAAGCCGCCGCGCTGACGCTCCAGATGGGTCCAGGATTTAACGAGCCGGCTTTTCTGATAGGTCAGACGCGCAAGCTCGACTTGCAGCCTGCCTTCCTTGCTGCGCGCCCGCTCCGCGAAGATTTCCAGAATGAGCCCGGTGCGATCGAGAACCTTGGCGTTCCAGGCCTTCTCAAGATTGCGCTGCTGGATCGGGCTCAAGGCGTAATCGACAATCGCGACCGCGACATCCTCGGCTTTGATAATCCCGGCGAGTTCCTCAACCTTTCCCGAGCCCAGAAGCGTTGCGGGCCGAGGGTGCGTGAGTGGAACCGTCCCGCTGAAGCACACGTCAAGACCGATCGCCTCCGCGAGACCCTTAGCCTCCGTAAGGCGCTCCGAACTCGTCAAGCGAGCGGAAGTCGACTTCCGGGTCGGAACGATAACCACAGCACGTGTTTGGCCTTCTGCCGGCTCAGTCTGTTCTCTTTCTCCTGCGCGATGTTCAGAAACTTCGCGGGGCGCAAGCTTTTTCAACGGTCTTATCGGTCTCCGTTTTGATCTCCATCCAGGAACGAGATAGGCCCGCCCGGCATGATTGTCGAGATGGCGTGTTTATAGACAAGCTGCGAGTGCCCATCGCGCCTGAGAAGGACGCAAAAGTTGTCGAACCAGGTCACGATCCCCTGCAGCTTGACGCCATTGACGAGGAAGATCGTAAGAGGGGTTTTGTTTTTCCGAACGTGATTGAGAAATGCGTCTTGTAAATTTTGTTGTTTGTCTGGAGCCATGACCTGTCCGTTTTTTCAGCGCGGCACTGATGGCCGCTTGCCCACAACCCGATTATCCCATCTGCTACTGTCTCGGTCTTAGCGCGACTCCGACCCTCGGGCCCAAGCGGCGCCCGCCGCTGATAGTCCATCAGCTCCTTTCGGTCATGATAAAAGCTCAAGCGGCGAAGAGATCTCCGCCACATTGTGATAAATCTTTCGCAATTCGGTGGCAATGCCGCCCGGTCTTCCGCTGCCGATGAGTTGGCCGTCGATCCTGACGACCGGCATCACAAGCCCTGAAGCGGACGTCTGAAAAGCTTCCCTCGCCGATTTCGCCTCCTCAACCATGAAAGGCCTCTCTTCGAGATGAAGGCCTTCCCTGCGGGCTGCTTCCATCGCAACCTCGCGCGTTATTCCTCTCAAGATACCAGACTCTGCGGAGCGCGTCACGAGATTGCCCGCTCCGGTCACGATCCACGCATTGCAGGATGCGCCCTCGGTGACGAAGCCTTTGGCGTCGACCATCCAGGCTTCATCCGCGCCCGCCTCCTTCGCCTGCTGGCGGGCAAGAGCTTGCGCCAGAAGCCCCGTCGTCTTGATGTCGACGCGCTTCCAGCGGATGTCCGGAACGGTAATGACGGAGATGCCGGCGGCGGCTTTTTTTTCACCCTTGCTGCGCGACAGAGAGCGAGCAAAACAGACGATTGTCGGCGCGACATTCGTAGCGGGAAAAGCGAAATCGCGATGCGCTACGCCGCGCGTCACCTGGAGGTAGGCGATCTCGTTCTTGACGCGGTTGCGCCGGATGGTCTCGCGCAGGATAACGCCGAGCGATTTCACGCTCATCGGCTCGGCCATCCCGAGTTCGCGGAGCGACCGGCTGAGGCGGCTCATGTGCCGTCGCTCGTCCACAAGACAACCGTCGCGAACCTCGCACACTTCGTAAACGCCGTCCGCGAATTGAAATCCACGGTCTTCGACGTGGACGGCGGCTTCGTCATAAGATGAGTATCGACCGTTTACATACACAACCCGTGTCATGGTCCGCCTTTCCTGCGCGAGCCTTTGACCTGCAAATCTATTGCCAAAGTGCATCCGGCTTGTGAAAGCGCAAGGGCGAATTAGTGTCTTATGTCTCCGGCGCGGTCGTTGGAGTTCACGCCAAGCGCCCGGAGCTTCCTGTGCAGCGCCGAACGCTCCATGCCGACGAATTCGGCCGTGCGGGAAATATTGCCGCCAAACCGGTTGATCTGCGCCATAAGGTACTCGCGCTCGAATATCTCGCGCGCATCGCGCAGCGGCAGCGACATGAGGTGTTCACCTCCTGAACCGTTTGACGATAAAGGGACGTTCGCTCCAATGTCGTCGGGCAGCATATCGGCGGTGATCACCGCGTCCGGGTCGCTGTTCGACATGATCATCACGCGCTCGACGATGTTGCGAAGCTGACGGACATTGCCCTGCCATTCATGCGATTGAAGCACGGCCATCGCGTCGTCGCCGATCACGCGGGGCGGAAGGCCCGAAGACAGCGCGATCTGCTTTACGAAATGCTCGACAAGTTCGGGAATGTCCTCCCGGCGCTCGATCAGCGCAGGCACCTTCAGCGGCACCACATTCAGGCGATGATAGAGGTCCTGGCGGAAACGGCCCTGGGTCATCTCGCGCTCAAGATCGCGGCTTGATGATGAGACGATGCGCACATCCACCGAGACTTTCGGGCCGCCGCCGATCCGCTGAAACTTCTGCTCGACGAGCACGCGCAGGAGCTTGCCCTGGGTATCCACGGGCATGTCGGCGACCTCATCGATATAGAGGGTGCCGTTATGGGCCTCTTCGAGCGCGCCGACTTTGCGTGTGGTCTGGCCTGTCTCCTCCACGCCGAAGAACTCCATTTCGACCCGGTCAGCCGCCATCGATGCTGCGTTGACCGCGACGAAGGAGCCGTTCGCGCGAAGGGACGACGCATGAAGATAGCGGGCTGCAAGCTCCTTGCCGGATCCTTGCGGCCCCGTGATCATCACGCGGCTGTTCGTGGGCGCCACTTTCTGAATGCTCTGGCGCAGATGGTTCATGGCGGGCGATTTGCCGATCAGATCGGAGCTGTAGGAGCTTTTCTCCTTCAGCTCCTTGTTCTCGCGCTTGAGCTTCGAGGCTTCGAGCGCGCGCATGGTGACGACCAAGAGCCTGTCGGCCTTGAAAGGCTTTTCGATATAGTCATAGGCGCCGCGCTTGATCGCGGTGACCGCCGTTTCGATGTTGCCGTGGCCGCTGATGATGACCACTGGAAGATCGGGATGCTGTTTCTTGACCCGGGCCAGCACATCCAGCCCGTCCAGCTTAGAGCCCTGGAGCCAGATATCGAGAATGACGAGAGACGGCCGCCTTTCCTCGATGACGCGCAGCGCCTCGTCGCTGTCTTTGGCGAGCCTCGTCTTGTGTCCTTCATCTTCCAGGATCCCCGAGACGAGTTCCCGAATATCGGCTTCGTCGTCGACGATCAGAATGTCAGACGCCATGGCTTAGTCCCTCCTTTCCACGCGTCGCCGCCTGGTCGAGCGCTGGATTACGCGCTTTGCCATTCGGCTTCACCTCGTCTTTGTCTTCTCTGTCGGCGCTCAGCGACACCGGAATGGACATGCTGATCCAGGCGCCCGTGCATAGCCTTCGCTGGCAGGAGCGTCGGCAAGGTCCAGGACCCCGCCGTGCTGTTCCGTAATCCTTTGGACGATCGCCAATCCAAGCCCTGTGCCTTTTTGCCGGGTGGTGACGTAGGGCTCGATCAGCCGGTGGCGATTCTCCTTCGGCAATCCGCAGCCATTGTCGATCACGTCGATCACGAACCGGTTCTCGACGACGCGCAGGCGGATTACGACCCGCCCCTTCTCTTCGTCGCCGCCGCTCGCGTTCTGGTAGGAGTCCACGGCTTCGCTGGCGTTTTTGACCAGGTTCGTCACGGCCTGGGTCAGAAGCCGCCGGTCGCATAAGGCCAAGATCGGTTCTTTCGTGATGTCGATTTTGAATTCGATTTCCGGCCGGCTCATCTGAAACAGGATGACCGCCTCGCGCACAATTTCCCGAATGTCCTGCTCCTCGAAAACTGCTGACGGCATGCGGGCGAAAGATGAGAACTCGTCGACCATGCGCCCGATGTCTCCGACATGACGGATGATCGTGTCGGTGCATTTATCGAAGATCTCGCGGTCCGTCGTGATCAGGTTTCCGTATTTGCGCCGGATGCGCTCGGCCGAAAGCTGGATCGGGGTCAGCGGATTTTTGATTTCATGCGCAATGCGCCGCGCCACATCCGCCCAAGCCGAGGTTCGCTGGGCCACCGTCAACTCGGTGACGTCGTCAAACGTCAGAACGACCCCGAAATCGGCCTTGTCGTCCTTTTCCCGAGTCACTCGGACGGCGTAATTGCGTTCGCCGGTCTCGCGCACGATCGTGATCTGGCTTTGCACAGCCTTGACCCGCGCCTGCCTGCGCGTTTTATCGATGACCTCTGCAAATTCAGGAACGGCGGCCTTGAGCGGCTTGCCGATGAGCCTCTCCTCTTTCAGGCTGAGGAGTTCGCGCGCCGAGCGGTTTGCGAGCGTCACGCAGCCTGAGGGATCGACGCCGATCACGCCGGCAGAGACGCCCGAAAGCACCGTCTCGATGAAGCGCCGCCGCTCGTCGAGTTCGGAGTTCTTGGTCATGATGTCGTCGCGCTGCGTTTTCAGGTCGACGGTCATCTTCTTGAAGGTCGCCCCGAGGCGGCCGATGTCGTCGCGCTCGAAGCCGTCGTCGAGGTGGACATTGAGGTTGCCCTGGCTCACCTCCTGGGCGGCGCCGATAAGCTTCCGGATCGGCATGACGAGGCGGTTCGCGAAGACAAGGCCCGTCCAGATCGCCGATGTCAGCAGCGTCAAAGCCAAGAGCAGATACATGATCGCGAAGACGAGCTGATATTGTCCCCGCTTCTGTTCGAGTTCCTCGAACTGCATGATGTTGAACTGCGTGCGCTGCAACAACCGGAAAACATTGGGGTTTACAGGACGCAAGATGTAGAGGTAGGCGTCGTCGAGGCCTATGAGCTTTTTCAGAGCCGCGACGCCGTTCGAAAGATCCCAGCTCACAGGCACGATCTTGCCTTCGGAGGCGCGTGCGATGTCCGCGAGAGGCGGAGCCTTATAAGGCGGTCCCTCGGAGGCCGACGCCAGGAGATTTCCCTTCGAATCGATGATGTACGCGGCCGGAACGGCGCGCAAAGAGACGGCGGCCACGAAAAACCGGTCGAACGCCGCCTTGTCCTCCTGATAGAGCGTCGTCTTTTCCTCCACCTCGCGGGCGACGCCCACAACATCGGAGCGGATGGTCTGCCCGCTCTCCTGGATGTAGGATTTGGCCACCTCGACCGAGTTGGCGACGATGCTTTTCACGCGGGTGGAGAAAAACGTGTCGAAGGTGCGATCGATGGAGACGGTCGCGAAAACCGCAAGGAGCACGGCGGGAAAAAAGAGCGACAAGGCTAAAAACCCCGGCGATGCGAAAGTGCAGCCCGGCGCCCGCCTGCCGCTTTCTGGCTTTCAGGAGCTTGACGACCTGGAAGCCGATGATGCCGATAATCGCGACCACAAAGGCGGCGTTGACGCCGAGCGTCCAGAGCACCACGTTGTTCGTCGGAATGATCCAGGGCACGGCCAAGCCGTTCAGGATCAGAAAGGTCGCGACGCTCGACAGGAGCGCGGCGACGACAACGCATAGGCTCATCCAGAAGGCGTGCCGCCCCCCTTTCGGAAGACCCGCGGTCAGTTGCGCCTTGAACCCTTTTGTCACGAGTTGATCGCCACCCTGTTGCCAAGCCGCATCAGTGGCCGTTGAGTTTGGGGAAATTGTGGCAAATCCACCACGTTCTGTTGTGCGTGATGTGTCTGAGGGGACGCTAGGCCAATCGAAGAAAGAGGTTACGCGCCGGACTCGATCCGGGCCATGTCGGCGTCGGAGAAGCCGAAATGGTGGCCGATCTCATGCATCAGCACGTGGCGGATGACGCGGTCTGCCGGCTCGCGGCGCCGGATGGCGTAATTGAGGATGGGGATGCGGTAGAGAAAGATCCTGTCGGGCAGACTTGCGGGGTCCGATACGCTTTTGAACGGCAGCCCTACGCCATGATAGAGGCCGAGCAAATCGTAAGGGTCGCGGATGCGCATGGCGCTGAGCGTCTGTGCATCGGCGAAATCCGCCACGTGGACCGTCACATTGCCAAGCTCCGCGCGGAACTCTTCAGGCAGGCTGTCCCAGATTTCCTGAGCGGTCGCCTGAAATTCTTCCTCTATCTTCGGCTGAGTTGATGGCATTTGCAGGCTCATTTTTCGGCGGGATCGATGCTGGCCCATACCAGGATTTGGGCTGGCGTTCCGCAAAACCCAATAGCCTCACAGAACTTCCCGGGCGTGATTGGATGTCGGCGCCAACTCCGCTCATTCGACGCCTGAAAGGCTGTGGAAAGCGGATATCGGAGCCCAAATGGACCATCGACTGTTAGCAAAGCAAAGCATACAGTTTCCAACTGGATTGTATTAGCAATAAGTACAATCCTAAATTGCCGATCAGTCGGCGGCTTTAGCGGCGGTGTCCGCGCGTTCTGTTTGGCCGCGTTTCGCGTGCAATTTAATGTTCGTGTTTCATTTTGAGGAGAAGCAGCATGAAATCCTTATGCATGGCAGTATCTGCGGCGGGGCTTTTGTTTGGCGCCTCTACCGCGTCTGCGGCGGGGACGCCCGCCCCGCAGGGCGTCTACACGCTGGTGGCGACGGTCAAAACGGTGAGTTCGGCGAACTGCCCATATAAAGCCGGGACGCAGAATTTGGCGGGTTACACGATGTTTGGCGGCTTCGCCCCCTCGGGACCCAACAAGGTCGCCTTAAAGAATTGGGTGATCGCCATTTCTCCGGCGACCGGAGAGAAGTATTCGTACTCGCTCGCCAAAGCCCAATCGGCAAACGGCTCGACGCTGACTTTCGGTGGCGCAGCGACCTACGGCAATGCGGCCGAGCAGTTCACGGCCCACACCACCGGAACTTACAAACTCATCGTCAACCCGATCACGCTGGCCTCAACCCTGACTGTGACCGGACCGACGGCGGCAGGCCCTTGCACGATCACCTATTCGATTACCTTCACCCGCGGCATCCCGAAAAAGTTCTTGGACCTGCTCTGAGGACGAGCGAAGGCGGGCGCCACTCGATGGGCGGCCGCGCCTCTGCAAGCTTTGCTTAGGTCGGGCTGCGGATAACTCTGATCTTCTGCTCCCGCACCTTCTTTCGAAGTGTATTGCGGTTTAGCCCGAGAAGTTCGGCGGCCTTGATCTGGTTTCCGCGAGTCGCCGCCAGCGCCGCGGTGATGAGCGGCGTCTCCACATCGCGAAGCACCCGGTCATAAAGGCCGGGCGGCGGAAGCTGATCGCCATAGGCTCCGAAATAGTCGGATAGGTAGGCTTCCATCCACTCGTTGAGCTTGGCTTTTCCAGGCGGCGGCGTTTCTGCCGAGGCGCCGCCGGAACTTGTGGAAAGCTCATTGTCCACGATGTCGGCCGAGATCAGTTCCTGGGAATAGAGCGCGCTTAAGCGGCGGACAAGGTTCTCCAGTTCGCGGACGTTGCCGGGCCAGTTATGACGCTTCAACCGGTCGAAGGCGTCCTGCGTCAGCGTTTTGGAAGGCAAGCCGCTTTTTTCGGCGAGCTTGAGAAAATGCCGGACTAGATCGGGCACATCCTCGAGACGCTCGCGCAAGGGCGGCATGCGCAAAGGCACGACATTCAACCGGTAATAAAGATCCTCGCGGAAAAGCCCGAGCGTAATCTGGTTTTCGAGGCTTTTGTTGGTGGCGGCGATGATGCGCACGTCGGTTTTGATCGGCACGCGCCCGCCGACCGTCATATATTCCCCTTCTTGCAGCACGCGAAGAAGCCGCGTCTGCGCCTCCATCGGCATGTCGCCGATTTCGTCGAGGAACAGCGTGCCCCCGTCCGCCTGCTCGAAACGGCCGACAGAGCGCTGCGCCGCGCCGGTGAAGGCGCCTTTCTCATGGCCGAAAAGTTCGGATTCGATCAGCTCGCGCGGGATCGCCGCCATGTTGATGGCGATGAACGGTCCCTTCCGGCGCTGGCCATAATCGTGAAGGGCGCGGGCGACAAGCTCCTTGCCCGTCCCGGATTCCCCCGTGATCAGGACGGTCAGGTCGGTGTGCATCAGCCGCGCCATGACGCGATAGACGTCCTGCATCGAGGGCGAGCGCCCGATGAGCGGCAGGTTCTCGCTTTCCGCTTCGGCCTGGATCGAGGATTTGGCGACCTTCGGCTCGCGAAGCGCGCGGCCGACGACGGCGACAAGCTCCTTCAGGTCGAACGGCTTCGGCAGATATTCATATGCGCCGCGCTCTGCCGCCGTGATGGCCGTCATGAACGTGTTCTGCGCGCTCATGACGATGATGGGCAGCTCCGGCCTGATCTTCTTGATGCGCGGAATGAGATCGAAAGCGTTTTCGTCGGGCATGATGACGTCGGTGATCACCACGTCACCCTCGCCCTGGCTGATCCAGTTCCAAAGGGTCGCGGCGTTGCTCGTGGCCCTCGCGCTATACCCGGCGCGCGCCAGAGCCTGATTAACCACCGTGCGAATAGCTGCGTCATCGTCGGCTATGAGGACATTTCCGCGACCCATGTCATTTCGCTCCATTCTTACGCGCGGATGCCTGGTACATCGGCAGAAGCATGCGGAACGTCGTCTGACGCTTGCGCGATTCGCACTCGATGACCCCGCCATGATCGCCGACGATCTTGGCGACAAGGGCAAGGCCAAGACCTGCGCCTTTCGCCTTCGTCGTCACGAACGGCTCGAACAGATGCGGCTTCACGTCTTCCGGAATCCCGCCTCCATTGTCCGAGACGCAGATTTCCAGAGGCAGCCGCACAATCGAGTCTGAAGTGGGCAGCCGAAGGCTAAGGCCTGGGCGAAACGCCGTTGACAGATTGATTTGCCCGTCCGGCTTGTCGCCGATGGCGTCGGCGCTGTTCTTGACGAGATTGAGGAACGCCTGGATGAGCTTGTCGCGATTGCCGGGCACATTCGGAAGGCTCGGATCGTAGCTCTGCGTGATCGTCAGGTGGCGGGCGAAGCCTGCGCGGGCGATCTGCCTGACATGATCGAGCACCGTATGAATGTTGACGGACTCTTTCAGAACGGGGCGTTCGTCCCCGAAAACCTCCATGCGGTCGACGAGATTGCGGATGCGGTCGGTTTCCTCGGTGATGAGATGGGCGAGAGGCCGGTCTTCCTCGGCTGCGCCCGTCTCCAGGAGCTGCGCAGCGCCCCTGATCCCCGAAAGCGGATTTTTGATTTCGTGCGCCAGCACAGCCGCCATCGCGGAAACGGAGCGGGCCGCTCCGCGGTGGGTGAGCTGCCTCTCGATCATATTCGCCATGCTGCGCTGCTGCACCATGACGAGAACGTGATCCTGATCCTCGGCGATGAGGGACGCGAAAACATCGACCGCGCGATGAGGCGTCTCCGGTGAGCCGAGATCGACCTCGTATTCGTTGACGGCGCCGCGGGTCTGCCTCACTTGATTGGCGAGCGCCTCCAGCGGGTTCGCATATGCCAGCACCGAATGCAGTGCACGTTTTTTAAGCAATGTTTCGCTTATGCCAAAAAACACCTCAGCAGCGAAATTCGCAAAGAGGATACGATTTTCGCCGTCGACGACCAAGACGATATGGGGGAGACCTTGAACAAGCGCCTTGAAATTGAGCGCTTTGCCGCCGCCGGCGTTTTTTTTTCTTGTCCTCTCCCGGCGAGCCATAGAGTCGAGCAAAGCGACTTTGTCCGATGAAAATTGCGGAGTTCGAAGCGCCGCCCTCGCACCGAATCCTGCCCAAATGGTGGGCATCGGTGCGGAACGACTAGTTTGTAGGCATTGTAGCAAATTCGGCCCTCGTGTCAGTAGGCAATTTGACCCCACACGCAAAAGCGCTTGGCTGTTTCAAAGGCAGCTTATAAGGTCGTCTAATCCCCTTTTCTCCGCAGTCCCCGGCAAATATGCAAATCCAGGACCAAAAACAGCGCATTCATGCCGCAATTATCGTGGCGGCAGGAAGCGGCGTTCGCGCCGGGCTAAAGCAGGGCCGGCCGAAGCAGTATTGCGACGCCGGCGGCAAGCCCATCCTGCGACGCACGCTTGAGGCTTTCATCAGCCATCCGCGCATTCGCCTCGTTCTGACGGTGATCCGCGCCGGCGATGAGGATCTCTATGAGGAGGCGACGCGCGGGATTCAGTCGGACAAGCTCTTGCAGCCCGTGCCCGGAGGCGCGACGCGCCAGCTTTCGGTCTCAGCCGGACTCGAGGCGCTGGCTTCCTTCTCGCCCGACGCCGTGCTCATCCATGACGCAGCCCGGCCGTTCATTTCCACTCAGTGCATCGGCGACACGCTGGACGCGCTCGAAGCCCACGACGGCGCCATCGCCGCCGCCCCTGTGACCGATACGCTGAAGCGCGCAGAGGGCGGACAAAGCGCGGGGACGGTTTCGCGCGACGGCTTATGGCGCGCGCAAACGCCGCAGACGTTTCACTATGAAAAAATCCGCGACGCACACCGAGCCGCAGCCGGTCGCACGGACTTCACGGACGACGCCTCGATCGCCGAGTGGCGCGGGCTCAGCGTGGCGCTTGTCGAGAATACGTCCGAGAATATGAAAATCACCACCGCAGAGGACTTGGCCATGGCGGACCTGATTGCAACCGGCGCGCCGCGCGCAGTCTTCGCCGATGTCAGGTCGGGCACGGGGTTCGACGTCCACGCCTTCGAGGATGGCGATCACGTCACGCTCTGCGGCGTCCACGTTCCCCACGATCAGAAGCTCAAGGGCCATTCCGACGCCGACGCCGGGCTGCACGCGCTGACCGACGCGCTGCTCGGAACCATCGGCGCGGGCGACATCGGCGATCATTTTCCGCCCTCCGATCCGCAATGGAAGGGCGCGGATTCGACGGTCTTCCTGCTCCATGCCGCAAAGCTCGTCGTTGAGCGCGGCGGGCGGATTACGAATGTAGACATCACGCTGATTTGCGAGCGCCCCAAAATCGGACCGCACCGGGACGCCATGCGCGCGCGGATGGCGGAACTGCTCGGCCTCGAAAACGAGCGCGTGAGCGTGAAAGCGACCACCAGCGAGGGCCTCGGCTTCACCGGTCGGCGCGAGGGCATTGCGGCGCTTGCGACAGCGACCGTGGTTTTTGGCCAGCAGTGAGATGGCGATGGCCGGGCATGACATCGAGGGTTCCGTCTGCAAGTTGTAAAGGAGCCGTCAGCCAGATGAACTGACGGCAGACCAAAAGTGATCGAGCCATGCCCAGCGACGCACCAACTCTGGCCGAACAGGTTCTGAACAAGGCCCGCAGCCTCGGCCTTAAGATCGCGACAGCGGAATCCTGCACCGGCGGGCTCGTCGCCGCCGCGCTGACCTCGATTGCGGGCTCATCCGACGTGTTCGAGCGCGGCTTCGTCACCTATTCGAACGAAGCGAAAGTCGAGATGCTGGGCGTCGATCCGGCGCTTATCGAACAACATGGCGCGGTTTCCGAACGGATCGCTGTCACCATGGCGGCTTGCGCCTTGAAATGGTCCCGCGCGAGCCTGTCGGTATCAGTCACCGGCATAGCCGGGCCTGGCGGCGGCGGCGCTGAGAAACCTGTGGGGCTCGTCCATATCGCGGCGGCGAAACTCACCGGGCGCGACGGCGACAGGGTCGAGTTTGCAGCCGTCCACAACGAAGAGCGCTTCGGAGACATCGGCCGCGCCGAGGTGCGCGCGAAATCGGTCGAGACGGCGCTGCGCCTCCTGCTTGAGGCCGCCGATCTCAAATAAGCATTCTGCTTGCTTCGTCGCGCGCGGATCACTGCAAGATGACGCGCGGAGCCGATTATCCCTGGCGCGTAATCATGTAAATGAGGCGTTCAGGCAAGCCGGCCCTGCCTATTGCTAAATCTGTGCGAATGACTTTGATGCAAAAAGAAGGGCCACACATGGCCCGATGGTCATTCCATGCAATCTTTTTCAGCCTTCTTCGCGGCCTCGGGCTTTTCCTCGTGCTTCGCTGGTCGGCCTCTTGGAATCGCGCCGCTCGCCCTCGCCCGCAGGTACACATAAATGTCGTCGAGGTAGCACACGACATTCTTGTTCTCGCCAAACGATGGCATGACGTTGTCCTGGGACGTGCTCACGTTCTGGCGGCCTAGTGCTACGATGCTCAAGAAATCCGGGTAAGCGATAGTCTTCAAGGAGTTTTTAAGAGCCGGAGCATAACTCGAGCCTTCCCCGTCGGGGCCATGACAAACATGGCATTCGGCATGGTAGCGGCGAAATCCCGAGAACGTGGCCCAATCAACCGTCCCATCGGGCTGCACCTTGTAAATGGGAAAGCCGTCATTGTCGATATTGCGCCGATCTATTTCGTTTATGGACTTTGGCATGTCTACGGCGTGGGACGCAGGCACAATCGCGAGCAAGCAGACGATAGAAAAGAGCCCTGAGGCTCCAGCAGCCTTTTTCATGTTTCCTCCCATTTTATGTTGAAATGCTTTCTGAAAAGCATTTTCTAGGCGCCTTTGTCCGGCGCGCTTTTTTATAAATATTCGAGATATTAGTTAGCTTGGCAAGAAAAATACCCGAGACGCCATCAGGCGCCACGCCATTCGAACCCGTGGCCTGCTCTTTTCGGATGCGTTGCTCACAAGTCCGCTTTGCGCGCTTTGATCGTTAAATCTCTCAACCGCAAATGTTTCTTGCAAACTTAACAACACACTCTTCACCGGGGCGAACTAAAGTCGGGCTCAACTCGCCTCAGACGGAGTGTCGTCGACGTGCTGTCCCGGCTTAAAATCGCGGTGCGCATCAACCTCCTCCTCATGCTCACTGCGTTTGGAATGTGCGTCTCCGCAGCCATAGGGCTTTGGGGACTGCGCGAACAGATGATGGAGGATCGCCGAACGCATCTTCGCAATCTCATGGAGGTGGTTCTCGCCGACGCCCGGTCGCATATGAATGAGGCGGGAGGCCCGCAAACCGAGTCTGGACACCAAGCGTTTTTCAAAACGCTGCGGTCCGTGAAATTTCACGACGACAGTTCCAATTATTTCTTTTCTCTTGGCTATGACGGCTTGGTGATGAGCCACCCTAATCCTGAATATCAGGGCCACATCAACAAGCTTTTCTATAAGGGCGTCGACATCACCCCGCAATTCATAGAAATTGCCCAAAGCGCATCTGGATCCGGTTACATCGAATATGGGATCGCAAAGGGCGCAGGAGGCGCCGTCACGCCCAAGCTGGCGTTTGTTCAGAGCGTTCCCGAGATCAATGGCCTCGTCGCAGTCGGGGTCTTCATCGACGATGTGAACGCGAACTTCTTCAGACGGCTGTTGGTGGAGGCGGGACTTTTCGCGCTGGCGATGCCTCTGATCCCATTCTTTGGCTTCGTCATCATCCGGTCGATCACCGGGCCGCTTTCCGGCATCCTCGATACGATAAAGCGCCTCGCCAAAGGCGACCTCGCCCAGGCGCCCGCACACACAATCGAAAAGTCGGAGCTTGGCGAAGTCGCCGAGGCGTTGGATGTGCTCCACGCAAACGCGATCGAGCAGCGCGCGCTCCAGGAGAAAGTGTGCGAGCAAACCAAGCTTCTGGTCGAGCAAAACGAGCTTCTGACCGAACAGAAAGAGAAGGCGGAGGCGGCCGGCAAGGCGAAATCCGAGTTCCTGTCCAACATGTCCCATGAACTCAGGACGCCCATGCACGCCATCCTCGGCTATTCCGACATCGGTCTTGACGATTTGAACGAGGGCAACCCCGAAAGCGCGCGAGAGTGCGTGCAAAACATCAATCGATCCGGCAAGCGCCTGCTTTCTCTTCTGAACGATCTTCTGGATCTCGCGAAAATGGAGGCGGGCAAGATGCAGTATAAGCGCAAGTCTGGCGGCATGAGGGACGTGGTGGAGCACGCGCTGATGGAGCTTGATCCCCTGATCAAGGGCAAGGACATTCAGCTTTCTCTCAAGCTCGAAGAGCGCGCCGAGGCCGTATTCGACAAGCATCGCATGATCCAGGTGGTCATCAATATCCTTTCCAACGCCATCAAATTTTCCGCGCAGAGAGGCCAGATCGCCATCACGCTTTCCGAAGAGCGCGACGGGCTTTGCTGCAGGATCGCCGATGAAGGGCCGGGCGTTCCCGAGACGGAGCTTCAGGCCGTGTTCGACAAATTCATTCAAAGCAGCAAGACGAAGACCGGCGCCGGCGGCACGGGCCTGGGGCTTGCGATCTGCCAAAAGATCGTCGAGGCTCACGGCGGCCGGATCTGGGCCGAAAACGCAAAGCCGAAGGGCGCCGTCTTCGCTTTCGTCATTCCGCAGGGCATGGGCGCGCTGCGCAAGGCGGCTTAGTTCGCCACCGGCTGCGGCCGCTTCCCGGGCGTCGCACCCCCTCACCCTCTGGGAGAGGGAACGCCGTTGCAATGGCCGCGCCGGAACTCTCTCTCCCATCCGCATCCGCTCGCGGATGCGGACACTCTGGACTGGCAAGCTCGCCAAAGCGAGCTTGCGCGGGAGAGGGCTGGGGTGAGGGGTTACAACGTTGGTCGAGCAAATTTATTTCATAGAACCCAATGCACACACTGTTTCAGCTCACGTTTTCAGGTTCGGCATAAGCTCAACCGCCGGATTTAGGCTGAACCATCTCCTACCGGATCATTTGCTAAAATCTCGCAACACACCCTTCACCGGAACCAAGCTAATATCAGGCCCGACTCGCCTCAGATGGAGTGTTGCCGACGTGCTGTCCCGGCTCAAGATCGCGGTGCGCATCAACCTCCTTCTCATGCTCACCGCATTGGGAATTGGCGTCTCCGCGGTCATTGGGCTCTGGGAGATGCGCGAACAGATGATGGAGGACAAACGCACCCACCTCCGCAATCTTATGGAGGTGGTCCTCCCCGAAGCCCGATCGCATATGAACGAAGCTGGAGGTCCGGAAACGGAGGCCGGGCGGAAGGCGTTTTTTACTAAGCTGAGATCGGTGAAGTTTGGCGGCAGCGCCGCCAACTATTTCTTATCGATCGGTTATAACCGCGTGATGATGAGCCATCCCAATCCCAAAATAGAGGGGCGGCCGGACAACATCGTCCACAACGGAGTTGACGTCACCAACGCCTTTATAGACATCGCCAGGAGCCCTTCCGGCTCCGGCTATTTCGAATATGAAGCGCCGAAGGGCGCAGGCGGAAAAGTCACGCGGAAGCTAGCGTTTATTCACAATGTCCCAGAAATAGGGGGCCTTGTAGCCGTCGGCGTTTTCATCGACGACGTGAACGCGATCTTCCTAAGGCGGATCCTGATGGAGGCAGGCTTATTTGCGCTCGTGATGCCGGTCATCACGCTGTTAGGCTTCGTCATCATCCGGTCGATCACCGGGCCGCTTTCCGGGATTCTCACAACGATCAAGCGCCTCGCCAAAGGCGACCTCGCCATGGCGCCCGCGCAGCCAATCGAAAAGTCGGAGCTTGGCGAAGTGACGAAGGCGCTGGATGTGCTGCGCGCAAACGCGATCGAGCAGCGCGCGCTCCAGGAGAAAGTGTGCGAGCAAACCAAGCTTCTGGTCGAGCAAAACGAGCTTCTGACCGAACAGAAAGAGAAGGCGGAGGCGGCCGGCAAGGCGAAATCCGAGTTCCTGTCCAACATGTCCCATGAACTCAGGACGCCCATGCACGCCATCCTCGGCTATTCCGACATCGGTCTTGACGATTTGAACGAGGGCAACCCCGAAAGCGCGCGAGAGTGCGTGCAAAACATCAATCGATCCGGCAAGCGCCTGCTTTCTCTTCTGAACGATCTTCTGGATCTCGCGAAAATGGAGGCGGGCAAGATGCAGTATAAGCGCGAGTCCGGCGGCATGAGGGACGTGGTGGAGCACGCGCTGATGGAGCTTGATCCCCTGATCAAGGGCAAGGACATTCAGCTTTCTCTCAAGCTCGAAGAGCGCGCCGAGGCCGTATTCGACAAGCATCGCATGATCCAGGTGGTCATCAATATCCTTTCCAACGCCATCAAATTTTCCGCGCAGAGAGGCCAGATCGCCATCACGCTTTCCGAAGAGCGCGACGGGCTTTGCTGCAGGATCGCCGATGAAGGGCCGGGCGTTCCCGAGACGGAGCTTCAGGCCGTGTTCGACAAATTCATTCAAAGCAGCAAGACCAAGACCGGCGCGGGCGGCACGGGCCTGGGGCTTGCGATCTGCCAAAAGATCGTCGAGGCTCACGGCGGCCGGATCTGGGCCGAAAACGCAAAGCCGAAGGGCGCCGTCTTCGCTTTCGTCATTCCGCAGGGCATGGGCGCGCTGCGCCAGGCGGCTTAGGTTAAACCACCGTGGCATCCCCTCACCCCAGCCCTCTCCCCCTGGGAGAAGGAGTCCGGCGCCTCGGCCTCAGCTCTCGCTGGCACCGCCCTGCGAATCTGGCAGTCCAGGCGTTGGCGAAGCTGATGGAGCATGCTGAGCGCTGTCAGCCGGTTGGTGCGACTGGGCTCGCCGCCGGCGCCCATAAACCTCATCCGCGCGGGTTTCGAAGGCGTCCGCGAATTTGCGGAAGGCGCGATCGAAGACGGCGCCCATCATCATCTGAAGCGGTTTCGCGCGGAATTCGTATTCGAGAAAGAACTTCACCCTGCTCTCGGTCTCGCCAACGGGCGTGAACGTCCAGCGATTGTCGAGACGTCGGAATGGGCCGTCGAGATATTCGACGAGGATGAGCCCATCGGCCGGCTTGAGGCGCACCCGGCTGGTGAAGCTTTCGCTGAAGAGCTTATAGGCCACCGTCATATAGGCGATGATCGTCTCGCCGTCGGCCTGGGCCTCCCGCCTGATGATGCGAAGCCCATCGCAAAGCGGCACGAATTTGGGGTACTGCTCAACATCGGCGACAAGCGCAAACATGTCGGCCGCAGAGTGGGCTATGCGGCGGGTCGTTTCAAATGAGGGCATCAGCGGCTCAAAATCTGGATAAACGTCTCGGCTTCCCGTGGGCTCCCGAGTCTCACCCCATGAGCATGGGGCGCGCGCCCTAAGAGCGCGACACGGTATTTCGCCGCACAGACATTACTGATGGTCTACGCCCGGTTCAAAAAGTCAAGATCCAGCCGGTCCGGGGCAGCCCGGCGCGGTGCGGCTTCGAACGCGAAATGCCGAAGCCGCGCGCCCTTCAGTCGAAGTCCGGCAGACCCAGTTTTCTACGCTTGAGAACGTTGAAGGGCGCTTCGATGAAGGCGAGATTGGAGAGGCGCAGATCGTTCAGGATGAGATCCAAGGCTTCGTTGTACTCGCCGTCTTCATAGTTCACGCATGCGAACGTCCCGATATCGTCGAAGACAAGGATGTCGACCGAGTGTTTGCCTACGCGCCAGGGGCGCACGGCTTTGTGCAAGATGTCATGGTCGGGGATTTCGTACAGTCGATAAGGAGTGATATCGCCAATCGGCTTGTCGCTGACAAAAGCGAACCCCTTGTCGAGCTTTCGAAGCTCCAACAAGCGGTACGAACCATGAACCTTCATGATTTTGATGACACGGCTTGCGGTGGTTTCAAGATACCAGTTGCCGTACCAGCAAGGCTCTCTGCCGAGCTGCAGGAGCCTCGTTTCGAAGGCCCGAAGGTCTGCGACTTCCAGTTTGAGCTCATTCACGGCGACGGCTTACGATAGGGCCAGCCGCGCCGCCTTCAGTTTCGCGAAGTCCTCGCCCGCGTGATAGGACGAGCGCGTGAGCGGGCTCGCGGCGACCATCAGAAAACCTTTGGAATAGGCGATGCTCTTGTAGCTTCCGAATTCGTCCGGCTCGACGAAGCGTTCCACGGCGGCGTGCTTGCGCGTGGGCTGGAGATATTGCCCGATGGTGAGGAAATCCACATCCGCCGAGCGCAGGTCGTCCATAAGCTGGAGCACCTCGTTGCGCTTCTCGCCGAGCCCGACCATGATGCCCGACTTTGTGAACATGGTCCTGTCGAGTTCCTTCGCGCGTTGAAGCAGGCGCAACGAGTGGAAATAACGCGCGCCCGGCCTGATGGTGAGGTAGAGCGATGGGACAGTTTCGAGATTGTGGTTGAAGACGTCGGGCTTGGCCGCGATCACCGTTTCGAGCGCGCCACCGCCCTTCTTCAGGAAATCGGGCGTCAACACTTCGATGGTCGTTTGCGGCGCTGCGGCGCGGATGGCGCGGATCGTGGCCGCAAAGTGCCCCGCCCCGCCGTCGGCCAGATCGTCCCGGTCCACCGACGTGACCACCACATGCTCAAGGCCGAGCGTCGCCACCGCCCGCGCCACGTTCTCAGGCTCGCCCGCATCGAGCGCGCCGGGCAGCCCCGTCTTCACATTGCAGAAGGCGCAGGCGCGCGTGCACGTATCGCCCATGATCATCATGGTTGCGTGCCGCTTCTGCCAGCACTCGCCGATGTTCGGGCAGCCCGCCTCTTCGCACACCGTATGCAGGCGGTTCGTGCGCACGATCTCCGCCGTGTTCGCGTAGCCGGCCGAGCCGGGGGCCTTCACGCAAATCCATGCGGGCTTGCGGCTCACCGGCGTATCGGGCCGGTTCGCCTTTTCGGGATGGCGCGGCGCGGCGCCTTCGCGCTTATCGATAAGACTGACCACCGGTCCTCTTCCTCGCTCTTTCGCAACATAGTGTTCTACCGCCCTGCCTGCCAAGGCCTCTCGTAAGAGCACAACCCCATCGGCCCTGCAGCAACCACGACCGGCTTTTGTATCCATCTGACTTAGCGCGCCGTTGAAATTGTTGGTTTATGGAAAACGGCGACTGAGGAAATACCGGCTCTCATCCCACTTCTCAGCCCGCAGGATGAGGAGTTCCGCCCCTTAAATGTGGATAGCGCGGCTGTAGGCGTCGAGCACGCTTTCGCCCATCATCTCCGAAAGCGTGGGATGCGGGAAGATGGCCTCCATCAGCTCGGCTTCGGTCGTCTCCAGCGTTTTGGCGATGCTGAAGCCCTGGATCAGCTCGGTGACCTCCGCGCCGATCATGTGCGCCCCGATGAGTTCGCCGGTCTTCGCGTCGAAGATGGTCTTCACAAGACCCTCCGGCTCGCCAAGCGCGATGGCCTTGCCATTGCCGCGATACGGGAACCGGCCGACCTTGATTTCGCGGCCGTTCCCTTTCGCCATCGCCTCGGTGAGGCCGATGGAGGCGACCTGCGGATGCGAATAGGTGCAGCCCGGAATGTTTCGGACTTTGAGCGGATGCACATCGTTGCGCCCCGCGATCTTCTCCACGCAGATGACGCCCTCGTGGCTCGCCTTGTGCGCCAGCCAGGGCGGACCAGCGACATCGCCGATGGCGTAGACGCCGGGCGCGGCTGTGCGGCAGAATTCGTCGATGACGATGTGCGACTTGTCGACTTTCACGCCCAGTTCTTCCAGGCCCAGGTTCTCGACATTGCCGACGATCCCGACCGCCAGGATCACGCGCTCGAACTCTTCGGTTTTCTGCTTGCCGTCTTTCAAGGTCAGCGTCGCCGTCACGCTGTTCGCGTTCTTCTCCAGCTTGTCGACCTTCGCGCCGGTGTAGATCGTCATGCCCTGCTTCTCGAAGGACTTCTTCGCCAGCGCCGAGATCTCCTCATCCTCGACGGGCAGGATGCGGTCCATGATCTCGACCACGGTTACTTTCACGCCGAGCGCGTTGTAGAAGCTCGCGAACTCGATGCCGATGGCGCCCGACCCCACCACGAGCAGCGACTTCGGCGTGATGTCCGGGACCATCGCTTCGCGATAGGTCCACACGAGCTTGCCATCGGGTTCGAGTCCGGGAAGGCTGCGGGCGCGGGCGCCGGTCGCGAGGATGATATGTTTCGCCTCGACATCGGCGAGCGCCTTGCCGTCCTTGCCACTGACGGCGATGACGCCCTTCCCTTTCAGCCGCGCCGTCCCATCGATCACTGCGACTTTGTGCTTCTTCAAAAGATAGGCGACGCCGGATGAAAGCTTTCCCGCCACCTGCCGGGAGCGGCCGATCACCTTGGCGAGGTCGAACGTCACGCCGTTCGCCTGGAGCCCGAACTCCTCGGCGTGCTTTACGAGCGTCAGCACTTCGGCCGTCCGCAAGAGCGCCTTGGTCGGGATGCACCCCCAGTTCAGGCAAATGCCCCCGAGATTCTCGCGCTCGATCACGACCGTCTTCAAGCCAAGCTGCGCGGCGCGGATCGCCGCCACATAGCCGCCCGGCCCCCCGCCAATCACCGCGACATCGAATGCTTCCGCCATCGTCCCCCACTTTCTTGTTCGGGCTTCGATATAGTCGTCAAACCAACATCGTGACAGGCTCCTCCACGAAGCCCTTGAAGGCCGCGAGAAGCTGCGCGCCGAGCGCGCCATCCACCACGCGATGATCGCAGGAGAGCGTGCAGCCCATCATCGTGGCGATGGCGATCTGGCCATTCTTCACGACAGGGCGCTGCTCGCCCCGGCCAACCGCGAGGATCGAGGCGTGCGGCGGGTTGATGATGGCGTCGAAGTGATCGATGCCGAACATGCCGAGGTTCGAGATAGATGTCGTTCCGCCCTGATATTCGTGCGGCGCAAGGCGGCGGCGGCGCGCCCGTTCGGCGAGTGACTTCATCTCGTTGGAGATTTGCGCGAGCGACTTCTGTTCGACGCCCCTTATGACGGGCGTGAACAGCCCGCCTTCGATGGCGACAGCGACGCCGATGTCGGAGCCTTTATGCAAGAGGATGCCGCGCTCGGTGAAGGTGGCGTTGGCCTCGGGCACGTGTTGCAGCGCCAGCCCCATCGCCTTAATGAGAAAATCGTTCACCGAAAGCTTGTAGGCGTTCGGCCCCTCTTTCGGAGCGCGCGCATTGAGCCGTTGCCGGGCGTCAAGCAGCGTATCGATCTCGCAATCGATGGTCAGGCGGAAATGCGGGATCGTCGCTGCCGCCATCGTGAGGCGCGCGGCGATGGTTTTGCGCATGTTGTCGAGCGGACGGATCTCGTACTCGCCCTTTTCGTAGAGCGCGAGAATCTGATCGTCCGGCATCGACGCCGGGACAAGGCGGCTCGGCACCAGCGCGCCGCCATTTTGCTGCGGGGCCGTCGCTGCCACCGTCACGGCCTGTGGCGCAGGGGCAGCCATTCCCGCGCGCGCGGCCTCATCGACGTCGTGCTTGACGATGCGCCCATGCGGCCCCGATCCGCGAATCCGGGATAGGTCTATGCCTGCTTGGGCCGCCAGCCTTCGAGCCAGCGGCGAGGCGAAAATGCGGCTGTGGCCGTTTGATTTGTTATGAACGGCTTCCCCCTCACCCCGGCCCTCTCCCGCTGGGAGAGGGAGTCCGGGCGCGGCTGTTGCAATGGCGTTCCCTCTCCCGCCGTACCCGCTTGCGGGTACGGCATCATTTGAAGGCAAGCTCGCCAAGGCGTGCTTGCTGGGAGAGGGCTGGGGTGAGGGGCTTCTTCCATCTGAGATGGCGGAAGCGTCCTCGCCTTCCGCCAAGAGCACCGCAATCGGCGTGTTGACGGGCACGCCTTCCGTCCCCTCCGGGATCATGATCTTGCCGATGACGCCCTCGTCGACCGCCTCGACCTCCATCGTCGCCTTGTCGGTCTCAATCTCGGCGATGGCGTCGCCCGAAGCGACGTGATCGCCTTCCTTTTTCAGCCACCTGGAAAGCTTGCCCTGCTCCATGGTGGGCGACAGCGCGGGCATGAGGATTGGGGTGGGCATGGTCTAATCCTTGAGACAAGCGCCGGGCGGCCGGCTTCGGCGAATTTAGGCGTCCTTGGCGTCGATAACGATTTGCGGCGCGCGGCGCCCAAGCGGCTGGAACTGGCCGCCGCCTGCAAGCTTCGTCTGCGCCAGATAGGCGATTTCATCCTCAAGGTCTTCGATGAGGCACTTGCGGTCGACAGGGCGATCCGCGCTCATGCGATAGCGCGTGTTGAGATAGGCGTCCGTAACGATCACGAGATAGGTCTTGCCATCCGCGTCGTAATCGGCTGCGTGGCCGTCGCCATATTGCGTCCAGGGCGATTGCTTCTGCATGGCTTGGCGCCTAAGTCCGGTAGCAGACGGCTTTCGCGGCGGCGATGACGCGCGCGGTATTGGGCAGCGCCAGCTTTTCGAGGTTCGCCGCATAGGGCATCGGCACATCGGCGCCGGAAACCTTCGTGGGCGGAGCGTCGAGATAATCGAAGGCGTGCTGAACAACTTGAGCGCAGATCTCCGAGCCGACCGAGCATGCCGGCCATGCTTCCTCGACCGTTACAATGCGGTTGGTCTTTCGGACGGAGGCCAGCACCGTCTCGATGTCGAGCGGCCGGAGCGTACGCAAATCGATGACCTCAGCGTCGATCCCCTCCGCTTCCAGTTCTTTCGCTGCTTCAAGGGCATGCACCATGCCGCGCGCCCACGAGACGATGGTCACGTCCTTGCCGGGCCGCGCCACCTTCGCCTTGCCGATGGGAACCAGCCAGTCTTCGACCTTTGGCACGAGCCCTGCCGCGCCATAGAGAATTTCGTTCTCCAGAAATACGACCGGGTTCGGATCGCGAATAGCGGCTTTGAGAAGCCCCTTGGCGTCAGCGGGCGTCGAAGGCGCGATCACCTTCAGCCCCGGCACATGCGCGTACCAGGCGGAGAAATCCTGGCTATGCTGGGCCGCCACGCGCGCCGCAGCGCCGTTTGGCCCGCGGAACACAATGGGGCAGCCCATCTGACCGCCCGACATGTAAAGCGTTTTAGCCGCCGAGTTGAGGATATGGTCGATGGCCTGCATCGAGAAGTTGAAGGTCATGAACTCCACGATGGGACGAAGCCCGCCAAAGGCCGCGCCGACGCCAAGCCCCGCGAAGCCCGCCTCGGTGATGGGCGTATCCACCACGCGGCGCGGGCCGAACTCGTCGAGCAGGCCCTGCGTGACCTTGTACGCGCCCTGATATTCGGCAACTTCCTCGCCCATGACGAAAACATTTCCGTCGCGACGCATTTCTTCCGCCATGGCGTCGCGCAAAGCCTCGCGCATGGTAATCTGCGCCATTTCCGCGCCCGCGGGAATTTCGGCGGCGCTGTCGTATCCGGCGGGAAGTTGATCGGGGGCGGTGTCGCGCACGCGGACATCAAGGGCGGCGCGGTTGCTCCCCTCACCCCAGCCCTCTCCCCCTAGGAGCGGGAGTCCAGCCGCAGCCGTTCCAACCGCGTCCCCTCTCCCAGGGGGAGAGGGACAGGGTGAGGGGTTGTATTCCGCACCATTCGCCCCGGCGAAGTTTGCATCCTCGCCGTCCGCGACAATGACAGCGATCGGCGTATTGACCTTCACGCCTTCAGTCCCGGCCGGAACCAGAATCTTACCGAGCTTGCCCTCGTCGACGGCCTCGACCTCCATAGTGGCCTTGTCCGTCTCGATTTCAGCGATGACATCGCCTGAGCGAACCTCATCGCCCTCGGCCTTCACCCACTTGGCGAGCTTGCCCTCCTCCATCGTGGGCGACAGGGCTGGCATCAGGACTTGTGTCGGCATTTCATCCTCCCTGTCATGCGACCATCAGGCGATCTGAGGAGCCGGGTTAAGCGCGGCCATGACATAAATGGTTATCGCAGCACGTCCGTGTAAAGTTCGGCTGGATCGGGCTCGGAATCGCGCTGCGCGAAATCCGCCGCGTCGTTCACAATGGCCCTGATTTCCTTGTCTATGGCTTTCAGCTCGTTCTCATTGGCCCGGCCCGTTTCGAGAAGGCGGCCGCGCACATGCTCGATGGGGTCGCGCTCATGGCGCATCTTTTCGACCTCCTCTTTCGTGCGGTATTTCGCGGGGTCGGACATGGAGTGGCCGCGATAGCGGTAGGTCAGCATCTCAAGGATGAATGGCCCCTCGCCTTCCCGCGCCCAAGCGACAGCCTTCTCGCCCGCTGCCTTCACGGCGCGCACATCCATGCCGTCAACTTGCTCGCCTGGAATATTGAAGCTGCAGCCGCGCGCCGAAAGATTGGCCTGGGCGGACACGCGATCGACGCGCGTGCCCATGCCGTATTTGTTGTTCTCGACGACGTAGACGACCGGGAGCCGCCAAAGAGAGGCCATGTTGAACGCCTCGTAGACTTGGCCCTGGTTCGCGGCGCCATCGCCATAATAGGTGAGGCAGACATGACCGTCGCCCTTGTATTTGTTGGCGAACGCCAACCCCGTGCCGAGCGGAACCTGCGCGCCGACAATGCCGTGCCCGCCGTAGAACGCCTTCTCGACGGAGAACATGTGCATGGAGCCGCCCTTCCCCTTGGAATAGCCGCCCCGCCTGCCGGTCAGCTCCGCCATGACGCCTTTTGGGTCCATGCCGCAGACCAGCATATGGCCGTGATCGCGATAGGCCGTGATGACCTGATCGCCTTCCTTGATCGCCATCTGCATGCCGACGACCACCGCTTCCTGCCCGATGTAGAGATGGCAGAAGCCGCCAACCTGGCCCATGCCGTAGAGCTGCCCCGCTTTCTCCTCGAAGCGGCGGATAAGAAGCATCTCGCGATAGGCGCGCAGCTCTTCCTCTTTGCTGAGTTCGGGCGGAGCCTCTTTCGGGATCTTCGCTGGAGGAGGATTGTCGAGCATGTGCTGGCTTCCTTCACCTTATGAAAGGAGAATGACTTACCCCGGGAGCGTTGCGACCCAGAGTCGCAGGTTTCTAATACGACCTTTCCCGCAGCTTATCCACGGGGTCGTCTCGCATCCGCGAAACTATCGCGCCTTTTCGCCGTTCACGATGACTATATCGGTGGGGCGGGCGAAATCGAGAAGGGCGCGGGCTTCCTCATCGATAAGATCGGGCTGGCTTGCAGCCTTGGATCCGAGAAGATCCGCGTCCCGTTCCAGACGGGCGCGCTGCGCTTTGATCGCCGCCAGCTCCTTTTTCATCGCGGCGACCTTCGCGCGAAGCATCTGGTTTGCGACCAGTCCATGCGGGCCACGCACAGCGTCCGAGCCTACATAGACGATCATGCCGATGACCGCCGCAAAGAGCATGATCTGGCGCAAGGTCTGAGATTTCCGCCCTCTCATCTCATAGCCTCCCATCTGCCGCCGACTATGAACCGCGGGGCATACTGGGAGGTTAACGCGAGCCCATCCCCGATTTCCGAAACGCTTTGAGTGACCGAAGCGCCACTCCCAGATCGAATCTGAAACTTCCCGCCACAATTAGGGATAGGTTTACCAGGATCCAATACACCTAATGCGAGTATCAAGCATCTCTTTCAGCGCCGGCCATCACTGCGCCGCACTACACGCCAAAATCCAAATAAAGGGCATCACCATGTCAAATACCCACTATCGGACACTTAGCGTTCTCATCATGAGTCTGGTGGTTTGCGTTTTTCTGATTCAATCTGCAAGTAAATCGAAACTGCAAGCGCCTGCATTTAATAAAGCGCAGGCAGCATGGACGACTTTCGCCTCTCTATACAATTCGACAACGGGAAGCGAACCTCAGAAGATCGCCGCGAGCGCATGCAACGTCTCTCTGGTGAATGGCGGAAACTACGTTCTGGCCACGCCGAGCGCTTGCAAGGGCGTCCGCGTCGCGTCGATGACGATCAGCGTCTCTGCGAAGACCTGCGCCGAAAGCACCAGCGCCGATTTCCGCAGCATTGCCCATTCAACCCTGTTCAACGGCGATTTCGGCTTCTACCTCGGACAGGACAGCCCCGTCCGCTGTCTTGTCGTCCAGGAGATGCGGGGACGCACCATCTGACCTGGGCTGCGCCGGGGAGCGAGCCCCTCGTCTCCTCCCCGCGCGTCCCGCACTGGAACGTCGCCAGGACGAACGGCCACCTGGATCGCGGCAAAAATGCAACCTACGGCAGTTCGCCACAATTTAAACACGTTTCCGCTCATGCTGCAGCGCAGCGCGAACGGACTTTCACTCGCGCTTTTTGGTTTGTGTGCTCTAAATTGTAAAAGGCGAGTCCGAATTTGTCTATGAAGCGTAAGCTCCTCCCTCTCCTGTTCGCTGCGGCGCCCTTCACATTGGCCCATGCGGGAGAAGAAGCCCTGACGGGCCCTGCACTGCAAAGCGCAGTCTCGGGCCGGACCGTGTACATCAGCACGTCGATGGGCGAAATTCCTATCCGCTATTCGAAGAATGGCAGCGTTAGCGGCTATACTGAGCTTGCCGTACTCGAAGGAGAAGTCGACGACAAGAGACCGCGGTCGTTGGTGGGTGTCCAATAACAAGCTCTGCATTCGCTGGCAGAACTGGATGTCAGGGGCGACGCACTGCTTCACGATGCATCGCGTCAGCCCGACTCTCGTGCGCTGGCGCCGTGAGGACGGAAAGAGCGGGACAGCCCGGCTCGGCTGACATCTCCACGCCGATCGGTCGCCCGCGCTTTGACGCAAGCAAGCTTCCTCGCCAACAGGCGGGAAGCTTGCTCGAAGCGGTCGTCAGGCGGCGAAGCGGCGCTCGTGTTTGCCTTCCTTCACTTCCTCTATGATTTTCGCAGAGAACGCGTCCAGGTCCGAGGGCTGGCGGCTGGTGATGAGGCCCTGATCGGTGACGACCTCCTCATCGAGCCACTGCCCGCCCGCGTTGATGACGTCCGTCTTGATCGATTTATAGGACGTGGCGCGGTGGCCCCTAATGATGCCCGCCTCGACCAGAAGCCAAGGCGCATGGCAAATGGCGGCGACTGTTTTTCCCGCTGAGTAGAAGTCCCTGATAAACGAAATCGCCTGCTGATTGACGCGAAGGTAATCCGGGTTGAGTTGTCCGCCCGGAAGCACGATGGCGTCATAATCCTCGGCGCTGACTTCGCCGAGCGACTTGTCGACTTTGACAGGGCGCCCCAGTCTTTCATGTCCCATCCCTTGATCTCGCCCGTCTCCGGCGACACCACGTCCACGGTCGCTCCCGCCTCCCGAAGCTTCTTCAACGGCGTCTCAAGCTCGGATTGCTCGAAGCCGTGCGTCGCCAGAATAGCTATCTTTTTTCCTGCGATATCAGCCATCTCTGTCTCCAGTTCTGCTCTTTCGGAGCCGAACGGAAGAACCGCGTCCCTGTTCCCTCCTCGGCAGGAGGCTCGTGAAATCGACAAGCGTGTATGCCGCGTCTGCAGGCCTCGCGGACATTTCCAAGGTTGCGTTGCTGCAGCGCCTGCGCAACTGCGGCGCCCAGGTGAGGGGTTGGAACCAAAACTTACTCCGCGGCGCGGAGCGGCGTTTGCGTGGCGCCCTGGCCGAAGCGCTTTTGGATGTAATCCTCGACCATAATCATGAAGTCTTGCGCGAGCGTGGGGCCGCGCAAGGTTGTGGCCTTATGCCCGTCGATGAACACCGGGGCTGCCGGCGACTTACCCGTGCCCGGCAGCGATATGCCGATATCGGCGTGCTTCGACTCGCCCGGCCCGTTCACGATGCAGCCCATCACCGCCACGTTCAGCGTCTCGACGCCAGGATACGTTTTGCGCCATTCCGGCATCCTGGCGAGGAGATGGTTCTGGATGTCGCGCGCCATTTCCTGGAACAGCGTGGACGTGGTGCGCCCGCAGCCGGGACACGACGCCACAATCGGCACGAAAGTGCGGAAGCCCATCGTTTGCAGGATTTGCTGGGCGACCTCGACTTCCGTGGTGCGCGCGCCGCCCGGCTCCGGCGTAAGCGACACGCGGATGGTGTCGCCAATGCCCCTTTGAAGGAGAATGCCCATCGCTGCCGACGACGCGACGACGCCTTTCGTGCCCATGCCCGCCTCGGTCAGCCCGAGATGCAGCGCATAATTGCAGCGCGACGCCAGCAAGGCGTAAATGCTGATGAGGTCCTGGACCGCGCTGGCCTTGGCCGACAGGATGATCTTGTCCGCGCCCATGCCGTGGCTCACCGCAAGCTCCGCGCTGGCGGTGGCGGAATGCACGATGGCCTCGTGCAGCACCTCGCGCCCCTCGCGCGGCTTTGCGCTCTTCGCGTTGTCATCCATCATGCGGGCGAGCAGCTCCTGGTCGAGGCTGCCCCAGTTCACGCCGATGCGCACGGGCTTGTCGTGCTTCAGCGCGATCTCGATGATGTCGGAGAACTGCTTGTCGCGCTTGTCGCGGAAGCCGACATTGCCGGGGTTGATGCGGTATTTCGCGAGCGCCTCGGCGCAGGCCGGATACGCCGCCAAGAGCTTGTGGCCGATATAGTGGAAGTCGCCGACGAGCGGCGCGTCGATGCCCATCGCGAGAAGTCTGTCGCGGATGTGCGGCACGGCGGCGGCGGCCTCTTCGCGGTCCACCGTGATGCGCACTAACTCCGAGCCCGCCTGGGCAAGCGCGGCGACCTGCTTCACGGTGGCGTCCAAATCCGCCGTGTCGGTGTTCGTCATCGACTGCACCACGATAGGCGCGCCCCCGCCGACGGTCACTCCGCCAACCTTCACCGGAAAGGTGATGTGCCTCGCCTCGCGCATGTCGGTCATGGATGTTTCTCCAGGGGTGGGGCGCCGGATCTTAAAGCGTCTTCATAGAGAAAAACGCGAGAGCGCGCTAGGGCTCCAATTGGCGCGGGGGCGGCTATCTTCGGCTTTTGCGCCAAGGGTTAAGAAGCGGCGCGGGCGTCTGCTATTGTTGCGCGCCTCGCCACGGATTGAGGAGAGCGGGGACCGTGTTCTCGAAATCGGCGGTGTTTCGGGTGACGAGCGTGAGGCCGGATACAAGAGCCGTGGCCGCGATGAAGCCATCCATGAGGCTGATAGGCCGGCCCAGCGCTGCGCGCGCCGCGACCACTTTCCCCCACGCCTCGGCAGTGGCTTCGTCGACTGGCAAAATTCTTCCGGCGAAACGGGCTTTGAGATCCCCGTGCAGCCAGCGTTCAAGCTTTGCGCGCCGCTCGCCCGTTTCGCGCCGCTCGATCCCGAAGGCGATTTCCGCGAGCGTAACCGCGCTCAGGAAAGTCCGGTCTTCATCGACCGAGGCGAGCCACGAGGCCAAGCCGGGATCGGGCCTTGGCTTTATCGGTTCCGAAACGACGTTCGTGTCGAGGAGGAAGCTCATAGGTCGGGCGGCGTCGCGACTTCCTTGAGGCGCTCGATCTCAACCCCATACTCGCGCAAGGGCGAGTTCGCGAAAAAATCAAAGAGCGTGCCTTCGCGATTCGCCCGGCGCGCCCACTCCTCCGCCGACACGATGACAGCGGTTGTCTTTCCGTTGCGCGTGATAGTCTGTGGGCCGTCCGACAGCGCGCGGTCCAGCACCTCGCTGAATTTCGCCTTCGCCTCCGCGACCGTCCAGATGTCGTCCATGGCCGCCTCAATTCTTTTCGATAGTCATAATGGTCATTTTTATGGCTGATTGCAAGAGTGGCTTAGGAAAATCGAGTAACTCATAAGCCGAGCAGTAATCAACAAGCGTCTAGAATGCGCCTGATATCTGCGGCAGTTAACTCTCGTGGGGCCGACGACTTGTGCCATGCATCCAGCATCTGATCGTACATGTCGAGTGTCCGATAGTGTGAGTTGTAGCCCCCCTGTCTGCGCAATTCCGCGTAGAGGCCTTCGTCGTCCAAGAGGTACTGAGTGTATTCTAAGTATTTTGTTTCATAATTGCCATCGAAACCTGGGAACTTGATTTTCTCTTCGTCAATACCCTGTTTATCTGGCAGTTGTTTAAACCCAAAGGTCATAGCTCGGAACATCTCCAAAACCTCGAATACGAAGCGGTCTATGCTGTTTGGCAGTTCATCGCTCAAATACTCTTCAAAGATGAACAGCCGCTGCGTATAACCCCGCTCGAGCTTTCTAATCATCAGCTGGTGATCTTCGCTTGCTTTTCTTGTAACAAGCTAAGTATCTCGTATTGGTTTATCAGTATTAGACGTTCAAGCTTCGAGAGGACCGGCTTCTCCAGAAATTCCATTATTCCGCTCTTTGCACTCGGTGCGGGACCGCCGACTGCCGCCAGCACCTCCTCTGCGCGTTTCGGCCAGTCGCATAAGTCGATGGTGTGGATCCCGCCGAATCCAAGCGGGAGGTCAACATCATCTATTCGCAAGGGGACGAGTTTAGCCCTCCCACGGGTTGCCTCATCGGGAACAAAGTCAGACTTCACAGAATTCCGTAACCAAACTACGAGAAGCTTCTCCGCTTCGACGATTTTTTGTTCGATCTCGTCTCTGAAACGACCTCCAACCTCTGCCTTCTTGTCCCACCAAATATCGTGGCCTTCGCTTTCCAGAAAACTCACAAGCTTTGCAGCGAACAAGCGATCAGCGTGGCAGTATGAAAGGAAGAGTCTCGCCATAGAGGCATTCTGCGACCAGAGCGGTCTTCAAATCAATCGATGGATAAGTTATCCCCCGCAAGGCGAGCGCGGGTGCGTCCACTCAATGATGCTTGATCCAAAGGCGCTTATCCGCCCGCCAAAAACGCCAGTGTACCTTCTGCAACAATCCTGTAAACGCGCAGCGGCCAATCCGTTGGCCGGTTGGGCGCTCCTGCTCAGAGTTTCATTCCCGTTTGCCAAAAGTGAATAGTTTTAAGCTACAGCTTTACGCAACGTTGGTCATCCCGGGCACAACACGGCGACGCTGTGCAGACCCGGGATCACAAAGGACGGGCTTCGAACGATCCCGCGGGCGGCGCTCCACTTCGCGCTGAGCCCGCGGGACGACGGCTGGAGGCGTGGGCATGTGGTGGGAAGAAGAGGTTCGGGAAAGGACAGTCAAGCGCTTCATCGAGTGCGAGGCGAAGCGCGTCGAAGCGCGCGCGCTTGGTTTGAACGAAGACGGCGCGCATGAGGTCGCAAAAGAACATTGGAACGCCTGGGCAGATGACATGTTCGCCAAGCGTAATGCACTAAAGGAGAGGGGTGTATGGGAACCCGGGAAGGTTCCACTCGAAAGCTTCGCGAAAAACACAGAAACAGATACTTGGTTTGCCGAAGCTTAGGTCAGCTTCTCCCGCTGCCTCTTTCTCTTAAACAATACGAACTCAAGACATCGGGGGAGCTGAAGAAGACAACAAAGATGAAAGCCTACCTGTCAAATCAATTGTGATTGAGGGTAGAGTTGCCGATTTCAGAGGGTTCGTTTTTCCCGGCGATACCTCGTTTGCGCGCGCCGCCTTCTCAGGCGACGCCAAATTTGACTGCGCCAATTTCTCGGCCGACGCCTCGTTCTACAGCACCGCCTTCTCGGGCGATGCCTGGTTCGACAGTGCCACCTTCTCAGGCCGTGCCATGTTCGATAGCGCCGCCTTCTCAGGCCGCGCCCGGTTCAACACAGCCACCTTCTCACGCGAAGTCTTATTCCATAGCGCCGCATTCTTGGGCCGCGCTTATTTCGCCAGCGCCACCTTCTCGGGCTACGCTTGGTTCGCCGCCGCCACATTCACACTCGGCGTCCCATTTGACAACGCTACCTTCTCTGGTAACGCGACGTTCGAGCGCACCACTTTCTCGGGCGGTGCCTATTTCGCCAGCGCCACCTTCTCGGGTGACGCTCGGTTCGGCAGTGCTACCTTCTCAAATAGCACGACATTTCGTAATTCGACATTCGGATCTGACGAGAAGAAGGCAGATGCGGACTTTACAGCCATCAAGGTCGAGCGTGTGTTCAACTTGACCGCAGCGCGTTTCTCGAAAGCACCAAGCTTTTGCCAAGCTGACTTCAAGCAAGCCCCGGATCTGGACGGCGTTAGCTTCCCGTTGCCCGACGCTGAGCCCGCTGTGATCGGCGACCCGGACCTCATCCCCAAATATCGCGCGATCCGCCGCATGGCGATCCAGGGTGCGGATTATGAGAGCGAGCACAAAGCCTTCAAAGGCGAGTTGAGATCGCGGCGGTGGCGCGTTGACAAGTGGTGGCATCCGAGCGCCTGGCTCGGCGTCCTTTACGATGGCATTGCCGATTGCGGCCGCTCCATCGCCCAGCCCGCAATTGCCTGGGCCGCCACCATTGTCGGGTTCGCAGCGTTCTACTGGAGCAGAGCTTTAGCAGGAGCCGAAGCCCGGTGCGCCGATGGCGGCGGCGCGTTTGTTCAGGCGCTCTACCTGTCCGTGAAGAATGGGCTCGTGCTGTTCGCGGGAACCCGCGATGCGCGCGTGAATCAAGCCTATGAATGTCTCTATACCGGCTCAGCGGAGCAGCCGCACATTCCACCCAGCGTCACCTTCGTCGAGACGCTGCTTCAGTTCCCGATAAGCGCCGTTCTTATTTTCCTCGGCCTGCTCGCCGTTAAGAACAGGTTCAGGATCAAATAGCCGCGGTTGGTCAAGCCCGGCCATGACTCCGTATGCGCTTCGGCGTCATCGCGGAAAGCGCCTTTGCGCTTATCCGCGATCTTCCCAAACAACAACGATGCGGGATAAAGCGCTTCGGATCGCGGTCCGGGGCAAGAGGCGCTTTTCCGGCATAACGAAGTTTTATTAGTTATATACTTGATTATACCCCATTTTACCAAACGAAACCAATTTCAACCCATTGTAAACCAAAGGGAGCGGGCCGCTTACCTGCCCCGCCAAGCGAGTGCGGGCGCGGCCACAAAGAAAAACAGCGCGGCGAGCGCAAGCACGGTGAACGGCCCCGCCGCCGTGAGGCCAGTTTCGGCCGCTGCAGGGTCTCGGCGCGGGTAAAACTTGGAGACCGGAGCCGGCGGCCGATCAGTATAGCACGTCGAGATCGTCAACAACCAAGATGAGCCGACAGGAGCCACGCGCCCAGCGACGCTCGGCCGCCGCCCTCGTCGCGAATGTCGGCGCCGATGCGCGCCGCAAGGGCATCCCTGGCATTCTCTGGTACGTTGGCGTGGATGCGCGCCGGCCGGATCTCGTCAATGACCCAATACTTGCACACCGCCTCGCGCAGTTCATCTTCGGTGACGGGGTTCGGCAGCTCCCCTTCCGGCGGTTTGCTGCGGGCGAAGACGAGAACGAAGTAAGACGCTCCCGGAGCTGCGGCGCGCACAATCGACTGTTGGTATCCGTCGCGGTGCTCGACGGGCATCGAGTGAAACAGCGTGCTGTCAACGATGGTCCCAAAGCGCCGGTCATAACCGGTAAACGACGTGATATCGGCGACCTCGAACAACGTGTTGGTCAAGCCCCGCCTGACGGCCTCCTTGCGGGCCATGTCGATGGCTGTTGGCGACAAATCCAGGCCGACCGTGGTGAACCCGCGCTCGGCCAGATACAGCGATGCCGCCGCCTCTCCGCAGCCCGCGTCGAGCACCTCACCGTGGAACTTGCCCTCTTCGATCAGGGCCGCGATCTCGGGCTGCGGCTCCCCGATGCTCCACGGCGGGCGGTCGCCCCCGCCCATCTCGGAAGCCTCGCCCCGATAAGCCTTTTCGAACCTGTCCTCAGTCGATTGCGTCATGCCCCAGATCTATCAACCGGCTTGATGCGAGTCAACGCGGTCGCTGGTTCTTGACTCCTCCGTGAGCGCGTGAAGAAGGAGCGATGGCATCGATCGAGTAAGGTCGCTTTCGTAGACTGGAGGCAGGACAGCCTGACGACGTGCAAACGGGCTGGCCTGGAAGGCGCCTACACTTGGCGGCGCCATTTTGCTGCGTCGGACACAATGCCAAGACTGGACATCGGGAAAGCTTGCCCATGGGAGAAGCGGCGTGACAGATGGCGAGCCATATTACAGCGGGCGCCGAGGCGTGGTAGAAACGCGAGACATTTGGCGCTGCAGGCGGCACAAGAGCCGCCGCAAAACACGGATCAGACATGGCGTTCAGTTACCTTGCCCTCGCCGTCGCGCTGGCGGCGAGCCTCAATGCGGCGAACCGCTTTGCCAGGGCTGCGGGCACGCTGTTCGCCGCCTTCGCGCTTGTGATGCTCGTTGTGTCGATCGTCATGGCCGACTTCGACGGGACGTTTCGAGACATGCCGCCTCCATCGTCGCCGCTCGACCCGTTCAAGCCTCTGATCTTGAACGTCCAAGCCGTTCTCGCTGTGGTAGCCGCCGGTTTTCTTTTCTGGGCGGCGCGGCTCCAATTCAAGCGGCGCACGGTCAAACCTGCGCCGTCCCTCAACAGCGCGTCGGTCTTCGGCCTGGTTTCGCGCTATGCGCATTGGATCACGGCGACGCTTGTCCTTTGCCTCGTGCCGATGGGTTTGTTCGTCTCGGTCCTGAAGGCCGGGTCGCCCGATCTGCCTGATTACCTCGCCGCCCATCAGTCCCTCGGCCTCACTGTGCTCGCCGTGGCGGCCCTTCGCCTGCTGTGGCTTGTGATCAGCCCGCCACCCTCCCCTTCCCCCAATTCGACGCCGATGGAACGCCGTCTCGCCCGCGCCGTGCATATAGGGCTTTACGTCCTGATTCTGGCGTTTCCTCTCAGCGGCTTTCTCATCAGCGCTCACGGCGGCAAGGCGATTGAGTTTTACGGATGGGCGCTGAGTTCTCCTGTCGATCCCGGCAAGAGCGGGGCCTTGCTCGCCGCGACGGCGCACGACCTCATCCTTCCCACGCTTTTCTACGTGCTCATTTTCGCGCATGTCGGCGCTGTCCTGAAGCATCACGTCCTTGATGGTCGAAAGCACGACATCCGCCGAATGCTGTCATGATCCCGCTCATCCCTTTCAGGCGATGGTCCTTGGCCGGCTCCTGAAGAGGACCGACAGGAGCATCCCCGCGATAAACCCCCCGATATGAGCGACATAGGCGATGCCGCCAATGCTCGGCGGACGATGGGCGACAATCTCGCTTCCGGCGCTCAAAACTTGCAGCGCGATCCAGCCGCCGATGGCGATAAGCGCCGGAACTCGCACAATCCCCTGATTTGTCAGGAAACTCACCGCGCCGCGCGGAAACATCAGGAGATAGGCGCCGAGAACGCCCGCAATGGCGCCGGAGGCCCCCACAAGCGGCAAAGGCGAACGGGGCATGTAGGCGCCCTGGGCGAGAATGGCGGCGATACCCGCAAAAAGGTAGAAGATGAGAAAGCCCAGATGGCCGAAATCGTCCTCCACATTGTCGCCGAAGGTCCAGAGATAGGCCATGTTGCCGAGGAGGTGCAGCCAGCCGCCATGCAGGAACATGGCTGTGATGAGCGTCGGAAAGCGGCCAATCGGATCGGCGAAGAACTGGCGCGGAACGAACGCCCAGTGGCGCACGAAGCCCTCGCCCTGACTAAGCTCGGCGAGAAAGACCAGAACATTTGCGATGATCAGAGCGTAGGTGGTTATCGGCGTGGCGCCGCGCTCGCTTGCTTCAGTTCCGATCGGAAAAACCATGGCGACGTCCTCGACAAAAACGCCGGATGCGCGCTCTCCGCGGAACCGGCATGCTGATCGAAGGAATGTATGGATGGAAAGTTCCGCCGCCCGGGCGGATTGCTGGCGTGGATGTTACACTCGGGAAGTTGAGCTTACGACTTGTCGATTACATTCATCTCGCGTTAATCGTCGCCCGCTCACTCTCCCGTCGCTTTGAAAAAAAACCAAACTGAGGAGTCTCGCTCATGAAACGCTTCGCGACATTGGCGGCAGTAATGGCGCCGCTCGCTTTTTGCGCGCTTCCGTCCCAGTCGGCCCCCTTGAACGCCGTTCCAGCCGCCGCCGCACAAACTGAGTCCGGTCTCCTCACACAGGTGCAGTGGAGCCGCTGCGCCCACTGGCGGCGTGTATGCACCTACCGCTGGCCCGCGCGTGGACCGCGCTTCTTCCGCTGTCTGGCGGTTCACGGCTGTTAGCAACCTGAGAACAGGGGCGGCTGCGCCGTGCGCAGCCGCCGTAAAATCCGCCGTCCCCGGCGGGGTTTTTATTTGAAGCAACGCCAATCAGTAATTGAGGATCACTTGATTCGGCTTTGATCCGCCGTAACTGCATTGTGGCGCCAATCCCGGAGTTACGGCGATGGACCAGTTCGGATTGGCGATACGGGCAAGGTTGTAGTCGTAGAGGCCTATCTCATTGAAAGAGATTGCATTGCTGCCCCAGTAGTTGCCGTTTGAGGGGTAATCGCTGCACTGCTTGATATTATAGACTTCCACCGCGCCGCCAAAGGCCCAATTGAAGGTTTGCTTGAAATTCGAGGTTCTGAGCAGCTGGGAGAATTTCCCGTTCTGCAAGTCCCAGGTCACGATATTCCAAGTGGTGCAGGTCTTTGTTCCCTTGGCGCAGTTGTTGAATATATAGCCGAGGATGGTGTCTCCGGGATTGGCATGCTGCGGAGGCGCCTCGTAGACCGTGCCGGTAACGCAGCAGTTCCAGCTGGCGATGCCCCACGCATTGGAGTAATCGGAGTTCCAGCCCAACACCGGCTGAAGGATGGTCACAACGTGGCTGGCATCTTCCAGGCCTGGGAAATAGTACAGGGTCTGGCCGTCCTTCGAGACAGGCGTCGGAGGGACGCTCCATTGGGCGAAGAGTTCGCCAAATGAGGTCGTGGTGGTGACGCTCGCAGATTTCGACCCAGGCGTGGCTGATGTTGGGGTCCTTGACCTGCTTTTCATCCGCGACGACCTTTTGTCCATCGCCTCTGAAATGGGGAAAGGCGCACTCGTGCATCTTCACAGTGCTTCCATTCGGGTGCTGGATAAGTTTGTTATCCGGCTTCAATTCATCGCCTTCGCCGAGCTTTACGACGCAGGTTGAATGGAAGTAGCCGAATGGCGTGATGATGTAGCCTTCCGGAACTGTGGCTGGACGATTTTGTCCAGCGGGCATTTGAGCCTGGGCCGCTGTCAGCCCGGCTACGAGCATGGCGGCGATGCCGACCGATCGAATGAATGCGATCATATATTTCCTCCGTTTATGCGCGAAGCATCCCCGGCGCCCCTCGAGCCGGATATACTTGACGAAGCGATATAAAATTACGAGTAGTCATAGGCCTCTCCGCTAGGAGAGGCGTTTCAGTATTCAACTCTTTCCGCGAGGTTAGTAAGAGACGTTTTCCCGCAAGAAATTCATACAAACTATACAGCTCAACTATACAGTTTCTCTATAAGCGAAGCAGGCGTCGCGCCACGCGCCTCGAGTTGAGCACATGCCTATGCAGTTATTCTAAGTTGTGCTGTTGCAGGAATGCAGCATCGCGACCTTAAAAAATTGATCGAATGTCAGCATTGGCGCCAAGCATTTATTACATTTTCTGCGCCGTTAGCCTAAGAATCGTTCAAAAATATTTATGTTCAGATCTTGGCGGCCGCTTTCTTGGACGCCTTTTCGACTTCGCGGGCGAATCGGTTTGAACAGGCTTGGACGCCTTCTTTCCTGGATCGAGGGTCTCGAGCCTGAGACCTGGAAGCGTATCGCGGCCCTTCCTTGGGCGACGCGGCGCAGGGGCGCATGATCGGAAGCGCGAATCGCCCGCGCCTTTGCGGGCCAAGCATGGGCTATTTGTTGGCGCTGGCGAGATAATCGACGATCGCGGTTGCATCCGCCTCCTTGATCGGAGCGCCGAAAACCTTGATCATCTTGGCGACTTCCGCCTGCCAGAACTCCCGTCCGAAGCCGGCGCCTCTGGGCTGCGTCAGGATGTATTCGTAGGAGTGGCAAACGCCGCAATACTCTTCGGCGACCTTGACGTTGGGTCCAGGCTTCAGAGCCGCGGTTTCCTCAGGCGCTTTGTAGGTGGGCGGCGCGCCTTCCGCGTGCGTCATGCCGACAAGAAGCGCGCCGAAGACGGCGGCGGCGATCGCTCTGACTTTCATGGTCCCGACTCCTAGATCGACCTGCCCTTGATCGGAATCGACCAAAGGCGGAAAAGTTCATCGACTTCAAAGTGAAGCAGCTTATCCGCGTCCACCGGATGCGGATAAGCTGTTCTAGCTTGCGACGATTTTCACTTTTTCGATGGCGTTGCGCATGTATCCCGCCGGATTCCATAAAGGCTCAAGCGGCTGCGATTGGCCGATGCGATTGATCGCTCTAACCGCGAGCACATGGCTGCCCCTGTCGAGCACGATCCTTGCCGACCACGACCTGAACGAATACTTGCCGAGGTCGGCTCCGAGCTTCGCGCCGCGCCAGTTCTTGCCGTCATCGGCGGAAACGAAAACCTCCGTAATGCCGTAGCCGCCGTCAAACGCGATGCCTCCGATTTTGAAAGGCTCGCCCGCGGGTGCCTTTGCGCCTTCGGAATGGGTTGTAATGAACGAGCGGACATTCATTCGCGTAATGGGCACAGTCGCCGCAGGCTTTGTCCCAGGCGCGACGCAGGCGCACTGATTGTTCGGGATCTTGTAGGCCGTTTTCATCCAGAAGCCGTCGAACACGTTGTCGATGACCGTCACTTCGTTGACGTGCTTCACCCAATAGGTTCCGTAATAGCCGGGAACGACGAGGCGAAGCGGGTAGCCATTGAGGATCGGCAGGTCGGCGTCGTTCATTGAATAGGCCAACATGACTTCGCCGTCGCGGGCTTGGTCGATATCTAGCGCCTTGATGAAGTCGGGCGTCGTTTCGGCGGAGGGCAGATCCGCGCCGTTGAAGAGCACTTGCTTCGCGCCTTCCTGAACGCCGGCTTTGTCGAGTATGGCCTTCAGGGATACGCCCTTCCAACGGGCGTTTCCCATGGCCCCATTGCCAAGCTGCCCCCCAATAACCCGCGGATTGGAAAAACCGCGGCTGTTGCCGGAGCATTGATTTACCGCCACCACTTCGACCGGCTGGAACCATTTGAGATCCTGGAGCGTCAGCGAGAGCGGCGTGTTGACCTTGCCTTTCACCTCCAGACGGAACGTCTCGGGGTCGATCAGAGCCGGAGCCTGGGCTAGGTGATAGCGGACGAAGAACGCATCGTTTGGGGTCAGCACCGATTCGTTGAAAACGGCGAAGGGCGTTTCGAGCTGAGGCGGCCGTGTCGTGAGCCTGATGAGCGGCCGTTTCTGCGGATAGCTGACAAGAGCGCGTTCACCATTGTCGAACGGCAGGGTGACGACGCCGTCCGCGGCCTGTACAGGAAGGACCCGCGTTGCGCCATAAAGCATCGCGGCGTCGCGCCCCACCTTCAGAAGCTTACGTCGAGATATGAAGCCGGATTTCTTAGACATGCGACAAACCCATCACGCTTACCCAGTTTCGGCTGGATAATGTTTCCTTTCGTAGAAGTCTGATATAGCCCGCGACATCGCATGATAATCAGGCCGGAGCACCAGGCGTTACAGGGGCATTGCGCTAATTTCTGATCTATATTTTAGTGCGCCCTTTGATTGATATCCAGATACTGCCTTATGCGATTGAACAACGCCTGTTTTTCGCTTGGGCTCAGGTCATTTGCATTGGCGAGCATGCCGGTGATGGACTGCTCAAGCTCCTCCGGCTGATCCTTGCCGAGTTCGCCGCCAAGCCGCGCCGTGTTCTGATGCGCCGCAAGCCAACGGGCGGCAGGCCTGAACCTCGTCCAGCCGGGAATGTCGGCGGACAGATTGACTTCCTTCCATTTCGGGTGCCTGGCGGAGGAGTGGAACTCATCGATCTTGCCGAAGAAGTCGTTCACGAACCGCGCGATCCTGTTGTAACGCGAAGAGCCTTCCGGCCAAGCATAGGTGACAAGCAAAGCGCGGTTGGCGATGGTCGGAACCAATGTCCCCTCCGGCACGAGATTGGGATAGGTCTTACTCGTGAACTCAGCCGGGAGGTATTCCGCGAGCACAGGCGTAAAATCGACGCCCGGCAGACTATCCTGATCGACGGAAACAAGATGAAGTCCGTCTTCCTTCTTGATGGCGGCGAGCCCGGCCTGGGGAGCACCGGAGACGATCATCATGGCCGCAAGCTCGCCATTCTTGAGCCGACGGATAGCTTCGTCATTGTCGTAGTTCGTTTTTTCGACAGGGATGCCCAGTGTCGCAAAGAGGTGGTCGCCGGTCACCTCCGTCTGATGCTCCTTGACGTTGAAATTGACCTTCTTGCCCTTCAGGTCGAGGAGAGATTTGACACCGCTTCGAGCAAGCACATGAAGCTCAGCGTTGTAGAGTTTGGTGATGTATTGCACGCGCTGCTCGATGTCAGCGTAAAGGCGCGGGTCACGCTGTTTGAGCAGAGCAAGATTATCCTGGTCCACGATGCCCATATCCATCCCTTTCAGGAATAGGACATCTTTGAGATTCTGTAGGCCTCCGACGCCGAGTACGGGCAAGACGCGGATTTCCGTCGGGCCTTAGATCATTGACGACGTTGCGCATGTCTTCGGCGAAGCGAGCGCAGGTGCATTGAAGCCCCGAAACAATAATCGCCACCGAAATGTCGTTGGCCTCTTTCCTCTTTTGATCGTAGGTCGCGGTCTGTTTCTTCGGTTCATTGGTCGTGGTCTGGGTCTTTAACTGTGCGGACGCCGCGCTCAGTCCGGCGAGTAGGCAAAGCATGCCCACGAAAACGCCGGCCAGCCAATGAGCGACTTCGAATCTTGCAAGGTTATGGATTGAATGTCTCATGATGCCCTCAATGAATTTTGCTTTTAGCCTCGCCGCCGTTCAGGGTTTCTCTTTGTGCAGGGCGGAGGCGGCTTCCTTGCTTCCGAGCTCGGCCGCGCGCTCATACCAGCCGCGAGCCGCGTCGGCGTCTGGCGTCATCCCGGCGACGCGGCGCCCGGCCCACTTTTTCGGATCGTAAGTTTCCGCCAAAGCGAAAGCGCCCTTGGGGCTGCCATGGTTCGCGAGATACTGGAAAATCAGGCGCGCCCCTGCGATGTCATTCTCCTTAAGCAGGCCGGACGCCCGCTTCAGCATCTTGTCTTCCTGATCTGCGGGGAGTTTCGGGAACTGTGCATCCCGTTTCTCGCTATCAGAAGATTTCGCTCCCCGAAGTTCTTGCGGAGCGGCGGCGAATGCGGGCGGAGCCTCCACCACGGGAGGAGGGACGGCTGTCTTGCTCGCTGTGCTTGCCTCCCTGACGCCGGCTTCCTTCCCACCAGAATCTGCGAAAGGCGAGAAACCCGCGGCGCTGCTTGCTTCCGCAGCTTTCCCGTCCGACGCTGACGAACGAGACTGACCGTTCGCATCCTCGGTCGGATCGCTTTGCTCTTCAGCGCCCGAGAACGACAATGCTGCTCTCGACGGGGACTTCAAGGAGGGCGTTTGCTGCAGGGGCGAGCCAACCGCAGCTTCGTCATACACGATCGCAGGCGCGGCCGAATGAGCGCCCCCAACATCCGCGTGAGGCGCGGCGAAATGCAACAGGAAGTAAAGCAACACGCCTCCCGATCCCGCGCCACAAATAATAGCGACCGCTAAGTAAGGAAGGATGGATGGAAAGATCTTCTTCTGCCGTTTTACAGGAGCCGAGCCCGTTTCGTAGCTTTGGCTCCATGTGGCCGGAGGCCTGAACGAATTCTCATCTCGATAATCAAGACCAGGCATGGGTGGTTTTCCTAGCTTCGATGCAACCACAACCCCCATCGCTTTTGGAACGAACTCATTCAGCTCTTGGAGACTATTGCGCAGATATGCATCGAGCGTGAGGCTTTTTTCCGCCGTTCTTGTCGGCAGAGATTTTGCCGCATGCTGGCTTTCTATTTCATCTCGGTCATTGCTTGTCATGAGTTCCTCACCAAGCATACATAAATAATGTTCCAATCATGGTAAGTTTATGACATGCGAACACCCTTTATTCGAGCTTCTATATAGTTACAGGAGACGCCTGCCAATCCTGTCAAAAGTAACTACCCTACTCGAATCAACTTTCTAACTCTAAGTAGAGCCCCCCTCCACAAAGCTGATAGTGAAACGTAAAAACAAGCAAATTATTCCGAGAAACAATAAACTGCTAGTTTGTTCTACACAAAGTGGGCAATCCTCCAGATGGTTTACAATCATAGATTGTAAAAAGCGCGTATTCTAAAACGGCATTTGGTGAGTTATTCAAGCGCGATTCCCGTTCTGTGGAAATAAAGAAGGGATGAAACTTCCACTGCGGCCAGTAGAGCCCAGGGCGAGTTTCGGCTCCATTTGCCGCACGTGCTTTAGCGAACTTGCCTCAGGCTGTACCAAACACAAGTCCCTGGCTCCCCCAGGGAATCTCCCTCATCCTGTCCTTCTCCCGCGCAACCTTGCCTTGGCGAGATTGCTGCTCCACGAAACTGCATCCGTAAGCGGGTGCGATGGGAGAAGGAACGTCGGCGCCAACTTTCCCCTTGTGGGAGAGGGTGGCCGCGAAGCGCCCGGGTGAGGGGACTGAACGTTGGCCAAACCGGCAATGGCTGCCTGGAAGCGGCGATTCATAGAGCGGGCTTGGTTGGAGCGGACATGAGCGAAGAGAATGGCGGCGTCGCGCCTCGCATGTGCATTCTGGGCTATGGCGCTTGGGCGAAACGCTTGCCGAGCGGCTCAGCAGTGCGCCGCAAGGCGCTGTACCGCCACTGAAGAGACGTATGCGGGGAAAACCGCGCGCACAGCCCAGAGGGAGGGGCGGCAACACCGTCACTACCTCCCCCTATCGGCGAAGGCCTTGCGTTGAACCTTATATCCCCGGGTCGAGGGCGAAGGGATCGACCTTCTTGATGGAGATGGGCCGCCCCTCTCCGTCGTCGTCCCGCCCCGCTTTCAGCTCCGGGAGGCTCGAATGATGGGGGAGCACCGGGTCGGCCGCGTGGCTGTTGGCGAACAGGATCGTATCGAGCGCGAGGTAGTGCGAGCGGAAGACGCCCCTGTCGAAGAAGATTGTGCCGAAGAAGAAAAAGCGCGGGATCGAGTCTTCGGCGCCCGCCGTGCTCGTGCGGTAGACCTGCCAGAGCGTCTTGCACTTGCTCCAGGCTGCGTCGTCGAAGGCGGCCCCCAGCGACATGGCCGGGCCGGCTTCGCCGCCGCTCGGCGGCTTCAGATAGGCGAAGGCGCCCATCTGCTTGTCGAATCTGGCGAAATCTTTGCGGGTGAAACCAAGGTTGCGGGTGCTGAAGGTCGCGAGAATCACGACCGGCTTGTCCGACCAGCGGTAGCGCGGCACGCCGAAGAGAGAATATTTCGTATGGCTTGCAAATTCCTCGAAGGTGATCGGGGAATATTGAATGCCGTTGAAGTCGACCGGCTCACCCATGCCCTCAGTCCTCAAACACGCATTGTTAACGCGCTTAGGCTTTATGCCGAAACTGTGGCAAAAAGGGGACGCAATCTGGACTTTTAGAGCAAGGCTCTTTGCTTGCCCGCGTCGTCGCCCTGCCGCGCGTAAAGTTTCATCCTTCAATTAGATTGGGCAAACCCGCTCTTGAGCGCCAATCAAGATCGCGAGACCGTCGCGTAGCAGTCGACGAACTCCCGATTGACCCAGCCGACCCCGATATCGGCCCAAACCTTTCCGTTGCGATCATACGCCGTGCTCAGGAACTCGACGGAGGCTCCGTTCTTGAGCGTTCCTATGATCTTGCCGTTCGGAGCTTTTCTTATATGGAGGGGCGCCCCTCTCGGATCGGTGACGATGCACCCTGCCGAAGCGGCGGTTGACGTGGCGAACAAGACAAGCGCGATAGCAAACACTTTAAACATAAAAACCCCCAGGGATCGGCGTCAACTTGGCAGGCTATCACGAAACGCCGAAAAATCGGTAACTAGCGGGGCGCTTAGGCGCTTTCTTCATGGAGCCGCTCGATGATTTGGCCGAGTTCTATGAAGTCGCGCTTCCTCGGCGAGGATTGCCGCCAGGCCAGCCCGATCTTGCGACGCGGCTCGGGCGGGGCGAACGGCAAAAGCTGTACGTCGCCCCATCGCGCCTCGATGTCGAGGCTGATGCGCGGGAGAAGCGTGACGCCGAGGCCGTTTGCGACCATCTGCACGATGGTGGAGAGGCTTGTCGTGCCAAAAGTGTCGAGGTTTTCAACCTGCTTGAGGTCGCAGAAGCTCAGCGCCTGATCCCTGAGGCAATGGCCCTCCTCAAGGAGCAGCAGGCGGTCGTTTTCGAAAAGCTCAGGCGTCGCTATCGTGCCGGCGGGCGCGCCGCGCGACGCTGGCAGCGCAAGCACGAAAGCGTCCTCGAAAAGAACCAGCGTCTCGATGTCGGGATGCTCGACAGGCAAAGCCAAAAGAAGCGCGTCGAGACGTCCCGCGACAAGATCCTCGACCAGATACCGCGTCAGCGTTTCGCGCAAATGCAGATCGAGGCCGGGATGCGCGGCCCGCAGCGCAGGCAAAAGCCTCGGCAGCACATAAGGCGCGATGGTGGGAATGACGCCAAGCTGCAGCCGTCCGGCGAGAACGCCGGCGCTGTGGCGGGCATAGTCGGCAAGGTCGCGGATGCCGGCGAGGATCGAGGCGACGCGGCGCGCAACCTCCTCGCCTTCGGGCGTGAGCTTTGCGCCGGACCGCGTCCGCTCTATGAGCATGATGCCGATCTCTTTTTCGAGCTCCTGAATTTGCATCGACAAGGCTGGCTGCGTCACGGCGCATTGCTCGGCCGCGCGCCCAAAATGCAAGGACTGGGCGAGCGCATCGAAATAACGGAGCTGACGCAACGAGATATTGGCCATCGGCGCATCTTATCGCATCTTCAGATGAGGCGAACAGAACTCATTCGTCTAAGTCTTCGCCGCGGCGCAAGCGCAATGCTCCCGCCGCTCCCGCTTAGCGCTCGTCGCTCGAAATACGCCTTTGCGCATGTCGGGACCGTTACAAATCGAAGCGACTTTACGATCCCGGATGCTGCGGCGGTACCGTTCCGGGTGAGTTGGCGCATCTTGCGTCCTCCACTTGAGACAGTCGCTCGGCGTTTGGCGAAGCATTCGGCTGAGGAACAACGGCTTTCGGGGACGGTTCTGCAAAGGAAATAGCGCGCCCGGCGACGCCCCAAGGCGCGGGCTGACGCCCTCCTTCACAGCCAACGCTCCACGAGGAAATTCCATGACAAGGAACGCGGAAAACGGCGGTTACGCGACCGCCCATTTCGGAGATCAGACGATAAACCAGGGTCACGGCGGGGAAACCCATCAGGTCGCAGGCGACGAACGCCCGACGCTCACGACACAGCAGGGCATTCCGGTCGCCGACGACCAGAACACGCTTCGGGTCGGGACCAGGGGGCCGGCCGCGCTGGAAGACTTCCATTTCCGCGAGAAATCTTCCATTTCGACCACGAGCGCATCCCCGAGCGCGTCGTCCATGCTCGCGGCTTCGGCGCTCACGGCTATTTCGAAACCCATGACTCCTTATCGGACATTACCCGCGCCGACATCTTTCAGCGCGCTGGCGAGAAGACGCCGGCCTTCGTCCGCTTTTCGACGGTCGCCGGCAACAAAGGCTCGGCGGACCTTCCCCGCGACGTGCGCGGCTTCGCGGTCAAGCTCTACACGAAAGAAGGCAACTGGGACATCGTCGGCAACAACATCCCGGTCTTCTTCATCCAAGACGCCATCAAGTTTCCGGACCTCATTCACGCAGTCAAGCAGGAGCCCGACCGCGGCTTTCCCCAGGCGGCGACAGCGCACGATAATTTCTGGGATTTCATATCGCTGACGCCCGAAAGCATGCACATGATCATGTGGGCCATGTCCGACCGCGCGATTCCCCGCTCGCTCCGATTCATGGAAGGTTTCGGCGTTCACACCTTCCGGCTCATCAACCGGCACGGCAAATCGACCTACGTCAAGTTCCATTGGAAGCCTAAGCTCGGCCTCCAGTCTGTCCTCTGGAACGAGGCTCTTAAGATCAACGGCGCGGATCCGGATTACCACCGCCGCGACCTGTGGAACGCCATCCAGTCAGGCGCTTACCCCGAGTGGGAGCTTGGCTTGCAGCTCTTCGACCAGGACTTCGCCGACAAGTTCGACTTCGACGTGCTTGACGCCACCAAGATCATCCCCGAGGAGCAGGTTCCCGTCCGCCGCGTGGGCCGGCTGGTGCTGGATCGCTGCGTCGACAACTTCTTCGCCGAAACGGAGCAGGTCGCGTTCTGCACGCAGAACATCGTGCCCGGCGTCGACTTCACGAACGACCCGCTCTTGCAGGGCCGCAACTTCTCCTATCTCGACACGCAGGTGAAGCGCCTCGGCTCGCCGAACTTTACCAATCTCCCCGTCAACGCGCCGAAATGCCCCTTCGCGACCTTCCAGCAGGATGGGCACATGGCGTCCAGCAACCCCAAAGGCCGGGTGAACTACGAGCCGAACTCATGGAGCGGCAAGGAAAGCGGCCCGCGCGAAAACCCGCAAAAAGGCTTCCGCTCCTTCCCGGCCGAGGTCGAGGGCAAAAAGGAGCGCATCCGGCCCGAAAGCTTCGCCGATCATTACAGCCAGGCCCGGCAGTTCTATATGAGCCAGACCGGCATCGAGCAGCGCCATATCGCGGGCGCGCTGATTTTCGAGCTGAGCAAGGTGAAGGAGCCTTCCATTCGCTCGCGCATGGTGTCGCACCTTCTCAATATCGACGGCGGATTGGCGCGATCGGTCGCGCGCGGTTTGCGCCTTGAGGAGCAGCCGAAACCCGCCGACGCCGCAAAACCGACCCGCACAGACCTTAAAGAGTTGTCCGCGTTGAGCATCTTGCGCAACGGCCCCGAACGTTTCGAAGGTCGCAAGCTGGGCGTTCTCGTCACCGATGGCGTGAGCGCCGAACTCGTTCGCGCCCTGATTTCGGAATTCGATGGCGCAGACGCAATGGTCGAAATCATCGCGCCCGAGGTTGGCGGGGTGAAGGCGAGCGACGACTCCTGGATCGCGGGCGATGAGAAGATCGACGGGGCGCCGTCGGTCCTCTATGACGCCGTCGCGGTGCTCCCCTCGGCGAAGGGCGTCGATGCGCTGGCGAAGAACCCGGCGGCGAAAGACTTCGTTTCAGACGCCTTCGCTCACTGCAAATTCATCGCCTGTACGGCCGAGGCGGAGCCCTTGTTCCACAAGGCCGGCATCGCCGACGACCTCGATGACGGCGTTTTCGCGCTCAAAAGCCGCGACGATATCGCCGCTTTCCTCAAGGCTTGCGGAAAGCTGCGCCATTGGGAGCGCGACGCAAAAGTCGGCCAGCCCCGCGCGTTCGAAGCACAGGAAAAGCCGTCCTGACGGCGACCGCTCGACGCACGATCAGGAGACCAACATGACGCAAATCAGAGATCATCTAAATCACAGCACATGGGAATGCAAATATCATGTGGTGTTCACGCCAAAATACAGAAAGAAGGCTCTTTTTGGTCCCATCCGCAAAGAGCTTAAAGATGTGTTTCATCGCCTTGCCGCCCAAAAGAACTGCAAGATTGTGGAAGGGCATCTGATGTCGGATCACGTTCACATGCTTATCTCGATCCCCCCAGCTTGCGGTGGCAAGCGTTGTGGGGTTCCTGAAAGGCAAGCTCGATCTGGGTGGCACAGAACATAGCCGGCAAGAAACAAAATTTCGTTGGCCACAAGTTCTGGGCCAGAGGCTACTTTGTTTCAACCGTAGGTGCAGACGAGAAAGTGATCCGCGCCTATATCCGCAATCAGGAAAGTGAAGACAAGCGGCCAGACGAACTCAGCCTGTTTGACAGGTCCAAGTGACCCAAACCGCTTCGAGCGGTTCCTATTCAAACCTCCAGCTGTGCTGGAGGTTATTGGCTTTTATCCGGCCAGTCGCTGGACGGGGAGGCTTTTTGCGCCTCCGGGCCGACCGTTCGGCAATCGCCATGATTCATATAAAAACCCCTTCTATTAAAAACCCCTTCTGTATCAAAAGCTTACTGAGCTTCCGTCTCCCGAAGGCGAAGGGGCTGATTTAACCGTTGGCAAGAGCAAAATTGGGTTCTGGCGCTTCGCCGGTTGATTTTCCATGATCCAGGAAACCGGCACCTGAGTTGTGAATGCCCTGTTCGCCGTAAGCATGGCGCCGTGCTCGGGCCATCAAGACCAAGCCGCTTCGCGGGGGCCTAGTGGCCCGAGTTCAATCAAACCGAGGATAGAGGCGCTTGAGCTTGATGCGGGCGTCGGCGGTTGTGAAGCGCCAATTGGCCTTGGTCTGATGTTTGTTGCGATCGGCTTGCCATGCGGCGACTTCCCGGCTCAGCGTTTCTTTGTCCGGGATGCGGCGATCCAGGCATTGCGAGGAAAGAACGCCCAACTCGGACTCCGCCATGTTGAGCCAACTGCCATGCTTTGGCGTGTAATGCCATTCGAAGCGCTCAACGAGCCGCTTGGCCTCGGCGGGCGGAAAGGCTTCGTAAAGGGAGGCTTTGACGTGCGTGTTGAGATTGTCCTGCACCAGAGCGATTTTCTTGGCGTGCGGGAAGAGAACGTCCGATAAGTATTTGAGGATCTTGGCGTAGTCGATGGCGGTTCGATGATCGGTGACCTCGACATGCCGAAAGCCCTCCAGCGGCGCGAACAGCATGAACAGGTTGGCGGTCCCGTTGCGCTCGTACTCGTAATCGACCCGCTCCGGCTGCCCCGGCTTCATCGGAACCGGGGTTCGCGTCTCAGAAACAAGTTGCTTGGAGGTCTCATCCAGGCAAACCAGCGGCATGTCCGGATCGTGCGGCCGCGTATAGACGTCCAGCGCCTCCTCCATCGCCGCTACGAAAGCGCCGCTCGCCGCCGGCGGAATGACCCACTGCTCTTTGCGGTGGGGCTTAAGTATGTTTTTTTTAGAACGCGCCCGATCGTGTTGTCGCTGGCGCGCTCGACGATGCCCAACTCCACCACCTTGTCCTCCAGGAGCCGCAGCGTCCAGCGGGCGCGGCCTTCGGGGGGCGTCGAGCAGGCCAGGGCCACCAGCCGGGCCTCCTTCTCGCCGTCGAAAATGGGCGTGATCGCCGGCGCCGCGCGCTCCTTGCGGCTCAACACAGCCTCAAGGCCCTCCTCCACCAGTTGCTGGCGAACGCGCGTCACCATCGACTTGTTCGTATCCAAGGCCTCGATGATCTGGCCATCGCTCCAGCCTTCGCCCTGCGCGCCAACATCGGCCTTGAGCAGAATCCGAGCCTTCAAAAGCCGCTTGGCGGGGCTTTTTCCCTTGTTGATCAGGGCTTGCAGATGATCGCGTTCTGCTTCGCTCAGTCTGACGACGTACTTCTTTACCCCGATGTCCTTGGCGGCCATGGCCCGGTCCCCATCCAGCTGATCCAGCCGCCACGTCCCAGCGGCCGGACATGCCGAATCCAACTCGCCCGCTTTTGGGAATCCCCCTTTCCCCAGCATGAATCAATTTGCCGCGCCTAGCTCAAATTGAGTGACGCGACCCACTAGGCCCGTCTTGACAGCCGCTGCGCCCAGCGAAGATAAGCGACGGCCTGCGCAGACGTCCCCACGGGCGCCTCCGCGCGGCTCGGGGCCGATGTGGGTTGCTAATCCTTCATCGCAGTGGACTTTCACCACCTACTCCTTGCGGGTCTCCCGGCGCACAGGAAACGAAACCAATTTACGCCCTTATTCAACCCTGACAGGTAGCGGATAGAGGCATTCCACGCCTCCGTCACGACGCCGCGGCGCCGCGTGCACAAGTACAGCAGGCGTGAGGCGCAAGCCGACGCTCCAGCCGAGAAGCGCATACGTGCCCGCGAGCAGCCACTTCGGCAGTTCGATCTCGATGGCGCCCGAAAGATGGAGGACCGCGCCGAAAAGGAGGGTGAGGACCATCGGGCCGGAGGGAATACGGGAAAGGCGCCCCGCCGTCGCGCAAAGGGCTCGCCACGACAAGCGTCCCGGCGAAGCTTGCCCAGTTAACCGCCGGAAACCATTCCGCTGCCGGATGCGCGGCGCCTGCGCTTTTTGTCCATGCGGCGGCGATCACCGAGGCGAGGCCCGCCACGCAGGCCACGCGGAAATACTGCATGAAGTCGACGAGCCGCGCATCTGCGCCGAACTCCGCGGCCATGATGACCATGGCGGCGGCTGCGCCCGGCGAGGAGCCCCAGACGCTGGTCGTGCCCGGCATGACGCGCCAGCGGCTCATGACAAAGCCGAGAACGCTGCTGGCGGCGATGATGGCGAAAACGACGCTTAAGATGATGGGCCAGTCCTCGAAGAAGGAGTGAAGGATCGACGGCGTGATGGCGCTGGCGATGAATGCGCCCATGATCGCCTGCGCGCGCCGATATACGGCGTGCGCGGAACCCGAACGGACGCCCCGTTCACCCCTATGACGACGCCCGCCGCCACGGTCCCCCAAAAAAAACCGACGCCGGCAGCCCAGCCAGATTAAGAAGCGCCGCGTAGGCGCCGGACAGCCTCGCGAGCAAGCGCCCACTGGGCCGCTCCCGGCATTCCGGCCAATTTTTCCGCGGATGAAGTCAAGGCGGGTCTCCTGCCGCCCATCTTTCGCGGCTTTCCTCAAAAAACGCAAGCTTCGCGCAAGCCGCGACGATGCGCTTGCTTTTCACGCGGCGCGGGTCCGAGTATGTGCTTTCTCTGCAACAGAAAGCGCAAGCATGGACCTCCCCGTAAACAGCTTCAAGCGCGCCATCAAGGCCGGACGCCAGCAGATCGGCCTCTGGGCGAGCCTGCCAAGCCACGTCACCGTCGAGGTGCTTGCGGGCGCAGGCTTCGACTGGCTGCTTCTCGACACGGAGCATTCGGCAAACGAGTTGCCGATGGTCTATAGCCAGCTCCAGGCTGCGGCCTCGGGCGGGCCAACTCACCCGGTCGTGCGCCTGCCCTGGAACGACGCCGTCATGATCAAGCGGTTCCTCGATGCGGGCGCGCAAACGCTTCTCCTGCCCATGGTCGAGACGCCTGAGGAGGCCGCGCGCGCCGTGGCGGCCACCCGCTATCCCCCGCACGGCATGCGCGGCTTCGCAGGCGCCGCGCGCGCCTCCCGCTTCGGCCGCGTGAAGAACTACCACGCCCGCGCGCATGAGGAGCTGTGCGTGCTGGTGCAGGTCGAAACGAGGCTCGGCCTGCAAAATCTGGCGGCCATCGCCTGCGTGGAAGGCATCGACGGCGTCTTCATCGGCCCCGGCGACCTATCGGCGGCTCTCGGCCACCTCGGCCAGCAGAAGCATCCGGCCATGGTGGCGACCATCGAAAAGGCCATCCGCCTCATCCGCGAGCTTGGGAACGCGCCCGGCATCCTGACGACCGATGAAGCGCTCGCGCGACGCTATATCGATGCGGGCTCTCTTTTCACGGCCGTGGGAACCGACATCTCCATCCTCGCGCGCGGCGCAGACGCGCTCTCTGCGAGGTTCAAGCCGTCGTAAAGTAACTGGCTGCTAGTCATGCTGCCAGTTATTTGATCTCGACCTCATAGCCAGGCTTTGAATTTTTGCGACGAGGCGCTTGACCCGGCTTGGCTTCGCGCGTCAGGCGGCGGCGCTGTCGTATGCGGCCTGTTGAAGACGGCGAACGTCCGGGATGAGGATCTCGCGATAGTTGATCAACTCGATGACGCCCTTGGTTTTCAGCCGCGTTATCTGCCGGCTGACCGTCTCAATGGTGAGCCCCAGGCAGTCGGAAATCTCGTTGCGCGACAAGGGCAGAACGAACCGCACCTCGTTCTCCTTCCCAGCGGTCGCACATCCCAAATTTGGGACGCGCTTGGCGATCATGAGCAGGAAGCTCGCGACTCTTTCCTCGGCTTTCTTGCGGGCGAGGAGGAGCATCCATTCCTGACAAGCGTCGAGTTCGCTGAGCGTGAACTGGAGCAAGCGGTGCTCCAGCCCCGGATGCTCGTTCAGAAGCCTCTCGAAACCGGCGGTCGGAAACACGCACAGCTCCACTTCCGTCGCGGCCTCAGCGAAATAAGGATTGTCCTGGCGAAACGCCCGGCCGAGGAAATCGGAGGCGAACAGCAGGCCGATAATGTGCTGGCGCCCGTCATCGAGCGTCTTGGTTAGCTTGACCACGCCCGAGACGATGTTCGCGAAGATCGAGCGCGCTTCGCCTTCTCCAAGGATCATTTGCCCGGCGGATACTGTGCGCTTTCGGGATAAGCGGTTCAGCGCCTGGATTTCGCTCGCGCTCAGCGCATCGCAAATCGCCCTATGACGAATCGCGCATGTGGTGCAGCGCGTCACGTTTTCAACGTAGGACACACACATCTCCTCGCTGGCGGTCGCCGCTATCTCACAGCTTTGATTGGGCATTAACGACGGCCTCTTGTGTTGGCCAGCAAATTTGATTTATATCAAGGGAACGGTAACACCGCACCTGTAAAATCACCCAGGGCGGTTCTTTAGGGAGAATGCGCCCATGACCGCTACACCCAATGCCATTACGTTCACGCAATCGTCAACGCAGGCGCCCGCGATTCGCCGTGTCGCCTTCGACGCCCCTTGGGCCTGGCTCGCCGCCGGATGGAGGGACCTCTGGTCGGCCCCTGTCATAAGCTTGGCCTACGGAGCCGCCTTTGCGGCAGCCGCGTACGCCTTTGTGTTCCAACTGACGCGCATCGACGCCCTGCCCTTGATGCTGCCGCTCGCAGGCGGTTTCCTTCTGGTCGGGCCGCTTCTCGCGGTCGGCCTCTATGAGATCAGCCGCCGAAGGGAGCGAAACCAGCAGGCGACCATTCAGGACATTTTGTCGGCGGTCAGGAACGCGGGCGGCCAACTCGCCTTCTTCGGCGTTCTGCTTCTGCTCCTCTACTTTTTCTGGATGCAGATCGCGTCGCTTCTGTTCATGCTTTTCTTCGGGAACGCTGACATCCCGCCTGCGGAGAATTTCGTTCCGACGCTCCTTTTCACGCTGCACGGCCTCGGTCTGCTCGTGATGGGAACAGCGGTCGGCGCCGTGTTCGCCTCCGTCGCCTATGGCATGTCCGCCATCGCCGTGCCGATGCTCCTCGACCGTAAGCTCGACGTCATAACCGCGGTCAGCGCAAGCGTCAGGGCGGTTAATCTGAACCGGCCCGCCATGATCTTGTGGGCGGTCCTCATCGTCGGGCTTATTGCGATGGGCTTCGCTGCGCTATTTGCAGGCCTCGCCATCGCCTTCCCGCTGATCGGATACGCCAGCTGGCACGCCTATCGTGAGCTGACGGGGAGCGTCGCGTAAACGGTTAACGCAAGGGAGGGGCGCGCCTACGGCTCGCCGCCTTCGTCGTCCCGGAAAGTAGTAAGGCTTGTCCGGGATGGTAGCGCGTAGAAACGGCTCTTTTTTTGCGATCCCGGCTCGGGCTTCGCTTGGCCGGGGACGGTGATGAACGAAAGCTTGCTTAACCCCGGAACGCGGACGGCTTACATGGGAACGCCGATCTCAGCGCCGCGATGGCGACCTTTGTAAACGGCTCGGCCTTTCGTTTGGGATTGGACCGGACAAAGAAGTCGAAGATCTGGATGATCTGCACGAGCGACAAATCTGGCGGCGTGCATACGTCCAGGATCGTCGCCTTCCCGCCCTCCACTTTCGTGACGATGAACTGCTGGATGCTTAAAAAGGCGCCCCAGCAGGTTCCCGAATCGAAAGTGTTGTCGAGTTCGAGTTCATCGGCGTTTTTCGCCGCCTTCGCCGTATCCAGAACGGCCTTGCAGCTCGTCTGCATCTCGCCTGCGGTAAACTTCTCCTGGCAGCGCGGCGCGCTCAGCGAAGCGACTAAGAACGCGCCAACCAACACAGCGCGGCCCAACCCGCGCTTTCCAAACATCATCGCTTTTCCCTCGCACAACCCTGCCCGCATCATCTATAGGCGCGGCCGATTTTCGACATAACCGAGCCATTTTGAAGGCGACAGCGCCACTCGGTTCATGAGGCCAAAGTCTTGAGGGTCGCTTGCCAACTACCCCCGGCGGCGTCGCTGAAACACTCTTGAAGGAAAACCGTTCTTATTTCGGCGGCCAAGGCCGGATCGTTCTGAGTGGCATCATGGGAGGCGGCGCGATTTGTATACTCTGTGTGGCGGAGTTCTTCGCTTCTGGTCTTACCTTCTGCTCCTACTTTTTGTCGGAGTCGCCCCTTCCGCAGGCGTACGCGCCCAAGGAGCCGGGCTGCCCGCCGTCGGCGTGGTGGAGGCCGAGCGCAAGCCTCTGACGGAGACGAACGAGTTCATCGGACGCATCCAGGCGGTCAAACGCGTTAATCTGTTGGCGAGGGTCACGGGCTTTCTTGAAAAGCGATCTTTCAATGAAGGCGAAGAGGTCAAGGAAGGCGACCTCCTCTATGTCATCGAGCAGCCGCCTTACAAAGCGGACGTGGAAGCGAAGCAATCCGCCGTCCAACAGCTCCAGGCCCAGCTGATCAATGCGAAGGAGACGCTCAACCGGGCCAAATCGCTGCTGTCTTCGCCGGCTGGGCAGCAATCGACCTACGACGCGGCCCTCGCGTCGGAACAGAGCCTCGAAGCACAGGTCCTGGGAGCGCAGGCCCAGCTGGAGCAATCGAAAATCAATCTCAGCTACACCGAAATCCGCGCTCCCATAAACGGCAAAATCGGGCTCACGGCGATCAACGAGGGCAATTATGTCGGGCCATCTTCCGGAACGCTGGCGACAATCGTCACCCAGGATCCGATGTACGTCCTCTTTCCCGTTTCCGTCCGCGAGGTGGTTCAGCTGCGCCAACGCTACATTCCAAGAGGCGGATATAAAGCCGTCATCATCAAAATTCGCTTGCCCGATGGCCGGATCTACAACGAAACGGGTCATCTCGATTTCGTGAATCCGACAGTGGCCCAGGACACGGAAACGCCTACGCTCAGGGGCGCGATCCCCAATCCGCCGCTCTCGATGTCGGAGGATGTGCATCACACCGTTCGCGAACTGTTCGACGGCGAGTTTGTCAGAGTGCTTCTGGAAGGCGTCCAGCCCGTCATGGCGGTCTCGACGCCGCGCGCAGCAATCCTGTCCGATCAGCAAGGCAATTATGTCTATGTAGTGAACGCTGAGAACAAGGCCGAGATTCAACGGGTCAAACTCGGTCAATCGACGCCGGAAACAGCGTTCATCCTGAGCGGTTTGCAGGAAGGCGAGCGGGTCATCCTGGAGGGACTGCAGCGCGTGCGCCCGGGCGAAACCGTCTCTCCGGCGCCGGCTTCGGCGCGGCCGACAAGCTCGGCGGCGAACCCATGATCTCATCGATCTTCATCGACAGGCCGCGCCTTGCGATGGTGATCGCGATCGTCATCACGCTCGCGGGGCTCCTCGCCATCAGAAACATCCCGGTCGCGCAATTTCCCGACATCGTGCCGCCCCAGGTTCAGGTGACGGCGACGTATCCTGGCGCTTCGGCAAGCGTGGTCGAGACCAGCGTCGCCAACCGCTGGAAGCGCAGATGGTCCGCGTGAACCGCATGATCTATATGCAGTCGAACAGCGCCAATGATGGAACCTATTCGCTGACGGTGAGCTTCGAACTCGGCTCCGATCCCGACATCGACACCGTCAACGTCACCAACCTCGTGCAATCGGCGCTGTCCCAGCTTCCCCCCATCGTTACGCTCGAAGGGGTCAACACCAGAAAGCGCTCCTCGTCCGTTCTTCAGTTCATGATGTTTTACAGCGAGAGCGCAAAGCAGGATCCGCTGTTCATCTCGAACTACGTCACCATCAACGTGCTCGATGAGATTTCGCGCACGCCAGGCGTCGGACAGGCCCAGCTCTTCACGCAGCTGAACTACTCCATGCGGATCTGGTTCGACATCCAGAAACTCGTCAGCCTCAACCTGATGCCTTCGGATGTCGTCCCATAGGCGCTAAAATAACCCGGCCATTGTCTGATATTGCCGCCCTCGGGGCGGTTCGTGGAGATGGCGGCGGAGCTTGTCTTTGGCTTGGCGCAACTCGGCGAGCGAGGGCTGCGGCATGATAATTTGAAGAAGCGTAGCCGCAAGCTGCAGCAAAAGGCGCCAGGCCCCATGCTTGGTCAGGCGGCTTGTTTCAAGCGGGGAGAGTCCTCGAACGCGTCGATCAGCGGTTCGAGCAAAAGAATGGCCAGAAGGTGAGCCAGCACATACGGCTTGGCGGAGCGCTCATCCTGTCCGGGGGGCGCTTTAAGGCCGATCAGGCTTTTCAAGCGCTTGAAGGCGAGTTCTATCCGCCATCTCAGGCGGTATAAGGCAAGGATATCGTCTGTTGAAAAATCAGCAGCAGGCAAAGACGTTACGAGGATCACCCAATCGGCGGCGATCAGCGTTCCTGCCGAGATGGCGTTTCCCGCCTTCTTCGCGGCTCGCTGCGCCGTCAGGCGAGCCGCTTCCGCGGCCTCGGGCGACTTTTTGAGCGCGACAAGACGCAAAGCCAGCGCTGGACCGGACTTGCGGCCGATCCAGATGGGGCAGTCGATGCGCCCGCTTGCCGCCACTTTCTCAAACGCCGCGAGCAGGTCAACCGGGGCGCCGTCGGCGTCGAGCCAGCGCGCGTTCCGCCAGCCGGATCGCACCACGATATCGGCGCCCGCCTCAAGCAGCGCCGCGATCCGGTCCGGCTGCATGTCAACGCGATCGCCCAAGCGGATCTCGCCCTTGATCACGGGCGCGCGGTCCAGCCGCTCGCCGCCATGCTCGTCGGTAAGCTCAAAGAAACCAAAGCGCTCGCTGGGCAGGTCGAACGCGCTATGGATGCGCCACAGCTTGTTTTTCGTCTTGGCGGCGGCTCCAGCTTTCAGAACATTCGTCGCGTCGACGATGCGAATGAGCGGCCCTGGCTCGCTTTGGGCGCGGCGGCGCCAAGCGCCTGCCCCACCAGCCAAGCCAGCCAATCCCCGCTTTGACGCAGGCGGTAGAGCAAGGCGGTGTTGGCGACATCGGCAAGCCCAATCGAAGCGGCCCAAGCGGCCGTGGATCGCAAGCCGCCATCACCCAGGCAATAAGCCAGGATCATGCGCAGCATGTCGACGGCGTTTGCGAAAATCCGCGCCCGCAAGAAAGCCTTGGCGTTCCGCGCGCCCTCTTCGAGCGCCGCCGCCCCGCCAAGCCGCTCGACTATGGCCGGCCAGTCTTCATTCAAAAGCGATTCGTAGCTCATGCAATGCTAGAATCCGTTCTCGATTCCAGCTGGCAAGCTTTATTTTAGCGCCTATGGGATGTCGTCTCGGCCATCGAGGCGCAGAACGTGCAGGCGCCAATCGGACGCATCGGCGCGCGTCCCATTCCGCCGAACCAGCAATTCCAGATGAATGTTCAAACGCAGGGGCGGCTGACGACAACTCAGCAGTTCGGAAACATCGTGCTGCGGGCGAACCCCGATGGTTCGCTTCTGCGAGTCCGCGATGTGGCGCAAGTGCAGCTTGGCGCACAGAGCCAGGACGAAGAGGCGCGCCTCAATGGCAAACCCGCCGTCGCGCTTGGCATCTATCTTTCGCCCGGCGCAAACGCCGTCGATACGGCGGGGCGCGTTCGGGCGCTTCTCACGCGGCTGAAGCAAAGGTTTCCGCAGGGGCTCAACCACTCCATCGTCTACAACTCCACAACCTTCGTAAGCGAGACGATCTCGGAGGTGCTGAGAACGCTCGGCGAGGCGTTCGTCCTAGTTGTGATCGTCGTCTTTCTCTTCCTCGGCAATCTGCGGGCCACCATCATTCCCGCCATCGCTGTGCCGGTCAGCCTGGTCGGGACGTTCGCTGTTCTGCTTCTCGTCGGCTATTCCGCAAACACGATCTCACTCCTCGCCCTCGTTCTCGCCATCGGCATCGTCGTCGACGACGCCATCGTGGTGGTCGAGAATGTTCAGCGCGTCATGGAGGAGGAGCCTGGCCTTTCGCCAGCGGACGCCGCCAAGAAGGCGATGGGCCAGATCACCGCGCCAATTGTCGCCATAACATTGGTGCTGCTTTCCGTCTTCGCTCCAACCGCCTTCCTGCCCGGCATCACCGGCGAGTTGTTCAGGCAGTTCGCCGTGACCATCAGCGTAGCGATGCTGATCTCCGCATTGAAGGCGCTGACATTGTCGCCTGCGCTCTGCGCCGTGTTCCTTCGGCCGAGCCCAAGACGAGGCCTCATGGGCCGCGTTCTGGCCGGCATCGACCTCGCCCGTGCGGGGTATGCAGGCGCGGTGCATCGTCTGCTCCGCGTTGCGGCCCTATCCGTTCTTTTCGTCGCCGGCTTCGCGGGCGCCGCTTATTATCTCTCGCTGCGAACGCCGACCGGCTTTCTGCCGGAGGAAGACCAGGGCGCGTTCTTCGTTCTGGTCCAGCTCCCTGCCGGCGCCTCGGTATCAAGAACGAGCGCGACAACGGCGGAGGTCGAGAAGATCATGTTTGGCCTGCCGCAGGTGGAGCAGACCTTCTCGGTCGTGGGCTTTTCGTTCCTCGACCAGAGCGCGGAACCCAACGCCGCCTTCATGGTCGTGCATCTCAAGCCCTTCGCGGAGAGGACGAAACCCGAAGACTCCGTCCAGGCGCTGATCGGGCGAACGACTTCGCTCACCCAGGGCATCAGAACCGCGAATATAATAGCGGTCAACCTGCCCCCGATCATCGGCCTGTCGACAAGCGGCGGATTCCAATACCAGCTTGAGGCGCTTGAGGGCCAGGAGCCCGCCGACGTCGGCAGCGTGATGCGCGGCGTCATTTCGGCCGCAAACCAGGATCCGCAGCTGACGAGGGTTTTCTCAACATTCACCGCAAACAATCCCTCGATCTTTCTCGACATCGACCGCGAAAAGGCCCAGGCGCTCGGCCTCGATATCTCCCAGGTCTTCACCACGCTGCAAGCCACGCTCGGCGGCATTTACGTCAACAACTTCAATCTCTTTGGCCGCACCTGGCAGGTCAACATCGAGGGCCTTCCCGGAGACCGCAGAGACATCGCGAACCTTTGGGATATCTATGTCAGGAACAGTTCCGGCGCCATGGTTCCATTGCGATCGGTCGCCTCGGCCAAGATCGTGGAGGGGCCGCAGGTCATCACGCGCTACAACAACTACCGCTCCGTGACCATCAACGGAAGTCCGGCGCCTGGCGTCTCCTCCGGCACGGCCTTGCAGGCGATGGACGAGGTGTCGCGCAAGACGCTGCCCACAGGCTATTCCTACGAGTGGACCGGCACGGCCTACCAGGAGCACGCGGCGCAGGGACAAACCGGCGTCATTTTGGCGCTCGCCGTGCTTTTCGCCTACCTCTTCCTGGTCGGGCTTTATGAAAGCTGGTCCATTCCGGTTTCAGTTCTGCTCTCCGTTGTTGTCGCCATCCTTGGGGCCTATGTCGGCATTTTCATCGCAGGCCTCACGCTCGACCTCTATGCCCAGATCGGGCTTGTGGTTCTGATCGCGCTCGCCGCCAAGAATGCGATCCTGATCGTGGAATTCGCCAAAGACGAGCACGAACGGGGCGTATCGATCGCCGAATCCGCCGAGGGCGGCGCGCGCACCCGGTTTCGCGCAGTGATGATGACCTCCATCGCCTTCATTCTCGGTCTTCTGCCGCTCGTGCTGGCCACAGGCGCCGCTCAGATCACACGGCGCGATGTCGGAACGCCTGTCTTCTCCGGCATGATCGCCGCCAGCAGCATCGGCATTTTTTTCATTCCGATGCTGTACCTGGTCTTCCAATGGCTCCGCGAAACGGTCAAAGCGAGGCTATTCGGAAGGCGCTCGCGGGGGCAGGCGCCGGCTGAGTAAGGGGTTCAGCCCTGATCGGTTGTTTTCGCCGCCTTAAATCGACGCGAGGCCATTTCGATGTTCGCGCCTGCGGCAGTTCGATGAAATACAAGCCTAGAACAGGCGCAAAAACAAGAGAATCGGTTCGTCCTGTCGGCGCGGCGGCGTCGGGGCTGAGGCGTGTTTGATTCGCGACGTTGCGCGGCCTCCGCGCCATGATTGGCGGGCGGCGATGCGACAGCGGTCAGCGCCCTGCCAGGGTTAAAAAAGGGCTGAGATTGGGTTCGTTTCGTAAAACAGGGGGTCTCGCCTTCGGCAGGCGGGATTCTATGGGACTATGGCGATTTGCGGGCGGTTGGCGTCAGCGTTCGCATGCTTGCCGAAAGCCTCCCCGCCCACAGAGGGGTAACCAGCTAAGCTATTGAAGTAAAAGGACAAAATATAAAATTGCGACACGCACGCCTAGTTAACAGGCCCCGGCGGTCCATGGTTAATAAAGGCTTCAAGAGTCATGAACTCCTGAAGCAGACATTCGCGGCTCGACCAACCGCATGGACGGGGAGGTGAAGCTAAGCCCCCTCCACAGCGGCATCCTTCTGGCGCACTTAACAGTGATGGTTCCGGCATAGTTTCGCGAGTTAGCTTATGTCCGGTTCGGCGGGCGCGAAGGCGGCGCCGCGGACACGAAAAACCGCTTCCAGATGACGCGCAAGTCGAGCTTGACCCGCGCGTCGTCTTTAAACATCATTCCGCGCATGAAGCCATCAAATTTGCCGACGCCGATCGTCCGCGGGGCGATGCATGTCACGCCGCCGTTTGTCTTGGCGCGCGCGGTTGGCGCTTTGCTCCGAGGAATGGAGCGCGCCCACCCGAAGCTTTTTCAGAATCTGGCCCGGCTGAAGCCTGCTATCATCCACGTCGATCCGACCGATCTGGCGCATCGTTTCGAGCTGAAGTTCGGCGGTGACGAGAAGCCGACGGTTCGCGTTCAGGAAAAGAGCGGCCAGGGAGCCGCGGATGCCTCTATCAAAGGCAATCTCGACATCCTCCTGAACCTGCTTGAAGGCCGCATCGACGGCGACGCGCTCTTTTTCACGCGCGGCCTCGTCATCACCGGCGACACTTCGGCCATCGTGGCGCTGCGCAACACGCTCGACCGCGAGGAAATCGACCTTTTCGCCGACATCACAGGCATGTTCGGCCCATTCGCCAAGCCGGTGGGGCGCGCGCTGACGACGCTTGGCGCCATTCGCGAGACCGCGAAGAACCGCGTAGCCGCCGTTCATGAGTCGTTCCATGAGGGCGGCGGCTCAGCAGATTGGAAGAACGAGCGCGACAGCCTTCAGGCCGAAATCAAGACCCTCAAGACCCGACTCGCCAAGCTCGAAGTCCGGGAGAAGAAAAAAGCCTCCGAACATGACCCAGCCTCTTGAACTCGTCTGTCCCGCCGGCTCGCCCGCAGCCCTGCGGGCCGCCATCGAGGCAGGCGCAGACACGGTTTATTGCGCCTACAACGACCGTACGAACGCACGGAATTATCCGGGGCTGAACTTCGACGTCGAGGAGATGGCGGAGGGCGTGGCCTATGCGCACAAAAAGGGCTGCAAGGTCCTTGTCGCCATCAACACCTTTCCGCCCGCCGGCGAGATGAAGGATTGGAAGGCCGCCGTCGATAACGCGGCCGCGGCCGGCGCCGACGCCGTGATCCTCGCCGACCTCGGCGTGCTCGACTACGCAATGAGCAAGCATCCCGATTTGCGCCGCCATCTTTCGGTGCAGGGGTCGGCTGCAAGTTCGCTGTCGATCAACTTTTTCCGCGACCGGTTCGACGTGAAGCGCGTGGTGCTTCCGCGCGTGCTCTCGGTCGAGGAAGTCGCAAAGGTCGTCGAAGAGACCGGCCTTGAGATCGAGGTTTTCGCCTATGGCAGCGTCGGGCCGATGTCCGAGGGACGCTGCTTCCTGTCGTCCTACATGACAGGCCTTTCGCCAACGAGCGAAGGCGCCTGCGCGCCCGCGAGCCACGTCGTCTATAAGGAGGACGGCGATCATGTGCTGTCCTGCCTCGGCGACGTGGTGCTAAACCGGGTGAGCAAGAACGAGCCCGCCGCCTACCCGACGCCCTGCAAAGCCCGCTACGTGACGCGCGGAAACGCCTCCTACCTCTTCGAGGAGCCTGTTGCGCTCAACGCCATCGACATCCTCCCCGAACTCAAGAATGCGGGCGTCGCGGCGCTCAAGATCGAGGGCCGCCAAAGAAGCCGCGCCTATGTGAGCGAAGTGGTGGGCGCCTTCCGCAAAGCGATCGACGCCTTGGCCGGAGGCGAGCGCTCCACGACCGATCTTTCCAGCCTTTCCGAAGGCAAGAAGCAAACCACAGGCGCGTATAAGAAGGGCTGGCGCTGATGGAAGCCGGACTGACGAAAACGGCCAAGGCACAGCTGACCTTGGGGCCGCTCCTCTATCATTGGGACGCCGACAAGCGCCGCGATTTCTACTTCAAGATCGCCGACGAGGCGCCCGTCGATTGCGTCTATTTCGGCGAGGTCATTTGCTCGAAGCGGGAGCCGTTTTTCGAGGAGATCTTCTCTCAGGTCGCCGACCGGCTTCGCAGCGCCGGCAAACAGGTTATCATTTCCACGCTGGGGCTCGTCACCTCGGCGCGCGAGATGGACGGCATCAGAAAGCACGCCGGCGAAGACGCCGTGCTCGAAGCGAACGACGTGGCCTGTCTCCAGGCGCTTCACGGCAAGCCGCATGTGATCGGCCCGCTCATCAACGTGTTCAACGAGGGCGCGCGCGAGTTTGTGCTGCGCAATGGCGCGTTTCGCATCGTGCTGCCGGTCGAGGCGCCGGCGACCTCCATCAAGGTGCTGGCCGACACGCCGGCCGAGGTTGAGGTCATGGCGTTCGGCCGCCAGACGCTTTCCATCGCAATGCGCTGCTATCATGCGCGCAGCCACGGCCTGACAAAGGACTCTTGCCAGTTCGTTTGCGGGCTCGATCCAAACGGTTTATCCGTAACCACCGTTACGGGCGACGATCTCCTGACCATCAGCGGCACTTCAACTCAGTCGCATGGCTACTCAGTGCTGCTGAACGAACTTGACGCCATGAGCAAGTGGGGTGTCACGCATTTCCGCATATCGCCGCAGAATATGGACATGGTCGCCGTTACGTCCATCTACCGCGATGTGCTGGACGCGAAATCCTCGCCCGATGAAGCCAAGGGCCGCCTGCGGGGCATCTCGGACGGCGTTCCTTTCGTCAACGGATTCTACTTCGCGCGCGAAGGCCTCTCCTGGGCGGAGCACTGCGCGGCCGTTTAACCGCCCTCGTCATGGCCGCCTCAGGATCTTATGGATGGCCGGGCGACGCTCCGGTCGTCTTGCCATGCCTGGCGTCGGCTAGCGGCAGCCGACACGCACCTCTACCGGGACGAACCACCCGTGATGGATGATAAGCGCTCACCGGCCTTTAGGGGAAGGTGGCGTTGGCCGCGATAAAGGGTGCGCGGGTGCTTGCGCGGGGTAAGTATCCCCCGGCAAGCCCACACGCGCTAACTTAAGGCTCGGATTGCCTAATATAGAGCATCTTCAGATAGCAAGCTTCTTTTTGGGCGCTCAAAGGAGCCCGTGCGAGCGAGCGAGCCCTGAAAGCGGACGCAACGGACGCGGCCCGACATGCGTGATGACTTCGGACGCAGCGACGCTGCCAAGGCGCGCGCAGGTCTCCAGATCGCGACCCGTGGCGCGACCGAACATGAAGCCGGCCGCGTAAAGATCGCCGGCGCCTGTCGCGTCCACAAGCTTCGCAACCGGCGCGGCGGCAACCTCGACCGAGGCGTTGCCCGTGATCACGACGGAGCCCTTCTCGCTGCGGGTGATGGCGGCGAGATCGCAGTCGCTGCGGATGGCGGCGCAGGCCTCCTCGAAGGACGCGCCCTGATACAAAGACAAAAGCTCCTTCTCATTGGCGAAGACGATATCGACGCGGTCGCGGATGAAGGTGCGAAACGCCTCGCGATGGCGGTCTACGCAAAACGGATCGGACAGCGTGAAGGCGACCTTTGTTCCATTGCCGCGCGCAAAATCCGCCGCCGTGAGAAAGGCCTTCCGCGCCGCCGGCGGATCGAACAGATAACCTTCCAGATAGACGATTTGCGCAGATTGAATGGCGTCGTGGTCGAGGTCGCCTTCGGCGAATTCGGAGGCCGCGCCAAGATTTGTGTTCATGGTGCGCTCGCCATCCGGCGTGACGAAGATCAGGCAGCGGCCCGTGGGGCTTTCGCTGTCGCTCTTGCCTCCATGGAAGGACACGCCGATTGAGCGGATGTCGTGACTGAAGACGCTCGCGAACTGATCGCGGCCTACCTTGCCGGCGAACCCGGCCTTGCCTCCGAGCGAAGCGATGCCGGCGCAGGTGTTCGCCGCCGAACCGCCCGATGTCTCGACGGCCGGCCCCATTTTCTCGTAAAGGGCGGCGGCCTCCTCAGGGGAGGTGAGCCGCATCGTGCCTTTCACAAGCGAGAACGCGGCGAGCAGATCCTCCTCGCAAGGAGCGATGATGTCGACCAGCGCATGGCCAATTCCGAGCACTTGAAGAGTTTTGGTCATGGCAGAGCGAGCTTTCGTTTCAGTTGGCGCGGTCTTCGCCGCGATGAGCAGGGGATGGCGTCTTCGGTTCGAACTTGCACAGATCCGCGATAAGGCAGCGCCAGCATTCGGGCTTTCTCGCCTTGCAGACATAGCGGCCGTGCAGGATGAGCCAGTGATGTACGTTTAAGATATATTCGGGGGCGGCGATCCGCTCCAGGCCAAGTTCCACTTGAAGCGGGGTTTTCCCCGGCGCGAGGCCGGTTCGATTGGCCACGCGGAAGATATGCGTATCAACCGCGATCGTCGGCTGGCCGAATGCGACATTCAGGACGACATTGGCGGATTTCCGTCCAACGCCGGGAAGCGTCTCCAGCGCTTCGCGGTCTTGCGGGACCTTGCCGCCGTGGTCCTCCACGAGCGCCTTTGACAGAGCGATGACATTCTTCGCCTTGGTGTTGAAAAGACCGATGGTCTTGATGGCGTCGCGAAGCTTCTCCTCGCCGAGGTCCAGCATTTTTTGCGGCGTGTCCGCGAGCTTGAATAAGCGCTGCGTCGCCTTGTTGACCCCAACATCGGTCGCCTGCGCCGACAGAACCACAGCCACGAGCAGCGTGAAGGGGTTCACATGCTCAAGCTCCGTTTTCGGATGCGGCATCGCCGTGGCGAACCGCGAGAAGACCTCATGCTGGGCAGGCGTCAGCAGAGAAGCCCCGGCGTCGCTCTTGGCTCGCGCGGGAGCGGGTTTCGGCTTGGCCTTGGCTTTTTTCGCCGTTGCGGCGACCACTGGCTTTTCCATGGCTCGTCGATTGGATCACATTTCCCAATGCAAAACAGGATTCAGGCGACGGCAAGACCAAGGAGATAGACGAGCCGCCGCTTCCCCATTTTCCGCGATCTTGCTGCCTCATCGTTCCTGGTCGCGCAAGGGCTTTGTCGCGCCGAAGGCAATAATCGCAGGAAGAGACGCCACTGATGCAAACACATGCAACCTGTTTCATTGTCTGAGGGCCGGCCGCAAGGCCTGTGGGGAACTAAGCAAAGCGCCAGTTTGGCCGACGGGCTTTACCCTCACCCCAGCCTCTCCCGCAAGGCGAGGGTCATTCTGTGCGTTCCCTCTCCACTCGCGGGGTTGCGGCGCCCAAAGATTCTGATGCAAACGTCTGCAACGTGTTTCATTCCCAGTGGTCGCCCACAAGCCCGGTGCGGAACTCGCGACCAGTTCAACCACCGTCGCAACCCCTTGCATGATGATTTTGCTCGAATCGGGCAATGATTTGAGCGTCCCTCCGGACCCCGGCCGGGGTCCGGAGGGACGGATCGGCGGGACCGCAATCCCCTTGGCGCGAACCGTGGGTGAGCTTGGTCCGCCGCTCCTTCGCGCTCGTCCTGAACAGATGATTGGGAGCAAGTCCCGGATGCAAGGCAAGGTCATGTCCGAACACAGCGCGTCTCATGACGTAGGCGTAGGAATCGACGTTTGTAAAGAGTGGCTCGATATCCACATCCTCCCGGCCGGCTCCGTTTTGCGTTTTTCCAACACCAAGAAAGGTCACAAGCAACTCCTGTCCGCCCTGAAGCCGCTCGGGGTGCGGATCGCGGTTGTCGAGGCGACGGGCAAATATCATCGCGGCGTCCACCGGTTCCTGCACGATGGCGGGCTTTCTGTCGCTGTCGTTAACCCGCTGCGCGCCAGGCTCTTCGCCGAGTCGCTTGGCGCGCTGGCGAAAACCAATTCGGTCGATGCGCGGATGCTCGCCGCATTCGGCCTGATGGCCCAACTCGCGGCAACGCCGCCGCTGCCCGAAGCCATTGAAAATCTGTCTGAAATCGTGCGAAACCGCGAGGCGGCCATAGCGGCGGCGACCGCTCTTGGAAACCAGCTCGCGACCGCCGCCGTCCCAGGCGTCGAGCGCCAGATCGAACATCAGATCAGGAGCGCCAAAGCCGCGGCCGGCGCGCTCGAAGCTCTGGCCGTTCAAGCCATCGAAGCCGATTCTGCTCTCGCACGCCGGTTCGCCATCCTCGTCTCTATTCCAGGCGTGGGAGCCGTGACGGCTTGTACACTGATTGCCAACATGCCAGAGCTTGGCAGCCTTAACGCCAAGCAGGCCGGCCTGCTTGCGGGGCTGGCCCCCCTCGCCTGCGACAGCGGTAAGCGCAACGGCCAGCGCCGTATCCGGGGCGGCCGCCAAGCCGTGCGCAACGGCGTCTATATGGCGGCCCTTTCGGCGGTGCGCTTCAACCCGCATCTCAAGCGCTTCTATGAGCGCCTCGTTGCCGCAGGAAAGGTCAAAAAACTCGCCCTGACTGCCGTTATGAGAAAGCTGATCGTCCTTGCAAATGAACTCATCAAAGAGGATCGCCTCTGGTCGCCCGAAAAGCCCAATGCCGAGCCTCTTCATGCTTGACTTCCATCACAGATGCTCACCCTCTGGGAGAGGGGACGCCGTTGCAACGGCTGCGGCCGGATCTGCATCCGCTAGCGGATGCTCCAGAGCAGCAATCTCGCCAGGGCGAGTTTGCGCGGGAGAAGGCCAGGATGACGGGGCACATTTGGAAAGTCGCTGAGTTCATTACCGGCGCTGCGCTGCCGACCCGCTGGGAATGAAAAATGTTGCAGATATTTGCACACACAAAAAGCCGTCTTCCCGTCCGACGAAAAGCGGCTTCGCGACCGCCCCAAGCAGTTGGCGGCCTCACTCATTAATGCATTTCAGCGAGATGTGAACCCCGAGCTTGTCCAAGGCTTCGGCCTTGTCGTGCTTCTGCTCCGGGCCGCCATAGATAAGTGTGAAGCCGTTCAACAAAAGCAGGATGCCGAAGGCTCCCACGCCGAAGCTGCCATAGAGAAGCAAGGGCGTCGCCATGATGATGGAGGCCGAAGCCAGCACGATGGCGATCTGCAGCATCGCCATCGAGTAATCGTAGAACGGATGCTGCGCGAGCGCCAAGTTGCGCTGGTTCTCGCACAACTCCGCCTTAGCCAACAGCTCCTTCTTGCCGTTCCGCGCGTTGGTTTCAAGCCGGGCGACTTCCTTTTCGTACTCGTCCTTCTTTGTCTCGATAAGTTTGCGCGCCGCTTCCGGCAGGCTTTCCAGATTTGGCGCGCCGTCGATTTTCAGCTGTAGCTGATCCTCGGCGAGCTTGAGCTGCGACTGGCGGATATATTTCGACTGATAGAACGCGTATTCGTCGTTGACTTGGAATCCGGCTTGCTGGGCAATTTTCATCGCGTCGTTGCTGCCGGTGGCGGCGACCGCCAGCATGACCGCAAGCACCGAAATGTAGACCGCCACCTTCTTGTCGTGCTTGAGTTCCTTCGCCTCGTCGAACGTGTCGGCCGGCGTGCCGCTGACGACGCCGACCTTCTTCTCTTCCTTTTTGGCGTGCGCATGCCCGACGTGGCTTACGACGGGCTGCTGCGGCCTTTGATGCGCTTTTCTCTGCTGCCTCTTTTTCATGCGCCCGGCGCCATGCCTTATACGGTCAGCGTCGCCTTCGAGGCCACGGAGGCATCGGCGTTCAGCCGGTAAACGTAAGGCTGGCCGGTCGGCAGGTTAAGTTTCAAAATTTCTTCGGGCGACAGTTTGTCGAGTTGCATGATGAGCGCGCGAAGCGAGTTGCCGTGCGCCGAGATGAGCACCTTCTTCCCGGCCAGAACCTGGGGCAGAATCGTGCTCTCATAATAGGGAAGCACGCGCGCGGCGGTGTCCTTGAGGCTCTCGCCGCCGGGGGGCGGAATGTCGTAGGAGCGGCGCCAGATATGGACCTGCTCCTCGCCCCATTTCTTGCGGGCGTCGTCCTTGTTCAAGCCGCACAGATCGCCATAGTGGCGCTCGTTGATCGCCTGATCCTTGATGGTCTCCAGACCCTGCTGGCCAAGTTCGCCGAGGATGATCTCAAGCGTGTGCTGGGCCCGCTTCAGCGCGCTGGTAAAAGCGATGTCGAAGACCAATCCCTCTTTCTTGATAAGCTGACCGGCCCTATGCGCTTCAGCCATGCCCGTCTCGGTCAAGTCCGGGTCGCGCCAGCCGGTAAACAGATTCAGCTTGTTCCATTCGCTCTCGCCGTGGCGAACGAGCACGAGCACGTTGTCCATTCTACTTATCCTCGCTTTAGGCACAATCGCCTTAGGCTTATCAGATCCCGAGCACGTTGCGCATCGAAAACAAACCGGGTTCGCGCCCTTGGCCCCAAAGTGCCGCAGTGAGCGCGCCGCGGGCGAAAATCTGGCGGTCTTCGGCGCGGTGGGTCAGCTCCAGCCTTTCGCCGGCGCCGGCGAAAACGACAGTGTGATCGCCGACGACGCTTCCACCCCTCAGCGAGGCGAAGCCGATAGAGCCCAACAGCCTCTCTCCGGTATGCCCGTCGCGTCCACGGACGCTGTGATCGGCGAGCGCGATGCGGCGCCCGGCGGCGGCGGCCTTGCCCAGCAGAAGCGCCGTGCCTGAGGGCGCATCGACCTTGTGTTTGTGATGCATTTCCGCGATTTCGATGTCGAAGCGCTCATCGAGCGCGCGGGCGGCCTCTTCGACGAGCGCGGCCAGAAGGTTCACGCCGAGGCTCATATTGCCAGACTTGATGATGGTGGCGTGGCGCGCCGCAGCCTCGATCTTCGCCTCGTCGTCGGCGGAAAAACCGGTCGTGCCGATGACGTGGACGATGCGGGCCTGGGCGGCAAGCCCAGCCGTGGCGACGCTCGTCGCAGGAGACGTAAAATCAAGGACGCCTTCGATATGGGTGAAGAGCGGCAGCGCCTCGCTCGTGATTTTCACGCCGAGCGGCCCGACGCCGGCGACCTCGCCCGCATCCTTGCCAATAAAAGGAGAATCCGGCCTTTCAACAGCGCCGGCCACCCCGCAAGGCGGCGTTTCCTGGATGATGCGAATGAGTTCGCGGCCCATCCGGCCGGCTGCTCCCATGATGGCTAGCCGCATCTCCTGCCTCCCCTGCCCTTCGGCCGACCGCCTTTCAGGGCGCCACGTCTCAGTCCAAACATCCCTAAAGCGTTCGCCGAGCCCTCCACCAGATGGCGGACGCTCGCTTCGGATTTAGCTATCCCGGCCGAGCATTGCGCGAGCCAGGATTGCATAAAGCCATGATACCTTAGCCTCCCCGGCTAGGGGTGACGTCCTTCCGGGCCTGCGATCCGTAAACGTGTCCGATGCGCTTTGCTGAAGCAGCCAGGGAAGGCACAAGCGCCTTCCCCGGCGATGTTTCAGTCTTTGCAAAGGTATGCGCCGCTAACTAATTATCGGGGCCGAAGCCGATGGTGCGGCGGTTGAGGACAAACCGGATCCAGATCGTCAACAGAAACTCAGAAGCGCCGGCGACGATCAACACCGCAAGTGAATTCAGCTGAAAGGATGACATCTTGAAGGTCGGGCTGATGATGGTCTGAACGAGGATCACCAAGCCCGCAACCACCGGCGCAATCGCCAGCACGGAATCGAGAACGCCCAGCGCCCGAATTTGGCTCGCGGAGAAGAGCAGGAAGGTCATCTGGACGATGAGGTAGAAAAACCCGATCCACACCGGAACGGCCCACAGCACGCCGCCAGTCTCGCCCGGCTTGTAGAGCGGATAATAGCCGATGAAAATCGCGCCGCCGATGGTCGCTATCAAAGCGAGAAGGATGCTGAACCACTCCTCAGGATGCGTGTTCTGGCGCCTCTGATCTGCATATGATGTCATGACCGTCCCTTCCTGCTTCTCATCCTAAAGAAGAAATACCTCAATCCCGCGGCTGCCGGAAACCGGAGGGCCGCCAACGCTAGCAGAGGCCCGCGCCGAGAGAAAACAATTCTCGCGCGCTGGAGTGCCCTGCAACGCCGTTTCGTCTTAATTTTGATCCAGCGGCGAAGCAACTCTTTTTATGCTTTCTCCCGCACCGCTTTTATGGCGAGTTCAATCATGGAGCGCGCTTCGGATGCATCGCCCCAGCGGTCTATCTTCACCCACTTGCCGGTTTCGAGATCCTTATAGTGGTTATAGAAGTGCGCGATGCGCTGCAGCATCATCTCCGGCAGGTCGGCATAGTTCTGGATTTTCCGGTAAATCGGCGACACCTTGTCCGAGGGGACCGCAATGATCTTTTCGTCGCCGCCCGCTTCATCCTTCATATAGAGCACGCCGACCGGCCTGCAGTTGCAGACGGCGCCCGGGATGATCGGCCGCGAGTTGGCGATCAGCACGTCGATCGGGTCGCCGTCGTTTGAAAGCGTGTGCGGAATGAAGCCGTAATTGCCCGGATAATGCATCGACGTATAAAGCATCCGGTCGACAAACATGGTGCCGGAAGCCTTGTCCAGCTCGTATTTTATGGGTTCTCCGCCGATGGGCACTTCGACGATGACATTGACGTCGAAAGGCGGGTTGTTTCCGGAGGAGATACAGTCGACGCGCATGGTGTCGGTCCTTTGGCCGTTTTTTTTAGTCTGGTAGCGCACTCATGCGCGCTTTTCCATCCTTTTGCTACTTTTATGGCGCAGATAACGCTTGCGTGTGAGGACGATATCCCCGATGAAGCAGAAGTCCAAGAGGTTGCAGTTGGATTTGCATGCGCCGGTTTCGATGTTCAAGTACTTTAGCCTCGCTCTCGCGGCGACATTAAGTTTGAGCCTTGCCGAGCCTTCTTTTGCGGAAGGACCAAGGGATATCAAGCCTTTCGTCAAGGACGCCTTCAAGACCAAAATCGAGGCCATCAAGTCTGGCATCTACTGCCGGGCTTTGTCCTGCGAATTCGAAGTCGAGACCTTTTATGCGACCGAGACCAGCCCGAAGACCTATGCGTTATCCACAAGCGGATGGCTTGAGGGCACGATTCCAGGGCTCAAGGGATCGGCGCGGCGGGCGATGGGGCTAACTGGCACCTATACGCGCGGCACCTGCATCGTGAAGGATCTCAAGCCCGTCTTCGATGTGAGCACGACCAACAACGGCTGGGGCGCCTCGAAGATCGAATCCGTTTTCAAGACCATCGCGATTCCGACGATCGTCGTTCTGGCTCCCGAAGACTGCCAGAGGGTCGACAGCTTTATCTTCACCTCATCCTGATTTGGCGGTTCAGGACGCGGCTTGAAGCTGCGTGTCGATTGCCAAGGACAGGTGCAAAACCAAGAGAATCGGTTTGCGTTCATCGACGCCGCAGCGTTGTGACTGAGGCGTGTTGGATGGCCCCTGTCAGGGTTAAATAAGGGCGTAAATTGGGTTCGTTTTGTAAATCAGCCCCCTTCGCCTTCGGGAGACGGAAGCTCAGTAAGCTTTTGATATAGAACGGTTTTTATATGGCTCATGGCGATCGGCGAACGCTCGGCCCGGCGTTCGCATGCCTGGCCCGGAGGCGCCAAAAGCCTCCCCATGCGGTGAGCCAGCCCGATAAGGCATTGAAGTAAAAGGGGAAAACACGATGCGCCATCCTGGTTAACAGGCCTCGGTGGGGCCAGAGTTAACAAGCGCTTACGGTTCATGAAATCTTAAAGCAGGTCTTCGCGGCTCGACCAACGCATGGACGGGAAGAGGAAACGTCATTATACGGCGCGCCCTCAACATTGCGGCGACGCGCTCCATGCTGAATGGAACGACGCAACAAATCCGCGAGCCGGAAAAATCGTAGCGGTTGTTTGTGCGCATGTCCTGATCAAGCCGGGACTTCGCTCATTACCTCCCGCCTTCCATCGACTTCCTTTTGCGCCGCGCACGCTCTTCCAAAATCGGCTTCGACGGCTCCTCAATGTCGAACTCATCAAGGAAATGCTCGCGGATCGCTTTGAATGCTTCCCAAATTTCACGCCCGACATATTGGGCGTCCTTGACGGCGGTCGAAGAGGCGACCGTCGGAATCCAGCGTCTTGAATGCACGCCTCATATCATGGAGAGGCTCGAACGGATAATAACCGATGAGTTCACGCGTCTCACCCACATTCGCGTAGACAATGCGCATGTAGTCGATGCACTCGGAGAGTTGGGCCGCGGCCCTGAGATATTGCTCACCGGTAGGGCTCGGGGTCTTGCAATAAAGCAGAAGGGCGCTTTTTGTTTGTACGATCTCCCGCCACTGTTCGCGCAACGATAGGAGAAATTGCTGACGACGCTGGTAGACGTTGGCCAAGTAGGCGACAGCGATCGTTGCAATCAAAAGCGACATATCTCTAATAAATTCATATAGTCTGTCAAAAAGAGCATCTCCATTCTGAAGTTTCGCAACAAGCGCGACAGCAATAATAGCCAGAAGAACGACAACAACTATGCGCAGGCGCATGCTTTGTCGGCGGCGCGTCATTTTCGTATCCGCTCCTGATAAGTTCGGGAATGCGTCCCTATGGTCTATTAACTCAAGAGCAGCACGGCTCGCAAATTTAATAAGTCATCGGTGAAACGCTAATTCGGGCGCTTGGGGATAACGTGTTCTCAAAGACAGCACAACGCCTGCGAGCGGCTTAGCACGCTCACACCCCGGTCTTTCGCCTCAAGCGCTCAGCTTCTCCATGACCTTGTCGCTCATCTCGAAATTGGCGTAAACCGCCTGCACGTCGTCGGAATCCTCAAGCAAGTCGATCAGCTTCAGGAGCTTCTCGCCCTTCTCTTCATCCACATCCACGGTGTTTTGCGGTCGCCAGACGATGGAGGCCGACTTTGCCGGGCCGAACTTCTTTTCAAGCGCGGCGGCGACTTCATGATACGCCTCGACGCTTGCGGTCAGCCAATGTGCGTCCGCATCGCTCTCGCAATCGTCGGCGCCCGCCTCAATCGCCGCTTCGAGCATGTCCTCCGCGCTCGCAACCGCAAGCGGATATTCGATTTCGCCGACCCGGCTGAAGCTGAAGGACACCGCACCCGTCTCGCCGAGATTGCCGCCATATTTCGCGAAGAGCGAGCGAACCTCCCCTGCTGTGCGGTTGCGGTTGTCGGTCAGCGCCTCGACGATCACGCCGACGCCGCCCGGCGCGAAGCCTTCGTAGCGCACCTCGACATAATCCGCGCCGCCGGCTTCCTGACTCTTCTTGACGGCGCGCTCGATATTATCCTTCGGCATGTTCTGCGCCCGCGCCGCCAGCACAGCCGAACGCAGGCGCGGGTTCATGGCGATCTCGGGCAGGCCGAGCTTCGCCGCCGCCGTGATCTCGCGCGCAAGCTTGGAAAACATCTTCGAGCGCTTCTTATCCTGAGCGCCCTTCCGGTACATGATGTTCTTGAACTGCGAATGCCCTGCCATAGGATGCCTTTGTAAATTTGCTATGCGACCTTGATAGACTGGTCGCCGTTGTCAAGCGCTCGGACGAGGTTTTGCAACACGGTTTCAAACTTGGCAAGCAATGGCAAACAGCGATGCTTGCCTATGCGCAAGAAAACCATGCATAGATCGGCTCCTCATAATCAGAATAGGTGATGTCGACGCGGCGGGCGTCAACATCCCGTAAAACTTGAAGGGGGCAAAATGCGCCGCGTGCTGCACATCATTCTCGTCATTTTCGCCGTTGGCATGGCTTACCTTTCTTTCGCGCCCATCGGCATTGAGCCGGTCGCGTGGCAGCCGTTGCCGCCGCCGTCGAGTGACGCCGGCCCCTATGCGCGAAACGATCTGTTGAAGGGCGTCGAGCGCATCGCGGCCGGCGTCGGCAAGGGACCGGAGGCGATCGCTTTCGATGCGCAGGGTCGCGTCTATGCCGGCTTTGTGGATGGGCGCGTGGCGCGGTTCGAGCCGGATGGCGGCGGGTATGCGCTTCTCGCTGACACGGGCGGCAGGCCGCTTGGCGTCTTCGTTCATCCCGACGGCGGCGTCATCGTTTGCGATGAGAAACGCGGGCTTCTGAAAGTCGGGGCGGACGGAAAGATCGCTGTGCTCACGGCGGAAGCAGAGGGGGCGCCGTTTCATGCTACGAACGACCTCGCGGTCACGAAGGACGGCTCCAAAGTCTACTTCACGGACTCCTCGATATTCGGCTTCTCCCAGTCGACAAACGACATCATCGAGCATGCCGGCCATGGACGCTTCCTCGTCTACGATTTCAAGACCGGGAAAACCGATGTCCTTATGAAGGGACTGCAGTTCGCAAATGGCGTGGCGCTCGGCCCTGATGAAGCCTTCGTGCTGGTGAACGAGACCGGAAGCTACCGCATCACGCGCTACTGGCTGAAGGGCGAGAAGGCCGGAACGTCGGACATTTTCGCGGATAATCTGCCGGGCTTCCCCGACAATATCACGTTCAACGGCCAAGATCGCTTCTGGGTGGCGATCTACGCGCCGCGAACGCCCATCGCCGATCGCCTTGCGCCCTACCCTGCCCTTCGCAAAGCCGTAGCGCGCGCGCTCCGCTTCCTTCCGTCGCCCGTGAAACCGCAGGCTTTCGCGCTCGCCTTCGACGCCGACGGCAAGCTTGTCGCCAATCTCCAATATGACGGCAAGGACGCCTATTTCCCCATCACCTCGGTCCGCGAACATCCGAACGGCTATCTCTATTTCGGCTCGCTCGCCATGGAAAGCATCGGCAGGATCAAGACGCCGACAATGCTGGACGCAAACAAATGAGCGCTTCATCGCTGGCCGGATTATACAAGCGCCCTCGCGGATGGCGTCTCCATAACCTCCCGCAAGGAATGTAAAAGGCTTAGCTTAAGCTTATTATCTAGTATCGACGAAGCATAAAACGACAAAATGGACACATGTTAACACCAAACAATTTTATGCAAAGGCTCATTACTTGAAGGGTTTGTAGAAGCGGAATACCCCCTTTTGATGCATCAGGCTATTTGCTTCGGTGCAACTTGGACGTTCAGTTGGTTGGGTGACCAGCTGAAAAGTTTTTCTTTGATTGGGAGGGGGATCTCATGTCAAAAAGAGTTATCGTTACTGTCGGCGCGCTCGCGGGGGCGGCCTTTTTCACAGCGGGGATTGCGGCTGCACAGACGGCCAATCCCGTGGCGAGTTCGATCATAGAAGCCAACCCCGGAAAGTTCCCGCACTGGTTTCCGCCGGTCTTGAACCAATCCCTTGCCGTCGCATCGCCTTTGTGCGTTCAGGGAACGAAGCCGCCTCCTGTGATCCCGAAATTCGAAGAGGATTTCAATCCAGCGGGCGCTCTGGGCACATATCAGCCGGGCGGCGCCACTCTTACCTCGAAGAACGCCTTTTTCCTGCCGCTCGGCACGAATGGCCGCACATGCTTTTCCTGCCACCAGCCATCCTCCGGCATGAGCATCAGCGTGAGCGATCTTCAAGGCCTGTACAGATACGGCTCAGACAAAGACCCGGTGTTCGCCCCGGTGGACGGCGCCAATTGTCCGAATAAGCCGCATGACCACAGCCTCCTGTTGAACAAAGGGCTTTTCCGCATCTTCCTGCCGGTCCCCAACAAGGCGGAATACACTGTGACGTTGGCGAGCGATCCCACGGGATGCAATACCAACCCAGCCTATGCCGTAGGGGTCAATCCCGTGACCGGCGAGAAGTTTAAAATTCTCTCGGTCTATCGCCGCCCGCTTCTCTCAACGAATCTTAAATTCGTCACGAACCTCAATTCTCCACCTGCTGATCCGATCACCGGCGTGCCCCTGCCGACCGACCCATTTACCGGCCTCGTCGAAAGCGGCAACATCATGTGGGATGGGCGGGAGCCTACCCTGCAGAGCCAAGCGATCAACGCCACGCTGGGTCACGCGCAAGCGACCAAGGCGCCGACCAACGCCCAGGTTAAGCAGATTGTTGACTTCGAGAATGGCGTCTATAGCGCCCAAAGCTTAGATCTCATGGCGGGAAGCCTTACCGACAACGGCGCTGCTGGCGGCCCGGTAAAACTGTCGGCGCAGGCTGCGGGTATTTTCCCTCCAGCGAGTCCGGCGTTCGATACGTACAATTCTTGGAGCACAGAAAAGCAGGCCCGGCGACAATCGATTTACCGGGGAATGACGATCTTCAACACGCGAACCTTTACGATCAAGAACGTCGCCGGCTTAAACAATATTCCAGTTCTCACTAACCCGCTGACCGGGACTTGCAGCACCTGCCACTCTGTTAAGAACGACGGATCTGACAGCTTCCGCTCCGCCCAGCACGACATCGGAGTCGGCGGCGGTTCGAGAGCCGACAACGGTCCCGCTCCCTCGCCTGACCTGCCGATTTTCAAGTTCACTTGCAAAAATGGGGCATCGACTGTCTACCATGGCAAGGAAATCCTGACAAACGATCCAGGGATGGCGCTCATAACCGGCAAATGCGCCGATTTGGGGCGGACGACGGTGGCGCCGCTGCGGGCCCTTGCCGCGCATGCGCCCTACTTCCACGATGGGTCGGCGCAGACGCTCAAGGATGTCGTGAATTTCTACAATAAGCGCTTCAGCATCGGTCTGAGCGAGGACGATACAAGGGACCTCGTCCACTTCCTCGAAGCCCTTTGAGCCGAACAAACAACCGTTGAAGAAATGGGGAAGCCTTCGCGACCGGCGCGCGGAGGCTTTCACGTAGACGAGCTTACCACCCGTATCGAAGAGAGGTATTGAGGAGCCTGTCCACATAGGCCGGCACCACCTCGGTGGCGCGTCCATGAATCGCCTCGTGGAAGCCGCTGATCCCCTCCGAAGGCTCGAGATTGAGTTCGACCGTATGCGCGCCGGTTTGGCGCGCTTCGAGCACGAAACCGGCGGCGGGGTAGACCGTGCCGCTCGTCCCGATTGACAGGAAGAGATCGCAACGCCCAAGCTCCTCGTAAATGCGGTCCATGTGGTAAGGCATTTCTCCGAACCAGACGACATCAGGCCGCATATGGCCCGTTTCGGCGCAGGCGGGACAGGCAGACTCCAGGTTGAGGTCGTCGCGCCCGATAACGTGTCGACCGCCGCAAGAGTTGCACAGCGCCTTCTGGATTTCGCCATGCATGTGAATAAGGTTTTTCGACCCCGCCATCTCATGGAGCGGGTCGATGTTTTGCGTTACAACGAGAACCCGGCCCGGATATTCGGCCTCAAGCTTCGCCAGCGCCTCATGAGCCGCGTTCGGCCTTACTTCCGCGTTCTGTCGTCGGCGCTCGTTGTAAAAATTCAGAACCAGCACAGGATTGCGGCGAAAGCCTTCCGGCGTCGCCACTTCGCGATAATCGTACCGCGCCCAGATCCCATCCTTGTCGCGGAACGTATGAAGACCAGACTCCGCGGAAAGGCCGGCGCCGGTCAAAACGACAATGTGATTGTAATACGTCATCGGCGTGCGCTCCTCCCCTTGAATTTCCTCGGGCGGCCAGTTTACCTCCTGAAAATCGATGACCTGGAGGTCTTTGGGCTTCGTCTTCTTTATCTTCTCAGTGTCCGGAGAGAATTGGATCATGTCAAACCGAATCGAAGGCATCGCTCATCTTGCCGGGCAAACGCTTCGCACCGTCACTTTCACCGCGCTTGCCCGCTATATCAGCCGGAACGCCGCACGCCATGACGGCGATGAAACCAGCGTTGAAATCACCAAGCCCGTCCCCGGCACGCTCAGGCTCCTGCAGAATGTTCTGAAGCTTCAGGCGAAAGACGCCCGCAATGTCAGAGATGGTCTTTATCCCATTCCCATGGAAGAGAGCGCCTCTTTTGTGAGCCGCATCGAAGCAATGCGCCGCATGATAGAAGACCAGTCTCAAATATTGGAGCGTCGCGCCGAAAAACGAACCACGGAATCGGCCGCGCTGCCAGAAGCAGCCGGCTTGCCTGATTACTATGTGCAAAACTTCCACTTTCAAAGCGGCGGCTGGCTGACGGAGGAATTGGCAAGGCTTTACGACATCCAGGTCGAAACCCTGTTTCTCGGGGCTGCGGGCGCTATGCGCCGTCAAGCAATTCCGCCAATTGCGGAGTTCGTCCGTGGCCGCGATCAGCGGCAGCTTCGGCTCTTGGATGTGGCTTGCGGGAGCGGTCGCTTCCTTGCCGATCTCACCCAGGCCTTCCCCGCTTTGCCCATGGTCGGCAGCGATTTGAGCCGGGCCTATCTCGATGAGGCTGCGCGCTTTCTTCATAACCGGCGCAACGTGACATTCGAACAGGCGAACGCTGAGGCGCTTCCCTTCGAAAGCGCCAGCTTCGACATCGTGACCTGCGTCTATCTCTATCATGAGTTGCCAAACGAGGTTCGGCGCCGGGTGACGTCTGAAATCGCGCGCGTGTTGAAGCCTGGCGGGCTTTTCGCCTTCGTCGACTCGCTGCAATGGGGCGATGCGGAAGGCTATGGAGGCCTGCTCGAAGCCTTTCCCCAACGCTACCATGAGCCGTACTATCTCGACTATCTAGGCGATACGCTCGATGGACCGGATGGGCTTTTCGCAAAATCGGGACTGCAGCCTTCAAGCAGTTTTCCGGCGTTGGCGTCGAAAATCGTTGTCTGCCGGAAGGCGGCGTAAGGCCCGCCGCGATCCGGAACACAGGCGGATGCCTTGCATTGTTCATGGGAACAGTTCCAACAGTACAGCAAGGAGAACGACCCCATGGCAGACGCCGCGGAGCGCGCGAATTCCGTTTTCATCACGGGCCTCAAGAACGCCCATGCGCTCGAAAATCAGGCGCTTGAGTTGATGAACAGGCAGGTGGAGCGGATCGAGAACTATCCCGACATCAAGGCCAAGCTTCAGCACCATATCGAGGAGACGCATCATCAGATCGCGCGGCTGGAGAAGATCCTCGAGGCGCTGGGAGAAAGCCGTTCGGTTCTCAAGGATAACGCCCTGTCCCTGACGGGCAATCTGGCGGCGGTCGCGCACGCCTTCACCCAGGATGAGATCGTCAAAAACTCGATCGCCAATTTCGCCTTCGAGAATTTCGAGATCGCCTCCTACAAGTCGCTCATCCAGCTTGCCGGCGAAACCGGCAATCGCGAGGCCGAAGAGCCCTTGCAGGAGACGCTGCGCGAAGAAGAGGCCATGGCGCACTGGATCGACGGCCATCTGTCGGATGTGACCCACACGTATCTTGAGCGCTACGTGGCCGACGAGAAGGCTGGGCTTTAGCCTTTATCGAACTTATGGGCGCGGCGGCGCTATCCGGGGCCGCCTTGCCTTTTGCGTTTCCGTCATAGCCCCAGGCATAGGCCGGACGCGCAAACGGATCGCCGCTTCCGTAACCGGGAGCTTGCCTGACCGCCCCTTGTCCGCTGACGCCGCCCCCGTACTTCCTCGCGGCGAAGGGATTCCGCGGTTTTTCACGCCGACCGCATGCCGATCGGGAGCAAGGCAGTTGGCGCCCCCTCGCCGCACGCTTTCAAGCGGACTCGCCTCGCGCTGGGCTATTGCGATGCCGGCGCCCAGGCGCCAAGCGTTTTCGGGGCCAGAACGGTCGGCTTTGCGGTCGCGGCATTTTTTTTCGCGTTCGCATCAGGCTTCCCGCTTGCAACATCCTTTTTTGCGTTCGTATCCAGTTTCGGTGTGGCGGCGACCGGCTTCGGGGCAGAAAAATCCGGTTTCAGGCTCGCCGCCTCGGGTTTCGAGGCGATAACGACAGATGTCGGGCCAACCATGTCCAGCGTCGGGTTCGCGAGAGCCGGTTTTGCGAACGGCGATTGCGACGCGACCCTCCTCGGGGAAATGAGGTCCACGATCCTCTTCAGTTCGCAGCTGTTGCGGTTGGCAATGGAGAGGACCGTATTTCCCTTGTCATCCGCCGCAGCGCAGCGCTCAGGATCGCCGATGGTGAGCCGGATAACATCGTTCGAAAGCCCGGAGAGTTTCCAGCCCAGCGGCAGCGGAAAGGCGTTCTGATCGAGTTGCACCACGATCATCTTTTCGCCAAGCTCGGTTCGCGCCTCGGTCACCGCCTTTCGCGATTGAAGGTCGCGGACCAACAACAGCGTCGTCACCGGCGAAAAGAAATCGTAAAGCCAACTGCGGACGGGCATGGACCTGACGGGCTCCACGGTCGACGCGGCCCTGAGCGCCTTGGATTTGTCGGTAAGCGCGATCAGGTGAAGATCGACCTCCTCGCCGCCGATCAGCTTCAGCTTGCTGTAGAGCTGTTGAGCCGTGGCGACGCCAGAGCTGTCGGCATACCCGCCGTCGACAAACGTCACGCGAGCCCCCTTGCCGAGATCGAAGGTCCAGGGCGGCATAAGACCTGGAAACCGCGCGCTGACGACAGCCGCCTTCATTAAGGTCGGGTCGGATGGCCCTTTGGAAAGATTGCCGAAGGAATAGAGCGTTCCTCCGCCGAAGGCTTGTAGAGCGAACGGGGCGAAGGCGACCCGGTATCCGGTCTCGACCCAGGTCGCATTCAGAAGGAGCGCCGGCAGATCCCCCGTGTGCGACCACCCCTCCGAGAAGGGACGCGCCAGGAGATTGCGATCCTTTTCGGCGCAGTCTTCGCTGTCGCCCTTCATCGATGGGCTTGTGCGCCTGAAGCTGTCGATGAAGCTTCTCTCCAGAACCGAATCCCGGCTTGGCCAATGAGACCCTCCGCGGCCGCACGGAGACTCGCGTTGAGCCGCATCGCTTTCTGAGCGGTCGCCCCCTGGAATAAGCCCCCGGAGGAAATCCGGCGCGAGGTAGGCGAGCATCGGGCTGATATGATCGTCCTGGGTGATGGCGCGAAGACGCCTCGAAAGCTCCCCCGGCTTCGCGAAGAAGCTGTCGCACCCTGGCTCGACATCGACCGCCGCCTTGCGGTTGGTTCCGCGCGCGATGCTGTCGGCGAAGGCCGCGTTGAAAAGGCTTGCGCCGACGCTGCCGCCGGAAACCGCGCTTATGGCGAAGACGTGACGCGCGAAAGCCGGGCAGTGGTCTTGCATCGCCGCAAGAAAAGCCCCGACCGTCGAAGCGGCGTAGATGCCGCCGCCTTGCGCGGCTATGACGAAGACAGGATAGGCGCTGGAACCGGTCTTGCGCTCCTGAAGCCAGGCGCGGAACGTCGGCGCGATGTCCTCTCCCGTATTCGCCGCCGTCTCTTCCGGCGGGACGTCGACCCCGCTTCCTCCGGCCTGAATGACGCCTGCGGCGATTGCCGCCACGGCGACGAGCGGCAGCACTGCGATAGCCGCCTGCCGAAGCCCTAGCGGAAGCCAGTCCAGGATCATGAGCATGTAGGACGGCGCCGCCAGAAAAAGACTGGAAACCTTGCGCAAGAACAGGAACAGCAGTCTGACCCCGACGACCAACTCAATCAGGACAAAGGCCGTGCTGGCGAGCGGCCCAGCAAGCCGCGACGCGACGAGCGTGGCTTCGGGCGCCAAAAGAGGGACCGTAATGAAAACCACGGTCAGTCCATAATAAAAAGACAAAAGCCGCTTCAGGATTCCGGCGTTCTTTCGGAGACGGAAAAAAAGCGCAAACAGGCCGAAATACGCCGCAAGCGTGATGACCGCCGCGCCGGCGACCGCTGCGGGAAGAGCCGAAAGCGCCCACAGAGCGCTCCGCGCAAGCCCGGTTTCGGCTGCGTCGAGCACGTGCCGGTAAACTTGCGCAAGGCCGATGAGAAGCCCGAAGAACGGAAGGCTTGCCGCAAACGCCGCTTTCAAATCCCTGAGATCGAGGATGCGGCGGTCAAAATAAATGTCCGCGTGATCAGGATAAATGGCGTCGATCCGGCTTGACGCCTCGACATGATTCCAAGCGTAGAGAAGCCCGCAGAAAAGGGAGACGGCGGCGAGCCCGGCAATTCCGCGACCGTAATCCGCCTCTTCGACGAGGCCGAGATAAGCCTCCTGCATTTGAGGCACGGCTGCGAACAGGCAAGCTGCTGCGAAGCCGATGATGAGCGGCGTCAGATAAATCGTTTGCGCGATGTAACGAAAGTACCGGCGTGTTGAAATGCCAAAGGGGCGCGCAAAGCGAAAGGAATGTTCCGCAATCCCAATTTTTCTTAATAATACGTTCAGATCGAGCAAAGCTCTCTCCCCCGAAGCATGTCCCGGATCAGGTGTTGGACTTTTCCTCCTCAATCGGCTCGAAAGAAGAAAACTCCTTGATCGCATTTTTGAGGATCTCCAGGTCGCCTTCCGAGTAGGCGAGGAAATAAACCTCGCGGAGCGGCGACTTCGGATTTTCCCTGAAATAGGCAAGCGTTCGCTTCACAAGCAAAGGCGCAACCCGGCCAACCGGAAAACCGCCTTGCCCTGTCCCCAGCATTGGCGCGAGAACCGAGCGATAGCGCTTGGCCGCCGAAACCGCTTTGAGGATGTTGTCCATGGACAGTTCGATGTTGGAGAGCGACGTCGAAAGACCCGCGCCGATCCCCCCCGCCACCGCTGCGACATGAAAGATACGGCGGACGTTGTGCGTCTTTTCCAGTTCGCCGGCATGGGTTTGCAGGACTGTGCCCGGCTTGACGAAACTGCGAGACCTGAGTTCGCCCGCCAGCGCCTTGCCGATGGTGTCCTCGGCGATGGAGCGGCCATCGGCGTGTTTTCTGGCGCCGAGCGAGCGGATCGTCGCCGACACGGATCGCCCGAAAAAGCGGTCCATCATCATGTCGGTATTCTCGGAATTCACCCAGACATCGACATCCTTCGTCGCCTTGATATTGCCTGTCTTGACGCCGATGACCTGCCGCTCATTCAACTTTGCCGCGAAGGTCCGCGACCCATCCTCGTCGGGCTCCGCCGGCGTCAGCATGGCGGCGCGGCGCGCCATGAACCATTGCCCGGCGATGATGAGCTTTGGATCTTCGAACTCGCCGGCCGTAAGCCTTCGGAAGAAGTCCTCGACAGGATATTCGACGATCTCAATGTCTTCTCCTTCCGCGCTAACCCCGCCTCCACCCGACGCCTTGTCGGTCACGCGAACCTCCGCGAAAAAAAGGTGGATGAGCTCTGTGCTTCCGCCCGGCGAAGAAAAGAACGTCGAGATGGGCGTCGCGTGGGTCAACTGATAGCCGGTTTCCTCCTGAACTTCGCGGATGAGACACTGGAGAGGCGTTTCCTTGGCCTTGCCCGCGTCATCGACCGGGATCATGCCGGCCACGGCTTCGATGAGCCAGCCGCGCCCGCGGCCCTTTTCGTGCGTCGGCAGCCGGAACTGGTTGACCGTTATGACCATGCGCCGTTCCGGATCGTAGAGGAGCGCGCCGACCGCGTCTCCTCGCTCGAAGACTAGGATCGACCGCTCGGGGCTCATCGCGCCGTCGAATTGCTCGTGGGAGACCGCATACTCGTCGACCGCGAAGAACGCGTCGAGCAACCGGTGCTTTCCAGATATCACGACCTGCCACGGCTTAGTCTTGTCCGGCATCGCCCCCCGCACCCGGTAAGATTCGTTAGAAAACAGTATGATTCTATTGCGCCCTAAACGGAAGTGTGCCCGGATCTTGGCAGGATGACGGCGATTGCTTCCAGAGCATGGGGGTTCTTCTGGAAAGTCTCGCGCAGGCGGTCATGCTTATACAATGCTCCGTCAGTTTGTATGGAATATAGCCGCGTTTGTATGCTCAGGCCGGAATCCAAGCCCGATGATTCGCGCCGGTATCCGGGCGAGCGCGGGAACCCAGCTCAGCAGGCGCAGGGGCAACGGTGGTTTCAGCCGTTCAGGCCCGCCAAGCACGCTCTTGATGACGTTATTCTGGATCTGCACCTGGAGCCACTGCGTGCGCCGGGTGGGATTTTCGCGCCGTTCCTGAACGCGCGCCAGATCCTCTGTCGTCACCTGACCGGCGCGGAGAGGTTCGGCGAGGATGTTTGCGGCCGCCACCGCATCCTGGATCGCAAGGTTGATCCCGACGCCCCCGACCGGCGACATGGTATGCGCCGCGTCGCCGATGCAAAGAAGGCCGGGCCGGTGCCACGTCTTGAGCCGGTCGACCCCAACGGTCAGGAGCTTGACGCCATCGAAGCTCGTGATCTCTTCCGTCCGGCCCTTAAGGAAAGGCGCCAGGCTCTCGAGTTCGCGGCGGAAGGCCGGCAGACCCTGCTCCAGAACGTGGCCGAAAGAGTCCTTGGGAATAACATATCCACACTGCCAATAGTCGCCGCGATCGATCATGATGACGATGTGGCCGCGGCCGAAACTGCCGACCGGATCTTCAGGATCCCTGTCCCGGCGCGAGAGATGAAACCAAAGCACATCCATGGGCGCCCCGACATCCTCCACGGCGAACGCGCCTTCTTTTCGTGTCATGGCATGGCGGCCATCGCATCCGATGACAAGCGCGCATGAACCCGCATCATTCCGTCGGCCATGCTGACGGCGACGCCCGCAATTCTGTCGCCATCCCTGATGAGTTGTGTCACCTCAGCCTTCATCAGGAGTTTGAAGGCGGGATAGGCTTTCGCCTCGTCGGCGAGGAAATCGAGAAAATCCCACTGCGGCATGAACGCGACGAACTTGGCACGCGTCGGCAGATGGGAGAAATCGGCGAAGGTGGTCTCGAACTCGCCGAACCGACCTTTCAGGCTGTAGGCTTTGTGATGGGGCCTTTGCAGAAGCCGGCTATAGAGGCCAAGTTCGTCCATGACTTGCAGTGTAGAGGGATGGATCGTGTCGCCCCGGAAATCGCGCAGGAAATCGCAGTGCTTTTCGAGCACGACAACCGATACCCCGGCGCGCGCCAGAAGATAGCCGGCCATCATTCCGGCAGGTCCGCCCCCCACCACGCAACACGATACCGAAATGTCGTCCATGACTTCGACGATGCTCCCTGGTTCCTTCCCGTCATCAAGGGTTCAGGCGAAGCGGTTGTTCCATGGCGCCGCCGAACGCAGGTTGGCGCCCGCGTCGCCGCACGCTCTCAGGCGAACTTGCCTCCGATAAGCTGTGCGAGCGTGAATAAAGCGCCAGGCGACATCTGACGTTTGCCTTGTTTTCGCCGGCCTGCCGACGAGTTGCGACTTGAACGCGTGCGACAGGTGGAGAGCAGAAGCTTTTGGAAAAAGCTTAAACGGCTATGCCTGCTTTCGGATCGAATACGGGTAATTCACGGCGGCGCGAACTTCGGCGAGAGGGCCATAAGGGACGCCTGGGTTACAAGTGTGGGCGCTCGTACCAGCCGCGAGTTGTCTGCACGATACGCACAACAGTCAGCATAACTGGGACTTCCACGAGCACGCCCACCACCGTGGCGAGCGCCGCGCCTGACTGGAAACCGAACAGCACGATAGCGGTGGCGACGGCCAGTTCAAAGAAGTTGCTTGCGCCAATCAGTGCGGACGGCCCAGCCACGCACCATGCAACGCCCAGACGCCGGTTCACCCAGTAGGCCAAGCCCGCGTTGAGATACACTTGGACGATGATCGGGACGGCGAGCAAGGCAATTACAAAAGGCTGCTGCACGATCTGCTCGCCCTGAAGTCCGAACAACAAGACCAACGTTAACAGCAACGCGCCCAACGAGAAGGGAGCCAGCGCTTTTAGCATATGGTCGAGCGCCGGTTGTCCGCCCGCTCGCAAGCGCAAGAAACGCCAAAGCTGAGCGATGACGACGGGAATGACGATGTAAAGAACGACCGAGAGAAACAGGGTTTCCCAAGGCACGGCGATGGAGGACAGTCCGAGCAAAAGCGCGACAATGGGCGCGAAAGCCACGACCATGATCGCGTCGTTGAGAGCCACCTGGCTCAAGGTGAAGTGCGGCTCGCCATCAACGAGGTGCGACCACACGAACACCATGGCGGTGCACGGCGCGGCCGCAAGCAAGATCAGGCCCGCGATGTAGCTGTCGATCTGGTCGGCCGGCAACAGCGGACGGAACAAATACCCGATGAACAGCCACGCCAGCAACGCCATGGAGAACGGCTTGACGAGCCAATTCACGCCAACGGTTGTGGCGATGCCGCGCCAATGCGCGCCCACTTCGCGGAGCGCCGCGGGATCGATTTTGAGCAGCATCGGAATAATCATCACCCAGACAAGCGCTGCGACCGGCAGATTGACCTGGGCCACTGTGGCGGATCCAATCGCGTAGAAAAGCGAGGGCGCCAAATGGCCAAGCACAATGCCGCCTATGATGCAAAGGGCGACCCAAAGCGTGAGAAAGCGCTCGAAAAAGCCCAATCCCGCCGCTTTGGAGCGGTCAGCAGAAGCCAAATTGGCTGAAGTCTCGGTCATCGCGTCTCTTGCCTTCCGGTTGAAGAGCCTTCCATTTGACCGATCTCCTTAAGCCGGGCGGATAGCGCCATTTTGCCGATGCTTTGCAGCGGCAGCGATGTGAAGGCTTTGATGCGGTTGCGCAAATAGCGGAACGCTTCGTTGAAGGCGCGTTGCTTGTCGATATCCGTCCCTTCAATGGCGGCCGGGTCTTCGATGCCCCAATGCGCCGTCGTTGGCTGGCCCGGCCAAAAGGGACAGACCTCGCCCGCCGCGTTGTCGCAAACGGTGAAGACGAAATCCATGCCTGGCGCGCCGGGAGCGGCGTATTCGTCCCAACTCTTCGACCTGAAATCCTCTGCTGGGTAGCCAAAGGCGGCGAGCGTCTTCAGCGCATAAGGGTTTACAACCCCTTTGGGCTGGCTGCCTGCGGAGAAGGCGTTGAAGCGCTCGGCTCCCTCCTTGCGGAGAATGCCCTCCGCCAGGATCGAGCGCGCAGTGTTGCCTGTGCAGAGGAACAGGACGTTATAGGTCTGGCCTTCCATGACCGCTCCTTATGAACCACAGCAGCCGCAGGAAGCCTTCTTCGGCTTCGCGCCGCGGACAAATGCGCTCATGAACTTGCCGTCGATGTGGTTCGCCATCTCGTCCACGTTCACGCCCTTGCCGCTCAGGAACTCGCGCGCGTCCTCGCCTCTGTAAATGCGCGTCGGCTCGATGCCGATGGCCTCGAAGCCTGCGTTCGCGAGCTTGGCGGCGTAGTCGCTTTCGTCGAGCGCACCTGCGATGCAGCCCGCCCAGGCGAGCACGTTCCTGCGGATGTCCTCCGGCACTTCGCCGCGCGTGACGATGTCGGAGACGGCGAAGCGCCCGCCCGGCTTCAGGACGCGGAACGCCTCGCGCAGCACCTTGTCCTTGTCGGAGGACAGGTTGATGACGCAGTTCGAGATGATGACATCGACGGAATTGTCGGGAAGCGGGATGGCTTCGATCTCGCCTTTCAGGAACTCGACGTTTTCGACGCCCGCCTTCTTCTGGTTCTCGCGGGCGAGCGCCAGCATTTCGTCGGTCATGTCGAGCCCATAGGCCTTGCCGCTCGGGCCGACGCGGCGCGCGGAAAGCAGCACGTCGATGCCGCCGCCGGAGCCCAGATCGAGCACAGTCTCGCCGGGTTGCAATTGCGCGAGCGCCGTCGGGTTGCCGCAGCCGAGTGAGGCAAGCACCGCGGCTTCGGGCAGCAGGCTTTTTTCGGATACGTCATAGAGATTGGAGATGATGGGGCTCGCTCCCTCAAGCGCGGCATCGCCGCCGCAGCACGATTTGCCCTTGCTGACGCGCTGCGCCGCTTGGCTGTAGCGCTCGCGCACAGCTTCTTTCACATCGGTCTGGCTCATGATTTCTCCTGACAACACGTAATGTCTTGGGGGTTGATGGCTGTGTTGCGCGTGCAGCACTCAGCGAAGAGGAAGGCAAGTATGTCCTGGAGCGCCTGCGTGTTCGCGGTGTAGCGAAGGAACGTGCTTTCGCGGCGCACCTTCACGAGGTCTTCGTTTTTCAGTTTTTCGAGGTGATGGGAGAGCGTCGAGGCCGGGATGCCGAGTTCTGAGCCGATCTCGCCGACGACAAGGCCGAAAGGGTGAGCCGACAAGAGAAGGCGCACGATCCTGAGCCGTGTCTCCGTGCCAAGCGCCGCCATCATGTCGGCGTAGCGGGCGATCTGATCGTCGTGTGGGGGATCAGCCATCGGCGCCCTCGGAAGTTTCGCTTATTCTATAGATACCGAATTATGGAAGTGTCAAGGCCTCGGCGCACACAGGGCTAACTGGCTGTTAAGCCAAAGAGCGCTACGTGCGCCAACAGGCCGAGCATCAAGCCAAGAGCCGAAATTAGGATCATTGCGCTTCGTATTAGGGTCGAGCTTTTTCGTAGACCGCGATCATGGGGCCCAGGCCCAGCAGCCGGTTTCCGGCGCGCGAGGCGGATGGCGCATAGAGCGCAGGCGCGGTTCCCCCGTCCAGGAACAGCGCGTTCTTGCATTTGAGGCCGTCGCGGAACAGGCGCTCGAACGTATCGAAAGGCGCCTCGCCCTCGGTAATGACAAAGAGCACGTCGCTTGCCCCCCTGACGCAGACCCCATCGCGCGCCTTCGCCGATGAACTCGCCTTCGCGATCCTTGGGTGCAGCTTGCCGTCCACGACAAGCATGGGGCCGGATTGCGTCGCGTACAGCGCTTTCGGCTTCTTCTTCAGGAAGGAGCCGGTTTCAAGGACGCCGGCCTCCCCCTCGCTCGCATAGAAGACGCCGTTCGGCTTCAGGTGGAAATTGCCGGGCCCCGACCTTGTGTTCGCGCGCACAAGCTCGCGCCCGTCCTCAATGTAAAGGCCAACCGGCTTGTAATCGGGGTCGAACATGCCTGCGTTGAGCGCAAAGGCGAGCCGGCCGCCTTTTGCGTCCGTCTGCGGCAACGCGCTGAGATAGGAGTAGGGCGCGCCATCGGGACGCTGCCAGAACAGCCGGATCGAGAACCGGGAAAGCGGCGCATCGCAGAGCGTGTATGCATTGCCTTCGAAGCTGTATGGCTTGCAAGGCTGCTCTTCGGCGCGCAAGGACCGCGCGGCTGGGACGAGGGCAAGCGCTGCAAGCGCGGATGCGGCCCAAACCACTATTTTTTTGCGTTTCACGCTCATTTTTCCTTCGCCGGAAATCGCCGGCCTTATTTATGCCCGCGCGTGCAAAGGCTAAGCAAACTTCGCGAAACGGATCAACAGATGTCGGACGCCGCTCGCTTCAAATGTCGTCATCCATGCCTTACGAAGTGCGAGTCGGGATTGCAAAGCGTTGATACGATCCCAGGATAGGGCTTGCGTCCTTCCGGGTGATAACGCCTGCGATCTGTGGACATGTCCGGTTACTTGCGTTTGCATCAGCATTTGGCGGCGACTTCCAAAGCTTTACCCGACGCCCGAATGTCGCAGCTTCTAACGGGCGCGCGCGGCTCGTGAAGCGCCGGCTGTCAAGTCCAGGCAGTATTTGGGTGACGGGAGCGCTTTCCCCCGTATATGTGTCTTAATATGAATCGCTGGACCACGCATTCGCCAGGGGCCAGTTTCAACCATGCTTGAGATATGGCTCCCTTGCTCAACCTGAAAACGGCTTCGAAACGAGGATTTGGGGTGCCCTTCTCAACGAGGCGGCGGTTTTTCCTGCCTTTGCGGATATTCATTTGCGTCTGGAAATCGATTTCAGAGGATAATATCAGCCTCCTTGCCGCGGGGGTCGCCTTCTACATGCTGCTCGCGATCTTCCCCGCCCTCGTCTTCATCATTGCGATGTTCGGCCTTCTCGCCGTTCCCGACCAGGTCCGCGAATGGCTTGTGTCGCTCAAAGGCGTGCTCCCCACCGAGGCCTGGAACGCAATCGACGCCCAGGTCGTTGTTCTGTTGGGACAGAACAGCACGTCCCTGTCGCTCGCGTCGATTTTTGGCCTGGCGCTCGCCTTCATCAACGCCCGCCTCGGGGCCTATTCGATGATGGGCGCGTTGAATGTTGTCTACAACACGCCGGAGACGCGCAGCTTCACGCGCACGAACTTGATCGCATTCATGTTTACAATCGCGGCGCTTTGTGCCTTGGTCTTCAACATATACGCTGTTATAGCCGTGCCACGCGTCCTTCATGGACTCGGTCTTTCGGAATTCTCGGGAAGCTTTCTGCATACCCTGCGCTGGCCCGTGCTTGCGGTCATCATGGCCTTAAGCCTCGCGCTGGTTTACCGATACGGCCCTGACCGCAAAGAGGATGCGCATTGGCGATGGGTTTCGATCGGCTCGCTCGCCGGAACTGGGCTATGGCTCGCAGGATCGACGGGTTTTTCGTGGTATGTGTCGGCGTTCAACTCGTATGACAAAGTTTACGGCTCCTTCGGGGCCTTCGTTATTCTGCTCTATTGGTTTTGGCTGACAGCTTTTGCCGCACTGATGGGAGCAGAACTAGACATGCAAATTCAAACCGCGCTAGAAGACCGAAAATGACACGCCCGATTTATCCTTTCTCCGCAATCGTCGGCCAAGACGAGTTGAAGCTCGCTCTTATCGTTTCCGCCATCGACCCAACCATCGGCGGCGTGCTTGCTTTCGGCGACCGTGGAACCGGCAAGTCGACCACCGTCCGCGCTCTTGCCGCCCTTCTTCCCCCAGTCCGCGCCATACGCGGCTGCCGCTTCAATTGCGATCCCGATGGCAGCAACCTTTGCGAGGAGTGCCGCGAGCGCACCCGCGACGGCAAGCTCAAGTCGCGCTTCATCAACGTGCCGGTGGTCGATCTGCCGCTCGGCGCCACCGAAGACCGCGTCGTGGGCGCGCTCGACCTGGAGCGGGCGCTGACGCGCGGCGAGAAGGCGTTCGAGACAGGGCTTCTGGCGCGCGCCAACCGCGGCTTTCTCTACATCGACGAAGTGAACCTGCTCGAAGACTTCCTCGTCGATCTTCTGCTCGACGTCGCCGCGTCCGGCGAAAATGTGGTTGAGCGCGAAGGCATGAGCTTGCGCCATCCGGCGCGCTTCGTGCTGATCGGCAGCGGCAACCCCGAGGAAGGCGAGCTTCGGCCGCAGCTTCTGGACCGCTTTGGCCTCTCCGTCGAAGTGCGCACGCCGCAGGATCTGCCGTCCCGCATCGAAGTGGTGCGCCGCCGCGACGCCTTCGAGCGCGATCCATTCGCCTTCGCCGCCGCTTGGCGCGACGAAAACCGTAAGCTGAGGCGCAAGGTCGCCGTAGCGCGCAGCCGAGTAAACCTGATCGCCGTGCCGGACGACATACTGGAGCAAGCCGCGAAGCTCTGTCTCGCGCTCGGCACCGACGGATTGCGCGGTGAGTTGACGCTGATGCGAGCCGCCCGCGCGGTCGCAGCCTATGAAGGCACAGAGACCGTCAAGGTCGAGCATCTGAAAAAAGTCGCTCCGCCCGCGCTTCGCCATCGCCTACGTCGCGATCCTCTGGATGAGGCTGGCTCGACGATCCGCGTCGAACTCGCTTTGCAGAAGACGTTCGGGTGATGTTGAACGGCGGCGGGGAAGCAGCGCCGGAACGCTCGCTCTGGGAGGAGGCCGTCATGGCGGCTTCATTGTTCGCCGTAGACCCTGTCGGCCTCGGCGGCATCGTCGTTCGCTCGAAATATGGGCCTGTGCGCGATCAGTGGCTCGAATTTCTGCGCAGCATCCTGCCGGACCACGTTCCCTTCCGCAAGCTCCCGCTCTATGCAGCCGATGAGCGCCTGTTTGGCGGCCTCGACCTTGCGGCGACGCTCGCACATGGCAAGCCCATCGCGGAGCGCGGGCTGCTCGCCGATATGGACGGCGGCTATCTCATCGTGCCGTCCTGCGAACGCATGGAGGCCGCCCTTGCCTCAAGGCTCGGCCTTGTCATGGATGCGGGCGTCGTGCATGTGGAGCGCGAAGCCGCTTCCGTCACGCATCCAGCGCGCTTCGGCGTGATCGCGCTCGATGAAAGCGAGGGCGCGGACGAAGCGCCGCCGGTTGCGCTCGTGGAACGGCTGGGGCTTCGCATCGATCTCACAGACTTGAGCTACCGTGACGTTACGCTCGCGACCACCTGCGTGGACGACATCGCAAACGCCAGGGCGCGGCTTGCAAGCGTCGAAGTTCCCGACAAAATCATCGCAGGGCTTTGCGGCGCCGCCTCGGCGTTCGGCGTCTATTCGCTGCGCGCGCCGATCTTCGCGGTTCGCGCCGCCCGCGCCGCTGCGGCTCTGGCGGGGCGAACCGAGGCGGCGGACGACGACGCAGCCCTCGCCGCGCTCTTCGTACTCGCGCCGCGCGCAACCATGACGCCCGCGCCGCCGCCCGAGCCGCCTCCGCCTCAGGAAGAGGAAAAAGACGAAGAACAGGACAGGGATCAGGAGAGCGAGGAGCAGAAGGCCGCGGAGGAAGACAAGCCGCTGACCGACATGATCATCGCCGCCGCCGAGGCCGCCATGCCGAAGCACATCCTGTCGAACCAGTCCGGCAAGGCGGTAAAGGTTCCGGCGAATGCGCCCGCAGGCAAGAGCGGAAGCGAGCGATCGAATGCGGCCCGCGGACGCCCCGCAGGCGTGCGCCGCGGCGAGCCGCGTCCCGGCTCTCCCATCAGCCTGATTGAAACCTTGCGCGCCGCCGCGCCCTGGCAGAAGATACGCCGCGTCTTCGCCAACGCTCACCACAGAAGCGAAGAGGATGGCGTCGTTCGCACGTTGGAGAAAATCGAGGTTCGCTCCGACGATTTCCGCGTGAAGCGGCTAAAGGCGCGCTCGCAAACGGCGACCATCTTCGCGGTCGACGCGTCCGGCTCAACCGCGATGCAGCGCCTCGCCGAAGCCAAGGGCGCCATCGAACTCTTGCTCGCCGAGTGCTACATCCGCCGCGACCAGGTGGCGCTGATCGCCTTTCGCGGCAAGGGCGCGGAGTTGCTCCTACCGCCAACGCGCTCGCTGACTTGCGCCAAGCGCAGCCTCGCAGCCCTCGCAGGCGGCGGCGGCACGCCACTCGCCTTAGGGATCACGGCGGCGGCGGCGCTTGCGCTCAATGTGCGGCGCAGGGGAATTTCTCCCCTGATCGTCATTATGACAGACGGCCGCGCCAACATCGCCGCAGACGGCAAGCCTGGGCGTGACCGTGCTCAAAACGACGCGAGCATGGCGGGCCGACGGTTGCGCGCGGAAGGCATCGCCACAATGTTGGTAGATACGTCCCCGCGTCCGCAAATTCAGGCGGAACGTCTGGCCTTGGAGATGGCGGCGCGCTATGTGCCGCTACCCTATGCAAACGCGGCGGCGATATCGAAGGCTGCAAGGATGGCTGCTAAAGCATGAGCGCATTGCACTGGGACCGGGAGGGGCTCGACTGGCCCAACCGTGCCGCCAGCAGATTTGTATCGGCCGGCGGTTTGCGCTGGCGCATTGAAGAAATGGGCAGCGGCCCGATTGCGCTGCTGCTCCATGGGACTGGCGCATCGACCCATTCCTGGCGCCGCTTCGCGCCCATCTTGGCGAAGCGTTTCCGTGTCATCGCGGTGGACCTGCCGGGCCACGGATTTACCGAAGCGCCCCGCGCGTCGCACCTCGGCCTCCCTCAGATGTCACAGTCCATTGCTACGCTCCTCAGCGTGTTGGGGGTGAGGCCGGATATAGGAATTGGGCATTCGGCGGGCGCGGCGATCCTTTGCCGAATGGCGCTCGATCACCAAACTCGACGCGAAGGCGATCATCAGCCTGAACGGCGCCTACCTGCCTTTTGGCGGTCCCGCCAGCCAGTTTTTTGGTGGGATCGCGCGGCTTTTGTTCATCAATCCGTTCGTTCCCAGCATGTTCACTTGGAGCGCCGATGCGGGCATGGTGCGCCGCCTGATCACGGGTACCGGCTCCGAGATCGACGCCGAGGGCCTTGCGCTTTATGGCCGGCTCTTCCGCAATTCGACGCATGTGGCGTCCGCGCTTGGCATGATGGCGAACTGGGATCTCGATACCCTGTCGCGGGAGCTGCCCAAACTCAAAACCAGGCTCACGCTGATTGCTGCGAGCAACGACAAGGCGGTTCCCTCGGAGGTGGCGTTCAAAGTCCAGGATTTAGTGCCGGGCTCGAAAGTCATCCTTCTTCGCGGCATGGGCCACCTCGCCCACGAGGAAAAACCCGACGAGGTTGCGGACTTCATCGTCTCCGAAGCGGAACGCTACGGCATCCTGGTCAAGGAAGACATGCAAGAGGCGGCGGAGTAGCCGCATGATAGGAGTATAAGGTTGGGCGGATTGGTCGAACTTGTGTTGGTTGCAGGCCCGGTGCTCGCCTTCGCAATCTACGAACTCGTGAAGCTCAGGCGTGACGAAAAGCGGGCGAAGGCCGAGAAGCCCCACGACCGCCAGAGCTAAGCAACAATCGCTGGTTTGGCCGACGGTTCGCCCCTTCTCCCGCAAACCGGAGGGGGTTTTTTCGTGCGAAATGCGCAGGCTGAGCGGGGCGACGTTGGAAAAGCTTGCGTAGCGATGTTAGCGGGTTAATCTCTTTTAGCTTGGCCTGCCGCCGTTTTTCCGTCTAATTTTCAGCCGACTTTACCCGCGACAGTTCGGACGCCAGAGAAGCAACCGCCTTTCCGCGCAATGGCTGTGAAGCGGTCGCGGTGGATTCGCGCTCGGCGCTAGTCACGGGCTGTGACTTTTGTGCTACGATCCACGATCGAAAGACAGGTTTCGACATGCTCATTTTAAATTCCGCTCCGGCGGTCCTGCCTTCGTCATGGAGGACGAAAGCCCTCATCATCCCGATCTGCTTCATCGCGATGAGCTTCGGCATGGATTTTTCGGCGCTCGGCGCGCACAGAAGAGCGGCGCCGCCCGCCCCGCGGGCCGACATCCCGGAAGTCAACTCGTTGCTCGGGAGCTATCTGGCAGGCCACGTCGCCCGTTCCTCGCGGGACAACGACAACGCAGCCGTTTATTACAGGCGCGCGCTTTCCAAGGACCCGGCAAATAAAGACATCCTTGACGAGGCCTTCCAGATCGAACTTTCGGCTGGCGAATTCAATTCGGCGAGGAGTTTTGCCCAGCGCCTCGCGAAACGCCATAACGACAACACCGTCGCTCATCTCTTTCTCGGGCTTGACGCCTTCAAGCACAAGGACTACGCGAAAGCGGACGCGCATTTCCGCGACGCCGAGCGCGGCACGTCGGCGGACGAACCGACGGTGAAACTCGCGCGCGCTTGGGTCGCGGTGGCGCAGGGCCATGCAGATAAAGCCATTGCAACGTTGCAGTCTCCCAGCAAGGCGGCATGGGCGACCCATTTCGAAACCGTTCAGCGCGCTTTCATCGCCGATGTTGCTCGCAAGAGGGCCGAGGCTTTCGAAGCGTATCGCGCCGTCGCCGACAGGAAGCCGCCGAATGCGCGCATCGCTGAGGCATTCGCCCGGCATCTGGCTTTCTGGGGCGACAGGGAGAAAGCCGAAAACGTACTGATGGAGGCCGGCGCGGACGCCACCCCGCTTGGCAAGCAGGTGCTCGCCGATCTTAAAGCCGGGAGAACGCCAAAGCTCATGGTTTCGACAGTCGAGGAGGGGCTTGCGAAGTCGTTCCTTGGCATTGGTCAGGTTTTGGCCACGAACAATGGCGTGGACGCCGCGCAGATCTATTTGAGGCTTGCCCTCTTTCTCAATCCGTCATCCGACATAGCGAAGCTGGAACTTGCGGAGTTGTACGGAAATCTCGATCAAAACGACAAAGCGATCGCCGTCCTCAACGCCATCCGCAGCAACTCGCCATTTTGGATCAACGCGATGGTGCGAAAAGGGCTTTACCTGAACGGGCTGCAAAAAACGGACGAGGCTGTGGCGCTTTTGACGGCAGTGCTGGACAAAAATCCGAAAGAAGAGACCGTGTTGCAGACGCTCGCCTCTATCGAAAGCGCGCGCAAGAAATACGATGCGGCCATTCCGTACTACGATCGCGCCATCGAATTGATCCCAACGCCGGAAAAGAAGAACTGGGGCCTCTTTTACGCGCGCGGCATCGCCCATGAGCGCACAAAACACTGGGCGAAGGCCGAGCCGGATTTCAAGAAAGCGCTTGAACTCGATCCCGAGCAGGGAGCGGTGCTGAACTATCTTGGCTATTCATGGCTCGACCAGAACATGAATATCCCGGAAGCGTTCGATCTCATCAAGAAGGCCGTCAAGCTGAAACCGAATGATGGCTACATCATCGACAGCCTCGGCTGGGCCTACTACCTGCAGAAAGATTACGAGCAGGCGGTCAAGCATCTCGACAAAGCGGTCGAACTGCGACCGGAAGATCCAACATTAAACGACCATCTCGGCGACGTCTATTGGCGGCTGGGCCGAAAACTTGAGGCCAAGTTCCAGTGGAATCAGGCGCTCACCCTCAGCCCTGAGCCGGAAGACGAAGCGAAGATCAAGAGGAAGGTCGAAGTGGGCCTACCCGATGAGGTCCGGGCCGAGGGCGGAGTTGCGGCCGCGTTCCGCACCGTCTCAGACGCAGCCATCTGACGCAACGCCGGCTGCGACAGCCAACCCGTAAGCCGGCCAGTCTGGTACAGCCGGAGGCAAGGTCGCGCGCACTTTGCCACACGATCCCAGGCGTTCCGGCCTCGAAAATTGTATCGGCCAAAGACTCGCGACTAAAGTGCGTCGGATAGAACTTCAAAGGGCCGGATCAATAGAGAGGCGCATCCCAGGAGCGCCATCTTCTTGTCGGCCCTTCTCTTGGCGGGGTCGACAAGCGCGCTCAAGCCGCCTATTGACGTTCTTCAGGTTTTAGCGCAGCCCAGGTTTAAAATGACATCCCTTTCAGCCAATGTTTCGCGCGGGTCCGCGCGTGAGGGCGTCGCCGCCGGTTCAGTGTCTGAAACGGCGCGCGCCAAGGTCAACCTGACGCTTCACGTCAAGGGCAAGCGCGCGGACGGCTATCATGAACTCGAAAGCCTCGTCGTCTTCGCCGATGTCTGCGACGAACTCGTTTTCACCCCCGCCCCCGAAGACCGCCTCAGCCTCGAAGGGCCATTCGCCGCCCTTGTCGATGGCGAGAACCTTGTTCTGAAAGCGAAACGCGCCGTCGCCTACTGGCTTGGCGTCACGATCAACGCCCATTTCCGTCTCAAAAAGAACATTCCTGTCGCTGCCGGCCTTGGCGGAGGCTCCTCCGACGCCGCAGCAGCCATCCGCGCCCTGGTTACGGCGTATGACCGCCCCGAAAACGCCAAAAGTTTCATCAAGCAATCTGCAGCCATCGGAGCGGACGTTCCCGTCTGCCTTCAGAACAGCGCCGCCTGGATGTGCGGGCTCGGCGAGCGCGTGACGCCGCTATCCGGCCTTGGGCCATTGCCCGCCATTTTGGTGAACCCGCGCATCAAGCTCTCCACGGCCGCAGTCTTCAAGATCTTGAACGCAAAGCCTCTGCCGCAACAGGAGGCGGGACCTCCGCCTCCTTTTCCCGGCTGGAACGCCCCCGAAGAAGCCGTCGCTTGGCTCAAGGAAGGACGCAACGACCTCGAAGCGCCGGCCATCGCACTTGAACCCGCCGTCGCGAGCGTCCTCGAGACGCTGAGGCGCCTGGACGGTTGCCTGCTCGCCCGCCTCTCGGGAAGCGGCCCGACCTGCTTTAGCCTATTTTCGACTGCAGAAAGTGCGACCCGAGCCGCCCAGAAAATCGCTCAAAACCATCCCGGCTGGTGGGTGCAAGCTGCCACTCTCTCGTAAGCATGGCGCTGAGGGGATTCAGCCGCGGTTAGGTCTGTGTCGCTCCGCCCAGCCCCCGGCGCGGCCGCCTATACAGCAGGCAGGCGCCGAGCGCGAAGGCCCCGGCGCCGAGGACGGTAAGGCTCTGCTCCAGCCAGTGCAGGGACAGGGTCATGGGCTCGATGCGGGCGATGCGTTGCAAGGCGAACACCATGGCTAGGTTCACCAGGAACATGGGCGCCAGCCACAAGGCCCGACGGCGCCAGGTCTCCCGCAGCAACAGCGCCGTCAGCGTGAGATTCGCCAGGCTGGCCAGAATCATGAGTGGCAGGAACCAGCCTCGTTCCACGGCCAGCCCCCAGCTACGCAGGGCGGCGGCGGCGTAGCTGAGGCCGATCAGCGCCAAGGGTATGAGCCAGGGCAGCCGGGGCGGTGCCGAAGTCTTGCGCTGGGCATGCCACAAGGCCAGGGCCAGGAGCGTGAAGCCCGGCGCCATCAGCGGGAACAGAGCGTTGGCCAGCCAGGGCAGGTCCGGGCCGCCCAACGCCAGGATCAGTTTCCAGAGGGCCTTGCACAGGCCTGCCAGCACCACCAGCGCTGTCCCCGAAAGGGCCATGGGCCCGCTCGCCAGCGCAAGGGCGCGGACCAAGCGGGCGATACAGAACAGGGCCAGGGCGGTGAGGAGCACCGGCAGAAAATTATAGAGGGCCAGATCCAGGCCGTACTGGGGCATGGGCGGGTGTCCTGAACGGTGAGACGTTGACGGTGAGACGTTGCTGCGGTCGTCGACAGGACTTCCCGCGGATAAGGCGTACTAGCAACTTATTGGTACAAGTGCAGCTTATCCGAGGCAAGTTCACTTGAGCGCTAGCGGCTATAGGGGCGACCAACTTGCCTCGGGTTGCATCAGGCTCAGGACTCATACCAACCGCCCTATGTTCTGACCCAAGGCCCCTCATCCTGTTCTTCTCCCGCGAGGGGAGAAGGAACGATATTGCAACGGCTGTCCCCTCGCGGGAGAGGGCGGGGTGAGGGGGCGAAAGCGCGGCTCGTCCGAGTCAATCGGCCTCGGCCGCAAGCGATGTCCTTGCCGATGTCACATCGCTTTCCGAGACAGGAGACGCAGCATTGCCCCAGGCGTTGCGGACGTAGGTCAAAACGGCCGCGATCTGCCGGTCGTTCAATTGCCAGGCGTAGGAGGGCATGCCGGGGCCGGTGGGCGCGTGAGCCGTGGCCGCGCTCTTGGCGCCATTCATGACGACATGGATTAGCGACATCGGGTCGGCGGCGCGCACGGACGGCGCCGCATCAAGCGCCGGGAAAAGATTTGGAACGCCGCTGCCGTCGCTCTTGTGACATGCCGAGCACTTATCCTTATAGATGGCCTCTCCGGCTTTCCAGACAGGATCTGAGGCGTCGACGGCTTCGGGCGGCGGGCTCACGGGCGTGGTCTGGTCCTTGAGATAGACCGCAATGGCCTTGAGATCCTTATCGGAAATCCTGGAGCTGGACCGCTCCACCTCCTCGCCCATCGGGCCGGAGGCGGCGGCGGCCTTGTTGTGCCCCGTCTTCAGATATTGGGCGATATCGTCGACCGACCACGCGCCAAGGCCAAGCCGCTTGTCGTTCGTGATGTTGGGCGCATGCCAGCCCTGGATGGAATAGCCCTCAAACTTCGCTCGGCTGTCTCCGCCGAGAAGCCATTTCGGCGTGTGGCAGGCGCCGCAATGCATCGGCCCCTCGACCAGATAGGCGCCCCGGTTCCACTCCGCCGGTTTACTCGGGTCGGGCTCCCAGCCTGGCTGCGGCCGGTAAAGCAGGTTCCAGACCCGGAGCAAGCCGCGGATATTGTAAGGGAAGGGAAGTTCATTCGAGACCACAGGGTTGCGAACCGGCTCAAGCGTCGAGAGGTAGGCCCAGATGGCGGCGACGTCGCCATCGGTCATTTTGGCGTAATAGACATAGGGCATGGCCGGATAGAGATGCTCGCCGCCCTTGCCTATGCCCTCCCTGAGCGCGGCCCTGAATTCCGCGCCGGTCCAGCCCCCGATGCCTGTTTCGCGGTCGGGCGTTATGTTTGGGGCGACCACCTTGCCGAACGGCGTCTCGATCGGCCGTCCGCCCGCAAATGGTTTTCCGCCGCCGGGGGCGGTGTGGCACGCCGCGCAGTCCGCTGCGATCGTCAAATACTCGCCCTTTTGAATTTGGCTGAAATCCTGTTCATCGGCGCCCCAGCTTTTCTCATAGCCTGCACAGGCGAGCGCCAGACACGCGGCGGCGGCGAGCTTTATGCGCTTACGCATGGACAAGCGGCCCCGGATTTTTGAGGTAGGTTTCCCGGATCGCTTTCGCGGTCCAGAAGGCGAGCGCGCCGAGCGTGCCGGTCGGATTGTAGCCGGCGTTCTGCGGAAAATTGCTCGCCCCTGTCACAAACAGGTTCGGCACATCCCAGCTCTGGCAATAGCGGTTCATGGCGCTGGTTTTCGGGTCGGCGCCCATGATCGCGCCGCCGCAAAGATGCGTCGTCTGGTATTCGGTGATGTTGTACGGACCTTTGCGCGGCTTCTTGATGATCTCCCGCGCGCCCATCTGCTTGATGATTTCCGCGAATTTGTCTGTCAGATAGGCGTTCATCTTCAACTCGTTCTCATGGAAGTCCATGGTGATGCGAACGAGCGGGCGGCCGAAGCGGTCCTTATAGGCGGGATCGAGATCGAGATAGATGTCGCGGTAGCTGTAGAAGCTGCCATGAACGCCTGTGCCGGGAATGACCGTGCTTTGGTAATGATCGCGGATGAAGTCTTTCCACTTCGCCCCCCAGGACGGCACGCCTTCGGCTACGTTCTCGCTCAACCCGATGGGGCGGCCATTCGTTTGCACCTGTCCCATGTAGCCACCGCCGATGAAGCCGAGCGGGCCGTGATCGAAATTATCGCCATTGAACTCGTCGATGCACATGCCGATCGCGCCCGAGGCGACGAACGGGTTGAAGATGTACCGGTCCTTGTCGAAGAAGCCGACCACATCCGAGATGGTCTGATGGGTGTAGTTCCGCCCGATCACGCCCTCGTTCTTAACGGGGTCGTAAGGCTTGCCGATGCCGGAATGCAGAAGCAACTGCACGTTGAAAATCGTGTAGGCGGAGAGGATCACGAGATCCGCCGGTTGCTCCCACTCCTGCCCCGAGGTGTCGACGAAGGTCACGCCCGTAGCGCGCTTTCCGGAAGCATCGAGGTTGATGCGCGTCACTTCTGAATTGTCGAACGCCTTAAAATTCTTTTTGAGGATGAGGGCGGGCAGAACGGTGGTTTGGGGGCTTGCCTTCGAGTAGTTGCCGCAGCCGAACCATTCGCAGAAGCCGCAATAGGTGCAGGGGCCAAGCTTCACGCCCCACGGGTTCGTGTACCCTTGTGAGAGGTTGCCGGAGGGCTGCGGAAACGGCTTGTAACCGAGTTCCGCCGCCGCCTTGGCGAAGAGCGTGTGGCTGAAGGGCTGAGGCTGCGCAGGCGTTGGGTATGGACGCGACCGCGGCCCTTCGAACGGGTTGCCGCCCGCCTGGATTTTGCCGTTCAAGTTTCCAGCGGCGCCGGATGTGCCACAGAGATATTCGAACTGATCGTAATGAGGTTCGAGTTCATCATAGTTGACGCCCCAGTCCTGGATTGTGCAATCCTGCGGGATGATCTTCTCGCCATAGCGCTCAGTCAGGTGGGACTTCAGCACGAAGTCGCTCGGCAGAAAGCGCCAGGTTTCCGCGTTCCAATGCACGCCGCCGCCGCCAACCCCATTCGGCGGCATGAACGCGCCCCAACTGCGGATCGGGAGCGCCGTCTGGTTCATGTCGTTGCGGAAGGTGAACGTCATCTGCGCCGGGCGCAGAAACAGCTCGTGGCGGATGCGATAGCGCAATTCATCCTGGTCGTAGGTCGGCGGGAAATCGGTGGGCGTATCCCGCCACGGCCCTCGCTCGATCGCGACCACATCGAGGCCCGCATCCGCCAATTCGTAGGAGAGGATCGACCCGGTCCAGCCAAGGCCGACAACCACAACGTCTTTATGAGGAAGTGTGCGAGCCATGGCGCTCCTCATGCCTTGCCGGGCATCCAGTCCGCCCGGCCCTTTATGCTCACCGGCGGATAGGGATAGCGCTCGTTATGGCGGGACACCCAGTCGCGGTAGTCGTAGCGAGCGCCCGGAAAGCCGATCATTTTCCAGCCCGCCATGTCGCGATTGCCGCCATAGATGGGATCGGAGAAGAAGCCTTCCCGCGTGTCCTTCACGAGTTGCTTGAAGAATGTCTTGGCGTCCTGATCGCGAAACTCGATCGCGCCTTTTTCCAGTTCGCGAAGCGTGTCGTCCTTTGTTTCATCGGAAAGCTCGGCGAAGGACTTCCCGTTATGCGTGCGCTTGCAGTGATCGTTGAGATCGGCCAGCGCTTGCCGGTATTGGGCGGCAGGGGTGAGCGGGGACTGGGATCCCTGCTGCGGCGTGCCTTTCTGGAACGGGCCTTGGGTGTAAAGGCCCCGGGAGCCGCCGTAGGTGCCTGCGAGCTGGTTGTCGATAAAGACGGCGCATCCGGCATCCTTGCCGCCGGGCGTTTCCGGGTCCGGCGGAATGATCCGGTCTACGATCGCTTCCACCGTCCGCGCCTCCTCCGGGGTGAAGAAAACCCAGCGGTCGGTGACGGCGGGCTGCGGAGGGTTCCCGGCGCGCGGTTTCCAGGGGGCGCGCCCTTCTATAACTTCAGCCTTGGCGCTGCGCTGAGCGAGCATCAAGGCCGCCGCCGCAGCGAGAACATCGCGTCTTCCCAGATCCATAAGTTTCCACCCAAATGTTTCATCGCGACAAAACCACCGCTGGTGTTAGGTTCCGGGAGCCGCAGCGTTTGGGGGTTAGATTCCCGCGCCTTGTGTAATAGAAAGTATCTCGACCCTTTCCTTTTGACGACGCGGGCCAGCCGTTCGCGAACTATGAGTGATTGCATGCCGACGCAGGAAGTAAGCATCCGGCCCGTGCAGGAGATGAGCGTCCGCGCGCTCCTGCTTGGCGAAGGCCTCGATCTGAAAGGGCTGGAACGCCAGGACGCCTTCTCGACCAACCCGCTTGCGTTCAAGACCGCGAGCAATGGAACAGCGATGCTGTTCAAGTTCGGCGCCGTCGTCTTCTTCAATATGACGCCGATTGAAGAGGACGACATGGTGCACGGCCTGGCGCGCCGCGTCATCCAACCCCTCGATGAACGCGAGATTGAAACGGCAAGCATCGCCATCTCGCCGGAAGAAGACCCCTTCCTGTCGAGTTCGGGCGCGATAAGGCTGCGGAAGGCGGGAGACGAGCCGCTCCTGCTTGTCGGCGAGGCGCTCGCGGTCTCCGTCGCGCTCGCCTATGACGAGCGGCGGATTGCGGCGGCCTTCGAGAAGATCGAGCCCGTTGCCGCCAGTCTCATGAAGCGCCGCCTGCCTTCGGGACCAAGGGGCGGCATGCTTGAGCAGATCGGCGAGGCGCTCATCATCCAAAAGCGGCTGGCCTCAAGGGTCGATCTCGACGCGAAGCCCGATGTGCTGTGGGATCACCCCGAGCTTGAGCGGCTTTGGGCGAAGCTCGTCGACGAGTACGACCTGATGGCGCGGGCGCGCGCCGTGGAGCGCAAGCTCGTCGTCATCCGCGAAACAGCCGACACGATCACCGATTTGATTTCGACGCGCACAAGCCACCAGCTCGAAATCTACATCATCATTCTGATCGCCCTCGAACTGGCGCTCGCCTTGTGGGACCGCTTTCTGAAATAGCCAAGTTGCGTCCGGAAAAGCATGAAGCGGTTTGCCGATCAGACGCACGTGTGTCGTCGCAACCCCGCGCGGTAAAAACCTCGAAGTTCTCTTTCATCGGTGAAGGCAGCGAGCTCTGCCTGCCGCTACGGGCAGCTTGGACGCGACAGTTGGAATACCGCTCCCTTGCCTGACTGCCCCTCAGCGTAGGTCGTGCCGTAAAGGATACCGCCAGGGCCGAAAATTAGGCCGGCATGCGGCCCGGCATACTGATTGGCGGCATTACCAGGGAAGTTGTACAGGACGGATTCAGTCCACGGCCCCGTGCCGGCGTTCGGCGGCGAAAGCTTGAATGCTGTGCCGCCGTTCGAACTCCCTCCATTATATGTCGTGCCGTAAAGCGAGCCTTGAGTGTCGAAGATCAGACTGGGGCCAGGCGCCCCGCCAACGGCGCTCGGGAAGCTATGCAGCACCGTCTCAGTCCACTGCCCCGTGCCGGATGCCGGCGGCGTCAGCTTAAACACGACACCCGCCCCGCTTACCCCATTATTCAGCCCACTTACCCCAGATGTCATGCCGTAGAGTGCGCCCTGATGGTCGAAGGTCAAGCTGCCAGAGCCGAATCCATCGGTCCCGCCCTTGAAGCTATACAGCACACTCTCGGTCCATTGCGTCTGCCCGGCCACCGGTGGCGTCAGCTTGAACACAGCGCCCGCTTTCGAACTCCCTCCCCCCTGCGTGACCCCGTAAAGCGCGCCTCGAGTGTCGAAGATCAGGGGGCAGTACGGGTTGGCGGCATCAGTCCCGCCCTTGAACTTGTAAAGCACGGTTCTGGTCCACAGCCCTGTGCCGAATGCAGGGGGCGCCAGTTTGTACACCATACCGCTGCCCGGAGTTGCCGCGTTCCATCCAAAGAATGTTGTGCCGTAGAGAGCGCCTTGAGTGTCGAAGATCAGAGTTCCGCAACAACCGCTGCCATCGGTGTCACTGTTGAATGTATATAGCGTGGTTTCGGTCCACTGCCCCGTGCCGGATGGCGGCGGCGTTAGCTTGAACACTGAGCCTTGCGCCGTGCCGTAAAGCGCGCCTTGGGTGTCGAAAATGAGTTCATCCTGCGCGCCGTTGCTGCTGAACCTATAAAGAATGCTCTCGGTCCATTGTGTCTGCCCAGCCGCTGGCGCCGCCAACTTGAAGACGGCGCCGTGACCCGAGTTGCCGCCAGACTTAGTCATGCCATAGAGCGCGCCTCGGGTGTCGGAGATCAGGCTGGCGGGATTGGCGCCGTCGGGCTGGCCTTTGAAGCTATAAAGCACGGTCTCAGCCGCCTGAGCCGGGTCGGAGCTGGCCGGGGCGGCAAACATGGCTGCGATAGCGAATGGGGCGAAGGACGCCAGCCTTGCGCCGGGCAGGATCGACCTGAATTTCGATAGCATTAAAAAAATCCTTTTCGCCATATTTCGCCGGTATTGGCGGAAGGAATAACCGCTTCTATGACCGCGGCCGAAATTGACCGCCGTCCGTGTAACTTGATGTCTGGACATTTTCCTCCGATGCCGTCAGGGCGAGGAGGATGTGGACGCTTCAGTTCCGCACGCGTGGGGAACTGAAGCGAATCGCGCATCGGCGTTCCAACCGCCAAGAAGGAACCACCGGTGACCAGCAAAGATACGACGATGGCCGCAGTCCTGGAACAGCTTACGGCGGAAGGTCCACAAGCCATGGCGCAGGTCATGACCACGCTCATGAACCTCGCCATGCGGCTCGAACGTGAGCAATACCTCGGCGCGAGCCATTATGAGCGCAGTTCCGGCCGGCGCGGCTACGCCAACGGCGTAAAGCCCAAGAAGGTCGACACGGCGGCGGGCACGCTGACCCTGGATGCGCCCAAGACGGCGGGCGTCCCCGAACCGTTCTTCCCGCAAAGCCTCGAACGCGGGCGCCGCTCCTGCCGCGCGGTGATGCTCGGCGCCGCCGAAATGTATGTGAAGGGCGTCTCGACGCGAGCCGTCGAAAAGGTGTTGGCCGAGTTCGGCATCGAGGGCCTGTCCTCGACCCAGGTCAGCCGGGCCGCGGCCATGCTCGACGAAGAACTCGAAGCCTGGCGGAGCCGTCCTCTCGGCCGCTTCCGCTATCTCTTTCTCGATGCGCGCTATGAGAAGACCCGCGAACAGGGCGTCGCGGACGATTGCGCCGTGCTCACCGCCATCGGCATCGAACCCTCTGGCAAGCGCCGTATCCTGGGCGTCTACGTCGCCTTCTCCGAGGCCGAAGCGCACTGGCGAGCCTTCCTTGAAAACCTCGTGGCGCGCGGCCTGCGAGGCGTCGAATTCATTACCTCGGACCACCACCCCGGCCTCAAGGCGGCTCGCCAGGCCGTGCTGCCCGGCGCACGCTGGCAGCGTTGCCAGTTCCACCTCGCCCAGAACGCCATCCACCACGCCCCCAATCAGACTATCCGCAAGGTCATCGGCGAGGAACTGCGCGCCGTCTGGGACGCTCCAAATCTAGGAAGCGCTCAGGAGGAGCTTAAGCGCCTCGTGGCCAAATACCGAAGCCCCGCCTCCAAGCTCGCGGAATGGCTCGAAAATAACGTCCCCGAAGGCTTCGCCGTCTTCAAACTGCCGAGAGACCAGCGGCGGCGCATGCGAACGTCCAACCCCATCGAGCGCTCGATCCAACAGGAGCTAAAACGCAGGACCAGAAAAATACGCGTCTTCCCAAACGAGGATTCTCTCCTCCGCTTGGTCTCCGCCATCTTGGTCGAGATCGACGAGCAATGGGCCGCCTCGCAAACACCTTATGTCAACTTCAACAACACCAATGCCGATTGACCGTCCACAGACAAATGTCCAGACATCAGGTTGCGTTATCTTGACCGCAACCTTGAACCGATTGGCAAGACCGAAATCCCCAACTTCTTGCTTTTGTCCGCACACTGGCCCCAAAAGCGGAGCGCTTGCCAGAACAAGAGTAATGAGGCGCCATATCAGAGAATGTCGGCCTCTGTGAAGATGGCGGCATTCGGCGGAAGCGGACGAGGTAACTCGAGTTCAGCATGGGTCAACGGCGGGTTCCATCTGCGAGCCCATACAGCCGGAGACGTCCCATGGGGCGCATGCGCGCCTGCCGGAAGGGATCGCCGAACACAGGGGCACTCGTTGGCGAACCCAGGAATGGCTGTTTGGATCAGACGCCCGAGAAGGCGCGGCGCAGGTTCGAGTAGCGCAGCGCGCCGGTGATCTGCGCCGCACCGGCGTACACGATCGCGCCTGCGAAGACGAGCACGGCCAGCGCGATTGCATTCTCTGTCCCGCTGCGGCCCGGTTCGAAGTAAGGCGCCGCGCCACGGTTCAGGAAATAGAGCGCGGCGCCCATCAAGACGCTTGCGAGCAGGATGAGCGGCGCGCGCCTGCGCAAGGCCGGGTCGAACCGGAAATGGCCGCGCCGGATCAAGGTCGTGGAAAGCAAAATGGCGTTCGTCCAGCCGGAAAGGCTTGTGGCGATGGCGATGCCGACATGGCCGATCACAAAGAAGAGCGCGAGCGAGGCGCCGATATTCACGGTGACAGAGGCCATGGCGAACCACATCGGCGTCTTCGTATCCTCGCGGGCGAAATAGCCGGGCAGAAACACCTTGTTCATGACATAGGCGGGCAGCCCGCAGGCATAAGCCGCGAGCGCGGCGGAGACCTGGAAAGTGTCGCTTGGCGTGAACGAGCCGTGCTGGAACAGCACCTGTATGATCGGCCTCGGGATCACGATCAGCGCGACCGTCGCCGGCAAGGTGAGGAGCAGCGCAAACTCAAGGCTCCGGTTCTGGCTTGCGAGCGCGCCCGCTTCGTCATGGTCGGAAAGATGGCGGGACAGCGTTGGCAGAAGCACGACGCCGATGGCGATCCCCACCATGCCGAGAGGAAGCTGGTTGATCCTGTCGGCGTAATACAGGAAGGAGACGGCGCTCGCCTGGAGCGAGGCGATGATGGTGCCGATGAAGAGGTTGACCTGATTGATGCCGCCCGTGACAAGGCCTGGCACGGCAAGCTTGATCAGCCGTTTCATCTCGGGCGTCAGCCTGGGCCAGCGAAAGCCGGGGTCCATGCCGATCCTGCGCGTCGCCCAGGCCACGACGAACAACTGGGCGAAGCCCGCAATCGCCACGCCCCAGGCCTGGATGATGCCCGCTTCCGGCTGATCGTAAAAGCCGTTCGCCGCAGAAAACAGCGTGACGGCGATCAAGACGAGATTGAGCACGACCGGCGTCGCCGCCGGCGCGCTGAACTTGCCGAGCGCATTCAGGATGCCCGCGGTCAGCGCGACGAACGACATGCAGGCGAGGTAGGGGAAAGTGATGCGGGTCAGGAGAACGGCGAGGCGGAACTTTTCCGGGTTTTCGCTGAAGCCGGGCGCAATCGCCATAACGGCGTAGGGCGTGAATATTTCCGCAATGATGATGGTTGCGGCGACGGCCACGCCCAGAATCGCAAGCGCCTCCTCGGCGAAGATAAGCGCGCTGTCCTCGCCCTCGGCGCGCAGCCGCTTCGTGAACAGCGGCACGAAGGCCGAGTTGAACGCCCCTTCTGCGAACAGCGCGCGAAACAGATTGGGGAACTTGAAGGATACAAGAAATGCGTCCGTAACCCACCCCGCTCCCATGACGGCGGCGAGCAGCATGTCGCGGACGAATCCGAAGACGCGGCTGACCGCCGTCAATCCGCCGACCGTAAGAAAACCGCGATAAAGGCTCATTGAGGACCCTTGCTCATGCCAAGCCCGCACCTATGAGCAAGATCTGTGGCGGAGACAAGTCCGCAGTTTTGTTTCCTTCTGCGCTGCTAAAGGCTGAGTTTGCTATGCGATAGATTTGATATAGGTCAAGACCACCTTTCTTAAGCTTGAGTAACATATTTATGTTGGTGACAGCGGAAAGAGAAAGTGGATGTGGCGTATCGGCCAGTTTGTTCTTGATTCGTTATTTCGGGACGCTCAGAAAGCGCCTATTCCCCTGACCAACGATACAGATCTCCAACAGCGACTCGTCAAAGCCTACAAACTTGCTCTTCAGAGAGGCTTGAGGCCGAGCGACGCCTTGGTTGTAGCGACTGCGCTTGGATCAACAAAAAAGAGCAGAATTTTGGCGCCGGAGCTGGCGCAGCGGGCAAGGCGCGTCTCTCATTAGTTCCTCACCGACTCGCGGCGCCGGCGAAGCTTGCTGTTTTATTAGCACGGATCGTAGCAAGGCCCACGCAACCTTCGAGCCCTGCGCTCGTACGGGTACATCGGCGGCCCTGGGTTGTAATTGTAGCGATCCCCGTTCCTCCCCTCATACCCGTCCCGATAGGCGTAACCGGGTTGATCGTCGGATTGATCTCCATAACGGCCGGAAGGTCCCCGATCAAACCAATAGAACCACAGCCAGAGCAGGCCCAAAAGGAGAAAGCCGCCCAACAGGACGCCGATGATCAGAGATGGGAGATCACGCATGATTAAATCCCGGATTAAGACCTAGATATAGATAAATCGAGATCGTGGTTCCAGGGTCCGCGGCGGTAAAAAAAGGTTGCTCAACGATCTTCGACGCGATAGCGCGGAAAAAAGCGCCAAGGCCGGCACCGTCATCAAGAGCTTGGACAGCATCCCCTGCAATCCCGGCAGGGCAGGATCGCTACCTGACCAGAGCAAATCTCCCGATAAAAAACTTCCACGCGGAACTACGGATTCCGGCGCCGTATGAAAAAGGACGACAAGAAGGCGGCGCCAAAGCGTACAGAGGTAAGAGGTTCTATTCTGTCTTTGGGTTCTGCCCTCGCCTCCAGCTTCTTCGAAAGACGCTGGAAGGAGCCCGAAGCGGCGGTGGATCAATCGTGGCTTTCGAGCCCGCCGATATGATACTGCGAATAAAGCTGGATGCCGAGCTTATCCACAAGGTCGAGTTGCGTTTCGAGGAAATCGATGTGGTGCTCCTCGTCGTGCATCAGTTTCTCGAACAGATCGCGCGTCACATAATCCTTCACCGAATGACAGTACGTGGCCGCTTCCTGATAAAGGTTTCGCGCCTTGTGTTCGGCGGCAAGATCGGCATCGAGCACCTCCTTCACGGTCTGCCCGATATGGAGCGGGTCTATCACCTGCATGTTGGGAAAGCCCTCCAGGAAGATGATGCGCACGGTGATCTTGTCGGCGTGCTCCATCTCCTCGATGGACTCCTTGCGCCAATATTTTGCGAGCGATTTGTAGCCCCAATTGTCGAGGAGGCGATAATGCAGCCAGTATTGATTAACTGCCGCCAGCTCGTGACGGAGCCCGGCGTTGAGATATTCGATAACTTTAGGATCGCCCTTCATTGTGTTCTCCGGTCTTCAGCGTAAAATATAACGCAGTGAGGCCGAGCTGGATCGGCCTGCGAGGGACTGTGCCGGCGATCTTGTAGGATCTCGCGAGAAAATCAAGGAGAGGTCAGGCTGCTTTAACGTCAGATTTTTCGGCGGCCGTTTCCTGGCGCGCCTTGTCCATAATATCCCTCATTGAACGAACGCAGCGTCCGCACTGCGGCTCGCAACCCAGATGCCTATGAACCTGGCATGGGGTGCGAGGAGGATTTGGCGTATCGAGTGCTGCGCGAACCTGGTTGTCGCTCAACACGCTACAGGAACAGATGATCATTCGCCGGAGCCTGCCTTTTTAATCAGGAACATTATTACAGATAAGCTGTTCCGCTTAGGAAGGCAATGAAAAACATAATCTATAATCATTCTAAGATCTGAAACTTGGCGTTCTTCAAGTTATAACTGTGTAAGTCTTCAATTTCTTGGCCTTGTAATAATTCTAATCTGTCAGCCAATAGCGTCTTCCGCTTCCTCATAGGCAAGCGAGGCTTCAAACCAAGCGCCCTCCGCAATCTTAAGGTCTTTTGTGAGCGTCGCCCTTTCAAAAGTGAGTGATCGCGCCTTGTCCGGCTCTTTCTCATAGAGACTGTGATCGCCAAGGGTTGTATCGATCGCGGCGATCTTCTTTTGCAGCGCTTCCACGCGCCGTTCGTGTTCCGTAAGGAGCTTGCGGAGGGGCGCGAGCCCGGCCCGGCGCTGTGCGTTCTGGCGGCGCTCGTCCTCGCGGCTGCGCTTTGCGTCCGCCGCCTGACTTCCGTTCGCCTTCGCGGCGGGACCAGCCTGTTTTCCTCGTCCGCCAAGGCTTTCCTGCCGGTAGCTTTCGAGGTCGCCATCATAGACAGCAACGGCGCCGTCGCGGACGACCCAGAGGCGGTCCACGGTCGCCTCGAGCAGATGGCGGTCGTGGCTGATGAGGATGACCGCGCCCTCGAAGTAATTCAACGCGTGGATCAGCGCCTCGCGGCTATCCACGTCGAGATGGTTCGTCGGCTCGTCGAGGATCAGAAGATGCGGCGCATGAAATGTGGCGAGCGCAAACAGGAGCCGCGCTTTCTCACCGCCGGACAGCTTCTCGGAGGGCGTATCCGCCTTGTCCGCGCCGAAGCCGATGCCCGCCACCTTCGCGCGCTTCTGCGCCTCTGTCGCGTCCGGCATCAGCGTGGCGATGTGGTCGTAGGCCGAACGCTCGGGGCTGAGTTCATCCATCTGATGCTGGGCGAAATAGCCGTATTCGAGCTTTTTCGAGGCCCGGTAGATGCCGGAAAGCGGCGTGAGCTTCCCGCAGAGGAGCTTCGCGAGCGTGGATTTGCCGTTGCCGTTTGCGCCGAGGAGGCCCACGCGATCGTCGCAATCGAGGCGCAGATCGACCCTCTTCAACACTGGCTTTTCCGGGTCGTAGCCGACGCTCGCGCCTTCGATGCGGATCAGAGGATTGCCGAGCGCACGCTCGGGCGAGGGAAACCGAAAGGGCACGACTTGTTGGTCGACCTCGGCCGCGATGGGCTGCATTTTCGAGAGCGCCTTCAACCGGCTCTGAGCTTGTTTCGCCTTGGTCGCCTTGGCGCGGAACCGCTCAACGAAAGCTTCCATGTGGCGGCGGGCGTCGTCCTGCGTTTTCTTCAGCTTGAGTTGCAGCCGCTGCTGCTCGCGCCGGGTCTCCTCGAAGCGGTCGTAGCCGCCCGTGTAGAAGGAAAGCCGCTTCTCGGTGAGGTGAAGAATGCTGTCGACCGCATTGTTGAGGAGATCGCGGTCGTGGCTGACGATGAGAACCGTGTGAGGATACGCGGCGATGAAATCTTCAAGCCAGAGAGCGCCTTCGAGATCGAGGTAGTTGGTCGGCTCGTCGAGGAGGAGAATGTCGGGGGCTGCGAAAAGCGCCCCCGCCAGCGCCACGCGCATCCGCCAGCCGCCTGAGAATTCGGCGCAAGGGCGCCCCTGCGCCTCCTCGTCGAAGCCAAGGCCGGACAGAATCCGAGCCGCGCGTGCCGGCGCGGAATGCGCATCGAGATCACCGAGCCTTGTGTGGATTTCGCTGATGCGATGCGGATCGTGAGCAGTCTCGGCTTCCGCGGTGAGTGCGGCAAGCTCCGTATGAGCCGAAAGCACGGTCTCAAGCAGCGTCTCAGGTCCGCCCGGCGCCTCCTGCGAGACATGGGCGAGGCGTGCATTCCTGGGGTAGGAGATGGCCCCGTCATCGGGATGAAGTTCGCCCGCAATCAGGCGCAACAGCGTCGTCTTGCCCGCGCCGTTGCGCCCGACAAGGCCGACTTTGTGCCCTTCGGGTATAGCCGCGGTCGCGTGCTCGAACAGAGGGCGCCCTTCTATGCGGAAGCTTAAATCGTTGATGTGTAGCATGGCCGCAAAATGCTGCGGAAGCCGCGCGCGCGCAACCCCTTATGCGGCCGCGTTCGTGAGGCGAATTGCAGTACCGACAGGATTTAGTCAGTTTCCCTTGGCGAGACCTCGGCGCGCATCCTTTCATGTTGCGCGAAGATGAGGAAGGAGTTGGCGGCGATGACTGTCCCGCCGCCAGCGTAAACCCACAGGCTCGGGATGTCGCCGAAGACGATATAGCCGCCGAGCGCGCCATAGACGAGTTGCAGGAACTGCGGTGGGCTTGCGAGCGCGGCGGGAGCCAGCCGGAAGGCGGCGGCGAGCATGATCTGCGCCGGCGCGAACAGCGCCCCGCCAAGGACCATGAGCGCGAAATCCGAAACGCTTGCCGGTTTGTAGACGAAGGGCGTCACCGCGAATGCTCCTAAAGCAAGCGCCGCGCTCGTGGTGATGGCGGCCATCTCCGGCGTCTCGCTTTGCATCATCTTGCGAAGAACCACAAGCGCGCCGGCAAGCGTGAAACAGCCAGCCATGGCGAGGAGCGCCCACAGGGTCATGCCCTGATCGGGCCTGAGGGCGATCAGGACGCCCGCGAAATTCGCCGCGAGCACGGGCCAAATGAAGGCGGGCGGGCGTTCCTTTAGGAAAAGGCTCACCAAAAATACGGTGATGATCGGCATGCAGAAGACAATGATATAGAACTCGGCCAGCGAGAGATGTGGGATGGCGAGAAAGACGAGCGACTGTCCTGCGATTTGCGCAATCCCCCTCACGAGATGCAGGGAAGGCCGGTTCATGACTAGAACCCGCGGGCGCAGCTCATTTCTGTCCTTGAGGACAGCGAACAACACGAGCAGCGCCGTTGCGGTCACGAACTCCACGCTCATGATCTGAAAAATGGAGTAATCGCGCGCGAGATATTTGCTCGCCGTGTCGAAGCCGGTGAACAACAGGAAGGCGGCCGCCGATAGGAGGATGCCGAGAACAGTCGGGGGAACCATTAATTCTGACCTGTCGGTTGAGGCGGCGTGGGCGCGGCGAGCAGGCGGCGAGGCGCGACGCCCGGAGGCCGCCTTACGCAGGCGCGGACGCGCTTTCATCCACGGTCCAGCGCGCGATGTCCTCTTCATCGCCGATCAGCGCAAGCCCGTTGGCGATCGACACGAACTCGTCGCCGGAATCGATTTTCTCCGCGCCGAAGCGCTCGGCGAACATCCTTCTCACCGCCGGAACGAAAGACGTGCCGCCGGTGAGAAACACCCGGTCGATCGCGCGCGGCCCTAGTCCGGCCTTTCCGAGCGCGTCGTCGATGCAGGCGCTGATGCTGGCGAGATCCCTGGCGATCCAGCGCTCGAACTCGGCGCGCGCGATCAAGGCGTCGAGCTTCACGCCGGACGCCGCAAAGGTTAGCCGGGCGCTTTCCTCGCGCGACAGGCTCGTCTTGGCCTCCGACACCGCCTTGTACAGCATATATGCGGCGTCGCCCTCGATAAGCGCCACGAGGCGTTCGATCTTCTCGGGCTCAAGGCTCGCCGCGGAGAGCCTTTTCAGCTCCGCCACGGCGCCGGACGAGCGCATCAGGCAGAGATCGCTCCAGCGCGCGAAGCTGTGGTAGTAGCTTTGCGGCATTTCCAGGAGCTTCTCGAAGCTCCGGTATTGCGAGCCCTTGCCGAGCGCGGGCGCCACGACATGGTCGATGATTCGGTAATCAAAGGTATCGCCGGCCACGCCCACGCCCGAGAAGGCGATCGGCCGCGCGTGGACGCCCCGGGCGGCGGGCTCGAACGAAACGATGGAAAAATCGCTTGTGCCGCCGCCAAAATCGCCGACGAGCACGGTGGAGGCGCGGCTTTGCTTATGCGCGTAATAATAGGCGGCGGCGATGGGCTCCATGACATGATGGATCTCGTCGAAGCCGAAGCGCTTGAACGCCGCCTCGTAGCGTTGCTGGGCGAGGGCGGCGTCCGGATTGGGGCCGGCGAATTTCACCGGCCTTCCAAGCAGAAGCCGACGCGGCCGAGAGGCGGGGTCGCTCGTGCGGGACCTGACCTGTTCGAAGAATGCGGCCAGGATGTCCTCGAAGAGATAACGCTTTCCATACACCTGCGTGTGCTGGAACGCGGGATTTGCGGCGTAGGTCTTGAAGGACTGGAAAAAGCGCGTGTCCGTTGGGTAGGCGATGAAGCTTTCGATGGCCCACGGCCCGGCCTCGCAACGGGTTTGCGGCGGCCATTCGCCTTCCTCCCGCCAAAAGGCCAGCACAGAGCGAAAGGCCGAAAACGCCGCATCGTCGTGCAGAAAATTCGCGGGCTGAACGCGGCCATCCGCAGCCTTGGCGGCCAGCACCGTATTGGTGGTGCCGAAATCGATGCCGATGGAAGAACTCATGATCGCGCTTCTTTAAATGTGGCGATGGCGCCGGTTCGGGAGCGCGCGACAGTACAGCCTCTCGCGGCGGATGCAACCTCACACTGCCGTCACAAGCGCGAACTTGGATAAATTCAATTCGCTCTGGCGGACATGCGTTTCTCCAATGATTTGCGAGTTTGCCGCGGCCCTTTTCCAGACGATCGGAAAGACATAGCGAGACTTTCCGATCAAGCCGACAGTCCCTGGCAAACCAACAAATTCGTTGAAGCCCAGACAGCTCGTTTAGGCTGAGTGCTGATGGTTGATAAGTTCGCCGCCATAGTCCGCGATCAGAGGTAAAACAGACTTGGCCCAGGTTTACGTCCAGCCTGCACAGCGCCGGTCAGGAAAAATTGGACACAAAAATCAAAAGCGCTTCCTATACAAACAGCAACCAGTGCGAGTAGCCGAACAACCTGCACTGTGTTGACCGTGCAGTCAAACGGCCTGGCAGCGATCCCGTTTATCGGGAGATGTATGTATGGCGATGTTTCTTTGCAGAAGAAACGTCGTTCATTTTTTCGCACCCATGTCTAAGGAAGCTATTGTGAAACAGTCGTTCGTTGCTGTTGATATAATACAGAATGGTGTTGAGACTCACGAAATTAAATCAGAGAGTGCTTGAGTAGCATTTATTTCAATTTTTTAGATACGTGATTGCCAGATTAAGAAAATATGCGACAGCAAGGGAAAAGGTGACAGCGATGACCAGGCCGACAGAACTGCTGAAGGAAATTTCGGTTATGCCGCATGCGCGGCATGACAGCGGCGTGGCCCGCCTTGATAAGCTGAACAGGATCCTTCGCAAGCTGCAGAGCGATTTGCCCGGGATCGAGACCAGCGCGCTGATTTCCGAGGACGGGCTGATGATCGCCCGCGCCGAGACCATGAACATGGAGGAAACGCGCGTCGCCGGCATGACCGCCACGCTGCTCAACCTGGGCACGCGCGCGGCCGTGGAGCTGTCCCGCGGCGCTGTTCAGGAAGTGATCGTGCGTGGCGAGTACGGCTACGCCGTGGTGATCAGCGCCGGCCGCGGCGCCCTTTTGCTCACCGTCACGAACGAATCCAGCAAGCTCGGCCTTGTCTTCTTCGACATGCGCGAGGCGATCCGCGCGCTGCAAGAAGTCCTTTAAGCCGCTTCAGCAACTTCGCAGCATTTTTTTTAGGAGTCGCTCATGGCGGATACAGTGCTATTCGACAACGGCGTCCACCGTAACATCCTGCTTGAGGATTCCGGCGGCGTCGGCCTCGCCGTGCAGGCAAACCAGCACCTCGTCGTGCACAATGGCGAGGCCATGCTGCTCGATCCCGGCGGGCACAAGGTCTATTCCAAAGTCCTGGCGAAGACCTTCTCCGCGCTTGGCCGCGGCAGCCTGCGCTACCTGTTCCTCTCGCACCAGGACCCGGACATCGTCGCCGCCACCAATGGTTGGCTGATGACCACCGACGCCACGGCTTACATTTCCGCGCTGTGGGTGCGTTTCGTCCCGCATTTCGGGCTGGACCATCTGCTTGAGGACCGGCTCTTGCCCATCCCCGACAAGGGCATGGCGTTCGAATTGGGCGGCGCGACGCTGTTCGCGCTGCCTGCGCACTTCCTCCACAGCGAGGGCAACTTCCAGCTCTACGACCCGCTGGCGAAGATCCTGTATACCGGCGACCTCGGCGCCTCGCTGGGCATGGACTACATCGAAGTCGCCGACTTCGACGAACATCTGCAATATATGGAGGGCTTTCACCGCCGCTACATGACCAGCAAGATCGTCATGAGCGCCTGGGCCAATATGGTGCGCCAACTGGACATCGACATCATCGCCCCACAGCACGGCGCGTTGTTCCGCGGCAAGCCGATGGTCAAGAAATTCATCGATTGGTGCGCCGACCTCGAATGCGGCATCGACCTGATTACGCCGCTGTTCAAGGCGCCGGCATAGCAGCCGCCGTGCGAAATTCGCCGGCAAGATGGAAAGCTTTTCCGTGAACGCCGAACTTCCCGACGCCTTCCCATCCGCCCTGCCACTAGCAGGCGAAGGCGCGCCCGCTCCTCTCGTCGCCGTGCTCGCGGCCATGGGCGCTACGCTGGCGGTCGTTTCCGCGTCAATCTGGCAGGCCCCGCCCGTGACGCCGCCAAAACCGGTGACCATCGTGGTGCACGAAAAGGAGCCCGCGCCGCCGCCCATCATCATTCGGGAGCCGGCGCCCACGCCCCCCGCGCCCGAGTGGACGCCGGTGTCCACGCTGGAATCGCCTCCGCCCTGTTTCGATCCCGTGACGCTCATGTTCGCCCGCAACAGCGCCGCGCCGCTGGCCGGGACGGATGCAGACATCGCCCGGCTGCGCGATTGGGTCGGCCATCACGCGGATGCAAGGCTGCTCGTGGAAGGCCATGCCGACAGTCTCGGCAACGAGGCGCACAACCTCGTGCTCAGCTTCGCCCGCGCCAAGTCTATCGCCTCCTTCCTCGCCCGCAACGGCATCCCCGCCGGCCGCATGACCGTGCGCGCCGCCGGCGACGCAGAATCGGCTGCGAAAACCGACGTCCGGAATCGCCGCGTCATCGTCGGAATTGACGGCCTTGCCGCCTGCAAGAGCGCCACCGGCGCCACGGAGTTTCCATGACCATACCCGCTATTCTTATTGGCCTCGGCGCCGCGGTGCTTCTCTTGCTGGCGGGCTATCTCGCCGGCTTACGGCGCGGTTCAAGGGAACGGGTTCGGCTGCGGGGCGTGGCCGAACAGCAGGCTGCGGTCCTGGAACATTGGAAGAGCACGCTGGACGACGGCGGCGCCCTCAAATCCACCGTCGAGCAGGTGCTGGCGCCGCTGGTTGAACGCGAACGCCTGTCGATTGAGCAAGTGCTGGCGCCGCTTGTGGAACGCGAACGCCTGTCGCTCGATCTCTCGCGGGTCAGTAGCGCCGGCGAGCGCCGCGACCTTTCCCCGCTTCTCGAACAAGTCGCGCGCGTAGGCAACTTCGGCTCGATCCTGCTCAGCGATGAGGACGGCCTCGTGGTCGCCTCCGCCGGGATGGCGCCGGACTTTGACGCCATGGCCGCGGCCACAGCCCGCCTGACTGGCGTCGCCGACCAGTTCGCCGCCCGTCGCGGCGGCGCGTTGGCCGTCGTGATCCGCGACGCCGCCGATTTCGACCACGCTGTGCCGCCTGTTTACGTCGCAAGGCCAAAAAATGGCCTTGACCGCGACATCGCACGACACGCGGCTCGCCGCTGTGGCGCTTGACCCAGCGCTGGCGAAGATCGACATGGCGCTCGCGGCGCCGGCGCCGATTGAGGCGTAGCCCTCGCTTAGGAGGACGACCATGAACGAACTCGTTCGCAACCTCAAGGCTCTGGACACAAGTTTGATCGACGCCCATCAAGGATACGAAGAGGGGCTCAAAGATGCGCATGGCGAGGGCCTTGCGCCGTTGTTCGCTGAAATGATCGCCATCCACGGGAAGGACGCGGACGCCATTTCCGAACAGCTGAAGCGCCTGGGCGCCGACACCGACGACCGTGGGGTCGCTCATGGGCGCCTTCGATCGCACGGTGATGAAAATTTCCTCTCTATTCACGAAGCTGGACGGCGGGCGTGAGCATCGAGCACATTTCCAAGAACTCCATCCGCAAGGAGGACATCGTCGGACGCGGAACTGGGCCTGATCTACGTCCGGGTTCCAACCTGGGCGCCTTTCCGGCTGCAAATCTAGTGCAACGGCCACAACTGGCTGGCGCGCAAGCTAACCGCCGAAGGCATCGGCTTCACCGCGCTTCCGCAACCTTTGCCGCGTTCTCCCGGACCTTGTCGCGCAGCGTCGCCGCAAACTGCGGATAATCGAAAATGCGGATGGCATTCGCGTAAAGAAACGATGTCATCTCCTTGGCGTAGCAGGCCCCAGGCAGCGTGCCGGTGATGACAATCCGGTCGTAACAAGAAAGAACCCCTGCAATCCGCCCGTCGTAGCGTTCAGCAAGCCCCGCCGGCATTGTCCCCTCGCCAATTGGCCGCGCCCGCCCCTATATTAGCGCAACCTTTTTGGTTCCGGCTTGTCCGGCTTAGGTATTCAATATTCCGGGATTGCCGTTTCCTAACCGTTTGATTGCAAAAAACGGCTCGCTGTGAAAAAGCGAAATAAGCGCAGATCTAAGGGCTTACGCACCGCGGAAGGGATAGCTCAAAATAGGGATGCGATTCCTAAAAAAGCCCAACCCATAAAATAACAAGCAAAATCAATAACTTGAGCAGAATTTTTGGCGCCCCCTAGGGGAGTTGAACCCCTCTTTCAAGATTGAAAATCTTGCGTCCTAACCGATAGACGAAGGGGGCGCTGTGCAAGCTTCGTAAGCCGCGAGCACGATATAAGTCGGGTTTGCGCGGCTTGGCAAGCATCTCGTGCCAGCTGTCGGTAGCTAATTAAGTTGGCCGGTTTAGGTAGCACATCAAATGTCCGCTGCTTCTGCTTTTGTTCTGGTGTGGACGGCATGGACAAGTCGCAGACTTGTCCATGCCGTCCAGAGGTTTGCCGCCGAGCGGATTTAAGCGGCTTTTTGGTGCTCCACGGGAGCGCCTTTTCGGTCATAGCGGCCGAGGCAGCGCGGACCGTGGAAGATGGCGTGGCTTCCGTCGTGGTATTGGCGAACCTTGACCCGCGCTTTGACGAAGTGCGGGCGCAGAGGGCTTGCAGGTATTTGCATTCATGTCCTCTGCAGGTTAAGGACAGGCGCAAAAACAAGGGGATCGGTTTGTCCTGTCGGCACCGCGGCGTTGTGGCTGAGGCGAGTTGGATTCGCGACGGCGGGTTTGCGCGGCGCGCACGCCTGGTTAACAGGCTTCCGCGGTCCAGGGTTAATAAAGGCTTCAGAGTTCATGGGATCCTGAAGCAGATCTTCACGGCTCGCCCAACACGCGGATGGGGAGATGAAGCTTTATTGTTTGGCGCACGCCATCAACGGCGCCGCCACGCTCCATCGCGAATGGAACGATGCATAAACACGCGAACCGGAAATCGTAGCGGTCATGTATGCGGATGCCCAAAGCTAAGCGGCGGCGACATCCTCGATCTGGAACTCAATCCGGTTTCGCCCGCCCCACTCGTCGCGCTCGATGCGGCCGGCCACGTGGCAGGCGAGATCGCGCCCTTTCGCCAGCGCAGCGCCGATCTCGGAGTTTGCGGCCCGGAAGGCGACGGCGCTGATCTGGCTGCCGTCCACGGCCTGCAACGCGCAACGAAGGTGACCGCCGGTGATCTCCTTCACCATGGCGAGGCGGACCGAAGGCAGGCAGAAGCGCGGCGCCGGATTGCCCTGTCCGTAAGGCCCGGCGCTCTCAAGCTGCGCCGCAAATTCGAGCGTGGCGGCCCTCGGCGTCAGCGCCCCGTCCACAGGAAGGACGGGCGCTGCGGCCGCTGCTCTATAAGAGGGACCCAGCGCCTCGCGCAAATACGCGGCCAACTCGTGAAACCGGTGCTGTTCCACGGTCACGCCCGCGGCCATTGCGTGGCCGCCACCCTTCTTCGCGAACCCCGCCTCCACCGCGCCGCGCACGGCGGCCCCGATATCGACGCCCGTCACCGAACGCGCCGAACCCGTGGCCTCGCCTGCGCGCTCATCTTGCGAGAAAATGAGACAGGGGCGCTGGAACCGCTCGGTGAGCCGGCTCGCGGCGAGCCCGACAAGGCCCTTATGCCAGGCTGGAGAGCCCGCGATGATGATCGGACAGGCCGGGTCTTCGAGCAGCGCGCGATCCGCCCAGGCGGCGGCTTCCTCAACGGTTCTAATCTCGATCTCGCGGCGTTCCCGGTTCAGCTTGTCGAGCGTTTCGGCGATGCGCGCCGTCTCCGCCGGGTCGTCCGACGCGAGCAGCCTCGCGCCAAGCCCGGCGTCGCCGATGCGTCCCCCTGCGTTGATTCGCGGGCCGAGCACAAAGCCGAGCGTATAGGGAGCCGGCGGCTTGTTCACGCCCGCCGCGTCGCAAAGCGCGTTCAGGCCGGGATTTTTGCGGCCGCGCAGCACTTTCAGCCCCTGCACAACGAAAGCGCGGTTGACGCCGATCAGCGGCACCACGTCGCAAACCGTCGCCAGGGCCACGATGTCGAGCAGTTCCAGGAGGTCCGGCGCTTTTCGCTTCGCGTAGAAGCCTTTGGCGGCAAGATGCCGCTTTATGGCGATGCACATCAGGAAGACGACGCCCGCAGCGCAAAGGTGGCCTTGCCCGCTCAGGCAATCCTGGCGGTTCGGGTTGACGACGGCGTAGGCGGGGGGAAGGTCCTCGCCAACCTGATGGTGATCGGCGACCAGGACATCGACGCCGCGCTGGGCCGCAACTGCGAGCGCTTCGAAGCTCGTCGAGCCGCAGTCGACCGTCACGATGAGCTGAGCGCCGTCCTCGATCAGCGAGGCGATCGCCGTATTGTTCGGCCCATACCCCTCCGTTATCCGGTCGGGAATGTAGATGCGCGCCTCATTCCCATGGCAGGCGAGAAAGCGACGGAGAAGCGCGGAAGACGAGGCGCCATCGACATCGTAGTCGCCGAAGATTGCGATCTTTTCGCCCGCCATGACGGCGCGTCCGATCCGCTCGGCGGCCTTCTCCATATCGGTGAGCGTCACGGGATCTGGGCAGAGCGCGCGGATGGTCGGGTTCATCACGTTTGGAACCTCGTCCAGCGCGACATCGCGGGCGGCGAGCAGCCTTCCGATGATTTCCGGCAAATTATGACGCTGCGCGATCGCCGCTCCAAGATAAGCTTGCGACGGCGAAAGCCGCTCCACCCACTTAAGACCGCGAGCAGACCGCTCCACGCCGAGGAACGCCTCACTGCCGCGCGATGGCTGCGGAAGCGGTAACGAGAAAGAACGCAAGGGCTGGCTCCAGTACTTTTGGAGCGCGAGCGTATCTGATTCGCTTTGCGTAAACCTCGATGGGTCGGCCCATAACTGTGGACGAGTCAAAGAAGGACGCGGTTGCTAAGCCTCCAGAGGCTGATATGTCCGACACCCCCTTTACGGTCGGCGCGCGAACTCAGTAGCCCAAAAACGATGGTCGAAACCGGCCGTCACGAGAGCCTTATCCTGTTCCAGGGGGAACAGCAGCCGCTAAGACTTGGTGAGATAGTCCTTGAAGCATTCACCAGAAGTGGAAAGATCAAGGAAGACCCCCGATGCAAATCCAGATCACACTCCTTCCCGAGCAAGAAGCCGCCTTTGAACTTGCCGAAGTCCTGCGCGCCTTCGCCAAAGACTACGAAAGCTGGATGATCAGGAGCATCAAATCCGGCAGGCATACGCTCCACGACGAGGCCGGCGATCTGGTGGCGTCGCTTGAGATCGTCAAAGGGGCAGCCCGCGAACGCGAGCAAACGCGTGCGCTGGAGCTGGCCTAAAGGACGGATGGACGACATGCGGGAGGGCTTGGCGGCCAGCCGCTCCGGAAGGCGCGATCGCTGTACATCCGTATTTTCCGAGACGACAGGCGCGAACCAACATCAACGCGCAAATTGCTGTAACGCTTCTCAAAAAATTGGGTTGTGGGGACCACTGATCAGACTGTTAATATCTTCTCAGAGCGACACAGGCCGAAAAACTAATACAGCCCGAGGCAAGTTGGCGCCCACCTCGCCGCAAGCTCTCAACCGAATTCGCTTCGGAAAGGCTGTACTAGCATCAAATAGTTGCGAGTGCGCCTGATCCGCTGGAAGTCTATCGACGCCTGCCGCATATGGGTCAGGACTTCCCGCGGGGCGTACAAGCGTCTTCTTTGGGAGAAAGTCGATGCATAGATCTGTACCTGAATTGGCTGCTGTATTCCTGGCGCTCGCTGCGCCTTTGGTCGTGTCGGGTCATAGAGGGGGAGCCTTTGGAGGGGGAGCCTTTGCTCAAACGCCTCATGATCATACGGCCCAGGCAGGCGGACAAAATGAGGGTCGCACGGGCGGAGCAACGCCGTCGCCTGCTGGCGCCGCGGTCTATTTTGTCGACGTCAAGAACGGCGACACTCTTCAGACCAAGACAATCTTGCATTTCGGTTTGAAAGCCATGGGCGTTGCGCCCGCGGGAGTCATCAAGCCCAATTCCGGGCACCACCACCTTCTCATCGATGCGGAATTGCCTCCGCTCAACAAGCCCATTCCGAACGATCCCCAGCATCTCCATTTCGGCGGCGGACAGACGGAGGCTGAGGTGACGCTTTCGCCGGGACAACACACGCTGCAGCTTCTCCTCGGCGACAAGGATCACATTCCTCACAACCCTCCGCTCATGTCGGACCGGGTTACGGTTAATGTGGTTGATAGCAGTCAGCCTGCGGCGGAGGCTGGACGTGAGCCCTCCGCTAAAGGCGCGCATGTCTACTTCGAGTATCCGTCGAACGGCGCCTGCATACCTCCGAAGTTTTTGGTAAGGTTTGGATTATCAGGTATGGGCATTGCTCCAGCGGGGTTTAACAAGAAAAACACAGGGCATCACCATCTCATTGTCGATTCAGAGTTGCCGGGCTTAGACCATCCCATTCCAAACGACGAAAATCACCTGCACTTCGGAACTGGGCAGACGGAGGCGGAGGTCACATTGCAACCGGGACGCCATAAACTTCAGCTCCTGTTCGCCGATGCTCGGCACATACCGCACGATCCCCCCTTTACTCCAAGCCGATCTCGGTATTTGTGGGCGCATGCCGGCCCAAGAAAGCAGCGCACAGATACCATTACACGCACGTGAAAGCGCGTCGCCACACCGATGACACTGCTAATCGCTGAGTGCTACGCGCCGGCTTAACCATATCTTGAAGCCCACTTGGCGGCATGCAAAGAACGCCGGTCATTTACAGGGGCATGACGCGTCGCTATATTGATGTAAATCAAATGGCGTAATAGCCGGCTACCTTGCGATGGGCGGCCCCTGTGAATTATGTTCTGTTGCCTTTATTCAACCTCTTGATCTTAACGAGCGCTATGGCGTTCGGTGGACTTCAGGCGCGCGCCAATGAAGTTCAGTCTATGATGCGAGGCGCCGAGCAGACATTCCAAAAGACCTTTGCCGAGGGGTTTGCGCGCAAGCCATGGCCGCGGTCGCGCTTGGGTCAGGCCCGCCTCGCGCTGGCGAAGCGGGCGACGCAAGCTTCTGTTGGAACGCCCTCCCCGGCTTGGACCACACCGTATTTCCAAAGTTCCGGCGACGCGATCCGTCCATCAGACATCGCGGCGGCGAGCCTTACGGCGGCGCGGCCTCGCAACGCTGAGATCGACCGACAGCAGGCGAAGGAGCCCGCCCCGGCTCCCGGAGCGCCGCCGAGGGCGCCTGAAGAACCCGGCGTCAAATGGGCTCCCATCCAATTAGCGAAGGCGGAGCCGCTTCCGCCGCCGCTCCCGATGGCTTCAGTCTCGTCGCCGGCCGGATTTGCATTCAAGGATTGCGACTTCTGTCCTGAACTCGTCGTAGCGCCGAAAGGCGAGTTCGTGATGGGCTCGGACTCGCATCCACGTAGCAAGCCTGCGCACAAGGTGAGGCTCCCCCATTCTTTCGCCATCGGCCGATATGAAGTGACTTACGCAGAGTGGGACCACTGCGTCGTCGCGGGCGCGTGCGCCTACCGGCCGGTCCATCAAGGCTCCGCCAGCGACGCTATTGGCAATCTGAGCTGGGACGACGCCAAGGTCTATCTGAGGTGGATGTCGGAGGAGACCGGCCAGATTTATAGGTTGCCGAGCGAGGCCGAATGGGAATATGCGGCCCGCGCCGACGCCCGCAGCGCGTCTTTACGGGTTGGCGAAGCAGGCTCGCACAGCAATTGCGTAGACTGCGGAGCCGGAACAAGCGGCCACCCAGCCGCCAGGTCTCACAAGCCCAATCCCTTCGGCCTTTACGATTTGGCCGGAAACCTGGCCGAGTGGGTCGAGGATTGCTGGCACGAGTTCCTATAGCGGAGCGCCTGACGATGGCTCGGCTTGGGCGAAGGGTGATTGCAGCCTGCATGGCTTGCGCGGAGGATCTTTTGGCGACAACTCGCGTTACCGCTACGACAGCGACGTCCGTTACGAGGCGAATGGTTTCCGCGTTCTCAGGGAGTTGCGCTAGTCGCATGGCCTCGGGTTTAGGAGCGATGCGATCACCGCCACCAAAATCAGCGCAGTGGGGAACTGCGGCTGGTCGCTGGGAATAAAAGAATACCCCGAGGGAGGTCGCCATGCAAAACGGACAGGTTCTTGGTCCGGGAAGCTTGATTTCAGAAAGCGCGATTATCCTCGAGCCGATCTTCGAGGACCCTTTTTACCTCTCCTATTCGGCCGAGGCGCCTGCGTCCGGCGCAAAATTGGGCGTCACCGAATACTTCCCGACGGATCTCGTCGCAAGAGCGCCGGGGGGCGATGTTCTGCTGCGATCCCTCGAGGCGCAGGCTCTCTTCAATCTCGGGCGGGATCGGTTCATGGCGGAGGCGCGGATGTTGTCGACCTTGCGCCACCCGAACCTTCTTCGTTTTGATGGCGTCTTATCCGATCACGGAACCGCTTTCGCGCTGCATGCCGCCGCCGAGGGGCAGTCCATAACAAGCTTCGTCAAATCTTCCAAGCAGCCCCCGCCCCAAGAAAAAATTGATGCGAGCTTGAAGCCGTTGCTATCAGCCCTTGAGCTTCTGCATTCCAAGGAGCTGATCCACGCCAACATCACCCCTGATACCGTTCTGTTGCGCCCGGAGCCTCTGCTGATCCGTTTCGGAGCGACCCGTTGTTTCATGGCCGCCCGGATGGGCAAGGTCAATCTGGCCGTGACGCCGGGGTATTCCGCGCCGGAGCTTCATTTTTCCAACGAGAAGGCGCACGGCCCTCTTTGCGATATTTTCTCGCTTGCCGCCATTCTTTATTACATCGTCACGGGTCGGCACCCCATCAATGTCATAGCACGCGGTCTCGGTCAAACCATGACGCCAGCCGCCGCCCTGCCCTCTCAGCGGTTTCGTCCCGAGTTTTTGGCGGCCATCGACAGGGGGTTGGAACTGGACCCGGAACGCCGCCCCCGGACCATCAAAGCGTTCGGCGAGATGTTGCTTCAGATCTCCGAGAAGCAAGTCTCCGAGAAGCAAGCATCTGGAAGCATGGAGCCGGCGCTTCAGTCTGCGGCTAATGGCGCCGAAGGCTCGCAGAATTCAGACGCCTCCTTCAGCGCCGCCGCAGAGCGCATCTCCAATGACGCCGAAAGCAGTTCCGGGGAGTTCGGCCTCCACCTCGCGTGGCGAGACCGACCCAGACGATGAGGACGACGGATTGGAAGAACCTCAGGACTTGGAAAGTAGTTGGCGCGGCTTGGGGATCGGACGGCTTCTGGTTCTCGCGGTCGTGGTTGCGCTGCTTGTTTCCGCCGCCGGTCTGTGGATGCTGAAAGCGGAATTCACAAAGCGGCCGGAACAATCCGCGCAGCGACTGGCTTCCCCGGCCGTGGCGGCGCCGGAGCCAGAGTCGAGGTCGGCCGAAGCCCCTGCGAAAAATCCGCCAGCGCTGGAGGCGACGACTCCGCTACCGGCTGACCCGGCGAGCGAAGGGCCCCAAGCGCAGGAGCCCAAAGCAGAGGCCTCAGTGAAGCCTTCCGCTGAACCGGCAATATCAAGTCGTCCATTCGAAATCCCAGCGCAAGAGAACGCTCAGCAGGAGGTTGCGCTTGAGAAGGCGGAGGCGAAAGGGACTGAACCAATCATCCCTTCGGAACTCATGAAGCATGCGCCCGATACGGCGCCATCCGAAAAGGCGCAGCCCATCCCAGACCAAACGCGCGTGGCCGCCATTGAAAAACCGCAGGCGCAAGAGCCCGCTGAACTTTCTTCAAAAGAAGCCGCCCAACTCGCGAAGGCAGAACTGCCTCCGCCACCGCTCGTGAAAGCTTCCATCTCGTCGCCGGCCGGCTTCACATTCAAGGATTGTGACTTCTGTCCGGAGCTCGTCGTTGTGCCAAAAGGCGAGTTCCTGATGGGGTCAAACGAGCATCCCAACGAGAAACCCGCTCACAAGGTGCGGATCTCTTATCCCTTCGCCATCGGCCAATATGAAGTGACTTATGCAGAATGGACCCAATGCGTTCAGGCGGGCGGATGCCGGTACCGGCCGGAGGGTCATGACTTTCCCCGTGAAGCAGTCGGCAACCTGAGCTGGGAAGACGCTAGCGCCTATCTCAAATGGTTGTCGGAGATGACCGCCCAGACCTATCGCCTTCCGACTGAGGCCGAATGGGAATATGCGGCTCGCGCCGGCACCAGCAAGCGGTTCTGGTGGGGCGACGCAGCCGGCTCAGCCAAAGCCAATTGCAGCGACTGCGGGTCCGGGACAAATGGGCAGCCTTCTGCAGCCGGCTCTTACAAACCCAATCCCTTCAGCCTTTACGATACGGCCGGGAACATGGCCGAGTGGGTGGAGGATTGCTGGAACGATTCCTATCGCGGAGCCCCAGTCGACGGTTCGGCATGGCTCAAGGGCAACTGTGGTCTGCGCGGCTTGCGCGGCGGGTCTTACGGCAGCAAGGCCGCCTATATCCGGTCCTCGGCGCGCTTTCGCTACGACAGCGATGTCCGTTACGAAGCAAACGGCTTTCGTGCTCTTAGGGAGTTGCGCTGATATGGCAGGCCGAAAAGGACGCGGCGTTCGGATGGTTTCGCATGCACGTTGCGGCGTCGCTAACTTGGCGATGCAGCTAAAAGGCCGCCGCCGCTGAAAAAGTATGCGGCCCCAGATCGAAACTTGGCGGCACGAAAACTTCAAATAGCAAGTTTCATGCGCTTTCGCTGAGTTTGCGCAGGCGGGTTGGAGTGATGACGAAATTGTGATCCGAGCTGCAATTCAACCCGCCCCAGGGCATCATCAGGATATAACGCCTTTATTGAATGCTCTGCTACATTCGATTACAATCGGCCCCCAAAAGAGGCCTTCAATAAACTGTCTACGTGTCGCTGGGGAGCTGTTCTAACATCGGCAAAACATTACGATCAGGGCGCGATCGCGACGGCGGGCCGCGTTGGCGATAATGGCAAGCCCTCCGGCCCAACTCCAATAAGAGCATAAAGAGATTGACGCCATGCAAAGCGGTCCCGCGCTTAATCCAGGGAGCTTGATTTCGGAAAGTACGAGAATTCTAAAGCTCGTCTTCCAGGATGCTTTGTACGCGGTCTATTTGGCTGAGTCGACGACTTCGGGTGAAAAGATCGGCGTAACGGAGTATTTCCCGGCTGATCTCGCCGCTAGAGCGCCCAGTGGCGAAGTGCTCTCGCAGTCTATCGAGTCGCAGAATTTTTTTAATCTCGGGCGGGACCGCTTCATCGACGAGGCGAAGGCGCTTTCGGCTCTTCGCCATCCCAACCTACTACGTTTTGACGGAGTGGCGTCCGACCATGGCACAGCCTATGCCTTGCATGCCCCCGAAGAGGGGCAGTCGATAACGAACTTCGTCAAATTCTCCAAGCAACCCCCCGCCCAGGAGGTAATCGACGCAAGCTTGAAGAAATTGGCGTCCGCGCTCGATTCACTCCATTCCAGAAAGCTGATTCACGCAAACATAACCCCTAACTCCGTTCTCCTGCGCCCGGACCCGCTCCTGATCCGCTTCGGGGCGACAAGAGGCTACCTCGCCGCACGCCTGCGGAAGATCAACCTCGCCGTCACGCCGGGATACTCCGCGCCCGAACTCCATTTTTCCAACGAAAAGGCGCATGGGCCGCTTTGCGATATTTTTTCATTCGCCGCCATTCTCTATTACGTTGCGACGGGGCGTCACCCCATCGATGTCGTCGCCCGCGGTATGGGGCAAACCATGCCGACGGTCGCCGCCTTGGCCTCTCAGAGGTTTCGCCCCCAGTTCCTGGAGGCCATCGATAGGGGCCTGGAACTGGAGCCGGAACGGCGCCCGCCGACCATCAAGGCGTTCGAAGAGATGTTGCTTCGAACTGCGCAGAAAGCGCCTGAAATAAGACAGCCCGCGCCTCAGATGGCGACGAGTTCCGTAGGAGGCGCGCAGGTCCCTCCTTCCTTCGCTTCGCCTCCTTCCTCCGCTTCTCCTCCTGCCTCCGCTTCTCCCCCACCGAACGGCGCATCTTCGCCCGGACCCAAGGCCGCTCCGAAGCGTCAGCCTGACATTACTCCAAACGAAACCGACGACGACGAGGAGGACGACGACTCCGAGGATCATCCGGATTTCGGGAGCAGTTGGAGGGGCCTCGGCATAGGGAGGCTTCTCATTCTCGCGTTGGTGCTGGCGCTTATTGTTTCGGGCGGCTTGTGGATGCTGGAAGGGCAGTTCAAGAAAACGCAGGAAGAAGCGGCCCGCCTCGATCCTGGAAACGCGGCGAGCGAGCACGCTGGACCTGGTCGCCCCGCTTCTCCTCAGCTATCGCCCGCGGGCGCTGAGGAACGCCCTTCAGCAGCCAGCCCGTCGGATCAAACTTTGAGTTCCGCCGGCGCCTCAAAAAACAGAGGCTCAAACCGCGGCGACGGCCGAACCTCCTGCCAAACCTGCGCCTGCGGCGGCGGAAATTGCGCCGCCTTCGAAAGAGGCTGCGACCGAAAAGCCGCAAGCCAAGGAATCGGGGACGAGCCCGCTCTCCGAAACGAAGCTCCCACAAGGCGCACCCGCTTTGCCGCCTCATACCGTCATGTCGGACTGTGGACCAGCGGCAGGGGCAGGCGCCCAGCCGATAATGAAAGGCCCTGGCCAGCTGATAGAAGGCGCCGACGAGGCGTTCAAGAGGCGCTTCGCTGAAGAGGTTGTTCAGCAACCATGCAGTCCTCAAAAAACGGAGCAACCGGGGGAGAAGATCAAGGAAGCCGAAGAGAAGCGGGACAAGGCGAGGGACCGACAGGAAAGCAGCGCGGAGGCTTCCTCACCTCGCGTTTCGAGCCAGAACCAAGGCGATAAAGCCGTACCGGATACGAAGCCATCCAAGCCGGAGCGGATGGAGGCGATGGCGCCGATGCAACAGGGCCAGGTATTCAGAGACTGCGAAAACTGCCCTGAATTGGTTGTCGTTCCCCAGGGAAGCTTCTTGATGGGTTCGCCGCCCCATGAAGAGGGGCGTGGTCGCGGCGATGGCGAGGGCCCGCAACAACGCGTAACCATCGGACATGCCTTCGCGGTCGGCCGTTTCGCCATTACGGTCGATGAGTTCAAGGAGTTTGTCAGTGAAACCGGATACCGTACGGGCGACTTATGCGCTGCGGGCGCCGAATTCATAGCTCAAAGTGCGGGCTCGTTCGATGCGCCGCCAGGGTTTGCGCAAACAGGCAGACATCCCGTTGTGTGCGTGAGTTGGCTCGATGCAAAGGCGTTTGTCGCCTGGCTTTCAATGAAAACCAAAAAAACCTACCGTTTGTTGACGGAAGCCGAACGTGAATACGTTACACGCGCAGGCGCGTCGACCGCCTATTGGTGGGGAGATGGATCACGCCATCGCAGGCCCGCTATGATGCTCCAGCATCAATGGACAACTCGAAGATAAGCGCGGCCATGAGCGGCCCGTCCGGCAGTGGGACAACGCCGGTCGACCAATATCGGCCGAACGACTGGGGACTGTTCCAGGTTCACGGCAATGTGGCGGAATGGGTCGAGGATTGTTGGGCGCCGACCATCGCCAGACCATCGGGCAGCCCGGCGGCCGTCGTCCTGGCGAACTGCAAAGATCACGTTCTGCGCGGCGGCGCATGGAGCTATTCGAAAACTGCGCTAAGGGCGGCCTTCCGAGAGTATGCGCCCGCCGATGGGCGTTACAACCATGTCGGATTCCGCGTCGCCCGCGATCTGGAGTAAACCATATTCTTGTATTGCTTCAAATCTCGGCGATATGCGTCCGAGAACAGGCAGGCTCAATTCGTAAACTGGAACGACTGAGGAGCTTGACAGCCGATCCTGCGCAATTGAAAGCGCATACGCGGCTCAGCCGAATGTTGGGCGCGGCGTCGACACAACCTCGACGCGATAAGACAAGATCGAGGGGCGATTCCAAAGCCTCAACGTCTGCCTGGACGTGTGGAGCAATCGGGGCGTTCCCGAGGAGCCAAAAATGGCGGAGACGTGCGGAGCCGGTGAAATGAAGATCGACGCCAGCACTGCGGCCGCCGTCATCATAAGGGCGTCGCGTTTCATGTCGCTACCAGGGAGTGGATTTGCCTGAGGGAGCGTCGCTGGCGAAAATCGCTTGCGGGTCCCTATGACTTCGACCCTAGCGCCGCGGCCCCATTCAGTCTGTCCCGCGGGATACAAGGCGCCTTATTGCCGGCTGTCATAAGCCATGACGCTTTTGCCAATAGCGGCCCTTGGCGCTCCTAAAAATTACTTATATACTTTCCTATACCCCATTTTTGCAAAACGAACCCAATTTTCGTTAGCCGATCGTAAACGCTCACAGGGTGACGCGCCGATCGCGCGGCGTCCTGAAAGCGCTTTGCCTTTGGAGATTGTGCGCCAAATGGCGAAGCGCGTCGGCGATCTCGGGGTGAAGCGGCAGCTGTGAGGCTTTTCGGATTGTGATGAAATTTCTGAGCAGAGGCTCGGCCTTTGCATCACAGCCTTATGACCATACCGCCAGACGAGTTGAAATCCCCGCATTGGCGAAGAACGCCCAATTCGAGGATACGACGGGGAATTTCGTGATCATTCTGCAACTGCACTCCACAGCGGCGCCCGGGCTCTGGCGCCCGGGCTGGGCGAAATGCGATTTGAAAAGCCAGGGCGGCGTAGTGCGGCGATGCTTCATTCCGCAGCCGCGTAGCCCCTGAGCATCTCGATATCGCAGATCAGTTCAGCGCCGCTCCGGCGGACGGCTTCGGCCTCCTCGAGAGTGGCGAGCGCTTTGTTGACCTTTGGCCTGCTGGCCCCAAGCAGCAGCGCAAGTTCGCCCTGCGACATGTCGAGGGCTAGTCGGGAAACGTTTCCCTTCACGCCCGGCGACTGAAGCTGAATTGCGGACAAGAGAAATCGGGCAAGGCGAGCCTCGATAGGGTAGAGCGCTATCGCCTCCATCTTAGTGTCCGTCGTCCTCAAGCGATCGCACAGGAATGTGATTGCGGCCATGGCGATGCGCGGCCGTGCTTCCATGAGCGTCAGCAAGGAACTCCGGGAGAGTGACAGAGCATGCACTTCCGTCAAAGCCGTTGCATTCGCTGTCCGGGGTCGCCCGTCGAGGAGCGCAATCTCGCCGAAAACATCGCCTTCCGTCGCGTGCGCAAGCGACAGTTCGCGGCCTTCGCTCGACAGGATTGAAAGCCTCACGCGGCCCTTGCGGACAAGGTAAAGATCGCACGGAGCATCGTCCCGAAGGAAGATCACCTGTCCCGCCGCAAAAGCGGCAGGCCGCATGCAAAGGGCGACGGCCTCACGATCCTCCGCGTTAAGGGCACGGAAAAAGCTTGTTTTCGCAAGTAGTTCTGTTGCAGTCAGCTGGGGACTTTTCACATCTTCCTCGGGCGATTCCTTTTAACTGCCAATCATCTGCGGACATCTTCTTTGACGAGGCTGTAGATGCGCCAACATGAATCACACCCTCGAAGCCCGGTTTGGATCTCTCTCACTCCCCGGCGCTATGTCATTACTATTACTTTTTGATTTATATCATACCGCTGCTGCGTTTAGAAGTCGGGCGGCATCGCCTTAGCGCTCAAAGGCGATGTCCCTTCACTGGGCTCAAAGCGCGCTTGAAACTGGAGAGAAGCGGCGCCTTTGCAACAGCCACGAAGGGGCATAGCCGAATGGCCACAGGCCAGATCCCCAAAGGCTCAACATTCACCTAGATTTTAAGCTAGTTTTCCCCTCGGATGGGTCATAACAACAAAACTTTTAGTGGGCTTTTCTATGCATCGCGAGCATCATGCCTGCCCACGCCGGCTCGCCGGTCAGTATGATCTTCTCTTGCCGCTTACAGAGGTTACATGCAAGGCAGAACGGTGAGGAACCACGCTGGTGAGGGCCGTCCTCCTATACGCCGTGGGCTCGAGGCTACGGATATCGTGCAGCTTCTGCGGTTGACGTCGGGCATCATCCTTTTCCTGTTCGCCACGACGCATTTCCTGAACCACGCTTCGGGTCTTCTAAGCCTCGAACTCATGCACGAGGTGCAGCAGTGGCGCTGGGTCGTGACGCGCTCCTTGCCGGGCACGACAATTCTGGCGCTGGCGCTTGTAACCCATATGGCGCTCGGGCTCTACGGGCTTGCGACACGCGCAACTTTGCGTCTTTCCACTTGGGAGTTGGTGCAGATTTCCCTTGGTCTTGCGATCCCTTTCCTCTTGCTCCCGCATATCGTCAATACCCGTATCGCGCACGTCACTTTTGGCGTCGAGGATACCTACCTCTACGAACTCGCCCGGCTGTGGCCCTCGAGCGCTCTCTTGCAAAGCCTGCTTCTCATTATGGTTTGGGTTCACGGCTGCCTTGGCCTGCATAAATGGCTGAGTTTCCAGGGCTGGTACCGCCATGCCGCGCCTTTCTTGGTGGTGCTTGCGGTCGCTATCCCGGTGCTGGCCCTTTGCGGCTTCATGATCTCGGGTCGGGCGATCTCCGAGCTTGCAAAAAACCCTGAACAATTCAATCACCTTATGGCGCTGACGCATTGGCCAAGCGCAAGCGCGCTTGATGCGCTGTCCGAGTATCGGCTTGGCGTGCGGCTGTTTTTCGGTTGCGCCTTGCTCCTGGCGATTACAATTTTCATCTGGCGCCGTCTGGCCTCCTCAAGAGCGCAGCGCATTACGATCACTTATACAGGCGGGCCGACCATAAGAACCGCCGTCGGACCCACGCTCCTCGAAATGAGCAGGCTCCACAAGGTTCCTCACGCGGCGGCGTGCGGGGGCCGGGCCCGCTGCTCGACCTGCCGTGTCCGAATTGAGAGCAGGGAGAAAAAACTGCCGCGGCCCGCGTTTGCGGAAGCCTTCACATTGGCGAGCATCGGGGCGGATCCTGGCGTGCGCCTCGCGTGCCAAATCCGGCCGCGCGGCTCCTTGACCGTAACGCAACTCGTGCGCGAGGCGATCGTTTCGCCCCATCCTATGGCGCCAAGCGATATCGACGCCGCCGGAGCCGAAAAACCCCTCGCCATTATGATGGTGGACCTCCGCGATTACACGAAAATGGCTCAGGGACGCCTGCCTTACGATGTCGTCTATGTTTTGAATGAGTTTTTCGCCGCTGTTGGAAACGCAATCATCACCCATGAAGGCACGATCGACAAGTTTCTGGGCGATGGTCTCCTCGCGTTTTTCGGACGGGAACACGGATTTGAGGATGGGTGCCGCAAAGCGCTTTGCGCCGCCCGGGCCATTGATCTGGCGCTCGATCATGTCAACGCCAAACTTGAAGCCGAACTCGGGCATCCCTTGAGGGTCGCGATAGGGCTTCACACCGGCCAATGCATCATCGGACGCATCGGTTTTGGTCCCTCGCGCGAAGTCACGGTGATCGGCAATGCGGTCAACGTCGCGAGCCGGCTTGAGTTCCTGGCCAAGGCGCACGGATTTCAGATCGTGGCATCGAAGGAAGTTATCGATCATGTCGCTTGGACCGGAAGTGAAGCGCAGACAATCGAGGTGGACGTGCGCGGCGTCGTTTCGAAGATGCAGGTCATTGGCATAGCGCGAGGCCGGGATCTTCCCATAAGCATTCTGACCCAATCGCCCGAAGCATACACAAATGCTTGATCCGGGAAGCAAGCTTAAGGCGGCGCCCACCGAAATGAGCGCCGCTCGTGTCCCTATTTCTCTCGCATGCCGACCGTAAGCCTCTGCACAAGCGGACCGACGAGGTACTGAAGCAGGGTGCGCTCGCCGGTGACGATGACGACGTCAGCTGGCATGCCGGGAACGAGGCTATTGGCGATCTCGGCCGGGACCGTTTTCTGGTCGATGACGACTTTCGCCCCGTAATAGTGCTGTTTGGTTGGGCTTTCGTCATCGACGAGACTATCCGCAGAAACCGTTTTGACATGCCCGAAGATCGCCGGCAGGTGCTTGTAGGCGAACGCCGGAAATCGTACTTCGGCCATTTGCCCGACCGCGACATTATTGATGTCCGTCGGACTGATTTTGGCCGAAAGGACAAGGGCGTCGGACACAGGGATAACCTCGGCCAACGTATCGCCCGGTTTCACAACGGCGCCGATGGCGTGAAACTTTATCGCCTGGACGACGCCGCTGCGGGGCGCGCGAACTTCAACCCGATTGAGAACGTCGTTCGCCACAGCGAGCTTTTCGCGAAAATCAGCGTTCTGCCCGCGCTGCTTTGCAAGGGTTTCTGCAATCTGCTCCTGCCTTTGCTGGTGGATTTGACGAATTTGCAGGCCAGCTTCGTCGATCCGAGCCATGTTCAAGGCCATTTCAGTCTTTGTGGCAGTGATTTCGGACTCAATCCGCGACTGTTCGCGATCCATGGCGAGGAGCTTGTTTTTGGGGTAGAAGCCCTTGTCGGCCAGAATTTTTATTCTCCCGATTTCTGTAGAGTAGCTATCATATTGCGATTGCGAAATTTTCAGCCGCGCCTCTTTTCCGACGTTATCGCGGGAGGCTTGGTCAATTTTCGCCTTTTGCAGTTCAATCTGGTTTTCAAGCGATCGCCGGCGCTCCACGAAGGCCTGCTGCTGATCCGACAGCATTTGCGCCGTTTCCGGATCCCCGGCGCGAGCGAGAAGTTCGGTTGGAAATTTGATCGCGGGCTCCTGGCTCTGCTCGGCCAGGAACCGGGCTTCCGTCGCAAGACCGGCGTCGAGTTGTTTTCTCAGGGCTTCTGAATTTGTCTTTGCCTGAATGGGCCGCAGGCGAAAAAGAACCTGCCCTTCCGTCACTTGTCCGCTCTCCTTAACGAGGATTTCGTCGACGATCCCGCCTTCCAGATGTTGGACAGGTTTGCGATCTGACTCGACCGCGACTTTCCCTTGCGCAACAGCGGCGCTGTCCAGCGGCGCATAGGACGCCCAGAGCCCAAAGCCTCCAAAGACGATAACAATCCCAACATAGCCGATGCGAGCATAAGAGCGGAAGTCGCTCGCCCGCGGGTCTTCCTCAAGGAACAAGTCCATAATTCCACTCCTTCATACCGTACCTTCGAGGTTACAATGCCCTGATTAGAGGGCGGGCGCTGTTCCCGACGTAACAGACTATTCCGGGCGCATCGGTCACATTAAGAGAGATATTCGAGAAGGGAGCCTTTGGAGTAGGATGATGAAGACCGAGACCACCCCGCTGAACCGCGCGATCCGCAGTTCCTATGCCGCTCTTGGCGCGACTTTCATTCTTAGCTTATTCATCAACATCTGCATGCTCGTCAGCCCGATCTACAGCATGCAAGTCTATGACCGGGTGATGTCCTCGCGGAGCGTCACCACTCTGGTCATGCTGACCATAATCGTCACCGTGTTTCTGGCGCTTTACGGCGTCTTGGAATATGCGCGCTCTGGCGTGCTCACGAAGGCCGGGTTGCGCTTCGAGGGCATCCTGCGTCGCCCTTTGTTCGACGCCATGATGCGCGCAGAACTGTCACCTGCGCATCGCCTCGGCGCGCAGGCTATCCGCGATGCGGAACTTTTGCGCGAAACCGTGTCGAGCTCACTCGCGCCGACGATGTTTGACCTGCCTTGGACACCTGTGTTCATTACGCTTTGCTTCCTTCTGCACCCGGTTCTCGGTTGGGTTGCGTTCCTCGGAGGCGCCATCCTGTTCTTACTTGCGCTCGTATCGGACAGGATCACAAAATCGAGGTTCGAGCATGCGGGCCGGCTTTCGCGCGAAGCGGGCATGATCGTCGCGGCCGCGCTGAGAAATGGCGACGCGGTTCGCGGGCTCGGCATGGGAGACATCGTGCTCAACCGCTGGGCCGGCGCACAGTCCGCCCTGGTCGCGGTTCATGCCGAGGCCAGCGAACGCTCGTCTGCTCTGGTCGCCGTTTCGAAGTTCACCCGCATGGCGGTTCAGGCGGCCCTCCTGTGCGCAGGCGCCTGGCTCTCAATCGAACAAGAAATTTCATCCGGTTCAATCATGGCGGCCTCGATCGTGATGGCCCGCGCGCTTGCTCCAATCGAACAAACGGTGGCGCAGTGGAAGCGAGTGATGGCGTGCAGGGCGGCCTATTCCCGTCTAAAGGGGCTTTTTGAATTGAGTCCTGCGCCGCGCGCCTGCGTCGCTTTGCCAAGACCGGCAGGACATCTGGAAGCGGACGGCATTGTCGTTTGGCCTCTCGGCGGGAACAGACCGACAGTGAAAAGCGTGAGTTTCTCGTTGAACCCGGGCGAAACGCTTGCGATCGTCGGCGCCTCGGGAGCCGGCAAGTCCAGTCTCGTCAAGGCGCTGTCAGGCGTGTGGCCCGTGCGCGCCGGCAGCGTCCGCATCGACGGCTCCGACTATACCCAGTGGAACGGCGTCAAGCTCGGCAAGCACATCGGCTATCTGCCTCAGGACATCGAGTTGTTCTCAGGCACGGTCGCGGAAAACATCGCGCGCCTTGAAGAGGTCGACGATCAGGCCGTGGTCGCAGCCGCCAAGATCGCCGGCGCACATGAGGTGATCTTGCGGCTTCCGAATGGCTACGATACGCCGATCGGGGAAAGTGGGCTTGCTCTGTCTGGCGGCATGAGACAGCGCGTTGGTCTTGCGCGCGCCATATACGGCAACCCGTCGCTGGTCATCCTCGACGAGCCGAATTCCAACCTTGACGACGAGGGCGACAGGGCGCTAGCCCGCGCGCTCGCCAACTTGAAGGCTGAAAAGCGCACGGTCATCGTCGTTACCCACCGGCCAACAGTGCTCGCCAGCGTAGATAAGATGCTTGTGATGTCGTTCGGGCAAGTCCTGGCCTTCGGAGAGCGCGACGAGGTCATCAGCAGGATGCGCGGCAACCGCGTCGCGGCTGTCGCTCCTGCGGAGCCATCGAGAAAACCTATCGCCCATCACGTGACGGACGTCACTCCCATCCGGTCTGATAAGGCTCCGGTCGTGACGACAAAGGCGAGCTGATGGTTCTGTTACGAGGAGCGGTTTCCGAGTGTTGAGGCCAGATCAACCCGCCGTCAGGGCATGATCGAGGTAACGCACCGGCGCCGGTTCCTCTGCGGCGAGCACTATGACAATCGGCTGAAGCTGAACGTCAAGCTCGCCGCCAGACAGCGGGCGCCTCTTTTCTCTCGCCCTCAGGATTATCCGCATCAAATCCACGCCGCGGCGTTGTGACTGAGACGTGTTGGGATTGCCTCTATCCGCACTCTGTCAGGGTTAAATAAGAGCTTAAATTGGGTTTGTTTTGTAAATCAGCCTCCTTCGTCTTTGGGAGGCGGAAACCTTATATAAAACAAGGCGATTGGCGGTCGGTCGGCCTGGCGTTCACGCACCTGGCCCGCAGGCGCAAAAAGCCTCCCTGTCCAGCGAGCCGGTCCGATAAGGCATTGAAGTACAAGGGAAAAAAGACACGCCCCCTGGTTAAAAGGCCCCGGCGGGTCCAGGGTTAACAAAACTACAAGATCGGTGGAATTTTAAAGCAGGCCTTCGCGGCTCGACCAACCGCATGGACGGGGAGATGAAGCGTCATTTTTTGGCGAGCGCCCTCAACATTGTGGCGACGCGCTCCATCCCGAATGGAACGATGCAACAACCCCGTCTACGATTTGACCACAAGCCACGCCCCTACTCGGCCTTGTTCCAAGGCGACTCGGCTGGCTTGGCTTTTGCGCCCGATCCCTGACCGCGCGGGACCTCAGTGAACTCCACGTCGATCACGTCATCGGAGCGGCGCGGCTTCTCCGGCCTGCGCATTCCTTGGGGCTCCGGCCGAGAATGCGGCCTGACAGGCCGCCGCAGGCCGTAAGACATGAGGCGCCAGATGGCGTCGCGGATTTGCGGGATAAGCAGAAGCGCCGCCATTGCATCGGAAAAGAACCCCGGAATGATGAACAGGATGCCGGCAAGCGCCATCGTCCCGCTCTCAAGCAGCGGCTTTTCGGGCGGCGCGCCCGATCGGATCGCATTCATGACGCGAATTGCGACGGTTCGGCTGTGCGAGCGGATCATGGAAGCCCCGAGAGCGAAGCCGGCGGCGAGGAGCAGGAAGGTCGCGAGCGGGCCAACCCAGCGGCTCATCTGAATGATCGAGGCCACTTCCAGCACCGGCCACGAAATCATGAGGAAAAAGACTAAGAATGGCATCGGCCGTATTGTCCTCGTTTGAGAATCCCATGTCGTATTCTGTAATATAGGTTACGGAGTACGCGTTGCGCAGGAGATTGCGGAGATTTAGCGAAGCTTGCGGCAAACAGCGCGTCACTATAGCCAGCCGTGATCAAAACTCTTATATCACCGGCAGGGATTACGCATAAAAAGATCTCAGATTCAGGAGCGGCGGCTTTGACGATGAGCGACATTTTTGACCTCACCAATCTTCTGCTTCTGGCGGTTGCAGTGGCGATTTTCCTGCGGCTCAGGAGCGTGCTCGGACGGCGAACGGGAGACGACGAGACGCGCATCGATCGTTACGCGGCTCGGGACGCTGCTGGCCAACCGGCGCGCGATAGCAACGTAATCCCAATGCCTCGCGCAGAGCCGGCGCCGTCTGGCGGCCTATCTCCGGCGCAGAACGTGGACGACCGCTTGGGCGCCTTGCCAAAGGACAGCCGGGCGCTCGAACCCTTGCGCGAAATCGCGAAAGCCGATCCCTCTTTCGAAACAGGCTCGTTCCTGAAGGGCGCCAAGATCGCCTATGAGACGATTGTGACGGCTTACGCGCGCTGTGACCGCGAGACCCTGCGCAATCTTCTATCCCGCGAAGTTTTCGAAAGCTTCAACACCGTGATCTCTGAACGCGAATCGCGGGGAGAGGCGAACGAGTTGAGCTTTATCGGCATTTCCTCCGCCGATTTCGTGGACGCTCAATTGGCCGACCGCGTCGCGCATGTAACGGTTCGTTTCGTCAGCGAACTCGTCACAGCGGTCCGGGACAGAGCGGGCAATGTCATCGAGGGCGATATCAAGGCTGTGCGGCAAGTCACAGACATATGGACTTTCGCGCGTGACCTCACGTCCCCGAATCCGAATTGGCGGCTTGTGGCGACCGATTCGCCTGAAAACTGACACGTGGGCGAAGACGACCTTTGGCGCTGGCAGCATGCGCAGACCAAGGTTGAGAAGCCTTCGCTTTGCGCTGTAGCGTTCGCCGATATGCCGGGCTGGGCGGACGACGATCATTGCGCCGCCCTCGCCTGCTATTTGCAATCGGTCGGTATGGCGAAGGTCAAGCTTGCGAAGCCCAAGGAGAACAACCTTGCCGCTTCGCTGGCCTATCGCGGAATGGCACGCGCATTCTTCGAAGAGAATTTCGCTCCCTTTCGAATCCTTGCCGACCCCGGACTTCTGACCTCCTATTTCGAACCGGCGCTGCGAGGATCGCGAACACCGTCGAAAGCCTTTCCGATTCCGATCTACCGGCGGCCAGAGAACCTTGAGCCGCTGCCGCCGGGACACGCGCTCACGGCCGAGGGGCTCAGCGCCGCCCGCAACGGGCATGGCGGGTTCGAGCCCTATTTCACCCGGGCTGAGATCGAGGCGGGCGCGCTCAACCGACGCGGCCTCGAAATCCTCTATCTCGATGACGCCATCGATGCGTTCATCATGCACGTTCAAGGCTCAGGCTGCGTTGAACTCGACGATGGAACGACAACGCGGCTGACCTTCGACGGAAAAAACGGCCGTCCCTACACATCCGTCGCGCGATGTCTCATCGAGCGCGGGCTTCTGTCGGCCAAGGACGCCGACCTCGAAGGCATGACGTCGTGGCTCCGCGCGCATTCCAATCCGGCGTCTTTCCTTCACGAAAACAAGTCCTACATCTTCTTCAAGGAGATGGACGCTGCGGAGCGCGCCCCGATAGGGTCGCTGGGCGCGCAGCTTATCTCAGGGCGAAGCCTTGCGGTGGATCCGCTTTTCCATAGGTTGGGGATGCCTGTATGGATTTCCGCGCCGGAGCTTGCCTTTGACGGGCGCCCTTTTTTGAAGCTTGCCGTAGCCCAGGATACGGGCTCGGCGATCAAAGGCGCGCAGCGCGGAGACATTTCGCCGGCGCCGAAGCGGGCCGCGCAGCTGGCCGCATTCGGCATATATGTGAATTTATTATCTTACAGCCACGATGCTAATATAGGCGAGGATGGTGGGGAGAAGTCATGGAAGGCCGCAGAGCAAAGCGGTTTCTGTCCGAGGAGGAAATAGAGCTCTGGGCTCGCGTTACGCGCACCGCCAAGCCTCTGGAGCGACCGCTGCCGCTTTGCCTTACGGATGCGCAGGCCCGACCGGCTGGCGCGGCGATCCCGGCGCCGAATAGCCCGGCGAAGCCTATAGCGACAAGGCCAGCAGTCGCCGCTTGGAAGGAGCCGGTCGCTGCGCCTCCGGCTGCGCCCTTCGACCCGCGCGTCAGCAAAAGGATCGCCCGCGGTCGCCATCCAATCGAGGCGCGACTCGACCTTCACGGCTTGCGGCAGCAAGACGCCTATGTGGTTCTGCGCCGCTTTCTCACCCGCTGCCAGGCGGACGGCCTTAGGCATGTCCTCGTCATTACCGGCAAAGGGGGCAAGGCTGACGACGGGGCGAGCGGCAATTTCTGGCAGTCGGAGGAACGCGGCGTCCTTCGCAAACTGGTCCCGCAATGGCTTGCGGAACCGAGCTTTCGCCTTCACGTCGTGAGCTTTACAGAGTCCGCGGCCAAACACGGCGGAAGCGGAGCGCTCTATATCACCGTGCGCAAAGGGCCGCGCCACAGGCGCCCCGAGTAACGCAAATGTCGCCGTCCCTGGCGCCGTGAAAATTACTTAACTTCCTACTTGTGCCCATTTTACCAAACAAAACCAATTTTAACCGATGGCGCCCGCTCGGAGCAAGCTGCGCCTGGATCGACGTGATCAATGGTAAACGCGCCCCCTACTCGGCAGCGCGAACCGCTGGCTCTTCCGGATAATCTTCCTCGAAGCTTCCAGCCTTCACGAGGCGTTCGAAAAGGCCGCCGGCTTCCGCCAGCTCAACGAACGTGCCTGCTTCAACGATGCGGCCGCGATCGAGAACCAGGATCTTGTCCGCATTCGCGACGGTGGAGAGCCTGTGCGCGATGAGAAACGTCGTCCGCCCGCGCCGCACCGCGTCCAAGGCCCGCTTGATCTTCAACTCGGTCTCGTTGTCGAGGGCGCTCGTCGCCTCGTCGAGGATCAGGATTGGCGCGCTCTTGAGGATCGCGCGGGCGATGGCGATGCGCTGGCGCTCGCCGCCGGAAAGAGCCGAGCCGCGCTCGCCGATCACGAACTGATACCCGCCCGGCTTCGCGCGGATGAAGTCGTCCGCCTCCGCGAGCCGCGCCGCCGTCTCCACTTCTTCTTGCGTGGCTGTCGGGCGTCCGATGCGGATGTTCTCTTCGATGGACCTGTTGAACAGGCCGGCGTCCTGAAACACGACCGCGATCGATTGCCGGAGCGACGTCAGGGTGACGTCGCGGATGTCGACGCCGTCGACGAGGATACTGCCCTCCTGCGGGTCGCGAAGCCTCTGGAGAAGCGCAAGCGTCGTCGTTTTCCCGGAGCCGGTCGGGCCGACAAGCGCGAGCGTCTGCCCCGGCTCCGCCTCGAAGGTCAGATTGAACACGCCCTGCTCCGTGTATGGAAAGCGGAAGGTCGCGTTATCGAACTGAACGCGCCCTTGCACGCTCTCAAGCGGGACCGCGCCCGGCTTTTCAATCGTGACGCCGCTTGTGTCCAAAAGCGCGAAGAAATTCGCCAGCGTCGGGGCCTGGAGGAAAATGCGCCCGACAAAGCCGGAAAGCATGTCGAGCTTGCTGATGAGAAGATTGGAGAACCCGACAAAGGCCACGATTTGGCCGACGGTGACCTCGCCGCGCTCCGCCAGGATGGCCCCGATTGAGAAAACGGCCACCATCGTAATGGTCGCCGCCGTCCGCGTAAGGACCGTCAGCATCGCCCACCATGTCACCACGGGATATTGCGCGCGAAGGAGGTCGGCCATGAGCGCGCGAAGGGCGCTCGTTTCGGCAAGAAACCGCGTGTAGCTTTGCACCACGGTGACATTGCCGATGACGTCGCCCACCCGGCCGGAAACATCCTGAAAATATTGTTCGACGCTTTCTTGCCCGCCATGCGTCCGCTTGATGATGACCGTGTTGGCGAGGAAATACAGGACCGCCAGCGCGGCGAGGAGCGCCGCCAGGCGATAGTCGATGGAGATTGCAGCGGGGATCAGCAGCACAACCCCGATGATCGCGGTCAGATGCTCGCGCAGGAAGGACAGCCAGAGAGCGAAGAGCTGGTCGGTCCCTGCAAGCATGATCCGCACGACTCGACCGGACCCCTGTTCCGCGTGATAGCTGACCGGCAGCATGATCGCCCTTTCGAAAGCCATGCTCATCGCGGCGAGGCGCTGCCTGTGCGCAAGCCTGTCCGCCATGATCGCCAGGGCCGTCATCGCCAGGATGTTGAACAGACCGAGCGCCGCCCAGAAGGCGATGATGGGAAACGCCTTCCCGCCTTTCGAGAGCGCATCGACGACCCGACCGAACAGGATCGGCTCCGCGAGTTGCACGACGGCGATCGCAACCCCTGCGAGCACAAGGGTGATGGAGAGCGCTCTTTCGGACGCGAGCATGCCGAGCGCGCGAAGATAAATTCTCGCCAACTTCATAATGAGACAGCCGGATCTACCGATGACTGCAGACGATAGTGACGAAACGTGATGGCCTTGTCCATGCGCCATGGATAAGGCGCGAGAGTTTCGTGGGTTTCCTCACGATCGGCCGTTTGCTGGCGCGGGCGCCGCGCCGCCTTCGCATTTTCGGTCAGACCGCGCGAGCGGCGCGTCTCGATGATGGAGCGGCGGTCGCAATCACCTCCTGTCTTCCGTCGGACAGGAAGGCGACGATGCGATTATCGTCCTGCATCAGGAGGCTGATAAGACGCCGCCTTGGCCATCCATCCGTTGCGAGTTGTGTGATTTTCACGCGGCCGAGATTGCAAGGAAACGACGTCAGCGCTCCGTCCGGATGGCTCAGCGTCATCGCGGCGGCGAAGTCTTCGGCCCATGGCAGGTCGACGGCGCCCGGCGGATTGAGAATGACGCCGCCGCCAGCCTCGAAAATGTAGTCATGCTGGATCGCGCGCCACGCGCCGGCGTCGCGGCGCCCCATTGAGACGAAGCATCGCCACACCGCTCCGGTTGAGGCATGCAACGCAAGGCGAAGCCAGCGAAACCGAAGGGCGACCTGTTCGCCATCGGGGGTGACGATAGCGGTTTGCCCTCCCGGCAAGGTGGCGTCGAGAAAGTGATCCTCAAGCTCGCGGTCAATGTCATCGGGAAGATCGACGTCAGCATCCGAAGCCGCGGCCTGACCGTCGCTCTCTGCCGGAAGGTTGCACGCATAAACGATGGTGGATGTCGGATTGGGCGCAAGGAGGTGGTCGGGAACGGCAAGAGGCTCAGCTGCGCCTGCGCTTGCGCCGCCGAACCAGCCTAAAATAGCCTCCCCCTGTGGAGCGAGGATCCGCAGCCCGCTGTCGAGGCGCAGTTGAACGGGGAATGGCTTGGCTGCGGCGCGCTCGAACATGAAAACCTTCGTCGAATGGTTGAGATCGCCTTTAAAAATGTCACAGGAGCCGTCACCAAACGGTGAATAGCCAGCCTCCTCGCACTGTGCGCGCTCCGTCGAAGCCTGCTCGGAGAAAAGGGAGGAGAAGTTGAAAACTCATGGCTAGCGCGGCGGCGATTCGGCGTCGACGGGGGTTTCAATGTGGACGCTTCATTCACGAGACCTTTCCGGCTTTCCCGGACATGTCGAGGGCGCCGGTTCCGACCGACAACACCGGTGATGAAATAACCTTATCTCTATTTATCCAAGGTGGCTTACATCGGCGACAGAGGCCGGATGGGCCGAAGCGCTGATGAGCTGCGCCCTGAGGCACGCCCCTATGTTCGAGCGGTTTTTCGTCCTTCCCGCGGGGGCGGACCATTTGGCTTATCTTGCTGGACAAGAGTCTCGGCTGAATTGCCATCTTCGGCGACATAGTGACGGAGCGCCCCAAAATTCCGGTTCGCCGATGCTTCCGTTCGGAGATGAAGAATTTTTCGTGGATTGTTCAGGTTTGGGTTGCGATCTCGCGCCGAACAGCCTATGTCAACTTTGTGACGCGGGGTGGAGCAGCCCGGTAGCTCGTCAGGCTCATAACCTGAAGGCCGCAGGTTCAAATCCTGCCCCCGCAACCACCAATTTACATACTGGCTCGCCCAGTAAGATGGAAAGCTTACCATAAATCTCGACCTTGAGCGGTGCCTTGGGCCGCACTTCGTGGAGTGATCACGGAGTGGACCAAGGTGCGGAAGGTCTTGGATAATTTCTCGTCTACGGTGCCGGCTTTTCCCAGCAAGTCGTGAAGACCATCGACGGCGCTGCGATACTGCCTCAATGCCTCCGGGTGGAGATCAAGCTTCTGAGGCGCTTTGCAGAGAGCAAGCTCGCGTTCCGCCTGGCTCACCCGTTCATCGAGGGCAGGTCTCCTTTTCGCCAACTCCTCCTTCGAAATGCGGCCGTCAATCAGAGCATCGATCCCACGGTCGAGAGCCCCTTGGGCCTTTTGCAATTCTGCCTTTGCCTGATCGTGCTGTTTTACCGTCGCGGCATTAAGTTTTCGCCGTTCGGCGATGTAGGTCTCAACGAAGGTGTGGATCGGTTCGGGTTCAAGGAGCGTCTGGCGAAGAACCTGCACGACAATGGTTTCGACGGTATCGAGGTAATAGGAGCGTTTGTGGGAGCAACTCGCACTTTCCCGATGTCTCGAACACAAAATACGGGAGCGCCCATCACCGCCTCCATTGACCGTCATTCCGGAGCCGCAGACGCCGCATTTTAAGAGGCCGGCCAGAAGGCGGCGCTTGCTAACTCGTTTTTTCGGCCGCCAGCGCTGCCGTGTACGCCAAGGCGCTCTTGCACTTTGAACCAGAGCTCATCCTCGATTATGCGAAGGTGCGGGACTTCGACCGATTTCCAATCCTGTTCAGGATTTGGCCTTGTGACCCGCCGGCCCGTCGATTGATCGCGTACGTAGCGAACTTTGTTCCAGACGAGAATGCCGCGGTAAATTGGGACGCGTAACATGCCCGTGCCTTTGTTGCGCGTTCCGTTCAGGGTGTTGCCTGCCCAAGCGGCGCCTCTTGGCGCGGGGATGCCATCGCGATTGAGGTCTCTGGCGATGTGACGCGGTGACTTTCCGGACGCGTATTCGCGATAGATCCGGCAAACAATTTCGGCTTCTTCGGTGACAATCTCCAAGTTGCCCGGTTCCCCTTTCACGGGACGATAGCCGTAGGCTTTCCCTCCTGCGCTTTTTCCTTCCGCGACCTTGCCGGCAACACCCCGTCTCGTCTTGTCCGCCAAGTCTTGGAGGTAGAGAGCTCCCAGCATTCCTCGAACGCCGATCTGTACGGTATCTGCCCGGCCGCCGCTCACGCCAATGATGTCGACGCCACAAAAAGACAGGCGTTTGAAGATTCCGGCGAGGTCCTCCTGATCGCGGCTTAGCCGGTCAAGGCTTTCAGTGACAAGAACCTCGAAGCGTCCTGCCTGGGCATATGCCATCAGCGAAAGAAGTCCATCACGCCCTATAATTGAGCCGAAGGGCAGCCTCGATGGTCATCGGCAAGTGAATTAGAGCCAGCGGCGCACCTGCTAGCGACGGGCTGCGTAAGCGTCACCAAACTTCTTATAGAGGACGCGCTCCTCTGGAATGATCTGAAACCTCGTGATGTAGAGCACGAAGGCGATGGGGCCGAGCAAAGTCCAGGGAACCGCCAGATAGACTACCCACGCCAGAAGAAACGCAACAAGACAGAGATACATCGGGTTTCGGGTGTAGCCGTGGATTCCGCTGGTCACGAGAGCCGACGCGGCCTCGATGTCAATGGGATTGATCGTTGTATTGGCCCGGCCGAAGGCGCGAAACCCCGCTCCGGCAAGCAGTACGCCAACAGCTGCCAATACACCCACGAGAGCAAGCCGCAAGGTGTTGCCGATCCGGATCGCCAGGGCGTCTCGCGCTATCGCCCACATCAGCGCGGCTGTCAGCAAAGCCACAAGCGGCGGCGGAACTCTATTTTCGAGTGCGTTCATGATGTTCGATCAAGCCCATAACTTTGCATTTAGGAAGCCTGCTCTTCACGCCTCTTGCGCGCGTCGTCATGCTGTTCCGAAAGGAATGCGGCAAGCACCACCCAGTCCGTGTAACTTGATGTCTGGAAATTTTCCTCCGATGCCGTCAGGGCGAGGAGGATGTGGACGCTTCAGTTCCCCACGCGTGGGGAACTGAAGCGAATTGCGCATCGGTGTTCCAACCGCCAAGAAGGAACCACCGGTGACCAGCAAAGATACGACGATGGCCGCAGTCCTGGAACAGCTTACGGCGGAAGGTCCACAAGCCATGGCGCAGGTCATGACCACGCTCATGAACCTCGCCATGCGGCTCGAACGTGAGCAATACCTCGGCGCGAGCCATTATGAGCGCAGTTCCGGCCGGCGCGGCTACGCCAACGGCGTAAAGCCCAAGAAGGTCGATACGGCGGCGGGCACGCTGACCCTGGATGCGCCCAAGACGGCGGGCGTCCCCGAACCGTTCTTCCCGCAAAGCCTCGAACGCGGGCGCCGCTCCTGCCGCGCGGTGATGCTCGGCGCCGCCGAAATGTATGTGAAGGGCGTCTCGACGCGAGCCGTCGAAAAGGTGTTGGCCGAGTTCGGCATCGAGGGCCTGTCCTCGACCCAGGTCAGCCGGGCCGCGGCCATGCTCGACGAAGAACTCGAAGCCTGGCGGAGCCGTCCTCTCGGCCGCTTCCGCTATCTCTTTCTCGATGCGCGCTATGAGAAGACCCGCGAACAGGGCGTCGCGGACGATTGCGCCGTGCTCACCGCCATCGGCATCGAACCCTCTGGCAAGCGCCGTATCCTGGGCGTCTACGTCGCCTTCTCCGAGGCCGAAGCGCACTGGCGAGCCTTCCTTGAAAACCTCGTGGCGCGCGGCCTGCAAGGCGTCGAATTCATTACCTCGGACCACCACCCCGGCCTCAAGGCGGCTCGCCAGGCCGTGCTGCCCGGCGCACGCTGGCGGCGTTGCCAGTTCCACCTCGCCCAGAACGCCATCCACCACGCCCCCAATCAGACTATCCGCAAGGTCATCGGCGAGGAACTGCGCGCCGTCTGGGACGCTCCAAATCTAGGAAGCGCTCAGGAGGAGCTTAAGCGCCTCGTGGCCAAATACCGAAGCCCCGCCTCCAAGCTCGCGGAATGGCTCGAAAATAACGTCCCCGAAGGCTTCGCCGTCTTCAAACTGCCGAGAGACCAGCGGCGGCGCATGCGAACGTCCAACCCCATCGAGCGCTCGATCCAACAGGAGCTAAAACGCAGGACCAGAAAAATACGCGTCTTCCCAAACGAGGCTTCTCTCCTCCGCTTGGTCTCCGCCATCTTGGTCGAGATCGACGAGCAATGGGCCGCCTCGCAAACACCCTATGTCAACTTCAACAACACCAATGCCGATTGACCGTCCACAGACAAATGTCCAGACATCAGGTTGCGTTATCCACCCAGCTTGAGATCGGGCGTTTCTCCGCGGCCCATGCGCCGGATCTGCTGGTAATACCAGGCCAAGGTCGCAAAGCCGTTGAGCGCCTTAAGCGCTCTGACCGGTGAATTAGGCCCAAACAAACCCGGCCCAAGGCGCAACGTGTCTTCGGTGCGCGGCAGGGTCCGGGCCGCACCGCGCAGGAGCGTGAGCACAGCATCCGGATCCGTGCATAGTGGACGCCCTAGGCCAATCAGATCGATGCCGCTTTGCAAGGCTTCGTCCATGGCATCGGCCGATCGGAAGCCTCCCGTCACCATCAGCAGCGGGACCGGCCCCTTTATCATCTGCTTGGCGAAGTCGAGAAAGTAGGCCTCGCGCAGGCGCGTCGTTGCGGCCTTTGGCTCCAAGGGCTTCTCCACTCCCTCGATCGCCATCATTCTGGGCTGCTCGTAGGAGCCCCCTGAAATCTCGAGAAGGTCGACACCGGCCTCCTTGAGCCACCTTGCTACAGTGACGCTGTCCTCAAAAGCAAAACCGCCCTTCTGAAAATCCGCCGAGTTGACCTTCACGGCCAGGGTGAAGTCCCATAGGCGCTAAAATAACCCGGCCATTGTCTGATATTGCCGCCCTCGGGGCGGTTCGTGGAGATGGCGGCGGAGCTTGTCTTTGGCTTGGCGCAACTCGGCGAGCGAGGGCTGCGGCATGATAATTTGAAGAAGCGTAGCCGCAAGCTGCAGCAAAAGGCGCCAGGCCCCATGCTTGGTCAGGCGGCTTGTTTCAAGCGGGGAGAGTCCTCGAACGCGTCGATCAGCGGTTCGAGCAAAAGAATGGCCAGAAGGTGAGCCAGCACATACGGCTTGGCGGAGCGCTCATCCTGTCCGGGGGGCGCTTTAAGGCCGATCAGGCTTTTCAAGCGCTTGAAGGCGAGTTCTATCCGCCATCTCAGGCGGTATAAGGCAAGGATATCGTCTGTTGAAAAATCAGCGGCGGGCAAAGACGTTACGAGGATCACCCAATCGGCGGCGATCAGCGTTCCTGCCGAGATGGCGTTTCCCGCCTTCTTCGCGGCTCTCTGCGCCGTCAGGCGAGCCGCTTCCGCGGCCTCGGGCGACTTTTTGAGCGCGACAAGACGCAAAGCCAGCGCTGGACCGGACTTGCGGCCGATCCAGATGGGGCAGTCGATGCGCCCGCTTGCCGCCGCTTTCTCAAACGCCGCGAGCAGGTCAACCGGGGCGCCGTCGGCGTCGAGCCAGCGCGCGTTCCGCCAGCCGGATCGCACCACGATATCGGCGCCCGCCTCAAGCAGCGCCGCGATCCGGTCCGGCTGCATGTCAACGCGATCGCCCAAGCGGATCTCGCCCTTGATCACGGGCGCGCGGTCCAGCCGCTCGCCGCCATGCTCGTCGGTAAGCTCAAAGAAACCAAAGCGCTCGCTGGGCAGGTCGAACGCGCTATGGATGCGCCACAGCTTGTTTTTCGTCTTGGCGGCGGCTCCAGCTTTCAGAACATTCGTCGCGTCGACGATGCGAATGAGCGGCCCTGGCTCGCTTTGGGCGCGGCGGCGCCAAGCGCCTGCCCCACCAGCCAAGCCAGCCAATCCCCGCTTTGACGCAGGCGGTAGAGCAAGGCGGTGTTGGCGACATCGGCAAGCCCAATCGAAGCGGCCCAAGCGGCCGTGGATCGCAAGCCGCCATCACCCCACGCCTGTCCGGCATGATTTTTGCCTTCTCACGCCACCCTCCCTGCACAGTCCGGCCAGAGATCGAGAAGGGGGTGTTGCTGCTGTTTTCGCGGAGGCGCCGTCTGGAGCAGATCGCGGATCGTTCTTCGTTGCATGAGGTTGGCGCGGATGAGCCTGGCGAAGGCGAGCGGACTTTCGACAATTTTGTTGGCCTCATGAGCAAGGCGCAGAAGCATGAAAGCAATAAGCGCCACCGTAACCTGAATGCGCACGGCGTTCTCCGAAGCTCCGAGGAAGTGCTTGATTTTCAACGTCTGTTTTATCCAGCGGAAGAACAGCTCGATCTCCCATCGGCGTTTGTACAAGTCCGCGATGTCCTGAGCGCTTGCTTTCAGATCGTTGGTGAACAGACGCAAAACCTTGCCCGTTTCGATCCTCACCTGCACTTCGCGCACAAGGTCCGGCAGCGGATTTTTGTGCGAGCCGGCCAGCCGTCTGGGGAGATATCCTGTCCGGTCGCTGAGGATGGCGCCATCCGCCGGGACCGCTCGCTCTTCGGCGGCCTCGAAAGGCGTATTGGCCTTGAGCCGCGTCACGATGCGGCAGCCGGCCTGATGCAGGCCCGCCCACCAACTATAATCGTAATAGCCAAGATCGAAAACATAGGTGGCGCCTGGCTCGACCGGCATGGCCTTGGCGGCGGTGATATCGTTGACGTTGGCCTTGGTGATCTGAAGATAAAGGGGCTGCGCGGCGTCGGGATCGTAGACGATGTGCGCCTTGGCGCCGCATACGCCCGCCGAAAACGTGGCCCAATGGCGGCTGAAACTCGTGAGGCGCAGCGAAGTGGCGTCGACCAAACGAAGGCAATCGCTGACCTTGCGCCGGAATCCCCGCTGCATTTGCTTCATCAACTCCGAAAGCAGCCCGCTGAAGACCGCGACCGGACGCGACGCATTGGCCTCCGCCAGCGTCGAGCGCCCCCAAGATGATAAAGCTTGCCGCCATGGCTGCGCAGCCCCGTTTCGATCTCGCGCAGGCTCTGGACGGCGGCGAATTGTCCATAAAGCAAGGAGGTCAAATGCGCTCTGTCGCTAAAGCTGCGCGCATCGCCGCCATGCTCGCGAACAAGGCGGTCATGGATCCCCCACGGAATGTATTTGATGATCTCGTGAAGAACGATAGTCTGACGCCGCACGGCCTTGCTCCTTTTCGTATCCAGATGCCTCGGAAACAGCTGGAAACGAGTAGAATCAATGTCGTGCGCCCTTTCAAGCATAAACTGTGCCGGACAGGCGTGCCATCACCCAGGCAATACGCCAGGATCATGCGCAGCATGTCGACGGCGTTTGCGAAAATCCGCGCCCGCAAGAAAGCCTTGGCGTTCCGCGCGCCCTCTTCGAGCGTCGCCGCCCCGCCAAGCCGCTCGACTATGGCCGGCCAGTCTTCATTCAAAAGCGATTCGTAGCTCATGCAATGCTAGAATCCGACTCGATTCCAGCTGGCAAGCTTTATTTTAGCGCCTATGGGGTGAAGTCCTGTCCTGTTGCCGTTCGTACCGTGCGGACCACGTCGAGCAGGAGGCGTGCCCTGTTCTCAAGCGAGCCGCCCCATCGATCGTTGCGGCGGTTGGTCTTTGGGCTCAGGAACTCGGAAATGAGATAGCCATGCGCGGCGTGGACCTGCACCCCGTCAAAGCCGCCCTCGCGCACAGCCGCAGCGGCGACGCCAAATCGATCGATAATGGCGTGGATTCGGTCAGCGCAACCGGGTCACCAAACTGCCGGCCGGGAAGGTTAACGCGAACCGCCGAGGGCGCCTTCGGGTGCTTGTTGACCCGTACAGATGTTTGGCGGCCGGCATGGCTCACCTGCATGATCACCTTCCCTCCAGACGACTTTGCCGCCTCGGCCCACCGTTTAAGCCGAGCGCGCATATCGGCATCGGGTAGGCGGTCGATGACGACATTACCGGGGCGCTCAAGGTGGTCGCGGTCAATCATGACGTTGCCAGTGATGAGCAGTCCAACGCCAGACGCTGCCCATCGGCGGTAGACGGTCTCAATCTCAAGGCCGGGCCGCCCCTTTTCGGCAAGCCCCTCCGTCATTGCCGTCTTGGCGAGACGATCGGGCAGCAGCAAACCGGATGCAAGCATCAAACTATCCGAAATTCAAGGCATGTCCCTCACCTGATTTGGGTTCGCAATCACTTGCTGGAGCTTAAGGACGTTCCCTTGCGTTTTTGAGACGCCCCGGCCAAAAGGTTACCTGATTACGCAGTTGCGTCAGCCTGCATTTGCATATAGAACAAAAGAAGAACACTGCGACGTGCAAAGGGTTAGGCGATGGCGCGCAACAAAGTTCAATTCCAGAAGGGCCTCAGCGAGGCCGGTTTCGATGCATTGTATGGAACCGAAGAGCAATGTCACGCCAAGCTGGTGGCCTTGCGTTGGCCCAACGGTTTCGAATGTCCAGAGTGCGGAGGCCATAGCCATTGCGTCGTCAAGCGCGGGGGGCGGCGGCTCTTTCAATGCAACGCCTGCCGCAAACAAACCTCGGTAAAGGCCGGAACCGTTTTCGCCTCCAGCAAGCTGCCGCTCAGGCTTTGGTTTAAAGCCATCTATCATCTGACCCAATCGAAGAACGGGATATCCAGCCTCGAACTGGCCCGAAGGCTAGGCGTGACCCAGACGACGGCCTGGATTATGAAACACAAGCTTGCCCAGGTCATGCTTGAGCGCAACGGCGAAAAGCTTGTGACAGGCGTCGTGCAGATGGACGACGCCTATGCCGGCGGCGAGCGTCCCGGCAAACGGGGACGCGGCGCGGCGGGCAAGACGCCGTTTGTCGCCGCCGTGGCCGTAACCGCCGACGGCAAGCCCGATCAAATCTTGCTGCGCCGCGTCGCCGGCTTCCGCAAAGCGTCGATCGGCAGGCTCGCCCGCAAAGCGCTTGCTCCCGACGCCCATGTCATTTCCGATGGGCTTGCCTGTTTCAACGCGGTCACAGAGGCAGGCTGCGCGCATGCCAAAATCAAAACCGGCGGCGGCGCAAAGGCCGCCAAAAAACCAGCCTTCAAATGGGTCAACACCGTTCTTGCCAACATGAAGTCCGCCATCGTGGGAACCTACCGAGCCGTGCGGACCAAACATGTGCCGCGATGCCTTGCCGAATTCGAGTACCGGTTCAACCGCAGATACCGGCTCGAAGCCATGATCGAAAGGCTCGCCTACGTCTCGCTCAGGACGGCCCGACGCCATATAGGCTCCTGAAACTGGCTGACGTTTATGCGTAATCAGGAAAGTTATTGATCGCGGTGTCTGGCAGCCGGCGTCGCGATCCCTCGACGTAGACTCCAAAGATTAATGTCTTGACGCGTCACCTATCACCGGAGGCTTGTGCTCTCGGCCTGGACCTTTCTTGTTCTGACCATGGGCGTCGTCATAGCGCCCTTCCTCCCAATCAGCCATGCGACCGCGAAAGACGGCTGGACTTCGCAACATTTCCAAGACCATCCGCTCGTGGGTACGATTTGGAACTCGTCTGAAGCGGTCACGATAAGCGAGCTTGAGAAAGCTTTGGCGAACGCGCGCTTCGTGTTGCTCGGAGAAATTCACGATAATCCCGATCATCATCGGTTACAGGCTCGGCTCATCGATGGGCTTGTCAGTAAAGGCCGGCGTCCAGCAATTGTCTTTGAGATGATCCCCGCAAATCTGCAACCAGAACTCGATCGTCATGTGAAAGGCGGCGTCAGGGAGGCAAGCAAGCTCGGCAAGGCATTACGGTGGGAGGAGCGGGGCTGGCCCGATTGGGCCATTTATCAACCCATCGCAGAGGCCGCGCTTCAGGCCGCGTTGCCGTTGAAGGCCGGGGGACTCGGCGCCGATGTGCAAAAGGCGCTCGCCAAGGGGGAGCAGTCCCCCATCTACACGCAGACCATGAAAGACCTCGATCTGGCTCGGCCCATAAAGCCGGAAGCCGCCGAGGCGCAAGCCCATGAGATAAAAGAAGGGCATTGCAATCTCTTGCCCGCCGATGCGGTGGAGCCCATGATCAAAATGCAGCGCGCGCTCGACGCCTCGCTTGCAAAGGCAATGGCATCAGCGGATGCCGGCGACGGAGCGGTGCTGATTGCTGGCGCGGGACATGTGCGAAACGACTGGGCTGTTTCGCATCTCATTCGTCAGAACTTGCCCAATGCCACTGTGGTCTCGGTCGCCTTCATCGAGGTGGACCCCGAGCGCACCACGCCGTCCGAGTACATGAAGACTGTCCCTGGCTTGGAGAAGCCGTTTGACTTCATCTATCTGACACCGAGCGCAGACGTGACCGACCATTGCGCCGAGATCGAGAAACACCTGAAAACCAAGAAGGCTGAGAAGGCGGGCGAACGCTGAGGTCGACGGCGGCCCAGAAAGAAGCTTCCGAGGGCTTAATCGCCTCGGTGGCAGGGTGCGCCGATCAATTGAGAGGAATTCAGCGGGCGGCCGGGCAATTTTGGCCGCTCGTGCTATATTCCTTTGAGTTCATCTCGCCGGAAACGTTTTATGCTCGACAAAATCGCTGCCAGAGCCCAAAGGGCGAGCGGCTACACGGAATTGCGCTGGCACGGCAATTACAGTGTCCAGATGTCCATGCGCAAGGGCACCCTTATGGCAAACACCCGCTCGCAAAGCAGGGGCCTTTCCGCAAGGATTCATCGCAACGCGGGTTTTGGCTTTGCAGGGCTTCCCGGTGACGATGACGACACGATCACGGCAGTCCTGGCGCAGGCCGCAGACAATGCTCGGCTCTTGCGGCAGACTGCCGAACCGGGTGTCCCCCCCGTTCCCTCTCCCGCATCGGTCTGTTGCGGCAACTCGAGGGTCGAGCAGCTTTACCAGTATCTGCGTGAAAAGGCCCAAGGCACGCAATGCGAAGCAGGCTTCCACGACGTGGTGCTGGATTCCGCTGTCGCGGGCATCCTCGCGCATGAGGCGATCGGCCATACCTGCGAAGCCAATTCCGTGCTGGCAGGATCGGTTGCCGGCGATTGCCTGGGAGAGATGGTCGCCTCTGAAAAGATCACGCTCGGTGATTATGGCGGCCGGGGACCGGACGGCAGTTCTTCGTTCGCCATTCATGTCGATGACGAGGGGACGCCCTGCCAGGATGTCACGATCATCGAGAAAGGCGTGCTGAAGAATTTTCTGCACAACAAGGAAACGGCACGGCCTACGACCCGGAAACGCGCGAAGGCGATCCGAGATGCAGATGTGAAAGCGCCTGCTCTCTCTCATCTGGGCTGCCGGCGTTGGCCGTCACGAAGGATTGGTTGGCGTTCACCGATTTCGGCTGGAAGGCTACGCAAACTTCACTATGCGACGGGCGAAGGAGCGCTATGAACGATCATTGGCGACGTTTCGCCCCCATCTCCTTCGCATGGGGACGCCCGAGCCCATTATAAATTCTCTGCTTTCGACTTCGTCCGCGAGCATACGGTATCTGAAGAAGGATGAGTTGTCGCAGATGGAGAACTTTCCCATTTATTTGAGCGAATTGCTCCTGGCTAAATGCGGGGCATAAACCCCAGCCGCAAGATCTCAATTCTAAACGAGAGAAATACCGATCCTGCACAACGCAATTCTACAAGGGAAAGTACAGAGAGGGCGCGGAGGCATATTTGCAAAAATATGGACGGCAAAGCTCGACAAGAGGCTGATCAGGTGGGCCGTGCGAGGTTGCCGGGAAGACATTCGCAGGCGAACCCAGTGCTGTTGGATAGAGGCGTCGGTCTTCAAGATCTCCGCGAAGTTTCGCCTGGTCTTGGTTGCTCTGTCAAAGGATGACGCTCATGCCGCGGCTCGACTTTTTTGCCGCTCGGTTGCGAGAGCGATGATCGGCGTCAGAATGTGGCGGGAGAGATGCTGGACAACCGGAACGGCGACGCCGTCGCCAGTCAGGCGGTACGCCTCGTTGTAACTATCGGGCAGCTTGTACGCATCGGGCAAGCCCATGAGGCGAGCGGTCTCGCGCAGCGATATGAGACGGGTGCGCACGTCCGCGCCTTCGACGATGATGATGGTCTGACGGCTGGAGCCGCCAACAGGCGTGCGAAGACATCCCACGATGTCGTCGAAGCGGACCTCGGCGCGTTGCACTTTTCGCCCGAAGGCGTCGTGGCGGGTGCGCCTGTAGACACCGCCGACCATGCGCTTGCCGGAGTGTTGTGCGGCTTCGACCTTGGCGCGATTGACGTCGCTCATCATGGCGAGGAGGGCGGCGGTCTGGGCCGGCATATGCCAGGCGAGGTTTTTCGGATTGCTTTCGATGAGATCGGCGAAGCGCTCGCGCCTTTTCGGCGGCTTCGGAAGGGTCCACCATAACCACGACGCACGCGTTTTCGGCGGCAGCGCGGCCTGAGCCGTTCGCAGGGCGCGCGGGTGCCGCTCTTCCGACGACTCTTGCGCGGTGATCCCTTCAGGCAACGCCAAGTCGGCGCGGACGCCAACGACGAAGAGGCGCGGCCTCGACTGAGGAAGAAAATGCTTCGCGTCGATGACGAGGGCGCCGAAGCGATAGCCGGCGCGGGCGAAGGTTGAGCAGATCGCAGCGAAGTCTTCGCCATTATGGGAGGTGATGGCGCCGCAGACATTTTCGACGACGATCATCTTCGGCGCGCGGTCCGCGGCGATCAGGTCGTTCATCACATCCCAGAAGGGCCAGAACGTGCCGGACCTTTCGCCCTTGAGGCCGGCGCCGCCCCCGGCGAGCGAGAGGTCCTGACATGGAAATGAGGCCCACGCCAGGTCGGCATATCCGGGCAAGTCGGCGGCCTTGATCTGGCGAATGTCTGCCGTGGTGAGAACGCCCGCGCCCCAGTTGAGGTTATAGATCGCGCTTTTCTTGAAGTCGAAGTCGTTGGCGAAAAGACACGTCCAATCCGGACCGAGGCCCGCACGCGCCATGCCGCCTCCTGCGAAGAATTCGTAGAAGCTAGGCATCGCTGGCGCCGCTGTTTTCGTCTCGGCTCCCTCGCGTGAGATTGCGGGTCGTCATCCAGGCCTTACGAAGCGCGAGCCGGGATCGTCCCAAACTCAGGTCCGTGTCTTCTACGATCCCGTGTCTGGAGCGCATCGCTCCGCGCTGCGCCTCGCACGGGATGACGCTGTGGCGACGCGTTGGCGAATTCGGCTTAAGTCCAATCAGGAGATCGCTTTTGCAAATCGGTTTCATGATCTAAATCATCGCGCCACGAAGACGCGAAAGACAAGCTTGGCGGAATCGCGTTTAAAAATGGCTGGGGATGGCCCATCGCGCAAAGCAACATGAGATCCCCGTAAGGCCGGCGGCGAACTGAACAGAATCCTAAACGCGAGCCCAAAAGAAGGTCAGTTCGCCGATTTTGAGAGCTCCGAATATAGGTGTTTATATAGATATAGGCCTCTTTTACAAAACGAAACCAATCTTGGCGGATTATTAACCGACGGCCGGCCCGCTCGGGCTGACGCCGAAGCGCGCGCCGCCGTTGTCGGCGTGAGGGGCGCCAGAGGGGCCGTTGGAGAAACCGGTGCTAAAACCCGGCGCCTCGTGCGCCCGGTTGCGCGCTTGTCATAAGAGGGCGGCATCATGGCAGCCTTGCAACTTCGCTGGGCGGCGCCGTATTTTCTGGCGAAGCTGACAAGCTCGACCTGGAGGCAGCATGGCCGACGCCGATCCGAATGAAGATTTCTACAAAAGCTTGAGGAAGCCGAGCATGGCGGCGGAGATCCTCTCCGAGGCGCTGCCCTATATGCAGCGCTACGATCAGGCGACCGTGGTCATTAAATATGGCGGCCACGCCATGGTCGACGCGAAGCTTGCCGAGAGCTTTGCGCGCGACATCGTGATGCTCGAACAGGCGAGCGTGAAGCCGGTCGTGGTGCATGGCGGAGGCCCGCAGATCGCAAGCCTGCTCGAGCGGCTCGGCATCAAGAGCGAGTTCGCCAGCGGGCTAAGGGTCACGGACGAGGCGACCGTGGAAGTTGTGGAGATGATCCTCGCCGGGACCATCAACAAGCAGATCGTCTGCCAGATCAATCAGCTCGGCGGTCACGCCTGCGGCATTTCCGGCAAGGACGCCAATCTCCTCATCGCAAAAAAGCTGACGAGGACGGAGATCGACCCGGACTCGAATATTGAGCGCGTGATCGACCTCGGCTTTGTGGGCGAGCCGGAGGAGGTCAATCCCCGCATCGTGCAGGTGCTCGCCGCGCAGGAATTCATCCCCGTGGTCGCCCCTCTCGGCATGAGCCGCGATGGCGTCACCTACAACATCAACGCCGACACTTTTGCGAGCGCGCTTGCCGGGGCGCTGAAAGCGAAGCGCCTTCTGCTTCTCACCGATGTTGCGGGCGTGCTCGGCAAGGACAAGAAAATCATCCATCGCCTGACCGTGTCTGAGGCCAAAGCCATGATGGCGGATGGCACGATCACGGGCGGCATGATTCCCAAGATCGAGAGCTGCCTGAGCGTGATTGAAGAGGGCGTGGAGGGCGTTGTCATCCTCGACGGGCGCGTGCCCCACGCGGTGCTTCTCGAACTTTTCACCGAACATGGCGTGGGCACGTTGATCGAGCGCGACGCTCATGGATAGGGAAGCGGGCCGCGAGCGCGGCGTCGCAGAAGCCTTCGCCGGGACGCGGCTCTGGATCTTCGACCTCGACAACACGCTCTACCCCGCCGAGTGCAATCTGTTTGCGCAGATCGACCAGCGGATGAGCGCCTTCATCCAGAATTTGCTCGGCCTCGATCCGGAAGCGGCGCGCAAGGTGCAGAAAGACCTCTACTACGAGCACGGCACGACGCTCGCCGGCCTCATGGCCAAGCATAACGTGAAGCCGGATGTCTTCATGGATTTCGTGCACGACATCGATCTTGCTCCGATCTCGCATATGCCGGAGCTTGCGGCGGCGATCTCGCGGCTTGAGGGGCGCAAGTTCATTTTCACGAACGGCTCCGCGCGCCATGCGGAGCGTGTGGCGGGCAAGCTTGGCGTGCTCGATGCGTTCGACGGCATTTTCGACATCGCCGCGGGCGGCTACGTGCCGAAGCCTAGACCTGAAATCTTTCGCGCGTTTCCTCGATTTTTGCGCCGGCGCCAACTGCAAGGCCGCTATGTTCGAAGACCTGCCGCACAACCTCGAAGCCGCCCATGGGCTTGGCATCGTCACCGTGCTTGTCCGCTCCGACTATTACGATCATCCGTCGCAGCACGCGCTGAAAGAGGCGGCGTTGCCGCGCTACATCCATTTCGAGACGGAAAACCTGACAGGCTTCCTGAACGCCCTCGTCTCGGGCGGCGACGGCGTTGACCTTGGCCGCGCAGCAAGCTGAGCAAAGGTTCGGCGCTTGGGTCGTAAACCGAAGTGAGCCTGGTAGCGTGTCGAACCTGGCCTGACGCGAGGCATCGGATAAAATCGCGTCAGGCCAGGTTCGTCTCGCCTCGGAAGACAGCAAATGAGCAATTGTTGTTATGGCCTGGAATGTGAAGCCGGTTCGCCCTCACTAGGATCATCTGGCGTGGAGACAGCCGACACGTCGTCCCTCTCCGTCCCCCTCTGAACGCAGTTGACCAGGCAAAAAAAATTGTAGAGAATACTGCTTTAAAAGAACTGAAAGTGATGATGGAGTTGTTTAATATCATTAAGTTTGTAAATTTGAGCCTGCGATGAAACGCCAGCTACAGCTTATAACATTCTTTCTGTTGCTTTTTTGTGCTGCGGGCGCCGATGCGCTCGCCGCGGGGCGTCGCGTCGCTCTGGTCATCGGCAATTCAGCCTACTCTTATGTCGACAAGCTTTCCAACCCGGCGAACGATGCGGCCGACGTGGCGGCGAAACTCAAGCAACTCGGGTTCGAGGTTATTCTTCGAACCGACGCCGACAAACTTTCCATTGAAAGCGCCGTTTCGGATTTTGCTGAAATGCTTCACGGCGCGGAGGCCGGTCTCTTCTTCTATGCCGGCCATGGCATCCAAGTGAACGATCAGAATTACCTGATCCCGACGAGCGCGGAACTGAAAAGCAATGTGGCCCTGGAGTGGCGGCTGATCCCTCTCGGCATGATTCTAACTACGATGGCGAACGAAGGCGGAGGCACAAACATCGTCATTCTCGACGCATGTCGGAACAATCCTTTTGGGGGCAATTTTAGGACTGTAACGCGAGCCGCATCCGTTCCTGTCGGGCTTGCGAGAGTTCAGGCTGGAAACGGCACTTTGATCAGCTTTTCGACGGCTCCGAACAGCGTCGCCGTCGACGGAACGGGACGGAATTCTCCGTTCGCGGAGGCGTTGGTTCGACATATCTCGAAGCCGGGCGAGGATCTCCACTCGATTTTAATGGCTGTTCGTCAAGACGTGATGAAAATCACAGGAAATAGGCAGGTTCCTTGGAGCGAGGACAACTTAACAGCCAAATTCTTCTTTGTGGCTCCGCCTGACGCTCCCTCGCAAGAGGATCAACTCTGGAATTCAGTAGAAGGCAGCCGCAATCCCGAGGAGTTGAAAGCCTATATTTCGCAATATCCAAAAGGTCATTACGTTTCCATCGCGAAGAGCAGGCTAGCTTCACTGGAAGACCAGGACGCGGCAAAGAAGCAGATCGAGGAGTACAAGAAAGAGGTTGAAACTCGGCGAAGGGATATTGAAAAAGAAGTTGAGATCGGATTCTGGAACTCTGTGAAAGAGAGAAACGATCCGGAAGTCCTTGAGACCTATCTTAAACGATATCCGCAAGGCATTTACTCTCTCCTCGCGCAGGCGCTCATCAAGCAAATCAAGCAACAGGGAGAAGTTCAGACCGCTGCGCGAGAGGAAGAAAAGCGCCGGCGCGCGCAAACTGCCAAAGAGAGCGAACTTCAAAAACTTGAGGACGCGCGCAAGGCTCGCGGAGGAAAGGAAGCCGAAGCGAAAAAGAAGGTGGAGGAGGCTCAGAATGCCTCTGAATTGCGAAGGCTTCAGGAGGATCAGCGCGCTGCAGATCTGGAGTTAAAGAAGCTGCAAGGCGAGGTCCGGGCAGCCCGGGAAGCAGCGGCACAAGCTGAAGAGCGGCGCTTGGGTGCCGAAAAAGCTGCTGAGGAAGCACGAAGCGAGGCAAGAGTAGAACGGGAGGAGGCGGCCGAAGCGGCCAGGACGCAGGTCGAAGCCAAGAAGGCCGAAGAGGACGCACGAAAGGCGCAGGAGGCCAAGAGAGAGGGTGAGGCGCGCAGGGCCGAAGAAGAGGCCAAGGAACAGGCCCACAAAGCCGAGGAAGCCAGAAAGCAGGCTGACGGCAAGAAGGTCGAAAAGACGGCCCAAGAACAGACGAGCAAGGTGGGAGTAGCAAGAAAGCATGCCGAGGCCAAAAGGGCGGCGGCGTTTGAAGCTGAACAAGCGAGAAGGCAGCGGGCAAAAAAAGCCGAGGGAAGCAGAAAACAGCCGCGCCATGCCGATGTTCATCCGAAAAATGGCGAGCAGCGGGAGCCAAAAGAAGGCGGCGGTGCCTATGGTGGTGGCGCGCTCATGCTTCCTTTCATGGCATTCAGGTTCTAGGTAACTTGATCCCGCCACGGTGCGCCAAACTATCGTAGTTTCCAGGCGAGGCATGACATCAGGGGCAAAGCGATATGGTGTCGCGGCAAGCTGGCTGCACGTTCCCCAAAGAAGAGACGTCGCAACTGGCAAGCAGAAGAGCCCGCCCGATGCCAGCCTTATGAGCAGCTTCTATGCGCCGCCCCTGCCCTCGCGCTGTGTCGAGCGCCGCATGACGCGGCGCTTGCTTTGGCTATTTAAGATTGCTGAGATAGGACGCGACCGCTGCAATCTGGGACTCTGTCAGCTGGTGTTGCACAGGCGCCTTCACGCCCTCCTGCTCCTTGTTGATGATGTTCCAGTTCGTCAGCACCTTGACGGTATAGGGATAGACCTGTCCCGCCAAACGCGGAGTAAGTTCGGAGCCTTTCGCGGCGGGGCCGTGGCAGCTCGTGCATGCAGGAACGCCGGCGTCCGGAACCCCGGCCTCGTATAATTTCTTGCCTTCGGAGATGAGGCCTCTATCGCCGCCGCCCGATGGCGCGGGGTCAAGGCCGTTGAAATGCGTGGCGACGGCCTTCCTGATCGCCGGGTCGACGCTTCCAAGCACCGGAACCATGAAGGTTTCCGCTGTCGGGTTGTCGCGCTTGTGCTCGGAAATGATGCCGAACTTCGCCTCAAGATAGGGGATCGTTTGCCCTGCAAGGCGTGGCACTGTATAAGCCGCCGCTAAACCTTGCCCCATCTGGCCATGGCACTTTTTGCAGTAAGCGATCTTGGCGTCGACGTCTTTCGAATGCTCCGTTCCGCTTTGGGCATAAGCCGGCGCCGCAAGAGCCAGCATCGCCGCCGGCAGCACCCACCGCAAACCGATATGCTTCATTGTTTCGCCTCCCCGTCTTGGTTTAAGGTTCCGGAAGAGGGCGCTCATCCGGTCGCGCCATCCGCCGTCCCGGCCGGGCTCAGGCTTCGGCGGATAAAGAGCCAGAAAATCGAAATACGATTTCTGGCGCCAAGCGCATTATTTCGAAAAATTGGCATACATCAGATGCAGCAATATATCACTGCTACCCTTTAACGCGGCCTTGGCGTTTAACAATTTCCACCGCTATTGCGCCGTCTGCGTCGTGGACGACGCAGACGTGGGTTCGGCCGCGGATTGCAACGTAGACAGCCTTTGCGCGGACGCATTCAGCGACGCGAGCGTCAACGAGCCGTTGTTGATCGCATCCGAGACGCCCCGAACGACACGATCCCTGACGGCGGCCGGACTGTCCTTGCCGCCGTCGATCACGAGCGCGTCGCATCCCCGGTTGAAGGAACTGACCGCTTCCTCGGGGCCGTTCTCCTGTTTGAGGGCGATCATGCAGAAGCGCGGCCCCCGGACAAGGCCGTCATACGCCCTGAAGGGCTGGGCCTCACTTGTCATCATGGCGGCGATCGCCATGCCCGGATAAGAGACGAGCAGCGTTTTCAAGGCCCGAACGGAGACGTCGCTCCCATCGACCAGGGGAACTGCGAGGACGTTGTCGTCCTTATGGCCAAGCACAAATGTCTTGGCGAAAACGCCAACCTGGAGCGGGCTGTCGCCGAAGCTTGCAGGGAGAGCGCCGCTTGCGCCGAGCGCCGGACCGAAATTCATGGTGAAGCCGAGGCCCGCGAGGAACGAACCGAGCGAGCGATAGGTCAGGTAGGCGTATTCAGGATCGCCCTTGCCCGCCACCTCTTGCTCGGAAGGCCAAGCTTCGAAATCCTTCACATGGGGAAACGCGCCCGCGGCGCCGCCGATTTCGCTGATGGCGAAGAGAGGCTTGTGCTCGCCACCGCCCTGCGCAAGAAATTTGACGAGTTCCTTAAGCTGAGCTTTCGACTGGATGTTGTCGCCGCCGAACATCACGCCGGCGATCTGTCCGTCGTGCATCAGGGAGCGAACCGCCTTTGGGCCGCTGTCCGCCGGTTCGCCTCCGCTGAAACGCATGAGAATGAGCCGACCGGCGGCGCGGCTGATCTCCGGACTGACAGCGTCCGGAGCCGGCTGTTTCTGCGGCTGAACACGGGGCGCGTCCGCAGCTTGTGGCGACGGCTTTTTTGCGGGCTGCGAAACGGGTTTCGAGTCGGCTTTTTCTTTCCGGTCGCCCCGGCGCATGCGGTCGAGTTCTTTCTTGAGACGCTTGTGCGCCGCCTCCGTGGCGGCGGCGTCACCGGAGCTGTCGTTTTCCGCAAGTTTTGCCCGGACGCCGGCGACGGACGCCTCCGAAGCGCCAAGCGATGGTAGCCCGGGCGTTGTCGCACCGCTATACTCCGCCGAACGCGCGTTCGCGGCAGGCGCTGCGGCAAGCATGACAAGACCCAGGGCTAGTCCGCCCACAAAGGATAGTTTTTGATGCATCGCCTGGAACGTCGGTGGTTTTCTCGATGTGTTAGCGGAATGCAGACCGTGGGTAAAGAAGCGTCGCTGCGATTTGAGCTTGCGTTGCCGGAAAGCATCAAGGTCCTGATGGCGTTCGCCTTATTTGGCGCGACGGCGGGGCTTGCGCCTGTCGCGAAGGCCGCGGTTGACACATCGGCGATCAAATCCCAGGAGGGAAGCTCGGCTCTCCTTCGAGGACAATTCGATCAGGCGGTCGCCGCCTATGACGACGCGCTGAAAAACACGGGTCTGCCCGCCGCCAGCCAGGCGAGCCTCTATAGCGACCGCGGCGTCGCCAAATGGCGGCTGAAGCGGCTGGACGAGGCCGCTGCGGACTTCACTACGGCCGTTTCGCTCAATCCGGACTATGCCCCCGCCTATAACAATCGCGGCAACGTCTATCTCGACATGAACCGCGCCGAAGACGCCTACAAAGATTTCGATCATGCAATTTCGCTCGCGCCCGATTTCGGCGTCGCCTACAGCAACAGGGCCAGTGCGAGCCAGAGGCTGAACAGGCTCGATGCGGCGGAAAGGGATTTCCGCAAGGCGGTAGAACTTATGCCGGGCAGCGCCGTCCCCCTTAACGGACGAGGCAAGATCGCGAGCGCATCCGGCCTGTATTATACGGCGCTGCGCTACCTCAACCGCGCGATCGCGCTCAACGCGCAATATGCGCCCGCCTACCAGAACAGGGCTGCGGTTTACGCGCTCCTCAACAAGAATGAGGAGGCGGTGCAGGATTTGGACAAGGTGATCGCGCTCGCCCCGGACAATGCAGGCCTCTATGTGGCGCGCGGGCGAGCTCATGCACGGGAGAATCGCTGGTCTCAAGCGTATAAGGATTTTTCCAAAGCCGTCGAACTTTCGTCCGAGAGCGTTCCAGCGCTGTCGGGCCGCGCCGCGCAAAACCTTGAAAGAAAGCGGCCCGATCTCGCCCTGGAGGACCTGAACCGCGCGATCGCGCTCGATCCGAAAGCCGCCGAAGCCTATTTTTGGCGTGGGCAGGCCCGGTACGCCATGGGCGATGCGCAAGCCGCGGACGCCGATCTTTCGAAAGCGATCGAAGTCGACCCTTCCTTCGGCGAAGCCTATCGTTTCAGGGGAAGCTATCGGGAACGCGCGGGCAAACGTGAGGACGCCATCGCCGACTATCGCCGCGCCGTTGAAATCAATCCCCTCTCGCGCGACGCGCGTGACGGCTACAAGGCGGCGAGCGGAGACACAGCCGACAGTATCGTCAAGCCTTTGGGCCCCGCCGTCAACGGCTGGGAAGTGTTCCGCTCAAGCCAAGGTCAATATACGGCGCTTAACGAGCGTTATGCGAAGATACCCATCCTCCTCGAAGTCCCAAACGGCAGCGCCACCGTTCAAATCGTAGAATCGGACTCCCTTGAGGGACAGCCTTTCGGGCATCGGCCTTCTTCGATACCACGCGGCAGAAAAAATGGACTATATCGCCATCATCGACCTGTGGCGCGGACAGGTTGTGGGCATAGAGCCCTATATCGTTGGCGACGCCAAATCGAAATGGGCCTGGACGCAGAATGCTGTGACGGTGACCGATCCGGAGGGTTTGGCAAGTTTCTACGAGCTGAAAAAGTTCGCGGAGACAAGGCAACCCGTCGCTCGCCGGGAGGAAGGTCCACCCTTGCCTGTCGGAGCTCCGGCGCGCCCGGCCGCAAGCGGCGGCGGGAGCCCCGGCAGGAGCGGTCTCTTTGGATGGCTCTTCCGCTATTAGCTCGACGTAAGCCTCCTCCCTTTAAACAAAAGCAGACAGAGGCTGATTTTTCACGCCGAAGCTTCTACCTCGCAGAGCACGCAAATTCGGACGGCAACCAGGGCGTATTCAGGCAGGTATTATCCCATCCGCGCGCGTTGGAACGATGCCTCCAACCAGCGCCGTAGCCGAAGCCATAACCAACGCCGTAGTAGTCTGGTGCGTTCCAGTACCCCATCGCCGGGGGTGGATAGGCCGGTCTATAAGCATAATGCCGGTGATTGGATCTTGTTTGAGCCGACGCGTCGGCCAAAGGTGCAGCAACAATTGCTAGAACAGCTGCAAAAGCCGGCCCTTTTCTCCCTATAAGCATGTAGTTTTCCTCATATGAACAGTGTCTGAAAGAGGAAAATGATTTCACCCGACGCTTGTTGCGTAACAAGATGTTGATCTATCAATACATTTAATCTTTTAGAATATTGAGCTCCGGCGATATATATGAGATATATATTGAATTATATTGCAATCAAGACGAGACTCTCAACAAATGAGGCGCTTCAGGCGATTGCGAAAACATCTCCCTATGGGAAACGTTACTTTTTGCTGAAAGTCTCGCTCGTCGTTTGAACTCTCTGCTATTGCAGTCCGAACGCTGCAGACGCGTTTACGCCACGCGATGATGACGAAAGCAGGAAAGTAGAGTCCGAAAGCTCGGGCGCCCGGACCATCCAGTGCAGGACGAGCTCAGCCGACGTAGCTTCCAGGACAGGCGACCCATCCGTAGCATACACAAGCGGATCAGGGGCGAATCCCGCTTCCGCGAGCGCAGAGCGTTGCGCACTTATGTTGGTGTAGTGCATCAACGTCCCAAAGGCGTGATAGTCTGAATTGACCATAGCCCAGTCCGCGTGTCTTTCGGACAGGTGCTTCAACCTATGAAAATTCCACACCTGCAGGCAGGATCGGGCCACACTCCGCGTGAATGTGATCGGGTTCAAAGTTGGACGGATGGCGATGAGGTCTCGAAGAGAGGGATCGCCACGCCGACTATCGAGATTGTGGGTCGAAAAAATGAATGCGCCGCCGGGTGAAAGCACGCGTCGCACCTCGTGCAGAATCTTGCGACGGTCCGCAGGACCAACCATGTCGAGGCCGCAGCAACTGAAGACAACGAGGAAGATGCTTGCGTCCTCGAAAGCACTCAGATCGACGGCGTTTGCGTGCACGACGCGCAGTCCAGGAAAACGCTGCGAGAACGCCGCCACCATTTCCGGCGAGTAGTCGATAGCCGTGTAGTCTGCGCTGATCGCCGTGAGATGCGGGACCGTGCGACCACCGCCGACGCCGATGTCGAGGATCGGTTTGCCCGCCGCCTCTTCCGCGATGCTGTCGTAGAATAGCCGCTCGACCGGGTCAATAAATGTTTCCGACGCGTAGTGCGTGATGCTCCGCTGCAAGCGCATCGCAGCCAAATTGGCGGAGTTGACTTTCCGGTCCATCTCTTGAAACGCAGTGTGCATGGTCGAACAAATCCTCCACTGTCGCGAACGCGTAAAAAACTCTTAGCCGCGTCTTCCCTAGACGCGACCTCACATCCCAGTCTATTCAGAATTACAGCTTTGGGTAGAAAATGGTTTCGGTTACATTAATAGGTTCAAGAATACCATCAAGATTTTATAAAACTAATTTCCATTGGTACTAAAAAGCAAATAAAAACTGACGAGGTCTCTGCTCCCGAAATTGCAGTCGCCGCGATGAAGAGGTGATCAGGCAATACATCAAGAACCAGGAGGCGGAAGACAAGCGCCTCGATCAATTGCGCCTTTGGAACTGACAACCCGCCTTGAGGCGGTTCACAAAATTGGGGCCGCGATAGCGTCCCCAGCAGCCGCTTTGAGCGGCTCATGTTTTAAAGCCCCCGGCTTTGCCGGGGGATATTTACCTTAAGTTAGCGCTCTCGTCCGCCTTAGACGAGATGCGGACATAAGGCGGCAGTCCAAGTCTTCGTCAGCCCCCAATCAGAGGGAGCGTCGAAAGCTCCCTCTTTAGTCCTCAGAGTCTCGAACGAGCTTCGCGTCCGAGACAGGACAGCGTCTCAACGCCTCGCAGTTTGATGCTCGAAAATATGGCACCTTGTTCTTCCGTCTGCGAACGCTTTCTCCCTGATCAGCGCATCTGCACGGCTCTGGCTTTCCGGTGATGCCGCCGTGTATGCTTCTCCATCACAAAAAGCGGCCGAGAAATACCATGATGCATCCTCCGCCGTTGAGACAGAACAACTCGTCCCCAAGATTTGGCGACACTTCAACACGGCTGCGTTGCGTGCCTCCTCCATGTAGGCATACCCGTTCACATATGCGCTGCCTCTTGGCCCTGCTGCGATTGCCGCGTAGTCGGATGATTGCGCCATAGCCTGCAAGCAGCCGAACGCCAATAAGCTCACTCCGGCCCAGAGCGCCGCTTTGGAGCGCAATCGTGGTTGTTTACGCATGTGACACCTCCTCAAATACGGCACAGTTTGCTGCACACAATTCTTCTGGCGCAGCCTATTCTCCGGCGCCTCGAAAATTTTCTGGTTTTAGCCTTGACTAAGCTCCTACGAGCGATGGCGCAAAGCGCCTTCTCCTTGAAGAAACTCACCAAGGAGCTTCTTCATATTCATCTGAGGCGAAGCTTCTGACGCAGCATATCGGGTCATGGCCCGGCGATATAGCAGAGCGAAGCGTTGATGCTATCGACCATGCAAATCCAAGACTTGCATCAACCGCTGCTTGGAATTGAACGCATTCGTTCTGCTTGAACTATATTTATCCGATGATCGGCGTCTCGACCGAGCAGCAACCGGCATTACCACAAACCAAGCGCCGCCAAGATTGCGTCACAATATCGACTAAGATAAACTTAATTTTCGCATAAATTTACGATCAAGCAAGAACACAAGCTTGAACTGCATAGTCGGATTGTCGCACTAGGCAACAGACGCTCGCCGTCTTCGGCTGGCAAAAGGGGTGCTCGCCGGCGCGGCTGTTTTTCGGCGAAGGCTTCGACGGCCGCGTGTCAGAACAGGACATCTCGTACCCCGCTGGCATCACACGAGCTTAAGCGGACCGCACGCCGAGCGCCGCGAAAATGAAGGCAAAGCCTGTCAGCAGCATGTTGATGCCGACAAACAGCCCGAGAACCCAAAGCGCGGTCGAGGGCCATTGCGCGATAACGAGTTCCGGCCAGCAGGAAATCCACCAGCGCGCTCAACAGTAACAAGACCCAGCGCCCCGTCTCGCCCCTGATCGTAAAGGCCAGGATCAAGCTCGAAAAGCCGTGCGCGATGAAGTAGGCTGTGAGCAGCATCGTCAGCGTCACCGCGCCCTCGAGCGGAAACCAGGCCAGAATAAAGCCAAGGATTGCGGCCAAAAACGAAAGCAGGAGCGAAGACCAGTAGCCCGGCGCGCGCGTCGCGCGAATCAACGAAACCGCTCGAAAAACGCCCGAGAACAATAGGATCCAGCCGATGAATGCGCTTGCGAAGAGCGCCGCAACCTGCGGGGCCGCCACCGCGACCATTCCGAGTATGACGAGAAGAACCCCTTGTACGGTAAAAAGCCGCCAGTGGTCCTTCAGGCTGCGTCGCATGGCTCGTGCGAAATCTTCCTCGTTGACGCTTGGCGAACCCATGACATGTCTCCCAAGGGTTGGAAGATGTTCATATGTTCCGCGTTAGACTGTATTTCAACGCGCGGACGATCGATAAACTCGCAAACGAGAGAAACTCACACGAAAGCCGACAATCTTTGAATTATCGCCATGTCTATCACGCGGGAAACTTTGCCGATGTGCTGAAACACATCGTTCTCCTCCTCTGTCTGGACTATTTGCAACAGAAGGAGGGGCCGATATGCATCGCCGACGCTCACAGCGGGACGGGGCTCTACGATCTTCGCTCCGAGGAGGCGTCCAGGACCCGCGAATGGGAACGGGGCATCGGCCGCCTTTCGGACAAGCGAGCCGCGCCCCCTGATCTCGATCTCTATCTCGCTGCAGTGCGGGATGATTTGCGGGCGGGATGCTATCCAGGTTCGCCGCTTCTCATGGCGCGCCGCTTGCGGCCTCAGGACAGGCTCATCGCAAACGAGCTTCACGAGCCCACATTCGAGGCGCTGCGCGGCAATCTCGCGCCCTTCGCAAACGCCCGCGCCATGCAGATGGACGCCTACGAATTCGTTCGCGCCCACATCCCGCCCAAGGAAAGGCGCGGGCTTGTCCTGATCGATCCGCCGTTCGAGGAAAAGGACGAATTCGAAACTCTGGCCCGCCAAATGCAGCAGTGGAAGAAGCGCTGGGAAACGGGCGTGCTCCTCATCTGGTATCCGATCAAGGCGCACTTGCCGGCAGCGGGCCTGACGAATGCGGCGCGGCGCCTCGCGTTTCGGCGAACATGGCGCGTGGAGACGCTTATCCTGCCGCGCGACCGGCCCGATACGCTGAACGGCTGCGGGGTCATCGTATTCAATGCGCCCTCACACCGTGCCCGAGCGGATGGGGGCGCTTCTCCCTATCCTGAAGGACGCCATGAACCTTTTCGGTGCATCGTCCGCATGGGAAACGCCCGGCTTATGAGTCGGAGCCAGACAATCTCGCGCCCGAACTTGCCGGGCGCCGCAAAGTTGGCAGGCACGGCGTGATAGGCGAGGAAACCTCTGAAACCTTATCCGAAATCGTGACATCTTGCTGCTCGCGCCTCGCAAGGCCTGGATGACAAGATGCGAAGCGAGCAGCGTCCCGCAGGTCGGTCAGTTTGGCGGAGTTTTTTAGACAGGAATAAGAAGCGTGAGCATCGAGCAGGTCTCGCCGAAGGCTGACATCGTGGACGGCAGGACGTCAGAGGACGCCCTCGGTCCAGGTCGATCCTCGATCCTGATCCCATTTGCGAGCCTCGCTTTGACGCTCGACCACAGCGGCGCGGCTTGGCTCTCCGCTCAAGAGACGCTCGTCGTGTCTGATCTGCATCTGGAGAAGGGCTCCAGCGCAGCGGCGCGCGGCAGGCTGGTTCCAACGCTCGACAGCCACGACACGCTGATGCGGCTCAGAAGCGTCGTGGAAACCTACCGGCCGGCGCGTGTCGTTTGCCTCGGCGACAGCTTCCACGACGGACGCGCAGGCGAGCGCATGGCAGAGCCCGACCGACGGACACTCGCCTCGCTCTGCGCGCTTGTGGACGAGTGGGTCTGGATCAGCGGCAATCATGATCCGGACGCACCGGCATTTTGCGGCGGCGCAAGACGAAGCGAGCTTCAGATCGAGGGGACGACGCTCCGCCATGAGCCGCGCGCTATCCGAGAGGCGGCTGAAATTGCAGGCCATTTTCACCCGAAAGCGAGCCTGCCTGCAGGCGGCTACAGGGTCTCGGGCCGCTGCTTCTGCGTCTCGGACGATCTCATCGTCATGCCGGCTTTTGGCGCCTATGCAGGCGGCTTGCCTCATAAAAACCAAGGGCTCCGATCCCTTCACAGGGCGGAGCCCAAAATCTTCATGCTGCATGCTTCAAAAATCTGGCGCGTCGCCTGAGAGCGACGCCCTCGCCTTAAGCAGCGCCTTCGATGCGGGCGCGGGCTTTGACAACCTCGCGTTTCAGCCGCCGGGCTTTGAGCGAAAGCTCTTCGTCCCTGGACTTGAGCAGGAAGGCGTCCAGACCGCCACGATGCTCCACCGTGCGCAGAGCGTTGGCGCTGATTCTGAAGCGTACGCCACGGCCGAGCGCATCGCTCAGAAGCGTGACATTGCAAAGGTTCGGCAAATAGCGCCGCTTCGTCTTGATGTTCGAGTGGCTGACGAGATGACCGACGAGGCCACCCTTGCCTGTGAGTTCGCACTGGCGCGACATGATCAAACCTAAGAATGATTGGAAATTGGCGCATGCGCCGAGTCTCAGTTCATGTAGCCCTCGGGGCGACGCGGGTCAAGCGCCTAGTACCGTCCGAGGCAAGTTTGCCCCCAAAGCCTGCGAGAGTTGGTCGTACGCCCCGCGGGAAATGCTTGCGAGCCGGCCGCGAACGGGACGGGATTTCCTGCGGGTCGTACGAGCGCCCTTCTCTCCGCGCCAGCCCTCTCTTCAGGTGTGGATGCTCGATCGTCAAAGCGCTGCGTCCTCTGGAATAGCAGCCGTGGCGGGGATATGGATGCAAAGTTGCGCCTCCCCTGCCCTGCTCCCGGCCCGCCATTCTTTCGGGCCGACGGTTCGATAAGGAAACGTCATGGATTCGTTTTCCAACATCATCCGGTTTCTGGCCGAGGTTCCGCACTTCTCCGCCATGGACGCCCGACAACTCGGCTGCGTCGTCAGATTGACGGCGCTCAAGGTGCTGGCCAAGGGCGACGCCGCGACAGTGGCGGGCGACAAGGTCGATGAGCTTTGCGTCATCCTATCAGGCAGGATCGCGGAGTACGGAAAGGGAGCGGACGCGCAGGAATTTGGACAAGGGGCGGCGCTCGACGCGGAGGCGTTTTTCACTGCAGGCCCCGCGTCTGCGACGTTTGTCGCCATGCGCGAGAGCATACTTCTCACGCTTTCACGGGCCGATCTTACTGCGGCGTTTCAAGCCCATCCCGATCTTCTTAGCGCCTGTTTCGCGGCCTTTTCCAGAACCGGCGCGCCCCCGCCTCCCGCGCTTTCAAGACCGTCCCGCCTCGTCTTGTGCGCCGCAGGCTCAAAAGGACGTCTCGATCCGTCGGTGAAGGATGCCTTCATTTCCGCCTTGGAAAGTGCGGCGGAGGTCAGGGTCCTACGCAAGGAGAGCTTCGGCTCCCTTGCCCTCGACGCGCCGGACACGGCCCATTGGCTCCAGGAGCAGGAGTTGGAGTTCGACGTAACCGTTGTGGTGGCGGATGGCGCCGATGCAGCTCATGCGAGGGAGGCCGTCGAGGAGGGCGACGAAATCGTCTTCATCGCTTCCGGCGGCGGCCCGGCTTTGTCGAGCGTCGAACAACACGCTATCGACCGCCGGGGCGAACACCGCTGCCGCCTCATTGTCGCGAAGGACGATGACATCCCGCCGAAGAACGCAGCCGAATGGATGGCGCCGCGCCCCTTTCGCTCGACGCAAGGCGTCGATTTCGCCTCGCCCGACGAAACCGCAATTATGGCGGCCTGCCTTCTCGGCACAGGAACCGCTGTGGCGGCCACAAGTTGCGGCGTATACGCGGCGTCGATCTTGGGCGCGCTGCAGGCCTTCGAGGCGAACGGCGCGCCGCCCTCGTGCCTTGCGGCGGCGGGAAGCGCCGTCCTTCCTGCTGGTATGCTTGCAAGCGGGGCGACCCTTGCCGAGACCGAGGCGGCGTTCCGCGAATTGGCGGAGCCGCTGCCCTGGAAGCGAGCCGCAAAGCCGGACGCAGGCTTGTTCGAGGCGGCGGGCATCGACGCCGTGCTGGCTTCGGCGCTGCCAGAATGCAACATCGGGCTTTCCGGGCGGCCTTTCACCGCCGTATCGCTCTCGCTCTCCGAAATGGCGCCGCGGCTTCACCGCGAAGGCCGTCTTTACGGCGCAGTGCGCGCCGGACTGACGCCGCCAGGCCTTCTGCCGCCCCTTATCCTGGGTGATGGCGACATTCTCGTCAGTGGAGAAAATGAGGTGGAGGCCGTCGTGGCCGCCGCCGCAAGCCTTTCCGCCTCTCAACTTGTCTTTCTTTACCCCGGCGCGCCGCCGCTTGGCGCATCGGACGTATCTTACCGCCAACTCGCCGGCCCATCCTTCCGCCTAACCGCATTTCAGGGCCTGTTCACGCCGGAACGGCGCCTTCGTTTCGAAACAGTTTTGGGGGCTGCGTCGAGCAGAATGCCCGCCGCCCCACCGGCTGCGGCCTCGCAATGCTTCGCCATCCCCATCCCCGATGGCGTCGGCCCGATGGACTGGGCCGAATGGGGCCGCCTTCGCGACGCCGCCTTTGAATGGACCTCGGCCGAGATCGAGATGCGTGGGCTTGCACAAAATTGAGAACTCCGACTTATAAAGATCATGGCTCGGCGGCGCAGAGCGTCACGCGCCTTGACGCTCCCATGCCTCGCTCTGATGTGCGGGAATAGCCCACGCCGACAACTCGCTTGATGATGAAACGCCACAACCTCCCGGACTTGAATAACGACGTAAGTCTCTCCGCCTCAACCTTGGCGGTCTTAAAACGCATGGCGAGCCTGCCATTCAAGCTCATCGGGCGCGCAATCCAAATCCTGTTCGCGCTGTTCGTCGTCGTCCTTCACCCGCAGTTCAAATGGCTGGTGGAGGCGGTCGCACAATCGAGCCTCGCCCAGAATTACATCAAGCCGAGCTTTCAAAGCATCATCACCCATGTCTATGAGCCGTATTTCGCGGTTCTGCGGGAGCTTCCGCCGCTTTGGGCGACCGTCAGCATCGCCGCGCCGCTGGCCGTTCTCGAACCTGCGAAATTCGTCGCCACGATCATGATCGCCCAGCACCCAAGGACAGGCGGCCTTCTCTGGCTGTTCCTGCAGGGCGTAAGCTTCATCCTCATCGACAAGACATGGGTCGCCGTGCGCCCCCAAAGCCGGAAGATCCGGCTCGTCGCCCGCATTCACGCCTGGATGTGGCTGAACGTCGAACACGGAAAACATTGGGTCAAATCCTCGCCTATCTTCAAAGCGCTGCGGCGTTGGAAAGAAACGGCGCGCAGGCAGGTCCGCGTGTTCTTCGGACAGTTCCGAATGCGCCGCCGAAAGAAACCTATTTAACTCGAAAGAGAAACTAGCCCGGTCGCAACGCGACCGGGGCAGCCGCAGCAGGCACCGGCAGCCATTCCTGTGCCCTTCACGCGGCCTCCGCGAGCGGTCGAAGCTCGGCCTTGAAGCCAAGCTTGGCGAGTTGAGCGACCAGGCGGTTTGCTTTGATTGCGACTGGACGGCGGTCGAAATGGCTGGCCCCGAGATCGTTGTGTTCAACCCCGTCTTTCAGCATGTGGTAGATCGCTGTGAGCATCGAGGCGGCCACGGCGCAGATCGCCTTTTTCGGGCCACGCCTGGCCTTGAGGCAATTGAACTGCGCCTTGTAGTAGCTGTCCTTCTTCCTGGCGGCCGCCCAGGCGCATTGGACGAGCATCGTCTTGAGCCAGGGGGCGCCCTTGCGCAACCGCGACGATTTGCGTTTGACCGCGCATCTGCCCCGGAGACAGGCCCGTTGCAAACCGGCTCTTATCGGTCCCGATTTCGGCAAGGATCGCGGTCGCCGCCATGCTCGCTATGCCAGGGACGCCATCCAAAAGCGCAATCAACTCGCGAAGGCGCTGTTTACATTGACTGTTGCGGCCTATCCCAAAGCGGCCCGGAGGCAGCATATGCTCGATGCCGGCTTGTGCGGCAAAGGAGGCGTAGGCCGTCTGCGCCGTCGCTGACGAGCACAGCGTCGCTGCCGGCAAGCGGTTTAAGCGCTTCATGAATTGAGGGCGCCTGAAGGTTTTCCAGCACCGCATCGGTCGTCGCGCCGGAGCGGTCGCGCAGCACAAGCACGGGAACTTGCTCGTCCGACAACGCGGGTTTCGAGGCTTTGCCGCCGCGCTTGCGCGGCGGCCGGTCCAGTTTGCACGCCCCTTTGAAAGACCTGAGGAAAAACGTCTCATCCGCCTCGGCGATGCCGGTGACGGTCTTGGCCTTGATGTCCCTGGGATGCTTGAGGAAACGATGCCGCCAACGGAATGATGTGGGGACGCTGACGCCACATTGCGCCGCCGCCTTGCGCACGCTGATCCCGTTCGCCAGCGCTTGGGCATAGGCCTTCCAGGCGCCGCGTTTGCGCAACCGCGCCAAAGGCCTTCCGGTGAGGGCGTTGAAGCTTTTGCGGCAATCGCGGCAGCGATGCCGCTTCAAGCCGCTCGCCCGCCAGTTTCATGCTGCGGGCTGCAACGCCCGCTGATCGGGATAGGGAACTGCGCTAGGCCTTCCTTTGGCTCAAGACCTGCATCAGTTCATGGTAAGGTCAATGTATGATGTCGGCCCTCAGGTCGCCCCATACTTCGCTTAGCGCCCGATCTCCCAAGTCTTCGCGAGGTCGCTCGTAGGCAATTCGGCGTAGAGTGCGCTTGATTCTCCGGGCGACCCGCGGCGGCGGCCAAGCGCTAGGATCTCGATAACCCGGACCCGGCCGTGAAGGCTGGCCGTCAACACGTCGCCGCATTTCACACAGGTCGCGGCTTTGACCACACGCTGGCGATTGATGCGGACGCAACCGTCCTCGATCAGCTTCGCGGCCAGGGTGCGCGATTTCACAAACCGCGCATACCATAGCCACTTGTCGAGGCGCAGCTCCGCCGGTGAAGTCCAAATTCTAGTCCTGTGTCTGCAGTTGTTTTTCGAGCCGTTCCTTGAGCTGGCTGAGCGCCGCGAAAGGCGAATCGGGGTCCACGGCGCCGGATGCGCGTTTCGGTGAGGCGCTTGCTGCGATCGGCTGCTTGTTCTGCGAGCGAGGAGGCCGCCCATCACGACCGCGCTCGTGTTGCGGGCGTTCGCTACGACGCTCGTGCGGCGGCCTGTCACGCTGTTGCACATGGCCAGCCGCCCTTTGCTCCACATTTTCCGTCTTCGCGGAAGCAGCTTGAGGCGCGGGCTGGCGACCCCTGTCGCGATTGCGATCGCCATCGTGAGGCCTTTGGCGGCCATCGTGATGGCGGTTAGGCCTTTGCCCATGTTCACCACGCTGCTGCCCGGTCGCCGCCTGATCCTTCTGACGCTCTGCTTGCGGCTGGCGCTGCTCGCCCACCGCCCCGGTCGCGACGGCATCCGGCTGGCGGCTGCGGTCATGATGAGGCCTGTACCCGCGTTCGCGATCACGCTCACCGCCGGGACGGCGGTGATGGCGCCGTTCGCCCGGCTGGCCTTCGGGGCGCTCGAATTTGGGCTTCGGCCTGCGGAAACGCCGAATCTCCTCGAACTCCGGCTCGCCGCTCTCGGCGGCGGGTTCCGCCTCAGGCTCCGCAGTTTCAGGCGTTGCGCCCACGGGCGCTGCAGCGTCCGGAGTCGCCTGCGCGGCCTCTGTTTTGGAAACGTCCTGCCCCGCGGGCGCGTGCTCCGCTGAAGCGTCGGCTTCAGCCAGACTTTCCGCGCCTGTCGCTTCGTCTTCAACCGCAGCTGTCGAGGCGTCTGCTTCGGCGGAACTTTCTGGGCCGGCCGCCCCGTCTTCGACCGCGGCCGCTGACGCGTCAGCAAGCTCAGCCTGATCCTCACCTGCCAATTCGGGCGCCGGCGCGGCCTCGGTCTGCGCCGCCTCAGCAGCCTCTCCCTCGTCCGCGGTTTGCGAAACCGCCGGCTCCTCAACGGCGGTCTGCGCGGCTGCCTGTTCGTCAGAGACGGCCAGCTGAGGCGTCGGCTCACTATTATCGTTGGCGGCCTTCGTTGCGCTCCCCTGCGGCGTGGACCGCTTGAGGGGGCGCTTTTCGCGCCGGAAGCCGAGCAACTCAAGAATGGCGCCGAGCTCGTCGCCCGAGCAGCCCATGATCGACATCATCTCCGGCCTTACCTTGAAGGCGCCGCCGCCGGCGGCGCCGAGCGGCGGCTCAGCATTGGCTTCCGTAGGCTTCCAGGCCGTCAACGGGCGGATGATGTCCGCAAGTCTCTCCAGCATGTCCACGCGCACGGCTCGCGGGCCGCACACGCCGAACCCAGCGGCGCGATAGAACGCTTCGGGCAGCGCCGCATTGCAAGGCACCGAAGTCAACCCCTGCCGTGGCGCATCCGCCATGGAAGCAGGCGTGAGATTGTTTTCGGCCCCATGCTTCAGGAGCCAGAACAGGAGCAGCAGGTCTGCAGCCGCCGGCTTCAGAAGGAGCGGGAAATAGATGTGGTGCGCGCCGAAACGGACGCCATATTTCCTGAGCTGGGCGCGGCTTTCCTGATCCAGCGACTTGATCTCGTCGGCGACCGTGTCGCGCTTCAAAACGCCAAAATTCTCGCGCAAGCGGAATGCGATGCCACGGGCCAAGCCAGTGATGTCTTCCGCCTTCGCGATCTCGACAAGCGGTTTCAGGCGCACTTCGACGTGATGGGAGAACCAAGTCTCCATACGCTTGGTGATGTTCTCCTTATCGACCGCGGCGAGATGCTCGTCTGAAAAGAGCGTGAAATTCGGCTTGAGGGGGTCTTCGCTCGCAGCGAGCCTGCCAATCCCCTGGTGCTCCCAAACGATCTGACCTTCGCGCGTCAGCGTGAAGGCGGTGTCGGGCGCGGCGGCGAGGCGATCGGAGCGCGCGGCGAGTTCGTGAACAAGCACCTTGGCGGCGGCGTTGCGCGCGGCTTTGCCGTGAACGCCGGCGGCGGCGAGATCAGGCGTGAAGCAGAAGCCTTCGAGCTTGCCGACATAATGCTTTTCGACAACCACGCGGCCGTCCTTCTCGATCTCCGCGAAAAGGCTGTCCTTGTCGCGCATGCTCTTCATGAGCACGCTCGTGCGCTTGTCGACGAAACGCAGGGTCAGTTGTTCGTGCAGCGCGTCCGAAAGCCGGTCCTCGATTTCGCGGGTCTTCGCCTGCCAATGGTCGGGGTCTTTGAGCCACTCGCGGCGGTTGGAGACGAAAGTCCAGGTCCGAATATGAGCGATGCGGTTCGAAAGCGTGTCAATATCGCCGTCGGTCCGGTCGGCCTGCTCGACCTGGCCTGCGAACCAGTCCTCGGGGATCAGCCCTTCCTCGCTCATGATGTGCTTGTAGAGCGTGGCTACGATTTCGGCGTGCGAGTTGGGCGCAACTTTTCTGTAATCCGGAACCTGGCAGGCTTCCCAGAGCCGCTTGACCGCGGCCGGCCCCGTGGCGAGGCTCGCGATGCGCGGATCTTCGCTCGCAAGCTCAAGCGCTTCGAGATCGTCGGCGGTTCTCGCCCGAACAAGGCGGGCGTGATTGGGCCCCTGGCGCAGGCTTTCCTTTAGGCGGTCCACGCTGTCGAAATCGAGATCCGTCGAGCGCCACTGAAGGACTTTGACGGGTTCGAAATCGTGGTTTTCGAGCTTGTTGACGAGTTCCTGGTCGAAGGGCTCGACATCGGAGGTGACGCCAAAGGTGCCGTCATTGAGATGACGCCCGGCGCGGCCGGCGATCTGGGCAAGCTCCGCGGGCGTCAGATCGCGGTGGACGCGGCCGTCGAATTTACGCGAGCCGGCAAACGCGATGTGATCCACATCAAGATTGAGGCCCATGCCGATAGCGTCGGTCGCGACGAGAAAGTCCACATCGCCGGACTGATAGAGCGCGACTTGCGCATTACGCGTGCGCGGGCTGAGCGCGCCAAGCACGACCGCCGCCCCTCCCCGCTGCCTGCGAATGAGTTCCGCGATGGCGTAGACATCGCCGGCTGAAAAGGCGACGATGGCGGAGCGGCTCTGGAGACGGGTGATTTTCTTCTGGCCCGAATAGGTAAGCTTCGAGAGCCGCGGCCGAGCGATGAAATTTGCGCCCGGTATCAGTTCGCGGATCGCGTCGCTCATGGTCTGAGCGCCAAGAAGCAGCGTTTCGCTCATACCGCGCGCGTGAAAAAGCCAATTCGTGAAAACGTGGCCGCGATCAGGGTCGGCGGCGAGCTGAATTTCGTCGACCGCGAGGAAGTCAACATCCACGTCGCGCGGCATCGCCTCGACGGTGCAGACATAATAGCGAGGATGATCGGGCTTGATCTTTTCCTCGCCAGTAATCAGCGCCACGTCTCGCGGCCCGATCCGGGCGACGATCTTGTCGTAGATTTCGCGCGCAAGCAGCCGCAGCGGCAATCCGATCAGCCCGCTTTCGTGGCCGAGCATTCGCTCGATCGCGAGGTGCGTCTTGCCGGTGTTGGTTGGCCCCAGCACCGCCGTTACATGTCGGGACTGGGAGGGCTTTATAGTAGCCGTCTGTGCGCTCATAAGCGGACTTTCTGTCAAAACAGCAAGCTTCGTTCAAATCTTTCAGGCTTTGGGGCGTTAAACGTCCGAAGAGGCGCCCCTCCAGCGAAAAAACGAGCCCGGTCTCCCACATCAGAGACCCCTCAGCTTCTCATTCTCTCGCGATTAAGCCTCGTTTGTTCCCCTCTTCAGTCGACGAGCGCATGCCGCCCCGCCGGCGTCTGGACATCGAACTGCGCCGTCACCATAGACGCCGTTCCCGCGGGCGTCGGCAGGTGAATGTAATACGGTATTACTAAACCTGCTTCTGGCACGGGGACAAGCCAAACTTCGATCCCGCTGTTCCCGGTCGCTACTTCGTTCTCGCCCGGCCTTCCCATTTTGTGCCCGGCTATCGGCACGAAGCGCACATTGCAAACATAAGCGGTTCCCTGCAGTTTGCCAGAAGATCCGATGCTTCGCGTTCCTTTTGGGGACAAAATGAGGTCGTAGCGGATTTTTCCGTCGAAAATCGGAAGGCGCTTATTGCAGACTTCGCCATGGCCGAGCCGCGCCTGCGAAAGGAGCACGATCGCCGAGAGCGGATCGACGACGTTTTGCAAATGAGCCGCCGTTATCGGCACGCGCCTGGAGCCTGGAAATTGAGGCGGGTTGATGACGATGTCCTGCACCATCTTCTTTTGGAACCGAAGCTCCACACTTTCCCGCTTCTCATTCGTCGCATATCTGAAAGCATAGCTTTGCGGCACGGGGCCGTTCGGCGACATAAGGCCTGCGCTTGAGGTGGCGCCTTGCCAGCTGAAAGCGCCGAAGAACACCGACAGTTCGGCGCTCGCCTGCAAAGTATATTGCCGCGCCGTAATCGAGGACTTGATCCTGAAGTCGCCAACATGCGCGCCAAGCCAACTGATCTGGTAGACGGCGTCCACCGTGGAAGCGCGCACGGCAAGATCGCCCGCCTCGTCGGGCTTCGGCGAGAGATCTTTCGGCTTCTCAGCTTTGGTTTCTTTCAACTCGGCTGGCTTTGCGGGTCTGGCCGCCTCCGCCGGCTTTGCGGGCGCCGGCTTGGGCGCTGCCGCCGGAGCTTTCGGGGCTTCTTCCTTGGGCTCAGCCGAAGCGTTTTCAGGCTTTTGGTTCGCCGCATCGTCCGCGGGTTTCTTCACCTCGTCGGAAGCCTTTTTGCTCTCCGTGGGCGCCTTGTCAGCGGGCTTGCTTTCTTCAGACGCCTTTTCGGTCGGCTTTGCTTTTTCGGCCGGCTTCGTAGTATCGGAGGCGGACGAGCCTCCCGCGAAATCGTCGCCTTCGCCATAAGCGCGCGTAACGTACAGATCGGTCGATAGGGCCAGCGAAAGGAAAATTGCGGCCGCGGGACTGACCCAATCGCCGCCAAGCAACGGACGCTTTGCCATAAGCGAAGAATTTCCTTTCGAAGCCGAACTTTGCTGCTTACTTGCCGGTAGAGGCGGATTTCGTCATTTATGTGTTATGGATTATGACGCAGGACAAAGCGGCGGACGAACAAGAACTCCCAAGTCTGCATAGCCACGAATTATTAAAATTTTATACAATGCATATGGCGGCTAGAAGCTAATCTTGCCCCTTATCGATAAGATTGAGGGCTAGCTTGGCGTCGAGACCGCCATCATAGAGCGCGCGGCCAGCGATAGCGCCGGCGATGATGGCGTAGGCGGGCGAAATCAGGCGCTTCACGTCGTCGATGCCGGCCAAGCCGCCCGACGCGATGACCGGGATCGAAACCGATCGCGCCAAATCGGCTGTCGCGTCGAGGTTCAGCCCCGTCAGCATGCCGTCTCGGCTGATATCGGTGTAGATGATGGCGGCGACGCCGACATCTTGCAGGCGGCGCGCGAGGTCGGTGGCATAAAGCTCCGACGTCGCCGCCCAGCCCTCCACAGCGACGCGGCCGTCCTTGGCGTCGATGCCCACCGCGATCTTGCCCGGAAACCGGGCGCAAGCCGCCTTCACCAGCCCGGGGTCACGCACCGCCGCCGTCCCCAGGATGACGCGGGCGACGCCGCGGCCCAGCCACTGGGAGATGGCTTCGAGCGTACGGATGCCGCCGCCAAGCTGGACGGGGATGGAGATCGCCGAGAGGATCGCCGAAACCGCCTCCGCGTTAACCGAGCGGCCTTCGAAGGCGCCGTTGAGATCGACGACGTGAAGCGCGGAAAATCCTTGCTGGGCGAATTGGCGGGCCTGATCCGCCGGGCTCGCGTTGAAAATGGTCGCCTGGTCCATGAGGCCTTGCCTCAGCCGCACGCACTGACCATCCTTTAGGTCGATAGCCGGGTAGAGGATCATTGATTTACACTCGTTGGATCGCGGGACGTTTATTAAGCGTAATCCGAGCCGCAGTTTGCCGCAACGCGCAACCTCGCCTCAGGTGAAGAATGTTTTGCTTCGCCAATGAGTGATTTGCAAGCGCAGGCTGCAGCCTGCGCGTCTCGATGATTTTGCCGCACGACAGGCGAACCGCGCTTCGCCCGTCCAGGATGCGGAGGTTTGGCCCTTAAATCGCTACTCCCTCACCCAGACCTCGACACGCCGGTTCATGGCCCGGTTCGCCCCGGCGTCGTTGCATGGCGGCACAGAAAAGCTGATCGAACTGTTCTAAATTCTACCCGCCCGGCTTTTCGTCCTCTTCCTCTTATGGCTTGCCTGGAATGGCGACCGATCTCCTCCTTGATGAGATTGATCCAAGGCTACTTCGTCAGGCCCCAGATGGTTAAAGTGTCGAAGCTCGCGACATAGACTTTGCCGTTGGCGATGGTCGGAACGATGTTGGCGTTGGCGGCCGGAGAGGCCCATTTGCCGGCGTTGACCAGTCGGAGCTGGGTCATCACGCCCGCGCTGGCGAAGATGCTCGCGCCCGACCCCGAGGCCGCAAAAATGACCGGGGCCTTGGCCTGCTGCCATCCTCCCGCGCCATTATATTTATACCAAGCGCCGACGCCGTCCTGACGCCAGGATATGCCCGTCAAATCGATCTCCAGCTTCACGCCCCAAGCTCCCGACGCCTGTTTTCCGTTCAACAGCACCGCGTTCCCGTAGGGGGGAGAGACTTGCGAACCAAAGCTCCAGACATTGCCGCTGAAGTCGATCAGCGAACCGCCACCCAACGCGGTGATGGTTGAGCCGGCTGGCAACTCGGTGAAGGAAGCCGGGCCAGCGGTCTGCTGAGTCCATCCTCCCGCGCCATTATATTTGTACCAGAGACCTGCGCTGTTCTGAAGCCAGGTTAAGCCCGTCCAGTCCATTTCGAGCAGCCTGCCCCACGATCCCGCGACCTGTATTCCATTCATTAGGACCGCGTTTCCAGAGCCCGGATTGACGGCGGAGCCAAAAGCCCAGACATTGCCAGCGGCGTCGGTGAGCGATACGCCGCTTGTCGTCGTGATCGTGGAACCGCCGGGCGAACGCGTGAAAATGACGGGCGCGTCGGCCTGCTGCGTCCACCCTCCCGCGCCATTATATTTGTACCAATTGCCGAGGCCATTCCGGTTCCAGGTCACGCCTGCCAGAGTCGGCTTCAAGCTGGACGCCCCATGTTCCTGGAACCTGTGTTCCGTTTAGCAGCACCGCATTCCCGTAGGACGAAGAGACTTGCGAGCCAAAGCTCCAGACGCCGCCAGCGCTGTCGGTAAGCGTCGATGGGTCAGCGTTGGCGAGATGCGGCGCCAGCGCCTGCAGATAGAGCGAGCCGCCGCTCGATCGCGACATGGACCATATAACCGCCGTCCCCGCCGTTTGACCGTTCGAGGAGATGCTCGTCATGAAGCCATTATCCTGTCCCGAAGGGAGGGCCGGGCCTGCCGCCTCGTAGGCGAGCGCGCCGGTTGCGGTAGTCGGAACCAGCCAGGTTTGCGCCTGCGTTCCACCGGTCGAGACGACTCGCGCTTTGCGGTCTGAGCCGACGAAATAGGCCGGGCCGCAAAGGCAGCCGCCAATCGGTACGTTCGAAGGCTTGTCTGGACCGCCAGCGACAAAGCCGCCAAGCCCGCTGCGGTTGAGCAGGAACATTCGGCCATCCTTGCCACCCGCGACGGCTAACAGCGGGCCGCCCGGTTGCGCCGGAATAACCATCACGCCACCCGAGCCCCGATCCATGTCAGCCAGATCAAGCGTGGCGAAGTTGGCCGGCGTGAAATAGTCGATGACATTCAGAGAAGGCGAAAGCTTGACGACGCTGTCCGGAAGATTATTTGCGCGATTGCCGTTCGAGTTGCCTGTCTGGACATAAATATAGCCGTTCCAATCCGCCGCCAGCCCATATCCCGACATCCACACTGACGAGAGTAAAAATTGCTTTGGCAGGACGCCGCCGCCGGCCTGTGCGGCGGTTTCCTGATCGAGAAGCTCGGAACTCGTCAGGGGCGCGAGATTGGAGGCTCTCCAGCCGAGCACCCAGCCTCGCGACGCAGTAGACATGAGGTCGCAGAAGCTGCCGAAGCCGGCATAGACAGCGCCGTTCAACAAAAGCAGCGCCGGACGCTGCCGCTGGGTTGCGGCATTGAGCGCCGCCGTCGTTCCGTCGCTCAACTTACCCGTCGCCGCCACGACGACGGAGGCCTGTCTTTCGGAGAAATCCGTAAGGTTGATAGCACGCAAACGATAAACCGGCGCATTGTTCTCCCATGTATAAGCAATCACATACAGTACGAGCGCCCCCAAATCGATGACGGGCGTGCCGGTGATGCCCACGACATTGGAGTTGTTATTGCAGCCGCCGGGCAGGTTAGCCATCGCGACGGGCTTGCCAAGATTGCGCTTCATAAGGGTCACGCCGGTGACGCTATCGATTGCGAGAACATCGTTGCCTTCTGTCGCGATATAGACGACGTCATTGGGAAATTTGGACGCGAGGCCATGAGACGCTAGCGTGCTGGCCGATATCACGAGCGGCTGCGCGTCGACTTGGTTTGAGAGCGCGATCTGTTTGAGATTGACGAATTTCGACGAGGCTACATTGGCCGCGGTCAAGATCGTCTCCTGATCATTCCAGCCCGTACGTCGCGGCTCGTTATGATAGGTGGTCATGTTATAGGCGTGGGCCGTGGCGATGCAGGCGGCAAACACGCAGGCGGAGAGGGCAAGGCGCGACAAGCCCCTGAGCAGAATTGAGCGTTTCATCAGAAAGGTCCTGACGAGTGAAGGAAAGGCGGAGGGCGAAGCACGGGCGTCAGTTCACGTCCGGCGGCCAATTCGACGGATTGTCCTTGGCGTGCAGCACACGGTTCGCGGAAACGAGGCCAGTCGAGGAGAGGCTCCCTTGGACCATGACGGCCATTCCGGGGCTCAAGGCGACAGCAACATTGTTTTTAGCGGCATCCGCTCCGTCCACCTGCACCGTTTTGCCGTTACGCAGAACGAGCAGGCACCGCGTTCCTGTAACAGTCGCCACCCGCCCGGTGAAACGAACCTCGCCGCTTGCAACAGGCTGCGCCTGTTTTTGAACTGTCACGGGCGCTTCGACGGCTCGTGACTGGAACGGCATTAAGACTGCAAGCGGCAGAATAGTCGCGATAACAAGCTTATAAAGCATGGATCTTCCTTGCAGGACCTCTGGCAAAGAAATTTCATGACTGATCGTAAGCTTAACGATTAGGCACATCTAAAGCCCAACGCTTAAGAAGCAAGCATGAATGTCATTTTGGGGCTGCGATCAAGTATTTTTTTTGGCACGGTGTTGCCGCTCGACAATACTATTTATATCTATATTTTTTACGCCTGTTATCAAACGCCTCTTTTATTGTGCGCCACGATAGAAGATTTACCCTCCTCGGTAGATGAGTTTGTCTTTTTCTATTTTAGATTGAAAAAGTGCTTCGCCTGACTTCCGACTTACAAAGGCCGAGGTGGCGGCGCCTTCGCAACCACCGCAATCTTCGCGTATGGCGCCTTGGCGGCGTCGCTTGAAAAGGGCGCGTCGCGAATTCTGGCGAAAAGTCTAAAAAGGCTCGCACCTTCTATGGTGGGAGCCGATCCGGCAAGTAACCCCAAAAACGCCAACCCCGCGAAGCCGCCCCAGAACTACCCGCCCGGCTTTTCGTCCTCTTCCTCTTCGGGCTTGCCTGGAATGGCGTAAACGCCGCCGAGCCAGCGGTGAAGATCGACATCGGCGCAGCGTTTCGAGCAGAACGGACGATATTTGTCGATCTGCGGGCGAGCGCCGCAAATGACGCAAAAGGGCGCGTTGTCCGCCTCGGGGCTAGCGTCTTTCGGCTTGTCTGTCATCTCAAAGGGTGTCGACTTCGGCGCGATTGAGCCAATTGAAATAGACGGGAAACCCCTCGCCCGTCAAAAGCTGCACGACCTCGATCAAAGGCAGGCCGACCACGTTCGTGTATGAGCCGACGATTTTCTGGACGAACGCCCCGGCGATCCCCTGAATGGCGTAGCCGCCCGCCTTTCCGCGCCATTCGCCGCAGGCAAGGTAGGCGTCCATTTCTTCGGCCGAGAGACGCTTGAAGCGCACGCGCGTTTCAACCGTCCGCATCCTCACTGCACCGCCGTCCGTGATGAGGCAGACCGAGGTGTAGACGCGGTGCGAGCGCCCTGAAAGAGTTTGCAACGCTTCGGCCGCCTCGTTCAGATATTCGGGCTTGGCGATGATCTTCCGGCCGACGGCGACGACCGTATCGGCGGACAGCAGGAAAGCGCCCGCGAGATGCGCCTCGCGCTCGATCCGTTCCCTCGCGACAATCGCCTTCGTACGCGCAATCCTTTGCGCGTAGGAACGCGGCTGCTCGCCTTTTCGCGGCGTTTCGTCTATGGATGCGGGCCGCAGAGCGTCCGGCTCAATGCCGATCTGCTCCAAAAGGGCAAGACGTCGGGAGGAGGCGCTCGCCAGCACGAGAAGCTTCCGCCCACCCGATCGCACGACGGGGGAGGCGCGCTTTTTATCGGGCATCAGGGAGCTGAGAGCGGCCATCCTATTTGAAACGATAAGTGATGCGTCCTTTGGTGAGATCATAGGGCGTCATCTCGACGAGAACTTTGTCACCGGCCAGTACCCGGATACGGTTCTTCCGCATCCGACCCGCTGTATGCGCGATGATCTCATGGCCATTGTCAAGCTTTACGCGAAATGTCGCATTCGGGAGAAGCTCCGTTATGAGGCCAGGAAACTCGAGTAGTTCTTCTTTTGACATGTCTCCTTCCAGGGAAATGCGCCGCTCCTGCAAAACGCTCACAGAGTTGAACGGAACGTTTTGGGAATGGGGCGCGGGCGATCTGTGAATGCGCTGCACAATGGCCTCTTGGCGCGCCAAAATCAAGCCGCTTCGGGGCGCCGACGCGCCGGTCGGTTGAAAACGTTTCACCGCGGCGCCTTGGGTAAGTTTCCGGCTGCGTTTTTGGGGCGATGTCGTGACGCGTGAGCCGCTGTCTCACTGGAGGCTGATGGATTTACGGCGCCCCCGGCAAGTTTGGTCCGCGATCGAAAAGCAGCCGCACGAGCGAACGGCGCCAGCGCGGCGCGTAGCAATGAGCGTTCAACTCATCTTCCAACTCGCAGCCGCGTTCCAAAGACTGTTGAATATAGCCATGCCTTCCCATGCAGGCTGCAACATAAGAAGGAGCGGCGGCGCCATTGAGAGCGCCGTCAGGGTCAGTCTGCAAAAATTCGAATTCGCACTTCAAAACCTGTTGCTGTTGCTCAGGCAGGCATCCGCACAGGGCCGGAATTACGACAAAGAGTGACGACAACGCGAGCCACTTCCGCCTTGAGAGTGGAGCCTGCGGCATGATCCGGTCCTCTGTGTGAAAAGTTCAATCGTGGAGTGATCTTTTCACCGGAGTCAGGAACTCGCTGTTCCTTACGAAACATGCATCTGGAAAGCATGGAGCCAAGCCTCCCAAGTGCGCCACGGGTGCGCTTCCGACGGCCCTCGGCGCAATGAGACTTGAAACCGATATCCAAAAGCTGGGACGCCCTGCTGACAGGACTTCCCTCGGATATGGCGTATTCGCAACGCTTTGAATTTAGTACAGCTTATCCGAGGCAAGCGCCGGAGGAGGCGAAGCCGCCTCCGGCTGTCCTAATTTGCTTCGACACTGGTCGCCCATAAGGCCTGGTTGGCGCTTTGGCGCACAGGCGGGGCGTTTATCGCAATCTCCGCGGCGCTGACGCCATCGCCAGGATCATTTATCAGATTATGTGGAGGCGATCCAAGCGCGCATGTCTTCCCATCGAACTTACTGCCCACCTCGCCGCTCGAGGCGCAGGGGACCGCAAACGTTTCGACGCCCTTAGCCGCACCCTCGGCCGACGCCCTAGCGTAAGGAACATCCACCGGCTCATTCCCAAGAATAATGAATGCGCCTGCGCAGCATGCTGCAGCGGCCGCCCCATAGCCAAGAGCCTTGAGCGTCGCCATCGACCTGCGTCGCTTTCGCGCCGGGATCTGCAGCGGTTGAGCCGAGGCGCCAGATGCCGGTTCGTCCGGGGCTTGCATGGCCTCGGACCGTAAGGGCGGTTGAGCCGAGGCGTCGGACGCGGGTACGTCCAGAGCCTGCATGGACTCGGACCGTATGGCGACCTCCATTCTGAGAATGGCCGTCGCGATGTCTTGATAAAGCGCCGCCCGGGGCGCGGGCTGTATGTGCAAAAGCTCCAACTTTGCAAGCGTCTTGCTCTGAAGCGCCGCGGGAGCTTCCAGATCTTCGTCAAGATCGTGGATTGCAAGAAGTATGGCCCGCCGTCTGCAGCATGCGCCGTTCATCGAAACAGCGCCGTCGAGATACTCCTGGAAAGCGGGGCAGACCTTGCCGCATCCTCGCTCGCCGCACGCCAAATTCAAGAAGGTCTGCGCAATCTCCTCGAACGTTGAAAGGAGGCATGATTGGCGGTCGCGCAGTTCTTCGACCTCAGTCAGAACTGCTTTCTCATTCATGGGAGGCGCCCTCTTCTTTCAACCCAGGGTTGCCGGTAACCTGCTTCCTTTACCAGAATTCCTTCTATTTGGAAAGCATAAAAATGACGTGCTTTCGAACGATCCCGGTCAAAATCATGACAATTCCAAGGCGACTCGCTCTTTTGCCAGCCTGCTGAAGAGCTGCGGAGCTATGAGACCAGCAACTGAATATCGATCAGTTCTATAGCGTGCTGTCGGAAATTCGAAGATGCGTTCACTTTCTTCTGGCAATCCCTTGCGCAGTTACTGATGCGTCGATTGTGACAAGGCGAGCCGCAGTTGTCGCTGGCTACGAGGACGTTTAGCCCGCAGTTTGCGCTTTCGTTGCGACAACAACACCGGCCCTCGCAGGACCTTGAACGGCCGCCGCCTTTTCTTTTCGGCCCACAGCAGCACGCCGCCGCGGCGTCGTTAGCGAGCCCACGAGAGTCCGCCCGGCGCTCCAGCCAAACGCTCAGGCTATGAGCTGGTAGGCGGGCAGCGTCAGGAATGGCTCCAGTTGCTCGCTCAAGACGAGCTTGCGGAACAGCGCGATCGCATCGGAGAAGCGCCCATGCTCGAAAGCCTCGCCGAGCGCCGCTTTGAGCTTCTGCATCTCGTCCGCAAGCACGGCCTCGACAAGCTCGGCCGTGATCTTGCGGCCATCGTCGAGCGGTGAGCCATAATGGCGCCATTGCCAGTTTTGCGTGCGCGAGATTTCGGCGGTGGCGGCGTCTTCCATCAGATTATAGAGCGGAACCGCGCCGTTCCCGCGAAGCCACGCCTCGATGTATTGCACGCCAACACGGGTGTTCACGCGCAAGCCCTCTTCGCTGCGCGTCCCCTCGTGGGGCTGCAGAAGCTCCTTCTGGCCAACGGTCACGTCCTCGCGCAGCTTGTCGAGTTGGTTCGGCTGCGGCATGTACTGGTTGAACACGTCAAGCGCTGTCGGCACAAGGTCGGGATGGGCGACCCATGTCCCGTCATGGCCATACCGCACCTCGCGCAGCTTGTCCTCACGCACGGCGGCGAGCGCCTTCTCGTTGACTTCCGGGTCGCGGCGGTTCGGGATGAAAGCCGCCATGCCGCCCATGGCGAAAGCGCCGCGCTTGTGGCAGGTCTTGATCAGAAGCTCCGAGTACGCCTTGAGGAAAGCCTTGCTCATCACAACCTGGCTTCGATCCGGAAGCACGTATTCCGGCTTCGCGCGCAGCGTCTTGATGTAGGAGAATATATAGTCCCAGCGCCCGCAATTCAGCCCGACGATATGGTCGCGCAACTCGTAGAGAATTTCATGCATCTCGAAGACGGCAGGCAGCGTCTCGATCAGCGCGGTAGTCTTGATCGTTCCGCTCTTGAGCTGCAGGCTTTCCTGCGCGAACTCGAACACCTCGTTCCAAAGCCGCGCTTCGAGGTGGCTTTCCATCTTGGGAAGGTAGAAATAGGGGCCGGTCCCGCGGCTTAAGATCGCCGCAGCGTTCTGGAAGAGGTAGAGGCCGAAATCCACGAACGCGCCCGCTGCCTTGTCGCCATCGACGGCGATATGGGTTTCAAGAAGATGCCAGCCACGCGGCCGCACAAACAGCACGGCGGGGTTCGGCCCAACCGCGTAGAGCTTGCCGGTTTCCTCCTCGGTGAAATCGATCTGGCCCTGCCAGTAATCTTTCAGATTGATCTGGCCTTCGACGATGTTAGCCCAGGTCGGCGACAGCGCGTCCTCGCAATCGGCCATGAAGACTTTCGCGCCCGAATTCAGCGCGTTGATGATCATCTTCCGCGTCGTCGGCCCGGTGATCTCGACGCGCCGGTCCAGGAGGTCGGCGGGGATGCCTGAAATCGTCCAGTCATTATCACGGATCTTGCGAGTCTCGGGCAGAAAGTCGGGCAGCGCGCCGCCATCAAGCTTCGCCTGCCGCGCAGCGCGCTCTTCCATCAACTCCCTGCGCCGGGGCTCAAAACGCCGCGCCAAGCTTGCCACAAACTCCAGCGCGCCATGCGTGAGAATGCGCTCATAGCCCGGCTGAAAAGGCCCGGACACGGTAACGTCGTCGGGAAGGCTGAGGCTGATAGACGCTTGATTTGACATGACTGTCCTTCCCGTTCCGGGTCGAATTCGACTGCCGTATAAAAGGGCGAGGACTTCGGCCAAGTCCATAGCCTTGCAGGCGTCGCGCCGAATAAAATCTTCGAAAAATGTAACAAAAAAGCCAGCGCCGAAGCGCTGGCTCCAAGCCTTAGGCGGACAAGAAATTCTCAGGGGGCAGCCGAAAAGGCTGGCGCGCCCGTTGCAACCGAAGCGCGCGGCGTCTCCGCTTTCATGGCCGCCTTTTGCACGGCCTTCTGCACCTTCTCGAAGGCCCGCACCTCAATCTGGCGAATGCGCTCGCGGCTCACATTAAACTCCGCGGAGAGTTCTTCCAGCGTCAGCGGGTCGTCGGCCAAACGGCGCGCCGTGAAGATGCGCCGCTCGCGGTCGTTGAGGCCGTCCATGGCCGATTTGAGATATTCTCGGCGGCGGCTTATCTCTTCGCTCTCAACGAGCTTCGTCTCCTGGTCGGGCGAGTCGTCGACGAGCCAATCCTGCCATTCGCCGCTTTCGGAGTTGGCGCGAAGAGGCGCATTCAGCGAGGCGTCGCCGCCAAGCCTGCGGTTCATCGAAACGACATCTTCTTCCGGCACGCCGAGATTGGTCGCTATCAGCTTAACCTGATCGGGCCGAAGATCACCCTCTTCAAGCGCCTGCAGCTGGCTTTTCGCCTTGCGCAGATTGAAGAAAAGCTTCTTCTGACTTGCGGTGGTGCCCATCTTCACAAGGCTCCAGGACCGCAGAATATATTCTTGAATTGCAGCGCGTATCCACCACATAGCATAAGTGGCAAGGCGAAAGCCCTTGTCGGGATCAAACCGTTTCACCGCCTGCATGAGACCGACGTTGCCTTCGGAAATGACTTCGCCGATAGGCAGGCCATAACCCCGATAGCCCATGGCGATGCGGGCGACGAGGCGCAAATGCGACGTGACGAGTTTTTGTGCCGCTGCGGCATCTTCGTGCTCTTGCCAACGCTTGGCTAGCATGTATTCTTGCTGCGGTTCCAACATGGGAAAGCGCCGTATCTCTTCGAGATAACGAGCCAAGCCTCCGCTTGCGGCTACTGACGGCAATGAACTCATGCATATACCCTCCGCAGCGATGCCCTCGCCGCCGTTGGAGAAATCGTTCGCATTTTTTGAACGACGTCGCTTACCTTACGCTGACAATCGGCTATGCGCATCTTAATTCTTGGACAGTTTTGCATCTAGCCTCTCAAGAGCGTTACACAATTTCGCGATGTCGTCCGGCAGTATGGTTTCGAATGCCTGAACATTTCCTGACAAAGGATGCCGAAAGCGCAAGCTTACAGCGTGCAGAGCCTGTCTTTCCATCCCGGAAAAAATCCGGGCCGCCTCTTCGGGGAGCGCCTGAGCCTTGGTCCTGAAGCCAGCGCCATAAAGTGCGTCGCCGACGATGGGCGCGCCGATATGCGCCATATGGACACGGACTTGATGCGTGCGCCCTGTTTCGAGGCTACAGCGGACGACACTTAGCAGTACTGAGTTGTTCCCTTTGCCTTTCGACTGACGCCCCGGCTGCAACGCGAAAAGTCCGTTCCGTTGAGTAATGCGTGATCGCCACGCGGCCGCCTGAAGGCCGAACCGCCATCTTGATATGCGAGGAAGGGCAGCGTCCGATCAGCGTCTCAATGCGACCGACGCGCGGATTAGGTTCGCCCCACACGAGCGCGAGATATTCCCGGCGCAAATCACCCGTGCGGCCATGGTCGGCGAATTGGGCCGCAAGACCTCGATGCGCCGCGTCCGTCTTGGCCACGACCATCACTCCGCTGGTATCCTTGTCGAGACGATGCACGATACCCGGACGGGCGACGCCGCCGATCCCGGACAAGCTTTTCCCGCAATGCGAGATCAGCGCATTGACAAGCGTTCCGCTCTGGTTTCCGGCGCCTGGGTGCACGACGAGCCCCGCTGGCTTATCGATCACGATCAAACTGTCATCCTCGTAAACAACCGTAAGACCGATCGGTTCACCGGCTAGCGCACAAAGCTCCACCTCAGGCTCAACCACCGCGAAGCTCTCGCCAGCGCAAACCTTTGCGGCGGGGTCCGTCGCCGCCTGCCCCGCCCTGCCCTCTCCGCCAATGCGCATCACATGGCCGCCGCGAATAAGCTCTTGCAGCCTCGCCCGGCTTAGTGTCTCTATGCGGCTCGCAAGAAAGCGGTCGAGCCTTGTTCCCACATCGGCGTCGCAAGCGACGTATCGGTCCGCCAAAAGCGTCCCTTCCTTCTCCATGTTCCGATCCAGCCCGCCCAACAATCCGCGCTCGCCATGATGAACACGTCAAACGCCTCAAATCCTGCGCCCGGCCCCTGGACGCCGGGGCGGATCCGCATGCTCAAAATCGCGGTCGCGATCATGACTGCGCTTTTGATACTCGGAATTGTGGCGCTTCTGTATGGCGTGGTGCGGCAGGCGGCGAAGCTCGGCTCCTCCCAGCCCGCGTCCGCGCTCCCGGCGCAATCGCTCTACGGGCAGACGCTCGCCCTCGGCAGAGGCGAGGTTGGCAGCGTTTCCGTCAGCGACGGGCTTGTCCTTCTCTTTTGGAAAGGGGAAGTGAGCGACGCGATCATCACAATCCAGGCGAAGGATGGTCGCGAACTCGGGCGAATTCAAGTGCCGCATCGGTAAATCGGCGCGCCTGCCTTCCGCAGGAAGATAAGGCGCAGCATAAGTATCGCGCTGCACAGGCCGGCGATACGCCCCCCTAGCAAAAGTGGGCCAATTGCTAGGGGGTTAAGCGGCGCTTGTGCGCAACTCAACAATTGAATGAAACAAGATTGAAGACAATCCCCGAACCGGGGGATTTCATCGCCACAGACGGAAGAGCGTCTTGCGTCGGCTGAGATCGACGCGGAGCCGTGTTGTGTTTTCTGCGCTCCCCCCTGTTCGCGCCCCGCGAAACGGCCCTTTTCCAAGCCGAGGCAGCGCCATAAGGGGCTACAACGCCCGAACCGGTAGCGAGTTTCTTTCTCGTTTCCCACCCGCGCTCCGCGAGACGCTGGGCGAGAGCGGCGACTAAGCGGCGGCCTGCGGAGCGACCGAAACCGTCGCCTTGAGGCCGCCAAGCGAGGACGAACTGTCCAGGCTCAAACCCCATCCATAAGCTTCAAGCACGTCTTGCACGATGGCGAGGCCAAGCCCGGCGCCGCCTTCGCATTGATCGAAACGGACGCCGCGCTTCACCACGCGATAACGCTTGGCCTCGTCGAGTCCGGGGCCGTCGTCTTCAACGTGAAGCGCGAAACCGGGCGCCGCTTCCGTAGACACGAGAACGCGCGAGGCGGCATGTCGCGCCGCGTTTTCGAGCAGGTTGCCGAGGACTTCCGCTATGTCCCGACGGTCCATAGGGATAGCGGCTGCAGGCGGGATCTGGATTTCGAACGCGATGCGCTGTCCATCCGGCGTTCGTTCCAGCGTAGCCACAAGCGACGCCGCCAGCGGCTCAAGCTGCGTCGATCGCGCCAAGCCTTTGACGGCGCCGCCTCGGACGCGCGCGCGCGCAAGCTCCCTGTCGACCTGTCGCCCCATCGCAGACACCACGCCTTCAATATCGCTCGCGACCGCCTTGTCACCTCTCTCGCGCAGGCGGCGCGCGTCAGCCGAAAGAGCCGCGAGCGGCGTCTTCAGGCCATGGGCCAGATCGGCGGCGCGCCCTCGCGATCGCTCGATCTCTCGCTCCTGGGCATCGATCAGCGCATTCAACTCCTCGACCAGCGGGCGCACTTCAGACGGCGCGTCCGTATCGAGATGGCTCACCCGGCCGGCGCGGATATCGGCCACGCCGCGCTTGAGCGCGCCCAGCGGGCGCAGGCCGAGACTTACCTGAAGGATCGTCGCCGCTGTCAGGACAAGTCCTAAAATCGCAAGCGCGACAATGAGATCTCGCGTGAAGTTCGATGTCGCTTTCGAGACGCCGGCAAGGCTTGCCGCGACGACCACGCGCACTGGCGTCCTGCCGCCGTTCACGGTGAGCACAACGCTTCTTTCCGCGGCCAGCACCTCGCCAAAATCAATGTGAAGGACGTGCAAGTGTTCCTCGCCCGTGGCGATGGCGTCGGCGGCGACGGGCAGCGTGGCGTCCCAAAGCGATCGCGACCTTACAACCTGTCCGCGGTCGTCGCTAATCTGCCAATAGAGTCCCGAGAGAGGCGTCGCGAAACGAGAGTCTTGCGGCTCTTTCGCAAGGGTGATTCGACCATCGGGCGTCACCTCGATCGTGGCGAGAATGCGCTTCAAGTGAAGGTCGAGGTCGTCCGCAATGCTCCGGGCGACGTGACGCGTGAACAGGTGAACAAGCCCGCCGCCCGCCACCGACAACGCGAGCAAAATTGCGGCGACGCCGCCGAGGATCAGCCGCAGCCTGAGCGACGAAGCTTTCATGCCTATGGCGTTTCGACAATATAGCCGAAGCCGCGTCGCGTCGTGATCAGCGGCGCGCCGAGCTTACGGCGCACGCGCCCCACGAGCACCTCCAGGACATTGGAATCGTGCTCCTCGTCATGGCCATAGACGGCTTCTTCAAGCTCGTGCTGCGGCACGACGCGCCCGCGATGCAGCATGAGATAGGCGACCACGCGATATTCGAGCGCAGAGAGGGACAGCGGCACGCCACGCACCAGGACGCGCATCTGCCGCTCATCAAGCGTAACCTCGCCGATGCCGACGATGGACGATGCGCCGCCCGCCGAACGGCGAATGATCGCGCGCAGCCTCGATATGAGTTCCTCCATATGGAACGGCTTCGGCAGATAATCGTCTGCGCCCGCGTCGATGCCGTCCACGCGCTCGGCCCAGCTTCCGCGCGCCGTAAGGATCAGAACGGGCATGCGCCGGTCGGCCGCCCGCCATCTCTTCAAAACGGAAAGCCCATCCATGCGGGGCAGACCAAGGTCGAGGATCACCGCGGCGTAGTCCTCTGTATCGCCGCGAAACCAGGCATCCTCGCCTTCCCCGGCGATCTCCGCGACATAGCCGCTCGCGGCGAGAGCGCGCGCGATGTCGTCGGCGATGCGGCTGTCGTCCTCAACCAGAAGCACGCGCATCTACTTTTCCTTGATCCTTGCGATCTCGGCCGTCTTCGCGTTCACGTAAACCTCGAAAATGCGCCCCGCCTTGTCCACGGTGCGGAATTCATAATACCAGACGTCCCGCTTGCGCTCGATCTCAAAGCCGACGATCTCGCCCGGCAGCTTGTCCTTCACGGCCGCGAGGATGTCGGCAAGCTTTCGGATCTCGGCGCGGTTTACGGCCTCAAGCGTCTCGTCATGGTCGTGGTCGTGGTCGTGGTCGTCCGCGCGCGCAATTTGAGGCGCCGCGAACGCTGCGATCGCAACGGCGATCCGGAGAAATCGCATCGCAAACATTCCTTTTGGTCCGACCATCGCACCGGCTGGCTGACATCTCGCTGACGGCGACGAACAGGCTGCTGTCACTGTGCCTCTGCCATGGTCATCGCATCAGACGGCATTTCCGCCCGTCTATCGCCATCACATGGAGACTCACGATGCGAAAACTTCCTTTCATCCTTGCCGCCGCCGTCTGCGCCGCCGTGACTTCAGCCAACGCGAGCGATTCTTCGCGAGCCTGCACGAGCGCTCCCGAAAGCCAGTGGCTTAAAATCGCTGACATTCAGGCGAAGATCGAGGAACAGGGCTACAAGGTTCGCAAGGCGAAGCTGAAGAAAAACTGCGGCGAACTCTACGCCATCGACAAGAAAGGCCAGCGCGTCGAACTGTTCGTCGATCCGACCGACGCGAAGATCGTCGAGACTAAGCAGGAGGATGACGATTGATGCTCCCCGCAAGCGAGGGGATCGCAGCCGGCGGCGTAACGCCGCCGGCGACGGTCAAGGTGTGGGACCCGTTTGTGCGGGTCTTCCACTGGTCGCTTGTCGCCCTGTTCATCGCTGCCTTCGCGACGGGCGACGATAGCGAGCGGCTGCATGTGATGGTCGGCTACGCCATCGCGGCGCTCGTGGCATTGCGCCTCGCATGGGGCTTCGTTGGTCCGACCCACGCGCGGTTCGCCGACTTCGTGAAATCGCCCGGCGCCGTTCTCGCCTATCTGCGCGATATGGCGTCGTTCAAAGCGCGGCGTTATCTCGGCCACAACCCGGCCGGCGGCATGATGATCCTGTTTCTGCTTGCGGCGCTCGCTGGAACGTGCGTGACCGGGACCATGATGACGACCAAGGCGTGGTGGGGCTCCCACGAGCTTGAAGAAGTTCACGAAGCCTTCGCCAATGGCGCGCTGGCGCTGATCGGGCTTCATGTTGCCGGCGTTATTTTCGCCAGCATCGAGCACGGCGAGAACCTCGTCCGCGCGATGGTCAATGGCCGCAAGAGAGCGGATGGCTGACGGCGACTATCGGCGCGCCCCCTCACCCCAATTCTCTCCCGAGCAAGCTCGCCGAGGCGAGCTTGCTCGGGAGAGTCCGCAGGCGCAAGCGGATTCGGATGGGAGAGGGAGTTCCGGCGCGGCCGCTGCGGCTATCCGCGGAACTCCGTTCGAGAAGGCGCACAGAGGCGCGCCGCCTCACCCGCTTGAGCAAAAATGCAGCTCCCGCTCCGCTTGGCCCAGACGACAATCCGCTGGCCAGATCGGCGGCAAGTCCTTAGTTTCACCACGAGCTGAGCCGCGGATGAGGGATGCATGGCGCGCAGGGTTCTCGATGTTTTCCTGAGTTCCACGGCGCAAGACTTGCCCGCCTATCGCAAGGCCGTGCACATCAGGCTGATGCAGACCGGCCTTTTCCATTGCGTGCGCCAGGAGGATTTCGGCGCGCAGAACGCGGGCGCGGTGGACTATTGCCGCAAGCAGGCGCAGGCGGCCGACATGTTCGTGGGCCTGATCGGCTTGCGGCGCGGCTGGGAGCCGGACGGCGACAACGAAAAGCGCTCCATCACCGAAATGGAGCACGACTGGGCGCGCGCCGCCGGGCGTCCGCGCTACCTCTGGGTGACGCCGGACAACTTTCCTGTGCCGGGCGATCTCCATGAGAGCGACGAGTTGCACGCCCGCCAGATGGCCTTCCGCAAGCGCGTCATGGGCGGCGGCGAGCGCATCGTCTCGCAGAAGGGCTTCGGCTCGCCGGACCTGCTCGCCTCCGAAATCGTCGAGCACCTGCTGGTTCAGGTGGTCACAACCGACCTCCTGAACCAGATCCGCCCCGAGGCCGCGCCGCCCGGCCAGCCCGCTCCATCGAAGGAAGAGCAAGCGCCTGCCATCGCCGCCGCCGTGGAACGCCTCGCCGAAGACAAGGATGTGGACCTGCTTGCCTTGGCCAAAGATCCGCAGGGCGTCGACCTCGGTGAGTTGGAGACCAAACTTGTAGCCAAGGCCGAAGAGCATGAGGCGAAGGCTAAGCACCACGCAAAACTCAGCGCTGAATATTGGCGACACATCGGCGCCCTCGCCTTCCTCGGGGATACGCAAAAGGCGATCTCGGCTTATGAGAAAGCTGTGGCGCTCGATCCCAATGACCCAGAGGGCTGGCGCTACCTTGGCGAGCTTCACTATCGCCTCGGCAACGTTGATGACGCGTGCAAGACCTTCGAAGCGCTGCGAACGATTGGCGCGCAAAGAAGCGACGCCAAAGCGGAATCCCTCGCCCTTGTACGACTTAGTTGGATTGAGCGGCTGGTTGGCAATTTGGACGACGCCCTGCAACTGGGACGAAAGGGTCTAGAACTCTCCGAAACCGAAGGGTTGCAGGAAGGCATAGCCGGCGCTTATACCATTCTCGGCCTCATCTACCAGACGCGGGGCGATCTCGAACGCGCCGAAGACATGCAGATGAAAGCGCTCAAGCTCCACGAGGTGCTGGGCAGCAAGGAGGGCATGGCCGACCTCTATGGCAATCTCGTCGCCATCTACGGAACGCGGGGCGATCTCGAACGCGCCGAGGACATGCTGATGAAAGCGCTCAAGCTCGAAGAGGAACTGGGCCGCAAGGAGGGCATGGCCACCTCCCATTGCAATCTCGGCGTCATCTACCGGAAGCGGGGCGATCTCGAACGCGCCGAAGACATGCAGATGAAAGCGCTCAAGCTCTACGAGGTGCTGGGCAGCAAGGAGGGCATGGCGCTCGCCTATGGCAATCTCGGCACCATCTACCAGACGCGGGGCGATCTCGAACGCGCCGAGGACATGCAGATGAAAGCGCTCAAGCTCGACGAGGAACTAGGCAGCAAGGAGGGCATGGCCTGCGCCTATGGCGGTCTCGGCGCATCTACCAGACGCGGGGCGATCTCGAACGCGCCGAGGACATGCAGATGAAGGCGCTCAAGCTCGACGAGGAGATGGGACGCAAGGAGGGCATGGCCGCCGCCTATGGCAATCTCGGCAACATCTACAAGACGCGGGGCGATCTCGAACGCGCCGAGGACATGCTGATGAAAGCGCTCAAGCTCTACGAGGAGCTGGGCAGCAAGGAGGGCATGGCCAACGCCTATGGCAATCTCGGCGCCATCTACGCGGCGCGCAAGGACAAAGCCAAGATGTGCGAGTGCTGGCGCAAGGAGCGCGATCTTTGGCGCGCCATGGGGCTTGAGGACAAGGCGGCGGATGCGGAGAAATGGCTGCGGCTGAAGGGATGCGAGGAAGAGTAAGCGCTCGCGGCGGGGTCAGGGCGAAATGTGGCGCGGCCAGTATAGGAAGAGCGAGACGCCGACGGCGAAGACCGCGCCTTCGATGAGGCAGGTTGCAAAGAATTTGTCCCGATGCTCGGCCTTGGGAGCGAACAGCGCCGCCGCGAGATCGACCGCGGCCAGGGCCAGCGACGCGACCAGCCGCAGGCCGACGACCAGCATCGCCAGCGCCGCCCATTCCGGCGCGCTCCCGCCCGCCCGGCCCAACGACAGGAGGGGCGCGAAGACTATCAGCGCCGCTGCGCCCGTGGCCGCAGCGAACTGGGAAAGCTTGACGCCCGCGTCCCACGCGCTCGGATAGGGCCGCACAAACCGGACGGCCAGCACCGTCGGCGCCATGGCGAGGACCCCGAACAAGAGCAGGAAATGCAGCACGACCCCGCCCGCTTCCATGCCGGCGTCCTCCGTCGCGCTCCAGGGGTGAAGACGATCGTCGATGGCGGCGGCGATCCCCGCCGCGGCGACATAGCCGAGAAGGACGAGCGCGATTTTCCGGTGGGTCTTCACGGGCGTGCTCCGGGGGCGGCGCGCGGTTCCCGGCCGTCGCGGTGGGAATTTGCTGGCGCTCGCTCCGCGATGAGCCTAAAACGCATGTCTTAACAAGGCCGCCACAGGCCGGTGAACCGCTGGCTCTTTCGTTCTCCGCAAGAAATCTGCGTGGATAACCTGGTGCGATACCTGATCGTGTGGGGCGAATCGGCTAAATCTCAGGTTGAAAATCGCTAAGGGTTGTTGTCATGTTCTCCTATGCTAAGGCCGTCCGTCGGGACGAAGTGGCCCGCCTCCAGAAGGAATTCGAGAAAACGTACAGCGACCGGGGCAAACCGGCGCATATGTGGCTCGCCAAATCCTATCACCCGGACGCGAGCTATATCTATCTCCTCTGGATCGCAGACAAGAAGCCCGCCCGCGCGCTGGCCCTGGGCTTCGATATGAAATGGACTCCCAAGCACGCCACTGTGCTGGTCGGCGATCCGGAGACCTTCGAGAAGTGCGTCACGCATAAGCACGCCGCCTGAGCGGCCGGTGCGCCCGCATCGCCAACGCCATGGGAGCGGCGTTCCATTTCTGGAGCGCATCGCTTGTGGATGCGGATACGCGTGAATCCCGAAGGCGCTTTCCTTAAGATCCCGGCTCAGAAAATCCGGGCCGCAAAGGGAAGCAGAACCGCCGCGCTACGAAAGATACTCCTGTAGCAAAGGCATTACGGTGTTCACGCTCCGCCGCCCCTCCTCGATCGCCTCCGCAGCGCGGTGGAACTCGAGCACGGACATATGTGCAAGTTGCGGGTTGATCATGACGTGAGGCGGCTCCCCCGCCAGCCGGCTGCGAAGGATCTGGGTCGTCATGATGTCGCTGGAGCTTGACAGAACTTCGATATAGCCAGGGGCGCCGCTTTTCGAGGTGAGGAAACCGGGGGCAATCGATTTCAAGCTCCGGCTGACGCCGTCGGGAATGGAGCCGAACAGCTTGTCAAGGATATCGGGGCTGACCGCGGATTCGCCCGATGCTTCCTTCTGGACGAAGCGGCTGGGGCGCGGCCCGAGCACATTGGCGTGGGGATTAACCGCGATGATGATGTCGGCTCCCATGGCGCGGCAGGCCGAAAGGGGACGGGATTGGTCATGCCGCCATCGAGAAGCCAACGGCCGTCGACCTTGACCGGGCTCAGGATGCCGGGAAGCGCAATCGACGCCCGGACCGCGCTCAGGATCGAGCCTGTCTGCAGCCAGATTTCGCGGCCCGTGGCGAGATCGCTGGCGATGGCCGTGAACGGCTTCGGGAAGGTCTCGATGGGGGCGTCTTCGCGCAGCGTATTGAGGAAGCTCACGATGCGCTTGCCCTCGATGAGACCGCCGCCTGCGAGGCTCACATCGAGCAAGCCCGCCATTTTGCGCCAGTTGAGGCTGCGGGCCCATTCTTCGAGCGCGTCGAGCTTGCCTGCAATATACGCCGCGCCAACAAGCGCGCCCATGGAGCAGCCCGCAACGACATCCGGCTCGACCTTCCTCAGCGAGCCCCCGCAAGGCCCCGATGTGACACCATCCGCGCGCCCCCGCTGCCGAGCGCAATGCCGATCCTGGGTTTCGTCATATCAGCTCACTCCACGCTTGAGGCGCCTGCGCTCAGCTTTCATCATATCTGCCGCTCCCTTGCATCTGTCGGGCGACGAGCCGCGCAAGCTGAGGACCCGTCATGACAATTATAAGGAAGCGGATGGTTTGAAACGCGATCACGAAAGGCATGTCGACCGGCGTTGACGCCGCGATGATGGCGATGGAGTCCATTCCGCCGGGGTTTGCCGCGAGATAGGCCGTCAAGGGGTCGATCCCAAGCGCTTGCGTCAAAATGAAGACGAGGCCGCCGCAGAACGCGATCAGGATCGTGACGGAGAGGAGGATTCTCGGGATCGCGGCGTCGATGCAGGCAAACCCATTCCTTTTGTTTCGCCGCCTGAAATGGACAAGTCGAGCTAAGCTAATCGCAGGTGTTTATGACAACTTCGACCCGGCGATTTTTCTGACGCCCTTCAGGATTGTCGGAGCCATCAAAATTCTCGTTCGGCGCGATGGGGCGGCTCTTTCCAAAGCCGTGCACGAGAAGACTTCTGATCCGAGGCTCCGCGGCTCAGAAGCGCGGTCCGAACGGCGTTGGCGCGCCGCTCGCTGAGCCTCTGATTATAACTCTCGGTCCCTTTGGCATCGGTGTGCCCCTCCACGATCGCGCGTCTATGAGCGGCCGCAATGCGCTGCGACAACTCCAGGAGCGCCCGATCCGCCTCGGGGCGTAGTTCCGCGCGGTCGAAGTCGAACAGGAAGTCTGATCCGACGCGCAGCCGCTCCTCGCATTGCGAGACGACAACCTCGACAGCCCTTGGCGGTTCGCTGGCGACAGGTTCGGGTTTCGGCTCCGCTATCGGTTCCGGCACCGGCTCAGGCTCCGCCTTCGTGATCTGGGGCGCGGAACAAGCGGGAGGATTCGCTTTGGGAAGCGAAGAGCCGCCGAAGAGAACGCAGAATGTCCCGGTTTCGACGCCGTCGGCGGTCAACCTCAGGATGTGACGGCCGGAATGGTTGATGGGAAAAGCCTTGGTGGTTTCGTCTTTGTCGGCGAACCCCTCTGTGATGGAGGCGGAGTTGGCGCGCTCGGCTTTATCATTCAGAAGCTCCAGGGTAAGCCGGCGTCGCTCATGACCGCGCGCCGCGACTTGCAGCTGCGTCATGAGGCTGCCGGCGCTCAACTCCGTTTCGATGTAGAAGCTCGTCGCGCCCGCATTGCCCGGAAGCTTGCCCGACACCATCGTCGCGACGGGGTCGAGCTTGGTCGGCCGCATCAGCGAACGGGAGAGGTCGTCAGCGAAAGCCGTCGTCCCGGCGATAACGACGAACCCGAGAATTGGCAGGGATGCTCTTCTCATGCGCGCCTCTCTCATTGAGTGGCTGCGAGAGCGTCGCCGCCGAGTTCGATCTTGTATTTTGTGCCTTCCGTGCCGCGAATGCTCACGCGCATGACGTAATGGCCTGAGTGGTTGATCGCGAAATTGTGGGTTCCCTCGCTGTTGGCGGCGAAGGTGCGCTCAAGCCCCGCGCCTTCGAGCCGGTCGCCGTCTGGGCCGAGGATGTCGAGCGCCATCCACCTCGTGCCCCCAAGCTCTTTCCTGGCCGCTATTGAGAGCTGGCTCATCAGTACGCCTGCCTTGAGGTCCGCGTCGAAATAATAGGTTGTGGTCGGCCTTGTCGCCGGAAACGTTCCGGAAATCAGGCCATCGGCGGGGAGGCGCGTGGGGTCGAGGAACGAGTTAGAATAGCCGCCCGCAGCTGGCGCTGGCTTATGGCCGGCAAAAGAGGTTCCGCCCAACTCGACCCTGAATGTGGCAAGCTCCGGCCCCTTGGCGGTGAGGCGGATCGTATAACGCCCGCTGTGATTGATGGCGAGGTTGCGGACGCCGTCGCCGTCGTCGTTAAAGCCCGAAATCCACTTCGTAGCCGGAGATCATGCTCCCTGATGGGTCAAGCACCGCGAGCCACAAATGCTTCGGAGCGTCCGTGCCCTTGACCCTGGCTTGGCTTGCAAGCGATCCGGCTTTGAGGTCGGCGGCGAAGTAGTAGGCCGTCTCTCCGGTTGACGCCGGATAGCGCGACTCGATTACGCCGTCGGCCGGTAAAGGCGCCGGACTCGTGGCGTTTGTGGAAAAATCCACAGCGCCGGCATGCGGCATGGCGAGCGCGCTGGACAGCGCAAAAGCAAGGAGGGCCATTTGGGTCCAGGTCATATCCTTCTTTCTCCGGAAGAAAGTTTCATTTCGTTATCGCCCATGCATGCGCATACGGTCCGCGGGCGGCCCAACGGTCGAACTCGAGAAACGCGGCATAGATCAAACTGCGGCTGGAGGAAGTCGCACGGAGAAAGCAGTCGCGGATTGGAACGGGCTTGCAACGGCGACTCGTCCTCTCTGGCCAAGCACAGGATCGAGTTAGAATAACGAATTGAGCAAGCGCCAAGCTTGCGAAGCGTTTGGCGAAGGGGTCGAAAAAGCCGGCGACCATGGCGCCCGTCAGCGGACAAGAATTACCGTTTATCCCCCAGAAAAGGCCCCCTTTGTCTGGCGTCCATTCGTAGGCCGAACCGCGAGATTACTCGCATCAGCGTCGTGAGGGCCCGCCATTCCTGTTGACTGTTGGCCCCGCGCGCCCGAAGCCCGCGTTGACAGCGGGGACGCGTCTGCTTATGTCTGCTGCCAAGGAGGGGAAGGACGCTTCCCCCTGCAATGATTTCGGAAAAGCCCCGAGAAAAAGCTGCGGCCAAGACGATAAGGTGCTTTGGCGGCGGTTCGCTTGTTTAGAGCGAAGTCTTTCTCAGAGAGGCAGTGAGGCTGACTAACATGATTTCTCTTGGCGCACTCGCAACCAAGATCTTCGGCAGCTCGAACGACAGGCGCCTGAAAAGCTATAATGCGAGAGTTCCGGCGATCAATGCGCTTGAGCCTCAGTTCGCCGCCTTGTCCGATGAGGAACTGCGCGCCAAGACGGTTGAGTACCGTAAGCGCCTCGCCGATGGCGAGAGCCTTGAGGATTTGCTGCACGAAGCCTTCGCCACAGTGCGCGAGGGCGCGAAGCGGACGCTAAGACAGCGTCACTTCGACGTGCAACTCGTGGGCGGCATGGTGCTGCATGAGGGCAAGATAGCCGAAATGAAAACGGGCGAAGGCAAAACGCTCGTCGCCACGCTGGCCGCATATCTCAACGCCCTTCCCGCCCGAGGCGTTCACATCGTCACGGTTAACGATTACCTCGCCAAGCGCAACTCCGAGTGGATGGGCGAGATTTACAAGTTTCTGGGCCTTTCCGTCGGCTGCATCGTGCATGAGCTTGACGATAGCGAGCGGCGTCAGGCCTATGCCTGCGACATCACCTACGGCACCAACAATGAGTTCGGCTTCGATTATCTGCGCGATAATATGAAGTATACCGTTTCGGAGATGGTGCAGTTCGGCGGGCGTCCGCGGGACTTGCAGGGCCACGCCTACGCCATCGTCGACGAGGTGGACTCGATCCTGATCGACGAGGCCCGCACCCCGCTCATCATCTCGGGCGCCATCGACGACAAGTCCGATCTCTACAACACCATCGACAAGTTCATCCCGCGCCTTGAAAGAGAAGACTTCGATCTGGATGAGAAGATGCGCACCGTCACCCTGACGGAGCAGGGCAACCAGCGCATGGAGGAGATGCTGGAGCAGGCCGGCTTCCTGAAACCCGAAACCGGGCTCTACGATGTCGAGAATGTCAGCATCGTCCATCACGTGACCCAGGCCCTTCGCGCGCACAAGTTGTTCCTGAAGGATCGCGACTATATGATCCGCAAGGGTCAGGTCATGATCGTCGATGAATTCACCGGGCGGATGATGGAAGGCCGTCGCTATTCGGAAGGACTCCATCAGGCGCTCGAAGCTAAGGAAGGCGTGGAGGTTCAGCCCGAAAACCAGACGCTCGCCTCGATCACCTTCCAGAATTACTTCCGCCTGTACGGCAAACTTGCGGGCATGACCGGCACGGCGCTTACGGAAGCCGGCGAGTTCCTCGATATCTACAAGCTCGAGGTTCTCGAGGTTCCGACCAACATGCCGATGATCCGGGAAGACCGGGACGACGAGGTCTATCGGACAGCGAAAGAGAAATACAACGCGATCATCGATGTAATCCGCGACTGCGCCCAGCGCAGCCAGCCGATTCTCGTCGGCACGGTTTCGATCGAGAAATCCGAGACCCTCTCGGAGATGCTGAAACCGCTGAAAATACCGCATCAGGTCCTGAACGCTCGCTACCACGAGCAGGAGGCGCACATTATCGCCCAGGCCGGCGTCCCCGGCACGGTCACGATCGCCACCAACATGGCGGGGCGCGGCACGGACATTCAGCTTGGCGGAAACGCGTCGATGCTGCTCGACGATTGGAGAAGAGAGCGCGACGCTGCGGGGCAAACGCCGACGCCCGAGGAAGTTGAGGAGCAGCGCGCGAAAATCGCCGCCGATGTCGACGGGAAAAAGGAGCGGGCGCTCAAAGCTGGCGGGTTAGCCGTGATCGGCACCGAACGCCACGAAAGCCGCCGCATCGACAACCAGCTTCGCGGCCGGTCCGGACGGCAGGGCGACCCGGGCATTTCCAAGTTCTATCTCTCGCTCGATGACGACCTCATGCGCATCTTTGGCGCCGAGCGCATGGATCTCGTTTTGCGCAAGCTCGGCATTAAGGACGGCGAAGCTATCGCGCATCCCTGGATCAACAAGGCGCTTGCTAACGCGCAGAAGAAGGTCGAGGCGCGCAACTTCGACATGCGCAAGAACGTGCTGAAGTTCGACGATGTGATGAACGATCAGCGCAAAGTTGTGTTCGAGCAGCGCATCGATCTCATGCAGGACGACAATGTCGAGGACACCATCGCCGACATGCGCCAGGAAGTCGTGCAGGAGCTTGTCGCGGCGCATATCCCAGCCAAGGCGTTCGCCGAGCAATGGGATGTGAAAGGTTTGCGCGAGGAATTCAAGGCAATTTTCGATGTCGACCTTCCGATCGAAGAGTGGGCCGCAGAGGAAGGGATAGCGGACCAGGAAATCGAGGAGCGCCTTCAGAAGGAGGCCAACAAGGCGGCCGCCCGTAAGTCTGCGGAACTCGGCCCGGATACCATGCGCGACGCGGAGAAGGCCATCCTTCTGCAAACGCTCGATCATCTCTGGCGCGAGCATCTGGTCAGCCTGGAGCATCTGCGTCAGGCGGTCGGCTTGCGCGGCTATGCGCAGCGCGACCCATTGCACGAATACAAGAGCGAGGCGTTCCAGCTGTTCGAGCACATGCTGGGCCGATTGCGGCGGGACGTGACAGGACAGCTTATGCACGTCGTTCTGACTCACCGCGCGCCGGAAGACTTCATCGAAATGCCGCTGCCGGAGATGCAGGCGCATCATTTCGATCCCATGACCGGCGAAGACGAATTTCAGGGCGAGGAGCAGGACGCGCCAAGATCGAGGCAGGAGAGGCGCGCCGCGGCGAAACAAGGAAACGGCGCTCCCTCTCCGGTTCGCAAACCCGCCGGCGGCGCTGCGGCAGGCAAGACGCAGCAAGGCAAAGGACGCGGCCCGGCGCTCGACCCGGAAAATCCGGAAAGCTGGGGCAAGGTTTCGCGCAATTCACTCTGCCCTTGCGGCTCCGGCAAAAAATTCAAGCACTGCCATGGAGCCATCGCCTCGGCAGCGGCGGAATAGCAGAAGCCCGGCGCAACCACGGCCGAAGCGCAGCCTATGAGCAAAGCCTGAGTGCGCCCTTCCGGCACGTGCGATCTATGGACATGTTCGAAACAGGTTGCTTCGCCGATGCGGGCGTGCGCGAAAGCGAATGTTGCGCTATTGTCTTATGCCTTTGATATTGTCTGCGGCAAGAGTCTCGCGTGATCGATCCGCGGGCGCACATCCAATTGCCAGAAGGGGACTGGACATGACCGCCCATACCGTCACCTCTTACGACCAGGATCTCAAGTCGCTCGACAACAAAATCCTGCGCATGGGCGGACTGGCCGAGAATCAGCTGGCCACGGCGCTGAGCGCAATCGCGCGCGCAGACCCTGAGCAGGCAAGGCAAGCCATCGCCAGCGACGCCGCCATCGACGCCACGCAGCGCGAGATAGAGGATTGCGCCGTTCACATCATCGCGAGGCGACAGCCGGTCGCCGACGACCTTCGCCACGTGGTCGGCGCCATGCGCATCGCGGGCGATCTTGAGCGCATCGGCGACATGTCGAAGAACATCGGAAAGCGGATTGCGAGCTTCGACGAGAAGGCATGGCTTTCGCCGATGACGAAGAGCCTCGGAACCATGGGTGACATGGCGTTGCTCCAACTGAAGAGCGTGCTCGACAGCTACGCGCAGCGGGATGCCGAACTCGCCCACAAGGTCTGGATGCGCGATGACGATATCGATCGGCAATACAACTCGCTTTTCCGCGAGTTGTTGACTTACATGATGGAGGATCCAAGGACCATAGCCTTTGGAGCGCATCTTCTTTTTTGTGCAAAAAACGTTGAGCGCATAGGCGATCACTGCACTAACATCGCGGAGGTTGTCACTTACATGGCCAGCGGCCAAAGCATTGCGGAGGACCGGCCGAAGCACGACGCGTAGCCGTATAACGTGCAGGTCTTTGAGCCGCCAGCTTTTCTTTGCTCTCCCGCGCAAGCTCGCCTTGGCGAGCTTGCTTCTGAAGTGTCCGCGTCCTAAGCGCAAGAACCTTCGCAATAGGCCGGCGGGACAGCCCACCATGCTGGAGGGCGACGCTTCCGGAGCCTTGCTTGCGCTCCGTAAGCGTCACGCCATTCGATCACGCGAAATCGTCGTCGCCGCCGCCTCCAAAATCGTCATCTCCCCCGAAATCGGCGTCGTCTTCTCCGAAGTCGTCGCCGCTGCCGCTACCGCCGCCGAAGTCAGCCTGCTGGAGATTGTCGCGGCCTGAGCGGCCGGGGGCGTCATTGTAGTTGTTCACGATGGTTGTTTCGGTGAGGCTGTCCTGGGGAACCATCCCCGACAGAGCATTGGTCGACAACCCGTGATTGCCGGAAAACATCGAATTGATGCCCTCGAAGAGGAGCGCTCCGCCTGCAACGCCGAGCGCTGTGCCGGCTGCGCCGCGGAGGAAGCCTCCGGTCTGGGACGGCTGCATGACGGGGCCTTGCGGTTGTGGCGGAGCATAGCCATAGCCAGGGCCGGCGCCGTAACCGGGCGGCGGCGCGTCGGGTTGTCCCCATGGATTGACGCGCGGCACGCTGCCAGACGAGGCGGTGGAGGGCTGTGGCGACTGCGAGCGGCCAAACAGGCCGCCGAGGAAGCTGCCCGGCCGTTCCTGCGCGGGAGGGGCCATCTGGCTCAACTGTCGCTGCATCTCTTCAATCTGGGACTGTGCGTTTCTCAACGCAAAATCCTGCATGATGACCGTCTGGGCCAGAATATAGGCCGTATCGGGCCTTTCCGTCGTAAGCTGGCGGATGAATTGCTCGGCCTCGGGGTCTTTTTGCTGAGGCGGAACATTTTTGACGCGCTGGGCGAGCGCGCTTACAAGCTGTCGTTCTTCGGGAGTCATGCTTTACCTCCAGGATATAGGCGAAACCAATCGGATCGGGTCTTCGCCAGCGTCTGGCGTTCGCTCTCGCTCCGCTAGCCCTTCATTTGGAGCGGCGAGCGTATTTGAAAAGGGGAGCTAAGACGCGGCCAGAAAGATCTCTTGCCGCGACGTCGGTAACCTTCCAAATAGCTTTTCGCCCAACGCCCTTGGTTCAATGGTACGCTAGAAACTGATTAGTTCAGGGACCGGCGGCGGCGAGGCGAGGGGACATGTTAAACATTGATTCATATAGCCCTAAAAATAAGTTTCGAGCACAACGATTTGAGATCTTCAGGGAAATCATCGACGACATAATCCATCAAAAGAATTTCTGTCGGATATTGGATATCGGTGGACTGACAGTTTTTTGGGACACATTCGGTCGCGGATTGGACTGGGATAAGTTAGAAGTCTATACATTGAACTTATTCACCGACATCTCGAACAACCCGAAGATCAAGAGTTTGGTCGGAGACGCCCGGGACCTCAGCCCTCTTGATGGGTTCGGGTTTGACGTTGTTCACTCCAATTCTGTCATCGAGCATGTCGGGCGTTGGGACGACATGTGGAGGATGGCGGAAGAGGTGCGTCGAATTGCACCGCGTTATTTCATCCAGACACCCTACTTCTGGTTCCCGATGGACCCACACACGATGGTTCCTTTCTTCCATTGGCTCCCCGAGCCGTTACGCTGCCGCATCGTTATGAAGCGGAAGTGCGCGACCTGGCAAAAGGCTCGCGACATTGCCGCGGCCACGAAGGCGGTCGAGAGTTTTGTGCTTCTCGACAAACATCAGATGGGCTTCTTATTTCCGGACGCAAAGCTGATCTCGGAAAGAGCCTTTGGCGTCACGAAGTCTCTTATTGCCGTCCGATAAGCGATGCACGTTGCGTTGGAAGCCTGCGTTGGCCGAGCGGCGCCACAGCTTCCGACCATCGCTAACACCGGCGCCCCTCTTTATTAAGGCTGACGCGAAACTTATAGACCCGGCCCATGATGGTCTTGATAGCCGTTGCAGCGCGGTTCATCAAAGAGTTACGCGTGAAATATGCCGAACAGAGACTTCATAGGGCCGGCTCAATAGTACGCAATAAACACCCCCAGAAAACAGATCGCCATAGTGAGGCCGCAGTCAATGCGGCCGGTTGTGCTGATTCGGCAATCGAGGCGGAACCTTATCCGGCGGCGGTTGTTTACTTCTCCGCCTTCCAACTTTACGGTCCGCGCCGTGACGATTCCGAAAGGAGTAAATGCCTAGCCGCCAGCAATGCAAATAGTTGAGGACATGTCGCAGCAGCGCTGAATTGAGGTTGCCTCGGCATCGATCGGCCTTTATGTTACCTACATCGATTTGGCCGGACGATTGGGCCGTTTCGCCTCGCTTTTCGCGCTAGGCCGCACGTGTTCCTACTTCTCTCCAAACATCGAAATACGCTGTTCCGCTCGCGCGGCGCAGTACCTATCTTCTAGCGAAAGGACTTCCCATGAATATGGGTGTGGTGAAATGGTACAATAGTCAAAAGGGCTACGGCTTCATTCAGCCCGACGACGGCGGCAAGGACGTTTTTGTCCATGTGAGCGCGCTTGAGCGCGCGGGCCTGCGCGGGCTGGTCGAGGGCCAGAAGGTTTCCTTCGACATCCAAACGGATCGGCGCACGGGCAAAACTTCTGCGGGCAATCTCCAGATCGCCTAGTATTTTTGATGTGACTTTTTTTGAGCGCGGCAAGCCGCGCTCTTTTTGTGTGTGCAGCACAGAGCGTTCGCGCCGCCGCACTCCGGGTGCTGATAGGGGTGGGGACGATGGCGCCGCCTCTCCCTCCCGCGAATGGCCCGGCGTCCGCGAGGAAGTCGTGGGTCTCGACGGCGAACCTGGGAGCCTTCGTTTAGTCAACAGGGCGCCTCGGGCGCGCAGGCTCGGCTTCGCCATTTGCGGCGTCCGGCGCCCTGAACGCAAGCCGCGGAACAGCGCCGCCGCCTCCGATTGCGGCTGCTCCCATGCAAACATCCGGCGAGCGTTGCGCTGTTCGCTGCGCCTGCATTCGCCTCAGGTCGAGCATCAATGCCGACAGTTGACGCTGCAGCGCGTTTTCGTAGCGGTTGAGCTTGCCTCCCAACCCCGCCTTGAGGAAACCATCGAGAGAGCGCCCGAAGGCGAGGAGTTTCCGTGCGCTGGCGGGACGGGGCCGGCCGTCGCCAAAGTGGGTGAGATGCGCCTCGCCCGGCGTCGCAAAAATGTTCGCTTCCTCTTTGCAGGCGTGCGTCCAGGCGAGGAGTGCGGCCTCGAAGGCGGGCACGCGCCGCAGCCGCCACAGGAGGCTGGCGATCCGCTCGGCGAGTTCGCCCTCGATCGCGCTGTCTGGCGCAAGCTCGGCGAAAACGCGGGCGCGCAAATCGGAGAAGTCTTCGAGCGTCTCGCCGGGAAGGAGGCCGTCATGGCTTCTCAGCCCGTGAGTGACGGCGTTGCGGCTCGCCACGGCTTTGCCTTCGGGGGTGTTTGGGCCGGTGCAGCGCTGCGCGTTGAGGCGGTTCGCCTCGATTTGCCGTTCCGTCGCCATCGCCCCTCCTTGGCGCCGTTCTACTCTTGCGCGCCAGTTACTCACAAAACGAGAGTCTTCTATGCGTTTGCTCCTTTATTATTCATTAAAAGCAAACGATCCCGGCTTTACCAACGGATGGGCGGGTTAGGCCGCCTGCGGAAGAAGCGGCATCAAAAACTTTGTTAAATCGGCGCGCCTGCTTTCGGATCGCTTTGCGGACTACCGCGAATTGAGCCTCAGACGGTGAAGGTGGACTACAAGCGGGAGTAGCTGTATGCCGCGGTGGGACGGCGCGGACGTACGAACAGGCGCCCCGGGAAATAAGACCGCTGGCTTACGCCGCTTACGTACCAGCCAAATCTTCCTTCTGCGTTGAAAGCGCGGCAATTCACCCACATCAGAAAGCATCCAAGGTGCTTTTACGCCCCATCTCAGATTCCAATCGTTGAAATAAGAGAGGTTAAGTATGCGCGTGTCTACCGCGGTTGCCGGCCTGATTGCTCTCGCCGGTCTTGGGCTGCCCATGCTTCTGGCGACTTCGCCGGTATTGGCGCAGGCGCAGAAGAAACCGAATATTCTGATCATATGGGGCGACGACATCGGAGGCTTCAACATCAGCGCCTACAATCAAGGCATGATGGGTTACAAGACGCCCAACATCGACGCTATCGCCAAGGAAGGCGCGCTGTTCACGGACTGGTACGGTCAGCAGAGCTGCACCGCAGGGCGCGCTGCGTTCATCACCGGGCAGTCGCCGATCCGTACGGGCCTCACCAAGGTTGGCCTTCCCGGAGCTCCGGAAGGCCTGAAGCCGGAAGATCCGACCATAGCCGAATTGCTGAAGCCGCTCGGCTACGCCACCGGCCAATTCGGCAAAAACCACCTGGGCGACCGCAATGACATGCTGCCCACCGTTCATGGGTTCGATGAGTGGCTCGGCAATCTCTACCACCTCAACGCCGAGGAGGAACCGGAGAACGCCGACTATCCGAAGGACCCGGCCTTCAAGGCGAGGTTCGGCCCGCGCGGCGTGCTGCACTGCTTCGCGACAGATCAGGACGACCCGGCCGTCGATCCGCGCTTCGGCAGGATGGGCAAGCAGAAGTGCGAAGACACCGGCCCCCTGACCAGGAAACGCATGGAGACGGTGGACGAGGAAGTCACCGCCTCGGCCCTCAAATTCATGGATAAGGCTGCAAAGGACCAAAAGCCATTCTTTGTCTGGTGGAATTCCTCCCGCATGCACGTCTTCACGCACCTGAAGCCGGAGTCCCAAGGCAAGACAGGCCAGGGAGTCTATGCAGACGGCATGGCCGAACACGACGCGATGGTGGGTCAGTTGCTCGCGAAGCTGAAAGAGCTTGGCATCGGCGACAACACCATTGTCATGTATTCGTCCGACAACGGCGCGGAGACCCTCAGTTGGCCTGACGGCGGCACGACCATGTTCAAGAGTGAGAAGAATACGAACTGGGAAGGCGGCTTCCGTGTGCCAACGCTTATCCGTTGGCCAGGCGTGATTAAGCCAGGCACGATCAATAATGAAATTGGAGCCCACGAAGACATGATGGCGACGCTGCTTGCAGCGGTGGGCTCACCGAATGTGAAAGAGGAGCTTCTGAAGGGCAAGCAGGTTGGCGACAAGACCTTCAAGGTTCACCTGGACGGCTACAACCTGATGCCCGCGCTAAAAGGTGAAGGCGAGTGGCCGCGCAAGGATTTCATTTATTGGACCGATGACGGCAGTGTCGCGGCGTTGCGCTACGCTGACTGGAAAGTCACATTTCTGAAGCAGAACGCCGTGGGTCTGAAGGTCTGGCAGCACCCCTTCGAGGAATTGCGCGCGCCGCTCCTCACCAATCTGCGGATGGATCCGTTCGAGCGGGCGGAAGAAGAAAATGCTATGGGCTACCAGCAATGGTATATCGAGCACATGTTCGCCTTTGCCCCTGCAGCGGGCTTTGTCGCCAATTGGCTTCAGAGCTTCCGCGAGTTCCCGCCCCGCCAGAAACCCGGCAGCTTCAATCTCGACCGAGTGATGGAATCGATTACGACAGGCACAGGCGGCAAAGTAAATTAATCAAAGTCGATAAGCTCCCGGCCACTTGTCAAGGCAGTTGGCCGGGCCTTGACCGAGAACCGGGCGGAAGCGGCGCAATCGAACACAAGACACCACAGCAATGACAACCCAATCCCGAAAACGAGCTGCTCACCTCATGTCAAGCCAAACACCTTCTCGCCGGGAGGTCTTGGCCGGCTCAGCGGCAGCCGGCGCCATGATCTTGTTTGGCCGACTATCCGAGGCCGCAGCGGACGGGAAGAAGGCCTTTACGATCCTGCACACCAATGACCTCCACTCGAACCTGATCGGGCTGGGCCCGGCGCTGGACTACACTTCATTTCCCCCGAGCGACCTGAACGACGACAAAACCCGGGGCGGCTTCGCGCGTCTGGCCACATTGATCGCGAAGCGCAAAGAGGCGCGCAAAGATCAGGGGCCAGTGTTGGTGCTCGACGCTGGCGACTACAGCATGGGGACCGCGTTCGCCGCCGCCACTCGTGAGACAGGCAGCGAGCTGCAGCTCCTGTCGCGAATGGGCTGCGACGCCACCACCTTCGGCAACCACGATTTCGACCTCGGGCCGGAGGGCACGGCCCAGTCCATTGCGGTCGCGGTCAAGGCTGGCCAGGTTCCGGCGGTGGTCGCCTCAAACACGAACTTCTCTACGGATGACGCAACGTTGACCGGTCTTCAGCGCCTTGCCAAGGAGGGGATCATCCGCCGCACTCTCGTGATCGAGCGCGGCGGCATTCGCTTTGGCATTTTCGGAGTTCTCGGCAAAGAAGCCCAGTTCTATACCGACGGCGCCGGTGCGGTTAGGTTCGCCGATCCTATCGAGACCGCCACGGAGATGGTGAAGCTCCTCCGCGAAACGGAGAAGGTGGATGTCATCATCGCGCTCAGCCATAGCGGCATGGAGCAAGGCAAGGACGGACGTTTTACGGATGGCGAGGACGTGCGCCTGGCCAAGGCCGTGCCCGGCATCGACGTAGTGGTCGGTGGCCACAGCCACACCGAGCTGCATGAACCGGTCATCGTCAACGGCCGCACACCCGTGGTGCAAACCGGAAAATATGGGCAGAACCTCGGCGAACTCGTGATCACCTTGGACGGCGGCGAGCTGACGGTCGAGTCCTACCGGCTCTTCCCGATCGACGACACCATTGCCGGCGACCAGACCATCTCAGGCGAAATCAACAAGTTCAAGAAGACTGTCACCGAGGTCGCGTTCGCGTCGCGCGGTTACAGCATCGACCAGCCGCTGGCCGTGGCGCCGCACGACATTCCCAACACCTTCACCGACATCGCGGCCAGCACCATCCTTGCCAATCTCTGCACCGACGCGTTCAGGGAGGCCACGAAAGCAGACATGGGGTTCACCGCCAACGGCATGATGCGCTCCGGCTTTATCCGGGGTAAGTCAGGCGTGCAAACCGTTTACGACGTGTTCGCCGTAGCGCCGCTCGGCGCTGGTGTCCTGGACCCAACAGCCGGCAGCACCCTTGTTACGGGCTACTTCACCGGCCAGGAGCTGAAAAATCTGCTTGAGTTTTTCCTCGTGGATAATCCGGCCCACCCCGGCGAGTATTTCCCCCGCACCTCCGGCATGCGTTTCCGCTACGACCCGTCGCGCCCGCAATTCGACGTCGTCACCGCCATCGAGATGGGAGACCTCGATCGCGGTTACAGCGCGATCGACATCACCGGGAAAGACGGGCGCTTGTATAGCCTCACGTGTCCCCTAATGCTGGGCATGATCCTTGCCGCTATCCCGAAGTACACCAAGGGCCAGCTGGCGCTTGTCCCCAAGAACAAGGACGGACAACCCCTGAAGTCGAAGGTCGAGGCGCTCGACGATCCTCGCCATGACACGCCCTACCTGTTGCCGCCGCCGGGCAGTGTGGATGAGCGCAGCATCCGCACCGTGACGGAGAAAGGCGCTGTCCGGGAGATCAAGGAATGGCAGGCGATCATGGATCACCTCCGTCATTTGCCGGTTAAGAGCCAAGACGAACTTCCCATGATCCCGGTCGATGAGCGCGCAGCCGAGGTCCGGGCAATTAAAGTGGGCTGATCGGGTTTGAAATGAGCGGCGGGGTCAGGCCCTCCCTGAATTGCCGCCCATGGGATAGCGAGAAAACCGGAACGTCAGGAATCGACCCATAGGCCGCATGTGGGCGTCTCAGGGGACCGCGCAATACGGAGGCATTCGTTGGCGAACCCAAGAATGTTTGCTTAACTCGATTAAATACTTATATATATAGATAGGGCCGTTTTACCAAACGAAACCAATCTTCAATGTTCTTTCACCATTGACCGCCCTTCGCGAACGCGCGGCGTCCCAACCTATCCCGCCTGCAAAAGCCGCATGGCGTCGTCGCGCTCGAAGAGCGCGAGGCAACGCTTGGCGGCGAGGCCCTGCGCGGAGTTCAGGTGCGGGTCGCGGACAAGCAGGTATCGGGCGAGATCGGTGGCGCGATCGATGAGGGGCGCGGCCTGCGGCCATTGCGCGAGGCGGAAGCCCGGATCGCCGCTCTGGCGCGGCCCCAGAACCTCGCCCCCGCCGCGCAGCCGCAGGTCCTCCTCGGCGATCACAAACCCATCCTCGACCTGCCGCAGGATATCGAGCCGCGACTTCGCCGTTTCCGACAGCGGGGGCTTGTAGAGCAGCACGCAGGAGGATTGCGCCGCCCCCCGCCCGACGCGGCCGCGCAATTGATGAAGCTGGGCGAGGCCGAACATCTCCGCGTTCTCGATGATCATCACGGTCGCCGAGGGCACGTTGACGCCAACCTCAATCACGGTCGTCGCCACGAGGATCGTGGTTTCGCTCGCCGAAAACGCGGCGATGGCCGCGTCCTTCTCCGCCCCTGAAAGCTTGCCGTGAACCAGACCGACCCGCTCCCCGAAGATTTGGCGCAGGTGGGCGGCGCGTTCCTCGGCGGCGGTCATCTCGCGCGCCGTTTCGCTTTCCACGGCGGGGCACACCCAGTAGACCTGCGCTCCCTCCCGCAAGGCGCGCCGCAAGCCTTCCACGATGTCCTCAAGGCGATCCTGCGGAACGGCCCGCGTCGCCACCGGCTTTCGGCCTGCGGGCTTCTCGGTCAGCTGCGAGACATCGAGGTCGCCGTGCAGCGACAGGAGCAGCGTGCGCGGGATCGGCGTCGCCGTCATGACGAGAATGTCCGCGTCGCCCGCCTTTGCCTTCTCCTGCAACGCTAAGCGCTGCGCCACCCCGAACCGGTGCTGCTCGTCGACCACGGCGAGGCCCAGATCGTGGAAGACGACATCGGGCTGGAACAGCGCGTGCGTGCCGACCATGATCTGGATTTTGCCCGAGGCGAGTTGCTCCAGAAGAAGGCTGCGGGTCTTGCCCTGCTCGCGTCCCGAAAGGTAGCCGAGCCTGATCCCGGCCGCTTCGCACAAGGGTTTCATGGTCTCCAGGTGCTGCCGCGCCAGAACGTCGGTCGGCGCCATGATGGCCGCCTGCGCGCCGGCCTCGACCGCCGCCGACATGGCGAGTGCTGCGACCACCGTCTTTCCGCTGCCCACGTCGCCCTGCAGAAGCCTCAGCATGCGGCGCGAGGCGAGCATGTCGGCCTTGATCTCGGCCAGCGCCTGTTCTTGCGAGCGGGTGAGAAAGTAGGGCAGGGCGCTTCGCATGCGTTGCCCGAGATGGCCGTCGCCTGCAAGCGAGCGCCCGGCAAGCTGCCGGGAGCTGCGCCGGACAAGCGCGATAGCGAGTTGCGCGGAAAACACCTCGTCGAAAGCGAGCCGCTCGCGCGCCTTCGGCCACAGTGAAAGGTCTGCCGGCGACTGCGGGCGGTGCAGGATGTTGAGCGCCTGCCAGAAGGACGGCCAGCCCTCCGATTGCAAAAGAGAAGCGTCCAGCCACTCCGGCAGGTCGGGCAGCCTCGTCAGGGCATCCTCGATGACGCGGTGCAGAAGTTTTTGCGTAAGGCCCAGCGTGAGGGGATAGACCGGCTCGATGGCGGGAAGCTTCGCCCGCTCGGAAGGCGGAAGGATGTAATCGGGATGCGTCATCTGCAGGCGCGAGCCGTAGCGCTCGACGCGGCCCGATACGATACGAAGCTCGTTGAGCGGCAAAAGACGCCGGATCGCGCCGCGGTCGCCGTGGAAGAACACCACGTCCAAAGTCGCGCTCTCATCCTCGCAAACGACGCGCAACGGCGCGCGCGCCGAGCCCTTTGGCGGGGCGTTGTAGCGGACGGGATTGACGACGAGCGTCGTGACGGCTCCGGGCGCGGCCTCGATAATGGACGGCGTCAGCCGCCTGTCGAGATAGCCGTTCGGCAGATGCCAAAGAACGTCCGCGACCCGAAGCGGGTTCATGGGCTTTGCGAGAAGCTTCGTCAACAGCTCCTCGCCTCGTGGCCCGAGCCCTTTCAGGCTGGCCAGCGGAACGAAAAGCACGCCTATGTCGTCGCCCTTGGGCGCGACGAGCGTGGCGCTGTCTGTTTTAGGCAAAGTCATCCGAGCCGGAGATGAGACCTCCGGTTCGCTATTCCAAGGCAGGGCCGCTTCGTGGAACTGGAAGAGATCGCTCACTCGACACCATCATGACGGCATCGCGGCTGCCCCGGATGCATTGGACTCGCGCGAACCCTAGCGTCGCGCCGCGGCCTTGTCAGCCTGCCGCTGCGCCTCGTCCCCAGCCAAACGAAGCGTTCGCCGACAGACCTTCGCTTCTGTCATAATCCCGGAAAGGCGCAACCCTTATCCGGGATCGTAACAAATTGAAGCGTCTCCTTCTTCACGATCCCGGCTCGCTTCGCTTGGCCGGGATGGCGGTTGGGAGCCCGCTTAGTCGTGCGGCAGATTGCGAATTTGCTCGGAGCCCATCGACGAGGTGATCTGGTTTCCTTTGACTTGGATCGTGTCGGCCGGAACGTCGACGTGTCTCGAGCCGATGCCGAGGAAGCCGCCGACGTCGACTCCAACGGCCTGGATTTTGCCGTCCGGCCCCACCTTCGCGTCCTGGATCATTGCGATCGCATTGCCGTTGCGATCATATAGCTGCTTGCCCACGACATCGTTGGGTTTCATCGAGGCGAGAGCATTCTGCTGCGGAACGGGCTGATTGTCCGCAGCGCTCGGCGCCTTCGAGCCGATGGGCTGTTGCGATGTCTGGCCGGGCTGTCCGGCAGGCTGCGCCTGGGCGCTTTGCTGCATCGGCTGCTCGGGCGCAGCCTGCTGCATGGGCCCGTTCTGGCCCCGCTCATTGCTTATCCGGGTTTCGACGTTCGAATTCGGACCTTGGGGCGTTTGAGGCGTGACCCCGGTTTGATGCTCGGCCTCGGCGACCCTTGGCCCTCGCTGCTCGGCAGTTCCGCCCGTCGAAGCTTGTTGCGGAGCCCGCGTGCCGCCGCCATTGCCGGTGGGACGCTCTTGCGATGCAGTCACGGCCGGCGGATTCTGCCCCGTAAGCTGCGCCTCGATCGCCTTGACCTGCAGCCCAACCGTCTCCAGCGACCATGCGATGGCTTGCGCGCTGTCGGTCGTCAGTGCGGTCTGAGCTTCATCAATGGCGATGGCGGTGTTCTGCAACAAGTCCTGGGGCGCCTTGTTCGAGCTCTGAACCTGACGCACGTCTGACTTGATCTGTTCCAGCGCCTGCGCGGCCTTTTCTCGGACCGGAAGACCATACTGGTACATCTCCGAGACCATGCCCGACACTTCAGCGTATTTCTTTTGGGCGTCGTTCAGAGTATTCAATGGAGCTGCGATGTTGCTCTGAAACGCCGTGGCGGCAGGGTCGTTCTGCTGAGCGAATGAGACAGCGGGCGCCGCTATGCTGATAGCCAGCAAGCTCGCGCTGGACCACAGCAATAGTTTGGCCTTTGTTTGCCCTTTAAGCATTTTGTTCTCCCGATTTGTATCCGTGTCGGGCTTAAGTTCATCCAAATGAGAAAAGTTCCGCACCTTCGTTGTCCGGCGCTGCGTGAGGGGACGCCTCGGCGAGATCTTTTTGCGGGCGATTGACCGCTCGGCGCTCTGAATTGGGCATCAGCTGTGGAAGGAGCCGCCTCCAGCCTTGTCAGAGCGCTAAAGCCTGATAGCTTTGGTCGTCACCTTCAAGCGGCGATCTTGCGCACTCCTCGCGGCTACGGCCGGCGTCCGTCTGGGCATTCCGAGCGCGAAAGAGGCGCGGCGGCCCCTTGCACGGTGGAAATGACGGAGCGGTTTTTGAGCCTTTCAGGCGGATACGGGATTCAGCCCCATAACAAGTTCGCGGCGGCTTCGCCAGCGGCTATCTGTTGAGGCTGCGATCGTGGCGTCAGCAATCTCCGGCATCTGTGCGATCTTTGCGAGCCTTGGCTGCGTCTATCTACTGGCGGCGATTTTCATCGTTCTTTATCGGAAGCCGAAACAGAAGGCCCAGCCCCGCGCCGAGCCGGTCACCATTCTGAAGCCGCTTCATGGCGCCGAGCCGCGGCTTGCCGAATGCCTGACCTCCTTTTGCGTCCAGGACTATTCCGGCCCGATCCAGATCATCTTCGGAATCCAGGACGCGCGCGATCCGGCGCTCGCCGTCGCGAAAAGCCTCAAAGAGAAGTTTCCCGCGCTGGATATCGCCATAACGGTCGATGCGACGGGGCATGGCGCCAACGCCAAAATCTCGAACCTCATCAACATGAGCGCCGCCGCAAAGCATGACATGCTGATCGCGGCGGACAGCGACATTCTGGCGCCGCCCGATTATCTGGAGCAGGCGGTCGCCCTATTGCAGAAGCCCGGCGCGGGCGCGGGCAGCGTTCTTTATTATGGCGAATTGGCAGGCCCGGTGTGGTCGCGGCTCGCCGCTGCATGGATCAATACGCACTTTCTGCCGAGCGTCATGACAGGCATGGCGCTTGGATTGGCGAAGCCTTGCTTCGGTTCGACGATTGCGCTCAACCGCGAGGCGTTTGCGCGGATCGGCGGCTTCGAGGCCTTCGCGGATCAATTGGCCGACGACTACGCAATCGGAGCGGCGGTGCGAAAGGCTGGCTTCTCCGTCGAGATCGGTCCAGCCCGCGTGGGCCATGTCTGCCATGAGGAAAGCCTCGGCGATCTCCTCAGCCACCAGCTTCGCTGGGCGCGCACCATCCGCTCCATCGATTTGCCCGGCCACCTCGGCTCGACCATCGCGCATCCTTTCGGGCTGGCGCTGTTGGGCGTCGCGGCGGGCAGTCTGTCTTGCCTGGCTCTGGCCGCTTTGGCTCTTGCTTTGCGAATTGGGTTGCTGAAAGCCGTGGGGCGATCCTTCGAGATCCCGCGGCGGAACTATTGGCTGACGCCGCTTACGGATTTGATCGCTTTTGGCGTCTTTGTCTGGAGTTTTTTCGGCGCAAGCGTTTCCTGGAAAAACGCGAGCTACACCTTGCTCGGCGACGGCAGGCTCGCTCTTCCCGCTAGGAGATCCCGATGAACGTTCTGTTTTTGCAGGCCCCTTCTTTCGATGGGTTCGACGGCGGCGCGGGGTCCCGCTATCAGGCGCGGCGCGAAATCCGCTCGTTTTGGTATCCGACCTGGCTTGCGCAGGCGGCGGCCATGGCGCCTCAGGGCAAGCTTATCGATGCGCCGCCGCACGGAACAAGCCTTGAGGAGGTCGTGCGCGAGGTAAAGAATTTCGACGCCGTGATCTGCCATACCTCCACGCCGTCCTTCCCGGTTGATTTGAAGGTTGTCGAGGCGCTGAAGGCGGCGAAGCCCGATCTCAAAGTCGGCCTCATCGGCGCAAAAGTCGCCGTCGATCCCGACGGGAGCCTGAAGGCGTCGCGGGCGCTCGACTTCGTGGCGCGGGAAGAGTTCGACTTTACGGTCAAGGAGCTTTCCGAAGGCCGCGATTGGAAAAGCATCAAGGGCCTTTCCTATCGCAATGCGGACGGGCAGATCGTCCACAACGAGGATCGGCCCATCCTAGAAGACATGGATCAACTGCCCTTTGTGACGCCGGTCTATAAGCGCGATCTGACGATCGAGAAGTACTTCATCGGCTATCTGAAACACCCCTATCTCTCGCTTTACACCGGGCGGGGATGCAAATCGCGTTGCACCTTCTGCCTGTGGCCCCAAACCGTTGGAGGGCATCGGTACAGGACGCGCAGCGTCGGCCATGTCGTCGAGGAGATGCGCTGGGCCAAGGCCGCGTTCCCGCAAGTTAAAGAGGTCTTCTTCGACGACGACACCTTCACGGACGATCCGGCCCGCGCAGAGGCCATCGCCCGCGAGTTGGGCAAGCTCAACATCACATGGTCGTGCAACGCCAAGGCGAATGTGCCGCGAGAGACGCTGAAAGTCTTGAAGGACAACGGGCTTCGCCTGCTTCTCGTCGGCTATGAGAGCGGCAACCAGCAAATCCTGCACAACATCAAGAAGGGAATGCTGGTCGACGTCGCGCGCCGCTTCACCAAGGACTGCCACGAGCTTGGCATTGCGATCCACGGCACCTTCATCCTCGGCCTGCCGGGCGAGACCAAGGAGACGATGGAGGAGACGATCCGCTTTGCGCAGGAGATCAATCCCCATACGCTTCAGGTGTCGCTCGCGGCGCCCTATCCGGGCACGCATCTCTACAAGCAGGCGCTTGAGGAGGGATGGCTCAGAGAGGACGGCATCGACTTCGTGAACGGGAACGGCGTGCAACTCGCGCCCTTGAGCTACCCGCACCTCAGTCACACCGAGATCTTCAATTCGGTGGAGGACTTCTACAAGCGCTTCTATCTGCGGGCGCCGAAGATCGCCTCGATCGTGTCCGAGATGGTGAGAAGCCCAACCATGATGAAGCGGCGATTGCGCGAAGGCGTTGAGTTCTTCAACTTCCTCCGGGACCGCCGCAACAGCCAGAATTGCTAGATCAACCCGCCTTCAACGCAACGGCGCGATATCGAACGCGCGAAGGCGCTCGCCCAAGGAGCACAGCAAGCGCGCGCGCCTAATGCAGCCCGCGCTTCGGCGGGCGTGGGCTGCCTTTGCCCGGCTCGCTGAACAACTCCGCAAGCTTCTCCGTCATGGCGCCCGCAAGCTCTTCAGCGTCGCTAATGGTTACGGCGCGGGCGTAGTAGCGGGTGACGTCGTGGCCGATGCCGACGGCGATCAACTCCACCGGAGAATGATTTTCGATCTCGTGGATGACCTGCCGCAGGTGTTTTTCGAGATAGACGCCGGAGTTAACCGAGAGCGTCGAGTCATCGACCGGCGCGCCGTCGGAAATCATCATGATGATGCGGCGCTGCTCGGGCCTGGCCAACAAGCGCGCATGCGCCCAGGCTAGCGCCTCACCGTCGATGTTTTCCTTGAGGAGCCCCTCGCGCATCATGAGGCCGAGATTGCGCCGCGCGCGCCGCCAGGGCATATCGGCGGATTTGTAGACGATATGGCGCAAATCGTTGAGGCGGCCCGGATTGGCGGGCTTGCCTGCCGCGAGCCATTGTTCGCGCGCCTGGCCGCCCTTCCACTGCCGCGTGGTGAAGCCGAGAATTTCGACCTTCACGCCGCAGCGCTCCAGCGTGCGGGCGAGGATGTCGGCGCAGCACGCCGCGACCATGATAGGGCGGCCGCGCATGGACCCCGAATTGTCAAGCAGCAGCGTGACGCAGGTATCGCGGAAGGTGGTGTCGCGCTCCATCTTGAAGGAGAGCGGGTGGAAGCGGTCGGTGACGACGCGCGACAGTCGCGCGGTATCGAGCAGCCCTTCGTCGAGATCGAAATCCCAGGCGCGGTTCTGCTGCGCCATGAGGCGGCGCTGGAGGCGGTTCGCAAGCCGGCTGACAGCCACATGCAAAAGGGAAAGCTGTTTGTCGAGGAAGCTGCGGAGCCGTTCAAGCTCGTCGACATCGCACAAGGCCTCGGCGCTTGTGAACTCGTCATATTGGCGCGAGAAGACGTGATAGCCGAAATTCTCAGGGTTCTCGAAGACGGATGTATTTGGCCGCCGGGGCGGAGCGTAGGGCTGCTCCCGGCCGTCCTGTTCGCCGGGGGTATATTCCTTCTCGACCACCTGCGACGGTTCGCTTTCCTGATCGCCTTCGGAACCTTCCGCCTCCTCGTTTTCGGCCTCGCTTTGCTCCGCCTTTTCCTCTTTCTCCTCTTCGGAGCCTTGGCCGGGAGCGTCTTCTTTCTCGTCCGCCTCGTTTTTTTCGCTCTGTTGCGCGTCTTCGAGCGGGCCTTCCATCAGTTCGAGCGCGACGAGGACATCGCGCATGAGCTTCCCGAAAGCGGCCTGATCGTCGAGCGCGCCGTCCATGCGCTGAAGAATGGAGCCGGCGCGGCCTTCAATCCACTCGCGCCAGACATCGACGATGGCGTTCGCGCCGCGCGGCGGTTTGGCGCCGGTCAGCCTTTCGCGCACCATCAGCGCCAACGCGTCCTCCATCGGCGCGCTCTGGCGGTCGATGTCCTTGTCGGGCAGGCGCTCATACTGGTTCGCAAGTTTCGCATTGAGGTTCTTGGCCACGCCGCGCATGCGAAGGGAGCCCAGAGCCTCCACACGCGCTCGTTCGACGGCGTCGAAGGCGGCCTTGGCCTCGCCGGTCGGAGGCGAAAGCGAGGCGTGCAGGCCCGTGTCGTGGTGTGAAATCAGGAGCGCTATCGAATCGGCGAAGCCCCGGATGACGGCGACTTCCTTGCGGCTTACGGCGCGGCTCGGCTGGGGCAGGCGGATCGTCTTGCCGTCAAAGCCCGGCGTCTCGGGTCCGAAAACGACATTCACCGACTTGTTTTCTGCGAGCGTCCGCGTCGCAAGCGAGAGCGCGCGCTTGAAGGGCGTCAGCGGATCAGGCTTCTTTTTCGCAGCGGTCGGCATCGGCTTCGGTTCTTCCTGGAGCCGGGCGAATGTCTACTCGCCCGAGGGGCTCGATTGTTCGGCTATAAAGACGCTCCGTCGACGTGGCGGACTGGCAGCGCCCCCGGATCCACCCCTTCGAGGCAGCGTACATTCACAGCCACCATTTCCTTCCCGTCCGGCCCGGCGCCGCGCGCAAAGGACTCGATGCCGCATTCGGTGCAGAAAAGATGATGGATGGCGCGCTTGTTAAATAAATAGTCTTTGAGCTTCCCCTCGCCCGACTTCAGGCGGAAGTCGGCCGCCGGGATGAAGGTCAAGAGCCAGCCGAGTTTGGAGCAGCGCGAGCAATTGCAGGCTGCGACCTCGCTGAGCGCGATGTCCGCCTCCCATGCAACCGCCCCGCAATGGCAGACGCCGCGATAGGTTTTGCGTTCGGTCATGTGTCCGTTTTCCAATCCTTACGCGAGCGCAATGTGAGCCGTCGATTGCTTCAACTCCTCGCCGAAGCAGCGCTGATAAAACTCGGCGACCAGCCCGCGCTCAAGTTCGTCGCACTTGTTGAGGAAGCTCAAGGTGAACGCGAACCCAATATCGCCGAAGATGTTGGCGTTCTCGGCCCAGGTTATCACCGTCCGCGGGCTCATGACCGTTGACAGGTCGCCATTGACGAAGGCGGTGCGCGTGAGTTCGGCGACCCTGACCATGTTGCCGACGAGGCGCCGTCCCTGCTCGGTCTGATAACCCTTCGCCTTGGCGAGCACGATGTTCACTTCGTCCTGGTAGGGAAGGTAATTGAGCGTGACCACAATCGACCAGCGGTCCATCTGGCCCTGGTTGATCTGCTGCGTGCCGTGATAGAGGCCGGAGGTGTCGCCAAGGCCGATGGTGTTCGTCGTCGCAAAAAGCCTGAAAGCCGGATGCGGGTGAATAACCCGGCTTTGATCAAGCAGCGTCAGCTTGCCGGCTACCTCAAGCACGCGCTGGATCACGAACATCACATCGGGGCGGCCCGCATCATATTCGTCGAACACAAGCGCGGTGTTCGATTGAAGAGCCCAGGGCAGGATTCCTTCGCGGAATTCCGTGATCTGCTGGCCCTCGCGGATGACGATGGCGTCCTTTCCCACAAGGTCGATCCGGCTCACATGACTGTCGAGATTGATGCGGACGCAGGGCCAATTCAGCCTTGCCGCAACCTGCTCGATATGGGTCGATTTCCCGGTGCCGTGATAGCCCTGGATCATCACACGGCGGTTATGGGCGAAGCCGGCCAGGATCGCGAGCGTCGTATCCTTATTGAAGAGATAGTCCGGATCAAACTCCGGCACATACTCGCTTGATTGCGAATAGGCAGGAACCTCCATGGCGGAATCGATGCCGAACACCTGCCGGACGGACACTTTCATGTCGGGCAGGCCGGCCCGGCCGGGCTCACCATTTATCATTAATTCCCCTCGGGGTTTTCTTGCGTTTCGCTTGGCCCAGAGCGTCTCTCAGGCTTCTTATCGAACCAGGCCCGCCTGCTTGAGATAGTTATAGGCGGCAAGGACTTCGCGGAAGCGTTCTTCGGAGCTGCGATCCCCGCCGTTGTGATCGGGATGATGCAGTTTGACAAGCGCTTTGAACTTGACTTTAATTTCGTCGGGCGACGCGTTCTCGTCAAGATTGAGGGCTTGCAGATGCTTCTTGGCGCCGCTTGAAATCATGCGGCGCTTGGCGCTCGCTGGGTTCACATTTTCGTTGCCGCGGCCGCGGATGCCTTTCAGCACCTCGAACGGATCTTTGACTGCGCCTGCATCGCGCGCCTGCTTCAGAGTCCCCCAGCCGTCGGGATCGCTTGCGTGCACGCCCATCGACCATGTGGGCCGATGGCCCGTGACTCCGGCCTTCTGAAAGTCGATGACTTCGCTTTCGTTCATCCCAGCGAAGTAATTGTACGACTTGTTGTATTCCGAAACATGCTCGCGGCAGAAATAGAAATATTCTCCTTCGTTGTCGCGCCCTTTCGGCGCACGGTGAAGCCCGCGCTTTGTGCAGTTACGCCACTGGCACTGCGGCGCGCTCTTCGCTTGCTTTTCGGCCTGCGCGCGGCCCCGTCCGCGGGTTACACGAATGCTATCGAAATATTTCGAATCCAGTTTCACGAATGGCTTCCCAAACGAATGCGCTTCGGTTCGAAGCGCCGTCCGCCGTAGTATGCGGCGGCGAGCGCCCCCTTACAAGGTCTTGACAGAACCCGAAATCTTGCTCCGTAAATTGGCGAAGTGTAACTCATTCCGCCGTCACGCCAGGAGGTTGGATGTCCGTTGAAAAATCTATCTGGGAAAAGCTCACGAAAGCGTTTTCGCCCCAGGAATTGATCGTGGAAAACGAGTCCGGCAAGCATGCCGGGCATGCAGGAACTCGCGATCATCTCGGCCGAGTGACAGGAGAAACACACTTTCGCGTCCGGGTTGTATCCACTCATTTCGAAGGGAAAAGTCGCGTGGAGCGGCACCGGGACGTGAACGCAGCGCTGAAGGAGGAACTTGCAGGGACCGTGCATGCGCTTGCGATCAAGGCGCTGACGCCCTCCGAGGCGGCTAGTCAATGATCCCGGCCAGGAGACAATATATATCGGGGATCGATATATCGGGGATCGATATGAGTTCGTGCAAATCACAGAGAGATTTTGATGGCGGTTCAAATTGACGGCCCACGCCTTGCGCCTTCATCGGGCGGCGCGCCGAAACAGTTTGTGATTCTCCTCCACGGCTATGGCGCGGATGGGAATGATCTCATCGGGCTTGGAGAGGCGTGGGCGAGCTATCTGCCGGACGCGGCCTTCATTTCGCCGCACGCGCCAGAAGCCCTGCCGGGCCAGTTTTTTGGGGGGAGGCAGTGGTTCGGTCTCGAAACGCGAAACGAGAGCGAGTGGGAGGAGGGGGTGCGCAGAGCGCATCCCGGCCTTGCGGCGTTCGTCCTCGAAGAAGTCAGGAAGGCGCAGCTCCCCCTTCGATCCGTGGCGCTTGTGGGCTTCAGCCAGGGCACGATGATGGCGTTGCAAGTAGGCTTGCGACTGCCGGAAACGCTGGCGGCCATCGTGGGGTTTTCCGGGCATCTTGCCGGAGCGGCGCGTCTCGCAGCCGAAATAAAGGTGAAGCCGCCTGTCCTTCTCATTCACGGCTCCGCCGACGAAGTCATTCCCTATAAAGCCATCCACCACGCCCGAAATGCGCTCGCAGCCGTGGACGTGCCCGTGCAATGGCAAATCCGGCCCGGCCTCGGCCACGGCATCGATCCGGAAGGCTTGCACGCCGCGGGGCTGTTCCTCAGGACTGCTTTCGGACTGACAGCAGCGCCTTGAGCGGACGCAAGGAGTTGCAGGGCGCGCGCGGCTCCCTGCCTGCCCGCCCAAGGCGCCATACCGGGAGCCTCTGGAAGCGGGCGCGGTCTGTCGTCCCGCGCATCAAGGTCGCCATCGCCTCAGCTCGCCCGGTTGGCATGATGCGGTCTTTCCGCTCCGAAAGCGCTAAACGGTACACCCCCACACTGAACTGACGCTGCGCCAAGTCTTGTGGGCGCGAAGAACCACCGCTGAGAGTTGCTGGAGTTCGGCGGCCCGCCTGTTCAATTCCGGATCCGGCGTTCGTATGCACGCTGGCTTCAATGTGTGCAATGCGAACGGAACACGAGGCATCCCCTCCGCCCGAAGATAGAGATATGTTTTCTGGCGGTGGAAGTCTTTTTGTATTGAGTTGACGACGCTCCAATCGAGTCCTCAGATCACAGCCTTATCTTTTTCTATACGAGCGCATCATGAGCCAGCTTCAATACTCAATTCTTGGGCACAAGGCCGAAACGCGGCCAATCCCTGCGACCGAATTAGTGACTGTCACTCAAGCGCGCCGCCTGACGCCCGGTCGCGCGCGCGACGGTGCCACAAGTGAATTGAAGGTCGCAGCGGACGAAGTTGTTTGCGTCACCTTGGACAACGGCTTCCAACTCTGGACCAGCGCCGACGACCTCATCCGCGAGCATGGCCGGCAAACATTATCTCGTGATGGAGGACAGGTTTGGGAGTTCGACCGGCTTACGCCCCGGCGTGTGAGCGATGGAGTTCCCGGCAGCGAGCGCGGCCTTGCAGGCCTCGTCATCAAGACGCTTGATATTTTCGGAGTTGATCTCAAGGGACAAACTGCTGCAGCCCTCGGTCGCTGGGCCGAAAACAGGCAGTTCGGCAGTTTTCAGCCAGATCTGTATTCCTGCTCGCTCGATGACGGCTTCAAACTGAAAAAGCCGGACCGAAAGCTTTCCAGCGAGAAACCGTTGCTGGTTTTCCTGCACGGCACGGCGTCTAGCGTCGGCGGCGGTTTTGGCAAGCTCTGGGCGGACGACAATCGTGAGGGAAAAGCTGCGCGCGATGCGCTGAAGAAGATTTACGAAGATCGGGTGTTGGCATTCCAGCACAGAACGCTCACTGAAAGTCCACTTACCAACGCCTTTGATCTGGTCAAGTGTTTGCCAGAAGGCGCCAAGCTCCATCTGGTCAGCCACTCTCGTGGCGGCCTCATCGGAGAACTTCTGAGCCTGAGCGGTTGCGAGCCTATACCCTCGGCGGAGCAATTCGATAAACTCTTCGACGTCGATCGTACGATCGCACAACAGCTTGGCCTGCCGCCCTTGGACACGGACGCGATTAAGGACCGGAAGGAAGCCTACAAGGCTGAGCTTGCCAAGCTTAAAGACCTGCTGGACGCCTTGAAAGCGCGCAAGATCGCGGTGGAGCGTTTTGTTCGCATCGCCTGTCCCGCGCGCGGAACGACCCTGGCTTCGGGCCGCCTGGATCGCTTTTTCTCCGTGCTGAATTTCCTGGCCGGGAAAGCGGTGGGAAGCGGCTTTTTCAGCGATATTTCGGACTTCTTACTCGGAGTCGCCAAGCAGCGCACGGACCCCCGCGTTCTGCCGGGCCTTGAGGCCATGATGCCGGGTTCGGCGCTGACCCGTCTCTTGCAAGATCCGAGCCTCGTGACCGAAGCCGATCTTTCCGTCATCGCTGGCGACACCAAAGGCGACTCTCTGTGGAGTCAGATCAAGCTCCTGGCGGCGAACTGGTTCTATGGCGCGGATCATGATCTCGTGGTGAACACGGGCTCAATGTTCGGCGGGCTGAAGCGCGAGAATGCACGGTTCCTCCAGGATGACGGCGCAGACGTTAATCACTTCGAGTATTTCACCAACAAGAAGAGCATCGAGTGGCTTCGAAACGGGCTGGCCCGCAAAGATGGCGAAGAAAGCGGTTTTCGACCCATTCAAGAGGCGAAGCAGGAAGAACCACGCTGGCGTGAGGCGGTGCGCCGGAGTCGGGCGGCGGCTGCGCCGCAGCCTCTCGCCATTGTGCTTCCGGGAACCATGGGAAGCACGATCAGTGTGGACCAGGATAAGATCTGGCTCGACTACCGTGCGATTTTTCTCGGCAAGCTGGGCCAGCTGCGTCCCGGCCTGCGGGACGCTGAGGCCAAAGATGTGCTGGATGATTACTACGCCCCTCTGCTGGACTTCCTGGCGGCAAGCCACCGCCTGGAGGTTTTCCCCTATGACTGGCGTCTCTCTCTCCTCGACGCCGCCAAAAAGCTCACGGACAAACTCGCCGCGCTCCTGCCAGAAGCAGAGCGCGACCGCCAGCCCGTTCGTATCGTGGCTCATTCCATGGGGGGCTTGGTCGTGCGCGCCATGCTGGGCGATACCCAGGGCGCCCGGCTCTGGCGGCGCTGCCTGGATTTGGGCGCTAGCCGCATCATGATGCTCGGCACGCCTAATCTTGGCTCCTACGAGGCGCTGCGCTGGCTCACGGGACACAACCCTACCGAGGCGAAGCTGCAACTGCTCGACCGAGTTCATGACACGAACGGACTCATCGACATCGTTCGCAGCTTCCCCGGTCTTCTGGAACTGCTGCCCTTCGACGGAGACAGCCCGGATTTTTCCGAGGCCGCCTTTTGGAGCAAACTCAAGCAGGACTTGACGGCGCAATGGAGCATCCCTGAAGGCGACTTGCTCCAGCGCGCGCGCGCTACATGGACCGCGCTCAAGCAGTCGCCGCTGGACGGGATGAGCATCGTCTACGTCGCCGGCTGTCAGAACGTCACTGTCTCCGATTACCGGATTGTCGAGGATGACTCATTTTTCTCCAGCGGCCGCAAGCGCCTGCAATTCCTGGGCGTGCATGAAGGCGACGGCACGGTTACATGGAAGTCCGGGTTCTTGCCGAAGGTCACAACCTGGTATGTCGAAAACACTGCTCACGACGAACTTTGCACACAAAGACGCGCTTTTCCCGGCTATCTCGATCTTCTGACGACCGGCGCCACGAAGCTCCTGCCGGATACCCCTCCGGCGGGGGCGCGCGCCGCCGGGAAGCCGGAGGAATTCATCATACCAGACCTTCCTCCCGCCGATTGCATCCCGAGCGAACGCGATCTGCGCGCAGTAGGCTTTGGTCCGGGACGTCCGATGGCGGACGCTCAGCAGGAACCTGCCACACCCGCCATCAAAGTCAGCATCCGCCATGGCGATCTCGCCTACGCGCGGCATGCTGTCCTCGTTGGTCATTATCGCGGCGACGTCATCATCAACGCGGAAAAGTCGCTCGACGACCGATTTGATGGCGCGCTCACCCGGCGTATGGCGCTTAACCTGTACCCCGGACGCCAAGGAACACACGCGCTGTTCTTCAATAACGACAAAGCGGCCAAGCCTAGCGGCGCGGTCGTGGTTGGCCTGGGCCAAGTCGGCGAATTGACCGCCGTCATGCTTCAGACTTCGGTGCGCGATGCGTTGCTGGAGTTCGCGCTGCAAATCATGCAATGGCCTGCCGACGACGACCGTTTCGGCCCTGCTGACGGCGTTCGCTCCGCCGCGGTCTCCTGCCTCCTCGTCGGTTCCGGCACGGGAGGCGTCAGCCTGCAGGACTCGATTGAAAGCATTCTTCGGGCCGCTATGCAGGCGAACGAACGCCTCGGAAACAAAGACCTGAGCGGAAAGGTCCTGATCGACCACGTCGAGTTCATTGAGTACTACGAAGACGCCGCGTTGAATGCCGCCAAGGCCCTTGAGCGGCTCGCAGCCGGCGCCGACCTGAGCGGCAAAGTGATCTGGGAGCCGCGGGTTGTTGAAGAGGGAGAGGGGCGGCTCTACCGCTTGAGCTTCGAAGAGCCGCCAGGCTGGTGGCATCCCCTGGAGGTTGTCGAGGAGAAACTTGATAACAGGTCGCTGGGCCTCAGGTTCGTGACATCGACCGACCGGGCGCGCGCCGAAGTAACTCAGGCGACGGGTCAACTGCGGCTCGCCGAGGGCTTTATCGCAGAAGCGTCGAACTCTCCGCTCAGCAATGCCGAAGCCGGGAAGACATTGTTTGAAATGCTTCTTCCAACCCGGCTCAAAGAGCTCGCCCCCCACCAGACCAACCTCATCTTGCTTGTCGACGAGGTTTCCGCGCGCTATCCGTGGGAGCTGCTGGAGGATCGCTGGAGCAAGACTGGACGGCCGCCGGCGGTTTTGGCGGGAATGCTGCGGCAGCTGAAAACCACTCAGTTCCGGCCGCGTCCCGCCTCCACAGCCTCAGCAACCGCCTTGGTCGTCGGAGATCCCGACACAAAGTGGGACCTCTTCCCCGATCTGCCTGGAGCCCGAGAAGAGACGCAGCGGGTGGCGAGCCTGCTTCAAACATATGGCTACAACGTTACGTCTTGTATCGGCGAAGAGGCGAAGACCATCATCCAGGGACTGCATAAGCAAGCCTGGCGCATTCTCCATTTGGCGGGACATGGGGCGCACGATTTTGTGTTTGAACCCGAAACGCCGGCCGATGCGAAATCAGATGCTCAAACAGCTACGAATAGCAGACGCCCTGCTTCCGTACAGCTTATTTCAGGAATGATCATCGGCGAGGATGTTTTCCTGACCCCCGGCGACGTGGAGCAGATGCGCTGGACGCCCGAGCTTGTTTTCATCAATTGCTGTCATCTCGGCAAAACGGGAGGCGTCAAGCGCAAGTTCAGCGACCTTGCCGCAAACCTTGGGGTTCAATTCATCAAAATGGGCGTCAAGGCTGTCATCGCAGCCGGATGGGCCGTCCAGGATGACGCGGCGCGCGCCTTTGCTGAAAGCTTCTATGCCCGCATGCTTGGGGGGGAGACCTTCGGCGAGGCCGTACGCGCCGCCCGCGAAGAGATATGGACGCAGTTCCCGGACGTTAACACCTGGGGCGCCTATCAATGCTACGGCGACCCTGGTTTCCGCTTCTACGAGGAGGGCGGCGTTCCGCCTCGCGCAAAGGAGCGCGCTTATTATTCGCCCGGCGAATTGATCGCCAGTCTGGAAAACCTCACCGAAAGGATGCGGATGCAATCTGGCCGGACCGGCGACGGCGACGACCCTACGCCGCAATGGAGAACGGAAATTTCTGGCTACCTCGCCCGCACGCCGGAGAAGAACTGGCTCGATCGAAGCGACGTTGCTGGGGCGATCGGTTTGGCCTACGGAGAACTCAGGGATTGGGCCAAGGCGATCGAATGGCTGGAAAAGGCGATCGCTGGAGAGAAGAGCAACTGTCCGTTACGCGTGATCGAGCAATGGTCTAACTTCAAGGTCCGGCTTGCCGCCGAGCAATGGTTTACGCGTCGCGCACAGCCATCTGTCGATGTTGTAGATCTCCGCAGCCAATGCATCCGGACCATCAAAGACGCCATTCTTAAACTGGAACAGCTGACAAGTTATAAACTGCAGGCCTTGTCAGATGCTGAACAGAACGCACAAACCACGGAGCGCTTCAACCTGCTCGGTGGATCCTATAAGCGCCTCGCCCTTATTGAGACCGAGTCGAAAAGACGCTGCGAGGCTTTGGAGAACATGGCGACGCAATACGGGGGAGCCTTCAAAAGAACCGGCAAGTCTTATGCGTGGACCAATTGGGTCACTGCGCAATTAATGGCCAAACGCATCCATGAAGCAGCAGAATGCCCGGATGTGGCGGATATTGAGACTGCTGCAGTGCATCAGGCGGAAGATTTGAAAAAGATACTCGATAAAAGCCCCAATTTCTGGGATTGCGCCACGGCCGCCGACATTGACCTCGTGCGCTTGATCGCCGCCTGCTCGGCGACCGGCGCCCCGACCGAGAATGTCAGTAAACTGAAGGATGAGGTCATTAGGGGCTATCAACGCGCCAGAAGGCGTGGATCGAGCCCGCGTGAACTCAGTTCGTTGGCCGAAAACCTGGACTTCGTCATAGAGATGGCCGAACCCCGAGATCCGCTGATCACGGTGCTTCAAGCGATCCGGCGCTCTTTCCCAACGGTTAATGGCTCTCCATCGCAGTAGCCGGCGCCGACCGCGGCGTCGCCCGCCGAATGTTGAAATGAGAAGCGGGCGTTACTCTGCGGCGCCGGCTCGCCGAGCCTTCGGACGTGTCCAGACCGTCGACATTTCGCCGCTTCGCGGCATCGTCGGCCGCTCGCGATCCGCACGACTTTTTGGGCGTCGAACGTTGCGGATGAGGCGCGGCCGTTTTTGGCCGACCAATTCGCGGTCAGAAGCGAGCATCTCGAAGGCGGCTGCCTGGTGCTGCACCGATGTGTCCTCAAGCTATGTGGAGGGGCGCTGCTGCGATCTGGCTGCGTTCGGCTACAAGGGCGACCGCAAGAAAGGCAAGATGCAGATCGTCTACGAGCTGCTCTGCGCCACCAATGGCTGCGCACCGCATCAAACAAAACAAGACATACTGTGGGGTTACACCGTTACCCTGTGATGGAGCACCGCTTACGCGGATCGGAGAGGGAACGCCGTTGCAACGGGCGCGCCGGGGTTCCCCTCTCCCATATTAGAAAAGGATCCAGGCCTTTTGCAGCGTCACCCATACGCCCCAGGCAAGCGGAACTCCGACCAGCAGCCACGCAAAGACGGTGCCCGGCGTTAGGATGTTGCCTCGGCTTATAACGCGCGAGCCGTGATAGGCGGGCTCGTCGTCCCTCGCCATCATGGCCTCGACTTCGGCGTCGCTCATATAGCGCTTGGCGGAAACATGGTGGACGGCGAGGTTTGCGAAGAAGCCGACGACGAGCATGCCCGCCAGGATGTACATGGTGAAGTCGTAGATCTGATCGCGGGGAACGCCGGCGGCGATCTGAGCCTCGCGGATGTAATTGACGACAACGGGTCCGACGATGCCGGCCGTCGACCAGGCGGTCAGAAGGAGACCGTGGATCGCGCCGACATAGACCGTCCCGAAGATGTCGGCGAGATAGGCCGGCACGGTTGCGAAGCCGCCGCCATACATCGACAAGATGATGCAGAAGCACAGAACGAACAGCGCGATGCTTCCATCCCGCGCGGCCGAGGGCGCCGCCGCGTAAAGCACGATGCCGAGCAGGAAGAAGATGGCGTAGGTCGCCTTGCGGCCGATATGGTCGGAGAGAGAAGCCCAGAAGATGCGGCCAAAGATGTTGAACAGGGAAAGAAGCCCAACGAAGCCGGCGGCGATCGCTGCGGCGGACGCCTTGAAGCCCGGATCGGCCTGCACCTGCGCGAAAGTCAGATCCGGCTTTCCGATCAGGGAGCCTCCGAAAATCTCCTGCAGCATGGGCGAGGCGATGCCGATCACGCCAATCCCTGCTGACACGTTCAGCGTGAGCACGAGCCAGATGAGCCAGAAGGAAATCGTCTTGTAGGAATCGCGAACATGCACGTGGCGCGTCGTGATCAACGATTTCTTTTGAAGCGGCGGCGACCACCCTTCCGGCTGCCAGCCATCGGGGGGCACGCGATAACCGAACGCGCCGCCCATCATGAACACGAAATAGATAGCCGCCAGCACGAGAAACGTCTGCCAGACGCCGACCGATGCGGGCGTCTGAAAATATTGCATCAGGAGAACCGCGAGCGGAGAGCCGATCATCGCGCCTCCGCCAAAGCCCATGATGGCCATTCCCGTGGCCATGCCGCGCTTGTCCGGGAACCATTTGATGAGGGTCGAGACCGGCGAAATGTAGCCGAGACCGAGGCCCACGCCGCCGATGACGCCCGATCCCAGCCACATCAGCCAGAGCTGATGGAAGCGGACGCCCAGCGCGGAGATCATGAGGCCGCCGCACCAGCAGAAAGCGGCGACCACCGCCGTCTTCCTTGGCCCGACGCGCTCCACCCATCCCCCAAACACAGCCGCCGAGAGCCCGAGGAAGACAAAGAAAAGTGTGAACATCCAACCGAGATCCGCGACGCGCCAGTCACAGCTTGTGGTGATCAGCGCCCCCCCAAGTCCCATATCCGGGCAAGCTACAGGAGCCTTGATGCCGATGGCCTTCGACAGCGGCAGCCAGAACACGCTGAAGCCGTAAGCCATGCCGATGCAAAGATGAATGGCGAGCGCGGCCGGCGGAACGAGCCATCGATTGAACCCGGTCTTGGCGATAATCCTTCTGCGGCTCAACAACCCCACCGGCCCCGTCGACGGTTTTGGGGTCACATCAATGGTCGCCATTCCCTGCCCTCTCCCTATGCATAATTATCTTTTTTTGACGAGACTAGGCGGAGCCAGCCCCGTTTCGTTTGCTCATGGCTTTAAGCGTTTATTTCAGCTGCCGACCCGCCAGAAACGTGATTGGCGTTTCTTAATTGAAAAACGGCGCTGAGCGGCGCAAATCCTCTCAAAGATGTTTACCGCGGCTTTTCGGCTTAGATGAACAAAAACGCAAGCAGCCCGCAAGGTCCATAGAATACATAGGCGAGAGACTTCTTGCAAATTACTCAACTTTTTACAAAAGCTCGGTTTTTGTTATCTACCCCTAGAGGCTTGCTTGATACACACGAACCTTACAATTTAGCACAAAAGATATATAATTACAAAATAAGGATTGCGCCTGAGGTGGAATTTACCGCCAGATCTCGAACCCGTTGATTGTAACTGACCGTCGAAGCCGGAGTGATCCAGTCGTCAGCCGTGTTCCAAAGGTTGCGCCGTGATTCCGAGCGCCTTGCCGGGAACGAAGGGCGCGTCGGCGCTCTTGACTTAAAGAATCATGCGAAGCGGAAGCGCGCCCCGCAACGCCGTCAAGAGTGAGACTTTCGAATGGCTGAAGACATCGGCAAGATATCGAGCGAAATTGACAAGGATTTCGACCAGGACGACCAGCACCCCAAGGAGAAGAGCGCTGCCTTCGTCGTTTCTAGCGAAGAAGCCGCGCCGCCTCCCAAAACCAAGGAAGGACGAGAACTTACCCGGTCAGCGAGTTTCGATCCATATTGGGGACCAGTCGGCGGCTGGGGCTCGCTCAAATCCGTGGCTGAGCACCTTTATCGCGAAGAGGTGACCCCGGCGAAGGAACTCGTCCTGTGGAAGCAGAACAAACCGGACGGCTTCATGTGCGTTTCCTGCGCGTGGGCCAAGCCGCGCGACCATCACCCATTTGAGTTTTGCGAGAACGGCGCAAAGGCCACCGCCTGGGAGATTACATCCGAGCGTATCGACCGGGAGTTTTTCGCCAAGCACACCTTAACGGAGCTCGAATCCTGGAGCGATTTCGACCTGGAAAAAGAGGGTCGCCTCACCGAGCCGATGCGTTGGGATCCGCAGACGGACAAATATGCGCCGGTGCTCTGGGCGGAGGCCTTCCGCGACATTGGCGAGCGCCTGAAGGCGTTCGACCCGAGGAAGACGGTGTTTTACACCTCAGGCCGCGCCTCGCTCGAAACATCCTACATGTTCCAGCTTTTCGCCCGCATGTACGGGCACAACAACCTGCCCGACAGCTCCAACATGTGCCACGAGAGCACCTCCGTGGGTCTGCCGAAAAGCATCGGCGTAGGCGTGGGGACCGGCACGCTGGAAGACTTCAATCACTGCGACCTCATTATCCATATCGGCCAGAACCCCGGCACGAACAGCCCCAGAATCCTGCATGATTTTCAATCGGCGCGGAAGCGCGGCGTGCCGTTCATCGTCTTCAATCCGATGCGCGAGCGCGGACTTGAGCGGTTCACCAGCCCGCAGGACCCGATCGCGATGATGACCCTGTCGGAAACCCAGATCGCCACGCAGTATTGCCTCATGAAGTCGGGCGGCGATATCCCTATGCTGACCGGCCTCTGTAAGTCCGTCATCGCGTTCGATGATGAGGCCAAGGCCAAGAGTGGCGAGCGCGTTCTGGACGTCGCGTTCATCGAGGAGCATACGCACGGCTTTGATGAGTTCGCAGACTACTGCCGCAACACAAGCTGGGAAACCATCGAGCAGGGCTCGGGGCTAGCCCGCGAGGAAATCGAAAAGGCGGCCAGCGCCTATGCGAAGAGCAAGGGCTGCCTCGCCATCTATGGCATGGGCATCACCCAGCAGCTTCAGGGAACGCAGAACGTCCAGATGGTCGCGAACCTGCTGCTCCTTCGCGGCAATATCGGCAAGCCCGGCGGAAACATCCTTCCCGTGCGCGGCCATTCCAACGTGCAGGGCCAGCGCACTGTCGGCATCACCGAGAAGCCGGAGTTGGCGCCGCTCGACCAGTTCGAAACGCAGTTCGGGTTCAAGGCGCCGCGCGAGAAAGGCATGAACATCGTGAGCGCGGCGATGGCGCTGATGCGGGGCGAGCTGGAGGCGTTTCTCTGCCTTGGCGGCAATCTGGCGAAAGCCTTGCCGGACGGCCCGCAGGTGGAAAGGGCCTGGCGCGAGCTTCCGCTGACAGTCCAGATCGCGACCAAGCTCAATCGCAGCCATGTGGTTCACGGCAAGGCCGCCTACCTTCTCCCCTGCCTTGGCCGCATCGAAATCGACCGGCAGACGAGCGGCGAGCAGGCCGTCTCGATGGAAGATTCGACGGCGTTCTTCCACGGCTCGCGCGGACAGGTCGAGCCCGCCAGCCCCAATCTCTTGTCCGAGCCGGCCATCGTCGCCGAACTCGCCAAAGCGACGCTGCCGCCAAATCCGAAAGTTCCGTGGGACGAATGGGTCGGCGACTACGGCAAAGTCCGCGATGCAATGGAAGAGACTTGGCCGGATATGTTCCGCGACTTCAACAAGCGGCTCTTCACGCCAGGCGGCTTCGAGCGGCCGATCCCCGCGCGGCGCCGTCAGTGGAAAACCGAGACCGGGCGCGCCAACTTCCTCGTGCCCGAAGCTCCGGCCGGAGACAAACTCGCGACAAAGCTCCCCGACGATGTGCTGCGCCTCACCACGGTCCGCAGCAACGATCAGTTCAACACCACCATCTACGGCTATGATGACCGGCTGCGCGGCATCGATGGAACCCGCATGGTTCTCATGATGAACGAGGAGGACATCGGCCGGCTTGGGTTTAGCGAGGGTGAAATCGTGAACCTCGAAACCGTATCGCAGGACGCGATCCGCCGTGAGGTCCAGGGCTTCCGCATCGTGAAGCACGCCATCGCCAAGGGCTGCGCCGCAGCCTACTTCCCAGAAGCCTCGCCGCTTGTACCGCTCGCGCATCACGAACCGTCAAGCTGCACGCCGGCCTACAAAGCCATTCCGGTTCGGCTGAACCGGACCGCTGCGGCGTGAGCGGCTCCGCATGAGAGTCGCAGGCGCCGCAGCGGCCCTCAGCCCGCTGCTGGCGGAGGAGCCGTCGTTTCTGCCCGCCGCCAACTCACCACTCGAAACGCCCTCGGACCGAAACCGTAAGTGCAAGCGTCATCAAGGTTCGGCGCGTCAAAAGAGGTAGATTAGATCAGGTTTTGTAGTTAGCGACGTAGACCTTCTCAGTCCTGGGGGGCAAGTGGGGGCGGCAATTGACATCAGGGACCAGATCCGAATTTTGGCAGCGCTTCCAAAAGCCTGATCGTCGAGGCGGCGTCGATGGTTTCGGCCTCGATCATGCGGGTTTCTCCGGTCTCTAAATTCAGAGCGCGCAAGTGAGCGCTTGGCGCTCACGATAAACGTTCGCTTATGAATGTTGATGCGCTGCCGCCCGCTTGTCTGCTCAATCGCCAGATTTTCTTCTTTGGGCGCCCAGCAGCCAACGGGCCGCGCGGCATGGGTTGGATGCACAGCATCCAGGAACAGCACGGCTTCGTCAGGGCCAAGCGTGTTCGATAGCTTCTCATAACTTTCGATAAAGGCTTGCTGTTTTTCTGTATCGAGCTTGCGGCCGATGACGTCCGGCTTGTGATATTCCAATCCCAGCCGATGCAGAAACGCGATCAATCCCGCGCGGCTTTCGTAAACCACGCCGAACTCCCGCTCGATAAACGCTCCGATCTGGCGCGTGCTGCGCGGCAAGGTCCGGGCGACGTAGGCCTTCAGCGCTTCCTCTTGCTCCGCGGAAAGACGGCTCGAACTGCCCCCAGCATCGAACTGTTCCAGGGCCGCGATCCCGCAGTCGTCGTAGAGTTTGCGCCAGCTTCTGACCGTATCGTCGTCGAGATACAGAACTTTGGCCGCCCGCTCGCAGCTGAAGCCGTCATCAAGAAGCAGGATGGCGTTCGCCCGGCGCGCTATCCGATGCTCTGCGGAACCGTCGCGCGCCAGCGACAGCAGTTCCTTCCGTTCGGCGGCATTCAGAAAATTCTGGCGAATCATGAACCTCACTGAGATCCTCTTCGCCAAACTTAGCAAGCACTTTCTTTCGGATTCTCACTGAGTTCGGGGTATATATATAATTTTTGAGCGCCGGAGACCGCCATGGGCAAAAGCATCACGACTTATGACGGTCGGTATAGAATGCCTCGCGCATCGATCAGCTCATGGCCCCGAGAGAACAGCCGGAGGCCGGTCCAGCGCTTGCGCGGACTTTCGCCCTTCTTCAAGGCCCGCCCTAGAAACGGCCGCGTTCCATTCGAAAAACTACAGCGTGTTCTCGTGGGGGAACTCGGCGACAAGCGCGCCTTCCCGCGCGAGCCATGCGATGCGTTTATGTCTGCCATGCTTTTGTGAAGCACTTGTTCAAAAAAACTGTCTTGCGCTTTCGACAATTATAAGCTTCGATTAAGAAGAAAAGGGCAGTATATGATGCGTCTGGCCATGACGAGGACTGCAGAGCGCCGAGCGACCCGCATGCACCAGATGATGGAGCGTCTTCATGTCGATGTTCGCTCCCTCATTCGCCTGGGAAATGGCGACGCTTACACCGAGGCCCGCTGGAGATGCCTACGTTGCGAAGACAGCTGCGTCTGTCTGCTTTGGCTCGATAAGGGCGGCCCAGACGCCAAGCCGGACTTCTGCCCTAATCTGGAGTTTTTCAGCGCCTGCAAATTTCTCGTTATTCGACCTTTGCCGGCGCGGCGCATGCTCCGCAGGGCCTGCTGGCGAAAAGCGAAGGCCAGAGGCCGGATTTGGTTGACGAGCCGCTGCTCATAAAGGCAGCCGAGGCGGCGCGCTAAGGGCTGCTTGAAAGGCGAGAGGCGGCAGTCCCTCACTCTGCTGCCGAAGATAGGTGCTCGCTCGCCTCATGCACGACGTCGTAGTTGAGTTCGCGCCGTGCGGGCCCATAAATGCAAGTTCACCGGCATACGGACAGCGAAGCTCCGAACAAGATGACCAGCCGCAAACCCATTTGAACATAGCGCGCTCCCCTGGATAATCAGTTTGAGCTGGCTCCCAAGTTTTCCACTTTCGCCATTTCTGAATGTGAGCGCTTCCTTGTTGCGTATTGACAAAGGCTTTCTGAGGCCGTTTTTGATCCTGCCCTTGTGGGCTAGGAAGAACCGGCGATAGCTTCGGCTTCAGAACCAGTTATCACTCCATACAGACTGCGCTGACCTACTCCAGGAACCGATCAGTCGGAGAAGGACGCCCGGCGCGATGTCTGCTGTCGGAAAGGAAAAACAACTGTGACAAACACGCACGAAACGCTCAAGGTCATTACTTTTGAGGACGGCCGGTCAGCCGTTGTGCAAATCGATGCTGCGAACCCGCGCCTTCTGGAGGTCGTGGCGATGTTTTATGACGCTGCGAAGGCTCGCGAATATGCGGCTCTGCAACAGGGGCAAGAGTGCGAGCCGCTGACAAAACATCCAGAACCGCTTCCGCCCCAAGTCGCCAACGGAAAGCGCGCCGAAGCGAACGGGGTTGCGCCCGAACTCAGCGCGCGTCAGAGCGCAGTGCTGAACGTGCTCCGCGCGAGGATGGACGAGAACAAGCAGGTTGAGACGAAAGCCGCCGATCTGGCCCAGGCCGCAAAAATTCCGCTGGGCTCGCTTCACTCGGTTCTTGGGTCGCTCGAGAAAAAGCAGCTGATCGCCAACAAGCGGTCCGGCACGCCCAAGGCGCCCGCCGTCTATCAGGTTATGTGAAAGGCTTTGCGCTCTCGCGACGGCCGCCTGTCCGGAACGGAAGCTTAGCAGGCCAAGTCGCGTAGCGCAAAAAAGCCGCGCTCGATAAAAGCGCGGCTCAAGTGTTGAGAGCCGTCCTGAGAACAACGCCTTCATAACGAGCGAAAGCGTGGCTTGTTCCCTTTTTCCCATGCATTTTTTGCTGTCGCTCTGGGCCCCCGCCTCCGCATCCAAACATCTGAGCGGACTTAAAGAATCCCTAACGGGTGTGAGGGGGGATCACGGTCAACCGTTAGGGATTGCTAGGGGCCTTATCACGGCGTCTTTTAGATAGGTTTTAAAATTTTTCTTGTCAATCTGCTCGGCTTCTGAACCGATTCGTTTTTGCAAATAAGCTTAACAGTGACAGACCGCGCTCTGGAAAGCGTTCCCAACACCGTTGAAGCCGAAGCAAGCCAGGCCGGGTTCCCGGCCGTAATTCCGCCCCTCGGTAACGCTCTTGCGGGCTCCATCTTCTCAATTGCCCGGGACGCGGTTACACTACCTTTCAAATGTAAAAACCCGGGGAGGAAAGGAATGTCTGATAAACCATTCGAGATTCCGCCGAGCATGCGCGACCTTGCCCAGCAGAATATGAAGCAGGCGCATATCGCTTATGAACAAGTCACGGATTTCATGACGAAAGCCATGGATGGGTGGATGGGCGTAACGCCGTTGTCTCCAATGTCCATCGGGTTCAAGGGTGTTCAGGATCGCGCCATGGACTTCGCCAAAGACAACGCCGAGTTGGCCTTTTGCTTCGCCGGGAAAATCTGCAACGCGAGAAATCCCCAAGAGGTTTTGCAGCTTCAAACGCAATTCGCTCAGGACCGGATGAAGGCTTTCGCCGAACACACCCAAGAGTTGTGCGGGTTGATCGGGCAGGCTTTCCAGAAGACGCCGTCAAGGTGAGCGACGAACCCGCAATCACGGGATTAGCACAAAAAGAAACCGCGTTTTAAACTCTACGCAGCGTTGCGGTTGCAAGAAATGCGCGGTCGCCGCAACGAAGCCGGATGAGGAAAAGCCGCGCCTCCAGAAAAGGCGCGGCTCAAGCTCGAGGTGAGTTCCCGCCAAAGGAACACGCTGGATAACTAGCGAGAGCCTAACTTGTTCCATCTCGCGCGAGAATACCGAAAGTTCGCTTTCTTGCGCCTGCCCGGACACCTTTGCTCCAGCGCTTTAAGTCCATGCCCGGTTTTGGACGAGGCCGCAGAGAAGCCGTGAGCGCAGCTCTTTTGATTGAAGCAACGCGTCGAGACCGCAATCGCGATGACGCGATAAGCCACGCTCGTACGTGAAATTCTGTCGCGCCGTGTTGATTGGGGCGCGAGCAGGTTTTTACCAACGCCTCAAGGCCTCCGCCTTCCGAAGCCATTCTAAGTCCATTGGTCCTTCGCCGTCCGATAGCATGCAATTTGTCGCAGATATGCGGATTGCGGGCTCTTTTGGGCGTCGCGAACGCATACCGTGGCGCAAGGCGAAACGCTTTGCCGCAAGGCGGTCCAACTGCTCCGCCTAAGGTTAGGGAAGGAAATTGATTTTTCATGCGGCCTGCGAGATCGTTCGAACGCGCAGGTTATGAATGTTAATCAAAACAAAAAAAAACATCTATCAACAGAAAAATGTTTGTGATACGAGGTAATCTTGGTGCGTGCGCTTTTCAAGGCGAAGTGGAAGGCGCAAGGACGGGCGGCAAGCCCACAATAATAAATTGGCGGCCGAAGTGCGAATGCTCGCGATTACTCGTGGGTTTGGTTGTCTCATGTTCTTGTGAGGTTGTATGCGTTATCTTGGTCTACTCCTAGTTGCGACCGGGGGGCTGTTCTCCTGCGAGAGAGCCGACGCCGCTTTCGTGAAGGCGTTCCAGTCCGGCCCTTGGGAAGGCACGGCCTATTACCGTGACGACAATGGCGCCATTTCCGTATGCTCCGCCAGAATGCGCCATGAGAAAGGGTTCAGCCTGTCGATCGCCCTTCAGCCTGGCGGCGCGTGGGCGCTCTTGATTATAAGACCCGAAGGCTTCACAGGCGCCCCGGTCCAGTATACGCTCTACACGGACGAAAAACTTTTTCATTCAGGGCAAGGGATTCCCGAAAGCGACGGTCAGCTTCTTCGCATCGATATTCCGTATTCTGAAGAAGCCATACAAAGTCTGCAACATGGCGCCACGCTTCGCATCTCATCAAACTTGGGCGAAACCGCATTCAGCCTGAAGGGAAGCGCGGCCGCCATCGAGGAACTCCGGCGCTGTGCAAAAGCTGGCGCCTTTGGGCCGGGGCGAGGCAAAGATCAAAACCGTCTCAATGAGGTGAAGGCAGCGGCGAAGGGCGACAGCGACGCGCCTCGCCCGGTGGCTCGCGATCAGCTTATTCCGTATGCAAACGAAATCCTTGGGAACGCCGGCCTTGCCGACTACCGCTTTCTGCCTCAAGGCGCCTCCGACAAGTCGAGCGCCCTGATCTGGCAGTTCAAGGATGGCTCGCTCGGATCGCTTGCCGCAGCGGAGAAGGCAGGGTCGGTGGACCTTGACCGCTATATCGGACAGATGACCGCCTACGACACAGTCAGCTGCAAGGGCGAGTTCGCCAGCGGCAAGCACGCTCCGAGCTTCGTGAACGGGGCCGAGGTCAGAAAAGTCTTCGCGTCGTGCAATTCCGGCTCCCGGTCGTTCTATGCGCGCTACGCTTTTGTGCGCACGCCAAACGGCTTCCTTGTCAAACTCACCTCCGTCAGGTCCGGCTCCAGCGTGATGTTCGGTCGGGGCGGTCGCGCGCCCCAGGGCAACCTTGACAAAGTGGCCCGAACCGAAGAGTCGACGCTCGCCATCCTCTGCAAGCGTTAGTCTTACTGAGTTACAAAGCCGCATTCCCTGAAGCGAGAAGGCCCAGCACGAATTTGCTATGAGGACGATTCGCACATCAAAGAGGAGGTGTCGGCGATGGATCTTCAAGCGGCGAAGGAGGGTGAAACGCGTTTTTGAGGCGTATGTCCAGGAGCTTGCAAGCGTTATCGGCCATAAGGATCGGGAGAAGCCCTTGCGTGACTACAGCAGGAGATTGCTTACGGCGAGCGGACGCAAGAGCGTCGAGCCTCTGGCGGCGGTGACAGCGCCGGCGGAGGTTGCCGCGCAACATCAATCGCTTCTGCATTTCGTGGGCAAGGCGCCGGCCGGACTCCGAGATTTTGACTAAGGTTCGTGAGTTGACGCTGCCCGTGATCGAGAAGCACGGACCGCTCGAAGCCTGGATTGTCGATGACACGGGATTCCCGAAGAAGGGCAAGCATTCCGTGGGTGTGGCGCGGCAGTATTGCGGCCAGCTTGGCAAGCAGGACAACTGCCAGAACGCGGTTTCGCTCTCTATTGCCAACATTCCAGACCAAGCCTGAAATCGCCCTTGAACTGCTCAAGCAAGCCTGCAGCGCAGGCGTTCCCCGTGGCATGGTCCTGGCGGATGCAGGCTATGGGGCAGATGCCAAATTTCGAGATGAGGTTACGGCGCTGGGGTTCCAGTATGCCATGGGCATCGGTCCTGGCGCCAGCGTTTGGGCGCCTGGGACGGCGCCGCTGCCGCCGAAGGAATGGACGGGCAAGGGACGCGGCCAACACGCCTGCGCCGCGATGAGGAGCGCCAGCCGGTCACTGTCAAAGTGCTGGCGCTGAGCCTGCCCGAAGAAGCTTGGCAAATAATAACTTGGCGTGAATCTACGATGGCCGCCGGCATCGCCTTTGGCGAACTGGTCGATGCAACCAAGCTGCGCTGGCGCATAGAACGCGATTATCGCGAGCTAAAACAGGAGGTTGGCCTCGGGCATTTCGAGGGGCGCAGTTGGCGCGGCTTCCACCATCACGCCACCTTCGGCGATGAGCAAAGCCTATCGCGGCTCGGGCTCGGCCAGTTATCATCCGCGGCTTTTGATTGGGCTTTTGGTTTACGGCTACGCCACGGGCGTGTTTTCGAGCCGCAAGCTGGAACGGGCGACGTACGACTCGGCAGCCTTTCGCTTTGTTGCGGCCAACCAAAATCCCGATCACGACACCATCGCCGCCTTTCGGCGGCGCTTTTTGAAGGAGATCGAGGGGCTGTTCGTCAAGGTTCTGCTGTTAGCGGCCGAGATGGGCCTCTTGAAGTTGGGGACGGTCGGCCTGGACGGGACGAAGATCCACGCCAACGCGAGCAAGCACAGCGCGCTGTCTTATGAGCATGCGTGCAAGATCGAGGCGCAGGTGAAGGCCGAGGTCGCGGAGCTTTTGGCGAAGGCCGAAGCCGCCGATCAGGCGGATGGTCCCGATGGGATGTCGATCCCGGAGGGCTGCAGAAAATCGCCGAAGCCAAAGTCAAGATCGAAGCGCGCGCCGAGGATCGCTACGAGCGCGAGTTGGCCGAGCACGAAGCCAAGCTTGCAGCGCGCGCGGCCAAGGAGAAGGCCACGGGCAAAAAGCCTGGCGGCAAGCCGCCTGCGGCGCCGACGGAGGGGCCGCCGCCAAGCGATCAGGTCAATCTGACAGACGAAGAGTCGCGCATCATGCCGGTTTCAGGCGGCGGGTTCGAGCAATGCTACAACGCGCAAGCCGCTGTCGCGGAGGACAGTTTGCTGGTCGTCGCGAACGGCGTAACCCAGGCGCCGAACGACAAGCGCGAACTCGAGCCGATGCTGGCCAAGACAAACGCCCTGCCGGAAGCGCTGGGCAAGACCAAAAACATGCTGGCCGACTCCGGCTATTTCAGCGAGGCGAATGTGAACGCCTGCGCAGCGGCCGGGATCGAGCCGCTCATCGCGCCCGGCCGTCAGAACCATCACCCGTCCTTGAGCGAGCGGTTCGCCGGCGCGCCGCCCGCGCCGGAAAATCCAACGCCGGTTCAGACCGAGAAGCGCGCCATCGCCAATACGCCGCAGCCCTTGATCATGTGGGTGTTAACGCCATAATGGGGCGGTTCAAGAAGAAGGAGGCCTACTGCAAATCATATTACATCGCGCGCGAGGAGAAGGAGTCCGACGTGAATATTGCAACCTGCCTTGTGAGCGATGCCTATGACAACAAATTCGATCAAGCGTTCCTTGTCACCAACAATTCTGACTTATTAGGTCCTGTCCGACTTGTGCTCTCGCTTCCCTGAAAAGGGCTTGAGGATGATTGCGCCTCCATACCGAAAGCACAGCAAGGAGTTGTGGGCTCTCGCATCACACAGGGCGCTCATATTACAATCACATCTTGAGCCATGCCGCTTGCCGGAAACGGCGCAAGCCGAGGATGGAACAGTAAAATTTACCTGTCCCCCCGAATAAGCCAAAAAGGCCTAAGTATAATAAGTGAGCCTTCATCGAAGAGAGCAAAGAGAGCGAAACTGACTCCGGACACAAAATCGAAATCGCGTCCCGAGGAGCCGTCCGAGCGCAGCCGCATCATGCGCGCGGTGAAAGGATCGGACACGCGGCCGGAGCTGAAAATCCGAAAGCTGCTTCATCGCAGGGGCTTGCGTTTTCGCCTTGGCGGGTGCGGGCTGCCGGGAAAGCCGGACATCGTTCTGCCGCGCTGGGGGACGGCGATCTTTGTGCACGGCTGTTTTTGGCATGGCCATACTTGCGCGCGCGGCGCACGGACGCCCAAGGCCAACCGTGACTATTGGATCAAAAAAATCGGTGGAAACAGGACGCGGGACGAGCGCGTCAAAGATGAGTTGGCGAAGCTCGGCTGGCGCGTCCTCGTGATTTGGGAGTGCGAGCTTAAACAAGCGGAAGCCCTTGAAAGCAGGCTCGCGGAGGCTTTCCGGAAGGCGGACACCCCCTTTTCCGCAAAAAGGTGCGGGCGTGACAATCAAGACCGTCGTTCAGCCTTGGAAAAGCGCACAGCGGACTTGCGCAAGCGGCCCGAACCGGCAATATAGGAGCCGAGAGGTTGGCGCGGACGTATCGCTCGCCAACCGGGTCAGGTCCGGAAGGAAGCAGCCCTAACAAATCCGATGCGGGTTGCTGTCCAGCCTCTCACCGCGCTCCCATGTCGGGGTTTTCGAAAATTAGTGCTGGACCCGTCCGCCGTGGCCCATGAGCAAATCCAGCGATAATCCTGAAGAGCAAGCGGCGGCGAAGACTGTAACCCTGGCGGCCCAGCCTTATGTCGTTCTCGCCCGCAAATATCGCCCGCAAACGCTCGACGATCTGATCGGCCAGGACATTCTCGTCCGCACGCTCCGCAACGCCTTTGCGATGGATCGCATCGCCCAAGCCTATATGCTGACAGGCGTCCGCGGCGTGGGAAAGACAACAACCGCCCGCATTCTGGCGCGCGCGCTCAACTACGAGCGCACCGGCCTCGCCGATACGCCGACGCTCGACATCGCCGAGCTTGGCGTCCATTGCCAGGCCATCATGGAAAGCCGCCATGTCGACGTTCTCGAAATGGACGCGGCCTCCAATACCGGCATCGACGACATTCGCGAAATCATCGAGGCCGTCCGCTATAAGCCAGCTTCGGCCCGCTACCGCGTCTTCATCATCGACGAAGTGCATATGCTCTCGAAGTCCGCCTTCAACGGGCTTCTGAAGACGCTGGAAGAGCCGCCGCCGCATGTGAAGTTCATCTTCGCGACCACCGAAATCCGCAAGGTCCCGGTCACGATCCTGTCCCGGTGCCAGCGCTTCGACCTGCGACGGGTCGACGCGGAGGTTCTCACGTCGCATTTCACGCGCGTCCTTGCCAAAGAAGGGCATACGGCGGACGACGGCGCCATTGCGCTGATCGCGCGCGCGGCGGAAGGCTCGGTTCGCGACGGCTTGTCCCTCCTCGATCAAGCGCTCGCAATGGGCGGCGGACATCTCACCGCGGCGGCCGTGGCCGAAATGCTCGGGCTCTCAGGGCGAGCCGCGATTTTCGACTTCCTCGAACGCATCTTCGCAGGCGACGCGAAAGCGGCGCTTCTGGCGCTCAACGCCCTGCATGACAAGGGCGGCGATCCGCTCATGATCTTGACCGACACAGCCGACGCAATTCACGCGCTCGCCCGCCTCAAGGCGGTGCCGGGGCTTTATCCGGCCGACTTCTCGTCCGAGGACAGACCCCGCGCGGACAGGCTCTCTTCCGACCTCGGCGTGCCTCGCCTCTCGCTGGCCTGGCAGATGCTGCTGAAAGGTCTGGAAGAGGCCGCGCGGGCGCCAAGGCCCTTCGCCGCGGTTGAGATGCTCGTGATCCGCATGTGCTATACGGCGCAGCTTCCCTCTCCCGCGGAGATCATCGGCGAGTTGAAGGGCGCGCCAACGCAGAGCGCGGGTCGATCGCCCGAACCCCGCCAGAGGATGACGCCGTCTGCGGCCGAGCCTGTGAACCAGGGGGCGAGCGCTAGCCAAGGCCAAGCCCCGAAAAGCAGCGAGCCATCCCCCAGACGGAGCTTCTCGTCCTTCGAGGACATCGTGGCGTACGCCGCCGAGCTTCGCGACATCAAGCTCAAGATCGCCCTTGAGGAACAGGTCGAACTCGTGAAATTCGGCCCAGGCTTCCTCGAACTCCATGTCTTGGAGGGTGCGCCCAAGAATTTCGCGCCGGATCTGGCGCGCAAGCTGCAGGGCTGGTCTGGCGAGCGCTGGATCGTGTCCCTTTCAGAAACGCGAGGACTGCCGCCTCTTGGCGTTCGCAAGCGCGAAGACGAAGCCCGCGCCGTGGAGGAAATTCGTAAACATCCGGCTGTCAAAAGTGTGATGCATCATTTTCCCGATGCCGAAATCAAAAGCGTGCGCTCGCTCGATTGAAGGGCAAGCCGCTTGTCTCTGCTTTGTCGCGAAAGAACCAAGATCGCAAATCGTAACCATGCTAAGATTGAATCCATTGAGTTAACGGCTTGAAGCGGATTAAAGAGAACGATGAACAGCCGCGACAAAAGAGCGGGAAGGAGCCAGACGTGAAAAACATTCTGGGCATGATGAAGCAAGCGCAAGAGCTTCAGAGCAAGATGACGGAGCTGCAGGCTGAGCTTGAGAGCATGGAGGTGGAGGGAACCTCTGGCGGCGGGCTCGTCAAGGTGACGCTCTCGGGCAAGGGCTCCATGGCGCGGCTTTCGGTCGACCCCAGCCTCATCAAGCCCGATGAAGCGGAGATCCTGGAAGACCTCATCGTGGCGGCTCATAACGACGCCAAACAGAAAGCCGAAAAGTCGATGGCGGAAAGGATGCAGGCGCTTACGGCCGGGCTGCCTTTGCCTCCTGGCCTCAAACTGTTTTAAAAAAAGCGCATCCGGGAACTATCTTATTTTGGCCAAGATGCTCAGGCTGATCAGCGCCCCGCCGTATGCCGGACAAGCCTGCATGGCTTGGCCCCGCTGGCGGAGCCTGAAAAGGAATGTTAGACTTTGTCCGAGGACGTCGGAAGCTCGGGCGTCGGGCGGGGGATCCTATGAACAGATTTAATGATTTACGCCTCTCGGCGCGGCTGGGGGCCTCTTAGTGCGGGCCATGAGCAGCACCGTGACAAACCTCATCCCGCCGCAAGGTCTTCTTGCCAGCTACGCGCCCCCCGCTCATGGCTACGACGAGGCCGTGAGCGCCGAAGGCGCGGTCAGAACGCATTGGAGGGCTTTCTCTGAGGCGTTCGGCGCTCTGTCCGCCGAGGAACAGTTCCGGCGTGAGGAGCGTTTGCGCCGCCTCGTTCGCGAAAACGGCATCGCCCACGATCTTTTCGCCGACCCCGGAAGCCGTCAGCCCTGGTCGATCGACCTCATTCCCATTGTCATATCGAGCGAGGAATGGGCGCTGCTTGAGCGCGGGCTTATTCAACGGGCCGCGCTTTATGACGCCGTCGCGAAGGACTTCTACGGTCCACAGACCCTGCTCAAGTCCGGCAAGGTTCCGCCGCGGCTCGTTTTCAGCGACCCGGCCTTCTTGCGCGCCTGCAGGGAACCGAAAGCCGAAAAACATCTCCTCAACTTTTTCGCGGCCGATCTCATTCGCGATAGGAGCGGCGCGTGGAAAATCATCGACGTCCACGCCGAAACGCCCGCAGGCGTCGGATTTGCGCTCGCCAATCGATTTCTTCACGGCCAGCTCATGGGCGACGTGTTCCGCACCTGCCTGGGGCGCAGGCTCGCCCCGCACTTTCAGGAATTCCAGACCGAGCTTCTGCAGCGCATCGAGCGCGACGATCCGCTGATCACGCTGCTGACGCCAGGGCCGCGCCATGAGGATTATTTCAGCCACGCCTATCTGTCGCGTTACCTTGGCTTCCAGCTCGTCGAAGGGGGCGATCTTCGCGTGATCGGCAGCCGCGTCTACATGAAGACGCTGGAGGGACTGAAGCCGATCGACCTCATGATCCGGTGCGTCCCGGGCATGTACTGCGATCCCCTGGAGCTTGACGCCAACGGCTTTGCGGGGCCTGTCGGCCTCGTCCAGGCGCTGCGCAAGAACGAACGTCTGCTGATGAATTTCCTTGGCACGTCCGTCGTTGAAAACCGCGGGCTCGCGCCGCATCTGCCGCAGGTCGCGCGCTCGCTTCTCGGCCAGGATCTGATCCTGCACGAGCCGGACCGGCGCTGGCTCGGCGATATGAACGCCCGCGTTTACGTTTTCGCCCATCCCGAGCGCTTCGTCATACGCCACGCCCATGAAGGCACAGGCAGGCCGGGCAGGGCGGAGCTTGGCATTATGCCGGACAGCCTTTCGCCGCGCGAGCTCGAGTCGCTAAAGTTCGATCTCGAAATGAACGGCCAGGATTACGTCGCCGAGGAGCGGCATGACTGCGCGACGGCGCCATCGTGGACAACGGAGGGGCTGAAAGCCCGCCCCTTCGCCCTGCGTCTTTACGTCGTCGCCGTCGATGGCGACTATCGTGTGATGCCGGGCGGTCTGGCCATGTCGCTCGACGGGACGCCGGGCGTCGCCATGTCCGCCATGGACGGGCACTCGCGCGATGTGTGGATCGCCTCGAACGAAGAAGCGCACGCGCCTCATCTGACGCTCATGCGCCCTGCAGGCGAGGTTGCACGCGTTCTGCGCGCCGGAAGGGGCTTGCGCAGCCGCATCGCCGATAATCTGTACTGGCTCGGCCGGTATTGCGAGCGCGCGGACTGGGTCATGCGGATCGCGCGAAGCGCACTCACGAGGGCCGACGATGCCGGCGCGCTCGACCGCGGCGACGGCAGACGCAAGGCGCTGGAGCTGATCCTTTCGAAGGATCAGTCTGCAATCGCTGCGGAACTCGGCGCCGACGGCCGCGGCATCGAGCACGCCGTCCGGGTCCTTATGACTTCGCCGGGGCGGACGCACAGTCTACCGGGCCTTGAAAGCAATATTCTGCATGTCGGCGCTATCGTCCGCGAGCGCCTGTCGCTCGAAGTGTGGCAGACGCTGTTGCGCATCTCCAGCATCGCCTCGCCAAAGGCCGCCGACATCGCCGACACCGTGACGCTCCTCGACCGGCTCAACGCCGGCATCGTCACGCTCGCGTCCATGAACGGGCTCACCGCAGAGAACATGACGCGCAACTACGGATGGCGGTTCCAGGATATGGGCCGGCGCCTGGAGCGCGCTTTCAATCTCGCCGAACTGCTTCTTGTGCTTTTCGGCGAAGCGCGCAAAGAGGATGAGGAGACGGCGCGCCTGTTCTTCGTTCTGAATGTCGCCGACAGCACCATCACTTTCCGGCAGCGCTATCTCTTCGCGCCAATCCTGTCACTGGTTCTAGATCTACTCATGGTCGACGAATCAAACCCGCGCGGCATCGGCTTCCAGCTTTGCGCGCTTCACGATCACCTTCACGCGTTGCCTCAAGCCTCGCCGCATGCGCCTCACAACGACGAGCAGCGTCTCATCCTGGACCTCCTGACGCGCGTGCGCCTCGCCTCGGTTACGAGCCTTGAGCATGCCGACGCCGAAGGCCAGCGGCTCGAACTGCAAGAATTGCTGAATCATCTTATTTCGAGCTTGCCAAAGCTTTCCGAAGCAATTACGCGCCGTTACTTCAACCTCACCGAAGACGAGCTCAGGCGCGTCTACACCCGGTTCGGACGGGGCCTATGAATTTTGAGATCAGTCACCGGACCATCTATCGATACTCCGCGCCTGTTTCGCAGTCCCACCACCTGTTGCATTTGACGCCCCGCTCGCATGCGCGCCAAACGGTTCTGCGCCACAGCCTTATCATCGATCCGGCGCCCGCCTCGAAGACCGAGACGATGGACGATTTCGGGAATCCCATCTCGATCATCACCGTCGAGCAGGACCATACGAAGCTTGAGATCCACTCACGCTCGCAGGTGAATGTGGAGGCGCCGTGGCCAGTCGAGCCGGCCCGGTCTGCGAGCTGGGACGACGTCGCGGCCCAGCTCCGGGCGAACCTCGGCCCGGAAACGTTTGAAGCCGTTCAATATTCCTGCCCCTCGCGATATATTCGGCCGTCGCGCGATATCCACAAATTTGCGAAGCCGAGCTTTCCCGAGGGCCGTCCCTTCCTCGAAGCGGTGCAGGACCTCACCGCGAGAATCCACCGCGAATTTAAATACCAGACGGGCGCGACAGACGCCGCGACCTCCGTCGAGCAGGTGCTGAAAATCAGACGCGGCGTCTGCCAGGATTTCGCGCACCTGGAGATCGCGTGCATGCGGACGCTCGGGCTCGCCGCCCGCTACATTAGCGGCTACCTGCTCACCTATCCGCCGGCTGGCCAGCCGAAGCTCGTCGGCGCCGACGCCTCCCATGCCTGGATCTCGGTCTGGTCGCCCGAATGGGGTTGGGTGGACTTCGATCCCACGAACAATCTCATCCCCAAGGAAGAGCATATCGCCATCGCGTTTGGCCGCGATTTCCAGGATGTGAGCCCGGTCAGCGGGGTGCTTCTCGGCGGCGGGGAGCACGAAGTTGAAGTGGCGGTGGATGTGAATCCCACGGGAGGCTACCCCGCTTCGGGGCGCTGACGCTGCGAGCAGACGCCGCCGATTGCCAATGATTTGCGTCCCGGCCAAGCGAAGCGCGAGCCGGGACGCAAAAATAGCACGCGAATTCAACTCTCTACGATTCTGGATAAGGCTTCGCTTCGAAGGTCACGCCAGAGGCGCGCGCCACAAAATGTGCTAAGCGCTTGCCTCGGGAAAGAGGGTAAGAAGAAGCTCGTCATCCTCGTCGGTGACATGCAGAGACCGGCCGACGCCTATTCCTGTGGCATCGACCAGCTTATTGGCGAAGCCGGCGACATCATTCAAAATCTTGAGATCGGTCAGATACACACGACGCTCTTTCCGCCTGTACTCTCCGGCGCCGGAGAACGCGAGAACGAGGCTTGGGATGCCCACGAGCGAAACAGACACTTTTCCGAGCGTGTCAAAAAGAAGGCGATCGGCTTCGACCCTGGCTCCCTTTACTGAGTTGAACTGCAGATCGGCGTCTTTAACAACTGTAAAAGCGCGGACCTTGTTGCGGAATTTTTCGACAACCGCCAACATATTGGTTTGCAGCAAAACGGATTGCGGTATTTCTTTGTAGCCCACCATCGATGTTCCTACTTCTGCTAGAGATTAAGGCCTTATGCATATTTTTAGCTGCACGAGGCGAGAGAAGTTTGCCCAAAGGGCAACAAGGAAAGCATTATGGCGGTGTTGAGGCGGTGCGAAGGCATCGCAACACAGTCATGTATAGAGTGACGCGGAGCCGCCCGGGAATTGGGGGTGATCAACTTTACGGCCTTAAATCCTTTCCGGTTGTTGGCGGGCTGATCTATTCGCCAACGCGTCGCCGCAGCGTGGGGTGATACGCGGATGCGGGATCGCAAAATACGAAGGCTCGTGTTTGGAATGATCCCAGCTCTCGCTCCGCTTGGCCGGGATGATCGTCAGAGGCAGAGTCCGTTTTAGCCGCGATGGTCGGCGAGCATAGCCAAAATAGGATTTCTCGGAAGGGCGTCGCGCCGCCGGCGTGGCTCCTGACGCGGCCGATGAGCATCAGAGAACTCGTCTCCTTCGGCTCGGCCGAGATAGGCTTCAAGCTCCGCCCGCGTTCGCTTGACCTGATCCTTGCTGCTGCGCTCTCTGAAGGCCCATACGGCCGCGCCGTCGGTGCTGTTCGCGGGTTGACCCTTCGACCACCCGAGTTGCTGGATGATCTCATTGGCGATCCTGAACCTGTCTCCCCGCCCATCGGTTTCAGGAGGAGCGTCATCGGCCCGGCGTAGCGCAAGGACGACAGGATTCTTCATGATGGGTTGGGCGTCATGCGCTGGCGCCGCAGCGCTTTCGCGACCGGAGCCGGAGGAAGCAGCGATTTCCCACGCCCTTGGAGAAGCGCTTTCCGGTAAGGTAAACAAATCTTTCATTTTACAACCAACATACTGGACAGGGCGAATTCTGCGCACAGAAAAGGCCAACTTCTCTTGCAAAATACTCTTATTTCTCTAATGTATTATTAAGCTTACTTACGCGAAAAAAAGCGGCCTCGTGCGCGAGAAAATCCTGCATAGCGCCGTGAGCCTGCATCAAGCTTGCGGCGAAGACGCCGGGAAAATCCGATCCGGTTTTCACAGGCAAGGTTTTTGGCGCGCCAGGCCGCCGGGCTGTCTCAAAAACCCAGGCTCGCGCTTCAGCATGCCCGGAACGGCGATCCCCGACCAGGCGGCGTTCCTTAATGTCTTTCCGCCGAGAGCATGCCCCCGAACGGTAAGCCGGTCGCTGAGGGTTGTTCAGTACGGCGGCAGCGGGAAATAGCGCAGGACCAATTCCTCATAACGCCCGGACGCCTTCACGCGGGCCAGCGCATAATCGAGCACTTCGCGCAAGCGCGTGTTGCCCTTCTTGATCGCAATGCCAACGCCGTCGCCGAAATAGCGAGGCTCCGTGTAGCCCTCGCCCTTGAACTCACAGCACCGGTTCGAGTCTGTGCCTTGGATCCAGAACATGAGCGTGATGCCGTCGCCGAAAAGCAGGTCCGCATCGCCGTTCTTGAGCGCTGCTCGCGCCTGATCGGGCGTGTCGTAAGGGAGGATCGTCGCTGCTTTGAAGAAGTCGCGCAAAAAGGCCTCGTGCGAGGTCCCCCGCACGACCGCGATCCGCTCGCCCCTGAGCGTGTCGACGGAAATCTCCTTGAAGCCGCTGCCCGCCTTGCCAACGAAACGGGCCGGTGTCGTGTAATAGCGGCTCGTGAAATCGACGTCCGCCAGCGCCTTGGCTGTGATCGCCATCGATGCGATGACCGCGTCCGCCTCGCTTTTCTTGAGAGAGGGAACAAGCGTGCTCCACTCTGCGGCATTGATGTCGCAGTCGACCGCGAGTTCCCGGCAGACAGCTCGGGCGAGGTCGATATTGAAGCCGATGAGCCGCCCCTCTTCGTCATAATAGTTGAAGGGAGGATAATCGGCTTCGGTGAGCACGCGCAGGCGGGGCAGCCACGACCAGTCGGGCTTGGGTCCGACCTGCATGTCCCGCCACTTCTGAACTCTTTGCGCTTCATCCGCCCTGATCGGCGCCGCAGCAAGGACGGTCAGCGCACAAAGCGCCAGAAAGGCAAGCACCCCCCGCGCGAAACCCCGCTCCATTCGCCGCATACTCGCAGGTCGCCGCAGCGTCATGCCGTGCGCGGCGCAGCGCGCGGCGATGCTCCGCAGACGCGGGATCGTAAAACGTGCTGACCTCAGTTTGGAACGGTCCCGGCTCGCGCTCAGCAAGGCCTGGACGACAATCTGTTGGCCAGACCGGCGGAATTTGCCTGGAGAAGCGCGCCCCCGAAGCGGAAACGGGCCATCACTGGATCTCATCCACAACCTCCGGTTCGTAGACAAAAAAGCCGCTGGCGGCATCGTGTTCCAAAGTGCTCAAGAGTTTTGCGTTCATGGAACAAGTCGATTGTGGTCGCATTGCGGGCCGGTCTTTCGGCCGAGACCATACCCTCTCCAAAAACGACGGCGCAAGCGGCCGTCGTCCACGGCCTTCCTTTTCGCCGGCGGCAGACGTCAACGCGGATTTGGAGGCGGCCGTGCTTCGGGCGCTTCGCTGCCCTTCAAAGGTCATCCGAAAGCTCGAAATGGAAGCGCGCGAGGCGCGTGTCGGCCTGATGGAAGCCGCCATCGCGTCCGGCGTCTACAGAGCCGAGGATGTTTGCGCGCATCTCTCCAGGGGGCTTTCGCTGGGGAATGACCGCGCGCCTCGCCGGTTGCGCCTGCGCTCCACACCGGAGCGCGCCTGGACGTTGCTCGACAAGCCCGTTCCGCTTGCCTCTCATGGCGAGGACATCGTCGCGCTCAATGGCCAGACCTTCTCGATACAGACGCTCGTCAGGCTCGCCGTCAAACTCGGCGAGAAGCGAAAGCGCCTGAAACTCGTGACAAGACAGGAGCTTATAGACCTGATGACGCTGTCGCATGGGCGCGTGCTTGTGGGCCGGGCCGTAAGCGGGCTGATGAAGGCGCATCCCAATCGGAGCGCCAAGACGGGCCTCGCTTCGTGGCAGGCCTATTTCGGGGCGATCATGGCTGGCCTTGCCTTGGGGGCGACGGCGTTTGCGCCAAGGGAAACGTTAACGCTTGGCGCATTCGCGCTTTCGCTGTTCTTCCTGCTCGCGATTTTGTTGCGTTTCGCCGCGGTTGTGAACCTTCTTCTCCCCGAGGCGCGACGAAAACGGCGGCGTTTGCCGCCTCTGTCCGACGGCGAACTGCCGCGCTACACCGTGTTCGTCCCCCTCTATAAGGAGGTGGAGATCCTGCCGCATCTTGCTAAAGCGCTCAGGAAAATCAATTATCCGCCCGCGAAACTCGACATCAAGATCGTGCTGGAAAGCGTCGATACGGCCACCATCGCGGCCGCTTTGAAGCTCGATTTTCCCGGCAATGTCGATTTCATCGTCGTTCCCGACCGCGAGCCGCGCACAAAGCCGAAAGCCCTCAATTATGCGCTGCAATTCGCCACGGGCGAGCTTGCCGTCATTTACGACGCCGAGGACCGCCCAGAGCCGGACCAGCTTCGCAAAGCCGCCGCCGTTTTTCATCACGCATCGGCAAGGATCGCCTGCCTTCAGGCGCGACTCGACTATTTCAACGCCAAGGAGAATTGGCTGTCGCGGCAGTTCACAATCGAGTACGCGACGCTGTTCCGGGGCCTTCTGCCGCTGTTCGGCCGTTTCGGTCTGCCGCTGCCGCTCGGCGGCACATCCAACCACTTTCGAATCGGCGTGCTGCGCGAGCTTGGCGCCTGGGACCCTTTCAACGTGACCGAAGATGCCGACCTCGGCATGCGGATCAACCGCGCCGGCTACAAGGTGCAGACGCTCGATTCGACCACCTATGAGGAGGCATGCTGCCAGGCAGGGCCCTGGGTGAAGCAGCGCACGCGCTGGCTGAAAGGCTGGATGCAAACCTTCGGCGTGCATATGCGCTCCCCCTTCACGACGCTGCGCGAGACGGGACTGGCCGGGTTCCTCACCTTCCACGCCTATTTTGCGGGGATCATCGTTTCCTCGCTCGCCCATCCCATTTTTTACGGCGTGCTCGCCTATGATTGGGCTCAGGGCGCGCTGTTCCAGCGAGGCGCGAGCCTTGGCGGCGACCTCCTGCTTTGGATCGCGGTCGCGAACTTCGTGGGCGGCTACGCCGTCAACCTCGTGCTCGGCGCGATGAGCCTGCGCGGCGCGCGGCACAAGGGGCTGTGGCCGAATGTGATCTTTATCCCCGTCTATTGGCTGTTCGTGTCCGCGGCGGCGTACCGCGCGGTCTGGCAACTCATCTGGGCACCCTTCTACTGGGAGAAGACGGAACACGGCGTCTCAAGCCAGCTGAAACCGCCAATTAGGCAAGCATCGCCGGGTTATGAAGAATAGGCGTCTGCGAGCTATGGGTCGCCACCCCGGAAATACGCATGTTGAGCATATCTATGGCTTCGCAATCGGCGACGGATTTGATTAAATCTATATGCTTTATGCTGGATAAACATTGATATCCAGCTTCCTTGTCAGCGCGCACGCTAGCTCACCTTGAAGGACGCCGGCGTCGCTCAGATCTCGCCAGGCCCGCTCAATGAGCGGCCTTGAAATGCGTTCGCCCAAAACCACCATACGGACGGTTCTGGCCAGAATTTCGAGATCCAAGGCCAGACACGCATGTTGCACATACCAGACATCAAGAGCAGCCTTGACTTGCGGAGATACATCGCGGCCCCCAACGACTTGAGCCCAGCCCGTTATGCCTGGGCGCACGAGAAGCCTCGCACGAGAAGCCTCGGACTGCTCGCTGGCCAGGAGAGGCCGAGGACCAATCAAGCTCATGTCCCCCCGCAATACATTGAAAAACTGAGGCAATTCGTCGACCCGCAAACGACGTAGAAGGGCGCCGACTCGGGAGACGCGCTCTTTGTCGGACAGCCGGCGGCCATCGGCGCTGTGGGCGGCTTTCATGCTGCGGAACTTGTAGAGGCGGAAGGGTTTGCCGCCGAGGCCGGGGCGCTGCTGCCAAAAAAGGATTGGAAAGCCAACACTCGCCGCTGCCGCGGCCGCGGCAAACGCAATGAGGGGAAAGCCGAGAGTAATGGCGGCCAGAGCGGCGAAACAATCGATCATTCTCTTGAGGGTCCAGTAACGCTGCCTGGCGAGCACCTGGATCTCCGCTGGCAAGATCTCAAAACTCAGTTCCGAAATCTGCGTCATTCCCGTCGCAGTTTGGCGTTTCGAAGGAGCGTCGGGCTCATCGCCATCAAGGCCTAGCGCCTCTGTCAGAAATTGCAGGGAAATGTTCCTAGAGCGTTCAACGCAAAGAAGCGCCTCGCGTTCTATTTCCGTAAGGGCGCTAAATGGAAAGGTAACGACGATGCGGTTGATCGTGACGCCGTGGACTTCGAGACCATCCAGAATGTGCTCGATCTCGGCGGGCACCCCTAATACGGGGTAAGTCGCCATGAGACGGCCAACATATCGGTCGACCTGCCCAACCAGCCCGGCTATGACTATGCGGTCTGCAGCAAGGTCGGCGACGCCTTGCAGATAGGCCTCGGTCAGCTTGGACACGCCGACGACCAGAACGGCCGTATGGGTCTTCTTATGGTCCAGTTGTAGGAAAGAAGACGAAGCTTTTCTGCGCTGACGCGCGTCATGACTGATCTTGTGAAGAACGCGAGCGCCGATGAGAAACGCCTGACATGCGAGGAGTTGTAGGACAGGTAAGGAGCGAGCCACGCCCTCAAGCCGATTGTAGGCAAATGTCAGCGAAACAGCGCCGACAATAACGACTGTGCTTGCAAGCATAATGCGTACATAGTCGGGCCTACTCGAAAATCTCCAGATAGAGCGATTGAGGCCGATGGAAAGGAAAACGACAGATGTCGAAGCCATGGTCGCGATCAAGTAGGGAAGGAAATCCAAGAACCGACCTGGATCCACTTCAAAATTCTCCCGCACTACAAAGGAAAACAGTGTCGCCACGCAAACAAGACCAAGATCAAGGGCCAGCAGAGTCAAGCGACGCATTGATATCACCTTTTGCTATTTAAAAAAAATCGTAGAAGACCTATTCAATTTGTAATGGATAAGCAAGACCTATCAGAACAGGCGGCTACGATTGCGGTGTGGCGTGCTCATCCAAGCACAATTCAGGCAGTTCACGGTCCTCCTGCCGATACTTGGTCCAGTATGCCGGCCGCACAACAATTCTGTGCACATAGTTGTTTTAACCGACATGAACGCCAGGATGCAATTTTCATTGCTGGGGGGGAAAAGTTTAACTTGTGGAAAAATCAATACTCAAACGAATACAACTTAAAGATGTAGTTATTGTTATTGGTTAGGCTTGGGTTATTTTTGGAACGTCAGAAATGTGCGCCCCGCGTCTCGGCCATAATCATGAAAGCGATTATCCGCGGCACTTACGAATCCCCTCATCTTGGATTAGCCGATCGCGAAAGCACCGGAGAAAGCCTGGTTTTGGCGCAGGAGGTCCTGGCATCGCTCGATGAGGGGTCGACATCTCTCGTCCGGCATGTTCGGGCTCAGGTCGTATAATAGGGCAGCTTTGCCGGGACAGGGAGTGGACGCGACGCTTGGAGGTTCTTGTCCTCAGTGGCGGGTCTATCGCTCAAGTGCGGCCCAGCCGCATTTCGCCATCGGTAGCTCTGACGCGAATACCGCCGGGTGAGGCGCCAGCAAAAAAGCGCTCGGGGCACACTGGTCTATTCTTTCCGTTGCCATTCTGCGGGCCAAGAAATCTCGTCGCCACACGACACGGGCGCCGACGGCGGTTCAATTTTCGGCTGCCTGCTGCGTCGCCGTGGGGTCGGGGCATCCAGGTGATCGGCGCCGACGGGGGCAGCTAAGATCGCGCAGAAAAACGCGAACACAGCGGCCAAGGCCGAGGTTCGCAGTGGATAATCGACGAGTGAATGCAAGAGCAATAATACGAGGATCAGGCTTGATGCGCGCTCCATCAAAAGCTGAGGAGCGCCGGTCTTGGAGTCCCGCGCCTTCCAAATATCGAGGGCGCGCTTGCCAAGCCAGATAAGAAATGTCGCGAAAAGCAATGCGCCGATGATGCCTGTTTCAAGGAGGAGTTCGGCGAGATCGTCATGGGCCCGGTTGGCGAAGCCCGGGACGGCGTTTTGGCTTTTCTCAACTGCGGCATAAACGGGAACAAAAGAGCCAAGTCCTGTTCCAAAAGGCAGGGCTTTAAGGGCTGTCTCAAATGTCGCCACATTCAGCGGAAAGCGAAGATCCTCGGCCAGATCGGTTTCGAAGCGCTCAACAATGTGGCCCAAGCCAAACTGCAGCGCAAAAATAGCTGCGAACAGGACCACGGCCAGAGGAACGCGTCTCGCGCCGATTTTCCCCTGTTGCGGCGAAAGTCCGCCGCGGAAGGGCGCATGGAGTAAACTCAACGGCGCAAGAGAGGCGAGCGCCGCCATGGCGAGGATCGCGCCAGCACGTGAGCGCAGGAGCGCGTGCATTACGACAATAGCCGCGAGCAGGGACACAGCCGCCGCAAACAATACGATGGACGACGTGTTGAGACTTCGCTTGTCAAAAACGGCTTCAATACTCTGCATCAGCCAAAGAGCCGCGAGGATAAGCAGCACGTTCAAAAAGGCTGCAAAATGATTGCGATTGGCGAAAAAGCCGACCGCCGCATCGATGGTGGTGTCTTCGTAGAAGCGCAAGGCGCTATCGGGACCTTGCGCAACTTGCAAGAAGCCCACCGCCATGGAGATGGCTCCGACGCCAAGCAGGAGCCAGCACAAACGCATTCGATCTCTCCAGCCGAGTTGCATCACGGACGCGAAAACAGACAGAGGCACGAGCAAGGAGACGGCGGCCGCCCAGGTGGCATGGGGCGTGATCGATAGAGTGCTCCAGCCTGGGTGGTAATCCCCAAAGCGGGTCCCGTCGCCATCCGCGAGGAGGACAGTCCGCCCCCCCCAAACATCGAATGGGAGCGGCGAAACTTGAATAAGGACGACGATGGCGCAGGTCGAGCAGAGGGCAAGCGCAAGACGCCCTCTCGTCCTCTGATCGCTCTCTTGGCCGAAAGCTGGCCAGAGCGCGAACATGAGCAAAGGCACGGAGAGAAGCTCTACCACAACATCGCCATAGAATCCGCGATGCGTCCCGCCTCCAAAGAGAAGAGCAAGCACAAGAACAGTCCCACACAACCAAAATAAAAAGGGCGTCATGTTACCAGCTTTATCGCTCACCAACAATCACTCCATCTTTCGAGGCGCTACTGCGGATTCCGCACATGAAGACAATGGCGCGCGCTACAAGCTTTCTTTAAGCTTTATGTTCAATCTCATAATCAGAAGAATTGCTTGTTGGAACCTGATGATCAGAAGCCACGCTCTTTCCATTTCTCAAAAGCCACGTACTCGTGTTACAACTAAAGGTTGCCTTTAGCATCAAGACTCAACAGGCGACCCCAAAATAGGTATAACGACCTATCCATTCTTGACAGGCGCCGAGAGGGACCTTAGCGAAACTGCTTTGCTCTCAATCAGCGCCGCAATGCAACCACCATCTCTGGGGAAAAAATCTTTTTTTGTGGATCTGTATCCTTGTTTGCACCTAATGAGGTTGATTAACGGGCACGACGATCTGGGGCGGTTTGCACCTTATTTTTGAGCAATAGAAAAACCTTACTGGCTTCAGTTTTGGGAGCGCCAGGATGAGGAGCGGAGCTTTTTGGGCTGTCTATGTCCTGACTTTTCTTTATCATTTGGGATAGGCGATGTTCGATCTCCATAGTCATCTGCTACCCGGTCTCGATGACGGCGCGGCTGATCTCGGCGTAAGCTTGGCGATGGCTCGTGCGTATGTCGATCAAGGCGTCGCGTGCGTCGCCTGCACCCCGCATATTCTGCCGGGGGTTTACCAGAACTCGGGCCTCGCCATCAGGCAAGCCATTGCTTCTCTTCAGAATCGTCTTGATGAGGCGGGACTGGCGCTGAGACTGACATCAGGGGCTGATAATCATATCGTCCAGGATTTCGTTCGGGGGGTGAAGGAAGGCCGCCTTCTGACGCTCGCCGATACGTCTTACGTTCTGGTCGAGCCGCCCCATCATGTTGCGCCACCCAGGCTTGAAGACCTGTTCTTTGAGATTTCTTTTGCCGGCTACGTTCCCGTACTCACTCATCCCGAAAGGCTTTCGTGGATTGAGAGCAAATTCGACGCCATCAAAGGGTTTGCTGATCGCGGCGTCTGGATGCAGATCACATCCGGCTCCCTTACCGGGCGGTTTGGACGACGCCCCCGCTATTGGGCTGAGCGCATGCTTGGCGAAGGACTTGTTCATATTCTGGCGACGGACGCGCACAACATGTCGTCACGTCCCCCTGACCTCCTGCAAGGGCGGCGTGCGGCCGAGCGGTTCGTGGGAGCAGAGGAAGCTGAGCATTTGGTTGTGACAAGGCCTCGTGGCGTGTTGATGAACATTTTGCCTGTGAATATGCCGAAAACACCTGTGACGGCGAACACGGAGTTTCAAAAAGATGTCGGCGATTATCAAATTCCTGCTTCCCACGCTCGCAGCGGTTTTAGTCAGCGGATGCGCGATCTCTTCGGTCAACGAAGCCACCAGCGATAAGCTTCCGCCAAAGGCGCTTACCCCTCAATCCGCTGCTGAGCCATCGAAGGAAGCCGCCTCGCGGCCGGATGCGGCGCACGAGCAGGACGCCGTCCAAAAGGTGGCTCTCTCGGTAGCATCCCTGTCAGATCCAGCTAGCAAAGCTTATAAGGTCGGGCCTCGGGATCTGCTCGACGTGACAGTTTTTCAGGCGCCGGAACTGACCAAGACTGTTCAGGTCTCGGAAGCGGGAACCATCAACTTCCCTCTCATTGGCGAGCTTGATGCGGCCGGAAAAACGTCCCGCGAGATCGAATCTGAGCTGACAAAGAAGCTGGGGACGAAGTACCTTCAAAATCCTCAGATTTCGGTGCTCATAAAAGAGAATTACAGTCAGCGCGTCACCATAGAAGGGGCCGTTAAAAAGCCGGGCGGCATTTCTATCGCGGGCGGGATGACGCTTTTGCAGGCGATGGCGGAGGCGCAAGGTTTCGACGAGGCCGCCTCGCACACCGTGCTTCTTTTCCGGAAGGTGAATGGCAAGCGCATGGCGGCGAAATATGATGTTTCAGATATCCGCGATGGCAACGCAGAAGATCCTCAACTTGAGGCCGGCGATGTGATCATCGTTCCGACATCAAATATGAAAGAGGGTTTTAATTTGTTTATGAAGTTAGTTCCGCTCGCCACCTTGGCGCCCTATCTCTGAGGTCTTCGTCGACAATGAACAATGCAGTTGGAGCCAGTGGCGAAGCGGCCCTTGACGAAGCGCGCGCCCTCATCAAAGCAGAAGCAACCGCTGTTGGACTGGAGGGGCGCGACGCTTACCCCCCCCTGGACCCGGATCCGGTCATCTTGCCGAAGGGAATGATCTCGCTGTCACGCTTCGACAATACCTCTATATGGTCCTTAAGCGACGGTGGCTGATCCTGGGCATAACGCTTGGGTTTTTGGCGCTGGGAGGCATCCAAACTCTGCTTCAAACGCCGCTTTATTCGGCGACAGTCAGGATACAAATCGAGCGTGAACCCGCCAAGGTTGTGGAAGGGGGGGCAATCATGCCGGCCGAAATGGCGACTGGAAACATGGACTTTTTGAAAACACAGTACGAGCTCTTGAAAAGCCGAAATATGGGCGAGCGCGTGGTATCCAGTCTCCATCTTTATGAGGACGAAAGCTTTTTAAAGCCTCGGAATGTCGGGGGGCTGGGGATTTTGATTGAGGCTTTGTCTTCTTCGGAGAACGAGCTTCCTTCAGTCTCAACCAAAGAAGCCAAAGCAGCTAAGATTGTTCTTAAGAATGCGACGATTACACCGGTGCCCGGATCGAGGCTAGTCGATGTCAGTTACATGGATCCAAACCCGCAGCGCGCTCAGCAAGTAGCCAACGGCTTTGCTGAGGCCTACATCGCCTCGAACCTCGATAAGAGATTTGAGGCCAATTCTTACGCCAAAACCTTTCTCGAAGATCAGCTCAATCAGCTAAAAATCAGAATGGAAGAGTCTGAGAAGATGCTCCTTGATTTTGCTGAGCAAGAAAAAGTCGTCGAGGTCAGCGACAAAGCGTCGATCGCCGAAAACAATCTTGCCTCGGCAAACGCAGCACTTGGGACCCTGACTGCCGAACGCATGAAAAATGAACAACTATGGCGGCAGGTCGAAAACGCTACGGCGATCAATTTACCTCAGTTTCTGTCCAATAGCGTAATCGAAACACTCCGCGGCCAACGTAAGACGCTCGAAACCGAGTATCAGGAGAAGCTTGAGAATTACAAGCCTGGCTACCCAGCGATGGTCCAAATTTCTAATAAGGTAAAGGAGGTCGACCGGCAACTATCATCTGAAGTCAAGACTATCAAGGGGTCTCTTAAGGCGGCTTACGAGTCATCGCTTGCTCAAGAAAGTGATATGAAAGCGAGGATTGAAACACTTAGGGACGACGTGCTTGACCTCCAGAAGAAAGGCATCCAATACAATATTCTGAAGCGAGAAGTCGAGACTAATCGTGGCCTTTATAATAACTTGCTTCAGCGTTACAAGGAAGTCGGTATCGCAGGCGGCGTCGGCGCCAACAACATATTTATCGTGGACCGCGCGATCGCGCCCAGCTCGGCTTCTGAGCCCAAGGTGCCAAGGGCGCTTATACTGTCTCTTGTGCTTGGTTTTGGAGCGGGGGTAGGGGTTTCCCTGTTGGTTGAGATGCTCGATGATCGTGTGCGTGCTCCCGAGGAAATTGAACAACTGACCGGACTAACAACGCTAGGTGTCATACCCCTTGTCGGATTCCGACCAAGGAGTTGCTCACCAACTTATCAATGACCCTCATTCCCCAGTGGCGGAAGCATATCGCTCTCTCGCGACCGCCTTGCAGTTTTCAACCGGCTCTGGACTCCCGCGGTCTATCACGATTACAAGCTCTGGTCCGGGCGAGGGTAAATCCACAACGGCGATTGCAACGGCGCGCCATTTCGCTCAGATGGGCCTCAAGGTGCTTCTCGTCGATGCAGATATGCGGAAGCCATCGCTTCATACGAAGCTTCAGTTGAGTAATTCTGTCGGGCTCAGCAACTACTTGACCGGGGCGTCGTTGCCGCCCGAGGTTATTCAGAAGACCGATCACCCCAATATGACGTTCATGGCTTCGGGTCCTTTGCCGCCGAATGCTGCCGACCTCTTGAGCGGAACGCGCATTTTTTCTCTCATCTCGCTCGGTTCTGAAGTGTTTAATCTCATTGTACTTGATGCTCCACCGCTCATGGGGCTCGCGGACGGTCACTTGCTCGCCGGCGCATCGGCGGCGACCGTCTTCGTTATCGGGGCTGGCGAAAAAAGGAAGGGCATGATCAGAGCGGCGCTTCGCCGCCTTCAAGTCTCCCGCGTTGCGCTCATCGGCGCCGTTCTTTCCAAGTTCAATTCCAAATCCGTCGGATACACCTATGGATATGGCTACGGCTATGGGTACGGCTATGGTTATGGGAGCGAAGACTATAAGTACTCCTATGGCCATTCTATTGGATCCTCCGAGGCCAAACGGCTTGGCCAGCAAGGCTCCGACTGACGATGCGAAGTCCAGAAGCTCTTGCAACCGCGCTCAGCATGTTGAATTGCCCACATGTGATACGCCGCGCAAGACACTCTGCTTTACCCAATGGCGTCACCTTTTTGCTCGAAATTGCCGTGGGAGAAGGTGACGCGCTCCGCGATGCGACCGTTCTGACCTGCCAAACAGAGGCGACGCTCACAAAAGCGGCAGGCTTTTTTATCGAGCAGGTGCTCCTTGCGCAGCACGCCAATAGCTACCGAATTCTTGGCGGAACTTCCCATTCCACGGACATCATTTTACGGAAGCATATGGCGCTTATATTACGATGGCTGCACCCCGATGTTGTTCCAAATGGCGCGCTATTCTCAAAACTCGACAGAAGCCTCTATGCCCACCGAGTGACGGAAGCCTGGGATGCGATTAAGACCAAGGAACGGCGAGAAAATTATAACCTGCAGCTCGCTGAAGATTTCAGAGGACGGCCTATACGCGCTTCCAAGCCTTTGTATTTCTTGCCGCTGCTTGAAAATTCGGAAGCGACAACCAAAATGCGACGAAAGGGGCAGCATCCTCCGAACTCAGCTAAAACGTGTAAGTCTTTTGAGACGCGTTCTGTTTTGGCTTGCAGGTCGCTCATGAAAAAGCATCAACGGCGCAATCGGCCTGTGCGCGTGAATTGGGGAAAGCTGAAAGGCGTCGTTTCGCCGCTCCTTGCGCATCCACGCCGATTGGCTTGCTTCTCGGCGCTTGGTCTCGTGTTGCTCGGCTTGGTCCTTACCAAAAGCCTGCCATACGCTTTGGCTCCATCTGACCCCGAAGCGGCTCTTGACCTAAATTCTAACAATCCCGCAGCCCTCATCGCCAAAGCAGAAAAGGTTTACACTCAGCTGTTTATAGCGAGGGGCGCACAAACCATACCGCAAGAAGCTAATCTTCGCAATGGCGGCTCCGCCGATGCCGCCTCCGAAACCAAGACCGGTAACGTCTGGGAAGTTGACCAGCTTCGTAAAGAGGAAGTCCGTCGCTTGGCGGTCAAAGCGATTGTAAACGATCCCCTGAACGCGGAGGCATTTCGTTTGCTTGCAGAAACGTCAGATCATTCTGACGACGTACGCCGGATGATGCAGGAGACGCTGAAGCGGTCTCGTCGGCATCCGACGGCGTTGCTTTGGGTGCTCAATGACAGCGTGGCGAGAAGTGATTTTAAGGCGGTGCTCGTTCATGCTGATTTATTGTTGCGAGTGAATCCGGAGCTTTCGGCTGAAGCTTTCAACTTTCTTGCGCGGATCGCCGAAACCCCGGAGGGGCGCGCACTTCTGGTTCAAGAACTTGCGAAAGCGCCACCTTGGCGGAATTCCTTTTTCGATGCGCTTCCCGGAAACGTCAAAGACCTAAGTATTCCCCGCGAGCTGCTGATCGCGCTTAAGGAAACCACGAAGCCCCCAAAGAATAAAGAACTTTCACCCTACCTGCTCTTCTTGATCCATAGCAATCTCGTCGACGCGGCATACGACGCTTGGCTTCAGTTTCTTCCCGAGGCTGAGCGCAATAGGCTCGGTCTGCTTACGCATCCAAATTTCGAAGAAGATTCGACTGGGCTTCCGTTCGACTGGCAAATTGCCCAGGGAAGTAATTCTGTCGCAGAGTTGTCGCCGGTCGACGGCCAGACTGAGCGTGCGCTGCGCGTCAGCTTTAGCGGAGGGCGTGTCCAGTTTCCCGAGGTTAGCCAAGTCGTTCGCCTCACGCCCGGAAAGTATCGCTTTCTTGGCAACTTGCGCGGCTCGATGACCGCAAAACGTGGTCTGCGTTGGCAGCTTCGTTGCTTGGGTGGGGCGCATCAAATACTTGGAGAGACCGACATGCTGATAGGCCAGTCGGAAAACTGGCGTGTCTTTTCGTTCGAAGCCGACGTTCCTGAAAGCGAAGACTGTCATGGCCAAGTACTGCGGCTTTTTCACGACTCTCGGACGGCTTCCGAACAGCTTATATACGGCCAGGCTTGGTTTGGCGGCCTTCGTCTTGAGCAGATTGGCGCCCCAACCGACGCGAGGTAGTGATGCTCTGCTGCGCAGCGCGACATGTTGGGCGCCGATGGCGGGCAATAGACTGGGCGAATGACATGTTATGATTGGCGGATGCCTGAGCCGTCAAAACGATAGCGAAACGCTTGACGGCCGCTTCATTGGTAATCCTTTCGGGCTACTCCGTGCAGTTCGTCACGGCCATGACGCTGGTCGCCACTCTCGCCAAGGGCCGTGCCGGGCGCAGGCCCGAAGACAAGTCGCCAAGGCAAAGCTGCTCGTCTGGACGAGGCTGTGCGCTTTGGATGATTTTGCGCAGGCCTAACTTGCCGCGATGTCATCCGCCTGAGGGCGAGCGTATGGCCTGTTCGGCCTCAAACTCCGAGCCCGGCGCCGCCAGATAAAGCGCGTTGGCGTCTGTTGCGAGGCGCTCCCAAAGCGGCGCATCGGGGAGGTGCCCGAGCTCACGGTCACTTGCCGATGGTCATCAGGCTTGCATTGCCGCCCGCCGCGGCGGTGTTGACGGAGACCGTTCGCTCTTTGACGAGCATGCCGAGGCTGTATTCGGGGTTCGCGGAGAGAACGGGGATGATGGGGCCGGGACAGCGCGCCAACGTCTCGGCGATTTCGCGCGCCCTCGCCTCGTCGGAAACAAGCACGGCATCGAAGCTCGACGCTTCCCACGCGGCGGCGCTGGCGATGTGCGCGCGCAGGGTCTTCGGAAGAGCGTCAAGGAGGCGCTTTGCCGTTTCATCACCCTGCAAGAGGAGACGGTTGCCGGAGCCAAGCGCCGCAGCGAACTGACGCGTCGCCTCGAAGATCGACGCCGCAACGCCAAGAACCCTGCCGCGCGGAAGAAAGCGAAGACGGTTCTCTTCTCCAACCGGGCCATTCAGCGTCATCGCAACCGGCAGGGGGCTCTCCATGCGGTAGCGTTCGATGATTTCGCCAAGCCGCGCGGCTTCGGCTTGGCTGAAAACGCCCCCTCCCCTGCCCTCGATCCATTGGCCAAGCGCGGCAAGCGGTTCGAGCTTTGTCTCGTCCCGATCGCCGTCGAGCCTCGGAGCCGGCCCCTCGCCCAGCAGGCGATGAATATAAAGAGGGCCACCAGCCTTCGGCCCCGTTCCCGAAAGACCTTCGCCGCCAAAGGGCTGAACGCCCACCACCGCGCCGATCATGTTGCGATTGACGTAGATATTCCCGGCGCGGGCGCGGGCCGCAATGGTCTCGATGGCTTCGTCAATGCGGGAGTGGATGCCGAGCGTCAGCCCATAGCCCGTGGCGTTGATGTCGTCGATGAGGCGTGCGAGACCGTCGCGCTTGAACCGGACCACGTGCAGGATCGGGCCGAAAACTTCGTGCCTCAGCTCTTTGATCGAGCCTATGCCAACGAGCGACGGGGGGACAAACGCGCCCGTCGCCGAAGAAGCCGGCAGAGGCGCTTGAAACAGGATCCGGCTGCGTTTTGACTCAAGGTAGCCGGTCAGGCTGGCCCGCGCGCCCACATCGATGACAGCCCCGACATCGGTTTCGAGCCTTGCCGGATCGCCGATCGTCAGTTCCGCCATCGCGCCTTTCAGCATCTCAAGCACCCGGTCCGCGATCTCATTCTGGAGGCATAGCACGCGCAGCGCCGAGCAGCGCTGGCCTGCGGAATCGAAGGCGGACGCTAGCACGTCGACGACCACCTGTTCGGGCAGCGCCGACGAATCCACGATCATGGCGTTCTGTCCGCCGGTCTCCCCGATGAGCGTGATATTGCCCCGCGCAGCAAGCGCCCCCTGGATCGAGCGGGCGACCTCGGTCGAGCCTGTGAAGACCACGGCCTTCGTTCGCGGGTCCGCCACGAGCGCAGCGCCAACCACGGAGCCGCGCCCGGGAACGAACTGGAGAACATCGCGTGGGATCCCGGCCTGATGCAGCAGCCGAACCGCCTCCGCCGCGATGAGGGGCGTTTGCTCCGCCGGTTTCGCCAGAACCGGGTTTCCGGCGGCGAGAGCGGCTGTGACTTGCCCAGTAAAAATCGCGAGCGGGAAATTCCACGGGCTGATGCACACCGTCGGGCCGAGCGGCGTATGCGGCGCCCCAAGCTCGCTTCGAGCCTGAGCGGCGTAATAGCGGCAATAATCGACGGCCTCGCGCACCTCCGAGATGGCGTTCGGCATGGACTTGCCCGCCTCGCGGATGAGAAGGGCGGCGAGCCGCTCCATGGATTGCTCAAGCGCATCGCCGCCGCGTTCGAGGATGGCGGCCCGTTCGCCAGCGCCGGTTGCGGCCCAGCCGAGCGCTGCGGCAGCGGCGGACGCCAGCGCCGCCTCGACATCCGCTGCGGTCGCTCCCGACGCATGGCCCACAAGGTCCGCGTGGTTGGCCGGGTTGCAGATCGCCTTAAGCGGCCGCCCCGCCGCGGCGGGCGCCGCCAGGATGGGCTCGGCCTCGTAAGAAACGCCGATGCTGTCCGAAACGGCCCGCTCAAGCCCTTCGCGCGCGCCCGCGTCTGTCAGATCGAGCCCCTTCGAATTTTTCCGTTCCGGCGCGAACAGGTCGCGAGGCAGGGCGATCAGCGGATGCGACGCGCCAGCCATCCGCCTCGCTTCGACGACCGGATCGGCGATCAGTTCCTCGATCGGAACCTTCTCATCCACGAGCTGGTGCACGAACGAGGTGTTCGCCCCGTTCTCCAGAAGACGCCGGACCAGATAGGCGAGCAGCGTCTCATGCGTCCCGACCGGCGCATAGATGCGGCACGGCCTGTTGAGATTCTTCTCGCCGACCACCTGTCCGTAGAGCGCTTCGCCCATTCCGTGCAGGCACTGAAACTCGTAATCCCCGATCCGAAAGTCCGGCCCGGCCATATGATAGATCGCCGCCAACGTATGGGCGTTATGCGTAGCGAACTGCGGGAAGACGACGTCACGGCGGGCGAGCAGGCGCTTGGCGCAGGCGAGATAGCACACGTCGGTGTGGGACTTTTGCGTGTAGACGGGAAAGCCGCTTAGCCCATCGACCTGCGCGCGCTTGATTTCGCTATCCCAGTATGCGCCCTTGACGAGCCTGATCATAAGGCGGCGCTTCGTGCGTTCGGCGAGGTCGATGAGATAATCGAGCACGAACGGCGCGCGCTTCTGGTAAGCCTGCACCACGAAGCCGAGCCCCTGCCAGCGCCCAAGCGCGTTCTCTTTTGCAAGCGCCTCGAACAGATCGAGCGAGGGCTCTAGCCTATCGGCCTCCTCCGCATCGATGTTGAAGCCGATGCCTTGCTCCAGGGCCAGGAGCGCCAACTTCTTCAGCCTGGGATAAAGCTCGCTCCTAACGCGATCCATCTGCGTGTAGCTGTAACGCGGATGAAGCGCCGAGAGCTTGACCGAGATGCCTGCGGATTCGTGTATCCCGGGCTCGTCACTCGCCCTGCCGATGGCGTGGATGGCGTGCTCGTAAGCCTCCATGTAGGCCGCGGCCTCTTTCTCGGTGAGCGCCGCCTCTCCCAGCATGTCAAAGGAATAGAGAAAGCCGCGCTCCTCGAAGGGGCGGGCGTGTTCAAGCGCTTCCTCGATCGTGCGACCCGTCACAAATTGCCGCCCGAGAAGCCGCATGGCGAGATCCATGGCCTTGCGGATCACGGGTTCGCCGCCTCGCGCGACGGCGCGACCGAGCGACGCGGTCAGGCTGTTCTCGCTGCTCGTCGAGACGAGCTTGCCGGTGATCAGCAACCCCCACGCCGACGCGTTCACGAACCATGACGGGCTTGCGCCTACATGCGCGCCCCAGTCGCCGTGGCCGAGCTTGTCGCGAATGAGGGCGTCGCGCGTTTCGTTGTCGGGAATGCGCAGGAGCGACTCGGCGAGGCACATCAGCGCCACGCCCTCTCGCGTCGAAAGCGAAAACTCCCTCATCAACGCCTCGACGCCGAAGGCATGACTTTTTTCGGCGCGCAATTTCGAAACGAGGCCATGGGCAAGGCTTTGGACCCTGGCCGACAAAGCCTGATCGAGCGAGGCTTCTTCGATCAGCGGAGGAACGCAATCGGACTCGGGCGCACGCGCAACGGCCCTGATTTCATCGCGCTTTCGCTTTGCTTCGTCCGCCGCGTGGCCCCTCTCCTGCACAAGATTGATAGGCTCCGCATCCATAGAAGAGGCCTCCCGTTGAGAATGCCGCTGATAGCGTTGGAAAGCTTGGCTGCCACCGTGGATATCGGTCCCTTCGCGCCGGGTCACAAGACAATTTCCCTTGCACTGGTTTCTTATTGGCCTAAACTGACTGGCCAGTCAGTCATTTTTTGGGCGGAGTGATGCCAAAACCAGCAGCGAAGGAACAGGCTGCCCCCAGAAAGGCCGTGGTCGAGCTTGGGGAGAGAAGGCGGCCGACACAGGATGAGCGCCGCGCGGCGATCCTCGCCGCCGCGCTCGACGTGTTCGCCGAAAACGGCTTCGCCGCGGCCAGACTCGACGATGTCGCGCAGAAGGCCGGCGTCGCGAAGGGCACCCTCTACTTATATTTCCCGGACAAGGAAGCGCTGTTCGAGGCGCTGCTTTTGAAGTCTCGTAAGCCCCGTTTTTCAACGCATTCAAGCGCATTCGGCAGATCCGACGCTTCCTGCGAGCGCGGTGCTGGAGCGCATATTGGCTTTGTTCCAAAACGAGGTCCTTGGAACGAATCGGGAGCGCCTGATTCGGCTGATCATCGCCGAAGGGCCGCGCTTCCCGAAAATCGCCGAAATCTACCATCGCGAAGTCATCAGCAAGGGCCGCGAAATCATCCGCACCCTCGTTGCGCGCGGTTGCGAGAAGGGCGAGCTTCCATCGGACGCCATGGCCCGGTTTCCGCAGCTGTTTTTCGCGCCGCTTTTGATCGCCGTGATCTGGAGGTCGCTGTTCTCGCGGTTCGATCCGCTGGATGTGAGCGCCATGATTGAAGCCCATCGCAAGCTGATGCTTGGCCTGAAAGACGAGGAGAAGCAGGAATGAAGCGTCCCCCGAAAGCGATTCTCATCGCGCTGCTCGTCGCAGGCGGGCTCGCAGGCGCATGGTGGTACAAGACCCGGCACGCAAGCGCCGGCGAACTCGTCTTGCAAGGCAATGTCGAAGTGCGGCAGGTCAATCTCGGCTTCAAGGTTGCGGGTCGCATCGAGGCTTTGAATGTCGACGAAGGCGACCGCGTGCGCACCGGACAGGTTCTGTCGTCGCTCGAAAAGATCTATTTCGAGGACACGCTCGCCCAAATGCGGGCGCAGCTCGGGCAATCGGAGGCCAATTACGACAAGCTGAAGGCGGGGAACCGCCCGGAAGAGATAGCTCAGGCCAAAGCCTTGGTGGCCGAGCGTGAAGCGACGCTGACAAACGCCAAGATTACGAGGAGCCGGGCCGAGTCCCTCCTGAAGACGCCCGCAGGGTCGCAGAAGACCGTCGACGACGCGACAGCCGCCGAGCGGCAGGCCGACGCCTCGCTCAACTCCGCGCGCGAGGCGCTGCGGCTGCAGGAGATCGGCTTCCGCGCCGAGGACATCGCTCTTGCTAAAGCCCAGTTCGACGAGCGGAAAGCGAACTTGCAGGTGGCCGAGCGCCAGTTGGCCGACGCCGAGCTGATCGCGCCGAGCGACGGCACAGTCTTGAGCCGCGTGCGCGAGGACGGGGCCATCGTGCAGGCTGGCGAGACCGTCTATGTCCTGAGCCTCACCTCGCCCGTCTGGGTCCGCACCTATGTCTCCGAGCCGGACCTCGGGCGCATCAAGCCCGGCATGGATGTGAGCGTGCACACCGATACGCCGGGCGGCAAGGTCTACAAGGGCAAGGTCGGTTTCATTTCCACGGCCGCCGAGTTCACGCCTAAAACCGTGGAGACGACGGAGCTTAGAACCGCGCTCGTCTACCGAATCCGCGTGGTCGTGGACGGCACGGCGGATGAGTTGCGCCAGGGCATGCCGGTCACCGTTGACCTTCGCCCGGCGCCCGAAAGAACCCCTGTTGCGAGCCGCACGCCATGACAGGCGAAGAGATCGCCATTGTCGATAGACTGACGAAGCGGTTTGCGCCGGACGGGCCGCCTGCGCTTAACGCCATCGGCTTCTCGATAAAGAGCGGGCAGGTCACGGGCGTGGCGGGGCCAGATGGCGCTGGCAAGACGACCTTGATGCGCCTCATGGCGGGGCTGCTTGTCCCGACCGAGGGCAGCCTTACGGTATGCGGCTACGACACCATCAAGGACAGCATCCCGCTCCATCACGCCATCGGCTATATGCCCCAACGCTTCGGGCTTTATGACGACCTGACTGTGCTCGAAAACCTGACGCTCTACGCGGACCTGCGCGGCGTTGTCGGCAAGGCTAGAGCCGAGACTTTCAAGCGTCTGCTCGCCTTCACCGATCTGGCGCGCTTCACAAGCCGCCTTGCGGGCAAGCTATCCGGCGGCATGAAGCAGAAACTCGGCCTCGCCTGCGCGATGCTGAAATCGCCACGGCTGCTTCTTCTCGATGAGCCAAGCGTCGGCGTGGACCCGATTTCAAGGCGCGAACTTTGGCGCATGGTGCATGCCTTGACCGAAGAAGGCGTCGCCGTGGTCTGGACGACCGCTTATCTCGATGAGGCGGAGAATTGCGCGGAGGTGATCGTCCTCAACAACGGGACGCTGCTTTACAAGGGCGATCCCAAGGCGATGACGGCGCATATCGGCGACCGGGTTTTCCTGGTGGAAGGCGCCGGCGCTGAGCGGCGAATGCTGCTCGCGCGGGCGCTGTCGAGGCCGGACATCATCGATGGCGTGTTGCAGGGCGACTCGGTGCGCCTCGTCATGAAGGAGGATGCGCCTGCGCCGAAGCCGCAAGAGCTTGGGAGCGCCCGGCCGATCGCGATCGAGCCGGCAAAGCCTCGCTTCGAGGACGCTTTCGTGGCCATGCTTGGCGGCCAGCCCAAGCGCACGCTGGATTTGAAGTCGGCGCGGCAAGCTGCCAGCGATGGAAGCGCCGCCGTCGAAGCCGTCAACCTGACCAAGACGTTCGGGGACTTCACCGCCGCCGACCACATCTCGTTCAGCATCAGGCGCGGCGAGATTTTCGGTCTGCTCGGCCCGAATGGGGCAGGCAAGTCCACCACGTTCAAGATGATGTGCGGTCTCTTGCGCCCGACCGGGGGAACGGCGCGCGTCGACGGCTATGACCTTTACAGCGCGCCGTCGGCGGCGCGGGGGCGGCTTGGCTATATGGCGCAGAAGTTTTCGCTCTATGGCGATCTCAGCGTGCGCCAGAACCTCGATTTCTTCGGCGGCGCGTATGGGCTTTGGGGCGCAAGGAAGCGCGACGCTATCGACCGCGTCGTGGCGGCCTTCGATCTTGGCCCGCATCTTGGCGTCAACGCGGGCACGCTGCCGCTCGGCTTCAAGCAGAGGCTCGCGCTCTCCTGCGCCATTCTCCACAATCCGCCGGTGCTGTTCCTCGATGAGCCGACTTCCGGCGTCGATCCGATCACGCGGCGCGAATTCTGGGGCTACATCAATTCCATGATCGCAACCGGCGTGACCGTGATGGTGACGACGCATTTCATGGACGAAGCCGAATATTGCGACCGGGTGGCGCTGATCTATCACGGCAAGGGCATCGCCATCGACACGCCCGACGCCTTGCAGGCGAGCGTGCGGAGCGCGGCTTTGCCAAACCCGACGCTCGAAGACGCGTTCATCGCGTTGATCGAAGCCCAGGACAGGAGGGAGGCCGCCTGATGAGCGATTTTGAAACGCTTGAGAGGACACACCCCTCACCCCAACCCTCTCCCACGGGGAGAGGGAGTCCGGTTGCGCCCGATGAAACGGCGTCCCCTCTCCCAGGGGGAGAGGGACAGGGTGAGGGGAGGCTACCCCTAAAAGATTCGGACAAAGGCGGCGGCCTCCGCCGCATGCGCGCGCTGATCCGCAAGGAGATGCTGCAGATCATCCGCGATCCGAGCAGCTGGGTCGTGGCGGTCGTGCTGCCGCTGCTTCTTCTATTCCTGTTCGGCTTTGGCGTCTCCTTCGACGTGACGAAGATGCGCGTCGGCGTCGTGGTGGAGAACCCGAATCCGGAAACGGAGATGTTCGAGGCGTCGCTTGCCAACACGCCGTTCTTCCAGGTTCGCGTGGCCCATGACCGCCGCGCTTTCCTGGATGATCTGACGGCTTCGCGCATCGAGGGCGTCGTCATCCTTTCTGGCGATTTCACCCAGCGCTTGGCAAGGGGCGACACGGCGGGCGTACAGATCATCACCGACGGCACCGATCCGAACACGGCAAGCCTCGTCAACGCCTATGTGCAGGGCGCCTGGCAGACCTGGCTCTCGCAGCGCGCGTTGAGCAGCGGCTTGAACGTCAAGCCCCTCGTCTCGACCGAGCCGCGCGTGTGGTTCAATCCCGAGCTTGAAAGCCGCCGCTTCCTGGTGCCGGGGTCCATCGCGCTCATCCTGATGATGATCGGATCGCTGTTGACCGCGCTTGTGGTTGCGCGCGAATGGGAGCGCGGCACCATCGAGGCGCTGCTCGCGACGCCGGCGACAGTACCGGAATTTCTCATCGGCAAGGTCATCCCGAACTTTTTCCTGGGTTTGGTGGCGATGGCGATCTCGGTCGTCTTTTCCGTGTTCGTTTTCGACATGCCGCTGCGGGGCTCGATCTTCAGTCTGCTCGCGGCGACGACGGCCTTTTTGCTCGTAGCGTTGAGCGCGGGGCTTCTCATCTCGACGGTCGCGCGGACGCAGTTTCTCGCAAGCCAGATCGCGATGATGGCGTCCTTCCTGCCCGGCCTGTTCTTCTCCGGCTTCATCTTCGAGCTGTCGAGCATGCCGGCGCCCTTGCGCGCCTTCTCGGCGCTCGTGCCGGCGCGCTATTTCGTCCAAAGCCTGCAGACCATCTTCCTCGCGGGAGACATCGCTTCGGTGCTCGTGCCGAGCATTCTCATCCTCACCTTTATGAGCGTCCTCCTGATGGCGCTGACTTGGCGCAACTCAAGAATGAGGCTCGATTAGACATGCCGCCCAAACTGATCGCGCTCATCATCAAGGAGCTTCTCTCCGCCTTCCGCGATCCGCGCACCCGCATCGCGTTCATCGTGCCGCCGATCATGCAGGTGTTCCTCTATGCCTATGCGGCCACGCTGGAAGTCACGAACGCGCCCATCGGCGTGTATAACGAGGACTGGGGGCAGAGTTCGCGGCAGCTCATCAGCCGGTTCGAGCAAGCCTCGGCTTTTTCGACCATCGCCTATTTCAAGAGCGAGAAGGAAATTCAGCCCGCGATCGACAGCCAGAGCGTGCTGGCGGTCGTCCGCATCCCGCAGGATTTTTCGCGGAAAGTGGCGGCGCGCGAGCCGGTGAGCGTGCAGGTGCTGCTTGATGGGCGCAAGTCCAACAGCGCCCAGATCCTCAACAGCTACATCAGCGCCATCGTCGCCAATTACGCCGCAGACGTCGTGCTCGGTGAGGAACGGCCGGAAGTCAGCGCGCTTGCCGACCGCTCCTGGTTCAATCCGAACCGGGAGTACCGCAATACGATGGTGCCGGGGCTTGTCGGCACGCTCACCATGACGACGGTGCTCATGGTGATGGTGATGTCGGTTTCGCGCGAGCGGGAACTCGGCACCTTCGAGCAGCTTCTCGTCTCGCCGTTGCAGCCGACGGAGATCATGATCGGCAAGGCGGTGCCGGGGCTCATCATCGGCGTTGTGCTGGGCACGGTCATCACCGCAATCGTGACGCTGGTGTTCGGCATCCCGCTGACGGGCTCGATTTTCGTGCTCTATGCGGGGCTTATCGTGTTCACGCTGTCGATCATCGGCGTCGGGCTGTTCATCTCGTCGCTCGTCGCGACGCAACAGCAGGCGATGCTGGGCGCCATGGTCTACATGATGCCGGCCATGATGCTGTCGGGCTTTACGAGCCCGGTGCAGAATATGCCTGACTGGCTCCAGCCGGTGGCGCTGCTCAACCCGCTCACGCATTTCCTTGTGATCGTGCGCGGGGTTTTCTTGCGCGACATGCCGATGGCGCTTGTCGCCGAGCGCATCTGGCCGATGGCGGTCATGGCGGTCTTCACGCTGACGGCGGCGAGCTGGCTGTTCCGGCGGAAGCTCGGATGACCTCCAAAAGCGTCGATGGCGCGCCGGATGTCTTGAGACGCGGCGGGCGCGCCGCTCTCGCGTTACGGTTTACAGCAGGTTGAAATTGGTTTCGTTTGGTAAAACGGCCTATATCTAGAAATATAAGTAGTTTTTGCGGCACCGTACCGGCGCGGGGCGACGCCCTTGAGGCTGGATCGACAACCTCCAGCGCGTTCACAACCTTCCAGCCCAGATCAACCGGCGCGGCGCCGCCTTCGCTGGAAAATGCGTGCGTGGCCCGACGGCAGCCCCGATATGATCAAGCCCGCGCGCTGGGCGAGGCCTCTGATATATTGTTTCACCCCAAGGTTGCAACGGGCGCGCCCTGCCCCCTCTCCCCTTGCGGGAGAGGGCTGGGGTGAGGGGTGAGGGCAAACGCAAACCGCAATCGTCACGCCGAAAACGCCATCTGCGTCCGCCATCCTTCCATCCACGGCGCTGGTGAAAGCACAGCCCGCGCTTCTTGCCAAGAAACATAGATCCGCGCATGGTCGCCTCGATTTCAGCTCGGGGCGGCGCCATGGAATTTTCTTGGACCACAGTTCTTCAAAGCGTCATCGCGACAGCCATCGGCGGCGTTGTCATCTTTTCTGTCACGCGCGGCCGGGAATGGTACCCGAAGATCAAAGCCAAGCGCGAGACGCGCCCCGCGGACGGAAGAAAATTCACCCTCCTCGTCGCCGAACTCGAAGGCGATACGAACAAAACGCAAACAGACCACATCGTTTCGGAGCTTGAAAAGCAGTTCCCGCAGCACGGCGACATCGCCGTTCATATCTTGCCTTATCCCGAGGCGCTTTCGCTTGGCCATGGCGCGCGAGCCAAGGCGCTGGAAAGCGCAGAAAAGCGCGGCCAGGGCTGGCTCTATGAGAACAATGGCGATGTCCTGATCTGGGGCAAGGTCGCGGGCGACAAAGTCCTGCGGCTCCGTTTTCTGCCCAACCGCGGCGAAGGCGGCGGGGAGAAGTCTTATGCGCTCACTGAGACGCTGGAACTGCCTGTGAATTTCGGCTCCGATCTCGGCGCAGTGCTGGCGGCGCAGGCGGCGACCGCGATCTCGCCCGTCTACCACAGGCGCGGCGAAGCGCTCGCCGCGCTCATCGCGCCGATTGTGGCGAAGCTAAAACCGCTTGCCGCAAGGCCGCCCGCGAGTTTCCCGGATGAGACGCGGGCGCAGCTTTGGCATGCTTATGCTGCCGGCGAAGCGCGGCTTGGCGAAGAGCGCGGCGATAACGCGCGCTTGGCGTGCGCAATCGCTTTTCTCAAAAAGACGCTCGCCATCGGGACGCGCGACAAGGCTCCGCTGCGGTGGGCCACGACGCAGAACAATCTCGGCGCCGCGCTTCAAACGCTCGGCGAGCGGGAGAGCGGGACGGCGCGGCTGGAGGAGGCCGTCGCGGCCTATCGCGCGGCGCTTCTGGAGCGGACGCGGGAGCGCCTGCCGCTGGGCTGGGCCATGACGCAGAACAATCTCGGCGCCGCGCTTCAAGCGCTCGGCGAGCGGGAGAGCGGGACGGCGCGGCTGGAGGAGGCCGTTGCGGCCTGTCGCGCGGCGCTTCTGGAATGGACGCGCGACAAGGTCCCGCTGCGATGGGCCACGACGCAGAACAATCTCGGCAATGCGCTTCGCACGCTCGGCGCGCGGGAGAGCGGGACGGCGCGGCTGGAGGAGGCGGTTGCGGCCTATCGTGCGGCGCTGGAGGAGCGGACGCGGGAGCGCGTACCCCTGGAATGGGCTGGGACGCAGAACAATCTCGGCATTGCTCTTTCGACGCTTGGCGAGCGGGAGAGCGGGACGGCGCGGCTGGAGGAGGCCGTTGCGGCCTATCGCGCGGCGCTGCTGGAATGGACGCGCGACAAGGTCCCACTGAACTGGGCCACGACGCAGAACAATCTCGGCAATGCGCTTCGCACGCTCGGCGCGCGGGAGAGCGGCACGGCGCGGCTGGAGGAGGCGGTTGCGGCCTATCGCGCGGCGCTTCTGGAAATGACGCGCGACAAGGTCCCGCTGTACTGGGCGACGGCGCAGAACAATCTCGGCAATGCGCTTCGGGCGCTCGGCGAGCGGGAGAGCGGGACGGCGCGTCTGGAGGAGGCGGTTGCGGCCTATCGCGCGGCGCTTCTGGAGCGGACGCGCGGCAAGGTCCCGCTGGACTGGGCAATGACGCAGAACAATCTCGGCATCGCACTTGCCGTGCTCGGCGAGCGGGAGAGCGGGACGGCGCGGCTGGAGGAGGCGGTTGCGGCCTATCGCGCGGCGCTTCTGGAATTGACGCGCGACAAGGTCCCGCTGGACTGGGCCATGACGCAGAACAATCTCGGCAATGCGCTTCGTGTGCTTGGCGCGCGGGAGAGCGACACGGCGCGTCTGGAGGCGGCTGTTGAGGCCTTTCGCGCGGCGCTTCTGGAATGGACGCGCGACAAGGTCCCGCTGGACTGGGCCACGACGCAGAACAATCTCGGCACTGCGCTTCGGGCGCTCGGCGAGCGGGAGAGCGGGACGGCGCGTCTGCAGGAGGCGGTTGCGGCCTATCGCGCGGCGCTACAGGAGCGGACCCGCGACAAGGTTCCGCTGCAATGGGCCGGGACGCAGAACAATCTCGGCATAGCGCTTCGGGCGCTCGGCGAGCGGGAGGCGGAGACGGACAAAGCGAAGGGCTGCGCGACGCTGAAGACGGCGCGGGATCATTTTGCCGCGGCGCTGGAGGAATATCAGCGGGCGGGCGCGAGCTATTATGTGGAGATGGCGCAACGCAATGTTGCGCGGCTCGATGGCGTCATCGCGCGGCTTTGCGGGTGATGCGGGCGGCGTTTCGCTCTGTCGTCATAGCCGCGCTTGACGCGGCTATCCAGTCAATTCAGCGAATGCGCTCCTTGCTTTCGTCATGGCCGGGGCAGGCTGGCCATGACGAAAGAGGGACGCCGCTCGTTACGCGGCCGTTGAAAGGTTCACTGCCGCTCAGCGTCCTCCCGTGCGTGGTTCGCAGCATGAAATGCGGCTGCGCAGACACGGGATTGGAATCGAAGGACAGCCCGCGTTCAAATGAACACGGGCTGTCCTTGCGCGAGATTGGATGGCCGGCGCCGCCTGAAGTGTCAGCGATGACAGCGCCGGCTATAGCGAACCGGAAGCGGCGGCTCAGATCCTGGCCGCCGCTATCAGCGGCGAAGCGTGCGCTTTCATGACGTCGGTGATCAATGTGCCGCCATGGCCGTCGCTGGATGCGGTGAACGTCGCGGCAAGATAATTGCCGAGCAGGGCGACGCTGACCGATTGCTTCCCTGCGTTGCCGACCGAGAGGACGCCGTTCGCGCTCGACCCGGAAAAGCCGACCGTCATATTCGAGCTGTAAGCCAGGCTGGCCAGATCGAGCGTGCCGCCGCCAGCCGTCAAGGAGGCGCCGGTTATGGCGACGTTGGAGGCTGCGATCTTTGCGAGAGCCGGCGCGTCGGCCTGGTAGGCGGAGTAGCTCAGGCCAATCGTTTGCGTTGGATCGGCCAAGGAAATCGAGGTCAGTTTGCTGTCGCCGGCCAGCGCCGCGAGGCTCTTCGCAACATTCGCTTCGGTGTCGGAGATGGTGAACGACGTGACCTTGCTTGAGTTTTGCAGGCTCGACGCCTGCGCCGCCGTGGCGCCGGCGACGGTAAGGTTATAGGGGGACGAGATTTTGGACAGGAGCGACGCATCCGCGGCGTAGTCCGCATATGTCAGGGCGAACGTTGGCGTGCTGGCGTCCGTGAGCGTTATTGACGAGAGCTTCTTATCGCTGAGAAGCCCCGAAAACCCCGCTTGCACGTTGGCGGCGCTGTCGGAGATGGTGAACGACGTCACGTTCTTGGCGCCTTGCAGGCCCGCGGCCTGGCCGACCGTGGCCCCGGCGACGGTAATGGTGCACGCAGTCGAGATCTTGGCCAGAAGCGCCGCATCCGCGCTGTAGGCCGCGTATGTCAGGGCGAACGTTGGTTTGCTGGTGTCGGTGAGTGCGATCGACGAGAGCTTCGTATCGCCAAGAAGCGCCGCAAACCCGGCCTGAACGTTGGCTGCGCTGTCGGAGACGGCGAACGACGCGATCTTGCCGGAGCTTTGCAGGTCCGCCGCCTGCGCGACCGTGGCGCCGGTGACGGCGAGATTATATACGGACGTGATCTTGGCCAGAAGCGCCGCATCCGCGCCGTAGGCCGCGTAAGGCACGGCGAGCGTCGGCGTGCTGGCGTCGGTGAGCGTGATCGACGTAAGCTTCATATCGCTGAGAAGCCCCGAAAGCCCAGACTGGATGTTCGCCGCCTTGTCGGAGATGGTGAACGACGTGACCTTTCCAGCGCTTTGCAACGCCGCCGCCTGCGCGACCGTGGCGCCCGTGATGGCGATGTTATAATCGGACGAGATCTTGGCCAGAAGCGCCGCATCCGCGCTGTAGGCCGCATAAGTCAGCGCGAACGTCGGCTTACTGGAGTCGGTTAGCGTGATCGATGAGAGCTTCTTATCCTTGGCAAGGTCCGCTAACCCCGCCTGCACGTTGGCGGCGCTGTCGGAGATGGTGAACGACGTGACCTTGGCGGCGCTTTGCAGCCCCGCCGCCTGGCCGACCGTGGCCCCGGCGACGGCGACGGCGCACGCAGTCGAGATCTTGGCCAGAAGCGCCGCATCCGCGCTGTAGGCCGCGTATGTCAGGGCGAACGACGGCGTGCTGGCGTCGGTGAGCGCGATCGACGAGAGCTTGGTATCGCTGAGCAGCCCAGAAAGCCCCGCCATCATGTTGGCCGAACTGTCGGAGATGGTGAACGACGCGATCTTGCTGGAGCTTTGTAGGTCCGCCGCCTGGGCGACTGTGGCGCCGGTGACGGCAAGATTATATGCGGACGTGATTTTGGCTAAAAACGCAGTATCCGCGCCGTAGGCCGCATAGGTCAGGGAGAGCGTTGGCTTACTGGCGTCCGTCAGCGTGATCGACGAAAGCTTCGTATCGCCGAGAAGCCCAGAAAGCCCCGCCTGAATGTTCGCCGCCTTGTCGGAGATGGAGAACGACGTGACCTTGCTTGTGCCTTGCAGGCCAGTCGCTTGCGCGACCGTGGCGCCGGCGACGGTGACGTTATAATCGGACGAGATCTTGGCCAAAAGCGCCGTATCCGCGCTGTAGGCTGCGTAAGTCAGGGCAAGCGTTGGCTTGCTGGAGTCGGTGAGCGTGATCGACGAGAGCTTCGTATCCTTGACAAGGTCCGCGAACCCCGCCTGCACATTGGCCGCGCTGTCGGAGATGGAGAACGACGTCACGTTCTTGGCGCTTTGCAGGCCCGCCGCCTGCGTCGCCGCAGCGCCGGTGACGGTGAGACTAAATGCAGTCGAGATCTTGGACAAAAGCGCCGCATCTGCGCTATAGGCCGCGTAGGCAAATGTAAGCGCTGGGCTGCTGGCGTCGGTGAACGCGATAGACGATAGCTTCGTATCGCTGAGAAGCCCCGAAAGCCCCGCCTGGACATTGGCAGCGCTGTCGGAGATCGTGAACGCCGCGACGTTGCTGGCGCTTTGCAGGCCGGCGGCCTGGGCGACCGTCGCGCCGGTGACGGTGAGACCGTACGCGGACGAGATCTTGGCCAAGAACGCGGTATCCGCGCCGTAGGCCGCGTAAGCGAGCGTGAGCGTTGGCTTGCCGTCGGTCAACGTGATCGACGAAAGCTTCGTATCACCGAGAAGCCCTGTCAGCGCAGCCTGCACGTTGGCCGCTTTGTCGGAGATCGTGAACGACGTGACATTGCTGGCGCTTTGGAGGCTAGCCGCCTGCGCCGTCGTGGCGCCGGTGACGGCAAGATTATACGCGGACGAAATCTTGGCCAGAACCGCTGCATCCGCGCTGTAGTCCGCGTAGGCGAGCGTGAGCGTTGGCTGGCTCACGTCGGTGAACGCGATCGACGAGAGCTTCGCATCTTTAAGAAGCGCCGCAAGCCCTTTCTGCACGTTGGCCGCGCTATCCGAAATAGTGAACGACGTGATGGTGCTGGCGCTTTGCAGGCTCGCCGCCTGGGCGACCGTAGCGCCGGTGACGGCAAGATTATACGAGGACGAGATCTTGGCCAGAACCGTCGCATCCGCGCTATAGGCCGCGTAGGCGAGCGTAAGCGTCGGCGCGCTGGCGTCGGTGAACGCGATCGACGAGAGCTTCGTATCGCTGAGGAGCCCCGCAAGACCCGCCTGGACGTTCGCCGCGCTGTCGAGAATGGTGAAGGACGACACGGTGGAATCAGCTTGCAAGCTCGCCGCCTGAGAAACGGCGGCATTGCTGACGGTCGAGCCAAGACTGACGACGCCCGCGTTGTCCATTGAAATCGTGTCGCCGGCGGCGGCGAGCGCGCCGAGGCTCACCTCGAAGGTCGTATCCCATTTCTGACCGGTTTCGGTCCCCCAGGGATTGCGGATTTCGAGGTTTCCAGTGCTGGCGTCATAGCCGTACACCGACAGGGCGTGGTTGGACACGAGCGTCTGGTAGCCGTTGACATAAACATCGGTGTTTGAGGAAAGGATGACGTCGTCGCCCGCTCCCAAGGCGGCGACGATCTGGGACAGCACAGAGGATGTGGTCAATCCCGACGCGCCATTTTGATATTTAATGGCGTTATTGAAGACAAATTCGTTCCAACTCGATCCGCTGGCGGTGAAATCGGTAATTTGCGTGGCGCCCGTCACCTCTGCGAGCGTGTCTTCGGGGCATCCTCCGTTCCCGATGCTCGAAAAAGAATTGCCGTAATTATACGTGGGATTGCCGGTCGTGATTCCGCCGGCTTGTAACTGGGCGTAGGCTTGCTCGACGACGCTTGCCCACAGCCCATTGCTCGCAATGTTGAATTCCTTGCCGCCGTTGGCCAGATCGTTGGAAACGGTGACATACTCGGCGGCGCCGTTCACGATGAAGCGTACGCCATAGGTGCTGTTGCCGTTGTCGGTGATCATCGACTGAATCATCGACGGATCTTTACAGGCCACTTCGGCGAGCACCAATTCGAGGTAGCAGTCGCCGAGATTGCCCTGATTGATGTCGTTCATGCTTGGACCGCCGCTACCATAGAGCGGCAGATTTTGGGCAGAGTAAGTGACTGTGAAGGTTGAGGAGCCGTCCATCTTGACGGTGTTGCTGGGCAGGTCGGTTCCCAGAAACCACTTGTCGGCAAGTTCCAGAAGCTGGGTCGCCGTAGCGCCCGCGGCCAGATTCCCAAGCGTCGTCGCCTTGGCTCCGCCCCCGGTGAAGGACGCGTTCGCCGCGTTGCCCGAGATGAGCGCATTTGTGACGTATGTCAGGTAGGCCGAAGCGGTTTCGCCCACGTTCAGGTTGACGGCGATCGTCTTGAGATCGTTGAACTGGCTCGCCGACAGCGTCGTGTTGTTGCTTTTGAGGTTCGCAGCCAGGTCCGTGAAAAGTTGAGCCATTCCGGCTTCGGAGACCGCACCGCTCGATGCGGCCGCTGTCATATCCGCCTTGATCCCGGCATCCGAAAGCGTCGAAATCCACGACGGCGTGGCCCCGCTGGAAGCCGCAGGGCTGGAGAAGCTGGCTTGACCGGCAGCCGCCCCGCCGGCGACGCTGCCGGGACTGGCAATGGCGCCAACGGCGCCTGCGGTCGGGGAAAAATAGACGGGGATATCGCCAATGCTTGGGAAATCCGGACCAGACTGCCCATTTGCGTCTTTGCCGCCTGTGTTGGCGGACGACTTCGAGAACAAAACGCGAGGACCGAACATAACGCTACACCTTCCTGCAAGCAACGGCGCTCGCGCCTCGCTTAGCCTTGGAAAACCACACTTGCGAGCGCATTGCACTCTCTTACAACTTCAGATAGTGCCTCATATCCCTCTTCTAATTTGTTAAGCCGGAGTCCGGCACAGCCCGAGGCTCACTAGGCAGGCGTCGTTAGGCTGACCAACCGTCTCGGTTGCTGCCAATTTCGTCATTCCGACCAAGCGAAGCGCGAGCCGCGATCGTGAAAAAGGAGTCGCGCCAACTTTTTACGGTCCCGGATAAGGCTTGCGCCTCCGGGGAGACGGAAGTGGCGATCTGTCGGCGCGGCCGCGAAAGCTGCCTAGCCTCGCGCCGCAAGGCTCGCGTGAGGAACACTGCGCAAGGTGTACCGCGAGACGGATTAGCTCAGGTCTGGTCTTGAATCGGGCATCGCGAATGGGACCATCAGCGTGACTTCGTGCGACACCAACGAAACCGACGCCGCAGATGCGGGCTCCTTGGCGCTGGCGACGCTCCTGGCGTTGAAAGGCGTCGCGGCGGATACCGGCCAGATCAAGCGCCGTTTTGGCGGCGCCAATATCGGGCTTGAGGACCTACTCAGGCTCGCCAAGGAGCTGAAGCTCAAGGCGAGGATCCTCAAGACTAGGTGGGAGCGGCTTCCGCACACGCCGCTGCCGGGAATAGCGCCGCTCAGGACAGGCGGCTTTCTCCTGATCGCCAAGACCGACGCGGAGAAGGCGTTGGTGCAGGCGCCCGGAGCGCCGCCCAGGTTGATGACGCGCGCGGAGCTTGAGGACGCCTGGGATGGCCGCTTGCTCTTGATCGCCACGCGGGCGGGGCTTGTGGAACTCGCACGCCGCTTCGACCTCACGTGGTTCCTGGGCGCGGTCTGGAAATATCGGCGCCTTCTCTCCGAGGTGCTGGTCGCCTCGTTCTTCCTGCAGCTGTTCGCGCTCGTCTCGCCCTTGTTCTTTCAGGTGGTGATCGACAAGGTGCTGGTGCATCACACCGAAACGACGCTGGATGTGCTCGTCATCGGCTTGGCCGGCATTGCGCTCTTCGAAGCCATCCTGGGCGGGCTTCGGACCTATCTCTTCGCGCATACGACGAATCGCATCGATGTCGAACTCGGCGCGCGGCTGTTCCGGCATCTGCTCGCGCTCCCGCTCGCCTACTTTCAGGCGCGGCGCGTCGGCGATTCGGTTGCGCGCGTGCGCGAGCTGGAAAACATCCGCACATTCATCACAAGCTCCGCGTTGACGCTCGTCATCGACCTCGTTTTCACCTTCGTGTTCCTGGCCGTGATGGTCGTCTACTCGGCGACCCTGACCGCGATTGTGATCGCATCCTTCCCCATCTACATCGCCATTTCGGCCGGCGCGACGCCCTTGTTCCGCAAAAGGCTCGATGAGAAGTTTCAGCGCGGGGCCGAGAATCAGGCGTTCCTCGTCGAAAGCGTGACGGGCGTCGAGACCTTGAAGTCGATGGCGGTCGAGCCGCAGATGCAGCGCCGCTGGGAGGAGCAGCTTGCGGGCTATGTGGCGGCGAGCTTTCGCGTTTTAAGCCTCGGCAATGTGGCGACCGAAAGCGTCCAGTTCGTGAACAAGATCGTGACCGCGCTCCTTCTGTTTTTCGGCGCACGCTTCGTCATGGAGGGAAGCCTCACCGTGGGCGAGCTTGTCGCCTTCAACATGCTTTCGAGCCGGGTGAGCACGCCAGTCTTGAGGCTCGCGCAAGTCTGGCAGGATTTCCACCAGACGCGGATCTCGGTCGAGCGGCTTGGCGACATTTTGAACACGCAACCCGAGCCGCTGTTTGCGCCGGGGCGCGCGGCGCTGCCCGCGCTTCACGGCGACATCGCCTTCGAGCATGTCGGCTTCCGCTACCGGATCGACGGCCCCGAAATCCTGACCGGCGTCTCATTCGCCATTCCTGCTGGCCAGATCGTCGGCGTCGTCGGACCATCGGGGTCGGGCAAGAGCACGCTCGCCAAGCTCATCCAGCGGCTTTACGTGCCTGAAACAGGCCGCGTTCTTGTCGATGGCGTCGACCTGGCGCTCGCCGACCCGGCCTGGCTCAGACATCAGACCGCGATCGTGCTCCAGGAGAACATTCTCTTCAACAGGACCGTCAGGGATAACATTGCGCTGGTCGAACCCTCCGCCCCGATGGTGTCCGTGATCGCCGCAGCGAAGCTTGCCGGCGCCCACGAGTTCGTCGTGCAGCTTTCCGAGGGCTACGATTCCATCATCGGCGAGCGCGGCTCGACCCTGTCGGGCGGCCAGCGCCAGCGCATCGCCATTGCGCGCGCGCTGATGGGGAACCCCAAAATCCTCATCTTCGACGAGGCGACGAGCGCGCTCGATTATGAGAGCGAGCGCGTCATTCAGTCAAACATGGCTGAGATCGCCAAGGGCCGCACCGTCATCATCATCGCGCACCGGCTCTCCACCGTGCGCTTTGCCGATCGCATCCTCACCCTCGACAAAGGGCGCCTTGTCGAGGACGGAACCCACGACCAGCTTTTGCGATCGGGCGGACGCTACGCCACGCTGCACCGCATCCAGGCAGGGCTCCATGAAGCCGGGTAAAGCCCTCGTCCTTGCGTCCCCGAAGCGGACCCGCGGCGAGCTGGCCTTCTTGCCGGCGGCGCTTGAAATCACCGATACGCCCCCCAACCCGATAAGCCGCGTCATAGCCTCTACGGTGATGACGCTCTTCTCGCTGGCGCTTTTGTGGGCGTGCCTCGGCAAGGTGGACATCGTCGCGATTGCTCCCGGAAGGATCATCCCGTCCGGACGCATCAAGGTCATCCAGCCTTTCGAGACGGGCGTCGTTCGCGCCATATACGTCAGGGATGGACAAAGGGTGAAGGCGAACGATCCCTTGATCGACCTCGATCCGACCATCAACGCCGCCGAACAGAACCATCTCGAAGGCGACCTGCTCGCCGCCGAGCTCGATGCTGCACGACTGAAGGCCGAACTCGCCTCGCCCGAGAATCCCCTTTCGCACTATGCCCCGCCGAAGGAGGCAAGCGCAGCCAAGCTTAGCCAGCAGCGGCAGTATCTTCTGTCTCAAAGTGAAGAGCGCCGCGCCAAAATCGCAGGCATCGAGCGGCAGAAGGTGCAAAAAGAGGCTGAAGCGGCTACCACGAAGGCCTCCATCTCCAAGCTTGAAGCCACGATCCCGTTGCTGGAGCAGAAGGCCGATATACACCGCACGCTTGTCAACCAGCAGCTCATCTCAAGGCTCGTCTTCCTCGAAACGGAGGGGAAGCTAGTCGAGGCGCAAAAGGAGCTTGAGATCCAGCGCGCGCATCTCAAAGAGGCCGAGGCCGCCATCGCGACGACGGTCGAGAATCGCAACCACACCGCATCCGAGTTCGAGCGCACGCTCTCTGCCGACCTCTCCGAAGCCGAACGAAAGGCGGCGGGCATACGCGAGGACATCGTGAAGGCGAAGGAGAAGACGAAGCTTCAGCATCTCGTCTCGCCCGTCGACGGCGCCGTACAGCAGCTCTCCATCCACACCATTGGCGGCATCGTCACCCCCGCCCAGCAAATGCTCGTCATCGTGCCGTTTGACCACGAGCTTGAGATCGAGGCCATGATCTCAAATAAGGACATCGGTTTCGTGGAGGAGGGCCAGGAAGCGCAAATCAAGGTCGACACCTTCAACTTCACCCGCTACGGACTGCTGTCCGGCCGTATCCTACACGTGTCGAGCGACGCCGTTACGGCCGATCAGGGAAAAGAAAAGCCCGGAAGGCCGGACGACAAGGAGGCCGCGAAGCCGCCGCAAGACCTCGCCTTCGCCGCGCGCGTTTCGCTGGGCGCCAAGGCCATGCAGATCGACAACCGCCTCGTGAACCTTTCCCCCGGCATGTCCGTCACCGTCGAGGTCAAGACCGGCCGCCGCCGCATCATCTCCTACGTCCTCTCCCCACTCATGAAATACAGCCACGACAGCATCAGGGAGAGGTGAACGACGCATCGACTGTCATAGACCATTCGGAAGAACAAGCGTCGTCCCTCATGAGCGCGCTTCGCCCAAAACGCCAGATCGCGGACGTTCGGCTCGGATCAATCAAGATGTGACGCCGCAACGCGTCTCTTCTATGTCGGATTGCGATCCGAAGTAGTCCACGCGGGACAGGCGCTCCGCCGAGGCGGGGTCCGCCACGATCGCCGTGAGACGATCGGCCAGGAGGTCCGCCCACACCTGCTGCCCCTTGGCGTCGCGAATGAGGTCTTGCCGGACTTCGACCAGCACGTTGGGCAGACCGCGAACCGTGGCGTGACGGTAGATGGTGTCGTTGCGCAAAAACCCCATATAAGGCTCGTTGTCGCCGATTTCGAGCCCAGTGCGCTCGCGAAGCTCGTTCAGAAGCGGCACGGAGAGGCGCGGGTCCTTGTCCCACAAAATCGCTGCATGCCACTTTCGCGGCACGCCGCGCCAGTTTTCGGTGAAACTGTGGATGGATACGATCATCGGCACGAGGCCGCGGCCCTGCATGGCGCCGATCTCATCCGCGATCGCCACGTGATAGGGCGCAAAATACCGCGCGATGCGCTTTTGCCGCTCCGCTTCGTCGACGCACACATTGTCCGGTACGAGAGCGCCGTCAGAGATCTGCATGATCAGCGTCGGGTCGTCCTCGCCGCGATTGGGATCGATGAGAAGGCGCGAGAAGCGCGCGAAAATCACCGTCGCCTGCAAGCGGCGGCCCATCTCCAGCGCCACGCCAAGCGCCCCGATATCGTAGGCGATGTGCCGGCTGAGCTGGCCGGCATCAAGGCCGAGCGTCCCATATTCGGGCGGCAGCCTGTTGGCGGCGTGGTCGCACAAAATCAGAAAACTGGAGCCGGGCGAGCCGCGCGCAATTTCAAAGCTTGTTAAATGCCCGGACTGGGGCTTTGGCTGAGCGCTATATGTCAGTTGCATCGGTCTTTCATTTGGTGGGGCTCATCAGGATTTTGGAGAAATGCCGGACAATTTTAGCTGAAGCAAACTTGATCGAGACTTGACTAACAAGCTGGCGCTCCAAAGCCATTCGCATGCTGTTGAAAAAACGACGCCGCCATCACCTCGCGGCGAAACCGCGGCAAGGATCAGGGGGAGCGTTTTCAACAGCTAGAACCTCATGGCGAACGTGTTGAACCATGAGCCTATCGCAGGATGAAGCCAAAATTTCAGGCTTTCAAGAGCCTGTCAGGGCGACGCGCCTTCAATCGCGAGCATACCGAGATGCTCAGCGGCGCGTATGCGGAGGCTGTTACAATATGAAGCGCTCTTCAAGATGCGGCTATGGTTCGGGCGCCGTTTCGGGGAGGCCAGAGCCGTCTCTCACAATCTTGTGACATTGGCCGATTCTACACAGGGCTGATGCTCGGAAGATTATCGAGATCCCTGATTGGCAAGTGCCTGGCCGCCCAGATGGCCGCCTGGGTGCGGTTCTTCACGCGGATTTTGCGCAGAATCGCCTTCACATGCACTTTAACCGTCGCCTCCGTAATATGAAGTCTCTGGGCGATCACCTTGTTCGGAGCCCCGTCGACGAGACCTCTCAAAATCGATCCTTCCCGGGCGGAAAGCTTCACACTGGCGGTATAGTCCGCCCCGGCGGCGCTTTCGCTCCGGCCTTCATCGTGATCGAGGCTGCAAAGCGCCTCACGCGGCACCCAAAGGCTCCTCACGAACTCAGGCGGGAGGATGGTCTCATCCTCGACGATAAGCTCGATCACGCGAACGAATGTCTGGGAGGTTATGGCGTCCCGCAAATAGCCGTCAGCGCCTGCTTCGAGCGCGCCCATCACAGCGCTTGATTTAGTCGAGGCATTGATGACCAGGATATAGGCGGAATGGAGCTGGCTTCGGATGCCTTTCACTATATCTGCGATCTCGAAGGCCGTCCGCCCTCCAACGATAAAAATGACCTTGCCCTTCAGCTCGCCTCCCGGAAAGCAAGCGCGCTCTTGCCCAGCGAGATGGTGAATGATGGTGTAGGGCGTATCTTTCAGAAGACTGGCGAGACCCTCAGTAAAAAGGCGGCTCGGATGCACGAGCACGATAGTCAGATGAGGCCCAGCAGTATTGCTATCAAGCATAAACTTTTCTCCTGTCTAGAAGAGAAAGAGTCGCCTCACATTCTCTATCGGAGTACTCCGACGAACTTATCAGTCCAGACCCAGTGTGTACAGAGCATTCCCAGCTATCTCGTCCGCAAGGGAAGAAAGGAGTGATTTAACCCTAATAGCAAGGCCGCTGACCCTGATTGCAAATTGGCCGGCTATTCTTTTTTGCTACATGAGCTAAAGCTGGCGAATAATTCCCACTTACACCGCGGCGCGGGCGTTTCATATCCACGCTTGGGTAAGCCTTTCCCCCCTACCCTTCTATCATCGGAAGCTCTCGCAGCTTCTCGGAGGCAAGTTCGCTGGAGCGCTTCAGGGAACTTGATGACCCAGGTGTCTCCGCCAGTTCCATCGTCATGGCCGCCCTCCGAGGCGGCCATCCAGAAAGAGCAAGGGCGTTTCAGATTGCAACTGGATGGCCGGGTCAAGCCCGGCCATGACAGCAGAGCGAAAACTCGGCAAGGTTTTCATGCCCTCTTACGCGAGCGGAAACATCGGGGTAATCAAGTCCGGGGATGGGGCCAGGCAACCTTCGACTGGCCAACAGATGGCGAACGCTGCTCGCCTCGCGTTTCGTAATCAAGGCCCTGCGAAGCGCGAGCCCGGGATCACAAAGGATGATGTGCTTCAATCTATTACGATCCCAGATAAGGCTTACGCCCTTCCGGTCGGAAAACCGTGGCAATCCATGGACAGCCCGGAACACTTCGCTTTGTTGCGCTGCGGTCAGCCAATGCTGGAGCAATGGCTGACGTCGCCAAGAGGATGATAGGCGACGGGCGGCGCCAACCGCAACTCGCCGATCGTTAAATCAGTTAGGCCGAATGGGCCGTTGCTGGACCGCAAAATGGATATGCGGCAGCTCAAGCTGGCCGCCGAGGCAGTCGCGCTAATCGCGTCCGCCCATCAATGACATGCCGCCTGAGCAGGGAGCACAGTCTGCAAGCCCTGATCACGCGCATGTCCCGCTACGAGAAACTATCGAGGCGGCCCGTCACCAGCCAACGATGATCCTCGTGCCGTTCGAGCCGCGGACCAGATCGTAAAGCTCGCCTGCATGTTCGGGATGGAGCCGGATGCAGCCGTGAGACGCAGGATAGCCGAGATGGCGGACGTCGTAGGAACCGTGGATCGCATAACCGCCGTTGAAAAAGATCGAGTACGGCATCGGTGAGTTGTGATACCGCTTTGAACGGTGATAGGGATCGAAGCCCGTCGGATGATAGACGCCATTAGGCGTGGTGTAGCCGCCGGCTGCAGTCGAAACAGGCCAGACATACTCCAGTTGCCCATCGACATAAACGTACATCGCCTGCCTTCCTTTGCTGATGCGCACGACCACATTCGCAGAGGCTGCAGAGGCGAATAGTCCGAAAGCCATAATGCCGGCAGCAAACAATATTTTACGCATAGAACGCCCCCCCCAAGCTCAAAAAACGCCCCTCGGAAGCGAAAGCATCGCTTCCTCATCCCTAAAACTACGCCCTAACGATTAAAGGATCGTTGGCGTTTCGTTCACCATGGCGGAGCGTCACCATCACAATTTCCGGCGGCACCATAAAACGGATGGGAAGGGTCGACAGGCCAAGCCCGCTCGAAACGATCATATGACGGCCATTCTGCTGAAAATGGCCGTAGGCGAACCTTGCATAACGCGCATTGCCTGCGACGAAGCCGGGACGGCCCAAAAATGGAATGTAGACTTGGCCGCCATGGGTATGTCCCGAAAGCGTGAGCGCGACGCGGTTGGGAACCAGGTCAAAAATGTCGGGCTCGTGGGCCAGCAGAATGACTGGTCTGTGATCCGTAACGGCGCGCAAGGTTGCATCCAAATCCAGGACGCCCCGACTGGCGGCAGTGAGTTGATCCTTGAGCCCCGCGATCCAGAAGGCGTCGCCCCCGCGGCCCACTTTGATGGCGGCGTTTTCAAGCAGCGTAATCCGCGTCCTGTGGAAGGCCAGGCGTATGTCCGGCGCCAGGCGCGACCAGAAATCGTGGTTCCCAAGGATGGCGTACACGCCGAGAGGCGCGCGCAGCGATGCAAGAGGAGCGATCCATTCAGGGACCGGCACCTCCCTCGCATAGTACTTCGGCCGCAGCCCGTTGACATAATCCCCGAGAAGCACGATGACATCGGGCTTCTTGGCGTTCAGTTGATCGACGATCACGCCAATGCGATGCGCGGACATCCAGGGTTCGACCGCATGAATGTCCGACAAGACGCCGATGCGAAGCGGCGGGGCCGCCGTGGGCCAGTCCGGATGCTCGACGGTCCACTCCTTGACGATGAGGCTGAAACCGGGCTCGACTGCAAGAGCATCAGCTGCGCCGATCATGCCAGCTCCGGCCGCCGAAGCGGTCAGCGTAAGAAAATGCCGTCGCGAGATCATTCTAAGCGCAACCCTCTACTTCAAACAAAACGACTACGTTCCTGATGGCGTCATTTCTTTAATATTGCATATAATGTCTGCGAAAAGGTGAGGATCGACGTTTCCACCAGAGAGAACGAGGGCGACAGTGCGCCCGCCAACTACGTAGGCGCCCGAAAGCACGGCTGCAAGCGCGACGGCGCCTCCCGGTTCGACAACGAGTTTCATATCGCGCCAAGCGAAAGCCACCGCGTGACGGACATCATTATCGCTGACGGCAAGGCCCCCCGCCAGCAGTTGCTTGTTGATTTCAAATGTCAGTTCGCCGGGCTCCGGCATCAGCAGCGCGTCGCAGACAGAGCGGCTGGCGCCGTCATTTTTCTGTCGCGTCCCGGACGCGAGCGAGCGCTTGTAATCGTCAAAGCCTTTCGGTTCAACGCAGAAGATTTCAGCTTTGGGAAATTGATGCTTGACCGCCATCGCGACCCCAGCCGCGAGCCCTCCACCGCTGATCGGCACGAGCACTGTGTCAATCTCTGCGCCTGCCGCCCTCGCCTGCCGCGCCATTTCAAGGCCCGCAGTCCCCTGCCCTGCTATCACGACGCGATCGTCGAAGGGCGCAACGAAGTCGGCTTTCAGCTTCTCACAGAGGTCGCGAGCGATGGCGGTGCGGTCCTCCGTATCGCGATCGTAGAAGACGATCTCGGCGCCGCAACGGCTGGTTCGCGCGATCTTCACTTTGGGCGCGTCCGAGGGCATGACGATCACGGCGTCGACGCTGCACAGCCGCGCGGCCTCGGCGACGCCTTGGGCATGATTGCCCGACGAGCAGGCCACCACGCCGCCCGGAAACGCCTCCCGGTCGATTCGGGACACACGATTGTAGGCGCCCCGAAACTTGAAGCTGCCCGTTCTCTGCAATGTCTCGGCCTTGCAAAGTATTCTTGCCCCCAGCTTTTCGCTCAACGCGCTCAACTCTAGGAGCGGCGTTTCAACCGCATACGGTCGAATGCGGAGGTCCGCTTCCGCTATGGCGTCAATTGTTAACGTTTCCATCGGTTGTCCCGTGGGTTGTCGCTGGAATCATAACGCAATATCATTTGTTTCGTTACGAAATTGCGATGCAGGCTGAACACCGTTCGCCTCCGCGACGATCTCGGCGAACCGGCGCGTACATGCCCCCCAGCTGAACAACTCGGCATAGGGGCGACATTCCCTGTGGTCGAGGTCGAGGGCGGCCAGAGCCGCTTCCTTGAGGTCGTCTCCGAGGACGCCAACGCTGCCATTCGCCACGACGTCTTTCGGCCCCATGACATTGTACGCAGCAACGGGCACGCCGCAAGCAAGGGCTTCCAGCAGGACAACGCCGAACGTGTCAGTCAGGCTCGGAAACACGAAAACATCGGCCGAAGCATAGTGCTCCGCGAGATCCTCGCCAAACTTCGGCCCGGTAAACATCACATTCGGATAGCGGCGCATCAGCTCTTCGAGTTGCGGACCGCCGCCGACCACAACCTTCGTTCCCGGAAGATCAAGGTTCAGGAAGGCGTCCAGATTTTTCTCGACGGCCACGCGGCCGGCATAGAGGAAAATGGGCCGAGGCAATCCGAAGCGGTCAACGTTGCGCGGCCGGAAGAGATCGAGATTCACCCCTCGCGACCAAAGATGCACATTCCGGATGCCCTGCGCCGTCAGGTCGTGGCGAAGAGAAAGGGAAGCCGCCATCACGCCGGAGCCGCCATTATGGAACCAGCGCTCGAACCGGTATCCAAAGGAGAGCGGGATGGGCGCGCGCGCCGAGATATATTCGGGAAAGCGGGTGTGGTAGCTGGTGGTGAACCGCCGCCCGGCGCTGCGGCAAAAGGCGCGCGCCGCAAGCCCGATCGGTCCCTCGGTGGCGATGTGAATGAAGTCCGGGCTGTCCTCTTCGACGCGTTTGGCCACATCGCGCGGCCGGATCAACGCAAGGCGGATCTCGCTATAGGTGGGAAGCGGCATCGTCCTGAATCCGGACGGGGTCAGGAATGTGAGATCCAGTCCGGCGTTGGCGGACTCGCGCTCAAGGTTGACGTAGGTGGTGACGACCCCGTTGACCTGCGGCTTCCAGGCGTCTGTGGCGATCAGGACGCGCATCAGGATGTGACTGAGGCGACCGGCGCCTTGGAGGCGCTCGCCTGTCGCGCGCGGAGCTGATCGGTCCAGCGGACAATCTCGATACGCCCGTCGAAATGCTCCACCACCGCGGTGCCGCTGTCGACCCAGTCGCCGGTATTGATGTATTGGATGCCGTCAATGACGCGCGTCGAGGCGTGATGAATATGCCCGCAGATCACCCCTGAGGCTCCCACCCGCCGTGCTTCCGCAGCAAGCGAGGTTTCGAAATTGACTGCATAGTTCACGATGCGCTTGACCGCGTATTTGAGATATGCGGACAGGGACCAATAGGAAAGGCCCATGCTTCGACGCGCCGCGTTCAAGACTTCATTGGCGACCCAGGCGATATCGTAGCTGATATCGCCGATGACAGCGAGCCACCGCGCCTTGTGGACGACGGTATCGAACTCGTCGCCATGCACGACAAGAAAACGCCGGCCATCTACGGTCTCGTACATCTCCCGCAACCGGATCTCGAAGGGCCCGAGCGTGGTGCCCGCCAGCATCCGAACCTCTTCGTCGTGGTTCCCAGGGAGGTAGACCACGCGGGAGCCGCTCTGCGCTTTCGCGATCAATTCCAGCACCACCTGCGTCTGGGAAGGACGCCAGCTCGCGCCCCGGCGAAGCCGCCAGAAATCGATGACATCCCCAACAAGATAGATGACCGCAGCGTCGTGAGATTTCAAAAAGCTTGAGAGGTCCTCGGAGCGGCACGCTCGCGCGGCAAGGTGAATGTCGGAGATGAAGATGGCGCGATATCTCACATACGCTTTATATCGCGTCACACTCATATGATCCACCCTTTCACCTCAAAGACCCAAGAGCCTTAAGAGGTAGAGGCGGCGATCAAGGTTTCAGCAGTGTGACAAATCTCCTTGACAACAGAAAGGGCCGGCTCGCGCCGGCACGGCCTTAGTCTCTGTTGTGGGCTTACTTTTTGTAAGACTCGAGCGCCGTGACGGGAGCGCTGGCGCTGTACTTTGCGGCAAACGAGACAAGGTCAGCAGACGTGTCGGCCGCGCCCTGCAGCACAATTGCCGCATAGGGTGGGACGCAATGGACCGTGTCGCCGCCTGCCGCCATGCAGAACGGCGCGTTATCAAAAAAGAGGTGCGTATAGGCGAGATCGAACGTGATGTGATCTGAATATCTGTACGACACGCCTACGCTGACGCCGAGGCGATTGGAGTCCGGCAGCAGGATGGTGCGATTACTGTTATCAACCGGCGATATTTCGGAATTGACGCCGGTCCTGACCGTAAGCGAAGGACTGTAGGCGTACTCTGCGCCCAATGCGAAATACCACTGATCGCGATAATTGAAGTTGAGGGTTTCACAAACTCCGCCGGGGCAGCCAATAAAGCCGCTTGTGATGGGTATGTTTCCAACACTGCTTTGATTCGTCCATTCAACCGTGCCCAGCAAAGCCAGGCGCCCGGTCACGGCCTGGCGTGCGCTGAAGGTGACCTCGTCCGGCAGTGTGACGTGCGCCTGCGCATCGAAGCCTGCGCGTGGCGTCATCACCATCCCGGAAAGATCCTGGGTGACAGCCGAGCGATAACCCAAACCGAGGGACGTGGCCGGTGAGGGCCGCCACAAGACGCCAGCCGTGGCCCCGGCTCCCCAGGAGTCGGAATCCAGACTCTTCGGCGAGAGAGTTCAGCCTCACCCTTAGATATTCCACCTGGGCGCCAACGCCGATGCTCAACTCAGGCGTAATCTTGTAGGCGAGCGTGGGATTGAAATCCAACGTGCGGATCTGGGAGGTGATAGCGATGGGCGCTCCAGCCCAGAGAGAGTTATCGGCTTTCGTCGCCAGTCCAAACGGCGAATTGACCGCAATGCCGGCATAGAGCCTGTCTGAGATCTGATAGGCGCCGTACATTGCCGGAACGAAGATATCGACCCCAATATCTGTCGTTCTGTACGGATCGGCCGCGAGAATTCCCCCCGCGGCGGTCACATCCGAAGTGGGAAAGATGATCGTGCCGCTCGCTTCCGCATTGAAGCCCGGCAAGGTTGCGACGGCTGCAGAGTTCCAGAACATTGAGCTGAGATCGCCGCCCGCGGCGTCGCCGGCGTAACCCATTCCCTGAAAGTAGGACGATTGCTCCCGGACGGCAAACCCGCCAGCATTGACCTGATCGGCGGCCCCAAGTCCGGACAAAATCGCAACTGCGCTCACGCACGCCAAACGGCGGCACATCGCTTTTCTCATCATTCTCCCCCATCGTCGGGAAGCTGCGCACACCCTGCGCGTGTGTTTCCCGATTGCGCACTTCAGCCATCTGATTCGAAGACCTGACAATCAGCTCGCGAATGCCCTGCAAAGTGCGCAAGCCCCGCAGATATGGCGAAGGGGCGAAAAAAACGGGATTGCGTGGCTCGAAAAAAACCTTGAAATTACAATGATTCGTCTCGCACCATAGCTGTTCTAGCGTCTTTTTCTGCGTCTCACGGCTTGGCGATTAAATGAGCGGCAAAACACGCCGCTGCCTTTTTTTCTCCGCCTGTTGCGGAACTGACGCGCAAGAAAGATGCGATTACGGACGGTTTCTCGATTACTTCTTCTTTTGTAAGGCGAGGCGCCGCCGATGGCGTCAGGCGCTTCGCCTCAAAGTTCCCGTGCAGGCGTCTCCCGCTCGTATACCCAAATCGCCGCGGGCGGAAGGTTCAGCCAGACGCGGGTATACCGCCAGGCTTTCAAACGCAACGCCTTCACGACGCGCGGCGGCACAGGGCTCGTCTGACGATAAGTAAACTGAACGAACATGCCGCCGTCGTCGAGAACGTTCAGGCTGTTCTTCATGACGAGATAAATGAGCTTTTTCGAGAAAAGCCGCATCGGCAGCGTGGAGACGATAGCCCCCACGTTCTCGCCATTGCGCTCCTTCCAGAGCTTTGCGAGATTTTGCGCAGGCGCAATCACCACATCGGCCTCGGGAAAACGCCTGCGCAAATGGCCGCCAAGCTGAGCATCGATCTCGATCAAGGTCAGCTTCTTTGGTTCGACTCCGTTTCGAAGAAGCTGACTGGTGATGGCGCCCGTTCCGGCTCCGAGTTCGATGACATGGGAGTCGATGCGGTCGCCGAGAACTTTTGTCATCGCCCGCCCGACAAAAGGACTGGACGAACAGGCTGCAAACCTGAAGCGGGTTCCTTAAAGTTTGCCGCCAGAAAAGGACAGGCCCCTGAGCTGCTCGCGGCAGATCAGTTAATTCGATCAACTTACTCATAAAGGGTGATAGCCTCTCATAGCTCTAGCCAATGCAGAGTGACATCTTTCGCGAGCCGCCATGTTCGGATGGCGCATTCGCTTGCGTTAACAAGGCCGTCGAGGCGCCTGAAAACTAAGAACTGCTTAATTTTAACCTTGTTAAGAGATAGGGCGTCGGCTTAACATTTGCAAACAACCTGTTAGGAAGGGGCTGCCGTCATCGCTGGCGAAGGTCGCGTTAATTTTGTCTGACTTGTCTCTATTGCGTGGTAATGTCACGCTCGTCCGAGCGTCAACAAACCGCAATGCAACTCCGGCAATTCGTTCTAGATGCGCATAAGGCCGCGCTTATGCATGGGGAGCTGTGTTTTGCGCAAAACCAGGATGAAGTCCGGCGACCGATTGCGCCGCAGGGAGGAAAAGGATGACCGCTGAGTTGCTCGAATTCAATAAAAAGCATTGCCGACGCTGACGTTTCCGGCAAACGCGTTCTTATTCGCGCCGATCTTAACGTGCCCATGTCCGGCGGCGAAGTGACCGACGCGACGCGGATCGAACGGCTCCTGCCCACATTTCAAGACCTGCTCAGGCGTGGCGCGAAGGTCGTCATTCTGTCGCACCTTGGCCGACCGGACGGCAAGCCGGTGGCGAAATATTCCTTAAAGCCCGTGGCGGACAAATTGTCATCCCTCCTCGGCATCCGTGTTTTCTTTGGCGAAGATTGCGTCGGCCCCGCCGCGAAAGCGCTGGTCGACGGGCTTTCGACCGGCCAGATCGGCATGCTGGAAAATCTCCGCTATCATGAGGGCGAAGAGAAAAACGACGCAGGCTTCGTGGCGGAATTGGCCAAGCTCGGCGACATCTATGTCAACGACGCGTTTTCAGTGTCGCATCGCGCGCACGCGTCCACCGAGGGCTTGGCGCGCCTGCTGCCCGCTTATGCCGGCCCGTCCATGCTCGCCGAAATCCGCGCGTTGAAGCTCGCTCTCGATGCGCCGCAGCGGCCCGTCGCGGCCATCGTCGGCGGCTCCAAGGTTTCGACGAAGATCGACGTGCTGGGCCATCTCGCCAAGAAAGTGGATTTCCTCATCATCGGCGGCGGCATGGCGAATACGTTTCTTTTCGCCAAGGGCCTCGCCGTTGGGAAATCGCTTCACGAAGCGGGCGCGGTTTCGACCGTTGAGGATATTCAGCGCAAGGCGGCCGACGCGGGCTGCAAGATCGTGCTGCCGGTCGACGCCGTCGTCGCAGGCGAGTTCAAGGCGAATGCGGAAACCGCCGTTGTCCCGCTCGACCGAGTGCCCGGCAGACAAGATGATCCTCGACGTCGGCCCGGCTTCCGTGAAGGAGTTTGCGCAAGCCATCGCGACATGCAAGACGCTGTTGTGGAACGGTCCTGTCGGCGCATTCGAAACGCCGCCCTTCGGCGAAGCCACCTTCGAGCTTGCGCGCGAGGCTGCGAAGTTGACAGAGGCCGGCGCGTTGACCACTGTCGCGGGCGGCGGCGACACCGTCGCGGCTCTCAACGCCGCCAGCGTAACAGATAAATTCTCTTATGTGTCCACCGCCGGTGGCGCATTCCTGGAATGGCTTGAGGGCCGCACGCTTCCCGGCGTCGCGGTGCTGATGCGCTCTTAAGAAACTACCGTCTTTAACTTATCAGGGAGGAACTGATGGCTCGTATTACGCTTAGACAAGTTCTCGATCACGCCGCCGAACACGGCTACGGCGTGCCCGCTTTCAACATCAACAACATGGAGCAGGGGATCTCCATCCTCGAAGCCGCGAAGTCGACCGATAGCCCGGTCATCATTCAGGCGAGCCGCGGCGCGCGCTCCTATGCGGGCGACCTCCTTCTCAGCAAACTTGTCGAAGGGCTTGAGGCTCAATACCCCACTCTTCCAATCTGCCTCCATCAGGACCACGGCAACAGCGCGCAAACCTGCGCCAGCGCGATCCGTATCGGCTTCGACAGCGTGATGATGGACGGCTCGCTGAAGGGCGACGGCAAGACCCCCTCCGATTATGACTACAACGTCCGCATCACCTCTCAAGTCAGCGAAATGGCGCATTGGGTCGGTGTTTCCGTTGAAGGCGAACTCGGGTGCCTCGGAAGTCTTGAAACGGGCAAGGGCGATAAGGAAGACGGCCACGGCTTCGAGGGCACGCTTTCAAGAGACAAACTGCTGACCGATCCGGATCAGGCGGCGGAGTTTGTCGCCGCTACGAAGGTCGACGCGCTTGCCGTCGCCATCGGAACTTCGCACGGAGCTTATAAGTTCACCCGCAAGCCTACCGGCGATGTGCTTGCCATGAACGTCATCGAAGCGATTCACAAGCGGCTTCCCAACACCCATCTCGTGATGCATGGCTCCTCGTCGGTTCCGACGGATTTCATCGATCTCATCAACGAGTATGGCGGGGCGATCCCTGAGACCTACGGCGTTCCCGTCGAGGAAATCCAGCGGGGCATTCGCCACGGCGTTCGCAAGGTCAACATCGACACGGATTTGCGGCTTGCAGCGACCGCCGCCATCCGCAAGGTTATGGCCACGAGCAAGGCCGAGTTTGATCCCCGCAAGTACCTCGGGCCCTCGATGACTGCGATGCAGAAGGTCGTCAAGGAGCGGTACGAGCAGTTCGGCACGGCCGGATATGCGTCCAAGATCAAGGTCATCCCCGCGGCGGAGATGGCGAAACGCTACGCCAAGGGTGATCTCGATCCGAAGATCAGCGCCAAGGCTTAACTTTTAGAGAGGGCGCTGGATGAAAAGCGAGCCGTTGGACTGGCCGAAAGCAATTGTTTTCGATCTTGACGGCACGCTGATCGACAGCGCCCCCGATATTGCTTACGCGCTGAATCTCGCCGCGGGGAATCGGGGCCTAGAGCCGTTTCCCCTGGATCAGGTCAAGGACATGATTGGCGGCGGGGTGCCGCAACTGGTCGGGCGCGCGTTGCGCGCGCGCGGCCTGACGAATGACGGGCTTATGCCTTTCGTCGAGGAATTCCTCGCCCTGTATCGCGAGAATCTGACGACGAACACAAAAATATATGACGGCGGTCGCGAGCTTCTTGAGCAGCTTTGCCGCGAAGGGCGGCGGCTCGGGATCTGCACCAACAAGAACCACGAGCTTACGATCGAAATCCTTCGGCAGCTCGATCTCATAAAGTATTTTGGCTCCGTGCTTGGCGAACGCGTTGGCCATCCGTGCAAGCCCGATCCCGCGCCCCTGCTTCAGGTTCTCTCGGAGCTTAACGTTTCTCCGAGCCGAGCGCTGATGGTCGGCGACAGCGAAGCCGACGTCGCCTGCGCGCGCGCCGCAAAATTTCCGGTTGTGGTTGTGAACTTTGGATATAGCCGTGTTGCGCCCGACGCGCTTGGCGCCGACGCGGTGATTTCGCGGCTGAGCGAGCTTCACACGGTCTTGGCGAGCGTGGCGCGTTAGAGCGGACAGCGAAAGGCTTTGCGCAAATTGCCGCTCTCGCTAACCTGCCGTCCAGGCGACACCGCCGACACTCTTTCAGAAGACGGAATGCAGACGCAAGCGTCAGGGATAAGTTGACAAGCCGATGGCGCCACCCCCGCGACGTCTACAAGAAGCCGGTTGACTGGAAGCCGACTGAGATCCTGGCGCAGCAAGAACCTGGAGTTTGGCCATGACGAAGACGCGCGTGGCGCTTTCCATCGCAGGGTCAGATTCGTCCGCGGGCGCCGGCCTTCAGGCGGACCTCAAGACGTTCTCAGCTCTCAGCGTCTATGGCGCAACCGTTGTTTCGGCCGTGACCGCGCAAAACACGCTCGGCGTGACGGCGGCGCATGTATTGCCGCCGGAAATCATCACGGCGCAGATCGACGCTGTGTTCTCGGACCTTTGCGTCGCCGCCGTAAAGACCGGCATGCTTGGCGACGAAGGCGCCGTCGAAGCCGCCGCCTCAGGCCTTGAAAGGTGGGCGCGGGGTATTCCGATCATTGTCGATCCCGTCATGGTTTCCACGACCGGCAGCCGCCTTCTCGAAGCGGGCGCCGAAAAAGCGCTTATCGCCCGCCTTATCCCGCTCGCCTCCCTGCTCACGCCAAACCTGCATGAGGCCGCGGCGCTCCTGGGTCAGCCCACAGCTCGAAGCGAGGACGAGGTCAAAACCCAGGCGCAACGCCTGATCGCGCTCGGTCCCGCAGCCGTGCTCATCAAGGGCGGCCATGGCGAGGCGTCGGAGGCGACCGATATCCTTTTCGATGGCGAAACATTCCATTCGTATTCGGCGCGGCGGATCGAAACGGCCAACACCCACGGCACCGGCTGCACGCTCGCTTCCGCCATCGCGGCCTTTCTCGTGAAAGGCCTTCCGCTTGCGCGCGCGATCGGCGAAGCGAAGACTTACCTTCACGAGGCGCTCGCACATGCGGACGACCTCCGCATCGGAAAAGGCGCGGGGCCGGTCTCTCATTTTTATCGGCATTGCGCATGAGAGGTCGGCTCCAGGCTGCTCACGACATCAGCCTGGCGACAACCTCCTCGATCCCGAATAGAAAGATGCCGGCGCCGCCGGCCATGAAATGGGAGGCCGACGCCGTCGGAAGCGAGTTTGTGCGCGCGAAAAGCCAACCCCGAACAGGCCTCGGATGAATGCGGCGACAGCTTATGCAAACCTGATATGCGAGTGCGCCGCCGCAAAAACGAAGTTCGAGACCAGGATCGAAAGGCTTCGCCATTTCAAGCCCGTCGCCTGAATCCGATAGCATCGTCGATGACTGTGACCAGCCCGATCGGAAGCTTTGCTGGATTTACGGTCGCGAGCTGCTCAAACTCTATTTTGTCGGCCCAGACTTTTCTCAGGAAATCTGAAAACACCTCAATGTTGAGCGGCTCGCCAGGACAGCGACGGTAGCCGAAGCCGAAAGGCGCGTAGCCTGCGTGATCGCAAACAGGCAGCGGTTTGCCGTCGACGACCCCGTAGACCGCGCCGAAGGCGCTGTTGGCGATCTCCGCCTTCCTGCCATCGCTGACCGGGAAGGAGACCTTATCAAAGGGGCATTTGGCGAGGCCGAGCACTTTTGCTTTCGCCTCGTCATTCTGGTCGCTTGTCGGCGCGTGGAGATAGCGGTCGGGATTGAACTCCAGCGGGTTCGCCCATTGGCTCGGGTCGAAGCTCGCCGGCATGTGCGGCGTGATCATGTAGACATAGCGATCTGCTCCGTGGACGGGTTTCAACTCATTCAGGGACGAAATGCTTCCCGCATTGGGCGATATGGTCCGGAACAACTCCATGACAAAACGTTGCAGCGGCGTGAATGCGCCAGAGGCGGCCGTATCCGGGCCGTTTTCCATGGTCTTCTTGAACCACGACTTAACAGCCGGATCGCCTGTGTTTTTGTCAAGCTTCAGCATCATGTTATAGATCGTGGCGCCCCATTGGCTCAGCGCCCCAAAGTTGTGGAAGCACTCGAAAACAATGTCTTTCTGACGGAAATCTTCGCCCTTATCGCCATTCTTCGTCCAGTAATAGACAAAGGTCTTCTCGGGATCTTTTATCCTCCCGCTCATGATGTCGTTGATCTTCTCGTCGATCCACTTCTTCAGCGGAGTCCTGAGCGCGCGCACCCTCATGTAATTGTCGTAGACGACTTGCAGCAGCGGATCGCGGAAACCGATAACCGTGTTGAAGCTCTGCCCGATCTGGCGGACGCCAGCGGGGATCTCGTCGCCCTTCACGCCCAGATGCAGATCCCAGAACAGATCGAAATAGCTGTCGAGATAGCGCTGCATCAAAGGCTTGCCGGCGTTCTTCTCGTCGAGCAGCTGGTCAAAGAACGCGCGCACCTTGCCGGCGTACATCGGATAAAGATCGGCCGTCAGCGCAGAAATGTAGATGCGCTTGCGCCGGTTGTCCTGCCCGCGCTTATCGAGGCCCAAAATGAAAACGGAAAGGCCGTCCTTCTCGAAGCTCGGCGCCCAGTCATCATAAAGCAAGCCCCAGAGATCGAAGGGAATGGCGTATTGCTTGCTGAAAGCTTCGCCGATCATGGGCAGCGACGGCGTTTCGGCCTGGTAGAAGCTGGTGCGCAGAAAGGGCATGATGACATGCTCGACATAGGCGGGGTCGTAGCCCGCGGGGATCATGTCCGGCACCTGAGCCGCGCTTGACGACACCGGCACCCCAGCCGTCTTGGCGCGCTTCTCAGCGTCGGCGCCGCCCGCTCCGGCCAGCACTCCTGCAATGCCGGCGCCGATCAAAAGCTCACGCCGCTTTAAGGTGAAAGGCGAACTCACTGCATCCTCCTGTTGTTGGGTTAGGCGCTTCGCCACGCCTTCCTCTTCAATTAGTTCGTTATCTGACATCTTCCGTTACGCCGCTGTTGTAGCAATCGCGTGATTGGCGTTCACAATATCTGGGTGGAGTTCGTCATGGAAATCGGACAGCCGTCCGCCGGACGATGCTGGGACGCCTCCTCGCACGGCGTCACGGGCGTGAGCGCCGGCAAACCGCCATCGAGCAAAGATCCAAGCGCTGGCGAAGCTCACGCCCCGCTGAGCAATGGGCTTTTTTCACGGGCGCGAAAACTCGCTTGTTATAGGCGCGCGCCTCTTCTATTTTCCCCCCATGACCTCCGCACTCAACCGCTATGAACCCGCCGCCGAAGTTTCCGCAGCGCCGAAACCCTCGCTTGCAGGCATGACCAAGGCCGAACTGTCATCGGCGCTCGCCGAGGCAGGCGTGCCTGCGAACCAGGTCAGGATGCGCGTCGCCCAGCTTTGGAACTGGATTTATACCCGGGGCGCCCAGGATTTCTTGAGCCTCACGAATGTTGCGAAAACGCTGCGCGCCGACCTCGATGCGCGCTTCACGCTGGCGAGGCCGGAGATCGCGGCCGAGCAGATCTCGGAGGACGGCACGCGCAAATGGCTGCTTGGCCTTCAGCCGCAGCGGTCGGGCGAGCGCGCGCCGGAAATTGAAACCGTCTACATCCCCGAGCCCGATCGCGGAACGCTCTGCATCTCAAGCCAGGTCGGCTGCACCTTGACCTGCAGCTTTTGCCACACCGGCACGCAGCGGCTCGTGCGCAATCTCACGCCTGCGGAAATCATCGGGCAGATTCTCGTGGCCCGCGACCGCATCGGCGAATGGCCCGGCGCAATCGCTCCCGCCGATGGGCGCGGCATCCCCGAGGCGGAGCGCAAGATCACCAATCTGGTGCTGATGGGTATGGGCGAGCCGCTCTATAATTTCGACAACGTCAAGGCCGCCATCGCCGTCGCCTCGGACCCGGACGCGCTCGCCTTCTCGAAGCGCCGCACCACACTTTCCACATCCGGCGTCGTTCCGATGATCGGCCCTGCGGGCGCGGACATGGGCGTGATGCTCGCCATCTCGCTGCACGCAGTTCGCGACGAGTTGCGCGACGAGCTTGTGCCGATCAACCGCAAATACCCGATAGCGGAGTTGCTCGCAGCTTGCCGCGCTTATCCGGGGCTGTCCAAAGCGCGACGGATCACCTTCAAGTATGTCATGCTGAAGGGGGTAACGATACCGTCGCCGAGCCAAAGGAACTCGTCCGGCTCCTTTCCGGCATTCCCGCCAAGATAAGCCTCATCCCGTTCAATCCCTGGCCGGGCTCGCGGTTCGAATGTCCCGACTGGGAAGTCGAGCGCTTTGCTGACATCGTCAACCGCGCGGGCGATGCAAGTCCGATCAGGACGCCCGCGGTCGCGACATCATGGCGGCCTCGGGCAGCCTAAAGTCGGCGAGCGAGAAGCTGAAGGCGAGCGCTTTGCGCGAAAACGCCGCAGCGGATGCCTGACGCGGAGTTTGGGGGGAAGCGATGGGCGGTACCAGATCGTGCGCATTGTGGTTGGGAATCCTGTCCGGCGCGATTGGCTGGTTTTCTCTCTTCGCCTTCAACGCTGTGGAAATTTGGTAGCAATTCGAGGCTTTTGAACCGCGGGTTCGCGTGGCCAAGATCTGGGCGCGACCTGGACCGCCATGGAAAGAGCGATCCAGACGATGCAGGGCGGCTCCGCTGTGTTTCTGGCGGCCGGCATCGCGGGCGTGCTTCTCGGAGAGGTTTTTAGAACGCGCTCGCTTGTGTTCTATGTCGGCGCGACCGGAGCGTTGACGGCTGTTTTCGCCGCTGCATTCTGGCAAGACGGCGGCCCGCTGGCCACAGATCCGGCAGTCACGGCGCTGGCCATGGCCGGATTTGTAGCGGGCGGAATTTATTGGATGATCGCCAGCCCGTCGCGCGGGTAAAGCGGGCAAGCCCATGGGAAGTCCCGCCCCATTTGCCGCGGAGGCAGAGATGGTCTACCGCGGGTAAGGCTCAATCCATTGTTTTTAGCAGACCTATCGGCATTCGTAGAGGCGCCTCGTTTCTTCCGTATTTCGGCGGCAGACTGGTGTTTTCGCGCAAGTCATAATTACTTCTCCGAAACCGAGCTATAATATATCGGCGCGCCGGGATCGTGGCGCGCGCTGTTTGCTATTGGCGTAAGGCCCGATAGGCACAAGTTTTTCGTAAAATCGAAATCAAGTCGCAGCCGATGCAAAGGCCGTATCGATATATTATAGTGCGTCGAAACATTACCAGATAACGGCGTCTGGACGAAGGTCTTATGCCGCTGAGTAAATCCAAATCCTTATTTACCTTAAGAACTCGCTAATTAGCTGTTTTTTAAACACGGTCAAACTTTTTTCTCAGCATTGCCACAATATTTTTTTACAAGACAGTAGTCATGCGTATCAGAAGGCTGTGCAATCATGTCGGAGTCCTGGCGAGATATCCTTGAAAATGCGGCGGGTAAGCTTTCAATAGAGCTGGAGCCAATAGCTGCTCCTGCGTATAGTTCCGCGGCGGCGGCGTCATTTGGTCCGCGCAGGCTTTCCCCGCAGCTTTCCTTTGCGGAAAGTCGCGAGTTATTGGCGCGAGAGCTGCAGGCTATTTCGGTTCAGTCACGCAAACCCCGGCCGCCCGCGCCGAAACTCGAGACGAGACGAGCGCTCACCGTTCCCGTCGCGCCGCCAAATCAGAAGAAGCAGCCTGTCCGCATCCCGCGAAAGCGTAGGCCATGGCAGACTATTCTCACGACGATCTTGTCGGCCGCAATCACGGGCGGCTTGGCGTCGTATCTGCTTCTGGCTTATGGAGGGGTCCGCAAAGAAGAGGTTCTGGCGTTGGCCGGGTATGTCGATCAAGGTCTTCGACCTCTCGGCGAGGCCAGCGGCCAAGCTCAGCCCACCCAGTCCCCGAGCATCGTAGCCGTGGTAAATGGCGCCAAGGAAGACACTTTGATGGAGAGCGCATCCTATCAGGCAAACCACGGCGACGGCGAGGGAGGGCGCGCGGTGTTCGAGCTTTTGGCGAACCACGGCAGCGCACGGGGCGCTTTCGCGCTCGCCGAGACATACGATCCCGTCAGGCTGGCGCAGCATCCCGAATGGCGATTGCAACCGGACCTTCGCCTCGCCCGACAGTGGTATCAGAAGGCTGCCGCGCTTGGCAGCGCCCCCGCTCATGACCGCCTGAGGGACAGCGACAAGGGCGCCGCTTCCCGACCGTAGGCATTCGTCAGGCCCGGCGCTTGCGGAAGAACTCGCGGAGAAGGAAGGCCGAGCGCGCCTCCGCGATGCCACCAGTAAACCTCCGGCGCATGGTGACACGTCGGCGACGCAAAGAAGCGGACCCCATGCTCCACCGCGCCGCCCTTTTCATCCGCCGCGCCGAAATAAAGCCGCCTGATCCGCGCAAACGAGATGGCCGCCGCGCACATCGCGCATGGCTCCAGCGTCACATAAAGGTCGTAGCCGGGCAGGCGCTCGCTTTTCGCCGCAAGGCAGGCCTGCCGGATCGCGACGATCTCCGCGTGTCCCGTTGGATCGCTCGCCGCAATGACGACATTGCGCCCGCGCCCAGCGATTTCGCCGTTCGGCGCGACGACAACGGCGCCAACCGGCGTCTCGCCAAGCGCGCCCCCGCGCTCGGCTTCCGCGAACGCCTCTTCCATGAACCTATTGTTTCTCACCCGCCCAGAATAGAGGAACCGCGGCGCATTTTGCACTCCGCAATACAAGTCCCGCGCTTCGCCGGATCACAATCCGATGGTCAGATGCGCGAAGCTTGATTAGATACTGCCTTAAGGTGGCAAGCGAAGACGCGGCGGGGGGCGATGTCCGGCAAAATCTTTCTGAACTATAGGCGCGACGAATTCCCGCTGGCCCACGCTCAGCCTCTATAACCTGCTGGCGCAAAGCTTCCCGCGCGAGCAGCTTGTTCATGGATGTTGAGGGCTACATCCGGCCCGGCGACGACTTCGTGGAGGTGCTGGAGCAGCAGGTCTCGGCCTGCGAGACCATGGTCGTGATCATCGGGCCGCAATGGCTTTCGATCGCGGGCGATGGCGGAAACCCGCGCATCGCCGACGCCAACGACTGGGTCCATATCGAGATCGCGACGGCGCTGGCGCGCAAGATCAGGGTCAT
>CAVRLF010000020.1:0-24825 GCA_963721975.1 uncultured Alphaproteobacteria bacterium
AAAAGCGTGAGTGCGCCAAGGAAACCCGCGAAGAAACGCGCGCCGTTCTTGATCGAGGCGATCACGTGATGCCCGGCCAGCGGCGATTGATCGATCAACAGGCCAAAGGACGGCATCGATCAATCGCCGCTGGCCGGGCATCGCAACCTGATCGCCTCGATAGAACGGCGCGCGTTTCTTCGCGGGTCGGTCAGCCTTGGCGCACTCACGCTTTTGACCGGTTGCGACGTCAGCAACGATAGCGCCTTGCAAGGGGTCCTTCGCGCCATGTCCGGCTGGAACGACCGTGTTCAGGCATGGCTGTTCGACCCGAATAAGCTCGCGCCCACCTACTCGGACGCCGACGTGCTCAATCCGCCGCGCTTCAACGCTTTCTACGGCTTGGATGACGTGAAACCGGTCGACGACGCGGCCTGGCGGCTGGAGCTTGCCGGAGCTATCAAGAACAAGCAGCCCTGGACCAAAGACGCGCTTTATGCGCTGCCTCGCGAAACGCAGATTACGCGGCATGTTTGCGTCGAAGGCTGGGACTATATCGGCAAATGGTCCGGCGTGCCCCCGCGCGCTTTCCTCGACCGCATCGGCGCCGACAAGACCGCGAAATATGTCGGCTTCAAATGCAGCGACAACTATTGGGGCAGCATCGACATGGCGACTGCCCTGCATCCCCGGGCCAGCCGCTGCCCGACGCTTACGGCTTCCCCATGCGCCTCAAGACGCCGCTCAAGCTCGGTTTCAAGCAGCCAAAATGGATCTACGCCATGGAGGTGACGAACGTCTATCCCGGCGGCTATTGGGAAGAGGGCGGGTATAACTGGTTCAGCGGCCTTTGACGCACAGACTCTTGGTAGTCCGTCCGCGGTCTGAAGAACCGCGGGGAGAGGAGATGATTGAGCCTGAGGGGGGGGCGGCGATGCTGCGGCTCAAGGCAGCTGGATGGGGGTCGAAGCGGATTGCGGCTGAGTTTGGCGTCAGCCGGACGACGGTGAGGCGGTATTTGCAAGCCGGGGGCTGGCGGCCTTTCAAGAACCCGAAACGGGAGAAGCTTCTGGGCGAGCACGGCGATTGGCTAAAGGAGCGGTTCCGGCGGCATCGCGGCAATGCCGATGTGGTGCGCCAGGAGCTGCTAGAAGGGCGTTGCGGCGAGCTTGCGGACGGTGGAGCGCGCGGTCGAGCGCTATCGGCAGGAGCTTGAGGCGGAGGCGCGGGCGAGCATTCGCTTCGAGACGGCTTCGGGCCGGCAGCTGCAGATCGATTTCGGCGAGCGGCTGGTTGAGATTGGCGGCGCCAATCAAGGTATACTTGTTCGTTGCTGTGCTCGGCTATTCGCGGCGGCTGCATGTGCGCGCTTTCCGCAATGAGCGGCGGGAAAGCTGGTTCGAGGGGCTTGAGAGCGCCTTTCTAACCTTTGGCGGCGCGCCGGAAGAAGTCCTCGTCGACAACGCCCGCGCGCTCGTCGCCGACCATGACGTCGAGACGCGCACGGTCGTGTTCAACGCCAGGTTCCTGGCTTTTGCCCGTCATTGGGGCTTCAAGCCCAGGACCTGCGCGCCTTATCGGGCGCGGACCAAGGGCAAGACCGAAAGCGGGGTGGGCTATGTCAAAAAGAATGCGATGGCGGACAGCCTGCCCGCCGCCGCGGCAGGCTGAGCTGTTGCGTCCCCTTGCGGAATACGAGGCGCTGGCTGGGGGAGGCTTCTGATGGCTCGCGCGAACAAAATGGAGCCGGTCCTCGATCCGCTCGAAACCATGCTGACGCGCTTGCAGCTGACCGCCATCCGCGACCAGCTCGACAGCCTCCTCGACGAAGCGGCCCGCGCCGATCTGTCGTCACGCGAAACGCTGGCGCTTCTTTTGGAGCGCGAGATCGCGCGCAAGGACCATCGCCCCATCGAGATGGCGCTGAAGCTCGCCCACTTCCCGGCGATCAAGGACTTGCAAAGCTTCGACTTCGAGGCGCAGCCCTCCATCGATCCGAGGCAAATCCGCGATCTGGCGGCGGGCCGCTTCATCGCCAATGGCGAGAACGTGCTGCTTCTCGGCCCGCCGGGCGTCGGCAAGACCCATCTCGCCATCGCGCTTGGGCGAGAGGCGATCCTGGCCGGATACTCCGTGCAGTTCGTAACCGCGACGGCGCTGGTCGCCACGCTCGCCAAGGGGCATGCCGGGCGAAGGCTCGACGACAAACTCGCGACCTTCGCCAAGGCGAAGCTGCTCATCGTGGACGAACTCGGCTATCTGCCGCTGGAGCCCGAGGCAGCCCATCTGTTCTTTCAACTCGTCAGCCGGAGATACGAGAAGGGCGCCATGCTGATCACGTCCAACCGAACCATCTCCGAATGGGGGACCGTGTTCGGCGACGCCATCGTCGCCACCGCAATCCTCGACCGGCTGCTCCACCACAGCCACGTCGTAACCATCCGCGGCGACAGCTGCCGCTTGCGGGCGAAGCGGCGCAGCGGTCTTCTGCAAAAGACCGCTGCGCCGGAACTCGCGGCCGGCGTAGAGTTCAAATGACAAAGGGGGGCCAGTTCCTCGTGTCGACAGGGGATAAGTTCCGGATGTCGCTTGACAGGAGCCTAGCAACGTGCTCGAGGCCTATGTCTGGCAGACCGTTCACGACCGCCTGCCGGAGCTTGAGACGGTCGTTTTAAAGGAGGTCGAGAACATAGAATGTCAGCCTGAAACGTTTTACAAACCGGCACCATGAGTAATGAATTCTCACAACAATTTACGAAACGCTTGTAAAACAGTTCCTAAATAAAAACAGAAACTTACGCCAATAACGACTAACTACAAATCTGGGGGTCGCGAGTTCGAGATCTTGCCCGGTGCGCCATTTAAATCAACGACTTAGGACAAGCGGTAGTCGGTAAAGGCGATTTCTGGGCGCCATATGGGTTCCGGATCATAGTCGCTAGTACCGTGCAAGAGCCATAAGGAACATGGCCTGCTCGGGGAAATATCGCGAAGCAAGTGCTGTCAAACGCGGGCGACCCGCGAAGCGCCGCGGAGAAAACAAGTTAAGGACAGCCTCCCGGCCACCAGGCTGGTTCGAGGTATGTGGTCTTCCCCAAGAGGTCAAAACATTCCGCCTTTGTGAGAGCGCCGCGGCAGGCTGCTGCGGCCTCCGCGCGACGCAAATTGGTGACGCGGCATCTGCAAATTTGGGACTGGAGTTCGGCGCCGCGATCAGAAATCGCACGTCGTGATCGTCAACAACCGAGATGAGCCGGCAATAGCCACGCGCCCAGCGACGCTCGGCCGCGGTGCTCGACGGGCATCGAGTGAAACAGCGTGCTGTCGACGATGGCGCAGAAGCGCCAGTCATAACCGGTAAACGACGTGTCGCCGGATGTTAAGCGACGCGGTCGCTGCCCACACGCTCGTCACGGCTTGAAGATCAGTTCGTCCGCGCCCTGCTTTTTGAGTTCATCCTCGGACCCCGCCAGCGTGATGGCGCGGCCTTCATTCCACAATGGCGTCAGGTCGCCGTAGTGGCGCGAGAGGATATGGCCGGATTGGCCTGTCGCGATGATGAAGCGCGAGGCGTCGGGGTCGGCGATGTCGTAGAGGCCGCGGAAGCCCGCGCCGTGGGTGCGGGCGAAGGGATGGTTGGCGTCGTTGTCCGCCCCGCCGCCGCGGTCGAGCGTATAGAAGTCTCCGCCGCTCTCGACGCTGAGATCGGACAGGCGGTCGAGCAGCGGAATGCGGCTGAACACCTTGTGGCGGAGGATCGCCATGTTTTCGCGCCCCCAGCGCCAGGTCTTCATGTCCCGCCCCTGCAGCTTCGCCGCCATCGCCAGAGCCTGGTTCAAGGCCTCGGTTTTCAGTTTCGCGCAATCGCTATCGTCACCGCCGCACCATTCCGCAGCGCGGTTGGCCAGGATGAACTCGATGGCCGCCGCGGCGAAAGGCCCCTTCTCGGCCAACGGATCGCCCGCCTTCGCCGTCAGCAAGAGCCGATGCATCTCGTGAAGCCAGGCCTCGAAAATAAGCGGCTCCGGCCGGTCCTTGTCCATGACGCCATCCCAGGTCTGAAGCAGGGTCAGCGCTTCCTTCGCCTCCGGCGTCGCGGGCTTGACCGCGAGCAGCGCAGGCAGCAAATCCTTCGCCGCAAGCGACACGCGATCGACCTGCATCCGCGCGGAGGCGTCGAGCGTGTGCGGGCCGTGTTCATCCATGAGTTCCTGAATGCGGCGCGCGCGGAACGCCTCTCCCCAATCCGATCCAAGGCTTGGCGAGAAGCTCGTGGGGACGACGGCGTTGTTGGCGTTGAGGATGAAGCCCGCCTCGGGGTCGCGGATCTGCGGCATCTGATCGAAAGAGGCCATGCCGGTCCAATCGAACGCACCCGATGCGCCGTCGGCAGGCATGCGTCCATCACCGCTTTTGCGGATCGGCAGAAGGCCGGGATTGACGAAGCCGATATGGCCGTCCCGGTCCGCGTAGACGACGTTTTGCGGCGGGGCCTGATACGCCTTCAAAGCTCGAAGGATGTCGTCCTGTCCGCGCGCCTTATTCAAGAGCCAGAAGGCTTCGGACGTCGTATCCGCCGCGCCGAGCCCCGTGAACGCCAGCGCCATGACCTTGCCCGGTCCAGCAAGCGCTTGCATCTCCTTATCGATGTCCGACATGACGGGGCCGCGCCTCGTCGCACGCACGGTGATGGCGACGTCCGGCTCGCCCTTTACGTGGATGATTTCCTGCCTCGTCTCGAAGGCCGCCGAGCCGTCCGAGGCCAGATAACGCGCCGGATCTTTGGGGTCGACGGTCTCCACAAAGAGGTCCTGGACATCGCTGTTGGTGGTGGTGAGCCCCCAGGCGATATTGTCGTTCTGGCCCAGCAGCACAGCCGGAAGGCCGGGGACGGTTGCGCCTTTCAGCGTCATGTCCGGGGTCACGATGCGCGCCAGATACCACAGGATCGGCGCCTCAAGACCAAGATGCGGATCATTGGCGAGAATGGGCTTGCCGGTCGCCGTGCGCTTGCCGCTAACGACCCATTCGTTGGACGCGGCCTCGCCAAGACCGAGCAGCGAAGCCAGCGCGTCTTCGGGCTTGGGATCGGACCTTGGCAAGGCTCCGCCCGTGTCGGCGACGGCCGCCAAGCGATCGCCCGTCTCCGCCGAGGCTCTCTTCGTAAGGCTAGCCCGATCATGGCCCGGACTTTTTTCCGGGGCGATCGTGATAGGTCCCGGCATGTCCGGAAACAAATCCTCGATCTTTTCCTTCGGCATGCTCCGAGCAAGCCGCGCACGCAGCATTTCGACCCGATAATTATAGCTCAGACGGAGCGCCATCAGCTTGCCCCACACGACCAAGTCCGCGGGCGTCCACGGCTCGGGGGAGACGCCCGCGAGCAGGAACTCGGGCGGCAGGCGGCCATGATGCGCGGCAAGCCATGCATTCACCCCGTCGGCGTAGGCTTGCAGATGGGCTTGCACGGGAGGAGACAGCGCGGCGAAGCTCGTTTGCGCGAGCCGGTAAATCCCGAGGGTGCGAATATACTTGTCCGTTCCCAGCATGGCGGGTCCGGCCATCTCCGACAGGCGCCCCTGCCCTGCGCGCCGCTGCATCTCCATCTGGAACAGGCGCTCGCTCGCGTGGACGTAGCCGAGCGCGCGGGCGGCGTCGTTCCTGTCGGCGGCGAAGATGTGCGGGACGCCCCAGCGATCGCGGTAAACGCGAGCCTCGGCGACAAGGCCGGGCAACGCGGCGACGCCGCTATAATCCGGCATGGCGCGCTCGAACACGAAAGTCGCCCCCGCGCCTGCGGCGGCGAGGATCACGCCAACGGCCAGAATGCTTCGTTTCAGGATGCTTCGTTTTTTTCGTAGGACCATGACCAGAGCTCGACTGCGCAGAGATGCGCGATCTTAGCCATGTTTTCCCGCTCCCCCAACACTTCGTTCTGCCAGCCTGCCGAAGAGTTGCGGCTTGGACGCGCGCGACAGGCCGGTTGCTGTCGGTCGGATTATCGACCGGACTTTCTCCTGTTGGGGGATGAACGGGAATAGCATGAACAACCGGCCGCAGTGCGGTTTTGATAAGATAATTTTTCTGTTTTTTTAGGTGGACGCAAATAAAAAAAAGTAACCCACTATGATCACGTCATTTATTTATATTTTGAATATTAGGAAATGTTTTGTGTTAATACTATGAATTGGAGCTGCTCGAAAATATTTTATTTTCAGACAGTAGCGTGGCTGGCAGCACCACAAAGGAAACTCGATGACTAATAATACGCAAACCGCGATTCCGCAGGCGATGCGCGAAATTGCTGCGAAGAACATTGATCAAGCGCGAGCCGCATACAACCAGCTTATGGACTCGGCGCAAAAGGCTCAGGAGATGATGACGGCAATGATCCCGTCAAACCCGGTGTTGCAGGGACTAATCCAGGCTCAGGAGCGAGCCATAAAGTTCGCCCGGCAGAATGTCGAAGCCAGTTTCTCGCTGGCCGATGAGTTGACCAACGCAGCAACCTTACCAGAAATACTGCAAATTCAGAGCAGGCACGTACAGTCGCAGTTCCAGGCCTATGCCAAGGAGTTTACCGCTGAGGTGACCGGCGCCATCCAAAAAGCAAGGCAGTAAAATCGCCCGGCCGTCTGGCTGGGTCAGCCGCGTCGATTTTGTACTGAAGATTCCTCGCCACGCGCGGCTGTGGAGCGGCAACTCGCTTTCCGCTTATTGGGGTAGGATTGCAAGCGCATCTCGGCGCGGCGGAGCTCATTCGCCCGATACCGGCTGGCATATGGTCGTCCGTGAGTCCCGTGGCCGACGGGACGGGCGGGAGCGCGGCCGGCTACTATCACAGCGATTCTATCATCCGGCGACGTTCCAACAAAAGACGGTGACGCTGGCACAGGCCGGAAGTAGCGCCGCCTATTCAATCCCATTCTACTGTCCCTTGGAGAAAGTGATGACCGAGAACTCATTCGAAATTCAGCAGGCCATGAGCGATTGTGCCGAACAGCACGTGAAGCAGGCGAATGCCGCGTATAAGCAACTCGCTGATTTCGTTAATAAAAGCATCACGACGGGCGCAATGCCCTCAGTGGGCTTAAAGGATTTTCAAGACCGCGCCATGGACTTCGCGCTTGAAAATGCCGAAATCAGCTTGCACGTTCGCCGCCAAAGTCGGCAGCGCAAAGACCACTCGGGAGATTTTGACGCTTCAGGCACGGTTCGCTCAAAACCGCATGCTGGCCTTCGCCAAGCAGACGCTGGGCGCTAAAGGCTAACGTGTTCCTCCCAAGCCGTGTCCTTACTTATCGGAGAGATAGCGAAAGCCGAATTCTCCGATCTGTTCCCCGCGCCCGTTATCGAAAATGCTGATCTGGGCCCCGCCCCACTCGCTCCGTCCGCGGCGCAATCGAGACTGGAAACCTCCCGTTCGGCGCCGTGTAGGCGGTATCGGCAGCTTGTGGAATGAGAGCCTCGTTATCATGCGCCCCATGAGCGGCTCCAACTCAAGGCGCTCAGAAAAGTAATCATAGTTTAAGTCTAGTTTCCTCACATATAATTCATGTGAAACGGGATATACTATATGTATTTTTCGGATTCTGCCTTGTGTGTAGGAGTATTTCAGCCATCAGAGGTAGTACGTTCGCAGTTTTTCTAGCCTCAATTTCCGGAATCGACCCCAAGCGGCAGAATTACACTTGCGGCGGCGATCTTCTCCCTTGCAGCGCTCGATAGGAACGCGGACCTCGTAAGACTACGAGCGGCTGCGGCTTCATCGATCGCGACCTTTTTCCAGCGCTTTTTCAAGGCCTGCTTCGCGTAATCGTCGATGGTTTGCGTCTGCAGGGACGGGTTCGTCTCCAGCGCGACCGGCCAAAGTGTCAGGTTCAAGAGCAGCCGCGACCACTGTTCGTCTCGAAGACGTTGGCGCGCGGATCCCTGCTTCACCGCCCGATGCGACTATGATTTCCGGGCGCGCCTCGGGAATTTCAAGTTCTGACCGCTGGAGCTTGCGCTTGGATAAGGTTGGATGTGCAGCGAGCCGCTCAAAATCCTACCCGGATAAAGCGAGCTTCAGTTCAAAATTCACGGTTCGCGAGCATGGGCGGCCTTTGCCGGTAATCAACCAAGGATAGCACATCCGAGCGACTTAAGTGACCGCGCAACCACACAATCCAGAGCGTGCGCCATGGATATGGTTGTGAATTCGATGATATCATACTAAAAGTTGCAATAGTAATTCTTGAAGCTTATGTGACGCCGCCCAGTTGCAATAACGCACGAAAATGCCTTCGAAAACAGAGAGCTAACAGTGAATCGCGCGCTGTCGGAACCACCGATCGGAGCTCCGCTTAACTCGGCGCAGCTTGCGAAGCTTGTGCGGGAGATTTCCGATCCCGCGACGGTTGAAGTCATTCGGGAGACGATCTACGCCCAAACGCTCTTCGAACTTCAGTGCGAACTCGTCAAGTTGCAAAGATGGGTCCACGCCAAAAAGCTGAAGATGGTTGTGATCTTCGAGGGGCGCGACGCCGCAGGGAAAGGCGGCATGATAAAGCGCATCACCCATCGGCTGGACGCGCGGCTCTGCCGGGTGGTGGCTCTGGGCACGCCCAATGAACGCGAGCGGACGCAATGGTATTTTCAAAGATATGTCGCGCATCTTCCGGCGGCAGGGGAGATCGTGTTCTTCGACCGCAGCTGGTATAACCGGGCTGGCGTCGAGCGGGTTATGGGGTTCTGTTCAGACCGCGACTATGAAGAGTTCCTGGCGGCCGTTCCCTATTTTGAAAACATGATCACGTGCTCGGGCGTCATTCTGGTTAAATATTGGCTTTCCATATCGCACGCCGAACAGCGCCGCCGCCTCATGGAGCGTCATGAGAGCCCGTTCAAGGAATGGAAGCTGAGCCCGATGGATATTGAATCCCTCAGGCGTTGGGATGGTTACACCAAAGCCAAGGAGATCATGTTCCAGCGCACGCACCGCCCTGAAGCGCCGTGGTGGATCATCGACGCGGACGACAAGCGAAGGGCGCGGCTGAATTGCATGCATCATCTCTTGCGTCAGGTTCCGTATCGCGAGCTTCCGACGCGCCACCTGCCCATGCCGGAACTGCAGGACAGCTTGCCTCAAGAGCGGAAGCGGCCTTTGAGCGCATTCTTAATTCCGTCTGCCTACTGAATCTCCCGGAAGTCAGTCGCCGCCCGCGCCTTGGCTTTCCTAAGCGCGACGCCACGATGGCGCGAGCCAAGCACTCAATGGCCTAGACCTCATGGTGAGCCTGCCGCGGTTCGGCGGGCTCGCCGTGGGGTCACGGGCGCCATCGTTTCAGTCTGCAAACTCCTTTGTCGCTTTAGCGAAGGCCTGCATCCGGTCTTGAGCGAACTGCGTCTGAAGCGCCAAAAACTCCTGGGCTGTCGTCACAGTCGCCATCTTGCCGGCGAAGGCGAACGCGGAACTCCGCATTGACCTTCGCGACTTCCATGGCCTGGTCGTGAAATGTTTTGAGGCCAGCGGCTCCAGGACCTGGAGGGACAGCGCCCATCCATGTTCCTATGGCGTGGTCCATGTAGGAGGTAAGCTGATTATAGGCGGCATGCGCTTGCTTCAGCTTTTGCTCGGCAAGCTCGTGCATGCTCCGCGGGATTTCGGACGAGTTGTCAGTCATGTATTCCTCCCCGGATACTATGGTTTGACTATAGCTGCCGCATGAGACAGCGAGATGACGACGAGAAAGCGCCTGGGGTTTCGGATTTTCTGCCGTATCATTTTCGAGATTGCCCAACGACGCATACCGTCGTAGGCGTTAGATGTAGATATTACGGTTTCGCATTGGAAGGGAAGGTTACTGTTATTCCGCCAACGCATAGCTGATAAGCGATTTAATCAATCCGCCGTCTGCGTGGAAATTGGTCGGGAATACAGAAGCTTCGTGCGGGGAAGCGCGTTGCAAAAAAAAGTGGCCTCATGAGGACCCAGCCATGATCGTGATGAAATTCGGCGGAACGTCGGTCGGAAACGCGGAGGCTATTTCGCAAGTCGCCTCTGTCGTCAGACGTTCCCTTGCGCGCAAGCCAGTCGTTGTCGTCTCCGCCATGGCGAAGATCACCGACGCACTGATACGGCTGGCGGAAGAATCGTCGACGGGGACGGGAAGCGATGCGCTTGAGCTTATTCGTTCGGTCCACGAACAGACGAGCGAGACCTTGGGCCTTGATCGCCATATCTGCGCGCAGGAACTGCGCGAACTCGAAGAACTCGTAATAGGGTCGCGCGCCTCCCCACTCGACGCCAAACGCTTGGACCTGTTTCAATCCTTCGGCGAGCGCATGTGCGCGAAGATTGTCGCGGCAAAGCTGTCGAAGGATGGCATGCCGGCGCGCGCCTACAATGCCTGGGACATCGGCATGATCACCGACGCCCATTTCGGCCATGCGGAGCCTTTGCCTTCGTCCTACGCGCTCATCAAGGAAGCCATTGCGAAGATGGACGAACTGCCGGTCGTGACGGGATTTATCGGCAAGACCGAAGCGGGAGAGGTGACGACCTTAGGCCGGGGCGGCACCGACTACACGACGTCCATCATCGGCGCCGCGATTGGCGCCGAGACGATCCAGATCTGGAAAGAAGTCGACGGCATCATGACGACCGATCCGCGCATCGTGGCGCAAGCGCGCGTCGTGCCGGAACTCGCCTTTGAGGAGGCGTGCGAGCTTGCGTATTTCGGCGCCAAAGTCCTGCATCCCAAGACCATCATGCCCGCGATGAAAGCGCATATCCCGGTCGAGGTGCGCAACACATTCAAGCCCGAGCTTGCGGGCACGACGATCGTTTCGACCTTCGCGGAGCGCGCCAATAAAAGCGCAGCCCTGGAGGCGCTGACGATCAAGCGGCGCGTCACGATGCTCCACATCTACTCACCCGAATTCTTCGAAGGAAGCGGCCTGATGGCGCGCATCTTCAGCGTTCTGGAGAGGCGGCGCATCAGCGTCGATGTGATCGCGACCTCGGTCGCCAGCGTCTCGCTGACAATGGACCATAACGATCATCTTGAAGAGATTGCGCAGGAACTCTCCGCCATTGGCGAAGCGTCGATCGAAACGAACAAAGCGATCGTCTGCGCCGTCGGCGGCAGCGTGAACGCGGCGGGGTTCGCCGGTCGGATGTTCAGCATCTTGGGAGATGCCGGCGTCGCCATTTCGGTGGAGATGATTTCCCAGGCCGCTGGCGGCGTCAGCATCACCTTCGTTGTCGACGAAAAGGACGCCGAGCAGGCGGTAAAGACGCTACACAAAGAGTATATCGAGCACCGAGCGTGAGCGCTTGATGGGATGGTCGGAAACTGAGAGCGGAGACCTCAAAATAGAGGGGCGATGCTTAACAATCGTATTGCACTTGCAAGGCCGGCCCGTCATAAGCTCGCCCGGTTTGCGGTGCGATCAGCTGGACGCGACGCCAGAACTCCGGCCACTTTTTGAACGGCGTAGCAGCCAGACTGGCGTTCGAGTAGCGCGGATCGGACGTCACTTCGCGGCCAAGCCAATCGGGCTTGGCGAAGGCGTGGCTCTCGTGGGGAAGTTCGATTTCGGCGATAATCAGGCCGCAGTTATCCCCCTGAAACACGTCGATTTCCCAGGTCAAACCGTTCCAGGGGAGTCGGTGCCTTAGCTTCTCGATAAGCCCGCTTTCACGCAAATCCAGCAGCGCGGCCGCATCATCCATCGGGATTTCGTATTCAAATTCGAGCCGCCGAATCCCTGACACCGCGGATTTAATCGTCAAGAAGGCCTGGGCTTTCTCGACGATGCGAATGCGTGTCGTGGTGGAATGGTGGGCAAGATAGCCTTGTCGGATGGACTTGCCGGGACAGGCGGATGCGCGCCAGGATTCGTCCCGAACCAGGAACTTTCTTTCGATTTCATAAGGCATGAATGACGGGGATGTTGACCTGAACGACTGCTTTGCGATTACGCGCCGGCGCCGCCCGCGGTAAACGAAGGGTTTCAATAACTCGGCCAGAGCATGCCGGAAAAGGCGAGAGGCCGCAAGCCGCAAGGCGTAAGCTGCATCTTGACCTTTAGACGGTCGCGCGTGGCCGTCAGTCGCGGAAGACCTGACTGGCGGAGCAAATCGGGCTCCAACTCCAATTGGGACGCCTTCGCGCTTTGTTTGAGGATATCGCGCATCCATTCATAGGCGTGTCACACTCGACTTCTAGCTTCGTCCTCATAAGTGCTGCGTATCTGTTGGTTTTTCGTCTTTGTCTAGGTGTGGCTTAAGGATCGGGCATGACACCCCAGTCCCTCAATGCCCGATCCTTTGAGCGTCACCAAAAAATAAGGCGCCGAAAGCCGCAGTCTTCAGAGCGTTGAAGATCATAGTCCGAGAGGCCGCAAACCGTGGGAGCGTGGCGTTCTGGCTTGTTCCGGGGTCGTTCACGACAAGGACGCCGGCGGGATGTCCTCACCCGTCTGCTGCGGGCGAAGAGCGGGCTTCCAGCGGATAAGTCGTACGAGCAGCTTTTTCACTCTGGCACAGCTTATCCGGCGCAAGTTCGCCTGAGCGCTTGCGGCTATCGGGGCGCCAACTGCCTCGGGTTGCATCAGGTTGTGAAGCGCAGTCGTCGAGTCCCGGACACGACGCCCCCGGCGACGGTCGTCTGCGCTTCCTCACCTGGGAAGCGACTTGCACTCTCTAAAAATTGCCATTTCTGATTGTGAAATCTGCAAGATCCTTTCTTTTATAGTGGCGCATGATTGTGGGGGGCGTCAATGAAACACGAGCGCGACTTTCTGATTGATCAGACCTATGTTGGCGACTGCTGCGTAGCGCCTTATCCAGGCTGGCTCAACGCGCTCATCTGGCTCGCGGCCTTCCTGTTTGGAGGCTTTTGCTGGCTGGGTATGATCATGATGATTGTCCACTAGGCAGACGCGGAGCAGGATCCATATTTATATTTATGTCATGGGAACAAACTATCTCTTTCTCTGTTCTTGAGCAAAAACGGTGCGGAGCCAGAACATGGGATCAATCCATCAACCCAAAGCTGACCTGTCGGTGATTTCGACGCGGCTTCATACGATAGCCGACGCGCTGAGGCGCACTCCAGGCGATCATGCACATCTTCCAAACGACATAGACGATTTGCGCGAAGAGTTGCTCAGCATCGCGACCAAGCTTCGCAGCGTCGACCGCCTTGACTTTCCCGTCGGTGCATCAACTTTGGCGGCCTGAGGCGGCGACTTTCACTCTTGGGCAGGAAGAACGGCGAGTTTGATGAGCTTTGAATCGACCCCGCTGACCTGGATCGTAACGGACCCTGCCTGAAGATCGAATCTAACGCTTTTGCGAACGTCGGGGCAGTCGCGCCTGCCGCTATGTGCTATGGAGGCGAGCGCCTTGCCGCCCTGGATGACGTCGATCCACCCTTCCGCGGAAGCGGTGATCTGATAAGCGCCGGCTTTTGGGATATTCGAAATCACGATCAGCCCGCCGGAGCTGTTGGCGATCTTTGGCGGCCGCCCGGGCGGCAGCTTGTAAGCCGCCGAATCATGCGGCTGAAGCTCAAGGGCGACGCCGTGGTCTGGAATCGAATCCAGCGTGGTCCCAGACGCGACATGCTGTAGGCCGTTCGAAGCGAACAGCGCCTGCTCGCGCTTGATCGGCCACGCCAACTGGTTGCAGGCGGCGATGTCCTGGGCCAGGGCTGGCTTAATCGCTGCAAACGGGAGAGCCGCTATTATGACGGCGGCGAGGGCGAGTCCGGGGCTCTTTTTCAACAGCGATGACACCAAGGCCTCCTTGCGTTCGGGTCTAGCTTCAGAGCGCGTTCTGAAGTTTTTTCCTATATACGCAGGGATATAATGCGGCCCACAGCGCCTGTCATCGAGCGAAAGCGACAAGAAAGAAGGCGTGGGCTAAGGCTGTGTCGGCGGCGGCTAAACCCGGAACGCTTCTACGGGTTGAATAAATTAGGCGCCTGGCCGAAGCCAAGCGCCTTCTCATACTTCACCAAGCGTGCAGGACGTTACTTCGCGAGCTCGACCTGTCCATTCGCAAACGTATATTTATGATAGGTCGCCGTTCCATAATCCGTCGCCATTGGCGCCGGACATTTGTTGATAATCTCCGGATATTTGCTGCCCGCATTCGAGATGCAGGGGATGGCGCTCAGATACTCATAGATCAATTCGAGGTCATAGTTGGTGGCGCTGCCCAGCGCAGGCCAAGGCATGATCTGCAGTCTGCTGCCGTCCGCAGGGGCCGCAACTGTAGTAGGTTGTCCCGGTTGCACGTGGACCTTCTGGAAGTCATGGCCGGTCCGGAGCGTCGTTATGAAATCCTTCAGCGTGTTCTTCTCCGGCATGGGCTTGCCGGTGGTGAAGTCCGGCGTCAGGTTCCGCGTGACGATCTCGGTGGCTCCGCACCCGCCCACGCCCGCTGCATCGCAGTTTCCACTCCCGAAGTTGGCGCCGCCCGCCAGGAAAACCGTCGGGTCTTGGATCAATGTCGGGTTGTACGGGACAGCGGTGTTGGAATGGTAGTTACCGGCGTAATCGCCGCCCAATGCGATGGGAAGGTGCGCCGGGTTTCCATTAGCGGCGGCCTGCCCTCTGTGGCAGCCCGTACAGGCGCCGGCGGAGTTCACCCAATAGGAGCCGATGCCGACCTTTCGCAGGTCGCGACCAGTCAGGTTCAGCGGCATCTGATTCATAGTATAGCCTTCGACCACCCGCTCGTCGTCCGAACTGCCCGGACAAGTTGGGTAGGCCTGTTTGTTGCTCAGGCCGCACTTCGGCGTGCTCAGGCCGGCTTCCGTTTGCTGCTGGGCAAAGGCGGGCTGGGCGGCAAGCAGCACAGTCCCCGCCACAGCGGCCAACACACCGAGCAGCCCTGCCGGTTTGGGCCAAGCGTTCATCACCTTCTCAATCAACATGGTCGTTTCCTTCAAAATCTGGGTTAGCGCCGAGTTATTGGACCTTACGTGACTTGTCGGGCACGACATGGCCGTTGACATACTTGTAGTACTGATAGGTCCCCGGCTTCGTCTTCGGGCAAGTTTGGGTCAGGACGCCGCCGCCGTAGGTGTTGGCGACGTTGGTCCCCGTGGGGCCGTTGATGTTCGTCTGATTGGTGTTGCAAGGAATGGCGCTCAGATATTGCCAAACCGCATTGAGGTCGCTGTCCGTCATTTGTCGAACAACGGCCCAGGGCATGACCTGGAGTTGGCCTGCATTGACAGGAGCCTTTGCGCATCCGTTGGGCGCGCCGGTGCCGGGGCATTGGTTGAAGAGTTTATCGATGTCTACGCCGTTATGAAGGGTCGCCCAGAAGGTGATCCAGTCCATGCCGCCTGCCGCATAATTCACCTTGAACGGCGCGAACGACGAAGGTTTGCTGTTGGTAGAGGGCGTCAGGTTCTTTGAGTCGACTGTGCCGAAGTTCTGGGCGCCGGCCACGAACGTCGACTGATCGAGTTCGAACGCCGCTCCACCGTCTGGTCTCGTCCCGCCAGTGTAGGGACCCTTCGGCTTGGCGAGAAAATACGGGTTGCCGGTCTGGTCCGAAGCTTTAGCCTTGGGGACGAGCGGGAAACCGGCTTTGTAAAACTGATTCGAGCTGTGGCAGTGATTGCACATGCCAGTCGTATTGACGATGTAGGAGCCTATGCCGACTTGCAACGGATCCTTATCGGTCAGGTCAACTCCCACCGGCGTCGCCTCATAGCCAGCCGCGATCCTTTGCTGCGTAGCTTCATCCGGCGTCCACCCCCAACCCTGCTCTGTCGCTTGCGCGGACATGAGGGCGCTGCAGGCCAAGCCTGCGATTCCGAGACCTGTCGCCAGTTTTGCTGCGACCTTCCATCGATGCTTAGTTGACATAGATCTAACCTCCCGTGCCGTCCCATGGTTGACTGTGCAATGTTCCCGGTCTGCCTTCGGCGCGGCGCACAGAACCGCACCCACTGCGAGCGGCTATGCGCCCGCAGCCCAAGAAATCGAATGCTGTCCGCAATGCAGGATGCTTTGCCGCGCAACTGACAAGCTGCGGCGCAACAGACCTTTATCTGATTAGCAAGTAATTCTTATGTTCGAGATGCCGCCCGCAGCTGCATATGCCCCCCCATTTTTTTATCATTTGCGGATGCTGCGCCGAACGGCCGAAAAGCTGCGGCACAACAAACCTTGATTTTTAATTCGTATTTTAAATAATTGATATTTTGTGATTGCAACTTGTGTCAAGGGGATCCTCGTAGTCGTTAACCATTTTCATACGTCGCGTCCGCCTTTGCGAAATTTTCGTGCGCAGCGCTGGAATCGTGCTGTACGGCGCCGACGTCGATCTACCGATGGCGACTGGGAACTTCAAGGTGGTGACTGGGAACTTCAGGAATGCGCGCTCGGTCCGGTCCGCGCGCTATGTCCGCTCATTCTTTCGGTTCAGCGACAACTCTATCGCCGCCTTCGACTATAATAAGCACAAGACAGCGTCCAACGTCAGTTCGCCCGGCCTGCGCGAATTGCTGTCAGAGAAAGTACGCGTGTGTGCGAACGAGCGCGCCGATTGATGTAAATCCTGCTCATGGCTGCAGCCGGGCTCCGCTTACTCTTGCGAAGCGAGGGGGCAGGAAACGCCGCGCGCGTCTAGATGCGCCAGCCGTCCCAAGCCTCGCCGCTCTCGGCCGCCAGCGCGCTGCAGCGTAAAGGCCCGGACTTTTGCCCCTTTTTGCGATTAACCTGTCGGTAAGGCGCTTTTCGCTAAGATCTCGTCCAGTCAGAGTGACAGTTGTTGAAGGCCGCGCCCGGTTTGGGTCCAAAGTCGCACAAATTCTGGTCTACGGAGAAAAGAGGGCCATGCAGTTTTAAGTGACCGCCGCCAAGGCGCCGCCTACTGAGCTGGCCGCATGACTGGCAGTCAGTTTCATTCTTAGTGCACAGAAGCGGCGACATGCTGGCCTGTGTGCCTTGCGACGATGAGGGTCAGATCATCTTCGACTTCGATCGACGGCTTGAAGAAAAGCGAGTCGGTAATCTTATGGCTCACCTCGGCCGCACTGCCGGAATGGGCGTTGAGAAGCTCTCTTAAAAAGTCGGGGGTGTGAATCGGATCCGGCAGCCTTGGCGTTTCGATGAGACCGTCAGTGAAAAGAGCAAGCGTCCCGCCCGGCTCGAAAGGAACCGTTTCGCCATCGAATTCCGCATCTTGCACGATGCCGAGCGGAAGGCCGGGTTTCACCAGAAGTTCGAAGGGCGCCCCAAGGATCGGCGGTAAAGCTGCGGAGGCGCGCCAGCCGAGGCATAGGACATGGTTTGAGCGCTGAAATCGAGGGTCGCGCAGAACATGGTTGCGAACTGGCCAACCGGCAGCACCTCCTGCAGAAGTTCATTCAGCCAGTGCAGCAGCATAGCGGGCTCGTCGGTGCATCGGCTCGCGAGATGCAGGAATGAATGAAAGCGAGCGGTGTTCAGCGCGGCGGAAAGGCCGTGGCCCGTAAAATCGGCGACGTACATCAAGACGCGGTGCGGGCTCGTGGATTCGATCCCCCAGATATCGCCGCCGATGCCGTCGAGCGCCCTGTAGTAGCTCGCCACCTCCAAAGGACAGGCTGTCTCGATGCGCTGGATCCGTCCCTTGCTCGGCAGCATCTCTTGTTGAAGCGCGATCGCCTTCTCCAGTTGATCGTCGAGATCCTGCGTCGCGCGACAGCTTCTAAGCAACGACGCCGCAATGCCGGCGAGCCCCGTCAGGGTTTGAACCTCGCTTTCGGTAAACGCGCGCGGCTTTTGATCGATGGCGCACAAGGCGCCGACGGGAAGGCCGGGCGTGAGTTCAAGCGGAATGCCAAGATAAGCGCGGATGTTCGGCGCTTCGGTGACGAAAGGGTTTTGGCGAAAGCGCGGGTCGTTCGCGGCGTTCTCCACGATGAACGGCTTCGAACTCATGATGGCGTGGGCGCAGAACGAGATTTCCCTTGCTACCCGCTCCGCATCAAGGCCGAACCTGCCCGCAAACAGCTGTTCGTTGCGGTCGACAAGCGACAGATGCGCCATCGGCGTATCGAGAAGCCGCGCCGCCATGGCGCACAGATCCTGGAGCGCAACGCTCGCGCCCCACTCATGACGACGCAACCTGCGCACCTCCGTGAGGCGCTCCTTTTCATTGGCGGGTACGGGAAAGCATTGCATTCCGCTTTTTCCTTAGACTTGTACAGACCACGCCGAGGCGCTGCCCCCACTATGCCTGCCTCCGGTTATTCGCCTCTTTTTTCATCAGCTAAAATTAGATCGTCCGCCGTAGATGCAGCCGCACGCTCAGAAGAGGAACTCCGCGAGACAGGCGCAAGCTCGTCTCCAAGATAGGAAGCTGATCGGCGGCGCGCCGTGGACCCGGCCGGCTGTGATCGGCTGTTTGCGGACTGAGCCCCCGACCTTGTGAATGTCCGTGCTTTGCCTGATGGTCGAGGTTTATTATCTATGTCGATTTCTGATGGCTCTTGCAAATTGCATGGTTCTTGCAAAAAGAGCCGGACGAAGTCCTCGCGAACCACGATCCGCAGCAAACCATGATCCGGCTATCCACCACGCTCGAAGCGCGCGTTCTGCATCACCACCCGAAAGTCGGGCTCACGACGCTCTTCCTCGGCACGTTCGAGCTTCGCGTGCCGAAAGTCGACGCGGAGCCCGGAACCGGCGTCGCCATCGTCATCAAGGCCAGCGATGTTTCGATCGCCCTGTCGCGGCCGATGGATGTCTCCATCACGAACCGCCTGCCCGGGACGATTATCGAGGTGGAGTATCTTGAAGCCCCCTATGCGCGGGTCACTTTCGACCTCGGCGCCTGTCATCTTCATTCGCTTGTGACGTGGGAATCGGTCGAACGCCTTGCGCTGGAGCCCGGATTGAAAGCCTGGGCGATGATCAAGACGGTCGCGATCGAGCGAACAAACCTCGCCGCGGACGGTCTTCCCGAGCCCCGCCCGCCTTTGCAACGTCGGACGGCCGATCCAGAGCAGCCGTGAGGTCATCCCGCGCCGATGTTGATTGAAGCCCAAATTTCAGCTTTTTTCAGCAGCCCGCCGGCGCTTGCAACCGGTTCGCCTCCCCACGTGTAGCAGCGTAACCTCTTGCGTCGCAAGGAAAGCCGCGATATCTCCGGCTGCATTATTCACCGGGATCTGGGCAATGACATTAGCGCGCACGTTCAAGGCGGTCCTCGTCATTGGTTTGATTGCAGGGTCAGGGGCGGAAAGCGCCATCGCGCAAGCGCTGAGGAAGGTTCCCGAAAGCCGCGAGCAGATCGTGTTCTCCTACGCGCCGGTCGTGAAACTGGCCGCGCCCGCGGTCGTGAACGTGTATGTCCACCAGCGCGTCCGGCGCAACTCGGCCTCCAACAATTCCATATTCGAACAGTTCTTCGGTCAGGAATTCGGGCAGAGCGAGCGCGCCCAGAATTCGCTCGGCTCCGGCGTGATCGTGGCGCCCTCCGGCGTCGTCGTGACGAACAACCATGTCATCCAGGGCGATGCGGGCGCCGAGATCAAGGTGGCGCTGTCGGATGCGCGCGAGTTCGACGCCAAGGTGCTCTTGAAGGACGAGCGCACCGATCTGGCCGTTTTGCAGGTCAAAAGCTCCGATATCGAGTTTCCCTATGTGAGCTTTGCCGACGCCGATCTCCTCGAAGTCGGCGACCAGGTGCTCGCCATCGGCAACCCCTTCGGCGTCGGCCAGACGGTCACGAGCGGCATCGTCTCCGCGCTCGCCCGCACGCGCCTTGGGATTTCCGATTACCAGTTCTTCATCCAGACCGACGCCGCAATCAATCCCGGCAACTCGGGCGGCGCGCTTGTCGACATGCAGGCCCGTCTCGTCGGCATCAACACTGCGATCTACTCCAAGAGCGGCGGAAGCCAGGGCATCGGTTTCGCCATTCCCGCCAATATGGTGAAACTCATCGTGGAGTCGGCGCTCCAGGGCGGGACGGTGCGGCGGCCTTGGCTCGGCGCCAGCCTCGCCGAAGTGACGCCGCAGATCGCCAACGCGGTCGGTCTCGACCGCGCGTCCGGCGCGCTTGTCTCGGACGTTGTCGAAGGCGGCCCCGCGGCGTCCGGAGGCCTGCGCGGGGGCGACGTCATCGTCTCGGTCGACGGCAAGGATGTTTCCGATCCGAACGCTTTCGCCTATCGCTTCACGACGCGGGGCGCGTCGGGCGAAGCGGAACTGGAAGTGTTGAGGTCGGGCACGCGACGGAAGCTTACCGTGCCGCTCATGACGGCGCCTGAGACCCCGCCGAGAGATGTGCGCGATCTTTCCGGCAGCAATCCGCTGGGCGGCGCAAAGGTCGCCAACCTTTCGCCTGCCGTCGCGGACGAACTCTCGATCGGCGACACGAGAGGCGTCGTGGTTGTGGAAACGGAGGCAGACTCGATCGCGCGCCGCATCGGCATCAAGCCCGGCGACATCATCTCGGAAATCAACGGGGAAAAAGTCGATACTACGAAAGGCCTGGAGAAACTCGTCAACAAGGGGGCGCGCATCTGGCGCATGTCCATCAAGCGCGGCGGCCAGACAATTCGCACCGTCATCGCCGGATGAAATGATGTAGAGTCGCGCCATACATGGAGTGACTCTCATGGCAAAGTCCCGATCCGCTCCTACAGCGCCGCTTTTCGAGAGCGCAGCTGTCGTCGTCGACAACGCATCGCGGCCGCTGGCGGACAGGTTGCGCCCGGCTTCGCTGGCCGAGGTGATCGGACAGGATCATCTCCTGGGCGAGGGCGCTCCGCTCAGGCGCATCGCGGATGGCGAGAGGCCCCGGTCCATGATCTTTTGGGGTCCGCCGGGCACCGGCAAGACCACGGTTGCGCGGCTCATGGCGAGCGGGGCCGGCCTTCATTTCGAGCAGCTTTCCGCCATTTTTTCGGGTGTCCAGGACTTGCGGAGGGTGTTCGAGGCGGCGCGCGACAGGCAGCGCTTCGGCCAGGGCACGATCCTCTTCGTGGACGAAATCCACCGCTTCAACCGCTCGCAGCAGGATTCCTTTCTGCCCTACGTGGAGGACGGCACTATCGTCCTGATCGGGGCGACCACCGAGAACCCTTCCTTCGAGTTGAACGGCGCGCTTCTGTCCCGCGCCAAGGTGCTGGTGTTCAAGCGCCTTGACGATGACGGCCTTGAGCGTCTGCTGAAGCGCGCGGAGGCAGTGTTGGAAAAAGCGCTGCCGCTCAGCCCGGAGGCGCGGCAAACGCTCATCGGCATGGCTGACGGCGACGGGCGCACGGTGTTGAACCTCGCCGAGGACGTTTTTGCATCGGCGCACGATCCGGCGAAGCTCATCGAGCCGGGTGAACTCGTCTCCATCGTGCAGCGGCGCGCGCCGCTCTACGACAAGAACCGCGACGGCCACTATGACCTGATCAGCGCGCTTCACAAGGCGGTGCGCGGCTCCGATCCCGACGCGGCGCTTTATTGGCTGTGCCGCATGATCGACGGCGGCGAGGACCCGCTCTATCTCGCCCGGCGCATAGTGCGCATGGCTGTCGAGGATATCGGGCTAGCCGACCCGCACGCGCTCGTGCAGGCGAACGCGGCGAAGGACGCTTACGATTTTCTCGGCAGCCCCGAGGGCGAACTCGCGCTAGCCCAATGCGTCATCTATCTCGCGACGGCGCCGAAATCGAACGCGGGCTACAAAGCGTTCGGCGCCGCCATGCGCTACGCCAAGGAAAGCGGATCGCTCCCGCCGCCGAAACACATCCTGAATGCGCCGACAAAGCTCATGCGGGAGGAAGGATGCGGCGCAGGCTACATCTACGACCACAGCACGGAGGAAGGCGTCTCCGGCCAGACCTATTTCCCCGATGGGCTGGAGCGCCAGCACTTCTACCGCCCGCGCGGCCGCGGCTACGAGCGCGAGGTCGAGGCCCGCCTCAAAGCCTGGGCAGAGGTCCGCCGTAGCGCCGCGACGCGTGGCGACAGCGGCGATTAGCGTGCAGGCAATGTCTTCCGAAGGAGGTCTCAGCAAACATTTCTTGGCGAGGCCAACGGATGAATCCCCTTCAGAACTCGTTCAGACCGAGAACGGAAGTGGCGAGCCTTGAAAAATGCGCGAACAGCGATGCCTGCTTTGGGTTCCTATAGCGGGCAATTTCGCGGTATCGTCTGCCTCGGAGCAAATTTGGCCAATTCGGCAACAAGAACCCAAAGCCAACTTAGTCGTCCCATTATTCGAATAGGAAAGGTCGTGAGGCGGATCATTTCTCTCAAGCGAGAGATCAAGACCTCTCAGGAAGACCTTGAGACGGTTCGGAAGACGTTCGGCATATTCGAGCCAACGAACCGGAAGGGGGGAAATCGCTTATTCAGAAGGGTAGAGATGACAAGGCTGATCTTCGACGCTGGCGATCCCGAGCTTACGGCTGTGGTCTGCCAGCGCTGTCTCGCTGCAATTTACAGACTAACGGACAAAGGCAAGGTCGCGAAAGAACCGCGAGGAAGCGTGAGAGCGTGGCGGCTTCTCTAAATATTTATCACTCCGTCAGGTCAAGGCTTACTGACCAAATAATCACTTCGAGTTCTTTCCTCTCAAAAAGAACTTTCATGTTCGATAACGGAAACAGAAACATGTCCTTGTCACTGAACGCAGGGACAGAACGAGACTTTAATAGCGTTTCGTCTCGTTTCACATACCATTCAATAGAGTGTCTTGCTGTTTCGCGCCTCTCTGGATCTGGAAAAGCTTTCTCTAATCCACGAAGCGCGAAATCTGAGAACTTAACATCTGGCCGCTTCATTTTCGATTTCGCACCTAATTGCGCGGGCCTCGGCTACAGCAGCTTCAACATCATCATCGGTCGCCCCGCTGGGCAATAACCCAAGTGCAGAATAATAAGGAAGCGTCTCCCCGATCTCGGCTGCCTTCCAAGGCTCCATGTGGCTTAATTCGCTTATCTCTTTCGCTGAGCGCTCACATACGAATCCAATGACATCATTGATCAGCGCTATTTCAGAATTGCTTAGTCTTGAGGCAGACGGGCTTTGAAGAGACAAATAGTCGGTTTTCTTAAACCCGTAGTAGTCCCTTTTTTGAACCTTAAGAGCACCTTCTTTACAAAGCTCGTTTATGGCCCAACTTAGATGGCGAGAGACGGGTCCAAAGCTCTGCTTCTGATATTCAACTCCGGTAAGCGGCTTATTGACGGACAAGAAATGCAGCATATCTGAAAAGTATAAAATCTTGTGAAGCTTAACATTGCCAAGTTCATCTTGGCCGCAATGCGCGCACACGTAATGAACCACATCCTTCAGCTTCTGAAGGTCGCCCTTCTGGTTTTGATCAAGGTCCATTGTTAAATCTCCCAGCCGGGAAGGAGGGTGACACAGAACAAACCACGAACGCAAGCAAAAATAGAAATCAGAATGGGGATTCTCACAGATTCCCTTGCCAGTAGCCAGCCGCACGCGGCTAACAGGATGCGCCATGGCAAGGCCAACCTGCTTGTAGCGATCGCGATCGGTCCTGTACGTCAGCCCCCGACCCAAGGCAGACTAGTGGCCCGAGTTCAATCAAACCGAGGATAGAGGCGCTTGAGCTTGATGCGGGCGTCGGCGGTTGTGAAGCGCCAATTGGCCTTGGTCTGATGTTTGTTGCGATCGGCTTGCCATGCGGCGACTTCCCGGCTCAGCGTTTCTTTGTCCGGGATGCAGCGATCCAGGCATTGCGAGGAAAGAACGCCCAACTCGGACTCCGCCATGTTGAGCCAACTGCCATGCTTTGGCGTGTAATGCCATTCGAAGCGCTCAACGAGCCGCTTGGCCTCGGCGGGCGGAAAGGCTTCGTAAAGGGAGGCTTTGACGTGCGTGTTGAGATTGTCCTGCACCAGAGCGATTTTCTTGGCGTGCGGGAAGAGAACGTCCGATAAGTATTTGAGGATCTTGGCGTAGTCGATGGCGGTTCGATGATCGGTGACCTCGACATGCCGAAAGCCCTCCAGCGGCGCGAACAGCATGAACAGGTTGGCGGTCCCGTTGCGCTCGTACTCGTAATCGACCCGCTCCGGCTGCCCCGGCTTCATCGGAACCGGGGTTCGCGTCTCAGAAACAAGTTGCTTGGAGGTCTCATCCAGGCAAACCAGCGGCATGTCCGGATCGTGCGGCCGCGTATAGACGTCCAGCGCCTCCTCCATCGCCGCTACGAAAGCGCCGCTCGCCGCCGGCGGAATGACCCACTGCTCTTTGCGGTGGGGCTTAAGTATGTTTTTTTTAGAACGCGCCCGATCGTGTTGTCGCTGGCGCGCTCGACGATGCCCAACTCCACCACCTTGTCCTCCAGGAGCCGCAGCGTCCAGCGGGCGCGGCCTTCGGGGGGCGTCGAGCAGGCCAGGGCCACCAGCCGGGCCTCCTTCTCGCCGTCGAAAATGGGCGTGATCGCCGGCGCCGCGCGCTCCTTGCGGCTCAACACAGCCTCAAGGCCCTCCTCCACCAGTTGCTGGCGAACGCGCGTCACCATCGACTTGTTCGTATCCAAGGCCTCGATGATCTGGCCATCGCTCCAGCCTTCGCCCTGCGCGCCAACATCGGCCTTGAGCAGAATCCGAGCCTTCAAAAGCCGCTTGGCCGGGCTTTTTCCCTTGTTGATCAGGGCTTGCAGATGATCGCGTTCTGCTTCGCTCAGTCTGACGACGTACTTCTTTACCCCGATGTCCTTGGCGGCCATGGCCCGGTCCCCATCCAACTGATCCAGCCGCCACGTCCCAGCGGCCGGACATGCCAAATCCAACTCGCCCGCTTTTGGGAATCCCCCTTTCCCCAACATGAATCAATTTGCCGCGCCTAGCTCAAATTGAGTGACGC
>CAVRLF010000021.1:0-299393 GCA_963721975.1 uncultured Alphaproteobacteria bacterium
ATGTATATGTATGCCTGCTTGACTCGTCGTCTTGCTCTAATAAAATATTTTTGATCATATTTATTAATCCTTCGTTCATCTCAAATATGAAAATCTCATTTCAACATGAAAATCAAACTGTCAAATTAAAGTTAAAATCCAGTTTTGCGACATTGCTATTGGTTTCAATTATATTCCATTTATGGAAGAAAAGACACACAAATATGAAGGAATTGAAGATGATTACAGAAAAATTGAATTAAGATTTATTGATAATTTTTTTGCAGGAGAGAAAACGGCCGTCTAGCGCCAAAATGGCGATGCCGGCGCCGGCGTGCTTGGAAACGCCATGAAATCGCTCCTCGCTCTCCCGAAGCCGCTCCTCCGCCTGCTTCCTGTCGGTGATGTCCTGCATTGGCGCCGAAACCGCCAACAATCTTGCCGGTCGCGTCGAATTCCAGTCGGGCCTGCTCTCGAATCCATTTCTGTTTCGTTGTGAACAATGATGCGGTGCTCAATGTCGTAGGGAGCGGCTTCAGACAGCAGCCTTCCAGCTTCGATCTCGGTACTCCTTGTCCTCGGGATCGACAGCGGCAAGGAAGCTTTCATAGGTCCAGTGGCGTCTCCGGAGAAATACCGAACATGACGGAAGGTCTCGGCCGACCAGATGAGCGCATCTTGCGGGTTCACATTCGAGCCGCCAGCTACAGGTGCGGGCCACGGCCTGCGCGCGGTTCAAATCCTCCCGGCTTTCCCGCAGCGCCCGCTCCATCTCGACACGGGCGGTAACGTCCTCGCTGGAAAATCAGGATTCCGCCGATGGTCCCATCTGCGCCGCGCCAGGGCTGCATCTTCCCATCGGCGCCACTGCAAGCGCCCGTTCGGCGCGCGGAAACGGGTCCTGCTTCCTCCCGGATGGTCTCGCCGGAAAGCGCGCGCTGATGCGCCTCCTTCCAGCTTTTCGGGAGGTCTGGAGACGACCTCATAATGCGAGCGGCCAACGAGGCTCTCCCCCGTCAAATCCGTAACTGCTGCGCCAGAGCGTCGCTGGCGAGATAGCGCATATCGCGATCGAACATGGCGATACCAACCGGCGCCTGCTCGACGAACAAGCGAAGCTGCTCAGCAGTCTCCCTCAAAGACGCAATCGATTCTTCATCGGTGATCGTTGAATGACTTGCCTGGCTCCGCCGATCATGAGGAAGGTTATCGGCGCGGGCAGTTCGCCGGCGTTTAAAGGCGCTTCGCAAGTCCTGCTTTATGGACATGCCGGTATCTCCGGGGAGGCTTCGACAGCGTTATCGTTGGCCGGCGTACAGATCGAACTCGGTGTTGGAACTCGCCCGATCTCGCAAAATCGTTGTCGCGTAAAATGCTCCGCCGCTCGCAGTAAGCTCAAGTTCCGCCGTCGGGCGATAAAACAGCTGGACGCCCAGTTCTCTTCGAGAGCGCTGATCTGTCTGTTTACCGCAGCAGGTGAGATTCCAAATTCGCGCGCCGCTTTACACATGCTTCCGGCGGCAACCAAATATCTGAATAATTCAAGGTCCTGGATCGGCAACATAGGTCCTCTCCAGCGAGGTGTCGTCAGCCAAGCTTGCAGGCAGGATTAAATCATAACGCTCAGACCAAGCATGGCCTAGGCGGTCGCGAAGGGCTAGCTACGGAAACTACCTATAATAAGCCCACGTCTCACCATTTCGAGCGTGACGGGTGAGTGTCTCGAGTGGTGAGTTGGCGTCGGGCAGGAACGGCGACTCGCGCCCCGGCAGCGGGCGCTCTCCGAAATCAGCCCGAAATCCGCACCCGGCCTTGAGCGCGCATTCTGCGCCGCCAAAATCGCGTTGACGCCGGGCTAACGCATTCCGTCAAAACTAACCATCTGATTTATGTAACTAGGACATCCGCAAAAATAACCGCTACGATTTTTCGGCTCGCGGGTTTGTTGCATCGTTTCCTGCGGGATGGAGCGCGTCGCCGCAATTCTGAAGGCGTCAGCCAAAAAACGAAACTTTATCTCCCCGTCCATGCGGTTGGTCGAGCCGCGAAGGCCTGCTTCAAGATTTCATGACTCTTGAAGCCTTTATTAACCCTGGACCGTCGGAGGCCTGTTAACCAAGCGTGCGCGCCGCTTTGCTTGTCTTTTTTTTCTTTTTACTTCAACGTCTTAGCTGGACAACCCTCTGGGCGGGGAGGCTGTCGGCGCCTCCAGGCCAGGCTGCAAACGCTTAGGCCTGCCGCCCGCCAATATCATAGGGCTTATTGGAATCCCGCCTCCCGAAGGCGAGCCCCCTGTTTTACCAAACAAAACCAATCTCAGCCCTTCTTTAACCCTGACAGGGCGCTGGCTGCGTCCCACGCTGTCCGTCAATCATGAGCGCGCGGACGCCGCGCAAACCCGCCGTCGCGAATCCAACACGCCTCAGCCAAACGCCGCCGCGCCGGTAAGGGCAAACCGATCCCCTTGTTTTTGCGCCTGTCCTTAGGGGAGCGAAAGGCTTATCGTGCGCAGGACGAGGCGCCGCGATCGACACGATGCACGAACATCATCACCATGACGGCCACGCCCATTGCACGGGCCCCCAGGATTTCACGCTGGCTTTCGCCATCGGCGTGAGCTTGAACGTCGCCCTTGTCATCCTTCAGGCGGCTTATGGCGTGATCGCGCATTCGGTGGCGCTTCTGGCGGACGCCGGCCATAATCTCAGCGACGTTTTCGGCCTGCTCCTGGCCTGGGGCGCGAGCGCCGCCGCGCGCAGGGCTCCAAGTTCGCGTTACACCTACGGGCTTCGCTCCTCCTCGATCCTGGCCGCGCTCGCCAACGCCATCATCCTGCTCATCGCGGTGGGCGCCATCGCGCTGGAAGCCTTGCAACGACTTGGCTCGCCGGCGCCGGTCGCGGCCGAAGCCGTGATGATCGTGGCCGGCGTCGGCATCCTGATCAACGGCGGCACAGCCCTGTTGTTCATGCGAGGGCGCGAGCGCGACATCAACATCAAGGGCGCTTTTCTCCATCTCGCGGCCGACGCCGCGATCTCGCTCGGCGTCCTCGTCTCGGGCTTCCTTATCCTGAGGACTGGTTGGAATTGGCTTGATCCGGTGGCGAGCCTTGTCATCTCGGCAATTATCGTGCGCGGAACCTGGGGGCTTCTCCGCCACTCCTTCGACCTCGCCATGCAGGCTGTGCCTCCGGGCATAGACCCGACCGTCGTGCGCGGCGGCCTTGAGCGCCTGAACGGCGTCGAGCGCATTCACGATCTCCATATATGGGCGATGAGCACCACCGAGACGGCGCTGACCTGCCACCTCGTGATGCCGGGCGGCCATCCGGGCGACGCCTTCATCGCGCAAGCCGCCGCGTTCCTGCATGACGAGTTCGGCATCGAGCATGCGACGCTGCAGATCGAGCACGGCGACGCCGGCGCATGCGCGCTTGCGCCCGATCACGTCGTCTGATCGGCTCGCAGCGGCGGAACAAGCGCTGCGTTCGGCGCGCCTCAAAGAAACCGCGGCGTGCGCGCCTTGTAGGCCAGATAGACATCGCCGTAGGCCCGCTGGAGCCAGGGCTCCTCGGTAAAAGGCATGATGACATAGACGAGGATCGCAAGCCCGCACAACACAACCGCGTGCATCCCGCCGTTCGCCAGCGCCGTGCCGAAGAATCCCAGAATAGACGCTACATATTGCGGGTTGCGGCTGTATTGATAAAGGCCGTCGGTTACGAGGCCCTCGTCCGCGCCGTAAGTGTTTTCGATGCCGAGATCGAAATAGCCGTAAACGGTGAAGCCGAAGCCGACCACGACGCCGATCATCCCGATCGCGAAGCGAAGGGCGTCCGCGCCGTCGGGCCAATGCGCCGTGAGGATCGCGTACAGGAGCGTCAGGCCGAGTCCGCCGCGAAAGAGCGGCCAAAAGGTGTAGTGCTGCCAGCTTTTGGCCGAAGGCGTTGGCCAGAGTTTGATCGAGCCTGAGAAGACCGTGAGAAGAAGAAGCGCGTTCAAGACGACGAGCGCGGCGAAGCCTGCGTCGAAGACGAGATGTGTCAGAAGCATCATCGATAAAGCCGGTCACAAAATCAAAATATTGTCGAACCCACACCGAGATCATCCCGCCTTCACTCGGACGATTGAAGGCGGAAAAATTGATCAATGCTCATGCGCCAGAACAGCTTGCCGTGTCCAAATGGGCGGGGCTGATCTATGCAACTTTCGTGGCTTCGCCCATGGTCCCCTCACCCGGCGCCCGGCAGAGTCGGACGCCACCCTTGCCCGAAAGGGTTTATGCGAGCGTCCCCTCTCCCATCCGCATCCGCGAGCCGACACTTAGGGAAGCAAGCTCGCGAAGGCGAGCTTGCGCGAGAGAGTGCAGCCGCGAAGCGGCCGGGCGAGGGGTCGAACCATTGGCCAAACCAGCACTTGCTTGGCGGCAATCCCATTAGCTCTCACGGCGCGTGCGGGCGGGTCAACCCTGCTTGCTAGGATAAAAAGCCGCTAGGACACCTTTATCCCGGAGAAGTCCCGAACCCGGCGCCTGACTTTATCGCTGCGAATCAGGCTCTTGCGCGCCGGAAGGCGTGGCGTCATTGCCCTGTGAAGGGGGAGGCGGCGGGGCAGGCGCGTTCTGCACCGCTTGCGAGATGCGCCGCGCAAAATCCGCATCCGATTTGCCGACGCTGGCGTCTGCCCGCTTCGAGATTTTTAGCGTTTTTTCGGACTCTGCGATTTGCTCTGGCGAATATTCGCGCGCGTTGCACGAGCAGCCCTTGATGTAAACTTTCCTATTCCGGAAGGCATAAGGCATCGACGCATACGGCCGCCCGTTCAGGGACACCATCTGGTCCACATCCTGATCGGCCCGATGATAAAAGAGACTGGCCGGGGAGGCGCACAAAGCGTGGCACTTCGCCTCGTCTCCCTGGAACTTGGATTCCGACGCGTAATTGCTGATCGGGAAATAGAAGCCGTCGCATTCACGGACGCACAAGGTTCGATAGCTGGATGCGCCCCCGCCATATCCCGGAGCAGCCTGCTGCTGCGGCGGCGCGGCCAGCGACGGCGGCTCGTCAGGGGAGCTTTCTTCGTTGCTGAAGAAGGAGAAGATTGACGAACTGCGGCTGTGCTGCGTCTCGACCTCGTGCGCGTACTGGTCGCCGCAACGATTGCGCGCAAGTTCCGCCACGACGTCGTCCCGCCTTCCGCGAGGCGAGCTTCCCCGCATGATGGCGTCGCGCTGGGCCCTCAATTGGCCGAGCGCAACTTTTGCGGCCTGGACCTGCCGGTCAAGATCGACGCATCGGGGCGTCCGGCGAAGCGACCGCCCGAACAGGAACATATCCTCGTAGCAGTCGGACCGGTCCGCTTCGGATTGGGCGCGATGAAACTGCGCGTCGGCCTGACGCATATCGTTTTCGACGCGGGGAAGCTGATCCTGCCCGGCGTCGGAGGATCCGCGCGCAAGCTGCGCTTCGAGTTCCCGGCAGCGGGGGCTAGCGGACCCGTATGGCTCGCGCGGACCCCCATAGCCGGACTGGCCATAGACCGGGCGCGATGGAGGCTGGTCGTAAGGGGATGGCTCTTCTCGGCTCCATCCGCCGCCGCCTCCCCAGCCCCAGCCTTGGGCGCAGCTGTCGCTCGCCCCGGCGGCGATGCCGACCAGGGCGCAAACGATGCCGAAACCGCGAAGAAAAGCTTTCATATCACCCGTCGCCGATCGAAGACCGCCTTGCCCGAGTGCGCTCTTCCGAAGTATGAACCGCCCCCTCGGCGGGCGCGACCGGCAAAACGCTTCTCGACACAATTTTCATCGAGTTCGCGCGCCGTCCTCTTGACCTTCTATAAATTTGCGGCAATGGTCGGGCGATGGGACAAAAAGTTTCACGCATCACCCGGTGCATTATTAACGCGAGCTAACAAGAACGCTGGCGCGGTGAAACTTTTGTTTGAATGATGAGCCCGCCAGCCGAGGCAGGGCTATGACGCTTAAGCTTTACAACACGCGAACCCGTTGCAAGGACGTTTTCGAGCCCCTTGAGCGCAAGGCTGTGCGCATGTATGTGTGCGGCCCGACGGTCTATGACTTCGCGCATATCGGCAATGCGCGGCCCGTGATCGTGTTCGACGTCCTCTTCCGACTTCTGCGCCATCTTTATGGGCCGGAGCACGTGACTTACGTGCGCAATATCACGGACGTGGACGACAAGATCAACGCGCGCGCCGCCGAGGAAGGCGTGCCCATCCGCGAGCTGACGGAGCGCACGGCCGCGCAGTTTCACGCCGATGTCGCGGCCCTTGGCGCGTTGCCGCCCACCATCGAGCCGCGCGCGACCGAGCACATCCCGGAGATGATCGCGCTCGTGGAGCGCCTCATCGAGCGCGGCCACGCCTATGCGGCGGAAGGCCATGTGCTTTTCGACGTGGCCTCCGATCCGCATTATGGCGAGCTTGCGCGCCGCTCGACCGACGAAATGCGCGCCGGAGCTCGCGTCGAGGTCGCCCCCTACAAGCGCGATCCGATGGACTTCGTGCTGTGGAAGCCGAGCACGGCCGCCGAACCCGGCTGGGAAAGCCCCTGGGGATATGGCCGCCCCGGCTGGCATCTCGAATGCTCGGCCATGTCGGCGAAGTATCTCGGTCAGGTTTTCGACATACACGGCGGCGGCGTCGACCTGGTATTTCCGCACCATGAGAACGAGGTTGCGCAATCGACCTGTGCGCACGGCGTGGACATCATGGCCAACGTCTGGATGCATAACGGGCATCTTCAGGTCGAGGGCCAGAAGATGTCGAAGTCGCTCGGCAATTTCGTCACCATCCACGACATTGTGTCGAAGGGTCGCATGTCGGCGGCGGCGTCCCGATTGGCGATGCTGTCCACACACTATCGCCAGCCCTTGGATTGGACGGCGGAAAAGGTGCGCGAGGCGGCCTTTGCGCTCGGGAAGTTCACCGCCGCCATCGGCGATTGGGAGGCGAAGTCCGATTTTGTCGATGAGCGCGTGCTTGAGCCGCTTTGGGACGATCTCAACACGCCAAACGCCATCGCCGGGCTGCACGAGATCGCCAGCGAGGCGGCCGCCGCGGGGCATGGAGACGAAGCCCAGGAAAAGCGGCTCGATACCATCACGAATGCCCTCGATCTGATGGGGTTCAGCGAATTTCGGGAATTCAGCGCAAATCAGTGGGCTCGCGAGCAGATTTCCATCGATGTGGCGAAGGTCGAGGCTCTGAAGGATGCGCGGGTGGCTGCGCGGAAGGCGAAGGACTGGGCGGAGGCCGACCGAATTAGGGACGAGCTTGTCGCGATGGGCATCGCTCTGATGGATGCGAAAAACCCCATTACGGGCGAGCTCGAAACCACCTGGAAAATCGCCCGATGACACGCGATGGCGAACCCTCTCCCCTCGCGGGAGAGAGACCCTCTCGGATCAGAAGAACAACCCCCCTCACCCGGCCGCTTCGCGGCCACCCTCTCCCGCAAAGGGAGAAGGTTAGCGCCCCGGACAGAGGGCGACTCATTGAAAGATCGGATTACTCATGAAGAAAAAGAGACTTCTATCTGTTCGACACGACGCTGCGCGATGGCGCGCAAACGCTTGGCGTGGACTTTTCGGTCGAAGACAAGCTGCTCATCGCCGGGCGACTCGATGCGCTCGGCATCGACTATATCGAGGGCGGCTATCCGGGCGCAAACCCGGTGGATACGGCCTTCTTTGAATCGCCGCCGCGGCTGAACGCGAAGCTCGCGGCTTTCGGCATGACGAAGAGGGCAGGGCGCTCGGTTTCGAACGATCCCGGCTTCCAGGCGGTGGTGCAGGCGAAGGCGGACGCCATCGTTCTCGTCGGCAAGGCGTGGGACTATCACGTAGACGTCGCGCTTGGCATCTCGAACGAGGAGAACCTCGACGCCATCCGCCAGTCGGTCGAGGCGATCCTCGTGCAGGACAAGGAGCCGATCGTCGATTGCGAGCATTTCTTCGACGGCTATAAGGCGAACCCGGCCTATGCGCTCGCCTGCGCGCGGACCTCGTATCAGGCCGGGGCGCGCTGGGTGGTTCTGTGCGACACCAATGGCGGCACGCTGCCGCATGAGGTGGAGGAGATCGTGACCGCGGTCGCGCGCGAGATCCCTCCCGAGGTCATCGGCATCCACGCCCACAACGACACGGAAAACGGCGTCGCCAACACGTTTGCGGCTGTGCGCGCGGGCGCCTGTCAGCTCCACGGCACGCTGAACGGGCTTGGCGAGCGCTGCGGCAACGCCAACCTCACCTCCATCATCCCGACGCTGCTCTTGAAAGAAGATTATGCGGCGCGCTACGAGACGGGCGTCACGCCTGCCGCGCTCAAGACGCTTGCGGCGGTTTCGCGCCAGCTCGATGAGCTTCTGAACCGGCAGCCGGACAGACACGCGTCCTATGTCGGGGAATCCGCCTTCGCGCACAAAGGCGGCATCCACGCGTCGGCCGTCGCCAAGGACCCGCGCTGCTACGAGCATGTGCCGCCCGAAAGTGTGGGGAACACGCGCAAGCTTCTCGTCTCGAATCAGGCGGGCCGCTCGAACATCCTGGCGGAACTCGCGCGCATCGGAATGGAGGCGGACAAGGACGATCCGCGGCTTGGCGCGCTGCTTGAGGAGGTGAAAACAAAGGAGGCCCAAGGCTATGCCTATGAAGCCGCCGACGCTTCCTTCGAGCTTCTTGCGCGCCGCGCGCTCGGCGAGGTGCCGGATTTCTTCGATGTGGAGCGGTTCCGCGTGCTGGTGGAGCGGCGGCACAATGCGCGAGGAGAACTCGTCACGGTCTCCGAGGCCATCGTGAAGGTGAAGATCGGCGACCAGATCATGATGAACGCGGGCGAAGGCAACGGTCCGGTGCATGCGCTCGACCAGGCGCTGCGTCAGGATCTCGGGATCTACCAGCCTTATATCCAGAACGTGGAGCTGGTGGATTTCAAGGTGCGCATCCTCACAGGGGGCACGGACGCTGTGACGCGCGTCCTCATCGAGAGCCTGGACCGGAAATCGGGCCGCCGATGGTTTACGGTTGGCGTGTCGCCGAACATCGTCGACGCGTCCTTCGAGGCGCTGATCAATTCAATCGTCTTCAAGTTGTTCAAGGACGGCGTCAAGCCCGCTCCGGTGGCGAACGCCTGAAGCACATCGCTCCTAAAGCAAGGTCGCGTCGTCGCCGCAAGCGCCGTGTGGCCTTGCCTCCGTAAGTTGTCCGAGAGCTGAAATTCGCTAGAAAATTGGTTTCGTTTTGTAAAAAGGGGAAGAAAGTAATAATTTAAGTAACCTTTGAACTCTTTCCAGTCTTGCGCGGGTTGACGCGATTTGGCGCCGCAGCCAGACCCGCCCGGGTAATCCCCAACGCATCGACGCCTGGCGCGCAGGCGCGACGGACGCCACAGCCCATCGACTGTGCGCTTCGCCGCACAGCAGTGCGATAAACGCGATCCCAATACTCCGCCGAAGGTTCTACGCAAGCTCAACAGGCGAACGTGGCGTCGCTGATTCCTGCATCGCAGCCGCCTCGACGCCGCTGCGCAAGACACTCGGCGCGACGCGGGCGCGCTCTCCCTTAGTGGGGGCCTCATTGTTCGTGTCGGAACGCGAAGAAACAATGAGGCTGTTCAGGAGTCTCGTTTGACTTTCTCGGGAAATAATCATGAAAATTCTCTTCTTGGATTTATCCAAGTGGACATTTGACACCAGAACACCGTTGATCAGACCGCTTGGCGGCACGCAGTCTGCGGTTGCGTATCTATCCGCGGCTTTGGCGGCTGCGGGCCACGAGGTCGCTGTCCTTCTCACCGATGAGGCGGCCGAGCCAAAAGAAACCGATGGCGTCCGCTTCATGACGCTGCCGTGTCAAAGCGACACCCTGAACAGCTTCGATGTCATCATCCTATCGACCTCCGCTGCGGCCCGGACCGTGCGAGGAGCGGGCTGCACCCGTCCGATCGTGCTCTGGTGTGCGCATGATGCCAACCAAAGCGGGGTGCAGGCGCTGAAAATCGCAGCGGAGCGCGATCTTTACGCGGGTTTCGCCATGGTTTCCGAGTGGCAGGCCGAGCGATATCGCGCTGAGTTTGCATTGGATCGTAGCCGCATGCGAGTGCTGCGTAACGCTGCTTCGCCTGTGTTTTTTGCTCATTCCAAGAGTGATTATTGGTTTGAGGCCGGCAGACCCCCGGTCTTGGCCTATACCAGCACACCGTATCGTGGTCTCGACATTCTCTTGATGTCATTCCCCGCTATTCGCTCCCGGTTGCCGGGAGTGGAGCTGCGGATCTTTTCGAGCATGACAATTTACGACCCGAGCACCCCAGACCCCTACTCGTCGCTCTACGAATTGGCTCAGGCCCTCCCAGGCGTGACTTACGTCGGCGCCTTGCCCCAGGCGCGTCTGGCGGAGGCGATGCGTGAGGTCGACGTCTGGTCCTATCCCTGCACTTTCCCCGAAACCTCCTGTATCGCCGCGATCGAGGCTATGGCGGCGGGGACGCTGCTGGTCACTACAACGGAGGGGGCCTTGCCGGAAACAACTGCCGGTTTTGCGAAGTCGATCGAGTTCGGCTCCGGGCATGCCGGCGCAGCCGCGACCGAATACGCGGAGCACATGGTTCAGGCCGTCAACACCCAGTCTTCCCTCGCGGAGAAGGCGGCTGAAAGGCTAGAAAAGCAGGTCGCGTTTACTCGGACGCGCTACAACTGGACCGGACGCGCCGTAGAATGGGCGGGTTGGCTCGACACCTTGCTGTGATACGGTCAGGCGCCCGGCGCCGCCCTCCGGCGGAGTTCTCGATCTCATTCGGCGGCAGCCTGGAATGCGCTTGCTTCCAGCGGAATGTCGTATTCCTCCGAGATGTCCTTGTTTGTGTAGTCTTTCAGCAGCGCCGCGGCGATAAGGCTGATAACCGAACACGCCAGAATATAGCCGGCGATAGCGTAACCCGAATTGTAGCGTGCGAAGAGCGCCGTCGCGACTAGAGGGGCTGGGCCGCCAGCTATAACGGACGCGAACTGGTAGCCGAGAGACGCGCCGCTATATCTAAGCCGGGATGGGAAGCTTTCCGCGATCAGCGCCGCCTGCGGCCCATACATCATGGCGTGGGGAATGAGCGACAGAACGATGGCGAGAAAGATCAAGGCCGGGACGCTGGTGTTGAGGAGCGCGAAGTAGATAAAGCCGTAGATGCCCATCGTGGTTGCGCCGAGCATATACATGCGCCGCCTGCCAATGCGGTCGGAGAGATAGCCGCTGAAAGGGATCGAGAAAAAGTCGATAACCGACGCCGCCAGCACAGCGATCAAAATAAGCTCCCGGGAGGCGCCGAGCACGGTCGTGCCGTAGGTGAAGACAAAAGCAGTGAAGAGATAAAACGGCGTCTGTTCCGCCATCCGCACGAGCGCCGAAAGGATCACCTGTTTCGGGAACCGCCCCAGGACCTCCACCGAGGGAGCCCGCGAAATTTTCTTCTCCGCGACAAGCTTCGTGAAAAGCGGCGTTTCCAGGATGCCAAGCCTTATCCAGAGGCCGATGGCGACCAGCACGATGCTGATGACGAACGGCGCACGCCAGCCCCATACGAGGAATTGATCGCCAGAGATAGCGCTAGACGCGAGCACCGCCAGATTGGCGAGAAACAGTCCGGCAGGCACGCCAAACTGAGGCCAGGAGGCGATGAGACCGCGATTCCTCGTGGATCTCGCCCATTCCATCGAAAGCAGAACCGAGCCGCCCCATTCGCCGCCGACGCCGACGCCCTGGATGAAGCGCAGGACGGTTAGGGTGACCGCGCCCCAGATGCCGATCTCATCGTAGGTTGGAACGAAGGCGACGGCAAACGTCGCAAGGCCCATCAACAAGAGGGTTGCGATCAACGCGGCCTTGCGGCCGATGCGGTCGCCGTAATGCCCGAAAATCGCCGCGCCTACGGGCCGCGCCGCAAACCCGACCGCGTAGATGCCGAAAGCCTGCAAAGTGCCGGTAAGCGGATCGGAATTCAGGAAAATATAGTTTCGCGAAAACAAGGCCTGTCACGATGCTGTAGAGGAAGAAATCGTACCACTCGATCGTCGTTCCGATCGTGCTGGCGATAACAGCTCGATAGAGCTGTTTTCGATGATCTTGTTCTGAGAGCAAATCCTGCGCAATGGCGGCGGTGGTCATGTCGGCCTCCGGATGCCCTCTGCCCGGATAGGTGCCGGGACAAAAGGAATGGGTTTCCATTCTTTATTGGCGGCAAAACCGCTAGACGGGAAAGAGATCGTCTCCCGGAAGGGTTCCGTGAGCAATTTTATTATTTTGGCTGGCGCGTACGATAAGTCAGGCCGTGACGCGCGCCTTCTCCAAGGCCGCATCCACGAGCTTCTGGCTCTCCGCCCAGAGGCGAGCGGCGATCGCGCGGTCGTCAGCGACGGGATTGGTCGCGGCCAGCTTTTTCCTGACGAAATAACCGCCGTTGACGACTTCGATGGAAGGTGAGGTCGCTACAAAAAGCGAATTTTCCGCGCCTTTCTCCGGCGACAGCATCAAAGGCCTCGCCACGGACCAGCCGAAGCCGAACACGCCTCCCTTGTCTCCAAATCCGGACCCCACTAGGCCGGGATGGAGGCAGTTCGCCGTGATATGCCGCGGCGGCAGGCGGCGCGCCAGTTCCTTCGTGAAGAGGATGTTGGCGAGCTTGGACTGCGAATAGGCCGCCATCATTTTGTATCGCCTTGACAGCATGAGGTCGCCGAGGTCGATCGAGGCGCGCCTTGCGGCTTCCGACGCCACAGTCACGATCCGGGCGTTTCGGCCATATTCGCCTCCCCGTTCCAGCGCTGGCAGGATCGCGTTTGTCAGCAGGAAAGGGGCGAGGTGGTTGACGGCGATGGTCGTTTCGTAGCCGTCGACCGTGAGTTCGCGGCGCGGCGAGAAAAGCCCCGCGTTGTTAACGAGGATATGCACCTGCGGATAGCGATCGAGTATTTTCGCAGCCGCCTCGCGCACAACTTTCAGGCTTGAGAAATCGGCGACGACCAAATCCGGCCTTTTGCCGCTCAATCTCGCGACCATTGCGCGTGCATCCTCGCCCCGGTGAGGGTCGCGGCAAACCATGACGACACGCGCGCGGGCCCGGGCGAGACCGATGGCGGTCCAAAGCCCGATCCCGTTCGATGCGCCTGTTACGACGGCCGTTCGCCCTTCCTGGCTCGGCAGAGTGGCGCCTGCGGTTTGCGGTCGTGGGGTTTCGCTCATCGTAGCCTCCAGAGTTCGCTCACCCAGAGTAACAAAAAAGCCGCGGTTTTGTCGCGCGGGCCCTCACAGGCTCTCCGAACTCAGTGAGTTTCGGACACGGGCCCTATGCCATTACGCGAAGGAAATCATAGTCGGTTGCGCCGCACTGGCGTTCTTCAACAGCACGTTCAGGGGAATTGCTGAGTGCATCGCGGACAGTAGATGTCATAAAGCGTTTCCAACAACCGGCGCGCCTCATCGCTGGCGATGGCGTAAAAGATTGTCTGGCCCTGTCGCCTCGTCGCAACCAGCCTATCTTTCCTTAGAAGCGCCAAGTGTTGTGAAATCGTAGATTCCCGCGCTTGCAGCAGGTCGGCAAGCTGTCCCACTGATTTCTCGCCTTCGATCAGCCGGCACATAATCATGAGCCTGGATTTGTTCCCAAGCGATTGAAGGAGGTCGACCGCCACGTCGGCGGCCTGTGACATTTTTTCCGGCTCTATCTTCATATTATCGTATATACGGTGACTTGAACCTCATTTATGCCACATCTGGCATCTGCTTGGAAGAATAAAAGTGGCGGTCGCCTCCTTCGTTACCCCGGCTTGGCTGCGGTTGTTTGAATCACCTTTGGCCGCATCAACGCCGCTTGATGCGGCCAAAGGTGCGTGCTATGTGATGGTCCGCAAAGCGGACACGTAGCTCAGCGGTAGAGCACTACGTTGACATCGTAGGGGTCACAGGTTCAATCCCTGTCGTGTCCACCATTAAAAACAGCGGGTTAGCGGAAATCCTGGCTCCATTCTTCGGCAAGGCTCAGGATAAGGCCGGGTGAAGCGGCTTGAGCCTCACGTGAGCGTGTCGCGGTTCGGCGGGCTCTTCGTGACGCCGTGGGCCGCATGGTTTTTCATCAGCCTGTAAGGGGGATGAGGTAGAAATGACTTATGGATTGGTCGCCTTTGTCTTGCTGGTCTTTGCCTGGAGCGCGTGGAATTCGTTTGTAGCGCGGCGTTATAAAAACCGCTTTGCGAAGGCTGTCTTAGAAGAGTTCAAGCACGCCTATCCTGATAGTGCGAGCCAATTGCCCCCCGAGCTTGGCCCACAAATTGCCCACATCCTCGTAAGTAATAAGAAGCTAGCGAACGAGATTAATGCTCTAGAAAGGCAGGTTTCGAAAAGGCCTGATATAAAGAGCAAGTCATACACACATTTCGATTCAGATTACTCGCCAGAAACACAGGAGCTTATCACCGACTTATTAAAAAATAAGCTTGAGCTTGCTGGTAAAATATTTAATAGCCTTCCATCCAAGGTGAAATCCCAAATTGACAGAAAGGCGGAGTCGCTTGACAACGCTGCAGCAGAAACAGAATTAAGTGATGAAGGGCAAAAAGACAGAAAAAAGGACGAAGAAAGAGCAAAGCGTTTTGGTTTGAAGGCATGGAGGTTTAACATACTTATGAATATTTATGATATTGCGGGTCGAGCAAACTTGGCTTCAATTTAATCTTATTTCAGAGTTCCCGTAAAGTCGCTTATCCCTCCGAACCCAATCGACGCGCAAAACGACAATATATTAGGTGACATATCATGAACATACTGCAACGGAGGGTATGTTCACCGCGCGGATGGGTTCGCCTCCCATACCGCGTGTCTCGCGTCGGCCCTGAGCCCCATGTCATCGGGTCGACGGCGGCGCATACCGAAGGTGGCTTTCCGGCAGGCATCCCTGGGCGCCACCCCTTCACGTTCGCATCTTGCGCTGCGCGTGACGTTTAGAGCGCGCGTTGTCGCTCTTTGATCGCGCCTTCCCGAATGACTTACATGATGGGATAGCCGTGGCCGCGACGCGCCGGCGGCCCGGCTGTCGCTTTGGCCGCTGGAAGGAGAATTGCGACACTCAGGAACACCTTGGCGGCAAGCGGGATTTGCTTCGGGCAGCGGCCTTCGACCTACGACATACGAGCGCCGCGGCCTGTTTTCACTGGGTCGGCAGGATTTGAGGGGTCAATGGCGCGACGGCTTGCCCGATTCTTCTCTCGTCAATCGTTAATGGCTCCGAAGCGCCTTCGAACGGGCGCCGCGCTTTTTGCCGCGCTTGCGCTCTGCGGATGCTCAGGAGGGGTTCTCGATCCGAAAGGCCCCATCGGCGCATCCGACAGCCTGATCATGATCAATTCGCTCGAGATCATGTTGGCGATCGTCATTCCGACCATCGTCGCGGCCCTCATCATGGCGTGGTGGCACCGGTCCTCGAACGGCAGGGCTGTCTACAGGCCCGACTGGGCCTATTCGGGCCGCCTTGAGCTCATCGTCTGGTCCATCCCGATCCTCGTCATCCTCTTGATCTCCGGCGTGATCTGGATCGGTTCGCACGAGCTCGACCCCTACGAGCCGATCCACTCATCGGAAAAGCCGCTTGAGGTTCAGGTTGTGTCGATGAACTGGAAGTGGCTGTTCCTGTATCCGGAGCAGGGCGTCGCCAGCGTCAACAACCTCACTATTCCGGTTGGCGTTCCGGTCCACTTCTCGCTCACCTCGTCAACCGTGATGAACAGCTTCTTCGTGCCGCAGCTTGGCAGCATGATCGCGACGATGAACGGGATGGTGACCCAGCTTCATCTGCAAGCCGACCATCCCGGCGACTATTTCGGGCTGTCCACGCAGTTCAGCGGAGACGGCTTCTCAGACATGGGCTTTACGGTTCGCGCCGTGTCCAAGGACGATTTCGCCAAATGGGCCGACACGGCGAAGGCGGGCCAGGGACCGGCTCTCGACCGCGCCTCCTATGACGCTCTGAACAAGCCAAGCAAGAAGAACCCTCCTGTCACCTATCGGTCCATGGACCCGAACCTGTTCCGCGCCATTGCGACACAGCAAATTCCGCCGGGCGGCGGATTTGAAGGCGCGGATGCAGGCCTTGGCGTTCGCCCCAAGCAGGAACATTAAGATGCTAGGCAAGCTCACCTGGAACGCCATTCCCTGGAACCAGCCAATTCCGTTGATATCGGCTTCTGTGGTGTTTTTCGTCGTCATCGCCGTGATCGTCTGGATCATCGTAAGGGGCCACTTCCCCTATCTGTGGCGCGAGTGGATCACGAGCGTGGACCACAAGCGCATCGGGGTCATGTACATCTTGCTCGCGCTTGTGATGCTGCTGCGGGGCTTCATCGACGCGATCATGATGCGCTCCCAGCAGGCGCTCGCCTTTCAGTCTGAGGGGTATCTGCCGCCCGAGCACTACAACCAGATTTTTTCGGCCCACGGCACGATCATGATCTTCTTCGCGGCGATGCCCTTCGTGATCGGGTTGATGAACGTCGTCGTGCCGCTGCAGCTAGGCGTGCGGGACGTGGCCTTTCCGACCTTGAACTCGACGAGCTTTTGGCTGACCGCGAGCGGCGCTTTGCTGGTCAACATCTCGCTTTTGATCGGAGAATTCGCGCGCACGGGCTGGCTGCCTTATCCGCCCCTGTCGGAGACCACGTATTCGCCCGGCGTGGGCGTGGACTATTATCTCTGGGCGCTGCAGATCTCGGGCGTCGGCACGTTGATGACCGGGGTCAATTTCGTCACGACCATTTTGAAAATCCGCGCGCCCGGCATGAGCTATTTCCGCATGCCGATGTTCTGCTGGACGGCGCTTGCGTCGAACCTCCTGATCATCGCTGCGTTTCCGGTCCTGACGGCGACGCTGGCCATGCTCCTGCTCGACCGCTATCTCGGCTTCCATTTCTTCACGAACACGGGCGGGGGCAACATGATGATGTTCATCAACCTCATCTGGGCCTGGGGCCACCCTGAAGTCTACATTCTCGTCCTGCCCGCTTTCGGCATTTTCTCAGAGGTCATTTCCACGTTCTCGCGCAAACCTCTGTTCGGCTACCGCTCGATGGTGGCGGCCACGCTCTTCATCTGCATCGTCTCCTTCACTGTTTGGCTGCACCACTTCTTCACGATGGGGGCGGGCGGCAACGTCAACGCCGTCTTCGGCATCGCAACCAGCATCATTGCGGTTGGCACCGGCGTGAAGATCTACAACTGGATCTTCACCATGTATGGCGGCCGCATTCAGTTCGCGACGCCTATGCTCTGGTCCATCGGCTTCATCGTGACCTTTGTGATCGGCGGCATGACCGGCGTTCTGCTCGCGGTGCCGCCCGCCGACTTCCAACTCCACGAAAGCCTGTTCCTGGTCGCGCACTTCCACAACGTCATCATTGGCGCCGTTCTGTTCGGCGCGCTGGCGGGCCTCACTTATTGGTTCCCGAAAGCCTTCGGCTTCAGGCTCGATGAATATTGGGGCAAATGGGCTTTCTGGTTCGCCTTTCTCGGCTTTTACGCCACCTTCGTCCCGCTCTACGTCGCCGGCCTTCTCGGCATGACGCGGCGCTTGCAGCATTACGACATCGCGATGTGGCGTCCATGGGTGCTGGCGGCCGCTTTCGGCGTGGTCCTGCTCTTCTGCGGCGCCGTCGCCCAGATCGTTCAGCTCGTCGTCAGCATCCGCCGCCGACATGAGCTGCGCGACGAAACCGGCGACCCCTGGCACGGCCGCTCCCTCGAATGGTCCACCGCCTCGCCACCGCCTGCCTTCAACTTCGCGGTTTTGCCGAACGTGAGTGGCCAGGAACCCTATTGGACGATCAAGCGGCGCGCGATCGAGACACAACAGATGCCGGCGGAGCCCGACTACAAGCCGATCCATATGCCGAAGAACAGTCCGACCGGCTTTTTGATGGGATTCTTCGCCTCGATTGGAGGCTTCGCGATGGTCTGGCACATCTGGTGGCTGGCCGGAGTTGCCGCAGCCGGCATTTACGCCGTCTTCGTCTGGTTCGCCTGGCGCGACGTCGATGAATACGAGATCCCGGCGAGCGAAGTGGCTCGGGCGGACCGCGAACAGCGGCGCGCCCGCCAGCAATGGCTCGACGAGAACGCGCGCTCGGAGGAGTTTGTATGACCACCTTCGAGGCCCTTCCCTATGATCCCTACAAGCTCCGGCGCGGGCCTGGCGACGGCGGAGACGGGCGCGATTACGCCACCGGCCATGGAGAAGGCGGCCCGGCGTCGGCGCGTGTCATCGTCGGCTACGGCTTCTGGATTTTTCTCCTCAGCGACATCGTTCTGTTCTCCTGTTTCTTCGCGACCTTCGCGGTCCTTCGAACGGCGACGGCGGGCGGACCTTCGGGCGCGGATTCTGTTCGAGCCTTGGCGCGTGGCGGCAGAGACCGCGCTTCTGCTTGCCTCAAGCTTCGTGTGCGGGATGGCGGCCATCGCTACACGCGCCCGCAGCCAGCTATGGACGCAAGCGGGGCTCTTCGTCACCGGCCTCCTTGGCCTCTGCTTCCTGCTCCTTGAGGCGCAAGAATTCGCCACGATGATCGAAGGCGGAAACGGCCCCGGTCGGAGCGCCTTTCTCTCGTCGTTCTTCGCCCTTGTCGGCCTGCACGGGCTGCATGTGACGGTGGGCCTCCTCTGGCTCGGCACCATGATGGCGCAGGTCCTCTTCAAAGGCTTCCGGGCGAACATCCTGGGCAGGCTGCTCTGCTTCAACCTGTTCTGGCATACCCTCGACATCATCTGGGTCGCCATTTTCACGGTTGTCTATCTGATTGGAGTTGCCCCATGAGCGAACAACCCGCCGACGCCGATCCGAATGTGGAGGACGCAGCTCCCGGCGAGATTGAAGCCGAGGGGTACACGGTGCGTGAAGGCGTCCAGGGCTACCTTATCGGGCTGCTGCTCGCCACGCTCCTCACCGTCATCTCCTTCACCGTGGCCAAGTCCAATCTGTTCTGGCAGCCGTCGATCCCGATCGCACTCGTGGTGCTCGCCGTCGCCCAGATCGCCGTTCACCTGATCTTCTTCATTCACATTACGACGGCCCCCGACAACACCAACAACATCCTCGCGCTCGCCTTCGGGGTCCTCATCGTCGCGCTCGTGGTCGGCGGTTCGCTCTGGATCATGGCCAACCTGAACCACAACATGACGCCAATGGATCAGATGATGCACATGCAGCGCTGAACGCCGGCACTTTGCATGATTTGGCGAGGGGTGCATGGCTTAGAAGCCGCCGTTAGGAGATGGCGGAGGGATCAAGCCAAGTCTGTTATTCGCCTACTGTTACCTCCTAGGCCTTATAAACAACGGAAGCCGAGGAATAATTTGTAATATGTTTGGCATTTCGCGGAGGTCAACTTCTACATCTTTGTATGTGCACGTATATACGTCCTTATCATTCAGCAACTCTGTTGCTTCCTCGTTTCCTTTGTTTCTTGATTTCTCATACCATTCTATGGCTTGCGCGTGTTCGCCGTCACAATCATATATTTTACCAAGGCTCAACATCGCTTCGCTTTGGCCGGCGTTTGCGGCCTTCAAGAAGTACCTGATAGCTTGTTGAAGGTCTTCATTCGAACCCCCACGCCGGTAACGCTTGTGGACTAATATCCAACCTAGATTATCGTAAGCTGCGAGATAGTTTGAGTTGACCAAGGCTCTTAAACGCCGCTCAGCCTCCTCCCAGTTTCCCGCGCCTTGATAGGCGCGCGCCAACTGATACTGGAATCGGAGTGTTGTAGGGTGGGCATCAACTGCATTCCGGCAAGCCTCAATCGCGTCTTGTGAGTGATCCCTCAAAGCATCAATCGCCACTCCTTTTGCTTTCTTCTCGGGGTCATAGGGATTGGCGGCTGCTTCATCGCATGGACCAGCGGGGGCGTCCGGATCTGCAAAAGCGCTCCCGGAAGGGTTGGTGTAACCAAACCTATCCGGCTGAAAAGTTATGCCGCCAGATTTATTTTTGCGAGATTGTTCACGAGCGTCGGATAGTTGCGCTTCCAGGCTCTTACGGGCAGCTTCGTTTTGTGATAGGCTTTCTTGAAGAGTTTCTATTTCATTTGCGCTTCGATTGACTCGCGCCGTCAGCTTCGCCTCCTCATCATGTGCAGCTGACAGTTGCGCTTCCAGCTTTTTACGAGCTGCTTCCGTTTGTGAGAGATTTTCTTGAAGCGTTTTTGTTTCACTTGTGCTGCGGTCGATCCGCGCCGTCAACTTTGCCGCCTCGTCATGCGCCGCGGAAAGTTGCGCTTCCAGGTTTTTATGAGTTGCTTCGGTTTGTAAGATGCTCTGCTGAAGCTCGCTTCGCTGTTGCTCAGCCTGTTTCGCCTGTTTTGTCGCATCCTCTCGCGTAGCCGACAAACTTGCCTCTAGCTTTCTACGTGCGGCTTCCATTTGCGAAAGTTTTTGCTGAAGGTCTTTCTGCTCATCCTCCAAACCCTTGCGTACAGCTTCGAACTCCGAGAGGGCTTGTTGTTTCGCTTCGATGGCGTTCCTCAAACTGGCGAGAGCCGCTGTCTGATTAGTTGGAAACTCCGCGCCCGCGAAGAAGCCACAGAGAAATCCCGCTCCAAGAAGCGTCGCCGCGACCGGAAAACCAAAACGTTTGACAAAGCGCCGTTTAAGTATCTCCTCCAGCCGTTCTGAGATCTTTTCTGCGTCGCCCGAAAAGCTCTCGCCGCGAAGCAACATGGCCTGCGTAAAGCAAATCGGCGCAATATTGCTCGGTAACTCGGCGACGGTGGGCATGGCGGCTCCGTCGATTCGTACGGGAAGGACGGAAATATTGCGCAGAAAGGCTCGCGATATCTCGAAACGAACGAAGTCATCCGACTTCTCAAGTCTTTTGTGGCCGTCCTTATCCCTTATCTCGCTCCAACCCTTGCAGATAAGAGCGAGCATGACCGAACAACCATCAACTTCGCGCTCAAGCCTCTGGAGCCAGTTCTCACCGCCTTCTAGCCTTTCATCTAGGAACACTCGACGCTTGCCAAAATGCTCCGATAGCTTGGTTTGAAGGAGCTGCGCCTCTTTCAAATTTATTTCGCGTCTATAGTTAATAAATATTTTGCCCTTAGTCATTTTAAGACTCGTAACACATTTAACTAAAAGCGTTTCTATCCCGGAGAGATAAAGAAAGACTGAAATGGCCGCGGGCTGCACGAAGCAGTTTCGTGGTTGGCCATGGAAGGGGGGAACTCTCTTAACTGGCCTCATGCGGTTTTGCATCCAGGGGCTTGTCGGCGCCCCGGTCTCGTAGGGGAAGGGCACGAACAAGATCGCGAGCACACGCAACACGCCAATGATTCCAAAGCAATCGGCGTAGGGCATAACCGAGGCTTGCTGTCTTGCCGCCTTACTCACCGCGCTTAGGCCCTCGGAATGAACGCGGTCCCGAAAGGCCATGAACCGGGGATCAGATCGGCGTTGATGCAGGCTGAATGCACGCGTTCGCGGGGCTGGTGGATGCCCAGAAAAATGCCAGCGCTCACATTAAAGCCCGAAGTAGCACTACGAGATGATGACATTCTCGAGGGTGCGGCAGAGATTGCCGCTTTCCTTTTTGGCGATGGCAAGCAGCGCCGGCGCATTTACTGGCTCGTGCAAAATCAGAGGTTGTCGGTATGTAAATATTCCCCCGGCAAAGAGGGGGAAGTTCCCATACGGTTTAGTACTTTGTAATAGTTGTATGAAGCTCCCACGGGAGTCATCCGACACAGCAAGAAAGTAATCGCTTTAATCTGGCGACTCACACCCTCTCGTAATGGTTTAGTTTAAAGACGATTTAGGGTTGAGTTCATTCCCAAGCGATACAAACAGAAAGACTACTCGAATCGTCTACAGAGGCATTCGACTAATATTAGGACTTGCCGTCTTTCGGAAGACGCATTAACAAATCGTTTAAAATTGAATCGGCTTCGTTCAAGCTTCGCGGCCCCACGCCGCAGCTTCTCGGGCGGCGTAAGTTTATGTTGCTTCCATAAGTTTCAGAAGCGTCAGCCGCTGGCTCAGATCGCCAAATGGCTGCTGAATTTCCTGGGGGTACGGGGATGATCCTACGAGGATGGCGATCTGCCGCCCGCGGCGTCTTTGCTGCGGGCAGCGCAGAGGACGCCACGTATGAGGCCATAAGGGCGTGTTTCAGTTTTAGCGGCGAGTCCAGCGCTTATTGGGAGGGGGGCATCGAAGCCAAAGCCATAGGCGTTGACTTCCGTAAGCGTCAGCGGCTGGCGCAGTTCCCCGAACGGCTGCTGAATTATTGGTTGATGCTCCAAGCGTGGCGATCCGCAACCCGCGGCGTCTTCGCTGCCGGCGGCACAGATGACGCCAAGTTTGGGGCCAGGGCGTCTGTGAGGCCAAGCGGCGAGTCCGGCCCTCACAGGGGCGATCGCATCGAAGCCAGAGCCATTGCAGCAGAGAAGCGCGAAATACAAAGTTGCTCGATTGGGCCGGTGGAGAACCACAAACCGCTGGAAAATGCATTGGCTAAGCGCGAGCGCGCTCTCAATAAAAGGGTGGAGCGGCGAAGAGCAAAGGAGGCGGCCGAACTGGAGGCGGCTATTCAGGCGATCAATGAAGGAAGATGGCGAGATGGACGAGGCTCGACAGCGCCTACGAGCCCTTCGCGCGGGTTTCCGTCTCGTCGCAGTTCAGCTCTCGAAGCCAGTCAAGTTCCGAATACGCGTGAAAGGCAGGTTGCTTAGATCGAGATATTTGCCGTGTGTTTCACGGCGAGCAGTGAGGCGCCGCTGCGCCTCCTCCTAGCCTTCCGCTCCATCCGCAGCGGCCATTCGCCGCTTGCCCGATGCTCGAAAATACGAACTGGATAGGTGAGCAGTGTGGTCAAGCTTTCGGCGGCGCCTCGCCTATCCCGGCTGGCGGACGCCGGGCCCAAAAAGCCGGCGTCCGCTAACTATTCAATTGTGTTCTATGGCCCGGAAAACTCGAATATCCGCTCAAGGCTTGACACAACTTTTGACGGTATTCTCGCGGAGCGCCGCGCGCCACCCCAAACAGAGCGGAAAATTGACCAGCTATGCGTGAGCATCGGCATTTGGCCGCTCGCCCGTCACCCATGGAACAGCGGTGATGGCCTGTTCCTGAGATGATGATCTGGAAAGCGACCGGAGCGCTGTCGGCGACAAAGAGAACCGAGAGCCTGACAGCCGCCTTCGCCTCGACCAGACACATTTTTCGGGCTTCGCCAGCGAGACAAAGCCATGGCCACCTTGATGCAGTCAACCCTATCCAATGCAGCGGCGGCCGTTCGCCAGAGGCTCCACGAGATGACGCGCCTTGCCGCAACCGGACTAGCGGCCATGTCGGTGATTTGCAGCGCGCCGCCTGCACACGCGGGCGAACTTCTTCGCGTTCACGGTCACTTAATGCGCTGGCCTTCGGAAGCGCCGGCGGGCCGCACCATTATAACCTATGCAACTTTGACAGGGCCGTACTCGGTTCAAAACGACGAACGCACCCTGAGTCCAACCAACTGCGCCAAGATGCATGGGTTCGCGGACATCGTCGGCAAATCGTCAGCCCTACCGGAAGAGAAAGCCAAACGCGCGTTGCAGTCTGCTTTCCAGGCCTGGGAGCGCGTCGCCGCCATCGCGTTCGTCGAGGTGGATGACCCTCGGCTCGCCAACATCGTGATCGGCGCGGCGGACGATCCGGGCGGGCGCGCCTTCGCCAATTTGAGGTACCGCAGCGAAAATGGATTGAGGCCGATAACCATGGCGCTCGGAAAGGCAGAGCCCCTACCTTCGGCGGCGATCGACGCCAAAGACAATGATGGCTCGATGGCGCCGATTGAACAGGCCTATGTGTGCCTGAACCCAAAGTCGCACTGGAAGATCGGCTTCGATGGCGATCTAGACGTATACGATCTCAGGCACACTTTCATGCACGAGATCGGCCATGCGATCGGACTCGATCATCCAGACAGCACCGGCGCCGTGATGGCCTTCCGTTACGATGAGCGGGTTCGAGACTTGCAGCAGTCCGATATCGACGGCGTGCAGAAGCTCTACGGAGCGCCGTAGGCTCGCCGTTGACCGCAATGGCCCCGGTCCCGCCGCCGTCTACATGCCGCTCTCAGCCTCGTTGCTCTGATCGGCCAATTCGACAATGCTCATGTCGGCGCGACGGAGCCGCCGGCAGAGTTCGCGGTTGATGTTTTGCAGCACCATCGCGTAGGCGTGGATGTCGGCTTTATAGAACTTGTACAGGTTTCCGGCCGTGAGTTCGTAAAGCACGGTCGGGCTCTCAGTGATGACGCTGGCCGATCGGTTCTGCATTTCGATCAGCGTCATCTCGCCGAAAAAATCCCCGGGCCCGAGGCGTGCTATAGGAACGGCGCGTCCCGACTCCCCGAGCTTGCTTACCACGAGTTCGCCGGAGTAAACGACATACATCGATCGACCCGGTTCTCCTTCCGCAACGACAGCGCCGCTAACATCGAAGCAGCGCTCGACCATCATTGAAATGAGGAGAGCAAGGCTTGCATCTGAAAGGCCACCGAAGAAAGGTGTCGCGACAAGAAACGCCTTAAGATCGGGCAAACTGACTGTCATCTACACAAAATTAACACCGGGCGGCGGCCAAGCCAACAAAATCAGCGTCCGCCATGCCTCCAATTGCGTGAGCGAAGACGACGCCCCGCCGCCGCGCTGGGGCAGCGGCGGCGCGTATCAGTTGCTTGAGACGAAGCGGCGCCGAAAGAGGATGCCGCCGCGCGGCCCCCTCAGAGCTGGGATTTCAGGAAGGCGCGGATGTCGGCTCTCGCCACGTTGCGGGCGACGAACGTATCCCCCATTCCACGGAAGAGGACGAGCGTCATCTCGCCGTCCTTGACCTTCTTGTCCTGCTCCATGAACGACATCAGCTCGTCGAGCGTCGGCGCCCGGCCGACCTGCTTTTTGAGATCAGCGAAACTGACCGGAAGGCCGAAGTCGCCGAGATGCGTCTTGAGACGCGAAGCCACCTGCGATCCGCAAAAACCCTGCCCGAAGGAGAATTGGCCCGCGAGCGCCATGCCGATCGCGATGGCCTCGCCATGCAGGACCTCGCCATTGTACCCGGCCCAGGCTTCGATGGCGTGGCCGAAGGTGTGGCCAAGATTGAGAAGCGCCCGGTCTCCGGCCTCGCGCTCGTCGCGGGAGACGATTTCGGCCTTCATCTGGCAGCTTGTCTCGATGGCGTAGGCCAGATCGTCGCGTTCCTGATCGAACACGGCGTCCGCGTTCTGTTCGAGCCAGCGGAAGAACACGGCGTCGCCCAGTGCGCCATACTTTACGATCTCGGCGTAGCCCGACCGAAATTCGCGCTTCGGCAAGGTCTTCAGCGTGTCGAGGTCGGTCAACACGAGCGACGGCTGATGGAAGGCGCCGACCAGATTCTTGCCGTGTGGCGTATCGACCCCTGTCTTGCCGCCGACCGAGGAATCCACCTGCGAAAGAAGCGTCGTCGGAACCTGCACATATTTCACGCCGCGCTTGACGCTGGCGGCGGCGAACCCCGCCAGATCGCCGGTCACCCCGCCGCCGACCGCGATCACGGCGTGGTCGCGTTCGATGCCGAGGTCGAGAAGCGAACTGCATACGCGCTCAAGCTCGGGGAAGCTCTTGGAGGCTTCGCCGGAGGGGACGTAGACCGGGGCGCCAAGAAGGAGGCTCTTCGCCGCAAGGCCGCGTTGCAGCTCCTCGGCATAGGCCTTGACCGCGTTGTCCGCCACGATGGCGAAGCGCGCGTTCGGCAAGACCTGCGCAAGATGGTCGGAGGCGGAGGCGATAAGGCCGGTCCCAATGAGAATGGGATAGCTCCTGTCGCCCAGTTTGACTTCTACACGAGCCGCTACATTCGCCGTCATAATCCCTCCTGTTCTTGTTGTACGGGGGCCTCAGTCTGTTCCTCAACGGCAAGGTGCGAAGACAGAAGCGTTAGAATTTCGTCTACGACCGCCTCGTGGGGCGCATCGCGGCTATCATATTTGAGATGAGCCTCGGCGTAAAAAGGCCGGCGCTCTGCAAGAAGGCGCTCCAGAACCGCTCTTGGGTCATCGGTCTTCAAAAGCGGGCGATTGTCGCGGCGCAGGACGCGTTGCAACAGAAGGTCGACGGGAGCGTCGAGCCAGATCGAGACGCCGCTTTGCGCGATCGCGGCGCGCGTATGCGCGGAGAGCACCGCACCTCCCCCCGTTGAAAGCACCTGCGGGCCGCCCTGCAGGATCCGGCGGATGACGCGTTCTTCGCCTTCGCGAAAATAGGGCTCTCCATGCGTCGCAAACACCTCCGCGATTGTCATCCCTGCGGCCTGTTCGATCTCAGCGTCCGCATCGACAAAATGCAATTCAAGCGCGGCGGCCAGGCGCCGGCCGATAGACGACTTTCCGGAGCCCATCATGCCGACAAGAATGATGCTGCGCCTCTGCAGCGCGCGTCGAATGGCCCGCGCCAGGGTTTTGTTGCCGCCGCTGTCATTCTCCGCCGTCATTAATGCACGCTTCGAGGGTTGGTATGTATCGCAATTCCCCAACTTATGCCCACATCCCATCCTTGACAACGGCCGCGAAGAACGGCAGCCCATTTCAAAAGGAACCGGCCTGGAGGCTTTCATGCCGACACTTTTACGATTTTTCACGATCATTGGCATTCTGGTGGGGTTGTTTTACGGATGTATGTTCGTCCTCGCAAACTTCTTTGAGCCGCAGCCGCACGAGATGACGCTCACGGTTCGGGGCGCAAAGATCAAATAGCATGGCCCGGCCGCAAGCGTCTCGGGCTCAGCCGGCGGACGAAGCTCCGATCGAGGCTTTCCTGCACATGATGCGCGCCGAGCGGGGCGCTTCCTCCCATACGATTTCAGCATACGCCGCCGATCTGCGCGAGATATCCGCCTTTCTGGCGGCGCATGGCGCCACGTTTCTTTCGTGCTCTCGCCAGAACCTCGAGGCCTACTTCGCGGACCGCGCGGAGGGGGGGCTTTCGGCGAACTCCGCCGCGCGCAAGCTTTCCTGCCTCAAGCGTTTTGCGCAGTTTCTCCTCGCCGAAGGATTGCGCGCCGACGATTCCGCGCGGCTGATCGATGGCGCCAAGGCAAGGCGGAGCCTGCCCGTAACCTTGTCAATCGCCGAGGTCGATCTGCTTCTCAACGCTGCTCACGAAGAGGCGGCGACAGCAAAGGCGGGAGCCGGCCGTCGCGCCCTTCGTCTCGCCTGCCTCCTCGAACTCCTTTACGCGACGGGACTGCGCGTCTCGGAGCTTGTGGGCCTGCCGGTGAGCGCGCTTGCGGGCGATCGGATGATGCTGGCGGTGAAAGGCAAGGGCGGTCGCGAGCGCATCCTGCCTTTGAACCAGAAAGCCCGCGACATCCTCGACAAATGGCTGGAGGCGATTCAACTCGTGGCGAACGCCGCGCCGTCGAAATGGCTGTTTCCATCCTGGGGCGAGGAAGGCCATTTGACGCGGCAGAAATTTGCGCGCGACTTGAAGGCGCTTGGCGCGCGGATCGGCGTCGACGAGGAGCGGTTGTCGCCGCACGTGCTGCGCCATGCGTTCGCGACGCACCTCCTAGACCGCGGCGTCGATTTGCGTGTCCTGCAAACCCTGCTCGGGCATTCCGACATCTCCACAACGCAAATCTATACCCACGTTATGGAGGATCGCCTGCGCCAAACCGTGTTCGATTTTCACCCTTTGAGCGAACGCGCAAAGCCCAAGGAAGCGGACTGATGGTTTGCTTCCTGCCGACGCCGGCGTGGCAAACGCCGCGAATCCGGCTGATGGATTGTCCAGGCCTTACGAATGACGATGGAAGGAGCGGAAACGGCGGGGTATGCAAGTTCCGCGATGACGCCAGCGGCGATCTCTTGGCGCGACCCTGCTCTCAAGGCAATGCGCTGGTTTTATGCCGGCCGCCGCTCCTATGATTGTACGTGCTGGCGGCCCTGTTCACGACGCTGAAGAACTGCTCTCGGCCGAAGTAACCGGAGAAGCGCCCGACCTCGACGCCGTTATCGATCCAGACGAAAGTTGGCGTGAACGTGACGGGTTCATTGAGCCGGAACGACGGCCTTCCTCCCATTTCGACAACCCAGAGCGGGAAGACCTTGCCTGCGGGGCTTGCCGAATAGATCGGCAAGACTTCCCGCTTGAAAAGTTTGCATGTTCCGCAGGATTGCGACTCGAACATGACAAGGTCCATCGCTCGCGCTCCTGCGGGCGCCATGAGAATTGCGATGGCCGCAGAAAGAAGTCGCAACGGGTGACGAAATGCACGCATACCTGTCCTCATAACCGAAGCAAGCAAATCCTTAAGGATCGTCTTGCAAGTCGTTCGCGCCTGACCGCAATTGTGCCATCGGGCGCTTATTTTTCCCACAAGCTCAAGAATGTACCATGGGAATCACGCAAAATTGAGACCAAGGACAGCTTCTAGTATACCCCGTGGGTAATCCCGCCCCCCTTGCTGCAGCCGCGGACAGGACCTCCCACGGTTTAACTCACTGATTCCAGTACAGTTTGTTCGCAGCAGTTTGCTTGAGCGTTCGAAACTACCGGGGCGCGAACTTGCCGCGGGTTGCACTCGAAGCCGCAGGCTCTACAAATCGAGCAGCCAGGGTCCGAAGAGATAGGGAAGCGCCGCAAACGCGGCGGCGGCAAGCCAGGGCGCATCGTGCGGGAGGTCTCGGAGAGTAGGTTGGGTCGCGATCAGAACGGCAATCGACGCGCCTGAAAAAGTGGCCCACACGGCGAGCAGACGGGCGATCTTTAGCAACGCGCGGATGAAAATGCTGCGGCGCCGCAAAAAGTCCAAGCCAAATAAGCTGCTCGCCTCGTTTTCGTCGCCACTAAACAATTTTGGAGCGATATTGGCGGAAATATAGCGTCTTATTTGCTGAACCGCATTGTCATTGATTGCATAAACCCAGAACAGGAGCGTTGAGGCGAATGGAATAGCAAGCAGGATGTGAGGGTCCGGATTTTGCTGCTGCTGATAGAGGACGGCAATCGCAGTGTTTACGAGAATCGAGATGGCGAGAACCGCATCGCGCACGGTTACTCGTTGCGCTCGCTCGTTTCTTAACGCCACGTATTCGGCAAAAAGAGCCGCTTTAGGGAAATCGCCATTCTCATGCTGCTCGTTCGCAGCAGGCGCCTCTGCGCTCACGATTTCTACGATGTCGCTATTTGCGCCCGTGTTCGCCGGTTCCTGCGCCGGGACTCCGTCGGGCGCGCCATCCCTTCAGCCCCAGCGGCTGAATGGGGAATTCGAAACCGCCGGAGCAGTGGTTTCGCTCGCGGGCGAACGCCACCACCGGCCGAAAAGCAAGCCGATCAGGCCGAGCACGAGGCTGATGGCGATGCGCGTGGCGATGCTGAAGCCCACGAGCACGAGTTGGATGGGCTGCATGAAGATGTCCACCCAAACCATGTAATTGTCCGGAAGCGGACTATCCCGTACATAATCGCGGACTTGCTGCGCCGCGGTCATGAGATCGCGCATTACTGACGGATAATTGATGGCGGTATATGTGAACGCTAACAACGAAAGCAGCATCGTGAGGATGAAAGTCGTGATGGTCAGCAAAAATCTGAAAAACCACATGGTTTGCCCCTTGATCCTGCAAGCGCCTGCGTCGCGGGCCGGCTGGTCCAGCGCGATCGCGAATTTGGAAGAATTTTATTCATCGCGGAATGGCGCGGTTTTGTGAAGCTCTATCATCAACGCTTTAGTGCGCAATTAGCTGCGATGGGTTGCGCAAGCTTCGCCTGTCGGAGGGGTTGGGCCGCTCCGCCGCCCGTGCTATTGTGCAGTGCAAAGTGTTTTAGCAGCATTGAAGGTTACCGGCCAAGCCATGCCCGACCAGCCCTGGATCTTCCGCACCTATGCGGGCCATTCGAACGCGAAAGCATCGAACGAGCTTTACCTAAAGAATCTGGCGAAGGGGCAAACGGGTCTTTCCATCGCCTTTGATCTGCCCACGCAGACGGGCTACAACTCCGATCACCCGCTGGCGCGCGGCGAGGTTGGCAAGGTGGGCGTGCCGGTAAGCCACCTCGGCGATATGCGCACGCTTCTTGGCGGCATCCCGCTCGGCAAGATGAACACGTCGATGACCATCAACGCGACGGCGGCGTGGCTCCTTTCTCTATATATAGCCTACGCCGACGAACAGGGCGTCGACCGCAAGGCGCTGACCGGAACGGTCCAGAACGACATCATCAAGGAGTATCTATCGCGCGGCACCTATGTGTTTCCGCCGCAGCCGTCCATGCGGCTCATCAAGGACATCGTCGTCTTCTCTTTCCGCGAAGTCCCGAAATGGAACCCGACCAATGTCTGCTCCTATCATTTGCAGGAGGCGGGCGCGACGCCGGTGCAGGAGTTGGCTTACGCGCTGGCGATCGCCATCGCCGTGCTCGACACGGTGAAGGCGAGCGGCGAGGTGTCCGAGGCCGAGTTCGGCGAGGCGGTGGCGCGCATTTCGTTCTTCGTGAACGCGGGCGTGCGCTTTATCACCGAAATGTGCAAGATGCGCGCTTTCGTGGACATCTGGGACGAGATTTGCGAGACGCGCTACGGCGTGACGGACCCGAAGCTCCGCCGCTTCCGCTACGGCGTGCAGGTGAATTCGCTGGGCCTGACCGAACAGCAGCCCGAAAACAACGTCTATCGCATTCTTCTTGAAATGCTGGCGGTGGTGCTATCGAAAAAAGCCCGCGCGCGCGCCGTGCAGCTGCCGGCGTGGAACGAGGCGCTTGGCCTTCCGCGTCCGTGGGATCAGCAATGGTCGCTGCGCATGCAACAGATCGTGGCGTACGAAACAGATCTCCTGGACTACGCGGACATCTTCGACGGCTCGCGCGTCATCGAGGCCAAGGTCGAGGAACTGAAGAACGAGGCGCGCGAGGAACTGGCGCGGATCGAGGCCATGGGCGGCGCGATTGCGGCCGTCGAGGCGAGCTACATGAAGCAGCGCCTCGTCGAAAGCAACGCGGCGCGCCTTCAAAAGATCGAGGATGGCGATCTGACCGTCGTCGGCGTCAACAAGTTCGTGGAAACCGAGCCTTCCCCACTGTCGGGCGGCGAGGGCGGCGCAATTCTGACTGTGCCGGAAGGGGTCGAGCGCGAACAGGTCGAGGCGCTGAAGGCCTGGCGCGAGGCGCGTGACGCCAACGCCGTGCAGTCGGCTTTGGCCTCCCTTCGAGACGCGGCCCAGGAAGGCCGCAACATCATGGAGCCGTCCATCGCTTGCGCCAAAGCCGGCGTCACCACCGGGGAATGGGGCGATACGCTGCGCCAGATCTTCGGCGAATACCGCGCGCCGACCGGCGTCTCCCGCGCGGCGGCGCAAGGCGGCGGCGCGGGCATCGCAGACGTGCGCGCCGATGTGAATCGCGTTTCCGCCAAAATGGGACGCCGGCTGAAGTTCCTCGTCGGCAAGCCTGGCCTCGACGGCCACTCCAATGGCGCCGAGCAAATCGCGGTGCGCGCGCGCGACTGCGGCATGGAGGTGGTTTACGAAGGCATCCGGCTGACGCCTGCGCAGATCGTAAATGCGGCGCTTGAGGAAAGCGTGCACGTTGTCGGCCTGTCGATCCTGTCGGGAAGCCATGTGCCGCTTGTGCGCGACATCATGGACCGCATGCGCGCGGCCGGGCTCGGCTCGATCCCCGTCGTCGTCGGCGGCATCATCCCTGTGGAGGACGAAGCGACCTTGAAGGCTTGCGGCGTTGCTGCGATCTATACGCCAAAGAATTTCCAGCTGAACGACATCATGGCGGGCATCGTGAAGCTCGTCGATCCGGACCTCCGGGCGCTTGCATCCTGAATAAGGCCTCGCTTCAGTCGATCCGGCCATTCCTGTTGAAGGATGCGATGCTTTATGGGAGGATCGTCGCGATGCATATCTCGACGCTGACAGGCGCGGACCTGCAAAAGGCGTCACCCCGGCTGGCGGCGCTCCGAATTGAAGTTTTCCGGGATTTTCCCTATCTCTATGACGGTTCTCTCGCCTATGAAGAGACCTATCTGGCTGGCCTGATCAACAGCAAGGACAGCATCATCGCCGCCGCCGAGGACGACGGGAAAATCGTAGGCTGCGCCACCGGATCGGCTCTCGATGGACATCACCAGGAGTTCGCAGCGCCTTTCCTGGAGCATGGCTACGATCCCGCCAAGGTCTTCTATTGCGGCGAGTCGGTGCTCCTGCCGAACTACCGGGGCCAGGGGCTCGGCCACACATTCTTCGAGCGGCGGGAAGCTCATGCGAAGGCTCGCGGCTATCGCTATAGCGCTTTTTGCGGCGTGATCAGGCCGGGCGATCATCCGGCGAGGCCCGCAACCTATTCGCCGCTCGACACGTTCTGGAAGAAACGCGGCTACCGCAAAGCAGAGGGAATGATCGCAATGTTTAGCTGGAAAGACATCGACCAGCCGCAGGAGACTGAGCATCCGATGCAATTCTGGATCCGGGAACTGTGATGGCGGCCCGTGTCCTGCGCGTCGCTGCCGCGCAATATCCGATTGAGGAGATAACCTCCTTCGCCGCCTTCGAAGACAAGTTGCAGCAGTGGGTGCAGGAGGCTGTCGCGCACGGAGCCCAACTCCTCGTGTTCCCCGAATACGCCGGAATGGAGCTTACCCGGCTCGCGGGGCGCCAGATCTCGGGCGACCCGCACGGCTCCATCGAAGCGCTGCAATTTCATATCGGCCATTACGAGGCGGCCTACGCGGAGCTTGCCAGGCGCTACGGCGTCTTCATTCTCGCCGGAAGCGCGCCGACGCGGCTGACTGACGGCCGCTTCGTGAACCGGGCGCAGTTCTTCGGCCCAAAGGGTCAGCCGCGCTTCCAGCAGAAGCACATCATGACGCGTTTCGAGAGCGACTGGGGCATCAGCGCCAGCGCGGGCCTTTGCGTCTTCGATATCGGCGTCGCGAAAATCGGCATCGCCATCTGCTACGATTCCGAGTTTCCCTTAATCGCGCGCACGCTCGCCGAGGCGGGCGCCGAAATTCTGATCGTGCCTTCCTGCACAGAAAGTCTCGCGGGATATTACCGTGTCAGGCATGCTTGCGCCGCCCGGGCGATTGAAAACCAGATGTATGTCATTCAATCGCCGACGGTCGGCGAAGCGCCCTGGTCCGTCGCCGTCGACGTTAATGTGGGCGCCGCCGGGTTCTTCGCGCCGCCCGACCATCGATTCCCCCCAGATGGGGTGCTCGCGATCGGCGAACTCAACCACGCGCAATGGGTTTACGCGACGCTCGATCTCGATCTCCTCGCTGAGGTGCGAATGGATGGCGACACGCTGAACGCCCGCGATTGGCCGTTGCAACCGGGCGCGCCCGTACTTCCCGCCGCAAAGCTCGTGACGCTGGCTTGAGCAAAGCCCAGGTATAGCTCCGAGGCAAGTTTCGCTCTCCCGCACCAGTAGGTCTTCCGGACACAAGATCCGGATCGAACCGAGGGAGAGTCCGCTCCTCACGCTCAAGGACAGTCACGTGACCGCCTGGGCAACTCGGGAGGTGAGAAAACTACGCTGCTATATATCCGCCGCCAACCAAAACTAGCCGCCGCTACACTGCAAGCTCAACTCACCCCGGAGGCGGCGCCGATATGCCATTCATCCATCTTCCCCATATGCATCAATGCCTTATGTTTTCGCTGGATCGGAAGTTCGGTCTATCCCGAGTTGGCCGCACTATCCACTTTTGGCCAGGCTCAGTGGTTGCGCATCGGGGGCTTCGTCCGCGCGTGGCTCCTGCTTTCCCATGCGCGCGCATTCAACGAAGACCCTGAAGCTGCAGGTTCGGCAAATCTCATAGTCAAGCTGCGTGTAGACATGGCGCAGCGCCTGCGTCTTCGAAGCAAAAATGTTGCGCCTGCCGATGCCTTCGATGTATCGGCCGCGCTCCAGGAGTTCGATGACGAAGCGATTGGTGTTGATCAGGTAAATGCCGCCGCCTTTCTCGAAATAGCGCAGGGACATCTGTTGGAGCGCCTCTGCGCCCGCGACATCGATAAAGTTCACGCCCCCCATGAGGACGGCCACATGCTTGCATTGCGGATCGTTCTCAAGAATGCCGAGAAGAGTTTCCTTGAAAGCGGTGACCGCGCCGAAGAAGAGCGAGCCGTTGAAGCGAACAATATGGAACTGCGGACATTCCGGCAGATCCTCCCTCGGCTCCACCAGTTTCCGACTCGTGTTCCTGGGATCTGGAACGCGATGGATGATCCTTGGATTTGAAGTGTGGTGGAGATAAACGACGAGAGAGAGCGCCACGCCCGCCAGAACGGCGAATTGAACATGAACGAACAAGGCGGCGCAGAAGGTCGAAACGAGAACGACAGCTTCCGTCCGACTCGTTCTTGTGATTTGCACGATGTTCTCGCGATCGATGAGCCCCCCGCCGATGAGGTAAAGCGAGCCCGCCATCGCTGAATAGGGCAGATAGGCCGCGAGCGGCGCGGCAAATTCCATGAAGGCGATGAGGATTGCGCTGGCGATGATGGCGGACATCGGCGTCCGCGCGCCGACCGCGTAGTTCAGCGCGCTGCGGTTGAAGGAACTGGAGACGACGTAGCCTGAGAAGAAGGCGCCAATCGCGTTGGCGAGCCCCTGCCCGATGAACTCCTGGTTGGCGTCGACATGCTGACCGCTGCGAATAGCCACCGCCCGCGAAATGGACACGGACTCATTCAAGGCGGAGATCCCAAGCGCCAGCGCCGTGGGAAGCAGCATGGCCCAGATTTTGGGGTCGAAGCTCGGCGACGACAGGGGCGGTAGATGTTCCGGCAACGCTCCGACCGTGGCGATGTGGGCGCCGAACCGGTTGAGCAAAACGCCAAGGAGACTGCCGGCGACGATCGCGACGATCATGTAGGGAATGGACGGAAAATAGCGCCTGACAGCGATCCCAGTCGCAAGCGTCGCCACCCCTACCGCCGTGGCGGAGATATTGATATCCGGCGCATGGCTGACGAGGTCCCAGATTGTCTCATAGATCGGATGTCCGGATGGGATGGTAAGCCCTGTGAGATTTCGCGTCTGAGTTATGATGATGAGAACGCCGACGCCGGCTGTAAAACCGACGACGACAGAGTGAGACACGAAATTGACGATCGCGCCGAGCCTGAAAACGCCGAGCGTCAGTTCGAGAACGCCCACCATGAAGGCGAGCGTGATCGCAAGCTTCACATAATACGCGGAGCCGGGGTCGGCGAATGCGCTCAAAGCCGAAAACAGCACGAGCGAGGCGGTCGTGCTGGGGCCAGCGACGAGGTGCCATGAGGAGCCGAACAAGGCTGCGATGATGGTGGGCGCGATCGCCGCATACAGCCCGTATTCCGGCGGCATGCCCGCGATTGTGGCGAACGCCACGCCCTGGGGCATGACGACAAGAGCACCGGTTACGGCCGCCCAGAAATCGGCTTGCAACGTTCGCCGATTGACCATCGGCAGCCACGCAAGAAAAGGGAAGAGTTTTCGCGGAGAGCGAAAAAGAAAGGGTCCTGACATAAACTTGGGCTACAGTTTCCCGCTTGCGCCGGCAGCGCCGCCGGCCGTCGATGGAGCGTGCGAGGCCATCTCGTCTTCGTCCTCGCCACTCGGCTCCTGCTTTCCCATGCGTACGCATTCGACGAACACTTTGAGGCCGCACGACTTGCACATGTTGTAGTCCAGATGCCGATACACAGTCCGCAAAGCCGTGGTTTTCGATGCGAAGATGTTTTCCCGGCCAATCTCGTCGAGATAATGGCCGCGCTCCAAGAGATCGACGACGCGCTTATTGGGCCGGATGAGATAGAGGCCGCCGCCCCTTACCTGGAAACGCCTTGCTATCTGCACGAGGGCTTCTGCGCCCGCGACATCGATGAAGTTCACCGCCTGCATGACAATGAGCAGGTGCTTGCATTGAGGGACGGTTGTTTCATAGCCGCGGAGCGTTTCCTGAAAAGAATTCACCGCGCCGAAGAACAGGGAGCCGTCGATGCGGATGAGGCGCACTTGCTTGCATTCGGGCAAGTCGTCGCGGGTGTCGGTGAATTTTCTGCTGAGGCTCGCAGGGTCGGGGACGCGAATAAGGACGTTCGGGTTCGATGTTTCCCGCAAGTAGAGCAGGAGCGACAGCATCACGCCGGCAAAAATGGCAAGATCAAGCTCCAGGAACAGAGCCGAGAGAAACGTGACGGCCAGCACCGCAGTGTCCGTCGGGCTCGTTCGTATAATCTTCTTGATGTGATGACTGTCCCACAGTCCGTATGCGACGAGGAACAGGAGGCCGGCCATGGTGGCGTTCGGCAGATATGCGCCGAGCGGCGCCACCAGCACCACAATGAACATAACGAAAACGCCGCCCAGGATCGCCGCCACCGGCGTCTGCGCGCCAATGGTGTAATTAAGGGCGCTTCGGTTGAAGGAGCCTGTGGCCACATAGCCCGAGAAAAAAGCGCCGGCGATGTTGGACAGGCCTTGACCGATGAATTCCTGGTTGGCGTCGATGTGCTGGCCGGTTCTGAGCGCGATCGCCCGCGAGATCGAGATCGCCTCTGTGAGCGCGAACAGCGTCATAGCCAGAGCGACCGACGCGAGCGTCCGCCACATGTTCGGATCGAAGCTCGGCGACGACAAAGGCGGCAGACTGGATGGCAACGCGCCAACGGTCCTGATCGAGCCGGGGACCAGAGTGTTGACGGCAAGACCCGCTAGGCCGCCCGCGAGGATGGCTGCGATCATGTAAGGCGCGCGCGGCGCATAGCGCTTCACAAGCAATGCAGAGCCGACCGTCACAAAGCCCACGAGAGCGGTCAGCCATGAGATGTCCCCGATATGCGTGAAGACATACCCGATGACCTCATAGAAGCGCGCCCCTCGTGGAATGGGTAGGTTGAAAAGGTTCTTCAGCTGGTTGGCCGCGATGAGCACGCCGGCGCCAGCCGTAAACCCGACGATGACCGAGTGCGAGATGAAGTTGACGAGCGCGCCGAGCCGGAAGATTCCCATCGTCAACTCGATGATCCCAACCAGAAAAGCAAGCGTCAGCCCGAGCAGGACATACTGTGTCGACGCCGGCTCGGCCATCGCGCTCAGCGCGGAGAACATGACGAGGGAGCCGGCCACCGTCGGCCCCGACACCAATTGCCACGATGAGCCGAACAGCGCTGCGACGATCGCCGGGATCATGCCGGCGTAAAGTCCGTATTCGGGCGGCATTCCGGCGATGGTGGCGTAGGCGACGCCCTGCGGGAGCACCACGAGGGCGCCGGTTATGGCCGCCCAGAAATCTGTCTGCAAAGTTCGGGCGTTGACGAGCGGCGTCCAGGCCAGGAACGGCAGCCACCGCTGTTTCGAGGGCACAGCCCAATTCAGGCTCATCAGCCGCATGGCGTCACCTTGTGCTCACGCTCCGCCTGCCTCGGTTCTCGCCTTCGCGATCGCGCTTTTAAGAACCTCCTCCCGCATTGCGATCGTGGGTTCGTTGAAAAGCACGTTTTTGAGCCACTCGAAACCAAGGCGCAAAAGCGCCTCGTCGCTGGTTCGGGCGGCTTCGACAGCCTCCGCCGGCAAATCGTAGATGCTCAAAAACCGGCTTTGGAACACGAAACTTCGAAAGCGGTCGACGTCGCTGGAAACCATGAAAAACATCTGACGCGTCTCACGCGAGGGCGTCTTGCCCATCGGGCCGCCGATCGATCGCCAGGAGGCGAGCTTCATGAGGATGTCGATCCATCCGCGGTTGACCGCTGCGTAAGGCTCCAGGCCCTGGTCTTTGCAGAATTCGTCGACCGTCTGGCTTTGCTGTTCCTCATGGCCGCGGCAATGCTCTTCGCGCACCAAAAAGTGGAAGTCCTCTTTGGCCTCGCTGTCCTTGAGCTTCACGGAGATCAGGCCTAGCGGATAGTAACGGCAGGCAGACGGGCGATCGGCGTAAACGGCGCATCCTTCTTCTTGAAGGTATGGGCAGGCCCCTTTGCCGTCGTCGCCGCCCATCTTAAGTTTGACGATGGGCATGCTTGCGCCTTCGTGCTCCGCAGGAACGGTGTAGCGCTCAAGAAACTCCGAGGGCCGCATGTCAAAATGGCGCGACAGACGAAGAATATCGTAGGGCGGAAGCGTGATGTCGGCCCCATGGCAGCATTTGTTCCAGCAGGCTACGCCGCGATGGCAGCGAAAACGGAAGGCGTCTCCGCCCTCAAGCTTCACGGGCTCGATTGGATTCTCCGACTGGATGCGCACGCTATCGAAGACATTCAGCGTGGCGTCGCGCTCTAAATTGGAGCGTGGTTCGGCGTCTTCGTCAGATTCGATTGGCTGGCCCGAGGCAGTATTTGCAGTCATGAACGGTCTCTAACGCTGATTCTACTTTTTAAACCTGACCCCTCGCGTTTGGGGATCAGAAAAATCTGAGAGCCGCGCACGCGGCGCGGCTCCTTGTCTACAAGAGGTCGTGACTTGCCGCTCTCGCGATCAATGCTTCTGACCGCCGTAGTGCTTCTCCACCAGATCGACATGCGGACGCTTGATCATCGTCCATTGCCCCGTCCCGGGATCGACCTTCGAATTAACGAAGCACTGCCAGTTCTCGCGATCCAGCTTTGGGAAGTCGCACCGGTAGTAGAAGCCAGGATAGCGCGTCTCCTCGCGGAAGAGGATGTGCCGCAGATGGGCCTCGGCCGTGATGATGCGGTGATAGTTCTCCCAGGCGCGCATCAGTTCATGGAGATCCTTGGCGCGCATCTTCTTCGAGTCTTCCTTCAGCATGTTGAGATACTTGAGGCCCATCTCCAGAAGCTTGCCGTTCGTCTGGTAGTAGGTCGATGTCCCCGCCACATACTCGTCCATGGTCTTCTGCAGACGCATCTGCAGCATCTTGGGCGTGATGTAGTTGGGGTTCACGTCTTCGGCCGTGGTCTCGTCCTTATGCGCGAAATAGGTGCGCACAGGGGCGTAGATCTGCTCGGCGATGGCCTTGATGTCGTCCTTGAACACCGGCGCATAGGCTTTGTGATCGCGCAGCCACTTCACCATGGACTTGCCGGCGATGCGGCCTTCCGTATGCGAGCCGGACGAGAACTTGTGGCCCGACGCGCCGACGCCGTCGCCCGCAGTGAACAGGCCATCGACGGTGGTCATGCGGTTGTAGCCCCAGCGCCATTCCGCCGGCGACTTGATGTCCTCCGGCCCGGAAACCCAGATCCCGCAGCAGCCAGAGTGGCTGCCAAGCAGATAAGGCTCCGTCGGCATCAGCTCGGACGGGCTTTCCTCCGGGCGGATGTTCATGCCGGCCCACACGCCCGCCTGCCCGATGCACATGTCGAGGAAGTCTTCCCACGCCTCGGCTTCGAGGTGCTTGAACTCCTTCGGCGTCATGTTCTTGCCGAGCTCTTTCATGGCGGTCGCGGTGTCCATCATGATGGGGCCGCGGCCTTCCTTCATTTCGTGCAGCATGGCGTGGTTGCGAAGGCACGTCGGCACCACGGCCGCCTTGTCGTAGGGCGCGAACTCGGCGAGCATGTGCGCGTTCTTCTTGACGTAATCCTCGCCGAAGCCGTTCGTGGCCTTCGACTTGAACAGCAGGAACCACGCGCCGACCGGGCCGTAGCCGTCCTTGAAGCGGGCGGGGACGAAGCGGTTCTCCATCATGGTCAATTCGGCGCCGGACTCGGCCGCCATCGCGTAGGTCGAGCCCGCGTTCCAGACCGGATACCAGGTGCGGCCCATGCCTTCGCCCGTCGAGCGGGGGCGGAACACGTTCACGGCGCCGCCCGCGACGAGCAGCACGGCGTTGGCCTTGAACACGTAGATCTTGTTCTCGCGCACCGAGAAACCGACGGCGCCCGCGATGCGGTTCGGCTCGTTGGCGTCGAGCAGCAGCTTCACGATGAACACGCGCTCATAGATGTTCTCGATGCCGAGCGCCTTCTTGGCGGCTTCCGCGACGATGGTCTTGTAGCCTTCGCCGTTGATCATGATCTGCCATTTGCCGGAGCGCACCGGCTTGCCGCCATCCTTCAGCGCCACGCCTTCGGTCTCTTTGCTCTTCCAGATCGGCAGGCCCCACTCTTCGAACAGATGGACCGTCCCGTCGACATGGCGGCCGACGTCGTAGACGAGATCGTCGCGCGTCAACCCCATCAGGTCGGCGGACACCATCCGGCAATAATCGTCGGGCGAGTTTTCGCCGAGATAGGTGTTGATGGCCGAAAGTCCCTGCGCGACAGCGCCCGAACGATCCATGGCGGCCTTGTCGACCAGCGTGACTTTCACGTCATCGCCCACCCAGCGCTTGATTTCATATGCGGCGCCGCAGGCGGCCATGCCGCCGCCGATGATGAGAATGTCGGTTTTGAATTCGACGATTTCGGGGTTGCCGAACGTGCCTTCACTCATATGCATTTCCTTTGGAATTTCAGCCGCGGGGCGATCTTATATGGTCGGGAGCACCTTATTGGCCTCGGTGAACAGCAACTGGTCGTCGAGATTGCCCGCAGGCGGCTTGCCCGCATAGGGCTCGATGGAGCCGACCGGCGTGGTGCGGACCGGAAACTTGAAGCGCTTGACCTCGCCGTCGCGGAACTTGATCGTCCACATGATGGTGCTGTCGGTGCGAAGCGGGATGACGGCGCCGCCCATGGGCACCCAATCCTGGAAGGAGCGCACCTCGATCGCTTGCTGCGGGCAGGCCTTCGCGCAGCACTGGCATTCCCAGCATTGCTCCGGTTCCTGATTGAAAGCTTTCATCCGTACTGGATCGAGCTTCATCAGGTCATTCGGGCAAATATACATGCAGACGGTGTATTCGCCGCCCTTGCAGCCATCGCATTTCGCTTCATGAACGAATGTCGGCATTCTTGCAGTTCCTCCTTCTTGAACTTTCGACTTATGCTCCAGGCTGCTGGCTGAGCCCGTTGTAGTATTCGTTCAGGACTGCGACCACTTCGCGGCGGCTGAACTCGGCTGGGACCGTTTCTCCATCTGCGAACATTTTACGCAGCCGCGTTCCCGAAATTTCCAGGCGGCGCTCGGCGTCATGCGGGCAGGTGCGCGCCGTGGCCATGCCGCCGCACTCATAGCAGTAGAAGGTCACGTCGATTTTGAGCGGGTGAATGAGGAGGCTGCCGGCCGGCAGCGTGTCGAAGATGTGCTGCGCGTCGAATGGTCCGTAATAGCTGCCGACGCCGGCGTGGTCGCGCCCGATGACGAGATGCGAACACCCGAAGTTCTGGCGGAAGAGAGCATGAAGCAGCGCCTCGCGAGGACCCGCGTAGCGCATTTCGATCGGATAGCCCGCCTGAATATAGGTGCCGGGAACGAAGTATTTTTCAGTCAGAGCATCGATGGCCTTCACGCGAACTTCGGCGGGGATGTCGCCGGCCTTCAGCGCGCCGAGAACCTGATGAATGAGGACCCCGTCGCAGACTTCGATGGCGATCTTGGCCAGATGCTCGTGGCTGCGATGCATCGGGTTCCGGGTTTGGAAGGCGGCGACGCGGCTCCAGCCCTTGTCGGCGAAAATCGCGCGCGTTTCCGCCGGCCGGTAATAAAGGCCTTTATATTGCTTAGGGTAGCTGCCTTCGCTAAGCGCAGTCACCCGGCCGCCGAGATTGACCTCGCCCTGCGCCATCGTTTTGGCGACGCCTGGATGCTTGGGGTCCGTGGTGCGAAAGATATGCCGGCACTCGAACTCCTTGTCGATTTCGTATTTCTCGGCGACTTCGAGCATGCCCATGATCTCGCCCGAGTCCTGATCGACGAGCGTCACTGTCTCCTCGATGGCGATGCTGTCGGCGAGTTCGCGCGAGCATGAAAGCGTGATCGGGATGGGCCAGAACAATCCGCTCGCCAGCTTCATTTCAGCGCAGCAGCCTCTCCAGTCAGCCTGCCCCATGAAGCCCTCAAGGGGCGTGTAGGCTCCCATCGCGAGCATGATGAAGTCGGACGTTTCGCGGCTGCTCATCGGAATCTTGCGAAGGCCCTGAGCGCGTTTCGTCTGTTCGGGACTCTCGGCTTCGGGAGCCAGAAGCGGCATCAACACAGCGCTCCCGTGTGGTGGAACGAGCTTCGACATGCTTCCTCCTCCCCATTTAGATCGCCTCTGACGGGCGTCCTTTTGCTGGCATCATCAAAGGGCGACCGCAATCTCCGCCTCACCCGGTTCTGGCGCTGCTCGATCGCGGACGAAATTGTGGGCGCGCATCCAGGAAGAACGAGTGTTTCAAAGCCCGGCTTCGCCAAAACATTTTGATGTCCATATATGATAATAAGACAATGTTTTAACATTGTTCTTGATTTTGATCAAGTTCACAACGTTTCGACATATTATGATCTGTAAGAATAAGAAGAACAGTCAGGGCGGGAGGCCGCTTGCGCCAAGCGGCTCCGGCTGACGTCACGGGGAGGGCGGATGGGAGCGCGCGATCAGGAAAGCCAAACGATTCTGGTCGTTGGCGGCGGCATTGCAGGCGTTTCAGCTGCAGTTGAGGCGGCCGAGACAGGCTTCGACGTCATCCTTCTGGAAGAGACGGCGAGCCTCGGCGGCCGCGTCGCCCAGTTAAATCGGTATTTTCCCAAGCTTTGCCATCCCGCCTGCGGTTTGGAGATCAACTATCAGCGCCTGCGAAGCAATCAGCGCATCCGCGTCATGACCATGGCGAAAGTCGCGGACATCAAGGGCGGGCCGGGCGCTTTCAAGGTCGGCGTGCAGACGCTCCCCCGTTATGTGAACGCGCGATGCGTCGCCTGCGGCGACTGCGCCAAGGCCAGCCAAATGCGGGTGAAAAATCCGTTCAACTACAACATGGATACGGTGACGGCCGCCTACCTGCCGCATCCGATGTCCTATCCGATGCGATACGTCGTCGCGCCTGAGGCGATCGGCACGCTGGAGGCCGAGCGCCTAGCCGCCGCGTGCAAATACGGCGCGATCGACCTCAACGACGCGCCTCAAAGCTTCGAGCTGCCCGTGGCCTCTATCGTCTGGGCGACAGGCTGGCGGCCTTATGACGCGGCGAAACTCGAATCCTACGGCTATGGCCGCGTGCCCAATGTCATCACCAATGTCGAAATGGAGCGCCTCTCAGCGGATGGCGGCCCCACGCGCGGCAAGATCGTGCGGCCATCGGACGGGAAGGAGGCCAAGCGGGTCGCCCTGATCCAATGCGCCGGCTCGCGCGACCTCAATCATCTGCCCTATTGTTCGCGGATTTGCTGCCTCGCCTCGTTGAAGCACGCGGCTTACGTGCGCGCGCAATACGCCGACAGCGAAGTGGACATGTATTACATCGACATCCGCGCCCACGACAAGCTGGAGAGCTTCTACCAGAAGGTGAAGGCTGATCCGCAGGTCCGCTTCGTGAAATCGAAGCCGGCGTCGATCACCGAAGGCGAGGGCGGCGACCCTGTTCTTCATGGCGAAGATACGCTCGCCCGCGAGATTTATGACCGGCCCTACGATCTCGTCGTGCTTGCGGTTGGAATGGAGCCGGCATCCTCCTCGCTGCCGGCGTCGCTCAAAGCCCAGATGGACGACTATGGCTTCCTGGCGCAGCCGGAGGGAGGGAGCGGCGTATTCGCGGCTGGCGTCGCCAGCGGTCCTCTCGATGTGTCCATGTCTGTGCAGTCGGCGACGGCGGCGGCGCTGAAAGCGATCCAGACGGCGCACGGGGGGCAGGGCTGATGAGCGCGCAGGAAAAGAAGCTCGGCGTTTATGTGTGCGGCGGCTGCGGCATCGCCGAGGCGGCTCCGCTTGCGGCGCTTGAAAAGGTCGCGACCAAGGAATTCAAGGCTCCGCTTTGCCGGACGCACGATTATCTGTGCGGCGAGGAAGGCCTGAAGATCATCCGGGACGACGCAGCAGCCGGCGCCATGAATCAAGCGGTGATCGCGGCCTGCTCGCCGCGCGTGAACCAGGACAAGTTCCGCTTCGACGGCGTGCAGGTGATCCGCGCGAACCTGCGCGAGCAGGTGGCCTGGACGCAACCGCCGGGCGTCGATGACACCGAGATGCTCGCCGCCGACTATGTGCGCATGGCGATCACGGAAGCGCGCAAGATCAAGGTCCCCGAGCCTTATACTGACGGGCCGTTTTGCGAGCGCATCCTGGTCGTCGGCGGCGGCCTTACGGGGCTGACCGCAGCGCGGGAGGCGGCGCGAACCGGATACGATGTCCTTCTCCTGGAGCAGAGCGATAAGCTCGGCGGCCATGCCCGCGCTCTCACAAAGCGCGCGCCGCATCGGCCGCCTTATCGCGAGCTTGAAGCCAACGATATCGGCTCGCTCATCGCCGCCGTGGAGGCGGAGCGCCGCATCGAAGTGCGGCTCAACGCGCGCGTCGTGAAGACATCCGGCATGCCCGGCAAATTCGACATTGAGGTGATGCAGAACGGCGCGACCGCTGAGGAAAAGGTGGGCGCCATCGTTTTGGCGACAGGCTACCGGCCTTATGACGCCTCGAAGCTTTCGCACCTCGGCTTCGGCGCCTCGCCCGATGTCGTGACGTCTGCGGCGCTGGAAGAGACGCTCGCCGTGGGTCAGGTCCAGCGCAAATCGAACGGCGGGGCGGCCGAAGTCATCGCCTTCGTGCAGTGCGCGGGCTCCCGCGATCCGAACCACCTGCCTTATTGCTCGTCGTTCTGCTGCACAGGCTCGATCCGCCAGGCGCTGCAAATCCTGGAGGCGAACCCGAAGGCGAGCGTCTACATCATTTACGAAGAGTTGCGCACGCCGGGCGTCGCCGAGGAGTTTTATCGCGCGGCGCAGACGGCGGGCGTGATCTTCATCAAGGGCAAGGTCAAGAGCGTCGGCGCCGACCTGACGGTTACGGTCGAAGACGAACTCTTGCGCGAAGAGGTTCCGCTTTCGGGTCTCGACCTCGTGGTGCTCGCGACCGGCATGGTTCCCAACGCCGTCGCGCCCCACGCCGATGGCGCCGAGGAGCCGCTTCCGGACCGCGACATCGATCCCCTCTCGCCGATCCCCGTCGCAGGCTATGCGAACGGCGCGCCGGCCAAAGCGAACGGGCAGCCGCCTGTCACCTATAAGGGCGCGCCGATCCTTAACCTGCAATACCGGCAAGGGCCGCATCTGCCGATCCTCGCGGACGGCTTTGCCGACAGCCACTTCATCTGCTTCCCCTACGAGACGCGGCGGACCGGCATCTATGCGTGCGGGCCGGTGCGCCGGCCGATGGACAGCCAGGAAGCGGCCGAAGACGCGACCGGCGCCGTCCTCAAAGCGATCCAGGCGCTCCGTAATGTTGCGGAGGGCCGCGCGCTGCATCCGCGCTCCGGCGACCTGTCCTTCCCGCGCATCAACCTCAACCCTTGCACCAAATGCCGCCGCTGCACGGTTGAGTGCCCGTTCGGCGCCATCGACGAGAGGCCGGAAGGCTACCCCATCCTGAACCCGACGCGCTGCCGCCGCTGCGGAACCTGCATGGGCGCCTGCCCGGTTCGCACCATCAGCTTCGACAACTACACCGTCGATATGATGACCTCCATGATCAAGGCGGTGGAGGTGCCGGACGAAGACGAAGCGAAGCCGCGCGTGCTCGTGCTCGCCTGCCAGAACGACGCCTATCCCGCGCTCGACATGGCCGGCATCGCGCGCTCGCAGATCAGCCCTTACATCCGCGTGCTGCCGGTGCGCTGCCTCGGCTCGGTGAGCCTCTTGTGCGTCAGCGAGGCGCTGTCGAGCGGCTATGACGGCATCATGCTCATGGGCTGCAAATCCGGCGACGACTACCAGTGCCACTTCGTGCGCGGCAGCGCCATGGCGCAGGAGCGCATGATGAAGGTTGGCGAAACGCTGAAAAGCATGATGCTGGAGAAGGAGCGCGTGACCACGGTCGAGATCGCCATCGCGGACGCCGCCCGCATGCCGAAACTGATCGGAGACTTCATGGAGACGATCGATGCGGTCGGCCCCAATCCATTCAAGGGGATGTAGGCCATGGCTCGAACTGCGATTCCCCGCTCAACCCGGAAATACGACCTCGCCTTCGCGCGCTGGGTCTATCAAAACGTCGAGGGCGCCGACCGGCTGTCGCTGTGCATGCAGTGCGGCATGTGCTCTGGCTCCTGCCCCATCGGGCCGCAAATGGACAACGGGCCGCGCAAGCTGTTCATGATGATCCGGGCCGGCATGAAGGAGGAGGTGCTCTCCTCCAGCACCATCTGGAACTGCACGCAGTGCTACAACTGTGTGGTTCGCTGCCCGCGCAAAATCCCGGTCACGACCATTCTGCAGAGCCTCGCTTCGGTCGCCGCCCGCGAAGGCTATGCGCCGAAGAAGCCGACGACGAAATTTTCGAAAGCGTTCCTGCGCTCGGTGCGCTGGTTCGGGCGCACCGACGAGCGGCTGGTGACGACGCTCTATTATTTCTCCTACGGCGTCATGGAGGGCTTCCGCCGCGCGATGGAAAACCTTCCCATCGCGCGGCGGATGGTGAAAGCGCATCGCATGCATCTCGGACTGCCCCACCGCGCCAAAGGCGCCGCCGGCCTGCGCGCCATACTCGACAAGGCGGGCAAGATCGAAGCGCGGGAAAGGGCGGCGCAATGAGCGGCGACGGCAAAATCACGTATACTTATTACCCCGGCTGCAGTTCGGAAGGCGCGGCCATCCATCTCGACAAGTCGCTGCGCGCCGTCGCCTCGAAGCTCGACATCACGTTCGAGCCCATCAAGGACTGGAGCTGTTGCGGCGCGTCCGTCGGCCATGTCGGCGGCGGCCAGTTGCCGAACATGGCGCTGTCGGGGCGGAACCTCGCTCTCGCCCGCAAGCAGAGCGCGGCCGACGTGGTGACGCCTTGCGCGGCCTGTTATCTCAACACCCACGCTGTCAACGAGAAGCTGAAAGCCGATGAGAAAAAGCGCGGCCTCGTCAACGAGGCGCTCAACGCAGCCAACTTGAGATATGACGGCGATCTGAAGGTGCGCCACATCTGCGAGGCGCTTGTCAACGACGTCGGCATGGACGCGATCAAGGATCGGGTGAAGAAGCCGCTGACCGGGCTCAAAATCGCGGGCTGGGCCGGGTGCCAGACGGTTCGGCCCTTTGCCGGCACGGTGGGCGGCGGCCAGTACGACAGTTACGATCAGCCGAAGTTCATGGACGATTTCGCCGAAGCCTGCGGCGCGGAGCCGGTCGACTACGACAAGGCCCGGACGTCATGCTGCGGCGGCTCCGTGTCGATTTACAGCCCCGAGAAGACGCTGCACCTGATGCGGCACATCCTGCAAGCGGCGGCGGACGCCAAGGCGGACGTCATTTCCACGCCGTGTCCGCTCTGCCAGCAGAACGTCGAGATGTATCAGGACGCCATCAACAAGACGTTCGGCGATCGTTTCAACATCCCCGTGGTGTTCTACAGCCAGGTCATGGCGGTCGCTTTCGGCATGGACCCCAAGAGGGACGCCGCGCTTGAGTGCAACATGATCAAGCCGCAAGCGCTCCTGGACAAGGCGCGATAGCGTTTCTCAGCTGCGCGGCTTCCGAGTTGGAAATGCAAAGCGCTTACCTGGAACGGCGGGCGCTTCTCTATTCCCGATAAAATGACATCATGGCGGCGCAAACGTACATTCTCCCGCCTCCGGTCGGGAGCGGCTGTGCGGGGTTTCTCGCGATCCGGCGCCCGTCAAGTTGTCTTGAAGATCCCGATGCGGTCGTCTCCGAAATGGCCAAAGCTATCTCGCCTTTGACCCGGAGTTTCTCTTTCGGTTCCGCGCCATGGCAGTGCAGCTCTTGCCAGTCACGATCGGCCTATAAAGCTCAGCCAGAGGCTGTTGGCGTACACCATGCCGCTGATAATGATGCAAACAGCGCTTGTGACTGTTCTGCTACCCGGTTATATTACGGGAAAGATGCAGGAGGCCAGGATGAGCAATTCGCAAAAGCGAGCCGTTCAGAACTACCGCTCCCGGCTGAGCGGACGCGGCCTGGCCCGGTTCGAAGTGCTGGGGCTTGGCAGCGACCGTGAGCTGATCCGCGCCCTTGCGCGCCGGCTGGCGGCGGGCGGACCCGAAGCCGCGAAGCTTCGCGCCGCAGTCAATCAAATTGCCTCGGGGGAACCGCCACGCAAGGGCGGTATTCTGGCGGCGCTCCGCCGCTCGCCGCTGGTTGGGGCCGATCTCGATCTGTCCCGGCCTCATGAAGAAGGGCGCGACGCCGGGATTTGATGCGCTATCTCCTCGACACAAACATCGTCAGCGAGCTTGTCAAGCTCACGCCGTCGCAATCGCTGATCTCGTGGATGGCGGAGCAGGCGGATGAGGACTTGTTCATCGCCGTGCTGACCGTGGCCGAAATCAGCCGCGGTATCCTGGAAAAGCCCGCGGGCAAGCGCCGCAACGAGCTGGAAGCGTGGTTTGCGGGACCCGAAGGCCCGCAGGCGCTGTTTCAGGGCCGCGTGCTGCCGTTCGATGAGAGGGCCGCGCTAATTTGGGCCCGGCTCATGGCCGGGGGCCGGGTGAAGGGCCGCCCGCGGAGTGCGCTCGATACCATTATAGCCGCGGTTGCCGAAGCCAACGCTTGCAAGGTGGTGACAGCGAACGAAAAGGATTTCGAGGGGATTGAAATCCTCAACCCATTGCGGACGAGCAAATAATGTGCGGCGGTTGGCGCCGCGGTCCCTCTCTTGAGGCCGATTGCCCCTCATGCCGCCGCGCTGCGGCCAACTCATCGTCATCCCGGCCAGGCGGAGCGCGAGCCGGGATCGTTCCAAGGTCAGTGTATTTTAGATCCCGTGCCCGCAGGGCAGCGCATCGCTTAGCGCTGCTCCGCGCATGGGACTTCGCCGCGACGCGTCGCGGCGAAGCGGTAAATTCTGCTCAGTAGCAAATCCAGACGTAGCCGATGTCGGTCCACCGCCAGCAGGAGCCCACGCCATAAGCCCACCACCGGCCGCCCCAGTAACGCCGGGCGTGACCGTACCAGACGCCTCCGCGATAGCGGGTTCCGACGGCGAGAGCGCCCCGGCGTACTCCACGCGCGCCATAAACTGCTCTGCCGCCACGCACGCCGTAAACCCCTCTGCCCCCGCGCACTGCGACGGCTCTGCCGCCGCCGCGCGGCCCACGGACAGCGTATCCCCTTCCGCCATAACGGCCGCGCCCGGCGACCGCTACGCCTCCACGCGGTCCACGAACGCCGACCGCGGAACCACGATGGCCTCGGGCGGCGAATGATCTGCCTCCACCGCGCGCAAACCGAGCCAGAACTGTGTCGGAGGCGGACGCTATGGCGCCGAAATCTTGTGGCTTGACGCTGCCGGCATAGGCTGTGCCGCCAGCGATCAGAAACATAATCGCCGCGACGATGGAAAGTGATCGAAACCGAGACATGGCTCCCGTCCTCCAAGCTTGCAGTTTTCTTGTTTTGTGAGTGTCTGTCGAAAGAGGACGACGGCAAAGATGTTTTCGCCGAGTTGGTAAATTTTTACACGAATTGCGCGGACGCCCGCATCTTCAAGCACTCTCAGCGCAAAACTGCCGGGAGACTTTACTATGGCGCAGCGAGGCTTCGCCGAGAGGATTCCGTTAACTCCACGCTAACCATCGAATTTGCGTAACTTCACAGATATTTTTCATGGGAAACGGGTAATTCTGTACAGTCAGCACAAGGACGGCGCTTTAAATTCAGGCATTCGGGTGAGATGCTTATTTGCTTACTTATGGAGGGCCATTTTACGAAACAAACCCAATTTATACCGAATTTTAAGCGAGCCGTCGCGTGCGACCGACGAGGCGAAAGACCCGGAATGCGCCAAGACACATTCCGGGGCGAGGAGGTTTGCGTCCGAAGAGACGCAGGTGCTGCTATATCACCACCTCTGCCGGTGCCGCGATGCGCTGCGGCTCCTCCGGCTTGAGCGCATGCGAGGGCGGGCCGGCCTCGCTGCCCCGCAGCACAACATAGATCGCCGGGATGACGAGCACGGTCAGCAGCGTCGATGAGGCGAGCCCGAACAAGAGCGAGATCGCGAGCCCCTGGAAGATCGGGTCGGCGAGGATCACGGCTGCGCCGATCATGGCGGCGAGCGCGGTCAGAAGGATCGGCTTGAACCGGATCGCGCCCGCCTCCAGAAGCACCTGCCGCAAGGGCGCCGTCCCGCGCTTGTGCTGGATGAAGTCCACAAGCAGGATCGAGTTGCGCACGATGATGCCGGCAAGCGCGATGAAGCCGATCATGGACGTCGCCGTGAACGGCGCGCCGAACATCCAATGACCGAGCATGATGCCGATCAGCGTCAGCGGCACAGGCGTCAGGATCACGAGCGGCAGCTTGAACGAGCCGAACTGGCCGACCACGATGAAGTAGATGCCAAGGATGGCGATGCCGAAGGCCGCGCCCATGTCGCGGAAGGTGACGTAGGTCACTTCCCATTCGCCGTCCCAAAGCAGGATCGGCTTCGAGTCGTCGTTCGGCTGGCCGTGCAGCACGATCTGAGGCTTCAGGCCCGGCCCCCAGTCCGCTTTGTCGATAGCGTCGCGGACGGCGAGCATGCCGTAGATCGGCGCCTCATAACTGCCGGCGAGTTCCGCCGTCACCATTTCCGCGGGCCTGCCATTGTGGCGGAAGATCGGGAACGAGGCGCGCTCCCTCTTCAAGCTCACCACGTCGCCAAGCTCGACGATCGAGCGTTCGCCTGGAATGGCGTTCGCAGGAACAGGCGTGGACAGCGTGCGCTGCGACAGCGAAAGCTCCTTCTTCGGCAGCGCGATCGCGATTTCGACCGGATGACGTCCCTCGCCCCGGTAGGAATAGCCAACCGGCATGCCCGAGAGGTAGGTCTGGATCGTGTCGTAGACATCCTTCTGCTCGACCCGGAAGAATTCGAGCTTGTCCTGGTCGATGGAAACCCGGAGCCGTTCCTCGGGAACCCTGAAGCTGTCGTCCACGTCGACGATGAAGGGCACGCTCTTGAAGATGTCCTCAAGCTTGGTTGCTGTCGCGCGGCGCGTTTCCGGATCGGGGCCATAAACTTCCGCAAGCAGCGTCGAAAGCACAGGCGGCCCTGGTGGGACTTCAACAACCTTCAGCGCCGCGCCCTTGGGCATGTCGAGGCCGCGAAGCTTCTCGCGCACGTCAAGCGCGATTTCGTGGCTTGTGCGAGAGCGCTCGGACTTTGGCGTGAAATTGAGCTGCAGATCCCCTTGCTCCGGCCCATTCCGCAAATAATAGTGCCGAACGAGGCCGTTGAAGTTGAAGGGCGTCGCGGTCCCCACGTTCGACTGGATGGAGACGAGTTCAGGGATGTCCTTCAACCGCGCCGCAGCGGTCTGAAGAACGCGCTCTGTTTCTTCAAGCGAGGCCCCTTTCGGCAGATCGAGCACGATCTGCACTTCCGACTTGTTGTCGAACGGCAAGAGCTTCACCGTCACGGACTTGGTCCAGAACAGCATCAGCGACGCGAGCGTCGCCGTCCCCACGAAGAGGAGGAAGACGAGCGAGCGCGTGCGGCTGACCAGGATCGGCTTCGCCGCCCTGACATAGACGCGCGCCAGGAAGCCGCCGCCATGCTCATGCGGCGCAGCGTGCTTCCTCGCAATCTTCATCATCAGCCATGGCGTTACCATCACCGCCACGAAGAACGACAGGATCATCGCCGCCGACGCATTCGCCGGGATGGGGCTCATATACGGACCCATCAGGCCCGACACGAACAGCATGGGCAAAAGCGCGACCACCACCGTCAGCGTCGCGATGATGGTCGGATTGCCGACCTCGGCGACCGCCTCGACAGCCGCCTGAACACGGCTCTTCTCGCTGTTCATTCCCCAGTGGCGCGCGACGTTCTCGATCACGACAATCGCGTCGTCGACGAGAATGCCGATGGAGAAAATGAGCGCAAACAGACTAACCCGGTTGATGGTGTAGCCCATGACCCAGGAGGCGAACAGCGTGAGAAGGATCGTCGTCGGAATGACGATCGCCACCACGACGCCCTCCCGCCAGCCGATGGCGAACACGATAAGCGCCACGATGGAGACCGTCGCGAGGGCTAGGTGGAACAGAAGCTCGTCGGCCTTTTCGTTCGCCGTCGCCCCATAGTTGCGGGTGACCTGGACGTCGATATCCTCGGGAAGCGCGGTTCCCTTCAGCTGCTCCAGCCTCTCGACGAGGCTCGCGGCGATGTCGACGGCGTTGGCCCCCGCCCTTTTGGCGATGGCGATGGAGACGGCGGGCGCGGCCGCCAACTCGCCATTTTTACCTTTCGTGAACTGCCAGCTTCGCTGTTCGAGCGGCTTGCCGCCCACCACGACCTTGGCGACGTCCTTCACGTAAACCGGGCGCCCGTCGCGCGCGGTCAGAAGCAGAAGCCCGATGTCGGGGACGCCTTGCAGCGTCTGCCCGGCGACAACAGGCACAGCTTGGCCCCGGTCGCGGATCTGCCCCGCTAGGAAGGATCGGTTGGCCGAGCGCACCTTGTCCACGAGCTGCGCCAGCGTCACGCCGTAAAGCGAAAGCTTCTCGGGATCCGGCTCGACGCGGATCTGGTCGGGCCGCCCGCCAACGATATAGGTGAGGCCGACATTATCAATCTTAGACAGCTCGATGCGCAAATTCTCGGCGAGGTGATAGAGCGCGTTATCCGTCCAGCGCCCGGCCGCCTCCGGCTTTGGCGAAAGCGTGAGGCTGACGATGGCGACATCGTCGATGCCGCGTCCGACAATCAGCGGTTCGGGGATGCCGATGGGGATGCGGTCCATGTTGGCGCGCACTTTTTCATGCACGCGCAAAATCGCTTCGTCGGACTTCGTGCCGACCAGAAAGCGCGCGGTGACGAGAACCTGATCGTCGTTGGTCTGGCTATAGACGTGCTCGACGCCGTTGATCGCCTTGACGATGGTTTCGAGCGGCTCCGTCACGAGCCTTGCTGCATCCTGCGCCTTGAGGCCGTCGGCTCGCACCATGATGTCGACCATGGGCACGGAGATTTGCGGCTCCTCTTCGCGCGGAAGCTGAACGAGCGCGATGGCGCCCAGCATCAAGGCGGACAACAGAATGAGAGGCGTCAGCGGCGAGGCGATGAACGCCTTTGTGAGATTGCCTGAGATGCCGAGCTTCATGGCCGCACCAGCCTGTCGCCGGATTTAAGACCCGCCAGCACCTCGACCCCGTCGCCGCCGCCTTCCAGCTTCGCTGCCTGGCCGGGCTGGACGACAACGTCAATGGTTCCGCCGTCGCCCTGCGTGATCCGAGCGTAATCGAGACCGAAATGCGTGAAAAGGTAGTCGCGCGGAACGACGATAGTGTTGCGTTTGCCGGCCGAGATCCAGGCGAGAACGCGCTCGCCGACGAAATATTTGCCGAGTCCGTCGGCCTTGGCGTCGGCGATCACGCGGCCGTCCTGAAGCTCGGGATAGACCAGCGAAATGACGCCCTTTCCAAGCGGGGCGCCGCCGTCGGCCATTTCGCAACCGCGGATGATGACGGGATCGCCCGTTTTGATGACGCCGGCGTGTCGCTCCGGCAGCTCCAGGCGCAGCACATAGGCGTTAGCGGCGATCTTGGCGATGGTTTCGCCAGGCATGACGACCGCTCCCACGGTCACCGGGATGGCCAGTACGCGGCCTTGCGCCGGGGCCAGCACAGCGCCCTCCTCGACCTGCTGGGTGATGACCGATCGCTCCGCCTCGGCCGACTTCAGCGCATTCGAAGCCACCTCCAAAGCGGTGCGCGCTTCATCGAGCTTGGCGCCCGCCGCGAAGCCGCGCTGCGCAAGCTGCTCCTGCCGCTGCGCCTCGGCCTTCGCGGTTTCCGCCCGCGAGCTGAGGCCGATGATCTGCGCATCGAGCACCTTCATTCGAAGCGCCAGCTTGTCGTCGGCGACGGTTGCGAGCACGTCGCCCGGCTTCACTTCCCCGCCGCGCGTGATGGCGAGCGAGGCGATCGTGCCGCCGGTGCGGACGCGCGCGTTGATTTCGTCGGTGCTGCGGACAGTGGCGAAAACGGCCTTGAGATCGTCGATCGCCGTTTCCTTAACGCTGAAGACATCCTGCGCCGACGCAGAGGCGCTCGCCGCGATTAGCGCCAGAACCATGAGCGCGCCGCGCGCCCTCGATGGCGGTTTGGTCAGGGGGGAGCCCTCGATCCGGTTCAACATCTCTTTGAATTCCCTTTGGCGTTTGGCCTGCAGGCTATGACTTCCCGCCTGCTTCAGGCTTGGGCTTTGATTTGCTGGAACGATACTAGATATCGCAGCGCTAAAGTTCAAGGTATCGTATCTACGATTATGCGTATATATTGCTCGAAATGATGTCGCAAGCCGCTTTCAAGCTCTCATGACTCTTGAAGCCTTTATTAACCCTGGACCGCCGGGGGCCTGTTAACCAGACGTGGGTGTCGCACTGTTTATATTTTTTCCTTTTTAATTCAATGCCTTAGCCTGCAACCCTCTGCGCGGGAGGCTTTCGGCGCCTCCAAGCCAAGCATGCGAACGCTGAGGGCTACCGCCCACTCATAAAAACCTTTTAATATCATAGTTTATTGGGATTCCGCCTACCGAAGGCGAGCCCCCCTGTTTTACCAAACGAAACCAATTTCAGCCCTTCTTTAACCTTGACAGGGAGCTGCCCGCTGTCGCATCGCTTGCCCGTCAATCATGCGCGGACGCCGCGCACAGCCGCCGTCGCGAATCCAACACGCCTCAACCCCAACGCCGCGGCGCCGATAAGGGCAAACCGATTCCCTCGCTTTCGCGCCTGTCCTTAGCAATAACCAGCGTCGCATTACCTCGCGACCGATTGCTAATCCTGGCCCGGTTCGCAGGGCGGGATGTATTCGCCTCGCGCAAGCGCGGTTTCGCGCACGCACCTGTCGGTAACCGGAACGCTGCTCTCGGCGAGACCGACCCAGGCGCTCACCCGCTCGGGCTCGAAACCTGCCTCGCGACGTCCGTCCGCTTCCATGAGCGGTCGGCGGATCAGCAAAGGATCGGCCAGCATCAGGGCCAGCGCCTGGTTTTCAGTCAAAGCTTCTGGGATCACCTCGCCCGATTTTATGCGAGGCGAGGAGCGATTGAACCACCCGTGGACCGGGCGGTCGGTAAAAAAGCTGCGAAGTCGGTGCGCCCCCCAAGGCTCCGCCAGGAGGTTTCTCACGTCGAGCGTATGGCCGCTCGCAAGGAGCAGGGCCTTTTGTCTCGCATTGCCTCTACAGCCGGGCTTTTCCCAGAAGATGATGTGCGCCATGAACTTCTCCCTTTGATCTTCGTGCCGGAAACGCCGCTGCGCCCTGGGACCGCAACAGATTAATCCGCGGGCGTTTTTGCAATCCCTGATCGCGCTTCGCTTGGTTGGGACGCCGAACCGCGGCATCGTCATTCCGGAAAGCGCTTTGCGCATATCCGGGATCGCCCAAAACTCAGCCTGTTTCTTCTGTCCGATAACGCCTGGGGCGTTTCCGGGGTGACGAAGGCAAGCTCATACGACAGATATTCGAACTCGCGGCTTTCGACCGGCGCGCGTGCTCCAAGCCAATTGCATTCAAGGTCGCCCGCGCGACGCCGCGGCCCCGCTCATCGACGCCGGTCCAGCTTGGATGCCTACGCGGGTCGATCTCCAACAGCTTCACGCCTGCGGGAACCTCGGCGCCGTCGCGGACGATGCCGCGAACGACGCCATCCAAAGGCGCAAGCACCGCTGCGCCATCGAGAAACCCTGCGGGGAAGCCCCTGCTCAAGCGCACTCCAATAGGAACGGCGCTGTTCCAGCGGCCGTTTTTCTCGGAATAAGCGAAACGCAGCGCGCCGACGCCGCCAAGCGGCCTCGCCTTGCCGTCCCAGGCATCGGTGCGGCCGGAATAGAGGATCGTTCCGTTTTTGGAGGGATGGGTCTCGATGGCGACATCGCAGTTCTTGTCCACCGCGAAACCGGGGCCGACGCCTACGGTGAGGCACGCAAGATGACGCAGATCGGCGACCGCCTCGCTTTTATGCATTCGGGCGTCCACCAGAATGTGGATCGCGGACATGGGGATGAGGTCGAGAAGCCCAAGCCGCGTGACCACCACGCAATCGCCCGCCGCAAGCAGCGCCGCGACCTCGAAGGTGGTTTCAGTATTGATGCCGGGCAGGCCGTCCACCTCCGCCTTCTCTCCGAAAAGAGCGTCATGAAACGCCATCCGTCGCCTGATGACGGGCGGAAACGGATCGTGCGAAAGCAGCGTGCACCAACCGGCGCGATGCATATAGACCGCAATCGCGGAGGCGATCTCGTTGGTCCCGAGGATCACCGCAAACGCGGATCGGAAGCTGCGCGCCGAAGGCCACGGATGCGGCGGCGTGTTCATGGGGTACCTCCCGCAGTCGAGGAGCCGCCAGCAAAGGGCTGACGTGCGCCCGAACAGCTGTTCTAGCTGGCTGCCGAAAAGGATGCAGCCCATGGTTCGACAGGCTCGCCATGACGGTTCAAGCGGTTGGGGTCGCCTGGCCTCATCCTGAGCCTGTCGAAGGACGGGGCCTGAACTTCCGCTTTCTTAGCAGCCAGCTAGGCTACCTATACCGGTCTGTTTTCGTTCTTGTTGCGCACCGGCCCCATGAGTTTCAGCCCTTCCTCATAGGTGATCTCGGGAAAGCTTTCCTCGAAGCCGAGGGCGGCGTCGGCCACCGCGTCGAGCTTGCCTGACGTGTCGAGCTTCTTGAGCGCGCCCTTCTCCAGATACAGCAGGTCCAGGATTTCGTTGTAAACGCCCAATTCATCGAGCGGAAGCACGGTGAAACGCGCTCCCGCGTAGGGCACCGTGTATTTCTTAGAGAGATCGATATTGTTGCAAAAGAGAATATACTTGCCCGATGGCGCCAACGTTTCGCCCAGAACCTCGGCAAGGGGTTTCAGGTACTCGAAAGAATGCAGATAAGCCGTGAAGAACGGGATCGAAGGCGAGCCTTCCTCAGCGATCGCCATCACCTGCTCGACTTTCAACTCGGGTGGCCTTGCTTCGTCGGCCATTTTCGGCGCGAACTTCAACGCAAGGTCCCCACGAAATCCGAACCGGCCCGGCTTACGGGTGGGCGCTTTCAGGACAGGATTGACAAGACGGCCCTCCGTCTCAAGCCGCGAAAAGGCCGTGTCCGTTATTTTTGTCACTTCGGTTTTTCCTCATCGTTGCGGACCCAATCCGCAAGTTGGTAAAAGCGTTCTTCGATGTACTGACGAAGACTTTCGTCGGCGACGTTCGACTGAAGCGCCTCCCGCATGCACCGCATCCAGGCGTCACGCTCTTTCGGCCCGATGTCCATCGCCGCATGACGCCCTTTCAGAGCGGGGTGGCCTCGCTCTTCCGAGAAATGCATGGGGCCGCCGAGCAGTTCGCTGAAATAGCGCTTCATGACCGACTTCGTCTTGGCGAGATCGTCCGAATGCATGTCGCGCACCGTCCGAGCTTCCGGCAAGGTCTCCATGCGACGGAAAAAATCCTCGACGATTTTGTCGATGGCGGGCGCGCCGCCGATTTTCTGGAAATATGTCATTGTAAGGCTCGTTTCAGCGATTGTTGAGGTTACTAGCAACCTCCGTACCAAATGGCTCAACCTGAGCTTAGACGCAAGTTTTGCTCGGGCTGTGCTTTGGAAAACGCTCTTCGTTTGTCGCAATAACGACAGCTTGTGTCGGAGTTTGCACAGGCACGCTCTCCTTCGGAGCCGTGCTCTTCCAAAGACCGCCCTTTTGCGACGCCAGCGCGCTTCTCCATGAAGCGAGGCGCACGGCGTTCAAAATTCAAGGCAAGGGCCGAATACGCTGTCCACTTTCATACAAGCGGTGAGCGCATGTCGGCTTTGAAACACGCAAGACTTCCCCACGCTCTGGCTCAGCATCGCAAAAAACAAGAACTAACAATAGGTTGCCCTGTTGGCACGCGGCTTGCTCAAGAGGGGCTGCGGGTAAGAATTTGCCAGATGCTCCGCCCTTCGAGGATGAGCAGAAGCCCCGCACCACGATAGCGACGGCGCTCGTTGGGCGTTTCGATCACTGGCGAATAGGAGTGCGCTCGGCCTTTCCGGCCGGTCGCGAAGTTACGACGACGAAGGAGACACGCATGGGATTGCGACAAATCGCATTCTACGGAAAGGGGGGCATCGGCAAGTCGACCACCTCCCAGAACACGCTGGCGGCGCTTGCCGAGATGGGGAACAAGATCCTCATCGTCGGCTGCGATCCGAAGGCCGACTCGACCCGCCTCATACTTCACGCCAAGGCCCAGGACACCATTCTGAGCCTCGCCGCCGAGCAGGGCAGCGTCGAGGACCTCGAACTCGAAGATGTGATGAAGATCGGCTATAAGGGCATCAAGTGCACGGAGTCCGGTGGACCCGAGCCGGGAGTGGGCTGCGCGGGCCGCGGCGTTATCACCGCCATCAACTTCCTCGAAGAGAACGGCGCTTATGAGGACGTCGACTACGTCTCCTACGACGTGCTCGGCGACGTGGTGTGCGGCGGCTTCGCGATGCCCATCCGCGAGAACAAGGCGCAGGAAATCTACATCGTGATGTCCGGCGAGATGATGGCCATGTACGCGGCCAACAACATCGCCAAGGGCATTCTCAAATACGCCAACTCCGGCGGCGTGCGCTTGGGCGGCCTCGTCTGCAATGAGCGCCAGACCGACAAGGAGCTTGAGCTTGCGGAGAACCTCGCTCAGAAGCTCGGCACCAAGCTCATCCACTTCGTGCCGCGCGACAACATCGTGCAGCACGCTGAGCTGCGCCGCATGACGGTGATCGAGTATGCGCCGGACTCTGCGCAGGCGGACCATTACCGCACGCTGGCGAAGAAGGTCCACGCCAATGTCGGCCAGGGCACTATCCCGACCCCGATCACGATGGACGAACTCGAAGACATGCTGATGGAGCACGGCATCATGAAAGCGGTCGACGAGAGCATCGTCGGCAAGACGGCAGCCGAACTGGCGGCCGAAGCAGCGGCATAACGACGAGGCCTGACAGGCCATGGACGCAAAATGGCCGGCGCTTCCTTAGGGGAGCGCTGCGCCACCAAGAAACCAAAAGTATGGAAGGAAGGGCTTGCGGCATGAGCCTGGAACTCGAAGAAAACGTTGAAGACATCAAGGCAAGAAACAAGGAACTCGTCGACGAGGTCCTGAAAGTCTACCCGGATAAGACAGCAAAGCGGCGCGCCAAGCACATTGGCAGCTATCAGGAAGGCAAGCCCGACTGCGGCGTGAAGTCCAACATCAAATCGATCCCCGGCGTCATGACCATTCGCGGCTGCGCTTATGCAGGCTCGAAGGGCGTGGTCTGGGGTCCGATCAAGGACATGGTTCACATCAGCCACGGCCCCGTCGGCTGCGGCCAGTATTCCTGGGGCTCGCGCCGGAACTACTATGTCGGCTATACGGGCATCGACGCGTTCGGAACGATGCAGTTCACCTCCGACTTCCAGGAGAAGGACATCGTTTTCGGCGGAGACAAGAAGCTCTCGAAGCTGATCGACGAAGTGCAGGAGCTGTTCCCGCTCAATAAAGGGATTCTCGGTCCAGTCCGAGTGCCCGATCGGCCTCATCGGCGACGACATCGAAGCCGTCTCGAAGAGGAAGTCGAAGGAACTGGGCGGCAAGCCCATCGTTCCGGTCCGCTGCGAAGGCTTCCGCGGCGTGTCGCAGTCGCTTGGCCATCATATCGCCAACGACGCCATCCGCGACTGGGTCTTCGACAAGACCGAAGGCAAGCCCGCGCGCTTCGAGCCGACGCCCTACGATGTCGCCATCCTCGCCGACTACAATATCGGCGGCGACGCCTGGTCCTCGCGCATCCTGCTTGAGGAAATGGGCCTGCGCGTGATCGCGCAATGGTCGGGCGACGGCACCATCATGGAGCTTAAGTCCTCGCCCAAGGCGAAACTGAACGTCCTTCACTGCTACCGCTCGATGAACTACATCGCGCGCCACATGGAAGAGAAGTACAATATTCCGTGGGTTGAATATAACTTCTTCGGCCCGACCAAGATCGTGGAGTCGCTCCGCAAGATCGCGGCCCAGTTCGACGAGACGATCCAGGCGAACGCGGAGAAGGTCATCGCGAAGTATCTGCCGCTGATGGAAGCGGTCATCGCGAAATACAAGCCGCGCCTGCAAGGCAAGAAGGTCATGCTCTATGTCGGCGGGCTTCGTCCGCGCCACGTGATCGGCGCTTACGAAGATCTCGGCATGGAAGTGGTCGGCACGGGCTACGAATTCGGTCACAACGACGACTATCAGCGCACCACGCACTACGTCAAAGACGGCACGCTGATCTATGACGACGTGACTGGCTACGAGTTCGAAAAGTTCGTCGAGAAGGTTCGGCCGGACCTCGTCGGCTCCGGCATCAAGGAGAAGTACGTCTTCCAGAAGATGGGCGTGCCTTTCCGGCAGATGCACTCCTGGGATTATTCCGGCCCCTATCACGGCTATGACGGCTTCGCCATCTTCGCCCGCGATATGGACATGGCGGTGAACTCCCCGGTGTTGAAGCTCGCCAAGGCGCCCTTCTAGCAAGTACATCGGCCGCAACACCCCCTCACCCCAGCCCTCTCCCGCAAGGGGAGAGGGAGCAGGTCGCGCCCATTGCGGCGGCGTCCCTTCTCCCCTTGCGGGAGAAGGACAGGGTGAGGGGTTAGGCCCAACGGAATAGAGGACTACGATAACTCAGAACGCAGAAAACGTCTTGGACCACTTCGACCTGTTCCGCGGGCCGGAATACCAGGAGATGTTCAAGAACAAGAGAGAGAAGTTCGAAGAGGCCCATCCGGACGCTGAAGTTCAGCGCGTCACCGAATGGACCAAGACGGCCGAATATCAAGAGAAGAACTTCGCCCGCGAAGCGCTGACGATCAACCCGGCCAAGGCTTGTCAGCCGCTCGGCGCGGTGTTCGCGGCGGTCGGCTTCGAAGGCACGCTGCCCTTCGTCCACGGCAGCCAGGGCTGCGTCGCCTACTATCGCAGCCATTTCTCGCGTCACTTCAAGGAGCCGACCTCGTGCGTCTCCTCGTCCATGACGGAAGACGCAGCTGTGTTCGGCGGCCTGAACAACATGATCGACGGCCTTGCGAACAGCTATAAGATGTATAAGCCGAAGATGATCGCCGTCTCGACCACGTGCATGGCGGAAGTCATCGGCGACGACCTCAACGCCTTCATTAAGACCTCGAAGGAGAAGGGCTCCGTGCCTGCCGACTTCGACGTGCCCTTCGCTCACACGCCTGCCTTCGTCGGCAGCCACATTACCGGCTACGACAACGTCATGAAGGGGATGCTCGAGCATTTCTGGAACGGCAAGGCCGGCGCACAGTCGAAGGCCGAACGGCAGCCGAACGGCAAGATCAACTTCTTCGGCGGCTTCGACGGCTACACCGTCGGCAACCTTCGCGAAATCAAGCGCATCTTCGACCTGATGGGCGTCGAATACACCATCATTGGCGACAACAGCGATGTGTGGGATACGCCCGCCGACGGCGAGTTCCGCATGTATGACGGCGGCACGACGCTTGCGGACGCCGAGAACGCGGTCCACGCCAAGGCCACGATCTCCATGCAGGAGTTCTGCACCGAGAAGACGTTGAACTACGCCAAGACCTGGGACCACGAGACCGTCGCCTTCAATCATCCGATAGGTCTTGTCGGAACCGACAAGTTCCTGATGGAAGTCTCGCGCATCACCGGCAAGCCGATCCCGGATGCGCTGAGGAAGGAGCGCGGCCGCCTCGTCGACGCGATGGCCGACTCGAGCGCGCACATCCACGGCAAGAAGTTCGCGATCTACGGCGATCCCGATCTCTGCCTTGGCGTCGCGGGCTTCCTCATGGAACTCGGCGCGGAGCCGGTCACGATCCTCTCGACCAATGGCGGCAAGGCCTGGGAAGCGAAGATGCGCGAAGTTCTCGCCAGCTCGCCGTTCGGCGCAGGCTGCGAAGTCTACGCGGGCAAGGATCTCTGGCACATGCGCTCGCTGCTCTTCACGCGGCCCGTGGACTTCCTCATCGGAAACACCTACGGCAAGTATCTGGAGCGCGACACCGGCACGCCCTTGATCCGCATGGGCTTCCCGATCTTCGACCGTCATCACTGGCATCGTCGTCCGGTCTGGGGCTACCAGGGTTCGCTCAACGTGCTCACCTTGTTCCTCGACAAGATCTTCGACGAGATGGATCGCAACTCGAACGTCGTCGGCAAGACCGATATCAGCTTCGATATCATCCGCTAGCGTGGACACGCCCTCTCCCGTCGCGCCAGAAGGCGCGCCACTAAGAGTGACGAAAACGCCAAGGCGTTTTCGTTGGGAGAGGGCGGACCGCTTTGCGGTCCGGGTGAGGGGTAAGGACCTGAAGGCCCCATCCCCTCACCCCGGCCCTCTCCCCGTGGGAGAGGGAGTCTTTGGAGGTTTTGAATGACTACGCTGGCGAACAAAATCCAGGATGTCTTCAACGAGCCTGGTTGCGACATCAATCAGGGGAAGTCCGGGAAAGAGCGCAAGAAGGGCTGCACGAAGCCGTTGCAACCCGGCGGCGCGGCGGGCGGATGTGCGTTCGACGGCGCGAAAATCGCGCTTCAGCCCATCACCGATGTGGCGCACCTCGTCCACGGCCCTATCGCCTGCGAAGGCCATTCCTGGGACAACCGCAACTGCGGCTCCTCCGGCTCCAAGCTCTACCGCATGAGCTTCACCACCGACATGAGCGAGCAGGATGTGATCTTCGGCGGCGAAAAGCGCCTGTGGCGGTCCATCAAGGAAATCATCGCGAAATATGCGCCGCCCGCGATCTTCGTATACCAGACCTGCGTTCCGGCCATGACGGGCGACCACATCGAGGCGGTCTGCAAGAAGGCGTCGGAGCGGTTCGGAACGCCCTGCATTCCCGTGAATGTGCCGGGCTTCGTCGGGGCGAAGACGCTCGGCAACAAGCTCGCGGGCGAGGCGCTGCTCGATTACGTGATCGGCACTGAGGAGCCTGAATACACGACGCCCTACGACATCAACATCATCGGCGAATACAACGTGGCAGGCGAGTTGTGGCAGGTAAAGCCGCTTCTCGACGAGCTTGGCATTCGCATTCTCGCCTGCATCTGCGGCGACGCTAAATATCGCGAGGTGGCCAGCTCCCATCGCGCCAAGGCCGCGATGATGGTCTGCTCGCGCGCCATGATCAACGTCGCGCGCAAAATGGAAGAGCGCTACGGCATCCCCTATTTCGAGGGCTCGTTCTACGGCATCAGCGACACGAGCGACAGCTTGCGCAATATCGCGCTGCTGCTCGTGGAACGCGGCGCGCCGGCGGATCTGATCGCGCGCACTGAGGCCGTGATCGAGCGCGAGGAGAAGAAGGCCTGGGCGGGGATCGCCGCCTATCGCAAACGCCTTCAGGGAAAGAAGGTCCTGCTGATTACGGGCGGCGTGAAATCCTGGTCGGTGGTTGCCGCGCTTCAGGAAGGCGGCATGGAAATCGCAGGCACGAGCGTCAAGAAATCCACGAAGGAAGACAAGGAGCGGATCAAGGAGATCATGGGCGAGGAAGCGCACATGATCGACGATATGAAGCCGCGCGAGATGTACAAGGTTCTGAAGGAGGCGCGGGCGGACATCATGCTTTCGGGCGGCCGCTCGCAGTTCGTCGCGCTGAAGGCCAAGATGCCCTGGATGGACATCAACCAGGAGCGCCATTACGGCTATGCAGGCTATGACGGCATGGTGGCTCTCGTCCGCGAAATCGACAAGGCGCTGTCGAACCCGATCTGGGAGCAGGTTCGCAGCCCTGCGCCTTGGGACGAGGTGAGCTGGGAAGAGCGCGCCGATGAGGCGAACGCCGCCGAGGCCACCGCGCTCGCCGCGGGCGCGCCTCATGCGGTCGAAGCGGACCAGGGAAAGCACGTATGCGTCTGCAAGGAGGTCGACGGGGCCGCCGTCGAGGACGCGATCCTGGCGAACAGGTTGACGCGCGTTGAGGAAGTCAGGGCGCTGACCGGCGCCTCTGGCGGCTGCGGAAGCTGCATCCCTCGCATTGCCGGGATCCTGGCGCGGATTAATGGTGTGGAAGCTTCCCCCATCGCAGCATCGGCGAATGAGGTTGCGGCGATAGCTCCCTCATCCTCTCCTTCTCCCGCCAGGGGAGAAGGGACGGTGTTTCGAGCGCGAGCTACTCCCTCTCCCCTCGCGGGAGAGGGCCGGGGTGAGGGGCCTTTCGCAACAGATGGCGCGGATCTTTCAAACGCTCCAACAAAAGCGGCGTGAGGGCGACATGGCGAAAGTTTCCATCTCCAAAAAAGCCTGCACCGTCAATCCGCTGAAGATGAGCCAGCCCCTCGGCGGCGCGCTCGCTTTTCTCGGCATCAAGAGCTGTATGCCGCTGCTTCACGGCTCGCAAGGCTGCACCTCCTTTGGGCTTGTCCTCTTCGTCCGGCATTTCCGCGAAGCCATCCCGATGCAGACGACGGCCATGACCGAGGTGGCGACCGTGCTTGGCGGCTACGAGAACGTAGAGCAGGCGGTGCTGACCATCGCCAATCGCGCCAATCCGGCCATCATCGGGATTTGCACAACTGGCGTCACCGAGATCAAGGGCGACGACGTGCACGGCTTCATCAGGCTTATCCGCCAGAGCCATCCCGAACTCGATCATTTGAAGCTTGTCAACGCCTCGACGCCGGATTTCGACGGGGCCTTCCAGGATGGCTGGGCGAAAGCCGTAACGCGCATGGTTGAAGTGCTTGTCGAGGCGCCGCCGACGCTCGCGCCGCGCGATGCGAAGCGCATCAACGTGCTTCCCGGCTCGCATCTCACGCCCGGCGACTTGGACGAGCTGCGCGACATCTTCGAGGCGTTCGGCCTTGAACCGCTGTTCCTGCCCGACCTGTCCGGCTCGCTCGACGGCCATATGCCCGACGACTTCACGCCGACGACCCTTGGCGGCATTTCGGTCGAAGACATCGCGAGCATGGGGTGCTCGGCCTGGACCATCGCCATCGGCGAGCAGATGCGCGACGCGGCGGTCGCCCTTGAGAAGAAGGCGGGCGTTCCGTTCCGTCTGTTCGACCGGCTGACGGGGCTTGCCCCGAACGACGCGTTTATCGCGTTCCTCTCCAAGATCTGCGGACGCCCGGTTCCGAGCAAATATCGCCGCCAGCGCAGCCAGCTCTTGGACGCCATGCTCGACGGGCATTTCTCGTTCGGCAACAAGAGGATCGCCGTCGGCGCGGAGCCGGATCTGCTTTACAGCGTCGCGACGTGGCTTACCGAGATGGGCTGCACAATCGAGGCGGCGGTGACGTCCACCGGGTCGCCGATGCTTGAGAAAGTCCCGGCGGTCGAGGTGCTGATCGGCGACCTTGAAGATTTGGAAAAGCGCGCCGCAGACTGCGACCTGATCGTGACCCACAGCCACGGGCGGCAGATGTCCGAGCGGCTTGGCGTCCCGCTGTTCCGCTGCGGTCTACCCACCTTCGACCGGCTCGGCGCGGCGCACAAAGTCTCCGTCGGCTATCGCGGCACGCGCGACCTGATTTTTGAAGTCGGAAACATGTTCATGGCGCAGGTTCACGAGCCGACGCCGGCCATGTGGCGCGTCCCTCTGAGCGAGGAGGATCACCATGGCGCGCCGGTTGCGGCTCATTAGGGGGTTACGAATAGCGACGAATGCGGACGAGATGCAGGAAAGGGCCGGCACAGTGAAAATCGCCTTTGCAACTGAAGACCTGAAACGCGTGGACGCGCATTTCGGCTGGGCCAAGAACATCGCGGTGTATGAGCTTTCCGACGAGGAGTGCAAGCTTGTCGAAGTCTTCCAGTTTGAGGGCGAACTGAAGGAGGACGGAAACGAGGGCAAGCTCACCCCGAAGGTCGAGGCGATAAAGGATTGCGCCATACTTTATGTCGCCGCAATCGGTGGGTCAGCCGCGGGCCGCGTCGTGCAGGCCGGCATCCATCCGATCAAGGTCACGCAGCACGAAGCGATCACGGATCTGCTCGCGAGGCTTCAAGCGGTGCTCAAGGGCAATCCGCCGCCCTGGCTGCGTAAGGCGCTTTTGAAAGGCCAGGAGCGGAATTTCGATTTCGACGATGAGGACGAGGGCGCCCATGGCTGACGCATCCGCAGTCGAGAAGGCCCCTGACTCGATCTTTCTGAACGAGCTGATCAAGCAGTGGCGCGCGCAAGATGCGCATGGCGCGTGGGACAAGAAAAGCGACCTCGATCTGATCGCGCCCTACATCATCACCAAGGAGCAGCGGAAGGAGGTCCCGATCATCGGCGATCCCGACCCCGAGACGCTGTGGCGGCTCGAACTCTTCTACAACGCTGTGGGGCTGGCCATCGAGCGCGCGACGGGCGTCATGGTCTCGCCCATCATGAAGATGCATCACGAAGGCTTCGGCCGCATGGTGCTGACGGGGGGCCGTCTCGTGGTCGTGAATAAGCATCTGCGCGACGTGCACCGCTTCGGGTTCGAGACGGTCGGCAAGCTCGCCGAGGAAGGCGACAAGCTCGTCCGCGCGGGCGTGGATATGATCGAGAAATTCCCTGAGGTCGCGAAGCTTTGAGCGAGGAACGCATGAGCGAAATCGAGGCCCTCAAGACGGAAATCAAGAAACTCTCGGCCAAGGCCACGCAGGCGAAGATGGATCTGCATGACCTTTCCGAGGAACTGCCCGTGAACTGGCGGCAGATCCCCGAAGTGGCGCAATGCGCTCACGACGCCTACGCAATTCTTGAGAAGAAGCGCGCGCAGTTGAAGCATCTGGAGACCGCGCGAGCCGCGGGAGTTGGAGGGTAGGGCGATGGATAATGAGACGCGCGACGGGAGGGCCTGGGAGCCAGAATACCTGGTCGCGATCGACAGCAAGACCTGCATTGGCTGCGGGCGCTGCTTCAAGGTTTGCGGCCGGAACGTCATGACGCTCAAGGGCATGACCGAGGATGGCGAGCTTGTCGCCATCGAGCCCAAATCCGGCGAGGATGACGACGACGACGATTATGATGACGACGAGGAGTTCGAGCGCAAGATCATGACCATGGCCGACGCAGGGGCCTGCATCGGCTGCGGGGCGTGCGCGCGCGTCTGTCCCAGGGCATGCCAGAGCCATTCGAAAGCGCCGCCGCCTTTGGGGTAACCGATGCTGATGGAAAGTTACCCCTCATCCTGTCCTTCTCCCGGCGAACTCGCCTTGGCGAGTTCGCCGCTCAACGTGACCGCATCTGCAAGCGGATGCGGAGGGGGAGAAGGGACGCCGCTTCAGCGGGCGCAGCCCGCCCCCTCTCCCCTTGCGGGAGAGGGCTGGGGTGAGGGGGCCTTCCCCTTTGTGCCGGAGGAGCGATACATGCTCCTCATGAACGCGCGCGCGCCGGAGTTCGACGCCTTCGACGCCCATGTCGTAGCCTCGATCCTTGCGATCTCCTTCGGCGAAGCCGTCGCGGAAGGGCGCTCTCTTGCGAGCGCAACCGGACTTCCTTCTGGGCAGCTCTCCGATTTGGTCGCGCAGGCTTTTCCAGACGCGGCGCGCTCACGCTTCGTTGCGCCGGCGGGCGAGGTCGAGCGGAGCGCCGACGAAGCGTGCCTTTTCGACTTGCTTTTCAACTGCTCCACGTCGCGGACGGTTCTGGAAGCGCAACTCGCCGCGATGATGGCGCGCCGCGCTCAGGGTCCCAATCATCTTTGGCAGGATCTGGGCTTTGGCAATCGCCGTGAGCTCAGCGAACTGATGACGCGGCATTTCAAGCCGCTCGCGATGCGCAACAAGCAGGACATGAAGTGGAAGAAATTCTTCTACCGCGCCATTTGCGCCGATGCGGCCTACTCTCTCTGCACTGCGCCCAGCTGCAGCGAATGCGACGACTTCGATCACTGCTTCGGCGAGGAGACGGGCGAATCCCTTCTCGCCCGGTCCCGCCGCGACTATGAAACAGGCAAGAACCGTCTTCGGCCTTGATCGCGAGCCGTCTCAAGCCCCCGCGGTCAGCAAGGCGCACCAGCCCGAACCATCGACGCTGCGATAGAGCTTCAACCGCAACCATCGACGCTGCGATAGAGCTTCAACCGCCTTGTCAAAGTTTTTAATGAAGTAGCGCTCCACTCTTAGCCGCAGCGGTCGTTCAAGGGATTGGCCAGCTCAGAAAAGCCCTCCATGGTGTCGGAGATGTCCTTCCTGGCCGTCTTGAAGTTGGCCGAGATGTTTCGGGTGATATCGATGAAGTCCATTTCCACGAAGGCCTCTTCAGTCGTTGCGCTAGCCCTTGCCCATATTAGTAAGTTCTAATACGTTGTCAGTATGCCCAAAGACAGGTTTCCCGTATCGATTGAGATGAAGGGCCATGCAGGAGATGCAGCGGCGCTCTTGAAGGAACTGGCGAATCCCTCACGATTGCTTATTCTCTGTCACCTTATTGACGGGGAAAAATCGGTCGGAGAGCTTTGCCAAGTCAGCGAGTTGTCTCAATCGGCGGTTTCCCAACATTTGGCGAGGTTGCGCGAGGCCGGCGTCGTTGATACAGAAAAAAGAGGGCAGATGGTTTACTACCGCCTCTGCAACATGGAGGCCCATGCGTTGCTCTCAACCCTGTACCTCATCTACTGCAAGCGTTAGACACATTAGAGAAGTGAAATATTAAGGATCACCCTGTGACGATAGAGAACATCGATCCCGCAACGCTGAAAAAATGGCTCGACGCCGACAAGGCCGTACTTGTGGACGTGCGGGAGCCAAGAGAGTACGACGCCGAACATATCGAGGGGGCGGCGCTCGTTCCGCTTGGACGGATTCGCCGCTCCGCGCTCCCCGATTACTCCGGCCAGAAACTTGTCATCATGTGCCGGCTGGGTCCGCGCGCGCGAACGGCATGCCAGAGACTTCGGGCGGAAATATCCGCGCACGAGACGATCTATAATCTTGAAGGCGGGATTCTTGCCTGGAAGAGAGCCGGATTTCCGGTCGCAAAGACGGAACGTCCTGCGGCCCCTGCTGGTCAAGCAAAATCGTCTGGCGGTTGGGGCGGACTGTTCCGGCGTTTTTTTGTAAAGCAGGCGTGAGGCGTAGAAGCGCATTTCGCGGTGGCGGGCGCCGCAGCGCGCCTTACTCCTTCCGGGTTTCGACTTTGTCGGCGTCGATTGCATAGCCGGTCTCAGCGAGACCTGTATATTGGGATGCGACCTGCAGCGTCCCTGTGACGTAGACCGGGTCGAAAGTTCCGGCGACGTCGAAGCCCTTCGACGTTTTCACATAGATGATCTGGTTCGGCGGCGGGGGCGGGACGTGGATGCACGCGCCGACGAAAGGCACGAGCAGGAACTCCTTGACGGTCGTCGCCTCGAAATCGAGCGGCACCACGTAGCCGCCGATGCGCACGCGTTTGCCGTCAAGGTCCGTCACGACCGCGGGCGCTCCGCCCGCTCCGGGCTGAAGCCGGCGCTCGGACAGCCAGCGCTTGTCGTCAATGGCGGGCGGGGGAGGGGGCTCGCTTCCGCCTGCGCCTGCGAAGGGCGTTGCGCCGGACAGGAAGCGCTTCGCCCTCATCGTCTGGACCGGCGGCGGCGCCGGCGGCACGAGCTTGCCCCAGGCCAGTTCCATCGTCGGCGTGCTTTCCACAGCTAGGGCCGCGGTAGCCACGACCAAAAAGCAAAGAGCGGAGAGGATGCGGGTCATCTGAAATGGTCCGTCAGGTTCGAACGGTCATGCCGTCAGCCAAAGAAAGGCGGTAAGCTCTAAGAGCCGGGAAGAGGCCAGCGATAAAGCCGGCCGCCACAATAGCCGCCAACACGCTGACCTGATCCCATGTCGGGGGATCGACAGCAATATGGAGGCCATAGTTGCGATCTATGAAGGGCTGGAGCACGATCAATGCGGCATAAAGGAGAACAACGCCGAGCGCCACGCCGCAAAAGGTAAGGACGCCGGCCTCCGTGACGAGAAGCGAAAGGATCGTAAAGGGCCGCGCGCCGACCGAGCGCAGGATCGCCATTTCGCGGCGGCGCTCGTTCAGCGTCGTGAGGATCATGGTGACCATGCCGAGAAGCGCAGTCGCGACGACCATGGCGGAGACAGCCGACAGAGCCGTCTCGGCCGTTCCAACGAGCCCCCAAAGCTCCTGGAGCGCCGCGCCCGGCAGGATCGCAGACAGCGGCTCCTCAGGGTATTCGTTGATGGCGCGTTGGAGCCGGAACGCCGCGAGCTTCGATTTCAGCCCGATGAAGGCCGCCGTGATCGCCTTCGGCTCAAGGTTTACTTTACGAACCTCGTCCGCGGAGACGGTCTGGCCGGGAATGCGCGCGCCGCTTTGCCAGTCGACATGGATGGCCTCGATGGCGGGCAGGCTGACGTAGACGGTGCGGTCGACGGGCGTGCCGGTCTTTGCGAGCACGCCGGAAACGCGGAAAGGCTTATCGTCATGCTCGATGAAGGAGACCGAACCCAAGCCGTGGGCCACGATAATCCTGTCGCCGGTCCTGTAGCCGAGTTGGGCGGCGACATCCGCCCCGATCACGGCGTCGAAGAGATCGCTGAACGGCGCGCCCGACGCGAATTCGAGGGGCTGGCCGTGCCGGTAATGGTAGAGCTTGAAGTAATCGGCCGTGGTTCCCATCATGCGAAAGCCGCGATGGCTGTCGCCGAGCGAGATCGGTACGATCCAGGCGACATCCGGCCGCGCTGCGATGTCCTGATAGGTCTTCCAGGTGATGTTGTTGGTCGCGTTGCCGATGCGGAAGACGGAATAGAGGAGCAGGTTGAGGCTTCCGCTGCGCGCGCCAACGATCAGATCGGCGCCCGAGATGGTGTCGGCGAAGCTCTGCCGCGCGCCGGTCCGCACCTTTTCGACGCCGAGCAGCAGCATCACGCTGAGCGCGATGGAGATGATGGTGAGCAGCGCTGTCAGCCAGCGATTGGCGAGCGATTGCAGCGCGAGGCGGACGATGATCAAGGCCCTTCCCCCTCACCCTGTCCCTCTCCCCGTGGGAGAGGGAACGATGAGGCAATGGCCGCAACCGAACTCCCTCTCCCATCCGCATCCGCTCGCGGATGCGGACACGCCAGAGCAGCAAGCTCGCCAAGGTGAGCTTGCGGGGGAGAGGGCTGGGGTGAGGGGAAAGCCGCTCCAACGGAAACCCCCGTCCGGCCGGTGCTCACGATGTCGGTCAGATCGACGACGCGCGTGAAGCGCCCGCTCAGGCTTTCGTCGTGGCTGACCATGACAAGCGTCGCGCCGGCGGCGTCGACGTCCGCGAACAGAAGGTCGAGGAAAGACTGCTGCCTTCCACGATCGAGCGACGAGGTCGGCTCATCGGCGACGATGAGTTCGGGCGAGCCGATCAACGCGCGCGCCGCCGCGACGCGCTGCTGCTGGCCGACGCTCAAGCTCGCTGCCGACGTGCTGTCGATCACCGCCTTTTCAAGGCCGAGCGTTTCGAGGAGCCGCGCCGCCTCGGCGCTGGCCCCGCCCTCCGCTTCGGCCTGCCGCCGCCGTTTCTTCGAAAAGCTAAGCGGCAGCAGGACATTGTCGATCACCGACCCGTAAGGCAAGAGATTGAACATCTGGAAAATGATGCCGTAATGCTCGGCCCGGAAACGGTCGCGCGCCGCCCCGCCAAGCTTGGCGATATCCGTGCCCAGCACGTCGATAACGCCCTCCTGCGGCGTGAGAATGCCAGCCAGCAGGCTCAGAAAAGTGGACTTGCCCGAACCGGAGGGACCGGCGAGAAACAGCCGCTCCCCGCGTTCAAGGGTGAAATTTTCAAGGGCGAGGCTGAAGGCGTTGCGGCCGGGCCAAGCGAAGCGGACGCCTGACATCCGCACAAGAGGCTGGCGCGCTGCTCCGGCTTCGAAGCTTTCAGGTTTGGCCAAGGCCGCCGTTTCGATCACATGATCCCCGTCAAATCGAGGCGGGGCTTGTCGCGCGTGACCTCGTAGCTTGCCTGCCCCTTTGGCGAGATGAGCGAGACATCGAGTTCCTGTGCGTCAGGAAACGCCTTGAAATAATCAAAGGTCATGGATGTGAGGCGGGCGGGCGAAGCGCACTCGAAGGCGTATTCGGCGTGAAATTCGGAATGATGATGGTCTTCCTCTTCCTCCTTGGCGCCCTCGGCGTGATGGCCGTGCTCGTCTCCATGTTCGGCTTCGATTGAGACTTTTGCGCTTTTCTGCGTGCAACCGGCGGCGGACGAAGGCGTGAAAAGAGACAAGCCAGCAGCGAGTTTCGCTTTCGGTTTCTCAAGCGCGGCTCTTTGGTCTGGCGTGGACGCCTCGTGCTCGAAGCCGGCGATGTCGGCGCCTGGCGCTTCGAGCTCAATGGACACAGTGTTGTCTTCGACGGCGATGCTCAGGCGGCCATGTCCATGCACGTGCGCGCCAAGCTGCCTGTGCTTCTGCGCCGATGCGGAAAAGCCCGCGCAGGCGATGATGCTCGCGAAAACAAGCGCACTTTGGGTCAAACGCATCGAGACCTCCTAAAGCTAGGATTGGTTCAGCATTGAGGCGCGACGAAGGTTTGGCCGTCGAATTTCTGATGTCAATTCCAGGCCTCGCGCTCCATCGGGCGCAAGCGCAATTCTGCCGCTTTCGAGACGAGACATTCCGCTCAGAAGAAGTAACGGCGGATGGGCCTTCGGCTGCTGGCCCAGTTTTGCAAGATTGCCAAGTGTAAGTTCAAGCCCATCGGGAGACAGGGTCTATGAAAAAAAGATCTGAGGCCGATGAACAGCTTAAGCATGCGACCGCCGTCCAGAAAGAGAAGCTGCCGAGCCCGGAGCGCAGAGTCCGCCGCCATGGTCTTCCGCACTCGCAGTAATTGTATAGGGCTGCGGGACCCTCGCAGGCGTGATCGCTGGGACAGATCATGACGCTTATGTGAAGAGCCTCGTGTTCAGCTAAACGCTTAAATCGGCCTGGAGACTGTGGATAAATAGCATGCCATTCCGCCTGCGACACACCTGAGGAGGCGCAACTTGGCTACCGCCAGCAATATACTTGTGGTTGAAGATGAGCCGCTCGTCGCCATGAGCATGGAGGCGGCTTTAAGAGGAGCCGGTTTGAGAGTTGTAGGGACGGCAGGTACGCTCTCAGGAGCCGTAAGTCTCGCTCGCAGCGCAACGTGCAATGCCGCGGTGCTCGATGTCAACCTCAGGGGTGAGCGTGTTGATGAGGTTGCCGCTATTCTTCATGAGCGAAGCATTCCCTTCCTCTTCGTATCCGGCTATGGCCGCGGAAATTTGCCGCCCGCCTTTCGTGACAGCGCTGAATTTCTTGCTAAGCCGTTTAGTGATCGCCTTCTGGTGCAGACAGTCCGGAGCCTCATAAGCGGCTAGAAGCCAGGAGGAGGGGCGCCGCCGGACGGAATTTGGAAGCTGATGCGTCGCAAACAGCTTGCGGAGCCCCATAGGCAGCACAGCAGCATCGCATCCGGCACCATGGATAAGGGGCGCTTCGGTCTGGGCTTGGCGTGAGGTTGCCGCTCCACCCCTTACAGAGACGCTCACACCGGGAAGTGATGGGTCCGCTCACAAAGACTGCCGCATGCTCGTGGCCAGTTTCTTATTAACCGTGGAGCGCTGCAAAGCCGCGTTCAAGATCGTGTTTCAGATCCTCCACATCTTCGAGACCGATGTGCAGTCTGAGCGCCGGTCCCGGCGGGCTCCAGACGGAGGCCGTTCTTGCGGCCTTGCAGTCGAAAGGCACGATCAGGCTTTCGAAGCCGCCCCAGGAGTAGCCCATGCCGAAAATGCGAAGCGCGTTCAGCATCCGCTTCACCGCCGCATTGGGGAATGGTTTCAGATAGATCGAGAAAAGGCCGCTGGCGCCAAGAAAATCGCGACGCCAAAGCTCGTGGCCCGGATGGCAGGGCAGGGCAGGGTGCAGCACTGCGACGACCTCGGGGCGGGCTTCGAGCCATTCGGCGATGGCGAGGCCCGACTTCCAATGCCGCTCCAGCCGCACCGCGAGCGTGCGAAGCCCGCGAAGCGCAAGAAAGCAGTCCTCGCCAGTTGCGCAAAGCCCAAGCGCTTCATGAGCGGATGCGACGGCCCCGGCCGTGGGCGCATCGCAGGTGATCGCGCCGAGGAGCGCGTCTGCATGGCCGACGATGTATTTTGTCGCCGCCTGAATTGAGATGTTTACGCCGTGATCGAACGCGCGGAAATAGAGGGGCGTCGCCCAGGTATTGTCGATGGCGACGGGGACGCCCCGCCCGCGCGCCTCCTTGCAGATCAGGGGAATGTCCTGCGTCTCGAAGGTCTGAGAGCCTGGAGATTCGGTGAAGACAAGCTTCGTTTCGGGCTTTATGAGGCTCGCGATCCCGTCCCCGATCAAGGGATCGTAATATTCGACGTCGACGCCAAGCCGCGTGAGAACGCGGTTCGCAAAGCGCCGAGTGGGCTGGTACACGCTGTCGCTGATGAGGATGTGCGCGCCGGCTTCGGCGAAAGCCAGAAGCGTCGTCGAGATTGCGCTGAGGCCTGAGGGCGTGAGAAAGGTTCGCCCCCCTCCCTCAAGCTTCGCCAGCGCAAGTTCTAGCGCCCGCGTCGTCGGATTTGATGGTCGGCCATAGGTGTATTCCACTGCGCGGGACTCGAGCCGCTCGGCATCGGGAAAGAGGACCGTAGACCCCCTGAAGATCGGCATGTTGACGAAGCCAAAGCAGCTGTGCGGGTCGCGGCCGAACTGGGTCAACTGCGTTGCGATGGCCTGATCGCTTTCGTCGTGGCCGTCCTTGTCCATAGGTCCTCCAGTCTCCATCAGAGCAGCCGGAAGCAAGTTGGCGCCCCACATGGCCGAACGTTCGTAAGCGAACTTGCCTCCGATAAGCTGTACTAGAATTAACGAGACGCTCGTACGCCTTATTCATGGGAAGTCCTGTCTGCGCTTGCGAGCCAGGTGGGTCAGGACTTTTCGCGGGGCGTACGAGGTTCCCTTCGCCTTTTCAACCGGGATCGTCAAGGCCCTCGCCGGCGGGAGTCAGGCCGCGGAGCGCGGCGCGAATCGCAGCGACGCCGAGTATGCGGCCTTTGGAATGGCGCGTCGGTCCCGCGTTTACCTTTCATCCACAGGCGTTTCGACTCTGGTGGAAGCTTGATCGAAGCTTTTCGGCGCTTTCTATGGGCGCGCTCTGGTGACGCTAGTTGTTGAGATGTCTTGTCTTCTTCCGAGGATTGCGTCGAGGCTCGGCCGCCGTTCGGCGTCGAACGTCTCCTCTCAGCCTGGTTCGTTTTTGCGGCGCCCTTTCTTGCTTGCTTTGGTATGATAATAAAAACTCGTTAATGCCCCGCTTGAGCGCAGCGAACAAAACCGGTCCGTGACCGGGGTCAGAGGGACGATCACGATGGATCCAGACTTAGTGCGTCAGCAGGAGGACGCCGAGCGTGCAGCCGCCGGGCTTGCGCCAAAAAAATCCGTAAACGGCTCGGCCGGTCCAGTTCAGTCAAGGCACGCCCCTTCCGGCGAGCAGCCTGTCACGTTCAGTGTCGAGGGCGACGCGGAAGGGATGCCGCCCGTTGCGTCGAAGAAAGCCGGTAATCCGCACCGGCGCGCGCTTCCTCCCATGGGCTCAGGTCGGCGGCCCGGCGAGGAGCCCGCGCCCAGAAAGCGTGTTCGCGGCTTGCTGCGGCTCTTCCTCTATGCACTCGGAGGGGCCGCGGTCGGGGCTCTTCTCGGCTTCGTCGGGATGACTTATTACGGTCTCTTCAAGGATCAGGCCGAGTTTTTCATTGGCTCTACAGCGGGCGGCGGCGCGCTCCTTTTCGGGCTGATGCACCTCCTGCATTACGACCACTGATCTCGCCGCGCGCGCTGAGCGCCAACAGGATTTTATCCGGCGCGTGAACAGCCCATAAATCATAATCCCGGAGGGGCGGAGCCCTATCCGGGATCGTTACATTGAAAAGCCTGCTTTTCTCGCGATCCTGGCTCGCGCTTCGCTTGGCCGGGATGCCGATCCGCAGGCGTATTGCGACGTTAAGCGCGCTCTTCCAGGGGGACATAGTCGCGCATCCGCTCGCCGATATAGAGCTGGCGGGGGCGGCCGATCTTCAGCTCCGGATCGGAGATCATTTCCTTCCATTGCGCGATCCAGCCGACCGTGCGGGCCACCGCGAACAGCACTGTGAACATCGATGTCGGGAAGCCAAGCGCCTTCAAGGTGATGCCGGAGTAGAAGTCGATGTTCGGATAGAGCCTCTTCTCGACGAAATATTCGTCTTCGAGTGCAATCCGCTCCAGCTCCATGGCGACCTGCAGAAGCGGATCGTTCTTCGTGCCAACGATTTCCAGCACTTCCTTGCAGGTTTTCTGCATGACGCGCGCGCGCGGATCGTAGTTCTTGTAGACGCGATGCCCGAAGCCGCTGAGACGGAAGCTGTCTTTCGGATCCCTGGCGCGTTTGACGAATTCGGGGATGCGATCCACCGTGCCTATTTCCATAAGCATTTTCAGCGCGGCCTCGTTCGCGCCGCCGTGCGCAGGTCCCCAGAGGCAGGCGATGCCCGCCGCGATGCACGCGAACGGGTTCGCGCCCGAGGAGCCGGCAAGGCGTACGGTCGAGGTCGAGGCGTTCTGCTCGTGATCGGCATGGAGAATGAGGATGCGGTCGAGCGCGCGGGCGAGGATCGGGTTGACCTTGTACGGCTCGCAGGGAACGCCGAAGTTCATGTAGAGGAAGTTCGACGAGTAATCGAGCTCGTTCCTCGGATACATGAAGGGCTGGCCGATTGAATACTTGAAGGCCGTAGCCGCGATCGTCGGCATCTTCGCGATCATGCGGATCGCGGCGAGGTCGCGCTGGATCGGATCGGCGATGTCGATGAAGTCGTGATAGAACGCGGCGAGCGCGCCCACCGTTCCCACCATCACGGCCATGGGGTGTGCGTCACGGCGGAAGCCCGAGAAGAACCGGAGCATCTGCTCGTGGATCATGGTGTGGTAGGTGACGCGATTGACGAACTGGGCATATTGCTGCGTGTTCGGCAGCTCGCCGTAGAGAAGGAGGTGGCAGGTTTCGAGAAAGCTGCCGTGCTCTGCGAGTTCGTCGATTGGGTAGCCGCGATAAAGAAGAACGCCCTCGTCGCCGTCGATGAAGGTGATGTCGGATTTGCACGAGGCCGAGGAGGTGAAGCCCGGATCGTAGGTGAAAACGCCTGCCTTTTTGTAAAGGCTTGAGATGTCGATCACATCCGGCCCGATTGTGCCTGAATAGACCGGAAACTCGATGGTTTGACCGTGCAGCGCGAGCGTTGCAGCGCCGTGCGCCTTGGCGAGCCTTGTCGGGCGGTGGTGGCGTTTTGGGGTCGAGCTCATTCTTTTCTCCTCGGCGCAGCGTGACGCGAGAAATGGGCGCGCTTATCGCCCAGAAGGTGACACGGCTCCGTGAAATTGGCTAGTCCATTTTGCAGTGCACTATAAGGGGCTGGCGCAACTTGTCGCGAGTGCAAACGGGGCCTTAAGGCATCGTGCGTCTGACCAGACGCAGGCGTCCAGATGCCCTTTTGTATCGAAACTGGCGCGAAAGGAGGGGCGCCGAAGTTACTCTTGCCGCGGCGCTCTCCACTGGGACGTTTGGGGCCCAGATCCAACAGCGAGCGGGCGCTAAAGCAAACGCCGCCACTCTGGCCGACGGTTGCAAGCTATGGACAGGCGCAAAAATAAGAGAATCGGTTCGCCCTGTCGGCGCCGCGGCGTTGTGGCTGAGGCGTGCTGGATCCGCGACAGCGGCTTTGCTCGTCGTCCGCTCGGGTAAGCGATGCGAAAGCGGTCAGCGCCCTGCCAGGGTTAAAAAAGGGCTGAGATTGGGATTGTTTCGTAAAACAGGGGGTCTCGCCTTCGAGAGGCGGGATTTTATGGGACTATGGCGATTGGCGGGCGGTTGGCCTCGGCGTTCGCATGCTTCGCCGGGATTGCGCCGAAAGCCTCCCCGCACACAGGGATTCGTCCAGCTAAAGCATTGAAATAAAAAGGTAAAAACATAAAATTGCGACGCCCACGCCTGGTTAACAGGCTTCGGCGGTTCAGGGTGAATAAAGGCTTTAAAGAGTTCATGAAATCTTGAAGCAGGCCTTCGCGGCTCGACCAACGCGCGGATGGGGAGATGAAGCTTCATTTTTTGGCGGACGCCCTCAATAGCGCCGCCACGCGTTCCATCCCGAATGGAACGATGCAATACCCACCCGAACCGAAAATCGTATCGGTTATTTATGCGGATCTCCTAACTTCTATCCAAAGTCAACCACCTCCCGTCTGCTAACACCACGGACGTTTCGATTTGCCGCTCCGGGATGTTCCAGTAACGCCTGAAAAGTGGGGCTGTCTGCCCAGCTTCAAGCAGTTTGAAGCCATTTCTCTCATAGAAGCGGATCGCCCAGGTTGCATCGGCCCAGGCGCCGACTAGGATTGGCAGCTGCGTCAGTCTCTGGACATGCGCCAAGAGGCATGAACCAAGCCCCTGATTCTGCTTTTTCGTAACCACATAGGCATGGCGGATCAGAGTCACGTCCTGGACCTGCTGAACGCCCATTACGCCGAGGAGGAGTCCGTCTTCTTCCCACCCAGAAAAGCAAACGCCGTGCGAAATTTCGTGGCCCAACTCGCTCCTCGACATGTAGGGTTCTCTCCATCGATCCGAGGGAATGGCGCCTTTGTAGGCTTGCGCGCCATCATTGATGATTTTCCATATGCGATCAAAGTCGTCGTCGTTACACGAGCGGATCATTTCTTTCATCCTCCTGCGCTCCTCTGCGCTGTGGAAGTGGTCTGAATTGAATGGCCACCCGAGGAATCCATGGAAGCATCGCCCAGGTCTTGAACGAAATTGCAGGGAGGTCAGGAGATCGCCGCGCGATAACGAGCTGGCGTAACGCCGAAATATCGGACAAATGTGCGCGTCAGATGGCTCTGGTCCGCAAAGCCTGCTTGCATTGCCGCCTGAACCGGCGTCTGCCCAGCGGCGAGAAGTCTCCGCGCCGCGCTCAGTCGGCGCTGAACGAGGTAGGCATGCGGCGTAACCCCCACCTCTCGCGCAAAACTCCGCAGCAGTTTGAAGCGGCTGACGCCAGCCAGCGCGGCGAGTTCGGTCAGAGAGACGGGTTCATCGGCGGCGTCGTCCAGGCGCTGGATGGCTTTCGCCACGCAAGGCGGGCCGCCGTCAGTCATTGAACGCACACTGGTGTGGTTCCGAAGAAGGCCCATGGTGACGCTGAGCAGGCTTTCTTCCGTAGCGAGGTGGTCAGGGCGAGGGGAGATGACGCAAGCGAACAAGCGATTGAAAGCTTCCGCCAACGCCGCATTGCGGGTCACAGGACGCACAATTTCGATCCCGCCCGCCCGCTCTTCCTCTATTTGACGCTCTATCCGTTTAGCGTCGAGATAGATCATGCGCCAGCCACGTGCTTTCCCCGCTACGGGCGCTCCGTCGTGCATTTCACCGGGATTGACCATGATCACGTCGCCGGCGTCAGCGCTGACGGCTCCAACCGCGCTCCAAGAACAATGGGCGCCGAAGTCTATAACCCCGATCCCGAACTGATCGTGTGAGTGGCGCGGGAAAGCCTGGTTCGAGACAAGCGTCATCGCCTCAATTCCGGGCACGCTCGCTTTGTGCAGCTTCGCTTGATGACGTCGGATTTTCATACGACTAGCCTTAGCATTCTGCGATCAGCCGCGCATCACAACCATGCCTTCAATTGCGTTCTCACTAAGTTCCGGAAGTTCGAACATGCGCTCACGTCCTGCGTCGGATGCTCGCGAAGTGAGGAGGTTTGAGTGATGCTGACTGATCGTCGCGAGTTATGCTGCATGCTTCGCGAACGTGATGCGAAACTGAGCCGCGCTAAGTGCGGCGCGCCACGATCACGGCCTCGACGCCATCGGCGAAGCGATAAATCTCAGGCTGAAGCCCTTCGGCCGCAAACGCGCTCGCGATCTCGTCGGCGTGCAACAGGTGATTGCCCTGCACATGCTCGTTGAGGTTATGCAACGCGAGCCCGCGAAGCGCCGGCTTTCGCAAAACCTGGCGGTCGGACGGCCAGTCCGGTTCCCAGATCGCGACGGCGCCGCCGGGGCGAAGGTTGTCGCGCAGGCGCCTGATGAAGGGGCCGACGCCGCTTTCCCAGACGTGATGCAGGGCGCGGTTCATGGCGATGAGATCGGCGGGCTCGTCGAGGCTGAAGGCGCGCGCGTCGCCTTGGGCGAAATGGAGCCGGTCGCCAAGGTCCGCTTCCTCGGCGAGCCGGGTCGCCTGCGCCACGTTCTCTGCGAAACCGTCGAGGCCGAGCCCGCGCAGCGACCCGCAACGGCGGGCGAGCGCGCGCAAATACCAGCCATTGCCGCAGCCGAGATCGACCACAAGTCCGCCGCGTTCATTGATTTCGGCGAAGACCTGCACGCCGGGGCAAATCTTCTCCTCGAAAAAGCGCGCGAACGTGCCTTCGAGCATCGCGCCGAACCAGGGCAGGAGCGTGTCTACCTCGGCCATCACCGCCTCGCCGGGGCGCTCGCCGCTGCGCATGAGGCCGGCGGCGCGCACCGCCATGTGAACGCTCGAAACCATGGTCAGCGACAGGGGCATGAGCGCAGTCGGCGCATCGGGCAGCATGGCCGCGCCCGTCTCGCCTAAATGGAAGACGTCGCCCTCGGCGTCGAGATAGCCAAACGCGAAGGCCGCGTCGCACCAGCGCCGCACATAGCCCGCATCCATTCGCGCGGCTGCGGCGATGGCCGCGGCGTCCGCGCCGCGGAGTTCCTTCAGGGCCGCAAACAGCCCGTTGACCACGCCGATATAGGCGATGGTCAGGCTCTGGGCGCCTTGCGCCATGGCGCGAAATTCTTGTCTGAGGTCGGGCTTCTCGATTTTTGTCGCCATGGCTGCCTCGGTTGATTTAGCGCGCCGCCAACTCTTGCGCCGTTGGTTTGTTCTTGTTTTGTTCTTTTTTTGGCGGACGCCATCACCACGGCATGTGTCCTTTGATCCACAGCCGTTAAAATCCGGCAAGAAGCCCGGATACTCATATTGACCGCCCGATATTGAGCGATGTTAGAGTTTTCACCAAGATGAACTGGTGTGGTAGCGTCGCTTGCTTTGAAAGTGTTCCTGCAAGTTACTGTAATCATACGCCGCCTCCACTGCATGTCAAGGCACAATTCACATCGGCGTCATAAGTTCTTAATTTGTTCTTTATCTGATGGCTTCGATGTTGCCGAAAAGCCTAAGGTAAATATCCCCCGGCAAAGCCGGGGGCTTTAAAACATGAGCCGCTCAAAGCGGCTGCTGGGGACGCTAACGCGGCCCCAATTTTGTGAACCGCCTCAAGGCGGGTTGTCGCTTGTCTTCCGCCTCCTGGCTCTTGATGTATTGCCTGATCACCTCTTCATCGCGGCCCACGGTGGACACGAAATACCCACGCGCCCAGAAGTGCTGGCCCACAAAGTTCCGCTTCCTCTCGCCGTAGACACGCGCCAAATGAATTGCGCTCTTGCCTTTGATGTAGCCGATCACCTGCGAAACCGAATACTTCGGCGGGATCGAGATCAACATATGTACGTGATCCCGCATCAAATGCCCCTCCTCAATCCGGCTCTCTTTCTGCGCCGCAAGGTTTCGAAACACATCGCCCAAATGCTTGCGCAGTTCCGGGTAGAGCGTCTTTCTCCGGCACTTCGGAATGAAGACAACGTGATATTTGCAGTCCCACTTCGTGTGGCTTAAGCTCTCATGATCGTCCATCGATCTCCCTTTCGTGTGCTTGGCGGCTCACGAAAGGGAGTGTCGGGGATTTACTTCCGGAAATGTCAAACTGCTACTGCCACCCCGGCAAAGCCGGGGGCTTCCCGTTTGGGCTAAGCAAAGTGTTTTGGACATGTGCGCGGATCGCAAGGGCATCATCCCGGAAGGGCGGAAGCCCGGTCCGGTATCGTAACAGGGTGAAGCGCATCATCCTAAAACAGCGGTTGCGGCGGCGAAACGCCCGCCATCCAGCAATGCGCGGCGGCCCTATCGGAAGCGGCCTCAAACGCGACGGCGCGGGAATTGGAGGCGCTGTACCACTTTAGGCTAGGACGCATGACCTTGCCCAAAGTCCTGCAGTCTGGCAGATCTCATAATATCTTTTCGATGAGGAAGGTGGCCATGCGTGTTCTTGCTTCACTGACGGTTCTTCTGATCGCCAACTTTACTGCGGCGCTTGCCGCGGATGACGCGCTTATGAAGCAGGCTCAGGCAACCTTCTCGCCTATTCCTCTGGAGCCGCCGTCGGCCAGGGACGGCGTTACAACGCCGGCGAGGATCAATCTCGGGAAGGCGTTGTTTTTCGATCCGCGTTTATCGCTAAGCCATAACATCAGTTGCAACACCTGCCACCAGATCGGGCTTGGCGGCGTCGACCTTTTGCCGACGTCCATCGGTCATAAAGCGCAAAAAGGAAGCCGGAACGCGCCGACGGTGTTCAACTCCGTGTTCAACAAGGCGCAGTTCTGGGACGGCCGGGCGGCGGACCTTAAGGAGCAGGCCAGCGGTCCGATGCAAAACCCGTTGGAGATGGGGACGAGCATCGAGCATGTCATGGATGCGCTGAAGGGCGTTCCCGGCTATGGGCCGATGTTCAAGGACGCCTTCCCATCGGATGCGGACCCGATCACCATCGCCAATGCGGCGACGGCCATCGCCGCGTTCGAAGGAACGCTTCTCACGCCGAATGCGCCCTTCGACAAATATCTGCGCGGCGATGAGGGCGCCTTGAAAGCTGATCAGAAAGACGGGCTGAAGCTCTTCATGGACAAGGGCTGCTCCACCTGCCACGCGGGCATCAACGTGGGCGGACAGACTTACGCGCCGTTCGGAGTGGTTGAGCGCCCCGGAGCGCGCATCCTGCCGCCAACCGATAAGGGCCGCCTCATCGTCACGCATACCGCGAGTGACGAATATGTCTTCCGGGTGCCCCCGCTTCGGAATGTCGCGCTGACGCCGCCTTACTTCCACAGCGGCAGCTCCTGGGATTTGAAAGAGGCGGTTGCCGTGATGGGGACGAGCCAACTCGGCGAGAAACTTTCTGACGAGGATATTGCCAAGATCACGGCCTTCCTGCGGTCTCTGACAGGCGACCAGCCGCAGGTTGTCTATCCGATTTTGCCGCCCAGCACGGCGGCCACTCCCAGACCGCCGCAATAAAGGCCGCCCCACATCGGGATCGCCGCCGGTGCGTCGAGCCGCGCCCGCCTCGTGTGGGCGTTTCTATTTCGAATGACCATTTTGAACGGAGCAGGCGGTCTCGTCATCGAAAAGGATGACCGGAAATGTCTTATCGTCAGTTCACGGGTGTTTTTGCTGCATCTGCTCCCTGGTATGCCAGGGTTCGCATCGGAAAAATGTTGCTCGGCGGGAATAATCCTCATATTTTCTTCTCAGCAGAGTGCGAAGTTTTTGAAGTGTTCTGCACTGTTTCATCGAAGACCTACTGCCTGGGTATACTTTCCTATACAGAGCCCCTAGCGCCGCATCGCTAGGGGCTTTTGACTTTTTATACCCGGCGATGGCGCCAGTACTGCAGGTTCGCTTCACCTTGTTAGCGAAGGTCCTTTTAATTCTCTGTGGCTGGCGGCCCGAGAGACATACAAATTTAACAACTCGCGAGGATGAACACCCCCGAAATGAACGCGCCTCAAGCCTTAAACTTGGCGTACGAACACGCTTCTTTGCGGGGAGTTCTATCTGTCCGGCGTCGAAGCGCCGCTCGCGGATCCGAATGCTCAGCCGGGCGGCGTTACTTGTTAGGATCGCGCGGCGCGTAGCATCCGACCGTGACGCTCACGCGCCTGTCCATCAGGCCGAAAACCGCGCCGAGCGGGTCCATGCATTGCACGATCCGGGCCGCGCCCGGCACGGCGAGTGGGCCGTAGATGACCTTGCCGCCAAGCGCTGCGAGCCGTCTGGTCGCCGCGTCGATGTCGCGGACGCCGAAATAATAGAGCCAGAACGAAAACGCCATGCCGGGCCGATTGAACATGCCGCCAATCGTGTCCGCGCCTGCAATGAACTCCTGATAGCCGCCCATCGGGCCAGGACTCGCCGCGCCCTTCTTCCAGCCAAGCAGCTTGTTGTAGAAGACGAACGCTTTCTCCCAGTCGGCGGCGACCAGTTCGCGCCAGACCACATGTCCTGGCGGGTCGGGCTGGGCGGGGAACTGCTCGCCGTCCTCGCGTCCCTTGATGAGGGCGAGCGTCGCCTTTTGCGGGTCGCCGATGACCGAGAAGCGGCTGACGTTCGGAATGTCTGTCGGAGGCACATGCAGTATTCCGCCGAGCTTTTTGACCCGGCGCGCCACGGCGTCCACGTTGTCGACGCCGACATAGCCCAGCCACTGCGGCGCGACGCCCGCTTTTTGCGCGCCGGTCTGTAATCGCGTGAGACCCGCGACCGGCGCGCCCGCGGTCGTAAAGAGCGCGTAGGTCGAACCCGGCATTTCGACCGCGGCCATCTCCCAGCCCACGACGCTGGAATAGAAAGCCTTGGCCGTTTCCACATCGCTTGTCGCCAGCTCGTACCAAATGAAGCAGCCATCCGATTTGCCCATATCCGCCTTTCCGCCTGCGCGTATGAAGCGTGCGCTGACCGGACTGTAATTCCCCACCCAAGATCGAGATGCAAGAGCGGCTGATCCGCCGATCCCAGAGGCGCGTGGTCATCGCCAGGAACGCAGCTTTCGTCTATGGCGGCGAGGTGCGTTGGAATGACACAGGCAACATCCTTTGTCCTTCGGAGTTCACACGACCAGGAGTAAGGTCATGCTGACACTCCTAAGGTCTTGCTTAAGATTTTATCGGCGTCGTGCGCGCTCGTGCAAGTTATGGCTGATCAACAAAGGGAGTTTATCCCAGGGCCTGACCTTGATAGAAGTGTTGGAATTTCACGGTCATGCGATGAACGACGCCGGCGCATATGGCGCACGGCCGCGTATTTCGCGCGTAAATCCTGCCTACGCCTAACTCCTTAGCCCAAGCATAGCCACCAGGAGAATCGAACATGGCTGAAAACGATGGACAAGCCGGCATTTGGTTGGTCGTTCCCCCCAAAGTCGGTCTTCCTCTGTTCCTTGGCGCAGTCACCGTAATCGCGCTGCTCGTGCATGCGGCCATTCTGACCCATACGACGTGGTTCTCCGCTTACTGGGAGGGCGGCAAGGGGAAGCCCGCGATCAGCCTCTCCAAGTAGCGGCAGTCTCCGTGCGCCATAAATGCAAGGGCCTCGCTTCACGGCGGGGCCTTTCGTTTTCTATGTTCGATGTGGGCTTGGCTGGCAAAAGTCGACGGTTGTGCTCAAGAGGCGCTGTAAAGCCTCAGGTTGACGGGTTTTACCCTGTAGCGCATCATAAGTTGTGGTAATTTTGCCGCAGTGAGCGCGCAGCAGCGGGCTTTTCCGCCGACGCGCAGACGCCGTCCGATGTTTCAACGCCGCTGCGTACAACCCAGACGAAGAAGACCCGCCTCATCCCCGAATGAGGCCAAACCGACGCCGAACGGCGCCCGCAACAAGAAAAGGAGAGACGCTCATGTTTCAACAGGCCATCGAGCAAATATCGAGCAAGGTTCTGATCAGGGACCGCTACGACAATTTCATCGGAGGCAAATGGGTCGCCCCGGTCGAAGGGCGATATTTCGACAATCCAAGCCCCATTACCGGCCAGAAACTTTGCGAGATCGCGCGCTCTTCGGCTGCGGATGTCGAGTTGGCGCTCGACGCGGCGCACAAGGCGAAGGACGCCTGGGGCAAGACCCCCATTCAGGAACGGTCTCTTATCCTCAACAAGATCGCCGACAGGATTGAGTTCAAACCTGAACCTGCTCGCGCTCGTGGAGACGCTCGACAACGGCAAGCCGATCCGTGAGACGACCCATGCCGACCTGCCGCTCGCCGTCGACCATTGGCGCTATTTCGCGAGCGTCCTGCGCGCGCAAGAAGGCGGCATTTCGGAGATCGACCACAACACAATCGCCTATCATTATCATGAGCCGCTTGGCGTCGTCGGCCAGATCATCCCGTGGAATTTCCCGCTGCTCATGGCGACCTGGAAACTTTCGCCCGCGCTCGCGGCCGGCAATTGCGTCATCCTGAAGCCGGCCGAGCAGACGCCGCTCAGCATCATGGTCATGATGGAGCTTGTCGGCGATCTGCTTCCGGAGGGCGTCTTGAACGTCGTCAACGGCTTCGGCGTCGAGGCGGGCAAGCCGCTAGCGCAGAGCAAGCGGATCGCCAAGATCGCGTTTACGGGCGAGACGACGACGGGGCGGCTCATCATGCAATACGCCTCCGACAACCTCATCCCGGTGACGCTCGAACTCGGCGGCAAGTCGCCGAACATCTTCTTCGCCGACGTCGCCGACCACGATGACGACTTCTTCGACAAGGCACTCGAAGGCTTTACGATGTTCGCGCTGAACCAAGGCGAGGTCTGCACCTGTCCGAGCCGCGCGCTCGTTCAGGAGGCGATCTTCGATAAGTTCATGGCGCGGGCGGTTGATCGCGTGAAGAAAATCAAGCAGGGCCACCCACTCGATCCCTCGACCATGATCGGCGCGCAGGCGTCCAACGACCAGCTTGAGAAAATCCTGTCCTACATCGACATCGGCAAGCAGGAAGGCGCAAAGGTGCTGACCGGCGGCAAGCGCGCTCATCTCGATGGCGAACTGGCCGAGGGCTATTATGTCGAGCCGACGATCCTCGAAGGCCACAACAAAATGCGCGTCTTCCAGGAGGAGATTTTCGGGCCTGTGGTCTCGGTCACAAAGTTCAAGGATGAAGCCGACGCGCTCGCCATCGCCAACGACACGCTCTATGGGCTCGGCGCCGGCGTCTGGACGCGCAACGGAAATCGCGCTTACCGAATGGGCCGCGCCATTCAGGCGGGCCGCGTCTGGACGAACTGCTATCACGCCTATCCGGCGCATGCCGCGTTCGGCGGCTACAAGCAGTCGGGCATCGGGCGTGAGGGGCACAAGATGATGCTCGATCACTACCAGCAGACCAAGAATGTCCTGGTCAGCTACTCGACCAAGCCGCTCGGCTTCTTCTAGGCGAAGATCGTCGCCCCGGAGCGCGCACTGAGCATATCCGGGGCCGCACAATTTTTGCGATCCGCCCTTCAAGATGACGGGGCCTTGTCTTTGAGGATGGCGCCGCAACCAATTCCGATTTCGCGTTCTTCGCTCTAAGATAGCCGGAAACGGGCGCGGGTCGCGAGGCCTGCGCCTTGTTCATGACGATGAAGGAGCGCTCAATGGTCAACCGCGTCGAAATCACGCCCGAAGCCCAGAAGCTCGTCGAAAAGCTGCGCGCCCAGCATGGACCGCTGTTCTTCCACCAGTCCGGCGGCTGCTGCGACGGCTCCGCGCCGATGTGCTATCCCGCGGGCGACTTCAAGGTCGGGCCGCAGGATGTGTTCATGGGCCGGATCGCGGATTGCGATTTCTACATGGGCGCCGCGCAATTCGAATATTGGAAGCACACGCAGCTCATCATCGACGCCGTGCCGGGCCGCGGCGCAGGCTTCTCGCTGGAAGCGCCGGAGGGCTTGCGGTTTCTGACCCGCAGCCGTCTCTTCACGGACGAGGAGACACGCGAGCTGGAAAGCGCCGCGCCAGCCTAAGTCCGCCGCGCGCCCCGCGGGAAGTGCTGCCCTATATTGCGGGCGCTGACAGGCTTTCCGCAGACCAAAGCCGGCGAGCGGAGAGACATCGGTTGCGCCTCAGGCCGGGCGGGAGGCAAACGCAGCATACGCTTCGGCACCAGCCGGAGCGGGCGTTAGGGGATATTTTTCCGAGATTGGGTTCGTTTTGCAAAAAAGGGTATATCTACATAAACACCTATATTCGGAGCGCCCAAAATCGACGAATTCACCTTATTTTAAGGCTTGCGTTTAGGATTGTGTTCAGAAGCGTTTATTCCGGGTAAAAATGCCGCCGCAACCTATGCGAACCTGTGGTTGTGTCTGCTTTTGAAATAAACCCAACCATGTTGCCGTTAAGCGGACTCTCAGGGGCGACGTCCATGCCGTGTTCATTCTTGGCTGACGGTCAGGCCTCTTCCTCCGAAAGGATGAGGCTTCGCCAGGCTCATTAAGGCCAAGAGGCATCGGGGATGCTGGCAAGAGGTCCCCTTTTTTCGATGCTTGGTCGCTGCGCAAGCGCGCAGAATGTCGCACACCCACAAAATGTTGTGGCAGGTGGAGCAAATGCTACGTTATATTGAGATCTACAGGCATGAGATTTTGCCGCGCCTTTCTTTCAAGGCGCGGCTTTTTGTTTGTCAGGGCATGGCGTCGCTGCGGAAGGCGAAAGCTCTCCACCGGCAATTTTGCACCGGTTTTGCACATCCGCGAGCGATGAGTGCAATCATAGGTTGAATATAGCTCAAATTGGTTGTATGTCTTGTGAGCCTGAAGTGACAGGCGGCGCGCCTTGGCCGTGAACCTAGTCTCGCGCAAATTAGGGGTTCACGGCCATCGCTCGCCTTTGTTACAAGAGCGCCCGCCGAGACTGCTTGCTATCTGTGAAGGAACAGGTAGACAAAATATCCCGCGATCGAGATCAAGACGATCGAGAGCATCGAGAGAAAGGGAGCTGCGGCAGAGGTGAGGCGTTCGTCGAGGAGCAAATCCGACCCAGGCCGCACGGCGACGCTGCGGTTAAGGTTGCGTCTGCTTTCCAGCCCGGTTTCCCTCTCGGCCGTCATGGACGCATCCTCGAAACTGAACCCGGAATCATGGTCGGTTTTGCCATGGTCCTCAATCGTCCTGTCATATTCCGTTTCCACCGAACAGCCTCACAACAACGAACAACACTCAGCTTATCCGAGGCGGACGCTCCCTAAGCTTGCGCTCCTGGCGGCGCTCTCCCTGCGTAAACTCGCAACACAAGCCCTTTGGCTCTTCGCCCTGAGCTTGGCTATAGCAATCCCTCATACAATAAAGCCTTTGTTCGCCGCGGAAAAGATAAGGTTTGGGTTAAATTGGCTTCCCGAGGCTGAGCATTGTGGATTTTTCCAGGCGAAAGCCGCCGGGTTGTATGACAAGGCCGGGCTTGATGTAGAGCTGAAGCCGGGAGGACCCGACGTGAATGCGCCGCTCCTTGTCGGCGTCGGCCAGCTCGACCTCGCGATAGGGACTGGCTTTACGACGCTCAACATGGCGGCCGAAGGGATTCCGGGCGTGACGGTGGCGGCGTTCTTCCAGAAGGACCCGCAGACGCTTGTGGCCCATCCCGACCAGGGCGTGGCTTCTCTTGTCGACGTGAAGGGCCGCCCGGTCATGATCTCGGCCGAAGCTCGGCAGGAGTTCTGGCAGTTCCTCAAGCTGAAGTTCGGCTTCACCGACGATCAACTCCGCCCCTATGTCTATTCGCCGGCGCCTTTTCTGGCGGACGTGAAAGCGATCCAGCAAGGCTATGTCACCGAAGACGCGCTTTTGCGCGGGGAGCACATGCCGAAGCCGCCCGTGATTCTCCTGCTCGCCGATTACGGCTTCGAGAATTACACAACCACTGCGTTTGGCATGCGCGGCTTCATCGAGAAGCATCAAGGCGCCGTGCGCGCCTTCGTCGACGCGACCCGCCAAGGCTATGAGGCCTGCATGGCCGGCGACTATGCGGCCGGCATGAAGCTTCTGCTTGCGGCGAATCCGGATCACGGGGAGCCGCTTTTCCACTTCAAAATCAAGGAAATGAAGGCGCGCCGCCTCGTCGATGGGGGAGACGCCGCAACGCTTGGCATAGGCGCGATGACGGACGCGCGCTGGAAGTCGTTTTTTGAAACCATGGTTGCGGCCGGCGTCTATTCGCCGAAGCTCGACTACAAAGCGGCCTATACGCTCGACTTCGTGAAGAAGTAATGCTGGATCGAGTTCCTCGACAAACGGCGCCGCCGGCTCTTCTGGCGATGCAGGCGGTGAAGAAAAGGTTCGCCAATGGGCTTCTGGCGCTGGACGGCATTACGCTCACGCTTCCGAGCGAGCCGGAAGTCCTTGCCGTGCTGGGACCGTCCGGCTGCGGGAAGAGCAGCATGCTGCGCATCGCGGCCGGGCTCGAAGCGCCGAGCGAGGGCAGCGTCATTTGGCCGGCTTTCGACGAGGCGGGCGAGGGCCGGATCGGTCTGAACCTCGGCTATGTCTTCCAGGAGCCGACCTTGATGCCCTGGGCGAGCGTCTTCGACAATGTCCGCCTTCCGCTTCGGATCCGGGGATTGCGCGGCGGTGCGGTCCGGGATCGCGTCATGGAGATGCTAGGCCGCGTCGGCCTTCGAGACTTCGCGCGCTGCTATCCGCGCGAGCTTTCCGGCGGCATGCGCATGCGGGCGTCGGTCGCCCGCGCGCTCGTGACGGAGCCGCGCCTTCTCCTCATGGACGAGCCCTTCGCAGCGCTCGATGAAATCACACGGGCGAAGCTCGAACGCGATCTTCTGGGCCTTTGGCTTTTGTCGCGCTTCAGCATCGTTTTCGTGACGCACAGCGTTTTCGAAGCCGTCTTTCTCGCAAGCCGCGTGATCGTGATGACGCCGCGCCCCGGCCGCATCGCCGCGACCCTGGACATCGACGCGCCCTATCCCCGCACCGAAGAGTTTCGCACCTCGGCCGCCTACATCGCGCAATGCCGTGAGGTTTCGGTGACGCTGGCCAGCGCGATGAGCGAGGCGCAGCCGTGAAAATCGGGCTCGATGCGTTGGCTCCCTTTGCGGTGGGCGCTGTTTTCCTTGGCCTTTGGCAGGCGGCCGTCGCGTGGTATGAGCTTCCGCCTTACGTGCTGCCGTCGCCGTTGCTGATCGCTGAGACGCTTGTGAGCGATTTTCCAACGCTTCTTCCCAGCTGGCTGTTCACGCTCAAGATTACGGCGCTCGCATTTCTGGCGGCGGCTGTCGGCGGCCTCATCTTGAGCCTGCTGCTCACGTCATCGCGCCTGCTCGAACGCAGTCTTTTCCCCTACGCAGTCATTCTCCAGGTCACGCCCATTGTGGCGATCGCGCCGCTCATCATCATCTGGGCGAAGGATACAACGCTCGCCCTTTTGATCTGCGCCTGGCTCGTGGCGTTCTTTCCGGTTGTCTCCAACACGACGACGGGGCTGAACGGCGCCGACCCGAACCTTCGCGACCTGTTCCAGCTCTATGGCGCGTCGAAGTGGCAGACGATGCTGTGGCTGCGGCTCCCCTCCGCCCTGCCTTACTACCTGGCCGGGCTTCGCATTTCGGGCGGCCTCGCCTTGATCGGCGCTGTGGTTGCCGAATTCGTGGCGGGCACCGGCGGGACCGAGTCCGGTCTTGCCTATCGCATTCTTGAGTTCGCCTACAGGCTCCGCATTCCGCGCGTCTTCGCTGCGCTCGTGCTGATTTCCGTCACGGGGCTTGCGATCTTCGCCGCGTTGTCCTTCGTGAGCAACCGGTTGCTCCGCCATTGGCGCGACGGCGGCAAGGTTTGAGCAACCGTCGCCTCCTGCATGGGGCGAGGCCGCGGCAGTGCGTCGCATTTGAAGAAGCTTGCGTTTTTCGGTGCTCCGGCATGGCTCAAGTTTAAAAAACAGGAAAAACAATAGAGAGAAACCCCAATTGTCGGGGGATGCTTCGTCAAGCTCAAGCTCGAAGTAAAACTTTCTATATACGTTGGCTTGAATATTAGATATTCGCAGAAAGTGAATATTATGATAGTACTTGTATTATCAAGTTGACTTTGAATTGTTAGGCGCTGCTTGGTTCGATGCCGGACCGATGGCAGGTATGCACGCTCAAACATCTCCCGGTGAATGACAAAGCGCCGCCGACCGGAAGTTCAACTTGAAGCTACAGCTAATCATTGGAGGCTAATATGGATCCGGCTTGGATTGTGGTGAACATAATCGGTTTGTCGGCGGTGATCATGGTTGGGCTGCTTTATTGGGACCCCAAGAAATAGGCTGCGAAAACCGTCGGGATGGTGGCGAAGTCATGCGGCCATGGCGAGCCCGCGAACGGCTTGCCACTAAAAAAAGGCGTCTCGGGCGGCCTGAAGACCCGAGACGCCCCATGCGAGACTGCGATCCAGTCCCGGCTATTTGAGATTTGTGTCCGCCGTCAGGTCGAAGGACAGCTTGGCGACAAAGGTCGCGCCGCACCAGTCCGAACCGAGGCCGCTCGGATTGATCGAGGTGATGTTGCCGGCGCTGTAGTGAGCCCCTTGATCGCCGGTCAGAACGTTACAATTCGACTTCGACAGGTCGGTGTCGACATAGCGGAGGTCGAGCGTGAAGGTCTTCCAGGTGAAGGACACGCCGGCGTTCCAGGTGTTGTATTCCGGCAGTTGAATGCCGTCGGGGAAAGTGGAGTTGCCGTAGAACGAGTTCGTCTTGCCGAACCAGTAGTGGCCAAACTCGCCGGAAAGATACGCGCCCCAATCCTTGTTCGGCAGCCAGTCGCCGGGCAGCGCGTATTTCGCCGTGACCGAAGCGTAGGTGCCGTCAGCGCCCGAATTCAACCAGGTGGGGTCGTAGAAGACATTTGCGCCGAGCGTGAAGGTGTCCGAGAGGGTGTAGGCGGCCTTGCCGTACACTTCCCAGAAGCTGGCGTCGCCGACATAGGCGTTGCAGCTATTGTTGGCGGCAATAAAGCCGTTGGTGCAGGTCTCTGGGCCACCAGTGCCGGTATAAGTCGTGCCGCCCGGATAATAGTAGTACCAGCCACCAAAATCGAGGGCGAGCTTGTCAAAGGTGGGGCGCACGCCAAAATAGAAGTCGGTCTCGGCGGCGGCGCGGTTCGGATAATCGATGCTTTCGATGGAAACCCCACCATAAAGCTGAGCGGTGGGCTGGATATTATAGCGCAGTTCGGTATAAGCTGCGCCCGAGGGCCAATTCGCGGACTGGCTGATGCCTCGGAACATATAGTTGGACATGATGGCGCCGCCAAACGCGACGTCCCAGGCGGGAGTCGGGCGCGGCGACTGGCGCATCCTTCAGGCTAGGCGTCCCATCGGCTATCGCTACGGCGGAGCTCGCCATGAGCAGAGCCAAGGCGGTGAATGTTGTGAGTTTGCGCATGTCGATCTCTCATGTTGGCGTCGCCACGCGGGCCTCGGCTAAGCCATTGCTGACGCGGCGAAGTTTAGAGAGAGTCGCAGTTTATCAACAGCTAATGCGTGTAAGGCTGTGCCTGTTTCAATCTTTTGTTGCAGGCTCGCATCACATCGAGCCTCGCCGCCCCGATCTTAGGCAGCGGCGTGATTAGGCGAGGCATGCCGCAAATGCCGAAAAAAGTGTGATCAGCGCCTTGGCGCCTTTGAAACCGCGGCGCGCACCCCGTCCATCATTTCTTCGGCTTCGTGCTGGATGCTGGCTTGCGCGAGGAGATGCTCGATCCCTGCGCCGCGTACCTGTTCGGTTCGCACGTCCGTCAGCACCGGGATCGAAAAGGGGGAGGCCCGGCTCAACTCCACGAACAGCCAGCGATCCTGGAAGCGGGTCAGAAGCTCCGAAAGCCGCTTCAGGTCGAGAAGCTCGCGCTCGGCGTCGCGCCGCGTCACCGCGAGGAGGATATGGTCCGGCTCATGGCGGCGCAGAACATCGTAGATGAGATCGGTGGAGATCGTCATCTGCCGCATGGTCTTTCGCGCCGCGTTGTTCTGCTGCTCGACGATGCCCGTCACGGTGGCGACATGGCGGAAGGAGCGCTTGAGCATGGGGCTGTCGAGGATCCATTCTTCGAGTTCGTCGCCGAGGATGTCGGGCGCGAGAAACTTGGCGACGTGCTCGCGGCTGACGGGCGACACGCCGGAAACGACGAGGCCGTAATCGGTGATCTGAAAGCTCAGCGGCTTGAGGCCCAGATGCTCCATGCGCCGCGTGATGAGCATGCCGAGCGTCTGGTTCGCGCGGCGGCCCGCGAAGGTGTAGAAGACCGTGCGATAGAAGCGCTGTTCGAGAAAATGCTCCACCAGCAGCCGATCGCTGTCGGGAATGGCGGAAAAGCGCGCCTGAAGGTCGAGCCACTCGCGCACGTCGCCGGGGAGCGCGCGCCACGCCTCCGGCTCGGCCAGCAGACTGCGCACGCCATCGGCAAGAAAGGTCGAGAGCGGCATCTGGCCGCCGGAATAGGCGGGAACCTTGGGCTCGCCGCCCGCGGCCGGCCGCGCTTCGAGGGTCATGTCGCGGATGCCGACGAACGCCAAGATCTCGCCCGCAAAGAAGAAGGTGTCGCCGGGCGTCAGCCCTTGCGCGAAATATTCCTCGACCTCGCCGAGAACGCGTCCGCCACGGCCCGCGCCGCTCACCCGCTTCACCTTGAGCCGCGCAGCCTCGACGATGACGCCGATATTCTGGCGGTGCCTGCGGGCGACGCCGACGTTCGCGATGCGGTAGCGCCCATCGGGCATGGGCATCAGCCGCTTATAGCGGTCGTAGGCGCGCAGCACATAGCCGCCGTCGATGGCGAACTGGAACAAGCGGTCGAACACGCCGCGGTCGAGTTGCGCGTAGGGCAGGGCGGTTCTGATCTCGGCGAACAGCGCGTCGGGATGGACGGGCGCGCTGCAGGCGCAGCTTAGGATATGCTGCACGACCACGTCGAGCGAGCCGGGGCCGGGCGTCTCCCCATCGAGTTGGCCCTGCTCGATGGCCGTCAGCGCGGCGCGGCATTCCAGCGCCTCGAAACGGTTCGCGGGCACAAGAAGGGCGCGGCTTGGAACATCGAGCCTGTGGTTCGAGCGGCCCACTCTCTGAAGGAGGCGGCTGACGCCTTTGGGCGCGGCGACCTGGATCACCAGGTCCACATCGCCCCAGTCGACGCCAAGCTCCAGCGCCGCCGTCGCCACCAGGCTTCGGATTTTCCCCGCCGCCATCATGGCTTCGGTGCGCCTGCGCTGCTCGCGGCTGAGCGAGCCATGATAGACGGCGATCGGCAGGTTCTCCTCGTTCGCGTCCCACAGCATTTGCAGCATGAGTTCGGCTTGCGCGCGCGTATTGACGAAGACAATCGAGGTTTGCGCCTCCCGGATCGCATGGTAGATTTCAGGGACGGCGTAGCGCGCCATGAAGCCGCCATAGGGCATCGTGGCGGCGGGTTCGATGATGCGAATATCGGGCTTCGTGGGCAGGCCCGACTGGAGGAGATGCGCAGGCGCGCCGGCGGGGCCGAGCCATGCCGCGAGCGCTTCCGGAGTCGGCGACCGTCGCCGACAGGCCGGTGCGCATATGTGCCCCCGACAGCGCCGACAGGCGCGACAGCGCCAGCGCCGTGAAATCGCCGCGCTTCGTAGCCGCGAAGCTGTGAACCTCGTCCACGATCACGGCGCGAAGGCTCGAAAACATGCGCTCCGCTTCGGGCGTGGAAAGCATGAGCATGAGGCTCTCCGGCGTCGTGAGGAAGATGTTCGGCGGAGAGCGGCGTTGGCGCGCGCGCTTCGTCTGCGGCGTATCGCCCGTCCGGCTTTCGACAGTGACGCAAAGGCCCATCTCTGCAACCGGGCGCATGAGGTTGCGCTCGATGTCGTTCGTGAGCGCCTTCAGGGGCGAGACATAGAGCGTGTGAATGCCATGCGCGCGGGTTTCGTGGCAGTCGATCAGGCTCGGCAGGAAGCCTGACAGCGTCTTGCCGCCGCCCGTCGGCGCAATCAGGAGGGTAGACTGACGATTGACGAAGGCGTCCGCCATCTCTCTCTGGTAGCGATGAGGGCTCCAGCCGCGGCTCAAGAACCACTTTTCAACATAGTCCGGAAGAGTTTTGCGCAAATTCTCGATGGGCCGGGGCATTGGCTTGGTGTATAAACGTTAAGCTGTTCTGCGGAAAATACCAGAATAGCCGCTTCCTGGGGTGGGCTGGGACTGCTTATCGAAGATCACTTTGTTCTTGTTTTGTTCCATTTTTGGGATAAAATCAAGTCCGGCTGTACTGAGTAGCGTGTGAGGGTCATGACGACTTCGGACGAGAATACGCCGGCTGCGGAGCGCGCGCAGTCGGAACAAGCAACAACGCGCATCCTGGATCTCCTGGATAAGCTGGCTGCGGCTGAAGGCTTGGGAAACGCCGCATCGGCCACAGGGTTCACCGAGGATCAGCTTCGGTCGAGCTTGCGGCAGGCGGCTCAGCTCATCCGCAAAAAGCAGGAAGACCCGGTCAAGAAGCGCTGGCCCCTTCTCGGCTCCATCCTCGATTGGCGCGAAATGACGGTCGCCGAGGCGCTTGAGGTTTTGGCCGAGCATGCGCTGCATGAGGAGGATGCTTCCAAGGACGAGGACGGCTCTTCGGAAAAGGGCTCCTGAGGCGCAGAGCCGCTATGAGGCTCCAACTGTTGCACAAAGACCTGATAAAGGCGATGTCATCCGCGCGGCGGTCAGCACGCCCTGGGGACCTGTCTGCGCCCGCAGCGAATGGGGCGGGGCTTCCCGTCGGGCGCGCAGAGCGCTGCGCGGCGCAACAGCAAGCAGAGAGAAAATGGCGATCACGCAGGAACGATACGCGCGGGAAGAGGCGGAGCAGAACGCGAGGCCCCTTGCTTATGACAAGGTCTCGGTGCGCGACCTCATCTTGCCGGCCCGCATCGGCATATGGAGCGAAGAGCAGGGGATTACCCAGCGCGTGAGGTTCAGCGTCGAGCTTTCGGTCTTCCCGGGCGCCCACCGGCCCGGCGATCTTTCGAGCGTGGTCTCGTATGACTACATCATCGACGGCATCAAGGCGGCGATCGCGGAAGGGCATGTGCTTCTGACCGAAACCATCGCCGAGCGCATCGCGAAGCACTGCCTGTCGCATCGCCGCGCCGTCGAGGTGCGCGTGGTCGTCGAAAAGCTCGACAGGATTCCCGGCGCCGCGCTCGGTTGTGAGATCGTGCGGACCAGGGCGCGAAGCGAGCGTTGATGGCCGCGGCGCCTCCTCTCCGAAAAGGCGCGGAACCGCTTCAGCGGAATTCTCCGGATTTGTCGACGCGTCGCCGCGGCTCGCGCCCGTGCGCGGCGTGAGCCGCGAACCGATGCGCTGCCGACACGGAATCTTAAAGCACGCTGACCTCAGTCTGCAACGATCCCTCCCCGCGCGATCCGTCGGCCAAACTGGCGGAGTTTGCTTTTGCTCAATCCGTGCGGTCCTCCTCCGGCGGGTCGTCGAATCCATACGTCACGAAATCATCGAAAGTGCAAGGACTCTTCGTATCCAGCACCAGGCTCAATATATTGGGGATCTCATCGACGAAGCGCTTCATGAACCTGTATTCGGCGTTCTCATCATCGGAAAGCGCCAATGGACCGTATTCTTTTACCAGAGCTTCTTTTTCTTCAAGTTTTTTGCGCCAGTAAACCACGTATTGCGTTCGTTCGCTGGCATCGCCGATTTCAGCGGAAGTCAGCATGAAGACGCGCGTGCGGGCGATGAATTCTTCCGGGTCTTCCCGACAATTGCGCCAGACTTCGAATAACTCGCGCATGCAGTATCTCGATTTCAAGTATTTGTCACTGAGGACGATAAAGATGCGGTTGCCCTCCGCAAGACGATTCATGAAGATCGAGATGCGGGCGCCATACTTCATCGCCGTCTTGTCGCGGATGATATTTACGCCTTTGCTCGTTTCGGCCCTTTTGCAGAGCGCATCCACAATGGCTTCCCGTTGGCGGCCTTCCAGCGTGTCGTCGCCCCAGGCATAGGAGACAAAATATTCAGGTTTGGCGGAACGCTCATAAGTCGGCTCGATATGCGCCGCGCTCTTTTGCAACTCTTTTTCCCTGGCCTCGATGGATTGCTCCCCAGCAGGCGCTGCAAGCGCGCCTTGGCGCCCACCGATGAATTGCACCAGCTGCTTCAAGAGCTTTTGCGCCTGACCGCGCTGTGTCCGGACGTGGATTTCGCCGGGCGAGACTTGTTCGACCAGCGCTCTGCTGCCCGTCTGACGATCGTAGAAATAGAAGCCCTCGCGCCAATACACGCCTGCGAGCCCAGCCTTCTCACCTATCGTCGCAATCAAGGTGCGCATCAGCTCATGTGGCGCTGTTTCAAGTGTGACCGTGTCTTCGGCGTCGCATCGGTCATCCCACTTCAGAAGAAGTTCGAGCGCAATTGAAGGGTCATCCCGCGTCGGAAGGAGATCGGGCGCGATATAGTCGGCCTCGATGTCCTTGTCGCCGGACCGAAGCATGAAGCAGAGTCCGCACTGACGCATCACGTCGAGAAAGCGATCCTGCTCTTGTTCCGGCACGCTGTGCTGCCGCCATATCCACTCGGCGAGTTCGGAGGGGCGAAAGCGGCCGCCATTCCGCCTGATGTTCTTGAACGCCTTCGAGGTTTCGCAGAATATCGCGCACACGACTTCAAGCGCCCAAATCTGATCGAGAAGGATGTCCTCTCCAGTCAAGACCTCGGAGGAATCCGCAAGAACCGACGTGGCGAGGTTTAGAGGGCGCCAAAAGTTTCCGTCCTTCGCGAGATCGAAGGAGTGAAGGTCGACAGGTCCCGGTAACGCCTGCGCGGCATCGGTTTGTCCTTTTTCCAGCAGCATGACCCATTTTTCCTGGATAAGAAGTTCAATCGTTGAATGATCTTCTCATCCTCGTCAGAAATGGGCTGTTCCTCCCGGCACATGACACTTAAAGCGCGCCCCGCTTCCGCAAGCTTGTCAAAGACGAGCTTGCTCTTTCAGCAAGGAACTTGGCGGCTCAGATTGGCGTCATGGCCTGCGAGGCGAACGCACGGTATGGCTTCGAGCCGCGATCCGCCCTGCGCCATCAGCTCAAATTGTATTCTGGCGATAGGGAGATCGTTTAGCCTAACACAGTAACATCCCGATCGAAAATTACCGCCAGCACCACCGCCCCCCATGAAAGATCAGCGCCTGTGACAGCAATGAAGGCTCTCAAGGAGGAGACCTGGGCGTCTCACCTTGAAGCGTTTTACAGAGTGGCGGTCGCCGGCGCCCAAGCAACCTTCCTCGCGATGGAAGCATGCCTCCGCTCAGAGTGATCGCGACCTCTGAGGCCTCAAGTCAATGCGGGATCTCCAGTGAAGCACATTGATTTAACCAAGATTTGCAATCTCAGCGCCGACGTGTGTGGACAGGAGCCGATCCACCTTTGCAGCGCAATCCAACCTCATGGCGGTCTCATCGGGTTGGACGGCAGGACTTTTGATCTTGTCACAAAGAGCGCCAACATCGACGCCATTTTTGGCGCGTCTCCTCTTGGACGCATGCCCAACTGGCTTCCGCCCGAGGTTTTTGCAGCGTGCCGCTCCCTTCGAGACAGGAAAGGGGAAGACAGCACAATTATCGCCGACGTTTCCGGGATTGGAGCCACAGAAGCGCACTGCTTCACGGCGTCCGGCGCGGTTTTTTGCGAGTTCGAACTGCCTGCCGCGGGGGCCGCGTCGTTCACACGCGACAGCGCCTCTTTGCTTGTGGCGCAGGCCATCAAGGACATGGAGTCCGCCGGCGATCTCAGGGAGGCGGCGGCCATCGTCGCCCGGTCGGTGCGCGCGATCACAGGCTTTGAACGCGTGATGGTTTATCGCTTCGAATTTGACGGCGACGGCGAAGTGGTTGGCGAAAGTCTGGTCGAGGACTGGGACCAGTCTTTCATGGGCTTACGATTTCCGGCAAGCGATATCCCGGCGCAAGCTCGCGCGCTTTATCGCGTTTCGCATGAACGCTGGATACCGACCAGCGATTACGAACCCGTCGCTCTTTCGCCAAGCCATAATGAGAACGGCGAGCCTTTCGATCTCAGTCTCAGCTTGTATCGCAGCATTTCCCCTATTCATCAGGCCTATCAGCAGAACATCGGCGCTGACGGCGCCATGTCTTTGTCGATCCTTAACGACGGAACGCTTTGGGGCCTCGTGATCGGCCACCATCGTGGGCCACATCGGGTTAGCGCGGAAGGCCGGCGCAACGCAGCCGCCATCGTGCGGGCTTTCGGCATTGCGCTCGGAGGACGCCTGAATCGTCCGGCGAAGAGTGGGCGGTCAAGTGTATTGCCTTCGCAGTCCGGGATTTTGTCGAAACTCGCCGTGGCCGAGGATTGTCTGGCCGCCCTGTCGCAAGGCGATCCTTCGATTATCGAGTTGCTGCCGGGCTGTATTGGCGCAGCAATTATCTGGAGCGACAATGGGGCGACGGAAGTTCGGACGGTTGGCGAGACCCCGCCTCAGGACGATATCGCCGCCCTGTCGGTTTGGATTCGCTCGACCTCCAAGGACCCTATCTTCGCAAGCGACTGTATTTCAGACAGCTTCCCTCCTTTTCTTGTCCACCGCGATAATGCGAGCGGCGTTCTGGCGCTCCTTTTTGAAGACGCCCGACGTCCGGCGCTCTTGCTGTTCCGGCCGGAAGTCGTCCGGTCTGTCTCCTGGGCGGGAAAGCCCGAAAAGCTTGCAGGTCCCAGCGGAGCCCTCAGTTTGCCGCGCCGATCGTTCGAAACTTGGATCGAGGCCAAGCGCAACCATTCGGAAGCTTGGAGGCCTGGGGAAATCGACATCGCAGCCAATTTGCTGTCGACCATAAACTATGTGCTCGTCCACGAAGCGCGCCGTCTGCGCCTCAAGGAAGCCGAACAAGCAGCCCTCGAAGCAAGCCGGGCCAAGAGCGATTTTCTGGCGAACATGAGCCATGAAATTCGCACGCCGATGAATGCGATCGTTGGATTTTCGCGAATGCTGCGCCGCGATATTCGCGACCCCGGTCATTTGGAGAAGCTCGAGAAGATCGATCAATCCGCTCACTATCTCCTCGAAATCATCAACGCGATTCTCGATATCTCGAAAATCGAAGCCGGCAAGCTTTCACTCCGCCGCGAAAATTTCAGCCTCCGCGAACTCCTCGGCGGGGTTGTGTCTCAGGTCTCCTCGCAAGCCGAGCAAAAGGGCTTGAATTTGAGGATCGACACAAGCGCGTATATTCCAGACCAGCTTCACGGCGATCCTCTTAGGCTCAGCCAATGCCTGCTCAATTATCTGAGCAACGCGGTGAAGTTCACGGCCAAGGGGAGCGTCATCATCCATGTGGAATTCGAAAAGCGAGGCGGCGGAGGGCTTCTTTTGCGTTTTGAGGTCGAAGACACGGGCATCGGCGTCGAATCCGAAGCTCTAACCAGGCTTTTTACGCCTTTCGAGCAGGTGGATACTTCGATGACGCGCAAGTTCGGTGGAACGGGGCTTGGCCTGGCGATCACGCGGCGACTTTCGATGCTCATGGGCGGCGAGGCGGGAGGCGCAAGCGTCCCCGGCAAAGGCAGCCGGTTCTGGTTTTCTGCGCTGGTTCAGCCGGCGAAATCGTCTCCGACCGTCTCTGCTCCGATCAACGCGACGCCTGCGCCAGCCGCCAGGCGCGTTCAAGGGGCTCGCGTGCTCATCGCCGAGGACGTTGAAGTGAACCGTGAAATCCTCGTCGACATGCTGAAGGAGGAAGGCCTCGAAGCGGACATCGCCGAAAATGGGGAGGCGGCTGCGACCATGGCCGCTGAGAAGCCTTACGATCTCATTTTCATGGATATGCAGATGCCGGTTATGGATGGGTTGTCCGCCGCAAAGGTGATCCGGCGCATGGCCCATCACAAAAATACGCCGATCATCGCGGTTACCGCCAACGCTTTCGAGAGGTCCAAGAAGGAATGCCTGGATGCCGGCATGAATGATTTTCTCTGTAAGCCTCTCGATCCGGATCATGTGCATGAGGCGATTGAGAAGTGGCTGCAGAGAAGAACGACGCCGATTATGGCGAAGGCGCAGACGCCGGCAAAGTGTGGGGGCGGCGGGGATGTCGCCAGTCTGCGGCGTTGTCTTGGCGATATCGGCGATATCGATTTGGACTTCGCAATGAGCACAATTCAGCAGCCGAACCGCTATGTCGGTTATCTGCGACAGTTTGCGGCTAAATACGAAGGAAGCTTCAACCTCCTGCGGGAGTTGCTTGCCCGCGGCAATAAGTCGGAGGCTGCCCGGCTCGTTCATTCCCTCAAGGGCGCATCCGCTCAGCTGGGCGTCGTTGGAGTGGCGGAGCAAGCGTCGCGCTTGGAGAACGCAATCAAGAATGATCTCGGCGAGGCCATGATTGCGAAGTCGCTGCAAAAATCGGAAGAACGCTGCGAAACGATCTGGTCGGCGATCCGTGGACTGGATTCATGCATGAAAATGTGAGCGCTGAAGCGGGCGCTGGCGGTCAGGCCGCGCGCTTCTGCGTGGGCGTAACCGGGATGCGAATGACAGCCCTGAGGCCGCCGAGCGCGCTCTGATCGAGGGTGATCTCGCCGCCGTGGCTCCTCACGATGTCGCGCGTGATCGCGAGGCCAAGGCCTGTGCTTTTCTTGTTCTGGTTGCGCGCGCCATCGAGGCTGTGAAAGGGGCGGAACACGTCCTCGCGCTTGTCGGCGGGGATGCCCGGGCCGTCATCTTCGACGAAGACGGTCAGCCAGCCTTCCAATTTCAGCGCGCGGATCTGGACGCGGTTTGCATAGCGCGCGGCGTTGGCGACGAGGTTCGTGATCGCGCGCTTGAAGGCGTTGCGCCTGAGCGGCACGATGAGGGGATCCGGCCGCACTTCGAGCTGAACGGTCTTTCCGGGCGCCTCGGCGGCCGCCTGCACTTCGTCGAGCACGTCGCCCACGTTGATGCGCCGCGTCTCCTCGCCCGAGTCCCCCTTGGCGAACGCCAGATAATCTTCGAGCATCTGTTGCATCTCGTCGACGTCGCGCTTCAGCGCCTCGATCTGGGGCGCGCGCATCATGGCGAGTTGCAGCCGGAAACGGGTAAGGATGGTGCGCAAGTCGTGGCTGACGCCCGCAAGCATAATGGTGCGTTGCTCGACATGGCGCTCGATGCGCTCGCGCATATCGAGGAACGCCTGCGCGGCAAGACGCACCTCGCGCGCGCCGCGGACCTTGAAATCGGGCGGCGCCGGCCGGCCCCGGCCGAAGCGGTCGGCGGCGTCCGCGAGAGACTGGATGGGCCGGATTTGATTGCGAAGAAAAAGGATGGCCACGATCAAAAGGACGGTGGACGACGCCACCATCCAGACAATGAAGATATGCGTGTTCGACGGCATGAACTGCGCGCGCAGCGCCACGACGCGCATCACGGCGCCGTCGAGCTTGACCCTGATTTCTATAAAGTCGGATTGTCCGAGCGTGTCGATCCAGAACGGCTTATGAATGCGGTAGCGAACCTCGTCGGAGACGTAGCGGTCGAGAAATCCGAAGAAAGGCCGCGGCCTCGGCAAAGGCAGCTCCTGCGCCGGAAGGAACCTCACGGAAAGATTAAGCCGCTCTTGCGCGATCTCGGCCAGCCGGTCGAGTTCCTCGGGGCTTTTGTCTTTCATCAGCTCATAGGTGGAGGCCAGCATGGCGACGTCCTGGGCCGTCGCCGTCGAGAGCCGCCGCGTCACGGCCTGCCAATGCCTGTCCAGAAACACGAAGGTCAGGATCGATTGCAGGATGAGGATCGGCGCGATGATGATGATGAGCGCCCGCGCATAAAGGCCCTTCGGCGCCCACGATCCCAAATAGGACGAAGCTTTGGAAAGCCCGGCGGCGAGCCGGCGAAGCAAAGAAAATATCCTGGCCCACAGGGGCGAACGCGCCTGGGCTTGGGGGGCTTTGTCCGCCTTGTCTTGCGGCGCGCGGTCGGTGAACTCCAACGAAATGGCTGACGCCTCCGTTTATCTGGCGCCGGAGCATTGATGCGCGAAAGAGAGAATGCCGGGCGCCGCTTGAGTGGTTCTTTAGCAAATAGCGGATGCCAAGCAAACATTCTTGGGCTCGCCTCTTCCGGCGAACACGCAAACGACCTTCAAACCGGCTGTCGTCCCTTTCGCCTTTGGGCGCGCATGACGGCGTCCTCCAGGACCTTGTCGCTGGCGCACCCAAGCCGCCACGAGAGGCCGGTTGGCGCGAAGTCGAGATCGACATCAGCTTCAAGCCCCATCCTCGCCATGCTTGAAATCACCGTCGAGCCAAAGCCCGTTCGGGCGGGCTTCCACACAGGCGGCCCTCCGCTCTCGCGCCAACTCATCACAAAGCGCTTCGCGCCATCGTCGCCGGGCTCCAAGCCCCAGCTTACCTTCACGCGGCCGTCCGAGTTTGAAAGCGCGCCATATTTGCCGGCATTGGTCGCAAGCTCATTCAGAGCGATGCCTATGGTTTGAGCCGCGGATGCCGAGATCGAAAGCGGCGGCCCGAAAAGTTCGATCCTGGCGCCGACATAATCGGCGAAATGCGCGAGCTGAGCGCGGATGAGCTCCTCAGAGATCCACTCCGCGCCACTCCGATTTCACAAGGAGATCCTGGCTTGCGGCGAGCGCGCGAATTCTCGCCCCAAAGCGCTCGATGAAGTCCTGGGTGTTGGGAGCGGTCGTCTGCCGGGCGATGGCTTGGACGACGGCGAGCATGTTCTTCGCGCGATGATTGACTTCCTTCAGGAGAAGATTGATGTGCTCCTCGTAGCGTTTGCGCTCTGTCATGTCGGTCACTAGCACAATGTGGTGGGTGGGTTTGCCTGTGGCGTCGTGCAGATGCGAGACGCGTTTGTGCACCCACACCGCTGAGCCGTCCTTTCTGATATAGCGGTTGAAAAGCTCGAAGGATGGGATCGCGCCTTCGCCCAGCCGCAACCACGCAGTGACGTTCTCGTCGCGATCTTCCGCATGAACGAGGCCCTGGAAATCGCGGCCGAGAAGCTCCTCTTCCGTATAGCCCAGCATGGCGGTGAAGGCCGGATTGAAGGAATGGAAGCGGCCTTGAAGGTCGGTAATGGCGATGGCGGTTCCCGCGTCCTGGAAGATGCCGCGATAGCGCTCCTCGCCTTGTCGGAGCGCCTCTTCGGCCCGCTTGCGCTCGGTGACGTCGGTCTGCACGCCCTCCCAAATCACGCCGCCGTCTTCTGTTCGGTGGGGGCGCGACCGAAATCGCATCCAGCGCAGTTCGCCGTCGGGACGCCGCATCGGGACTTCCATCTCGAAGTCCGACATTTCGCGAGCGCTGAGCCGCTCCGCTTCGAGGAGTTTCGAGAAATCGTCCGGGGGGATCTGGCTGAGGAAGACGCCGGCATCCCGCAGCACATCGTCCGCTGGCACGCCATTCATTGTCTCGATCCCGGCGCTGATATAGTGGAAGCGAGGCGTCCCGCTCGCATCGAGACCGTAGCGGTACACGGCGCTATCCGGCAGGCTGTCGCCAAGATGGCGCAGCCGCTCCTCGCTCTCGCGCAGCGCCGCCTCCATGTGCCGGCGCTCGGTAATGTCCATCAAGGCGCCGATTGCGCCTCTGACTTCGCCTGCGGCGTCGAAGAGCGGCGCCGCATTCGCCAAGACATGCTTATGGCGGTCGTCCGAAAAGCGAATTTCGTACTCAAAGCCTTCGATGTTTTTCCCGGTCGCCCCCGCGCGTTGCATGGGCCTCTGGTCGGCTTGGAGAACTTCGCCCGTTGCGGAATACATTTCAAAATTCTTGGGTTTTTCGTCTTCCGGGGCGGATTTTGAGGCGTTTCCGCCCTCGGGAATTTGCAGGAGCGCATAGCCGGCTCGATTGGCGGTGATCTGTGTGCAGGTCTTGTCCCCCGCGATGAAGACGCCCGCGGGAATGACGGAAAGCGTCGTTTCAAGCTCCTGCCGCCGCTGCCGCTCTCTCTCCTCGCTCTCGCGCAGCGCAGCCTCGGCCAGCTTGCGCCCGGTGATGTCGATGAAGGCCGCCACGCCGCCGACTATGTTTCCATCGGGATCGCGCAGGGGGGCGGCGTTGCCGTAGAGGAAACGCCTCTCGCCGTCGGAAAATCTCCAATCGAATTCGTAATCGGTCACCACTTCGCCGCGAGCGGCCCGCCTTAAGGGAAGCTCTTCGTTTGGAATAGGCAGCCCATCCTTATCGAAAATCTCGAAGCGAAGGAGGCTCGGCTCGGACTTCGAAGAGTTGCCGCCTTCAGGGATGCGCATCCAGGCTGTCGCCGCCCGGTTCGCTTGCACTGTCCGGTAGGACGGATCGCGAGCGATCCAAATTCCTGCCGGGACCGCATCGAGCACGGCCTGCAACTCCGCTTCCGTGACTGTGGCCGCCGCGACATCAAGCGTCCTCGCCTCGCTGGTCAGCGGGAGATCGGCGGAGCGTTCAGCAACCACACGCTCGTATCTGGTTCGGCGGTCCTCTTCCAACGCGCGCACGCGCGCCTGAGCTTTTCGCAGAAGCCCTGCGATCCAGGAAAGCAGCAAGCAATTGAAAGTGCAAACGCCGATCGCCAACATGTCCAAAGGCGAGGGATTGGCGAACGACCCTGCCGGCTCCGCCCAAAAATAGCCGGCAATCGCAGCGGCGGCGGTCGCCACAACGCCCGCGCGGAAACCGCCATAGAGCGCAGCCAGCATGACAGCCGGATAGAAGGCGAGAAAGGGCGTGACTATAAGAGCGAGGTTGAGCGCCATGAGCGGGGGCGCTTCGCCTGGCGCCTGAATATTTTTGAGCCAAAGGCCGATGAGGGCGACGAGGATGACCGGTAACGACGCCCAGGCAAGCCGAGACGGCTGCAACTTATTACTATGGTCAATTGCGATGGGCGGGGGTTCTGCATCGCGATGCAAAGCTTTATCCATCTGTTCTTACTCGGACCAAGCCAGCGCATGCCCCGAGACTATCCTGAAATGGAACTAGGCGCCTACTAATTGTTAGGCGGACCATTTTCGCGCTCTTCTGTCAAGACGAACGGAGACGTGAACTTATCATCCGCGTTCTTGCAGAGATGCAAGAGTGGCCGCATTAGCGCCGATCCCGACGCTGGCGCGCATGCGCACGCTGGCGGCCTGCGTAAAGGTCTTGCGCCGGCAAGAAGGGGACGACCCAAACCCTCCGCCTTATCGCTCAAGCCGGGAATGGGGGTCAGTCGAGATAGAGGACGTAGCCCTTGCCGCGGACGGTGTGCAGATAGGCCGGGTTCGCCGGGTCCGTCTCGATCTTCTGCCTGAGCCGGTTGATTTGCACGTCGACGGCGCGCTCGTTTTCATATTCGCCGAGCTTTGCAAGGTCTTCGCGCGTGACAAGCTCGCCGCCGGAGAGCGCGAACGCGCGCAACACCTCGCGCTCCTTGTCGGTGAGGCGGATCGCGTCGTCGCCGCGTTTCAGCTCGTTGCGGCGCAGGTCGAAGGTGAAGGGCCCGAACGAAACCTCGCCGTGCTTGGCTTTCGCCGAGGAACGCCGCCGCAGGATGTTTTGCAGGCGCAAAAGCAACTCGCGCGGGTCGAACGGCTTCGCCAGATAGTCGTCCACGCCGAGTTCGAGCCCCCTCACGCGGTGCTCGGGCTCCGATCTCGCGGTCAGCATCAGGATCGGCACGTCGGACCCTTTTCGCAAAGAACTCCGCGATGTCGAACCCGCTTTCGCCCGGCATCATCACGTCGAGGATGATGCAATCGAAGGCGAGGCCCCTGAGCTTCGCCCGCGCGGACGCGCCGTTTTCGGCCTGCGTGACCCGGAAGCCGTTCTGACGCAGATAGCCGCCGAGCAGATCGCGGATGCGCTCATCGTCATCGACCACAAGAACATGCGGCGCGTCGTCCGCCAGAACCGGCGTCTCGAAATCGAGCGCTTGATCGATCGTCATCTTCCGGTGGAAATCCTCTTGACGTTGCGAGCAGGCGCACCCAAGACCATCTTTTGACTGGACGCAAGCGCTATTGAGGCGCTTTATTCGCGCTCTCCCGGCTTTTTCCTGCCCGGAGTGCGCCGCGGTTTGCGGCTTCCTATATCACCAAGAGCAAAAACACGCATTGGAGACGGCTATGGCCCCTATTCCTTATGACCAAAGAGACGGTTTCATTTGGATGAATGGGGAACTCGTGCCGTGGCGGGACGCGAAGGTCCATGTCTTGACCCACGCGCTGCATTACGGAAGCGGCGTCTTCGAGGGTGCGCGCATCTACGACACGGAGGTCTTCTCGCTCACGAAGCATTCGGAGCGGCTGCGCAAGTCGGCGGAGACCCTCGGCTTCGAGATTCCCTATAGCGTCGCCGAGATCGACCAGGCGTGCCGCGACATCATCAAGGCGCAAGGCCTCGTCGAGGGCTATATCCGGCCCATCGCCTTTCGCGGCTCCGAAGAGATGGGCGTGGCGGCGAAGCACACGCGGATCAACCTCGCCATCGCCGTCTGGGACTGGGGCTCCTATTTCCCCGAAGAAGAGCGGCTGAAGGGCATCCGGCTCTGCATGGCGACTTACCGCCGCCCCGACCCGAAGACCGCGCCGTCAACCGCCAAGGCGGCGGGGCTCTACATGATCTGCACCATCGAGAAGCACCGCTCGATGGACCAGGGCTACGCCGACGCGCTGATGCTCGATTATCGCGGGCTCGTCGCCGAGGCCACGGGCGCGAACGTGTTCTTCATCAAGGGCGAAACCATCCACACGCCCGTGCCGGATTGCATCCTGAACGGCATCACCCGGCAGACCGTCATGGCGCTCGCGAGGCGGCGCGGGCTTACCGTTCTGGAGCGCCAGATCCAGCCGGAAGAGATGGCGAGCTTCGATCAATGCTTCCTGACGGGCTCGGCGGCCGAAGTGACGCCCGTGTCCGAAATCGGCGAGCACCGCTTCACGGTCGGCGAGATCACGAAGACGCTGATGGACGATTACAGCGCGTTTGCGCGACCCAGCACGCGCGCCGAGCGCAAGCTCGAACTCGCCTAAGCTTTCCTTCGGCGCTCCCGGTTTCCAGGGCTCGCTTCGCTTCCTCACAGGAGCAAAGCGAGCCTTTCTTGCGTTTGGTTTCGGCTTGCACTTTGGCAGGATCCTGCGAATTGATCTCTCGGCGGGCATGAACGACAAGACCTCCTCCAGCGCGCCGGTCCGGTCGATTGAGGTGAAGGACAAGGGGCTCAGCAAGAACGCGCTGTCGTTCCTGTCGAACATCGTGATCGGGGTGGCGTCGGCGGCGCCTGCGTACAGTCTCGCCTCGGCGCTCGGCCCGATCGCGGGTGCGGCGTCGATCGCTACGCCCGCCATCATGATCGTCGCCTTCATCCCGATGCTGTTCATCGCGGTCGCCTACTACTACCTGAACCGCGTCGACCCCGACTGCGGCACAACCTTTCCCTGGGTCACGCTCGCGATGGGACCGGCAGCGGGTTGGGTCGGCGGCTGGGTGCTTCTGATGACGAACATCATCGTCATGCCGAGCATGGCGGTCATCGCGGGGCAATATACGTTCTTCTTGTTCGGCGAGAGCAACCCCTCCGCGATCCAGGTGACGGCGGCGGGCGCGGCCTGGATCGCCGTGCTGACCTTGATCTGCTATCTCGGCATCGAGTTGTCGGCGCGCGCGCAGCAAGTCTTGCTCGGCACGGAACTGGCGATCCTCGTCGTCTTTGCGGCGATGGCGTTCGCCAAGGTTTACGCGTCGCACGCGCTTCCGGACGCGATGCCGGTGAGCCTCGACTGGTTCAACCCGTTCGCGGTCGCAAGCTACGACGACTTCCTGAAGGCCTTTCTCGTCGCTGTGTTCATCTACTGGGGCTGGGACACGGGCGTCGCCGTCAACGAGGAGACCGAGAACCCCGCGACGACGCCCGGCCTCGCCGCCGTCGCCTCCACGCTGCTGCTCGTCGCCGTCTATGTGCTCGTCTCCGCCGCCGCGATCTCCTTCGCCGGGCCGGCCGCGCTCGCTAGCGCAGACAGCGAGAGCGACATTTTCGCGTTGATCGGCGAGGGCGTGCTTGGCCCGTGGCTCGACAGGCTGCTGGTCCTCGCCGTCTTGACGTCGGCCGCGGCTGCGACGCAGACCACGATCCTGCCCGCGGCCCGCACGGCGCTCTCCATGGCGAGCGCGGGCGCCTTCCCGGCCCGCTTCGCCGAAATTGACCCACGCACCAAAAGCCCCGGCTTCGCGACCCTCGTGACGGGCGCCGTATCGATCGCGTGGTTCCTGCTCCTGCGGAGCTTTTCCAAGAATGTCCTCGACAACTCCATCGAGGCGCTCGGCCTTTGCGTCGCCTTTTACTACGCGCTGGCGGGGTTCGCCTGCGTGATCGTCTATCGCCGCGAGTTGTTGAAGAGCGCGCGCAATTTCGCGCTCATGGGGCTTGTGCCGGCGGCGGGCGCCATGACCATGGTTTTTCTTCTGGTCGAGTCGGCCATCTCTCTCGCCCATAAGGCGGGCGGATCGGCGTTCGGCATGGGGCTGCCGCTCGCGATCGCGCTTTCAAGCCTTGTCAGCGGCGTCGCGCTGATGCTGGCCGCGCGCTGGGCGCTGCCCGCCTTCTTCCAGAAGAAGGCGCTCGTCGCCTCCGTCATCTCGGAAATGCGCAAAGCTTATCCAGGATCATAACAGGTCGAACGCCTCTTTCTGTGTGATCCCGGCTCTGTGCGATCCCGGCTCGCGCTGCGCTTGGCCGGGATGACGAAGTTCACTAAGGTGGCGGATCGAAAAGGGCAGGGGAGGGCGTTTTGACAGCAAGACAGAGGAAGCCACTCATTCTGGCGATGGCGTCGCTCATCGCGATGGCCTCGCCCCTGGCGACGACGGCGGCGACCGCCGATGAGGCCCAGCCGGCGCCCGCGCCTCAGGCGACGGAAGGGCAGGGGCCGCAGCCCGCGCCGCCTGCCGTGACAGCGGCGCCGTCGTCCGTGACGGTTGCGCCACCCCCTGCGGCGGAACCGGCGCCAGCGCCCGCGCCGCCAGCCGCGCCGCCGCCAAAAAAGGAGCAACAGGAAGCCGCCGCCAAGGCAATCCTCGACAAGAGCGCTCCGCCGGTGAGATGTTTCAGCGGGTTTCACACCTCCTTCGACTACGACATCACAGGCACGGCGCTCTCCGCGCTTGGCCGAAAGGTCATCGAGCCGGGCGGTCTTTGCGATCAATACCGCGAATATGCGGGCTACATGCCGGTCGAGATCGGCGTGCCGCTGCTGCCGGGCGTGTCGGTGAACATCGACAAGCTCTGCCAGATGGTTCAGCGTCCGCCCTGCCCCGAGCCGCCCGCCGACCACGCCGAAAGCCAGGACCAGCCGAACAAGTGAGGTGTAAAAAGGGTTACGATTGGTTTCGTTTGGTAAAAGGGCCATGCGGGGCCGCTGGAAGCTTGGTGGTGCTCATGTTTTAGCGGTTCGCGAAGCACAGCTTTGCGCTTCGCGTTCAATCCGCGCGCGTTTTGGCCGAGAAAGGCCGCTTGTCGCAAGGATGGCGGAATGGCTCGATAAGTTATTGATGTACAAAGGAAGTATAGGAAAAGGCTGCGCCCGGAATGGTTAACGGGCGCGGCGGAAGCATGGTTAAAAAAGCCTTGCCAATGAGGTTGCCAGGTTCGACCGTCGTCCCGGACGCCGCTTGCGCGACCCGGGACCGCGAGAGACGCGACGGCTGAGTTTGTGAAGGCCTCGGCTCGGCCTTTGGCCGTCCGGGGCGACGATAATTGCCGGTGCTTCAGCAAAACCAATTTTCCAATTCAGCCGGATCGGCTATGAACGGGCCGTTGCAGAAGTGGGAGCGCGGCGTGACGCAATACGATCGCGAATATTTCATAAAGCAATTCGAGGGGCTGCCGCCGAAGGCGCAAGCGATTTTAGCGCTTCGCGCCGCGATGCGCGTCCTGCCGGTCTTGGCAGATCGAGCCGGCGGTTATGCCAACCCCTTCGGATATTGGAAGGCCGATGAGCGCGGCCGGAATGCCTTGGACATCATTCGATGCTATCAAGCTCCAGCTTTCGTCAACAGCTTGACGAAAGCTGATAGTGACGCCAGAACCGCCGCCCACGCCGCCGCTGACACAGCCTTCTTCGCCGCCGACGCCGTTGGCTGTGCCGACGGCGCCGCCACAGCCGCCTCCCAAGCCTCCGCCTCCGCCAGAGCCGCCTGCTACGCCGTCTCCGCCAGGGTCAGCGCCCACGTCGTTGACGCCGACCCCGCCAGAGCTGCCGCCTACGCCTGCGCAGCGGAATTTCGTATAGTAGCGGGCGATGGCGGCGAGCCGTTCCTCCGCCGAGCGGCTAAGCGCCTCGTCGCCGCCAGGGTTGCCGCCGCTGTCTTGGCTGATATTCAACAGATTAAGTCCAGCAAGGAAACGCCACATAATAGGCTGTTGGCTTTGCTGTCCTCACCGCTTTGGCAGAATGCCGTTCCGCCTAAGTTTGAAGCCCTCTTGCAGAAATTGAGCAGCGATTTGCGAAGCCTTGACGCTGGGTTCGAGGTCTGGATCGACTGGTATCAAGACAGGTTGGATGGCAGGCTATTCAACTGGGACATCGAGCGGCAATGGGCGCTGCTTTCCAAGGAGCAGCTTTCGCAGAGCCCGGCCGAGATCAACGCCTATCTCAAGGCGCTGCGCGACGGGACGCTGACACAACAACTCAAGCGCGTGCGCGCCATCTTCATCGGCCATGGCGAGGTGGGCAAGACGTCTCTCATCAACGTCCTGCATGGGAAGAAGGCGGAGCCGCGGGATCGAACGACAAAGGGCGTATCGATCAAAGACGCGACCATCGAAAAAGACGCAGGCGTCTTCACCCGCGTAATGGATTACAAAAAGGATGATCTGACCGTTCATTTTTGGGATTTCGGCGGCCAGGTCATGGCGCACGCCACGCACCAGTTCTTCCTGCGCTCGAAATGTCTTTATGTGATCGTGCTGGCCGGCCGCTCGGAGATCAATTCAAACGAGGAGGCCGAATATTGGCTGGAGCATGTCCGCGCCTTCGGAGACGGCGCGCCCGTTCTGCTTGTCGGCAACAAAGCCGATGTGTTCCCCGTCAATCTCGACCTGCGCAGGCTCAAGGATAAATATCCGAATATTGTCGATTTCTATTCCCTCTCTTGCGCCAAGGCCAAGGGAGCTTTCAAAAGACAGTTTGAGATCTTCCGCGAAAGGTTCGGGGCGAACCTGAAAGCGCTCGGCGAGCAGGCCGAGCGCTTCTCACCCGCACAGTTCGAGGTACTGAAGACCATCGAGGAGAACGCCGCCAAGGATGACTTTCTGAAGGAAGCGGGGTTCGACGAAATTTGCCGGGCGAACGGCATCGCGATGGAAGGGCCGGGCGGGCGCGACGGCCTGCTCGACATCTTCGACAAGCTCGGCATCGTGATGCATTTCAAGATGCTGCCCTTCCTCACCGAATACGTGCTGAATCCGCGCTGGCTCACCTACGGCGTCTACACCATCATGTATTCGGATGAGGCGAAGGAGAAGCGCGGGCGGCTGAGCGGGGCGGACCTTGTCGCCATCTTGAAGAAGGCGAACCCGTCCATTGCAAACGGCCATCCGCCTTGTTATCCGCCGGATCGCTGCCGCATCATCGCCGACGCGATGATCGCCTTTCAGGTGGCGTATCCGCTCGGCGACGGCGCAATGGTCATTCCTGCGCTGCTGGCGTCCGATCAGCCGGATCACGATTTCGAAGACGTGGATGCTCTTGCTTTCCGTTTCGACTTTGGCGGCTTCCTTCCGCGCCATGTGCTGCCTGCGCTGATCGTCGAATACTTCCGCGACATCGCCAAAGTGAAGGGCGCCGAAATCGTCTGGCAGAACGGCGTGCTGTTGCGGCCGAAGCGCCTTGAGGCTGAGGCGTTCGTCCGCGCCGACTATCACACGCGCACCATCGATTTTCTCATCAAAGGCGGCGACGGCCCGCTCTATCTCTGCATGCTGCGCGACAGCGTTCTCTCGACATTGGAGACGATGCCGAAATTGCCCTATGAGGAGAAAGTCGAGTTGCGGCCCGACATGCGCGCCGACGCCGCGGCGCCCTCGGGCGACGCCTCCGTGTGGATGAGCTATGGCAGCATTCTCGGCGCGCAAAGGCGCAAGCGCGTGACCATCGACGGCCCGGACGGCAAGGAATACGCCCTGGACCGCGTGCTTGCCGCCGCGCCCGTTCGGCCCGAACTGCAGTCAGCCGATGTGTTCCTCTCCTATTCGAGCAAGGACGGCGCAAAGATCAAGAAGCTCGACGGCGAACTCACGAAGAAACGCTTCTCCGTCTGGTTCGACCGCGGCCTGATCGCGGGGCAGCCTTACCGCGATGTGCTGCAAAAGCGCATCGAGACCGTGAAAGCCGTCGTTGTGCTGTGGACCGAAAACTCGGTCGGGTCAAAATGGGTGCGCGCCGAGGCCGATCTCGCGGATAAGCATGGCAAGCTCATCTGCCTGCGCGATCCCAGGCTCAGGCCGGAGCAGATCCCGATGCCGTACGCTGCGAACGATCACATCATCCCGGTCGGCGACATGCCCGGCCTCATCGCGGCGCTCGACCTCAAAGGCGCGAAGCCGCGTATCTAGCAAGCTTTCGCGCCTTCCCCAACGGAACCCCTCACCCGGCCGCTTCGCGGCTGCGCGCTCCCGCAAGGGGAGAGGGTTTGCGCACAAGGCTCTCCCCATTGAGGATGCGAACCCTCAGCGCAGCAAGCTCGCCGGGTGCGATTTTGCGAGGGAGAGGGCTGCGCCGTTGGGGAAGCACGAAGCTTGTTGCGGATAACGGCGCCGCCGTGCTTGCGAGAACAAAATGGAAACCTTACGCTGAACGCCAAATCCAAGCGAGTCGGGGGCGATGCAGGACGCGAGGGACGATCTGCTGCAGGCGATGGAGGGGCGACGCTTCGGCGCGATCCTGGCCGATCCGCCGTGGCGCTTTCAGAACAAGACGGGGAAGGTTGCGCCGGAGCATGCGCGGCTCTCCCGCTATGCGACGCTGACGTTCAGCGAGATTGCGGCGCTGCCCGTCGCCGAGATCGCCGCGGATGTCAGCCATTTGTATCTCTGGACGCCGAACGCGCTTCTTCCCGAGGCGCTTGGCGTGATGGACGCCTGGGGCTTCGCCTACAAGTCGAACATCGTCTGGCACAAGATCCGCAAAGACGGCGGGCCGGACGGGCGCGGCGTCGGCTTCTACTTCCGCAACGTCACGGAACTTCTGCTGTTCGGGGTGCGCGGCAAGCACGCGCGCACTCTCGCACCCGGCCGCCGTCAGGTGAACTACCTCGCCACGCGCAAGCGCGAGCACAGCCGCAAGCCCGATGAGCAATATGGCCTGATCGAGGACTGCTCGCCGGGGCCGTTTGTCGAGCTTTTCGCGCGGGGGCTCCGCGCCGGCTGGGAGTGCTGGGGCTCGCAAGCGAACGACGATTACGCGCCGACATGGGCGACCTACAAGGCGGCGCGTCCAAAGGCTTCGCCCGGGCGCGGGCCGGATGTTGCTGATTCGTTCTTGTGAACAAAAGCGGAACAAACGCCCGCTTTTACACAGGTTTTGCCCAGCTTGCCAACAGATCGCCGCTGGCGTCGTCCCGGAAAGGCGAAGCCTTATCCGGGATCGTAACAGACTGAAGCGTCGTTCTTTTTGCGATCCCGGCTCGGCGCTTCGCTGGACCGGGATGGCGCCGGGCGGCGTTTGGCTTAAGCGTGGATCAACTCGCCATGCTCGGCGATATCGAGCCCTTCGATTTCGGATCGCGGATGCACCCGCAACCGCGTCACCGCCGAAACGACGAGAAGGATAATCCCTGTCACGACCGCGCAATAGACCACGGTGACCCCGACGCCATAAAGCTGGATCAGCAGCTGGTGGGGGTTTCCTTCGAGGAGGCCCGGATAGCCGTTGGGCGCATCCGGCGCGACGGAGACGGCTGCGGTCGCGAACACGCCGGTCAGCGTCGTTCCGAGAATGCCGCCGACGCCGTGAACGCCGAACACGTCGAGCGAGTCGTCATAGCCGAGCCAGCGCTTGACCTCCGTCGATGCGTAGAAGCAGACCGCGCCCGCAAGCACGCCGATCACCGCGCCGTGCCAGGGCAGGATGTAGCCGGACGCCGCCGTGACCGTGCCGAGCCCCGCGACGGCCCCCGAAATCAGGCCAAGCACCGACGGCTTGCCCCGCGTGATCCATTCCATGCCGACCCAGGTCAGAGCGCCGGCGCTTGCGGCAAGGTGCGTGGCGACAATCGCCATGGCCGCGCGCGAGCCTGCGCCATAGGCCGAGCCGCCATTGAAGCCGAACCAGCCCACCCAAAGAAGGCCGGTGCCGACCACCGCCATGGAAAGATCGTAGGGCGCAAGGTTCTCTGTGCCGTAGCCCTTGCGCTTGCCGAGCGCCAGCGCCGCCACAAGTCCTGCTACGCCTGCGTTGATGTGCACCACCGTGCCGCCTGCAAAATCGAGAAGCCCCGCGCTCGCGAGGAACCCGCCGCCCCATACCCAGTGCGCAATCGGGACATAGACGAAGGCCAGCCACAGGATCGAAAACAGCATGAAGGCGGGAAACCGCATCCTCTCCGCCACCGAGCCCGCGACGAGCGCGACCGTGATGATCGCGAACGTCATCTGGTAGATCATGAACAGGCTTTCGGGGATCGTCTTCGCGAACGGGCTGACGGACGTCATCGTGATCCCGGAGAGGAAGATCCGGTCGAAGGCGCCGATAAATGCGCCGTCGCCGGTAAACGCGAGGCCGTAGCCGAAAATCATCCAGAGGATCGAAACGACCGCCGCGGCGGCGAAGCTCTGCGCCATGGTGGCGAGCACGTTTTTCTTCCGCACCATTCCGCAGTAGAAAAGCGCCAGCCCCGGCATGGTCATCATCAGCACGATGCTGGTCGCCACCAGCATCCATGCCGTGTCCGCGCCGTCGATGCCCGAGTTTTGCGCCCATGCAGGCGTTGCGCCGAAGAGAATCAACGGCGCAGCCCAAAGCCCTTGGCCGCGTCGCCGCGCCAATCCCTGTACTTTCATCTTACCCTCAGCTTTTTAGGTAGCGGCCCGGTCAGAGGGCGTCGCTATCGCCTTCGCCCGTCCGGATGCGCAGCGCATGATCGATCGGCATGACGAAAATCTTGCCGTCGCCGATCTCGCCGGTCCGCGCAGTTTCCGCGATGGTCTCGACGACCTTGTCGACCGCCTCATCGGGAACCGCGACTTCGATTCGCACCTTCGGCACGAACGAAACCAAATATTCTGCGCCCCTGTAGATTTCGGTATGGCCCTTCTGGCGGCCATAGCCCTTGACCTCGGTGACGGTCATGCCGTCGATGCCGGCGCTGGCGAGCGCCTCGCGCACCGCATCGAGCTTGAACGGCTTGATGATGGCGGTAATCAGCTTCATGGGAAATCCTGGCTAGGATGCGTGCAACCCGAAGAAGCATATGCATAAAAGCGCGCCAACACAACGCGGCAAATGCTCAAGGTGCAGCCAGCCTGATTTTTAATTAGTCAATCTGACGCGGCTATGCGCACGAACGCCTTGGGCCGCCTCTGTAACCTATTACGGATAAAGCCGTGTTTTCTTCCAGGGCATGTCCGCGTTTTCCCGCGTGAAAGAAACGCGGTCGTGAAGGCGGTGCGGCCGATCAGCCCAGAACTCGATCTCAAGGGCTATGACGCGAAATCCAGACCAGTAGCGCGGGCGCGCGGGGTTCATGCCCTGGAACTCCTTTTCGAAGCGCGCCACCGCTTCGGCGAGTTCGGCGCGGCTGGCGAGCGGCCGCGACTGCTGGCTGGCCCAGGCGCCGACGCGGCTTCCCATGGGGCGCGAGGCGTAATAGGCGTCGGCCTCTGCGGCGCTCACGAGTTCCGTCGTTCCCCGGATGCGAACCTGGCGCTTGAGCGACTTCCAGTGAAAGCAAAGCGAGGCTTTCGGATGCGCCTGAAGCTCCAGGCCCTTTGCGCTCTCGATATTGGTGTAGAACACGAAGCCGCGGGCGTCCAAGCCCTTGAGAAGAACCACGCGAGCGTTCGGCATCCCGCTCTTGTCCACAGTCGCCAGCGTCATGGCGTTGGCGTCGTTGATCTCGGCTCGTTCGGCCTCGTCGAACCATTGGTTGAAGAGAGCTTCGGGGTTCGACGCCTCGGTGAAATCCTCTGCTTCGGTTTTGGCTATCATGCGTTAAGCCCTGGTTTTGGGGTCGGACATTTCATCGCGGAGGCGCATCCTATCGCGAAGAGAAGCGGGCGTGTATCGAATTCGTCGCCGGCAGAGCGCAGAGCTGGGCTGCTTCAAGATATCGTGGCGGGTCCAAGCTCGCGCTTTACTGAGTTGTCTTAATGTGTAGGATGCATCACCGTTACGAGCGGGGAGAGAACGTGGTCCAAACAGCATCGTTGATGAGCGGAAAACGCGGCCTTATCATGGGCATAGCGAACAATCGGTCGATAGCCTGGGGGATCGCGAAGGCGGCCGCTGATCAAGGGGCTGAGCTGGCTTTCACCTATCAAGGGGAAGCCCTGAAGAAGAGAGTGATCCCGCTCGCCGCTGAGGCCGGCGTGAAGCTTGTCCTGCCTTGCGATGTCGCCGACGACGCCTCGGTCGACGCTGTGTTCGAGACTTTGAAATCGAACTGGGGCGGTCTCGATTTTGTCGTGCACGCGATCGCCTACTCGAACAAGGAAGAGCTGGACGGCCGCTACATCGATACGACGGCGGACAATTTCACGAAAACGCTGATGATTTCCTGCTATTCGTTCACGGCCATCGCCAGGCGCGCGGAAAAGCTGATGGCGAATGGCGGCTCGCTTTTGACGCTGACCTATTACGGCGCCGAGAAAGTCATGCCCCATTACAACGTGATGGGGGTCGCCAAGGCCGCGCTGGAAGCGAGCGTGCGATATCTGGCCGAAGACCTCGGCAGGCAGAAGATTCGCGTGAACGCCATCTCCGCAGGCCCGATCAAGACGCTCGCCGCGTCGGGAATTTCCGACTTCCGCTATATCCTGAAGTGGAACGAATACAACTCGCCGCTGCGCAGAACGGTCTCCATCGAAGAGGTGGGCGGCGCCGGGGTTTATCTTCTCTCCGACCTCTCCCGCGGCGTCACCGGAGAGGTGCATCACGTCGATGCCGGCTATCACATTGTGGGCATGAAAGCTGAGGATGCCCCAGATATCGCCGTCGTTCAGCCATCGAATAGCTGAAATCATCAGAACAAAAAGAAAATCATTTTGGGAATGCCGACCTGGGCGGCATTGAGGGCTGGCTTATTCCATGGAACCGTTCAAGGCGCTTGTTTTTCTCGCGGCGACGGCGACCGTCTCGTTCGTAGCCGCGGGAGCGACAGGATTCTATGCAGGCTACTCCGCCGGTCGTGGAAATCTGGATGAAATCAAAGCTCACATCTCAAACGCCCAGGCGATAATTCCCTCCGGCGGCGGCAGCGCGGTTTCGTTGAAGCCCGTCCTCGACGATATTCGCGCCGTTGCGAAGCAGGTTGAAGCGCTCGCCGCCGTCAAGGCGAGCGCCGCCGCCGACAGCGACTCAGGGACAAAGCTTGTTCTGGATGAGATTAAAGGTCTCTCAAGCCAGATCGATGTGCTGAAGCAGGATGGCCTGAAGACCACGGCGGCGGCGTCCGCGGCGACAGAACGGCCAAGCTCCACGCAGCCCGCGCCGGATTATACGGAGGCGCTTCAGGAGATTCGCGAGCAGATACGTGCGCTCGGCGCCAAGGCCGAGAAACAGGAGCCGAAGACGCCCAAGGCTCTTATCGACGAGATTCATGCCCTCAGCGCGGCCATTCAGGCGCAAGGGCCGGGATTGCAGCACGCTCTTGGCGACGAAGTCCGCACTGCCATGGCGTCCTCGCAGAATGCGGAACCTAAAGCGCCCAAGGCGCTCCTTGACGAGGTTCACGGGATTGCTTCCTCCCTCCAGTCGCAGGAGCCGAGTTTGCGGCGCGCCGTAGCCGAGGAAATGCGTTCGGCGATCGCGAATCTTCAGGGGCCGGAGCCGAAGGTCTCGAAGGCGATTTTGGAGGAGGTTCGCGCTCTGGCGGCTAGCGTCAAGGCGCAGGAGGGGCATCCTCAGACGCAAAGCTCGACGATGGATCAGATCAAGATTGTCCAGGCTTCCGTCGAAGCCGTAAAGTCCAAGCTCTCGGAAGACAGGAGCCGGATGGACGGCGCAGCAAGCGCTGACATCGCCCAGCTTCGTCAGCTTTTGGCAATGGCGTCGGACCAGTTCAATAGGTGCCAGACGCAGCTTGCTTCGATGCCTGCGCCAGCATCGGGACCCGTAACGCAGCAAGCCGCCGCCAATAACGCTGCGATCACCGTATCGCAGGAGAAAAAAACCGAACCTTCAGCTGTCGTTTTCTACGATAACGTCATGCTAAAGAAGGACCAGGAAAAGCAATATGACGAGATCGGGGTGAAGCTCTCGCTTCAGTCCGTAGGGTCGCGGCAGGTCCGCGTCGCTGTCAACCGTCAGGGTTTCGGCCTGTCATTTGGCGAGCGAAAGGTTTTCCGCAGCCAGGATGTCGAGTGCGAGATCAACCTGATGGAAACCAATCTTAACGATGCGCAGGCCCGCGTCAGCATTTCTTGCAAGCGTTGACGGCGCGCCCCATGCCGGTGATCTACTTCTTGAGGCACGGCCAGACCGATTATAACGCCGCCAAGCGCGTCCAGGGCACGCTCGATCTTCCCATCAACGAGAAGGGCCGCGAGCAAGCGCGCCGCAATGGCGGCCTCCTCGCTGAGCTCATCGGCGACAAAGACCGGTTCGATTTTATCGCGAGCCCCCTTTTGAGGGCGCGTCAAACCATGGAGATCGTGCGCGATAGCATGGGTCTGCCCATGGACGGTTATCGCCTGAACGATCGCTTGAAGGAACTCAGTTTTGGCGCGTGGTCTGGACTGACTTGGCCGGAAATCGAGGCCCTCGACCCCGAGGCCTATGTGCGGCGGCAGGCCGACCGCTGGAACGTGGCGCCGCCCGGCGGCGAATGCTACCGCGATGTGTACCCGGCGATTGCGCGGTGGCTCGAAAGCGTGACGTCCGACACCGTGGTCGTCGCGCATTTCGGGACGGCGCGCTGCGTCCGCGGCTACTTCCTCAAGCTGCCGCCTGCCCAGATCATCGAACTTGACGCCCCGCAGGATAAGGTGCTCATGATTGAAGGCGAGACACTGACATGGCTTTGATGGGGCCGCATAGGCATGTCCCATAATACGTTCGGTCATTTGTTCCGCGTCACGACCTGGGGCGAAAGCCATGGGCCCGCCATTGGCGGCGTGATCGACGGTTGCCCGCCCGGCATTCCGTTGACCGAGGGCGACATCCAGCCCTACCTCGACAAAAGGCGGCCGGGACGGTCGCGCTTCACGACGCAGCGGCAGGAAGAGGACAAGGTCAAAATCCTGTCAGGCGTCTTTCCCAATGACGCGGGCGTCCAGGTCACGACGGGCACGCCGATCGCGCTCCTGATCGAGAACCAGGATCAGCGCTCGAAGGACTATGCGGACATCAAGGACAAGTTCCGCCCCGGCCATGCCGACTACGCCTATATCCAGAAATACGGCATTCGCGATTATCGCGGCGGCGGCCGTTCGTCCGCGCGCGAGACCGCGATGCGCGTCGCTGCGGGCGCCGTGGCGCGGAAGGTCCTGCCGGGCGTCACCATTCGCGGGGCGCTCACTCAGCTTGGAACGGAGACGATTGATCGCGCGAATTGGGACTGGGCGGAGGTGGATCGCAACCCGTTCTTCTCGCCGGACCACGCGAGCGTCGAGCGCTGGGTCGCCTATCTCGACAGCGTTCGCAAGGCGGGGTCGTCTTGCGGCGCTGTCGTTGAAGTTGTCGCAGAAGGCGTCGGCGCGGGGCTCGGCGCGCCGATCTACGGCAAGCTCGACCAGGATATCGCCGCCGCATTCATGAGCATCAACGCCGTCAAGGGCGTCGAGATCGGCGACGGTTTCGCCTGCGCCTCTTTTTCGGGCGAGGAAAATGCCGATGAAATGCGCATGGGGCCCGACGGAAAGCCCATTTTTCTCGCAAACCATGCGGGCGGCATCCTGGGGGGGATATCGACAGGCCAGCCCATCGTCGCCCGTTTCGCCGTCAAACCGACATCGTCAATCCTCACGCCCCGGCGGACAATTGACGCCGAGGGGCATGAGACGGACATTCTGACGAAGGGCAGGCACGATCCTTGCGTCGGGATCCGTGCGGTTCCGGTAGGCGAAGCCATGATGGCGCTCGTTCTTGCCGACCATCTTCTGAGGCACCGGGCGCAGACTGGCCGCTGAACCACCTCATGCCGCTAGTACGGCCCGAGGCAAGGTCGCGCTCACTTCGGCGCGCGCTCTCAAGCGAACTTGTCTCGGATAAGCTGTACTAGATTCAATAGCTTAGTAGGCCTTATCCGCCGAAAATCCCCTTCGAACTCGCGGCGATGGGGCGGGATTTCCGGCGGGGCGTGTTAGTTTGTTTGTAGAAGAGTTTATCGAGACCGGCTCAATGGCGCGACGTCCAGGACTTCCGGGGTATTTGCAGGAAGGGTTCATCCTTCCCTACAACAAGAAAGAGGCGGCGCGCTTTCACGCGCTCGCGGCGATCTCCGCCGCCACGTTTGCGGCATGGCTTACCTGGGGTTACCAACTGTTGTCCATGACCGCGATCCTGGCGGGGTGCTCGGCTTATTATTTCTTCCCGTTCACCGAGAGGAGGCCGAGGCTTGGGGCGAGCCAATATGGGCTTTTCGTCGACGGTTTCGGCCTTATTGCATGGCGCGCAATCGACGACATCAGCCTCGTCACCTACTCGATCCGGACAATGGAAATGGAAGAGCTGCACATCAAGCTGAAGCAGCCGGTAGGCAGCGCGCTCCTGGTGGACTGGCGGCGACTTCCAATCTGGCGGCTTCTCATGCGGCTGCCATGGGCGATGGGCTACGACAATATCGTCCGCATCAACCTTCAGCCCTTCGCTCCGCCCCCTGACGAGGTCATCCGCACGATGCAGCGCATGTGGCGATATTATCGTTGATGGCCTGGAGCGCGACGCCTTAACGGCATCAACCTTCGATCTTGGAAAAGTCGGCGATTTGAAGTGTGAGCGCTCGGATTTGTGCGAGCAGCGTCAACCAATTCAGCCGCAGATTGGGATCGTCGGCGTTAACTGTGACCTTGTCGAAGAAGGCGTCCACCGGAGCGCGCAGTTTTGCGAGCGCCGCCATGGCGCCCTCGAAATCCTCCGACGTCAGAGCCGCCTTCACCTTATTTCCCACCTCGCCAATCGCGGCGTTGAGCGCCTTTTCTTCGTTTTCCTTGAGGAGTTTTGCGGTAGGCGCGCCTTCATAGCTGCGGGCGTCTTTTTTCTCTTCGATTTTCAGGATGTTGAGCGCGCGGCGCACCAGCGCAAGCAACGTCGCCCCATCCTCCGTTTCGAGGAAGCGGCCCAGCGCCTCGACCCGGCGCACGATCATGACGAGGTCGTCCTGTCCCGGCAGCGCGAACACGGCGTCGATCAGGTCGTGGCGCGCGCCCTTGTCGCGGAGGTAAACCTTCAGCCGGTCTGCGAAGAACTCCAGAAGGTTCACATTCCGCTGCTCAACCTTCCCGTCGCCCCAAGCCACAAGTCCCCCGGCCGAAGGGGAGAACAATGTGCTTCCTGCTTCAAAAAGCGACATGAGATGAAGGCGCAGTTCATTCTCAAGAATGATGCGGATGACGCCGAGGGCGGCGCGGCGCAGCGCGAAGGGGTCTTTCGAGCCGGTCGGTTTTTCGTCGATGGCCCAGAAGCCGACCAGTATGTCGAGTTTGTCGGCAAGCGCGGCCGCGATGGAAACCTGGCTGGACGGCGCGGCGTCGGACGGCCCTTGCGGCTTGTAATGCTCGGCGATGGCGTCCGCCACGCCAGGCTTTTCGCCCTGGGCCAGCGCGATATAGCGCCCGATGACGCCCTGAAGTTCGGGGAACTCGCCGACGGTCTCCGACATGAGATCCGCCTTGGCGAGATGAGCGGCCCGCTCTGCCTCGTCGGGAGCCGCGCCCACCGCAGGCGCAAGCTCGCGCGCGAGGCGTTTGATGCGCTCCACACGTTCCATCTGCGTTCCGAGCTTCTCATGGAACGTCACCTGCCCCAGAAGTTTCGTTAACCCTTCCAGGGGGCGGCCCAGATCGTTCCGCCAGAAGAACCTGGCGTCGGAGAGCCGTGCGCGAATCACGCGCTCATTGCCGGCGATGATGGCTTTTCCGCCGTCCTGCGCCGCGAGGTTCGAAACAAGAACAAACCGATTGGCAAGTTTTCCAGACGTCCTATCGCGCAAGGAAAAACATTTTTGATGCGCTTTCATGGATGTCATAAGGATTTCTTCAGGCACATCGAGGAAACTCTCATCGAAAGCGCCTGAAAGGACCACGGGCCACTCGACGAGCCCCGCATTCTCAGCCAGCAGCCCGTGGTCTTCAACAAGAGCGAGCCCAGCATCCGAGGCTGCATGACGCGCGCCCTCAAGGATGTCGTTTGCTCGATTGGCTCCTGCAACTACAACCTTAGCGTGCAAAAGTGCTTCGGCATAGTCTGAGTTTTTACAGATTGTAATCGATTTCGGCTGCGTGACTTTTGAGCCACTGAGGAAGCGGTGGCCATAGGTAGCGCCGCCGCTCTTGATCCCGTCGACCTCGAACTCGACCGGCTTGTCCTCGAAGAGGCAGAGGATTGAATGCAGAGGTCTGATCCAGCGTATGCGGCCCGCTCCCCAGCGCATGGATTTCGGCCAGGGAAATTTGCGCACGATCTCGGGCACAGCCTCGGCAATGATGGACGGCGCGCTCCGTCCCGGCTTCTCCGAGCGCGCGAGGTAATAATCGCCCTTCGGATCTTTCACGATCTGGCATTCGTCAAGGCTCTTCAGCCCGGCGGCCCTTAGGAACCCCTCAACCGCCTTTTGCGGCGCGCCGGCGCGCGGCCCTTTCCGCTCCTCGACCGTCGCCGCCGATTGCGCCGGCAAGCCCTCGGCGATGAACACGATGCGGCGCGGCCCCGAATATGTCTTTGTCGCGCCGATCTTGAGCCCGCCCCCGGTCAGCGCCTCCGTCATCATGCGCGCAAGATCCGCTTCCGCGCGCGCCTGCATGCGGGCCGGAATTTCTTCTGAGAAAAGTTCGAGAAGGAGGTCTGGCATAGTGCTCTCATCCGGATCGAAGCCGATGGCGCAACTTCCGCAATTTACGGCGGGACACAAGTAAATTTATTGTCCCGAAGCGGTGATCTGCTGCGATTTCAACCTGATCATCGCCATCAGGCATTGGATTCTAATATCCCGCCTCCTTCCCGTGACGAACTGCCAGGATTGCGACAACGCCGCTATCAAAGCGATAGCGCACAACATAGCCGCTTTGCCCGAACGGAATGAACCAGTCGCGAAACTCCGGCGGCATGTCTTCGATGGGATGCCCAATTCCCGGATGGGCGCCAAGCGTTTGCACGCCCTGACGGATGGCGCGAACCGCGCGCCTCGCGGCATCCCGATTTTTCGGCGCAAGGAAAGAATGAAGCCGGGCCATGTCCTGCAAGGCGGGCGGCGTCCAGATCAAGTGCGGCATGAGTTACTCATGCGGCATGGGCGGCTCCGCGTCCTCACCTGCTTCGAGACGCTCCAGCCATGCATCCGCCTCGGCGGCTGTGACGTGCCTGCCGGCGCGCTCATAGTCCGCCCATGCGGTCAGCGCATCCTCTTTCAGCCGTTCGCGAGCCTCTTCGCGCGCGACATACTGCTCGATGGCTTCGCGCATAAGCCAGTGCGAGGAGCGGCGGCGCGCCGTCGCTAGGCGGTGAAGCCGTTCCTTAAGGCCGGCCTCAAGCTTCAGGCTCGTCGTAGGGGAAGACGCCATCTGGTGTCCCTCGGTGTTACTTCTTGACATAGTAACAAACGCCTGACGGTTTTCACAGGTTTATGCAGGCTTTCGATGCAGCGGACCCACTTCGTCGTTTAGGCGCGCGATCAAACGAGCGCGGAAGGCGGTTCCCGGCCTGCAAGCGCGGCGTCGATATTGTCGAGTGCGGCGAAACCCATCTCGTTCCTCGCCTCGATCGCGGATGTGCCCATATGCGGCAAGAGGAAAACATTTTCCAGCTCATAATAGCCGGGGTGGATGTTCGGCTCGCCCTTGTATACATCAAGGCCCGCATAGCCGACGTGGCCGGACTTCAGCGCCGCGATCAGATCGGCGTCGTTGATGAGATCGCCGCGCGCTGTGTTCACCACAATGGCGCCTCGCGGGAGCTTCGCCAGCGCCGCAGCATTGATGCAGCCGCGCGTCTCGGGCGTCGATGGCGCGCTGATCGACAGCACGTCGCTCACGCCAAGCAAGCCGTCGAGCGTGTCGTGGTAGATCGCGCCCTGCTCCTGTTCGGCGCTGCAACGGCGGCGGCTATAATAATGTACCTCCATGTCGAACGCGCGGGCGCGTTTCGCGATCGCCTGTCCGATTTTGCCTAGCCCCAAGACGCCGAGACGCTTTCCGTCGAGCCTATGCCCGAGAAGCTGCATGGGCTGCCATCCGCCCCATTTCTTGTCCTTCAGCAGCCGCTCGCCTTCTGGCGCGCGTCGGGCGGCGCCGAGGATGAGCAGCATCGCGATCTCGGCCGTGGCGACGGTCACGGCGTCAGGCGTGTTGGCGACGCGGATGCCGCGCGTCTTGGCCGCAGCGAGGTCGATATGCTCGAAGCCCACGGAGTAGGTGGCGATTACGCGCAGCGAGGGCGGCAGCCGGCCGATTACGTCGGCCGTGAACTTCTCGGTGAGCGTGATGAGCGCCGCATCCTTGCCCTCGCAGCGCGCGACCAACTCGTCCGCGCCCATGATGTGATCGTCTTCGTTCAGATCCAGATCGTAATCGCGGCGCGCGCGTTCTATGACGGCCGGGCTTAGCACCCGCGTCATCAGAAGCTTTGGCTTCGTCACTTTTGTCGCCTCCGAATTTCGCTCTGTCCATCGCGCGGGCTGCGGCAATTGGCAAGGCGAATCTCCTGCTTTTGGACGGCGCTGCGTAGTGCTATAAATTCGAGATGACCAAGCTCCTCGAAAAAGGCATCGAAGCGATCCGTAAGGTCTCCGATGAAGAACAGGATCGCGCGGGCGAGCTGCTTCTACAGCTCGCCGTTCGCGGAGGCGTTTACAGGCTGACGGATGAAGAGCAAAGCGAGATCGGCGAAGCGCTTGCCGAGGTCGAGCGCGGAGAGATCGCGAGCGAAGAGGATATCGCCGCGATGAAGCGGCGGTACGGTCTGTCATGAGGATTCGCTATACCCGCCGCGCGCTGTTGCAACTCGATGGCATTTACGATCACGCCGCCGCAGGGAACGCTGCGGCAGCGGAAGACGTGATCGCCGCAACCCAAAGCTTGATTGAAAATCTTGCCTGCTTGCCGCGTCTTGGCCGCGCTACGGACGAGACCGATGTTTACAGGATCGTGCCGGCGCGATTGCCATACCGCATTTTTTATCGCCTGCAGGACCAGGAAATCATCATCCTGCGCATTCTTCGCGGCGTGCAGGCGGATTAGCCTCTGGCGTCATTAATGACTTCGCCCTGAAATCGCGCGCGAGGCCGCTTGGCAAGGCGCATATGTGCATTTAGATCGACTCAAATAGGTTAATCCGCTGCAAGGTTTGGGTCGTCCTCTTTCTGCTGCTCGTGCCTGTTGTCGGGAGGCATTAACGGGTCTATCTAAGAACGGGTCTATCTAAGCGCTCCAGAAATGCACTTTTTCAAGAGATTGCTCAATGTCTCTACTCATAGAAAAGTTGAAAGAAGTAACAACATTTGGTGGAATTGATGCCAGCAACGACGGCATGCTTCTCGCAGCCTTCGAGGATCACGAAGCATACAAGAATGCAATCAACCTCAGCCGTACAATCATCATAGGTCGTAAAGGTGCAGGAAAGTCAGCGATTTTTAAGAGAATAACTTCGGACGGTGATCAGAAGAATCGCTCTCTTGGGTTCGTTTTTTCAGACTATCCTTGGGAGCATCATGGCCAGCAGAAGCAATCTGGGGTTCCTGATGAGGAGTGTTATCGGGAAAGCTGGAAATATTTTATTTCTATGATGCTTTGTAAATTAATGCTTAAAGATCGTTCTATCATTCCTCCTGAATCAGATGCGCAAGATGCATTGCTGGATATAGAAAGGTTTGTTCGTGACAGTTACGGGTCTACAGATCCAGCTCTTACACGAATATTTACGCCTGGTCAGAAGCTGAAGATATCAGGCCGGCTGAATTTCTGGGGTTTGAGTGGCGAGGCTAAGACCATCGATATCGAAAAATTACCCAAGTTTTATTCAGAAGTTAACAGGAACGTACTTGAGGCGTTAATGCGTTGCATGACACCGAACTATCGTTTCTACATCTGCTTTGATGAGCTAGACATTGGCTTCGACCCAAGAAATTCGGAATATTTGCAGAGACTAATTGGTTTGATCAGGGCCGCGAAGTCCACCAATGAACAGATGCGAAGAAACGGAATTCATTGTGGAGTTATCGTCCTCCTTAGGGACGACATTTGGCATGTTCTCAGATTTGAGGATAAAAATAAGCTGACGCAAGATCAACTTTCTGAAATTAAATGGATTAAAGACGACGGACCGCACTGTATAAAAAAGCTGATGGAACGCCGTTTCAAAGAAGTACTGGGGCCAAGCGCCAATTGGAATCATCTGTTCAATGAGTCCAGGCAAATGGCTCGCTTCCAGGCTAAGTATGATTTCATATGCGAGCGCGGCTTTCTAAGACCGAGAGATATGATTCATTACTGTAATGAAGTGCTTCGTGCCTTTCATCGCGCTCCGAATGTTGCTGGGTTTGATAATGAACTCGTCCGTGGGGCCGAAGAAGAGTATTCCAGATACTTCATGCAGGAATTAGAGGATGAACTGCACAAGCACTCTAAGTCCTATGAGCGCTATTTTGAAGTACTCAAGGGTTTAACTAACGTAAAGTTCTCTCGTGACGAGTTTGATTCCGTCTGGGCTGAGCGAAAGACGATATTCGATGATGGAGAGACCCCCCAGAAAGCCTTAGAGGCGCTCTTCGATTTCTCAGTTATTGGCTACCTTGCGACTGGTGGTCGAGGCGCTGGAAGTAAGTACATCTGGCACTATTTGGAACCTCGGGTCCGTTTTAACGCAGATGCGAAGGCGTATCAGGTGCATCTTGGTCTAAAGCACGAATTTGATTTGAAATTGTACGCTCGAACGAAGAAGTGAGGCTGGCACAAAGTTGGATAAACGCCATTGTATCTAGCGCGGCGTGCCCAAAACTTGCCCCTCGTTCGCCGCGCTGAGCGTTAATACAATGTGGTTAACAGGGCGCATCACGCCGAAGGATGTGGGGCTCTGGTCCGACGAGCATATCGAGCCGCTGGCGCGCATCGCGCGGATCGTCCACAGCCAGGGCGCGGCGGCGGGCATTCAGCTTGCGCATGCCGGGCGTAAGGCGAGTTGCGATGCGCCGTGGAACGGCGGCGCGGCGCTGAAGCCGGAACAGGGCGGCTGGCAGGTGGTCGGCCCGAGCCCGATTGCGTTCGGGTTCGACAGTCCGACGCCGGTCGCGCTTACCAAAAAGGGCATTGAGCTTGTGATCGCGGCCTTCGAAGCGGCGGCGCGGCGCGCGCTCAAGGCGGGCTTCAAAGTCATAGAGATCCACGCGGCGCATGGCTATCTCCTGCACGAGTTCCTGTCGCCGCTATCGAATGAGCGCGACGATGAGTATGGCGGCGGGCTCGAAAACCGCATGCGGCTCGTCTTGCAGGTTGCGGAACGGCTCCGGGCCATCATGCCGGAGGCGTTTCCACTTTTCGTTCGCATTTCAGCCACCGACTGGGTGGGGGGCGGCTGGGACGATACGCAGTCGGTGGAGCTTGCGAAGCGCCTGAAGCCGCTTGGCGTCGATTTGATCGATGTCTCCTCGGGCGGACTTGTTCCGAACGCGAAAATCCCGATACAGAAGGGCTATCAGGTTCCCTTCGCACGGCGCATTCGCAACGAGGCCGACATCAGGACGGGCGCCGTGGGCCTCATCACCGACGCCGGATACGCGAACCAGATCGTCACGGGCGGCGACGCCAATCTCGTGCTCATCGGGCGAGAATTCTTGCGCGATCCTTATTTTGCGGTGAACGCAGAGCGCGCTTTGGGCGCCGAGTCGGACTGGCCCATCCCCTATGGATATGCTGTGCGCCGGCGGGTCTGACGGCGCACGCCCTCGCCCCAAAGCGAAGCGCAAGCCGGATCGACAAAGGCTTCAACCTCTCATAATTAACCAAAAGCCTTCGCCCGCCCGGGAAGGCGCGCGTCTTTTTGTTGAGCGCCGGGGAAAACCTGCTGGCCAGCATGCGTTCGCCAAAATTTGCTCACAAAGCTTCATTCCCTTCAAAACGAGATCATAAACGCGAGGCGGTTCTCATGCACGATAATCCCACAGTTGTTCAAGATATCTTCGACTACTTCCGCAGTATTCCTCTTGTTAACGACCATTATGACAAGCTCATCGCTATTCTGGCGGTGGTCGCCATAGTATATTTTGTCGGCTCGATGGCTAGAAATGTTCTCATCGGAGCGCTGGTTGTTTTCCTGTTATGGGGATTTCGCTACCAGGATCTCGGCAATTCCCGGCACGAAAATCGGTATACTGGCGCTGTCTGCGATACGACGAGCGAATGTTGGCAGCCGGAGAAAATCTCTGACATCTACGATCGTTCCAGCCACAGTCATTCGAGCTATGATCGTTCTCAGGATGATCGTTCTCAGGAGGATCGTTCTCGGGAAGATCGGTCCCGTGAGGGTCGTTTAAGCGACGATCGTTCTGGCGATGATCGTTCAAGCTATGATCGTCCCCGCCACGATCGCTCCAGCGACCGGTATTGAAACGGCTTTGCCGCACTCATTGAAATCTTTCGCTCGGCGACTTTAGTACAAGCGCTCAGGTGAGCTGTCAGCGAGCCTGCCGTCGAAAAGCCGTACGAGGGTCAATAAGGCGCTCGTACGCTTATCCGCGGCAAATCCTGGGAGACTCGCTGTCAAGCGAGACAGGGTTTTCCGTGGGCTGTACTTAATGAGGTCGGTCCGGTTTGCGCCGGAGGCCAGATCGCATGAACGAAAGGACTGAGCGTGTCCGCTGAAACGATCCTGCTCCAAGACTGGGAAACCCCGTTTGAGACGCCGCCCTTCGACGCGATTCGCGACGAGGACTACATTCCGGCCTTCCATGAAGCGATGAGGCGGCATCTCGCCAAGGTGGATGAAATCGCCAGGAATGGCGAAGCGCCGACCTTTGCGAACACCATCGAAGCGCTTGAGCGAGCCGGCCGCGGCCTCCAAAAGGTCAGCTCGGTTTTCTTCAATCTCGCCTCCTCGGACACGAATGACGAGCGTCAGAAAATCGAGCGCGAAATCGCGCCCCTGCTGAGCAAGCACGGCATGGCGATCCTGACGAACCAACCGCTTTTCGAGCGGGTCAAGGCGCTTTACGAAGCGTCCGGCTCGCTTGGCTTGACGCCGGAGCAAAACCGGCTCCTGGAGAGATGTTATAAGAGATTTATCCGCGCCGGCGCTCTTCTCGATGATGCCGGAAAAGCGCGCATGACCGAGATCGGAGCGCGCCTGTCCGAATTGCATACTGCGTTCGCGCAGAATGTGCTCGCGGCGGAGAAGTCGTTCCAGCTTGTCCTTGACGGCGAGGAGGATCTGAAGGGCCTGCCAGACTTTGTCAGGCAGGCGGCGGCGCAAACCGCGCAGGATCGCGGTCTTCCCGGCAAGTACGTCGTCACTCTGTCGCGCGCCAGCATCGAGCCTTTCCTCGAATTTTCGGAACGGCGCGATCTCAGAAAGAAGGCCTACGAAGCCTACATCGCGCGCGGCGAGGATGCGGCGGCTGACAATCGCCCGCTCATCCGCGAAATTCTCGCCTTGCGCGCGGAGCATGCAAAGCTCCTGGGCTTTACGACTTACGCGGATTACCAGATCGACGACGTCATGGCGAAGACGCCCAACTCCGCCCGCGAGCTTTTGGAAAGAGTATGGCGCGGAGCCAGGCTCAAGGCCGATCAGGAGCGGGAAACGCTGGAAAACATTGCGCAGGCTGAAGGCCATAACGAGCCGCTCGCCGCCTGGGACTGGCATCACTACGCCGAGAAGCGCCGCAACGCCGAGTTCGACATCGACGGGGCGGCGCTGAAGACCTATTTCGAGCTGAATAACATGATCGAGGCGGCGTTCGACGCCGCGGGCCGGCTTTTCGGACTGAGCTTCAAGGAACGCTTTGACGTGCCGGTCTATCACCCGGACGTGCGCGTCTGGGAGGCGTCGAACCGCGAGGGCAGGGCGATCGCCCTTTTCATGGGGGACTATTTCCAAAGGTCCTCGAAGCGAAGCGGCGCCTGGATGAGCGCTTTTCGCAAACAGGAGCGGCTGGACGGGGACGTGCTCCCCATCATCGTGAACGTCTTGAACTTCACGAAGGGCGCTCCGACGCTTTTAAGTCTCGACGACGCGAGAACGCTCTTCCACGAGTTTGGTCATGCTCTGCACGGCCTTTTGTCGGATGTCACCTACGCGAGCCTTTCGGGCACGAGCGTCGACCGCGATTTTGTGGAACTGCCGTCTCAGCTTTTCGAGAATTGGCTGTTGAAGCCCGAGGTCTTGAATCGTTTTGCGCGCCATGCCGAGACAGGAGAGCCAATCCCTCAAAGCCTCATCGAGAAACTGCACGCGGCGCGGAAATTCAACCAGGGCTTCGCAACAGCTGAGTATACGGCCTCGGCGCTCTTCGACCTCGACATCCACGAGGCGGATTCGCAGGACGCCCTGGACACCGCCGTCTTCGAACAAAACCTCAGGGCGCGGATCGGCATGCCCGACGCGATTGCGCTGAGACATCGGCCGCCTCATTTCCAACATATCTTCGCGAGTAGCGGCTATGCGGCGGGCTACTACACCTATCTTTGGGCGGAGGTGATGGAGGCTGACGCCTTCCAGGCTTTCGAGGAAGCGGGCGACATCTTCGACCCGGACGTTGCGGAACGGCTTCGAAGGTTCGTCTACGCCTCCGGCGGGGCCATGAAGCCGGATGAGGCCTATCGAGCCTTCCGAGGCCGCGACCCTTCTGTCGAGCCGCTTATGGAGAAGCGCGGGTTGCTTGAGCTGGAAGGCTAGCTGCGATCGGAAGCGCAGTTCTTAAAACGACCTTGGCTCAAGCTCCCTTTCGGCGGCTTGAGCCAAGTTCCAAAGCGACGAGCGGTAAAGCCGTCGCTTATGTTTATGGTGACGAAATGTTCAGTCCCGAAGGCATTCCCCGTTATCCCTGGGAGTATTCCCAGCCGCCGCCGTGATCGCAGCCGCCGCTATCGTGGCCTCCGCTGCCGTAGCTGTCGCCCCATCCATGTCCGCCGTCGCCGTAGCCGCCCTCCTGGTTGGCGCCACCATGTCCGCCGTTGGCGTAGCTGCCATGGTGGTCGCCACTGTCATAGCTACCGCCACTGTTGTGATCGCCGCTATAGCCGTTGCCGTCGTGCGAGCCGCCGTCATGGTGAGAGCCGCTGTTGTGATCGCCGCCATACTGGTTGCCGTGCGAGCCGCTGTCATGCGAGCCTTTGTCGCCGTCGCTCAAGCCGTGGCCATAGTCGCTTGAACCGTGATTGCCGTGCTCTTGATGATTGGTCTGCGACATTGTGTGTCCTCTTGCTTCCGGTTGTTTGATCGGAAAGCTCACTTGCTTTCGAGGATCACCTTCTCACGATGGGGTCGGGACCGCTGTTCCGCAGGTTACAGGGATGACGAAAATCGGAGACGGAGACGAGAAACGAAGAAAAAAACTGTAAGCGATGGTCGATCGAAACCGGCCGTCAAAAGCAGTTTGGCCGGCAAGATCGCCTCCTGCCGGCCAACGCTGTTTCTCTCGCGAAGCGTCGGGGTTGACCCGCGAACGGCAAACCTTGCTCAGCGGTAAGCCGGAAGCAGAAGATCCGGCAGATGCAGCGGCGGCAGGAACGAGATCAGATGCCTCGCTCCGTCCGAGCCGATCACCTCCAGGCAGATCAAGTCCGTGCCTGCGTGCGCGATTTCGATGCCGGCTGGGTGGTGGATCATATGCTCTACGGCGCCGGCGCGGATTGCGATGACGGAGCCTTTCGGGTCGTAGCTCAAGCCGTGAAGCGTAACGTCCTCGACTTCCTTCTGCGCGCCCAGATCCTCACGGATAATCTCTATCGTGACCTTGTGGGCATTCTCCGACCGCGCGATATGGTCAAGGATGTTGATCCAATCTTTCTGTTCAAGGTGAAGGTTTTGCATGGGAAGACCTGTTCTTAGACCTGATGTTGCATGTTAAGTCGTCTCCTGAGCCCTGCACTTTGACAAATCACAAAGCAGTCCGGCTATTTTATTTGGACCCCGGCTATTTTATTTGGAACAATGTCTTGGCGCCAATATTAAGCCATTGGGATCATTGAGCGCCGCGTCGCTTCATAACGTATAATGCTGGCGCGCGACGCAGTGCGGGTCATTGCGATGGCAGAAGGTTTAACCCATGAACTTGACCTCCATGGACCGTCCTTTTCCTGGCCGATTCGAGTGGTTCTGAGGGCCGTCGTTCGCACCGGGAATTTGCGCGTGCGGGACGCAAAGGGAGAGACGCACGCTTTCGGCGACGGGTCCGGAAAACTTGTCGCGATCCGTTTCAATGACCCGAAAGCTCAGCGCGCATTCCTGCTCGATCCTCATCTCGCCTTCGCCGAAGCTTACATGGACAGGCGCGTCGAGATGGAGGCCGGATCCCTCTACGATCTCTTGAGCCTTTTCGCGAGCAATCTCGGCCGGGGCGACTTTCCGGGCTGGATGCGCCTTGCCGACGTCGTCAGGCGCAGGACGCGCTTCGTCCGGCAATCGAACGACCCCGGCAAATCGAAGGAAAACGTCAGCCGCCATTATGACTTGCCAGGCTCCCTCTATGAGCTTTTCCTCGACAAGGACAGGCAGTATTCGTGCGCCTATTTCGAGAAGGGGACCGAAACGCTGGACGAGGCCCAGCTCGCAAAGAAGCGCCACATCGCGCGAAAGCTCCGCCTGAAGCCGGGGCTCAGCGTGCTCGACATTGGCTGCGGGTGGGGCGGGCTTTCGCTGCACCTCGCAAAAGAGCACGGGGCGAAGGTCTTAGGCATAACTTTGAGCGATGAGCAGGAGCGTTATGCGAGCGCGAGCGCCGCCAAGACCGGCGGCGGGAAGACCGGCGGCGAGGTTTCCTTTCGGCTTCTCGATTATCGCCTCCTCAACGAAACCTTCGACCGCATCGTGTCTGTCGGGATGTTCGAGCATGTCGGTCTTCCCAACTATCCGACCTTCTTCAAGAAGGTGAACGACTGCCTGAAAAGTGACGGCGTCGCCCTTCTTCACACCATCGGCAGGCTGGCGGGGCCGGGGTTCACGAATCCCTTCATCGCCCGATACATCTTTCCCGGCGGCTATGTCCCGGCCTTGAGCGAAATCGTCCCCGTCATTGAAAAATCGGGCCTCCTGATAACCGACATCGAGGTGCTGAGGCTTCACTACGCCCAAACGCTCGCAGCCTGGCGCAGGAATTTCGAGAACGCCTGGGAGACGGCGGCGAGCCAGCTTACGGAACGGTTTTGCCGGATGTGGGACTATTATCTATCAGGCTGCGAAGTAGGCTTTCGTTATCATAATCTTTGCGTATTTCAGATTCAGCTCGCAAAGCAAGTCGACGCCGCGCCGCTGACGCGCGCCTATCTCTATTCGTTGGAGATAAGCTAACTGTTTTTACATCTATCGTGTTGTCCACGGAGATGGTATTATTTGTTCCCCTTTCTGGAAGACTACCCTCGATCGATAAGGGAGGAGCGCCATGACGACGGGTCTCGATGTTTTCGACAAGTCTGTCCAGCAGACCAATCTTTGGCTCAAGGATTTGATGGCTCGCATGAGGACGACCGACAGGCATGCCGCCTATCAGGCGCTTCGCGCCACGCTGCACGTCTTCCGCGACCGGATCGGCCCCGAAAATGCGGTGCATTTCGGCGCCCAGCTCCCGATGCTCATTCGCGGTTTCTATTATGAGGGATGGCAGCCCACGAAACCGCAGACGAAAACGCGCCATCTGGACGATTTCCTGGCCGCAATCGAGAGCGAAGCGGGAGTAAGCCTCGGGCCCGATGTGCAGTCGAAGGTCAAGGCGGTGTTCGCAACCATCGCCGATAAGATCGACGCCCATGAGCTTGAGAAACTGCGCAAAGTGTTGCCTTCGGAACTGCAACCCCTGTTGCTCGAAGAGTTTTATTTGTATTAGGAGCCCCAAGGCTCAAGCGTGAGCCTGAGTGGAGGGTTCGATGCAAAAAGGGGTGTTGTCCTGCGGCGTGGTCGTTTGCGCCCTTGTATGTTTACCGAACGGCGCCGGCGCGCAGGTGTCCGATCAGGCAAAAGTCGGGCGGGAGATCGCGGAGCGTTTTTGCTCCCGCTGTCACGCAATTGGTCCGGAGGGGAGCAGTCCGCACGAAAGCGCGCCTCCCTTCCGTTTTATCGCCGCCAAAGGTAAAGTGGAGAATTTGGAGGAGGCGCTTGGCGAGGGCATCGTCGTCGGGCATCCGGATATGCCGCAGTTTCAATTCAGCCCGCAAACCGTCGGGGCGATTGTGGCCTATCTGAAGAGTCTCAGCGGCAAGGGTTAGGTCCTGTCTAGGAACAGGTCGATACGAAGACGGCTTTTACTTGATGCCTTTGTTTTCAAGTTATGCATTCGTTCAACCTTCGGCCTGGAGTAGCGTATGAAGTCGATCCGAACCTACATTCTCGTTGCTGACGGCGCCCGCGCTCATCTTCTTTTGTCGGAAGGGCGGGGCAAGCCTTTGACGGAGGTGCCTGATTCGGACATTCGCATCGATCTGAAAGCTGATCACGAACTTAGCGCGGAACGGCCCGGCCGCGTTCACGAGTCGGCTAATGTGTCGAGGCACGCCATCGAACGCGATGACCTGCACCGCAGAGAAAAGGAGCGTTTTGCTCAGTCTCTGGCGGAAAGCCTGGATAAGAGACTCGCCAACCGGGAGTACGACCGCCTCGTGATCGCCGCGGCTCCCGAAACGCTCGGCGTTATACGGTCGGCGCTTAGCGACAAGGTTCGAGCCGTCGTCCTCTCCGAAGTGGCCAAAGATCTGACAAAGATTCCCAACCCTCAGATCAGGGATCACCTGGGAGAAGACTTGCGCGTTTAAACGAAGATTGGCGCTTATTTGGACAGTTTTTTATCTGGCCAAATTCGTTTGATCGAATACAAGCGCGGTGATATGCTTGCCGCTTGTGCAGTCGCATGAGGAGAAGCCCCATGCACGGTATTCGCTCGCGCTGCGAAAACTGTCAGGTCAGGGGTGACGGCATCTGCGCTGCGTTGGATGACGCCGCGCGGGCGGCGCTCTTGAAGCTTTCTCGAGCAAAAACTGTTCCAGCCCATCACGTTATTTTCCGGGATGGCGACCTAGCCGACCACTATTATAATGTTACTTCTGGCATTGCTAAGCTTGTCAAGATCCTCGCCGACGGCCATCAGCATATTGTCGGCCTTCTGTATCCGTCGGACTTCATGGGGCAATCTCTCAATAGGCATCATACCTATTCAGCGGAGTCGGCCACCGACGTCGAACTCTGCGCCTATCCTCGAGCGCCCTTCGAGGATTTCTTGAAAAGCCATCCGGAGCTTGAGCGCCAGATTTTCCATGCGACCATCCACGAACTGGACCTCTGCCGCGATTGGACGCTTCTTCTCGGGCGCAAATGCTCCTATGAGCGTGTCGCCGGCTTCCTCTTTATGATGGCCCGGCGCGCTCCAAGCAAAAGTCAGGGGCAGCCGAAGAACTACGTGCATTTCGAATTGCCGTTCACGCGCGCGGAGATGGCGGATTATCTCGGTCTGACGCTCGAAACCGTGAGCAGGCAATTCAGCCAGCTCAAGAAGAAGCAAGTCATCACGCTGCCATCGAGCCGGGATATTATTATCCCTGACATCGAGCTCCTGAGCGTAGTGGCGCAGGTCGAAAGTTGTTCCCAAGATATTGATGAACGTCAAAGCCGGGCTGTTGCCTGAAGCCTAGCATACGCCATCGATGGGCAATGCAGGAGCTGCTATCATGTCTATCAAGACAATTTTGGTATATTTACCCTCCGAGAAGAATGCGGCGAGCACTCTGGAGCCGGCGTTGAAGATCGCGGGCGTAAGCGGCGCTCACCTTATCGGATTGCACCTCACGCCCGATCTGCCCGTTTATGGCGAGTTTCCGGCCGAAGTTTCCGAGGAGGTGATCGTACGCCTCCAGAAGGCCGGCAAGGATGCTGCGGCGGGTGCGAAACGGGTCTTCGATGAGTGGGCGCCGAAAAGTCCCGGCACGCATGAATGGCGCTGCTTCACCGCATCCTACGCCGCGGGCGGCGACCTGATCGCCCAGCAGGGGCGCACCGCCGACCTGATCGTCTGCGGAAAACCCAGCGACGACATTCCGGACGCGTGGAGCGACTTCTCCGAAACGGCGATCATTCGCAGCGGACGCCCGGTTCTGATCGTGCCAGGGACAAAGGCGCTGAAAACGATCGGGGAACACGTGGTCATCGCCTGGAACGATACCCGCGAGGCCGCTCGGGCCGTGTTCGACTCGCTCGACCTTCTCAAGGCCGCGTCTACGGTCCGCGCCGTGACCCTTATCGAGAAGGAAAGCCAGCGCGCGGCCGCCGAAGCTTTGGGAGGAGACCTGATCTCCACCCTCGCCCGTCACGGCGTCAAGGCGTCGCTTGACGTTTCGTACGCGAGCAGCGGCGGCGCCGGCGAAGCTATTCTGTCGCGCCTCCTTGAGGATGGTTGCGACCTCTTGATCATGGGCGGCTACAGCCGGTCGAGATTCCGCGAAATGATTTTCGGCGGCGCGAGCCGGGACATTTTGCGCGACACGTGGGTGCCGACGTTGTTGTCGCATTAGGCGGTGAGCCTTTTGCATGGAGATTGGTCATGACGCTCAAAAAGGTAAGATTGGAGTTGGCGCGAGATCACGAGCATCCCGAGGGCAGCAAACGTCACGGCTATGAGTTCGTTGGCCCCTTGGACGAGGAGGGGCGGCTCGATCCTGTCCTCTGGAAGAAATATCGCGAGCGCTGCCGCGTGCGCCGGTTCTGGCAGAACGAGGATGACGAACTGGGACACCTCGTGAGAAAGCCCGGCGGCCATTGGGCGTTTCACTACGACATCAACGGCGACGCCGATGACGATGAGAGCGGGTATCGTCTCGGCAATCACAAATTCGCGGTTGGAGAATATGTGTCGATCCGCGAGCACGAGGATGACGTGATGCGGACCTTCCGCGTGGTCCGCGTCGAAACGCTCCCGCAGCCTGCCTGAGCCAAGGTTCTATGCAGGGTTCGCCAACTGGCGTCGCCGCCCTTCGGGCAAGCCACACCAGTTGTCATGGCCGGGCTTTGACCCGGCCATCCATGCAGCAAGAAAAACATGTTTTTTCAATGTCTTGCTGGATGGCCGGGTCAAGCCCGGCCATGACAAGGGCGGGCGTTTCGCCGCCGCAACCGCTGTTTTTAGGTTCAAGGCTCAGGTCAGCGTTCCGCTGCGCCGCGCACGGGATGACGCTGCCGCGCGCTGGCGAAACCGCACATCCTGCGTCGTGATTGAGGGAAGGCTCCGGGAGGCCGCCATCATTCCAGAACGTATGTGCCGGGCGCCTCGCAAATTGGGGCGTAGCCGGCTTGGGGAGCGCCCATCGACGGCGGCGCGGTGAACTCGTTCGAGCCCGATCTCAGCCACTTCACCCATTCCGGCCACCAGGACCCTTGCACCGGCTTGTTCCGTTGCAGCCACGTACTCGGGTCGATATACGGATCGCGATGCTTCGATGTGGCGACGCGGTAGACGCGGTTCTTTCGGCCCGGCTCGGAGACGATGCCCGCATTATGGCCGCCGCTCGTGAGAAGGAAGGTGACGTCGGTATCGGCGAGCACGTTGATCTGGTAGACCGACCGCCACGGCGCCACGTGATCGGTCTCGGCGCCGACCACGAACATCGGCGCTGCTATGTCGCGCAGGGCGACGGCGCGGCCATCGACAAAATAGCGGCCTTCCGCAAGCTGGTTTTCGAAAAAAATCTGGCGCAAATACTCCGTATGCATGCGCGCCGGCATCCGCGTGGCGTCGGCGTTCCAGGCCATCATGTCGAAGATCTGCTGCCGTTCGCCCATGAGGTAGTCGCGGAGCATGCGCGACCAGATCAGGTCGTTGGAGCGAAGAAGCTGGAAGGTGCTGGCCATCTGGCTTCCGTCGAGATAGCCGACCTCCTCCATCATATCTTCGAGGAAGGCGAGCGTGCTGTCGCCGACAAAGAGATGGAGTTCCCCCGGCTGGCTGAAGTCGGTCTGGGCCGCGAGCAGCGTCAGCGTCTTGATGCGGTCGTCTCCATCGCGGGCCATGGCGGCCGCTGCGATCGTCAAGAGCGTCCCGCCAAGGCAATAGCCCAGCGCATGCACTTTTCGCTCCGGCAGGATTTGTGAGATCGCTCTGACCGCCTCCATGATGCCGAGACGGCGGTAGTCGTCCATGCCGCAGTCGCTATAGGTCTCATCCGGGTTCTTCCAGGAAATCATGAAAACGGTGAAGCCCTGGTCGACCAGATATTTTACGAGCGAATTTTGGGGGGAAAGATCGAGGATGTAATATTTCATGATCCAGGCAGGGACGATCAGCACCGGATCGGGATGCACCGTCTGGGTGGTCGGGCTGTACTGGATAAGCTCCATCAGGCGGGTGCGCGCGATCACTTTTCCCGGGGTGATCGCGATGTTCTGGCCGACCTTGAACGCCTCAACGCCCACAGGGGGCAGGCCGGCGGCTGTTCGCTGGGCATCCTCCACGAAATTCATGAAGCCGCGGACGAGATTGGCCCCACCTTCATGCAAGGTCCGCTCAAGAACCTCGGGGTTTGTGAAAAGGAAATTGGAGGGCGAAACCATATCGAGAAGCTGGCGGGCGGCGAAGTTCACGGGCTCCGCATGGTGGGCGCTGACGCCCCTGATGTTGGTCGTCGCTTCGTCCCACCACCCCTCGCAGAGAAGAAAGCCTTGCTGAAGTGCGTTGAAGGGCCATTGGTGCCAATCCGGGTGCGAAAATCGCCTGTCGCTTGGGGCGGGGTCGACGCAGTGGGCTTTGCCGTCAGGATTCTCCCGCATGGACGCAAGAAAATGCTGATAAGCGACGGCGTCGCTCATCGCCCGCCATGCGAGCTTCGCCTGCGTCCCAGGCGCAAGCGAGAGATGCACGGCCCAGTCCAGATAGGAGAGCCATAGCCCGGCTGGAGAGACGCCGCCCGTTTGTCTCGCCAAGAGATAATGATAGAAACGATCAATCGCGCGCGCGCTTCCAATCATTGCTCCCTCCGTACGCTCTTTATCGGATAATTGCGCCGCTTAATTTCCGAATTCAAGCGCGAGGGCGCACGCCGCAACGGTGTGTCGCGTGCGCCGCATTGCTTTCCCCGTGATGGCCGAATGATTACGCCTTTTTTTCTTCGGCCGGCTTCGCCATCAACTTGGTCACCGGGTAAGCAAACTTCTCCAACTCGTGCATGTAGTCCTTTGCAAACTGGCTTAGGAAAGAAGCCTGAAGGTTCCCAAGATCGGTGAGCGAGCGGCATTGAGAGAGTTGCTCTGGGAGGGTGAGGTAGTGCTCCCATCGATTGCCGAAGAAGCGGCATAGTCTGATTTGATTTTGAACGAAGCGTTTGAAAAGCGCCCCGCCCGATTGCTGCCATTCTAACAGAGCAGCGTCAGAAGTCGATGCGCCGGGGCCTGCGGGCTGCACGCTAGGCCCGTTCATCCGGTAGGAGCCTTGCATGTCCTTTGCATTCTTTACCAGATTTTCATAGTTTTTCTTCCAGAACTCGACGGACTGCATGCAGATTTGCATCGCCGCGGAAACGTCGAATGGCGAGGATTGCGCTGTCATGATGTATACTCCGGACCAGGTTCTAAAAGCATTAAAGCATGGTTAGGTTTCAGGTTGGTGACGGTTAACACTGTTAAGCTTCCAGCGTTCCGGGCAGCGACAAAAGCGAGCACCTGCCTTGTTAAGCATCGTGCTAGACCTTGCTCCATGGCGATTTTTCTTATAGCTAAGCTTTGGGTGAGTTCTTGAACGCGACGATCTTTGGCTTCAGCAGAGAAGAAACACCATGGAAATTGGCGTCCCGCAACTTGTTGTCTGGATCATCGTCGGCATCATGGCCGGCTCCTTAACGGGGATGATCGTGAAAGGGGATCGCCGGGGATTTGGCGTTTTTCGCAATCTCGGTCTCGGCCTCTTGGGGGCGCTCGTCGGCGGCGTCCTGTTCCGCGCCTTTCGGCTCTTTCCCAACCTCGACAAGTTTTCCGTGTCCATGCGCGACGTGATGTCGGCGCTGATCGGCTCGGCGCTCGTGCTTCTGGTCCTCTGGGTCTGGCAGCGGCTGCCAAAGCGCGGCTAAAGTCTCGTCAACGTTGCGCTTGGTCGAGCCGCGAAGGACTGCTTCGAGATATCATACGACTCTTGAAGCCTTTATTAGCCCTGGACCGCCGGAGCCTGTTAACTAGGCGTGCGTGCCGCAATTTTATATTTTTTCTCTTTTTACTTCAATGCCTTAGCGGGACAACTCTCTGTGTGCGGGGAGGCTTTCGGCGCCTCCAGGCCAAGCATGCGAACGCCGAGGCCAACCGCCCGCCAATCGCCATAGTCTCATAGAATCCCGCCTGCCGAAGGCGAGACCCCCTGTTTTACGAAACAAACCCAATCTCAGTCCTTTTTTAACCCTGACAGGGCGCTGACCGCTGGCATCGCTTGCCCGTCAATCATGGTGCGAAGGTCGCGCAAACCCGCCGTCGCAAATGCAACACGCCTCAGCCACAACGCCGCGGCACCGACAGGGCGAACCGATCCTCTTGTTTTTGCGCCTGTCCTTAGCAGCTATTCGGCCCAACGCCGAGGGCGCTCGGCGGATTATCGCGCAAGCTCCTTCAAGCCGAGCCGGATGAGGTCCTCCGTGCGGGCGGCCTCTCCCGCCTTATCCATGGCCACAGAGATGGCGGCGTTCGCCTGGAGCGGCGCGTAACCGAGATTAACGAGCGCCGATACGGCTTCCGCAGCGGGGGATGGCGCGATGCTTACGACCTTTGCGCCGTTGGCCGGCGTCGGAACGTGGCCCCCAATCGGGGCGGTCGTAAGGGCGAGGGGAGGGGCCTTATCCTTGAGTTCGTTGACGATGCGAAGGGCGACCTTCGGTCCGACGCCCGGCGCGCGCGAGACCATGCTTCTGTCCTGGAGCGCGATGGCGTTGGCGAGTTGCCCCACGTCAAGCGTGCTCAAGATCGACAGCGCCACTTTCGAGCCGACGCCCTGCACGCTTTGCAGAAGACGGAACCAGCCGCGCTCGGCCTCGGTCAGAAAGCCGTAAAGCTTGATGGCGTCTTCGCGGACGTGCGTCTCTATGGAGAGCGTAACCGCCTCGCCGACCGCGGGCAGCGCCGAAAGCGTCCGCGTGGAGCAGGCGACCTCATAGCCGACCCCGCCCACATCAATGATAGCGTGATCCGCGCCAACCGCGTCGACCAACCCTCTCAGCTTTCCGATCATGGCTTGACTTCTAGCTCGAGTCGCGCCGCCGCGCCGCCGGTTCGCCTCATCTTTACACAGGCGAGCCGATACACCCCCATCGGCGGCGAGGAGACGTTGCTGCGGTGAGGCGCCAAGGGAACTCGATGCAGAAAATCATATGCCCCCCACATGAGCTACTGTTTATGCTCTTCAACCCTATCAGCTTTTCTTTTTTGTTGATAAGGGCAGGCCGAGCGTGGATTCCATACACCTCTCCAGGTTTCTGATCTAGGTTGCGAACCGATATCAATCGGAGATTGTCCCGTTGCGAGAGAAGTTACGGCTGCGCATGGCCATAGAGCTTGATGATGTCAATCCGCGACCAGAAGAATGTAGTCCCGAGAAGCCTCTCGGTCCTCCGGGGGCTCGGCTTGGCAAGGCGTGGTCGGCCTCGCCGCGATGAGAGCATTTCTCTCGACGTTTCCCGCTGACTGCCCGCACAAATCTGACCGAGCCAAGATTGACTGGCTCCTTGCCGAACAAACGCTGAATTTGAGAACATCCCGGTGCAGTCAGCGCAGGCGCCACTATCAACTTCGTTAAATATAGGCCAGCCCGGCAACGCCCATCGTCCGCCGCCGAAACTATGTCGCTCGCGGGCAGTTACGCGATGAATGGATGCAGGGACGACTTCGTAACAGAGAAGCGCAAACTTGCATCGGGCCGGGGACTGGCTCGGGAACAGAGAAGACGGTGGAACGGCGGCTCATTCACATAAAAAGGCTTGGCTGAATGGAATCCAAACTGGAGACGGTTTTACTTATAGATGACAGCTCAGCGGAGATTTACGCGAATAGACGTCGGCTGACTATGGCCTCAATGGCGCGGGAAATTCACGAGTTTACGTCAGCCGACGCCGCCCTCACCTTCCTGCGCTCGCCGGGGCGTCTCCACGTCGATCTCATTTTTGTGGACATCAATATGCCGCGTATGAACGGCTTTCAATTCGCTGACGAATATGAGCGGCTTTACCCGGAATTGAGCGCAGGCACGCTCGTCGTCATGCTGAGCGGTTCGCTCAATCCGGCGGACCGACGGCGCGCCGAAAGTCACCCCGCAATCGATGGCTTTATGCAAAAGCCGATCGATATCCCGCAATTACAGGCCTTTCTGAAGAAGTATGAAGATCCAACAAGCGACGCCTGATAGCGGGCGGCGAATGCGGGGGGAGCAGCCATGGCTGGGAATCTGGCGTCGAAGATTTTGCTTGTTGACGACGACCCGATAACCATCCGTGTCTTGATGACGGTGTTACAGGGCATAGGGGCTCTCTTCGTCGCAAATAACGGTCTTGACGCTCTCGCGGCCGCTCAAGAAAATCCGCCTGATATCATTCTTCTGGACGCCACGATGCCGGGGATGGACGGCTTCGACGCCTGCAGGGCGCTGAAAGCCGATCCGCGCACAGCTGACGCAGCCATCATTTTTGTCACCGCCCATAGGGATATCGCGTCGGAAACGCGGGCTCTAGAACTGGGAGCGGTAGATTTCATCCACAAGCCGATCAATGCCGCACTCGTCCAAGCGCGCGTCCGGACCCATCTGAGCGTCAAACACCAAGCCGACAAGCTCAGGCGGTTTTCCGAGGAACTAGCCGCCTCGAATACGGAGTTGCAACACTTCGCCTATGCGGTCTCGCATGATTTGCGCGAGCCGCTGAGGACCATCGCAGCGCACATTTCTCTGATTGAGGAGTGTTGCGGTAATGGCTGGGATAGGGACTCGCGCGCTTCGATGGCCTACGTCAAAGATGCGGCGCAGCGCATGGACAAGATGATTTCCGATCTTCTCGACTACACGCGCATTGGCCACAGCGAGCGGACGCTCGAAGATGTTCCCATCGGCAAGCTGGTTAAGATCGCTGTCGAAAACCTATCCGTCCCTATCGTCGAGGCTGGCGCTCAGATAGAGGTCGACTCCGATTTTCCCGTCGTTCACGGCCATTCCGGCGACCTGGTTCGCCTGTTTCAAAACCTGATCGGCAACGCGATCAAATACCGGGCTCCGGGCCGCTGTCCTATAGTCTCGGTGAAAGCGCGGCGGGAAGGGGCGGCCTCAGCCATAACAGTCGCTGACAACGGCATAGGCATCGATCCCAACGACTTCGACCGCATCTTTGGCGTGTTCCAGCGGCTGCATTCTAGCGAGACCTACGAGGGCACCGGCATCGGCTTGGCCCTGTGCCGTAAAATCGCCGCCAGCCACAGCGGAACCATCCGGATCAACTCCACGCCCGGTCAGGGCAGTTCTTTCACCGTCATTTTGCCATTGGCCTCCGAGGCCAGGCAGTCTTGGCGCTGAGCCGCTAACTCGTGCGGGCCACGCAAAGAGAAAAACATAATGGGCAGACGGAAATCAGCGTGTGAGAAGGTGGCGGGTGCGTCTCAGGCCACAGTTAGACTTGTCGGAATCGGCGCTTCCGCCGGCGGCTTGGAAGCCTTGCGTGAACTCATGGAGGCGTTGCCGGAGTCAGAGGCCCTCTCTTATGTGATCGCCCAGCATGTGTCGCCGACGCACTCCAGCATGCTGCTGAACCTGCTTGCTCCGCTTACCGCTCTCACGGTCGAGAACCTCGGCGAGCCTTCCGCGCCAAAGCCCGGAGTTGTCTACATAACGCCGCCCAATCGCGACGTGGTCTTGAAAAATGGCCTGTTGTGCCTGACAGAACCGCTGCAGGCGATCGGACCCAAGCCATCGGTCAATCACTTTTTTCATTCCCTGGCGCGGGAGTTGAAGGAACTGGCCATCGGCATCATCCTGTCCGGCACCGGTTCCGATGGGGCTTCCGGCATTCGCGCCATCAAGGCGGCCGGCGGGGTCGCCGTTGTTCAGGCGCCAGAGACGGCGAAATATGACGGCATGCCAAAGGCGGCCATCCACGCCGGCGGCGTGGATCTTATCCTGTCTCCAGGAGAAATCGGACCCGCGCTTGGTCGGCTGTTATCGCTGCCGCGTGATATGGCCCGAGTTCTCGGAAGACCGGGAAGCTGACGAGTATACGCGGATAAACAGCCTGGTGCGGACCAATACCGCATTCAAGCTGAGCGATTACAAAAGCACCACCGTGCGCCGGCGCATCGCTCGCCGCATGGGCATCGTGGGCGTCGCGACACTCCCGGATTATGTCGCCTATTTGGAGGTAAATAAGCAAAAATCGCAGCTTTTGATGCGCGATACGTTCATAGGGGTAACCTCGTTCTTTCGCGAGCCGGAGGCGTTTTTGGCGCTTGCGCGGGTGATCGGCGAACTGATCAAGAACCAAAACGACCAGGATGTGATCCGCTGCTGGGTTCCGGCCTGCTCTTCGGGCGAGGAAATCTACAGCATCGCCATGCTGTTCGAGGATGCGCTGCACAATCAGAAGCGTTCCCGGTTGCAATACATGATTTTCGGCTCGGACCTGGACGAAAATGCGCTCGAAAGGGCGCGCGCCGCAGTTTATCCGATCAGCGAGTTGGAGGCGGTGCCCAAAACCTTTCGCGATCGCTATATGGAGATTGTCGGCGATCACTGCCGGGTGATCAAGGGCATCCGCAACCGGGTCGTTTTCGCCCGCCAGAACGTCATCGAGGACCCGCCGTTCGCCCGCCTCAGCCTCGTCAGTTGCCGCAATTTTCTGATCTACCTCATTCCGCCCGCTCAGAAACGGGTGCTTGAGGTGTTTCACTACTCCCTCGTTGTCGGCGGCTATCTTTTCCTGGGCAAGTCCGAAGTCAATAGAGCAAAACAGCCCGCTGTATGCAACGCAGGACAAGCGGGCGCGCATCTATCGGCGCACCGAGGGCCGCTTCAATTATTCCTTGCCCATGAGCCAGGGGCTTCCCACCGGGGGGCAGGCCGAGCGGCCGCGCGACACGAGAGTCGGCGCAACCAGCGCCAATCTCGTCGCCACACGCGCCCTTGAGGAACTGGCCGAGCGCTATGCGCCTCCGTCGCTGGTCATAAACGCCGAGGATTCGGTCGTCCATTTCCAGGGAGACCTCAATCCGTACCTCCGTTTCCCGAAGGGGCGCGCGGAGTTGTATGTGTTCGACATGTTGAACGCCAACATGCGAGCCGAGTTGCGGGCTCTGATCTATCGCTGCCGCAGGGAGCTGATAACGGCGCAGGGAAGCGCCTGGCCCCTGGACATCGGCGGCAAGCCTTATCAGGTGACGCCGACGGTGAGCCCGCTGGAGCGGGGGCAAAACTCGCTCCTGATAGTCTCGTTCCTCGCAACCCTCCAAGAGGATGGAAAAGCTGTAGACGCGATCGAAGCGCACGAGCGCGACGACCTCATTATCAAAGAACTGGAGCACGAACTCGCCAACGCTCGCACGCACCTCAATATCGTAGTCGAGGAACTGGAGACCTCCAACGAGGAACTGCAATCTCTCAATGAGGAATTGCAGTCGACAAATGAGGAGTTGCAATCCACCAACGAGGAACTGCAGACCTCGAACGAGGAATTGCAATCCACGAACGAAGAGCTGTTGACGGTCAATGAAGAGTTGCAGGCCAGAACGGCGGAAGTGGAGGCTGTGGCCGGCGATCTCATCAATGTCAAGGAAAGCTTGGCGTTGCCCCTGATCGTGGTGGACAGAAAGCTGCGCATCACGCAGGCCAACGACGCTTGCGCCTCCATAGTTTTTCGGGACGGGCCGCTGGAGCAAACCTCGCTCAACACCGTGCAGTGGCGGATCGAAGTCCCCGGTCTCAGCCAGCAGGTGCGGGGCGTAATACGGCATGGCGCGAACCACAGCGCCGTCGTGAAATCCGCCGACGATGAATTCAGCCTCCGCATCATGCCCTATCGCCTGCACGAGGGCGAGATCGCCGGCGCCGTGCTGCTTTTCGAGAAAATTACGGAACGCAGGCGAGCCGAACGCCAAGAGCAATCGGCCATGATCCGCCTGAAATTGGCTGCAGAATTGGCGGCCATCGGGATCTGGGTGTGGGATTTGAAGGACAACTCGCTCGCCTGGGACGAGCGTATGTACGAATTTTTCCAGGCGCCCGAGGATGTCAAGGCGAGCGGCGTCGACTATAATTTCTGGCTTTCTCACTGCCACCCGGACGATGCGCGCCGGTTGGAGTTGGAACTTAGCGAATGCATTCAGAAGAAGAAGCCCTGGGAAAGCTTCTTCCGGATTGTGCCGCCCGATGGCGGCGTGCGCTATATCCAGTCGTCCGCCATCATTGAAACCGACGACCACGGCAAGCCATGCCGCTTTGTTGGCGTCGACCGTGACGTCACCCTTCAAGCTCGGGAGCAAGATCTTTTAAGACAAATCACCAGCATGGCGCCCTATGCGACCGTCAGCTGCAATCCTTCCGGTTGTATTGTGTTGTTCAACGCCGAAGCGGAGCGACTTTTTGGCTATTCGCAGGAGGAAGTTATCGGCCGCTCGGTCGAATCCTTGCTCCCATCGGCTTTTCACGTCGAGAATGCCCCATCGCGAGCTGGCTATTTGTCAATGGGCAGAGGGCAGGAATCCAATGGAGTGCGCAAAAACGGCGAGACGTTTCCCGCAGAAATCGCCGAGACGCCGATCGAGACGGACGAAGGGCGCTTCGTCATGTGGACGATCATCGACATAACGGACCGGAAAGACGCCCATCTCAAACTGAAGCGAAGCGAGGAACGTTTCCGCTCGCTGATCATGGCCACCAATGAAATCTTTTGGAGTGCGGACGCCGCAGGCGGGGGCGTCGGCGATTCGCCAGACTGGCGAATATTCACCGGGCAAAGCGCCGAAAGCACGCAAGGGTTCGGTTGGACTGAAGCGTTGCACCCCGAGGATCGCAAACGGGCGGCCGAAACCTGGGCGCAGGCCATCGAAACGTGCAGCCTCTACGATACCGAGTATCGGGTCAGGCGCCACGATGGCGTGTATCGGGACTTTATTGTGCGCGGCGTTCCCGTCTTCGAACCGGGTGGAGATGTTCGGGAATGGGTTGGCGCCTGCAAGGATATTACTGAACGCAAGCAACTTGAGATGGGACTCCTTCGCGAACGCGAGCATTTCCTAAGAACAGTCACCGATAACTTCCCGGGATTGGTGGGCTACTGGACAAAAGACCTCCGGTGCGCTTTCGCCAACCCGAACTACCTGGAGTGGTTTGGCCGGTCCGCTGAGGAGATGATTGGGACTCGTTTCCAAGAGTTCATGAGCGAGAAGGATTTTGAGGCGAGGTGGTCCGCTCTTCGAGCGACATTGGCTGGAGAGGCCCAGCAATTCGAGGGGACAGTCGCCAAACCGGATGGAAGCGAGGGCTGGTTATGGATGCACTATATTCCGGACCTGTCAAAGGGGGAATGCGCAGGCTTCTTCGTGGTGGCCTACGACATCACCGAGCGCAAGCGCGCCGAGCAGGGGCTGCGCTCCGCGCTCGATGAAACAAACCGGCTCAATCACCTGATGGATGGGCGAGAGTCACAGATCGTCGCGTTGAAGCAGGAGATCAATCAGCTTGCCTTGCTGGTCGGGAAAGAAATCTCCTATCCGTCAGTCGAGCACTCGGAGCCTGTCGCCTCCTCACCCCTCGTGAACATAGCCGAGACATTCGAAGCGACGATCGACGTGTCGCTGTGGCAGCGTATTCTCGATGCTTTCTGCGATGCGATCGGCATTTCAGCGGGTATCGTTGACGTTCATGGCAAGGTTCTGGTCGGATCACGCTGGCAGAAAATTTGTACAGACTTTCATCATGCATGTGGGCAATCGCTCTATCAATGCATTGAAAGCGATGCCCGCAGAACCACAACGGTTGGCGTTGACAAGGGCATCGACATCCACACCTGTCGGGATGGCATGACCATCGCCACGGCGCCGATCATTATTGATGGCTCTCCTGTCGGCAGTGTTTTTATCGGTCAGTTCCTGACATCTCCCCCCGACCGGGAGTTCTTTACCCGGCAGGCCAGAACATTAGGCTACGACATCGACGCTTTTCTTAAGGCTCTGGACGAGGCGCCCGTGCTGCCTTCGGGCAAGATCGAGGCTGCTTTGGAGTTCGTGCGCGTTTTGTCGGAGATGGTGTCTTTGATGGCGGTGGACTCTGGTCGCCGCAGCAGCATCGAGCGGATGCTGCGCTCTCAGCAGACCAACCTCTTGAGTCTTGCCGAGGATGCGGAACGCGCGCGCCTTCATGCCGACGCCGCCAATCGGGCCAAGTCGGATTTCCTCGCCAACATGAGCCATGAGAATTCGCACCCCTATGAACGCGGTGCTTGGGCTCGCTCACCTGATCGGGCAGACGGAACTGACCGTAGAACAGCGTGATGACGTCGCCAAGATCAAGGCCTCCGGCAGATCCCTGCTCGGCATTCTCGACGATATTCTCGATTTTTCCAAAATCGAGGCGGACCGGCTGGAAGTGGAGCACATCGATTTCCGCCTGGCGACAGTCTTCGACGACCTCGCCACAATATTGTCTGTCAGCGCCGCCGCCAAAAACATCGAGGCGGTCATCGCTATCGATCCCGCCTTGCCTCGAAGGATCAACGGCGACCCCTCGCGCCTTCAGCAGGTTCTGGTCAATCTGACCGGGAACGCCATCAAGTTCACAGAGACAGGCACAGTGTCGGTGCGCGCCGATCTGGCGGCAGGCGAACATCCGGTTATCCGGTTCACGGTGGAGGACACCGGCATAGGCATGACGGAAGACGTTATCGGGCGTCTGTTTTGTCCATTTACTCAGGCCGACAGCTCCACCACCCGCCGTTTCGGCGGCACGGGGCTGGGGTTGGTGATTTGCAAGCGGCTGGTTGAGTTGATGGGCGGCGACATTGGCGTCAGCAGCACCCCGGGCCGGGGTAGTTCGTTCTGGTTCACCATTCCCTTCTTGCCCGGCGACAGGTCCGACGAGCCGGAAATCCCGCTGAAGGGCTTATCGGTGCTTATCGTCGATGACAACGATATAGCCCGCCGGGCGCTTTCGTCGACGATCGAAGCGCTCGGCTGGTCAAGCGAAACGGCGGCATCCGGCCAGGCGGCCCTTGACCGCTTGCGCAGCTGTCCATCCTACGACCTGCTTCTTATCGACTGGCAGATGCCGGGGATGGATGGGTTGGAAACCTGCCGCCGAATTCGCGCGGAAACCACGGCGGACAAGACGCCGGTCGTCATCATGGTGACCAGTTTCAAAAGTGAGTTCTCCAAATACGCCTTGGACGCCGACGCTGTCGATGCTGTCTTGACAAAGCCGCTGACGACGTCCTCCCTTTACGAAACAGCCACGCGCATCGAGGGTAAACGCCGCAGCGTCGGGCGGTTGATTGTGCCTGTGGATGGCTTGCGGGTGAAAGGCGTGCGGGTTCTGGTTGTGGAGGACAACGCCGTCAACCAGAAAGTCGCACAAAAGATCCTTGAGAACGAAGGGGCGGCCGTGGAAATAGCCGGAAACGGCGCCGAGGCGCTGGAGTGGCTGCGCCACAACGGGGCTTGCATCGACGCGGTGCTTATGGACGCTCAGATGCCAGTCATGGACGGGTTCGAGGCGACGCGGAGGATCCGCCAGGAACTGCGTCTTGCCGATCTGCCGATCATCGCGCTCAGCGCCGGAGTGCGGCTGAGTGAGCGCGAGCGCTGTCTGGAGTCCGGGATGAACGATTTCATCTCCAAGCCCCTGGAAGTGGATAAATTGATCGCAACCATTCTGCGGCTCACCGCCAAAAAGGAGAGGGAGGCGCCAGTTGATGACTCGGCGCCGGCCGGCGCTGAAACGCTTTGGGCGGCTATTCCTGGGCTTGACTGGCGCCAGGCGTTACGACGGCTGAGCGGGGACGAGGCGACGTTGCGGCGGTTGCTGCTGCAGATTGCCAAAGAGAACAAAACCATCGTGGCGGATCTTCGAAGCGCAATTGAGCAAGGGCGGTTGCGTGAGGGCGCCGCGCGCCTGCATAATCTCAAAGGTGGGGCGGGCAATCTGGGACTGACGTTGTTGGCGCAAATATCGAGCGACGCCGAGGCCGCGATTCTTGACGGGCAAGTGGATCGCCTCGTCCCCCTTGTGGACGAGTTGGAACGGCATCTGATAGCCTTCCGCCTTGCCGCGAAGAAGATGCTCGCCTCTGAAAAGGTGAAAGGAAGGCCAACCCGGCCGGTGGAGCAGACGCAGATCGATCGCCTCAAAACTCTTTTGAGCGAGCGGAGCGTCGAAGCGATTGAACTTTACGAGCAGATTGCTTCCGCCATCAGTGCGATGCTGGGAGAAGAGCGGGCGCGCGCCTTGACGGCGGCTATGGAGAAGTTCGAATTCGCTGGCGCGCTGAGCGTGCTTACCGATGAGGCGTTGCGATGACGCTCATCTTTCGGGATGGCGGGTTGTGCTTGCGGAAGGCATAGGCTTCGACCTTCCGTCTGTGTCCGTGCACGTAAACAAAGCAGGCTCCTGCGATATCCTGCTTGCGTTCCGAAAAGGCGAGCACATGTGCTTCTTCAAGATTTGGCCATTGGTCCAGGTGTTACGCCTGCAAGCTGCTGCGTCCTGGTGCAAGCCGCCGGGGTGGCGTCATCCCTGTTGCGCGCACTCCGCAGTCTGCGCAGGACGAAGCGCTTCGTAATGTGGCCTCCTGGGCGGGCGCTACAAATAAAGGCAAAAATGAAGGAGGAGCCGATCGGTTAAATCGAACAGCTGTTTCCCACGCTCGCGATGCCTGCTCCATCAAAGCCGTCGCAAACTTACCGCTGCTCGCCCACTCGCGCCGGAAAAGCCGTCATCGCCGGAGCCTCATATATTGCAGGCATCGGCTTGCGTCTATGCTCAGCAAATCTTACCGTCTTGTTAACGAAGCATCTCAGATATTACTAGGCATGTTCATTCATCTATACTCTTAATATGATAATAACGGCTTAGCTTAATTTCGGAAGGCTTGGCCATGTCACCCCGATGCTCATTTCGCGGCTCAAACACATTAAACCCGATTGCAGCAGCGCTGTTTTTTACACTTCTCTCGGCCGGCGTGGCGCTGGCGGCGGAAACGCCAGGGGCGTTAACGGGGGCGAAGCTCATCACAGCGGAAGAAGCGGCGAAAGCGACTGGCAGCGGGGTAATCGTGATCGATACGCGCGTCGCCAGCGAATATGCGGAGGCGCACATAAAGGGCGCAATCAGCGTTCCGTACCGCGAAAGGAGCGAAAAAGCGGCTGATTTCGACGCGAGCAAGGACCAGTTCGATCTGGGCAAGCTGCCAGCAAATAAAGACGCTTTCATTGTCGTTTATTGCAATGGGCCGGAGTGCTGGAAGAGCTACAAAGCGTCTGTTCTTGCGATCAAAAGCGGATATTCCAACGTCAATTGGTATCGCCTGGGCTTTCCCGATTGGAAGTCGAAAGGTCTGCCCGTCGAGTAAAACGGGCGCCTTCGATACCCGGTCCCCGCCGAAGAGCTGGGGGCCATAGATAATCGGAATATTGGTTCTCCTTAGAGAACAAAGCTCAGCGCGAGACCTCGATAATGAACAAACTCAGCATAGCAACCCGCATGATGGTTGTGTTTGCCGTATTGGCCGCCGCCGAAGCCGGCATCGCTGCGATCGCTCTTCATGGCCTGCGACTTTCAGATCGCGACACCGCCGAGGTTTATCAGACGCGCCTTGTTCCGGTGAGCCAGCTCTCCCGCATCAACGACCTCATGCACAGCAGCGTAGAGCAGTTGATCATAGCCGTGATCGCGCGCCCGAGCGCTCCGAACGCCCGGGGCTATATCAATCGCGTCGAAAAAAATCTAGGAGATATAGATGGTCTAGCTGCGCAATATATGAAGAACGCTGGCGAGGACGGCGACAAGGCGCTGTTGGCGGACTGGGCCTCCAAAAAGGATGTCCTTGTTTCGAAGGCCATCAAGCCCGCCATCGCCGCTGTGGCGAAACAGGATTATAACGAGGCGGAGGACACCGTTCTTGGCGTCGCCGTCAAGCAGTTTACAGCCGTCCAGGGCGCTTTCGACGCCATCGTCGCCAACTCGCTCGCCCGCGCCGAGGAAACGAACGAAGAAGCGGACGAGCGCTACAGCGTCTTAAGATACCTGATGTTTGGCGCGTTGGCCTTGGCGCTTGCTCTGAGCTGTTTTTTGGCGTTCTACGTGAGATGGACGATTACTGCGCCGCTGGTCGCCATCAGCGCGGCGATGAGGTCTCTCGCAAAAGGCGACATTGAAGCCGGAGCCGAGCGGCTTACCAAGCGCGATGTTTCGAAGCTGCTCGGCAAGAGCCATTCCCGCGACGAGTTGCACGCGTTAGGCCAAGCGGTCGATGGCGTTGCGCAGACGCTCAAGACGTTCACCAAGGCGCAGGTCGACATGGCGCGCGCCCACAACCAGGATGGCCGCATCAGCTGCCAAATGCACGCAGAAGAGTTTGCCGGCGCCTATGGCGACATGGCGCGCAACGTCAACGAAATGGTGAAGTCCCACGTTGACGTCCAGATGCAATTCATCGACCTGATGCTTGAGTATGTGAGCGCGAAATTTGAGAACCGCATGGCGAAGCTGCCGGGCGAGCGGCAGATTATTTCCGATACGGCCGAGAAAATCCGCGCAGAGCTCAAGGCCGCAAATGCGGCTCAGTTCAACGCGTTGGTGAAGGCGGCTTTGGACCAAGTCAGCATGCCGGTGCGCATCGCCAACGACGAAGGGAAAATTCTCTACGTCAACAACGCCATGAACGAAATGCTGCATAAATGCGAAACGGCGTTCCGAGGGCAAATCCCTGACTTCGACGCCGGCAGGGTGGTCGGCGCCAGCGTCGGCATGTTTTATGCCGATCCGACATCCGCCATCGCCGAACTGCGCAGCCTCTCGCGTGCGAGGCGTTCACGCTTAGCCTTGGGCGGACGCGACTACGATGTCACGACTAGCCCCGTGTTCAGCGAAAACGGCGACCATCTCGGCACGGCCGCGCAGTGGAACGACGTCACCGACCAGCTCGCAGCCGAAAAGGAGGTTGCCGCTCTTGTCGAGGCCGCCGCTGCGGGAGACTTTTCGAAGCACATCGCCGAAGCGGACAAGTCGGGCTTCATGTTGCAAATGGCGCAGGGGCTTAACGCCATCCTTAAAACGAGCGAGTGCGCTCTAGGTGAAATCGCGCGCATCCTGAAGGCCCTGGCCGAGGGCGATCTTTCGCAGACCATCGAGGCGGAGTTTCAAGGGGTGTTCGCCGAGCTTTCGACTGGCGCCAATGGCGCCATCGAGCGGCTTCGCGACATCATCTCCCAGATCCGGGAGGCGAGCCTGTCCATCAACACCGCGGCGCGCGAAATCGCCGCCGGCAACAACGATCTGTCGCAGCGCACCGAGGAGCAGGCCTCAAGCCTCGAAGAGACGGCGAGCAGCATGGAGGAGTTCGCCTCCACCGTGAAGGCGAACGCCGAGAACGCGCAACAGGCCAATAGGCTGGCGTCCGAGGCGGCTGAGAGCGCCGAGCGCGGCGGACAGGTGGTGGCGCAGGTCGTCGCCACCATGAACGGCATCACCGAAAGCAACCGCGCGATCGCCGACATCACCACGCTCATCGACGGCATCGCGTTTCAGACCAACCTGTTGGCGCTGAACGCCGCCGTGGAAGCGGCGCGCGCAGGCGAGCAGGGCAGGGGCTTCGCGGTCGTCGCCTCGGAAGTGCGCAGCCTCGCTCAGCGCGCAGCGGAGGCCGCCAAGGACATCAAGGCGGTGATCGCCGCCTCGGTCGGCAAGGTCGACGAGGGCGCCAGGCTCGTCGGGAGCGCAGGTCACGCCATGAGCGAGATCGTGGCGCAGGTGCGGCGCGTCTCTTCCATCATCGGCGAGATCGCGGCCGCCAGCAAAGAGCAGAGCGGCGGCATCGAGCAGGTGAACCAGGCGATCACCTCGATCGACCAGATCACCCAGCAGAACGCGGCGCTCGTCGAGGAGGCTACCGCTGCGGCGAAGAGCCTTGAGGGCAGGTCCAACATACTCATGCAGGCTGTCGCCGTCTTCAAAATGAATGAGGAGCAAAAGCGCGAACATGCGCTGCACCTGGCTCGTTCTCGGGACGGAAAGCCCCTCCTGCATTAGCCGGAGCTTTTCTCTTTCCAGACGAGAAAACTCAAAACTTTCAAGTTGTTGAGGGAAAATCGGATCAAAATTGTGGCCATGTAAATCTGGATAATTTCCTTGACAGGATTGCACGAATAATTGCCATCTCTGACCATGTACATTGAGGCCGTCCCCAACCGAAATTCGCCGCCCGCCGTGCTTTTGCGCGAAACCTATCGCGAGAGCGGCAAGGTCAAAAAGCGCACCCTTCTCAACCTGACCAGTTGGCCGGCGGAGCAGGTCGAGGGGTTGCGCATCATCCTCAAAGGCGGGACGGCGCTGCCGCCCGGAGAACAGCCCTTCGCCATTACGCGGTCGCTGCCGCACGGCCATGTGGCCGCCGTTCTCGCCACGATCCGGGCGACCGGCCTCGATCGCATCCTTGGCCCAGAAAACAACCGGCCCTGCAAGCTCGTCCTGGCGATGATCATCAGCCGGATCATCGCCCCGGCCTCGAAGCTCGCTACGGCGCGGATGCTCGACGAGCCCGCCGCTTGCGCCAGCACGGCAAAGGTTCTGGGGCTTGGCCGGGGCTCGGCTTCTGAGCTGTACGAGGCTCTCGATTGGCTGTTCGCCCGCCAGTCCGAGGTGAAGAAACGGCTGGCCCGCAAGCATCTCGAAGGCGGCTGCCTGGTGCTTTACGACGTGTCGTCGAGCTATGTGGAGGGGCGCTGCTGCGATCTGGCCGCGTTCGGTTACAACCGCGACCGCAAGAAAGGCAAGATGCAGATCGTCTATGGGCTGCTCTGCGCCGCCAATGGCTGTCCGGTCGCCGTCGAGGCCTTCGATGGCAACACGGGCGACCCCAAAACATTGGGCGCGCAGATCGAAAAGCTGAAACAGCGCTTCGGGCTTCAACGCGTGGTCCTGGTTGGCGACCGCGGCATGATCACCGAGGCCCGAATCCGTGAAGAGCTTGCGCCCGCCGGGTTTGACTGGATCACCGCCCTGCGCGCGCCCGCGATCCAGGCCCTGGCGGCGGATAAGGGGCCGCTGCAAATGTCGCTGTTCGACGAGCGGGATCGAGCGAACGTTTACCGTGAGCGACAAGCGCTCACTCGTGCGGAGATCAACTCGCCCGACTACCCCGGCGAACGGCTCATCGTGTGCCGCAATCGCGAGTTGGCGGCGGAGCGCGCCAGAAAACGCCGGGCGCTTCTCGACGCCACCGAGAAAGAACTCGCCCGCATCAAGGCGGCCGTCGCGCGCAAGCGCGATCCTCTGCGCGGCAAGGACTGCATCGGCATCGCCGTGGGCGAGGTCATCGGCCAGCACAAAATGGCCAAGCACTTCGAGTTGACCATCGAAGACGCCAGCTTTAGCTTTACCCGCAACGAAGCCAGAATCGCCGCCGAAGCCGCCCTCGACGGGCTTTACGTGATCCGCACGAACCTTCCCAAGGAGGCGATCGGGGCTGACGACGCCGTCAGCGCGTATAAAAACCTGGCCCAGGTCGAGCGCGCCTTCCGCAGCCTAAAAACCGCCGATCTCGACATCCGCCCCATCTATCACTGGCTGTCCGATCGCGTGCGGGCGCATCTGTTCTTGTGCATGCTGGCCTATTACGTGGAATGGCATATGCGCCGCACGCTCGCCCCCATGCTGTTCGACGACGAGGATAAGGAGGCGGCGCTGGCCTCGCGCCCAAGCCCTGTCGCCAAGCCGCCCCGCTCGGACAACGCCAAAGCCAAGGCCGCCAGCAAGATCACAGACGATGGTCGGCCTGTGCACAGCTTCCATACTTTGATGGCGGACCTCAGTACGCTGTGCCTCAACGAGGTCGTCGCCGCCGCCAATCCCAATTATGTGCTGACGATGACAACCCGCCCAACAGCTATCCAGCAGAAGGCGCTGGAGCTGCTCGGAGCGCCTCTCCCGGCGGCGTAGCGATCCGCCGTACCCAGTAACCGGCCCTTGCCACAGACAATAACTGTGCAATATCAATGAGATGCATCTCCGGCAAGCAAAAAGCCCCGTTTAGCGTGGCGCTTCGTTCTTGCCTGGATAGACGCGAAAAAGGGATTTGACGATAAAAGGCTTTTTTTCGCGCCGTGGGAAAGCGCGGGAGATAGCGGGTCGACGGAGGCGGCGACCCGTCGGCGTGGACGGCAGTCTAACATCCAAGGAGGTCCCCCGGCTCTGCCGGGGAGGCAGTAGCAGTTTGACGTTTCCTGGAGTGTGGCGGCGGCGTCGAAATCGTGGGTTTACGCGAGTGGAGCTTCGCACGCCGCCTCCCTTCGAGGAGCTTCGCAGACCGCTCGGCAATTGCGCCAGTGTCCAAGGCATTTTTCAGTTTTGGAGCTTCTGAGTAGGCAGTATGAACGTCAGAGTGGTCCATAGAAACTTCTTCCAGCCGCTTTGAGCGGCTCCATTTCTAAAGCCCCCGGCTTTGCCGGGGGATATTTACTCCGCCTTAGAAATCGGAGGCGATCCCCTTCTTTTCCCAATCGCCGAACCGTGTCGGCTCCGGACCTTTGCGTCCGCCGAGTTCCTTGGGCAACGCGTTTGCATCATCGCCGGCCTTGCGGATTTTGGCCTCTTCCAAAGCGCGCTTTGCGGCTTCTTTTCGGCGGCGTTCGATATCGGCTTCGGTTGTCTTTTGCATAGTCGCCCTCATAGAGACACGCTTCGCCAAAAGGCAGAACGTCCGCGGCCCGCCCAGTGGCGTCGCTCAGCGTCAGTTCGCGAAACGGAAATGCAGAACGTCGCCGTCATGCACCGTGTAATCCTTGCCCTCGAGCCGCATCTTGCCTGCCTCTTTCGCTCCGGCCTCGCCGCCAAGCGTTACGAAATCGCCATAAGCGATGGTTTCCGCTCGAATGAAGCCTTTCTCGAAGTCCGAATGGATGACGCCTGCGGCGCCGGGCGCGGTGGTTCCCTTCGTGATCGTCCAGGCGCGCGTCTCCTTCGGACCTGCCGTGAAATAGGTGATCAGTCCGAGAAGGCGATAGCCCGCCGCTATCAGGCGGTTGAGGCCGGGCTCCTCAAGGCCGAGTTCCTTAAGGTAAAGCGCACGCTCGTCCTCGTCTAGATGCGCAAGCTCAGCCTCGATCTTGGCCGAGATGATGACGATTTCGGATTCGGCGCCGCTGAAGCGCTCCTCGACCTGCTTCGAGTAGGCGTTGCCAGCCCCCGCGCTCGCCTCGTCCACATTGCAAACATAGAGCGCGGGTTTGGCGGTGAGCAGTTGCAGTTGCCGGAAGGCGCGGTGCTCGCTCTCCGGGATTTCCTCGAGCGCAAGGCGCGCCGGCTTGCCCGCAGACACGAATTTTAATGCGGCGTCGATGAGCGCTAGCGCCGCCTTTGCTTCCTTGTCCTGGCCTTTCGCCTTCTTCTCCGCAGCGGTCCTGCGGCGTTCCAAGCTCTCAAGGTCCGCGAGCATCAGCTCTGTCTCGACTGTCTCCGCGTCGGCGATGGGATCGACGCGGCCTTCCACATGGGTCACGTCGTCGTCCTCGAAGCAGCGCAGCACATAGGCGATTGCGTCAACCTCCCGGATATTGGCGAGAAACTGGTTGCCGAGCCCTTCGCCCTTCGAGGCGCCGCGCACCAGGCCCGCAATATCCACGAAGGTGAGCCGGGTTGGGATTGTCGCTTTCGAGCCGGCGATCTTGGCTATCTTATCGAGCCGGTCGTCAGGGACCGAGACCTCGCCCACATTCGGCTCTATCGTGCAAAAGGGATAGTTTGCCGCCTGCGCCGCAGCCGTCTGCGTCAGCGCATTGAAAAGGGTGGATTTGCCGACATTCGGCAATCCGACGATGCCACACTTAAAGCCCATGGACGTTCCAAAATTTCCTTTGACTGCTATTTTGTCCCGCCGCGAACGCGCTTGCGGACCCACCGCATGAAAATATCCCCCAGTCCTTCCCGGGGCGGCGGCGCCTCCTCAAGGCGAGGTTCATAAAGCCGCCGCGGTCCGCGAATGGCGTCCGCCTCCCTGGCGCGGTCTTCCGGCGCTCCTTCGAAGAGGGGTTCGGCGGCTTGTGCATGGAGCAACTCGACCTCGTGGGCCGCGGCAGCGGCAAGCGCGCCATCAACCACGGGGTCGCTCGTTTGCGGCGACAGAGATTGCTCCGAGATCGCCTCCTCCTCCTCGGTGGGCGGGACGAACGCCTCTTCGATCGTACAAACCTCGACCGGGGCTGCTCGCACCTCATTGGCAAAAGCATGCGCTTCGCCATTCGGCAAAGGCGCGTCTTTGGCTGGCTTCGCCGCCGGCGTCGAAGGTTTTCGTCCGCGGGCGGCTTCAGCTAAAAAAGCCGCCTCGCTTCCTTCCAGGAGCTTGGCCATTCCGCGGGTTACGCCGTCGAGCAACGGCAGCAGCCACTCGCGATCGGATTTGGCGAAATCGTGCAAGACATAGTTGGCGACCAGAGCCTTGTCGCCTGGATGGTCGACGCCAAGGCGAATGCGCACATAGTCGTTGCCGGCATGCGCAGTGATCGATTTCAGCCCGTTATGGCCGGCGTTGCCGCCGCCCTTTTTGACGCGAATGAGGCCCGGCTTGAGGTCGATCTCGTCATGGATGACGATCACATCGGCGATCGGCAGCTTATAGAAGCGCATGGCTTCCCCGACTGCGCGCCCGCTCTCATTCATATAAGTGGAGGGCTTCAACAGGATACACTTCACAAGCCCGAATTGGCCTTCCGCCATGTATCCTTGAAAGCGCTTTTTCCAAGGACCGAAGCTGTGGCCCCTGGCTATCTCGTCAACCGCCATGAAACCGATGTTATGGCGGTTGCCTGCATATTTTTCACCCGGATTGCCCAGTCCGACGATCAGTTTCATGATCCTCATCTCTAGATATCGATGAGCGCGCCGAAGCGGGCTGCGAGATCCGCGCTAATTCGCTCGCGGGAGGTCCTGACCTGACGCTGCGGGCATCGACAGGGCTTCCTACAGATAAGGCGCGCGAGCAACTTATTGCTTCTAGTCCAGCTAATCGGAGGCCAGCGCGCTTGAAAGCGTGCAATGCATGTGGGCGGACTTGCCTCCGGCTGTCCTAAGCCTATTCGCTCTTTTCCTCGACCTCGGCGACGGCTTCGGCCTCCGCCTCAGGCCTTGCGGCCGCCGCGCCTGCGATCGTCGCGATGGTGAAGTCGCGGTCGCTGATCTTCGGCGTGATGCCGGCCGGGAGAGCTACGGCGGAGATGTGAAGGCTGTCGCCGATGTTGAGGCCCGTCAAATCGACGGTGATCTTCTCGGGGATCGCATCGGCGGGGCACGAGAACTCGATGCTGTGCCGGACGATGTTCAAGACGCCGCCGCGCTTCAGGCCCGGCGAAGCCTCTTCGTTGATGAATTGCACCGGCACATCGACGTCGATCCGCGAAGAACCGCTGATGCGCATGAAATCCACATGGATCGGGAAATCGCGCACGGGATCGACCTGAACGTCGCGCGGGATAACGCGCTCCTTCTTGCCGTCCACGTCCAGCATATAGACCGTCGAAAGGAAGTGGCCGGTCTGATAGAGCTGAAACACATTCTTGTATTCAAGCGCTACATTCGCAGGCTCTGTCTCGCCGCCATATACGATGCCGGGGACCATCTTTTGCGCCCTGAGCGCGCGGTTGGCGAGCTTGCCAGTTCCTTTGCGCGCAATTGCTTTGAGTTCTGTAAGCTCCGCCATGATCTTCTCTGTTGTGTTTGATGAGCGCGACTGTGCGGCGAACGCGCGCGCGTACCTTCAGCGCCCTGGGGTGTCTCAAACCCTCTCTATAAGGGCAAGCGCGGCGAAAGACAATAAGGTGGATGCGCTTTGTCCAGTCCCGCCTTCGGCAAAGGCGGCGACCACTTGCTTTCGCCGTTCGGCGCTGGAGACCACGCAAAAATTCATTATTGACCGAGTACAACCCGAGATTGATCGAGCATAGCCCGAGGCAAGATGGCGCCCCTTCCATCGTACGCTCTCATGCGGCTTGCCTCAGATAAGCTGCACGAGTTTCGATAGCGTGGTTCGTACGCCTATCCGCGGGAAGGCCCGTCAGGCCCGCGGCAAATGGATCAGGACCACCTGCGGGGCCAACTAGCCGAGGCCTCTCTTGTTGGCGATCGCTTGCGCGTACGCCGCCTCATACTGGGTGGTGCTGCGCGCCCAGGAAAAATCCTCGGCCATCGCCGCCTCGATCATCATCGCCATGTGGTGCGGCCGGTCGTAGTAGGTGCTGACCGCCCAGCCGACGGTATCGTGGATAGCTTGAGCCGTGGGCTCAAGAAACTTGAAGCCGGTGCCATGGCCCGTCGTCTCGTCATACTGACGGACGGTATCGTTCAGCCCGCCGGTCGCCCGAACGATCGGCAGCGCGCCGTATTTCAGCGAATAAATCTGGTTCAGGCCGCAAGGCTCGTAGCGCGACGGCATAAGAAAGAAGTCGACCCCCGCCTCGATCAAGTGGGCGAGGCTGTTGTCGTAGCCGATGAAGCTGCCGACGCGTCCCGGAAACCGCCCGGGCAGCGGGCCGAAATACCATTCGAGACCCTTGTCGCCTGCGCCGAGGATCGCGAACTGCACGCGCATCGTCTCCAGGATTTTCTCGATTGAGGTCGCGAGCAGATCGAGCCCTTTCTGCGAGACGAAGCGCGCGATGACGCCAATCACGGGGATTTTCGGATCGACCTCCAGCACCATGCGGTGCTGCAGCGCGGCTTTGCAGGCGGCCTTGCCGGCGAGCGAATGCGCGCCGAAGCGTTCGGGGATCAGCGCGTCGGTCGCCGGGTTCCATTCGTCGTCGTCGACGCCGTTGAGGATGCCCCAATAGTTGGCGCCCTTGTCGTTGAGCACGGGCGCGAGCCCAGCCGCGCCGGGCTCGGTGCGGGTCTCGTCCGCATAGGTGGGGCTCACCGTCGTCACCAGATCGGCATAGACGATGCCGCCCTTCAGCATATTGATGGCGCCGAAGTCCTCGAACCTGGCCGCTACGAAGTTTTCGCGATGCAGCCCCAGATAATCGTAATCCGACGCCGGGTACTTGCCCTGATGACCGATGTTGTGGATGGTGAGAACGCTCGCCGCGCCGCCCAGGAACGGGTCGTTCCAATGCCAGATCTTGAGGTAGGCCGGCGCCAGCGCCGTCTGCCAGTCGTGGGCGTGCACGATGTCGGGCGCAAAGCCCATGTCGCGGCAAAGTTGGAGCGCCGCGCGGCTGAAGAAGCCGAACCGCCGCGCATTATCGTGATAATCCTCCATCTCGGGATCATGGTAGATGCCTGGTCGGTCGAAATACTTGTTTGCTTCAATGAAGTAAAAGCGCACGCCTGCAAGCGTCGTCGTCCACACGGCGCACCATTCCTCGACGTCGCCCATCCAGACGCCAAGCGGTGTTATATAGGGCTCGATCCCCCAGCGATGGACATCGATCGACGCATATTTCGGCAGGATGACGACCACATCGTGACCGCGGGCGGCGAGATATTTGGGCAGGGCGCCGACGACATCGGCGAGTCCGCCCGACTTGATGAACGGGACCCCTTCGGATCCGAGGAAAGCAAGCTTGAGAGGGGAGGCCATGCGGGTTCCTGCCGGGAGTTGAGTCGCCGGATAATCTGACGGTTGATCTTTGTCGTCTACCTTATTCTTAAGCGCGCGCGCCGTTGGCGCGACTGGAAATTCATGACCATTTGCCGCGGCAAGGGACGCGCCTTCTGTGCGCGCCGAGGCGATGAGGCGCCGCCTAAAACACGATTTACGATAAGCGTTCCGGCGAAGCTGTAGGAGAAACGCAGGAGATGGTGCGCCCAGTACGTCAGGCTGGGCGATGCGAAACCGCAGGAGCCCGGTAAGCCGAGAGATGGCTGGCCGGCCTCGAAGGAGAGACTGAAGGAGGACCAAATCATGCCCGCCAAAACACCCCTGGTCCGTTACCTCGCCCACCCGGAGGTCGCGATAGACCCGGCAAAGCCTGTTCCCGAATGGAGCCTGTCTCCTGTCGGACGAGCGCGCGCGAAACGAGCGGCGCGCGCGGCGTGGCTGCACGAAACCACGTTGATTGTGTCGAGCGCCGAGCGCAAGGCCATCGAGACGGCTGAGATCATCGCCGCGCGTCTTGGCCTCGCCTTTGAAATCCGGCCCGACATGCATGAAAACGACCGCTCTTCCACCGGCTACCTGCCGCACGCCGAGTTCCAGGCTCTCGCCGATGAGTTCTTCGCGCAGCCCGATGTCAGCGTGCGCGGATGGGAACGCGCCGTTGACGCCCAGGCGCGCATCGTGCGCGAAGTCGAGACGGTTCTGGAGCGGGATCTTGCCGGCGATATTCTGTTCGTCGGACACGGCGGCGTCGGCACGCTGCTGATCTGCCGCTACGGCAAAAGCGCCATCAGCCGCGCCTTCGATCAAACGGGAAGCGGCGGCAACTATTTCGCGCTCAACAGAAAAACGCGCGAACTCATTCATTCCTGGCGCTCGATCGAAGAACCGGCGGCATAACCCTCGGCGGCTGGGCGCATGAGCGCCCGCAAGCTCAGCCCGAGCGCGCAGCGGGGTTCCATCCGCTTGCAGCGCTTCGCTGAGGAAAGGCGCCCGCGCCCGCGGCTGTTTGTTGCAGCGCACCCTTGATGTTGATCAAAGCGATTGGCTTGAGCAGGAATGTTCTGTTCCATAGGCGGGTTCGGTGAAAACACCGGGAGGCGACATGGCCCAGAATACGCACGACATCGACGCGCAGGCGGCGCCTTCGCATCGTCGTTTCGCACCAATCTCCTCAGGCGCCGTGCGGGAAGGCGCATCGAAGAAAGTGACGGCGCTCGTCGTCGGATCCATCGGGGTTGTTTTCGGGGATATCGGCACAAGCCCTCTTTATACGTTGCAGGAGACTTTCGGCGGCCCGCATGGACTGGGTGTCGAGCCAGAGAAGATCCTTGGCGGCGTATCGCTGGTGCTTTGGACCTTGATGGCTCTGGTGACGGTGAAATATGTCACCATCATCATGCGCGCCGACAATCACGGCGAGGGCGGCAGCATCGCGCTCCTCGCTCTCGTCATGGAGTTGACCAGGAAGGGGAAGTTCGCGTCTTTTGTTACGATGCTTGGCATCTTCGCGGCTGCGCTTTTCTACGGCGACAGCATGATCACGCCTGCGATTTCAGTTCTGAGCGCCGTCGAAGGTCTCAATGTCGTCGCGCCGTCGTTCAAGTCCTACATCTTGCCGATCAGCATCGTGATCCTGTGCGGGCTGTTCTGGATTCAGCAATATGGCACAGCCCTTATCGGCAAGTTGTTCGGGCCTGTCATGTGCCTCTGGTTCGCGGTGATCGCGCTTCTCGGCGTCATCAGCATCGTTCGCGAACCGGCTGTGCTCGTAGCCGTCAATCCAGCCTATGCCGCGGACCTTGTGATGGGGCACCCAAGGGAAAGCTTTCTTGCGCTTGGCTCAATTTTCCTCGCCGTGACGGGAGGCGAAGCGCTTTACGCAGATCTTGGTCACTTCGGCCGGTTCCCGATCCGGCTCGCATGGTTCACGCTCGTGCTGCCCGCTTTGATGCTCAACTATTTCGGCCAGGCGGCGCTGCTTTTGAGCAACCCGGCAAGTTCAGAAAACCTCTTCTATTTGCTCGCCCCCGAATGGGCGCTGGCGCCGCTGGTGGTTCTCGCGACGGCGGCGACGGTGATCGCCTCCCAGGCGGTTATTTCAGGCGCTTTTTCGGTCGCCCAGCAGGCTATTCAACTTGGCTACCTTCCGAGGATGAAGATCGTCCACACCTCCTCCAGCGAGGCCGGGCAGATTTACGTGCCTTTCACAAACCTCACTCTTTTCATTGGGGTGATCGGGTCGGTGCTCGTGTTCCAGTCGTCGAGCAATCTGGCGGCGGCCTATGGCATCGCCGTATGCGGCACCATGATCATCAGCACGATCATGGTTTGCTTCGTTGCGGTGCGGCTCTGGAAATGGCCTGCGTGGGTCGCTTTTCCCGTGCTCGGTTCGCTGTTGTTGATCGACGCGCTGTTCTTGGCCTCAAACTCGATGAAGCTCGGGCAGGGCGGATGGTTTGCGCTTACGATCGCGATCGTCTCGTTTACGACGCTGACGACATGGAAGCGGGGGCGGGTGCTTTTGCTCGATGCGATCGCACATCATTCGCCCTCGGTGAGCGAGTTCCTGCACTTTAAGGAGCCGCGGGCGCACCGGGTCGCCAATACGGCTGTCTTTCTCACGAGCCGGCCGGAAGGATTGCCCTCGGCGCTCCTTCACAATCTCAAGCACAATCAGGTGCTGCACGAACGCAACGTTCTGGTGACGATCGTCACTGAGAAAATTCCACACGTCAGGGATCAGGACCGGGTCGACCTCACCGACCTCGGAAAGGGCTTCTATCGGGCGATTCTGCATTATGGCTTCATGGAGCAGCCCAATATTCCCGCAGCGCTCGTCGAGGCCTCGCATGAAGACCAGTTTTTCGAACTCGACCGGATGTCCTTTTTTGTCAGCCGCGAGATCATTGTCCCCCGGCTGCCGCCGGGCATGGCGCTATGGCGGGAGATGTTCTTTAAGCTGATGCTGCGCAACGCGGCGAGCGCCACGGAGTTTTTCCAAATTCCCGCCGAACGGGTGGTGGAGCTCGGCACGCAAATCGAGATTTGAAACATGGTCCCAAAGACGGCTGGTCGACCAGCGTAGGCGAGGCCCGCGCCGACCTTAGCCACAAGGTCAGGACATGCGTTGGGCTGCTGGCTGCCCACGCCAAGCGTAACTTGACAGGGCATGGCATAACCCGCAATTTGAGATGGCCCAGTATCCCGGAACACGGTGCAATTCCGTGGCGGTCCCGCCGCTGTAATCGGGGATGTCGGTTGCAAGGCGAAAGCCAGTCACTGATGGAGTTCACTCCATCGGGAAGACGCAGCCGGCGGACGATCCGAGAGCCAGAAGACCTGCTGGGGCGGAGTTCAAGAGGGGCGAAACTCGATGGAAAAGAGTTTCGGCCAAGGCGCAAGCCTTTCTGAACGCCCCTCACGCCCATCGGAGAATGAGCCGTGAAACAAGCCGCCGACACCAAGCCTTTCGAAAAGCAGGCCCAACGCCGCCCTGACGTCATCGCGATCCGCAAGACCTGCGACGCCCAGGGAACGGGTCTTTCGCACTACGTCCTGATGGACAAGCAGGCCAAACGCTAGCGCATGACAGCGCATCCGCTTTTGGAGGGAGGCCTCGCAAGAGGCTCCCTCCTGCCGCTGCAGCCCTTCGACATCCACCACCCCACCCACATCGCCGTGATCGAGCCGGATAGGGCCTTCTGGGGATTGGTCCGCAAGGATAGAATGGCCGAGACGCTCGCCGGAGGCCCCCTGCTCGACGCCTTGCGCGAGAAGGGGAAAACCTTCGCCCGCGAGATGGACATGCTGCGCTTTCATCTCAAGCCGTCGGCGGTCTACTTCAATCCGACGGAACGCTGCAACCTCAACTGCGCCTATTGCTATATCCCCGAGGAGATGCGCCGGCGTGGCGAGCAGATGGACAAGGCCGCGACGCTCGATGCGCTCGACCGTCTGCACCGCTATTTTCGCAGCCACATGCCGGAAGGGCGGCTTCCGCAGATCATCTTCCACGGGGCGGAGCCATTGCTTGCCCGCGAGGCGATCTTCGCGGCGATCGATGAATATGGCGACCGTTTTCGCTTCGGCGTGCAGACGAACGCCACCTTGCTCGATCAGGAGGCTGTCGCGTTCCTCACAAGCCGCGGCGTCGGCGTCGGCCTGTCGCTCGACGGGCCGATAGCGGAGGTCGCTGATCGCACGCGCAGGCGCTGGAGCGGCGCGGGGGTTTTCGAGCAGGTCGTTCGCGCCATCGAGATGCTGGACGGCTATCCCGGCTACAACGTCATCTGCACGATGACGCAAGAGAACCTGCCGCATCTGACGGAGATGGTGGAGTTCCTGCATGCTCGCCGTGTCCCCGCCTGCATGCTGAACGTCACGCGCTGCACCTTGCCCGGCGCCCGCGCCGTGCGGGGCGAGGACGACGACGTTTCGAAGGCCTATCTCGCCGCCTTGGAGCGGACCCACGAGCTCTATCGCGAAACCGGGCGCAAGCTCGTGGTCGCCAATTTCGCCAATATCCTGATCGCCATCTTAGCGCCCACCGCGCGGCGGCTCATGTGCGATATCTCGCCCTGCGGCGGCGGACGAAGCTTCTTCGCGCTGGCTCCGAACGGGGACCTCTCCCCCTGCAGCGAATTTATTGGTCTGCCAGCCTTCAACGGCGGCAATCTGTTTCGTCAGCCGGTGGAGGACATTCTGGACAGTCCGCCGTTTCGCCTGGTGATCGGTCGCAAGGTCGAGGATGTGGCGGGCTGCGATGCTTGCCTCATTCGGCATTTCTGCGGCTCTCCATGCCCCGCGGAAGCTCATGAAATGAATGGCGGCATGGAGCAGAAAGGGGCTTTCTGCCGCTTCTACGAGGAGCAGGTCCGCTATGCCCTGAGGCTGATCGCCGACGGGCGCCACGAGGATTTTCTCTGGGAAGGCTGGGACGACGGCGCCGAGGCAGTCTGCGCAATAGGCGCGGCTTGATAAAGAGCGGCCGGGAGAGCAATGCTTCGAACATCTTCGGAGGACCGCTCACCCGTCTATCATCGCTGACATGAATGGCGACAGAACCCGCGAGTACAGATGTCTTAGTCATCGGTGGCGGCCTGGCGGCTCTTTGCGCCGCCATTTCCGCGCGCGAGGCCGGCGCCTCGGTGGTGATGGCGGAGGCGGCGCCGCGGGAGTTGCGCGGGGGCAACACCCGGCATTCGCGCAATCTGCGAATCATGCATGCGGAACCCCTGGCGGAGCTTCCAGGCGACTACGGCGAGGCCGAGTTCATGGACGATCTCGCCAAGGCGTCAGGGGGAGCCTGCGATGAAACGCTCGCCGCGGCGCTGGTGCGCAAATCCGCAAGCTTGCCCTCATGGCTTGCGAGCCACGGCGTCGTTTTCCAAACGGAGCATATCCCGTTTTCCCGAAAGACGGCTTTCTTCCTCGGCGGCGGCATGGCGGCGCTCAACGCTCTTTACGCCGCGGCCGAGCGCTTAGGCGTGCGGATTGTCTATGGCCATGCCATCGAAGCCGCGCCGTTGCAACACGGCGCCGACTGGCCCTTTCGCGGACGCGCCGTCATCGCGTGCTGCGGCGGCGAGCAGGCGAACACAGCATCTCATGGTTACATCAACCGGGGGACGCCGTTCGCGAAAGGCGAGGTTCTTCGTTCGCTGCTTTCGCAAGGCGTAGCGTCCGTGGGAAGCGCAGAAGCCGGCCATCTGGTGGCGGTCGACGCGCGCTTTTCTGAACCCGACGGCGGCATTGTAACGAGGGTCGACGGCATGGAGCACGGCATGGCGGTCGACCTCGCCGGACGGCGATTTCAAGATGAAACCGCCATCAAGGGACCGACGCGCTACGCAAGGTGGGGCCGGCTGATCGCGGGACTGCCCGAGCGGCGCGCGGCGCTGATCCTCGATGCGGCGGGCTTGCGCAAAATCCCTGCTTTTGCGCTTCCCCCGCTTGAGGCGCGCTCTCTCCCGGAACTGGCTTTGCTGTTGCGAACCGATCCCGAAGCTCTGAAGCAATCGGCGGTCGAATCGGGCCGCGTCGCCGAGCCGCCGTTTTTCGCATTCCCGATGCGTCCGGGGATCGCCTTCACATGCCTCGGCGTCAAGGTCGACGAGAAGATGCGGGTCGTGCAAGACGATGGCGTAGCCTGCGCAAGCGTATTCGCCGCAGGCATGATCATGGCGCCCAACGTGCTTGGGACGGGTTATCTCGCCGGGGTCGGCATGACCATCGGCGCCGTGTTCGGCCGTATCGCGGGAGAGGAGGCCGCCCGGCATGTCCTTGGCTGAAGCGCGCCGCATCATGGCCATCTGCACGGTGTGCAACTACTGCAACGGCTTCTGCGAGATGTTTCGCGCCGCTGAGCGGCGGCGCGCCTTCAGCGATGGCGATCTCGTTTATCTCGCCCACCTCTGCCACAACTGCGGCAACTGCCTGCCGGCCTGCCAATACGCTCCGCCGCATGCGTTTGCGGTCAATGTCCCGCAGACGCTGGCTGAACTGCGGAGGCGCTCGTGGCGGGGCCGGCCATGGCTGGCGGCCGCCTGCGTTCTGCTGTTCCCCGCTCTTGCTCTAGGCCTGATCCCCTGGGACGTTCTGTTTTCCCGACATGCAGGTCCAGGCGCGTTCTACGCCGTGCTGCCTTGGGGAGCGCTTGTGGCGGCGGCGGCTATGCCTTTGGCGCTTTCGCTGGCGGTTTCGACGTTCGCCGTGCTGCGTTTTTGGCGCGAAAGCGGCGGAGGCTCGCCGTGGAGCTCGCTGCCCGCCGCGCTCGGCGACATGCTGACGTTGCGCAATCTTCGCGGGGGAGGCATCGCCTGCGAGCATGGGGCGGCGCGCCGGCTTTGGCACACCGTCCTTCTTCTCGGCTTCGCGCTTTGCTTCGCCGCGACTGTCGTTGCGACCTGCTATCATCATGTCCTTGGCTGGCTCGCGCCTTACCCAATGACCAGCCTGCCCGTGCTGCTCGGAACGGCAGGCGGCTTCGGCATGCTGGCGGGCGCTGCCGGGCTCGCCTGGGTCAAAGCAATCGCCGATCCGGCGCTGGACGCGACGCCGAAGTCCTATTCCTTCCTGGGCTTACTGTTCGCCGTGGCGTCCACCGGGCTTGCGCTTCTCTTTCTGCGGGACGCCGAAGCCATGGGCCTGCTTTTGGCCACACATCTCGGCTGCGTCGTGGGTCTCTTTGCGACGCTTGCTTATGGCAAGTTCGCTCACGCGCCCTTTCGCATGGCGGCGCTCTTGCGAGCCGCCATGGAACGGCGGCGGAATCCGAGTTTGCAGTGACCCCAGCGGCCTGCCGGTTGCAGGTCGACAAATGGGTCGTGTTTAGACGATGAAAGTGGGCCAAATGCAGAGAATGGCCCCTTCATCAGGAGCTTTTTCGATCGCGATGCATTGCGGAGCAGGATCGAGAGCGGGTGTCCTACGTTGGGGCGGCACTCATGCTGAAAGTCGTTTTTGAGAGTTGCGCTCGGCAACAAATTCGGACCCCATGCCGCACTCGGGGAAGCGCTAACCCTGCCCCAACAAAAAGCCTGCCCTTGTGAAACAGTCGTGTAATACCAATATATCTTAAACGGAGCTTCGGCCGAACGACTTGGCCTCGCGCAGATAGCGCGCCTGACTAACAACCTTTCCCTAACAAATACCTAGTTCAAGAACTGCGCTGTGGCGCGGAATACAAACATACGCAAAGGACTATCCCATGAACACGGGCACTGTAATGTGGTTTAATAATCAAAAAGGCTTCGGTTTCATACAGCCGGATAACGGCGCCAAAGATGTCTTCGTTCATATCAGCGCGGTTGAACGCGCAGGCATGTACGATCTTACGGAGGGGCAGAAGGTCACTTTCGACATTGTCTCCGACAGCAGGACCGGCAAGTCTTCCGCGGACAACCTGCAAGCCGCCTAAGCTGCGCCGCATCCCCGGATGCCGCCATCAAAATCTCAAGGCAATTTCGTTCTTAAACATTCAGGTAAAGCCATGAAATTTCGCCCTCTGCACGACCGGGTGGTCGTACGTCGCCTAGAAGAGGATAAGAAGACCGCCGGCGGCATCATCATTCCCGACACCGTCCAGGAGAAGCCGATGCAAGGCGAAGTCATCGCCGTCGGTCCCGGCGTGCGCGACGAGAGCGGCAAGCTCGTGCCTCTTGACGTCAAGAAGGGTGATTGCGTGCTGTTCGGCAAGTGGTCGGGCACGGAGGTCAAGATCGATGGCGAAGAGTTGGCCATCATGAAAGAAAGCGATATCTTCGGAGTCATTGAAGGAAAAGCGTCCGCGCGCGCCGCGGCCTGATCGCGCCCCTCTCGGCCTCAGCTACCTGTAGCGAAGCGATACGAACCTTCGCCCCCTCAAGATTTGGAGTAATCAACCATGGCAGCTAAAGACGTCAAATTCGCCCAAGACGCTCGCGACCGGATGTTGCGCGGTGTCGATATCCTCGCCAATGCCGTCAAGGTGACGCTCGGCCCCAAGGGTCGGAATGTCGTGCTGGATAAGAGCTACGGCGCTCCTCGCATCACCAAGGACGGCGTCACTGTCGCCAAGGAAGTCGAACTTGAGGACAAGTTCGAGAATATGGGCGCACAGATGGTGAAAGAGGTGGCGAGCCGAACCTCTGACGTCGCCGGCGACGGCACCACCACCGCGACCGTTCTCGCGCAGGCCATCGTCAAAGAAGGCATCAAGTCGGTAGCGGCAGGCGCCAACCCGATGGACCTCAAGCGCGGCGTAGACCTTGCCGTGCAGGCGGTTGTCGATGAGCTGAAATCGAAATCGAAGAAGGTGACCAACAACGACGAGATCGCCCAGGTGGGCACGGTCTCAGCCAACGGCGACGCCGAGGTCGGCAAAATGATCGCCGAGGCGATGGAGAAGGTCGGCAAGGAAGGCGTCATCACGGTTGAGGAAGCCAAGTCGCTCGCGACCGAACTTGACGTGGTCGAAGGCATGCAGTTCGATCGCGGCTACATCTCGCCCTACTTCGTCACCAATGCGGAGAAAATGGTGGTCGAGCTGGAGGACGCCTACATTCTCATCAACGAGAAGAAGGTCGCCTCGCTCCAATCCATGCTGCCTTTGCTGGAGGCCATCGTCCAGACGGGCAAGCCGCTCTTGATCGTTGCCGAGGACATCGAGGGCGAGGCGCTGGCGACGCTGGTCGTCAACAAATTGCGCGGCGGCCTGAAGGTGGCGGCTGTCAAGGCGCCGGGCTTTGGCGACCGTCGGAAGGCCATGCTCGAAGACATCGCCACCGTGACGGCTGGCACGTTGATCGCCGAAGACCTCGGCATCAAGCTCGAGAATGTCACGCTTGACATGCTTGGCCGCGCCAAGCGCGTAACAATCGACAAGGACAGCACGACTATCATTGACGGCGCCGGCAAGAAGAAGAACATCGAGGCCCGCATCCATCAGATCAAGGCGCAGATCGAAGACGCGACCTCCGACTACGACAAAGAGAAGCTGCAGGAAAGGCTGGCGAAGCTCGCTGGCGGTGTGGCCATCATCAAAGTTGGCGGGGCGACCGAGATCGAGGTGAAGGAGCGCAAGGACCGCGTTGAAGACGCCTTGCACGCCACCAGGGCGGCCGTGGAAGAGGGCGTGGTGCCGGGCGGTGGGGTGGCGCTCTTGCGTGCCGCTGCGGTTCTGGACAAGCTCAAGCCTGAGAACGAGGACCAGAAGACTGGCATCAATATCATCCGCAAGGCGCTGTCCTGTCCGGCACGCCTGATCGCAAGCAATGCTGGCGAAGACGGCGCGGTGGTCTCCGGCAAGATCCTCGAGAAGGCGGCTTACGGGTTCGGCTACAACGCCCAGTCGGGCGAGTACGGGGATCTCCCGAGCCAAGGCGTCATCGACCCGACCAAGGTCGTGCGTAACGCCCTGCAGGGCGCGGCCTCAATCGCTGGTCTCCTGATTACGACCGAGGCGATGGTCGCTGAGCGGCCGAGCAAGGCAGGCGCCCAGACGGCGATGCCTGGAGGTATGGGCGGAATGGGCGGAATGGACTACTAAGCAAGCTCTCCCGGCTTCCCCACCCTTTCCCTTCCCCCCGCAACCCCCTTCCTCCCCTCTCTTCCCCCCGATAAGGACCGCCAAACCCTTCCCCTTGAGGTCCTTTGCCACCGAATAAGTTGCTCAAACACTATAGAAGTCAGCGCCCGCATTAATCGATCGGACCCCCGCGGGGCGTACGAACGGCGAAAGCCCCATGCAAACGCGGGAGCGTCGCGGACAAGCCGCGACGGAGAGTGCCGGCGCTGGAATCATGGAGGATACTATGATCAAAGTCGAACCCCTGATTCACGCGGAGGATTACCCGGCCTTCCAAGCGATGATGCCGAAGGAGCCCGCATTCAAAGACGCCCCGACCGGGCTGTTCCTTGACTTCGCCTCGTTTTCAACGCGCGAAGACATACGTATTCAAAGCGGCGCAAGGCTTGGCAAAACCATCCTCAGGGTGAGCGTGCAACCGGATAAATTTGAGCAATATTGCAAGAACTACGATAAAGACCGCAATTGGCAATCGCTTGCACATTTCGCTGATGCGAAATACGACATGTCGGCGACGGTTGAGCAGGGATAGCCGTATCTCTAATCACCGCGCTCAGGCTGTGAGGTCTGGTGCGTGTTGGGACTGTCGATAACATTTTCTAAATGGACGCAGTTTGCTTGGGAGCCGGCTATCGGCTACGACTAGGCGCTCCGCGCCAAGATTCAGACTTCCTCGGATGGAGCGGTGGTGGAATTGTAGCCTTGGTTCGGGCGATGGGGAGCGCGCGACGCCATGCTTCCTAGTCCAAACAAAAGGAGCTCTTATTGGTGGAAATCTCTATCGCAGGTCCCGAGGATACGCATGGTATTCGAGCGGTCCAATATAAATCCTGGCTTGCGAACACCGAGAACGAAGAATCGGGCCGTGGTTTTGATCGCGCAAATAAGATGCGCTCGGTCTCTTCGCGCCACGGGAAGTCTCCAAACTCAAAAAGTACGTTCGATGTTCAGGCAACAACTCCCTGCCGGGATCAGAAACTGTTGTCGCCAAAGTGAACCAAAAAGTGGTTGGATTCTGCACGGTAGTTCGGGGTTCAGAGCAGAACAGTTTAGCTGAGATTTGTATTATTCCCGCATTCCAAGGCAAGAAGATCGGCCGGAGGCTCTGGGATACAGCGCGTCAATTTATCGATCAGAACAATGATACCACCGTTGCGCTGCTGCGCCTTAACACTCCGGCAAAGAGGTTTTATGAGGGCCTTGGATTTGCAGAAACCGGCGTTTGCTGGGAAGGCGAAAACTTAAAGAACGAGGACGGCGCCACAGTTATCGAAATGATCCTGCGGGCCTAATGGGCTTCCCATCCTCCAAACAATCCGCCGCCATCAAGATGACCGCATGTCCCCGCCTTAATGCAAACTGCCCGGATCGCGACCGGGACTTCCGGAAAGGGTCAGGTGCAGGATTGTGTCGGCCCGATCGGAAAGAGCCGCTTCAGGGGCTGGAAGCCGCCTTGCCCTGAGATCGCAAGCGAACCGGCACGTCAGGTTTCTACCCCGAACTGCCGTCGACCTAAACGTCAGGCGCGCCCTAATCCTCGCCGCCGATGGCGTGGAAGAAGGTCCCCGTCACGGAGCCTCGGCGAGAGCCTTTTTCCGGGGATGACGCCCCGGCGGCGTCGACAAGGTCGAGGAGCGGATTGTCATTGAGTTCCAGCACGGATGCATAGTGGAACTCATGTCCGAAAATGCAGGCCCGCTCCCGGCCGAGGGCGCAGTCGGCGAGAAGGCGGACCTGGCGATAGCCGAGATGCAGCTTGCGCCGGGCGAAACTCGTTTCGAGCCCAAGGAGACCGGCCATCTCGCAGCGCACGCCGTCCGCGTCCTCAAGCCCTGCGCCGAGCGTCATATAGCCTCCGCATTCGCCATGGATCGCGGCGCCGCGGAGGGCGGCCTCCTTCAGGCCGTTGCGGAAGCGCGCGGCCGCCGAAAGCTGGCTCGCGTAAAGCTCGGGATAGCCGCCGGGCAGCCACACCGCATCCGCCGCCGCATCCGGCGGCTCGTCGGCCAGGGGCGAGAACGGCCGGATTTCCGCGCCCGCCTCGCGCCATCCCTGCAGGATATGCGGATATGTGAAGGAGAACGCCTGATCCCAGGCCAGCGCGATCCGCTGACCGGGCGGCGGAATGGGCGGTTTGCGATGCTCGGCGGAAGCGCTCGTCAATACGGCCGGCCTTGCGCAGGACACGAACGCATCCAAAGACACAGCCGCCGTCATCATCTCACCGAGCGTATCGAGGTAGGTCTCGATCCCCGCGAGTTCGCTCGCCTGGACGAGCCCCAGATGCCGGTCGGAAAGCACAATGCTCTCGCGCCTCATCACGGCGCCAAGGACGGGCAGCCCGATGCGCTCGATGGCCGGCCGAATGAGGTCCGCATGACCAGGCCCCGCAGCCCGATTAAGGATGACGCCCGCAAGCCGGATGTCGTCGCGGTAGGCGCGGCAGCCCAAGGCGATGGCCGCCGCTGTTTCCGCCTGCGCGGTCACGTCCAGCGCCAGGATGACGGGCCAGCCCGTCAGCGCGGCGAGATCGGCCGTGGAGCCATTGCCGCAGCGCCCCCGCCCGCGCGCGCCGTCGAAAAGCCCCATGACGCCTTCGGCGATGCAAATGTCGGAGTCAACCGAAGCCTTGCCGATAAGGTTCGTGATGAGGTCGCGCCGCATGCTCCATGTGTCGAGATTGAAGCTCGGCCGTCCTGTGGCCGCCATGTGGAAGGCGGGATCGATGTAATCGGGTCCGCATTTGAAAGGCTGCACCGTCAGGCCCCGGCGCTTCAGCGCTCTCATGAGTCCCAACGCGAGCGTGGTCTTGCCTGCCCCGGATCGGGGCGCGGCGATAATGACGCCGGCCGCTCCGCCGCTGGCCGTCATAGGTCCCTCGCCATTCCGTGGATGAGGGTCGAGCGCAACGCAGCGATCGCGCCAATGACGATGATGGCCGGCGGCTTGATGCCGTTCGCCACCGCGTCGGCAGCCGCTGCGCCAAGGCTTGTTTCGAGCACGCGTTCCTCTTCAGTGGCGGCCGACGCAATGATCGCGACCGTAGTGTCCGGCGCGAGGCCGCCTCGCTGAAGCGCAGCCGAGATTTCCGGAAGTTTCGTCAGCGCCATGTACAGGATAAGGGGCTGCCCGGTTCGCGCCAGCTTTTCCCAGCGCGCATCATCCTCGTTGGCGCAATGTCCGGTCGCCAGGATCAGCGCATGGTTCGTTTCGCGCATTGTCGCGGGTATTCCGGCAAGCGCTAGCCCGGCGAGCCCAGATGTGACGCCCGGGACCACCCGAAACGGAACGCCGGCGCGGGTTAGCGCGACCGCCTCCTCTCCGCCCCGCCCGAACACAAAAGGATCGCCCCCCTTGAGGCGCGCCACGCGCCGCCCGTCTTTGGCGAGGCGAATGATCGTATCGTTGATGTCTTGCTGATTTGCGGAATGGCCGCCGCCGCGTTTTCCAGCGAAATGGGTCTCGGCTTCGGGCCGCGCGAAATCGAGGGCGCGTTTATCGATCAGAGCGTCATAGACGATGTCGTCGGCCGATTGGAGCGCATGGACTGCAAGGAGGGTGAGATGGCGAGGATCGCCGGGGCCTGCCCCGATCAGCCAGACCTCCCCGGGTCTAAACTCTGGAAACGGCGCAGTCATTTTCGGAAATTGGGTCATCTTAAAATCGTGCTATAGGGTGCGAGGGAAACTGGAAAGCGATGAGCGGCGGCCGGGACCATTCTGAAGACGAGCCGAGCCCGCCCTTGCGGCGGGGCTGGACGACCGGGGCTTGCGCGGCCGCCGCCGTGCGCGCCGCATGCGAGGCGCTCATTACAGGCGAATGCCCCGCGATGGCGGAGATCGAGCTTCCGGGCGGGGGGCGGCCGTCTTTCGCCGTGGCGATCTGCGAAACCGATGGCGCGAGCGCGACAGCCGGCGTTGTCAAAGATGCTGGCGATGATCCGGACGTCACCCATGGCGCGCTTGTCAAAGCGACCATCCGCCGGGGCGCGCCCGGCTCGGGGATCGTTTTCCGCGCCGGCGATGGGGTCGGCATGGCGACCAAGCCGGGCCTTGCCGTTCCGCCCGGCGAGCCCGCCATTAATCCTGTGCCGCGCCGGATGATCGCGCTTGCCATCCGCGAGGCGACCGAACGCTTTGGCGCAAATCTGGACGATGTCCTCGTCGAGATCTCCATCCCCGGCGGCGAAGCGCTGGCTCAGAAAACGCTCAATCCACGGCTCGGAATCATCGGCGGACTTTCGATCCTCGGAACGACCGGCATTGTCGTTCCACTCTCCTGCGCCGCTTGGATCCATTCCATCCACCGTGGGATCGATGTCGCCCGCGCCAGCGAGCTTGACCACATCGCCGGCTCTACAGGCAACACATCCGAGACCGCCGTTCAGCGCCTGTACGGATTGCCGGACGCAGCCCTGATCGAAATGGGCGATTTCGTCGGCGGCATGCTGAAATATCTGAAGCGGCATCCGGTCCAGAGGGTCACGATTGCAGGCGGATTCGCCAAGATGACGAAACTCGGGCAGGGCTTGCTCGACCTCCACTCCAAGCGTGGGCGCGTCGATAATGAGCAGCTTGCAGGCCTGCTTCTCAGAGCGGGCGGGTCGCCTGAGCTTTGCGGCAAGGCTCGTGCGGCGAATACCGCGCAACATGTTCTGGACCTCGCGAAGGAAGCCGACGCGCACTTGGCGGCGCGGCTGGGGGACCTCGTCGCCGAGGCGGCTTGGGGCGCCGCGGCGCGCGTGCTCGAAGACTCCGGGATTACGCTCGATGTCGTCGTGTTCGACCGCGCCGGCGCCTTGGTCGGCAAGACGGAAGTCAAACCCGCTCATTCCGGCCTGCCTCGATAGCGGCGTTGATAGGAAGCGTCGTACAACGCGCTTTCGCGAAAATCATCTGCGCCCAGCGCCTTCCCCACGAGGATAAGCGCCGTGCGCTCGATTGCGCCTGCCGCCGCGACCGTCTCCACGAGCTGGCCGAGGGCTGCGCGAACGATCTTCTCCTCGGGCCAACTCGCCCGGTAAACGACAGCGGCCGGACACTCTGCGCCGTAGAAGGGCAGAAGCTCGACGACGGCTTTTTGCAAGACGTGGATCGAGAGGTGGATCGCGAGCGTGGCTCCGGTCGCTGCAAAAGCGGCAAGCGTTTCAGTCGGCGGCATGGCGGAGGCGCGGCCGGGCGTGCGTGTCAGCACCACCGATTGGGCGACTTCCGGCAGCGTTAGCTCCCGGCCAAGCGCCGCCGCAGCAGCGGCGAAGGCCGGCACGCCCGGCGTCACCGTGTAGGGAATGCCCAGCGCATCGAGGCGGCGCGTCTGCTCGCCAAGCGCGCTCCAGACGGACAGGTCCCCCGAATGCAACCGCGCCACGTCCAGACCAGCTTTCGTGGCGGCGACATATTCGGCGACGATTTCGTCGAGATCCATAGGCGCAGTGTCGACGACGCGAGCGCCGGCGGGACAATAGTCCAGCAGCGCCTTCGGCACGAGAGAACCGGCGTAGAGGCAAACCGGGCAACGCGCGATCAAATCGCGTCCCCGAACCGTGATGAGGTCCGCCGCCCCTGGACCGGCGCCGATGAAATGGACGGTCATTTGCCTTCTCCGATGGCGATGGCGCAGGACGCCTCTTTGTTGGACACGCGCGGGGCGAGGAGGCGCGCGTTGCGCCCTGCTGCGGCGAGCGCGGCTGTCTCCGCAATCGACGGCACCCCTTTGAGATCAAGCACGCGCTGTGAACGGGTCAGCGCTCCTGGCGCGGCGCGAATCAGGTCTTCGTCCGCGAGCGCGATCAACGGCAGGGAGAAACGCGCCGCCGCTTCTCGCAGGCCCGGCTCTTCGCTTTTTCCGGCCGCGGTGGCGAGCGCGTTTAGCGCCGCGCGATCCAACCGGCACTCGGCAAGCGCCGCCTCGATGCTTTGCTCTATGGCGGCCGCCGCCGCGTCGCGACGGCATCCGATCCCGGCGACGATCATGGCTTGACCGCCCGCCATTGCGTCACCGGCATGGCCGCGCGCCAGCCGTGGAAGCCGCCAATCTTACCGGCTTTGCTGATCTCAATCCGAACGAGTTCCCCGCCATGCTGGTGGAAGGCTCTCTGGAGCCGCGTCTCGCTTTCAAACGTGACGGCATTGGCGACGATGCGCCCGCCCGACCGCAACGCAGCCCAGGCGGCGTCGAAAACGCCTTTGTCGGTGAAGCCGCCTCCTATGAACACAGCGTCAGGAGGCGCGAGCCCCGCTAGCGCTTGCGGGGCTCGCCCGATAATCACCTGCAGGTCTGGGGTCCCAAGCGCAAGCGCGTTGCGCATGGCGCGCGCCGCCCGATCCTCCCGCTCTTCGACGCCAATGGCCCGCAGCGAGGGGTGGCGCAGCAGCCATTCGATGGCGACGGAGCCTGCGCCGAGACCGATGTCCCAAAGCAACTCGCCTTGTCGAGGCGCCAGCGCCCCCAGCGTAACGGCCCGGACTTCGCGTTTTGTCAACTGGCCGTCGCTTTCGAATAGGTCGTCTTCCAATCCGGGCGACAAACCAATAACTCTGCTGTGCGGACTCGCGGCGACTTCTATGGCGATGACGTTGAGCGCGCTGACGCCGGCAAGGTCGAACCCGTCTGCGCGGCGATGGGTCACGCGTTCTTTCGGGCCGCCCAGCTCTTCGAGCACGGCCAGCGAGGAGCCGCCAAAGCCGCGCTCGCGCAACAGCCCAGCCGCCTTGGCCGGCGTCGATCCATCCCAGGACAGGGCGAGGATGCGCGCGCCCGGCTGAAGATAGCGGATAAGGCCCTCAAGCGCGCGTCCATGCAGCGAAATCGTCGCTGCGCGTTGCAGCGGCCAGCCCAATCGGCTTGCGGCGAGGCTGAACGAAGAGGGTTGCGGAACTGAGATCAGCTCATCGATGGAAACGAGCGCCGCGATTTGTTTGCCGACGCCGAAATTGAATGGGTCGCCGCTCGCGAGCACGACGACAGGGCGTCCGCGCCGGGCGACGATCGCCGGGAAAGCCTCGTGCATCGGGCTCGGCCATGGCAGCCGCTCGCCCTTGATCAGCTCTGCGGCGAGGTCAAGATGCCGCGCCCCGCCGACCACCAGTTCCGCGGAAGCGATGAGGCCGCGCGCCAGCGGTGAAAGCCCCTCTGCGCCATCCTGGCCGATGCCGATAATGGACAGCCAACGGCGGCTCGTGTTTTCTGTGCTGGCTTCCATGTTGGGACCCGATTATGCGCATTCTTATACTAGGCGGAACGTCTGAGGCTTCAGCGCTGGCGAAACTCATCGCGGGCGACAAGCGCTTTCAGCCGACCCTGTCTTTTGCGGGGCGGACCGCTTCCCCCGCCGCGCCGCCCATCCCCCACCGCGTTGGCGGATTCGGAGGCTGGGAAGGACTCGCCGCCTGGATCAAAGCCGAAGGCGTAAGCGCCCTGGTGGACGCCACCCATCCCTTCGCCGCGCGCATTTCCGCCAACGCCGTGAGAGCCGCTGACGCGACGGGCGTCGCCTTCGCCAGCTTGATCCGTCCAGCCTGGACTGAGCAAGACGGCGACCGATGGACCCTGGTTCCACGCCCGGAAGCCGCAGCCGGTGCGCTTGGCGATGCGCCCCGCACTGTTTTCCTCGCGACGGGACGGCTTGAGCTTCCGGCCTTCGCCGCAGCCCCTCAACACACCTATATTGCGCGCGTCATTGACCACCCCGCAGATGTCGCGCTGCCGCCGCGGATCGACTTCATCTACGATCGCGGCCCCTTCGACATGGCTGCCGAGACGCGGCTGTTGAAGGAGCGGCGTGCGGAGATCGTCGTTTCGAAAAATTCGGGCGGCGCCGCGACCTACGGGAAAATTGAAGCAGCGCGCGCGCTTGGGCTTCCCGTGGTCATGATCGAACGCCCGGATAAACCCGCGCTCCACACCGTCAGTAGCGCGGCGCAGGCGTTGCGCTGGCTTAAATCGCTGCAAGCTGAACCGGCGTCGTAACCCCTCACCCTGCCCCTCTCCCTTTGGGAGAGGGGACGGCGTTGCAGCGTCTGCGCCCGGACTCCCTCTCCCATGGGGAGAGGGCTGGGGTGAGGGGTTAAGACCGCGTGGAACCTGCGTCACAACTCCTCCGAGCGAGGCGTGTAGACCCAGGGCAAGCCGTCTCCCCGGCCGATAAGCCGCGTGCTGCTTGCGCCGACGATGACCATTGTGCGCATGTCTGCGCTGCCGGCATTGGCTTGCGCGAGCGTCGTTATCGTCACTTTGGCCTCGGCCGTTCCCGCCGCCCGGACGAAGAGCGTCACCGTCTTGGCGCCCTTCAAGGTCCGCAGGAAATCGAAAGCGCGGTCCAGTTGATGAGGCCGCGCCTTCGAAGCCGCGTTGTAGAGGGCGATGACGAAATCGGCCTCGGCGGCGGCCTTGAGACGCCGCTCTATGGTCGCCCAGGATTTCAGATTGTCGGAGAGCGAGATGGCGCAAAAATCGCCGCCAAGCGGCGCGCCCACGCTGGCCGCGGCGGCGAGCATGGCCGTGACGCCCGGCTCGACGCGGATATCGAGGTCGCGCCAGGCGGGCTCGCCCTTCTCGACGGCTTCGAAAACCGCCGCCGCCATGGCGAAAACGCCGGGATCGCCACCGGAAACGACCGCAACGCGCCGCCCACTCGCGGCAAGCGTCAGCGCATGGCGCGCCCGATCCAGCTCGACGCGATTGTCGGACGCGTGGACGGTTTGATCGGGCCGGACGCCGGGGATGCGGGCGAGATAGGGGCCATAGCCCACAAGGTCGGTCACCTCGGCGAGCGACCGGGACGCGGCGGGCGTGGTGAGTTCCGGCACGCCCGGCCCAAGCCCGACAATGGTCAGCCACCCGCTCATGCCGCTTCCCGCAGAACCGTTCCCGTCGTCATCGCGAGGGCCGAAAGGCCCGCGGCGATCCACGGCGGCGTCTCTGACTCTGGATTGCTTCGCTCTGCGTGCGCCGACAGCATCACAGTCGCCTCCCGAGGCCGGGAATCAGGATCATCGAAAAGTAGGGCGCGCTTCCATCCGCTGCCTCGGCGAGCGGCGCGACACGCTCGCCCGGCATCGAGCCGCGCTCGACATAAATCGCTCTGGCGGTCAGGTTTGCGGCGGCGATGGCGCGGCGCACCTTCGCCAGATTGCGCCCGAGCTTCATGATGACGGCGGCGTCGGCCTCCAGCAGGCGTCGCGCAAGCGTTGCCTCGTCGAGCGTGCCCGGCAGCACGGTCAGGATATCGTCGCCCCAGGTCAAGGGCGCGGCAGCGCGGGCGGAGCACGCCGAAAATCCGGTGACCCCCGGCACGACCTCGACAGGGAAATCGTCCGCAAGCCGCCGCCACATATGCATGAACGAGCCGTAGAAGAAGGGATCGCCCTCGGCCAACAGCCCGATGGACTCGCCCGCCCGCAGGCGCTCCGCCAGCGCCGCCGCCTCCTCTTCGTAGAAGCTGCGGATCTGGCGTGCATATCCCGGATCGGAGACGGGAAGCTCGGTTGTGACCGGGTAGTAAAGCGGCAGCTCGTTGCGGCCCGGCGCGATCAGCGGCGCGGCGATCTTGCGGGCGGTGCTCTCGGCGCCGGCTTTGGCGAAATAGGCGAGCGTGGTGACCGTGCGGATCAGGCCGGCGGCTCTGAGCGTCATCAGGCTTGCATGGCCGGGGCCGGCGCCGATGCCGTAAAGCGTGCCCGGCTCGGCGCAGCCCATGATGGCGTCGAGCGCGCTCATTCGGCTTCGCTCGCCAGCGCATTGATCGCCGCGACCGCCATGGCGCTGCCGCCCTTGCGCCCGCGCACGATCAGATAGGGGATGCGTCCATCCGCGGCGAGCGCCTCCTTCGACTCCGCCGCGCCGACGAAGCCGACAGGGGTTCCGATCACGGCGGCCGGGACCGGCGCTCCCTCGTCTATCATTTCGAGCAATCGGAACAGCGAGGTTGGCGCGTTGCCGATGGCGACAACTGCGCCGCTGAGATCCGGCTCCCATAGGGCCATCGCGGCGGCTGAGCGGGTGTTTCCAAGTTTGCGGGCGAGGTCAGGCGCAGACGGATCGTCGAGAGTACAGACGACTAAATTGCCAGCCGGAAGGCGGCTTCTCGTGATCCCCTGCGCGACCATCTTGGCGTCGCACAAGATCGGCGCGCCGCGAAGGAGCGCGGCCCGCGCCTTGGCCGCGAAGTCGAAGGACATTTCGATGTCGTCCGCAATCTCCACCATCCCGCAGGCGTGGATAATGCGAACCGCAACTTTTTCCTCCAGCCCCTTGAAGCGCGCGAGGTTCGCTTCTGCTCGAATGGTCGCGAAAGACCGCCGATAAATCTCCGCCCCGTCGCGAATATAATTCAAAGGTTCAGGCATGACTTTCCTGCTCTTTCATTTTCTCCGCCGCGCACGGCGCAACGCGGGCGAGTTCTTCGCTTACGGCGTTCCGCCGCGGCGTCCATAGTCCCCGGCTAAGGGCGTCGAACATCCGCTCCGCCATCGCTTCGGTTGCAGCGGGGTTGGCCTTGCGAAGCGCGTCGGCAAAAGCCTCATCCCCGAACAGGGCTTCGTGCGTCGCATCAAACAGATGGCTGGGCGCGGCGTCGGTCGTCGCCGCGAAGGCGAACAGCGCGTCGACGGCCTGGGCCATCTCTGCAACGCCGCTATGGCCATGCTCAAGCATGGAATTGAGCCAGCGCGGATTGGCGAGCCGCCCGCGCACGACGCGGGCGATCTCCTGCTGGAAAGAGCGGACGGCGGGCGCGTCAGGCTTGCCCGTGTCCAGGTGATAAAGGGCGGGAGCGGCCCCGAGCGACGAAGCCGCAGCAGCGAAACCGCCCGCGTAGTCGGCGACGCCGTCGCCGTCAAGCACATCGCGTTCGCGGTCGTCTTGCGCATGCACAAGCGCGTCGGCATCCGCAACGCGTGCTCTGAACGCGGTTTGGGCCGGAACGCCGTCGCCTCCGCGATCATAGGCGTGAGAGGAAGCGGCGAGATAAGCGCCCCCGATCTCTTCACGCGCGGTCCAGTTTCCGTCCAACGCCTGCGCCGCCGCGCCTGCGCCATAAACGCCGGGCGCGCCCCCGAAAATGCGCTCAAGGCTTTCGCCACGCCGCCTGGCTTCCGCGAGCGGGTTCCACTCAGCCTCTTCGTCGAGCGCGCTCACGAGGCGGACCGCCGAGGCGAAGAGCAGCATCTGAGTCTCGAAAATATCGCGGAACAGCCCGGAAACCCGGAGCGTGACATCGATCCTCGGCCGGTCGAGCCTGGCCATCGGGATGACCTCGACGCCGGTTACGCGGTTCGCCGCGATGTCCCAGACCGGACGCGCGCCGAGATAGGCAAGAGCCTGGGCCAGATCGTCTCCTCCAGTGCGAAGCGTGGCGGAGGCCCACAGGTCGAGGAGCAGCGACTTCGGATAATCGCCCCGATCCTGGAGATGGCGGCGGATAACCTCGTCTGCGGCGCGCGCGCCAATGACGGCGGCGGTTCGCGTTGGGATCGAGCGGGGATCGATGGTGGTCAGGTTGCGGCCGGTCGGAATCACGTCGAGCCGTCCGCGCGTTGGCGCGCCGGAAGGGCCGGGGCGCACGCGCCGCCCATCGAGCGCCGCAATGAGGCCCTCGCGCTCAAAGGCGCCGCACCGAGACAAGAGGCGTTCGACGGATTTCATCTTATCGCCTGGCAGTCCGGCCGCCTCGCCGATTGCGGCTGTCAGCGCGGCGCAGCTCTCGGCGTCTGGCGCGCGTCCGAAGATGTGCAGCTTATCGCGAATGGCGAGTTCCTTGATGTCGCAAAGCTGAGCGTCGAGCTTTGCCAGCGCCTCGCGCGGCGCATCGTCTGGCGTCACGCCGCAATCCTTGGAGAGGCCTGAGCGCCATGCCCGGTCGAGAACCTCTTCTTCGAGCAATGTCGCGCGGCGTTTGTCGACGCCGTCCGCTTCGGCGTATTCCTCCAGCAGCCCCTCAAGCTCGGCCATGCCGCCATGCAGCCCCGCCTTGGTCAGCGGCGGCGTCAGATGTCCGATGGTGACCGCGCTCAACCGCCGCTTCGCCTGCACGGCCTCTCCCGGATTGTTGACGATGAAGGGATAAATCACGGGTACGGGGCCGAGAACCGCCTCGGGGAAACAGGCCGGGGAGAGCGCAAGCGCCTTGCCCGGCAGCCATTCGAGCGTTCCGTGCGTGCCGAGGTGGATCATGGCGTGGATGCGCTCGCGCTCCCGGAGCCAGGCGTAAAGCGCGACATAGCCATGCCGCGGAGGGCATGTCACGTCATGGTAGCCTTGCTTGCGATCCGCCAAGGCGCCGCGATCCGGCTGGAAAAGAATGCTGACGTTTCCAGCATTTACGCAGGGAAAGCGGAAACGGCCAGCGCTGAAAGACGGATCGCTTTCCGGCGCGCCCCATGTTTCGGCGAGCCTCTTCTGCAACGCTTCCGGCAGCGCGGCGAGAAACGCGCGGTAATCGTTGAGAGGGACTTCGATGAAGGCGCCGCTGGTAGATCCGCCGCGCCGGAAATGTCGGCGCCGTGATCCCTCACCCCATCCCTCTCCCAATGGGAGAGGGAGTTCAGTTGCAGCCGTTGCAACAGCGTGCCCTCTCCCTGAGGGAGAGGGACAGGGTGAGGGGCGCCATGTTCGCTGCCCGCGTCGTAACCTTCGTCGCGGAGGAGGCGCAGGATTTCGCCGACGCTTGCGAAGGAATCCAGGCCGACGGCGTAGGCGCTCCGGCCGCCGCGCGCGGGGTAGTCCGACAGGACAATCGCGAGTTTTCGCTCATCGCGGGGCGTGCGCGAAAGCCGCGCCCATGCTGCGGCGAGCTTCGCGACATAGGACACGCGATCCGCTGCGGGTTCGTGCTTCGTCTCCGCATGTTCGAACAGCGGATCGACGGCGGCGTCCGCCTTGAACGAGATGGCGCGCGTGAAGAGGCGCCCTTCCACTTCGGGCAGCACGACGTTCATCGCGAGATCGGACGGCCCAAGCCCGCGCGCGGAAGCCTCCCACGCCTCGTAGCGCGCCCCCGCAAGCGCCACCTGCAAAACCGGGACATTTGCGGCGTCGAGCACCGACGAGCCGTCCTCGCGAAGCGCGGAGAAGGCGGTGGCGTTCACGATGATCGCCGGTTTCCGCGCTTCGATCAGCCGGGAGACGATGGGCGCAGCTTCGGGGTCTTTGAGGCTCGTGACCGCAATCCCGAACGGCGCCAGCCCCTCTGCGGCGAGGGCGCACATAAGCGACTTCAAAGGTTTGTCGTCCGCCGCGATGACCGCCGCGCGGTATCCGACGACGAGCGCGGGCGGGAGGTCCGCCGCCTCGGCGATGAGGTCGTCGATGGGGGCGACCGCCCCGGACGCCGTCAATCCAATCGCTGCAGGCATGGGTTCGGGCGGCGTTACGCCGAACTTCGCGCCGAGCAGGTTGGCGGCAAGGCGCAGCGCCTGGCGCAGGTTCTCCGGTCCGCCTTCGCGGAAATAGCCATCGAACAGGGCGAGCGCTTCGGCGGGCAAGGTCGACAGTTCGGCGAGCCGCGGGTCTGGCCGGTCGTCTCCCGGCAGCGCCGCCAGAAGAATGCCCTTCGGCTTAGCGATGCCGGATAGCCGTTCAAACCCGTAGCGCCAATAATCGAGGCCGCCGAGGCAGCGCACAATGATCAGGCGCGCAGCCGAAGCGACATTGGCGAAGAGATCCACCGACATGGGGTGGCGAAGGTTTTTAAGGCTCGCCAGCCTGAGGCTCGGAAGAGTTTCGGCGCTCGTCCGCCATGCCTCCGCCAGCCCCGACAGGTCGCTGTCGCTGAACGAAAGCGCCATGATCTCGGCTGGAGTTTGGCCGAGATCGACGGCGGTTTCCGTCTCGTCGAGCGATGTGGAGGTGATGGCGAGCAAATGCATGTGCCGCTAATTCCCCGTCGTCATTCCGGAAAGGCGGAGCCTTATCCGGGATCGTAACAAATGGAAGCGCCTGTCTTTTTGCGATCCCGGCTCGCGCTTCGCTTGGCAGGGACGACACTGAAATGGCAGCATTTTGCTCAGCCTCCGATCGCGCGGCGGATGGCCTCGGCGTCGATCCCTTGCTCGCCGATCACGACGAGGCGGCCGCTTCTGCGCTCCCCAGGCTTCCAGGGCCGGTCGAACTGATGCTGGATGCGCGCGCCAACGCCCTGAACCACGAGCCGCATGGGCTTGCCTTTCACCTCGGCAAAGCCTTTGACGCGCAAAATGTCATGCGCAGTCACGGCTCCCGCCACCTTCTCCAGGAGTTCCTCCGGCGAGCTGAGCTGCGGCAAATCGATGACGAAGCTTTCAAAGTCGTCATGGTCATGCGGCGCCTCGGCGTCGTGATGCGAGGGACGCTGATGGATGTCCGTCTCCGCGGCGGCGCCGATGCCGAGCAGAATGGCGGGGTCGAGGCGCCCGTTTGCGGCCTCGACCACTTTCACGGCGCGCGGCGCCGTCGCCTGGATCTCTTCGCTTACGCGGACGCGTTCATCCCTTGTCATGAGGTCGGTCTTGTTCAAGACGATGAGATCGGCGCAAAGAAGCTGGTCTTCGTAGACCTCCTCCAGCGGGTTATCATGATCGAGTGAGCTGTCTTCGGCGCGCTGTCGTGCAAGCGCTTCGGGATCGGCGGCGAAGCGTCCGGCCGCCACCGCGGGGCCGTCGATCACGGCGATCACGCCGTCAACGGTGACGCGCGAGGCGATCGCGGGCCAGTTGAACGCCTGCAAAAGCGGCTTCGGCAGCGCAAGGCCCGAGGTCTCGATCAGGATATGTTCTGGCGGCGTCTCATGCGTCAGCAGAGCCGTCAACGCGGGCACGAAATCGTCGGCGACGGTGCAGCACAGGCAGCCATTGGCGAGTTCGACGATGCGCTCTTCCGGGCAGCTCTCAACGCCGCATCCCTTCAGGATTTCGCCGTCGATGCCGACATCGCCGAATTCGTTGACGATGACGGCGAGTCGCCGGTCGGCGCGCTCGATCACGTGGCGGACAAGGGTGGTCTTGCCAGCCCCAAGGAAACCGGTGACGATCGTGCAAGGCGTCTTGATGAGGCTCATTCAGCTTTTTCCGTCATTCGAAATGTTTGCGGCGGAACGCGCCCTATCACGCCTTTGCGAAAGAAGAGCGGGCGCTCTTTCCACGGGATGACGCCATCGTCGGAGGCTGCGAACCTCTGCGCTGCGGCGGCGACCTCTGCTGCGTGGTTCTTCGCATCGACATCGCCGACAAGATAGGTCCATTTGTCTCGCCCTGTGAAAGCGATCGTGCAGGGCCGCTTGCAGACGGCGAGACACTCGACCGGCCGCACGTCGATCCCGGTTGCGCCGGCCCCTTGCAGATGAGCCTCGATCGCGGCGGCCAACGCGCCGCCCGGCTTCTCGGGCTCGCCCTCGCCGCCTTCGCTTGGGAGACGGCAGGAGACGCAAACAAATATCGTCGTCCGCGCTCCGCTCATGACCCAGGCGCCCGCCGCGGCAGGATGAAACTGACCATGTCGGCGGCCCTAGCGGCGGCGGAGGGTGAGAGAGCGAACTCGTGTCGAGCGCCTTGAACGTCTTGGCCCGAAAGCCGGTTCTTGCGAAGGACGATGCGACTGGCCGCGCGTTCATGTCGAGCTCCCGGCCGCCCCGCCGGCGGCGATTCGAGTTAAGATGAGACGGCAGGTCTCCTGGCTCGCGGATCGTCGCCCCAACCTGCCTTCCCAGCCTACGGCCAGTGGCGTCTTCGGTTGGCGCTCTCCGCCTACAGTTGCGGGGGCAGCTCCGGCTTCGGGCGCAAACCCTGCCGGATTCCCTATTGATGCGCTCTCGCGCGCCGTCAAAACGTGAGTTAGCCAGCCGACCGCCGATCTGTCAAATTTAATCCGGCCCAGGCCGCGCTCAGTCTCGCCTGCGCTGGTTTCCGTGCAAGCGGCCGAGAGCGCGGTTCACCTTGCTCGGCATGGGCAAGGCCAACTGCTGAACATCGCTTATGTCGAGCGCGAAGGCCGCATCCGACCGATCTCGGCGCGCTAGGCGGCGTGTTCAATTGGTTGGCTCAACGCCAAGCAGGGGTATCCCAAGGGCTGCCGAAGCCTCCGCCAACTCCCGGTCAAGCGTCGCGAGCGGCAGCCGGCGGTGCCCGGCGAGCTCCAGGTAGGCTGCGTCGTAGAGCGTGAGCTGAAAGCGGTCGGCGAGTTGCAAAGTAACTGTCCAGGCATAGGCGTCCGTATCTGGATCGGTTGAGATGGAGAGCCGCGACAGCTGCGTCAGGGCTCTATCACGAAACGCTGCGTCGATCCGCCTGCGCCTGAGCGCCATCTGCAAGGCGTTCGCGACTTCGAGGCGCCACAGCGCCGGAACAACGGCGCCTTTTTCGGTGACCTCGGTGAGGACGGCGTCCGCGCCCGGCGTTCGCTCGTCTTTGAAAAACCAGCTCAGCGTCAGCGAGGCGTCGAGAACAAGGCTCACAGCCGGCCTTCGTCGATGAGGTCCTTGATGCCGAGGCCGCCAAGCGTTGCGCCTTCGCTCATGTCGCGGATGGCGGCGGCGGCGGCGCGGGCCTCTTCACGGCTGAAACCTCTGTGAGGGGGTGCGAGCCGCGCCACGGGCTTGCCATGGCGCGTGATGATGACCTCCTCGCCGGCTTCGACCAGATCGAGCAGTGCGCTCAGCGTATTTTTTGCCTCGAAGGCGCCGATCTCTTTCATAGTGTCCCGCGTAGTTTGTGTCCCGCGCAGCTTAATCTAGCTTACATCTAGCTTAACTTCAAGGCGGCGACAATCACGCGAGGCGAGGCCCGATTAAATTCGCCGCCAAAACGAAGCGGCTCGTTCTCGCCGTTCATCTGTTTCGTTGGTCAAGACGCGAAGGCCCGCGTAGTCTGTGTGGAGGCTGAAATTTTAAAAAGCGCCCTCGACCTGCAGCCGCATAGGAGAACAGGACAGAGATGACCTCGGACCACGAAGACGGCGCGCGCCACAAAGCCAAAATGGAGAAGCGCAAGGCGGTTCAGGACGCCGAGGTTGCGGCGAAAACGGCCGAAAAGGGCCTACTCATTGTTCACACGGGCAAGGGCAAGGGCAAGTCGACGCGGCGTTCGGGCTCCTGCTCCGGGCTGTGGGGCGGGGATTTCGCGTGGGCGTCGTGCAATTCGGCAAAGGCGCGTGGGACACGGGAGAGCGCGAGGCCGTCAAGGCTTTTGGCGATCGGGTTGTCTGGCATGCACATGGCGAGGGGTTCACCTGGGAGACGCAAGACAGGGCGCGGGACGTCGCAGCGGCGGAGCGCGCCTGGTCCAAGGCTGTCGAATTGATGGATGACGGACTCGATCCGGCTTCTGATTCTTGACGAACTCAATATCGCGCTTCGTTACGAGCATCTCGATCTTAGCGCGGTGCTTGCGAAGCTTCGGTCGCGGCGGCCGGACCTTCATGTGGTCGTCACGGGGCGCAACGCAAAACCGGAAATGATTGACGCCGCCGACCTCGTAACGGATATGACGCCGGTCAAGCATCACTTCGCGGCCGGCGTGAAAGCCCAGGCCGGCATCGAGTTTTAAACCATCATGCGCGCCATCATGCTCGCCGGAACAGGCTCCGACGTCGGCAAGTCCATCATCGTCGCCGGGCTCGCCCGCGCTTTCCGCAAACGCGGCCTGAACGTCCGGCCTTTCAAGCCGCAGAACATGTCGAACAACGCAGCGGTCGCCGCCGATGGCGGCGAGATCGGCCGCGCGCAGGCGCTTCAGGCCCGCGCCGCGGGCGTTGCGCCGAGCGTTCATATGAACCCCGTGCTGTTGAAGCCGCAGAGCGATGTCGGGTCTCAGATCGTGGTGCAGGGGCGCGTGATCGGCAGCGCGAAGGCTGGCGAATATCAGACATTGAAGCGGAAGCTCATGGGCGCTGTTCTCGACAGCTTCGAGCGCTTGTGCGGCGAGGCGGATCTTGTGCTCATCGAGGGCGCCGGCTCCGTCGCCGAGGTGAATTTGCGGAAGAACGACATCGCGAATTTCGGCTTCGCCCGAGCGGCAGGTTTGCCCATCGTCCTTATCGGCGACATCGACCGCGGCGGCGTCATCGCCAGCCTCGCCGGAACGAAAATGGTGGCCGATCCTGAGGATATCGCGCTTGTGGAGGGGTTCATCGTCAACAAATTCCGCGGCGATCCCCGGCTTTTCGCCGACGGCATGGAAAAAATCGCCGACCTCACCGGATGGCGGGCTTTGGGGCTTGTTCCCTATTTTGTGGAAGCGAAGCGCCTGCCAGCCGAGGACGCCCTGGCGCTGACGGGAGCCGACGCGCGGCTAAACAATGGCAGGCGCCTGATTGTGGTTCTGGCCTATCCTCACATCTCGAACTTTGACGACCTCGATCCCCTGCGCCTAGAGACGGACGTCGATCTCCGGTTTCTGAAGCCCGGCGAGGCGATCCCTGGCGACGCGCGCCTCGTGGTCCTGCCCGGCTCCAAAACCACGATCTCGGACCTCGAAACTCTTCGCGCCACAGGCTGGGACATCGATCTGAAAGCCCATATCCGCCGCGGCGGCCTGGTGCTGGGGCTCTGCGGCGGCTACCAGATGCTCGGGCGCCGCATCGCCGATCCCAATGGAACCGAAGGAGAGGCGCGCTCCGTCGAGGGGCTCGGCTTTCTCGATTGCGAGACGGCGCTCGATGGCGACAAGACGCTCGAAGAGGTGAGCGGGTTTTGCGTCGCCCGGGGCGCCCCCTTCCGAGGTTATGAAATGCACATTGGCCGCACTTTCGGGCCGGATCTGGCGAGGCCGCTCCTGCGGTTCGCCGATGGCAGGATGGACGGAGCCGTGAGCGCCGATGGCCGCGTTGCGGGCTGCTATGTCCACGGTCTTTTCGCCGACGACCGCCAGCGCGCGGGCTGGCTTGAGCGCCTCGATGCGGCGCCGTCCGGCCTCGACTATGAAGCCGCCGTCGAGGAGACGCTCGACAATCTCGCGGCGCATCTTGAGCGGCACATCGACTGCGATGCGCTGCTCAGCTTGGCGCGTGAGCCGGTCATACGACCGGCCTGAGCCAAAACGCTTCTGTTCATGCCCGTCCCAAGTAGAGCATTGCGGCCTCGCGGCGAAAACTGGTGACAGAGCGATTCGCCTGATAAGCGCCGATGGCGACCTCGGCCATTCGATCATTTTTCCAAGCAAGCGCGCGTCGTCCTGGGCGGCGCGCGAGCCAACTTCTTGCGGTGGAAAGGGAGCGGAAAATCTTGAAGGCGGCTCCCAGCGCTGGTTAACGTTCCCCGCATGTGCCCCCCGACTCGCATGGCGCCTTGTCGCAACGGCGCCACGCCTGACGCGGGAGACGGGCGCCGTAGAAGGGAAATCCCGCGCGTCGCCACTATTTTTGCAATGAGCCCTGGAGTGACCCAATTATGAATTCAGTCGCGCCAACAATCCGTGTTGTTTCTCAAGATCAAAAGTCCACCTTATCCAGGTCTCAGAAGCTATTCAACAATCTGATCAAAAGAATTGACGCAGAGCGAAAACGGTTAGTGGCATGGCAAACAATGATGCCTCTTTACCATCAAAAACATGCAAGTGAACTTGCGCCACTGACGCAGACCTTTAATGAACTCAGAGCGGAACTGGTGCGGTTTTTTGACAAGGCGGCCGCCGAAAAACTGCTCAGCAAAAGCGATAAGACAAAATTGAAAGATATTATCTGCGCTATTGCTGGAGAATTGGTTGTTGGGAATGACGATGAAGATTTGAAAAGGATTTATAACAAGCATAGTGGGGGCGACATCAATGCGGAGATAGAAGAAGAGAAGAGCGCGATGAGAGCCATGATGAAAGATGTCTTAGGCGTTGATATAGGCGACGACTTTGACATTGGATCGCCCGAGTCCATGATGGCTCACGTCAGTAAGAAAATGCGGGAGAAATTGAAGGACGAAGAACAGGTCCGCCAAGAATGCCCAAAGCCCAATACGAAACGCAAAAGATCGGCCAAGACTCTTGCCAGAGAGGCGAAACTAGAGGCCGAAGCCCAAAACATCAGCCAATCCATTCGGGATGTCTACCGGAAATTAGCGAGCGCTTTGCATCCTGACAAAGAACAGGATGCCCAGGAGCGAGACCGTAAGACCGCTTTGATGCAACGGGTTAACATTGCTTATACTAATAAAGATCTCCTCAAGCTTCTGGAGTTGCAATTGGAAGTGGAGCAAATAGACCAAACAGAGATCAATAATATAACTGAAGAGCGCCTGAAATATTACAATAAGATTCTGACGGAACAATCCAAAGACATTCAAATGGAGGTAATGGCCGTTAGCGACTTCTTTAGAATACGCTTCAACATTGACCCAGATGTTAAGTTGTCACCTGATACGGCCATACGCAGTCTGGAAGACGATATAGAAAACTTAAAAAAAGACATCAGTGGTCTAAAAAATGATTTGCACCTATTTCAAGATTTAAAAAACTTAAAAAAGTACCTGAAGCTCTATAAGATTCCTCGAAAGACAATCTTTGACGATGAAAGTTTTTGGGCAATGGACCCGTTCTAAACAAAGCAGCGTGACCGCGGATGAGGCGCGTTATGCGCCGTCAAATCGCGTTGATGCGTCGCTTACGCCTCATGTAGCTTTATTTCAAATGGAAGACAAAAACTGTAATTTCCGGAAGGTGGCGCCTCAGGTGATATGCTTGGATACTTACTTATAGGCCGCTTTACGAAACAATCCCAATCTTCACCGGATTTTAAGCAAACCTATCGGATGAGGCGAGGAGCTTCGGAGCCGGATTTGCATGCGCCCGCGGCGTACTGGCGCTCACTTCCCCGCCAATGAAGAGACGCCGCAACCGGGACGTTGAAGGGCGGGTTGGGCCTGCTGCGCGCGTTCAGGCAAGACACGCCGCGGCTATCCGGGCCGCCCGCGTTTAAAGGGTGAGCGTGACGGCTGCGACAGCGGCGAGCGTCGCCGCCTGGATGATGCACGCCAGGCGATAGAGCCGAAGCGCGGCGCGGATGTCGCCAGCCGTAACTGCGGCCCTGCCGTTTCCCATCCAATGATCTTCAACGGTCGCGCCCGCATAGACGCGCGGTCCGCCGAGCCTCAGGTCCAGCGCGCCAGCCATCGCCGCCTCGGGCCATCCGGCATTCGGGGATCGATGATGGCGCGCATCCCGGCGCACCGCTTGAACCGCCGCCAGCGCCGAGCCTTTCGGCGTCACGAGCGCCGCAAGAACAAGCCAAAGGGCGGCAAGCCGAGACGCCGGAAGGTTGGCGAGGTCGTCGATCCGCGCAGCCGCCCAGCCAAAGGCAAGATACCGATCCGACTTGTGCCCGATCATGCTATCGGCGGTGTTGATGGTCTTGTAAAGCGCGGCTCCGGGCAGCCCCGCAAGCGTCAGCCAGAACAGCGGAGCGACCACGCCATCGGAGAAATTCTCGGCGAGGCTCTCAATGGCGGCCCGGCCTACGCCCGCTTCGTCGAGCGTATTCTTGTCGCGGCCAACGATGAGAGAGACGGCGTCGCGTCCGGCGCCGAGGCCCCCTTTTTCCAAAGCGTCCGCCACGGCTCTTACGTGCTCGGCGAGGCTTCGCTGAGCGAGCAGCGAACTTGCGAAAACGCCGCACAAGAGCGTCGTCACAGGCGCCGACAAGAAACTGGAAAGGACAAGGCAAAGCGCCCCGCTCACGACAAATGCCGCCAAAAGCGCCAAAACAAGCGCAGCCACGCCACGGACCCTTCGCTCAGGGAATGTCAAGCCGGTCTTGTTCCAGCGGCGCTCGCTCCATGCTAGAAGGGCCCCGATCCAGGTTACGGGATGCCCGATGCCGCCGAAAAGCCATTGCGGATAGCCGGCCGAGGCCTCGATCAGAAGCGCTATGAAAGCAAGGGGAGCGAACATGATTTTGGAGAGCAGCGCTGACGCGCGATGATGGAAGACCAGTCACCTATAGCTCATGGCGGCGCGTTAGACGAGGCTCGACGGCGCTACCCTTTGGCGCCTGAACCCTGGATCGATTTATCGACCGGCATCAATCCTGTTCCTTACCCGCTCCCGGCAATTCCGCCGGAGGCGTGGATGCGTCTGCCGTTCATGCGCGAGGAGCGGGAGCTGCGACAGGCGGCTGCGGATCGCTATGGCGCCGCCGATGCGGACTGCGTAACGGCCGCTCCCGGAACACAGGCCCTTATCCAGATCATCCCCCGTTTGCTGAGGCAGAGCCGGGTTGCGGTTCTCGGCCCCACTTACGCAGAGCACGGCGTCGCCTGGAAGCGCGAGGGGCATGCGGTCTGCGAGGTTGGAAGCCTTCACGAGGCGGCGGCGGCCGATGTCGTCATTGTCGTCAATCCCAATAATCCCACCGGACGGGTGACCGAGGTCGGCGCCCTATTCAGCGTCGCGCAGGCCCTCGCCGAACGGCGCGGCCTGTTGATCGTCGATGAGGCCTTCATGGATGTTCTCGATCCGTCCGTGAGCCTGATCCGAGCCATGCCCCCGGCGAGCATTGTTTTGCGCTCTTTCGGAAAAATGTACGGGCTCGCGGGCCTGCGCCTTGGCTTTGCTGTGGCCGAGAAAGCGATGGCGGCGCGTCTTCGCGATCTCATTGGTCCATGGGCGGTCCCAGGCCCTGCGATCGCCATCGGCCGAGCGGCTCTGAGCGACGACGTTTGGCTGGCGCAAGCGCGGCGGCGCCTCTCACTGGACGCTGCGCGCCTCGACGCGACGCTTTCGAGAGCGGGATGCCAAGTCCTGGGCGGGACGTCGCTGTTCCGGCTTGCGGCGCATCCCCTCGCACAAGAAATGGCCGAAAATCTAGGGGGCTGCGGCATCCTTGTGCGACGCTTTCCGCAGGAGGCTGCGTGGCTTCGCTTCGGCATTCCGGGAAGCGAGACAGCCTGGCTGCGGCTGGAGGAGGCCTTGGCGGCAACCTGCTAGCCTTCGCCGTGCGGCGCTGCGACATGATCGACTAAACTCGCTACCGCTTCAATTAATTAACGTCGTACCCTCTCACCCCAACCCTCTCCCTCTGGGAGAGGGAGTTCCGCTGCATTCGTTGCAACGGCGTTCCCTCTCGTATCCGCATCCGCTCGCGGCCGTTCTAGAGCGGCAAGCTCGCCAAGGCGAGCTTGAGTGGGAGAGGGGTGTGACGGGGCATCGAACCAAGCAGCTGCGGCCTGCTCCAGCACAAGCTCCATGTCCTGACGACTGCGCGGCAAGTCCGCATCTTCCGCCAGCAACCGGCAAGCACGCGCCTTCAGGCCCAGGCCTAGAAGGAGTGGAAGCCTGAGGTGCGCCTGTTTCAGCAGCGTTTCGTCAGAAAGGACTTGAACCGTTTCCCCCTGAACCAGAACTTTGCCCCCGCTGAACAAGGCCACATCGTCGGCGAACTCATAGGCGAGATCGACATCATGGGTTGTGAACGCCAAGGTCGCGCCCGACGCTTGGAGCTTTTTCAACACGCCCAGGAGATGCGCCGCGCCGTGATTGTCGAGCCCGGCGGTCGGTTCATCCATGAGCAGCACCTCCGGCCGCATCGCGACGGCTCCGGCGATGGCGACCCGTTTCTTCTGTCCGAAGGAGAGCATGTGAGGCGGCCTGCCGGACAAGCTCGCAATGTTCAGCGCGGCAAGCGTTTCCTCCACTCTGCGGCGCGCTTCATGTTCGCTGAGGCCAAGGTTGAGAGGGCCGAAAGACACATCTTCGGCCACCGAGGCGGCAAACAGTTGATCGTCGGCGTCCTGCAGCACCAGGCCAACCCGGCGGCGCCAAGCCGATAGCCCGGCGCGGGAGTAGCTGGCGGCTGCTCCCTCCAACAAGACTTGGCCCGATGCAGGCCTCAGCGTCCCGTTGAGATGCAAAAGAAGCGTGGTCTTGCCGGCGCCATTTGGCCCCAGAATCGCGAGCCGGCGCCCGCGCGTCACTTTGAGATCAAGACCATCCAGGGCGAGCACGCCGCCCGGATAGGAGTAGGTCAGCCCTCGGGCTTCGAGCAGCGTCACGACAAGAACACCCCAATGGCGGCGGTTGCGGCTTCCACGGCCAGTACGGCGGCCAATCCGAAAACCGACATCTTTGCCTGGCTCGGCAGCACCCGCATTTCGCCCTCCCATCCCCGCGCGGCCAAGCCGATTTCGAGCCTCCTCGCCCGGTCCATGGCGCGAGGGAGCAGATTGGCTGTGAGCGCGCCGAGTGAGCGCAAGCGCCGCCTGAAGCCGGCATGGCCAAGCCGCGCCGCCTGAGCTGCGTCCATGGCCATGGCCGTGTCGACCAGAAGAAAGAGAAACCGATAGGTTAGCAGCGCGACTTCGGCGACTTCCATCGGCAGGCCAAGCCGGCGCATCCCGGCAAGCAGATCCGTCACTGGCGTCGTCAGCGCAAGAAACAAAAGACAGCTCAGCCCTGCGGTCGAGCGCGCGACCAGCCCCGTCGCCAAGGCCAATCCGTTCGGCTCCAGCGAAAGACCTGTGGCGTCGATTTGCACGATCAGCATGGCTGCCCCTGTAAGCATGAAGCCCATGGGGCCGGCCGCCAAGGCAAGCCAGATCCCCACCGGCGCCCGCGCTCCGATCAAGGCGGCGCCGGTCATGATCGCCGCTATGACCGGCGCCGCCGGGAAGGGTGGAAGCAGGAGGGCGAGCGCCAGCATGCCCAGCGCCAGGGCGGCCTTCTCGATGAGAGATTTGCGTCGCCAGCGGTTGAGGTTGGCGGCCCTATCTGCGATCGGCATCGCGGTTCGGACTTGAACGCCGCCGGCCTATCGCATAGCCTAGCACTCCGCCCCCAAGCGCCGCCTGCAGAGCGAAAAGCATGCTCTCCACCTCGCCGCTTGGAGGCTTCCAGAGCGGCTCGAACCACGGCTTATAGTCTGGCCGCGACTGAAGAATGGCTTCGGTTCCGAGATCGTCGGAGCCTTTGAAGTCGGCCTTGAGCCCCGGCATGAAAAAGGGAGCTGCGACAATAGCAGCCGCCGCAATGAGGAGGGCAACGGATCGTGCGCCTGACATTACCCGACCTCCCCCGATAGAACCTGAATTTCATCCGGTTCGCCGGCGCGCCCTGACAAAGCGTTCATCACCGCAACCGTCAGCAAGCCTTCGGCGATAGCGAGGGGGATTTGGGTGATCGCGAAGATGCCCCCGAACTTGAGAGCGGCCCCCAGAACGCCCGATGCAGGATCGGGATAGGCCAGCGCCAGTTGCGCCGAGGTCGTCGCGTATGTGGCGAGGTCGCCCAGTGCGGCGGCGAGAAAGACCGCCACGCCGATGGGGGCTCCAAGCCCCCTAGCCAATCGCCATATCCCCCAACTGACCCACGGGCCGACGATGGCCATGGAAAAGACGTTCGCCCCAAGCGTCGTCAGGCCGCCGTGGGCGATGAGGAGCGCCTGGAACAACAGGACAATGGTTCCGATCAGCGCCATGACCATCGGGCCAAAGATGACAGCGCCCAGGCCCGTTCCGGTGGGGTGAGAGCACGAGCCGGTGACGCTCGGCATTTTCAGCGCCGATAAAACAAACGTAAAGGCGCCGGCTGCCGCCAGCGTCAGCTTCGCCTGCGGACGCTCGGCGACGAGACGCTTCAGGCGAACAGCGCCCGCGATGACGAAGGGCGCGGACGCCGCGAACCAGCCCGCAGCATGCGCCGCGGGCAGATATCCCTCCATGATATGCATCGAACCACCTCCTTTGAGCGGCGCATCGTTCTCCCCCAAGGCGCCCCGCTCGGGTTAGTGTCGCGCACGCAATGGCGATGGCAGGTCTCCTGGCTTGCGGGTTTTCGTGTTCCGGCGAGCCTTCCCAGCTCTTGCGCAGCTCCCCGGTGGTCAGAAGCTGCAGCCAGTGGCGTTTCTTGCGCCGGAAACTCGCCGCTCACAGTTGCGGGGGCAGCCCCGGTTTTGACGCTTTGTGTCTCACCGGATTCCCTTTTAACTCGGGACGCTAAGGCGCCCGAGAACCATCCGGAAAACCGTGGCAGTCCTTGGCCACAAGGTCAAGACCTCCGTTCGGTTTGCGGCTGATTAGCCCAGGCTCGGCGGCGGCGCATTCCCGGCGGTCGAGTTCGGGCGCCGCGCGGCTCATTCCTGGCTTGCGGCGCAATGCCGATAAGATCGCTGCGATTGCTGGCTGCAGATGGACTTCAGATGCGCCCCGAGAATGCAGCCGATCAGGCTGGCCTTCTTCGCGAAACCGTGACACGGTATAGCCGCGGCCTTGGACGAGAAGTCGCCGAAATCCCCGTTCCGCCAGCGCATGCACGATCGCTTCTCCATCGACACAAGCCGGGCTCGCTGGCGCGGGCGGCGGCGCTATCCGCGACTGCCCAGGTCTCGCCACGACAAAAACGCAAGCGCGGCTCAGCTTATGGAGAAGGCGCGTTCCGTAACGGTTACGGAGCGCCTATATCAAAGCGTGTCCTTTTGATTCCACTTCAGACAACGCGCCAGCTCCGTTCGACGTCTTCGGCGTGAGCAGGGAAAGGCGAAGGAAAGCGAGATGCCTCTAGAGTCCCTTGGCGATGCGGGCCAGATCGCGGTCGAGCGCGCGCTTGGCGAATTTCGCGCGGCGAGGCCGGTCGCCATCCTGTCGGCTTCCAAGACCGTGCTTGCCTTCGCCGTCGAGGGGCTGACCGACAAGCTCATGGCGTTTCTTCAGGCGGACGACCGCCGCCCGCGCCTTATTGTGCCCGGCGAGAAGCGCAATGCGGCGGGCGTGTGGGTTCGGCCCGCGGCTTGCCTCCGGCTAAAGCCGTTCACGTTCGAAACGCTGGACGCCTATTTCGCTCAGCACGAGAAGCCCCAGGGTGTAACCGTCACCGATCCGGCCGAGTTGGCGGCCCTTGCGCTCGCCCACCTGGCGCAGCTTCTTCCGGCCGTGATCGTCGTCGACGCGACCGCGAAGGCCATGATTGCGCTTCCTATTCTCACCGTGGACGATGGTGACATTTTCGCCTTCCGCGACAGGGCGGCGAAGTCTCTCAAGATCGTATCGCGCGCCTTCGTCCCGCTTGAGGGTGCGGGCCGGTGCGAGTTCGTCGTATTCCGCGGCGGCGACGGCTTTCGCGACCAGATCGCCATCCTCGTGTCCGATCCCTCGCCTTCGCGCCCGGTCCTTGCGCGCATCCACTCCGCCTGCCTCACCGGCGATCTTTTCGGCAGCCTCAAATGCGATTGCGGCGAGCAGCTGCGCGGCACGGTCAGGGCCATGGCCGAGCAGGGGGGCGGCGTCGTCCTCTATCTCGATCAGGAAGGACGCGGCAACGGCATCTCGAACAAGATGCGCGCCTACCGGCTGCAGGACCAGGGCCTCGACACCTACGACGCCGACGAGATGCTGGGCTTCGGCCAGGACCAGCGGCGCTTCGACTTCGCAGCCCTGATGCTGAAGCAGCTTGGCTTTTCATCGGTGCGCCTCATGACCAACAATCCGCGCAAGATCGAAGCGCTGCGCGATGGCGGCCTTGAGGTCGTCTCGACGCATCGCGTGCTGACGCGGCCGACGGCGCATAACGCGAAATATCTCGCCGCCAAACGCGACAAGGGCGGCCATCTCCTCGGCGACGCCGCCCTCGACGGCTTCGACATGTTCGATCCAGCCTGATTTGGCGGCCCGCTGAATCCTGGCCTCATCCTTCGACAGGGTCACAGGGTGAGCGGTCGCCTTCGCGGAGCTGGGGCCTTCATGCGCCGGCGAACAGCGGTCGCAATTTGGTTACAATTTTTGTCGCAACGAAAATCGAGCAACCGTTATTTGGAGCAGAGCCGAAACGATGTTGGCGGCGTTCCACCGGTGTTTGCATGGATCGATCAGAGACAGCGCCTCTGCGCACCCTCCTCTACACGAGACTTGGAATGCCTCCCGGAGCATCGACGGAGGAGATCCGGAGGGCGTACGAGGTTCTGGAAGAAGTCTATCGGCCGGGGGGCGCCTCTATCGACGACGCGATGCACCTCGCCTTCACGGAAATTTCGCGCGCCGCTTCTATTCTTGGCAACCCGCGAACGCGAAGGCTCTACGATCGGGGCTATATCGACGAGTTCGGAAAACGGACGAGTAGCGGCCGCGCGCGGACGGCGAAGATGCGCGCTGTCGTCGTCGCCAGCGCTTTCCTCGCGGCCGGCTTGACGGGCTTGGCCGTGTTCACGAGCGGGACCGGCAGCCAGGGCGATGCGGCGCTGGAAAGCGCAGTCGATGCGAAGAGTTCCGATCGTCCCGCGCCTCAAGCAGTTCCGCCGCGCCCCTCTGATCAGAAGACGCAATCCGTCCCCGATGAGACCCGCGGACCGCAAAAATCGGGCGGCGCGGCGCCCTTGCAAGCCGATGCGCGCGACTACCTTCCGCCGGAAGCGGCCGGTCATTCCGAAAGCTCCGTTCATGCGTCCGCCGGAAGGCCGCGAGCCTCGGAAACGCCCCATCCCGTGGTCGCCGCGAAGAGGTTCGCCGTGCACGGTTCGAAGTTGAGGCTTGGCGAGGCGCGAACGCCCGCGCGCCGACGCGTGGCCCGCTTGTCGAGGACGGATCCGCAAGGCGTGCAATCCTACATATGGTTCGGCGCGCCCGCTCCCGATTTCTGAGGCTTCGAGCTTCCCCCATGATTGGAAAAGTCAGGGTTTCTGCGGGCGAAGGGCGAGTTGCTGAAAGCCCTTGCCGAGCATGACCGGCTTCTCACTCGAAATGACCCTGTTGTTGACGCCGACCCAGCCGATTTCGCCGGACAGCCGCGCATATTCGATCTTGGGGCAGCGGTTCATCACCACCTTCAGGCCCGCTTCCTCGGCGAGCGCCGCCGCCTCATCGTTGCGAACCCCAAGCTGCATCCAGACAGTCTTGATCTGCAGTCCGTCTTTCAGCGCAATCGCCTCTTTGGCGATCCCAAGCGCGGCGTCCGAATTCCGAAAAATATCGACGACATCGACCGGCTCTTCGAGGTCGGAGAGGCGCGCCAAAACCTTCTGGCCCAGGATTTCGCCGCCCGCCTGGCCCGGATTGATCGGAAAAACCCGATAGCCCTTCGCGATGAGATATTTTTGCACAAAATAGCTCGGGCGCCTGGCGCTCGCGCTCGCGCCGACCACGGCGAAGCTCTTGGCCTCCAGCAAAATCTCGGCGATGAAACTGTCGGAGTAGCTGTCGTGGTCCATGATCGCCCCTGCCAAACTCTCCGCCGCATATAGAGGAAAACGCAGCGTTGCGCATCCGTCCCCCTGCCATCACATGAGGACGACGCCAACGCGTGGATGCCCCGGAGACAAGCCATGGACGAGAAACTACAGTATCAGATCCGGATTTACCTGAACGATTACGCCGCAGACATCGCGCGAAAAAATCCGAACGATCCGGCGCTGGCGCCGCTCGCGGACATTCTTCGCAAGCATGAGACGACCATGAAATCGGTGTTCGACGCCTTCTCGGACTACGTGGAGGAGGCGGAGAAGCACGGGGTGGATAAGTTCCCGCTCTATAAGTGGACGAAGGCGACCATCGAAGATGCGGCGAAGAAAGCCAAGCACACGAAGGTCTTCACGCTCTATGTCAACGGCGATGAGGTCTACGACAAGGACCTTGCGGATGCGCTCGAAGCCGACCTGCGGCCTCTCATCGGCGGCGAAATTGTCGCTCGCCTGACGAAACACGACACCGACCCGGCGAACAACCCGCAGATGCCCGAACGCTTTCGCTGATGTTTCGGTGAGCGCTTAAGAGCCGGTCCACTGCGGCTCGCGCTTTTCCAGAAAAGCCGCGATGCCCTCCTCCGCGTCGCGGGCGAGCATGTTCTCGACCATCACGCACGCCGCATAATCGTACGCCTCGGCGAGCGGCATCTCGGCCTGGCGATAGAAGGACTGCTTGCCGATTGCGAGGGTCAGCGGCGACTTTCCCGCAAGCTTGCTCGCGACCTGCATGGCGGCGGCGAGCACCCTCGTGTCGGGCGCGACCCAGTTCACGAGCCCGAGTTCTTTCGCGCGCACGGCCGGAACCATGTCGCCGAGCAGCAGCATCTCCATCGCCGCCTTGCGGGAGACGCTGCGCGACAGCGCCACCATCGGGGTCGAGCAGAAAAGGCCGATATTGACGCCGGGCGTCGCGAACACGGCGCTCTCGCCCGCAACCGCCAGATCGCAGCTCGCGACAAGCTGGCAGCCCGCCGCCATCGCGATGCCGTTCACGGCCGCGATCACCGGCTTATGGCACGCCATGAGGGATTGCATCAGGGCCGAACAGCTCCGCATCGTCTGCTCGAAGAAGGCGCGGCCGCGGTCCTGGTCCTGCCGGCGCGCCGTCATTTCCTTGAGATCGTGGCCTGCGCAAAAGGCGGGGGCGCCTGTCAGGATGATCGCCGCCACGTCGGCCGCTGCGTCCGCGTGGGCGATGGCGTCGCTTAGCGCACCAATGAGGCCGAGCGAGAGACTGTTGCGCGCCTCGGATCTGTTCAGCGTCAGGATTGAGATTGCGCCCCGGCGTTCCTCGATCAGGAGCGCCGGATCATCGCGCGTCTCTTTCGGCCCGAAGGTGCCCATCGCCGATTTCCCTTTACGCAGGACAAGCAGGATATGTCAATTCGGGCCCATTTTCACAGCGGCTTCGATATCGCCCTTCATCTTTTGCACGACGGCGACGTTCTGAGCCGGAGGCTCCCGCGAGAGCTGATCGCTGAGATCGTCGAGATTCTCCCTCAGCCGCTCCTTTTGCTTATCGTTCAGAAGGCCAAGTTTCTCCAGCCCCTCGATCGCCGCATCCTTGTTCTTGTCGAGCGTCGCCCTGGCGATTCCGACCGCCGGACCGGCCGTCACATAAACATAAGCCTGCCCGATGGCTCTTCCCGTATCGGACCACTCCTTGATGTCCGCGAAACCGTTCTTCGTCGCGATGTCTTGCGCCTTCGCTTGCAGCTTGCTCGACTTGATCGCCTTGACGATAACGCCGATGGGGTTCTTCGCAATCTCCGAGTCTGTGCCTGCCTGCACGCCTTCGCTCAATGCTATGGCGCGCATTTCGACAAACGACGCCAGGAAGCGCGAGACATTGTCCGGCGTGAGCGTCATATCCTTTGCGGCTGCCGGACCGATCGCCGACAAGACAAGAGCCGCAAGGCCAAATAGAATGAGTTCCGGCGTGTTTCTTGAAATCGGCCATGCTGGTGAATCCTTCCGCTCGATCATTGGACCGTTTCGCTTCCGCTCTCATCGCCCCAAATCTTGGTGAAATCACGAAACCGATGGCGCACGATCACGACGCCCCCAAGCCAGCCCATCTGAGAATGTCTGCAGCCGAGGTCAATCTGTTCCTCGCCCAGGTCTTCCCGCAGATCGACATCGGGCGCGCCTACATCGTGGAGGAAACACGTCACGGCTTCGCGCGGATGCGGATGCGCTATGGCGACCATTTGCTGAGGCCGGGAGGCACGATCTCCGGTCCCGCCATGTTTTCGCTCGCCGACGTCGCGATGTACGCGGCGGTGCTGGCCTCCATCGGGCCTGTGGCGCATGCGGTGACGACCAGTCTCACGATCAACTTCCTGAGGAAGCCAGACCAGCGCGACATGATCGGCGAAGCGCGTCTGTTGAAGCTCGGCAAAAGGCTTGCGGTAGGCGAAATCGCGTTATCTTCCGAGGGCGAGACGGAGCTTGCTGCACACGCCACGGCCACATACTCATTGCCGCATTATTGAGGTATGATGGCACCACGGCTGCGGTATCATCATACCTATCATCTAATGCGTTGTTTTTGCTAGCCTATTTTTTGGGATGGGTTGAGATCGGATGTTGACACGCGCGGCCGGTCGGTCTATCTCTGTTTACGAACGGGCCGTGCGGCCCTTTTTTCATTGGAGCCGCGGGCTCTTACCGGACACACGATGAAAACTTATTCCGCAAAACCATCAGATATCGAGAAGAAGTGGGTTTTGATCGACGCCGAGGGCCTTGTGGTCGGACGCGTGGCGACGATCATCGCGAATCGCTTGCGCGGCAAGCATAAGCCCACATTCACGCCGCATATGGACGACGGCGACCACATCGTCGTTATCAACGCCGAGAAGATCGTCTTCACCGGCAACAAGACGCAGGACAAGATCTACTACCGGCACACCGGCCATCCCGGCGGCATCAAGGAGCGCCGGCCGTTCGAGATCCTCGGCGGCAAATTCCCGGGACGCGTTCTCATGAAGGCCGTGGAGCGCATGGTTCCGCGTGGGCCGCTTGGACGCAAGCAGATGACGAATTTGCGCATCTACGGCGGCCCTGAGCATCCGCATGCGGCGCAAAATCCCGAGAAGCTCGATATTCGTGCCATGAACTCTAAAAATGCAGCGAGGGCGCGCTAATGCCTGAGACAAGCGCAAAGACTTTTTCGGGCCTGGATAAGGGCGCTGGCGTTCCCGCCGCCGATGATCGGTCGCGGCCCGTTCACGTGCAAAAGCTCGACGCGCACGGGCGGGCCTACGCCACCGGCAAGAGGAAAAACGCGGTCGCCCGCGTGTGGGTCAAGCCTGGACACGGCAAGATCACTGTGAACGACAAAGATCACGAAGCCTATTTCGCTCGGCCGGTGCTCCAGATGATCCTGAAGCAGCCGCTCGTGACCGCCAACCGGGCGAGCGAATATGACATCATCGCAACCGTGTCCGGCGGCGGGCTTTCCGGTCAGGCCGGCGCGGTGCGCCATGGCCTGTCGAAAGCCTTGACCTATTACGAGCCCGCCCTTCGCGCCATCCTGAAGAAGGAAGGGTTCCTGACCCGCGACTCTGCGCGTTGTCGAGCGTAAGAAATACGGCAAGGCGAAAGCGCGCCGCAGCTTCCAGTTCTCGAAGCGCTAACGGAAGAAGATATGCCGGCAGACGCGGGGACGCGGAAAGTCAAGATCGGGGTTATCGGCGCCAGCGGCTATACTGGCGCCGACCTTATCCGGCTCGCCGCCTGCCATCCTCACATGGACATCACGCTGCTCGCGGCCAATACGCATGCGGGCAAGCGGCATTCCGAGGTGTTTCCTCATCTCGGGTTCGTGGAGGCGCCGCCCCTCGTCAAGGCGGAAGACGCGGATTGGTCTTCCTGCGACGCGGTTTTCTGCGGACTCCCGCACGGCACGGCGCAGGACATCATCGCGACCTTGCCGCAGTCGGTCAAAGTCATCGACATGTCGGCCGATTTCCGCCTCAGGGATACCGGCACATACGCAAAATGGTACGGGCGCGAGCATGCCGCGCCCGCCCTCGTTCGCGAGGCGGTCTACGGACTGACGGAATTCTACCGCGAACAGATCGCGCGGGCGAGGCTCGTCGCCTGCCCTGGATGCTATCCGACAGCAGCGTTGCTCGCGCTTCTCCCGCTCGTCAGCGCCAAGCTCATCGACGCCGCGGACATCATCATCGACGCCAAGTCGGGCGTGTCGGGAGCCGGGCGCTCGCTGAAACAGAACATCCTGTTTTCGGAGTGCGGGGAAGGGCTTTCTCCCTACGCCGTGGCCAGTCACCGGCACGCCCCGGAAATCGAGCAGGAAATCTCAGCGGCGGCGGGCGAGACCGTTCTTGTAAACTTCACGCCTCATCTCGCGCCCATGAGCCGCGGCGAACTTGTCACCGCCTATGTCCGCCTCAAAGATAACCACAAGGCCGAGGATTTGCAGACGGCGCTTGTGGAGCGATATAAAGGCGCGCCGTTTGTAAGGCTCGCGCCGAAGGGCGCGCTGCCCTCGACGCAGTTCGTACGCGGGTCGAACCACTGCATGCTGGGCGTCTATGCCGACCGTATTCCGGGACGCGCCATCGTGATTTCGGCGATCGACAATCTGGTGAAGGGCTCGGCCGGGCAGGCCATTCAGAACTTCAATCTCATGTTCGATTTCTCGGAGAGCGCCGGCCTTCAGCAATTGCCGCTCTTCCCGTAAAAGCGCGCCAGCCCTTTAGATCAATTCCACATATGCGCCAAGAGCAATTTGCATACGCAAACGCCCCAATCGGTGTTAAGCCGTAGTGGTAAGTAGCGGCTGATTCCTTCGACTTCCCCGTTCGCCGCTTTCCCCGGAGAACATCATGGTCCGCAACTTCGTCATTGGCGTCTTGGCTGTTGCATCCGTTTTGTTTGCCTATCGCGACCAGCAAGCAAGCAGGGCCGCGGAGCAGCAGTCCCAGCTTCTCACCGAAATGCGTGAGAAAGCTGAGAAAGAGCTGCAATCGCTTCGAGACAAGCTTGCGGCAGAAGAGCGCGCACGACAAGTGACGGAGAAGGACGCAAAGGCTGTCTCCTCGAAATTGGCTGAAGAGCAAACGGCGCGGGATGCCGCCGAGCAGACAGTCAAGGCGTCAAGCGAGCGTCTGTCCCAGGTTCAGAATGCGCTGGCGAATGCCGAGCAAGCTGCGCGCGAGGCTCGCGAGGCTCTGGAAAAAGCGCAGAAGGACAGAGATGAGGCAATGGACATGCTTGCGAAGGAACGCAGCCACGCTGCGGGGACGCCAAAACCGGCAGGGTAGGGCAGGGCGTTGGCGATATAATCCCCCTCCGCCGTCCAAAAACTGCTCAGACTGATGCATTCCTGCATCGGTACCTCAAGAGAGCCGATGAAGTGTTTGGAAAGCTACTGCCAAGCTCTTTACGAAATAGCCACGATCGAGCATAATCCGCTTCAACCGGGCAAACTATCGGACCCCGTGGAACTTCGCGTTGAGAATTGGCCGCATCTTGCGGCAAAAAGGTACGCATGTCTTCCCCCGATAACTGTTATGCCTGCGTAGGTCAAAACATGGTCTAGCGGCCATGTTTTTTTCGTTGGGGAAGAGGAGTGCTATCCCATGCGCCAGACCGGGACGGTCAAATTTTTTAACCAGGCGAAGGGTTTTGGTTTTATCACACCGGACGAGGGCGGGAAAGATGTGTTCGTTCACATTTCCGCGGTCGAGCGTTCAGGCGTGGGCATGCTTGACGAGGGCATGCGCGTAACCTACGAGACGCAGCCGGATCCGAAGGGCAAGGGTCCGAAGGCGGTCAATCTCGAACGCTCCGAATAAAAGCGGCGACCTTGAGAAGTCCCTCTGTGGGGGATTTTCAACTTACCCGCACGGCATCGCTTGCGTGAGAGCGCAAGTCACATTAATTGCGGCTGATGCGCTTCCTAGATCAAGCAAAAGTTTACATTCGCTCAGGAGACGGCGGAAATGGCTGCCTCTCCTTTCGGCGCGAGAAATTCATTGAGTTTGGAGGCCCCGACGGCGGCGACGGCGGCCGGGGCGGCGACGTTTGGGTTGAGTGCGTCGCCAATCTCAACACGCTGATCGATTTCAGGTATCAGCAGCATTTCACGGCCAGCAATGGCAAACATGGGATGGGCGCGAACAGGACCGGCGCGGGCGGCGACAGCGCCGTGCTGAAAGTTCCGCCGGGCACCCAGGTCTTTGCCGAGGACAACGAGACCCTCCTCGCCGATCTTGTCGAGCCCGGACAGCGGGCCTTGATCGCCGCCGGCGGAAATGGCGGCTTCGGCAACGCGCATTTCAAGTCGTCGACGAACCGCGCGCCGCGCCGCGTGAACCCTGGCCAGGAGGGCATCGAGATGACCCTGTGGCTACGCCTCAAGCTTATCGCTGACGCGGGCGTCATCGGACTGCCGAATGCCGGCAAATCCACCTTCCTGGCGGCGGTTAGCGCCGCCAAACCGAAGATCGCGGATTATCCCTTCACAACGCTCCATCCGAACCTCGGCGTGGTCAAAGCCGGGGATGCGGATTTCGTGCTTGCAGACATTCCGGGCCTGATCGAGGGCGCGCACGAAGGCGCAGGAATTGGCGACCGCTTTCTCGGTCACATCGAGCGGTGTCGCGTGGTGCTTCATCTTGTCGACGTCACCGAGTCCGATGTCGCGCAAGCCTATCGCACGGTGCGCGGCGAGTTGAAAGCCTATGGTGCCGATCTCAACCGCAAGAGGGAAATCGTGGCGCTTTCCAAATGCGACGCCGTGCCGCCTGAGGAGGCGACGCGCAAGGCTGCCGAGCTTCAGAAAGCGGCGCGGAAAAAGCCGCTATTGCTGTCGGCCGTTTCCGGGGCTGGCGTTCGCGATGCGCTGCTGCGACTGGGCAAGATTGTGAAGGAACCCGTCGAGGAAGCTCCGAAGCACGTCGCCCCCTGGCAACCTGATACTTCCAGCTGAACGAAGCCCGTCTCATACCACCGCCGGAAGTGTTGACCGGTAGCGCCCCCTCACCCCGCCCTCTCCCGCGAGGGGAGAGGGAGAAGGCGCCAGCCGTTGCAATATCGTTCCTTCTCCCCTCGCGGGAGAAGGACAGGATGAGGGGGCCTTTGGTCAGAACATAGGGCGGTTGGTATAAGCTCGCATGGGCTAAAGAAAAGCAGCCGGAGAGCGAGGTCCGAAGGCTGCGCAACCATTTCCAGCCATGGGGGTCAGCCGGGCCGGCTGGTGGGGAACTAAAGAAAAAAGCTTTGCTTTTGGCAAAGCAAAGCTTTTGGTCGATAAAGCTTCGGGTGCGGCCGCTTTCGACTTGGCAAGGCGTGGCGACCTCGGCTTGGGCTTTAGGCGACAGCGCTGGTCTTGTTGGTGGGAATGCTCTTTTCGTTGAAGAGCGTCTGCAAATCCCCAGACTGAAACATCTCGGAGACGATGTCGGCGCCGCCTACAAATTCGCCCTTGACATAGAGCTGCGGGATCGTGGGCCAGTTCGTATAAGCCTTGATGCCGTCGCGCACCTTATCATCTTCAAGAACATTGATATCTTTGTAATCAACGCCGATAAAACTCAGGATCTGCGTCACGCGGCCTGAAAAGCCGCATTGCGGAACGCTTTTCGTGCCCTTCATGAAAAGCACCACATCGTTTTTGGTGACCTGATCCTTGATCCAGGTCTGTACGTCCTGCTCGCTCATTCACTCTTCTCCTCAAACTCGCTGTTACATGCGGCCACACGCGGAAAAAACAAGCGCCTGCTTCAAGATGCTGCGTCCGGCGTCTTGGTTTGCAACGCAAGGGCGTGCAGAGCGCCGCCCATATTTCCCTGCAAGGCTTCGTAGACCAGTTGGTGTTGTTGAACCCGCGTCTTGCCCTTGAATGCGGAGGAAACCACCGTCGCCGCATAATGATCGCCGTCGCCCGCAAGGTCCTCGATCGTCACTTCGGCGTCAGGCAATTTCTCCTTGATCAGGCGCTCGATTTCCTTGGGTGCCATGGGCATGACGGTTATCCTTCGTATCCCGGAGAAGATGAAAGGCGAAAGGCCTTTAAGCACATTATATAGAGGCGCGACGCCCGTATATGGAGGCGCGACGTCCGTCAGGCCATCGCTCCCATGAGATTTGGCAGCCAATCCTCATGCGCTTTACGAAGAGTGCTTAAGCTAAGGCTGTCGCCCTCGGAAATCACAATTTCGTCGCCTTCGACATGGGCGGCGATGCGGGCTGGCAAGCCGACCGCCCGGGCTTCTTCGCAGATGTGCTCGGCGGCGCCGCCTGCGACGGCGACAAGATACCGCCCCTGATCCTCCCCAAAAGCCGCAGCATGCGAGGGCAGGCCCGAGGCCGGCGCGTAGCGAAACCCGCGCCGTCCGGCCAGCGCCATTTCGGCGAGCGCAACCAGAAGACCGCCGTCGGACACATCATGGACGGTGGTCGTCACCCCAGTTTCGACCAGCACGCGGACGAAATCGCCCGCCTCGCGCTCGGCGGCGAGATCGACCGGCGGCGGCGCGCCTTCCAAGCGCCCGGTCGCGTATTCCTGATAGAGAGACTGCCCGAGATGGCCGGCTTCGGCTCCGATGAGAAGCACGACCTCATCCTCGGGCTTCAAAGCAAGCGTGGCGACGCGGCGGCTGTCGGCGATCAGGCCCACGCCGCCGATGGCGGGGGTCGGCGGGATGGCGACGCCGTTTGTTTCATTGTAGAGGGAGACGTTTCCCGACACGACCGGGAAATCGAGCGCCCGGCAGGCTTCGGCCATTCCTTCGATGGCTTCGGCGAACTCGGCCATGATTTCCGGCCGCTCGGGATTGCCGAAATTCATGCAATCAGTTAGCGCGAGCGGTTTTCCGCCCGCAGCGGTGATGTTCCGCCAGGCTTCGACGACAGCCTGCTTGCCGCCCTCGAACGGATCGGCGGCGCAATAGCGCGGCGTCACATCGCAGGTCAAGGCCAGCGCCTTGTTCGTGCCATGCACGCGCACGACCCCGGCGTCCGAGCCGGGCCTGACCATGGTGTCGCCCATGACCATATGGTCGTATTGCTCCCAGATCCAGCGGCGCGAGGCGAGGTGCGGCGACCCCATGAGCGAAAGTAGAACGTGCCCGAGGCTGTTCGGCGCAGGAATGTCATCGGCGCTCACGAATGACGGCTTCGTCTTTGGGGCAATGGGACGGTTATAAACCGGAGCCCCGTCCGACAGCATCGCGGTCGGCAAGTCGGCCTGCACAATTCCCTTGTGCTTGATGGTCAGGCGGCCGGTGTTCGTCGTCTTGCCGATAATGGCGAAATCCAGCTCCCACTTCCGGAAGATGCGCTCCGCCAGCGCCTCCGAGCCGGGCCGCAGCACCATCAGCATGCGCTCCTGGCTTTCCGAGAGCAGCATCTCGTAAGCGGTCAGGGCGTCTTCGCGCTGCGGGACGCGGTCGAGATCGATCTCGATGCCGGAGCCGCCTTTCGCCGCCATCTCGACGGAAGAGGAGGTGAGGCCGGCCGCGCCCATATCCTGGATCGCGAGGATGGCGTTTTCGGCCATGAGTTCGAGGCAGGCTTCGAGCACAAGCTTTTCCGTGAACGGATCGCCGACCTGCACGGTCGGGCGCTTCTCCTCGGTCTCCTCGTCGAACTCGGCGGACGCCATGGTCGCGCCGTGGATGCCGTCGCGGCCCGTTTTCGAGCCGACGTAAACAACCGGATTGCCTGCGCCGGACGCCGCCGAATAGAAGATTCGGTCGGCGTTGGCGACCCCGACGCACATGGCGTTGACGAGGATGTTGCCATCGAAGCGCGGGTCGAAATTCGTCTCGCCGCCAACCGTCGGAATGCCGACGCAATTGCCGTAATCGCCGATGCCGGAGACGACGCCCGCCACGAGATGGCGCGTCTTGGGATGATCCGGCGAGCCAAATCGCAGCGCATTCAGCATGGCGACGGGGCGCGCGCCCATGGTGAAAACATCGCGCATGATGCCGCCGACGCCGGTCGCCGCGCCCTGGTAGGGCTCGATGAAGGACGGGTGATTGTGGCTTTCCATCTTGAAAATCACGGCCTGCCCGTCGCCGATGTCGATGACGCCTGCGTTTTCGCCCGGCCCGCAGATGACGTGGGGCGCGCTCGTCGGCAGCTTCTTCAGCCAGACGCGCGACGACTTGTAGGAGCAGTGCTCGGACCACATCACCGATATGACGCCAAGCTCGGTAAGGTTAGGCGCGCGGCCGAGCTTCTCGCAGGCAAGCAGGAACTCGTCCGGCGCCATGCGGTGGGCGCGCGCCATCTCCTCTGTCGCGATGGTGATCCCGGCTTCTTCGTGTGCGCTGGGCGACATGACGATCTCGACCTTCCCGTTGGCGGGGCGCAGACTTGGCCGCTTGCGGCGAGCGCCCCCTTGTTACTTGGCACGGGTTCGCCAGTCACGCAACCATTCCGGCTGAGCGCGGCGAGCCGAGCGGTTTACGCTCGGCCGCGTCGTGAGGCGCGTCCAACGCAGGGCGCGGTCCAGATCCGATTTGCCTAAAGTTGTCACCAGCTTCTGGACAATCTCATCATATCGACGTGGTACGGTGGCCCAAGGCTTCTTCGTAACTTCCGCGCCAAAGAGGCATTGATGATGAAAATCGGAAAAACTGCCATAATCTTCATTGGCTACCAGAATGATTATTTCGCAGCGGATGGCGTATTGCGAGGCGTGATTGAGGAGCCGGACAGAACGCGTAAGGTTTTGGCAAATACGTTGGCGCTGATCGAAGCCGTCAAAGACACAGCTGCAATGCTTGTCGCAACGCCAATTGTGTTTACCGCAGACTATTCCGAGCTGCGAGAACCGGAGGGCATCTTAAAGGCGATCAAAGAGGCCGGAGCTTTCCGTCGAGGAACAAAAGGCGTCGAGACGATCCCCGAGTTTGTCGCCTATGGAGAAAGAATAACGGAAGTAAGTGGAAAGCGTGGCCTGAATGCATTCTCCAATACAAGCCTGGATGAAAAACTACAGGAGAGGGAGATCGCCGATATATGCCTTGCCGGAGCCGTTACATCCATTTGCATTGACTCCACTGGCCGCGCAGCTTTTGAAAAAGGCTATCGCGTCCATGTTTTGAGTGATTGCACGGCGGGTCGCAGCGCCGTCGAGCAGGCGTTCTACTGCGAGGCGATTTTTCCATTGTATGCAGAAGTGCTCACCAGCGCGGACCTGTTATCCCGGTTCAGCTCAGCCTCTCAGTAACGAATGCTCAACGCGCCAGATAAACATGAACTGGAAGTTCAAATCCAGTACCGGCTTATTGAGCGGCTGTCTCAATCGGAAAGCCGATATCAGTCTCTTGTGGAAAATGTACAGGAAGTCGTTTTTCAAATCGATGACCATTTCAACTTTCTCTTTCTAAATAACGCCTGGGATTCTATAACTGGGGTCCCTGTCGAAAAAGCGTTGCGGCAACCGATAACGAACTTCATCTTCGCTTCTTTCCAGCCGATGTGGCAGGAATTCGTCTGCAACCTAACAAAGAACTTTTCGCAAAAAGCCTCACTGAATGAACTGTGCCTGGCTCATGCGGATGGGAGCCCCCGCTGGGTGACCTTTGTTATGCAAAGACAGAGGTCTGAAGGCGCCTGGATTGGCTCCATGCATGATATTACCGGCGATCGGGACACCGATATATTGCGGAGGCAGCACAGACAACTACAAATCATTCAGAAGGCGCAAGCCAGCTTTATTGCAGACAACAATCCTTATCAATTTTTCCGGAGTTTCCTGCCCGACATCCTGGAGATGAACGATAGCGAATATGGATTTATTGGAGAGTTCATTGCGGATAGAGAGAGTAAAAAATTAACTATTTATGCAATCAACAACACCGCGTGGAATGAAAACGATCGCAGAATGTATGGGATCAAAACGCTGCGTGGGTTTGAATTTTGTCCGTTGGGCGGTCTGTTCGGCGACGTCGTTCGTGAAGGCAAGAGCGTCATAAACAACGATCTCGTTCATGATGCAGGAGGCGCAAGCCTTCCCTATGGGTGTCCTTCTCTTTTATCGTTTCTGGGCATGCCTCTCTATTATGGGGCGCGTCTCATCGGCATGATCGGGCTTGCAAAAAAATCCGGCGATTACGACGAAGCGGTGATCGAGCACCTTGGCCCTGTGGCCAGCACAAGCGCTCAACTTCTCGCCGCTGTCACCCGTGAGCGGGAGCGGCAGATATCCGCAAATTTGTTGCAGCAGGCGATACGTGACGCCGAAAAGGCCAATGAACACAAATCCGTGTTTCTGGCCAACATGTCCCATGAAATCCGTACGCCTATGAATGCGATCATCGGCATGTCGGAACTGACCCTGGCCACGGATCTCAACGGTCGCCAACGCAATTACATCGGCAAAATCAAGACAGCCTCGGACTCTCTTTTGCAGATCCTCAACGATATTCTCGATTTTTCCAAAATCGAGGCCGGCAAACTATCGATTGAAGGCATTCCCTTTGTGCTCGAAACCGTGTTCGAGCAGTTGACGAGCCTCTTCGCCGTGAAAGCCTGCCAGCAGGGCGTCGAGTTGTCGTACGACGTGGATGGCGACAGCCTGCCGCTGATCGGCGATCCCTTGCGCCTCGGCCAAGTGCTGACGAACCTTGTCAGCAATGCCCTCAAGTTCTCGACAGCGGGAAATGTCGTTGTTGGCGTGCGAACGGTCAAAAGCGACGGCGAGGCGGCGGAGTTGCAGTTTTCCGTGAGCGATGAAGGCATCGGCATGACGGCCGAACAGACCGCCAACCTGTTCCGTCCCTTCGCTCAGGCCGATGCTTCGACCACGCGCAAGTATGGCGGCACGGGTCTTGGCCTTGCCATCAGCCGGCAATTGATCGAGATGATGGGCGGGCGCATTTGGGTTGAGAGCGCTCCCGGCGTGGGCAGTACTTTTTATTTTACGTCGCGCTTCCAGTTGGCCGAGCCCATCGGCCGTTTCGGCGCCAGGGAATTGGCCGCCGAACTCTCCAAGCATGCTGAACGGCCGGCGCTGATCGTCGACGATAACGCGGTGGCGCGCGCCGTTTTATCGCGGATGATCCGTCAGCTTGGCTTGAAGGCTGACAGCGCCCTTAGCGCCGCCGACGCGCTGGCGCGCGTCAAAGCCGCGCCCGATTATCTCTTTTGCCTTGTGGACTGCCGCATGCCGGAAGTCGACGGCGTCGAAACCGTTCGCCGGCTGAGGGCGGCGTATCTGGCGCACAATAGAAAGCCGCCCCCTATGCTCCTGGCGACGTCCAACTATGAGGAGCAGGTTCAACATGTCGGCAAGGAGATCGACGGTCTCCTGGCCAAACCCGTGAGCGCCCCTCTCCTTCATGTCGAACTGGCCCGAAGCCTTGGCATAAACAAGCAGCCGGCGCCGGCGATTGGCCGGCATAAGACCGAGGCGCATCTGCAATGGTCGCGTTTCTTCGGGCTGGATATCTTGGTTGTCGAGGACGTCGATGTCAGCCGGGAGGTCATGCAAGGACTGCTGAGCAATGTCGGCCTGACCGTTCGCTTCGCGAGGAACGGAGTCGAGGCCCTCAAGGCTGTCCAGGACAAGTGTCCGGACCTGATCCTGATGGATTGCCACATGCCGGGAATGGATGGCTATGAAGCCACGCGCCGGCTGCGCATGAAGTATGAAGCGCGCGCCTTGCCGATTATCGCCTTGACGGCGAATGCGACGGTTGCTGACCAGAAGAGCTGCTTTGAAGCCGGTATGAATGCGCATGTCGCCAAACCGATCCGCATGGACGTGCTCCATGATCGCATGGCGCAGTGCTTCCCCGAGGCCGATCCTCCGATAATGACTTCCAAGGTCACCGCAGCGGCGGAGATGGGGCCGGCGGAGAAGCCGGCATTCCCCAGTTTTCCTGGCATCGACGCCACTGTCGCAATGAGTTATCTCGATGACGACGTCTCCTTGCTGCTGAGCGTTCTTAAGAAGTTCCGCGACAAGCTAGGAAAGAACTTCGAGGCGGATTTCGCCACGGCTCGCGCCGGCAGGGACTGGGAAACGCAGACGCGTTTGGCTCATTCTCTGAAAGGGATAGCCAAGACCTTGGGGGCGGCGGCGCTCGCCGATGCGGCCTACGCCCTTGAGCGCGCCGCCGAAGAGAAGAACAATGAGCAGTGCGCCGCCCTCCTGCCGCCCGTCGCCGATTGCCTGCATGTCGTCATGGATGGACTCGCCGACATCAACAGTCGAGTTGGGGAATTCACGTAATACCGACCGTCGCAAGTCTTGACGCTTCGATGGCGGGCCTTGGCGTTCCGAAAGTTATATATGTAAATACTTGTACGTTTTTTTTTTGCAAAACGAACCCAATCTTCGTTAGCTGATCGTAAATTCTCGCTGGATGACGCGCCGGCAAAAAGCAGCATGCTCTGACCGTTGGCGGAACTGAAATCGTGGCGATTCAATGAAAATACTCAACCGGGTCGCCGCCACCCGGAAATCGATGCGCTCCTCCTCCCGACGTCGATAGAGATTCTCTATCAATCCACAATGCGTCTTTATTGATTTGCGGCCTGATTTCCTGTTTTATCTAGGAAAAGAAAAAAATGGGAGGACAGGTGACGAAAGACGTCGTGGCGCTTGCTCGCGCCGTTCTTAATCGGCATTCCAGGCAGGAAGGCGCGTTGCTTCCCATCCTGCGCGATCTTCAGGATGAGTTTGGTTATCTGCCGGAAACGGCCTTGCCGCTGGTCGCCGAGTCTTTGAACATTTCCCGCGCCGAAGTCTATGGCGTGGCCACCTTTTATCACGATTTCCATTTCGAGCCCCACGGCGAGCACACGATAAAGCTTTGCCGCGCGGAAGCCTGCCAGTCGGTCGGCGCGAGAGGCTTGGGCGAGAGAGCCAAGGCAAGGCTGGGGCTCGATTGGGGCGAGACGTCCGCCGACGGCCGCGTCACGCTTGAACAGACATTCTGCCTCGGCTTGTGCGCCTGCGGACCAGCCGCAATGGTCGACGGAAAGCTCGTCGCTCGACTTACGCCGCAAAAACTCGACGCGATCATGACGGAGGCGGGCGAATGAGGGTGTTCGTACCAATGGACGCCGCCGCAATCGCGCTCGGAGCCGATGAGGTCGCCGTCGCCGTTCAGGAAACGGCGGAGGAGCGACGGCGCGCGGTCGAGATCGTCCGCAACGGCTCGCGCGGCATGTTCTGGCTCGAACCCATGATCGAGGTGGAAACGCCGCAAGGGCGCATCGCCTATGGCCCGATCGCGGCGAGCGACGTTCCGAGCCTGTTCGACGCCAGGTTTCTCAACGGCGGCGCGCACCCTCTGCGCATCGGCAGACCCGAGGAGCATCCCTTTCTGAAGCGGCAGACGCGGCTCGTGTTCGAGCGCTGCGGCGTCACAGATCCGCTTTGCCTCCAGGATTATCAAGCCTACAAGGGTTTTGAAGGACTGCGCCGCGCCATCGAGATCGGACCGGCCGCGACCATAGAGGATGTGATCCTCTCGGGCCTTCGGGGCAGGGGAGGGGCGGGCTTCCCGACCGGCGTCAAGTGGCGCACGGTCGCCGAGACGAGCGCGCCTCACAAATATATCGTCTGCAACGCCGACGAAGGCGACAGCGGCACATTCGCCGACCGCATGATCATGGAGGGCGATCCCTACTGCCTGATCGAGGGCATGGCCATCGCCGCCGTCGCGACGGGCGCAACGCAAGGCTACATCTACATCCGCTCGGAGTACCCCCACGCCGCTAGGACGATGAGCGAAGCCATCGTGCGCGCTCGCAAGGAGGGGCTGCTCGGCGAACGGCTGCTCGGCTCCAATCACGCCTTCGACATGGAGGTACGGCTCGGCGCCGGCGCCTATATCTGCGGGGAGGAGACCTCGCTTCTCGAAAGCCTCGAAGGCAAGCGCGGCCAGGTGCGCGCAAAGCCGCCGCTGCCCGCGCATAAAGGGTTTCTGGGTCAGCCGACCGTCGTCAACAACGTGCTGTCGCTCGCATCCTTGCATTTCATCCTTGTGGAGGGCGGCGCGGCTTATCGAGACTACGGCATGGGCCGCAGCCGTGGCACAAAGCCGATCCAGCTTGCGGGCAACATCAAGCATGGCGGCCTGTTCGAGACGGCGTTCGGCATGACGCTCGGCGAGCTTGTCGACGACATCGGCGGCGGGACGGCGAGCGGACGGCCGGTGCGTGCAGTGCAGGTCGGCGGTCCGCTTGGCGCATATTTCCCGCGCGCGCTGTTCGACACACCCTTCGATTACGAGGCCTTTGCGGCGCGCGGCGGGCTCGTAGGTCACGGCGGCGTCGTCGTTTTTGACGATACCGTGGACCTTTGGGAGCAGGCGCGGTTTGCCTTTGAGTTCTGTGCGCTCGAAAGCTGCGGCAAGTGTACGCCCTGCCGGATTGGCTCTGTTCGCGGCGTCGAGACGCTGGACAAGGTGCGGGCGGGGATCAATCCGGCCCAGAACCTCGCGCTCATCGATGAGCTTTGCGAAACGATGAAGTTCGGCTCGCTCTGCGCGCTCGGCGGCTTCGTTCCTTACCCCGTGACGAGCGCGATTAAGTATTTTCCCGAGGATTTCGCACGCCGCCTCCCGGCTGCGGCGGAATAGGAGTATCCCCAATGTGTCTCGTCAACGAAACCGACTACGGCACGCCGGAATCGAAATCCGAAAAGCTGGTCACGCTGACCATCGACGGCATGAAAGTGACGGCCCCCGAGGGAACGTCCATTATGCGCGCCGCCGCCGAAGCGGGGAACATGATTCCGAAGCTTTGCGCAACCGACATGGTGAAGGAGTTCGGCTCCTGCCGTCTGTGCCTCGTCGAGATCGAGGGACGCAACGGCACGCCTGCCTCCTGCACGACGCCCATCGCCGAAGGCATGGCGGTTCGCACGCAGACCGAGCGCCTGAAGCGCATCCGCAGGAGCGTGATGGAGCTTTACATCTCCGATCATCCTCTCGACTGCCTCACCTGCGCCGCCAATGGCGATTGCGAGTTGCAGGACATGGCGGGCGTGGTGGGCCTTCGGGAGGTCCGCTACGGCTACGACGGCGAGAACCACACCAAGGCCGCGAAAGATCAATCCAACCCCTATTTTACCTACGATTCCTCGAAGTGCATCGTCTGCTCGCGCTGCGTGCGGGCTTGCGAAGAGGTGCAAGGCACGTTCGCGCTCATCATTTCCGGGCGCGGCTTCGAGAGCCGCGTGTCGGCCGGCATGGCCGAGCCGTTCCTGCAATCGGAATGCGTGTCCTGCGGGGCGTGCGTGCAAGCCTGCCCGACCGCCACGCTCGTCGAGAAATCGGTGTATGATATCGGCACGCCCGAGCACTCCGTCGTCACCACCTGCGCCTATTGCGGCGTCGGCTGCGCGTTCAAGGCCGAGATGCGCGGCGACGAGCTTGTGCGCATGGTGCCCTACAAGGACGGCAAGGCGAACCGCGGCCATTCCTGCGTGAAGGGACGCTTCGCGTGGGGCTACGCCACCCACAAGGACCGCATCCTGAATCCCATGATCCGCAAGTCGATCCACGACTCCTGGCAGGAGGTGAGCTGGGAGCAGGCCATCGGCTATGCGGCTTCGGAATTCAAGCGCATCCAGGCCAAGTATGGCCGCGGCGCCGTCGGAGGGCTGACATCGTCGCGCTGCACGAACGAAGAGACCTTTCTCGTGCAGAAGCTCATTCGGGCCGCGTTCGGCAATAACAATGTCGACACCTGCGCGCGCGTCTGTCATGCGCCGACCGGATACGGACTTGGCTCCGCCTTCGGCACGTCGGCCGGCACGCAGGACTTCGACAGCATCGAGGACGCCGACGTCATCCTGATTATCGGCGCAAACCCGACGGACGGGCACCCTGTCGTCGGTTCGCGCCTGAAGAAACGGCTGCGCGAAGGCGCCAAGCTCATTGTGATTGATCCGCGCCGCACCGAAATCGTGCGCACGCCTCACGTCGAGGCCGCCTATCACCTGCCGCTCAAGCCCGGAACCAACGCCGCCGTATTGACGGCGCTCGCCCATGTCATCGTGACCGAAGGGCTTGTGAACGAGGCATTCGTGCGCGAGCGCTGCGACTGGGACGAGTTCCAGCACTGGGCCGCATTCGTGGCCGAGGCGCGGAACAGCCCGGAAGCCATGGAAGCGCAGACGCATGTGCCGGCTGCGGCGGTTCGCGGCGCGGCGCGGCTTTACGCGACGGGCGGCAACGCCGCGATCTATTACGGGCTTGGCGTGACGGAGCACAGCCAGGGCACGACGACGGTCATGGCGATTGCAAATCTTGCGATGGCGACCGGCAATCTCGGGCGGCGGGGCGTCGGCGTGAACCCGCTGCGCGGCCAGAACAACGTGCAGGGCTCCTGCGACATGGGCTCTTTCCCGCACGAATTTTCCGGCTACCGGCATGTGTCCCAGGATGCAACGCGGCAGATGTTCGAAAGCTTGTGGGGCGTTCCGCTCGACAACGAGCCGGGGCTTCGCATTCCGAACATGCTCGATGCGGCGGTGCACGGCTCCTTCAAGGGCATCTACATCCAGGGCGAGGACATCCTGCAATCCGATCCCGACACCACCCATGTCTCGGCCGGACTGGAGGCCATGGAGTGCGTCGTGGTGCAGGACCTCTTCCTGAACGAGACCGCAAATTACGCGCATGTCTTCCTGCCCGGCAGCACCTTCCTCGAAAAGAACGGCACCTTCACGAACGCCGAGCGGCGCATTCAGCGCGTGCGAAAGGTGATGGCCCCCAGGAACGGCAAGGAAGATTGGGAAATCACCATGGAGCTTGCCGAGGCGCTCGGCTATCCCATGCACTACGACGATCCGTCTCAGATCATGGATGAGATTGCGAAGTCTCACTCCCGGATTTGCGAGCGTGTCTTATGAGAAGCTTGAGGAGATGGGTTCTATCCAATGGCCCTGCAATGAAAAGGCGCCTGAGGGCACGCCCATCATGCATATCGGCGGCTTCGTGCGGGGTAAGGGCAAGTTCATGATCACGGAGTACATCCCGACCGACGAGAAGACGGGGCCGCGCTTTCCGCTGATTCTCACGACGGGCCGGACGCTCACCCAGTACAATGTCGGCGCCCAGACGCGGCGCACCGCCAATGTGGTCTGGCATGACGAGGATCGCCTTGAAATCCACCCGCATGACGCCGAACAGCGCGGCGTCCGCACTGGCGATTGGGTCCGCCTGACGAGCCGCTCCGGCGAAACGAGCCTGCGCGCCGTCGTCACCGACCGCGTCGCGCCGGGCGTGGTCTACACCACTTTCCACCATCCCATGACGCAAGCCAACGTCGTCACCACCGATTACACCGACTGGGCGACGAACTGCCCGGAATACAAGGTGACGGCCGTGCAGGTGCTGCCGTCCAACGGTCCGAGCGACTGGCAGGAGCAATACGGAGCCTTTGCCGAAAAGAGCCGCCGCATCGCGGCAGTCGAGGCTGCGGAATAGATGGCGCGTCCGGCGGCGATCGAGGTTTCGCGGCTCAAATGGAGCGGCGGCGCCTTGAGTGCCGGATACCGGACTATCGCTGAAGAAGTCCCTGTCGCGCTCACCTATGACGGGACCGCCTACGGCGTCATGATGGCGACGCCATTGGACCTTGCCGATTTCGCGCTCGGCTTCAGCCTGTCGGAAGGCGTCGTCGATCGTGGGTCCGACATCGAAAGCCTTGAAATCGTTGAAGTGGAAGGCGGCGTCGAAGCCAGGATGTGGCTTATCCCTGCTGCGTCCGCCCGCAATCGGGGCAGGCGGCGAGCCATCCTCGGGCCGACGGGTTGCGGACTGTGCGGGGTGGACAGCATAGCCCAGGCCTTGAAGCCTGTGCCGCAGGCTGGAACGGCTGCGCTGCGCATCTCCGGCTATGAGTTGGCCCAGGCGATGGCGAAACTGCAAAAACGCCAGGTCTTGAACGCTCAAACTCGTGCGGTTCACGCCGCAGGCCTGTGGCTGGGCGGGGACGATCTTCTCGTCCGCGAGGATGTCGGCCGCCATAACGCGCTCGACAAAATCATCGGCGCGGCCGCCTCCTCGGGCGCCTCCGCCGAGACCGGCGTTGTTCTTCTGACCAGCCGCATGTCCGTCGAACTCGTGCAGAAAACCGCGCGCCTTGGCGCGCCCATCATCGCGGCCATCTCGGCGCCGACCGCGCTCGCGGTGAGAATGGCCGAGGAGGCCGGCATCACGCTCGCGGCGGTGCTTCGCGGCGAGGACTTCGAGATTTTCACAAGGCCAGAACGCATCACGGGGGAGACGCGCAGCCATGAAGCCTGAAAAACTTGTCACCATGGCCAACCAGATCGGAGCCTTTTTCGCGACCCAGAAGGGGGACGCGGCCGTCCATGGGATCGCGGACCATATCAAGAAGTTTTGGGATCCGAGGATGCGTATGGCTTTGTTCGAGCATCTGCGGGCGGGAGGGGAGGGGCTCGACCCGCAAGTGCGGCGCGCCGCCGAAGAACTCGCCCAGGAGGCGAACGGGGCTGCAAAAGCCTGAGGCGCTGTTCCAGGGGACGCCTGCCGCCAGGAATGCGTCTTGCCGCGTCTCATGCGCCTCCTCGTGTGAACGCAAAAAAACGGTTGCTTGACCCAGCGCCTTAGCGGCCCAGATCGCGCCTGAGCCGCGTTCTCTGCGCCCGCGCGAGATCTCCGGCGTCAGCGCACAAAGCCTTGGCTTCAACGGAGCCTTGGGCATCACGCTTCCGAGGATCGGCCGTCAGCCCCACACAAGACGACGCACATAACCTGTTCATAACTTCAGCTTCTGTCCTGCGTGAGCAGCATAGAAGCATCTGTATTGCAAAACAGTTGATAGCGACGATCGAAGGTGACACTTCATGCCTCGACTATACGAGAGCCGCAAACGCATTCTCGTCACCGGCGGCGCTGGCTTCCTTGGCTCCCACCTGATCGATAAGCTCCTCGGCCAAGGGCACGAGGTTCTTTGCGCCGATAACCTTTTCACCGGCACAAAACGCAATATCGACCATTTTCATGGTGAGCCTCGTTTCGAGTTCATCCGCCACGACGTTACTCTCCCATTATTTGTCGAGGTCGATGAAATCTATAATCTGGCCTGCCCCGCGTCGCCCATTCATTATCAGCACGACCCAGTTCAGACGACGAAGACGAGCGTGCATGGCGCCATCAATATGTTGGGGCTCGCCAAGCGGCTTAAGTGCCGTATTCTGCAAGCTTCGACCAGCGAGGTTTACGGAGATCCCACGGTTCATCCGCAAACTGAAGACTATTGGGGGAATGTCAACCCGGTTGGCCTCCGGTCTTGCTACGACGAGGGCAAGCGATGCGCCGAAACTCTTTTCTTCGACTATAACCGCCAGCACGGGCTTGAGATCAAGGTCGCCCGCATCTTCAACACCTACGGCCCTCGAATGCATCAAGCCGACGGCCGCGTCGTGTCGAACTTCGTCATGCAGGCCATTCGCGATAAGCCGATTACGCTCTACGGCACAGGCAAGCAGACGCGCTCCTTCTGTTATGTCGACGACCTCATAGAAGGCTTGGTCCGACTGATGGAAAGCCCCCGAGGTTTCACTGGTCCAGTCAATTTGGGCAATCCAGATGAGTTCAGCATCAAGGAACTCGCGCTGGAAATTCTGCGGCAGACCAGATCACGCAGCGAACTTCAGTTCCTGTCATTGCCAGCAGACGATCCAAAACAACGGCGACCTGACATCACGCTTGCAAAATCAAAGCTCAACTGGCAGCCCCTTGTTCCTCTTGCCGAAGGCCTGCAGCCAACGATTGAGCATTTTGGGTCACTGATCCGCAATAAAGCGGCGTAGAGGTCGGCGTCAGCTGACGTTACAGTGAAGGGCTTATTTGAAGCCTCCAACTCAAGAGTGGAGCTTGCGAAATTCACCTCAGATGACTGTCATGCCTGCGCAAAGGCACAGGCTCACGAATGATCAGTCGGAACATTTACCGTTATTTGATATTTTTGCCGCCTAATGGTTGCATACGGGTGCATTGCTCTTAAAAGTGGTGAGCGCGCAGGTATGAAGCCGTACTCGTATACCGGTGCCAGTCCGGTATGTCCCGAAGATCTGAAAAGGGACATCCCCATGACCTCTACCTTCGACGTGCACGCAGCAATAAATATCACCCCGCCTACCCCAAAATACGCGTGTTTCGTACCGGGAGCCCCCGATAGATCGCGACGGAACCGCTCTCAAGCTTTTTGTTGCACCGCTTGAAGAGCCCGGGACTTTGGCGCCCGTAAGGTTTGTGATCGCGGAAGCGTCGGGTTGGCTTTAGGTGTGCCGCTTCTTTGTCGCCTTTGAAGGCGACTTCGGCATTTCCCAATTCAACTCAGATTACTGCCAGACGGGTTCGGAACTGCATCGAGTTTTTTTCTGCATCTTCGGGATCGGAACCCTCCAATGACCTACATCAGCTTGCTGACAACCCAGCAGATCACCACTCTGTCGACTACAGTCATGAACAGCCTGTCCACAACGGATGTGGAGGCGCTCGCTACGACACAAGTCGCCGCATTAAGCGCAACGCAGATCAATGCGCTCAACGCAACCGACCAGGCGGTGCTGCAAAGCACACAAATTCAAGCCATATCGGCTGCTGCAATGCCTGGGTTGTCGCTCGGCGTGCTTCTGACCTTGAGCGGCCCCCAGCTCGGCGACTTCACCAACAGCCAGCTCGCGCTTATGACCTCCACCGAGATCGGCGGCCTGGGTGGTTTACAGAGCAACGCCATCACCACGACGCAGGCTGCGGCGTTTACGGCCAAGCAATATGGCGGGCTGACGGCAAGCGTGCTGACCGACTTCTCCACGACGGAGCTGAACACGCTTACGACCACGCAGGTTCAGGGCTTCACCACGAGCCAGCTCAACGTCATGACGGGCGGCGAGCTTCACGCGCTGAGCGTCGCCAACCTGTCGACGAGCCAGATGGCGGGGCTGTCGTCGACGCAGTTTGCGCTTCTGTCGACTACCCAGGCGGGGGCCTTCAGCTCGGCCCAGCTTCAATCTTTAACGGCGACGCAGATCGGCGAACTGGGCGCCATCAACACCACCGGCGCGGCCGCGCTCACCACGACGCAGACGTCGGCGTTCACGGCCAAGCAGCTCGGCGGTCTGACCAGCGACGCGCTCAGCACCTTCTCCACGACGGAGCTGAACACGCTGACGACCACGCAGGTTCAGGGCTTCACCACGAGCCAGCTCAACGTCATGACGGGCGGCGAGCTTAAAGCGCTGAGCGTCGCCAACTTGTCGACGAGCCAGGTGGCGGGGCTGTCGTCGACGCAGTTTGCGCTTCTGTCGACCACCCAGGCGGGGGCCTTCAGCTCGGCCCAGCTTCAATCTTTGACGGCGACGCAGATCGGCGAACTGGGCGCCATCAACACCACCGGCGCGGCCGCGCTCACCACGACGCAGACGTCGGCGTTCACGGCCAAGCAGCTCGGCGGTCTGACCAGCGACGCGCTCAGCACCTTCTCCACGACGGAGCTGAACACGCTGACGACCACGCAGGTTCAGGGCTTCACCACGAGCCAGCTCAACGTCATGACGGGCGGCGAGCTTCACGCGCTGAGCGTCGCCAACTTGTCGACGAGCCAGGTGGCGGGGCTGTCGTCGACGCAGTTTGCGCTTCTGTCGACCACCCAGGCGGGGGCCTTCAGCTCGGCCCAGCTTCAATCTTTGACGGCGACGCAGATCGGCGAACTGGGCGCCATCAACACCACCGGCGCGGCCGCGCTCACCACGACGCAGACGTCGGCGTTCACGGCCAAGCAGCTCGGCGGTCTGACCAGCGACGCGCTCAGCACCTTCTCCACGACGGAGCTGAACACGCTTACGACCACGCAGGTTCAGGGCTTCACCACGAGCCAGCTCAACGTCATGACGGGCGGCGAGCTTAAAGCGCTGAGCGTCGCCAACCTGTCGACGAGCCAGGTGGCGGGGCTGTCGTCGACGCAGTTTGCGCTTCTGTCGACCACCCAGGCGGGGGCCTTCAGCTCGGCCCAGCTTCAATCTTTAACGGCGACGCAGATCGGCGAACTGGGCGCCATCAACACCACCGGCGCGGCCGCGCTCACCACGACGCAGACGTCGGCGTTCACGGCCAAGCAGCTCGGCGGTCTGACCAGCGACGCGCTCAGCACCTTCTCCACGACGGAGCTGAACACGCTTACGACCACGCAGGTTCAGGGCTTCACCACGAGCCAGCTCAACGTCATGACGGGCGGCGAGCTTAAAGCGCTGAGCGTCGCCAACTTGTCGACGAGCCAGGTGGCGGGGCTGTCGTCGACGCAGTTTGCGCTTCTGTCGACCACCCAGGCGGGGGCCTTCAGCTCGGCCCAGCTTCAATCTTTGACGGCGACGCAGATCGGCGAACTGGGCGCCATCAACACCACCGGCGCGGCCGCGCTCACCACGACGCAGACGTCGGCGTTCACGGCCAAGCAGCTCGGCGGTCTGACCAGCGACGCGCTCAGCACCTTCTCCACGACGGAGCTGAACACGCTGACGACCACGCAGGTTCAGGGCTTCACCACGAGCCAGCTCAACGTCATGACGGGCGGCGAGCTTCACGCGCTGAGCGTCGCCAACTTGTCGACGAGCCAGGTGGCGGGGCTGTCGTCGACGCAGTTTGCGCTTCTGTCGACCACCCAGGCGGGGGCCTTCAGCTCGGCCCAGCTTCAATCTTTGACGGCGACGCAGATCGGCGAACTGGGCGCCATCAACACCACCGGCGCGGCCGCGCTCACCACGACGCAGACGTCGGCGTTCACGGCCAAGCAGCTCGGCGGTCTGACCAGCGACGCGCTCAGCACCTTCTCCACGACGGAGCTGAACACGCTGACGACCACGCAGGTTCAGGGCTTCACCACGAGCCAGCTCAACGTCATGACGGGCGGCGAGCTTCACGCGCTGAGCGTCGCCAACTTGTCGACGAGCCAGGTGGCGGGGCTGTCGTCGACGCAGTTTGCGCTTCTGTCGACCACCCAGGCGGGGGCCTTCAGCTCGGCCCAGCTTCAATCTTTGACGGCGACGCAGATCGGCGAACTGGGCGCCATCAACACCACCGGCGCGGCCGCGCTCACCACGACGCAGACGTCGGCGTTCACGGCCAAGCAGCTCGGCGGTCTGACCAGCGACGCGCTCAGCACCTTCTCCACGACGGAGCTGAACACGCTGACGACCACGCAGGTTCAGGGCTTCACCACGAGCCAGCTCAACGTCATGACGGGCGGCGAGCTTCACGCGCTGAGCGTCGCCAACTTGTCGACGAGCCAGGTGGCGGGGCTGTCGTCGACGCAGTTTGCGCTTCTGTCGACCACCCAGGCGGGGGCCTTCAGCTCGGCCCAGCTTCAATCTTTGACGGCGACGCAGATCGGCGAACTGGGCGCCATCAACACCACCGGCGCGGCCGCGCTCACCACGACGCAGACGTCGGCGTTCACGGCCAAGCAGCTTAGCGGTCTGACCAGCGACGCGCTCAGCACCTTCTCCACGACGGAGCTGAACACGCTGACGACCACGCAGGTTCAGGGCTTCACCACGAGCCAGCTCAACGTCATGACGGGCGGCGAGCTTAAAGCGCTGAGCGTCGCCAACCTGTCGACGAGCCAGGTCGCGGGGCTGTCGTCGACGCAGTTTGCGCTTCTGTCGACCACCCAGGCGGGGGCCTTCAGCTCGGCCCAGCTTCAATCTTTAACGGCGACGCAGATCGGCGAACTGGGCGCCATCAACACCACCGGCGCGGCCGCGCTCACCACGACGCAGACGTCGGCGTTCACGGCCAAGCAGCTCGGCGGTCTGACCAGCGACGCGCTCAGCACCTTCTCCACGACGGAGCTGAACACGCTGACGACCACGCAGGTTCAGGGCTTCACCACGAGCCAGCTCAACGTCATGACGGGCGGCGAGCTTAAAGCGCTGAGCGTCGCCAACCTGTCGACGAGCCAGGTCGCGGGGCTGTCGTCGACGCAGTTTGCGCTTCTGTCGACCAACCAGGCGGGGGCCTTCAGCTCGGCCCAGCTTCAATCTTTAACGGCGACGCAGATCGGCGAACTGGGCGCCATCAACACCACCGGCGCGGCCGCGCTCACCACGACGCAGACGTCGGCGTTCACGGCCAAGCAGCTCGGCGGTCTGACCAGCGACGCGCTCAGCACCTTCTCCACGACGGAGCTGAACACGCTGACGACCACGCAGGTTCAGGGCTTCACCACGAGCCAGCTCAACGTCATGACGGGCGGCGAGCTTCACGCGCTGAGCGTCGCCAACTTGTCGACGAGCCAGGTGGCGGGGCTGTCGTCGACGCAGTTTGCGCTTCTGTCGACCACCCAGGCGGGGGCCTTCAGCTCGGCCCAGCTTCAATCTTTGACGGCGACGCAGATCGGCGAACTGGGCGCCATCAACACCACCGGCGCGGCCGCGCTCACCACGACGCAGACGTCGGCGTTCACGGCCAAGCAGCTTAGCGGTCTGACCAGCGACGCGCTCAGCACCTTCTCCACGACGGAGCTGAACACGCTGACGACCACGCAGGTTCAGGGCTTCACCACGAGCCAGCTCAACGTCATGACGGGCGGCGAGCTTCACGCGCTGAGCGTCGCCAACCTGTCGACGAGCCAGGTGGCGGGGCTGTCGTCGACGCAGTTTGCGCTTCTGTCGACCACCCAGGCGGGGGCCTTCAGCTCGGCCCAGCTTCAATCTTTGACGGCGACGCAGATCGGCGAACTGGGCGCCATCAACACCACCGGCGCGGCCGCGCTCACCACGACGCAGACGTCGGCGTTCACGGCCAAGCAGCTTAGCGGTCTGACCAGCGACGCGCTCAGCACCTTCTCCACGACGGAGCTGAACACGCTGACGACCACGCAGGTTCAGGGCTTCACCACGAGCCAGCTCAACGTCATGACGGGCCCCGAGCTTCACGCGCTGAGCGTCGCCAACCTGTCGACGAGCCAGGTGGCGGGGCTGTCATCGACGCAGTTTAGCCTCCTGACGACGACGCAGTATTCTGATTTTACGTCAACCCAAATTCATGCCATGACGCCCGCCGAGATAAGCCTGCTGCTAGCGCAGGAACTCATAGGCGGTATGGCTTGATCAATAATAATAAGGCCGGGATGCCGGCTCACCGGGAGGGCGAAAGCGCCCTCTCTCTTCATTTTTAGCGCTGCTTGCCGGATGGCGCTCATAGCCTGTTTTCACGTTATGAACTTACTGCTCCCGATGTAAGACCCGCGCAAGTTCAGCAGTGTTTATTGTATTTCCGCCGAGGGTCTACTTGTTTCTGCGCCCTCATCCAATCGCTGATGTGTCAATCAAAGCGTCACGCCAAGGCGCGTTGGCCGGCTCGTTCGGCGGCCCTGTTCAACGCGCCATGCACTTGAATACGGGAAAGAAGATGACAGCAATTGGCAGCGAACAAGCCATGGCCACAGTCCCAGCCCAGAATTTACAAGAGCATATAAAGTCGTGGTCCGTTCTCGATTTGCTTACAAACGCCGATAGGCTTAATGGCGGCAAAGATTCAGAATGGCTGGCTGCGCTCTACAAATGCTGGATATCGTATCATGAAAGCGACCCCCTCCTTTATACGATCGTTTTCAATTATGCTATTTGCCTCAACGAAGCGGGTGATCGGGCTGGCGCAATAAACGGTTTTAGGGAATGTATCCGGCTTAACCCGGATTTCGGCTCGTCCTATGTCAACCTGGGACGCACTCTTGAAGACAGAGGCGAAGTGGACGTCGCGGTTTCCACGTGGCTCACGCTCACCGACCGCCTAAAAGCCGTGAATGCAGAGACGTTCAATAACAAGATCGCAGCCTTTTATCAGCTTGCCCGTGTTCTGGAGGGGCAGGAGCAATTTCCTCTCGCTGAAGATATCTTGAGGCAGTCTCTTGAACTCAACATCGAACAGGCGAAAGTATTAGAACATTACATTTTGCTGCGCCAACGGCAGTGCAAGTGGCCTGCCATCCAGGGCTCGAATTACATTTCTTCGACATCGCTTCTGGCGGGGATTGCGCCCTTGTCGCTGGCCGGTCTCATCGACGATCCCATGCTTCAACTGGCGCGGGCGTATAAGTACATCAGAGAGGTAGTTGGAGTTCCCCGGACGTCGGTCAGGCGCTGGCGCCCAAGCGATGCAGGACCAAGAGCCAAGCTTCGCATAGGATATGTCTCCTCGGACCTGCGGTCGCATGCGGTCGGTCTCGCGTTGACGGATGTGTTTGAGCAGCATGACCGGCAATCATTCGAGATCTACGCGTACTATTGTGGGATCGCCCATGAGGATCTCACACAGAAAAGAATAAAAGCTAGTGCAGATGAGTGGATTGATATTAACGGCCTTAGCGACGAAGACGCTGCGAACAAAATCGCGGACGACAAGATCGATATCCTCGTGGACCTTAACGGTCACACCAAGGACGCGCGAAACCATCTCTTTCCCTTGCGGCCGGCTCCCATCATTGTGAACTGGTTTGGATTCCCGGGAACCATGGGCACCTCCTATCATCATTATATCATTGCCGACGAACACATCATTCCGGAGGATTATGAAGCCTTTTACTCCGAGAAGGTTCTCCGCCTGCCATGTTATCAGCCAAACGATCGAAAAAGGCTTGTCGCCAGCCCTCCGACCAGGGAAGAGGAAAGCTTGCCTCACGACGCGGTTGTCTACTGCTGTCTGAACGGCGCGCAAAAGATCACCCCGGAAGTGTTCGCACATTGGATGACGATCCTGTCGGCCGTACCCAATAGCGTTCTTTGGCTTCTTGAGAATACGGGCGAGATCGCCTCTCGACTGCGAAATCTGGCTCAGCAAAGCGGGATCTCGCCTGAGCGGCTTATTTTCGCCCGGAGAAAGATAAACACGCAGCACGTGGCGCGCTATGCCCTTGCCGACTTGTTCCTCGATACTTTCCCCTATGGCTCCCACACGACTGCCGCTGACGCCCTTTGGATGGGTGTGCCGGTGCTGACGATGCCTGGGCACAGTTTTGCGTCAAGGGTTTGCTCCAGTCTTGTCAGTGCAGCGGGGATCGGCTCCCTGATTTGCAGTGATTTTGGCGCCTATGTCGCGAAGGCCGTCGACTTGGGACAAAACCCAAAGGTTCTGAGCGACCTCAAGTCAAAGCTGATAGCTGCGCGCGAGTCGTGCCTTCTCTTCAATACTCCCCTTCTCGTCGAGAAGCTGGAAGACCTCTACAGAGGCATGTGGGAAGACTATAAAAGCAACCGTCTTCCCAAACCCGATCTCAAAAATCTAGACGCGTATCACGACGTCGGCGTCCGCCTGCATATCGACGATCCCTCATTGTCAGGACGCGACCTCAGAAGCCGCTATCGGAGCGAACTTGAGGCGTGGAATGAAGCTTGGTCTCTTACAGCGGACTCTCGGCTTTGGCGGGGCGACAGCGAATAACAGATCTGCGCTCCCTGCGCCGGAAAATTCGGTCAGGGATAAAGAAAGCGGGGGCAGGGTTTCCGCGAGCACGCTTGTAGACGCCCGAGGCAAGTTCGGGCGAGAGCCTGCGGCGAAGTCGGCGCCAACTTGCCTTTGGCTGTACGAGCGGCGGGGACATCGGTTGCGCCTCACGCCGGGCGAAAAACAACACGGTGTGCGCTTTGGCGTTAGCCGGAGCCTGAATGAGCCAGCCGGGCGGCGAGAGCCAGTTCCTGCAAAACGAGCGCTCACCGCGATGCTGTACCCGTTTTGCAGTGACACGCCCGTGTTTGCTGAAGCCCCGACAGTTGATCCCGGCGTTCGTTCGAAGGGAGGGGGTTATTGCATCCACCCCGGCATCATAACAAAATTCGCGTAACTAACAGCCGCTCGACAACTGTCCTTAGGCTATGGCGCGTCCGAAACCGGGGCAGGCGCTTGCGGCGTTTCCAGATAGGCGGCCAGCGGCTTCGTCAGCCCTGATCGCCCTGCCTTGCTGTTTGGACGGAAGAAAGCATCATTGATCTGGCCTAAAAAGACTTCGCAGGCGGCGCGCAGTTCGAACAACTCCGTCCGACCGCCTACGCGGTACCCGCCATCATGAGCGCGATGGCTTTGGGGCTCCTCTCGATGCGCCTTCCGGCGGGAGAGGAACCTCGACAAAAGACCGCCCCCGTTGAACATGCGCTGCGTATCGCGCACAAACTCGGCGCGCATCTCCTCGCAGGCTTCGGTCGCGTCGAGAAACTGATCGGCGTCGTTGCGGACCTCCGGCGCTAGCTTTCTCAGCTCGGCGGTCCAGATGCGCGCGCGGGAGAGCTTCATCAGCATGAGCGCTTCCCGTTCCTGAAAGGTTTTGCAGCCGTCGCGGAAACGCCCAAGGCGGGCCGAAATCTCGGCGTGGTCGGCGCCTTTCACGTCGACTCTCGGAAGCGCGGTTCTTTCGAAGAACCACGCATCGTCGAGAGCCGACCTCAACGCGTCCCTCAGCAAATGGACGACGGCGTAAAGATCATGCTGGCGAGGCGGATTGAATGTCCAAAGCGCCATGATTTGCTCTCATCGCTTCCTGCGTCGAAGGCGAACAGGGCTCCATGCCAAGCGGCGGCGTGGAACCCAGGACAACAGCGGACAGACTTACGAGCACCCGGTGGTGCCGCCGCAGGTTTCGCACTTCAGACAAGTTCCATTGCGAACGAGAGTGAAGTTACCGCAGGTGCCGCAAGCTTCGCCCTCGTATCCCTTCGCGCGCGCCTCCGCCAAAAGCTCCGCCTTACCAAGCCCGGCTTCATGGGAAACTGAAAGATGGGAAGCAGACAACGCAACGCTCATCCCATCGTGCGCCTTTACTTCGGACCCTAACGGATTGTCTTCAGCGTCCGGACGCAGGGCATAAGCCAGTGCGCCATGTGTGTCATATGAACCGGCGCTACTAATTCGTTCTGCTTTAGGCTGATCTTGAACTATGACAACTTTGTGGTGAAGCCCGCGCGTGAGGCCCTTGCTGACAAAGCGATCCGCGTAGATGACCGGCGCGGAAGCCCTTCGGTCGTCCGCCACGCCGCCTCCCATGATGGTCGAGCCGATCTCCGAGGGATCCACATGGGCGAGATCGTTGCGGCCGAGATAGGAGACGGCAAGCTCCCGGAAGATGTAGTCGAGGATCGAGGTTGCGTTCTTGATCGCCTCGTTCCCCTGGACGTAGCCGGCGGGCTCGAAGCGCGTGAAGGTGAACGCCTCCACATATTCGTCCAGCGGCACGCCATATTGCAGGCCAAGGCTGATGCCGATGGCGAAATTGTTCATCAAGCTGCGGAACGCCGCGCCCTCCTTGTGCATGTCGATGAAGATCTCGCCAAGCCTGCCGTCCTCGAACTCGCCCGTGCGGATATAGACCTTGTGGCCGCCAACCACCGCCTTCTGGGTATAGCCCTTGCGGCGGTTGGGAAGCTTGTCGCGCTCGGTCTTGAGCCGGACGCGCTCGATGACGCGCTCCACGATACGCTCCGCGACGATCTGAGCGCGCCTGCCTTGCGGAGCCGTCGCCAGAGCCTCGGCCGCCTCGTCCTGGTCCTCGTCGCCATCGGCTATGAGCTGCGCGGAGAGCGGTTGGGAGAGCTTCGAGCCGTCGCGATAGAGAGCGTTCGCTTTCAGCCCAAGCTTCCAGGACAGCATGTAGGCTTCACGGCAGTCGGCCACGGTCGCTGCGTTCGGCATGTTGATGGTTTTCGAGATGGCGCCCGAGATGAAGGGTTGCGCCGCCGCGAGCATATGGATGTGGCTCTGCCATGAGAGCGCGCGCTTGCCCTTCTTTCCGCAAGGGCTGGCGCAATCGAACACGGGAAGGTGCTCGGGCTTGAGTTCCGGCGCGCCTTCAAGCGTCATCGTCCCGCAGACATGCTCGTTGGCCGCCTCAATCTCGGCTTTGGAGAAACCGAGCGCGGCAAGAAGGTCGAAGCCTTGCGCGTTCATCTGCTCTGCGGTGAGCTTCAGGACGCCCGTGCAGAAGTCCTCGCCAAGCGTCCATTTGTTGAAGACGAACTTGATATCGAAGGCGCTGGCGAGACCCGCTTCGACAGTTGCAATTTTCTCCGCCGTGAAGCCCTTTGCGGTCAGCGACTTGTGATTGATGTGCGGCGCATTCGTAAGCGTGCCTCGGCCCACGGCATGGGTGATGATCGCCGAGATGGCGCCTTCGCCATAGCCCAGCGTGCGCAGCGCCTCGGGGACCGCCCGATTGATGATCTTGAAATAGCCGCCGCCGGCGAGCTTCTTGAATTTCACCAGCGCGAAGTCCGGTTCGATGCCGGTCGTGTCGCAATCCATGACAAGGCCGATTGTGCCCGTCGGCGCGATGACCGAAACCTGCGCGTTGCGAAAGCCGTGGGCTTGGCCGAGGGAGATCACCTCGTCCCAGACCTCGCGCGCCGCCGTGACGAGATCGGCTTGCGGGCATATGTCGTCCTTCAGCGGCACGGGCGGGGTGGAAAGCTGTTCATAGCCGCCCGTCCTGCCATAAGCGGCGCGCCGATGGTTGCGCATGACGCGGAGCATGGCGGCGGCGTTCGGACCATAGCCTGCGAAGGCGCCCAGTTCCTTCGCCATTTCCGCTGAGGCAGCATAGGACACGCCCGTCATCAGCGCAGAGACGGCCGCCGTCAGCGCGCGCCCTTCTTCGGAGTTGTAGCCCAGCCCGGACACCATCAGAAGGCCGCCGAGATTGGCGAAGCCGAGGCCCAGCGTGCGGTACTCATAGGAGAGTTGCGCAATTTCCTTCGATGGGAACTGCGCCATCGTCACCGAGATTTCGAGCACCAGCGTCCAGAGCCGGCATGCGTGCGCGAAGGCTTTGACATCGAGATTTGCGCGCGTGTCATGGCCGCCCTTGACGCGACCATCCAGGGCCACGACAGAGGCGCCTTTGTTTTCCTGGATGGCCGGGTCAAGCCGGGGGCGGAACGCCAGGAGGTTCAGCGACGCCAGATTGCAGGCCGTATCATCGAGGAACATGTATTCCGAGCAGGGGTTCGAGGCTCGGATCGGTCCACTTGCCGGGCAAGTGTGCCAGTCGTTGATCGTTGTGTGAAACTGGATTCCAGGATCTGCGCAGGACCAGGCGGCTTCTGCGATGCTGTCCATGAGGTCCCGCGCCTTGATCCGTTTGGTGACCCTGTCAACGGTGCGGGCCTTGAGCGCCCACTCGCCGCCATTTTCGACGGCGTGCAGGAAGGCATCCTCGACGCGGACGGTGTTGTTGGAGTTCTGCCCGCCGACGGTGCGATAGGCTTCTCCTTCCCAGTCTGTGTCGAAGCCCGGGAACTCGATGGACTTGAAGCCCTGGCGCGCGAACTGGATGACGCGCTGGATATAACTGTCGGGCACAAAAGCCTTGCGCGCCGCTTTGATCTCGCGTTTCAGCGCGGCGTTCTTGGTCGGGTCGAAGCAATCGTCGCCTTCGCCCTCGCAATTGACGCAGGCCTTCATGATGGTCGTCAGATGCTTTGCGCAGGCCTTCGAGCCCGCCACAAGGGCGGCGACCTTTTGCTCTTCCAGCACCTTCCAGCCAATGAAATCCTCGATGTCGGGGTGATCGACATCGACGATCACCATCTTGGCGGCGCGCCGCGTGGTGCCACCGGATTTGATCGCGCCCGCCGCCCGGTCGCCGATCTTGAGGAAGCTCATGAGACCGGAGGACTTGCCGCCGCCTGAGAGCTTCTCGCCCTCGCCGCGCACCCTTGAGAAGTTGGAGCCCGTGCCGGACCCATATTTAAAGAGACGCGCCTCGCGGACCCAGAGATCCATGATGCCGTTTTCGCTCACGAGGTCGTCCTGGACGGACTGGATGAAGCAGGCGTGCGGCTGCGGATGCTCGTAGGCGCTGTTTGAGCGGACCAGTTCGCCGGTCTCGAAGTGGACGTAGTAATGTCCTTGCCCCGGCCCGTCGATGCCGTAGGCCCAGTGCAGGCCCGTGTTAAACCATTGCGGGCTATTCGGCGCAGCCATCTGCATCGCGAGCATGTAGCAAAGCTCGTCATGAAAGGTGCGAGCATCTTCTTCGCTCGTGAAATAGCCGCCTTTCCAGCCCCAATACGTCCACGCGCCCGCCATGCGGTCGAAAACCTGCCGCGCATCCATTTCCGGGCCATAGCGTTCGCTCTCGGGCAACTCGGAAAGCGCCTGTTTATCTGGGATCGATCGCCAAAGCCATGACGGAACTCGGTTTTCTTCGACGCGCTTCAGCCGTGCCGGCACTCCAGCCTTGCGGAAATATTTCTGCGCGAGAATATCCGACGCAACCTGACTCCACTGTTCGGGAACAAGAAAACCCTCAAGCTGAAAAACCACCTTGCCATCGGGATTTTTCAGTTCGCTCGTGGCCTGCCTGAATGCGATGTCCGCATAAGGAGATTGGCCTCTCTTTGTGAAGCGCCGTTCGATCCGCATAGAGTTCTCTCTGTTTCAGGCGGGCAAAACCGCCTGAGTTGCCCCAAACGCAGACGCAACAAAACAAACCTCACGCTACTCTCCTCAGGTTCTCCTTATGCTTTCACTCTAAAGCGCTCACGAAAATCAAGACACAACGGCGCTTACGCGCCTGCACTCAACCTCAGTGAGCCGCCTGCAAAGCATCCGACTGCGGAGGTGCAAAACTGCCAACGGTGCTAGATTTTTGTGACTGGAGCCGCCTTGACGGCCGGCGGGAAGCTGCCGCCGCGTCCTCCTTGAAGGACGCCCCCGCTGGCGGCAAGTCCAGAAGCTAGCCGATTCTGTGCTGGACGGCTGTCACAATGGGGCAACAACATCTAATCTTTGTGTTAATCACACAAAGAACCCCAACATATTGTGGTCATCCTGTTCATAAAGGGGCGGTCGGGACTCAAAGTCTGGGGAAAAATAAACTGCGAACTTGTCAAAAAAAACGCCACACGGAGCCAGAAGGAATCCTGTGCGGCGTTTGTCGGCGCTTATAAAAGCAGCCTATTCCTTCTTGATGGCCTTGAAGAGCTGGCAGTAGCCGTCGGGATTGATCTCGCCTTCGACGAGCTTGCAGGCCTTGGGAGCTTCGAAGTTGGTGCAAATTGAGCAGTGCTGACCGTCTTTGGCGGTCTGTTGATAGTGAACGTCCGCCTGCTTAACTTTGGCGTACGCCGCAGATATGCCGGAAAGCAAAACCGGAACGGCGCCCGCCGCAACCACAGCTCCCCGCAATACAACCCGGCGTGATACTTTCTTTTCTTTATCCATACACATGTTCTCCTTGAAGCATATTCCACCTAGACAAGTGAACCTTACCACAACACTTGCGCTTAAGATAGAATTAAAATTCTTTTAATGCTGTGCAAACAAGAGCTTATAACGCGGCGCGAAAGTGCGGCGAAAGAAACCTTCGCAGAAAATCACAGTCGAAATGAAAGGGGATCCTATAAACAGGACCCCGTAGCTCTCAGCTTGGCGCGACACTATGAGGCAAGTACTTGTGGATAAGCACAATTGCGCCTTTGATGCAAATTTATACAATATATTCGGCTGTGGCTTGGAGAGCTATGAACTCGATACGACGGCGCGCCCGTCGCCGACGAGTTCCATCAACTTTCCGTTAACATAAGCCCTGAGCGACTATTTCTTGGCCTTGAAGAGGCCGCACCAGCCATCTGGGTTGATCGACCCCTCGACAAGCAGGCATGAGGAGGGGGCGACGAAGTTGCCGCAAATGGCGCAGGAATTTCCGCCATTAGGCGTTTCCCGGTAAGATACGGATTGCTTGGCCACTTTGGCGTAAGCCATTCTATTTGACAGCAAAATTGGCGCAGCGCTGGCCGCGGCCACCACCCCGCGCAAGACGAAGCGGCGGCTCACCTTGTTGGCGTCTTTCATGTTTTTCTTTCTAATTTGACTATTTTCCTCACCTAGAAGATGAAGATTATCATAGACCTGAAGCTCAGGATTGACGCCGGTCAAGGAAGCGTTAACGCGCGGGGTTCAACTGGCCACGGGCGGCGCTGGCTCATTTGCTCGCCAACTCAAGGAGCGTGGCGCTATCGGCAAATGCTTGGAAAGCCATGCGAGCGAACTTGAACAGGCTTGCACGGATGCGCTGAGATCGAGGCCCGGCGCTAAAATAATGTAAGTGTCCGTCCAAAAACTTCTTAAATCGTATGAATCTGTTATGATTCAAGAGGAGCGGCCGTGATTCGGAGGGGCCGCCGATGTGGACGCCGGAAAACCGCAGGCTCTATGACCGCAGTCATTTGCGTTACCCAAGCGATGTGACGGATGAGGAATGGGAGCTGATCAAGCCTGAAATTGCGCCGGCCAAGCGCGGCGGGCGCAAACGCGAAGTTGACGAGCGCGACATCGTGAACGCCATCATGTACGTGCTCTCCACCGGCTGCCAGTGGCGAGCGCTGCCGAAGGATTTCCCGCCGAGAAGCACGGTGTGGCATTACCTTGATTTGTGGGCCTACGACGGGACGCTGGAGCGCATTCATTACGCGCTTTACGTGAAATGCCGCGAGAAAGCAGGACGCGAAGCAAGTCCAACAGCAGCAATCGCCGATAGCCAAAGCGCGAAGAGCGCAGAAAAAGGGGGGCTCAAATTGATGCGATCGGCTACGATGCAGGAAAGAAGATCAAGGGCAAGAAGCGGCATATTCTTGTAGACATGCTGGGTTTATTGCTTCACGTCGTCGTTCATCCGGCTGATATTCAAGACCGCGATGGAGGCGTCTTGTTGCTTTCTACGCTGTTCGGACAGTTCCCTTTCCTCAGAAAACTGTTCGCTGATGGGGGCTATCAGGGACCAAAATTCAAGCAGGCCATCGCTGAAATCCTGCCTGAGCTGCAAGTGGAGATCGTCAAGCGCTCAGATCAAGCCAACGGATTTGAGATCCTGCCAAAGCGATGGGTGGTTGAGCGAACCTTCGCCTGGCTTGGCCGCTGCCGAAGACTTGCCAAAGACTTCGAGAACCTAACCAGGATCGCGCTGGCTTTCGTTCGGCTCGCATCCATCCGGCTTATGTTGAGAAAGCTTTGTAAAGCATCATAAACTTTTTGGACGGACTCTAAGGAGAAGGCCGCCCAGTTATCGACCGGGCGCATCCTTCGTCGAGCTTTCCTCGGCCGCTTCATCACCCGGCTTGAAATCAAGCGCGACCCCATTCATGCAATAGCGCAGGCCGGTCGGACGGGGGCCATCGGGAAACACGTGACCCAAATGCGCATCGCATTGCGCGCAGCGCACTTCCGTCCGGCGCATCAGAAATGACCGATCCTCATGCTCGGTCACGGCACCGCCGCCCATTGGCGCGTAAAAGCTCGGCCAGCCGGTGCCCGACTCGAACTTGGCGTCGGAGGCGAACAAGGGCGCCCCACAGCAAACGCAGGCAAAGACGCCTTCGCGCTTCTCATGATTGAGGGGGCTCGCGCCCGCGCGCTCGGTGCCGTGCTCGCGCGTCACCTTGTATTGCTCCGGCGACAATTGCGCCCGCCACTCCGCATCGCTCTTTTCAACGCGCTTCGTCATTTTGCCATCCTCCATGATTTTCCCGCTTTGTTATTGGGAAGCTCCACCCGGATTTCGAAGAACCTTTGGATGGCGATGGCGGCCTTTGCGGCTCAAATCTCAGTTAAGTTGCGCCACGCTAAACGGGCTCGGGGCTGAAAACCCCGCCATTGGCCTCTTCGGGCCTCCTCTTCTCAAGTTCCTGGCTGTACCGCCGCAGGACGTAGGCTTCGCTGACCATCCCGACGACGTGGCCGGATTTGACGGCGTCGATTACGGGCAGCACCTCGGACGCCGTTTTGGTGAACATCTGGACGGCGGAATGGATGTTTTCCTGCGTAGTCAGAACATATGGATCATCGTGGATGAGAGCGTCGGCTCTCGTATCGTCGGCGTCTCCATCGTAGGCCGACGAATGAGCCTCGACGGTGTCGATCCTTCCGATATAAGCGCCCCGCTCATTCAGGACGAAGGCGTATTTCGGGCCTCCCAGCGGAAAATGCTCGCGAAGCTCGGCGATGGTTTCGGACGCCGGCACGAGATAAACGTCTTTCCGCATGAGCTTCCCGACCGTGAGGTCGGCGATCCAGCCGACGTCCGCCGCGCTCTTGATGCGCAAGCCGCGCACGTGGAACCTCCAGGTCGCAAACGAGTAGCCAAAGCTTTGGCGCACCACGACGGAGCAGGTGATGACGCTCGCCATGACGCCCATCGTGAGAGAGAAATTCCCGGTCGTCTCGAGGACCAGAAGCGTCATCGTCACCGGAGCGCCAACCACCCCGCCAGCAACGGCGCCCATGCCCACAAGCTCATAGGCGAGAGCATTCACCGAATGGTGAGGCGCAAGCGTTGAAACGGCCGAGGCGACGGCTCCGCCATAGATCGCGCCGAGAAAGAGAGACGAACTGAAAAGGCCGCCGCGCATTCCCGAGCCGACCGTCAGCGCTGAAGCCGCAATCTTCGCCGCCAGCAAAGCTGCCAGCGCCTGAAACCCGAAGCCGCCTTCGAGCTGAGAGGAGATGGCGCCGTGGCCGCTTCCAAGAACCTGAGGATAGAAAAGCGCGACAAGGCCGACGGCCGCCCCGCCAAGCGCGGGCCTCAAGAAATGCGGCGCCCTGTATTGGCGCAAGCTGTTCTCCACCACCGTCACGGCGCGCATGGTCGCGATTGCTATTGCGGCGGCTCCAAGGCCTATCAAGATGAAAAGGAGGTAGTCGTGGCTCGCCACGGTGAGGAGCGACGGCAAGAGGAACATCGGCTTGCCACCCGAAATCGCGTTGATCGCGATGTTCCCGCACAGGGCCGCGGACGCGACCGGCGCCAGGGCTTGAAGCGTGTAGCTGCCGATCACCAACTCGAAGGCGTAAAAGGCCCCCGTCAAAGGGCTGTTGAACGCCGCCGAGATCGCCGCCGCCGACCCGCAGCCGACCAACAGGCGCAGGTCCTGCCGCCTGAGGCGGATGTTCTGCCCAATTTTCGAAGCGAAACCCGATCCGACCTGGGTGTAGGCGGCCTCCAGCCCCGCGCTCCCGCCAAAACCAACGGAGACGATCGTCACCAGCGCCAAATGGATGCTGTCGCGCAAGGACATGCGGCCGCCATAAAGCGCATTGGCCTCGATCGGGTCGACAATTTCGCGCGCACGGACATGGCGCATCACGGCGGCGATCACGCCGACCAGAATGCCGCCGATAGCCGGCGCGAGAACCCTCACAGACGCAGGAATGTCCGCTCCGGCGCTGAGATGGGCGTCAGCCGGCACGCCGAAGATGACATAGTGGAGCCAGATAACCGCCCCATCGATGATCGCAACCACAGCCCCAACAGCAAAGCCGACAAGGGCCGCGATGACGATCAGCGCGATCTCGTTCTCCCTGAGCCGGATCACCTCTCTCGCAAAGGCGAGGTTGACGCCACGCCGCGCGGTTCTGAGACGACGGCGTAGTTGTTTTCCGGATGCCGCCGGGGCTCGAATGTCGAGAGGCATGGAGCAATCTTCTTCGTCGAAGTTGCACAGGGATATTGGCGGGCGCGTCTTGTTAGGAAAAACAAAAGGGCGTGAGAGCGTTCGCGGGCGAAGGGACGGCGCGCTTCGCAAAACGGTTGATTACCGGCGCCATTGCGCTTTGAATGGCCCTAAGGCCTTGCGCCCGGACGGCTGCTGTGGCACGGTCACCTTCGGTTCGCTGCAGTAGCTCAGTGGTAGAGCACCCCCTTGGTAAGGGGGAGGCCGAGAGTTCAATCCTCTCTTGCAGCACCATTGCTAAAGGAAATCCCAGGCGCCATTCATGATCCAGATCATGATCTTGATGCGTCTTTCTCCTAAACGATGCAGCGTTCTTCGTTCACTTTCGTCAATCCGTGTGTCTCCGATTGGAGCTGTCTTTGCATCATACGTGCATCACGGTTTGCGCCAAGGTACCTATCTGGTCTGTACCATGGGCATCAAGGCTCGAAGATATTGCACTTTCGGTGCGCATGCGCCGAAGTCGCTAAGACACCGATCGCGCCAACGAAGAAATGTCGTCGCTGTCGGCGGCTGACGAGCTTGCAAGCGATGAGGTGAGCTTGCCAAGCGCGGCGAGGCCCGTTCGGATCGCCTCCATCAGATTGCCATGCGTGTAGTGGCGCGAGACTTCCGGTTCCGCTGGCATTTCCTCTCCTCCTGCGAAGGACCAGATTTTGAACAGGGAACCCCAATAGCATGCATCCTCTGGATGCCGACGCCCGCATCTGCGGTCTCGTCAGCGCTGCACACGCTGAATTGAACTCCTAAATCTCGGGAATCCATCTCAACTCCAGATCGGACGCCTCGATAAGCCAGCGCGCGAGGTTTCCTCCGCCCCACCACTCGATCTCATGCACGACATGGCCATGTTCGGAAAGACGAAGCTCGTCATATCGCCAATCGGAGTGACCGCACTCAACATCTTTGCCCGCAAGCTTATAGGCAAACACCTCCGGGTAGAAAAGCTCGATCTGACCGTTCTCGTAAGCGGCGCGCAGGCGCACCGTGAGCGACGTTATGCGTCCGCGATATTCATCCGGCGCCGGACATTCCGCGAACTCCAAAGCTTCCAGCTTTGCGTCATGCGGACTGTGGCCGCCAAAACCGAAATACCAGCCTGAGGTCGCCAGCGCAAAGGCTGAGGGCGGGAAATCGGCCTTGGCCGATTGCAGATAGTCTGCGTACCGGCGAAATGCGCCCTCCGCGTCGTCGTCTCTGCCGTCCGATGCAAGGATGAAAGCCATCGCCGCCTTCCGCCGTTTCGCCCAAGCGCGCTGCAAGTTCGGTTAACACATCTTGCATATTCTCTTAAAAAAGCGTTTCGCCCCTGCGCGCGCGTGAGTTGGAGGCCCTTCACTGGCGACAAGGATTGTACTTAAATTACAAATGCGGGGCGCTAACCGTCATGAAGCGATAGCGATCGCCAACGAAGTTTGTAATGTATTACTTGTATATCTAGTTGATGCCACTTTTGCAAAACGAACCCAATGAGGTTAAGGGGCCGTAGGAATTCCCCAACATGAGGCGCCTGCGAAAAAGTCAGTGGAAGCGGGGTTTGCCCTTGGGGAAGGGCCTCGGCGTGATCTTTGTGGCCGGCAATTTCGGCGGCGCTTTCGGCGCGGCCTTCGCGGGGGGAGGCGGCGGCGTTTTCATCTTGCCGATATTGAGGCGCGGCATCGCGTCGCCGCTGGCGGTAGGCGGCAAGGCGGGCTCCTTCCGCTCGGCAAGGTCGGCGAGTTCGCGGACAAGCGCGCGGGCGCCGCGGAGTTGGTCCACGCCATCGTCCCAGTCGGCCTTGAAGACGAGCTTGTGGTCCGGCTGCAGCTTAACGGCCGCGCCATTGTCGTGCATGAACTTCACCAGCCCTTGCGGATTGGCGAACCTCTTGTGCCGGAAGGAGATGACGGCTCCTTTCGGCCCCGCGTCCGCCTGCGCGATCCCGGCGCGGCGGCAGTAGTTCTTGATCTGCACCACCGTCAGAAGATGCTTCACCTCGTCGGGCGGCGGCCCGAAGCGATCGGCAAGCTCGGCAGAAAAGTTCTCCAAGTCCGAACTTTCATGCAGACCCGACAAGCGCCGGTAGAGGCCGAGCCGCACCTGCAAATCTGGCACATAAGTTTCGGGTATCAGCACCGGCAGCCCGACATTGATCGTGGGCGACCACTGCTCCTCCTGCTCGCCCGCGTCGCCGTGCTCTTTCAGCGCATGAACCGCCTCTTCGAGCATGGACTGATAAAGCTCGTAGCCGACCTCCTTGATGTGGCCCGACTGCTCCTCGCCAAGGAGGTTGCCCGCGCCGCGCAAATCGAGGTCGTGGCTCGCCAGCGTGAAGCCCGCGCCCAGACTGTCGAGCGAATGCAGAACCTTGAGCCGCTTTTCCGCCTGCGCCGTAATCTTTCCGCTCGGCGGGATGGTGAACATGGCGTAGGCGCGGGTCTTCGACCGACCCACGCGCCCGCGAAGCTGATAGAGCTGGGCCAGTCCGAACATGTCCGCGCGATGCACGATGAGCGTGTTGGCGTTCGGGATATCGAGGCCTGACTCCACGATGGTGGTCGAGAGCAGCACGTCGAACTGCTTGTCGTAGAAGGCCGACATGATGTCTTCGAGTTGCGTCGCACCGATTTGCCCGTGCGCCTGCATGAAGCGCACCTCGGGAATCTGCTCGCGTAGGAACGCAGCCACCTCATCGAGGTCGGAGATGCGCGGCACGACATAGAAACTCTGGCCGCCGCGATAGCGCTCGCGCAACAGCGCCTCGCGCAGCGTCACCGGATCGAACGGCGTGATGAAGGTGCGCACCGTGAGCCGGTCCACAGGCGGGGTCGCGATGACAGACATCTCGCGCACGCCCGTCAGCGCAAGTTGCAGCGTGCGCGGGATCGGCGTCGCGGTCAGCGTCAGCACATGCACCTCTTCGCGCAGAGACTTCAGGCGCTCCTTGTGGCCCACGCCGAAATGCTGCTCCTCGTCGATGATGAGAAGGCCGAGATCCCTGAACCCGATCGACTTCGCGAGAAGCGCGTGCGTGCCGACCACGATGTCGATCTGGCCGTTCTTCAGGCCTTCCCGGACCTGCGCCATCTCCTTCGGGGCGACGAGCCGCGAGGCCTGCGCGACCTTCACCGGGAAGCCGCGGAACCGCTCCGTGAAGGTCTGGAAATGCTGCCGCGCCAGAAGCGTCGTCGGCACCACGACGGCGACCTGCTTGCCTTCCATGACGGCCAGGAACGCTCCGCGAAGCGCCACTTCGGTTTTGCCGAAGCCCACATCGCCGCAAATGAGCCGGTCCATTGGCTTGCCCTTGGCGAGATCGTCGGTCACCGCGTCGATGCTCGCGAGCTGATCGTCGGTCTCCTCATAGGGGAAGCGCGTGACGAACTCATTATAGGCCCCGTCCGGCACGGGGAACACGGGCGCCGGCCTTGTCTCGCGCACAGCCGCAATCTTGATCAGCTCCTCCGCCATCTCGCGGATGCGCTTCTTCATGCGGGCCTTGCGCCCTTGCCAGGACGCGCCGCCGAGCTTGTCGAGGTTGGCGGCTGTCTCGTCGGAGCCGTAGCGCGTCAGAAGCTCCATGTTCTCGATGGGCAGGAAAAGCTTGTCGCCGCCCGAATATTCCAGCTCGACGCAATCATGGGGGGCGCCGGCCGCCGAGATGGTTTTGAGGCCGATGAACCGGCCGATGCCGTGGTCGGCATGCACCATGAGATCGCCCGGCGTGAGGCTCGACGCCTCAACCAGCACGTCGCTCGCTTTCTTGGCCTTGCGGCGGCGGATGAGCCTGTCGCCGAGGATGTCCTGTTCGGCGATGATGGCGAGGTCGGGCGTCTCGAAGCCGCTTTCGAGACCGAGCAGAGCAAAGCTCACCGCCGATTTGTCGGCCTTTCGCGCCTCCGCGATGTTCGCAACCTTCTCGATGCGCGCGCCGTGCGCCTGGATCATATTGCCGAGCCGCTCGCGCGCGCCATTGGTCCAGCACGCCACGATGGCTCGTTTCCCAAGCCCTTGAAGCGTGCGGATATGGTCGATGACGGCCGGGATCAGCTTTTCGGACGCTTCCGTGCGCTCGATTGCGAAGCTGCGGCCCTGCTTGCCCTTGAAGTCGATTTGGAGGCTTGCGGGCGAGGGCTGCGGAAATGGCGTGAAGAAGCGCACCTTGCGCGCTTCCAGATGCTCCTGCCATTCCTTGACGTCGAGGTAAAGGGCGTCGGGCGGCAGCGGCTTGTAAGGCGGGGCGCCAAACGACCTCTGCTCAAGCCCTTCCTTCCGGGCCTCGTAATGGTCCGCGATGGTCTCAAGCCGGCGCGCCTCCGCGTCCGCGGCGAGGTTGTCGAGCGTGATGACTGCATTCGGCAGATAATCGAACAGCGTATCCATGCGCTCGTAGAAGAGCGGCAGCCAATGCTCCTGGCCGGGATAGCGGCTTCCTGCGGAGACGGCTTCATAAAGCGCGTCGTCGCCTTTCGTCGGGCCGAACAGTTCGACATAGCGCTGGCGGAAATGCTTGATCGCCGCCGCGCCAGACGGCACTTCGCTGATGGGAAGCAGCGTGATCTGCTCGCGGGCGGCTTGCGTGCGCTGCGTGACGGGATCGAACTGCCGGATGCTTTCGAGCGTATCGCCGAAGAAATCGAGCCGCACCGGGCGCGAATGGCCCGGCGCGAAAAGATCGAGAATGCCGCCGCGCACCGCATATTCGCCGGGCTCCATGACCGTGCCCGTGCGATAAAAGCCCGACGCGTCGAGCCGCTGGATCACCTGCTCCATGCTTGCCCGACCGCCCGCCGTCAACCTCGCGGCCGCCTTCCTAAGGGCGTCGAGCGGAGGCACGCGCTGAAGCACCGCGTTCACCGTCGTCAGCACGATGATCGCAGGCTTGCCGCCCTTCGCATGGGCGAGCCGCGCGAGCGTGGCGATGCGGCGGGCCTCGATGTCGCTGTCCGGCGAGACGCGGTCATAAGGAACGCAGTCCCACGCCGGAAAGGCCATCACCTCGGCGTTTGGCGTGAAGAACTCAAGCTGGCTGCGGATCGCCGCCAGACGCTGATCGTCGCGCGCGATATGCAGCACCGCCTGCTGGAACGCGGTGTCGGTGGGAAGCCTGCGCGCGATCGCGGCCAGAAGAAACGCGTCGTACCCCTCGGGCACAGCTGCGGCGACTATTGCCCCTTCGCCCCCTGCAAGCTTGTCGAGCGCGCTCGGCGCCGCCGCCTGGCTTGCGCCTTTCTTGTCGAGGGTTCCTGATTCGCCCGCCATTGCGTCTACGCTCTAACTCTAATCGCTATATTTGTGCGCCGAAGCTCGTGTCGTGACTTCGAATTTTGCCCAACACGCGGCGCCCGTGCGGCAATTCGGAGACAAAGGGATGTCCGCAAAAACAAATGCGGTTGTTGCTCATGCTGTGCTAGACTCAGTGAGTTGCTAGTGAGCCTCGAAGTCCTGTCAGCGCCCGCGGCAAACGGGTCAGGCTTCCGGCGGGGCGTACTAGCCGCCGAGCCCAAAGAACGAGCGCACTTCCGCCACAGCTGAGGCCACGTCGTCGGGAGCTTCATGCCCCCGAATCCACTGATCGATATCGGCGTCGGGCAGGGAAATGAGATGCTCAAAGAGCGTCAGCCGCGCTTCATCCATGGCTGGAACGCGCTCCTTTGCATAACGGCCCAAGATCAGATCCAGTTCTTTCGTCCCGCGATGATGCGCGCGATAAATCGCGCGCTTGCGTCTGATTTCAAGCCCGTCCATGAAGATTCCTTGTGGACCTGCGCCAAGCGGCGCACCAGCGCCATCTTTCCCGCACTTTTGCAGCGAGATCAACCGGCCTTTGATGGGAATTGGTTGAAGGCGAAAAAGCTGATCGATTATAAAGCGAGCGCAAATAATTCGCAGCAGGCTTTGCAAGAAGGTTCTCTCCTCCGCTATCAAGGCGCGCGCGTTACCCTTAGACTGAAAAAAGTTCTGTGCGTTCCCGCCGGCGCTGAAAGTGCGTTCGGCGGCGCGTCCCGGTCTGGCCACAGTTGAATTGGATTGCTGGAGGCAATAACGCTCGCCTCGGCCTGGATCGATAAGGCATCTTGGTAATGATCCGCTCTGTCCTGTCGGGCCGAAGCTGACCCAAATCGCAAGTCGCAAGGCGCTGAACTGGAGGAAAGCATCGTGAATCATCAGGAATACGATCGGGTCCTTATCACGGGCGCCAGCGGCTTCATCGGATCCGCCATCGTCCGTGTTTTCCTGGACGCAGGCTACGAGGTCAGAGTTCTCGTTCGCTCGGCCAGTCCGCGCACGAATTTCGCAAGCTTGCCTGTTGAAATCGCGGTCGGCGACCTTGCCGACAAACGCTCGATCGCCGCCGCCCTGAAAGATGTGCGCTACCTCGTTCACACCGCGGCCGACTACCGGCTCTGGACCAGAAAGCCTTCCGAACTCATCTCGGCGAACGTGCAGGGCACGCGCACGATCATGGAAGAGGCCAAGAAAAGCGGCGTCGAAAAGATCGTCTATACGAGCAGCGTCTGCACGCTCGCTCACGCCTCGCCAACCGATCCGGCCGACGAGCAGCATTCTCATGACGGCGATGACGCCTTCAATCCCTATAAGCGCAGCAAAATTCTGGCCGAAGACGTGGTGCGGGACCTCATCGCGAGGAGCGCCCTTCCGGCCGTCATCGTCAATCCATCCGCTCCCGTCGGCCCGCGCGACATCAAGCCGACGCCGACAGGGCGCATCATCGTCGAATGCGCGGCGGGCCGGATGCCTGCCTATGTCGACACGGGCCTCAACCTCGTGCATGTCGACGACGTGGCCCAGGGCCATCTCGCGGCGCTGAAGCATGGCGTAGTGGGCGAACGCTATATTCTTGGCGGCCAGAACATCCGCCTGCGCGACATGCTCGCTGAGATCGCCCGCCAGACCGGCCGCCAGCCGCCGCGCGTCAAGCTACCGGTCCCAGTTGTCATTCCCTTCGCAATCGCAAGCGAAGCCGTCGCCTGGTGCACCGGCAAGGAGCCCTTCGCCACACGCGACGGCCTCAGAATGGCGCGCCAATGCATGTTCTTTAACGACGCAAAAGCCCGCCGGGAGCTGCGCTACACGTCGAGGCCCTACGAAGAGGGCATTTCCGACGCGCTCGCCTGGTTCTACTCGGCCGGAATGCTTGCTCGCCCGCGGGGCGAGCTGCGCCGCGGATTCCGGCTCATGGCGCGCTGAGTTCAAGCCGCGAGTTGCGAGGGCTTTTCTTCCGCCCGGCGCGTCGCCGCGATCGCCGCCTGAAGCACGTCGAGGCCGGCTCCCGGCTTCACGCTCTCCTCGGTGAGGAGGCGGCGAAACAAGCGTGCGCCGGGCTGCCCGTTGATGAGGCCGATCATGTGGCGCGTCATGCCGGAAAGGCGCGTTCCGCGCTCCAGTTCGGCCGCGACATAATCCAGCATGCCTTCCAGCGCGGCGTGCGCGAGAGGAGACGGACAATCCTCCCCGAACAGGGCGCGGTCGACCTCGGCGAGAATCGCAGGCGATTTGTAGGCCGCGCGCCCGAGCATAACGCCGTCGACCGCGTCGAGATGCGTCTGCGCCTCGCCGATGGTGGCGATGCCGCCATTGATGACGATGGTCAACTCCGGAAATGCCGCCTTCAGTCGGTGGACGCGGCCGTAGTCGAGCGGCGGAACCTCGCGGTTCTCCTTGGGACTTAAGCCTTGAAGCCAGGCCTTGCGGGCATGCACGATGAACACGCCGCAACCGCCGGCCGCGACGGCTTCGATGAAGCGGACGAGATCGGCCTCGCTGTCCTGGTCGTCGATGCCGATCCTGCACTTCACGGTGACGGGCGCCGCGCCGCCGACGGCCCCGCGCATGGCCGCGATGCAGGCCGCCACCAGTTCGGGCTCCGCCATGAGGCAGGCGCCAAAGCGTCCCGACTGCACGCGATCCGATGGGCACCCGCAATTCAGGTTGATCTCATCATACCCGAAGGAAAGCCCGATTTCGGCGGCGCGCGCGAGTTCGTCGGGGTCCGATCCGCCAAGTTGCAGCGCGACCGGATGCTCGATGGCATGAAAGCCGAGAAGGCGCTCGCGGTCGCCATGCATGATCGCCGCCGAACTCACCATTTCCGTATAAAGCCTCGCGCGCTTCGTAAGTTGCCGGTGGAAGAAGCGGCAGTGCCGGTCGGTCCAGTCCATCATGGGCGCCACGCAGAAACGCCAGGGGCTGAATTCGTGGATTTTTTTCTTATCCATTCGTCACTTGCCGCATATTCTCTGCCTATAATCCGTCTCCGTTTGCATCCTATTTGTTGCGGTTTTCGCCTATTTCTGCCATCAATTACGACACATGTCGTAATTGGGCAGGCCGAAGTCGTAAATGGGCACCATTATTCTGCGGAAACGCAAAGATGGATCAACCGCTTATAATGCGCAAATCCTCATCTCGCGCGACAAAAAAGTTATGCATCGTGAGGCGAGAACCTTTGATCGAAGACAAGCCGCTGCCGCTTGGCCGAAGAAGCGAGAGGAAGAACTCTCGAAGCCAGATGCGGCTCTCGGCACGTCCCAGACGAAGAGATCGCCACTTCTTAGAGACGCTATTGATCGCTACACGGCAGAAAGCCGCAAGAAGATAGGGCGCACCAAGGGGCAGGTTCTCGCCGCTGTCAAGGGCTACGATATCGCCGACCGGCCATGCGTCGACATCCGCTCAAAAGACATCGTCGAATTCGCGCAGAACTTGGCTTCAGGCCGCAAGCCGCAAGCCGTCGCAAATTATCTCTCTCATCTCTCCGCCGTGTTCCGTATCACGCGGCCGGCCTGGGGATACTCCCTGGATCATCAGGCGATGAAGGACGCATTCATCGTCGCTACGAGCCTCGGTATCACAAGCAAATCGGATGCACGTGATCGACGCCCAACGCTCACCGAACTGGACCTCATCCTCGACCATTTCCGCGAGAAGCGCATCAAGACGCCACAGTCCTCACCCATGGCCGCGATCATCGCCTTCGCTATCTTTTCCACAAGGCGGCAAGAGGAGATCACGCTAATTGAGTGGCGCGACCTCGACTGCGAAGGCAAGCGCATCCTCGTGCGCAACATGAAGCACCCCGGCGAGAAAATCGGCAACGACGTGTGGTGCGACCTGCCAGATCCGGCACTGCGCATTGTCGAGGCAATGCCGCGGAACGGCGAGCGCATATTTCCTTACAGCACCGATGCAATCTGCGCCGCTTTTACCCGCGCGCCGCAGCCTCCTCCGGCCATCGATCCTGGCAATCACTCAAGCGCCACACGCATCTGAGGCAGACCGGCGACAAATACGCGGACTGGCCATGGGTGTCAACGGCGGAGTAATTTCAGGCCACCGTGGCGGAGAGATTTCCGGCCACCTTTGCTGACGTTGAAAGCATAAAGCCCCATCGCGATGGGGCTTTATGCTTTTCGGCATTCTTTTTATCGGGAAGTAACTTCGCCCGTGCTTGGATCGACGCTTTCAGTTTCGGAGGCGTCTGTATTGAGCGATCGCTCGGCTCGGCGGCGCCGACCTTTCGACTGCTTGAGCCGGTAGCTATCGCCATTCATCTCAAGAATGTGGACGTGGTGGGTGAGCCTGTCGAGCAGCGCACCGGTGAGCCGCTCGGAGCCGAAGATAGACGTCCAGTCTTCAAAGGGAAGATTGGACGTCACGATGATCGAGCCCCGCTCGTAGCGCTGGCTGAAGACCTCGAACAGAAGTTCGGCGCCGGTCGGCGACAGGGGCACGTATCCGAGTTCGTCAATGATCAGGAGCTTGTAGGCGGCGAGTTGAGCTTGCAGGCGCAGAAGCCGCTTCTCGTCGCGCGCCTCCATGAGCTGATGGACAAGCCCGGCGGCGGTCGCAAATCCGACGGCCATGCCGCGCTGGCAGGCGGCAAGACCGAGAGCCAAGGCGATGTGGCTCTTGCCCGTGCCGCTGTTGCCAAGCGCGATGACGTTCTCGCGCCTCAGGATGTATTCGCCTCGCGAAAGCTCCAGGACCAACATCTTGTTGAGCGAGGGGATGGCGTTGAAATCGAAGCTGTCGAGCCCCTTTACGGCCGGGAAGCGAGCGGCCCGAACGCGGCGCTCCACCATACGCCGCTCGCGCTCAATCAGTTCAAGTTCGCTAAGCCTGAGCAGATAGCGCACATGATCAACGCCACTGCGTGCGGATTCCTGCGCGACCTTCTCGTACTCGGCGAGAATGGTGGGCAGCTTGAGCTGCTTGAGATGATGCCGGAGCAGCAGCTGCGGTTTATCGGCGGCCTCTGTCATGCGGCCTCCTGATCAAGCAACGCCGTATAGTCGGCGGCGCGCGTCGCCTGAACGGCGGCCTTGGGCAGATAGGGATAGGCGGCGAGATCAAGCCGGGGCGGTCGCTTCTCGATCCGGCACAAGATCAGCTGCTTGACGGCGTCAAAGCTTGGTGCGCCGAGTTTAAGGGCGTCTTTGACCGCATCGGCGACCATGTTCTGATCGAACGTCTCCATAAGCCGCAAGACCTGGATGAACTCGCGCTTGCCGCGGTTGCCCATCCTGGCTTCGAGCAGACGCCGCAACTGCGGAAACTGCTCCGGCAACGCCCACTCCTGCAAGGGCCGCGCCTGGTCGAGCGCTCCGGGCTTCTGCTCAATCAGCGCCAGATAATGCAGGGGATCACAAACAAAGTCGCCGCGCTCATAGGATCGCTTATGGCGGGCGATCTCTTCCCCGGCGCAGACGATGATCACCTCATCCACGAAGCCTTTTACGGTGACGTCGCGAAAGCCGTACGCCGTGGGAACGGAGTAGTCGGCCGTGCGGTAGCGAACGAGCGCCGTCGACGACACGCGCGCAGTCCGTTGATCGCAGGGCTCAAAAACGCCAGGCGGCAGTGGCCGAAAGGCGGCCAGGTCCGCTTGAAGCCTAGCGCCGATCGTCTCTGGATGGGAGCCCGCCCTGCGATCGAGTTCCGAAAGGCAACCCGCTTCAAGCTTGGCGTTCAATGCCTCGAAGCTTGCAGCGATGGGGACCGGCGTCAGGAGCCGCCGACGGCCGTTCTTGACAAGTCCCTCGACCTTACCCTTGTCATTGCCCTTGCCGGGCCGCCCAAACCGGTCGCGAAACAGATAATGACTGATAAGTCTGGTGAAGGCCCCTGTCCGTTCGCGCTTGCCGTCGCCACAAATCTTGGCGACCGCGAGCTTGGTGTTGTCGTAAAGGATTGATTGCGGAACGCCGCCGAAGAAGGCGAAGGCCGAAACATGGCCGTCGAGAAAGGCTTCCGTCGTCTCCGCCGGATAGGCCTTCATGAACGGCGCGTCCGAATGCGGCAGGTCCATGAAGAACACATGCATCTTCTGCCGGACGCCGCCGATTACGCCGATCGCCTCGCCAAAATCGACTTGGGCGTGCCCAGGCGGATGCGCCAGCGGCACAAAGGTCTCGCGGGCCCGAGACCTCGCAAGCCGCACATACTCCTTCACGGCCGAGTAGCCGCCATCGAAGCCGTGTTCGGCGCGAAGCCGGTCGTAAATCCGCTTGGCCGTATGCCGCTGCTTCGGCGGCGCCGTGATATCCGCCGCCAAAATCGCATCGATGATGGAAACGAATGGCCCTAACTTCGGTCTCGCCGGAGGCTTCTTGCGAACATACCCCGGCGGCGCCGAGAACTGGCACATCTTCGATATCGTGTCCCGGCTTAAGCCGAAAACACGGGCGGCCTCACGACGGCTCTTACCCTCGACAAAAACGAAACGTCGGACCGCGGCATAGTTGTCCACGGCATACATCCCCTGTCGCCCCTCTCCCGTACAGAAAGGGACAACCTAACCAGTGGCCGGTTATTACTCCGCCACGCAGCAGCACAAGCGCCGCCGCTCCACTGGCCGACTTTCTCACCGCCTCTCACAGCCGCCGACGGTGCCGGGATTTACGCTTATCCTTTGAGGGAGGGACGCATCGCCTGGGGCGTCAACGCCCGTGACACAGGCTGGAACATCCTGAGGGGCGTTCGCGAGACGAACGGGATGGACACAGGCCTTTCCGATATTCAGGAAGCTCTCGCTGAGAAGGTCTATCTCGCAAGCGTTCGCGGGCTTTCAGACGCCGCGCTCGAACGAGAAGCGGCCGGCAAATGCTGGCTTTCCGGCTACGCAGCAAGTTGGGCCGAACATCCCGCGCATTGGCAGTGGCAAGCCTGCGAAGCGGAATGCGCACGCCGCGGCAAGCCGGGGATCGCCGAGACAGCCTGGGAGGCGGCCACAGGCCCGAAGGCGCGGCGCGCACCGCCGCTCACCATCCGCGAAAACGCAACGGGGCTGCCTCTTCCTGTGAAGGTTATGAAAAGCGCCGCCGGCTTCTACCTTGGCGCCTTTGGCTCGGATGGTTCGCCATACACCCGGGAAAGCGTCGAATATTGGAAGACCGAGGCCGCCGCGACGGCCGCTCTTCTAACCGGACAGTGGAGCGCGCGCCGGCACGCCAACCCGCCGCCGGCGGAGTTCGCGCGCGACGCCCACGTGGTGATTTATCGAGCAAAAAGGCGCGGCCGATGAAGCGCTATAAGCTGAAAGAGCCCGTTCAGAAGCTGCCTCGGCGCGCTCCCCGGTAGAAGGAGAAACGGTTATGTCCATGGAGAGCGTGATTTTCCTGCCCGAGACCGTCGTGACGGATCTCCTCGGGCGCGATCTGCCTGCCTTGGTCGGTCAGGAGTTCGATTACAACGGCAAGCGCTACAAGGTCCGCCAGAGGGACCCTGCGCGCTCGGAAGGAGGCGTGCCGTGTGAACTGGTCGAGCCCGTCGTTCAGGAGGAAAAGCGACGTCGCCGCGCAAAGGGCCGCCGATTCTAAGTGAAGCTGCATAGCTTCGCCAACGCTTGAGCATTTTCTCCAGCGGGTCGATTTGAGACATTCCGCTCAGGAACAGGCTCGGCGGCTTGCTCCCAGCTGCGGAAATCTCCATAGACGGGACGGCCCGCTGCTCCGCTTGCAAACCTCAGGCTCACTGCGGACCGGCGATGACATTCTGCGCCCCTCTTGCGGTTTATTTTGTCGGCGAGTTCGCATTACTTGCCGCCGGTCAGACATCCGACCTGAGCGTCAAACGACGCGCCATTCTCGAAGTAGCGTCCTGTAGGAAAGTACTCGCCCATGATGGACTTCTCGGTTCCCGGTTCGCAAACCGCGAGCAGAGAGTTCTCGAAGCCATTTGCCGGAAGCGTGTTCCGCCAAACGATTACGGTTTGTCCGTCTCGCCCGGTGAAATCGCCGCGACGACCCCAATCGAGCCATGCGTGACCGCAGGCTTGCGTCGCGGTCTTGGGTCTGTCTTCCGGTTTTGAAACGATGATGCTGAAGGAGCCATCCTTGTTCTCAGGGATTTGCTCATCGGCGATACCGGCGGCGATCTGCGTCGAGGACAGTTCGTTGCCGGACATAATACTCCAGTAGCGCAAATCCGCCTTGCTCTGGTCCCAGACCTTGTTGTCGAAATAGGTTCGAGGAGTTCGCGGATAACGCCCGCGAAGCTCGACGACCTTGCCAAAATGGTTGTTGAGAAAGGTCATCATATAGGCGTTGTCGGCATTGCCTTCGAAGCCCTTTGCCAGCTTACAGGAGCTTGGCGGTTTGAGCTTCGCCCATTCCTCCGGTGGCAGGAACAACCCCTTTACCGAATAGGGTATGCCGAAGAATTTCTCGGTGACGGGAGGGTTCTGCGCTGGCGCGGTAAAAGGATCGTTGCAGAACGCGCTTTTCGGCGTCTCGTCAGTGCAAGCATTGGCTTGCCACCACGATGAGACCGTGTCCGGCGGAATGGCGCGAAAAAACATCTTCTGTGCCATGGCCCTGTCGCTCTTGCAGATGGCTGCTCCGGGACGCTTGGAACCATCGGCAAGCACAAGATCAACCGGCGTCGGCAAAGGTACGCCGCCCCGTTGGTCGAAGTCGTTCTGAGGCGATTGATCGACGAGATAGGTGCGGTACCGCAACTCGACGATGTCATAAGGCTCGGCGGCGGGCCGTGCGTAGAGGGTGTTGGGCAGCCGCTCCGCTTCGTTCGACGGCTCCGGTTCGTTGATAACGTTGATCGTGAAGCGGCGTTGGTCGTCTGGGGTGTCGCGGCGAGCGCCCTGCCTGAACGGGTTCGTTGACCCGGCGTCCGGCTCAATGTCTACATCGACGAGAGAAGAGGTCGGCGCGCCGCCCCCGTAGGAATTGATCGACGAATAACGCGCATGGGGAAAATATCCTGATAGGACAAGCTTTTCACCGGGCGCGAGTTTGAAACGGGCAGGCCAATAGCTCGCTTCGATGTCCATGAAATTGATCATCTGACCGTTGGCGTAGCCCATCGCGCGAAACGATTTGCCGCCATAGGAGATCGGCTCCCCCCAAAAGCAATCAACATTCCAGGATAGCGCGACGCCATCGGGTATCGGCATCATGCGCTGACCATTTACCTCGACGATTGGATCTGATCCCGCGAACGCCGCCGCCATAAAAGCAGAACCGGTGAGCTGCACCGCCAGCGCCGCGACGACCATGCGGCCTGTAAATCGGCTAAGCACATGTGTAGGAACGCGGGCCAAATTGGCGCAGAACCTGTTCGCACGGTCTGGCATCGTAATCCCCCCGCTCCTCGGTGCTTTCAAAGACAGGCGTCTGCTGGAGCACTTCAGACTATCTGTATGGTAAGAGACGTGAGCGTTGACCTACATCAATTATAGGGCGCGCGAATTATAGGCCGCGCGGCATTACGGGCGATAACATGTGCCGGGCAAGAACGGCAGCTTAACCCCCAACTTAAGGCAACCCCTGAAAAAGGGGCCGATGACCGCAATCGGCCTGTTGCACGGGTTCAATCAAGTTGGGGAAGCAGGGATATTTTTGCTTAGCTCTGCTCGGCCGTTTCGGTCTGACAGTGTTCTGCCCACGATATCGAGGGCGTTTTTTGTGCGTTCATTCCCCTGCCCCTTTGGCGGCTGCCGGGCGAACCGCTGAACCGTTGACCGGGACACGCGCAAAGGCGATCCCGCTGACGTGCTTTCGAGATGTATTTCTTCCGGCCTTTTTTCTCGCGGCCCTTATCGCCGGAGAGCGGCGGCGCCAATCGCTCAGCACTCGCGCCCCTCGGCCGGCGGCTGGATCGCCTATTTTCTTATAGACGATCTGATGGAGCCTGCCGCGGCGTCGATCAACGTTGTCATGCGTCGCTGGGCCTCTTCAATATCGTGCAGCAAATGGCGGACGTCGATGGCCCTGGCGCCGTGTCCGGGCCTTGTGCTGAGCCACAATTTGAGAAGGCCGCCGAGGCGTCCCAGATCGGCGTTGACCTTAAGAAGACCAAGGAAGGTCTGCTGATCGGCGGTCAATTCGATGGGCCGATTGAGAGCCGCATTTCTCAAATAAGACGACACGGTAAGACCTGCTTCCCTCGCCTTGGTTTCGATCGCGAGACGTTCCTCCGGAGACACGAACGCTTTGAGCGGATGCTCGCGATCTCGCGGCGAAGTAACTGTTTTTCTTGGCATAGCGCTATCCTAAAGCCGATCGTGGATGGAGCGCAATCGCGCCTGTTTCCGTCGAGCCGGAGGCGAGTAAGGACCGCGTGATGGGGCCTCGGCGAAGCCGGATGTAGGCCCACATCACACATCTTGCCATCCGCGTCTTCGAAATTCTCGGACACTCTCTGAAAAACTCAGAGCCGGTTAGAGCCGTTCTGAAAAACTCTGCAATTCTCGGAGCCGTTCTGCAATTTTCCGGCATTCTCGGAGCCGATTGGAAAAACTCTGAAAATGTCTGAGCAGAACCCGGCCTATGGCGTAGCTCCGCTCTTGAGGATGTGATAGCGTTTAGACGATCAGTGGCTGGAGAGCGCCGTGGCCGGAGAGGGAGGGGACCGAGCGAGGTGGGGAGAGGCTCGGCATTCGTTTCGTGTGCTCGCTGCGGAGATAGTGGCCGAACTCGATATGTCGGCGAGCAAGAAGCAAGTCTACGAGAAGTACCGGACTCGCTTGAAGATGAGCTACGTCACCTTCACGCGCTGGGTTCGGGCTCACCAGAAACGTCGTGAAAGTGTCTCAGATGCGCCGCCGCGTGCCCTGCTCGAGGCTTCTTCGCCCACAGATCGCGAGGCCGATCCTCTTCAAGCTTCAGAGCCTCGCGAGAAGCCTGCTCCCGATAAACCGAGTTCCGGGCCGCTTATCTTGCGGTCCGAGAAAGAGAGAACCTTCCATTGGGACCCAACGGAGGCGTTCAACCAGAAGTTCGACTGAAGAGGGTGTTGTCATGCAAAACGGATCCCACGCGAGAGCTGTGAACTTCTTTCTGAACAGCAAGGGCGGCGTCGGCAAAAGCCACCATGCCGTCTTCATGGCGCAGGCTTACCGGCAGGCCGGGCAGCCTGTGGTGGCGATCGACGCGGACGCCACCTCCGCCACCTTTTTTTGCTACAAGGCGCTGCAGGTGCGACGTGTGCCGCTGATGGAGGGCGATGACATCAGTCCGCGGGTTTTCGATTCCATCGTCGAAGAAATTCTGATGACGGACGCGAATTTTGTGATCGACACCGGCTCGTCCGCCTTCGTCGAGCTCAATCGCTACCTCCTGAGGAATGGCATTCCGCAGCATGTTATCGAGGGCGGAAAGCGCTTCATCGCCAACATCATCATCGCCGGCGGCAATCTCTTCGCCGAGACCTGCTCAAACTTGAAGGCGATTGCCGGCCAGATGCCGGCAGAGGTTGAGATTGTGGTTTGGATCAATGATCACTTCGGCCCTGTCGTCCCCGCCGGCCGGGTGTTTGAAGACCTTGAGATCTACAAGATGACGCAAGGACGGATCGCGGCGGTGATCCAGCTCAACGATCACACCTTCGCCGAGAAGCAGACCTTCGGCGCCGACGTCTCTCACATGACGCGAGCGGGCTTGACGTTCGAGGAAGTGCAAGCGTCACCCGACTTCACCATCATGGCGAAGCATCGGCTCAAGAGAGTGGAACAAGACCTCTATGGAAAATTCGCCGCCCTTCTTGGAGTCGCCGCTTGAACCGGACGATGAGACCCAGCGTCTGATCGGAGAGGTCGCCAAACGTCACGGCATCGTGCTGGGGTCTGGCGACCCCCTTTGCGTCGTTCTCACGGTTCTTGAGCTTTTTCTTAATCGTTATCTCGCGAGGCTGGACGGGATGTTCCAGGCTCATCAGGCCCTGTCCTTCGAGGCGATGGATCGATCGAGCGATGCGGCGAAGGCGATCGCCGAGCAGTTGATCACAGGCGCCGCCCACTATCACGTCAAAACGACGCGGGATGCGGTCGAGGAACTCGCCGTCGCGTTAGCGCAAGCCGCCGCCGCCGAGCGGGCGAGAATAGAGAGGCTCGCGAAAGACGCCCGCCGTCTCATTTGGATAGGAGGCCTCCTCTGGGCGGCGATCCTCTCTGTCGCGATCGGCATGGCGATCGGAGCGTGGCTGGCGCCGGCCGCGTGCTCAAGAGCGCCTAACCCGCAATCCGGCAGCTACACGCTGCTCCGATAGCCTATCAGAACACCGGAAAATACAAGGTCGGCAATGCTCTTGTCCGCAATATCGGGCGCGCAGCACAGACCCGCACGCGGTGATGGGGTCACCCTACCAACCCGGTGTGATAGATAGTTGGTTACTCACACATCAGCGTAATATGCCGAGAGCCGAAGTTGCGGCCTGCGAAATCTGCGTCTCCTATTGAAGCCGTTTTGGCTCGCTTGCGGCGCTGAGTCTCGACCGCGCCGCTCACAGTCCTACTCCACTCCGTATCACCGCTGATCCAAAACAAGACGCAGGCGCGGCCACTTCTCCAGCCATCGCTTGCTTTCCGCGCGCTCGCGCAAGACGGTGATGTCCCGCGTGAACGTCGGGCTGCGCCGCACAATGAGCCCAACCAAATCGCCAATTCCGTGCGGGGCGATCAACCGTAACTCGCCATCCCGCAATGTAACCGCCACGCAAGTCGCCGTCTCGACCCAATGCGAAAGCCCATCCGCGGCCGATGCGTAAGGGGCGTCGCCCGTGATCGCGTGCATGCGCGCCTGATTCTTTGCAGACCAGTTCACATTGCAAACCGCGCGCAAGCGCCGGTCATATTCTTTCTCGGTGCTCTCGCGCACATCCACCGGGTCGAAATAGATCAGATCAATATCCGCCGTCTGCACTTCCGCGTTCGCAAACCCATGCAAATGATCCCACACCTTGTTGCGCACGAACCCCGCGCCAATCATCCACTCCGGCAAATCCAGCGCCGCTGACGCGCGCAATACGCGCATCATCCACTGATCGGCCCATATCAAATTGAGGATACTGCTCTCGTTCACGTCAAGCCTTCAGCGATGGAGCGACTGCCCAAGGGTGAACTGAATATGTGGCGAATGACAGATCCGGAGCTGAGCAGAGTTTTCCAGCTTTCCGGCGCTTCGCCTTTTTAGATATTGACAGCGGTATGGGCAAATGGCCCGATCATGAATTTTGACGTGACCTGCTCCTTCTCGGCCTGAGTGTCTCCTGGTAAAGTCAAACCGGCTACACTCGGGATTGCGGCTGCTTGGTTTTCAACTCTGGCGCTTTTACCCGCCATGTAACTGCTGCTTCACAATCTCCTCCTCCACGTCCCGCAGCCGGTCCTTTCCAAAAAAGAGCTCGTCGCCAACCAGGAACGTGGGTACGCCGAACGCGCCTCGGTCGTATGCGGATTGCGTGTTTGCGGCAAGCCGGTCCTTCACCGCCTGTTCCTGCGACCGTTTCATGAGGCGCTCAGCGGGCAAACCGGCTTCCAAAAGTGCCGCGCCAAGCTCGGCTGGATCGTCAAGCTTCCTTGGCTCTTCCCACATGAAGTGGAACATCGCCTCGACGTATGGCGCAAACACGCCCTCTTCTTCCGCCGCGACGGCGCCTCGCATGAGAGCCAGCGTATTGAGCGGGAAATGCGGATTCATGCGAAACGCGGCGAGTTCCATGCCTGGCGACGAAGCGCCTCATCTCAAGCATCTCATAGGCGAGCTTCTTCGGGATGGCGCTGAACGCCGTCATGGGCGACTGGTTGCCGGAGAGCTTGAAAAGACCGCCGAGCAGCACCGGAACATACTCGAAGCGCGCGCCGGTCCGCGCCTCGACCCCGGGAAGCACGCGATGCGCCAGATACGCGTTGGGACTGCCGAAATCGAAGTAGAAAACCGGATTTGTCATGCTGACCTCCCTCACCAAGTTTCGCCGTAGGGCCGCAAATCCAACTCATGCGTCCAGGCATCGCGCGGCTGGCAGTGAAGCCGCCAGTAGGTTTCTGCGATCGATGAGGGATTCGTCAGCGTATCGGGCGGAAGGTTGGCGGCCGCCTCAGCGCCAATGGCGGCGGCGATGCGCTCCCGCACAAAGGCCGTATCGACACCCGCGTCGACGATCAGATGCGCAACGTGAATGTTCTTGGGGCCAAGCTCGCGAGCCATTGACTGCGCTACGGCGCGAAGCCCGGATTTTGCCGAAGCGAATGCGGCGTAGCCCTTGCCGCTCCGTGTGCTCGCCGTGGCGCCCGTGAAGAAGATGGAGCCACGGGCATAAACGAGCATCCGCCGTGCGGCTTCCCTGCCCGTCAAAAATCCGCCGAGGCAGGCCATTTCCCAGACCTTGCGAAAAACGCGCTCAGTCGTGTCCAGAATAGGGAAATTGACGTTCGCGCCGACATTAAAGATGCACACTTCCAAGGGCGCGCTTGCATCCGCCGCGTCGAGAAATGCCGCCACGGACTCTTCGGAGCGCGCGTCGAGCGTATGTCCCAGAAAGTGGCCGCCCGCGGCCTCGATCTCCCGGGAAAGGCCGGCGAGTTTCTCACCCTGCCGCCGCCCGCCATGCACTTGATAGCCCTCGGCGGCAAAGCGTTTGCAAATGGCCGCACCGATGAAATCGCCCGCGCCTGCAATGGCCACACTCGCTTTTCTCATACCACTCCTAAGTCGGTGCACTTTTAAGACCTATAGGTCTTGATTTGGAACCATGTCAATGGCAAACAGTTGCCGATGAAGTGGAACGAACTCTTTTCTGAGAACTGCTCGCTGGCGCGCGCGCTCGCCATCATCGGCGACCGATGGACGCTGCTCGTGTTGCGCGACGCTTTCCTGCGTGTTCGCCGTTTCGACGACTTTCAGCTCCGGCTTGGGATTGCGCGGCGGGTTCTCGCCGAGCGGTTGGCGGGCCTGGTGGAGCACGGCGTAATGGAAAAAGTCCCCTATCAGGAGCGCCCCACCCGGTACGAATACAAGCTGACCGCAAAGGGCTTGGCGCTCTACCCTGTGATCCTCTCACTTGTGCATTGGGGCGACGCTTACTACGCCGGTGCGGAAGGCCCGCCCGTCTATCATCGTCATAAGCTCTGCAATCACAGATTTCGCTCTGTGTTGACGTGCTCTGAGTGCGGCGAACCGCTGAGCGCCAGGGATGTCACCGTCGAGTTGGGAAGGTCACCTCCCCGGTAGTGGTGTAACTCTGCGGTACCAAGCCGCTCGCAAAGCGCGCCCTCAATGGCGCTGCAGCGAGCGAGAGGTTTGCGGCCGCGAGCTTATAACCTTAGGGTAAGTCCGGTTCCGTAGGTGTAGCTGCCGAGATTTGCTCACAGCGAGTATTTCAGCTCCCGACCCTGAGGGAAAGTCCATCATTCCTGTTGAGGCGCCTTCGGCGCGGCCGTTACCGTAGCTTGCTGGCACCGCCTCGGCGTCGCGGTTCATGCACCGGACGAACGGTGTCGTCATCCGCGAGGATCGGCAGGCGACCGTCCGCGTCCTTCAATTTTGGGCCGGTCCAGACAAGAAGGCGCGCCTCATGGCCGGCAAGCTCGAAGAGAAAGGGCGATGGCTTTGACCGTTCGCCATAGCGCTCGGCGGCGTAGGTAAGGCCAAGGATCCGTCTGGCGCGCGTGACCCCGACATAGGCGATGCGGCGCTCTTCCTCGATATCGTCCGCATTGGCGTGAGGCAGAACCCCATCCTCCATGCCGGCCAGAAACACGGCGTCCCATTCGAGCCCTTTGGCGGAATGGATGGTCGAAAGCACAACGGCATGTCTGGAGGGATTGCGCAGCGCTTTGGACTGCTCCTTGATCTTTGCGTCCAGTTCCTCCAGGGAGGCGCAGGAGAGCGCGAGCCCGATCACCGCATCGACGAGGCTCAGCCACTCCGCTTTTTCGCGGCTTTGAGCCTTTTTCGGCAGGGCGTCGCTTGCCAAGCGCTGGACATGACGACAGGAAGCCGCGAAGTCGCGCCGCACGGCCGCTCTGACGAGATCGAGTTGTTCGCGCATAATGTCGCCGCGTTTGCCGCTGCCCAGGCCCATCATGGCGGCGGGGCTGTCGCCGTCGCGAAGATAATGCAGAGCGCCGACAACAAGCTTGGCTGCGCCGCCTTGCCAGACATCGCCTGCGCCGCGCACTTCGAAGGGGATCGCCAGTTCCTTGAACGCCGTCTGGAACGCGAGGCCGATGGCGCCGGCCCGGTAAAGCACGGCCGTTTGCCGGGGCGCATAGCCCTTGGCGAGAAGCGAGGCTATCGCCCGCGCCGTCTGCCGCGCCTCGATCTCGGGGCTTGAATAGCCGCGGATGACGATCCCTCCCGGCTCGCTGACGGCTGGCGCGTAGTCCTTGTCGCAGCGGGCCTTGTTATGACGGATGAGCCGCTTGGCGGCCTCGACGATCTCAGGCGCTGAGCGATAATTGCGGATGAGCGTGTGGATGCGGGCACCTTTATATTTCGCCTCGAAATCGAGAATGTGCCGCACATCGGAAGCCCTGAACGCGTAAAGCGTCTGATCGTCGTCGCCGACCGCCCAAAGCTTCACGCCATCCTCGACGAAGCGGTCGATAAGGCGGATCTGGCCCGGATTAACGTCTTGATATTCGTCGACGAGCAGGTGATCGAAGGCGCCGGTGATCGCCCGGCGATAGGCTTCGCTGCGGTCCATGGCGTTCGTGACCAAGGGAACCATGTCCGCGAAATCGATGGCGCCCGCGGCCTTGAGCGCGGTCTCGTAGACGCGAAAAAGCCAGCCGCTTCTTTGAGGACCTCGTCGTCGCCCGCGGCGCGCTCAAAGGCAGCGGCGTCGAGAAGGCGCTCTTTGGCGCCGCCGATAATGTCGAGAATGTCCTGGTCCTCGTTCCACCACATGCGGCGGGAGTGAAAAACCTGACGCTGTTCGGGCGTGTCCCACAGGGCGAATCGCTCCTTAAGCCCCGCCGCGGCCGGGTCGCGTCTCAACTGCCGAAAGGCAAAGGCATGGAAAGTTGCGATGGGAAGTCCTTTCGGCGACGGCAACTCCAAAAGCCTTGCCAAGCGCGCCTTGAGCTCATCGGCGGCCTTTTTGGTGTAGGTCATTACCAGAACGCGGGCGGGATCGGCGCCTTTACCCACCAGATAAAGGAAGCGGCCGGCGAGCGTGCTGGTCTTCCCAGCCCCGGGCCCCGCCAGGGTCAGTTGGATCTCAGCGGCGCTCCTGGCGGCGGCCGCTTGCGCGGGATCAAGATGGCCCATGCTTGGCCTTCGGATAGCCGGACTTGGCGCGAGTATGCCCGGCGGCTCAGGTAGGCGTAAAGCATCAGCTTTCTCTTCGCGCGCCTAGCAGCGGCGGCACGAGGATGAAAAGAGCCGGTGCGCCGAGATGAGATGCTCGTCATTCGACACAGAAATGGCTAGGAAGCGGAACGAATTGCTCAGTCGAGATGGGCCAAGAACGGACTCTCGGGGGACTTGCAAATCCCGGTATCGAGACATCGAAGCCTACTGAACTTCTCGGCGAAATCACCTTCGATTATCAGTTTATCGACAATCCGGCCGACCGTCTGCCAGCGAACGTCGGCACCGCACAGGTTCACTGGCAGACCTTGAGAGGAAGTGCTGAGGTGCCTGCCAAGGATGGATGCTGTCTCTAGTCTATAACCAGTTCGTTAACGAAGAGAACTTTTCACCAACGCTCTTGGGCGGTTGGAGCGCGGTGCGCTGTTGCGCGCGCGGGAGTGGAGCGGAGTTGGGCGGGTGTTTGCTGGTAGGGCGGTGGTCTCGGGTGGGCGAGATGTGATTTCGACTATGGGTGCGATCGGAGAAAGATATTTGCAGCGGGGGTGACAGCAAAAGACGCATGGCGCAATGAGTGCGGCCCACCTTCGATCTATGTTAATCTTTACTAAACGGTACCGGCTCTTCCCTCGATCAGGGGCTGACGACGACAAAACCAATCAGCCCGCGACCGGGACGAGTTCGAGCGGTGGGCGCAACAGACGTTGCACTGCGCTGGAGGCGAACACGGCGCGGCTTTCCGCATAGGCCTCGTGATTCCTCTCGATGTGGTCAAGATCGTAGAGGTAGTTCACCATCAGGCCCTGCGCCCGCGCGATGGCTTTGTCGGAGGTGTCGGCCAGCCAATTGATGCGTTCGAGCTTCGCGCCGTTGCCGAGATGAAAGCGTGCCACCGCATCGACCGGCCGCCCGCGCTCGTTGCGCGCGCGCAGAAAATACCAAGCTGCTGCGCGCATCAGCGGATCTTGCAGGTGCGCCGCCGTTTCGGGATCACGCCACCAGTTGGGAACATCAAGCTTGGCAAACAGCGCCTTGTCGGCCTCGCTCAGCGCCGTGGACTTCTCTTGCTCGCGTTCGCGTTTGAGCCAAGCCGCAAAATTCGTCACGGGTGACAGCGTTACGAATGTCGAGAGTTTCGGCATTTCGCGGCAGATCTCCTCGACCACCTGCTTGATCAGGAAATTGCCGAACGACACGCCGGCAAGCCCGCGCTGGCAGTTGGAGATCGAATAGAATGTCGCCGTGCGCATCTTGTCGGTATCGGTGATTTCGCGCCCGGAGCTCAGGATCGGCGCGATTGCGTCCGGAATGTCACGCGTGAGCGCCACCTCGACGAAGATCAACGGGTCGTCCACCAGCGCCGGGTGGAAGAACGCGTAGCAGCGCCGGTCTGGCGGATCGATACGGCGGCGCAGATCGTCCCAGTCGCTGATCTCATGCACGGCCTCGTAACGGATGATCTTGTCCAGCACGATCGCCGGCGTCGACCAGTCGATGCGGCGCAGCACCAGGAAGCCGCGGTTGAACCAGGACGAAAACAGATGGACGAAATCCTCGTCGACCGCCGTGAGGTCGTCGCGGTGGCCGAGCACGTCGATCAATTGCTCGCGCATGCGTACTAGCGCCGCGGTGCCGGCCGGCGCCAGATTGAGCCGGCGAAACAATTTCTGACGGCGCGGCTCAGAAGCGGCGTGGACCTCGGCAACAGTTGCGTCGGAAGGCCTCTCGCGCCAAGCGGCGATAGCTGTCTCCAAGCGAGCCGGATCGGGGCCGAAGCGTTCTCTCAGCGCCTCGAAGAAGGCGATGCGCGGTCCTGTGGTCAGTTCGCCGTAGCGGGTGAGGATTTCGCGCGCGCGGGCCACGCCGGAGGCCTCGCCGCGGCTCGACAAGAGCTGCTCGCACAGTTCGACCAGGCTCTCGGAGCGGGCTGTCGCCTCGCCGCGCCGGTTGCGCGTCAGCAGTGCGTGGCCGCGCTCGGAAATGGTCTGCAGAAGTTCTCCAAAGAACGAGGTGTTCATCGCGACGTCTCGATTATTTAGCGATGGGCGCAGCCGCGGCGATAATTCGAAGCCGCGGTTGGAGCCGGTGGTTGTGGCGGGGGAGTGCTACTTCCGCCCCGCCACCTTGCCTGCATCCCCGTCTTTTGTTGGGGAGACGCCGTAAGCCTGATGGTGAGCTTCGTTGAGCTTATCCATCGCAGCGGCACGCACTTTCGGATCGTTGCTGCGATAAAGAGCAAGAAAAAGCCGATCCTGCATCAGGAAATTGATGAGCGCTTTGGCCTTCGCAGCGTCCTCTGCCGTCGGATTATAGGAGGCCTGCTTGAGGTTGCCTGGAAGGATAGCATGAGTAAAAGCGGTGTCGTTTCTTACTGTGGGCATGATGTCCTCCTCAGTTACTCTCGTTCCACCGCAGACTCGATGGGTTCGCGCTCAGAAAGACCAATGCTCTCCGAAATCGTGCGACATGATCACGAGGTCTTCGGTTAAGCCGTTCTCGTTCTTCACAAAATCGGAGAGGACAGCCTCGGTACGGAAGCCGAGCTTCATAAACATGTGTTGGGCCGCACCCTGGCTGATTGCCATCCGCGCCCAGACCTTTCGCAGCCCCTGCGCCCGCGCAATGGAGAACATTTGCCCCGCGAGAGCCTTGCCGACTCCACGGCTCCGGCATGCGGCTGAGACGCTCATGCAAATTTCACCGACATGACGCGTCCAGGGCAGATCGTTGATTTTGAGATTGCCGTAGCCGATCATGTCGCTGTCCTTCGTCGCGATCACGCCGATGGTCTGGCCGGACTGGATTTTCTCCATCCAGCGGTCGATGGCTTGATCGTCATGGACGTCGACCAACAAGTAGTAGTTATCCTTCCGGGGAAGCGAACGGATGAAGCTCTTGAAGAGTTCTTTATCCTCGGCTTGCATCGGTCGAAAGTTCACAATCATGTCGGTGTCCTCTTATGTGAGTGAATCTCTCCTTGCGCGTTGCGCGCTGAACTCCGCGCCCTCCCTCCACTACCTGAGGCTCACCACGCTTTGCTTGCGACGGATTACCGAGCAATGGTGACGAGCATGTCGTTCATACTTTTTGCGAACCAGGTATTCTTATTCCACTCACCATAGATTATAGAGGCTGGGCGAGCCGCTCGTAGGTTTCCGCAATCAGGATAAGTAAGTTCTTCGCCGGGCCATCTCTGACACGCTCGACAAGCTTGCGGGTACTTTTCGCTCTTTCTTGCCAAGCCTGATAAGGCGGCGTCCGTGCCGACGACTTTGCAACTAGAGGATCCTCAGAGGCTTTCCGGGCTTTTTTGGTCGTGCGCATCACTCGCTCGCCGAATGAACACAAGGGCGTCTCCGGGATGAAGACGCTCGCTTTTTGTTCCACCCCAGTCTGAGGCTGTTGCATATCGGTTAATCACGGAAGCGTGATTTTGTTCCTTGAGCGAGAGCATAATTTTAAATTTAAAAATCGATAATTATCTGGATAGCGAGAGAGCGAAGGCTGAAAGATTGCGCGGGCGCTGGATGCGCCGTCAAGGGCCAGGCGCTTGCGCTCGCGCTGCTGGAGCAGCGCGACCCTTGACTGCGCTCACGCCCGCGCCGGGTAACGGCCAAACACATGAGGCGCAGGTCACGCAACAGAAGGCAGCTTATCCACAGGAAAGGCCGGGAGGGGGCGGAACCTGTGCTCTGCGAAGGCATTGGAATGCGAAAACCTGCATGAGCCGGCGCTATGGATTTCCGTCTTCAAACACAAAGTCTCTTGGAACGCGCGCGGCATGTCGAGGAAGGGGCATACCGCATAAAAAATGCCCAAGCACAAGATGTCATGCGCGCCCTCGCATTGCTTTATCGCGAGAGGGCGGAAGAGCTTGAACATGACGGGTTGTTCGAGCGCCGTTTCCCTCCCTTGAACGTTGCCGATTTCGCCGGTGACGATCATTAGCGCGGAGCAATCGCGCGGGCACACTTCGAGCATGAGGTGAGCGATTGTTTCGGACGCTGCCCTTTTGCTACACCCCGAGGGAGATGGTACTGTGTAGCAACTGAATAGGTTGTTTTTTCCCGCAAATCGTCCGCATAATCACAGCATCTAGGTTCCTCCCTAGACTTTCTCGGCCGCCGGACGTGGGTTCGCGGCTTCTTTTTTTGCCGCCATGAGATCGCGTCTGACGATGAGTGGGATCGCCTCATGCGGCTAGATGACCGCTGTTTTACCTAAAAGAACAATATAGCCTATTCTTGTCCTAGGACATAGGCGGGCGCGCCGAGCCTTTAAGGCGGAATTTCTTGCGTGCTCGCCGCTCTTGCGTACGCGAAGCGTCGAGGAGGATCGATGGCGGAGGTTCGCTCAACGATCACGTGCCCGACTTGCGGGCATCATGAAGCCGAAATCATGGCCGAGGACGCGTGCCAATACTTCTATAAGTGCAAGGCATGCGGCGTGGTGATGAGGCCCATAAAGGGGGATTGCTGCGTCTTCTGCTCGTACGGCGATGTGAAGTGCCCGACGGCGCAGCGCAATACCCAAGGCTGCAGAGAGACGGCTGCGCGCACCGGTTCATGGTTCGTGGTCTAACCGTAGCGCCGGATGAAACGGCGGTCAGTTTGGCAGCTGGTATTGCTCTTGGAGCGTCGCTTGCTCTTTCGCCAGCTCCGCAATGCGGTCGAAGCCGGCGGCGACTATAAGCATCTGCTCCTTCTCTTCCGGATCGGAGATTATGTCGTAGAGCGCGCGGACTTCCTTGGCGTGCTCAAGCCAGAGAGTTACATCGCATAGTACAGAGGTCATATGCTTACCCCTCCGAACATACCTTTGGGTCGTATGTTTCCGTTATCGCTCCGTGGGCGAATATCTCAAGTTTCAGCGCTACTTATAGTTAGTGTGCATGAAGGCGCCCCGCTCAATATCGCCGGGGGGAACGATCAATCGCGGCTGCCGCTTTGAGGGTTCGCCCGTTAATCTCTTCGGCGCTTAAGTTCACGAATCTCTGCGGGGAGTGCGCTTGGGTCGGCGACAGATAGGTCGCGTGCTGCTGGTGAACGGATAGTATAAATGCAGTTAGATAGAGGGAACTCAGGACGAAGCCAAAAAAAAGCTGGACAAGAAGCTTCTGCGACATGTTCATCATCCCACAAAAACTAACGCAGATGCATAGAAAAATGCAGAGGTTGGCAGGGGATATACTTTTACGGCATCGGGCCCTCCTTGCGCTTCAGCGAAGTTTATCCCGATTTAAGCTTCAGCCACATCGTAAGATGACAAGTTTGTTCCTTGGAATCACGTCTAATCACGTCTTATTGAAATGTGGATCTAGGGACGAACTTTCATACCGCCCCAAAAGCGCCATGGTCTTTGCAGTGTAGCCGTGCCTTCGCGCTGGTCTAGCCCGGCTGCTCATGTGCGTGGCCGCAACGGGAGCATGGCGAGAAAAGCGGGGGTGCTCATGGGCGGGGGCGTAAGACTCCGGCGCGCATTGCGCAGCGGTCAACAGTGTTTCCAGGTAGCCATCCTCCCAGGTTGGCTCTGAGCCACCATGCGGTCGGTCGAAACCCTCCTCATTGAACCGATTGATCCAGTTGATGACACTGTGCGTAAGGTTTCGAGATGCCGCTTCTCAATGGGAGTGAGTGAGCGGACAAAGAGTGGGTGCATGGGCAAACATGTGAGCTGCTATGCCGGCCATGCTATGCCGATGTGATGAATGGGAAATGATGGTGGGGGGATTACTTAGTTTGCTGGTTGAGGGATAGCGTTCGGAGTATGGGAGTGCCTATGGGCGAATATTACAACCTGTTCCTCGCTGTTGGGATAGCGGTGTCAGTGTTTTTGGTCGTCCAACATGTAGGGCATGCATTTATCCGTTATTTAAGTCGTCTTTAAAGCCATCCTTTTAAGAACAAAGCGTGGTGAAGCGTACGGGAGCTTGAGCGTTTGCTAGCGATCTTCGGCCGAGTGTCTTCGGCTTCGCGCCGCTGTTCATTGTCCTGACTGTTTTGGACGCGAAGCGGCAAACCTCGTGGAAATTTTGACCGCGGCCGCGGCTTTGAGGGTCTTGGTATTGATCTCGGCTGCAAACTTCTTGTGATCTACGGCAGGTGCAGGCGCTAGCGCGAGAGAAGCAACGAAGACGGCAAGCGCGAGGCCGACTGCAGATTTCCACTCATACGGGTCGCGCAGAACCTGAACGAGCCCGGGCGCCTCGCCGCCTTCTGGGGCGCCACTTGGATGCCCGCTTGCGTGCACGAGAGGTGATGAACTCCAAGCTCTTGTATGCAGACCTGTCATGGCGCACGAGATGTTGTTTCGGGGGTCCTGCTTCTACAACGGAAACAGCGGTCGCTGAAGTCCTGTTGCGCGAAAGTCAACAGCTTTTTATTCCGCTATGGATTTGCGAAGATTATCTTGACTGCCATGAACACGACATGAGCGTGCCTCGCATTGACGAGACAAGCGGCATGAGCGCGGCGAAGACCCGAAGCCTGTCCAGGGTCTAACCGGAACCCCACGTTGCCGAAGACGATCAGCGCTGTTTCCAATCAGGCTTCAGATCGCTCTCGTGCTTTTGATCCAGGTCAACTCCAGCATCGACCATGAATGCAAAATCATTGCCCGAAAGAACACTTCTGCCGCAGGATCGTCTCCAATCAAGAGCAGGAGGAGAGGGAGCGACGATACAGCAATGGTGCCTCAGGATAGGCTGAGCCAGGCAAGTCCAGCCAACATCAGTGAAAAGTCGATCGAGTCCTTGAGGGAGAACGCCGAACATCTTCGCTTGTTCGTCGAGCAGGCGCCGGTCGGCATCGCTATGTTCGATCACAACATGCGCTATCTCGCCGCCAGCGGACGTTGGCTGACAGATCATGGACTTAGCGAAGCGAGCGTCGTTGGCCGCTCGCATTACGAGGTCTCCCCTGAGATTCCGCAGCGCTGGAAGGATGTGCATCGCCGTGGCCTCGCCGGCGAGACCGTGCGGGAGGAGCAGGACCCCTACAAGCGCGCCGATGGGCGCTTGTTATGGCTCAAATGGGAGGTGCGGCCTTGGCGTGCGGCTAATGGGAGCATAGGCGGGATCCTGATCTTCACCGAAGACGTGACCGCCCGTGTCGAAATGGAGCGCGCGCTGCGTGAAAGCCGCGAGGACCTGGACCGTGCGCAGGCCGTGGCCCGCACCGGCAGCTGGCGGCTCGATGTGAACACCAACAACCTCACCTGGTCCGCCGAGACGTATCGCATCTTCGGCATTTCCCCCGAGACGCCGCTGACCTATGAGAGCTTCCTGGCGGCTGTCCATCCCGATGACCGGGAGCACGTCGACCGAAGCTGGAATGCGGCCCTCGAAGGCGCTCGCTACGACATCGAACACCGCATCGTCGTCGGCCGAAAGATCAAGTGGGTCCGGGAGCGGGCCGAGCTGGAATTCGACGCTGCCGGCAAGCTTCTTGGCGGTTTCGGCACCGTGCAGGATATCACAGACAAAAAGCAGATAGAGTGGCAGCTCCGCGAAAGCGAGGAGCGGCTGCGTCTATCCAACGAGGCGGGGGGCATTGGCACCTTCACCATCGATCTCGAATCCAATTGCGCGATCTACTCCCCGGAATTGTCGGCCATGCTTGGATTTCCGGGAGTAAGCGAGGCGCCCGTCGAGGTCGCATTTGCGCTCGTGCACTGCGGCGATCAGGAGAGGATCCGCGCCGCTTTCAGGGCGGCTCTGCAAGCGCCGGGCAAAGGTGGGCTAAGAGAGGAGTTCCGCTTTATGCTTCCAGGCGGCGAAGTCCGCTGGATGAGGTGGAACGGCCGCGTCGATTTCCGCGAAGGTCCTTCGGGCCCGATCCCATCCATGATGTTCGGCGCCTGCGTGGACATCACCGGGCTTAAGCGCACCGAGATGGCTCTGCGGGAGAACGAAAAACTGTTCCGGGCGACGTTCGAAAATGCCGCGGTTGGGGTCGCTCACGTTGCGCCCGACGGCTCATGGCTTCTGGTAAATCGGCGCCTGGGCGAGGTCCTTGGCTATCAAGCTGAGGAGCTTATTAACAAAAAATTCCAGGACATTACCCATCCCGATCACCTCGAGACCGATCTGGTGCAGCTCGGACGCCTGCTCCGTGATGAAACCGACAGCTACCGCGTTGAAAAGCGCTACCTGCGTAAAGATGGCTCGATCGTTTGGGCGAGACTGAGCGTGGCCACGGTGCGCAAAGCGGACCGCGCCGTCGACTATTTCATCAGCGTCGTCGAGGATATCGACGAACGGAAGCGGGCAGAGGAGAAGCTGCGCCAGTCCGAGGTGCGTTACCGGATGCTGCACGAAAGTCTGCGCGACCCTTTCGTGCAAGTCTCCATGGATGGCCGGATCATCGAATTCAACGATCTCTATTGCCAGATGCTGGGTTACTCGCCCGACGAAATTCGCTCGCTGACTTACCAGGAGCTGACACCGCAGCGCTGGCATTCCTTCGAAGACGGTATCGTGCGCGAGCAGATCATCGCGCGCGGATACTCCGACGTTTACGAGAAGGAGTATCGGCGGAAGGATGGGACCATTATTCCGGTGGAACTGCGGGCCATGCTGTCTCGAGATGCGCGGGGCCGGCCAGACACGATGTGGGCCATCGTGCGTGATATATCCCAGCGCAAACAGGCCGAAGCAGCCTTGCGCGAGAGCGAGGAGCAATTCCGCGGCATATTCCAGCATGCCGGCACCGGCATCGCCATTTCAGACATGCAAGGCCGGTTCCAGTCCTGCAACCCGGCCTTCTCCGCAATGCTGGGCTACACCGAGGAGGAGTTTAAGAAACTTGCGATCGAAGATCTCCAACATCCTGACGATCGCGATATGAATCTCGATGAAGTTCGGCGGCTGGTTGAAGATAAGATCCCATCGTTCGAAATCTCAAGCCGGCATCTCCGTAAGGACGGCAAGGTTGTATGGGTCCATAAGCACGTCTCCTTACTGCGAGACGCTTCGGGAAAACCCACCAGAATTATCGCGCTCGTGACCGACATAACCGAACGCAAGCGCAATGAGGAGCAGATCAAACTGCTCATGAGCGAGGTTAACCATCGCTCGAAGAACCTTCTTGCCCTTGTGCTCGCGATCGCTCGGCAGACCGCCACGACGAGCGCCGATGATTTTATCGACCGCTTTCAGGAACGCATCCTGGCGCTCACGGTGAGCCAGGATCTGCTTGTCAGGAACAAGTGGAAGGGGGTCCATCTCGATAAGCTTGCTTGTTCTCAGCTCGCTCATTTCAGTGACTTGATCGGCACTCGCATTAAGATTAGCGGACCACCCTTGCTGGTTTCGGCATCCGCCGCGCAGACCCTAGGCATGGCCTTGCACGAGCTCGCCACCAACGCCGGGAAGTACGGCGCGCTTTCCACCAATGGAGGGAGCGTCGAGGTCACATGGCGTGTCGACAATACCGAAGGGCTAGGGGGAACCTTTCAGATAAGCTGGCGCGAGAGCGGTGGTCCAATTGTCAAGGCGCCGGCTCGCAGTGGCTTCGGCTCCACCGTGATCGGGCAAATGGCCGAAATGAGCCTCAACGCCACCGTAGACCTCGACTATGCCTCGAGTGGGATGGTCTGGCGGCTTCAATCCCCAATCGGCAGTGTCCTGGAGGAAAACGGCCACGGCAATCTTGGATCAGGAAAGCTCACGGATGAACGTCTTCGCCAATCACAAACGCTTCTGGTCTGAAGTTGGCGAACGTGGTTTCAGTTATAAAGTCTCCTTTGGGTCAATTTGAGAAAGGTTCAAACTGAGCACAAATGGTCTGCTTTAGACTCTTCAGCAGAACAAGGAGTTACGATAATCCAAGGCCCGATGTGACCCCAAGGAGACGAATGGTCGAGCGCTTTCGATCAAACTGGCATGACCGCTTTCGCCGAAACCGGCCAACTCGCATTCAAGGCCGGTAGCTTCACATCAGGCTTTGCCACTGGCGGTCCTTTAGATACCGGTGCGAAACACGCCCGTCGTCCGAGATGGCGAAGAGATGGAGCCAGCGGTTCTCGACGAGATCGCGCACGGTCTGATGTTTTGCGATCACACCAGTCATCGCCTCAATTGGCGCCTCGATGAACACGTTCAGGCGTAGCGGTTCATGAACGAAGCGCTTGCCGTCATGGACTGACTGCCAAGGCAGGCCAGTCCTCAGATCGCCGGCATTGCCTTCGAGCACGCCTATGGTGCCGGTCACATTGTGAAGCACCTTATTGCCGCTGCCGAATATGCGGTTGTTCACTGTCGAGCCGTAATACTGAAGATTGATCCAGCTTGCGACGACCATGGGCGCGGTCATGATGAGTTCCAGCACACTGAAGCTGGGATCCTCTCGCCAATCGTAACTGTGCAGAAAAGAGCGACCGCCAAGATCGATGCCGCGGGTCCGCTCACGCGGCGCCGCGATGAAGGCCGCATTGCCCGCCAAACCCCACTCCGGCCGCACCTGCGACCAGTCGCGGCTGCGCCAGATGACGCGCTCATCAACGCCGTCTGCACTCGGAACACCAAGAACGGCCGCGCGCTCCGCCCTTGCCAGCGATGACGCTTGCGAAAGCCAGCGACGCAGCTGCCGGAGATCGTCGCGATGCGAATCCGGAACTTTGTCTTTGTCGTAAACCTCGATTTCGTCCGTCGTTGTATTGTGGAGGCATCCGATGAACCAGGTGTCCTCCGGGATGGTAATGCGTCGTGCCTTCAAGCCCTCGCGCACTTTGGCGTCATTGAGGATTGCGGCGGCGACGCGCGCATTGGCCTCGCCTGTGTGGCCGCCGCAGGCACCGCAATCAAGACCCGAAGCGTGGGGATTGTTTACCGTTGTGCTTCCGTGGCCCGTAAGCATCACGAGGCGCGCGAAATCTTTTGTCAACGACATAGCCCGCAGAACGGCTTCCGCCCACGCTAGAGCCTGGTCATCGCTAAAGCCAGTATGGCGGCCACCGAACTGGCGTGGAGCGATGCGCGGCCCAAGACGTTCGATGACGCTCGCATCGAGCCCATCGGTGTTTGGGTCTTTCACGGTACGCGTGAGGCCAAGGCTGTCGCTCAAAATCTTGCCTGCAAACAAGAGGCCCGCCGTTTCGACAAAAATGAACGATGACACGGCCGACAGCTTGAAAGACTTCAAGACCTTGGCAGCACGCCGCCGCAGAAGCCGAAGATTGAGGACCTCGGCCTCCTGCTTTTCCGAAGCACAGTCAACAGCCTCGCAAACAACGAATGCCGGCTTTAAGAGCACGGGGCATTGCGCGCCGCCCTTAACGTGGCCGATCGGGACGTATTCGATGGGGAAGCCGAAGAAGCCCGCGAAGCCGATTGTTTCAGCCTCCGGGCAGACCGTCTCCAGTGCACGCCTGTAAACTTCCGAGCGCACGTCGATGCAGAAGGCGGCTTGCACTTTGGGCCGTTCGCTGGCCGCTTGTGAATGAGGTTGCTCCAGCCGGGAGAGCAGGCGGCGTTGATAGGCACCCTCATAGGCTTCCTGCATCACCATGTCGATGCAGAGATCAGGGTCATCCCCAAGCAACTCGTCCTTTGGAAGGGTGGCTGCATCCTCCATGGCGCGACGCCAAGCCTCCTTGAAGGCGGCGTCTTTGCGCTCGCGGAACAGCGCGTAGCCCCACACTAGGCGCACCGCGAGAAGTTTGAGGAGCGTGTCGTTCTTCTCCCCGTAAAGCTCGCTGTTCCAGACAAGGTATCGGGCATAGGCGGCCCACCCGCCGATGTCGAACAAAGACCGGTGCAGGTAATCTTCAACAGCGCGCTCCGGGATGCCGAGCGCGTCCACGACGGCGATGATCGCCTCGACAGGATCGGCGGGCATTTCGGCAACCGATTTTCTGAAGCCGGTGACGCCCATGATTTCGGGGTTGAGGTCGTAGCGCATGGAGGCGCGCCACGCCGTGTAGAGGCTCATCCCCCGCGACGGAAGCCGCCAGACCGATTGCCCTTCATCGAAATAGGCGGCGCACCACTTGGAGATCTCATCGACCATGTAGGCCGTGCGCGAGGTCCTATGCTCGCCCTCCGAAAGCATGTCGAGCACATCGGCCACGGTGGCGACGACGGCGCTTGGCTTCTGCCTTGGAGCCGGATCGATGGCGACGGCCACTTTCAGTTCAGCGACAGTTCTCGGCACGCACCAGTCCGAAGGCGCGGACGACAGTGCTGTTTCGAGGTCGTGATCCACGATGAAACCTGTAGCGACCGCCTGCCGGTAGAACTCCCGCGGCATCAGCATGTTGGCACGCGCGACCCGGTGCAGGGTTGCGCATGTCGCGTGAAAGCTTTGACTGCTGAAGCCGAGGAAGGGGTTCACCGCAACGAAATGCTTGAGCGGCCATAGGGGTGCGATCTTGTTGCATGCCCTCTTGATCGCAGCCTCAATCTCGGAGCAATGGCGGGAAGCAGCTGCAGTGGTCTTGGCAGCCTCTGGCGCAAGGTCTGGGGTGGTTGTGGCAACGTCGTTCATCCGTGCGCTCCGGTCTTGAAGAATGTGGGAGAAGTCATGGGCCCGCGTGGCGGCGGACTCGGCCAGAAACGCAGAGCCATGCGGTTCGCCAGAGTGTTAACGTAGAGGCCGTTGGAGACATGGGCGTAAAGCGCTTGCCATCTCGGAGTTCCCGCAAGGCTCGGCAACATGCTCTGGAAGAAGGTCAGAGCGGCGAATGAGAAAACGACCGCAACCAGGATGACAAGGTCGAGCGGACCACGCAGGGCCTCCACTGGCGGAAAGGAACCAGCAAGCAGTTTCTGAAGGCCAAGCTGGAGGCCGAAATAGGCAAAGGCCACAAGTCCGGCGAGCACCAGCGTACGGCCGATGACGTAGGAGCTTGGGCGCTCGTCGATGCCGTTCGCAACGAGGTGAACCAGGCTAAGGAGGAGGATCGATCCGAGCACGAACACGCCGGGCTCTTCGGTGGGCGTCGCGCCGAACACCGTGCTGACGGCCAGCGTCACCGCAAGGACCGCCACGATGGCGAAGATCACCCGCGCCGGATGCGGCTTGCCGCCTGGGCTTGGCGTCCATGAGGCCCGCGCGATGTCAATGACGCTGCCCGACGAAAGGAACGCATGGGCCTTGTAGCAGGAGTGGGCGACAATATGCAGAAGGGCGGCGGAGAATGCGCCAAGCCCGCATTCCAGCATCATGAAGCCCATCTGCCCGATGGTGGAATAGGCCAGCGAGACCTTGATCGAGGTTTGCGGAAGCATCACCACGGATCCGAAAAGCGCGGTGAAGCCGCCGACCAGCGCCAGCGCATCGAGCGACGGCGTGGACAGCGCGATCAGATTCGCGAAACGCAACACAAGAAAGCCGCCGGCATTGATGATGCCCGCGTGCAGCAGCGCGGAAACCGGCGTCGGCGTTTCCATCACCTCGAGCAGCCAGCCATGCAGGGGGAACTGTGCGGATTTTAGCAGCGCGGCCACGACAAGAAGGAACGCAGCGGCCTGGATGAACTCAGGGGTAACAGCGACAAAGCGCATCGCCTCCGCCCCAGAAAAGATGCCCGCGTAGTCCAGGGTGCCGAAGGTTTTGTAAAGCAGCACCATAGCGCCGATCAAGCAGAGGTCGCCCAAGCGGCTCGCCACGAACTTCTTTCTTGCCGCGAGAACAGCGTTGGGTCTTTCGCCATAGAAAACCAGAAGCCGGTGGAGGCTGAGGCTTGTCGCAATCCAGGCCAGGGCGAACTGAAAAAGATTGCCGGAAATGATGAGCATCAGCACGGAGGCTAGCGTCAGGCACAGCCAGCGCATGAACCGGACCTGACCCGGATCGCCATCGAGATAATTGCGGCTGTAGTTGAGGACGATCAGCCCAACGAAGGACACGAGCACAAACATGATCGCGCTCAAGGTATCGAGGTAGAGGCCAAGACCGATGCCGTCCCTTCCGATCAATGGCGTTCGCATCGTGCCGTAGACGAAGACGGCGGCCAAGCCACCCAACGCGACGATCAGCGCCGCGAAAGCCGCCGTGAGCGCAACCCTCAGCCTTTCCGTCGTGGGCCGACCGCTGAGAGGCAGTATCGCCGCGCAAACCAGCGCAATCGGTCCCAGCGCCGCACTCCATACAGTGTTAGCGAGCATGTTCGCCTCCAAGAGAGAATGGGTCGATGAAGCTTGTGGCCACACCAGCCGCGCCGGCGCGCAGAGCTTGCTCCACATGCGCGGGAGTCATTCCGCCTTGTGCGAAGACCGGGATCGGGGCCGTCTGAGCCAGACGTTGCAACCCGTCCCAGCCGAGCTCCGGCCTATGAGGGTGAGCGGACGCCGGTAGGACGGGTGAAACGACAGTCAGGTCGGCGCCAAGAGAGACCGCGCGGGCGAGATCCGCATCGTCATGACATGAGGCGGCCCACAATTGCACCGGAGGCCGCTCCGAGAGACGGTGCAGTTCATGTGCGGTGGAATGAACGCCGATTAGGCCCGCGCGACGGGCTTCCATAGCGGAGCCAGTCAAAAGAATGCGGGCGGCAAACGGACGGGCTACTGCGTTGACGCGCCGGGCAAAGGCGATGCGCTGATCGGGAGACGTATGCGGATCGCGGATCTGAATCAGCCGGATGCCGCGGGCCAGCAAAGCCGGAAGCTGAGCGAGAAATGACTGCCGCTCGACGTCGTTTCGAGGCTGAACCACGAAATAGATCGGGGAAAGACCAAACGCCAGCAGAACGCGGACGTTCGACGGCAAAATAGGAGCGACCGAGGGTGCTGTGGGATCAACCCAAGCCATTCGCTGGCCTTCAAGGCCCCGCGGCTCGCCCTTCCACGCATCGACGCGGAAGAACTGAAGTCGAACCCTTTTTGTTGGGAAAGCGTGCTCATAGGCGATCCAAGGCTGCATGGAGAGCGGCACGATACCGACTTCTTCCTGCAGTTCCCGCTCGGCGGCTTCCCGCGCCGTTTCTCCGGCGTCGATTTTTCCGCCCGGAAGTTCCCAGAAGCCCGCCGAGATTTGATGCGCCGTCCGCTCAGCGAGCAACACTCGCCCGTCAGGCGCTTGGACGATGCTGGCGGCGACGTCGATAACCGGAATGCCTTTGATCGGTCTTGCGACGCGAGGCGGCGGACGCCACCGAAGCGCGGCCGGGACCATGGCAGCCGACAAATCGGCTCTCATCGCGCGGCCTCCCCGCCAAGTTCAGCGGCGCGGTTTGCAAATTCGGCTTCCCGGGCACCGAGCGGTCTGCCGCCGCTTGCATGGATCGTGACGTTGACGTGCTTCGTTCCAAAGCCGAGATCGGGATAAAGATCCGTTTCCTCCGACAATGCAGCGAGACGATCCAGAAATGCCCGCGTCTCGCTATATGATTGAAACTGAAAGCGCCGGAAAAGCGAGGGCGGCCGCTCGACGCGGCTCCATCCCTCCGGTTGCTGCAACGGCAGTGTGGCGTGCATTTCTTCGTCCTCCCAAAAGACAGCAGATGGTCGTGGGCCGTTCCGCGTTGCTGGGAGCAGCCCTCAAGGCTTCTTGATTTTCGATTGCGAAGGGTCGCCGGCTAGCCGGCTTCGGGCCTGCCAACGCCGGCGATCCAGCACGAGGCGAAAGAGGCGGGGTCGCGCCAGAGCAAAGATTCCAACCCGAGCTGTCGCTCTCTGGCTGGGACGGCAGGATTTGCTCAACCTCAATGTGTGGGCGGGCAATGATATGTGCCGCTGACAGCCCATCGCCAACGCGCTCGCAGGCATCGGCGCCCGCGCGCACGGCGGCGTTCACCGCGCCTGTCTCGCCGCGCACCATGACTGTCACGTAACCGCCGCCAACGAGGTGCCGGCCTATCAGCCGTACTTCCGAAGCTTTCGTCATCGCATCCGCAGCCTCAATCGCGGGAACAAGCCCGCGAGTTTCAATGAGGCCGAGCGCAATGCCCATCTTCTCGCTTGCCATTGCAGTATCTCCTCTTATTTGACCGGCTTGACCGGCGCAATGTTCCAAGCCATGCCGGGAGCGGGAAGAACCTGCTCAACTTCCATGTGCGGGCGCGCAATGATGTGCGCGGCTGCAAGGCCATCGCCGACCCGCTCACAGGCATCGGCGCCTGCGCGGACTGCTGCGTTCACAGCGCCGGTTTCGCCGCGGACCATGACGGTGACGTAACCCCCGCCGACGAACTGCCGCCCAATCAGCCTCACTTCCGATGCTTTCGTCATCGCGTCAGCGGCTTCGATCGCCGGCAACGAGACCGCGGGTCTCGATCATTCCAAGTGCGATGCCTGTCTTCTCGCTTGCCATTTTCGTTTCCTTTCAGCTTCTGTTGATCGGGTTTCAGAAATCGGGCGGAGGTCACCGCCTGGCGAATATGTCAGTTTCGCCAGTGCTCCTCGCTCCAGTGATCGATGATGCCGCCGATGGTCAGATCGGTGGTGATGTTCGGGTTTCCGGCGGCGATGCGCGCCGCCGAAATCCCAATCGTGATGACGTAGTCGCCGGGCTTGGCTCCGACCGGGTCGAGCGCCACTTCGAGGTTGCCGCCTTCGTCTTCCACCACCCGGAGCGCCTTCGCCGCGAGCCAGTAGTTGCGCTTGGTGGTGACGAGGTCACGCACGACTCGATGTATTTGCATCTGCAACTCTCCTTGGCTGCGTCGTTGTTTCGTCCCAGTAGTCTATGATGCCAACGATGGTGAGATCGCTCGGATAGTCCTTGCTTCCGGCGGCGTCGCGGGCGGCAGAACTTCCGACGACGATCACCCAGTCGCCGTTCTTGCATCCCACGGGATCGACCGCGACCTGCTTTCCGCTGCTCCCGCGTTCCTTCACGACGAGCAGGCGGCGGTTCTGAAGGCCCGGAATGCGGGCTGTCGCAACGAGCGTCCCTTCAACCTGACAGATCTTCATGCTGCGAACTCCATCTGAGCTGGCGCTTCGGCGCGAGCTACGCCGGCGAATGGGAGGGCGGGGCCGGGCCGGACAACCCATTGCACATGCAGGAAGCCGCTCGCGGCCAGCTCGCGATAACGGGACAGGATCGCTGCGCTCAACCTTTCGGCGCGGCGCTGCGTGCGCTCGACATCGCCGGGGATGCGCGGGTCATATCGAAAGTGCACCAGGATCGGCACGCCCAACCCGCGCGGCTCATGAATCCGATGGAGGATTTTGACGCCGACATCAAGATCTGCGGCTCCTTCTTCGACTGTCTCCATCTGGGCCTGGAAGGCAAGGTTGCGGAGTTGAACGTCATCGACGGCATCTCCGACGACGATCAGGCGCTCCGTGTGCCCCCGGTCGGCATACGGGCCGCCGTGCCAGTCGCGCACGGCATCGACCTGGGCCAGATTGTTCTTGACGAGATAGCCGCAGAACCAGCGCATGCCTTCAGTGGCGGGGTCATCGGCGGCAACGCCGGCGCAATCCGCCACGGCTTCGCGGATGGCATTCTTCGCCCCCTCTCGCGACATGCTTGCGGTCCGGCCATACATCTGTCTGTTATCGACGTAGCGCTCCGCCGACATGCGCCCCGCGTCATCGGGGACATGCACCCGAATCGCATCCGTGTCGGTGTCCACCCCGACAAGCAGCGCTGCGACACCGGCCCCGCACCCGTGCGTGGCCTCGACCGCCTGCTCGAACTGGCTGAGGCGCTCGAGGAGTGCAGCGGCGGCGCGAGCATCGTCGCTTCCGTGAGCGGCGCAGCCTTCGTGAGAGGGATCGGCGCTGCTGAAATGGTAGACTCCGATTTTGAGATAGCGTGTCGGCGCGCTGGCAGGGCTAGGCACCCCTTCGCGCCAGCGGCGCAACTCCACGGTTTCCCAATGCCGCAAACTTTCTGCGACGTCGAACATTGCCCCCGCGTAGGATTTCCGGTAGGCGACCACAGAGGGCGGCACACGCAGGATGTAATCCACGACCCCGCTCAGACGGCCATCGGCGCAGGGCGTAATGTCGACGGCGTGGAAGCCCCAGCGTTGAATCAGGGCTTCGGCGCTTTCGCCATCGCTTAAGCTGGAGAGCTCGCGGTCGAACGCGCGCTCAATCAAGCGGCAGAAGGTGCCGAGGACGCAAGTGGCGTAGAGGCCGCGCATGTCGAGCGGGGCGGCCCAAGTGGCGTGCAACTCCTCCGGAGGTACAAAAACGCCGAGCCGGTCCTGGATCTGACAGCTGGCGCGCTCCGCAAAACCGTCCTCGAACTGCGCCGCAGCCAGAGCGCTCAGCTCCGGTTCTATGGCCGCAAAGGCCATCTCGATCTCTTCGGCGCGCTTTTTCAATAGATCGCTGACTGATCGATCCGCCAGAGGATGTCCGGCGCTGAAGGGCAGGCCGCGGTCTGCCGTATATTGAAATCGCGGGGATTCCTCATCTGTGATGACGGACTCGGGTTCGGACCGCGATGGAGCCTCGAACGCAAACCGAGGCTGCCATGGGGCCCTTTGAGATGAAACCTGACGGGCCGGGCTGAAGTTGCGGAAGAGCGCGTTCATCCTTGCGCCCCTCCCGACAGCGTGACTTTCGCGCCAGTCTTCGAGAAGTAGAACATCCCTGTGACGAGCTGCTTCGGATCCTCGCGTTTTGAGAGTGCCTTGAACCTGCCAGAACCCGCGAAGCTCTTCGGCTCGCCCGCCCGCTCGCTCGGATTGCGGCCAGCGGCGGTTGCGCCCTCAGTGCCGGTTACCTTCGAATGCTCGCTCCACGCGTCCCCGGTGGTCCGGCTGCCCTCCGTGCGGCCTTCGCCTGTGAGCTGGGCATGGCCTGCGCGCCCGTCGCCGTTCGCAATGCCGCGGGGGCGGAACAGGAACTCGGTGTTCCCGGTGATCTTGTCCTGCCCGATGGCGAAAGACCCCGTGATGGACTTTTGAGGCGCAGGAGATTCGGCTGCTTGAAGATGCGCGCGCCGCTGAGGTGACACCACGGAGAACCGCCGGTTAATCACCGCCACGGGTTCGGCCGCAAGCGGCGCAGCATCCGGTTCTTCCCGGTAATAAGGCGTACCGCTTATGTCGCGCCCGGCTCCGCGTGCGGTCCCGGTAACGCTGGTATCGTGGACCGGCGTATCTCCCGTGACCGGCGCGATGGCTGGGCGGCGGCCAAAGCGGCTGACCGCTTCCGCGGCGGTCGAATCCTCGCACCAGCCTTCAATGGTGGCAGGGCCTTGGTACTGGCTGCCCGTTATGACAGAGCAAGAGCCGCGCGCGTCGCCCGTAACGAGCGGGTTGTGCTCGACGTCGGCGCCCGTGACCGTCTGCAAGCCCCAGGTCTGGGCGATGCTGACCTTTGCGCCGGTGACCGGGTCAAGCCGGGCGGCGCTATGGGAGAGGAGTGCGCCGGACCCAGCTTGCCGCTCCGCCGGAGTAACGTACTGGTCACCGGTCACGAGGCGGAAAGCGCCATCATCATCGCCGGTCACCTGGGGGCTTCGGCCTACCGCCGAGCCTGATACGGGCAAGCCACCCTCCGTGGCCTCAAGCGCGGGCCGCCGCTGCCGGGAACGCCGTCCCGCGCGTCCGAGGTTCGTGCCGAATACGGTATGTCCATGCGGGTCGGCTTGACGTTCAAACTGTGCGCTCGCGAAGCCGTTGGCCCTGGTTGTCAGGTCGTCTTCAACGCGCTGATCCGCCTCGCCCGTGATCCTGATCGTGCCGCCGAACTCGTCGCCCGTTATGCCGACCTTGCTGCGGACGAGCGTGCCGGACACGATCAGCCCCCCTTGGGTGCGCGCATGTCCAACCTTCGGTCCTCCGGGTCGCGCGGCTCCGCCGCTGCCGGCGCCAATAGACTGCGTGCCGGAAACGGGCATCCCCGAGCCGCGCTCCACCCCAGTTACTGTCGCTGCCTGATGTGTGTGAATGCCGGTTACGCGCTGACCGCGCTCAGTCCGCGACTCGACCACTTTCGGCGCGTAGTCTAACACGCCCTTCCGAATCCGCCTGCTCGGCGGCTGAGGGGGTGTCGTCGCCTCGTCCATGCTTGCTGAGATAGGCCCGGCGTGAACGCGCTTGTTCGCGGCACGAGCCATTGCTGCAAGCCGGAGCTTCCGGCAGAACGGGGTCTGCCGTTATCGTGATTGTGGGAGGCGGTTCCGGCGCTGCTGCCGCTGGCGCGGGGTCCACGACCCTCTCAAGTCTTACGGGCGCTCGCTTGCCTTGAGCCTGGCGCTCGCCGTTCGACGGTAAAGCCGCTTTTCCCTGCCGAGAGGGCCTGCCTCCTTGCGATAGAGGCTGCCCGGCCGGTCGGTATGAAAGTTTCTGAAGACATGGTCGCTCCTCCGGTTTGAGCCAAGCGGTCAGGTTCCGGTTAGCGAGCGCCCGCGCGGTAGACGATGAACGCCGTACCCTGCGACTGCGCATAGTTGTCGTAGCCGACAAGCCGCACATGGTTGCGAGGGTTCGCGCGATGGCACGCTTCAAGCTCCGCGACGAATCCGCTCGACCGAGCGTTCGCCAAAGAATGGAAGCTTCCAGAGGTACCAGAAGCTGGAGAACGACTTCTCAGGCTCCGTGTGCTCGATGGCCGGGTTCCATCCTTGCGCGATCAGATAGGCGATCTTCTTGCGCAACCGGTCGGGCGTCATCGGCGGCAGGTAGGAGAAGGTCTCGCCGTGGCGTTCGGTGGCTTTGTAGGCGGTCACTTCGGGCATCTGTTTCACTCCGCGATCTGGGACATTTTTTTGGCGCTGGCGCAGACCGACGCGCCTGAGCGGCTGGCGGGCGACGTCGAGCTTGTCGACTACGTCGAACTCGAACTTGATCTCCTTCCAGGTCTCCATCGCGATCTTCAGTTCGGGGGAGTGCTGGGCGGCCTCGGTGAGGATTTCGCGGCCTTCGCGCTCGACCTGGCGGCCTTGGTTGCGCGCCTCGACGCAGGCCTCCATCGCCACGCGGTTGGCATGCGCGCCTGCGGCGTTGCCCCAGGGATGGCCCAGCGTGCCGCCGCCAAACTGCAAGCAGGAGTCGTCGCCGAAAATCGTCACCAGCGCCGGCATGTGCCAAACGTGGATGCCGCCCGACGCGACCGGCATCACGCCGGGCATCGCGCCCCAGTCCTGGTCGAAGAAAATGCCGCGCGCCCGGTTCTCGGGCACGAAGGGCTCGCGCATGAGGTCGACCCAGCCAAGCGTGGCCTCGCGGTCGCCTTCGAGCTTGCCGACGACGGTGCCGGAATGCGAGATGGTCGCCGCCGGACAGGCGCAGGCACTTCGTCAGCACGCGGAAATGGATGCCGTGATAGCGGGTTGCGGTCGAGCACGGCGTGCATCGCGCGGTGGATGTGAAGCAGCATCCCCTTCTCGCGGCACCAGTTCGCGAGGCCCGTGTTGGCGGTGAAGCCCGCCGTGAGGAAGTCATGCATGATGATCGGCGCGCCGAGTTGCTTGGCGAATTCCGCGCGCTTGTACATCTCCTCAGGCGTCGGCGCGGTCACGTTGAGGTAGTGGCCCTTGCGCTCGCCGGTCTCGGCTTCGGCCTTCAGCACCGCTTCCATCACGAACTCGAAGCGATGCTGCCAGCGCATGAACGGCTGGCTGTTGATGTTCTCGTCGTCCTTCGTGAAATCGAGTCCGCCGCGCAGGCATTCATACACGGCGCGGCCATAGTTCTTCGCCGAGAGGCCGAGCTTGGGCTTGATCGTGCAGCCGAGAAGCGGGCGGCCATACTTGTTCAGCCGGTCGCGCTCCATCTGGATGCCGTTGGGCGGGCCGCCGCACGTCTTCACATAGGCAAGGGGGAAGCGGATGTCTTCGAGCCGCAGGCTGCGGACGGCCTTGAAGCCGAAGACGTTGCCGACGAGCGAGGTCAGCACGTTCACCACGGATCCTTCTTCGAAGAGGTCCAGCGGGTAGGCGATGAAGGCGTAGAAGGCGTTCGCATCGCCGGGCACCGGCTCGATCCGGTAGGCGCGGCCCTTGTAGTAATCGAGGTCGGTCAGCAGGTCGGTCCAGACCGTCGTCCATGTGCCGGTGGACGACTCTGCGGCGACTGCCGCGGCCGCTTCTTCACGCGGCACGCCCTGCTGCGCTACGACTTTGAAGACCGCCAGCAGGTCGCTGTCCAGAGGGACGTAGTCAGGAGTCCAGTATGACTTGGCGTAATCTTTTACACCGGCCTGATAAGTCTTTGCTGACACAGCTTTCTCCTCGCCTTTCAGAAACTTCCTCGGCGTTTGACTTGCTATTGCTGCCTTGAGAGGAGAGTAAGCGGGCCGGAGACAGAAAAAAATTCAGTAATCTTTATGCTAGCATCAGCGGGAGCGTGGAGCGCTCATGCAAACCCGCAAATGTTTTGCTATAGTTGGGAATTCCATGCTCGGGACATTGCAATGCACATCACCTTGCGTCAGCTCCGCATCTTCGAGGCCGTCGCCAGGCACAGCTCGGTCTCCAGGGCGGCGGCTGAGCTTCACCTGACGCAGCCCGCCGTGTCGATGCAGATCAAGCAGCTTGAGGAGCAAATCGGGTTGCCGCTCATCGACCAGATCGGCAAGCGGCTGTTTCTGACGGAAGCGGGCCACGAGCTGCGCGGCCATGCCCAAGCCATTGCGGCCAAGATGGTCGACCTCAACGCGGCTATGGATCAGTTACGCAGCTTGGAGCGAGGTATTCTGCGGCTCGCGGTCGTATCCACGGCGAACTATTTCCTGCCGCCGCTTATCGCAGCCTTCAGCGAAAAGCATCCAGGTGTCCGCATCAGCCTTACCGTGGAGAACCGTGAAGCAGTGCTCTCGGCGCTCGCCGATAACCGCACGGACCTCGCCATTACTGGGCAGCCCCCCAGCGGCGTCGACCTGGTAGCGGAACGGTTCATGGACAATCCTCTCGTCGTGATCGCGGCGCCGAGCCATAAGCTTGCCAGCGAAAACGATGTTGTCGGCGGCTCAACTTGGCGAGGAGATCCTCGTTGTTCGCGAGCCTGGCTCTGGCACTCGCGCCGCGATGGAGCGATATTTCGCGGAACTCGGCGTCGAGTATCGCGCCCGGCTGCGAGTTCAGTACGAACGAAGCGATCAAACAGGCGGTTCAGGCCGGGTTGGGTCTCGGCGTCGTGCCTGCCCAAACTATTGAGCTAGAGCTCGAGACGAGACGCCTTGTTGTCCTGCCCGCTTTGGGCTTCCCGATAATCCGTCATTGGTACGTGGTGCACCGGACGGACAAGCGAATGTCAAGCGCGGCACACGAATTCCGCGCCCTGCTTCTCGGCCAAAACTCGCCGCAGAGACCGCGGCGCGAACACGCGGTTTGACTGGCCAATGGGAATTTCCGCTCCCGGATACGCTCAGCCGCCATAGGTCATAGGGCGCGAATGGCCGATGGTGACGTCCGCAATTGATGCTGTGGACGGCTCCTTCCACCGGCGCGGAAGCGCCAACGAGGTGGTTGCCGATGAGGCGACCACGATTCGGAGGGAGCCACATGAAAACGATCACGACCATCGGTCTCGACATCGCGAAGTCTGTTTTCCAGGTTCACGGCATTGATGCGGCAGGCAAAGTGGTTATCAGGAAGCAGTTGAAGCGCGGTCGTGTTCTGCCGTTTTTTATGAAGTTGCCGCCGTGCCTGGTTGGCATCGAAGCTTGCGCCTCCTCCCATTATTGGGCGCGGCAGCTCACGGCGCTCGGGCATTCAGTAAAGCTCATGCCGCCGGCCTACGTGAAGCCGTATGTCAAACGCCAGAAGAACGACGCGGCTGATGCCGAAGCGATTTGCGAAGCCGTGCAGCGGCCCAATATGCGCTTCGTGCCGATTAAATCTCCTGAGCAGCAAGCCGGCTTGGCTTTGCATCGGACGCGGCATCTGCTCGTCCGTCAGCTGACTGCGACCACAAACTCGATCAGAGCGCATCTCGCCGAACTCGGGATCGTCGCTCCCGTTGGCCGACGAGGCGTCGATGCCTTGATTGCTCTTGTCAGAAGCGATGAAGATGGGCGCATCCCCGGTCTCATGCGCGCCTGCCTTATGACGCTCAGCCTTCAGGCTCAAGCTCTTAAGGAGCAGATCCGGATTCTCGACCGGCGCCTTCTCGAGTGGCATCGATCAAGCGAGCTCAGCAAACGGCTGGATGCCATTCCCGGCGTTGGACCTGCGTTAGCGACCGCTCTTGTTGCCAGCGTCGCCGATCCGAAAGCGTTCCGCTCAGGCCGGGATTTCGCAGCCTGGATCGGGCTTGTTCCCAAGCAAAATTCGAGCGGCGGCCGGGAGAGGCTCGGCAATATCACCAAGGCTGGCGACCGGTATATCCGATCCCTGTTCTGCGCCGGCGCGCTCGCCGTCATTCGGTTTGTAAAAACACACGGCGCGAGACACCGGCCTTGGCTGACATCTTTGATGGACCGGCGGCCGATCAAAGTCGCGGCGATCGCGCTCGCGAACAAGCTCGCCAGGATGGCTTGGGCCATGATGGCCAAGGGCGAGAGTTACAAAGAACCAGTCGCGCTCGCGAGATAGCCTGCTGCGGCGGCGAATGAGATAGCGCCGGGAAGGCGTTGTAAGAACGGTTGGAAAGGGCAGACAGCATGTAATGCAGGACTGGTCGATCTGGCGATCGGGACACCCCACTTGGGCCACGGCATTGTCGAATGCGTGCTATTGACCGGGACCCGATCCGCGGAAGGCATTATGGCCAGCGGCCTTGTGTGAGCCGCATGAATAGGCCGAACACATGGCTGCCCCGACCGATGCTGCACCCGTGCGAGAAACCCTTGACAGCCTGGAGCCGTCCATACATGGCCCAAGTTTCTATTTTTCGCAATTGCAGCAATTCCTTCGGCTACCGGGTGAGGAGCAGCTTATCCAACCCTTGCTTGAGCATGGCCGATCGCGCCGAATGACGATGTCCGCTGCGCGAGGTAGTGCTGTCCTCTGAATTGGGAAATGGCGAAGGCTGATCGGAAAGCGGCCCCTATGTCCGTTAATGCATCTCGTCGTCATGACCAAGCTGGCACCAACTCACGCGCCACGACCAGTCTCGGTCACATGGGCCGAGTTTTATTGAGCAATATCACCAAGGCCGCTTACTCTCCAACAGCCGAAGAGATTTTTGCAAGCGCGAGAACTTGTAACCAGCGCCGGGATTTTCGCAATGCGTTCGGGCGCGGCAGCTTTTTCGCCCCTTACGGTAGGCGTCAGCAAGGCCGGGTTGCTCCTATCACAGCGCGCTCTCAAGCGCGTCTGTGACGGCCTTGGGATTTCTCGCAATGACCCTAAGATAGGCTCGCGCACAGGTGTCGGGTTCGCTCTTGCCCTGTTCCCAATCCCTGAGCGTGCCGAGAGGGATATGAAAGTGAGCTGCAAACTCCTCCTGCGTAAGCCCCAAGGCCCTTCGCATCACTTTTACCTGAGGGATACGCCGCAGCTTCTTCTCGCGTTCCGGAGTGCGCGGCTTGTTGTCGGGATCCGAAAGGGCAGCGGCTTCGATGGCCTCGTCACTGTGCTTAGGGAGCGGCCCGGGATCCGGCAGCGCTTTTTCCCGGCCATCGGCAAGTTTGCGGACAAGCTTCCGGTCAGTCCTCGTGCGCCGCACGATGATAGTTTCGTCTTTCATAGTCTGTCGCCTCTCGCGCCGAAATAATGCGAACACGCTCTTCGCGTTCGGTGTACACAACCACCAAAATGCCGTCCCCAACCCGGCCCGTTAGGAGGAAGCGGTCTTCCCCGTAGTCCTCGCTCTCATCGAGTTCGACAAGTGCGAACGGATCCTCGAAGGCGGTAACCGCGTGCTCAAACTTCACGCCGTGCTTTTTGAAGTTGGCGGCTGCCTTGGCGCGGTCCCACTCAAAGTCGTCTGTCATGATAGTAATGGTACCCAGTAGGGATTGCAATCTGCTGTGTGGAAGATAATGAACTCGACTCGGAGAAGGATGGCTAACCGCCTCCAAGCTTTCGTCCATCATCCTGAAGTCTCCCCCAACCGAAATGGAAGACAGCGTGGCCCCATTCAAAGCATGAATGCGATGCCGGCCGCCCGCCCGCCGTGGAACAAAGGTAAACTCGTCGGACCAAAACCGCCCCTAAACATGTCTGGGCGATCCGCACGAAGCTGAACATGCAGCGCAAGATGCGCGACCTGGCGCTCTTCAACCTCGCCATCGAAAGCAAGCTTCGCGATTGCGATGCGATAAGCCTTAAAGTCGAGGACATCGCGCTTCATGGCTACACGATGGAACGCGCCACCGTCCGTCATAAGAAACCGGACGTCCAGTTCGCTTTGAGATCAACTTGAGCTTACTCGGGAGTTTTCGACAAGCCAGCAGGCTGACGAGGAATCTCACGACAAAATGCCCGAATCGCATCTCGTAACTGTGTTCTCAAGATTGCTCGGCTGCTAGCACTTGACAGCCTCTAGGACTTTTTGCTCCACAGCTTCAAGAACGTTTCGCTTAGGTTCATCATAGGTGGAGCGGTTATAGATCGAGGTGACTTTCGAGCGCCCGCTCCGATGATTTAAGACTAAGCCCACTTGGAAATCGTCGAATCCGGCATCACCGGCGAGCGACCCGAAAGTACGCCGGAAATCGTGGACGGTGACATCGCCAAGTCCTATCGACGCGCGGACCCGCCGCCATGCATGACTAACGGCTTTGTCTGTCAAGGTATGGTCAGCAACCCTTGCGGGGCTTTTGAACACAAAGGCGGACTGTTCCGTTCTCGCGAACGCCCTCTGAAACAAAGTCAAAGCAAGGTCGGGAAGCGGCAGACGATGAGCCCGGCCATTTTTCGTCCGATTCGGATGGAGGTTCCATGTAGCTGCATCGAGGTCGAACTCGGCCTTCGGCGCTCGAGCGATCTCATTAACACGCTGCCCCAAAAGCAGGCACAGACGCAGAATATCGGTAAAGATTGGATCGAGTTCCCGATTTTCTACAAATGCGTCGAGGCTCGCCCATAAGGTCTTTATCTCCGCGATACTTAGTATGCGCTCTCCTTCCTCCTCTTTGACCGGCTTATCTATAAGAGCAGGATTACTGTTCGTATACCCATTGCGCTCTCCCCAAGCATAGATTGTCCTGGTCAAGGATAGGCATCGGTTAGCCTGAGTACCCGCGCCCCGAGCCACAATCACGCCAACGGCTGCAGAGACATCGCGTTTCGTGATGGCATCGACTTTGAGTGCGCCCAGCCTGGGCAGAATATCATGTTTCAACATTCGTTCGCTCTCGCGCCAGCTCTTGCGCCTTTGTTTCGCGTACTGCTCCAGCCAGTTATTGGCCATTTCAGCGAAAGTGGCCGCTTCCCGTTGAAGCCTTATTGTTGCTGCCGGGTCCGCACCCGACGAGACCTCCCCGAGCCGCTTCCGCGCTTCGACACGAGCTTGCGCGAGAGACATTTCGGGGTAGCTTCCGACGTGGACGCGGCATCTCTTGTCGTCGCTCTTTCGGCGATAAAGTAGGCTCCAACTTTTTACGACATGACCGTGACGGTTTGCGCTAACGCGAAGGCGCAAACCTCTTTCGCCTTGAATCGAATAGTCGAGCTGGGTTCCACCATCGCCAGGTTTTGAGAGATGGCATCCGCGATCCGTGGAGAGAATCTTCGCCATGATACCTCCTCCAAGGTTCCACTGAGGTTCCAAACAAGCATGCGCTTCCACGGAATCCTATGAAACGTCACGGTACCAATTTATGGCGCTTTCGTCAATCAACTCAGAGGATTATATGACAAAAGACAGTTGCACTAAGAAGCGTAAGATTTCAGCCTCACCTGCCTTCTAAGCAGGGGGTTGGGGGTTCGAGCCCCTCCGGGATCACCATTATATCAATGACTTAGATCGTCAGACTACGGAACGGTTGTACAAGATTCGGACAGGGGTTGTACAAACTCCACTGTCCAGCGGAGAAAAGCCACGTAGAATCAGAGACCTGCGCAGATGCAAGATTGTACAATCATTTCTAACGCGAGCAAAATTGTCACACGGGATAAGCTGTGCAAAAACAAAATTTAATTACTTAGGTAATAAGATATAACTTGAGAGCATTCACTCATGAGATTCTTGTTATGCATGACATGAATTAAATGGGTTGATGCGATATCAAGCTTGACCGTGTTTGGTTTTTCGGATGGAAACCGATCTGTCGAACATAGGAGACAATTCTTTGCGGGCGGAACGCTTGATTAAAGTGGGAGGATTCCATCCTGCGAGCCTTTTTCGACGCCCACGGTGGCAAGCATGATTAAACCTAGGATGGCCTTTTGGCGCGGCATGTGGTGCAGGCGCATGGGCGTCACAAGCTGCGGGAGAACGCCACGCGAAGCATGGGACGATATGTGGGCGTTATACCGCGAAGCGATAAAGCCATCTCAGGACTTAAACTATCCAAATCCAAGAGGCGGCTAAAATGGAAAACAACGACCTTTGCCAATGCACGAAATGCGGCAGGATGCATAGGCATTTAGGAAATCCGCCTAGCTCCATTACCGACACTCCTTACGCCGACGCCCGCAACGCGGTGCTGGAGGAGGCGATAGACGCTTGTGCTTCAGCAGCATGGAAACACGTAGGCGATGACGCCTACAGCCAAGGCATGGACGCAGGGGCATGCCATCAAGTTGATGAATGCATCAAGGCAATCGAAGCACTCAAAAACAGCTAAGCTGGCGCTCTGCCTAGAGCGACACTAGGCAAGACAGCACACCATTATACCAAAGTATAATGGAAGTGACCGTTGTTCGCTGTTGGCGAACGCGCTTAATTGCACTATGTTGTTCGCTGTGAGCGAACCTCTCTTGCGCGAATTAGCAAAGGAGGTAAGCATGAACCCCATATCAGTCTGTCATAACGTTCCTTAGACGTTGTGGTGAAAAGGGTGGAGCGTCTCACGACGCTCCGCCCAAGCAGAAATGCTAGGTGAGGCCATCGGTAGTCGTCCTTCAGACTAAGAAAGAGGACGAAGATCATGAATACACGCCCATCCAAGCAGGTTCGCTCACGCAGGCAGAGATTAGTTTCTCTGGCTTTGCGATTTCTAATCCATATCGCGCAGGTAACAATTTGGATTGCAGGTAAAATCGATAAGCTCTTGCGGTTGATCAACTCTATAATTGATCACATCTCATGGCTAATCGATAAGCTTTTCGGCAACTAACATGGTCCGAGGACTACTGCCGATGCCTCCTAGCATAACCAAAGTAGGAATTGAAAATGCTGGGCAACGCACTGAGAAAGGTAAGGGAGTTTCATGGCTTTGGCTTAGGCGAAGCTGCCTCTCAACTCGAACTTTCAAAATCCTATCTCTCTGAAATTGAGAATGGACAAAAAACTCCAACGTTGAAAGTTCTGGAAAAGTACGCAGAGCTATTTGATATTCCAGTTTCCAACCTTCTATTTTTTTCTGAAAAAATGAAGGATGACGAGGGGCCTATCGAGCATCGTACGCGCCAAATTGCATCTGAAAAAATTCTCAAGATCATGGATAAGTTTTTCGGGAAAGGCGGTCAGAGTTACTGACCACCAATCTTGTTGAAATAAGCCATAAAGCGTTGTCCAAACCCGCAAGCCTCATACTGATTCCTCAGAACATTTTAGAAACGCCTTGGACAACCTTTTCCCTGTTAAATCAGCGACGTAACCCGCTTTTAGCTTCCTTCTAAGCAGGGGGTTGGGGGTTCGAGCCCCTCCGGGATCACCATTATATCAATGACTTAAATCATCAGACTACGGAGCTGTTGGCGCGACGGGCCTCGCTTTCGCTCCTGGCTTTGGTTAGCCCTGCGCGTCGATCTTGCCTTACGAGCAGCCATGACGTCATTCGGCGAGCATGGTCAGCGCGGCTTTGCGCTCACCGGGCTTCAATTTCAGAAATTGCGCACGAGCCTTTTTGATGTCCCGCTCGGAGCCACTCGCGGCAGCTGCCTGAAGGGCAACCGTTGCGGGATGTGCCGCACCGCAAATGAAAACGAGAGCCTTCGCCAGGCGCCCCATGGCCGCGCCGTCTATCATTGTTTCGTCCATTCAAGATCTCCTCGACGCCTCGTTGCGCCATTGATGTGCATTGAACAACTGGGGCAGTTCGACCTCGAAACATGAGGGTTGGTGAAACGCCTTTATTCTGCAGTTGGGGTTAGTCCTAAGTTCCTGGACAGTTTGTCGCAAGATCTCAAAAATAACCATTATTTTACAGTATCTTATGCGATGCCGGAGCTCAAAATGACCGTCCGGATGTCGCCATGTGTCGCTGCCCTATGACTTCAGGCTGTGAAGGCGCGAATCAGGTAAAATCTGCACAAAATGTGTAGGGTCCTCCGGCGTAGAGATTGAGACGGCACGGTTCTACGGTCTCATCGCAAGCGATTGAGAAACAACAGGAAATTCGGTCGCCGTCCCAGAACTTAGGGTTAGTGCCGGTTCGGAAATCGACGGGCGGCCGCCGCTTCGATCCCAGAGCCGCCGAATGCCCGAAGCCTGCCCTTGGGCCAGGTTGAGGAAACAACCCGCGATCGAGGGATCTTTCCACTTCATTTCTCTGCCTACGAAGGGATGTATTGCTAGTTGCCGGTCCGGGAAGCACAATATTTTGGCATAGTCATTTTTATGAGTAAACGCAGAGTCGCTATCGTCCTGCCTGACTGCTTTTCCGGCCCTATTCGCAAACGCCGCATCGAGAAAAACAACGTAGATTGAGGTCCTCGCTTCTCAAACCCGATCGGTAAGCCTTCCCGGCAGCAGCGTTCCCAAGAATTGACAGAATTCGCGTTGAAAGCCTCGGCGTTCAAAAAAGATCACAAACAGCCACTTAACGGAGAGGGACAAAAAAATGCCAGAAGTCATAGAAGCGGGAATGTACAAGGAATGGTGGGCCAATCCGGCAGTCGTCGGGCTGATGGGTTTCGGCACCACCACAATGGCGACAGGCCTGCATAATGTGGGCTATTGGAGCGCCGGGCCGACACTGGCATTGGCTATCGCCTTCGGGGGGACGGCGCAATTCGTTGCGGGGGTCGTGGACCTTCGGAAAGGAAGTATCTTCGGTGGCTCCGCCTTCATGAGTTACGGCGCCTTTTGGTGGTCGTTGTACGCGTTGCTGTACGTGCATCCGAACGCAGGCCTCAAAGCGGGTGCTATGGACGAATTTGGTTTCTTCTTCGTGTGGACGCTTTTCACACTTTCCTTCTGCATCGCGGTCCAGGGTGTGGGTAAGTACTTGGCAGTCTTGTTCTGGTTGCTGCTGCTGGCGTTCCTGCTGCTCGACGGCGTCACCCTCGGATTTGTGCCAGCGGCGCTGGCAGGCTGGGAAATCTTTATCGTAGGCTTGATCGCCTGGTATATTGCCACCGCTACATTGGCAAATGCGGTCTATGGCCGGAAAGTCCTGCCGCTATCTTAAGCCGAGCCGGTGGTGAGGAAGGCCGGTTTGCATCCGCTAAATCGGCGTGCCATCACCATCAGATACCCAGGTGCATGCTTGCCTGGGTATCCTGGCTTCGGGTCGTTCCGCTTCGGCATCTGGCATCGTCCATGCAGACCACACGGCCGAGTTATAGATCAGGCACGGTGATATATTAAATCGCAACACCGCCTCTCCCACGGGGAGAGGCCGGGTCGCTTGCGACCCGGGTGAGGGGTAAGCGCCTGATAATAAGAGCAAAATACAAGCGCGATCTCTTCGAGTTGCCAGCACGCCAGGGCGCGCTGGCTGGGAGAAGGGACGCCAAAAATTCGCGCTCCAAACATAATCGGCCCGGATCAATATTACGCCCCCGATATTCGCGGTTCACGTCCGACTTCATAATTTCGGTGTCGGGCGTGAGCCGCCCAAGCAACGAGCGCGGCGTACGCAAAATCGGAACGGGCAGCGACGCAATTTCCGGCACGCAGCGGGGGCGACGCCCGTGTCCACGGCTTGAACGCAGGAAGCTGGCCGATCGTCCTCTTGGACGGCGCCCGCCGCATGCCTTAATGGTAAACGGTTCGTCGCCGCGCCGGGCGTTAACGCGAAGACGGTTAACAGGGATGCGCCGGAATTATTTCCCGCCATGGTGATCCTTAAAAAATCGTTTATTCGGCGGAAAATATGGACTATTGCGCCTTTTGACCTGACAGGGATAGGGATAACGTAAGTTATTGAAAAAACGATCATTTTTATGGTTAATCAATGACCCCATTAAATAGAACTTAATGCCGGAATTTTTTTCTTTACTGGGACGAGCAAAAGTCCGTTAATTATGTTGTGGCTTCGCGAGTTAACGCTCGCGCGCAGCCAATACAAGTGCGGCGCAGGTCGCTGCAATTGCGTCCCGTTCAGTATTTTTCCCGCAATTATAAAGGCTGGAGCTCTCGTTAACCGGGCGGCAAGGAGCTTTCACTGAAGATCTAGAAGGAGAAGGAATGCGGACGCAAGTGAGAGGAAGAAATTGACACGCAGATGCTAAAGCCGCGCCATGCATACAAAAGGAGGACACGGACGCACGCAAACGCACCATGCTCCCGGTGATTTTGTATCCGGTTGGCGTGAAGGTGATGCTTGCGCGACAGCCTGCGAAGAATGCGCAGTTGCGGCTCCGGCCGCCAAGGGCTAAATGCGAAGTCGACGCCATCTCGCGCCGTTCCAGCTTGCTTTCCGGCCAGCGGAGGAACTGATCCTTCGCCTCCGCTGAAGTTCGCTTCTCGCAAATTCATACCTAGCCTGAAGCATCTTCAGCATGAAGCCACCGATAAATCCCATCATGGCTTCGATTGAATTTAATCGCTTTCAAACTCGGTTGATAAATAACATGGACCTAAAAGACGATATCACCCTTTTAATTAGCATATTTTCCGCATGTGCCGCTATCTTATCGGTAATATTTTCCAGGCTTGCTCTGGAACGGCAAAGGTATATGCAAGGCTGGATTGCTAATCATGATCTATTGAACAGAACGAATGCGATGGTTATGCAGGATCACAGTCTTCTGAGAATACTTGGAATAGAGCCTGATGATCTCATCAAAGACGGCATCACGCCCGACGAATTGATATTCATTCATGCAAGCATGGATGCCGGTCATGCCTTTTATAGGATTAGCGGAGAGCGCTATTCAATAATCACTGGTTATCGCAAGAACTTCCTTGAGAATCCTAAAGTGAGAATGGTCTGGAAAAAATATCTTCGTGACAAACTGTTCGGTCAAACTCCATGGACAAAAGCCGTTGATGCTTACATTGCCGAGTTCGAGGAGAGAACTGGCCATAATTATTCATTTGTGCGTCAGGAAATCCCCCATCACCGTGCCGAGGTCTCGTTGCATGCCTGAGCGCCTCGACTTACCGGACCGGCAGGTCACGAATGAACTTGCCGCTCCTTACCGGCTGGCCTCACCGCTTCTGAGGTTTACGCATGGGGGATCGCACATCGAGCTTCAGCAAGCTTCGTGACCCCCGCAAAATCGAGTTTGCCAGATCCAAGCAGCGGCACGGCCTCCACCACCAGCACCTCCGAAGGAATATGAAGTCGGCGGCGCCCTTTGCTCTCGCGAATTGCAGGAAGGCGGCGCGGCTTGCCTCTTTCTCTTGCGTGAGGAGGACAAGCCGTTGACCCTTGCGCGCATCAGGAAGCGCGGTGGCGGCCGATAGTGTGCCGGGCCAGCATTGCGACGCAAGCTCTTCCAAGGCGGCGAGCGAAACCATTTCGCCGCCAATTTTGGCGAACCGCTTCGCCCGGCCCTTGATCGTGACAAATCCAGAGCGATCGATGGTCACGATGTCGCCTGTGTCGTGCCAGCCGTCGCTCACAGGCTCCAGCACGCCGGGCTTATCCGCCTTGAGGTAGCCGAGCATGACGTTTGGTCCACGCACAAAAAGGCGCCCGCCATCGGCGACTTCTTCGACATGCTCCAGGTGCGTTTCGATCCCCGGCAAAACCCGGCCCACCGTGCCCGAGCGGCTGAACATGGGCGTATTAAGCGCAAGCACAGGAGCGGTTTCGGTGACGCCATAGCCTTCCAGGATGCGAAGGCCGAATTTCTCCATGTAAAGCGTGCGCGTCGCTGGCCGGACGGGTTCAGCGCCCGCGACGATATAGCGGATTGAGCGGAAGTCGTAAGCGTTAGCTGTTCGCGCGTACCCCGCCAGGAAGGTGTCGGTGCCGAACAAGACGGTCGCATTGGAGCCGTAGACGAGTTCCGGGACGAACCGGTAATGCAGCGGCGAGGGGTACAGAAAGACAGGCACGCCCGAGACGAGAGGCAGCACGAGGCCGATGGTGAGCCCGAAGGAGTGGAACACCGGGAGCACGTTGAAAACCTTGTCCTCGCGGCCGAAGTCGATCCGCGCGGCGGCTTGCGCTACATTCGCGAGCATGTTTGTGTGGCTTAAGACGACGCCCTTGGGCACGC